>CAVVTC010000021.1:0-153958 GCA_963751025.1 uncultured Acidobacteriota bacterium | reverse complement strand
AACTTCGTCTCCGACACGCACAACGGCACGAGGCCGTCGCGAAGACTGAGGCGCCCCAGACAGCCGCAGCCACGCCCGGAGTGTGGGGCCGTCCGGAAATAACCGGACGACGACGCCATCCTCACGGAGCATCGCGCGCACCGCGGCGATGTCCTCAACGTTGGAATATCGATGTGCCGCGTCGATGTGGACGAAGCGGACACGGCCTGGCCTGACGTGCTGCAGAATCGTGGACGAGGGTCCCTCGACGATGCGCGGCAATTCCTCGATGGAACTGAGATAGTTCGTCTCGAAATCCTGCCGGCAGAGACAGTCGCGATAGAACTGACTGGCGTCCACGCCAATCTCTTCCTCGCTGGCCGGCCGGCCCAACGAAATCGCCAGAACGATGAACGTCTCGTCCTGCTGCAGATGCGCGCCGATAAGGATGGCGCTCTTGCCCTTGTAGACACCCAGCTCGACGAGGTCGCCACTGATGCCCTGCGACGTCTGCCACGCGAGGTGCCAGCCGGAAAAGATCTGATCGAGAGGGCTGAACCACCCAGGCACTTTGCCGGACCGCTCCAGATCGATAGGGGCCGGTCGTCCTTGCGGTGTTGCGAGCCGGTGCTTGTGTGTTGTGCATGGTCGTTACGCCCGGAAAAGAAGGCGGCTGATCCCCGAACGCGTATCGCGATCGCGTTTCACGTCGAGCATCGACCCTCGCTTGGCAGCCTCGCCGTGGAGGAGCAGGGCAGCTTTCGCTTCGATAGTTCTGCGCGTGCGTCTGCGGACGCGCCAGGTACGCCTTGCCGTCGCCCAGCGCGAGGAGGTCGAAGCGGCCGGGACGCTGATGCTGGTACAGAAACAACGCCTGCGTGACTTCCGGAAAGTGCGAGCTGAAGGCATCGTCCATGACGACGAGCCCGTCATCCTGCAGCGGACGTCGGCGCACTCGAGCCTCTTCGTAGACGAATGGGAACGTGTCGAGGCCGTCGATGTGAATCCAGCGACGAGGTTCCGGCTCGGCGCTCCAGCCACTCCCTGGACGTGGGGTCCGTCGTCGATCGCCGATCGCGGTTATCCCACCTGGTGTGCGGGATGGCGGCCGATGAGCGCATTCACCGACGCGCTCTCCCGTGAGTCAGGGTCAGAACCAGCGTTCAGAACTGCGCCTGGGGCAGGAGAAGTCGCCGCGCTGCAACCGTTGCCTGCCACGGATCTCCAGAAGGTTGCCCGTGACGTTTCGGTATACGGCCTGGATGCCCAGCAGCAGGTCGAACACCGCGGCATGCCGCGCGGTGAAATAGCCTGGCAGCCGGCGGCCGCGTGCCTCTTCGCGCCAGGCCTCATAGCGGCGATGACGCTCAAGCCGCTCAGGTCGAGTGCTGCCCGTGACGTTCCCCGCGCGGAGGGACGTGCGGCCGCGCGCATGTCAATCAAGCGCGTGAGTATCGAGAGCTTATGGAACCCGCAACGGGTGGTATTGATAGGCCTCGTAGTACAGCGGTACTATTGTTGCATGGTGCAACACCCATCTCCGCGAGGGGGTCCACGATGTCGGAGGCCCAGGCACTGCAAGACGACGATGTAGTCGCAGGCCAGCGCCGGAATCGCGCCCGGTTGCACCACCTGGACACCATTAATCTCTCGGGACCCACTCCACGGACGTTGTCCGACATTGCCACAATCTGCACGCCGAGGTCTCAACGCGGCGAGCACGCGGCGTGAGCACTCGCCGGTGCCGAAGATGGCGATGCGCGTGATGTCCGGCGATCCGAGCGTCTGCATGCGTTCTTCCGCGTCGACCGTTCGAGGCTAGGACGCGGCTCGCAGCGTGGACACAATCCCGGACGAGGACCCACCTTCGGACGTTCGTGGCAGATAGACCACGCGACAGAGCGATGCGTTGAAGTAATCGAATCGCCCCTGCCAGTCGTCGCCCATGACGAGCACGTCGGCGCGGTGCTGGCGGATGTACTCGCCCTTGAGCTCCAGCGACTCCTCGACGAACACCTCGTCAACGAACCGGATGCCGGCGACGATCGCCATGCGGTCGTCCTCCGGGATGACCGGCAGCTTCGCTTGTTTCCGCCGGTTCTAGTGAGTCACTGGAGATGCCGACAATCAGGCAGTCGCCCAGTTCGCGGGCGCGTCCAAAAATGTTCAGGTGCCCGACATGAAACAGGTCGAACGTACCGAACGTGAGGACGCGTACAGACGCAGGTGTGCGCGGCATGGCGAATCAGTGGATTGGCTGAGCAAACTCGGGGCCCGCTGAGTCAGTGCGGCTGGCTCGGGATACTCACCCGAAAACCCGTAGAATGATTCCAGGTGCCGCCCATCACTGGACCGGTCGGCGTGCCGGACGGCCGTCAAGCCTTCAAAATTCCCGACGCCTCCGCTCTACGTCTTCGGTGGCCGCTGGGCCGCGCCAGTCTTTTTCGAGCCCTCGATCATTTCGTGGCTGACGGCGTGCAGCGCCTGCTTCTCCTGGTGCAGCCGGTCGATCAGCGCGCGCCGGCGCTGGGCCAGGGCCAGCCGCGTGCGCAGCTCGTTCATGTGGAAGGGCTTGAACATGATGTCCGCCGTCCCCTCGCCATCAGATCCTCATCGGGTACCTGCTCGTGTGGCCAGTAATGATCAGCGTGAAGACGTTCGGCTGCAGCCGGCGGGCTTCAGCACGATGGTCATGCCGTCGTGCTCGGGCATGTGCATGTCGGTGATTAGCAGATAGACCGGCTCCGAGGCCAGGTGGATCAATGCGTTGGCCGATCGCGTGAACGGAAAAACCGTTGGCCCTCTTTCTCGCAGACCTTTGCCAACATGTGCACGATCGGTTCTTCGTCGTCCAAAATAACTGTGCGCATAGTGCTCCGCACGCAAATCGGCACACCTGTGCGGTTCCTCATTCCGCGCACCATCAGGCGAAGGCCCGACACTTCGTCCAGTGTCGGTTAACTCAAGGCGCCTTCCCCGGCTGCCGATTCCCACCTCAATGCTGCCCCTCCGGGAAACATCCGCCTCGGGCGAAGCGCACGCGGCTCCAGATTCACACCGGGAGCTGCCGGGCGCGCTTGCGCCCCGGGCTGCGCTCGACGCGATGATGGCGATGATGAGCGCGTGTGCGCCCCAGGGTACGCGCACGCCCCGGCGGTGGCGCGCCTTCGCGACCGCCATTGCCCGCACCGTTGAATTGCCCGAGCCGCTCGTCGAGCAGTTCGAGCACTGCGCGCTGCTGCACGACATCGGCAAGCTGGCTATTCCCGATCCTGAAATCAGGCCGACGGAGCCCAGGGCGAGCTGCAGGCACGCTGCGCCGCCAGCACGTCGGATCGGATTCGACATCCTCAGCGTCGTTCCCACACCTGCGACCCGCTGCCGCGCTGCTGATCGCGGTGTACGAGCGGTGGGACGGATTCGGTATCCGGCGGGCTGCGCGGCCGGGAGATTCCGATCGGCTCGCGCATCGTGGCGATCGCCGATGCCTACGACGTCCTCACAGCCATCCCTATGCGAAGGGCTGTCGCGCGACGAAGCCAACGCCGAGATCGTGCGGTCGCCGGCACCTACTTCGACCCGGACATCGTGCGCGCCTGGCTGCGCGCCTCGGACAGACTCGAATGCTCATAATCGTCGGCCTCGTCATCGTCCTCGGCTCGGTCGTCGGCGGCTATCTGATGGCCGGCGGCGATCTGCTCGTCCTGAACCAGCCGTCCGAGTTCGTCGTCATCGGCGGCGCGGCGATCGGCAGCCTGATCGATCAGCACGCCGATGCTCGGTCCTCAAGGACATCGTCGCGCAGATCAAGCGGCGTGATGGGCCCTGGTTCAACCAGGACGACTACCTCGACCTGCTGTCGCTGCTGTATCTGGTGTTCAAGCAGGTGCAGCAGTCGGGCGTCATGTCGCTCGAGGCGCACTTCGAGGACCCGATCCAGAGCCCGATCCTCTCGAGCTATCCGAAGTTCCTCGCGCGTCATCGATGCGGTCGACTTTCTGGCCGACTCGGCGAAGGTCATCATCGTCGGCGGCATCGCCGCGCACGATCTCGAAGCGCTGATGGACGAGGACCTCGAGGTCGCACCATGAGGAAGCGATGCGGCCATCGTCGGCGCTGACGAGATCGGCGACGCGCTCCCGGGCTTGGCATCGTGGCCGCGGTGCTGGGCGTCGTCATCACGATGGGGCACATCGACGGCCCGCTCGAGGAAATTGGCCATCACGTCGGCGCCGCGCTGATCGGCACGTTCCTCGGCATCCTGCTGTCCTACGGCTTCGTCGCAGCCGATCGCCCAGAGCACTCGAGCAGCGCGTCGAGCGACGATCGCGGTACCACTGCCTCTGCATCAAGGCCGGGCTGCTGGCCGTGTACAAGGGCATCCCGCCGGCGATTGCCGTGGAGTTCGCGCGCCGCGTGCTGCCGCACGCCGTGCGGCCCGTCGTTCAACGAGACCGAGCAGTTCTGCCGTGCGGCGACCAAGGGCCGGAAAGGCCGCGCCGACGCAGGCGGCGTAAGCCATGAGCAAGGGCCAGCCCGTCATCATCGTCAAGAAGGAAGCGGCACGCCGGCCACGGCCATCATGGCGGCGCGTGGAAGGTGGCGTATGCCGACTTCGTCACCGCGATGATGGCGTTCTTTCTGGTGATGTGGCTGGTCGGACAGAGCCCGAAGTGAAGGCCGCCGTTGCCGGCTACTTCCGCGACCCGGGTGTGTTCGAGACGACGCCGTGGTGGCGGCGTCCTGCCCGGTGGCGCCGAGGGACTGAAGGAATCGCGGCGTGACGCCGGCCCCAAGCCGATCCCGGACGACGTCAAGGCCGCGCAGGAAGTGCTCGAGAAGGCGGCGGAGCATCTGCGTCAGGCGCTGGCGAAGGTGCCCTCACTTAAGGCGCTCGAGGATCAGATCGAGATCACGGTGACCGCGGAAGGTCTGCGCATCGAGCTGCTCGAGACGGCGAAGAAGAGCTTCTTCGCGGTCGGCAGCGCCGACCTGCTGCCGCGAGACGGTGCAGATCCTCGGCGGTGATCTCGCAGGAGCTCGGCACGCTGGGCAATGCCGTTGCGCTCGAGGGACACACCGACAGCCGCGCGTACGCGGACTCGAAGGGCTACGGCAACTGGGAGCTGTCCACCGACCGCGCGAACTCTGCGCGTCGCGCGATGGAGCGCTTCGGGCTGCGCGTCGGCCAGATTGATGCCGTGCGCGGCTACGCCGATACGCGCCTGCGTACGCCGAAGCAGCCGCTCGACGCCCGTAACCGCCGCATCTCGATCGTCGTCCAGAACGGCGCGTAACCTGCGGGCCGCCTTGACGTGGGGGCCGCCTTCAGGCGGCCCACCCTCAAGCTGGGGCACCCCCTGTCGATTCTGACAGTGAGGTTGGCGCGATGCGGATTCGACACACGATCCTTCTGATTGGCGCGACGGTTCTCCTTGGCGCCGCGCCGGCGCCGCCAACAGCCGATTGAAGATCGACGTCTCGCCGCGCATCAGTGCGGCACCCGCAGTCATTCGCATCCGCGCGATCGTCACGCCACGCGCGGAGAACCGCGGCCTCAAGATCGTCGCCGACTCCGGCGAGTATTTCCGCAGCAGCTTCGTGCCCCTCGACGGGGCCGACGCCGCGTCGGTCACTGTGACCAGCTTCAAGAATCTGCCCGGCGGCGAGTACCAGGTTTCCGTGACTCTGGTCGGCGAAAAGGGCGATCAGGCCATGGATCGCCGGCTGATCATGGTCACCTCGCTCAATCAGTAGAAGCCCCAGCCCCAGCTCGCAAGGCCAAGGCCCCCAACGCCCAAAGTCCAGAGCCCAAAGCCGAGTTAAGATCCGCTTCCCGATGGGCCCCTACCTCTTTGCCAACGCGGCACTCACGGGCTTCTTCCTGTTCGGGGCGATCTACCACTTCATCCTCTGGTTGCGGGCGCGCCAGAACGGGACCTCTTCCTGCTCTTCGCGTCGCGTCGCCTCGTCTGCATCGTCGCAGTCATCGCAGTTCGCGACGTGAGCGTCTGCTCGCCACCGCCCAGACGACGGCGACAGCGCAGTGGGCCCTCAACCTTCGTGGAAACATGGCCGTGGCGACTGTCATCCTCGTTGCGTGGCTGTTCTCGCACGTCACGGGATTCCGTGCGCGCGCGTTCCTGTGGGGATTCACGACCGCGTTCGGGGGCGTGTTCATCTACGGATTGTTCGCGCCGCTGGCTGGCATCGTGACATCCGTGGAACAGGTGATCACACCCTGGGGCGAGCAGATGTCCGTGCTGCGCCGAGACTCGGTCAGCCCCTTGCTCGTGCCCGCCTACGTCTGGCGGTGTCAGTGCCTGGCTTCGGCCTGTTCGGCGCACTCAGGCTCCGGGCGCGCGACCGCGTCGGCGGTGTGCTGACGGCGGTGACCTCACTCGGCTACCTCTTGAGCGTGGCGATCGGTTTCGCGACCGACACCGGGCGACTCTCGCTGCCGTATCTGGGTCCCATCATGACCGCGCTGTGGGTGCTGCCGACCGCGTGGCAGGCGGCGCGGGCGAATCAGCAGCAGGCCGAGCAGCTCGTGGCCACCGAGCGACGCTTCCGCGCCATCTTCGACCAGACCTTCCAGTTCACCGGGCTGCTGGATGCCAAGGGCACGCTGCTCGAGGCGAACCAGACGGCCCTGAACTTTGCGAGCCTTCGACCAGAGGACGTCATTGGAAAGCCGTTCTGGGATACGCCGTGGTGGACTCACTCGCCGGCGCTCCAGGAGCGGTTGCGGCAAGCCATCCGTGATGCGGTCCGCGGCGAGGTCGTACGATTCGAGGCCACGCATCCCGGTCCGGACCAGCGGATGCACCACATCGATGTGTCCCTCAAGCCGGTGTACGACGACAGCGGCGCCGTGATCCTGCTGATCCCGGAAGGCCGCGACATCACCGAACGCAAGGAAGCCGAGGACGCGCTGCGGCGCAGCGAGGAACGGTTCCGCCTCCTCGTCCAGAATCAGACCGAGTTCATCGTGTCGTGCCAGCCCGATGGCACGCTGGTGTTCGTCAATGACAGCTATTGCCAGTACTTCGGCCTCGTCACCGACGACGCCATCGGCCGCAGCCTGCTCGACCGCTTCGCGCCTGCTCACCGCGAGACGATGGCCGCGCTCATCGCCGGCCTGTCCCGGCACAAGGCCGTGGATGCCGGTGAGTACCTCGTGATCGCCAGGGGCGACGAGCAACGCTGGACGCACTGGACGGCCAGCGGCATCTTCGATGGCGAGACCCGGATCACCGCGATTCAACTGACCGGCCGCGACATCCATGACCGCGTCGTCGCCGAGGAGGCCAGACGAAAGCTCGAGCAGCAGCTGCTGCAGGCGCAGAAGATGGAGGCGCTCGGTCAGCTCGCCGGCGGCATCGCCCACGATTTCAACAACCTGCTCACGGTCATTGCCGGGCACGCCGACATGCTGCTGTCGGCCAACGGCGACCGTGAAGGCCGGCACGACCTCGAACAGATACGCCAGGCCAGCGACCGCGCCGCCTCGATGACCCGCCAGTTGCTGGCCTTCAGCCGTCAGTCGGTGCTCGAGCCCAAGGTCGTCAATCTCAACACGGTCGTTGGCGAGATGGAGACGATGCTGCGGCGATCCATCGGCGAGGACGTCGAACTCGTCGTGCGAGCGGCGCCGGACGCGCATCATGTCAAAGCCGACCCCGATCAACTTGGACGCGCGCTGCTCAACATGGCGATCAACGCCCGCGACGCGATGCCCGACGGCGGCACGCTGGTGATCGAAACCCGCAACGTCGTACTGCCGAATCAGACAGCCGACGGGGCGCCCGATGCCGGCACGACGCCGTATGTGCTGCTGGCGATGAGCGACACCGGATGCGGCATGACGTCCGAGACCAAGGCGCGGTTGTTCGAGCCCTTCTACACGACGAAGGGGCAGGGGAAGGGGACGGGTCTCGGCCTCGCGGTCGTGGACGGCATCGTGAAGCAGTCGGGCGGACGCATCGACGTGTACAGCGAGCCCGGCGTCGGCACGACGTTCAAGGTGTACTTGCCTGCGACCGAGAGTCAGCCTGTCAACGCCGTCGCGTCATTGGATGGACGTCCGCCCCGCGGGAACGAGACCGTGCTGCTCGTCGAAGACGAGCCCGCCGTGCGCGAGATGACGCAGGCCGCGCTGCAGAAGCATGGCTACACCGTGCTGCCTGCGGCCAGCGGCGCCGAAGCACTCCAGATCGCGCGCGCCAATCAGGGCATCAGCGTGGTGCTGACCGACGTGGTGATGCCTGGCATGAGCGGCCCGCAGCTGGTCGAGCGCCTGCGCGAGGAGCAGCCGCGTCTCGCCGCGCTGTTCATGAGCGGCTACACCTCGGACGCCGTGCTGCGTCACGGCATCGAGACCGGTGAGGCCGACTTCCTGCAGAAGCCGTTCAGTACTTCGGCTCTGGCCGCAAAGCTGAGACAGGTGCTGGACAGATAGGTAGCGGAGATTGCGGAGGAAACGGATGAACACGGAGCAACGGAGAAACGGAGGTCTACGATCTTCTGATCAAAGTTCTCCGTTCCTCCGTTGCTCCGTGTTGACCCGTTGCCTCCGTCATCTCCGTGTGCTCTCCGCCGCGGTGCTCGTCACGATAGGTGTCATCACTGTGCACGGCCAGACCGGAAGCCAGCCGATCGCGCGAACGGATCCGAACTCACGTCTCGCTCACACGCAGCTCCTCGACAAGGCGCGGCGCGGTGGGATCGACGTCTACTTCATCGGCGACTCGATCACGCGACGATGGGGGACGAGTGACGCGCAGTATCGGGACTTCCTCGCGAACTGGACGCGCAATTTCTTCGGCTGGAACGCCGCGAACTTCGGCTGGGGCGCCGATACCGTTCAGAACATCCTGTGGCGTCTGACCGATGGCGAGCTCGACGGAGTGCATCCCAAGGTCATCGTGCTGATGGCCGGCACGAACAACGTCGGCGGCATGCCACGTCAGGGCATCGATGCGTCCGTGGTCGAGAACGTGGCGAACGGGATCGCGGCGATCCTCGACGTGATGCGAGGGAAGGCGCCGGACGCCACCGTGATCCTGATGGGCATCACGCCAAGGACCGACGCGAACGGTGGCGCAAGCGTGATGCCGACGATCGATGCGATCAACGAGCGGTTCGCGCCTCTGGCCGATGGCCGTCGGATTCGGTATCTGAACATCAACGGTCAGCTGGCGCGCGCGGATGGCGTGCCCCGAGAGGGGGCAACAGTGGATGGACTCCACCTCTCGGTGGCGGGGTATCAGGTGTGGGCGGATGCGCTGAAGCCGATCCTCACCGAGATCCTGGGAGCGCCGGCCACGACCGACCACGCGCCGCCGCCTACCGGCGACCCGAGCGCGACATCAAGCGGTTCGCCCACTCGATGAAGTACTTCATGTTCGATCGGTCTTCATGGCCCCCGTCGTGCTGGCGCCATGCGAGCTCGCCGTCGAGCATCCCGACGTTGACCGCCGGCATCTTCGCGACGCGGTAATCCTGCTTCTCACCGAGATCCTTCGCACCGAGCAGACGGAACACCGGTCCGGCGGCCACGGCCGCCATGTAGCTGCCTTGATGGTCGAGCCAGTTCGCGTCGCCCTTTTCCGGAATGCCGTAGCTGACGAAGACCCACCGCGGCGCGACGAGCGCAATCAGCTGGTGCGAATCGACAGGGATGTCTCCAGATGTCTTCGCACCGAATGTGGATTCGGCCGTCCCGTACTTCAGGAAGTTGCCGGCCATCCAGTGATATTCGCCGGAGCCGGTGAGGTTCTCGACCGCTTCACCGAAGTTGCGGCGGTGCAGCTTGGCGCCGCCTTCACCGGATGATCCGACGAGCACCATCTGGAAGCGCGGTTCGAACGCGGCGGCGACGAGCGCGGCCTTGCCGTAGCGGGAGACGCCCTCGATCCCGACGTGTGTGAGATCCAGCGCGGGATCGGTCTCGAGGTAGTCCAGTCCACGCGACGCGCCCCACGCCCACGCACGCAGCGAACCCCAGTCGTCCGGCTTTCGTGCCTGGCCCTTATTGACGAGTCCGATGATGCCGCGCGTCAGGCCGGCGCCGTTGTCGGCTTGAATGCTGGCGGGACTGATGGACGCGTAGCCCCAGCCGGCGGCAATGAGCTGCTGCGCCGAGCTCGGTCCGGCCGGCGCATTCCCCGGTGGCGCCGGCGCGGCCGGCTGCGATGCAGGCATCGCGCCGTTGCCGAACATCATGAGCACCGGCACCTTTGTCTTCGCGTCAGCCGGGGTCACGAGCACCATCTGGATGTCCACGCTGATTGCCGGATACGACGAGTTGTCGACATGACCGACAAGCTGCTTCGCGATCACCGGCACGCCGGCGATCGACGTCGTCACCGTCTGCTTCAGTTCCCACGTCACGGCGGGCACGCGGCGCGGCACGCGGCCGAAGACCTCGCGCTCGAAGTCCTCGACGATCTCCGGACGACGCTGCTTCCACCAGATGTCGGCGGTCGGTACGGCGCGGCCGTTCCTCAAGGTCAGCGGATCGGGAAGATCGGGGTAGGGGTTCGCTTTCTCGGGATCGTAGTTCGCCGCATTCGGCGCTCCAGGCGCCGCATTGCCACTCGGTCCCGGGCGCAGCGTCTTGATCCCCAGTTGATCCTTCATGTTCTGGTGATCCTGCTGCGTCGTCCACGTCAGCGGTTCCTGGGCGATGACGAGCGTCGCGGATACCAGCACCGCCGCCATGGCGAGACGTGATGCGGTTCTCATACAGCCGGATTGTAGCCGCTCCTGACTTCGCTTGACTGCACTGACACAAAGCCATCACACGGTATCTCCGTGTTGAGATCCGTGTTCTCCGCTCTCCTCCCTGGTCGATTTTCTGAAGTTCTTGTGAGCGAATACACCGAGATCTCTCGGGGACTGGCCCACACGGCCGGTCCGGCTGCGTCTGCGCGTGCAGTCATTCTCTCCCGGCTTCGTGATCGGTTCGTGATACGGTAGTAGCGCTGTCTTGAGTCTCCCGCATTCCTGCGGGTTCCTCACCATGGCCTGTCCAGTGAGAGGGGAAGGGGTGAGGAATGGTGAACCGTCCTGTCCATATGAACGCGTACGAATTCGTTGTGCTGTCATCACTTCGCGCGCAGCAACTGCTTTCCGGATGTCTGCCACGCCTTGAGGGCGACCATAGCGCCGCCACCATGGCGCAGATGGAAGTGGCCGGCGGCCGCGTCGCGCGCGATGAAGTCGCTACGTCGGCCGCTGACACCCTAGCGCGCTCGGCGAGGTCCGCCGTTTGAGCGACAGCGCCCGGAGGTCGATGACTGTCTTTCTGATCAACCCTAGCCACGTCTCGTTCGGCATCGGCGTCATCACACCACGATGGCTCTACGTACTGGCGTCCGCGACGCCCCACACGTATGGTGCACCGACGCTGATCGACGAGACGCTCGAGCCGTTCGACACCAGCGCGATCGTCACGGGCGACATCGTCGGCATCGGCATTCATACCGGCAACGCGCTGCGCGGCTACGAGATCGGCAACGCGGCACGCGCAGCCGGCGCCTTTGTCGTCTACGGCGGCATTCACGCCACGCTGTACCCGGACGAGGCGCGCGACCTGGGCGGCGCCCACGCCGTGGTGACGGGCGACGGCGAGCAGGCGTGGCCGGCCGCGCTTCGCGACTGCGCCGCGGGTGCGCCACGTCCCCAGTACGACGGCGGCCGCGTCGAGGGCGAGACGTTCCTGCCCGGCCGCTGGGACCTGCTGCCCTCGGGCCGCTACATGTGGGCGTCGGTGCAGACCGTTCGCGGCTGCCCGAAGCATTGCTCGTTCTGCTCGGTGTGGCGGACCGACGGTCAGCGGCCGCGTTCGCGTCACGTCGATCGGCGTGCTCGAAGAGATCGTGGATCTGCGCCGGCGCGGATTCCGGTTCATCGCGCTCGCCGATGACAACTTCTATCCGGTCACGCTCGAAGATCTGCGCATGGCCGGGCGGCGTCAGGATCCCAGCCAGCTGCAGAAGCTGCAGGCGACGCGCGACGAGCGATTCGCGCTGATGGCCGGGCTCGAGCAGTTGCCGTCCGACACCGTGTTCTTCACCCAGATCACCATGGAGGCCGCCGAGGATCCGGAGTTCCTCGACGCGATGCGCAAGGCCAACATCAAGGGCGCGCTGGTCGGTGTCGAGGCGGTCACGCCCGAGGGGTTGAAGGACATCTACAAGAACTTCAACGAAAGCGGCGAGTCGCTGGTCGAACGGCTGCAGAACTTCCGTGAGCACGGTATCCACGTGCTCGGGTCCTTCATCTTCGGTCTGCCGAGCGATCGCGCCCAGACGTTCGATGCCACGCTGTCGGTCGCCGAGCGTGCCGGACTCACCTTCGCGCAGTTCGTCATGCTGACGCCGTTTCCCGGCACGCTGGATTTCGCCGACTGGGAAAAGTCGCTGGGCGAGGCGCCACCGAGCGTCGATGGCATTCCGGTGTCACGTCATTGGCTCATTCCGCAGTCGAAGCGCCCGAAGGTCTACATGGACCACCCGGCGATGACCCCCGACGAAATCCGCAGCCGCACACAGGCGGTCTGGGATCAGTTCTATTCGTTTGGCAGCATCTGGAAGCGGTCGCGCGGTGCGGTGAGCTCGCTCAAAGCGAGGCTGGCCTTCGTGCTGATCTCGAAGATCTATCGCCAGATGTACGCGAACACCGGAATCGCGACCGACAGCGCGCGGGTCAACCGGTCCGCGCAGTGGGCGAGGCTGATGGCGATTCCGTGCCGGCGGCTCTTCGCCGGACGGCCGATGCCCGACCTGAAGCTGCCGTCGAGCGGTCGGGACGAGTCCCACTCGATGATCATCCCGCTCTCGCCGAGCACGTAGCGGATCAGCGGCTCCTCTGCGTTACCACGATCCTCGGCGATGCCCGCGGCGGGCGTCGTCGAGTCGTGACGGATTCCAGATCTCCCCGCAGGCCTGGCAGCGCCAATACGTCGAGGGTGTGATCACCTTGGCGAGCGTACCAACCGCTTTCGACTGACAGAATGGGCACGCGTCGGGCCGCTGCCCCACCTCGGCGGGCTCGGGTGGCCGGTCCCGGTCCATCCCGTGCCGCCATCTATCGAAGCTCACGGATGATCTCCGACAGGCTTCTCTCGGGCGCGTGCGCCATGACGAATGTCAACACCAGCAACAGCCAGCAGGTAAGAGCGAGGACGCTGTACGACGTGAGCATCTGACACCTCGTGTTTCAGGATTCGTCTCCCCGCGGTTGGCACAGACGCCGACTGCTGCCAGAGACCGACCTGTCTGGCTTTGGTGAGGGTCGATCCTGATCGGGGAATCAGGTGCTCAGGAAAGCTGGAAAGGAAGACCAAGGGTATCACGAGCGCACTCTGACCGGATCTGCATGCAGGAGCAGGAGGCTGCATGGATCGCGCCTAACCTCATCCCGCGCATTTGCATCAGAAAGCTCCGAATCCATTGACTTTTTGGCTTGCCGCCGCGTATTGTTCTCAACGTCTGCATGCAGCGGGGAGTGTCTGCGCGCAGGCCTTTGTTCCCGCTTTCGGTTACTACCTGAAGGAGAAACGCTCTGTATGCGAATCGCGCTGAAGTCTCTGGCGCTTCTGATTGTCCTCTTACTCCCTGCGACCGCTTTCGCGCAGGCCACTCTCACGGGCACTGTCCGTGATGCGTCGGGCGGAGCTATTGCCCGGAGTCACCGTCGAGGCATCGAGCCCGGCGCTGATCGAGAAAACCAGATCCGCGGTCACCGACGGTTCGGGCCAGTACCGCATCGTCGATCTGCGGCCCGGCACGTACACGCTGGTGTTCACGCTGCCAGGCTTCAGCATCGTCAGGCGCGACAACATCGAGTTGACCGGCTCGCAGACGATCACCATTCCGGCCGAGATGAGAGTCGGTGGCATCGAGGAGACGATCACCGTCACCGGCGAGTCGCCGGTCGTGGACGTGCAGAGCTCCCGCCGCGAAATCGTGCTTCAGCAGCGACACCATTCAGACGCTTCCGGCGACGCGCGCCGCGGGCGCGGTGCTCAACGCGACCCCGGGTGTGTTCGTCGCTGATGCAGGCCTGTCGGTCTCGCCGGCGATGACGTCGTTCAACGCGCGGTCGAGCAACGTCAACGCCAATTCGGTGGGCGGTGAAGGGCGCTATGCGATCAACGGCTTCCCGCTGACGGCGGCGCGCAGCGGCGGCTTCTCGTCGTATGTCTACGACACGGTCAACGCGGATGAAATCGCCGTCACCGTAGGCGGCGGCCTCGGCGAGAGCGACATCGGCGGGCCGATCATGAACATCATCCCGCGCTCGGGCGGCAACACCTTCTCCGGCACCGCGTTCTACAACAATGCCGGCGAGTGGTCGAGCGGCGACAACCTCACGTCGGAGATCCAGGCCCTGAACCCGAATCTGCGCCCGAATCCCGGCGTCCTCAAGACCTACGACTGGAGCGTCTCCTACGGCGGCCCGATCATGAAGGATCGGCTCTGGTTCTTTGCCAACTATCGCGACCTCAGCGGCCAGACGGCCATGGATGGCATCCAGGCCAACGCCAATGCCGGCAACGCGGCGCGCTGGGACTGGGTCGGCTCGCCGATCAACGCGCGCCTCGTGCAGGACCGCACCATGGTGATCGGCCGCGTGACAGGACAGTTCGGCAAGCACCGCATCCGGGTCAACTCCGAATACCAGGCCCGTTGTGAAGGCACGCCGCTCAGAGTCGAGACGCAGGGCTGCCACAATCGCGGCGAGGACTGGATCGGCCTTGGCAACAACGCGGCACCCACCCAGATGTCGCCGGAAGCCACGCAGACTGCGGGGCGCGGGTACTTCGACGTGCCGTTCTTTGTGAACCAGGGCACGTGGACGATGCCGGTGAACAACCAACTGCTGCTCGAGGCGGGCCTGACGCTGTTCCGCTACCAGCCGATCTTCGGCCACCCGGCGCCGGACGGCGATACCACCCTGACCTCGGTCACCGAGCAGTCGAACGCGATCAACCCGGCCACCGGACTGCGGTATGCGCCGGTCGCGAACTACCGGTATCGCGGCGTCGAGACGTGGGGCCCGGCCGAGGGCAAGACGGATGACGTCTTGACGTCCGCGTCGTATGTCACCGGTGCCAACAGCGTGAAGTTGGGGTATCAGTACCGCAAGCTCGACTTGCTCGACAAGGACGTCGCGAACGGGTCGCAGCTTGGCTATCGCTTCAACCAGGGTGTGCCGAACGCGGTGAGCTACTACCTGCCGGATTTCGGTCGCCGCACGGTCACCAAGACGCACAGCTTCTTCGTGCAGGACAGCCTGACGCGCGGCCGACTCACGCTGCAGGGCGCTGTGCGGTGGGATCGCGCCTCGAGCTACGCGCCGCCGGAACTGAACGGGACGACCAACACGTCGTTCCTGAATCCGCAGCCAATTACCATCCCGCTGACGCCTGGTGTGGACGCCTACAACGACATCACGCCGCGTGTGGGTGTCGCCTACGACGTTTTTGGCACCGGCAAGACGGCGCTCAAGTTCAACTGGGGCAAGTATCTCGCGTACGCCGCGAACGACACGCCCGTACACTTCTACGAATCCCGGAGCGACGGTCGTTCGCAGCGTCATCAACCGCGGCTGGATCGACGGCGACAACGACAAGGTCGTTGACTGCGATTTGCTGAACCCAGCGTTGAACGGTGAGTGCGCGGCGGCCACCGGCACTGCACCCAACTTCGGCAGGCTCGGCGCTGCCACGGCAGTCGATCCGGCCGTGCTGAGCGGCTGGGGCGTACGTCCAGGGGATACGCAGTACACGGTCACCTTGCAGCAGGAACTGATGCCCAGGCTGTCTGCGGACGTCAGCTTCACGCATCGCAGCTGGCACGGGTTCTTCGTCACCGACGACCTCAATCGCCGCGCTGGCGGTGTGGCGTCGCACTACGAGTCGTACACGCTGACCGCGCCGAGCGATGCGAGGCTGGCGGGCGGGGGCGGCTATCCGGTCACGGTCTTCGTGCCGCTGACCAATGCGGCTCCGAGCACCATCCTGATGCGTGAGGAAGACATCGGCGAGGCGCGGTCGAGCGTGTGGGATGGCTTCGAGCTCGCACTGAACTCGCGGCTGCGGAACGGCCTGGTCGCGCAGGTTGGCACCACGACTGGCCGTGGCAAGGTCAACGACTGCGCGGTCAGTACGCTCTACAACAACGTGGCGGGCGCGACCCTCACGGGTCCGAACCCGCGCGGCTGCAACAACGTCGAGCCGTGGCAGACGACACTCCGCGGCCTGGTCACCTACACGGTTCCGAAGATCGACGTCCTGGTCAGCACGGTACTGCGCTCGCAGCCGTCGTCGGCCATCACGGCGAACTGGGTGGTCCCGAACTCCATGATCCTGGGCGCGCTGGGCCACCTCCCGGTCGGCGCCACGTTGACCGGCACGACGACGATCCTGCTGACCGACAACGAGCACCGCGTCTATGCGGACGAGCGCCGGACGCAGGTGGATATGCGCTTCGCGAAGATCGTCCGCTTCGGCCGGACGCGCACCGACGTCGGCGTGGACATCAACAACCTGTTCAACACCAGCTACGCGACGGGGTTCAACCAGACGTATACCCAGAGCACGCTCACCCAGCCTGTCGGGGACAACAACGGACCCCGCAACGCGGCTGGGGCACGCCAACCGCCCTCGCTTTCCCGCGGTTCGTGCGTCTGAACTTCACGGTGAACTTCTAACGTAGTGTCCGGCTTCAGCCGGACCGTGCCGCAATCGAAGAGGGCCCGGAGCCATCCGGGCCCTTTTTCTTTGTACCTTCGTAAACACTTCAGCCCCGCCGCAGATATATGATGCGCACGCCCCAAGACTGCCTTGGAGGCTGCCGTGGGCACTGCCCGGCTGGAGCCGCGCGCAATGCCTCGGCTCAAGGAAGGCTGGAGATACGTATGCTGCTGAGAATGTTTACAAGCGCCGCGCTCGTCGTGACGCTCCTGGCGATCGGCGCTGCCGCACAGAACGCGGGTTCGGTCGTCACTGCGGCATCGAAGGCGATGGGCATCGACACGCTGAACTCGATCACCTACTCGGGAACCGCGCGAAACGGCGCCTTCGGCCAGAGCAAGGCCATTGGTATGCCGCTCGGCCCGGTCAACACCACGCAAATCACGATGTACACGCGCACCATCAACTTCGGCGCGTCGGCCGATCGCGCGGCGCTGGTGTCGCGCGCCACCGGTCCGACCCAGCCGCCGACGGTCCCGGGCGCGCCGCCGCCGATGCCGGGCGTGTTCAATCAGAACATCAGCGGCACGCAGGTTGATACCAACTGGAACCAGGCGCTGAACGTCTGGACGACCCCATGGGGCTTCCTCAAGGGCGCGGCCGCCAACAACGCCACAGTCAGGCAGCAGGGCGGCCAGCAGGTGGTCTCGTTCTCGCCGGCGAACCTCAAGTCGCCGTCGGGGCAGATGTATACGGTGACCGGCTACATCAACAACCAGAACCAGGTCACGAAAGTCGAGACGCGTGTCGAGCACGCCGTCGTCGGCGATCTGCCCGTCGAGTTCGAGTACTCGAACTACAAGGCGATGAACGGCGTCCAGGTTCCGGGACGGATCGTTCAGAAACAGGCCGGCCTCGAGACTTTCAACGCGGACATCACGGCAGCCACGCCGAACCCGTCGAACCTGACCGAGTTGCTGACGCCTCCGCCGCCTCCGGCCGGCCGTGCCGGCGGTCCTGGCGGTGGTGGCGGTGGCGGTGGAGCCGCGGCGCCGCCGGCCGCGCCGCCTGTCGAGAAGCTCGGCGACGGCGCCTTCAAGATCGGCGGCAACTATGCCTCGCTCGCCGTCGACATGGGCGATCACATCCTCGTGGTCGAGAGCGGTCAGAGCGATGCGCGCGGCATGGCGGTGATGGCGGCCGCGAAACAGGCGATCCCCAACAAGCCGATCCGCTTCGTCGTGAACTCGCATCCGCATTTCGATCACGCGAGCGGACTCGCCGCCGCGGTGGCGGAAGGCGCAACCATCCTGACCCACAACAACAACGAGAAAGTGCTCGAACAGCTCCTGAGCGGCCCGCGCACGCTGACTGGCGACAGCCTGTCGAAAGTGACGAATCGCCGGAAGGATGTCGTGACTGGTGTCGGCGACCGGGATGTGCGGAAGGGATCCAACGGCAAGGTCGTCGAGCTGCATCGCATCCCGAACGAACACAGCGACGGCATGCTCGTCGTCTATCTGCCGGCGGAGAAGGCGCTGTGGTCGGCGGACATCACCGCGGTGAATCCCAACCCGGGGCAGCTGCCAGTGGTCCGCGCCATGGCGGAGACGCTGAACAAGCTGAAGATCGACTACAACGCGTTCATCCCGGCGCACCCGCCGAACCCGGACAAGCCGCTCACGAAGGCGGATGTGACCGCGGCGGTCGGCACCAACTGAGGCGCTGGAGTTAACGGAGCTCGCGGAGCGAACGGATTAACACGGCGGAACGGAGACACGGAGTGATCTCTTTGAAGAGAGATCTCCGTTGCTCCGTTTCTCCGTGTTCGACCGTTGCCTCCGTGCTCTCCGTTGCCTCTCTCCGTTGCCTCCGTATGCCTGCGATTCGCTCCGGCCACCTCACCGCGCTGTTTCTGTACCAGACGTCGCTCAGGCGATCGAGCTCAAGACCATTGCCGCACTGGTGCAAGCGGCCGTTCCTTCACGGCTGCCGCCCAGACCGATTACGCCGGCCTACGTCCAGTACCAGGAAGCTCCGCTTGCCATGGACGCCGAAGCCGTGGGTCTCGGGAAGATCGACGGCTGCCAGGTCAGGTTCAAGGTGTTCGACTACGGCGTGATCTCGGTGGCGCTGACGAGGCCGCTGCCGACATCGTGGCCGGAGCTCGCACAGCAAGGGCTCGACTGGCACGAGAGCCCACGTCTTGCCGGAGAGGCGGAGCGTTTCTGCCGACAGCTGATTGGCCGTATCCAGCCGGCGGTGACAGGACTGCGAGACGCCTTCGTCACCGAGGACTATCTCGTCTTCTCGATCACCGCCCTCGAGGGTCACGTCCCGGCCGAGGATCTCCTTCGCGCGCATGGCGACGACATCGCCGCGCTCCTCCGCGGCGAGCGTGAGCCGCTCAGCCGCGACGAGCGCGAGGAAGTGCTGCGGCACCGCATCTCGTATCTGGAGAGCGACCTGCTGATCCCGACCTGGAACGCCGCGTTCGTGTACGACGATGAGGCCGGCGCCCAGGCGGTGCTCGAACTCCTCGAGTTCGCCAACTCACAACTGCTGGAGTTCCGATACTACGACGGGCTGCTCGAACGCGAGCTGGGGAGAATCTACGCGCAGCTGCAGGCGCCCGGCTGGTTCAGCGCGTGGAGCCGGCGCTACACGCGCGCGGCGCGGGAAGTGCACACGCTGTTCATCGATGTCAACGAGCTGACCGATCGTACAGGAGAACGCGCTCAAGATCGCGGGAGACGTGTACGCCGCCCGCGTGCTGGCGCTGGCCAGCACCCGGCTTGGTCTCGATTACTGGAAAGCCAGCGTGCGCGAAAAGCTCAAGACCGTCGATGACATCTATCGTTTCGCCGTGGAGCGAACAGGCATGGTGCGCGGCGAGTTCCTCGAGATCACCATCGTCTTGATCCTGGTCATCGAGCTCGTGCTGTTCTTCATGGGGATCATGCGATGAACGCCCCAGGCTGTCCGTCTGTCAATTCGAGGCGTCCAGAAGCTCAACTGGGACTGACCTTACGCTCGGGCTGAGCCTGTTAATGGCAGCGCTGTTGCACCTTCTCCAGCGCGGAGGGCGTAATGGCATACCTGGACGCAAGTAATCCCGCGCCGAGCACTGGTTTTCTCGACATTGACCCAGGAATGGGCCGATCAGTGGCTCTGCCGTTGCTGGTAGCCGGGACCCTTCTCAATGTCCACACGAGAAACACGAACTACCGGATTGTGGTCGTGGACGGCTCATCACTAAGAGTCTCAGTCACCGGCGGCCGTCTGTTTCAGCAGAGTACAGGATGCTGCCGTCATGGGCGCCGTTGACGATGACGGCAACGCAAAGATCGGTTGGATCGAGGAGGGACGGCGCCTCGAGTTGCAGACCGAGTCTGGTCCCGTCATCACGTCGGTCGTCGAATCGCTTGCAGTTGACGTCGATCCGGCGTCAGTGACGGGAGAGGAGACGGGGGACTACTAGTCTCCATCTCGCCGCAACATTTCCCCACCAATCCGCGACTCTTATCCTCTGTCGCCCGCTTGACAGGCGCCGCACGGTCGGATTCAATCCCGCCAGAGCTGAAGACCGCCATCATCGCGTCGTTCGCGACGCTCGAAAGGGACTCCGATGCGTCTGCTTGCTACCTGTGTCATCCTCTGTGCGACCGCCGTTCCGGCATTCGCGCAGCCGTTCGCGAACGCCAAGACCTCGCTCGCCAACTACACCGCCGCTGATTCCACGCCCGAGAAATCGTGTGAGAGTCTCGCGTCGTTCAAGGGCGAGGGGATCGTGTCGATCAACGCGCGAGTCGTGGCAGCGACGACGGACACGCCGCAGCACTGTCGCGTGACGGGCACGATTACGCCCGAGGTCGCATTCGAGGTGAACCTGCCCGACCGCTGGAACCGCCGCTTCTACATGACCGGCAACGGTGGTCTCGCCGGCGATGCACTGGACGGTCCGACCAATGCGGACCGGACCGCCGGCCTGACCAACGGCTTCGTGCACGCGCGGACCAACACCGGTCACGACGCGCGGAAGGAGCCGAGCGGGTCGTTCATCCTCAGCAACCCGCAGAAAGCCATCGACTACGCGTATCGCGCCGTGCATGTGACTGCCGACACGGCGAAGAAGATCGCGACCGACTACTACGCGCAGCCGATTCAGTTCTCGTACTGGAACTCGTGCTCGAACGGCGGCCGTCAGGGGCTGCTCGAGGCGCAGCGCTATCCGGACGACTTCGACGGCATCGTCGCCAATGCGCCGTGGGTCGATCAGACCGGCTTCACCGTTGGCGCGATGTGGAATCAGAAAGCGATGAGCGAGGCGCCCGTGTCGCCGGCGAAGATGGTGCTCGTCGGGCAGAAGGTCATGGACAAGTGCGACGCCGTGGACGGTCTCAAGGACGGACTGATTGACGACCCGCGCGCGTGCCGGTTCGACGCGACGCGCGACGTGCCGGCGTGCAGCGCCAGCGCCGGCGTCGATTCGCCGGACTGCCTCACGCCCGCGCAGGCGGCGACGGTCAACAAGATTCATAGCGGCCCGGCCAGCAAGGGGAAGTCGCTCAACCTGGGCTTCATGCCTGGCAGCGAAGCGGTCACCACGGCGCCGAATGGCGCGACGAACAGCGGGTGGGTGGGCGCGATTGTCCCGGCGCAGCCAGGGGCCACGCCGGCGGACTTCAACCTGGCCCAGGGCGTGATGCGCTATCTCGTGCTCGACCCGCCGCAGCCGGAGTACGACTTCATGAAGTTCGACTACGACCGCGACACGGCGCTGGTCGAACGCTGGAGCAAGCTGGCCGACGCGAAGCAGGCCGACCTGTCCGCGTTCCGCAAGAGCGGTGGCAAGGTCATCATGACTTACGGGTGGGCGGATCAGATTCTTCAGCCCATGATGGGCGTCGCGTATTACGAGGAGGTCGAGAAGCGCAATCGCGACGCCCGCGATTTCGCCCGTCTCTTCATGATGCCCGGCGTCGCGCACTGCGGCGGCGGCGTCGGCCCGGATCGCAACGATGCCGTGACGGCCGTCATCGACTGGGTGGAGAAGGGGAAAGCGCCCGATACGCTGATCGCGAGCAAGGTCACCAACGGTCAGGTCGTGCGGACCCGTCCGCTGTGCGCGTATCCGCAGGTGGCGACGTACAAAGGACAAGGGAGCATAGACGAGGCGGCGAACTTCGTGTGCCGCGCGCCGTCGCGTTAACCGCTGGACCTCACGCCATGAACGCGATCAGGCGAGCCTGGTCGCGTTCCATTCCACTTCGCGTCCCTTGATCAGCGTGGCGGACGAACAGTCCGTCCACCTCACGAATGGTCGTCAGGCCTTCCAGCCCGTGGTCAGCCCAGTGGCCGGATGAGGCGGGTTTCCCTGATTTCCACGCATCGTTCGTGGCCTGCATCTTGCCCACCCAACGCTGATTCGGAAACGAGCAACGTTTGGGAGTGGAGTGTCGCTCATGACCGCGCACACCTGGAACACGATGCTTTCTCGATCGGCCCTCCTGGCGCTGGCGGCAACCGGCCTCGTTGCCTGCGGACCTCGTGAGCCGTCGACCCCCGCCGAACGGCTGGCCCGCGGCCGGGAACTGGTCCAACAGATGAGCGCGCGGCTCGCCTCGGCGAAAGAGGTGAGTGTCACGACGACCGAAAAGCGCGAAGTCGTACGGCTGTCGGGGAAGAAAGAGCCGATGTCCGGCACCGGTGAGTACACCCTGCGACGCCCCGATCACTTCCGCGCCAAGCCCACCAGCGGCAAAGGCGTCGAAGCCTGGTACAACGGGAAAGTTTTGACGATTGCCGTGCATCAGGAGAAGGTCTTCGCGCAGGCGCCGATGCCCGACACCATCAACCGCACACTGGATGCGCTGGCTGAACGGTACGACATGGCCCTGCCGATGGGCGATCTGTTCTACGGACCCGCGGAGAAGGCGCTGCTCTCCGACACGACCACCGGCGGTTACGTCGGCACCGAGACTGTGGCCGATACGCCCTGCCACCACCTGGCCTTTCAGGACACCGGCGTTGACTGGGAGTTGTGGATTCCGGTGCAGGGCGAGCCCCTGCCCAAGCGATTCAAGGTCGTTCAGAAGCGCCGCACGGGCCAGCCCATGGTTGACGTGACATTCAATGCCTGGGATTTGGCGCCGAAGATCACCGATGCCACGTTCCGCCCCAGCTTGCCGGCGGAGTACCGAGGGCATCGCGGTCGTGCAGCGTGCCGCGGCAGTCAAGAACGCCGCGCCTGCTGATCCCGCTGCGGCCGCGAAGAAGTAGAAAGGGAGTTCCTGAATCATGAGGCGAGAGATCACGACAAGGAACATCATCGGCGCACTGCTGATGACGGCCGTTGTGGCGACCGCACTGTCGCCGTTGTCTGCGCAGGTACGCTCCGGCCGTCGTGGCGCCGTGGCCAAAGGCGATGACGCTACTGTGGCCGCCGGCCCACGCGGCGCCGCCGCCAAAACCGAAGATGGCTACGCCGCGGCCGGCCGAAACGGCGCGGTCGTCAGCGGCGAAGAGGGCTATGCCGCGGTTGGTAGAAATGGCAACGTCGTCACCGGCGAAGAGGTCGATGTTGACGGAGTGGCCGTCGGCCGTCGTGGCGCGGTCGTCGTCGGAGAAGAAGGGGCTGCGGCTGTTGGCCGCTACGGCGGCGTGGCGGTTGCCGATCGCTACGAGAGCTACGAGGCATGGAAAGCCGTGGCCGCCGTCGGCGCGGGCATCGCCATCGGCACGATGCTGGCGAAACCGCCGGCCGCGGCAACGCCCGTGGCCGTCGCTGGAACGAGCTACTACTACCACGACAACACGTACTACACGCGCGTGATGAGCAGTGGGAACGTCGTGTATCAGGTCGTCGAGCCTCCGGCAGGAGCGGTCATCGCGACGCTTCCCGCCAACTGCAAGAGCGCGAACGTCGGCGGCGCGACCTACACGCAGTGCGGCACAACCTACTACACAAAAGTGTCGAACGGATATCAGGTGGTCGTGCCGAGTTGACAGGATGGCGCGCGACGTTCCCGGTGGTTGTGTTGCTCACCGTGGGGTGTGTGCAGCTGTTGTTTGCCAGGACCGCCGGCCTGAGCCCGTGGAAGGGCGGCGGCTTCGGGATGTTCTCCACGACTGATGATGCCGGCCGCCGGCACGTGCGGGTGTTCGTGAGCGCGCCCGAGCGATCGGAGGAGATTGCGATATCTCCGTCGCTCGAGGACGCGGCGCGGCGTGCGGCGGTCTGGCCCACCGACGCCGCACTTTCGCGGCTGGCGCGCCGCGTTGTCGAGCGCGAGGGCCGGTACCGCCGTCCGGTTGACACCGTGCGTATCGAGACCTGGCGCATCAAATACGCGCCGGACACGCTGGCGGCGACCACCTCTCTCATGCGCGACTTCGTCTACCGTGTTGACGAGACTCCTGCGCCCCGCCGATGACGCGGACGGTGTTCCCGACTCCGTCCTCACGCTGACCGCCATCATTCTGCTGCTGCGGCCGCTCGACGTCTGGTGGGTGGCGCCGTTCGTCCTGGCGGCCGCATGCCTCTCGCTAATCCTGCGGCCGGTCAGGCGGGCACCACTGACGTGGGTGGTGGTGGCCGTGCTCGTCGCGATCAGAATCGTGTATGTCTGGCCACTCTCCGACAACCACATCTACCTGCTCGCTTACTGGTGTCTGGCGATGGGGCTGGCACTCTCTGGCCCCATTCCCGCGGCGACGTTGTCGGCGAGCAGCCGGTGGCTCCTGGGCGCAGCCTTCGCGATGGCCGTCCTGTGGAAGGCGGTGTTGTCACCAGACTACGTTGACGGCCGATTTTTCAGGGTAACGCTGCTGACCGATGAACGGTTTGCCGATGCCTCGCTGGTGTTTGGTGGACTGTCGCGCGATCAGATGGCTGTGAACCGCAAGTTCCTCGAGCCATTGCCGGAAGGCGCCGAGCTTCTCGAGCCGCCGGCGTTCGTCGAGCCGCCGCGTTTGCGCGCGTTCTCCGCGATCGCGACCTGGGGTGGCTTGGCACTCGAAGCGCTGGTCGCGCTTCTGAGCCTGATTCCGGCGGAAGGACGCATCCAGCTTGCCCGGCACGCGTCGCTGCTCCTGTTTTGCGCCACCACGTACGCGCTGGCGCCGGTCGCCGGGTTCGGCTGGTTGCTGGCGACGATGGGTCTCGCCCAATGCCGGCCTGGTCAGCGCACGCTGCGCGGTGCGTACGTGGCGGTGTTCATCCTGATCCTTCTGTACTCCGAGATTCCCTGGGCCGGCGTGCTTGCGGGCTGGGCGGCCCGCTGATTGGGAGGTTTCCGTTGAAAGACACGTCTACAACAACGGCATCGGGCGATGTCCGGCCGCTAGTCGCTGTGCTGCCCTCGTCATCGGTCCGTGTCGATGTCAGCGGCCTGACGCATCCTGGCAACGTGCGGACGAACAACGAGGATCACTTTCTCATCACCAGAGCGACGCGCGCGCTGCAGACAATGCAGACGAGTCTCCCCGCCGGCGACGTGCCCGAGCGAGCGGACGAAGTCAACTACGTGATGGTGGTTGCCGATGGAATGGGTGGCCACGCCGCAGGTGAGGTCGCCAGCCGGCTGGCCATCAGCGCGCTCGTCGGCCTCGCCCTGCAGATTCCGGACTGGATCTTCTGGGTGGACGCGGAACACGCGCCCGAGATCGAGCGCCGTATGCGAGAGGCTGTTCAACAGGTCGGGTCGATGCTCGTCGATCGCGGACGTCAGGACGCTGCGTTGGAGGGCATGGGATCGACGCTGACCGCCGCTCGCAGCTGTGGCCGCGACCTGCTCATCGTCCACGTCGGCGACTCGCGCGGGTATTTGCTCCGGGCCGGCCATCTGGGACGCCTGACGAAGGATCACACCTACGCGCAGATGCTCGTTGATGCCGGGTACCTGTCGCAGAGCGACGTGGCCCTCTCAGGTGTGCGTCATATTCTGACCAATGCGCTCGGTGGGTCCGACAGGCGGGTCGAGGTCGATGTCGATCTGCTGCGACTCGAAGACGGCGATCGCCTGCTGCTGTGCAGCGACGGGCTCACCGACGGCGTCGATGACGAGACGATCGCGGCAGCGCTCGGGAGCGCGCTGCCCTCGAGTGAGATCTGCGATCAACTCCTGAAGCGTGGGCTCGATGGTGGAGGCCGCGACAACATCACCCTGATCGTCGCCACGTTTGGAGTCCGTTAGCGAGTCACCACCTGACGTGATTCATCAGCAGCGCTCACGTCGGCCGGGCGCGGGCCGCGGGTGCCGTCGGTGCCAGGCGACATAGGGCATGCCGGCGATGACGCCAACGAGCAGACAGAGCAGGATGGTGGCGCCGAAGCGCTCCCCCGGGAAATTCGCGGCCGCGAGTGACAAGGCGACGGCTGGATGCCGGCAGGCGGTTGACATGGCAAGTACCACTGACTGGTCCCGGTCGGGGGCGCCAAGCACGTGGCCAACGCCGAATCCCACGATGATAAAGACGATGATGGCGGTGAGCGTGCCATTGCCCATCAGCTCCCAGATCGCCGGCCCGGCGATGACGAGCAGGACGAGTATCGACAGGGGTAACAGTACGTTTGTAACGAGGCCGAGTGGCTTCTCGAGCCAGTCAGCCACTTTGGGCATGACTGATCGCACGGCCATGCCGGCGGCGAGCGGCAGCAGTATGGACACGAGGACGACGCGGACGACCGCACCGGAGGCCATCTCCAAGTCTCGGCCGACGACACGTTGTAGCACCAGGAGTTCCAGCGGCATGACGACGATGGCCGTCAGCGCAAGAATGGCCATCAGTCCGAGTGCGTAGTTTTCGTTACCACCCGCCTTCATTTCCCTCTTCGGCAACAGTGGAGGCACCGGCGAGATCGCCAGCATCATCAAGGTCCTCTCCGCCGTCACTGGAAAGTCGAAGACCAGCGCGAGCAGCACAGCGACGGCCGGCATGACCACGTACATTGACAGCAGCGACCGCGCCAGCAGGCCGGGGCGGTGAATCAGGTACGACAGATCGCGGGTCGTCGTGTTCAGGCCGAAGCCAAAGACCGTACACAGCACGCTCAGCTGCAAGACGAGGACGTCAAAGTAAATGATGCTGAGCTGCATCTGCCGCCCAGGTTGGCAAGCGGAGCGCCAGTTGGCCGGAGACGAACATTGGGGAATCGGGCGAGAAATGCGTGCTCATCAAGGAGATGCGACGAGTGCGGGGCCGCGCCGTCGTCGTCGGTCACAGCCTGCGGTAACTGGCTCGCGCAGGCTGAAGCATTCGCATTCGAGCTCAGGCGTCACGGTCTACAGGCGGTCAAATCGTGAACCGCGCCACGTGGAAACGCGGCCGAGCGCATATAATTTCCCCACAATCCCTTGAAGAGTAGAAGTCAGGCGGGCATCGCAGTTCTAGTGTCCGCGCTCCTCGGCGGAACCAGTCTGGCCGGGCTCTCACAAGTCCCTCAAGAATCCGTTCGTTCGGTTGACAGCGTGCGGGCGTTCGATCTTTTCACCATGGCGGTTGCCTTGATCGTCATCGTGCAAGGCGCGGTTATCGCGGCGCTGCTCGTACAACGGGCTCGACACGCACGCGCCGCGCGGGCCCTGCGCGACGATATCACCGAGCGCAAGGAATCAGAGGATGTCCTCCGCGACAGTCAGCAGCGGCTGACGATGGCGACGGCCGCGGGCGCCGTCGGTATCTGGGACTGGAACTTCGCGACCAGCGAGCTCTTCATAGACCCAGGACTGAAATCGCTTCTCGGATTCGGCGACGCGGAGATCTCGACCCGCCTGGACGACTGGGGATCCCGCGTGCATCCTGACGACGCACCAGCAGCGGCGGCCCTGATCCAGGCCTGCGTGGACGGCCACAGCGACGTGTACGAGATCGAGCATCGGATGCTGCACAAGGATGGCAGCGTACGGTGGTTTCTCTCGCGCGGATCGGCAGTGAGAGGTGCGGATGGCTCTTTGCAACGAATCGTCGGCACCAAGGTAGACATCACGGAACGCAAGATCGCGGCAGAGCAGTTCCGTCTTGCGATCGAGGCGGCGCCGGCGGGAATGCTCATGATCGATCGCACGGATGCGATCGTGCTGGTCAACGCCCAGATCGAGCGGCTCTTTGGCTACCGTCGCGAGGAGCTGGTGACCAGGCCCGTCGATCTGTTGATTCCGGGGCTGCTGGGGGCGGGTCGTGAGCTTCACGGAGTGCGCAGGGATGGCGCCAGGATCCCGGTCGAGATTCGACTCAACCCGATCGACACCAGGGACGGCGAGCTCGTGCTGGTCTCGGTGGTGGACATTGCGGATCGCCAGCGCGCCGAACGGGAGAACAGCGACCTGATGCAGCAACTGCAGCATCTGGCCGGATCGCTCATTACCGCCCGGGACGCCGAGCGGGCGCGCATCGCGCGTGATCTGCACGACGACGTCAGCCAGCAGCTTGCCGGGCTGTCCATCGCGCTGAGCGGACTCAAACGTCGCGTCGCGTCCCTGTCGCAAGACCAGGATGCCTCCGCCGCCGTATCGGCGATCCAGCAGCGGGCTGTCGCCCTGGCGGAAAGCGTGCGGGCACTCTCGCACGATCTGCATCCCGACGTGCTCAAACACGCGGGCTTGACCGCGGCCTTGACCGCTCACTGCGCGGCGCTGTCCCGTTCGCAACCGATCGCCGTGAGCTGCACGGCCGAGGGGGACTTCGAGTCGATCGATGGCGAGACGGCGTTGTGCCTGTACCGGATCACCCAGGAGGCGCTGCACAACGTGGTCAAGCACGCCGCGGCGCGCCAGGCGCAGGTGCGCCTGGTCCGTAGGAGCCACATCGCTGAACTGACGATCGCCGACGACGGCAAGGGCTTTGATGTCGGCGAGACGCGCAAGCGCAGCAAAGGCCTGGGTCTGGTGAGCATCAACGAGCGGGTCAGGCTGGCCGGTGGGACGCTGAGCGTCATGACGGAATCGAACAAGGGCACGCAGGTCCACGTCCGGCTGCCGATGAGCGCAAGTCCCGAGGCCGGCAAAGTGCCAGAACGATTCGCGGCAATTTGACGAACTTCAACGGAACCCGACAGTCAGATGTGTCGATGCGTAAGGTCACAGTGCTCGTCGCCGACGACCACGCGATCGTCAAGGAAGGCCTCGTCACCCTGCTCAGAGAGCATGACTTCGACGTGGTCGCGGCGGTGGGCGACGGCCAGGAACTCCTGGAATCGGCGCGCCGGCTGCGGCCGGATCTGATCGTCACCGACCTCTCGATGCCGACCCTGAGCGGTCTCGACGTGCTGACCCGCCTCAAAGCCGAGAAGATCGCCAGCAAGGTGATCGTATTGACGATGCACCACGACGCCGATCTCGCGGCACGCGCTATGCGTGCAGGTGCCAGCGCGTTCATGCTGAAACACTCCGCCGGCGAGGAACTGTTGACCGCCATCCATCAGGCTCTCGAGGGCCGGATGTATCTCACCCCGACGCTCACCAAAGAGATCCTTGAGCGGATGGCCTCTCCGTCCGTTTCCTCCAGCCCACAGCTGACACCGCGACAACTCGACGTGCTGCGCCTTATTCTCGAAGGACGGCGCATGAAGGAGATCGCCGCGAGCCTCAACCTGTCCGCGCGCACCGTGGAGACGCACAAGTATCAGATGATGGACATCCTCGGTGTCGACTCTACGGCCGAGCTGGTCAAGTACGCCGTCGAGCATCGACTGCTCGCGGACTGACATTTCGTCCGGTCGCCGCTGTTACGGCTCAGTATTTTTTCCGGCGAACACCAGTAGTTTTATACGGCGGTGCTTCCTTAAGGCTCCGTTCCTGCCAGCGCTCATGCTCCGTAGACTCGGAGCCGTTGCCACAGCGCGATTGCAGATGCCTCAGGCACGTGTGCTGCTCGCCGACGATCACCGCGAAACCGCGGAACTGCTGCGCGGTCTCCTCCAGTCGGAGTTCGACGTGGTGGGGCAGGTGCAGGACGGCCTCGCGCTGATCGTTGCCGCCGATCGGCTGTCGCCGGACGTGATCGTCAGCGACGTCTCGATGCCGGGCCTCGACGGAATCTCGGCGGCCGCCGCCATCCTGCGCCGGAACCCGGCGGCACGAATCGTTCTGGTGACGGTCCACGGCGATCCGACCCTGGCGGCGCGCGGTCTGGAAACCGGTGCACTCGGATACGTCCTGAAGCGCACCGCCGGCGAGGAACTGATACCGGCCGTTCACTCGGCGTTGCGCGGCGAACGTCACGTCAGTCAGTTTGCGAATAGCGAAAGAGTGACCCGAACCGCTTGAGAGGCTCTATGTCTGTCCTCAGCATTTCTACTTCACGTTCGCTCCATGAAACGGAACTCGAGCACATCACGCAACTCGCCGTGACCCTCTCGGGCCAGCTGACGCGCGTGCACGGCGATGACATCACCCCGGCGATCGGTGACGTGCTTCAGCGCGTCGCGGCGGCCACTCGCGTCGATGCCTGTCAGTGCATCGAGTTCACCGCGTCGGGCACTGTCGCGCGAACGCACGTCCCAACGCGGTCCGCGGGCACTGATGACGGGCGGCAGACGCAGGATCCCGAGGAGTGGCTCGTGACGCGACTCGCGCGCGGCGAAATGGTCGCCAGCCGGCGACCCGAAGACGTTCCGCGTGGGCTGGCCCCGAGCGATCACAGCAGTCAGGCGCGCGCCGGTTCCATCCTCGGCGTACCGGCCTTGGTCTCCGGACAGGTGGTCTGCGCGCTGGTGATGGACAGCGGTCGTCTGACGCGGCGCTGGCCGCAGCCGCTGGTCGAGCGTCTGCAGCTGATCGCCGAAATCCTGGGTGCCGCGTTGCAGCGCCTCAGACAGGAGGGCGCCTTGCGCAGCAGCCTCGCCGAGATCGAACGGCTCAACGCGCGGCTCGAAGCCGACAACGTGTACCTGAAAGAGGAGATCAAGAGCTACCACGACTTCGACGACATCGTCGGCGAGAGCACGTCGCTTCGACTCGCGCTGGCGCGTCTGGCGCAGGTCGCGCCGACGAACTCGAGCGTGCTGTTGACCGGTCCGACCGGCACCGGCAAAGAGCTGTTCGCCCGGGCGCTGCACGAGCGAAGCCGCCGCCATGCGCGCCCGCTGGTGCGGGTCAATTGTGCCGCGCTGCCGCCGACGCTCGTCGAGAGCGAGTTGTTCGGGCATGAGAAGGGCGCCTTCACCGGCGCGGTGGGGATGCGGCAGGGACGCTTCGAGCTGGCCGACGGCGGAACGATCTTCCTGGACGAGATCGGCGATCTGCCGCCGGACATTCAGGTCAAGTTTCTGCGCGTGCTGCAGGAAGGCGAGTTCGAGCGCGTCGGATCGTCGCGCTCGAAGAAGGTTGATGTCCGCGTCATCGCCGCCACGCATCAGGATCTCGAGCAGGCAGTTGCCGAGGGCCGTTTCCGGGCCGACCTGTACTACCGCTTGAGCGTCTATCCGATTCATCTGCCCTCGCTGCAGGATCGCGTGGACGACATTCCGCGGCTCGTCTGGTTCTTCATCCACCGCCACCAGCGCGACCTCGGCCGACAGATCACCAGGGTGCCGCAGTCGCTGATGGAGGAGTTGCAGCGCTACGCGTGGCCGGGGAACGTGCGCGAGCTCGAGAACGTCGTTGAGCGCGCGATGATCGCCTCGGCCGGCGATACCCTGCAGCTCGACGCGCCGCTGTCGCTCGGCCCGCGGAGCCGCGCGCACGTTGAAATGCCGGACAATCTCGACGCGGTGCAGCGTGCCCACATCGAGGCCGTGCTCGAGCGATGCGGCTGGCGGATCAACGGGGCCGGCAACAGTGCGGAGCGCCTGGGCATTCATCCGAACACACTGCGATTCCGGATGAAGAAGCTTGGTGTCGTGTGTCCCGAGAGTCGGGCGCGGCGTCAACCGACGTCGTCGTCGTTGTCGGTCTGAGGCGGCGTCGCCGTCGTTGATAGCTCACCGCTATTCTTTCTGGGCGGCCTTTTCCTTGGGCTTGTTCTTCGGGAGAGGCGCGCTCGCCGCGTTTCCTGACGGTGAGTCGAGCTTCAACTGGATGTAACCCGGCGCGCCGAACAACGTGGCGCCTTGTCCTCGGAGCCGCTGAAGCGCCTCGATGCCCGCCACGTCGGCGGACACCAGTTCGGTCAGATCGACGTGAATCGAGGCGGCCTCCGCGCAGGCTCCGAGCAGTTCAGGCACCTGCTCGACGCTGAGCCGACCGGCCAACTGCACGAGGCGTCGATCGGTCTGCTGAACGACGCCGATCCAGCAATCCACGACGCGAACAGAGGCAAGAGGCAAGCCACGGCCTGCCACACGAGAATCCCGGTCGAATTCAGGTTTGTGACAGACTTTTCTTCGACGGTACGGCCAGGGCACGATCCTGCACGGGCTCTTTCACGGCCGGTCGTGATCGCTCTCAACACGTTGAACGCGGTCACCAGCCTTCGACAGGCCCTGGCCCGCGCGACGGGTCTCGGACAGGCGGCATACGGCTTGCCCACTCGACGGACAGTCGATGCGATTTGCCTTGGCACGAGCGTCTCGTGGTTCGTGGGTGCTCCTGGGGATGCTGGCTGCATTGTCGGCATCGACCGCGGCGCGTGCCCAGGACCTCGTGCCCGGCGCATACACGCCGGCGCCGACCGGGTTCACCATCGTGAACGTTGCCGGAGTGTTCAGCGATGGCTCCCTCACGTTCGACCCGTCGCTGCCTATCGAGGAGGCGCATTCGACGATCGGCGGGATGGTGATGGGGATTGGCCGGACGCTGAACATCGGCGGGCGTTACGCGAACATTGGCGTGGGAATACCCCTCGTGTTCGGCCACGTCGAAGGGCTGGTGTTCGAGCAGTTCCAGGAAGCGTCCCGAACGGGGCAAGGCGATCTGGGGGCGCGGTTCGCGATCAATCTGTACGGCGCGCCGGCGATGACGCCCAGGCAGTTTGCCGCCTATCGCGCGACGACGATCGTCGGTGTCAGTCTGACGGTGGGCGTGCCCGCCGGTCAGTACGACTCCACGAAGTACATCAATCTCGGCGCGAACCGCTGGGCGTTCAGGCCGGAACTCGGGATCTCGCGCACGCGAGGCCCATGGACGTTCGAGGGCGACCTCGGCGTGTGGTTCTTCACCGACAACGCCAGCTACGTGAACGGCGCCACCCGCGCGCAGGCGCCGATCGTGGGGCTGCAGGGCCATTTGATTCGCACCTTCCGCCCGGGCTTCTGGATCGCCGCCGATGGCAACTACTGGAGGGGCGGACGCATCACGACCAATGGCAACCCGCAGGCATGGGAGCAGGAGAACTCTCGGGTCGGCGCCACGCTCGCCTATCCAATCCGGCGACATCAGATACGGCTCTCCTACAGCTTCGGCGCCTATACCACGATCGGCGGCGACTTCCAGTCAGTCGGCGTGTCGTACACGTACGCCTGGGCGTCGCGGCAGTAATCGGGCTCGTACGTGTCGAGGGTGTGCGCGACGTTCCGGAAACTGCATAGCTCGCCAGCGGCAGAGCCGTATACAAACAAGTCTGGAGCGGGAGCCCGGCGAATCGAGTCGGGCGCTCACCGCATGTTGAGAGGCGCTATGAGTGCTGGTGATAAATGGAGTCCAACAGGCCGGTTAGGGCAGTGCCTGCGATGGCCTCTTTCCTGCAATGACGGCGGTCCGGACCGGCGCGGGCACCCGTATAGCCGAACGTGCCGCGAAACACCCAGGAGCATGACCATGAATCGCAGAATCATCACCGCGCTGGTGCTGACCGGGCTCGTCGTCAGCACGCCAGCGTGGGCGCAGGATCAGTCAGACCGAGATGTTCGTCCAGCGATCACCTCCTTCTGGGGTGATACCGGGCTGTGGTTCGTCCCGACCGCGGAGGTCGCGAAGGGCTGGGCCTTCGGTATCTACCGCACCGAGCTGGACTTCAAACAGGGGGCCAGTGACGCCACGTTCTATCCGATCACGTTCGCGGCTGGGGCGGGCAGTCGTGTGGAGCTCTTTGGCGCGTTCCGCGCCGTGACGCACATCGATCGCGACACGCGTCCGCTCTTCGCGCCTGCCGCCTCGAGCGAGGCGGGGCTCGTGAACGACTATCCGCTGGTCCGCACGAATTGGACGGGCAGTGAATTCGGGGATGCCTACGTCGGCGCGAAGTTCAACTTCATGTCGGAGCATGTCCGTCAGCCACTGGCCATGGCGTTCCGAGGCACGGTGAAGCTCCCGACAGCTGGCGAAGACACGGTGGGCACCGGGCAATTCGATTACGTCGCGGATCTCGTGATCAGCAAGGAAGCCGGCACCAAGGTGGAACTGGCCGGGTATGGCGGCCTCATCTTCCGCGGAGACCCGCGCGGGGTGAACCTCTCGGACGGTTACCGCTGGGGCTTCGGCATGGGGTTCGGGGCGCGGTCCAGCCTGAGGTTCACGACGGAGCTGTGGGGTGAAATGGCGGCCGACGACACCCTGCTGACAGCGGGCGCGCTGGTCGCAGAGGACGGTTCGATCTCGCCGGTCACCACCGACATCGAGTCGCCCGTCAACGCCGCTCTCGGGCTCACCTGGCAGCATCCGAACGGCATGGTGCTCGGCATCGGCACGAACTATCGCTTCGGGATCGAAGATCGTTCCGGCTTCGGGCTGCAGCTTCGTCTCGGCTTCCACCCCGGTGTGAGGATCTTCAGGGCGCCGCCGCCGGTGCCCCCCGCGCCAGCGCCTCGCGTGGAGGCGCGCACCACCGCCGCCGCCCGTCGTTGAGGCGCCCAAGCCGGCGCCTCCTCCTCCTCCTCCAGCCAACCGTCCGCCGACTGTGAGCGCGCAGTGTGATCCCTGCCGCGTCGAAGTGGGACAGTCGCTGACGATCCGCGCCACGCCAACGGATCCGGATGGTGACAAGCTGATTACGCGCTGGACTGTGGGCGCGGGCACGATCGCCGACTCGCGCGCGGCGTCGACGACGTGGCGCGCGGAAACGGCGCCAGGGAAGATCGCGCTGACGGTGACGGCCGAGGACGGCCGCGGTGGAACGGCAACGGATACGGTGATGGTCGAAGTTGCCGCGCTGCGCGTGCTCTCCGACGTCCTGTTCGAATTCGACAAGGCCACGCTCCGATCCGATGGCATGAAGACTCTGGCGGATGCCGTGAAGGCGATGAACGAATCGCCGAAGATGCGTCTTCAGATCGAAGGCTACGCCAGCCCGGAAGGCACCGCCGAGTACAACAAGGTGCTGAGCCAGAAGCGCGCGGCGGCAGTCCGCGACTACCTGGTCAAGCAGGGCGTCGATCCGGGTCGGCTGGAGGTCGTGGCCTACGGCGAGGAGCGCCTCAAGTTCGACGCGTCAAATGAGACGTCGCGTGCGCTCAACCGCCGCGCGGCGCTCGTGATCGAATAACCGGTTGGTGGTTGGTGGTTGGTGGTTCCTGGTAACCACTAACCACCACTAACCACCACTAACCACCACCCACCACCCACCACCCACTAACCACCAACCACCACCACTAACCACCAACCCGGTACTGCGCCACCAGGGCCGTCACGTCGTCGTTGCCCCCTGAGTGCGCGGCAAGCTCGAGGAGCGCCTCACACTGGTCGTCCGGCGTCTTGTGCAAGCGGAGCGCGTTGGCGATGCGCGCGTCATCGGCCACGTCGGTCAAGCCGTTGGTGCACAGCAGGACCAGGTCTCCGTCCAGCAGACCGCAGCGCTCGACGTCGATGCGCGGCGCGCCGGGGGCGCGGCCGCCGAGCGTCTCGGTCAGGATGTGATGCAGATCGCGAGGGCTGGTCGGAACGTCCACGATGGCCGGTTTGCCCGGGCGTCCGCGATCGAGCGTGTGGTCGTGCGTCAACTGCATCAGCTCGTTGTCGCGAAACACATAGGCACGCGAGTGTCCCACGTGCGCGAAGAACAGATCGGTGCCCGCCGTGTAGACGGCCGTCAGCGTCGTCTGGAGACCGCGCGGGTGGTTCTGGCTCGCCTGCAGGAGCGTTGAATCGACGCTCCGGTAGAACCGCTGCGCGCGTTCGATGATCTCCTCGGCGATCGGATCGTCCACCCGGACGTTCCACTTGCCGAAGTAGGTCGCCAGGTGGACGAGCGTTGAAATGGCCAGCCGGCTGGCGGCTTCGCCGGTGCTGCCGATCCCGTCGGCAACGGCCATGGCGTAGCCGTATTCATCGAAGCGTCTCGGCATGTCGGCTTCGGGAACGCTCGTCATGAGCGTTTCCTGGTGCCGCCCGAGGCGCAGGACCAGATAGTGGTCATCGTTGACAGGTCGCAGCGGCCCCCGCCGCGATCGCGCACCGAACTCGACCTCGACGGTGACCGAGGGAGGCGGTGAATCGAGCGGGCCGACGAATGGATAGGTCACGCCGAGCGCCGATGGCGAGCTACTGCTTGGGCGGGTAGCGTTTCAGCAGATCGCGGACCCCTTCACGGAGGAGAGCCTGGCGCTTCTTGTCGTCCACGTCGAACGCGATCTTCGCTTGCGCCACGCCGCGCCACACGACGGTCTCTCCGGCGCTCAGATCGAGAACGAGCGATCCGTGGTTCATCATCTCCAGGGACTGGGTGGCTTGTGGAAAGTACGGCAGTCCCCACGCGGACGTCGCCGGCAGGAACTGCCCGATGGTCTGCGCGGACGCACCGGTGGAGAGGAGCAGGTAATAGGTCAGCGTCAGGTCCGGCTGCAATTCGGCCTGCTTCAGGCCGCGAGCCGTTGTCTCCTTCGTCACCGCATCCATGATCACCGGCTCGACCCTGCGCTTCATCCCCTCAGGGTCGTCTTCCTGCGTGCGGGACATGATGACCCTGCCGGCTTCCTTTGGATTCCACGCCCAGGTCTTCACTGGTTTGAAATCAAAGGTCTTGCTGTGCTCGACCTTGACGTCAACCCCTTCGATGCTCACGTGAAACGCGAACGCGAGTGCCGCTGCGATTCCCACGACCGCGATCTTCGATGGTGCTGGTTTCATGATGTGCTCGAGTGATGGGGTTAGGGAAGTCTCGTGAGACCGACGAGGCGCCAGCCCTCCGCCGTTCGCCGGAAGTACACGTCAAGCGGACGAGTCCATTCGTCACGCGTGGGTCCGATCGCGGACACCTGGGCTCGCACGTACGCGCCCACCGACGAGGGAAGCTGTGGCGGCGCGGCGATGTCGTTCAAGAGCGACGTCGTGGCTGGTCCGAGCGGCCGTGTCTCGCCGGTCGCGTTGTCGAACGCCGCCCAGCTCGCGCTGTAGCCGGCGGCCGGCGTCGATCCCACGCCAGCATCCACGGCGGCGTTGCGGAAGGTGAGGCGGCCGTCGCCTGACAGCGCGAAGTCCACGAGGGGATTGATCGTCGGGAGATACGCGGCAGCGATTTTCTGGCGGCGCTTGATCAACACCTCCACGAGCAGCGCCTCGGCAGCCGAATCGGAGTAGCGCCCTGCCCGTACGGCGCTTCGGATCATGTCATCGGTGAACGCGGCGACGCGCCGGGCTGCCCAGAAGTTGTCATCGGCCCGTGCGTGAAAGAACGCGGCGGTCCCAACCCGTGGCCGCCATCCCTGGGGATCGAAGCTGTCACCCTCGAATCTCCCGATGGCGGGGTTGTCGACATACTGCGCGGTCTGCCACGGCTCGAACACGAAGCCGAGCCGCAGCAGCCGCTTTCGCGTCAGTTCGCCCTCGTAGAGCAGCTCCCAGCCTTCGTCGGTACTCGCGGGGACCGCTGGCGCCAGTGCCAAATGTGGACCCGACGTCCTGCAGGTAGTGGCGCACGACGCTGCGGCCGTTCTCGGTGATCACCGTGTCGAGCGTGTTGCCGGCCTTCATGTCCACCAGGTTGGTCCACGCACCGAAGACCTTTAACGCTCTCAGCTCCCGGCGGTGCTCGTGAGGCACGATGTCGTTCGGATCGTCAGGGCGGGTGCCGTGGTATTTGAACCCGCCGATCGGGCGGCCGGGCACCGCACGAGCGGCGACGGCGCGGTAGCTGCCGTCCGCGCTCCGTTGCGCACGCTTGAAGACGTCGTCCAGATCGCGCTGTTCCATCCGGCGCTCGCGGCCGGAGGCCGGCGTGAACGTCGCCTTGTCGGAGATCAGGATCTGCTCCGGGTTGACGCTCACCAGGTAGTTCTCCACTTGCCAGTAGCCGAGCGTCCAGAAGATCCTGTTGGCGACGATGATCGCGCTGGTCGCGGCTTCGGGATGACGGGCAGCGTCGAACGAGACGAACCACAGCTCGTTGCGCGAGTCCCGCATCGTGAACCCCGGCGCGACGCCAGCCAGCTTCCGGGACACCAGGCTCCAGGTCCCGGAGGCCGGACCGCTGCCGGTGAGCGGGCCGCGCGCCACATCGTCTGGAGTCACGGGCCTCGTCAGCAGGCGGTTCGTGAACCAGCTCGAGTCAGGGACTTCGTCAACGGTGTTGATGTTCTTCGCGCGCACGTTCGGCGCCGAATCACCAGGCCGGCCGAAGAGGTTGGTGGCGAGATCGATGAACAGATCGATCTCCCACTCCTTGGCTTTCGAGGAGTCCTGGCTCTCGGGCTCGCGTATCAGCGGATCGTCGTCAAAGAAGCGGCGCTCGGCGGCGGTGAGGAGCCCGGCACCTGCGGCGATGAGGCAGCAGAGCACGAGCCGGGACGCGCGGCGGAGTGGTGTGGCCATATCAGAACGCCGCGCTCGCGGCGAACACCATCTGCAAGCCCTCAGATCCCTTCGCGAAGTCGACGCGGAGCGGGGTGACCGTCGGCGTGTGAAACCGTATGCCGACGCCGAAGTCGCTGACGAACGAGCCGAACGTGATCGCATCGAGGCGGGGCGCGACCATGCCGGTGTCGTAGAAGAACGCCATGTCGATCGCCATGCGATTGGGAATCCACCGCCATTCGCCGGACAGGAGCATCGCGTGGCGATCGCGGAAGCGCCAGCTGCTGTAGCCGCGCAGCGAGCTGCCGCTGCCGAGCGACGGCAGCAGGAATACGGCACCTGATCCCCATCGTCGAGTGTCGTCTGCAATCGAGCCCGCATCGAGATCACCCAGTTCTCCCTGAGGATGGGGATGTGCTGCACGACTTCAGCGTCGAGCTGATCGAAGCTGTAGGTGCTGTCGCGATCGCCATAGTGATGGCGGGCGACCTTGTAGAGTCCTCCACGCCGTGCGTAGTCGGCGGCGGGGCGCCAGTCGAACGCCGCCGAGACCGTTGTGAGCAGGAACGTGGGATCGACGCCAACCCCCGGAGCGGTCTCGGGCGTGAAGACGTCATCGACCGGAGTCAGGGAACCGGTCGGATCCTTGATCGCGTAGTCCTCGTACGAGAACGCCGCCGTCAGCAGCAGCCACCGCTGCGGCCGCAAGATGAGGTCACCGCCCAGGGATGTCTGCTGCATGCGATACGCGGTGTCGACGTCAGCGGGACTCTCGATCCCCAGTCCGTGATAGGCCACCCTCGTCGCGTCGCGCCACAGTGCTGTTCCGCGAAGATCCAAGTGGCCGGAGAAGTGCCCTGGCGATACCGCCGCTGCCTCGACCAGCTTGTATCCCTTCGCGGAATACAGCCCGGCCACGTTCCACTGCGTGCGATCGCCGGTGAAGTGGCGATACCCGCCGCCCAGCGTGAACCCTCCGCCGCTGTAGACGCTGTCGAAGTACGGATAGAAGCCCGATGGCTGCTCGACGAGCGACTGACGCACGCTCAACAGGAGGTTCTCGCCCCAGTGAGGCACGTGCGGCGCGAGGCGCGTCGCCTTCTCGGCTTGTTCGACGGCGATGGTCCCCGCGCGCGTCTCCTGGGCGGCCGCTGCTGCTGACATCGCGCAGGCAACGGACGCGAGGATCAGCAGCCGCATTCCTGTGGTCACGCCCGCGGTTCGTGCAATCCGTGGACCGCCGTTCACGCGGCTGTTCAGGAAGGTACGGTGTCCGGGCGCCGTGGGGGTCACGGTATGTTGTCATCACGGTCCCGACGCGTTGCACTGCGCGGTGCCCGCCCGGCGTGGCCCGGGGTCAGCGTGCGCTTCTCCGGCCGAAAACGCATTGCCGCCGGATGTCTCGACGTGGCCTTCCTCTTGCTCGATCGGGACGCGGAGGATCCGCTCACGTTCGGATTCCGCTTCTGAAGGAGGATGCGATGAGCTCTCGTCTTGTGTGTGCGTTCGTCGCGAGCATCCTGACCGGCGGGCTGTTCATCAGCGTCAGCGCGCAAACCAAGGGCACGCCGGAAAAGTACGACGCCACGGCCGTCAACATGGGCAGTGGCCCGGGCATGGCCGGTCGGGTTCTGCTGTCGGTCGAGCGATGGACGACCGCGAAGGAACGAGAGGACCTGCTGCGCGTGTTCAAGGAGAAGGGTTCCGACAAGCTGCTCGACGCGCTGATCGACATGCCGAAGGCGGGGTACATCCGTTTCCCGAACACACTCGCGTGGGATCTGCGCTACGCGTACGAGACGCCGCTGCCCGAAGGCGGTCGCCGAGTGGTACTCGTGACCGACCGCCCGATCTCGGGGCGCGAAGCGGTCAATCAACCCCGGACGACCGACTATCCGTACACCCTGATCGAAATCCGCTTTCCCAAGAGCGGCGTCGGCGTGGGCAAGATGTCGGTGGCGACCAAGATCACGATGAGCAAGGACAACCAGACGATGGAGCTCGAGAACTACGGGATCGAGCCGGTGCGGCTGACTGAAGTGCGCATCGAGAAGTAGCCGCCGACCGGTGGTGAACGTCACGGCCTATCGTGAGGTGACGCCGGGAGATCACGGTCATTGAGGAGCGTTTTGCGCAGGCCCGACTGGCGCGGGGCGGTCGTCTTTTTGCTGAGACCCTGGCCAGGTCATGAGCTTTTCGCGACAGATCCTGACCGGGCTGGGTCTCGGCATCCTCACGGGCGTGTTCTTCGGCGAAGGGGCAGGGGCGTTGAAGTGGGCGGCCGACGGGTTCGTCAAGCTGCTCCAGATGATGGTGCTGCCCTATATCACCGTCTCGATCATCGCCAACCTTGGATCGCTCGAGCCGTCGGAGCTGCGGAGGCTGGGACTGCGGGCCGCGGCCGTGATCGGCGGTCTGTGGGTCCTGGCGCTGGCGTTCGCGTTTCTGATTCCCCTGACCTTTCCCTCGGTGCAGAACGCATCGTTCTTCAGCTCGAGCCTGGTGGAGCAGCGGGCCCCGTTCAATTTCATCGACCTGTACATCCCGTCCAATCCATTCAACTCGCTGGCGAACAACGTCGTTCCGGCGGTGGTCCTCTTCTCCCTCATTCTCGGTGTCGCGGTGGTGGGTGTCCCTCGCCGGGAGCGTCTGCTCGACGTCCTGCACGTGGCCAGAGACGCGATCCTGGCGGCCACCCGCTTCGTGACTCGCCTGACCCCGTATGGACTGTTTGCGATTGCGGCCAACGCGGCCGGGACGCTGAGCATCGAGCAATTGAGCCGTCTGCAGATCTATCTCGTGGCGTACGTGGCGGTGGCGCTGCTCGTCAGCCTGTGGGTGCTGCCCGGACTGGTGGCGGTGCTCACGCCGATTCGCGTGCGGGACTTTCTCGGTCAGTCGCGCGATTCGCTCATCACCGCATTTATCGCCGGCGACTTGTTCATCGTGCTGCCTGGCCTGATGCAGGCCAGCCAGATCTTGCTTGGCCGCCTCGCGCACGCTCAACCGCCAACGCCCAACGCCCGAGGCCAGGAATACGGGGAGCCCGGCCGGCTGACGGAGGTCATCGTGCCGGCCTCGTTCAACTTCCCGCACACCGGGAAGCTGCTCTCACTCAGCTTCATCCTGTTCGCGGGTTGGTTCGCCGACGCGATGGTGCCCCTCTCGGACTATCCGCAGCTGGCGTTCGCCGGGCTCGTGACGTTCTTCGGCAGCCTCAACGCGGCGGTGCCGTTTCTGCTCGACGTGTTCCGGATTCCTGCCGACACGTTCCAGCTGTTCATCGCCACCGGCGTCGTCAACTCGCGCGTGGGATCGCTCGTGGCCGCCGTCCACACACTGGTCGTGGCGCTGCTCGTGTCGTGCGCGGTGACCGGTCACCTCCAGTGGCGCCGCCGGCCGCTGATGTCCTACGTCGGGATCACCGCCGCCCTGGCCGTCTTCGTCATCGGCGGCACGCGCGTGCTCTTTGCCAACACGGTCACGCAGGAGTACTCGAAGGACAAGGTGCTCGCGTCGATGTACCTGCTCCAGCAGCCGGTCGAGGCGACCGTGGCGCTGACCGCGTCGCCACCAACGGAACCCATCACCGGGCGGTCTCCGCTGGACGACATCAAGGAGCGCAAGGTCCTGCGCGTCTGCTACCTGCCCGCGGCGATGCCGTTCGCCTTCTTCAATCAGCTCGGCGATCTCGTGGGCTTCGACATCGATCTCGCGCACCGTCTGGCGCGCGAGATGGGCGTCACCCTGGCGTTCGTGCCGGCTGACCGGAGTGAAATGCCGACGATGCTCAACGACGGGTACTGCGATCTCACGATGTCGGGCGTGCTGATGACGACGCTTCGGGCGCGCGAGATGCTGTTCTCCGAATCGTATCTGGATGAAACGCTGGGCCTGATCGTGCGCGACCACCAGCGCGAGGGGTTCTCCAGCTGGGACGTGATCCGCGATCGCGGCGCCATCACGATCATCGTGCCGGAGGTGCCGTACTACATCCAGAAGATGCGCGAGCTGGCGCCGCGCGCCGTGCTGAAGATTCAGTCCCAGGACGACCCCATGCTGCCCATCGCCGATCCGAAGGTCGACGCGGTGCTGCTGCCGGCGGAACGCGGCTCGGCCTGGACCCTGATGTATCCACAGTACTCCGTGGTGGTGCCAGGCCCCGATCCGATCCGTGTGCCGCTGGCGTTTGCGATCGGCAAACGGGACGAGCGGTTCGCGAGCTTCGTCAATACCTGGATTGCGCTGAAGCGCAGGGACGGCACGCTGGACGCCGCGTACAAGCACTGGATCCTCGGGCAGACCGCCGCACCGCGCCAGCCGCGGTGGTCGATCATCCGCAACGTCCTGCATTGGGTTGAGTGAGCACAGGCGAGTGACAACATGACCGAACACCCAGGGCCGTCGGGACTCGAGCGTTTCCTCAACCTGTTCACGGTCGTGCGCGCGGGAGAGGCGAGGACGGCACTGCTCCTCGCGTTGAACGTGTTCCTGATCCTGACGGCGTACTACATTCTGAAGACCGTGCGCGAGGCGCTCATTCTTGGCGAGGGCACCGCCGAGCTCAAGAGCTATCTGTCCGCGGGCCAGGTCATCGTGCTGATGTTCGCGGTGCCGTTTTACGGCCGTCTCGTGGCCATGTTTCCGCGCATGCGGCTGATCAACATCGTGACGGTGTTCTTCGTGATCTGTCCGCCCGTGTTCTACGTGCTGGCGCAGTTCGGCGTCCCGCTCGCGGCAATGTATTTCGTCTGGATCGGCATCTTCAGCCTGATGATCGTCGCGCAGTTCTGGTCGTTCGCCAACGACGTGTACACGAAGGAGGAAGGCGAGCGCCTGCTCGTCCTCGTCGGCCTTGGCGCCTCGCTGGGTGCCGTCGCCGGTTCGATGCTGGCCGAGCGTCTCATCGAGCCCTTCGGAGTGCTGCAGTTGATGCTCGTCGGTGCCGGCGTCCTGGCCGTGCAGCTGCTCATCACCAACTACGTCGATCGCGCGGAGCGCGCCCGCCGGCCGCATGCCGCCGCGGCCGCGAGTCCGGTGAAGAAGACCGTCGCCCCAGCGCAGAACGCCTTCGCGATGGTGTTCAAGACACGTTATCTGCTGCTGATGGCGTTGATGATCCTGTTCATCAACTGGATCAACGCGACCGGTGAGTACATCCTCGGCAGCATCGTCAAGGAACGCGCCGAGGCGATGATCGCGGACGGAACCGCCGGCGGGCTGAGCGAAGGACAGATCATCGGAGACTTCTACGCCAGATACTTCTCGCTGGCCAACGCGACCGGACTCATCCTGCAGCTGTTCGTCGTCTCGCGCATCATCAAGCACCGCGGGGTCGCGGTGGCCGTCATGATCCTGCCGGCACTGTCCTTCGGCGCCTATAACGTCCTGATCTTCGTGCCGCTCCTCGGCGCGGCGCTGATAGCCAAGGTGGTCGAGAACTCGGTCGACTACTCACTGAACAACACCGTCAGGAACATGTTGTTCCTGCCGTGTACCTACGAGCAGAAGTTCGCCGCCAAGCAGGCGATCGACTCGTTCTTCGTCCGGATGGGTGACGTCCTCTCGGCGGCGCTGGTCTTCGCCGGGACGACGATCGTGGTCTTACCGTCGCGCGGGTTCGCGGCGTTCAATGCGATGCTCGCCGTCGGCGCGCTGCTCCTGGCGTGGCGCGTCGGCCGCTACTACAAGAACCTGACGGCGTCGAGCGCCGCGCCGTCGGCCGCCGCTAAGTCGACGCCGGTTGCGTGATCGTTAATCACGCAGAGGCGGGTCTCAGACTGTTCCGCCTTCGTAACAAGAATGCGGATCTCTGCATGACACGCGGCAGTGCAATCACTGTGACGACCGCAGCTCGCGTCGACCGTCGTGGGACGCTCTCGGCCGCGATCAAGTTCACGTCGACCTTCAAGTCGCTAGACGCGGGCGGGGTGAATTTCGCGGGCAAGAAGGTCGCGGCGCTCGTCATCTCGAACGACGACTCGCTGCGCGTCGCCGGCGAAGAGTCGCTGGCGCGCGAGCTGACCGCGCGCGGCATGCAGGGCGTCGCCACCTACCGCATCGCGCCGAAAGAGGAGCTGCGCCGCGCGGACACGGCCAGGCCGTGGTTCGAGAAGGCGGCGGTCGAAGGCGTCGTGGTCATACGGCCGGTCAGCGCCGAGACGCGAGCAGTCCTACACGCCGGCCATGTGGGTCAGCTCGAACTACAGCACGCTCTGGGGCTACTACGGCTATGGGTGGAGCGCCGTGTTCGTTCCGGGCGGCGTGCAGAGGGAAACGAAGGTCGTGGTCGAGACCACGATCTACAGCCTGCCTCGCAACGAGCTGATGTGGGCGGCGGTGACCGAGACGACGAACCCGCGCGACCTGCGCGGATTCGTCGAGGAGCTCGTGAAGCGAGTCGGTCGAGGAGATGCAGAAGCAGGGACTGGCCAAGCGGCAGCCGCGATAGCTTTCAACCGCAGGAGACGACGGCCGTACGGACGGTTTGCGCGTGACGTTGACCACCACGATGGGCTCCTCGGCGTAGTCGTCGAGCAGCACGCCGCCGTCGCCATCGGGGCGCACGCGCGCGGCAGCCGCGACGGTCCCGCGTCCCTGGTCTTTTCCGTCCAGCTGAATCTGGACCACAGCCACTTCGTATCCGGCACGCGGCTTGCCGTCGGTCGCGAACCCGCCGCCAATAAAGAACACGGGCTTGTCGGTCACCACCACGATTGTGCGGCCGCCGGCCTCGACCTTTTCGCGCGCATACCGGATCGCGAACGGCTCGCTGCCGCCGAGCACGAGCTGTCCCGACCTCTGGCGCGTTGCGAAGAGTCGGTGACAAACCGCGGATAGCCGCCTTCACGGAGCGCTGCCTCCACTGTCTTGCGATCGAAGTCGGGCGTGTATCGTCTGAGGCGAACTTCGAGTGTGCCCGACACGGCGCCGGTGGCACTCTTCGCCTGCGCCGTGCCGCTGAAGATCTCCGGAGCGCCAGTTGCCGGGCGGGCCGCCTGCCCGGCCACCCAGACAGGGGCGCCGAGGAGCAGGACGGTGATCAGGACGTTCCGAGTGCGCACGGCGTCTCCTCTTCGGTCTACTGGCTCTTCTTCCATCGGCCGATCGACAGCGGCGCGCCGCTGTCGTCGCGCGTCGTCAACGTGAGGGTGTTGGCCGTGACCTCCCAGTGCCGTGGGCGATTGAGGGCGAGCGGGCCCCCACCTGTGGCGAACGAGGAGCGCTGTCCTTCGAGAAAATACGTGAGCGTACGCTTCTGCAGATCGATCACGGTGCGCCCGTCCGACGAGATGAGGCCATCGCGGATCTCGATCCCCGCGGCTCGCAGCAAATCCGACGAGGCCTCGTCGGCGCGGATCTCCATGCGCATATTGCCGAAGTCGTCGTAGGTGAGGACGCCGGATCCTTTCAGGAGGATCGGCGCCTTCCCAGGTGGACGCACTTCGAACGATTCGAGGGCCCAGCGGCCTTCGAGAAACTTGCGCGCCTCTTTGAGCGTGGCGGCGCCCACTTGTTCGATCGGGAGGGCATTGTGACGCGCCGCCGCCCCGGCACTCGCTGTCGCCGCCGCGAGCAGCACGGCAATGCCCGCGGCTCGCCACCAGCCGACCGTCAACGTCTGGTCCATGTCATCGTCCAGTTCTGTTCACGAGCGATGCGTCCTGGGCTCACGGCACCAGCGGAATGCCCGCCGCCAGTTCGTACTTGATGACCGCGCGAATCTTGTTCTCGATCTGGACGTAGCGCGCGGCCTTCGTCGCCGGGAGTGCGGCGAGCACCTTAGGCAGCGTGCTCTTGGTCAGACTTGCCTCGGCCTCGTCGACCGCCACTGCCTCGTCCAGCAGCTTCTTCGCCGTGTCGTTGGCGATCGGTCCCTTCTTGTAGGCCTCGGCATACGACAGGATCATCGCCGTCATGCGCTGGTTAATCTGCTGCAGGTCTTTCTGGTACGTGTCGTACACGGGCCAGAAGGCGGCGCCTTCTGCGTCGGTCAGTTGCAGGTTCGCGGCGACCACCAGCTTCTTGTCCGCCTTGACCTTCTGGCGAAGGATATCCATGTCGGTCGTCCCGGTCTGGGCCATCGCCGTGGCCGCCAGGCCAAACACCACCGCCAACGCTGTCAGGAGTCTCGTCTTCATTGCTGTCCTCCGTGCCACCCGTCCGAGTCGCATTCGTGTGTGTCTGGCAAGGAGCACGCCAGTCAACCGAGACCGAAAAGGTCCGAAAGAGACGGCCCTCTCCCCGCGCCTCGTCGCTGAGCTCACAGCCGGTTGTGATGCCAGGCTCGCGCGGTAGACTGAAGCGTAGGGGGTCCTGTATGCGTGTTGTCGCGCTGTTCGTGTGTCTTGCCTGCTGCGTCGTGACATCCGCGGTCGCGCAGCGTGGTCCAGCCGCGGATCCGATCATCAAGGAAGGCACCACCATCAAGCTCGCGGAGCACACGTATGCGATTCCTGACGGTGGGGTAGGCGGCGTCCCGAACGTCGGCATCGTGGTCGGCAGCCGCGCGACGCTGGCGATCGACCTGGGGTTGGGCCGCCGCAACGGTGAGATCGTCCTGCGCGAGATCGCGAAGGTCAGCAAGAACGCCGAGCTCTACATCGGCACCACGCATTTCCATCCCGAGCACACGACCGGCTACGTCGCGTTCCCTTCGACGGCCAGGTATGTCAACTCGAAGGTTCAGGAAGCCGAGTTCGCCGAGTCAGGGATGACCTCGGTTGGAAACTTCGCCAGTCGTTCGGCCGTGCAGGGCGAGTTGCTGAAGGACGCGCAGCGACGTACGGCCGACATCACCTTCGATCGTGATTACACCCTCGATCTGGGCGGCGTGCGTGTGCGACTCATCCTCGTCGGCCCGACGCACACGAAGGGTGATACCGGGTTCTTCGTCGAAGGGGACAACGTCCTCTTCTCAGGTGACGTGGTGATGAATCAGTCGTTCGTATCAGCGAATGCCAACTCGAGCGTCAAGGCGTGGGTGGCGGCCTTCGACACATTCGACGCGTTGCGTCCGCGAACGATCGTGCCGGCGCACGGGCCGATTGGCGATGGCTCGCTCATTCCGACACTGCGGGCCGTGATGGTGGACATCCAGACCAAGGCACGGGCGATGAAGGCGCAGGGCCGATCGATTGACGATGTAGCGACCACGTTGCAGTCGGAAGTGCAGGCGAAGTACCCGATGTGGGCCCGGCTGAATGGCGTGGCCGCGGCCGCCCGCGTCGCATTCAACGAACCCTGATTGGGAATCCTTATTTCTTCGGTGGAGTGGGGAACTTCTCGAACATCGCTGTCACGGCCCCGTTGATGGTGGCCTCGATCGTTGCGGGGTCTCGTTCGATCGGCGTATCCATCCGCACACCGAAGAGCAGCTGACGACTCGTCGGGTCCGTCAGATCGACGACGAGCGTGCCGACGGCGAACTCGCGGAACGCATCCTCCTTCCTGTCTTTGGTCGCGGTCACGTCCGTCCTGCTGAGGGTGCGATAGGTCACCTCGACGTCAGCCCGCCCCACAAGAAGTTTGGTGAGGCCGCGCGCTGCCAGTTCCCGATCGACCGCGGCGACGATCAGTGCATCGACGCTCTTGTCGGGCGACGACTGACTCTCCATCCATTCGTACGTCTTGGTCCTGGTCAGGGCGTCGCGGTTGACGGTCCTGACTGTGACGCCGTACTTCGGTTGGGCGACCGCGAACTGGCTGGCGGCGCCGAGCATCACGCAGACAACCACGCCGGAGAGTGCTATGCGCATAGGGATCACTCGCTACTTCCCGACTTGTGCCTTCGCGGCCGCGCGTCGCTGCAGTTGTTCGGACATCAGACGGTAGGCGATGTAGTACTTGTAGATATTGCTGACGTAGGTCACGGTTTCACGGCCGATCCGCTCCGAGGCGATGCGCTCGACGTTGCCGAACCAGACGTTGGGATTGAGCCCCTTCTTTTCCGCCTCGCGACGGAGCTGCCTGATGCGTCCCGGCCCGGCGTTGTAGGAGGCGAATGTCAGCAGCCCTTTGTTCAGCGTGTCGATGGGCTCGTCCTTGAAGTACTGGTCCATCATGAACCGCATGTACTTCACCCCGGCGTGAATGTTGGACTCGAGCTGTGTGATGTCGCCCACCTTCAGCTCTTTGCCGGTTGCCGGCATCACCTGCATTATGCCGATCGCACCAACCGGGCTCTTCACGTTCTGGTCCAGCGTCGATTCCTGATAGCCCTGCGCCGCCATCAGCAGGAAGTCCAGGTTGTACTGCGAACCGTACTTCTTGAACAGATCGAGGACGGTTTGAAACTTCTTCCGTTCGGCATCGGCCGCGGCGTTCTTCACGTACTTGACGTTCTGGAGGTAGCGGCGCTCGATCACGTTTCGGAAGGCGTCGCCCTCGCCGTGCTTGGCGAGCCACTCGTTGACGGCCACTCGAAGCTTGGGATTCTCCCTGCGAAAGGCGACGGCCAGGCTGCCGCCTGCGCGCACGGCGACGTCTTTGTGCACGGTGAGGCTGGTGAAGACCGTGCTCCAGAACTCGGCCAGATAGTCATCCACGACCGTGATCGGCGCGAGGCCGGCGTTCACCATCTCGAGCACGTCATCGTCTTCGAGGACGGCCGGAGCTTCCGCGATCACGACCGCCGGCTTGCCAAGTGTCTTGAGCCGGGTGTTGAGGGCCGCAATGCTCTCGTCATAGATGCTGCCCTTGCGGACGAACACTTCCTGGCCGGCCAGATCGTCCAGCGTGGCGATCGGCGGCGCACCCGGGCCGGTGACCACGACCTGTCTGACGTTGGTGCGTGTGGGCGTGGAGAAGGCGACGAGCTGTTCGCGCTCGGGAGTCACCGTCACCATTGCCGCGACGAGATCGACATTGCCGGCCACCAGCGCGGGGTAGAGCTGCTCGCGGGTCAGGGGCACCATCACCACGTGCACCTTGAGGTTGCCGGTCTTCAGGCGTCCGTTCAGCTCGGTCTCGAAGTTTTTCAACGACTCGAATGTGATCCCGCGCTCCTGTGCCTTGTCGAGGAAGTAGTGCGTGCGGTTGAAGACTACCCCGGCGCGAATCGTGCGGCGCTTGACCATCTCGTCGAAGTCGCCGGTGAAGGGCTTGTCGATCACCGACCGCACGTATTCGGGAAGCGCGTCGTACGGGGAGACTGTGGGCGGGAGGGGATCCTCTGTGTCCGCGGGGTCTGAAGCCCGCGCACCACTCGAGGACTGCGCTGAAGACTCCGCGCTATTCGCCGGTGGACTGGATCCCTGCTGGCCAGTACAGGCGGCCGAAGTGGCCGCGACGATCAGCAGTACGAGTGTACCTGTAGCCCTGGACATTGCTGTCATTGGCAGACGGCAGGGCAAAGACCGGGCCAGAGATCTCAGCCGGTGTGAGGGCAGAGTCGCGAAGAATTCGGCCAGGAGACCACCGCGGGCGGGCGCGTGGTGACAGCGAGCGGGTTGGCTCACGACATACGGTGAGGCGTGGCGACCGATCACTCCGTAACGCCCGGATCTCAGCGGCGCTGAAATTGCTTGGACTCGACGCGATCGGGAGGTGACTGTGAAAAAGACCAAGCTACACGTGTCGATGATCGCGGCGATGGCCATCGCGATGGCTGCGTGTGCCAGCCCGGAGTCGCAGCCGCCGGCCGCGTCGGCTCCAGCCGCGGATGCGCCAGCGCAAGGCCAGCCGGCGGCACCGGCCGGGCAGCCCGCTCAGGCATCTCCGGCGCCTGCGGCGGCGGCGCCCGCCCCCGCCCCCGCCCCCATCCCCGTCCCCGCGGCGCCTCCGCCGCCACCCAAGCCCAGGGTCGCGCGCTTGCAAGCGGGGCAGGTGCTCACGATCAGAACAACTCGCGAGCTCTCGACGAAAACCGCCAAGACGGGAGAAGTGTTCTCCGCCCTTCTCGAGGAGCCGATCGCGGTGGAGGGTTGGGTCGTGGCCGGTCAGGGCGCCAGAGTCGACGGCCGCATCGTCGAGGCCGACAAGGGCGGGCGGGTAAAAGGCAAGGCCAGTCTCACCGTTGAACTCACCAGTCTGACGCTGGCTGACGGGCGGAAAGTGGAGCTCGTGACGACGCCGGTCAGCAGTGAAGCCGCGGCCAACAAGAAGAAGGACGCGGCCAAGGTCGGGATTGCGGCGGGTGCGGGCGCGGCGGTCGGCGCCATCGCCGGCGGCGGACAAGGCGCCGCGATTGGGGCACTCGTCGGCGGCGGTGCGGGCGCGGCGATGCGTGGTGATGCCGCCGACATCCCAGCCGAGACGTTGATCGGCTTCGAGCTTCGCTCGCCGCTCACAATCCAAGAATTGAAGAAGTAAGCGATGGGGGTCAGATCTCTGATTCTTGCAGGCTTGCAAGAATCAAGATCTGACCCCGGCTACCGGATCACGATGGCGGCGCCGACGGACCAGTAGTTGGCCATGACGTTCTCGATAGTGATGCCACCAGTCTGAAAGTCTCCAAGCGCGGCCACGTGCTGCGCGCCGAAGAGTTGCAGACCGACGCGCCGCGTATGACCGACGGTCCATCCTGCCCCGTACGTCAGTCCGAGCGCCTTCGACGTGACCGGCGGAAGCGTGCCGGTCCCGTCGTAGACGAAGTTGCGGATGAAGGCCATGCCCATGCCGGCCTTCAAAAAGAAGCCGTTAGTCTGCCAGGGTCGGAATTGAGCCGCGGCCAGGAGAAACGTCGAGCGAATGTCGTCACCGGCCACGGACGTGGCCGGCACCCAGGACACCTCAACACCCGCGTCCATCTGCGGGTTCACCCGGAAGCCGACGATGCCAAGGAAGCTCCCTGTGTGCAGGTACGCGCCGGTGCCGTGCGCGACGCAGTCCTCCTGACAATCACCTCGCAGCGTCGTCGTGGTGCCGCCGGCCACGATCCACATCCGGGACTGATCGGCGAGCGTCGCGGGCTCAGTTTGCGCGGCGGCCGCCACGGGCATGAGACACACGAGCGCACAGACAAGAGCGGCGTAGAGCCGGGTCTGCAGACTCGCCGACATCGATCGCCGGTTCACGACATCCTCCAGATCAGGAACGCGCGGAACTGCGGGAAGTGGAACTTCCTCGTCTCGGTGTCTTCGCTCTGGTAGTAGGTCCGGCGGTCGAAATACTCGGCTGAGGCGCCGATGCCCAGCGGACCGCGCAATGGAACCAGCAGGTCCAGCCGCAGTTGCTGGATAAAGTGATTGGCCCGGACGCCATCGAGACTGCGGAGATGATGAGTCTCGTAGACGAATCCGACGAGGGGGCGGTCGTCGTGCAGGAGGACGCTGCGAGCGCCGAAAGTGTAGCCGGGCCCGTAATCGTAGAAACGGGGACCTTCGGAGACACCCTGGCCAGGCGACTCGCCGTCGGTCGGCTCTTCAGGCTCTTCAGGCGGTACTCCCTCCAGCGGAATCGAATCGATGGCGCCCAGAGGCATCAGTCCTCCCCAGCCAGCCGTGTAGAGGGACAGTCGAGACGACAGCCTGCCGGTGTACGCGCCAGTCACGTTGAACGATTGCGCGCCGAACTGATACGCGTTGTTCTTGCTGAAGTCGTACGCCTGCAGCACGTTCAATTGGAAGCGGTCGTTTTGATACGGCTGGCCCAGCAGCCGGCCCCGCACTTTGGCTTCGCTGAAGGCCCCGCCCCCGCCGAAGCGGAGCACGACGCCGAACGCGTCGTATGGCGTCCGACTGCGACCGATTCTCGGATCTCCATACAACAGATCGAGTTCGAGAAACAGGTCTGGGTCCGAAGTGAAGGCGCCGGTGTTCGAGCCTCGCCAGAGCGCGCCGGCCATGGCCATGCCGCCCAGTCTCGACGGCACCATGTCCTCCGGCTTGTCGGACACGCGGGAGGAATCACCGGACAGGAATCGCTTGGCGCCGGTCACGGGATCGATCGCCATGGCGCCGATCTCCTTCCAGAGTCGCCCGCGCCCGGTCGCTCGCGGATCACGAACGAGCCAGGCCACGCGATTGAACATCTCGCCGAGCGCGACGCCGCCGAGTGTTGTGTTGACCAGGTCGTTCAACGAGGCATGGTTGGTTTCGCCGAAATACTCCCACGTGCCGCTTCCGAACGCTGTGAGGCCTGCCGCTTCCCAGAAGCTGAGCCCGTTCGCCCGGGCGGCGGTGAAGTAGTTGTTGCCTTGATAGGGATGGCCCATCTGGTTGACCACGAAGTCATCCAGGTCCCACACGAAGCCTTGCTCCATGTTGGCCCACCACGTTTTCGGTGTGACCTCCGCGGTGACCTGACCACGCACAAGGTTCGCCAGTCCGTAGAAGACGTTGATGACCGTCACGTCGATGAACGCGTGGCCCACGCTCCGCCGTGGACAGCCCTCGCACGCCCGCCGCTCGGCGGCCCATGACGGCTGGCCGGAGGGTTGGTCTGCCTCAGAGAACAGGCCGTCTGCGGCATTGACGGCGAACGGCGAGGGAGCAGGGTCGGGGAGCGTGGTCTGCGCCTCCGCTACGCCGGCCATGGCCAGCACCGCCAGCAAAACTCTCAACACGCCTCTCCTCCTTCGGCTACTTCTCCGCCAGCAGTTCTTTCCTGGCGACCGCCAGACGTTTCCGATTCCTGTCGGACAGCTCCGGAAACGTGACCCCCAGCTTGTTGATCGAGCGGGTGATGATGGCCGCGACGAGCGCACGGGTCACCCACTTGCGGTCGGCGGGAATGACCCACCACGGTGCCCAATTCGTGCTCGTGTTCTGCACCATCTGCTCGAACGCCTCGCGGTACGCCGGCCAGTGCCGGCGCTCTTCGAGATCGCCGAACGAGAACTTCCAGTTCTTCTCCGGCCGATCGAGCCGCGCGAGGAACCGCTTCTTCTGCTCGTCCTTCGACACGTTGAGGAAGAACTTCAGCACCAGCGTGCCGTTGCGGGTGAGGTGCCGCTCGAACGCGTTGATGTCGTCGTAGCGGTCGCGCCAGAAGTCCTTGCCGTGATCGGAGTGCCCCAGTTGCGTCAGGAGCTCCGGGTGCACCCGGACGACGAGCACGTCTTCGTAGTAGGAGCGGTTGAAGATGCCGATGCGACCGCGCTCCGGCAGGCACTTCATGTAGCGCCAGAGGAACGTGTGATCGAGGTCTTCGCTCGAGGGCTTCTTGAACGAGAAGATCTGACAGCCTTGAGGATTGATGCCGGAGAGAACGTGCTTGATGGTGCCGTCCTTCCCGGCCGCATCCGAGGCCTGCAGCACGATCAGCACCGAATGCGTGTCGGACGCATAGAGCCGCTCCTGCGCGTCCGCGAGATCGGCGATGTTCTTGCGCAGGACCTCCGCGGCGTGCGCCTTGAGCTCGTCTTTCGTCAGCTCCTTGAACTCTTGCTTACCATTCCAGTCTGGTTCGTAGTCGTCCAGGCGCACCCGGCCTCGAGTGGGAACCTGAAACAGACGACGAATTTCCTTCAACGTGAGTGCCACGCGAGAGCTCCTGCGAGAACGAGTCAGCAGTCGCTCCGCAAGACACGGGCCATGCGTCCGCCTCTTCGCCGCCGACTCGTGAGCCCGCGAATCGCGGCATTTCGTGGCCTCCACCGATTCCCGCTGCCGCGGCTCACCGCATGTTGTGAGCGCTCTCTCGGTCGGCAAGAAGCGGCCGCGCAAACCACGCACATCTTTGGGGATCGTGCAGGGTCGGACGCCGCAATTCGAGGTCCGAGTCTTGCACCCACGCCGAAGCGTGACGTCTGGTGCTGCCGGGCGGCATTGATTCTGACAAAGGAGATGCGCATGAGGACTTTCAGCACGATGGCACTGGCGGGTTCGATCCTGTGGCTGCGCCGGCAGTACGGCAGGCGCCCAGAGCAGGACGATCGAAGGCAATTCCATCACGGCCTCGGTGACAATCGAGGCGATCGAGCAGAGCACCAGGACCCTGACCATCAAGGACGCGGACGGGATCTTCGAGACGATTCAGGTTGCGCCCGACATGAAGCGGTTCTCGGAGCTCAAGGTCGGCGACAAGATCACCGCGCGCTACTACGAGAACGTCGTCGTCCGCTTGAAGAGGCCGGACGAACCGGCCGTTGACGTCGATTCGGGGGCGCTGACTCGTGGCCAGGGGCCCACGGCCGCCGCCACCGCCGCGACGCAGCGGACGATCACCGTGACGGTCGCGGCGATGGATCCCAAGACATCGAGCGTGACGGTGACCGGGCCCAACGGCTACAAATACAGCCGCAAGGTGGCGGACAAGAAGGCGTACAACATGCTGAAGGTTGGCGACCGGCTCGACATGACCTGGACCGACGCCGTGTTGATCTCGGTTGACCCGCCGAATAAGTAGAGGATGGCGATTCGCCTCGCCGTCATGGCGCTGATCGGCGCCGCATGGGGACTCCTCCCGCCTGCGGCGCAGGGTCAGCCGCCGGACCCGATGGAAGGGCGGATCGTCAGAGAGGTTCGCGTCACCGGGTTGCGCAACTTGTCGCCCGACAGGGTTGCGCGGCACCTGGCCACGAAAGCGGGTGAGCCGTTTCGCCGCGCCACGCTGGCGCTCGACCAGCGCAGGCTCGATGAGCTCCGGCTCTTCACCGTCGTCGTCATCGAGCCGCGACTCGAGGGCGACGCGGTGGTGCTTGACGTGACCGTGACGGAAACGCTGCGGCTGCTGCCCGTGTTCATTCTGCGAGTCACTGACGAGAACGGTCTCAGCGCCGGCCCCGGCGTTCGAGGGATCAACCTCCTCGGGCGCGAATCGCAATCAGGCGTGGCCGCACGTTTTGGCGGCGAGACCGGAGTATCGGCGACCGTGGACGCCACGACGATGACACCGGGCACGTGGATGCGGCACATCGGGTTCAGCTACACCTCCCGGGAGAACACGCTGTACGACTTCGACGAGCGCGCGACGACCGCTGACGTGCGCGTCGCTCGCAACTGGACGCATGGCGTGAGGACCGGCGCCACGGCCGACGTGCTCGTCGATCGACACGGGATCGTCCGGCGCTGTCGCTGTCCGACGACGGCACGGATGTCATTCCGACGCTCGGTGCGTTCGTGACCCTCGACACGCTGGATTCGTCCACCAATCCACGAGCACGGAACCTGGGCCGAAGCCGAGGTCGACCGACTGTTCGGCGATGCCAGATTCGTGGACGTTCATCCTCGATGGACGGAGATTCCAGCGGCTTGCCGATCGTCACGGTCTCGGACTCTTCTCGCTGGCGACGTTTCAGTCCGGCGAGGTCGGCGTGCAGTTGCCAGCCTATCTCCAGTTCGATCTTGGCGGTGCCAACACCGTGCGGGGCTGGAGCCTTGGATCGCGGCGCGGTCGAAATCAATTCATCGGCACCGCCGAATACACCTACGTGGTGCAACCGGTGCGTGCCTTCACGGTGAAGGGTCTGAACCTGTACGCAGGCGTGCAGGTGGTGGGATTCGCCGACCTTGGGAAGGCGTGGAGCAGCGACGACACTCAGGAGTCGGAGTCAGCCATCGACGGCTACGGCGTTGGACTTCGGCTCCTCGTCCCATTCGTCGACGTCATTCGCCTCGACCTGGCGTGGGGCGAGCCAGATCACGGCGCGACCGCGTACTTCGGCGTCTCGCTCAAGGCCGCGCGACAGCGCCAGCGAGTTCGATGACTGCCTTGGGGCCGGCGGACCGCGGTCCTCAGGCCACTCACGTGCGATGGGGTGAACGCCCGCCTGCTTGTGAAGAGTTGCGCACGTTGACAGGTCTACCTGCGCCCGGTACGCTACGTGTGACCGGGTCGAAAGCAGCCTCGGACGTGGTGTACCGCATTCATGCACAAGGTCCTGGCCGCTGTTGCGGCGTTCGCGGCGTCGCTCGCGGTCGCGTCTCTGGCAGCCGCTCAGACTGTTGAGACCACGTCAACTGCGCCGATCCCGGCCCGCGACATTCCCATCGCGACTCAACACGCTGCCCAGGCACCCCAGATCGACCTCAACACGCCCGAGCGCGCCGCCGAACTCAAGCGCTGGATCGACGAGTTCTACGACTGGAAAGAGTGGTACGCCCAGTGGGGCAATCGCCGGGAGCCAGGATGGTTCACCTCGTCCCGCGAGCGCCGCGCCAAGCCGGTGCCGCCGGCGTGGCTGACGGAGCGGTGCGAGACCGTCTTTGACGAGGGGGATTCCGTCTGGCTCGCGTGCTCCATGCTGGCGGAGTTCAACCAGGACAGCACGACCTCACAACTTCGTCAGGCCACCGTGACAGCCGTCTCGCAGACCGAGGACACCGAGAAGACGACGTGGTGGCAGCACATCCACATGGACGTGCTGTGGCCGGCGATGCAGTGGCAGTCACGCACGTATGGCGTCATCGGGATGCACACGGCAACGATGGTCACAGGGCGAATGGAAGTCTTCCTCGCTCCGGGCGCCATGCTGCTCAACCTGCCGTCACGCAGTGGCCATCGCGTGTGGAAATTCGCGACCAACTACGGCTTCGGATACCGCCTGGTCGACTTCACGTTCCCTGGCGATCGCCGGGCCGTGCTGCACGTCAACTTCGCCAAGGCGTGGCTGATCTCCGACATCACCGACGTGGTCACCGGCCGCAGCATGGACTTCGTCGGCTTCTCGGTCACGTTCAAGCGTTCGGCCGCACGCTAGCTCCAGGCGAGCCTCCCGCGTCGGTACCAGTAGACGTCAGGCGGCTCGGCCGCCAGCACTGACGGCCCGATCTTCGCAGCCAGGTCGATCGCCCGCAGATGACTGCGCAGCTGGTCCGACGTTGCGGCGCCTGACAGCACGACATCGGCCCACGGCTGTGCGAGCGCCGCCGCCGTCGCCAGCGTGTCGAGCGTCGTGCCGATCGACGCGGCGTGCGCGATGAGCTCGCGCAGTTCCTGACCGGCGTGCCGGTTCGTCAGCCGGCCGTTGGCGAGCACTTCTTTCAGGATGATGCCGCATCCTTCGGCCCTGGCCTCGGCAAGCGCCGTGGTGGCCGACGGCTCGAGGACATTCCACGTCGCCTGTACGGTCTCGACGAGCCGGACGCCGTCGACGTGAACGTCGAGCGCGTGCCGGATCACGTCGGCCTGACGCGGTCCGGTGACCGTGATACCGATTGAGACGCCCTTCTCGCGCAGCGCCGCGAACATCGTGAGGACGTCGCGATCGTCGAGCACGCCGCTCTCGAGCGTGACCGAGTGGATCTGATACAGCGACAGACGGGTGCCGAGCACGGCGAAGCTCTCGTCCGCCTGCCGTCGGAGCGTGTCGATCGAGAGCCGCTTGATTTCGTGCATCGGCGCATCGAGCTGCCAGTCGCCGGTGTAGGTGTATCCCCATTTCGATCCCACGGTGAACGTCGTATCGGGAAGCCGTCGCTCGTCATACCAGGCGCTGAGGAACGACTCCGCACGCCCATAGGACCGCGCAGCGTCCACATACCTGACGCCGGCGTCGTAGGCGACGTCGAGCAGCGCGTGGCAGCGGCGCTTCATCGCGTCGACGGATCGATCGGCGCCAAAGTCCGCATCCCGTCCGAACGTCATGTAGGCGGGCCGTCCGAGCGCCGCGAGGCCAAGGCCGATCGGGCTGACGAGCAGACCCGTCTGGCCAAGCGGGCGAAGCGACGATCGCGGCGCTGCGGCGTCGGCCGATTGAATCGGGGCGATGTCGATGACGATCATGGCATCTTCGAACCAGGGGACGTCGATGCGACACTTGGCAGACGAGGGAACACGGTGCAGCGTCTCATGGGCAGCGTGACCCGGATCCTCGTGCCGTGGCCTGGCGCCATCTCGATTCGCAGCCTCCCGCCAATCAGCTCGACTCGCTCACGCATGGTCAACAGGCCGAGTCCTGACGATCGCGCGGCCATCGGATTGAACCCTCGGCCGGTATCGGTGACTTGAAGGATCAGTTGCGACGCCGTCCCCCGCAGCTGCACCGAGATGTGGCGGGCGCCGCTGTGTTTCACCGCATTCTGCAAGGCCTCTTGCGATACGCGGAAGACGCACAGGGCGCAATCCTCGCTGAGGTCAGACGGAATCTCGTGCGCCACGAAGCTGACGGCCACGTCGCTCCTCGTGGACACCTCGCGGCACAGGCTGTCGAGTGTCTGGGTCAATCCGAGGAGCTTGAGTTTCCCGGGATGGAGCTGGTGCGCCAGATTGTGGACGCTCGCGGAAATGTCCTGCAGGATTTTGCGGGTGTCGGCGAGGCCGCTCTCCGTGCGCGTGCGTGACGGCCGCGGATCGGCCGCCCACATCTCGAGCTTGGTCGACAGCAGGGCGATCTGTTGACCGAGATCGTCGTGCAGGTCCCGCGCGATGCGGCTGCGTTCGGCTTCCTGCGCGGCGACGAGCTTGGCGGCGATCTCGGTGAACGCCGACTCCGCGCGGCGCTTCCCGCTGACGTCCCAGCACAGCCCCACGAAGCGATCGATGCTGCCGTCAATCGTGTACTGCGGCACGGCCGCGCACGCCGACCAGCGGTACGTGCCTTCCAGCGTTCTCGTCCTGTACTTCGATATCGAGCGCCTGGCGGTTCATCACCGCCGCGCGGAATGCCACCGCGGCGCGCGAGCGATCGTGAGGATGCAGCGCGTCCAGCCACGTACTGTTCCCGATCTCCGCTGTGACACCCCTGACGCTGTCCAGCCAGTGCTGGTTCGCATAGATCACGCGACCGTCCGGCGAGGCGATCCAGATCGGCACCGCCAGTGTGTCCGCGACCCGGTGAAACAGTTCTTCGCCGATGTGGCGCCCCAGTTCCGTGGCCTTCGAGTTCGTGACGTCGGCGTGGGCGACGACGGCGCCGCCTTCGGGTCGCCGCAGACGAGTCACGCGCATGACGCACCACCGGCGCTCGGTGGGCCCATCACAGGCGTACGACGTCTCGAAAGACTCCGACGCGCCCTTGCACACGGCCTGGATGCCAGCCAGTGCCACGCCCGCTTCGGCACATCCGTTCGCAAACGCGCGACGGCACGCGTCGAAGTAGCTCGCGCCGACGCCGATCGCGTCGGCGGCCTGGATGTGATGGCGCCCGAAGTAGGTCCAGGCAGAATTGACGGCGATGATGGTGCCCTCGCGATCCACGAGAGCGACGCGATCGGAGAGCGAGTCGAGAATCGCGTCCGGACGCACCTGCCGGTCGTTCGCGGCGGACGCCCCGGCGGCTCTGGCGAGCAGCGTGGCCGCGATTCTCAGATACGCGATGTCGCGCTCGTCGCACGGCGGTTGCGAGTGCGCCCAGCCGACGATCAAGACTCCGCTCACGGCCTCATGGTCGGTCGCGGCCGCGGCGACGAAGGAACGCGCGCCGGCGGGGACGAGATGCTCCAGGCCGGAGACGTCGCCCAATCGGCGATACACCGTGCCGTTGTGTCGCAGGCGCTGGATCGCCGCCGCGTCTTCGTCGTGCGCGATCGGCGCCGCAGCGCTCTCCAGACTGTTGCCGGCGAGAAGCGCGCATCGTGCCTGCGCGCCGTCGAACGTCCACATGCGCGCTTCGATGGCGCCGAGGCTTCGCCGCAGCTGATCGAGCGAATCGAGCGCGGCGCCGGTGGTCGGCGACGACATGCTCACGAGCGCATCGGTCAGCCGCGCGACGGCAGCCCCGACATCACAGTGCGCCGACAAGACATTCAGCACACGGACGCGCGCGGCACGTTCAGTCGGCCCCCGCTGGGACCGCGCGGTCGCTTTGATTCCGCCCGCCGGAAGGCCGCGCGCGACGACGTCTTTGGACGGAGTCCGCCGAGGAATACGTACGACGCGCGCGAATCCATCCACGTGCGTTTCGAGTTTGCGATCTCTGCGTTTCATGACAGCTGCTTTCACGAGGGGAGTCCCAGAGCGTTTGCCGGCGGGTTGTTCAGCTGCCCTCCTTGTGTTCGGCGCGATTTAAAAACCGCTGAGCTTGGCTGCGCATCAAGACTTGACCCGGCGTTTCCAGGAACTCGCAGCAGAGGCGAGTGAGCAGACACGTATCGCGCATACACGAACTGGTCACGGAAGTTACCCCGCAAAACTGACAGCGGATAGGCTGCCTTTTTCGCAGGTCTGCCTGCTTAGGTCAATCAGGGTAAGCCGCAGATGCGGCTCAGGTGATCTCCGGAATCCGCTGTTAACTCGAGCAGTCGTACCGTACGAAATCGTACGGAGAGGGTGCGAGCTTAACCTATCAAGGTCTCGGCGATATGAACGGTCGTCCTGCCTCTGCCTCGTGCACCGCGACCATGAGGTCGGAGGCGAGCCGCGGCTTGACGACATAGCCGATCGCCACCGGCCGCCCGTGCCGCCACGACGAACTCCTCTTCGTCGTGGACGGTGAGAAACACGACAGCGGCGGTAGAGCCAGCCTTGCGGAGACGCTGCGCGACCTCGAGGCCGGTCATGCCCGGCATCGAGATGTCGAGCACGATCACGTGCGGCCGCAGGGTCTGGGCTGCTCTGAGCGCCGCCGGTCCGTCCGTGGCCGAGCCGACCACGGTGCAGCTCGGGCTCAGCACCGCCGTGGCGCGAGCGAGCATCGCGTCGTTGTCGTCGACGAGGAGGACGCGCAACCGTTCAGACGATGTGGTGCCTGACGGCATATTGAATCAGCTCGGCGGTCGACTTGACGTTGAGTTGTTGCATCATTCGGTACTTGTGAAACGCCACGGTCCGCGGCGTGAGGTTCAGCACGGTGCCGACTTCCTTCATCGAACGGCCCCTCGGCGAGCAGTCTGCAGCACCTCGCGCTGCCGGGCGGTCAGTTCGCTGGACCGGGTGCTGGTCGACGTGCCGAGCAGCGATCCCACCAGCCCTTCGGTCACGAGCGGCGTGATGTACGACCGCCCTTGCATGACCTCGCGGATCGCCGTCCCCAGCTCGGACGCCGCCGAACGCTTGAGCAGATAGCCCGACGCACCTGACCGGAACGCCTCGGCCGCCAGGTCGGAGTCTTCGTTCATCGTCAGAAACACCAGCTTCACTTTCGGCAGCCGGCTGCTTGATCAGCCGGCCCGCTTCAAGGCCGTTCAAGAGCGGCATCGAGATGTCGAGGACGATCACGTCGGGCTTGAGTCTCTGCGCCGCGCTCAATCAAGGCCCGTCCGTCAGATACCTGGCCGACGATGTCGCATTCTCCTGCCAGCAGTTTTTCGAACGCCCCCAGGATCAGCGCGTGGTCGTCGGCCAGCAGCACTCGAGGCAGTCCCATAGGATCTTTCCCGTCAGACGGCGACCGGGCTTGAATCCTGCTCGATGCTGAGAGCCACGTCAACCTCCACGCGGGTTCCCGCGCCAGGCATTGAGTCAATCTTGAACGTGCCGCCGATGGCATCCACGCGCTCGCCCATGCTGATCAGGCCCAGCCCTTTGCCCCACTCGGCGCTCACGTCGAACCCCCTTCCGTCATCGGCGATGACCAGAGCGAGCCGTCCCGCCTCGCCGCTGAGGTGCACCGACGCGACATGAGCGCCGCTGTAGCGGAGGGTATTGTGCAGGGCCTCCTGAGCGATGCGGAAGAGACACAACGTCAGGTCGGGTGGAAGCGTGGACGGCACGTTGTCGTGAGTGACCGTGATGACGATGCCGGAGTGTGACAGCTCGCGTTGGAGGCCGTGGAGCGCGGCCACAAGGCCGATCAGCCGAAGCTTGGCCGGATGCAGGCGGTGCGACAGATCACGCACGGTTCTGCCGATGCCTTGTATGCGACCGAGTGCTTCAGTGGCCAGGCCTTCGGCCTCGCCATGGACTGCGGTCTCCAGACCCTTGAGATCCATTTCCAGGAGGGCCATCTCCTGGCTGACGTCGTCGTGCAGCTCGCGTGCAATCCGCGCCCGCTCGCTCTCTTGCGCGTGGAGCAGCCGGGAGGCGAGGGCGCGGTTTCGCTCGTAGGTGGCGCGCAGAGCTGCCTGGCCGTCACGCAACTTCCGCTCGGCTTGTCGTCGTCGTGCCCGCTGCAGGAGCAGCCCCGCAATCAACGCGGTCTGTCCCAGGATGGCGAACACCGCGCTGAGAATGTAGGCCTTGTAGCGCTCCCACGCCGAGGGCTCCCGAAATCGGATCGCTGTTCCAGCAGGCACGCGCGCTTCGGCGATCCCCCAGCGCTGCAGCTGACGCCAGTCGATCTGACTGACATTCAGATTGGGCGAAGACGTCGGGATGGAATCGGCCCGCTCTCCTCGAAGCACGCGCAGAGCGATGGCGCCGACCGCCCGCACCTCGAGTGTCTGGTCCTTCAGGTCGCCGCCGACGATGCCGTGATCCATCGCCGAGTCCACCCAGCTGTACACCGGCGCACTGGCCACTGCCGTGACGCGGTCCAGGTAGTCCAACGGCCGGAAGTTCCGATCGGCGCCGTCCCGATCGACGCTCATGTAGTAGACGGCGGACTGCGTGGGCAATGATGCCAGCCGCGCCTCGAGATCCTTCGTAGGGAGACCAGACAGATAGGTGATGGCGAATCGAGATTCGAACGGTCGCAACTGTGCGCGCAACTCGTCCAGATACCGCCCGGCGGCGCCGGTGACGATGAACACCTGCCGGAGATCCGGTTGCAGCGCAGCCGCCAGCGCGAGTGTGCCGCTGAAGTTCCGTTCGACGACCACTCCAGTGGCGTCGGCGATCGGGCGGGTCAGAGGCTGGTCCGAAAAAAACACAACCTGCGCGCCGTCAAACAGCAGGTCTCGATTCCGGTCGACGAAATCGAGCGGAACGTCGCCCATCGCGATCACGACGTCGAACCGGTGGTGCTCGTATTTCAATCGAAGGGAATCGCGAAAGGCGATTTGGTACTCGGCGTGAGAGAACCTCGCCTGGTCGATGTGTTCTGTGTAGTAGTCGATGCCGGCGGGAAGACCTTCCCCGAGGATTCGCGGCAGCTCACGATCGCCGACGATGACGATCTGCGCGTCCTGCCTGGTCGAATACAGCACCAGCACTTGCTGCTGTCGTTCCTGGGCCCACGCCGTGTCGCCCAGACGAAGGGCGACGACTGTCGTCGCGATCAACAGCCACGGGCCGAACGCGACCGCGCGTGAACGATCTCCGCATGGCAGTTCAGAAGTCGATCTCCGCCGTGACCTTCATGAGCCGTGGCGTCAGGATTGCTGTCGGCTGCAGCCACGTGCCGCCCGGAACGAACGCTGTGTTATATGACAGTACGGCGCTCGAGTTCAACGCATTGTAGAAGTCGAGCGCCAGCATCGCCTGCGATCGGCCCAATCTCAAGAGCTTGCCAACGCGAACATCGAGCTGGTTGAGGCGATCGCCGTACATGGAACCGGGCGCCACCAGGTTGACCGTGACGTTCTGCGCGTTTCCCGAGAGACTCCTGCCGAGCGAAGGCGCCACGGCCGAATTCGGCGCCGCGTACTGTGCGGCCAGCATCGCCCCGGGCTTGCTCTGAAACGTCGCCGAGAGTTGCACGTCGGCTCGTGGAATGAAGTACGAGACGAGTCCCCTGAACTGAGTGAGGATCCCGAACGCCACGTGGCAGTACGGGCTGACCGGCGTCACGGCGGACCCGGACAGTCCGGCGCCGAACGCGCTGGTTCCAGTCGTGGTGGTCGCGAGTTCCGGCAGTCGCGCGCGGACGTCGCAATTGTCGGCGACCGTCTGACCGGTGCTCGTGCCCGCCACCAGGGTGAAGCCCTCACCGATGCGAGCGTTGACGGTCACGTCCACGCCGTTGAAGTCCTGTTGCCACTCGCCATACCCGTTCGAGTCGGCAATGAGGTTGTCGACCTGCCCGGACTTGTCAGGGTTGACGTCGTAGAGGCCAGAGACTTCGTAGCCCCCGCCTCCTGGCAATCGAGGATCCACGGGCGCGACCAGCGTGAACGGCGTCAGATCGGACGCCTGTAGCGACTGGTTGTCCGCCACGAAGAATCCGTTGAACCAACGGTGCCGATAGGCCACGAGCACCGACGCGCGCGGAAGAATCTGATGCTCGAACGACACGCCAAGGCTCCACTCCGACGGACGAATCCCCCAGCCGCTGAGGATGGCCGGATCGAAGCTGTTGGTCAGGACGTTCTTCCCGAAGTTCACGTTCGAGACCACGCCGCAGAGGTCTTCGCCACGAGCCCGAAGATCCTGCGCGCCGGGATTCAGCAGATCGCAATCAGGCACGAAGTTCTGGTTCTCGTCGATCCAGGCCCGCGTGACCCCCGCCGTGCCAAAGACCATCGTCGTCTGGGGCAGGCGCAGAGTGGGGTTGGTGTTGGCGTAGTTGCCTGTCACGCCGGCGCCTTCCAGATATCGGCCGAGCTCCATCTTGAGCGCCGTTCGGCCATTGCCGAAGACGTCATAGGCGGCGCCCATCCTGGGCGTGATGTCCATGTAGCTGTCGACGCCTCGTGTTTCGGGGATGACGATCGGCGTCGGCAGGAACCGAGAAGGCCCTTCCTGCTGAGCAGGGAACCAGCTTCGCGCGCGATCGAATCGCACCGCTCCGAGCAGCGTCAGACGACCTTCCGTCCATCGTTGCTGGGCAAACAGGGCCTGCCACGCGACGCGTGCGTCGTTCACCCACGGCGAGATCGACTGGGTCAGCTGATTCGGAACGCCGTTGTTGACGCGATACGTGAGGTTCTGGCTGTTCGTCATCCACGTGCGATCGTCGGTCATCAGCGTGTGCTGATAGCCGACCTTGAGGCTGTGAGCGCCCGTGACGTACGACACCGATCCCTTCCACAGGTACGAGCCCGTGTACGCGACGCTGAAGTCCTGCGATCGGTAGACCAGCCCGGGAACGCCACCGTTTGCCGCGCAGCCGCTCGCGCACTGCTCGGCCACGCGAATCAGATCGCGCGTGGGGTTCGGCGTGCGCTCGAAGTTGCCCACACCGAAGGACGTGCCGCCGAATCCTGCTTCGAGCAGCAGCCGGTTCGTCACCGGCGATGACCACGTTGCCTGAGTCACGTGCAGCGGCCGTCCCAGGACGCCGACCGCTTCCGGCGACACTGGATGCGGGCTCGGCGTTGCCGGGAGTGGCGCCGGTACACTTCCGGCACAAGGCCTGCGCGTCCCAGAAGCCGCCGACTTTGTTGCGCGGCGTCAGCTGCCAGGTGACCCGGGCGCTGGCGTTCTCGAACGTCCGGTCCGAGTAAGCGGGCCGATCGCGGTCGGGCGCGTAGAGCCACTCGGTTGGCCGGCCGGCGTTCAGGTTGTAGTACACGTTGCCGCTCACCTTGGTGCTGCCGCCCGTCTTCGCATGTGCGGTGTACCAGATGCGATCCTTCACGATCGGTCCCCCAATCGTGGTCGAGAAGTCGTACACCTTCGTCAGCGGTGTGGGCGCGACAAAGCCTTGTGACTTCAGCGACGGCGTGAGGTTGTCCGACTGGAGTTGCTCGCCGGTGCCGCTCGCGAAGAGCGACGCGCGTGTGGTGTTGCCGCCCGGCTTGGGCACGATGTTCATCACCAGTCCGGCGGTTTCGGATTCGCCTGACGGGCCCGAGGAAAACGTCACTTCCTGGGCACTGCCCACGTCCACGACGTAGCTCGCCGCTGAATTGCCAGAGGGCGGACTGCCGACGTTCAGCCCGTCGAGCTGGAGGCGGCCCTCATTCACACGGCCGCCGTGCATGGGAAACGCCGTCGTGGCGGTGCCCGTCACCGTGTCGTTTGCGGCGGTGACGACGCCCGGGACGAGCACGACCAGGGCGTTGTAGCTGCGAACGGTCGGAATCGATTTCACGAGATCGCCGCCCAGGGTGATCTCGCGCCTGGCGCTGTGCACGTCCACGGTGGGGTACTGCCCCGTGACGGTCACGAGCGTAGTGAGATCAGCGACGCCGAGGGTGGCGTCGACCGTCGCGGTGAACGACCCCGCCAGTTCGACCCGCCGCTTGGACGCATTCCAGCCCGGGAGGGTGAACGTCACCTCATAGGCACCCGGTCGCAGTTCCTCGATGCGGTATCGTCCGTTGGCATCGGTGACAGTCGTGCGGACTCTCTCGATGAGGGCGGGGCTGCTCGCCTCGACGATGACGTTGGCCAAGGGCGCTCCTGACGAGTCCAAGACCGAACCGGCAATGGCTGCCTGGCCGAAGACAGGCGTGGGGAGAGTCGCCATCCAGACGAGGATGACCAGCGCCGCGTGCCGCTTTAGAAACGGCTCGTCCATGCTGCCGCGTGCCTGACGACGTCCGCTGCAGTCTTGAGATTGAGCTTGGTTTTGATATTCGAACGATGGGCCTCGACGGTTTTCACGCTGACGTCCAGCTGACTCGCGATGGCCGCCGCATTCACCCCGCGTCCAAGCAACTCGAAAACCGCGATCTCACGATTCGTGAGATTTCCGAGACGGCCGGCGCTCGGAGGCGAGCGGTCCGGCACACCGAGCCTGGCCTGCAGGACCCGCTGGCTCACGAATATGCCGCCAGCCAGGACATGTTCGATCGCCGTGATGAGGTTGTCCACGGCCTCCTGTTTCATGATGTAGCCGCGGGCGCCAGCCCTCACGCAACGCTCGGCAAACAGCACCTCATCGTGAATCGACAGCACCAGTACCGACAGCGTCGGTGCGGCGGCGCGCAGCGTCTGGATGAGCTCCAAACCCGAGCCTGTTTTCAGCGAAAGGTCGACGATGGCGAGATCCAGGTTCGTGCTCGTCCCGGCCAGGACCGCCTGCTCCGCGGTATCGGCCTCGATCACGACCGAGAGCCCGGGGTGAGACTCGATGAGACGGCGCATGCCGAGACGTACGACCGGATGGTCGTCGACGATGAGGATCCGCGCGGGGAAGCTGATGTCAGGAGCCATTGCGGGTCGGCAATGCGGAATCTGCCAAACGGTGGAGCACCCTCAGCTCGCGTGGGAGGAGTCTACGCCAACCCGGCCCCCTTGCGAACGAGCGTACGAAACCGTACGAAGAATTGGTCCAGCTTTCTGTGCAAAAGCGGCACACCAAGGACGATCGCGGTGCTTGCGGGCCGATGGCCCAGCGGCATTCGGGCGACACCGATCGGCTTGCAACTTGCTAAACACCGATCGGCTTTCGTCGCCATGCTGGTTCATGTGAATTGGTACAGACCGTCACCGACCGATACCCGGGAGGAGTACGAGCGCCGACTGCTATGCAAAGACGAGCTTTACTGTCGCCACACAGGAAGAACCGGATACTCGCCGGTCTGCCGGCGTCCGAGTATCGACGGATTAGCTCGGTCCTCCAGCCGGTGAGCCTGCCGGTCAGCCATGTAATCTTTTCACCAGGTCATCCGCTCCATACGGTCTACTTTCTGCGCGCGGGGGCGTGTTCGATCAGTCGAAGTGCGGGAGGGGGCCGGGCGGCGGAAATCGCCTCCGTCGGCAGCGAAGGCGTCGTTGGCATCGAGGCGCTGTTCGGGCGCGAGCGCATGCTGTGCAAGGCCACCATGACGATTGCCGACGACGCGTTGGCCATGCCGGTCAGCGCCTTTCAGCGCGAGATGCGGCGCCACGGAACATTCGCGGCGCTCGTCAACGCCTACGCCCAGGATTTCGTGACGTCGCTCATTCAGTCGGTCGCCTGCAACGCGCTCCACTCGGTGGAAGAGCGGTGCGCCCGATGGCTCCTGACGATGCGGGATCTCGCCGGCGGCAATGACTTCGAGTTCACGCAGGAGTCATTGGCGCGCGTGCTGGGTGTTCGTCGTCCGACCGTGACGTTGACGATCGGCGCGCTGCGCGACAAGGGGCTGATCGACTACGGGCGGGGTCGCATGGTTATCGTCGATCCAGCGGCGCTGAAGTCATCGGCGTCCTGCGAGTGCTACGGCGTGCTCAGAAAGCACTCCGCGCGTCGCCGCCGCTAGCACGCTCAGACGCGCTCGATCCAGGTCGTGGCGAAGCGGATCAGATCGACCGCGTCCTTGATATCCAGCTTGACTTTGATGTTCGAGCGATAGGTCTCGATCGTCTTGATGCTGACTTCCAGCCGCTCGGCGATCGCGGCGGTGCTCAGTCCTCGCCCGATCAGCTCGAAGACCTCCAGTTCGCGATCCGTCAGATTGCCCAGCGGAGCTCGGGACTCGACCGTATCGGTGCCGAGCCGGCCGAGAATCCGCTGCGACATTCGTTCGCTGACGACCACGCGTCCGGCCAGCACCTGTTGAATCGCGCCGATCAGGCCGTCGATCGCCTCGTGCTTCATGATGTAGCCGTGCGCGCCGGCGCGCAGGGCGCGCTCGGCGAACAGATGCTCGTCGTGCATGGAGAGCACCAGCACCGGCAGCCGCGGCGCGATCTCGCGCAAGGTGCGGATCAATTCGAGACCGCTCCCGTCCTTGAGCGACAAGTCGAGCACGACGAGATCGGCGTCCGACGATTTCACCAGCCGCAGCGCCGTCTCCGCCGACTCCGCCTCACCGCACATCGTCAGACTGGGCTCGGCGTCGATCATCTGACGAATGCCGAGACGCACGATCGGATGATCGTCGACCACGAGGATGCGGGCTGGCCGTGCAGTGTTGGTGGTCATCACCAAGGCTGCAATACTACCCGATCGACCGGCATGTACGGCTCGTCTACTCACGCGGTCGCCGCACGCCGAGCTTCGCCATCCGCATCTTGAGCGCGCGCGCCGTGAGTCCGAGACGAGCGGCGGCGCCAGCCTTCCCGTCGATCTGTCCCCCGCACGCGAACAGGACCTGTGTGATGTGTTCCTTCTCGACGTCGGCCAGCGCCTCATGCCGCCGTATCACCCCACGTTCGTTCGGGGGGAGCGCGATGCGGAGGCGTCGTCCGGTGGGCACGATCATCGCGCGCTCGACGAGGTTGCGCAGTTCACGGGCGTTGCCCGGCCAGGAATGTCTCTGCAGGGCGGCCATCGATTCCTGATCGATGGCGTCGATCCGCTTGCCATAGGCCTCGGAGAATTCGTCGACGAACCGCCAGACGAACAGTGGAATGTCTTCGGGGCGCTCGCGCAGGGGAGGGAGGTGAATGGGCACGACATTGAGCTGGTCGTACAGGTCGTCTCTGAACGTCCCTTCCGCGATGCAGCGGGTCAAGTCCTTGCGCGTCGCGGCGACAATCCGCACGTCGACCGTCATCGGTGTGGCGCTGCCGTGCGGCTGGATGTGCCTGTTCCGGAGCACCCGCGTCAGGATCGCTTGCGCGTCGAGGGGCAGATCGGCAATCTCGTCGAGGAACACCGTGGAGCCGTTGGCGAGCTGTAGTCGCCCGACATGCCTGGATTCGGTCGCGGCAAACGTTCCGTCCTCGGCGCCGAACAGCTCGCTTTCAATCCACGCCGCCGAGAGCGACGCGCAATTCACGCGTACCATCGCGCGTTCGCGGCGGGCGCTCAGCTCGTGAATGCGGTTGGCGAGCATCGCTTTTCCGGTGCCTGTCTCCCCGAGGAGGAGCACCGTCGAATCGGTGGATGCCGCCTGCCGGATCAGCTCGAGCACGCGTCGAAACGCCGGGCTGTGCCCGACAATGATCGGCGCACCGGTGAGCACCTTCAGCTCTTCACGCAGGTACGCGTTCTCGTCTCGCAGCCGATCTCGCATGGCCGCACCCTCGACCACCGCGCGCCGGAGCGCCTCATCACCCTGCCTCCGCGCGAGCACGCTGGCGAAGATGAGCGCGACGACGCGAAGCCGGTTGATGACCTCCGGAGTCCACTGCCGGCTGTCGCGGACGACGCCGAAGCTGACAGCGCCCCAGGTGCGGCCCTCGATCGCGATCGGCACGGTAATGCTCGACCTGGTTCCGAGCCGTGCCAGGCTGGCGCGGTCGATCTCGTCGGGGACCTCGTCGAGCGTCTCGAAGCTGACAAGGTGGCCGGCGCGGATCTGCGTCAGATGCCAGGGCAGTTGTTCCGCCGCCGGGACACGCGGCGACGGCGATGGCCAGCCGGGCCGCGTCCATTGATGCGTGTGGACGAAGTCGCCGCTCTCGTCCACGAGCTGGAACAGTGCGCTTCGGTCGAGGTCGAGGGTCCGCACCACGCGACCCAGCGCTTCCTCGATCGTCCGATCGATGTCGTCGGGTCGGAGATTGACGAATTCAGCCCCGAGGTCGCCGACGAGCGCCTCGAACTGTCGCCGCTCGTCCCGCGACGCGCGCACGCTTCGCTGGAGGCGGTTGCGATCGGACACATCGATGACCGAGGCGAGGACGAATCGCGTCTCGCCAAGGGCCACCGGCGTCAGACGGACTTCGACCGGCACTTCGGAGCCATCCTTGCGGCGTCCGAACACCTCGCGCGCTGCGGCCATGATCCGAGGTTTCGGGTGTCGCAGGTAATTGTCGCGGAGCCCGGCATGAGCCGACCGCGAGGCGTCAGGAACCAGCACGTCAACCGACTCGCCGGTCAGCTCCGTGCTGGTGTAGCCGAACACGCGCTCGATCTCGCGGTTGGCCGCCAGGATCATGCTGTCGGCATTGACGATCAGCACGCCGGTGGGCAGCCACTCGACTGCCGCGCGAAGAAACTCCGGCAGGGCATCGATGCCGAGCGCTGCATGCCGGTGATGATCGACGCCTCCTGTTGTCACGCAGCCGTCCTCAGCATCCGAGACCCGCGCGACGCGTACTCCCGGCGGAAGAGCGGTGCCGGAGACCAGAACCGGCCCCGGCCCACCCGCGACTTAGAAGCGGAACCCGAACGTGATCGGGAGGTACTGTCCGTTCGCCTTCTGGGCGACGCCGTCCGCGCCGGTGAACTCAGGGCCCCACATGTAGTGCCACCGCATCTCGACGTAAAAGAGGGCCGACTCACCGAGCCTGAATCCGATACCGGCGCCGAAGTTGATGCCCGGGTCCCACGATCGCGCGGTCACCGATGATGCGATCGACCGGCGACGGCCACCGGATAGCAGACGTACCAGTACGGGTCGCACCACGTGGTGAAGCCGACGTCCGGCGTCGTCAGGCTGACGCTGCGGTAGTACATACCGAAGCCGCCGATGCCGTACGGCTTGACGATGGACTCGCCCGACGTCTGGAGGATGCCGTTGAAGTCTATGTAGTGCATCTTGTGATGCGACTCGATGAGCGCGGTGCCGTTCGCAAGGCCGTCGCCGGTGTGCCCGAGACGGGGATGGTTCTGCTTTCCCCGCTGAGGGTGTTGTACACGTTACTCGATCTGAATGCCGAAGGTAGGTGTCGGCTCGAAGATCACACCGAGATTGAACCCGCCCCCGGTGCCGAACCGATCCGACACATCGGAGATGGGCATGGTCGCCCCGCCACCGATGTTGAGGTGCACGGGGCGATCGCCTTGCGCGCGCGCCGGCGTGGCGGCCGCGAGGCTCACGACGAACGCTCCGAACAACAGCTTCTTCATGACGAGGCTCCTTTCGCGCGTTCCGACGACCTCCGTGGGCGTCCTTCGCGCGAGACTGATCCCAGCGTAGCCAGTCGATCCGCGCGCCATCTATGCAGTTTCGGTGGCTGATGAGCCGCCGCTTCTGCATAGCGCGAGCGCGGCCGCGCCTCCAATGCTGGCGCCTGCAAAGGAGGGCGCTATGCGTACGCGTGGCATGCGAGGGACCGCTTCGGTCGCCTGGGTCGTGTTGATAGCGCTGCTGCTGCCACCCGGTGGTGTGTGCGCGGCGCTGATGCAGACGGCGAGTACGCCGACGCCCGCGCCGGCGGCGGCTGCGCCCGACATCGGCTGGCCACGCCGCTATCTCGCTCCCAACGGCGCGCTCGTCGTCGTGTATGAGCCGCAGGTTGCCAGCTGGGACGATCAGAAGCTGGTGACGTTGTACGTCGCGGTCGCGCACACCGCCAAGGGGAGCGAGAAGGAACACCTCGGAACGATCATGGCCGAAGCGGACACGCGTGTGTCGGTCTCGGAACGACTCGTCGACATCTCCAGTTTCAGAATCCTCCGATCGAACTTTCCGTCAGTCCCGAAAGAGCAGGCCGGCGGCATCGCCGCTGATGTCACAGCCGCCATGCCGTTGACCGAGCGCGTCATCGCGCTCGACCGGGTACTGGCCGCCGTGGACGCGAGCCTCATTCGTCCGAAGAACGTGGAGGGTCTCAAGGCGGATCCGCCGGCGATCTTCTTCAGCACACGACCGGCCGTGGTCGTCAATCTCGACGGCGATCCGATCTGGAGTCCGATTGAGAACAACGATCTTCGGTTCGCTGTGAACACCAACTGGGATCTGTTCGAGCACCAGCCGTCGAAGACGTTCTATCTCCGGCACGAGAGTCAGTGGCTGAAGTCGAGCAGCGTATCAGGCCCGTGGACGGCGACCGGCCAATTGCCTGCGAGCTTCTCGAAGCTCCCCGCCGAAGACAACTGGAAGGAAGTGCGCGCCGCGGTGCCCAAAGCGACGTCGACTCCGTCCGCCGCCCCGACCGTGTTCGTCAGCATGGTGCCCGGCGAATTGATTCTGTTGCGCGGTGCGGCTCAGTACGAGCCGGTGCCGGGCACGAAGCTGCTCTGGGTTCGCAACACCGAATCCGATGTGTTCCGGCTCGGTCAGACCGGTCCGGTGTACTACCTCGTGGCCGGACGCTGGTTCTCGGCGCCCAACTTCACCGGTCCGTGGACGTTTGCCACGCTCACGCTCCCCGCCGACTTCGCGAAGATCCCTCTCGAGCACGAGCGTTCACGTGTCCTGGCGTCGGTTCCCGGCACCGTGCAGGCGGCTGAAGCGGTCCTTCTCGCGCAGGTGCCGCAGACGGCGCGCGTGAGCAAGAAGGAAGTCAAGGCGCCGGACGTGACGTATCAGGGTGCGCCGGAATTCCAACCCATTCCGCAGACCACGCTGTCCCGTGCCGCGAACACCGACAAGGACATCATCAAGGTCGGCGACCTCTACTACATGTGCTTCCAGGGCGTGTGGTTCATGTCGAAGAGTGCGAGCGGGCCGTGGGAAGTGACCGGGTCGGTCCCGAAGGAGATCTATGAGATCCCCGTCAGCTCTCCGGCGCACAACGTGACGTACGTGACTGTCGAGGACGATGACGACGACTGGGTGGTGTTTGCGTCGGCGGCTGCGTACACCGGCGTCATGGTGGGGTGGGGCTGCGCGGTGTGGGGGACAGGCTACTACTACCCGCCGTACGTCGGGTACGGCGGGTTCTATCCGGCGTACTTCCCGTACTACCCCACCTATGGATACAGCGCCTGGTACAACCCGTGGACCGGCACGTATGGCCGTGGCGCGGCGGTCTATGGACCGTACGGTGGAGCAGGAGTCGGTGCGCGGTACAACCCGCGCACGGGCACGTATGCGCGGGGCGCCGTGGCGTACGGACCGTACGGCGCGCGGGGTTATGCCGAAGCGTACAACCCTCGCACGGGCGCCGTCGGCGCGACGCGGCAAGGCGCGGGTGTCTACGGCAGCTGGGGCTCGACGGGCGTCAGCCGTGGGGATCAGTGGGCGACGACCCGTCGCGTGACGAACAACGTCACCGACACGACGACACGCGTGACGCGCACCAGCGAAGGCTCGGCCGTGTCACGCCGCGGAGACAGCGGCGGGATTACCAAAACCTCGGGCGGCGACGTGTACGCCGGGCGGGACGGCGACGTGTATCGCAAACAGGATGGTTCCTGGCAGAAGTACGACAACGGCTCCTGGGGCGGCGTCGACACGCCGACTCCGCAGCAACGGGACCGTGCCCAGGATCGCGGTACGAGCACGCCGGCGCGGACCGAGCCGGCCACGATTGGTCAGCTGGACCGCGACTCCGCAGCCCGTAGCGATGGTGCACGGCGGACGAACGACGCGTCGAGCATGCGCAGCAGCCCATCGTCGCCCACGCGATCGGGCAGTTATCGCCCGAGCGGTGGCACGCGCGGCGGCGGTGGACGCCGGCGCTGACTGTGTGATGGCCGCGGGTCTGACGCGCCGGAGTGTTCGATGCGAGATTGAGAGGATGCCATGCCACCCAAGCCTCAGCGAAACGACCGGAAGGAACTGCGTGCGCGGCTCGAGGCGCGCCGGCGCGATCTGGCCGGCGAGATTCACCGCCGCATCACGCAGATGCGCGAAGGCGGCTCAACCGTCACCATGGTCAAGGAACCGGATGATACGGATCCAGCTGATCTCGAGGTGAAGGTTCTCGAAATCGCCGCCGGGACGCTCCGCGGCATCGATCAGGCGATCGCGCGTCTCAGCGAGGGGCGTTACGGTCGATGCAGCCGCTGTTGCGGCCGCATTGCCGAAGCCCGTCTGCGTGCCTTGCCCTTTGCGACGTGCTGTCGGCAGTGCGAGCTCGTCCGTGAGCGCGAGAGTGCACGGTCCTCTGAGATGGCGCGGAGGAGCGCCTGGGGTGTGCTGGACGAACAGCCCATGCGGCGACGAGCGATGAAACGAAGTTCGTGCAACATCGTGTGCAGGCGCATCCCATGCCGTGAAACAATGCGGGTCCCCATGTCATGAAACCTCGAATTGCCGTCGTCGACGATCACACGCTCCTCACCGACGCCCTCGAGCACCTTCTCGTGCCGGACTGCGAGGTGGTCGGCAAGTTCAGCGACCCACGCGCCTTTCTCGCCCGGGTGGAACAGATCAAACCTGACGTCGCGATCCTCGACGTGACGATGCCGTCACTGAACGGGCTCGACACCGCACGCGAGGTCCGCCGCCTCGTCCCGAGCGTGCGCATCATCATGCTGACGATGAACGAGGATCCCGACGTGGCGGCTGAGGCCTTCCGTATCGGTGTCTCTGGGTATCTGCTGAAGCGATCAGCCGGCTCGGAGCTGGCGACCGCGGTGCGCGAGGTGATGAGCCATCACAGCTACGTGACGCCGTTCCTGACGCAGCATCTCGTCGGTGCGCTGATTCAGAATCCGCAGACGCGCAAGCGCATTCACGGGCTGACGGCACGACAGCGCGAAGTGCTCCAACTACTGGCCGAGGGCCGCTCGATGAAGGAAGTGGCGACCGTCCTGGACCTCTCGGTCAGGACCGTCGCCTTTCACAAGTACAAGATGATGGAGCACCTCCACATCGATTCGACCGCGGCGCTGATTCAGTTCGCCGTCCGCGAGGGCATCGTCTGACAGCGCCGCGATCCTCAGACAGGCCTCATTGACGATCCTCGTCGGTGACGCGCACCACGAGCACTGAGCGACGGTTGAGCAGCGAGCATGCCGCTGCGATCTGTGTTGCCCACCTCATCACGTAGTCCTCCTTGGTCGCGCCGGGCCCTGACGCATGAGCTCACGCTCGGGTCGGGGACTCGGACGCGGCCATGCCAAACCGGTCCGCGGGGTGGTTCTGCATAGCCCCCTGGTGGCATCGCGATCCACGGTTGGCGTGCATGGAGCAGCCGGGACGGATCGCAGGGAATGGCCGATGACATCGATCGCGAGGGCATATGCGGCGGCCGGATTGCTGGTGGCTGCGGCCGCGCCGTGCCTCGCCCTGGCCGCTGGCGGCCTGCAGGCGTCGGGATCCACGATCAGGAGACGGAACCGGCGCTGCGCGCGCACGTCCGGCCGCGAATCGGGCAGGCCCCGGCGGTCGTGATCATCGAGGTGCTCGTGGAGCCCGCCAGCGAGAACCGGTTTCTGGATTTCGTCGTGGATTCAGGCGACTACTACCGCAGCAGCAGGGTCCAGTTGACTGGCGCCGCGGCGCCCCGAGTGAGTGTCGTGGAGTTTCGGGCTGTGCCTGCAGGCGCGTACGACGTTCTCATCTCGATGAGCGGGGAGGCGGGCAAGGTGCGCGCCCGTCTGCACGAGAGGTTCGTGGTCACGTGCTCGGCGGGGCGCTGTCAATAGTACCAGTCCCCCACGGGGAACTAAACACAGCGCGATTCGTACTTCAGCGAGTTCCCGCCAAACGCGCCGCGCCATATCGTGGCGGGCATGCCAGACATACACCTTGCTCACACTCCTCGCTTCCGCTCGTTTACGGAGGCGTCCCTGGCGCACACGGCGCGTCGTTCGCTGTTGCGCATCCCGCGTCCCGAGCTCGTCGCGCGAGTCGTGACGTACCTGCACAACAACGTCGGCGAGCCGGTGACGGTCGCCGAGATGAGTGGGATGGCAGGCGTCAGCGAGCGCACGCTGCGAGCCGCGTTTCGCGACGTCGTCGGACTCAGTCCGAAACAGTTCGCGATCAGCGAGCGGCTGCGGGCCGCACACGACGCGCTCCGCACCGCCGATCCAAAGACGACGACCGTCACCGACGTCGCCATGGCGTACGGGTTCTTCGAGCTCGGCCGATTTGCTGGGCGCTATCGTCACGCCTTTGGCGAGGCGCCGTCGAGGACGCTGCGTCAGGCCTCTGCGTCCTGGCCCGAGCAGGCGGCGTGACAGGTCATCCTCGCGTCGTCCTTTTCGTCGGCAGGAGCTGCGTGTGGGCGACAGCCTGGCCAGCCCTCGCCGAACGGCCGTCATCCCTCTCGGCGGGCGTGGGTCTCCCGTCCCGCAAGACGACGGCGGCGATCGACGAGGGCCGTCGCGCGAAGGCGGAGCGGAGGAAGGAAGAGCATGCACCTGTCCCCTGAGCTCGTCGACACGGTTGCGGACTACATGGCGATCTTCGTCCTGCTCTTCGTGCCGGGGCTCCTCATCTACGTCTTCTGGATGGTCCACATCCTGCCCGAGAAGATCGCGGAGCGTCGTGGGCACCCGCAGGCCGACGCGATCAAGACGTTGTGTCTGCTCTCCCTGTTCTTCGGCGGCTTGCTCTGGCCGATTGCCTGGCTATGGGCGTACTCGAAGCCGGTGCTCTACAAGATGGCCTATGGCACGGACCGCGTCGATCATCACACTCCCGCCGAGGCGCCACACGAAGAACCCGCTCACGAGGCGCATGACGACGCGAACCTGGTGACCGTCAGCAGCGCGCCGGGAAAACATTGACATGGAAGTCCTGCTTCTCGCGATCTACTCGTTCTTCGTCTGGTTGATCTTCTTCAAGTTCAAGTGGCTCCGCTGGACGACCGCGGCGGCGGTGGTCGTCATCACCATCCCGATCATGGGGCTCGCGGGGCTGATGCTCCTGCTCAACGTGTACGCGCCGTCAGCGCTCGACGTCCAGGTGTTGAAGTACGTCGTGCAGGTCCTCCCGCGTGTCACCGGCCGTGTGATCGAGGTGCCCGTCGAGCCGAATCGTCTCGTCAAGAAAGGCGAAGTGCTGTTCCGGATCGATCCGCGCCCATTCCAGTACCAGGTCGATCGCCTGGAGGCGCTGGTGGCGACGACGAGGGCCAACGTGAGCGCCCAGCGTGAAGACGCGAAAGCCGCGGAGGCGCAGATCGACGTGTCGCTCAACCGCGTGGAGTCGATCAAGAGCTCGATCGAGGCCGGGCAGGTGCGCTTGAGGCTGGCAGAACTGCGTGCCGGTCAAACCAAGCAGCTGGCGGAAGCGGGTGCCGGCGATCAGTTCGAGCCGCAGCGGTGGGAGGCCGACGCGGCGCAGCAGCGAGCGGACCTTGGCGCGCTGCTGCCGCAGCTCTCCGGCGCCGAACAGGAGGTCACCGCGTACCGTGCGAAGGCCGCCGGCCTGCGCGAAAAGATCGACGCCAGGTACGGGAACGAGCAGGCGGACGTGGCGCAGATTCTCGCGCAACTGGAGGAGGCGAAGTGGAAGCTCAGTGAGACGACGTACTACGCGCCGGCCGATGGCTACGTGATCAACCTGCAACTGCGGCCCGGCTCGACCGTCTCGCAGCTGCCGGTGTTGCCGGTCATGAGCTTCGTCGAGACGGAGCACGTCATCATCGCCCTCTTCGGTCAGAACGAGCTGCATGCCGTGCAGCCGGGAGACTCGGCCGAGATCGCGCTCTCGACATACCCGGGGCGAATCATCAAAGGCAAGGTCGACTCGATCATCTGGGCGCAGGGACAGGGCCAGATGCCGCTCACGGGAACGCTCCCGCAAACAGGGGCGATGCCGCCGCCGGAGGGACGGTTCGCGGTCAAGCTCGTCGTCGGCGACACGTGACAAAGACATGTTCCTCGCGGCCGGCGCGCGCGGCATCGGCGCGATTTACACACACAGCTTCACGCCGATCCACATCATCCGCAAAGTGCTGCTGCGCGTCTCCTCGTATCTCAACTGGATCATCATCAAGCACCACATCAGCCTGCACTGACGTCCATGAGAACGATTCATCCGATCGTCGTGCTGGTTGGCTGCGTCGTGGTCGCCGCGTCCGCCTGCGCGGTGAAGGATCCACCACCGGCCGCCGACGCGCTGAAGGAGGTGCTGCCCGCGACGACGGCGATGCCCGCCTTCTGGCAGGCGAAGCTCGCGACGGCTGGCATCGTGGAGACCGACTGGGTCCGAACCTTCGCCGACCCGCAGCTCGAATCGCTGATCGACGGAGGGCCTTCAGAACAATCTCGATCTGAAAGCGGCCGCCTCTCGCATTGACATCGCGGTGGCGCTCGCCATCCAGGCGCGCGCGCTCTTGTACCCGCAGATCGCCATCGTGGCAGGCGGGGGCGCGGTCGGGCGCGATACGACCAACGATCGGTCGGGCATCGCCGGCGAGGTCGGCTGGGAACTCGACCTCTGGGGCCGAGTCAGGGCAGAGAGCGCGTCGGCCGCCGCCGCGCGTCAGGCCACCGAGGCCGACTTCCTCTATGCGCGCCAGTCGGTCGCGGCCACGGTCGCCACGCTCTGGTACGACACCGTCGCCACCGAGCGCCTGCGACGGACCGCGGAGGACGCGAGCAAGGTCTACGAGGAGTTGCTGGGCCTGGTGAAGACGCGCCAGGCCATCGGGCAAGTGGGCCCGCAGGACGTGGCCCTGGCCGGCGCAGATCTGGATCGCGCGCGACAGCGCGAGCGCGCGTTCGCGACGTCAGGGCAGCAGAGCGTGCGCGGCCTCGAGATCGTCGTGGGGCGATACCCCTCGGCGGAGCTCGCCCTGGCTCCGGATCTGCCGAGCGTGCCGCCGCCGGTCCCGGAAGGCCTTCCGTCGGAGTTACTCGAGCGCCGTCCCGACCTGATCGCGGCGGAACGGCGCGTCGCGTCGGCGTTTCACTTGATCCAGGCGGCCGAGGCGGCGCGCCTGCCGCGCATCACGTTGACCGCATTTGGCGGTCGCTCCACGAGCGAGCTGTTGCGGCTCGCGGGTGTGGGGGCCGGGTTCTGGAGATTGGGTGTCGATCTGCTGGCGCCGATCTTCACCGGCGGTGCGCTGGAGGCGCAGGTGCAATTGGCGACGGCCGACCAGAAGACCGCGCTGGCCCTGTATGGACAGGCCGCGCTGCGCGCGTTCGGCGAGGTTGAAAGCACGCTCGCGAACGAGCAGCTCCTGGCCGACCAGCAGCGTTTGTTCGAGTCTGTGCTGGCGCAGGATACCGAAGCGCTGCGAATCGATCGCCTGCGCTTCGACATCGGCGCGACGGATCTGTTGCACGTGCTCCAGCTCCAGGCGAGGCAGATCAGCTCGCAGTTCGATCTGATCGGCGTCCGTAACGATCGGCTGGCCAATCGTGTGGCGCTCCATCTTGCGTTGGGCGGCGGCTTTACCCCAGCGCCGACTCCGTAGACAGGCAGGACTGGTTACACATGACGCGCCAATTTCGTTCGCGTCCTCACGCATAGATAGAAGGAGACACGATGTCACTCCACCGCACACTCGGCCTGACACTCGCACTTGCCGCGCTGCCGGCGATCGCCGCCGCGCAGAAGACCACCTACGACTACGACAAGACCGCCACCTTCACGCAGTTCAAGACCTACTCGTGGAAGGAAGGCACGCCGACGAAGAACGAGCTCCTCGACAAGCGCCTCGTGGCCGCGATCGAGGACCAGCTGGCGAAGAAGGGCATGGTCAAGAACGACACGGCCCCTGACGTGTTCGTCGTCTTCCATATCGCGTTCGACGAGCAGAAGGACATTTCCTCGGTACAGCACGGGCCCGATGTACGGCGGGTACGGATATGGCTGGGGAGGCGGATGGGGATCGACGACCACCGACGTCAGAGTGCGCGAGATCCTGGTCGGGACCCTCGCGATCGACCTCATCGACGCCAACAAGAAGGCCGTCGCCTGGCGCGGCCTGGGCACGAAGGAAATCGACACGAATGCCAAGCCTGAGAAGCGCGACCAGAACATCAACAAGGCGGTCGAGAAGATCTTCAAGAACTACCCGCCGAAGGTGAAATCGTGACGTGTCGCTCACCGATCTGCCGCGTCGGCGCGCTGGCGATCGCGGCGCTCTGCGCCGCGACCGCCGGCGCGCAGGCAGTCCCGGAGACGTTCACGGCGACGGCGACGGTGAAGAAAGGCTCGGCGAGGGCATCGGCGCCGGTCACGGTGACGGTCACACGGTACTCGTCTGATGACGAACGCGGCGCGGTCAGGAAGGCCCTGAAAGAGGGTGGAACAAGCTCGGCGCAGAAAGTGCTGGCCGCGATGAAGGATGCCGGATTCATCCAGTTGGGCGAGCAGCGCATGCCGATCAAGTTCGCGCACGCGCTGACGACAGGGTCGGGACGCCTGCTCACGGTGGTCACGTCGGGGCCGTTGCTGCATCTCGGCGCCGGGCTCCCGGAGAGCAAACCAGTCGCCGGCTACGACGTGGCCGTGGCGTTGCTCGACGTGTCGAGCGGCGGCGCCGGAGTTGGGGAACTGGCGCCGGCGGCCAAGATCGGGCTGGACGCAGCCGGTGCGGTCCTGATCGAGGACTACGGGGCCACCGTCGTGTGGCTGAACGAACTTGCCAAGAAGTAGATCGAAGAGGAATGCCGCACAGCCCGGAACTAACTGTCGCTCCCCATGGCTCGCTGTGATGCGCCCAAACGAGCCGAAGCTGATGATCGGTGGCGCGATATGGAGTCTTGCTGTGTTGAAACAGATCCGACCCGCACTGTTGCTGTTCCTGTCCATGGTGCTGTTAGCCACCGTTGCGCGGGCACAGCAGCCGAATGAGATAGTCCAGAACCAAATCACGCTGCGCGGAACCGTGGAGGCCGTCGACACCAAAGCCCGAACGGTCAGAATCCGCGGCGATCGAGGCAACGTCGTCACCATCGACATCCCGATGTCGGGCGCGGGACTCGACCAGCTTCAAGCCGGCGATATCGTGACCGTCGCGTACTACGACCGGGTCAGTGTCCGCCCGAAGCCGGCCGGCGAGCCAGCCGTCGACCGGACCGATCCGCCGGTCGCGACCGCGACGCCCGGCGTTCTGCCCGAGGCCACCGTCGCGTCGCAGCGCGTGACGACCGTCACCATCACGGGGTGGGATCCGGCACTGCGCACGGTGACGTTCACGGGACCAGGTGGCACCGTCTACACGCGCCGTCTGGTTGATGGGACCGACGCCAAGATCATGGCGGGGCTCAAGGTCGGCGATCGCGTAGACGTGACGCGGACCGAAGCCGTGAAGCTCCAGGTCGAACAGCGGACGCAGGTCAGTGTGGACGCGACGTCAACCCTCCGGAATCGCTTGACGTTCGCGTTCCAGTGGGGATGGGACAACCAGTTCACCGGCGACATGATTCACGCCGCGACCGGGGCCACGACCGGCGGCGTGCCGATCAACATCACTGACACGAGCTATGACGACGTGTACGGCCGCATGGCGATCACGAAGGTCGGCGTCGGCTACCGCGTCACCCCCCGTAACGAAGTGGTGTTGAACTTCGTCTGGTCGGAGAGCGCGTCGGAGACGGTGAGCATCGGCACCGCGAGCGCGGCCAACGTGCCGCTGAACGTGAACTTCGAGGACTACGGCTACTGGGGTGTCGAAGGCGGCCAGCGCTTCTTCTTCGCCCGCACCCGTTTCACGCCCTTTGTGGGTTACCTGGGAGGCCTCAACCGGTTAGGCGACATCAGAGGTGAGTTCGTGAACGTCCCCACATCGGCGTTGCCGGGACTCGCCGCTCAGGACGGGAAATTCTTCGAGACGTCCTGGGCGTTCACCCTGGGCCCGACCGCCGGGATGCTCGTCGGCGTCGGCCCGTTCGAGCTGATGTTCGAGACGCAGCTGCGATTCATGGGTGGGCTGTCGGATGTGGACTGGCTCGTCGAGGAGGGCCTGCGCGACATCAACGAGGAGAGCTCGCGCTGGTCCGTTCCGTTTCAGCTCGGCGCCCGGATTCGGTTCTGACGACGTCCGATCGCGAGGCGTAGACATGGTCGTCTGCCATGCTGCGCCTCGAGCGTCGGACGACAACGGCCGGCGATAGACGCCGGTTCAATCAGCGGCGTCGTCGTGGGCTCACCGACAGTCCGAACAGGTGGACGTTGGTCGTCCCCGGAAGCGATCAGCTCACCGCCAAGAAGATGCGTTCTGACAAGGTTGAGATGAAGACTGACCTGCCTCTTCATGAACGGGGGCACGAAGTTGCCGAGCAGATAACCGAAACCCAGCGTCGAAGCCGGCCTCAAGGTGTGCCCTCCCGCGGCGTCAGGAACCATCACCACCATCATCCCGACCGCGGGCAGGGTGAATCGCCCGGCCTCGATCACGCCGACCTGCATACCGATGATGCCGTACGCCGGCGTCGCGGGATATCGCGCCTCCAACCAGCCTCCCGTCAGGTGAACTCGTCGAAAAAACGACTGCTTCACGACCTTGTCGTCGACCGTGCTGCGTGACTTCGTCAACGACGACGTCCGTCGTTGCAGAATGAGCAACGGCTGTTCATCCCAGTGGCGGAGAAGGTAGCAGGCCGTCGCCAGCCGTCCATCGGCGACCAGATTATCGTGACATTCCACCGCGAGCCACGGCGGCGGTTCGGGACGCTCCTTGCGTTCCCAGATCGGCATATCGTCGAAATTATGCGCGACCCTGTTCCCCCATAGCTCGAACCACTTCTCCCACGCTTCGTACTTTTTGAGCCAATGTGCAAGCTCTTCCCGTTGTTGCTCGAACGCCGGCGCCGCCAGAACGACCTCTTGCTCTTGAGCAAACGCAGGGATTGCGCCGGCCACCAGGGCAAACACGACGAGCGTTGCGAACTTCATCAACCCTCCATGGGGATCTCGAAACAATCGACTGATGCCCGGTCGGTCGTCAAGACCTCGATTGACTTATCGGCACGCCAGCGATTCGCTGAGCATGCACGCGGCTGCACACTATTTCCAGACGCACCAGAGTGGCCGAAAGGCGGGGCATTCTAGCGTCTGACCCTTACACAACTCAACTAGGGTTTTTCCTTACTTCCTCGTCAGTGCCGGGGGCCCTTTTGGACCGCCGAATCGGCATAGTGGACGGCCTCCCCGGACAGGAACAATCACCCGGCGTTCGACAGGAGGCCGTGGGTGACGAGACGCTGGAGTTGGGCTGTGCTCAGGCTGGTGCTGATTGGCGTGTGCGCGAACGGGGCGTTTGCGCAAGGGTCGCGGCAAGACGAGCGAATCGCGCCGAACGGCGCTCGAGCAGAAATACTTCGCGACGCTCAAGAACGCGGCGCGGATTGCCGCGTCGATGCCGGATCTTCAGTGAGGCGGTGAAGCCGACGCGGAAGGGGAAACGCTCAGCGCTTATCGCTCTGTCGCGCCGCGCCCGGATGCAACGGAATCGTCACGCCGCGGAGCTCGTGTGCCGCCGACACTTTCACGACGTCGGCGCTGCCCACCCCGCGCTGCGGCATGCGCGCGAAGACCAGGTCGGTCACGCGTTCGACTTCCATTTGCGGTGCGTCGAGCGTCGTCACCAGCAGCGCGACCGCCGCGACCGTGTCAACGGGCTCTTTCTGTTGCGGATACGTATTGGCAGGAAGCGTGAGCGCATTCAGGCCCGGGTTTGCCTGTATCAAGCCGATCCAGCGCGGGTCCCTTGATCGAGAGCAGACGCAGTCCCCGCGTGGCCGCCAGCTGTTGCAGCGCACGGGTCGGCGCCGCTGTGGTGACAAAGAGGGCGTCGAGCTGCTTGTTCCGGAGCCGATCGATCGCGACCGTCAGTCCACCTTCTCCGGCCTCGCCGAGGTCGGCCGGCTTCAGCCCGTACGCGTCGAGGACGGCCATGGCGTTGAAGCGCGTGCCGGACGTCGGCGTCCCGATGTCCACTCGGCGTCCGCGGAGCTGCGCGATGTCACGGATCGGCGAGTCGGCCAGGACGACGACGTGGATCGGTTCGGGAAAGAGACCGCCGACGGCTCTCAAGTTGGTGAGCGGACCTCCTCGCGCGAACACATCCTCGCCGGCGACCGCGGCGGCGGCCACGTCACCTTGAATGATGCGCGTAGTCCGCTTCGCCGCGCTCCAGGAGCCAGGCATTCTCGATGCTGCCTTCTGAGTAGCGCTGGCGAAGCTTGACGTCCGGTGCGACCCGTGCGGACGGCCGCCACCAGACCGGCGCCGAATCGCGCGTACTCGCCGTCCTCCGGTCCGCTCGCCAGTGTGAAGGTGTGCTCGCGCCGCTTGACGCGGCGTTCGATGTTCTCCGACGCACGCGCCAGTTCCTCGGCGATGATCTGGTCTTGAGCGGCCGGCACACCGGGTGGCGGGAGTTCGACCATCGCGGCGAGTTTGTCGATGAGCTGTTTGGACGCCGTCGACGGCGCCGTCCCTTCGAGATCGGGTGTTGCCGTCGCCGCCGCATTCGGCTGGGCGGCGGCGACCGGCATCCAGCCGTCAGCCGATTGCTCGTAGATCGCGCTGCCGTACGCGCGCACGAGATCACCGGCGCTGATTCTCTGCCTCGAGTCCGAAAATGCCCTTGTCGGTCGCGCCGAGCGCGTAGGCCACGCTCGACGACCCGAGCTGATCCCATCCGCCAAAGCTGTAGTCGCCGGCCAGCGTCCAGCGTGGCGTTGAAGTAGACGACGACGCGTGACGCCCCGGTCTCACCGGCCTGCGTCGGCGCGCTCCCTTCACGGCGGACGCTCGTGACCTTGAACAACCCGGGCTTCACGTCACGATCGAGCCTGGTCTGCAGGTCGGCCTGCAGCCGCGCCTCGTCGGCGCCACGGGCGCACGCGGCCGCGGCGAGCAACACGATCAGCAGATGCAGCCAGCGCAGACGGCGGAGCGCGCTCATCAGACGAAATCCGAAGAGGGCAGGGCGAGGTAGCCCTGAATCACCAGCGCGTTGGCGATATCGATGAAGAAGGCGCCGACCATCGGGACGATGACGAACGCGAGCGGCGATGGCCCCTTCCGTTCGGTGATCGTCTTCATGATCGCGAGCGCTGCGGCCGTGGACGACAGCGCAAAGCCGACGTGGCCCGCCGCGAGCACGGCGGCGTCGTAGTCACGCCCCATCACCCGGAACGTGACGAACACGGCATACAGCGCCATCGCCACTGTTTGCAGCGCCGAGGATGACGAGCAGCGGTCCGGCCAGGCTCGCCAGGTCGATCAGCCGCATGCCCATCAACGCCATGACGAGAAACAGCGACAGCGAGACGCCGCCGAGCAGATCGACGGTCGCGTTGCTGACGCTGAGCACGAGGGACGAACGTCGACGACGTTGCGAATCACCACGCCGAGCAGCAGGCAGAAGAGAAAGTCCGGCAGGATGACTCCGGTGCCCTGAACGACGCGGGCGAGCATCTTGCCGGCGGCCAGGCACGAAGTGATCGCGAACAGCGTGTTCAGCACCGACTGCGTCGTGATCGTATCGGCGTCTTGCTCGGCGCCGCCGATGTGATCGGCGGCCGGGGCGGGTGCGGGCGAGAGCCCGTGGCGCTTCACCAGGTACTCCGCGAGCGGTCCGCCGAGGACGCTCCCGAGCACCAGTCCGGCCGTCGCGCACGCCATCGTCAGTTCCATCGTGCCGGCGACGTTCATCGCCTCGCCCAGGCGGGCGCCATACGCGGCGCCGGTGCCGTGACCGCCGGTCAGCGTGATGGATCCGCCGAGCAGGCCGACGATCGGATGGAGATCCATCGCCATCGCCGCCGCGATGCCGACGATGTTCTGCACGAGAATGAACACGGCGCTGACGAGCAGGAATATGGCCAGCTTCGGTCCGCCCCTGGCCAGCATCCGCGCATCCGCGGACAAGCCGACCGTGGTGAAGAACATCAGCAGCAGGTTGTCGCGGAGGCTCATCTCGAACGAGACGCGCACGCCGCCGAGACCATCGATGAGCGCCAGGAGGATGGCGACGAGGACGCCGCCAACCACGGGCGCTGGAATGCTGAAGCGTTTCAAGAACGCCGACCGCGCGATGAGCGCGCGGCCGGCGAACAGCACCACCATCGCGGCGAGGATGGTGAAGAGCAGATCGAGCTGCACCGTTTTCACGAGAGGACCATAGCCTCCTGAACGATCAGTGGCGCGTACGCGTCGGGTGTGCTTCCAGCGCCGAGGGCTTGAGCAGCTTCAACCCTTGCGCCGCGTTGTAACCGTGGATCTCCTTCACATCGAGCTTGCGCATGAAGGCGATTGTGTCGGTCGTGATGACCTGGCCGGGCACCATGATCGGGAAGCCGGGAGGATACGGAATCACGAAGTTGGCCGACACCATATCCGGCCCGCCCTTGAGCCGCTTGTCGATGTCCGAACTCGCCAGCTTCACGTATTCGCAGTTGGCCTCGTCGTAGGCCATGTAGAACGCCTCGCGCATGTGGCCTTCGTTGGCCGCGCCCTTCGGGTCGTCGCGGAACATGTCGTGGAACCGGCTGAAGTTCGGGGAGATCCGGCACGTCGGTCATGAGCGATTTCACACGGGCGTCGAAGGTGGCTCGCCCCGATGCGCCGCCGTCATGCAGCCGCTGCTCGATCTCCCTCGACAGATCGGCGAGCGCCTTGACGAGGAGCGCGGCGTCGCTGCGGGTGTTGTTGATATTGGTCTGCAGCAGCACGCTGTTGCGCGACGTCTTGTTGACCTGAATGTCGAACCGCTCCGCGAGGATGCCCTTGAACTGCGTGCCGTCGAAACCGGCGCTGCCGCAGATGAGCGTCAGCCGCGTCGGATCGAGCGCGAACTCGTCGTTGCTCCACGAGTCGAGCAGCTCTTTCCACGACGAGTGCGGCCGGCCGTAGTCCTTGATTCCCGAGGCCCGGAACGCGTCGGGGACCATCTGTGCCGGCGTGGCGACCTGGAAGTACTTGGAGATCAGCGGGTGCCCGTTGACCTCGCGCCGGATCCGGAAGGAAATCTCGGCGGCGCGCATCGTCAGCTCGTAGCCTTCGAGCTCCATCTGCCGCCGCGCGACATCGAGCGACGCGATGATCTGCTGGTTGGGCGACGTGGACGTGTGCGTGAGGAACGCCTCCTGGAAGGTGCCCTCGACGTGGTGGAAGTCGTCGTCCCAGATGAGCATCATCGAGCCCTGGCGCAGCGCCGACATCGACTTGTGCGTCGAGCAGGTTTCGTACACGCGGATGCGGACCTTGTCCGGATCCGGCAGGAGGGGCATGGTGAGCAGCTTCTCGTTCCCTGGTTCGATCGCGCCGAACTTGGCGGCCGCCGCCTTGTACTGCGCCTTGTACGCCGGGTCGCGATACCGCGCGCTCAGCGTGGCCGCCGCGGCCATCGCGGTGCGGCGTCGATGGAAGGCGTTGAACCGCGCGAAGCCGAACCACGCTTCATCCCACAGGAAGATGAGGTCGGGCTTGATCGCCAGACATTCCTGCATCACATACGCCGGGTTGTACATGTGGCCGTCGAACGTGCAGTTGGTGAGGTCGATCGCCTTGACCTTGGGCAGCGTGCCCTGGGCCAGGCAGTTCAGCAGCGCCTTCTTGATCGCCGCCAGCGGCACGGCGCCGTACATCGAGTACTGCGTGATCGGAAACGCCTCGACGTAGTACGGCTGCGCGCCCGCCAGCACGAAGCCGTAGTGATGCGACTTGTGGCAGTTGCGGTCGACGATGACGATGTCGCCCGGCTTGCAGATCGCCTGGACCACGATCTTGTTCGACGTGGATGTGCCGTTGGTGGCGAAGTACGCGCGCTTGGCCCCGAAGGCGCGCGCGGTCAGGTCCTGGGCCTTCTTGATGTTGCCGGTGGGCTCGAGCAGGCTGTCGAGGCCGCCGCTCGTCGCCGAGGACTCCGCCATGAACAGGTTGCTGCCGTAGAAGGTCCCCATGTCGCGGATCCAGTTCGAGCGGAACACCGACTTGCCGCGCGCGATCGGCAAGGCGTGGAAGGTGCCGATCGGCCGCTGCGCGTACTTCTTGAGGTTGTTGAAGAAGGGGGTCTCGTACCGGTCGCCGATGCCGTCGAGAATCGAGAGGTGCAGCTCCATCAGCTCCTCGACGTTGTAGAAGATCCGCCGGAACGCCGACGCCTCATCGGTCCCGGCCAGCTCTTCGACAGCCCGGTCGGTGAGCAGGTAGATATCCAGCTCCGGGCGATAGTTCTTGATGGCTCTGGCCAGCGCCGTCGCCAGGACGCCGGGCGCGGTGCTGGCCTCGCTGCCGTTGAGATGCCGCAGGAGAAAATCGCGCAGCACCGGCACGTCGTAACGGGAGCGGTACTCGAAGCCGTCCCGGATGACGACCGCCTGCAGGTTGTGGTTGCAGATGGCGCCGATGATCGCGTCCTCGAACGTGCCGACCTGCACGACCTCGTACGTAAACGCATCGTCGGTGCGACGCAGGCGCTTCATCTCGTGCCGGGCGCGCTCCCACTGCGTGTGTTCGGCGGGCGTGACGACGAGCGTTTCGAAGTACGGCTTCTGCCCATTGCTGGTCTGCATGTCCGGCGGCAGCAGATTTTCTGCGCGCGCCGGTTCGTCCGGCATCGGATCCCACGCCGAGGGGTCGTTGCGAAACGCGCCGGTCAGCAGCGCGGTCGACACGTGCTGCACCAGCCGGACGCACACGCCGGCGTTCCGCTCGGCGAGCGATTGCTCGATCGTGCCCATGAGGCGCGACCCGGGATAGGCGAAGAACGCTTCGAGAGGAGCCACCGAGCCCAACAGGCCCACGGTTCCCGCAAACAGCGCGTCTTCGGGTTTGCCGCGCGCGGCCGCGGACTGCCAGGCGCGCGCCACCGCGCACAACTGGCGCCACGAATCCAGGCGCGCTTCGGCGGCCGAGAAGAAGTCGGAAAGATCGATGGCGGGCGCGGCGGCTTTCGTTGACGGCTCGGGTCGCGCGCTGGTGATCGCTTGCGTGTCTGTGCTCATGAATGCTCTCCGGAAGTTCTCACGCAGAAGGGTCCAAACTACCGCAACCATAGCGACGACCAACTGACAGCGCCTATGCGTTTCCGGCGCGGATACACGTGTGTTGGTGTGCCGAATCCGCATAGTCGATTGGTGATGCTGCCGGTTACGGTGGCGCATGGTACGCAGCAGAGTGTTCGAGCCGCCGGACCTGCTCGTCGCGAATCTCGAAGGCGTCGTGACCGCGGACGATCAGGCGCTCCTCGTGGCCTGGGTGCGCGACTGGATTCGGCGCACCGGCGAGGTGCGCGTCCTCATGCACCTCACGCGGTTTGCCGGCTGGAACGCCGGTGACTCGCTGGACGACAGCGCGCTGTGGCTGCGTGACGACGAGCAGGTGTCGAGGATGGCCGTCGTCGGCGATCGCACCTGGCGGGTCGCGATCATGACGATCCTCGCGCAGCCGCTGCGTCGCATCCCCATCCAGTACTTCGAGACCGACAAGGCCGCACGGCGATGGCTCATGGAGCATGCCGCTGGCGCACTCAACACGATGTTCATCTGACCGCCCGCTGCGACTGGTCCCCGATCGCACCGGACCGTGAGGACTTTCATGCAGACACGCTCATGTCTTGTCGGCTTCGTCTCCGGCAGCGCCGCCGTGCTGTTCCTTGGCGTCGGACTCTGTGCGGCGCAATCCACGCAACCGGTCTCGACGGCAGCGCCCGCCACGACCGACGGCCAAGGACGGGTCGGCTCCCGGCGGCCCGCGCCAGACGCGACCGACGCCGCGGCACAGCAGCCCGACCCGGCTCCGGCCCCGGATGGATTCAGGATGGGCGCGATTCACGTTCAAGCCCGGCGGGCGGGTCAAGCTCGACGTGATCCGCGACTTCAAGCCAATCGGATCCGAGGATTCATTCGACCCGCGCACGATCCCGCTCGACGGACAGTGAAGGCACCAACTCCAACGTCCACGCCAAGGAGACCCGCCTGAACCTCGACATCCGCGGCATGGTGGAGCAGAAGGAACTGCGGATGTTCGTCGAGACCGACTTCTACGGCACGAGCAGCGCCCTGCGACTGCGCCACGCCTACGGGTCGTTTGGCGGTCTGCTCGCCGGGCAGACGTGGTCCACGTTCGTGGACGAGGACAACATGCCCAGCACGATCGATTTCGAAGCGCCGATGGCCTTCGCCTCGATTCGCCAGGCGCAGGTGCGCTGGACGCAGAAGCTCGCGTCGTGGATCACCTGGTCGGCCGCCGTCGAGGACAACAAGTCGGCGATCATCATTCCCACGGATATTCCTGGAAAGGCCGAGTACCCGATGCCGGATCTGGTGACGCGCTTTCGGTTCGACATGGGCGCCAGCCACGTGACGACGGCCGGGTTTCTTGGTTCCGCCAGGTTCCGTCCGACCGATGGGGACACGGACTACGGCGAGGCTCTGGGGGACGGTGGTGTCGGCGAAATTCAAGACGGTCGGTCGGGACTACATCTACGGCGTGTTCACGATCGGCGAGGGCATCGGCCGCTACCGTGGCGGGACCACCGCGATTCCTGACGACACAGGCGCGCTCCATGCCGATCGGTGGCTCGGCCTTCATGGGCGGCTACGAACACTTCTGGGACGAGCGCTGGTCGACGAACGCCGTCTACAGCGTCACCGACACGTGGGATCAGGATTTCTATACGACCTCAGTGACCAAGCGACTGAACTACGGCGCGGCCAACCTGCTGTACTGGTTCCTTCCGGGTCGCGCGTGGACGGGAGTCGAGTACATCTACGGCAAGCGCAAAGTGTTCGGTCCTGACGAGCCGTTCGGCACCGCGCACCGGGTGCAGTTCGCCGTCCGCTTCAATCTGCCATGAGTGACGGCATGCTGTTCCGTCGCGCGTGTGCTCGTGTGGCACTCGTCGCCCTGCTGCTCGCCAGCGTCGCGGCGCTCACGACCACATCGATCGCCCAGGGGTCACGCCCGCCGGATCCGAAGTCGGGGGCTAGCGGATTCGTCTGGCACGACCTGGTCACCGACGATCCCGCGGCCTGCCGCGCGTTCTATGGCGCGCTGTTCGGCTGGACCTTCGAAGAGGGCGAAGGCGTCGATCCCGGCTACACCATCATCAGGCACGAAGGACAGTTGGTGGGCGGGATCGTGCTGCTCAAGCCCCAGAGCGACGAGACACCCGTCGCGCAGTGGCTGTCCTATGTCAACGTGGCCGACGTGGATCGAGCGGCTGCGGCCTTCCAGCGCGGTGGCGGCCGGATCATCCGCGGACCGCTGAACGCGAAGAAGAATCTCCGCGTGGCGGCCGTCGCGGACGCGCAGGGCGCGCCACTCGGGCTGGCGAATCGTGGCCCGGAAGTCGACAGCGCAGGAGTACCGGGGCTGCACCGCTGGCTGTGGATGGAGTATGTCGCGCTGGACCCCGAGGCCGCCCTGAAGTTCTATGGCGACGCCGTCGGGTTCGGCCATGAGACGCAGGAGACGCGCGACAACTTCACCTACTACCTGCTGACCACAGACCGTCCTCGCGCGGGTCTGTTCCGCAGCCCCTGGGAACGCAAGACCTCGGCGTGGCTGCCGTATGTGCGCGTGGAGGATCCGGCGGCGATGGCGGCGCGCGTGGTTCAACTCGGCGGGACCGTCGCGCTGGCGCCGCGGCCGGAGATCCGCAACGGATCGCTCGCCATCGTGCTCGACCCGTCCGGCGCACCGCTGGCGCTGCAGAAGTTTCCGTTCCAGTGAGGAGCGACGCCATGAGCATGAGGCGACGACTGTTGGCGTGCGCGGGCATCGCGCTGCTGGTGATGCTCATGTCGAGTTGCTCTGAAGGGGGCATCGGGATGGGCGTGCCCGTGTCCGGCGGGGGAGCGCGGTGGAGCGGCCCCAGCGGCACACCGAACGTGATGGTCGCGGGTGGGCCTGTGTATCGCTAACCGGATCGGTGGGCTGCGATTCGTTCATCCTTCATCTCTGGCGCGCAGTTATCGATCCGCGCCGCGGTGGCGGCCGGGTTATCCGTTGGCATCGCGCGGGCGCTGCGGCTCGAGTTTCCGATCTACGCGATGATCGCGGCGGTCATCGTCACTGACCTGTCGGCCGCGCAGACCCGCCGGCTCGCGCGTCCCGCGTCTCGCCGGAACCGTCGTCGGTGCCGGGATCGGCGCCGCGCTCGGCCCGCTGCTGCCCGCCGGCCCGATCGCCGCCGCGTCGAGCATCCTCGCCGCGATGCTCGTCAGCCATCTGCTACGCCTGCCGGATGCCGCGAAACTGGCCGGCTATGTCTGCGCCATCGTCCTTCTGGAGCACGAGACCGCGCCGTGGGAGTACGCGCTCTATCGCGTGATCGAGACGGTGCTCGGCATTGCGGTGGCCGTACTCGTGAGCCTGGTGCCGAAGTTGATACGAACGGACGAACCCGCGCGTGCAGACGCGCGCTGACGATCGGCGCGTCCGCATTGCCGAATTGGCATAGGCAGTTACGCGCGCTTCGCGCGACGCTCTGTCCCGGACCGCTACACGTGTTTTCGAGGGCCCCCAATGACATCGAGAACGGGTCATGAGCCTGGCGCGACTGCCCGACATCGGGCGTCCGACCGGGCGAGCGCGCGCACCGGCCTGGACGCGGATGCCATCGCGGGGGGGCTGATCGACAACCTGCACTATCTGCAAGCCAAGCTGCCGCGGCACGCCACCCGCAACGACTGGTACATGGCGCTCGCGTATACGGTTCGCGATCGCCTGCTGGATCGCTACATCGCAACCCTGGAGCGGATCACCGAGGCCAACAGTTCGGTCAAGGTGGTCGCGTATCTGTCGGCCGAATTCCTCATGGGGCCGCATCTGGGCAACAACTTGATCAATCTCGGCATGTGGGCGGCGGCCGAGGACGCGGTCTCGCGCGTGGGGCAGGGTCTGTCCGGCCTCCTCGAGCAGGAGGAAGAGCCGGGGCTCGGCAATGGCGGGCTCGGCCGGCTGGCCGCCTGCTACATGGACTCCCTCTCGACGCTGAACATCCCCGCCATCGGGTACGGCATCCGCTACGAGTTCGGCATCTTCGATCAAGTGATTCGTGACGGCTGGCAGGTCGAGATCACCGACAAGTGGCTGCGCCACGGCAACCCGTGGGAAATCCTGCACTCGGACATCACCTTCGACGTGGCGTTTGGCGGGCGCACCGAGCACTACCACGATGCCGCCGGTCAGTACCGGGTTCGCTGGGTCCCCGACAAGATGGTCAAGGGTGTCGCCTACGACACGCCCGTGCCCGGCTTTCGGGCGGCGACCGTCAACATGCTGCGCCTCTGGAAGGCGGAAGCCACCGAGTCCTTCGACTTCGAGGCGTTCAACGTGGGCGACTACTACGGCGCCGTGGATCAGAAGGTGCTGTCGGAGACCATTTCGAAGGTGCTGTATCCGAACGACGAGCCGGAAAGTGGCAAGCAGCTCCGGCTGATCCAGCAGCACTTCTTCGTGTCGTGTTCGCTGCAGGACATGATTCGCCTCCATCTGATGCGGGGAAAAGACCTCGCCACGTTCCACCAGTATTGGGCGGTACAGCTGAACGATACGCACCCGTCCCTCGCCATCGCCGAGTTGATGCGTCTCCTCATGGACGAGTACGGCATGGACTGGGATCGTGCGTGGACGGTCACGCAACAGGCGTGCGCGTACACCAACCACACCCTCCTCGCCGAGGCGCTCGAACGATGGCCGGTCGCCCTGCTGGGTAAAGTGCTGCCCCGGCATCTGGAGATCATCTGCGAGATCAACCGCCGCTTTCTCGACGAGGTGCGGCGGCAATATCCCGACGACGACCAGCTCGCGCGACGGCTCTCGCTGATCGACGAAGCGGGCGAGCGCTACGTCCGCATGGCCCATCTGGCCTCGGTCGGCAGCCACGCCATCAACGGCGTGGCCGCCCTTCATACACAGCTCTTGAAACAGACGGTGCTCAGCGACTTCCATCGAATCACGCCCGGAAAGTTCTTGAACGTCACCAATGGCGTCACGCCGCGGCGGTGGATGGCGCTGAGCAATCCGCGGCTGACCGCGCTCATCACCCGGTCCATCGGCGACGGATGGCTCGCGGATCTCCAGGGGCAGCTTCAGAAGATCGAGCCGCTCGCCACCGACACCGGCTTTCAGAAGGAGTGGCGGGCCGTGAAGGCCAGAAACAAGAAGGCCCTGGCCGACGTGATCAGGGAGCGCACCGGCGTGTCCGTGGATCCGCACTCGCTGTTCGACATCCAGGTCAAACGGCTGCACGAGTACAAGCGGCAGCACCTGAACGTCCTGCACCTCATCACGCTCTACAACCGGCTCAGACGTTCCTCGACGGCGCGCACCACGCCGCGCACGGTGATCTTCGGCGGCAAGGCCGCGCCCGCCTATCGCATGGCCAAGCTGATCATCCGGCTGATCACGGGCGTCGCCGATGTCATCAACCGCGACCCGATCGTCTCCGGGCTCATCAAGGTGGTGTTCCTGCCGGATTTCAACGTCAAGAACAGTCATCGTGTCTATCCGGCTGCCGATCTCTCCGAGCAGATCTCCACCGCAGGGAAAGAGGCCTCGGGCACCGGCAACATGAAGTTCACGATGAACGGCGCGTTGACGATTGGCACACTGGACGGCGCCAACGTCGAGATCCGCGACGCGGTGGGTCCCGAGAATTTCTTCCTGTTCGGCCTCGCCGCCGAGGAAGTGGCGCTGCTGAAGGCCACGGGTTACCGGGCGCGCAGCGTCTACGAGTCCAACGCGGAGCTGCGCGACGCGCTCGACCTCATCGCCGACGGCCGCTTCTCGAACGGCGATCGCGACGTGTTCCGCCCGCTCCTCGAGTCACTCCTCAATCGTGACGACTACATGGTCCTCGCCGACTACCAGGCGTACATCGACTGCCAGCAGCATGTGAGCGAGGCCTATCGCAACCAGGAGAACTGGACGCGCATGTCGATCCTCAACGTCGCACGCGCCGGCGCATTCTCCTCCGACCGCTCGATCGAGGAGTACTGCCGCGACATCTGGATGGTGACGGCGCTGCCCCCTGCCGAAGGGCGCTCATGACCCAATGCGCCGCTGGGGTCTGGCGTCAGCGCTCCCCTTGGCGCGACCGTCTGTCCGGCTGGGGTCAATTTCAGCGTGTTCTCGAAGCACGCCACCACGATCGATCTCCTGCTCTTTGACGAGAGGAACGCCGCGCGGCCATCACGCGTGATTGCGCTCGATCCGCGGCGCCACCGGACGTATCACTACTGGCACGCCTTCGTGTCCGGTCTCGAGCCCGGTCAGACCTATGCGTACCGGGCCACCGGACCATTCGTGCCGGATCGCGGGCTTCGATTCGACCACGAGAAAGTGCTGCTCGATCCGTACGGTCTCGCCGTCGCGGTGCCGGAGTCCTACGACCGCACGGCCGCCAGGCGGCCGGGCGACAACGCCGCACACGCCATGAGAAGCGTGGTTGCCGATCCCGCGCGCTACGACTGGGACGGTGACGTGCGGCTCCAGCGTCCGTTCGCCGAGAGCGTGATCTACGAGTTGCACGTACGCGGCTTCACGCGCCATCCGAGCTCGGGCGTCGCCTGCGAGAAGCGCGGAACGTACGCGGGACTGATCGACAAGATTCCGTATCTCCAAGACCTGGGCGTGACGGCCGTCGAGCTGTTGCCGGTGTTTCAGTTCGACTCGAACGATGCGCCCGCGGGGCGCGTGAACTATTGGGGCTACCAGCCGGTGTCGTTCTTCGCGCCCCACGCGGCCTACAGCTCGTGCCCGCAGCCGCTGGCCGTGCTCGACGAATTCCGCGACATGGTGAAGGCGCTGCATCGCGCGGGCATCGAAGTCATTCTCGACGTGGTCTTCAATCACACCACCGAAGGCGGAGCCGACGGACCCACGCTCTGTTATCGGGGTCTGGCCAACGACGTCTACTACATCCTGCAGCACGACCGATCGCGGTATGAGGACTACACCGGGTGCGGCAACACGCTGAACGCCAACCAGCACGATCGTGCGGCGGATGATCCAGGACAGTCTGCGGTACTGGGTCACCGAGATGCACGTCGATGGCTTCCGCTTCGATCTGGCGTCGATCCTGTCTCGCGACGAACAGCGGTCATCCGCTGCCCAACCCGCCGATCCTCTGGGACATCGAGTCGGATCCGCTCCTGGCCGGGACCAAGCTGATCGCCGAAGCCTGGGATGCCGCGGGCTTGTATCAGGTGGGAAGCTTCATCGGCGACACCTGGCAGGAATGGAACGGCCGGTTCCGCGACGACGTGCGCCGCTTCGTCAAGGGTGACGATGACACGGTGTCCAGCCTGGCGACGCGCCTCCTGGGCAGTCCGGATCTCTACGGGCACGAGGAGCGCGAGGCCGAGCAGAGCATCAACTTCGTCACGTGTCATGACGGCTTCACGCTGAACGACCTCGTGTCCTACGACCGCAAGCACAACGAGGCGAACGGCGAGAACAACCGCGACGGATCCAATGACAACCTGAGCTGGAACTGCGGCGCCGAAGGACCGACCGACGATCCGTGCATCGAATCCCTCCGCAACCGTCAGGTGAAGAACCTGTTGGCGCTGCAGCTGCTTGGCGGCGGGCACGCCCATGCTGCTCATGGGCGACGAGGCGCGGCAGACGCAGCACGGCAACAACAACGCCTACTGCCAGGACAACGAGATCAGCTGGTTCGACTGGAGCCTGCTGACGCGTCATGCCGACGTTCATCGGTTCGTTCGTGAGCTCAATGCGTTTCGTCAGCGCCGCGATGTCGTGGGCCAGCCGTCGCTCAGCCTGAACCAGGTGCTGCAGCAGGCTCGCATCGAGTGGCACGGCGTCAAGCTGCAGCAGCCGGACTGGAGCACGCGCTCGCATTCGCTGGCGTTGACCGTGAGGAGCCTGCGCGCGCGCTTCCTGCTGCACCTCGTGTTCAATGCCTACTGGGAACCGCTGGCCTTCGAGCTGCCGCGAACGCTCCCACACGACGCGTCGTCAGCCTGGCGATGCTGTATCGACACGGCGCTCGCCGCGCCCGACGACATTCACCAGTGGGCGCAGGCGCCCATCGTCCGCGATCAATCCAGCTACGTCGTCCAGCCGCGTTCTGTGGTGGTCCTGGGGTCTGGACTCTCAGGTGCGGGCGACGGCGAGCCCGCGGTGCCCGGCCAATGACGATCCATCCACGTGCCGGTACGCGCGCTCCCGCAGAGCTCCTCGTCGACGTCGGCACGCTTCGCAACGAGTACTGCCGGCGTACAGCCCGATGTCACGGAACGCTCGCAGCGCGTGAAGTTCGGCACCAGCGGTCATCGCGGCTCGTCGCTGCTGGGCACGTTCACCGAAGCGCACGTGATCGCGATCGACCAAGGCGATCTGCGACTTCCGACGCTCGCTGCGCATTTCGGGGCCGCTCTACATCGGCCGCGACACACACGCGCTGTCCGAGCCGGCGTTCATGACGGCCCTGGAAGTGCTGGCGGCGAACGGCGTCGAGGTCATGATCGACAGCGATGATCGGCTATACGCCGACGCCGGCCATCTCGCACGCCATCCTGGCGCACAACCGCGGCCGGATGGCGGACTTCGGCTGACGGCATCGTCCTCACGCCGTCCCACAATCCGCCCGAGGATGGCGGCGTCGAAGTACAACCCGCCCACCGGCGGCCCGGCCGGGACGGAAGTGACGCGGATGGATCGAGGAGCGGGCCAACCAGCTGCTCGCTGGCGATCTCGCGCAGATCCCGCGGATGACGTACGAACGGGCTCGCCGCGCCGTGACGACCCACACCTATGACTATGTCGGATCGTACGTGAGCGATCTCGCCACGGTGGTGGACCTGGACATCATCCGCAGGGCGAAACTCAAGATTGGCGTCGATCCGCTCGGCGGCGCGAGCACGACCATCTGGCATTCGATCGTCGAGCGCTGCGGCGTCGAGGTCGAAGTGGTCAACGACGTCGTTGACCCGACGTTCGGGTTCATGCCGCTCGACTGGGACGGCAAGATCCGCATGGATTGCTCGTCTCCCTACGCCATGGCCACGCTGATCGGCCTGAAAGATCGATTCGATATCGCGTTCGGCAACGACGCCGACGCCGATCGGCACGGCATCGTGACGCACGCCGGGCTGATGGAGCCGAATCAGTATCTGGCGACGGCCATCTCCTATCTCTTCACCCATCGCCCGCGCTGGCGCTCGGATCTGTCGGTTGGCAAGAGCATCGTGAGCAGCAGCGTGATCGATCGCGTCGCGGCCAAGGTGGGCCGTCCGCTGGTCGAGGTCCCGGTCGGGTTCAAGTGGTTCGTGCCCGGGCTGCTCGAAGGCACGCTCGGCTTTGGCGGCGAAGAGAGCGCCGGGGCGTCGTTCCTGCGGCGCGACGGCACCGTGTGGACGTCCGACAAGGACGGCATCATCCTGGGCCTGCTCGCGGCGGAGATCATGGCACGCACGAACCGCGATCCGTCCGAGCTGTTCGCGGACTTGACCAGTGAGATCGGTGCGTCCTGGTATGCACGCATCGATGCGCCGGCCACGCCAGAAGAGAACGCGATGCTCGGGTCGCTGTCGCCCGCCGATGTCAGAGCCTCCGAGCTGGCCGGAGATCCGATCGAGACACTGCTGACGATCGCACCCGGCAACGGCGAGTCGATCGGGGGCCTGAAGGTCGTCACGGCGCAGGGATGGTTCGCCGCGCGTCCGTCAGGCACCGAGGCTGTCTACAAGCTCTACGCGGAGAGCTTTCGCGGGTCCGCTCATCTGCGCCGCATTCAGGAAGAAGCGCAGGCGCTCATCGGACGAGCGCTTGCCGGAGCCGTGCGATGAATTCACACACGATGGTCTCGAACCGGGAATTGAACGTGACGGTCAGCGTTGAGAAGCCGTTGCCGGATGCGGAACTGCACGCGATGCACGCCTATTGGCGCGCCTGCAATTACCTGGCGGTGGGGATGATCTACCTGAGAGACAACCCGCTCCTGACACAGCCGCTGGCCACCGAGCACGTCAAGCATCGACTGCTGGGCCACTGGGGTGCCAGCCCCGCGCTGTCCTTTGTGTGGGTGCACCTGAATCGGATGATCGTGAAGCACGACCTCGACATGCTGTTCGTCGCCGGGCCCGGTCATGGTGCCCCGGGAGTCCTGGCGCCGGCGTATCTGGAGGGGACGTATTCGGAGATCTATCCGGACAAGAGCCAGGACGCGGAAGGGATGCAGCGGTTCTTCAAGCAGTTCTCCTTCCCGGGTCACATCGGCAGCCACGTCACGCCGGAAACGCCAGGGTCGATCCACGAGGGTGGCGAGCTTGGCTACAGCCTCTCACACGCGTACGGGATGGCGTTCGACAATCCCGATCTGATCGTGGCGTGCGTCATCGGAGACGGTGAAGCCGAAACCGGACCGCTCGCCACCTCATGGCACTCGAACAAGTTCCTCAATCCCGCCCGCGATGGCGCGGTGCTGCCGATCCTGAACCTCAACGGCTACAAGATCGCCAATCCCACGATCCTCTCGCGCATCAGCCACCACGAGCTGGAAGCGCTCTTCATCGGCTACGGGTACACGCCGTATTTCGTCGAAGGCAGCGATCCCACGCAGATGCACCAGGGGATGGCGGCGACGCTGGACCGCGCGATCGCCGACATCCGTGCGGCGCAGAAAGCCGCGCGCGACTCGAACGAGCTGTCTCGTCCGCGCTGGCCGATGATCGTGCTGCGGTCGCCGAAGGGCTGGACCGGACCGAAGGAGATCAAGGGACACAAGGTCGAAGGATCCTGGCGCTCGCACCAGGTGCCGTTTGCCGACGTCCGCGACAATCCGGTGAACCTGAAGCTCCTCGAGGACTGGATGCGCAGTTACAGACCCGAGGAACTGTTCGACGAGAAGGGCAGACCCGTCGCCGAACTGCAGGCGTTGGCGCCCAGGGGGACCAGGCGCATGAGCGCCAACCCGCACGCCAACGGCGGGCTGCTGAGGAAGGATCTCAAGCTTCCCGACTTCCGGTCGTATGCCGTTCAGGTGCCCATGCGCGGCGGCGTGGAGTACGAGAACACGAAGCCGCTCGGCGAGTATTTGCGCGACGTGCTCAGAGACAATCCGCACAGTTTTCGCGTCTTCGGCCCGGACGAGACCGCGTCCAACCGGCTGCAGGCGGTCTACCAGGCCAGCAAGAAGACATGGATGGCCGACTACCTGCCCGAAGACGCCGACGGCGGCGAGCTGGCCCGCGACGGGCGAGTGATGGAGATGCTGTCGGAGCATACGCTCCTCGGCTGGCTGGAGGGGTATACGCTCACCGGCCGGCACGGGCTCTTCCACACCTACGAAGCGTTCGCGCACGTGGTCGATTCGATGTTCAACCAGCACGCCAAGTGGCTGGACATGTCGAAGAACCACGTGGCCTGGCGCGCGCCGGTCGCGTCCGAGAACATCCTGTTGTCATCGACCGTCTGGCGCCAGGATCACAACGGGTTCTCCCATCAGGATCCGGGCTTCATCGATCTCGCCGCCAACAAGGGGCCGTCGGTGGTGCGGGTGTATCTGCCGCCGGACGCCAACACGCTGCTGGCCGTGGCCGATCGGTGCCTGCGCAGCACCGACTGCATCAACGTCATCGTCGCCGACAAGCAGAAGCACCTGCAGTTCGTCACCATGGACGAGGCCGTGACGCACTGCGCGAAGGGCGTCGGCATCTGGGCGCGAGCGAGCACCGATGCCAATCACGAACCGGATGTGGTGCTGGCGTCCTGCGGTGACGTTGCGACCATGGAAGCGCTGGCGGCCGCCGCCATCCTGCGGGAGCGGGCGCCCGATCTGAAGCTGCGCTTCGTCAACGTCGTCGATCTGTTCAGGCTGCAGCCGGCGACGGAGCATCCGCATGGCTCGAGCGAACGCGAGTTCATCAGCTTGTTCACGGCGGACAAGCCGATCATCTTCAACTTCCACGGCTACCCCTGGCTGATCCACCGGCTCGCGTACCGTTTCCCGGGACACGAGAACCTGCACGTGCGTGGCTACAAGGAGAAGGGCAACATCAACACGCCGCTCGAGCTGGCGATGCTGAACGAGACGTCCCGCTTCCACCTGGTCATCGACGTGATCGATCGGGTTCCGGCGCTCCGCACGAAGGCGGCGCATCTGAAAGAAGAGATGAAGAACGCGATCATCGACAACCTGTCGTACGCGCACGAGCACGGCACGGATCGGCCAGAGATCGTCAACTGGACCTGGCCCTACTGATGGCCGTCACGCGGGTCCTCGGCAAGGTAGGTACCATGCGCGACGCTCTTCTGGTTCTCAACGCCGGCTCGTCGAGCCTGAAGTTCGCGGTCTTTCTCAATGACGGGCCGCCGCAGCCGCTGCTGCGAGGCCAGCTCGAAGGGCTGCTCACGCAGCCACGCTTTATCGCGCGCGACGCGACGACCGTCGTCGGCTCGAAGGAGTGGCCGGCCGGCACGCGCCTCGATCACGAAGCGGCGATCGAGTTCCTCCTGACCTGGGGCCGGCACGGCGTGCTCGCGGGGCATCGGATCGTCGCCGTTGGCCATCGCGTGGTTCATGGAGGGAGGTCTTTCACCCGTCCGGTGCTCATCGACGCAGCCACCATCGGAGAGCTCCAGGCGCTGGTGCCCCTCGCGCCGCTGCACCAGCCGCACAACCTGGCGGCGATCGAGGCCGTCGCGCGCATCTCGCCGGGACTGCCGCAGGTGGCCTGCTTCGACACGGCGTTCCACCGATCCCTGCCCGAGGTCGCGCAGATGTTTGCCCTGCCGCGTCGCTACTCCGACGAAGGCGTCAGGCGATACGGCTTCCACGGCTTGTCCTACGAATACATCGCCAGCCAACTGCCGTGGACCGACGGCCGCGCGGCCCAGGGACGTACCGTCGTCGCGCACCTCGGCAACGGCGCCAGCCTGTGTGCCATGCGCAACGGCACGAGCGTCGCCACGACGATGGGGTTCACGGCGCTGGACGGGCTCGTGATGGGCACGCGATGCGGCGCCATCGATCCAGGCGTCCTGCTCTATTTGATCGATCAGCACGAACTCACACCGACGGCGCTGAAGGAGTTGCTGTACGAGCAGTCCGGACTGCTGGGTGTCTCGGGGTGCTCGGCTGACATGCGGACGCTCCTGGCCAGCGCGGACCCTCGCGCGTCCGAGGCGGTCGATCTGTTCGTCTACCGCGTGACCCGCGAGCTCGGCTCACTCGCTGCCTCGCTCGGCGGGCTCGATGCGTTGGTCTTCACCGGCGGCATCGGCGAGAACGCCGCGGCTATCCGCGCGCTGATCTGTCGCGACGCGAGCTGGCTCGGACTGGAACTCGACGAGGCCGCCAACGAGCGAGGCGGTCCGTGCATCAGCCGGCCCGGCAGCGGCGTGTCCGCATGGGTGATCCCGACCAACGAGGAATTGATGATCGCCATACATACGCACAGCCTGCTGAGCAGAGACATCGTTGCCACGACAGGGGACACGATCGATGAGTACCGCTGACGCCGCGAACGAATCTCCACGTGCTAGTGCGGCGCCTGTCAGTCTGGGCAACGAAGAGGCAGTCAAGCGCGTGCTCGTGGACTCGATCCTGGGTTTGTGGGATGTGGTCAACGAGCTGACGCGGCTCAAGCCGTCGCGCCGCGATCGTTACCGCGTCACGATCTTCGGCTCGGCGCGGGCCCGCCCCGGATCGTTCGCGTATCTCGAAACCCGTCGCGCGGCCGCGGCGCTGGCCGAGATGGGGTGCGACATCATCACCGGCGGCGGACCGGGATTGATGCAGGCGGCCAATGAAGGAGCGGCCACCGTGGGAGGACGGGCGGAGTCGGTCGGCATCCGCGTCGACCTGCCCTTCGAGCAGGACGCCAACGCCTTTGTCACGCACGCATTCGAGCACCGCACGTTCTTCACTCGCCTGCATCAGTTCGTGCTCACGTCCGATGCGTTCGTGGTGGCGCCGGGAGGCATCGGGACCGTCCTCGAAACGATGATGATCTGGCAGCTCCTGCAGGTGAAGCACCTCGAGGACACGCCGCTCATCCTCGTCGGACGCATGTGGCCGGGTCTCATCGAGTGGACGCGGACGGCCATGCTGAGCACGGATCCGCCTCTCGCCAGCCCTGGCGACATCCAGATTCCCCGCTGCGTCGCCAACGCCGATGAGGCGATCGTGCTCCTCCGCGAGCATCACGCGGTGTGGCGCAGCCGGCAGGGGAGCAGACGGCTGCCGGTTCGGCATAGTCCCCGGTCGACCGATCGCGAGACTGTAAGCCATGCGGATTCGCGTCCTGCCTTCCGTTGTGCTGGTGATTTCGTGTCTCGCGTGCCAGAACAGCACGGCTGCGCAACAGGCCCAGTCCAAGTCCGCATCAAAGGCGCCGCTCGATCTGGACAGCCTGCTCGCTCCGGTTGCGCTGTACCCGGATCAGCTTCTCGCGCAGATGCTGATGGCGTCCGCGGATCCGGCCAAGGTTGTCGCGTTGAATCTGTGGCTCGGCTCGAACACGACGCTGAAAGGGACCGAGCTTCAGGACGCCGCAACCGTTGAAGGGTTCAATCCGGAATTGGTGGCGATGACGCTGTTCCCGAACCTGGTCAAGTTCATGGCGGAACAGCTGGAGTGGACGACGCAGCTCGGGAAGGCCTTCGCCGCGAACCGCTCGGCGGTGTTCGACACCATCCAGCGGCTGCGGAAGAGCGCGCAGGCCAAGGGTGCGTTGAAGACCACTCCGCAACAGCAGGTCGAGACCAAGACGACGACCGCCGGCCAGGAAGTGATTGTCATCGAGCCGACCAACCCGCAGGTCGTCTACGTGCCGCAATACAACCCGCAGGTGGTCTACACGCAAGCGCCCGCCACCACCATCGTCATCCAGGAAGATGACGATGACGACGAGATCATCGCCGGCGTGATTGGTTTTACGGCGGGCATCGCGCTGGGTGCCGCCGTGAACAACAACTACTACTACGGGCCGTACGGGTGGGGCGGCGGCGCCTACATGTACAACGACGCCTGGGACGACTACTACGACCACCGGGAAGACGCGCGCGAGGACTGGATGGATCACCGGGAAGATCTGGTCGAAGAGCGCGGCGAACGGAGGGAAGACGCAGGGGAGCAGCGCACCGAGCGATCGGAGAACCGCCAGGAGACGCGCGGCGATGGCCAGGCGCAGCGCACCGACCGGCAGGAGAACCGGGCCGATTCGCAGACACGCGGCACGGGCACGCAGACACGCAGCGCGGACGCGCAGACACGCGGCACGGGTACGCAGACCCGCAGCGCGGATGCGCAGACACGCACGAGCACGCCGAGCACCGCGACACGGGGACACAGTCAAGGCACCACCGAACGATCGGGCGCCGCGCGGAGCGGCACCAGCTCCGACGCGTTTTCAGGCTACTCGAGCGGAAAATCCGAGCGCGCGGCGAGCTCGCGTGGAGGACAGAGCCGGAGCAGTTCGCGGGGCGGCGGTGGCGGTGGAGGCCGGCGCCGATGACATCGACGCGATGTGACGAGCGTTCGCGAACGCTGAGCCGTCTGGTTGTGACCACGGTGGTCGGCGCCGTGCTTGCGGCGGGTGTGTCGTGCTCGCGGGCTCCGTCCGGGCCGCCACCCAAAGTCTTTCAGGCGCCGGAAGCCGCCGTGCAGGCGCTGAGCCAGGCCGTCAAGAAGAACAGCATCGACGAGGTCGTCGCGATCTTCGGGGCGGACGCGAAAGATCTCATCGACTCGTCCGATCCCGATCGCCGCCAGCCGCCGGCGCGAGGTCTTCGCGGTTGCGATGGCGGAGGGATGGCGCCTGGTTGACGATGGGCCCAAGAAGACGCTCGTCGTGGGCAACGAGGCGTGGCCGTTTCCGGTTCCGCTCGTGCCGGACGCGAAGGGCTGGCACTTCGACACCGCCATTGGCAAGGAAGAAGTGATCGCCCGCCGCATTGGTCGCAACGAGCTTGCGGCGATTCAAATCTCCCGGACCTATGTCGCCGCACAGCGTGCCTATGCGCGTCAGGGACACGACGGGAAGCCGGCCGGTCTGTATGCGCGCGTGTTCCGCAGCGATCCAGATCGGCACAACGGCCTGTACTGGCCGGCCGTTCATGGTCAGCCGCGTAGCCCCATGGGCGACCTCCTGCCGCGAGCAGCCGAGGAGCGCAAGGCATCGGGATCCTCGGGCGAGGGGCCGTCCCCTTTCTACGGCTACTACTTCAAGATCGTCACGGCGCAGGGAGCCGCGGCGACCGGTGGGGCCAGGGACTATGTCGTCAACGGCGACATGTCAGGCGGGTTCGCACTGGTGGCCTGGCCGGCACAGTATGACGTCACCGGAGTCATGACGTTTGTGGTGAATCACGACGATGTCGTCTACGAGAAGGACTTCGGCTCCGGAACCGAAGCCGCGGTCAAGAGCCTGAGCCTCTTCGATCCCGACGCGTCCTGGTCCGCGATCAAATGACCGCCGCGCAGAGTCGCACGCGGCGGCGGTGATCGGAGGCTGCCAGCGATGACGTCGAGCATGGCATGGTCGACACGATTACCGCGTTCCTTGGCGTTGTCATGCTCGCGCTCGCGGCGCTGCTGCCGATCATCAATCCACCCGGTGTCGCGCCGATCTTCCTGTCGCTGACGCCGGGGGTACCCGACCCCGTGCGGACGCTGCTGGCGCGCCGGATCGCGTGGAATTCGTTCGGGCTGCTCGTCGGTGCGCTGTTCGTCGGGTCCTACGTCCTGATCCTGTTCGGGCTGTCGCTGGCGGTCATCAAGATCGCGGGTGGCCTGCTCGTGGTGGCGACCGCGTGGCATCTGGTCCGGGCGGAGCAGAGCCCGGACTCGGAGATCGTCGACGGCACGGCGACGTCGCTGGAGCAGGTGTCGAGCCAGAGCTTCTACCCCATGACCTTTCCGCTGACGATCGGCCCGGGTTCGATCTCGGTTGCCGTGACGCTGGGCGCCGGTGTTCACACGCGTGATGTGTCCGACGTGACAGCGGTGCTCGGCGCCTTGACCGGGATCGTGCTCGTGTCGGCCGCGGTGTACCTGTGCTTCCGGTTTGCGTCGCGCCTGATCGTCGCACTCGGCAAGACCGGGACTGTGATCCTGCTCCGGCTGTCCGCGTTCATTCTGCTGTCGGTGGGCGTGCAGATCCTGTGCGACGGCCTCGTCGAGCGATTCGTGCCGCCACAGTCCGTGGCGACGGGACACGTGTCCACGCGATGACGACCTTCATTTGGAGACTGACAATGTTGCGTAGCGAAGCGATTCGCCGGTCATGCCGGCTCGTCATCCTGACCGTGCTCTTCACCGTCGTCGTCACCGGACGGGCAGCCGCACAAGGCTTTATCAGCCCGTCGTTCGGCTACAACTTCGCCGGTGATGCTGGTTGCCCATCGGCCACCGACTGCGAGAGCAAGAACTGGAACTTTGGCGTCTCCCTCGGTTTCCTCGGTTCCGTGGTCGGCTTCGAGGGCGAGTTCACGTATGAGGACGCATTCGCCGGCGAACGGTCCGGCGGGGCGTCCAAGGTCGTGACCATGATGGGCAACTTCATGCTGGCGCCCAGAATCAAGATCGTGCAGCCGTACGGACTGGCGGGCATCGGCCTGATCAAGACGACCGTCGAGAACACCATCGCCGGCACAGACGAGACCGAGAATCAGATCGGGTGGACCGTTGGCGCAGGCGTGCTCGTGTTCGTGCATCGTCACATCGCCTTGAAGGGCGACATCCGACACTACCACTCGTTCGAGGCGCTCGAGCTCCTGGGCCTCGACCTCGAATTCGAAGGGGAGAACAAGATCGATTTCGGCCGTGCCGCATTCGGCGTGGTGTTCGCATTCTGAAAGACGCGAACGCGCGTACCGCATTTCCGTTCTATGCGAAATCGCCCTGCCATCAAGACCGGTTTCGCATTGTCGCGTACGAGCCCCCTGCCTGATCGTGGACTCATGAGGCCAGAGTCTGGCCTGACGAAGGAGATGCGCTATGAGGTGGGCAATACAGATTCGCGCCCGCATGACGCGGCCGGACACAACGACATTCTGGGGAGACCTGGGCGTGTGGTTCGTGCAGACGAACGGAGCGAATCATGATTGATTGGTTTTTTGCCACACTGAAGCAATACCCCGAGATTGCGATCTTTCTCACGCTTGGCATCGGCTACTACTTCGGCAAGTTCACGTTCAAGGGCATCGGCCTGGGGTCGGTCACCGCGACGCTGCTGGCCGGCGTCCTGATCGGGCAGATCGGGATCACCATCGCCCAGCCGCTCAAGGCGACGGTCTTCCTCATGTTCCTGTTCGCGGTCGGTTACGGCGTCGGGCCGCAGTTTGTCCGCGGCGTCGCCACGACCGGCGTGCCGCAGGCGCTCTTCACGGTGGTCCAATGCCTGTTCAGCCTGATCGTTCCCGTGGCCATCGCGAAGTTCGTCGGCTACGACCTCGGGTACGCGGCCGGACTCTATTCCGGGTCGCAGACAATCTCCGCCGCGATGGGCCTCTCGACCGACGCCATCAACAGATTGGGTCTGGCGGCCGACCAGGCCAAGGCTCTCATCGACTCGATGCCGGTGGCCTACGCGGTGAGCTACATGTTCGGCACGATGGGCTCGGCGGTCGTGATCGCCGTGCTCGGTCCCAAGCTGCTCGGCATCAATCTCGTAGCCGCCTGCAAGGACTACGAGGAGAAGTTCGGCGGCGGCAGCAAGGAAGTCGGCGGACCCGGCACGGCGTGGCGGCGCTGGGAACTGCGGGCGTTCCGCGTCGCGAAGTCCGGGAGAGCCGTGGGCCTGCGTGCGAGCGACGCCGAAGCGCTGGTGCCGGCCGCGCGCGTGTTCGTGCTGCGCCTGCGCCGCGGCGGGACGATCGTGGAGGCCAACGAAGACACCGTCATCCAGGAAGGCGACGTCGTGGCGGTCGCGGGTCCTCGCGAGGTGCTGGTGACCCTGATCGGTGAGAACGCGCTCGAGGTTGACGATCGCGAGCTGCTGGCCGTGCCGGTGCAAGGCATCGACGTGTTCGTGAGCAACAAGGCGGTCGACGGCAAGACGCTCGCCGAACTGGCCCAGATGCCGGAGATGCGCGGCGTCTTCCTGCGGAAGATCACCCGCGGCGCCACCGCGGTCTCGATCCCAATCCTGGCGAACACCACGGTCGAGCGCGGCGACCTGTTCACGATCGTGGGCCGCACGCAGGAGACCAACACGGCCATCAAGGTGCTGGGTGTCGCCGATAAAGCGACCGACGTTACCGACATGGCGTTCGTCGGCGCCGCGATCGTGATCGGAGCGCTGTTTGGTTCGCTGGTCCTCAACATCAGCGGGGTGCCGCTGACGCTGTCCACGGCCGGTGGCGCGCTTGTCGCGGGGATCATCGGCGGCTGGTACCGGTCGGTGCGCCCGACCTTCGGACGCGTCCCGACGCCGACCATCTGGTTCATGAACTCGGTCGGCCTCAACATCTTCATCGCCATCGTCGGCATCTCCGCCGGCCCGGGCTTCGTGAACGGCCTGAAGACGCAGGGCATCGGCCTGTTCCTGTGGGGCGCCGCCGCGACGACGATCCCGCTGGTGCTCGGCATGTTCGTCGCCAAGTACCTGTTCCGTTTCCATGATGCGCTCACGCTCGGCATCATCTCGGGGGCCCGCACCACGACGGCGTCGCTCGGACTGGTGTGCGATCAGGCCAAGAGCCAGATCCCGGCGCTCGGCTACACCGTGACCTACGCCGTCGGCAACACGCTGCTGACGATCTGGGGCATGGTCCTCATCATCTTGCTGTCGTAGCGGCTGGCTCGATTGTCTCGGTAGTAAAGGAGAAAACCATGGAAGCTGTGGCGGTCACAAAGTACGAACAGTACGAGAAGCTGGGCCCGTTCGAGATCAAGGACTTCCTCGCCAAGGTGGCATCGAAGACTGCGGAGGAATCGTCGATCTCGTACCTGAACGCCGGTCGCGGCAATCCGAACTGGGTCGCGACCGAGCCGCGCGAGGGGTACTTCCTGCTCGGGCAGTTCGCGATTACGGAGAGCAAGCGAGTCCTCGATCTTCCGCCCGGCGTTGGCGGCATGCCCATGGCGGCGGGCGTGGCGGCCCGGCTCGAAGCCTGGCTCACCAAGCACGCCGACATGCCGGGCGCGCCTTACCTGCAACGCATGGTGCCGTTCGCCGTGAAGAAGTTCGGCTTCGATCCTGACAAGTTCGTCCACGAGCTCGTGGATTCCATCATCGGCGACCACTACCCGGTGCCGGACCGGATGCTGGTGCACAACGAACGGATCGTGCACGAGTACCTGGAATGGGCGATGTGCGGGAGCCCGCGGCCGAAAGGCGATTTCAAGATCTACGCGGTCGAGGGCGGCACCGCCGCCATGTGCTACATCTTCAAGTCGCTCAAGAGCAACCGGATCCTCAACCCCGGCGACACGATCGCGCTCGGTGTGCCGATCTTCACGCCGTACATCGAGATGGCGCACCTGGAGGATTACGACCTTCACTTCGTCGAGGTGCACGCGAAACAGGAGCACCGGTTTCAGTACCCGGATGAAGAGCTCCAGAAGCTCCTCGACCCGAAGATCAAGGCGTTCTTCGTCGTCAATCCCGGCAACCCGTACGCCGTGGCGATGTCGGAAGAGACGATCAAGAAGATCGGCGGCATCCTCCAGAAGCGGCCGGATCTCATCCTGCTGACCGACGACGTCTACGGCACGTTCGTGCCGGGCTTCCGCTCGCTGATGGGGGCGTACCCGAAGAACACCATCGGCGTCTACTCGTACAGCAAGTATTTCGGCTGTACCGGCTGGCGCCTCGGTACGATCGCGGTCCACGAGGACAACATCTTCGACGAGATGATCGCCAAGCATCCCGAGCCGATCAAGAAGCTGCTGGACAAGCGTTACGGCGGGCTCACGCTCGAGCCGCGCAAGTTGGCATTCATCGACCGCATCGTGGCCGACAGCCGCGACGTCGGCCTGAATCACACGGCGGGCCTGTCGCTGCCACAGCAGGTGATGATGGCGATGTTCTCGTTGAGCGAGCTGATGGACACCAAGAAGGACTATCAGAAAGCCTGCATCGGCATCGTCAAGAAGCGCGTCGAGGCGACGCTCGAGGGGTTGGGCATCGAAGTCGGCCCGAACGAGCACTTCGACTACTACTACGGCCTGATCGATTTCGAGTTCTTTGCCCGCAAGAACATCGGCGAGGATGCGGTCAAGTGGATGAAGGCGAACGTGCATCCCCTCGACATCGTGTTCCGGCTGGCCGAGGACCACGGCATCGTGCTGCTCAACGGCAGCGGCTTTGCCGCCCCGGACTGGTCAGTGCGCATCTCGTTCGCGAACCTGAACGATCACGTCTACGACGACATCGGCCGAGCGTTGCGCGCGATCGCGCGCGGCTACAGGCAGGCCTATGAGGCAGCCACGGGCAAGAGCGGCGAGCTGGTCGGGGCCCTGAAGTCGCCCCCCGCCAAAAAGCTGACGTGAGTCGCGTCGTCCTGCACCGTCACAGGTGCAGGACGACTATCACGCACCGACGTCGGCGACCTCCGCGGCGTCGGTGCCCCTTCCGCGCTGTGACACTCACCAGTGATACAAGAGTCCGAACACCGCCGAATGGGCGGTGTAGGGCCGATACACGTAGCCCATGACCAGCGAGCTCGGTTGCACGATGCCGTTGACGACGCTCGGGTCGAACGCGAAGTCGTAGATGTCCAGCGGCTCGTACAGGTACGAGAACGACGCAGCGAGGCGGGTGGAGAGCCGGTGCCGCACGTCGAGGTGCAGCTGCTGCAGCTTGTTGAACACGTTGGGCAGCTGATTGGGCGGCGTGATGGGGCTGCCCGCCGGAATCAGTTGGAGATAGCTACCCTCGGCGTGGCTGAAGTTGTACGAGAACCGGATTTCAGTGTTCCGCCCGATGCGTGGAGGGCTGGCGTAGATCGAGAAGTAGTGCACCGTCTCGGTCGAATCGGCGGTCCAGTCGCGCAGCGGATCGTTGAACTGGGCGTCAGAATCATCGCCCTCGTGCGAGCGCTGCAGCCCGGCGTAGCGCTCGTAGTTGTAGCTCCCGCCCGCGCCCAGGCCGTTCGGCTGATGGAAATCCGCCGCGAGCGAGAACGTCCGGCCGGTGGAATCCTGCAGGCCGTAGAAGCTGTTGCTGAAGTCGTCCTTGAGGATGCCGGTGGATGCGCTGAACGTCCAGGCGTCCGACGGCACGATGTCGACCTGACCGGTGAAGCGATTCCTCGTCCGGTCGGCGACGTCGTAGTGCCGCATTTCGGGATGCTCGCCGATCTCGGTCAGCCGCGTTTCGTCCAGCCCTGAGCCGCTGCGACTGCCGTACTGGTACTGCGTCCGGAAGGTGAGCCACGAGGATCCGACGGCATCGGCCGACACGCGGAGTACGTTCTCGCCGCCCGACTCGATGATCCGCGCATCATAGCTGCCCGCGTTGTGCGAGTAGCCGAACGTGACCGCGAACGGCATCAGTTTCGTCCACGTGGCGTCACCGTCGAAGTTCGTACGGCTGTGGGCGTACAGATCCGGACCTCCCGTTGGCGTCGTCGACACGTTCCCGTCATAGGCGACGTACTGCGTGATGCTCGTCACCGGCATGTGGTTGGCGTAGGTGTAGTTGCGGAGGCGCGCGCCGAACCGCCAGTCGGTCGTGCGCGATGTCAGATTCAGGTTCGTCGAGAACACGTGCGCCTCGGCGTCGGCGTTGGCGCGCGGCAGCGCGATCGGCGCGACCGCCGAGTTGATGGTGAACGGCTCCAGCGGCTCGTCGTTGCTCCACAATCCGTAGGAGAAGGAACCAGTCAGCTGCGTCTTCTGCGACAGCTTGGTGTACCCGCCGACGCTGACGGTCTGGGCCGAGTTCGACGGCCAGAGTGACATGCGTCCGCGTCCGGGCGTGCCGGCGATGTCGTTCAGGCGGAGCGGGCTGTCCCAGACCAGCGTCGGCGCGAGGTTGTCGAACCAGGACCCGGTGTAGGCGACGCGCAGCATGTTGCGCGTGTTCGTCCACTCGGTGCCGATCGTGAAGTCGTTCGCGCGCGAATCGTAGGGAAGCGCCACCTCGACGTCGTTGCTGAAGCCGAAGCTGGCCCCCCAGGGCAGCTCGCCGCTGTGCTTCTGCGTCGTGAAGTTGGCCGTGACGTCGAGGTTCGGCGTCGGCGTCGCGACGACGTCGACACGGCCGATGTCACGCCGCTCGTGCAGTTCGAACGCCGGCGCCTGCGGGATGTAGGCGTTGAGATTGGTCTGCGCGTTCTGGATCGCGAGCTGCGTCGCGTCGTCGAGCACCAGCGTGCCCCCGGTGCCCGTATACGGCGTCATCGTATCGACGCTGTAGAACTGCGGAATCTGCTGCCAGATGCCGGTGAGCGACAGCTTGCCGATCCGGTTGAAACTCCCCATGAACTCCTGGTCGCGGTAGCCGACGTTCTCGGCGCGCGCGTGGAAGTCCCACGTACCGTCCGGCTTGGCGACCGAGTAGCGGAAGTTCGAGAACAGCAGCCCGTCGCGCTGGTCCTGGTAGCGCTGGTAGCGCGCCGGATCGCCGTCCACGCTCGTGATGCGGCCCCCGATGAGGAATTCGCGGGCGGTCGGCTCGAAGAGACTGCGCGACGCGTCGGCCGCCGCGGGTGCGGCCGGCGGCGCCGGAGTCTGAGTCGTTGGCGGGCGGCTGAGTCGGGGTCTGAGTCGTTGGCTGCGCCGGCGGCTTGGCGGCTTCCTGTGCGAGTGCGGCACCGGGCGCGGCGAGGCCGAGCAGGGCGATAGTCGTGATGGCGAATCGGCGCATACAGAGGCTCCGCCTACCGCATGTAGAACTGGCCCGAGGGGTGATTCGAGCCGTGGACGGCGGAGTGGCAGTTCACACACGATCTGCCGAACATCCGGTTGCTCTTGTTGGTCGTGATCTGATCTTTGTCGTAGAGCGTCGCCGGGTGCCTGCTCGCGATGTGACAGCGCTGGCAGAGCATCGGCATGCGGACAACGAGCATTCGGTCGTTGGACGATCCGTGCGGATCGTGGCAGGTCGTGCAGTTCTCGCGCACCGGCGCGTGATCGAAGAGCACCGGTCCGCGCATCTCGGTGTGGCAGGTCGTGCAGAGCTCGGAGACGGAGTTGCCGGTCTTCAGGTTCTTGACGTTGGTGATCGAGCCGTGCGGGTTGTGGCACGAGCTGCAGGACATCTTGCCCTCGCGCACCGGCATGTGCGCGACCGCGCGTTCGGTCTTGGCCACCTGCAGCCGGTGACAGGTCGCGCACACCTGCGTCTCGGTCGCCTTCACCAGCTGCTTCTGCGGCGACGCGGGCGTGTGCACGCTATGGCAGGTCGTGCAGGAGAGGTTGCGCGCCTCGTGCCCACTGCCTTCCCAGCCCGCGTGGACACCGCGGTTGTGGCACGAGAGGCACGTCGTGTTCACCTCTGTCGGCTTGAGCGCGCCGAACTTTTTGATATTGCCCTTGGCGTCGTCGTCGACGTGCGCCTGTCCGGGGCCGTGGCAGCTCTCACAACCTTGTTTGGCCTGGGGCGATCGCGGATTCAGCGCCTGGGCGTGCGCGGTGCCTTTCAGCGACTCTTCCTGGTCGTGACAGAGCACGCACGTGTCACTGCCGACGTAGCCGGACGTCCCCACAACCGAGATTTGTGGTTGCTGCGCGCCTGCTGGTGCTGCGGGCTGCTGCGCGCCTGCTGGCGCTGCGGGCTGCTGCGCACCTTCAAGCCTCGCCTCACCCGCACTAATCGCACTGATCGCGGTTACGACGAAGGCGCTGGCCGCGGCCAGCAGTAGCAGACGATGCGCCGCTCTCACGTACACACCATCGCGCGGTCGCGCGGTCGGCGGCTATGCGGATTCGGCACCGCTCACCTGGGGGTGTAACAGCGAATCGAACTGTAACGAGGCGCCGCCAAGCCGCTCCGCAAGGGCTTCAGTTTTCGGCTTCCACAAGCGGCCCAACCTTGCTATCGTCTGGGCGCTGCCAGCCACGGGACCAGGCTGATACGGAGGTCCGATGCCGTCTTCACACTCACTCCGAGCGCTGACCATCCTCGTCTTTGTTGTCCTGCTGTCGGCGTCATCCGCGGGTCAAGGCGTGCCGCGGCTCGATTCCTATAACGGTGTCGCCGTGCGGATCCTGCAGAGCAACAACGCCGGCAACGTCCATCACATCATCGACCCGGCCACGAACCGGGTGACGGGGCTCATCAGGGGCTGTCCGAACCCGCACAATCTGACCACTCACCCGGATGGCCTTTACTACTACTGCTCGAACGAGACGGAGGATACGGTCGACGTGTTCGACACGAAGACGCTGCAGCTTGTGATGCAGATCCCGCTCTCCGGCAATCCCAACAAGATCGTGGTGAACAAGAAGCACAAGAAGATCTATGCAGGTATCCGCGCCTGGACGGCTGACAAGCGCGCGGTCGTGGACGTGATTGACATCACCACGACACAAGCGTGTTCGCAGCGTCGCCGTTCATCATCCGGTGCACAACACCTACGTGACGCCGGATGACAACTTCGTCATCGCCGGTCTCTCCGGCGGTGTGCAGCCGGGGGAACCGACGATCCAGGTGATCGATCCCGTCACGGACCAGGTCGTCTGGGGGATGGAATTAACGGGACATCAGCAGTACGGCCGCAACAACCACGAGGTGCGGCCGATGGCCTTCGAGGCCAACACGGATGGCTCGACCAAGCGGATGTTCGCCCAGGCCACCGGCATCAACGCCGTCTGGGTCATAGATTGGGACACGCGCCAGGTGGTCGACATGCTCTGGCCACCGAAGCTGCCCCTCTGGAAACAGAACGCCGATGGGATTCAGACCGGCGACATGCACGGCCTCGAAGTGCTGCCGGATCGATCGGCGGTGTGGGCATCGAGCCGCCTCGATAGCCGGATCTACGGGTGGACGCTGCCGGATCTGAAATACATCGGCGCGGTGGAAGTGGGCCCGACGGCGAACTGGATGACGCCGACGCCGGACAGCAAGTACATGTACGTCGCGATCTCCGGATCCGACCACACCGTGGCGGTCGACCTGAAGAAGCTGGCGATTGTCGCCAAGATCAAGACGGGCGCCCGTCCAGCCCGGATCAGCACGGCGATCCTGCCGCCGGACCGCGTCAACGCCACGACCGCCGCCACCTCGACGCGGCAGGAGTAGCGGCCATGAAGTGGATCACGCTCGCCGCCTGCGCGTTCGTCGTGGTCGTCTGCGTGGCCGCGTCGCAGCCGGTCGAATCGCTGCACGCGCAGACGCCGGCGGCAGCCTCGTCTGCCGCTGCGCCACGGCCAGCCGACGTCGAGTCGTTCCGGAAGACCGATCGAGCCGGTGTTCATGCGCGACCGCGGCGGCACGATGCCGGGCTATGCGGCGTGCGTGATGTGTCACACCTGGCAGACGAGCGTGCGGTTCGACCTCGAGACGCCGGCGACCGACGCCGGATGGACGGCGGAGCAGTCGCGTCGCAATTTCGAGATGATCACGCAGCTGGTGAACACGCGCACGCCCGAGAACAGCCCGCTGCTCTTGAAGCCGCTCGAGCCGAAAGCCGGTGGCCTGGGACACACGGGCGGCACGTACTGGACCTCTCGCGACGATCCCGAGTATCAGACCGTCCTGAAGTGGATTCGCAGCCTGCCGGCCGACCGCTATGTCCCGCCGCCGGCGCCGCCGGTGGACTTCGAGTTCTTCCGCTCGTGCGTGCAGAACGTGTTCGCGACGCCGCGCGAAGGACACATCAAGTGCAGCAACTGTCACGGGGGCGGGCAGATCGGCTTTGCTCCGGTCCCGGGCGACGGCCGCACGCAGTGGAACGACGCGGAGGCGCGTCAGGCGTTCGGCGTGATCGCGCGTCTCATCGTCGCCGGCAATCCCGTGCAGAGCCGCTTCCTGCTGAAGCCGCTGCATCCCGATGGCGGCGGGTCGTACGCGCACAACGGACCGCGGCGCTGGCAGACGCGCGACGATCCCGAGTGGCAGATGCTGGCGGCATGGGTCCGCGGCGAGCGCAAGGGCAGCAGCTGCTCGTGATGGCCGTTCACGCTGACGTCAGAAGGTAAGAGGAGCGTCACGATGAAGACCATGTTCGTGCCGGCCTTGCTCGCGATTGCGCTGATCTCTGGTGCAGTCCCGCTGACTGCGCATCACTCGTGGCCGGTGAGCCGTGCCCAGCTTGTCACCGTGAAGGGCACGGTGATCGAGTTCGCCTGGGAGAACCCGCACCCGACGATCACCCTTCAGGTCCGGACCGACGAAGGCAAGACGGAGAAGTGGATGGTTGGCGGACCCGCCATCAACCGGATGGAGGCGAACGGCTGGACGAAGTCGTCCGTCAAGCCCGGCGACGTGATCACGGGCATCGGCTATCAGTTTTCCGACGGTCAGAAGATCATCAGGCTCGAGCGGGTGATATTCGCCGACGGCAAGGAGATGCGCCTCTACGGCAGCTAAGGCAGCCTTTGCGACATGTCGGGTCGTCCTGTGGCAAGCTTGGCAGTGACGGAGCCTGCTTGCGAACCATAGTCTTCTCAGCCGTTCTCGCATTCGTCCTTGTCGCCGTGTTCGTCGGGCCTGCGGGCTTCGCGCAGGGGACGGCCGCGCCGTCAGGGGCTGCGGCCAGCGGGCCGCCTAAAGGCGGCCCCGACGTACAGGCGTCCTCACACGCCACGCTGGTCAAGACCTACTGCGCCACCTGTCACAACGACCGCACGCGCTCGGGTGAGCTGTCGCTCGAGCACGCGGATCTCACGGACATTCCAAAGCACGCCGAGCTCTGGGAAAAGGTGATCCGGAAAGTCAGGGCCGGCATGATGCCGCCTGCCGGGATGCCGAGGCCGGAGGCGGCCACGCTCGAGGCGTTCGTCAGTCACCTCGAAACCACCATCGATCGGGCCGCGGCGGCCAGTCCACGACCGGGCCGCACGGCGCTGCATCGACTCAATCGCGCCGAGTACGCGAACGCGATCCGGGACCTGCTGTCGCTGCAGATCGACTCACCGCGCTCCTGCCGCCCGACGATGAGAGCAGCGGGTTCGACAACATCGCGGACGTGCTGACGGTGTCGCCGTCGCTGATGGAGCGTTACCTGTCGGCATCCTGGAACATCAGCCGCATGGCGCTTGGCAACGTGAACATCACGCCGAGCACGGCGACCTATCGCGTGCGGCCGGATCTCTCGCAGGACCAGCACATCGAGGGGCTGCCGCCGGGAACCCGCGGCGGCATGAAGATCGAGCACGCATTCCCCGTCGATGGCGAGTACGTCATCAAGCTTCGCATGTGGCGCAACACCTTCGATCTGATGCGCGGCATGGAAGATCCGCACGACATCGAGATCGCGATGGACGGTGCGCGATTGACGATGGTCACCGCGGGGGGCGCGACGACTTCGGCCGGATGGCGGAGAATCCCGGCACGTTTGGCGCCGATCTCGATCGTCGCCTGACCGTGCGGCTCCCGGTCAAAGCGGGCACGCATACGATCTGGGCGACCACGGTGCTCAAGAGCCAGGCGCCGCGCGACGATCTGATCAAGCCGTTCATCAAGACGACGGTCGACGGCCTCGACATCCTGGGCGATCCGTCGGTGGATCGCATCACGATCGAAGGCCCGTACGCCGTGGCGGCGCCCGGCGATTCGGCGTCGCGACGGAAGATCCTGCAGTGCCGCCCGACGGCCGCGCAGGAAACGGCCTGCGCGCAGCGGATCCTGACGACGCTCGCCACGGCAGGCGTATCGCAAGCCGGTGGATCCGGCGACGGCCGACGTGCTCATGAACTTCTACGCGCGCGGGCGGAAGAGCGGCGATTTCGAACGCGGTATCGAGTCGGCACTGCAGTTCATCCTCGCAAGCCCGGAGTTCTTATTCCGTGTCGAGCCCGATCCCCGCGGAGAGCGCGCCGGTCTACCGGCTTGGCGACCTCGAGCTGGCGTCGCGCCTCTCGTTCTTCCTGTGGAGCAGCCTTCCGGACGAGCCGCTCGTCGCGCTGGCTGCGCAGGGAAAACTGAAGCAGCCGGCGGTGCTCGAACAGCAGGTCAAGCGCATGCTGGCCGATCCGCGATCGAAGACGCTGATCGACAACTTCGCCGAGCAATGGCTGCACCTGCGCAACCTGAAGAACTCCAATCCCGATCTCGGCGCCTTCCCGGACTTCGACGACAACCTCCGGCAGGCGATGAAGGAAGAGACCGAGCTGTTCTTCGACAGCATCATGCGCGAGGACCGCAGCGTGATGGACCTGCTGAACGCCGACTACACGTTCGTGAACGAGCGGCTGGCCCGGCACTACGGCATGCCGAACATCTACGGCAGCCGCTTCCGGCGCGTGCCGGTCCCGAATGAGGCGCGGCGGGGCCTGCTTGGACAGGCGAGCATCCTCACCGTGACCTCGTATCCGAACCGCACGTCGCCGGTCGAACGCGGCAAGTGGATCCTCACCAATCTGCTTGGCGTGCCGCCGAAACCGCCGCCGCCGAACATCCCGGTGCTTCCCGAAAGCGGCGCGGACGGGAAGGTGGTGTCGCTGCGCCAGCGGATGGAGCGCCATCGAGCCGATCCCGTGTGCGCCGGCTGCCACCGCGCCATGGATCCGATCGGGTTCTCGATGGAAAACTTCGATGGCATTGGCCGCTGGCGGGCGAAGGAAGACGGCGCCGCCATCGACGCGTCGGGGACGCTCTTCACCGGCGCAAAGCTTGACGGTGTGAATGCGCTGCGCCAGGAAATGACGAGGCGACCTGACGTCTTTGTCGGTGTCCTCACCGAGCGGATGCTGACCTACGCGGTCGGCCGCGGTCTGGAGCACTACGACATGCCCGCCGTGCGCACGATCGTTCGTGATGCACAGTCCACCAACTACCGCTTCTCGTCCATCGTGCTCGGCGTGGTGCGAAGTGTTCCGTTCCGGATGAAAGAGACTCCCGTGACTGTCAAGGAGACCAGATGAGCGCCTTGTTCAAGAAGCATCTCTCGCGGCGCACGTTCATCCGCGGGGTCGGCGTCACGATGTCGCTGCCGTTTCTCGACGCGATGGTGCCGGCACGGACCCTTCTGGCGCAGACGGCGGCCCGGCCACAGGTCAAGCTTGGCCTCTGCTTCATTCCGCACGGCGCGGTGATGAACCAGTGGACGCCGGCCGACCACCGGCGCGCTGGAGCTGTCGCCGATTCTGTCGCCGCTGGCGGCGCACAAGGATCAAGTGGTGGTCCTCAGCAACCTGGCGCACGCGCAGGCCGGACCCCAGGGTGACGGCGACAACGGCGGCGACCACACACGCTGCCCGGCGGTGTTCCTGAATGGCGTGCACCCGAAGCGCACCGACGGCGCCGACATTCAGGCCGGCGTCACGATCGACCAGATGGCCGCCGCGCAGATCGGCCAGGACACGCTCCTGCCGTCGCTGGAGCTGGCGGTCGAGGACTACAGCGGCCTGGTCGGCTCCTGCGACGTCGGGTTCAGCTGCACCTACATGAACACGATCTCGTGGCGGACGCCGACATCGCCGCTGCCGATGGAAATCAATCCGCGCGTCGTGTTCGACCGCATGTTCGGCGATGGTGCCACGGCCAAAGAGCGCCTGCAGCGCATCGACACGCAGCGCAGCATTCTCGACGCGATTACCGGACAAGTGCGGCGGCTGCAGGGCGATCTGGGCGTGAAGGATCGCAGCCGGGTCGGCGAATACCTGGACTCGGTCCGCGAGATCGAGCGCCGCATTCAGATCTCCGAGCGTCAGGCATCGAATCCGTCGCTGGCCGTGCCGGAGTCGCCAACCGGCATTCCCGACGATCACGAGGCGCACACCAAGCTGATGTTCGACCTGATGGCGATCGCCTTCCAGGCTGACATCAGCCGCATCTCGACGTTCATGATGGCGCGCGAGGTCAGCTATCGGACGTTCCCGAAGCTCGGGATCTCGGAAGCGTTCCACCCGGCGTCGCATCATCAGAACAGCCAGGCGCGGCTCGAAACGCTGGCCAAGATCAACGCCTTCCACGTGTCGCAGGTCGCGTATCTGCTCGACCGGCTGAAGTCCACGCCGGACGGCGATGGCAACCTGCTCGATCACTCGTTGATCCTCTACGGCAGCGCCATGAGCAACAGCAACATTCACAATCACGCGCCGCTGCCGGTGCTGATTGCGGGCGGTGCGGCCGGGCGGCTGAAGGGCGGGCGTCACCTGATGTATCCCGAGGGCACGCCGATGTCGAACCTGCTGCTGACGATCCTGGACAAGGCCGGGGTCAGGCAGGAGAAGGTCGGCGACAGCACGGGTCTGCTGTCGGATGTTTAAGGGTCTGCTGTCGGATGTGTAGGGCCGGTCCTTTCGGACCGGCCGGGTAGAGGAGCTATGCGATCAACCGACTCGTCTTCTTGCGTGTCTCCTGATCGGCGCGATGCCGGCGCTCGTCTCTGCGGCGGGCTCCGATGCCGCTGACGCGGCGCAGCGGAAGGACATGGCGGCCTTGCGGACGATGGTGACCAAGCGGGTCAACGTCAACGCGCCGCAGGCCGACGGGACGACCGCGCTGCTCTGGGCCGCGCATTGGAACGACGTCGAGGCCGTGAAACTCCTCCTGCGCGCTGGCGCGAACGCGGCCGCCACCAACCGGTTCGGCGCCTCGCCGCTCTCGGAGGCTGCCATGTCCGGCCACGCGGACCTGGTCAAGGTGCTGCTCGAGGCGGGCGCGGATGCGAAAGCGCTGTCCACCCCTGACGGCGAGACCGTGCTGATGAGCGCCGCTCGTTCCGGCAACGTGGAATCGGTGCGCATGCTGCTCGATCGCGGCGCCGACGTGAACGCGAGAGAGCGCTACAAAGGACAGACGGCGCTGATGTGGGCGGCGGCTGAACGTCACCCTCCGGTCGTCAAGCTGCTGCTCGAGCGCGGCGCCGACTGGAAGGTCCGGGGATTCGATCGCGAGACGAAGCCGCCCAAGCTGAGCGCCGCGTCGGCGATTTCTCCCATCCCGCGTGGCGGCTTCACCGCGCTGATGTTCGCGGCGCGCGAGGGCGACCTCGAATCGGCGCGCATCATGCTCGACGCCGGCGTCGACATCAATCACGGCGACGTGGACAACGTCACGCCGCTGGTCGCCGCGATCATGAACAAGCAGTACACGCTGTCCAAGTTCCTGATCGATCGCGGCGCCGACGTGAACATCGTCGATGCCGGCGGTCGCACGGCGCTCTACGCGATGATCGATATCCGCAACGAAGACTGGACGGCGATGCCGAATCGCACGACCGACGACCCGCTGCCGACGATCGAGGTCGTCAAGGCGATCGTCGATCACGGTGCGACGCTGGACGTCCCGCTCACGCGTCCGCTCACCGTGCGCAGCGGCATGGATTTCGGCGACACCACGCTCGGCGCGGGCGCCACGCCGATGATGCGGGCCGCGCGTGCCGGCGATCACGAGGTGATTCGGCTGCTGCTCGCGAAAGGCGCGAACGCGACGCTGACGACCAAGAGACGGGACCAACGCGCTCATGTTTGCCGCCGGCATCGGGTATCGCGACAAGAACACGCGCGGCAGCGAGAGCGACGCGCTCGAGACGGTCAAGGTCATGATGGCCGCCGGCCTCGACCTCAAGCAGACCAATACGATGGGTGAGAACGCGCTGCACGGCGCCGCGCTGCGTGGAGCGGACACCATCGTGCAGTTCCTGATCGATCAGGGCATGGACGTCAACGCGACGAGCAAGCAGGGGTACACGCCGCTCGACGTCGCGATGGGCAAGACGATTGTCCTGCAGCTGCCCGTGCCGCAGGAAAGCACCGTCGCGTTGCTGAAGAAGCTGGGTGGGAAGGAAGGACCAGGCCCGCGCGGCGCGAGCCCGCCCGCCGCTCAGTAGCGGCCATGAGGTCCGCCTTCGCGAGCTCTCTCCTCACCGCGGTTCCGATCACGCGTCGGCGAACTGGATGACGACCTTGATGTCGTCCGGCTGGCGGTGCACGGCGTTCATGAACGCCTCCGGCTGCTCGCGCCGCGATAGAAGGCGCGCCAGCCACGTGGCATCCGCGTCAGCCAGGGCCCGTCCCGCCTTGTACCAGTGTCGTTTGTTGGCGTTGACGCTCCCGACGACGACGTTGTTCTGGAGCACCATCGTCGCAGCGAGGTCGGCGGTGGAGTAGCCGACCGTCCGGCCGCCCGTGCCGACGCCGGTGAGGCAGACGATACCGCCGGCGCCCACGACGTCGATCGCGTCGGCGATGACCTGACCGACGCCCGTGCACTCGACGATCACGTCGGGCTGGAACCCCACGTCGCCCGCGCGACCGGTGTGATACGTCGCCCCCAGGGCGCGAACCAGGTCGGGCTTGGCGCCCGATTCGACGCGATCGAGGACGTGGACTTCAAGCCCGTGCTGCCTGCCAACCAACGCCGCCAGCAGGCCGATCGGCCCGGCGCCGGTGACGAGCACCGTGTGCGGCTCCCAGAACGCGCGCTGGCCGATCGTGAGGACCTGTTCCCACGCCTTCGTGACGACGGTCATGGGTTCCAGCAGCACTCCGAGCAGGCCGAGGGACCGGTCGACCTTCATCGCGTATTCGGGCTCGATGCGCCAGCGTTCCGACATGAAGCCGTCGATCTGCTTGATGCCGCGCTCGGTGTATTTGCCGTTGCGGCACATATCCCATTCACCGACGGCGCAGTTCGGACAGGGCACGGGGTCGGGACGGCGCACGATGCCGACGACCAGGTCTCCTTTCTGCAAGCCGCCAGTCGGCCCTGGGTCGAGTACCCGGCCGAGTGATTCGTGCCCAAGCACCAATCGCGTCCTGCCCGGAGGCGCCCATCCGTACTTGCCTTCGATGATCTCGACATCCGTCCCGCAGACGCCGACTGCGACGGCTTCGACAAGCACTGACCCATCGCGCACGTCGGGCTCGGGTATGTCCTCGAGGCAGGCGCTCCCGGGGTTGTGTGGTTCGACGGTGATGGCCTTCATGTGCGTGCGTTCCTCCGTGGTCGTCACTTCGCCGCGTTGGCGCCCCTGATGCGCATCCTGATGCCATAGAGACCAGTGCTCGCCGTGATGAAGAGCGTCTGGCGATCCGTGCCCCCGAAGGCGACGTTGGCGGTCCACTTCTCGTCGGGTACCCGGATGTGATCGATCCGCCGGCCATGCGAGTCAAACACCATCACGCCGTCCCCCGTCAGGTAGAGATGGCCGTCATCGTCCAGTGTCATCCCGTCGGAGCCCTGCTGGACGACGAGAGTCTTGCCGGACAAGCTTCCATCACGTGCGATGTCGTACCGGTAGGTCTGGTTCGCGCCGATGTCCGACACGAACAAGCTCCTGCCGTCCGGCGTGCCGATGATGCCATTCGGCTTTGCCAGGTCCGTAATCACCCGCACCAGCCGCTGGCGGTCGGCGGGCAGGAAGTACACGTGCTGCCCGTCCTGGGGCATCGCGTCGTGTGTCCACCATGGCCGCGGATAGAACGGATCGGTGAAGTAGAGTGCGCCGTCGGGCCGTACCCAGACATCGTTGGGGCCGTTCAAGGCCCTGCTGCCGTACGTGTCGAGCAGGACTGTGGTCGTGCCGTCCGGCGCGATGGACCACAGGGCGGTCTTCTCGTCCGCGCAGGCGATCAGGTCGCCTCCGGGCGCGAAGTACATACCATTGGCGCGGCCTGCGGGCTGAAGAAACGTGGACAACCGGCCCTCCGTGCTCCATTTCAGGATACGGTCATTGGGCTGGTCGGTGAACAGCACGTTCCCCTCCGGATCGCACGTCGGTCCCTCCGTAAACGCGAAGCCGCCAGCCAGCTTCTCGACCGTCGCCTCAGGCGCAACCACGCGCGCTCCGGTTCTCAGTGGCATCGTGGGCCTCACCGGCGCAATGCGACCGCAGACACAGGCGCTCCTGGATTGCATGTAGCCCTTCGCACTATCGCACTGGTCTGCATCGAGACCCGACGCTATGCCGTGGCGCAGGCTCCCCCGACGGCGGAGCAGCCCGTCAGGAACCGGTGGCAACTTGGAGTCCAGCGGGACGGCACGCGCGATCAATCTGACGTAGCCCGTTTCCGCCGAAAAATCAGGGTTCCAAAATCTGGAGAGCTGCAACCCCTGCTTCGATCACGAAATGCCGTGACCTACGCTACGGTCTTCAGTCACAGGCGTCCGCAGCCGCCGGCGTCTCGCGGCAGATCGCTGCAGCCCAGACGCATCCAGCATCGACTGTCACTAACACGTAGTGTCCCGCTTCTTGGCCCGAGCAAAGTCGAGGGCCGCCGGACTGTCTAGCTGGTTTGGTCTATCGGCCGACGGGGGTTTCCCGATGCCGACGGCCGATTTACGCGGATAATCTACGCACCTCACCCCGTGGGACTCTGGCGCGAGCGCCACCGAGTCGGAGGATGAACCCTCGGGAACAGCGTTCCGATGTCACTTAGCGCCGGCGCTCGGCTCGGACCCTACGAGATTCTCTCCGCGCTGGGCGAAGGCGGCATGGGCGAGGTGTATCGCGCCCGCGATACGCGCCTCGAGCGTATCGTCGCGATCAAAGTCCTGACCACAGCGCTCGCGGGGGACCCGCAGCTGCGCGAGCGCTTCGAGCGCGAGGCGCGCGCGATCTCGTCGCTCAATCATCCGCACATCTGCACGCTGTTCGATGTCGGTCATCAGGACGGCGTCGACTTCCTCGTGCTGGAGTATCTCGACGGGGAGACCCTGGCGGCGCGCGTGTCCCGCGGCGGCGGGACTGCTGTGGATCCGAACGAGGCACTGACGATTGCGATCGACATTTGCGGCGCGCTCGACACCGCGCACCGCGCCGGCATCGTCCATCGCGATCTCAAGCCGGCGAACGTCATGCTGACGAAGGCGGGTGCGAAGCTGCTCGACTTCGGCATCGCCAAGAGCGCCACGCCGGCGGTGGCGGCGAGCGGGCTATCGATGCTGCCGACCACGCCGCCGAACCTGACCGTCCAGGGCACGATCCTCGGGACGTTTCAATATATGGCCCCCGAGCAGATCGAAGGGCTCGAGGCCGACGCGCGCACGGATGTCTTTGCGTTCGGCGCGCTGCTGTTCGAGATGCTCACGGGTCGCCCGGCCTTTGAGGGTAAGACCCGCGCCAGCCTGCTCGGTGCGATTCTCAAAGACGAACCGCCGCCCGTGTCTCACGTTCGGCCGCTCGCACCGGCGGCCCTCGACCGCATCATCAACACGTGCCTCGCGAAGGATCCGGACGACCGGTATCAGAGCGCGCGCGATCTGCGACGCGATCTTCAGTGGGTGGTATCCGGATCGAGCGTTGCCGCCGACGTACGGACGGCGACAGCGCCGAGCCGATCGAATCGTGTGGCGTGGGTGGTCGCCGCTGCGTCAGTGATCGCCCTTCTCGCGACGGTGATTCTCACATTCGGCCGCGCCGGCGACGTCACGCCCGCGGCCGGCCCGGTGCAGTTCACGATCGCGCCACCCGACAAGACATCGTTTGGCGGTCCCGTGAGCTGGAGGCACTGGCACCGCGACGCAGGTGGCGGTGTCTCCTGATGGCCGGAACGTCGTGTTCGTGGCCGGCGCCGAGACGCTTTCCAGATCTGGCTTCGACCGGTCGCCACCCTGGCCGCGACGGCCGATTCCCGGAACCGAAGGCGGGGCCTTCCCGTTCTGGTCGCCCGACAGCCGATTCATCGGCTTCTTCGCCGACGGCAAGCTGAAGAAGGTCCAGATCGCCGGCGGACCACCGACCGTGCTGTGTGACGCCCCGGCCGGGCGCGGCGGAACCTGGAGCCGCGACAACGTCATCGTGTTCGCGCCAGGTGTCGCCGTTACGCGGGCCTCCAGCGCGTGTCAAGCGCGGGCGGAGTCCCGACCGTCGCCACGACCCTCGATCCGACGACCGGCGAAACGCAGCCATCGGTGGCCGCACTTTCTCCCCGATGGCCATCACTTCCTTTACACCGCATCGACGGGAACCTGCTGCCCTCCGACGAAGCCGGCGATCATCAGAGTTGGCTCGCTCGATCCGGGCGCCGCCGACGTCACGCTTCTCCAAGCCGAGTCCTCGGCGCTATATGCCTCCGGCCACGTGTTGTTCGCTCGCAGCGATACGCTGATGGCGCAACCGTTCGATCCTGACGCGCGCCAATCAACAGGCGATGCCTTTCCCGCTAGCCGAGCGCGTCAGCACCGAGGGAAGCCGCTATATGGGCGCGTCGGTGTCGGAGAATGGCACGCTGGTGTACGCGCAGGGCGGCACACAGGCGGCCCAACAATTGACTTGGTTCGATCGCGCCGGCCGCGCCGCTCGGCACGCTGGGTGAACCGGCGCCGTACAACAGCCTCGCGCTGTCACCAGATGAACGCCGCGTTGCCGTCGGGCTGGGAACCGGGACGCTGGACAACCGCGACATCTGGATCATCGATATCGCCCGTAATCTGCGGTCCCGCCTGACCTCCGATCCGGGAGCTGATGTGGCGCCGGTGTGGTCGCCAGACGGCACGCGCGTCGCCTTCGCCGGCCAGCGATCGGGGAAGATCTCGTTGCGGCAGCAGTCGATCAACGGAACGGCGGCGGATGAACTTAGCTCGTTCGAGAGCTCGGGTGACTTCGTGCCGAGTGACTGGTCCGCGGACGGACGTTTCATCGCCTATACCGATCGGACGTCCACCACGACTGCCGATATCTGGGTGCTGCCGTTGTTCGGCGATCGCAAGCCGTTTCCAGTAGCGCAGACGGCGTTCACCGAGACCGCCGCGGTGTTCTCCCCGGATGGACGATGGATCGCGTACGAGACCAACGAAGCGAACCAGGGGAACGTGCTACGTCCAGTCGTTTCCCGAGGCCAAGGGGAAGTATCAGGTATCACGGGACGGAGGGGCCCGTCCGATTTGGAGAGGAGACGGCAAGGAGCTGTTTTACGTCGGTCCGGACGGAGCCGTGATGGCGGTGTCGATCGACGCCAGCCGTGGATTCGAGGCTGGGGTGCCACAGAGGCTCTTCACCACAAATGCCCTGAACAACCAGAACCTCGTGTACGCCGTCACGAAGGATGGCATGCGATTCCTGGTGAACTCCAGACCTGAGCAGGCCAGCGTCGCGCCGATCACCGTCGTCGTCAACTGGATGGCGACGATTCAGAAGTAGGCATGACCCGACCCGCAGCTGCATCAACGATGAGGCTGATGGGTCGACCCCGCAGATTTTCCGCATCCCAGGCGCATCCGAGCCTTCGCGAATGATCGCGATGGCTCGGCGCTAACTCGCTTTGCGATGAAGGATGTGAGTGGTGAGCCGGGGGGGAATCGAACCCCCAACCCGCAGATTAAGAGTCTGCTGCTCTGCCAATTGAGCTACCGGCCCTAGGAACTGTCAATTGTAATTCAGATCGCGCTCACGACACTACTGAGCGCGGCGTGGACTCGCTCATAGCGCGACAATCGCGCGCGCGTCGACGGGTTTGACCAGGTGATGATCGAATCCGGCCTCCTGCGATTTGCGCCGATCGACATCCTGTCCCCAGCCGGTGATCGCAATCATCAGTATTCCCTTGCCCCACGGCTGCTCGCGGATACGACGACACGCATCGAAGCCGTCGATGCGCGGCAGCCCCAGGTCCATGAGCACGACGTCCGGACGCAGGCGTTCCGCCGCCGCCAGTCCCTCGACGCCGTCGTGCGCCATGTACGTCGTGTGTCCCTCTTCCTGGAGCAGGATCTGGAGGAGTTCGGCGTTGTCCGTGTTGTCATCGACCACCAGCACACGTCGAGACACACGCGCTTCGCTCGTCGGCGCAGACACGGGCGTGGCCACGTCGTCCACCGTGACCGACTCCGGGAGGGCGGGCAGACGCACGGTGAACCGGCTGCCCATGCCGGGTCCGTCGCTCTGCGCCGACACCTGGCCGCCGTGCATGTCGACCAGCCGTTTGACGAGATGCAGCCCGATGCCCAGGCCGCCAGCCGGACGAGTGGTCCGATCGACCTGCGAGAACATCTCGAAGATGCTCGACAGCTGCTCGGGCGGAATGCCGATCCCGGTATCAGTGACGGTGACTACCGCGCTGGTTGCCCGCGCGCTCGATGGTGATCCAGATCTGGCCTTTGTTCGCCGTGTACCGGCAGGCGTTGTTGACCAGATTGCTGAACACCTGACCCAGGCGTGCTGGATCGGCCTCGACGACAATCGATGGCTGCGGGACCATGACGCTGACCTCGTGGCCGGAGCGCTGGATCAGCGGCTGGCTGATCTCGATGGCGTCGCGGACGATCCGTGCCAGATTGACGCGCTCCAGACGCAGTTCCATCCGGTCGTTGGTGATGCGCCCGATGTCGAGGAGATCGTCCATGAGCCGGGCCATCAGCCCGACCTGCCGCTCGATCACGTCCGAGACGCGGTCGATGACCGGATCCCGCTGGCTGCGGCTCTTCATCAGCGCGACGGCGTTGCGGACCGGCGCCAGCGGGTTGCGCAGTTCGTGGGCCAGCATGGCCAGGAACTTGTTCTTGCGTCGGTCGGCGTCGCGTAATGAGTCGACGAGTTGATCCTCGGCGAGCTGTCGCGCGCGCATCCTTCCGGCCGATGGTGTCCGCCGACCACCACAGCAAGCCGGACAGCAGCACGATCTCGGTCAGCGTGCGTATCGCGGTGCCGAACGTGAGGTCGTAGTAGCCTTCCCGCTCGCCCACGAGTCGCAGCAGGCCGAGGACGATCGGCACGACGATCACTGCGGGAAGGACCCGGCGCATCAGCGCGCCGGCGGCCGTCTGATCGGCAAGCAGTCGCATTGGCGCATGGTCGGGAATGCCGAGCACCACGCCGATGGAGATGGCGAGCACGAACGTTGACGTCTGGAGCGCGATGACGGTGACCCTCGGCAGCGTGTAGAGGACGCTCGCCCCATAGAGATAGCCGATCAGCGAGAGGCTGGCGATCGCCATGGCGACCAGAGCGAGCGATGGGCGCCACGGCTCGCGGCCACTGACGCGATCGGATCGACGCCATCACGATCGACATCCCGAGCATCGTCCACGACAGCGCGCCGGGTGGGCCCATGCGCCCGGGCACGATGGTGCCGCCGCGTCCCCAGGTGCGGCCGAACAGGAAGAGTCCGTCGATGCCGAGATCGATGCCGCTCGGTACTCGAAGATCACAGTGCCGCCGATGGCCGCGACGAGCACGCCGAGGATGCCTGCGGCGCGCACATAGCCGCCCCACATCAGCATTACCGCGAAGGCCGCCGCGATCACCGCAATCGCCGTGTTGGGTTGAATCGCGATGCCGGAGTTCAACCAGTCGGCCAGACGCGGCAGATCGGCGGCGTAGGCGACAAACGAGAGCAGGCCGCCGACGAAGGCGTAGATGGCGAGCACGGGCTGCGCGACGCTCGACGAACGACGAACCGAGCCCTCCTCAGGCATTGATCAAATGACGTGGATAATTCTCTGTCAGGAATGGCGCGCCCGGCAGGGCTCGAACCTGCAACCCCCGGCTCCGGAGGCCGGTACTCTATCCAATTGAGCTACGGGCGCGTTCGCGACGCTCGTTCGTTCGCTCACTCAAAGTCGTCAAGGCAAGTCAGAAGTCATAATTTGACTTTGCCTTTGACCTTGATACGCGAAGCGTTCTGGCGCGCCCGGCAGGACTCGAACCTGCGACCTACGGATTCGAAGTCCGGCGCTCTATCCAACTGAGCTACGGGCGCAGCAAGCGTTCATCATATCATCTGACTCGAATGGGCTCCCCTCCCACGAAGGAGACACCTTGATGATTGCGCGCCTATGTGTGGCCGGTCTCGTGCTGGCAGCTGCCATGCCTGCGTTCGCGCAAGGCCAGGCTGCCCAGACACCCGCCGCTCAGCAGACCCCTCAGGATCCCGACAAGCCGCCCACCTTCGAAGAGCAGGTCGTCGTCACCGCCTCGCGCTCCGAACAGCAGCTCGTGAACGCTCCTGCCGCAGTCAGTCTGATCACGACAGCCACCATCGAGAACTCGCCGGCCACCAACGTCGGCGACCTGCTGCGCGCCGTGCCGGGCATCAACGTGACCCAGGTGTCGGCGCGCGACATCAACATCACGACGCGCGGCGCCACGTCCACGCTGGCGACGTCGCAGCTCGCGCTCGTTGACGGCCGCAGCGTCTATCTCGATTTCTTCGGCATGGTGATGTGGGACCTGATCCCCACCAATCCCCACGAGATCAAGCAGATCGAGGTGGTGCGCGGTCCCGCCTCCGCGGTGTGGGGCGCCAATGCGATGACCGGCGTGGTCAACGTGATCACCAAGACGCCACGCGAGCTGGCGCGCGACGGCGGCGGAAACTCGGTGACCATCGGCTTCGGCGGATTCAATCGCGACGTGACCGGCCGTGACGAAAGCGCCGGCACGCTGTTCTACGTGAACGGCTCGCACGCCAAGGCCATCGACGACAAGTGGTCGTACAAAGTGTCGGCCGGCTATTTCTCTCAGGACGCGCTCCCGCGTCCAACCGGATCCCTGCCGAGCGGCACGCCATATCCACCCTTCGCCAACACCGGCGCGTCGCAGCCAAAGTTCGACACGCGCGTGGAATACGAGATGACCGACGGCGCCAGGGTGACGTTCGCCGGAGGCGTGGCCGGCACCGAAGGCATCATTCACACCGGCATCGGCCCCTTCGACGTGGACAGCTCGTCGCATCTGACCTATGCCACGGTCAGGTACAACAAGGGCGGCCGGCGCCTGGCGTTCTTCACCAATCTGCTCAACGGCGACGCCGCCAACCTCCTCACCGTGGGCCCGGATCGCCAGCCCATCGGGCTGGCCTTCGATACCAAGACATTCGACATCGAGGGCGGCGATGTGAAGGCGATCGGCACCAAGCACGCCCTGAGCTACGGCGGCAACTTCCGCCACAACGGGTTCGATATCTCGCTGGCCCCGAACAGCGAGGACCGCAACGAGGGCGGCGCGTACCTGCAGGACGAGATCTTCCTGAGCGATCAGTTCCGCTGGGTGATCGGCGGCCGCATCGACAAGTTCTCGTCGATCGACAACGCGGTCTTCTCGCCGCGGACGACATTCATGTACAAGCCGGAGGCCAATCAGACCTTCCGCGTCTCGTTCAACCGCGCGTTCCGGGCGCCGTCGCTCATCAACAACCACCTGGATGTGACGATCCTCACGCCCGTGACCCTGCCGGTCGTCGGCCTGTTCGCGTTCCCGACGCGGGCGGTCGGCAATCCCGACCTCGAACAGGAGACGCTCACCGCGTTCGAGATCGGCTACAGCGGCATCATCGCGCCGAGGACGACGTTCTCGGCGTCGGTGTACTGGAACAGCACGGACGGCTCGATCGCGTTCACGCCGACTGCGTTCTTCTCGTCCACCGCGCCGCCGCCGGGCTGGCCGCTGCCTCCCGCATTCGTGCCGCCGAATACGCTGCCGTCGCAGTTCACGTATCTCAATCTCGGCACGATCAAGGACAAGGGCATCGAGCTCGGTGTGGATACGGCGCTCAATCCCTCGCTCAACGTCTTCGTGAACTACTCGTACCAATGGATGCCCGAGATCGAGGACTTCCCGGCGGGCGCGACGATCAACGACGTCAACTGGCCGGCGGAGAACCGCTTCAATGCCGGCCTGAACGTCACCCACGGCAAGTGGCTGGGGAATTTCTCGGTGAACTACACGGACGAGGCCTACTGGCAGGACGTGCTCGACGCGCGCTTCGCCGGAACGACCGAGGCGTTCACGCTGGTCAACGGGGCGATCGGCTACCGCTGGTTCAACGAGACGATCGTGACCAGCCTCAAGCTGACGAATATCGGCAACCAGGAAGTCCAGCAGCACATCTTCGGCGACATCCTGCGTCGCCAGGTCGTCGGCGAGGTGCGCTTCCAGTTCTGACGAGGCATCGCTGAACTCAAGCCCGTCCCCAACAACTGCTGGCCGCGTGATAGCCGGTAGCTAGTGGCCGGTAGCAAGTTCGTCGTGTCGATGTCCGGACGTGCGACTGGTGACGACTCTGCTCGTAGCCGCGTGCTGCCTGGGGGTTGGTGCTTCACGATGCAGAACGATGAGCGCGGACATGTGAAGTCACTGTCTGCGTTCTGAATTCTGCATTCTGCATTTCCCCTCGCACTCTCGCACCGCCTCCCCCTGGATCCTCCAGCTCAAGCTGAAATATTTCCCGCCGATTACATCCTCGGCCCGAAGTCTGAGGCCGGAGGCATCACGCTATGCATCGACTGATCCGATCGGGAATGGTTGTCGCGCTGTGTGCATCAAGCCCGATGACGGCATTTGCCGACAACTGGCCAACTGCTGCGAAGTCCGCTCCCGTACAGAGCCGAGCCGGAGCCAAGCCCGTCGCCAAGAGTGCGCCCAAGGCCGCAGCGCCGCTCGCGAAAGCGGCGGTCGCACCAGCCGTTGCGAGAGCCGAAGCAGCACCGGTCGCCGTGAAGGCGGTTGCACCGGTTGCGGTCGCGCCGCTCATCCAGCCGCGAGTCGAGTCGTCGGCTGACATCAAGGCGCTCACCGAGCTCGTCGCGCGCCAGTCGGCCGCGATCGAGGCGCTGACGAAGCGTCTCGACGCCTCGGACGCATCGCCGAAAGCCGCGCCTGTCGCCGCCGTGGTGACACCGGCGCCCGGCGGCAACGCCTGCTGCGGCCCCCGCAGCCGCGGCCGCTGCGCAGACGACCGCGCCGCGCCCGGCCACCGCTCCCGCGCGCCCCATCGCGCCGCTGGGCTACACGCGCTGGGCCGACGTGCAGCAGTTCTCGCTCGGGTTCCGTTATCGCCAGATCACGACCAGCGCGGGCGTGCTCACGAACGACCAGGGGCAGAACAACACCAGCATCAAGGCACGCTTCAAGATCGACAAGGCCGGGCATTACGCCGTCAACGCCGGCATGTTCAGCGGCGCGTCGAACACCAGCTCCTGGAACAACACCGGGATGGGCACGGGCAACCCCGCACGCGACCTGCACCTCAAGCAGCTCTATTTCGCCGCTGCGCCAGTAACCGGTCTCGAGTTCCAGTATGGCGGCCTCTACGTCGCGCGCGGTGAGGGCACCGAGATTACGACGTACGACAACGACGGATATCTGACCGGCCAGCGCGTGAGCGTGAAGAAGCCGAAGCAGCTCTGGTTCGACGAGGTCTCGGCCACGCAGGCGTACCTTGGCGACGCCAAGGTTCCCGACATGTGGAACCGCTATCAGCGGCTGACCGAGTCGAACTACTACCAGGTCCTCTTCGGCAAGAAGGTTGGGAAGCGCGTCGGTGTCTCCGCTGACTACACGGAAGCGGTGGGCGTCCCGACGTGGCGCAGCGCGATCGGATTCAAGGCACCGATGGTCGTGCTCGACGGTCTGCGCTTCGAGGGCTACGCGCGCTCGGCAGCCGGCCCGACGCCGTTCGGCTGGGCGCTACGCTCGACAAGAAGGTCGGCCGGACTGCGATGTCAGGTGGCTACGCCAGCATCGACGAGCACTACGGCGGTCTCAACGGCGACTACTACAACAAAGGCAACCGCTGGTTCGGGAAGGCGACGGCAACGCTGTTCCCGATGCTCGACGGTCACGCGGTTCCTACACTTATGCGCTCGAGGCCGATTACGCCATCGCGAACCAGGAGCGCTTCGACGTGGTCTTCACATACGACGTGCTGAAGACGTTTGCGCCAGACAGCGCGCCGCTAAAGAACAACGGATCATGAAGGACATGAAAGCCGCACGCCGCATGCAGCTCACGCTGCTGTCGGCCATTGTCATCGTCGGTCTCGCCACGTCGGGGTGGCTGATGTACTCGCTGCACAGCAATGTGAAGCTGTACGAGCCATCTTCACGAGCGAGGTGGCGCAACAGGACGACGCCCGTGTGATTCAGGTGACGTTCAAGAAGCAGGTGCAGGAGTGGAAGAACGTGCTCCTGCGCGGCTCCGACTACGAGGCCTATCAGAAGCACGCGAAGGGTTTCCACGACGAGGAGACGATCGTCCGCGAGCTTCGGCGAAGCTGCAGAAGGCGCTGACCGATGACGAGGCCTCGAAGATCTGGCGAGTTCATCGCCGCGCACGACGCGATGAAGGCCGGCTACGCCAAGGCCGAGCGGCGTTCGCCGAGACGCAGGGCACCAAGCCGGCCGAGGCCGACACGATCGTCAAGGGCCAGGACCGTGCACCGACGGACCTGATCGACAAGCTGGTCGATCGCGCTGAAGGCGCGAGCCGTCGAGGCGCGCGAGGCCCAGGCCGCGACGGTTGCGAAGGAACAGAAGATCATCGGCGTCGTCGTCCTCGTGCTCTTCGCCGCCTCTCTCGTTCATGCTGGTCCGGGTGATGATGGGCATCGGCTCCTCGATTCGTCACTGGTCGAAGAGATGACCAACGGCTCGCACGAGATCCTGTCGGCGTCTCAGCAGGTTTCCTCGTCGGCGCAGGAGCTGTCGCGCGGTGCGCAGTCGCAGGCGGCGGCGGTTGAAGAGACGGCAGCGGCGATGGAAGAGATCGCGGCGACCACGCGCAGAACACCGAGCACGCCGGACGCTGCGCGGATCTCATGACCGCGACGGCGCAAGGTGTCGATACACCAACATGCGCGCTCACCGAGATGCTCAGATCGATGGACAGCATCCGCGAGTCGAGCGGCAAGGTCGTCGCAGATCATCAAGACGATCGACGAGATCGCGTTCCAGACCAACCTGCTGGCGCTCAACGCCGCCGTCGAAGCGGCGCGCGCCGGCGAGGCGGGCATGGGCTTCGCGGTCGTGGCCGACGAAGTCCGCACGCTGGCGCAGCGGTCGGCCGAGGCGGCGCGCGACACGGCGGCGCTGATCGAGGAATCGATCTCGCGCGCGGAGCAGGGCAGCACGAAGCTCGGACAGGTGCAGGACGCGATCACCGCCATCACCTCGAATGCCCAGGACGTCAAGGGTCTGGTCGATGGCATGAGCATCGCGGCCCGTCAGCAGACCGACGGCATCGAGCAGGTGCGGTCCGCCCTGACCAGCATGGAGCAGACGTCGCAGCGCACGGCCGCGCTCGCCGAGGAAGCCGCGGCGGCATCCGAGGAACTGGCGGCGCAGTCGGAGGCTCGCGGCAGTCGGCGCAGAGCCTGGCGCAGCTGGCCGGCGGCCGAGACGGCAGCGCCTGTCGAGGCGGCCGTCGAACAGGAACGCTGTCGCCAGCGCAGCGTAGCCGGAGGATGCGCCGCGCCTGCGCTCCGCCGGCCATCCCCGCGCGGGCTGAAGCCCGCGCTCTACACCGATCGTAGAGCGGAGGCTTCAGCCTCCGCGTCCAACCAGGCGCGGTTCCACGCGCGGCGACCTGCTCATCAAGATTCGCCTGCTGATCGACGCCGAAGTGGCCGCCGACTCGGAGGGCCTAAGGCGGCCCCCACAGCACGTACGTAGGGGCCGCCTTCAGGCGGCCCTCCAACTCAGATGTCTCCTCCGTGTCGATTCATGGAACGTCGTGACAGATAACGAGTTGGCATTCCTGCGTGACGATCCGGAAATGGCCGATCTCTTCCTGCCGAAGCGCTCGATCATCTCGGCACGATTGAGGCAGCACTGCTCGCGCTCGACAAGCGCCCGGGCGACAACACGCTCCTCAACGACATCTTCCGCCCGTTCCACACCATCAAGGGCAACGCCGGCGCGCTGGGAGTGACCTCGGTTCAGGAAGTCGCGCACCGCGTCGAGAACCTGCTCGACCTCGCGCGCTCCGGACGTCACACGATGGGCCCGGCCGACGTCGACGTCGTGCTACGCGCCGTCGACGTGCTCACGCTCGATGATGCGTGACATCGGCGCGCGTCTCGCGGGTCAGCCGCCGACCGATCTCGAACCGTCCGCTCGCACGCACTGATTGAAGCCGTCGGATCAGCTGCATCGCCGGCGAAGCCGAGCCGCCGGTGGCTCGTCGCCGAAGTACGAGGCGGCCTCAGACTCGCCTGGCAACGCGAAGTCGAGCGAGGTCGAGCCGCCGCAAGCCGCCGCTGCGACCGCCACGCCGCGCGCGCAGACGAGAACGACCGCGATCAAAGTCGACACACGCAAGCTCGACAGCCTCGTCGACGCCGTCGGCGAGCTGATCATCGTCCAGTCGCTGATCCAGCGAGGATCCGGCGCTCGCCACGCGCGCTCGACTAGCGGCTCGCCACGCAACCTCGGCGCAGCTGAAGCGCATCACCGCCGATCTGCAGCGCAACGCGATGTCGCTGCGCATGGTGCCGATCCGGCAGGCGTTCCAGAAGATGGCCCGCCTCGTCCGCGACCTCAGCCGCAAGGCCGGCAAGCCGATCGAGCTCGTGCTCAGCGGCGAGGACACCGAGCTCGATCGCAACGTCGTCGAGGAGATCACCGACCCGCTCATGCACATGGTCCGCAACAGCATCGACCACGGCATCGAGCGCGGCCGATGCGCGCAGCGCGCGCCGGCAAGCCGCCGCCGGCGCGCCTCGCGCTCAACGCCTATCACCAGGGCGGCCACATCGTCATCGAGATCGCCGACGACGGCGCGGGCTCGAACACGGACAACATCCTGCGCGCAAGGCCATCGAGCGCGGGCTGATCGCCGCCGGGCGCGCACGCCGACGCCGGACGAGATCTACAAGCTGATCTTCCAGCCCGGCTTCTCGACCGCCGAGAAGATCACCGAGATCTCCGGCCGCGGCGTCGGCATGGACGTCGTCCGCCGCAACATCGAAGCGCTGCGCGGCCGGATCGAGATCCAGACCGAGCCCGGCAAGGGCACCACCTTCACCATCACGCCTGCCGCTCACGCTGGCGGTCTCGACGGCCTGGTCGTCGGCGTCGGCGCGCGAGCGCTTCGTCCTGCCGACCTCAGCGCGTTCGCGAGTCGCTCCGGCCGAAGCCGGCGCAGGTGCACACGGTGCAGGGCGCGCCGCGCATGGTGCAGGTCCGCGACTCGCTGCTGCCGCTGGTGCACGCTCGGCGAGCTCTTCGGCATCGCCGAAGCCGTGCCGGACCCGTGCGAGGCGACCGTGGTCGTGATCGAAGACGACGGACGCGCCGCGTCGGCGCTGGTCGTCGACGCAGCTGCTCGGCAAGCAGGAAGTCGTCATCAAGTCGCTCGGCGACGCGTTCGCAGAGCGTGCGCGGCGTCGCCGGCGGCGCGATTCTCGGCGACGGCCGCATCGGCCTGATTCTCGATGCGCATGCGGATTGCTCGCGCTCGGAGCGCGGCGCGACGGCGCCGCGTAAGTCGGCCGCGCGGAGACGGGCACTACGGATGAGGACACGAATGAACGCTGAGACAGCACCGACCGCGACCGCGACCGCGGAGCGCTCGCCGGCAAGTATCTGACCTTCGCGCTCGCCGACGAGGAGTACGGCCTGCCCGTGCTCAAGGTGCGCGAGATCATCAAGATGATGGACATCACCGCGGTGCCGCAGGTGCCGGCCACGTCACGCGGCGTGATCAACCTGCGCGGCAAGGTGATCCCGGTCATCGACCTGCGCCTCAACTTCGGCTTGCGCAGGCGCGAGGCTACACCGATCGCGGACCTGCATCATCGTCGTCGAGGTGGCGCTGGCCGGCGGCCGCGTGATGATGGGCATCATCGTCGACCACGTGTCCGAGGTGCTGAACATCGCCGACGACGAGATCGAGCAGACGCCGGACGTTCGGCGACCGCGTCGACACCGACTACATGAAGGGCCTCGCCAAGGTCGAAGGGCACGGTCAAGATCCTGCTCGACCTCGATCGCGTGCTCGGCGCCGACGGACGCGCGCGCGTGCGCGACGCGTAGGACTCGTCGATGGGCTGAGCGCCGACCGCTGGCACCGCGACGCGGACGTCCGGCGCTCGTCGGACGCGCGAGCTGTCAGCGCGATCGTCCGGCTCGTCTACGAGCGAGCCGGCATCACGCTGCACGAGGGCAAGCAGGCGCTCGTCGCTGGCGCGCCTGCAGAAGCGCCTGCGGCAGCCGGCGGGTTCCCGAGCTTCGGCGAGTATCTCGAGCACGTCGAGCGCGACGCGAGCGGGCGCCGAGCTGACGGAGCTGCTCGACGCGATCGCGACCAACCACACGAGCTTCTTCCGCGAGCCGCAGCACTTCGAGTTCCTGACGCACGACGGTGCGTGCCGCCGCTGCGTCGCCAGCGGCGGCGCCGATCGGCGTCTGGAGCGCGGCGTGCTCGACCGGCGAGGAGCCGGTGCACGCTGGCGATGACGCTGCGCGAGGCGCTGCCGGAGGCGGCGACTCAGGCGCGCGTGCGGCATGCTGGCGCTCCGACCTGTCGACCAAGGCGCTGGAGGTCGCCGCGGCGGGCGTCTACAAGATGGAGCGGCGTCGCGAGCGTGCCGCTCGACACGCTGCGCCGCCACTTCGAGCGCGGCCTCGGCGCGCAGGCAGGGCTGGCGCGCGTCGGCGCCGCACGTCCGGCAAGCTCGATCGAGTACCGGCAGCTCAACCTGCTCGAGAGTGACTCGCTCGGACGCAGCGTTCGACGTCATCTTCTGCCGCAACGTCATGATCTATTTCGACCAGCGACGTGCAGCAGCGCGTCGTCGTCGATGCTCGAGCGGCACCTGGCGCCGGGCGGCTACCTGTTCATCTCGCACTCCGAGAGCCTGAACGGGATCGACGCACGGCCTGCGCTGGGTCGCGCCGGCCGTCTATCAGCGGGAGCCGCGCATGAACGTCGGCGACCGCTCGGCGACGGCGATCGTCGCACCCGGCCATCGGCAGCCGGCGCGAGCGGAGCGCGTCGTCGTCGGCATCGGCGAGTTACGCCGTGGCCGACGGCGCCGACGCGACGATCGTGACGCACGCGCTCGGCAGCTGCATCGCTGTGTGCCTCTGGGACCCGGTCGCCGCGCGTCGCCGGGATGCTGCACTTCCTGCTGCCGGAGTCGAAGCTCAATCCCGAGCGCGCGGAGCGGCAGCCGGCCACGTTTGCCGATACCGGCATTCCGCTGCTGTTCCAGACGGCGTACGCGCACGGGCGCGATGAAGGCGCGGCTGCGCGTGCGGCTGCTCGGCGGCGCCGCCGATCACTGGCGGCCCTAGCGGCACTGCGACGTCGGCCGGCGCAACCTGCTCGCTCGCGCAAGAAGCTGCTGTGGCAGAACGGCGTGCTCGTGCAAGGCCGAGATCGTCGGCGGCACCGACGCGCGGACCGTGCAGTCTGCTTGCCGCTCGACGGCCGCGTGCTGGTCAGCTGCGCGGACGCGAAGTCGATCGAGAAGAGCTGTCGACGGGATGACGCGATGCCGCTCAACATTCTGATCGTGGACGACTCGGCCATGATGCGGGCGCATGTTCCGGCGCGTCGTCGCAGCTCAGCGGAGGTCCCGATCGGCGAGGTCACGAGGCCGCCAACGGCGAGGAAGCGCTCGCACGTCATCGGACGCCACGACGTCGATGTCGCTGCTTCACCGACATCAACATGCCGGTCATGACCGGCCCCGAGCTGCTGCGCGAGCTCAGCGTCAGCGCGACGCCAGCACGCACGTCGCGCCGCGTCGTCATCTCCACCGACGGCTCGGAGGCGCGGCGCGAGGAGATGCCGGGTCTGGCGTCGCTGCGTACCTCGAACAAGCCGGTGCGACCCGAGGTGGTGCGAGATGTCCTCAGTCGAACTTGCCAACGGCTTGCCATGACTGACCGAGCCGCGCTCGATCGCGCCCTCGACCGACGGTCGCCGAAGAGCAGCTTCTTCGCCATGGTCGATCCGGCGACCGCCGACGCTCTGGCGGGATCGTCGCGCCGGCCGCGATGCCCGACTGGCATGCGCGCGCGTGACCTTCGACGGCGGCTTTCGCGCGGCAGCGTTGAGCTGCAGCGATGCCTCGCGCGCTCGCGCACGAGCTCACCGCGGCGTTCCTCGGCGCGGCCGAAGAGACTGACCGGCCGACGAAGCCGCTGCGACGATCTCGCCGGCGAGTTCGCCAACATGGTCTGCGGCCGCTGGCTGACCGCCATCGCCCCGACAGCAGTTGTTCTCGCTCGCGCATCCGTCGGTGTGAGCCGCGTCGGCCGCGCCGGCGGTCGAGGTCGACCGCTCGGCGGTGCTCGTCAACGGCCAGCCGGTCTGGATCTGAGTGTGACGCCTCGAGACGGCTGACATGAGCTAGCCTACGCCCGATCAAGGTCCTCGTCGTCGACGATTCGGCCATCGTCCGCAAGCTGCTCGCCGACGCGCTCAACGGGCGAGCCCGACATCGAGGTCGTCGGCGGCGCCGGCGATCCGTTCGTCGCCCGCGACATGATCCTGCGGCTCGAGCCCGACGTCATCACGCTCGACATCGAGATGCCGCGCATGGACGGCATCAGCTTCCTGCGCGAAGCTGATGGCGCACCGGCCGATGCCGGTGATCATCATCAGCTCGCTGACGCAGAGCGGGATCGGCGGCGACGATCGAGGCCCTGCGTTCCGGAGCCATCGACGTGATCGCCAAGCCCGGCGGCCCCTACCTCGGTCGGCGAGCTCGCCGACCAGCTCAAGCGATCGCGTGCGTGCGCTTCGGCAGGCGCCGGCCAGCCTCGCACGCCGGCGTCGGCCGCGACGCCGGACGGCTCCCGCCGACGGCCGTGCAGTTCACGAATCCGCGCCGCCGGCGAACGGGCTCATCGCCATCGGCGCGTCAACCGGCGGTCCGCAGGCGATCGAGGCGCTGCTGACGCGCATGCCGGCGGACACGCCGCCGATTGTCATCGCCCAGCACATGCCGGCCGGGTTCACGAAGGCCTTTGCCGAGCGACTCGACAAGGTGTGCACGATTCGCGTGATCGAAGCGGCCGGCGGGGAAGCCCTCGAACCGCGGCACCGCGTACGTCGCGCCGGGCGACCATCACCTGGTCGTCGAGCGCTGCGGCGTCCAGCTGACCACCCGGCTGCACGCAGGGACCGCCGCTGCACCATCAGCGGCCGGCGGTCGATGTGTTGTTCAATTCGCTGGCGCGGCTGCGCGGGCGTGCCGATCGTGGCGGCTGCTGCTCACCGGCATGGGCGCCGACGGCGCCGACGGGATGCTGGCGCTGCGCAAGGCCGGCGCCGAGACGATTGCCGAGGACGAGCACTCGTGCATCGTGTTCGGGATGCCGCGCGAGGCGATTGTGCGCAATGCCGCGATGCACGTGGCGACACTGCTGCGCATGCCGACACTCATTCCGGAGTGCTTTGCCCGAGTGGCGAGTTCGTCGCCCGCGAAAGCCTCGTAAAACGCTCACAATCCGCGGCTGTCCGGCCGATTACTTATCGGGACCATGACATCCGAAGCCCGACGCCTCGCTCACGACCTGAACAACATTTCCTTCGTCATCGGGGGATACGCGCAGCGTCTCGAAGAGACCATCGACAAGGACGATCCGCGACGCGAGGACGTCGATCAGATTCTCGCCGCCGTTCCACGGCTCGCCGAAGTCGTCGAGCGCGTGCGCAAGATGGAGGCCGCCGGGAAGGGGCCCAGGCCCGCGCGCATCCTGCTCGTCGAGGACGAACCGGCCGTGCGTGAATTGCTGAAGCACGCGCTGATGCGTCGCGGCTATCAGGTCGAGACCGGATGCACCGGCGCCGAAGGTCTCGCGCTGTGCGACGCGCTAGAGCCGCCCGACCTGCTCATCACCGATCTGATTCTCCCAGGCGCGACCGGACCGGCGATCGCGGAGCGTCTGCGTCAGCGTGTGCCTGGCGTGAAAGTGCTGCTGATGTCCGGCTACGCCGAGCACCCGCTGCTCGATGCCGCGCACGCCGCGGGCGAGCCCTGTCTCGTGAAGCCGTTCGAGCTCTCGACCTTTAGCGACACCGTGCAGCAACTGCTCGCTGCTTAGCCGGTAGTCGGTAGCTGGTAGCCGGTAGGAAGTACCTGAACTCGCTACCGGCCACCGGCTACCGGCTACCAGCTACTTCCGCAGGAATGACGACGAGGCGGCCGGGTCCTTCAGCATCTTCTCGTACACCCCCGGGTCCATGTTGTTCTCGGCGCACGAGTACTCGCGCAGCCGCGCGCCCTCGCGCAGCATCAGCGTCGTCCGCTGCGTGAACGGCTTGGTCAGCACCTTCGGATCCTCGATCGTCACTTCATAGTTCAGCTGATCGCGGTCAACGCGCGTGTAGCGCTCGGTCAGGTGCAGTGCGTCACTCGTGACCAGCCCACCGGTGAGCCAGAGGCCAGGCTTGAAGCCGACGACGTCCACGACGAAGGTGTTGCCGTCCCATCGGCCGACGGAATTGCCCATGAAGCTCGGCGAGGCGTCGTCGGCGTGCTTCCCGCCGATCGGGATCACGCGATGCGTCCACATGTACTCGTAGAGGATGATCAGCTGCGTCGGCGTCTGGACGAACTGGATCGGAAACAGGCCAACGCCGGTGATGCGCGGTGACGCCGCGAAGATGCAGCGTGTGGTCGGGTCGTCGATGCTGCGGCGATTGAGGATGTCTTGAGCGAGCTTTCGCGCCTCTGGTGTGAAGGGAATCGGATCCGACACCGTGGTGCTGATGTTGACCGCGCTTCGCGGCGCGGGCACACCGGGTTCATCGCCTGGCGCCTCGGCATCCCAGGCGCCTCGTCTCGGGCTGGCTTGATACACGCCCGAGAGATCCGGCTTGCCGTCGGCTGTCCTCGGCGTGGGCTGAATCGTCGCGGTTTGCGCGCCGGCCAGTGAGGCGACGAGCACGCACGGAATTACGAAGCACGTGATGCGCATGTGGATGCCCTCAACGAACGGTTGCCGGACCTTCACCAGTGCCTGCAGGCGGCCCAAAAAAGAGCTTTTGTCCGCTCGCCAGCGTGGCTTCACGGAGATGTGCGAACGGCGATCCGTCGCGCGCGCGCCAGCCGAAGAAGGTGAGCGTGTCGCCGACCTTGATCGTGACGTCCTTCTTCCAGCCGGTCCGCTCGAGCACGTTCGGCGGATAGCCTTCGAGCGTCCAGTTGACGACCTTGCCGCTGTCGTCCTTCACGTCCACCCAGATATGCGTGTGCGGATTGGTCCACGCGACCTTCGTGATGACGCCGCTCAGCATCACGGTCTTCGTGGCATCGAAGGCGACGCCGAAGGAATGATGGGCCGACAGTGTGGCAGTGCTCAGCACGACGAGCGCGATCACCCGGCGCATGCAGCCTCCTCGTTATTCATCTCTCAGTCATCGATTGCCCCAGCGTCGAGGCAGGAACCACCTCACGCTTTTGCCATGAACAGTAGCATGCGGGACGGTTCGATTGCCTGAACGGCATGGGGGACGTTTGCCGGCATCAATACGATGGAGTGGGGCGCCGTGTGGACCTCGCGGCCGCCAATCGTCAGCAGGAAAGAGCCCGACAGTGTTAGGACGATCGCATCGAATGCGGCGGTGTGCTCGGACAACTCGGTACCGGCGTCGAAGGCAAACAGCGTGATGGTGCCGGCTGCCGTGCGCGCCAGCACGCGGCTGGCAATGCCCTGAGCCGTCGGTGTGACGAGGGTATCCAGGGAGACGAGTTCACCGGGAATCAGGGTGCTCATTTGCAACACGCTCGTGACTACAGGCCGCCGGCGGAGTCAGCCGTGTCCTGGAAGTACGCGGGCAGGTCGTCCTTCGTGTCTCGCAGAATCTCGACGATCGCCTGCCGTTCCGCGGCACCGATCACGCTGTAGCGCTGGTCGCGTTCCGCGCCTGAGAGGATCTCCCACATTCGCGCGTAGACGAGCGCCCTGGCTTCGTTCGGTAACGCGTCGAACGCCTCGGAGTAGATCAGATAGCTGCAGCGGTATTTCAGCAGCCGGTCTGTCAGCGCCAGCTCACGCAGCGAGCGGCCGCGTGAATCGCGCGGGCCGCGGCCGCTGAAGTCGGCGGCGAAAGACGACGTTCCGGTGATCGGCCCGGGCAGCGGCATTTCGTCGATGAACAGCAGGTAGTCGACGAGCTCCGCGGCGGTCTGATGCAGCAGACGCTCGGCGTCCTTTCCGAGGCGCGCTTCCCAGCCCAGGCGAGTGATCAGGTTCGTCATGCGCGCCTGATGCTCCATGACCAGCAGCGCCACGAGGTCACTGTGCGTGGACACGTAGCCCGACGGATCGAAGCGGCCAGTCAGGTCGTCGACATGGACGGTCGATGGCGTCACCATGCCACCCAGATCGGCGGTGTCCTTCACGATCGCGTTTCCCAGGTGCCGGTCCGCGCGATGCCGGCCGGTGACATACCAGCCGCCCCAACGCAGTTCGAACGGGCTGCGATGGTCGGTGAGATAGGCCGGGCCATAGGCCGGCATGCCGCTGGCCTCGGGGTAGACGCTGCCGAGGAACAGCCCGGGCACGTTCATCGTGACGTCCGACGTGTGGCACGACACGCAGTTCACGTTGTTCCGCTTGAACTGCGGCGGCGCAGCGGTTGATTGGTCGAGCGTATAGAAGATCGTGCCCTGGCGCGGATCGTTCGCCGCGAATTCGAGCACCTCGCCGCCGCGGACCCAGCCGACCGACACCGAGTCGTTGAAGAAAATCGCGCGAGGATTCGATGGACCGATCCGTGGCGCCTGAAAGCTGGTCTTCGAGAACACCAGCAGCTGGGATGACTCCGGGACGTCGAGCGCGGCAAGCACCGAGCGCAGGTACCCGCGAACCGGCTCCGATGTGAACTGGAGGTCACCACGTCGAAGGCGCTCGTTGAGACGCGCCACAGGATCGTTCGTGGGGCCCTCGTACGCGATGGCCGGGTGAGCACGCATCTGCGCCGGGGTCATCCGTAACTGCGCAGACGCAGCGAGCACTGCGGCCACCCAAAGCGCGACGCCAGCGACCATGAATCTCATTGGGAGTACGAATAGCAACCGGCATGCCGGGTTGTTCGACTCGAATCGACCGGGAGACGGCCAGTACCGGCTTCATCAGCGTTCGATTCGACGTGAAATTTTCCCACGAGTGCGGATTAATCCCCGGTGCCTGAAAACTCTCGCATAATGGAGGGAGTTGCCAAATTCGCATGGTGCGAAGCGGGGGACCCATCGGAGGCTCGGCAGGCCTCCCGGGGCGAATCCGGTAATCGGCCGGTAGAGGACTCCAACCCTCGAGCCCGTCAGCTAACCCCGTCGGCACGTGGAGGGGTTCGTGTCCCAGCTGTCGGCAGTCCCTCGAGACGCAGGTGGGCCGCATGCCCACGATGGCTCGCGTCGGTTAGTCCCACTCACACTCACGGCCCTCGGCGTCGTCTACGGCGACATCGGGACCAGTCCCATATACGCACTGCGCGAGTGCTTCTTTGGGTCCCACTCGGTGCCACCGACGTACGAGAACGTGCTCGGCGTGCTGTCGCTCATCATCTACTCGCTCGTCCTCGTCATCTCGATCAAGTACGTCGCGATCGTGATGCGTGCCGACAACCAGGGCGAAGGTGGTGTGCTCGCATTGACCGCGTTGATTCCGGGCCGGGCCCGCGCTGACACCGGAGCACCACGGCTTGCAGTCGGCAGACCGATACTCATCGCTCTCGGTATCTTCGGCACCGCGCTGCTCTACGGCGACGGCATGATTACGCCGGCGGTGACCGTGCTCGGCGCGATCGAGGGCCTCGAGGTCGCGACGCCGCTGTTCCAGCCGTACGTGGTGCCGATTACCGTCGCCATCCTGATCGGCCTGTTCATGATCCAGAAGTACGGGACCCATCGATTGGGAGGGCTGTTCGGCCCGATCATGGTGATCTGGTTTGTCACCCTCGCCGTGCTCGGCATCGTGTGGACGACACGATTTCCAGCGGTGCTCGGTGCCTTCGACCCACGTCATGCCGTGGCGTTCTTCCTCGACAACGGCTTCATCGGATTCACCGTGCTTGGCGCGGTGTTTCTCGTCGTCACAGGTGGGGAAGCGCTGTATGCGGACATGGGGCATTTCGGGAAGCGTCCCATCCGGGTGGCCTGGTTCGCGCTGGTGCTCCCCGCGTTGATCATGAATTACCTCGGCCAGGGCGCACTGCTCCTGCTCGAGCCGAAGGTCGAACATCCGTTTTTCCTCCTCGTGCCTTCATGGGCACTGCTTCCGCTGGTCGGCCTGGCGACGGCGGCGGCGATCATCGCGTCCCAGGCGCTCATCTCCGGCTCCTTCTCAATCACGCGCCAGGCGATTCAGCTTGGCTTTGCGCCCCGGCTCGACGTCGAGCACACATCGGCCAGAGCCATGGGCCAGATCTACGTGCCGCAGGTCAACTGGGCGCTGATGTTCGCGACGCTCATCATCGTCATTGGCTTCGGATCGTCCACGGCCCTCGCTGGCGCCTATGGCATCGCGGTGACGTTGACGATGATCATCACCGTGCTGCTCCTGTACGTCGTCATGACGGAACGATGGAAGTGGCCCAGGTCCGCCGCCGTGGCCGTGACGGCGGTGTTCCTCACGATCGACCTCGCGTTCTTCGGCGCCAATGCGCTGAAGATTCTTCAAGGCGGATGGGTGACGCTTGCCGTCGCGTTGGGCCTGTTCACGTTGATGACCACGTGGAAGACCGGGCGCCGTCTTGTTGCGGAGCGCCTGACCGCGCGGGCCGTTCCGCTTGACGACTTCGTGGCGAGCGTCACGACCGTGCGTCCGGTGCGTGTCCCGGGGACGGCGGTGTTCATGACGGCGCAGCCGACCGGCACGCCGCCGGCGCTCGCTCACAATCTTCGGTACAACAAAGTGCTGCATGAGCACGTCATCGTGCTGACCGTATCGACCGCACAGCGGCCGCACGTGTTACCGGAGGAACGGATCTCGATTGAGCCGCTCGGTCACGACTTGTTCAACGTGCGCGTGCAATACGGGTTCATGGACGATCCGGACGTACCGGAGGCGCTGGCACAGGCACGCGAACAAGGCCTGGCGGCCGATGTCGATGACGTCGTGTACTTCCTGGGTCGCGAGACGATCATCGTGAGGCGCAGAAAAGGCATGGCCGTCTGGCGCGAGAAGTTGTTTGTGCTGATGGCACGCAATGCCGTCCGGGCGACGGCGTTCTTCCGTCTGCCGCCCGAACGAGTCGTCGAACTGGGTGTGCAGGTCGAGATGTAGAACGACCCGCTACAAGCTACCGCGCCAGGACATCTTCCAAAGAGCACGATACGAGACACGCCACAGAAAATAAGGATGCCCAGTGTGACTGCACCGAGAGACGACGCGACTAGCGGGTGGTTCGCAGTCTGTTCAAACGCCCCCGGCGTGCCCGAGAACACCGGTCATGCAGTGCGTCGCACAGCCGTCGTGGCATTACGCTGCCAGCGTCCGGCCAGGTAGTCCATCGAGAGCGGCCGGGCCCGCGAGTCAGCAAGAACACGAGCATCGAGGCCCAGACCAGGTGCTCGGTCCACGCATTCGGGTACACGAACGTTTGGATCACCGCGATCATACCCAGGAGCGGGACCGTGGCGACACGGGTGGCCAGCCCGAGAAAGAGCAGGATCGGGATGGTCAGTTCCTGGATCATCGCGATGCGCGCCGCCACCGTGGGATCCAGAAGCGGCACCTGGTACTCGTCCTCGAACAGCTTCACGGTGAACTCCCACGAGTTGTACTTGAGGAGCCCGGCCTTGAAGAACACCGCACCGACGCCAATGCGCATGGCGAGCTGAATGAGCGACAGCGGCATTCGTTCCAGCCACTCCCGCACCCTCACCCAGGTCTTGTCTCATGCGTCACCTCGCGTGCGGGGTCCAATCGAGGCCACCAGACCCTCGGCGATGAGCATCCTCAGCGCGGACGCCGTGTCGAATGCGGCATCACGGCCGAGCGCCTGTTCCACGGCATGTCCGAGGGCCTGGCCGCCGAACAGTGCCGTTCGAAACGTGAAGGTCGGCGCGTCGAGCCTCGCAAGATCGATGTTGCCCCGTTCGCCTCGCACTTGAAGCCAGACGTCTTCATCGGCCAGCGTGAACTGGTCTGGATCGGTTCCACCGAGGTAGACCTTCATCAACTCATCGACGGCGTGCTTCGCATGGATGAATCGAAGCCCTGGCTGTAGTCTCAGTGCGGTGCCAGGCAGGGCCTCGGCGCCGACGGCCACGACGTCCGACCATGTCGCCGGAGGTTCGGTGATCGCGATCGATGCCTGCGCCGACTGCCCATTCCAGCTCCGCGAACGACTGGACGTAGGAGGGCATGGCGTCGGCATGGGCCGCGGCCAGAAAGGCCGGGAAGTCTGAACCGTACTCCGCGATGCAGGGACGCAGGGGCGGATGCGCGCGCACGAACGACGTGAGCCGCCTGGACGACTATATCCGAGCCAACCAGCCACAGCGTGGCCGGGAACTTCTCGCGCAGCGCTGTCACCAGGCTGGCCTGGTAGTGCCGTTGATGGATCGCGAGCCTGTGCAGCGGACTTCCGCCGCCAACCAGCACGGACGCGAGCGATGTCACGTCGCCAGACGTCAGCGCACGGCGCATGTTCGCCTGTACATCAGCCAGCGAGGGCACGAGGCTCCTTCTGCACGACGTCAGCGATCGCATCGGCGCGGGCCGCTTCGGCGGTCAGTGCCGCGAAGGGCGGAATATCGTTATCCCATTCGATCAAGGTGGGCTGCAGCCCGAATCGGCGAACGGCATGCGCATACAGATCCCACACTGGTTCTGCCACGCGAGTCGCATGCGTATCGATCAAGACCTCGCGGCCGGTGCTGGCCTCGTCGGGCTCTGGCGTGAAACCTCCGAGGTGCAGCTCGCGGACCGCGTCGGCCGGGAGCGCGTCGATGAACCGATACGCGTCATACCCCATGTTGTGGGCGCTGAGAAACACGTTGCTGACGTCGCACAGCAGCGCGCAGTCCGGTCCGCCGCACCAGCTCGCAGAGGAACTCGGCTTCAGTCATCGTCGATGTCGCCGAAGCCGACGTAGCTCGATGGATTCTCGACGAGGTACGGTCGGCCGAGGGCTCCTGCACCTGCCGCCAGATGCGTGGCCACTACCGCCAGCGTCTGATCGTCGTACGGCAACGGCAGCAGGTCGTTGAGATACGCGCCCTGATGCGTGGACCACGCGAGATGTCCGGAGACGAGAACCGGATCGACCTCGTCGACCAGCGCCCGGAGCCGTGCAAGGTGCGTCCGGTCAATCCCCTCCGCGCTCCCGATCGAGACGCCAACCGTGTGAACGGAGATTGGATGGCGAGCGGCGACATCGGCCAGGAGCTCGCGCGCGTGTGGATTGGCGAGAAAGTTTTCGGGATGGATCTCGAACCAGGCGACCGGCGGTCGGGTGGCCACCACCTCCGCGAGATGCGGCAGTCTGAGTCCGACACCGGCGCGGCAGGGCGTGCGACGGTTGGAGGCGGTGGCGGTGGCACCCGTGGGAGTCATCGCGTCACGCCTTGGGCTTCAGGCTGGCGCTGACGATGCGATCGCAGTAGCCGGCGGGCACGTAGATCCACGCGCGCGGATCCGCGTTTGACCTTCGATGTGCCCGCGCACGAGTTGTTGCCGGTCGAGGCACAGTCGTTCTTGCCGGCTTTGGCGATGCCGTAGCACTTCTCGGCCTTGAAGCTGGGCGTGGGTGCCGGGCCCTGAGCCAACAGCAGGGCGGGTGCGGCGATCGCTGCCGCGAGCGCCGATGCGACGACAAATCGTGTGTCCATGAGACTCCTCCAGAAGACGTCGAGTTGCCGGGCGCCGCATCGCGTCCGGCGGCGGTCGTCCCGACTCGCCACTCGTAAGGTTCGTGGGCGGCGTCGAAAAGGTTACGGGTGCCGTAGACTGGACATTCAGCCCGCGATCGGTTATGGAGACGCGCACACCGTCTGACGAGCTCGGCAGCACTGATGCAGGCGGCGCAAGCCGGTGATGCGGAGGCCTATCTGGAATTGCTTCGCGCGATCACCCCGCGCATTCGACGAACGGTCGCGCGTCAGCGCGGCTTCGCGGGGCCCGAAGCCGTAGAGGATCTCGTGCAGGACGTCCTGCTGTCTCATGCATGTGGTACGCGCCACATACGACCCGGGGCGGCCGTTCATGCCGTGGCTGCTGGCGATCCTTCGCAATCGGCTGGTCGACGGCGCGCGACGCTATGGCCGGACAGCGCGTGAAGTCGCGGTGGATGATCTTGACGTAACCTTCTCGCAGACCTGCGACGAATCCCGATCAGGAGGCGTCTGGCGACGTGCATGTCTTGCAGCGTGCTATTCACGCGCTCCCCGCGGGCCAGCGTCAGGCGATCGAGCTGCTCAAAATGCAGGAGTTGTCCTTGAACGAGGCGTCCGCCGTTTCCGGACAGAGTGTTGGCGCGCTCAAAGTCGCCACGCATCGGGCGATGGCGGCGTTGCGCCGCGCGCTCGGCGGCAAGCGACCATGATGAAGACGGACGACCTCATCGAGCAGCTCGCACGGGGGATCACACCTGTCGCGCGATTCCCGCGACCGTGGCGGCGTGCAGCGATCTGGTTGGTGGGCGCCACTGTCTACCTCGGCGTCCTGACCATGATGATGACCTCGTCTGCGGACGTGAGCGGGAACAACAACGTCTGGCGGTTCCTCCTGCCACAGATCGCCGCGATCGCGGTCAGTGGAGCCGCCGCCGCGGCGGCGTTCGCGTCCATCGTGCCGGGGGCGTCGTCTCGCGTGCTGTTCTGGCCGTCGGTGGCCCTCGTTCTCTGGATTGGGATTCTGCTCGTCGGCTCCGTTCAGGACTGGCAAACGACTGGCGCTGCCGGCCTCGCTCCGCGGCGTGAGTGGCTGTGCGTCGCCATGATCGGCCTCGGTGGCGCCCTGCCGGCGTGGGCCATGGCGCGTATGCTGCGCGATGGGGCGCCGCTGACGCCGCGAGTGACGAGCGCGCTGGTGGCTCTGGCCGCGGCGGGTCTGGCGAATGTCGGCGCCTGCATCGCGCACCCTCACACGAGCAGCACCGTCGTGCTGCTCTGGCATGGCGCGACGGTGGCCGCGCTGGTCGCCGCAAGTGCGTGGGCTGGGCAGCATCTGTTTTCGTGGGAGCGGCTCCGTCATCTGAGTCGCTGACGATTCGTGGAGGACGTGGATGCCGTCTCGCCGCGGTGTCGGCGTGCGTCATTCCGAACAGTTCAGTCCACCACCACCGTTGAATTCTCGATCGCTTGCTATCTATCGGCCGAGGCGATTCTGCCCGCCGGCGTTGATTCAGCTCGGCGCTTGATGCCAAGCAATTGTCTCCGCTGCATGATGAAGTGAACGACCCGGATGACGACTTTGGTCAGCGGCAATGGCAACCCGTGGAATCGATAGCCAGGTCCGCCACGAACGCGCACCAGCAGACGCGTCACGCCGGGCGCCACCTTTTCGAGCACGAACGTCCACGTCACCTGTGGCGTGCCCTCCGGCGCCAGCCAACCCAGCGTCAACGCCCGCTCGTGTTCGATCGCCAGCACCGTGAATCCCTCAGTCATGCCGGGTAGCGCAGGAAAGATCGTGCCGATGGCCGGATGCTGCAGTTCCGGCACGATGCGCGCCGCGCTGGGCTGCCGGCCGTTGTCGAGCCAGTCGTAGCTGTACCAGCCGCCGCGGCTGCCCGCTCCCATCTGCACCAGCCAGGGCCACACGTCGCGCGGCGCGCGTCGAATCGTCACGCCGTGTGTCAGTGTGTCGATGGCCTGTGGAATCCGTTCATCTCCGGGCAGTGCGCGTGCGCGTTCGTCGGTGGTGGCGCGGACCGAACGGACGCGTGTCAGTTCCGCGCGCTTCAGTCGATTCATGCGGCACCTTCTGATTTCGTAACAGCGCCGTGTGACAGTGATATCGCCGTCGCCACGCGCACCTGGTGCCGACGCCACATCGCGTAGGCCGCCGGAAGCACGAGGAGGGTCAGCAGCATGCACGACCACAGTCCGCCGACGACCGGTGCAGCCGTACGTGCCGACACATCGGCGCCGACACCGGATTCCCAGAGCAGCGGCAGCAGACCGAGCACCGTCGTGGCGACCGTCATGATCAGCGGGCGAACGCGAGCAGCGGCGCCTTCGACCACCGCCGCGTCGACGTCCGCTGGTGTGTGAATGCGGCCTTCGCGCATGTACCGTGCGAACGCCTCGTCGAGGTACACGACCATGACGATGCCCGTCCCGGCGGCGACGCCCGCGACGGCGATGAGCCCGACCCACACAGCGGTCGACAGGTTGTAGTCCATGAACGCGAGCAGCCACACGCTGCCGGCGACGGCAAACGGCAGACTGGACAGGACGAGAAACGTCTGCGGCCACCCCCGCATCGACAGGTACAGGAGCACCACAACGAGGACGAGCGTGAGTGGGATCACGTAGCGGAGCCGGGCCTCCATCTCCGCGAGAAACTCATACTGACCCGTCCACTGCAGCCGGTATCCTGCAGGCAATGCGAGCTGCGCCGCGACGATGGCTTTCGCGTCGTCGACCCAGCCGCCGAGGTCACGTTGGGTCTGGTCGATGTCGGCAAACACGTAGCCGACCAGGACGCCGTTCTCGTCCTTGATCATCGGCGGGCCCGTCGTGACGCGCACGTCGGCGAGTTCACCGAGCGGCACGGCCGCGCCTGGCTGACGCCATTGCTCCATCAAGTCGGGCGACGCGGATTGACCGCCCATCGGCGGCGACGCGAGGCCCGTTGGTGCGCTGCCAGACCGCATGCCGACCTGTCCGCCGCCTCCTCCCATGGATCCCATGCCACTGCCCGTGCCGGCCCCCCTCGATGCGACCATGCCGCCGGCTTGCGGACGTGCGCCGGCGCCGGCATTGGCGCCGCCGAGATCGGCGACGTCGCCTGTCGCCTGCACTGGCACGAGAATGCGACGAAGCGCCTGCGGATCCGATCGCTGGTCGGCCGCATAGCGGAGGTTGATCGAGAACCGCGAGCGTCCAGCGATCGCCGTCGAGACCGTCATGCCTCCAACCGCCGCTTCCACGACGTCCTGGACATCACGCACGGTGAGGCCGTAGCGTGCGATGGCCTCTCGGTCAGGAACGATATCGATGTACTCGCGGCCGGTCTGTCGCTCGGCGAACGTGCTGCGAGTGCCCGGCACCTGTCGCAGCAAGCCTTCGAGCGATACGCTGACGCGTTCGATCTCCTTCAGGTCCTCGCCGAAGACTTTGATGCCGACCGGCGTGCGGACACCCGTGGTCAGCATGTCGATCGCGTACGGATCGGCGGCGCGATGGCCATCTGGTAGCCGGGCATGCGAAGCGCGGCGTCCAGATCGCGCGAGAGCTCCGCGAGCGTCCGCGCCTGCTGCTCGGGCCACACCCGTCGCAGGCCGCGCTTGACCCAGTCCGGTGCTGTGGTGCTGTACCAGCGAGGCGTATACCGCGTCGGCCAGTCAGTTCGCGGCCGTAACGCGATGACCGATTCGATCATGTCGAGCTGGGCGGGATCGGTCGCCGTCTCCGCTCGGCCTGCTTTCCCGTGCACGGAGGCGATCTCAGGAAACCGCATGATGATGCGGTTCTGCGCCGTCAGCGCTCGACGTGCTTCCTCAATGGCGATGCCGGGAACGTCGTCGGCATCACCAGCAGCGATCCCTCGTCGAGCGGTGGCATGAACTCCGAGCCGAGGCGCTGGAAGGTCGGCACGGTCGCGATCATGAGCAGGACCGCGGCGGCGACGACGACGATCCGGAACCGCACGACCAGCACCGCAACCGGCCGGTAGACGGCGGTGAGCAGCCGGCTGACGGGATTGGTGGCCTCGGTGCGGAACCGGCCTTTCAGCAGGAGCACCATCAGCGGTGGGGCGAGCGTGATGGACAGCATCGCGGCCGCGAACATCGCGAACGTCTTCGTGTAGGCAAGTGGCATGAACAGTCGCCCCGCCTGGCCGGCCAACGTGAAGATGGGCAGGAAGCTGACGGTGATCAGCAGCAGCGAGAAGAAGATCGGGCGGCCGACTTCCTTGCAGGCGTCGACGATGATCCGTTGCCGGTCTGCCCCGGGCGGCGCCCCCGCGAGGCGGACGTGCGCGTTCTCGATGAGCACGATGGCGGCA
>CAVVTC010000020.1:0-234557 GCA_963751025.1 uncultured Acidobacteriota bacterium | reverse complement strand
CACGACCTTCTGCCCGCCCACCGGGTCGTCGTGCGGTTTGACTTCCCGGATCGGCCCCGAAAGGCCGACCAGCTCTGGATCATCTTCGATGGGGAGCGATCGGAGATCTGCCGCACCAACCCTGGATTCGACGAGGACCTGGTCGTCACCTCGGAGTCACTGGCTCTGTCCGAGTGGCACCTCGGCCGCGTCGAATGGACCGATGCGGTGCTAGCCGGGCGGATCCAGGTAGCCGGCCCCCCTCGCTGGGCGCGCGAGCTGCCTACCTGGAACCGCCGCAGTGGCTGGGCGCGGCTCGACATCCGGCCCGAGAGGAACGGGCGAGTTGAGCGACGGATCTCGCGAGGCCGACGGGGACAGCCTCGTCGCGCGCTACGTACGATCTGGCCCCGCCGTCCGGCAGAAGAACTTCGACGCTCCGGACGAACTCCGCCGGTTTCCGAAGGGGACCGGCCAGCTCGTGCATGTCGGCTCGTTGACCATCGGCCGCGGCATCCTTGAGCCTGGGTGGCGCTGGTCGACCAGTTTGAAGCCGATCCAGGGCACGGCCTCATGCCAGGTCCACCATCTCGAGGTGTTGGTGGCGGGTCGCCTGCACGTCGAGATGGACGATGGCGAGGCGGCCGAGTTCGGGCCTGGCGACGTCTTCGACGTCCCGCCCGGACACGATGCCTGGGTCGTCGGGGATGAATCGGTCGTCATGGTCGACGTCTCCGGCAATATCGGCGCGATCGGTGTGCCGGATGACCACGAACGCCTCGTAACGACACTCCTCATGACCGACATCGTCGACTCCACCCGAACGGCAGCGAAACTGGGAGACGCGGCATGGAAGCAGCTGCTCGCCGATCACAACCGCATCGTGCGCGCGCGGTTCGACCGCTTCCGCGGCCGAGAGGTGAACACCACGGGCGACGGCTTCCTCGCCATGTTCGGAAGCGCGGCCGGCGCGCTGCGCTCTGCCCTGGCCATACGTGACGGGATGGCGGCCTCGGGATCGAGCTCCGCATCGGGGTTCACACCGGTGAGGTCGAGGTGCTTCCGAACGACATCGGTGGAGTCGCCATCCATGCCGCCTCACGGATCATGGGCCTGGGGCGGGCATCCGAGATCATCGTGTCGTCAGTAACCCGCGGCTTTGTGGAGGCGAGCAGCTTCGATTCGAGGAGCGTGGGCTTCACGAGGTCAAGGGCTTGGAGCTGCCGGTCGAGGTGTTCCTACTGATCGAGTAGGGTCTGGCAGTTGCCGCCCTGAGGCCGCAGGCCCTGAACCGGGTGGAAGCCCACGGACACGATGGACTCTCGTCTCGGACCGGCGGCCGTGGCTATACCAACTGTGGATCAGGCAATCGAAGGTTCGAATCCTTCACGCCAGCGACGCCACAAGATCTGGGCAAAGCCTCCGCCGAACCACCAGATTGCGACTTCGACCTACCCGGACCCTGCGCCGAGGAGGTCATCGTGGATGGTTTGCCTGCCATGCCCCGGCTTGTTCGCCTAAGGGCGAGCCCTCGATCGACGGCATGGTCTTCCCTGCCCCGGTCAAATCGCTCCGACTATCTGCGAGAATGTCGACAGTCCTACTGGATGAGGAGATCGACGTTTCGATCCTTCCTCGTCAGCTAAGCACCGCCTCAGGTAGCGCCGCCGTCACGGCCAACTGAATGGTGGAGGCCCGATGATCGACGCGCCTAGATGAGCTTCAACGAACTTCTCGGCTGGATCCTCTCCCACGGGCTAGCCCTGGTCGTGGGCGGCCTCATCCTGTTCGCCCTCTATCGCTTTGCCGTGCGCATGACGCACCGTGTCGTCGTGGGACTGCTCCAGGTCCAGAGCGCGACCCTCCAGGCGGGGAGCGACCCCGCCGAAGAGCAACGAAAACGGGCGGAGACGCTCGAGGTCGTCCTCGGGAAACTCATCCGTGCCGGCTTCCTTGTCGCCTTGGTCATCCTGGTCCTTGGCGTGTTCGACCTCTGGCGAGCTGCTCGCCGGGCTCGGGCTGGTCGCCGCGGCACTCACGCTCGCCGGGCAGGCGATCGTGCTCGACTACCTGATGGGGATCCTGATCCTCGTCGAGGGACCGTTCTACAAAGGCGACTGGATCTCTGTGCAGGCCGCCCCGGGAGCAGCACCGAAGGTGAGGTCGAGGAGATCGGCCTGCGCCGCACGACGCTCCGCGACGGGTTGGGCGCGCTCCACTCGGTTTCGAACGGGCTGATCCGCCTCTCGTCGAACCTGACCCGCGTCTACTCGATCGCGGCGGTCGACGTGCAGATCCTGCGGCCACAGGACCTCGATCGGGCGATCGCGGTCGCCGGTCGGGTGGGCCGCGAGCTCGGAGAGGACTCGGCGTGGAGCGGTCGTCTGTTCGAGTCGCCGATCGACACGTGGGTGACGGCGCTCACGCTCGACGGGGCCGCGATCACGGTCCGTCGCCGCGTGCCGCCGGACCTCCGGCTCGCGGCGACCAGCGAGATGCGTCGTCGCCTTTCGGTGGCCTTCGCGGCCGAGTCGATCGGCACCGGCCGCTGGGACACACCGCCGGCGCCGACGCGCCGGTGGCCACCGCCGCGGAATCGCCAGGCCCGGACGATGTACCCGATGAGTAGCGAATCCTCTCGCGACGAGGCCGTTGAGGCTATGCGCTCCCCGTTTCGATGCGGGCGAGGGCACCGAGGATCATCGCGATGACCTGGACCGTCGATGCCCCAGGCATGTCGATCCGGATCGTCGCTGCCTCGGCGAGCATCGTGTTGTAGTCGCCCGCAGAGCCAGCATGCGCGCGAATGTCCGTCCGAACCAGCACGTTCCATTTCTTCAGGCCGAACGCGTAGCCGACTTCCCAGCTCGTGCCGGAGTCTGGATCCGAGCCATCCATGATCGCTACCAGCCCATCGGCCCAGTCGATCCCAGCGACATCGGTGGCAAAGATGCCCGCCGCATCCCTGCCCGGCTCTTGTTCCTGCGGCAGGAACACCTCGTGACCGGCTGCCCGTAGGGCGGCGGTGACCTCGGCGTTCCAGGTGCGCTCGGCCGTCGTGAACAACGGGCCGGCGAAATACAGCTTCATGACGGCGAGTATCGCGGTCAGCAGCCGGCGCGTGCGTGCCCTTCGCCGACGTTCGCCGATTCGACTTCCGGACGGTCACCTGCTGCCGTTGTGCGGCGGCGCGGCGTGTAGTTGGACCGTGACGCAAAGCCCGCCAGCGGTCCGAGGGGTGAGGGTGAGCGTTCCGTCGTGTGCCTGGGTGATGCTCTTGACGATCGCCAGGCCGAGGCCGACCCCTGCGTGGTGGGTGCGTATGCGTTCGGTGCCGCGCTGAACGGCTCGACGAGCGTGGAAACCATCTGCGGAGTGAGCCTATTGCCTGTGTTCTCGACCGTGAGCACCACGGTCTTGGGGTGAACGCTGGTCGTGACCCACACGGTGCCCCGTTCAGTCACGTTGTGGACGATCGCGTTGTGCACGAGGTTCATCGTCATCTGCCGCAGAAGCGCGCGTGAGCCGATGGTGGGGGCGATGTCGCCGGAAGTCTCGATGGTGAGGCCGCGCTTTTCTCCAAGGGGCAGGAGCGTTTCCGCGGCTTCTTCCGTGATGAGTGACAGGTCGACGTGTTCTCGGGTGAAGGACCGTTGGTTGGAGCGGCTGAGCAGGAGCAAAGCCTCAGTCAGGTCGATCGCTCGCGCGTTGACGACCTGGAGGCGATCGACCAGCTCACCCGTGTCGCTGTTCGGATCGTTGCGGGCCACGTCCAGAAGTGTCTGCGTGATCGCCAGCGGCGTGCGCAGTTCGTGGGAGGCATCGGTGGCAAATCGCTGCTGTTCGGCGACGTGTGCTTCGAGCTGCGCGAGCATGGCGTCGAAGGCGTCAGCGAGTTCGCGGAACTCGTCCTTGCGGCCTTCCAACTGGATCCGATGGGAGAGCGATCCGGTCGCAGCTCTGCGTGTGGCGTCTGTGATGCGAGCCATCGGGGCGAGCATTCGGCCGGCGAGGATCCACCCTCCGACGAGACCTAAACAGAGGACGAACGACAACACTGCGACGGCCCTCGGAGCGAACGCGCGCAGGAGGTCGGAACGGTTGGGAATGAACTCGGCTGCGATGATCTCGCCGTCGGGTACGTATCGCAGGAGGAACACCCACACGGCGGCGAGCAGTAAGGCAATGCGAGCATGAGGAAGCCGGCGTAGCTGAGGGTGAGTTTGAGGCGAACACTCGATCCAGGGGCTCTATCGACGGTCCCCTCCCCCACGCCCGGTCTCTTGGCCAACCTCGACCCCGATCTGCTCCAGGCCCTGCGTGAAGCGGCGACGGACGCCGCCGACGACGGCATCGAGTTCTACGTCAACAGCGGCTGGCGCTCCCCGGAGTACCAGGAGCAGCTTCTTCGTCAGGCGGTCTCCGAGTACGGCTCAGAAAGGGAAGCTGCCCGCTGGGTCGCCACCGCAGACACGTCCACGCACGTGTCCGGGGACGCGGTCGACATCGGGTCCATCGATGCCACGGCCTGGCTGTCCGCGCACGGCCCCCACTACGGGCTGTGCCAGATCTACCGCAACGGTCCTGGCACTACGAGCTGCGTCCCCAGGCGGTCGATCATGGGTGCCCTCCCACCTATGCCGACCCCGCGCACGATCCGAGTGTCCAGCAGTGACCGGCGTTTTCGGCCGATCCTGCCGCGACCTCGCTGACTTCCCGATCCCTCCCCGTTCAAAGTGCTGGACGCGTGACACCGCGCCATCCGTTTGACTTGCGACGCCCGTGCAGTCTTATGGTCAGTAGCAGCACTCCGAGGTGGGCATGGGCAAGGCGATCAAGGGCGTCGAAGTTCGCGATCTTCGTCGCCCGGAAGCGGTGGTTTCCTACCCGCTCGGCGAGAACCAGCAGGTTCGGCTGGCTGGCACCGTCATCAGCCGGATCGTCCTGCAAGCCGGCTGGAGCTGGCAGGAGCACGCTCGGCCGATGGTCGGCACGGGGTCGTGCGAGCTCTACCACCGGGGTGTCGTTCTAGCCGGACGCCTGGGCGTCCGCACCGATGCCGGCGAGGAACTCGTGATCGGCCCTGATCATGTCTTCGACATCGGCCCGGGCCACGTCATCTGGGTCGATGGCGACGACGAGCTAGTCATGCTCGACTGGGCAGGAGGTGCTGGCTTTGGCGTAGCGCCGGGTACCGGCGGCCTTCGTGTCATAAGAACGATCCTCTTCACCGATATCGTCGACTCGACGGGCCGAGCCCATCGGCGAGGAGACGCAGCTTGGAAACGCACGGTCGACATGCACGATGACGTAGTCCGCAGCGTCCTCATGACCTTCGGTGGCGAGGAGATGGGGACGGCCGGGGATTCCTTCCTCATCCTGTTCGACAGCGCGGAGCGCGCGATACATTGCGCTCTCGCATTGGTCGGCGCCCTTTCGGCGATCGGCATCTCGATCCGGGCGGGCATCCACAGCGGTGAGGTGATCCTGGCCGACGAGCAGGCCCGGGGCGTGGCGATCCACATCGCAGCGCGCATCGAGGCTTCGGCGGCCCCAGGTGAAGTGCTCGTGTCCGCTGTGACCCGCGAACTCGCGGAGGGTGGACAGGACCTTGCTTACGAGACGCGCGGACGGCACCGACTCAAGGGCGTCGAACGCGAGCACGAGCTGTTCTCCGTCAGCGCGGCCCCACGAGCGCAATAGCGAACCGGCTGCCCCCAGCGCCGACTTGACCCGAGGCGTCGGTTCGGGTTCAGGTGGGAAGCGCGCTGAGTCGTTGGCCCCTTGCGCCACGGCGTCAACATGGACCGATGGGTGCGATCAGGCGAAAGAGCTTCGACGATCCGGATGGTCTCCGGGAATTCCCGCTCCTCATGGTCTCGCTCGCGCGGATCGGATCGCACACGATCGGTCGCGGCGTGGTGCAACCCGGCTGGCACTGGGCAGAGCACCTGGCGCCGGCGATGCGGGCGGAGTCGTGCCCGGTGCATCACGTCCAGGTGCTGATCTCCGGGGGCTTCGCCGCCCGGATGGAGGATGGCGAGGAGGTGGTGTTTCGGCCTGGCGACGTGATGGACATCCCGCCTGGGCACGATGCCTGGGTGGTCGGCGACGAGCCGGCGGTGCTGATCGATTTCGCGGGCAACATCGACGCACTCGGCCTGCCGCGCGAGCACGAGCGGATGGTGACGACCCTGCTCATGACCGACATCGTCGACTCGACACGCACCGCGCGGCGCCTCGGCGACGCCCCCTGGAAGCAGGTCCTGTCGGATCACAACCAGCTCGTTCGAGCCCAGCTGCTCCGCTTCGGCGGTTCGGAGGTCAACACCACCGGCGACGGCTTCCTCTCGACCTTCCGGAGCGCGGTCGCCGGGCTCCGATGCGCGGCCGCCATGATCGATGCGCTGCGGGACACCGACATCGAGGTCCGGGTCGGCGTCCACACCGGCGAGGTCGAGCCCGTGGGCAACAACATCGGCGGCGTGGCGGTTCACGCAGCCGCTCGGATCATGGCGCTCGCCGGCCCGTCGGAGGTCTTCGCCTCCGCGATCACCGTCGGCCTCGCCGAAGGGAGCGGTCTCGCCTTCGAGAGCCTTGGTGCGAAGGAGGTAAGGGACTGGACCGGCCGATCGAGGTGTACCGGCTCGCGTGAGCCTGCCGCCTGAGCCGGTCAACCTGCGCCCTGCGTCACCGGCGAGAGGAAATGGTGGGTCGCATCAAGGCCGCGTTCGGCAGTATCGCCTTCCTGGTCCCCCCGGGCGCGCTCGCGAGGCCTGATGCCCTGGCTGATCACCGACTGGGGTTCAGCCCGACTCTGCGTGCCGTCCGCGAGCAGCGGTATCAGCGCGACGCGCCGTCGATCGTCGACCACTCGAAGTTCTCCCGAGCTTTTGGGGCGGATGTGACGCCTCATCGTGAGGCGATCGCGATGACGACGGCGTGGATTTGGCGGCCAGCGTGAGGTCGCATCACGAGACTTGGTGGGCTCGCCCGGGCCACTCTCGACTCCAATTGGAGTGGTGGGAACAGTCGGAACCGCTCTAGTTCCAGCGACCGGCAGGCTCAGTACCTTCTTGACACGGGATCACTTGAACGTCTGACGTTCACCTGACTCCGTCCGCCATGTGCATCCTGAGCGTGCCGCCGACCTGCAGCGTGCTCCGGCTATCCGGCCTGAGCATCGTGTGGAGCGGCGTGGCGGGGTCCATCGCCGTCTATTCGGCCCTGGTCAGCGGCAGCCTGGTCGCTGCTTGTCGTCCAGGTGGCGGTGACGGCTGCCTTGGCGTATCGCCCGGGATCGTCGACCGCCGGTAGCCACTTCGTGGCGACGGTGGCGCTCCCGATCACGGCGCAATCTCTGGCAGGGCCGTCGGCCCAGAGGACAAAGTCGAGGAAGCGCACCGCGAGATCGAGCGCAGCGACACCTCGCCGGAAGAAGACTCTGGATCCGCGTTTTGCACGCGCTACCCTGAGGCCACCTCGCGCTTCGCACCCACCGCGGACGCGATGGCCCGCAACCAAGCAGGTAACTGTCGACGCCGAGACCTGCAATCCGGCCCATGACGATGTCCGAGAACACGGACTGCTCCCGGAATGCCTCGCGCGCGTGCACGTTCGACATGTGCACCTCGACGATCGGCACGGTCAGGATCGCGAGGGCGTCGCGGATGGCATAGCTGTAGTGGGTCCACGCGCCGCCGTTGATCACCACGCCGTCAGTGCGGTCGCTGTGCGCACGGTGGATTCGCGTGCACATTGCACCCTCGTCGTTCGTTTGGAACACCTCGACCTCGACGCCGAGCTCGGAGCCGAGCTGGAGCAGCCGGGAGTCGATTTCGGCGAGCGTGATGGTGCCGTACTGGTCCGGATCACGTTTCCCAAACATGTCCAGATTCACGCCATGGAGGACGACGACCTTCGTCCTGCTGCTGAAATCTTGAGCGTCGCCAGCGCCTCTTTCAGGCGGAGTATCTCGGTTGTCCGGCATCTTGCGGAGTCTAACAACGTAGGTAGCCCGATGGACGGGTACAGAGCCTCGATACGCCCTGACACATCAGGAGGGTTGGTCACCAGAACGTCCTCGAGCTGACTCGCTCACGAGGAACAGGGGCCACGATGCGCTCGTACCGCGCCGGGCACGCGGTCGACCGCGTCATGCTGACGAGCGTTCACGGCTCCGACCATGGTACACAGAGCGGAAACCATCCAGCGATGCCATCCCGAGGGCCGGCCGATTGCAAGGCGAGCATCCCGGCAGCATCCCGCCGGCGGCGCCTGCGCGCCCTTGACCCCGCTCCGCTGGTCCCAATAATCTAGAACTCATGTCCAGCAATACGGGACACCATGCCGCCAGCGGACCTCGTGGACCGCTCTCGGACCTGCGCGTCCTTGAGCTGGGGACGTTGATAGCGGGCCCATTTGCGGGTCGGATGTTCGCCGACTTCGGTGCGGAGGTCATCAAGGTCGAGCAACCCGAACGAGGCGATCCGCTGCGGACGTGGGGCATGTCTTGGAAAGGCGGCGACTCGCTGTGGCACCTCATCCAGTCGCGCGGGAAGGTATCCGTCGCTGCCGACCTGCATGATCCGGACGACCAGGCTCTCGTCCGGCAGCTCGCGCTTGAGAGCGACATCCTGATCGAGAACTTCAGACCCGGTCGCCTCGAGGCATGGAACCTCGATCCTGAGGCCCTCATGGCGGCGAACCCGGGGCTGATCGTGGTTCGGATCTCAGGGTACGGGCAGACCGGTCCGATGCGGGACCAGCCGGCGTTCGGCACGATCGCCGAGGCCGCCGTCGGCCTTCGACACATCACGGGTGAGGCAGACTTCCCGCCGGCACGAGTTGGGCTGAGCCTCGGGGACTCGATCGCCTCGCTGCACGCAGTGATCGGTGCCCTCATCGCGCTCCATGAGCGAGGCGGATCGGGCCGCGGCCAAGTCGTGGATGTCGCATTGACCGAGTCGCTCTTCGCGATGATGGAGGCCATCCTTCCCGAGTACGCCTATCACGGTGTCGTCCGCGAGCGGACGGGCAACATCGCGCACAACTCGGCGCCAACGAACGCCTACCTGTGTGCCGACGGGACCCTGGTGTGCATCGCAGCGAACACCACGACCCTCTTCCGAACGCTTGCGGCGATCATCGGTCGCCACGACCTCGCCGCCGATTCGGAGCTGGCGACCAACCAGGGGCGCGTCGCCAGGGCGGCCGAGCTCGACGCTGCGATCGGCGCGTGGACGCGACCGCGCGACGCCTGGATGCGGCCGTCCGGCTGCTCGAGGACACCACGCCTCCCACCGGCCAGGCCGAGGCGGCGGTCACCGCCGCGATGCTGCGACTCAAGTCGAGCCGGGACTTCGGCGAAGCCGTCGGTCTGCTCGAAACCGCGTTGCGCCGGTACCTCGCGGCAGGCGACGACGGCGCCGCCGGCGTGGTCCACAGCCGGATCGGCGGCGCGCTGTGCCTGCACCACTCGGTGATGGACATCCCCCGCGCCCTGGAGCACTTCTCGGCGGCGGAACGCCTCCTGGCCGCCCCGACGGCGGTGTTCCACCTGCAACGAGGCCGGTCCCAGGCGGCGATGTTCGGACTGCACACCACGCTGCTGGTCGAGTCCTCGAATCAGGCCGAGGCCATCGCCGAGCGACTGGACCGGCGGGATCTGACCGTGGTGGCCGGATGGGCAAGGGGCTGGGCGGAGGTGAACCAGGGACAGCTGACTGAGGCTGCGGCCATCTGGGAGCGCAGCTGGGGCACCGCTCTCGAGCTGGCCGACCCGTACCTGGGCTGGATGCCGGTCAACGCGGCGGCGCTGGTGGCCAACGCCTACCTGTGGGACCCCCGGACCGCGCGGTCCTGGTGCCGCCGGGGGCTGGGGCAGCCGAGGTTCACCGCGTTCGACCATCCCCATGGGACGGTGGTCGACCAGCTCAGCTTGGCGCTGGCCGCCCTGGGCGAGATCGGCGCCGCGCACGAAGCGGCGGACTCGCTCCCCCAGGATGCGATCGCCCGCCGGATGCTGACCTTTCTCGACGGGAACTGGGAGCAGGCCGAACGCGACTGGGCGGCGGCGGCCGCCTACGACGAGGCGGCCGGCGACCGGCACGACGCCGCGCTGAACACCCGGTGGCTCGCCGCGGCCCGGCTCGCCCTCGGCGATCACGACGGAGCGGTCGCCGCCCTGGAGAAGGCCCTGGCCTTCGGCTGCGACAACCGGCAGGTGCCGACCGAGCTGGCCGCCCGGGCCGAGCTTGCCCAGTTGCGGGCCCTCGATCGGCCGGCCGAGGCCGAGGAGCACCTGGCCCGGTGTGAGGAGATCCTGTCCAGCGGAGAGGACTGGCGCGGACTGGTCGGACCGGTCGAACTGGCCCGGGCGTCGGTCGCGGCGGCGCGCCGCGACGACACCCGCACCGATGCCTGTCTGGCTCGCGCCGTCGACGTGTTCACCTCCTTCGGACTGCCCTGGCAACGGGCTTCCACGCTGGCGACCTGGGGGCGGTTGCTCGCTGACCGGGGAGATCGCCACGAGGCGGGCGAGCGGCTCCGCCAGGCCGAGGAGATCTACGCCGGCCTGGGTGCCGCCGACCGGTGGCGAGGGCGAATGACCTCCCCGTGATCGCGCTCCACGACGCTTCCACGGTCGTTCCACGCACCTTTGCCACGCTGGTTGTCAACCAGCCAGGAAGGGAGGGACGGCCGTGAGGTCATCATCGGAGAACGAGCACTACGACGCGATCGTCGTGGGCGCCCGGTGCGCCGGTGCCACCGTGGCCACCCTGCTCGCGAAGGCCGGTCGACGGGTCCTGCTGGTCGACCGCGACCGGTTCCCCAGCGACACGGTCTCCACCCACCAGCTGTTCCCCGACTCGCTGGACCTGCTCGACCGGCTCGGCGCGGGGGATCGCCTCCGGGCAGCCCACCGACTGCGGCCGGTCCGCTACAGCTGGCGGGTGCTCGGCCATCCGGTGGCCGGAGGCTTCACCCCGGTCGGGCGCCACGACCGCACCTGCTCCATCCGGAGGATCGCGCTCGACGCCGCGCTGGTCGAGAATGCGGCGGCGGCGGGGGCCCATGTCCGGTTCGGCGAACCGGTCCGGGGGCTGATCGGGTCCGGCACCGAAGCCGACCCGGTACGTGGCGTGGTCCTGCGCAGCGGGCAGCGCATCGAGGCTCCATGGGTGGTCGGCGCGGACGGTCGCGCCTCGACGGTCGCCCACCAGCTCGGCCTGCCGGCGACCCAAGACCGGCGTGGCGAGATGTCGATGCTGTTCGCGTACTGGGAGGGCCTGCCCGATTCGGACTGGTGCCAGATCGATGTGCACGAGCAGTTCGGCCTGATGTCCGCGCCGTGCGAGGACGGGGCGCACCTGCTCTCCGTCGCCGGGCCGGCGGAGCTCACTCGAGGATCGGCGCCCAAGCGCCAGGAGACGTACCTGGCCGCACTGCGGCGATTCCCGGCCGTCCTCAACCCGCGGCTGCTTGAGCAAGGACGACAGATCTCGTCGGTCGTCGCCGTGCCCGAGACGATGCTGCGCGGCTTCGTGCGACCGGCGACCGGCCCGGGCTGGGCGCTGGTCGGGGACTCCGGTCTGTTCAAGCACCCGGTGACCGCGCAGGGCATCGGCGACGCGCTGGCTCAGGGGTGGTACGTCGGCACCGCCCTGGGCCGCGGCGAGGACCTCGACGACTACGAGACCTGGCGCACGGACCGGGCCGCAGGCCACTACGAATGGTCGTACGAGGCCGCGCGTTTCCCGTCGTCCGGGGCCGCTGCGATTTACTCAGGTCTGGCCGCCGACCCCGCGGCCGGCGCCGAGTTTCTCGACCTCTTCACCAAGCGGAATCGCCCGAGCGAGGTGCTGACGCCGGCGCGGACCTCCCGCTGGCGGGCCGCCTGGGCGTACGAAGAAGGTCTGCACGAGCTCGAGGCGCTCATCGAGAGCTTCGACGACGAGATGCTGGGCGCTGCCGTGCCGGCCTGCCCGGACTGGAGCGTCGGGGATCTCGTGGCCCATGTCGTCGGGGTGGCCGAGGACGCCGTCGGCGGCGCCTACTTCCCCCAGGCCACCGAGGCCTGGCGCGACCCGGGGATCGCGTCGGCCCGGGACGCCTGGACCGCGCAGCATGTGGATCGATACCTCGACCGCACCCGGGACGGGCTGCTGCGCGGCCTGGACCACCACGGCAGCCGCCTGGTGACATCGCTGCGGCGAGGTGACCGCCCGTTCGAAGACGGCCCACCGTGGCTGGTCGTCGCCCCGGTCGCCGACCTCGCGGTACACCTCGCTGACCTGCGGGAAGCCATCGGAGCGCCGCCCGCAGGCGGGAGGCGCCGCCGCCCGGCTGGGATTCGCGGTCTACCGCGACTGGCTGCACGAACGGGTGGTCCGCCGGCAGTTGCCGGCGCTGCGGCTCAGCGACGGCCACCGCGAATGGCCAGCGGGCGAGGGGAACGCCGTCGGCGGCGTCACCGCCTCCGCCCACGAACTGTTCCGCATGATCACCGGCCGGCGGAGCCCGGCGCAGATCGGCCACTACGACTGGACGGTCGACCCCACGCCCTACCTCCCGGTCATCTCGCCCTACCCGCTCCCCGACTGAGGGTCGAATCCCGACCTCGCTCGTTCGTACGCGTCGCCAATCCGGGCTGACGCGTGTCTCCAACCAAAGAAAGGAAGGACTGCCATGTCCACCACCACCGCACCCAACCCGCTCGCCGAGCTCAAGGCCAAGCAGCAACAGATCTGGAGCAGCGGCGACTACAACAAGATCGCCGCGATCACGGTCCCGGTCGCCGAGGCCCTCGTGGCACACGCCGGCGTCGGGCCCGGCGCTCGGGTCCTCGACGTCGCGACCGGGACCGGACACGCGGCCCTGGCCGCCGCCCGGCGCTCCGGCGACGTCACCGGGATCGACTACGTGCCCCGGCTGCTGGAGATCGCCGAACGGCGGGCCGCAGCAGAGGACCTCACCGTCGACTTCGTCGAAGCCGACGCCGAGAACCTGACGTTCCCCGACGACTCGTTCGACTACGTGCTGTCGGCTATCGGGGTGATGTTCACCGCCGACCATCAGCGCGCAGCAGCCGAGCTGGTTCGGGTGTGCCGACCGGGCGGACGGATCGTGCTGGCGAGCTGGACGCCATCGGGCTTCATCGGCCGGTTGCTCAAGACGGTCGCCGGTCACGTACCGCCCCCGCCGGTCGCGCAGTCCCCGACCCGTTGGGGCGCCGAGGACTCGCTGCGTGACCTGTTCGGCGGGGACGTCGTGGACGTCGGCTTCGTCACCGAGACGGTGACCCAGCGGTTCGCATCGCCGGAAGCCTTCGCCGATTTGTTCCTGACCTACTACGGACCCACCTACAAGGCAGCCGAGCGGCTGGGCGAGGACGGTCGCCGCGCGCTTCGCGACGACATGGTCGCGCTGGCCGTGGCCTCGAACTCCGCGACCGACGGCACGTTCGTCAGTGACTGGGAGTATCTGGTCGGTTCCGCGACCAAGCGCTGAGCGAGCGGCAGAGGAGGGCACCCCAGCGACGCTGGGGTGCCCTCCTCCAATTGTGCGTCGCTAACGGGTAGCCGCGGCCTCAACTCGCTGTGAGAGCTGCGCGTCGGCCTGCTGCCAGGCCCAGTACGCCGGCGCGCGGTCACCCTCCCAACGGGTGGCCCAGACCGTGCGCGCCCACTCAGCTACCTGAGGACCAGACGACCGTGAAGCCGCCGGGTGCGACGAACGCGGAGCCGGAGTTGGCGAGGCTCGCCGTCCGGACGAGCCGGCCCGAGCGGTCGTAGCTTCGGGCGACGGCTGGGCCGTCCACGACCACCGGGTATGCGGTCGGCCGCGCGGCGATCGAGGTCAGCAATTGGGTGCGGTCCGGTCCAACCCCGAAGGTGGCCTGGGAGACCAGCGGCCGGACGATCACGGCGTCGAGATCGACGCCGCCCCTGGTCGCCCCGACCCGCACCGACTCCTGATCCACCGGCAACCGAGGCTGCAGGCGCTGCGGCAGCAAGGCGCCGGGCACCTCCGACAGGCCCTGACGGCCGACTCGGTGCCGCAGCCGGTCGGTCCGGTCATCCATCGTCCAGCGGCTGACCGCCCGTCCGTTCACCGGCAGCCACGAGACCGGTTCGAGCACCCGGGCCTGAGTCGATGCGCCCAGGTCGATACTGGCCCGCTCGCCGCGGTCGAGCCGCAGGAATGCGCCTCCGCCGTACTCCGACTCGCCGGTCCAGGACGAGGCCGGCGTGACCACGGTGCCGGTGGTCGGATCGGCCGTCTCGGCCTCGACGGCGACCAGTCCGGAGCGCTCCGGGGTCTGCGGCCAGGCCGTGGCCTGCTCGGCCACGTCCGGGTGGTCGTCGAGCGCGAGCATGGTCAGCAGACCGTGGATGGTGCTCTCGGCCCCGCTGTTGTGGTTGATCGTGCCGTCCGCCTGGATGCCGTCGAAGGTGACACCGGTGGCTGGGTCGTACATCGGCTCGCCCGTCCGGTTCGCGCCGAAGAACCAGGCGGCGTTCATCGCGGCCAGCGGCTTCAATCCGGGGCGGTGGGCGGCGTCGGCGATGGTCAGCAAATTCTGGACCCGCGAGTCGACCCCGTACGCGATCTGGGTCCGGTCGATCGGCGTCGGATACCAGGCGTTGTCCGGCCCGCCGGCGGTGAGCAGCGTGGGGTCGAAGCTGACCGCCTCGGCGATCGCCGGGTGGAGGAAGCGTGGCTGGTCGAGTGCCACCGAGCCGCGGGCCAGGGCGCCGCTCATCTGCGAGGACCAGGCGTGCCACATCGCCCGGGATTCCGCCCAGGGCAGGATCGCCCCGTAGGGCCAGCCCGAGCGCTCGGTGCCCATCTCGGCGACGCCTTCCAGCAACTGGCGCAACACTCGGCGCGCCTTGGCATCACGGGGTGCGGCCTCGACGTACGCCGACAACCCGAGAGTTGCTTCGGCGGTGGCATCGGCGCCGTTGACGATCAACCAGGCGGGCACCCGACGTCCGTCGCTGACCCGGTGGTCGCCGTAGCGGGTCAGGACCTGGCGCTGTACCGCCCCGATCGACAGGTGGAGCCGGTCCTGCAGGAAGGTGGCGAAGTCCGGGTCGGTGTCGGCGAAGGCGGCGTACCCCTCGCCGAGCGCCCAGATCGTCCGCGCGGTCCAGTAACTCGGACCGGAATCCGACGGATCCGGCAGTTCCACCGGTTCGGGGCTGGGGTTCAGCGTGCCGTCGGTCTGCATCCACAGCACGACGTTGCCGCGGTTCGGTCCGGTCGCGGTCTGCAGATAGGCCAGCCCGCGCAGCAGCCCGTACGCCTTGTCGCGGCTGTCCGCGTCGTCGAACTGCTGCCAGTGCCGCAGGTAGACCACCGCGGCGCGGCTGATGTCGTCGGCGTTGAACGCCCCCTGACCCCAGTCACCCGTGGCGGGGTCGAGCGGCCCGCCGCCGACCCGCTCGAAAGTGCCGTCGTCGCCGGCGTCGGCATAGGTCCACGGCATGGTCACCGCGGGCTCGTCGGCCAGCCGGTAGGTGGTGTGATCGACGATCTCGGGCACGGTCACCTGATCCAGCAGGAAGTCCAGATGGGCGGTGTTGGTCAGGGTCGTCGCCCGCGCCTGTGCCGGGACGCCGGTGATCAACCCGCCGAGGAGGAAGCTGGCGGCGGTGAGCGCGATCAGCAAGCGGCGAAGCAGAGTGGTGCTCGTCATCGAGTGTCCTTATCCAGATCAACAGGGGCGGGTGGCAGAGGATTTGCGGCGGCGGGTCGCGACGGCCCGTCGATCCGGGCCACCCCGATCTTGGAGTCGGCCATGCCGTAGAAGACGAAGTGCACGCCGTCGACCTCTTCGATGGCGGTGGGAAAGACGACGTTGGGCACGATCCCCGAGCGCTCGGCTGCGGCCTCGGGTTCCAGCAGCGGGGTCGTGGTCCGGCATAGGATCTCCCACGGCCGTTCCCCGTCCAAGATCATCGCCCCCGCGGAGTAGTTCACGAGCTTCTGGTGTTCGAAAGCGCGGATCAGCACACCGGTCACGCCGTGGTGGATGATCAACCAACCCTCGGGGACCCGTAGCGGTGCCGGACCGCCGCCGATCTTGATCTCTTCGAAGCCGAACTCCGGGCCGGCGAGGAAGCGGTGCTGCTGCCAACCGGTCAGCCGACCAAGATCAACTTCGGCGGCGGCGAGCGGGACGAAGGAGATCCAGATGCCGTCCCGCGGATCGGGTATCCCGGCCGGAGGTCGCCGACCTTGACCGAGGCTCGTCTCGTCCAGATCCCACATCGGCCGGTGCAATACGGCCAGGCACATCGTGCCGTCCGGGGCGCGGACCGGTTCGGCGAAGAAGACCGTGTCCTTGTTGTGGAACAGGTTGAGGTCGCAGTCCAGTTCGTCGTCGTAGGCGAAGTGCACCGGTCCGTGCCGGATCCACGTCCGCAGGTCGGCGGAAGTGGCCACCGCCGACCGCGGTCCCAGCGGCCCGTACGCGACATAGGTCATCACGTGGACGCCGAGGGCCTCGATCCAGGTCACCCGCGGGTCCTCCACGCCTCGGTGTCCGGCGCCCCGTTCCCAGCTCCGGTCCGGCTCCAGCACCACGCCCTCGCGGGTCACCGAAGCCGGCACGCCGTCAGTGATGATGATCTTGGCCAAGCCGATCCGGGAGACGTTCCCCTCAGCCACCAACCGCGGCAGCAGGTAGAGGTCTCCGTCGGGATCGCGGCCCGACCCGGGGTTCAGCACCCCGTCGATCTCCAGCGGGTTGCCGTCCTCGGGGCTCATGATCACCCCGATCCTGGTCAGCTGGTACGGGAAGTCGGCCCCCGGAATCGCTCGCGTCTTGCCCATGGATGTGCTCCGTCATCGGTGTGGAAGTGCCTGACCTTTCCGGTGGGTCAGCCCTTCACCCCGGACCCCAGATCACTGGAGACGAAGTAGCGCTGGAACACGATGAACAAGATCACCGCCGGGGCGGCGAGCACCACCGCGCCGGCCAGGATCGCGCCGAACGGGTTGGTCGCGGTGCCCGCGACATTGCTGATGTAGTTGGCCAGGGACACCGCCAGAGGCTGCATGTCGGCGCGCTTGGTGATCAAGAACGGCCAGAGGAACTCGTTCCACGGTCCGATGAACGTGAGCAGCAGGACGGTGACCAGGGCCGGCCGGACCAGCGGCAACGCCACCCGGGTGAGCAGGCCGAACTCGCTGGCCCCGTCGATCCGGGCCGCTTCGAACAACTCCTTGGGCAGTTGCAGGAAGTACTGCCGGAAGATGATCACCGCGGTGGAGTTGATCGCGAACGGCAAGATCATCCCCAGGTAGTTGTCGGCCAGGCCGTAGTTGCGTGCGACCAGCACGTAGAGGGGCACCGTCAGCAGTTGGAACGGAACCACCTGGACCAGTAGGGCGAGAGCGAAGGTCGCCGTTCGCCCACGCCACTGGAGGACCGCCAGGGCATAGCCCACCAGCACCCCGAAGAATGCCGTGCAGATCAGCACGCCACCGGTGAAGACCCCCGAGTTGGCCAGGCCCTGCAACAGGTCGATCCGGGAGTCGATGTCGGTGTAGTTGGCGGTGGTGAGATTGCCCGGCTGGGGGAACGCACCCTTCAGAGACGAGTCGACCGTCTCCTGCAGCGAGCCGATGATCATGTAGTAGAACGGGAACAGGAACGCGACAGCGCCCAGCCCGAGGACGATCCCGCGGAGCACTCCTGCAGATCTCGACATCAGTCCCTCCCTCCGGCGAAGCGGTTCTGCAGGGTGGCGAGGATCAGCGTGCCGATCACCAGCACGATGCCGATCGCCGCGGCGTAGCCCGGCTTGCCCTGCTCGATGCCCTGTTGGTACATGATCAACACCGGTGAGCTGGAGGCCCCGTTCGGGCCACCTCCCGCGGTGAGCAGATAGGGCTCGGTGAACAGGTTGGCCCCGGTCACGGTGGCCAGCAGCAGGACCAGCACGGTGGCCGGGCGCACGCCGGGCACGGTGACGTTCCAGAACGCCTGCACCCGGCTGGCCCCGTCGACGGCGGCGGATTCGTACAACTCCTGGCCCACGTTCTGCAGCGCGGCCAGGTAGAGCAGGATGTAGACGCCCATTCCCTTCCAGGTCACGAAGAACGCGATCGACGGCATGGCCCAGGTCGGGCTGATCAGCCAGGTCGGGTCGGGGGCGAGCGGGCCCAGCAGCGTGTTGACCAGCCCTCCACCGCTGAACAGGAACAACCAGACGGCGACGACCGCGACGCTGGCCGTCACATAGGGCACGTAGAACGCCACCCGGAGAAAGGTCTTCAGCCGGACGACCCGATTCAGCAAGGTGGCCAGCACCATCGAGATCACCACGGTCAACGGCACATTGATGATCAAGAAGATGCCCACGTTGACGAAGGATTGGCGGACGTCCGGATCGGTGAACAGCGCCTGGTAATTCTCCAGTCCGACGAACGGGCGTTCGACCTCTACGCCGGGGGCGGCGAAGAAGTAGTCGTGGAACGACATGTACCCGGCGAAGATCAACGGGTAGGCGAAGATCAACAACACGAAGATCAAATACGGGGCACTGAACAGCCACCCCAGGGGGTGCTTGCCGAGGATCCGTGGGCCCAGCCGTTGGGGCGATCGCCGGGGCCGGGGGTCGGCGGTCCGACCCCCGGTCCGGTCAGCTTGCCGGGCGTGCTCCCGTGTGTTGTCGTGCAGGCCGCGGGGGTCCAAGGGGGTCGCCCCCCTTGCTGAACTCGTGCTCATGTCACGTGACCGACTTACTTCTGCCCGGCCAGTTCGGTGACCTTGTCGGCCGCGGCGGTGAACTCGGCGGTCAGGTCACCTTCGCCGCTGATCACGGTCCTGGAATAGGCGTCGCGGAGGGTCTGCAGCATCTCGACGGTGTTCGGGCCGGCCGGCACCTCGACGGTGCGCGCGGCCTGATCGCCGAAGCTCTGATACGCCTTGTTCTTGGCGAAGTAGTCCGCGTAGACGGTCGGCAGGTCCTTGCGCAGCGGCATCTGCCCGGTCTTGTCGAGCAGCGCGCCATCCTGCTCGACGCTGGTGGCGAACTTCAGTACCTCCCAAGCGGTGCCCTGGTTCTTGCATGCCGTGAACAGGCCGACATTCTTGGCGTCGCTGAAGGTGTAGGTCTCAGTCGCCGGCAGGCCGTCCTTGGTCGGCACCGGCACCGAGCCCCAGTCGACCTTGCCCTTGTAGACCGCGATGGCCCACGGACCGACGATGGCCATGGCGGCCTTCTTGTCCGCGAACGCGTCGCCCTGGATCGTCTCCTTGCCGGCGAGCCCCTCGTCGTACAGGGTCTTCCAGAAGGTCGCGACCCCGATCCCGTCCGGGTCGGCGAAGGTCGCCTTGCCGTCGGTGACGATCGACTTGCCCTTGGTCTGCGCCGCGTACAGCGGCATGAAGTCGAACTGGGACTGGAAGAACTGGCTCGTCGGCGCCGGGTAGATCGCGTACGGCGCCGCCCCGGAAGACTTGATCTCGCGCGCCGCGTCCAGGAACTCCGCGTACGTGGACAGCTTGGGGCTCTCCGGGTCGAGACCGGCCTTCTTGAACAGATCCTTGTTGTAGAAGATCATCACCGGGTTGGACTTCCAGGGCAGCTGGTAGAAGCCGCCGTCAGGCGCCTTGTACTGGTCGGCCACCGGACCCGATCGCTCGCTGATGTAACTGGCCCCGTCGGGGAACCTCGACAGGTTCACCAGGCCGCCTTGGCGCTGGAACTGGCCCACGGCCGAAGGTGCGGTGTTGAAGACCAGGCACGGGGCCGTGCCGGCGGTGATGGCCGCGCCGATGACCTCCTCGCTGCTCTTGCCGGCGGGGATCTCCTGGCCCTCGACCTGCTGATCGGCGTGGGCGGCGTTCCAAGCGGAGACCATGGCCTTGCCCCAGGCGACCTCCTGCTCGTTGTTGGAGTACCAGATCGTGATCGGCCCCTTGGCCGCTTCGGAGCTGGTGCCGGAACTCGGTTCCCCGCCGTCGCCGCCGCACGCGGCGAGCGACAAGGTCACGGTGATGGTGGCGGCAAGCGCCAGAACTTTCTGGGTGCGACGGCGCACGGTGGTTCTCCTCATTCGGGTCGGGATGACGACGTGGATAGGGGGTTGGGTGGGGTGGGTTCGGCCTCTGGGGGAGGGGCCGTGGACTCGGCGATCCGCAGCCGGGCTGCGGAGAGTTCGACGCGTCGGCGTGACCGTCGGCGACGAGGTGCAGGAGTGTGCTGGCCGCCGCGCGGCCCCAGGCCACGGGATCGGACACCACGGTGGTGAGGGTGGGGAAGACGTAGCGGGCGATGTCGGTCCCGTCGAAGCCGGCGACCGAGACGTCTTCGGGTGACCGCAGACCCATGGCCTGCGCGACGCCGAGGCCGGCCAGGGCCATCGGGTCACTGGCGTAGACGATCGCGGTCGGTCGCGGACTCCGCTCCAGCAGGCGCTTGGTCGCCGACGCGGCCTGCGGCCCCGGAGAAGTCGGTGTCCTCGATCAGCTCGATCGACAGCCCGGCCGCGCGCATAGCCGCGACGAAAGCGTCTCGGCGACGCAGACCGTGCAGCATCGTGACGTCCCCGGCGACATACCCGATGCGGTGATGACCCAGCATCCGCAGGTGCTCGACGGTCTCGTGGACCCCGGGCTGATCGGCGAGGGTGATCGCCGGAAACGGTGAATCCGATTCCGGCCTGCCCAACGTCACGGCTGCCAGACCGAGCTCGGTGAGCAGGGCGAGCCGGGAGTCGTCGCGGCGCAGGTCGGTGAGGAAGACCCCGTCCACCCGGTGGTCCTCGGCGAGCGTCCGGTACGCGCGCACCTCGGTCGCGGCATTGGGGACCATGCTGAGCACCAGCACCTGGCCTTCGTCGGCGAGGACCGTCTCGACCCCGGAGATGAAGGCCGGGAAGAACGAGTCGCCGGAGATCACCGACGGGTCGCGACGCACCACGAGGCCGAGGGCAAAGCTGCGTTTGATGGACAGCGAGCGGGCACTCGGCCGCGGACGCCAGCCCATCTCGCGCGCGGTGGCCAGGATGCGGTCCCGGGTCTGCGGGGCGACGCCCGGACGGTCGTTGAAGGCGAAGGAGACCAGACTCTTGCTGACTCCGACCCGGCTCGCGACGTCGAGTGGGCATGAGCAATCCTCTCCGTACGCAGCTGTGGCGACGGGGTCATTATCGGGGATCAGCGCGTTCGTCGTCATGGCGCATACAAAAGGCGATCAACTTCCGCCTGGGCGTGGAGGCATCTTGCTCGAGCATCATGAAAGGGCTTTGGATCAATCACGATCAGAGGTTCACGGCGACCACGAATATGCAATACCTCTTCGTACAACGTCGGCGCCTACGCGGTCCAGATGGCGAGGGATATCGCACGCGAGGTCATCGCGACGGCCTTTGCCGGAAGATGTCGACTACGTCCACTCGCTCGGCGCCACCATGTGATCAACGTACGGAGCACGCCGTTTGAATCGGCGGCCAAAGAGCTCGACGTGGTGGTCGACTGGTCGGTCGCCAGCATGCTCGTCCGTTCTTTCGCCGTTCTCAAACCGGGCGGCGTCCTGGTGTCGTCGGTGTCGGTTCCGGATCAGGAGCCTGGCCGCCCGTCACCAGGTGCGGGGTGTGTTCTTCCTCGTCAAGGTGACGACAGAAGGCCTGACACGCATCGCGAGCACGATTGATGAGGGGCGCCTGTCGACATCGTCGGTGAGGTGCTGGCGTTACGCGATGCACGTATTGCGCACGAGAGGCTGCGCAATGCTGCTCTTGCAGCAGTGTTCGAGGTCTGTCCGGCTAGACCCGTGTCGTTTCACACCGCCGCGACGCCCACATGCTCGACGACGCTCTCAGTGAAGTCAGACGTTAAGACTGGTCGGAGTGGGCGCTCAGCCGGCGGGATCGAATCAACCCTGTCCTGTCAGGCAGCTTCAGGACGGTCGCAAGACGGCACGCCAACCGCGGCTTATACTGGGAGGCGCTGGCGAGTGCGAGAGCTTGCTGAGGCTTGGACGGGAATACGCCGTAAGTGATCGCAGCACATTTAGGGGTGGTACCACAATTCGGGTTTGCCTGGCTCAACAACTAGCCTGTAAACCGTTGATTCTAAATACGGAGAGATGTCCGAGTGGTTGAAGGAGCACGCTTGGAAAGCGTGTGTAGGGGAAACTCTACCGAGGGTTCGAATCCCTCTCTCTCCGCCATCTTCACTCGCTCCGCTCGTTTGTTGGCGGCTCGAGTGGTCTTGCGTCACGCCGCGACGCGTTGCACGCTCGCGAGCGAGGACGAATCCCTCTGTGAGCACCGCGTCGACCGCATGGCCACTTGCGACGCGGCATCGGAAGCAGTCTTGTTACAGACCTGCCCAGCGGCGGATAGCCGCGATGGCTTCTCCTGCACCGACGTTGGAAGACTTGCCAGTCGCGCGCCGTGGTTCGCGCCAGGGACGACGTACAGGAACGAGTCCTTGGTCTGGGGTCCTAGCCTGAACGCCTCGGCCGTCGTCGGATCGTTTTCTCCATAGACGAACATCAGTTCGCTGCCGAAGAGTCGGACGAACGTGTCGATGTCGCGCATCGCCGATCGATCGAAACGTGGCACCGGGATCTCGGCGGGCACGAACGAGCGAGGGACGTCTTCCCCGGGGTAGAGCAGCAAATCCGCCAGATAGTCCTCGGGCACGATCTGATAACCGATTTGCGTGGCCGCCTGGTACGCGGCGGGGAACAGTGGCGTGAGGCCCTGATCTGTGTAGAACGCGAACCCGAGGACGGCATCGAGGCCAGCAAGGATGAAGGCGGTCGGCGCAGCGGCGGTCGGTATGATGCTGCAGAATTGCTGGCCTCCGAACATCCAGAACCCGATGCTCCAGTCGAGGACGTGCAGGTCGAGCGCTCGTGTGGCGGAGCCAAGAACGTGGTACGTCTGCCCGTTGGCGGCAGCGAGCGCTTCCATCATCGGCACGATCTCGGCCCGCCGCAGCAACGCCTCGCGCTGAAAGTCTTTGATCCGCTGCCGGCAGGCAGGATCACTCCCGACCTGCTCGATGTACTCGATGTAGTGATCCTGCTGATCGATCACGTCGTTCGGCGCGACGTACGCAATCGTGCCGTCGACGTCGTTGGGATAGAAGCGCCGGTGATACACCGCCGCCTGCCGCCCTTGCTCCGCCCGGTTGTCAGCCAGTGACCGCTGTACACGGCCTTCAGCGCGACGATGATGCCGTGATGGTCCGCTGCGGGCCTGGGCGATTGTCAGATCCGTCCAATCGGCCGGCTCGGGACGCGACGGCAGGGAAGAACCGGTGCTCAATCCGCAGATCGTTGCCGTCGACGATCAGTGCCGGTTCGCTGCGTGACGGCACCGGCGGCAGCTCGTATCCGTCGGTCGTCACGATCATCGGAGCCGTGAACGATCGATGCAGCAGCGTCATCCGCTGTGCGAAGGTGCCCTTCGACAGTACTTGATGGTTGACACGCTGCTCGTAGCTCAGGACGAACAACCGCAATCCCGGCGCGACTGGCTGGTCGTTGAGGATCGTCAGGCCCGGCACCGACAGCAGGGCGTCAACGACATCGTCAGCGGCGGCGGTACGGGAGCCGAACAGAAAAAGCGCGGCGATCGAAAGCGTGACGGCAACGCGATGCATCATGGCTGCCTCCTGCGCTCGAAGGGGAGGACATACGTATACCGCCGAAGCAACCAATGGATGATGAGATTTATCGGATGAGCCGGTTGTGGAATCGAGCTCCTCGCGATGAGTGTCCGCTCTCGGCATAGGACCGCGCTTGGTCGGCCGCGAATGCGATCGCCTCCGGCAGCGACGACCGCGAAAATGAGCGCACCGAATTGATACGCGCTGGAGGACTGGTCATGACTGCAGTTGCACCCGGTGGACCACTGGCGATTGGTTCCGCCGCCCCTGATTTCGACGCGATGACGACGGCAGGCCCAATTCGCTTTCACGAGTGGCTCGGCAATTCGTGGGGCGTGCTGTTCTCGCATCCGAAGGACTTCACGCCCGTCTGCACGACCGAGCTCGGTTACATGGCCCGGATCAAGCCGGAGTTCGAGAAGCGGAACGTGAAGATCATCGGCCTGAGCGTCGACCCGGTAGACAGCCACACGAGGTGGTCGAAGGACATCGAGGAGACGCAGGGCTACGCGCCGAATTACCCGATGATCGGCGACCACGACCTTCACGTGTCGAAGCTGTACGGCATGCTTCCGGCGACCGCGGGCGAGACATGCGAAGGCCGCACGGCGATGGACAACGCGACGGTGCGCAACGTCTACGTGATCGGACCGGACAAGAAGGTCAAGCTGCTGTTGTTGTACCCGATGAGCACCGGCCGCAACTTCGACGAAGTGCTGCGCGTGATCGACTCGATGCAGATGACCGCGAAGCACAAGGTGGCCACGCCGGTGAATTGGAAGCACGGGGACCACGTGATCATTCTGCCGGCCGTGAGCGACGCCGAAGCGAAGGAACGGTACCCCGAGGGCTGGAAAGCGCCGAAGCCGTACCTTCGCTACGTTCCGCAGCCAAAAGAGTGAGCATCGCCCGACGGGGCAACCCTTGCAGTGGTGGATTCGTCTATAGCCACGCCTAGGAGTGAGTGCCGCGCGGCTCTCCAACGCAGGGAGTGGCAATGAACGGATCACCGCATCAACTCAACCGACTGGTAAGTGCCTGTCTGCTCGTCGCGCTTGCCGCTCCTCTTCATGCGCAACAACCTGCTGGTTGGAAGGATCCGTCTTCCCACGCCACACGATTTATCGAGGTGAGCCAGAACGTGCGGCTGGAGGTGCTCGACTGGGGCGGTTCTGGAAGGCCGCTGGTGCTCCTGCCCGGCGGGGGCGACACGGCGCATGTCTTCGACGACTTCGCGCCGAAGCTCACCCGAGATTTCCATGTCTACGGCATCACGCGCCGCGGTTTCGGCGAGTCGGGCTTTGCGCCGCTCACCTCGGGCTCCGATACGTTTGGCGATGATCTACTCGCCGTTCTCGACGCGCTCAAGCTGGAGAGGCCGGTGCTCGCCGGGCACTCGATCGGCGGACAGGAGTTGAGCTCGATCGGCACACGCTATCCGAATCGCGCCGCCGCCCTCGTGTATCTCGATGCCGCCTATCCCTATGCCTTCGACAACGGCAAGGTACCGACGTTCGAAGAGATCTCGAAGGTTGGTTTCCCCCGGACCCCGCCGCCGACTGACGCCGATCTGGCCACCTTCGATGGACTGCGTCAGGTACTACACCCGGATTCTGGGATTCACATTCCCAGAGGGAGAACTTCGTCAGAAGCGTCCCGCCACGCTGGAAGGGGGCGTGGGGCCGATGCGGTCTTTTCCCGGCGGTCAGACTCTGCTGGCGGGCCCGAAGCAGTACGTCCAGATTCGGACCCCGGCGCTGTTTCTCGTGAGCTCCCAGAGCCCGGGCCGGTGGTCCGAGACCAGTACCGATCCGAAGATCAAAGAGCAGATCGCAGGGTTGAGCGCCTTCACGGAACGACAGGCGAAGGCCATCGAGGATGGCCTCCCCAGCGCACGTGTCGTGAGACTGTCGGGTGCGAACCACTACGTGTTCCTGTCGCACGAGGCGGACGTCGTGCGCGAGATACGCTCGTTTCTCGAGCGTGTGCCGTAGCACGCACGGCACGGCGCTGCTGAATCGCTGAAGCGCGCTCCGATCCGAAATCACCGAGCGAAGCAGTAGAAGCGCCCGGCGCCGCCGCGGGGAGCCGTATCAGCGCAGCTCTGGCTGGTGTGGGAAGCGTTCCACGACGACAGCGCTCCCGTGGTGCTCTGGTTGGGACCGAGTCCGTCCGAGTGGCCGACCTGCGCCGCTAGCGTCGTCGATGCCGACGTCCAGTCCGCGCACGTCAGCCCGGCGGCGAGCGTGCCATCGGCGTTCGAGCCGGTGAGGATGTCGTGCTGGACCGGAGATGGCGACCCTGTCCATTGCCCGTTGATGCGCTGCGCGCGCTCGTCGATGAACACGGCGGCATCGCCGGTGCGCGCGTGCAGCTCGGCGACGTTGTTCGCGACGAGCACCAGGCTTGCGTTGTGCCAGGGACCGGTGCCGATGCGATCCCTGGCGTGCGTCGGCTGATTGCCATTGCCCGGATCGCGCTCGACGCTGAGATACGCTCTCCACGTGCGCGCGCCGTGGCCGGCCGCGGCCGCGAGACTCTGACACCGCGCGTCGGCGCCGGCGAGCCCGCCGAGATCGCCGGTGACGCTCGTCACGCTAGTGACGAAAAAGCTGACAGTGGGTGCGGCATTCGACGGGCCATTCGGCGAGTCATCGCCGCAGGAGGCACCCGCCAGCGCCAGGAACAACGACAACGTGCGTCGCATAGAACATCTCCTTGGCTCCCCGCGCGCGGAATGTATCACGCACCTCTGTCAAACTGAGCTCGGCAGCCGACACTCGGACGAGCTTACGGCGCTGACAGCGTCAGTCTGTTCGTAACGCTTCGAGCGGGCTCAGTCGCGCCGCCCGGCGCGCCGGAAGCCAGCAGGCGATGAGCGCGATGCCGGTCAGAAGAAGCGTGACTGCGCCGATCACGATCGGGTCTCGCGGGCTCACGTTGTAGAGCAGCGTCTCGATCAGCCTTCCGCCCGCCAGCGCGGCGACCAGGCCCACGCCGATCCCGATCATCGTCACGCCGGCGCTCTGGCGAAGGATCATCGCTGCCACGCCAGACGGCTCCGCGCCGAGCGCCAGACGCAGGCCGATCTCACCCGTGCGCTGCGCGGCGATGTACGACACGACGCCGTAGATGCCGATCGCGCCGAGGAGCAGCGCCACGCCGGCGGCGATGCTGAGCAGCACCATCGTGAACGATCATCTGATCCGAGGCGCGATCGACCATCTCCTGCAGCGTGCGCACCTGCGCGAGTGCCAGGTTCGGATCGACACTTCTCCACCGCGGCGCGTGCCGGCCCCGCGAGGTCGGCAGGATTCGTTGTCGATCGGACGACGTAGGTCATCGTCGTGATGTCGGGCCCGAGGAGTGCCTGCGCGGGGATATCCGGCCCGCCGGCGATCGACATCGGCATGTACATCTGCGGCAACCGCAGGGGCGAGGTCAGCGCGCCGGTCGGCGTGCTCGACACGACGCCGACGATCTCGAGCCATGGCGGCGTCGGCAGTTTCAGTTTCGGATTCCGTGGTGCGCGCCGATCGCACTCGCTTGCCGATCGGATCCTGGTCGGGGAAATACATCGCGGCGAGCGCTTCATCGATGACCACGACGGGCTCGGCGCGATCGATGTCGGTCTGCCCGAGCGCGCGACCGCGTGTCAGGCGCAGGCCGGCCGCTTCGAAATATCCGTCGGCGACGGCGCGGAACCACGCGAACTGCCGGCCCAGTTGATTCGATCCGTCGCGCTCGCCCTCGACGATCAGGCCGTTGCCGAAACAGGTGCCGCTGAGCGGCAGGCAGCTGACGGCAGACGCGGCGACCACGCCGGGCAACGCGTTCAGCCGCTCGAGAATCGCGCGATGCGTGAGGGCCGCCCGCTCGCGTGTCTCGTAGCCGCGCGCGGGCAGGCCGACGCGGAAGCTGAGGGCAGACGAGGGATCGAACCCGAGATCGATCGTGCCGAGTTGCTGCACGCTGCGCACCATCAATCCCGAGGCGACCAGCAGGACGAGTGCGAGCGCGACCTGTGCAGTCATCAGCAGCTGTCGCGCGCGATGCTGGCCGCGCGTCGCGGTCTGCCCGCGGCCGCTGTCGTGCAGGGCCGCGGTGATCGGCGCGAGGCGCAGCAGCGGGATCGCGCCGAACACGAGCGCCGCAAGCAGGCTCAGCGCCGCGGTGAAGACCACGACCACCGGATCGATCCTGACCTCGTTGAGCCGAGGCAGATCGGCGGGACCGAACGCGACGAGCAGACGGACACCGCCCCAGGCGAGCGCGAGGCCGAGCGATGCCGCCGACCACTCCGAGCAGCGTGCTCTCCGCCAGGAAGTAGCGGGCCAGCCTTCGCGTGCCGGCGCCGAGCGCGCGACGGACCGCGACTTCACGGTGACGCGATTCCGAGCGGACGAGGAACAGGTTGGCGATGTTCGCGCACGCGACGAGCAGCACGAGGCCGACCGCCGCGAGCAGGATCCAGAGTGCGCCGGCGATGTTGCCGACGATCGCATCGTGCATCGGCGTCGCCGTGGAGACGATGCCCGTCTGATTCGGAGCCACGCGAGCCAGATCTTCGATCAGGCGCGTGATCTCTGTGCGCGCCGTTGTGACCGTTGCGTCGTCGCGCAGCCGGGCGATGGCCTGGACCGAGAACAGAAACGACGCCGACGCGCGTGTCGATTGTGCCGGCAGCCACAGATCCACCAGCGGCCCCGGGAACGCGAACGAGGCGGGCATGATGCCGACGACGGGCGTGGGCACGCCGTCGATCGACGATGGTGCGGCCGACGATGGATGGATCCGCGCCGAAGCGCCGCACCCAGAAGCCATGCGTCAGCACGGCAACGTCAGGCGTACCCGGTGTGCCCTCGGCCTCGGTGAACCATCGGCCGAGCGCGGGCGCGACGCGCAGCACCGACGCCAGCGACGGCGTCGCACGCGTGATCACGACACGCTCCGGCGTGCCGCTGCCCGTCAGTGTGGCGCCGATCCCGTAGTAGCCGGCGACGCCGTCGAGCGTGCGGGCATTCTCCGCGAGCTGGTGGTACAGCTGCCAACTCATGACCTGCACACCCGAGGGAACGTTGCGGCTCGGGATGCCGTGGTCGAGCACGATCAGCCGATCGGAGTCCGCATAGGGCAGCGGGTTGAGGACGACGCGGTGGACGAGCGTGAAGATGGCGGCATTGGCCGCAATCGCCAGCGCCAGCGTGGTCGCGGCGGCGGCGGTGAAGACCGGCGTGCGCGCCATTCGCCGCGCGGCGTGACGCAGTTCCTGTGCGATCGTGTCCATGACTCCTGCTTTCGGTGCCGCCAGCAGCCGCTGGCGCGCGCGTCTCATGCGGGCGACGCGGCCCCATCGTTCCGTGAACGCGAGCGTGACGAGGCCTGCGCTCTCGCGCCACCACACCTTCGCTGCGCGCCAACGCCCCACCGCGCGCGCCGCGGCGAGTCGGCTCGCCATCGTTTCTTCCATGGCCGCGCCGTACTCGCGGCGCAGCGCCTCGGGACACAACCGCACGAGCCAGCGGTAGACACGCATGTCACGCTCGATGCGGATACAGCCCACGCTGCCGCGCGGCGCGGACGAGCGCCGCCAGGCGTTCCACTTCCTGCGCGACGGCGCGGCGGCCAAGTCTGCTGATCGCGAAGTACTTCCGCCTCGGATCCACGTCGCCCGGTCCGGCGACGGGAGCGACAAGGTTTTCCTCGGTCAGCCGGCGCAGGGCCTGGTACAGCGCTCCGGTCGTCGGATCCAGCCGTCCGCCGGATTCCTCCTCGACCCGCTGGCCGATGGCGTAGCCATGCGACGGGCCGTCGCCGAGCGCGAGCAGGATGTGAAACGCCAGTTCGCCGAGCGCCGGTACCGGGTCCGACTCGGGTGCGCGCATTGGCCGATTGGACGGCGCTCGGTCGGGAAAGGTTGGCGGCTAACTACAGTAGTCAACACTATAGTTGCGGCGCCGGTTCTGCGACGGGAGGCCAAGTGAAGTGATGGGCCGAGGCACGATGAGCCTGATGCTCAGCCCGCTGGCGGTCCTTGCGTTGCGCACGGTCCGTCGCGCCCGGAAGTTGCCTCGACGGGTGGTTCCCTGGACCACGCCTCGTCAGCCGTAAACCCCATGGAGACAGGCTGATGTATTGATCTTGTGCCCTCGAGTTTCCCCGGCTAGACTTCGCGTGGATCGGACGATAATGAGACGAGGAATGAGAACCGCCATCGCGACGGTCGCCGTCATGCTCTGCCTTGTTTTCGCAGGCACTCTGCGGTCGCAGGGACAAGCCCCCTCGAACCCCGGCACCCTCGCACCTGCTGGCACTCTCGCACCCTCGCACCCTCAAGCCATCGCACCATCGTCTCAGCGCACCCTGATCAACCAGGTACTGCGTCGCCTGCCATAACGACAAACTCAAGTCGGGCGGCCTGACGCTGTCCGAATTGAATCTCGACGCGGTCCACCAGAGCACCGAGGTTGCCGAGAAGGTCATTCGCAAGCTGCGCGGCGGTCTGATGCCGCCGGCCGGCGCCAAGCGCCCCGATGCGCGCACAGCCGCCGAGTTCGTCACGTGGCTCGAGAGCAAGATCGACGCGGCGGCGACCGAGAGCAAACCGGGACGCGTCGCCCTGCGCCGGCTCAATCGCCGCGAGTACGGCTACGCGGTACGCGATCTGATCGGGCTGAACATCGACGCGACGGCCTGGCTGCCCGAGGACAACATCAAGGGCAACTTCGACAACAACGCCGCCGCCCTGCAGGTCTCGCCGAATTTCGTGGACCAGTACATCGTCGCCGCGCGCGCCGTCGCGCTCGAGGCGATCGGTAACCCGAAGGCGCCTGCCGAGACGATCACCTACGGCGACGTCGCCAACATGATCATCTCGCTGCCGCCGTCCGGTGGGCCCGGCACTGGCCGCCAGCAGCATCGCCTCGAGGGCATGCCGTTCGGCACGCGCGGCGGCTTCAGCGTCGAACACAACTTCCCGGCTGACGGTGACTACGAGCTCACGATCGGCGACATGGCGCTCGCGCGCGAAGTGCCGCGAATGGAGTTCGAGAACACGGTGATCGTCCTGCTCGACGGCAGGGAGTTCTATCGCACGACGATCGGCGGCGAGGCCGACCACAAGGCGATCGATCAGCGGCTGGATCCGGCGGTCGAAGAGATCAACGGACGGCTTCGCAAGATCCGCTTCAAGGCGACGCAGGGGCAGCACAAGCTGGCGGTCACGTTCGTGCATCGCAGCTTCGCCGAGAGCGACGAGCGCACCCGCACGATCGCGATCGAGGGCGGCCAGGAGCGGCTCCAGGCCGCCCATGCGCTGCAGATCCGCGGGCCGCTGTCGGTCACCGGCATGAGCGCGTCGGCCAGCCGCTCGAAGATCTTCATCTGCCGGCCAACCAGCGCGCGCGACGAAGCGACGTGCGCGAACAGGATTGTGGAGAACCTCGCGCGCCGCGCCTTCCGCCGCCCGGTGACCGCCGAGGACATCAACCCGTTGGTGGCGTTCTACAAGGCAGGCTCCGCGACGGGAGGCTTCGACGGCGGCGTGCGCGATGCGCTCAGCGCGATCCTGGCGAGCCCGCATTTCCTCTATCGCGCGGAGTCGGGAGTCGGCACGAGCGCGACGCGCACGCTGACCGATCTCGAACTGGCGTCGCGTCTCTCCTTCTTCCTGTGGAGCAGTCTGCCGGACGAGGAGCTGCTGAAGGCCGCTTCCGAATCGCGTCTCAGGAATCCAGGCGTGCTGGCCGGGCAGGTGAGCCGGATGCTCGCCGACCCGCGCGCGAAATCACTGAGCGACGATTTCGGGTTCCAGTGGCTCAACGTCAAGAAGCTGGACGAGATCACCCCGGACCGAGCCCAGTTCCCGCACGCGAGCGGACTGCTGGATCCACGCGGGCTGTTCAAAGAGGAGCTGCGGCTGTTCGTTGACGGCGTCCTCCGCAGCGACCGCAGCGTGTACGACCTGCTGACCGCGGACGACACGTTCCTCAACGAGCGACTGGCGATGCTCTACGGCATCGAGACGGTCAAGGGCAGCCACTTCCGCCGCGTGACGCTCGACAACCAGGCGCGCCGCGGCCTGTTGGGGAAGGGCGCCATCCTCATGTTGACGGCCTATCCGAATCGGACGTCGCCCGTGCTTCGTGGCGCGTGGATCCTGGATCGTCTGCTCGGCACGCCGTCGCCCGAACCCCCGCTCGACGTACCGTCGCTGCCGGAGAACAGACGTGGTCAGCCGGCGAAAACACTGCGCGCGCGGCTCGAGCAGCACCGCGAGAAGGCGACGTGTTTCGCCTGTCACGGCGTGATGGATCCACTCGGCCTCGCGCTGGAGAATTTCAACGCGGTGGGGCAGTTCCGCGCCAACGACCCCGACACGCTGACGCTCATCGATACGATGGGTCAGCTGCCGGACGGGACGACGATCAAGGGCCCCGAGGATCTGCGCCGGGCGCTGGTCGATCGGCCCGACCATCAGTTCGTGCAGGCCTTCACCGAAAACCTGATGACCTACGCACTGGGTCGCAGCCTCGACTATCGCGACATGCCCACGGTCCGCCGCATCGTCCGGCAGGCCGCGGCCGACAACTACCGCTTCAAGTCCATCGTCCTTGGCGTGGTCTCGAGCGACGCGTTTCGCAAGAGAGAAGCCGAGGGCCAGCAGCAGTCACCCCGTAGCACGGAGGCGTCAGCCTCCGCGAAGCCAACATCAACGAAGACCGTAGGAGTGCAGTGATGTCCTTCCTGTCCAAGAAGCATCTGTCGCGGCGCACCGTCCTCAAAGGCGCCGGTGCAACCCTCGCGCTTCCGTTGCTGGATGCGATGATTCCGGCGGGAACGGTGCTGGCGCAGACAGTCGCCGCGGCCAGCCCGCGCCTGGGTTTCGTCTACTTCCCGCATGGCGCGCTCCAGGAGGAATGGACGCCGACCCGCGTCGGCCGTGATTTCGACTTTCCGTTCATCCTCAAGCCTCTCGAACCCATGCGCGAGCACGTGACCGTCGTCAGCGGCCTGCGCAACAAGGGTGGGGAGAGCTCCAGCCCGCACGGCATCATCGAAGAGACGTGGCTGAACTGCGTCAGCCCGCGCTCGCGCAGCGCCAAGACTGGTGTTGGTGTGACCGCCGATCAGATCGCCGCGCGCCATCTCGGCAAGGAGACGTCGCTGCCGTCGCTCGAACTCTGCGCCGAGCCGGGCGGCATGATCTCGTTCCGCACGCCGGATCAGCCGCTGCCGATGGAAAACAATCCGCGCAAGGTGTTCTTCGGCATGTTCGGCCAGGGCGACACGAACGAAGAACGTCAGAACATTCTCAAGACGACGAACAGCCTGCTCGACTACGTGAGGGAATCAACGGCCACCCTGTCGCGCAAGCTCGACGTCGCCGACCGCGCTCGCGTGAGCGACTACCTGGACTCCGTTCGTGAGATCGAGCTCCGCGTGCAGAGGATCGAGCAGAACGCCAACTCGTTGGGTGATCTGCCCGGTGCGCCGCTCGGTCCGCCGGAGGATTTCGGTGAGCTCCTCGGCGTGCAGTTCGAGATGCTCGCGCTCGCCTGGCAGACCAATCGCACCAAGGTCGCGACGCTGAAGATGGTCGAGGAAGCGAGCATGCGGACGTACCCGAACCTCGACGTCCATGAGGCGTTCCATCCGACCTCGCACTGGGGTGGATTCCCGGACCGCGTCGCCAACCTGCGAAAGATCCAGAACTACCACACCGCGGTGTTCGCGAAGTTCGTCGAGCGCCTCAAGGGCATGCGCGAAGGCGACGGAACGGTGCTCGATCATTCGATCATCCTGTTCGGCAGCAACATGGCCAACAGCGACGCCCACAACAACGATCCGCTGCCGCAGGCGCTCATCGGCCGTGGCGGCGGTCTCAAGGGCAACCAGCACCTGCACTACAAGCAGGACACGCCCCACGCGAACATCCTGGTGACGATGCTCGACCGCGCGGGCGTGCCGACCAGCGAGATCGAAAAGTTCGCCGACACGACGGGCGCGTTCTCGGAGGCGTGATCGTCGAGAACCATCGTCGCGATCGGGCCGCGGCGCTGGCACTGGCGTCGCCGGCGATACGCACAGGCCGCTCGTAGCAGGCGCGGTCGTGCAGACCGCGACCGTGGAGGCCGGCTCAGACCCGCCCGCAAGGCCGACGTCAACCATCGCAATCCCGATGGCAGCACGCCGCTGCAGTGGGCGGTCTACAACGGCGACGTCGCCGAGGCGAAGCGTCTGCTGCGTGCCGGCGCCAACGTCTCGCTCGCCAACCACTACGGCGCCACGCCGATGAGCCTTGCCGCGGAAGTGGGCCACACCGAGATGCTGAAGGTGCTGCTCGAGGCCGGCGCGAATGTCGAATCGCCCAATGCCGACGGGCTGACCGCGCTCCTGGCCGTGGCGAGAACCGGCAACGTCGCCGCCGCGCAAGTGCTGCTGGACCACGGCGCGAAGGTCGATGCGAAAGAGAAGTTTGGCGGGCAGACTCCGCTGATGTGGGCGTCGGCGCGCCGGCATCCGAAGATGATGGAGTTGCTGATCGCGAAGGGCGCTGACGTCAATGCGGCCTCGATCAATCGCGACTATCAGCGTCACGTGACGGCCGAAGGGCGTCCCAAGAACCTCGACAGCGGTGGATTGACGCCGCTGCTCTATGCCGCACGTGAAAACTGCATGGCGTGCGTGGAGGTGTTGCTCAAGAACAAGGCGGATATCGACCTGCCGGATCCCGACGGCGTCTCGCCGCTGCTCGTGGCGATCATCAACGCCAACTGGGACCTCGCGAAGCAATTGATCGCCGCCGGCGCCGACGTCAACCAATGGGACATCTTTGGACAGGCGCCGCTCTTTGCGTCCATCGGCCTGCGTACTCGGATCGACGGGGGCCGCGCATCGATCGACGCGCCGAACACGACCACCGGTCTGGCGATTGTCCAGCTGCTGCTCGAACGCGGCGCCAATCCGAACATGCAGCTGTTCTTCAGGCCGGCGAACGTCGCGGGCGCGACCAATACACGCGGCTCCACGCCGCTCATCCGCGCGGCCGTGAACGCCGATCCTGAAGTGGTGAAGCTCCTGCTCGCACATGGCGCCGACGCCACGGTCTCCACCGCTGACCGGCAGACGCCGATCCACGCGGTGCTCGCCGGCCGTGCTCCGGAGCCGCAGGCGCTCGAACTCATTCGCGTGCTGCAGAAAGCCGGCGGCGACGTCAACGTCGTCGCGCTGATCAATCACCCCGAAGAGATCCGCGGCGGCACGGCGCTGCACTACGCCGTGCGCAAGCGCTACAAGACGATCATCAAGGAGCTCGCCTCGTTCGGCATCGACATGAACGCCGTCGATCAGGACGGCCTCACCGCGCTCGACTACACGCAGTCGCGAGGCTTCATGCCGTTCATGGCGCTGCAGACACCGCTGTTCAAGGAGGAGGCGCAGATCCTCCGCGAGCTGGGCGCGACGAAGCTGATGGCGAAGAGTCCGGTGTGGCCGGTGCTCGGTCCGCCGCAGGGCGTCTGGGAAGACATCTGGCCGCTCGGCGAGTCAACGGTTCATGCGCCGGTCTACAAACCCGCGATCACCAGTGGCCCGTAAGGATTCGTACGTAGTGTCCGGCTTCAGGCCGGACCTTCTCACGTCGAACGTTCCTCTATACCGGCATCGCCGCGGCTCGTAGAGGCGGGCCTTCAGACCCGCCTGCTCGCGCAGACCGCTCCACGAATCACGACCACCGATCTCGGCGGCGCGACGCTGTTCCAGGGCGCCGGCTGCAACGTGATCGCGATCTCCGGTCCCGATGGCGCGTTGATGATCGACGGCGGCCTCAAGGCCAATGCGGATGCGCTGATCGCGGCCGTGCGAAGTGCGACCGGCGGCAGTCGCATCAACACGCTGATCAACACCCACTGGCATCCCGATCAGATCGGCGCCAACGAGGCGGTGGGGAAGAGCGGCGGCGTCATCTTCGCGCACGAGAAGACGAAGACGCTTCTCAGCAGCACCGTCTACTCCGCCGTGGGTATCACCACTCGGGTGCCCCCGCTGCCCAAGGAGGGACGCCCGACGAAGACCACGCGCGGCGACGGCTCGATGGAATTCGCCGGTCAGCAAATCGACTACGGCTACATGCCCGCGGCGCACACCGACGGCGATCTGTTCGTGCACGTTCCGAAGCTGAATCTGCTGGCCGTCGGCGGCGTCGTGTCAGCGGAGCAGTGGCCGCTGCTCGACTACAAGAACGGCGCGTGGCTGGGCGGCCGCGTCCGCGCGCTCGAACGGCTCGCAACGCTCGTCAGACCCGACACGCGCGTCGTGCCCGCGAATGGGCGGATGATGACGGGCAAGGACATCGTGCGTCAGCGCGACATCTATCAGAAGCTGTTCACGACGATGATCGGCTATCTGAACATGGGCCTCGGTCCCGAGGACGCTGTGCATGCGAAACCCGCTGAAGGAATACCAGCCCGAGTTCGGCGATCCGAAGGAGTTCACCTACGGCGCGTTGCGGAGCATGATGATCGCCTACGTGCCGGATTGAGGTTTTTTGAAGCGGCTCTGGACTCCCTTCGCGGCGCTCGGGCTGGCGATTTTCGGCGTGGTGCACGTGTATGCGCAGCACATCGGCACGGCCGATTTGCTGCGTGGGCTCGCGGATCCATCCCGCTGGCTGACTCACTCGGGCGACTACGCCAGCAAGCGGCACAGCCCTCTCACCCAGATCACGCCAGAGAACGTCGCACGTCTCACGCCTCTCTGGACGTTCGAGACCGGTCTCGGTTTCGGACGCAGCGCGAAGTTCGAGGCCACGCCGATCGCGATCGACGGCACGTTGTACGTCACCGGGCTTCTCAACCACGCGTGGGCGATCGACGGCCGCACGGGCGCGCTCATCTGGCACTACCAGCGCAAGCTGCCACCTGACACACGTATCTGCTGCGGCATGGTCAACCGCGGGTTTGCCGTGTTCGGCGATCGGCTCTTCATGACGACGCTGGATGCGCACGTGATGGCGATCGATCGAAAGACCGGTACGCCGATCTGGGATGTCCCGATGATCGACTACGAGTTGGGCTACTCGGCCACCGCCGCGCCGCTCGTCGTCAAGGACAAGTTGATCGTCGGGATGGCCGGCGGCGACCTCGCCACGCGAGGATTTCTCGACGCCTACAGCCTGGAGACCGGCAAGCGCCTCTGGCGCTTCAACACCGTTCCTGCGCCTGGAGAACCTGGTGGCGACACGTGGCCTGCCGGTCACTACGAGCGCGGCGGTGGCGCCACGTGGATCACCGGCTCGTACGATCCCGAGCTGAATCTTCTCTACTGGGGCGTCGGCAATCCCAATCCGGACTTCTACGGCGGTAATCGCCTCGGCGACAACCTCTATACCGCATCGGTGGTCGCGCTCGACCCCGACACCGGACGCCTGCGATGGCACTTCCAGTACACACCGCATGACGAGCACGACTGGGATTCGAATCAGATCCAGGTGCTCGCCGATCTCACGATTGGTGGACGCCCGCGCAAGACGCTCATCACGGCGAATCGAAACGGATTCCTCTACGTGCTGGATCGCACGAACGGCGCGTTCATTCAGGCCAGACCCTACGTGACGACGACGTGGGCGAAGGAGGTCGATGCCAAAGGCCGGCCGATCGAGTTGCCGAATCAGCGGCCGACGCCTGAGGGCACGCGTACATGCCCCGATCTGGCTGGCGGCAGCAGCTTCACGTCACCGTCATTCGATCCGGTGCGACGCCTGTTCTTCGTGTCGGCGCGTGAGACCTGTCAGATGTATGCGAGCCGTCCGCCCGGGAAGTACGAGCTTGGCGACCTGATGATCGGCGGCAGCACGTTCGATCGTGGAGGCACGGGTGCGCTGCGAGCGATCGATCCCGTGACGCTCGAGCGCAAGTGGGAGGTGCCGTATGGCGGCCCGTCCTACAGCGGTGTGCTCTCGACGGCGAGCGGTCTGGTGTTCGCCGGCGACAACGGGTCCACGCTGATGGCGGTGCAGGCCGATACGGGTCAGACGCTGTGGAGCCATCGTCTTTCCGGGGCGTTCTGGGGCGCGCCGAGCACCGTCATGGTGGACACACGACAGCTGCTGCTCATGCCCGCGGGGCAGACGCTGACGGCGTTTGCGCTCGCGTCGCCCACGACACCGAAGTGACACGATGATCCTTACAAGCGACGTGATCCGGCGCGAGATCGAATCGGGGCGAGTGGTGATCGACCCGTTCTTCGCGGACCAGGTGGGGCCGGCGTCAATCGATCTGCATCTCGGCGACGAGATCCGCGTCATGCACACCAGCCACGAGCCCGTGCCGGTGACCGACGAGGTCGACTACCGGACGATCACCGACGTGCGCTCGCTCGAGACACCGTATCCGCTGGCACCCGGCGAGACCATCCACGGCATCACCCGCGAGCGCATCACGCTTCCCGGCGACATCGGCGGATGGCTCGAGGGCCGCAGCCGGTTCGCGCGCCTCGGCCTCATGATCCACGTCACCTCGGGTTTTGTGCAGCCGGGTGTCACGAGCCGGCAGGTGCTCGAGATGTCGAACGTCTCCGGCCGGACGCTGCTCATTCATGCCGGCGTGCGGCTCCTCCAGATCGTGCTCCAGCGCTGCGAGGGCAGCGCCGTCTATCAGGGACGCTTCGCGCGCCAGGACAATCTGTAGCCCGCGCCCGCGACATCACGTCACGTCCTGCAGAGCCCGCTGCTCCTCGTCGCACCGCACGCAGTTCAACATCTCGCCGAGACGTGTCCGGCGCCCCTCATCGGTGAGCACCCACGCGCGCACCTGCCACGGCGGATCGTGTCGGACATGCTGGTTGTGGCCGCAGGCCAGCTCCGCGACCCAGTGGCGCTGATCGTCCTGATGAAAGCCTGTAATCGCTTGCTTCACAGCTCTACACCCAACGCACGCGCATCGAACGAGGACACTTCCGCCGATAGCTATGGTGATGCATGTCCATGTCCGTGTGAGCGTCGTTTCACTGCTGATCGTGCTGCTGTCCGCCGTCGGCGCATCGGCTCAGCTTGTCGTAGCCACAGGCCGCGACACGTTACGGGGGCTCCCCGGCGTAGAGGTTGCGGTGGAGGTGGTGCCGCCTGAACTGTCCCAGGCGGAGCTCACGACAACCGCTTTACACAACGTTGTCGAGCAGCGGCTGCGGGCGGGTGGCATCACCGTGTATGCCACTCAAGCTGCGAACGAGAGCGACGCCAAAGCCTACGTCTACGTGCACCTCAACGCCTTGCCGCTTCCCGGGCAGCTGCTCGCGGTGGCGATCCAGGTGCAGCCTGCGGCAAACGGTCCGGTCCACGGTCACAGGCTCGAACATCGTGAACGCGATGACTTGGGACCAGCACACGGTTGCTGCCGCCACGGCCGCCGACGGTGCACAACTGCGCGATCTCGTTCTCGAGATAATCGACCTCTTCGTTGCGGACTGGCGCGCCGTGCACTGACGTGCGGCATACAGGCGCCCATCTGTAGTCCGAGCGTGCGGCTAAGCCGCCCACGTACTTGGAGATTCCCTGGGATTTCCTTGGACTTCCTCGCGAACGAAACCGACACTCGCTCCGTCTGTCCAACCATGCGCAAACTACTCTTTCTAGCCCTGCTCGGAGTCGGAGCCCTGGTGGCGTACAACTACAACGCCGGCCGCGACCTGTTCCAGCCGCCCGGCACCTCAGCCGCCGCTCTCAAGGAGACGGTGAGCGACACCGTTCGAGACGGTGTGCGTAGCGCGGCTCGCGAGGCGAGCGCCGAGGTCAAGGAGCGCGCCTCGGCCGGTGTCCATACGGCAAAGAACCGCGCCGAGGCGATGATAGGCGCGGCGGCATTGACGTCGAAGATCAAGGCGAAGATGGCGCTTGACGAGGTGGTGAAGGCGTCCGACATCGACGTCGACACCGAAGGAAGCGTGGTGACGTTGACGGGCGACGTGGGGTCGGCGGACGAGCGACGACAGGCGGTGCGTATCGCGACGGAGACTGCCGGCGTCACGAAGGTGGTGGATCACCTGAACGTGCGCTGATGTAAGGCTATGGTGTCGAGGCTGGCATCCGATATCGGTACCCGTTGCCGCGCACGGTCTCGACCGCGGAGGATTCGACGCCGAGCTTCCGGCGCAGCGAGCGAACCACGACATCGACGACGTTGCTGGCCGTCTCGTTTCGGTATCCCCACACCGCTTCCATGAGGTCGTAACGAGACACCGCTTTCCCGGGATGGTCCTGCAAGTACTGCATGACGCCGAACTCCAGCGACGTCAGGTTCACCCGCCCTGAGGGCAACACGAGCTCGCGAGCGTCGACATCGAGCATTTGCGATGCGCGTAGTTCCTCGGCCGTGATCTCTGCGCCGACCAAATCCGCCAACCACGCGTCCACGGAGCCCGGTCCCATGTCGAGAAGAATGGAATACAGCACCTGACCGCCGACGTCGGCCGTCGGATCAGGCAGCGGCCGGAATCCAATTTCGTCGCCACTTCCAGGTATGGCTCGGGATTCGCGACAGCGGTGTAGACCCACCGCTATGTGCCCCCGCATTTCCATGTACGTCCGCTTGAGATCCACCCAGGATGCCGCCTGCGACCTCAGATGACGTGAAGATGAGGATTCGATGAGATTGTTCGGTTGAAACTGGTTGATCGTTCTTACGATAAGCTCCGCTCTCTCCTCCGAGGCGCGGACTCCCGGATTTAGAACGTTGGCTCACTCAGGAGCGCTCGATGGCAGATAAAGAGGAAGCCCCATCCACGCCCGAGCGCAAATCCAGGAAAGCCCCGTCCACGCCCGAGCGGATCCGCCGCGCGAAAGCCACATTCTCCAAGACGGCGTTCCCTTACATCCTGGCGGCTGTCGTTGCCTCCACCGTGATGGCGTGGTGCTTTTTCGTCTTCGTACCGGCCAAGCTCGACTATTTCGTCGGACTCAAATTTCGCACGCTCGCAGTCGCCAGCGGCCATGTCGGCGCCAAGGTCCAGAACATGGCGAAGGCGCTTCGCAGTGTCCCAGGCCTGGCCGGCACCGAGTGCCCGACACCGACGACACCGGCGGACGCGATGGGCACCCGCCGGGACCTGGCCTCGCGCTATATCGCCCTCGTCCTTCCCGAAATTCAACTCGATGGGCCGATGGGGGCGAGGACGACGGGCCTTCGACTGACCGAGTGCGAGATCACGGGAACTGTCGCCTGGCCGGACGTGGCCGCACCGGCGGCTGCCGCGTCGCGCCGCGACTTCGACGATCTGATCCTGGCGAACGAGAACGGGGACGTCGTCTGGCAACGCGAGCTCAGATACCCCCCGAATCGGTAACCTCACCGAACTGCTCGGTGCGACCACCGATCCCGGCAGCTGGTGGTCGCTCAGCTGGCGCGAACGCGCGACGGTGCACGTGGAGCAGGACCCGAAACACCTGCGATCCACCGCGGTGCTGAAGACACTGAACCTCGGGGGCCGCTCGATCGTGCTCCTCGTGCAGTCGGTGACATTGCCAGCTCAGGGGATCGTCCCGACCGGGAAGCAGCCGACGGACACCCCGACCTACACGCTGTACGTCGGAGGTATCGCGTCGCGCGAAGCGCTGCAGCGGCAAGCCATGCGCGTGCCCCCGGCTTGGATCGTCTTCCTGGTGGTGCCGGTCGTGCTGCTGTTTCTCGCCATTCCGTTCTTCAAGCTGCGGACGCTGATGCCGCGCGAACGATACCGCTACCTGGATCTGGTGGCCATGATCGTCGCCACCGTGGCCGCCGCCGGGCTCGGTGCCACGGTGCCGTTCGTGCGCGCGCCAACCAGCGCGGGCGATCCCACGCTCGATAAATTTCATGGCGCGATCGAACGCCATCTGGCCACACAGACACGTGCGATCCTCGATCTGGGCACGCGAATCCTCGAGCATCCGAAGAGCATCGGACCGCTCCGGAACTGCGCAGTATCAGGCAGCCGCATACGCGACGCTGCAGGGAAAGAGAACACCGAGATCGACCAATGCGGGCTCTGGCACGCGCTTGGCGTCACGAATGCGCCGTTCGAGCTGGACGTCGTCTTGTGGTTCAACGAGCAAGGTGAGCAGATTCGCAAGTGGACGACCAAGGCACAGATCACCGGTCCGGCGTCGCATCGTCCCTTCGATCACTTCCGTGATGTGGTGTCCGGACGCCTCTGGACGTTGAAGTCAGCGGCGCCCGGCGACACGCGACGCTTCACGATCGATCCGCTGCGCGCACCGACCACCTCGGAGCTCGGCGTCGTCTTCGCGATGCCGGTGCCGACAGGCGCCAACGAGAAACGAACCTTCCTCGGGCTCAATGTGAGGCCCGAGTCGCTCATCGATCCAATCGTGCCGCCCGGCTTCGGGTTCGCCATCGTCGGGCCCAGCGGCCGCGTACTGTTCCATTCCGAGGAAGGCCTGAGCCTCGAAGAAAACTTCTTCGAAGAGGTCGGGGACCCGCAGCAGGTTCGCGAACGCGCGCGCTCGGCGCGGCTGGCACGATGGATGGGCGACTACCACGGCCGCCCGCATCGCTTTCGGATGCAGCCTGTGCAGACGCTGGTCAACTCGCCATGGTTGATTGTGACGTTTCAGGAACTCGAACCCGAGCTGGCGGAGGAAGTGCTCCAGCAAAGCGGCACGCTTCGGCTGGGCTCCTTGAATCTGCTGCTGCTCACGGTCCTGGTGCTGATCATGACGGTCTATTCGAAGGGCAGGCATCGGCGAATGCGGGATCTGCTGCAATCGGCGCTCGTCGCGAAGCCGGCAGGAACGCAGTTGATGTGGGTGCTCGTCGCCCTGACTGTCATTGAGGTGTCCGTTCTGGGAATGACCTACGGTCGAGGCGCTCATCTGAGGCTCGACACGGTGTACGGAATGTTCATCGCCATTCCGGCAACCGCATTTCTGCTGACGTTGCTCGCGCGACGATGGCAGAAGGACGCGCCGGACGCTCGACCGCTCTCAGCACGCGCGAGGGCATTCGTCTCGTGGGAACTGGCGGTGCTGGTCATCCTCATCGCCGTCCTTCCGGCGATCGCGTTCACGCGGGTCGTTCAGATCACCCAGCACGTGAAAGCGGCCGAACGTTGGCTGGAGGACGTCAACGAACGATGGGCGGCGCGCGAGGCACGCGTGGCGGAGCGTGTCAACGATCCCAACTACACCGAAGATACCCGGACGCTGCTGCGCGGCGGCTTTGCCGCGAACAGCGGTGTTCTCGATCCGATGGCGGAGTTCTCGTATATCAACATTCTCGAAGGCCGCGTCGTGGCCACTCGGATGTCGGACCGCAAGGACGTCTCTCGACAGACGGGGCAATCAGTCGTCAGGCGCGTACTCGAGTGGAATATTCTGTCGGCCCGCGATGAACCGGGACGGTCGGTGCTGACGCGCTCGAGGGCGTTCCATCAGGTCAGCCTTCAGCGCGCCGACGGTCAACGCGCCCTCGCCAGCGTGGACGTGTCAGCCGCAACACGGAGGGTCTCGGGCGCCGGCGTGGTGCTGGGCGTGCTTATTCTTGCCGCCGCGATTGCAGGAGTGTATTGGGCACGCGGACGGATTCTCTGGCCTGCCGGAGGCAAGTTCTCGCGCTGGGACGCGTATGTGCCACCAGACGGCGAAGACGTCGCACTGCTCGTGATCGGCGCGCCGAAAACCGGAAAAGACGGACTCGTTGAGAAGAAGGTGACTGTCGTCCACCGCATTCAACTGCTCGCCGATAAGCTGACCACCGACGCGGACGTCAAGAAGCACCTGCAGAGCGTCGAAGACGCCATCTGGGCTAGCAAGCCGCCAGTCAAGCAGCGCGTCTGGATTCTTGTCTCGAACCTGGAGGCCCAGCTGGTGGACGAGGAGTCCCGTCGTCTCGTACTCGATCTCCTGGACAAGCTCCTTATCAAGGACGCCGACTATCCACGCGCCGTCGTCGTGACCTCGAGCGTCGATCCGATCGCGCATTTCCAGGAGCTCTTCAGCGAAGAACGCGCCGGCATTTACTCCGACGATGCGCCGGAAGTGTCGCTGAGCCGGGCAGCGCATCTTCTGAGCCGCTTCGAACGGTGGTATGTGCCGCTGTCGACCATGAACTCAACCCAGTGCCGGCACGCCTGGGACAGCTGGTGGCACTACAAGCCAGAGAAGTGGCCGGCCGCGATGAACGTCGAGCTCCAGGGCATCGGCCCGCTCGTCAAGGTTCCGCGGGAACTCAGCGCCGACTTCGCGGGCGACGAGCTCGACCGTGAACCCGGTGCCCGGCAGCCGAAGGTGTCGTTTGCCAAACTGGTGCGGGAGCTGCGGAGGCGCGCCAATGCGTACTACGAGCTGTTGTGGACCAGCTGCACGAGGAAGGAAAAACTTGTGCTCATCCAGCTCGCTCAAGAGGGCTTTGTGACGGCGCAGAGCTGGGACGTCGTGGCGCCACTCGTCGCCAAAGGACTCATCGTCGAGCGTCCGGTCCCGACCATCTTCAACCACACGTTCCGCGATTTCCTCCTGGACATCGAACGCAGCGGCGTCGTCCAGGAATGGGAACGGATGGACGGCAACGGCCTGTGGCAAATCTCGGGACGGCTGATCGGCGCGAGTCTTCTCGCCGGCGGTCTGTTCTACCTGCTGACGCAGGATTTCAGCGTCCAGTCGTTGCTGCCGATCGCGTCCGGCACGGGCATGTTCGGGGCACCGCTCTTCCGCACGATTATCGCAAAGGTGTCGGGACGGTCGCTTGATGCGACCGCATAGGAGAGTGACCGAGCACTCACGGGGCGTATCCTTATCGAGCTGGCTTCGCTTTCGTATCAGCGTCGGCGCCTCCGCCAACATACACGCACGCGTCAGCCACCTGGCCGAGCGTGGCACGGCTTCCCTGAAACATGCTCACGCAGCCTCGGGCGCCGCGGCAGTTCAGCACCTGGTAGCCAAGGAACTCCTCAGCGATGAAATCCCGGAAAGGCAATCGCCGGAGGGGCACCAGGACCGGGCGCACCTGCGTGGCTAAGGCGCGATCGAACTTCTGATTGTTGGGATACACGTTCAGGGCGACTCCAGGCGGAAGATCGACTCGACCGCCTACCGGAATCACCACGAACGTTCGACCCGGATATTCGACGTCCAGAGTCGTTGCGATTCCGACGTCCTCGCCCGCGCCAGAACGGAACTCCCTGCCGGTCCGCCAAAAGTGCCCGGCCCCATAAATGACCAGGGCTTTGCCGTGCCTCTGAAGCACCTGTTCTTTCAGGATGGAGACCGCGGCGGTGTCGCTACTCCGATTGTCCCCGGGCCCGGGGTTACCTCCGAAGACGCGGATTCGCGCATCGGCAGGCAGCTTCGAATTGACGTCGCGGATGGCTGCCAGAAACTCTGGGTAAACTGGCGAAATCGGCGAGCCTGAAAATCTGAACTGGGCTGTGGTCTTCCATACGCGTTCAAGCTCCGCGCTCGGCACGTCTTCCCCCCGGATATAGCGATCGAGCGTCGACTGCTCCGACGTGCTCCCGAACTCCACCACGATAGTCCGCACTCTCTTCGCGAAATCGGGATGACGCACCAGCGCAATGCGCAGGTCGGAGTCCACTCGCCGCCCATGCGACTCGCCCAATGCGACGATGTCAGCGTGATCGAACGCAGAAATCAGGGCCCGGACAATCCCGTCCGTACCCGCGGCTTCGTCAGGCAGGCGCACGGTTGGCGGCGCCGCAATCTGGGTCGACTGAGCATGAATGAGAGATGCATTCGTCAGGGTCGCTATAAACAGAGCAATCCCGGCGACGGTCATCACCCCGACCATGTGCAGGATCACGTTCCTTGCGGCAATTGATCTGAACGCCATGGCGTTATGACGACACACCGACGTGCGTGGCTGTCGCGCCGAAGTGGGCTTTATCGACCCGGGTTCACCGGGCGGATCGGCGTCCTGCCGGGCGGCGGCTGGATGGCGGAGCCGGTGCCTGGTCCCCAGACATCAATGCCCTCGGAAGTGTTCCCTCTGGTCCCCTCGGGAGCAATCGGCCCGACGAGCGTGAAGCCGCGACCCGCCGGCCGCGCGGGTGGCTTGGCAGGATCGATGACCACACCATTCCCGAGAATGCCAGCGAGCATCTCGTTCTGCGTGATCTGGGCCACGATGCTCCGATCGAACGTCGGCGGATCGATCTCGCCCCAGTCCTGGTGCACGATGTCGAAGTACAGCCTGTCGCCGACGATGACGATGTTCTCCATCGCCCCGATCGTGTAGGGGTTGTCGCAGCGGCCGCACACCACGCCCCGCAGCCGGTCACCGACCAGGAGAAAGGTGAAGATCTGCTTGTTCATGCCCAGCGGGCCGAACGACGCCGCGATCCACGTGCCGACGACGTCCGCCGGCCGTAACGCCTTGAACGACCCGGGCTGCCAGTAGGGCGCGGGCGGTCCGAGGCCGCCGCCGCCTCCGCCGCCGCCACCGCCGGCCGGACGCGGCACGGGCAGCGCAGGCGGAGTGCCCGGCGGGAGGTGATACGCCGGCGCCCCACCGGGGTCGGCCCCGCGCGGGTCCTTGACGAGCGTCAGCGCGGTCCCGTTTCGTGCGGTCGCCGAGCCCGTGACGATCAGCCGCCCATCGGCGAGCCTGGCATGCTGGTCATCGACAGACCTGATCTTGCCGTCCGGGTTGGCGAACGTGACCGTGAAGTCGATGCCGGCCTTCTCGTCCCACTTGCCGTCGATGAAGCCAATCGTCGTGGCGTCCGAGCAGCTTCGGCAGTACACGCCGGTGACCCGGTTCCCGCGGATCACGAACTCGTAGATGTGCGGCTCATCCCCGAGCGGCGTTCGCCATCCGCCCCGCCAGTAGTCGACGCCCTGCGCCGCGGCCGGCTGTGCGAGCAGCAGCGTCGCCAACGACAGCAGGAGCAGTCCCGGCACAGTCTTCGAAGCCGATTGAGTTCTCATCGCTGGCGCTCCTGAGCGTAACGACGATACAGAAGGCTCTAGGCGAATGCCAACACGCACGTCGGGATACTCCTACCGGGCCCGCCGTGCCAGCCAGATATAGGCCAGACCGGCGAGCACTGTCGGCGGTCCTTCGCTCCAGCTCCAGAACGGCGGCATGCCCGCGGCGAAATCGACCACCGTCACGATCACACCAGCCAGGACGGTAAGCCATCCGAAGACGACGATCAGGTCGAGGTATCGAACGACGTCGCGGGCGACATAGAGATGCAGGACGCCGAACACGCCGTACATGGCTGACAGCGAACGCGTCAGATACTCCGTCAGCGGGGAACGGTGTAGCGGTCCCACTCCGAGCCAGTCGGCGATCGCCGACATGACGGATGTCGGCATGACGACAGCCACAAAGGCCACGCTCATCATGCCGCCAAGCACGTACAACAGCCACGCCAGGAGCCGGCGGGCCTTCTGCTGCTGCACGCCGGAAAGTGTAGCCGATCGATCCACGCGGGGCGTGCCCACTACTCGACGCTGCAACTAAGGCAAACGACGCAGCGCCCTCGAGCAGCGTTCGGTGACCTTGAGCGTAAGGAGGTCGTCGGCTCGCGTGCGACCCAGGTTGATTGCGGCGATCGGCTTGCCAGCCTCGACCGCGGCGGTGACGAAACGATAGCCGGAGTAGATCATCAGCGACGAGCCGACGACGAGCATCGCATCACAGGGCTCGATCGCCGCCATCGCGCGCTGCACGCGTTCGGCCGGAACGTTCTCGCCGAAGAACACCACGTCTGGCTTCAGCAGCCCGCCACACCCGTCGCACGCCGGCACGTCGAACCTCTCGAAGGCGACGTCCTCGAGATCGGCATCGCCGTCCGGCGCTTCGAGGGCATCGAGAGACGCGAAATCCGGGTTCCGCCGCTCGAGCTCGAGTTGCAGCTGATCGCGTGAACTTCGTTGCTCGCAACCGAGGCAGCGCACCGTATCGATCCGCCCATGCAGATCGATGACGTTCCGACTGCCAGCCGCCTGGTGCAGGCCATCGACGTTCTGCGTGACGAGCTGTGCGATCCGTCCGCGGCGCTCGAGGTTCGCCAGCGCATCATGCGCTTCGTTCGGGCGTGCGCGACGCATACGGCGGAAGCCGGCAAGGCTCCTCGCCCAGTAGCGCTTGCGGGCGAACTCGTTGCCGACGAACGACTGGAACATGATTGGCGCGCGGCGCTTCCATTCGCCGGCGGAATCCCGGTAGTCAGGAATGCCAGAATCGGTGCTGCACCCGGCTCCGGTCAGCACGAACAGCCGCGGGTAGCGGGCGACGAAGTCGATCAGCGCTGGCGCGGAGGCACTGCAAGACGGCACGGAAACAGTTCCCGCGTGCACGGTCATGCTTCACATGCTAACGCGACACGTGTCGATCGGACGGGGCGTCATTCGACGTGTAGATAGAAGGAGCTTTACTCATGCCTCGTTACCTGTGCCTCTACAAGTCCGCCCAGCCTGAAGGAACGCCACCGTCGGCGGAACACCAGGCGAACATGGGTGCGCTCATCGGAGAGATGTTCCAGGCCGGTGTGCTCGTGAGCACCGAAGGGTGCTTGCCCAGCGCCACCGGGTTTCGCGTCCGTCAGGACAAGGGGAAGGTCACGGTGACCGACGGCCCGTTCACGGAGGCGAAGGAGATCGTCGGCGGCATGGCCATCATTCAAACGCCCTCGAAAGAGGAGGCGATTCAGTGGACCAGGAAGTTCCTGACGATCGCCGGGGACGGCGAGTCGGAAGTGCGGCAACTCTGGGAACAGCCCCCGTCGTAAGAGCCACGTCCCTCCTGATCTCGGTGGCGGAGCTGCCGCGATGATATAGAAGGCCTTGGACGAGGTCACAGGAGGATCGCGTGAAGCATCTGGTGTTCATCCTCGGGCTGGGTGCCGCGGTCACTCTTGCCGCCCAATCGCAGCCGCTGCCGCCGGCCGCCTTTCAGATCGAAGAGGCGACGATCGCGCAGATTCACGCGGCGATGCGGGCTGGACGGTTGACGTGCCGGGGCCTCGTCGAACAGTACCTGAAGCGGATCGAGGCGTACGACAAGACCGGCCCGGCGATCAATGCGATCGTGGTGGTGAATCCCGATGCGCTGGCGCAGGCCGACGCCATGGATCGTCTCGCACGTCAGGGCACGTTCTCCGGTCCGCTCTTCTGCATCCCCACCATCGTCAAGGACAATTTCGAGACGATCGGCCTGCAGACCACTGTCGGCTCGCTCTCGCTCGCGGGCTTCGTGCCGTCGCGGGACGCGTTCCAGGTGAAGCGCATCAAAGAGGCAGGAGCGATCGTCCTTGCGAAGTCGAACATGGCGGAGTTCGCGTTCACGCCGTACGAGACCATCAGCTCGATTCTTCCCGGCTACACGAAGAATCCGTACGCGCTCGATCGCGTCACCGCCGGATCGAGCGGCGGCACCGCGGCAGCCGTGGCGGCGAACTTCGGCGCGATTGGCCTGGGAAGCGACACGGGCAACTCCATCCGTGGACCGGCATCACATCAGGCGCTGGCCGGCATCCGCTCGACGATGGGGCTGACGAGCCGAGGCGGTGTCGCCCCGCTGAACCTGCTGGCCGACATCGCGGGGCCGATGACGCGGACGCTCGAAGATGCCGTCATCGTGCTCCAGGTCATCGCGGGTCCCGATCCGGACGATCCGGTGACAGTACCCGCCACGCCGCTCGCGCGTGATTTCAGTCCCTCGGGCCGGCCGGCCACCGCCCCGAACTTCGTCGCAGCGCTCAAGAGGGACGGCCTGAAGGGCACGCGCATCGGCGTGCTCCGCCAGGCGTACGAAAGCGACACAACCGATCCCGAAATCGTGAAGGTGTTCATGGCCGCCGTGGAGGATCTCAGAAAGGCCGGCGCCATCGTCGTCGATCCCGTGCGCGTCGGGCTCGACGACATTCGGCGTCCGCAGGGCGCTGGCACGTGCGGGGGATTCAAGTACGACATCAATCGATGGCTGGCGAGCCACGGTGATCGTGTGCCGGTGAAGAACCTTGCGGCCGTCATTCAGTCACGAAGGTTCCACCCGACCGTGCAGCGGCGTCTCGAACAGGGGCAGGAAGGCACCGAGAACGGTCCGGACACGCCGGCGTGCGTGGCCGAGGCCGCTTATCGTCAGCAGGTTCGCGCCGCCGTCCTGAAGACGATGGACGCAGAGAAGCTCGATGCGTTCGTGTATCCAACCTGGAGCAACCCGCCAAGGCTCATCGGGGACCTGAACACGCCGCATGGCGACAACAGCCAGTTCTTCTCGCCGACGACCGGCTTCCCGTCCATCAACGTGCCCATGGGCTACACGCGCAACAACACGTTGCCGGCGGGGATCACGTTCTTCGGCCGCGCCTGGGATGAAGCCGGCCTCATCACGCTCGCGTACGCGTACGAACAAGCCACCCGCCATCGCCGTCCGCCGCGCCTATAGCGCCAGAGGCGCAACGGACGTAGCAAGTCCCTCAACTGAAGCGAAGCGAGCTTCAGCGTGAGGGAGTCGTCAGCGTAAAATGGCGCGCATATGGCGCTTGCGCCTGGCACCCGGCTTGGCCCATACACGATTACCGCCTCGATCGGCGCAGGCGGCATGGGCGAAGTCTACAAGTCGATCGACACCCGGCTCGATCGCACCGTCGCGGTGAAGGTCCTACCCGAGCACGTCGCCTCGGATTCAGCGCTGAAACAGCGATTCGAACTGGAAGCCAAGACGCTCGCCGCGCTGACGCATCCGCACATCTGCTCGGTGTTCGACGTCGGCAGCCAGAACGGCGTCGACTTCCTCGTCATGGAGTATCTCGAGGGGGAGACGCTCGAGCAGCGGCTGACGAAAGGCGCGTTGCCGCTCGATCAGGCGCTGCAGATCGGGATTCAGACGGCGGATGCGCTCGCGGCGGCACATCGCGCCGGCATCATCCATCGCGATCTCAAGCCGGGCAACATCATGCTGACGAAATCGGGCGCGAGGCTGCTCGATTTCGGTCTTGCGAAGACCAGTGCTCCGGCGGTGGCCGGTGGTCTGTCGATGCTGCCCACGACACCGCCGAATCTGACCGTGCAAGGCACGGTGCTCGGGACGTTTCAGTACATGGCGCCGGAGCAAGTCGAGGGTGACGAGGCAGACCCGCGCACTGACATCTTCGCGTTCGGCGCCGTGCTCTACGAGGCTGTCACCGGCAAACGTGCGTTCGAGGGGAAGAGCCACGCAGGCTTGATCGGCGCCATTCTGAAAGACGTGCCGCCGCCGCTCTCGACGCTTCAGCCGCTCTCGCCGCCGCACTTGGAGCGCATCGTCGCCAAGTGTCTCGAAAGGATCCTGACGCCCGGTGGCAGTCGGCCGGCGACCTGCGCGACGAGTTGCAGTGGGTGGTGCGGTCGCCGCCGTCAACGAGGGCGAACGTCGCGCGCCGCGTTGGTGGAAATCGAGTCGCGTGGACGGTGACGGCGTATCGCTCGTCATCGCGGCGCTTGCGGTGGCTGCGGGGTTGTACGCCGCTCGCGCCCCGGGCCTCGACCGGCGGCGCTGAAATGCGCGTCGAGGTCAGCATGCCGGGGCGATTCGAAGATTGGGTGGCGCTGTCGCCCGATGGACGCACGCTCGTCACAGGTGGATTGGCCGACGGGAAATGGCAGCTCTGGATGCGTCGTCTCGATTCGCTGGTCGCACGGCCACTCGAGGGAACGGAAGGGGCCGTTTACCCTTTCTGGTCTCCTGACAGCCGATCGATTGGATTCTTCGCCGAGGGCAAGCTGAAGCGAATCGACATCGCGGGCGGACCGGCGCAAACGCTGGCCAACGCCCGGGAACCGCGCGGAGGTGCGTGGGCACCGGACGGGACCATCATCTTCTCGCCGTCGCTCTACGGGGGATTGTCTCGTGTACCCGCGACCGGTGGTGAGGTCACGGTCCAGACGCGGCCGGAGCCGGGACATCGGTCGTCACCGTTTTCCATCGTTTCTCCCTGACGGCCGCCACTTTCTGTATTTCAGCACGAATGCAGGCGTGTTCGTCGGTTCGTTGGACGGGTCCGCGCCGAAGCGTCTGGCGCTCACGTCGGACTCGGCAGCGATCTATGCACCGCCCGGCGTGCTGCTCTTCATGCGCGATCGCACACTCATGGCACAGCCGTTCAGTCTCGAGACGTTGGAGACGACGGGCAATCCGGTGCAGGTGGCGGAGGTTGACGCCTTGACGGGCGCGACGAACATCGGCCGGTTGCCGGTGTCGGCGGCCGCAGACGGCACGATGGCTTTTCGTGCTGCGTCCGGCGTCCAGAGCGGGGGGCTGCGGCTTGCGTGGTTCGACCGCTCCGGCAAGGAAGTCGGCGACGTGGCCGGCGTCGAATCCGGGCACCTGTTCGACGCTGAGCTGTCGCCGAGCCGCACGCGCATCGCGGTCGCGCGGAGCCCCAGCGCGCGACTTGGCGAGGTCGATATCTGGCTCATTGAACCGGCTCGCGGGATCTCGACGCGACTCACGTCGGACGCGGCGACGGATCAGTGGCCGGTGTGGTCGCCGGACGAGCAGCAACTGGTCTTCGCCTCGAACCGGAGCGGGACCTTCGACTTGTTCGCGGTGCCTGCCAACGGAAGTGCATCAGAGACGTTGTTGCTGGAGCTGCCGGGGACGACGGCGCCGACGAACTGGTCGTCCGATGGCCGGTTCGTGCTGTATAACGAGCTGAGTGCCACGACCGGGTTCGATCTCTGGGCACTGCCACTCGTCGGTGATCGAAAACCCGTCCCTGTCGCGAACCGCGAATTCGACGAGCTGGGCGGACAGCTTTCCCGGGACATGCGATGGGTGGCGTACGAATCGAACGAAACCGGCCGCTTCGAGATCGTCGTGCAGCAGTTTCCGACCTCGACGGGGAAGTGGCAGATTACCTCGGGGGCGGGATGATGCCGCGCTGGCGCGCGGACGGTAAAGAGCTCTTCTATGTCGCGTCGAACGGTACGCTGATGGGCGCTCCCATCAGCGTGGCACCGGACGGCCACACGTTGCAGCCGGGAGCTCCTGTGCCGCTCGTGCCGAACCGCATCGTGTTCGAGCCGTATCGAGGTGTTCGAAGCAGCCGGTATGCGGTCACGCCTGACGGCCAGCGCTTCCTCATGATCGTGCCCGCCGAGGAGGCCGTCGCACCCGTTGTCCTCATCCTCAATTGGGCAGGCGGTGCGATGAAGTGAAGGCAGGCGCGAGGGGTGCGCGATGAACTCGAGCGCGCCTGGTGTTGGATGACGCGGCTTACAGGCCCGCGAGTTCCGTCGCGAAGAACATCGCCATCCCGCCGCCGCGATCGTCGCGGCCGAGGATGGCGGCGCGGCGGAGGTAGTCCTCGTCGGTCAAGCCGCGCGTGCCGGTGCTTTCGCAGACGTCCACCAGCCGGCCCTCCGCGCCGGTTCGCGCGAGGATGGCCTTCCACGCCTTCTGGACCAGCGGTTCATACGTCTCGCGATCAATCCACCCGTTGCGGATCCCGCGCAGCATCGCCGTCGCAATCATGGCGGTTGCGGAGTATTCCGGATAGGCGCCCGGCCGATCGATGACGTTGCGCCACATCCCGTTCTCGTCCTGGAAGCGCGCGAGCGCCGCCATGTGCGCGCGGTACGACGCCAGCAGGCGGGGATAGTCCGCATGCTCTTTCGGGAACTCCGACAGCGTCAGCGCCAGGCCGAGCGCGGGGAACGCATTGCCGCGCCCCCATGCCGCCTCCGCGGACGCCTGATGTCGATAGAGACCGTCCGGTCTGAGCACGATCCGCTGCATGAACGCGACGTGGCGAGCCGCCATGTCGAAGTAGCGCCGCTCGCCGGTGAGCGCGCCGGCCATGGCCAGGATCGGCACGTCCATGAACAGCGAATCGCTCCAGCCGCCGTGCAGCGGCATGAACTCACGGAGCTCGCCGTTCTCGGTGAAGCCGCTCGCGGCCGCGCGCAGCACCAGCGCCTTCGCGCGATCGTCGCTGGCTCGGCGCGCGTACTCGAAGAACAGCAGATGCGCCGCGAGCGAGGACTGCGACGGCCGCGCGAAGCTGTCCTTCGTGCCGTCGAGGTACGGCGCCAGCAGCCCCGCGACCTCGTCCCGTTCGCCGAGTCGAAGCCGGCTGATGATCGCCATGGCGGCGATGTAGTTCGGCTGCGCGAACTCGTGTCCGTAGACGCGCGCCAGTTCCTCGGCGAACGCCCGCGGCGATCGCGCCAGCCGGCGCTCGATTTCCTGGTGCGCGCTCGAGGAGGTGATGGCTGTCGTGAGTGACTGCAGCAATCGCGTCGAGTCGTCTACCCGGCGTGCCGGGATCCGGCCGACGTCGATGACGAGGTTCTGCGAGAGCGCTTCGACCAGTCCCGGATCCGGCCCCGCAACCAGCACCAGGTCAGGCGCGTGTGTGCCGACCCATCGCCACAGCACGTGCGATTCGACGTGCTCGCGGTAGGCGACGCCTGGTGGCGGGAACTGCAACGGCGTCGCGTCCGGATTCGCGCGCGCGACGGCGATCAGCCGGAACGCCCGCCGGTTCTGCGGGATCTGTTCGAAGGTGGCCGCTTCACGGGCGACCGTGTCGCTGGACTGATCCAGAACCTTCAAGCCCACCGACGAGGAGCACGGTGGGCGAGGAGGCAGAACGACCGGCGATCGCCACCGCCTCGATCGGCGCCCCTCTCGTCGAGAGCCCAATGGTCCATCGCTCGCCGGCGGCGGCCACTGTCGGCAGCAGCAGGCACGCGACTAGGCAGGAGAGAACAAGTCGATGGGTCCGGACCAAGGACCAAGGACCAAGCACCAAGGACCTAGTTGATCCGCTTCGCCGCGGTGTCCCAGTTCGAATTCTTGCAAAGCTCGCAGTCCTTGCCGACGAACATCTTCGCGGCCGTTTTGTCGCCCTTGAACTGCCACCGCAGCCAGTTCGAGGCGACATTCGCGAACTCGCCGCCGCCAGGATGATCGACGGTCGCCGTGTGCCCGGCGCCGTGACGCGCGCCGTAGAAGGCTGGCAGCTTGTCGATCGCATCGAAGGTCGCCTTCGACGACGCCATCAGGAAGTCGCGCTCGTGCCCGTTGATGAGCAGCACAGGACCGTGCAGCGCGGCGAGCTGGGCCATGTTGTTTCCCTGCACACCGGAGTTGAACACACCAATCGTGTCCACGCGCGGATCGGCTCCCAGTTCGAGCGACATAAAGCCGCCGCACGACTGGCCCATGACGGCCAACCGATCGAGCGCGATCTTGCCGTTCAGCGGCGACCCCGCGCGCTTGTTCTCCGTTTCCGTCCATTCGATGGCTTTGCGCAGGTTATCGGCCGTGGCCCGGCCGCCAGACGCGCCAGGCTCGGCAGCGGTCGCCAGAACCAGGAAGCCGTGCGAAGCAATCGTCGTCAGGAAACCGCCGTACCGAGTGCTGTTGATGGCGCACCCGCCGTTGCCCCACACCATGACGGGCAGCGTGTCCTTCGCAGGAAACGCGGAGAGATCGGCGGGACGGAAGACGACGTGGCCTGGCGACCCGAAGGCGGGCTCCGGACCGATGACCTTGTACGGTCCCGGCACGGCCAGCGGCGCACCTTCCACGGGCAGCGCGGTTGCGATCATCTCGCGCGTAATGCCGGCTGGCTGCGCGTGGCTCGTGCCTGCGAGCCCGAGGATGCCGACGATTCCACAAACCACGGACAAGACAATTTTCTTCATGTGTGTCTCCGCGTAAACTGCGCCTATGGTCGTCTATGCGTATCTTTCGATCAAGTGACGCGCCGGTCGGTCCTGTCGATCCGGCAACCTTTCTCGGCCGGGCGACGGTCCAGCGTCTGGCCCACGACGAGACCGGCGTTCCGGTCGGCGTGTACCGGGTGACATTTTCAGATGGTGGACGAACGAACTGGCACAGGCACTCCGGCCCGCAATGGCTCTTCGTCGTCGAGGGCCGGGTGCGCGTGCAGGCGGAGGGTGGCGATTGCCACGATCTCGAAACCGGCGACGCCCTCGTCATCGCCCCGGGTGAACGTCACTGGCACGGCGCCGTTCCTGGGAGCGAGGGCACGCACATCGCCGTGAACGTCGAGGCGGCGACGACCTGGCTGGAGCGGGTGAGTGACGAGGAGTATGCCGGATGACGACGAAGTTGAGTCAGCGGTGTTGTGCGCTCAGCTGGCTGCTCGCCGGGATTGTGGTGGTCGCAGCGACACGTCAGCCGTCCGCGCAAGTGCTGGCGCCGACGGCCGATCAGATGACGCTGTCCAACATCGAAGTCCAGCGGCTGCTGAAGCTCCTTCAGCTCGCGCCCGGGACGAACATCGCGGACGTGGGTGCCGGGCTTGGCGCATGGACGCTGCGCTTCTCCCAGTGGACCGGCCCGAAAGGGCGCGTGTACGCGACCGATATCGCCGACGTGCAACTGGAGTCTCTGCGAGCCCTCATCACCAAGGAGGGGCTCACCAACGTGACGGTTCTGCTGGGCGCCGCCGACTCGACGAACCTGCCTGCCGGCTGCTGCGACGCGATACTGATGCGCAACGTCTTTCACTACGTGACCGAACCGGCCGCGATGATTCGGAGCGTCGCGGCGTCGCTGAAGCCCGGCGGGCGTTTCGCGGTGGTTGATTTCCCGCCGCGTCCCAACTCGGTCGTCCCGCCCGGCGTGCCCGCGAACCGCGGGGGAAACGGTGTGCCGCCCGAGATCGTCGAGAGCGAGGTTGGGGCCGTACTCAGGCACGTCATTACCGTGCCCGACTGGTCACCCGAGAGCGTGCCGAAGGACGTTCCGGCGTCGATCGGCCGGTCGTATGTGGCGATTTTCGAAAAGGCCAGGTAGTCAGGGAGGGTCATGATGGCAAGACGATTCGCAGGAACGCTCGCGACGCTGGTCGTGGGAATCGCGATTGGCACGGCGGCGACCGGCATGCTCGTCGCGCAGCAGCCGGCACCACCCGCGCAGCCGCCGGCGGCGGGCCGCGGCACGTTCGGCGCTCCGGCAGGACCGTGCGGCCCGCAGGGGCAGCTCGCGGCCGAGTTCGCAAAGAATGTCGATCCGAAGGCGCGCTGCTTCGAGGTGCGTCAGTACACCGTGGACAAGGCCCGAGTGGGCACGGGCACGTTCAACGGCAGCATCAACGAGCTGCATCAGCGCTTCCGTGAGCAGGAAGTGGCGATCTTCAAGAAGCACGGCGCCGAGATCATCGGCGTCTGGCAGCACCTCGGGAATCCAGACACGCTCGTGTGGATGCTCGCCTATCGCGATCGCGCGCACCGCGAGGAGGTGTGGGCGAAGTTCGCCGCCGATCCCGACTGGAAGGCGCTGTCCAGCAAGTACAGCGTGCCGATCGGCGCGAACGTGTTCACGATGAGCGCCACGGACTACTCGCCGTTGAAGTAGTGACCCAGGAGCAGTAGGGGCCGCCTTCAGGCGGCCCGCCGATTACGCTCGCTTCTTCAGCTCCGCCGCGATCTGGGCCAGCGTCGCGCGTTCTTCACTGGACACCTTGCCGATTCCGAAGATGCCCCCTGACGCCGCGGCGATGCTCTCGCAATAACGCATGATGTCGTCGGCCGTAATCGCGTCGCCGCCGGCTGGCGCGGCGTCGAGCATGGCGCGAATCAACCGCATCGCGTTGCTGAAGATCTCGGGCGCAGGCGCACGAGCCATCCAGTCGGCGAGCAACAGATCGGCAGGGCTCCCCTCGCTGATGCCGCGGTTGCGGGCGAGCGAGACGAGCAGCTTGCGTTCCTCCGGTGAGACACCGCCTTCGGCCCAGGCGAGCTGCACGATCGGCATGAGCGGCAGGACCTTGACCGTCTCGGGCGTGAAGCCCAACTCCCCGAGATCCTTGATCAGGCCCGGATCGTTGATCCGGATCTGCGCCGCCATCTCGCTTCGGCCTTCTCGTCGGCGGCCGCCCTCCGCATTTTCTCGATCAGCTCGCGATCCTTCTTGTAGAAGTAATCGTCTTCCATCGCGTGGGGCCGGTTGCCGTAATCACCTTCGGACATGAGGTCTCCTCGACTACGCGGGATCGTAACAGGTTCGACCGTGAACCCGCTACGCTCCACCTGCCACCTGCCACCTGCCACCTACTACCTACCGGCTACCGGCTACCGGCAAGGCGTTGGTGTTGACAGTCGACACCAACGGCTGTTAGTGTCGTCTTTCGACACCATGCCGAGACAGCCGATTCCCGACCTGCTGCCAGGGACACTCGACCTCCTCATTCTCCGGACCCTGCAGACCGATCCGCTGCACGGCTGGGCGATCGCCGAACGCATCGAGCAGGTCTCGCAGGATGTGCTGCAGGTCAACCAGGGCTCGCTCTACCCGGCGCTCCATCGTCTCGAGCATAAGGGCTGGATCGAAGCCGAGTGGCGCATCTCCGAACTCGGCCGCCGCGCCAAATACTATCGGCTCACGTCAACCGGCCGCCGGCAGCTGGCCATCGAGCTCGGTGCGTGGGAACGCATGTCCGAGGCTATCGGTCGCGTGATGAAGCTGGCGTGAGGCGCGTGACTATCCATGACCTCGTGCTCCGTCCTCGACGCGCCGATCACCGCCAGCCAAGCTCCGGGGCGACGTAACTTGAGGATGCTCTTGATGGCGTGGGCGTTGTAGTCCACGCCCAACTGGTTCGGGACGGTCAGGAGCAGCGTGTCCGCGGCGGCGATGGCCTCGTCCTCGGCGAGTTGTTTGACCAGCACGCCGGGCTCGGCCGCATACGAGCGACCGAAGATGGCGCGGGTCTTCGGATCGATGTAGCCGATGTGATCCTGGTCGCCGCCGTCGCGTCCGAAATAGGCCCGGTCGCGATCGTCAACGAGCGCGAAGATGCTGCGGCTCACCGAGACGCGCGGCTCACGCTGGTGCCCCGCCTCCTTCCATGCCTCCCGGTAGGCCTCGATCTGCTTGCGCTGCTGCACGTGCAGCGGCTCGCCGCTCTCGTCGTCCTTGAGGGTCGAGCTCTGGAGGTGCATGCCAAGCTTCGCGGCCCACTTGGACGTGGCGTTCGAGCTGGAGCCCCACCAGATCCGATCGCGCAGCCCTTCCGAGTGCGGTTCGACACGCAGCAGCCCGGGTGGATTGGGGAACATCGGCCGCGGGTTGGGTTGGGCGAACCCGTTGCCCTGGATCACCTGGAGGAAGACTTCCGCGTGGCGGCGCGCCATGTCGGCGTCGGTCATCCCCTCAGGGGGCTCGTAGCCGAAATAGCGCCAGCCGTCGATCACCTGCTCTGGCGACCCGCGGCTGATGCCTAACTGGAGCCGCCCGCCCGCGATGACATCTGCCGCCCCGGCATCCTCGGCCATGTACAGCGGGTTCTCGTAGCGCATGTCGATGACGGCCGTGCCGATCTCGATCTTGCTGGTGCGTGCGCCGACGGCCGCGAGCAGAGGGAACGGCGAGCCCAGTTGGCGGGCGAAGTGGTGGACGCGGAAGTAGGCGCCGTCGCAGCCCAGTTCCTCGGCGGCCACGGCCAGCTCGATCGATTGGATCAGCGCGTCGTGCGCCGTGCGTACCTGCGAGTGGGGCGACGGCGTCCAGTGCCCGAACGACAGGAACCCGATCTTTTTCACCTCTACATGCTACTCGCGCCATCGTTCCTTCCCGGCCTCCCCTCGGGCTGTTCCAAGTTCCTGCGCTCGTCGTTAGGTACACTACGGGCGAACGACTACCCCAGATTCCGTGGAGCGTCAGTATGCCGGCACCTCTCATGCGTCAACCGCGCGAGCCGCGAGAGATCACCATCCCCATCCTCGTCAACGATGGTCCGCGCCGGTCGCCCCATCGGGTCACGGTGACGGTCAAAGGACCGCTCCTGGCCGGCCCGATTGGCGACCGCATGGCGGTCTTCGACTACAACGTCAATCGCGACCTCGTGTTCCCTCCAGCCACGCCGAAGAAGGACGGTACGTTTCCCGAGTACGACCTGGACGACATGCGGTTTCATCAGCTCAACACCTACGCGATCGCGGCCCGCGCGACCGAGCTGGTCGAGCACGAACTGGGACGGCCCCTGCGTTGGGGTTTCGAGGGCAGCCGCCTGCTCGTGGTCCCGCATGCCGGCACGTTGGAGAACGCCTTCTACAGCGCGGACAGCCACAGCCTCCAGTTCTATTCGTTCATGGCCGACGGTCAGCGTGTCTTCCACACGGCGCTCGCGCATGACATCGTGGCGCACGAAACCGGGCACGCCATCCTCGACGCGGTTCGCCCTCGCTATCACGAGCCCTTCGAACCGGAAACCTCCGCGCTGCACGAGGCCATCGGCGACCTGTGCGCGATCTTCGCGGGGCTCTCGCATGACGTGGTGCGGCGTAAGGTGGCCGGCTCGCTTCACCGCCTGAATCTGCTGAGCGAGATCGCCGAAGGGTTCGAAGAGGCCGGCGCCGAAGGCTGGGGCTCGCTCCGCAGCCTCGTCACGGCCACGCCATCCGACTGGAAGGACACGATCGAGCCTCACGATCTGTCGCTCAAGCTCTCGAGCACGGTCTATCTCGCGCTGCGAAAGGTTCACGAGACACTGGTTCGACGGGGGGACACCAAACTGAGCGCGCTGTCGAAAGCGACCACTGTCATCCAGCGCATGGCGGTCCGTGCGCTCGACTTCCTGCCACCGGCCGATTGCACGCTGTCCGAATATGCCGAGGCCATGCTGGGAGCGGACCGGGCGCTTCACCCCGTCGACACCGACGGCTTTCGCGCGATCGTGCACCGCGTGCTCGCGAAACGCGGCCTCGTCTCCGAACGGGAAACGGCCATCGACGATTCCCGGTGGTTCGACTACCCGCCCAGCTGGCCGCACCCCTCGGAGCGGGATGCCTACCTGTTCCTCAATGCCAATCGCGACAGGCTTGCGCTGAAGCCTCACGCGGATCAACGCGACTTCATCATCCGCGGCGTGCAGCTGAAGCGAGTGCCGTCGTCGCAGGGCGAGCTCTTGCAGATCGCCATTACCTATGAGTATCCAGTCGATATTCGGCTCGACCCTCAAGAGGCCGAGGCCTTCGGCGAAGAGTGGATCACGCTGCGCGGAGGCGGCACGCTCGTCTTCGACCAGCTCGGTCGCCTGCTCTACGACTGCCAGAAGCCGGTCACCAGAGATCGAGTGAACGCTGCGAAGCGCTTTCTCGCCGACGAGGCCGAGGAGTTCACGGTGGTTGGCGTGTCGCTCGATGACGACGTCCGGCGGGCGGCCGCGCGGCGTCCGTGGATCGCCGAAGCGAACGGCCGGCGGCTCACGCTGCGGTCGAATTTCGCCGCGTGCTGTGGCCGGTCGAAGAGGAGGGCACGATGAGCATCACGCTGCGCGCCTACAACGTGCTGTTTGGCGACTCGCTGCTGGTGTCGTGGGACGAGGCCGACGGCCAGCACCATGCCTGGGTGGACTTCGGCAACTTCCACAATGATGCGAACGCGGTGTTCGAGAAGGTCTACACCGACGTGTTGCACCGAACGGGAGGCAAACTCGACCTGCTCGTGATCACGCACCGCCACATGGATCACATGGAGGGCTTCTTCAGCCTGCGCAAGAAATTCAAGACCGATTTCACCATTCAGCGGCTCTGGCACACGCATGTCACGTCCACCGTGGACCACGTCTTCGAGATCGCGGAGCAGTCGCTTCGCGCCATGCTCCCGGCCTCGATTCCCGAGAGCGATTCCGACATCGGACGCGTGTTCCGGAACAACTTCGGCGCGAAAGGCGACAAGATCAAGAAGCAGATGGCGGACATCCTGAAAGAGGCCGGGGTGCCGGCCTCCCGCACCTTCAAGATCCATCGGCAAACCAACCTGACGCCAGCGCTTCCACCGGGGATCAGCAAACTGACGATCGAAGTCCTCGGACCGGAGAAGAACAGCAAGCTCTATCTGCAGCCGCTCGAGCATGCGCTCCGTGCGCACGGTATCGCGCTGTCCTCTGCCAATGGACGGATCAAGCCGAAGCGGAAGGATCCGTTCGACGGCGTACGAGGACAGAAATTCAGCAGGTCGCCGCTGGCCAAGCTCGCCGACGCGGCACGCCTTCGGCGACAGCTTCAGAACGGCGGCCTCGAGTGTGCTCGCCGCCGTCGATACGACGCGGAACAACACGTCCATCGTGATGCGGCTGACGCACGGCTCGGCACGCCTGCTGCTCGTCGGCGACGCCGAAGAGAAGAGCTGGGAGATCCTGAAGAAGAACGGCGCGCCGCTGACGGCCGACGTGATCAAGGTCGGGCACCATGGCAGCATCAATGCCTCGCCTGACTTCGCGTTCAAGGCGGTCATGCCGAACAAGCTCGCCGGCAACGCGGCGGTGATATCGACCGATGACGACCGGTTCACCGGCGAGAACGAGGTGCCCAAGGACACGCGTGCTGAACGGGTGGCGCGCGCGATTGAAGAAACCCTCGCGCCTCCTGCGCACGGATGCGAACGGTGTGAATCTGGGCGAATCGGTGGCGATCACGCTCGAGGGTTGAGGTCGCCGGACAGTGGGGGCCGCCTTCAGGCGGCCCAAGCCTGCTCGTGCCGCAGCGCCACCGCCATATACTGACGGCCATGCGGTTATATCGATTCGGCGCGCTGGTGCTGATCCTCATGTCATGGACCGTGTCCGCTGTGGGGCAGACGGGTCCACACGCCGAGTCACCGACGTCCTGGACCTTCGACACGCACACGCCAGGTCCCTGCTCTGCGACCGGGGCGCGGCACGGCGGCTGCGCACCGGGCGACCTGGTCAAGATTGCGGTGACGACGATTGCGAGCGGCCTGGTGCAGCCGTGGCATGTGACGTTCGTACCGGGCACGAGCGACGTCCTCGTCACCGAGCTGCCGGGGCGTCTGCGCATCATCCGCAACGGGGTGCTGGATCCGGCGCCGGTTCCGGGATGGCCGGCTCCGTCGATCCCCTCGCGCAGCCTCCATTCCCTCGTCCTGCATCCGCGCTTCGCGGACAACCGGACGGTGTACCTGACCTACGTGAAAGGGAAGGACGCGGCGCCGCGCACGCCGACGACGGTCGCGATTGCGCGCGCCCGCTTCGACGGCAGGACGCTGTCGGCCGTCGAGCAGATCTTCGAGGCCGATGCGTGGGGCGGCGGCTCGTCGCCCGCGCGCGCGGAGTTCGGCCCCGATGGCATGCTGTACTTCGCGGTGGGCGTCCGCGACAGCCGGAACAGCAGCGATGACAACAGCGATCGCATCAAGGCCCAGCAACTCGACAACCACGCCGGGCAAGGTGCTGCGGCTGACCGAGGACGGCCGCGCGCCTCAGGACAATCCGTTCGTCGGCAAGCCGGGAGCGAAGCCGGAGATCTATACCCTGGGTCACCGCAACCTGCAGGGATTTACGTGGCATCCCGACACGCGCGAGATGTGGGCCACTGAAATCGGCCCGATGGGCGGTGACGAGTTGAATCGCCTCGATCCCGGGCGGCAACTACGGCTGGCCGCTGGTCTCGCTCGGCAAGATCTACAACTCGAACCTGGTGTCGGATCAGTCGTGGTGGCGGCCGGGCATGGAGATGCCGGTGATGTTCTGGTCGCCGGCGATCAGCCCCTCGAGCATCCTGATCTACACCGGGAATCGCTTCCCGATGTGGAAAGGACACTTCTTCATCGGCGCGCTGAGCGGACAACAACTGCAGCGCGTCGCGTTCAACCAGCCTGGGCCGCAGACCGAACGGCGCGAATCGATGCTCATCCCGCTCGATGCGCGCGTCCGCGACGTGCGTCAGGCGCCCGACGGCACGATCTACATCGCCATCGAGCGTGATACGCAGCTCGGTCCCGGCAGCACCAAGCTCACGCCGACCGGATCGATCCTGAAGATCGCGCCCGCGGACTGAGAACAGTTGGTAGCCGGTAGCCGGTAGCAAGAACTTGGAACCCGCTACCGGCTACCAGCTACCGCCTATCAGGCTAGAAGCTACTCGTGGCGCAGCGCCATCAGGGGATGCATCCGCGCCGCGCGGCGCGCGGGTACGAACGCGGCGGCGACGCCGACGAGCGCGGTCACGGCGGCAATGCCCAGCAGCGCCAGCGGATCGATGCTCGGGCGATACACCGTCATGTTGCCGATCCCGATGTTCGCCGATCCCGACGATGTGCGCAGCGCTAGCATCAACAGCACTGTGAGGAAGAGACCGACGCCGGTGCCGACCCCAATCAGCCCCGCCACGCCTCGCGCGATGCTCGAGACGACCTGCTGACTCCGCGCGCCGAGCGCCATCCGGATGCCGATCTCGCGCGACCGCCTCGCCACCGCAAACGCGACGACGGCATAGAGACCGATTGAGGCCAGCACCAGCCCAAGACCGGCAAGCACGCCGAGAAACGTCGCTACTACCGCCGGCGCCGTCTCCGACTCCGCGCGGGCCTGCGCCATCGTCTTCGCCGTCATCACCGGCAGCGTGATGTCCACCGCGCGCAGCTCGCGCTGCATCGCGGCCAGCAGGCTCTCGGCGTCACGCGATGTTCGTGCGACGATGGTCGTGGCCTGCGCGCCTGATTGAGTGTGCGAGCGGTAGTACACCGGTCTGATCGGATCGAGGATGTCGTCCTCGAAGTCTCCGGTGCCGGTATTGCGCACGACGCCGATGACCTCGGTCCAGGAGTTCGGATCGTTCTGCAACCGGAATCGCCGGCCGGACGCGTCTACGGTGCCGAAGTATTTTCGTGCCATCGCCTCGGTGATCACGGCGACGCGAGGGGTGTCGGCGCGGTCGCGGGCGTCGAACGTGCGGCCGTAGAGCAGCGGGATGCGGAGCGTCTCGAAGAAGCCGGGTCCAGCCTCGAGCATGGACGTTTCCACCTCCGATCCCGGTTGACCCGTGGCGCCGTCACCGACAATCGACACGCCTGTCGATGCCATCGGCAGGCCGCGCAGCAGCGTCGCCGCTTCGACACCGGGGATCGCGTGAACCCGCCGCAGCAGATCGTCGTACATCGTCTTCGCCGCGCTCTCCGAGTAGCCGGCAAACCGTGCATCCGTTTCGAGCATCGCCACGCCGTCCACGGCATAGCCGACGCGAAGCGCTCTCGTCGCTGACACCGCCTGCAGGAAGATGCTCGTGCCGCCGAGCAGCAGCACGGAGACGGCGACCTGTACGACGATGAGCGCGTTCTTCAGCGTGAGCCGGCGATGATCGATCGGCTGCAATCCTTCGTCTCGCAGTGTCTGGAGGAGATCGACTCGCGTGGCCTTGATCGCCGGCGCCAGGCCGAACACCACGCCGGTGACGAGTGACAGCGCGATCGCAAACGCGAGCACGCGATAGTCCACATTGAGATCCACTCTGAACGGAAGATCGATCGCCTGCAGTGCCCGGATGCCCCACCACGCCAGCACGCAACCGGCGATGCCGCCCACGAGCGAGAGCAGCAGACTTTCGATCAGCAGGTGCCGCACGATTTGACGTCGCGAGGCGCCCATCGCCAGCCGCACCGAGACTTCCTTCGCGCGCGCGGCGCCACGCACCAGCAGCAGCGTCGCCAGGTTGCTGCACGCGATGGCGAGGACGAGGCCGACGATGACGAGCACGACCGACGCCATGGCCATGAACGGCACGTCCGCCTGCGGGTGGATCCGTACGTCGCTCGAGGGAACGACGGTGATGCCCGGGCCCAGCGCAAACTCGCCCCCGCGACGATACTGCTCGGGAATCTCGGCGAACAGGCGGCGCCCGAGCACGTCCATCGCCGCGCTGGTCTGCGCCACCGTGACGCCCTCGCGCAGACGCGCTTTCACGAACAACGGCACCAGGATCGTGGGCGCGTTGCGCGGCTGGCCGGCCGGCATCATCGCCGGCACGGCCGTAATCGGCAGCCAGAAATCCGTGCCGAGACCGACGTCGAGTGTGCCGCGGTGATTGGCTGGACCGACACCGACGATCGTGACCGGCACACCTTCCATCCGAATCACGCGTCCAACGACGGAGGGGTCGGCGCGGAACAGCCTGGTCCATGCCTGATGTCCCAGGACGGCGACGATTGGAGCCCCGCGCCGCTCCTCCGTGGCGTCGAACCAGCGACCGAGCGACGGCTGCAATCCGAGAACGTTGAGGTACGTCGCGGTCGCGTACTCGACGACGGCGTCGCGTACGACGCCGTCATTGAGATAGCGTTGGGGGTTCGGGATGCTGGCGGCCATCGTCCCGGCAAAGATGTCGGTGTACTCCGCCATCTCCATGTAGGCGGAATACCCGATGACGACCATCGGCTTTCCGGCGCGATCGTTCTGATAGATGTTGACGAGTCGATCGGGGTCGGCGAAGGCGTGTCTGCGGAACAGCACCGCGTTGACGACGCTGAAGATCGCGGTGTTGGCGCCGATGGCGATGCCGAGGATCAGCACCGCGGCCGTCGTGAAACGCCAATCGCGTACGAGGCGCCGCGCCGCGTGTCGCGTGTCGCGCACGAGCGCGTCCCAGGCCCCGGTCCCGCGCGCATCGCGTGACGCCTCCTTGATCTGTTCGACGCCGCCGAACAGGCGCAGCGCCTGGAGGCGCGCGTCCTCGCGCGACAGGCCAGTTGCCTGCAGGCGCTCGGTCTCGCGTTCGAGATGGAGCTGCAGCTCTTCGCTCAGATCTGATTCGCGGCGATCGCGGAAGAAGAGCGATTGAAGCCGGCTGCGGATGATGTCCCAGGCGCGCACGTCAGGTCGCTTTCAACACCAGGTTAACGCCGGCCGACAGGCGCTCCCATTTGGCGACCTCGGCCTCGACCTGCTTGCGGCCGGCCCTGGTCAGCGAATAGAAGCGAGCGCGGCGGTTGTTCTCCGACACGCCCCAGTCGGCGGCAATCCAGCCCTGGTGCTCGAGGCGGTGCAGCGCGGGGTAGAGCGACCCCTGCGCGACGCGCAGCAAGTCGTTGGAGATCTGCTGGATTCGTTGGGCGATCGCCCAGCCGTGCATCGGCTCGAGGGCAATCGTGCGCAGGATCAGGAGATCGAGCGTGCCCTGCAGGACGTCAGTGTCGTCGCTCATCGTCGTTCGTGGGGGCCGCCTTTAGGCGGCCCGCGGCCCGAGCTCTTGTAGATTCACATAGGGAGAATACGCCCGAAGGAGAGAAAGGTTCACGGCCGGGCAGTTTCGCATAGTCCCGGCGCCCGCCCTCGTGGTGTTCTGAGCGGGAGGCTCTGACCGCCCTGCTCACCTTCCTTCGTCACAACCCGCTGCTGTGGCTGCTCGTCTTCGTGCCGGTCCTCTTCGTCGCAGAGGCGCTCGCGCCCGACGCGCACACGATGTTGTTCGTGTTGTCGGTCCTCGCGGTCGTCCCGCTCGCGGCGCTCTTGAGCCACGCGACCGAATCGGTGGCGGCGAAGACGGGCGATGCGGTCGGTGGACTGCTCAACGCCACGCTCGGCAATCTCACCGAGTTGGTGATTGCGCTCACGGCATTGCAGGCCGGCCAATACATGCTGGTGAAGGCGTCGGTCGCGGGCGCGATCGTCACCAACAGCCTGTTCATGCTCGGCGCATCATTTCTGCTCGGCGGCCTCAAGTACCACATCCAGGAATTCAACCGCGTCGGCGCGCGCCTGCAGGCGAGCCTCCTCCTGCTCGCGACGATCGCGCTGCTGATTCCATCCACGGTCGGTGAACCTGGCCTGGCCTCCTCGTCGACGTTCACTCAGACGTTGAGCCTCGGCTTGTCGGGGCTGCTCATCGTCGCCTACGGGCTCGGGATGCTGTTCTCGCTCAAGACACACCGCGAGCTGTTCGCGAGCGCGGAGCACCACGGTGACGGGGAAGACGCGCCGTGGCCGATTCGAGTCGCGTTGATCCTGCTGGCTGTCGTCACCGTGGTCGTGGCGTTGGTGAGCGAGGTGTTCGTCGAATCGGTGCAGGAGGCCTCGGCGGCATTCGGCATGACGCCCGCGTTTGTCGGCTTCATCGTCGTCGCGCTCGTGGGCGGCGCCGCCGAAATGGCGTCGGCGTTCGCCGGCGCCCGCAAGAACCGCCTGGATCTCAGCGTGGGCATTGCGCTTGGCAGCGCCTCGCAGATCGCGCTGTTCGTCGCACCGGTACTGGTGCTGCTCAGTTATGTCATCGGGCCCACGCCGATGGACCTGCAATTCTGGCCTGGCGCGGTCGCGATGATGCTGATCGCGACGCTCATCGGCGCGTTCGTGACCAACAGCGGACGATCGACCTGGTTCGTCGGCGTGCTCGTGCTGATGGTGTATCTCATTTTCGCGATGACCCTCTACCTGTTGCCGCCTGCAGCGAATGCCGCATCTACTTGACGTTCCCGCCGGCGGCTCGACTCGAGTGCTCGATCCCAGCGAGCGCATCGCCGAAGTGCTGTTCGGCTTGATCATGGTGCTCACGTTCACGGGCTCGCTCAGCGCGGCCGAGGCCGGGCGCGACGACGTCCGCGCCATGCTCATCGGCGCGCTCGGGTGCAACATCGCGTGGGGCATCATCGATGGCGTGCTGTATCTGATGGGTGTTCTCGGCGAGCGCGGGAGCAGCCTGAGGGTCTTCCGCGCCGTTCGCGGCGCAGGCGATGCCGCGCGTGCAGGCCGACTGATTGCGGACGCGTTGCCGCCGGCGATCGCGGCGGTCCTCGACCCGGCGGATTTCGTTCGGATCCATCAACGATTGACCCAGTTGCCGGAGCCACCGACGCGGCCGCGGTTGAACGGCACCGACTGGCGCGGCGCGCTGGGTGTGTTTCTCCTCGTGTTCATCTCCACGTTCCCCGTGGCGATTCCGTTCATCGTCATGGACGACGCCATGAGAGCGATGCGCGTATCCAATGCGATCGCCGTCGCGATGATGTTCATTGCCGGCGTCGCCTACGGGCGCGTCGTCGGATGGTCGCCATGGGCGGTCGGCTTGTCCATGGTGGCCTTGGGGAGCGCTCTCGTCGCGATGACGATTGCGCTCGGGGGGTGAAGCGGTGCGCGCCGCATACATCGCGTGCGCGATTCTCGTCACGTCTGCCGCTCACGTGTCTGCGCAGACGGCGACGCCGGTTCCGGAGTGGGCCTTCGATTCGTCGGTCTACACCTACTTCCTGCCGGAGGAGGGCAACTACGCGCAGCCCACGATCGCGGCCGATCGCGGCTGGTTGCACCTCTCGGCGCGGGTCAACTACGAGGATCTCAACACCGGCTCGATCTGGCTTGGCTACAACCTGTCCGGTGGAGAAACGCTCGAATGGGAGTTGACGCCAAAGCTCGGTGGAGTCTTCGGCCAGACTGACGGCATCGCCCCCGGCTACAGCGGGTCCCTGAGCTGGCGGCAGCTCGAGTTCTTCAGCGAGGGCGAGTACGTGTTCGACGCCCACGACTCGGCGGACAGTTTCTTCTACAACTGGTCGGAGCTGACGTTCGGGCCGACAGAGTGGTTTCGCGCCGGGCTGGTCACAGAGCGCACGCGCGCCTACGAGACCGAACGCGACGTCCAGCGCGGCCTGCTCGTGGGCATCACCTACAAGACCTCGAGGCCACGACCTACATCTTCAACCCCGACGACAGCGAGCCCGTTGTCGTGCTGTCAGTCGCGTTCAGTTTCTGATGCCGAGCTCGAGCGAGAGCACACGAGCCTGGCCGACTCGCCGTCGCGTCGCGGTCGTGACTCGTTGCGCGGTGGCCGTCGCTCTACGCCGACCCATATCTCCACTACGTCTGGTGGGGTGCCCGCCCCACTCCCGGGTGCTCCTCTCTCCTCGTCACTGGTCTCGCCCAGCTGTCGCCGTTCGCCCACCTTCACATCGTCTGTAACTCGTTCGTCAGGAGTTGCTGATGTGGGTCCCTTGAACGGATTTAGTGGAGTGTCGAGACAACAAACCCAGGATGTGCACACCGCGATGCAACTCTCATCAGTGCGATACGTGCCGCATATGTGATCGCCCGGTACCCCTTGCCTTTGTTAGCTCGGTCTTGGCCACCGATGACCTATGTCTCCCTTGTCGGGATCGAAGGTTACGCGACCCAAATTTGGGACTTCCATGCGGCTAGTATTTCTTCGACGACTTACAGAACTCGGTTGTTGAACCTGTGGTCGCTCTCTTTTCGAGCGAGCTTGGTAGGGCGCGCCACTGCTGCATCTCAGTGTGGCCGTCTATGCTCAGTCCGTCGGCAGTCGTTTGCAGAGTGATAGCCTGGCACAGTGGTTCGCCGTTGCATCAAAGCCTCTAAGCTGTTCCGGTTGGTAGTCGCTGCCGGGCAGTATCCGCTGAAGGTCTTCGTCACAGTAGCCAGCGCCAGGTTCAGATCGGCCATCTTGTCTCCGAGAACTTTATTTCCGATCGAATCGTGTTGCGAGATCAGATCTCGTCGGAGTGACCCGATCTTCGCCATCTCTGCCAGCAGGCCGATCGTTGCTCATGTCCCGTAGTCACAGCGTCAGCATCGAAGGGCGGTTACAGAAAGACAGATGCCCTCAGGCAGACGTGGATGCTTGGCTAGCCTCGATCGCGGTCGCCAAACGCGCGTAGTCAGTGTCGTAGTAGTCACGCAACAGCGTAGGCGGAAACTTGATCAGCCACGATGCAAGCCTGGAACGATGGCCTGCACGCTGAGCGATTGTATTTTCGCGTCTGCGTTGACGGTCTTCGATGTCAGCTTGCGAAGTCACGACGCTAGTAGTTGCTCTTTCGATGGCTGCATCCAGACGCGTCGCTTCGTCTGTGGAGTTCACCGCGCCCAACTGAAACGCATTCAACTCTTGTCGTGTGCCTTCCAGAAGACTCATGATGACGTCCTGCTCAACGCTCAGCCTCGCGTCACGTTGCTGCTTAGTTTCTCCCGAAATTACGCTGCTGTCGTCGACACCACTTAAAAAGAAGGCGAACGCGTTTTCATCGGCAGTGCGGGTGGTGGACCGCCCAGTGGTTACGGGTGAGGCCTGTTGGATGATCCGCTCTTCGTCAATCAGTGTCAGATGCCGTACGTGACGAAACGACAAGCTCTCCTTCGCTCCGGAGGCGTTCTTGCGAACCTGCTTGCCCAGCAGCCCTATGGCCCTCAGTAGGTATGCCGACAGAGAGCGGCTTGGATCATCGCTATGGACCGCCGATAGACTCGCCTGGTCGTGGCGGCGGAGCTTCGGCCCTTGCCGAATTCGACCAGCGAACTCACCTCCGGTGAACCCACGGCGCAGGGTGAACGGAACGCCACTCGACGCGTCTATCGCCAGGGACACATCGACATAACCGCCCGCTTGCGGAATACGCCGCAACGGTCCCTTCGCCCCCAGCATGAAATCGATGGCCTCGAAAATGAAGGTCTTGCCCGTGTCTGACGCGCCGACCACTAGGTTTAAACCGCTAGCAAAAGTGACGGTGGCTGCCGGCAGATTCCCATCTGTCACCGCGAGTTCTCGAATGATCATCGCTCAGAGTTCACTCTTCCCGAGCCTCGACGAAATCAGGCGCACGAATTCCGCCCCCCAGTGCTTCCAATGGAATTGCATGAACGATGCAAGCTCTACGTCAGCCATGGCTGAAAACGCTCAGCAATCCACGCGGCACGACTTCGCAAATTTGCCGCGTAGCTCGTCGAAAGGCATCGAGGAACGTGAGAGCGTATTCCCCCGCCAAGTGGCCAATGCCGTTTGGAGTAAACGTCCGCTGAACCACAGACCGGGTGGCCATGAGCTCCAGCCCACCCTGAACCAGCGCCGACGAACTATGAGTTCGCCAGAGCGGTGCGGCGTGCCGGATGGATACTTGGCGGACCGTCCGGCACGTCGCCCGAATGGACGATTAGGTAGCTGTACTGCACTAACCGCTGCAGGTCACAGCTTTGAGGAAAAACGGCGAGCAGCACTGCCGCGCAGCGGATTCCCGACTCCAACTCGCTGTTAAAAACCCGGACTGATTTTGCTTGAGGCTCACTTTCCGGCATCGCTACACCACGTTAGTCTTCCGTCGTTTGCGAGGTGATGGCACAAGCCCTTCTTGTCCGCTGGCTCCAGGTAGTCTTTCAGTTCTGATGCAGGAAGTGTCACTGCTACGGCAAGCTCCATTACCTTCTGAACGCATTCAAAACCCGTCGCGTGTTCAGCCTCAAAGTCAACGACGCCGTCATACAGATGATCCTTCACCTTTTCAAAAACGTTGTCGTCGAAATGATCTCGAGAAAAGCGTCCCAGGCGTCGGCGGAAAAGAAAGACTGTCTGGCACGTTTGAAGTGATTCGCAAAGCGTGGCTCAGACGAGAGACTAACCGGCGTATCGAAGCGTCGTTTCATGTGATCGCCGTACGCGTCGAGCAGACATTGCACATACCGTAATTCCGTTGGCTGGACTTCTTCCGGCGGTAACCCACCTGGGGTCGCACTGGACCGTCTATCTTGAAGCGTCGAAACCAATGCGAAGTGCGTTTGTGCTGTGTGAGAACCTCTGCCGGCGTGATGAACCAGACGATGCTGAAGTCGAATGCGTCGACGTGCGTCTTGAGCGCGCCTTCTAGCGGCACGTCCTTTCGGCTGCTAATTTTCTTCAGCAGTACGTGTCCCAGTTCGCAATCAACTCCATTGAAGCCGACCAGCTTGCGAGCAGATCATAGAGGTCACACCACGCCAACGGGCTACAGCTACTACGAGGCGTGCTGACGACCCGTCATGCGTGTAGAAGCAAAGCTTGCCGAGTTCAGCATACACATCGCTCGGATGGAGGCATGATCGTAATGCTTGCATTGTAGCTGTCCCATCCCCCGTCACGACTGACGGATCTGTGACGTGTGCAACGACGTCTCGTCCTTTGTCTCCCGGCCGCCCAGCGACGACTTGAGCGTAGGCGTGTGAAACCCTTCCGTCCATTCTTCAATAAACGTCTCCCATTCTGTCGAGAATACGTTTGGATGATCTGCTGCGGCGTCAGTCCCAGCGATTTGGAGAAACGATGTCCTGCTCAGCCATTGTCCGAGATGGAGAATAGCCTACCTGCCAGATTCTTGTATCGGCGCTTCGCCGAAGGGAGCGTGGTGGTCTAGACCCGTCGGGTTATCTTCGAGTCCGCAAGCGAATGGGCACGCGCCCGTACGAGAAAACGCGACGTCCAGCGCGGCCTGCTCGTCATCACTTACAAGGACCTCGAGGCCACGACCTACATCTTCAACCCGGACGACAGCGAGCCCGTTGTCGTGCTGTCAGTCGCGTTCAGTTTCTGATGCCTTAGCTACTGACCACGACCGGAGCGCCTTTGGGGACGACCAGAAAGGCGAGGAATCGCGCCGGCGCACCCGGCACCGAGCCGTTCGTGGAGTGAAGGGCGCCGATGGGCTCGAAGAACGTGCTGCCCGCGGGGATGACGCGTTCCGGCTCGTTGTTGATCGCAAATCGCAACTGCCCGTCGAGGACGTAGCCGAGGACGAACCCCGAATGACGATGGGCTTGTCCCTGGGCTGATGCGCCGGGTTGCGCGGGTCGAGACGCGACCTCGACGAGGACGGCCTCGAACCCTTCGAGAGGTCCCGTCAACGCGTGTCGCGCCAGTTCGCCGCCGGGTCGTGGCGGCGCGGGCGTCTGTGCATCGATCCCGAGCGGCAGCAGAGATGCCGCTGCGATTCCGAAGAATGTCCGACGGTCCTGCAGAGTCATGTGTGTTCCTTTCAACGTGCGGTGAAGATCCTGGTCCCTTGATGGAACTGCGACCAGGCGAACCAGAACTGCGGCACGAGAATCACCTGTTTCAGTTGCGTGCCCTTCAGCGGACCTTCGAGGCACAGTCCATACGCGTTCCATGTCGAGCGGGTCTCGCGATCGATCACGGAGCTCGCATCATCGTTCGTTGCCTGAAACGTCAGCACCTTGCCCTTGGCGCGCGCGTCGAAGGCCGTCGTCGTATCGGACGAGGGCTGATGGACGATGACAATCGGCAGTCCGCCAACACGGTCGTTGACGACACGCGCGCGGCGCAGTTCCGAGAACGGGTAGGCCACTGCCTCGCGACCGACTTCGAGTCCGGCCACGGTTTCGCGCGCCGGCAATCGCGTGTCGAGCGTGAGCGCGCCGTTTGGCGGCCCTTCGGGGCCCACGCGCGTGTTGTCCTTGATGCGCTTGCTCCGGCTGGGCATGCGCTCCGCGTATCCCGGCAGCGGCTGAAGCACCAGCGTGCTGGGATATCGCCTGCGCCACTCAGCCCATGTGGTGCGAACCACCGGATAGAGGGTCAGGCGTGTGCCCTTGAGGGGACCGTCGATCGCTTCGCCGGTGGCCTGCTGCCAGCTCGTGCCGGTTTCGAGATCCTTCTGCACCTCGTTCGCGCCAACCATGCGGTCGTACTGGAAGCGCAGCGTTCGCCCCTTCACGTCGGCGCGAAAGACGACGCCTGTATTGCAGACTCCGCAGAAGGTCACCGAGATTGGACCGTCCGGCATCACGTCCGAGACCGCCCCATGCTGCGCGAGGTCGGCCGCGGGATAGGCCCTGGCGACAGTGCCATTCGTCACACCGAGCACGATGTCATCGTCCTGAAGAAACGTTGCCGCCGACGCCGCCACGAATTCCGGTTTGTGAATAGCCGTGTAGGGCATCGGCGCCTGTGCGGTCTGCGCGAGGACCAGTGCAATTCCAACAAGAAGCTTCATGGCTCTCCTTGTCGTCGCACTTACCGGGAGACCACACGGAGGATACGGGCTGGCTCGCCGCAGGCTGGTAGGATGGTCAACATGATGCGTGCGTTCGTCGTCATCGCCGGCGCATTCCTCGGAGCGGCGACACTCGCCGGCCAGCAGGAGAAGGGCGTAGACACGCTTCCACGACGCGGGTGGTTCGGCGTGGCGCTCGCGCCGAATGAGTCCGGTGCGAGGGTGACCGCGGTCGTCGACGGCTCCTCTGCCGCCGCCGAAGGTATCCGCGTCGGAGATGTGATCCAGGCTGTCGATGGCGAGCGCATCGGAACGCCTGAGGACGTGGTCGCCAAAGTTGCGCGGCATGCTGGAGGCACGAACACCACGATCGATCTTGTCCGCGAGGGCCAGTCGCGGCGGCAAGTCGTGCAGCTGCGGCCGATGCCGCGTGAAACCAGGTCCGGTGTGACGTTCGAATACGACTCAGTGGCGCTCAGCGACGGCAGCCGTCTGCGCACGATCCTCGAGACCTGACGCGGGGAACGCACGGCGTCCGGCAGTGATGTTGATACCAGGCGGAGTTGCGGAAGCGTGGACACGCCGATGGCCGCCGACGTGGCCCAGTCCGGACTCATCCGCGACATCGGGACACAGGGGTTCGTGACCATGCGGGTCGAGAAGTCCGGTATCGGAGACAGTCAGGGACCGCCGTGCAGCTCCATCGGCTACACGCAGGAACTCGAGGGATACCGCGCTGCGTTGGCCGCGCTGACACGACATCCGTCGGTGGATACGGATCGGATCTACCTGCTGGGCATCTCGCTCGGCGGCGTGTTTGCTCCTTCGCTCGCAGTCGAACGTGCGATCCGGGGCATTGTTGTGTACGGAACGCTCGGGCAGCCTCCGTCTCCGTACCCCGGCCGCTCGGAGCGATTCTTCAAGGAGTTCGCTGCCGTCGATGTCCCTGGCGCCTGGTCGCGGGTGAACTCGCGCGTCCTCGTGCTGCACGGCGAGTTCGACGAGGGCACGGCACAACTTGGTTCGTCTCGTATTCCCGTGTTCGTCAACGCGCAGCGTCCCGGCCGTGCGGAGTATCGTGAGCTGGCCAGTCTGGATCACTGCTGGACCAGACACGAGTCGCTCGAAAAGAGTCGAGACCGCTGTGGCACTGGCCTCGCCGTCTCGACGTTGAAGGACGCGATTCTGGAGTTCCTTCGAACGGCCTGAGGGCGTCTCAGGCGGGCTCCGTGAGCGGGCTGCCAGTCGGTACCACCAGGAATGCCACGGCGCGGACCGGCGCATCCGCATTCGCGGAACCGAACGACGTATGAAGGGCGCCGTGCGGCTCGAAGAACGTGCCGCCCGCGGGGATGATCTGGTCCGGCTGATGATCGATGGCAGTCCGCATCTGTCCGTCCACGACGTACCCGAGGATCGGACCGGGATGACGATGCTCCCTGGATGACATACCGGGCCGGAAGTTCACCTCGACGAGCACCGCGTCGAAACCCTCGAGCGCACCGGTCAACGGGTACCTCACCAGCTCGCCGGATGGCCGTGGCCCGGATGTCGCGGGCGTCGGGGTCGGCGTCGGTGTCGGTTCCGGCCGCATCAAGAACTGTCTCCCGGGATCCACAACGCGACGAGCAGGAGCGCGGCGAGCGCGGCGGGTACGGGTATGCGAATCGAGCCGGTGACCAGCCATCGCAGCCGTGACCCTCGCGCGGCAGCGGGGCGCAGATGGGGCGGCGCATCCGGCGCCGTCCATTCGCGCAGCATTCGATTCAGCTCCTGGTCGTCCATACGGTCCTCACGTGGTGGTCGGTTGCCGGCTCCGCAGCGGCGCCAGCGTGCGGCGCAGGTTCTCGCGGGCGCGATGCAGTCGCGACTTGATCGTGCCGACATCGGCGTCCACAGCGCGCGCGACCTCGGCGAGCGTCAGGCCTTCGTATTCGGCGAGGATCACCACCTCGCGCTGCAGCGGCGGCAGCGCGCGCACGGCCCGGCCCACGATGTCGCCGACCTCGCCGCGATCGAGATCGACGGGCTCCGCGACAACCGCGTCCTCGTCCAGCGGCTCGAAGCGATGTTGTGACCGCCAGTGCTTGAGCGTGAGGTTCCGGGCGATCCCCAGCAGGAAGGCGCGCAGCGTCCCGCGTGCCGGATCGAACCGGTCCGCATGTCGCAGCAGCCCGACGAACACGTCCTGGGTGATGTCCTCCGCCGCGGCCGGCGAGCCGGACATGCGCCAGGCGAACCGGTACACGGCATCCTTGTGCCGGTCGAATGCGGCCTGGAACTCAGCGTCGGTCACGTGGCTCGTTGACTATTACCGGATGACTGCCCGGAGGATACGGGGCTCGCAAGCCAAGAACTCCAGGATCTCTCCAAGGACTCCGCAGAGATCTACGCCCGCCCGCTCGGCCTGTCCTGCAATCGGGAATGCGCCTCGGTAAGTACAGAGTACTCGAGCAGCCTGGGGTCCGGTGGCATGGGGACATCTATCGAGCCCGGGGCACCAGATTGAACTGCACGGTTGCCTTGAAGGTCGTGCAGCCGGCCCGCACGACGAGCGTGCCGTCGTTTTCAGTCGCCAATGGCGAAGACGACTTGGGCAGCCACGCCGCCGACTGGGCCCCCACCATTGCAATAGGCGGTTTACGATGGCGAAAGGGCTCAATCGGCACTGCTACACGGCCTGCGCCTGCAGCTCCGGCTGTTGAATCGCGAGAGGCAGCGCCACATTCGACGACGCCTAAGGTTCAGGCGCCATCTTCCGCTGATAGCGTCCGATGATGCGATCAGTCGTTGTCTCGTTACTTTTGACTCAGCGTGTGGCTCCGCAATCGGGCTGCCCTTTAGCTCGAGATCTTGGCGTTGCGACATCGGCCCCATGTCGTGAACCGGCCGCGACCGCAGCGACTGCGGCTCAACAGGATGTTTGCAGCCGCTGTCACAGTTCTTACTTGAACGTGACGTTAGCGACGTGGATCGTATCGTCGCTCAACTTGACAACTAACTGACGACACGTTCCTTTCCATGCTTTGTTTGTTTTCCAAACGTAGTTGTATTGGTCTGTCGTTGCGTCGTAGTTCAGCGTGCTCCCACCCGCATTGACGGTTTCGTCGACGGTGCTGACAGCATCCAAGCTGCCGCACTGAATCACGGTTGAAGCCGGATAACCCGCCGCAAAAATGTCGAGACCCTTGTCACCGTTCAAAGTGAATCTCACGGGAATCGCGCTTCCGGCAGTAGCCACATTGACAGTCGGAAGATTGTCGACCGGCTGGAAGAAGCCCGCAAACTGATAGGTGCAGCTTTGCTGCCGCTCGAAAGCACCGATGTCAACGGACACGTCAGCGATGCGCTGGAAGCCCACGCCGCGCTGGTCTGTGGTCAATGGAGCATTGTCCGCGTTCATGGCAAGAGCGTCATGGCCGGCATCAAGGGCGGGACTGCCGCACACAAGCGCCAGCGTGAACGTAGGACCGCCATTGTAGATGAGGTTAACGTTCAACACAGTGCTGATATCAAGCGTGCCGACTCCATCGTTACCGACGGTACTGCCGGCTACGCCGTTTGTAATCCCACCAGCACTTTCCGAATCGCCGACCAGGTCATAGTTAGCGGTGTCAATCGTGCCGCCGCCGATATCATTCGGCGTGACATAACCAAGGTAATTACCGGCGATCAGAACATTCGAGAGCGTTTCGGTGCCGCCAGCATTTATGCCTCCGCCAAAACCGATTGCGCTGTTACCAGAAATCGTGGTGTTGACGGCCGTCAATGTCCCGATGTTGGAAATCGCCCCGCCTATAGCATCCGATTCGTTGTTGGCGATCGTGCTGTTGATGATCGTCAGCGTGCGGTTATTGGCGATACCGCCGCCATTGGAATGAGCGAAGTTGTCGGAAATGCTGCTGTTGATGATGGTCAGCGTCCCGATGTTGAAAATCCCACCACCGGAGCCCGATGTCCCGCTGTGAGTGACGACACAATTGCTGACCGTCACTGTAGTGACCGTCGATGTGGTTTGCGTGATGAGAATGGCCCCGCCGCCGGGGAGGCTGAAGCGGCCCTCAGTCATCGTCATGCCGTCGAGAGTGACAGTGCCGAACGTTATCCGGAAGATACGGGAAAAGCCCCCTCCGGTGAGGATCACCCGATCCGCCCCGGGCCCATGAATTGTGAGGTCCTTGTTGATGAGTATCTCAGCGCCAAAAAAAATAGTGGCAGGATAGTCAGGCAGATCGAATTCAATTGTATCCCCAGCAGCTGCGTCACGAACACCTTGACGCAGGCTACCATCGCCGTCGTTGTTCGTGTTCGTGACCGTGATTGTGGCCGCCTCCATCGTGCTGATGCGTGCGAAGACAATCAGTGACGCGAAGATCAGCCGCAACGTCCATCTCGTTCGTCTCAGTCGGTCTGTCATTGGTGTGGCCCTTCTGCGTTGCTTGGCGAAATAGCCCCATCGCAATAGGCGGTTTTCGATGGCGAAATGGCTCACTCGACGTTGTTACACGGCCTGCGCCTGCAGCTCCGGCTGTTGAATCGCGAGAGGCAGTGCGGGATCCATGAGCCCCATCCCGCCGTCCACGGCGATGAGCTGACCCGTAATCCACCCCGCCTCGTTCGAGCAGAGCAGCGTGACCGCGTTGCCGACGTCTGCTGGCGTGCCCAGCCGCCGCATCGGCGTCCATCCGTTCCGGTGGTGGTCGCGGATCATCTGCACGACCGGATCCGGCAGGGTGCTGAGCACGCTGTCTTCGATCCATCCGGGGCTGATGGTGTTGACGGTGATGGGGTTCGCGGACGAAGTCGTAGCACGCCTGGGACCTTTACGTTAGAATTCGCTCCCCATCCATGGCCGCGGCGATGCCAGAATCAGAAGAGCTGTCTCAGCGTCGAGAGGTTTCGAGGCTGTTGTCGACATGGTCGCAGCACGACCCGACCGCGCGCGATGCCCTTGTGCCGATCATTTACGGGGAGCTGCGGCGCCTCGCGCATCACGACATGAAGGGCGAGCGCACCGGCCACGCACTCCAGACGACGGCGCTCGTCAACGAGGCCTATCTCCGGCTGGCGGACCTCGATCGGATGCAGTGGCGCGATCGCGCGCACTTTTTCGCGATGGCGGCGATGCTGATGCGCCGCATCCTGGTCGACCGCGCCCGCGACCGCGCCCGCGACAAACGTGGCCGCGGTGTCGTGTTCACCTCGATCGACGGCAAGCAGATCGGGTCGGCGTCGACAATCGATGCCATCGCGCTCGACGAGGCGCTCGATCGTCTCGCCGCGATGGCCCCCCAGCAGTCGCGCATGGTCGAGCTGCGCTTCTTCGGCGGGCTGACGAGAGAAGAGACGGCCGAAGCGCTCGACGTCTCGCCGTCGACCGTGAAGCGCGAGTGGACGTGGGCGAAAGCCTGGCTGTATCAGCAGTTGGGCAGCCGATGAGCGTGGAGCCAATCGACTGGACGCGCGTCAAGGCGATTTTCGATGCCGCGGTCGTCCTCGATGTGCGAGCGCGTTCCGCCTACGTCGCGGACGCGTGCGGCACCGATGGCCAATTGCGGCAGCAGGTCGCGGCGCTTCTCGTGTCGCACGATCGCGCGGAATCGTTTCTCGAAACACCGGCAGCGGCGCTGATCGCCCACGCGGCAGATCTGAGCGGTCGCACCGTTGGCAGTTATCGCATCGTGTCACGTCTTGGCGCCGGCGGGATGGGTGACGTCTACCGTGCGCGCGACACGAAGCTCGGACGCGACGTCGCGATCAAGGTGCTTCCGGAAGCGTTCGCCGGCGACTCGGACCGCGTCGCCCGGTTCGAGCGTGAGGCGCAGCTCCTCGCTGCACTGAATCACCCGCACATCGCCGCCATCTATGGCCTCGAACAGTCCGGATCGACGAAATTCCTCGTGCTCGAGCTCGTCCAGGGTGAGTCACTGGCAGATCGACTCCCAGGCCGGCGCGCTGCCCGTCGAGGAAGCGGTCGCGGTCGCGCTCCAGACTGCCGACGCACTCCAGGCTGCGCACGACAAAGGCATCATCCATCGCGATCTGAAGCCGGGCAACATCATGCTGACCGCCGAGGGCCAGGTAAAGGTGCTCGACTTCGGCCTGGCGAAACTCGAGTCCGGATGGTCGGGACCGCCGGGTCGAGGCGGGGAGCTGACCAACTCGCCGACGCTCGCGACTCGAGCCGGCATGATTCTCGGAACGGCGGCTTACATGGCGCCCGAGCAGGCGAAGGGGCGCGCAGCCGACAAACGCAGCGACATCTGGGCGTTCGGCTGTGTCCTGTACGAGCTGCTGACCGGCCGGCGCGCGTTCGAGGGCGAAGGTGTCGGCGACACGCTCGCGGCGATCCTGCGCGGCGAGCCGGACTGGAAGGCGCTGCCGGACGGCGTGCCCGCCAACATCCTCACGATCCTCACCGGCTGCCTCGAGAAAGATCGGCAGAAGCGGTTGGCAGACATGTCCGTCGTGCAGTTCCTGTTGACCGACGGCGCGCGTATCGGAGCTCCGATCGATGGACGTCCCGGTGGGTTGGAGCGCCGGCCTTCAGGGTTGCGTGTCGCCGGCATCGCCGCCGGCTCGGCGATCCTAGCCGGCATCGTCGCCGCGGCCATTACGTTGACGTTGACCCGCCCGGAGCCGACGGTCACCCGCCTCGACGTCGTCACACCGCCCACCGATGATCCGATGTCGTTCGCGCTGTCGCCCGACGGCCGGCAGCTCGTCTTCGTCGCGTCGGTCGAGAACGTCTCGCGGCTGTGGGTGCGGCCACTCGATGACGTGACGGCGCAACCGCTGCCCGGCACCGACGGAGCCAGTTATCCATTCTGGTCACCGGACGGACGCGCCCTTGGGTTCTTCGCGGATGGCAAGCTGAAGCGGCTCGACGTTGGCGGCGGCGTCCCACAGGTCCTCGCCGACGCACCAGGCGGGCGCGGCGGATCGTGGAGCCGCGATGGTTCCATCGTGTTTGCCCCAATAGTGAGTGGACCGCTCTTTCGTGTGTCGGCATCCGGTGGTCCAGTCGCGGTGCTCTATGAACCCGATCAGTCACGTTTTGGAGGTTACCGATGGCCGCAGGTGCTCCCCGACGGCCGCAGGGTTTTGTTCTGGGCTGGTCGAAACGATCCGAGTCGCCCGGCGTGTATCTCGCACAGCTCGACGGGTCCGGAATCAGGCGCGTCATGTCGGCGAATAGTGCCGCCGCGTACACGCCTGGAGCGTACCTGCTGGCCGTTGATCAAGGCAAGCTGCTGGCCCGCACTTTCGACGTCGAGCGTGCGGAGGTCGGCGACCCGGTTGCGGTGGCTTCATCGGTGGCGGAAGAACAAAATACGTACAGGGGAGGGTTTTCCGTGTCCTCTACCGGTGTGCTGGCGCATCGTGCAACGGTGGCGGTTCGGCGGCAACTGGTCTGGGTCGATCGCCGGGGCACGCGCGTGGGCACGATCGGCCCGCCGGACGAGGACGGTCTCATCAATCCCGCGCTCGCGCCTGACGGTCGGCGTGTGATCGTCCAGCGCACGAACGCAGGCCAGGTAGGTCTGTGGATGCTGGAGAGTGCGCGAACCATGGCGGCTCCGTTCACGTTCACGTTCTCCGTTGCACCAATCTGGTCGCCAGATGGCAGTCGCGTATTATTCGGCACCGGGAGTGCAAGGTTCGATCTCTACGAGAAGGCCGCGAGCGGCGCCGGAACCGAACACCTGGTCTTCTCCTCGGCGGACAGCAAGATGCCGACGGACTGGTCTGCCGACGGCCGTCTTGTCTTGTATCAATCCGTGAACGAGAAGACGCGATTGGACGTATGGGCGCTGCCGCTCGTTGGCGATCGAAAGCCGTTTCCGGTCGTGCAGACGTCCTTCGACGAACGCAATGGTGAGCTGGCGCCGGACGGTCGATGGATCGCGTACGACTCGAATCAGTCGGGACGCTTCGAGGTCTACGTCCAGCGGTTTCCGGCACCGAGTGGGAAGTGGCAGATCTCGACCGGCGGGGGCGTGACGCCGCGCTGGAGCCACGATGGTCGCGAAGTCTTTTATCTTGCACCGGATGGCGCGCTGATGGCGGTTCGCGTGTCCCTCACGTCAGACGGCCAGGCGCTGCAGCCGGGTGCCCGTCGCAGCTCTTCCGCATATCGATCGTTCCCGCCGGAGGGAACAGGCATCAGTTCGCGGTGGCGCCGGACAACCAGCGTTTCTTGATGAACGTGAGGACCGACGATGCGATCGCGTCACCGATCACGATCGTTCAAAACTGGACGGCAGGACTTAAGCAGTGAAACCCGTTGTTGCAAATCCAGATGCGGAGTGCGCGGATTCGTTCATTGCCTGAAGGGGCGAGGCCGCGCGCGGCGCCGAGGTGCTGGCCGATGCGTTGACGGCGTGGGATCGGAGAATCCTGCGAATCCTGCGAGATGTTCCGCGTCCCAAGCCAGGGCGCGCAACAAGGCGACCAGCGAAGCGCTGCCGGAAGCGACTCCGCGCCTCATTACAGCGTCCGAGCTGCCTCAACCATGTTCTCGACCTTCTGGCGCAACACCGGAATGTTGCGCGATGGGTGGCGGTTGAAGCCGCAGCTCGTCGACACCCACAAGCGCTCCTCCCCGACGACGCGGGCCCAGTCGCCGATTCGCTCACGGATTTTCTTGACCGGCTCGATCCAATAGCACGCCTCGTCAACGATACCGGCGGCGAGCGTCATGCTCTTCGGCAGTGCCTTGAAGGCCTCACGCTCTTGGTCCTGGCTGAAGTACTTCACCTCAACCAGCGCGATGTCGATGACACCGTCGAGGCGCTGGAGAATCTCGACCCACGGCGCACAACGCAAGACCCCAACGCTCGGTCGCCCGCGGAGGGTGCCATTCACACGTGCAGCGCCTTCTTCGCTGTCACTCCCTCAAAGCACGCCGCGATGGCGTCGGCTGCCTGCTGGGCCGTCATGAATCCTGCGTTCACGAACTGCGCTTCCACCGCCGCATCAAGCTGCACGACAGGACAGCCCGCGTCCGCGATACCGCGCAACTCGCGATTGACCAACGAGATCAACCCCGGGATCTGTTTCTTGACAGCCTCCATGTCAGAAAAAAGCGCCGCGATCGGGACAGCGAACGGGCCGGCGACGGCCGCCTTGCGCACTCCGCCGGGCAGGTCCTTCTCTCGCTTGTATGCGTCGGCATACCCGAGCCCCTTCGGCGCGTCAATCGTGCCAACGACTTTGGCCACCGTGATGTCGTCGTAGTCGGAGATCGTGCTCTCCGCCGGCTTGATGACTTCGAGCCCCGTCAGGTGGCGATGCACGTGACAGATGAAGTTGTCGGTGTGGTATTCGCCGCCGCTCCAGTCATCGAGCCCCAGGTCGCGTTGCTCCTTGATCGCCTGTGTCGCGGCTCGCGTGAGGAGGGCCTCGCTCTCCGCAGGGGTGAGCGTGCCTGCAAAGTGACGCGCCAAATCCTGCTCGTTTTCAGAATCAATCCACCAGGAACCAACAACAGTTGTCCGGATCCCCATCGCAATCCTCCTTGGGCCAGGTGAACCGCACGAAGCAACCGATGATCTGGGCTATCGGTGCGGCGGTCAAGCGACGCGGTCATGATTGGTCGGAACCGCTTCCAGGATGCTCACAGCACGGTCAGTCGGGACGACGCGTATCAGGTGAAAGCCCGCTTGGTTCAGCAGGATGCGATACTCCTCTTCGGAACGTTCCTGTCCGCCGGGCATCACGAGCATCGCCAGGTCGAGCAACTTCCCCGGGTGCGGGGCATCGCCTTGCGCCAGACCATCTCGACGATCAAGAGCCGGCTGCCGGGCGCCATCGTCTGACGGCAATTGCGAAGGATCGTGAGGCACTGGTCTTCAGTCCAGTCGTGGATGACGTGCGACAGCAGATACACGTCACCGCCGGGTGGAACGGCCGTGAAGAAATCGACGCCTTCGAGGGTCACGCGATGCGCAAGACCGCGTGCCTCGATGGCCACTCGGGCCTCGCGCACGACGTGCGGCAGGTCGGCCAGAATGCCACGCGCACGAGGATGGCGTTCGAGAATGGCTGCCAGCAGATTGCCTGTGCCGCCGCCCACGTCGATGACCGTGGTGCAGTCGGAGAAGTCGTACGCCGCCGCAACCGCATGAGGCTCGGCGCCGTGGAAGCCGATCATCGCCATCGTTGAAGTACGACGCCTCCTGCGGCTCGTGCGCGAGATAGTCGAAGACCGTGGTACCAAACGCGTGCTCCATTCCGGTCTCGCCGGTTTCTGAGGGAGTGGAGGATATGTTCCCATCCGCGCCACCACCAGTTGCCAGCCAACGCAAGAATCGTGGCGCGCGCCGATCCACTGGCGCCGCGCCGAAGGCCCTCACCGAGAGCCGTCAGCGCAAAGCGCTGATCGGTATCTTCAGACAGGACGCCGAGGCTGGCGAGCGCGCGCATCAGCCGGTGTAGCGCCGGTCCGTGTGTCTTGGTCGGCACGGCCAGGTCGGCGGCGCTCTTCGGCCCGCCCGCGAGATGGTCGGCAGATCAAGTTTCGCGGCGGCGTACACCGCTCGCGATACCCAGTAGGCCGTGGCCATCTGGATCAATTGAGCATGTGGCGGCGCCACCCCGGTCGGAGTATCGCTGTGCGGGAGTGTGTGTGACATATCTTCTCCCTCCAATAGGCGTCTTTTTCCTGGCCGTTGGCTCACGCGTCGCACCAGGACAGAGTCCGTGCGCTGAGAATCCTCCTCCACTGATGTGTGCGGTGCGGTAATGCCACGACCAGAAGACGCCTCGGCGCGTCACGACGTTTCCCTGTTGCTGGCGGCGTGGTCGAAACAGGACGCGGCCGCACGCGATGCGCTCGTGCCGATCGTGTACGAAGAGCTTCGCCGCCTCGCGCATCACTACATGCGGGGCGAGCACACCGGCCACACACTCCAAACGACGGCGCTCGTCAACGAGGCGTATCTCCGGCTCGTGGGTCTCGAACGGATCGAGTGGCGCGGCCGTGGGCATTTCTTCGCCATCGCGGCGACGCTGATGCGGCGTATCCTGGTCGATCACGCGCGCGAGCGCGGCCGCGACAAGCGCGGCGGAGGTGTCGTGTTCACCACGCTCGGCGACAAGGCGATCGCGCCGGCGTCGAACGTCGACGTCCTCGCGCTCGACGAGGCGCTCGAGCGTCTCGGCGCCATGGACCCACAGCAGGCGCGCATCGTTGAGTTGCGCTTCTTTGCTGGGCTGACGATCGAAGAAACGGCCGACGCGCTCGGCATCTCGCCGGCAACGGTCAAGCGCGATTGGATGTGGGCGAAAGCCTGGCTGCACCAGCAACTGGCCAGCCGATGAGTGCGACCCCACCGGTCTGGACGCGCGTCAAGGCGATGTTCGACGCGGCAGTCGTCCTCGACCCGCGGGGACGTGTCCGCCTATCTCACCGACGTGTGCAGCGCGGACGCTCTCCTGCGACAACAGGTCGAGGCGTTGCTCCTCTCGCACGATCAGGCTGCAACCTTTCTCGAAACGCCTGCCGCAGCACTGATCGAACGGCCCACACGCGACGTGATCGGCCGCAGCATCGAGAGTTATCGCATCGTTGCGTGGATTGGCGCCGGAGGCATGGGCGACGTGTACCGAGCCCACGACTCCAAGCTCGATCGTCCGGTCGCGTTGAAGCTGCTGCCGCGCAGGGGTCGCCACCGACGCCGATCGCCTGCGCCGCTTTCACATGGAGGCCCAGGCGGCATCGGCACTCAATCACCCGAATATCCTCTGTGATTCATGACTTCGGCACCCTCGACGCGAGGTCCGTTCATCGTCAGCGAGCTCGTCGATGGCGAGACGCTGCGCCAACGCCTCGAGCGCGGCACCGTGCCGACCCGCTGAAGGCGTCGGGATCGTGATGCAGATCGCGGCGCGCTGGCCGCCGCGCACGCGCCGGGATCGTCCACCGCGACATCAAGCCGGAGAACGTGATGGTGCGGCGCGACGGCATACGTCAAGGTGCTCGACTTCGGCCTCGCGAAGCTCCTCGACCGGCATGCGGCCGACCCCTCGACATCGCCGGCTGGCACGCAGCCCGGCATCGTCGTTGGCACCCCGCACTATATGTCGCCCGAGCAGGCGGAAGGCATGGATGTCGATGGGCGCGCTGACATCTTTTCGCTGGGTGTGATCCTCTATGAGCTTTCAACCGGGACCCGTCCGTTCACGGGCGACTCGCATCTGTCCGTGCTCGCCTCGATCTTGCGAGACACGCCACAGCCGGTGACCGAGCGAAACCCCGGGTTACCGCGTGATCTCGACCGTATCGTCCGCCGCTGTCTTGCGAAAGGATCGGCATCATCGATACCAGTCGGCGAACGACCTGCGCACGGACCTCGCCGAGCTCGAGCAAGCGCTCCGGTCCGAAGAGCCGGGCGCGTTGCAGAACGCCGCGCGCGCGACGCATGGGCGCACAACGGACACCGTACCGCATATCGACTCCATGGCGGTGCTCCCGTTCGCAAATGCCAGCGCCGATCCGGAGACCGAGTACCTCAGCGATGGAATTACCGAGAGTCTGATCAACCGCCTGTCGCAGATCCCCGGATTGCGGGTTGTGCCACGCAGCATAGCCTTCCGGTACAGGGCCGTGATATCGATCCGTTCAAGGCAGGACGGCAGCTGAAGGTGCAGGCGCTCTTGACGGGAAGGTCCTGCACCGCGGCGACACACTCAATGTGCAGGCAGAGCTGGTGGACGTGAAGGCGCAGGCGCAGCTGTGGGGAGATCGTTTCGCTCGGCGCGTCTCCGACATTTTTGCCGTGGAGGACGAGATTGCGGAACAGATCACCGCGAATCTGCGCCTGAAACTGACCGGGGAGGAGCGCGAGCGGCTGGCGAGGCGTTACACGCAGAACACGGAGGCGTACCAGCTCTATCTCAAGGGTCACTACCACTGGAGCAGAAGAACTACTCCTGATCTGAAGAAGAGCGTCGAGTATTTCGAGCAGGCCATCGCGCGGGACGCCGGCTACTCGTTGGCGTACACCGGACTGGCGGACGCCTATGTGGTGATGACGGCGTTCGACATCGCCGTCCCGACCGATCTGTTGACCAAGGGAAAGACGGCGGCGCTGCGCGCGCTCGATGTCGATCGCGATCTCCCGGAGGCACACGCCGAGCTGTGTGTGATCTGGTCCTGCCTGGACCGCGACTGGGATGCTGCGGAGGACGCGTGTCACCGCGCGATCAGGCGGAAACCCGCCTACTGGCTGGCGCACACTCACTACGGGTTGACGCTGGCCGCACAGGGACGCTTCGACGAAGCGGTTGCGCAGGTGCGTCTGGGCCAGGCGCTCGAGCCGCTGTCTCTCGTCGTGCACCATCACGCTGCCTGGGTGCACTTGCTCGCGAGGCGCTATGACGAAGCGATTGCGCTGTGCCGGAGCGCCATCGACATGGACCCCAACTTTCCCATGGCGCACTTGTGGATGGGGATCAGCCTCGAACAGCAAGGGCTGTACAGACGAGGCCATCGCGTCTCTCGACCGGGCGGTCACCTGCATGCGCGGCGCCAGCATCGGTGTGGCTGCCGCCGCACATGCCTACGCCATGTCCGGGCGTCCTGAGGAGGCACGACGGCGACTCTCCGATCTGCAACTCGCAGCGCCCGGACGGTTAGTCCAACACTACGGCATCGCACTGGTGTGCGTTGCGCTCGGTGAGCTGGACGAGGCTTTCCGATGGCTGGAACAGGCCTATCGCGATCACTCGTTCTGGCTGGCCTACTGGGCTGGAGTCGATCCCCGGCTGGACGTCTTGCGGGGCGACGAGCGATTCAAAGTGCTGCTGCGGCGCCTGGGGCTCGAATCGAGCTAGCCTTCGGCCCGATCTTGACGGTTATGCTTAACTGGCTGGCGACCAGATGAGTCTCGGAGTATTCCTTGCCGGCGTCCGGCGCGACGCGAACTACGCGCTGCGCGTGCTGCGTCGTGCCCCGGGCTTCGCCATCGTCGCGATCGCGACGCTGGCCCTGGGCATCGGTGCGAGCACGACCATCTTCACGATTGTCGATGGCGTGCTGCTGCGCCCCTTGCGATTCGCCGAGCCCGATCGCCTCGTGATGCTGCGTCCGAGCTCCGGGTCTCGCGTGTCCACTGCCTACTTTCACGAGTGGCGACTCCAGAGCCGCTCCGTCGAGGACATGGCCGCGTGGCACGATGTGCGCGCGAACCTGACCGGCGGGCCGGAACCACTCGAGGTCCTGATCGACCAAACCACGTCGAACTACTTCGACGTGTTCGGCACGCCGCCGCTTCTTGGCCGCACGTTCACCGTCTCGGCACAGGATCTCGGCCGGGCGGAACCCGAGGCTGTTCTCAGCTACGGATTCTGGCAGCGACGATTCGGCGGCGCGCCCGACGTGATCGGCCGGACGATCACCCTGGATGACGAGGTCTACACCGTCATTGGCGTGATGCCGGCGGATTTCCGCGTCCGGACGACCGAGCTGGCCGAATCGCGCGCCGAGCTGTGGACGCCATACGCGTTGATGCCCGGGGATCCGACAGGCATGGGCGGCACCGAGCACGTGGTGGCCCGGGTGCGCAGCGGCGTCACTCTCGAACAGGCACAGACCGAGATTTCGTTGATCGCGCAGGCGATCGAGAAAGCCAATCCTTCGTATAGCCGGGAATGGCGGGCCGAGCTCCTGCCGCTGCTCGATGCGACCGTGCGAGATGTGCGCCCGATGCTCGTGATGCTGTTCGGGGCCGTCGGGATTCTGTTGCTCATCGCCTGCGCCAACGTGGCGAACCTCCTGCTCGGCCGCTCGGCGGCGCGGCAGGCGGAACTCGAAATACGGCGATCGCTCGGCGCGACCCGCGCCGCGCTCGTCCGGTTGGCGTTGACGGAGAGTCTGTTGCTCGCCGCGATCGGTGGAGTGCTGGGAGTTCTGCTCGCCGCGTGGGGGACTGGCGTGCTGGTCTCCTCGATGCCGGAAGGCCTTGGCATGCCGCGACGAACGGATCTCGCCGTGGACCTGCGCGTGCTGTCCTTCGCCGTGGCGGTGACCGTGTTGACCGCGATCCTCTTCGGACTCGCTCCGGCGTTGCGCTTCGGTCGGCCGCTGACCGGCAAGAGGCCGGGGCCGAACCCTCTGTCAGGCGCGTTGATCGTTTCGGAGGTCGCGTTTGCACTGGTCCTGATTGCTGGCGCAGGTCTGCTAGCGCGGAGCTTCGGCGAATTGCTCCGGGTCGATCCCGGGTTTCAGACCGAGATGGTGGTGACGTTCAGGACGACGCTTCCCGACGCGCGATATGGCAGCGACGATCGCGTGCGCGCGTTCAGTCGCGCGCTGCAGGATCGTCTCGAGCAGATGCCGGAGGTGCTCGCCACGGGCACGGTGAACTACCTGCCAATGAGTCAGTTCGGACAGGCCGGCCGCTTCGAGATCGAAGGCCGGCCCGATCGGGGTGTTGACGACCAGAAGTTCTCCTGGATAAGTGTGGCCGGCGGGCGGTACTTCGACGCCATGGGCATTCCGCTGCTGAGAGGACGTCTGCCGACCGCGTCCGATTCGGCGACGTCTCCGCCTGTCTTCGTGATCGACGAGCAGTTCGCGCGCCAGTATTTCCCGGATGGCGATCCCATCGGCGCCCGTCTCATCTGGCCGATGGGTGACGACCGCACGCGCGTCGGCGAGATCGTCGGCGTTGTTGGCAATGTGCGCTGGCTGGCGATGGCCGCCGCGCCGCCGGCGACGGTGTACTGGTGGTTCCCGAACGCACCGAACCGGGAACTGACGATCGTGGTGCGCACATCGAATCCGTCCGGACCGATGGCGGCACGCCTGGCCGCGCAGGTGAGGGAGATCGATCCGAATCAGCCGGTGTCCGACGTGCGTTCGATGGAGACAGTCGTCGCCGCCAACCTGGCGCGTCCACGTTTCACGCTGCTGTTGCTGGCTGGCTTCGCGGCCATGGCCCTGCTGCTCGCGGGTGTGGGGCTGTACGGTGTGGTCGCCGGGGCAGTGGCGCAACGCACGCGCGAGATCGGCGTCCGTGTGGCTCTGGGCGCCCAGTACGTCGATGTCGTGCGCCTGGTCATGCGGCGAGGCGCGACGCTCGTCGGGCTCGGGCTCGCAATCGGGGTCGCTTCGTCGCTTGCGCTGGGCCGGTTCGTGTCGAGCCTCCTGTACGAGATCACACCGCGCGATCCGCTGACGCTCTTCGGCGCTGCGACGTTCCTGGCCCTCGTCGCCCTCGTCGCGGCCTTCATTCCCGCGCGGCGCGCGGCCCGCCTGGATCCGATGGTGGCGCTGAGAACGGAATAGCGCTCTCGACTAAATCTGCCAAGGCCTCTTGAGCGTCTGGCTCCAGGAAGAACCGATCTGGAGCCACGCGCGAAATCCCGCATTCGGTGGCACGTCCTTTCACATTCGCGCACACGTTGCATCCCGGCCCTTCCCTTGCTGTTTACGCAGCCGTCGGTACGCGGCCCGCCCCATTAGGCCGCCTGAGAACGAAGGAGTACAGAGATGCAGGCCTCGTCGAAGAAAGTGCTGGTTGCGTTTGCGGCGTTGCTCGCGATGCTGCCGGAACGGCATCGGCGAAGGATTCGCTCGTCGTCACGGTGACCAACGCCGTTGGCTCCCCGGTCATCGTCAACAACGGGCAGGCGCCTGGGACGATCCAGGTGATCTACACCGTGAATGCGCCGACATTCGCGACTGGCTTCTTCGCCACCTTCGATGTGGAGTGGCTGATCAATCAAGGATCGCCGGTGACCAACGTACGGCGCAGGCCTGACGTTGGAGCTGAAACAGGATCAGCAAGGTGGCTACGTCGATCTCGTGCCCAGCCCCGACACCTTCGTTCATGACGACAGCCGGGCAGCAGTGGCAAGTCGACTGTCACGGTGTATATCGCGGCCGATAAGGACGGCAATCTGCCGCCGAGCGCAGATGGCACTGACCTCGTGGGCAACTTGAAGCTGGATGCGGGGAACAAAGTCGGTTCCGCGACCAGCGTTCAGGTTCACATCCGTCTGGTGCATCCGACGGCCTGCCTGAAGGTCTACAACTTCATCACCGACCAGGATTTCACGCTCGGAATCTTGAGCAAGACGAACGTGAACGTGCCGAGCAGAGGCGCCAACGCCGGTAAGGTGACGAGCTCGCAGCCAGGGCAGTTCGCCGATAACGTGCTCATTGCCAACCTGTGTGCGACCGACCAGTCGTTCGATTTGGGAATCGCTGCTCGATTCGAGCTTCACCACGTCTGGCAACCCTGCCGCCGCGGTCAAGGCGTATACAGCGAACGGTGAGTTCGACACCTCGGATTTCAATACGCTGATGACCGGCGCCGAGACGAAATATCCGAGCCTGTGTCTTCAGAACGTCACGGTTCCAGCTGGCGCCAGCTTCCTCGCCACGGTGCATTCGAAGGTGAATGACAGCTGGCCGCAGTAGATGCTGCCGGCCGACAAGATCTTCGACTTTTCGGCGTCGCTGTATGACACCGTGAATGCCGGCTGCACCGGAACACTGGAGACTCTCGCTTCGCCGAACCCGACCACGACCACACTGCCGTTCACCATCAACGGTTACTGACCCACCTCACCTCTCCTCAGTCATCCGCCAGGGCGGCCGTTCCTCGAAGGGACGGCCGCTTCCTCACCTCGACCGGCGATTTACATGAAGTGACACGGTCGCAGGTCATTCGCGGACATCGCGATCCTCCAGACGTCGTCCGTCGTTGCCGAACAAGTGCACGCGCTCGCGCGGGAACTGCGGGTAGACGATCGTGCCGGCCGCTGGGGCGGCTCTGCTGATCGCCACGAGCGTTGGAGAGCCGGGGACCGAGAGCCGGAGATGGACGAGGAAATCGTGCCCGCGCGGTTCGACCAGTTCCACCGTCGCCGCCATCGAGCCGCTCGCGCCGATCGGCACGTCGTGCGGGCGGATACCGGCGACGATCCCGGCCCCGTGGTCGATGCCGACCACCGCCGCCTCGAGCAGGTTCATGGACGGACTCCCGATGAATCCTGCGACGAACGTGTTCGCCGGACGCGAATAGAGCTCGAGCGGTGGTGCCACCTGCTCGACGCGTCCAGCGCGCATCACCGCGACCCGGCTGCCGAGCGTCATCGCCTCCTCCTGATCGTGAGTGACGTAGACGATGGTTGCGCCCAGCGACTGGTGCAGCCGGCGCAGCTCCGCACGGGCATGCGCGCGTAGCGACGGATCGAGGTTCGACAGCGGTTCGTCGAGCAGAAACGCCTTCGGCTCGCGCACCAGTGCCCGCCCGAGGGCGACCCGCTGCCGCTCGCCTCCGGACAGTTGCGCCGGCCGTCGATCGAGCAGCGGCTCGATGCCCAGGACTGTGGCGACATCCGCCACCTTCTGGTCGGTGGTCGCGCGGCTCGTCCGACGAACCTTCAGCCCGTACGCGAGGTTGTCGCGAACGGTCATGTGTGGATAGAGCGCGTAGCTCTGGAACACCATCGCCAGATCGCGATCCTGCGGCGGCGACTCGGTGACATCGACGCCGCCGATGACGATGCGCCCGGACGAGGGCTGGTCGAGCCCGGCGAGCAGCCTGAGGAGCGTGCTCTTGCCCGACCCTGATGGCCCAACCAGGACCAGGAACTCCCCGGCGGATGCGGCGAGATCGACGTCGCGAATGGCCGCGTGGCCGTTCGAATAGGTCTTGCTGATGCGCTGGAACTCGATGGTGGTCGCCGCCATCATCCTTTGCTCGCACCTGCCGATAGACCGGCGACGATCCGCCGCTGGCAGGTCAACACCAGGACGACGATCGGAACCGACGCGATCACCGTTGCCGCGAGCACTTCACCCCACGGCACCTGGTAGCGCGATCGAAACAGCATGACCGCGACCGGCACCGTGTATCGCTCCGGCCCGAGCGTGAAGGACAGCGCAAACAGGAACTCGTTCCAGCAGTAGAGGAACGTGAGGATGGCCGTGCTCGCGATGCCGGGGGCCGCCAGCGGGAGCACCACGTCTCTCGCCGCTCGAAGACGGGACGCGCCATCAATCATCGCCGCGTCCTCGAGGTCGCGGGGAAGCTGCCGGATGAAGGCCGTGAGCAGCCACACGGCCAACGGCGTCGAAAAGGTGACGTAGGGCAGCACGAGTCCCGGATAGGTGTTCAGCAGGTGCAGCTCGCGCAGGATCAGGTACAGCGGCGTGACGACCGAGATCTGCGGGAACATCGAGACCGCCAGAATGAGCGCGAGCAGAAAGCCCCGGCCGCGCAGGGGCAGACGGGCGAGCGCGTATGCGCATGCGGTGGCAATCGGCAACGCGACGAGCGCCGTCGCGGTCGCGACGATGAGCGAGTTCCGAATCGGGATCCAGAAGTCGCGCTGGTCGAAGAGCGCCCGGTAATGATCGAGCGACAGGGTGACCGGCAGGAGCGGTTGCGTCGCGAACAGCGACGACTCGGGCGCCATCGAGGCCGTGAGCATCCAATAGAGGGGGAATGCGAGGGCCGCGAGGAGCAGTCCGCTGGCAAGGACGATCAGCGCCCGGCCCGCCTTCATGATGCGCGTTCACCGAGGAGCGCGCGCCCAGTCATACGGATCCAGACGAGCGCGAACGCGAAAGTGATGAGGAACACGGTGATCGACAGCGCAGCGCCATAGCCGAATCGCAGCCGTTGCATAATCGCGACAAACGCGTAAAGCGATAGCGGTTCAGTCGCCGTGCCAGGCCCTCCACCGGTCATCACGTAGGCCAGATCGAACAGTCGCAAGGCATCGAGAACGCGAAACGCGGCGGCGACGACGAGCGAGCTGCGCACGAGGGGCAGCGTGATCGTGACGAAGCGGCGTACGGGTCCGGCCCCGTCCATTTGCGCGGCCTCATCCAGACTGGGGTCGATGGTCTGCAGGCCGGCCAGCATGATGATCGCCACAAACGGAGTCGTCTTCCAGACATCGGCGGCGATGATGGGGATCCACGCGGCGACGGGGTGGACGAACCAGTCGAACGACGAGCTGATAATGCCGGCGCCGCGCAGCAGATCGCTGACCGACCCCGGATTGCGCGTCGAACATGAATCGCCAGATCAGCGCCGCGACGACCGTGGGGATCGTCCATGGGAGCAGAGCCGTGACGCGAATCAACGCCCGGCCTCGAATGGCGCGGTGCATGATCAACGCGAGTGCGAGGCCGAGCGCCAGCTCGATCGGCACGCTGACGAGGGCAAACAGGATCGTGTGGCTGACCGCGTCCCGGAAGCGCGGATCGCCGGCCGCTTCGCTGAAATTCGACAGACCGATGAAGGGGCGCCCCAACCACGGCAGCCGCAGGTCGTGTCCGTGGAGCGCTTCCCAGCCGGTTGCCGCAATCGGCCCGAGCGCCGCAAACACCAGCAATGCCATCGCTGGAGCGATCAGCATCCAGGCGAGCCGGGCGTCTCGCCGATCTGAGGTGCCGCTGCGAATCATGAGGCGTCAGCGTTCCCGGTCAGGCCCGATCGTGACAGCAGCAGGCGGATCTCGCTGGCCGCGTCCCTGAGCGCGCTGGCGGGCGACTGCTGTCCGGTGAGCGCACGATGCAATCGCACCTGCAGGATGTCGGACAGCTCGCTGTACACAGGTGTGATGGGCCGGGGTACGGCCGCCTCGAGTGCCTCCCGGATCGGTGCAACCGGTATCGGTAGTGCCGCGGCGAGCTCGGCGCTCTCGTACAGCGACGACCGTGCCGGTAGTTGGGCCGCCAGGCGTGCCCGCTCGATCATCTGCTCAGGTGCGGTGAGAAAGCTGATCAGCCTCCATGCCAGATGCGGATGTGCGCTGTACGTGTTCACGGCGAGCTGTGCGCCGCCGAGGGCTGCCGGACCGATTTCGTACGGTCGTGCCCGGAAACGGCGTCACGCCGACTCGGCCCGCCACGCGGGACCGCCGGCCGTCCTGCAGGAGCGTCCATGCGTAGGGCCAGTTCCGCATGAACGCCGCGTCGCCATTCTGAAAGGCGAGACGCACTTCTTCTTCGCGCCAGTTCAACACCGATCGCGGGGCGACACCCCGGTCCTCGAGCTCGCGGCGCATGAACGTCAGCGCCTCGATCGCCGGCGGCTGATCCAGAACGACGCGGCCATCGTCGGCGAGGATCTCACCCCCGAACGCGGCGAGATACTCGAGGAAGACCGTGATGAGTCCTTCGTAGCGCGCGCCGGGCCAGATCAGGCCGAACTTACTCGTCGCCATGGACTGCCGGGCGATGTCTTCGAGCTCGGCCAGCGATGTCGGTGGCGTGGTCATCAGGTCCGTGCGCCAGTAGAGCAGGCCGACGTCGACGAACCAGGGCACCCCGTACAACCTGCCTCGCCACCGCGAGGCGCGTACGGCCGCGGGGAGAAAATCCGTGAGATCGGGAGCGAAGGTATCGAGTGGATGGATCCATCCCGCCGCCGCGAACTCCGCCGTCCAGACGACGTCGAGCTGCAGCACGTCTGGAACGGCGGCGTGCGCATTGAGCCACTGCACGTAGAGCTGATGCCGCTGATCGGCGGCGTCCGGCGTGATGCGCAGCTCGACCTGGACGTCGGGATGGAGGGCGTCGAATCGAGCCAGCTGCGCGCGTACCACCTCGGCCTCGGGCCCGAGCGCACTCCCGGAGAACGTCAGGACGGCGGGCCCTTGCGGCTGAGCGCAGCCGGCGAGAATTCCCGCCGCGATGCCGAGAATCAATCGCCGCGTCAGCATCGATCACACGGTACTACCGGAAGGTGGTAGGTGGTAAGTGGTTGGTGGTGGGTGGTGGGTGGTAAGTGGCCGCGCACTTGCGGCGCGATGGCTTCCTGTGTACTGTATCGATAGAGCACACAGTTGGCCACCCTGCGACTCAATCCAACCTCCGGCACCCCGCTGTACGTCCAGCTCGTCGAGGTGCTGAAGCATTCGATTGCCACCGGCGCCATCAAGGCAGGCGAACAGCTGCCGAGCGTCCGCAAGATGGCGGAAGACCTGCTGATCAATCCGAACACGGTGGTGCGCGCCTATCGCGACCTCGAGGGCGAGGGCATCGTCGAACTGCGGCACGGATCCGGCGTGTTCGTGCTCGAGTCGGTGGAAGGCCGCGCCGACGTGATGCGCAAGGCGGAGCCGATCATCCGATCGGCGCTGGATCGTCTCGAGTCGCTCGACCTCACCGAAGACGATATTCGCCGGCTGATGGAGAACGAGCTTGCCCTCCGGCGGGCCGGCCGGACGAGGAAGCGTCGTGCGTGAACTCCAGGTCCGCGATTCGCGTGCGGCCGACGCGGTCATCGCCGTCGCACATTTGTCCCGCAGTTTCGGCGCCAAGCAGGCGCTCGCGGACGTGTCGCTCGCGGTCACTCCAGGATGCGTGTTTGGTCTGGTCGGCGAGAACGGCGCCGGCAAGTCCACGCTGATCAAGCACCTGCTCGGGTTGTGGCGCGCGGAGTCGGGCACCGTGAGGCTGTTCGGCCTCGATCCGGTTGCCGACCCCGTCGCGGTGCTCGGACGTGTCGGCTACCTGTCCGAGGAGCCGGATCTGCCGGGATGGATGCGTGTGGGCGAGCTGCTGCGATACACCCAGGCGTTCTACCCGCGGTGGGACACGGCCTACGCCGAGGACCTGCGTGGGCAGTTCGGATTGGATGCCGACGCGCGCGTCAGGACGCTCTCGAAGGGACAGCGCGCCAGACTCGGCCTGATCGCCGCCGAGGCCCATCGTCCCGAGCTGCTGATCCTGGACGAGCCCAGCTCGGGACTCGATCCGCTCGTTCGCCGAGACATCCTCGAAGCCATCATCCGTACGGTCACCGATGAAGGGCGCACCGTCATGTTTTCATCGCATCTGCTGGATGAAGTCGAGCGCGTCTCCGATCATCTCGCCATGCTGCATCGCGGCACGCTGCGGTTCTGCGCGCCTCTCGACGAGATCAAGGCGCGACATCGCCGCATCTCGCTCCAGTTCGCGCGGCCGCTGGACGAGCCACCGAGCGTGTCCGGAGCGATTCGCGTGGACGGAAGCGGCCGGGAGTGGACCGTCATCTGCGACGCCGCGAAGATTCACTCAACCGCGATGGCACAGCACCTGGGCGCCACACTCGTGGATGACACGGCGGCGTCTCTCGACGAGATCTTCGTCGCCCACGCGACGACCTGACGATGAGATCGGCGACTGCGGCGTTGCTGTGGGAAATCTGGCGGCGACACCGGTGGACCGTCGCCGCGATCGCCGGGCTGACCGGTGCGGGACGTGTTGTTGATGTTCTTGCACGCACCGGCGGCGCTGACAGCGTACCGTCGTCGCTTGCAACGCTGCTGGCGATGGTCGCGTTCCTGCTCCTGTTTTCCGTCTTCAACTACACCGAGTCCACACGCGGCAAAGGCGTAGGTCGATTTCCACAGCGGCTGTTCACGCTGCCGGTCACGTCCCTCCGTCTCGTGACGGTTCCGATGCTCGCCGGAATCGCGTCGATCGAGCTCCTGTATCTGCTGTGGATGGGGCCGCTGTCCAGGGACGGAGCGGTGAGCGCGCCGTTCGTCGGCGTCCTCCTGGCTGCGTTCATCGTGTGCTACCTGTCGACGCTCTGGACACTCGAACGGACTGGCTCGCTGAGACTGCTGGTTCTCGGCATGATCGCGTTCGCCCTCTTTGCCGTTGGAGTGCTGCCATCGTTTCCGCCGACCCCGCCTCCACCATGGCGCTCGGAGATCGTTCTGGCAGGCGTTGTTGCAGGCGTTGCCGTGCTCGCGTTTCTGCTGGCGTGGCACACCGTGACTCGGCTCCGAGCCGGCCGCACCGTGCATCGGGTGGAATTCCTCTTGAGCCCGATCACCATGGTGGCGCCAACACGTCGGAGAGCGTTTGCCAACCCTGCGGCCGCGCATTTCTGGTTCGAATGGCGGTCATCAGGAGTCGTGTTGCCGGCCTGGTCGGTGGGTGTCATCGCTTTCGTCATCATGCCGGTCTCGTGGCTGGTTCGAAGCGATGCCACATACACGATTTATCTTCTGCTCGTGGCGGTCGCGTCGCCGATCGTCCTGGCAGTTCCCGTAGGGATTGCCTTCTGCAAACCGGCGTTCTGGTCGGAGGACCTTGGCGTGCCCGCATTCGTCGCAGTCCGCCCACTGAGTTCGGCGGACCTCGTGGCGATCAAGCTCACGGTTGCTGCGGTGAGCGCCGTGCTCTCGTGGGTGATCGTGCTCGTGTGTCTCGCGGTCTGGATGTCCTCGTGGGCCAATCTTGATTTCGTGAGCCAGTTCGCTATTTCGCTCTGGGCGTTCCACGGACGGTCGGTGTGGGCGGTATACGGCGTTGCCGTCCTCGTCACGATTGCGGCGACGTTGCTGACGTGGCGATTCCTGGTGAGTCACTTGTGGAGCGGCCTGTCCGGGATGCGTCCGCTGTTCGTTGGCTCTGTCATCTCGCTCGTGATCGTCGTGATCGCGGGGCTCGTGTTCGACGCCGGCCGCTTGCCCGGCTGGCTGCTGGGTGATCCGGGGCGCCTCGGACCGGTCGTCTCGATCGGCGCGGCCCTGGTGATCGCGAAATACTGGATCGCGGCGTACGCCTGGCGCGGCGTGGCTCCGCGCTACCTGCGCCCCTACCTGGTGTTCTGGCTGGCCGCGACGACCTCGTTTCTGACGCTCGGCATCGTGCTGTGGGGAATGCTGCGCATCTACCTGCCGCTCGATGTCGAGCGCTCGCGCAGCCTGGTCATCCTGCTGGCGCTGATGGCCGTTCCTCTCGCGCGCGTCGGGCTCGCGCCCACCTGGCTCGCGCGCAATAGACACCGCCACCGATGAACGCACCGCTCGCGATCCTGGCGGCGTTGTTCAGCGTGCTCGCGGTGTACCTGCCGATGCGCACGCAGACGTTCACGCGAGTGATGGTCGATGGCCGGAGCATGCGCATGCTCGTAACTGGCAGCGGCGACGCGACCGTCGTCTTCGAGAACGGGCTCGGTGGTTCGCTGGAGTTGTGGGGCAGAGTGCAGCCCGGTGTCAGTCAGTTCGCGCGAACCGTCTCCTACGATCGCGCCGGCGCCGGTCTGTCGGACGAGGGGCCGGCGCCGCGGGACGGGCGCCGCATTGCCGCCGAACTGCATCGCGCGCTTCAAGCCGCCGGCATCGCGCCCCCGTACATCCTCGTTGGGGCGTCACTCGGCGGGTTGTACGTCAGGATCTTCGCGGGGCTGTACCCGAACGATGTGGCGGGCATGGTGCTCGTGGATCCGACTCCCGACACCGAACGGGCCGATGAGGCACCGACCGGTCTGCCGGAACTCGCGGCCCTGCCGGACACGCTCGACCAGGCACGCGCCAGTCAGGTGCCGCGCGGCCGCCCCGTCTTTCTGATCGACGCCATCTCTCCACTCGACCTGCCCTTCGCCACTGAAGCGATTCGAACGATACGGATGAAGAACCGGCCTGCGCTGGAGGCCGAGTCGCTCGAATACAAGAAGTGGCTGGACACGATTCCGGGCAGCCGTCTGGTCGTCACGCACCGCAGCGGGCACAACGTCGCTCAGGAGCAGCCGGAGCTGGTGGTCGAAACGATACGAGAGGCCGTCAACAGAGCCACTCGTCAGGCGCCGGATTGAGGCAGCCCGGTCTCTCGCGACCTGCACCTCGCGACGATCAGCGTCACATCGTCGCTCTGCTGGCCGCCGCTGAACCCCCGTACTTCGTCGAAGACGGCCGTGACGATGTGGCTCGGGCTCAGATCGCGAGCGCGAGTCATGACGTCGAGCAATCGCTCCTCGCCGAACTCCTCGTCACGGTGGTTGATCGCCTCGGTGATGCCGTCGGTGTAGATGGCGAACAGATCGCCCGGGCCCAGTTGAAGCTCCGCGGTGCTGCAGGGCCAGTCCGCGAACAATCCGAGCACTGAGGCTGTTGACGACAGACGCGTGACCGTCCCGTTCCTCTGGATGACGAGACCAGGGAGGTGACCGCAGTTCGCGTATCGCAAGCGGCACGTCCGATCGTCGAACTCGGAGTAGAAGAGCGTGGCGTAGGCGTTCTCGGCCGTGTTCTCGTAGAACAGCCGGTTCACCGATCGGAGCAGCTGTTCCGGCTGCTCCACAGCGGTGGCGCACTGGCTGCGCAGGTTGGCCTGAAGGTTGGCCATCAGCAGCGCCGCCGCAATGCCCTTGCCGGCGATGTCGCCAAGCACCAGGCAGAGCCGCGACTGGCCGAGATCGAGAAAGTCGTAGTAGTCGCCGCCGACCTGTCGCGTCTGAACGCAGGCGCCGGCGTACTCAAGGGATTGCAGTTCGGGCAGTCGCTGTGGAAACAGCCGCGCCTGCACCTGCCGGGCAATCTCCAACTCGTGAGCAGCCCGCCGCTCCGCATCCCGCCGTTCGGCGGCGGCCTGGCGCTGCGCCTCCACCGAGCGGCTGACTTCGTCGAGACTGACCAGCGCAAACGAATTCTTATCGAGGTCTTCGAAACGGGCGAAGGCGCCACCCCACGCTGTCGCGTGGCTCGTCTCCGGCTGCGGACGAGGATCCCGCCGGTTCATAGGCGACGCGCCGCAATCGCGGCGTGCCGCGGAATTGGACGCCGCGGCTGCGCCATTCGCGGTATGTCGCCGCCAGGTTTTCGGTCACGAAGATCACCTGGGTCGCGCGGCCGATCAGCTGGGACTGGAGCGAATGCGGCGCCGGCTGGATGAGGGTGAGCACGGTCGTCCCGTCCGGCGGCGCAACTGCCACCAGCCGCTGACCTGATTCCACTCGTGCGTCGAACGCGACCTGAAATCCAAGCGTGTCGAGGTAGAAACGCAGGCTGCGCTCCTGATTCCTGACGTAGACGTTGACGGCGTGCATGCGCAGGAACGGATCGCGCGCGGGAGCCTCGGCCATGGCGGGATTATGAGGCGCACGGTGCCCAATTGGGTATCCGAAGGCTGGTGAGCCCAACGGCGTCTCCTTTGCACCTTCCTATGCAGAGGAGCCGTTCATGCGAGTCATTCCAAGCCTGGTGTTTTTCCTGTTGACCACCCCGTGGATTGCGAGCGCTCAGTCATTCGTGCTGCAAGGTTCGGCGGGACCGACCCTCATTGACAGCGGCTACAGTCTTGCCGGTGGCATCGGGTATTCGCCGACGTCGCGTCTGGCCGTGCTGTTCGACATCGAAAGAACGCACCTGTCGAGCCGGTTGAGCAGCGATGGACGAGGCGGCTTCTCCGGCTTCCGGGGCGGAACCTTGACGCTGGGTTCTGCCCAGCTACGCGTGACGCCGTTCGGCCGCGACCGCGTCGGGCCGTACGGGCTGGTCGGATTCGCCGCCGGCGTGTCGCGTCCGAACGTGAACGAGCTGTTCCCCGATCCCGTGACCAACGACGTCCGTGCGATGTTCTTCGGCGGTGGGATCCACGTGCCGATCAAGGAACGCGTCAGCCTCTTCGCTGATGGCCGGATGATGATCGGCGCGGAAGCGGGCGAATCGCTCGCCGTCGCGCCGATCCGTGCCGGTGTCGCGTGGCGATTCTGAACGAAGGAAGCGCGACCGTTGATCCCGTCGAACAGCGGATGGCGTAGTATCCGCTGGCAGGGAGCAATGATGCCGCTCATGCCTTTCTTTATTGCCGGGCTCGTCGCGCTCGGAATCACAGCCCCGCTTCTGCCATCTGCCCCGGGGCGTGAGTTCCAATCCACGGCGTCACTCGAACGCCGCCTCACATCACGCATCGTCGTGACTGTCCCGACTGATGATGCGACGCTCGTGGTGAACGGTGAAGCGATCGCAAGAGAGGGGGCGACCAGAACGTTCGACACAGCGCCGCTGGACGCGGGGACCTACCAATACACCTTTACCGTCACGTGGATGCCCAACACCTACACGACGATGACCCGCAGCAAGACCGTGGCGTTCCGCGCGGGTGAGACGGTCCGGGTGAATCTCACGGTTGACGATCCGGCAGACCGTGTTCGCGTGATCTACGTTCCGACTCCCGCCGATGTCGCGGCGGCGATGGTCGATCTCGCCGGTGTCGGCCGTGACGACGTGGTGTACGAGCCCGGCTGCGGAGATGCGCGGATCACCACCGCCGCAATCCGGGCGGGCGCGCGCCGGGGTCTCTGCATCGACATCGATCCGGAGCGAGCCAGGGAGTCGAAGGCGAACGTGGAGGCGGCAGGTCTCGCGGATCGAATCGAGGTCCGCGAGGGTGATGCGCTCGATGTCAAAGATCTATCGGACGTCTCGGTGGTCTTCCTGTACATGGGAGACCACTTCAACCTGCTCGTGCGACCCGTTCTGTGGCGTGAGCTGAAGGTCGGCTCGCGGATCGTGTCACACCGTTTCACGATGGGTGACTGGAAGCCTGACAAGTCGGTGATGGTGATGAGCGAGCAGGGCGGAATCTTCGAGCTGCATCTCTGGACGATCAACGAGGAGATCAAGCGAAGGCTGGACGCTAGCCGGTAGCCGGTAGTCGGTAGCCAGTGGCCGGTAGTTGGTAGCCAGTGGCCGGTAGCAAGAACTTGGAACCCGCTACCGCCTACTGGCTACTCGGTCAGAGTTCCTCAGCTTACGCGCAGCTCTCGGCCACGACCTTCGTTGATTCGACGATGATCGCCGGCGGTCGCACCACTTTCGGATCCGCCGGACTGTCAGCGCTCGGCGGCCCCTGCACCGGCCCGGTCACTTCAACCTTCTTGTTCACGTTCGCCGACCACTTCGAGTCGTCCGATCCGGCCAGCACGTACATCGACGCCGATCCACCTTCGGCCTTGGTCAGCACGTACGCGGTGCCGCCGTCAGTCGTCTTCGCCTGAGTCACGCAACCGGTGAGCGTTGATTTGGGCGCCGCCTGTTCTCGAGGCGCCTGTTGTTGAGGCGCCGCCTGTCCAGGCGCCTGCTCTCTGGGCGGCTGTTGCGCCGGCGCCTGATCCTGCGCGAACACGCCCACTGCGCCGGCGAGCATGATGGCGGCTATCGTCGAGGTGACATATCGCATTTGAGAAACTCCTCGTGAATGAGCTTCCGACTATCGACCGTCATCTCTATCAGCACTATTCCTGCCAAGCCCGGATACGACGCGCCTGCAGCACATAGCGCTGATGAGACGGGAGCGCGGATCCTCACATCGTGAAAGTTCTTCACCTTCGGTGCGGTAGAGCGTGAAGAGGAAGCTGGACGCGGGAAACGTGGAATCGGAAACCGGAATCAGGATTCAGCGCTGGGCTCTGCGCCTGGGCTGTGTATGCCGATAGCTTGACGGCCTGTTTGTCATAAGTGTATATATGACAAACAGGCCATGGACATCGTCATTCAGACCAACGCGCCCGAGCCCGTCTACGAGCAGATCGTCCGGCAGATCCACGAGGCGGTGAAGTCCGGCCGTGTGAAGCCCGACACGCCGCTCCCGACCGTCCGCCAGCTCGCCGGCGACCTGGTGATCAATCGCAACACCGTCGCTCGTGCGTATCGGATTCTCGAAGAGCAGGGCGTGATCCTGACCGCCGGTCGAAAGGGCACGTTCATCCGCCAGAACGCTGCGCGGGAAGTCGCCAAGGTCAAGACCACGCGTGCCGAGCGGGTGATGCGCCGCCTCGTCCGAACCCTGATCGGCGACGGTCTGAGCCGCAAGGAGATCGCCGACATCTTCGCCACGGCATTGAGCGTCGAAGCGCGCAAAGGATAGCTCGCCATGTCAACGTGGATCGATTTCTTCGTGTACGCGGCGTTGACGATGGTCTTCTGGGGATGTATCCCAGCGTGGAGCCGCTTCACGATTCCTGTCGTCGCCGACCGGAATCCGGACTGGCTCCTCAGCCATCCAGAGGTGGAGAGGCGATTCGCCGCGAATCGGTGGTTCCGCAACTCGTGTCGTGTGTGGACTGCGCTCAGTCTCGTTGCCCTGCTGGCCGTGCAGGCCGGCGCGTGGTCGCCGGCGCTCTTCGCCGGCGAGCCCACGTGGGAAGCACTCAAGGATCTCAACTCGGCGCTGTTCATCACCGGGGTGCTCGCTGTCGCCGGGTGCTTCCTGTGGTTTGAGCGCTGGCTGCGAGCCACCGTCCCGCTCGCGACGCGCCGCCAGGCAACGCTCGCGCGCCGATCGGTCGATGACTACGTTCCGCGTCACGGTACAACTCGCTGTCTACGGCATCGTGATCCTTCACCTTGCGGTGTGGCTGATTGTCGGAGTGACGGGCCGCTACAGCACGGCAGGGTTCTGGGGAATGCTGGTCTTCCAATACGCGGTATCCGGATTCCTCCTGCTGATGGTGGCCACGGCCGTTCGGCGAAAGCCGAGCGCGATCGACGCTGTCTTCGGGTCAGGCTATCGACGCATCGAAGTCCGCCTGGCCGTGGCGTGTCAGCTCGTGCCGCTCCTGAACGGCGCTGCGCGACTCTACGAGCAGATGGGAGGCGCGACGCCGGAGAGTCTCGATCGTCTGTCGCACCTCGGACTCGTAGCGTTGTGACCGTGCTGGCGGCCGCTCGTCGCGATGTGGCCGCGCCAGCCAGAGGACCGAGAACGATCGGCGCCTTCGTCCAGCAGTCGCAGGTCGCTGCAGCCGTCTTTGTGATCGGCAATGACTCGAACAAGAAAGTTCCTGCTCTGGGCCGTTGCATCCCTCGCCGTGCTGGGTGTGATCGTGGTCTCCGCAGGCCTGTGGTGGATCGGCTCGTTGTACTCAGAGCGAACGGAGCGACCCGGCGCATGCCTTCGCCGCCTTGAACGAGGTGCGCGCACGATTCGCGGGCGTACCGCCGGCGTTCGAGATTCGAGGCGATCGTCTCGTCGTGGCGAGGACGGCTGCGTCCTCATCGCCGCCGCCAGCAGCGCTCCACATTCTGGTCTGGTCGCCGGACAACAGCACGCTCTCGCGCGTCAGGTTGCCCTTTGCCGATCTCCCGCGTCGCCACCGAACCGCTTCCTCTCGAGGCGCTCGCCGGAGTCGGAGATCAGGGCCTTGGCGCGCTCATGGACGCGAAACGCCGCGGCAACGAGCTGAACATCCGGCTGAGTGATCTCGAGCGCACCGGCAGGACGCTTCTTCTTGATGGGGTCACGTCCGATGGCAAGCACGTCTTGATGTGGAGCGACTAGCGAGCCGGTAGGCGGTAGCCGGTAGCTGGTAGCTGGTAGCAAGGCCCATCGGCGTCTCAGCAGTCGCTGGTCTGGCGGTTCTATCACCGGCTGACAATAGTCAACCGCGCGCTGGATGATTCGCGTGCCCCGACTCACGCTTCTCCGCGGTGATAGACAGGCAAGTGTCGTGCAGTCAAGTGGTTAAACGTCGCACCTCGGCTTAGGCCGAGCCTCCGGTTTGGCGTGGTCATTCGATTGCTTACGGCAGCCACCTCCGGGCCCACGGAGGCTTCCCGACCAGTTGGAGGTTCGAATGAAAATTCTCAGCTCTCGTACATGGGTGCTCAGCCTTGCGGCTCCCGCAGTGGCTTTAGCACTTATCGCGGCGTCGTGTTCGCAGCAGTCGGAGAGCCCGGTGGCTCCGAGCGCCGTTCGCGGCGGAACGTTGTTTAACGATCCGGTGCCCACGGGCACCGAGGAGCCCCCGCCCGACTGACGCCCACGCCCACGCCCCCGCCAGGGATCCCCTGCTCGCCGGGCTACTGGAAGAACCATGAGGCTGACTTCGCGTTGCACTGCTCAGCAGCCGCAGCGATGCCTGGGGATGAATTTCGCATCCTGCGCCGACCTGCTGGTGGCGATCACCTGCAACGGCGGACCGCAGACGGGTTGCACGGGGCCGCGGCGTCAGGCGGCGGCATCGGCCTTGAACACGGTCAGCGGCTGCACAGAAAGGACTAGTCAGACGTTTGCCCGGCCGGCGTATGTCCGGCCGGGTTCTTTGAGCAATTCCTTGACGGGCGGTGCCTCTAGCGCCGATCGTCTGTACAGCCTCAGTCATGTCCAGCGATAGCGTGGCATCGCCAGGGTCGCGCTTCAGCGTGCCTTTACCGCCGCGCACGTGGCTGACGGCCATCATGTACATCGCCGCTGTCGCGATGCTCCTGCGGTTTTACAACCTGCCTTTGAAGCCGCTGCACGGTGATGAAGCAGTGAACGGACTGTTTCTGACCCGTCTGGTTGTCCCGCCTCACCAGTATCGCTACGACCCGGCCAACTACCATGGTCCCACCCTGTTTTACGCCGCGTGGCTCAACACGTCTCGTATTCCCTACGCCGACCTTCGCCATCCGAGCTGTCGCTGGCGTTGCGGGGCTGCTCAGCGTGCTGCTGATGCTGCGGCTCAGGCGATCGATCGGTTCGATCGGCGCACTGGCCGCCGCGTCGCTTCTGGCGGTGTCACCGGGCGCCGTCTATTTCTCCCGCTACTTCATTCACGAGATGTTGCTGGTCTGCTTCACGATAGGCCTCGTGGCGGCGGCAGTCGCCTGGCGTCACAGCCGGCGCGAGACGTCCTTGTACATGGCCGCGCTGTCAGCCGGATTGATGTTTGCGACCAAAGAGACCGCCTTCATCTCGGCATTCGTGCTCGCGGCCGCGATGTTCGGTGCGGCCTGGATCGTCGAGGCTCGATTCAACGCTCGAGCGGAGCAGCCGGTCACCCCGCCGTGGCAGCGGGCGTTCCTGCGTCGCGCGCTTCGCGACGTTCTCGACCCGCACGACCACGGGCGACGCCAGGTTGCGGGCTGGCTCATCGCGGCGGCGATTGTTCTTGGCGTCAACGTCCTCTTCTACACCTCGTTCTTCGCGCACCCGGAGGGGGCGATCGATGCCATCAGGGCGCTTGCGCTGTGGACGGGAACAGGAACGAGCGACCACATTCACGCCTCGTACACCTATCTTGCGTGGCTGACGCAAGAAGAGATGCCCCTGTTGATTCTCGGCACAGCGGGAGCGGTGCTGGCGCTCTGGAAGGCTGACAATCAGTTTGCCGTGTTTGCTGCGCTCTGGTCTATCGGCATCCTGGCCGCGTATTCGATAATTCCTTACAAGACTCCTTGGCTCACGCTGAACATCATTGCGCCTCTGACGATATGCGGCGGGTACGCAGCCGATTTCGCGTGGCGTCACCGCGCCGCCACTCGACGAGGCGTGGTCGCGGGCGCCGCCACGGCCCTTCTGCTCTTGTCGACGTACCAGGCTGTCGCGCTGAGTTTCGTTCGATATGACGACAACAGCAATCCATACGTGTATGCGCATACGAGCCGCGACGTGCTGGCTTTAGTGGCGGAGGTTCAACGACTCGGCGAGCACAATCGAGACATGACTATCGCGGTCACGGCGAAGAGTCAATTTCCCCTCTCGTGGTACCTCAGGAGTTACGCCTCCAGGGTACCTACGGCAAGCCTCTTCTCACCAACGATTCGCTCGTCATCGGCGGCCGCGACCAGCAACCGGCACTCGACAGCCTGCTGGGCGATCGGTACGCCAAAATCGGCCGGTATCGATTGCGACAAGGCGTCGGACTGGTCCTGTACGGTCGCCGCGATCTGGTCGGACTCGATTCTTCCGATTCCAAGCCGAACGCAACTGACAAGTGAGCGGCGCATGAGACTCCGAATCGGGCCGCCACTTGTCTGCCTGATTCTCGGTCTGACCCGGGCCGTCTGGCTGTCTGCACAGCTCTCCACCCTCAATGCAACCGAAGTCGGCTTCCTCCTGCTGGCCGACATCCCTGTGCTCGGCGCGCTGATGTTGCTTCTGTGGCTCGAGGCTGCGCTGGCAAAGCCCTGGAGGTTTGTCGCTCTGGTGTTCGCAGTCCTCCTCACCGTCATCTACGTTGCTGACTTCGCCTCGGTGATGGCTCTGAATGCACGATTGCAGCTCGAGGACATCCGTCGATTCGGGGTGGAATGGTGGCTGCTGCCCGCCTTTCTGGACTTCCGTTCGGGGGCTGTGCTCGCCACGCTGATCGCGGCATTTTTTTGTCCGAGTGCGCGTCTCCGCCGATTGGGCGCGCATCGTTGTCACCGCGGCAATCTTCCTCTGGATCTGGCTCCAATGGCCGTGCGGCAAGGAGCGATTTCGCCACACCTCCACAAGTCACACGGGATCCGTGCTTGGCCTTGGTCGCGGTCTCTGGGGGCTCAGAAGTCAGCCGATGCCCCGGTACACCGTCGGTGACTATGAGGCGTATCGACAGAGCTACGAAGGCCTGCTCGACGCGCCAATCGCCGCGTCACGCAAGAGTATCGTCCTCATCATCGTGGAGTCGCTGTCAGCAGCCGATTCCGCTCGAACATCCGGGCTTGGAAACCTCCTCGGACGGTTCGACGAGCTGAGCCGCAAAGGTATGCTGTTCAGAAATTTCTTTGCGAACTCCGAGGCGTCCGAGGGCGGCATCGTGTCGCTCCTCAGCGGCGTTCCGACGTTGCACTTTCCCACGGCCTCGACCAGCACGTTCGGCGAGTACACACTGCAGCGATCGATCACCGCGGAACTCGCGCGCGACGGATACCGCTCCGAGTTCCTCACAAACGTGCCATTGCGGTTCATCTCGATGGACCGCTACATGACGAGTCCCATCGTCGGATTCCGTTACGCTGGCGGGCAGAACGAAATCGCCCGGTATCAGGGCGCTCCGCGATACGCCTTCGAGTCGCCGGCCGACCATCTGTTGTACGAGGAACTGCTCGAGCACCTCGGGACGGCTGAGCAGCGCCGGCAGGAGCCTGTCTTTCTCGCAGCTGTCACGGCCAGCAGCCATGCCCCATACATCGACCCGCTTGGACGCGAGAACTCGGCAGCTCAGATCTGGGCCTATGTACAAGAGGAACTCTGGTGGCTCTACGGCGAGCTGTTGGAGCGCGGATTCTTCGACGATGGGTTGCTCCTCATCACCGGAGACCACCGCAAGATGTTCCCGGTCACCGCGAGAGAGCGAGAACGATATGGAGACGGCGCGAAGGCGAGAGTGCCGCTCGTCGTCATCGGCAAAGGCATTCCCGAAAACGTCGTCGACGATCGGTTGTTCCAGCAGGCTGACCTGCTGCGCATGCTGGATCGTCTCCCGGATCCCAGTGCCGACCTTTCACCGTTTGCCGTATGGGTGGAGCGGTACACGTATGTCCTCGGCGTCGCTGCCAACGCATCTCGCGTCGAAATCTTTGCGCCGGACGACCAGGGCAGGCGCGGTTATCAGTTAAACCTCAAGGGCGCGGAGATCGAGTGGATCAACCCGCCGCGGAACGCCGTTGCAATCGAGGGCGCGATCCACCGGCAGCGAGTCGCGCAGCAGGCGCAGCGAGCCGCGATGATCGGCCCAGACGCCGTCACGTTTGGACGGGAACTCCACGCATCGGACGCAATGCCCGGTGTGCTGATCGGCGTCTCGAGCGACGTGGATCCTCGGCGCGACCCCGATGATCCGCGCGGTGCGCTGAAGCTCTTTACCACCGCGTCGTTCAGCCCTGACGATGTCATGGGCTCGTCTAACGCGCCCTTCACGGTCACCACCCGAGGGTTTCTTCCGGTTCAGCAGGACGGCGAATACTGGTTCTCTGTGGTCTCGCCGAACGAGGCCTGCCTGGCCATCGACAAAAGGATGGTGCTGGGCTGTCGACGCGGCCTACACGAGGGCGGGGCGCTGCTGACGAGGGGGCTTCACCGCTTTGACTTTCGCTACGTCCATCAACTCGGCGCCCAGATCCCCGACCTCAAATGGCTTCCCCCCGGAGGGCAGAAGTTCACGCCGTTTCCTCAGCAGATACTGCTCCTGCCGAACCCCTGAGCGTTCAGTTTCTGATGCCTGTGCTGGTACATCGTCGGCGCCTTCGAGCAGCCGTCGACGAACAGCCGTTTGACGTCCTTCTGTTCTCTGGTCGACGAGTAGAAGGCGTCGAGGTAGCTCTTCGCTTCCTCGCGCGAACCGCTGGTCAAGTCGGCGATGGCGTCCGGCAGCGCCATCACGCGATCGCGCTGCGCTCGGATGGGGGCCAGTATCGACTCGAGCTGCTTCGTCTTGCGCGACCACTCTCGCCGTCCTGAAGAGTGACGTGCAAGCAGGTCAGTTCCGCACGAAGTGTGGGAGACTTGAGCATGCGAGATCGACGCCGGACGTTCGTGCGGCTCATTGCGGCCTTGGTGCTTTTGTGCGGCACGGTCGCCTTCGCACAAACCAAGCCGAAGCCTGCACCAAAGCCCACCGCACCCGCTCCCCGGGCCACCACCACACCCGTGAGCAGCGATCCATTTGTTGGCGTGTGGCAGCTGAACGCTGAAAAGTCGAAGAACGAGTCTGGAGGAGTGCCCACAGGCTTTACACGGACGTATGAAGACCGCGGCGATGGCACGATCTTCATGACCACTGACGTCGTCACGGCTCAGGGCGCGACGCGTTCGTATCTGGTCTATAAACGCGACGGCAAGCCGTACCCGGAAGCGGCCCTCGGCGTCGAGTCGATTCGACTGGTCATGGTGAAGGCGATCGATCGAAACACCGAGGCCATGGCCTTTACCGTCAGTGGCAAGCCGGCGGATAACATCGCCACGATCACGGTCTCCGTCTCGGCCGATGGCAGAACGATGACGCAGGTGATCACCGGAAAGACCGGCCAGGGGCGGGCATTCACGAACACCCTGATCTTCGACAAACAATAGGCCGCGCTACGGGCTCATGCTTCTCTGCGGGGTTTGAAGCGTGTCGGCTGCTGCCGTCGCGCTGGTGCCGCCGGCGCATGGCGCGCCAAACTCCGGCGTCGTGTCGGGGTTGTTCTTGTACTGTTCGATGAACCGTCGCAGCCTGGGGTCGGCCGCGCCATCGAGCGTGATCTGGTGATTCCACGCACTCGCCACCACCGGGCTCGCCAAACCCGGATACGGGCTGAGCAGCATGAAATCATCGGATGCCGCGCTCCTGAGAATCTGCACCTGATCCGGCGGCAGATCGGGGCGATAGGTGATCCACACCGCGCCGTGCTCCAGCGAGTGCACCGCGTGCTCCTTGTGAATCGGCGCGTCGTAGACGCCGCAGTTCTGCCAGACGACGTTGTGTGTCCCGCCGACGGGCGGGCTTTCCGTGTAGTCGATCGGACCCGCGATGTGGAGGCCGGCACGGTAGCTGGCCGTTGTCACGGCGTCGAGCAGGTGGCGCTGGGTGTAGAGACGATACGCGAAGGCTGCAGCGCCCAGTACGGCGACGACAAGAGCACCGCGTAAGAAAAGAGCATTGCGGCGTCTGCGGCGCTCGAACGCCGCCCGCTGCGCGGCCTGCAGTTCCTGTCGCTCCTGTCGCTCGTTCCGGTCCTTCTTCATCAGTCATCCTCGCGCGTCTGACGTGCGCGAAGGCGCGTCGGATCAAAACGGGCTGTGAGCAGAGCGTAGTATAGAACCGCCATGGCGCCGTTCCCTGAATTGCCGCGCGCGTCCGCGCGCCGCCGTGGCGCTGGCATGGTGTTGGCCGCCGTTGTGGGTGCCGTTGTCGCTGTGCTGATCGCGTGGCGGTGGGATGTCCCACGCGACGATTCAGCCGAGGCCGGATTCGCCCGGGACATGGCCACCCACCACGCGCAAGCCGTAGACATGTCGTTCGTCATCCGCGACAAGTCCTCGGACGAAGCGCTTCGCACGCTCGCCTACGACATCATCGTCACGCAAAGCACGCAGCGCGGTGTCTTCATGGGCTGGCTTCAGGAGTGGGGATTGCCGCAGGCATCCACAGCGCCGCGAATGGCGTGGATGCCAGGTCACGCGGCGGAGGAGCGAGGGGCGACGGGAGGCATGCCGCTGATGCATGGCATGGCCAGCGACGATGAACTGCGGCGGCTTCGGGTCGCGCAGGGGACCGACGCCGAGATTCTGTTTCTCCAGTTGATGATCCGCCACCACGAGGGCGGGGTGCTCATGGCCCGCGCGGTGAGCGGGCTCTCGCGTCGCGCCGGCGTCGTCGGGATGGCGAAGAGCATCGAAGACAGTCAGCGTGCAGAGATCGTCGGGATGACCGAGATGCTGTCGAAGCGGGGCGCGCAGCCGTAGGCGTCGCTGCTCGAGTCGTTCACGCGTCGTCAGGAGTCGCGATCCCGCCTGACCTTCACCTTCTTGCCGCGCAGTGTGCCGCCGCCGACGGCCTCGATGATCGCGTCGGCGAGATCGTCAGGCACGTCGACCACGGAGAAGTTCTCGGCGATGCGAATCGCGCCGATCGCGCTCGACGGCACGCCGCTCTCACCCGCGATGGCGCCGACGAGGTCGCCGGGCCTGATGCCCGCTTTCTTGCCCGCGCCAAAGAACACGCGCACGAGGCCGCCACCGGAGCCACCCTCGCGTCCTCCGCGCACGGCAGGCACCCGTCGTGTGTCCTCGATCTCTTCTGCACTGTCGTCTCGACCGGTGGCGCTGTGCGCCATCTTCACGGCGGCTGCCGCGATGTCCATCACGTCGAACTCGCCGGCGAGCGCCGTCACGACCGCGCGCACCTCGTCATAGTCGCCTGCCGTCAACTGTTCGCGCAGCGTCACCGTCAACTGCTCGAGACGACGCGCCCGCAGGTCCTTGACGGTGGGAACCGGCTGCACGTCGATCTTCTGCTTGGTGAAGTGCTCGATGGTCCGGAGCAGGCGGTGCTCGCGCGGATCGGCGAGGGTGATGGCCGTGCCGATGCGACCGGCTCGCCCGGTGCGGCCGATTCGGTGCACGTACGATTCGGGATCGGCGGGGAGGTCGTAGTTGACGACGTGCGAGACATGCTCGATGTCGAGCCCTCGCGCGGCGACGTCCGTGGCCATGAGCAGATCGGTCTTGCCCGCGCGTACGCGGTTCATCACCGCGTCGCGCTGCCGCTGTTGCATGCCGCCGTGCAGCGCTTCGGCGCGATAGCCGTGCGCGTTGAGCGTCTCGACGAGCGTATCCACGGCGAGTCGCGTCCGGCAGAACACGATGGCCGTGCGCGGATGCTCCATGTCGAGGATGCGGTCGAGTGCGGCCGGTTTCTGGTCCCGGCGCACGATGTAGGCGACCTGGCGCACGCGCGGGAGCGTGCCCGAGGCGCTTTTTTCGGCGGCGATGATCACGCGCTGCGGCGTCCGCAGATGCCGCTCGGCGATTCTCAGGATGCGGGCCGGCAGCGTCGCCGAGAACAACGCCGTCTGGCGGGTGGCCGGCGTGCCCTCGAGAATCTGCTCGATGTCCTCGGCGAACCCCATGTCCAGCATTTCGTCTGCCTCGTCCAGGACGAGCACGCGAATGCCGTCGAGACGGAGTGTCTTGCGGCGGATGTGGTCGAGCGCGCGGCCTGGCGTCGCCACGACGATGTGCGCTCCGCGATCGAGGGCGCGAAGCTGCTGCTCCATGGCCGCGCCGCCGTAGAGCGGGACGACGATGATGCCGGTCCCGTCCGCATATTTGTGGATCGCCTCACTGACCTGCATCGCCAGCTCCCGCGTCGGGACGAGCACGAGACCTGCTGTGGGCGCGGCCGGCCGTTTCCCGCCCACGAGCCGCGGTCGCTCTTCGTGAACGCCGGCGGCCCGTCGCGCACGTTCGGCGCGCTCTCCATGCGATGCGTCCGCGTCTGGAGCTGGCTCGGTCACGCGCTGGATCATCGGGAGGGCGAAGGCCGCGGTCTTGCCGGTGCCGGTGGCGGCCTGGACAAGCAGGTCGCTGCCGCGGAGCATGACGGGGATCGTCTCCCGCTGGACCGGCGTCGGTTCCTCGTAGCCGAGCGTCGTCACCGCGGACAGCAGAGTGTCGGAGAGTCCGAGTGTCTGAAAGCCCCCCTTGGATGAGGACTTGAGTGAAGGAGGCATCCCACGATTGTCCCACGGCGCTCTCCGGCAGCCGCCAGCGAGGGCGCCTCGAACGCTCGCCGGTATGATGATCACCATGGCAGGCTGGCGACTCGAGCACACCTACGCGGACCTGCCGCAGCTCTTCTACTCGCCTGCGACACCGACGGCAGTTCGCGAGCCTCGCCTGGTCGCGTTCAACCGGCCGCTGGCGGCGAGGCTTGGACTCGAGCCGGAGACGCTCGAGCGCCCGGAAGGCGCGGCGATGTTCGCCGGCAATGTGCTCCCGGAAGGTGCTCGACCGATCGCGCAGGCGTACGCTGGTCACCAGTTCGGTCACTTCACCGCGCTCGGTGATGGCCGCGCGATCCTGCTCGGTGAGCAGCTCACACCTTCGGGCGATCGCGTAGACATCCAACTGAAAGGGGCAGGACAGACGCGGTTCTCCCGGCGCGGTGACGGGCGCGCCGCGCTCGGGCCCATGCTGCGGGAATACATCATCAGCGAGGCGATGCACGCGCTCGGCATTCCGACCACTCGGAGCCTGGCGGTGGTGACCACAGGGGAGTCTGTGCATCGCGAGGACGTGCTCGAGGGCGCCGTGCTCACACGCGTGGCCGCGAGCCACATCCGCGTCGGCACCATGCAATGGGCGGCGGCGCATGACGACACAGGAGCAAGGGGAGCCGCGACGCGGGCGCTTGCCGACTACACGCTGTCGCGACATTACCCGGAGCTTGCCGATGTGCCCGAGCCGTATATCGCGCTCTTCGACGCGATCCTTGCCAGGCAGGCATCCTTGATGGCCCGATGGCAACTGGTCGGCTTCATCCATGGCGTGATGAATACCGACAACATGGCGCTCTCGGGCGAAACGATCGACTACGGCCCGTGCGCGTTCATGGACGCGTACGATCCTGTCACGGTGTTCAGTTCCATAGACTCGGGCGGGCGATACGCCTACGGCAACCAGCCGCCGATCGCGCAGTGGAATCTGGCCCGACTGGCCGAGGCGATGTTGCCGCTGTTCGATGCGGACGTCGATCGAGCGGTGGAGCAGGCAACGGCGCGGCTCAACCGCTTTCCGGACCTGTTCAACCAGCACAGGCTGGACGGCATGCGCGCGAAGCTCGGACTGTTTACGCGGGAGCCTGATGACGAGGCGCTGGCCAACGACCTGCTCGCGTGGATGCAGCGACGGTCGGCTGACTTCACGAACACCTTCACGTCGCTGACCAGCGGCCGTCTGGTCGAGGACTCAACCAACTCCGATCCCGAATTCGATGCATGGCGTCGGCGTTGGGAGGCGCGCCGTGAGCGGCAGCCGCAGTCGCTCGCCGAGGCCGGGGCCCTGATGCGGCAGCACAACCCGGCGTTCATCCCGCGCAATCACCACGTGGAGGCCGCCATCACAGCCGCGACCACCACCCACGACTTTTCCGTGATGGAGCGACTGCTCGAGGTATTGGCCGCACCGTACGACCACGACTGCGACCTGCCGATGTTCAGCGCGCCGGGCTCCGGAGCGCGACCCTACCGCACGTTTTGCGGTACCGTAACCACACCAACTTGGGCCCGCCGCCACCCGTCTAAGGCGCCATGGATCTCCTGGCCGACCTGCGGTACGCCATCCGCGTGCTGCGAAAGACACCTGTCTTCACCATCGCCGCGATAGGCACGCTGGCGCTCGGCATTGGCGCCAACACCACCATCTTCTCGCTGGTGCAGAGAATGCTGCTCCAGCCGCTGCCGTACCAGAATCCGGACCAGGTCGTCATGGTCTGGGAGGACCGAACCGCGGCGGGGTTCCCCAGAAACACGCCCGCTCCCGCCAACTACCGCGATTGGCGCGCGATGAACCGGTCGTTCACCGACATGGCGGCCACCGCGTTCGCCTTCGCGAACCTCACCGGCGACGGTGCGCCGGAGGTGGTCCTCGGCCGGCGCGTGACCGCGAACTTCTTCTCCGTGCTGGGCGTCCAGCCCGTCCTCGGCCGGGTCTTCACGGCGGCCGACGACACCAGCGGCGAGCGAATCGTGGTGATCAGCGACGCGCTCTGGCAGCGCCGCTACGGCCGCGATCCGGGCATCATCGGCCGCACGATTGCGATGAGTGGCCAGAACTCCTCGGGAGCATTGAGCGACGCCACGTACGAGGTGGTCGGTGTCGCCCCCCCGTCGTTCGTGTTCCTCAGCCGCGAGATCGACTACTGGACCCCGATGCAGTTCTCGCCCGAGGAGGCCGCCACGCGCGGCAACCACTACCTGAACGTGGTCGCCCGCCTGAAGCCCGGTGTGTCCCTCGAGGCCGCGGACTCGGACATGAAGGCGGTTGCGAGGCGTCTCACCGAGCAGTATCCGGACAGCAATCGCGATCTCGGCGCCGGCGTCGTCTCGATCCGCGAACAGGTGCTCGGCGACACCAGGGTCCAGGTGATCGCCCTGATGATTGCCGCGGCCGCCATCGTCCTCATCGCCTGCGCCAATCTCGCCAGCCTGCTCCTGGCCCGCGCGTCGGTGCGCCGCGGCGAGTACGCGGTGCGCCTCTCGCTCGGCGCCACGCGTGGACGGCTGGCGCGTCAGGTGCTCGTCGAAGCCCTGTGCCTGTCGATTGCCGGCGGTGTGCTGGGCCTCGCCATCCCGGTGCTGACCACGACGTTCGTCGAGCGCATCGTCCCGCTTGGACTGCAGGCGTTCAACGTGTCGCTCATGGACTGGCGGCTGCTCGCATTCGCCGGCGCACTCTCGATCGCGACGGGTCTGTTGTTCAGCCTGGGGCCGGCGCTGCAATCGGCGCACGCCTCCACCGCCGAAGTGCTGCAGCAGCACGCGCGCGGCAATGCCGGCGGACGGAGCCGCGTGTTCCGCGACGGCCTCGTCGTGCTGCAGGTGGCGGCCACGCTGGTGCTGCTCGTCGCTGCCGGCCTGATGCTGCGAACGCTCGCCAACTTCAACGCCACCGATCTGGGGTTCGACGCCGACAACCTGCTGACGATGCAGGTGCCGCTGCAGCCGAAGTATGCGGACCCGATCAAGCGGCCGGCGTTTTACGAGAGCATCCTCGCCGGCGTCCGCGCGCTGCCAGGTGTGCGGGGTGCAGCACTTGGCTCAACGCTTCCATTCCAGGCCACCGGCAATACGCGATTCTTCATGGTCGAGGGACGTCAGCCTCTTCCTGGAGACGAGCCGGACGCCTTGTTCCGGATCGGTACGGCCGACTATCTGCAAACGCTGCGAGTGATGCCGGTCGAGGGGCGCCTCCTCGACGCGCGCGATGGCGCCGACGCGCCTCTCGCCCTCGTCGTCAACGAAACGCTCGCCAGGCGATTCATGCCGGGACAATCGGCGCTCGGCCGGCGAATCAGGTTCGCCCCGAACGAGCCGTGGTACACCGTCGTCGGCGTCGTGAAGGACGTCGTCGAGCGTGGATACGAGCTGGGGCGAAGCCCGGGGTCTACGTGGCGCAGGCACAGGGGCCACGCTTCTTTCCGACGGTGAATCTGATCGTGCGCGTGGACAGCGACCCGCTCGGTTATGCGGCGGCCGTCCAGCGGATCGTTCGTGCGGTCGATCCCGACCAGCCGATCCGCTTGATCCGAACGATGACGGAGGTGATCGCGCTCACCGTTGGCGATCGCCGTCAGCAGACGACGCTGCTGGTCGTGTTCGGCGCGCTGGCGCTCGTCATCGCGTCACTGGGCCTGTATGGACTGCTCGCGCAAACGGTGTCGGCGCGGAGCCGGGAGATCGGCATTCGCATGGCGCTCGGCGCCACGTGGCGGAACGTGATGCGGATGGTGATGTCGCGCGGCGTCGTGCTGACCGGCGCCGGCCTCGGCATCGGCGCCGTGCTGGCGTGGTCGGTCACACGCGCGATGGAGACGCTGCTGTATGGCGTGGGCGCGGCCGATCCGCTGACGTTCGGCATGGTCGCCGCGCTGCTCGCCGTCGTGTCGGCCGTGGCCTGCGCGATTCCGGCCGTGCGCGCGGCTCGCGTCGATCCGATGCTGGTCTTACGCGATCAGTAGTGCGCTACTTTCAGATCGCGCGCGTCCTTGGTCCTTGGTTCTCGGACGTGGTCCGTCCAATGGTCCAAGGTTCTTGGTCCAAGGACGAGGGACCAGGGACGAGGGACCTGGGACGGACCGAGCACCAAGGACCACGGACAAAGGACGCAGAAACGAAAGCCGCGCTAGCGTTTCTGGGAGAGCGCTGCGCGCCAGTTCTGGACGATGGTAACCGACCCCGTGCCGGTGCGTTCGGGCGAAATCGCGAGGAATCGCTGACGGTCAGGCATCGCGTCCACCCACACCATGTCAGCGGGCAGTCGCGCGAACGGCTCTGGGCGTCCCCACGCCCAGTGTCGCACCAGGCGTGAGATCCACGCGCGAGAGCGTCCGAAAATCGCCGCCGAGCAGCACGAGTTGCCGTCCGTCGCGCGTCCACCATGCCCGCACCGCACCATCCGCCGACACCTGCACCTTCCGGCCCGGTGCAGGGAACGACTGGATGTACACCTCGAACCGGCCGCTATCTTCGGATGGTGTACGCGATCCATCGACCATCCGGCGACACCGGGCCGCCGTTATCGCGCACGGCACCGCGCACGATGGCCGTCGGTGGCTTGCTGCCTGACGCGTCGAGCAGCCACACGTTCTGAGCCGTGTCCTGGTCGAGCTGCGTCATCACGATCCATTGCCCGTCACGCGACCAGTCAACGGGATTCTTGAACGGCACATCGGATTGGAAGAGCAGTTGCTCCGGCGCGACCTCGTCCACGCTCTTCACGAACAGGTTCTGCGCCCCGTCGCGATCGGCAGCCCAGACCACACGAGTGCCGTCTGGCGACCACACGGGCGAGTCATTGCGCCCTCGCCCCGAGGAGAGCGGGGTCGCCCCACCGCGCGCCAGATCGACGAGCCACAGCGTGGATTCGGACGGAGACGTGGACAGCACCGCCACACCGCGGGTTCCATCTGGCGAGATCGTGATCGACTCGTAGTGGCCCTGGGGAAGGTTGAGCGTCCCCGACGGCACGCCGTTGGCGTCGTACCACGTCGCAATCGTGTTGGTGGATGGCGCCGAATAGTACCCAAGCGATCCCGAGGCGGACACCGACACCGACCAACCGGCAGTCCACGACATCGCGGGGTCGAGGATGCTGGACGGCTCGTCCTCGAGCACGACTGGATCGCCGGTGATCCTGAGTGCGTCGGAGTCGAACGGCAGGGCAACCAGCACACCCTGGCGCGCATACAGCAGCCACCCGGGTTCGGCGAACACCGGTGTCGCTTCGAGCGAGCCCACGAGTGTCCGTGATGTGTCACTGAGCGAACTGGCAAAGATATCGAACTTGCCGTTCTTCCCGGGCAGCGCCGCGTACAGGAACCGCTCACCGTCAGGCAGGAACGTCGCGAACCGGTGACCGTACTCCTTTCGCGCCGCATCGAGCGTGGTGACCGGCTCGGCGTTCCTCCATTCGCCGAAATGCGGAACAGCGGTCCTCCGGCATCCGGCGCGAAGAGGATCACATTGGAGCGGTTCCACGTGGCTCCGCGGCCACTCGGCGCGTCGGCCAGGGTCTCGACGCGCCCGCCTGCCACGGTGACGACCTTCAGTTTGGAATTCGTGAAGAATCCGATGCGACGGCTGTCCGGTGACCAGAACGGCAACGCGGCGCCTTGAGTGTCTTCCAGCCGGCGCGCCGACATCGAATCGAGCGACCGGATCCAGAGCTCGTTTTCCGATCGTGAAGACGGAACCGACGACGAACGCGACCATCGTGCCATCGGGCGACACGGCCACGCCGCACGAGTCCGGGTAGACCGTCTCGCCAGATGGCGGAAGAATGGACACTCGTGCGACGCCGGCGCTCGTGGGCGACGGTGCCGATGGCCAGACGATCGCCGCCGCAGCCGCAGTGATGACGATGCCCGCGACTGCGGGCCAGAGCCGCGCCAGCATCGAGATGCGCGGCGCGGCCACGGGTGCCGTGACGGCCGCACTCGTGGGTTCGTGCTCCTCGAGCTCGAGCCTCGCGTCGCCGATCGCGCTCAAACGGCGCTTCGGCTCTTTCTCCAGACAGCGGCGCAGCAGTCGAGACAGCGGCGTCGGCAGATCGGGCGGCAGCTCGTGCCACCTCGGATCCTCTTTCAGCACGTTCGCCAGCGTGATCGACACGTCGTCGCCGTCGAACGCCCGGCGGCCAGTCAGCATCTCGTAAACGACGACGCCAAATGCCCAGATGTCGGCGCGGCGATCGACTGGTCTCCCGCGTGCCTGTTCGGGCGCCATGTAGGCGGCCGTGCCCATGATCATGCCCATCTGCGTGGCATGCGCCGTGAGCGTCGGGGAGTTCATCAGGTCGGGCGCGCTCCCGCCCTCTGGACCGAGCGCTTTGGCGAGGCCGAAGTCGAGCACCTTGACCGTGCCATCGGCCTTGACCTTGATGTTCGCCGGTTTCAGATCGCGATGGACGATCCCCTGTTCGTGTGCCGCTTCGAGCGCATCGGCAATCTGCTTCGCGATGGGTCTGCACGTCGGCGAGAGGCATCGGCCCGCGGCCGATCATCGCTGAGAGGTCCTGACCGTCGACGAACTCCATCACCAACGCATCGCCCTCGATGCCGTAGATCGCGCCGATGTTCGGATGATTGAGCGACGCCAGTACCTGGGCCTCGCGCGTGAAGCGCGCCAGCCGATCCGGGTCGCGCGCAAAGAGATCCGGCAGGACTTTCAGGGCCACGTCGCGGTTCAGTTTCGTGTCACGAGCGCGGTAGACCTCGCCCATGCCACCTTGCCCAAGCCTGTCGAGGATCTGGTAGGCGCCGACTCGGGCGCCAGCGGAGAAGCCCATGGAGTAGGCGATTATCGATCGGAATCGTTGGCACCGCTCGATGGGCCAACCTGCACACTGGCCAGACCGTCTAACCGGCGGAGCAGATTCATGCCGATGTTCGAGGATCTTCGCCAGGACCTGCGGTACGCCACGCGCACGCTGACCCGCGAGCGCACCTTCGCCGCCGCCGCGGTACTGATGCTCGCGCTCGGCATCGGCGCCAACAGCGCGATGTTTGCGCTGGTTGATGCGATCCTGCTGCGTCCTCTGCCGTTCCCGACGCCCGACCGGCTGGTCATGCTCTGGGAGCAGACGCCGGCCTCGCCGCGAACCCGCGTCTCGCCGATCAATCTCCTGGACTGGAAGGCGCGCAGCCGCACGTTCGAGGGCATGGCCGCCTACGTGCCGAACATCGCCGGCATGGTGCTGGCCAGTGAAGACGGCAACGCCGAAACGGTTTCGCGGCAGTGGGTCAGCTCGGCCGTCTTCGACGTCCTCGGGTACGCCCGGTCGCCGGCCGCACGTTCCTTCCGTCCGACGACACGGAGCGCGCGTCCGTGGTGGTGCTGACGGAGAGCTTCTGGCGGTCACGGTTCAATGCCGACCCGACAGTCGTTGGCCGCAGCCTGCGGTTGGATGGAGATCCGTGGACGGTGGTCGGCATCGTGCCGGACGCGGCGCAGGTGATCGGTCGCGCCAGCATGTGGGCGCTCTCGACTCCCCGGTTTCCGCCGGTCGCGCCCTCGAACGCGAACCGCGCCGCGTACGCAGGGGCAATCGGGCGGCTGAAGCCCGGCGTCACGCACGAGGCCGCGGCTGGCGACCTGAGCGCCATCGCCGCGGCGCTCGCGCGCGAGCTTCCCGGGTCGAACACGGGACGCGGCGTCACGATCGAGCCGCTGCACGGGGCCGTGGTCGGTCGCGAGCTCCGCGTGACATCGATCCTGTTCCTGGGTGTCGTCGGCCTCGTGCTGCTGATCTGCTGCGCGAACATCGCCAACCTTCTTCTGGCGCGCGCGACGGTGCGACGGCGCGAGTTGGCGACGAGGGCGGCGCTCGGCGCCGGACGGTCACGCGTCGTGCGACAGCTGTTGACCGAAAGCCTCGTCCTCGGCGTGGTGGGTGGATTGCTCGGCGTCGCTCTCGGAGCGGCCATCCTGAGCGTGGCGCCGTCGGTCATCCCGCCGGACCTGCTGCCGGCGCCGGTCACCCTGTCCTTCGATCTGCGCGTGCTCGCCTTCTGCGCGCTGGCGACGCTGATCGTGGCCGCACTGTTCGGCCTGGCGCCCGCGTGGCAGGCAGCCAATGCGCCGCTGGCACAGGTGATCGCGTCCGAGAGTCGAACGGCATCGCGCCGCGGCGGCAGGACGCGCGCCACGCTCGCCGCCGCTCAAGTGGCCACCGCCGTGGTCCTGCTCTTTGCCGCGGGGCTCCTGCTCCGGACGCTCGGGAACCTGAATGCCGTGGACCGCGGGTATCGCGCGGAGAGCGTGCTCACGATGCTCGTCGATCCGGTGGACTCGCGATACGGCAGCCCTGCCGGGCTGCTGCGGTTTTACGATGCCGTCGAGCAGGATCTCCGCTCGCGGCCCGGCGTCCGATCGGCGGCCTGGGCCACCACGCTGCCCATGGGCGAGTCGTACGTCGGGCAGCAGTTCGTCGAAGTCATCGGCGACGCACCCGTCGAGGAAAGCGCTCGCCCGATTGCCGACTATCAGATCGCGAGCCCCTCGGTACTTCGACACCCTCGATCTCCCCATTGTCGGTGGGCGGGCGTTCGACGAGCGCGACCGGGCCGACACCGTGCCCGTGTGCATGGTGAACGAAGCGTTCGTCCGCAAGCTCTTTCCAGGCCGATCGCCGATTGGGATGCGGCTGGCGATCCGGCCCTCGTCGGCACCGCAGGCGAAGCCGTTCATCAGGGAGATCATCGGGGTCGTGCGTCAGGTGAAAGGACGGCCCGACGAGACCGATGACTTTCTCCAGATGTACATTCCGCTGGCGCAGAACACGGTGGGCGATATCTTCCTGCTCGTCCGGCCTGAGTCTGGAGACGCCGCGGCGCTGGCGCCTGCGGTTCGTGCCTCGTTCACGAAGAACGACCCCGACCAGCTCACGAGCGTCCGGAACATGGTGACGCTCGAGGACGTCGCGGCCGAGGGAACGGCACGTCATCGTTTCCGCGCGGTCCTCGTGCTGACCTTTGCCGGCCTGTCGCTCGGCCTGGCGATGATCGGTCTCTTCGGCGTGCTCGCCTACTCCGTCGAGCAGCGCGTTCGCGACTTCGGCGTCCGGCGCGCGCTGGGCGCGACCACGCGGGATGTGCTCGGCGTGGTCATGGGCTCTGCGGTGCCGATGATCGCGATCGGCGCGGTGGCCGGGCTGGCGTTATCGCTCGCGGCTGGCCGGCTGCTGGCGAGCCTGCTGTTCGGCGTGGGATCGCTCGACGCGGCGACGTTCGTCGGCGTGGCGCTCGTGCTCGCGGTGACTGCCGCCGCGGCGGTGCTCGGTCCCGCGTGGCGGGCCGCCGGCGTCGATCCCGCGGTCGCGCTGCGCGCCGAGTGAACGGCCGATCCACAACATCTCTGCATCGGCTCCCCGATTTCCTGTAGTCTTGTCGTCCGCAAATCGGGGAGGACGAGTGCAGACCACACAATCGACGGTTGCCGCCCAGTCGCCGCTCCTGACCCGGACGGGTACGCGAACTACGTCCTCGGCGCACTGACGGTGTGCTACGTGCTCAACACCATGGATCGCTCGCAGATCCTGGCGGCGTCGCTCCAGGCGATCAAGAAGGAGTTCGGCGCCAGCGACTTCCAGATGGGCGTGTTGACCGGCATCCCGTTCGCCTTCTTCTACTCGTTCATGGGCATCCCCATCGCCGCCATGGCCGATCGCTCGAACCGGCGCAACGTGCTGGCACTTGCCGTCGCCAGTTGGAGCGCGATGACCGCCATCTTCGGCATGTCGGTGAACTACGCGATGCTGTTCGCGGCCCGTATCGGCACGGCCGTCGGCGAAGCGGGAGGCAGCCCGCCGTCGCACTCGCTCATCTCCGACTACTTTCCGAAGAGCCGGCGCGGCACGGCGTTTTCGATCTTCGCCCTGGGCGTGCCGATCGGCACCTCGCTCGGCGCCGCGCTCGGCGGCTGGGGCAACCAGACGATCGGATGGCGCATGACGTTCATCCTCGCCGGTGTCCCCGGGATCGCCATTGCCCTGATCCTGTGGCTGACGGTGAAGGAGCCGCCACGGGGCATGTCCGACGGCGTCTCGCGCGGCGCCGGCGAGCGCGCGCCCGTGCCAGGCATGTTCGACGTGCTGCGCACGCTCATACGGAAGAAGTCGTTTCGCCACCTGACGCTCGCCGCCGCGCTCCACTCGGTGGTCTGGTATGCGAGCGGCGCGTTCAACAACGCGTTTCTGCAGCGCTCGCATCAGATGTCGGTGTCCGAAGCGGGCTACTGGATCGCGCTGCTGTCGGCGATCGCCGGCTTCGGCACGTTCTTCGGCGGCTTCCTGTCGGATCGACTCAGCGTTCGGTTCAAGGACCGCCGGTGGTACCTGTGGGTGCCGGGCATCGCCACGCTGCTGTGCGTGCCGTTTCAGTTTCTCGCGTATCTGTCTCCCGATCGCGCGGTGGTGCTGCCGTCGTTTGTCGGTCTCATGTTCATGGCCGCCGTGTTCTTCGGGCCGTCGTTTGCCATGACGCAGGCGCTCGCCACGCTGCGCATGCGCTCGGTCGCGACGTCGCTGCTGCTGTTCATCCAGACACTCATCGGCAACGGTTTCGGGCCGTCGATGACGGGCCTGATCAGCGATCAGCTCCGCGCCTCGTTCGACCAGGACTCACTTCGCTATGCGCTGGTCCTGATCGGCGTCGTCAACGTGTGGGCCGCGCTGCATTACTTGCTTGGCAGTCGCACGCTCCGTCAGGACCTCGAGGCGACGGAGAAGCTCGCGACGGCGTAGCCTTGGTTCTTGGTTCTTCGGTGCTTGGTCCGTCCCTGGTCCTTGGTCCCGCTTTGGACCAAGGACTAAGAGCGGACCAAGGACTACGACCGGACCAAGAACCAAGCAACCAAGAACAAAGGACTAAGATCGAACTGGATGGCAGACCAGTACGATCTCGTGATTGTCGGCGGCGGTGTGGCGGGTTTGACCGCGGGACTGACGTCGGCGCGAGCCGGGCGGAAGACGCGGGTCTTGACCGGCCCGGCACTCGGCGGCCACCTGGTGAGCATCGAACGGATCGACGGCTATCCGGGTTTTCCCGACGGCGTCCCGGGCTACGACCTGTGCCCGATCATTCAGGAGCAGGCCGTCGGAGCCGGCGCGGAATTCGCCGCGACAGAAGCCACCGGGCTGCACGCCGAAGATGGACGCTGGCGCGTGACCACCGGTGAGGGCGACGTGCAGGCACGGGCGATCGTGATCGCCACGGGCACGACGTTGAAGACGCTCGGCATCCCTGGCGAAGAGCAGTTGCGCGGCAAAGGCGTCAGCCACTGTGCCAGCTGCGACGCCCCTCTTCTCCGCAACCGCATCGTCGGCGTCGTCGGCGGAGGAGACTCCGCACTGCAGGAAGCGCTGACGCTGGCGCAGCACGCCGCGCGCGTGATCGTCCTGCATCGCGGGACTGCGTTCTCCGCGCAACCCGCGTACGTCCAGCAGGTGCAGTCGAATCCGAAGATCGAGGTACGCTTTGGCACGATCGTCGAGGAAGCGGTCGGCAACCCCGGATTGAAGAGCGTCCGCACGCGAACCGCCGGTGACGGGAAGACCGGCGATCTCGAGCTGGCCGGTCTGTTCGTGTATGTGGGACTCGCGCCCGCAACGACGTTGCTCGACGGTGTCCTCGCGCTCGATGCATCTGGACGGATCCCGGTCGATGGCGAGATGCGCAGCAGCCAGCCCGGTCTGTTCGCGGCAGGGACGGTGCGCTCCGGATCGGCCGGGCGTGCGGCGTCAGCCGCAGGCGACGGAGCGACAGCCGCGCTGAGCGCCGACCGGTATCTCAGAGACAGCACATGGCGCGTGAATTGAGACGACCCTGCCCGGCGTCATTCGAGGTGCAACGCCGAGAATCCTTGTCGTCCATAGCGTCGCTTCCCTGCGCCGTCGCTCGATGACGCCCCGTTCCCTCGCGGATCCCACAAGCGCGTCATCGACTCGAACTGCTGCGCAACCTCGTCGCGATCTCCGGTATCGGCCAGCGGCGTACTGGCGCTTCGAGCTGCCGCCGACGGTCGCCAAGCGGGGTTGGTGTGGTTCGATCGAAAGGGCCGCCTGGAGCCGGGCCCGGCCGTTGCGGCCAACGCACCCGAGTTGTCGCCGGATGGTCGCCATGTTGTCGTCGATCGAACCGTTCAGGGAAATCGCGATGTGTGGATCATCGATCTCGCACGAGACAGCGTGACGCCGTTCACGTTCCATCAGGCAGTCGATGGTTTTCCTCTCTGGTCACCGGACGCCACGCAAATCGTTTTCGAGTCGACCAGGAACGGTACGTTCGACATCTGGATCCGGCCTTCCAATGGAGCAGCCGCGGAGCAATTGCTGCTCGGAACGCCCGACGTCGAATGGCCTCTGAGTTGGTCGAAGAATGGTCAGTTTCTCCTCTATCAACGTACTCGATCTCAAGACGAAGTGGGACCTGTGGGCGATGCCGATGACGGGCAGCGATCGCACGGTGTTCCCCGTCGCCGACACGCCCTTTGCCGAGCGCATGGGGCAATTTTCGCCGGATGGCCGCTGGGTCGCGTACGCAGAGCAACGAATCGGGACGCCCCGAGATCATGGCGCGGGCGTTTCCCAAGTCGAGCGGGACGTTTCCCATCTCGACTGGCGGTGGGACGGCGCCGCGATGGCGAGCTGACGGAAAAGAGGTCTATTTCATCGCGCCTGACGGCAAGATGATGGCCGTGCCAGTCCAGACGGAGGGCGTTTCATTTGAAGCTGGCAAGCCCGTCGCTCTGTTCTCCACCGACATCGTCGCTCAACCGTTCAAGGCGCAATACACGGTCTCGCGCGACGGTCGATTCCTGTTCAACAACCTGCAACCCGGGGAAGTGTCAGCCTCGCCCATCACGTTGGTCCTCAACTGGAAACCATGACGGACGCCTCAGGGTAATATGCCAAAGCGATGACTCAACGGATCACGGTGCACGACCCTCGCGGCTACCCTCCCAAAGTCGTCGGCAAGCGTCTGGCGCCGAGGCTGCCTTCGCTGGACGGCAAGACCATCTATCTGGTCGACTGCCTCTTCGACAATTCAGCGGTGTTCATGGATCAACTGCGGGACTGGTTCGGTGAGCACCTGCCCGCGGTCGATGCGCGCATCATCAGACCGAAGGAGACCTGGGCAGACGACCCGGAGATGCGCGCGGCCATCGCCGCAGATGGCGATGCCGCGATTCTCGGCATCGGCCTTTGAAGCACCTGTAGCCCGACGGTCGTCGGGCTCACCGCGGCGCTGGAAGAGGGCGGCGTGCCCTCGGTCGCCGTCCATACGCAACGATTCGCGCGGCTCTGCAATGCGACCGCGTTGTCCATGGGGATGCCGCGGCTGCGCCAGGCGTATACGCCACACCCCGTCGTCGATCAATCGTCTGCCCAACTACGGGCGTACATCGACGGCAGCGACGCAGTCTCTGGGCGCTCCTTCATGCAGGTGGTTCTCGACGGCCTTACCGGTCCGCTCGAGGACGCGGATCTTCAGGGCCTGTCATTCGAACGCACGACGCCGCGCCTGGTCGAGCCCGATACCGAAGACAACCTCCAGCGATTGTTCGAGGAGAACCACTGGACGGACATGCTGCCGATCGTGCTGCCGACGGAGGCGCGCGTCGAGGCGATGCTCAAGGGGACGAGCCATCCGGCGGACAAGATCGTCGGCCGGCTGCGCCCGACGGTATTCCGCGAGGCGTGGGAATTCACCGTCGAGAAAGTCGCGGTCAACGCCGTCATGGCGGGTGCGCGGCCGGAGTATTTCCCGGTCATCCTCGCGCTGGCCTCCAGTGGCATCACCGCGCGATCGAGCAGCACGACCTCGTTCGCGACGATTCCGGTGATCAACGGCCCGATCCGCAACGAGCTCGCGATGAACTCCGGGATCGGCGTGATGGGTCCCTACAACCATGCGAACGCCACGATCGGACGCGCCTACGGTCTCCTCTCACAGAATCTTCAGGGCGGGTCGGTTCCGAACGAGAGCTATATGGGCTCGCAGGGCAACTGGGATCCTCGCGCTGCCCAGATCACCGCCGTCGAGCAGCACCACCTCGTTCGCGACAATCCGTCATCAACGGTCCCATCCGCAACGAGATCGCCATGAACTCGGGCATCGGCGCGATGGGTCCTTACAACCACGCCAACGCCACGATCGGACGCGCCTACGGTCTGCTGTCGCAGAATCTTCAGGGCGGGTCGGTTCCCAACGATAGCTACATGGGCTCGCAAGGCAACTGGTATGCGTATACCGCGGTGATTCCGGAGGCGGAGGAGCGCAGCCCGTGGCAGCCGCTGCACGTGCAGAAGGGTTTCAAGCCGACGGACAGCATCGCCAGCATCTTCTTCGGCGGATGGTACACGCATGCCGGCTACGGCCCGCGGGCGACGTGGCAGGAGAAGATGCGCCACGCCCTGGCGGCGGTCGAGCAGTACAGCCCGCCGCTGTTCGTCATGGATCCGATCGTCGCGCGCGGGTTCGTCGATCTCGGCTTCGACACGAAAGAGAAGCTGATTGCCTGGTGTGCCGACAACGCGCTGCTGACCGCGCGGGAGTACTGGGACAATCAATCGATTCAGTTGTTGCGCCCGAAGGCCGTCGCTGGCATCGAGCCGTACGCCTCGCGTCTCAAGGCCCAACCCGACGATGTGATCAAGATCTACGAGCCATCCGAGATCAACATCGTCGTCGCCGGTGGCGAGACGCAGGGCGCGTGGAAGATGATCAGCGGCGCGCTGCGGGCAACCGTCTCGATCGACGCGTGGCGATGACGCGGTTCGACTCCGAATCCCAGGCTTCGGGCCTGTGAATCTATGAGCCGTTCCCGACGATAAACGGATCACGGACGCAGATCCGTCAAACTCGTCGATAATCACCACGCCCCCTATGAAACATCTGGCTCTCTTGCTCGGACTCGCGACCCTTGTGTGCGTCGGATCGTCGCTTCACGCACAAGCATTTCGCACGGACCGCCCCTTCGCGAATGATCCGGAACCAGCTGCAGCCTGGGCCGCCACTGAGTACTCGCGCACCCGGCTGGACCGGGACCTCGCGGCGGTTCAGACGTTCCGGCCGGCGTACCCGTTCTGGCAGCACATCTTCACGATTCCAGACGGACGAATTGCGTTCGGCAGCGCTCAGGACGGACGGCTGCTGGCGATCTTTCCAACCGCCGGCGATTGGGTGCGAGATGGCGTCTGGGAAGAGCAGACGCTGAATGGGTTTCTGAATGGCCACACACTCCCCAGGCAGCTGGATGCGCGGCGCGACGAGCTTGTTCGTCTGCTCGAGCCGGTCACCGGTCCGCTCGTGCACAACCCGACGCGTGGGCAGTTCCTCATGCCGAACGCGCAGCGCTATGGCAGCTTCCTTCAGGAATGGGGAACGATCTACGAGCGGTTTGGCGTGCCGGCCGAAATCGGATTGGCGCAGGCCATCCTTGAATCCGGTCTCGATGGCCGCGCCCGCTCCCGAGCCCGAGCCATCGGCTTCTGCCAGTTCCTCAGCCGCAACTGGGCGTTTCTGAACAAACTGGCGCCGGTCGTGCTCGAGGCCTACAACCAGACGACGCAGGCGCCGTACTGCGCGGCTTACCTGACGATCCTCGCCACGATGTACGACAGCTTCATTCCGGCGCTCTCGGAACATCACGCCGGCGGCGTCAACGTGGGGCGGACCGTGATCAACGGCGAGCGGCTGGGTGGCAACGGCTCGCGCGAGCAGTACTTCCTCGGGTCCGACTTCGCCGCAGATCTTCGTCAGATTTCCATTCAGCGCTATCGCGACCTGTACCGGACCTACGGATACAGGTCCTCTCTGTATGCCGAGATGGTGTTCGGCAACATGGTCAACGTGAAGCGGCTGACCGCTGAGTACCCGCAGTCGCCGATCTTCGCGATGCGGCTGTCGAAAGCCGTCCAGGCGCTCGACATTTCGGCGCGCACCGGAATCAAGCTCGATGAAGTCAAGCGCTTCAACCCGGCGCTGGGCGTGCGAGTCCCTGCGCAGGCGAACCTGTATCTGCCCTTCTACGTGCAGCAGTTCGGACCCGACGTCTCGTTCTGGCGTCGTCCACCGACGGAGGAATATGCGGCGGCGCTCAACGACTTCCTGCGTATCGACGGTGGGATCGCACGGTGGCACGAGGCCTCCTTTGAGACCACGCTGCGGACGTTCCAGGATCGGTTCGAAGCCACGCGGACTGAAGAGGGATCGGTCATGGCGACGACGCTCGCGTACGTGATCAGCGATCTCCGCACCAGCCGGCGAGCAGCGATCCTCGAGGATTTCCGCACCAGCGGACGGATCCTGGATCTGTTCAAGCGGGGCGTTGAAGAACTGGGCCTGACGATCAGCGGGCAGTAGCCGCGGGTCTCTTCAAGGCGACTCGAACGCTCGTTCCAGTACACTGCGAAGGGTCAGGCGGTCTAGGCACGAGAGCGGAGCAGGTCATGAGTCAGCAGATCACGGTCCACGATCCGCGTGGCTATCCCCCCAAGGTCGTCGGCAAGCGTCTGGCGCCGCGGCTCTCGACGCTCGACGGCAAGACCGTCTATCTCGTCGACTGCCTCTTCGACAACACGGACGTCTTCATCGAGCAGCTGCGGCAATGGTTCGCCGAACAACTGCCGGCGGTGAACGTTCGCATTGCCCGGCCGAAGGAAACGTGGTCCGACGACGCCGAGATGCGGAAGGCGATTGCGTCGGACGGCGACGCCGCCATTCTCGGCGTCGGTCTTTGAAGCACCTGTAGCCCGACGGTCGTCGGGCTCGCCGCGGCGCTGGAGCAGGACGGCGTTCCCTCTGTCGCCGTGCACACGCACGTGTTCAAACGGCTCTGCAACGCGACCGCGCTGTCCATGGGCATGCCGCGCCTCCGTCAGGCGTATGTGCCGCAACCCGTCGTGGACCGTTCGGCCGCGGACCTGCGCGCCTACATCGAAGGCCAGGATCCGGTGTCCAAGCGGCCGTTCATGCAGGAAGTGCTCGACGGTCTGCTGACCCCGCTCGACGAGGCCGATCTGCAGGGACTCTCATTCGAGCGGACGACGCCGCGGCTGGTAGAACCCGCCGCCGAGGACGACCTCCGGCGATTGTTCGAGGAGAACAACTGGACGGACGGGCTCCCGATCGTGCTGCCGACCGAGGCGCGCGTCGAGGCGATGCTCAAAGGGACGAGTCATCCGCCGGACAAGATCGTCGGCCGGCTCCGCCCGACGGCATTCCGCGAGTACTGGGAATTCACGGTGGAGAAGGTGGCGGTCAACGCCGTGATGGCGGGTGCGCGGCCCGAGTACTTCCCGGTCATTCTCGCGCTCGCCTCGAGCGGCATCTCCGCGCAGATCCAGCAGCACCAATTCGTTCGCGACCATCACCGTCGTCAACGGCCCGATCCGCAACGAGATCGCGATGAACTCCGGCATCGGCGTGATGGGTCCCTACAACCATGCCAACGCCACGATCGGACGCGCCTTCGGTCTGCTGTCGCAGAATCTTCAGGGCGGGTCGGTCCCCGACGACACCTACATGGGCTCGCTGGGCAACTGGTACGCGTACACGGCGGTGCTCCCCGAGGCGGAGGAGCGCAGTCCCTGGCAGCCGCTGCACGTGCAGAAGGGTTTCAAGCCGACCGACAGCGTCGCCAGCATCTTCTTCGGCGGGTGGTACACGCATGCCGGCTACGGCCCGCGGGCGACGTGGCAGGAGAAGATGCGCCGCTCACTCGCCGCGGTCGAGCAGTACAGTCAGCCACTGTTCGTGATGGATCCGATCGTGGCGCGCGGCTATGTCGATCTCGGGTTCGACACGAAGGAAAAGCTGATCGCCTGGTGCGCGGACAACGCGCTGATGACCGCGCGTGAGTACTGGGACAATCAATGGATTCAGTACCCTCATGCGCCCGCGCGCGGTGGCCGGCGTCGAGCCGTACGCCTCGCGCCTCAAGGCCCAACCAGACGATGTGATCACGATCTTCGAGCCATCGGAGATCCACATCGTCGTCGCCGGTGGCGAGACGCAGGGGGCGTGGAAGATGATCAGCGGCTCGCTGCGGGCGACCGTCTCCATCGACGCATGGCGTTGACGGAAGGCGCAAAGGACAGGGCCACGCCCAGGCAGTCCAACTGCAGCCAAGTGAGTGCATAATCCCGTAGTTCTGCACTTGCTCGACGGAGGATCTATGCCGCGCATTCTGATGGCCGCACTCGCGGTCGTGCTGGCCTGGCCACTGACCGCTCTTGCTCAAGCGGGCACCGCCGCCAAGAGTTCCGAACCGTTCAAGGTTGGCACGTTCCTGATCGACAAGACTCAGACCACCGGTCTGGTGCTCCGCGACTCGCTCGTCGTGGATCTCGTCGAGGCCAATGCGGCGCTCGAGAAAACGCGTTCGTTTCCAGCACGGCGCATGCCGTCGGACATGGTCGCGCTCATCGGCGAGTATGAGAACGGACTCAAAGGCCGCCTGTACGCGATCGTCAACGAGTTGGTGCAAAGCAAGGCGCTCGACGGCAAGAGGCCCGCGTACGTGCGCGACTTGAGTCAGGTGAAAACGCTGGCGCCGATCCCGCGGCCACGGCAGATCATGATGACGGCGGTCAACTTCTACAGCCACATCGCCGAAAACGCCGGGCCGGAGGAACGCGCCAAGGCGATTGCCGCGAGGAAAGCCAATCGCGGCGTTCCGTACATGTTCCTCAAGGCGCCCTCCTCCGTCATCGGCACAGGCGAGACGATCCTGATGCCGCACGGACGCACGCAACTGGATTGGGAGGTCGAACTGGGCACCGTCATCGGCCGTGCGGCGAGATACGTGCCCGCACCAAAAGCCGAGGAGCACGTCTTCGGGTACACCGTGATGATCGACATCTCCGATCGCGGTGGCCGTCCGCCGGGCGGCTTCAGCGCCGGCACGGACTGGTTCGTCATGAAGGGTCAGGACACCTTCGGTCCCCTGGGACCGTTCATCATTCCGAAAGAGTTCTACGGCAACCCGATGACCGACCTGAAACAGACCCTGCTCGTCGGGACCGATCAGCGGCAACAGGCCGACTCGTCGGACATGATTCACTCGGTGTGGGAAGTGATCGAGTACGCCTCTTCGCTGGTCACGCTGCTGCCGGGGGACATCATCGGCGCGGGCACGTCTGGCGGAGTCGGCATGGGAACGTCGGTGCGTGGATCGCAGGTGTGGCTCGTGGCCGGCGACGAGATCACGGCGACGATCGACAAGATCGGCACGCTCCGTCACAAGGTGGAAGCGGCGCCTGCGCCGCCGACAGGCAGCGGATCGTATTTGCCGCCCCTGTCGTCCTACCGGACCTGGCGGACGGGGCGTCAAATGAAGATGCATCGGGGTCAGATCTTGATTCTTGCAGTCATGCACAGACACGCAAGAATCGAGATCTGACCCCTCAGTTTGTCTTCGTCAGCGTGAACACGCCGGTGTAAAACCCGCTGGTGAAGAAGCCGACGAACTCCTTGTCGTCGGCGCGCCCGATCCAGTCGTAGACACCGCCGTCCTTGGGACCGAGGTCGGCGGTACCTTTGAACAACACGGCGCTACCGGCCTGACGGCCTTCCATGGTGATCGTGTACTTGTACGGCCGGCCGCAGTCGCCTTCGAAGACCGCCTGCCACGCGTCGCCTTTCTGCGCGATTGTCGCCGTCAGCTTGGCGCACAACTCCTTGGGTGGCGCGGTGGCGCGGGCCGGGTTGTAGGCGCTCCACGTGCCGGCCCAGGCGCCGGTGATGTTCGGCGGACTCTGCGGCCCGCCGCGGCCTCCGCCTTGCGCGTGCAGGCTGCCGACAGAAGTAGCGAGGATGAGAACGAGGAGATATGTAAGTCGTTGCATGGTAGGCAGAGTGTAGACCAGCATCGCTGACGCGGAGCAGCCCGCACTGTCGGCTCGCGGGCCACCTACACCGGCTGTTGAAGGAGTCGCTGCGCTGTGTCGCGAACTCGCCTGTCCGAGCTGGCCGGCCGCTACATCGGCTATTCTCCAGCCAGGTTGTCCGCTCGAGTCGCTGAGATCGTGATCGCGGCGCGGGCATCGCGGGCATCGCAGCTGCGTATCAGCTCGCCGTACGTGACGAGGTATCGCGTGTCGTGCTCATCGATCCGCGCGAACCACTGTCGCTGACGACCAGCAAGGGCACGGAGGCGTATCGCAACTACTGGCCGGGCCCCGACGACACGATGATGCGGTTCATGGACCGCAGTATCGATCTGCTCGACGCGCTCGACCGGGAGAGTGCACACGCCTTCGAGCTGAATCGCCGCGGCTACGTCTTCCTCACGGCCGATCCCGGCGAGGCCGCCCGCCTTCGCACGCACGCGAGCCAGACGAGGCAGTTCGTCGACAGCGCGCCCGCCATCCGCACGCGCTATCCGTTCGTCACCGACCGCGTCCTCGCGATGCTCCACGTTCGGCGTGCGGGCTTCATGAATGCCATGAAGCTGGGGCAGTACCTGCTCGATCGTGCGCGCGCGAACGGTGTCGAGGTCGTGTCGGATGAGGCCGTCGGGTTGCTCACGGACCACCAGCGAGTCGCCGCGGTTCAACTCGCGTCGGGAGGGCGCATCGAGACGCGCACGCTCGTCGTGAGCCCTGGTCCGCTCCTGCCCGCGTGGGCCGATCGTCTCGAGCTCGGCGTGCCGATCGTCAACGAGCTCCACGGCAAGATCTCGTTCGAGGACCATGCCGGCGTGCTTCCGCGTGACGCCCCGCTCATGATCTGGAACGACGCCGTCGATCTCGGCGCGCTCGGCACCTTTCCGCCGGCCGTGCACCTGCGGCCGCGCGGCACGAGATCGATTCTGGGCATCTGGACCTACGACACGCGCGTTGGGCCGGCGACGTTTCCTCCCGTCTTCGCACGCGAGTACTTCGACATCGTGATCCGCGGTCTGGCCGTGATGATCCCGGACCTTGCGGCGTACGTGAGCGCAGGCGCGTCGGCGATCGTGGACGGCGGTTACTACTGCAAGGCGCCCGACAATCGTCCGCTGATCGGCCCGACGGCGATTGACGGCGTCTACCTGCTCGGCGCGCTATCCGGTTTTGGAATCATGGCATCGCAGGCGGCCGCCGAGCTCCTCGCCGCGCACGTCCTCGATCGCCCGCGGCCCGATTACGCGGCGGCGTTTCATCCGGGGCGATTCGCCGACCCGGAGTATCGGCGTGTGCTCGCCACGCTCGATGCGAAGAGCGGTCAGCTCTGACCGCGGACGTGGACAGGCCCGACATTGGGCATTGAGCATTGTGTCTCCTTGATGACTAACGCACCGCAGTCCGGCGAAATGCGACAAGTCTTCCAGCGTGGTCATACGCACCCACTTCCACGGGCGTGGGTTTCTTGCCCTTCTTGCCGATCGTGACTGGCGTCGATGGCACGACGCCTTTGCGAGCGTCGATGGAACGCACAGGCCGATCGTTCGCGTAGACATCCACGCGGGAGATCCCCCGGCCTGGCTTGGACGAGGGAAGCGTCGACACCACGCTCACCACAATCGCACGCGCGCCTTTGCGGCTCACCGGCGTGACCGACAGCGTGAACGACGGCTGCTGCCGAATGAGTCGCGCGGCGGTGGCCATCAGATCGCTGTTGTCTTCCAGGATGTCGCGCCTGGTCATGTAATGAAGCTTGTCGGGTGTGACGCCGAATTCCTCGAGCGGCGAGCCGGCGCGCGGGCCGACGCGAATGCTGCGGCGCATGGCCACGATCATCTCGGCTCCCTTCGGAAGCTTCTTGAACGGAGACTTGGGATCTTTTTTCTGCGCCCGCAGCAGATCGTCCAGCGACCAGTAGTTGGCTCCTCCCGCGCCGGTGTTGCCGCCGGTGCTGAGCACCATGCCGACGTCGTTGTCCTGAAAACCTGCGGCGAAGATGTCCGTCGCGCTGTAGGACAGCGCGTCGGTGATCAGCACCACCGGACCGTAATAGATCTGGCCGATGCCGTTGCACCGCGCCTCGCTGGTCATGGGAAATCCGGCTGAATAGGTCGCCCCCGTCAACACGGAATCACGGATCGATGGCACCCATGGCTTCAGACCCCAGTCATCCGGGGCAGATTTGCAGATCTGAAAGTTCAGCGGCGTGTTGATGAACTCGAACAACTCCGGCTCGATTCTGTGCGGCGTGAACAACTGAAGCAGCGATTCCGCAGCCCTGATATTTCCACCAGGATTGCCGCGCACGTCGAGGATGAGACCGTCCTGCGGAAAGTCCTTTCGCGTGATCAGCTTGACGAACGCATTGACGAACCTGGTCGTGTCGTCGATCACGAAGCTGAAGATCCGGATATAGCCCAGCGTCTGCCCGTTCACGGTCTTCTTCAGTGCATACAACACATCCTTGATCGACCCCAGCGTGGCGCTGTCGTCGCGCGGGTATAGCTTCTTTTTGACCTCGAGGATGCGCGTCCGCTTCAGATCCAGCGCCGCCCTTTTCCTGCTGTGCGGCGTGGACGATTCATCGGCGTCACTGGTTTTGTGAACCAGCCAGTACTCCCGGTGGCTCGCGACGACTCCATTCTTCGCGCGGTACAGAATGTCCACCCAGTGTTCATCCGGGGGGAGCGAGCTGTTGAGCGGCCGGATGGTCAGATTGTCGAGGCCGCGCGCGAACCGGGCATCGGGGTTGCTGCCGGCCTGCAACTCACCATTGATTTCGATGGCCCTCTGAATCGGGACACCGTTCCAACCCAGCACGTCGACTCCCCGCTCGAACCTGGCCTCACGATCATCGTCTGGAGCCGGCGCGTCACCACTGGTCGCCGTGCGAGTCACGACGAAACGCGGGCCGTCCCGATCGAAGCACAATTCGATGAGAAACGGCAGATACGCCGTGCAATCCCTGTACGGTTCGGGCAGCAGATAGAGCGTGTGGAGGTCGCGCATCGCTCCGAATATCGACAGCATGCGCCGATGGAAGTCCATGGCGTGCTCGAGCACCTCGTTCCAATCGGCGAGCTGGAATCGGAGGAGCTTGAGCTGCTGGATCGGATCGATGGCGTGGATGGCGCGCTTCATCGGCAGATGCACATAGTTCATCTCCATCAAGAGCAGCGCCTGTTCGACGATTCGCAGACGATCCTGCCTGGACAGTCGCGCCCGCCGGTCACACGAATTGAGGAAGTCGCCCAGCCCCCTCGGTGTTCTGCGGGCGTTGGGTGAATCGGCGATTTTCAGCAGTTCCAGTCTTTTGCCGACTTCGACTCGAGCCATGGTCATCCATCCGTTGCGGGTACACGGTCAGAGCAAAAAAATAGCCGGCACAGACGTTCTGGGTGCCGGCTACGGTGTTACTTCTTCTTTGTCGCCTTCTTCTTCTTGGCGGGTTTCTTCTTTCCGCCTCCGGCCTGACCGCCTCCCGGATCGCCTTCTCCACCTCTGCCCATGTTCAGTTCCCTCCTCTGCGTGGACCGATCTTCTTTGCTCCGAGCAGCTGCGCGAGCTGCGTCAAGCGGACTTGAATGTCGGGCCGCCGCACGTATCCCCGGTAGTGGTCTTCGCCCCAGCGAGCCTGGAGAGCCGCGCGACCGGACTCGGCGCGGATCGCGTAATCGTATGCGGTCGAGCCGTCGCCCTCAAGCAGTATCGACCTCGCCGACAGCAGCCAGGCGCGCCAGTCCGATTCGAGTTGCGCGGCCGAGGCGAACATCTTCTGTGCCGCCTGTGCGTCGGCGAGCGCGCCTCGCCCGTCTGAGGAGGCGAGACGAACTTCGGCCGATGCGAGCAGCGCTGACGACAGGAGCCGGGGAAGCTTCAACTCCCTGGCAGCGGCGACCGCCTCTTCGACAAGTGCCGTCGCCTGTTTCGACGCGCCAGACATCGCCTGGGTGAGCGCAAGGGTCTGCCTGGCTTGCAGCGCGGTGTCCTTGTAGTCGCGTTCAGCCAATCTGAGTGCCGCCGTCGCTCGCGTCGTGGCTTCCGCAGTTTGCCCAGGCTGAGCGCCATCTGCGCGCTGATCAATTCCACATAGGCGAGTTGGATTTGAATCCCGCTTCTGGTTCGGCAGCAATGGCATGGGCTTCGTCGAGAGCAGCCTTGGCTTCCTCGTATCTCCCCAACTGCCATAGCGCCGACGCGCGATTCAGCTGGTCCCATCCCATGGCGACTCGTGCGCCGAGCGTCGTGTTGATCCGATAACTCTCCGCGAAATGCGGGAGGGCCTCGGGGTAGATCTCCTGGTTGTCGCCGAGAAGGACGCCGATGCTGGAGTGCGTCGCCGCGACTCGCGCCGCGTCGCCGGACTGCTTCGCCAATGCCAGCTGCTCGGAAAATGCTTTCAAAGCGACGGCGTACTCGCCTTTGTCGCGGTACGCCCGTCCAAGCAGAATCAGGGCGTTGGAGGTCTCTCGGCCATAGCCGGCCGGCTGGTAGAACTTCAGCGCCGACTCGAGATGCGCGATCGCCTCATCGAACGTGCCCTCCTGGGTACTCAGGCTGCCAAGGGCGAGCCGGGCCCGCGCGTCCAATCGAGTCGACTTGTCCTGTCGTGCAAAATCCAGGGCCCGCTGAAAGTACGAGCGCGCCTCGGTGAATTCGCCCCGCGCCAGCAGCGTGTAACCGAGGTCGATCAAACCGTTCGTCGCCAGGGTTCGGATGTTGCCTTTTTCCGCCGCAGTGACCGCGTCGGCGGCGATCGTCTTGGCGCGATTGGTGTCACCCTCCGCGTAATACACGCTACTGAGTTGCAACGCGGTCCTGATCGATTGGTACTCGTTGGACGAACTTCGCGACAGCTCCAGGGACCGTTCCAGCTGCTCCTTGGCTTCAGGCAGTCTCCTGGTTTGGGCCAGCAACGATCCTCGCTGGTAATGGACTTCGGCCAGTCCTTCCTGGCTCGACATGGCCTGATAGATCTCCTGCGCCTTCGAGAATGCGTCGTTCGCCCTGGGGAAGTCTCGGCGACGGCCATAGAGAATGGCGGAACGGAGGAATCCCGCCGCCGACTGCGGACCCAGTTGCGTCGCCCTGACGTACGATTCGATGGCCTTGTCGAGATTCTCATCCTTCTCGTAGGCACGACCGAGATCGACATAGGCCGCGGACTTCTCCTGGTCCGGAACGGCATCCACGATCTGCGAATACTTGTCGATGGCCGTCTTGAAGTTGCGATTCAGTGTGGCCGCGACAGCGTCCAGATACAGGGACTCGGCGCCTGACACGTCCGAGCGATCGGGGAGCAGCGCCATGGCCTGCAGCAGTTCCTCCCTGGCCCGGTCGGTGAGTTCGATCTCCGCGTACGCTTCGGACTGCCGCGCACGCGCCAGGGCGAACGAGCCGTCGATCTCCAGCGCGCGCTCCAACGCCTTGGTCGCCTGAAAGTACGCCCCCTCGCGGATGGCGCTGGTCCCCCGGTCGTACCAGACGACGGCCTCGGGCGGCGGTTCGTGGCGGCCGCGGCGAAACAGCGCCGGGGCGAACCACACCGCCAGCAGCGTGGCCACGACGGCCGCGGCGATCAGCGCCGTGAATCGGAAAGAGCGCTGGTTGGCTGTAGGGCGGGTCCCTTCGGACCCGCCGATCGCCGGAGACGTGGCAGTGGACACCGGGCGCGAAACCGTTGCCGATCCGTCAAGGTCCTGCCGGAGATCGAGCAGATCGGATCGAAGCGAGTCAGCGGAGTCATAGCGCCCGGCCGGATCTTTGGCCATGGCGCGCGCAATGATTCGGTCGAGACGAGGCGGCACTGCCGGGTTGAGTACGGAAGGTGACGTTGGAGTCTCGGTCACGACGCGGATCGATACTTGGAGGGGCGTCCCTCGTTCGAACGCGTGTATGCCGGTGGCGCACTCGTAGAGTGTGACTCCGAGCGAGAAAATGTCGCTGCGTGCGTCGGCCTCCCTTCCTCGCAGCTGCTCTGGAGACATGAATCCCGGCGTGCCAACGACGTTGCCGTGCTCGGTCAAGCGTTCAAACGTCGGGGTATCGTCAGGGACATTGTGCGGACCGATTTTCGCGAGGCCGAAATCCAGCACCTTCAGCTGCCCTCGCGGCGTGATCACGATGTTCTGAGGTTTGATGTCGCGATGGATGATGCCGGCGGCGTGAGCTTCGGCCAGCGCCTGCGCCGCCTGTATGCCGATATCCACCACTTCGCCGGGAGGGAGTGGGTTTTTCCAGATCCGCTCGGAAAGAACTTGGCCGTCAATGTATTGCATGACGATGAAGACGCGGCCGTTCTCTTCGCCGACTTCGTAAATAGAGCAGATATTGGGATGGTCGAGCGCGGCAGCGGCCTTGGCCTCGTTGATCAGGCGTTGCCTGGCCTGATCGTTGCCGTCCCACCGCTCGGACAGCATCTTGATGGCCACTTTGCGCCCGAGTTTGCTGTCTTCGGCGAGAAACACCTCTCCCATGCCGCCCGCGCCGAGCTGTCGAATGATCCGGTAATGGCCGATCTCTGACGGTTCCAAGCAGGTCCCTTCGCGTGTTATACCCTTACCCGTGCGCCCGTGGATGTGCTGAATTGGATGTCACAGTTGGACTCCGGAGGGAGTGTCCCATGAAGCGAATAGCGTTCTTGGTCCTGGGTGTCGCGCTCCTCTTGCCGCACACCGTGATCGGGCATCACTCGTTCGATGCCGAGTTCGATCGCAACAAGCCGGTCACGCTGAAGGGTTCGGTGACACGGGTGGACTGGGGCAACCCGCACATCTGGGTCTTCATCGACGTCAAGGATGATACCGGTAAGGTGTCGAACTGGGGCGTGGAGGGCGGCGCACCGAATGGCCTCTTCAGAAACGGCTGGCGCAAGGACTCGCTGAAGGTCGGCGACATCGTGACGGTCGAAGGCTTCCAGGGGCGCGACGGGTCGCAGCGTGCGAACGCCAACCGCGTCACGCTGCCCGACGGCCGGCGGGTGTTTGCGGGATCCTCGATAGGTGCCAAGTGAGAACCATCCTGGCTGGGACCGCGCTGGGACTGATGCTGATCGCCCTGGCCTCGGCGCCCGTGACGTCGCAGGGCCGGGGCGCTGCACCGAAGGGCGGCCCCGACATGAAGGGGCCGGCGCCTCGACTGTCGAACGGCAAGCCGAGCATGTCGGGCGTGTGGGACAACACCCGGCGGGCGGACGTCACCAACAAGGCGATTCCGGGGTTCGTGAAGGAGCTGCCCTACACGGCCTGGGGCAAGACCAAATGGGAAGGCTACGACGCGTTCATGCAGACCAACGGGGACTACGTGGGCAACTGCCTCCCCTTCGGCATGTCGCGATCGATCTACGGCCCGCACCCGCTGCAGATCGTCCACGACAACGATCATCTGGCGATGCTGTTCGAGCAGAACTCGATGTTCCACCTCGTGCCGACCGACGGTCGCCCGTTCACCAAGGATCTGCCGCCGTCGTGGTTCGGCGAATCAGTGGGACGGTGGGATGGCGAGACGCTGGTGGTCGAAACCGTCAACATCAACGGCTTCACTCGTGTGGACACCGCCGGCCACCCGATGAGCGCCCGCGCGCGCATCACGCAGACGTTCAAGCGCGTGAACTTCGGCACCATCGAGCACACGTTCACGCTCACCGATCCCAAGACGTACACGAGTCCGTGGACGGTGCACGATACGTGGGCGCTCGAGCCCGACACCAAGTTGCTCGAGTACGCGTGCATGGAGAACAACCGCGCCTTCTACGAAGGCCGGATCAAGCCGTTCGTACCTCCCGACGACGTGGACTGATTGCGCGGGTGAGCCCGGACGCTGGAGCGTTTACTCTTGTACGTAGGTCGTCCTCGATAACGTTTTGCGTGATCACGCGGACGGCGAGCCGCGGCATGTCGCTCCGCGAAACCGGCTCCGCTCGTCGCAGCCACCGGCTGAACGCCAGGCAGCCGGGCTCGCTCTCGCCCGTCTGTCGCGGATCCACGGTTTCGCTCCGGACACGCCGCGGCTCGCCGTCCGCGTGATGCCGCTTTGCAGGTCGGACCTGAATCATCACGGCGGCGTGAGGGATGGATCCTCTGGAGATGAGATGAAGCGGCTGGCTGTCCTGCGTGCTAGCTTGCGCTGCACAAGGGTTAACGCGCTCAAGGCGCAAAGGAGCAGCCAGCCATGGAATATGGTGCCATCGATCTGCATCTGCGACAGAGCTTGATTCGCATCGTTGAGGAGACGGGCGCCCTGGTGGAGCAACGCCGGATTCCGACGAGCCGCGAGGCGTTTGAGCGGGTGTTCGCGGCGCGGCCACGGCTGCGGATCCTGCTCGAGAGCAGCACCGAGAGCGAGTGGGTCGCCCAGTGCCTGGAGGCCTGCGGGCACGAGGTGATCGTCGCCGACCCGAATTACGCGCTGATGTATGGCCATCGGGACCGCCGGGTGAAGACGGACCGTCGCGACGTGGTCGCGCTCGTGGAGGCGTGTCGGCGCGGCATCTACCGGCCGGCGCATCGCGTGTCAGCGGGCCAACGCGCGGTGCGGCGCGACTTGCGCGTGCGCGAGCAGTTGATCCGGGTGCGGACGCAGACGATCAATCTGCTGCGCGCGCAGTTGCGGGAGGAGGGCTATCGGCTGCCGTCCGGCGGCGCCGAGCACGCGGTGGACCGCCTGGGGCGCCTCCCCGTGCCCGCCCGCGTCCGTGACGGCCTTCGTCCGTTGGTGGAACTGCTCGAGCGGCTACGGCCGCTGATCGACGAGCGGGACCGAGCCGCGGCGCAGCGGGCGGCCGCCGATCCCGTCGTGCGGCGGTTGATGACCGCGCCGGCAGTCGGGCCGATCACCGCCCTGACGTTTCGCGCCGTGCTTGATGATGTGCATCGCTTCCGCCATGCCAGTGCCGCTACCGCGTTCTTAGGCCTGGTGCCTCGCGAAGATAGCTCCGCTGACCGACGCCGCAAAGGGCGCATCACGAAAGCGGGGCCGCGCAGCCCACGGTCCTTGCTGGTCCAGGTCGCCTGGACGCTGTGGCGCCGCGGCCGGGGGGCGTTGCACGAGTGGGTCCAGCGGCTTGGAGAACGACGCCCGCGGCAGGTGGCGGTAGTCGCGTTAGCGCGTCGCCTTGCGCGGGTGCTCTTTGCGATGTGGCGTGACGAGCGAGACTATTGCCCGATGGCGCCGGTGTCGGCGGCTGCCTAGGGACACCGAGAGGCGCAGCCAAGAGCGGGCCGAGGTGAGCACGGACGGTTTGCTGACCGGTCGCACGGTCGATCCGGAGATGGTGCCCCTCGGCCTTCGAGTCACATCATGTGCCGGCGTTACAACGCCACCACGAGCACGGATAGAAGGGTGACGGAGCTCGCGCCACACGGCGCCTTGGCTGATTCGAACATTCGCGCACGCCCCTGTGCTCATGAGGGGCGTGCGCTTCGTGCGGCTGTCAACGGAGACGCTGACACGCACTGGACACGGAACTCTTGACTACGGCCGCCGCTTCATAGAAGCAAACCGTGGATCCGCGTAAGACGGGCGAGAGCGAGCCCAAAGGCCACGCGTTCAGCTCGTGGCGACGACGAGCGGAGCCGGTTTGCGGAAGAGGATCCAGCCCTCGCGACGCCAGTCTCGCCTAGGGCAGCAGCACAGGCGGCTTGCGACCTGAGACCGGGTTCACGTAGTGAAAGGGCACCGCGTGCACCCTGGGGAACGGCGCCGCGATCGAGCCGCGGAGCGGACGGTCGGGCGGGAACTCTTTCACCATCGCGACCTGCGGCGCTGTCGGAGGCGTCTTGACGCGGACCCAGCCGCCGCGTGATGGTGCGTTCCAGATGTAGTCCAGGTCCATGCCCGACAGCTTCCACGTGCCGCCCTCGTCCACGGACGTGTTCTCGTAGATCCCGGAGATCCAGGAACCCTCGCCTCCAGCCGGACCGCCCATCTGAAACAGTCGTCCACGAATCTTCGCGCTCTTCGCATCCGCCGACACGTGGATCACGGGCTGCACGACCTGGTGGATGGTGAGGAAGTCCGGCGACTTGGGATTGGGGTAGCGCCGCTTCATCGACTCACGGACACGCTCGCGGCCGACGTAGGTGCCGACGTACGAGAGCTCCTTGAAACCGTCGCGCGAGAAGAGGTCCGCGGTGTCGTCCCACGCGAACTCGTCGATGTAGTAGCCGTAGGCCGTCGCGAGATTCTCGGATGCGTGATACGCCTGGCTGCGTTCCACCGATCGCTCCGTCGCGGCGAGGAGTGACGCAAGTGCGTCGGCATTCTTCACGGCGGGGACGGTCCGCCTGAAGGCGGACACGACGGCCGGGGGCTTGTCCACCGTAGCCTTGGCGGAGGTGGATCTCATCCCCTCCGGATATTGCGGAGGACGGCCCGTCACCGGGTGATTGAAGTGGAGCGGCGCTATGTGAAAGCGCGGATAGATCTCGTAGCTTTCCGTCGACGGCCGGTCAGGCGGGAACTCGCGGCTCGGTCCTGGCGCAGGCTGCGCATCCTTCGCCCAGCCCTTCTCGGCATCGACGATGAATCGCGGGTAGACGTGCACGGCCTTGAATTTCCACACATCGCCCTGCTTCACGAACTCGTTCTCGTAGATCGACTGGCTCCACAGCGCGCGCTTGACCGCCGGCCGAGCCTGTCATGCCGATGTCGGTGCCGCGCGCGCGAGCGGTGCGGCCGTCGGGTGACACGGTCACGATGGTCTGCAGATGAACGTGATCGTTGATCTCGCCTTCGACGAGTCCCGCGCGACCAAGCCCGCGACGGATGCTCGTGCGTCCTGCGTAGACGCCCTGCAGACCGATCTCCATCGTGCCGTCCGTCGCGAACACATCCGCGACGTCGTCCCACATCTTCCGATCGACGTAGTAGCCGTAGGCGTGCTGAAGGTTCGTGATCGCGATCTCGTCGTCAAGGCGCTCGGCGCGCGCAGAGAGATCCGACATGCGCTTGGCGAGCGCGGCGAGCGTTGAGGGCTCGGGCCGCCTGAAGGCGGCCCCCACACTGGATGCGGGCCCCACGTCAGCGTCCAGGATCGGCTTGCCGACGCGCGCCGCGTCGAAGTGAAATGGCGTCGGCTGACGCGTCGGCGTCCAGCCGGGATCCTCATATCGACCCGAGTACTGCGGGTGATAGCGGACCTCCTTGATCTTCCAGACGCCGTTCTCGCGGACGTACTGGTTCTGGTACACGCCGCCGGACCACGAGGCGGACCGTTCGTAGCCGCCCAGCATCGCCATGATGTGCCAGCGGCCCTTGCCCGACTGGCCGTCGGCGTCGAGCGTGACGACCGGCTGCATCGAGATGTGCGGGTAGATGCGTCCGTCGGCGAGGCCGAGGCGTCCACCGCCGACCTCCTTCAGGAAGAGCGCGCGAATGCCCTCGCGGTCGAGCGCGCCCTGCGTGTAGTAGCCGATGCCGCTGTCGGCGAAGAGGTCCGCGAAGTCGTGCCACAGACCCAGTTCTGAGTAGTGGCCGTAGGCGTGCTGGAGTCGCTTGATTGCGGAGAGGCCTTCGACCCGCTCGGTCAGCGCCTCGAGCCGATCGACGCGTTGCTGCAGTGCTGAGAGATCGGGATCGGCACCTCGGCTTGCCCTGAGCGCAGTCGAAGGGATGCCGATGCCCGCGGCGCACACGGCCGCGAGCGTCAGCACCGAGAGCGATTTCTTCATCCGGCGCCTCTATATGGAGAACGAACGAAATCAACCACGAAGAGCACGAAGGTCACGAAACCCTTCGCCTGAAGGCGGCCCCTACGTCACCGACGTCTATTCATCCGGCGACCGGAAACGCACGGTGTGGCCGTCGGGGTAGGTGATCGCCACCAGCAGTCCCAACCGGACTCTTGCCGTCGAGCGCCGGCATGATGGTGACGGTGATTTCATCCCCGGCCTTGAGCGCATTCGGTCCGGTCTTGCCGATCCCGAGCCTCGACAGCTGCTGCACGCTGCCGCCCAGGATGTTCCACTCGACGGTCGCGCCATCGGTACCCTTGACGTCCACCTTCAATGCCGAGTGCGGATTAATCAGTCGGAAGGCCTTGAACGCACCCGTTGATCTGCGCTTCCTTGCCCAGGGCGTACACGCCCGCGAGCGAATGATGCGCGGACAACGACGCACTCACGAGGAGGCACGCGCATACGACGACGAATCTCGAAGTCCATCTAGTCATGAGTACATCTCCTCTCGGGTCCGGCTGAAGCCGGACACTACGTCTAGTGTCGAATCTGCGAGGCGGCCGCCTCGGTCTCGAACGTTGTCTCGCAGTTGCCTCGCTCGCGTATCAGACCCGCGTTGGCATTCGTGTTGCGCCGCACCGTCCGCGTCGGGAACACCCACGGCTCCAGCAGCACCTCAGGGTCTTCAATCGTCACGTCGTACAGGAGCGCATCGCCCTGACGCGTGAATTTCTCCACGACCTTCATCTCGCTGGAGTGGAAGAACCCGCCGCGCCCGATCCAGGTCGTGTCGATGAAGCCGACGGAGTCGAGCACCAGCGTGTCACCCTCCCAGCGTCCGACGGTCACCCCCATATACGTGGCATCGAAGTTCGCGTTTTCCGCGTGCTTGCGGCCGTCGATCGGGATGATGCGGTACTCGCCGTACCCGCCGCCGGCATCACCGCCAAAATACAGGAAGGTGATGTCGTTCTCCGTCTGGTAGATGCGCCGCGGCGGACCCTGCCGCGGGACGCCCAGCGGCTGGCAGGTCATCACCGGGTCGTACTTGTTGGTCCACATGTCGAGCTCTTGAATCTTGTCCCAGAGCTCCGGCTTGTACACGGGAAGACCCATCTGCTGGAAGCGCGAGGGCGAGTAGAGCGCGAAGTCTTCAGTCTGATTGGTGCTCCGGTTGCAGGGCTTCTCCTGCGTCGGACCGCATCGGCGCCCGCCGCCCCCCATGTAGTTGCCGATCCAGTCGGTGTACTGCCAGACGCCCGTGAAGTCCGGCTTCGCGCGGCCAGCCGCGGCGTGGGCGCCGACTTGTTGACCGGCGCATCCGGCTTCGCGTACACGCCCTTGGGAAGCTGCGCGGTGACCGTGATCGCCTTCTTCACGCTGGCCGGCACGGGCGCAATCACATACACGTTGCCCGTCTCTGTGACGTCCGTCGTCAGGTCGCGGACGACCGCGCCGTTCTTTTTCTCGACCATCTTGCCGGCGTAGAACACCTCGATCTTGTGCAGCGGGTTGTTCCAGTCCTTGTAGCCGCTGTAGGTGAACTCCGTGGTCGCCGAACCATTGGTGACCACCACCTTCTCGGTCATGTACTTCGCGTCGAGTGTGGCTGTCCCGGTCGCACCTGGCACGCCGGGAATCGGGAAGGTCACGACCGGCTTGCCCGCTTCCCACTTCACAGACGTCTGGCCCACTTTGTCGAGACCGTCCGCGAACAGCGTGCCCGGGTTCGCGCCGAGCCACCATGTCTCCGTCGTCCCGGCAAGCGCCGCCTTCGCCGCGCCCTGTGGGCTGGCCCAGATTCGGATCAGCCGATCCTGCGCGGTCGCGGGCATCGGAGTGGCCTTGCCCTTCGTCGCACCGATCTCGGCGCCGACGACGTCTTCGTTCCAGGCGTACAGCCCGCTGACCACTTCGATGTTCGAGACCTTCTGGGTCCCTCGCGTGCACGCGTACTGAATCCGCTGCGTGAAGGTCTGGTAGTTGGTGCTCGCACGGAATCTTGGACAGCGTGCACGGTTGCCCGTCCACCTGAATCGTGCCCTTGCCCTGGTATTCGAGCGTCCCGACCATGTCGCGCTCGTCAGTGCCCTTCAGCATGCCCTGGTGCCACATCCAGTTGAAGAGCACCGCCCTCAGGTCTTTGGCGTCCGCCTTTGGCGTGTAGAGCTCACCGGCCGCCGCCCCAGGTGGCGTCTGCGCACCGGCCGGTACCGCCACGCCGATCGCGAGGACGACCCCGAGGAGCGCGGCCCCTATCCAATTCATCCGTCGACCAACATCCATGGTGGTCCTCCCCTAATCTGTAGAAACGCCGCCGAAGATTGCGGGTTGAGCATGCGTCTCCCGCACGCCGAGGTCAAGTCCGTTGACGCGATAGTGCACCAGTCCACCAATATTTGAATCAATCCATTATTTGATCTACGATGCCAGCCGTGGCTGCCGATCTGGCTGAGCTCCTTCGACAACGCGGCATTCAGGTGACCGCCCAGCGACTGGCCGTGTTGCGAGCGGTATCGAGTCGCCCGCACGTCACGGCCGACGCGGTCGCCGAATCTGTCAGGGGTGAGATCGGCGCGATTTCGCTCCAGGCGGTGTACGACGCGCTCGGCGTCCTGGTCGCTGAAGGATTGATCCGCCGCATTCAGCCTGCCGGGTCATCCGCGCGCTTCGAGGATCGCGTCGGCGACAACCACCACCATCTGATCTGCCGCACGTGCGGCCGCACGGTGGACGTGGACTGCGCGGTCGGCTTCGCGCCCTGTCTCACGGCGGTCGATGCGAAGGGCTACGAGGTCGACGAGGCCGAGGTCGTCTACTGGGGCCGGTGTCCGGATTGTCTGGGCCAGTCCGGAACGGGCCGCCTGAGCGGCCCCTACGAACGTCCGGCTGAAGCCGGACACACGTACGCTGCCAAACGATCTCGTCAACGATCAACGAAAAGAATTCCTCGCACGAAATAACGGCTGCATCCACTACACGATCAGGCCGCTTGAAGGCGGCACCTACGAAAAACAGAGGTCACGTCAACATGAGTAGCGAAGCTAAGTGCCCGTTCTCGGCATCCACGCGCAGTGGCAGATCGAACCGCGACTGGTGGCCGAATCAGCTGAACCTGAACGCCCTCCATACGAAGCACCCGGCAGGCGATCCGATGGGCGCGGAGTTCAACTACGCCGACGAGTTCAAGAGCGTCGATCTCGCGGCGTTGAAGAAGGACATCGCGGCGGTGATGACGACGTCGCAGGACTGGTGGCCGGCGGACTTCGGCCACTACGGTGGGCTCTTCATCCGGATGGCGTGGCACAGCGCGGGCACGTACCGCATCCACGATGGCCGCGGCGGTGCCGGGTCGGGCCAGATCCGGTTTGCCCCTCTTGGCAGCTGGCCCGACAACGCGAACATCGACAAGGCGCGCCGGCTGTTGTGGCCAATCAAGCAGAAGTACGGCCGCAAGATTTCGTGGGCCGACCTGATGGTGCTCACGGGCAACGTCGCCCTGGAGTCGATGGGGTTCAAGACGTTTGGCTTCGCCGGCGGACGCGAGGATGTCTGGGAGCCGGAATACGTCAACTGGGGCTCCGAAGCGACGTGGCTCGGTGACGAACGCTACAGCGGCGATCGCCAGCTGGCCAATCCGTTCGGCGCTGTCCAGATGGGGCTGATTTACGTGAATCCCGAAGGGCCCAACGGCAACCCCGATCCGGTCGCCGCCGCGCGCGACATCCGCGAGACCTTCCGCCGGATGGCGATGAACGATGAAGAGACGGTGGCGCTGATTGCCGGCGGTCATACGTTCGGCAAGACCCATGGTGCAGCACCCGCGGATAAGTACGTCGGGCGCGAACCGGAGGGCGGCAACCTCGAGGAACAGGGTTTCGGCTGGAAGGGCAGCTACGAGACCGGCAGGGGAGCCCACGCCATCACCAGCGGTCTCGAGGTCACGTGGACCACGACGCCGACCAGGTGGAACAACGATTTCTTCAAGCACCTCTTCGAGTACGACTGGGAGCTGACGACGAGTCCGGCCGGCGCCAAGCAGTGGACGCCGAAGAACGGCGCCGGTGCAGGCACAGTTCCGAACGCCCACGATCCGTCGAAGAAGATCGCGCCTGGCATGTTGACGACCGACCTCTCGCTGCGGCTTGACCCGGCCTACGAGAAGATCTCGCGCCGCTTCTACGAGAAGCCGCAGGAGTTTGCCGACGCCTTCGCCAGGGCGTGGTTCAAGCTGACGCACCGCGACATGGGTCCGATCGCACGCTACCTGGGCCCAGAGGTTCCGAAGGAGCCGCAGTTGTGGCAGGACCCGGTGCCGGCGGTGAATCACGAACTGATCGACTCGAAGGATCTCGCCGCGCTCGCGAGCACGATCCTCGCGTCGGGACTGTCTGTCTCCCAACTGGTCTCGACGGCCTGGGCGTCCGCTTCGTCTTTCCGCGGTACCGATAAGCGCGGTGGCGCCAACGGTGCGCGCATCCGCCTCGCGCCGCAGAAGGATTGGGCCGTCAACAACCCGCCCGAGCTCGCGAAGGTGCTGAAGACCCTCGAGGGGATTCAGAAGGAGTTCAACGACGCGCCGTCGAGCGGCAAGAAGAAGGTCTCGCTTGCCGACCTGATCGTGCTGGGCGGATGTGCCGCGGTCGAGAAGGCCGCAAAGGACGCCGGACACAAGGTGGACGTGCCCTTCACGCCTGGACGGACCGATGCGTCGCAGGAGCTGACCGACGTGGAATCATTCGCCGTGCTCGAGCCGGATGCGGATGGATTCCGCAACTTCGTGGGTAATGGACACGACGTGCCGGCCGAGCATCTGCTGATCGAGCGGGCCTTCAGGCTGACACTGAGCGCGCCCGAGATGACCGTGCTCATCGGCGGCCTGCGGGCCCTCAACGCGAACACGGGGCAGTCGAATGTCGGTGTGCTCACCAAGAAGCCCGGCACGCTGACCAACGACTTCTTCGTGAACCTTCTCGACATGAACACGGAGTGGGTGCCGACATCCGGTGCCGCGGACACGTTCACTGGCCGCGACCGCGCCAAGGGTGAGGCCAACTGGACCGCGAGCCGCGTCGATCTCGTCTTCGGTTCGCACTCCGAACTCCGCGCCTTCGCCGAGGTCTACGCGAGCGACGATGCGAAAGGGAAGTTCGTCAGCGACTTCGTGGCCGCGTGGAATAAGGTGATGAATCTCGATCGATTCGACGTCGCGTAGCACGAGCCCGATTCAACCACGAAGTTCACGAAGACCACGAAGGACACGAGCCAACGGTTGGTATTCGTGAGCTTCGTGACTTTCGTGTTCTTCGTGGTGACGTGGTTCGTTCGTGCATGCGCTGGTCGAACCTGACGATCACTTTGCCGGCGGGGCAATCGTCGCCGGATCCCAGTGCTCGTCGGCCTTGCCGTTGACGAACCGCCAGGTATCGAACCACGTCGTGTAGTACTCCGTGCCGGGCTTCCGCGGATCGGGATACTTGCGCGGCATCATCACCGTCACGTAGTCATCGTCGGCCATCACCGCGACGACTTCCGTCGTCAGCTTGTCGCACTTGTCCACGCGCTTGACCTTCAACACCTGCGTGAAGAAGGCGACGACGCCCTTGAGCCCTGACGCCGCGTTCGGGTTGTGCTGGATGATAGGCGTCAGTCAGCCACTCGCTGGCACGATCCCACTGTCCGCACTGCAGCAGCTCGCGCATGATGTGCAGCGCCGCCTGCTTGTTGCGATTGAGCACGGGATCGGAATCCTTGAACAACGATTCGGGATCCTTCACGCCGACCACCGGCTCCTGCGCATGAAGCGCCGATCCCACTGACAAGAGCACTGCTACCAGAACGAACGTTCGCATCCTCATCGAGTCCTCCAGACCTGGGCGGATCCTAGTCTAGTCCGCGTCCCTGGTCCTTGGTCCCCGATCCCCGTGTAGAACGGCACCGTATAATCCCGGCACGAGAATGGCGCTCGACTCCGGCACGCGGCTCGGCCCCTACGAGATCCTCGGTCCCCTCGGCGCCGGTGGCATGGGCGTGGTCTACCGCGCCCGCGACACGCGCCTCGAGCGGCTGGTCGCGATCAAGGTCCTTCCCTCGGCGACGCCACCTCGGCGCACGCGCTCGAGCGCTTCGAGCGCGAGGCCAAGGCCATCGCCGCGCTCAACCATCCCGGGATCTGCGCGATCTACGACGTCGGCACACTCTCCAGTGCCGTTCCTCGTCATGGAGCTGCTCGACGGCGAGACGCTTCATCAGCATCTCGCACGCGGTCCGACTGGACGTGCCTGTGCTCGTCGACACCGGTCTCGCGCTCGCCGACGCGCTCGTCCGCGGCACACGCCAAAGGCATTCTCCATCGCGATCTCAAGCCCGCCAACATCTTCCTGACTCCGCGTGGGCCGAAGATTCTCGACTTCGGCCTGGCGCGAGCCAGCGAATCGGTCTCCACCGCCGGCGCTGACGCCACCGCCTACCCGACGCTGGCAGCGGCAAGCCCGCTCACCGACGCCGGAGTCACCGTCGGAACCGCCGCCTACATGTCGCCCGAGCAGTTACGCGGCGAGCCGCTCGACGCGCGGACCGATCTCTTCTCGCTGGGTCTCGTCCTCTACGAGATGGCCACTGGCCGGCGCGCCTTCTCGGGCGCCACGAGCGCCGTGACCATCGGCGGCAATTCTTCATGACCAACCGGCCGCTCCGCGACAGCTCCAGCCCGATCTTTCGCCGCGGCTCGAGCAGGCGATCCTCACGCTCCTCGAAAAAGATCGAGACGTTCGCACGCAGACGGCGTCGGAGTTGCGCGCCGAGCTCACGCGCATCAGGCGCGAAGTGGGCGGCGCGCGTGCATCGGACAGCCACGCGCGCCTGCCCCGAGCGAGCGGAGCGAGTCGAGATCATCGGAGGTAGCTGCCGCGACGAGCGCGAGCGTGACGACGCCCGCGGTTACCCCGCCGCCCTCGAGCTCGTCCGATGCGCAGCTCATCGCCGGCGTGATGGGTCGTCATCGCGGTGCGGTGATCGGAGCGGCCGCACTCCTGCTCCTCCTCGTTGTGGGCGCTGCGTACCTCCTCACGCGGCCAGGTGTTGTGGAGAGCGCAGTCCGCACCTCGGCCCTCGATCGCCGATCTGAAGGTCGAGCAGTTGACGACGAGCGGCACCGCGGCCACTCCCGTCATCTCTCCCGACGGCAACTACGTCGCGTACCTGGAGACAGGAGCCAGGGGCGAGAGCTTGAGAGTGCGGCAGGTGGCCACCGGCAGCAACGTGGAGATCCTCGCGCCGGAGCCTGGGGTTCGCCTGTTTGCACCGGCAGTCACACCCGACGGCACGTTTGTGAACTACCTGAAGCGCGTGGCTCCGCAGCGGTTCGAGTTGTGGCAGATCCCGTTTCTCGGCGGCGCTCCGCGTCAGTTGCTGACCGGCATCGGGAGCGGCGTCGGGTTCTCGCCCGACGCGAGCCGGATGGCATATGTCCGCGGCGATGGCTTGGGAAAGTCAGAGGTCGTGATTGCCGCGGCCGACGGCAGCGGCGCTCAAGTGCTGGCCACGCGGCGTTTCCCCGAGAGCGGCTTCCTGACGATTGGCCTTGCGGGCCTGGGTTGGTTCGCGCCTGCGTGGTCGCCGGATGGGGCGACGCTTGCCGTCTTCGGAGCCAAGGCTGGTTTTACTGGCCAGGTGGTGTTCATCGACACTCAGACCGGCTCGGAGCGAGCCGTTGACGTCGGACCACCGCTCACGGGAATCAGCCTCGCGTGGCTGGACGAAGGGACGCTGATCCTCAGCATGCTCGATCGGTCGAGCGCGCCGATTCAGTTGTGGCTCCTGTCCTATCCGCAGGCCGAGTTCAGCCGCCTCACCAACGACCCGAACCAGTACATCGGCCTCAGCGTGACCGCTGACCGCAGCCGGCTCGTGACGGCGCGCGGTGAGGCCTCGTTCAGCATCTGGACAAGCGACGCCAGCGCGAGGCAGTGGACGCAGACCGTACCGACGACGCCGCAGAAGGGCCCGATCGGTTTCGGTGTCGAGTGGCTCGGTGACGATCTCATCTTTCCGAGCATGGCGAGCGGCAGCTGGACGCTGGAGCGGTGGCGGGCGTCCACACGCACCACGGAAACTCTCGCGTCGGCTGGAGGTCTACCGCAGGTGAGCCAGGACGGCTCGATCGCCTTCTTCGACTACGACACCGGAGAGCTGTTGAAGATGGATGCGAGCGGTCGCAACAAGACGCGGCTGGATCGCGGAAATCCGAACGCTCGACTCACGCCAGATGGGCAGCAGTTGACGTTCATCGACAACTCGGGACCTCCGACTGTGCGCATCCGGCCGATCGACGGCACCGGTGATGCGCGTGCGATCACGACCGATCGGGTTCGGCCGGGAGGGACCGCACAGGTGTCGCCTGACGGCCTGCGGATCGCCTACTCCTCCTTCGATGACCAGAAGCGCTCCGCCGTGACGGTGTGCGACCTCGCCGGCTGTGCCTCGACGCGAACATTTTCGATGACAGCGGTCAGGTGGACACCGGACAGCCAGGGGCTCGCCTATCTCGACCCGCGCGCGCCCGCCGACATCTGGATTCAGCCGCTCGAAGGCGGTGCCGCCCGCCAGTTCACGCATTTCCCTGCGGACGGCCAGCAGATCTGGGGCGTGGCCTGGTCGGCCGACGGCAAGCGCCTCGCCGTGGGCCGCGCCTCCATCACGAACAACATCGTTCTGTTTCGTGGTTTGAAGAAATGAACGGGCCGCCTGAAAGCGGCCCCTACGTACCGGCCCTACTTCATATGCTGCAGTGAGCGCTCGTTTTCCAGACAGACTTCGTCGATCAACTCGGCGTCGGCGATCAGGCGCTCCTTGATCGTGACGGTCCACGGTTTCGTGTAGGCCTTGGGATCGTCCACGGTCAAGCGAATCTCCATGTGACCGAAGTCCGGACGCCGGAACTCTTCGCGCACCTTTGCAGACTCGCCGACCACGCTGCCTTGCCAGTCGATCCAGCTGTCGTCGCGCAGGCCGATCGTATCGACGACCAGCGTGTCGCCTTCCCACTTCGCTGACGAATATCCCATCCACGACGGGTTGGGATCCTGCGGCAGCGGCCGCGCGTCGGTGAAGACCTGCCGGTATCCGGCGTTCCACTCGTTGAGGACCATCAGCAGACCCGGCGTCTGCACGAACTTCAGCAGATGCGGCGTCCCGTACGCGCGAATGAAGTTGTCGGGGAAGCACCTGACGTGCGGATCGTCTTTCGCATTCGCGGCCCAGCGCTGCTTGACCAGCGCGGCGAGCCAGGGTTGATAGGGAAGTCCTCCGGGAAGCTCCACACCGATGTTGATCATGCGGCGCGAGGTCGTGGCGTCGCGAGGATTCGGCGGAACGTCGGGCCGGCGCGGATCGACCTCGTCGCTGGTCCAGATCCCCGAGAGGTCAGGCTTGCCGTCCGCGGTCCGCGGCGTCGGGGCGGACATGTCGACGCTGCCGTCCGCTTTGCGTGGCGCTCCCGCAGTGGGATAGCGAATCCACTGAGCGGCGAGCGGACTCGCGATGAGCGATGCGGCGAGCATGACGACACCGGTAATCGCGCGCCTCACTTGAATCCGCCCAGGTCGTCGGCTTCGACGGGCCGCTTCATCCCTTTCTCGAAATACTCTTCCCAGATGCGGGCCCATGGACGGTCGTACAGGTCGCGCACTTTGTACTGGATCGTCGTCCCGGGTGGCACCTGCGTGCCTCGTCCGTCGTCGCCGAGGAAGATCGTCTGGTTGCAGTGTTCGAGGTGGAACGGCGCGGCGTCCTTGTAGTCGCTGCGACGCGAGAAGAAGCGGATGTCGCGCACCGGCTGGACGAACGCCTCAGGATCGTAGAACACCGTCTCGTGCTCGAGACCGGCGAACCGCCCGTCGGCGAAGCGGCGCGGCGTCCAGATCTCGATCAGCTGCATCCTGCTGCTGTACTCCCAGCTGCTGTGCGTGAACCAGCCCTGGACGTTCGAGGTCCACGTGATCAACGTATCGCCGTCCCAGAACCCGACTGTCTCGCCCAGCCAGCTGGGGACTTCCGCATCCCAGGTTCGGCACGGTGCCCTTCAGATTGAACGCGCGATCGACCTGCACGTGGCGCATCGCGTTGTCCGTGCCGCCGAGGAACTGCACGCGCCCGGGGACGACAGTCACATCGAGCTGGCTGGGACCGCCGGGCCCCGACCACCAGCGCAGGAGCCCTTCGGGGCGACAGTACATGAGCGAGAACTGCGCGGCGTTGCTGTTGACCTTGTGGTACATCTGCTGCACGAACCGCTTCTGGTACTCGGGCGTGAGCAGCGAGAGGATCGTCGGCATCTGGTTCGCCCAGCCGACGACCCACTGGGGCGGCTCGGCGAATTCGGGCGGAAGCGGGTCGCCCGGTCCGCCGCCGCGTCGCCCTCGACCGAACACGAGGTTCAGATTCCTGGTGTAGCGACCGTTCCAGTCAGGCATCGTCGCCTTCGTGTGTGACGGTCGGGCCGCCGCGCGCTTTGGTTTCGGCGAGCAGCGCCTCGTAGTGCTCCTGTGCGGTCTTGAACGGATACGGGCTGACGATCGCCTCGCGAGGGTAGTCGCGATCGCAGTGGCCCCAGGCGGCTGTCGCCGGGTTGCTGTTCTCGATCGCGCCCGGGCCGCTCGTGTAGTCGCCCCAGATCGAGTCGAGCGCGATCGGGCTGTTGCAGCGGTAGTACCGCTTGTCCATCCACAGGTCGCGGTCGGCGTAGAAGTCCTTCGACGTGAAGATGTCCCGCGCCAGCGGCTGCACGTTCGCGGGAGGCTTGCCGCCAGTGGCCGAGGCGTTGGTCTCGTAGTACCAGGGCGTCACGGCGCCGACGAAGTCGTCTTTCGGATAACCGTGGTACGCGCGGAGAGCACGTGGTACCGGCCAGCCGCGGCCGACGCTCTTGCGACTCGCTTCGTGTGCGTGCCTTGAGCGGCGTTGCGTCGATGACGCCAGTCCGTACGCCACGACGACGAGCACCACAATCGCCACGCTGCTCTTACACGAACGCAGAACTCATGATGTCCTCTTGTGAATGATGACTGGGCTCGCCTATGGCGGCCCCGACTTCCAGGCTGCGGTCGGCTTCGCGAGCTTGCCGTCGCCGTGCGACGTGGCGCCCTCGACCGAATCGCAGTGCATGCCAGGCGGCTGGCGGCTTGCCCTTGGGACACTGAGAAGAGCCCGTCCACCCGTGCTCCGCCTCGCTGCCCGCTTCGCAGCGGCGCGAGGCCGACGCTGAAGACCGTGCCGCGCGGAAAGCCGTCAACGGTGATCCCTTCGCGCGCCATCGCGCCGGCGCCGCCCATCTCGACCAGCCAGCTCGCCGGCTTGCCCTCGGCGTCGCGCACGAGCGCATCGCGCTTCTCGTTGAGCGGCACGAAGACGATCTGGAGGTGGGCGCCGTCAGGGTTGATCCGCTCCACCACGCCCGTAAAGACGTAGGTGATCGACTTGTCGTACATCGCGAAGGAATGGTGGGCGGCGAGCGTGGGGGACGCGAGCACCGCGATCACGGTGAACGCGATTCGCGCTGATAGACTCCGGCGAGTTGTTTTCATCCAGGCTCGATTGTAGAGGCTGGGTCGGCGGGAGGACGCTCACCTATTCTGGGGGGTGCTCACCCGGGCGGGTTGACCATCCGCGCTGGTCTCCGGGATCGGGCCCCGTGGTTGAAGCGCGTAGCCGAGCGGCCCGTCGCCAAATGCCCGCCGGAGGCATTCATGAATGTAGATGGGATGCGTGCCTCCGGAGAACTTGTGCTTGATGACGTCGAAGAAGTGGAGCAGCGGGTTGTCGTGCTCGTCGAAGTCGGCATCGAGCAGGAAGGCCTCCTGGCCATGCCTTCGGGCCTGCGCCACCGTCAACTGCAGATTGCCCTTGGCTCTTCCCTGCCTTGATGCTGAACGCATTGGTGACCTGCGTCACACCGGGTTCGTCCCTGTGAAATTCGTTGATGTGAGCGGGGATGACACACCACGCCTCTGTAGCCATCGCGTTCGATCATCGACGTGTCACGGACAGTCTCGCCAACAGTCCCCGGTGATCTCTGCGACAACGCGCTCTCAATCCGAGTAAGAGAAGCGATTGCACCGTGCCCGAGCCACGGTCCATCACTGGCCGGCATCATCTCGACCTGGAGGCGTGAATAGAGATTCAACAGGCTCATCTTGGGCAAGGCTTCGGCTCATGCTGCCGGGTCGATCGCATCGAATCGCTCGTCAGCGAACGTGCCGGCCGGTGACGTCAGGCCGCAACGGAACGGAGGGCGACTTCTTCGCGAGCAGCGTCTTCAGCGCACTGAACTCACTGTCCGGGAGGTGTTGCCAGACGGCCGCACTCCGGCACCCACTGCTTGGGCCGCTGGGCCGGCAGAACCCGCCCTACGCTGCCGCGATGCGTTCCCGCGGACCGATGCAGCAGTGTCCCCAGTTCGTAGCGACTGGGGGCCGACCTGCAGAGAGAAGTCCAGGTGTTCGGCATCACTCTCGAAGTCGAGGCGCCGAGGGCCCTGCCATGGCTCCAGCAGCCAGCTCTTGAACGCCGAGTCGCCCCGGCGCGCGAGCACGGACAGCCGGGGATCGAAGATCGATTGCCCGTCGACTCCGACGACATCGAGATCCAGAGTGATCCTGTGCATGGCGATACTCCGATAAACGCGCAGCCCAGCAGATCAATCGAACCTCGATCGGTGCCACCGCTGAACAATTTCCGCTGCACCGCCGAACACGCTAAAATCGCGTTACCGAGGCCGTCAGCGCACCGCTTCGCGGAGTTCATGAACAGCTTGGAGTTGCCATGAATTTCGACCGGAGCCTCCGCTTGGTCGCCGTTGCAGCCTTCGCGCTCTTCAGCGCGCCGTCGATGCTTGTCGCGCAGCCGGGAGCGTTCGGAGGCGGGTTCGGACCGCCGCTCGCGGTCGTGCCGCCGTCGAAGGCCTTCGCCACCTCTGACGAGCACTACAAGTTTCTCCTCTCGGCCGCCAAAGGCGGCACGAAGCACTCGCTCACGTCCGTGCCGCGCTGGGACGGCCTGTGGGTGACCGCCGGCAATACCCACATGAACAGCTTCATCGATCCGCCGGGGTTTGCCGGGAAGGTTCGCGAGGGAGTGCTGACACCGCCGTATGAAAAGGCCTACCGGGAGCGGTGGCGCCAGCAGCAGGAGCTCGGCGAGGTCCAGTACGACCGTCTCACGCACTGCGAGCCGGTCGGGTATCCTCGGTTTCTGCTCGAGCCCTACTCGCACGAGTTCATCAACCTGCCGCACGAGTCGTATCTGATCAACGATTTCGGGCCGACGATACGGCGCGTCTACATCGGCCAGGAGCACAAGAACGTGTACGGCACGCACTCCTGGTACGGCGACACGATCGGATTCTGGGACGCCGACAAACTCGTCACGCACACGAAGTACCTTCTGCCCGCCGACTTCACGCGCTGGTCGCCGATGACGAGCAATCAGTTCGAGTCGGTCGAAACGTGGCAGCTCAAGAAATACCCCGGCGACGTCGAGCGTCTCGAGGTGCAGGTCACCTTCTACGATCGCCACGCCTTCGTCAAACCGGTCAACGCCGTCTACGCGTTCCGCCGCGGCAAGGAGCTCGAGGCGGCCGGCCATCGCGTCCAGCACTGGGAGTGCGAGACGAGCAACAACGACGTGTTCGACAAAGGCACGACGACGTCGAGGCTGCCGGGCGAGGCGGGGTTCAAGGACGCGCGGGGAACCACGCTGTTTCCGGAGCTGCCCGGGCAATCGCGCGATCCGATCTACAACACCACGCTTCCAGGCGGGAAGGAGCAGAAATGAAGACGACGTTCCGATGGCTGTCCGGCGCCCTTGTCGCATCGCTGATGACAGCGTCGGCCGCCATGGCCCATCACTCGTTCGCGATGTTCGACCGGAGCGTCGAGAAAGTGGCGACCGGCACCGTCGCTCGCTGGGCGTTCAATGCCCCGCATTCGTGGCTCTATCTGAATGTCAAGAATGCGGACGGCAGTGAGACGCTCTGGAGCTTCGAGGGCTCGGCGCCGCCGTCGCTGCTGACGCGAGGCATCACCGGCGCGACCTTCGAGCCCGGCGCCACGGTCACCGTCTCGTATTGTCCGATGAGGGACGGACGCCCGGGCGGAGGCCTCGGATGGGCGAGGCTGGCCAACGGCACGTTCGTGAACCCCGCGGACGGAGGCTGCGACGGCAGCGTCAAGGCCATCGAGAAGTGGAAGCCCTGGCTCGCGGCGGGATACACCTCGAGCGCGGACGCACTGAAGTCGAAGTGACCATTCGGAGAGCGCACGCTTAAGCGTGCGCGTCTCCGTGCAGGCTGCGGCTCAGTCTGCCGTCGGCGTCTCTACGCTGTCGATGACCAGCACGTCGACCGGACCACGGGTCGACTCGAGCTTCAGTCCGAGCTGTTCGTTGAGCGCGGTCATCACCGACGAGCCGTCCGACGGCGGCAGTCGCGCCGGCCGGCACGTTGACACCGAGCTTCTGGACGAGTCCCATGAGCGCCTGCAAGTCGAGTTTCATGTCGAAGTCATAGCGGCCAGTCAGGCCCGTCTTGTCGCGGACGTGCTTGCCGGTGAACTGCGACAGGAAATCCGCCAGCGTCTTGAGCTCCTGACCGTCGCCATGGAGCGACAGGTTCGTCGGACCGCCCGCGAGGTTCGGAGCGATCGTGCAGGAGAGGAACTCACCCGGCTTCGGCACGAGTCGCGGCCAGGTCACCCTTCGCCAGGGCGTCGCCCCGCTGCGCGTTCAGCTCGTCCTCGTTGCTGCAATCCGACTTCGAGGGCTTCAGCTCGGGCCCGAGCCTGCCGTCGCTGCGCGCGAGCACGAGGTCGTAGTGCGACATCTCGCGCGGCTCGAAGTGGAACTTCAATTGGAACCGCTCGATGATCAGGTTCTTCAGCAGCGGCAGCGTCTGTTTCAGTCCAAGCGTGGCGCCGCCGCTCGCCTTCGCCGTGATGTGGTACTTCGTGTTCATCAACTCCTTGTTGGCGCTGACGATCCGGAAGTCCGGCAGCTCCCACGCGGTGCCGATGATCGCCCACAGGGGCATATTGGTGACCGTGAAGCGCCCGCCTGGCCGTGGCGTAGCCATTGGGATCGCGCTCAGCGGATTCGATGGGTCTCCGGGCGGGCTCGGCTTGATGGACGCGACCTCGAAGGATGTGACGGACGTTGCCTCCGGCGACGGCGCAGCAGGTGCCTGCGCGAACGCCGTGGTCGCCGTGAGAAGAGTGGCGAGGGCGAAGATACCCGTTGAGCGAATGTTGGTCATCATGTCCTTACGCCATCCTTGGTGACATCGCGATTCACCATCGCGTTCTTTCTACAAATAGCGGAGCAGGCCGGCCATCGTCTCGTAGACGGCCGCGGCCAGCCGTCGCACGAGCGGAGAGATCTCTCCGGTATCGACTGCGTTGGCGATCGTCACCGGCTCGGTCAGCACCAGCCAGATGGTGGCCACGGCAACGAGTGCGGCGACGACGCCGATGAGGCTGGCAACATCGGCAGCGCGGTTGAGAGCACGGCCGGCATCGTGTTCGTTGGTCATGGCGGCACATCACGTGTGGCGAACGCGGCTGAGCGACCAGGGCGCGAGGACGCTCGCCATCAGCGGCAGCAGCGCCGGCGACAGCATCCCGATCGCGTCCCTCGCGGGCATCGCCGAAAGCGGCACGCCAGCCGCAGTGAGCACCGTCACCCATGCCGCTCCGAACGCCGCCGAAACCAGAATGGCGCCGCACGCCTGCCGCGGCGTGAGCAGCCGCTCCGCAAGGACGGTCCAGAAGAGGTAGACCGTCGCGAGCACACTCGCCGCCGCGACGACCCCGATGGCCCGACTGGCAAGTCCTGCGCCGCATGAGCACGAACTGTCGAGGCGATCCCGACTGTTCGGCCTGCATAAGCACGACGAGCACGAAACCATGGAGTAGCAGCAGCGATCCCGCGATGTTCAGTTGCCGGGGATAGCGTGCCCGGAGTGCCGCGAACGCCGCGCGTGAGGCGACCATGACAGCCACCACGATGACCGCGACGAACGCCAGCGCCAGCAGCTCGTACGCGCTCATCGCTCCGACGCCGCCCCTGATTGCGCGCATCAACCCGCTCAAAGGCGCGCGGCTTTTTTCGATGAACGTGTCGTTGTCCTCGAGCACGTCGAACGGGATGACAGACGCGGATGTCCAGGCGCTTGTGCCGACCGCCAGGAGCGCGGCCAGCAGGCAGACCGAGCGCGCGAGCACCTTGACGCCGGCCATCCGCGCGGTTCCGCACGCCTGGGTCGCTTCGAATGCGCTGGCGTATCGACGTCCTTGTCTGGCGCGAATGCCAAAGGCATTGCCCCCGAGGATCAGCACGGCCGGCAGGGAGAACACCGCCACGGCCACCGCGACCAGTCGGGTGGCCGGTTGAGTGTAGAACCCGGAGAGCACGATATCGAGTCGGGTGGTGACCACGAACAACAGCGGAATCACGATCGCGAGCGCCCCTCCGATCGCCAGCACCGGCAGGCCACTGGACTTCAGCTCGAACCACACCTGTGCCCGCGTCGCAGATGCGGTGGGACACGGCAGCCGGAACAGCCCGGCGAGCCAGTCCGAGAATCCTCGCCATTCGACGGTCCGTGGAAGCGCTGCCCTTGCATCGCCGCGACGCTGCCGCGCCACACCGGCGACCGTGAGACCGAACGACACGACTCCAACCAGGATCATCAGTGCGTTCTCGGCGAGGGACAGCTCGACCTGCAGTGGCGGCGCGAGGCGATCTCTGAGCAGTGGGATCATCGGCAAGGTAATGGCCGATGCGCCAATGTACTGAACGACTCTGCTTCGGGTCGAATACTGGATGCAGATATACGCAAAGTGGTAGGCCACGAGGCACACGGTCGCGGAGAACAACGGGAACGGCTGGCCGAAAGCGAGTCCCAGGAGCGCCACGGATGCGACGTACAACGCCGCACACGTGAGCGCGTCGTACGCCATGGCGACGCCGACGAACGTGACCGTCGAGACTGGACGTGTGTAGAGAAGATAGAGCGGAAAGCCAGGCTTGTACCCGTCCGCGAATCGGCCGCCGTTGAGCTTCGCGATGGAGAAATAGAAGAAGCCGTGCAGCACTATGAGGATCCAGAACGCAACGGTCGCGCCCGCATCGCCGAGCAGGACCAGTGCGGCTGAGCCCGCGACAATCCCCAGGGCCAGCTTCCAGGCGGCCTCGACGCGCGTCAGCCGCCAGTTCTCCCACAGCATGGCGACGACGGGTGAGCGCATGGTCATGGTCATGCGGCCTCCACCTGCTGCGTGTTGCGACCGGCGCGGGCCAGGAAGATCTCTTCGAGCGTGGCGTCGCGCGATTCGACGACCTCGCCGCCGAGCGCAAGGACCGAGTGATGGAACTGCTCGAGCGATCCGCTGTGGACGACGCTCCACGTGCGGCCACCACCTTCCATGGCCAGCGCCGTCTCGAGGACCGGCGGTTGCTCGAAGTGCTCGATGAAGCGCACGCGGCTGCGCTGGTAGCCGCTGCGCACCTCGTCCAGTGTGCCGCTCAGCGTCACGCGACCGTGGTGCATCAGCGTCACGTGGTCCGACATGCGCTCCACTTCCTCGAGCAGGTGTGACGAGAAGATCACCGTCCGCCCGTCATCGGCCACGGTGCGGACGATGGCATCGAGGATGTCGCGGCGCACGACCACGTCGAGGCCGGAAGAGGGCTCGTCCAGAATCAGCAGCTCTGGACGATGGGCGACGGCCGCGATCAGGCCGGCCTGGGCGCGCATGCCCTTCGAGAGCTCCTTGACCTTCTTGGACGGATCCAGCGCGAACGACTCGAGCAGCTCGCGCGCATACGACGCATCCCACGTCGGATGGAAGGCGCTGCGTGTAGTCCATCAGCTCGTCGACGCGCATCCACTCCGGCAGCTCGCGCTCCTCGGAGAGGTAGCCGACGCGACCCAGCACACCGACCGGATCGCGCACCGGATCGCGGCCGAACACGCGCACGGATCCCGATTGCGCGCGCAGCAGGCCGAGCAGGTGTTTGATCAGCGTCGTCTTACCCGCGCCGTTGGAGCCCACGAGGCCGTGGACCTTCCCTTCGGTCGCGCGGAATGTGACTTCGTCGAGCGCCTTCTTGGCGCCGAACGATCGTGTGATCTCGTTGACGTCAACTACGGTGTCTGCCATCGCTACTTCTCCGTCATCGCACTGGACATGCGTTCCATCACTGCCCGCCGTTCCCGAATCACGCGCAGCACGTCACTCGCCGTGAAGTTCAGCTGACGGGCCTCGGCCAGCAGGGCGTCGATCCGCTGCTCGATGATTCGCTGCCGCTCGGCGTCGGCCAGCCGCGACTGCTGCACTTCGGACACGAACGATCCCGAACCCCGCCTCTTGTGAATGACCCCTGCCGCCTCGAGCTCGTCGTAGGCCCTGACGATGGTGTTCGGCGTGACCTTGAGTTGCAGGGCGAGCGTGCGAATCGGGCGGGAGCTCCTCGCCAGGAGCGATTGCGCCTGACGCGGCCAGATACTTGATTTGATTGATGATCTGCTTGTAGATCGGCACGCCGTCGGCCACGCTGATCGTGATATCCATGGATTGTTCAAGTGTATCAATACACTGATACAATTTGGATTGTCAAGCCTCGCGCGATTCCGCTGACTATTGCGCCGAAGAAGGAGTGCGCGTCGATTACGGCAGGGCGAACACGTGCAGCGACTCGTTGTTGCCCTGTCCCTGCGTGGCGGCGACGACGGCGACGTACTGCTTGCCGTTCCGGCCCATGTAGGTGATCGGAATGGCCGTGACGTTGTAGTCGAAGCGAGTGGACCAGAGATCCGTGCCGGTCCGCGAGTCGAAGGCGCGGAAGCGCCTGTCGCGCGTCGCACCGATGAACACCAGCCCGCCGGCCGTCACGATCGGGCCGCCGTAGCCGGGTGAGCCGACATTCTTCTTGCCATCAGGCATGTTGTCGTTCACGCCGAGCGGAACGCGCCACACGAACTCACCGGTCGCGGCGTTCACGGCCATCAAGCTGGCCCACGGCGGACGGTAGCAGGGCAGGATGCCAAGCGATCGTCCGTCTGCCTCGCGCGCTTCGGCGCTGAGCGTGCCGCCGCTCTGATGCACGTACGGAAATTCCGTGTCCTTCGTCTTCTCGTTGTAACGAGGGTTCGGCGCGATCCAGCCAGACGAGGGCTCGTCCTTCGAGTTCACGAAGATGTAGCCGAGTTCGGGATCGGAAGCGGTGCCGCCCCAGTTCACCCCACCGGTCATACCCGGAAACGCCAACGAAGGCGGACCGCCGTTGGGCCGGTAGTTCCATGGCGTGTACGGCCCGTCATTGCGGTACTGCACTTTGTCCCACAACGCACGGCATGCGTCGGCATGCGCGGGCGTCGTGTCTTCCGCGGTGACGAGATCGTTCCGCGTCATGCTGACGCGCGCCAGCGGCCCGGGCTTCTTCGGGATCGGCTGCGTCGCGGGATACCACTCACCAGGCACGTCCGCCCTGGCCTGCGGACGTTCGTCGACTCCGTGGATCGGTGCGCCGGTCTCGCGATTGAGGATGAACATGAACGCGGACTTGCCGACCTGCGCGAGCGCAGGAATCGTCTTCCCGTCTTTCCTGATGTCGATCAGCCCCGGCGCCGGCGGGAGGTTGTAGTCCCAGATCTCGTGGCGGATGTTCTGGAAGTGCCATTTCAATGTGCCTGTCAGCGCGTCGAGTGCGACCGTTGAATTGCTGAACAGGTTGTTGCCGGGTCGATCGCCGCCGTAGTAGTTCATGCCTGGTCCACTGACCGGCATGTAGACGAGACCGCGCTGCTCATCGACGGTCAGCGTGAACGACCACACGTTGTTGCCCGTGCGATCTTTCCAACTGTCATTGCCCCACGTGTCGTGCCCGAGTTCACCGGGCCGAGGGATCGTGTGAAAGTCCCACAGCTTCTTACCCGTGCGTGCGTCGTAGGCGTGCACGTCGCCGTTCTCACCCCGGCTCGTCGTGAGATGCGGCCCGATGTGACGCTCGCCGGGCCCGAAGAAGTTCGATCCCATCAGCACGACGTTGCGGTAGATCACGGGCACGCCGGCGTACGGAATCTCGAGATCGATATGACCGGCATTGCCGAAGTCACGATCCAGTGCGCCGGTATCGGCGCGCAGCGCGATCAGCTTTCTGAGGCTCGTGAAGAAGATACGCGCGGGCCGGCCGCCTGCCCCGAGCGTGGTCGAGGGGTCGCCGGGCCAGTAGGCGACGCCGCGGAACGACGCGAGTCCTTCGGGCAGCTCGTAGCGCCAGATCTCCTTGCCGGTCTCGGGCTCGAGGGCGACGACGCGGTGGCCCGAGGGGAGGTACATCACGCCGTTGACGACGATGGGCGTGACCTGCTGAAAGATTTCGAACGAGCTGGCCGGCTTGTCGATCGCGGGGACCGATCGGCCTGGCTCGGGACGCAGCCGATACGACCACGCCTGCAGGAGTGTCGAGACGTTGTTCGTGTTGATCTGCGTCAGCGGCGAGTAGCGGGTGCCGGCGAGATCGCGGTTGTACGTCGGCCAATCGGCCGCGGGGTTTCGCGCACTGGTCTGATTCTGTGCACGAACGGCGTGCGCGACGAACACGCCGACCACGATCACGCTCACGATCCAGACGCGCATGACGCCGGATTCTATCAAGCGCCTACTTGCCGCGTGAGCGGATCATCCGGTCGTACCGACTTCTCGTTCTCGAGGCAGAACTCGTCGATGAGCTCCGTATCGGGCGAGAAGTTCTGCGCCAGCTTCACCGTGAACGGCCGCGTGTAGTTCTTCGGATCGTCGATCGTCAGCTCGATCTCGAGCGTTCCGAACGTGGGCCGGCTGATCCGCTCGGTCATCGTCGCGGCGGCGCTCATCGGGCTGCCCCATGTGTCGATCCACAGGTCGTCGCGAAAGCCGCGCGTCTCGACGACCAGCGTGTCGCCCTCCCAGCGCCCGACCGAATAGCCGTTCCACCCCGGATTCGGATCCTGAGGCAACGGCCGGCCGTCGATGAAGATCTGCCGGTACATCGCGTTGATCTCGTAGAGCAACACCAGCAGCTTCGGGCCGTGGATCGCCTTCGTGAGGTGCGGCAGCGTCCACGCGCGCGGCGGGTTGTCGGGCAGGCACCGGACATGCGGATCGTCGCGGCTGTCGTCGGCGTGGCGCGCCGCGGTCAGCGTGGCCGCCTCGGGTCGATAGGGGAGGCTCCCGCCGGGCAGGTTCCGGCCCAGGTTGCCGCCGAGCGGCGATCCGCCAATCTCGTTCCCGCACTGGGCGAACTCGCCGCCACGGCCCTTGCACCGGTTGGGATCAGCGGCGTGCCAGAGACCCGAGAAGTCGGGGCGGCCGTCGGGCAGGCGCGGCGCCGGCGCGTTCCGGTTCAGGCTGCCATCGGCGTTTCTCGGCAGGCCTTCCATCGGATACGTAATCCACTGACCAGCGACGACAGCCGGCGTCGCCATTACCGCGGCCACGACACACCCAAGCACGGCACACCGCATATCCCCTCCGTCGAAACGACTCGCGAGCCGCATAATACGAGGTCCTTGGACCAAAGAGGGAGGATGACATGGCCGTTCGACGACTCGCACTGTTGCTCGCGTTGCTGCCGGCGATCGCCCAGGCACAAACCGCGCTGCCGCCTGACATCAATCCGGTGACGCTGTCGCGGCTGCCGCCAGTGACAGCTGAGGATCTGGACGAGGCAGGCCGCAAGCTCTTGTCCGAAAGACCCGCGGCCAAGCCCGGGCCGGGGCCTACGCACGTGACGAGCTACAGCCCGAGAGAACGCAGCCTTGGTATCCCCACGGGTGTGGATAGCCCCGTCGGCGCGCGGTACTTCCAGCTTGCGGTGCTGATCATCGCGAGAGAAATCGACCAGCAATACGAGTGGTCCGCGCACGAGCCCGCGGGCCTGCGTCAAGGACTCGAGCAGTCTGTCATCGACGTCGTCAAGCACAACAGAGACGTGAAGGGCCTCGCCGACAAGGACGCCACGTTCATCACGTTTGGACGCACGCTGTATCGCGAGCACCGCGTGAGCAGCGAGCTGTGGCAGAAGATGATCGGACACTTCGGGCGGCAGCACACGGTGCAGCTCATGATGATCATGGGCGACTACTTCAGAGTGGGCTTCATGATGAACGCCGTCGATCAGCACCTTCCGCCGGAAAGGAAGGCGCTGCTGCCGCTGTTGAGCCGATGACCAACCAGAGGAGACAGCCATGCCTCGACGAATCGTGACGTGTATCCTGGCGGGCCTCGTTCTTGCGGCCACCGTCGTCGTCAGTGGCCAGTCGAGCAAATCGTGGTCCGTGCCGCGGATGCCGGACGGTCATCCCGACTTCCAGGGCGTGTGGGCCAACAACGGCATGACGCCGCTCGAGCGGCCGAAGCAGTTCGGCCTGCGCGCCACGATGACCGACGCCGAGCTCGCGGACCTGAAGAAGCGGGCGGCCAGTTTGATGGACGGCGGCGACGCGTTCTTTGCCGACGAGCTCGTCACGGCCGCGATCGACGGCAAGACCAGGTTCAGTTCCAGTGACACGCAGGTGGGCAACTACGACCAATCGTGGTTGTCCGACCGCGTGTGGGACAACCGCACCTCGCTCATCATCGATCCGCCGGACGGCCGCATGCCGGCTCCAGCGCCCGGCGCGGCCGAGCGCGCCCGCGAACAGGCCGCGGCCCAGAAAGCCAGAGGGCCCGCCGATCGTGCGCAGGACTTGTCGCTCGGAACGCGCTGCGTCAGCTATGGCACGCCGAACATCCGCGCCGGCTATCAGAGCTACTTCGAGATCACGCAAGGGCCTGGCGTCGTCGCGCTGCGCAGCGAGATGATTCACGACGCGCGCATCTTCTCGAGTGACAGCGGCCCGCACATCTCTCCGGCAATCAGGCAATACCACGGTGACTCGCGCGCCAAGTGGGAGGGCGACACGCTGGTCGTGGACACGACCAACTACGTGGCCAACGCCACTCGCGTGGGTGCCAGCGATAAGCTGCACACCATCGAGAAGTTCAGACGGGTCTCGCAGGACACGCTCGAGTATTACGTCACCTTCGACGACCCGACGGTATGGTCGCGCCCGTGGACGCTGATGATTCCGCTCAAGCGGACCGGCGAGCAGATGTTCGAGTTCGCCTGCCACGAGGGTAACTACAGTCTGCCGGCGATCCTGCGTGGGGCGCGCGAGCAGGAGAGGAACGCAACGCGATAAGGCGTTTGATCGGGTGCCGTGTCACTTGAGGCCGAGGAAGCGGGCGGGATTGTGCTTCGTCATCATGTCGATCTCGGCCTGGCTGAAGCCCGATCGTGCGAGGACCGTTATCGCCATTTGAAAAGCCTGGGCGTAGTGCACTCTGCCGGGCTGGCCAAGGTCAGTACTGATCACGACATTGGCCGGACCAAGCGCCCGAATGTCCGCCAACTTCTGCGGACCGTAGTCCATGACTGGATTCTCCGCATTGACGACCTTGGGTCCTCCACCGGTGAGGCCCTCCCCGCTCAGCACGATCTCGATCAGCGCCCCGAGACGGACCGCCTCCTTCATCTGCGCCATGGACATCACAATCCCGCCGTGGTTCGGGTGCTGCACATAGATCTTGTTGACTCCGGCCGCCTTGGCCGCCCGGATCACCATCAATGCCTCCTCGGCACTGACGTGCCCGGTGGACAAGCCGAGATCATGCTTCGCGATGACCTTGAGCACGTCCAGCGTTTCCGGCAGCAGTTGCCCGTTGCGCGAGACGGCGACCGCGTTGGGTGAGTTGGGAACGCGGGCCGCCGCATCGACCGTTGGCAGGTACACGACACGACCCCGGCCGGCGCGTGACAACGCCATGGCCTCCACCGCCACCGGATTGATGCCGCCCACCGCCTTGTTCAGCACGATGCCGCCGAAGACCTCGACGCCCGGGACGAGCTGAGAGACCAGATACGCCCACGAACCGGTCTCCGTGTGATGTTCCTTCAACACGATTCCTCGCATGCCGAAGATGCGCGCGATCTGGGCGGCTTCGATCGCGTCGAATGCGCGTTTGAAGTTCAGCATCGACGTCTCCGGCGCCGCGTGCGCGTGAATGTCGATGACCCCAGCGAGGCTCGGTGCATCATCAACCTGTGCGATGGCCCCGCCGGGTACGCCGAACGGCAATCCCAGCACCACCCAGAGGACCCAACGTCGCAATCTCATCGTTCGCTCCCTGTGTTGTGCCTGGCACTCCGCACGACATGGACTCGAAAAGGGCTCTGGACGAAGGACTATCGTTTGGGTCCTGGCATGACTCCAGCCACTTTCAGGCGAATGCGATAGACGTGATCGCAGGCGGTGACGTAGAGGCTTCTGGCGTCGAGATCTCCGAACGCGACGTTGGTCGCGCAGATCTGCTTCTTCGGCTCGCCGCCGACGATAGGCAAGTTGAGATAGCCGAGAAGAGTTCCCGTCGGTGACGTGATGCGGACGATGCCGGGGCCGGCGCCGCTCGTCGAGTAGACGTTGCCAAGCGTGTCCACCTTCATGCCGTCGCCGATGCCCGGCCCTTGCGTGAACAGGCTGCCCGGGCCGAGCGAACCGTCGGCCTTCACCTCGTAGCGCATCATCCGCTGTCCGGCGTTGGCGTAGAGATACTTCTCGTCGGGCGACAGCACGATGCCATTCGGAATGCCGCCAAGCACCATCGCCTCGAGCACCATCGTCGATTGGCCGTCCTTGATCCGCCAGATGCCGTTCGGCAGTTGCTTGTCGGGATTCTGGCCCCCGTCGCGCAGGCCGAAGTCGTTGTCGGTGAGATACACCGCATCGTCTTTGGCCACCACGATGTCGTTCGGGCCGCTGAAGCGCTTGCCGTCGTTCGATCCCCCCGACAGCGTCGTGCGCGTCGTGCCGTCCTTCTCGAGTCGCATCACGGCGCGATCGTTGTCGGCGCACCAGATCAGGCGACCCTGCGAGTCGAGGCTGGCGCAGCTCGGGCCGATGAGCAGCACGTGCGAGCGCCCGCTGCGCGTCTGCGTGCCGGTGTGATTGACGTCGGTGCCGGTGTAGCCGGCCCTCTCCATGAATACCGACACGGTCTTGTCGGCCGCGACCTTGTAGATGACGTTATCGAGCAGGCCTCCAACGAGCAGGTAGCCCTGACTGCCCGTCGCGCACCCAGACCGGGCCTTCGTTGAGGCCGAAACCCGTGGCGAGCAGTTCGGACGTGGTGTCGGCGGCCACGACTGCGTCGAGCTCGGGATCGGAGCGTGTGACGGTGAATGGCTTCGAGGCCGGGGCCGGACCGTCGCCGCGCATCGAGGGCGCTGGCGTGCCGGTTTGGGCCGAGATCATCGTCGTTGCGAGCGCCGCGGCGAAACCAGAGCGATTGGAAACGAGGCATCGCGTCTTCATGCGCGGATTCTATCAAAGCGGCCACGACCAACGAGTATGATGCGTGTGCTGAGTCGCTCGACTCACTTTCATGACGCAGAGACAGTTACAGTCACCTGACGACGGCTCTGGCCGACCGCTATCGCGTTGCTGCGCGAGATCGGCCGCGGCGGGATGGCTACGGTCTATCTCGCCGATGATCCGAAGCACCATCGTCAGGTCGCGATCAAGGTGTTCGCCGCGGAAGCTGGCCGAGGCGCTTGGGAGGCTCGGTTTCTGCGCGAGTGGCGCTCACCGCCGGCTCACGCATCCGCACATCCTGCCGCTCTTCGACTCGGGCGAGGCGGACGGACTGCTCTTCTACGTCATGCCGTTCGTGGACGGGCGAGACGCTGCGCGAGCGCCTCGACCGCGAAGGGCGAGTCTGCCGCTCGAGGAGGCGGTGCGGCATCGTGCAGCGGAGTGGCCGATGGCGCTGGCCTTGCGCACCGCCAGGGGATCGTGCATCGCGACATCAAGCCGGAGAACGTGCTGCTGCAGGCGGGCACGCCCTCGTCGCCGACTTCGGCATCGCGCGCGCCTTCCAGCCTTGCCGGGACGTGGCTCTGACGCAGACCGGGCATGGTCGATCGGCACGCCGTCGTACATGAGCCCCGAGCAGGCGGTCGGCGACAGCAGCGCGTCGACGGCCGGAGCGACCTCTACACCCTTGCGCTGCCTGCTCTTCGAGCTGCTCACCGGCTGCGCCGCCCTTCACGGGCGGCGGCGCCGTGGACGTCGCGCGGCGGCGGCTCACCGAAGCGGCGCCGCGTCTCCGCACGTCCGCGTCCGAATTCCCGCCGCCATCGACGAGGCCGTGGCGAAGGCGCTGGCGCGCGACCCCGCAGACCGGTTCGCCACCGCCGAGGCGTTTGCCGCGGCCTTGAAGCGGAGGCCGCCGTGACGGCTCGCGCCAGCCGGTGCTCCCGCGAAAGGCCTCGTCGTCCTGCCGTTCGGCAACCTGAGTCCGGATCCCGAGAACGAGTTCTTCGCCGACGGCCTTACCGAAGAAGTGATTGCCGACCTTTCAGGGATCAGCGCGCTGCGCGTCATCTCCCGAACGTCCGCGATGCGCTTCAAGGGCACCGATAAGGATCTCCGGACGATCGCGCGGCGAACTGAACGTCCGCTACGTGCTCGAGGGCAGCGTCCGGCGCGCGGGCTCGAGCCTGCGCGTCACGACGCAGCTCATCGACGCCGAGACCGACTCGCATGTGTGGGCCGAGAAGTACTCGGGCAGCATCGAGGACGTGTTCGCGATCCAGGAGGAGATCTCGCGGAAGATCGTCAAGGCGCTGCAGGTCCAGCTGACCGACACGCGAATCACGCGCGTCGCCGAGCGTCCCATCGACAACGCGGCCGCGTATGACTGCTACTTGCAGGCGCATCAGGAGATGCTGCGTTTCACGCCGGAGTCGCTGGATCGTGCCCAGAAGCTCGCGGACGCCGGCCTGGCCCTCGTCGGTGAGAATCCGCTGCTGCTGGCCACGCGAGGGATCGTCTCCTGGTACTACCTCAACTTCTCGATCCGGCCCGACGAACGCTATCTCGACGAGGCCGCCTCGTTCGCGGCCCGAGCGCTCGCTCAGGATCCTCAGGCCTTCCTCGGCATCTATCTCCGTGGCCTCGTAGCGGCAAAGCGCGGCGACATCGAGGGCGCGGTACGCGACATGCGGCGATCGTGCGAGCTGAAGCCGGGCAATGTCGCCGTCGTGTCGAGTTGTTGCGCTTTCTGTTCACACGCCGGTCACTCGAGTGAGAGCAGTCGATTGAGGCATCGCGTGCGGATCGATCCGCTCAACCCCCTCGTCTTGTCGCAGGCTCTTACGCTCGTGTACAGCCAGTGACGCACTCGCAAAGCGGAGCAGCGCGCGCCGAAGCGCTCGAGTTTCCAGCGCGGAACCCACGTCCGCATTTACAAGGCGAAACTGGCACACGTCGGGCAGCGTGCGGACGGCGATTGCCATCCTCGACGAGGTCGCGTCGTCTCTCGGGACAGCCCATACGGATCCATCAGTGCCTCCTGGCGCCGGCACTGCAAGGCGATGCCGATAACGCCGTCAGCCATGTCACTCCGCTGCTCGAGCAGTCGGCCCACTCGGCGCAGCACCTCGCGCTGTTTCTTGCCTCTGGTTACGCGCTCATCCACCGCCGTGCAGGCGCTCCGTGGTCGAGGAGCGGTCGAACAGGGGATGTCAACCACCCGATCTCACTCCAATCCGCTTCTCATCCTCCACGACGCCTGATTTGAACCTGATCAGCATGCATCGGCGCTGACGGGCCTTTGAGGCGTGGTAGATTACTCCGCTTACAGCTCGCCATCACACACGAGGAAAACGACTATGGCGCGACTTACGAGACGGGGATTCGTCAGGGCGTCGGGTGCACTGGCCGCGGCACCTGCGCTCGCGGCGCTGGCAATACAGGCTCAGGGGCCGGCGCCCGACACGGGGAACCTGCGCGTCGAGAAGGACATCGTGTTCGGCAAGGGCGGGACCAAGGATCTCACGCTCGATGTCTATCGGCCGCCGCGGGCGTGACCTCGAAGCGCATGGCCATCGTGCACCTCTTCGGGGGCGGCTTCTTCGTCGGCAACAAGAACGCCGGCTACATCATCAACGATGCCAAAGCGCTCGGCGCCAGAGGATACACGAGCATCTCCGCGAACTACCGGCTGCAGACCGAGGGCTTGTGGCCCGCGCAGATCCACGACGTGAAGGCCGCGATCCGCTGGACCCGCGCCAACGCCGAGAGCTCGGCGTCGATGCCAACCGGATCGCGGTGGCCGGCTACTCGGCCGGCGGCATGCTGGCGCTCATGGCCGCCGGGACGAACGGGCGAAGGAGTTCGAGGGTGAGGGCGGCACGCCGGCGTGAGTTCGGACGTCAACGCCTGCATCGGCGTCTATCCTCTGGCCAGCGCGCAGACCGCGGCGGACTCTTCCCGCAGGGGCAGGCGACCCCCGAGAACATCGCGGCAGCATCGCCGACCTCCTATATCGCCAAGAGCTTCGCGCCGACGATCTTCATTCACGGCACGAACGACGGCACCGTTCCAGCGCAGTCGAGCATCGACTTCTACACGAAGCTCCACGCGCTCGGCGTGCCCTCGGCGCTGACGCTCATCCAGGGCGCCGATCACGCCTTCGACAACGCCGCATTCGACGCGATCGAGGTGATGGCGCAATCGATCGATCTCTTCCTCGACCGGCTGATGGTCAATCCGAGGCCCTATCCGTCGTTTGGCGGTGGCGGCGGCCGTGGGCGAGGCGGGGGCGGCCCGGGCGGACCTCCTCCTGGGGGCCGACAGTAGCGTGGAGTCGCCCGCCCGACGCGTCCCCATCTCGCTGCTCTGTCAGTTCAGCCGCGTCATGCGCGCCGTCGCGCATTCTTCGGCGACTTTCAGATATCTCCGCGACCGCCTGGTTGCCGACGATGTATGGATTCGGGCTGCCAGGCGCGCGAACCGCCAGTCGCGGCAAGTTGATCTTCGACCCATCCCAGTCCGTGTGGTTCGACAGGATGATGTCCGCACCGGCCTTCCGCGCGATGTCGTCGAATCGCTTTGCCGACTGAACATACTTCTCGAGCGAATCACGGTCCGCGTTCAGGCCCGTTCCGCCCCAGAGCGCCGCGAGGTGCGGCTTGCCGTTATCGCGCACTGGAATGAGCACGGACAGCGTGCCTGGCGTGTGACCGGGCGTGATGTACAGCGTCACAGTTGTGTCGCCCAGCGTGAGCTTCTGACCGTCCGTCGCGACCATGTCGCGCGCCGGCTTCGTGCCGTTCAGTCGATCGATCACGTCCCAGTCCGCTGCGGACATGACCACGCGAGACCTGTAACGATCCTGGAGGAACTTCGCGCCGCCGTGGTGATCGGGATGCGGATGCGTGACGATGGCGTAGCGGATCGTCGCCGGATCGAGCCCCAGCTTCTTCAACCCGCCGGCGACCTCTTCTTCGACGGAGTAGTCGAAGAGGGTATCGATCAGGATGATGCCCTCCGTCGTCGTCACGGCCCACGCGGAGTACTCGCTCTGGCCGACGAAGTAGAGGTTGTCGAACACCTTCACGGGCTCGGCATACCACGTCGATCGATCCGGTGGCACCGCAGCTCGCGGCCGCCGCCCGCGCGGACCGCCGCCGCGGCGCTGGGACCCGTCCTCCGCGCGGGGTCGGAACCGCGCAGAGAAAGTTGAACAGGTTCTGATACGCGTCGCCCGCCGCGGTCTTCGCGCGCGCGACGTGCGCATCGGGCGTCTGGCCCGCCAGCACGGCGACACTCATCAGCACACTGATGGCACCGGGGTCGTCGTCATCGAGGCCGCATCATCACACGAGGTGAACGAACCTCATCAACCACGAAGATCACGAAGATCACGAGTACGCGAACCAATCGTGTATTCGTGTTCTTCGTGGCCTTCGTGGTGGGCATTGTTTGTTCTTTGAATTACCATCGCCCGTCATGGCTCGACGGATGCTGGCGCTCGCTCTGATGGTCTGCTCGACTGCCCGCGCTCGCTCAGGCGCAAGCCAGCCGCGAAACCGTCCGCCTGGAAGCAGCCGATGACGCCGTGGGGCGAGCCCGACCTGCGAGGGATCTGGCCGCTCAATCATCTGATCAGCACGCCGTTCCAGCGTCCGGAACAGTTTGGCGATCGCCGCTTCCTGACAGACGAGGAGTTTGCCGCGGCGCAGAAGAGCGCGGACGATCGCAACAAACGCTTCCTCTCGGGCGCGATCCCCAGGCCGATGCGGGCCAGGCCACACGGCTCACCTCGTTGCTGATCGATCCGCCGAACGGACGGTTTCCCGAGCTCACCGCGAAAGGTAAAGAGCTCTACGCCCAGATGCGCGGCAGCTACAAGCCAGGGCAGACGGTCTTCGACAGCCCTGAAGACTTCGACACGTGGGATCGCTGCATCACGCGCGGTCTCCCGGTGTCCATGTTGCCGCGCAACTACAACAACGGCATCCGCATCATGCAGTTCCCGGGCTACGTCGTCATCCTCCTCGAGATGGCGCACGAGGCTCGCATCATCCCGACCAGCAAGCGCCCGCCGATCGATGGCGTGATCAAGCAGTATCTCGGAGAGTCGCGAGGACGCTGGGAGGGCAACACGCTGGTCGTCGAGACGACGAACTTCAACGGGAAACCGGCGATGACCAACCTCGGGGTTCCCGGGTCTCCGGCCCTGACGCCGGCGTCACCAAACCTGCGCTTCACCGAGCGCTTCACGCGAACCGCCAACGACACGATCGACTATCAGATGACCGTCGAGGATCCGGAGATGCTGACGACGGGGAAGTGGTCGGCGGCGTTTCCGCTGAAGCTCGATAACGATTACAAGATGTACGAGTACGCCTGCCACGAAGGCAACACGGCGATCCGCAACTACATCGAGACGTCGCGATTCGAGCGCGCGAAGAAGAAGTGACCGGAATGTCTCCCTGCATCAGCTTCCACGTCTGCCACGGCACGACCCCGCGTCCAGGCCGGGGCGCGTGCGGCAGCATGGCGATGTACCTCGAGCAGGTTGCCGTCGGGATCGCGGAAGAACACGGAGGCGGCCGGCATCCAGGCAAGAACACTGGGCTGATCGGTTGGCCGACCGTCGAAGTCGAGCGGCGTAATGCCCGCCTCACTCGAGTACGCGTGGTGCGGCGATCACATCGACGAGGCTTGCGCGAAACGCCGTGTGCAACGTCATGGTCTGTGGTCCGGACCCTGCCTGCCACAGTCCCAGCATCGCGTTGCCGGCAGTGCCAATCCAGAAGAACGCCGCATGACGCGCCGACTCGACATGGGCCAGTCGAAGGCCGACGATGTCACGGTAGAACGCGACCGCGCGTTCAAGGTCGGCGACCGTCAAGTGCACTTCGAAGAGATCCTGAACGGGAATCATTGAACGCCAGGCCCGATTGTCCTCACATCCCTTAATCACTCGGCGGCTGCAAATATTTCCTGGGCGAACGGAATACTTCGGGCGCCTCGCATGTTCCTGTCACCGGTATGCCAGTCCGCATCCTTGCGATATCGGGAAGTCTTCGACACGCTTCTTCCAACAGCGCGCTCGTTGAGGCCGTTGAGACGACTTGCACCCGCGTCAGTCGAAGTGTCCGTGTATCGCGGTCTCGCCGACCTGCCACCTTTCAACCCGGACCTCGACAACGACCCTCCATTCGAGGCGGTCGCCGGACTTCGAGCCCAGCTGCACGCGATGCGATGCGGTGCTCATCTCGAGTCCGGAATACGCGCACGGCGTGCCTGGAGTGTTGAAGAACGCGTTGGACTGGGTGGTTGGCAGTGGCGAGTTCGTCGACAAGCCGGTGGCGTTGATCAATGCCTCGGCGCGCGCGACGCACGCGTGGGCATCGCTCGTCGAAACCCTGACCGTCATGTCGGCGCGTGTCGTGGAGGAGGCGTCGATCACGGTGCCTCTCGCCGGGCACGACTGCCGATGCGGATCGGATGGTCGCGGATGTGACGACATCCACCGCGCTGAGGTCTGCGGTCGCCGCGCTGGCTGGCGCCGCAGGCCCGTAGGCCACACGCAAGTAGACTTTCTACACAATGTTGTGTAGGCTTCACTACACAATGCCTCCCAAGCCGCCGTCCCGCGTCGAACTCCTGCGCGGCACGCTCGACTTGTTGATCCTGCGGACGCTGTTGCCAGGACCGAATCACGGCCACGCCATCGCCAAGCACATTCAGCGCACCTCCGAGGATCTGCTGAAGGTCGAAACCGGCTCGTTGTATCCGGCGCTCTATCGCCTGGAAGCCAACGACTGGATCACCGCGTACTGGGAGTAGTCCGACAAGGGTAAGCGCGCGCAGGTACTACCGAATCACGCCGCTCGGACGGAAGCAGCTGCTCAGCGAAGAGTCCAAGTGGAACGCCTTCGCCCGCGCGATGGGACTGCTCCTCAAGCCGCTCGACGGGGAGACGCGATGACCTTCTTTCGAAAGCTCTCATGGTGGATGCAGCGTCGTCGCCGAGAGGCCGAACTTCGCGAGGAGTTGGAGTTCCATCATCGACGAGGAAGCGGACGCACGTCAGGCCGATGGCCTGCCGTCGGATCAGGCGACGACTGGCTGCCCGGCGCGACCTGGGCAACGTGACGCTGCTGCGGGAGGAGACGCGCACGCTCTGGAGCTGGATGCTCGTCGAGCAGTTCGCGCAGGACATTCGATTCGGCCTTCCGCTCGATGCTCAAGAATCGGATGTTCACCGCGCTGGCGGCGCTCTCGCTGGCGCTCGGGATCGGCGCCAACACGGCGATCTACAGCTTCATGGACGCGATCCTGATCCGATCGCTGCCTGTGTCAGATCCGGCATCGCTGGCCGTGATCAAGTGGCGCGCCCGACCCGGAACTCGGGCACGGCCCGGAGAGCCTCCCGCGTTCGTCATGCGCGGAGGTTCCGGCCGCGTCGACGTCGACGCGTCGGGACTCATTTCCGCGATCTTTCCGTTCCCGGCGTTCGAACTCCTGCAACAGTCCTCATCGTCCGTGTTCTCGCACATCTTTGCCTACCAGCCCGCGGGACGCATCAACGTCTTGATCAGGGGCGAGGCGGAGCAGGCCGTCGGCGAGTACGTGACCGGCGACTTCTTCCGCGGCCTCTCCGTGTTGCCTGCAGCAGGGCGGATGATCGCGACTGACGACGACCGTATCGGCGCATCGGCGGTTGCGGTGATCAGCATGGGCTACAGCCAGCGACGTTTCGGCGGCGCCGCTCGAGCGCGGTCGGCCAGTCGATGCTGATCGACAACGTGCCGTTCACCGTGATCGGCGTGGCTCCTTCAGAATTCTTTGGCGTCGATCCGGGTGCCAACCCCGACGTGTATCTGCCGATGCGCGCCAGGGTGCTGTTCGATCCAACTGCCGTGAACACGTTTCTCGCTGCTGACTTCTACTGGCTCCAGATGATGGGACGTCTGCGTCCTGGCGTCGGTCTCGAACAGGCCCAGGCAGCGCTGGCGCCTCCGTTTGCGCAGTGGGTGGCCTCGACGGCCATCAACGACAAGCAACGCGCCAATCTCCCGGTCCTCCGTCTCGAAGAAGGGGCGGGCGGACTCGACAGCCTTCGCCGCCAGTATTCGAAGCCGCTGTATGTGCTGCTGGCGATGGTTGGCCTGCTCCTCGCCATCGCGTGCGCGAACACGGCCAACCTCCTGCTGGCCCGCGCGACGGCGCGCACGCGCGAGATGGCGGTACGACTCAGCCTGGGCGCGGGTCGATTGCGGGTGATACGCCAACTGCTGACCGAGAGCGCGCTGCTCGCCGTGCTGAGCGGCACGGCCGGTATCGCCATCGCGATGGCTGGTATGCGTGTGCTGACCCGACTGCTGGCGAACGGTGAGGAAGGGTTCACGCTCCATGCCGAGCTGAACTGGCAGGTGCTCCTCGTCACGCTCGGTCTCGCGTTGCTGTGTGGCGTGCTGTTCGGAATTGTGCCGGCGCTCCAATCGACGCGCCCTGCCTTGATCCCTGCGCTCAAGGACCCGCGCGCCGGTCAGGCGCGCCGACGCCCGCGAAAAGGGATGCCCTTCCTGAACGTGACCCAGGCGCTGGTCGTGTTGCAGGTCGCCATCTCGCTGCTGCTGCTGGTCACGGCAGGTCTCTTCGTACGCACGCTGTCGAATCTTCAGTCGATCGAGGTCGGGTTCAATCGCGACAACGTGCTGCTGTTCGAGTTGAATGCCCCGCAGGCCGGATATGCGCTGTCAGAGGCCACCGCCTTCTATGACGATCTGCGGCGTCGATTCGCCGGGATACCGGGCGTGCGTGCCGCGACCCTGTCGCACGCACTCGCTCATCAGCGCCGGCAGGCAGCTGCCGATCATCGTCAATGGCGCGCCCGCGATCGATCACGCGGATTCTGCAAGCCGGACCGGAATTCTTCTCGACCATGCAGATTCCGTTACGGCTCGGACGACCGATCGATGACCGCGACCAAGCAGGGTGAGGGAGCGGTCGCCGTGGTCGTCAGCGATCTGTTCGCGCGAGACACATTTCCGCGACGAGAACCCGATCGGACGTCACATCAAGCTTGGCGGACGTGCACCGCAGGATCTGGAAATCGTTGGAGTCGCCGCTTCGGTGCGATACGGCGGACTCAAGGAAGACATTCCGCCGGTCGTGTACATCCCATATGCGCAGCTGGAGTTTCCGCCGCTGCGGCAGATGACATATGCGCTGCGTACCGATGGCGACCCTCTGCGCTACGTCAGCGCGGTGCGCGGGATCGTGCAGGCTACCGGCCCGCGTGTGCCGGTCACCAACGTCAAGACGCAGGTCGCCGAAATCGAGCAGACGATCAATCAGGAGATCGTGTTCGCCAGGTTGTGCAGCGCGTTCGCGATCCTGGCGCTGATCATCGCCTGCGTCGGCCTCTACGGAACCATGACCTATGCCGTGGCGCGGCGCACGAACGACATCGGCATCCGCGTGGCGCTTGGCGCCCGGCGGGGCACGGTCGTGTGGATGGTGCTGCGCGAAGCCTGTGTGCTCACCGCGCTCGGCCTGACGATCAGCGTGCCCGTTGCCCTCGCGGCATCGCAGCTGGTCGAATCGTTTCTCTTCAACATGAAGCCGAATGACCCTGGCGCGATGATGACGGCGGCGGTGATTCTGGTGACTGCCGGGCTCATGGCTGGCTATGTGCCGGCTTGGCGAGCGTCTCGGATCAGCCCGATGATCGCCATTCGTCAGGACTGACCCGCCCCGAATCAACCTTGCGGCCCAAGGACCGCCATTGCTACTATCCGGGCTGTAACCCGCCGCACTGGGCGGGACACGTAATGGAGCAGCCATGACCACCCGAATCGCTCGACTCGCCGTCCTCTGCCTCTGCGGATTTCTGATGGCCGGTGTCGGGCTGTCACGCCCATCATGCCGTCGCAGGCGTGTACGACCTGAATAAAGAGGTTGTCCTGGAGGGCAAGCTCAAGAAATTGAACTTCGTCAATCCGCATGCGAGCATCGTGCTCTCGGTCCAGGATAAGAAGGTGAAGGGCAAGATCGTGGACTGGACGCTGACCACCGCCTCCGTGACCAGCCTGACGACGCGGGGGTTCAGCAAGGGCACGATCAAGCCTGGCGACCCTCTCAAGGTCACCATCCTTCCGGCCCACAACGGCAACCCGGCGGGATACATTCGGTCGCCTCGAGCTCGGCGACAAAGATTTCAAGTTCGACATCGAATAGCAGAAATCCTGGAGTTGCCCCATGTGTGAACGACGAACTCTCGCGACAAGTGTGCTTGCGCTCCTTGTCGCGATGAGCCCGATGATGTCCCAGCTGGCCCAGAGCCAGGCTGCGCAGGGTCAGGGTGCCCCCGCGCCCCCGGCGCCAGGAGGCACAGCGCCGCAGGCGCCGGGAGGCACGCGCCGCAGGCGCCGGGAGGCACTGCGCCGCGGCACACGGGCCGGCGGGCGTGCCGGCGGGGCGCCACAGGGTCGAGCCGGTGGCGGCGGTGGCGGTGGCTTCGGCGGCGCTGCGGGCCCGTTTACGCCGACACCAGGCGCCAAGGACCTGAAGACCGTCCTCTTCAACTGGACGTGGCACATGGGGATGCTGCGCAGTGGGTCCGAGTCCGAGCTGGTCAAGACGCTCGACTACCACGCCGCCGGCGGCACCATCCAGGTCAACGGGCAGCCCTGCACGCTGACGAAGTACCGCGTCCAGGCCAACTACCAGGTGCCCGGCTGGCGGACGCAGATCGAGTGCACGTTCAAGAACAAGCAGACGTACAAGAACGTTGAGACGCTGAGCGGCGAGTTACGCCTGGGACGAAGACATGCCCGGCGCTGAACTGGTTGCCCGGCAAGGGCAAGGCGACGCCGCGGCCCGCCGACGCTCGAGGAGCGACGGATCCGCCTGTGGGCGAGTCCTCACGGCGCGCCGAAGGCCGCCATCGCCGGCGCGGCCGGCATGCCGCCGGCTGAGTCGTTCGGCGAGAATCCGGCCGTGCTGCTCGATCAGCAGGCAAAGGCTGGAGCGAAATCGACGACGACGCTGGAATGGCTGGGGGAAAAGGCGGTCCTCACCTTCCCGATTCCGGACGTCCCTGGTGCCATGGCGACGGCCACGCTCGTCAACTACCTGCCTGAAAGCGTCGTCGTGACGCATGGGCCAAACAAGACGGAGTTCATCTACGGCAAGTGGGCGGACTGGAACAATCCGCTGTTCAAGATTGATGCGCTGTACGCCGGCACGATGGTCGAGCGCAAGAACGGCATGGTCATGCGCAGCGTGAATGCGAAGGTGACCGAAGTCGGCCAGATCTACGTCATCATGCCCGTGCCGGCCAGTGTCCGGAAGGCGGCTGGAAAGTGAGGATTGCGATGAACGAACGAATCACCGGAGTGCGGCTCCTCGCGTGCACGGCAGCAGTCCTTGCCGTCATCGGGTCGTCCCTGGCGGCGCAGGGTGGGGGTGGATTCGGTCAGGGCCGCGGCGGCGGAGCCCCGCAGGGGGATCCCGCGGCGGCGCCGACGCCCAGGCTGGCCAGCGGGAAGCCTGACCTGACTGGCTCCTGGGGTGGAGGAGGCTGGAACCTGACGGGGTCCGGCGCTCCGGGTACGACCGTGGGCGGCATGTTCCGGCGGTGCACGCCCTTCCAGGCGAAGACCTGTATGGAGTGGACGAACCAGAGCCAGGACTGGGTGTTCATGTCGACCGCGCGGCTCGATATGCGCGTGCCGATCTACAAGCCCGAGCACTGGGACAAGATGATCGAGATGGATCAGTGGTCGAACCGGGACGACCCGGTCATGACCTGCCTGCCGCTCGGCATTCCGCGGCAGGGAGCGCCGGCGCGGATCTTCCACACCGACACCGACATCACGATGATCTACCGGGGCGGCTCCGACGGCGCCGGTGGCTACGCGGAATTCCGCATGGTCCCGATCGACGGGAAGCCGCACGATCCCGGCGCGCGCGGCGCAGTACACCTACATGGGGTACACGGTGGGCAAGTGGGAAGGCGACACGCTCGTTCTCGACTCGATCGGATTTACCGACGAGACCTGGCTCGCGCGCGGCGGCTACTTCCACTCCGACCAGATGCGTGTCGTCGAGAAGTTCACCCGGACCGGGAACCAGCTTGTCTACGACGTGACCGTCGAGGATCCGGAAGTGCTGGTCGAGCCGTGGGTCATGCCGACGCGGAGGCTGGTCCTGGGTGCGGGCAATACCGTCATCGCCGAACGCGGAAGCTGCACGGAGAGCGAGCACAAGGAAGTCGCCACGCAGATGAGGCACTAGGCGGGTGCTCGAGTGGCTTGACGCAACTGTCGCTCTCGCTCTGGCTGAAGGAGTCGCCCTCGGTCTGGTCCAACCCCACGGTGCTGACGCTGCACACCATGGGGTTGTCGGTGCTCGTCGGCGCGTGCGGGGTGCTCGACCTGCGGCTGCTCGGGGTCAGCCCCAACATCCCGCTCTCCGCATTTCGCTGGGTGTTTCGCGCCGTCGCCATCGGCCTGACGGTGAACCTCGTCACAGGCGTCCTGCTCTTCATCAAGAACCCGATCACCTGGGCGTCGTCGGTCCCGTTTCTCATCAAGATGTTGTTGGTCGTTGCCAGCGTGGCGACAGTCGTGCCGATTCGCCGCTACGTGCTGAGCGACGCAGGGACAAACGAAGTTGCCGGCAACATTCGCCTGATCGCCGTCGTCTCGATCGTCGCCTGGTCCGCGGCCGTCACCGCGGGCCGCCTGCTCGCCTATCTCCAGCCGTGAGCCTCCACCACCTGCACCTGCTGCTCAACCACGTGCCGACGGTCGGCGCGGTGGCCGCCCTCGCGCTGCTCCTGCTTGGCTTCGTCAGGCGGAACGAGCACCTGACGCACGCAGGGCTGGAAGCCCTCTACGTGGTCGCGATGCTGACGCTGCCCGCGTACATCAGCGGCGCCGCCGCGTATCGCGAGCTGCGCGACGCGCCCGGTGTGTCCGACATCGCAATGAGGCTCCACCAGGACGTCGCGCTCTGGGGATTCATCTGGGTTGAGTTCGCCGGCTTCTTCGCGTGGCTCGCGTTGTGGCAGACGAGGCGCCGCGGCCGCGCGGCGCGGGGCCTCGTCGCGGCCTCGACGCTGCTGCTGGCCGTCTCGATTGTCATCATGGGTCGCGCGGGGAACCTTGGCGGCGAGATTCGGCATCCCGAAATCCGAGCGGGCGCAGCCGAGACCTATGTCGCAGCCGCGCTCGACGGGGAGGCGGCTGCAAAGCAGTTCGTGGCAGCGGCCATCTCGCAGTTCGTGGTCTACAGCACATGGGCCTCGCCGGCCGGCGAGACGGTGCACTTCCTCGGCATGTCGCTGTCGATCGGCGTACTGCTGGCCGTGAACCTGCGGATCCTCGGCGTGATGCGGCAGGTGCCGTTTACTCACGTGCATCGGCTGCTGCCATGGGGCATGCTGGGTTTGGGCGCCAATCTCGTCACCGGCATGATGTTCTTCATCGGGACCCCCGTGCAGTACATCGGCAACGTGCCGTTCTACTGGAAGCTGGCCCTGCTGATGGTAGCCGGCGCGAACTATCTGTACCTGACCGTGTCCAGGAGCGTCTGGGTCGGCGACGAGGGGGGCTTCAATCTCGCCGACAAGGCCATGGCGGTCGGGTCCCTCGTCTCGTGGCTCGGCGTGCTGTATGCGGGCCGGATGCTGCCGTTCCTCGGCAACGCTTTCTAGCGCCGATTTCTCAATCGCGTAGAGGCGGGTCTTAAGACCCGCCTCTACTTCTGTGTGGTAGATCCCGAACCGCCGAGATCCATGCGGCGGCCGTCGGGGAATTTGAGATCGCGCGAACTGGCCCGCAGCGAACCGTCCTTTGCCTGAAAGCCGACGACGGTGACCTTCGTGCCGGCGGGCAGCGAGTTCCGATTCCAGCCAAGACGCATCAGCACCGACGGCGACCCGCCCTCGATCTTCCACCGTTCGACGGAGCCATCCGGCTTCTTCACATCGATGTGCAGCCAGGAGTGCGGGTTCACCCACTCCATCATCACCACCTCACCCGCCAGCGTGACCTGCTTGCTCGAGTCGAACTCGGCGGAGAAGGAATGATGCGCCGAGACCGGCAGCGTCAACGCCACCACCAGCGTAATCGCAGTCGCAACGTAGGCAACGTAGGGCCGGTCCTTTTGGACCGGCCGAAGCATCGTCAATCCGCTGTGCATGGTCCGGTTCTCCATCGACGCTAATCTGCGGCGAAGCAGTAGAACAGTCCGTCGCCGAGCGACGCACGCAGCGCCGCCTGCGAGCAGCCGCGCGACAGATGGGCAGCGTTCCAGGAGTCGCCGCGCCCGCCGCCACTGCGGTTGTGATGTCCCAGCATCGCGCGGCCCTCGGCATGGCTGGTCCAGCCGCGGCACGTTGCATCGCCGCTTCCGGAGAGCGTGCCATCGGCGTTGCTGCCGGTCAGGATGTCGTGCCGGGTCGGCCCTACTTCCGCGCCCTTCTCGGTGAGTGCCGTGTCCTTCGTGAGATTGACCTCGCCGCTATGCAGGTCCTCAACGTTGGTAGCGATGTGCACGCCTCGCGCGTTGACCCATGGCCCGCGGCCGATCCGATCGCGCGCGTGGACGGCTGGCGCGTCGCCTGATGCCGGCGCGCTGAGATACGCGCGCCAGGTTCGATCGCCGCGGCCAACTGCCGTGGCGCGCAGGCGGCAGATCGCGTCCGCGCCGGCAACGCCGCCCAGGTTACCGCCGAATCCGCGGCCCTGGCTGGTGATGAAGAACGACATCGATGGCGAGACGGGAGGAGCGTCCTGCGCGAAGGTTGGCGATGCGGCGATCGCTGCCGTCACGATGAAGAGTCCGAGCAGCCTCATGCTCAATAGGGCACGTCGATCAGCCTGTCGCCCGTGCGCATGTCGTTCTCGAGCAGCTCGAGCAGCGCTCGTGAAACGGGCCCGGGCGCGCCGCTGCCGATCGGCTGTCCGTCCCATTCCACGATCGGCGCCACTTTGATCGAGCTGCCCAGCAGGATCATCTCGCGCGACGCGCGCGCGTCCGCGACCGGAATGTCGCCGACCTCCACGCCCGCAAGCACTCCGCTCGCCACCAGCGTGGGCGCCAGGTCGAGCAGACGCAGCGACGTGCAACCCGCCAGGACGCGGACAAACCGCGGATGGCGCAGCACATTGTCGGCCATGACGAACGCCACGTTCATGTTCGAGCTCTCGCCGACGAACCCCTCCTCGTCGATGAAGACGCCGTTGTCCATGCCCGCCTCTTTGGCCTCCATCTGCATCAGGACGTTGGGCAGGTAGTTGGTCGCCTTGGTAATCGCGTAGAGCGGTGGCTTGATCGGATACGTCGTCGTCATGACCTTGAGCCCTTCCGAGTACCACCGCGCGGGATAGGAGAGGCCACCGAAGATCATGACGAAGAAGCCGGGGACCGCGCCCGCCGCGGGCGTGAGATCGAGATTGCCTGGCCCGGACGAGAGCCAGTAGCGGATCGCTCCGTCGCGCACGCCGCTGGCGGCGGCGGTGCGGATGATGATGTCGCGCATCTCCGCTCGGGAGCCGGCGAGCTTCAACTTCGATCGCTCCGCCGAGGCGACGAACCGATCGAGGTGCGCCTCGAGATCGTAGATGCGGCCGGCGACCAGGGCCGCCGTGTCGAAGATGCCGTGACCGCGATGGACCATGTGGTCGTCGAACGGCAACACCATCAGCGCCGGATCCGTGACGATACCGCCCAGCTGACTCGAATAGAACGCGCTGAACTTGACGGGCTGACCCTCACGCAGGGTGCGCAGCGCGGCGACGACCTCGTCGGGCGCAAGGACCTTCAGCGGTGTAGAGACAGACATGCTCACACTCTATCGCGGCTGAGCGTAGCTGTGGAGGCGGGTCTGATGGCGGGTCTGCTCGACGCGGGTCTAAAGACCCGCCTCTACTTCTTGAGCAGGTCCTGGTAGAGCAGGCCGTCGGCGAAGACGACGCACTTGTGCTCGAGCAGTTGTGCCGGCTGATCGATCATCCGATACACACGGCATCTCGATCGTCCACGGACGCGTGAATGTCTGCGGGTCGTCCAGCGTCGCCTCGTACGAGATGTGGTTCGGCCCGAGCAGCCTGAAGCGCTCGGTGACCGTCAACTGGTTGCTGGCATGATTGCCGGCCCGATCCAGCCACGACTGGCCGTTCTGCCATTTCGTGGTGACGACCAGCACGTCGCCCTCCCACGCGCCCATCGATTTGCCCATCCAGGAATCGACTGGCAGCTCCGTCCGATCGGTCATGGAGATCACGCGGTGTGCCGCTGCGAACGGGTAGACCATCAGCAGATCGCCGTCGGCCTGGAAGATCTGGAACGGCATGTTGTGGTACGTGACGCGCGGCACGCCGAGCATGTAGCACTTCGCTTCGGGATCGGCGGCCGGCCACATCATACGGTTCTCGTTGCGCTTGGCGAGCGCTTCGGGCTTGTACGGAATCGTCCCGCCGCGTACCACGCTCTGGCCCGCCGGAATCGCGGCGATCGCGCCGAGGAGCGGGAACTCGTTCAGCGCCTCCGCCGAATGACTCTCGAGGTTCCAGTACGCGGTGTTCACCGCCTGCCAGATGCCGTTGAAATTCGGGCGCCCGCTAATGCGCGGCCGATCTCGTAGAGGCGGGTCTTCAGACCCGCCTTTCACCTGCGTCTGCGCTCGAGCGGCACCGACGATGCCCACGAGCGCCGCCGTCATCGCGAGCGCTCGGGTCCATCGAAACCACCGGTGTCGCATCAATCAGTCGTCTGGCTAAGGAACGATCAAGGTGCTGCGATCGACGGAGGTTCCAGCGCCCACCATCAGCTCGTGCGCCTGGTTCATCTGCTGGCAGACGTATTCGAACAGCTCGGTGCCGTTTTCCCAGCGCAGGTTCGACGTGCCCGTGAACGGCGCCGTGTAGGCGCCCGGGTCGTCGATCGTCAGCTCGTACTTCATCGTATCGAGAGCCGTGCGCGTGTACTTCTCGATCAGATGGAGCTTGTCGGTGTGCGGGAGCTGGCCGCGATCGATCCAGAAGCCCTCGTTGTATCCGACGCTATCGACGACCAGCGTGTCACCCTCCCACCAGCCGATCGAATGGCCGTAGTAGCTCGGGGTCAGATGCTCAGGATGCTTGCGGCCGTCCATATAGATCGTACGGTAGGTATGCGGCCCGCCAATGTCGAAGATGTACGCGACGCCCGCCTCGGGCAGCTCGACGAACTCGGCGCCGTAAGGTGTCAGCCACTGGCGCGGTCCACCTGATGGCTTGCAGCGCGTGTGCGGCTCGAGCTCGTTCAGACGACGATCATTCGAGACGGCGAGGGTCCACGGCATGTATGGGACCTGAGTGCATGGTCCGACGGCGCCCCGGCCCCTGCCACCGCCTGGAGCACCCGCGCCGCCCGGACCTGCGGCACGCGCCCCCGCCGTAGCGCCAGGATTCAAGGACGCTGGTGCCACCACGGTGTTGGCGTTGCAAAAGCCGAGGCCGCCGCCGATCCAGACGCCCTTGAGTTTCGCCGTGTTGCCGAGCACGATGCGTCCATCGCTCGTGCGCGGCGCCGGCTGGTTCGCCAGCTGGTTGCGCTGAGCCTGTGCGTTATTCGGTGCCTGCGCACCGGTCCTCACCCCGCCAGCCACAGCAGCCACCAACGCGACGAGTGCAATCCGGATCAGGAGTTTCATGTGGTGGATCGTAACACCGCCGCTACGGAGCGGCTGCCTGGGTCTCGCGTCGATAGATATAGGTGTGCCGGAAGTTGTTCGGCGGGTCCTGCATGACTCGTATCTGGCCGGCCGCAGTGACGCTGACCAGTTGACGATGCAGCGTGAGGACATCGCCGGACACCGAATAGGCATCCGTGAACGCCGTGTAGCCGTTGGCCCAGCCATCGCGGCTCTCCTTCACGGTGAGCGCCAGCATGTCCGCCACGAGCGTGAAGCGGTGGCTGATGTTGAGCGTGACCCCGCCGTCCACGAAATGGGTCTCGCTGCCATCGAGACGATAGACCTCTGGCGGCGGCGTGGCGGAGGCGCGGTCGGCTTGTCCAAGCCGCGGCCGCTTCGTCACGACGATCGTCTCGGGCGTCGTCGCGATCGTCATCCGCAACGGGATGCGTGGCGTGATCCCCAGTCGTCCAGTGCTGGCGGACTCGTCCAGCACCCAGGTGCCGGTGAACTCCGGAAATGTGCGCATGGGCCTGTCGGTTTGCGCCAGCGACAAGGATGGCAACAGGACAATCGACGCGCACAGCAATGTCAATAGCGCAGGTCTCGCGATCACGATGTCCTCCGGCGCCGATGATACATCTTCGTTCCTCGACTCCCTCGATTCGCCGCGCGCAAGGACTGTTAGGATCCACGTCATGCGTAGGGTTCTCTTGACGTTCGTTCCGCTCGTCGCCGTTGTCACTGCCGGGCAGATCTTGTCGTTCGCGCAGGCGCCTGCCAGTCCGGCGGCTCCTGGCGTCCGCAGCGCGCCGGCCTATACGGCCGCGCAGGCTGCCCTCGGCCAGACTGCCTACCGCTCGTCCTGTGCGTCGTGCCACGGCGACAATCTCGACGATGGCGCGTTCGGCCCGCCGCTCAAGGGCGTGCCGTTCATCCAGAAGTACGGTGGGCGCAGCGTCGAGCCGCTCTACACGGTGTCGGCAACGCGGATGCCGACAACCGCGCCTGGTTCTTTGAGCCCGGCCGTCTACGCGCAGATCGTGGTGTACATCCTCCAGCAGAACGCGATCGTCGCCGGCACTGAGGAGCTGCCGTCGGATCCGTCGCGGCTCGCGGGCATGACCATTCCGCAGGGTGGCTTCAGCTTCATGGCGTTCTCGCCCTACACGCCACCCGCGCCGAAGGTCACGCGTCCGAATCCGCTCGACCGCTACACGCCGGTGACCGACGAGATGCTGGCGGCGCCGGCATCGTCGGAATGGCTCACGTGGCGGCGCACCTGGGACGCGCACGGGTTCAGCCCGTTGAATCAGATCACCAAGGCCAATGTCGGGAGTCTCCGGGTGGCGTGGAGTTGGTCCTTGCCGCCAGGGTCCAACGAGGGGACGCCGCTCGTACACGACGGCGTCCTGTTTGTGCACGGGATGGGCGACCGCGTTCAGGCGCTCGATGCACGGAGCGGCGATCTGCTCTGGGAGTACCGCCGCCAGTTGCCGCAAGGCGTGTCGGCGACGGTCAAGCGCGGCATGGCGCTCTATCGCGATCGCCTGTATATCGGGACGTCGGACGCCAACGTCATTGCGCTCGACGCGAGGACCGGCAAGCTGGTGTGGGACACGCGCATCGGCGACACGCGGGTGCGCGAAGGCGTGGCCGGTGGCGTGCTCGCGGCGCGCGGAAAGATCATGGTGGGCACGACCGGCACCGGCGTTGGCGCCAAGCCGGGCGGACCGCAGATCGTGGGACTGGACGCCGAGACGGGCAGGATCGCCTGGCGCGTCAATACGATCGCGCAGCCCGGTCAGCCAGGTGGCGACAGTTGGAACGAGATCCCAATCGAGAAGCGAAGCGGGGCCTCGGTCTGGACGACCGGCAGCTATGAGCCCACGACCGGGCTCGCGTTCTTCGGCACCGGCAACACATACGACACCGGGCCGCTGCTGCCGCCGTCGAGCAAACCGGGCGTCACCAACGACGCGCTGTATACGAACACGACGCTGGCCATCGATCCCGATACCGGAAAACTCGTCTGGCACTTCCAGCATCATCGGCGAGAGCTGTGGGATCTCGACTGGGCGTTCGAGCGACAGATCGTCGAGTTGCCTGTGCGCGGCCAGATGCGCAAGGTGGTCGTCACCGCCGGCAAGATCGGCATCTACGACGCCGTCGAGGCCGCGACGGGCCGATTCGTGTTCTCCATCGACCTCGGACTACAGAACATCGTCACCGGGATCGATCCCGAGACCGGGGAGAAGGAGATTGACGCCAGCCGCATTCCTGACGACCGCAGTGCGAAGCTCGTATGCCCGCACGGCGCCGGCGTGAAGAACTATCCGCCGGCGCTCGTACAACCCCGCGAGCAAGGTCGTGATTGCGCCGCTCACCGAAGCGTGCATGGATGTCTTTCCAATTCCTGGCGGCGCCGGACGCGGCGCCCTCTCGTCGGGCGTGAACTGGGGCATTCGTCCGCATCCGAAGAGCGACGGGAAGTACGGACGTCTGCAGGCGATCAATCTCGAGACGCGCAAGACCGTCTGGGTGACGCGCGATCGAGCGCCGATGACGTCTGGTGTCCTCGCCACGGCGGGCGGCGTCGTCTTCGCCGGCGCCTTCGATCGGTTCTTTCGTGCCTATGACGAGGCGACCGGCACGCAGCTCTGGCACGTGCGACTGAACGACGTCAGCAGCGCGACGCCGATCACCTACAGCGTCGGGAACAAACAGTACCTTGCCGTCACCACGGGGCAGGGCGGGTTCCATGCCGCGAGCTATGCCGTGCTCGTGCCGGAACTCGTGAGTCCGCCCGATCGCAGCGCGATGCTGTGGGTGTTCGAGCTGCCATAGTCCCCGCGACTGCTCGAAGGGCGCTTGACGCTCTGATATCTGTCTGCATACTATCTGCTCATGACAGATATCAACGCGCGGGCGCTCGACCGCGAACTGAAGCGCGGATCGGCGGAACTGCTCATCCTCTCGCTCCTCGATGCGCGTCCGCGGCATGGCTACGACCTGAGCAAGCTGATCGAAACACGGTCGGGCGGCCAGTTGAAGTTCCACATCGATTCCCTCTATCCCTTGCTCTATCGCCTCGAGGAGCGCGACTGGATCAAGGGCACCTGGGTCGAGAAGCCCGACGAACGCCGCCGCCGCCTTTACAAGCTAACCCCTGAGGGGCGGCGCATCCTGGCCCAGCAGCGGAAGACCTTCGATGCGTTCGTAGACGCCGTGCGTCGCGTGACGGGAGACGAACATGCCTGACCCCGCGAGGCGTGATTGGGCGCGGATGGTGCGCCCTCGTCTGTCGTCACTGCGCCTCTCGCCGACTCGCGAGAACGAGATCGTCGAAGAGCTGTCGCAGCATCTCGAGGACCGCTGGCGCGAGCTGGTGGCGGGCGGGACCTCGGAAGACGAAGCCACGCGTCTGGCGCTCGCCGAGTTCAGGGAGGGGAACCTGCTGGCGCGGTACATGGCGCCGCTGCAGCAGGCGCAGGCGCCGGTGCCCATCACGCCGGGCGCCACGTCCGGATACGTGCTCCGCGATGTCTGGATGGATCTGCGGTATGCCACGCGGATGTTGAGAAAGCAGCCCGCTTTCACGCTGGCCGCCGTCCTGACGCTGGCGCTCGGCATCGGCGCGACCACTGCGATTTTCTCCGTCGTCGAGGGCGTGCTGCTGCGGCCGCTGCCCTATCCTGACGAAGGCCGCATCGTCCGCGTCGCAGCTACCGGTATTTGCATCGAGAGCAGTGACTGCCGACCGCGGAAACACGTTCTCGCCACGCGGCTACTGGCACTTCGCCAACAACAATCGCGCCTTTCGAGAAGTTCGGGGGCTCCAGGGTGCGAACGTTGCCGTTCTCGCTGACTGGAGACGGCTCTCCGCTCCAGGTCAACGTCAGGCCTGATGACATTGGGCGCGTTCGAAGTGCTCGGTGTGTTCCCCGAACTCGGCCGGCTGCCGACGCCGGAGGAAGACGCGCCGCGCGGGCCGTCGGTCGCGCTCTTGAGTCACGAACTGTGGGTGAGCCGGTACGGAGCCGCCCCGTCGATTCTCGGCAGAATCATCGAGCTGAACGGGCTGCCGCGCGAAGTGATCGGCGTCATGCCCGCGGCCTACCATTTCCCGACGCCGGAGGCTGACGCCTGGATTCCGCTGCAGCTCGACCCGGCGAGTGCGGAACTTCGGCGGACACTACATCGACGGCGATCGCCCGACTCGAAGCCAGGCATCACGATCGAAGCCGCGACCGAAGATGCCCGGAGCCTGGTCGCCCGCTTCGATGAAGCGGGCTACGGCCCGAGCTGGTTCGAGAACATCTTCGATGGCGACGCCATCGTGCGCCCGCTCCGCGAGGAGATCGTCGGCAACGCCCGCGAGCCGCTGCTGATCGTATTTGGGACCGTCGGATTCGTCCTGCTCATTGCCTGCAGCAACGTCGCCAACCTGCTGCTCGTTCGAGCGGAGGGCCGCCGCCAGGAGAACGCGGTGCGCCTGGCGCTCGGGTCCAGCCGCTCCCGACTCGCCCGACAGCTGCTCGTCGAGAGCGCGCTGCTCGCCGCTCATGGGCGGCGCTGCGGGCGTGCTGCTCGCCTATGCGGGCATTCGTGCGCTGGTCTCGGCCGGGCCGGCCGGCATTCCGCGTCTCGATGCACATCGGCATCAACGGCACAGCCCTCATGTTTGCCGCGCTCGTGTCGGTGCTGGCGGGATTGCTGTTCGGCGTGCTCCCGGCCCTGCGCGCGAGCTCGACGCGAGTGACGGCCGCGCTGCGCGATGGCAGCCGCAGTGCGACGAGTCGGCCGCGCCCGGCATCGCACGCGCAATGCGCTGGTGATCGCACAAGTCGCGCTCGCGTTCGTGCTCGTCATCGGCTGCGGGCTGATGGTCCGCAGCTTCCAGGCGCTGCGGTCGGTCGACCCCGGATTCTCTGCCGACGGCGTCCTGACGTTCGAGGTGCGGCCGCTGGCAACGAAATACGCGAACGCCGAGGCCGATGGCGCAGTTCTACGACCGCCTCATCGAGCGGCTGGAAGCCGATCCCGGCGTGATCCGGGCGGGCGCCGTCGACCCGCTGCCTCTGACCGGCAGGTGCAACAACTTTGCGGCGGTGATCGAGGAGTTCCCTCCGGCCGAGGCCGCCCTGCCTCCCGTCTTCGAGGTTCGCCGCACGAAGCCGGGTACTTCGATGCGATGGATATCCCGGTGATCGAGGGACGGGCCTTCACGCCGGACGACCACAATCGACGTCTTCCCTCCGTGATCATCAGCCACTCGGTCAAAGCCCGGTACTGGCCCAATACGAGTGCGCTGGACAAACGAATCGACATCGGGAAGGTCTCGTCGCGAGTCGTCGGCGTTGTCGGAGACGTGCACCATAGCAGTCTCGACGAACCGGCGGATCAGTTCCTGTACCTGCCGATGGTCGATGCCGCCGGCGGTGACGTGGGCGAGGATGACGATGACGGTTCGGACCGCTGTCGAGCCGCTCAGCCTGGTGAGCGCGATCCGCAGCGCGATCGCGGAAGTAGACCGCGATCTGCCCATGGCGAAGGTGCAGTCCATGGAGCGCGTGCTCGGCGACTCGATGAGCCGCACCAGCTTCACGATGTCTGTGCTGGTCATCGCCGCGCTGATCGCACTCTTCCTGGGCGCGGTGGGTATCTACGGCGTGCTGTCCTACGTGGTGAGCCTGCGCACTCCGGAGATCGGAACGCGATTGGCACTCGGCGCGAGTCCCGGCGCCATGCGCCGCATGGTCCTCTCGCAAGGGATGCGGCTCACGGGAGTCGGTGCGCTGATTGGGCTGGTCGCCGCGTTGGTGCTAGGCCGGATCATGGTGGCACTCCTGTACGGGGTGAGTCCCGTCGACCCGACTACGCTCGTTGCGACCTCGGCGATCTTTCTCGCCGTAGCCGTCCTCGCCAGTCTGCTGCCCGCGGCCCGAGCGGCCAGTACGGCGCCAGTGGATGCGCTGCGCGCCAGCTAACGTGGTGCTTTCAGGAGAGGAACATGCCTGACCCTTCGACCTCGCGGCGTGACTGGGCACCACACGTCCGCCCGCGCTTGTCGTCGCTGCGCCTCTCGCCAACCCGCGAGCACGAGATCGTCGAAGAGCTCTCGCAGCATCTCGAGGACCGCTGGCGGGAGCTGGTGGCGGGCGGGACGCCGGAGGACGAAGCCACGCGTCTGGCGCTCGCCGAGTTCAGGGACGGGAACCTGCTGGCGCAGTACATGGCGCCGCTGCAGCAGGCGCATGCGCCGGCCCCGATCACGCCAGGCGCGCCGGCCGGACACGTGCTCCGCGATGTCTGGCAGGACCTGCGGTATGCGACGCGGATGTTGAGGAAGCAGCCAGCCTTCACCGTCGCCGCCATCCTCACGCTGGCACTGGGCATCGGCGCCAACACCGCGATGTTCTCCATCGTCAACGCGGTCCTGCTTCAGCCGCTCCCATACCCGGAACCCTCCCGCTTGTTCGTGGTTCAACCAACGCTCACGTCGAGCGTCAGCGCCGAGAACTTCCTCGACGTTCAGCGTGAAGCGCGCGCCTTCGACGCGCTCGGCGCGTACGCCGGTACCGGGTTCACGCTGACAGGCCGCGGCGAACCGGAATTCGTCATGGGACAGCTGATCTCCGCAGAGCTCCTCGACGCGCTCGACGTGCGGCCGCTCGTCGGCCGCCCGTTTCGTCCGGACGAGAACGAGGGCGGCCGCGATCAGGTGATGCTCTTGAGCCACGGCCTCTGGCAGCGCCGCTACGGCGGCGATTCTGGAATCGTCGGGCAGACGATCACGGCCAACGGCAAGCCGTACACCGTGGTCGGCGTCATGCCGGCCGCGTTCGAGTTCCCAGAGAAGCGGTATGAGCTCTGGGTGCCGTTCGCGTTCCGCAACAACGCGCAGGGGATGGTCAATCGAGGCACACACTTTCTGCGGGTCGTCGGCCGTCTCGGCGGCGACACCTCAGTCGAGCAGGCGCAAGCGGAGCTGGACACGATCGGCCGCCGCCTCGCGCAGGCGTACCCCGATGTGAACGCCGGTTTGACGATCCGCCTGACGTCGCTCCTCGACGAGACCGTGGGAAACGTGCGGACCGCGTTGCTGCTCGTCCTCAGCGCCGTCGGGTTCGTGCTGCTGATCGCGTGCGCCAATGTGACGAACTTGCTCCTCGCCCGCGCGTCGGCGCGCCAGCGCGAGATTGCAGTCCGCACGACGCTCGGCGCGAGCCGCGCCCGTCTGGTGGGGCAACTCGTCACCGAGACGCTCGTGCTCTACGCCTGCGGCGCCTGTGCGGGCATTGCGCTCGCCGCATGGGGACTCGATGCGCTCATCGCGCTCAGCCCAGGCGACATGCCTCGCCTCGATCAGACCACGCTCGATCAGACGACGCTTGCATTTGCGCTTGGTGTCACGTTGGTGAGCGGCATCGTCTTCGGCCTGGTGGCCGCGCTGTACTCCACGTACCGTGTGCCCGCCGAACAGCTCAAGGCGGCAGCGCGATCGTCGACAGCCGGCCGCGCAACCCGGCGCGCCCGCGCGGCGCTGGTGATCGCGGAAGTCGCCTTGTCGTTGATGTTGATGGTGGGTGCCGCCCTTGCCGCGCGCAGCCTGTTGCAGCTTCAGCGCGTGGACACTGGCCTCGACGCCGATGGGGTCCTCACCTTCAACGTAGTCCCGCCCGAGACGAGCTATGTGGATGGAGACAGCGTTCGCCGTTTCCACCGCGAGGTGATCGAGCGCCTGTCCGCACAACCCGGTGCGCTCGCCGTTGGCGCAACGTCGCACCTGCCGCTCAGCGGCCAGAACGTCGAGAGCAGAATCACCCCGGAAGGCTGGCAGCCGCCGGCCCCGAATCAGGGTGCGGGCGCCGGCCTCCGCGGCGTGGCCGGCCGGTACTTCGACGCGATCGGCGCGCGCATCACCACGGGCCGCGCGTTTACCGATGCCGACACGGCGACGTCGCCACTGGTGGCGATGGTCAACGAAGAATTCGCACGCCGTTACTGGCCAGGCCAGAACGTCGTCGGCAAACGACTGAAGCAGGGCCGTATCGACTCGGCGGATCCCTGGAAGGTCGTGGTGGGTGTGTACGCCGATCTGAAGCACCTGGGCCCGCAGGCGGAAACGCGGCCCGAGGTGATGTTCCCGTACGCACAGATGCACGACTATTGGGTCACACGTTTCATGCGCGGTCTCTCGGTGGTGATGCGCACGACGGGCGATCCGATGGGCCTGATGCCCGGCCGCGCGTGGTGCCGTCCGCTCGGTCGACCCCGTCGGTGCCACTCGTCGAGCCGCAAAGAATGACGACGCTCGTGTCGGATTCCGTGGCGCAGCCGCGGTTCCGGAGCGCGCTCCTCGTCTCCTTCGCCGGCCTCGCCATGCTCCTCGCGGTCGTCGGGATCTACGGCGTCGTGGGATTCAACACCGAGCAGCGAACGCATGAAATCAGCGTGCGCATCGCCCTTGGCGCGCAGCGGGGTTCGGTCTTCGGACTCATCCTGCGTCAGGAGTCGATGCCGGTGGTGATGGGGATCGTGGTCGGGCCTCGCAGGCGCGGTTGCGGTAGGCCGCGCCATGCGCGGCCTGCTGTTCAACGTCGAGCCTGTTGATCCAATGACGTTCATCGCGATGCCGGCGCTGCTTGGCGCGGTTGCCCTCCTGGCATGTATCGTGCCCGCGCGGCGGGCGCTCGACGTCGAACCGGCGAACGCCCTGCGCGCGGAGTAGTCTCCGTGAGTCCGCGCGATCGCAGCGCGATCCTGACCTGAAACGCTTGGCCTTCCTGGAGCGTTATAGGCATATGGACCGCTATCGCGACATCGGACTGCTCATCCTGCGCATCGGCTTCGGCCTGTCGTTCTTCTGGTATCACGGCTATCCGAAGCTGGCCGGTGGCCCCGCCGGATGGGAGCGCACCGGCGATGCCGTGGCGAATATCGGCATCACGTTCGGCCACATGCTCTTTGGTCTGGCCGCGGCGCTGTCGGAGGGCGTGGGCGGGCTGCTGTTTGCCGCCGGGCTCTTCTTCCGCCCCGTCTGCCTGGCGATACTGGGCGTCATGGTGATGGCGACCATCGATCAGCTCGGCCGCGAGATGCCGCAGCCCGAGCATGCGCTCAAGAACGCGTTCGTCCTCGCGGGCATGTTCCTCGTCGGTCCCGGGCGATACACCGTCAGCGCGTTGTTCGGGCGCCCGCGCTGACACGGCACACTCGATTGACCGATGAAGAGACGCATTTGTGCTCGCGCAGTTGTGCGTCTGATCGATCATCGACCCTGACCCACCTGCGAACGAATGGATCTCGGCCGACGCGGCAGTGACGGAGCAGCGCCTCCGTCAGCCTCGCTTTGCCGCCTCGTCTCGATACTGTTCGTTGGCGAAGATGGCAACCTCGACGCGCCGATTCTCCTGGCGGCCGCGTTCGTTGTCATTTGAGGTCACAGGTTCGAGCTCCCCGCGGCCGGACGTTTCCACCCGAGGACGCGTCAGGCCCTGCGACCCGAGAAACGACGCGGCAGCAGAGGCCCGCCGGTTCGAGAGAGTCTGATTGTAGGATTCGGCGCCGGTGGAGTCGGTATGTCCGACCAGCAGCACGTTGGTTCGGCGATATTTCTGCAAGCTGCCGGCAAGATTCTTCAGATTCTCGCGCGCCGCGGGCCGTAGCGCGTCGGAGTCCACGTCGAAGAGGATTCCGCTGTCGAACGTCACGAGGATCCCCTCGCCCACGCGCTCGACCCTCGCATTCGGCAGGCTCTTCGCCAGTTCCTCCGCCTGCTGGTCCATCTGCCGGCCAATCAGCGCGCCGCCGGCGCCGCCAACCGCGGCACCGATGATCGCGCCTTTCGCCGTCGATCCGGCAGCTTTGCCGATGAGCGCGCCAGCCGCCGCGCCGCCGGCTGCACCGATGGCGGCTCCCTTGGCGGTCCGGCTCGCGCAGCCCTGTCCGGCTAGAGGCAACAGAGCTAGCAACATGACGATTGCACAGAACTTCTGAGGCTCAGCCACGTCCGTCCCCCTTCCAGAACGACACAGCCGGTACTACTCCACATCTCGTGCCAGCGCTGAACCTCAACGAGGAGTGCGCTCACGCTGACACGGCATACTCTATTGGCTGATGAAGATGGCGGCCAATCGTCCCGGTGGTGCTGTGGCTGGCCGGTGTCGCGGCGGCGGTTGACGTGGTGCGATCCCAGCCGCAGCCGGCCGACATCATTCTCACGAACGGCAAGGTCGTCACCGTGGACGACCGCTTCTCGATCGCCTCCGCGATCGCGATCCGCGGCGAGCGTATCGTCGCCGTCGGCAGTGATCGCGACGTTGCTGCGTTCGCCGGGGCCGAGACCCGGCGCATCGATCTCGGCGGCCGCACCGTCATCCCCGGGCTCATCGACAACCACATGCACCTGCTGCGCGCCGGAACGACGTGGCAGTACGAAGTGCGCCTCGACGGCGTTGACTCACGGAAGGCGGCGCTGGATCTTCTGCGCGCCCGCGCCAAGACAACGCCGCGGGGCGAATGGATCTACACGCTCGGCGGCTGGGCGATGGAACAGTTCGCCGACGACAAGACGCCGTTCACGCGCGCCGAGCTCGATCGCGCCCTGCCCGATCATCCCGTGTTCCTGCAGGCGTCTGTACTACCGCGGCTATCTCAATAGTCGCGCGTCGCAGGCCCTCGGCGTGGACGCGCCCACCGGGGTCGTGGACGAGCGGGACATGCGGGCCATCGCCGCCAGGATGCCGACGGCCTCGGGCGAACGGCTCGAGTCGAGCACACGGCAGATGCTGCGCGACTTCAACCGGATGGGGCTCACCGCATTCGGCAGCGCCGGCTGCGAAGAGGACGTGCTGCCGCTCTACCGGCGATGGGCGTCTCGCGGCGAGCTGGACGTGCGCGTCTTCTGCATCACCGCGCGCGCTGCAGCCGCCGCGCGGCGACAACTACATCGACCATGTCGCGTACGGCGAGTCGGTCTATGGACCGCTGCACGACCCGATGTTCGTGCCGAAGTCGAATCCGACGCCGGCCGGGCTCGCCGAGTGGCGCCGGATCGCAACCGGAGTGGCTCAGGCCCGCCGCCAGCTGCACGTCCACGCGAACCTGACCGACACGATCGACGCGTTCCTCGATCAGATCGACATCATCCGGAAGCAGTACCCGATCGCCGATCTTCGCTGGACGCTCGCGCACGTCAACCAGATCAACGCGGCGCATCTCGCGCGCATGAAGACGATGGGCGTTCATGCGGCCGTGCATCCGTGGGCGATCATCAACGGCGGCATCAACCTCACGGTCTTCGGCGACGCCGCCTACGACATGCCGCCGCTCGCGACGATCCAGAAGAGCGGCGTCGTCTGGGGCTTCGGCAGCGATGGCAGCCGCGCCAACCAGATCCGGCCGTTCACGACGCTGTGGTGGGCCGTCACCGGCGAAGATGGTCGGTGGCACGCAGCTGTTACGGCAGACGATCGGCCGCGAGCAGGCGCTCGTCGCGCACACGCGAAGCAACGCCTACCTGCTGTTCCGCGAGCGCGATCTCGGATCGATCGAAGCGGGGAAGCTCGCCGACCTGGCTGTACTCGATCGCGATTACCTGACCGTGCCTGCCGATCAGATCAAGGACATCGCATCGGTGATGACGATCGTCGGCGGCCGGGTCGTGCTTGATGCGGGAGTCACGGGCCGGTAAGGCAGCTGGTGTTGATTGCGGGGCTGGTCAATGCCCACGCTCGGCGCGGGCGCGGAGCGCCTGGTTCAAGGCCTCGTGGCTCTTCTGGACCGGTCGTCCATCAGAGAGCGCGAACACCGGTGCCATCAACCCGTGAATGTCCTCGACATGCGTCACGCTCACCCGACCGGGCGCGATCGGCTCAATCGCGAACTTCCGGTAGCCTTCGAAGAACCACGACGCGAGAAGATGGCCGCGCCAGGTGAGCAACCGCTCCGGTTGCACTGCCTCGATGATCGCGTCGACCGCCATCGTCCGGCCTGCCAGGCAGAGTCAGTCGGAGGCCGATCTTGGCTCCCTGAGCGATGGCCGCATGGGCCACTGGAATCTGTGGATTCCAGTCACCATAGCTGCCCAGAGTCGTGAGCACCTGCCAGACGCGACTTGCCGGTGCATTCACCTCGAACGTGGTTTTGTAGACGGGCATCTGTGCACGTCGTGCCGCATTAGATATTAGCCGGGCTCCATCGGGTTACCACGCTCAGACGTTGCCCTCGTAGATCCCGTTGTGCGACACGCCAGCCTCCCCTTCAACACAGCGCCGATTGCCCTGTGACAGGCGCCGGATCGCGACCGGTAGTTGCCCAGGCCCGTCGGCAACCGCACGTCCATGGGCTACGTGCGCGCAACACGTCCGGGAATCGCCGTCCTGACCAACACGTAGAGGACCGGGATGAGGAGGATGTTGAGGAACGTGGCAAACAGCATCCCGCCTGCGACCGCGGTTCCCACCGAGTGTCGGCCCTCCTGCCCGGCGCCGGTGGCGAAGACCAGCGGCATGACGCCGAGGATGAACGCCAGCGACGTCATCAGGATCGGCCGCAGCCGGATGCGGGCGGCTTCGACGGCCGCCTCGATCACCGAGAGTCCCTTCGCGCGCAGCTGTTCGGCGAACTCGACGATCAGGATCGAGTTCTTCGCCGCGAGCCCGATCAGCAGGACCAGTCCAATCTGGCAGTAAAGGTCGTTCGACAGCCCGCGCGCCCACTGTGCTGACAGCGCGCCGAGGACCGCCAGCGGCACGCCGAGCAGGACGATGAACGGTAGCACCAGCGATTTGTACTGCGCAGCGAGCGTCAGATAGACCAGCAGTATCGCGATGCCGAAGATCGCGGCCGACTGCCCGCCTGCGGTGATCTCCTCGAGCGACAGGCCCGACCAGGCATACCCGAAGCCAGCCGGCAGGGCAGTGCCCGCGAGCCGCTCCATCTCGGCCAGCGCCTGGCCCGAGCTCACTCCAGGCGCGGCCGACCCGCTGATCTGCGCCGACCGGAACAGGTTGAAGTGGCTGATCACCTGCGGCGCAGTCGTCTCGCGCACGCGCACCACGTTGTCGAGCGGCACCATCTGTCCGCTCGTCGTCCGCACGTAGTACTGACGGAGATCCCGCGGGTCCGATCGATACGCCTTGTCCGCCTGCACGTAAACGCGGTAGGCGCGGTTGTTGAAATCGAAGTCGTTGACGTACGACGACCCGAGATAGATCTGCAGCGCGTTGGTGATCTCGCCAATCGGCAGGCCAAGGCTTTGCGCTTTCTCGCGATCGATGTCGACGGCCAGTTGCGGATCGTTGGCGGTGAACGAGCTGAAGAGTCCCGCAACCTGCGTCGATTTCTGTGACGCGCCAACCAGCGACTGCACGGCGTTGCCAAGGCTCTGAATATCTGTGGCGCCTCCCTGGTCGAGGACCTCGAAGGTGAAACCGCCGACGTTGCCGATGTTGACGCCCGGCGGCGCGAACGGAATGACGAGCCCGCCCTGGATGCCGAACAGCGGGCCGCGCAGACGCGGCAGCAGGGCCTGGACGCGCTGCTCTGGCCGCTGCCGCTCCTCGAAGGGCTTGAGCAGCGTGAAGATGATTCCCTGGTTCGAGGCGTTGCCGGTGAAGCTGAAGCCGAGGATCGAGAACACCGACTCGACTTCCGGCGCGGCGAGGATGACTTTCTCGGCGTCGGTGACGACGCGTGTCGTGTACTCGAGAGAGGCGCCCGGCGGTGCCTGCACAATCGAGAGGAAATACCCGGCGTCTTCGTCCGGGACGAACGCTCGCGGCACGCGCAGGTACACGTAGTAGGTCACGCCGAGCAGCCCGACGAAGAGCAGCGCTACCACCCATCGCGCGCGCACCAACCCTCGGACACCGCGAACGTAGACTCGTGTGCTGGCCGCGATGCCGCGCTCGATGGGGCCGAAGAGCCATCCGCTGCCGAGTCCGCCGTGACGGAGCAGCAAGGCCGACAGCGCCGGCGTCAACGTCATGGCGTTGAAGGCGGAGATCGCCACCGAGAAGGCGATCGTCAGCGCGAACTGCTGATACAGACGGCCGGTCGTGCCCGGAAAGAAGGCGACCGGCACGAACACGGCGATCAGCACGAGCGCGGTGGCGATCACCGCGCCCGACACCTCGCGCATCGCGTCGAACGCGGCCTGCATCGGCGACTTGTGCTGCTCCTGCATGTGCCGCTCGATGTTCTCGATGACGACGATCGCATCGTCAACGACGATGCCCGTCGCCAGGACGACAGCGAACAGCGTCAGGGTGTTGATCGAGAAACCGAGCAGGTTCACGAACGCGAAGGCGCCGACCAGCGAGACCGGCAGCGTGAGCGCCGGAATCAGCGTCGCGCGCCAGCTCTGAAGGAACACGAACATCACCAGGACGACGAGGCCGATCGCGATCAGCAGCGTCTCGACGACCTCGGCGATCGACTCCTGCACGACGGTGGTGGTATCGAAGGCGATCCGGTACTCGAGCCCGGGAGGAAATGCTCTGGCGAGCCTGGCCATCTCACTCGAGACGCCGCGTTGCACGTCGAGCGCGTTGGCCGTCGGCAGGGCGAGGACGCCAAAGCCGACGGAGTCGAGGCCCTGGAACCGGAGCAGCGACGAATAGGATTCAGCGCCGAGCTCGACGCTGCCGATGTCAGCCAGGCGAACGAGGGTGCCGTCGCGCGCGGTTTTGACGATCACGTTCTCGAAGTCGCTCCGTTCCTCGAGGCGGCCGGCTGCGCGCACGCTGATCTGATACGTCTGTCCCTTGCGGGCCGGCGACTCGCCGACGCTGCCGGCGGCGACGTTCACGTTCTGCTCGCGCAGCGCGTTCACGATGTCGCCGGCCGTCAGCTCGCGGGCGGCGAGACGGATCGGATCGAGCCAGACGCGCATCGAGTAGCGGGCGCCGCCGAACGACTGGATCTCGGCGACGCCGGGGATGCGCTTGAGCGCGTCCCTGACGTACACGTCGATGTAGTTGGCGACGAAGAGAGAGTCGTATTCGCCGCCTTTGGAGTACACGGCGATCGCCGACGTGAAGTTCTGGCTGACCTTCTGCACCGTCACACCGAGCTGCCGGACCTCGGCAGGCAGCCGGCCCATCGCCTGGTTGACGCGGTTCTGCACGTCCACGGCGGCGATGTCCTGATTCCTCGTGACGTCGAACGTCACGGTGATCGTGCTGACACCGCTGTTCGAGCTCGACGAGGACATGTACATCATGCCCTCGACACCATTGATCGCCTGCTCGAGCGGAGTGGTGACCGCCGTCTCCACGGTCTCGGCATTCGCGCCGGTGTAGACGGCGGTGACCGACACGGTGGGCGGCGCGACCTCCGGATACCAGGCGATCGGCATGGTCGGAATGGCGAGCGCACCGGCCAGCACGATGACGAGCGAGCAGACGCTCGCGAGGATCGGCCGCTTGATGAATGTGTCGACGAACATGGTCCTTGGTGCTTAGTCCTTGGTTCTTAGTCCTTGGTCCTGGGTCCTGTGGATCGTGTCCACGTCCTCGCGGACCCAGGACCAACGGACGGACCAGGGCTACGGACGGACCAAGCACGAAGCACCAAGGACCTCGTTAAGCCGGCTTCACCGGAGCGCCATCGCCGATCTTCTGCAGGTTTGACACGATGACGCGCTGCCCGGATTGCAGGCCGCCGCTCACCACGTAGTCCTCACCGATCACCTCTCCGAGCGTCACCGGCTTCTGGCGCGCCACGAACCCTTGCGGCGAGGGCTCGGCGACGAACACGAAGTGCTGTCCCGCCACACGGCTCACGGCCAGCACGGGCACGGTGAGCGCTGCCTCGCGGCTCCAGATCACCCGTGTCCGCACGTACTGCATCACGCGCAGTCCTGGCGGTGCGCGCGTCAGCGTGGCCTTGACCAGCACCGTCTGCGTGGCATCGTCGGCGCGCGGCGCGATGAAGGTGATCGGATTCGACGCGATGACCCTGCCGTCGGCGCCAAGCAGTTCCACGGTGAGGCCCGCTTTCAACTCGGTCGCGCGTTCGAGCGGCACGTTGATGTAGGCCTCGAGGCCTTCCGGCTGATCGATCGTCGTGATGGCGGTGGCGGGGGTAACGCGATCGCCTGGCCGGATTGAGATCTCGCCGATGACGCCGGACGAGGGTGCGATGACGCGGTAATACTCCAGCTGCACCTGGTTCTCGCGCACCTGCGCGTCGAGGGCCTTGATCTGCGCCGCGGCAGCCGTGTGCGTGGCCTCCGCTTCGTCGAGCTGCGACCGGCTCACGCCGCCGGCCTCGAACAGCACCCGCATCCGATCGAGCTGCTGCCTGGCTAACGTCAGGTCGGCCTGACGCGAGGCACGCTGTGACTCAGTTGTGTTCAGCGTGGCCTGCGGGCGGTCCGGATCGATCTGCACCAGGGGCGCGCCCGCGGCCACGCGGTCGCCGGCCTTCACGAAGATCTGCCGCACGAAGCCGTCCACCTGCGGCTGGACGGTGGTCGAGCGCAGCGACCGTACCGTAGCCACGAATTCGGAGGACCTCGGTACCGGTTTGGGCTCGAGCGTCACCGTCTGAACATCGGTGGGCGGGAATGCGGCGGCAGCGCCGCCAGCCGGCTCGTTCCCTCCGCAGGCCGCGGCCGTGAACATCAGCGCTGCAAGAAAGATGTGTTGACGGTGAGAGGACATAGGTCTCGGATGAGTTACGGAAGGCGACGTGGAGAAGCGCCTCTTGAACTATATCTGCACGACCCTGCGCTGTCATCGGCCACGCGGCTAGGACGCGGACCGCGATAGGATCAGTGAGGCTCAGTGTCGAGCCAATCAGGAGAGCGTCCCATGCGCGCATGCGTCCGTCTCATTTCAATCGCCTCGGCCGTCATGTTCATGGCCTCCGTCCTGGGCGCCGCGCAAGGCGACGCCGCTAAGACCGCCGCGAAGAAGACTGCTGACGCCGCGACCACTGTCGCCAAGGGGACGGCGGACGTTGCCAAGAAGACTGGCACGGCCACGAAGAAGGGTGCCGAGAAAGTCGCGGACGGCCCGGCCGGTGATGCGGCGAAGGCCACGGGCAAGGGCACAACGAAAGTGGCGAAGGCCACGGCCAAAGAGACGACCAAGGTCGCCAAGAAGACCGGCAGCGCGACGACCAAGGGCGCCGAGGCGACCGCTGGTGGTGCGAAGAAGCTCGGACTCGGAATCAAGAGTGCGGTGACTGGCGACAAGAAGAGCTCGGGCGACAAGGACAAGTAGCCACCGGTCGAGCCCTCGTGTGAGTGCCACAGTTTTGAACGTGCGTCAGATGCCGTCATCCAGAAATGTCTGCTCTCCCGCGCGCGGCCGCGTTGTGGTTGCTGCGTCTGTTCAGCGTCTTTTCCCGAACGAAACCTGCTGCTGAAGGCGACGGCCTCAGCGCTATGCGTAACTGGAACTTTTCTTGCTCCTGTGGCGGGCGTCGTTTCGTAGCGCCGCGACGCGCATCCCTTGGAACAGGAGGAGTTCATGAGAACTGGGATTGCGCGCGCGAAGTGTGTCGCGGCGGTCATGTTCGCGGTGCTTGTTGTCAGTCGAGTCGGCTGGGCACAGACCTATCAGGGCGGCATGCGCGGCGTCGTCAAAGACGCGCAGGGCGTCGTTCCCGGCGTGGAAGTGACGCTCGTCAACGAGGCCACCAACGCCGTGCGGGCGGTGACGACGAACGAGGTCGGGGAATACTCCTTTCCCAGCGTGCTGCCGGGCGTCTACACCGTGAAAGTCGCGCTCGCCGGGTTCAGAACGGAAGAGCGGCAAGGCCTGCGCATTGCGACGCAACAGACCGTGAACATGGACTTCATGCTCGAGGTGGGCGGAGTCGCCGAACAAATCACGGTCACCGCGGCGACGCCCGTCGTCGAACGGGCGACCGCGACGGTCGCCACGACGATGACCTCTTCGCAAATCTCTGCGATTCCCATCTTCGGCCGGAACACGTTCTACGCCTCCATCGCGACGCCGAGCGTCATTCAATCCGGCGACCCGCAGTTCGTCCGCTATCAGGATCAGTCGGGCTCGTCGCTGCTGTCGCTTGGCGGCGGCCCGCGGCGCGGCAACTCCTATCTGATCGAGGGTGTGTCGATCACCGACTTCGTCAACCGCGCATCGTGGGTGCCTTCGACCGAGGCGGTCGAGGACATGAAGGTGCAGCTCAAGACCTATGACGCCGAGATGGGGCGGGCCGCGGGTGGCGTGTTCAACGTCACGGCGAAGTCAGGCTCGAACACGTGGCGCGGCAGCGCACTCTTCATGAACAAGCCGGGGTGGGGCACCGGTCAATTGTTCTTCGCCAAGCTCGCGGGGACACCCAACCCGCCGCAGTACCTACTACTCGTGGGCCGGTTCAATCGGCGGTCCGATCCATCGGGACCGCACCTTCTTCTGGTTCAGCAAGGACGACTACACGCAGCAGAGCACGCGCAACAACGTGCTCACGCTCCCGACGATGCTGGAGCGGGCGGGTGACTTCTCGCAGTCTGGCGTCACGATCTACGACCCGCTGACCACGAGGGCCAACCCGAGCGGTACCGGGTTCATCAGAGATCCATTCCCTGGCAACGTCATCCCGCGCGAACGCCTCAATCCGATCGCGCTCGCGATGCTGGCGCAGATGCCGACGCCACATTCCGGCCGCTCGTTCAACGGCTCGGCGATTCTCGAAGACGGGCCGCAGGATCAAGAGACCCTGAAGATCGATCACCGCTGGAGCCAGAAGTGGACCACGACAGGGATGTATGGCCACCAGTACACCAAGGAGCCTGGCTCGGCGTTCTGGGGGTCGCACGGCACGATCCCGGCAGATCCCAGCGGCACGACGCTGTTCCGCACGGTCCACTTCTTCTCGACCAACCAGATCATCGTCCCGAACAACACGACGGCGATCGCGCTTCGATACGGGTACAACCGGTTCGACAACGACGGCACCAACTACCCGGGGAGCTTCAACGCGGCATCCCTGGGCTATCCCGCCTACTTCACGGACAGCCTCACCGAGGGCGGGTTCCCCTCGATCACGATGAACGGGTACAGCAATGTCGGACACGGCGGCCGCAGCATTACGGAGTATGTCGGACAGACCGCCAATGCCACGGTGTCGAAGTTCATGGGCAGCCATTCCGTCAAGGTTGGCGTGGACTACCGCCGGCGTGGCCGCAGCGACGATTCCACCGAACAACGCCAACTTCGCGTTCAGCCAGGGGTTCACGCAGGGACCGAACCCGAACACGGCGAGCAGTACTGCCGGTGATTCGTTCGCCAGCTTCCTCCTGGGGTTTCCCGCCAGTGGCAGCACGAACGTCACGGCACCTGGCACCTACTACACCGACTACTACTCAGCGTTCATTCAGGACGACTGGCGTGTGACGTCGAGCCTGACGGTGAACGCCGGGCGTGCGTTACGAGTACGAGCCTGGCATCGCTGCCGAGGGCAACCAGTTCACGGTGGGCTTCGATCGCGACGCGCTGTTCCCGGTCCAGGTGCCTGGCATGGAGCTCCGCGGCGGCCTGATGTATGCGGGTGTGGACGGCTATCCAACGCGCCAGGGACAACCCCTGAATGACTTCGCCCCGCGGGCCGGCTTCGCCTGGTCGTTGACGGAGAAGACCGTGATTCGCGGCGGCTACGGCCTCTACTGGGTGCCGCCGATCAGCGATACCGGCGAATCAGCGATCGGCGCACGCGGGTACTCGGCGTCGACGACATTTCTGTCGAGTACCGACGGCGGCCTGACACCCGTGGGTACGATTTCGAATCCGTATCCGGCCGGCATCGAGCTTCCGCAGGGAAACTCGCTCGGCCTGGCCACCGGCGGCGGCAGCGTCATCGACTTCGTCGATCAGGACTCGAAGCCTGGCTACTTGCACCGGTACTCCCTCGACTGGCAGCGCGAGCTGCCGGGCGAGATGGCCATCGCGCTGGGGTACATGGGCAGCCGGTCGGAGCGGCTCAGCGTCGGGGGCACGAGCGACAGCACGATCAACATCAACCAGCTCGATCCGCAGTACATGTCGTTGGGGACGGCGCTGCAGCAGACGGTCGCGAATCCGTTCTTCGGCAATCCGGCGTTCGGCAACCTGAGCCGCTCGGCGACGATCACGCGCGGCCAGTTGCTGCGTCCCTACCCGCAGTTCGACAACGTGCTGATGCACCGTGTCAACGAGGCGCGCGCCCGCTACAACGCGCTCGTCGCGCGGTGGACCAAGCGGATGTCGAACAGCTACTCGCTGGATGTCAACTACACGTTCAGCCGCCTCGAGGACAACCAGTTCGGCGAGAGCAACACCTTCTCCAACCGGCAAGGGAACGCGCTGAACAACTACGACCTCGACGCGCGAGTACGGCGTGTCGCTGCTCGACGTCGCGCACCGGCTGAACGTCAACGCCACCTTCCAGCTGCCGTTCGGCGAGGGCCGGACGTGGCTCACGAGCGGGTTCGGCAACGCCGTCGCGGGCGGGTGGACGATCACGCTGGCCGGGCGCTATCAGACCGGGTTCCCTCTCAACATCTCGCAGTCGAGCAACAACTCCAACCTGCTGGGCAGCAACCAGCGTCCCAACCTCGTCCCGGGCGTCGATCCGATGACGACGGGCAGCCAGGAGGAGCGGGCGGTGAACGGCTGGATCAATCCGGCGGCGTTCACGGCGGCGCCGGCGTTCACCTTCGGCGACGCACCGCGCACCAATCCCGATTGGCGCGGTCCCGGTCAGCGCACGACCGACCTGGCGATCTCCAAGACGCAGCGCCTCGGCGGCAAGAGTCTGTCGCTGCGCGTGGATGTGCTGAACCTCTTCGACGATCCGCTGTTCATCGGCCCGGTCTCGACGTTCGGCACGTCGACCTTCGGGCAGATCACGCAGGTCGGCGGTTTCGCGCGCTCGTTCCAGTTCCAAGTCCGGCTCGGTTGGTGAGCCGGCAGAACCGCCGCGCCAAGACGCGCGGCATCTTCAGCCTCGATGCTCCTCACACGGCTGCGACGCCAGTCTGGCTCTTTGTAGTGGGAGGCGCCCTTGACACTGACGAATTCCGATAACGGGCCTTGGCCCTTGACCCGCCGCAGCTTCCTGGAGCAGTTCGGACTGGTTGGCGGATCGACGCTCGTGATGAGCGCAATGCGATCGTGGGATCTGATGGCGGCGCAGGCCGGGCCGCGGCCCGTCCTGTCGGGCCGGCCGAACGGGACGAGGGTGATCGTCCTGGGAGCCGGCGTCTCGGGCATGACCGTCGGCTACGAGCTCGGCAAGCTCGGATACCAGGTGCGCATTCTCGAAGCCCGCGATCGCGTCGGCGGCGTGAACTGGACGATTCGCCGCGGCGCGACGCACACCGAAGTTGGCGCCGGCGGAGAAACGCAGGTCTGCAACTTCGACGAGGGCCTCTATTTCAACGGCGGCCCGTGGCGTCTGCCGCACTGGCACACCGGCGTGCTCGGGTACTGCAAGGAGCTCGGCGTTCCACTCGAGATCTTCGTCAACGAAGCGGAGGCGTCCTACTTCTACTACGAAGGGGAGAACCTCGGCCCCCTCGCGAACACGCGCGTCCGCCTGCGCGAGGTCAAGGCCGACATGCTCGGCTACACCTGCGAGCTGATGGCCAAGGCGATCAACAAGGACACCCTCGACGTCCCGCTGACCGCCGAGGACAAGGAGAAGTTCGTCACCTTCCTTGTCAGCGAGGGCTACCTCGACTCCGCCGACCGCGCCTACAAGAAGAACAGCGGGCGTGGACCTGGTGATCCCCACGATTTCAAGGCCCTGCTGCAGTCCGGCTTCGCCAACCGGATCCGATCCGTCCTCGACGGCACGGGACAGGCGCCGATGTTCCAGCCGGTGGGCGGCATGGATCAGTTCCCGAAGGGCTTTCAGCGGAAGCTCGGAGACACGATCACGCTCGGCGCCGAGATCGTCTCGATCCGACAGGGGACCGACGAGGTCAAGGTGGCGTACAAGAACGTGAAGACCGGGGCGATGACGGAGGTGACGGCCGACTATTGCGTCTCCTGTCTGCCGCTCTCGATTCTGAGCCGGCTCGACGTCAACCTCTCGTCGGACACCATGGCCGCGGTGAAGGCGACGCCGTACAGCCCGAGCGCGAAGATGGGGCTGCAGATGAAGCGCCGCTTCTGGGAAGAGGACGATCGGATCTTCGGCGGCCATCTCTACTCGAATCTTCCGTTCGGCAACTTCTCGTATCCGTCGGCCGGCTTCTTCGGCGAGAAGGGCGTGCTGCTCGGCTTCTACGGCAGCGGGCGCACGGCCGGCGCGATCGACATGCCGATCAAGGGACGCGTCGAGCACGTGCTCACGCACGCGAGCAAGGTGCATCCGCAGATTCGCACGGAGTACGAAACGGCGTACTGCACGTTCTGGGAACGGATTCCGTACAGCATGGGCGCGCTGGCCGGCGGCGGCGGTGGCGGCGCCAACGCCGAACGGCTCGCCACACTCGGCAAGCCCGATCACCGGATCTTCCTCGGCTGCGCAGCCGTCAGCGGCAATGGCGGCTGGCAGGAGGGCGCCGTCGCGGCCGCCTGGAAACAAGTAAGGCAGGTGCATGAGCGCGCGATGGCCGTTGGGCAATCCGCGCGGCGATCGACATCAGAGTCCCCAGCCTTTTCTCCGGGAGCGTGATCATGTGTGTCTTGAAGACCGGTGTTGTTCTCGTGCTCGTAGCCGTCGGCTGCGCGGGGCCCGCGGCCGCGCAGTCCGTCAAGCACATTCAGACCCCGGAGGCCGGCATCGCGTCGGGTGTCTGGGTGGACGACATGCTGTACCTGAGCGGCCAGCTGCCGACGCCGATGACGCCCGCCGATCGCGAGAAAGGCACGCCGGCGGTCTACGGCAACACCCAGGCCCAGGCGGAAAGCGTGTTCGCGAAGATCCAGGGTCTGCTGAAGGCCCAGGGTCTCGACATGAACAACGTCGTGATGATGCGCGTGTACATGACCGCGGACCCGGCGACGAGCAAGCTCGATTTCGCCGGCATGAACGCGGCGTACGCCAAGTTCTTCGGCACCGCCGGCCAGCCGAACAAGCCCGCGCGATCGACTGTCCAGGTGGCCGCCCTGGTGGCAGCGGGCGCCGTCGTCGAGATCGAAGTGCAAGCCGTCCGCGGAAAGTGAGGCTGCGATGAACAGAGGGACGCTCACAACGTTCGCAGTCAGCACGGTTGCCGCACTGGTGGCCGCATCGAGTGTGGCGCTGGCGGCGGGGCAGAAGGCGGGCGCCGCGACGGTGTTCACCATCGAGCAGGCGGCTGCAGGCAAGAAGGCGTATGCGCAGCGAGCTGCGCGTCGTGCCACATGCCGGACCTGAGCGGCAACAACGAGATGCCTGCTCTTGCCGGAACAGCGTTCATCGGCACCTGGGGCAGCCGAAGCACCAAGGAGCTGTTCGACTACATGATGACGTCGATGCCGTACGGTCTTCCGTCGCTGAGCACGGAAGCCTACGAGTCGATTACGGCCTACATCCTGGAGTCGAACGGCGCCGTCGCAGGCGCGCAGGCGTTGCGCGCGTCCACGGCGGTGCCAATTGCCAGCGTGACCGCTGTGGGCACGAAATCATCGGGCGATCGAAGAACAAGTCAATCGGCCGGCGGAGACAAGACGGGTCTATCGTCGCAGGCGGCGCTCGTCGGCGGGTGCGAACAACCAATCCCCGGGGTGATTCTGCGCGAGCTCGGCGTCGGTCCACACCGCGCGCATCAGACCGGACGCGCTGTGTCCGGTAACGCCGAGGAGCAGATGGCCGACTTCGTGCGCGAGCGCGCGTCCGAGCAGCTCGCTCGAATCGACGCTGGCGCGCTCGGCCACGGTGACAATCTGATCGAGGAAGAGCGTCGCCATTTCGCCGGCACTCGTCTTCGGGTCGATGATCGCGAGCCCGAGCTGAACGTCCGCGGCGTCGGTGCCGTCTCGTGACGCAAGGGCGCTGCCTCGAGCCGCGGCGCCGCCGACGAACGCGGGAAGAATGCGTACGATCACGTTGTCCGCGTGCCGTGATTTCTGGCACGCGGGGCGATGTCCGGCGTGGGAGCAATCCTCCCATTCGACGGTGACGCCGGCTTCGGCCAGGATCGCCGCCGCGCGTCGGATCGCCGCTGCGCGCATGCCGGGCGTTGCGGCGCCCGTATCGTAGAGGCGAACGCGTACGTCAGGCTGGGCGTTGGCGGTCGCTGCCAACGCAACCAGAATCAGGACGGTCAGCGCGGCAACACAGCCGCTGCGGAAGCGGAGCTCTGACATGGCGCACAACACGGGACGCCCCTCTTTCAAGCGCGCGCGTCGCAGCGCGCTCCTCTCAACGGCGGCTACCGTAACACATCGCCGCCCCGCAATTCTGTTGCCCGACCGTCGTGTCGGATTGCCTCGCTGATCCGCCAACTTCGTCGCTCGCCGTCCGCTTACAATAGCCGGCACCGATTCATCACGAGATGGCGAAGAAGAAAAGAGCGTACGTCGTGCTCGCGTGGCTGGCCAGCCTCGGCCCGGCGTGGGCCCATCACGGCGTCGCCAACTTCGATCTCAACAAGGAGATCACGATCAGCGGGACGGTGACGCGGATCGATCTCGTCAACCCGCACTCATGGCTGTTCCTCGATGTCGCGGGGGAAGACGGCCGCGTGGTCCCGTGGCGGTGCGAGCTGCGCGGCGCCACGGTGCTCCGGCGCTCCGGCTGGTCGCCGGAGATGTTCAAGGCGGGCACGGCGATCACGATCACCGGCGCGCCCGATCGATTCGAGCCGAACACCTGCTACCTGGGCTCGGCGCTCTTCGCCGACGGTACTCGCGTCGATCGCTACGGCCAGCTCTCGCGCCCCGCTGCCGCGTCGGCCGCGCCGGTCGAGCGTCCGCTGCGGCACGCCAGCGGCGCCCCGAATCTCGCGGGCGATTGGGCGGCCGAGCAGCGCGTCATGACCGACCCGCGGGGAATGGCCGGCGCGTTCTTGCCCATTGGCGTCGCCAGACGTCAGCAGCCGGGCAGCGTGCCGGAAGGGACGCAAGCCTTCCCTGGCACTCGCGGCACGGCCGTGTCTCTCGCTGACGATCCGATCGGCGCGTACTGGAACCGCCCAAGCGCGCTGCCCCTGACCGACGCCGGCCGGAAGGCGATCGAAGGATTCGACGGCGCGTCCACCGACAATCCCCGGCTGCGATGCGAGCCGACCAACATCCTCTTCGACTGGGCATTCGAGACCGACGTGAATCGCATCGAGCAGAGCGCCGAGACGATCACGCTTCGCTACGGATCGATGGGGCTCGAGCGGACGATTCATCTGAACGTGGACGCGCACCCGCGCGACCTCACGCCACGCCGTGCCGGCCATTCCATCGGACGATGGGACGGCGACACGCTCGTCGTGGACACGATCGGATTCGAGCCGGGCATTCTGCTGGCCGACGGCCGAGTCCCTCACAGCGGTCAGATGCACGTGATCGAGCGCTTCACGCTCGAGGGCGAGGGGCGCACACTGCGCCGCAGTTTTGTCGCGACCGATCCGCTGTATTTCGAGGGCGAACACCGTGGCGGGGACGCGGTCTACGTGGCCGACGTGCCGTATCAGCCGATCGCCTGCGACGATCAGTCGTACAAGGCGCCGCACGAGAGACCGGGCAGGCCGTGGGTGTCGTCGTGGGCCCTGCTCGGTATCACAGCCATCGGTCTCGCCGCCGGCATCGTCGTGTGGCGTCGTGGCCGGACACACCCTGCAACGTAGAATGCAGACGATCACCGACCTCGGCGCCGCCGCTGGAGCGACAACGCGGGCCGCCATTCGTGGGCGGACACGGTCGCGGTTCTACGTCGGTCTGGGCGCGTTCATGGTCGCCATCGTGGTGGCCGGGTTCTGGCCGTCGTACTTTGGCCCGATGCTGCAGGGGCGCATCGCTCGACCCGCCATCATCCAGGTGCATGGCATCGTCTTCGTCGGATGGATGGCGCTCCTCATGACCCAGGTGGTGCTCGCGGCGCGCGGGCGGATGGACCTGCACAGGAGAATCGGCCGCTATGGCATCGCCTACGGCTGGCTGGTCGTGGCTGCCGGTCTGGCCGTCGGACCTGCGGCGTCGGTGATTCACATCCGCGCCGGAGAGTGGACACGGGACCAGGGCGCCGGCTTTCTGCTCACGACGTTCGGCGACATGGTGCTGTTCGGAGGTTGCTTCGCCGCGGCGGTTGCGTATCGTGCTCGTCCCGAGATCCACAAGCGCCTGATGATTGCGGCGACGGTGGCGCTGCTGTTCGCCGCCGTTGGCCGGATGCAGTTCATCACGTCACCGCCGCTCGCCGCGGTCGTGTGGCTGTCGCCGCTGATCGCAGGTATGGCACACGACTGGATCACCAGCCGGCGCATTCACTACGCGTACATCGTGGCGACCGTCGTGCTGTTCATCGGCGCCACGCGCATACTCTTCGAGCAATCCGACCTCTGGCTGTCCATCAGCCGGCCGATCATCGACGCGCTGTTGTAGCGGCCAGGGACTCCAGGTTTGCCTTCGCTGTCTCGTGCGCGGAGATGACGGCGCCCACGGCCATCCCGCAGATCAGCACGAAGTAGGCGAGCACCCACGTCAGCGATCCGCCTGACCACGCCAGCAGCGACGCGGCGATCATCGGCATCAGGCCGCCGCCGAGGATCGTGCCGAGCTGCCGCCCGAGCGACACGCCCGACAGCCGCAGCTTCGCATCGGCGAACCGCTCCGGGTAGAAGCTGCCGCTGACCGCCAGCGACATCGGCTGCAGGATCGCGCCCGGGATCGCCATCGCGAGAATGACGATGGCCGGGTCGCCGGTACGGAGCAGCGGAAAGAACAGGAAGAGGACGTAGAGCGCGGCGAGGAAGTACGAGCGCGCCGAGCAGCGGCCGGCGGCCGATGCGATCGGACAGCGCGCCGAAGAGCGGGTTCGTGATGATGCCGATGGCGTTGCCGATCGCCACGCCCGACAGCAGCAGGCCGTTACTGAGCTTCAGCGTCTGAATGCCGTACGACAGGCCGAAGACCGACGTGAAGTAGAACGTCGACGACTCGGCCATCGCGCACAGCAGCACCTGGAGCGTCGCGACCTTGCAGCGCTCGCAGCACGGCGAGCAGCGGCACGCGCTCGGGTGCGGCGCGCTCGAACGGCCCGCTGGAAGATCGGCGACTCCTCGACCTTCATGCGCACGTAGAAGCTGATCGCGAAGATGGGCGCGCTGGCGATGAACGGCAGCACGCCAGCCCCAGGACAGCAGCTCCTCGCGCGGCAGCGTGCCGACGGCGAACACGGCGAGCGCGCCGAGCACCGTGCCCGCGGCGGCGCCGCTCGAGACCAGCGCCGCGAACAGGCCGCGCGTGTTGCCGGGCGCGCTCTCCATCGCCAGCAGCGGCCCCGCCGCGGACTCGCCGCCGAGCGAGAAGCCCTGCAGGAACCGCAGCGCGACGAGGACGAGCGGCGCGGCGATGCCGATCTGCGCGAAGGTGGGCGTCGAGCCCCATCAGCGTCGTCGAGGCGCCCATGAGGATCAGCGTGGACACCATGATCGGCTTGCGCCCGACGCGGTCGCCGAAGTGCGCGAAGAACACGCCGCCGAGCGGCCGGGCCGCGAATCCGACCGCAAACACGCCGAACCCCGCGATCGTGCCGGCCAGCGGGCTGAGCGACGGGAAGAACAGGGCGTTGAACGCGAGCGGGCGCCAGGAAGCCGTAGACCAGGAAGTCGTACCACTCGATCGTCGTGCCCAGAAAGCACGACACCAGCATGCGGCGATGAGCGGCGCTGATCGCCGGGCGGCCGGATTCCGCGACCGCCACAGGTATCCCGGTCATACCACCGCCACGTCAACCAGATACGGCACCGGCGACTGCAGCGCGGCCGTCAACCGCGTGCCGAGATCCTGCGGCCGCTCCACGCGCACCGCCTCGCATCCCAGCGAGCGCGCCAGGCCCACGAAATCGATCCCGGGCAGCTTCGTGCCGATGAGCTGCTTGATGTTGAAGTGCGACGAGAACTCCGCCAGCGCCGCATACCCGCCGTTGTTCACGATGACGATCGTGAGCGGCAGTTTCAGATCGGCCGCCGACCACAGCGCCTGAATCGAATACATCGACGAGCCGTCGCCGAACAGGCCGATGACCTTCCGCGTCGACGACAGCGCGAGCGCCACGCCGACCGCGGCCGGCATGCTGTGGCCGAGACCGCCGCTCGCGCACGTGAAGAAGCTGTGCGGCCGTTCGATCGGCAGATACGCCTGCATCGTCCTGCGGCTCGATGGCGACTCCTCGACGATGATGCTGTCCGGCGGACGGAGCTCGGACAGCGTCTGCATCAGATACGCCATCGAGATCCGATCGCCCGGCGTCACCGCGCGGCGGCGCGCTGCTGCGTCCTTTCGGCGTTGGACGCGCAGGCGGATGCGAGCGCTCGAGCAGCGCCGCGGCGCCATGCCGCACGCTGCACACGATGGCCGTGCCGACCGGCGTCCACGCGGCGACGTCGCCATCGTCGATCATCTGAATCAGCTCGGATCCCGGCGGGATGTGCGGTCCGAAGCCCTCGATGTGATACGTGAAGACCGGCGCGCCGAGGGCGACGATGAGATCGTGACCGTCGAGGCACTTGACGATCTGCTCGCGGATCGCCGGCAGGAAACCGGCAAACAGCGGATGCCGCTCGGGAAAGCTGCAGCGCGATGACATCGGGCTGACCCACACCAGCGCCTGATGCCGCTCGGCGAGCTCGACGACCTGATCCCACGCGTCGTTGCGATCGACGCCGGGACCGACGACGAACGCCGGCCGCGCGCTGCGATCGAGCCGCTCGGCAATCGTGGCGATGAGATCCGGATCGGGATGCGTCGAGCGGCTGACCGTGCGCGTGACGATCGGTTCCGAGGTGCGATCCCAGTCGTCCACGGGAATCGAGACGAACGTCGGTCCGCACGGCGCCTGCATCGCGATGTGATACGCGCGAGCGATCGCGCCCGGCACGTCCTCGCCGCGGGCGGGCTCGCTGCTCCACTTCACGTACGGGTTCAGGAAGCTTCGCGGCCTGCGTGGCGAAGAGAAACGGCTCGTAGGGAAGAATCGAGCGCGCCTGCTGCCCGGCGGTGATGACCAGCGGCGTCCGGTTCCTGTACGCGGTGAAGATGTTGCCCATCGCGTGGCCGACGCCGGCCGCCGAGTGCAGGTTGACGAGCGCGGCGTTGCGCGTGGCCTGCGCGTAGCCGTCGGCCATGCCGACGACGACGGATTCCTGCAGGCCGAGGACGTAGCGGAAATCGTCGGGGAACTCGCGGAAGAAGGGCAGTTCGGTCGAGCCGGGGTTGCCGAAGATGGTGGTCATCCCCAGCTCGCGCAACAGGCACACAACGGCTTCGCGTACGGTGGGCATCGTGGGCGCATTATGGTCGAAGGACGCAGGTCACGGAAGGCGATCGTGGGCGCTGGCGATGCCAGCCTATTTCAGCGCCTCGGATGTACAGGCTCCGCTTTATTCTCCTCAGCATGCTCACCATGAGATCCACGCCCGCAATGTAGGTCATCACGGCGATGCCGCCGATGCTCAGTGGATACGCGCGCAGCGCCACACAGCGTCGCAACGATTCCGTCCACGCGCGTGTCCACGGCTCCGCGATTCCCAGGAACTCATACGACTTCAAACCGCGAACGGCGGCATATTTGATGGAATGGAGCATCAGCAGTGTCCCAGGAGAGCATGTCGCGAACCTGTCATCGTGACCGATCTTCAGCAGCCAGAATCGATCATCGCACTCGGTCGCTATTTGCATTCCTGCGGCCTCCCCATTGATGCGTAAGAAAGCCATTCTCAATATTCCGCGTTCGCTGGCAGCCAGGGCGTATTGTGTGTAAAAGGGCCCGCGTAGCGGGTCAACCGCCAGAGCAGTGCCTCGGATACCTTTCCAGCTTGCCATCTCTATCTGATAGGCCTCTTCGAGCAGCGGACCCACTTCTTCGGGCCCAGGCGACAGCATCTCGTAACTGACCTCGCCGAACTGGCTGGCGTGGCGCTGCGCCCGGCGGAAATCGGAGCGCCGGCCGGAATTGAAGCAACGTTCGGGTTCCATCCATCCGGGGTCGAGTTCAATGTAGGGACACGGATGCACCGGCAAGACATGCACGACTCCGCCTCGTCGAAAAGCGCGCTGAATTGCAGATATCGCGGGCGAATCGGCGGGCACTCGCCGCAACAGGATGGTGATTCGTTGTTTGACGAGGTTCCGGGCCAAAATATCGAGAGACGCGTGATCCGAATAGTGAAAATCCATCGGCTCGTACAGCTCTTTCACTCCGATCATCTCCAGGCGGGAGAATATTCGCTTCCGTCTGATGAGCGGGGCGAGCGCCGTCGGCTGCTCTTCCGATCCGACCATGACAACGTGCGGTTTACCGGCGGATCCAAATGTCTCGGCACACGCATGTGACCACATGAAATGTTGCATTGGGCTATTCATGGTGGTGCCAATGGAATTCCATGTTCGAGCCAGGCCTTCGAGCGTGGTGTGTATGCGTACCTCGGTGTTAGGACTCACCATAATGAGCGGCAGCCCATGGTACAGGTTCTGCTTCATCCCACCTCGCTTAGCGACCAAGCCGCTGCGGAAACTCCGCTGAGATGCTCACAATTGAGATCCAGACGGCTACAACCTGAGCACATGATTCCGCTGCCCGGACCTGACTCGCGGCCGAACTCAAGAGACTAGGAACCTGCTCCTATGAACGTTCGCGTGCTCACGGCCCGCCGACTTGACTGCCGATCAGATCGCCGCCTGGTCGCAGATGCAAGCGGAGGACCCGGCGCTCGACAGTCCCTTTTTCCGGCCGGAGTTCACGCAGTGCGTCGCGACAGTCCGCGACGATGTGGAAATCGCCATGCTGGAAGACGCCGGCCGCCCTGTCGGCTTCTTTCCGTACCAGAGGGAGCGCGGTGACATCGGCCGGCCGGTCGGCGGCTACATGTCGGACTTTCAAGGCATGATTCTCTCGGCGGGCCGCGAGTGTTCTCCGCGTGACCTCGTCCGCGGTTGCGGGCTGCGAGCCTGGCATTTTAATCACCTTTGACTTCGCAAGCTGGCTTTCAGCCCTATCACTGGCTCACGGCGGCGTCGCCCGTACATGGACCTCTCGCGAGGTTTCGACGCCTATCAAGCGAACCACAATCAGGCTTCGAACCAGTTGAAGCAGATGCTCCGCAAAACTCGCAAAGTGCAGCGTGAAATCGGCCCGGTGCGCTATGAACCGCATTGCACAGCAGGTGGCGTGCTGGACACGTTGATCGCCTGGAAAATGGAGCAGTACCGCCGGATCAAAGTGATCAACTACTTGCAACCCGAGTGGACACGGGAGCTTTTGAACAGGCTGCTGTTGCTGCGCGAGAGCGACTTCCGTGGTGTGCTCAGCGCACTGTACGTCGGCGAGCGGTTAGCAGCGGCTCGCTTTGGCATTCAGTCGGGCGGCGTCCTGCACGTGTTGATTCTGGCGTATGACGTGTCCCTGGCGACGTATTCGCCGGGCTCCATGCTGCTGGTCGAGACGGCGCGGTCGGCGCAGTCCGTCGGCATCCGGCGCATCGATCTCGGGAGGGGGGAGGAGCGCTACAAACAGCAATTCATGTCGGGCGCCACACTCGTTGCCGAGGGGTCGGTCGACATGCGGCCGATGACCTCCGCGATCCGCCGCGGTTGGTGCCGCACACGTGAACTGGTCCGCGCGTCGGTGTTCCGCCCGCCCGCCCAATACGTCATCCGCAACGCCCGCGCGTGGTGGCTCTATCGTTGAGCGTTTCGAAACAGGTTCACCCCATGGACCAAAAACTCGCGAAAGCCGTCTACGCGAACGCAGAAACCTTACGCTCGCGCCCACTCATCCCCGATCCCCGATCCCCGATCCCCGATCTCCGCTTCCCTCCTGAAAGGTCGCACCTCCGGAAGGCGGTCAATGACCTGGGCATGCGAACCGCCGGTCGTGTCGCGATGGGATTGCACGCGCTGCTGGGCAGCCGCGCAAACCAGAGGGTGGGGATCGTGACTTACCATCGGGTCGCGTCGCACGTCCCCGGTGTTCCGCCTCCATCGCACAACGTGACACCGGAAAGGTTTCGCGAACAGATCGAGGGACTCCTGCGGCGGGATTTCACTGTGTGGCCGCTGCGTAAGATTTTGCACGACGCGGGCGAGGGTTGCGCGATTCCCCCGCGGACCATCGCCATCACATTCGACGACGGTTTCGAGACCGTCTTCATCCATGCCTGGCCGATCCTGCGCGAGCTCAGCGTGCCCGCAACCGTGTTTCTCAACACCGCCTATCTGGACAGTAATGATCCCTTTCCTTTCGATTCCTGGGGGGGCGGGTGGAAGGGCCGTGTGCCGCCCGAAAGCTACCGCCCGTTGACCACCGCACAATGTCGTGAGTTGCAGGCGGGCGGCCTCATTGAGCTGGGCGCCCACACGCACACCCACGCAGACTTCCGCGCTCGGCCGGAAGAATTCCGCGAAGACCTGCAGCGCTCGCTCGGCATCTTGCGGGCACGCTTCGGATTGGACGACGTGTCGTTCGCCTTCCCGTTCGGCAGTCCGGCGCTCGGCTTCGCTGGCGGGGCGCTGATGCAAGCCGCGCGTGAGACGGGCGTGGTCTGCGGTCTGACGACCGAGAGCGTGCTGATCGATCTTCGCAGCGATCCGCTGCAGTGGGGCCGGTTCAACGTGTTTGCCTGGGACACGAGCGCCACGCTCGCCGCCAAGCTCGCCGGCTGGTATTCGTGGGCGACCAAGCTGCGGCACCGAATTGGAGGAGTCGGACGATGAACGTGCTCCTGTGGCAACGGCACAGCGAGATCCGTGCTGGTGGGACGTCTTTCCAGACGGCAGGCGTTTCCTCATGCACCCGCTGAGCGGGTGTCGGCGTCAGGTCATGGCTGCTTGCGCAGCAGCGGCAGCAAATCCATAGGCAACGGGAAGACGATCGTGGAGTTCTGCTCGGCGGCAATCTCGTTGAGCGTCTGCAGATAGCGCAGGGTCATCGCGCCGGGTTCCCGGCTGAGGACGGCCGCCGCCTGAGACAGCTTTTCGGAGGCGATCAGCTCGCCTTCGGCATGAATGATCTTCGCCCGCTTCTCGCGCTCGGCCTCGGCCTGTCTCGCCATCGCCCGCTGCATGTCCTGCGGGAGATCCACGTGCTTGACTTCAACCGCCGAGACCTTGATGCCCCACGGATCGGTCTGAGTGTCGAGGATCTGTTGGAGTTGCTGGTTCAACTGTTCGCGCTCCGCCAGCAGATCGTCCAGTTGGGCCTGTCCCAGGACGCTGCGCAGCGTGGTCTGCGCCAGCTGCGACGTGGCGTAGTTGTAGTTCTCGACCTCCACGACGGCACGACGCGGATCGATCACGCGGAAATACACCACGGCGTTCACCTTCACCGAGACGTTGTCACGCGTGATGATGTCCTGCGGCGGCACATCGTGCACGACGGTGCGCAGGCCGATGCGCACGATCCGATCGATCGGCCTGAAGACCAGGACGACCCCTGGTCCCTTGGGCTGCGGCAGCAGCTTGCCCAGGCGAAAAATGACGCCTCGCTCGTATTCCGCGAGGATCTGAATCGCGCTGAGCACGTACAGGATCAACACCAGAGCAGACGATGAGGGCTGGAGACAACGTCAGTGCGTCCATCAATCCGCTCCCTGGCGCGTCGTGGCGCCGGCTGGTTCCACCAACAGGGTCAGCCCATCGACCGCCATGACTCGCACCGGATCTCCGGCATGGAGCGGCACCGGGCTCTCCGCTCTCCAGATCTCGCCGCGGACGTCAATATGTCCGGCCCCACCCGGAGTGACCGGCGTGCGGGCGCGACCTGTCAGCCCGATCAGCGCGCTGGCACCCGTGACCGGGCGCTGGCGTTGCGCCTGGAGGGCGAGTCGTCCCAGGAACAGCAGAATGCCCGCCACGGACAGCGCGACCGGGACGACAAATCGCAGGGGGACGCTGACGCCCGGCACCGTCCTGGTCATCATCACCGATCCGATCACGAGACTCACGGTGCCGCCGATGCCCAACGCCCCGAAGCTCGGTACTTTCAACTCGAGAAGCAGCAGCGCCAGACCGAACACGACCAGGAGCACGCCGGTCGTGTTCACCGGCAGGATCTGCAGCGCGAAGAACGCGAGCAGCAGGCAGACACCGCCCGCGACGCCAGGCACGATAGCCCCCGGATTCCAGAACTCCACCGTCAGCCCGAGGATCCCGAGGGTCAGGAGCAGATAGGCGATCTGAGGATGCGCGATGGCGCTCAGGAACCGCTGGCGACGGCTCATCTCGACCGTCTGGATGATGGCATTGGCCGTTCGAACGTTGACAGTCCTGCCGTCGAACCGCCGGACCGTCCGGCCGTCGAGTTGTCCGCAGCAGATCGGGCACGTCCTGTGCGACGAAATCGATCAGGGGCGGCGAGGCGCCGAGCGCTTCGGTATCCGTGAACGCGCGGCTCTTCATCACCGCTTCGGCGGCAAGTCCGACATTCCGCTTGCGCGCTTCAGCCAGCGATCGCACATACGCCGCCACATCCTCCGCCGCCTTCGTGGCCATGGTCGTATCAGTCGGCTGTCCTGTGCCGGACACCGGGTGTGCCGCTCCGATGTGCGTGCCAGGCGCCATGACGGCGACGTCGGCGGCGATGGTGAGGATGAATCCCGCCGACGCCGCGCGGGCGCCGGACGGCCCGACGAACACGACGACCGGTGCGCGCGACGCGATCATTCGCGAGACGATGTCGCGGGTCGAGTCGAGCAGCCCGCCCGGCGTTCGCAGGGCGATCACGACGACATCGGCGTCCGAGGTGTCCGCCTGCGTGATCGCCTCGTCGATGTACTCGGCGGCGATGGGATGGATGATGCCGTCCAGTTCGGCGACGACCGCCGTGGGGCGTTCAGCCGAGGGCTGCGGCGACTGGGCGAGATGGATCGCCGGCCAGAGGCAGAGACCGATGAGCATGGCGGCTCGATTCCGCGCCATGCGCCCAATTCTACCGATCTGTCTGCCTCGTCGCCGGATAATCAGGTGCTCCCCACGGCGGCCGTGCGCACGGTCGCCCACTCCGGCCGCCCGCTGGGTTCAGTCCTGACTGCGGCGTTCTGGCCCTCGAGTACGGAGTTCCGGGGAAGCGACATACACTCTGTCCAATGAGGACTCCTCCAGCACGTCGTATCGATCGAGCAACGGTGATTGCCACGGCATCAGCCGCAGCGCTCTTCGTCTGCACCGCATTCATTGGCGCCCAGGCGCCCACTGCGCCGCAGACAACGGCGCCGCAGACGACGGCACCGGCGGCGCCGCAGGCGACTGCACCACCCGCGGGACGCGGCGGCCAGCCCGGCACCGAGAGCGGATGGGCCACCTTTCAGGGGCAGTGCTACGGCTGCCATCGCAACGAGTCGCCGGACGGGACGCCCACCGCGTGGAGCATCCGGCAACTGACGCCGGAGCGCATCTTCGAGTCGCTGGCGGGCCGCGATCATGGCGGCGTCAAGCTGACTGACATTCAGAAACAACGTGTCGCCGAATTCATGAGCGGACGGCCGATGGGAAGCATCGGTGCGGGTGAGGCGAAGTCGATGCCGAACCAGTGCACCGCGAATCCGCCGATGCGGGATCCAGCGAGCGGGCCGTCGTGGAATGGCTGGGGGAACGACCTCGCCAACACGCGCTTCCAGTCCGCGGCTGCGGCGCGGCTCACGGCCGCTGACGTGTCCAGGTTGAAGCTCAAGTGGGCCTTCGGCTTTCCCAAGGGCGTGACGAACAACGCGCAGCCGACGGTTGTCTCGGGTCGCGTGTTCGCGAGCGGCGACAACGGCTACACCTACTCGCTCGATGCGAAGACCGGCTGCGTCTACTGGTCGTTCCAGAACGGCTCGATCGTCCGCAATTCGCCGATGGTCGGCGCGGTGAGCGGGCAGGGCACGGCGCGGTGGGCGGTGTTCTTCGGCGACGGCCACGCCAACGTGTTCGCGCTCGACGCGCAGACCGGCCGGCAACTGTGGAAGACCCGCGTGGACGATCACGTGGTCGCGCGCATTACCGCCGGCGTGAAGTATCACGAGGGCCGCGTCTACGTGCCGATCTCGGGCTCCGAGGAGTTCAACAGCGGCAACAAGGATTACCCCTGCTGCACGGCGCGAGGCGGAGTGGCGGCGCTCGACGCGAACACCGGCAAGGAGATCTGGAAGTTCTATCTCGCGGACCCTCCCAAGCCATGGAAGAAGCCGGCGAACGGCGCGCAGCTGTATGGACCGGCCACCGGCGGCGTCTGGAATGCGCCGACGATCGATCCCGTCCGCGGCGCGCTCTATGTCGGGACCGGTGATGCGGTGACGCCGCCGGAGTCGCCGCTCACGGACGCGGTGATCGCGCTCGATCTCAAGACGGGCAAGCTGCTGTGGTCGCATCGCGCGACCGAGGACGATCTGTTCATGGGCGGGTGCGCCGGCGCCGAACAGAAGTGAAGCCTGCCCGCAGCAAGATGGGTCCCGACTACGACATCGGCAATTCGCCGATCCTGGTGACGCTTCCGAACGGCAAGCGCGCGTTGTTCGCCGGCACCAAAGGCGCGGATGTTCTCGCGCTCGACCCCGACGCCAACGGCAAGGTGCTGTTCCGCGTGAATCCGTCAGGACAGCCGGTCGGGTTCAGCGGCCGCGGGCGCGGCGGGATCGTCTGGGGCGGCGCCGCCGATGCCCGGAACGTGTACTACGGCATGGGCGCCGCGGGTGTGGGCGCGGTGCAGTCGGCTGATGGCAAAACGGCGTGGGTGTTCACGGCCCCTGGTGCTGGAGGCCGCGGTGTCGCGGCTCTTGGTGCCGCGCCTACGGCAATCCCCGGCGTGGTCTTCCAGGGCTCCGGCGACGGCCGGCTCTTCGCGGTGTCGGCGGCCGACGGCAAGCAACTCTGGGAGTTCAACACGGCGCAGGACATCGCCACCGTGAACAAGGTGCCCGCGCGGGGCGGCGCGATTGCCACCGCGGGCGCGGTTGTCGTGGACGGAATGGTCTACATCTCGTCCGGCTACGCGATCAGCAGCGGCGCGCAGGCGGGTAACGTGCTGCTCGCCTTCGGCGTGGACTGACGTCGAGTCCGCTTCGAAGCGTACGACACAATCTCACGTGGGGATGACCGCCCGCGCGGTTCTGCTGCTGACGATGTCGGCCGCAGCCTGCACGGCGAGCGCGGGCGGCCCCACCGTGCTCTCGATTTCAGACGCCCGGGCTCCGTCAGTGAGGGTCGGCGCGTGGATCGATACCTACGACAGCGCCATCGTCTCGATTGCGGAGATCATGGAGCGCGACCTGGGCCTGCCGGCGATTCATGCGTCGCTGTATTTCTACGCCGACCGGACCGCGTTCCAGCGTGCGCTCGAGCTCGACGGCTACGAACCGGCCTTGGCCCGCGACGCGGCTGCCACGCTGTCGGGCATCGCCGGCTTCCGGCGCGTGGTGCTCAACGACGCCAACCTGCGCTGGCTGGAGTGGCCGAACCGGATTGCGCTGCTTGCCCACGAGCTGACCCACACGGTGCAGTACCAGTTCTCGCGTGGACGCCGCAGCACGTCCGAGCAGTGGCTCCGCGAAGGGTTCGCCGAGTGGGTCGAGGTGTACGTGATGGACGTGCTCGACATGACGACGTGGACTCAGGCGCGTGCCGTTGCCGTCCAGCGCGTGCGCGACGCCGCGCGGAAGCAGCCGCTGCCGGCGTTCGTCGAGATGGTGACGTATCCGGACTGGGTCCGCACCATCCAGCGCACCGGAGAGTCGGCTGTCTACGCCCAGGCGCTGTTGGCCGCCGACCTGCTGATCGCGCGCCACGGCCGCGACGCGGTGGTCGGCTACTTCCGGCTGTTCGAAGACTCCGAGGACCGGTTAGCGAACTTCCGCGCGGCGTTCGGCCAGGATCTGACGGCGTTCGAGTCGGTCCTTCGCGACCACCTCGCGCGCCTGACGAAATAGATACCTCGTTGATCGACTGCGAAGCTGAGAAGCGAGGATCAAGCCGGTTTGCGGAGCGGCAGACAGTTCCGCGCTGAGGTGATTCGTCACATGTTCAGCGCGGCGGGCGAGTCGGGTACGTCGTCGGTGTCTGTTGTGTCGCGGACGGCTCGATCCGCAGGATGCCGCCGTTCGTGTCGTGATCGACGACGACATACAACAACTCGTCGGGTCCCTGACGGACATCGCGGATACGCATCCCGAGCGGCACGAGCAGCGATTCACGACGGAGCTCTTCGAGCTTCTCGTTGACGAGGATTCGCTCGAGGCGTCCGGTTCCAGGGATCTCGCCGGTGCGCTGTCCGCCCACGAAGATATCGCCCTTCCACTTCGGCAGCTTGTTGCCGGTGTAGAAGGTCATGCCCGATAGCGAGATCGACGGCATCCAGTACACGACCGGCGACTCGAAGCCGTCTTTCGAGAACGTCGGCGACTGCCACGGTCCGGTGTATGTCCGGCCGAGGCTGACGATCGGCCAGCCGTAGTTGGCGCCTGGCTTCAGGATGTTGATCTCGTCGCCGCCATTCGGCCCCATTTCGTTCTGCCACATCTGGCCAGTCGACGGATGAACGGCGAGTCCCAGCGAGTTGCGGTGACCGAGCGTATAGACCTCCGGCCTGTATCCGGCGCGTCCGATGAACGGGTTGTCCGCCTGGCGCCGTGCCATCGTCGTTCAGGCGCAGCACCTTGCCCGAGCAGGTGTTCGGATCCTGTGAGCTGCTGCCGTTCCCACCGCTCGGCGTCGTCATATACAGCTTGCCGTCACGCCCCCAGGTGAGACGCGACGGGCCACTCACGCCGGGCCCGCAACTGAAGATGTCCGTCAGCTCGGAGATCGCGGATCCATCGAAGCGCCCGCGCGCGACGGTCAACGCGCTCTGCCTCTCAACGGCAACGGGTTTCAGGTACGAGAAGTAGACGAATCGATTTGTGGCGAACTGCGGATGCAGCACGACGTCCATGAGACCGGAGCGGCCCTGCACACGCACGGCCGGTGTTCCCGGGATCGGTTTCGGATCGAGCACGCCGTTGCGAATGATTCGCAGGCGCCCGTCCTTCTCGGTCACCAGCATGGTCACGCCGCTTGCCCCGAGCGAAGTCGAGGGTCCGGGAGGAACGCCAGGCTCCACGGATTCACGAGCCCGCGGGCCACGGGCACGACGCGGATCCGCATGACTTCGGCGGTGTCGTATTCGATCGGCTCGGCCGGAATCGGGTGCGGCTCGAATCCAGACGGCGCGATCGGCGTCCCGTTCTCGAATGGAACCGTCTGTTGCGCTGTGCCGGCACTCTGGAAGAGGAATGCGCACGCCGTGCTCAGTGAGAGACAGGCAAGAAGGCGGAAAGATGAGAGCCGCATCGTCGAATGACCTCGCAGGCGGCGTCAGTATACGGTCAGCGTCGCCGCCAATAAGTATCGTTTACAGTGAGCCGACGTACTTCTCTGGCAGACACAGGAATGCAGAGACACCACTGCTCGACGGGTGTTGTCGCGCGGGGCCAACGTACGCCTGTCATCGGGGGCAGGATCGGTTTCACCTTCACGAGGCGCTGTCCCAACCATGCATGCGGAATCGGAACATTCCGGCGCAGTGCGACCGGCACCAGATCCTCCGCGTCAGGCGTCAACGTCGATCCGGCGAACACGAATTGACCGACAGACGGCTGTTGCAGAAGGAGCAGGACTCGCGCGCCCTGCGCCAGTTGCCCCGGGCGGTAGCCGAGCGCCGACTCCATCGCTGGCAGGTTCCGCCCTTCGATATTGCTTTCCAGTGTGAAGTACCCTCCGACCATTTCAACCGGAGACCCCTCAGCGTGAGCGTTGGCCGTCACTGACATGGAGCGAATGTAGCACGTGACTCCGTCGCGTTCGCGCTCGGGTCGCTGCTTCGTGTCCTAGCGAGGCGAGGAGGTGTTCTTCGGGGGCCACTCGGGCCAGACGTTGCCGGATGTCGCTTCGATTGGCACCGGGCCCTGCAGTGAGAATCCTGGAACACGACCCGGCGGCGCAGGCGGTGGCGGCGGCTGATGGTCAGCGGTGGTCGTGCAGCGCATCTCGTTCCACCCCACGCGCGCGGTGACGTGCTTGTCGAACGTCGGGATCTCGCCGTCACCCCAGTCTTCGTGAAGGATGTTGAACGTCAGCGTGTCTCCGTCGATACGGAAATCGTCCAGCGCCGCCATCGTGTACGGGTTGTCACAGGTGCCGCACACCATTCCGCGCATCGAGTTGCCGACCTTCTTGATGATGAAGAACTGCTTCGGTGCGCCCACGCCGAATCCCAGCCACACGCCGATCACGTCCTTCTCGGTGAGCTTCGACTTCCATGGCCCCGGCTGAATGTAGGGAAGGCCGTCAGCGCCGTCCGAGTTGCGACGAAGAGGGGCCGCGGGCACCGCCGGACGACTCTTGGGAAGCACGGAGACCATGGCCGGGATCGGATCCGGTCCGCGCGGATCTTTGATCAGCACACGTTCGAACGTCCGACCTCCGCGCGCACCGCTCGTGCCGGTCACGATCAGACGACCCTGGTTCAACTTCGCGATCGCCGTGTCCGTGTACGCCGTGCTGCCGTCCGCCTTCACGTGAGTGACTTCGAACCTGATCCCGTCCGGGCCGAAGCTCCCATCGACGAACGCCAGCGTCGTCGCGTCGGCGCAGTAGGTGCAGTAAATGCCTCTGACCGTGGCGCCACGAATCGAGAACTCGTACGTGTGGGCCTCGCCGCTATCGGTTCTCCATCCGCCGCGATAATCGTCAGCGTCCTGGCCCGCAGCCGCTCGCGCGAACGCCAGCACCGCGGCCAGCATCACCACTTGCTTCATGAAACAACCCCGCACTCTGCTGAGATACGACATGCGGACTAGCGAGACCGTCCGAACAGCTCGCCGCCGTCGATGACGGTGGCCTTCGTTGGGCCGTAGCCGCTGATCGCCACCCAGGTGTCCTCGTCCAGCGCGCCGTCGTAGTGCGGGCCGCCCTTGGGATGTCGCATGAAGTCGCCAGGCTTCAGCGGGGTCGTCTGCTTCGGCCGGAAGACCTCTCCCTCGTCGGTGTGCCACGTACCTCGGAGCACGATGACGTAGCGCTCGTCCGGGTGATAGTGCGGACGGCTCATGACACCGGCGGGGAAGTGATTGATCGTCAGGTAGTAGCCTGGCTTCGACGGGTCGCCTTCGACGACGGCGGTCTCGACGCCGAGCGTGTTGCCTTCAGTGGGCCGCCACGTCAGCTTGTCGAACTCGACGCGTGCGAACGGCCGATCGGGATATCCGGTCGGCAGCGTCACCGTTCCAGACGGCGCCGCGTCGGGCGCAGGCGCGGCAGCCGGCGCGTGACCGCCGGCGGTCGCGCTCGTGCAGCCAGCCAGCAACAGCGCCGACAGACCACTCCGGCGCAAGTCTCAACCACGACACGCTCATGTGCACTCCGTCAGCGCATGTCGGTCCGGCTGAAGCCGGACACTACGCAGAATCATCAGTCCTGCTCGAACATGTGCGCCTGAAACGGGAATCCGTTCATGGCCAGGCGGCACGAGCGCAGACCCTCCTGCCCGCCAAAACTCGCCAGGTGCCATGTCTGCCGCGGGAACGTACACGACGTCGCCCTCGTCGGCTTCGAACTCTGACAGCCCTTCGATCTTGTAGCGGATCTTACCAAGCATGATCAGCCAGAACTCGCCGCCCTCCTCGTGGTAGTGGCCCTTGTTACCAGGCTGCGGCTTCTGATACGGCCCCATGATGATGTTCGCGAAGCTTCGGTCGTCGCTGACGAACGCCCCACCGCGCTCCTCGCCGGCCACCACCTTGTTGAAGTCCACCACCGGCCGGTTCTGCGCGTCGAGCGTGCCTCGACCGCCGGTCACTCGCGTCTGGACGTACTCGAAGCCGGCCACCGGCACCGGCGTCTCGTCCATCGGATACAGCTTGCGAGCGCGGGTCACGTTCACTTCGAAGCGGAGCGCCGGCTCGGTGCCGATGTTCTCGATCTGATAGAAGCGTGCGATACGGCACCTGCACCATGATGCTCTTCGTGGCGACGATCGGCTCACGACCGTCCACCGTGAAGCGCAGCGTGCCCGACTGCACGATCCACCACTCACGCGTGTCGCCATTCATGCGCCGCGGCGTCTTGCGGCCGGGCGCCATCGAGATCCACTGCGCGAACAGGCTTTCATCGTCCACGATCGTCTCGGCCCAGTCCGCCTGGCCCTTGTGCCGCGCGAGCACGTCGCGAAGCTTCGTATGGGGCCGGTGCACGCCCGTCCACCCGGCCGACTTCGCCTTGGGCGACAGGACAAGCAGAGGGGGCCTCCGCCGGCGGCCTTGCGGCTGCGCCGGTCGGAGTCTGGCCAGTGGACTGCGTGCCTGTGGCGGCGACGAGCACGGCGAGCCCCATGGCCCATCGGCGCCAACTGCGCGGTTGCGATCGATGCATATCGTTCTCCTGGACTCGAACTCGAGCTGATTCTACTCGCGCGGCAACGGAGCTCTCGGAGGTAACGGTTTCACACGGAGAAACGAAGAAACGGAGTTTCTTTTGAAAAGAGTTCTCCGTTGCTCGTTCCGTTGCTCCGTGTTGACCCGTTGCCTCCGTCCTCTCCGTTCTCTCCACCAGATCAGAAGCTGAACTTCGCGCCGATCTGCAGCTCGCGCATCGGCGTTCTCGTCGTGTTGATGGTCCCGAACAGCGCCGGGTTGGCCATCGACAGGTTCGGGTCGCCCCAGACCGGATTATTGAACACGTTGAAGGCTTCCAGCCGGAATTGCAGGCTCCTGGATCCGCCGAACCGGATGTTCCGGATGATCGACATGTCCACGTTGAAGATCCCCGGGCCGGTCACGATGTTCCGGCCGGCGTTGCCGTAGGTGAACTGCGCCGGCGCCACGAACGCCGCGGTGTTGAACCACTGCTGCGGCGTCTTCGCGCCGTCGTTGGGATCCTGGCCGGGCACGAGGTTCGGCCGGTACGTCTGGCTGCCGGTGTTGGGGACGTCCGTGCCGACGGCCGGGTCTCTCGGGAAGCCGCTCGACTTGTTGATGATCGCGCTGACCTGCCAGCCGCCGAGAATGACGTTGCCGAGGCCCTCCTGCAGGAACGGCTTGTCCGCGCCGAACGGCAGCTCGTAGAGCACCGACGTCACCACGCGGTGCCGCACGTCGAAGATCGAGAGCCCCCACTCGCACTCGAAGCAGGTGCTGTCCTGCGGGAACAGCGCGTCGCCGGTCAGCACGCGGATGCCGCTGCCGTTGTCGGTGGACTTCGACAGCGTGTAGCCGAACAGCAGGGACAGCCCCTGGTTGAGCCGACGCGTCACCTTCACGGCCATCGAGTTGTACTTCGCCTCGGCGACGTTGCCGATCTCCTGGACCTTCGTGAACTCCGGATACGGCCGTCGGGTCTGGACGCTGCCGGGGCCGGGCACGGCCTCGTTGGCGTCGAACATGCGCTCGAGCCGCTTGCTCTGTGATCCGAGATACCCGATCTCCACGGCGGTCAGCGGGCCGAGCTGCCGCTGCACGTTGAAGACGTACTGGATCATGTACGGGGTCTTGCGGTTGTACATGTTGCCGAGCACGTAGTGCTGCGAGATGCAGACCACGGGGGGCTGCACGCCGCAGGCATTGGTGCCCGACCCGACGAACGGCGCGTTCCAGTTCAGATTCAATTGCAGCGGGTCCGACGTGTCCTGACGACGCCCGACCGCGTTGCGCGCCATGTCGAAGCGCGGATTGCCGGTGTCCTGCATGTAGAAGATGCCGGTGCCGGCCCGGACGGACCACGCGTCGCTGGGCGTCCAGGCCCAGCCGATCCGCGGCGCGAAATTCAGCTTGTCGTCGTCGACCAGACGCCCGCCCAGGGTGCCGTCGCGGGCGACCTGGATGTTCGGATTGAACCGGATGTTCAAGCCCTCGTAGAAGTCGCCGGAGCCGATCCGGATCAGCACCGGATGACGCGACGGGTCCGCGACCGGCAGCCCTTTATCGTCATAGGGCAGGTAGGCGTTGATCAGCGTGCCGCCTTTGTCGAGCCAGGGCGGCGTGTATTCGTAGCGCAGCCCGTAATCGAGCGTCATGTTCCGGCGCATGCCGCCAGGTGTCGTTGAAGTAGTACGACTGGCTGATCGCGCGGAACCGCGTCGTCGCGAGCGCGACCGCCACTTCCGACATGCGCTGATAGCCGAGCAGGAAATCGGCGAACGCGGCCGCCCCCGGCGTCGCCACGCCCGTGAGCGAACCCGGTGGCGCGCCCGTCGAAGCTGAACGACCCGCGCGAGAACTGATTGCCGTCCTGGTTGAACTGGTCGAAGCGGATCGAGCCGCCCAGCTTGAACGAGTGCGTGCCGCGGATCCAGGACAGGTTGTCGACGAACTCGAACACCTTGTTGCGGTTGGTGTACGGACCCTCGGTGTTGTCGCCGAAGCCGTTGTATCCCGAGATGCCGATGGTCGGAATGCCCCACGACTCCGGCGGGCCGGGGCTGACGCCGGGAATGGCCAATTCGGACACGACATCACGCGTGTAGGCCAGCTCGCGGCCGAACGTGTTGAAGAAGGAGTTGAACCCGAAGCGGAACTCGTTGAGCACCGTCGGCGAGATCGTGCGGGTGTTGCCAATCATCACCTGGTGCACGGTGTTGAGCAGCTTCGAGCCGTTCAATTGCAGCGCCGGCGTCACCTCATCGTCGTGGCCGTAGCTGTAGCGGCCCATCCAGCTCGAGACCGAGTTCTGCACGAAGTCCATGCGCTGCGTGTACTGCTTCCGGTCGATCGTGCGGTTCTGCTCCGAGAGGTAGTTGAATCGCCCCGCCGGACGCCTGGTTCGGCTCCGGATAGAACTCGAGCAGATCCGTCGACGTCGGGTGGATGCGATTGGCCGGAATGACGTTGCCCGGGAACGTCTGACACGACCGGGCGCTGCCGGCGACCGTGCACGTGGACGGATCGATGAGCGGCGTGGCGACCGCCGAGAAGTCGCCGCGCCGCATCGCCGCGGTCGGCAGGTTGAAGTTGTTGAGGAACGTCTTGCGATCGATGTACCCCTCGTAGTTCGACATGAAGAACAGCCGGTTCTTCAGCACCGGGCCCGCGGCCGTGTAGCCGAACTGATGCCACTCGAACGGGGCCTTGGGCGCGACGGCCTGCGCGGCCGTGAAGGCGTACGGCCGCGCGTCGAACTTGTCGTTGCGGAGGAACTCGAAGACCGTGCCATGGAAGGCGTTCGAGCCCGACTTGGTGACGACGTTGACCTGGCCGGCGGCGCGGCCGAACTCGGCCGAATAGATGCCGGTCTGCACCTTGAACTCCTCGAGCGCGTCCACCGACGGCAGGAAGATGTAGGTGTTGAAATTGACGTCGGTGTTGTCCACGCCGTCGAGCGTGTAGTAGTTGAACTCGCGCCGCTGGCCCGAGATGGAGATCTGCTGGTTGGCCCGCGAGCCGCCCTGGCGATCGCCGGCCTGGCCCGCGCCCGCGAACCCGGCGCTGACGTTCGGGCTCAGCGCAATCAGGCTGAGGTAGTTGCGTCCGTTCAGGGGCAACTCCACGATCCGCCGATTCTCGATGACCGTCCCGACCGTCGCATTCGACGTGGAGATGAGCGTCGAGGTGGCGGACACTTCCGTCGTTTCCGTCAACGCGCCGACCGCGAGCGTGAAGTCCACGCGCAGCGTCTCCTCGACGTGCAGCTCCACGGCGTTCTGCACGGTCTTGAACCCCTGCAGCTCGGCCTTGACCTGATACATGCCCGGGGGCATCGCCGGGAACGTGTAGTTCCCGGTCACGTTGCTGACCTGCGTGCGGACCGCGTTGGTGGCGACATTCTGCGCGGTGACCGTGGCGCCGGGAACCGTGGCGCCCGACTCGTCCTTCACTTCACCGGTGATCGTGCCGAGGGTCTGGGAGTAGGCGGGGGCACAGAGAGCGAGCCAGACGACAACGCCGAGAACATGTCGAGACATGCGCCGCTCCTATTTGACATGAGAGCGGCCACCACGACGTATGAAGGCTGACTGTATAGT
>CAVVTC010000019.1:0-887549 GCA_963751025.1 uncultured Acidobacteriota bacterium | reverse complement strand
GTAAGGACCCCCGACTTCGGTGCCGTGATGACCTGCGGATCGACAACCTCGGCGACGAGTCGCTCGGGAAAGTGGACATCGAGCAGGCGTCGGGTGTCGTTGCCGACGAGTTCGATCAACGCCGACACTCGCAGGGATCGCCCGATGTGATCCACATACAGCACGAGCATGGCGATGCTCGTCAGCACCAGGACGTAGCCGACTGCGATTGCCACACCGGGGACCTGGCCGTCACCTTCGAACTGCACTTCCGATCGCGATCATGGCGTGGGCGAACGTGGCCACGAACAGGCCGATCGACAGCTGGCTGGGCCGGTCGCGCAGGAACGTCTGCACGATCCTCGGCGAGGACTGCCCCATCGCCAACTGCACTACGACCATCGTGATCGTGAGCACCAACGTCGCCAACGACACCATCGACACCACGATCGTCGTAGTGGCCCAACGCTGCGTCTGGTCCACCCGTCATCCACGACGGAATCACCTCGAAACCGAAGGCACGATCGATCGCCACCGTTCCCAGCGACAACACGATGCCGCCGAGCACGCACATCACCGGGATGAACCACAGGGCCGAGCGCACTCCTGTCGACGGAGAAGCCATCGACGCCCCTACCGGTGTTCGGCGGTGACGTGGAACCGCCGGAGGTCACCCACCGCCGGTCCTTGCACCACGGTGCCGTCGTGGCCGAAGCGGGAGCCGTGACACGAGCACTCCCACGTGATCTCGTCGGCGTTCCAGCGCAAAATGCAGCCCAGATGAGTGCAGGTGAGGCTCACGGCATGAACGACACCGACTTCGTCTCGGTAGGCGCCGATGATCCTTCCGTGGTGGCGCACAACTCCAGCTTGACCGGGAGCGCACCAGTCGACTCGGTGGGTCCGAAGTCGGCCGAACCAGTCGCCGACGAGGTGACCGCCGACCTTGAAGTTGTCACGTACGAGGCTTGCGACCGCGCCCTGATCGGCCACGCAGCTTGGCCGGAACCGATGCGGGTGGCACCGGCGTCGCCGAAGCGCCGCAGCGCACGGTCTGAGGTGACGACCGTTGAGCTCGGAATCTCCGCCCAGCGTGGCTGACCTCAGACGTGACACCGCTGCTCGTCAGTCCGACTTGGCCATGTTGTCGCGTGCGTTCTTGGCCCGGGCTGCACCGATCGCCGTCTTCACGCTCTTCTGCTCCTCGGGTGGGGGCAGCACCGCAGGCAGGCCGAGCGCCTCCAACCACAACTCGCGGGTCCAGCCTGTGGTGTGATAGAGGTGCTCGTCTTCCTCCTCCTCGACCTCGTCACAGGCCGCCGAAATCGCCTTGGCAGCGGGCCCGGTGGCCTTCTCGCTCACCGTTCGGAGCAACTCCCAGTTGAGGTGATCCTTCGTTTCAGCGTTCACGACGCTCTCACCGGCCACGAGCTGAGCAGCTTCGGGGGGACCCGAGGCCAGCGCCATCTCCATCGCCGTCACCAGCGACTCACCGACGTGACGAACCACGACGCGGCCCGGAGTTTCCGCCGACGGATCGAGCCCGAGCTCCCCGAACAGCGTCTCAAGAACGGCGCGGTGATTCTCAGTCTGTTCGAGGTACTCCTCCCATTCCCTCTTGAGGTCATCGTTGACCGCACACTTGATGGCCGTCACGTAGACGGCGAGACCGCCAATCTCGGTCTCCAACGCTTGGTAGAGGAGTTCGTGGAGCTGTTCGTCCTTCATTCGCCATCAGTCCTTCCAAATGAGTTTGTCCTTGGCCGTGTAGACCGCTTCTTTGACCTTGCCGGCAAGCTCGTCGACCTGCCTTCGCGTTCGAATTCTTTGTCGTCGGTGAGGTCGCCGACAGCCGCCAAACCCATACCCGTTGGCTCGTCGCGCCATCCCTATGCCGGCAAGTCAGCCAACACGCCCCCAACGCATCTCCCCCGACCGAGCCGCCGCGTCGCCGAGGAAGACGCGTGCGGACAGTGCCTCGAAGAGATTCTCGAGCGCTTGGTGCGTGGCCGCCTCGCAGACCTCCTCCGGTTCACCGTCGAAGCGATGCGTCGAGCCGCGCACGACACCGCTGACGAACGTACCGACGAACACGGTGCCGACCTCAACACCGTCCTCCGGCGCACCTCCGGCGAGTCCCGTTGTCGCGACCGACACCTCTGCGTCGAGGAGTTCGGCGACGCCGTACGCCATCTGCCCAGCCGCCTCGATCGACAGCACACTCTCGGCGGTGACACCGAGCAGTTCGGCTTTCACGCCAGGCTGGTAGGCGACGAGCCCGCCTCGAAGGAACGTGACCGCGTCGGCAACCGAAGCGAACGCGGTTGTCAGCCTTCCTGCGGTCAGCGACTCGGCACACGCGAGACGACGGCCCGCCAACCTGTCGGCGACAGCGGTCGCCAGTTGAATGACATCGTCGTTCACCGCACGGCTGTACCGCACTGAGATGACCTCCAAACATCGCGGATGCAAATCATTCGCCCGATGAACCTTGAGGATCGACTGGTAGGGACGGTACGCCGACTCTCGGTGCTCTTCGACGGGGCGTCCCTGTGCCGGCCATGAGGCGGGTGTGACCTCATATGGGTGTGGGTACTGCGGCTTGACGCAGAGGAGGAACCTATGCCGGGCAAGTCAGCACACGTCAAGAACGACAAACAGTACGAAGCGCTCAAGGACAAGGGCATGTCCAAGGAACGTGCCGCCAAGATCGCCAACTCGCCCAATGCGTCCAAACATGGGGGTGAGAAGTCGCATTCCGGTTCGGGCAAGAGCAGCCAGGGCGGTACCCATGCGCAGCACAAGGCTGCGGGCAGCAAGGGTGGCAAGGCCGCGGCCAGGTCGAAGTAGTACCGCGGGCCATCCGTACATAGGGGTCCGCGTCGAAGGGGCTGGCGTCGTCTCTGTGCGCTGAGAGCGGCAGCCCAACGCGCCGGTTGGACCCGCCGGCGGTGTGGCGAGAAGAAATGATGATTGTCCCAGACGTGCGACGGGCATCACTCATTCATGATCGGCGGCCCGACCATGGAGACGAGGTGGACGGCTGAGCCGTTCGTGCCCGCATCCCGCTCGCTGCGGACGTTGCAGCGCGCCGTGCAGGACTGCAAGGGCTGCCCTCTGTACGCCGACACCACTCAGGCCGTGTTCGGCGAAGGCGCCCGGAATGCGCCGATCGTGCTGGTCGGCGAGCAACCCGGCGACCAGGAGGACAGGCAGGGTCATCCGTTCGTCGGCCCGGCGGGCGGCGTGCTGTGGCGCTGCGTCGACGACGCCGGGATCGATCGCGAGTCGGTGTTCGCGACCAACGCTGTCAAGCACTTCAAGCACGAGGACCGAGGCAAGCGGCGGCTGCACAAGAAGCCCAACACCGCCGAGGTGGAGGCCTGCCATCCGTGGATCGACGCCGAGTTGCGTGCCGTCGAAGGACGCGTGATCGTCGCCCTCGGCGCCACCGCCGCCCGATCCGTGTTCGGACGTTCGATGGCGATCGCCGCCAACCGAGGAAAGGTGTTGTCGGTCGGAGATCGGCTCGCCATCGTCACCTACCACCCATCGGCAGTTCTGCGCGCCGACGAGGCAGCGGCTGAGATCCGGGCGGCGCTCGTCGCGGATCTGCGTCTAGCTCACCGGCTGGCCGTGGCCGATGCGTGAATTGGCTGTCACCGGCGCGTTGCGGGTCGGCTGTTCGGGCTGGTCGTACAAGGACTGGCGCGGCATCGTGTACCCGGCCGACCTCCCACAGCGACGATGGTTCGACCACTACCAGTCGCTGTTCGATACCGTTGAGCTCAACTCGACGTTCTACCGTCTGCCCACCCCGACAGCCGTCGAGAATTGGGCGAAGGCGGCTCGGCCGGGCTTCCTCTATGCCGTCAAGCTCGGCGCCTTCGGGTCGCATCGCATGAAGCTGCGTGACCCGGGATCATGGATTGCCAACCACCTCGACCGCGTCGAGCGGCTCGGCCTCCACCTCGGACCGAACCTCGTGCAGCTCCCTCCCCGCTGGGCGCGCAACGTCGAACGGCTAGACGAGTTCCTGTCGACGGCACCGTCGACGATCAGGTGGGCGGTCGAGTTGCGCGAGCGCTCGTGGCTGCACGACGACGTGTTCGACGTGCTCAGCCGGCACGGCGCCGCACTGTGCATCCACGACCTGCTGGTGCCACATCCCTTCGTGCTCACCGCCGATTGGACCTATGTGCGCTTCCACGGACCGGACGCGCTCGAGCATCCATACCACGGTTCGTACGGCGAGACCCGCCTCTGCGAGTGGGTCGACCGACTGGCAGCGCTACTCGACCAGGGCCGCGATGTGTACGCCTACTTCAACAACGACTGGTACGGACACGCCGTCACCGACGCCCAGTTCCTTCGCGACCAGCTAGAGACGCGACTCAAGACCTGGGCGCGATCTGTCTGATTCCGCAATCTGGGCGACGTTTGGGTGTCGGGGGTTGCCGGGATCGCATTGGGGTACCGTGCAGCATCGTGTTCAGACGACGTTCGCCGGATCCGAGTTGCGGCTGGGGACGATGAGGGTCGCTGTCACGGGGGCGACGGGGTTCATTGGGTCGCTGGTCGCGAAGGCGTTGACGGATGCGGGTCATGATGTGACCGCGCTGACACGGGATCCCGGCGGCTACACCGGTGCTGGACGAGCGGTGTACGCCGATATTGGCGATGCGGAGAGCCTGCGCCGGGCGTTGGATGGCCAGGAAGCCGCCTACTACTTCGTGCACTCGTTGGATGTCGAGGACTTCGCAGTGCGGGATCGAGCGGGTGCGACCGGTTTCGCTGCAGCCGCCGCCAATGCCGGGCTGAGCCAGGTGATCTACCTCGGCGGTCTGGGTGACGAACGGGATGACCTTTCCGAGCATCTGCGCAGCCGACGTGAGGTGGAGTCGATCCTTCGTGACGGGGCTCCGACGACGGCGTTGCGGGCAGGCATCGTGATCGGCGACGGGAGCATCAGCTGGGAGATCCTGCGCCAACTCGTCGAGCGGCTCCCAGTCATGATTACCCCGCGTTGGGTCCAGACCAAGACCCAGCCGATCGCCGTCGACGACGCCCTGATCGACTTGATCGGAGTTCTCGGTCGACCCGACACGATCGGTGAGGTCTACGACATCGGCGGGCTCGAAGTCCTCACGTACCTCGACATGATGGTGATCGCCAGCAGGGTGATGGACCGTCGTCGGCTCATCGTGGCCGTACCGCTGCTGTCGCCGCGGTTGTCGTCGCACTGGTTGCGGCTGATCACTGACGTCGATCTGACCACGGCTCGGACCCTGGTCGATTCCCTGACGAATGAGGTCGTGGTGCGCGACCACCGTCTCGACGAACTTCTGGGCCACACGCCGATGACGTTCGCCGAGGCCTCCGCCAGAGCGTTGGCGGCGAGAGCGGAGCGTCGGGTGGCTGCCGAGGTCCGTGCGCGTCGCTAACCTCCTCGTCCCTTCGACCAAGCCAGCGACTGTCGATGTGCCGGCCGCGCGGCGGCGGCGACGGGTCGTCATCGCCATCGCAATCGTGGTCGGGACGGCGCTACTGGCCGCCACGTTGCGCGTGCCCCACGGCTCGGCGTGGTTCACAGTCCTCGCTCTGCTGGTGGCAGCCACCTGGACGGTCGGAGCGTTCGTCTCCGGACCGATACCGTTCCAGCCTGATCGCGGCACGACGTGGCGCACGTTCCTCGATCCAGTCATTGTCGGCATCGCCGCGTTCGGGGTGTTTGCCCTCGGGTACCTGGTCGCTCGTCACTTGCCGCTCGTCGGCCCCGCTCTCGACGGCGTGCTGGCCACCGCTGATGCCGGCCCCATCGCCGTCGTGCTGTTCGTCGCGCTCGTCAACGGCGCCGGCGAAGAGCTGTTCTTCCGCGGCGCGCTCCACGCCGCGCTCGAACCAAATCACCCTGCGATCGCCACGACTGTCGTGTACGTCGTCGTAACCGCGGCCACCGGCAACCTCGCCCTCGTCATCGCCGCGGCGATCATGGGTACCCTGTTCAGCCTCGAGCGTCTGTCGACCCGCGGGGTGCTCGCCCCCATCGTGACCCACCTGACATGGTCGACGCTGATGGTGCTCGCCCTCCCGCGCTGACAAACAAAGAGCTGCCGGACATTTTGCTCCATTAGTGCAGCGGGAGGCTCGTCGCCGTCGTCGGGGCTTGTCACCCAGTCCTGTCGGTCCGAGGTTACAGCTGGGTCGCGACGGGTATCGATGCGCCACCGCTACGAACCCACGAGGAGGCGCGATGAGCAACACCGAGACCGGCGAAGTCACCGGCACGCTCGATAAGGACTACAACATCATCTGGTTCACGGAAGCGTCATTGAGCAACGTGCTTCGACTGGACACCTACATCCGCGACGCTGAGGACGCCGGCGACACCGAACTCGCCGAGTTCTTCCGCCGGGCGCAAGGCGCCAGCCGTAAGGGCGCCGAGGAAGGTAAACGGCTGCTCGCCACTCGAATCACAGGCGCCTGACCTGCACAATTGCTTGCGATCGAGACGGCGGCGCGGATGGCTGACTGAGGCCGGTTTCGTCGTGGTCTGGCGAAACGAGTCACAGCTTCGGTTGCTGTCCCGGCTTTGCGACGTTGCTACCGACGTCGCTATCATCAGTCGTGTCTTCAGCAGCGAGGGCATCGAATCTGGCGCAGGACCCCGGGAGGATTCTTCGTGTCGCTCGATGTTCCGTTTGGGATCATTTCTGAGGTTGGACCCGAAGTGGTCACCGTCGCCGTGCGCGGCGAAATCGATCTGGACAATGTCACCCACCTCCGTTCGACGCTCAACGAGGCGGTTGCGATCACCAAGGGCGACATCGTCATCGACCTGGCGGAAGTCTCGTATCTCGATTCGAGCGGATTGCATGAACTGCTATCGGCACGTGAGCACCTCGCGGCACTGGATCGTCGACTCATCGTGCATCGACCGAGTCCGGCAGTCCTCCGACTCTTCGAGCTCTGCTACGTGAGCGAGCTGTTCGCTGGCAGCACCGATGGGGATGCTGAGTTGACGTCGCAGCCGGCCAGCGATCAAGGAACCTCGGCGGTCGGCGACAACTGAGGTCTGCTCGACGCGATGCTGCCGCGGCGCCGTGTTGATCAGCAACGGACGAGTGCCCACACGACCTTGCCGCCCGCGGGCTGAGAGTTCCAGCCCCATGACTCACTCAAGCGTTCGACGATCGTGAGCCCGAAGCCGCCTTGGCCCGTCCCGACTCGGTGCGGATTCGGGCGCTCGCTGCTGTCGTCGTGTACCTCGATCCGCACATATCCGGGTTCACGCTGACCGATCAGTCTCGCTGGCGTCCGGGCGTGGACGACAGCATTCGTCACGAGCTCGGCAATGACGAGCCCGACATCCGGGATCCGTTCCGCCGCGCACCCCAGCGACTCGAGCCAGCCCTGAATCGACCGGCGAGCGAGGCGCGGAGCGACAGGTTCCACCGCAAGTTCAATCTCAATTCGTTGATGAGCCATCGTCCGTTCGCCCCCCTGCATCCTGAGTTACTGCCAAACCGCGCAGCGCCCGGCGCCACGTTTCACGACCCTCCGTTCTGGATCGGAAACCGATCCGGAACCAAACCCGAGTTGGCGATGGTCAATTGCCGCCGCCATCAGCTCCACCACCTGGTTGATGATCCACGCCAGTGTGGGGAACGTACACCGCAACTCTTTGCGAGCCCGCCAGCTGCGGGACTCGGGACGCTGCCGAGCCGCCGGATGCGGGTCACGTCGTCCGCCGACCGCGGTGCTCACTCGCCCGAGGCCCTGCGCTGTTGGGTCGCAGCGCGCGCAGCACCGCCGTTCCCATGTTTCCGATGGCGCCCACGGCGCCGGCATGCATCGCCGATCAGCCTGCACCGGGTTGGAACACGACCTTGACCGCCCCGTCGCGCTTCTCCTGGAACATCGCGTACGCCGAGGCGGCCTCGCTCAACGGGAGGTGGTGCGTGGCGAACTCGTCGACGCCGAGCGGATCGTCATCGGTCAATATCGGGAGGATGTCGTCGACCCACTTGCGGACGTTGGCCTGCCCCATGCGGATCGTGATCTGCTTGTCGAACAATGTCATCATCGGGATCGGGTCGGTCTGGCCGCCATAGACGCCGATCACCGAGATCGTGCCGCCCCGGCGGACGAGGTCGATCGCCAGGTGGAGCGCCGCCAGACGGTCGACGCCGGCAACTCTCATCAGTCGCTCGGTGAGCACGTTCGGCATCAGCGCTGTCAGCTTGTGGGCGAACTGGGCGGCTGGCGAACCGTGAGCCTCCATACCGACGGCGTCGACCACGGCATCGGGGCCGCGTCCATCGGTCATCTCACGCACCGCGGCGACGACGTCGGCGTCGCCGTCGAAGTCGTTCAGATCGAGCACGTCCACCCCGCGCGCTCGCGCCCGTTCCAGCCGCTCAGCTACGAGGTCGACGCCGATCACGCGACCAGCGTCGAGGTAGCGCGCCACCCGGCAGGACATGTCCCCGATCGGCCCAAGGCCGAGTACCACCAGCGAAGCGCCCTTGCCGACGGCGGCGTACTGCACGGCCTGCCAAGCCGTCGGTAGCACGTCCGACAGGAACACGAAGCGGTCATCGGGGGGCCCGTCGGGCACCACGATGGGGCCGTAGTTGGCGTGCGGAACTCGCAGGAGCTCGGCCTGGCCGCCGGGAACCTGGCCGTACAGCTTCGTGTACCCGAACAGGGCGGCCCCGCTTCCGTGCTCGCGCACCTGCGTCGTCTCGCACTGTGATTGAAGACCGAGCTCGCACATGAAGCAGTGCCCGCACGAGATGTTGAATGGGACGACGACCCGGTCGCCGACCGCCAGGTTTTCGACACCCGAACCGATCGCTTCGACGATCCCCATCGGCTCATGCCCGAGCACGTCGCCTGGCGTCATGAACGGCGCCAGCACCGTGTAAAGATGCAGGTCGGAGCCACACAGCCCGGTGCTCGTGATCCGCACGATTGCATCCGTGGGCTCCTCGATCGTCGGATCGGGCACCGTCTCGGTTCGGACGTCTTGGCGGCCATGCCAAACGACTGCTCTCACGACTGCTCCCTCGCTAGGGCCGTTGCGCGGCAATGGATGTCGATCGACTCGAGTGCCGGAGCCAGATCGCTGGCGACGAACTCGAAGAACTCATCCTGGGCCGGCCCGATCTGGCTGATGTACAACCGATCGAAGCCGGCGTCGGCGTACTGCTTTGCGGCGGCCACGATGGCGTCGACGTCAGGCCCGCACGGGATCACCTCCGCAATGTCGTCGACCGTGACCTTTGATGCGGCCTGTTCGAACAACGCTGGTGAACGGAGCTCCTGCGACAGCTCGCCGGGAACACCGCTCGTGCGCCAGAGGCGGTGGGCAAGCTCCGCGCACTTGTCGCGATCCTCTCCCCAGCACACCTTGAAACCGGCGCTGGCTTCCCCGCGGCCGCCGTTCGAGCGGTATGTCTCGAGCAATTCGGCGTTCGGTGTCGTCGACACGTAGCCGTCGGCGATCCGGCTCGCCAGCTCCGTCGATTTCGGCCCGAAGCCGCTCATCACGATCGGCGGCGGCTCCTCGGGCAACGTGTAGAGACGAGCGTTCTCGACCGTGTAGTGGCGGCCGCGATGGGTGATCTCGGCACCGCTCCACAGCTGGCGGATCACATCGATGGCCTCGTCCAACATTTCGAGGCGCTGATCGGTGATCGGCCACGCATCGCCGAAGATGTGCTCGTTGAGGTTCTCGCCGGTACCCACGCCAAGCTCGAAGCGACCATCCAGCAGCACCGCAGACGTCGCCGCCGCGTGAGCGATCACTGCCGGATGGGTACGCATCGTCGGGCACGTCACAGCCGTCGTGACCCGGAGCTGCGTCGTCGCCGCGATCGCACCGATCACGCTCCACACGAACGGACTCTCACCCTGCTCGTCCAACCACGGGTGAAAGTGATCGGAAATCCACACCGACCCGATTCCGACCCGCTCAGCAAGCTGTGCCTGATGCACCAGCTCCAGCGGTCCGTGTTCCTCCGACGACAAGAAATAGCCCAACTCCATCACCCACTCCGATCGCTCGCCCGATGTGCTGCACGTACCCAGCACCGCACCGAGCGCAAACCGGCCGCCGCCGAGCCGACGGAACCGTCCGCGCCGAACGCGCATCAAGCCGCCCACCAATCTCGTCGAGTGGATGGCTCGCTCTTGATGGTGGCGCGTATGGAACGGAACAAGAAGCGGCCGTTGCCGCCTGGCGAGAGCCCCGCGCCATCGGCGAGCGAGCGGATGGCCGCGCAAGTTGCGAAGCAGATTCACGGAGGATCGGTCCGATGAAGAACACAAACTCGTTGCCTTCCGGATCGGCGAGCACGTCGAACCCTTCGTCACCACGTTGGCCGACGTCGGCCCGAACAGCACCGAGGCTGAGAAGTCGTTCGGCTTCGGCAGCAGCGTCGGTGCTACGAAGGTCGAGGTGGCACCGCAGCTTGCCGACCTTCTGCGTCGCACCGGTCTGCAGCCAGACCGTGCTAGCCACCGGACGACGGATTCAGCAGAATCGAACCGTCGTCGCGTCGTTTCCCGTGTAGCCGAGCACGGCTGATCAGAACTGAGCCATCCGCTACACGTCTTGAACATCAAGGGTGATCTGGGAGATGCGACTCGTCATGCCCGGGACACTGCCCACCACGAGCGGACCCAAACCACGACTCGCATCGTTCGAGGCACGCCCACGTAGCGATCGCCATGCCGCACTCGATCGCATCGATTTCGGTGCGGGTGGTCTGGCGTGCCTCCATCCGCAGGATCGCTCTCTACCGGTTCTCCGCTGCCCTGTGGCGAAGTTCCGCTGTGCACGGCGTGTTGCGACGCGTCTTGAGTCGGTGGTGTCCGGGTATGTCGGGCGCCATGGCGCAGCATGTGGTCCTGTTGGGATTGATGGGTGCTGGCAAGACGTCGATCGGACGTGCCGTGGCCGAACGCCTCGGCGTGGAGCTGGTCGACGGCGATGAGCGGCTCGCCGACTACACCGGCGGTCGCACGGCGGCCCAAGTGGCTGATGCCGAGGGCATCGACGCTCTGCACGTGCTCGAGGCCGAAATTGCCGTCACGGCGCTGGCGTCCGGCGACCCAGCGGTCATCGGCCCGGCCGCGTCGGTGTGCGAGTCAGCCGTTGTCAGGGATCACCTGGTTCGCCACATCGTGGTGTGGCTCACGGCCCCGGTCGAGTACCTCGCCCGTAAGGCTGTCAAGAAGGGCCATCGCCCGCTGGTAACTGACCAAGACCCTGTCCAGCTCATGACTCGTCAGCGAGCCGTCCGTGAACCGCTCGTGCTCGCCCTCGACCCGCTCGTTGTGGACGTGTCGATGATCGACGACGATGCCGCCGCCGACACGATTGTCAAATTTGTCCGAGATCGGGCAGGCCCGGCGTGAGCGGCTGATGTCTGCGTTGGCTCCAGCGTGACTTGGTGGCTGCGGCCGGCTGAGCTTGGCGTGCCCGAGGCGGTGTCGCCTCGTGTGCTGCTTCGGCCTTGGCGGCAATCTCAACGCCGATCAACTCAGCGACTACCTGCGCGGCGAATGCGACGTCAGTGACGTCGACCACAACGTCCTTGTGCACGCCCTCAACGAGTTCTTCGCCGACCGCGGCGACAATCACATCACCTACCGGCCAGTCTCACTGTTCCACCTCGACCCAGTTGCGGTCGCGCCCTGGACGGTGGCGGACTATTCGATTGCCTGGTCCGAGTGACGCAGATGCGGCGGCGGTCGGTTCGCTTCGGCGGAACGAGACTCCGAGGGCGAACGCGCGTGCCGCATCTATTCAGGTGATCGCCGATGCTCAAGTCCTACGAGTAACAGGCGGATTCTGCTGGGTCGTTCCTTGCTAACGACGGAACGAATGCGACGGGGCGTCGACGCTCACGCCACAACACTGCTCTCCATGAGCGCCACCCAAACCACGGCGCCACCGCGATGGCTCGACATCGCGCCCTCGTGTCGTCGACCGGCTTGGTCTACGGAGCGACCGTAAAGGTCGTTCCGACAGCCACCTGAACTCGGGGTTGCGCGTCGCCCGATCGCTACTTCAATCGCGCGCAAGCTAAATCATGCCGCCAGCGTGTCGATGAACATCGTTGACGCTCACAGACTCGCCACCGCCGTGTCTCAGGCGCGTGCAACTGGGTATCTGCAACACGTGGAGCTGCACCGACCTGTTCCACACCCCGTAACTGAGGCGAAGCTGCCGGAGGAGGAACACCCGTGCCACAAGATGCCTGGAACGCCAAGCGCGAACGCCAGTACGAGCACATCAAGCGGAGCTTGAAGGAGCGCGGCGAGAGCGAAGACACCGCCGAAGAGATCGCCGCCCGAACCGTCAACAAGGAGCGGGCGCGCGCCGGCGAGGCGGAGGAGGCGAGCCGCACCTCGACCGAGGACATCTCGTCGTCTCGCCGTGGTGGTTTACGGTCGCACCGTGGCGCCGGTGGGCGCACCTACGACCAGCTCTACAACGAAGCCAAGGACAAGGGTGTCAAGGGCCGCTCGAAGATGAACAAGCGCGAAGTTGGAGTGTGCCGTGGATCGGGCCTGATGCCCAGTCCTGTCAGGCGATTCGGAGACCCACCGCAGCGGCGTCCCGTGAGGTGGGGGGCTTTACGGTGAGCTGGGGGATCCACCGCTGGTGGGGCCATCGGCGTGATTCTCGGTGTGTTCCTGCAAGAGCACACGAAGGAGAACCCTCACCGATGGCCCTGTCACAGTCTGTCCTGTCCGAACCGTTGGACGCGTTCCGTGCCGGCGAAGGTGTTGATCTGGTCCGTGACGCGGCGCGTGTGGTGATGCAAGAGTTGATCGTGGCCGAGCAGATCGGTGCTGACCGCTGCGAACGTAGCGACACTCGAACCACTGAGCGCAATGGGTCCCGCCCACGTCTGTTGGCCACGGAGGCCGGTGACGACGAGTTGAAGATCCCCAAGCTGCGCCACGGCGTGAGCAGCTGAAGTCGGTTGTCCGGTGTCACTTGATCGCTGCGGTTCATCGGATTGGCCGCGCCGAACGACACCGCCGGCAGATTGGGTCACTGAGCGCAACCCCGATCGACAGTCGCCGCCTGCTATTCCTCGTGGTCACTCGGTTCTTGGGCGGTGGGTGGGATGGGCGCAGATGGTCACGTCGCCGCCGGCATCGGGCTCAGGGTTGAGCGATGCGTTGACATCGCTGATTGGCGGTCTACCGGCAGAGCGACGCGGAACGAGCCCGAAAGCCGGCTGGCTGCGGTGTCGACTGTTGCGGCAGGCCGAGTGGCGTCGATACCGTAGATTTCGTCTTCAGCAGCTGGGGGATCCGGACTCGCCTCAAGACCTCGGGAGGGTTCTTCATGTCACTCGATGTTCCGTTGCGGATCACGTCTGAAGTGCGATCCCGGGCCGCCACCGTCACGGTGTGCGGCGAAATCGATCTGGAGAACGTGGCAGACCTCCGTTCGACCCTCGACGAGTTGGTCGCGGCAACCGACGGCGACATCGTCATCGACCTGTCGGAAGTCTCCTATCTCGACTCCACCGGATTACATGAGCTCCTATCGGTGCGGTCGCACGCCGCAGGATTGGATCGTCGACTCATTGTGCAACGACCCAGTCCCGCCGTCTGTCGGCTCTTCGAACTCTGCGACGTGAACGAGCTGTTCACTGTCAGCGACGACGGCGACGGCACGGTCACCTCACACCCGGCCGCAGATGCAGATTCCCGGCAGGCGTCGACAGCTGAACGTCTGCTCGACGGTGACGCCGCTTGTTCGCCGTGTCGGTCAGCAACGAACCAGCGCCCACACGACCTTGCCGCCCGCCGGCCGATAGCCCCAACCCCATGACTCACTCAAGCGTTCGACGATCTTCAGACCGAACCCGCCTTGCGCCGTCCCGACGTCGTGTAGCGTCGGGCCCTTGGTGCTGTCGTCGTGTACCTCGATCCGCACATATCCGGGTTCGCGCTGGCCGATCAATGTCGCCGGCGTGTGGGCGTGGACGACGGCATTCGTGACGAGTTCGGCGATCACGAGTCCGACGTCGGAGAGCTGGTCGGCTACGCATCCCAGCGACTCGAGCCAGCCCTGAATCGACCGGCGGGCGAGGCGCGGAGCGCCAACCTCAGCGCGGAGGTCGATCTCAATCCGTCGATCAACCATCGCTAAATGCGGCTTCGCTGCACATGAGTATCACCGAAGCGCTCATCGATCGACGTCACGATGCCGACGGAGCCCCGAATCCCACCGGGCACCCATGCCGATCTCGTTGCCTGACCACCGAGTTGGCGGCTGCTCAACCGCCGTCACCGCCTCCGTCGGCCCGACAACATGGTGCGTCGTCTTCAGCTTGTCCGGCCGGACAACCCGTTCGGCTGGTGCCGGCTGTCGCACACCCGGCTCCAAGCGCTGCTCGTCGTTCGAGTCCACGCCCCTCCTCATACGTTGCGTTGCGAATGTACCCAGCGCAACACTTGGCGAGACCGTCAGAGTGGGTCCAGCCCCGCAACGGCGACATGCCGTGCTTCGTGATCGAGCAATGGGCCAGCGGCAGCGGCTCGTATTTAGTTCCCGCGACTCCGTGTCACCAGCTCGTCCCGTTCTCGCTGTGGTCGCCACCGAGTCGACCGCAGGAGTACATCAACCGTCGACAACATCCCGAGTCGCCAGTCACCGTTCCCCCGGCTCGGCGGCCCATCGTAGAGGACGCGTCGCTCGACGGTCGGTGTCGTGGCCTCGCTGGTGACCATGCGCCCCCTCGTCGACACTGCGATTACCGCCTCGCTCTGGTCGGCAGAGAGATAACGATCCGGCGGTCTCGGACGTGGCGAGTCGGGATTGTCCGCGTCGTTTCCGCGAGGTCCAGGCGGCTCGTCGTGATTGAGGCGCCGACAGTTATAGATCGTCGGGTACGCGCAATGACGCAACGGTGCTGTCCAGGCGGCCGGCGAGACCCTGTCGGCAGACTGGTGACGTGGCGGGGTCCTCGCCGAACGGTTCGGACCTACCGCCCGGATTGGATGGTGGTGTCGTGGAATTCTCCGGTTTCGGCGAGCCTGGCGGCGACTTCGAGAAGTTTGACGTTGAGTCGCTGTGAGGAACGGCGCAGGACGTCGAATGCTTCCTCGGGTGTGATCCGCAGTCGTTCCATCAGAATGCCCTTGGCCTGGCCGATGACGTCTCTGGACGAGAGGGCCTGATGAAGTTGACGGCTCATCTCCTCGAGCGTTTCACGTTCACGCATCGCTCCGGCGGCCACAGAGGCGTGAGCGGCGAGGATCAATCCGATCTCTTGGGCTTCGGCGTCGAAGGCGTCGGGCGTGCCGGAGTAGGCGTTGAGCGATCCGGCGAGGGAACCAACTGGGTCGGGGTTTGAGGGGGTTAAGCGGTACGAGACCACCGACGCGACGCCCGAATCGGTCGGGCGTGCGGCGAGCGCCGGCCAACGGGCGTCGGGGAACGCTGGTGTGTACACGACAGCTGACTCGACGGCGTCGAGGCAGGGACCTTGGCCTGCCTCGTACTGAGCACGATCGCTCTCGATTGCAGCCTCGTGGGTAGATGCCACCGTGCGATAGCCGGCGTCGTCGCGCATCGTCACGCTGGCCATCTCGCAACCTTGGACTGTCGAAACGGCTACCAGGACGATCCTGGTGAGGACGTCGTCAAAGTCCTCGGCCTGATAGAGATGCCGGGCGATTTCAGCGAAGGCCGCCGCCAACTGCGTCGTCGGGGTCGCTGCCGCCCGTCGCGTCGCTGCCTCGTCCCGGTCGGTTGCAGCGCTCTCGCGGCCAACGCCGAGCCTCTGTCGCTCCTCTCGTGCCCCGTCACGAGAGTCGGCGGCTTGGGCACGCCGAGCTGCTGCATCTTCGCGCTCGGCTGGCGTCCGCATCGGTGGAAGGCCCATCTCGACGGCACGAACGTCGAGACGTTGTTCCAACTCGTCGAGGTCGGCTTCGCGATCGTCTGCTCGTTGTTCGCGTTCGTCCGCTGTCGACTCTCTCGGTCGGCATCCGCGTCCCGATCGGCGGCGATGCCGTCTCGCCAGTCGGCGACGAAGTCGCGCCGCTCCGCCGCCCAGATCCGTTCGTCAAACTGTTCGTGGTCACTCATCCGGATTCCCCCCTCCTTCGCTCAGGCCGACGCGTACGACAACAACTGTTCGGTGCGCCCGACATCGGCGAGATGCTCGTTGATGGCATGGACGGCGATGTCTCGCTGGTGGCGGTCCAAGAGCTCGGCATCACCGTTGAGGTAGGCGACCAGCTGGCCGTGGTCTGCCGCACCCCCAAGGGCAAAGTAGGCGACGAACAGATCCGCGATCGACAGCCCGGCATCGCGACGCGCGAACTCGAGCGCATCCCCTCCACCGCCGACTGCCGCGCCGCAGCTCAAGCGCAACTGCGGGTCCCGATCGTCGAGCAACCCGGAAAATCCAGTGAGTTCGAACAGTCTGCGCACGATCCCCGACGCCCCCCGTACCACGAGACCGCCTCCGCCCGCCGTAACAAGGCGCTCGTCGGCCGCGAGCAGAACCCTGTGTTGCCGCTGATTTCCGCGACAGGGTCCGCGTTTCCAAGACCACAGTTGGGGATGGTGTCGGGACGTCGTAGAAGGAGGATCCCGATGTCAGCGACCGGGCGACGTGTGAAGCGGTTCTTGTCCGCCGAGCAGAAGTACGACTTGTGGGTGCGGATGCTCACTGACAATGACCCGGAGGTTGCCATGCCTGGCTCATTCGTATTGCTAAAGCTAAACTGTCTTCCGTGGAAGTCAATCATCCCGCATCGGTTCGATGCTTTTCACTGCCATCGCCCCGATCGCCTCGGGGAGCTGGCTATATCATAGCCCCTGAGCTCCTTTCCGGCGGAGTCGCCGCTGTGGGGCGGTCTGCTGCGCGCACTGCCCGCCGGGCTCATCCTGCTCCTGATCTCGCGGCGACTGCCGACGACCGGACACTGGTGGTGGCGCTCGCTCGTGCTGGGCGCGCTCAACGTCGGCGGGTTCTTCGTCCTCATCTACATCGCGGGCCAGCGCCTGCCCTCGAGTCTCGCGGCGACACTCATGTCGACGTCCGCGCTCGTCATGATCCTGTTCGCGTGGGCCATGCTTCGCCAGCGCCACCAGAGGTATCATCGCCGTGCTGGGCGCGCTTGTCGGCCTGGTCGGAGTCGGGGTCATGCTCGGCTTCGGCGGCGGACCGATCGACCTCTGGGGCGTCGCGACACTCCCTCAGTGGCGATGGTCCCCTCGTCGTTCGGCTACATCCTCACGGCCCGCTGGGCTCTAACGACATCCCCGCAATCACCAGCGATCGTCGTCGCCGGGTCGGCGGCTCAGTGCTTCTTATCCCGGTCGCACTCCTCGTCGAGGGGGCTCCGCCCGCGCTCACGCCGTCCTCCGCTCTGGGCTTCGCGTACCTCACGGTGATCGCCCCAGCGGGCGTCATGCATCGTCATCGTACACCGAGCCTGCGGCGTCTGCCCGCCGGCGTGGTCGGGGTCATATGACCTGCTCTCAGCACGGTCACCGGGGTCGTACTGGGCGTCGCGCTCGCGGGCGAGGCGTTCGGCCTCGCGCAGGGTGTCGGACTCGCCCTCGTGCTGGGCGGCATCGCACTTGGGTGGCTGCCCCCGATCCGCAGCCGCCGTGAGGTGACGCCAGCCGGTTGAGGTGTCGCTCGAGCATCCGCTGACCTGGCAGGTCCCCCTGGCAGGTCCGCGGCGGTGACCGGGGTGGCGGATGCCGCCACCCGTACCGCGACATCTGCAGGGCGTGATGGGATGGGTTGCGCGTGGCCCGAGGGCTTCATCGTCATTGAGCATGCAGCGCGCCTTCGACGACCTGGACTACTGGGGCGCCAGACCAATCCGGACTGCGAGCACAACGTCGCGGCGCTGGTCGGCGTGAGTGTCGGATGCGGGGGGCCGGTCGTGGTCGTGCGTCACGATTCGACGTCGCCGCATTCCCTTGTGCGCCCAGACAAGCGCAGGCAACGAGCTGGTGGATGCTGTCGCCGCAGTCGCCCCGGCCCTGTTTTTGACAGAGAACGTCAACTCCGCCTTCTACGGCGACCCCGACCTGAAGGCATGGCTCAACGAGCGAGGCCATCCGCGAGCTGGCGTGATATCCAGGCATCCAGACCAACATGTGCATGGAGTCCGCCGCCCGCATGGCGGGCGACCTTCGGCTATGAGGTGACGAGTCCCCCTGGATGCGACGCGCACGTACGACCTGAAGGCGGATGTCGCGGGCCTGGGTATGGTCACCCGCACGGCATCCCAGCTGATGGCGACGACCGCTTCAGGACAAAAGGCGGGCGGATTCGCGGAGATCTCTACCACGGCCAGTCTCATCGGCGAGAATCGAACATAATGCACGGATGAGCCTTTCTTCAATGTCGGAAGGCGGCGATCTCGGACCTCATGGCATTGACGCGGCTCGAACATACCCTCTGCCTGAGGGAGTGTTTGGCCGCTGCGTAGAGCGAGGTGCATCCAGAGACGAGATGTGGTCCGCCTCCGCGCTCAGCTCGAGCGGGTGCAGGGGCGACGACTACGATACCCCCGTGCTGCCGGTGCTTCCCGCTCTGGCGTCGCTTCTCACTTAAGGTGGCTTCGCCGGGGCTCCGCGTATACGATCACACCGTCGGCGTCGCTACCTGTCCGCACTGCTCGCCGCAGCCTCGCAGGCGGGGTCGTGGTGCGGTGTGGTGGAGGGCGTTCCGCGGTTCGGCGCCGAAGCGGCGGAGAAGCTGGGGGTCGACCCAACCCGGCTCCATGCTGATTCCGGTCTGGGCTCACACTGGCTGGCCGTGACGGCGACGATCGCCGAGGTGCTCCAGGAGTGGTTGCCGTGCGACCCGGAGGGCCGAGGCATCCAATCGGTGATGGGGCACGTCTTGCGGCACGATTGCGTGACCGCGGCGCGGTGCTCCTGGTCCAGGGGCCTGGGCGCAGGCCGAGGCTTCCATCGGCGTCCACCGAGCCGGTCCAGACGGGCCTTTTTCGTCGGCCATGGGTATCTCGCCGGCCGCGAGCTGACGGTGACCGTGACGAGCAGAGGCGCCCTCCGTTCCTCGTCGCCGGCGGGTGCTGCTGCCCGCGATCGACGGTGCGCTGGTTTCGAAGCGCCGCCGCCTCAGCCAGTCGCCTACGTGCCGCTCGAGGCGGTGGCGTGATGATGCGCGTCGACGCGCCGGTGCGCAGTCTCGTGCTGTGGTTTCCGGACTGGCCGGTCACAGCATGACCTCGTAACGGCTCCCGGCGCCGAAGCCGCTGAATGCCTCGCTGCCGATCGCGGTGATGGAGAGCGACGCGGTCGTGGCGTGCTCGGCGTAGGCGAGGGCCGAAGGGGTGCGACGCGGTCAGCGCCGTCGCGACGCCCAGGCGCGGTCGCCGACGCTGAAGGTGGTTGCAGCCGACGCGGTGCGCGATCACCGTGTCTTCGCCCCCATCGTCGCCGGCGTCGAGGAGCGTGCGCCCGGGGTTCAAGATCGTGCGACCGGGGCTCTGCGCTCTCCGCGCCCGCGGCCTTGCCCGCTACTACAGGAGGAGAGGCGGAGGCGGCGCGCGTGCTGTTAGGCGCCCAGAGCGAGCTCGAGCATCGAGGGGGTGAAGGCGGGCGCCGGAGGACAGGCCGTCGCCGGCGAGGCCGGCGGCGCGGGTCGGAGCGAGCACGGCGGAGCCGGTGTTCCTCGTGCCCTCCAGCAGCGCCGGCGGGCTTCCTCGCGCCGCTTCCGATCGCGTCCCTGGACGATCCGGAGCTCGCCGGGCTACCTGCGCGGCTCGGCGTCGAGACGCTTGGGAGTTCGCGGCGATGGAGGCGGAGCGTCCTTCGCGAGGGTTCGGAGAACGCGGCATCCGTCTGCCCGCGCTGTCGGCAGGGCGCCGATGCACGAACCACGTCGACCCGCGGGTGCAGCAACCGAAGCTTCACCGCGAGGTCGTGTTCGAAACGCCGCTGGAGATCGCCGAGCAGGTCCCCCTCGGCATGAGGCTGACCGCCGACGCGTTCATCAGCAGGCTCGGGACGTCGATCTGGTCTGCGCCGAGCTGAGGGTGCCCGGCCTCTCTTCGGCGTACTCGGGGCGAGCCCCAGCGAGCGCGTCTGGCTGCACCCGGTGTAGTTCGACTGACTGCTCAGGTGGGACATGAGTGCGGTGGCGGCTGGGGGAGGTTGTAGGTGGGGCTCGGAGGCGAGGAGAGTGAAAAGGGACTGTGGAGCAGCGGTGTCGCGCGAGTGCGGATCGAGCCCGCGGCGGTGGATGCAGGTGCAAATGAGTGCCCCGTCTTGGAACCGGCGCGCGACGAACGCGTACACCATGTCACTCTCGCGTGCAGGCGATGCGAGGTCGTCGCGGGGTGGTGACCCCCGCGATCGGCGGAGGGCGATAGCTCGCCGAGCGGCAGGTGCTCGTGCCATGGGGAGACCGGGTCGTCGTCGCGAAGGAGCGCGCGCGCCCCTGGCGGGGAGGCTTCCAGTCCGCTGCCGTCGACGGTCTTCGCCGAACCCGTGCCGGTGGAGGTAGACCGCCGAAGGAGGAAGTGCCGTGGGCGTCGATGCACGCGGACGGGTCCCCCAGGCACCTGCGGTGCTCACCGAGAGCGGGCGCCGGCGGGGGATCCAGGCGTGGGCGGGTCCGTGGCCTGTCATCGACTGAGGGTGGGGATGCAGCGCGCTCCCGCCGGGCGCCGACCCGTTTCAGGGTGAAGATGCAGACCAGCCCGCGTGGCTGCTGGTCTGCCGAAGGCGGACGGCTGGACTGCGGAGGCGCGCTATGGTTGGACCTTGTGGGCTGGTCTCCGCTCGGTCCTAAGCAGCCACCCTCGTCTCGCTTCGCTCGCGCGGGACCGCGGAGCAAAAGCGGAACGCGCGAAGCGCGGCAACTCAGTAGTCGAGCGAGCGAGCGCAGCGAGCGAGACGAAACGCAAGGGATCCGACTGATGGGCTTCCACAACCCATCCGTTCCTGGTCGGAGATGGAGCAGCTCTGGCGACCGGTGGGCCGGGCAATCGTTCTGTGCACGCCGACGGCGGCGACAGCATTCCGGCGTGGTCGCGGAACGCCAGCCTCTGCGTGTCGCAGGCGATTCCAGCAATACGTCAGGTTTATGTGCGTGTACTTCGTTCAGCGTATTGCTGGTGTCGCCTGTATTGCCCTGTCACTTGTTTCGATCGTCGTGTCCGTGCTGCACGGCCGACAGTTCATGTGATACACATTCGACTCGAACGATCCGAACGACTCGAATGATTCGAACGACAAGGAGCAGTCAGTGAGACTTGCGTATCAAGGAGAACCCGGGCGCGTACAGTGAAGCCGCGGCGCTGCAGTTCGGCGGCCCACAGGCCGAGACGCTGCCCTGCAAGAGCTTCGAGGACGTCTTCGACGCGGTCACCAATCGGCGCGCGACGCACGGCGTGGTCCCGCTCGAGAACTCGATCGGCGGCACGATCCATCGCAACTACGACCTCCTTCTCGACCACGACCTCTCCATCAACGGCGAGGTCGAGCTCGACGTCGTCCACTGCCTGCAGGCGCTGCCTGGTACCAAGATCGACCAGGTGAAGGTCGTCTACTCGCACCCGCAGGCGCTGGCGCAGTGCGAGCGCTACCTGAAGGATCTGGGCGTGACCGTTGAAGCGGTCTACGACACGGCGGGCGGCGCGAAGCTCGTCGCCGAGAAGAAGCTCGCCGGCGCGGCCGCACTGGCCTCACGACGCGCGGCTGACGTCTTCGGCCTCGAGGTGCTGCAGGAAGCGGTGCAGGACTTCGAATTCAACATCACACGCTTTGCGATCATCGGCGGCGCTGCCGCCGGCCGATGCCACCAAGACGACGATCGTCTTCGCCCTGCCGAGCACGCCCGGCGCGCTCTTCAAAGCACTGAGCGTGTTTGCGCTTCGCGACATCAACCTGACGAAGCTCGAGAGCCGCCCGATGCGCGGGAGTCCATGGGAATACCTTTCTACGTCGAAGTGGACGCCCCGCGATCCGACATGGGATGCGCACGCGCGCTGACCCACCTCGCTGAATTCGCGCGATGGACGCGCGTGCTCGGGACGTACAAAGGCGTCGAGCGGCGGACAGCGCACCTAGTGCTCCAGGCTTCAGGCTGCGCGGATTCGACGCGCTCACGGCTCAAAGCCGTGCGCTCTCGGCAGCAACCCAAGGCCGAAAGCCCAGAGCCAAAAGCCAAGCCGATATAATCCCCGCCCATGACACATCAGCGCGATCGCGGATCGGCATGCTCCTCGTTCTCGGCTTCGTGGCCTCTGCCTCCGCGCAGGCCCCGGACGGCGCCGACCTCTACAAGCGCACCTGCGCGCAGTGTCACGACAACGGCACGAACCGGGCGCCGAATCGTGAGGCGTTCAAATCGCTGGCGGCTGAACGCGTGCTGTCGGCCATGGAGACCGGATCGATGATCACCATGGCCAACAACCGCACCGCGGCCGAGCGGCGCGCGATCGCGGAATTCCTCACGGGGAAATCGCTCTCGAATCCGCTGGTCACAACGCCGCCGGCCGCGGCGATGTGCACGGCGTCGGGTGGCCGGTCCGAAAGGACCGGCCCTACCGAGACATTCAATCCCAACTCGGGTCCGCGATGGACCGGCTGGGGACAAAACACCAACAACACCCGCTTCCAGGACGCGGCAGCCGCAGGCCTCACGGCCAGTGACATCCCCAAGCTGAAACTGAAGTGGGCGTTCGCGTTCCCTGGCGACCTGCAGTCGTACGCGCAGTCCACGATCGCCGGCGGACGAGTCTTCGTCGGGAGCTGGGGCGGCAAGGTCTATTCGCTCAGCGCCGCGACGGGCTGCATCCACTGGTTCTTCGACGCCGGCCAGGGTGTGCGCTCGGCGGTCAGCGTCGGACGCGCCGGTACGCGCGATATCGCCGTCTTCGGCGACTCGCTGGCCAACCTCTACGCGCTCGACGCCGCGACCGGCCGCCTGCTCTGGAAAACCGATGTGGACGACTTCCCCGTCGGTCGCATCAGCGGCTCGCCGACGCTGCACAACGGCCGCATCTACGTCGGCACCGCCTCCGGTGAAGAGGCGTCCGGCGCGAACCCGGCGTACGAGTGCTGCAAGTTCCGCGGCAGCGTGGTCGCCGTCGATGCGGCCACCGGCAAGATGCTGTGGAAGACCTACACCCTCGATGTGCCGAAGCCGACGAAGAAGAACGCCGTCGGCACGCAGCTCTGGGGACCGTCGGGGGCCCCCGTGTGGTCGGCGCCGGCGATCGACGCGAAGCTCAATCGTCTCTACGTGACGACCGGCAACAACTACAGCGACCCGACGACACCAACCAGTGATGCCTTCATGGCGCTCGACCTGGATTCGGGAAAGATTCTCTGGTCGCGTCAGATGACCGAGAAGGACGCCTATACCGCGGCGTGCCGTCTGCCCGACAAGACCAACTGCGCCGAGTCGAACGGACCCGACTTCGACTTCTCGTCCTCACCCATTCTGCTGTCGCTCGCCAACGGCCGGCGGATGCTCGTCGCCGGGCAGAAGTCGGGCATCGTCCATGCGCTCGATCCCGACAAGGGCGGTGAAGTGCTCTGGCAGACACGGGTCGGCCGCGGCGGGACGATGGGCGGCGTGCAGTGGGGATCGGCGGCGGATCAGTCGAACGTCTACGTCGCGCTCTCGGACATCGGACGCGTCATGCTGAACTACAGCAACAGCACCGATGCCGATCCGAAACAGGGCGGCGGGATGTTCGCACTGCGACTCGAAGACGGCGAACGGGTGTGGTACACGCCGCCACCCGGCTGCGGGACGCGTCAGCGCTGCAGTCCGGCGCAATCGGCCGCGGTCAGCGCGATCCCTGGCGTGGCATTCTCGGGATCGGTCGATGGGCACATGCGCGCCTATTCCACGACCGACGGTTCCATCATCTGGGACTTCGACACCATTCGCGCCTACGACGCCATCAACGGCGGCACCGGCCGCGGCGGATCGATCGATGGTCCGGGCCCGTCGATTGGCGGCGGCATGGTCTTCTTCAATTCGGGCTATCCCACTGCGGGCGGCACACCCGGGAACGTGCTGCTCGCCTTCTCCGTGGACGGAAAGTAAGGAAAGAAGCTCGACTGATCGGCCGCTGGGCCGGGAATTGCAGACTCCGCGAACGGAGGAGGTGCGCCCGGATCATGGCCGCCGCAGATCAGTCGAGCTCCACGCTGCCCGCCGCCGCGTCGGCGAAGACGGATGTCGTGCGCATCGCCGCCGTCGGCGACTTGCACTGCACCCGGACCTCGCACGGGGCATTTCAGACGCTGTTCAGCCAGGTGTCTGAATCAGCCGACATGCTGCTGCTCGCGGGTGATCTCACCGACACCGGCCTCCCCGACGAAGCGCGGATTCTCGCTCGCGAGTGCGCGGCGCTTCGCGTACCGGCCGTCGCCGTGTTCGGCAACCACGACTTCGAGTCGGGTCATCAGGACGAGGTTCGCACGATCCTCACCGACGCCGGCATGACGATTCTGGACGGCGAGGCCACCGAAGTCCGCGGCATCGGCATCGCCGGCGTGAAAGGGTTTGCAGGCGGGTTCGGCAAGCGCGCGCTGGGCCCGTGGGGCGAGGGGATCATCAAGCAGTTCGTCCACGAGGCGGTGAACGAGGCGCTCAAGCTCGAGGCGTCGCTCGCGCGGCTCAGGACCTCGCGTCAGATCGTCCTCCTCCACTACGCGCCCATCCAGGAGACGGTCGAAGGCGAGCCGCCGGAGATCTATGCGTTCGTCGGCTCGAGCCGTCTCGAGGATCCGATCAGCCGGTTCCCGGTGTCGATGGTCTTTCATGGCCACGCGCATCGCGGCCGTCCTGAAGGGCACACCAAGGAACGCGTGCCCGTCTACAACGTCTCGATGCCGCTGCTGACACGGCTCTTTCCCGATCGGCCGCACGTGCGCATCGTCGAGACGCGGAACGGAGGAGGCGCATGAACACCGCCAGCCTCCCGAAGCGTTCGCTCACCACGTTCTACCAGGATGCGTTCGCGATCCTCGACGAGTCGGACATTCCGTTCCTCATCGGCGGCGCGTTCGCGCAATCGCGATATACGTCAGCGCGATCGCGACACGAAGGATCTCGACATCGTGCTCAGGCGAGCCGACGTCGAGCGCATGCTCAGGGTCTTCAACGACGCCGGCTATCAAGGCGGAGGTGCCGTTTCCCCACTGGCTCGCGAAGATCCACAGCAACGGCCACTATCTGGACGTGATGTTCGGGTCGGGCAACGGCGTGGTGCAGGTGGACGACTGCTGGTTCGCGTACGCGGTGGAGGCCGAGGTGCTCGAGAGGAGCGTCTGGCTGGTCCCGCCCGAGGAGCTGATCTGGTCGAAGGCATTCGTGCAGGAGCGCGAGCGGTTCGACGGCGCCGACGTGCTGCATCTGTTGCACGCGTGCGGACGGACGCTGAACTGGGAGCGGCTGCTCGCCCGCTTCCACGATCGATGGCCGGTGCTCTTCAGCCACCTGGTGCTCTTTCTGTTCGCCTACCCGGATCGTCGCGCCGACATCCCGCGCCACGTCCTCGACGAGTTGAGCGAGCGGCTGCGCCGCCTGCCCGCCGACGAGAGCGCAGCACGTCTGCTATGGCACCCTGCTCTCCCGGGAGCAATACCTCTTCGATCTGCATACCCTCGGCTACGAGGACGCCCGCCTGGAGCCGCACGGCGGGATGTCGAAGGACGAAACCGCCATCTGGACCGAGGCGATCCGTCAGAAATAGCTCGAATATCGACCGTTCCGGCTGAGCCATTTCGGGTAATATCCCCCGCCTGAGCCGCGGGGCGACCTGAGCTGTGCAATCTGGCTGTTCCGCGCGTTGGTACAGCAGATGGCACTGCTCCAGAACTCCAGTCCCGCGCTCGAGCCAGTGAATCAGGAGCGATCGCACCGGATCTCGACGTTGGTCGATTCAACGTTCGATCTGTCGATCAAGGAGCTCCGATCGTTCCTCGACCGCGAGTGTCCGGACGATCCCGACCTCCGCGCCGAGGTCGAACGGCGTGTGATCGAACGCGGCACGTCCACCGCGCTGCCCACGCCCTCGCTCCGTCGGATGACTCCGGCGCTGGCCGCTGGCGAGGTCATCGCCGAGCGCTATCGCATCACCCGGCTGATCGGCCGCGGCGGCATGGGCGAGGTCTACGAGGCCCACGACCTGCTGCTCGAGGAAGACGTCGCGGTCAAGACCCTGCGCGCGGACCTGGCCGGTGACGAGAGCCTCCTGCAGCGATTTCAGAAGGAGATCTCGCTCGCGCGAAAGGTCACCCATCCGAACGTCTGCCGGATCTTCGAGGTGGGCATCCATCACGGGGCGGCGGAATCGCCGGTCCTGTTCTTCGCGATGGAGCTGCTCGGCGGCGAAACGCTGGCCGACCGCATCCGCGCCGGGCGGTTCACGCGGAGTGAGGCCTTCCCGATCGCGGTGCAGCTCGCCGAAGGCCTGCACGCGGCGCATCGCGCCGGCATCGTCCACGCCGACTTCAAGAGCGCCAACGTGATCCTCGTTCCGGCGCGCATCGGTGTCCGCGCCGTCATCACCGACTTCGGGGTAGCCCGCCGCGATCCTGCCAGCCACCCCGGCGAGGACACCTACGTCCGGGCGGACACCATCCGCGTGGCCGGGACGCTCGCGTATATGTCACCCGAGCAGCTCGCCGGCGACCGGGTCACGACCGCCTCGGACATCTATTCGTTCGGCATCGTCCTGTTCGAGATGGCGTGCGGCGAGCGCCCGTTCGACGATTCGGATCTGATCAAGTCCGCGATGCTGCGGGCTGGCGGTCCAGCCGTCTCCGTTCGCACGAAAGCGCCCGGCATCGACGAGCGGTGGGAAGCCGCAATCGCGCGCTGCCTGCAGCGGGACCCGGAACGGCGGTTCCACTCCGCCGGCGAGCTCGCGAACTGGTTCCGCAGCCATTGGTGGAACGTCCGCTACTCCACGCGCAACGACCGGGTTCGCGCGGCGGTGGTGGTGTGCCTCGTGCTCGCCGCGGCGATCGGCGGCTGGACCTGGAGCCATCGTCCCTATCAACCGCTGCCTGAGGCGCGACGTCTCTACGAGCGCGGGGTCAACGGGCTGTACTCGATGACGTACGAGACGGCGCGGCAGGCACTCGAGCAGGCGGTGGCCATCGATCCCACGTTTGCGCTCGCGCATGCCAGTCTGGCGCGCGCCTACGACGAACTGGATTACACCGATCGCGCCAAGGACTCGATGCTGCGCGCCGTCACGGCTGCACAGGAGTCGCGGCTGACGCCCGCCGACGACCGCACGCTGCGCGCCTTGCAGTTCATGGTGTCGCGCGATTACGCGCGCGCCGCGCCGATCGTCCAGGAGATCGAAGCCGAAGCCCGCGGCGCAGGTCGCGCCGTCGCCGCGCTCGAATCCGGCTGGCTCGCACAGCAGATGGAAGACTCCGACGCGGCGGCCGCCGCGTTCGGCCGCGCCCTGACTCTGGACGCGTCGTATGCCGCAGCCAGGCTCCGGCTCGGGTTCATGTTCGGCCGTCAGGGCGGCAAGGACGATCAGGCGCTGGCGGCGTTTGGTGAAGCGGAGCGTGTGTATCGCACGACAGGCAATGTCGAGGGCATCACCCAGACACTGCTCGAGCGCGGCAACCTGCTCGACCGGCGCAACCGTGAGAAAGAGGCGCTGCCGGTGATCGAGGAAGCCCTGACGATGGCGCGCGCCGTCGGCAATCGCTTCCAGGAGATCCGCCTGCGCTTCATTCAGGCCACGACCGTCCGCGATCTGGGCGACACCGAGCGCGCGGCGACGCTCGTCGGCGAAGCCATCGATGCCGCGCTGGCCGAGAACATGGACAACCTGGCCGCGAGCGGACAGATCGATCTCGGCAATCTGTATCTGCGCGCGCGACCAGTTCGATCGCGCCGAGCCGGTGTTCCGGCGCGCGCTCGATATCGCCCGCCGTGCGAAAGTCCCCGGATCGAAGCCCGACCGCAGCTGGCGCTGGGTCGCTGCTCGAGAAGGTCAATCGCGCGGGAGAGGCGAAGCCGTTCATGGAAGCTGCGTTGACCTTCTATCGACAAGCCGGCTATCGGCGGGAATCAGTGCAGGCGGCGGCCGTCCTCGGCGGACTGCACCAGCAGCTCGGCGACGCCAGGAAGGCATCCGCGTGCTAACGAGGCGCTGCCGCACGCGATGCGCGCTGCAGGACCGCCGACTGGAGGGTCAGGTGCGCGAGCGCCTTGCCGATTGCCTGACCGATCGAGGCGACCTGCCGCGAGCGGTGGCTGAATACGAACGCGCGAGTCAGTTGTACGGCCCGACGACTGCCGGGCAAACGGCGAGCCTGAAGGCGGAGCGGCTGCGAGCCAGGATGACAACGAACTCAACACTAAGGAGTAGGAGATGGCAGACGCGATAATCTTCGACGACGGTGGCTCGACCAGAATCAAACGTTCATGACCGGCACAGCAGTCGGTGCCATGGACTCGCTGCTCGACTGGACGACCTCGGGGCCGGCAAGAAGGGATCGGATCAACACGAATCAGCGTACTTACACCGACGCTGCCGATCCGTGATCCAGGACAAGTTCGGGAAGCCGTGCGAGATCAACGACTCGTCCGTTGCACGACAGTCGTGAGGTCTCATCGGAGCACGGCGCAGGAGACTGTCGCGGTACACGTCGATGCGGCAGCCTCAAGGTCGACCGTGTTCAGCGGGACGCGCAGAACCGATCGTGGAATGGCAAGCAGCACAGACGTAGCGGCGCTACGTCGTCTCGAACTCCGGGCCCGATCGAGAAGATCGACCGTCGATGAGGGCTCATCGTGTATCAACGATTCGGCAGTATGACACCGAACGTGCCGCCGGCGCGGCGTCGACAGCCATGATCGTCTATACCAGCGTGGTGCTGACGTAACGAGTCGTTACAGCGTGCGCGTCTGTCCGCCGTCGGCATCGACGATGGAGCCCTGACAGAACGCGGCCTGAGGAGACGCGAGAAACGCCACGAGGCGCGCGATCTCCTCGGGCTCGCCGAAGCGGGCCACGCCGAGCGCTTTCGCCATCTGCTGCTCGGCGGCCGCCGCGTCGAGGCCGTGCTCGGCGGCGAAGCTCTTGACGCGCGTCACCAGACGGTCGGTCTTGATGCCGCCGGGATTGATGGCGTTTACCCGCACTCCGTCCTTCACGCCGCGATCGGCCAGCACCTTCGTGAGATTCATGCAGCGCGGCGTTGACCGCGCCGCCAATCGCGAACTCGGCGCTGCCGGTGCGGCCGCCCACGCCGATGATGTTGACGAGGGTCCCTCGCGAGGCGCGAAGATGCGGCCAGGCCGCGCGGCTGCAGCGCATCGCGCCGAAGAACTTCAATCCGAAGCCGTCGGTCCAGTCCGCCTCTGACAGCGTCAGGAAGTCGCCGCGTTTCGTGGAGCCGGCGTTGTTCACCAGCACGTCGAGCTGACCGAAGCGCTCCATCGTCGCGGCGACGACGGACGCGGGCGCGGCGGCGTCCGTGAGATCGACGGCCTGCACGAGGCAGCGGTCTCCCAGTGGCGCGGCGAGCGTGCCCAGCTCGTCGCGCGAACGCGCGACAACGGCGACGCGCATGCCTTCAGATGCGAGGGTTTCAGCGATCGATCGACCGATGCCTTTGCTGGCGCCCGTGACGAGGGCGACCTTTCCCTGCAGCTGAAGATCCATCGGCACTAATCATCGCTCGAAATTCCCGGCAACGTCCTGCTGAAACCGACGCCATTCCCCTTCGTCCATCTCTCTGCCCATCCACAGGAAGTAGAGAGGCCGCGCGCCGAGCGAGTAGGTGTTCTGCTGGAATCGATTGTTCGACGTCGGCTGAAACGCGCCGGTCCCCTTCGTGTCGATGATGCCAATGCGCCCCGCGCCATCGTCAATCACGCGCGAGCGAATCGTGTTGTGGTGGACGTTCAGGTTGGTGACGGTCCAGGGGCCAGCGTTTCCGGCACCGCGATGATCGTCGAGAGCGGTAATGCCCTGCCAGTTGTCTTCCACGATGTTGCCGGTGATCTCGACGTTCCGCGACGAGATCACCTCGATGCCGGCGCCCGTCGTCCAGTGAGGCCAGTCCCTGCCGGTCCCATTTCGCCGGATGACGTTGCCGCGGATCGTCGCGTCGTAGCTGATCTCGTGGAGAATGCCGCCCCGTTCGTTGTCCTCGACGCGGTTGTTCTCGTAGACGGCATGGATGTTGTTGATGTCGGTCCAGAGACCAGGGCCCCGATTGTGATGAGAGAAGTTGTTGCGAACCACCAACCTGACCGTCCAGACCCACTTCGAACCGCCGGCACCCCAGAACGGGTTGTAGCCGGCAACTCCGTTGTACGAGATTTCGTTGTCGGCGACGAGGATCGCGTCGCCGGCACCCCCGAGGCCGACAGAACCATTGTGGTGGATCTTGTTGCGCCGGACGATCGAGCGCGGACCGCTCCAAATCCCCCCGTAATGATTCCATCGCACCTCTGAGTCCTCGATGATCCAGTCCAACCCGAGATCGATGGCGGCTAGCTGCGTCGGGCTGGCGTACTTCTCGACGACGAGGTTCCGAAGGGTGACGCCGGTCGCGGCGCCCGTGAATGCCTTCGCGGTGACGCTGGCTTCGAGCCTCATCCCCGTGGGATCGTCCCACAGGTAAATCTGATTCACCGCGTAGTCGAAGTACCACTTCCCCGGCCCCACGTCGGCGAGGCTGCTCACGTGCTCGAGCGGAACATCGTCGAGAAAGAGGTCCTCAGGATAGCCGCATCGCGGCGCACTGGTGCGACAGATGCCATCGGCCACTGTCCCCTGGCGAGGTCCCTCCTGCTGCTGATCGGCAATCACCCAGTACGAACCGGATCGTACTGCGGTGGTCAGCAGCTTCGCGCCCGACAGCACGGCACCGGGCTCTCCGACGAACGTATCTCCGGACTTCGGGACGATAGACTGCAGCCGGTGGACCCCGGCTTTCAGGACGTACGTCGTGCGCGGCGGAGACGCGTTCACGCGCGCCTGGACGTCCTCACCAGGGTAGATGGCGATCGAGCTCGGCTGCTGGCCCATCGCCGGACGCGCCAGCCCGGCCAGGACACAGAATCCGATAACAGTCGAGGCCGCGAGTCGCATCGGAGCGATCATAAGCCTGCAACGATCATGATGCCACGATTGTTGAACTGGCCGGCTGATCAGCTGAAGCGACTGCTGGGGTTGGTCTACTACGAGTTCCTCTTCGACACCGAATCACCGCTGAGCCACACGCTCGCGTCACGCGTGCAGTCGTGGGAGCAGCAGCGGGGTAAGGGTGACACTCCGATTCCCAAGACGCTCTGGGAACACCAGTACCAGACCGGACACTGGGACTTTCTGCACACGCTCGGCGAGCTGGGACGGTTCAGCGTGCTGGTCGGTTATCTTCACGAGCTCAAGCCGATTGGAGCGGTGCTCGACATCGGCTGCGGGGAAGGGCTGTTGTTCAAGCGGCTGCAGACGACCAGTTGCCCGCAGTACCTTGGGCTCGACATCTCGGCGGCAGCCATCGAAAAGGCGCGCGCGATGGGCACGGGCCCCTTCATCTGCACCGACGCCGAACACTTCGTCCCCACCGACACCTACGACGTCATCATCTTCAACGAGAGCCTGTATTACTTCCTGGACCCGGTCGCAACCGTCGTTCGCTATACATCGGCGTTGCGGCCCGACGGGATCATGATCGTCTCGACGTTCCTCTCGTCGCGCCGGGGACGGGCGATCCTGCGAGCGCTCAAGCGTAAGTTCGCGGTGGTTGATGAGACGTCGATCGCACATGCCGCCCAACGGTGGACGTGCAGCGTGCTCGCGCCGTCGCCGGCGGGCATGCCGGCGAGGCGCTGATCACGCTCGCGTCAGGAGTGTCTATCGCTGGAAGCTTCCGGTCGTGTCCATTCCGTACGCCCGCCACTCACTCTCGTTCAGGTTCTGGCCCATCCACGTGAAGTACGAGGCGTTCGTGCCCAGGGTATAAGAATTCCGCTGAAAGCGATTGTTCGCGGCCGGCAGGAACGCATCGGTTCCCGCGGTATCGATCAGACCCGAGCGCCCGCCGCCGCCCTCGTTGATGAGCGACGTCACGTTGTTGTCGTGCACGTTCAAGTTGGTCAACACCCAGGCGCCGTTGTTCCCCGTGCCCCGATGGTCGTTCAGACCGGTGATGCCCTGCCAGTTGTCCACGAGCGTGTTGCCGTAGACTTCGACGTTGCGGGAGGAGACGACCTCGATGCCAGCGCCGGTCGTCCACCCCGGAAAATCCTTCCCGGTGCCGTTGCGACGCATCGTGTTGTTGCGAATCGTGGCGTCGTAGCTGATCTCATGGAAGATCCCGCCGCGCACGTTGTCCTCGAGGATATTGTTCTCGTAGAGCGTGTAGATGTTGTTGATGTCGGTCCACAGCCCGGGGCCGTCGTTGTGATGTGAGAAGTTACCACGCACGATCAGGTTGGTCGTCCAGACCCACTTCGAGCCGCCAGCCCCCCAGAACGAGTCAGCGCCGCAGGTGTTCGTCGTCCCCGCCATGATGTTGTTGTAGGCAATCTCATTGCCTTCGACGATCGCGTTGGCGCCGGCGCCGACGAGTCCGAACCCGCAGTTGTGGTGCACGTAGTTGTTCCTGGCGATCGACTCGCTGTCCGACCAGATTCCACCACCGTGATTCCATCGCACTTCGCTGCCAGTGATCACCCAGTTGCCGCCGCCGCGGGCCGAGTCGCCGAGGCCGACCGCGCCCGACGCAGTTGGAGTCGCATACTTCTCGATGATCAGATTCTGAAGTGTCACATTCGACGCGCCGCTCGCGGCAGTAAACACGTACGGCGTGACGCTGGTCTCGACCACGTGGCCAGTGGGGTTGTCGCCTACATAGATGCGATCAGCGGCGTAGTCGAAGAACCATTCGCCTGGACCGACCTCCGCCAGCACGTCCTCGTGATACTTCATGACGTTGTCGACAAACACATCCTCTGCGAACGTGCAGCGAGGGTGCGTTGGCCGGCAGGCTTCAGCGGCGCTGACGGCAGGCGTGCTCCCCTGAGTCTGTCCCGGGACGTACCAGCGGGTGCCATCGAAGACCCATCCGCTCAGCACGCGCGCTCCAGAGAGAATCGTCAGCCGGGTGCTGCCGCTGGTCTCGCCCACGAAGGAGTCACCGGTGCGAGGCGTAATCGTCTGGTTGCGGTGGACGCCGGCCCTGAGCAGGAACGTCGTGCCGGGAGGTTGACTGTCGATGACTGACTGAATGTTCTGGCCCGGGGCAATCGACACGACTGGCGGACCACTGATCGTCACGGTCGCGGATGCCGCGGTCGCTCCAGGCAGTGTCGCAGTGACGTGATAGGTCCCACTCAACACGCCCGCCGTGTAGGAGCCGTCGCCCGCCACGGTGCCGCCAGTCGCATTCCAGGCCACGCTGCCAGTCGAGCCAGTAATCGTTGATGTGAAGCGCACAACCTCGCCAGGCGCGAGTTGCGCCGCGCTCGGAGACACGTGGATCGTCGGCGTGGACCCCGACGGGCCGGTCACGACGCGCAGGTTGCGAGGAGCCAGAGGTTGTGCGGACGCCGGCGTCGGCACGGCACATGTGGCAAGGGACAACAGCACCGCGACGGACCACGGACGGTAGCAATGGGACGAAGAATCTCGGTACATTCCTGCGGCTCTCTTCTTCTTTCCTCGACGTGTGTGTGAACGGCGACCCGCAGCGCGAAACGGGGGCGTCCGCGGGGACTAGGGCCTCAATCGGCAGTCACTGGCGCAACGCCAGCGCGGCCGTAGGGCACCGCACGCGAACTCTCCGCAGCCCTGTGCAGGGGCGAAACGTGGGCCAATTGCTGGGGTGATGAACGCCAGGAAATCGCAGGCAAGAACGACGAGGCACACGACCGACTGCGCGCGCGAGTTTCGTAACGCGCTATCAAGAAAGGCAGAGGTGAGGTGCGAGATGAAGTTGAGCTTGAAGTGTCGTCACGCCGTCAGCGCCGGACGGTGAGGCGGACGGGAGCGCACCGTGTCGAGCGAGTGCTTCCAGTCCATCGGCGAACACGAACCATGCGAAAAAACTACACGCTGGTTGCTTTTTTGTGCGTTTTGCTGATGAGGCCGCCACTTGTGTTCCAGTGTCATTCACGCGATTGTCGTCGTGTTCCCTCTTTGGCACCCTGATTGCTGAAACTCGGATCGAACAAGCGACGCACCCCCCGCGCTCGGCCGTTCAACGGAACTTTTTGATGCAAAACAGTCGAAGCCTTCGACAAGGCAGATGCCTTGCCCTGTTCGTGTTGTGCCTTGGCCTCTGCTCACCAGCAGTGGCTCAAACACCAGCCTCCGGATGGACATCCCTCGACATCGGCACCAGCGTTCCTGGTGGGACCATGGGCGCGAGCGATGGCTTCACCGTCTGGACCGCTGGCACTGACATCTGGAACCAATCGGACGAATTCCGGTTCGTCTATCGGGCACTGACGGGCGACGGCGCGATCGTCGCGCGTGTCGAGAACCTCTATGCTCCGGACCCGTGGAGCAAGGCCGGCCTGATGATTCGTGAGTCGTTGTCCCCCGGCTCCAAGCATGCCTCCATCTTCCGATCGGCGACACAGGGGCTGGCGTTTCAGCACCGAGGCGCCACCAACGATTGGAGCACGCACGACGCTGGCGCCGGCGGCTCAGGAACGATCTGGTTCAAGCTCGAACGTCAAGGCTCCACATTCACGGGGTGGTATTCGAGCGACGCCGTCACCTGGACGACGCTCGGTCAGATCAGCCTCTCGATGAGCGGTTCGGTGTATGTCGGTCTGGCACTCACCAGCCACTCGGCGCAAGTGTACGCGTCCGTCGAGTTCAACAACGTCTACGCGTACGCGACCGAGTCGTCGGCTCCGCAGTCGGGTTGGACCTCGACGGATGTCGGTTCACCCGCGTTGGCCGGCTCGACCTCGACGATCACGGACGGTCTGGCGCTCACGGCGGGCGGGACCGACGTGTGGGGTACGTCGGATCAATTTCGCTTTGCATACCGGCAGATGACCGGCGATGGCTCGATCCTCGCGCTGGTAGGGGGCGTCAATGTGGCCGACGCCTATACCAAGGCCGGCGTCATGATTCGTGACACGCTCGCCGCCAACTCGCCACATGCATACATGCTTCTAACAGGAGCGCACGGTGCGTTTTTCCAGCGTCGCAGAACCGTCGGCGGTGGAAGCCTGAGCACACAGGGACCATCGACCGGAGCGCCACTGTGGGTCAGACTGGATCGTCAGGGAACGACGATCACGGGATCGTATTCCTGGGACGGCGTCAACTGGGCGACCGCTGGCAGCGACACGATCACGATGGGCAGCACCGTCTACGTGGGCGTCGCGATCACCAGCCACTCCCCGGTGGCGTACGCCACGGCGCACTTCTTGGCCGCGTCGATCGGAGCGGGCGGTGGATCGCCGGGAGCAGGCCCCGGCCCCGCCCCAGGCCCCGGCCCCGGCCGAATCAATCCCCGTCGGTCTCGCTGACATCGCCCGCGTTCGGCGCGAACTTCTCGGCTCCAGCCGCGATCCCGCTGACCGCCGCCGCCTCTGACCCCGATGGCTACGTGGCGGCGGTGGAGTTCTATTGGGGACCGTACCTGCTCGGATCCGATAGCACGAGCCCATACAGCATGACCTGGTATGGCATACCGGCGGGCAGCTACTCGCTGATCGCCGTGGCCCGAGACAACGCCGGCGCGATGACCGTGTCGAGCGAGCGCATCGTCTCGGTGGGCAACGGGTCGCGGACCGCGGTATTCGTGCCCTCGTCGAACGAGGCCACTGCGGTGAGCCACTACGTGCTGGACGTCTTTCCCGTCGGCGCCAATCCGACACGTCGAATCCGATCGCGAGTCTCGACATCGGTCTTCCGCCGGTTGTGAATGGCGAGAGTCGAGCCGACATCACGGCGTTCGTCGCCGGGCTGCCGCCCGGTAACTACTTCGCAACGGTCACCGCGGTTGGCAGCGGAGGCTCGACAGAAAGCGCACCATCGCCGCAGTTCTCCAACTAGACGATCCGCCTGGCAACAGCTGATCGGTAGAAAACCTCGGCCGTTTTTGTCTTCATGCCTGCCGCGCGTGACCTTCGCGCGACAGGCGCTGATCCCGCCTCGTCACACTGTCCTCACACTCGATCACAGGACGTAGATCACATGCGCGGCGCTGCGAGTCATGCTCAAATAGCTGCGCCTTGAGTGTCCTCGTCCGTGTCTTGGGAGCAGCACGAATGACCCCACATCCGAGCCCGGCGTCCTCTTCCGGTTCGATGGACGTGGAATCCGGGCACCCTGCGTCAACGAATGTACGACTCGTCGACATCATTGCCTCGTTCCGCAGACTGGCGACCAAATTCCTGCAGAACCCCCGATGGGGCGTGATGTTCACGCTGGGCCGCTTCAGATTCGTGAGCGCCGCGGTGGTGTTCTTTCATCGCAGCCGGATCGTCCGGCCGGCCGCTGCACACACGCTCTTTGCGTCCCTTGATGTCGATGCGGCGCTGGCCAACATGAGGCGCGACGGCATTCACGTCAATATCAATCTGCCCCCGGAGATCGTGGCGCAGATCACCAGGTTCGCCTACTCCACCGAGTGCTACTGGCCCACCGATCGCAGCCGGCGATTTCTCTATGCCAACCGCGCCGACGCCGAGCGTCTCTGCGGCAAGGCGATCCTGCTCGGCCGATACTTCGACATCGAAGAGCGATGCGAGGCGATCCGGGCGATCGCTCGCGACCCGATCCTTCATTTCATGGCGGCGAAGTACATGGGGGCGCCGGCCGGCCAGATCGAGGCGCGCCTCTGGTGGAGTTTCGTCGGCGACGCGACGTCCGCTGAACGGATCAAGGCCGATCAGGGGTTCCATTACGACCTGCACGACTACCGCAGCATCGCGTTCTTCTTCCATCTCACGGACGTCGATGAGTTCAGCGGTCCGCACGTCCATGTCAGGGGAAGCCACACGCACAAACCGCTGCGCCTCTTGCTGGGGGAGACCCGCCAATCCTCGGACGAAGACATCGTCAGACGTTACGGTGTCGACAACGTGATGACGCTCTGCGGGCGTGCCGGCTTCGGGTTCGCCACCGATCCGTTTGGCTATCACCGGGGAGTACCTCCGCTGAGCGGCGACCGGCTGATTCTTCGTGTGCGATTCACCATCAACGACGACGGCAGTCGCGTGGACACGAGCACGCCTCCCACCATGATGACGGGAGCGGCTCCTCACTGATGATGTCAACCCCGGGCACGGTGCCCTCATGTCATACGGCGCGCACCTCCGACGGCTCGCAGCACCGCTGTTCCGGCCTGCCCTCAGCCAGCACGCAGCGCTGCGACTCGCGGCCCGTCGCGGCCGATCACTGGTCGTGCTCTATCATCGAGTCCTGCCTGACGGGACGGCACCGGACCCGATCGTCCCGTCACTCCAACGGCGGCTGTTTGTCCGCCAGCTGGAGACGCTGCTCCGCGTCGGCGACGTCGTGACGTTGAGGGAACTGCTCGAACCAGCACGGCGCAGCCAACGTCCACGCATTGCGCTGACGTTCGACGACGATCATCCCGGCCACATCGGAACCGTGGTGCCCGAGCTTCAGGCGCTGGGCGTCTCGGCGACGTTCTTCCTCTCCGGCCGCTCGCTCCATGGCCTGCCCCCGTATTGGTGGACGAACGTGCAGCACAGCCTGCGCTCCCATGGCCTCGCCTACACGCGTCGCGTACTCGGCGTCAGTGGAGATACTGTCGCAGACCTCGCGGTCGCGCTCGAGCGATCACCACGTGCGGCAGAGCTCGCGAGCCGGCTGCCACACGTTGACGAGGCCCAGCCGACGGCAGCCGACATTCGAGCGATGGCGCGCGCGGGAATGACGATTGGATTCCATACGCTGCATCATCCGGTCTTGAGCGATCTCGCCGGGCGCGATCTGGAATCGGCCCTGATCGATGGGCGGCGGGAGCTTGCGGCCGCGGCGGGCTCTGACGTGGATCTGCTGGCGTATCCGTATGGTCGGGCTACGACCGCAGTGGCAGAAGCCGCAGAGCGAGCCGGGTACGTCGCTGCGTTCGCGACCGGGGGCCGGCCCATCAGTGCCACGAGCGATCGGTTCCTGCTCGACCGGTGGGAACCCGGTGCGCTCGACGCCGATGAGCTCGGCGCGCAGACCGCCATGCGCTTCATACGTTCGCCGACTCAGCCGCGTGCGATCCGACGAGGACGTGTCGTGCGGATCGAAACGGCAACAATGGTGAAAGACTCAGCGACAGCAGGCGCGCGAATGATGAACTGGGTCTCCATCGTCAGCGGGGGCACTGACGTCGTGAGCACGCGAATGATGAGCTCGTTCGACGTCGTGAGCGTAGGGCAGAGCCGTTCCACAGCGCCGCCAGCGCGATCCGAAGCTGTTAAGTGCGTAGCCGCGGGCCGTGAACGACTGGCGGAAGGACACCGGAAGATGACGCAAATGTACCCGCATCGCGATGGGCATTCCGAAAATGAATGTTCCCCTCGCGCCTCCGATGCTCGAACGGCAGAGAGCAAGGCGCGACGTGACAGCGTCCACGCTGGCGTCGGGCAACGGCACGCCGATCATTTGCATGGTCTCCAGATGATGCCGAGTGCAAGTATTAACGCAATGAGAATGGATAACGCGTGGCGATGGCTCAGTGAAATACCGAGAGTGTTGACTCTGCTACCGTTGCTCAAGGGAGTCCGCCCGCTCGTCAACCTTCGGTTTGGTGACGCGAAATCCGCGCAGGTCAAGGTGCGCCGCGTCGGCACCCTGACCATCCCAGACCGGGTGTCTGCGATGGTCTTTGCCAATATTTGGATACGCGACATCTACCCGCGACCCAGGGATGGGGATGTTGTCTTGGATCTCGGCGCCAACGTTGGCCTGTTTTCGGTGCGGGCCCTTCATCAGCGAGCCACATTCTGCCATTGCGTGGAACCGTGCCCCGACTCTGTCGCGCGTCTTCGAGAACACTTTTCACGTCTGGGATTGCAGGACCGGTCCAATGTGATGCCAGTGGCGATCGGGGTGGAAGCAGGCACTGCCTACATCCCATCCGTGAACGCTATTTCCAACACCGTTAACAGGGAAATGCAGCCGGGTATGGTTGCTGTTCCGGTCCATGATGCTGCGCGATTAATCGAATCGTTGAAACCCGTTCCGACCTATCTCAAGCTGGATATTGAGAGCCATGAGGTCGTGGTCCTTCGGCGGCTGATGTCGTCTCCTGCGTTCGCGGCTGTGCGCACGGTGGCGGTTGAAATCATGAAGGATGAGGAGACGATCGCCTCGATGCTTCGTGAGGCGGGATTCGCGATTCACATGCTGACGTCTCCGGAAATCATCGTCACCGGGAGGCGGTAGGCGGCCGCCTGATCGCGACGCCGGCGCGACGATGACTCGCGTATGCCGGGCATTGAGACTGACCGCGTAGAAACACGACCATCTGCTGAGTTCAAAAGTAGAACTCGTCCGCGGTGCGGTGCAGCGGAACAGCCGCACACCCACCCACCCATCACCCGAGCGGGTTCGCCCGTCCATCGCTCAGAGGGGTCAGGGGTTCCACGCTGGCTCGACTGTGTCGGCGTCGACCGACACTGATGAACTCGGGGGGAGAGAGTGAGCACCGCACACGCCAACCAAAATTGAAATCTGTATCGGAGTGCTGCAGCACCCCTACGGCAAGGATGGATCCGAAAGTCGGCAAGGATGGATCCGAAAGTGCATAGGCGCGTGCGTGAGTTCGAGAGTGAAATCAACGGGGTCCACATGGTCCGCTAGTGAACAGCTAGCGATCGTGATGAACGCGAGGGCCGAATGAGTACCGCAGAACAGTTCGACCGCAGTCGGATCCGCGTCGGAGTGCTCGCAGCACATCCGGTCGTGCGCGTTGGATTGAAGCAGATGCTGTCCTCCGAAGCCGACGTGATCATCATCCACGAGGCGGCGTCCACAGATGAGGCAGTGGCGCTGATGGCGCCGCAGCCGCCCGACGTGGTGATCCTTGATCCCGATTCAGACGATGTCACGCTGCACGCCGTCACGCAGCTCAACGAGGCCGGAATCGGCCGTGTGCTCGTCTTCACCGCGGTGACCGATCCGAAAGTGCATCGACGCGCCTTTGAGCTGGGGGCATTCGGCGTCGTGCTGAAGGACCAGCCGGCGGAGCATGCTGGTGCGCGCCGTTCGCTCTCTCCACGCCGGCGAGGCGTGGCTGGAGCGGGTTCAAACCGCCAACCTCTTGAACGCGATCCGTCGACGGCGGGACCCGGACGAGATAAAAATCGATTCGCTGACCAAGCGAGAGCGGGAGGTCATCACGCTGGTTGGACGCGGCCTGAACAGCGCCGCCATCGGCGCCGGCCTCTTCATCAGCGAAGCCACCGTTCGCAACCACCTCACATCCATCCTCGGGAAGCTCGAGCTCTCCAATCGCTTCGAGCTGGCCGTCTATGCATTTCGCAATCGCCTGGTCGAGCTGGAACCGGCGGAGCCGCTGAGCCCACGAGCCAGCTGCGACGCAGGACTCCAATCAGCCTCGACGGGCTGTCGTGATCTGACGTCACGTCGCACAGAACCATCGATGCATCGTGACGAGTCAACGCGTGACCGTGCGCGTGTTGCACGGCTGTCATCGAGGGTGTGAGTCGCGTCCTATCGCAAATTGTGAGGCCGCTCACATGTATGGGTTCAGTGACAAGGCTACAGTGCCAGCTTTCAGTGAGGCGATCACCATGCGCGACGGTCGACACATTCGTTGGTGCAGAACTCCCGCAAGCTGGTGCGCGGTCCTGGCGCTCGCGTCGATCGCGACGGGACTCGGCGCGCAGGCCCCGTCACAACCACTCCCGCCACAGCCACCGCCGACGACATCGACAGTGACGTCGGTGCCGGCGGGACCACAATCGCTGCAGCCGGTCGCACCGCTCCCCACCACCGAGAGCGAATGGACCGTGTGGACGAACGGGCGTTATCGCATCACGCCGGGCGACGTGATCGAGCTGCGGTTTCCGTTCGTGCCCGAGCTCGACCAGACCCTGGCCGTGCAGCCCGACGGCTACGTCACGCTCCGGGAAGCCGGCGACATCCGCGCGCAGGGTCGCACGCTGCCGCAGTTTCGCGCCGACGTGAACGAAGCCTACATGCCGTTTGTCCGCGACCCGGTGTTCACCGCGGTGCTCAAGGAGTTCGAGAAGCCGTACTTCGTGGCCGCTGGCGAAGTGGCGAAGCCCGGGCGCTACGAGCTGCGCGGCGCCACGACGCTCACCCAGGCGATCGCCTACGCGGGAGGCGAGACGAAATTCGGCAAGCTGACGGATGTCGTGATCTTCCGACCGTTCACTGACGACACCGTCTCGGTAAAGCTGATCAACGTCAAGGACATGTACACCAAGAAAGACCTGAGCGAGGACCCGCTCCTGCGACCGGGAGACACGGTCTATCTCCCCAAGACAAAGATGGGAAAGATCGATCCAATCCTGTCGAAGTTCAGCCTCGGGTTCTACTTGAATCCGTTCGAGCTCATAGATTGAGTCGCGTTCGCGCGCACGACACAGAGACGAGGTGAGGCATGGATAACCCAGGGACCAACTGGCGACGGGTCTACACACTCCGCGACTTCAGCGGCGTCCTGTTCCGGCAGGCCCCGACGGCGATCGTGTGCGTCTTCCTCCTGGTCGGGCTCGCCGTCGTCGCGATCCTGCTCATACCCGATCGGTATCAGTCGGAGATGCGGATCCTCGTCAAACACGATCGTGCCGACACGCTGATTTCGGCGTCGCCGGGCTCGGATCGCGCGCTGCCGCCGGACATCACCGAGCAGGAGCTGAACTCGGAGATCGAGCTGCTGCAGGGACCGGACCTCCTCGCGCAGGTGGCGGAGGCCCTCAAACTCCCGGATCGTCTGGATGACGGCAGTTGGAATCCGGTGTCGCGATGGAGCGACAGCGCCGTTCGCCGCGTCAGGTCGGGACCGGCGAGCGAGACGACCGCGTCCGAGGCGAAGCTGGCGCGAGCGGTGCAGGAGTTGCGTGACCACTTGCACGTCGAGCCGGTTCGACGCACGTGGATGATTTCGGTCAGCTACACGTCGCCCGATCCGAAGCTCTCGAAGCAGGTCCTCGAGACGCTGTCGCAGCTCTACCTCGAGAAACACCTTGCGGTTCGCCGGGCGCCAGGCACCCGCCAGTTCTTCGTCGACCAGGCGACGCAATCGGCGAAGGAACTCGAAGCCATCCAGGGACAGCTCCGCGAGTTCGGCGAGCGCAATGGCACGGTGTCGGCGGCCACGGAGAAGGACGCCGTCCTGACCAAGGTCGCCGACTTCGAGAGCCAGGTCCGCCAGGCCAACGCGGCCGTCGCCGAGGCCAGCGCCCGCCTGACGTCTCTCCAACTCGAGCGCGCCCGCACGCCTGCCCGCCACGTGGCCTCGATCACCACCGGTGACGCCAGCGGGTTCACGCAGGAGATGCAATCGAAGATCGTGGCGCTGGAGATGCGGCGCACGGAGCTGCTGCAGAAGTACACGCCGCAATACCGCCTGGTCGTGGATCTCAACGAGCAGATCGAACAGACCCGAGCGGCGCTGGAGAACGCCCGCAGCTCCTCGCTGAAACAGGAGACGACGCAAGAAAACCCGACCATGCGGTGGCTGGAGAACGAAATCACGCGGGTCCGCACCGAGCACTCGGCCATGAGCGCGCGCAGCAAGGCGCTGCAGGCGGCGCTGGACCGATACCGCGCCGAGGCGCAGACGCTCAACGTGGCGGACTTCGGGCAATCAGAGCTGCTCCGCGCGATGAAGGCCGCGGAAGACCGCTACTCGCTCTATCAGCGCAAGGAAGAAGAGGCGCGCATCTCCGATGCCCTCGACCGCACCCGGATCTCCAATGTCGTGATCGTGCAGGCCGCGACCGCCCCGTTCGAGCCGATGCCCCGTCGCTCGCTGATGTGGATGGGGCTGGCGATGCTCCTGGCGCTGGTCGTCGGGGTCGGTGTCGCGTTCGTGAAAGACCTGCTTGCCGCGTCGGTTCGAGTTCGCACGCCGGATGAACTGCAGTCAGCTCTGGCCGACGTTCCCGTGCTCGCCTGGGTGCCGGAGACGGCACGACGAGCGTGACCGCGTGACCTTCTTGACGAGCGAGATGATGCGATGAGCGATGTGCTGCAGCTTTCAGATCCGTCGATGTGGACCGCGATCCAGTCCGGCGCCGGGGCCGAGCGACGCCCGGCCCCGGCGGTCACCGAGACCGTGGCACCGGCAGACGATGCTCCCGCCAAGGAGGCGCCTCCCACTGTCTCGGTGACAGAGAGGCTGGCGCACCTCCACTCGGCGGCGACGCCGTATCTGCAGTACCTCATGAAGCTCGTCCACCGGGTCTTTCTGACCACAGATCGAGTGGGAGGCCCCATCCGCTCGGTCGCGTTTTCCGCGGTGGACACGCGGAACGACTCGGCGTTGCTGTCGGCGGCCGCCGCCGAGCTCCTGGCCTCGCGAGTCACCGGCCGCGTGTGTCTGGTCGACGCCAACTTCTACGCACCCTCTCTCCATAACGGCTACGGCGTCTCGAACGACATCGGCCTGGTCGATGCGCTGAAAAGCACCGGCCCGGTTCGCAGCTACGCGCGCCGGCTCGTCCAGGGCCACGAGTCCTCGCTCTGGTTGCTGCCGGCGGGCTCCACGGAACGCCGAAGCGAGCTGCTGCTGACATCCGAGCAGGGCCAGGCGCGGATCAAGGACCTGCTGGCCGCTTTCGACTACGTGATCATCGCCGCCCCGTCGGTCACCCAGCATCCGGCGGTCGCGGCTCTCGGAGCAGACGTGGATGGCATCATCATGATCGCTGAAGCGAACGTGACGCGACGGCGGGCCGTGCGCGCCTGCGCGGACGCGCTGCACGCATCCGGTGGTCGAGTCCTGGGTACGGTGCTGAACAATCGCACGTTCCCGATTCCTGAGGCGGTCTATCGCCTCTTGTAACGGGCGCGCGTGATTGCGCCGCTTGCAGGCTGCAGCTATGACACTCGGAGTTCATTCGATCCCTCTCTCCCCCCGCCGCTCGACGAGCCGGGCGCGACGCACGCGGCCGTGCGCGATGGGAGTGCTGAATTCCTGACCTCGCGCAGTTCGACGCACCGGCCGATTCCTGCCGCGGGTGTCGTCGCCATCGTCGATGTCCTGATCGTGCTCTCCGCCTTCGTGGCCATGATCATCGGCATCAACCTCGATTACATGCCAGCCGGCCTGGACGCCTTCCTGGCCCTCCGCTTCACCGTCAAGAACGTGATCGTCGTCTCCGCCTTCGTGGCCGGGACCGTATTCGTCCTTCGTTGCGCCGGACTCTACGACGCATGGCGCGTGCGGCGGTGGGGAGACGAGGTCCGACGACTACTGACGGCGACCATCGGGATCACGGCGATCGCCACGATCATGGTACTCACCGGACAGAGCCGCGTGGCAGTCGATGGCGTGTCGATCGGGCTCTTCGCCGTCATGACGCTGCTCGCCCTGATGGCGTTTCGTGGCCTGCGGGCCCGGCTGACACACGACGCGCTACGCAGGCGCGTCATCATCATCGGCACCGGACCGCGGGCGGTTCGCATCTATCGTGCGCTGAGCGCCGACTTCCTGACTCCCTACCGCGTGCTCGGATTCGTCGACTCGCTGAATACCGATGTCAGCGTGCCCAACTCATTCATCTCCCGGCGCACGCTCGGCCGCCTCGAAGACCTCGAGACACTGCTGGTGGGCGAACAGGTCGACGAGGTCCATGTCGGCCTGCCCATCAAGTCGCACTACCGACAGATTCAGAACACCATTCAGACGTGCGAGCACCTCGGTGTGAAAGTGCTCTACCCCGCCGATATCGTTGACACCACGCTCGCCAAGCCGCGCATGCTGAGCGCGGACTCGGGTCCGCACGTGCAGTTGCAGATGGCGCCCGAAGGGATGCTCGTTCGCGTCAAGCGTTGCATCGATGTCATCGGAGCGTTGGGCGCGCTGGTACCGCTGGCGCCCCTCATGCTCGCCGCCGCTGCCGCCATCAGACTGACCAGCGACGGACCCGTCATCTATGCACAGGAGCGCTACGGCCTCAACCGGCGCCGGTTCCGGATGTTCAAGTTCCGCACGATGGTGCAGGACGCGGAACGGCTGCAGGCGTCTCTCGAGTCGCAGAATGAGGCCTCGGGTCCGGTGTTCAAGATCGCCGACGATCCGCGAATCACGCCGCTGGGACGGTTTCTTCGGCGCACCTCGATTGACGAACTGCCCCAGCTCTTCAACGTGCTGCGTGGCGAGATGTCGCTGGTGGGCCCACGTCCTTTGCCGTTACGCGATGTCACGCGCTTCACCCGTACTGGCGACTTGCGACGGTTCAGCATGCGGCCCGGCGTGACCTGCTTGTGGCAAATCAGTGGACGGAGCGGGATCGGCTTCGATGACTGGATCAGGCTCGACCTCCAGTACATCGATCGCTGGTCCCTTCTTCTCGATCTTCGAATCCTGGTGCGCACGATCCCGGCCGTCCTGAAAGGCACGGGCGCGAAATGACCGCCGGACCGGCGCACCGAGACACGGAGCGTTTTGACCTCGTACAGGAGACGGACCAATGACAGGAACGACGACGCCGAGGAGAGTTCTCGTAACTGGCGCGGGCGGGTTCATCGGACACCACCTGGTTGCTCAGCTGAAACAGGAAGGGGCATGGGTGCGTGGCGTGGATCTCAAGCGTCCTGAGTACGCCTTGACGGCCGCCGATCAATTCGAGATTCGCGATCTTCGCGAGTGGGCTCACTGCCTCGAGGCGACGCGCGATGTGGACGACGTCTATGCCCTGGCGGCGGACATGGGCGGCATGGGCTTCATCTCGAGCCACCACGCCGAGATCCTCCACAACAACCTGCTGATCAGTACGCACACACTCGAAGCGGCCCGACAGAACAAGGTTGGCCGCTATCTCTACACCTCGTCGGCATGCGTCTACCCCGAATATCGCCAGACCGCCGTCGACGTGGAGCCCCTCAAGGAAGAGGAGGCGTACCCCGCGCTGCCGCAGGACGCCTACGGCTGGGAAAAGTTGATCACCGAGCGTCTCTGCCTCCACTACGGCGAAGACTACGGAATGGATACGCGCGTCGTCCGGTTTCACAACATCTTCGGACCGCTGGGGACCTGGGACGGTGGGCGCGAAAAGGCGCCGGCGGCCATGTGCCGCAAGATTGCGCTCGCCAAGCTCGCCGGGAAGCACGACATCGAGATCTGGGGCGACGGCGAGCAGACCCGCTCGTTCTGCTACATCGACGACTGCGTCGCCGGGATCCGCCGCCTCATGGAATCCGGCTACACGCAGCCGATCAACCTCGGGCAGGACCGATTGATCAGCATCAATGCCCTGGCCGATCTCGTCGCCGACGCGGCCGGCATTACGGTCACGAAACGGCACGTGCCCGGCCCGCAGGGCGTCCGCGGGCGCAACTCCGACAACTCCCGGCTTCGTGAGGTCCTGAAATGGGAGCCGGCGGTATCGCTGGAAGACGGAATCGCGCGGACCTACGCCTGGATCGAACAACAGGTCGCGGAGTCGCTGCGCCGTCAGGAGCCGGTCTATGCCACCAAATGATCTGACGACCTGGGTTCCCCGGGTCGATGTGCTCGGCGTAGGCGTCAGCGCAATCGACATGGACACCGCACTCGAGGTCGTCGACCGGTGGATTACCGGAGGTGCGCGTCAGTACATCTGCGTGACCGGTGTGCACGGCGTGATGGAGAGCCAGCGCGACGAGACGCTCCGGGAGATTCACAACGCGGCGGGACTCGTCACGCCGGATGGTATGCCGCTCGTGTGGCTCAGTCGTCTGAACGGCTGGCGCAACACGAGTCGCGTCTACGGTCCGGACCTGATGCTGGAACTGTGCGAGCGATCGCTCGCCACCGGTTATCGACACTTCTTCTACGGCGGCCAGGAAGGCGTTCCCGAACGGCTGGCAGAGCGTCTGCAGAGAAGGTACCCCGGCATGACGGTCGCCGGCACGTACTCTCCCCCGTTTCGCTCGCTCAGCACCAGTGAAGACGACGAGATCATCCGGCGGATCAACGAGGCCAAGCCGGACATCGTCTGGGTCGGGCTGAGTACTCCGAAGCAGGAGCACTGGATGGCCAAACATCTCAACCGAGTGTCGGCACCGGTGCTGATCGGCGTGGGCGCGGCCTTCGATTTTCACGCTGGGCTCAAACGCCAGGCGCCGCGATGGATGCAGCGCAGCGGCCTCGAGTGGTTTTTCCGCCTGCTGAGCGAGCCGCGGCGGCTGGGGCGCCGCTATCTCGTGAACAACCCGTCGTTCATCTGGTTGACGCTTCTGCAGTTCTGGCGTGCACGCTCCACCCCGACCGTCGGCGACGGGGGGCAGACACGTGAAGGTGCGCGGGCCAGCAGAATCTGAGCGCAACGTCGGGTAAGAAATGTCCCGCGGCCCCGTCGCTGAGGGCGGGCCGCACTCCGGGCGGGGCCATCGGTGGTGGGCACTCGTGGCCGATGTTTTCTGAAGCCTTCCCGGCGTTTTCTGGGACTGAAAGGGCGAAGCTCTGTCAGAACAACGGCAGGACCGGGCAGATGGAGGAACGATGGACGCGATCGGTCGGGAAGGAGTCTCAGGCAACGTGAGCGCATACGACGTGGCGCGTCTGCGGCAGTCCTACGAGCATCAGTACTCGCGGTCTGATGTGCGCGACTGGGCATTTCACGACACCTCTGATCCTCTCATGCGTTACCTGCGGGATCGCCGACTCCACCTCGCTGTCGACGCGCTCACCAAGGCGACCGGCCTCACGCCCGCACAGTGGACGGCGCTTGTCGTCTGCGGCGGTGTCGGTGGCGAAGGGACGTTTCTCGCCGATCGCGGATGCCGATCGGTGGTCGTCTCGGACTTTTCCGCGCACGCGGTGGAGATCTGTGCGCAGCGCGACCCGCGACTCCGCGGCCTCCAGTTGAACGCTGAAGCGCTCGACGTTCCCGACAACTCGTACGACATCGTCCTCGTCCAAGACGGGCTGCACGAGCTGCGTCGCCCGGTGCTTGGCCTGACTGAGATGTTGCGGGTCGCTCGGCGCGCGGTTGCCGTGATTGAACCGCACGGCGGCATCGTGGCACGCCTGCTCGGAAGGGTATGGGAGCGGCACGACGACCACTACTCCGCGACGGAGTCAGACAGAGTTGGAGAAAACTACATCTTCAGATGGAACGAGCAGCTGCTGACCGACGTGGCCCGAAGCTATCTGATGAGGGAAGTGTCGGACGTGAAGGTGCTCCGTTTCTGGAATCACCAGCCCGTCGTCGGTCGCGTCGCCGGCCTCGCCGGAAACGAGCGGCTCGGATTGTTGGCCGCACAAGCTATCTACGGCGTGCTTGACAGCACGCTGTGGTGGATGGGCAACAACATGGTCGGGATCGTGGTCAAGAACGCCACGCCACCTGCATCGACGAGCGCATGAGATCGACGAGCGCATGACAAGGCGTCACGGTTGAGCAGGACGGGATCATGAGTCTCTACACTCGGCTTCGAACTGCGGGGAACGCATGTTACTGACACCGATTCGAAACGTGCTACGCCCGATATTCGGGCACGTCGAAAGCATGCTCGTCCGGGTCCTGCCAGGGACGACGGCGAACCTGCTACAAACGTACGCTCCCGACTGGACGAACTACTACGTTGCTGCGGAACGCAGCATCGAAGACGAGTGGAACGAGATCATCTGGCCGCAGATCAAGGACTTCGATTTCGACACCGTGCTGGAGTTGGCCCCCGGGTGGGGTCGGAACACGGAGCGGCTTTGCGAATATGCGAAGAAACTGTATGCCGTCGACTTCAAATCGACAGCCATTGATGGATGCCGGGCGCGGCTGGGCGATTCGTTCAAGAATTGCGATCTCGTGTATGCCATCAATAACGGGAAGGACCTGAGGATCATTGCGACTGACTCGATCTCGACGATCTACTGCTGGGATTCTGCAGTGCATTTCAGCAGGGAGATCCTGGCCAGCTATATGAGCGAGTTCGAGCGAGTCCTCAAGCCAGGCGGCAAGGGCTTCGTCCACCATGCGAATATGGGAGCAGGCGCGGGCAAGAACATCAAAGCTCGGCCGCACTGGCGAAGCAATGTGACCAAGGAGTTCGTCTCTCAGCTGTGCCACCAGTATGGGCTGACCGTCGTAGCCCAGACAGACATCGCCTGGGCCGAGATCACTGACTGTGCGACCGTTTTCACCAAGCCTGTCCGGACACGTTCTGATTCCAGCGCCGCGTAGCACGCCCGCCCGCACGATTCACAGTCCTGTGAGTCGACGCTTGCGCCTCGTGCACGTCGCGGGTGGGATAGGACCGGACGCCAACAACGGCGTGAGCAGAGCCGTGTACCATCTCGCTCACGCGCAGCGCGCGCTCGGTCATGACGTCGGGATGGTCGGCGAGCGAGCGGAGCACTTCGACGAGCATCGCGGCGCTGACGTCGCGCCGTCGTCGCCGCTGCTTGCCGCTCGAACGCGGCTGGCGCGGCGCCTGCATCAGGCCGCCCCGACGCTCGTGCGCGAGCTTCTCGACCATCGTCCGGACGTCGTCCACCTGCATTCGATTCACGTGCTGGAAAACATCTCCCTGGCCAGAGACCTGCGTCGAGCACGTGTGCCGTACTGTGTGACCGTTCACGGCGGTCTCGGCCGTACCGGTCAGCGCGGCCGCGTGAAAAAGCGGGTGCTATGGTGGCTGGGTGAACGGCAGTATCTGGACAGCGCTCTGTTCATCCATGCTCTGACATGTGAGGAGGCCAGGGACATCACGGCGTACGGCGTCAGTGCCCCGATCGTCGTCGCTCCCAATGGGATCGATCTCGGGTCGTTGCCTCGGCCCGCGAATCCGACGGCACTGGTCTCGCGGGCACCCGATTTGGCGGGCCGTCGCGTGTTCATGTTCATGGGTCGCATTGCACTGAACCAGAAAGGATTGGACCTGCTCCTGCAGGGCCTGGCACTGGCCAATCTCCCCGACTGCCGGCTGGTGATCCTCGGGCCCGACTTCCGCGGCGACCGCGCCACGCTCGAATCCCTGGTGGACCGGCTCGGCGTTCGTCCGCAGGTGATGTTCCTCGACAGCGAATGCCCGCAGCGATGCGCCGATCTGATCGCTGGCGCGGATGTGTTCGTGCACACGTCGAGGTGGGAAGGCATGTCGCTGGCGGTGCTCGAAGCCGCGGGATGGGAAAAGCCGTGCCTGCTGACCCCGGCCGCGGATCTGAACGGCGCGCTTGGTCAGGCAGGGGCGGCCGTCGTCGTCGACGGCACACCGGCGGCGATTGCCGCTGGTCTGCGCGGGATGGCCGGGCTCGGGCGAGACGCGCTCCGTGCCATGGGACAACGGGCACTCGACACGGTCGTCACGCAATTCACCTGGAACCGAGCCGCAGCGACCCTGATCGAGGCGTATCTGCATGGCTCCGGATCGGATCGACGATGAGTGTCGTCCCGCCAACCCCTCCGTCCAAGCCGGACTCGGTCAACGGATTGTCGGACTGGACGACTCGCGGCTTTTGGGCGATCGTCGATCAGGCGCTGTTCGCGTTATCCAATCTCCTCATCAACGTGTTGCTGGCGCGGTGGCTCAGTCCGCGCGAGTACGGCGCCTTCGTCACGGCGTATGTGGTCCTGATCCTGGTCAGCGTGGCGCATACGTCGCTGCTCGTCGAGCCGATGACGGTCGTGGGACCCAGCCGATTTGCGAGCGGGTTCAGGGAGTACTTCTCGTTCGTCCTGCGCTTTCAGTGGATGTTTGGTGCAGCCGCGGCGTCAACGCTGCTGCTGGTCGGCGCGGCGGCGTACGTCTGGGGCGACCCTCTGCTGGGCAGCTCGTTCCTCGGTGTGGCCTGCGCAGCCCCATTCATCTTCCTGAGTTGGCTGACACGGCGCGCGTGCTACATCGAACGAAAGCCGGCCGTTGCCGCTCTGGGCGGTGGGGTGTATCTGCTGATTGCGGGCCTCGGCGCGGTCGTGCTCTATCAGCGCGACCTGCTGACGACGGTGTCGGCGCAGCTCCTCATGGGCGTGGCCGCCGCCGCAGCGGCCGGCATCATTCTCAGGCGGGTTGGTCAGCCGTGGTTCCCCCCACCGCCGGCCTTCGAGACGCGGGCGCTCGTGCGCGAGCACTGGACTTTCTTGCGATGGTCCGGCGGGGCGGGCGTGCTGTCGTTCACGCAGGGAATGGCGTTCTACCTGATGCTGCCACTGTTCGCCGGCCTCGAAGCCTCGGCGACCCTTCGCGCGATGGTTAACCTCGTCATGCCGGTCTTGCAGTCGGACGCCGCGCTCGCCGGGCTCATCGCGCCTGAACTGGCTCGCGCACGCACGCGACCGCACGACCTGTCCAGGATCTTTCGGTGGTCCACGCGCCTGTTCGCGCTCGAGGGCGTGATCTGCTGGGTGTTACTCGCGGTGTTTCGCCACGATCTCGTCAGGTTCGTTTACGGTGACCGCTACGTCGCCTATGCGGATTTCCTGCTCCTGCTCGGTGCACTTCCGCTGGTCGCGGGCCGCGGGAACATGCTGGGTGCGCTCCTGCGCGTGCACAAGAATGTGCGCCTGGTGTTCTGGACCACTGCTGTCGCCGCAGCCCTCGCCCTGTTGGTCGGCTTTTCCACGATGGCCACCCTTGGAGCCTATGGCGCAGTCATCGCCACGCTCGGCTCCGAACTCGTGCGCGTTGGCCTCATGACCTACTTCGTCAGCAGACCCGGTTTCCCCGGCGCGGCCGATGAAGACACGAGCGTGGCGGCAACCGCTGGTCCGCCAGCCGCAACCGCGGGTTCGCCACGAGTCGCTGAGGCGCGGCAATGACAACGACACGAAAGAAGGTGCTGCTCTCGGCATATGCCTGTGGTCCAGGCCGCGGGTCGGAGCCTGGCCTTGGGTGGAATGCGCTTGTCGCAATCGCGCGAGACCACGATGTCTGGGTGTTGACGTGCCTCGAGAACTGGGACGCGATCCAGAACGCGCGGGCAACGCTTCCAGCGTCTGTACAGTTCGTTTTCGTCGATTGGCCGAAGTGGCTCTGGTTCATGAAGCGCACGAAGATCAGCTTCGAGGTGCAGCACTACTTCTGGCAGATACGAGCGTATTTCAAGGCTCGTGCTCTTCACAAACAGGTCCAGTTCGATCTGACGCATCACGTGACTGTGGCTCGCTACTGGATCACGAGCCTTCTTCCATTCCTGGGGATCCCGTTCGTCTGCGGTCCGCATGGCGGAGGGGTCTCTGCGCCCAAGGCATTCTGGCCAGGGTTGGGCGTTCGCGGTGTGATCGCGGAGATGGTCCGTGACGTCGCGCGATTTGTTGGCGAACATGATCCATTTCTGCGTCTGACCGCCAGGCGCACTGATTTCGGCATTGCGACCAACCAGGAGACAGCCGCGCGCATGCTGAAGCTGGGTGTTCGTCACGTCGAAGTGTCCCCACAGACTGTCCTGAGCGAATCCGAATTCGCCGCGTTGGACGGCCCGCGTGCGTCAGCGAGCGGGACGATTCGGTTCATCAGCAGCGCCCGCTTGGTCGCGTGGAAAGGCGTGCACCTCGGGTTGACGGCGTTTGCTCGAATGCCGCACACCTCGGCGGAATACTGGATCGCCGGCGGAGGTCCCGAGGAGCGTTCGCTGAAAGCGCTTGCCCGTGTCCTAGGGGTTGAGGACCGGGTCCGCTTCCTTGGATCGCTACCGCGCGCCGAAGCGCTCCAAGCACTCCTCCAGTGCGATGTGCTCGTTCATCCGAGCCTTCACGATTCCTGTCCATGGGTGTGTGCGGAAGCAATGGCGGCCGGTTTGCCAGTGATCTGCGTCGATCTCGGAGGGCCGGGATTGCAGGTCACCGCCGAAACGGGCTTCAAGGTTGCGGCACAGCGGCCAGAGCAGGTGGTTCAGGACATGGCCGCGGCCATGGACGCGCTCATCGAGTCACCGACGCGGCGCATGGCCATGGGAAACGCGGCGCGGATTCGAGCCCGCGAATACTTCAATATCGGCGTCATGCGAGAACAGTTCAGGCGCTGCTACGAGGAAGTCACGGGTACGCGCGTCCACCGCCAGCCAGAGGCTCTCGCCACGGGGGGAGTCCAGCAGAACTCCTATCCAAGCGCCACGCCCGCCAGCTCCGCACCGATCGTGTCGGCCATCATGCCGACATACAACAAGGGTCCCTGGCTGCAGCAGGCGATCGACAGCGTGCTCGCACAGACGTTCACACACTGGGAGCTCATCATCGTCGACGACGGCTCGACCGATGCGACGGCCGACGTGCTCGCCCGCTGTTCCGATCCGCGGATCAGGATCCATCGCCTGGCGAAGAACGTGGGTCGCTCGGGCGCGAGGAACGTGGCGCTCGGACTCGCACGCGGGCGCTACATCGCGATCTGCGACAGCGACGACATCTGCGTTCCGACACGCTTCGAAGAGCACGTGGCCTTCCTCGATGCGCACCCGGAGATCAGCGTCGTCTCGGCACACATGCAACTGCTGACAGACCACCGCACCGCACGCCGCATCGTGTTCCCCATCGACCACGAGTCGATTGCCCGGCGGTTCGCGCGGGGCAAGATGGGCGTGGCTCACGGCGCGTCGATGGTTCGCGCCGACTGTTTTCAGCAATCGGGTATGTACTGCGAGGACCTGCAGGCCGCGGAGGACTTCGAGCTGTTCCGGCGATTCTCCACACGGTACAGGTTCCAGACGCTGCCGCGGGACCTGCTGCTCTATCGAAGCAATCTGGGTGCAGTGCCATTTCCGGTGTGGACTGCCGCCTCGCGAGCACATCGCTACGCCCTCTACCGCTCGAAATGTCAGGAACGTTCGGCACCGCTGTTGTCGTTTGACGAGTTCGTCCGGTCGTGGCGGACGACACTTCCTTGTCTACTCGGTGGACTCGTTGCGCTTCGCACATTTCAACTTGAGGGCCCATGTCTTCTCAAGTCATGTTCTTCGCTGATCACGCCAGCCCGACAAACACCAGGCCACGCGGGTTGTCGTTCCTGCTGGTTCCGCTGGTCCTGGCTGCCCTGGTCGATCTGCCCGGTGGCCTCCGCGCCGGCACGATCAGTGCGCTCGGAGTCATGGGCGCCGCGCAGGTGCTGATCGCGGCCGTCGGCCTGCTCGTCGTACGCGTCTACCCGCGCGACGTGCTGTCGCTGTTCTGGCCCTACGGCCTGTTCCTGGTCTGGATGTTCTTCCGGAGTCTGGTCGCGTGGCCATCCCAGGGAGGCCCGAGTCAGGCCGCCCTCCAGAACGGAATGGCCTACACGCTCTTCGGTGTCGAGTTCCTCCTCGGCGCGGCGGTGGCCGCCGCGGCGACCAGCGCATGGACGATGCCGGTGCTTCGCCGCGGCTTCCTGCTCCTCGACATCATCGGGTTGGGCCTGGTGGTGATCAGCGCGCGAACGGGACTTCCCGGCGAGGGCTTCGAGGCCGACTGGTTGGTGTCGCCGCGGGCGCTCGCACTGCTGGCAATCGTGCCGATTTCGTGGCATCTGGCGCGCTGGGCGCATGGGGTTCGCGGCGAGGGCTTGCGAGCGCTGCTCTGGATCCTGGCGGTGTTCGCCAGTCTGTCACGAACAGTCACGGCAGTGGCCACGATCACGTTCTTCCTCGCGCTGCTGGCGCAGCTCTGGCTGACGCCCGGCAAATTGGTCCGACGGGCTCCGCTGGTCGCGGTGGGCGTGCTCGTCGTCGGGCTGCTGGTCCTCGCCTTCCAGTCGACGTTCCGCGAACGCTTCATCGAAGGATATACACGCTACGAGATCGGCGGGGTCTCGATCAGCACATCAGGTCGCACCATGATGTGGCCGATCGTGTTCGATTCGGCGATGCAGCATCCTGTGGTCGGAGGCGGACTCGGATCGAGTCAGGAGGCGCTCGGCGAGTACGTCCAGCCACACAACGAATACCTGCGCGTCTGGCACGACGGCGGCCTCATCGGGGTCAGCTTGCTCATCTTCGTGTTCATCAGCTGGCTGTTGCGCTTGCGCCGCCAATACGTGTGGGCCGTGCAGACGTCGCGGCCGCATCCAGAGATCGAGCTGGCGGCGTTGTTCACGCTCCTCGGCATCGTGCTGGCAGCGATCACGGACAACGGCTTCATGTACATGTTTGTCGACGCTCCGGCGGGCCTCTTGATCGGCGCTGCGTGCGGCATGCGCGTGTTCGAGGGTGCCGTTTCGGACCAGCCGCTCGCTCACGCTCAGATCGCGCTCGCCGAGCGGCCACTCGGAGTCTGAGCGTGCCTCAGCCCTCGGTCCTCCTTGTTCACAACCACTACCAGAAGCCAGGCGGCGAGGACGAAGTCGTCCGCGTCGAAACGGCGATGCTGAGGTCGCGCGGCCACGATGTGCACGAATTCCGGATGCACAACGACGCCATCGACGAGATGAGCAAGCCCGACCTGCTCAAGGTCACGCTCTGGAACGATGCCGCGCGCCGCAGCATTCAGGAAGAACTGGCGACCTCCGGCAGCCACATCGCGCACTTTCACAACACGTTTCCGTTGATCTCGCCGGCTGCCTATTATGCCGCGCGCCGCCGGCGTGTCCCGGTGGTGCAAACGCTCCACAACTATCGTCTGCTCTGTCCGAGTGCGGTGCTGTATCGCGGCGACGGCGTCTGCGAGGAGTGCCTCGGGCGATCGATACCGTGGCCGGCCGTCGTGCATGGTTGCTACCGCGGCAGCCGCAGCGCGACGCTCGCTGTGGCCGCGCATGACCACCATGCACCGCGTCATGGGCACGTGGGCCCAGGCGGTCGATCTCTACATCGCCCTCACCGAGTTCGGCCGCCGCAAGTTCATCGAGGGCGGCTTTCCGCCGCACAAGATCATCGTCAAACCGAACTTCACAGAGGATCCGGGAGTCGGCGATCATCGCGGGGGCGAGGTCGTGTTCGTCGGCCGACTGTCGCCCGAGAAGGGCATCGGCACGTTGATTGAGGCCTGGCGTCGGGTCGTCGCGCGGCGGCCAGGCGCGCGGCTCAAGATCGTCGGTCAAGGACCGTTGGAGACACTGCGCGAAACCAGCCCGCCCGGGGTCGAGTGGCACGGCTGGCAACCCCACGAGCAACTGATCCGCATCATGCAGCGCGCCTCGCTCCTGGTCTTTCCGTCCGAACACTACGAGGGCTTCCCGATGGCACTCGTCGAGGCGTTCGCCACCGGACTGCCGGTGGTCGCCGCCAAGATCGGCGCCGCCGCCGAAGTGATCCGGGATCGGCACACCGGGCGATTCTATCGACCGGGCGATCCCGAGGATCTCGCTGACGTCCTGGAAGAACTGTTGGCGAACGAGCCCATGGTTCGAGACCTGGGACGACAGGCTCGCGCGCGAGTACGAAGCGAAGTACACCCCACAGCGCAACTACGACCAACTGCTAGCCGCCTACGCGCTTGCCGAGCGAGCGCGCCAGCGCCGCTGTCACCTCCACCCCCTAACCGGGAGTCACCTCCATGACGAGAAGACGTGTGCGATTCCGCATGCTCGGAATCGTGTCGATGGCGTTATTGTCCACGGGCCCCCTCTCGACGTCTGTTGGCGCGGATGTCACGCGCTTTGTCAGCGACATGAACTGGTCGTCGGCGGTCAATGGATGGGGACCGGCCGAACGCGATGAAAGCAACGGCGACCTGAGCCCGGGCGACGGCGGCACGTTGAGCGTCGCTGGGGTGACGTACGTCAAAGGCGTCGGCGTACACGGGTATTCGGATATCCGGCTGCAGCTCGGCGGCACCTGCACCACGTTCAACGCCGTCGTCGGCCTGGACGATGAAGTGGGTGCCAATGGGAGCGTGGTCTTCTTGCTCTTCGGCGATGGCACGCCGCTCTATAGCAGTGGCGTGCTGACCGGTTCGTCGCCGGGAGTGCCGGTATCGGTCGCCGTCAACGGGTTCAATGAGCTCGCGCTGATCGTCACTGATGCGGGAAACGGAGCGGCATTCGATCACGCGGACTGGGCGAATGCCAGCGTGACGTGCGCAGGCGCGCCGCAGAGTCAGTTCGCGCCTCCCGTCAGCCTGCCGGCACTGGTCAACCCGCACGACGTGAAAATATTCGATCTGAACGCCGACGGGCGCCTCGATCTCGTGGCCGCGAACGCCGGCAGCAACGCCGTGAGCGTCTGGCTGGGCAACGGCAACGCGACGTTCGGCACACGCATGGACTTTGCGACCGGACCGGCACCAAAGAGCGTCGCGGTTCGCGATCTCAATTTCGACGGAAGGCTCGATCTGGTGACGCCGAATCAGAACGGGGCAAGTGTCAGCGTGCTGCTGGGCACGGCGACCGGCGGCTTTGGCTACCTTGCCGCGGTGACTACCCCGCGTGTGCCGGCACCCACGACGTTGACGCCGGCGACTTCACGAGCGATGGCATTGCCGACCTGATCGTCGCCTGCTGGGGCGGCAGCGTCGTGAGCTTCCTACGTGGCATGGGCAACGGCACGTTCGCACCGCTGGTCAACTACACGGTCGGCGCGGCGCCGCATTCGGTGGTCGCGCGGGATTTCAACGGTGACGGACTGCTCGATGCCGCGGTCGCCAATCACGGCAATGCCAGCGTCAGCGTGCTGATCGGCCGCGGCGACGGAACGTTCAATCCCCATGTGCCCTACCAGGTCGGTAACGGTCCACACATGATTCGCGCCGGCGACCTGAACGGCGACGGCCGCCTGGATTTGGCGGTACCCAACGACCTCTCGAACACGATCAGCGTGCTGTTCGGACTCGCCAACGGCACCTTCGTCGCAGCGGTGCACTATCCGACGGGACCTGCGCCGGAGGGCGTGGCCATCGGCGATATCAACGGCGACGGACTCCCCGATCTGCTGTCGGCCAACGCCGCCGGCAACTACCCGGTCTGCTGCAATCCGGGTGGGGACACGATCAGCCTGCTGCTGAACACCGGCGGCGGCGCCTTCGCGGCTCCGCAGACCTACACCGTCGGCTTGACGCCGTTTGCCCTGTCGGCCGGTGACCTCGATGGCGACGGCGATCTCGACGTGGCCACCGCCAACTGGCATTCCAACGACGTGACCGTCCTCACAAACGGCGGCGGGTCCGGTACATACCTGAGCGACCTGCCCTGGACGTCGATGATCAACGGTTGGGGACCCGCGGAGCGCGACCGCAGCAACGGCGACCTCGGCGCCAGCGACGGCGGTGCGATCTCGCTCAACGGTGTGACCTACGCCAAAGGCATCGGTGTGCACGCCGACTCCGACCTGCGCTGGCAGCTGAACGGTCAGTGCACGACGTTTGAAGCGGTAATCGGAGTGGACGACGAGGTGGGTTCGAACGGAAGCGTGTACTTCCTGGTCTATGTGAACGGCCAGTTCCGGTACATCAGTCCTCTCATGACCGGTTCAACGCCGGCGACGGCCGTTCAGGTCGATATCAGCGGCGCCACAGAGCTCGCGCTGGTCGTCCATTACGGGTGGGACGGTTACGCCTTTGACCACGCCGATTGGGCCGATGCACGGATCGCCTGCACACCGTGAGAGATCAGGCAGAAGCCAGGAGCGTTCAGCGCCGCTGTCTGTGGTCGGGTGAATCCCGGCCACAGCGGTAAGGCGCGTGTGTCATGAGACTCCCTCATCGCTCGACCACCTGCCTCTGCGTGATCTCGTTCCTGGCGTCTGCGCACTCGGCCGGCGCGCAGACGCTGCCCCCGAACTTCATCGAGGAAATCGTCGCGTCGAATCTGAACCTTCCGATCGCGTTCGCCTCAATGCCTGGCAATCGCCTTCTCATCGCCCAGAAAGATGGCGTCGTTCGGCTGGTGACGAACGGCGTCCTGCAGCCCGTGCCCTTCATCGACCTGCGTGCGCGCGTCAACGACTACCTGGACCGCGGCCTGCTCGGCATCGCCGTCGATCCGAGTTTCACGACCAATGGCTTCGTGTATCTGTATTACGTCTTCGAACACAATGCCGCCGACTTCAGCGGTCCGAAGACGGCGCGTCTGACTCGCGTCACCGCCGTCGGCGACACGGCCAGCCTGTCGAGCGAGGTCGTGCTGCTCGGATCGCTCAGCGGACCCTCCTGTGGAGGGTTCCCAGCTGGCTCCAACTGCATACCGGCCGACAGCGGTTCGCACAACGGCGGCACGATTCGATTCGCGTCCGACGACACGATGTACGTCACCACTGGGGATGGCGCGAGCTTTGCGGTCGTTGACGATCTCGCGCTGCGCGCTCAGAGCCTGACTTCGCTCGCCGGGAAGGTGCTGCACATCACGAGGGCTGGTGCCGGCATCTCCACCAACCCGTTCTGGACCGGCAATGCGAACAACGTTCAGTCGAAGATCTGGGCGCTGGGCCTGCGCAATCCGTTCAGAATGTCGCTTCGGCCCGGCACCGATCAGGTATTCCTCGGCGACGTCGGCTGGTCGGCCTATGAGGAAGTGAACGCGGCTGTCCGGGGCGCCAATCTGGGGTGGCCCTGTTACGAAGGACCTGGCCGCCAGGGCGGATATGAGTTCAAACCGATCTGTCAGACGCTCTACGCAGCGGGACCCGCAGCGGTGCAGATGCCGCTCACGTCGTACCCGCACGACGGCGTGTCGTCGGCCATCGTCGGCGGTCCGTTCTACATCGGCACGGCCTACCCGTCGGAGTACCGGGGCGCGTATTTCTTTGGCGACTACGCGCGCGGCTGGATTCAATTCCTGATGGTCGATGCGTCGAACAACCTGGTGTCCGGGCCCACGACCTTTGGCTCCGATCTCCCCGGGCCGGTGGACATTCAGATGTTTCCCGACGAGAGCCTCTACTACGTCGCGATCAACACCGGAGAGCTTCGTCGTATCCGCTACGTCGGCACGTCGGAGACGCGCTACGCCAGCGACATCACCTGGTTGTCGGCGGTCAACGGGTGGGGGCCGGTCGAACGGGACCAGAGCAACGGTGACGTCAGCCCGGGGGACGGTCGTCCGCTGACGATCGGCGGCGTGCTCGTACGTCAAAGGCCTGGGCGTGCACGCCTACTCGGAGATCCGGTATCAACTCGCCGGCATCTGCACCGCGTTCACCGCCACGGTCGGCGTTGACGATGAAGTAGGCGCCAATGGAAGCGTCGTCTTCAATCTCTACGGCGACGGAACACTGATCTACAACAGTGGAGTCCTGACCGGTTCGTCGCCGGGCGTACCGGTGTCGCTTCCGTTGCATGGCATCCGAGAGCTCGCGCTGATTGTCACGGATGCCGGCGACGGCCCGGATTTCGATCACGCCGACTGGGCGGACGTGCAGCTGACCTGCGGCAGTTCGCCAGGGAATCAGTTCGCGCCTCCCGTCAGCCTGCCGGCACTGGTCAACCCGCACGACGTGAGAATGGTCGATCTGAACGGCGACGGTCGCCTCGATCTCGTGGCGGCGAACGCCGGCAGCAGCGCCGTGAGTGTCTGGCTGGGCAACGGCAACGCGACGTTCGGCACACGCACGGACTTTGTGACCGGACCGGCGCCAAAGAGCGTCGCGATCGGCGATCTCAATCGAGATGGACGGCTCGATCTCGTCAGTGCGAATCAAGATGAAGCGAATGTCAGCGTCCTGCTCCGCAACGCCGCCGGTGGATACGCTGCGGCGGTCAACTACCCCGCCTGCACTGGCGCACACGAAGCGGCGATCGGGGACTTCAACGCCGACAATAACCCTGACCTCCTGGTCGCGTGCTGGGGTGGCAGCGTCGTCAGCTTCCTGCGGGGCACTGGCAACGGCATTTTTGCTGCGCCGGTGAACTACACCGTCGGCGCCATACCGCATTCGATTGTCGCCGGCGACTTCAACGGTGACGGACGCCTCGATGCCGCGGTCGCCAATCACGGCAATGCCAGCGTCAGCGTGCTGATCGGCCGCGGCGACGGGACGTTCAATCCCCACGTGCCCTACCCGGTCGGCAGTGGTCCACACATGATTCGCGCTGGCGACCTGGACGGCGACGGCCGCCTGGATTTGGCGGTGGCCAACGACCTCTCGAACACGATCAGCGTGCTGCGCGGACTCGCCAACGGCACGTTCATCGCGGCGGTGCACTATCCGACCGGATTGGCGCCGGAGGGCGTGGCCATCGGCGATATCGACGGCGACGGACTCGCCGATCTGCTGTCGGCCAACACCGCCGGCAACTATCCGGTCTGCTGCAATCCGGGCGGAGACACGATCAGCCTGCTGCTGAACGCCGGCGGGAATTCGTTTACGGCGGCCCAGACCTACACGGCCGGCAACACCCCGTTCGCGGTTGCGACCGGCGATCTCGATGGCGACGGGGACCTCGACGCGGTCACGGCAAACTGGCACTCCAACGACGTGACCGTGCTGCGAAACGACGGACTCGTCGATCCGCCCCCCCAGTTGTCGAACATCATCGTCGGCGCCATCAGTAACACCGGCGCGACGATCACCTGGGACACCAACGAACCCGCCGACACACAGGTCGAGTACGGCCCGGATCCTCGATACGGATTCAATTCGCCGCTGCAGACTGCCCGGACCACCACACACCAGGTCACGCTGTCGGGTCTGACGCCGAACACGCTGTATCACTACCGGGTGAAGAGCCGTGACGCCGCCGGAAGTCTCGCGGTATCCGGCGACTTCACCTTCTTCACGACGAGCGGAGGCGTCAGTCCACCACCGATCGTGTATCTGAGCGACCTGTTCTGGACGTCGATGACCAACGGATGGGGACCGGCCGAGCGAGATCGCAGCAATGGCGACATCGGGACCGCTGATGGCGGAGCGCTCGTCCTCAACGGCGTCACCTACGCCAAAGGACTCGGCGTGCACGCGACGTCGGAACTCGTCTATGCGATTCCCTCGAGCTGCTCGCAGTTCTTTGCCGCGGTTGGCGTCGATGACGAGGTCGGCGCACAGGGCCGGGTGCAGTTCCAGGTGTGGGCCGACAGCTCGCTGTTGTTCCAGAGTGCGGCACTCACCGGGAACAGCGCCACCGTGTCGGTCGCGGTGACGCTTGCCGGTCAAAACCAACTGCGCCTGGTCGTGACCGACGGCGGCGACGGCATCTCGTACGACCACGCCGACTGGGGCGCGGCTCGATTCCTGTGCGGAGCAGTCAACAATCCACCGACACCGACCATCGCGTCACCCGCCGCGGGGACGCTGTTCAGAGTCGGCGATGTCATCGCCTACTCGGGCTCGGCGACGGACGTGGAGGACGGCACGCTTCCGCCAGGGAGCCTCGAATGGACGGTGACGCTCTATCACTGCCCGGGCACCGACTGCCACACCCACCCGTTTATTCACACGGTTGGCGCAAGCGGCAGCTTCACCGTGCCGGATCACGGCGACAACAGCTACTTCGAGATCACCTTGTGGGCAACCGACAACGGGGGGGCGACGGCGACGACGACACGAGTCGTCAATCCTCGGACGTCGCAGGTGACCTTGACTTCGTCCCCGTCGGGACTTCAGCTCGTGTACGGAGGCACCAGCCGCACGACGCCGTTTACCGTCACGAGCATCGTCGGGTCGACTCAGAGCGTGTCGGCGCTGTCACCGCAGGGCAACCAGGTCTTTTCGTCCTGGTCCGACGGAGGCCCCCAGCAGCACAACATCACGATCGGTGTGAGCAACACGACGCTCAACGCCAACTTCACGACCAGCGGGTCGAGCACGACGTATGTCAGCGATCTGACGCCGACATCATCGACCAACGGATGGGGACCTGTGGAGCGCGATCGGAGCAACGGCGACCTTGGCGCCACCGACGGAGGGATCCTGATGCTGAATGGCGTCACCTTCGCCAAGGGGCTGGGGGCGCACGCACTCTCCGACGTGCAGCTACACAGTGAGTAGTACGTGCTCGACGTTCAACGCGACGGTCGGCGTTGATGACGAGGTGGGTGCACTGGGAAGCGTCGTGTTCCAGGTGTTCGTCGGCGGCGTGCTTCGCTATGACAGTGGCGTCATGACAGGAACAACCGCATCGCAGAATGTGTCGGTCCCGCTGACCGGTGCAACGCAACTGAGACTGGTCGTCACCGATGCCGGTGACGGGGTGCACTACGACCACGCTGATTGGGCCGACGCCCGGGTGACTTGCACACCATGAGCACACACGTCGAAGCGGCTTCGCCGTATCCGCACATCGTTCCCGCCGGTGGCGACACCGCCACACCACTCAACCTGGCAAAGCGGCTCGGCGTCATTCAGCGGTACGCCACCCTGCGCGGCCGCCGGGTTCTGGATTGCGGGTGTGGCGCCGGCGATTACGTGCTCGCGTTGCAAGCGCTCGGCGCTGATGCGTGGGGCATCGAATACGCGCGAGAAAAGCTCGCGAAAGCGCCCGCGCCGGTCGTCGGACGGGTCTCGGTGGGCGACCTCCACGACATCGCGTTGCGGGATGGAAGCGTCGACGTCGCGCTGCTCAACGAAGTGCTCGAACATGTCCCCGACGATGGACGCGCCCTGCGCGAAGTGCATCGGGTGTTGAAGCCGGGCGGTGTGCTGCTGATCTTCTCGCCGAACCGGCGCTACCCGTTCGAGACGCACGGCGCGTTCGTGAAGGGATCCACCCGGCGCATCCCGCACTACGTGCCGCTGATCCCCTACATCCCGCTTCCGTCGCACGGACCCTCGTGGACTTCTGGGCGCGCAACTACTGGCCTGGCGAGCTCCGTCGTCTGGTCCGTCAGGCAGGATTCGACATCACGCACACCGACTACGTGTGGCAGACGTTCGAAGGTATCTCCAACAACCAGCCGGCGATGATTGCACGGACGAAGGGCCTGCTCCGGTTACTGTCGCGGACCTGCGAACGCATGCCTGTGCTGCGAACGCTGGGGGTGTCCCAGGTGATCGTCGCCCGCAAGCCGATCGGACTCAATTGAAGATACCCGACGCATGAATTTCGCGGACAGTCAGTTCTGGATACTGCTCGTAGCCGGCCTGGGCGTCATCGCGTTCGTTCGCCTGCTTGTGAAACCGGGCCTGGGCCACAAGATCGAAACGTTCGACAAGTGCGCGCTCATGAGCCTCGGCCTCTTCCTGCTCCTGTGCGTGAGCTGGATCACCTTCATCATCTTCTTTGTGGTGGCTTTGGTGTCGGTACTGGGGCCTCCTGTGGATTCTGCGGCACCAGCCCGAACGACGGAAGCATTACCTTTTCATCCTGATTCCGCTTCAACTGCTTCCGTTGCTGTACTACAAGTACGCCGACTTCGCCCTCAACGGAGTCCTCTCCTTGAACTATGACAGTCTGCGTCATCTGGTCATCCCGGTCGGCATTTCGTTCTACACGTTTCAGAAAGTCGCCTTCGTCGTCGACACTCTCGCGTTCAACACACCGCTGCCACGTTTTCTGAGCTACATGAACTTTGCGGGATTCTTTCCACAGATTGTCGCGGGTCCGATCGAGCGTCGCGAGAACCTTCTGCCACAGATGGAGCGATTCCGCTTTCGTTGGGATCCGGCCGGCCTGAACGAGGGCGCCATCTGGATTGCTGTGGGCCTGTTCTTCAAATGCTGTCTGGCGGACAACCTCGCCATCTACGTTGACGGCACATCGAGCTCGAACCCGTTCGCCATCTGGCTGGCGAATCTTCTGTTCGGCCTGCGCATCTACTACGACTTTGCCGGCTACAGCCTGATCGCAGTCGGGTTGGCACGATGCCTCGGCATCACGTTGACGTTGAATTTTCTGAGTCCCTACTGCTCCAGCAGCATGGTGGAATTCTGGCGACGCTGGCACGTGACGCTGAGCCAGTGGTTTCGTGACTACGTGTATGTGCCGTTGGGCGGAGGGCGCACCGAACGCTGGATGTTCAACGTCGCCCTCGTCTTCATCATCTCGGGTATCTGGCACGGCGCGGGCTGGAACTTCATGATTTGGGGCGCGCTGCACGGGGGGGCGTTGATCGTCAACCGCGTGGTCGGTCAGAAGCTCAACCTGCCTCGGGTCGTTGGATGGCTGCTCACGCTGTTCGTGGCGTTCTTCGCCTGGCTGGCCTTCTACGAGACGCGGTCCGGCGTGCTCTTCGCCAAGATGAAGACGATCGTCACACCGGCCGCGTACACAATGTCGGCCCTCGGCGAGGCTCTGAGCTACAAGCCATCGGGCGACCAGTTCGTGCTCGCCTGTCTCCTGCTCCTGACCGGGACCGTGTTGTTCGTCGAATGGTTATCCGTGGCGAAGAAGAACGAGCCGTATCACTTCTTTCGCCAGCCCTGGGTGGCAGCGCTTGTCGTGGTGCTGACGGTGTTGCTCGCTCCGGGACAGAACAATGGTTTCATCTACTTCGCGTTCTAGTGCATCTATCCCGACTTTCGCGGTGCTGTTGTTGGCCGTCGCCCTGGCCGCGCTCGGTCTCAGCGCGTTCTATACGCTGCGGTTGAATGCCGAGCTGAATTACTTCCTGGCGGTGGATCGACTGCAGTCGGCGTGGGCCGAGAAGATGACGCGCGACGCCGGCGCGAAACTCGTGATATACGGCGGGTCCAGTTGCCTCTTCGGCATCGATGCCGAACGCTTGTTGCACACCCATCAGATGCCGGCGGTAAACCTGGGCCGCGGAGCCGGCATGGGCGCCAGCGTCTTGACACTCGCTGCCCTGCAGCACACGAGGCCCGGTGACACGCTGGTGGCCGCCCTCGAACCGAGTCTCCTCACCGGGTCGCTGGAGCCTCCCTCGCTCGGCGTGCAATTCAGCGTCGTCGCAGGCCACGCCGAATGGGTGAGACACCCCGCCGTCGGCGCGAACGCTTTGTCGTGGATCTCAGTCTTGCTGAACCTCCGTCCAGGCGGCTATCACGCATTGACCGTGTTGGGCAAACTGGCCGGGGGCCAACCGGCCTTCCGCTACTACGCCAGCGACGTGCGGCCCGGCGGTTTCGCCCAGACTGCCGTGCGCGTGCCGCTTACCAGGCCTTCCCCACACAGCGGAGTTCTGTCCGAGGAGGCTCAGCGCTTCCTTGCCGCATTGCACGATTGGAGCCGGGAACACCAGGTGCGCGTGGCCTACACCCTGCCATGGTCTTTCTCACCGCCGGACAGAGCGGAAGCGTATCAGCGGTTGAATGCCGGGCTGGTGCTCAGCATCGCGGAATTCCTGCCGGTCTTGCGCGACCCACGTCTCGGTGCATATACGGTACGCGAACATTTCGCCGACACCGAACTGCATCTCACGGCTGAAGGCGCAGCACTACGCACGGACGAAACGGCCGATCTGATCAAACACTGGCGGGTCTGGACTACGGAGGAGTTGAGCCAGGCGGCTCACGCCCCGGGCGGCGCGCTGGCTGGAAAAGAACACGTGGTCTCTCGACTCTCCCGTTAACTCGCCGCCACACGTCCTGACCCTGGCCACCGTATGCAACGCGCGAAGGTGGCCTTTCGTGTGTACGGGCGCATGACCCGAAAAATGCCCGCAAGACGAAGCGCCCCGCGCGCTCCGTCTGCGGGCCATCCCGGTTATTGGCAGGTCACCCGTGCATCTGCCCAATCCGCGTGGTCAGAGTAGAGATGGTCCCACCCGTAGTGAACCACCAGCGCGAGTTCCGAACCGCCGCTGACATCGACCTGAACGTTCCTCGCCGGAGTTGAACCGGTCATGAGAGGACTCATGTACCGTATCTGGCCGTCCACATAGACCTGGAAGTACACGCTACCGTTCGCGCCCACCTCGTCGTCCACGCCAATCACCGCAGAAAACGAGCTGCACTGACCGTAAAGCAGCCAGACCAGGCGCGAGTCGGAGTGCACGCCTATGCCCCTGCTATAGGCAACACCGTCCAGACTGATCTGGCGACCGTCGCTGGCTCCCCAGTCTCCGTTGCTCCGGTTACGCTCTGCGGGCCCCCATCCATTCGACACTTCCGAAAAGCTCTCGTCAGCGAGATACCTCGTGCCCCCGGCCGGGCGCCACGACCACCGTGCTTCCGACATCGTGTCCGTAGTTCTGCCACTCGTACTGCGTTCGCTCGCCGAACCACATGAAATACTGACCGTTGGGATTACCGAGAACGTACTGATTCCTCTCGAAACGATTGTTCCCGAGGGCGTAGGCGGTGTAGCCGTCCATGTCGATGATCCCGGTCCGCCCTCCACCGGCAGTGGTGCCACTCGAGGCGATGTAGTTGTCGTGCACGTAGAGATTCCGTAACGTGTATGGACCATACGGCCCGTTGCCGCGATGGTCGTCCAGTCCGGTGATGCCCTGCCAGTTGTCCTCGAGGACGTTGCCGTAGACCTCGACGTTGGGCGCGTCGAGAATTTCGATTCCGGCGCCCGTCGTCCAGTACGGGCATGGCCTGGGCGTGCCATTCCGGCGTGCGGTGTTGTACCGGATGGTCGCGTCGTAGCTGAGCTCGTGGAAGATGCCACCGCGCTCGTTGTCCTCGACGGTGTTGTTCTCGTACAGCGTATAGATGTTGCCAATGTCGGTCCACAGGCCCGGACCGCCGTTGTGATGCGAGAAGTTCCCTCGGACCGTCAGCCCATAGGTGTGGACGAATTTCGTGCCGCCCGAGCCCCAGTAGGGGAAGAAGCGCGCATAGTTGTTGTACGAGATTTCATTGTTCTCGACAGTAGCGTAGTTACCGGCGCCAATCATGCCGAAAGCGCCGTTGTGATGGATCGAGGTGTGGGCGACTCTGGCCGAGTCCCCCGTTCCCACGCCGGCGTAGTGATTCAGCTTGACCTCCGAGTATTGGAGCGTCCAGCGGGTTCCGACCCCCATCGCTGCCGTACCAACCGGCGAGGCGTACTTCTCGACGACCAGCCCTGAAATGAGCACGTCGGTGGCCCAGCCTGTAAAGGCTTGTGCCGTCACGCTGGCTTCGACCAGGCGATTGGTCGGATCGTCGTAGAAATAGATGCGATCAGCGTTGTAATCGAAGAAGAACGTGCCCGGTCCGACCGCACCAATGTTGTCGACGTGCCGGAGCGGCAGACCATCGAAATAGAGATCCTCTGGATAGGCGCATCGGGAATAGCCCGGATCGCACGTGGCCTCGTTGCGCGGGCCCTGTTGCGTCTGTCCGCTTGCGAACCAGTACGCCCCGGACCGACCGAAGCTCGTCAGTTGCCGAGCTCCTGACAGCACGGTCCCAGCTTCACCGACAAACCGATCGCCGCTCCGCGGGGTGATCGTCTGCATCCGGTGCACGCCAGCCTTCAAGTAGAAGGTCGTGCCCGCCGGCCAGCCGTTGACGGTCTGTTGAATGTTCTGCCACGGCCAAATCTCCACACTCTGCGCGGCTGCTGTCGCAGGCCCCGATACTGCAACGAAAACCATGCCGGCGGTCGCGAACCGGAGCATGGAGCGGACAACACGTTCGTTCATGAACTCTTCCTCTTACGTGAAAATCTGAGATTGACGAGCGGGGGACGCTCTATCGCGAGACGATCAACGTATCGGCCGATCGGCAACCGCCATGCACACTCTTCATCACGTTTCTGCTCGACACTCGCAGCTCGAGCGTATGAATCAAACGCGACACACAGCGCGCTCGACACGTACGTCGTGCACACGTACGTAGCTCGCGCTACGCAGATGCATCAAGAACGGATTACGGGGACGGTCATCTTGCGGGGAGGAGCAGCGTCGATGACCTGAGCGCGACCGATTATATACACCCGCTCACGAAGTGAAAGAAGAATATTTCGTCTCCAGCACAGCTGTTGTTCAACGCGACTCGAGTTGCGAGGTACGGAGCCGCTGCGTAGACGATGCGTCCGTGCACCATGGTGAGCAGGGATTCTGTCGATCCGATCCGCTCCACTGGAATCGTCGCGTAATCCTGTGACAGCACGGCGAGATCCGCGAATTTCCCGACTTCGATCGATCCGCGCACGTCGTCATCGTGCGAGAACCACGCGCTCCCGATTGTGTACAGGCGCAGCGCGTCAGCGCGAGCCGGAGTTTCCTCGGGCCCGCGCAGCGCGACGCCGCCCACGGTCTTGCCATCGAGGAACCATTGCAGCGCGGTGAACGGATTGTAGGAGGCCACGCGGTGCGCGTCCGTGCCGGCGCCGACGGCCACACCGACCTTCTTCGCGGTCACCACCGGAGGTGTACGACGGGCAGACTCGGGACCGACCGAGTCGCGAAACGCCTCGCCGCCAAAGTACATCGCGTCCTGCACCGTCCACCCGACGCCGAGCGCCTTCATGCGCCGCAGCGTGTTCTCGGAGGCGTCATTCAGATGCGCGATCGACCAGCGCAGCGGCGCGATTGGCACGCGCTGGTTGACGCGCTCGAAGATGGTGAGCAGATTGTCCACCGTGGCATCACGGTTCCAGTGCTGCGTCAGCGTGGCGCCACGCTCCGCCGCCCATAACGCGATGCGGTAGTACTCGTCCTTGTCGGCCTGCGACGGCTTGTCGTTGTTGTACATGCCGCCGGTAATGCGCTCGCCGATACCGTTGAAGCGCAGCATGCCGTCGCCAAGCCCCATCGGCAACAGCGCCGTGGTCGCCTTGATCTCGTCGAACTCCTTGCCGGAGCCCTGCGTGCCAAGCGAGTAGGCGACCCGAACGGTCAGCGCCTTGTCGCGCCAGACCTTGAAGAGCGCGGCATAACTCTCGCCGGTCATGTTGTTGCCGGATGGATCGACGACACCGGTGATCCCGAGCCGGTTCAGCTCGCGGAAAAACGCGATGGTGCCCTGGACCTGCTCGTCAAACGTCGGCCGCGGCAGCTTGTCGAAGAGCCCGACGATCGCCGGTTGGGGTCCGGTCATCGCGCCGGTGAGCGCGCCGTTCGCATCGCGCTCGAAGCGGCCGCCGCCCGGGAGGTCGGCCTCGCTCGTCAGGCCGAGCGCCTTGTGGGCGAGCGGCGTCAGCATCGCCCACGCGTACCCGAGTTGGATATAGACCGGATTCTCGGGCGCGACGGCCACGAGCTCGGCTTGGGTCGGCCGCCGATTCTCCTTGAATTGCTGCTGATTCCACCCGCCGGCCACGATCAGCCACGAGCCGGGTTTCATCGTCCGCGCGGCATCCTTGACGCGGCCGAGCGCTTCCTCGAGGGTGCGCACGCCGATCCAGTTGACCTCGGTCGTGAAGCTCAAGGCCGCTCGGATGGCATGCAGGTGGGAGTCGATGAGACCCGGGATGACCGTCCGCCCCTGCAGATCGATCACGCGCGACTGGGCGCCGGCAAGCGCCCGCATCTGAGCGGAGGTGCCCAGCGCGACGATGCGGCCGTCGCGCACCGCAAGTGCCTCGCGCACGGACGACTGCGCATCGACCGTGAGGATCTTGCCATTGACGAGGACCGTGTCGGGACTCTGCGCCCATGCGGGCACCGCGATCCCAATCACCAGAAGCGAGACGAGGATGAATCGATTCATGAAAATTGTGGAGTCAGCTCGATGATCGACCGCCGCTCCTCGACAGCCGCCGGCGGTGGCGAGGAGAAGTCCTCCGGGATGTCTCCGGTGTCGGCACGAACGAACTGGCGCATCGCCGGCTTGATCGTCTTGAGCAGCTCCTTCCGCGTCTTCACGTTGATCGGCCGGCCCAGGTAGATCTTGCCCATCTTCGCCATCAGCCATTCGGGCATCGCGCTGGCGAACAGCAACATCGGCCACGTGAAGTTCGGGCCGTTCAGCTTGCGCAGCTTCCACGCCCACAGGACGATCGCGCCCAGCCGCCACACCGTCGGCGCCCACCAGCTCGCCTGACCGGGACGCAGGTTCATCTTCCAGCACTTCATCATCAGCTGCCACTGCAGCGGCGTGAGCTGGTTCGTCTCGGTGACGCCCTTCTTCTTCTCCATGCGCGTGTCGTGGAGCGGCGTGAAGATCGACGGGATGAAGAACGCGAACAGTCCGCGACGCTCGACCTCGTAGATCACGTCGAGCGTCGCCTTCACGTCGTCATCGGTCTCGTTCGGGCTGCCGATGATCAGCGTCATCGCCGGGAACCAGTTGTGCTTGTTGAGCATCTTCCAGCCCGCGGATGACGACGCTCGGCCACTCGTCGATCGGGAACGGCACCGCCTTGCTCGGCATGAGCGCCTTGGCTCGTCGCGACCGAGCCGGTCTCGAGGCCGATCAGCGGCACCAGCGCCTTCTTCTTCGGGTGCGTGCTGAGGACCGGGAGATGGATCGGGCTCTTGTCGATGATGCTCGTCGGTGAGCTGCTCGATCAGGACCGGATCGACCACGGCCGGCGCGATCGTCGCGTGGCTGAGCACGTGCTGCTCGACGCCGGGCGTGTCGACGACGCTGCGGTACAGATCGAGCAGCGCTTCCCGGTTCGGGAAGTAGAACGGCATCTTGGTGTGCACCTGGCCCCAGATGAACATGTCCTCGGTGGCCAGCGAGATCTGCTTGTTGCCGTCGCGGACGTTGGCGCGCACGTGCGCGAGGATCTTGTCGCGCGGCAGATCGATCTGCGGGTTCAGATCCGGCACGCAGAACTGGCAGCGCCGCCCGCAGCCGGTCGTCATCTCGACGACGCCGAACGTCGTCCGCTTGTCGGGGAAAATGATCTCGTCGCGGCTCTGCGGATGATGCACGTCCACCTGCCGCGGCAGCTTTTCGCCGCGCAGCGCCTGGTCGAACAGGGCCAGCGTCTCGGTCGATTCGCTGCGCCCCTCGACGACGCAGTCCACGCCGAGTTCGTCGTAGGCATTGTTCTGGCTGATCTGCCAGCCGCCCGAGCCGCCGACGATCACCTGGTAGGACGCCCGCCACGGGTTGTTCTTGATCGTCGCGAACATCTCGCGCGCGTAGTGCGAGTTGATCGGCTGCTTGGCCGACCCGAAGATCGACGTGTAGACGCCGGCCGCGAACGTCACGCCCAGCGGATTGTGCGTGGACACGGCGACGACGCGCGTGTTCGGCCCGATGAACTTGTCGAGATCGTCCGGATAGCAGCAGACGATGTCGTCCGGCGCTGAAGCGGCGAAGCAGCGAGGCCTCGAGCACGCGGACGCCGGCCGGCATGTAGCGTCGCCGTCCCGTCGGCGTTGTATTCGACGTTCCGCCACTGCGGATACTTGCGATTGAGGATGCCTTCGAGCCACATCGGCAGCGAGGCCATGCTCATCTGAATGAAGTACCCGGCGTGATCGATGGTCTCCGTCAAGCGGAGCCGTCAACACAATGAGTTTGCCGCCCGCCGCCGGTAGCGGCGGGCCCCGTCACCACCTCGCTCATGTGCCTTCCTTTAAAGCGCGGGGGAACGCCCCAGATGCAAGGCTAGCATTGTAGACTCTGGGGCCTATGAAAGCCGCCGTTTGGTTGTGCATTGCCGTGGCAATATCGGCTGGGGCCACAGCGGGCGTTTGGGCCGCGCAGCGCACGGACACCCGGGACGCGTTCGCGGACGTGTCCCGCCAAAGCGCCGCAGGCGCGCCGGCGGATCATGTCGTCACCGTCAACGGTCTGCGCATCCACTACGTGGATTGGGGCAACCCGCAGGCTCGACCGCTTCTTCTCATCCACGGCCTCGACCGCGTCGCGCGTACGTTCGACCACGTCGCCCCGCACTTTGCGTCGAGATTCCACGTCATCGCCATGGACATGCGCGGCCATGGCGACTCCGGCTGGGACCCGGCGGGCCGGTATCTCGTGGAAGATCACGTCGGCGATGTCGAGGGCCTGGTCCAGCAGCTCGGCCTGAAGAACATCACGATCTGGGGCAACTCCACCGGCGGGCGCGTGGCGCAGGTCTTTGCCGGGAAGCATCCCGAGCTCGTATCGGCGGTGATCTCCGAGGACGTCGGCCCCGAGCGCCCGCGCCAGATCGCGGACAACTACAGCCGCCGCGTTGCACAGGAAGATGCGGGCTGGGCTTCGGAAGAAGAACTGCTGGCCCAGCTTCGCAAGAGCAACGCCGGCGTCGCTGACGCCGTCCTGGTTCCCTACGTGCGCTACGGCACGAAGCGTCGCGCCGACGGGCGTCTCGTGTGGAAGCGCGATCCCCAGCTCGTGAAGGGATTCGTCGCCACCGATCTCTGGCGCTTCGTGCGCGAGATCCGGATGCCGATCCTCTACGTCATCGGCGGCCGCAGCACGATCGTCCCGGCCGAGACGCAGGAGGAGCTGAAGAAGACACTGCCCAGGGTGCGCATCGTCACGATGCCGGGTCTTGGACACTACCCGAGTGACGAGAAGCCGCAGGAGTTTCTCGCCATCGTCGACGAGTTCTTGAAGAAACCGTAGTGTCCGGCTTCAGCGGACCGGACGACGTTGTCCGGCTTCAGGGACCGGACAGACGTAGTGTCCGGCTTCAGCCGGACCAGGAGAATTCGATGAAAAAGACACTCATGCTCGTGGTCGCTCTCGCGATAGTGCTGATGGCGATGCCGTCGGCGCAGGACGCCAAGGGCGTGATCGCTGCCGCCGCGAAAGCGATGGGCGCCGACAGCCTGAAAACGATCGAGTACTCCGGCAACGGGTACGACTTCGCCCTGGGCCAGGCCTACAACCCGAGCTCACCATGGCCGCGGTTCGTCAACCCGACCTACAAGCGCGTCATCGACTTCCAGGTGCCGTCCTCGCGCGTGGATCGCGTCCGGCTGCAGGGCGAGCAGCCGCCGCGCGGCGGAGGCCAGCAGCCGATCAGAGGCGAGCAGCCGCAGACACAGACCATCATCGTTGGCGCCAACACGCCGTGGGCGCAGCAGCTCGAGATCTGGATGACACCGTACGGCTTCCTCCGCGCCGCGGCGATGAACAACGCGACGATGCGGGCGCGGACGATCAACGGGCAGAAGTACTCGGTCGTCTCCTTCGATGGGCAGAACAAGGCCAAGGTCAACGGCTACATCAACAGCCAGAACATGGTCGAGAAGGTCGAGACCTGGATTGACGATGCGTTTTTCGGGGACGTGCCGTTCGAGGCGGTGTATTCCGACTACAAGGACTTCGGCGGCGTGAAGTTCCCAACCCGAATCGTCCAGACCCAAAGCGGTTATCCGATCTTCGACCTCCGCATCAGTGACGTGAAGCCCAACGCGCCGGTCACCATTCAGGCCGCCGCACAAGGCGGTGGTGCTGGTGGCGGCGCCGCCGCTGCGGCCCCGGCCGAGGCCCCAACCGAGAAGATCGCCGACGGCGTGTATCTCGTGTCAGGCGGATACGCGAGCCTCGTCGTGGATTTCAAGCCCTACATCGTCATCATCGAAGGTGGCCAGAGCGAGGAGCGATCGAACGCGGTGATCGCGGCGGCGAAGAAGCTGGTTCCGAAGAAGCCGATCCGGTATCTCGTCAACACCCACCACCACATCGACCACTCGCGCGGTCTGCGACGCTTCGTGGCCGAAGGCGCCACCATCGTCACGCACCGGATCAACGCGCCCTACTTCGAGCGGATGTTTGCCGCGCCCAAGACGCTCAACCCCGACGCGCTGGCGAAGGCAAAGAAAGAGCCGACGTTCGAGACCGTGACGACGAAGAAGGTCATGACCGACGGCAACCACGTGATCGAGCTGCATCACATGTCGGGCAACGGCCACAACGAGGGTCTGATCCTCGCGTATCTACCCAAGCAGAAGCTGCTCGTCGAGGCCGACGCCTACAATCCGCCGGCCCAGCCGAACGCGCCCGTGCCGATGCCCGTCAGCCCGTATACGGAGAACCTCGTCGCGACCATCGAACGGCTCAAGCTCGATGTCGAAACGATCGTCCCGATTCACCTGCCCGCGGATGGACGGAAGGTTACACGCGCAGAACTGATGCGAATGGTGGGACGGTAAAGGTGCGACCGCTCTACCGATGGTCGGTGCGATCTCACTGACGCAGGTCGGGGCGTTCGGTCTGACGCTCGTCGGTGCGATCCCGCCTACTCGTTAGGTGCGATTGCACTGACGTGTCCGGATGGCGATATGTCCACGGAAGATGTCATTGAAGCGATCAGGCGCGCTTTCTCGGGGACCACACGTCCGGTTCCCGACGACTTCGTTCATTGTGAGCAGTGCGAGATCTCGAGATTGGCCGCAGAGGCTGCCAAGGCCAGAATGTCCTACTGGGCGCACGCGGCCACCTGATATGGCGCCGCCGCACCTACAGGAGTAGACCTCGCACCCGCCTGCGTCAGCCCCTCGCACCGACCAGCGACAGCTCGATCGCACCATCACTTCGAACCAGCCGCGGGACCTTCACGGCGGACGAGATCGCGGATCACCTCGTCGTAGTACCGGCTTGTCCTTCAGGCTCGCGCGCGAGGCGGGGAAGTAGGCGAGCGACACGCTCACGACATTCGGATTGAGCGCTGTCACCGACACGGAGCTGCGTTCACTGCCTGACAGCCGGGTATTGTCGATCATCGGAAAATCGAAGAGACCAACTTGGAAGTTCGTGTCCACTTCCCGCTTGGCCTCCTGATCCAGATCGGGCCGCTGGCACTCCTCCTGCGACAGGAGCTGCGACACATACAACCGCACCTGCACCTCGCGGGTCACTGTGTTGTAGTTGATCAGCTCCAGCTTGAACTGGCGATAGTGCCGCGACCGGTCGGTCGCTTCCATCGACATGCACAGTGTGGCGGCACCCTCGCCAGGCGCGACCTTCGGATTGGGGATGGCACGCATCCCGAACATGACGTGGGCCTGGAAATCCTTGATCTTCTCGGTGAGGGCATCGCCTCGCTCGACGGTGCCGACGTCGGAGAGCGCTGTGAGCTGGTGTTCGATCACCTGCAGCGCCACGGATTCGAGGCGGCGCTGTAGCTCCTGATCCAGCCCTTTCGCGCTCGCCGGGATTCGCCGTTCAACGTCCTTGAACAGCGGACCGATGTCGAGCGATTCATGGAAGTTGTAGGCCAGCAGCTCGAGGCTCAGGATCTGCTGCCTGATCTGCTCCTCCTCGGTGAGCTTCAGGTTCGGATCCTTCGCCATGAACGTCGTCAGGATCGAGTTGAACATGTCCTTGCGGAGGTTGCTGTCGGCTTCCTCGCGCCGGCCCATCATCTCGGCGTACAGGCGGATGTTGTTGTCGATCTGCTGCCGCTCGTTCAGCGACGCGTTGAACCAGTAGCCCAGGACGAGCGTGACGAGCGGAAGGGCCAGGACCTTGACCAGCTCGATCCATGGCCATTTCTGATTGCCGCCACCCGATTGCGGCGGGTCCGGCGGCGGAGTGACGACGGGTGCGGCATCGCTCTCGCTCATCTCAGCGGCGCTTCAGCGCGTAGTTCCCATCCGCGCCCTTCACCAGCTCGAGGTTGTAGAGCGCGGGATTGGGACTCGAGAAGACCATCACGGACGGCTTGCCCGCATGTCCGGGGAGGACGAGCGTGCACTGTCCCTGCGGCTCCACATTGATCCGGTAGGCGCCATCGGCGCCGGTCGTCCCGGTCACTGCCGCCGCCGAACCGCAGGTGATCTCGACGTTCGCTCCGCCAACCCCTTTTCCGTCCATCACGATCGTCCCGTAGACCTGTCCGGCATGGACCGCGGACGGAATCGCGAGAGCGATGGCGAGAGAGAGGTACGTCATCGGGCGCATGTGGATTCTCCTCAGGATACGGATGAGCAGGCAGACGCTCACCGTTCATTGTATGGGACGAATGGTCCGGCTGAAGCCGGACACCTACAACGCGCCGGAGATGGACAGTGTGACGAAGAAGGCGTAGAAGACCGCCCCGCGTAGCCGTGGGGGCTCGGGGAGGTCGGCGTGCTGAAACTCAAGATTCAAATGACTGCGCATGTCGCACGAGACTGCGCATGATCGACGAACCGCGGAGGCACGGAAGCGCGGAGTTTTCTTTAGTCAATAACTGCACGTGCAGTCATCAAGAAGAGAAACCTCCGCGTTTCCGCGTCTCCGCGGTTCGTGAGCAAGCGCAGTCACGTGCAGTCTGCCACTAAAAGTCCAGCTGCGCCGAGATCTTCATGAACCGCGCTGACAGCACCGACGTCGGCGTCAGCCACGGGCCGCTGGGAATGAACGCCTGGTTGTAGCTGAGCGGCGTCGCCGCGTTCAGCAGGTTGTAGAAGTCCACGCCGATGTTGGCGCGATGCGCGCCGATGCGGAAGATCTTGCCCACCCGCATGTTCAGCTCGTTCACCCGCTCGCCGAGAATCGAGTGCGGCTCGATCATGTTCACCGTGATGCTCGTCTGGCTGCCCGACAGCGGGCGTCCCAGGATCGGCTGCACCTGCGCATTCGAGAGGGTGTAGTTCGCCGCGAACGCGCCGCCGGCGACCGGCGTGCCGAAGCCGCTGACCTGGATGCCAGGCTTGCTGGTGAACGTCCCGCTGATGCTGACGTCAACCTTCGGAAGCGATGTAGCGTCGCGATCCCCTTGTACTGCGGCAGGAAGCTGGTTTCGATGTGGCAGTACGGATTGAGCAGCGCGATCTCCGGCACCTGCTCCCGCACCTCGCAGTTGTCGGACGTCGAATAGCCGCCCGAGAAGCCGCCCTGCACGACGAGCCCGTTCCGCGGGCCGCGCGCTGACGGTCACGTCGATCCCGTTGAACTTCTGGTAGGCGTCGCCATAGCGGTCCGAGTAGGTGAAGTAGTTGCGGGTCACCCCGAACAGCGCCGGGTTGTTCAGGTCGTAGAGCGTGCCCACCTGATAACCGCCGCCATTGGGCAGGCGCGGATCCTGCGGCGCGGGAACCGAGAACTGCGTGAAGTCCGATGGGCTCACCGCCAGGTTGTCGGTCACCACGAAGCCGTAGAACTCGCGATGGAAGAAGCCGATCTCGACCGACGTGCGCGGCAGCACTTCGTGCTGCACCGACACGCCCCAGTTCCAGTCCGACGGCCGTACGCCCCAGCCGTGCAGGATGTCCGGGTCGATCGTGTTGCTGAACGTCGAGGTGCCGAAGTTCAGGTTGTTGATGGCACCGCAGAAGTCGCCGGTTGGCCCGAAGTCCTGCGCGTTTGGATTCGAGAGGTCGCAGTCAGGGTTCCAGTTGGTGTTGCGGTCGGTCCAGGTCCTGAAAACGTTGGTGGCGATTCGCGACGTCGGGTTGCCGAGTCCGTAGTTGGAGGCCGTGACGGTGGACTCGAGATACTTGCCGAGCGTCGCCTTCAGCGCGGTCTTGCCGTTGCCGAAGAGATCGTAGGTGACCGCCGCCCGAGGCGTCAGATCCTTGTAGCTGTCCACCACCGGCGTCTCTTCGAACACCAGCGGCTGCGCCCAGAAGCGCGACTCGAGCCGCTGCGGCGGCGCCCAGCTCCACGCGTGGTCGAATCGCAGCGCGCCCTGCAGTGTCAGGCGGCCGCGCGTCCACTGCTGCTGCACGTAGAAGGCGTCGTTGCGCATCCAGAGATCGTTCTGCTGGTCGTGGACGTACTGCGTCAGCTGGTTCGCCACGCCGTTGTTGGTGCGGTAGCGGAGGTCGTTCGCGCTGCGGTTGGCCGAGCGGAGGTCGCCGAGCTTGTTGCCGATGTAGCCGAACCTGAAGCTGTTGCCGCCGGTCACGTACGCGGCGGTGGCGCGCCATGTCGTGGTGATGTTCTTGTTCCGGCCGTCGCTGAAGAGATCGGTCGTCTGCGAGCGGTACATCAGGCCGGGGATTCCGCCGTTGGCCGGACACGGCACGCCGTTCACCAGGATCGTGCACTGCTCGATGATGCGGGCCAGGTTCTCGGTGTTGGGGTCCTCCTTCGCGCGGCCGCCCCACCGTGAGAAGAAGTAGCCGAAGCCGCCCTCGAGGAGCAGCTTGTTGTTCACCGGCGAGGTCCACGTCGCCTGCTGGAACCGCATCGGCGTCAGGTCGCCGTAGCCGTTGGCCTCGGGCGACGTCGTGGCGTTGGCGTAGTTGCCGCCGTTCTCGCAGTTGGCGCAGACGCTCTGCTCGTCCCAGAAGATGTTCACCTTGTTGCGCGGCGTGACCTGCGCGGTGATGCGGCCGCTGGCGTTCTGCCACGTCTTGTCGTTGAACGCCTGCCGATTCAGGTCGGGCACGTAGAGCCACGGCATTCGGGTTGCCGGCGTTCTGGTTGTAGTACATGTTCGTGATGTACGCCGAGTTGCCCTGGCCGCGCACGGTGCCGAAGAACCAGGCGCGATCGCGGCTGATCGGACCACCCACGGCGGCGCTGAGGTCGTAGCTCTTGATGAGCGGGCTCGGCGTGATCCGGAGCGCCCTGAGCTCGTCGGTCAGATTGCTGCTCTGCAGATCGCCGTTGGCCCACGACACGAAGCCGCTGCCCGACACCGTGTTGCCGCCCGAGCGCGGGATGATGTTCATCACCGGGCCGCCGGACTCCACCTCGCCCATGCTGCCCGACACCGTGAACGTCACTTCCTGCGCGTTCCGCGTGTCGGTGAGGTAGTTGGTGCCGCCGGCCTGGGGCACGGCGATGCTGATGCCGTCCACCAGCAGCCGCGCCGTCGGTGTTCGCGCGGTTTCCGCCCAGCGACAGCAGCGTGCCGTGCGCGCTGAACGTGCAGGAGTTGCAGGGACCCGTGCTCACGTCCTGCTGCCCGCCGAGCAAGCGCGGGCACGAGGACGAGCAGGGCGTTGTAGCTTCCCGCGGTCGGGATGGCCTTGATCACGTCGTTGGTCAGCACGGTCTGACGCTGGGCGCTCTGCAGGTCCACGACCGGCGACTCGCCGGTGACGGTGACGGTCTCTTCGAGCGAGCCGACGCGCAGGTCGGCGTTCACGCTGACCGTCGCCGAGCCCGACAGCTCGACGCCCTCACGCGAGACCGCGCTGAACCCGGTCAGCACGAACTTCACGGTGTAGAGGCCCGGCCGCAGGTTCTCGATGCGGTACTGTCCGGTGCCGTCGCTGACGGCTGTTCGAATCTTTTCAATCAGCGCCGGGCTGGACGCCTCGACCGTCACACCCGGCAGCAACGCGCCCGACGTGTCCTTCACGGTGCCCGCGATAGACGCCTGTGCGTGCACGGCCACAGGCGCTGCCAGGATCACCAGCGCGACGACCATCGCCGCGCACGCGTACTCTTCGATACTCACCCAACGACAACGACGCTTGCATGCTCCGCCTCTCGATCTGGTTTTCGAAGTCCGAAATGTCGTGCGAATAGCGCAGCCGAGCGTACGCAATCACCTTGCGCCGCGCAAGAAGATCTGATTGCGATATGTCAGTGGAAGAGGTGTGCGAGGCCGCCCCCCCTGAATAGGGGGGCGGCCGTTGATCGCAATTTGACCGCGGCGCGCGATCAGAAGATGTACTGCATTCCGATCTGCATCGTCCGGTTGCCGACCCTTGACGTGATGTAGCCGAAGTCGGGCAGGGTCGGATTGGTCACCGCGTTTCCAAGCCGCGTGCGGTTGAGGATGTTGAAGGCTTCGAGACGAAGGTCGAACCGCTGCACGCCGAACACGAAACCCTTTCGGAGCGACATGTTGATGTCCCAGAACCCCGGCTGTTGCAGCGAGTTCTTCTCCTGCGACGTCGCGTAGGTGCCCGTCGTGGGAATACGGAAGGCCGTGCGGTCGAACCACGTCGCGCGCGCGAGCGTGGAATCCCAATCGGTCCTCACCGCCATCGGATCTCCGACCTGTTCGTAGAACTGGGGGCCGCTGCCAGGTCCCACGCCGGCGACATCCACGGTCGTGGTCACCGAGAACGGCGCGCCAGACTGCGCCTGGAAGATCCCCGAGACATCCCAGTTGCCGAGCACCCAACGCAGTGGCGCCGCGGACGACTCGAGCGCCGGGAAGCGATAGCGAACCTGCGAGACCAGCACGTGCGGGCGATCGAGATCCGAGATGCCGTAGAACCCGCTGTCGTCGTAGGCGTTCGGCAGGATGTCCCCGCGGCCGCTGGCGTCATCCCTCGTGCGCGAGAACGTGTAGGCGACGCTGAAGCCGACGCCGCGCGTGCCGCGTCGCTCGACCTGCGTCTGCAGGCTGTTGTATCGAGACCTGCCGGTCGTCTCGTAGAGCGTGATGCTGCCGAATCCCAGATAGGGCCGGAGCGCGTTGGTGTTCACGCCCGGGTTTCTCTGAATCGTGCCCGCCTGCAGCTGGTTGATGTTGCGCGCGCGCTCGAGGTGCGACGCCGAGCGGCCGACGTACGAGACCGTCCCTCGCAGCTGCCACGGCAGCAGACGATCGACCGTGGCGTTCCACGCCCACGACGTTGGATTGGTGAAGTCCGGCGATTGCGACGCACCCACCAGCGGGAAGTTCCGGGTCGACGCGCCGCCCGGCGTGTCCACGTTGCCGTTGATCACGGTCTGCATCTCCGACAGCGGCGCATTGAAGCCGTAGGCGGCTGTCGTGTTGATCTGGACGCGGTTGAGGAACCTGCCGACGCCGGCCCTGAACGTCGTCAGCTCGTCGAAGGCGTAGGCCATCCCGAGACGCGGCTGGAAACCGTCCTTGGCCGTCTCGGCGAAACCGTTCGGCACGCCGTGATACAGCCGCTGCAGGCCGCCCAGTTGCGGGAACTCCGCGAGCGCATCGTCGGTGGGCTCATCGCCGGGGAGCGTGACGCCGTTGTAGCGATCGCCGCTGACCACGAAGCCACCGGCGCGATCGATCACCGGCGCGGTCGCCGGGTCGTAGAACTCCGGCTGGAACGAGGCCATCGCGCCGTTCCGCACACCCCATGGCTGCCACAGCGAGTATCTGAGGCCGAGCTCGAGCGTCAGATCGCGGGTTGGCTTCCAGCTGTCCTGCGCATAGAAGTCGTAGGCCATGGCCAGCCACTTCGTGTTCGGCTTGTTGCCGAACTCGGTGTAGTCGTCGAAGAGCCCGAGCAGGGCATTGGAGACGCTGTACCCGTCGTGGCCCCCGAGCCAGTGCGTGGGTCCGTGAAGCGGAACGAGCCGTTCTGGTTCGTCGTCGCCGGCGCCTGGGCGAAGCTGAGCTGAATGCGATCGTTCATCCCCGATCGCTCGATGCTGATGCCGGCCTTGAACGCGTGGTTGCCGGTGATCTTCGTGACGTTGTCGGCCCACAGGAACACGAAGTCGTTCCAGGATCCCGGATAGGCGGCGTTGTTGATCGCCGTGAAGCCCTGAAGCGAGACGTTCGGAATCTTGTCCGGGTCGAGCTTCGTGCCGGGGAACAGATAGGGATAGTTGATCCCGACCGACGAGTTCGTCGGATACTGGAAGGCGTCCGTGCCGCCGGGACAATAGTCGCAATTGCGCTGACCGAAGTACTTCGACGGGCTGGTCGAGCCCCACGAGAACGAGAACTCATTGATCAGCGAGTTGGACAGCGTGCTCGTCAGCGTGGCCGCCATCGTCCGCCCCGGATAGTCCCAGATCGTCGAGTACACGCCCATCGGCTCGGGATCGTTCCAGACATTCGGCGCCCAGGTGTGGCGCACGGCGACACGATGATTGGACGTGGGCACCCAGTCGATCTTGATGCTGTCCTTCCGCTGGTTGTTGAAGACCGACGGGTTGCCGATCCAGTTGTTGGCGCCCTGCTGGAATCCTGGAGTCGGAAGCGGGAAGGCATTGAGCAGCGCGCGACCCTGCGGGCTGATGCGACCCTGCGGAATGACGTTGCCCGGGAACGGCTGCCCGGTCAGCGGGTCGATGATATTGCGCGCGAACCCGCTGAAGTCGCCGTTCCTCTGCGCCGCGTTGGGAACGATCGCCGTCTGTTCTTCGACGGTGCGGTCACGCTGCCACTCCTGTCCCCAGAAGAAGAACAGGTTCTGCTTACTGCTGTTGAACGCGCCCGGGATGTAGATCGGGCCGCCCAGCGTGAACCCGTAGGCGTTGTACTTGTGCGGGGACTTATCGAGTCCACTGCGATTCCGCGTCCAGGTGTTCGAGTCGAGCGCATCGTTCTGGTGACTCCAGAACACGTTGCCGCGGAAGTTCTGCGTCCCGCTCTTGGTGACCATCCGCAACTGGCCGGCTGACGACCGGCCGTACTCGGCCTGATAGTTCGTGGTCAGCACCTGCACTTCGGCCACGGTGTCGAAGTTCTGCGCGCCCATCATGAAGCCGCCGGCGGCGCGCACGCGAATCGACGGTGCGCCGTCGATCGTGGTCATGAACTCGTCGGCGCGGCCGCCGTTGATCGACGTCACGCCGGTCGCGAACGTGCCGACGCCGGTCGGCACCGAGCCGCCCATGTTGCCGCCGACCACGCCAGGCGCGAGCTGCGCGACCTGCGACGCCCGTCGTCCACTGAGCGGCGTCTCGGCGATCTGCTCGGCGCGTACGGTGCGGCCGATGACCGACGTGTCCACCAGCGTCGTTGCCGCCTGAACTTGAATCGTTTCACTGACCGCTCCGACCTCGAGCGCCACATCCACGCGGATGTTCAGGCCCGCATTGACCTGGACACCGGCCTTGGTGATTGGCTTGAAACCGGAGAGCATCGCCGTGACCTGGTACTCGCCGACCGGCACGTTGGGGAACGTGTAAAGGCCGGCCTCGTTGGTGACTGTCTGGCGCGCGATCTTCGTCCCGACGTTGGTGAGCGTGACGTCCACGCCTGGAAGGATCGCTCCGGTGGTGTCCTGCACCACGCCGGAGATGTTGGCCGAGTCGAACTGCGCGTGTGCGGTCGTCGCACACGTCAAGAACACACCGACAACGAGGGCGATGCGCCAGGTCATTTTTCCTCCAGAGCGGGCTTGCCCGCCGTAGCCCGAAGGGCGAAGGCGGGACTGATATCTCACACGCGAGGCTTTAATATCCCCAGCGGATGGCGGAGTCAAGGAGGGACTTCAACCATATCTGTCCGCTTCCGGCCTGGCTCGTCCCATCACCGGACACGACGCCGAGCGGCTCGACGACTCGGCTTTATCGTTCGAGTCAGGCGATGCATTCGAGACGTGTGCAGCTGGCACATGCCTTGATGCACTGGCACGCGGCATGAGCATCTGGGACGACCTTCGATACTCGATCCGAAGCTTCGCGCGCACACCGCTCTCGACCATCGCGCTCGTGCTCACGATAGGACTCGGCGTTGGCGGCAACGCCGCCGTGGACGGATTCATTCGCGGCCTGTCGATCGTCTCGCCGGCGAACGACATGTCGCCGGAGATGGCGAGCGGCCTCGCTCGCATCAGCACCCTGCTGCGAGCAGTCGCGACGGCCGTGTTCGTGATCGCGTGCGCGAATGTCGCGTCGCTCCTGCTATCACGCGCATCGGCGCGCTCGCGCGAGGCGTCGGTGCGCGTGGCGCTCGGCGCCAGCCGTGCGCAGCTCACGAGGCACCTGCTGGCCGACAGCATGGTGGTGGCCGGCGCAGGTGGAGTGATTGCCGTGCTGCTCACCGCATGGACGACGATGCTCGTGCCCGTCCTCTTCTTCGAGGAGGATGCCGAGCAACTGGTCTTCGCACCCGATGCGGTCAGCATTCTCGTCATCATCGCGATCGGGACGTTGTTGACGATGGCATCCGGCGCGCTGCCCCTGTTCGAACTGCGGCACGACCAGCCATCGCGGGTCCTCCAGAAGGAGAACGCCGGCTCGTCCACACGAATGCGCCTGCTGCGCACGAGCCTGGTCATGATGCAACTCGCCCTGTGTTGCGTGCTCATCGTCTCGATGACGGTGCTCGTCCAGGGACTCGACGCCGCGCTCGCGACAGGGGTCAACCATCGGTTGGGAACGCCGATCCTCGTGACCACTCAGGCACAACTCTTCGACTCGCCGTTCGAGACGGCGGAAGCCGGCCTCGAATACTTTCAGCGTGTCGAGCGCGCCGCGCGTTCTGCCGGGCCGATCTTCGACGCCGCCTGGGTATCGCGGCCTCCCGGCAGCCGCCCCTCGTTGCAGCCGGTCCGCATCGAGCCTCCCAATCTGCCGACACGCGAGCTCACCCTCGAGGTCGTCGCGCTGACGCCGGAACTGCTGCGTGGCATCAGGCTGCCGCCTGTTCGTGGACGAATGTTCGGGCGCGGGGATATCGAGCGCTGCGCCGTGGCCGTGGTCAACGAACAAGCGGCCGATGTGTTGTACGACGGAGACCCCGTCGGGCGGAGAGTCACGGATGCCTCGGGACACCACGTCGAGATCATCGGCGTCGTTGTGACGCCGCCCGCGAGCGCGGACGCCATCGTCCCTCCACAGATCTTCTTCGACGCCGTCACGCACGAGACTCCGCTCCAGCAGACGGGGCCAACGGCGTTTCGGGTGCCGATGCCGGCCGAGGCTGGCGACGTGACGATCGACACGAACGCCGTCTCGGCAAGCTATTTCAGCGCGATGAACCTTCCGCTGATCGCCGGGCGCACGCTGTCCAAAGACGATGGCCTCGGCACGTGCCGCGTCGGCGTGATCAATCAGGAGGCGGCGGACCGGTACCTCGGAGGTCACGCACTCGGGGGCGCCGTGATCGATGGTGATGGCCGCCGTACTGAGGTCGTCGGGGTCGTATCCACGCCGATGCTGAGAGCGACACAGCGAGAGGTCGCGCCAACGCTGTTCACGTCGATGATGCAGGACTTCGTGCCTCGCATGACGATGCTGCTGGGCATCCGAATGGCCATCGATGACACGCTGATCTCCATCCGTCGTCAGATCGAAGCGGTTGGCGGCGGCGCCGATCGCCAGCATGACGTCGTGCGGACGCTCGATTCCTATCTCGCCAGCACCGCGCTCGCGCCGGAACGCATTGCGACGACGCTCACGGCCGCTGCTGCCGCGATCGCACTTGGACTCGGCATCCTCGGTCTGTCAGGGGCGATGGCCGATGCGGCGCGCATGCGGCGGCGCGAGACAGCGCTGCGCGTGGCCCTTGGTGCGCCGGCATGGCGCGTCGCCGCCCGGGTGTTCGCAGACGGGGCCAGGCTTGCGGCAGGTGGACTGATGGCTGGTGCGATTGCGGCGTTCTTCGTCGCACGCTGGGTCACACAGATCACCGGCAATGAACAAGCGATTCCCTGGTCCGTGTGGGTAATCGCTCCCTCGATGCTCCTTGCGGCGGTCGTGGTCGCGAGTGTGTTCCCGGCGCGTGACGCGATGACTGCCGATCCCCTGAGCATCATGCGCGACAAATGAACGAGCGACCTGGCTTGCGCCAGTCCCGGTCACTGCACGGGCGTGACGAGTGATGACGATGTGTCCACGGTGAACTTGCGGTAGTTCGAGAACTCCAGTGTCGCGTCGCGTCGCAGCATCTTCAGGAGCGCGACGCGTGCGTTGAAGCTGTAGTTCGCCTTTGCCGGCAGCCACACTTCGCCGTTGACCTTCCGGCGCTCGAACGTGAGGCGCGCACCCTTGTGGAGACGCGCCAGCACCCCCAGCCCGAAGCTGACGGTATCGATGGCCTCGACGCTGAGCCGCACCAGCTCGTAGTCCGATTCGCTTACCCACGCGGTGCCCGTGAAGTGACTCATGGCACGACCTTCACGCGTTTGGGGTTTGGCGTCAGGACGTGGCACGAGCGAGAAGCGGATGGTGCCGTGTCCATCGATGGCCTCGCGACCCAGCATCCGCACGTCGTAGACGCGGAAGATGTCATCGACGGTCTTCGCCACTTCGCGGCGGTCCTTGTCCCACTCGCGGTTCTGGCGCGCCCGCTCTTTCTCCGGTTGCTCCGACAGGCGGCGCGCGTACTCCTCGGCCTTCTGCCGCCGTTCGCGATCCTTTTTCGCGAGCTCCTCTTCGGGCACGGCGCGGCCATCCTCCGAGATGAGCCGTTCCCAGCGCTCCTCGCCGGGCAGGCCAGGATAGTTCTCGAACACTTTCACCGACTCGCTGGTCGGCCGGCCGCGGCCGTCGAGCTTCCGCTCGCGCCGCGTCTCGACGAAGCTGTAGCTGCTCTGCAGTGTCTGGTCGGTCTGAAGACGCTTCTTGACCTCGGGAAGAAAGGCCGCCGGATCCGGAAGCGGGTGGTCCTGCGCCTGCGCTCGAGGGGCGAGCACGAGGAGGGCTATGAGGATGCAGGCGCGCGTGACGCTCACTGACCCTCTACGCTGAAAGCGTAGAACTTGTCGTTACCGACGCCGCCAGTGCGCGCGTATCCTGAGCCCCAGTAGACGGTCCCGTTCACGACTGCCGGACCCGCAACGACCGATCCGCCCGCCGGGTAGCGCCACAGAATGTCGCCGTTGGACGCGTCGAGGGCGTACATCTGATCGCCGGTGTGCGCCATCGATCCGGCATAGACGACACCATTGGCTTCGGTGAGAGCGCCCAGGTCGGACGCTCCCAGCGGATCCGGCGTCTGCCAGAGAATCCTGCCGGTTGACGGATCGAGCGCGGCCCACGAGCCGCCGGTGATCGTCTCGCCGGACGGCAGCTCGTACGGGACAGCGTTCCGGTTGTGGCCAATGGCTGCGTAAATCCGCTTCCCATCGACCGCCGTGCCCCACTGAATGCCGCCGGGATCGTCGCCGTGGCCGACGAGCGTGGCCCAGAGCAGCGTTCCGCGACGCGCATCGAAGAGCCAGTAGACGCCGCTCTTCTCGCCGATGCCGACCACCCGCCGGTTACGGCCATTGATCCGCGCGTTGAACACGTTCGCTCCCGACCCAGCGAAGTCCCAGATGCTGAAGTTGTTCTCCCATGGCGGACACCAGGCGGGTGGATCGTCACCACAGCCGAGGGTCCGCGCATCGGGTCCGGCGCCGCGGAACGACCACCGCGGTGCGCCGGTGCGCACGTCGAAGGCGACCACCGAGTTGAAGTACGCACCGGGCGGGAAACAGGCTTCGTCCCAGCCGTCGGGATCGGCCGCGAGGCACGCGTCCACCGATGCGGGCTGTGTGTAAAGTTGGCCGGCCGCGCCGATGACCAGGCCGTTCTCGACATCGATCGCGGGCGGGTTGACGAACGCGCCGCCGGCGAAGCCTCCGGGCACGCCCCCGTTGTCCGGGAGCACGAACGTCTGCCAGATGATGGCTCCGGTGTGAATGTCCAGCGCGATCATGCTCCCGCGGAAGATCTGACGCGGGACGCCGCCGCCGGACGAGGAGGTCGCAATGAAGAGGCGATCGCCGAGCACAACGGGCGATGTGGTGACGATGGTATTGGGATTCGGATCGAGCTCCGTCAGCCAGATCAGCTCGCCGCTTTCCGCGTCGATGCCCATCATGTTGCCGTTGAGGTCGCCGATGAAGATCATGCCGTCCGCATACGCCGGGCTCGTTCGCGAGATCGCGTTTGCGATGCCGTTGTAATCCTGCACCGCGCGCGACCAGACGACGTTTCCGGTGTCTCCGTCCACCCTCCAGAGCCGGCCGCCCCAGTCCGGGAAGAACACGGTCGTTCTCGAACGTCGGCGATTGTCTTTTGCATCGGGGTCGTCCGCCTTGATGGATACGACCGCCGGAGTCGCCGACACATCGCCAGCCGTCGTGAGCACCCACTTCGGCAGCAGGCTCGAGACGTTGAGCGGGTCGATGTGCCTTTCGAACGGTTGGCTGCGAGTGCCCCGGACATCGTTGCCAGTCATGGGCCATTGGAATGGCGCCGGCCCGTCCGCGGTGATGGCGAGGGCACTGAAGCTGAAGAGCACCAAGAGCAGCGGGAGCCTCGCCCTGTGGGCTGGCGGCTCGTCCCGGCGTCCCACCATGTCATCCTCCAGTGAGGTCGTTGGGAGAAGTGCGCCTATATTACTGCGGCCGCCGGTCATTAGAACCCTTGCCGAGCTGTTCCTGCAGCGTGTTGCGGTATCCCCGGCTGAGGCGCAGGGCGGGTGCAGCTTCAGTGCCTTCAGGCCGACGGTGCGCTGCCGTACGGACATGCAGCGACCCGCCAGCTACGTTGTCAGACGGTGTCATCCCGTAGGTTCTCCGAGCACGAGCGCCGGCAGGCCGATCGATTCTTCGACGACCTCATGGGCCTCTCGCGATCTCGACGCTCATCGTCCGCCGCGACCGTCGAGACGCTCGTGGAGGCCGATGGGTGGCGGGACCTGCGAAACGGCCGCGTGGTGTTCTACGACGAGGACACGCTTCGCTTCATCGAGGGCTGGACGCGCGCTGACGGCAAAGACCGCGTGTTCCTGGTCAACCGCCGCGATTTCACGCCGATCCGCAACGACGGCAGCAGGAGAAGCCGCCTGTTCGACGATTACCTCAGGCGCCGGATCGGCGGCCAGCGCGATCTGATGGTGCCTACGCGCTTCGAGATGGAGGCAAACCTTCACACAGCGCCGCTGAACCCACGCAGCAGCGACTGGGACGACCTGATGATCTCAGAACTCATCGCCGCCGGTCGTCCCGTAACCGTTCAGCGCGAACGCGACCAGTGGGTCGAGATTAAACGCATCTACGCCGCCGCCGAACAGGCGGCGAAGAACGCGGGCCCGAGGAAGCCGGCGCAGGAGTTCGTCGACTTCTTCGTGCTCGACAACGTGAAGGCGACGCTGGCCCTGGTGCCAGCACCGGCCGGCACGGTCAGGATGCAAGGCTTCCACGCGCATTTCGCCCTGGGGCGCGTCCGCGGCACTGGCGTTCCGGCCCTGCGAGCCGGCGAGTTGGTCATCGGCGACATTCATACGCACGCGCTGCTCGACCCGTTCATCAACACGACGTCCACGGCCACTGGCACGACCATCGCTCCGACCCTGCACAGCGGCGTCTCCGACGTGGACATCGATTCCGCAAAGAGCCTCCGCTTCGTGGTGTATGCCGTCGACTCGAGACACCTGCACCGCGCCGACCCTGACGGAAAGAAGCACGACGGACTGCCGAGATCCGGCAACGTGCTACGCGAAGCGCTGCGGATCTTCAGCGGCGAACCGCGCTGACTTTAGAAACCCTTACCTAGCTGCTCTTGCAGCTTGTCGCGGTAGCCGCGGCTGAGAGGCAGGCGCGTGCCATTGCGAAGCACCACCACGTACTCGCCGTTGAACCAGGGCTGAAGCTCCTTGATCCGCTCGGTGTTGACGATGCGGGAGCGGTGGATGCGGACGAAGCGGCGGGTATCGAGACGCGCTTCCATGCGGGTCATCGTCTCGCGGAAGAGATGCGCTTCCTCGCCGAGGTGCAGCCGGACGTAGTTGCCGGCCGCCTCGATCCAGTCGAGATCATCGGTGCGCAGGAAGAAGACCCGGCCGCCCGACTTCACCACCAGTCGATCGAGCTTCGGCGCCTCGGGCTTGATGTCGTTGACCAGCGCCAGGAGACGGCGGCCCAGATCGCCGGCGCGGCGGCGCTCCAGCGACGAGCGTGCATGCTTGAGCGTCTCGCGGAACCGGTCGCGGCCGAACGGCTTGAGCAGGTAGTCGAGCGCGTGCACCTCGAACGCCCGCAGCGCGTACTCGTCGTAGGCGGTGACGAAGATGACGGTCGGCATCCGTTCGGCGCCGATCGCGTTGATCACACCGAACGCGTCGAGGCCAGGCATCTGCACGTCGAGGAATACGAGGTCCGGCGTGTGATGCTGAATCGCGGACACCGCCTGCGGGCCGTCGCCGCACTCGGCGACGACCTCGACATCCTCTTCCTGCTGCAGCAGCGACAGCACGCGCTCGCGCGCGATCGGCTCGTCGTCAACGACCAGGGCTCGGATCTTGTTCACGCCACGCTCTCCATGTCAGTCCGATCGGGGCCCATCCCCAGCGACTGTCCCGTGCCCTCGGCCGTGAAGGGGATGACGACGGTCACGAGCAGCCCTCCGCCGGGTGGCGTGTGGCACTCGAAGCGATAGCGGTCGCCGTACAGGTGCTCGAGACGCGACCGCGTGTTCGTCAGGCCGACGCCGTTGTGAAACGCGTCCTTCGCGAGGCCCACGCCGTTATCGCGCACCTCGAGCCACAGCTCAGCGCCTTCGCGGCGGGCGCTGACGTCCACACGGCCGCCGCCGATCTTCGGCCCGATGCCGTGCCGAAGCGCGTTTTCCACGAGCGGCTGGAGGACGAGATTCGGTACCGCCGCGTCGAGCGTGTCCATCTCGACGTCGATGTGCACCGTCAGCCGCTCGCCGAAGCGGGTCTTCTCGATCTCGAGGTACTTGCGCAGGAAGTCGAGCTCGTCCTTGAGCGTGACCTGCTGCGTGCCGATCCGATCGAGCGTGAGCCGCAGCAGATCGCTGAGCCGCTCGAGCATCGCGTCGGCGGCGTCGGTGTCGCGGTGCATCAGCGCCGAGATCGTGTTGAGGGTGTTGAACAGGAAATGCGGGTGCAGCTGCCGCTGCAACGCCTGCAGGTTGGCTTCGGCAAGCCGCGTACGCAGCTGCGCCGCCGTCAACTCGCGCTCCTGCGACTCGCGATGGAATTCGAACGCGTGGCTCAGACCGACGACCGCCCAGTAGGTCATCATCTCCCAGTCGAAGTTCAGGAAGAACAGCTCCTGGAAGTGCATCGTCCACGACACGTCTCGGCCGGCGAGCACCTTCATGATGAAGACGCGGCACGTCACCCAGAGCAGGGCGTGCGCCAGCGTGAAGACGATCACGCCACCGACGTGCATCTTCGCGGCACGCTTCCACGTGTGGCGGCCGAAGCGATGGCGTCGCGCCATCCAGACCATGCCGGGGACGAGGACCGCCCAGGCGTACCAGTACGTGATGTTCAGCGCGAGCAGGATGTGGAACGGCTGCTTCCGGTCCGTGAACAGGGTGATGTAGTTGTAGGCCTGAAGACCCGAAAAGATGCCAAAGGCAGTCGCGACGGCGAAGATCCGTACCAGACTGATTCGCCGTGACGGCCAATCCATCACTGAAATATCGGCCGAGCCTGACTGAAGGTCAAGCACTCGCCGAGCCCTCGACGCCCGTGGCAACGGTGGTCCGTCACTCTTATTTCCTGTCTCGAACACTATTCCTCGCTGTTCGTCACTGCTAATAGGCATTCGTCCCATACGCGGGAATTCTGAAAACCGGGCTCCCGTGGGGCGGATACGATGCTGCCGTGCCCATCGTTCGCGTGGAGGCCCCTGACGACCCCAGGCTCGCTGCGTATCGCAACGTGCCCGATCACACGCTGCTCACCGAACAGGGACTATTCGTGGCCGAAGGCCGGCTTGTTGTAAGACGGTTGATCGAGGCGCCGCGGTTGGCCACGCGATCGGTCATGGTGACGGACACCGCGCTCGTCCCACTCAGGGATCTGTTGGACACGCGAGAGGGGCTCCCGGTCTATCTCGTCCCACAGGTGGTGATGAACGGCATCACCGGGTTCAACGTGCACCGCGGCTCACTGGCGATCGGAGAACGGCCGCGGCCCTGTCAGTGGCAGGAGATCGTCAGCGGCGCGCGGAGAGTGGTCGCGCTCGAGCGCGTGGGCAATGCCGACAACGTTGGATCGGTGTTTCGCAGCGCCGCCGCGTTCGGCGTGGATGGCGTGCTGCTCGACCCGGGATGCACCGACCCGTTGTATCGGAAGGCGATTCGCACCTCGATGGGTGCGGCCTTGTCGATGCCCTTCGCGGTCGCCGAGCCGTGGCCGGATGTCCTGCACCAGTTGGGGCGCGACGGCTGGGTGGTCCTCGCCATGACGCCGTCGACCCGTGCTCGGCCGCTCCCCGAGATCGTCGCCGAGATCGCCGACCGCCAGGTCGTCGTGGTCATGGGCCATGAGGGCGAGGGCGTGAGCGCCGAAGCGCTCGACGCCTGCACGCATCACGCGCGCATTCCGATCACTGCCGCGGTCGATTCGCTCAATGTTGCCGTCGCCACGGCGATTGTGCTGTACGCGCTGACTTCACGCGACTTCACGTGATCTGACGACACACAGAGGCACTGAGGCACCGAGGCTTATCTTCGATGAAAGACTGCACGTGCAGTCATTGATGAAAGGAAGACCTCCGCGCCTCAGTGCCTCAGTGTGTCGTGAGCGAGCGCAGTCACGCGCAGTCAGCGGTCAACGCCCCCGACGTTGCTGCAGCAATTGCTTCAGACCCGGGCGCGTCGTCGCAGCCGTGCGCAGATGTTCATTGAACGCCCGCTGCAGCTGCGGCAGCTCGCCGCGATTGGCCGCGACGACCTGCAGTCCGATGCTGCCCATCTCGTCGTTCGACTCCTCACCCCATGTCACTCGCACCGGCGGACGACTGGGATTCCGCTTGTTCGCGGCGGAGTTGTCGTAGCTGACGATCGCGTCGAGCCGCGTGCCCTTCGGCAGCGACACGAAATCCTTGAAGCGGTAGCGCTCCTGCCACGAGAAGTCCCAGTCCGTGATCCACAGGAGCGTCTTCGCCGTACCGTCGGGCAGGGTGGCCGTGAGCTTCATCTCTTTCCCGAGATAGTGCGCGTGAGCGCCCACCGAGAACGCCTTCACGTCGATGGGAATCACGAACGAGTCCTGAAGCGTGTAGCGCTCCTGGCCGGCCGGAATGTCGAGGCCCTCGAACACGCTGAACAGCGGCGGGAGCTGAATCGTCGTGAAGGCTTGTGTCGGCGGACCCGACGCGAAGTACAAACCGACCGTTGACTTCTCCATCTCCGCCTTCCCTGACGGGTGGAAGTGCGTGGAGAGAATCAGATCGGATCCTTTGGGCAGCGGAAACGCCAGACCGTTCGGCAGCTCGAGCGCGCGCCCACCGAGCGCCCAGCCGCCAAGTCCTCCTGCCACGCGCGCGATCGGATCGGCCGGAGCATCGTTGGCGCCCCCTGTGCCTCCACCGAGCAACGCGGCGAGGCCGCCGCCGCGCCCGGCGCCGCCAAGCCGCACGCCACCGCCCATGCTGCCGCGGAATCCGGGACCAGGATCTTCCGCATCGCGCTCGCGCGCGCTGCCGGTCGCATCGAGAAAGAACAGACTGTGGTGCACCACCGCGCGTGCCGAGGGCCTGAAGTCGATCGCCCGCACCCACACGTCTCGATCGAGATTCAACGGAACCACGAAGCTCCGATAGACGTCGGGGCCGCTGGCCGGCACCTCGAACGCTTCGTTCATCGTCACGACGAGATCGGGAGGACCGAGCTGCCAGCCTTCCGTGAAGCGAGGCAGCGCCGGCAGCAGCGTGGCGTCACCTTCGAGCGCGCCATCGGCGACCCAGCGCTGAATGATCGCGATCTGCTCGTCGGTGAGCTGCCGCGCGTTGGCGAACTCGACATCACCCGGCCCGGCCTTCCAGGGCGGCATCACGCGCGCGGCTGTGGCCGAGGCGATCGCCTTGGCCAGCGGCCTGGCATCGCGATAGTTCATCAGCTGAAACGGAGCGGCCTCGCCCGGGCGATGACACCCAGTGCAGTTGGCGAAGACGATGGGCGCGACGTGCTGGCTGAAGGTCACCGGGCCCTGCGCCTGAGGAGTTGCGGTGCCACGCTGAAGGACGATCGCGCTCACGCCGACGGCGACCAGGAGCCCGCCGCGCCGAAGCCAACGGCGAGGGCGGGCCAACGCAACGAATCGCTGAGCAATCATTGGGAACTCCAGCATAAAGTGTAGCCGCATGTCAGGCGCAGCGTGGGACGTCGTCGGGATCGGGGAAAGCTCGGTTGACGAAGTGTTTCGGCTGCCGGCAGCGCCGGGCCCGGACGTCAAAGTGCCGATTTCCTCGCGACAGATCCGCTACGGCGGACAGGTCGCGACGACGCTGGCGACGTGCGCGTCGTTCGGGCTCCGGGCCACACTCGCCGGCACGCTCGGTGAAGACGAGCACGGCGCAGGACTGCGCGATGCGCTAGAGAAGCATGGCGTCAACACCACCCACCTCATTCCGCGGCGCGCCCGCCATCGTCACGCACTGATTCTGGTGGACGAACGAACCGGCGATCGCACCGTGCTCTGGGAGCGCGATGAACGGCTGGCGCTCGACGCCGCCGACGTGCCTCGTGACGTGGTCGCCGGCGCCCGTCTGCTCCATGTGGACGACCTTGACGCGGATGCGGCGATCGCAGCCGCGGCGATCGCGCGAGTCAGCGGGGATTCCCGTCACCAGCGACATCGACCACGTCACCGATCAGACCGAAGCGCTCGTCGCCGCTGTGACGATTCCGATCTTCGCCGAGCACGTGCCGACGAGACTGACTGGCGAGGCCGATATCGAACGTGCGTTGCGCACGCTTCGCGGCGCGCACCGCGGGCATGCTGTGCGTCACGCTCGGCGTGCGAGGCTCGATGCTGCTCGACGGGAATCAGCTGTACCGCGTCCCGGCGCCGAGAGTGCAGGCCATCGATGCCACCGGCGCCGGCGATGTGTTCCGCGGCGCGTTCATCTATGCGCTGCTGCGTGGAGACCGGCCCGCCGAACATCCTCCGATTCGCGAACGCGGCGGCGGCGCTCAGCTGCACGCGCGAAGGCGCGCTCGACAGCGTGCCCACGCTGAGAGAGGTCGAGGAGTTTCTCCGCACGTGATCCGGCGCGCACAGGCCGGCCTCGCTCGCGGCGATCGCGCTCGCCCTGGCGATCCTCGTGTGGCTGACCGGCGGAACGACGATCGCGATCGCGGGTCTGCGCATCTCCATCGACCGATCCGCTTCGTCCGTTCGCATTGCGGCGACTGCTCCTCGGCGCCGTGTACGCCTTCGTCTCCGGACGCGCCCGGCTCGCTCACGACTGGCGGTCGATATCGACGATCGCAACGCCGGCGCGCGCGAGCCTGCCGTGCTCGCGATCGCCGTCGGCATCACGGCCGTCTCGCAGATCGTCCTGGACCGCATCGGGCTCCGACGCGTACGCGTATGTCACGCAGGCGGACTTGTGGCTGGCCGGGAGCGTGAAGGTCCAGGTCCCGATCGCGAACGATGTTCCCTGGCCATCGCCGCTCTCGACTTTCGTCCCGTTCGGCTACGCCGCAGTCGCGAACGAGTCCGCGATTGCTCCCATCGTCGGGCCGGGACTTCCGCTGCTGATGGCGGCGATGAAGGCCGTGGGCGGGCACGCCGCGCTCTTCCTCGTCGTCCCGATCACCGCAGGGCTCTTGATCTGGGCGACGTTCGGCATCGGGCGACAGCTCCGATCCGATCGTCTTGGTCTCGGCGCCGCCTGGCTGGTGGCGACGAGCCCCGCGTTCCTCACGATGATCAAGGAGCCGATGAGCGACGTGCCCGCCGCGGCATTCTGGGCGCTGGCCACGTGGAAGGTGCTGGACGATTCGCAGCTATAGCGCGGCGCTTGCCGGCGCCGCGACCGCGATGGCGATCCTCATTCGTCCGAACCTGGTTCCGCTGGCGGCCGTCCTCGGCGTGTGGGTCGTCGCGCGTCAGTGCAACACATCACACCGGGATCGCGTACGTGCGGCATCCGCATTTGCAGCGAGCGTCGTCCCCGCGTGTCTCGCGATCGCGTGGATCAATCACACGCTCTTCGGTTCACCGCTCGCATCCGGATACGGCAGCACCGGTCGATCTCTTTTCTCCCGCCAACGTGTGGACCAACATCGCGCGGTACGGCGGTTGGCTCGTCGAGACGCAGACGCCGCTCGGGCTCGCCGGCGTGCTCGCCCTGCTCGTTCCGTCCACGCGTCTCTGGCCTGCCGTCGAGACGCGGCGCGTGGGCCTGCTTGCAGCGGTCACCATCACACTCGGCGCGATATACGCCTTCTACATGCCGTTCGAGGCGTGGTGGTTCCTGCGGTTCTTTCTCCCCTGCTGGCCGGCCATCTGCATCGGAACCGCCGTCGTTCTCCGAGCGGCCTCGCAGATTGCGGGCCGGCGGGCCCGGGCCGTCGAAGCCATCGCCATCATCGGGCTCGGCCTGTACACCGCCTCCGTCGCCGCCCGGCTTCGAGTGTTTCCCGACAGCGAAGGCGAGCGTCGCTACGCGACCGTCGCGCAACTGGTCCAGCAGGCGACCGAACCGTCGAGCATCATCCTCACCTCGATCCACACCGGTCCGCTTCGCTACTACGCCGGCCGCGACACCATGCGGTTCGACCTGCTGAACGAGGAATGGCTGGACCGCGCCGTCGCGTGGCTCACCGAGCAGGGCCGGCATCCGTACATCCTGATCGAGGACTGGGAACGGCCAGGGTTCGAGAAGCGCTTCGCGGCGAGCAACACCCTCGGGCGCCTCGCGCTGTCGCCAGTGCTGGCGTACCGGGCGTATCAGATCTCCGGTACGGTCTACCTCTTCGATCCCGCCAAACCCGCCGCGAACACCTGGGAACCGCCACCGATTCGCAAACCTCAGCCCTGGTGCGTCATGCCCGCGCCCCCGCCCAGGCTCGCTCTTCACTAGACGCCAAGCAAACCTCTGAGAGGGTTTTCTCGTCCAAGCCCTCGTTACCAAGAGTGTCTGGGTAACGAGCCGTAGGGCCGGTCCTTTCGGACCGGCCGGCTGGAGGCGCATGCCCGCGAAAACCCCGAACGCCCTGCTGCACGGAACCCTGGACGCCTTGATTCTCAAGACGTTAGCCGGCGGCCCGCGTCATGGCTACGCCATTGCCAAGTTCATCGAGGACGCGTCGGCCGAGACGGTCATCGTCGAAGAAGGGTCGCTCTACCCGGCTCTCTATCGCATGGAACGACGCGGCTGGCTCGAAGCCGAATGGGGCGAGTCCGAGCTCGGCCGCCGGGCCAAGTTGTATCGCCTCACGCGGCAGGGTCGCGCGCAGCTGGCGGCCGAAACCGCGGCGTGGCGGCAGTTTGCCGCCGGCGTGTCGAAGATTCTGCTGGCGCAGTGATTCCGGACAGAGAACGGTAGATCGACGGTGAGAACGGGTTCACACGGCTGGATCGGAGCAACGGAGATTTCGCTTTCAAGGCGTCCTCTCCGATTCTCACGTTGATCCGTGTCGAACCGTACCTCGACGCGATCTCACGTTACCTGGAGCACGCCGATGAAACAATCACTTCGTTCGTGGCTCTGGCGTGTCCCGCTCGATCAGGAAGTGGATGAGGAACTCGCCCTGCATGTCGAGCTGCGGACCCGCGAGCTCGTGGAGCGCGGCCTCGACCCGAAGGTCGCGCGCGACATCGTCCTGTCGCGGATTGGCGACGTCGGGCAGCTCAAACGCACGTGTATCGACCTTGGCAGAAAGCGAGACCGCGAGATGCGCCTCACGCAATGGCTCGACGAACGCAAGACGGATGTGACGTTTGCGCTGCGACAGCTGAAAGGCTCCCCTGCCTTTACGGCGGTCGCCGCGCTCACACTCGCGCTCGGCATCGGCGCAAACAGCGCGATGTTCGCACTGGCCGACGCCACGTTGATTCGTCCGCTTCCCTATCCGCAGCCCGATCGACTCGTGATGATCTGGCAGCGTCCCCCGACACTCCCTCGAGCCGGCGTGTCAACGACGGATCTCCGCGACTGGGTGGAGCAGAGCCGCTCATTCGAGGTGCTGGGCGGGATCGCGTTTGGCGCCGGCGGCGGCCCGCTCGTCGAAGGACCTGACGGCTCGCTGCAGAGCGCAGACCGGCAGTCGGTCACCGCGCCCTTCTTCGACGTGCTCGGCGCACGCCCCGTCGCTGGCAGGACGTTCCAGTCCTCCGATGCGCAGCAGGGCGCCCCACCCGTCGTCGTGATGAGCGAGGGACTCTGGCGCACGCGTTTCGGTGCCGATCCGTCCCTGATCGGGCGTCAGGTTCGTCTCAACGGCGAGCCGTTCACCGTCATCGGCATCATTCGCGACGATGTGCAGTTGCAGCGGCCGGCACAGATCTGGACGCTGCTGACCTTGCCGCCGAATCTGCCGCGAACCGCGCGGTTTCTCCAGGTCATTGGCCGCCTCAAGCCCGGTGTCACCCTCGACGCCGCGCAAGCGGATCTCGCGGTCGTCGCCGACCGGCTCGCGCAGGCGTATCCCGAGACGAACAAGGGCTGGGGCGTCCTCGTCGAGCCGTTGCGCACCGGCGTGATGAGCTCACCGCTGCAGAACACGTCTCTTCTGCTGCTCGGTGTGGTCGGATTCGTGCTGCTCCTGTGCTGCGCCAACGTGGCGAACCTGATGCTGGCGCGCGGCAACGTCCGCGCTCGCGAAATGGCGGTCCGCTCCGCGCTGGGCGCGGGCCGATCGCGCATCGTCGCGCAATTGCTGACGGAAAGCCTGGTCCTGGCGACGTTGGGTGGCGTACTGGGCGCGGCGATCGGCGCCGTCATCCTGAAGGTCGCGCCGACGCTCGTCCCCGTGGGCGTCCTCCCGGCCGCCGCGACCATCGCCTTCGATGGCCGGGTCGCGATCTTCTGCGCGGGCGCCGCGTTGATCGTGGGCGTGCTCTTCGGCCTCGTGCCGGCGTGGCAGGCGACACGGACGTCGCTCCTGCAGGCCATCTCCTCCGAGAGTCGATCCAGCACGCGTCGCGGGGGACGCTTTCGCAACGTGCTCGTCGCCGCCGAAGTCGCGGCTGCAGTCGTCCTGCTGTGCGGCGCCGGATTGTTGCTGCGCACGATGCTGGCACTCGGCAGCTTCGATCCTGGGTACCGAGCCGACGGCGACAGCGTCCTGACGCTGGACTTCAGTCTGCCGGCGCCGCGTCCAGGCACTCGCTATCCAGACATCCAATCGCTGACGCAGTTCTACGACCAGGCCACACGTGATGTCAGCGCGATCCCGGGCGTTCGCAAGATCGGGTGGTCCACGGGTCTCCCCTACGGCACGACCAGCGAGATCGGACGCCTCCGCGCCGAGATCGTCGGCGATCCACCTTTGGCGCCGGACGATCGCCCGTTGGCCGACTTCCAGGCCGCGAGCCCCGGCTATTTCGACACGCTCGATCTCCCGATCATCACTCGGCCGCGCGTTCACCGATCGCGACACGTTCACCACCCAGAGGGTCTGCATCGTCAACGAGGCGTTCGTACGCCGCTACCTCGGTGGAAGGGACCCGATTGGCATCCGACTCGCAACCGCAGGCGCACCAGGACTCTTTCCAGCCACCGAGCGAGAGATCGTCGGCGTCGTGCGACAGCTGAAGGACCGCCTCGACGAACCCGAACCGCCTGCCCAGATATTCGTGCCGCTGGCGCAGTTTCCGTGGACCGACACCTATCTGGTCGTGCAAGCGTCCACGGGACCCGTGCAGTCGCTGCTCACACCCATTCGCGAGGTCATCGCGCGCATCGATCGCGACGTGCCGGTCAGACGCGACCGCACGCTGACCGATCTCGCCAACCTCACCACGGCGCCGCATCGATTCCGAGCAGTGATGGTCGGCACATTCGCGGGCCTGGCGTTGCTGTTGGCGATGGTCGGCATCTTCGGCGTGCTGTCGTATTCGGTCGAGCAGCGCTCGCGTGAGTTCGGTGTCCGCATTGCGCTCGGCGCATCGGCCGCAAGCGTGATGCGTCTGATCCTCGGCAGCGCCGCTCGAGTGGTTGCCGTGGGCGGTGTGATTGGGCTCGCGGCAGCGGCGGTGCTCGTGCGGGCCATTTCGACGTTCCTGTTCGGCGTCGAGCCGCTCGATCCGCTGACATTCGGATCGGTGAGCCTGCTCCTGGCGATGACCGCGGCGATCGCCACGGCGGCGCCGGCGTGGCGCGCGACGCGCGTCGATCCCGTGGAGGCCTTTCGAAGTGAGTGAACGGACTCAGTACGTGGGGGCCGGCTTCAGCCGGCCCAGGGCCGCCTGAAGGCGGCCCCCACACGAGATGAAGAGATCGCTTCGTTCGTGGCTGTGGCGCGTGCCGCTCGATCAGGAGGTGGACGAAGAGCTCGCCCTCCATATCGAGCTGCGCACCCGGGAGCTCGTCGAGCGTGGGATGGAGCCGACGGTCGCGCGCGAGATCGTGTTGTCCCGAATCGGCGATTTGGGACGGCTCAAACGGACCTGCGAGGACCTTGGCAGGAAGCGAGATCGGGAGTTGCGTATGACGCAGTGGCTCGGAGACCTCAAAGACGATGTGACCGTGGCGCTGCGACAGTTGAAGGCCTCACCGGCATTCACCCTCGTCGCCGTACTGACGCTCGCGCTCGGCATCGGCGCCAACAGCGCGATGTTCGCGGTCGCCGACGCGACGCTGCTGCGGCCGCTGCCATTCCCCGACGCCGATCGACTCGTCTCCGTGGCGGAGATCACACGCGACGGCCGGCGCGGCGCCGCGAACCCGCTCGACCTGGTTGACTGGATCGAGCGGAACCGCTCATTCGAAGCGATGGCCGCCGCCCTCAACGGGCAGGCTTCCGTCATCGGCGCCGACGGGACGGCCGAACCGGTGATTACCCAGGCGGTGACGACGCGCTTCTTCGACGTGCTTGGCGTCAAGCCGATCGCAGGCCGCACGTTCGTGGACGCCGACACCGAGGCTTCCCAGGTCGTCGTTCTCGGCGAGGCGTTCTGGCGAAGGTATTTCGGAGGAGACCCCACGGTGATCGGACGGGAGATCCGGCTGGGCGGACGAGTGCTGATGGCGATCGGCGTAGTCCCCGCCTGGTTTCAGTTCGACATTCCAGGCTTCGGCAATCCCGGGGCCAGCGGTGTCTGGACGATTCAGGGCCATCCGAGAGGCCGCGGCCCGGCCGAGCGCTATCCGCACTATTTGCCGGTGATCGCCCGCCTGAGGCCGGGCGTCACGATCGAAGCCGCGCGCTCGGAGATGACGGCCATCTCGAATGCTCTCGCCGAGGAGTCTCCGGCCACGAACAAAGGCCATCGGGCGACGGTGGATCCGCTGCGTGAACGCGTAGGAAACCCTGAACTGCGCCTCACCTCGCTGCTGCTCTTCGGCGTCGTCGCGTTCGTGCTGCTGATGTGCTGCGCGAACGTCGCCAACCTGTTGCTGGCTCGCACCAACGCGCGGTCGCGGGAACTCGCGGTCCGCTCGGCGCTCGGCGCGGGCCGACAGCGCATCGTGCGGCAGCTGCTCACCGAAAGCCTGGTGCTCGCGGCGCTGGGTGGCGTGCTCGGCATGGCGGTCGGGGCGGCCATTCTGAAGGCGGCGCCGTCGCTGGTTCCGCCAGGTATGTTGCCGCTGTCGGTTCCGCTCGCCTTCGACGAGCGCGTGCTCACGTTCTGCATCGCCACGACGTTCGCCGTCGCGATTCTCTACGGCCTGGCACCGGCCTGGCACGCGACGGGCCTTTCCCTCGCGCACATCATGTCGCTCGACTCGCGCACATCGACAGGTGGGAGCTCGAAACTTCGGCGCGGACTCGCCATCGCCGAGGTCGCCGTCGCGGTGCTGCTCTTGTGCGGCGCCGGCCTGCTCCTGCGCACGCTGCTCACGCTCCAGGATGTCGACCCCGGGAATCGAGCCGGCGACCTGCTGACCGCCGGCGTCGGTCCTGGGTTCGGCAGAACTCCGGACGCGATGCGTCAGTTCTACTCGAACATCGAGAGCGCCGTCCGGAACGCACCTGGCGTGCGCGACGTCGCCTGGGGTACTGCGTTACCGTTCGAGGGGATCTTCTACGGACAATCATTTCAGATTGACGGCGATCCGCCGCGGCCGCAGGCCGACCGCGACGGCACGGGTTATCAGATCGTTGGCCCCTCGTACTTCCACCTGCTTGGCGTCCCCGTGCTCCAGGGACGCACGTTCACCGATGCGGATTCCACCAACGCACCGCAAGTGGCCATCGTCGACGAAGAGTTCGTGCGTCGGTATCTGAAAGGCCGCACGCCGGTCGGCTCGCGCGTATCGGTCAACGCGATGGCGCAGCCGCCGCAGGCCGTGCTCCGCGAGATCGTCGGTGTCGTCAAGCACATCAAGGAGCGGCCAGACGAACCAGAGGCGGAGCCGCAGCTCTATGTGCCAATTGCGCAGAATACCTGGGCGTCGGCCACGCTCGTGATCCAGCCTGCGAGTGGACGGGCTGAAGCCATTGGACCAGCAGTGCGTGCCGCCATCGCGCGCGTCGAGCCCGATCGGCCACTGATCTTCCGAACACTCTCCACGATTCACACACAGGCCACCTCGCGCCCGCGCTTCCGTGCCGTCCTCGTCGGCGCGTTCGCCGTCCTGGCGTTGACGCTGGCGCTCGTCGGCGTCTTCGGCGTGCTCGCCTACTCGGTGCAGCAACGCACGCGCGAGTTCGGCGTGCGTATCGCACTCGGTGCAAGCGCCGCCAATGTGCTGAGGCTGGTCGCGTCGAGCGCCGGCGGCGTCATTGGCAGCGGTGTCGTGATCGGTCTCGTCCTGGCTGCCGTTCTCAGTCGATCGATTTCGACGTTCCTCTTCGGCGTGCAGCCACTGGATCCGATGACGTTCCTGCTGGTTCCGGTGGTGCTGATCGCGACCGCCGCGATCGCCGTGGCCGCGCCGGCATGGCGCGCATCGCGTGTCGATCCTGTGGTGGCCTTTCGAAATGAGTGAGCGTACGTAGGGGCCGGCTTTAGCCGGCCCAGGGCCGCCTGAAGGCGGCCCCCACACAAAGATGAAGAGATCGCTTCGTTCGTGGCTGTGGCGGGTCCCGCTCGATCGGGAAGTCGACGAGGAACTGGCGTTTCACATCGAGATGCGGACGCGCGAGCTGCTCGAGCGCGGGATGGACGCAAAGACCGCGCGCGAGATCGTGTTGTCGCGCATCGGCGATCTCGGACAACTCAAACGCACGTGTGAAGACCTGGGCAGAAAGCGAGAACGAGAAATGCGGCTGACACAGTGGCTCGAAGAGCTCAGGGGCGATGTGACGTACGCGTTCCGGCAGATGAAGGCAACACCGGGGTTCACGCTCGTGGCCGCGCTCACGCTGGCGCTCGGCATCGGCGCCAACAGCGCGATGTTCGCGCTCGCGGATGCAACCTTTCTCCGCGCCTTGCCATTCAGCGGGCCGACCGATCGCCTGGTCATGTTGTGGGAACGGCGGGCCAACGGCTTCACGTCCATGGCGTCACCGCTCGAGTTCCGCGAGTGGAGCCAGCACAATCGCAGCTTCGCGTCCATGGCGACGTTCGCAGGCGGTTCACGAACCGATCCTCGGGGTCGACGGCACGCCCGAGCAGGTCGCCGGGCAGACGGTGTCCGCGACATTCTTCGATGTGCTCGGTGTGCGCCCCATTACGGGACGCACGTTTACGACGTGCGGACGCCGTCGGCACACCCACGCTGGTCGTGGTCAGTGAAACCTTCTGGCGCCGACGCTACGGTGCAGACCCGGATCTCGTCGGGCGCGAGATACGTGTCGACGGCCAATCGCTCACCGTGATTGGCATCATGCCTGCGGACTTTCAGATCGCCGCGCCGTTCAGTCGCGGCGGCGCCGCCGCCGGTGATCCAGGTGTCATGTGGATCCTGGCCGGCGAAGGCGGCGCCGGCCTCGGCCTGACGGGACACTACGTCCACGTAATCGGGCGCTTGAAACCCGACGTCAGCATCGAGGCGGCCCAGGCTGAGATGACACCTCTCGCGGCGGAGGCCGCTCGTCAACTTCCGGACGGCGCAGGCGAACACGGCATCCTGCTCGAGCGATTGCGGCCGGCGCTCATGGGGCCTGAGCTGCGGTTGACGTCCGTTCTGCTACTCGGCGTCGTCGGCTTCGTGCTGCTGATGTGTTGTGCCAACGTGGCCAACCTGCTCATGTCGCGAACCACGGCACGCACGCGTGAGCTGGCCCTTCGATCGGCCCTCGGCGCTGGCCGGCGGCGAATTGCGGTGCAGTTGTTGACGGAAAGCCTCGTGCTGGCGTCCTTCGGCGGGCTGCTCGGCGTTGCCGTCGGCGCGGCGATCCTCAACGTCGCACCGTCGCTGCTGCCTCCAGGGTTGCTGCCCGGCACCATCACCCTGATGTTCGATGTTCGCGTGGCGATGTTCGGCGCGGCGACGGCGCTCCTCGTCGGCGTCCTCTTCGGCCTCGGCCCGGCGTGGCACGCGACTCGCGTCTCGCTCGTGCAGGTCATGTCGGCAGATGGACGCGCCACGAGACAGAGTGGAGCATTCCGCAGCGTGCTCGTCGTCGCCGAAATCGCCGCGGCAGTGCTCGTCCTCAGTGGCGCTGGACTCCTGCTGCGCACCTGGATCAGCCTCGAGCGTGTCGACGCCGGCTACCGCCCGCCCGAGGCGCTGACCCTGGTGATCAATCTGCCGATGCAAGCCCCCGCCAGCGGAAGGAATCTGTATGGCAGTCAGGACGGACTGCGTCGCTTCTACCAGACCGCGCAGCGCGAAATCGAACGAGAACCTGGGATCCGCAGTGCCGCGTGGGGTGGCGCGCTGCCGCTCGATGGCATGTGGTCGATGCAACCATTCACTGTGGCAGGTGACACGCCGTCTCAGGGAAGAGCCACGTTCGCCTCGTATCACATGGTGAGCCCACGCTATTTCGAGACGCTGAACATCCCGGTGACCAGAGGCCGCACCTTCACCGATCAGGACAGCTCGGACAGCGCACCTGTCTGCATCGTCAGCGAAGCCTTCGTCCGGCGCTACCTCGGCGACCGCGACCCGATCGGGATGCGACTCGTCGTACAGATGTTGACGTTTGGGCGAGAGCCTGCGCCCACGCGAGAGATTGTCGGCGTCGCACGCCAGGTCAAACAGCGGCCAGACGAAGTGATGCCTGCGCCACAGATCTACGTGCCCATCGATCAGAACGCCTGGTATCAAGCGTCGCTCACGGTGACGCCAGAGAGTGGTCCGCCGAGCGCCGTCGTGGCATCGGTGCGTTCAGCGCTGGGGCGTGTGGACAGCGAACGCCCGGTCACACGTGTCCGAACACTCGACGAGATCGGGACGCAAGCGACATCGCGCCCGCGTTTCCGCGCAGTGCTCGTCGCATCGTTCGCGCTGTTGGCGCTCATCCTCGCGATGATCGGTGTGTTCGGCGTGCTGGCCTACTCGGTTCAACAGCGCACGCGCGAATTCGGCGTGCGGATTGCGCTTGGCGCCAGCGCCAGCAGCGTTCTCCGGCTCGTGCTCTCGAGCGCCGGGCGCCTGGTCGTCGTCGGTACGGTCATCGGGCTTGGTGCGGCCGCCGCTTTCAGCCGATCGATCTCGACGTTCCTGTTTGGTGTGCAGCCGATCGATCCGATCACGTTCGCCGCGGTGCCCCTGGTGCTCGTGATGACGGCGGCAATCGCTGTCGCCGCACCCGCGTGGCGCGCGATTCATGTGGATCCGGTGGTGGCGTTCCGAGTCGAGTAGTGTCACGGACCTTTACGGAGAAACGGAACCTCGACAAGCTCCGTTGCTCCGTGAGAGCCGGTACACTACGGAATCTCCGTTCCTCGCACGATGAAACGCTCACTACGTTCATGGCTCTGGCGGGTGCCGCTCGATCAGGAGATCGACGAAGAGCTCGGGCTGCACATCGAGATGCGCACGCGCGAACTCGTCGAGCGCGGGATGGATCCGAACGCAGCGCGCGAACTCGTCCTGGCGCGCATCGGCGATCTCGGACAACTCAAACGGACGTGCGTCGACCTGGGAAGAAAGCGAGAACGCGAGATGCGGATGACTCGATGGATCGAAGAGCTGACAGACGATGTGAGGTTCGCGCTGCGGCAGCTGAGACATTCGCCCGGCTTCACGCTGGTGGCCGCCATCACGCTGGCGCTCGGCATCGGCGCCAACAGCGCGATGTTCGCCCTCGCCGACGCGACCCTGCTCCGTCCGTTTCCGTTCCCCGAACCCGATCGCCTGGTGATGGTCTCGGAGAACACTAAAACGTTTCCTCGGACCGCCGTCGCACCGCTCAACTTCCGCGACTGGCGCGATCGGAACCGGACCATCCAGTCGATGGCCGCCGGGTTCACCTACCCCCGCCGAATAGCCGCCCCTGACGGGACCGCCGAGGAGATCCTGTCCCAGCAGGTCACCACGGAGTTCTTCGACGTGCTCGGCATCAAGCCAATCGCGGGGCGGACCTTTCTGCCGACTGACGAGGCACTGCCACCAAACGTCGTCGTGCTGAGTGAGGGGTACTGGCGTACGCGATTCGGCGGCGATCCCGCGCTGATCGGGCGCACGGTCCGGATCGACGGCGAGGCGTTCACCGTGCTCGGCGTCGTGCCGGAAGAAGCTCAGATCACGAGTCCCGTGAGTATCTGGACGGTGTTCATCGAGCTGCCCGGCATGGACGCCAGAGGAATACGCTTCATGCGGGTGATCGGACGCCTGAAGCCGGGCATCACCATCGATGCCGCGCGAAGCGACATGACGACGGTCGCCGAGGGTCTGGCGGCGGAGTTTCCTGCGACCAACACCGATCGTGGCGTCACGATCGATCCGCTGCGCAGGGGCCTCATCGGTTCGGAAGTCCGCCTGACGTCGTATTTGCTGCTCGGCGTGGTCGGCTTCGTGCTGCTCATGTGCTGTGCGAACGTCGCCAACCTCCTGCTGGCACGCACGAACGGGCGCGCGCGTGAGCTGGCGCTCCGCTCCGCGCTCGGCGCGGGACGCGGTCGTATCGTCGTGCAGATCCTGACCGAGAGCCTCGTGCTCGCGGCACTTGGGGGCGCCCTGGGACTTGGTGTGGGAGCGGCCATTCTCTCCGTCGCACCTTCGGTCATTCCGGCTGGTCTGCTGCCACCGGCAGTGATCCTCTCCTTCGACGAACGGATCGTCGCCTTCTGCGCCGGCACCGCTTTTCTGACCGGCCTGCTGTTCGGCCTCGCCCCTGCGTGGCAGGCCACCAGCGCCTCGCTGGTCCAGGTCCTCTCCTCCGAAAGCCGGACCTCGACACGAGGCAGTGGACGATTCCGGAGCCTGCTCGTCGTCGGCGAAGTGTCCGCAGCGGTGCTCCTGCTGTGCGGCGCCGGACTGCTGCTGCGCACGCTCGTCGCCCTCGAGAGCGTCAACGCCGGTTACACGGCCGAGAGCGTGCTGGCGATGCGCGTCAACCTTCCGTACGGACTGCCGACGTCGCGCTACCCCACAGTCGAAGCCCTGCGTGGATTCTTCGAGGCTTCCGAGCAGGAAATCGCCCGCGTTCCAGGAGTGCGCAGCGCGGCATGGACCAGCGGATTGCCACTCGAGGGTTCCGGGCTCGGGTCATTCGCCTTCACCATCGTTGGCGACACCGCGGCATCGGACAGCAATCGTCCATCCGCCTACTATTCGATCGTGAGCCCGGCATATCGTCGAACGCTGGGCATTCCACTCGTCGCCGGCCGCGACTTCACCGACCGGGACACGGCGACCGCTCCGCAGGTGTGTCTCGTGAACGACGCGTTCGTTCGGCGCTACCTGCAAGGCAAGACGCCGCTTGGCCTGCGCATTGCCATCCGGCCGATGGGTCTCGCACCGGCCCCGCCAATCGAGCGCGAGATCGTCGGCGTGATCCGGCACGTCAAGATCTCGGCGAACGAAACCGACGACATCGCGCAGGTGTACGTCCCGCTCGGCCAGAACACGTGGAGCTCGGCCGCGCTCGTCGTGCGACCGATCGGCGGTCGGGCCGAAGCACTCGCGCCCGCGATTCGAGAGGCGGTTGCGCGCGTGGACCGCCAGGTTCCTCTTGTCGGTGTCAGGACGCTCGATGACGTGGCCAGAACGGCCAACACCCGGCCTCGATTCCGCGCCGCGGTGGTGGTCACGTTTGCCGGACTGGCGCTGCTGCTGGCGATGGTCGGCGTATTCGGCGTCCTGGCGTATTCGGTGCAACAGCGGACGCGCGAGTTCGGCGTGCGCATCGCACTGGGCGCCAGCGCTGGCAACGTCCTGGGCATGGTCCTGGCCAACGCGGCTCGCGTGATCGGCGCCGGCGCCATCATCGGGCTGATTCTCGCGGCCATGCTCGCGCAGACCATCGCCACGTTCCTGTTCGGCGTGACACCGCTCGATCCGCTGACCTTCGCCGCCGTCGTCGTCGTCCTCGGCGTCACAGCCGCGATCGCGGCTGCGGTGCCGGCGATTCGCGCCGCGCGCAGTCGATCCGGTGGTGGCGTTCCGATCTGAGTAGGACAACGGAGATGACGGAGAGAACGGGTCCACACGGAGCAACGGAGAAACGGAGTTCTCTTTTGAAAGAGTATTCTCCGTTGCTCCGTTCCTCCGTGTGGAGCCGTTACCTCCGCCTCCTCCGTTCCCTCTGCGAGAGATGAAGCGATCACTTCGTTCATGGCTATGGCGTGTGCCGCTCGACCAGGAGGTCGATGAAGAGATCGGCCTCCACATCGAGATGCGCACGCGCGAGCTGGTCGAGCGCGGCATGGACCCGAAGACCGCCCGCGAGGTCGTGCTCGCGCGGATCGGGGATCTGGGCCAACTCAAACGGACCTGCATCGACCTGGGCAGAAAGCGAGATCGTGAGATGCGACTGACCCGATTCTTCGACGAACTGCGGCAGGACGTCACCGGCGCGCTGCGCCAGATGCGCGCGGCGCCGGGCTTCGCGGCGGTGGCCACGCTGACGCTGGCGCTGGGCGTCGGCGCCAATAGCGCGATCTTCGCGCTGGCCGATGCGGTGCTGCTGCGTCCGCTGCCGTACGCGAACGGCGACCGCCTCGTGTTCATCGACGAGCACGGCCCGCAGCAGGGCGGCCGGAGCCGCATCGAGCTGCTCAACTTCGACGAGTGGACGGCGCAGAACCGCACTTTCGAGACGATGGCGGCGATCTGGATTCCTGCCGCTGGCGGCGGGCCGACGTTGATGGGAACCGACGGCACGCCGGAGATGCTCTCGTCGCAGACCGTCACGCCGCAGTACTTCGACGTCTTCGGCGTCACGCCGATCCTCGGGCGCACATTTCGCCCTGACGATCCCACGGCGCAGCCCGACGCCGTCGTGCTGAGCGAAAGTTTCTGGCGCCGGCGCTTCGCTGGCGATCCGTCCATCGTTGGGCGTGCCCTCTCGTTCGAGGGAGGCAACGCATTGACCGTCATCGGCATCGTGCCGGCGGAGTTCCAGTTCCGACCCGCGGTCTTCCGGAACGACGATGTGGTCGCGAAGCCGGTGAGCGTGTGGGCGCTGCTGCCGCGGCCCCGCCAGGGCGCCGAAGGCGCGGCGCGAGGGCAGTGCGGCGTCTGCCGATTGCTGCAGGTCGTGGGCCGCCTGAAGCCTGGCGTGTCGATCGAGGCGGCTCGTGCTGATCTCACAGGGCTCGCCGAGACGCTTGCCGCCCGGACCGGCGGTCGATCGCCTCGCCGTCTCACGATGACGCCGATGCGCGAGTTGCTGATCGGTCGAGATCTTCGGCTCACGTCGATCCTGTTTCTCGGCGTTGTCGGCTTCGTGCTCCTCCTGTGCTGCGCGAACGTGGCCAACCTCGTGCTCGCGCGCGCAACGGTGCGGACACGCGAGCTGGCCGTGCGCGCGGCGCTTGGCGCAGGACGGCGGCGGATCGTCACCCAGTTGCTGACCGAGAGTCTGGTGCTGGCCGCGGCCGGCGGCGTACTCGGCATCGCCCTCGCTGCCGCGATTCTTGCCGCGGCGCCGTCGCTCCTGCCCGCGGAGCTGCTGCCAAGCGTCATCGAGCTCGGCGTCGATGGCCGTGTCGTGGCCTTCTGCGTGGCGATGACCTGCCTGATCGGAGTGCTGTTCGGACTGGCGCCAGCGTGGCAGGCGACCGGCGTGTCGCTGCTGCAGGCGATCACGTCGGAAGGCCGGACGGCCACCGGCCGCGGCGGGCAGTTCCGCCGCGTGCTGGCGGCAGCGGAGGTGGCTGCGGCCGTGCTCGTGCTCTGCGGCGCCGGCCTGCTGCTGCGCACGCTGCTGGCCATCGACAGCACCGACCAGGGCTACCGCGCCGAGGGCGAACGAGTGCTGACGCTCGATTTCACGCTGCCGGGGAACCGGTACGGGACACCCGATTCGCTGAGGCAGTTCTACGACGCGATCGAGCGTGAGGTGGGGGCGGTTTCCGGCGTGCGCAGCGTGGGGTGGGCGACGACGCTCCCCCTTGGCGGGTCACAGCTCGGCGGCCAGGCGTTCGAGATCATCGGAGATCCGCCGGCAGGTGACGGCAACCGGTCGTCGGCGGACTTTCAGATCGTCAGCCATACCTACTTCCGGACGCTCGATCTCCCGATCGTTGCCGGCCGGGCGTTCACCGCGGACGACCATGCCGACGGATCGCCCGTGTGCATCGTCAGCGAAGGCTTCGTCCGGCGTTACCTCGCGGGACGGAACCCGCTCGGCCTGCGTGTGAGGCTCAACACGGCTCGCGATCAGGCGATGGGTCGCGAGATCGTCGGTGTCGCCCGACGGGTGAAAGACCGGCCAGACGAGACCGAGGAGCTGGCTCAAATCTATGTCCCGAACCGGCAGATACCGCATACGGAGGGATACCTGCTTGTTCGGGCCAGTGGAGACGCCGATGCACTGACGCCGGACATCCGTCGTGCCATCGCGCGCGTGGACAAACAGCTCGCCGTCGGCACGGTCGTCACGCTCGAAGGCATCGCGCGGCAGGCGACCGGCCGCCACCGGTTCCGCGCGATGCTGGTGCTGACGTTCGCGGCGCTCGCCCTCGTGCTGGCGATGGTGGGCGTTTTTGGCGTGCTCGCCTATTCGGTGCAGCAGCGCGTCCGCGAGTTCGGCGTCCGCATCGCGCTCGGCGCCAGTACACGTCAGGTGCTCGGCCTCGTCCTCGGCGGCGCCGCGCGTATCGTCGGCGTCGGTGCGGTCATCGGCCTGATTGCCGCGGCGGTCCTCAGCCGCTCGATTTCGGCGTTCCTGTACGGCGTCGAGCCGCTCGATCCGCTGACGTTCGGATCCGTGGCGATTGTGCTCGCACTGACTGCCGCACTCGCGTCGGCTGCCCCAGCCCTCCGGGCCGCCCGCGTCGATCCCGCGGTGACGTTCCGCAAGAGTGACACGTACGTGGGGGCCGGCTTTAGTCGGCCTTGGGCCGCCTGAAGGCGGCCCCCACAGTCAGTCGTATCCACCGGCGAATGAGCACGTCAGGGACCTCCTACTTGTCTCTCCGGTTCGGAGCCAGCCGCTTCAGATACGCGACGATGTCGTCAACGTCGTTGTCTGTCAGCTCGATGAAACCGCCCAGAGAGCGCGAACCAACCGGGTCTTGCTCCTCAGTGAAGTTGAAGAACCGCTGATAGTGCGCGACAGCGTCGCGGAGCGTCTTGGCGCCGTTGTCGTGGAAGTAAGGCGCGGTGTCCTTGACGCCCCAGAGCGTCGGGATCTTGAACAGCTCCGCAAAGAAGGCTCGGGGAATGATGAACGGTGGCGGTTGCGAGGGAGTGGGGTCGAGGAGCACCCCGATATCAGGCGAGCGCACCGTCACCACGGGGTTGATGCCGTCGTTGATCACCCACGCTCGGATCGGATTGTTGGGTTGATTGACGATCGTCACACCTGTCCCGAAGAAACGGGCTCCCACCGGCACGCTGCCGCGGACAAAGTCCGAATGCGCTTGGTTGACCATGTTCAGCATCGGGCCGCTATGACAAAGGGCGCAGAGGCCCCTCTTGGAAGGAGGGCTGAAGGGCGCATCGACGAGGAACGTGCGTCCCCGCTTCTCTGCTGGCGTGATTCCGAGGGGCAGCTCAGGCGGCGATCCAGTCGCGGCGAACTTCCTGAGCGCAGGCGAGGCGAAGAAGCGCGGCTCGGTTCGCTGGAATTCTGCGATGGCGTCGAGCTGCGCTGTCGTCGGTTCGGACGTGTTCTGGTAATGGTCGTGGATGGCTCCACGTGCTTGCTCCTGCAGCGTCGGCGCGCGTCCGTCGTGGAGCAGAACGGGATCGAGCGCGGGCGTGTTCCGAGTGGATGGAATACCGCGAAAGACGGTGACGTGCGTCGCGCCCGGGTCATCCGCCATTGAGAGCCACGGCGGCAATGGGATGGTCATGCGGATGGTGGCGTGTGCCTGGACGCGCGTCGTGCCGGCTCCGTCCTCGTCCAGCGCGTCGTGGGTCAAGAACGCGTCGTTGGGGTCCGCCTTATCGATGATCCGCTGCACGTCGGCCAAGGTGAGGGTTCCCGATTCCTTGCTGTGGCATGTCAGGCACGTACGCCCATTGCCGCCGAACGTCTCTTTGTCGAAGAGCTTCTTCCCGCCGAGCTCGATGCCAAGCTCGTCCTGGCCAAGCTCCGTTCGAGAGGGATGCGCTGCTGCTACTGCTGAGCGCGAGAGCGATCGTGACGCCTACGCGTTGCAAGCTGACGTGAGGTTCGAGCCATGGAGCGTCCTCCTTGATGCCGCCCGAACTCTGAGACACGTCGTGTGGAGGCGCCAGATCTCTACGGTGTTCTACCTCCGGAAACGGGCCGATCAGGTGTTCACACACACGTTGTACACTCCGGTCCGTTCGCACGGAGCGCCCGATGGAAACTGACACAAGCGCCCAGGAGCCTCGCGAACCGCCGGACTCCGTCGTCCGTGCTCAGCTCGAGAGAATCCTTGCGAGCGACGTCTTCTCCCGATCCCAGCAGCTGCGGCGCTTCCTCTCGTTCACCGTCGAACAACGACTGGCCGGGCAGGGCCATTCGCTCAAGGAGTCGGTTCTCGCCCACGAGTTGTACGGGAAGGGAACGGACTTCGACGGCGGGGCCGATCCCGTCGTTCGCGTGGACGCCAGACGCCTTCGCGACAAACTGCGCGAGTACTACGACGGGCGATCCGATCCCGTCGTCATCACGCTTCCGAAGGGCAGCTACGTGCCCGTCTTCGAAGCGAACTCCGCCTCACCCAGCCAAACGGTTCCTCCAGTTGTTGCCCCGGAAACGCAGCAGACACCGCTGCGTACAAATCTCAGGCTCGCGCGGATCGCCATCGGTGCTCTGGCGGTCGCTGCAGTTATCGTCGCCGCGCTCGCCTGGCGCGCACCCACGCCGGTGAGCGCTCCAGCACTGCTGCTTCCCTTGGCTTCGTACCCAGGTCGGGAGGGTGAGCCTGCGTTGTCCCCGGACGGCAACCTCGTCGTCTTCGCCTGGTCGGGTCACGCCGAGCGTGGTCCGACGGATATCTATGTGAAAGCCGTCGCGAGTGAAGCGCTTCAGCGATTGACACAGACTCCGGGCTCGGAGAGTAGCCCGGCCTGGGCCCCTGACGGACAGCAGCATTGCCTTCGTCCGTGACGGACACGGTGTATTCACCATGTCCCAACTCGGCGGCGCCGAACGCCAGGTATCAGCTTCCGGCACTCAGGTCGCGTGGGCTGGTGACTCGAAGTCGGTTCTCATCCGCGACCGGGAAGGGAACAGCGGTCCCTTTGGCATCTACCGGGTGTTCCTCGACACTCTGGAACGTCGCCGACTGACACAGGCCCCCCTCGGCGCCGGAGACTGGAGGTTTGAGGTTTCACCGGACGGCAGCACGCTGGCGTTCATCCGCGATGAGAAGAGGGGAATCGCCGACCTGTATGTTGTACCCGTGGCAGGCGGCGAACCGCGGCGGCTCACGAACTGGAACTCCACCATCGACGGGTTATCGTGGACGCCCGATGGTCGGGAGATTGTCTACTCGGTCGCCGAGCCGGCAGCGGGTCGGCTGTGGCGAATCCACGCGAACAGCGCCACACCTGGTCGAGGATCGCCGGTTGCCGACATCCCAGCGCCGGCCATGAATCCGTCGATCTCGAGGCCAACGCCCGGGCAACCGGCGCGCCTTGCGTTCCAAACGATCACCCGCGACGTGGACCTTCACCTGATGGATCTCGACGCGCGCCTGGTGAATGACACCATCGAGTCGCAGCCCTTTTGGAATTCGACTCGCATCGAGGGTTCGGCCCGATTCTCACCAGACGGCAGTCGGATTGCGGTCTCGTCGTTTCGCTCAGGTGCCCAGGAGATTTGGGTCGCCGGACGCGATGGGAGCGGACTTCAGCAGGTCACCACCCTCGCCGCTCAGGGAGTTTGGGTTGGTGGGTGGTCGCCGGACGGCAGACGGGTCGCGTTCGAAGCGTCAGTCGCCGGTAATAGTGACGTCTATATCGTCGGCGCAGATGGAGGGCACCTGCGCCGGCTGACCGCAGAAACCTCCATAGACGGAGTTCCATCGTGGTCGGGGGACGGGCGGTGGATCTATTTCGCATCGACACGCGCGGGAGTGATCGCGGACATTTGGCGGATCTCTCCCACCGGAAGCGAAGCCATCCGACTGACACACAACGGCGGCTTCGAGCCGCGGGAATCTCCGGACGGCCGGTACCTCTTCTATCTCGACCGTCCTCCGGCGGGCCTGGCGAGCAGCGGTACCGCCAGGTTGATGCGCCTGACCTCTCGGTGGCGGACACGAGGAACAGGTGCTCGAGGGCCTCCGGCCGTTTCTATGGTCGGTCACGGATACTGGGATCGTGTTCGTCACGCGCGAGGCGGACTTCGATGCGATCGACATGTACCGGTTCAGCGATCAGCGGGTTGCCCGCGTGGGCCGGCTAGGGTTTCGGATACCGGGGATCTACACGCACTTGGCGACGTCCCGCGACGGGCGCTGGGCATTGGCCACGAAGATGGCGCGGTCCGATTCTGACCTCATGCGGCTCGACAACTTTCGATGAGACCGTTCGCGGGGCGTGAACACCATTCACATGAGTGAACCGATTTCACGCTCGAACCGTCGAAAAGCCTGGGCACAGCGCGGCACGAGTCTTGATGGATGCGACGCGTTGGGAGTTGACACGATGATCAAGCGAACACAAATTCTGGTGCTGGCGTTGACGTTCTGCCTCGTCGCGACCGTCGCCTGGGCGGACTTCAAGTTGGAGCGCAAGCTGGCGCTCGAGCCGGGCGGGTCGTTCATCCTGGAGACCGACATCGGGTCAGTGCTCCTGACCGGTGAGCCCTCGTCCGGCGCGCGCGTCCTCATCACATCGGACGAGGATCTCGACCGGGACTTCGAGTTCACGTTCAGCGAAGAGGGCCGAGGAGTCAAGGTCACGATCAAGCGGCGCGGGATGCGCCGGCTGTTCAGCGGGTGGTTCGACAACCACGACACCCGCATCGCGATTCAGGTGCCCTCGACAACCGCGGTCCGGCTCAGCACGTCCGGCGGTTCTGTTGACGCGTCGCACGTGACCGGCACGGTCAACGTGCACACATCGGGAGGCAGCGTCCGCGTCGAGGCCGTCGAAGGGAACGTCGAGGGTACGACCAGCGGCGGCGGCGTTCGCATGCGCGACGTACGCGGGAACGTCGTGGCGAGCACATCCGGCGGCAGCATCACGATTGCCGACATCCGGGGCAGCCTCCGCGCCAGCACGAGCGGTGGCGGCATTCAGATCGACGTAGTGTCCGGCGACCTGCACGCCTCGACGAGCGGCGGCAGCGTGGACGTGCGAGGCGCGGGCGGCCGCGTCGAGGCCAGCAGCTCCGGCGGAGGCGTCACGGTCCGCTTCGCGCCCGGCAACTCCAGCGGCGGCGAGGTGTCCTCGTCTGGCGGCTCGGTCCGCACCGAGCTCGACCCGAGCGCCAAGGTCTCGATCGACGCCAGTGCCTCCGGCGGAGGCGTCAACTCGGACCTCCCGATCACCATTCAAGGGAAGATCGACAGGAACTCGCTGCGCGGCGAGATGAACGGCGGCGGCCCGACGCTGCGCCTTCGGTCGAGTGGCGGCGGTGTGCGCATCATCGGAACGTCGCGCACGGCGAGCCGTTAACTCGAAAGCCGACTTGCGCCATCCCTCGGCGGCCTGCGGACAGATGCCGACGGAGTGATGCCGGCGAGGTCCGTTCCGCGCTACTGGTGAGTTGTCTTTTGTGCGCCGTCACGAGCGCCTGCGGCGGCAGCGACGGTCCGACTGCTCCGTCGCCGCCCACGAGCTTCAACGGGCAGTGGGCCGGAACCACGGAACAAGGGCAGCCGATCACCATCATGGTGTCGTCAGATCTCGTCACCGCGGTTACCGTCGGTTACAGCTACAACGGCTGCTCGGGGTCGAAATCGGCAACCGATCTGAACCTCCAGATCGTTGATCTGAGGAACGGCCCTCTCCAGTTGCCGCCAGGGGCGCCTCCGTACGCATTCTTCTCCCTGCTGGGTCCCTACAGTGAGCCAGACAACACGCAGATCCAAGGGTTCTTCAGGGGGCCGTCCGAACGGAGCGGAAACGGCTTCGTGTTGTTTGTCCGCCCCGGGTGCGGCGAATCGTTGGCGCTCTACACCGTGACGAAACGATGAGAGTCGTCGCCGCTAGCGTGTGCGGATGATCCGGGCCGCCTGGAAGGCGGCCCCCACGTCCGGCGGCCGCAATATCCGGTTATTCTGCGCGCAACGCCGCCACCGGATCGGCGCTCAGTGCGCGAATGGCGGGCGCGAGGCACGCAAGGAGCGCGACGACGGTCAGCGCCAGCGGCGCAACGACGAACGTCAGCGGATCGAGCGGCGGCACGCCGAACAGCAGCGTGGTCAGCGATCTCACCAGCACAGCGGACGCGGCCGCGCCAATCGCCACACCGATCGCCGTCAGCTTGAGCCCACCGCCGAGTACCAGACGCAGCAGGTCGGCGGCATTTGCTCCCACCGCCAGCCTGATGCTGAATTCGCGCGCCCGCTGCTGCACCATGAACGTCAGCACGCTGAAGATCCCGACCGCGGCCAGGATCGCTGCCAGCGCGGCAAAGACCACGACCAGTTGCGCCCGCAACCGCGGACGGGCCGTTGACTGCGCGGCCACCTGCTCCATCGTCCGTACCTGCGAGACAGCCTGAGTCGGATCGACGCGGGCAATCGCGCGCTTGATCTGCTCCACGATCTGCAACGGCTCGTCGGCCGTCCGCACGATCAGGTTCGCCATGACCCATGGGCTCTGCGCCGTGGGAACGTAGATCTGATACACGCTGTCCGCGGCCTCGTCCGGCCGCGTCTTGACCTGACGCACGACGCCGACGATCTCACGATTCGCGATTCGGGCGCGGATGCCGGGGACCGCGATCGCGACACGTGCACCGATCGGCTCGCGGCCGGCCAGGAATCGTCGCACGAATGCGTCGTTGACGATGCAGACCTCCGGGGCCGTTTCGGAGTCGCGGTCGGTGAAGGCACGACCGCGCACGAGTGGAACTCCGAGCGCGTCGAAGTAGCCTGCGCCGATGATGTGGTAGTGAGCGAGCGGCCGGTTGGCCGGATCCGGAGCGGGACTCCCGACAATCTCGAATGTCTGACGCATACCGAGACCTGACAGTGGCAGGTCGAGACCGAGCGACGCGACGCGTATCTGAGGGACGGCCGCCACCTCGCGTTCGATGGAACGCCAGTACGCCTCGATCTCGCCGGGCATCGCCGTGACCAGCCGTCGAAACGGCAATCGGATGTTCATCGCAACGACGTTGTCGGCCCGGTAGCCGGCATCGACGTTGTTCAAAGAGACGAGCGTGCGCACCAGCAGCCCGGCACCAGTCATCAACAGCAGTGCGATGGCCACCTCGACGACCACCAGCGCCTGACGTACTCGCCCGGCGCGGTCGGATGAACCGCGTCCGCCGACGTTCATCGCTTCGACGAGAGACACGCGTGCGGCCTGCCAGGACGGGGCCAGTCCGAACAGTAAGGCGGTGAGCACGGTGATCCCGGACGCAAATGCGGCGAGACGCCAATCCAGCATCAACACGATCGCTGACGGAAGCGTCTGCGGCGGAATGACGGACGGCGCCGCGCGCAACAGCGCCCAGGCGATGGCGACGCCGGCGAGGCCGCCCAGCACACCGAGAAACAGACACTCGACGAGCAGTTGTCGCGCGATGCGGACGCGCGTGCCGCCAAGCGCCGCACGGACAGCCAGCTCGCGCGTGCGGCCGACACCGCGCGCCAGCAGCAGGCTCGCGATGTTGGCGCACGCCAGCAGCAGCACGAACAACACCACGCCGCCCAGCACGAGTGACGTCGTCCGCAGGTCGGCGCCGACGACCGCCGCCTGCATCGGGTCGACCGTCACACCCCAACCTTTGTTGGTGGCTGGATTGGCTTGCTCGATGTTCGCGGCGATCACGGTCAGTTCCGCGCGGGCCTGATCGAGCGTCGTCTCGGGTTTCATGCGGCCGAGCACTCGCAACACCCGCGTGGCGCGAGCACCGGCGGCGCCATCGACGTCGATCACTTCCCAGACGTCCGTCGTACCCAAGAGGCTGAAAGGCTGCCGGCAGAATGCCGACGACGGGCACGGGACGAGGCGGCGATCCCACGCGGATGGTCTGTCCGACAATCGATGGATCCGCAGCGAATCGAGCGCGCCACAGTCGCTCGCTGATCGCCACTCCACCGTCGGATCGACCGGGACCATACACATGGCTTTCATCGGGTGCGCGGCCGAGGAGCGGCGTCACGCCGAGGACGCGAAAGAACGACGGCGTGACACTTTCGAGCGGAACCGAGTCGGGCAACTCGTCGGCGCCTTTCGCAATCGGGATCTGGACGATACCCGCGGTGGCGGCGACGCCGCTCAAGGTCTTGGTTGAATCGCGCCAATCGGCGAACGTCGCCAGCGCCACGAAACTTCTTGGGTTCTGCGTCGATCGTTCCCAGAGCATCACCAGTTGATGAGCATCGCGGAGCGGCAGCGGCCGAAGAAGCGCGGCATCGACGAGGCTGAAAATGGCGGTCGTCGCCCCGATCCCCAGGCCGAGGACAGTCACCGACGCGGCGGTAAACCACGGCGCCTTGCGAATCAGCCGGAACGCCTGACGGATATCCTGATGAAAATGCATGGCCCTTAGACGGAAGACTGCCCCTGGCGCGTTGATGCGATAATGCGCCGTCCATTTCACCCAGAGGCACATATGAAGGCTTCCTCGATTTCCTGGATCGCCGTCGTCCTGATGCTCGGCCCGACACTGTGCTACCCGCAACAGGCTCAGCCCGCGCAACAGGCACCGCAGGCGACGCCGGCGACGCCGGCCCCACCGCGTGACACGAGTCCGCAGATCCTCGACGTGCAGGGTGGCAAGATTCGCGTGGTGACGGTTGCCTCGGGCCTGTTCCACCCGTGGGGCCTCGCGTTCGCCGATGCGAACACGATCCTGGTCGCCGAGAAAAACGGCGGGCTGCGGATCATCCGCAACGGCGTGCTCGCGCCGACACCGGTGTGGACGTCGCCAACGCCTGCGGGCCAGGGCAGCGACGCGCTGCACTTCGTCGCCGTCCATCCCGACTTCGCGCAGAACCGGCTCGTCTACGTCTCGTACCCGAAAATCGGCGAGAAGGGCTCGACGCTGGCGATCGCGCGCGGGTTCCTCAAGGGTGACGTGCTCGGCGACGTGCAGGAGATCTTCGTCGCTGACGCATGGGAAACCGGCGGCAACCTCGCCGGCCGCGTGTACTTCGGCAAAGACAAGTCGCTGTACGTGACCGTCGGCGATCGCGATCGCATCTGCTGCAACGCACAGCAGCTCCGTCCGGACGGATCGGACGACAACAGCCTGCGCATGAAGTCGCAGACGCTCGACAACCACGTCGGCAAGACGCTGCGCCTGCGCGACGACGGCACGGTGCCGCCGGACAATCCGTTCGTCGGCAAGCCGGGCGCGAAGCCGGAGATCTACACCTACGGGCATCGCAACGGCTACGGCCTGGCGGTGCACCCCGAGACCGGCGAGCTCTGGCAGGCGGAGATCGGTCCGATGGGCGGCGACGAGGTCAACATCCTCGCCCCGGGTCACAACTACGGCTGGCCGCTCGTCTCGATGGGCCGCAACTACACCGGCACGCTGGCGTCGGATCAGCCGTTCGCGCGGCCGGGCATGGACAACGCGCGCATGTTCTGGGTGCCGGCGATCAGCCCGTCGAGCATCATGTTCTACACCGGCGACAAGTTCCCGCGCTGGAAGAACAACCTGTTCGTCGGCGCGCTGACCACGCAGCAGCTGATTCGCGTCGCGTTCGGTCAGCCGAACCAGGCCGAGCGGCGCGAGGGCCTGCTCATCCCGATGCGCGTGCGCATCCGTGACGTGCAGCAGAGTCCCGACGGCTACATCTACGTGGCCACCGAAGGCGCGAGTGGCGGCAACGCGTCTGACGGGATGGTGTTGCGAATCGAGCCGGCGCAGTAACGGGATCGGGGATCGGGATCAGGACTGATCCCTGATCCCTGATCCCGGACCCTTTACGACGCGCGGAGCGCCTGAATCGGATCGACGCGCGCGGCGCGGCGAATCGGGACGAGACACGCGATCACCGCGACCACGATGATCGCGAGAGCGATCAGCGCCAGGGCGCCGGGATCGTTCATCCGGATATCCGCGGCCGCCGGGTCCACCGGACCGCTGAACAAGCGATCGAACAGCCTGCGTCGCGACCAGACCGAGCGGCGAGTCCGATCGCCAGCTGCGTCAGCATGCGCCGCAGCACGAGCCAGCGCGATCTCGGCGGCACTGGCGCACCAGCGCGATCGCGCAGGCCGAGCTCACGCGTCCAGCGCTCGACGGTGTGGCCGGTCACCGCATATAACCCGATCAGCGCGAGCACGAACGCCACGAGAGCAATGCTCCTGATGATCACGTCGCTGAGCCGGCCGTTCCACAGCGCGTTCGCGCACCGGCCTGCTCGAACGTCATCACCCGGTAGAGCGGCAGATTCGCATTGATCCGCGCGACCTCCTGCGAAGCGTGCCGATCGGTCCGGCCGGGTCCCCGATCGTGCGCACCATGATGGCGGTGACCGGCGGCGGCACGTGACGGAACGGCAGGAACACGACCGGATCGGGCTGCGAACCGATCGGCTGCTGACGCACCGTCGTGGCGACGCCGACGATCTCCAGCCATGGCGTCTCGGCCGCCGCCGACGCGAATGCGGGCGCCGATCGGCTCCTGCCCAGCGAGAAACATCCGCACGAATCGCTGGTTCACGATCGCGGCTTCGGCACCAGGCCGTCCGTCATGCACCGGTGAAGGCGCGTCCGCGCACCAGCGGGATGCCGAGCACGTCGAAGTAGCGCTCGCTGGCCGACACCACCGAGACGAGTCGGCGCGTTGTCGGCCGAGACCGGCCGGAGATCGTCAGCGGCTGCTGCGAGCCGCCGCCCGTACGGCAGCGCGCTCGCGAAGGCCACGGCGCGAATGCCCGGTGACGCGCCGCGGCCTGACGACTCGAGTTGCTCGAAGAACGCGCGCGCGTGCCGCCTGGCGTGGCAGTACGAATCCGCCGGCAGCGTCATCCACATCGTCATCAGCGACGCCGGGTCGATCTGGAACTCCGTGCGGCGCGCTTCGAGATTGCTGCGCACGCTCGATCACGGCCACCGCGATCAGCACGAGCGTGACCGCGAATTCCGCGGCCAGCAGCGTCGCAATCCACCGGCGCGCCGGCCGGGCCACCGTCGTGTTCCGCTGTCGGTGAGCGTGTCGCGCAGATCGACCTTCGACACGTGGAGCGCCGACGGCAGCCCGCAGGCGAACACGCTGACCAGGCAGACGGCGACGACCACGGCCAGCACACGGCCGTCGATGGTGAACGCCATCCAGTACGGCAGCGTCTCTGGAGGCACGATGCCGGACAGCACGCGCAGACCGGCCCACGCCACGAACACGCCAAACGCGCCGGCCAGCGCCGCCAGCGTGGCGCTCTCGACCAGCAGCTGACGCACGACGCGGCCTCGCGTCGCACCGATCGAGGTGCGAATCGCCATTTCGCGTCCGCGAGTCGCCGCCCGCATCAGCAGAAGATTCGCGACGTTGGCGCACGCGACCAGCAGCACCAGCACGCCCGCAACGATGAACGCGATCCAGGCCCGCTGCGCCACGCTGGGGTTGAGCTGCTCGTTGATCGGCACCATCTCCGCGCGCACGTCGCGGTTCGTGCCGGGGAACTCCCGCGCCCAGCCGCCGCCATCGCCGACAGATCGCTACGCGCGCCTGATCCGCGCGTCGCGCCGTCGGCCAGACGCGCGAACACGGCGACGCGCCGCTCGGCCCGGGACTGCCGCACCGGCGCGGGCAGGTTCGCCATCGGCCGCCACAGTCGGCGTTGCTGGGGAACATGAATCCACGAGGCATGACGCCGATCACGGTGGAGGGAATGCCGTTGACCGTGATCGTCTCGCCGACGATGCCGGGATCGGAGGCGTAGCGCGAGCTCCAGATCTCTCCGCCGAGGATCACCACGGCGGGACTGCCGGGACGGTCCTCGTCCGGCCGGAACGTGCGTCCGACGATCGGCCGGTCGCCGAGCAGCTCGAACAGCGCCGGCCGACACGAACGCGCCCAGAGACGCGCGCCGGCGGCTGCCGGTCGTCGGCCGACGACCGGGATGGTGAAGGTGTACCCGGCCACGCTGCTCGAAGGCCGTCGCGCGCCGGCGGAGGTCGTCGAACTCGGCGTACGAGAAGTTGCCGGAACGATTCTGCGCGTCGCGCGTGGACATGTACATCACCCGCTCGGGCGAGTCGATGGGCAGTCCGCGCAGGCAGATCGCGTCGACGAGCGTGAAGAAGGTGGTGTTGACGCCGATGCCGAGGCCAAGGGCCAGCACGGCGGTCAGCGTGAATCCCGGGCTGCGGCGCAGATTGCGGACGGCGTGACGCAGATCGCGGCGCAGATCGTCGAGCCAGACGAAGGACCGCGCGTCGCGGTGCAGGTCCTTCGCGAGCGCGACGCTGCCCATCGCGCGGCGCGCGGCCAGTCGCGCCTCGTCTGGCGTCATGCCCGCGGCGCATGTGCTCGTCCTCGAGCAGCGCGAGATGCGCCGTCATCTCGCGCGAGAGCTCGTCCTCGGCACGATTGCGTCGAAACGCGCTGGAGAGTCGAGCGATGAACACGTCGCATGGATGCCTTCACCCAGGGCCGGCTGAAGCCGGCCCCTACGTCAATCATTCGGATCTGAGCGCCACCAGCGGATCGACGCGCGTGGCGCGGCGCGCCGGGACATACGACGCCAGCGCCGCGACGGCGCCGAACATCACGACCACGGCGACGAACGTCGTGACGTCGAGCGGCGTCAACCCGAACAGCAGTCCCTCGAGATAGCGGCTCAGCAGCGCCGCGCCGGCCACGCCGGCGACCACGCCGACTATCGTCAGCACCGCCGTCTGACGCAGCACCAGCGCGACGACCTGCCGCCGCCGCGCACCGAGCGCCATGCGAATCCCGATCTCCCGCGTGCGATGCGAGACCAGGTAACCGAGCACGCCGTAAATGCCGATCGCCGCGAGGACCATCGCCACGCCGGCAAAGACGCCGAGCAGCACGGCGTACAGCCGCGGACGCGACCATCGCGTTCGACACGATCTGCTCCATCGTCGCGATGTTGTCCACGGTCGCCGTCGGATCCAGCTGGCGGACGATGCCGCGCACGCTGACGCGGCGAGCGCGGCGGATCGGCGTCGCTGCGAACGGCGAAGTACGTGCCGCCAAGACCCGGCGGCGCCGGCACGAAGTCGACGATGTACAACTCCGAAGCCGCGCGCTGATCGAGCCAGAACTGACTGATGTCTTCGAGAATGCCAACGACCTCCCACGATGTCCTGCCGCGTGTAGATCCGCCGGCCGATCGCCGGACCGTCGAAGAAGCCGCTGCGCGCGAACGCCCGCGTGATGAGCGCCTCGCCGCCGCCGGCCTCGCCGTCGCTGAACGTGCGGCCTTCGACGATCCGCAGGCCCAGCGCCTGAATCAGGTCGGGGCTGACGGCATGCAGTCCGGGAAACGGCGGACGCGGCCGCGCCGCGATCGTACGGCTGTGGGCTGACGTCACGGCCGAAGCTTTGCTGCACGAGCGGCAGGTTGTTCGCATATCCGGCCGCGGTGACGCCGGGCAGCGCGCCCAATGCGTTCGACGAGCTGCTCGGCAAAGGCTTCGTGCCTGCGGACCCGTCGCCTGGACGCGTGGTCGCCTGAAAGGTCAGCACCCGGCTCGAGTCGTAGCCGAGATCCTCGGTGGCCAGCTTGATGAAGCTGCGAATGAGCAGACCGCCGCCGACGAGCAGCACCATCGCCATCGCGATCTCGGCGACGACCAGCGCGCCGCGCACGCGCGGACTGGCACTGCGCGCGCGCAGGCGATCCGCTTCACGAGCGCGCGCATGACGCAGCGCCGGCAGCAGCCCGCAGAGGACGCCGGTCAGCACGGCGACGACGATCGTGAAGACCAGCACCGGACGCGTCGATGCCGATCTCGTCGAGCCGAGGCAGCGTGACGCCGGGACCGAGATCGCGTCGCGGCAGGCGTCGTGGCGAGCGCACGAAGCAGGCGGATCGCGCCGATCGCGAGCGCCGTTCCCGCGAGTCCGCCGATGCACGACAGCAGCATGCTTTCGGTGAGCAGCTGCCGGATCAACCGTCCAGGCGACGCGCCGACCGCGCGGCGGACGGCGATCTCGTGATCGCGCGCGGCGGTACGCGCCAGCAGCAGGTTGGCCACGTTCACGCACGCGATCAGCAGCACGAGCCCCACGGCGCCGGCGAGCATGAGCAGCGCCGGCTTCACCGGCGCCACGAGCTCGTCCTGTAGGCCGACAACCTCGAAGCGGCCACGAGCGCGTCTCGCCGACTGCGCGCATCACGGCGTTGACCTCGTCCTCCGCCGCCCGTGCGCCGACACCTTCGTTGCAGACGCGCGAGGGTGGTCAGGCTGAAGAAGGCGCCGCCCTTCGGATCCGGAGGCACATAGGGAATCCAGTACTGCACGTGCGCATCCGGGAAGGCGAAGCCCTCGCGGCATCACGCCGACGACGGTGCGGCCGCGTCCGTCGAACGCCGCCACGCGGCCGACGATCGCCGGATCGCTGTTGAAGATAGCGCCGCCACGTCGCGTGACTCAGGACGACGACGGCATCGGCGCCTGCCGACTCTTCGCTGGCGTCGAACGGGCGGCCGAGCATCGGCGACACGCCCAGCATCGGAAACGCCGAGGCGGTCATCTGGACGCCGGCGAGACGCGCCGCGTCGCCCTGCCCGGTCAGCGTCGCGCTGGTCAGGATGTGGCCGGTGACATGCGACAACGTGCGCGTCCCGGCTGCGCAGCGGCGTCGAAGTACGGGCGGCAGCGAGCGCCCTGGCCGCGCGTGACATGGCGGCGCCGCCCGGAACGTTCGGCGGCGGCGTGAACACCTGAATCGAGGCGATCGGCGTCTCGATACGGCAGCGGGCGCAGCAGAACGGCGTTGACGACGCTGAAGATGGCCGTGTTGGCGCCGATGCCGAGCGCCAGCGTGATCACGGCAATCGCGCTGAATCCTGGCGTGCGGCGCAGCGAGCGAAAGCCGTGCGCGACGTCGCGGCGCACGTCGTCCGATCCACGCGAACGTCGCGCGCGTCGCGGTGCAGGTCCTTCGCGTGCGCGACGCTGCCCAGCGCGCGCCGCGCCGCGAGACGCGCCTCGTCCGCGGTCATGCCGCGGCGGCGATAGTCGTCCTCGAGCAGGGCGAGGTGCGCGTTGATCTCGCGCGTGACCTCATCGTCTGCGCGATCGCGCCGGAACACGTTGCGCCAGTCGAAACAAGAAGCGTCGCATTCAAGTCCTCGTGGGGGCCGCCTTCAGGCGGCCCTGGGCCGGCTAAAGCCAGCCCCTACGTTTGGGAATTCACGATTCGTTGAGCAGGAGCTTGTCCACCAGGCCGGCGAGCCGCCGCCAGCGCTCGGCCTGCTTCTCGAGCGCGCGCGTGCCGGCCTTCGTGATGCTGTAGTACTTCGCCTCGCGGTTGGTCTCGGTGCGCTGCCAGGCGCCCTTGATCCAGCCCTTCTGCTCGAGCCGAACCAGCGCCGGATACAGCGTCCCCTGATTGAGCATCAGCGGATGCTCGGCCACCTGCTCGAGACGCGCCGCCAGGCCGTAGGCGTGCTGCGGTCCCATCGTGGACAGCGCGCGCAGGACGATCAAATCGAGCGTGCCCTGGAGAAGTTCGACCTTGTCGCTCATGCGGTCACTCCACTACCCATCCAAGTGGAGCCTGCCAGATCTTCTACTTGCCTGTCAAGTAGAAGCGGATCTTGAGATCCGCCTGAGCGTAGGCGGGTCTGACGTCTTGACCCGAAGCCGGGTCTCGAAGACCCGCCTCTACGAGCGCTTGAGAAGGACGAAGCCGAGAGGTGGAACGGTGAGACTGATCGACTGATCGTGGCCGTGGTCGGGGATCGGATCGGTCTGGACGCCACCGCCGTTGCCCAGGTTGCTGCCGCCGTAGAGCGCGGCGTCGCTGTTGAGGACCTCGCGATACCAGCCGGCCTCGGGAACGCCGATGCGATAGCCGGGCCGCGGGACGGGCGTGAAGTTGACCACCATCACCGTGAAGTCGCGCGGGTCACGGGCGCGACGGATCAGCGACACGACGCTGTTGGCATTGTCGTGGCAATCGATCCAGGCAAATCCGGCGCCCTCGAAATCCACTTCGTGCAGCGAGCGCTCGCGCTGATAGGTGCGGTTGAGATCGCGGACCCAGTGGCGCAGGCCGGCGTGCAGCGGCTCGTCGGCCAGATGCCAGTCGAGACTCTCCTCGGCGTCCCACTCGCGCCACTGTCCGAACTCGCCGCCCATGAACATCAGCTTCTTGCCCGGGTGCCCGAACATGTAGCCGTACAGCGTCCGCAGCGTCGCGTGCTTCTGCCACAGGTCGCCCGGCATCTTGTCGAGCATCGAGCGCTTGCCGTGGACGACCTCGTCGTGCGAGAACGGCAGCACGAAGTTCTCGGTGAACGAATAGAGCATCGAGAACGTGATCTTCTCGTGGTGCCAGCGCCGGTGCACCGGGTCCTGCTCGATGTACTCGAGCATGTCGTGCATCCACCCCATGTTCCACTTGTAGGTGAACCCGAGTCCGCCGACGTACGTCGGACGGCTGACCGCCGGCCACGCCGTGGACTCTTCGGCAAGGGTGATCGTGCCCGGCACGCGGCCGTGCGACACCGTGTTCAACTGCTGCAGGAACGACACCGCCTCGAGATTCTCACGCCCGCCGTACTGATTGGGAATCCACTCGCCAGCCGGCCGCGAGTAGTCCAGGTACAGCATCGACGCCACGGCATCGACGCGCAGGCCGTCCATGTGAAACTCCTCGAGCCAGTAGAGCGCGCTGCTCATCAGGAACGTTCGCACCTCGTTGCGGCCGTAGTTGAAGATGAGCGTGCCCCAGTCGCGGTGCTCGCCCTTCCTCGGGTCGGCGTGCTCGTACAGGGAGGTGCCGTCGAATTCGGCCAGGCCGTGACGATCCTTCGGGAAGTGGCCGGGCACCCAGTCGAGGATCACGCCGATGCCGCAGCGGTGGCACGTGTCCACGAAGTGCCGGAAATCGTCCGGCGTGCCGAACCGGCTCGTTGGCGCGAAGAAGCCAAGGACCTGATATCCCCACGAGCCCGAGAACGGATGCTCCATCACCGGCAGCAGCTCGATGTGCGTGTAGCCCATGTCGCGGACGTACGGCACGAGTGTGTCCGCCAGTTCGCGATAGGTCAGGTATCGATTGCCTTCATCCGGGATTCGTCGCCACGATCCGAGGTGCACCTCGTAGACCGACATCGGCCGGTCGTGCCAGCCACCAGCGGCCTGTCGCTCGCGCAACCAGTCGTCGTCGTTCCACTCGAAGCCGCCGTCCTCCCAGATCACCGACGCCGACCGCGGCGGCACCTCGAAGGAGCGAGCGTAGGGATCGGCCTTCTCCAGCAGGTGACCAGCCTCGGTGCGGACCTCGAACTTGTAGCAGGCGCCGGCTGACAGCCCGGGAACGAACAGCTCCCACACACCCGAAGGAACGAGCCTGCGCATCGGATGCACGCGGCCATCCCACTGGTTGAAGTCGCCGACGACGCTCACGCGTTGCGCATTGGGGGCCCAGACGGCGAAGTGCACGCCGGTGACGCCGCCGATCGTCATCACATGCGACCCGAGCTTGGCCCACGCGCGATGATGCGTGCCCTCGCTGAAGAGGTGCAGGTCGTACTCGGACAGCACCGGACCGTACTGGTACGGGTCCACGATCTCGCGGGTCGCGCCGTTCTCGTGGACGCGGAAGGTATAGGGCAGGTCGGACGCGGCGCCGGTCAGTGGAATCCGCGCCTCGAAGAGACCATCAGGATGACGCAGAGGCATGGGCGTCACCAGGCCCGGTGTGATCAACTCCACGGCCGAGGCCGCAGGCTGCATCGTCCGCAGCATCACCGCCGGGCGACGATCGACGGTGACCGCATGACGCCCGAGCACCGCAAACGGATCACCGCTGCGCCCCGTGGCGACGGCCGTGATGAGGTGGTCGTCGGCTGCGTGGATGGCGCCGCTCACGGTGAAATTGTATCGCGGCGGGGTGATATCCTCTGAAGCCGGTCCGGCTGAAGCCGGACACTACCAATCAGGAGTTACGGTGGCTGTATACGCAGATTTCGTGACGAGCGAGGGCAACTTCACCATCCGGCTGTTCGACAAGGAAGTCCCGAACACCGTCGCCAATTTCGTCGGGCTTGCCGAGGGATCCAAGGAGTGGACGGACCCGCGCACCCATCAGAAGAGCACGCAGCCGTACTACGACGGCATCATCTTCCACCGCGTCATCGACGGCTTCATGATCCAGGGCGGCGACCCGCTCGGAAAAGGCTACGGCGGACCGGGCTACAACTTCGCCGACGAGTTTCATCCCAGCCTGCGCCACACCAAGGCCGGAATCCTCTCGATGGCCAACGCCGGCCCGAATACCAACGGCGGGCAGTTCTTCATCACGCTGGGACCGACACCGCACCTCGACAACAGGCACTCGGTGTTTGGCGAGGTCGACAGCGGCATGGACGTCGTCAAGAAGATCGGCAGCACGAAGGTCGGCGCGCAGGATCGACCGGTCAAGGACGTCGTGATTGAGGCAGTGAAGATCCGACGGGAGTGACGCTCTTCGCGTGACCGAGGATCCCGTTTCCGAGCTGATGCCGCTCGTCTACGACGAGCTGCGACGCATCGCCGCCAGCTACGTCCGGGGCGAGCGGCCGGGCCAGACGCTGCAGGCCACCGCACTGGTCAACGAAGCGTTCGTCCGGCTCGCCGGCGAGCGCGCACGTCACTTCAACAGCCGCACGCACTTCCTGGCCATCGCGGCGCTCTCGATGCGGCAGATTCTCGTGCAGCGTGCGCGGGCGCGGAACGCGATCAAGCGCGGCGGCGGTCCACAACGCGTCACGCTCGATGACGCGAACCTGGCGGCGAACGACTTGGAGGCCGGCGGCGGCGTGGGGGCCGGCTTCAGCCGGCCCGATCCAGCTCCCGATGACATCGACGTCCTTGCGCTCGACGAAGCGCTGGGGCGGCTGGCATCGATGGATGCCGATCTCGCCAGGGTCGTCGAGCTGCGCTACTTCGGCGGTCTCACCGTCGAAGATGTCGCCGAGGTGATGGGCACCTCGCCGGCGACCGTCAAGCGGCAGTGGTCTCTGGCGCGCGCCTGGCTGAAGCGCGCGCTCGACGGCGACGTCGCCGCCACGACGGGGCCATCGTGACTCCCGAGCAATGGGAACGGCTGAAGCACGTCTTCGACGGAGCGCTCGAACAGCCCGTCGACGCGCGTCGTGCCTGGGTCGCACAGCAGTGCGCGGACGATGGGACGCTGCTCCGTGAAGCGGAAGCGCTGCTGCAGACACACGAGACCGCCGGTACGTTTCTCGAGCAGCCCGCGCACGTGGACCCGGCCGATCTCGAGACGCTGCTTCCGGGCACGATCGTCGGGCCGTACAAGGTGATCGAAGAAATCGGCCGCGGCGGCATGGGCGTCGTGTACCGGGCCGAGGACATGCGCCTGGGCCGAACCGTCGCGCTCAAGGCGCTGCCGTCAGCGGTCGCGATGCATCCCGAGCTTCGCCAGCGGCTTCGACGCGAGGCACGCGCCGCCGCAACCATCTCTCATCCAGCCGTCGCCGTGGTGTACGCGCTCGAGGAGATGGACGAGCACCTGTTCATCGCCTCGGAGTACGTGCGCGGCGAGACGCTGCGGAGCGAGATCGCCCGCGGCCCCATCGCACCCGAGCGCGCGCGCGCGATCGCGGCCGATATCGCCGGCGCGCTGGGTGCGGCGCATGAGGCCGGCGTCATCCACCGCGACCTCAAGCCGGAGAACGTGCTCATCAAACCGGACGGCGGCGTGAAGGTCGTGGACTTCGGGATCGCGCAGATCGAAGGCCCGGAGGCCACGCGGCTCACCCGCACCGGCGCGATGCTGGGCACGCCCGCCTACATGGCGCCCGAGCAGTTGCTCGGCGAAGACGTGGACGGACGCGCGGACATCTACGCCTGGGGCATCGTCCTGAGCGAGATGCTGACCGGAAGGCATCCGCTGCAGGGACGCGGTCGCGATCGCAACGTGCATCTGACCGGCCCGTTTGCAGCGATCGTCGCCCGCTGTCTGCACGCCGATCCCGTTGCCCGTTATGCCAGCGCGCAGGACCTGGTCGCGGAATTGGGGGATTCGGGCCGCCTGAAGGCGGCCCCCACGTCAGCGGAGGACTCCGATGTTGTGGGGGCCGCCTTCAGGCGGCCCAGCAGCCGCTTCTGGTGGGAGTTTCACGAGGCGGCGACGGCGGTCGTGTACTCGGCCACGGTGTTCCCCGCCTGGTACGCCCGCGGACAGATCGGCGGCTGGCAAGGCCGCACGTTCTTCATCGCGCTGCTGGCAACAGTGGTCGTCGCGGCGGCCGCGCGCCTGCACCTCTGGTTCACGTCGCGCTTCTATCCCTCGGAATTGGAGTGGGTCCATCGTCGATCGAGCCGATGGATCCGCGTCGCCGACTGGGCGTTCGCGGCGACGCTGGCGCTCGGTGGAGTGCTCATCGGCGACGAAGGCTCGGCCCTGGCCATCGTGCTTCCCCTGGTCGCCATTGGCGCCGTCGTCGCGTTTCTGCTGATCGAGCCGGTCACGACACGCGATGCGTTCAAGCGAAGTGGCATCGAGTCGTAGGGGCCGCCTTCAGGCGGCCCGAGTTCAGAACATCCACGCCAGGCCGAGCGACGGGCGGATGAGCCAACCGCCATCGGTCCCATGCAGGCGAAGACCTGGAACGAGCGCGACCGAGCCCGCCATGCGAATGCGCCCCTCGACGCCGACCATCGGGGCCACGTCGTAGTTGACCGACTCGTTCACGCTCGGCGGAATCGGGATGATCGTCGGACGAATCGGCAGATAGGAGATCTCGATCTCGCTCTCAGTGCGGCCGAACGCCACACCGCCAAGGTAGGCCATCGAGACCCGTCGTGAGATCTCCTGACGCACCCACAGCGCGGTCGAGAGTGTCGAGCGCCGCTGGGTCGCGCGAAAGCGGTAGGAGAAGCTCGGGAAGACCAACGACGGATCCGGCAACCCGTTCGGGAGAATGGGCGGCACTGGCTCGGGGGTGACCGTGCAGTACGCCGGCAGAATCGGCGGGATCTGCTCGCTCGTGATCTCGCCAGGGCGCACGAACTCGACCTCGACGCCCCATCGCCGGCCGACCTCGGCGCCGAGACGAAGCCCGAAGCCCAGAGCCTCGCCACTGCCCGACTCGCTCGTTCTCGAGTCGTACTGATCCAGGCGAACGACGTCGGCAACGAGGAACGCGCCGATGTATCCGCCCTGAGCGAACGCCGGCACGGCGATCGCGCTCGCAACCAGGAAGACCGCAGCCGTCAATACTCGCGACATCATCGACCTACTTGACCGTCACACCTCCGGGCGGCGGCGGTCCGCCCGCCGCTGGCGGCGCGATCGTCCCGTAATCCCAATGCTCGTCGGCCTTGCCGTCCTGGATGCGCCACATGTCGAACCAGGTGGTCGTGTACATCGCACCGGCCTTCCGCGGATCGGGCAGCTCACGCACGATGCCGACGACCACCAGGTCGCCCTCGGCCACCACTGAGACGATCTTCGTGCGCCAGGCGTTGCGAGCCGGGATCGGGAGTTCCGGCCGGCTGCCGAAGAACTTCATGACCGGATCGAGCCCCGACGCTACGTTCGGATTGTGCTGAATGTAGCGCTGCGACAGATACTTTCCCGCGTCCTTCCAGTGCCCTGCTTCCAGCAGGTCGCGCATGATGTGCAGCACCACCTGCTTGTTGGCGTGGAGCTTCGGATCCTTCGAGGTGAAGAGCGATTCGGGATCGCTGGATCCGGTGACGGGCGCCTGGGCCAGCAGCGGCGAGGTCATCAGCACGAACGCGATCAGCGTGAGCACGGTGTTGAGTGTTTTCATGAGTCCCTGTCCTCAGCGCGTCCCGGTGGCGCGCGTGCCGATGATCGCCAGGCCGATACGGTTGCTGCTGGTCTGATGGATGGCGAGATTGCCGTCGGGCGTCTTCCGCATGTGCCGGATGATGCCGACGCCCGAGGGAATCGCCCAGCTCTGGAACTTCTCGGTCCTGGGATCGAACCGCACGAGCGCGTCCGGGCGCTGGTTCGACTCGTTGTACCAGATGATGTCGTCGATGACTTCCATCGCATAGGGATGCGACTGCGGTCCGCTCGGCGACGGCCACTCCTTGATGTCTCCGGTCTGTCGGATTCAACCGGCCCAGGCGGCCGAGCGCGGAGTTCACGTACCAGACCATGTCGTCGCTCGTCACGACGAGTCGTCTCGAGCGCGAGCCTTCCGGCAGCGCGAACTCGCGGACCTCCATCGTGATCGGATCCATGCGGCCAATCTTGTTCGTGCCGTTGTAGGCCACCCACACCGTGCCCTTCGAGTCCTGCTTCAGGCCGTAGGGCAGCGAGCGCGGCGTCGTCAGCGTGATCAGCTTGATCTCGCCGGTCGAGGGAACCATCCGTCCGAGCATGTTGCTCTGCTGCAGCGTGAAGAACAACGTCCCGTTCTTGTCGAAGATCCCCGTGTGCGGATCGCGCGCCTCGGGATCGGGCATCTTGAACTCGGTGATCTGTCCCGTCGCCGGCACGAGCTTACCGATGGTCCCGTTGCCGTTCCCCATGTACCAGATATTGCCCGCCGCATCGTCCACGATGCTGTGGGGACGCGAGGCGCGCGGGAAGCTCGTACTCCCGCATTTCACCGGTGCTCGGATTCAGCCGTCCGACCAGGCTGATGAACTGCCCGTTCCACCAGATCGTGCCGTCCTTCGTTTGCAGCGGATCGCGCGAGCGCTGGCCGAGCGTGGGAACGATCCACTCCTTGAAGGAGACGGTCACGTCGCCGGGCACGAGCACCGGCGCGCGACCAGGCTTCGGCGGAAAGTGCGTGGCGAGGTACTGCGACACCGTTGCGGCCTGCGCGGCTGTGGCAGCTGGACCATCGTGGCGACGAGATCGCGCCACGCCTCCTGCGTGTATCCCACGGAGCCGGTAATCATGTTGAGGCCGTGACACGACGCGCAGGTCGCGGTGACCGTGTCCTTGCCTGCACCGTCAGGCAACTGAACCTGCCCGCGGCCGCCCTGTCGCCCCTGCGCCTGCAGCGCCACCGCGACCAGGATGCACAGCGAGGTGATGGTGAGTGCGAAGCGCCACGATCTGGACATGACTCACTCCCGGATAGACCGGATTAACCAGGGAAAAGACGATCCATAGGGTATCGCATTGAGCATTGGGCCCTGAGCATTGTTCAGATAAGGTATAGCCCACATGCGAGTACACCTGGTCAACCCCAGTGACGTCGCGTTCGGCGTCGCCGTGATCACGCCCCGCTGGCTCTATGTCCTCGCGGCCGCGACGCCCGCTCAATACGGCACGCCGCATCTGGTTGACGAGACGCTGCAGCAGCTGAATCTGGACGAGGTCCATGCCGGAGACGTGGTGGGCATCAGCATTCACACCGCCAATGCCCTTCGCGGATACGAGGTCGGGAACGCTGCCCGGGATCGTGGCGCGTATGTCGTGTACGGCGGCATCCACGCGTCGCTGTACCCCGACGAATCCAGGACGCATGGCGGGGCGCATGCAGTCGTCAAGGGCGACGGCGAGCTGATGTGGCCGTCGGTGCTGGAGCACTGTGCCGCGGGAGCCCCGCTCCCCGTCTACGACGGCGGGCGCATTCCCGGCGCGTCGCTGCGACGGGGACGCTGGGACCTGCTGCCGGAAGGCGGATACATGTGGGCGTCCGTGCAGACGGTTCGCGGCTGCCCGAAGCACTGCTCTTTCTGCTCGGTCTGGCGTACCGATGGCCAGGAGCCCCGCGCGCGGACCGCGAACGACGTCGTCGAGGAGCTGCGCGATCTGCGCCGCCTCGGATACCGGTTCGTTGCCCTCGCCGATGACAACTTCTACCCAATCACGAAGACCGATCTGGCGATGGCCGCGCGCCGGCTGGACAAGTCGGGGTTGAAGGCGCTCGAAGACGTCCGCGCCGAGCGCTTCGAGCTGATGCGGCAGCTCGCCGAGCTGCCCGACGACATGGTCTTCTACACGCAGATCACCATGGAAGCGGCCGAAGACCCCGAGTTCCTGGATGCGATGCGGAAGGCGCACATTCGCGGCGCGCTGGTCGGCGTCGAGTCGGTGACCAAGGAAGGCCTGAAAGCGATCTACAAGGACTTCAACGTCGCCGGCGACGCGCTCGTCGCCCAGCTCCAGAAGTTCCGCGACCACGACATCCACGTGCTCGCCTCGTTCATCTTCGGACTGCCGACCGATACGCCGGCGACGTTCAGCGCCACCGCGGAGCTCGCGCAGGCGGCGCGGGTCTCGTTCGCGCAGTTCGTGCTGCTCACACCCTTCCCCGGCACCATCGACTTCCAGAAGTGGGAAGACAGTCAGGCCGAGCCCTCGCGCGTCGACGGTGTGCCGGTCACGCGGCACTGGCTGATCCCGCCGAAGCGGCGGCCGAAGGTCTACACCCCGCATCCGACGATGTCCGCCGAGCAGATTCGCGAGCTGACGCAGGTCACCTGGGACACCTTCTACAGCCTGCCGGCGATCTGGCGGCGGTCGAGTTTCCTTCGCTCATGGAAAAGCCGGCTGATCTTCCTGCTGATCTCGAAGTTGTATCGTCAGATGTACGCGAACACCGGCATCGCCACCGACAGCGCCCGGCACGCACGCGCGGGTAAGATGGCGCGCCTGATTGCCAAACCCTGTCGTCGTCTGTTCGTCGCCAAAGCAACTACGTAGAATGAGGGCCGGCTAAAGCCGGCCCCTACTTAAGGAAACGCCATGAAGCGCTTCTACATCCTGTTCGCTCTCCTCGTCATCGCCGTCGCCGGTCTGAGCGTGGCCGCGCAGACCCAGCAGCAGTCGTTCACGCCAGTCACCGACGAAATGCTGTGGAAGCCGAGTCCCAACGACTGGCTGACATGGCGGCGCACGCTCGACAGCTGGGGCTACAGCCCGTTGAAGGAAATCGACCGCAACAACGTGTCGAAGCTCAAAATGACGTGGTCGCGCGGCATCGTCAGCGGACGGACGCAGGAGGCGACGCCGCTCGTCTACAACGGGACGATGTACATCCCGAATCCCGGCGACATCATCATGGCGATGGACGCCAGGACCGGTGACCTGAAGTGGGAGTACCGCCGGAAGTACCCGCGGGCGTCAACGGCGGCACCAACCGGAACATGGCGATGTGGGGGAATACGCTCATCGACGCCGGCGCCGACAACAGCGTCTACGCGGTCGACGCCCGGACCGGTGAGCTGACGTGGGAAACCCAGGTGCTCAAGGCGGGTGTTCGCGCCAACGCGAGCTCCGGTCCGATCATCGCCAACGGCAAGGTGATCACCGGGCGCCAGTGTCAGCCCGATGCGACCAACGACTCCTGCATCGTCACCGCGCACGACGCGCAGACCGGCAAGGAGGTCTGGCGGACTTACATGATTCCGCGTCCAGGTGAGCCGGGCTTCGACACCTGGGGCGACGTGCCCATGGAGCAACGCTGGCACGTCGGCACGTGGATGGTGCCGAGCTACGACCCCGAGACCAACATGATCTTCGTCGGCACGTCGGTGACGATCCCGGCGCCGAAGTTCACGCTCGGGGGCTCGGACAAGCAGCACCTCTATCACAACTCGACGCTCGCCCTCGACGCCGACACCGGCAAGATCGTCTGGTACTACCAGCACATCATCGACAACTGGGATCTCGATCACCCGTTCGAGCGCATGCTGGTCGAGACGGCGATCGCGCCGGATGCGAAGGAAGTCGCCTGGATCAATCCGAAGATCAAACCGGGCGAGAAGCGCAAGGTGATCACCGGCATCCCCGGCAAAACCGGCATCGTCTACACCCTGGACCGCCGGACCGGTGAGTTCCTGTGGGGCCGCCCGACGGTGATGCAGAACGTGGTGAGCAACATCGACGGCGCCACGGGCAAGGTCACGGTGAACCCGGAGACGATCTGGACGGCAAAAGATCAGACGAAGCTGATCTGCCCTGGCAGCAACGGCGGCAAGAACTGGCCGGCCGGCGCCTACAGCCCGAACACCAACGCGATGTACATGCCGCTGCAGAACATGTGCATGAACGCCAAGACGACGGTGGACACGCGCGATCCGTCGAAGGTGTACGGGCTCGACATGCCCGGCATCATCGCACCGGGCGCGACCAACGTCGGGACCGTATACGCGATCTCGGCCGAGACCGGCAAGACGCTGTGGAAGCACGAGCAGCGCGCGGGCATGCTGTCGCTCGTCGCCACCGGCGGCGGCCTCGTCTTCGGCGGCGATGCCAACGGCCGCTTCAAGGCGTTCGACGACAAGACCGGCAAGGTGCTGTGGGAAATCAACCTCGGCGCGCCGGTCAGCGGCTTCCCGGTGACGTTCGCGGTCGGCGGCAAGCAGTACGTCGCGGTGACCACGGGTTCATCGCTCGTCGCGGGATCGACGGCACGCATGACGCCGGAACTGCAGCCGAGCAACGCGGCCAATGTCTTCGTGTTTGCATTGCCCTAATCACGTAGAGGCGGGTCTTTGGACCCGCCTGGATCACACGTAGAGGCGGGTCTTCAGACCCGCCGGAGACACGTCATGAAAATTCACTCTCTCGTTATTGCGATCACGCTGTTGACCATCGGCGGCGCCGCGTTCGCGCAGGCCCCGGCCCCACCCGCCCCTGCGGCCGGCCGCGGCGCGGGCGCGCGCGCCACGCGGCCGGCGCTCTTCTTCAAGGAGGAGTGGAAGCAGACGCCCGCAAAGGCGGCGAGCATCCCATCGTCTTCGATTCGACGCTCTCGAATCCGGCGCTGGAACTGAAGGTGTATGGCCCGAGCTCCAAGGAGCTGCTGCTCACCGGCGACGCCGGCAACGAGCTGAATCCGATTCACGTCTGGACGGGCATGTGCACGACGCCGTGCGCCGTGGCGTTCCGGCACAAGACCCAGTTCGCCGACCTCTCAGCGGGCTGGCGCGCTGCGCTGGAATACCAAGGTGTCGGGCTTCCATCAGATCCGTCCGATCGTGAAGCTCGCTGACGGCACGTGGCTCGTCGGCGATCGCACCGACGGCACCGTGCGCGACTGGCTGTTCACCGAGTTCTCATTCGGCGACGTGCGATGGATGAAGCTCGATATCAATCGCGCGGTCACGACCGGCACGATCCTGGACAAGGTGGATCTGAGCAAGGTCGATGAGATCGGCTTCGTCGATCTGATGCCGGGCAGCGGCCACGGACAGGGCGGCTGGGTCGACGTGGCGCAAGTTGAGGTGTACGGCGGCTCCTCGCCGCGTCCGGCCGGGGCGTCTCAGTAGCCCACGTCCGAGCCTCTCACCCGGCGGGAACTTTCGAGTCAGCTCACGCAGGCCAACCTTGCAGAAGGTTGGCCTGCGTGTATGCTTGAGGCTCCCCGCGCATTTTCATGACCCCGACAGACGCAGACGAAGAGCTGCAACGCCTTACTCGCGAGCTCGATAACTTTCAAAGCATCGCCAAATACCTGGTGCCGCTGCCGGGCGACGTCCCGCGCCTGAACGGCATCGACGTGTGGGGCGGCTCGCTGCAACTCAACGGCTCGGTGGGCGGCGACCACATCACCTACGTCGACTTCAAGCACCGCTTCGATCTGCAGGCGCGAATTGCCAGGGCTCGAGAAGAAGGGCGGCACGAGGTCGCCGACAACCTGCAGGGCTGTCAGCACAAGGCCGGCATCGCGGTCATCGACGTCGCCGGTCATCGAATGACCGACGCGCTCCTCGCGGCGATGCTGCACCAGGCGTTTCTGCTTGGCGCCATCTACGAGCTCGATCGCTCGGGGCAGATTACGCGGCGTCTGTTCGAGAACCTCAACACCCGCTTCTATCAGTCCTCTGGCACGCACAAGTACGTGTCGATGATCTACGGTGAGATCTCTGAGGATGCGAAGTTCCGGTTCCTCTCGGCGGGCGTCCCTTTCCCGGCGGTCTTCTCCAACCATCACAACCGCTTCATGGAGGTCAGCGAGCATGTGAAGGTCTCGTTCCCGCCGCTGGGCATGATGCCGTCGTTCAACGTGATCGACCGCAGCCTGACCAGGAGCCTCCTTGGCTTCAAGGAGCGCTATGAGATGAACGAGTGGTCGCTGATGGGCCGCGGCGACATCCTGCTGCTCCACACCGACGGACTGTCCGACCATCGCACGCAGGATCAGCACTACTTCCCCGCCAGGCTCGAGCAGGTGCTGCGCGAGGTCAAGCATCTCGGCGCGAGGGAGATCTACGAGGCGATCAAAAAGGACATGCTCGCGTTCGGCCCGCCGATCGACGACATCTCGCTCGTCGTCATCAAGTTGAAGTGATCCACTTCGTGTAGAGGCGGGTCTTCAGACCCGCCTGTGTTCACACCCTTGGTCGCCAGCCCAAGGACAACCAGTGAATTCACGGCTTGAAATCCGTTGCGACGATGGCATCGTCGTCGCTCCAGGAGGGCGGTCCAAGCGATGTCCGAGAGCCTCTGGATCGACGGCCAACGACCGCAACGCTTCGAAGCATCGCGCAGACTGAGAGCTGGAACGCGATCTCGAAACGCGATGTCTGATTCGAGCGACGGATTCAGATCTTCGAGGAAGAGTATTTGCGCGAGAAGTCCTGCGGCGGCGCGCTCGAGAAGAGTGTTGGAGCGAATCGAGAAACGAGCTTGAGCAACCGCTGCGCGCCAAGGCTTGCGCCCGAAGGCTCGCCCGTCAGCTGGCGCAGCGTGTGAAGAAACTGCAGCAACTCGAGGCTCGCGAAAGCGCAAAAACCGCGACACCAAGGAAGCGATCATGACGCCTTGCTCGAAAAACGCGCTGGCATGCCCGTGGCATCGCCCGATGCTCGGAGGATTACGATGCCAGATGTAGATGAACGGCTCGATCACGTCGAGCAGAAGCTGAAGGACCTTGGCGAGCGTATCGACGAACGGTTCGGCCAGGTCGACCAGCGGTTCGGCCAAGTCGACCAGCGGTTTGGCCAAGTCGACCAGCGGTTCGCCCAGCAAGTTGACCAGCGTGCTCGAGGTCGAAGCCAGACACGCTCACTAGATCAAGCAGAGTCGCAGAAGTGCGAGTGCCGGAGCACGGGAGATGTTCTCGCGGAATCAAGCCCACCACGGAAGTTCGAAGATCAAGGAGGCCATGGAGCCGCTGAAGGGTCTTCGACCGCTGTTCGAGCAAGTGGCCAGAGACCACGAGAAGCGAATCACTGCGTTGGAGGGAGACCCGCCGTCAAGCACCGACGCGCGTTTCAGGGAATGAGATAAGCTGCCCGGCGATTCGGGCCGTGACTCGCATCTTCCGCTCTCGACATCCGCCAGTTCATCGACGACCGTCCCGTCGGCCGCTACCAGTTGCTGGTGGCGACGATGTGCGGGCTGATCGTGTTCGTGGACGGTTTCGACGCGCAGGCCATGGGCTTCGTCGCCCCCGCCCTGATCGCCGAGCTGAAAGTCTCGCGCGGCGTACTGGATCGGTGATCTCGAGCGGGCTGATCGGCATGATGATCGGCGCACTGGTCAGCGGACCGCTGGCTGACCGCATCGGCCGCAAGCCGGTGCTGATCGCGTGCGCGCTGATCTTCGGCGTCGGGTCGCTGCTCACGGCAACCGCACAATCCGTCGAATCGTTGATGGCCTGGCGCGCGGTCACGGGCCTTGGCATGGGTGGCGCGATGCCGAACGCCATCGCGTTGACATCCGAGTACATGCCGCGTCGCCGCCGCGCCGGTGCGGTGACGACGATGATCTGTGGTTTCTCGCTGGGTGCGGCCGTGGGTGGTCTGGTCGCCGCGTCGATCATTCCGCGATTCGGATGGGCGTCGGTGTTCGTGGTCGGCGGGGTCATTCCGATCGTGATCGCGATCGTCTCCGCCTACGTGCTGCCCGAATCCATCCGGTTTCTCCTCGTCCGAGGTGGCCGGGATTCGCTGGCCAGGCAACTGCTGTCACGCGATCTCGCCTGGCGCCGTCGTCACCGGGCCGCTGTCACCGGGGCACGATGAACACCCGGCCTCGGGCTCGTTCGTCGTCTCGGAGCTGTTCACGAACGGGCGAGCAGTCGCGACGACCCTCATCTGGGTCATCTACTTCATGAACCTGCTCAACCTGTACTTCCTCAACAGCTGGCTGCCGACGATCATCAGCGACGCCGGGATACCCGTGGAGACGGCCATCCGACTGACGTCCCTGTTTCAGATCGGCGGAATCGGCGGCGCCCTCGTGCTCGGACGTCTGCTCGATCGCACGTTCTCGTTCTGGATCCTTGCGGCGTGCTATTCGTGGGCCGCGGCGTTCGTGTATTCAATCGGGCACGCGGGAGCATCGGTCCCGCTGCTCGCCGTGACGATCACGTGCGCCGGCGTGGGCATCATCGGCGGACAGAATGCGTCGCATGCGCTGTCCTCGGAGTTCTATCCCACGCGCATTCGCTCCACCGGCGTCGGCTGGGCGCTGGGCATCGGGCGCATCGGCTCGATCGTGGGCCCGCTCGTCGGTGGGCTGCTGCTGGCGCAGAATACGCCGATGCGGGATGTGTTCTGGGCGGCCGTGATACCCGCAACCCTCGCAACGCTCGCCGCGGCCGGAATCGCGCTCAGCGCGCGCAGTCCCTCGCAGACGCGCGTATAGTGTTGTTCGTTTCCCGGCAGTCCCGGACACAACTGGCGATTCAGCAGAGAGCGAGGACACGCATGGACTCGAACCCTGGTAGCAATACGCCACTGCAATTCGACACCGCGGTCGCACGCGACACACCATTGGGGCTCGGCATCGCTCAGGGCGTCGCCTGCGCGTTGTGTCAGCGCACGATTCCCGACGAATACTACGACGTCAACGGACAATCGGTCTGCGACCGGTGCCGTGACCAACTCGCACAGCTGTCCGAGACACCGCGCGACTGGGGAGTGTTCTTTGTGGCGGTGATGTGCGGGCTCGGCGCCGCCATCGCCGGTGCGATCCTCTATTACGCCGTCATCGCCATCACGAACTTCGAGATCGGTATCGTCGCCATCGCGATCGGATTCATGGTTGGATGGGCGGTCCGGAAAGGTGCCGGAGGCCGTGGCGGACGACGGTTCCAGGTGCTGGCGCTCGTGCTGACGTACTGGGCGGTTGGCCTGGCGTATACACCCCTCCTGTTCACACAGATGGCGGAGGAGGACGCGAAAGAGGCGGCGGCGGCGACGGCAACGGCACCCGTCTCCACTGAGACCCCTGCTGAATCCGATAAGGGCAGCCTGGGGCTGGTGGTGGTGATCCTCCTCGGCTTCTCGCTGGCGCTCCCGGTATTGTCCGTCGTCGGTTCGCTCCCGAGCGGTCTCATCAGCGCCGCCATCATCGCCTTTGGCATGCAGCAGGCGTGGAAGATGACCGGCGTCCCCGCGCTGCAGATCTCCGGTCCGTTCCGGATCGCGGCCGGGTCCTCGTCCACCTGATTGTCGAGATGCTGGACCTCACACCCGCCGTGCGGCCGCGCGCGTGCGGGCGCTGCTCAACTGAGCTGCCCGCACACGCCCTCGCCTGCCCGGCCTGTTCGGCGCTCGTCCATCGCGAACGACTTCAGGAGCTCGCCGATCGCGCGACGGCGGCGGCAGCGTCAGGCGATCGGGTCACCGCGCGCGCACTGTGGGAGGAGGCGCGCGCACTCGTACCGGGGGCTTCGGAGCAGTACCAGCTGATCGGCGAGCGCCTTGCCGTCCTCGCCGACGACACGCCGACCTCGTCGCCTGCGAGCGCCACTCACACCAGCCGGACGTGGTGGATGCAGGTCGCGGCAGGGACAGCGACCGTGGGCCTGCTCCTCGTCGGCAAGCTGAAGTTCCTCCTGCTCGGCCTCACCAAATTGAGCACGTTCGCCTCGATGTTCGGCTTCATCGCGGTGTATTGGTCGATTCACGGCTGGCCGCTTGCCGTCGGCCTCGCGGGCTCAATCTACGTCCACGAGATGGGTCACGTGGCGATGCTGCGCCGGCTCGGCATCCGTGCCGGTGCGCCGTTGTTCATTCCCGGCGTCGGGGCGCTCGTGATGCTCAAGGAGCACGTCACTGATCCGATCGTCGATGCGCGAATCGGTCTGGCGGGACCGGTCTGGGGACTGGGCGCCGCCGTGGCGGCCTGGCTCACCTATCTCGGGACTGGTGCGCCGATCTGGCTGGCGATCACCGAGCTTACCGGGTTTCTGAATCTGTTCAACCTGATCCCGATCTGGCAACTCGACGGAGCGCGCGGCTTCCACGCGCTTTCCGGCAAAGAACGGTGGATCGTGCTGGGAGTGATTGCCGCCGCACTCTGGCTGACCGGCGTGGGCGTGTTGTGGCTGGTCGGAGCCGTCGCGGTGTTTCGCACCGTGCGCGGTGAAGCCGGGCCCGGACACCAGCCGACGCTGCTCAGGTTCGCCGGACTCGTGCTCGCGCTGTCGTGGTTCGCACGGGCCGTCGGTCAGTAGCACGCACGCCGGGCGTCCGGTGGATTCCATGCAAGACTGATGTGCGGCCATGCCCAAGAACATCGTGGTGTGCTCCGACGGAACCGGCAACTCGTGGGGCGAGCAGGTCTCGAACGTCGTGCGTCTGGTTCAGTCGATTGCGTTGAACCGGTCGGCAGAACAGGTCGCGCTCTACGACCAAGGCATTGGCACCGATCCGAGACACGTCAACGAAATCACAGGCTACAAGGACAGAGACCGCGACGAGCGATGCGGGCTCAGCGTGCTCGACCCGCCGTACCACGCGTGGTGGGTCCCACCTCAGGTCGCGCGAGTCTTCGGACTGACCGTTGGCTACGGATTGCGGCGGAACGTCAGGGAGCTCTATGCGGCACTCGCCAGGTGCTACGAGGATGGCGACGTCCTGTATCTGTTTGGCTTCAGCCGCGGCGCGTTCACCGTGCGCGTGCTTGCCGGCCTGATTTTTCGCTGCGGCCTTCTCCCCAGGGATGCGCCCGACTTCGACGCGGCGTTCGAGCACGCCTACGACCTCTACACGCCTCACCTGCAGGACTTCGACGCCGTGGCGCGGTTCAAGCGCGACTCACGAGCGCGCGAGCCCCGCGTGCACTTTCTCGGCCTGTGGGATACGGTGAAATCGTACGGCGGCATCTGGCCGCAAAGCCTGCCGCACCTGCGCCACAATCCCATCGTCGACACGGTGCGCCACGGCCTCGCTCTCGACGAGCAGCGATCCTGGTTTCTTCCCACGAGTTGGGGCGGCATCGATTCCGATCGGCGCATGGACGATCCTCGCTACGGAACGCAGGAGGTGGTCGAGATCTGGTTCCGCGGATGCCACTCGGATGTCGGCGGCGGCTATGCAGACGACGCCGCAGCGAGCATTCCGCTGCGGTGGATGCTGAACGAAGCCGCAGCCGCGGGACTCCGTCTCAATCAGGCGGGTCGCGATGTCGCCGCCTCGTCCGACCCGCCATGTCCGCACGTCCACGATTCGCTCACCGGCGGCTGGCTCTTCACCGAGTACCTGCCGCGATGGGAGCTGGACAACAGCACGTCGCCACCGAAGCGCTTCTTCAAGTGCGGTCGAACCGGCGCACGCCATCCGACGCAGTTCGCCCGGCAACAGATCGTCCGCATGCACTCGAGCGTCGGGGCCGCGCTCGACATCGTCACCAGCTACGTCGAGACGAAGAGTGCCGCCTCGGTTCACGAGCCTCGTCACGATGACGAGGCCGCGATCACCTGACGCATGGCGATTCGAATCGTTCGACTCGGCAGTCCTCGTGCTCCTCGTGAAGGACTCCGCCTCGGCACCGTTCGCCGTCCGCCACGCGGCGTGCCGAAGGCCGAGACCGCGTCGCGAGATTTCTATGACGTCTGGCTGCCCGATGTGGCGCCGAGTGAGGCGCTGCTGAAGCGTGCGCAGGCGTCAGTCGACGATCCGAAGCGCTGGAAGTCGTTCGTCAGCCGCTATCGGAGCGAGATGAAGCGGCCCGGGGCAAGACACCTGCTCGATCTGCTCGCCGCGCTGTCACACACGACGGACTTCTCAGTCGGCTGCTACTGCGAGGACGAAGACCGCTGCCATCGCTCCGTGCTCAGACAATTGCTGTCGGAGCGCGGAGCGATGCTTCGGTGATGCTCAGAAATCGAACGACGCGCTGACCTTCGCGAAGCGCGGGGTGATGACCGACGTCGGCACGAGCCACGTCCCGCCCGGATTGAACGCCGCGTTGTTCGTCAACACGGCGCTCGAATTGAGCAGGTTGTAGATGTCCACGCCGATGTTCGTCCGCGTGCGGCCGAAGCGCAGGATCTTCGCAATGCGCAGGTCGAACGCATTCACCCGATCGCTCCAGGCCGTGCCTGGCTCGATGAGATTGACGGTCACGCTCGGCGCGTTGCCGGAGAGCGGCCGGCCGAGCGAGCGCGCGGCTTCCGCGGACGTGACCACATAGTTGGCCGCGAGCGGCACTCCCTGGTCGCTTCGGAAGGTTCCACTGACGAGCACATCGACCTTCGGGACCGAGTACGATGCCAGCCCCGTCACTCGCGTGACGAACCCAGGATCGTTGCGGCAGTACGGATCGGTCGGCGTCGTCTCTGGCAGATCGCTCCGGACCTCACAGCTGTCCGTCACGGTCGTGCCCGAGTTGAGGCCTCCCTGCAGCGTCAGGCCGAATGTCGTGCGGGCCGACACGTTCAGCAGCACGCCGTTGTACATCGATGTCTGCGACCCGAAGTTGTTCGACCACGTCGTGTAGCTGTTGGTCTGCCCGGACTTCTCGGGCTTGACGTTGTAGAGACCCGAGACGAGGTAGCCGCCGCCGTCCGGCAGGCGCGGATCGAGTGGCGCGGTGATGCTGAAGGTGTCGAAGTCCGCGGCGTTCACCGCCAGGTTGTCGATCACGGTGAAGTTCTGGAGCCACCGCCGGAAATAGCCGACCTCGACCGACACACCAGTCACCAACTGCTGCTGAATCGACGCGCCGACCTGCCAGTCGCTCGGCCTCACGCCCCAGCCCTCGAGAATCGCGGGGTCGAAGCTTCCGGTGAACACCGGCTTGCCGAAGTTCAGGTTACTGAGCTGCCCGCAGAAATCACCGCCGCTGGGCCGAAAGTCGTTCGCCAGCGGATTCAGGAGATCGCAGTCCGGCACGTAGTTGGTGTTGGCGTCCGTCCACGGACGCGTGACGGCCGGTGGCGCGCCAAGCACCGGACTGCCCGCGATGCGAGCGGCCGGATTACTGAGCGAGTACGTGTTGTGATTGGTGGCCGCCTCGAGATACTTGCCGAAGTTGACCTTGACCGACGTCTTGCCGTTCCCGAACACGTCGTAGGCCGCGCCGCCGCGAACGGTGACGTCGTTATAGCCCTGAACACCCTTCTGCGCGGGCAAGACGGAACGCCGTGGGGAGGAACTTGACGGGTCCGATCTGCTGATCGGGGAAATAGCTCCACGCATGATCGAATCTGATGGCGCCCTGCGCTGTCAGCCGCCCGAGCGTCCACTGCTCCTGCGCATACAGGGCTTCGCTCCGCGTCCGCTGTCCGGTCGAGAACGGCTTCAGGTCCATCGTCAACTGGTTGGGAACCCCGTGATTCAGCCGGTAGATGAGATGCGTGTCGTTGCTGAAGTAGTTCTGGTTCACGCGGTGATACGCGCCCTGGTAGCCGAGCTTCATGCTGTGGGCGCCGGTCACGTATGACGCCGATCCGCGCCAGCTCAGAACGAAACCCTGGTTGCTCGTCCAGTCCTGCGAGCCGAACGTCAGGTTGGAAATGCCATGCGCGCACGCCGTGTTCCCGGCCGGCGCAGCGCCTGCGCACTGCTCCATCATCCTCGGGATCGCTCGCGTCGGGTTGCCGGGCATCTCCTGGCCGCCGTAGTGGCTGTAGTTGGTGCCGAAGCCCGCGTCGACAAGCATCTTGTTGGTCAGTGGCGAGGTCCACGTGCCTTGCTGCACGCGCTGACGCGCGTGACCTGGCCCCGCGTAGCTGGAAATTTCCGGCGACTGAGTCGCTGTCGCCAGTCCGAACGTACCGGCAGAACCGGGAGCTCCACCGACGATCCACTTCGAGTCGGGCTGCTGTCGGCATCCCTCGTTCACGCCTGGCCACGACGCACCCTGACACGGGAGCTGTTCGTCCCAGAACACGTTGAAGCGGTTGCGTGGAGTCGGCTGCAGCGTGAGACGCAGGCTGATCGTCCGCCAATCACCGGCAGTCGCGGCTTGCATGTTCGGGTCTGCCACGTAGGTGAATTTCGTGGGATCGCCCGCATTCACGTTGCGATACATCCCCGGGACCGACTGCCAGCTGCCCTCTTCGCGTGTGTTTGCGAAGTACCAGACACGGTCCTTGAGAATCGGGCCGCCGACGCCAGCCGTGAAATCCCACAACTCGAGGAGCTTGCCAGGCGTGCGCAAGCCCGCGGCTCGCAACTCGTCGGTGTAGTTGCTGCCAACCATTCCGCCGCTCACGCCCGCGGCGTAGACGGTCCCACGCATGACGTTGCCACCCGTCTTCGGGACGATGTTCATCGTCGGACCGCCGACTTCGGCTTCGCCAAGACCGCCGGACGTCGTGAAGCTGACTTCCTGAGCGTTGCCGATGTCGGGCATGTAGCCTGACACGCCGCCGCCGCTGAGCGGTGCGCCTACTCCGAGGCCATCGACCTGCAGACGCCCCTCGTTGCCTCTGCCGCCTGGCCCCCCGAAGACCACCAGGCCCGGGAGCACCTGCACGTCACGAGATCCTCCGCTGACGGCGGGCACGAGCTGGAACAACGCGCCGTACGATCGCGAGGTCGGCAGCGACGCGATCACGTCCCCGCTCACCGTCGTCTGACGACGGATGCTCTGCACGTCCACGATCGGCGACTCGCCCGTGACCGTGATCGTCTCTTCGAGCGAGCCTACCCGCAGCTCGATGTTGACGGTGGACACGAACGATCCCGTGAGCTCGATGCCTTCACGTCTGACGGCGTTGAATCCCGTCAGCGTGAACGTGACCGTGTACGTCCCGGGGCGCAAGTCGATGATGCGGTACTGGCCCGAGCCGTCGGTCACCCCTGCGCGTACTTTTTCGATGAGCGCCGGGCTTGCCGCCTCGACGGTGACGCCAGGGAGCACGGCCCCGGACGTGTCCTTCACGACGCCCGTGATGGCGCCTTGCGCGTAGATCAATGACGGAATACAGACGAGGCCAACACACACACCGAGGATTCGGAGGCTCGCACGCATTTAGGCTCTCCTTCGTAAGAAGGGAGCGATTCTATCCCTTCTCGACCCGCCCGTCGGCGTGCTTCGCGAAGCGGCCCGCATCGCGATCGTGCACGGGCGCGTTCTCGGGCCACGGCCAGCCGCCGAACAGCGTGCGACGGTAGTCCGCGATCGCCTGGTGGATCTCCGCCTGGCTGTTCATCACGAACGGTCCGTATTGCGCGACGGGCTCGCCGATCGGGCGTCCCTGCAGGAGCAGAATCTCGACCGGGCCGTTCACGGCCTCGAGCGGTACGGGCTGATCGGGCTGGACGCGGATCATCGACGGGCCGTTGACGATACGGTCGCCGGCCTTGAGTCCCTTGCCTGCGAACACATGCAGCGCGCGGTTGCTGCGCGCGTCGCGAGCCGGCGGCACCACCCATGTCGCGCCAGGCTCCATCGCAATCGACCAGATCGCCACGTCGGCGTCGGCGCTTGCCGCCCACGAATGCGGCGGCGGCGTGAGCGCCGCCGAGTCTTCGAGCGCGCCGGCGATCACGGTGACCTCGACGCCGGGATACCGGCGGCGCGGGATGTCCTGGTCCCAGAACATCGTGAAGTACGGCGCGGCCAGCTTGTGCTGGGCCGGCAGGTTCAACCAGATCTGAAACAGCTCCAGCGTGTTGGGCCCGTCGCGATCGAGCAAGGGGAACATCTCCGAGTGCACGACGCCCGCGCCCGCGGTCAGCCACTGCACGTCGCCCATGCCGAACCGTGCCGCCGCGCCGAGCGAATCCGAGTGATCGATATAGCCCTTGCGAACGATCGTGACGGTCTCGAATCCCCGGTGCGGGTGCTGCGGAAAACCGGGCACCACGTCGCCGTGATACATCCGCCAGCCGTCGCGGTTCTCGAAATCCTGTCCGATGTCGTGCCCGGCCAGCGACGCGGCAGGGCCGAACTGATCGTTGCCCTTCGGATAGAGATCGATGTGGTGGACGCAGAAGAGAAACGGGTCGAGCGTCTGCCAGCGGTTGCTGAGCGGGCTCACGTGAAGAATGAGATCTGACATCTTTATGACCTTACAATACGCCGGGGTCTGACCCATGCTCTCACGCAGGCAGTTCATCGGCGGTGCGGCCTCGGCGATCACGCTCGGGCATTACTCGAGCGCCGTCAGATTAGACGCGCAAGTCCCCGCGCCAGGTGCAGGCGATCTCGGCCTGATCAACGGCCGGATCCACACGATGGACGCCGCGAGCCGAGTCGTCTCGCAGGTGCTGATCCGCAACGGCCGCTTCGCTGCTGTCGGCAACAACGTCGTGAGGCGAGGCGGCGGTTTGAGGGTCGTGGACCTTCGCGGCCGGACCGTCATCCCCGGCATCATCGACGCCCACAACCACATCGTCCTCGTCGGCAACCGGCCCGGCTGGCACACGCCGCTCGAGCACGTCTTCACGATTCCCGATGCGATCGCGGCATTGAAGGCACGCAGCGCACGTCGGTCGCCGGCCGGTGAGTTCATCACCACCGTCGGCCCGATCTCGGCGATGCAGTTCAACGAGCGTCGGCTGCCGAACCTGACCGAGCTCGACGCGGTCGGGCGTCCGGTGTACCTCCAGGCCGCGCAAGGCGGCACGCGCACGAACAGCGAAGGCAAAGCGTGGCTCGAAGCGAGAGGCGTCACCGTCGCGGCGGATGGCGCGATTGCCGGACCGGCGACAGGCCTGGCGCTGCAGACGCTTCGCAAGACGCTGCTGACGCCAGACACCAGGAAGCGAGGCGCGCTCGACGCGCTGAGCTACTACGCGCGCCTCGGCATCACCACGCATCGCGACTCGGGCGCGTTCCACGCCGACGAACCTGCCACCGGCATCGCGAGCGAGAACACCTACACGATGCACAATCCCTTCTTACGATCTCAATCGTGAGGGGCGGCTGCCGGCGCGGCTGCGGATCGATTTCCTGCACCAGGACCCGCCAACCGCCAACCCGCCGCTGCCCACGCTCGCGCCGCGGCTGCGGAACTCCTTCCCGCGCTTCGGCAATGAGTGGCTGAGGACCGGCGGTATCGGCGAGTTCACCGGCGGCGGAATCGAGGGTCTGCGCGCGATCGCGAGAGCCGGGCTGGCGCGGCGAGGATCACGCGCTGAATCTGGCTGGTGCGACCAACCTGATTGCCAACCGCGAAACCGTGAACGCGGAGATCCCGATCAAGGACCTGCGCTGGGTCCTCTCGCACGTGCCCGACTTCCCCGTCGGATCTGGCGAATCGCGCCCATGCGCTCGGCATGGGCGTGCTCGTCGGCTGGGGACCGCTCCGCACTGGCACCAACGTCGGGCCACCGTATCGAATGCTGTTCGACCACGCCATCCAGGTGGGCTTTCACTCCGACGGGGGCGACATCACGGTGATCAATCCGTGGCTCAACTTCTACACGATGATCACCGGCCGGAACCTCGCCGGCCAGCCGATCCTCGGCGACCAGACGCTGACGCGCCAGGAGACGCTGTGGCTCGCCACCGCGGCCAACAAGTGGTTCATCTGGGAGGACGATCTCGGATCGATTGAAGTCGGCAACCACGCTGACCTCGCCGTGCTCGACCGCGACTACTTCACGGTCCCCGACGACGACATCAGGCGCATCGCATCAGTGCTGACGATCGTTGGCGGGCAGATCGCTCACAACGACGGCGTCGTGGCGTAGAGGCGGGTCTTCAGACCCGCCTTGCCGGTTCGCCTCCGGTCCTTTCCGGAGTGCACCGGCGCCCGGATCGTGATAGGTGTTGACCTCATGACTGTGCGACTCTGCTGCTGCGCGCTGGCCGCGCTGATCCTCCTGGCGCCGTCGATCCCGCTGGACGCGCAATCCGATGAAGCCGACCGCGTCAAGGAATCGGTGACGGTGCTCGGTGAAATCATGCGGGCCTCCGACAGCGCGATTCCCTCGTCGGTGCTTGGTGAGGCCGACGGCATCGCGGTCTTTCCCGGAACGATTCGCGGCGGCTTCATCGTCGGCGCCGAGCGTGGACGCGGCATCCTCAGCGCCAGGGACGAGAAGACCAGGGCCTGGTCGTCGCCCGCATTCCTGACCATCACCGGAGGCAGCCTCGGGCTGCAGATCGGCGTGCGGGCCACCGATCTCGTGCTCGTCATTCAGAACCGCCGCGGGCTCGAGAACCTGGTGCGGAACGAGTTCAAGATCGGCGCCGGCGCCGCAGCCGCCGCCGGACCTGTCGGCCGCGACGCGCAGGCCGCCACCGACATTCAGTTGCGCGCGGAGATCCTGAGCTACTCGCGCAGCCGCGGCCTGTTCGCGGGCGCGACGCTCGAGGGCGCGACGATCCGGCAGGATGAGGACGCGAACGGCCGCTTCTACGGCGAGAAGTTCACGACGCGGCAGGTCGTGTTCGACAACAAAGCCACGGCGCCTGAGGCGACGGTGGTCTGGTTCCAGGCACTCATGAAATACGTGCCCTGAGCTCAGGCCGCGTTACTTCGATCCAGCTTCAGCGGAGCGCGCGCCTGACAGGATGTTGCGCATGCCGTAGTTCCCCTCGTGGCATGCGAACTCGAACACCTGATAGTCGGCCTGCTTGCGAATCGGCAGCGCCATCTTGAACGGCTTCGTGTAGGTCTTCGGATCGTCAATCGAGACCTCCCACTGCATCGTGCCGGCGTCGACACGAGTGAAGCGCTCGACGAGCGTCATGTGCTCGCTGTGGCGCAGACCATTGCCGTTGAAGCCGATGCTCATCTGATCGGTGAAGTTGGTGGTTTCCACCACCAGCGTCTCGCCCTCCCATCGGCCGCGGGAATGGCCGATGTACTGGCGGATGGCCGGACCCACGCGCGCGGCGCCGCCGAGCGGAATGATGCGCGCCTCGTGAATCATCTCGTGCCGGATGGCCACGAAGCCCGGCCCCTGCACGATCTCCAGGCCGTTGCCATACGGCCGCGGCAGCATCGAGCCGACCACGCCGCGTGAGATGCAGCGATCGAAGTTCGTCATATCCTCCGGGCGATTGAACGGACCGGCGCCGAAGCTGCCGGTGTCGCGGCCCGCGGCGCGCTTCTGCCCTTCCGGCGTCACCGCGGGAATGCGGCCGTCCGGCGGATCGACGACGAACGAGGTCTGCCGGACCGGCTTCGACGCGCTCTCGCCCCAGTGATCCGGAGGAGCGATGGGCGCCGACGCCGCGCCGGCTGGCGCCGCCGCTGGAGCGGCGCGGCGCGCCTCGGCCTGGCGCGCGGCCTGCTGCGCGAGATCCTCGTCGGTGAGGAACAGCTTGTTGCCGAGTGCCGGCGGCCGCTGAATCGGCACCCCGATCGTGTCGTCGGTCGTCCACGTGCCCTGGATATCGGGATCGCCCCACGGAGTCCGCGGTCCGGTCTGCGCGGCCACAGGCACCGACAGCGCCGCGATGACGACCAGGTATCCAACCGCGTGAGCCATCGTCGTCTTCGTCATCTCTTCCTCGGACTGAAATCGTAGCACGCAGGCACGGATGGGTCGCGATCGCTAGGTGTGTCCGACGATGAACAGCACGGCGAGGATCGCGCACATCACGCCAGCCATTTGTGCAGGCGTGAGCCGCTCGCCCAGCGTCAGCCGCGCGAGCAGCACGGTGCTCGCCGGATACAGCGACGCCAGCGTCGCGACCAGACTCAACGGGCCGTACGTGGTCGCAACCAGATACAGCGCATTGGCCAGCATGTCGAGCGCGCCACAACTGACCGCGATCCTCGCCGCACCGCGTGGCATCCGCAGCGAGTGCCGTCCCGCCAGTGTCAGCACCGCAAAGACGGGCACTGAGGTGAGGCGGCCCGCAATCAGCGGCCACAGCCCGGCGTCCGCGCCGGTTCGCTCCAGACAGAAGAAGAACAACCCGACAGCCACGCCCGAGATCAATGCGAGCAGAATCCCTCGGCTCGGTCCCGACTCGTTCATCGATTCGCCGCGACTCACGAGCGCAATCGCCACGATCGCCATCGCAATGCCGGCCACAGGCAGAACGCCCGGCCGCTCGCCGAGTGCGAACGCGATGAGCACGGGAACCGCGACCGCACAGACGGCGGTGATCGGCGCGACAATCGACATCGTGCCCACGGCCAGCGCGCGGTACAGGAGCGCCACGCCGGCGCTGCCTGCAAACCCGGACGCGACGCCCCAGAGGTAATCGCTCCGTACCGGTGACGCCGATGGCAGCACGGGAATGAACAGGGCGAGCAGGATCAGCCCGGCCGCCTGCGATACCAGGGTCACGACAACGGTCTGCGCACGTCGGGATGCGATGCCGCCGAGAAAGTCCGCGGCCCCGTAGAACGCCGCCGATGCCAGCGCCAGCACGATGAACACGCGGGTAGGATATCGAAGCCTCAGGGAGGGCTCAGACATGGATCTCACGCGTCGCGGTTTCATGACGTCCGCCGCGGTCGGGGTTGCGGCCAGCCTCCACGGCACACCGGCGGCCGCGCAGGGCGGGCGCACGCTGCTCAAGGGCGGATGCGTCCTCTCGCTGGATCCGAAGATCGGCGACTTCGACGTCGCCGACGTCTTGATCGAGGGTGGAAAGATCGCGGCCGTCCAGCCGAACATCACCGCAACCGCCCAGGTGATCGACGCCGCCAACACGATCGTGATGCCCGGCTTCGTGGACACGCACCGGCACATGTGGCAGGGCACGGTTCGCAACAGCCTGCCCAACGGGCTGCTCGGCGACTACGTCCGCGAGATCCTGGGCTCGGTCCGCGGCGTGATGAGGCCGGAGGACGTTCGCATCGGCGACCTGGTGAGCGCCCTCGGTGCGATCAACGCCGGCGTGACCACGCTGCTCGACTGGTCGCACATCGGCAGCAGTCCGGCTCACACCGACGCCGCCATCCAGGGGCTGCGTGAATCGGGTGTGCGCGCGGTGTACGCGTTCGGCGGCGGCGCCGGCGGACCCGCCAACCGATATCCGGACGACATCCGCCGGCTGCGGAAGCAGTTCTTCTCGTCGAGCGATCAGCTGTTGACCCTGGCGATGGCGGCAGGCCTCTCCGCCGGCGAGTGGGCGATCGCGCGCGAGGTCGGGGCCTCGATATCGGTGCACGCGAACGGCAACCTGACCGGCCTCGAGAAATCAGTCGGTCCCGACGTGACCTACATCCACTGCAACACGTTCACCGAGCGGGCGTGGAAGATGGTCGCCGATTCCGGCGGGCACGTCTCGATCTCGTGCCCGATCGAGATGGAGATGGGCCACGGCATTCCGCCGGTGCAGCAGGCGCTCGACCACGGCCTGCGCCCGAGCCTGAGCGTGGATGTCGAAACACAGATGCCCGGCGACTTCTTCACCCAGATGCGCGCGGTCTTCACGCTGCAGCGGATGCAGGCGCTCGCCCGGCAGCGGGCCAACGACGCCGGCGCGCCGCGGCTGCTCACCGTGCGCGACGTGATCGAGTTCGCCACGATCAGCGGGGCGAGAGCCAATCGTCTCGACGCGAAGATCGGCACGCTCACGCCCGGCAAGGACGCCGACATCATCATGCTGCGCACCGACGCGATCAACGTCGCGCCGATGAACAACGCCTACGCCGCGGTCGTCCAGGCGATGGACACCAGCAACGTGGACACGGTCTTCATCGCCGGCCAGATGCGCAAGCGCCAGGGGCAGCTCGTCGGGATCGATCTCACTCGCGTTCGCCAGGACGCACAGGCGTCGCGAGATTACATCGTGCAGAAAGCCGGGTGGCCCACGTCGCGGCTGGGGCGGTCCTGATCAGGGCCGCCTGAAGGCGGCCCCTACGATCCTGAAGGCGGCCCCTACGAGATGTTCAAGACTTCGGTGCGAAGTTCAAGCGCGACTCCGTTGATGCAGTAGCGCAGACCGGTCGGCGGCGGACCATCAGGGAACACATGGCCGAGATGCCCGCCGCACTTGCTGCAGTGGACTTCGGTCCGCGTCATGCCGTAGCTGGAATCGACGGTCGTGCCGATGCTGCCCTCGACCGGCGCAAAGAAACTGGGCCAGCCGGTACCGCTCTCGAACTTGCGCTCGGCCACGAAGAGCGTCTGCCCGCAGCCCGCGCACGAGAACATTCCGGTGCGGTGCTCTCTGAGGAGCGCGCACGAACCAGGCGCCTCGGTCGCGTGATTGCGAAGCACCGCGTACTGCTGCGGCGTCAACTGCCGGCGCCACTCCTCGTCCGTCTTCGAGACGGGAAACGTCGTTTCGTTCATGGCTTCAGTATGCCTCGACCCCTTCAGGAAGAACTCTCCCAATCTGCCGACTTCTCGCCTCGATCCCCACGATGCTCTCGTCTTTTCGGCCGGAAATCCGCTGGCCCTCGAGTTGCTGAGATGAGTCCTTGGAGTTTCGCACGTTATGGCCATCACGCAATTGCACTCGTCCGACGTCCAGGTCCTCTGTCTCGCCGACGCCATCATCGATCCGTACGAGGATGCCGAACGGCGCGGTCACATGCGCCTCGGCCTGGACGATGTCCGCTGGCTTCGCAGCGCGCGTCTGAAATACGGCGCCGACGTCCGCGTGATCGACATCTCGATCGGCGGCATCCTCGTCGAGACGGACAATCAACTCCGCCCTGATTCGAACATCGTGTTCGAGCTCTCGGGCCCGGTGAGCTCGATCCTGATTCCATCGCGCGTGCTGCGCTGCCGCGCGGCATCGTTCGACGAGGTCATGCGCTACGAGGGCGCGTGTGCGTTCAAGCGGCCACTCGAGATTCCGGAGTTGTTGAAGCAGGCGATGAAGAGCACGGCCGCCGCTCCTGCTTGCACCCTCGAAGAGCGCATCCGGCGCGTGGCAGAAAGTGGTCGCGCGTTTTCTCGACGGACACCTCGTCCGCGGCTACACCGCCGACTTCCACCCGTCCAAGCCGCAGTTGCATCTGTCGGCGGAGCCGCATTCGAGCGACACGTTGTTCCTGCAACTCTCCAAGCTCAAGGCGCTGTTCTTCGTCCGCGATTTCGCCGGCGATGAGATGCGCGTCGATCGCCAGGAGTTCGGCGCGGCGGCTCAGGGCCGCAAGGTCGCCATCACGTTCCACGACGGCGAAATCCTGCTCGGTTCGACGCTTGGATACAAAGGCGAAGGCCAGGGGTTCTTCGTGCATCCAGCCGACGCCCGGTCGAATAACCTGCGCGTGTTCGTGGCCCCCGGGGCCACGCGAGAGGTCAAGTTTCTCTAGGGCAATCCTGAACGGGAATTCTGCCGATTCGCTGAAATCTGACCGCGAGGCCAGATTCTGCACGGTGTGCGCCTGTAAATCCTTCTAAGTCCCGAGCCCACGGCCGCGCTGGTTGGCGTGTGCGTTGCTTCAGTCAAGAGCGGAACTCACTCAATGGCTGTCGCACTTTTGCACGAATCGGCGTTCGACGCTCTCGCTGCTGACGACCGGGCCGGCGAGTCCGACGTCCGGCCGCAGGACCGCCGTTCCGAGGTACGTCTCAGCGCAGAGGACGCATCCTGGCTGCGAGGCGCGCGACTCAAGTACGGTCCCGAGGTGCGCGTCGTCGACGTCTCGACCGGAGGCATCCTCGTCGAGTCCGATGGCTCGCCACTCGAGCACCGCGCCAGCATCGTCTTCGAGTTGTCGGGACCGAAGGGCACGATCCTCGTGCCCGCGCGCGTGCTCCGCAGTCAAGCGATCAAGAACGCACCGAAGCCGCAATATCAGGCCGCGTGCGCGTTCAAGCGCCCGTTGTCGATCGAGACGCTTGCCGCGGTCTCTCAGGACAAGGCGGCACCTGTTCCAACGCGGAAGGCCGCGCCTTCACCCTCATCGGCGCGTGCCTCCTGGCAGCGCGTCGTCGCGCGGTTTCGCAACGGGCAACTCGTACGCGGATACACCAACGACTTTCATCCGTCGAAGCCACACCTGCACCTGACACGCGAGGACGGCGCCGGCGAGCCAACGTTCGTGCCCGTGGCGCAACTCAAGGCCGTGTTCTTCGTGCGCGACTTCGCCGGCGATCCGGCGCGGGTCGATCAGAACGACTTCCAGAACGTCGGCCATGGCCGAAAGGTCGAAGTCGCCTTCGAGGATGGCGAGATCCTGCTCGGGACGACCCTGGCCTACCGGGACGGCGGCGGATTCTTCGTGCACCCCGCCGATGCAGGCTCGAACAACACGCGCGTCTTCGTGGCCCCCGGCGCGACCCTGCACGTCAGGTTTCTCTGAAGACCTCAGGCCTTCCGCCTGACTCCTCGAGCCTGGCCCTGATCCCTGATCCCCGATCCCCAATCCCGATCCCTGACCCTGTCGACGTCACCCGGCGGCGGCGAGCTGCGATTCACTCAGGCCCGTCGCCCGAACATCAGCAGCGCCCCACACGTCACACACAGTGTGAAGGCGGCTGACCAGCCGCTCACGCGTCAGCGACCACGACACGTCCCGCGTGGCCGATAAGACGTGACAAGTCGCTCCAGACTGACAATAATCCGCCCATGTTGTGGTGGCACTGGCTGCTCCTCGGTCTTGTCCTCACCGCCCTCGAGATGGCCGCATCGGGCGGCTTCTACATCGTCTTCTTCGGCGTCGCGGCGGTCATCGTCTCGCTGCTCGCGCTGGCCGGCATCGCCGGGCCGCTGTGGCTGCAGATGCTGCTGTTCTCGGCGCTCTCGGTGGCATCGCTGCTGTTCTTCCGCAATCCGCTCATGCGGCGGCTCAATCTGAGCGCCGGCGCGGCGGACATCGACACCCTGGCCACTGAAACCGGAACGGTGATCGACGCGATGGCGCCGGGCGGCAACGGGCGCGTCGAAGTGCGCGGCACGCCCTGGAGCGCCCGCAACGTCGGCACGATTCCGCTCTCGAGCGGCGCGCGCGTCGTGGTGGTGCGCCCCGAACGGCTCACGCTCCTGGTGAAGGCAGAGGAGGCCCTTCCATGATCGGTCTCGGCAGTCTGTTGGTGTTTGGCGCCCTCGCGGTGCTCGTGCTCATCATCGTCGCGAAGACCGCGGTCGTCGTGCCGCAGCAGAACGCGTACGTCGTCGAGCGCCTTGGACGTTTTTCGGGAACACTCGGCGCGGGCTTTCACATCCTGTGGCCGTTTCTCGACGTCATCCGCTACCGGCACTCGCTCAAGGAGTCGGCCTTCGACATCCCCGCGCAGGTCTGCATCACACGCGACAACGTGCAGGTCGGCGTGGACGGCATCCTCTACCTCAAGGTGCTCAACGCCGAGCGGGCGTCGTACGGGATTTCGGACTACCTGTTCGCCATCACCCAGCTCGCACAAACGACGCTGCGGAGCGAAATCGGCAAGATCGATCTGGACAAGACGTTCGAGGAGCGCACCAACATCAACATGTCGGTGGTGGCGGAACTCGACAAGGCCTCAGAGTCATGGGGCGTGAAAGTGCTCCGCTACGAGATCAAGAACATCACGCCGCCGCACGACATCCTCGCCGCGATGGAAAAGCAGATGCGCGCCGAGCGCGAGAAGCGCGCGGTGATTCTCACCTCCGAGGGCGCGCGCGACGCGATGATCAACAACGCCGAAGGCGCCAAGCAGGAAACCATCAAGGACTCGGAAGCGCGCCGGCAGCAGCAGATCAACGAGGCCGAAGGTCAGGCGTCGGCCATTCTCGCCGTGGCCACCGCCACCGCGGAAGGTATCCGCCGGGTCGCGAACGCGATGCAGGACCCCGGCGGCGCACAGGCCGTGCAACTGCGCGTGGCCGAGCAGTACATCACGCAGTTCGGCCAGCTCGCGAAGGCGAGCAACACCCTGGTCATTCCGGCCGACGCGGCCGACGTCGCCTCCATGATCGGCGTGGCGATGCGGGTCATCGGCACGACCGCGGCGCCAAAGAGTGCGCCACCGAGCGCATAGCTGCGCAACGACCTCGGCCGTGGTAACGGCCGAGATTGAAAACCGCCCGCCAGCCGAGGCAAAGTGTTGGCCCCGACTGGGCCATGGCAACGAGCCGAGCGTCGTCCATCGACCGGCGTGTGCATCCACGGTTCGCCGCGCGCGAGTTGCGCGGCCTTCACACCGCGCGCGTGAAGTACGGTCAGGACATCAGCGTCATCAATCTGTCAGCGGGCGGGGTCTCGTTCGAGACCGCTGCCTCGCTGACGCCAGACGTCCACTCTCGTCCTCGAATTCCTCGGACCGGCGAACGCCGTCCTCGTTCCGTCGCGGGTTCTGCGCTGCCAGCGGCCACCGGCCTTTGAGAGCGCCGCACGCGCGAGAGGCGCGTGTGCCTTCAGGCGGCTGCTGCGACTCAAGGATCTCGTGACTGGAACCACACTGCCCTTCGACGAACTCAGCCTCGAAGGCACAGCCTCGTGGCAGGAGGTCGTCGGCAAGTGTCGGGATGGACGTCTCGTACAGGGATACACCCGCGACTTCAGCCCGCTGAGAACATACCTGCATGTCTCGCCGGCGCCGGCGGCGAAGGAGTCGCAGTTCGTGTCGTTGAACGACCTGGACGCGCTCTTCTTCATGCAGGACCCCGCACCCGCGGACGGAGGCGACGCGGTCATGGCGCGGGAGAGCGGCACGCCCTACGGGCGCAAGGTTGCTCTGGTCCTTCCAAGCGGCGAGGATCTCGTCGGCTCGACACTCAACTACAGCCGCGACGGCAACGGCTTCTTCATCCATCCCTCCGACAACGACTTCGGAGTCGCCCGCGTTTTCGTCACGCAGCGCGGCATCCGCAGCGTCCGGTTTCTCTAAGCGGTAGGGCGCTCCGCGCGGAGCACTTGCCATTAAAACTACATCTGTAGTAGATATAACCACGTCATTAGGAGACGATGTGCGACTACCGCGATTGAGCAAGCTGGAACTGCAGATCATGGACGCGCTGTGGAGCCGCGGCGCGTCCTCGGTGCGCGAGATTCAGGAGGCCTTCCCCGAGAAAGGCCGGCCGGCCTACACCACCGTCCAGACGATGGTGTACCGCCTCGAGACGAAGGACGCCATCCGCCGCGTGAAGAAGATCGGGAACGCGCACATCTTCGAGGCCGTCGTCTCGAGATCCTCGGCCCAGCGCCGTCTGATCGACGAGCTCCTCGCCTTCTTCGGCGGCAGCAGCCAGCCGGTCGTCGCGCATCTGATCGAGTCAGGCAATCTGACGCTCGACGACGTCAAAGAGGCGGAGCAACTGCTGCTCAAGTTGAAAAGTGGAAGAAGTGGAAAAAGCGGAAGAGTGAAGTAGGGCGTCATGATGGAAACGATCTCGGATCATCTGTGGCAATCGACGGTGTTCGCGGCGGGCAGTCGCGCTGCTCACCCTCGCGTTCCGACACAACCGGGCGCACGTGCGGTACTGGCTGTGGCTCGCGGCGTCGGTGAAGTTCCTGATCCCGTTCGCAGCGCTCCTGTGGATCGGCGCGCAGATCGAGCTCGTGCCGGTCGAGCGATCGGGACAAGCCATCGTCGGCGTCCTCGACAACGTCGCGCAGCCGTTCACGCAGCCCGAACCCGAGCGCGTCGGTCTTCGCGGCCGTCCTGTCCCTCCGCCTCCACCGAATCCGATGCTCACGCTCGCCATTCGCGGCTTCACGATCGTGTGGCCGGTGGGTTCCGTGGCGTTGCTGCTGGTCTGGGCCGTGCGGTGGCATCGCGTGACTCGCGCGGCGCGCGCCGCGTCGCCGATCACGAGCGGCCCGTCGCTCGACGACGCTGCGGCGTCTCGAAGGCGATCGCGCCTCGCGTGCGCCTCGTGTCGTCGAATCAGGCGATCGAGCCCGGCGTGTTCGGCATCCTGCAGGCCGGTGCTGATGTGGCCGGCCGGCATCGAGGATCGCCTCAGCGACGAGCAGATCGAAGCCATCCTCGCGCACGAAGTGGCGCACGTGCGGCGCCGCGACAATCTCGCCGCGCTCATCCACATGCTGGTCGAGGCGGTGTTCTGGTTCCATCCGCTGGTGTGGTGGATCGGCGCGCGGCTCGTCGACGAACGCGAGCGCGCCTGCGATGAAGACGTCGTGCGTCTCGGCACCGAGCCGGACGTGTACGCCGAGAGCATCCTGAAAACCTGTCAGTTCTACATCGAGTCGCCGCTGGTGTGCGTCGCTGGCGTCACCGGGTCCGACCTCAAGAAACGTGTCGAGCAGATCATGAGAAACGATGTCCACGTCGCGCTCAGCGCGCCTGAAGCGAGTCTCCCTTGGAGCGGCGCTGGTCGCGGCGATTGCGATTCCGGTGGCGATCGGGATCGTCACCTCACCTCGCCTGGCCGCGCAGATCGTCGCCCCGGCCGCTGATTCACCGACGTACGAGGTCGCCTCGATCAAGCCGAACAACAATCCCGGCGGCCGCATGGGCGGAACCGCGGGGCCAGGCCGTCTCTCGATGACCGGCATGTCCGTGCGCCGGCTCATGGCACAGGCCTACGAGATTCACGATTCGCAGATTATCGGCGCCCCCGACTGGCTGGGATCACAAGGCTACGACATCAACGCCACGATCACCGGCACGCCGCCGCCGGACGTCCGCCGGATGATGACGAAGACGCTGCTGCGCGATCGATTCAAGCTCGTGTTCCACACCGAGAAACGCGACCTCCCGATCTACGCGCTGATCGTGCAACGCACCGACGGGCGTCTTGGCCCCGGACTGAAGCGCATCCCCGACGATGAGTGCCCGCCGCCGGGAAGCCCACGCCGCGGAGGGCCGCCGCCTGCTGGAGCCGCGGGGCCGGGCCCATCGCCATTCGATCCAAATGCGGTGGCTCCGTGCGGCTCGATCGTCTTTGGGCCGGGCCGGCTGCTCGCGCACGGCGTGCCGATCGACATGCTGGCGCGCTCGCTCGCCAACCTCCCAGCGATCACCTCGTTCAATCGCCCGGTGACAAATCTGACGAAGCTCGAGGGCATGTATGACTTCGACTTCCGGTTTACCAACGAATTCGGCCGAGGCGGCCCGCCGCCGATCGGCGGTCCAGCGGCCGCGCCCAACGCCATTACCCCTGGCGACGAGCCGGTGTTGTTCACGGCTCTGCAGGAGCAATTGGGGTTGAAGCTGAATTCGCAGCGGGCGACACTTGATGTCCTCGTCATCGATTCGATCGACCGGCCGACGGAGAACTGAGGAACAAACGGCCGTTCCGGGTGTCGAACCGACGAGAGGCCGGCGTGCGGTGGTGAACGGCTGAAATCCCGAAACCGGACGCGAGCACACGCCACCAGCACGGATCGGACGCGCCATCGGCCGGATTCGAATCGCGGGCTAAGTCCCTGTCTGGCATCGGGTTTGCCCATCGAACCAATGGCCCGCACCTGACGTCAAAACGACACGCACGCCCCGGAAGACGATGAAAAGATCCATCCCAATGACGGCCGCACTGACCTGCGTGGCACTGGCAGTCACTATCAGCGTCACGCTGGCGCCGCGCGTCAGCGCGCAGACGGCCGCGGCCAATGCGACGTTCGACGTGGCGTCGGTCAAACCGAACAAGTCAGGCGATGGTCGGGTGATGCTCAGCCTGCCGCCGACGGGACGACTGACGGCGACCAACGTGCCGCTTCGCCTGCTGCTGCGGACGGCGTTCGACGTGCAGGATTTTCAGATTGTCGGCGGTCCGAACTGGATCGCGTCCGATCGGTTCGACATCACCGCCAAGGCGCCGGACGGCGTCGTGGCGCCCGAACAGATCCGACCGATGCTGCGCGCGCTCCTGGCCGATCGGTTCAAGCTCGTCGTCCACAACGAAACCCGCGAGATGCCGATTTACGCCCTCGTCATGGCGCGGCCCGATGGCAAGTTCGGGCCGAACATGAAGGTGAACCCGCTCGATTGCGAGGCGGTGTTCCGCGCCGGCCGTGGAGGCGCACCTCCGCCGCCGCCGCAGCCGGGCGAACCGATTCAGTGTGGCTTCATGATTGGGCCGGGCACGATGACCGCCGGAGGAATGCAGCTCGCCGATCTGGCGCGATCGCTGTCCCAATTCGTCGGCGGCATCGTTGTAGACAAGACGGGCTTGAAGGAACGCTACGACTTTCAGATGAAGTACGCACCGGAGGGTCGCGGGTTCGGTCCTGGTCCAGGGCCTGGCGGCGCCGACGCGCCCCAGGTCGATCCCAATCTGCCGTCGCTCTTCACGGCGCTGCAGGAGCAGCTCGGGCTCAAGCTCGAATCCCAGCGCGGGCCCGTCGAAGTCGTCGTCATCGATCGCGTAGAACAACCCACAGAGGATTGAGTCCTTGCTTCGACATCGTCCGCAGCGCGCGCTCATCGCGTTCCTGATTGCCATCCTGGCGTTCTCGCCGGTGCTGTCGGCAACCGAGCACTACGGTCAGGTGGGCTTCACCGGTCTGGCCGTACCGGGTGCGACGGTCACCGCCACTCAGGGCGACAAGCAGATCGTCACGACCACCGATCAGAGCGGCCTGTATCGATTCGCCGATCTGGCCGAAGGCATGTGGACCATCAAGATCGACATGCGCGGGTTCGCACCGCTCTCTCGCGAGGTCAATGTCATCGCCGGCGCGCAAGCCGCGGTGTGGGAGCTTGCGCTGTTGCCGTTCGACGAGATCACCAAGGGGCTGCCACCGCCGGTCAGTCAGGCGGCGAGCTCGCAGGCAGCACCCGCAGCGAGCGGAACGATTCGGGCGCAAGGCGGGCGAGGCACCGTCACGACCGCGCCGGCCGGTCAGGGATTTCAGCGCGCGGGCGTGACCGCGCAGGCACGTCCACCTGCCGCCGCGCAGCCGGCCGCGGGCGCGGCCGCGGCGCCGCCCGCCGAGCCGGCACCCGACGCCAACGCCGCCAACGACGGGTTCCTCGTCAACGGCAGCGTGAACAACGGCGCGGCGTCGCCGTTCGCGCAGTTCGCCGCGTTCGGGAATAACCGCCGCAGACCAGGCGCGCTGTACAACGCGCAGGCCGGGATCACCGCAAGCAGCTCGAGGTGGGACGCGAACCCCTATTCGATGACCGGACAGCAGACCGTCGTGCCGGACTACAACAACCTGCACTTCGTCGGCATGTTCCAGGGACCGCTGCGGATTCCGCGCCTGCTCCCCAACCGCGGGCCGAACCTGTTCCTTGGCTATCAGCGCACCAACGACGACAGAGCCACACCGGCAGCGCAGCGGATGCCGACGACGCGCGAGCGCAACGGCGACTTCTCACAAACCGTGGACGGACTCGGACAGCCGATCACCGTGACCGATCCGTTGACGGGCCAGCCGTTCCCCAACAGCACCATTCCGCGCGACCGCATCAGCCCGGAGGCGGCGTCGCTCCTCGACTACTACCCGCGGCCGACAGTGGACTCGCCGGAGCGATTCAACTACCAGGCGTCGATTGTCTCGGCGGTACGAACGGACGCCTTCCAGTCGCGGGTCACACAGAATGTCAATCAGCGGAATCAGATTTTCGGGACCGGGCAGTATACGCGGAGCACGGTCAACTCGACCACGCTGTTCCGCTTCGTCGATGAGACACAGACGACGAATACCGATGTCCAGGTGAACTGGAACCGGCGCGTCTCGCAGTTCCTGCAACTGCGGAGTCGGTACCAGTTCACGAAGTCATCCTCGACTCTCACGCCGTTCTTCGCCAATCGGATCAACGTCTCGGGCGAGGCCGGCATCACCGGCAACAACCAGGAGCCGATCAACTGGGGCCCGCCGTCGTTGTCCTTCTCGAGCGTCGCCGGACTCTCGGACGGACTGCCGCGAGAGTCCGACGTGACGACGCACACCGGAGGCGTGGAGGCCTTTCTCTTCCGCGGGCGACACAACTTCACACTCGGCGGCAACGTCCGTCGTCATCTGATCGACCTGCTGTCGCAGCAGGATCCGCGCGGCTCGTTCGCGTTCACCGGCGCCCTGACCGGCCATGACTTCGCCGACTTCCTGCTCGGCAGGCCGGCGACGGCGTCGATTGCGTTCGGCAACGCCGACAAATACTTCCGCGGCTACTCGTACGACGCCTACATCACCGACGACTGGCGCATCGGGCCGTCGTTTACGCTGACGGCCGGCGTGCGGTGGGAGTACGAGGCGCCGCTGACCGAGCAGCAGGCCCGTCTGGTGAATCTCGATGTCGCGCCCGGCTTCACCTCCGCGCAGCCGGTGCTGGCCTCGGACCCGACCGGTCCGGTGACGGGCGAGACGTATGCCAGCTCGCTGATGCAGCCGGACAAGGGCGGCATCCAGCCGCGGCTCGCCCTCGCCTGGCGTCCGATTCCCGGCTCGTCGCTGGTCGTGCGCGCCGGCTACGGCATCTATCGCAATACCAACGTCTATCAGTCGATCACCACGCTGCTCGCGCAGCAGCCGCCGCTCTCGACATCGTTCAGCGTCGCCAGCACCCTGGCCAACCCGCTGACGCTCGCCAGCGGGTTCGTCGCCCCCACAACGGGTGTTGGGAACACGTTCGCCGTCGATCCGAACTTCTCGATCGGCGCGTCGCACAACTGGCAGGCGTCGGTGCAGCGTGACCTGCCGGCATCGCTGACGGTGAACGCGACGTATCTCGGCACACACGGGACGAACCTCATTCAGGAGTTCCTGCCCAACACGTATCCACGCGGCACCGTGAATCCGTGCCCGACGTGCCCGGCGGGATTCGTGTATCTGACATCGAGTGGCAGCTCGTCGCGCCATGCCGGTCAGCTGCAGCTCCGCCGCCGGCTGCGTAACGGCTTCACGGCGACGGTGCAGTACACGCTGGCGAAAGCCGAAGACGATGCCGCGTCGTTCCAGGGCGCGAATCTGGGCGGCGCGGCGTTCGCGCAGAACTGGCTCGACCTCGACGCGGAATGGGGACCCTCCTCGTTCGACCAGCGGCACCAGATCACGGCGAGCTTCCAGTACACGACCGGCGTCGGCGTCGCGGGAGGCGCGCTGGTGGACGGCTGGCGCGGCGCGATCTTCAAGAACTGGACGCTGACCGGTCAGCTGACGACCGGCAGCGGCCTGCCGCTGACGCCGTACTATCTGTCAGCGGTTCCAGGGACCGGCTACACGGGCGCGATCCGGGCGTCGTTGACCGGCGCGTCCACCGACGCCCCCGACGGGTACTATCTTGAATTCGGCGGCGTACACCGCGCCGGCGCCCGGCACGTGGGGCAACGCCGGACGCAACTCGGCGCGCGGACCGGCGAGTTCGGGTTGAACGCCGGCATCACGCGGACGTTCCCGTGGGGCAGCCGATTGAATTTCGATTACCGCATCGACGCGACCAACGTGCTCAACACGGTGACCTATACGAGCGTGAACACGTTGATCGGCAACCCGCAGTTCGGTCTGCCGAGCGCGGCGAACGAGATGCGGAGAATTCAGACCAGCCTGAGAATGAGGTGGTAATGCGCGCGCGAGGCCTCTCTGTCGTCATGGTGTTCATGTTGTGTGCCTCGGTCGGTCTGGCGCAGCAGCCGCAGCCGCAGACACCGCAGGCCACCTTCCGCGCCACGCAGCGGCTGATCGTCCAGTCGGTGTTCGTCAAGGACAAGGAGGGCAAGCCGATCGAAGGCCTGACCGCCAAGGACTTCGTCATCACCGAAGACGGCCAGCCTCAGGACATCGCGTTCGTCGAGTATCAGCGTCTGGCCGTCGACGTCCCGTCGGCGGACGTCCTGCCGATCCGCAGGCGCCGGTCCCGCTGGCCGCCAGGCCGGCGGCCCCCGCAACGACGGTTGCGCCGGCCACGCTGACGCAGATCTCGTCGCCGCCATCGGGCGACATCCGCTACCAGGACAAGCGGCTGCTGGTCCTTTACTTCGACGGCTCGAACGATGCGGTCCCGCCGATCAGATCCGCGCCTACACCAACGCGCTCACATTCGTCAACACGCAGATGACGCGATCCGATCTCGTCGCCATCATGTCGTTCCAGAACGGCGTCGGTCTCGGTGAAGAACGACTTCACCGACGACAAGGAGAAGCTGCGCGAGGTCATCAGCATCCTGATCTACGGCGACGATCAGAACAACGACGGCATTCCCGATCAACCCCGAGGGCACGGCGTTCGGACAGAACGACGCCGAGTTCAACATCTTCAACACCGATCGCCAGCTCGCCGCGCTGCAGACGGCGGTCAACATGCTGAAGGGCCTGCCCGAGCAGAAGACGCTGCTCTATTTCGCCAGCGGGATGCGACTGAACGGCGCCGACAACCAGGCCCAGCTGCGCGCGACGGTCAACGCCGCCATCCGCGCCAACGTGACGCTCAACCCGATCGACGCGCGCGGCCTCGTCGCCACGCCGCCGCTCGGCGACGCCACGCAGCGGTCACCCGGCGGCCTGGCCATGTTCACCGGCGGCGCGGCCAACCAGATGATGAACAACTTCCAGCGCTCGCAGGACACGCTCTACGCGCTGGCCAAGGACACCGGCGGCAAGGCGATGTTCGACTACAACGACCTGTCGCTCGGCATCGTGCAGGCCGCGCAGGCGGTGACCAGCTACTACATCATCGGCTACTACAGCACGCACCTGGCGACCGACGGCAAGTACCGCCGCGTCAAGGTGAGCCTGAACAATCCGCAGTACGCCTCGGCCGACCTCACCTTCCGGCAGGGCTACTACGGCGACAAGGCCTTCGGCAACTTCTCGGCCTCGGACAAGGAGCGCCAGCTCGAAGACGCGCTGATGCTCGACAACCCGGTCACCGAAATCACGATCGCGCTGGAAGTGAACTTCTTCCAGCTCAATAGCGCCGAGTACTTCGTGCCGGTGGCGGTGAAGATTCCCGGCAGCGAGCTCGCGCTCGCCAAGCGGCGCGGCGCGCTGCGCACGCTGATCGACTTCATCGGCGAGGTGAAGGACGACAACGGCTACACGATCCAGAACATGCGCGACAAGCTGGAGATCCCGATCGACAAGGAGACCGCCGAGAAGCTCGCGACGAGTCCGATTCAGTACGACACCGGCTTCACGCTACTGCCAGGCAAGTATGTGATCAAGCTGCTCGCCCGCGATTCCGAGACGGGCGCATCGGCACGTATCAGGCCGCGTTCAGCGTGCCGAACCTGATGCGGGAACAGAAGCGCCTGCCGATCAGTTCGGTGGTCCTCGGCAGCCAGCGCATCCCGATGACCGAGGCGCTGCTCACTGTGCAGAAGGGCGCCGCGCAGCTGACCCACCCGCTGGTCTTCGACGGGCAGAAGCTGTTCCCGAGCGTGACGCGCGTGTTCAGCAAGAGCCGCGACATGTACGTGTTCCTGCAGGCGTACCAGCGCAACGCGACGACGACACAGCCGCTGGTCGCGTTCGTGACGTTCCTCAAAGGCGATCAGAAGGTCCTGGAGACCGACCCGCTGCAGGTGATCGACGGCATGGACCCGCGGTCGAAGGCGGTTCCGCTGCGCTTCAGCATCCCGCTCGACAAGCTCGATATCGGACGCTACGACTGCCAGGTGACCGTGCTCGAACCGACGGGACAGAAGGTCGCCTTCTGGCAGGCGCCTATTGCGCTGGTGCCCTAGCCGGTGGATCGGTAGCCGGTAGCTGGTAGCCGTTCGTATGCCGGTCCTAAGATCAGAAACCGGATCTACCGACGGCCAGCTAGATGAGATCTGCCTCGGTGATGCCGGCGTTCGGGGAGTTGCCGATACGGCACCACTCGACGAGCTCCACGTGCTGCGCGGTGGCTTCCGCTCGCGTGCAATGCTGCACGGCCTCGCCGTCAAGGATGCCGCCGAACACGCGGGACTCGAAGAGCCTCGGAATCGAGTCCGGTTCGGTCACCTCGTCGACGCCGTTGAAGCTGGTCAGAACAGTGACGTCCGGCGTGACGGTCGTGCGGGCGATGCTGCGATCGGCCTGCGCGAACCACCGCGACCACGCCTCGATGTCGCGCTCTCTCACAGGCTCGCCGTGCTCGTCCAACACGAAGTACAGTTCCATTCAGACACGATATCGGCACACCCAGCCCGGCAGGTTAACGTGCACAATTCCTCACCACTGTCCGGACCGGTTCGCACCGATACTCCTCGTATGTCCACGACCAGGAGATGGGCAGTACGTCTGCCCGCGATCGCCGTCGTTATCGCGACCGCTCACTTCCGCACTGCCGCATCCGCGTCAAACCACGGCAGACGCGGGCAAGAGCTTCCTATGGAAAGTTCATGCCGGATCGAAGGTCCTGTATCTCGCCGGGTCCGTACACGCGCTGGGCGCCGACGCCTATCCGCTGAGTGCGGCGTATGAGAACGCGTTTACCGCGGCTGGAACGCTCGTGGAAGAGATCAACCTCGCCGAGGCCGAGCAGCTGGCCGCGGCGCCGATGCTGCTCGCCAAGGGTCTCTACACCGATGGCCGCACGTTCGATGGCGCCGTCGCGAAGGACACCGCAACGCTCGTCGCCACCCGGTTCAAGGACATGGGCATTCCTCCGGAGATGATCCGGACGATGAAGCCGTGGATGGTCATGCTGATGATCACGGCCTTCGAGGCGCAGAAGGCCGGGCTCGACGCCGCACTCGGATTGGACAAGTACTTCTTCGACAAGGCGCGCGCCGCGGGCAAGCCGGTGGTGGCGCTCGAGACGGCGGAATCGCAGATCGATCGCTTCGACAAGATGCCGGAGCCGCTGCAGGAACAGATGCTGCGCAGCACGCTTGACCGAGCTCGAGGTGCAGCGCAACAGCATCGCGGCGATGATCGGCGCGTGGCGGCGGGGCGATGCCGCGACGCTCGAGAAGATGGCGCTCAGCTCATTCGACGGCTATCGCGGCGCGTACACGTCGCTGATCGTGGAGCGCAACAACAATTGGGTCCCGCAGATCGAAGCCTGCCTGGCTAAGCCGACGCCCTGCTTGGTCGTCGTCGGCGCCGCGCACCTGGTTGGACCTGACGGCCTGCTCACGCTGCTGACGAAGAAGGGCTACCGGATCGAACAACAGTAGCCGCGCAGGCTTCAGCCTGCGCGATCACCGTTTGTAATCCTGATCGCTGACCGGCTCCAGCCAGGTCGTCGTCCCGAAGCTCAATGAGATCTGCGTCGTCCCCGCACCTGGCAGGGCGCCGTGCCAGTGCGGCACGCCGGGCGTCACGTGGAGCGTCGAGCCCTCGGCAAACTCCTGCGTCGCCTTCCCGCGTTCCTGCACCCGCAGGCGGCCGCTTTCGGAATAGAGCACCTGACCGCCTTCGTGGCTGTGCCACTTCGTGCGCGCGCCGGGATCGAAGTGATAGCGGTTCATGCGGATGTCAGTCGTCGCGCGCGGCGTGACCGTTCCGGTGAAGTTGGCGGGATTGAACGTCGGCGCCGGAGAGGCGGCCGGCTGTTGAGCCGCGTGCGCCCACACGCCCATGAGACCGAGCCCGAGGATCCCAGAGAGCACCAGCGATCGCCGCATGTCCGCCTCCTCATCCATTTCGAAAACTGTTCGCTTCGTCACGAAGCCGCGTTATTGTCCCATGACTCGGCAAAGGAGGGTTCCCATGGCGCTCTACGCATTCGATGGAACAGGCAACGAAGACCTGGAGGACGCCACACGCGACAGCAACGTGTGCGACTTCTTCACCGCATACGAAGACCCGCTGAAGAATGATGACCCCGGCAAGGAGCGTGGCAGCCTCTATCTCAAGGGCATCGGCCAGATGGCGCGCACGCGCATCGGCGACGCCGTGGCGTCGGCGATCGGGTTCGGCGGGCATCGACGCATTCGCCAGGCCATGGACCGCCTCGAGAACAACCTCGAAGCCGGCGATACGACCGTGGACATCATCGGCTTCAGCCGCGGCGCGGCACTCGCCATCTCCTTCGCGAACGAAATCGCCAAGAAGCTTCCGAGCGTGTCGATCCGTTTCATCGGCGTGTGGGACATCGTCGGGCAGTTCGGCGCGCCAGGCGAGCACATCAACGCCGGGCACGACCTCGACTTTCCGCCGAACGTCGCCCACTGTTTTCACGCGATGGCGCTCGACGAAAGCCGGCTGCTCTTCCCGCTGACGCGGCTCGGCAAGGGACGGAACACGTCGAGCAAGCTGCAGGAGGTCTGGTTCCGCGGCGTGCACTCCGACGTCGGCGGAGGCAACGGCAATCGGGGGCTGAACTGGGTCGCGCTGAACTGGATGTATGAAGCGGCGCGGCGATGCGGGCTGCCGCTCAACGCCGCCGCGGTCGCGCAGAACCTCGCCGACAAGGCGATGGCTCAGCAGATCAGCGCCCACAAGCTCGATGCCGGCAGAGTCCGCGCGATCCTCGCCAACGATCTGCTGCATTCGACCGTGCAACTCACCCCGGGAATCACCGGACGGCCGCACAACAACCCGACGTTCCCGTGCGCCCGAATGGACGATGCAGGGGTGATCAGCGAGCCGGTGTAGTGCTACCTTATGGCGCTCACGAAAGGGGGCATCCTATGCGCTCTGTGCAGGTGAAGCTCTGGCTGTTCATCGTTCTCGTCGTTCTGACCTCATGGGTTCCCTCATCCGCCCGCGGTGTAGCCGAGACCGGACAGGGTCCGTCCCTGACCTCGATCGGGCCGCTGACGTTTGGTCCCGGACGGAACGCTCTTCGCCGCCGACAACCAGGCGGCGGCCGTGTTCGGGCTCGACCTGGCCGCGCAGGCCAGCGGCGCGGTGGCGGGCACGAAAGGACTCGACGGCATCGACCAGAAGATCGCGGCGATGCTCGGGACCGGCGCCCGCGAGATCGCGATCACCGATCTCGTCGTGCATCCGAAGTCCCGCAACACGTTCGTCTCGGTCATGCGAGGACAGGGTGCCGGCGCTGCGGCAGCGCTCCTCCGTGTCGATGGCGCGGGGACAATCGACATGGTCTCGCTGCAGTCGATGAAGTTCTCGAAGCTCGAGCTGCCCAACGCGCCCACCGCCAATCCCAACGATCGCCGGAACGCGCGCGGAAGCTCGATCACCGACATGGCCTTCAGCGACGGCCGTCTCTGGATCGCGGGCCTGTCGAGCGAGGAGTTCAGCTCGAAGCTTCGCTCGGTGCCCTACCCGTTCAGCTCGATCGACGCCGGCACGAGCGTGGAGATCTTCCACGGCAACCACGGCGCGCTCGAGACGCGGTCGCCGGTCTATACCTTCCTGCCCTACACGCTGAACAATCAGCCGCATCTCATCGCCGGCTACCTCTGCACGCCGCTGGTGAAGTTCCCGATCGCGACGCTGAAGCCTGGTGAGAAGGTGCGCGGCACGACGATCGCCGAGCTCGGCGCCGGCAACCGCCCGCTCGACATGATTCTCTACAAGAAGAACGGCCGTGACTTCCTGCTGATGTCGAACAACAGCCGCGGGGTCATGAAGATCGCGACCGACGGGTTCGCCTCCGCGTCGGCGATCACCTCGCCGGTGGCGGCGGAAACCGCCGGTGTGCCGTACGAGACGGTCGCGAGCATGAAAGGCATCGAGCAGCTCGATCTGCTGGACGGCCAGAACTCGATCGTGATCGCTCGAGCCGCCACCGGGCTCAACCTGCAGATCGTTCCCTTGCCGTGAGTATCCACGGCTGCGTGTCGCGGCGCTGGCGAGCTTTGTCGCCTGCGCCGCGGCCGGCGGCGCCTGCGCCGCGGCCTGCAGCCGTTCCGCCGCGCGTGAGTCCACGCCGGCAATCCGCCTCAGCACGTCAAACGCCGGTCAGTCCTACATCGAAGTCGTCGGGCTGTCAGACTCGACGCTCGACCGGCTCGCCGATGCGCGGTACTCGCCGCAGGAGTGGACCTCGGTGCTGCGCGTGTCCGTGGACGCCGCCTCTCCGCCGGTGGTCGGCCGCTACGAGGTGGCCGCGCAGGCGCTCCGGTTCACGCCGCTCTTCCCGTTCGATCCGGGACGGAGTTATCAGGTCCGGTTCGACCGCTCGCGCGTGGATGGAGAAGCGGCCGATCACGCCGCGACACTTGCGGCGACGGTCGGACTTCCAGGGTCCACAGCGGTGCCATCGACCCTCGTCGCGCACGTCTACCCGAGCGGCGACGTGTTGCCCGAAAACCAGCTGCGGATGTACATCGAGTTTTCGGCGCCGATGGGCCGACGAAGCGGCATCGAGCACGTCGCGCTGATCGACGAGCAGGGCACAGAGGTTGAAGGGCCGTTCCTGCCGCTGGACTACGAGTTCTGGAACGCGGATCGGACGCGGTTCACCGTGTTCTTCGATCCCGGCCGCGTGAAGAAGGGCATTCTGCCGAACAAGCAGATGGGCCGGGCGCTCGAACCTGGGCGGACCTACACGCTGCTCGTGCGCGCGGAATGGCAGGACGCGAACGGCCTGCCGTTGAAGGAGCCGCATCGCCGATCGTTCCGCGTCGGCCCCGCTGATACGCAGCCACTCGATACCGCGCAGTGGCGAATCGACTCGCCACCAGCCGGCGGACAGACGCCGCTCGTCGTCTCCTTCCCCGAACCCGTCGATCACGGCCTGCTCTTCCGCGCCCTGGGCGTGAGACGCGCGGGAAAGATCGTGGACGGTGACGTCACCGTAGACGCCGACGAGACCCGCTGGTCCTTCACACCGCATCAACCCTGGGGGGCGGGCGCCTACGATCTGCTGGCACTCTCGATCCTCGAAGATCGCGCAGGCAACCAGATCGGCCGCGCGTTCGAGGTGGACAACTTCGACACGGTGGACAAAGGTCCGGACCCGCGTACCGTGATGCTGCCTTTCCGGGTGCAGTAGCTCCTCTGGTCACAGAGGATACAGAGCCCACGGATTCATTCACACAGAGCCACAAAGATCACAGAGAAGAAAGACGATGGGGTAGCGCGCGCGACGCGCGAGACGGATCGCCGGCCGGACGGCCGGCCTACCCGCGGCGGCCTCTGTGTGCCCTGTGACTCTGTGTGATGAATCTGTGATCTCCGTAACCTCCGTGAGCCATGCGGGACTAGACTGTCCCCCGATGACGCTTCGCGCGTGCGCGGTCGCCACCGTGGCGTTGCTCGGCCTGTCCTTCCCTGCGACGCCATCCGCTCAGTCGGTTCCCCAACTTCGTATCATCGCGCCAGCGGCGCCCGGCGGCGGATGGGATCAGACCGCGCGCGTGATGCAGCAGGCGCTGCAGCGCGAGGGACTCGCGCGACTGGCGCCGGTCGAGAACATCCCCGGCGCCGCGGGGACGATCGGGCTGGCGCGATTCATCGGCGCCGAACGCGGGCGCGGCGACGTGATCCTGGTGTCCGGACTCATCATGCTCGGCGGCATCGTGACGCACAGGTCGCCGGTCACGCTTGACGAAGTGGTTCCCATCGCACGACTCACCGGAGAGTACGAGGTCATCGCCGTCCCGGCCGCGTCCTCGTTCCGTTCCTTGCAGGACCTGATCGCCGCATTCAAGGCGCAGCCAGGATCGATCTCCTGGGGCGGAGGCTCGGCGGGTGGCAGCGACCAGATCCTGGCCGGTCTCGTCGCCGACGCAGTGGGCATCGAGCCGCGGCGCGTCAACTACATCGCGTTCTCGGGCGGCGGCGAGTCGATGTCGGCGATCCTCGGCGGCACGGTCTCGGTCGGGATCAATGGCTTCGCCGAATTCGCTCCACAACTCGAGGCCGGCACGCTGCGGGCCCTGGCGATCTCGAGCGCCGAGCGTCTGCCGGGTGTGGACATCCCGACCCTCCGCGAGCAGGGCGTCGATGTGGAGTTCGAGAACTGGCGCTCGCTCGTCGCGCCGCCTGGCATCAGCCCTGCCGATCGCGCGCGGCTCGAAACAACGCTCCGCGCGATGACGCAATCGGCCACGTGGCGCGAGTCGCTGGCCCGCTACCGCTGGCTCGATCGGTATCTCGACGGCGAAGCCTTCGCCCGTTTCGTGGACGCCGAAGAAGCCCGCGTCCGATTGATTCTGAAGAAACTCGGCACCGGCGCCACCGAAACCAGCTCGATGATCCCGTCGGGCGCATACCCCCGGCTGGTGCTCGGCGGTCTGCTGCTGTTCGGCCTCGCCGCGGTTCGCAGCGTGCGGCGGTCGAGGGGGTCGTCGAGCGATGCGCCATCGGCCGGTGCCAGACCGCTGCTGCTCGTGGCCGTCGGCGTCGTGCTGCACGTGCTGCTGGCGGAACGCGCCGGTTTCATCATTGCGGCGACGGTGCTGTTCTGGTGCACGGCGCGCGCCTTCGACGATCGCCATCCCATGCGCGACGGCATCGCGGCGCTCGCGATCTCCGTGGCCTCCTACGTCCTGTTTGCGCAGGTGCTGCAGCTCTCGCTGCCATGAGCACCGCTGGAGTTCCTGCGCGCCGGCTTCGAGAGCGCGTTGACGTGGGCGCATCTCGGATGGGCCTTTGCGGGCGTCACGCTCGGCACGGCCGTTGGCGTGCTGCCCGGCATCGGGCCCGCACTCACCGTCGCACTGCTGCTGCCGATCACCTTCAATCTCGATCCGATCAGCGCCTTCATCATGTTCGGCGGGATCTACTACGGCGCCATGTACGGCGGTTCGACGACGAGCATCCTGCTGAATACGCCGGGTGAAACGGCGTCGATCGCCACGGCCATCGACGGCTACGCGATGGCGCAGCAGGGCCGGGGCGCGGCCGCGCTGACCACTGCCGCGATCGGATCCTTCGTCGCAGGCACGCTGGCCACGATCGCGCTGACGTTCTTCTCGCCGCTCCTCGCCTCGGTCGCCCTTCGCTTCGGTCCCGCCGAGTACTTCGCGCTCGCGGTCCTGTCATTCGTCACGGTGTCGGCGCTGCTCGGCGGATCGCTCGTGCGCGGGCTCTTCAGCCTGTTCCTCGGACTCACGCTCGGGTTGATCGGGATCGATCAGCTCACCGGCGACGCGCGATTCTCGTTCGGCATCCCGCAGCTGCTCGACGGCATCGACGTGCTCATCCTGGTCATCGGTCTCTTCGCCGTCGGCGAAACGTTGTACCAGGCGTGGCGATACGGCCGGCAGGAGTTCGCGGCCGTGGCCGTGCGCGGCGTCATCGGGATGACCCGCGACGACTGGAAGCGATCCTGGAAGCCGTGGCTGCGTGGGACCGCGATTGGCTTTCCGCTCGGCGTGCTGCCCTGCGGCGGATCGGTGATCCCGACCTTTCTGTCCTACACCACGGAGAAGCGGCTGAGCGATCGGCCGGAGCTGTTCGGCAAGGGCGCGATTGAAGGCGTGGCCGGACCCGAAGCCGCCAACAACGCCGCTGCGGCCGGCGTCCTGGTGCCGCTGCTCACGCTTGGACTGCCCTCGTCTGCGACGGCGGCTGTCCTGTTGGCGGCATTCCAGCAGTACGGGCTGCAGCCAGGCCCGCTGCTGTTTTCGTCGCGTCCCGATCTGGTATGGACGCTTGTGGCGAGCCTCTACATCGGCAACGTGATGCTGCTGGTGCTGAACCTGCCGCTGGTCGGAATCTGGGCGCGCGTGATGCTGGTGCCGCGTCCGCTTCTCTTCGGCGGGATTCTCGTGCTCGCCTCACTCGGCGCGTACAGTCTGAACCGCTCGATGCTCGACCTCACGCTGCTCTACATCGTCGGCGGCGTCGGATGGCTGATGCGTGTGTACGACTTCCCACTCGTGCCGGCGGTGCTCGGCCTGGTCCTCGGTCCGCTCGCGGAGCTGCAATTTCGCCGCGCCGTCGCCATCAGCGAGGGAGATCTGTCCGTCTTCGTGACGCGGCCAATCTGTCTCGCCGTTCTGCTCGTCGCCGCCGCGACGATGGCCGGACCGGCGCTGGTGAAGCGGTGGCGATGACCGGGACCGCACCGTACGACGTCGTGGTCCTCGGCGGAGGGAACGCCGCCTTGTGCGCCGCGCTCACTGCACGTGAAGCCGGCGCGCGCGTCCTGGTCGTCGAACGGGCGCCCCGCGAGTTCCGCGGCGGGAACAGCCGGCACACGCGGAATCTCCGCTGCGCGCACGATGCGCCGACCGCGGGACTCACCGGCGAGTACTCGGAGGACGAGTTCTTTGCCGATCTGCTGCGCGTCAATGCGAACGAGACCGATGAAGCGCTGGCGCGGCTGCTCATCTGCCAATCGAAGGCGTGCACGGAATGGATGGGACGATACGGCGTCCGCTTTCAGTCCGCGCTGCGCGGCACGCTGCACCTGTCGCGCACCAACGCATTCTTTCTCGGCGGCGGCAAGGCCGTGATGAACAGCTATTACGCGGCGGCCGACCGACTCGGCATCGACGTGATGTACGACACCGAGGTCGTCGGCATCGACGTGAAGGATGGCTTCTTTCGTGGGGTCCGCCTTCAGATGCACGAACGTAGTGTCCGCCTTCAGGCGGACGAGGTCCACGGCAAAACAGTCGTCATCGCGACCGGAGGATTCGAGTCCAACCTCGATTGGCTGAAGGACTGCTGGGGCGATGCGGCCGACAACTTCATCGTGCGCGGCACGCCGTTCAACACCGGTACACCGCTGCGGCTGATGCTGGATGCCGGAGCGCAGCCGATCGGCGATCCCCGCGCGTGCCACGCGATCGCCGTGGATGCCCGCGCCCCGAAATTCGACGGCGGCATCGTCACCCGCCTCGACTGCATTCCTCTCGGGATCGTCGTCAATCAACTGGGCGAACGGTTCGCGGACGAAGGCGAGGACCTGTGGCCGAAGCGCTACGCGAGCTGGGGCACTCTCGTCGCGCAGCAGCCGGCGCAGCAGGCGTATTGCCTGCTCGACGCGAAGGTCGCGCGACGATTCATGCCGTCGGTGTTTCCGCCGATCGCGGCGGACACCATCCCGGAACTGGCGACGCGCCTCGGTCTTCCGCCGGATCGCGTGAGCGAGACGGTTTCGAGGTTCAACGACGCCGTTCGACCTGGCACGTTCAACCTCGAGGCCCTGGACGACTGTCACACGCGTGGCCTGTCGCCGGACAAGAGCCACTGGGCGCAGCGGCTCGACGCGCCGCCGTACTGGGGCTATCCACTCAGGCCCGGCATCACGTTCACCTATCTCGGGTTGCGCGTTGACGACACCGGGCGGGTGCTGACGACGAGCGGGACGCCGATGCAGAACGTGTTACGCGGCCGGCGAGATCATGGCGGGGAACATTCTCCGCAAGGGATACATCGCCGGTATCGGCATGACCATCGGCACCGTGTTCGGCCGGATTGCCGGAGAGAGCGCAGGCCGTGCAGCTCGATGAGCTGACGCAGCGCGGCGCACACGTCATGACCGTGTGCAACGCCTGCCGGTACTGCGAACAGGACCTGTCCTGTGTTTCCGGCGATGGAAGAGCGGCAGACGTTCGCGAAGGTGGACCTCGCGTACCTGGCCAACCTCTGTCACAACTGCGGCGAGTGCCTCTACGCATGCCAGTACGCGCCGCCGCACGAGTTCGGCATCAACGTGCCGAAGACGCTCGCGGAGATTCGGCTGCAGTCCTATCAGGAGTACGCCTGGCCTCGCGCGCTCGGCGTCGCGTTCGCTCGGCACAGCCTGCTGACGGGACTCGGCCTCGCGGTGGTTCTCAGCGCGATCATGGCTGCCGCGGCGCCTGGAGGATTAGCGCCAGCCGATGGGTCCGCCGATTTCTACGCCGTCGTCCCGCACGGTGTGATGGTGAGCCTGTTCGGGATCGTCTTTCTGTTCGCGTTGATCGCGATGGCGATCGGTGTCACCCGATTCGTGCGCGACGTTCGTGAGGCCGACGCGGGCCGCCTGAAGGCGGCCCCCACGTACGTAGGGGCCGGCTTTAGCCGGCCCATCACAGATGCGCTCACCCTCCGGCATCTCCACGGCAGCGGCGCCGACTGCGTTTCGGGCGAAGAACAGCGTTCCCCATGGCGACGCTGGCTGCACCACTGCACCTTTTACGGCTTTCTTCTCTGCTTCGCCTCGACGTCGGTCGCGGCGCTGTACGACAACGTCTTCGGCTGGCGCGCGCCGTATGCCTACACGAGCCTGCCGGTCATTCTCGGCACAGTGGGCGGCGTGGGTCTGCTGGTGGGATGTCTCGGGTTATGGATCCTGCGTCGCCGTCGCGACCCCGCGATGAGCGACGAAACGCAGCACGGGCTGGACGAATCGTTCCTGGCGCTGCTCTTCTTCACCACGCTGACCGGACTGGCGCTGCTCGTGCTGCGGCACGAGTGGTTCATGCCGTACCTGCTCATCGTGCACCTCGGGATTGTGCTCGCGCTGTTTCTTACCTTGCCCTACGGCAAGTTCGTGCACGGCCTCTATCGGGTCGCAGCGCTGGCTGTGGACGCACGCGATCGCGCACGCTGAAGCGTGCGCTCTACAGGCGCAGATCGGAGGACCGGAGGCTTCAGCCTCCGCGTTAGAATCCCTCATGCGCAAGTTGCTGACGCTCGTCGCCCTACTCGTCACAACCACCTCAACGCTGTCCGCCGACTGGAGTCCGGAGGCGGCCGCACGCTATCTCGACAGCCGTCAGAAGGAATGGTTCTCCTGGAAGCCGGCAATGTCGGCCGATGGCCCGTGCGTCTCGTGCCATACCGGGATGACGTATCTCCTCGCCCGTCCGGCGCTTCGCCGCGTGCTGAAGGAAAGCCAGCCGACGATGTACGAAGTCGGCCTGCTCGATCGGCTGCGCGCCAAGGTCGGCGAGAAGCCGGCGGGCGGACTGCAGGGAGTCGAAACGATCTTCAGCGCGATGTTCCTCAGCCGCGAGGACGCGACGAAGACGATGAGCGCACACACGCAGAAGGCGTTCGATCAGCTCTGGACGCTGCAGAGCGCAGACGGGCCGTCGAAGGGCGGCTGGCGATGGTACGCAGCGAACCTCGACCCGTGGGAGAACACCGAATCCGGCCGCTACGGCGCAGTGTTCGCCGCGGTGGCGACATCGCAGACGCCCGCGGAGTATCGCGACACACCGAAGGTCCGCGAGCACACCGCGGCGTTGCGCGCCTACCTGCAGGACTCCGTCGCATCGCGCCGCCTACACGATCGTCTCGCCCTGTTGATGGCGCGCGCATTCATCCCCGATTCGCAGCGCGAGTCGATCGTCGCCGACGCACTCGCCAGGCAGCAGGCCGATGGCGGATGGACGACCGAGTCGCTCGGGCCATGGGCGGCACATCCCGACGCACCGCCGGCCCCGGGCAGCAACGCCTACGCCACTGCCTTCACGACGTTCGCGCTGCTTCGCGGCGGCACGGCCGCCTCCGAGCCACGCCTGGCGAAAGCGCTGACGTGGCTCGCGTCGCACCAGGATCCGAAGACTGGCGCCTGGACAGCGCTGTCGATGAACAAGCGCTACCCCGAAGGCTCGATGGAGTCGCTGTTCATGCAGGATGCCGCGACCTCGTTCGCCTCGCTCGCGTTGATCGAGGCCGGACGATAACGTCCGCCTGAAGGCGCAGCTCGCACGGTCCGCCTAAAGGCGCAGCTCGCACGGTCCGCCTAAAGGCGGACACTACGTACGCGATCGTAGTGTCCGGCTTCAGCCGGACCTCAAAACAAAATTACGCTCGCGAGGCCCAAGAACAGAAAGAATCCCATCGCGTCGGTCACGAACGTCAGCAGCACACTCGATCCGTAGGCCGGGTCTCGACCGGTCGCGTGAAGACCAAGAGGGATGGCCACGCCGACGAACCCGGCAACGACCAGATTCAAAACGACGGCACTGGTCATCACCACACCGAGTGCGACATTCGAGTAGAGCGCCAGGGCCACGAGTCCGACGACGACGCCCCACACCGACCCGTTGAGCAGGCTGACGAGCAACTCCTTGTTCAGCACCCGCCAGGCCCCCGATGGTTTCAGCTGCTCCACCGCCAGCGCGCGAATCATGATCGCCATCGTCTGATTACCGGTGTTGCCGCCAATGCTGGCCACGATGGGCATCAGTGCGGCGAGCGCCGAGAGACCGCTGATCGTGCCCTCGAACCGGCCGATGACACGCGACGCGGCAAACGCGGTCACCAGATTGACTGCCAGCCACGGCCAGCGGTTGCGGGCGCTGTCCCACGGGCCGGCGAACAGATCCTCGTCTCGCGTCAGGCCGGCTCGCTTCAGCGCGCGCAGGTCGGCCTCGTCCCTTGCCAGGTCCATCACGGTGTCCACCGTCAGGCGTCCAACCAGCTTGCCGCGATCGTCCACGACCGGCGCGGACACAAGGTCGTACCGCTCGAATGCCTTCACTGCCTGGTGCACATGCTCGGTGGGCTCGAAGGTCACCGTATCGGCCGCCACCGCACCGATGACCGGCGATGAGGGATCCTTCACGAGGAGCGTCGGCAGCGGAATCGAGCCGCGGAACACGTGGCGCGCGTCCACGACGAACACGCGGTCGGTCTGGGGAGGCAGCTCCCCCAGCCTGCGCAGTTCCTCGATCGTCTGCTGAATGGTGCTGCTCTCGGACACCATCACCCACTCGCGCGTCATGTGATGGCCGACCTGCTCCTCCTCGGTACTGGATCGACTCCTCGAAGGCCTGTCGATCCGCGGAGGCGAGCGCACGCGACACATCGTTGAGGATCGCCGGCGGGATCGACTCCGACACGTAGCCGAGATCCTCCGGGTCCATCGTGAGGAGCAGTTCCACCAGCGACTGCTGCGGAGTGGCTTCGACGAGCCACTCGCGGACCACGCTCGAGACCTCGACGAACGCACGGCCCGCCTGCTCGGGGCTCGCTTGTTCCCACACCAGGCGACGGTCGTCGGGCGGAAGCGCCTCGAGGACGAACGCCAGGTCCGCGCCGTGCATCGCGCGCACGCGTTTGCTCAACTCAGCGAGATTCTGTCGATGCTGCAGGCTCTCGAGAAGATCGCGTTTCGGGCCTTCCTGCCGATGGGCCAGCGTTTCCAGCACGCGGTGCTTGTCGAGCAGACGTGTGACCTCGTCGAGGCTCTGTTGAAGACGCGCTTCGGAGCGAATGGTCATGCCGAATGGTAGTCTCACGTTGTGACGGAGCTCGACCAGGTCATCGCGCGCTACTGGGGGTACACAGCACTTCGGCCGCTGCAGCGGGAAGCCATGGACGCGGTTCTCGCCGGCCGGGATTCCGTGGTGGTGATGCCCACCGGCAGCGGGAAGTCGCTCTGCTTCCAGGCGCCGGCACTCGTTCGACCGGGTCTGGCCCTCGTCGTGTCGCCGCTGATCTCGCTGATGAAGGATCAGGTGGACACGCTGGTCGGAAACGGCGTGGCCGCGGGTCTGTACAACAGCTCGTTGTCGTCCGACGAAAAGACATCGGTCCTCGCGGGACTGCGTGAGGGACGCTACCGTCTGTTGTACGTATCGCCGGAACGGCTCGTCGGCGAGGGCAGCGACAGCTTCCTGTCACGACTCGCCGCGTGCAACCCGAGCTTCGTCGCCGTGGACGAAGCCCATTGCATCAGTCAATGGGGTCACGACTTCAGGCCGGAGTATCGTCAGCTCGGCCGGCTGCGCCAGCTTCTGCCCGGCATCGGAGTCCACGCCTACACCGCGACGGCGACTGCGCGCGTGCGCCGCGACATCGGCACGCAACTCGGGCTGAGCGATCCGATCGAGCTGGTTGGCTCCTTCGATCGGCCGAACCTCCTCTACCGCGTGCTCCCGCGAGCGCTGCTGAAGCGTCAGCTCCTCGACGTCCTCGAGCGGCACCGCGGCGAAGCCGGCATCGTCTACTGCACGTCGCGAAAGGAGGTCGATGCGCTCGCGGCGTGGCTCACCGAAACCGGCACCCCGGCACTGCCCTACCACGCCGGGCTCTCGGATCAGGAGCGCAAGACGCATCAGGATGCCTTCCTCAACGAGCGTGTCCAGATCGTCGTGGCGACCGTGGCATTCGGAATGGGCATCGACCGATCCGACGTCCGGTTCGTCGTACATGCAGGCGCGCCGCGATCGCTCGAGCACTACCAGCAGGAATCCGGACGGGCGGGACGCGACGGCCTGGAAGCGGAGTGCCTGCTGATCTACTCGAGCGCGGATTTCATGAAGTGGCGCCACATGATGGAGCAGAACGGCGAGCTGACCGAAGGCTCGCGCGGTCTGCTGCGACTGATGGAGCGGTACACCGCAAGCGTCGGCTGCCGTCATCGGCACCTCAGCGCCTACTTCGGCGACCGCTATCCGAAGGATGACTGCGCGGCCTGTGACGTGTGCCTGGGCGAACTCGAGGCCGCAGCTGAACCCGTCGTCCTTGCCCGGAAGATCCTCTCGTGCGTCGTCCGCGTCGGGCAGCGGTTCGGCGCGACGCACGTGGCCAGCGTCCTGCGCGGTCAGACGAGCGAACAAATCGTCTCACGGGCACACGACAAGCTCAGTACGTTCGGCCTGCTCCCGGACGCGTCGGTTGCGGAGCTTCGTGGGTACATCGAGCAACTGATCGGGCTCGGCCTCCTCCACCAGACCGACGATGCGTATCCGGTGTTGCGGGTGACGGCACAGGGAGTTCAGCTGCTCAAGGACGAGGCGAGCGTTTCGGGTCTGGCGCTGGCGCGGCAGCGCGTGCCGAAGAAGGGCGAGGCGCGCAAGCGGTCGCGCGCGGAGTCGGAGTCGTGGGATGGCGTCGATCGAACGCTATTCGAGCGCCTGCGCGGCGTGCGGCTGGACCTCGCGCGGGCACGCGGCGTGCCGCCGTACGTGATCTTCCACGATGCGACGCTGCGCGAGATGGCGCGACTGCGGCCCTCGTCGATCGGCTCACTGATGACGGTCAAGGGCGTCGGCGCGCGCAAGGCGGAGGATCTGGGCGGCATCTTCCTCGAGACCATTCGCACGCATGAAGGACAACCGTAGAGCGGGGTCTTTAGACCCCGCGGTCGAGGCGCGTTCAACGCTCGATCGGGCGACCGTCGAGCGGCTTCACCGGAAGGCGCGCGCGGACAGATGGTCGCTGTCGATCGATGTGTTCGCCGACGCGCTCGAGTCGAGCGCGCGGAAAGCGTTCGCCTCCGGCCCGGCCGATCCGAGACAGCTCGAGCGGTATCTCGACGCGCTCCATCTCGAAGACCTCGCGCTCGCCTGCGCGTGCGCGCAGGGATCGGAGCCGGCGTGGGAGCACTTCATTCGCGAGCATCGACCGGTGCTCTATCGAGCGGCGGATGCCATCGATCCGTCCGGCGGCTCACGCGATCTCGCGGACTCGCTGTACGGGGAACTGTTCGGACTCGACGTGCGCGACGGAGAACGGCGGTCGCATTTTCGCTACTTTCACGGTCGCAGCAGTCTCGCCACGTGGCTGCGCGCGGTGCTGTCGCAGCGGCACGTCGATCGCCTCCGCAGCGTTCGTCGTCAGGATCCGCTGCCGGAAGACGAGGCGGCCGGCGCGATCGCCGCGCCGCGCGAGGAGGTCGATCCGGACCGGACCGGCTACGTCGCCCTGATGCGTCATGGCGTGACGGCCGCGGTGGCCGCGCTCGCGCCGCGGGATCGGCTGCGGCTGCGCTGCTACTATGCCCAGGATCTGACGCTGGCCCAGATTGGGCGCATGCTGAAGGAATCCGAGGCCACGGCATCGCGCCATCTGAGCCGGATTCGTCGCGACATTCGCACGGCTGTTGAAGGTCAGCTCCGTGAGCAGCGCATGAGCGACGCAGAAATTGCCGACTGCTTTGCCGCTGTCGTCGCAGATTCTGCCAACCTGGACCTGGCCGAGATGTTGGGGTCAGACCCGGGGTCAGAGTCGGGGTCTGACCCCGAGTCTGACCCCAAACGCAAGGATCGCGGCGCCGATCGTTCCAAGGGTAAGGAGAGATCCAGTGCAGTGCGTTGACGCCGAAACGCTGGCCGCGTGGGCCGACGGGGGGCTGCCCAAGCCTGAGGCGGTTGCAGTGGAGCTGCACCTGTCCGAATGCGACCGCTGCACGGCGATGCTGGCGACCTTCGTTCGTACAACGCCCGAGATCCCGGCGACGGGTTCGCTCTGGCAGCGCTGGCACCTGCGATGGCTCGTCCCGGTGGCGACCGCCGCGACAGTGGCCGCGCTGTGGGTGCTGATCCCACGCCCAGAGCCGGTTCCGCTCGGCGATATCGGATACCGACGTCGCCAGGCAGGCACAAACACAAGCACCAACTCCAGCGACGGCGCCGCCGCCGTCGCCGGCCGACGACACGAAAGAGCAGAAGGTCGCGGACGCCAGAACTCGATCGGATCGAGACGCCGCAGTCGCCAGACCGGAGAGCCCGAGCGCGCCGTCGTCTGCACGAGCACGAGACGAAGCGCGCGAGGCGCCGCAGGCCACACCGGAGCGCCGGGCCGCGGCGGCCCCTCCACCCGCGGCCGAAGCCGATCGAGCCGATCAACGGACGACTGACCTTCAGGCGAAGTCGGAGCCCGCGGCCCCCGCAGCCGCGCCGCCGCGCCTCCCGCAGCCGCGCCTGCCGCCAAGCGCGAAGCAGCCGGGCTCAGCGCAGCCGCCGAGGAATCACCCGCCAGGACCCTGCGACAGGGCAACACGCAGACCTTCGCCGCGGTCGTCGCGCAGTTCGAGGTCGTCTCCCCCGATCCGATGACCCGCTGGCGCGTGATTGGCGCGGGCCGGGTCGAACGCTCGACCGATCGGGGAGCACAGTGGCAACCCGCGGCGCTCCCCGAATCCGCGACGCTCACCGGCGGGTCTTCGCCCGCGCCATCGGTGTGCTGGCTGGTCGGCCGCGCCGGCGCGATATACGTGACGACGGATGGTCTGCGGTTCATCCGTGTCCCTTTCCGCGAACGCACGGACTTCGTCTCCATCCAGGCGACCGACGGCCGCCGCGCGACGGTCGTCACCACCGACGGCCGCACGATGCGGACCGAGGACCAGGGCGCGACCTGGATTCGCATCGCGCCGTAGCCGGCCGCAGGGCCGCGGCGTCAGGACGGCCTACGAACAGCCGAAAACCCCTTGTCGCATTGACGCGAGGCCCATTAATCTTGGGGGCTCACGCGGAAAGGACAGAGGACAGATGACGCAGGTATCGATCACCGTCAACGGCAAGGTGCGGAAAGCGCACGTCGAGCCGCGACTGCTGCTCGCGCACTTCCTGCGCGAACACCTCAATCTCACCGGCACCCACATCGGCTGCGACACCAGCCAGTGCGGCGCGTGCACGGTGCTCATCGATGGCCGCAGCGCCAAGTCCTGCACGATATTCGCGGTCCAGGCCGACGGCTCGACGATCACCACGATTGAGGGGCTCGCCAAGGACGGCCAGCTCCACCCGCTGCAGGAAGGCTTCTGGGAAGAGCACGGCCTCCAGTGCGGCTACTGCACGCCGGGCATGATCATGTCGGCGGTCAACCTGCTCAACGAGAACCCGAAGCCGAGCGAAGAGCAGATCCGCGAAGGCATCTCCGGCAACTTCTGCCGCTGCACGGGCTATCAGCACATCGTCAACGCCGTGCAATACGCCGCGGGCAAGAGGTAGTCATGTCTACTCCTGTGTTGCCGAAGCTCGTGGGCCAGCGCGTCAAGCGGCGCGAAGACCCGCGTCTCATTCAGGGCCTGGGCCAGTACGTCGACGACATCAAGATCGCCGGCATGCAGCATCTGGCGTTCAAGCGCAGCGACGTCGCGCACGGCAAGATCACCTCGATCGACGTCAGCGCCGCGCAGGCGATGGACGGCGTCGAAGCCGTGTTCACCGGCAAGCAGATTGCCGAGTTCCTCGGGCCGATGCCGATCGGCACGCCGTTCCCCTCGCCCGACCATCACGCGATCGCCATCGACGTCGTCCGCTTTACCGGCGAGCCGGTTGCGGTCGTCGTGGCCACCGATCGCTACGTCGCGCGCGACGCCGCCGACGCCATCGTCGTGCGGTACGAAACGCTGCCTGCGGTCATCGACACCGAGCTGGCGATGACCGGCAAGCCGGCGCATGATTCACAAGGACTTTCCCGAACAACCTGGCGGTGCCGCTCGTGCCGAGCGGCACCGGCGTGGCCCCCGACGGCTCCTCCGTGGACGACACGGCGATCAACAAGGCCTTCGCCGCCGCGGAGGTCGTCATCTCGCAGCGCATGCTGAACCACCGTCTCGCGCCGACGGCGATGGAACCGCGCGGCGTCCTCGCGCACTACGAGCCCGGGACGCGGCACGATGACCATCTGGTCGTCCACGCAGAACCCGCACATCCTGCGGACGATGATCGCGGCGATGAACGGGATGGGCCAGGATCAGGTCCGCGCGATCGCCCCGGAAGTCGGCGGCGGCTTCGGCGCCAAGATCAACATCTACGCCGAGGAGTACGTCGCCGCGGCGATCTCCAAGCGGCTCGGCCTGCCGGTGAAGTGGATCGAGGATCGCTCGGAAGCGTTCGTCGCCACGATCCACGGCCGCGACATCCTCTGCTACATCGACCTCGCCGCGAAGCGCGACGGCACCGTGCTCGGCATGAAGATGCGGCTCATCGCCGACATCGGCGCCTACAACATGCTGCTGACGGCCGCCATCCCGACGCTGACGATGCTGATGGCGAACGCGACCTACAACATCCCGGCGATTCGCGCGACGCTGACCGAGGTCTTCACGAACAAGACGCCGACCGACGCCTATCGCGGCGCCGGCCGTCCCGAGGCGACCTACTTCGTCGAGCGCGCGATGGACATGCTGGCGCGCGAGCTGAACATGGATCCCGCGGAGGTGCGGCGGAAGAACTTCATCCCCAAGGACAAGTTTCCGTTCGTGACGCAGATGGGCGCGGTCTACGACTCGGGCGACTACGAGAAAGCGCTCGATCGCGCGCTGAAGAACGCGAACTGGACCGAGTTGAAGAAGGAGCGCGACGCCGCCAAGGCCCAAGGCCGTCTCGTCGGCCTCGGTCTCGCGATGTACGTCGAGGTCTGCGGCATCGGGCCGTCGGCGTCGCTCCCGACCGGAGGATGGGAGCACTCGCAGGTCACCATCGAGCGCGACGGCCGCATCAGCGCCACGACCGGCGCGTCGCCGCACGGACAGGGCAACGAGACGACGTTCGCGCAGATGCTCGCCGATCAGTTCGGCGTGCCCTTCGAGCACGTGACGATCCTGCACGGCGACACCGAGCATCGTGAAGCAGGGCATCGGCACGTTCGGCAGCCGCTCGCAGGCCGTCGGCGGCACGGCGCTGCACATGGCCGGCAACAAGGTCAAAGCGAAGATGGCGAAGTTCGCGGCCGCGCTGATGGAGGCGAGCGAGGACGACCTCGTCTTCGAGAACGGCAAGATTTTCGTCAAGGGCGCGCCGGCCAAGGGCAAGACGTTCGCCGAGGTCGCCGGCTACGCGTATATTCCCGTGCCGCTTCCCGCCGGCCTCGAACCGGGCCTCAGCGAGGAAGCCTTCTTCGAGCCGAGCAACAACACCTACCCGTTCGGCTGCCACATCACGATGCTCGAGATCGATCGGGACACGGGCGAGCCGCGGCTACTGAAGGTCGTGGCCGTGGACGATGCCGGACATCTGATCAACCCGCTGATCGTCGAGGGCCAGATTCACGGCGGCCTGGCGCAGGGCATCGGCCAGGCGCTCATCGAAGAGGTCGTCTACAACTCGGACGGCCAGCTGATCACCGGCTCGTTCATGGACTATGCGATCCCGCGCGCGACCGACTTCCCTCGCTTCGAGCTGGATCAGCACCGTCACGCCGACGCCGGTCAACCCGCTCGGCGCCAAGGGCGTCGGCGAAGCCGGCACGCTCGGCTCGACGCCGAGCATCGTCTGCGCGGCGGTTGACGCATTGAGCGAGTTCGGCGTGAAGCACATCGACATGATGCTGCGGCCGGAAAAACTGTGGCGCATCATCCAAGCCCCTCAACAGGGGCAGGGAGGCCGGGCGTGATTCCGACCCAATTCGACTACCACCGCGCGGCGTCGGTTGAGGACGCGATCAAGAAACTGCAAAGCACCAGCGGGAAGCTGCTCGCCGGCGGGCACAGCCTCGTGCCGCTGATGAAGCTGCGACTCAGCGAGCCGACGGTCCTCATCGACATCGCGCGCATTCCGGGCCTGTCCGGTATCACGGAGAAGGACGGCCAGATCGAGATCGGCGCCGCGACCGTGCATCACGACGTGGCCTCGTCACCGGTGCTGCGCCAGAAGTGTCCGATGGTGTCCGATGCGGCCGGCGCCATCGGCGATCCGCAGGTTCGCAACCGCGGCACGCTCGGCGGCAGCCTCGCGCACGCGGATCCGTCGGCCGACTATCCGGCGGTGATGCTGGCGCTCGACGCTGGCATCCAGATCACCGGCCCCGGCGGTTCGCGCGTCGTCAAGGCCAGTGACTTCTTTCAGGACCTGTTCACCGTCGATCTCGCGTCGGACGAAATCATCACCGGCGTGCAGTTCGCGCCGGTCAAGTCGGCGGCCTACGCCAAGCTGCACCAGCGGGCCTCGCACTACGCGATTGTGGGTGTCGCCGTGGCGCTCGAGGTGAAGAACGGCTCGATTCAGTCAGCCCGTGTCGGGCTCACTGGCGCCAGCTCGCATGCGACGAGGCTGAAGAACGTCGAGCAGGCGCTCACCGGTCAGCCGCTGTCAGCGGAGACGATCGAATCGGCCGCGCAGATCGCCGGCAAGGATCTCAAGGAGATCAACGCGGACATCCACGCCAGCGAGACCTATCGCCGCGCGATGATCCCTGTCTTCACGCGGCGCGCCCTCGAAGGAGCCGCCGCGCGGGCGTAAGACCTCTGGTTGGTGGTCGGTGGTTAGTGGTTTCAACGACCCACTAACCACCAGCCACTAACCAACTCCAAAGTGATACGCCGATAACCGAAGACCCGGTAAACGTATCGTTGAAGGCGACCGACGCGCGATCGTCGCCGGCGGCGCCAGACGCGACCATGAGCGGAATCAGATGCTCTTCACGCGGGTGCGCGGCGCGAGCTGCTGGAGCAGAGGCCCACACCTTCAGCCGCTCGTTCCGTGAATCGGCATCGAGCGCCATCGTCTCGCGCAGCCAGGCATCGAACGTCTCGGCAACCGGCGCCGCACGGGGATCGCGAAACGCGCGCAGGTTGTGGAACGTCATCCCGCTGCCGATGATGAAGATCCCCTCGTCTCGAAGGGGCATGAGCGCGCGCCCGAGCGCGATGTGCTCGGCGGGATCGAGCCCCTGCTTGAGCGACAGTTGAATCGCCGGCACATCCGCGTCGGGATAGGTCAGCTTCAACGGGATGAACGTGCCGTGATCGTAGCCGCGCCCGGCGTCGGCGGCGTTCGCTATCCCGGACGCCTCGAGCAGTTCCCGCACACGCGAGGCAAGTGCCGGCGCGCCTGGTGCCGGCCACGTGATCGTGTAGGACTCCGGTGGAAACCCGTAGTAGTCGTAGAGGATCGGCGGGTGCAGCGACGTCATCACCGTCGGCACCGGCTCTTCCCAATGTGCGGAGACGACGAGCAGCGCGCGAGGCGGCACAGGCGGAAGGGCTCGCACCGAGCGGAGATAGCCCGCGAGACGATCGACGTCGTCGCGCGGAAAGCCCATCTCCACGAACGGCCACGGCCCGCCGCCGTGTGGAATGAAGACGACGGGCATACGAGGTAAGTGTCATCTCCAGTTCTGCGCATTCCAAATCCAACTCCCACAACCCGCCAATTGGAACATGAGAGTGGACGGCTGATCGGAGTTACGTAGCCGAGCGCCTTCCACATCGTCAGCCGCTGTTCCCTGATCGGATCGTTCACCACCCGGCTCTCGGTGTTGAACACCATCGTGGGCCGTTCCTTGGCGTTGAACGCCGGCCAGCGCGGCATCTTGGGCTGGTTCGGATTGCCGGTCTTCGCGAACGCGATCCAGGTGTCGCTGACCTTGTCGGCGAGCGCCATCGCCTCCGGACCACCACCGGTGAGTCGCTTCGCGGCCTGGACGTTGTCGAACGCAAACGGGATCTCGATCGTGTGCGGCGACTTCAAGCGACCGCCATCCACCGGCGTCTCCCAGCGGAAGTAGTACAGGTAGACCGGCCCCTTGCCGAGCGCGGCTCGGCGCTCGGCGATCTTCATCACCGGTCCGCTGTAGCGATAGTCGCTGGCGATCAGGAAGTAGATGTCTGACGCGGTCGCGCCGGGATTGGCCTTCTGATACACCTGAATGGCGCTGTCGGCGCGCATTGCCGATCAACTGCCGGACGCGCCCGCGCATCGCGGCATCGGTCAGCGAGAAGTCCGCTTCCTGGGCGCTCGACGTCAGCTCGGTACGCGTCGAGCCGAGCATCACCGGCACGTCGGCCGATACCGTCGATGCGGTCGGGTGGAACGGATGATGGACCTCGGTGCCGTCGGCCAGCGGCGAGAACCCCTGCGTCATCTGATCGACGTTCATCCGCCGCACGACCTCGAAGTAGGCGGACATCATCCGATCGATCGGCACGCTCTGGAGATCGCGCACACGCTCCTTCGGAATGCCGAGCGTCGTCATCAGCTCGCGCGCGACCCGTGTGCCCTGATCGGGCTCCACCAGCCGCAGCGTCGCGCCGCTCTCGATGATCGCGCGGTGGAACAGTCCCTTGGCGGACGGCATCGCCAGCAGCGTGGAGACCTTTCGTCCTCCACCCGACTGGCCGAAGATCATCACGGTGTTCGGGTCGCCGCCGAACTCGGCGATGTTGTCGCGGACCCAGCGAAGCGCGGCAACGATGTCCAGCATGCCGACGTCGCCGGAGGAGGCGAACTCCGGTCCGCCAGCTTCCTCGAGCGACGTGAAGCCGAGGACATTGAGCCGATGGTTGATCGTGACGACGACCACGTCGCCGCGACGCGCGAGGTTCAGGCCTTCGGTGACGGGTGATGAGCCAGAGCCGGTGGCGAAGCCGCCGCCGTGGCACCAGAACATCACCGGCCGCTTGCGGTTGTCCCGGACAGCCGGCGTCCACACGTTCAGCACGAGGCAGTCTTCGCTCTCGGCGGGAAGACCAGCGGCAGCGACCGCGATGGCCGAGGCCGCGCGGCGTGCGCCGGGTTCGCTCTGCGGCGCGCTCGAGCCGTAGGCCAGCGCGTCACGGACGCCGCCCCACTTCGCGGGAGCGACCGGCGGCATGAAGCGGTTCTGCCCCGTCGTGGTCGCGCCGTAGGGAATGCCCTTGAAGATCTTGATGCCGCTCACCTCGGTGCCGCGCACCCGCCCGTAGGTCGTCTCCGCGACGACGGGATCACCTTGAGCAAGCGGCGGGCCAGCTGAAGCTGGATGCGGCGACGAGGAGTCCGGACTGCTTGAGGAAGTAGCGACGGGACGACATCGTGCGCATGTGAACTCCTTGTCGTGGGGGCCGGCTTTAGCCGGCCCTGGGCCGCCTGAAAGGCGGCCCCTACATCAGAGCTTTCCTTGCAAACAGGCGAAGAAACGATCCTGCATCATCTTGGACACGTTGCCGATGAGGCGTTGACCCAGACGCGCGATTGGTCCACCGGTCTCGACCTTCCCGCTGACGTCGACGACCGTCGTCACGCCCTCCGGCCGAAGCGCGATCGCGGCATTGCCCTTGCACGAATCCGGGCTTGCCCTGCCCTTCAACCATCAGGCGATACGACTCGTTCAGGATCTTGTCGGTGATCTCGCACCGTGCCTTCGTAGCTTCCGGTGATCGCGGCCAGCGCCACCGTGAGCGAGGCTCGATAGCGATCTTCTCCAGTGGGCTCGAGTCGATCGCAACCAGGGATGCACGAGGCGATGACCGCCGGATCCATGAGCATGCTCCAGACTCGATCCGGAGGCGCGTTGAACGTATATGTGCCGGTGATATCCATCAGTGTGAGGTCGCGGGACGAGCCGTAGGGCCGGTCCTTTCGTCGTGGACCGGCCGGCCGAAAGCGTGTTCAAGTGTATCGCCAGGTCGGCGAGATTGGTCAGCGTGCGGGCCGGCAAAAAGTCATCAACGAACGGCAACGCCGCCTGAAGGCCGCGGGTGAGCGGCTCGTAGCCCACGGTTCCGATGAGCGGGTTGAGCCAGATCAACCGATGACAGCTTCGCTGCAGCCTCGCGATCTGTTCACGCAGCATCTCGGGATCGCCGCGATCCCAGCCGTCGGAGACCAGCAGCACGACCGGCCCGCCGCGCAGCGCGCGCCGCATCCACTGCTGATGGAACTGGCGAATCGCCGCGCCGATTCTGGTGCCGCCCGACCAGTCAGGGACTGCCCTGGCGACCGCGCCGACCGCTTCGCTGATACGCCGGGCGCGCAACTGCATGGTGATGCGCGTGAGCTCGGTCGAGAATAGAAATGCCTCGACGCGCCGCTGGCGCCGCGTGAGCGCGTGCGCGAAGTGCAGCAGCATGCGCGAGTAGCGTTCCATCGATCCGCTGACGTCGCACAGAAGGACGATGGGCCTCGGACGAATGCGCCGCGTCCGCCGCGGCAGCGTGAGAATGTCGCCGCCGGTACGCAGACTGCGCGCGATCGCCCGTCGCAGATCGACGCGCGATCCGCGTCCTCGAATCCATCGCCGGGTCCGGCGCTCGCCAGGACTCCACACCAGCCGATCGAGCGCGAGCCGCGCCCGCACGATCTCGTCGGCGCTGAACTCCCCGAAGTCCTTGTCGGCCAGCGTACCGACATCGCTCCATGTCTGCAGCAATGCGGGCGACGAGGCGCCCTCGTCTGCAGAATCGACGTCGCCTGCTGGCGGCCATTCGCCGTGACTCTGACGACCGCGGTTCTCGTCCGCCGGCCTCGGCGCACCCTGCACGTGGGTGCTGCGTCCCGTGTGCACGCGCCAGAACATGTCGAACGCGCGATCGAACACCGCGAGCTGATCGTGGCGATGCACCAGCAGCGCACGACAGGTGTGATAGACCTCGTCGCGAGACGCCAGGTCCACGTGCTGCAGTGCATCCGTCACGTCGATCACGCGGCCGACGTGCACGTCGATGCCCGTGCGCCGGAGCAGCCGGCCGAAGACGATCAGATTGCGCTGAAGGTTGGACACGCGCCATCACACTGTAGATCGCGAATGCCAGGAGAGAAAAACGGAGGCGTCAGCGACTGGAAAATATCGCCAGCAGCACGTCGTCGATGTCCTCGCCCGGGACTACGCGAATCGACATGAACGCATGCCCCTCGGGCTCCGACAGATCGCCGTCGTCGGTCTCGATGATGTAGTCACCCGGATGCACGGCGGGGAATACGAAGGAGCCATCTACGAGCTCGATGCGCACGTCGGCGGTGCTCAGCGTGCCGGAGTAGAGCGGCCCGTCCGGATTCCAGCGGAGCACGACCGTACTGCGGCTTGGCTCGCCATCCAGGCGCACGACTCTGCCACTGATGCGCGCTGCGGGCACCGGTGCGAGCCGGAGATCCAGGTTCACTTCGTCCCACGACGCAATCGAGACGGGCTGCGCGTCGGCAGCCTGAGGCGACCCCGGGTAGTAGATCGCCGGGAACACGAGCTCGCGGTCGCTGCGTGCGGCGCCGACCACGTGCGACAACGGAGGTTGCGCCACCACGATGTATTGACCGTCCGGCAATCCATAGATTCGCGCATCGCCGTTGTCGTCGGTGTAGAACTCCTTGTGACGGCCCGTCTCGGGCGAGTCGGTCAGCGCAACCTCAGGGCGAGTCATCGTGCGGGTCTCACCGTCTCCACTCACGGAGAGTGCGCGGACTTCAACGCCTTCGCGCGGGTTGCCAGACTCGTCGGTGACATGGACAGCGATGACGCCCATGCGCCGTGCGGGTTCAGCCTTCGGTGACCTGACAACCGAAAACCCGATGGTCATCTCCTGACTGAGCTCCAGCGTCACCGGCTGCGCGTCCGCGAAGCGCGACACACTGGGATAGAACGTGTTCCTGGTCATCCCTCGAGGCGCCGCTGCCACGTAATAGTCGCCGGGCTTGAGGTCAGCGACGCGAATCTCTCCGCGGTCGTTGGTGGTCTCCGTCCTCTGCTTGGTGGACCGGCTCACGGTCCGCGGCTGGCCGTTTTCCCAGAAGATGTCGCTCGCATGGATCAGGCGCACCCGCGCGCCCTCAACAGGAGCATTGGACTCATCGGTTACCTGCACGGTGACTACGCCGCTCTTGGGCAGGATCACGTCGATGTCAGACCTGGTCTGACCGCGCCTGATTCGGATCTGCGCCGGACGATCGGCATCGAGTGTCTGACCGTACGAGCGGGTCAGGTATCCCGCGCCGGTCGCACTCACCTCGTAAGCCGCTGGAACCAGACTCGTGAATTCGAACCACCCCTGGTCATCGGCCACGACGCTCCGCTTGCCACTCGGTGTGGACAGAGACACGTCGGCGCGCGCCAGTGGCTGGCCGTCCGCTGACGTGACATGCCCGCTGATGACACCGGTGCCCTGGCTCGTCGAGGACGAGGGGACCGCATCCGTGTCTTGCGCCCAGGACGAGCTGGCGCAGAGCGTTGCGCCCACGAGGATCAGCGCCGACAGCCTCACATCAGGATTTTCGGAAGGGCCGACCTTGGAAGAGATGTCAGATCGGCGCGAATCGCGCCGGCATTGCACGGAAACTGCGGTCGGTCAGATTGACGGCGCGCAGGAGGGCGACGTGTCTCACGCCTGCGCCAGCGCCAGACTCACGAGCCCCGCGAGCTTCTCGCCGCGCACCGACTCGAGGTCTTCCTTCGTCTTCAGGACAATGCCCAGCGTCTGGCTGACGGCATCGGGATCGAGTGCCTGCCGATCGAGGGCGACGAGCGCGGTGACCCAGTCGATCGTCTCGGACACGCCCGGCAGCTTGTAGAGTTCCTCACGACGCAGGCTCTGCACGAGGGTGGTGATCTGCTCGGCCAGCTTCGCGGACGCGCCTGGCACTCGCGCCCGCACGATCGCCAGCTCCTTCTCGAACGACGGGTACTCGATCCACTGGTAGAGACAGCGCCGCTTCAACGCGTCGTGCACTTCGCGCGTGCGGTTCGAGGTGAGGATGACGAGCGGCGGCTCCTTCGCGCGCACCGTGCCGAGCTCGGGAATCGTCACCTGGAATTCGGCCAGCAGTTCCAGCAGATAGCCTTCGAACTCTTCGTCGGCGCGATCGATCTCGTCGATGAGCAGAACGGCCGGCCGCGACCGCGCCGGATCGATGGCCTGCAGCAGCGGGCGCTTGATCAGGAACGCATCGCTATAGAGCTCGCGGTGTGCGTCCTCGCGGCTCAACGCGCCGGCGGCGTCGAGGATGCGCAGCTCCAGCAGCTGGCGCGCGTAGTCCCACTCGTAGACGGCGTGGCTGACGTCGAGGCCCTCGTAGCACTGAAGGCGAATCAGGTCGGCGTCGAGCGCCGCGGCCGCTGCGGCGGCGAGCGACGTCTTGCCGACGCCGGCTTCGCCCTCGAGAAACAGCGGCCTCCCCAGGCGGAGGGCCAGGAACAACGAGATGGCGAGCCCCTGATCCGCCACATAGTGCTGGTCTGCCAGCCGCTGCCGCAAGTCCGAAAGTGAGTGCTGCAAGGTTTCTCCGGTCGCGCGTTCTAAGGATACAAGGAGTTTCTCAATGAATACGCGTCTCTGGGTTGCCGCCCCCGTTCTCGTCATCGGCGCGCGCCATCGCCGGCGCGCATGGCGCTTTCGGGCTCGCCGGCCCCGCGGCCAGCGCCGCCCAGCCCCAGGTACAGGGACAGGATACGTCCACGCTGGACGATCAGACCGAGCTGGCGCTGACCGTCTACAACTCGGACCTGGCGCTGGTGCGCGACGTCCGCAACGTACAGCTGCCGCGCGGGACGTTCGACCTGCGGTTCATGGACATCGCCGCAACCGTCAACCCCGCCACCGTCCACTTCCGCTCGCTGACCGAGCCGTCGCGCGTGGATGTCCTCGAGCAGAACTACGAGTACGACCTGCTCGAGCCCGAGAAGCTCCTGCGCAAGTACGTCGGCCGCGACGTCACGCTCGTGCGCCTCGTGCAGAACGGCGGCACCACGCGGCAGGAAGAGGTGAAGGCTCGTCTTCTGAGCTACAACGAAGCGCCGGTCTGGCAGATCGGCAACGAGATCGTCACTGGCCTGCACGCCGATCACATCCGCTTCCCGGAGCTCCCCGGCAACCTCTACTCGAGGCCGACGCTGATCTGGTCGATCGAGAACGGCGGCGCCGCGCGTCACCGGATCGAGGCGTCGTATCTCGCCACCAAGCTCGCGTGGAACGCCGACTACGTGCTCACCGTCGCGCGCGACGACAAGCTCGCCGACGTGGACGGCTGGGTCACGCTGACCAACGGCAGCGGCACGGAGTTCAGGAACGCGAAGCTGCAACTGGTCGCCGGAGAACTGAACCGCGTGCGACAGGCCTTCGGCCGCATGGAGGCCGACATGCGCATGGCCGCCGCGGCGCCGGCCGCGCAGAAGATGGCGCAGGAGTCGTTCTCGGACTATCACCTCTACACGCTCGATCGAAAGACGACGATCAACAACAACCAGACCAAGCAGGTGAGCATGCTCGAGGCCACCGGCTTCCCGGTCAAGAAGCGCTACATCGTGGACGGACAGAGCTTCTACTACCGCAACGCGCAGCACCCCGGCTCGCCGATCAAGGACGTCGTGCAGGTCTACTACCAGTTCAAGAACGAGGAGAAGGCGGGCCTCGGTCTGCCGATGCCCGCCGGGATCGTGCGCGTCTATCAGAACGACTCGAAAGGCGGCACGCACTTCGTCGGCGAGGACCGCATCGGCCACACGCCGAAGGACGAGATGCTCAATCTCAAGATCGGCAACGCCTTCGACGTCGTCTCGGAGCGGAAGCAGGTGGACTTCGAGAAGATCGCGTCCAACGTCTACGAGGTCGAGTACGAGATCGTCATCCGCAACCACAAGAGCACGCCGGTGACGGTGGAGGCCAACGAGCCGATCGGCGGGACGTGGCGCATCATCCGCTCCACGCACGAGTACACGAAGACCGACGCGTGGGCCGCGCAGTTCAATCTGTCAGGTTCCTGCGGATGGAGCGACGACGCTGCAGGTACCGGGTGCGGGTTACGTACTAGGCAGGTCCACACAGTCTAAGACCCGCCCTACTCGCCTCGTGCAGGCAGGGCGGGTCCTGTTCTTGGACCCGCCGTGTGGCCTCGCTTCGGTTGATCTTCTCCTGTCAAAAGAGTAGGTTTGGCGCCACTCCCAGCGGGTCGTCAGTCCACCACGACGTGGAGGTGCCAGATGCGTAGTTTCGTCGGGTCCCTGGCAGTCTGCGGTTTGTTTCGCGCTCCTTCCCACCACCGCCGTCGCACAGGCCGTCATCGCCGGCACCGTCAGAGACACCTCGGGCGCGATTCTCCCGGGCGTCACCGTTGAAGCCAGCAGTCCGGCCCTCATCGAGAAAGTCCGCACCGCCGTCAGCGACGGCACCGGCCAGTACCGCATCGAGGATCTCAGGCCTGGAACCTACACCGTCAACTTCACGCTGCCCGGATTCAGCGCCTTCCGGCGCGAAGGCATCGAGCTGACCGGATCGTTCACCGCGACGATCAACGCCGAGATGCGCGTCGGCGCGCTCGAGGAAACCGTCACCGTCACCGGCGAGAGCCCGATCGTGGACGTGCAGAGCGCCAGGCGGGAGACGGTGCTGAGCAGCGACGTCCTCAAGGCGATCCCGACGGTGCGCAGCTACAACGCGCTGGTCGTCGTCGTGCCGGGCGTCGTCACCAACACCAACGACGTGGCGACCGGCACCGCGACGACGCAGTTCCCGATTCACGGCGGCCGCAACAACGAGGGCCGCATGACCATCGATGGCCTCAACGTCGGCAACCCGCCGGGAGGCAATCAGCCCCCTGGGTTCTCGGTCGATGTCGGCAACTCCGCGGAGATCTCGTTCACGACCTCGGGAGGGCTTGGCGAATCAGAGACCGCCGGCATGGTGATGAACGTCGTGCCCAAGACCGGTGGCAACAATCTCCATGGCTCGGCGTTCTACAGCGGCAGCGGCAAGAACCTGCAGGCTGACAACTCCGGCGGCAAAGTGGCGGCACCGACGCCGCTGACCAAGGTCTATGACCTCAACGCCGCGGTCGGCGGACCGATCGTCAAGGATCGTCTGTGGTACTTCGCGACCGCGAGAACGCAGGGCAGCACGCGCGTGAACGCGAACCAGTTCTACAACGCGAATGCCGGCGATGCGACGAAGTGGCTCTACGCGCCGTTGCCGACCAACCGGGATTCTCCGACCGGACGTGGGAGAACATCAGCGGACGTCTGACCTGGCAGGCCACGCCGCGAAACAAGATCGGCGGCTACTGGGACGAGCAGTGGGTCTGCCGGAAGTGCGAGGGCAACACGATCGGCATCACGACTCCTGCGGTGGTGTCGCCGGAGGCGAATGGTCCCGAGCCAGACCCTGCCGCTTCGCGTGCCGCAGGTCACGTGGACCTCGCCGGTGACCAATCGACTGCTCCTCGACGCCGGCTTCGGCGGCACGTACTACGGCTGGGGCAACTTCGAGCGCGATCCGAACCCGACTCACGATCTGATCAAGGTCACCGAGCAGTGCGCGACCGGCTGCGCCGCCAATGGCAACCGGCCGGGCATCGTCTACCGGTCGCAGGACTGGGGCGACAACCGCACCGGGTCGTACATCTGGAAAGCGAACCTGGCCTACGTCACCGGACGGCACAGTCTCAAGGTCGGCTATCAGCACACGCTGATGACCGACGACCGGACGTGGTCCACGAACAGCACGGACCTGTGGTACCGCTTCAACAACGGCATCCCGAACCAGCTGACGCAGACCATCTCACCGTGGATCAACGACGCCCGCGCCGGATGGGATGCCGTGTTCGCACAGGAACAGTTCACGATGGGCCGCCTCACGCTGCAGGGCGCTGTGCGGTTCGACATCGCCAAGAGCTGGTTCCCCGAGCAGAACATCGGACCGGACACGTTCCTGCCGGTGGCCTACCACTTCGAGGAGACCAAGGGCATCGACAGCTACAAGGACATCACGCCGCGGTTCGGTCTGGCGTATGACGTCTTCGGCAACGGCAGGACCGCCGTCAAGATGAACATCGGGAAGTACCTCGAGGGCGTCGGCGTTCAGCTGAACTACGCCAACACGAATCCGACGACTCGCATCCCGACATCGACCGGGCCGTTCGGAGTACCCGGTGTCACGCGGACCTGGATCGACGCGGACGCCGATCTCGTGGCCGACTGCGACTTCGCCAACCCGCTGGCGCACGGCAATGCCGCGGCGGTCAATGGCGGCGGCGGTCCCGACTTCTGCGGCCAGATCTCGAATCTGCGGTTTGGTCAGCCGGTCCTGACCGGCAACTACGATCCGGATCTCCTCAGCGGGTGGGGCGTGCGCGCGGCGGACTGGAGCTTTGGCCTCTCGGTCCAGCAACAACTCATGCAGCGGATGTCCATCGAAGTCGGCTACTACCGGCGATCGTTCGGCGGATTCACCATGAACGACAACCTCGCGCTGGCCGCGGGCGACCTGACGCCGTACACCGTGACTGCGCCGTCCGATTCGCGGCTCCCCGATGGCGGGGGATACCCGATCGGCACCCTGTATGACGTGGTTCCAGCGAAGTCCGGACAGGTGGACAACCTGGCGACGCTCGCCAACAAATACGGCGAGTGGTATCAGTACTTCAACGGCGTGGACCTCACGATCAGCCTGCGAACCGGCGACTTCACGATCCAGGGCGGCACGAGCACCGGACAGAACGTCGCCGACAACTGCGACGTGCGGGCCAACCTTCCCGAACTGAACGCCGGCATCGGCGCCGGGCTCGTCGGCTCCACGGTCAGCACGACCAGTCCGTATTGCCACGTCGCCTACGGGTGGCTCACGCAGGTGCGAGGTCTCGGGACCTACACCATCCCGAAGATCGACACGCAGGTGAGCGCGGTGTTCCAGAGCAAGCCCGGAGCAGCTGCTCGCCGCCAATTACGCGATGCCGGCTGTTCGAACGGCAACCACACCAGCCAATGTCGCGGTCGTGGCGGACTTCCTCGGACGAGCGCCGTCCGGCAACGTCCCGAACGTGACGATCAACCTGATCGAGCCGGGATCGCTCTACGGCGATCGCATCAACCAGCTCGACTTCCGCTTCGCGAAGAACTTCAGGTTCGGCGGCAAGCGGGCGATGGTCTCGCTGGATCTGTACAACGCGCTGAACGCGAATCCGGTGCTCACCTACAACAACAGCTTTCATCCCCGGCGGCCCGTGGCTGCAGGCGAACTCGATTCTGACGGGACGGCTGGCGAGAATCAGCGCCGAGTGGACGTTCTAACGTGAGGGGATCGGGGATCGGGATCAGGGATCCGGGATCCACAAGCTCCTCTGATCCCCGGTCCCTGATCCCTGATCCCTGATCCCGATCCCAGACCGCGCCGCCCATCTGCGCGATGGCCTTCTTCATTTCCTTCGCGCTCACGTCCTTGATGTGCGTCATCACGGACCACTCGTTGCCGAAGGGATCCTCGAACCGCGCGTTGCGATCGCCGTAGAACTGGTCGGCGGGCTCCTGCAGCGAGCGCGCGCCGGCGCTCAACGCCGCGTTGTACGTCGCATCGCAGTTCTTGACGAAAACCCCCAGCGCGGCCTTCTTCGGCGGGAACTGCGGCGGCATCGGACTCCCGAGCATCAGCACCGCGTCGCCGAACCCGAGTTCGCAGTGCGCGACCGATCCGCCCGGCCCGTCGAGGCGCAGCCGCTGCCTGGCGCCAAGCACCTTCTTGTACCACTCGATCGCCTGCGCACACTCGTCGAGCACGGTGACCGACGACAGCACCGGATACCCCTTGGCGAGCCAGGACACTTTCTTTGGCTTGCTCGCGACCTTTGGCTTCCTCGCGACCGGTTTCGCCTTTCGTCCCTTGACTGCTCGCTTCACCTTCTTCTTGGCCTTGGCCATCGTGTCCTCCAGAGCAGGGATCCTACGCTAGGATCGGCACGACGGGATGACACGAGCAACCACTTTCAAGGCGGTGGAAGCTATCGGGCGCGCCCTGCCGGACGTCGAGGTCACGACCACGTGGGGTCAGCCCACGCTGAAGGTGCGCGGGAAGATGTTCGCGTGCATCGCATCACACAAGTCGGCTGAGCCGAACTCGCTGGTGGTGATGATGGACTTCGCCGCGCGGGACGCGCTGATCGAGGACGACCCGGACACGTACTACCTGAAAGATCACTACCTGAACTATCCGTGCGTGCTGGTCCGGCTGTCACGGATCCGCAAGGATGCGCTTCGCGATCTCATCGTTGGCGCGCACCGCCATGTGAGCGCCAGGGCGCGGCGCAAGGCTTCCAAAAGGCGGACCTGAAGGTCCGCCTCTACGACGCCTTCTTGGCGGCGTTGAGGCGGCGCTGCGAGCTCATCGCGTAGTTGTTTTCCAGGAACTCGACGCCCTCGGCGGTGATCACCAGGGACGAGCCGTCCGATCGCGTCACGTACTTCTTCTGACGCGAGATACCAGATGGTGAACTCGAGCTGCTCGCGGGCCCGCCCGATCAGCTGCTCGAGATCCCATGGCGACACCCCCGCATCCTGCGGCTCGGTCCGGCGGCGCGTGTAGAGCACCTCGAGCACGGTCAGGCGAATCAGTCTGCTCGACCTCGAAGTCGTTCGCGGCCTGCGTGCCGTTCGACACCAGCCGCCAGCGGGACTGCCGCAACGCCGCGTGCGAGACGTCGGTACTGGGCGCGGCGCTCGGGGTCGCTCAACACCTGATAGGCGTCCGACAGTTCGCGAAATTGCGCCTCATTTCCCGTGTCCTTGTTGTCCGGGTGGCAGCGCTGCGCGAGCAGCCGGTAGACCTTGTGCACGGTCTCGGGCTCGGCGGTGGGGCTGATCTGCAGAATCTCGTAGTAATCCGGGGTCTCGTCCCTCGACATCGTCAACCTCTTGCGACGGTATGTCGCCTTTTGATTTATCGGATCCGGGGACGTATTCAACCAGCGCGGTCCCGGTATACGCTATTGGGCGCTTTGCAAAACTGTCATCCCTCCTGGAGAGCCGTCATGAATGCACGTCGCGCAACTGGTTTGCTCGTTCTCACCGCGTTTGTGTCCTTTGCCTGGGTTGCCGCGCACGCGCAGGCTACGACGACGAAGCCGTTCGAGCCCACCGTCGGGCAGGCGGGCAAGGACGTCGTCTGGGTGCCCACGCCTCAGGCGCTGGTCGAAAAGATGCTCGATATCGCCAAGGTCACCCCGCAGGACTATCTGATGGACCTCGGCTCGGGCGATGGCCGCACGGTCATCACCGCGGCCAAGCGCGGGCTCAATGCCCAGGGCGTCGAATACAACCCGGATATGGTCGAGCTGTCGAAGAAGAATGCCACGGCCGCCGGCGTGAACGGCAAGGCGAACTTCGTGAAAGCCGACCTCTTCGAGACCGACTTCTCGAAGGCGCAGGTCGTCACGATGTTCCTGCTGCCCTCGATCAACATGCGGCTGCGTCCGACGATTCTCAAGATGAAGCCGGGCACCCGCATCGTCTCGAACACCTTCACGATGGAAGACTGGCAGCCAGACCAGAGCGAGACGATTGGCGGCGACTGCACGAGCTGGTGCACGGCGCACCTGTGGATCGTGCCGGCGCAGGTGCAGGGCGCGTGGCAGGTCGGATCGAACGCGCTCACGCTGAAACAGACGTTCCAGATGGTCGAGGGAACGCTCGGCTCCGCGCCAATCACCGGTGGGCGGCTGCGTGGCGACGAGATCACCTTCAGCGTCGACAAGACGAAGTACACCGGCCGCGTGAACGGCAACTCGATCTCGGGCACGACGAGCGGCGGCAGCAGCGGCGCCTGGTCCGCGACGAAGAAATAGCCGTTTCGAGCGCCACCCCGGGCACGACGTGTCGAACTGGCTGCACCTGCTCGTCAGCGCACTGCTGCTCGCGCCACACGCCGAGCAGCAGCCGGGTTCCGTGACGCCGACCGACACGCGTTTCTACGCGGTCGCCTATGTCGAAGCGATGGCCTCGTCCACACCGAAGGCCATCGCGCTCCTCACGCAATATCGAACGGCCAGCGCGACGCACGACGGCTTCATCAGCGTCGACCTGTACGAACAGATCGGACGACCCGGCCACTTCGCGCTGTTCGAGATCTGGCGCGATCAGAAGGCCTTCGACGCCCGTGACGGATCGGCCCTCAAACAACTTCGCGACGCGTTGCAGCCGGTTCGCGTCAGCGACTACGACCAGCGCCCTTACAAAACCATCAGTCACGTCGTCGAGCTCGACGCTCGTGGGGCCGCCCGGCGTGGGCCGCCTTCAGGCGGCCCACGTCATCGTCCTCTCGCACGTCGATGTCGCGCCCAACCCTCAGGTGGCGGTGATGTTGAAGGACCTTGCCGAGACGAGCCGCAAGGAAGCGGGCAACGTCCGCTTCGACGTCGTCCAGCACACGATGCGCGCGAACCATTTCACGGTCGTCGAAGTGTGGCGCGATCAGCAGGCACTCGACGCGCACGTGGCCGCTCCCCATACGAGGCAATACAGAGACACCCTTCAGCCAATGACCGGCAGCCCGCTCGACGAGCGGGTGTACCGGGTCATCGACTGAGGTCCGGCTGAAGCCGGACTCTACGTTCGGATGTAGTGTCCGGCTTCAGCCGGACGAGCGAATCGGAGGCGTTCATGACAGATTCAGCGGTTGCGACGTTCAAAGCCAGCCTGCGCGGCGGGCTCATCGCGCCAGGCGACGCGGGCTACGACGAGGCGCGCAAGGTATACAACGGGATGATTGACCGGCGGCCGCGCTTGATCGCGCGCTGCGCCGACGTGGCCGATGTGATCTCAGCGGTCAACTTCGGGCGGGAGCACAAGCTGCTCACCTCGATCCGCGGCGGCGGCCACAACGCCGGCGGCCTCGGCGTGTGCGACGACGGCCTGGTGATCGATCTGTCGCCGATGCGATACGTACGCGTCGATCCGAAGAAGAAGACGGTGCTCGCCGGCGGAGGCGCGCTGTGGGGCGACGTCGATCACGCGACGCACCCCTTCGGCCTGGCCGTCCCGTCCGGCATCATCTCGACGACCGGCGTCGGCGGACTCACGCTGGGCGGCGGCATCGGCCACCTCACCAGGCAGTGCGGGCTGACGATCGACAACCTGCTCGGCGTCGAGATGGTGCTGGCCAACGGCAAATTCGTCACCGCCAGGCCAAGGAGAATTCCGATCTGTTCTGGGCCGTGCGCGGCGGCGGCGGCAACTTCGGCGTGGTGACCTCGTTCCTCTTCAAGACGCACCCGATCCACACCAACTACGCCGGCCCGATGCTCTGGCACATCGAGGACAGCGTCGAGGTGCTGAAGTGGTATCGCAAGTTCATCACCAAGGCGCCGCGTGAGATCAACGGCTTCTTCGCCTACCTCGTCGTCCCGCCGGGGCCGCCCTTCCCCGAGCATCTGCACCTCAAGAAGATGTGCGGCGTCGTCTGGTGCTACACCGGGCCGCTGAAGAAGGCGCGAGAAGGTCTTCAAGCCGATTCGCGCGCTTCAAGACGCCGGCGCTCGACATGGTCGGACCGATTCCTCATCCGGTCCTGCAGAGCATGTTCGACGCGCTCTTCGTGCCGGGCCTGCAGTGGTACTGGAAAGCGGACTTCGTCCACGAACTCAGCGACGAGGCGATCGCGCTGCACCACGAGCAGGGCTCGCGTCTGCCGACGATGCTGTCCACGATGCATCTGTATCCGATCGACGGCGCGGCGGCGCGGGTGAAGAACAAGAACACCGCGTGGGCCTATCGCGACGCCAAGTGGGCAGAGGTCATCGTCGGCGTCGATCCCGATCCCGCGAACAAGGACAAGATCACCGCGTGGGCGAGGGAGTACTGGGACGCGCTCCATCCGCACAGCGCGCCCGGCGCGTATGTGAACTTCATGATGGATACCGAGGGCGAGGACCGCGTGAAGGCGAGCTACGGCAAGAACTACGCGCGGCTCGCCAAGGTGAAGAAGCGGTACGACCCGACCAACTTCTTCCGGGTGAATCAGAACATCAGGCCAGGCAAGTAGGGCGGGTCCTTTTGGACCCGCCGGCGTAGTGTCCGGCTTTAGCCGGACCGACCTTCAGGCGGCCCGGCGTCACCGTCGCGCGCACGTCCGGCGGCTGGCGGAGCGTCTGAAGAACGACGCAGTAGCGCTCCGTCAGCTTGAGCAGCGTCGCGATCTGATCGGCGGACGCCGTCGGTCGCGAGGTCGAAGTGCAGGCGGATAGCTCCGAATCCCACCCGCGCGTCTTTCGCCACGCCAAGAGTTCCTCGAAAATCCAGGTCGCCCTCGGCGGTGACGGTCGCGTCCTGGAGCTCGACGCCGATCGCCGTGGCCACCGCTCGAAGGGTCACGCCCGCGCAGGCGACCAGCGCTTCGAGCAGCATGTCGCCCGAGCACGCCAGCGTGCCGTCGCCGCCGGTCGCCGGGTGCAGTCCCGCCGTGACCAGCGCGCGGCCTGTCTCGACGCTGCACGAGATCCCCTCACCCGCGCGTCCGTGGGCGCGCAGCGTGATCTGCGCCGCGCCCGGTTCCGACTTGTACCGCTCCTTGAGCGGCGCCTGTAACGATTTCAGCTCGTCCGTATTCACAGACTCAGTCTAGCTTCTGCGTGGCCCAACCCTGAATGCTGAATGCTGATTCCTGATTTCCTACGAGGATCGAACGATGCAACTCGGCATGATCGGACTCGGCCGTATGGGCGGCAACATGGTGCGGCGTCTCATGAAAGGCGGGCACGAGTGCGTCGTCTACGACCGCTCAGCCGATGCGGTACGCGCCGTCGCCGGCGAGGGCGCCGTGGCGTCCACGACCCTCGATGATTTCCTCGGGCGGCTGCACGCGCCTCGCATCGTCTGGCTGATGCTGCCGGCCGCGCTCGTGGAGACGATGGTCGCTGAGCTGGAGCGGCGGTTGAAGCCCGGCGACATCATCATCGACGGCGGCAACTCGTTCTTTCGTGACGACGTCGATCGCGCGAAGCGACTCGCCCCGCGCGGGCTCCACTACGTGGACTGCGGTACGAGCGGCGGCGTCTGGGGCCTCGAGCGCGGCTACTGTCTGATGATTGGCGGCGAGGCGGACGTGGTTCGTCGCCTCGATCCGATTTTCGCGACGCTGGCTCCGGGTCCGGGTCCGGCTGAAGCCGGACACTACGACAACGGCGGCCCCCACGACACCGCGAAGCGCGGCTACCTGCACTGCGGGCCGCCCGGCGCCGGGCACTTCGTAAAGATGGTGCACAACGGCATCGAGTACGGCCTGATGGCCGCCTATGCCGAAGGCTTCAACATCCTCAAGCACGCCAACGCCGGCACGCGCGAGGCCCAGGCGACGGCCGAACACGCGCCTCTCCGCGATCCGCAGTACTACCAGTTCGACTTCGACCTGGCGGCGATTGCCGAAGTCTGGCGCCACGGCAGCGTGGTCTCGTCGTGGCTGCTCGACCTGACCGCGTCGGCCCTGAGCAAGAGTCCGGATCTGGACTCGTTCGCCGGCCGCGTTTCCGATTCAGGCGAAGGCCGCTGGACGATCGACGCCGCGATCGACGAAGGTGTCCCGGCGGAGGTGCTCGCCGCCGCGCTCTTCTCCCGCTTCAGCTCACGCGGCGAAGCCGACTTTCAGAACCGGCTGCTGTCCGCGATGCGGTTCGAGTTCGGCGGCCACGTCGAGCAGCGCTGACTCGATGAGCGTCGACCTGATGAGCACTGTGCGATCGGACGCGTTCGTCTTTCTCGGCGCCACCGGCGATCTGGCGTTCAAGAAGATCTTCCCGGCGCTCCAGGCGATGATCCGCCGCGGGCATCTCGACGTCCCGATCATCGGCGTCGCCCGGGCCAGCAGCCTCGAGAAGCTGCGTCAGCGGGCGCACGACAGCCTCGAGCAGCACGGCGGCGGTGTCGATCGAGCGGCGTTCGCGAAGCTGGTGTCGCTGCTGCGATATATCGAAGGCGATTACGAGGACCCAGCGACGTTCGACCGGCTGCGCAGCGAGCTGGGATCGTCGGTGCACCCGCTGCACTACCTCGCGATCCCGCCGAGCCTGTTCCCGATCATCGTCCGTTCGCTGCACGCGAGCGGCTGCGCGCGCGGCGCGCGGGTGATCCTCGAGAAACCGTTCGGCCGCGACCTCGCCTCGGCGCGAGAGCTGAACGCCACGCTCCACAGCGCGTTCGCCGAGTCGGACATTTTCCGCATCGACCACTATCTCGGCAAGGAGCCGGTCCAGAACCTGCTCTTCTTCCGGTTCGCGAACACGTTCCTGGAGCCGATCTGGAATCGCAACTATGTCGAGAGCGTCCAGATCACGATGGCCGAGCGCTTCGACGTCCAGGGCCGCGGCAAGTTCTACGAGGAAGCCGGAGCGATCCGCGACGTGATTCAGAACCACATGCTCCAGGTGCTCGGCTTCCTGGCCATGGAAGCGCCGATCGTGGGGTATCCCGAGTCAGTCCGGGACGAGCAGGTCAAGGTATTCCGGACGATCCCGCCGCTCGATCCGGCGAGCCTGGTCCGCGGTCAGTACCGCGGCTACCGCCGGGAGGAGGGCGTGGCCCCGGCATCGCAGGTCGAGACGTTTGCCGCCGCGCGGCTGATGGTCGATTCGTGGCGCTGGGAAGGCGTTCCGTTCTTCATCCGCGCCGGAAAGTGCCTGCCGGTGACGACGACCGAAGTGCTCGTGTACCTGAAGCGGCCGCCGTTTTCGACGCTGGCACCAGGACACGCCAACTATGTGCGCTTTCGCCTGAGCCCTGAGGTCGTCATCGCCGTCGGCGCGCAGGTCAAGCAGCCCGGCGAGCCGCTGCGAGGCGAGCACACCGAGCTGTCGTTCGTGGACAAACCCGAAGGCGACGAGATGGACGCGTACGAGCGCTTGCTCGGCGACGCGATGGAAGGAGACCAGGGGCTCTTCGCACGTCAGGACGCGGTCGAGGCGTCATGGGCGATCATCGATCCGATTCTCGGCAACCAGACACCGGTCTTCGAATACGAGCCCGGCACGTGGGGACCCGCGGAGGCGGAAAGACTCAACGCTGACGCCAGCGGCTGGCACTGTCCGGCGCCTTCCGTCAGCGCGCAGCCAACTCCTTGAGCAGCGCGGTAATTGTTTCGTTCGGCTGACGGGCGCGCATCGCGACGTCGAGGGGTGTGCGGTCGGCCTTGTTCTTCACATCGAGCCGTGCGCCACGTTCGACCAGCAGTCTGATGATCGCCGGCTGCCCGCCGCCCGTCGTCGTGGCGATATGCAACGCCGTATCGCCGGTGGCGTTGGCCGCGTTGACGTCCACGCCGGCAGCGATCGCGAGTTGAATGGCCGCGAGGGCCTCCGCCTCGCTGACCCGTTCGGGACTGTCCTCACTGTTGCCGCCGGCCACTGCCCCCGCGCACAGCATGATCGGCGTGTTGCCGCTCTTCTGCGTCAGCGTCACGTCAGCCTTCGCGTCGAGCAGGACCCGCATCATGTCAACGTCGCACTTGCGTGCGGCGCGCATGAAGGGAGTCGCGCCCTCGCCGAGCCGGTTGTCGCCGGCATCGTAGACACGCTTGAGGATCGTGCCCCTCAGGCGCGCGTTCACGTTGGCGCCGCCCTTGATGAGCACGCGTGCCGCGTCGAGGCTGCCCTCAATCACGCCGCGCGGCGGATAGGGACGGCCGAACGTGTCGCCGATCGTGTGCATGTCCACGGCGGCGTAGAGCGGCGTCATGCCCTTGATGTCGGCCACGTTGGGATTTGCACCCTTCTCGATCAGCGCCGCCGCGACGTCGTAGTGACCATTGATGATGGCGATGATCAGCGCGGTGGTGCCTTCGGGATCGGTCAGGTCGAGATTCGCGCCAGACTCCGCGAGCGCTCGCGCCGCATGACGGCGCCCTCGCGCGCCGCGTACATTGACCGCCGACCAGCCGCCGCGCGGCAGCACGGTCTGACCGACGTAGGACACGCCCTCTTCGAGCCCGCTGAGCAGCACGCCGGCCTGCGTGTGCGGGTAGGCGGTGATCTTCGACTAGCACGTTCAGATCGGCGCCGGCTTCGGCCAGCACGCGGATCGCATCCGCGCGGTTGCTGGTTGCCGCCCAGATGACGGCCGTGGTTCCGGTGCGCGTCTCGCGAGCGTTTGGACTGGAGCCGGCGGCGAGCAGGGATTTCAGCGACGCCACGTTCCCGGTTCGCGCGGCCAGCATCAGGAGCGTCTGGCCGTCGGGCAGGCGGGACTCCGCGGTCTTGACGCTCGCGCCCGCTTTAAGCAGGACGTCGATGAGATCGGCGTGACCTCGCTGCGCGGCGAGCGAGATCGGCGTGACGCCGTAGCGGTTCGCGAGGTTGACGTCGGCGCCGGCACGAATCTGCCGCTCGGTGGCTGCGCGATCGCCGGACAGGACGGCCTGGTGCAGGGCGCTCGCGCCGTCCTGCGCCGCCAGGCTCGTCGCCAGTGCCAGCAGACAGACAACGATCAAGGGCCGCCTAAAGGCGGCCCCCACATTCGTAGCACACTGCAAGGCGGCCCCCACATTCGCAGACCTGAAGGCGGTCCCCACAGTCGAGGGTCTCATCCGAACAGCTCCACCGTGCCCGTGCTCTGGCCGAACGGTCTTCAGCGTCGCTGCCGAACTGATTCGCCACCGTCAGCCACAGATTGCCGATCTGGGTGTCCTTCGGGCAGGACGATGTGGCGGTTGCCGCGGCCGAGACCGCCGCCGACCGCCACCATCGGCAGCGGATCGGTGGCGTGCACGTTCGAGTTGGCCATGCCGCTGCCGTAGAAGACCAGCGAGTGATCGAGCAGCGATCCGTCGCCGTCCGGGCATCGCCCGCAGCTTCTCGAGCAGGCGCGCCACCATCTGCAGGCAGAAGACGTTGATCTTCGCGTTGCTGCGCCACCTTCTCCGGCCTTGTCGCCGTGATGCGAGGTCACGTGCCACGGATCGGGGACGCCGATGGTCCGAACGTGCGCTGGCTGCCCTCGCGCGACATCATGAACGTGAAGACGCGGGTGAGCTCGGTCTGGTACGCCAGCGCCAGCAGATCGGTCATCAGCGCCGTGTGGGCCTCGAACGATTCCGGGATGCCGAGCGGCTTGTCGCAGCGTGACATCCGCGCGCTGCTGCGCCTCGTTGCGCTGGATGCGCCGCTCGATCTCGCGCACGTCCTGCAGGTAGGTGTCCACGCGCGCCCGGTCGTGCGCGCCGAGCCGCGTCTGCAGCGCGCGCATGTCGGTGAGGATGCCGTCGAGGATGCTGCGGTCCTCGCGCAGGTTGCTGCGGCGCTGCGCGTCCGAGCCGCCGTCGCCGAACAGCCGCTCGAAGGCGACGCGCGGGTTGATCTCCATCGGCAGCGGCGTCGTCGGCGACGCCCACGCGATCGCGTCATGTAGGCGCAGCTGTAGCCCGGCGTGCAGCCGCCGACGTAGCCGGTGAAATCCTCGGTGCCGAACTCGAGCGACGGGAACGGCGACGACTGTCCGATCTGCCGCGCCAGCACCTGATCGATCGATGTGCCGCACGCGAGATCCTCGGCCTCGGTGCGCTTCGGGACCGCGCCGCTCAACCAGCCGCTCGCCGCGGCGGCGTGCATCTCCGCCTGTCCGCCGGCGCGCTTCAGGTTGCTGACGACGACCATCGAGTTCTTGAACGACTCGAGCGCGGTCAGCGTCGGCGACAGTTCGAAGCCGGTGCCGGCGGTCGCGGGCGTCCACGACGCCATGTCGGCGCCATGCGGAACGTAGATGAAGCCGAACCGGGTCGGACGCGCGCCCGCGGTCTGCGCGAGCGCCGTCGCCGCAGGCACCATCGCGTCGAGCAGCGGCAGCGCGACGGTCGCGCCGAGGCCGCGAAGAAACGTCCGGCGCGGCAGCGAGGTCTTGGTGATGAACATATGAGCTCCGTGCCGTATGGGCCGCCTGAAGGCGGCCCCTGGTCACGCGTCTCGCCGCTGACCGCACGCGTCTTCACCCGCATCTGGAACGGCGCGCTCTCGACGATGCCGTGGATCAGGGCTGAGAAACGATAACCCCTCCGGCCGCGCGTCCCGCACGACTCTCTCGCACCTGCGGCATGTCCTCGTAGGTGAGCCCGCGGCCGAGGGCGTAGACCATCAGTTTCTCGGTCAACGTCTGCACGAACACGTCCGGACGCCTGACGAGCGCCGCGCGCAGCGCGACGACGCCATCGACCTTGGTGCCGTCGGTCAGCTCGTCGGCGGTGTTGAGCGGCAGACCGGCTGTGTCCCGTGTCCGCCACGCGCCGACGACGTCGAAGTTCTCGAGCGCGAAGCCGATCGGGTCCATGACGCGATGGCAGTTCGCGCAGACCGGGTTCGCGCGGTGCCGCTCCATCTGCTCGCGCATCGTCTTCGGCGCCGCGCCCGGAGGGTCGGCCTTCAGCGCGGTGTCGAGATCGGCGGGCGGCGGCGGTGGCGGCGCGCCGACGAGGTTCTCGAGCACCCACTTGCCGCGCAGGACCGGCGAGGTGGTCGTGGCGTGCGACGTCACCAGCAGGACCGCGCCCTTGCCCAGGATGCCGCGGCGCGTCTCGTCCGGCAGCGGCACGCGCCGGAATTGCTGCCGAAGACGTTCGGGATCGCCGTAGTGACGCGCGAGGCGTTCGTTGACGAACGTATAGTCGGCGGTCATCAGATCGAGCACGCTGCGGTCGTCGCGGATGATGCTCTCGAAGAAGAGCTCGGCCTCGCGCTGAAACGCCTGTCGCAGGTTGTCGTCGAAGTCGGGAAACAGCTCCGAGTTCGGCACCTTGCCTTTCAGGTTGCGCAGGTGCAGCCACTGCCCGGCGAAGTTGGCCGACGAAGGCCGACGAGCGCCTGTCGGCAAGCATGCGGCGCATCTGCGCGGCGAGCACGTCCGGCTTCTTCAGCTGACCGTCGCGCGCGGCGCGCATCAGCGGCTCGTCCGGCAGACTGCTCCACAGGAAAAACGAGAGCCGGGTCGCCAGTTCCTCGTCGGTGATCCGATACGGCGTGCCCGGCGCCAGAGACGAGGGCTCTCCTTCCGGGCGGAAGACGAACGACGGGCTCGCGAGAATCCGGCGCAGACCGAACTGGATGCCCTCGTCAAATGTCCCGCCGGCTCGCGCCTGCCGGTAGTAGTTCACCAGATCGGCGATCTCGGCGTCGGCCAGCGTGCGCCGGTACGCCTGCGCTGCCAACGTCGACAAGATCCTCTTCGCGCACGCGTCTTCGGTCGCTGTGCCAGGCGGGTCTGAAGACCCGCCTCTACCGGATCGCCTCGGCCCTGCCGCGCCGGAGCCGGCAGGCGAAGGCGGGCGACACACGAACACGCGTGGACTTGGCGGCGTGCCAGCGGTCTTCGTACCGAACGGGCCCTGGATGGTGATCGACTGGACGTGCGGCGCACCCTCGGCGTCGAACGGGTTCGAGAAGTCGCGGATGAAGCGCTGCAGTCGATTCGTTTCGAAGAGCGGTGGCGTCGCCTCGAGAAACGCCGCGGCCACGTCGCGCTGGCCGGCCTTGACCGCGCGGCGCACGCGAAGCCGCGTGGCCTCGAGGACGTCGGAGGTGTCCGTCGGGTTCGTCTGGAGCCCGATCAAATCCTTCTCGCCGCCGATCGGCCGCATGCAGGATCGGCTCGCCGTCGAGCAGGAGCTCGAGCTCGTGCGGATCCTCGAGGCCGCGGATGGCGCTCAGGTTCGTGCGATAGAGCCTGACCTGGAACTCGTACTCGCCATCGACGGGGAACGTGTGTCTGGCGGTCATGCCGCCGACGGTGCCGAGCGGCAGGCCGTCGAGGTGCACGTCCTGTGACAGATCCTGCCGCACCGAGTAGGTGTCGCTGCCAACCGCGATCCGCGGATCGCCGACCGCCGACCGCGCTGATCTTGCGGGCGGCGGCGAGATACGCCTGCAGCAGCGCCGGCGAACTGCCCTGCGCGTCGGCGACGTTGTCGAACCCGAACGCCGCGACGTCAGGCGGCAGCAGCGACGCGACGTCCACGTCCAGCGCGAGGAGATCGCGGATGGCGTTGGCGTACTCGGCGCGGTTGAGTCGTCGCAGGACCGGCCGGCCCGGAGCGCGCGTCGCGGTGCGATCGAGCTCGCCTTCGAGCCAGGCAATCAGAGTGTCGGTCGTGCGCTGATCGGGCCGGCGTGCGCCGTGCGGCGGCATCGCGCCGACGCGCAGCTTGCGCACCACCTGTTCCCACGTCTCCGCATTCGACCGGACACTCGCGATGTCCAGCGTGTCGAGCGCGAGTCCGCCGGTCTTGAGGCGCTGGTTGTGGCACGTGAGGCAGTACCTGCTGGACCGTGGCCTGATGCGCGGCGGACGGACTCTGCGCGGATGCCGTGCCGGCGATTGCGAGCGTGGCAACGAGAGCGCCGGCGGACAAGGCTTTCACGAGGCCGATAGTACAACGCCGGGTCCAAAGAGGCATTCCTGCCGAATCCCTGCCCCAGTCCTGCGACTCCCGCTGGCGGATTCAGTAATTTCGCGATCGAAGGAGTCAGCCATATGCGTACACGATTTGTCTCGGCCGTCAGAGGAAAGCTACTCACGGGGATCGCATCTCTCGTCATCATCGCGGCCGTGCTGGCCGGATGGAGCGCGACGGGCTACGCGCAAGCGGACCCGGAATCGAGCCAGAGTCTCGCCGGCGCCTGGAACGTCAAGATCGAGTTCGACACGCCCGGCGTCGAAGGCTGCACCGCCCCCGGTATGAACACCGCTGATGGTGGCGTCATGGCAGCCGGGTGCTCACTCGCGGAGAGCACGGGATACGGTCACTGGGTGCGAACCGGTAACCGCCAATTCGGAATCACGTTCATCGGGCAGGGCTTCGATCTCGCCAACGGCGCGATCAACAGCACGTACAAGGTGCGGGCCAACGTACGGCTGACCCAGGATCGTCAGCAATTCAGTGGACCGTTCGTCACCGACGTCTTCGCGCCTGACGGCACCCTGGTATTCACGGCCAGCGGCCTCGTGACTGCCGATCGCGTGAACGTCGAGCCACTGCCGTGACAGGCTCATGCTGGCGTGTGGGGCTCGGTATGCGTCGAGCCCCACACCGCCAGCACCTTGAACGTCACCGGCACCGAGCCGACACGAATCACGTCGCCGTCGGCGAGCCGGGTCGCCGACTCGACGCGCCGATCGGCGATGAACGTGCCGTTCTTGCTGCCAAGGTCTTCCACGGTCGCTTCTTCTCCCGTGACCCTGATGAGGGCATGGCGGCGCGAGACGCTTGCCGAGTCGAGAAAGAGCTCGAGATCGGGATCGCGGCCCAGCACATGTTCGCCGTCGCCGATGCCCACACGCCCGTCGGCCCAGACGAGTCGAAAGCGGACCTTGTGAGCGACCTGTACCTCGTCCGATGACGTCGCCTCCGGCTCTCGAAACGCGTAGCCGAAGCGATGGACGGTACGGACGAAGCGCGGATGTGCGGAATCATCACCGAGCGCCTGACGAATTTCGGCGACGAGGTTGACGAGATTCTTCTCGACGACGAACGTGTCGGGCCACAAGCGTTCCTGAAGCGCGATCTTCGACAGCGCCTGTGGGCGACTGGCGACGAGAGTCTCCAGAAGCTGAAAGGCCTTCGGCGAAAGCGGAACCGGGGCGCCACCGCGTCGCAACTCGCGTGCGTGCAGATCCAGCACGAACTCGCCGAATTGCAGGCGGTCCGCTCACTTCACGCCATCGAGGAGGAACAAGTCGCCAAGACGGCGAATGTACGAGTAGCAGTAGGCATCGCCGTCTGGTGTGATCACCGCCGCTCCTCCGCCAAATTCCACCCCGACCGGGTCGGCTGGCGAGAGCGTTTTCCAGAGACGTGCGGCGGCCGCTCTCCAATTCGACGCGGAAGATGTCATTGGCAGGTCGGCCGGGTCCGCCGACATTGGCCGTGGCGGTGTAAATGAACCGGCCGTCCCCGCTCCATTGAATCGGAATGTCCAGGGCGGTGAGCGCAGGAACCGGCTGCGGCTCTCCACCCTCGACGGGATAGAGCAGCCATCGATTGGCGGCTCGACCAAGAATGAATCTGTCATCCCGCACCGCCGCCTTTATCGGCACGAACACGCCCTCCGGCGTAATCGCGCGAGGCGTGCCGTCGGGCGTCTCCTGGATGTAGACCCTGGGCCTCCCGTCCGCGAGCGCTCCCGTAAAGACGATCCGCTTCGAGTCGGCAAGCCAGGCGCCAGATGCGTCCACTCGTGCGAGATTGCCTTTCGAGAGGGTCACCGCGGAACCTGCTCCCGTCGGCAGGAGCACCAGATTGCCTTTCTGAAGCGTCAGCACCCACTTGCCATCCGGAGAGAGCGCCAATGGTAGCCCCTGGCCAAGGCGAACGGCCGCTGATCCGTCGATGCCTCGGCGATACACGATCGGCTCCGTCGAGGACAGGTCGTTCCCCAACTGCTCCTGGAAGATCAGCGTCTGTCCATCAGGCGACAAGGCGCGAACCGTCGCACCCCACGCCCATCCGAGATCACGCTCACTGGCTTCGCCCGGCAACTGACACGCGATGCTGACGCGGATCGTGTTCCGAGACAGCAGGACTCTGCCGTCCGAGGCGATGTCATGCAGGAAGAGCCAGTCCGGCGCGCTCTGCAGCGTGCGCTGCTGCCCCGAGAGTGTGACCGCCCGCAGCGATGGACCATCATCGCCGGGGGTCGCCGTAAACCACACTTCGTTGCCCGCGGGTGTCCAGGCCAACCCGATCCCCGACCAGTTTCGAGAGAGTGTGGACTTGCGTCCGGATCTCTCGACGACCGTAATGGATCCCTCCGGTTCGGTGGTAAACAGTCCGGGGCCCTCGAAGAACGCGATCCGGCTCGCATCCGGCGACACGCGAAGCGACCACGCAGCGCGGGCCTGATGGACGACGTTGCCGGCCGGGAACTCCACCGTCCACGGACGGCCACCGCCGGGGTCTCGAATCACGGCAAGGGTGTCGGTGCCTGGAATCCAATCGGCGTCCACGACGCCATCGAGCAGGTCGCGACGGGCACCGCCCGCCATCGGGACCCGGCCGAGCGTGCGCGCGCCGAATGTTCGATTGATGTTCTGCGGACCGAAGACCACGGCCATGTCACCCGAGCGGGAAATGGACAGGATCTTTCCCGTCTCCAGGGCCAGGTTCCGCGCATCCGGGCTGCCTGGCCGGCCGAGAAACATTTCGTACGGCTGCCCGTCCCAGCTGGCGCTGTAGACGAAGCTCTGGCCATCCGGCGTGAACCGCGCGGACGACACGTTGCCGTGCCGGAACGTCAGGCGCACGTATTTGCCGGCGGGCGGCGGGACCGCCACTGATGCCCTGGCTGCCAGACGAACACGGCGGCGGCGACAACGGCGACCAACAGCGCGCCGACGAGAAGCGCGCGCCACTGCCGGGCGGAGGGCACGTGGCACGGCGCCGCTCGCATCCGGATCCGTCTCGGCGATCCAGCGAAGCTCGGTCACCAGGTCGCGAGCGGTCTGCCATCGAAGCTCGGGATCCTTTGCGAGACAGCGGCCGATCAGCCGCTCCAATGCGCGCGGCACACCAGGTTGCAGGACGTCAGCGAGGGCGGCTCGACGCCGACGATGGCGGCGATCACGGAGGCACGAGTGTCGCCGACAAACGGCCGGCGTCCCGCGATCATCTCGTAGAGGACGCGTGCCAAACGAAAAGATGTCCGTTCGTGCGTCGACGTCGTGTCCCTCGATCTGCTCGGGCGCCATGTATGGGAGCGTGCCCAGAACGCTTCCATCGTCAGTCAGCGAGAGGCTCTTCGTCGGCTGCCGGGCGGGGTCGTCGTACTCCGCAGTCTCTGAGCTTGGCGAGGCCGAAGTCGAGGAGCTTCGCGCCGGCTCGCCGTCAGCATCACGTTGCCCGGTTTCAGGTCGCGGTGAACGATGTCTTTTCTGTGGAGTGCGTTCAGCGCCTCCGCGATCTGTACGGCGATGACGAGGGCCTGATCAAGGGGAACAGGCGCCACGCTCGAGACGCTCGGCGAGCGTCTCACCCTCGAGGAGCTCCATGACGAGAAAGGCCACACCGTCGTGTTGTCCGACATCATGAAGCGTGCAGATGTGAGGGTGACTGATACGAGCGAGTGACCGCGCTTCACGTTGGAAGCGTTCGAGCTGCGTCGGGCTGGCGCCGTGTGGCGACAGCAGGATCTTGATCGCCACCGACGCGATCGAGCCGCGGGTCGCGCGCGCGGTACACCTCGCCCATACCTCCGACGCCCAGCGGCGCCACGATTTCGTATGGGCCGATCTGCGCACCTGGGGCAAGAGACATGGGCAGTCCTTCGACTAGGCGCTGCTACTTCTTTTCGACGTGCGTATCGATCCAGTCCACGATCAGATCGGCAAGCTGCAGGCTGTTGCGGTCCTGCATCAGCATGTGGCTGTTGCCTTTGATGCCCATCTTCGGCAGATACATCATCACCGCGTCGCCGCCGGCGTCCTTCACCTTCTGCACGTAGGTGTTGCACGTCTCGAGCGACTGCGCCCAGTTGGCCGGACCGCCCTGCACGTCGCCCAGGTGATCCCCGAACATCACCAGCGTGGGAATCTTCGCGAGCTTGGCGATCTGCTCCGCCGACAGATCCGGACACGGCATCTCGATCGAGATCATCCCGCGAATCCCGGTCGGATCGAGCAGCGCCGCCTGCTGCGGGAAGAAGCCGGACTCGGAGTGCCCCATCAGGATCGCGCCCTTCAGCCGCACCGCGAGCGCGGCCATGTTCTTCCACGTCGGATTCGGATTCGGCAGCAGCGCGTTGAGGTCGGGAATCATCTGCTTGTAGAGCTCGTCAACCGCTTCGATCGGGAACTGTCCGTCGGGAAATGCCTTGCCGTATTCGGGACCGAAGCGAAACACCGTCCACGCCATCTGCTGGCTGGCGTAGAGGATGTTCGGCAGCGCGCTCGGCGGCTGGGTGCCCGCCTTCACGGCGCTGATCGCTCGAGGGATCGAAGCCCGGACGCGCGCGCGAGACCTGGTCGGCGAGATACACCGGACGATCGCGGCGCACGAAGTACTTCGTCCCATCCCATTCGCCCGTCGGGCGTCGTTTCCCACGTCTTGCTGCTGAGGCAGCACCCGTGCACCATCACCACCGGCACATGGCGATTGCCATTCGGCGGGACCTGATACTGCACGTACATCTGGTTGACGGTGACGTCGCCGCCGCCGAACCCGCCGCGTCCGCCTGGTAGCGCCGGAGGCGCTGGCAGCGCCTTCTTCTCGCCGCCGACGAAGAAGCTGCCCTGGCTGGCGAGGACCAGCGGTTTCTTGAGATCGACGCGACTCTTCTCCTGCGCCGAGCCCGATACCCCGGCTATCACGAGCACCGTCACGGCGACACGCCAGCCTGCCTGCTTCATAGTCCCGCTCCAGTCGGCAGATGGTACACCGGACGTAGAATGCCCTGTGCCTCATGAGCGCGAGCCGGAGATTGTCACGGCAGCGCCGACGAGACTCTCCGCGCCGCAGCCTTCCGGCGAGCCCGGCCGTCCGCTAGCCGAGCACGGCCCACTCGACGATGCGCGCTTTGCGCCCGGACACATCTTCGCCTCCCGCTATCGCATCGTCAGCCTGCTCGGACGAGGAGCGATGGGCGAGGCCTATCGTGCCGAAGACCTGAAGCTCGGACAGCCCGTTGCAGTCAAGCTGCTCGGTGTGGGAGGCGCACGCCGCTCGCACGTGCAGCGATTCATCAGCGAGGTGCGACTCGCACGGACGATCAGCCATCCGAATGTGTGCCGCGTATACGACATCGGAGAGGCGGATGGCTGGTGGTACAGTCCCGATGGAGCTGGTTGACGGCGAGACGCTCGCATCGCTGCTGCGCCGCATCGGCCGACTGCCTGCCGAGAAGGCGCTCGACATCGCGCGGCAGCTCTGCGCCGGGTTGGCGGCCGCGCACGACCGCGGCGTGCTGCATCGCGATCTCAAACCGTCGAACATCATGGTTGACGGCCGCGGGCGGATCCGAATCATGGATTTTGGCCTGGCGCTTCCAAGCGGCGAGTGGACGATCGGCGAGATCGCCGGCACGCCGGCGTACATGGCGCCGGAACAGATGGCCGGCGAGAGAGTCACCGAGCAAACCGACGTGTATGCGCTGGGTCTGGTGCTCTACGAGCTCTATGCCGGCCGACGACTCTTTCCGGTGCGGACATTTGAAGAGCGCCAGTCTGTCAGCCGCAGCCAGTCGATTGCGCCCGCATTGCCCGGGACTGATCCGGAGATTGAGCGACTCATTCACGCGTGTCTCGAAGACGATCCCGAGAGACGGCCGGCGTCGGCCCTCGCGATCGCCGCCCGCCTGCCCGGTGGCGATCCGCTTGCCGCCGCAGTTGCCGGCGGTGTGGTGCCCTCGCCGGAGATGGTCGCGGCCGCAGGCCCCAAGGGCGCGTTGCATCCCGCGCCGGCGTGGGCGCTGCTCGGCGCCGTTCTCGTCGGCATCGTGGCGATTGCCACTCAGGCCCACGTGATGACGGTTGTCCCGTCCGATCTGCCCAAGCCGCCCGAAGTGCTGGCCGAGCGCGCGCGAAACATCCTGACCGGAGTTGGCGCTGACGAGGTGGAGGTCGACAGCGTGTTCTGGTTCGACGTTGATGCGTCGCGGACGTCGCCGTCAGCGCTCCCCGGGACGGAGAGCACCGCGCCCGGCGTGGAACGCCCAACGATCGCGTTTGTCTATCGCCGAAGCCCGCGATACCTCGTCGCGCAGAATCTCTTTCGCTTCGTCACCGACACCGACCCCCCTGCCGACCTTCCTGGCATGGCCACGGTGACACTCGATCCTGTCGGACGACTCGTCCGATTCACCCGCGTGCTCGAAGCCGCCTCGCGAGCCGTCGTGAGCGCTCCGGAGATCGATTGGGCCGTCCTCTTCGGTGAGGCTGGCCTCGACGCGCGCGAATTCGTCGCGGCGGAACCTGACCACACTCCGCGAGTGCCATATGACCAGCGGCTCGCATGGAGTCGAACGTCTGCGATCATCCGGTCCCCGTCGCGTCGCCGCGGCGACGCTCGATGGGCAAGGCGGTTCAGTTCGACGTTGTCGGCGTCAACGATCCAGCGAACGCGGCGCGGAACCTTTCTCGACGCCCTCCGCGGCTGGTGAGGTGGCCGTGTGGGCGGCCCTCGTGTCGATCTTCGTGGGAGGCGCCTTGCTGGCCCGACACAACCTGCGGCTCGGTCAGGGCGACCGTCGAGGAGCCGGAAGACTGCGCGTATTCGTGGTCTGCGCCGGCGCCGTTTCAGGAATTCTTCGCGCGCATCATGTGCCGATCGCGATCGAGAGATCACGCTGCTGTTCGGCGTGATCGGCTGGGCGCTGGTGTGGGGCGGGTTCACCTGGCTGATGTACGTCAGCCTCGAGCCGTATGTCCGACGTGTCTGGCCGAGGACGCTGATCTCGTGGACTCGACTGCTGTCGGGTTACGTCCGAGACCCGTTGGTGGGCCGCGACGTCACTGATCGGGATGCTCGTGGGAGTCCTTCAGGTCGCCCTCGTCATCGCTCGCTTTCAGATCAGCGGCCGCGCCGCTCCTGCGAACACGCTCATCACGACGCTCGAGAGCATGGAGTCCATTCCCCACTTCACGAACATCGCCCTCGCGTTTCATCTCTTGAACGCGCTTCAGTTCGCCCTTGCCGGCGCGTTTCTGGCGGTGCTGATTCGCTTGATCGTTCGCAAAATGTGGATTGCAGTCGGCATCGGGTTGCTGTGTCGGCATGCCGTTCGTGCCTGGAGGTGCCGCTGCGTTCGGCTGGGAGCTCGTCTTTGTGGTGGCCGCACTGCTGCTGACATTCGCGCTCTTCTTCCGGGTCGGTCTCCTGGCCCTATTCGCCATGTCTGTCACCGGCGTGTTGATTCGGGTACCTGTCACCCTCGATCCGAACGCGTGGTACTTCGGCCACTCTCTCGTCGTGCTGCTGATCCTCGCCGCGTATGGCGGCCTTCGCCTTCCTGGTATCACTGGGCGGTCGTCCAGCGCTTGGTGGCAGGGTGGTGTCCGCGTGACGCCCGAACACGAACGGTAGACCTGCGTCAACGGACGACGAATCGCTCTTCCTGCAGCAGGCTTCCATCGGCCGCCCGCAACTCGACCTTCCAGTCGCCGGCACGCTCCGGGCTCACGGTGGTCGCACTGAAGGTGCGATAGCCATTGCCCGGACTCGCGGCCACGCGCAACCGCATCGTCTGATGCGCGCGGCCGCGAAAGTACCAGCGATGTTCGACCGTGGTCGCGGCGGCCGTCAGCAGCCGCGTGTAGAACGTGTACGTGCCCGGCCGAAGGTCGCCGCTCGCCGGCGTGCATTGCCAGTCTGGTGACCCTCTCTTCGCCAGCACACTGCACAACTGCGCCGTGAGCACAGTGACGGACGCATTCGTCGCGACCGGCTCGCGGCGAGGCCTGGTCGTGACTGTCGGTGCCGGCGCGCGCGGAGGAACGGGTGCTGTGGTCTTCGCTGGCGCTGGCGCCGGCGCGACAGGTGCAGGCGGCACGGTCTCGGTCTGCGCTTCCGCGACCGGCTGAGACACGTCAGTCGTCCCCTGCCCTTGTCGAGCGAACACGATGCCGAGGATGGTCGCGATGACGAGCGCCGCGCCGGCCATCATGCGAAGCGGCAGCCGGCTGGCGGCGATCGGCTCGTGCACAACGTCCGGCGCCGCCTCGATCACCGGCTCGACATCGGCGTCCTCTGGCAGGGGCTCGGCGTCCATATCGTCGGGCAGGGGCTCGTCCTCAATCGGCGCCGCAGGCGGCGTCCAGATCGGAATCCCCCGCGACGCGCAGAATTCCACCAGGTTCGAGAGGCTCGTCTTGATGAACGGGTGGCCAGGACTCAGCGAGGCAACCGCGATTTTGTGCGCCCGCCGATAGCCGCGCTCGGCCTCGTCCACGTTGCCGGTGCGTTCGTGGACGAACGCCAGGTTGTTGAGCGTGCTCGCGAGATCGGGGTGAGACGAGCCGAGACTGGCTTCCTGGATCGTGACAGCCTCACGCAGCAGGCGCTCGGCTGCGAGATAGTCGCCATCACCGACGGCCTTCTGCGCAGCTTCGACCATCGACGCGGGATCGAGAGCATCGCTCATGGGTCGTAGGGCCGGTCCTACGGAACCTTATTGAGGCCTTCCGTCAGCTCGATCGACACGCCCCAGGGATCGACCATCGACAACGACATGATGTTGTTCATGTCGCCGTTCCGGCCGTATTTCTTCGTCAGCGTGATGCCCTTGCTCTCGAGCTGCTTGGCAAACGCCTCGAGGTTCTTCACCTCGAAGCCCACGTGATCGTAGACGCGGCCCGCCGTGGGCGCGTGCGTGATCGTCTGGTCGCCTTCCCAGCGGAAGAAGTTGAGCATGTAGCCAACACCCGGCAGATCCGCGCCGGTGAAGAAGTCGGTAAAGGTGTTTGGTCCGGTCCGCAACGTGGCATTCAAGGCCTTCACGTACCACTCGCGCATCTCCACGTACTGCTTGTTGATGAAATGCACGTGGTGATGCGTGATTGGCGGAGCATTCGGCGCCATGTTGGTCACGAGCTCGACCTTCGCACCGTCGGGACCGAGGATGTAGGAGAACCGCCCGTAGTTGCCCGCGGTCGGCAGCGCGACCTTCTCCCCTGGCTTGGGCTCACGGCCCTGCGTGAGCTGATACCCGTTCGCCACCACCTTCGTCGTCGTCGCCGGCACGTCGGGTACGGCAAAACCGATGTGATCGAACGCCGTCCCGTACGCTGGACCGCTGGGTTTTCCCTCGTGCAGGAAGAGGAATACGTCCGGGAACTTGACGACCTCCTCCTTGCCGAACTTCATCGGGGTCCCACCAAGCGTATCCACCCAGAACTTCTTGTGCTCGGCGACGCTGGTCACGTTGAGGTGATAGTGACCGACGATGACCGGCGCTTCCTTGTTCAGCAGCTGCGCCGACGGCCGCGGCGCCATGGCCGCCACGAGCAGCGCACACACGAGAACTCCACAGACTCGATTCATGATGACCTCTTGTCTCGGGCGAGTCTCAAGACTCGCCCCTACGAAACGCCGCGGTAGAGGCAGGGCTTCAGCCCCCACCAAACGCCCGTAGAGGCGGGTCTTCAGACCCGCCTTGGCGTCGATATTATGGACCGCTACGACCATTCCGGGACGGACGGCACGCGCAAGCGCTCGACGTCTGGCAGATCGAAGCCAAAATGCCCGGCCAATAGCGCGCGCAGCGCTTCGCGATCGGCGAGCTGGTGTTTCTCGGAGGTGCCGTTGCGCACGACGGTCACGTCGCGGTTCATCACCGACGTCCGTCCTCCCGGCGTCAGGGCGCGCAGCATCAACCGGTTGACGAAGACCGACGCGGGCGACGTGGATACCCAGTGGTTGGCCAGCTCGAAGTCGATCGGCAGTTCAGGCTCGAGGGTTGACGTCCAGAGCGGCGTCATGGTCCCGTCGATCTCCGCTTCGAGCACCCACTCCCCGTCACGCCGGACCATCCGGTGCCGATCGACGCCGTCGCGCACCTCCACACCATCGCCCACGGGTACCGGCACGAGGGCGCCGTGGCCGCCGAAGCCCGGATCGATGACGTAGCTGGCGCCATCGAGCTCCACGGTCAGGAACATATGCGTGCGTGGAGCCTCGTGCCGAGGGCGCATGGTGACCACGCGCGCGGCGTGCGCGGTGGAATGAAAGCCCAGCCGCTCGATCGCCGCCTGAAACAGCGTGCCGTGCTCGAAGCAGTAGCCGCCGCGACAATCGATGATCAGCTTTCGGGTGATGCTGGCGAGATCGATGCGGACGCCGCGGCCGAGCAGCACGTCCACGTTCTCGAACGGGATGCTCGAGATGTGCGCGCGGGTCAGACCGGCGAGCGTCTCGAGCGTCGGCTCGACCGGACCGCGGAATCCGATGCGCGCGAGATACGCGTCGAGATCGAAGTCGGGGTCGACGATCTGCGTGCGAGGTCGGTGCAAGGATCGACACCGACAGAGTATAGAATCGACGCCATGACCAGGTGGATGTCCGCCGCCGCGCTCGGATGCGCCATCGCCGCGACGCCGGCCTGGGCCCATCACGCGATTTCCGCCATTTACGACAGCAGCAAGCGCGCGACCGTCGAGGGCGCGGTGCACGAGTTCCAGTTCATCAACCCGCATCCGTTCCTGATCGTCAACGTCACGAGCGACGGGAAGACCCTGGAGTGGAAGCTCGAAATGGACAACCGCTTCGAGCTCATCGAAGAGGGCATGAGCGCCGACACGCTGAAGCCGGGCGATCGCGTGGTCGCGACCGGGAGCCTGTCGCGCAATACGCCGCAGAGCCTCTATCTGATGCGTCTCGATCGACCGGCCGATGGCTTTCGCTACGAACAAATCGGCGCAAGCCCTCGCGTCCGGAAAGGCCGGACGTCAGAAAGTAGGGGCCGCCTTCAGGGAAAGTAGGGGCCGCCTTCAGGCGGCCCTTCAGCTTGACCCTGCCCTTGGGTCAAGCCTGAACCTGATCGCAGGAGGATTCGATCATGTTCACGATTCAACAGCGAGACGTCCCCGAACAGCTCGTGCTCACCGAACAACGTCACGTCAAGGCCGCCGAGCTGCCGGACTGGATACGCGCAGCCGGTAGTCGCCTGACGACAGCTGCGGCAGGACACGGCGGCATCACCGGCCCAGCCTTCATCGTCTATCACGGTCCCGTCAGCCCCGACACCGAGAGCCTCGTCGAAGTGTGCGTGCCAATCCGCAACGGGCAGGGCAACGGCGTCGATGCGGCTCTGCGCCGTGAACCGGCGCATCGCGAGGCCTACGTCAGAATCACAAAAGCTCAGGTCCAGTTCCCGGAGATCCAGCAGGTCTACAGGGCGATCGCCGACGATCTCGAATCGAAGCACATCGAGACCACGGATTCTCCTCGCGAGGTCTACTTCAAGGACTTCTACACGGCGAGGCCGAGCGACGAGGTCTGCGACGTCGCCTTCCCGATTCGGTGATCGCGCAGTGACGAAAACGCCCGAGCGCGCGGACACGTTTCTGACCATCGGCGTGTTCGCGCGCCGGTCGCGCCTCTCGATGAAGGCGCTGCGGCTCTACGACCGGCTCGAGCTGCTGATCCCGGCCGATGTCGATCCGGAAAACGGGTATCGACGCTACCGTGAGAGTCAGCTCGCGACGGCTCGCTTGATTGTGATGCTCCGCCACCTCGACATGCCGCTCACGCAGGTGGCGGAGATCATCTCGGCGCCAGGACCCGAGGCCGCCGAACGGCTTGCGGCGTACTGGAAGGCGCTCGAGCAACGGGTCGCCGGACAGCGTGAGCTCGCCTCGCACCTGTGCGCCAGGCTGTCCGGACGCGAGGAGGCTCTGGCTGTACCCGACGTGCTCGTACGAGACGTGCCCGAGCAGCTGTTGCTCGTCGAGCAGCGGCACGTCCCGGTCGATGAGCTGCCGCGCTGGATCGGCGCCGCGATGGCGCGGCTCATGGCCACGGCACACGCGCACGGCGGCGTCGCCGGCTTTCCTTTCGTCGTCTACTACGGCGAGGTCAACGAAGACAGCGACGGTCCCGCGGAAGCCTGCGTCCCGATCGCCGACGGTAGAGGCGGGTCTTCAGACCCGCCTGAATCGACCCGCCTGACCCGCCTGACGCGGCGCTGCCTGAGTCGATCGCGACGCACGCGATGCGCCTCGAGCCCGCGCACCGCGAGGCGTATGTGCGCCTGCGCAAAGCCCAGGTCGCGTTCCCGCAAATCCTCAGCGCCTACGACGGCGTCGTGCGCTGGGCCTCCGTGAACGGGATCGAGATCATCGGAGCGCCGCGCGAGATCTACTTCAGCGATTTCAGATCGGCCATCCCCGGCGATGAAGTCTGCGACGTCGCCTTTCCGGTGCGGTGAAGCAGCGACGCCACAACCCCGACAGCCAGGATCCCCAGGACGACCAGGAGGAGATAGAGATTGAAGCGCTCGCCGAGCAGCGCCTCGAGCGGCTTGTGCGCGAGCATCTTGACGCCGACCGTCAACAGCACGGCCGCCAGCGCATGCTTCATGTAGTGCAGCGCGTGCAGCGCGCTCGCCAGCGCGAAGTAGAGCGAGCGCAGACCCAGGATCGCAAAGACGTTGCTCGTGAACACGAGAAACGGATCGGCGGTAATCGCGAAGATGGCGGGAATGGAGTCCACGGCAAAAATCAAATCCGTGGTCTCCACCATGACGAGCGCGAGCGCGAGCGGCGTCATCATCCAACGGCCAGTGCGGAGCCCAGTGGGGGCCGCCTTCAGGCGGCCCATCCCTCACGAAGAAGTGCTCACCGTGGTACTGGTCGGTGACGGGAAACAGCCGCCGCACCCACCGGACGATGAAGTTCTGACCGGGATCCAGGGCCTCGCTGGTGAAGAACGCCATCCTGATTGCAGTGACGATCAGCACGCCGCCGAACACGTAGAGAATCCAGCCGAACTGGGCGACGAGCTGGGCGCCGATGGCGATGAACAGGCCGCGCATCGCCACCGCGCCGAGGATGCCCCAGAAGAGCACGCGATGCTGGTAGACCCTCGGCACCGCGAAGTACTGGAACAGCATCGCGATGACGAACACGTTGTCTACGCTCAGCGATTCCTCGACGACATAGCCGGTGATGAACTTGAGGAACGCCGACCATCCGTCGTTGATACGACCGTCCGGGAACGCCGCGCTGCGGTCCACCGGATCCGGCATGGTGCCGAGGCCGAACCATTGGTGGTCGTACGCGAAATAGACGAAACCGGAAAAGGCCAGCGCCAGCGCGACCCAGATGCACGACCAGGTCAGCGCTTCGCGAACCGAAACGACGTGCGCCTTGCGATGGAATACGCCGAGGTCGAGTGCGAGAAGAAAAAAAATGAAGACAAGAAAAGCGATCCAGACGACCACCATGGCCTCCAGGCTTGGTGGTAGTCTCGCGGGGTCGCCCTATGCTCGACTGGATGAGGCCGGAAGCGAATGCTTCGTGTTGACGGCCAGTCCGCCCGCCCATGCGGGCTGCTACTCCCTACCGGGATCCAGCCTACCGATAGAACCCCGATCTGTCAACGAACCGGGCGCCGTGGATAATGGCTCGACGTGAAAAGGTACGTCGTACTGATCGTTGCGGCAATCGGCGTCGTCTCGTGCGGCCGAGCCGAACCGCCCGCCGGCGCCGAGAAGCGCTTCGTCGGATCGGAGAAATGCGCGACCTGCCATCAGGACATCTACAAGAGATGGCAGGGCACGCTGATGGCCAACGTCATTCGCGATCCCGCGAAGCACCCCGACGCCATCATCGGCGACTTCTCGACGCCGAATCCGCTCGTGACGTTCCGCAAGGAGGACGTCGCGTTCACCTACGGGAGTAAGTGGAAGCAGCGCTATTTCACCAAGCGGGGAGACGACTACTACGTCTTCCCCGCTCAGTGGGACGTGCGCAACAAGACCTGGCGGCGCTATTACGTCGAGCCTGGAACCGACTGGTGGGTCGAGCACTATCCAGCCGATCAGATGCAGCGGCCGACGGGACCGCTGTGCGATGGCTGCCACTCGGTGAACTACGACATCAAGACGAAGCAGGTGACCGAGTGGAATGTCGGCTGCGAAAAGTGCCACGGGGCCGGCAGCCTGCACGTCGAGTTTCCAGTCGCGTCCACGATCGTCAATCCGGCGAAGCTCGACGCGGTGCGGGCCGACGACGTCTGCATCCAGTGTCACTCGCAAGGTCAGCCGCGGACCAAGCCGCTCGACGGCGTCTACTACGACTGGCCGGTCGGCTACCAGCCCGGCGACCGTCTGAGCGACGTCTGGACGCTCGAGGAGCACCACCTCGGGAAGGACACGTTCACGCACTGGCCGGACGGCACCGCGCACAAGAACCGCATGCAGGGGAACGATTACGTCCAGAGCCAGATGTCACTGAAGGGCGTCACGTGCTACGGCTGTCACGACGTGCACGGCACTGAGAACGACGCCGATCTCCGCCTGCCAGGCGACGCCGTCTGCCTGCAGTGCCATGGACCGCAGCGCCAGGCCGGCCCGCTCGGCACCATCGAGCAGCACACCCAGCACAAGGCAACCAGCACGGGCAGTCGCTGCGTGGCGTGCCACATGCCGGCCATCGCGCGGACCGTGGGCAATGTCAGCGTCCGCAGCCACACGTTCAAGTTCATTTCTCCAGTCACGACCAAGAGGCTCGGCGTGCCGAACGCGTGCACGTCGTGCCACACCGATCGCATGCCGGACTGGGCGATCGACGCGCTGAAGCGATGGCCGACAGCGTCCCCCTGGCGGGTCGCGGAATGAGGCCCTTCGCGCTGCTCGTCGGGCTCATGCTCGCGCCGGCGGCCGCGCTCGCTCAGACCGAGCCGCGATGCGTCGTCTTGTGCGCGCCGGAGCTGAAAGTGGAGCCGACGTGGACCGTCGAGAACCTGTTCAGCCCTCCCCGCATCGAATCCAGCGGCGTCGTCGAGCGCGCCGCGCGAGAGCTCGTCTTCGAGCTGATCTTCGCCGTGGACATCCCGACCACAATCCCGCGGATCGGCACCACGTTCGAAGCCAGCTTTGCCCCGTTTGCCGACGACAACGATGTCGAGCTCGAGGTCGAGCTGAACATCGATCTGTTCGGGACCGAACAGACCGGCGGCTGGGTCTCGTCGCACTTCGATATCGTGGACAAGTTCAGCCCGGCCGAGACGCCTGACGCGACGCGGGCCTACACCCACAAGCTCGATTTCGAATGGGACACCGCGTTCCACGTCTTCAGCCGCTTGCCCGAGGGTCACTGGCTGCGCAACGTGGAGGCCGAGATCTCGCTGGACTATCTCGCCACCGGCCTGCCGAAGGCGGGCGATGTGGTTGGCGGCGAGCGCTTCGTGGACGATGCCAGCCCGTGGTCGCTGTCGTTCGTGATGGTCATCCCGCTCGCGCCGCTGGCGCCGTGAGACACGGGCACCGATGTCGCTGATTCCGAGCTGGGCCCCGAATCTTCATCCGCTGGTCATCCACTTCCCGATCGTGCTGATGATGACTGCGGCGGTCGTCGATCTCGTGGACGTCGTGTTCGCGCGATCGTCGTGGCTGAGAGCGGCGACGACGACTCTCTATGTCGCCGGTGCCGTGTCAGCAGTGGTCGCGTTCCTGACTGGAGTGCAAGCGGGGTCCACAGTGCTCATCCCCGGCCTGGCCCATCCGGTTCTCATCGCGCATCGCACGTGGGCGCTGGCGACGATGGCCTGCTGCGTCGTCGTCGCGGTGCTGAGACTCGCGATGCTGCGTGGTGAAGGTGCGCGCAGCCGTCCGCGGCGGATCCTGCTGCTCGCCATCGGCCTCATCGCTCTCGCCCTGATTCAGCAGACCGCCGAGCGAGGCGCTCGGCTGGTCTACGAGTTCGGTACAGGTGTCATCGCACGATAGCCAGGACGATCCGCTCGATGTCGTCTCACCGCTGGGTCACGGAATCCGATCGCTGGCGCTGTTCGGCAAGCCATTGATGGCTGACGACACCGAGATCACGATCTTTCCATCGGCTATACCAGGACCAGGCGACAAAGCACGCAAGTCCGGCGACGGCAAGTGCGGTCCAGATGATAGTCACTTGACAGCCCGTGAGTCTCGACGGGACTCGATGCGGCGTTCAAACGCGACCGTCCGGGCCAGGAGGTTCGGCTTGGCCGTTCTACCGGCCAGGATCCACGCGTCTGAACACGATGACTTGCCCGCGTCTTTATCCGTGCCCGTCCACCACTCCTGCTGGACGCGCGAGGAATCCGGCAGCGCGAAACCAAGGAGATCTTCGAGCTGACCGAAGGTGAGCACGACGCTATCCGCGTGCCGATTCGCCAGGTACTCGTGGAGCGACGCGTACTTGCCCGAAATCTTGGCGGCCCTTGCCGGCGCTCTGCTCACATGCCGCTCCGCCGTAGGCGTGTCGGATGTCGTCACATGTCGCGCGATCAACTCCCGCAGCTCGATCCACTTCCACATAAAAATCTCCGCCCACCACACGAGCAGGAAAATCGCTGACTAAAGCCATTACGACGTGAACGCGATTCGCGGTGGCTAGACAGCAACCCACGTATCCATTTTGGTGAGATTGACGCCGACGCTGCACTCACCCGCACGTGGACACACGTAGATGGTGGACCCGTTCTTCGTCTCACTCAGGCGTCGTTGCAACCTCGTCTGCGGCCGATGACAGACCGGGCACTCGTGACGCACCGGATTTTCGTTGGAGATCCGCATGGTGAGCCCTCAGGGCACCGGATTCGAGCCGAGGCTGGAATGAAGGTATTTCCGTACCAGCCACTTTGATGAGGCTGGCGGCCGGTGCCGGCCGGGAGGCTCAGGAAAGGACCTCCATTGTACCTCCTTTGCGATCTTTGTGGTTCTGGCGTGCTTTCAGCGAACTCGTATCGAGCCGCTCCGGCTGGCCAATCGGACCACGGGACCGCCGCCGCCGATCGCGCCATCGACGCGGCGCTTCTCGATCGAGCCAGCGACGAGCCGCTCGGGCGTGTAAACGGTGCCGGACCCGGTCGAGGCCTGGAGCGTCGCTTTGACGGCGGACGCAAAATCGACGTCGATTCCGCTCGAGCCGCTCGAGACGTTCCACGCGGCCGAGGGCGTGCCGGTGATGGTCGTGTGGCCGCTCTCACTGAACGTCGTCAGCGCACCGGAGACGCCGCTCAGGTCGATCGCACTCGACTGCGTCTGCACATCGACTGGACCGTCACCGACGAACGAGCCGAAGACGCGGCCGCTGCCGGTTCGGGCGCGCAGACCGCCGCGCAGGCTGCGGGCGGTGATCGCGCTGCTGGACGTGGAGATCCTGACGATGCCGTCCACACGATCGACGGTCACTGCCCCGGAGCCGGTATCGACGTCCGCAGCGCCGCCAAGATCGCTCAGGGCGATCGAGCTCGATTGCGTGCGGGCCTCGACCGATCCACCGATGTCCCTGATGTCGATCGCGCCCGAATCGCTGAGCGCCACGATCCGGGCATTCGACGGCACTCTCAGGTCGTAGTTCACCGTCATCGCCCGGTTCTCGTTGGGATCCGACGGCGAGCGAAGACGGAGGCGATCGCCGCTCTGGTCGATCGGTGGATTCTCGGCGACCTTGCGAGCGAGTTCGACGGCGTCGAGCGGTACGATCACGCCAGGGCGGACCGTGGCGGCGCCGGTGACGACGACGCGACCGGGTTCGCCGACTCTGACGTTGATTTTTCCGCGCGTGGTGGAGACGTCGATGACGACCGACGACCCGACGTCGTAGGAGCGCTCAAACGGGAAGCGCTGTGCGGCCGCGGGCGCAGCGATCGCCATGCCGGCCAGGAACAACACGCCGACAACAAGCGATCGTGTACGCATGAACCAGTGTACGTCTGCCTCGCCCTCCGGCGCCTCATCTGTAGCCTAGAGACCGACCCGCGTTTTGACGTAGAAGCTGCGCCCAGGCTGGGGAAAGCCCCAGGCCAGGCTGTAGTTGTCGTCGGCCACGTTCTTGAACCCGAGCACGACATCGAAGTTGCGCGCGATGGTGTACTGCGCCGAGAGATCGAACAGCGTGTAGGCGCCGGTCCTGACGTAGGGAAAGGCAGCGGCCGGAGTCGTGTTCACATCGCTCCAGCGATCGCCGGCGACGTCCAGGCTCGGCGTGATCGTCAGCTTCTCGATCGGCTTCCACATCGCATAGACAAACGTCTTGTGCGTCGGCGTGCCGGTCGGCCGGAGATTCGGCAGCAGCGCGTCGAAGATCGTCTTGCTCAGCGCGGTGTAGTTGCCACCGACCGTCAGCTGACGGGTGACATCGGCGTCGATCGAGATTTCCGCGCCGTAGAACTCGCCGTCGCCGACGTTCTGCGTTTGCGTCGTCGTATCCGGGAGCAGGACGGTTTGAATGAGATCCCGGACGTCGCTGTAGAAGACGGCGCCGCCGATCCGAACGCTGCGCATCCGGCCCTTCCAGCCGATCTCGATGTTGGTCGCGCGCTCGGGACCGAGATTTGGATTCGGCGTGGCGGTGCCGAAGCGCGTGCTGTACAGCTCGAACAGCACCGGAAAGCGCGAGCGATCGGAGATGCTGGCCTGCAACTCCGCCGCCGCGCTGTAGCGCCAGATCACCGCCGCCTGCCAGTTGAACGAGTCGGAGCCTCCGTGCGGAAGCTCGAAAAGTCCTCGGGCAGCGGTGAACGACTGGGCCTTCGTGACCTGATACTCGTCGTAGCTGATGCCGCCGACAACATCCACTGCCGGCGTGACACGAATCGTGTCCTCCAGACCCAGCGACCACGTGTACTGAGACCGTTCCTGCTTGGGATTTGTCGGTACTCAGCGTCGGATGCGTGGGCCGATTGAAGTTCTGCTCAGTGTGCACGTCCGTGCGGTAGTGCGCGGCGAACTTCAGCGTGTTGTCCGCTCGCGGATTCGTGCCGAACTCCGTGCTCACGCCCACGGCGTGGTCATCGTACGGACTGAAGAACCGGCCGTTGAGCGACTGGGTCGTGTACGTGCCGTCGTCGTAGGCGTCGAGCCCATTCTTGAACGTGTTGTAGTACGTCTTGGTCTTCAGATACGTCGTTTCGCCCAGCTGCGTCTTGGTGAGCACCGCCGTGTTCTGGATGTCCCAGTACGGCCAGCGCCAGTAGCTGTTGGGCGGCACCGGCGGGTTGTTGATGACGTTCAGCGGCGCACCCTTTTCGCCCTGCTGGTTGATGTAGTTGAGGGTGTACTCGTCGGTGTCGTTCGGCGTCCACCCGGCCTTGACGTTGTAGCGCGAGTCGGAGGTGTCGGAGCTCAGTCGCCGGCCCGTGGGCTGGAGCGAGTTGGCCGTGGGCGCGTAGTCGCCCGACAGCGACCAGTGATTCCGGTCGGAGTAGTTCGCGCTCCCCTGGAAGTAGTACTTCGGCTGGCGAGTGCCAATCATCGCGTAGCCGTTCCACCCTTCGGCATCGCCTCGCCCGCCGGTCCAGATGCTGCCTTCCGCTTCGAGGGCTTTCACCGGCTTCCGCGTCACGAGATTGATGGCGCCGCCCATCGCGCCCGGGCCGTCCAGCACCGATGCGTAGCCCTTCTGAATCTGGATCTCGGCGACGTCCGCGGTCAGAAACCGGCTGAAGTCGAGCCGATTGTCCGCCGGCAGATAGATCCGCACACCATCGACGCTGAGCGGGACCTGCCAGCGGCCGAACCCGCGCACGAAGATGTCGCTCTCGTTGCGCCGCCCGTTCGAGTCGAAGGTGCTGACCACGCCGGGCACGATGTTGACGGCGTGATCGAGCGACTTCCGATCCAGCGTCCAGATCTGTTCGCGCGTGACCACGGCGCCGCCGACACCCGGGCGTCCCTCGACGCTTCCGACCACGACGATCTTCCCCATGTCGAACACGTAATCCGCCGGTGGCTTGCCGGTGGTCCCTGCGTTCGGATCCTGAGAGGGCGTCGTTGACGTCTGCTGCGACGCTTGACTCTGTTGCGCCGCCCATCCCTGCGCTGCCGCGCCAGCGATCAACGCAATCATCCCCATGAACACTCGTATGCGCTTCACTCAGTGGTCCTTGTGTCTCTTCAGGTTAGTGAACGTGGGCGTGGCGTACGGCCCGGATCAGAAGAGTACCTTCACCGCCAGCCGACTGCCCGCCTCCTGCCACCAGACTCTATATCGGGCTTAGCCGTGACTCAAATCGGCTTTAATCGACTTGTAGCGTATACTCGCTACGACATGGTTCGAGTCGCTCTGCTCGGTGCCGTTCTCTTCGCGGCGGGCGTGTCGCCGGCGGCGCAATCCGCAACATCGCGAACGCTCATCGTCGCCGCCGCCTCGGATCTGCAAGCCGCGATGCCGGAGCTGGTGAAAGGATTCGAGCGGGACGCCAGGGCCACGGTGACGGTGTCGTTCGGATCGTCGGGCAACTTCTTCGCGCAGATTCAGAATGGCGCGCCGTTCGACGTCTACTTCTCCGCCGACATCGACTATCCGAAGCAGCTCGTGGCCAGCGGCCATGCCGACGGCTCGAGCCTGTATCAATACGCGACCGGACGAATCGTGTTGTGGACGCGGAAGGATTCCGGCATTGACGTCTCGACAGGGCTGGCCGGCTTGAGGGATCCGCGCGTGACGCGCATCGCCATCGCCAACCCGAAGTACGCGCCGTATGGCCGCGCGGCCGAAGCGGCATTACGGCACGAGAAGGTGTACGACGCCGTGCGCGGCAAGCTCGTGCTCGGCGAGAACATCTCCCAGACGGCGCAGCTGGTGGACTCGGGCAATGCCCAGGTCGGGATCCTCGCTCACTCCCTGGCGCTCGGCGCCGTACTGCGCGCCAGCGGCACGTACGTCGAGATTCCAGCGACCGCGCATCCACCAATCGACCAGGCCGCGGTCGTCATCAGCACATCGAAACACAAAGCGCTGGCCGGCGAGTTTCTCGCGTATCTCCGGCGCCCCGAGGCTGGCCGGATCCTCCAGCGATTCGGCTTCACACAGCCACCACCCCCAGCTCGCTAGATGGACTGGCAGGCCATCTGGCTCACCGCGCGCCTGGCAGCGATCGTCTCGATCATTCTCCTGGCGATCAGCCTGCCCGTCGCCCACTGGCTGACGTTCTCACGCCGCCGCTGGACGTTTCTGATCGAATCGATCGTCTCGCTGCCGCTGGTGCTGCCGCCGACCGTCCTCGGGTTCTATCTGCTGATGGCCATGGGATCGCGCAGTCCGCTCGGCCGATGGTGGACGCGAGTGGACCGGGCACTCGCTGGCGTTCACGTTCGAAGGCCTGGTCATCGCGTCGGTGTTCTACAGTCTGCCGTTCGCGGTGCAGCCGGTCGCGGCGGCGTTTGCCCAGGTCGAGCCGAGCCTGCGTGAAGCGTCGGCCACGCTCGGCGCATCCGGTCTGCGCACCTTCGCGCGCGTCACATTGCCGTTGTCGCTCGAAGGCGTGATCGCCGGCTTCGTCCTGAGCTTTGCGCACACGGTCGGTGAGTTCGGCGTCGTGCTCATGGTCGGCGGCAACCTCCCCGGCATCACGCGCACGGTGTCGATCTCGATCTACGACCGGGTGCAGGCCCTCGAGTATCAGCAAGCCAACATCACGGCCCTCGCCCTGCTGGCGTTCTCGCTGATCGTTCTGGTGACGGTCTACGGACTGCGGCGGAGACCGTGGGCCGTGGCGCCTGCCGCATGACGCTTGCCGTCGAGATCACGAAGCGACTGGGGCCGGCATTCAGCCTGGAGGTCGGGTTGAGCGCACCTCCGGGCATCACGATGCTCTTCGGCGCCTCGGGGTCGGGAAAGACCACGCTGCTCCGCTGCCTCGCAGGCCTGACGACACCTGATGCCGGCCGCATCGCCATTGGAGACCGCGTGCTGTTCGACTCGAAGACGCATGCCGACGTCGCGGTTCAGGATCGCCATGTCGGGTACGTCTTTCAGCAGGCGGCGCTCTTTCCGCACATGTCGGTCCGGGAGAACATCGGATACGGCCTGCATCGCGTGACCCCGGATGAACGGCAGCGGCGAGTCTCGGCCATCGCGCAGTCGTTTCGCATCTCCGACATCCTCGACCGCCGGCCCGCGCAGGTCTCGGGCGGCGAACGCCAGCGAGCGGCGCTGGCTCGGGCGCTCGTCACCGAACCGTCGATGCTGCTGCTCGACGAACCGCTGTCCGCGCTCGACCACGCCATCCAGTCGCGCATCATGGACGACCTCCGGCGGGTGAACGAGGCCCGCCGCATTCCGATGATCTACGTCACGCACAGCCATCGTGAGGTGTACACGCTGGGCGAGCGGGCCATCGTGATTGACGAGGGACGCGTGATTGCGAGCGGCACGCCGCACGAGGTGCTCGATCATCCCGAGCGCGGAGTCGTCGCGAACCTGGCCGGGTTCGAGAACGTCTTCGACGCCACGGTCGTCGAGCGTCACGAGCGCGCCGGATCCATGCAGTGCCGTGTGGATGGATCGGACACCGAGCTCGAAGTGCCGCTCAATCAGGCCGCCGCGGGCCAGCGGATTCGCATCGCCATCCGCGCCGGCGACATCCTGGTCGCCAACGAAGAGCCGCGCGGTCTGAGCGCCCGCAACGTGCTGCGCGGCCGCCTCTCCGACCTGACCGCTCATGGCCCGACGATGGTGGCGATCGTGGAGGCCGGCGCCAGGTTCATCGTTCACCTCACTCCGGGCGGCGTCGCCTCATTGAATCTCCGGCCCGGCGACGAGCTGTGGCTGATCGTCAAGACGTACTCGTGCCGCATCGTGACCGATGCAACAGGCTGACTCATCATGGCGCTCCTGACCGTTCGCACCGCCGCGCAGCGTCTCGGCGTCGGCTACTCGACGCTGAAGCAATGGATCTACAGCGGCACCGTCCGCACGACGACGACCGCTGGCGGCCATCACCGGATTGCGGACGCCGAGATCGACCGGCTGATGGCGCGCGGCAATCCCTCGTCCACGCCGGCGAAGCGCACACCGGCCCCCACCGGTCTGATCGTCGCGCTGAGCGGACGCAATCGACTGCGCGGGTTCGTCGAGGAAGTGCGCGTGGACGGGCTGCTGGCGCAGGTGCGGCTGCGCATCGGCGATCAGGCGCTGACCGCCATCATTACCGGCGATGCGGTGCGGGAGCTGAAACTGCGCCGCGGGGACACGGCCCTGGCCATCATCAAGTCCACGGAAGTCATGATCGCGCGCGAAGCCGAAATGCCAGCCCCACGCCGACGGGCGCCGGCCCGCAAGAGGTCCGGCTAAAGCCGGACACTACGAGAAGTCACGGGTCCAACCGATAAGACTGTGCGCAACGCCGCGGGGGCGCCCTGAGGCGCCGCCGTCGAGCGGGACGACTATGCCGAAGGGACTGAAACTCAAGCACTTCAGCCTGCTCGCCGGCCTCGCGCCGGTGATCGCAGGCGGCCTCGTGACGGGAGCCCTCCTTTACCGGTCGATGCCGCCCATGGCCTCGATCGTCTGGGGTGTGCTCGCCGGGAGCCTCGTCTCCCTCGGCGCCGCCAGGGCGTTGAGCGCCTGGGCCGGAGGGGTCATCATGGCCTCGATCGACTCTGTCTCGAAGACGGCGCAGGACATCGCCGCGACCGTCAGCCAGCGCCAGCGACTCGCCGCCCAGCAGGCCGCGGCCGCCGACGAGACGACGGCCGCCATGGAAAAGCTCGCGGCCTCGACGAATCACTCCGCCGAGCAAGCCCAGGACCTTGCCGTCGGCGCGCGACAGGTGCTCACGCTCGCCGACGAAGGCGCTCGCACCGTCACGCAGACCCTGCGGAGCATGACCAGCCTCAACGAGAAAGTGAACGCCATCGCGCAGATGACCTTTCACTTGAACGAGCAGGCCTCGCAGATCGGCAGCATCACGAACATGGTGACGGAAGTCGCGAGCCAGACGAACCTGCTCGCCCTCAACGCCGCGGTCGAGGCCGCGCGCGCCGGTGAGCAGGGCCGCGGCTTCTCCGTCGTCGCCGCCGAGATTCGCAAGCTGGCCGATCAGACGAAGACGTCCGCCGGGAAGATCAACACGCTGGTGAACGGGATTCTTCAAACGATCGGCGACACGGTGAAGGCCACGGAAGAGGGCACCAGGACCGTCGCCGAGAGCGTCAACACCGCCAACCAGACGGTTCAGACGTTCATCGGCGTGCGCGACGCGATCAGCAAGGCGACCGAGAACACGCAGCACATCTCGACCAACGCGAGGGAACAATCGCTCGCCGTCAACGACGTGCTTCGCGCGATGACCGAGTTCGGCGGCAACGTAAAGGTCACCGCGGCCACTCTGGGTCAGGGTCGATCGCGAGCCGAGTCGCTGCAGCAGACAGCCGCCGGCCTCGGCGCGATCATCTAGGCGGTCAGCAATCTTTCGCGATCGCGCGAATCGCGCTGCCGCGAAGATCGACCAGATCGTCGCTGGCGCCGCCGCGGCCCGCGGGGCTTGCTGCGCGATCGAGCTCGTCAAACCAGCCGTCGATCTGCACGCGTTGACCGACGTAGGACGCTAACTGCCCATCGTCGATGCCTTCCACTTCATACATGCCGGTCAGCGTCGCCGGTGCCGTGCCCTTGATCATCTTCGGGCGCGTGAGGAGATAACCACCGGTCACACCGGCCGCCGCCGCAGTCTTCGGAATGCGGCCCGGCACGTCCGCCTCGCGCACCAGACAGCCCTCCACCGTGGCGATTCCCGCCGAGCCCTGCGTCAGTGGCCGGTCAGTCGCCGGCAGTGGACTCTGCGGGGGCTGTGACGGGGGATTCTGCGCCGCCGCGACGCTCGCGATGGCAAGCACGCCTGCGAGCATCCCTGCCTTGAGATGCGTGCCCATCTGAACCTCCGGGGTCGTTTGTGCAAGACAGGTACCTCGCCATACAGGTACTGACGTCTTCAGCTGAGCTGCGATCTTCCGGAGATCGGCGACGAAATGCGAGCGTTCGGCAGCTCGCGTCACAGAGTCTGGTGAGCGCAGAATCGATGATGGATGGACCGTCAGGGTCACGAGCGGCGCCAGTGGAGATGGAAAGGGCTTCGTTCGATCGCGCGTCACGCGCGCGGCCGGTCCGATGACGGCATGCGCGGCAGTTGCGCCCAGCGCGACAATCGCCTTCGGCTGGACCAGCGCGATCTCGCTGTCGAGCCACACGCGACACGCCTCAACTTCGCTGTAGCGAGGCTTCTTGTGTATCCGGCGCTTGCCGCGCGGTTCCCACTTGAAATGTTTGACGACGTTCGTGAGATAGACGTCATCGGGATCGATGCCCGCTTCTTCGAGCGCGTGTCGAAGCAGCTGACCGGCCGGACCAACGAATGGCCGTCCCTGCACGTCCTCGACGTCACCAGGCTGCTCGCCAACGAGCATGAGACGGACGCGGCGCCGACCCTCGCCAAACACGGTCTGAGTGGCGCGACGCCAGAGGTCGCAGCGGCGGCACGCCTGTGCGTCCCTGCGGACTGCGCTCAGCGTGATGCGAGTCGGACCAGTGCCTTTGCGAGCAGGCATCGTCGAGCTCCTCCATGGAGTGGAGCAATCCGCTGGCCGAAAGCGAACGTGAGGTTGCCTTGAGCGTGGGGGCCGCCTTCAGGCGGCCCGTCCTTTGATGAGCACCTCCGGCATGCCGCTTGCGAAGTGGGACGACAGGGGGACCACGCACATGAAGACGGCAATGATGATCGCGCTGCTCATCACGATGGCGGCGGGGCTCAGCGCGCAGCAGCCACCCGCGAGCGGTGGAGCCGCACGCGTCCGATACCGCGTTCGTCACGAAGATTGGCGAGGTCGGGAACGCGGAAGTCGAGCTGGGCACGCTGGCACTGCAGAAGACACAGCGCGACGACGTCAAGAAGTTCGGACAGCAGATGATCGACGATCACAGCAAGGCGGGCGCTGAGCTGAAGGCGATCGCGATGCGCAAGAACATCAACTGGCCGATGGAGCTCGACGCCGAGCACAAGGCGCTCAAGGATCGGCTCTCGAAGCTGTCGGGTGCGGCTTTCGACCAGGCTTACATCCAGGCCATGGTAGATGGCCATCGCAAAGTGGCGGCTCAGTTCAAGACCGAAGCCCAGTCGGGGTCGGACGCCGAGGTGAAGGCGTGGGCGGCGAAGACGCTACCTCGAGTCGAAGCGCATCTCAAGCACGCAGAAAGCGTGAGCCGCGCGGTCCATCCCGCGGGCCACACGCCATAGCGCGCGAACAGGCGAACAGGTACGGGTACGGGCCGCTTGAAGGTCGGGGCCGCCTAAAGGCGGCCCCTACAACTACGCGCTGCGGCCGCTGCAACTACGCGCTGCGCCTCCGTGCGCCGCCCGTCCGCTTCCTGGGGACCTTGGCGCCCTTCTTTCGCGCTTCACTCAGGCCGATGGCGATCGCCTGCTTCCGACTGGTGACCTTCCGACCCGAACCGCTCTTGAGCGTGCCACGTTTGCGGCGACGCATCGCCGACCCAACGGTTTTGTTTGCGGCCTTTCCGTACTTCGCCATTGACACCTCCATACGGCGAGGGGCGGTTGCAAGTCGTGTGCTGGGATCGGCGACAATGCGTATCCTGAGCATGGAGGCCATGTGAGCGACGACACCAAGCCGTGCCCCGTCTGCGGCGAAACCATCAAGGCGGTCGCGATTAAGTGCCGGTTCTGCAACACCGATCTCGGCGAGCACCAGAGTGCGAAAGAAGCCGAGATCGAGCGTCCGCTGTTCTCCGGAAATCCCGCGGCGATCTCGTCGCTGGGCCAGTGGGTCGTCGCCATCCTCACCATCGGGATCGGGTATCTGGTGTACTGGCTGAAGAGCCGATCGACGCTCTACACGCTGACGACGCAGCGGATTCAGATCGAGCGTGGATTCTTCTCCACGCTCAAGACGAGCGTGGAGCTGTTTCGCATCGATGACTTCGATATCCACAGGCCATTCGGCATGCGCGTGCTTGGATACTCCGTCCTGCATCTGCGCTCGTCCGATCCAGATTTTTCCGAGGTGATGATTCACAGCATTCCGAACCTGGAGGCGCTGGCCGACCAGTTGCGCGAGTACTCACTCAAGGAGCGCACGCGCCGGAAGATCACGACCTTTGTAAAAGCGTAAGGATGAGCATCGCCGGGGTACGTCGCCCCGCCCGCGATTGGCTGAGCGCTTGCACCCGCACTCGAGGTGCCTCAGCGCAGCGCAGTCACGGCCTTATGGGTGCTCACCGGCCTCGCGGGCGCAATGTTCCTGCGCACCGCCAGCGAGCTCTTCATTCCCGTCGTCGTCGCCGTCCTGGTCAGCTACGCGCTGGAACCCGTCGTGCGGCGACTCCACACCATCAGGATTCCCAGGGCCTTGGGCGCCGGACTGCTCCTCGCCGCCCTTGTCGTCGGCGCCAGCGCGTTGCTTTACGCGATCCGTGGCGACATCGCCGAGGCTGCGGCGGCGCTGCCGCGAGGAACCCGCCGCCTCGGGGAGTGGCTCGGCGCCGGGACGGCGGTCGCCCGTCAGGCTGAGCGCACCGTCAGCTCGCCAGAGGTTATCCAGCAGGGCGCCGGCTGGTTGGCCGCCGGCATCGGCCAGGTGACGATTGTGGTGTTCCTTTCCTACTTCTTGCTGCTGTCGGGTCAACATTTCAAGCGCCGGCTCGTCGAGCTGGCCGGACCCCGGCTGGAGCACAGGCGCGTGACCGTCAACGTGCTCGACGACATCACCACGCAGATTCAGCGTTTTCTGCTCATCCAGGTGTTCACGGCAGCGGTAGTCGCAGTGGCGACGTGGCTCGCACTCACATGGGCGGGCGTTCAGCAGGCCGCCGTGTGGGCCATTCTCGCCGGCGTCTTCAACTCGATTCCCTACTTCGGCCCGATCATCGTCTCGGGGGGCTTGTTCGCGGTGGCCTTTCTGCAGTTCGGTCAGCCGCTCGTGGCGGTCGAGATCTCACTGCTCGCCCTGGCCATCACCTCGCTCGAAGGGTGGGTCCTGCTGCCGCTCCTTCTTGGCAAGGCCGAACGGATGCACGTGGTCGTCGTGTTCGTCGGCGTACTGGTGTGGACGTGGATCTGGGGACCGTGGGGCACGGTACTCGCGGTTCCCATGATGGCGGCGATCAAATCCATCTCGGATCACGTCGAGCCACTGAGGCCGGTCAGTCGGCTGCTGGCTGAGTGACCGCGGCTTCGTCAACCGTCTTCGTGATCGCGTGCGCGGCCTCGTCTTCGCGCACGGTCCGCGCGGCTTCGGGCGAAGAGGTCGGCGGCGACACCGCAAGGGCCAGCGCGTCGTCGAGCGGACGGCGCGCGCGCATCTCATGGAGCTGCTGCTCGTCGGTCAGGTCGAGACGCAGCGGCGTCAGCGAAATCCATCCCTGTTCGACGGCCCACCGGTCCGTGCCTTCTTCGGCCCCCTCCAGCGGCGTCACGGTGAACCAGAACAGCTCTCGTCCCAGCGGATGCCTGGTCGGAACAATCCGGCCGTCGTAGCGCCGGACTGACGCGCGGGTCCACATCAGTCCTCGCGGCTCGCGCGGCAGATTCACGTTGACGAGCGGCAGCGAGGGCTCCGCCAGCAGCATCTCGAGCACGCGACGGATCCACGGCTTGAACGGGTCGAAGTCGGGCTCGGCTCCCGCGGGCGCGCTCAGCGCAATCCCACGCATCCCGAGAAGCGCCGCCTGCTTCGCCGCCGCGAGCGTCCCCGAGTGCCAGATCGAGTTGCCGAGATTGAGACCGATGTTGAGGCCCGACAGCACGAGATCGACGTTGCCCCATTGATGGGCGCCGAGCGCCACACAGTCGGCTGGCGTGCCGTCGACGCGATAGGCGGTGAGACTCTGAATCGTCGTCTGCCGGTACGACAGCGGGCGCGAGTGCGTGATGGCATGTCCCGCCGAGGAACGCTCGACGTCCGGGGCGACGATGACGCACTTCGCCGAACTCGGTGGCCACCTCGGCGAGCACGCGGATGCCTGGACTGTAGACGCCATCGTCGTTGGAGACGAGGATCCGCATGGCCTTCGACTGTGCAAAGAATCGGCCGTCCACGGCCCGGCTCGAAACTTGAAGGACGTCGTGCTGAGGTACATGTGCGAGTCGCCCTGTTCCACAACGAAGACGCCGGCGACGGGACGTCGGTCGATGAGATTCAGCTCGCTGCTCGAGCGCCATGGCCATCATCTCGTACAGGTCGTGGACAAGGAGTGGAGTGCGGAGCTGGTACTCGAGAATCGGGCCGATCTCGTGGTCGCGGCAGGCGGCGACGGTACCGTGACGACCGCGGCGCGTGTACTCGCGGGATGCTCTACGCCGCTCGCGATCCTCCCGCTCGGCACCGCCAACAACATCGCCAAAAGCCTGGGCTGCGATGCTCCGATCGAGGAGTTGATTGCGAGCTGGGAGCATGCACAGCGGCAGCCGCTCGATCTCGGCACTGCGTGTGGAGTGTGGGGCGAGCGCGTCTTCATCGAGTCAGTCGGTGCCGGCCTGATTCCCGCGGGCATCGCCGCCGCAAAAGCGCACCCAGAGAGCGGCGAAGGTTCGTCCACCTCGAAGCCCACGGACGCCGTGCGGATCTTTCGCGACGTGCTTGCCCGCTTTGAGCCGCAACGGTGGACGATCACGCTCGATGGACTGGCGACGACCGGCGAGTTCCTTCTGGTGGAAGTGCTCAACATGCCGTCAATCGGGCCGAATCTCGTCCTGTCAGGCGAGGCAAGTCCCTCCGACGGATTCTTCTCGGTCGTGATCGCCACCGAGAAACAGCGTGACGTGCTCGACGAGTACCTCGTGCATCGCAGCGAGGGGGGCGAGCGTCCGCTGTGGCTGACGCCGCGCCGCGCTCACCAGGTCGAGATTCTCGGCTGGGACGACGTGCACGTGGACGACCAGCTTTTGCGCGCCAGACCCTCAGAAACGGTATCGATGACCATTCAACCGGCCGCGCTCACGTTTCTCCGGGGACCTGGTCTTGCGGGGTAGATCTGGCGGGTCTCGACGACGAGCGCGCCCGGATCCTAGCGGCGACTCGACCTCATGAGGGCTGTGCCGATTTGCTGCTCTGCGCCGCGGCCGACACGACGGCCACGAGCTGGTCCGGATCGACCGGCTTGGCGAGGTGCCACCCATATCCCGACTCGAACGCCCGCGCGCGATCGCGTGAGCTGACGTAGGCGGTCACGGCGACCGCGGGGATGGCCGCCTCCGGCGTCTGCAGCGCGCGCACGGCCTCGATCAACGCATACCCGTCCTGCTCCGGCATGCCGATGTCCGCGAGCAGCACGTCCATGGAACGGCGTCTGAGGAGGTCGAGCGCCTCGCCGGCAGACGAGGCCATCGATACCGTTGCGCCCTGCAGTTCGAGCAGCATCCGGAGCACATCCCGCGTATCCGGCTCGTCGTCCACGAGCAGCACCTGCAGGCCGGCCAGCGCCGTTCCCGCTGGCTCCTCCGCCATCGTGACATCCACACGACGACGGACCACCTGCAATGGCAGGTGAACGGTGAACGTCGATCCGAGACCCTCGCCCGCACTTTCGGCCGTCACGGATCCGCCATGCGCTTCGGTGAGATGGCGCACGATCGCCAGACCCAGCCCCAACCCGCCATGCCGTCGCGACGTCGTGCTGTCAGCCTGCCGGAAGCGCTCGAACACGTGCTGGAGGAAGTCGCGGGGAATGCCCTGCCCGGAATCCGTGACGGTGACCGAGGCGCTCGAGTCGCTGTGGAGGAGCTCGACGTCGATCCGGCCGTGCCTTGGCGTGAACTTGACCGCGTTGGTCAACAGGTTCCAGAGAATCTGGCGTAGCCGGTCAGGATCGCCGATGACGATGACCTGCTGCTCCGCATCGACGGCCACGCGCAGGGTGAGCCCCTTCGCCGCGGCCGCCGGACGTACGGTGTCGGCCGCGCTCGACACGACGGCGGCAAGATCGACGTCCCCACCCTTGATTTGCAGCTTGCCAGCGACGATGCGAGAGACGTCGAGCAGGTCATCGACCAACTGCGCCTGCGCTCGAACGTTCCGCTCCAGCGTGTCGAGCGCGCGTCGCTGCGTCTCGGGCGGCAGCACGTTCGATCGGAGCATGTGCGCCCAACCCAGCATCGCATTGAGCGGCGTGCGCAGCTCGTGCGACAGGGTGGCCATGAACTCGTCCTTGGTCCGATTGGCGTTCTGCGCATCGCGATAAAGGCTCGCGTTGTCCAGCGCGAGCGCCGTCCATGCCGCGATTCCCGACGCCAGTTGCTCGTGCTTGGCGCGGAAGATGCCCGCCCGCGCGTGCCCGAAGCACAAGCCGCCGCGCACCTCGCCCGTCCTGGAGATGACGGGGACGGCCATGTAGCTGCGCACGGAAAACTCCTCTGGCAGCCACCGGCGATCGATCTCGCGTTCGTCGTAGGTCCCCGCGGCCAGCAGATCGTCAATGCGGATGATCGAGGAATCGTGGACGCCCGTACCGGACGACTCGCTGGCCGATTTGGCAAACGCCTCTTTCGACACGCCGGCGACCGCGTAGTGCTGGACCTCGCCACGCTCGTCGGCGACCGTGTAGAAGAACGAGCCCCATTGCGCCGACGTCAGCGTCGTCGCGGCGTCGATCGCGGCCTGAATCAACCGGTCGGGATCCAGCTCGGACGCCAGCGCGGCGCCAACGCGCGACAGCGTCTCCCGCGTGTGGATTTCATCGATCACCGCTTCTTCGGCTCGTCGCCGCTCGGTGATGTCGATCGCGCTGCCGACGAACCCGAGAAACTCGCCATCGTCGCTGAGCCGCGGCTGTCCGGCGATGATCGCCCAGCGGAATTCCTCGTCCGCCTGCATCAGCCGGCACTCGAAGTGGAACGGACCGCGGTGCCGCGTGGCATCGAACACCGCCTCGGCCGCGCTGTCCCGGTCGTCGGCGTGGATCGCATCCAGCCAGCCGAGTCCGAGCGCGCTCACGGCCGTCTGCGTGGTCAGGTCGTACCACTGACGACTCAGAAACGTCCATGCCCCGGACTCGTCGCTCATCCAGATCATCGCCGGCGCCGTATCCGCCATCTCGTGGAAGAGCACCTCGCTGTCACGTCTGGACTGCTCGGTCTGCTTCTGAAGCGTGATGTCGGTCAGCGTGACGAGCACGCTGTCGGCGGGCTCGCCCGGCGTCGGGAACGTGATGCTGACGAGCACGTCAACGCGCTCACCTCGAAGCGTGCGCAGCACGCTTTCGGCCTCGAACCGCAGTCCGCCCTTCGGCCAGCGCCGTGAGCTCCTGCGCGAAGACCTCTCTCGTCCCTTCGGTGAAGACCGATGTCAGGGACTCGAGCAGGTGCGTCTTGTCCTTGGCGTCGAACATACGGAGCGTGGCTTCGTTCACGTCAACGATGCGCACCAGGCGGATGTAGCGATCGACCTCGTCCGGCCGTTCCCGGAAATACGCGGCGAAATCACGCACGCCCGAGGCGCGAAGCTCGTCGAGACCTGCCCTGACCGCCGTGAAATCCTCGTCCCAGATCGACACGCCGGCCGACTCGAAGATTCGCTGATAGCGGCGACGGCTCCGGGACAGCGCCTCGTCCGCCAGCCGCCGCTCGGTGATGTCGCGCGCCACCTTCGACGCGCCGACGATGCGGCCGTCGCTGCTCCTGATCGGTGAGACCGTCAATGAGATGTCAACGAGCCGCCCATCCTTGGTCCGACGCACCGTCTCGAAGTGATCGATCTTTTCGCCGCAGCCGCAGCCGCGCGAGCACGCCGGCCTCTTCGTCGATCCGATCCGGGGGAATGATCAGCGAGATGTGTTTCCCGATCGCTTCTTCCGCGGAGTAGCCGAAGACACGCTCGGCGCCGATGTTCCAGGATCTGATGATGCCGTCGAGCGTCTTGCTCACGATCGCGTCGTCGGACGAGACGACGATGGCGGCCAGCTGCGCGCGGCGCAGATCGGCGTCGGAGTCGGCACGATCCTCCACGAACGTGCTGACGGCCGCGACCATCGATCCGCGGGCGTCGGCCATCGGCGTCGACCGAGACGCGCACGGGAAGGCTGGAGCCATCCCGGCGCTGCACCACGAACGCGACATCGCGCACCGGCTCGCCCGTGCGAACGGCCTGCGCCAGCAGACCCGCGGGGAGGTCCTCGGTGACGGGCGTTCGGCCCCAGAGCTCGAGGGCGGATTGATTGGATCGCTGGAGGCGGCCATCGCCATCGACGACGCAGACCGCGACAGGCAGCACATCGATGGCCTGGCAGTCCAGCGAGTCGATGGAGAACCCCGTCAAGTCCACTGTTGGGCCTTTCTTCTCGAGAGGATCCGCGTGACCTGAGGCCACCCTGGCATCCGCGATGCTGGAGGCTCAGCCGCAGGCTTTGGGGCCTGCGACATTCATGCCGAATTAGGGTCTTTTCCGGAGGAGGTTTGCCATGAGCGAACCTGGCGTTCGCCAAAGGCGCTGCGCCAACTGAGTCGAATGGCGGAGAGGGTGGGATTCGAACCCACGTGCCGGTTACCCGACAAGACGCTTTCGAGGCGCCCCCGTTACGACCACTTCGGTACCTCTCCGGTCGTGTGGCTGTGCGAACAGGACATTATACCGCGCCGACGCGACACGATCCGTGCCGCGCGTTTGTGAAACGAGATGCACGATCTGAGAGTCGTCTGCGCGTGCGGGTGGTAACGGGCGACACACTCCCGCTGCGGGAGCGCACCCCGGAATCACCCGGAGGGTGGGGTCCGCGCTCGATCCGGGCCGCCTCGATCAGTGCCCGCCGGGGTGCGAGTTCACCAGGAACGAGCTGAGCACATCCTGGGACTCGACATCACCTGCGAGTGGAACTCGCAGATTCGTCGCATACCCGTCCAAGGTTATGCATCATGCCTGCCGGGCCGGCGCAACCGAGGCAGCGATGCGTCAGGCCGAGACCTCGTGCTGGCGCTCCATCACGCTGGACTCAATCCGGCCGAGTACGCCGCGCACGACGCGGTCGCAGCGCGGGGCATGGAATGGGAACACGCCTGGCGCCGCATCACCCAGCCGCTCGGTCACCCGACGACGCAGCATGACGCGAGCCCGGTAGAGACGGGTCTTGATGACGTCGGCACCGAGCCCGAGGCCTTCGCCGGTCTCGCTGGTGCTGAGACCCTCGATGTCGCGCAGTATCAACACCAGCCGATATCCCTCGGGCAGCGCATCGATCGCTTCCTCGATGAGTCGGCCAATCTCCTGAGCATAGGTCTGGCGCTCGGGGTCAGGCAGCGTCGAGCGCATCGCGTCCAGCGCCGAACTCTCCTCGTCGCCGGACGGCACCGGCTCCACCAGCCGCATCCTCCGCCGTCGCGCGAAGGCCTCGTTGAGCGCGATCCGTATCAGCCATGTGGAGAACTGCGACCGTTCCTCGAACTGGTGCAAGATGGACGAACGCATTGACATAGGCCTGCTGCATCACATCCTCGACGTCGTGCTCGTTCTTCATGACGGCGCGGACGACGCGGTAGAGCCGCTGATTGTGGCGGCGCATGAGGACCTCGAACAAGGCACGCTGACCGGAGCGGACCAGTTCGACGATCTGCACATCAGTCAGGGTGATGGGGGACGAGAGGAGCTGCGGTGTGTCCACGTCGTTGTTACCTTTCAGCGCGTGATGACTCTCATGGACAGGAGCAACCGATGCGACTGATCCATGTCGGCTCGTTCACATACGCGCTCGTTCTCGCGTGTGTCCTCGCTGGACTCGCCCCCGCTTCCTACGTCACGACACAGGCGAACGGCTCGGACGCGAGCAAAGGGCGGGCCATCTTCCGTGACGACACCTTCGGCGACGAGCAACTCTGGACGACCGTGCTTCGCATGCACGAGGTCCTTCCCACCGTCGATCCGGCGACGGCGCTCGGCGTCGGACTCAAGGTCGATGTGGAGGCCCTGCCGCGATCCGTGATCCGCGCACTGCGCGCGGGCACGCTGGACCTCACCGATCCGGCAGTCACCATCGAGCTGCTGCGGCTCAATGCCGTCGTCGGCGTGAGGGGCCGCGTGGACGAGGACGGCACGCTCACGAGCGTGGGCATCACGTGCGCCTTGTGTCACTCGACGGTGGACGATTCGCTCACCACCGGCATCGGCCGGCGTCTCGATGGATGGGTGAATCGCGAGCTGAACGTCGGCGCGATCGTCTCGCTGTCACCGGCGCTGGACGATGCGCTCAAGAGCGAGTTCATGGCGTGGGGACCCGGACGCTACGATCCGCGCCACCATGCGTTCGACGGGATGAACCTGATTCCGTTGCATTCGCCATCGCTGCCCGTCGTGATCCCTCCGATCTACGGTCTGCGCGGCGTGGGATTCGAGACGTATACGGGCGACGGTCCGATCTCGTACTGGAACAGCTACGTCGGCGTCGGGCAGATGGGCGGCCGCGGCACCTTCATCGATCCGCGCATCGGGCTGGTGATCAGGCAGACTCCAGACCGCGTGACGCCAAAGCTTGACGAGCTCCTGGCCTATCAACTGAGTCTCGAGGCGCCAGAGCCGCCGCGGGGGAGCTTCAATCGATTCGCCGCGTTTCGCGGGAGGCGGCTGTTCCGCAATGAAGCGGGATGCGCGTCATGTCATCAGGGACCGGCGTTCACCGACGTGCTGAATGGTCCCAACCGGCGACGGCCGCTACTGCACGACCCCAACGAGATCGGCACGGAACCCGAGTACGCCGCACGTAGCGCTACCGGCCGGTACCGGACGACACCGCTGCGGGCCCTCTGGCAGCATGCGCCGTACTTCCACGACGGCAGCGCACCCGATCTGCCGGCGGTCGTCGAGCACTACGATCAGCGCTTCGGGCTGAATCTCACGCCGGAGCAGAAGAGCGGATCTGGTCGAGTATCTGAAGTCACTGTGAAGCGACTCGGGGCTGGTCACATTTGCACCTGTCAGGTGTCTGATGACAGGTGACTATGACCACCCCGCTTCCGTCTCGCGATGTCGCGCCATTGTTCCGGCCGTTGCTTGCCGAGTTGCTCCTGCTGCTGCGTGGGCTCGGACCGCGTGACTGGGAGCGCCAGACCGTTGCGCGCGCGCTGGAAGGTCCGTGACGTGGCGGCCCACCTCCTCGATGTCGAGCTCCGCAAGACGGCCGCCTATCGTGACGATCACGACGTGGCGTCCGGTGCAACGATCGCGAGCGATCGTGACCTGTCGCGCGTCGTCAATGGTCTCAATGCCGGAGGCGTGGCGTTTGCCGCACGACTCAGTCCGCGAGTGATCGTCGATCTTCTCGAGGTGGCCGGTGGGTGGGCGACGGACGTGATCGAAGCGTTGCCGCCGTTCGAGCCGGCGCTCTACGCGCGTCAGCTGGGCGGGAGAGTCGGAATCACAGAACTGGATGGACATCGGCCGCGACTATACGGAACGATGGCACCATCAGGCCCAGATACGTGACGCCGTCGCCGTGCCACGTCTCCTCGAGCCTCGCTGGATGGAGCCCCTGCTGGAATTCTCCGTCCGGGCGCTGCCCATGGCGTATTCGGGGATTTCAGCACCACGGTCAACGGCGGTCACACTGACGGTGCACGGTGAGACGTCCGACGAGTGGTCGCTCGTGCGAGGCGACAGCTCGTGGCAGATCCTTCACGGCACGCCGTCGACATCCGCGGCCACCGTTCGCGTCAGCACGGACGATTCGTGGAGACTCTTCTACAACGCGCTATCACCGGGGGCGGTCGCCGATCGCGTCGCCGTGACCGGTGACGGGACGCTGGCCGAGCCGCTGCTGCGAGCCCGATCGGTCATCCTCTGACCTTCTTGGTTTTTTTCGTGACGCGCCGTCGTGAGGACGGCACCTTGCCGATGCGCGGATCGCGCGCGAGCACCAGCTCACATGCGCGCGTCGCGGATGCTTCGAAGTCACCCGCGTCCGCGGGCAGCACCTGCCAGCTGGTGATCGCCGTGCCGAACAGCCGAATCGAACGCATGTGCGGGAACTCGCGGAGCAGGCTGTTGTGGTGCTCCTCGGTCGTCGCCAGCCAGACGCCGTTGTCGGTGTCGTCGGGCCTGTCGCGGAGGATGAACACAATCTTGTCTTTCACATAGACCGCGAGGCAGCCGAACATCGGTCGCGTCACGGGCGAGAGGGACTCGAGGGCGTCGAGCACGAACTCGTGCGGCGGCGCCTTGCGCGGCCGGCCGCGCAGAAAGGTGTCCGCGCGCCGCTGTCATCGGGGCACCAGCCTGGGTGGCCGCTTGCCCTGACGCACGGCTCCGGCAATCGGCACGTAGTCGAGCTCGAGCCCGTCCTCGACGCATCGCAGCATCAGCCCGCCGCGGCTCATATCGCCACGGCCAACGAACGAGGACGGAAACAGGAGTCGATCGCCAAAGATCGGCAGCAGCACCTCGACGTACTTTCCTGACGCGACGCTCCCCAGCAGCACGACATCACAATCCGGTCCGACGCAGTCGACGAGCGACCGCGCGCTGCGCTCGAGCGGCTGGCGATAGCGGGCGTTCTCGAGATCGATGGGCTCGCCGGCGCTGGCCACGAGCGAGTCGCGCGTGACGTACACGTCGGCGGCGCGCAGGCCGGCGTTCGGCGTGATCACCAGGATTCCGCCGGCGACGACCGGATCGGCGGGATCGGGCGGCCTGGTGAAGCGGCGCGCGTAGGCGAGCTTGCCGCGAAAGTAGAGGCCGCTGACGAAGCTGAAGACCTCGCCCAGCATGGCGCCCTGCGGCGTCCTCAACTGACGGGCGAGCTCGAACTGGGCTGCGTCCGACAGGACGCGCCGCGCGCGAATGCCGCCCAGGTTGGCGGGCGAGAGCAGAAAGATCCGGCGGACCGCCGGGTCAGCCGTCACGGGGTACACGTTGTGCACTGACGTCGCATTGCAGGAGGTGCTCCTCATGGACCGAATCGTCCCGTGCCTGTGGTTCGATCATCAGGCTGAAGAGGCAGCGACATTCTACGTCTCGGTCTTCAAGAACTCGAAGATCACCAACGTCTCCCGATACACCAAAGCCGGCTACGAGACTCATCATCGGCCCGCCGGCTCCGTGATGACCGTCGAGTTCGAGCTCGATGGCCAGCGATTCACGGCGCTCAACGGTGGACCGGCGTTCACGTTCAACGAGGCTGTCTCGCTCCAGATCATGTGCGACACCCAGCAGGAACTGGACAGCTATTGGGACAAGCTGTCGAGGGGTGGCGACCCGAAGGCGCAGCAGTGCGGCTGGCTCAAGGACAAATACGGCCTGTCGTGGCAGGTCATCCCGCGCATGCTGCTCCGGCTGTTCACCGATCACGACTCGGCGCAAGCGGAGCGGGCCATGGAGGCAATGCTGCGCATGAAGAAGATCAACATCGCCGAGCTCGAGCAGGCCGTGGCTGCAGAGTCGATCGGACGGCGGTCGTAGGAGGTTCAGCCATGCCAGAACGAGAAACGGTGAGGCGCGCCAGACAGGACAAACGCGCCGGCAAGTCGGCGAGCACGCAGGCTGGCGAGTTCGTGCGTGAGGAGATCCATCACATTCGCGAGGGGAAACACGGCGCGCGATCGGCCAAACAGGCGATCGCGATCGGCCTGTCAAAAGCTCGGAGCGCCGGCGTCAAGCTCCCCGCTCCACCGGCCAACGCCAAGGCCTCGACGAAGCGAAGTGCAGCAGCCGCGAGCCGTCGAGCGAAACAGGGTGGTCGCGCGCGATCGGCGAAGCGATCGCGCGCCGCGACGCGCAAGTTGAAGCGTGAACCACGGCGGGCTGCGTCGCGCGAGGCGCTGTCGCGTCAGGCAAAAACGGTGGCCCGGCGCCGGTCACCCCAGGCGCGCAGCGCCGCCGCGAAAAAGGCCGCGCGAACGAGAAAACGCACTCAACGGCGGTCCGCCGCCTCACGCTGACCTGACCGAGGGCTCTTACGGGGAGCCTTCGGCCCGCCGTGTCCGCTCCGGTCGTTGCGCCGCAGACGCTCCGCCTCGCGGCGCTCGACCTCATGAACGACGTTTTCGCCTTGTCGTTCGCGCCCGGCGACCTTGTAGTGATCGGGATTCACGTTGATGCGTCTGCTCATGATGGGTCTCCGAGTTGGGCCGTCTACGGGTGTCCGCTGCTCAGACCAGGTAACGGAGCGAGGCGCCGACTCCGCCGACGTCGGCGAGCAGACGCTCGTTTTCGATGAACCGCGCGGCCGCCGACGTCTGACGGGCAAGCATCACGAGGCGATTGGCGGTCTCCTCGCCACCGTCGATCTGCTGCGGCGTCGCGCTGATGACCAAGGTGTCCACCTGGCCGCGCTCCAGCGCCTCGAGCACGGGTTGGATGCCGACGACGGCCAGACCGCCGGCTCGATACGCGTCAATCAGATCGCCGACAACGGTTTCGTCCGTCTCATCGTCTTTGCGCCTGAGCGCCTCCAGCGTGGTGGCCAGCACCTGGTGCTCGGGCGAGCGGATATCCAGACGCACGACGTCGACGAGCTTCTGAGTCAAGCGTTCCGGCAGTTGGTCCCTGAGCAGTGGCACGATCACGTCATCGCCGGCCAGCACGATGTGATCGATGTCGTCGGCAGTCACGATCTGAGCGAGCCGCTCGACGACCTCCTTGGCATGATGCAGATGGACGTTTTCGACGTGACGCTGGAAGCGTGCCTGCGACCAGCCGCCAGCCTTGCTGCCTTTGGTCTTGGTGTTCTGCACGTCCACCTCGTCGATCACCCGCCCGGTGCCGAACACGAAGATTCGCGCGGCGTTGGTATCGACCAGCAGCGCCGCGTACCGCGGGTGTCCCTCGTCCAGCCGCGCGAGGGGATAGAGGAACGGGCGATCGCTGACGACCAGTTGATGGCGCTCGAACGGCACCTGTACCTGAATCGCCTCGAAGAAGTCGCGTCCCGCGCAGGAGAACACCGCAACGCCACGTGACGATGGCTGCAGCTCCTCGGTGAGGTATTGCTCGATGCGCTCGCGATCACGCTCGAGGCTGTCCCGCTCTGGCGAGCGTTCCTGCATACGTGGTGACACGATGCGGGAGTTCCTTGCGAAGGAAGGTCTCGTACGTCGGTCGTCCGTTACCGTTCGGCTCGGTGTTCAGGTACAGACTCAACAGCGGAAGCGGCGTCGGTTCGAGCCGCGCGAGTGTGTCGACTCGGTCGCTCAGTCGGAGGTCGTCCATGTCTCCTTGTCGATGCAAGGCGAATACCCCGGCTGAACGCCAAGCCTAGAGAGCTCAGCGTTTTTTCGTGACAGCGCGGCGGCGCCTGCCCTGGCTGCGCTGCTGACCTGCGCAGCAAGAAGACCGCCAGTTACGCGTCGAGGTCGATACGCTCGGAACGTCGCTTGTCCCAGAAGAACTTCTGGATGATCGCGCGGCACTCCGGCTCGAGAACGCCGCCGGTCACGGCGAAGCGGTGATTGAGACCGGGCTGCTCGAGCGCGCGCACCGCGGACACGAGCGCGCCCGTCTTGGGTTCTGTCGCGCCGTAGACGACCTCGCGCACGCGAGCATGCACGAGTGCGCCGACACACATCAAACAGGGTTCGACGGTGACATACACGGTCGCATCGGTCAGCCGATAGTTGCCCAGCGCGCGCGCCGCTTCCCGCAGCACGAGCACTTCCGCATGCGCGGTCGGATCGACGGAGCCAATCGGCTGATTGAACGCCTGCGAGATGAGCCGATCGTTGACGACGAGCACCGCGCCGACCGGCACTTCGCCGGCCACCGCGCCGAGTCTCGCCTGCTCGAGCGCGGCCTGCATGAACTCTTCGTGTGTCATGTCTACGGTCTGCGGTCGTAGGGTCTGCGGTCGTCACTGAAGACCGAAGACCACAGACCGAAGACTATCCAAGAAAAAACCGGTACGCGGGGTTGTCGGCCTCGGGCGCGTACGGATAGGCGAGCTCGTCGAGGAACGAGTGGAATGCCGGCAGATCCGGTTCGGCCACTTCGAAGCCGGCGAGCACCCGACCGAAGTCGGCGCCGTGATTCCGGTAGTGGAACAGGCTGATGTTCCAGCGGCCGCCCAGCTTCTCGAGAAACTGCGCCAGCGCGCCGGGACGCTCGGGAAACTCGAACCGGCACAGCCGCTCGTTGCGGACTTCCGGCGCATGGCCGCCCACCATGTGGCGGACGTGCAGCTTGGCGAGCTCGTTGTCGGTCAGGTCCACGGTCTCGTAGCCCGCGGACGCGAGTTGAGAGACCAGCGCCGATCCGTCCTGCCGCGACTGCGTCGCGAAGCCGACGAAGATGTGCGCCTGCTGTCTGCCGCTCAACCGGTAGTTGAACTCGGTCACCGTTCTCCGGCCGATGACCGAACAGAATTTCTGGAACGAGCCCGGCCGCTCCGGCAGCGTGATCGCGATCAGCGTCTCGCGCGCTTCGCCGATCTCGGCCCGCTCGGCGACGAACCGCAGCCGATCGAAGTTGATGTTGGCGCCGCTGAGCAGCGCGACGAGCGACTGGTTCCGGGCGCCCTCACGCTCCACCCACGTCTTCATGCCGGCGACGGCGAGCGCGCCCGCGGGTTCCATCACCGTGCGCGTGTCGTCGAACACGTCCTTGATCGCGGCGCAGATCTCGTCGTTGGTCACGCGCAGCACTTCGTCCACCGTCTGCTGCACGATCGCGAACGTGCGCTCACCGACTTCACGGACGGCGACGCCGTCGGCGAAGATGCCGACGTGTTCGAGCTGCACGCGCCGGCCGAGTGCCATCGAGCGGTACATCGCATCGGCCTCGAACGCCTCGACGCCGATGACCTTCACGTCCGGCCGCAGCGCCTTGATGTAGCCGGCGATCCCGGCGATAAGGCCGCCGCCGCCCACGGGAACGAACACCGCAGAAACGCGGTCCTGACTATGCCGCAGGATTTCCGCACCGATGGTTCCCTGCCCCGCGATCACGAGCGGATCGTCGAAGGGGTGGATCAACGTCATGCCGGTCTCGGCCACGATCGTGTCGCAGTGCGCCTTCGCCTGATCGTAGTTGTCGCCGGCCAGCACGACCTCGGCGCCCATCGACTTCACCGCGTCCACTTTGATTCGCGGCGTCGTCTGGGGCATGACGATGACGGCGCGGAGGCGCAGCTTGTGCGCCGAGAACGCCACGCCCTGCGCGTGGTTGCCGGCGCTGGCGGCGATGATGCCGCGGGCGCGCTCCTTGTCCGAGAGATGCGCGATCTTGTTGTAGGCGCCTCGCAGCTTGAAGCTGAAGACCGGCTGCATGTCCTCGCGCTTCAGCAGCACCTCGTTGTCCAGGCGCTCTGACAGCCGCGGCAGCCTTGTCGAGCCGCGTCTCGCGGGCCACGTCGTAGACGCGGCTGGTCAGGACGTCGTGGAGGAGTTGTGTGAGTTCGGCAGTCACCGGCACGGGAGCCCTATTCTAGCTGGTAGCCGGTAGCCGGTAGCCGGTCGGTGGTCGGTAGTCGGTGGTCGGTCGTAGGTGGTAGGTGGTAGGTCGCAGGTCGTAGGTCGTAGGTCGTAGGAACTAGCTCGTGGCCGATAGCGAGTTCAAACGTTACCTGCTAGCCAGCTACCGGCTACCGCCTACCGGCTGGCCAAGCTACCGGCTACCAGCGACGACCGACGGCGTGTACTCCTGATCCTGCCAGAAGCCCGGCGGAAGGATCTCACTGACGGTCAGATCCGCCATGAGGCTCAGCGCGAACGCCAGCGAGCGTGGCGCGGCCTCCACCTGTACTCTGCCAGCCCGAACGGCGTCGCAGATCGCGTCGGGGTGAGGCTCGGCCTCGACGAGTGAGTATGTCGTGCCAAGCTGACGAAGCCGGTGAATGTCACCATTGCCAGTCATCGGCTTGCCGTGATCGCGCGCCCAGCGCTCGGCGGCGTTGTTGAAATTCACGGTCGGTGTGAACATCGCGTTGTATTCAACCGCATCGAACAGATCCGCGTGACGGTCCAGGAGCCCGCGCAGGCACGTCGATCCGGGAAAGAACGGATGCGGAGCGATCACGATTCCGGCTTCGCGCCGCTTGAGGACCGCGAGATCGTCGAAGCTCCGCACGTCTTCCGCGGCGCGACTGAAATTGAGCAGCAGCACGTGCTTGCCCTGAATCGTCCGTTCGATGCCGGGAATGAGCGTGACACCTCGCTCGGCGGCGAACGACGCAAACCTGCGCACGTCGAGCTGCCGGTCGTGCAGGGTCACGGCCAGCGCCTGGTAGCCCAACGTCGCCGCCCGGTCGATCAGCTGGGCGGTCGTGTGCGGAATGGCGTCGACGGGGTCGTCCGACGAATGGGCGTGCAGTTCGACTTTGAGCACGCCGGTGAGCTACTCAAGATCCCTGCCGTCCGGCCTCGGGCCGCCTGAAGCCCGCCGCGGCGTGAATGCTGGGCAAAAAGCCCTGTCTGGCCGTAGTTTGTAGTGTCCGGAGGGACACAACCCGGGTAAGAAAGTCACCCAAAACTGGAGTCTTGGTCTGAGCCCAGGCCCCATTCCTTCGCCAGCAGCTCATACGACCGGAAGCGGGCATCCCGGCCGTACATCATCGAAGTAACCATGATTTCATCCGCGCCGGCGTCGTTGACGAGGTTGCGGATCGTGCTCGCCACCTTGAACGGCGTCCCGATGAAGTGCCGCTGCCGATTGGCCTCGACGATCACGCGCTCCTGCGGCGAGTACTGATACGCAATCGCCTCGTCGGGACTTGGCAGCGGAGCGAACTCGCGCCGATGGAGCCGCACCCAGCCGAGGTCGGTGGACGCCGCCTGATATTCCGCTTCCTCCTGCGTCGGCGCGCAGATCACCGACACGCCGAGAATCACGTGAGGCGACGGGAACTCCGCCGATGGAACGAAGTGCTCGCGATACGCGCGAACCGCCGGCGCCGGAGGATTCGGGCTGAAGTGCCGCGCGAAGCTGTAGCCCAGGCCGAGTGAGCCCGCGAAGGCGGCCATCGCCCCGCTCGAGCCGAGCACCCAGATCGGCGGCAGCGTGACGTCGGTCGGCACGACGCGCACCGATCCGAACGGGTGATCGGCGGGGAACGTATGTCGCGACAGCGCGAGGAGCTCACGCACCTGATCGGGAAACTGTTCGCCGTCAAAGGGACGCAGCGCCCGCGACGTCGCCGGATCGGTGCCCGGCGCACGCCCGAGCCCGAGATCGATGCGGCCCGGGATGCAGCGCCGCAAGCGTGTGGAACACTTCGGCCACGCGAAGCGGCGCGTGGTTCGGCAGCATGATGCCTCCCGATCCGACGCGAATCCGAGTCGTCTTCGAGGCGATGTGCTCGATCAGGATCTCCGGCGCCGAGCTCGCGATGCTGGCCATGCTGTGGTGTTCGGCGAACCAGAAGCGCCGATAGCCGAGCCGCTCGGTGTGGACAGCCAGATCGACCGCTTCGCGCAGCGCATCGGTAGCGGTGAGACCGGCGCGAACCGGCGCGAGGTCGAGAACCGAGAGCGGCACCATGTCGATCAGGTCGAGTCGCGGATGCAATTGCTCGCGCACTCTTCGATACGGCCGAGATACGCGTAGAGCAGTCAGCGCCGCGCCGAGGACGATGTTCACGAAGGCTCCGTTGCGCGTCGGCGCGGGCGCATGTCGAGAGTTGTTGAGCCAGAGCAGCGTCGAGATGACGAACGGGAAGAACAGCGAGCCGACGACGGTGTAGGCGAACACCAGCCACACCGGACGGCGAATCAGAAGCGCCGAGATCGCCGCCAGCGTCAGATAGCCGGCCCACGCGCGATACGCAGTGCCCTGCTGTCCGGTCGGCGCCTGCCGCTGCCACAGATGAATCCAGTCGTCGAAGAGAAACGGCACGCCGTGCCAGACGCCCAGCACCGACGAGAACGCCGCGCCCCAGAACCCGAGCAGGAACACGCCGCGGCCGATGGGTCCGATCTCGGCGCCGATGCGATCCGCGAGCAGCAGACAGAGACGCGGGCCCTCTTCGAGAATCTGGCCCTTCCATTGATCTGCGTCGCCAGGAAGATCATCGAGATGCAGAAGATGAAGACGAGGCGAACGACACCGTGAGGTCGGCACGCGCCCCGCCGATGCGCTGCGGGCCCGACCAGCCCGCCTCGCGCATCCAGTAGCCGTAGGAGAGCAGCGTCACCGTGCCGCCGACGCCGCCGATCAGCGACAACGTGTACGACGTCTCGAACGGCTGCTTCGCGCCGAAGTGCGACCAGTCGGCGCCGGACCACAGCACGATCAGCACGACCGACGCCGATGACCGCCGCGAACTTCAGGCCGACGAACCACTTGATGACCGACAGGAACCGCTCGTAGCGGCCGAACCACACCATCGTGAACGCCGCGACGGCGTGCAGCAGACCCCAGACCGGCAGCGGCACCGACGGAAAGATGGCGGCGGGCACGAGCGCGCTCGCCGCGACCAGCGCGCTCGAGACGAAGTAGCTCCAGATGACGAAGTAGACGAAGAACGCCAGGACCACTGCGCGCGGCAGGTGATCGCGCCAGCCTTCGATGAGCGTGTTGCCGGTGGCGAGCTGCCAGCGCGCGGCGCCCTCGGTGATCGCGAACTTGACGACGACGCCGGCGGCCAGCGCCCACACGAGCGTGAGCCCGTATTCGGCGCCGGCGATCGTGGAGGACACCATGTCGCCGACACCGATGCCGGTGGCGGCGAGCAGGAGGCCTGGGCCGAGGTCGGAGAGCTTCACGTCAAGGGCAAAGGTCGAAAACACAAGGCAAGCGGCAAAGGTTCAAGTCCAGGTCTACGTCGAACCTCGTACCTTGCACCTGCCCCTTTACCCTTCGACCTGTGCCTTTGCCCTTTGCCCTTTGACCTGTCTACGCAGTTCCGCCTCTGAGCATCTCCGGCTTGATCGGGAGCCTGTAGATGCGCTTGCCGGTGGCCGCCGCAGATGGCGTTCACGAGCGAGCCGGCGGCCAGCGCCGTGCTCGGCTCGCCGATGCCGCCGGGCGTCTCCGTGCTCGGGACGATGTGGACCTCGATCTCCGGCATCTCGTTGTGGCGCAGCATCTGATAGTCGCCGAAGTGTCTCTGCACGACGCGGCCCTTGCTGAATCGTGATCTCGCCCTTCAGCGCGGCGGTCAGGCCGTAGACGATCCCGCCTTCCATCTGCGCCTTGATCGTGTCGGGGTTGACCACCCAGCCGCAGTCCACGGTGCAGACGATCTTGTGCACGCGGCACGTTGCCCTGCGCGTTCACCGACACCTCGGTGACCTGGGCCAGGATGCTGCCGAAGCACTCCATCACCGCGATGCCGCGGCCGCGGCCCTGCGGCAGCGGCTTGCCCCATCCCGCCTTCTCCGCCGCGAGATCGAGCACCGCGCGGTGGCGCGGCTGCTTGCGCGAGCAGATCGCGCCGGAACTGATACGGATCCTTGCCCGCGGTCGTCGCCAGCTCGTCGATGAACGCCTCGATGACGAAGCCCTGGAACGACGCGCCCACCGATCGCCAGAAGCCGAACGGGATGCCGGGATCGTGCTCGGTGTATTCGATCGCGCACGTTCGGGATGGCGTAGGGCAGATTGGCGGCGCCGTCCAGCGAGATGAAGTCGACGCCGTTCGGCGGCAGCCCGCCGATGCGCTTCATCAGCGACTGCTGGACGAGCCGCTGCTTGAACACGGTGGGCTTGCCGTTCGCGTCGACCGCCCCCCACATGCGCGCGTAGCTGACCGGACGGTAGTAGTCGTGCTGCATGTCGTCCTCGCGCGTCCACACGACCTTCACCGGCTTGCCGACCGCCTTCGACGTCTCCACCGCGTCCATGACGAAGTCGGCTTCGCCGCGCCGGCCGAACCCGCCGCCCATGTAGGTGGTGTGGACCCTCACCTTGTCCGCGGGCAGCCCCGACGCGGCCATCGCCGCCTGCTGCGACGCGGTCTGCGACTTGCGTCGGCACGTAGACGTCGCAGCTGTCGGCCTGCACGTCGGCCGTGCAGTTCATCGGCTCCATGCACGCGTGGGCGAGGAACGGCGCTTCGAACACGCGCTCGAACGTGCGCGCCGGCGGTCCGGTCGGACCGAGCGCGCGGATCGAGCGCCGCCTCCGCGTTGCCGTCGTTGCGCGCCACCTTGCCCGGCTGCTGCGCCAGCTCCGCGTAGCTGCTTCGTGATCTCGGCGCTCGACAGCTTCGCCAGCGGCCCTTCGTCCCACGTGACCTGGAGCGCCTGCGCGCCCTGCGACGCCGCCCAGTAGTTCGTCGGCGACGACGGCGATGCCGCCGCTGATCTGCACGACGTGCGTCACGCCGGGGACCGCCTTGGCCTTGTCGGCGTTGAAGCTGGCCACCTTGCCGCCGAACACCGGGCATCTGCACGACACGCGCGGTGAGCAGGCCGGGCAGCTTGACGTCGATGCCGAACTGCGCCGTGCCGTTGACCTTCTCCGGCACGTCGAGGCGCGGCAGCGACTGGCCGAGCAGCTTGAACGCCTTCGGGTCCTTCAGCGTCACCGTGCTCGGCACCGGCAGCGTCGCCGCCTTGTCCACCAGCGCGCCGTACTTCGCGCGACGGCCGCTCGCCTGGTGAATCACCTCGCCCTTGTCGGTCGTCAGCGCGCTCTCGGGAACGCTCCAGGTTTGCGCGGCGGCCGTCACCAGCATCGAGCGCGCGGCCGCGCCCGACTCGCGCAGCACCTTCCACATGCCGCGCACGCTGTTGCTGCCGGCGGTGAGCTGCTGCCCGCCGAAGTTCGGGTTGCCGTACCTGGCGTCGGCCGGCGCCCACTCGGTCTTGATCTTCGTCCAGTCGAAGTCGAGCTCCTCGGCGACGAGCATCGGCATCGAGGTCATCACGCCCTGCCCCATCTCGAGCATCGTCAGCATGATGCGTACGGTGTCGTCGGCGTTGATCTTGATCCAGACGTTTGGCTCGAAGGTGCCGGCGGCCAGCGCCGTCGCCGCGTTGCCCAGTGGCAGATAGGCGCCGATCATCAGGCCGCCGCCGGCGGCGGTGGCCGTCTTCAGGAAGGTGCGTCGCGTGAGTGATGTCGTCATGTCAGCGCCTCCTTCCTAGACCTGCGCCGCGCGTTTGAATCGCGCGGTGGATGCGCTGATAGGTGCCGCAGCGGCAGATGTTGCCCGTCATGGCGGTGTCGATCTGCGCGTCGGTCGGCTTGGGCGTCTTCGCGAGCAGCGCCGCCGCCGTCATGATCTGGCCCGACTGGCAGTAGCCGCACTGCGGCACCTGCTCGGCCACCCACGCCCGCTGCAGCGGATGCGAGGAGGTCGGCGACAGTCCCTCGATCGTCGTGATCTTCTTCCCGGCGGCCGCTGACGCCGCGGTCAGGCACGCGCGCAGTCGGCGTTGCCGTCCACGTGCACGGTGCACGCGCCGCACTGGCCGAGGCCGCAGCCGAACTTGGTGCCGGTCAGGCCGAGGGTGTCGCGCAGCACCCACAGCAGCGGCATGTCCGGGCTGACGTCGATATCGTGGCGTTTACCGTTTACGTCGAAGATCATGAGGGCTCCTTGTCCGCGCAGGCTGAAGCCAGCGCTCTACGCACCGCTCGCACAGCCGTAGAGCGAGGTTTCAGCCTCCGCGGAGAGACGCCACATTATCACTCAGCGGGTCCCGTAATCGGCTTCCAGGGATGGAAGGCGTTCTCCACGCCTTCCAACGCCGGCGCCAGCTGCGGGAAATGACGACGCAGGACCGTCAGCATCGAGTTCTTCTTGACGTAGTCGAGCCCGAACTCCGTATAGACCTCGGGCCGCCAGTCGTCGGTGAAGAACCGATCGCTCTTCAACCGCCGTGACGCCATCAGGATGAAGACGCGGAACGCGGTCTCGCTGAAGCCGAACCCCGACGGCAGCGGCTCGGCGTAGAGGCCGGTCATCAGATCGACCTTGTCGAGGTCGCCGTTGTAGACCTCTTTGATCTGCTTGCGCCAGGCCGGATTGTCGGTGAGCTCGTCGAACGACTTCACCGGATCCTTGTGGAACAACTTGCGGAACTGGTTGTAGCGCGGCACGCCGCGCTCCCGGTCGCGGAAGATGTCCACCGCCGCCAGATCCAGCCGCTCGCCATCGTCGCGGCGCAGGTTCTGCAGCGTTTTCGGATAGTTGTGGAGGGTGAGGGCGCCCGGGTGCGCGACGCCGAACGAGTAGAACTGATCCGGCATCGTCACGCGCTCGGCGATGTTCGGAGCCCGCTTGCCGCTCATCGCTTCGAGCGTGACGGTCTCGACCGCACGGCCGGTCGCCAGGGATTTGAAGACGACCTCGTCAGGCATCAGCGGATGCATGCGGTAGACGGCCACGAACTCCTCGGTGAGCGAGTACGGCGCGGCGTGATGGTCGGCCTTCGATCCGATGATGCCGCCGAGGATTTCGCTGTCGTCGATGAAGCCGATGGCATCCTGCAGGTCGCCCTCGAGGAGACCGTTCCAGTTCGCGTTCATGCCGGTCTTGATGATCGGGTGCGGGATGATCGCGCATGTCCACTCGACGGTGTGGATCTTCGCGACCAGTGCGGCCGTGATCAGTCGGGCCTTGACGAAGATCTGCTGGTCGTTCCATTTCGGATTGTGGTGGGCCAGCAGGTCGCAGATGTAGTTGTGCTCCCAGGTGAAGAGCGTATGGAGCATGGCGAGGCCGGTCCACCAGTTGTCGGTGAAGCCGCTGATGCTGATGCCGGTGACCGGATCGACGGGCAGGAGGCCGGTCGGCTCGATCTTCAGCTTCCCCCCGGTCATCGTCCGCACCTGTTTCTCGGTGGCGGCATCGCAACCGTAGAGCTGCGAGCAGTCCCACCAGTGACTGTTCGAGTTGGCATAGGCCGGCGGCTTCTTGGATCCCTGCGGCTGCGGATCCTCCTCGGTGCGCGGCACTTTCATCGTCGGCTCGCCCCAGTTGTCGCCAGGCGCCAGCGGGATCTCGACGTGCTGCGTCTTCGATCGCTTGTGGACGAACCAGTCGTGCACCTGGAACTGGATCCAGGACGCGGCTAGCAGGTTCAGGATCGTCGCCGGCTGGAACTGGTCGCGGGTCATGAGCTCCCGGCTTACGACGCGGGGGCTCGGCGTCATCAGGTTGTCCTTGTCGGGGAAGACGTGCTCGAGCGGCACGTTGCGTCCGAATCGACGCCCGACCGACCCCATGGCGGGATAGAGGAGATCGTTGTTCGTCCCGTCGGTCGAGCGGCTGTCGCGCACGGCGGGATCCAGCTGCACGCCCGGATCCGCGCGCTTCAGTATCGGATTCTCGGTGTCGTGCAGGTTCTTCTCGCGAAGGTCGGCGCGGATCTCTCCGAGACGGAACATCGCCAGGAGTCGAGGCTGCTCGTACCACGGTCGTTTCTTGAGCAGGCCGGTGATGCGATCGATGAGTGTGTTAGCCATGCGGATATGCTCCCCGCTACACAAACGGCGGCGGATTGAAGACGGACATGATTTGCGCCACCATCGCCTCGCAAGACGGATAGCGCGATCTCTCGTAGCGGTTCTTCGGCGTCAGGTTTCGGAACTTCAGCGGCAGGAATATCGCGTCGAACGCCACGGCGAACTTCGTGGAATCGAGAGGTGCCACGCTACCCGTGCACGCGTCGACTGTCAACGAAGGATTATTTGTGGCTGAGCTGGAGTGAAGATCAGATCGCCGAGCTGCTCGGGCGAGTAGGTGTTGCCTTCGATGCTGGCGACGAGCGTGCCGCCGCGATCGATCACCGCCGTGCGCAGCGTGTGATTCATCAGCCCCTCGTCGGGGAAATACTCGACGCCGAACAGCGCGCAGACCTTCCGGACATCCGCCACTGCCCCGGTGAGGAAATGCCACGTCTTTGGATCGGCCTTCCACTGCGAGGCGTAGGCGGCCAGGACCTCAGGTGTGTCGCGCTCGGGGTCGAAGGTGATCGTCACGAGCACGACCTCCCGGCCGAGCTCCTTCACGAATCGCTTCTGCAGCACGCCGAAGTTGTTCGAGACGCGCAGGCAGAACTGCGGCAGCGCGCACCTGGTGTAGACGAAGTTCACCACCACGACCTTGCCCGTCAGGCTCGACAGGCTCACGCGCTGACGCGCCTGATCGATCAACGTGAAGTCCGGCACGCGTGGCGCCAATCTCGAGGGGCTTGCTGGCCAGACCGGCCATCTGCCGCATCACGCGCGAGCCGTCGCGCGGTGCGCGGATCCTGCTCGACGCTCTGGTACCGCTCGATCGTGATCCTCGTCGCGTAGGCCGACTTGTCCCCGACCACCAGCGTGAATTCGACGACCGCGCCAGGGACGACGCCGGCGAGATCCTTCGCGTCACGCACGTCGAACGGCATGATCATCGAGTCCATCAGCCCGACGATCTTCTCGTGCGAGACGACGAAGGAGCGGTGAGGCCGGATCGACTCTGAGCACCATGCCCTTCACGGTGAACTCCCGTCCGCGGTCCGAGGCGTTGCCAGCGATGCCAGAGTCACGACGCACGAGCATGCAGGCCGATTCGATTCGCACCCTCGGACTATCTGGCATTGGTCGCGCCCCGAGTGGCAGACGGCTTCCGGGCGAGCGGCGTCACGCGATCCTCGAGCTCCCGAATCTCGATGACCTGATTCTTCGCGACGTTGGCAAAGTGCTGGCGGGTGTTGCTGACCGGCCAGAACACTTCGAGGTCCACGATGCGCGCCGCCTTGCCGAGACCGATGTGCTGCTGCAGCGGTGAGGCACCGAAGGTGCCGCCGCTGTTCACGGTCCGGTGAATCGATCGCCGGCCGCCGGTGTGTTCTCGACGGTCACCGTGATGCGCGCGCCGATGGCGGCGCGGTTCGTCTTCACGCCGACGAGGCTCACGCCCGAGCCAGTCGTTGCCGTGCCCGGGGTTCTCGAACAGACGGAACGCATGCGCATCGCCCGGCGTGGCGCCGCCCACCTTGAAGACGATCTCCTCGTCGCCGTCGTTGTCGAGATCGGCAAACGCCACGCCGTGGCCCTTGTGCATCTCGCCCGTTCCTGAAGACGCGGTGACGTCCACGAACGCCTTGCCGTCCTTGTTCCGCAGCAACACGCTCGGCTTCAGTGCTGCATACGAGGGGCTGCCGGTGCCGAGATAGATGTCGAGGAACCCGTCGTTGTCGATGTCGCCGAAGTTGGAGCCCATCGGCATGAACACCTTCGCCATGTTCGTCCGCTCGGTCGCGTCCTCGAAGCGGCCGTTCCCCAGATTCCGATACAGCTTCTGGTCTTGGCGTTGAACGGCAGACGCATGTAGGTGCGCGCGTTCTCCTCGATCGACAGGAAGTAGCTGCTGACGAACAGGTCGTCCCAGCCGTCGTTGTCGTAGTCGAAGAACCAGGCCGGAAAGCCCGCGGTCGGCGCCGGTCACGCCGGCCGCGGCCGCGACCTCGGTAAAGGTCCGGTCGTGGTTGTTGCGATAGAGGAAGTTGGCGCCGCGCAGGTTCGAGACGTAGAGGTCCTGGTAGCCGTCGTTGTCGAAGTCGCCGGCGTGCACCGCCTTGGTGAACGACGTGCGCGCCACGCCGGCCGAGGCCGCGATGTCCTCGAACGTGCCGTCGCCGCGATTGCGAAAGAGCTGTGACGGTGAGTCCTCGTTGCCGACGAAGAGATCGACACGGCCGTCGTTGTCGATGTCGGTCCACGCCGCGGTCTGCGTGCTGGTCGGCCGGCTTGGCCAGGCCGCTCGCGAACGTGACGTCGGTAAACGTGCCGTCGCAGTTGTTGCGCAGCAGCGACTTCCGCTGCGGCCAGCTCCCACCCGCCGCGCAGGACGAGCACGTCCTTGCAGCCGTCGTTGTTGTAATCGGTCTGCAGCAGGTTGAGGCCGCCAAGCTGCTGGGACAGCCCGGCATGCGCGGCCTGATCGACGAAGGTCCCGTCCGGGCCGCGCTGAAACAGCTTCATCTGGCCGCAGCTGTCGAAGTTGGAGGTGAGGATGTCGAGCTGCCCGTCGTTGTCGAAGTCGTCCACGATCACGCCGCCGGCCGACGAGAACGAGTCCACGCCCGCCTTGGCGGCGACGTCCACGAACCGGCCGACGTCCTCCGGCGATGCGAACTCGGTCGTCGGCATCAGCGTAGCGCGGGCGACACGAGCGCCGGATAGCCGCCGGTGGCCATGTAGCGCGATGTTCAGCAGCCACTTCGCCTCGATATCGTCGGCGCGGCGACCGAGGAGCTTGCACGAAGTAATCGATGGCCTTGTCGAAGTCCTCGGTCTTCTTCAGCGCCGTACCGCCGCGGACCGACAGCAGACAGCGATCGCCCGGCGCATGGAAGACATCGTTGTCCATCTCCGGCCTTGTGCAGATGCGCGACGCCGAGGCTCTGAATCAGATCGGGCACGGCGGCCGGCAGGTCGGCCTCGGCGATGCGTCTGGCGGCCTCGAACTGCGCGATGGCCTGCGCCATCTCGCCGTCGTACGCGTGCACCTGCGCGAGCGCGACGTGCGCTTCCATCACGTCGTGCGAGGAGAACTCGGCTCGGGTCCGCGCGAGCTCGGGCCCGAGACGCCTCGACAACGCCGCCTTGACGTTGCCGACCGACTGCTGCCGCAAGTCGCAGATCTGCCGCGGGTTCTGGTTCCAGTCTTCGGGCTTGTCGACGCTGTTGAGCGCGGTGTTCGCTTCGGAAAACCCGTCCACGCTGATCGTGCCGCGCACGCTGCCAACGCGCCGCGACGGCGAGAATCTCTCCACCGCGCATCGACGCGGCCTGCTCGTCGGGCAGACGCTGAACGAGCGCAAAGCCGGTCGGCATGCGCATCACGCCGGACACGGCGCCCGGCTGGAGGGTCGCTCAGCGCATCGCGCAGCTCCGGTCGAAGCTCCGACAGCGCGACCGGCCCGATCAGGCCGCCCCGCTCGGACGAAGGATCGGACGACTCTGCGGCGCGCGATCGCCTCGAAGCTGGCACCGGCCGGCGACGTCGGAACACGATCTCCGCGGCGCGCTCGGCGGAGCTGACGACGATCAACCGGAACGTCACCTGTTGATCCGCTGGCGCCTGCGCCACCAGCGTCCAACGCCCAAGCGCCACCGCCGAGAGCTCGCCGACCAGTGCCCACGCTCCAACTGCCAAGAGCCGATCGGCGACCGCGATCATGCTGCTCGCCGCGTACCACTGTGGTCGGTGGCTTGGTGAGTTGAAGTAGTTGGCGTTGGGCGTAGGGCACTTGGGAGTTCCTGAGTCTTACCGCGTATCTAGCCCTCTGCCATCTCGGAGGATTCATGTTCGTGAAGGCCGGACTCATCACAGGATTCATCATCGCGTTCGCCATGCCCGCGCTTGCTCAACAGGCTGCCGATGGCGCCGCCGTCTTCAAGCGCGCGTGCGCGAACTGTCACGCCGAGAATCAGACCACCGCGCCGACGCCCGCCATACTCCGGCAGATGACGCCGGAGGCGATCTTCAATTCGTTGACGCTCGGCCGCATGCAGATTCAGGCGATCAGCCTCTCCGAAGCCGAGCAGCGCGCCGTCGCCGTGTTCGTGACCGGCAAACCGTTCGGACCAGTGGTCCCGCCAGTCGTCGTGAACCGATGCACAGCGACGCCGGCGATGCGCGCGGCGGCGCAGATCCGGCGAATGGAACGGCTGGGGCGGCACGGTCGCCAACACCCGGTTTCAGAAAGACGGCGGCCTCACCGCCGCCGATCTGCCGAAGCTGAAGCTCAAGTGGGCCTTCGGCTACCACACCGTGACATCAGCGCGCGCACAGCCGACCATCGCCGGCGGCCGGCTGTTCGTCGCCAGCGAGAACGGCGAAGTGCACGCGCTCGACCCGAAGACCGGCTGCACCTACTGGACCTTCCGGCGCAGTCAGGCGTGCGCACGGGAATGTCGGTCGGCCCGTACAAGAACGCCGGCCGCTCGGGCCAGGCCGTCTTCTTCGGCGACGCGCGCGCGAACGCGTACGCCGTGGACGCGAACACGGGTCAGCAGATCTGGGTTCGCAAGGTGGACGAGCACCGGGCGGCCGCGATGACCGGAGCGCCCACCGTACTACGACGGACGCGTGTTCGTGCCGGTGCAGGGACTGAACGAGGAAGGCCAGGGCGGCAACGCCGAAGTACGAATGCTGCACGTTCCGCGGCAGCGTCTCGGCCCTCGACGCGAACACCGGGCAGGTGCTGTGGAAGACCTACACCATCGAGGAGCCCAAGCCGCGCGGCAAGAACAAGGACGGCATCCAGCAGTGGGGACCGGCCGGCGCCGGCATCTGGTCGTCGCCGACGGTCGATGCCAAGCGCGGCATGGTCTACGTGGCCACCGGCAACAACTACGCCGATCCGTCGCAGAAGACGAGCGACGCCATCATCGCGCTCGACATGAAGAGCGGCACGATCAAGTGGGTGAACCAGACCACGCCCAACGACAACTGGACGCTGGGCTGCCGTCCCGAGAACCCGGACAATCCCAACTGCCCGGCGAAGATGGGCCCCGATCACGACTTCTCGGCCTCGCCGAGCCTGGTCACGGTTAACGGACGCGATCTCCTCGTGCTGCCGCAGAAGTCTGGAGTGGCCTACGCGCTCGATCCCGACAAGGAAGGCGAGATCGCGTGGCAGTACCGCATCGGCCAGGGCAGCGGACTCGGCGGACAGTGGGGCGGCGCGGTTGACGAACAGCAGGCCTACTTCGGCGTCTCCGATCTGCTGTCGCCCAAGCCGGGCGGCATTCGTGCGGTCAATCTCGCCACCGGCGCGCTCGCCTGGAGCGTCGAGCCGCAGGAACGGCTGTGCGACCCGAAGCGACCAACCTGCCGCGCCTCGCAGGGCGCGGCGGTGACCGTGATTCCGGGCGCGGTGCTCTCCGGTTCGCTCGATGGCGGCATGCGCGCGTACTCGACGAAGGACGGCGCGATTCTCTGGACCTTCGACACCAACAAGGAGTTCCCGACGGTCAACGGCGTGAAGGCCAATGGCGGCGGTCTCGAAGGCCCCGGCCCGATCGTCTCGGGCGGGATGCTCTACTTCAACTCGGGATATGGCGGGTTCGTCGGCAACGGCGGCAACGTGCTGCTCGCGTTCGGCATCGATTGATCGAGAACAAACACGGATAACCACGAAGGACACGAAGGTCACGAAGAACACGGATACTAATTCGGGTTTCGTTCCTTCGTGATCTTCGTGGCCTTCGTGGTTGATTAGGGCTCGTTCATGAAACGCATTGCATGTGCAGTCATCATCGTCCTGTCAGTCGCGTCGAGCGCATCGGCGCAGTTGCTCGCGGCGAAGGATGGGCCGATCGTCTACGGCCACCATCACCTCGCGGCGAGCGACATCCCGGCGCAGCTCAAGTTCTTCGCCGATACGCTTGGCGGCACGAAGATCACGTTCGGCCCTCAGAAGATCGACGTCGTCAAGTTCCCCAACGTCTTCATCTTCTTCAGAAACCAGAAGCCGACCGGCGGCACGAAGGGGACGACGGTCAACCACATCGGGTTCTCGGTGCCGAACCTGCGGCAGATGCTCGACCGCGTCAAGGCCGGCGGGTATCCGATCATCACGCGGTCTGAGGTCGCCGCCACGCAGCAGGTGATCGACGACATCGCGCCGGTCAACGCCACCACCTCGATCGCGTTCGTGATGGGCCCGGACGAGGTGAAAGTGGAGCTGCTCGAGAACCGGCAGCAGACCGCGCCGATCGCGCTCCACCACGTCCACTTCTTCGGTCCGCAGAACGCCGAGATGCGCGCGTGGTACGAGAAGGTCTTCGGCGCGAAGCCGCGACCGCCTGGCGGCACATTCCTCGTCGCCGATCTGCCAGGTGTCGCGCTGAACTTCTCGCCGTCTCCTGATCCGGTGATCGGCACATCGGGCCGCTCGCTCGAGCATCTGGGCTTCGAGATCAGGGACCTCGAGGCGTTCTGCAAGCGGCTCGAAGCGATGGGGATCAAGTTGAACGTGACCTATCGCAGGGCCGAAGCACTCGGACTGGGCGTGGCGTTCGTGACCGATCCGTGGGGAACGTCGATCGAATTGAATGAGGGCCTGGACAAGTTGAATTAGTGACACGAGTTCGCTTTCGCGTCCTCCGGCTGGCGTTCTTCCTCGCCATCGTCACCTACCTCGATCGCGTCTGCATCTCCATCGCCACACCGTTCATCATGCAGGACCTCGGGCTGACGCTCGTGCAGATGAGCACGGTGTTCGGCGCGTTCACGCTCGCCTATTCGCTGTTCGAGGTGCCATCGGGATGGCTGGGCGACGTGATCGGCCCACGCCGCGTGCTGACGCGCATCGTGTTGTGGTGGTCGGCATTCACCATGCTCACCGGCGCGGCGCAGGGACTGCGGTCGCTGGTGGCCATCCGGTTCCTGTTCGGCGCCGGCGAGGCGGGCGCCTTTCCGAACGCCGTGCGGAGCTTCTCGCAATGGTTCCCGGCCCGCGAGCGCGGCATGGCCAACGGCGTGCTGTTCTTCGGCTCGCGGCTGGGCGGCGCGATGACCGCGCCGCTCGCGCTCGTGCTGATTCAGCGATGGGGCTGGCGGACCAGCTTCGTGGTGTTCGGCGCTATCGGCCTGGTCTGGGCGATTGCGTGGTACCGCTCCTATCGTGACCGCCCCGCGGAGCACCCGGACGTCGATCGCAGAAGAGCTTGCGTGGATTCAGAACTCAACTCCCGACGCCCAGCTCCCAACGGCCCAAGAGGCCCAGACGCCGGAGCCCACTCCGTGGCGGCAGCTGCTCACCAGCCCGAACCTGTACGCGATCTGCGCGATGTATTTCACGTTCGGCTACGGGCTGTACTTCTACTTCACCTGGCTGCCGACCTACCTGCTCCAGGAGCTCGGCTTCTCATCGCTGCAGGGAGGATTCTTCGCATCGCTGCCGTTTCTGCTGGCCGGCGCCGCCAACCTCGCCGGCGGCTGGTGCACGGACATGCTCTCGCGAACGCGCGGCCTCCGCACGGCGCGCGTCGCGCTCGGCTTCACCGCGTTCTCGACCTGCGCGGCGCTGATTCTGGCGTCGATTCTCGTGCCGGCGCCGATCGCGAAAGCGTCACTGCTGGCGCTCGCACTCGCCTCGGCTGATTTCGCGTTGAGCGCGTGCTGGTCTGTGTGTCTCGACGTCGCGCCTCATCATGCCGGCGTCGTCACCGGCTTCATGAACACCTTCGGAAATCTCGGTGGACTCGTGGGACCGATCGTTGTCGCCCTGATGGTCGATCGCCTGGGCTCGTGGACGCTGCCGCTCTACGTCACGGCCGGCGTGTACTTCGCCGGCGCACTCACGTGGCTCACCATCGATCCCAATCGCCGGATCGCGTAGAGCGGAGGCTTTCGCCTCCGCGGACACGCGCACGCTGAAGCGTGCGCTCTACGACGACTCGACATCGATCTAGAAGCGGAATCGCACTCCGCCCCCGGCCTGAAAGCCGCCGGCCTTGATCTCGAACGTGCCCGAGTGCCATCCGATCTCGGCGCATCGATGGTCGCGCCCGACCACTGGATGGTGCCGCCAACGCCGACCTGCCGCGAGAAGAAGTAGCCGACGTCAGCGCCGACGTGGAATCCGACGTTCGATTCGTCAACCGTGGTCGTCAACCCCTGGCTGAACGTGGCGGTGTCGTACGGGTAGGCCTCGGTGATCTCGAAGTCGTTGACGATGTCCTGCTTGACGGAGAAGAAGGATGGGCCGCCAAAGACCACGCCCTGAATCTTCGGAGAGGGCGTGAACGTCGCTTGCGCCTGGATGTGGACCGCGAGCTCCTCGCGCTTCAGCCCACCCACGTCCCCGGTGATGTTGCGGTTGCGATTGAAGAAGAGGGGATGCGGTACCGACGCGGAGAAGGCGATCGGCGTGGACTTCGAGAACCGGGTCACGCCGACGCCGACGCCGATGTTGCGCCAGATTGCGGCGCCTGCGGAGATGTTCAGCGCCGGGCCAGACTCGACGGTGTAGTCCGTCGTGAACGTGCCGTTCTCCGCGTTCTCGACAAAGTCGACCGTCTCACCGAAGTCCTCGGCGGCGGTCTGAAAGGCGCCGTTGATCGAAATGTAGACCCGGTTCACGGGCTGGGACGGCTTGGGCTTGGCAGTGGGCTGCGCGGGCTTCGGCGGCGGCTGAGCGGGCTTGGCCTGCGCGCCCGCGGACGCCGCGGCGCCGAGAAGGATCATCACTGCAAGCGTGGCTGTGCGACTCATCACGACCTCAATTCACACCGACGGCGGTCCAGGCTTGCGTCACCGCGTTCACCACCGAAGCGGTAGCGGGGTAGAGATCCCGCGCCGCCTGAATTGTTGCCGCGCGCGCCGTCGCAAACGTGGCATTGGCGGGCAGCAGGAATACGAAGGCTCGATAGAACACCTTCTCCATCTGCTCCATATTGGCGACCCCGACTCCGGCCACCGACAGGCCGGACACACGATTGGTGCCGCCGGCCACGGCCAGGTAAAAGGCGTGATTCGGAATGCCGGAGTTGATGTGGACCCCGCCGTTGTCGCCGGTGCCTGTAAAGCGAACGCTGTAATGATCCGGATCCCCGAACGCGACGGGGTTGATCATCGAGCGGATGCCCACGAGGCCGGACCCCCCGGGGGCGCGAATCGAGTCCTCGCCGATCAGAAAGTCCGCCTGGCCGATTCCCGCGCCCACGGGCTGGTAGAAGAACTCTGCGGCCGTGCCGATGATGTCGGCGAACGACTCGTTGAGAGCGCCGGATTCGTTCTGATAGATGAGCCCAGACGAGGAGTCGATCACGCCGTGCGCTCAATTCATGCGCGGCCACATCGAGCGAGCCGGCCAGGTAGGTCCACGTCTGCCCGTCGAGGGTGAAATTCTGGCGGAAAGCCGTTGCCGAAGTACATCACGCCGACATTGCCAGGACCACATTGGCCGCACCAGAACGCGTTGACCGCGAAGGTGAAGAAGTCATTGAGCGAGAGATTCAGCGAGGCCTGCTGGGAGACGCCGTTGATGAGCGTGTAGATCGGACGATCGCGATTGTCCAGGCTTCGCCGTCCATGACGCTTGAAGTAGTAGTCGTAGGTCCAGCCGATATACGCATGGCCGTCAACGGCCGGAATGTCGGTCCAGGTGTTGTCGGTGTCGGTGGCCAGATCGGCGCTCGTGAGCGGGACCAGCCCGTCCAGCACGAGGAGCATGCGGTTGAAGTTGTTGCGCATGTCGTACGTGACTAGCGTCGGCGGCCGCAGGCGATCGTCGGCTACGAAGGCACCTCCCAGCGGTCGTGTGGACATTTTCTTTGTATCGCCCACCAGACCGCGGCCGGTGCCGACGGCCGACTGCGTCTGCAGCTCGGAGAACCGCAGCAGCTCGCTGCCCGTGTTGGCGTCGATGAACAGGCGGAACACCGAACCCGGCGTCGAGACGACCGTCTGGTACGCGAGTCGAGGCTCGCTGCCGGCCATCGGCAGGATCGTGAGCTCGATCCGGCGCAGCAACGTCCCGCTGCCGCCCGCCGCGGCGACGATCGCCTGTTCAGCCGCCGCTCCGGCCAATGCGGGACGCGTGTCCAGCGTGAACGTCTGGGGCACCTCGCCGAAGATGGATTGCGCAACCCCGGAGTCCGAGTCGCGGATGATCTGCGCACCGAAGATCGGGACACCCTGGTAATGCTGCTGCATCCGCTCGACCAGTCGTACCGGCAGCGACGGGTCCCGCTCGACGCTCACCGCGCGCAGGTCACCCGCTCGCAGTGCGGTCGTAACGTAGCCGTCCCAGGTACGAAGGTCGTTCACGGTGGTCGCGGCTATGCGCACCATGGAGGGCTGCTGCGCGACCCCCACATTCATCGAGCAGAGGAGCGCTACCGCAGCGATGGCCGCGGCCGTGAAACGTTTCATGGTGTCTCCAAAGAGGGAGCACGAGCGTGCAGGAACATCAGCGATTCTACACTGAGCGTTCACGCGGTATTTAACGCCGGCGCCTCTCGTTTCGAACACGGCGATGCACAGCCGTTCGACAAACCCCATCGGCACAACTAGAATCGCGCGGCGTGAACACACCAGCCGCATCCGCCATCCCGGGCGTCGTCAGCGACCCGGCCAGCGCTCTTCCGTGGTATCGGCAGGTCACGCGCGACCAGTGGCGGGCGTTCTGGGCGGTGTTTCTCGGCTGGATCGTTGACTCCTTCGACTTCAACATCCTCGCGTTCATCGTCCTGGACATCATGAATAGCTTCTCGGTGGACCGCGCGCTCGCCGGCGCACTGGGAACGGTGACGCTGATCATGCGGCTGGTCGGTGGCACGATTGCTGGAACCGCCGCCGACAAGTGGGGACGCAAGCTGCCCCTGATGCTCTCGGTCCTCTGGTTCTCGCTCTTTGCCTTCCTGAGCGGGTTCGCACCGACATACGCGGCGCTGTTCGCCATCCGCGCGCTGTTCGGTCTGGGGATGGGTGGCGAATGGGCCGCCGGCATGCCACTGGTCCTCGAGCACTGGCCGGCTCGGCTGCGAGGCCTCGTTTCGGGACTGCTGCTTGGAGGCTGGTATTGGGGCTACCTCCTCGCAGCCGCGGTGTTTCATTTCATCTATCCGCTCTTCAAGGACACTCCGGATCTCGCGTGGCGCGTCATGTTCTGGGTGTGCATCGTTCCAGCGCTCTTCACGCTGTGGATTCGCGCGCGCGTGTCCGAGAGCCCGGTGTGGCTCGAGCGCCAGCGACGCCTGAAAGAAAGCGGCGGCGATGCACATGAGCCGAAGCTCTCTCTGGTGCGGATCTTCCAGAAGGATCTGCTCGGCACGACGATTCAGACCACGCTGGTCATCGGATCGTTCATGTGCATCTACTACTCGCTGAACTTCTGGTATCCGACGGTCCTGCGCGACGCGGGGCGCACCAGGCTGCTGCTTCCCTGCCTGGCGGCGTTCAACGGCGGCGCCATTCTCGGCACCGCGACGTGGGGGCGACTGTCAGAAGGACGACTGGGTCGCCGCGGTGCATTCACCGCCACGCTGATCCTTGGGCCTGCGTCGCTGCCGTTCTTTCTCTATGGCGGCAGCACCCTGACGCTGATCTTCGGTGCGCTGACGATGGGCTTCTTCGGCATGGGCGTCTGGGGCATGGCGCCGGCATACACCGTCGAGCGCTTCCCCACTGAGGTCAGAGGGGTAGGCCCGGGCTTCTGCTACCACGCTGGATCGGCGATCGGCGCGGTCATGCCGCTATATCCTGGGTGCCATGCAGGTCCGCGGGATGTCGGCGGTCAACGGCATGAGCATCGCGATGGTGGCCTCCGCGGTGCTGGCCGGCATTGCCGTGTGGTCGGGCCCCGAGACGCGGGGCCGCGACTTTCGGTCCTAGTCCCGCAAGCCCGAACCCGCTACGGCGTCGCCGACGGCGCGGAGAACCTGATCGACAGGCCGCCGCTCAGCGCCAGACTCGTCCCACCTTCTTCGGGCTTCGACAGACTTCGACCAACGCTGACGAAGGCTGCTGCCCTGCTCGTGAGCGGCACGGCCACACTGCTCGACACGTCCATGTGCTGACGACTGACACTCATGCTGTCGAGCACCAGGTCTTCCTTGATCGAATACGACTGCGTCAGCGATCCCGTGAGGATGATGCGTGACCCGGTCCACTCGAGCGCGGCGCCCGAGAAAACGGACCCGCGCGTGAAGTAGCCCGCCGAGCCGTAGACGCGGAACGGCTGACGGCGAAGCTCCATGCTCACGGGCAGCGCAAAGTGCACGCGGTCGGTGTTCCCCGCGCTCAACACCTCGACCAGCGGGTTGACGGCGAGACCGAACTCGCTGATGGTCAACGTCGGATCGATCGACCGGTGTACTTCGCACCGAAGTACATGTCATCGAGACCGGAGACGTCGTGCCTGCGTAACTGGTGCGATAGAAAGGCACGCTCGCACTCACCTGCAACCGATCGCTGAGCCCCATACCCATACCGAGCGTCGGCACACTCATCTGGCTCGACCCGGCCAGGCGGAAGTAGCCAACGCCAATGCTGGAATAGCCCTCTCCGCGCCAGGTCGGCGCACTGGCATCGTCGAGCCACGCACCGAACTGGCGGAAGGTGGAGACTGGAACCGTGGCGTCGAGGGCCACGGCGGTCGCCGACGAAGTCGTCGGCGACGTGGTGGTGGGCACGGGCGCCTTTGGTGCTTTCGGGCGCCCGTTGCCCTGTGCGAATGCGAAGCCGGGGATTGCGAGTCCGGCGACGACGACGAGACCGATCGCTGAGGGGAGGAAGCGGTGTGTCACGGCCTACTGCGTCCCGCCGGTCGTGCCCGTGGTGCCGGTCGTGCCCGTGCCGGTCGTGCCCGTACCCGTCGCTGCCCGTTCCCGTCGTGCCCGTGCCCGTCGTGCCCGTGCCGCGTCGTGCCAGTGCCCGTCGTGCCCGTGCCCGTCGTGCCGGTATCGGTCGCCGGCGGCTCAGGCGCCGGTGGCGTGTTCAGCACTTTCTTCGCCGCCTGACCGAGGCTGAGACCATCGACCGTCATCGCTGTCTGCAGGTCCACGAAATCGAGATGCCGCGATTCTTCGAGGCGTTCATCGCCGCGTTGAACTGACCCTGATTGCGGAATCCGGCGGTGCCTTCCTCGAGCGTCAGGCCGAGCGGCGTCAGGAAGTCCATGGCGCGCGCGTGCTGAGCCGGGTTCTTCTCGATTTTCATCGAGACCGGATTCGGCGGCGCGACGTCCGCAGCGGCAGTCGTCCCGGTCGACGTCGTCGAGGTCCCGGTGCTTTCGCTCGTGGACGTCGTGGTCGTCGAGGTCGACGTGGTCTTGGCGGATTTGCCCTGGCCCTTCGACGCGCCGGTCGTCTTGTTCGACGCGCTCTGTCCAGAAGTCGTGGACTTCGTCGATCCCGTCGCACTCGAACCCTTCGGCGCCTGGGCGCCGCCCTTTGGTGCGCTCGTGGCACCGGTCTTCGGTGCGTGCGCCTTCGTCGCCCCCGTGGTGCCCGCCTTCGGACCCTGTGCGCCGACGGTCGCGGTGAACGCCATCACGGTTGCGGCAACGGCGAATTGGGAATCGTTTCATCGTGGAACCCTCCGGGGCCCATCAGGTCCAAGATCGATGCCCAGCCGTTAACTGGCGCAAGTAGTCACTTCTTTACAGTTTGAGTCACCCTTCGCTCACCCCCGGAGAAGGGCGGCGTGGTCAGAAACGGGACTGGACTTTCAATCATGGCGCGACCCATTTAGAATCGCGACCTCGTGTCCAACGACCTCCACGATGTCTATGCCGTCCGGTACGCCCATCACGACCGGAAGGCCCACGAGAACTACATCGGCGGCGATCCGCACGACATCCTGCAGCCGCTCGCCTACTTCGTGTGGGTCATCCGGGGCGCACACGGCACGTTCGTCATGGACACCGGCTTCGATCAGGCCATGGCCGCCAAGCGCGGCCGCGTCATCGTCAAGCCGGTGGCCGAAGGCCTGACGACGATCGGCGTCGATCCCGAGCAGGTGCAGGACGTCATCATCAGCCACCTGCACTACGACCACTGCGGCAACCACGATCTGTTCCCACGCGCTCGGTATCACCTGCAGGACCGCGAGATGGCGTACGGCACCGGCCGCTGCATGTGTCACGCGCACCAGCGCATCCCGTTTGAAGCCGACGATGTGGTGGCGATGGTGCGGAAGGTGTTCGATGGCCGCGTGGCCTTTCACGACGGCGATGACCAACTGGCGCCTGGGCTGACGCTGCACCACATCGGCGGCCATTCGATGGGACTGCAATGCGTGCGCGTGAAGACGCGCCGCGGCCATGTCGTCCTCGCCGCGGACGCCACGCATCTCTACGCGCACATCAACGAAGGACGCGTGTTCCCGATCACCTACAGCGTCGCGGAAACGCTCGAAGGCTACGCCACGTTGAAGAAGCTGGCGGACTCACCAGACCACATCATTCCGGGGCACGACCCCGACGTCCTGAAGCGGTATCCGGCCGCGCGGCCAGGTCTCGAAGACTGGGTGGTCGATCTCGCTGGTGGCCGCTGAATCTGGGAGTGTAGGGCGGGTCCTGCTCTTCGGATCCGCCGGTCCGCCTGAAGGCGGACACTACGATCGAAAACGGGCGTTACGCGGCGTGCTGCGAACGGGGCGCCTGCGTGCTCATCGTCTCGAAGAATTCCATCATGCGATCGACGGCGAGACGGGCGGCAGAGGCCGAACGAAACACCTGCATCACCGAGCAGTGCTCGTTCTGGATTTCCAGCAGCCAGCCCTTGTCGGTTTGGGAGATGTGATAGCGCGGCGAACTCACGGGTACGTGCGACGACATGCCACGACTGTACCGCAAGAGATGTACCGGTCGGAATCCGGTCAACTTCTGTGAAGTCGTGGGCAAGATCCCTGGAATTGCCGTCGATCCGTTGACGCCTCTGCTGTCGGTATTTCGGATCTGTCGATGGACGCCCGTCCCTTCGACTCGTTTACCCGGAGCGAGCGCAGCGAGTCGAAGGGCTCAGGGCAGGCGACGCCAGCGCGCGCGCTCGGTCTCGTGGAAGTTCCTCCCGGCGCGGTCGATGATGACGACCGCCGGAAACGCGGCGAGGTCGAGCGCGAAGAGCGCCTCGGGACCGAGATCCTCGTAGCCGATCACGGCCGCCGACGCGATCTGCTTCGCCAGGAGCGCGCCGAGGCCGCCGATCGCCGCGACGTAGATCGCGCCGCGCGATGTGAATGCGGCCATGTCACGGCCGTGCAGCTCGCCCTTGCCGATCACCGCTCGCACACCCGCGTCGAAGAGCGCCGGCAGGTATCGTCCCATCCGCTCGGTCGTCGTCGGACCTGCGGATCCGATGATCTGACCAGGCTTCGCCGGCGACGGTCCGACGGCGTACATGATCTGCCCTTCGAGTGGCACCGGCAGCGGCTCGCCCGATCGAGTGCGGCGCGCGAGCCTCGCGGCGCTCGCGTCGCGCAGCGTGAGCACGCGTCCGGTGATCTCGACGGAGTCTCCGGCTGACAGGCGGGCCACCTCCGCGTCGGGAAATCCCTGCCGGCAGTCGAGCTGAATCACGTTCGCCATCACCTCGTGGACTGTATCAACTGGAAGAGTACCGCTACAACGAGCCTCGACCGCGATCTCCCGGCCGCGACAACCCGGGGTCCCCGGCGCGCACGCATGCGCGCTGGGGTGGGAGCGGAGCGGCCGGTATGAATTGGGAAGGACATACCCCTAAAGTTCGACCGTCATGCGGCGTGTCGAGTGACATCCGAGGTTGACGGCAACCGGCAGGCCGGCGATGTGCGTCGGCAGCACCTCGATGTTGACGGCCAGAGCCGTCACACGGCCGCCGAGACCTTGCGGCCCGATGCCCAGCGCGTTGACGCGATCGAGCAGGTCCGATTCGAGCTCGGCGAGATCGGGCCGCGCATTCCGGATCGTCAGATCACGGAGCGCCGCCTTCTTGGCCAGCAGCGCCGACGCTTCGAACGTGCCGCCGATGCCGACGCCGACAATGATCGGCGGGCAGCGCGTTGGCGCCGGCGCGTTCGACCGTCTCCACGACAACGTCGATGATGCCTGGCACGCCATCGGCGGGCACGAGCATCCGCAGCGCGCTCATGTTCTCGGCGCCGAAACCCTTCGACGCGACGATGAGCCGGACTCCGTCGCCCGGGACGATGTCGATGTGCACAACGCCGACGTCGTAGGGCCGGCCCTGCGGAGCCACCGCGTCGCCGGCCATCTTGAGGAGACGCGTCGGATCGCCGGTCACCGAGCGTCGAAGGTATCCGGCCTGCGTTCCCTCACGAATGCCCGACTGAATGGCGTCGGTGAGCGAGCCGCCGACCCAGTGCACGTCCTGGCCGACCTCGAGGAACACCACGGCCACCCCGCTGTCCTGACAGACCGGCACGCGCTCGGCGGCCGCGACCTCGTAGTTGCGCACCAGCTGCTCGAGCGTGCGACGGCCGAGCGGAGACTCCTCGCGGGCGACGGACGCGCGCAGCGCGTCGAGGATGTCGGCGGGAATGTTGTAGTTGGCTTCGACAATCAGCCGCGCGACGGCGTCGCGCAGTACGGCCACGTCGATCTCTCGGAGGACACTCAATGAGAATCACCAGGCCGGTCCAGAGGACTGGCCCTACTTGATCGGCTCGGGGATCTGCGCGCGAGCGGTCTTGGGTACCTGACCCCGTTTGTACACCATGAAGGTCCGCAGAAACTCGATCACGACGACCCCGTCCTGCTTGAAGCCGGTAGTCTTGACCTTCACGATCCCGACGTTCGGACGCGACTTCGACTCGCGCATCTCGAGCACCTCGCTGCGCGAATACACGGTGTCGCCTTCGAACAGCGGATTGGGCAGACGGACGTCGTCCCATCCGAGATTGGCCATCACGTTGAACGAAAGGTCGATGGTCGACTGTCCGGTGACCAGCGCCAGCGTGAAGGTGGAATCGACCAGCGGCCTGCCGAATTCGGTCTGCGCCGCGTAGTGGTGGTCGAAGTGGATCGGGTTCATGTTCTGCGTCAGCAGCGTGAACCAGCTGTTGTCCACCGGCAGGATCGTCCGGCCCAGCGGGTGCACGTACACGTCACCCACCACGAAGTCCTCATAGACCCGTCCGGTCCAGCCTTCTTTCACAGCCACTTCGACATCCTTTGCATCAATCGCGAATCGACAATCAGCAACGAATCAACAATCACAGATCATCAAATCATCAATCGATCCTATCTGCTCGCATACCATACAACATCATGAGAACCGCGCCGCTCGCAGGCAAGTGCGCGCTGATTACCGGATCGGTGCGTGGCCTCGGGCTGGCCGCGGCACAACATCTGGCCAAGGCCGGCTGCCACGTCGTCTTGAATGGGCTCGAGGCATCGGCCGCGACGGCCGCCATTCGGGACGACCTGCAACGCCACGGCGTGCGCACCCTCTACTGCAGGGCCGATCTCCGCGTCCCCGCCGACATCGAGCAGATGATGCTGCGCCGCCGCCGATGCCTTCGGCTCGGTGGACATCCTGATCAACAACGCGGTCGTCCGTCACGTCGGATCCATCGAGCACTTCCTGATCGAGGAATGGAACGAGGGACTGGCGGTCAATCTGTCAGCGGCTTTCCACACGATCCGGCTCGCGGTGCCGCGCATGAAGCTGAACCGCTGGGGCCGCATCATCAACGTGTCGTCGATCTATGGCCTGCGCGGGGCGGCCAATCGCGTCGGCTACGTCACCAGCAAGACCGCCTTGATCGGACTGACGCGCGCGGTGGCGCTCGAAACCGTCGCGCACGGCATTACCTGCAACGCGGTCTGTCCGGGCACGAGCGAGACGCCGGTGCACGAGGAGTCCCTCGACGCCATCGTCGCGGCCGAGGGCGTCTCGCGCGTGAAGAAGCCGAGCGCCGGTTCTTCGCCGGGAAGCAGCCGACCGGCCGCTTCATCGCCGCCGAACACGTCGCGTCGCTGATTGGGTTCCTGTGCGGGCCCGAGGCCGCGGACATCACGGGATCGGTGCTGCCCATCGACGGCGGCTGGTCAGCTTCGTAGAACGAACAAATACAACCACGAAGTTCACGAAGATCACGAAGGAGCCGAATAGTTGGTCCTTCGTGAGCCTTCGTGATCTTCGTGGTTGAGTTGGTTCGTTCTATATGATCCCGCCTGCCCTCCAACTCGCGACGGTTGACTGCGTCGTAGCCGAGCTCCGTCGAGGATCGCGTCGGTGTGCTCGCCAACTGCGGGGATCGGCCCCATCTTCGGCTCGACGTCATTCAGTCCGAACGGCGGCACGAGCGCGCGAATCGGTCCTGCGGGTGAATCCACTGTGCGCCATCTGTCACGCGCGGCCAGCTGCGGGTGCTCGAGAAACTCCTCGACAGTGTTCATCCGGGCGTTGGCGATCTGTGCCGCGTCGAGACGGGCCAGGACCTGCTCGGCCGTGCGCGTCGCAAACGAGGCGGTGATCAGCGCGTCGAGCGCATCACGATGCGCGACGCGGTCGGCGTTCGCGGTGAATCGGGGATCGGCGGCAAGCGCCGGCTGCTCCAGCACCTCGGCGCAAAACCTCGCCCACTCGCGCTCGTTCTGCAGCCCGAGGTAGACGACTTTCCCGTCACCGGCCGTGTAGGGACCATACGGCGCGATCGCCGCGTGAGCCGCGCCACTGCGAGGCAGCGGTGCGCCGCCGTAGCCGGTGTAGTACGCGGGGTATCCCATCCACTCGGCCAGCGCGTCGAACATCGAGATGTCGAGCACGGCGCCAGTGCCGGTCCGCGCGCGGCGCAGGAGCGCGGCCAGAATCCCCGAGAACGCGTACATCCCGGCAGCGATGTCGGCGATCGACACACCTACCTTCGAGGGCACGTCGGGCGTGCCGGTGATCGACACCAGGCCAGCTTCGCTCTGAACGAGCAGGTCGTAGGCCTTCTTGTCGCGATAGGGCCCGCCCGCACCGTATCCGGAAATCTCGCAGACCACGAGTCGCGGATGCTGCTCGTGCAGTGCACTCGAGACAAAGCCCAGCCGGCCCATCGCACCCGGGGCCAGGTTATGGAGCAGCACGTCAGCCCTGGGCAGGAGACGCCGCAGGACGTCGGCGGCCTCGGGCCGCTTGAGATCCAGCGTGAGTGATTCCTTTGTCCGGTTGATCCAGACGAAGTGACTGGCAAGCCCCTTGACCGTGCGGTCGTACCCGCGCGCGAAGTCACCGACGCCGGGCCGTTCGATCTTGATGACCCGCGCCCCGAGATCGGCGAGCTGGCGGCTGGCAAATGGGGCGGCGACCGCTTGCTCGACGGCCACGACGACGATGCCGTCCAGCGGGAGACCTGGCGACGCCGGAGCCCACAGGCGAAGGCGGACTCACGATTCGATGAGCCGTTGCCGCTCGAGGATGATGCGGGCCATGCGCACGTTGGCGGCGTCGATCATCCGGCCATCGTGCGTCGCCGCACCCTGCCCGGCGGCGACGGCCGCATCGTAGGCGCGAACGACGGCGGACGCCCTGGTCACTTCCTCATCGGACGGAGCAAAGATGTCGTTCACGGCGGCGAGCTGAGCGGGATGGATGCACTGCTTGCCGTCGAATCCCATCGCCAGGGCGACGCGACAGGCGACGTCGAGTCCGAGCGAGTCGGAGTACCCGGCATAGGGGCCGTCGATGGCGCGCAGCCCGTTGACCCGCGCAGCCGCGACGATGGTCTGCATCACGGCATGCCACCGGTGGCCCGGATAGGCCGCATCATGCTCGTCGGCCTCTCCGATCGCCGCCGACGGCATCCGCATCGACGCGGCGAAATCACCGGCGCCGAAGATCAGCGCCTCGAGACGGGACGAGGCGCTCGCGATCTCGCGCGCGTGGAGAAAGCCGTGCGCCGTCTCGATCTGGACCTCGATGCCGATCGGCCGCGGCAGCCCGACGTGTGCCTCGATCTGCGTCAGCAGCGTGTCCACGAACTGCACGTCGCGCGCCGAACCGACCTTCGGGACCATCACCAGATCGATCCGATCGCCGGCCGCCTCGACGACCTCCACGAGATCGCGATACGCGAACGGCGAATCCAGCGCGTTGATGCGGAACATCCGCACGCGCCGGCCGAAGTCGATCTCCTTCAGCGCGCGGATGACGTGCGCGCGGCACGCCGCCTTCTCGTTCGGCGTCACCGAGTCTTCGAGATCGATGCAGACGACGTCGGCGGCGCTGGCCGCGGCTTTCTGGATCATCGCCGGCTTCGACGCCGGCACGAACAGCTGGCTGCGCGTCAGGCGGGTCAAAACGACCTCGGCATCCCGAGCACGTGCTCGCCGATGTAGGAGAGGATCAGATTCGTCGAGATCGGCGCCACCTGATACAACCTCGTTTCCCTGAACTTGCGCTCGACATCGTACTCCGACGCGAAGCCGAAGCCCCCGAACGTCTGGAGGCACGCGTTGGCCGATTCCCACGACGCGTCCGCGGCCAGGAGCTTCGCGAGATTGGCCTCGGCGCCTGACGGCTTCCCCTCGTCGAACAGCCGCGCGGCCTCGTAGCGCATCAGGTCCGCCGCGCGGACATTGGCATACGCGCGGGCGAGCGGAAACTGAATCCCCTGGTTCTTGCCGATCGGCCGATCGAAGACGACGCGCTCGTTCGCATAGCCGCGGGCCCGGTCGATGAACCAGTAGCCATCCCCGATGCACTCGGCGGCGATGAGAATCCGCTCGGCGTTCATGCCGTCGAGGATGTACTTGAACCCCTGCCCTTCCTCGCCGACGAGATTCGCGGCCGGCACCTCGAAGTCCTCGAAGAACACTTCGTTGGTTTCATGATTCACCATGTTGCGGATCGGCCGGACGCTCATGCCCTTCTGCCCGGCGTCGCGCAGATCGACGATGAAGATCGACAGCCCGTGCGTCTTCTTCGTCACGTCGGCGAGCGGCGTCGTCCGGGCCAGCAGCAGCATCAGGTCCGAGTGCTGGACGCGTGAGATCCACACCTTCTGACCGTTGACGACGTACCGGTCGCCGCGGCGGACCGCCATGGTGCGCGTCTTCGTCGTGTCCGTGCCGGTCGTCGGTTCGGTGACCGCAAACGACTGCAGGCGCAGCCGGCCGGCGGCGATGTCCGGCAGGTACTGCCGCTTCTGCGCCTCGGAGCCATGCCGCACCAGGGCGCCCATGATGTACATCTGCGCGTGGCACGCACCGGAGTTGGCGCCGGACCGGTTGATCTCTTCGAGAATCACCGACGCCTCGGTCACGCTCAGTCCCCCGCCGCCGTACTCGGCCGGGATCAGTGCCGCCAGCCACCCGGCATCGCCCAGCGCTTTGACGAAGGCCTCGGGGTATCCGGCCCGCTCGTCCACGGCGCGCCAGTAGTCGCTGCCGAACGACGCGCACAGCTCGCGTACGGCTCGCCGGTATTCCTGAAAGTCGGCAGATTTCGGATTGATGTCGGTCACAGAAGCGTTCAGACGCCGAGATAACGCAGCCACGGCACCACGATAGCGAGATATGTCACCAGAAAGAAGACGCCAAGGACAAGACCGAGGCCCCAGAACGCCTGACGCGAGATGTAGCCGCTGCCGTAGTAGATCGGATTGTGACCCGCCGTGTAGGTCGTCAGCACACCCATCAGCCCGAGCGGGTACGCCAGCAGCAAGGCCCACGCGGTCGGCGACAGCCCTGGAATCATCACTGCCATCCCGATGAACACCGGCAGCATGCTGGCCGCGTGCGCGGTGATGCTCGCAAAGAAATAGTGGAGAAAGAAGTAGACGGTGACCAGCGTGACGATCGCCGTATAGAGGCCGAGGCCCTCGAGCGTCGGCGCCATCGACCGCGCGAGCCACTCCAGAAACTTCGTCTCTGCCGAGACCGCCGGCGAGCGTGACCATCGTGGCGAACCAGACCAGCACGTTCCACGCCTGCGCGTGCCCGATCACGTCGTTCCAGGACACGACCTTGAAGCCCACCATCAGCAGGACCACGAGCATCGCGCTGATCGCCGGCTCGACGTGTTCGATGGCGCCGATCCAGAGCGAGAGGGCGGTCAGGACGAGGACGAGCAGCGTAGTCTCCTTGCGCGTCATCGCCCCCATGGATTCGAGCTGCGCGGCGGCCCAGCGCGGCGCCTCGGGCGCACTGCGAATCTCAGGTGGATAGATCTTGTAGAGCAGAAAGGGAACGACTGCGAGCAGCACGACACCAATCGGCGCGAAGCCGACGAACCAGTCGAGCCACGAGACGGTGACGCCGGCCGTCTGCCGCATCACGGAGACTGCCAGCGTGTTCGGCGCCAGCGCGGTCACGAACATGCTGCTCGTGATAAAGCTCGTGGCCAGTGCCGTGTACAGCAGATACGCACCTAACCGTCGTGCCGTGCCGTCCTCGGGGCGCGAGTTATACAACTCGGGGATCTGCCGCACGACGGGAAAGACGGTGCCGGCGCTGCGAGCCGTGGCCGAGGCCGTGAACGGGGCGAGCGCCAGATCGGCGAGCGCGACGGCGTAGCCGAGGCCGAGCGTGCGGTGACCGAGCAGACGCACCAGGTGCAGGGCGATGCGCTTGCCCAACCCGGTTTGCGTGTACCCGAGCGTGAACATGTAGCCGGCGAAGATGAGCCACACCGTCGCGTTGCCGAATCCGCTGAGCGCCCACTGGGCGGACTGCGCGGGCGTGTCGCGGACGAGGCCGAGCATCGCGGCGGCAATGACGCCGCCCATGCCGATGATCGCCGGTGGAATCGGCTCGGTGATGAGCCCGACGATCACCGTCGCGAAGAGCGCGAAGTAGCGCCAGGCGTCAATCGAGAGCCCGGCCGGCACAGGTGTCAGGGCGATTGCGGCGCCGATGGCGAGGGGGATGAGCGCGCCGTCGAGGCGGACCTTCAGGTCCGCCCGGAGTGGAGGCGCAGACACTAGCGCTTCTTCGGCACGCGACGGGAGCGGCGTTGCCGTGGAGGCTTGGCCTGCCCATCGATGAATCGATCGAGCTTGGACTCGAGACGCTTCAGGCCGCGAGTGTTCGTATCGAGCTTGCGCTCGAGACGCCCCAAGCCGCGAGTGTTCGTATCGAGTTCGGTGACTCGCAGGCGTTCGACGTTCCATCGAGCTTCGCTACGTCGAGCTGCTGCTCGAGGCGTTCGACGCTCCCATCGAGCTTTTGCTCGAGAGCCGCTCCAGCGTTCGACGCTCCCATCGAATTTGCGCTCGAGTCGATTGAATCCCTCGAGCATCTCCTTGCGGAGACGTTCGAACGCGAACTCCGTGTACTCGCGCTGCTCGACGAAGTGCTCGGAGACTTCGTCGAAGCGTCGATCGACCGACTCTGTCAGCGCGTCGAGCTTGCGCTCGATGCGATCGACCCTCTCGGGTAGTTGTTCAGTGCCAGTCATTGCAGCCATGCAAAGCCTACCATCGTCATGCCCACCTCCGAAGCACGAGGCGTGCCCTGCTGACGAGCGGTTGGTTTTCGCTACGGTCTGATGATTAGCGCTCTGCCACGAGGCAAGAACTGCGATGAGAGTCGGCCTCGATGTTTGCAGTCTTTGCGCACTGGTGCCTTGGACTCGCGGACGGATCCCGATAGAATCGCGAGCCTGCGATGCCGCTCGCACCTGGCACCCGACTCGGTCCGTACGAGGTCATCGCGCCCCTTGGCGCGGGTGGCATGGGTGAGGTGTATCGCGGACGCGACGCCCGCCTCAAGCGAGACGTGGCACTGAAGATCCTGCCCGCCTTCTTTGCCGCGGATGCCGACCGACTCGCGCGGTTCGAGCGCGAGGCGCAGGCACTGGCCGCGCTCAATCATCCAAACATCGCGGCGATCTATGGATTCGAGGAAGGCACGGGCGAATCCGCGGGCGAGCGCGCGCTGGTGCTCGAGCTCGTCGAAGGCGAGACGCTGGCCGAACGGATCGCACGCGGTCGCATCCCCTCTGCCGAGGCGCTGACGATGGCGCGGCAGATCGCCTCCGCGCTCGAAGCCGCGCACGAGCAGGGCATCGTCCACCGTGATCTGAAGCCGGCCAACATCAAGGTCACGCCTGATGGTGTCGTGAAAGTGCTGGACTTCGGTCTCGCGAAGCTGTCAGGGCCGGCTGACGCGTTCGGCGGGTCCACACTGCAGGACCCGCCCTACACTGCAGGCCGTACACCGTCCTCAATTGCGCCGACGATCGCCGCATCGATGCCGCCGACCATGACCAGCCCCGCGCTGACGACCGGCGCCGGTGTCCTGCTCGGCACCGCGGCCTACATGTCGCCCGAGCAGGCGCGCGGGAAAACCGCCGACAAGCGCGCCGACATCTGGGCCTTCGGCGTCGTGCTCTACGAGATGCTGACCGGCACCCGCGCCTTCGGCGGCGACAGCGTCACTGAGACCGCCGGAGCGGTGATACACAAGGAACTCGATCTGTCGGCGGTGCCTGCCGACCTGCCGCCCGCGGCGCGCACGGTCCTTCGCCGCTGCCTGCAGAAAGATCCGACCCAACGCATTCGCGACATGGGCGACGCACGCCTCGCCCTCGAGGGAGCGTTCGCACCAGACTCGCAGACTCCGGTTGCACCGGCCGGTCTCAGCACTCGCCGGCGCGTCCTCGAGATCGCCGCAGTCGCGATCGTGGTCGCGCTCGCGACGGGCGCTGCCGTGTGGCTGCTGACGCGGCCGGAGCCATCGTCGCGCGTCCCAGTTCGCGTTAACGTCGATCCGCCCGACAGGATGGGCCCGTTTCTCGCGCTGTCATCCGACGGCCGCAACATCGCGTTCATCGCCGCCGATGCGAACAACGCGCCGCGGCTCTGGGTGTACTCACTCGAAACGGGCGAGGCGCGCATGCTGATGAATGCGGGAATCGTTCGACATCCGCCGTTCTGGTCGCCCGACGGGCGCTGGGTGGCGTTCTTCTCCGACGGCAAACTCAAACGAATCGCCGTCGCTGGAGGACCTGCGGAAGTCCTGTGCGACTCGGGCAACCTGCTCGGCGGCACGTGGACATCCAGCAACGTCATCCTCTTCGGCGAGGTCGGCAAGGGTGGCATCATGCAAGTGCCTGCTAGCGGGGGCACGCCCGTCCAGCGAACGCAGATCGACAAAACACGGGGCGAGTTCATGCATGCCCTGCCATGGGCCCTGCCGGATGGGCGGCACTTTCTGTACATGCGGACCGGGTCGCCGAATATCACCGGCGTCTACATCGGCAGCATCGACACGGAACCCGCCGCTCAGGATGTGACGCGGCTCAGCGCTGTGCAGCACGGCGTCGCCTATGCCGCGGCTCGCGACGGCAGCCGTGTGGGACATCTCGTGTTCCTCCGCGACAAGCTGCTGATGGCGCAGCCCTTCGACGAAGGCCGCCTCGAGCTCCGTGACGAGCCGGTGACGATCGCCGAAGAGGCCGGGGATGCCGAGATCTTCGGATCGTTCGCCGTGTCCGCCAATGGCACGCTGGCGTTTCTGCGCGCGAGCTCGGAGACCGGTTCGCTGGTATGGGTTGGACGCGATGGTCAACCCGCCGCCACGATCGCCGCGAACCTCAAAGCTGCCGCGTACCCCAGGCTCTCGCCTGACGGGCGCAGTCTCGCCGTCGTCGTTGCAGGCGACGTCTGGCGGTACGACCTCGACGGCCGTCCGCCGATCAAGGTCACCTTCAACGGAAGTAACTTTTCGCCCTTGTGGACACCTGACGGACAGCGGATCGTCTCAGAGATCGGCGGACAGAACCCGTTGCTTGCGACTCCCGCAGACGGCAGCGGCGGCACGGAGCCGGTCAGTCCGAAGGGACATTTTCACCCGCATGGATGGAGTGCAGGCGGAAAGGAAATCGTCGCGCTGCGCGTGAGCCAACCCGGCCAGTCAGCAGACACCAAGGACGATGTCGTGAGTTTCGCTCCGCACGCGGATTCAGAAGTGCAGACCATCGTCGCCACACCAGCGAGCGAGGGCGGGGGCGGATGGTTGTCTCCCGATGGACGGTGGCTCGCCTATACGTCGGATTCGACGGGCCGGCTTGAAGTCTGGGTGCGGCCGTTCCCCGGTCCCGGTGCGGCCGTTCGCGTCTCGTCGAACGGCGGCATCGAGCCCGTGTGGGCGCGCAACGGCAAGGAGCTGTACTACCTCGAAGGGCGAAACATGATGTCCGTCGCCGTAGAAGCCGGCGCGGCGTTCGACTTCAAGCCTGCCGTGCGTCTCTTCGAGAGCACCCACGCGCGCGGTCAGCAGCCGCCGTCATACGACGTGGCAGCCGATGGCCGCTTCGTGATGATCAAACCTGACAGCTCCGGCAAGACACCGATCACCGTGATCCTGAACTGGCAGGAACGGCTGGGGCAGAGCGCCACGCACTAATTGCCCCCTGCCCCCTTCTGTTTCTCTTCAGCCCGGGCGATGCCGAGAATATTTCGCATCGCATAGTTGCCTTCGTGGCAGGCGTACTCGAAGGGCGGCTCGGCTGGTCTTGGTCAGGTTCATCGCAAACGTCCACGGCCGCGCCCACGTGGCGGGATCGTCAAACGTCACCGCCCACTCGACGACGTTCGGCGCGACCGGGCGTGAATCGCTCGACGAGCCGAAGCTTCTCGCTCGATCCGCGGTACGGCACCTTGTCGGTGAAGTTCGTCGTCTCGACGACGAGCGTCGCGCCCTCGAAGCGGCCGCGCGCATCGCCCATGTAGGCGCGAATCGCAGGAACGTCGACGATGTCGGACGGCCGTCGAGCGGGATGACGCGCAGCTCGTTGACCATCTCGTAGCCGATGGCGACGTAGCCCGGCCCCTGGACGATCTCGTAGGAGTTGCCGTAAATCGCCGGCATCATCGACCCGGGAAGCCCGCGGCTGATGCAGCGGTCGTACAGGCTGCGGTCCTCGTAGGAGTCCGCCTCGCCGCGTCCCTGGCGCGCTTTCGCGCGCGCCGCGGCGCGTGCCCGTGCTTCGGCGGTCTGCGGCGGAATCCTGCCGTCCGGCGGATCGACGACGAGCCAGGCGCGGCTGTTCTTCGGATTGTGATTCTCGAACCAGTGCAGCGGGCTGCGCAGCTCCCAGCGCTGCTTGTCGGCTTCGAGGCGATCCTCATTGCGCTGCTCGTTGAGCCGCGCGAGCTCCTCGGGCGTGATCTCGGCGAGCGAGCGGCCGCTGAGGGCCTCGGGCCGCTCCATCGGAATCAGGCTCTCGTCGCTGTTGGTGTAGTAGCCCTGCAGATCGGGGTCGCCCCAGGGTGTCCGCGGCGCGGCGTACGGCGCTCGAACCGGCGGCGTCTGTCCAAGGATGGCCTCGTCGCCCAGCGACACCCAGGCAACGACGAGCAACGGGGCCAGAAGGATGCAGTGTAGGCCGGGTCCTGCTCTACGGACCCGGCGTGAGGAGATCGACAATTGTCCGGGCATTGGGAAGATTCTCCGCCCGGGCGATTTCCTGCGCAAGCCGATCGCGCTGAGCGCCGGACAGGAACCCGCCGGCGTTGTCGTCGAACTTGGCGCGCAATTCGGCCTCGCTCATCGGGTTCTCGGCTGAGCCGCGGTTGTACTCCTCGACCTCGGTCAGCACGCGCCCGTCAGTCAGCGTCACCCGTACAGCACCCTTGAAGCGGCCAGGACCCGGGAACGCGGGATCAACCGAGTAGTCCACCTTCTGCGCCAGCGCGAGCACCTCCGGATTGAGGCGCATCGCATCGGCGTACGCGTTCTTGCCCAAGACTCCCCGAGTAGAGCGCTTCGGCGATGCGTGTACTGCAGGCACACGCGGCAGTGCGCCTGCGTCGCCGGCGCGCGCTTCTCCGCCACCGGCTCGCACACGATCGAGACGTTGAACTCGGCGACCGGGCACTCGATGCGCACGACGTTACCGGCCGTCACGCCGTGCTGATTCGCGTAGACGCAGAATCGCCGACACGTACGGATGCAGGACGTGCGCCGTGGGAAACGGCTTGAACGACGAGTTGCGGCTCTCCCAGTGCGTGCCCAGCCGATCGCCGATGCGATCGAACGCCTTCGGCACGGCGGGATCCTGCAGGTGCGACGCAAACAGGCCGAAGCGTCCCTCGTAGACCTTCGCGTGGACCGGTCACGCCGGCGCCGGCGAGAGCGGCGGCCATGATGCCGCTCTGCGCGGCGAAACCGGAGTGCAGAAACTTCGTCTGCGTCCCGTCCACCCAGCACTCGAGGAGCCCGGCGGCGCAGCTGCCGGCCGTGCCGGCTGCCCAGGCCAGTGGCTCGACGCCGAGCCCCAGCATCTTTCCCGCGCCCATCGGCGATGCCGAAGGGCGCGAAGAGCCCGGTCGGATGAAAGCCGCGGCGATGGAACTGCCCGGACGACACGCTGACCCACGCGGCACGAGATCTCGTTGCGCGACGCGATGGCCAGGATCAGATCGCGCCCGCTGACGGTCCGCGTCTCGGCCAGCGCGAGCGAGGCCGCCACTGCGGGACTGCTCATGTGCACGATCGACTCGTTGTGCGTGTCGTCGTACTCGAGCGCCTGCGACAACGAGGCGTTGGCGAACGCCGCCGTCGGCACGGCCAGCGCTTCACCGCTGCCGAAGATCCGGGCCGGACCGGGCGGCGACAGCGCTGACGCCGCGGCGATCGTCGATCGGCCAAACGGCGTCTCGGCGCCGGCGAGCGCCAGGCCGATCACGTCCAGGATGCGAAGCTTGGTGGCGTCGATGACGTCGGGAGGGAGATCCTCGTATCGGACCCCTTCGACCCATTCAGCGACTTGACTAGCGAGCGGCGTCACAACATCCACTGACTGCACGTGACTGCGCTGGAGATACAAACCGCGGAGGCGCGGAAACGCGGAAGCTCATCACGCTATTCATCCCGGCGCGAGGCGCCTCAGTGACCAGCGCCATGCAGCGAGGCCGCGACGAGGAATCCGAACATCGCCATGAGGCAGACCGTGAACGATCCCGTCTCGTCTCTCAGCCACCCGAAGAGCGTATGGGCCCACGAATCCGCCAGCGGTGCCGATCGAATTGATGAACGCCAGGCCGCCGGCGGCGGCCATGCCGGTCAGGAACCGCGGCGGAATCGTCCAGAAGATGGCCCGCGCGCCGTTGACGCCGGTGACCGCCACGGTGATCCAGAAGACGGACACCCAGAATGTCCCGGAACAGGATCGCGCCGAGAAACCCGCACGCCGACAACGCGCAGGCCAGCGGCGAGGTTGACGACCTTGCTGCGCGCCTCGATCGACGTAGCCGGCCCAGACAATCATGCCGACGCTGGCCACGGCATAGCAGCCGCTGGTCACGAAGCCGATCTGCACGTCGGTCAGCCGTCCGGTGTCGAGAATCTGCGGCAGGAAGATGCCGATGCCGTACGAGCCGACCAGAAACCCGAACTGCATGCCGGCCAGGATCAGCACGCGCACGATCGCGGAACGCCAGCTGACAGACGCCGCACTTCCTTCGGCCGCCGCTCGCTCTCCAGCCGTCTCGCGGACGATGCGCCGTTCTCTTCGTCTGACAGCCACGCGGCGTTCTCGGGCGGTCGGCCAGCAGCCAGAGCAGGACCAGGCCGACGACGACGACGGGCAGGCCTTCGACGATGAACAGCCACTGCCATCCGGCCAGGCCGAGCGACGCCGTCCAGTCGCAGCAGCAGGCCCGGACACGGGCCCGCCGATCACCGACGAGATCGGAATCGCCACCATGAACCACGCGATGATGCGCGTGCGGTACTCGGCGGGGAACCAGGTCGCCAGATAGAAGGCGACGCCGGGAAAGAAGCCGGCCTCGGCGGCGCCGAGCAGCAGCCGCAGCACGTAGAAGCTGTTGGGACCGACCGCCAGCGCCATCGCCGCCGACACCAGCCCCCACGAGATCATGATGCGCGAGATCCAGCCGGCGCGCACCGAACCGGTAGAGCGCCAGGTTGCTCGGCACCTCGAGCAAGCAGTAGCCGAGAAAGAAGATGCCCGACGCCGAGGCCGAACTGCGTCGGCCGTCAGCCCGATCGCCTCGTTCATCGTCAACGCGGCGAAGCTGACGTTGGTGCGATCGAGATAGTTGAGGATGTAGCTGACGATCAGGATCGGCATCAGCCGCCAGCCGATCTTGGCGAAGACGCGGCGTTCCGCTCCGCGGCGGCTGGACTGAGGCCGGTGTCGGTCACGCGCGGTCCGGATCGGCTGGCCGCGATCACGCCTGCGCGGCGCTGCCGCTCCGTGCGCGCGGCGGCGGGAACCGCTGCCATCACCACGTCACGGACATCATCGAGCTGATCGATGCGCCAGCACAGTTGAATCAGCGCCTCGACGTCGCTGGCCGGCAGCACCATCACGGCCTGATCGCGGAACTTCTCGTCGAGCTGCCGGTCGGTCAGCGGCCGATGGATGTTGCCGAGCGACTGCTCGACGAACTTCGTCAGCGCGACGGCCGTCGCTCAGCTCGACCTCGATATGCGCCTGGTCCTCGGTGATCGACGGATCACCGACGGCGGTCGCCGCCTCGCGCACGCGCTTGATCACCGGATCGTTCACCGCCTCGTCGGTGTACTCGCGCAGGCCGCCCTTGCCGCGCACCAGCCCGACCGCGGCGCCGTGATAGACCGAGAACTTGCCCTGCAGCCCCTTGGTGATGTTCTGCTGGTTGCACAGGTCGAGCACCAGCGGCGCCACGCGCAGCCGCACGGCGGCGATCGAGGCGGGATCGAGCCGATGCTCGTCGTGGATCTGGATCGCGCCGTCGATCGTCGGGTGATTGACGATGCCGCACGGAAACGGCTTGTAGGTGTTCTCACGCAGATCGAAATCCACGCCGAGGCGCGTCGTCACCTTCGACAGATCGTGCGACGCCGCCATGACGTGCGCGAAACCGCGCGGACCCTCGAGGCCGCGTTCGCCGGCGGTGAACCCCGCCTTGGCGAGCAGCGCCGCCGCGTAGCCGTTCTGCGCCGATCGCCCGGGATGGAACGCCTTGCCCATCGAGCCGAACATCTCGCGCAGTCCGGCCGACTGCGTCGCGGCCAGGCCGAGCGCCCACACCATCTGCGGCGTCGGTCAGCCCCATCAGCTTGCCGATGGCGGCCGCCGCGCCGAACACGCCGACCGTGCCGGTCATGTGCCAGCCGACGTCGTAGTGCGCCGGATACACCGCGTTGCCGCAGCGCGACGCGGCCTCGAAGCCGAGGATGAACGCTTCGACGAAGTCGCGCCCGCGGACGCGGATTGGCGCTCGCGTAGGCGAAGAGCGCCGAGGCGACCGGCGACGTCGGGTGGCTGTAGTTCTTCGGCGTCGTGTCGTCGTAGTCGTAGACGTGCGAGCTGATGCCGTTCATCAGCGACGCGTGCAGCGGGTCGAGCCGCTCGGACGCGCCCGAGCACGCTGGCCGTGCGCTCACCCGAGAACGGCCTCAGCGCGCGAATCGCGATGTCCATCGCCGGATGCGGGCTGCCGCCGATCGCGCAGCCCATGTAGTTCACCAGCGATCGCCGGGCTTCGTGACGGACATCCTCCGGGATGTCCGCCCATCGGTTGGAAACGAGATAGGCGGCCAGGGTGTGAGTCTGTGACATGTCTTTTTTCGACGGGATCGGGGATCAGGGATCCGGGATCAAGATCAGGGACGGTGATTCGAAGAAGAGGGCTCGCCGCATTACGGCTTCGCGGCGCGCTCCTCGGCGCGGGCCGCGCTCAGAATGTTCTTCAGTCCGTAGTTGCCCTCGTGGCACTCGTAGAGCGGCAGCGGATTCGGATCAGCGGTCAGCGGCAGCGAGAACGTCCACGGCCGCGTCCAGGTGGTCGGATCGTCAACCGTGACCGACCAGCGCACCTTGTCGGCGAGCGATGCGCGTGAAGCGCTCGGTGAGCGTCAGCGTCGTCGGGTTGGCGTTGCGATAGACGCTGCGCTCCTTGAAATTCGTGGTCTCGACGACGAGCGTGTCGCCCTCCCAGCGCCCGCGCGCGTCGCCCATGTCCTGCTCGATCTGCGTGCCGACGCACGGGCCGGCCATCGAGCGGGATCACGCGCGTCTCGTGAATCATCTCGTAGAGGATCGCGACGTAGCCCGGCGCCTGGACGATCTGGTATTGGTTGCCGTAGATCGCCGGCAGCATCGAGCCGGGCAGGCCGCGCGTGATGCAGCGATCGTAGAGGCTGCGGTCCTCGTACGAGTCGGCTGGACCGCGGCCGCTCTTCTTCCGGACTTCAGCGCGAGCGGCGATGCGCTGCCTGGCTTCGGGCGTCATCGGCGGAATCTTGCCGTCTTCCGGGTCGACGACGAACCATGCCTGGCTGCCGCGCTCCAGGAACAGGTTGTCCTGCCACCAGTTGTCGGGTGCGTGGATCGGTCCCTGGAAGGCCGTGATCGATCGCTGTTGCGCCTCGCGCTTGATCGTCCTGAGCTCGTCGCCCTTGATGTCCTCGAGCTTGCGGCCGGCGAACTCGTCCGGCCGCTCGAACGGCGTGCCGCTCTCGTAGGTGTTCGTGTAGGTGCCCTGGAGATCCGGATCGCCCCACGGCGTTCGGGGCGCGGTCCACGACGATGCGGCCGCGCGCGAGGTCGCCTGCGTCTGGCCGGTGACGGGAACGACGGTCGCCCACACGAACAGGGCGATCGCCGCAACGCCGATCGACAAGAGGGTGCGAGGACGCATGAGCAGGGCACGTCCTTTCGGACGTGCCAGCCCATTACTGCTGCTGCGTCGATCCGGCGCCGCGCGCCCCGTCTGACCACCGGCGCCGAAGATCCGCTTGCCGTCCGCCGTGGTGATCGTCGCCACGCCGATGTTCGTCGACGTCGGAATCTTGGCGCGGACGCCGCTGACGCTGACCGTGTCACCGGCCTTCACCGTGTCCTTGCGCCAGCCCTGGCGATAGAGCGAGTTGGGAGGACCACCCTCGACCTTGAACACCACCGTCTTGCCGTTCTCGGGATCCACGGCCTCGACGTGCGTGTAGATGTGCGGGTTCATCCACTCGACCTTCGTCACTTTACCGGTGAACTTGACCGGCTTGTTCGTGTCGAACTCGGCGGAAATGGAGTGGTGCGCACCCAGCTGCGCCGCGAACAGCACAACGGCGGCAGCCACCAACCACAACGACGCCTTGCGTGTCATCAATGCCTCCCTCACTTGTCCACGTCTTCCGGGTACTGCCAGACCTTGATCGAGCCGTCGATCAGGCTCCGAAGATTGTTCTCGTTGCACGAGTACTCCATGATGACTTCGTTGGCCGGCTTGATCCGCCAGGTGCGGATGTTCATCCAGTCCCGCGTGTAGGTCTTCGGGTCGTGGACGGTGACCGTGTGCTCCATGGAGTTGGAGTCGAGCCGCTTGAAGGTATTGGTCAGCTTCAGCTGCCGGCTGTGCGGGTGGCCGGCGGTATCCAGCCTGGTGTAGCCGTTGAATCCACTAGTCTCGATGACCAGCGTGTCGCCGTCCCATTTGCCGGTGGAGACGCCGTTCCACGTCTCGGGAATATCGGCCGGCCACTTGAAGCCTTCCTTGATCGGCACCCAGTGGAACCAGGTGTCCTGCTCGAACAGGAATGCCAGTGACTCGGTGTGGTGGACGATCTGCAGGCCGTGCGGCGAGTTGATGTTGCGCGACATACCGAACGGCAGGCAGTTGCCCGCGTAGTCGCCGTCCCCAACGGGTCGTAGGTCACCCACTTGTCCAGGCCCCACTCGGTGAACGGCAGATCGTACGTGCGCGGCTCCGCCCGACGCCGGCGCTTTCGCATTCGGCAGCGCTTCGCCCTGTCGCTCGAACTTGAGTGGCTGTCGCGTCGCCGGGTCGAACACGCCTCGCGCCGCCATCTGCGGCGTGTACGGGTTGGCCCAGTAGCCGCTGAGATCCGGCTTGCCGTTCGCGAGCCTCGGGACCGGTCCTGCCGGCGGCTGCGGCGTCGCGGCGCCACGTCCGCCACCGCCTTGCCCTCTCTGGGCGCCTTCTTGCCCTCGCTGCGCTATGACGGTGGGCGCAATGCACACCGTCAGAATCAGGACCGCCGAGAGGATGAACAGATGCGTGCGATTACCCACGGTCATTCTCCATGACTTATACGCCTCTGAGCCCTTCAGTCAATTCGATGCGTGTTCCCCACGGATCGGTCAGGAACACGTTACCGGGACCCGACGGACCCACCTCGCAGGGGACATCAAGGGTAACACCCATCCCCGCCAGCCTCTGACAGAAAGCCGGGAGGTTCCGGATCTCGAACCCGACGTGGTCGAGCATGCGCCCGCGAATGGGCACCGCCGGCCTGGGAGCGTTCGAAAAGTTCAGGTTGATGCCCGGCAGATCGACCGCATCGTAGTTGGACCGCTTCCCGGGAACCCCGCCGAACACCTTCGCGTACCACGCCTTGGCGGCCGGCACCTGCCCCTCAGGCACATAGAGATGGACGTGGTGGAACGCGATCGGCGAAACCAGCGGCTGATTGTGCCGGCGCGCCACGACGTCGTCAAAGCCGGAATCCTGCGTGAACGTCAGGTTGGTCGCCGCGTTCTCGAACAGCTCGATGCGCTCACCCTCCGGCGTCATCACCGACGCGACGCCCGGGAAGCCATTGAGACGCGCCACCTTCAGGCCCGCGGCTTCGACCTGCGTCAAGGACGGCACACGGAACGCCACGTGATTCACGACGGACCCTTCGGTGCCGCCGGATGAGTCGCCCCGCTCGAGCACGACCAGCACGTCCTGGAACTTGAGGATCGTCTCTGCCTGGGCCGCCTGAAGGCGGCCCCCACGTACTTCTTCGCCGCCGAGGGCGAGCCAGAACCTCCTGTTCGCCTCGACGTCGCGCACCCTGTAGTGCAGGTGGCCCATCGCCACGCCGGCGCTGTTCGGCGCCGCGAGCTGCGGGGCAGGCTCGAGCCGGAGCACCATCCCTGCGTCTTCGTCGGTCAGGAGATACAGCAGCCCGTCCGGCCCCTGCCTGCACGTCGCGAATGCGCTGGCGCAGTTCGGTCAGCAGCGGCTCCCGGTTGATCGGCTTCCCGGCGGCGTTGATGACGATGCGCTGGACGTGACCGGTGCCGCGGCTGCGCCCGGCGAACATCGCCCCGACGAAGACGTTGCCCTTCCACTGCGGAAAGCGATCGCCGGTGTAGAAGGTCAAGCCGGATATCGCGATCGACGGCACCCAGTACACGAACGGCGCTTCGAGATCGGCGCGCGCATGTCGCGTCGCTGATTTTCGTGCCGTCGTAATCGGTGCCGAACGTCACGAGCGGCCAGCCGTAGTTGCGGCCCGGCAGGAGCACGTTGAGCTCGTCGCCACCGAGCGGTCCATGCTCGTTCTCCCACATCGCACCCGTGGCGGGATTCATCGCCAGACCCTGGGGGCTCCGGTGACCGAGCGAATAAATCTCCGGTGCGTAACCGGCGCGGCCGACGAAGGGATTGTCGGATGGCACGCTGCCGTCATCGCGAAGACGCAGCACTTTGCCGCCGTGATCGGTCCCGTTCTGCGCGCGATCCTGTTCCTGCCGTTCTCCGACGGTCAGATACAGGAGTCCCGCTCGATCGAACGCGATACGCCCGCCGTAGTTGGTGTTCGACTTGCTCCACGTGTTGGCGACGAAGATGTCCTTGACGTCGGTCAGCGCGGCGCCGTCGAAGCGGGCCCGCGCCAGCGCCGTCGTCGAGAGGTTGTCGGCGCGGCCCTTCGCGTAGCTGAGATACAGGATGCGGTTCTCGGCAAACCGCGGGTGGAGCGCCACGTCGAGCAGCCCGCCGAGCACGCGCGCGAAGACCGGCGGAACGCCGGCGACCGGCGTCGGATCGAGAACGCCGTTGCGAATGATCCGCAGGCGGCCGTCGCGCTCGGTGACCAGCATCTCACCGCCTGGGAGAAACGCCAGGCTCCACGGATGTGACAGGCCCTTCGCGACCGGAACGACCCGGACGGGTACGTCACCGCTGAAGAACGTCTGCGGAAGCGCGGGTGGCGGCGGCGACGAGCGCGGCGCCTGTCCGTTTACCGTGACCGCCGTGAGAACCGCGAACCCGAACCAGAACGCGAACCTGGATACCTGGAACCTGGAACGCGGAACCATTGCGGCGTTCACTTCTCCGGCACCGCGAACGCGACGATCGTGTTGCCGGACGGAATCAGGACGTACTGCCTGCCGTCGAGCATGTAGGTCATGCCCGCCGCGCCCCAGATGGGCGACCCCGTTCGATAGGACCACAGCTTCTTGCCGGTTTTGGAATCGAACGCGTTGAAGAACCCTTCGTGGTCGCCCGCGAACACGACGCCTGACGCCGTGGACATCACGCCGGCGAGCGACGCGGTGGCGAACTTGTGCTCCCACTTGATCGCGCCGGTCTTTGGATCGATCGCGCGCAGCGCGCTGTAGTCGGGATCGGCCAGCTTGCGCATCCCGCCGCCCATGTAGGACCGCCCGACCTGCCATTCCTGCTGCGTGGGCGTGTAGTAGGCGCAGGTCTCGCGCGCCATGACGTAGAACAGTTGCAGCGCCGGATCGAAGGACGGCGGGTTGTAGACCGTGCCACCGCGGAAATCGGGCACGCAGGGCGTGGTCGCTTCGCTTCCTCCCGGAGGAATCACGCCGTTACTCAGCACGATGGGCCGGCCTTTGGCGTCGAGCTCACGCGCCCACTTCGTGTCGGTGAACGGCTTGCCGACGATGAGCGCGCCGGTCGCGCGATCGAGCGTGTAATAGAAGCCGTTGCGGTTGGCGACCATCACCACCTTGCGCATCTGGCCGTTGACGGTCACCTCACCGAGCACCGGAATGTGGTTCGAGTCCCAGTCGTGGGTGTCGTGCGGCGTGAACTGGAAGTGCCATCGCAGCTTGCCGGTGTCGGCGTCGAGCGCGACGAGCGAGGCGGTGTACAGGTTGTCGCCCATGCGCTCGGCGCTCCAGTAATCCGGATTCGGATTACCGACGCCCCAGTACGATGAGATTCAGTTCCGGGTCGTAGGTGCCGGTGACCCACGTCGCGCCGCCGCCGCGCGGCAGCACCTCCTCGTGCGACCACGTCTCGCTGCCGGCTCGCCTTTCCCCGGAATCGTGTAGAAGCGCCACACGCGCTTGCCGGTCTTCCCGTCGTACGCGTCGATGAATCCCCGCGTCGGGATATCGCCGCCCGAGTTGCCGGTGATCACCTTGTCCTTCACGACGAGCGGCGCCGCGATGGCGGCGTGTCCCAGCTTGTAGTCGTCGAGGACCGTATCCCACACCATGCGGCCGCTGTCGCGATCGAGGGCGATGAGATGCGCGTCGAGCGTGCCCATGTAGAGCAGGTTGCCGAGCGCGGCCAAGCCGCGATTCGAGGGATTGGCGCCGCCGTAGGTCAGCGCCGGCGGCAGCGCGCGGCGATAGCGCCAGATCTGACGCCCGGTGCGCGCGTCGACCGCCCACGCGTAGTTCTGGTTGCCGCTCATGTAGAGCGTGCCGTCCATCATGAGCGGCGTGGACTCGAAGCCGCGATTGATCGGCATGCCCTCGGCCTGCCAGGTCCACTGCGGCACCATCCGGCCGACGTTCTCCGGCGTGATCTGCTTCAGCGGGCTATGACGACGGCCGGTGTAGTCGCCGGAGTAGGACAGCCAGCGTGACGGATGCTTCAACCCGTCCAGGAGATCCTGTGACGTGATCTCCGGAAGCTTCGGGGCCGGCGCACGAGGCACTTCGCTGACAACGGGCGCGCCGGTGTTCTGTTGAGCGACGAGCGACGCGCGCGGCGAGCGAGCGCGACGGCCGCAGGACCGAGAGTCCACTGTGGTATGAGTCATAGCGTTTAGTGAGCGGCGAATCATCTTCTTTCCGAGATATTCCTCGTCCGTGACCGGGTGCTTCCACTCGAGCTTGCCGCTGAACACGCTGAACTGCACCGCACGCCTGATCGGGCGCCGCCCCGTGCCAATGCAGCACGTTCGGCTTGGTGATCACGGGCTGACCCGGCACATCTCCCGCACCGGCTGCCAAGCTCCTGCAGACGGCCGCGTCCCTCCTCGACCAGCAGCAGCTGCGGCGCTGTCGTGAATGTGCCAGTCGGTGCGCGCGCCTGCTTCGAATCGAATCCGCGACGTGCGCATCTCCTTGTCGTTGCCGAGCGTGATCTTCCCGGTGAAGTTGTTGGAGAAGTCGCCGCGACCTGCGGCGCCGCGGCCGGCGCGGGCTGCGGCGGCGCCGGCTGCGGCGGCCCTGTCCGTTGAGCGCGGACACACACGACCATGACGACGAGCCCCATGCGAAGAGCGCGATACATGTCCGCCTCACGCACCAGGCGGGTCCAAAGACCAGCCTCTACGCGTCGTTATTTTGGATTCGTGATCCGAATCTGTTTCAGTACCGCCGAATCCTGCGAGAGCTCCGTGGTGCCAGCCGGGCCGCCGTTCGCCTTGAGCAGGTAGCCGACCAGATCGACGTAGGCCGGCGTGCCCAGCGAATCGGGCGCATCCTGCGGCATCGAGGCGCGGATCGTCTTCACCAGATCGTCCACGCTCGACCCGTTGAACCGCGAGAAGAAGCCGGCGCCGGCGAGCGCGGGTGTTCCGGGGTCGCCGAGCAGATCGGCCTTGTGGCACGGCGCGCAGGAGACGGTGTAGATCGTCTGTCCGCGGCCGGCCTGCGCCTCGGTGTAGACGGGCTCCCAGATGGTCTGGCCCCCCGCCGGGGATGCGACCTGGGCCTCCGGCTTCTCCTGGCTATGCGTCGGCGGCGGCACCGGCAGGCCACGATCGCGCAGCGTCTTGCGCAGCAGCGCCGCCGCTTCAGGGTAGCGCTTCAGGACAGTTGGGTGTGTACTCGACACCGTCGGCGACGACGACCGGGGTCCAGCCGCGCTTGTTCTTCACGTCGAGCACCGAGCCCTTGTCGATCAGAAACTGAATCACGGGAACCGCGCCGCCGCGATAGACGGCACCATGGAGCGCCGTCTCGCCGTCCTGATCGATGTCGTTGACCTTCCCGCCGCCTGCCTCCAGGGCGAGGGTGACCGCGGCCAGCGCCTCGTCGTGCGTCCCCGGATTCTCGCCGGGCGCCCAGATGCCGACGCCGGCGGCGACCATCAACGCGGTGGTGCCGCGGTTGGTCGTCAGCGACGCGTCGGCGCCGCTCTCCAGCAGCGTGCGCATCAGCGGCACGTCGTCGGACTTCGCGGCCATGAGAAACGCCGTGCCGCCGATCCGGTTCAACTGATTCCGGTTGCCGTCGCGCGGCTCCTTGGTGATGCGCGCGTTGACGTTCGCGCCCTTCTGCACCAGCTTGCGCACGAGTTCGAGACTGTCGAGCCCGCCGGTGGCCACGGGGCCGGGCAGGTTGAAGCCGGCATTGTGCCGTCGCGACCACGCGATCTGGTGCAGTGCCGTCCATCCCTGCTTGTCCGCATTGGGATCCGCACCCTTGTCAACCAGCGCGCCGGCCAGCTCGTAGTGAGCGTTCATCACCGCGAGCACCAGCGCGGTCGTGCCATCGGGCATCGCCTGATTCACATCGGCGCCGGCGTCGATCAAGGCCCGCGCCGCCTCGACGTGCCCGGCCCGGACCGCAAACAGATACGGGGTGAACGAGCCGCCAGTCGATCGCTCGTGGACGTCCGCGCCCGCTTCAATGAGCGTGCGGATGACGGCCACGTTGTTCTCGGCGGCTGCCCACATCAACGCCGTCTGGCCTTTTCGACTTTCGCGGGCGCGGACGTTGGCGCCGCGCGCGACCAGCGCCTTCACCACGTCGGCGCTGCCGGCGCGCGACGCGGTCATCAGCACCGTCTCACCGTCGGGAAGCGCGCTGTTGGGATCGGCGCCCGCGACGAGCAATCGTTCGACCAGCGCCGCGTTCGCGTTCGTGGACGCCAGCGAGAGCGGCGTCACACCATAACGATTCGGGGCACTGACCTTGGCGCCGGACTTGAGCAGCAGGTCGGCCATCGCCAGGTCGCCCCGCTGCACCGCCCAATGCAGTGCCGTCGTCCCGTCCGGCTCCGCGCTGTTGACGTCCGCTTTCCCCTTCAACTGCGTGCGAACCGCTGCCGCGTCGCCGTTCTTGACCGCCTGTACCAGCGTCACATCAGCAGACGGACGAACCCCCATTAATGCGATGAGAAAAATGGGGCCAAGAAACAGTGTAGGGCGGGTCTTGCCGTGTAGACCCGCCGGAACGTTTCGGTGTGTAGGCATGTGTCTTAAACGCCGCTGAGCGGCTCGATCGGCAATTTACCCGTGCTGTCGCCGAGCGTCTCGGCATGTACTCCCACCTTGTCGAGCATGCTGAGCAGGAGGTTCGTCATCGGCGTTTCCGCCTTGAAGACCAGGTGACGGCCGCCCTTCATCCGGCCCGCGCCTCCGCCCACGACGGCGAGCGGCAGATCGTAGTGCGCGTGCAGATTCGGGTTGCTGAGGCCGGCGCCGTAGAGGAACAGCGAATGGTCCAGCAGTGTCCCGTCGCCGTCCGGCGTGGACTGCAGCTTGTCGAGGAACCAGGAGAAGAGCTCGGTCTGGTACGTGTTCAGCTTCGCGTACTTCGACAACTGATTCGGATTGTCCGCATGGTGCGACAGGCCGTGGTGTCCTTCGTTGATCCCGATCTCGGGGTAGGTCCGGAAGTTCAACTCGCGGCCAAGCATGAACGTCGTCACGCGCGTGATGTCGGCGCGGAAGGCGAGCCACTGCAGCTCGTACATCAGCTTCACGTGCTCGTCGAAGCGCTCGGGGATGCCGGCCGGGCGCTCGAGCGTCGGCAGCTCCGACGAGGCGCCGCCACTCTCCACGCGCTGGATGCGCCGCTCCACTTCGCGGACGGCGTCAACGTATTCGCCGACCTTGACGCGATCGGTGGCGCCGAGCGATCGGCTGAGGCGATTCAGATCGGCCATCACCGAATCGACGATGCTGCGATTCACGCGCGCCTCGGCGAGCCGCTCGGCAGACGTACCGCCGTCGCCGAACAGCCGCTCGAAGACGATGCGCGGATTGTTCTCGGTGGGCATCGGCGCCGTCGGCGACTGCCACGCGAGCGTGTTCATGTACACGCAGCTGTAACTGTTCTCGCACTGTCCGGCCAGGAAGTTGAGGTCGATGCTCATCTCGAGCGACGGCAGCGCCGTCGCCTTGCCGATCTCCGCGGCGGCGATCTGATCGGCCGAGATCCCGTTGCGTCACGTCGGCGCCTTCCGTGCGCTTGCAGTGCACGCCGGTCAGCCAGGAGGCAGTGCCCCGCGTGTGGTCGCCGTTGGCGCCATCATCGAACGCGTCCGCCTGATGCTGCGCCAGACCGCTGATGACGGTCAGATGATCGCGAAACGGTTTCAGCGGCGTGAGGATCGGCGACAGCTCGAAGCCCGCGCCTTCACCGACCGGTGTCCAGTAGTTGATGCCGGTGAAGTTCCTGGCCACACCGTTCGGCAGGTACACGAACCCGAGACGACGGACCGGGCTCGCCGCGGTCTGCGCGAGCGCCACGCGCGCCGGCACCATCGCATCGAGCAGCGGCAGCGCGAGTGTCGCGCCGAGGCCGCGTAACACCGTTCGTCGATCGAGAGCCTTCTTCGTGATGAACATATCCGATCCCTGTGGGCTCTGGGCTGCAGGCTCTGGGCTTTAGGTTTCTCCGCCCAAAGCCTAAAGGCCAAAGCCCAAAGGCCATCTATCCTGCCGTCTTCCTCATCCTGAACGGCGGACTCTGAACGATACCGACGATGAGCGAAGAGAAGCGATAGTCGTTCTTCGCCGCATCGCGCACGATTGCACGCACCGCGGGGGCGTCGTAGTGCTCGACGCCACGTCCCAGCGCGTAGGTCAACATCTTCTCCGTGAGCGTCGGGACGAAGCGGTCCGAGCGCAGCAGCGACTCTCTGAGGCCCGCGACGCCCTGGAACACCGTGCCGTCCGGCGACTTTCCGGTCGCGTCGATCGTGTCACCCGACTCGCCGAGCGTGCGCCACTTGCCGACCGCGTCGAAGTTCTCGAGCGAGAAGCCGAGCGGGTCCATCATCGCGTGACAGCTGGCGCAGACCGGGTTGGCGCGATGCTGCTCGAGCCGCTGCCGCATCGAGAGCACGGCGCCGGTGTTATTCGTCGGGCGCAGCGGCGGCACGTTCGGCAGCGGCGGCGGAGGCGGCGTGCCCAGGAGGTTCTCGAGAATCCATTTCCCGCGCACGACGGGCGACGTCCGATCGGGATAGGACGTGACGGTGAGAATGGCGCCCTGCCCGAGCAGCCCGCTGCGCATGCTCCCCTTCTCCAGGGTCACGCGTCTGAAGTGGCTCCCTTTGATGTTCGGCACGCCGTAGTGCCTCGCCAGGCGTTCGTTGAGGAACGTGTAGTCGGCCCGCAGCAGATCGAACGCGCTCCGGTCCTCGCGGACGATGCTCTCGAAGAACAGCTCCGTCTCGCGGCGGAATGACTGCCGCAGCCCGTCGTCGAAATCGGGGAACACGCTCTGCACCGGAACCGCGGCATCGAGATTCCGGAGAAACAGCCACTGGCCGGCAAAGTTGGTCACGAACGCGTCGGCGCGTTGATCGGCGACCATGCGGCGGACTTCGCGGGCGAGCACCGCGGGTGTGGACAACTGCCCGCGCTCGGCGAGATTGAGCAGCGTGTCGTCGGGAATGCTGCTCCAGAGAAAGAACGAGAGCCGCGAGGCCAGCTCGACGTCGCTGATGCGGTAGGCACGCCCTGCTGCAGCGGAAGACGGATCGCGCTCGATGCGGAACAGGAACTCCGGGCTCACGAGCAGACGCCGCAGCGCACGCTCGATACCTTCGTCGAAGCCAGCCTCGGCCGTGCCTTCACGATAGAACGCCAGGAGCGGATCGACATCGGCACCGGTGACCGGACGACGATACGCGCGGCGGGCCAGCGACGACAGGATCCGGCGCGCGCACGCGTCGTCCTTCGTCGTACAGGTGAAGATGCGGCGGCGGCTCTCGGACTCGCCCGGCCCGGTCGGATCCAGCGGCCCGACGATCTCCACGCTCCGCAGATACGCACCCAGACGGGTCTCGGGAATGTTCACGCCGGCCGGATACGGGCGCTGGAAGGGCAGGCGCGCGGTCTCGTCGAGCGCCGACGTGCGATTGAGGAACGTGATGACGACGTCGCGCTGCCCGGCCTTGACCGGCACGCGCAGATTCCACGACTCGTCGGCGCGATTGCGTGACTCGCGCTCTTTCGCGGTCATGCGGACCGTCTGCTGAATCTGCGAGATCGCGGGACGCGCCGGCTCCTGCGTCGATGACGGTGGCGGCGCTGCAGGCGGTGCCGCCGCCGGTCGCGGCGCGCCGCCGCCGACTCCCGGCAACGTGAACGTACCCACCCGCTGACCGTCGATGCTGATCTCGAGCAACTGCGCTTCGGTGTACGGCGGCATGCTCTCGTTCAGGTCGCGAGTCAGCCGCGGACGAATCTCGTACACCGCGTCCATCGGGAACGGATAGCTGATCAGCGTTCCGCCGCGCGTGCCGAGAGGGAGTCCCGGCAGGTGGACGTCCTGCGACAGGTCGTCCGCGACACGGAAGTAGTCGATGCTCGGCGTCCGCGCGGGTGTGCCGACGGCCAGGCGGCTCACCTTCTGCGCCGCGGTCAGGTAGCGCTCCATGAGCGTCGGCGACAGCTTGAGCACGCCGGCGATGTTGTCGAACCCGAAGCTCACATCGTCGCCGGGCAGGAGCGCCGAGACGTCGAGATCGAGCCCCAGCAGATCGCGCACCGCGTTGCGGTACTCGACCCGGTTCAAACGATGGAACGGTTCCGTGCGGCCCGGGTTCGGAGCCGCGGCCCACGCGCGATCGAGTTCGCCTTCCAGCCACGACGTCAAGCCGTTGTGCGCGGCCTTGTCGGGTCGCGGAGAGCCGGCCGGCGGCATCAGCCCGGCACGCAGCTTCACCACCACCTTCTCCCACGCGGCGGCATCAGCCGCGACGTTCGAGAGGTCGAGGGTGTCGAGCGCGACCGGCACCGTTCCCCGCTCCTTCTGGCGCGTGGTGTGGCACGTGAGGCAATAGCGATCGAGGAGCCCGCGATGCGCGGCGAGCGGAGACGAGGGCTGCGCCTGGGCGGGGGCGGCCTGCGTGGACCAGCTCACCGGCACGAGACTGATCCAGGCGGCGAACGCCGCACAGAAGAGCCCCCTCCGAACCGGAGTTCGCTCGAACACACCCCGACCGCGCTGGCTGAGTTCTGACACCAATTCCGCCGACACAATGCTAACCCGGGAGCCGAGGATCCGGGACTATACTCCCCCGGATCCCTCGGCCACTTTCCGCCAACGAGGTTGCTTATGCGCACACTCATGATTCCGTTCCTCGCAGTCACGATCGCCGTGGCATCGGCCGCGTGCGGCCCACAGGCGGGCTCGCTTCAGGCGGCCAACGACGCGCTTGGCGCGACCCAGGTGAACTCCGTCGAATTCTCAGGAACCGGGCGCTGGTATCAGTTCGGTCAGGCGCCGGCACCGGGGACGCCCTGGCCCCAGTTCGATGTCAGCAGCTACACCGCCTCCATCAACTACGCGACCCCCGCAGCCCGTGTGCAGATGACGCGCAAGCAGGTGGTCGAGCCGGGCCGCGTCCGGCCCGCGCCCGTTGAGCAGAGGCCCGATCAGTACGTGAGCGGGATGACCGCGTGGAATCTCGCGGCGCCGGCCGGCGCCGCGCCGAACACGCCACCGGTCGCGCAGCCGCAGCCGGCCGCGGTCGAAGAGCGCGTGATGGAGATCTGGACGACGCCGCACGGGTTCCTGAAGGCGGCCGCGGCCAACAACGCGACCTCGACGGCGAGCGAAGGCGGCTCGGAAGTGACCTTCACGGCGGGCAAGAACAAGTACGTCGGCATGATCAACGCGCAGAACGAAGTGACGCGCGTCCAGACCTGGATCGACAATCCCATCCTCGGCGACACCGAGGTGCTGTTCACGTACTCCGACTACAAGGACTTCGGCGGCGTGCGGTTCCCGAGTCGCATCCTTCGCGTGCAGGGCGGCCATCCGGTGCTGGACCTCACGGTCTCCGATGTAAAGACCAATAGCGCGGCCGACATCACGGTACCGGCCGAGGCCAGCGCCGCTCCGCCGGCGGTCACCGCCACCGCCGAGAAGCTCGCCCCCGGCGTCTGGTACATCAAGGGCGGCTCGCACCACAGCGTCGCCATCGATCAGAAGGATCACATCGTCGTCGTCGAAGGACCGCAGACCGAGGCGCGATCGCTCGCCGTGATCGCGAAGGTGAAGGAGACCATCCCGAACAAGCCGATCAAGTACCTGGTCAACTCGCACGTGCACTTCGATCACTCGGGCGGCCTGCGTACGTTCGTGGACGAGGGCGCCACGATCGTGACGCACGAGGCGAACAAGCCGTACTACGAGAAGGCGTGGGCAGCGCCGCACACGATCAATCCCGACAAGCTCGAACAGTCGAAGAAGACGGCGATGTTCGAGACGTTCAGCGACAAGCACGTGCTGACCGACGGCAGCCGTCAGATCGAGATCCACAAGATCGCGGGCGGCGGACACAACGACGCGTTCGCGATGGTCTACCTGCCGAAGGAGAAGATCCTGATCGAAGGCGACGCGTACACGCCGCTTGCCGCCAACGCCCCGCTGCCGCCGGCGGTGAATCCGTTCGCGGTCAACCTCGACGAGAACATCACGCGACTCAAGCTCGACGTGAAGCAGATCGCCGCGCTGCACGGGCCGAACGTCGTCACGAGGGCGGACCTGAAGGCGTTCATCGCACCGCGCAGCGCCAACTAGTTGGTGGTTCGTGGTTGGTGGTTCGTGGCAGGAGCGTTGGTTCTATGAAACGGCCGACAGTGATGGCAGGGGGAGCGGTGCTGCTGTTGCTGTCGGCCACGCTCCATGCGCAGTGGCTGAATTACCCGACGCCGGGCATCCCGCGTCTGCCGGACGGCAAGGTGAATCTGTCTGCACCGGCGCCACGTACCGGCGGACGGACGGCCGGATCTGTCCGGACTCTGGCGCGCGAGCGTGAGATACATATCGGATTTGACGGCCGGGGCGAGACCGGGGGAGGTCGTGTTCCTCCCGGCGACTGAAGCCCTGGTCCGGCAGCGACGCGCGAATTTCAGTCGAGACGACCCGAGCGCGAGCTGCATTCCCGGCGGTGTACCGCGTTCCAATCTGGTCAGCGCCGCGTATCCCATGCGCATAGTCATGGCGCCGGGACGCGTGGTGATCCTCTACGAGGCGATCCACGGGTGGAGGGAGATCTTCAATGACGGCCGGCCGCTCCCCAAGGACATGAACCCGACGTGGATGGGATATTCGATCGGCCGATGGAACGGCGACGAGTTCGTCGTCCAGACCGCCGGATTCAACGACAAGGGCTGGCTGGACAACGCCGGACATCCGAACACCGACAAGCTGCGCGTCACCGAGCGTTTCCGGCGCAAGGACTTCGGTCACATGGACATCGAGATTACGATCGATGACCCCGGCGCCTACGCCAAGCCGTGGACGGTGACGCTGCCCCTGCTCTTTCAGGCGGACACCGAACTGCTCGAGTACATCTGCAACGAGAACAACCGCTACTTCGAGATCGTGCCGAAGAAGTAACGCGTTCCGTGCGCCGGCCCACGGCCGAGATTCAACGGTGCCGAACAAGGTAGACTGAAAGACCGCCAGTGGCTCGAGGGCATTGACGAACGATAGAGGACCGCAGGGAGGCGAGGAACAGTATCGCAGGCTGGTGGAGCTGTCACCCGACGGCATCTTCATCACTCGAGACTCCCGCATTGTCTTCGTCAACCCGGCCGCGATACGCATCTTCGGGGCCTCGTCCCCGGACCAGGTGCTGGGCCGATCGCCATACGATTTCTTCCGGCTCGATCAACACGCACATCTCCGCGACCGCATTTCGAAACTCCTGGCCGGCGAGACCGTCCCCGTCAACCAAGAGCGCGCGGTCGGACTCGACGGGACGGTCACCGACGTGGAGGTGGCCTGCACGCTGTTAGAGGATGCCCAGGGTCGGGCGATTCAGTCCGTCATGCGGGACATCACCGAGCGCAAGCGAACCGAGGCCGCGCTGCGGGAGAGCGAAGAGCGGCTCACGCTCGCCTTCGCCGGTGCGCAGGAAGGCGTGTGGGACTGGAACCTCGAAACCGGACGCGTCGTGTACTCGGCCCGCTGGAAGCAGATGCTCGGCTATCAGGAGGACGAGGTCGAGCCGCACGTCAGCGCCTGGGAACGGCTGCTCCATCCCGACGATCACGCGCGCGCGCGGACGCTGAACGCGTCGGTCGCGAGCGGCGAACGGCCGTATGTCGCCGAGTTCCGCCTGCGACACAAGAACGGTCACTACGTCGACGTGCTGTCGCGCGGCCTGCCGGTCAGGCGCGATCCCGGTGGGCCCGTCGTCCGCATCGTCGGCACGCACCTCGACCTGACCGAGCGCAAGCGCGCCGAGGCCGCGCTGCGCGAGAGCGAGGAGCGGCTGAGGCTGGCGTTCGCGGGCGCACAGGAAGGCGTCTACGACTGGAACCTCGAGACCGGCGCCGTGGTGTACTCCTCACACTGGAAGCGGATGCTCGGCTATGACGAAGACGAGATCGAGCCGCACGTCAGCGCCTTCGAACGCCTGATCCATCCCGACGATCTCGGATCCGCGCCACGCGCGTCAACGTCGACGCCGACAACGACGAGCGGCCGTACGAGCTGGAGTTCCGGCTGCGGCACAAGGACGGCCACTACGTCCACGTGCTGTCACGCGGATTTCCCGTGCGCCGCGAACCGGGCGGACCGGTCGTGCGCATCGTCGGCACGCACTTCGACCTGACCGAGCGCAAGCAGGCGGAAGAGGCGCGCGAGCGCCAGCGCAGCGAGCGGGCCCGCACCGAGCTCCTCGGCCGGATGGTCTTCGCGCAGGAGGACGAGCGGCGGCGCATCGCGCGCGAAATGCACGACCAGTTCGGCGAGCAGTTGACCGCGCTCGGCCTCAGAATCCGGATGCTGAAGGAGGCGTGCGTCGACTGCGACGACCTGTCGGCCCAGGTCGAGGCACTCGAGCACGTGGCGCAGCAGCTCGATCGCGACGTCGATCATCTCGTCTGGGAGCTGCGCCCGACCGCGCTCGACGACCTCGGGCTGCGCGCGGCGCTCGCCAACTACGTCCAGGACTGGTCGCTACGGGTCCGCGTCTCGGCCGAACTGCACACCGCCGGACTGACGACCGATCGCCTCGGCTCCGAGATCGAGACGACGCTCTATCGGATCGCGCAGGAAGCGCTGAACAACATCGCCAAGCACGCCAAGGCCGGCCACGTCGAGATCATCCTCGAGCGCAGGCCCGATCACGTATCGCTCGTCGTGGAGGATGATGGCGTAGGATTCGATCCGGTGGAGACGGACGCCGACCGGCGCGGCCTCGGGCTGCTGGGGATGCAGGAGCGCGCCGCGCTCGTCGGTGCCACCCTGCAAATTGAATCCGCGCCCGGTGAGGGCACGACTATTCTCGGTACGAATGCCGACCACACCCATGACGACGCTCGAGCATGCCTGACCCGAGCGGCCGACTGCGCATCCTGCTCGCCGACGATCACATCGTGGTGCGTCAGGGTCTCAAGCTTCTCATCGAGGGCCAGAAGGACATGATCGTCGTGTCCGAGGCCAACGACGGCGCCAGCGCGATTCAGCACGCGCAGGAGCTGAAACCGGACGTCATCATCATGGACATCTCGATGCCCGGCATGAACGGCCTGGTGGCGACGCGCACGCTGAAGCGCGTCGCTGCCGTCCGCCGCAATCGTCACGCTCACGCGGCACAGCGACGACGCCTATCTGCAGGAACTGATGCGCGCCGGCGCATCGGCGTACGTGCTGAAGCAGAGCGCGCCCGTGGAGTTGATCCAGGCGATCCGGGCGTGCGCCGCGGGAGGCCAGTATCTGGATTCCGCGCTGACCGCGCGGGTGACGGCAGGCTTTCTCGGCCGGGACTCGAAGAAGCTCAACCAGGGCGCGGTCACGCCGAGCGAGCGGGAATCCGAGGTGCTGCGATTGATCGCCGCCGGTTACAGCAACAAGGAGATCGCGTCCCGACTGACGCTGAGCGTCAAGACGGTCGAAGCCCACAAAGCCAACGCCATGCGCAAGCTCGGTCTGAACGGCCGGATCGACATAGTCAAGTACGCCATCCTCCAAGGATGGTTGAAGGACGACTAGCCGTTACATCGACTAGCCGTTACATCTTTGGCATTCACATCGTTAACACTCTAGGGTATTCCCCGAGGCGCGTAGGGACTCTTCCCGATGGTTTCGGAACCCCTTTAGATCGTAGATTTCATCCGTTCGTCGGACTTGTTTTCCTCGTGGAGGTTTGTCGTGGAAAACGCGCCATTCGCCCTCGCCGGCAGTGTCCCAGCCGCCGGCTCGCTGGATCGTGCCCCTCGTAAGGCCTGGAGCATGGGTAAGTCGAGATCGAACGGAGAGACGTCAAAAGATCAACGTTCTGTTGCGGAAGTAGTCGCCGAGACCATGACCGTGCACGACAAGCCGCCGCTGCCGTCCGGGTTTACGCTCCGCGTGAAACCTGACCGCCGCCGCGTGCAGCTCCCGATCCCCGGCGGGTTCGATCGCCGTCGCCCTCGCTGAATCGTCCAGCTGAAGCTGGACACTACGAGCAACGTCCGGCTGAAGCCTGGACCACTACGAGCCAGGGCCCGGCTACCGGCGCTACTTGCCGACCAGCCGCGGAACGTCCTTTTCGTTTTCGAGACACGCGTACTCGAGCAGTTCCAGGTCCAGCCCGAGATGCTGGTTCACGGTGACTGTCCACGGTTTCGTGTAGGCCTTCGGATCGTCGATCGTCACCTCGATCTCCAGCGCGCCGAAGCGCGGGCGGCGAAAGCGCTCGGTCATCTTCGCCCGATCGGTCAGCGGACTGCCGTAGAAGTCCGCCCACAGACCGTCGCGGAAACCAACGGTGTCCACGACGAGCGTGTCGCCTTCCCATCTGCCCGACGAGTACCCGTACCACGAGGGCTGCGGATCGTCGGGCAGGCGCCGGCCGTCGGTGAAGATCTGGCGGAACTCCATGTTGCGCTCGTGAAGGATGACGAGCAGGCCCGGGCGATGGAGGACCTTCTTCGGCAGCGGATGCGCCAGCATCTGCAGCGCACCAATTGGCAGACAGCGCGCGTCGGGATTGTCCTTGGCGTTTTCGTCCTTCCGGCGCTCGTACAGTTCCGCGGCCCACGGTTGATAGGGCGGCCGTGCGCCCTTCATGCCGAACGAGAGATCGAAGAAGACCGTCTTCGGCGTGGGCCCGAGCCCCTCCTGTCCAGGGATGCCATACCCGTCGTTCTGCCAGAGACCTGAGAAGTCCGGTTTGCCATCAGCCATGCGCGGCGCCGGCGCCGTGAGATCCGGCTTGCCGTCCCGCGCGCGCGGGACGCCCGCGGTCGGATAGCGAATCCACTGCGCGTCGAGCGTGACAGACAGCGCGGCGAGAAGTACGACAGCGATCAACGTTCTGCTCATACGGGTCCTCTGACGTACGTCGCGTCCGGCTCTAGCCGGACCTACGTAGCGTCCGGCTTTAGCCGGACCTATCGTAAGCTCACACCATGAGCGACCACTACCACGATCCAGCAGACGTCAAGCGCTTGAAAGACATGCGCACCCTCGCCCCCGCGGACTTCGAGGCATGGGTTGGCCTCAATCGCATCATCGCGCGGACCGACGGAGCGATTCCGCGGAAATACCGCGAGATCATCGCCACGGCCGTCGCCGTCGCGATTCAGTGTCCGTTCTGCATGGAGGCGCACGCGAAGGCGGCCAAGGCCGCGGGCGCCACGCGTGAAGAGATCGTGGAGGCCACGCTCGTCGCCTCGGCGATCCGCGCCGGCGCGGCCACCACCCACGGAACCATGGCGCTCAAGTTCTTCGACTCGTCCCCAGAGGCCTGACGAGGGGACTGCCATGAGTCCGGCACCACGAACAGGCGCGGGATATTCGGGAACGCCGCTGGCGAAGAAGCTGGGCATCGGCGCCGGCCATCGCGTCTGGCTCGTCCACGCGCCAGCGAATTACAGGACGCTGGTGGCCCCGCTGCCCGATGGCGTCAGCTTCGTCTCGCGACCATCGAGCACCACCGACGTCGCGCACGTGTTCGCGAGCACGCGCCGCGATCTGGAAAAGACGCTTCGCGGCGCGCGCAAGACGCTCAAGCCCGACGCGGCGATCTGGGTATCGTGGCCGAAGAAATCATCGAAGGTGCCCACCGACATCACCGAAGACGTCATTCGCGACGTCGCCCTGCCGATGGGGTTCGTGGACATCAAGGTGTGCGCCGTGGACGACACGTGGTCCGGGTTGAAGCTGGTAGTTAGAAGGGAGCTTCGTTCAAAGGAACAAACCTGATCAACCACGAAGGTCACGAAATTCACGAAGGCAATTTGACTCTTCGTGTCCTTCGTGGTCTTCGTGGTTGAATTTGCTCGTTCTCTAAAGCATCCCTATTGCGCCGGCTCGAGCTTCAACAACGCACCCGGGCTCTCGTCCGTGAGCAGATAGACGAATCCATCAGGTCCCTGCCTGACGTCGCGCACGCGCTGACGGAACTCGGTCAGCAGCATCTCCCGGCGAATCTCTTCCGTCTTCTCGTTGAACACGATGCGCTGCAGGTGACCGGTGTTCGGGATCTCGCCGTAGCGCATCGCGCCGACGAACGCGTTGTTGCGCCAGGCCGGGAACTTGTCGCCGGTGTAGACCATGAGCCCGGACGCGGCAATCGCCGGCATCCAGTACACCAGCGGTCCCTTCCATGCCGTCCTTCTCGAACTTACCCTGCCACGGCCCTTCGTACGAGCGGCCCATGCTGACCGCCGGCCAGCCGTAGTTCTTCCCGGCCTTGATCGATATTGATCTCGTCGCCGCCGTTCGGGCCCGTTCTCGCTGTTCCACAGCTCGCCGGTGACCGGGTGGACGATGAGCGCCAGCGAATTGCGGTGGCCCCACGAGTAGATCTCGGGCTTGAACTCGGAGCGTCCGACGAACGGGTTGTCCGGCGGCACCGTCCCGTCGTCGCGCAGCCGCATGATCTTGCCCTTGTGGATGTTCGTGACCTGACCCTGGCCGAAGTTCGCGCCGCCGCCCGAGCCGGCGGTCATGTAGAGCATGCCGTCGCGGCCGAACACGATGCGCGACGCCGAGCCGCCGGCGCCGTCCCACCACGGCTCGGCGACGAACAGGTCCTTCACGTCCTTGAGCGCCATGCCCGTCGAGCCGGCCGCGCGCGAGCACCGTCGCCATCATGCCGTCCTCGCGCCCCTTGTTGTAGGTGAGGTAGACGAACCGGTTCTCGGCGAAGCGCGGATGCAGCACGACGTCCATCAACCCTGACAGGCGCTGGGCCTTGACGACCGGCACGCCGCTGATCGGCGTCGGGTCGAGCACGCCGTTCTTCACCAGCCGCAGTCGTCCCGGGCGCTCGGTGATCAGGATGCCTCCATCGGGCAGCCACGCCAGACTCCATGGGTTGGTGAGTCCTTTCGTCACGACCGACATGCGGATCTTGACGCCTTCGGCGGCTTCGACCGTCCATGGTCCGTCGCCAAACCCCGCGCGCGGAATCGCCAGCGGAGGGCCGCCGCCGCGCCCCTGCGCGAGCGTGATCGTGAGTGACGCGAAGAGGAGGGCAACGATCAGTCCGGCACGCATGATGTCTCCGTAGGGCCGGTCCTTTCGGACCGGCCGCGCGATGGCGGGTCCACAAGGACCCGCCCTACAAGGATTAACGAATCGCGATCGGGTTTCCCGGTGAACCTGTGGCGCCTTTGATTCGCAGCGGAGCGAATGAGTACATGAACTCGTACGCGCTGTCACGCGCCAGGTCGGCGGTGATCAGGTTCTCGTGGAGGTAAATGCCGTTGCGGGCGAGAAGCAGCTGATGAACGGGCGCAGAGAGCGACGCATCAGGGTTGGGCATGACTTCGACGCCCCAGGTATCCGCGCCGACGACCACGACCTCGGCGTCGGCGAGGAACTGCGCCGCGGCGACGCCGATGCCCGGCTCGTTGGCCCCGTACTTCGTGTTGTCCTTCATCCACAGCGATGACCAGCCGGTGTGGATCAACACGACGTCGCCGGATCGAATCTGGACGTTCTGCTTCTGCAGCGCGCCCTTGAGATCGGCGACGGTGATCTCGTAGCCGCCCTGGAGCTGCTCGACGCCCTTGAACTTCGCGACGTCGATGAGCACGCCGCGCGTCACGATCGCCCCGACGTTCTCGATCCCGAGCTTGGTCAGCCCCTCGGCCTGCGCGAACTCGGAGCGGCGATTGCCGTTGTAGAAGAGATCGCCGATGCCGAGGTGACCGAGGCCATCGAACTGCGTGCCGATCTGACCCAGCTCGCCGCTGATGATCTCGTCGTGATAGACCGCCTGGTTCTTGCCGGGCATGGGAAGGCCTGCGGAATGCGGATGCTGAAGTGGCGCGTGCCGAACATCGGCATGCCGGCCTCGTAGACGTGGCCGAGCTGATAGATCGTCCCCTTCTGGATCGCGTTCTTCGCCTCGAGCACTTTCGCCGGCGTGATGCGATTCGCCGCGCCGCGCTGATCGGCGGCACCCCAGCGCGAGGGATACCAGCGATCGGTCTGCCCCCAGGCGACCGCCACGGCCGCGACAACGACGACGAACGCCACGAATGAACGCGTGCGAACCACGACGCACCTCCCCGGCCGGTCCGAAGGACCGGCCCTACCAGGCGGGTCTGAAGACCCGCCTCTACTTCTTGTCCAGTTGCGCGAACACTTCCTTCGCCGCGCGGAACGAGTCCACACCAGCAGGCACGCCCGCGTAGATCGCCACCTGCATGAAGACCTCGCGGATCTCCTCGCGGGTGACGCCGTTGGTCAGCGCACCGGCGATGTGCAGCCGCAGCTCGTGAGGACGGTTCAGGCAGCTGATCATCGCCAGGTTGAGCAGGCTGCGGGTCCGCTTGTCGAGCCCCTCGCGTCCCCACACCGCGCCCCAGCAGGTACTCGGTGACCAGCTCCTGCATCGGCATGCTGAAGTCGTCAGCCTGCTTGAACGCGTTGTCCACGAACTCCTTGCCCAACACCGAGCTCCGAATGGCCCGACCCTTCTCGAACGTCGCTTTGTCCATCTGCTTCTCCGGTTGTCTTTCCCCACGAACCACCAACCACTAACCACCAACCAGCTGTCATCCCTTGATTTCGACGCCCGCCCACTCTTCGACGACCTTCGCAATGCACGTGAAGTCCGAGTCGGCGCCAAACTTCGCCTGCGTGATCGCCAGCATCTGCCGCACGGCCGCTCCGGCCACCATCGGCACGCCGAGCGCCTCGGCCTCGTCGATGCACAGGCGCACGTCCTTGTACGACAGCCCGGTGGCGAAGCCGAAGTCGAATGAGCGCGTCAGAATCGCGCGCGGGAACTTGTCCTGCGTTGCGCTGTTGCGGCCGCTGCCAGCGTTGATGATGTCGATCAGCACCTTGGCATCGAGGCCGGCCTTGACGCCCATCGCCATGGCTTCCGACGACAGCACGATCGCCGACGCTGCGAGCAGGTTGTTCGCCAGCTTCGCGATCTGGGCGAGGCCGGGCTTCTCGCCGACGTAGAAGGTCTTGCCGAACGTCTTCAGCACCGGATCGACGACCGGGAACGTCGCCTCGGCGCACGACACCATCACCGCCAGCGTGCCCTTCGTCGCGCCCGAGACCCCGCCGCTGACCGGCGAATCCACCCACGCGACGCTTCGCTCTCCCGCCGCCTTCGCCACGACCTTGGCCACGCTCGGCCCGGTCGTCGAGAGATCGATCAACGTCTTCAGCCGCGAGCCGCGCAGGATGCCGCCCTCACCGAGACTGACCGACTGCACGATCGGCGGCGTCGGCAGGCTCATGAGCACGATGTCGGCCGCCGAGGCGACCGCTTCAGCCGACGCGGCCGACTTCGCGCCACGATCGACGAGCGCCTTCACCGCATCCGCGTTGGTGTCGTACACCGTCAGCGGAAACCCCGCGTCGAGCAGCCGCACCGCCATCGGTCCGCCCATGCGCCCAACACCAACAAACCCGAGTTCAGCCTGCCCCATGCTCTCTGTGTCCTCCGCTACCGGCCACCGCTACCAGCTACCAGCTATCGTTGAATGAACGGATTCGGCACGCTCTCCGCCGTCGAGATCCACACGCTCTTCACCTGCAGATACTCCTTGATCATCTCCTGTCCGCTCTCGCGGCCGAGGCCCGATCGCTTGTATCCGCCGAACGGCGACAGATAGCTCACCGCTCGATAGGTATTGATCCAGACCGTCCCCGCCTGAAGCTTCTCGGCCATCCTCAGCGCGCGGCGCATGCTCGTGCGTCCACACGCCGGCCGCAAGACCATACACCACGTCGTTGCCGATCGCGATCGCCTCGTCCTCGTCGTCGAACGGAATCACCGGCGAGCACGGGACCGAACACTTCTTCCTGCGCGATGCGCATCCGGTTGTTCACGCCGGCGAAGATCGTCGGCTCGACGAACCACCCGTTGCCGCACTCGGGCCGTGTGGCCCGCGCCGCCGCCGAGCACGGCGCGGGCGCCCTCGCCCTTGGCGATGTCGATGTAGTTGAGGATCTTCTCGAACTGCGGCTTGTTCGTCACCGGACCGATCTGCGTGTCCGGACTCATCGGATTCCCCATCTTCGCGGTACGCGCGAAGGCGACGAGCCGTTCCAGGAACTGATCGTGAATGCTGCGCTGCACCAGGAGCCGCGAGCCGGCGATGCACGTCTGTCCGGTCGCCGCGAAGATGCCGGAGATCACGCCCTTGATCGCGTTCTCCATCTCCGCATCGTCGAACACGATGTTCGGCGACTTCCCGCCGAGCTCCATCGTCACGTGCTTCATGCTGGCGCGCGGCCGTCTCGTAGATGCGCTGGCCGGTGGCGTCGGATCCGGTGAACGCCACCTTGGCGACGAGCGGATGCTCGACGAGCGGCGCGCCCACGTCCGGCCCGAACCCGGTGACGACGTTGACGACGCCAGGCGGGAAGCCCGCCTGCTCGACCAGCTTCATGAATTCGAGCGTGGACGCGGAGGTGTACTCCGATGGCTTGATGACGACCGTGTTGCCGGCGGCGAGCGCGGGCGCGAGCTTCCACGCCAGCAGCAGCAGCGGCGAGTTCCACGGCACGATCGCGGCGACGACCCCGAGCGGCTCGTAGCGCGTGAAGTTGAACGTGTCGGCCTTGTCGGTCGGCAGGACCGCGCCTTCGATCTTGTCCGCCAGCCCGCCGTAGTAGTGATACCACTGCGCCATGTACGCCGTCTGCATGCTCATCTCGGCGTACAGCTTTCCGTTGTCGCGGACCTCGATCTCGGCCAGCGTCTTCGCGCGCTCGGTGATCAGATCGCCGAGCCGGCGCAGCAGCGCGCCGCGGCGCGACGCCGTCAGCGCCGGCCACTCACCTGTCAGTGAACGCGCGATGCGCGGCGCGCACGGCGCGGTCCACGTCCTCGGCGGTCCCGCGGGGAATGAGCGCCCAGGGCGTCGCCAGAAACGGATCGTCGCTCTCGAAGTGATCGCGCGAGCTGGCGTCGACCCATTGCCCGCCGATGAACATCTGGTATCTGGCGAGGGCCGTGGCGGTGGCTGTCACTGAGGATCCTCCGAAGCTTGCCGCGCCGTAGCCGTGCCGAAGGCGGGGGCCCTCCACCATATCGACAACGTGAAATCCGCGCAAATTGGGGAAGTTCTGAGCGTGTTCCATTCTTGAAAACGGAACGCGAGAGAACAGAACCCTGATAACACCTGTCGCTGCAACGAGTTCGGACCATGGGACTCGATGGAGCGTGTGCCACCCCCGAACGTGCACAAGGTCGCGACGGATCGAGTACCGGACCCGCCAGATCGGGGCGAAGAGCCATCGCGACAGGCACTTACGGCCAGGACGCTGGCCGTTGTGCGATCTGGTGCGCCGATTGCTCTATAAGGAACCGGGGGATACAGAACTCATGCTGCGAATGGCGTTTGGTGTGTTGGCACTCGGCGCACTCTTGGTGACCTACTGGGTACATCCGACGGCCGCCTGGATCGTGCTCGGATCGACATTTACGCTGGTTGTCGCTTTCAAAGTGCGCCAGCGTGACGAAGCGGAAGGCGCCCTGCAAACCTGCGACGAGTAGGCTCGCCCGACGCGCGCTGTCCTCTCCCGGACGGCGCGCGTTGTTTTTTCGCCATTCCAGGTCCGGCTGAAGCTCGCACACTACGCAACTCGCAACCCTCGCACCTTCGCACCCTCGCCCGTAATATCCTTGGCCCGCATGCTCAAGCGGTTCGCCATCTTCGTACATCGATGGCTGGGCGTCGCGCTCTGCCTCGTCTTCCTGCTGTGGTTTCCCTCGGGCATCGCCATGATGTATTGGGGATACCCGGACGTCAGCGCCGCCGATCGGCTCGAGCGCGCGCCGGCGCTCGATCGATCGACGATTCTGCTCTCGCCGGCCGAGGCATACGCGAAGCTGGATCCAGATGCGCCGCCCCCGGGTCAGGTGCGTCTGAACACGTACGACGGCCGGCCGGCCTATCGCTTTCGCGCCGACCGCTCGAACGCGATCGTCTTCGCGGATACCGGCGAAGAACGTGGCGACGTGTCGATGGACCTGGTCGCAAGGATTGCCGCCGCGTGGACGTCGCAGCCGGCGAACACCGCGACCGTCACCGAGGTCACCGAGGTCGATCAGTGGACGCTGCAAACGAATATCGGCAATCTGCAGCCGCTATGGAAGTACGCATGGCCGAACGGCGAGCATGTGTATGTCTCGCAGGCATCCGGCGAGGTCGTGCAGTACACGACGACGGCGTCCCGGCTCGGCGCGTATGCAGGACCGATCACGCACTGGTTCTACTTCACACCGCTCCGAAAGAACGGACGCCAGTGGAGCCGCGTCGTCATCTGGTCCTCGGGCATCGGTACCTTCGCCGCGATTCTGGGTCTCGTTGTCGGCGTCTGGATGTACTCGCCCCGTCAAGCGCTATCGCTACGACGGCGCGCCGACGAGCGATCCCGTATCGCGGACAAAAGCGCTGGCACATGGTGCTGGGGCTCGTCTTCGGAATCGCGACCGCCACGTGGGCGTTCAGCGGCATGCTGTCGATGGAACCGTTCCCGCTGCCAACCGGCAGCGAGGGCGACGGGCCGCACGAGGAAGTCGCCGGACGCATTCAGCAGTCGCTCCGCGCGCGCCTGGACTTTGCGGCCTTCTCTTCGAAAGACCCGCGCGAGGCATTGACCCAGCTCGGAGATCTCCAGGTGAAGGAACTGGAGTTCACGGCACTGGCCGGACAGCCTGTCTACATGGCGACGATCGGCGGAGGCGATACACGCATCGTACCGGTCGAGGGACAGCCGATCCGGGAGGTCGATCACGCGGCGCTGATCGACTACATCAGGGAGGCCGCTGGACCAGACGGACTGTCGGAGATCCAGGTGCTCGACAAGTACGACGCGTACTATCTCGATCGCCGCAGAGAACGACCGCTCCCGGTGATCGTGGCGCACGTCAACGACAGCCAGCACACGCGGCTGTACATCGATCCCGAAACGACACGGGTGGTCGGCGGCTATCGCGACAGCGACTGGATCACGAGATGGGTCTACCACGGACTCCACTCGCTCGACTTCCCCTGGCTCTACAACTACCGCCCCGCCTGGGACATCATCGTCATCGCGTTCATGCTCGGCGGCACGGGGCTGTGCGTCACGTCGATCGTGCTCGCATGGAGAGTGCTTGGTCGAAAGCTGGCGCGAGGGCGCGGCCCGGCAAGCGACGTCCTGACGAGCGATGCGTAGATCTGGGCCCGGGATCGGGGATCGGAGATCGCGTATCGGACAGAGCTTTTGAGTCCCGGATCCCGGATCCCTGAGCCCCAATCGTGACAAAAGCGTGGCAGGCCAACCCAGGCCGCCCGGGCCACCGTCTCAGGGAGAGACAATCAGGGGTGTAACGAATGGACGTGACACTTCGCGCGCTGAATCGATTCGGGCTCGGCGCTCGTCGCGGCGAGCGGCAGCGGATCAAGGACGGACGGAACTGGCTGCGCGGCCAGCTCGATAGCGGCGCCCCGTCGCTCGCCCCACCCAGCGGTGTGACTCCGGCGGCAATCGGCGACGCCCTTCGCGGCGTGCGGATGCCCGGCCAGGGCGACGAACAGCAGCGCCGCGAGGCGCGGCGCCGCGTGGTCGAGATCGGCCAACTCGGAAGTCCATGCGGCGTTGACCGCGCGGGTCACGAGCGATCGGCCGTTCGTCGAGCGGCTCGTCGCGTTCTGGTCCAATCATCTGTGCGTCTCGACCGGAGCGAAGATTCTCGTCGCGCCGCTCGCCGGCAGCTACGAGCGCGACGTGATTCGGGCCGCACGTGCTGGGCCGCTTCGAGGACATGGTGCTGGCGTCGGCGAAGCATCCGGCGATGCTCACCTACCTCGATAACTTCCAGTCGATCGGTCCCACCTCGCGCGGCGCGCGCGCGGGTCAGCGCGGCGGCGGCAACGGCCAGCGGCGCGGCCTCAACGAGAACTACGCGCGCGAGCTGCTGGAGCTGCACACGCTCGGCGTCAACGGCGGCTACACGCAGCAGGACGTGCAGGAGCTGGCGAAGATCCTGACCGGATGGACCATCGACGGCGTCGGCGGTCCGGGCGCGCGCCTGCAGCAGCGCCAGTCAGCAGCGGCGGCGAGGACAGCGCGGACAGGCGGCGCCGCCCAGGCCTCAGGCGAACGGCCCGATCGGGTTCGCGTTCCAGGAGCTGCTGCACGAGCCCGGCAGCAAGACGGTGCTGGGAGAGCGCTACAGCGAGGCCGGCGTGGACGAGGGCGAGCGCGTCATCCGCGCGCTGTGCCGGCATCCGTCCACCGCGCAGTTCGTCGCCACCAAGCTGGTGACGCACTTCGTGAGCGACGAGCCGCCGGCCGCGGCGGTCGATCGCGTGGCGCGCGTGTTCCGTCGAGCGACGGCGATCTCAAGGCCGTGGCGCGTGCGCTCGTCGACGAGCCCGAGGCCTGGCGCGAGGACACGCGCAAGTTCCGCACGCCGCAGGACTGGCTGCGTCGCCGTGCTGCGCGCCTTCGGCGCCGGCGATGCGAGCGCGAACGCGCCCGTGGCTGCTGCGACAGCTGCGACAGCCGTTCTGGTCGCCCGCGGCGCCGAAAGGATTCGGCGACGCCCTGCAGGAGTGGGCCGATCCCGATTCGCTGCTCAATCGCGGCGAGCTGGCGCGCACGATCTCGAGACAGCCGGCGATGCAGCGACTCGACCCGCGATCGCTCGCTCGACGTCGTGGACGTGCCCGCCGGGCGAACCCGCTGCACGCGACTGCTGGCCGACACCGCCGATCTCCGCGCCCGAGCGCATCGCGCTGGCCATCGCCGGGCCGGCGTTCCAGTGGAGGTAGTGATGAAGCGCCGCGACTTCGTCAGAACCATGTGCTACGGCGGCATCGCCACCTTCGGCCTGCCGGTCGTCACCTTCGCGCAGGTCGCGCCAGCGCGGCCGGTTCGTGTTCATCCTGCTGCGCGGCGGCTTCGACGGCCTCGCGGCGCGTCGTGCCGTACGGCGACCCGGACTACCGCGCGCTGCGCGGCGCGTTCGCCTACAACGCCTCCGAGCTCGTCGGCGCTCGACGACACGTTCGGCCTGGCGCCGGGTCTGTCGCCGCTGCGGCCGCTGTGGGACGCCGGCCAGCTCGCGGTCGTCCACGCGATGGCGATCCCGCATCGCACGCGCAGCCACTTCGACGGCCAGGCGATCCTCGAGACCGGACTCGATCGTCCGGCGGGCTCCTCGGATGGATGGCTGAACCGGCTGCTGCAGGTGATGTCGGGCAAGCGCTGCGGGCATTGCGATCGCCGCCGGCATGCCGCTGTCGCTCACCGGCTCGTATCAGGTGGAGTCGTGGTCGCCGACGCAGCTCGGCGCCGTGGACGACGCGTTCCTCGAGCGGCTGGCGGTGCTCTATCGCGCCGATGCCGACGCTGCACGACCGCTTCGAGGCGGCGCTGCAGCAGCAGGAGCTGGTCGGCGAAGAGCCGATGGCGCGCGGCAACGCGCGGCGCGGCGGCATCACGCCGCTGATGCAGGCGGCGGCGAAGATCCTGCGACAGGAGACAGGGCCCGAACATCGCGGCCATGGAGTTCAGCGGCTGGGACACGCACGCCAATCAGGGGCTGGCCGGCGGCGCGCTCGATCGTCTGCTCGGACAGCTCGCCGAAGGGCTGATCGCGTTCCGCACGGACATGGGCACCGCCTGGCAGAACACCACCGTCGTCGTGATGACCGAGTTCGGCCGCACCGCGCGGCCGAACGGCACGCGCGGCACCGATCACGGCACGGCGGGCGCCGGCTTCGTGCTCGGCCCGCGCCTCGGCGCGATCGTCGGTCATCGCCGACTGGCCGGGACTCTCGCACGAGCGCGCTGTTCGAAGGGCGCGACCTCAAGCCGACGCTCGACACGCGCGCGGTGCTGAAGGCCGCGATCGCCGGCGCGTTCGATCTCACCGCGCCGCAGCTCGAGCGGGTGTTCCCGGACTCTTCGTCAGTGCGGGCGATCTCTGGATTGATGGCCTAATCGGGGATCAGGGATCGGGGATCAGGGATCGGGGATCAGGGATCGAAAGCTCGGGATCAAGGGGATGGGGACAGGGGATCGGGATCGAGGATCAACAGCGTCTTTGATCCCCGATCCCTGATCCCGATCCCTACCCAGATCAGTTCGCGGGCTTCGCGAACAACGTCTGATCGATCGCGGCGTTGTGCTCCACGTTCGAGATCACGACCGTGAAGTTCTGGGCCGATGACGAGGCGACGAGCTTGTGCGACAGCTTGACGCCGTCAACCTCGCGCTCGTCGGAGAAATCAGTCGTCTGCTCCAGCGAGCCGACAGGCGGAACATCGAGGGTGACGACCTGCCGAATCAGCATGAACGACCCGGCGTCGTAGAACTGCTTCACCTGCGGACCGGTCTTCGGTTTCAGCACCAGCACGTAGGCCTCACGCTCACCGATCTTCTCCTTGCCCGCGAGCTCCACGGCGATGCCGGTCTCCTTGTAGTTCAGCAGCGGTGACGGAAAGTACCCGCTCCTCATCGCCTCGAGCTGATCGCCGGTGATGTCGCGATTGCCCTGCAGCGTGTCTATCGCATAGCCGGTGAGGCCGTCGAAGCGCTGGTCGATGGTGATCTTCCCGACGCCCACCGCGGTGAGGTCCAGATTGATCAGCGTCCGCGTCTTGTTGGGCGCCTGGTTGGTCACCTCGATCGGGCCCGCGAACTCGCCCGCGGGCGTCGAGATGGTGATCGTCCCGGTCATCTTCCGCGACGTCAGCTTGCCGAGCGCCGCCCGGCCACCGATGGCGGCGAGGTGCTTTTCGACGATCTCATCCGCCGTCTGAGCCGCGGCCACGCCCGCGCTGCTCAGCACCAGGACTACCGCCGTCAACAACCGAACAAACCTCGTCATCGTCCCGCACTCCGTTCTCGCCGGTTCAGGCGTTGGGTTTCCGTCAGACCACGATGTGTGACGCGGCTGACCCGTGTCAAGTTCACTGCTGCGCTGTCGACGCATGCAGCACGAGCGTGATGGGCGATGCGTGCTCGACCAACGTGTTCATCAGGAATCTCTTTCCGTCCCTCGACACGTCGTATTCGACGAAGCTGCCGCCGTTTGGCACACCCATGATTCGCGCGGCGTAGAGCGCGTTCGGCGTGCCAGGCTGCAAGCCCTGCCCATCCGCCTGTCGCGGTCAACGACACGGACATGAGCCGGCCGTCGGGGGCGACGTAGAACAGCTCTCTGCTGTCAGCGCCCCATTTCGGCTGGCGCCCTCCGCCCGTGGAGGCGATCTGCTTGCCGCTGGACGCTGGAAACGACTGCACGTAGATCTCGAACGCCCCTGATTCGTTCGACTCGATCGCAATCCACTTGCCGTCAGGGGAGAAGCGCGCGCTCCGCACATCGGAGCCGGACTGCACGATCGGAAACGGAGTCCGGGAGCCGGCGAGCGGCATTGCCCACAGTTCGACGCGCGACACCTGAGTCTGCGATCGGAACAGGATGAATCGGCCGTCCCGGGACCAGTCCAGAGGGATTTCCTGATTCGGGCCGTCGAAGATCTCGGCGTCGTCGCCTCCGCCCACCGAGCTGGCCCAGATGCCGAACCCTGCGTTGCCGACCTTCCCGTACGCGATTCGCCGTCCGTCCGGCGACCAGACTGGCGAGATGTCCGGCGGGGGCGACGAGGTGACTTTCGTCCGCGCTCCCATCCGCATCAAATCCTGAAGCCAGAGGTCCACGACGCCGCCGACCGTTCGGCTCATTGCCGCGAACGAGCCATCGGGTGAGATGGCCGGGTTCATGGGGTTATCTGAATCTGGAGGAAACGCCTCTCCATCTGCGTGCCGGCTCGGTCGAACCACGCGAGACGTCGCTGGCGATTCGCGGACCCGGAACGGTAGGCGATCGAACCCGCCTGTGACGCCGATACAGCCATGGCGCCGGTGCTGTCGGCAATGACGCCCCGCGCGATGAGCGCAGGCTCGCCCTCGAGGGTCAGCGCATTCATGTCGAGGCGCTGGACGTACAGCGTGCCGGCCCGCAGGAACAGGATCGACGAGGGCGGCATGAGGACTGCTGCGGCATCGGCGTCGAACAGCCGGCGCCGCTCGGGGCTGTCGAGCGTGCCGACGTAGACGCCGCGCACCGCCGCTTCGGCGACGTAGTACAGATAGCGGCGACCATCCGGCAGGAACTGCGGGAAGCGGTTGCCTCCCGCTCTGGCGAAATCGTTCGCCGTTCCTGGTGATGGAGCAGATGTTCCGCCGGCGTCGGTAATCTGCAGAACCGGGCCGTCCGGAACGGGTGTGAACAGGATCACGCCGCTGCGGTTCCACGTGCCTCCCGCGCCGACCGGCGCCGAGGTCAGTTCCCGCAACGATCCGCCATCGACGCCGATCCGGTACAACGGTCGTTCGCGAAGAACCCGATCGACTGGCTGTCGGGTGACCAGAACGGGAACGACGGACCATCGGTGCCGGCCAGCGGCGATGCGTCACCCGTCAGCAACGAGCGGACCCAGAGCATCGGACGACCGTCCGACGACGCCACGAACGCCAGCTTCTCCCCGTCCGGCGATATGGCAAAGGACACGAGATCGATCGTGGGGGGTGTCGTGATCTCCACACGCATCTCAGGCAACGCAGGCGCCGGAGCGCTGACGCGCCAGAACGCGGCGGTGCTTCCGGCGATGCACAGCAGCAACGCGGCGGCCCACATGACGCGTTCGCGAACGTGACGGGTCGGCGCAGCCCGAATGGCATCCGGCTCGTTCGCGAGATCTTCCAGCGCGAATCTCGCGTCGCGGATGTCGGCCAGGCGCCGGCGGGGATCCTTCTCGAGGCCTCTCCTCAGCAGACGACGCACCGGCGCGGGAGTCTCGCTCGGGAGACGTGACCAGTCCGGCTCGGCGCGTACGACGGCGGCAATGACCTCTGTGGTGTCCGCGCCGTCGAACGGACGGCGCCCGACGAGCATTTCGAAGAGCACGCAGCTCCACGCCCAGATGTCCGCGCCGCGATCGACGACGCGGCCGCGCGCCTGTTCTGGACTCATGTACGACGCGGTGCCCATGATCACGCCGAGGCGCGTCATCGCCGGACTGGTGATCGTCGGGGACATCGTGTGTTCTCGGGGTCCGCCTTCAAGCGGACCATCGAGCGCTTTCGCCAGACCGAAGTCGAGCACCTTGACGACGCCGTCGCCACGCAGCTTGATGTTCGCCGGCTTGAGGTCGCGATGGATGATGCCGTGCTCGTGCGCCGCTTCGAGCGCTTCGGCAATCTGACGCGCGATCGCGAACGCCTCGTCCATCGGAACAGGGCCGTGTGCGAGACGGTCGGCCAGCGTCGGTCCCTCGACGAGCTCGAGCACCAGCACCGGCACAGTGCCCAGCTCCTCGAGTCCGTGAATCGCGCCGATGTTCGCGTGATTGAGCGAGGCGAGGACCTGCGCTTCGCGGCGGAACCGGGCGATGCGGTCGGGATCCGTGGCCAGCGTCGGCGGCAGAATCTTGAGCGCGACGTCGCGACCGAGCTTGCTGTCTCGCGCGCGGTAGACCTCGCCCATCCCGCCGGCGCCAAGCGCCGAGCGGATCTCGTACGGACCGATGGTCGTGCCGATCATGATCGCCGCGCACGCCGACGCGTGCGCTCGACGCTAACGGGATGTGGCAAGCGTCTTCAGGAGTGCCGCCGTGTCTTCGTGGACATCGATGCGCGCGCCGCCGCGGCTGTTGCCGCCGGCCTTGCCGAGCGCGGAGTCCACAGGTGTGTTGCCCCGATTGTCCTTGGCATTCAGATCAGCGCCGTTCGCCACCAGGAACTGCACGACATCGTTCCAGCCCCAGCGGGCCGCTTCGTGCAGCGGGGTCAGCCCTCGCGAGTCCTTGGAGTTGATGTCGCCGCCGGCCTTGATCAGCAGCTTCAGCGAGTCGATCGATCGCTGCTGCGTGTCCTCGCTGAGATAGAAGCCGCGCGTGTCCGCGTCCACGGAGCCGAGCCCCGCAGCGACCATGATCGGCGTCATCCCCCTCGAGTTCGCCAGCGTGATGTCGGCGCCTTTCGCGAGCAACGCGGCAATCGCCGGCGCGTCGAGCGCCTTGGCGGCGCGCAGCAGTGGCGTCGCGCCCGTCGTGAGCATGCCGTCGAGACCGCGATCGTTGCCGATGTTGCGGAACGGCGGCGACAGCTTGAGCTGCGCGTTCGGATTCGCCCCAGCGCCCAGCAGCAGATCGATCACCTGCAGGCTCGTCGTCTCGTCGAGTGACGGCCAGTCGGGCCGGCCGCCGCGCGGGATGGTGTTGAGATCGACGGCGGCGTACAACGGCGCGCGGCCCCAGAAGTCCCACTTGTTCGGGTTCGCGCCCCTCTTGATCAGATACTGCGCGGTGTCCCAGTGTCCGTTGATCACCGCCATCAGCAGCGGGCTGATGTTCTCGGGATCGGCGAGGTTGAGATCGGCGCCGGCATCGGCGAGCGTGCGCGCGCACTCGACGCACCCCTCGCGCGCCGCGTAGAGCAGCGGGGTCAATCCGCCGGCCGGCCGATAGATCGCCCGCGGCTCGGCGGTGACCTGGCGCTCCCAGTTGTTCACCGTCGATCGCGCGTTGACGTCGGCGCCGGCCTTCACGAGCTCGGCGACCATCGCCGGCTGCTTCTGCGCCACCGCCCACATCAGCGCCGTCTGGCCGCGCCACTGCTCGACCGCGTTCACCTTCGCGCCGTGTTTCAGCAGCAGCCTCGCCGCGTCCACCTGACTCGTGCGCGCCACCACCATCAACGCTGTCTGACCGTCGGCGTTTGGCGACTCCACGTCGGCGCCGGCCTTGATCAGCGCCTCGAGCAGATCCGCACGCCCGAGAACCGCCGCCTCGGACATCGGCGTCGATCCGTATTCGTTCTTGACGTTGACCTTCGCACCGGCGCGAATCAGACGCTGCGCGAGGTCGAGGTCGCCGCGGTGCACGGCCCAGTGCAGTGCCGTCGTCCCATCGACCTCAGGCGCATTGACGTCCACGCGCTGGGCGATGAGCGTCATGGCCGCGGCACGGTCGCCGGATTTGACGGCGTCGACGAGCGGCGCGGCCGCGAGGGCAAAAACGAGCACCGAACTCAACATGGTTCACTCACTTCACTCACCCGCTTGCCGTTCATGACTTCACTCGATATACGAAACCGCGGAGGCGCGGAAACGCGGAGGTCTTTATTGTTCATGACTGCACGGGCGACATAGACCAAGAAAACCCTCCGCGCCTCCGCGTCTCCGCGGTCGACGTCACGCGCGACATGCGAAGTCACGTGCAGTCCCCTCAGATCTCCGAGAACACCTGGGTGCTGTTCCCGAACTTCTCCACCGGCACTCCCGCTCGCTCGAGCAGCGTCAGGTGCAGATTCGCCAGCGGCGTCCGATCCTCATACTTCAGGTGCTGGCCACCCTTGATCTTCCCCGCGCCGCCGCCGACGACGATGGTCGGGAGCGGGAATTCGTCGTGGGCGTTGCTGTTGCTCATGTTGCTGCCGTACAGCAGGATCGAGTGGTCGAGCACCGACCCGTCGCCGTCGGGCATCGCCGCCAGCTTGGTCAGGAACTTCGCGAACGCCTGGCTGTGATACGTCTGGATCCTCACCAGCCGCTCCTTGCGCGACTTGTCGTTCTGGTGATGCGACAGCGGATGGAAGGCATCTGACACGCCAATGTGGTTGTAGGTCACATTGCTGCCCTCGCCGGCCATCATGTAGGTGAACACCCGCGTCAGGTTGGCCTGATACGCCAGCGCGATCATGTCGAACATGAGATTCAGGCGCTGATCGAAGTTGGCGCCGACCGGCACCTCTGGCAGGTCGAGGCTCGAGAGATCCTGCGCCTCCATCTTCTGCACGCGGCGCTCGATCTCACGCACGCTCTCGAGGTAATCCCCGAGCCTGGCGCGATCGGGCGCGTCGAGGGTCTTCTGCAGATCGGCGGCCTCGCGCGTGACGAGGTCGAGGATGCTCGCGGTACTGCTTCGAGATCGCCTGACGCTCCTGCGCCGTGTCGCCCTGGCCGAACAGGCGCTCGAACAGCTTGCGCGGGTCCGACTCCATCGGCAGCGGCGTGGTCGGCGTGCGGAACGAGATCGTGGCGCCGTAGCTGCAGCCGTAGCTGCGGTCGCACGCGCCACCGCCGCCGCGGCCCTCGGTCGCGATCTCGATCGAGGGAAGCGGCGTGTCCTGACCGATGTGCGCCGCCGCAATCTGATCGACGGTGACCCCGCCGTACGGATCCTGACCCATCCGCGGCGTCACACAGCTCAACCAGGTGCCGGGATTCAGCGCGTGCACCGGCGGGGCGATCGCCGGCTTGTTCTCGAGCCCGCTGACGATCGTCAACTGCTTCTGGAAGGGCGCGAAGGGTTTCAGGATCGGGGTTAATTCGAAACCCTTACCCTCTGCGACGGGCGTCCACTGCTCCATGATCGCGCCGTGCGGCAGGTACATGAATCCCATGCGCGGCTTCGGGCTGGCCGCCGTCTGCGCGAGCGCCGTCCACGACGGCACCATCGCGTCGAGGAATGGGAGTCCAACCGCAACTCCAGCACCGCGGAGGAATGTTCGGCGTGAAAGATGCTTCTTCGTCAGGAACATGTCTGTTCTCCAGGCGGGTCTAAAGACCCGCCTCTACCGCGGTGTAGGGCGGGTCTTGTCCTGTAGACCCGCCGCCGTCGTCGACACAGGATCGGCCTCGGGCACTTTCCGCATCTGGAACGGGGCGCTCTTCACGACGCCCATCACCAGCGATGAAAAACGATAGTTGTCACGCGCGGCGTCGCGGACGATCTGGCGGACCGTCGGCATGTCGTAGTACTCCACGCTCCGGCCCATCGCATACGTCATCAGCTTTTCGGTCAGTGTCTGCACGAACTGCGGGGACCGCTTGACCAGCGCCTTCCGCAGATCGGCCGGCCCGCTCACCATCGTCCCGTCAATCGAGCTGCGCCGATGCGTCGATGGGAATACCGGCCCAGCGGTCCTGCGAGCGCCACTCGCCGATCGCGTCGAAGTTCTCGAGCGCGAAGCCCAGCGGATCCATCACTCCGTGGCAGGCGTTGCAGGTCGGCCTGGCGCGGTGCTGCTCCATGATCGCGCGGATGGTCTTGACCTTCTCGCCGTCCTTGTTTTCTGGAAACGCCTCGACATCCGGCGGCGGCGCCGCGGGGGGCGTCCCGAGAATGTTCTCGAGGATCCACGCGCCGCGGATGACCGGCGCGGTGCGGTTCGCGTACGACGTGGACAGCAGGACACCGCCCTTGCCGAGGAGTCCCCAGCGATTCTGATCGGCCAGCGTGACGCGACGGAACTGATCACCGCGCACGTTGGGAATCCCGTAGTGCAGCGCGAGGCGCTCGTTCACGTAGGTATAGTTCGCGTTGAGCAGGTCGAGGACACTGCGATCCTCGCGGATGATGCTCTCGACGAACATCGCCAGCTCTTTCCTGAAGCCTTCACGCAGCCCGTCATCGAAGTTCGGGAAGACGATCGCGTCCGGCTCGACTTCGTCGAGGCCGCGCATCTTCAGCCACTGGAAGGCGAAGTTGGTGACGAGGGACGAGGAGCGCGGATCGGCAAGCAGTCGCCGGACCTGCGCATCGAGTGTCTTCGGATCGGCCAGCGCGCCCTTCTCCGCCAGACGCAGCAGTTCCTCGTCCGGAGGATGACCGAGCAGAAAGAAAGAGAGCCGCGAGGCGAGGTCGAGCGCCGTGATGCGGTGCACCGTGCCCGCGGCCGTGCCGGCTGGCGTGCGCTCGGCACGATACAGGAATTTCGGACTGGCCAGAATCGCCGGCAGCGCGGCCTGGATCCCAGCGTCGAAGCTGCCCTCTCCGGAACGCTGCGCGTTCCTCGCGCGTCTTGTAGAACGCCAGCGGCGCCGACAGATCCTGATCGGTGACCGGACGACGGAAGGCGCGCCGCGCGATGGTGGAGAGAATGTGCGTCGCGCAGGGCAGTTCCTCGGCCTCGGTCTTCGGGCGGCAGACGAAGATCCGCTGACGGCTGGGCGTGTCGCTCAGTCCTGCCGCCGTGAACGGGCCCTGGATCTCGAGGCTGCCGACACGCTGAATCCGCTCCTCGCCGGCACCGGGCCGGAACGAGAACAGGACCTCGTCCGACTCCGCGTAGGTGCGGGCGATGAACGTGACGCCAACCTTGTGCGGCCCCGCGGTCACCTTCACCGGAATGTTCTGGAAGCGGCCGTTGATGGCCGCGACGGCGGGCGCCTGCTGCTGATCGATCGCCTTGATGTCTTCTTCGCCGCCAATCTGCCCTTGAAACACCTTGACGCCGTCGATCGTGACGATGAGCGTGTGGCGATACTCCATCCCGCGGACATAGCCCGCGGCGGCGAGACCGTTGATGTTGAACTTGTAGTCGCCGTCAGCCGGGAACAGATGCTCGACAAGGAGCCCGCCGCGAGTGCCAAGGGGCAGGCCCTCCACACGCACGGCCTGATCCGTGCCTCGCGCCGGCCGATACGTCATGCTGCCCGGCCGGGCCGCGGGGTTGCCAAGCGCCCGCGCGGTCACCACGCGCGCGGCGGAGATGTACTGATCGAGAAACGACGGCGACACCGTCAGCACGCTCGCCACGTTGTCGAAGCCATCGGCCTCGTCGTCTTTCGGCAGCAGCGCGCTCGCGTCGATGCGCACGCCGAGCAGATCCTCGATGGCGTTGGCGTACTCGGCGCGATTGAGACGATGGAGCGCGACACGGCCGGGATTGGGATTCCGCGCCGCGGCGGCATCGAGGTCACGCTCGAGCGCGGTGACGAAGGTGTCAACCGCTGCGGGATCCGGCCGCCGCGCGCCGGGCGGCGGCATCATGCCTCCGCGCAGCTTGCGCGCCGCCTTCTCCCACAACTCGGCGTCCCGGGACACATCGTTGAGATCGGCGGAATCGAATGCGACGCCCGCCGTCTTCACCCGCTGGTTGTGACAGCCGACGCAGTAGGTGTCGATCAGCCCGCGCTGCGGGTGTGAGGCAATCGGGGCAGCCGCTGACTGCGGCGCCGGCGGCGCGGCCACAAGCGGACGCCGAGCCGGCGGCGCACAGGGCGCCGACGAACGCGAACACCGCGAGCAGGCGCACCACGGTCACACGATTCCTCCGAGTTCGCGCGCGTGCAGCCACATGCCGCGATAGGTGACTGACACGAACAGCTTCGGGTCGCCCCACTTCTCGTCGAAGTCCTTCGTCGCGCCGGCAGCCAGCATGTCGCTCGCGCCCATGCCCTGCCGCATCATCTTGGCGAAGCGATCGCGCATCGTGTTCAGCATGTCGTACTGCGACTGCAGATCGGCGCGCGTCTGGACGGGGCCCGTTCCCGGGATGATGCGCGTGTCGGCGTTCGACATGTCGATCAGCGTCTTGGTCGCCGTCACCATGCCGCCGAGCCATCCGCCGGTGGTGTAGTCGGCGATTGGATATTTGCCAACCGTGAGCACATCGCCTGCGACGAGGACGTTGGACGCGGGAAGGAAGACGAAGATGTCGCCGTCAGTGTGCGCCTGCCCGAGGTGCCCGTAGTCGAGACGCTCGCTGCCGACCGTCATCGACGCTTTCGTATAAAAGGTCTTCGTCGGACGCGCGGCCGGCGGCTTCGCCGTGTAGGTGCGCTTCTGCCATTCGACGAACTGATCGTTGGCGAGGTACTGCTTCGTGTGCTCGTGCGCGACGATCTGCGCGCCAATCGCGCCAACGGCTTCGTTCGATCCGGTGTGATCGGCGCACCAGTCGGTGTTGAAGATCGTCGTCAACCGCCTGCCGCCTGCGTAGCCCGACACCATCTTCAAGAGCTCGGTGGACCGATCCGACCGGCCGCCGTTGATCATGACCAGACCATCGGGACCGGCGACGACCAGCACGTTGCCGCCGGCGCCGGAAATCAGCTGCAGGTGGTCGTTGAGCGGTGTCGCCGTGAGCGCGGTGTTCGCGGCGTCCGCTTCGGGTCGTCGGTCCGCTCGGGTTCGCAGGGTCCGCCGTCGTGTTCGTAGGGTCCGCCTTCAGGCGGACCTGTGCGGATGTGAGCGCAGGCCACGACGCGGCAGCCCCTGACAGCACGAGCTGGATGAATTGGCGGCGATTTCGCGCCATCCCGCAAAGTCTAGCTGGGATCGGGGCTCAGGAGCGCGTCAAAAGTGACTGCAGATCGGCAGCCGGCCGAGCTCCGGATTCACGCGCGACGACCTGGCCGTTTCTGAAGACGGCGACCGTCGGAATCGAGCGGATGCCGAAGCGTTCGCCGAGCTCGGGCACCGCGTCGGTGTCCACCTTGACGATGAGCGCGACGCCGGAGGTCTGGCGCGCGACCTTCTCCACTTCCGGCGCCATCATGCGGCAGGGACCGCACCACGGCGCCCAGAAGTCGACGAGGATCGGCAGCGGCGACTGCGCCACGAGCGCATCGAACGCCGTCGCGCTCGCGACGTCAACGGGCGCGCCCGGTGCGGGGAGCGTGGTGTGGCAGCTCGCGCAGCGGATCGTGCGATTCAGATGCTGGTAGCCCTGTCGATTCGTGCGTCCGCACGACGGACACTTCACCAGCACGCCGCGATCGTCGGACGCGAGCGACATCGGCCTATTGCGGCTTGTAGGTCAGGAACTTGATCTGCGCGAGCGCGCTCGCCTGCCCGTCGAGCGGCACATCGCCGGCCGGAAAGTTGCCGACCTTCAACATGTGCGCGAGGATGTCGGCGTTCTGCGTGCGCGACAGCGAACCGGGTTTGTTCTGCGGCATCGAGATGCGCATCCGCTCGAACAGATCGTTGAGCGCTACGCCTTCCCAGCTGCTGTTGAACACGTCACCGGCCAGCGGCGGCGCCATCTCAACTCCACCCAGTGTGTCGCCGTGGCACGATGCACAGTTGTCGGCGTACAGCTTCTCGCCGCGCGCCGCCTGCTCGGTCGTATAGACCTTGTCCCAGGTTGTCTTCTGCCCTTGCGCCGACGCAATGCTGAGTCCGGCCGCGAGCACGACAGTTATCACGCCGATACGCATCATTCGATCGAGCCTAACAGATTCAACGCCCGAGTCCCAACTCCGCAACTCCCTAAACCTACCAGCGATAGCGCAGGCCGATCGTTCCTCGATGCAGGCCGACGTTCACTCGGGACATCGCCGTGGACGAATAGGTTCTGAACTCCGGGCGAAGTGAGAGCTGCGGCGTGAGCGGCACGTCCACTCCAACGCCAACGCCAACAGCGAGACCCGTATCACGGTCGCGAAACTCGGAGAGCGTCGCCACCGTGCCGCGAACGACGGTCAGGGAATTCACGCCTTCGGTCCACAGCACGCCGACGCTGCCCATCAGGTACGGGCGTACACGCGATCCGCCGAAGAAGTACCGGACGTTCCCGGAGAGCATCGTCGCCTTCTCGAATCCTTCACGCGCCTCACCGACGCACGGCACGCCGACGACCCCGCACTGGAAAGTAAGAGGCGTCAGGCGCGTCCGGTGCCCGTCAACGTCGAGGCCGAGGCGCCGCCATTCGATGCCCAGCCCACCGCCGACGTTCAGCTCCGTCCCGAAGCTGCGATCCTCCGCCCGATAGACATTGGCGACGCCGACCGCGCCGAACACTGCCGGTCTCAGGTCCTGCGCGGCAACGCCGGCCGCAATACCGATCAGGATGGGTCCGACCAGGAAGAGAGCCAGCGTCCGCGTCATGCGCTCCTTGCAACCCGTGAGGCCGCCTTAGGCGGCCTTGAAAGGAAGTGTGCAGAAGCCCGGCGGAACGGCTCACGCAGCGACGAAGCGTCTAGTTCTCGCGTGGACGCTCGATGCGATCGATCGCCAGGATCTCGACCGGGCCGCGCGCCGGCTCGAGCTTGAGACCGAGCTGTTCCTGCATCGCCGTGAAGAGCGACAGCGCATCGGCGCCGGCGTCGGCGTATTCCAGCGTGTAGGCGTAATAGCCGGCGAGTGCCGTCTTGTCGAACACGGGTCGTCCAGCCCCCGGGGAGATCACATCGGCCAGCGACTGCATCGTTCGACCTCCAGAGATGATCGTCACCTTGTCGCTCGCGCTCATTCTGTAGCTGCACGGTGGCGTATCGTCCACCGGCGCATCGCGAACAGGCGTCGGCCGCTTGTACGTCGCGCAGTCGATATCGATGCGGCGAAGCTGTGGTCCGAGCCGGCCGTCGGCGCGGGCGACGACCATGTTGTAGATCGGGCGCTCCGGCGTTTCCATGTGGCCGGTGAAGCTGAAACGATCGGCGAGGAGCGCGCGAAGCATCAGCCGCTCCTGATCGCGCGTTGGCTCGAAGGTCGCTCGAGCGTCGATGTCGAACCGCTCGGACGTGACCCAGCCGGGCGCTCCCAGGAGCTCGTTGGTTCGACCCGGATAGGCATTCAGGATCAGTCCTGCCACCGACACGTTCACCATCGTCCAGCGTCCACCACCAACCCCGCCGATGCTCGCGCGGCTCGCGCCGGTCTTGTTCGGTTTGACCGAGACGACGTCGAACGCGAGATTCTCCTCGGCAGGCTTCGACTGAGCGCCGAGCACCGGAGCGAACAGGGCAACCATCACCACGAACCGCGCGAGTACGTCTCTCATAACGACCTTCGTATTACGATAAGGCCTCGTCCGGCGCGCTGAGAGGAGAATTCTCGCGATGAAGCACTGGCGTCTCCCGGGCCGCGTTCCTGCAATCCTCGTCCTGGCAGTTGGCACTCGGCGCCACCGCGCTCGGTCAGGTGCACCTTCCGCAAGAGTCGATCGGCGGACCGTTGACCGGTCTCGCCTGTCGTCGGGGCGCCGTTTTCGGCGGACGCGACGACCACCGTCCGCGCCACCCTTGGCGACGGCACCCGGCTCGATCAGAGCACGACGGATCGGTACTACCGCGATTCTGCCGGTCGCGTCCGCGTGGAAAGACTGATGGCTGGCCTGCCTGCGCCGGCGACGATGTCCGAGCGTCACATCCGGACGATCATCGATCCCGATCCCGGCGACGGCAACCTCTACACACTGGATGCACAGACGCAGACCGCACGGCCCGCTCCGCGCTCCCTCCTTGCGATGACCGCCGGCGGTAACCGCTGGTTTTCGGTGGCCGTCGGCGGCGTGTCGTTCCTGGACTTTCGACGAGCAGGAGATCTGTTGTCGGCGGACCCTGGCGGGTTCGCCGATGTGCGGGACGAATCGCTCGGCAGCCGCCGCATCGAGGGCGTGGAGACGACCGGACGCCGCATCACGCTCGTCCTGCCTTCCGGGTACCGCGGCAATGCCAAGCCGATTGAGATGATCGACGAGCGGTGGGAATCGGAGGAGTTGCAGCTGCTGGTGCAGTCGTGGCATTCGGATGCCCGGAGCACCATCGAGTACCGGCTGTCGAACATCCGCCGCACCGAGCCGCCCGCGAACCTCTTCGAGATGCCGCCAGGCTACGCAGTGGACGCGTCGGTGGCGAGCAACGACTCGTGGATGTCTTTCACCTCGTCCGAGAACCCCCGCGGTCTGCGGCACCCACAGGATCGATGACGTGCGACACGAAGTTCGAGGTGGACATGAACGAGTGCGACTCTCACGCGACAGATGGGTCCTCGCCGACGCTCGTCTTCACCCTGGTGCACGGGACATTCAGCGCTGATGCCGGTTGGGTGGAGAATGACTCGAAGTTCTGCAAAGCACTCAAGTGTCACCTTGGAAAGTCACTCCGTCAGCTTCAACCGTCTTCCCTGGGGTAACGAGAAGTGGCGCTACCGCGACAACTTCGACAGCGTCCGGCGCCGCGCAACGGGGAAGCTCGAGGAACGCCTTTCCGACGTTGAGAAAGGTTTGAGGCCGGGCGATCGCCTCTTCCTGGTCGCGCATAGTCACGGAGGAAACATTGCGCTCGCCGCCATGAAGAACCCCAGCGTACGCGTTCGCTGGATGGGCTGGTCTTTCTTGCCACACCGTTCCTCTTTCGTCGCCGACGCAAACTTCCAGCGCGCTTGATCGGCTTGTCCTTCGTGTTTCTCTTGTTTGTGATTTTGGATTTTCGCGGGCAGTTGCCTCTGACGGTTCTGTCCTTACTCGTCGCGTTTACGGCACTCTACGCTTTCGTGGTTCGACGGGTGCTGTTCTCCCGCGCCCCGAAACATGACGGAGAAACCGCACCTACAGATGACGGAGAAGACGAGCGCCTGCGAGACCAGTTGGTGGCTCGCGGCGCCATCGATGACGAGAACGAGTTGTCCTTTCCTAAGGGAGAACTGCCACCGATTCTGATCCTTCGTCCCAGCGCCGACGAGGCTTCCGGGTTGCTGAGGACAAGTCAGTTCATCACCTGGTTGCTGGGAATCGTGTTAGGCGGCGTGGCCCAGGCTTTCGAAGTCTTGCTCTCTGCTTGCGGTTGCTACCTACTGGTTGAGTGCGTATGTCGGCCGGGACCACCCGATTGCTCGTGGCTGTTGCATCGCTTAATTTCGATCTGCCCATCGGTATCGTTCTCGGGCTCGTGTGCGTCCTCGTCGTCCTGCTCGTGACGCAGCAGCTTCTGTTTGCCTTTGATGCCGGAGACAAGTTTGGCGACATCGAGATCATCGCGGAAGATGCCCCCCCGGGGGTCACTGCACAGATACAGGTTCTGAGACCCCGTTCCGCCTCTGACACGAGAATCGATCCGGCAGGCATCCACGCGCCTGAACAACGGGCAAACGGGCGGTCTCTCTCGATGGTTGTGCGAGCATCTTTCCGAAGCTCGCACACACGGGTATTTATGACAGACGGGAGACACCCGAAGAAATCGCGGCCTGGGCAAGCACGCTCGTGAGCCGGCCGCGTGTCTCAACGGTGTCTGACGAGTTGAGTCAGGTGTAACGTCAACACGGGCTGCTAGGGCGCGATCCCCTGGCGGAACGGCTCACCGCGCGGAGAGCGTCCGGGCAATCAAACCGGCGTGCCGTGCGCTGTTGACGAGCAGGGCGATGTTCGCCGCGCGCGTCGCGCCACCGGTCAGCTCGGCGACACGCTGAAGCAGAAATGGCGTGACCGCTTTGCCACGGATTCCCTGCGCCTCGGCCTCGCTGATCGCCTGCTGAATGGCTGCTTCGGCGTCGGCAGCAGGAAACGCGGCCTCTTCCGGCACCGGCACCACGATGAGCACCGCGTGCTGCGCGCCCAGCCGGTGCGCCGCATCGACAATCGCGGCGGCTTCTTCGGGCGTGTCCACACGCACGTCGATCGGCAGCCCGCTCGATCTCGCGTAGAACCCTGGCAACGTGTCGGTCCCGAGGCCAACGACGGGAACGCCCTGGGTCTCGAGCACTTCGAGCGTGGCCGGCAAGTCGAGGATCGCCTTGGCGCCCGCGCAGACGACCGCGATCGGCGTCCGACCGAGCTCGATCAGATCGGCGGACACGTCGTACGGCGCGCCTCGATGCACGCCGCCGATCCCGCCGGTTCCAAACACACGGATCCCGGCCCGGTGAGCCACGATCATCGTCCCGGCAACGGTGGTGGACGCGTCCTCGCCACGCGCCACCGCGATCGGCAAGTCGCGACGGCTGCACTTGCGCACGCTGCCGAACGGACGCGACGCGAGCCGCTCGATGTCACCCGGCGACGCGCCGACGGTGATGCAGCCGCCGAGCACGGCGATCGTCGCGGGAACGGCGCCGGTCTCGCGCACCGCCTGCTCCATCGCCAGTGCGGTCTCGGCATTCGCCGGCCACGGCAGGCCGTGCGTGATCAGCGTTGACTCGAGAGCAACCACCGGAACGTTCGAGCGAAGCGCGTCGGCGACCTCGGTCGACAGCGTCATGTCGGCCACGATCCCGCTACTATACTTCGCAGCACTCTGATGACAGTCCACCGTGCTCATGAACATGACCCGGCGTGAGCTTCTCTTCCGACTTGGCGCCGAATCCACTCGGATTGGCATACCGCATGTACGCGAGTTCGAGTCCGCTGAATGACCTGGAAGCGCTCGCGCGTTCGGCGCTGCAGATGTGGCCGGAAAGCTTTCCGATCCGGCTCAGGGGTACCGGGCCTCGCCACGGTCACGATTCCGGTCCTCATCGCCAACGGCGACAACGATCACCCCTATGTCGCGACCGACGGAGCACTCGCCGCCGCGATCCCGGGCGCGCAACTCGTGAGGATTCCCGGCGTCAATCACATCACCGCGATTGGCGATCCCCGGTTGAAAGCTGCGGTCGTCAGATTTTTGAACGGCAGATAAACGCTGGCGTCAGTGCACGACCCCGTTGCGGAACTCCGCCTCGGCGGCGTCGATGTAGGCACGATAGCCATCGGGGTCGATGAAGGCGTCCACCGGGTTCTTCGCCGCCTTGCTTGCGAAGTACTTGGGGTACCGGCCCCACGCTCTCGAGCCCGAGGTCACCCAGATGTCGGCGGGGAGGCTCCGCAGCACGCGGAGGCTGCGCTCGATGTCGGCCCTTTGTTCTGGATATCCCAACCCTCGCACCACCGTGAAGGGGCAGGCACTCACGACGTTCAGCACGCGCTCGCCGTCGCGGACGGGGAACGACCACGAGGTGCAGCCGCGCGTGCTGCCGCCCGTGACGTGCGCGGTGACGGCAATCGGCCCGACGCGGATCGTGTCGCCGTCCGTGAACTGGTGGTCCACGCGCGCGGGCGGGTAGCCGAGGAGCCCGACCTGGATGAGGGCCCTCAACGGCATGACGATGTCGGGGCTGTCGCCGCCGGTGCTGATGACGCCGGCGCTCGATTCACTCGCCCACAGTTTGGCGCCGGACGCCCGCTGGAGCGCCGCCAGCCCGCCTGCGTGTTCGCGGTACGGGATCGAGTTCAGGAGCACCTTGACGTCCGCGATGTCGAAGCCGAGCTGCTTGATGCTCGCGATGATGAGCGGCGCGGTGCTGGGATAGCCGCTGTCGAGCACGACGTGGCCCTCGGGCCCGGTGATGAGGAAGGCGGAGACGGCATCCGCGCCGACGTAGTAGAGATTGCCGGCGATGCGAAATGGCTCCGCGGGTCCCGGCCCGCTACGGTCCACGGTGACCTTCCAGAGCCCGCCGAGGAGTACGAGAACGATGGCGGCCAGCACCAGGACGAACGCCAGCACCTCTCGTTTAGTGCGGCGCCGCAACATTCTGCCTGCTGGTCATTCAGAAATAGTAAAGCCCTTTACTTAACAAAGCAACGACGCGGAACGGCTGACTGCGCGGCTCCGAGCCACTACTTGCGACCGCATTCCGGTGGGGGCATACCGTCGCTTCCCGTCCAGCTCCACCCGTCGCTCACGCGGCGGATCTGTGTCAGGGCCGAGACGACTTTCGAGGCCGAGGCCGGGTCGGGCATCAGCGCTCTCACGGCCGGGTCGCGTATCGAGGCCGGGTCGCGCATGGGACTGCCTGTGACTGCCACGCGGTCTCCCGCCTTCAACGCGTCCGTCGTGACGCCTCTGTTCGAGAGGCCCTGCAGCGAGGTCCACTCGGCGCGATACGCCCCGCCATCCGTCGTGAGATCGATCCAGACGTGCGGGTTCTTCCATTCGATGCGGTCGACTCGCCCCTCGATCGTGACGCTCGCGCAAAGGTCGAAGAACGCTCCATAGCTGTGATGCGCGTACGCGGAGGACGCCGTCGTGCCAATACAAATAGCCGTTGCCAGATGAAGCACGAGGTTTCGTTTCATGTCGATGGCCTCCAACGTGTCCAAACGCTTCTCGATGCGTGTCCAGACGCTATCGAGGCCATGTGACCAGTTTGTTACCTTCACCCAGGGCGGCCGAATACCGTCATGCTGAGCCTGATGCGGAAGCTGGTCGAGGCTCCGACAGCAGCAGCCTGACGGTGCGCAGCGGATGCCGCGCGTCGTCGCGAACCGTGGCCCAGCCGATTCTCCGCAGATAGAGCGCCAGGAATGCGAAGAGCAGAACGGTCGTGATGTACAGCACCGACCCGAGCCGGAACACATCCGGAGCCGCGGCGTAGAGCGCGAGGCCGATGGATGCCGCGATGTTGCGGGGACCCCGCTTGTCCGGCACCAGGAGCACGATCAGCAGATGCCGGGCCACCCGCATCTTGATGCCGACGAACATCGCGAACGGAACGAGCGACCAGCCGATTCGATCCTCCATGTCGAACCCGAGTCGCGTCTCGACGTACCACAGCACAATCGTGAAGGGCACGACCAGCAGCACCGCCGCGACCGTGTCGTAGATGTTGCCTTTGATCTGGTCGTGGAACGTGAAGATGGTCAGGTAGTTGTCCCAGATGAAATAGGGCAGTACGAAACCGGCGAACAGGATGGCGGCGAAGATCATCGCCGTGCCACGCCGCATGGTCAGCATCTCCCGCGCGTACGCCGCCGGCGAGAGCTTCATCGTGATGGCGAGCGCCATCAGGAGGTGACTGGCTTCGCGCCTGGAGCGGGCGACGACGAGCGCGATCATGACCACGACGAGCATGGCGAGGTACGAGTCGTCCTGCACGTAGACGAACCGATGTCCGAAGTACGCGAAGTTCAGGTACAGGAGGGGAAAGAGGTACCACCGCGTGTTCAGGAAATACCAGAGGGACAGCGCCACGAACAGCACGGCGAGCAGCAGGACCATGCCGTAGAACTCGATTCCCGTCGCCGCCCCTATGGCATACAGCCCCGCCGTCGTGAGCACGCCCGCCGGTGGATAGGGAGCTGATTCCTCCCTGGTCCATGTCGCCTTCTCGAGTGGTGTCTGCTCGAGCCGCGCCTTGGTGTACATGTCGAGCGGATCGTTCAACACGACCTTGGCGACGTACGAATCGCCGATCGTGTCCGTGCCGTAGGTGTCGTGCTGGCGAACGCCGCTGAGCAGCGGGACATGGGCGTAGTCGACGTACGCCCGCGGGACGTTCGGAATCGCCACGGCGATCATGTGCAGGACCGTCGCGGTCATCACCGTGTATTGGACGGGTCGGCTCACCTGTAACAGGAATCTGTCGACCGCCGCCGCCGCTTCGAGAAACGTCACGTGCGTCTAGCGTAACGCGGTACTTCTCGTCAGCCTGCCCTGTAGATTTCTCTTGTCTCACAACTACGACTGTAGTTAGATCAGCTCACCTGATAGTTGAGCCATGGCAAAGACGTCCCTCACAAAGCCCGAGCTGCAGATCATGGAGGCGCTCTGGACGCGCGGCGCGTGCTCCATTCGAGAGATTCACGAGGCCCTGCCTCCCAAGGGCCGGCCGGCGTTCACGACCGTGCAGACCGTCGTGTATCGCCTGGAGAAGAAGGGGGCCCTCCGCCGCGTCAAGCGAATCAGCAATGCGACCATCGTCGAGGCGGCTGTTTCCCGTGACGATGCCCATACCACGCTGGTTGAGGCGTTGCTCAGCCTGTTCGACGGTCGTCCCAAGCCGCTCATGGCTCGACTGGTGGAATCCGGGAAGCTGACGCTCGACGACATCAAGGAGGCGGAGGACGCGCTGCGGAAGCTCACGAAGAAAGGCAGGCCGCGATGACTTCCTGGGTTCCAGCCTCGCTGGCGAATCACCTGTGGCAATCGACGCTCCTCGTCTCGATGGTCTGGCTCGTGACGCTCGCGCTGCGGCGACATGACGCACGCGTGCGGTACTGGTTGTGGGCGGCGGCATCCGTGAAGTTCTTCCTGCCGTTCTCGTGGCTGATCGGCCTCGGCGCGCTGGTCGAGTGGCGCACGGCGCCGACGATCGCCCAGCCAGCGGCGACGTTCGTCATGCAGGAGATCCTTGCGGCGCCACTCGTCGCTGTCGCCGTTCCGCAGGTCCCGCAGGACACGAACATCGGCCGGTGGGTCGTGCTCGGCGTCTGGCTCGCGGGAACCGCAGTGGTGTTCTTCTGGTGGGGCCGCCAATGGCGCCCTCTGCGATCGGCGCTGCGCAGTGCGACGCCGCTGCTCCTCGGTTCGGACTGCGACACGGGCGGGCTGACGGTGATGTCCTCGCCGTCGGCGTTCGAACCTGGCGTCGTGGGAATCCTGCGGCCGGTGCTGCTGTTTCCCGGAGGGGCTCGTCGATCGCCTGTCGCGCCCGCAACTCGACGCGATCCTCGCGCACGAGCGTGCGCACGTCCGGGCGCACGACAACCTCCTCGCGGTCGTGCACATGGCGGTCGAGGCGATCTTCTGGTTCCACCCGCTCGTGTGGTGGATCGAGCGGCGGATGATCGACGAGCGCGAGCGCGCGTGTGACGAGGCCGTGGTCCGCGCCGGGAAAAAGCCCTCCGATTACGCGGAGGGGATTCTGGCGGTGTGCCGCTGGTCGCTTGAGTCGCCCGTGATGTGTGTCTCCGGAGTGACCGGCTCCGATTTGCGGACACGCATCGAGGCGATCCTGGCGAATCGTCTCGGTCGCCGGTTGCACCTGACCGGACGACTGCTGCTCGCGGCGGCGGCGCTGATCGTGATCGGCGGTCCAATCGGCATTGGCCTTCTCGACGCGGCGGCACAAGGACAGGCGACCGAGAGATTCGAAGTCGCCACCATCAGGCAGAACACGGGTCCCGCCGTAGGCGGGCCGATTGGGGGTGGGATTGGCTTCCGGCCAGGCCGCTTCTCAGCGGAGAACATCACCCTGCAGCAGATCCTCACGTCCGCGTATGAGCTGCAGGCGTATGAGATCTTCGGAGGGCCGGACTGGGTGACCAGCGATCGCTTCGATATTGCCGCAACGATGCCACCGTCGCCAACCGTGCTCGACGACCTCAACGCGCGCGCTCGCCATCGCCGGCTGATACGAGCGCTCCTTGCCGAGCGCTTCAACCTTGTCGTGCACGAGGAACGCCGCGAGATGCCGGTGTACTCGCTGGTCATGGCGAGACCCGATCGCAGGTTGGGCCAACGGCTGCGTCCCTTCGAAGGGGAGTGCGGGGAGCCGAGCAAATTGGGCCCGCCGCCGAATGCAACGTTTGGAATGCCGACCTCGGATCCGAGCAAGGGGCCGCAATGGTGTATGGCCTTCACCGGGATGGGACGACTCTCGGCGCAGGGCACGCCGTTGTCAGACCTGACGATGCTCCTCGCGAGACTTCCTGCCGTCCGTCGTCGCGTCCTCGACCGAACGGGTCTCACCGGTCGGTTCGATTTCGACCTGGAATGGACGCCGCTGGTCGCGCCGCCTGGGGCGGTGGCACCAGGAGTGCCGCCCGATGCGGCGGGCCCCACGCTTTTCACGGCTCTTCAGGAGCAACTCGGCCTGAAGTTGGAGTCGACGAAGGAGACCGTCTCCGTCTTGGTCATCGATAGCGTGAATCGGCCGTCTCCGAATTGAGCGCTCGCCGGACGTCAGGAGGACGAGCGATGAGAACACTGCGGAAGCTTGCGCTGGGTGTGATTGGGACCCTGGTGGCCGCGAGTCCGTTGCTCGCGCACCACGACTGGCCGGTCGATCGAACCACGCTGATCACGGTCACGGGAACCGTGACCGCGTTTACCTGGGCCGATCCGCACGTGACGATCGCGCTCGACGTCCAGGCCAACGGGACCATCGAACAGTGGAAGGTCGGCGGCTCGAACAAGAAGAACACGGCGGCCAACGGCTGGGACAAGAACACGTTGAAGCCCGGGGACGTCATCACCGGCATCGGCTTTCGCTTCAAGGACGGATCCAACGCGGCCCAGTTGCAGAAGATCGTGATGGCGAACGGTAAGGAAATGTCCCTCTACGGTCAGCTGCGTGTACTTCCGGCCGCGGATCGTTAGTTTGGCGAGAGCGGCGAGACCGCGTCAACGACGATCACCCGATCAAGGGGCGGGCGAGATCTGTCGGTCGGGAATGCTGGGAACTCGCGCGCCAGGTCCTGTCGTAATGCTGGAATGGTTGACATGAACGACACACGCACTGCGCCGACCGGACTCGCGCCCTGGCACCTCTGGTGCGTCGGCCTGCTGATGCTGGCTTGGAATGCCATGTCCTGCTACAGCCACGTGATGACCTTGACACAGAACGCCGCCTACTTCCGGGCGACGGGAGTGACGCCGGAGATCGCGGCCTATTTCGCGGCATTGCCTGCCTGGTACGTGGTGACGTGGACCATTGGAGTGTGGGGTGGCGTGCTTGCTGCGGTGGGCCTGCTGATGCGCAAGTCATGGGCAGTGTCGTGGTTCGTAGCCTCGCAGCTGGCGATGGCCGTCAACAGCGTGGCGACCCTGCTGAATTCGGAAGCGCACGAGGTATTGGGCAAGGTCGGGTCGATCATGGCCATCGCGGTGATTATCCTCGGCGCATTCGTGGTGCTCTACTCGATGGCGATGAAGCGACGCGGCGTACTCCGTTAAGACAGCCTAAAGATACAGATGCCAGTCGGCCTACTATTAGTCAGGCCACTCCAAAAGACGTATGACCATCGTCTGTTTCGAAGGGCCGAGTGCCGTCGGCAAAACCACCACCGCGCGCGCCCTTAGCGCTTCGAACGGCATCGAAGTCGTTCCGGATGTTGCTGTCCTCTTCGAGCGCCCGTCCAACGAACCGGCCGATTGGTACGTCGAACGTCAGGTGGAGCGCTGGCGACGCGCGCTTGAAGCGTCGAGGGATCGTGACGTCGTTCTGGATGGCGATCCTTTCCAGCCCCTTTGGTACAACTGGGCCTACGACTTCGAGGGCTGGCATTCGCTCGAGCAGCTCGAGGCGTTCTATCGGCCTCGACTGGTCCGGCGCGAACTCGCGCTTCCCAACCTGTACGTGTTGTTTACCGCTAGCGTCGAAGCTCTCCGACAACGTCAGTCGAGTGATCCGGGCAGGACGCGTCGCAACTTCGAACACCATCTTCGATTCATCGAGCCGCAGCAGAGGTACCTCGAGGTGATGCAGCAATTGGCGCCGGGCCTGGTCCTGACGGTCTCCTCAAACAGCATCGAGGACAACGTGACCACGATCACCGACGCGCTCCGAATCCCCAGGGCTCGACCCGACGACCTATCCTTGTTCGACGCACTGATTGACTGGCTTCGGGCAGGAGTGGCGAACCAGCCAACGAACACAGAAATCTAATGCTGACGATGACGAGTATCCGAAGCCCCCACACTTGGGCCGACAATAGGATCATCTGGAACCTCGACCCCTCGATCGTGGTTCCATTGCCGCCTAAGTGTCACCCGAGGCCCGCGGCTGACGCGGCGACGTTACCTTCAGGAATCGAAACGAAAGACAAAGATCAGCATGCCTAGCGATAACGTGCTCAGCGCTGGCGCTGCTACAGCGGTCTTGGGTATCTGGTGGGCCATTGACGCCTTTCCCCGACATCGGGCGATTCCGTCACGCGATTCGGACAAGGGATCGTTGTTGGCCTTGAATGTGGCGCACGGCTTTCAGTTGGTCGGCATGCTGGTCGGCTTTCTGGGCGTAGGACGCATCGATGGTGCCGATGCTCCTCTCCAGTTGTCCGGTTTGGGACTCATGGTCGTCGGCATCGCTGTTCGCTGGACGGCCATTCGCGCCCTGGGGGTCTTCTTCACGGGTCGCGTCCAAATTCGAGAAGGTCACACACTCATACGGACCGGGCTCTATTCGCGACTTCGTCATCCTGCGTATGCCGGCTCTCTGCTCGCTTACTTCGGTCTCGGACTGGCGTTCTCGAACTGGTGGACCTTGGCATGCAGCGTTCTGCCCTATCTAGTCGCGATCGGCTATCGGATCCACGTCGAGGAGGCCGTCCTTCAGGAGACGTTCGGACCAGCCTACGCACAATACGCGCGGACGACAAAGCGCATCGTTCCCTGGGTGGTACTGAGGCACAGCCTGACAACGGGGTTCCAGTAAGTTCCAGACTCGTGTTTAGAAAAACGCCGTAATACCGTTCAAAGCAACGAGAATTCCAACTAAGGGGTGAGAGACTCAGATTCTGCAACGAGGCAGTCGATCGCGTGTGAAGAAATTGAGCTAACGCCAGCCGTCAGCCGCGGCGGCGCTCATCTTCGCACGCGCCGCCGTTGGCTGCACGGCAAGTTGGGCTGCTTGTTCCCTCCAGCGCTGGCGCGGCTAGCCTATTCGGACCGAACGGCTGACCGTTCGCGTCAGGACAATCACACCCACCGATAGATCGCATAGCCGACTGCCAGTACGGTCGCCAAGCCCAGTGCCCCCTCGCGCAACATGTCGTCGGACTTGAAGCCCCGGTAGCGTCCGAGTGTCACGATCTTCATGATGGCCCAGCCCACAGATTGGAAACCGTATTCGATGATGACCTCGATGATTCCCTGAATCATGTTGTAGCTCCGTGGTCAGCCCAACTAGTAGTAGGCCGACCGACATATCTCGGCCGACCCTGCACGGCTCGCAGCATAACGCCAAGCGGCCCCCGCGAGGATTCTCCGTGGAAGTTCCGCACTCACGAGCACTTGGTCGGATAATGGGGTTCGTGCGAGTCCTGATTATGCCGACCGGCATAACCCCACACAGGTTTGCTGTCTTTCACGGTCACGCCGACCGGAAGACGCGCGCCCCCGCGCAGTCGCCCTGGCGAGTGACTCCCCACACGTGACGCGTGGGTGTAGCAGTTTTCCCCTTCCAATAGCTAACCGTACGCCGCTGACATTCGAGCGGGGTGCCGTCGTCCGCATCCGCGACACTGGCAGGACTTGTAGGTGTGTCATCCGCAAAGCAGCGCTCTCAGAGAGCCCTAACGTCTGTCATTGTCAATCTCGTGCTCGATCTTGTAGCTAAACCTGTTGCCGGTTGTCGCAATCCATAGCCGGTCAAGACTCTTTACTACTTCTGTCAGTTCGCTGTCGATTGGGGATAGCGCGTCCGCCGTTGCGAGTCAAGGAATCGATTCCAGTCCTCTTCCTCCGTTCGGACGAATGTCGGCTGCGCCCAATCGAGCCAAGCGTTTGAGAGGGGCACTTCGACCAGCGGCCACGTCTGGGCGTCCACGACGAGGATCGCCATCTTGGGTGGTTGTTCGGCGCGGAGGCCGACGGCGACCTCATAAGCGCGAAACAATACGTAGTTGATCGCCCCATAGAGACCAAACCATCCGGCCTTTGGAGCCCCGCGCATCGACTCAAGGACGAGGCGAAAATCATCATCGCTCTGGCCTATGTAACTTGACCTCTATCGAAAAGCTCGATCCCTCTGGTGACTGAGCGGCGATATCACAGCTATGTCCGAGAGCTTCAAGGCTCGTCAGCGTCCAACCAAGGTCCGTCAGCCACTGCGCCACTTGGAGCTCGACGATCTTTCCGAAGAATCGACGAAAGCGCTGATGACGCTCTACCTCATCACCGTTGAGCAACCAACGCTCCCGCAAGTCCTGACGGGTCCTGATTGGTGATATCGGATCGCACCTCCTGCCCCCTCATCAAGAAATGGTGCACCGGCCTGGTGACTCGATCTAGGCATCCTCGCTGGAGCGCCAAGAGCAAATACGAGCGGTGAGCTGCGGCATTCGGATTCTCCGCATCGGCGACGATTGCCGACCAGGAATCGTCCGGAGCGAGGAGGACTTTCAACGCCGCACACTCGTTTCGAAGAGCGGTAAAGGCCGGAACGACTTCCTCCTGGCGGTATCTCTCTGGCCTTGAGGCAAGCGCATTCTGCAGTAGGACCGAAGGTGGTCGTCAAGTTCGTCTAACGCGTGCAATCCACCGCTACAGTGGCAATGGCCCTGTCAAGCAACGCCTAGGTTGATCGCAGGCCAGCGGCGGCTCTGTGCGCGGAATTGTGCCACGAACGTTCGACGCCGTCGGCTCCAATCGCTGTTTAGACCGCACCGGCCCTGCGAGCCAGATGTTTCAGGATTACAGTGGGACGCCCCATATGTGCGACCAACGCTGTCATCGCCTCGACAAGCTGCTCGAAAGCGACATAGAAAGACGGACCCATGCGGTATACCTCGAGAACGTCCAATTTCTCGACGGCGTCCAAATGAATAGCCGCCTTGAGTTCTCGGTGTGCACCGATACTGTTCCGAAGCTCGCGCAGCCTTGCCTCATGAGTCCGTCTCGCGTCGTGAAAAGTTTTCGAAGCGGCAGACAGCTTGACGATGTCCGTCGCTGGAGCATCCAATCGCAATACGGCGTCGCGAAACTCCTTACCAAGAAGGGCCGAGAGATCCTCGCACGCCTCTGCGAATGTGACTGCCATCTGGCGGGCCACGAATCGACGCGCCCAGACGCCGTCCGCTTCGAACATCTGAAGCTTGAGAACCGAGAAATCCCTGTCAAGCAGCAACAGGTATAACGCCGTGTTGTACACAACACTGAAGTCGGCAAGCCCGTGTCGATTCGCACTTTCGTAGTTCGATCGAAAGGTGTCGATCGTCTGTTCCAGAACTCTTGCGCGATGTCGCTCCTGCCGGATGGATTTCCGTGTTTGCCACACGGAGCGAACGAGTGATTTCAGCATTCCGAATTCATGTGCGGTCTAACCTTGCCGCTCACCTGAGGGAGCACTCCCCGAAGCGGCCGTGGCTGACGCGCCCACCTCAAGCTTGCACTAGCGTTGCCGCTCAGGACGCGCCCGTTCACACGGGTTGAGGGGCTACACGCGATGGCGATTGTCTTATCGCCATGGTCGCGTGGGCTCAACATCCTTGACGAGGCCGTCGGCGCCCAGGACGACGTGAAACTGCCAGGCGCCGTCGAACCAGCCGCCGTCGAAGCCCACGGACAGCTTCGAGCAAATGCCATCACTCAACAGTCGTTCGTTGAGCGCAGCGCGCAGCTCGGACACCGAGCCGAAGGACGACTCGTCGGTCACTTCTGATCCAAACCCGCCGCTCGGAGAGCCTCTCCAGACGCTCAGCGCCGCGTCTCCACCGTCGCCGTGGACGTTAAGGGCGCCCTTCGGTCCGCAGTAACCAAGAACGCGAAAGTCGTTATTTTGGCCAGCCGCTACCATCACGACATCGCCGACCGACATTCCGGAACGGACCTGACGCTCGGCGGTCTCCGAAGCGTGCCGTGCCCGTACATCCGGACGCGGGCCGCAGCAAGGAGCAATGACGGACGCTATGACCAAATACAACGCTGTTCGACTCATTCGAGGCAAGGTGACGTCCGGCTAACAGTATGGCTGTTGGAGCAAGAGACCTGCCTCACGTAGTAAATCGTGGATTACGCGAAGCCGATGAGGGTGACGCGCAGAGCCACATACAACGGAGGCAGGCCATGGCGAAACGTAGCATGTTCGTGGGGATGGATGTCCACAAGGAATCGATCGACATCTCGCTCGCGGAGGAAGGGCGCGACGGCGAAGTGCGGCACTACGGCGTGATCCCGGGCGACCTGGAGGCCGTGGCCAAGGTCGTGCGGGCGCTGCGGCGCGCCGAACCGACGGTTGCGGTTCGTGTACGAGGCCGGCCCGTGCGGGTTTGGGATCCACCGCTATCTCACCGCCCAGGGGGAGGACTGCGTCGTCGTCAATCCGTCGAGCATGCCGAAACGGAGCGGCGATCGGATCAAGACCGATCGGCGCGACGGCGACGCCTTGGCCCGGTTGCATCGCGCCGGCGAGCTCACGGCGATCTACATCCCGACGCCCGATGATGAAGCGCTGCGCGATCTCGTGCGCGCGCGCGAAGACGCCGTCGGCCTGAGCACGCAAGCCAAGCATCGGTTGAAAGCGTTCCTGCTCCGGCAGGGTCGCCGCTATCCGGGACGCGCCGGTGGACGCGGCCGTATCGCCGCTGGCTGGCCGATCTCAGTTTCCCGCTCGCCGCCGCAGCACATCGCGCTGCAGGAGTACCGCGACACGATCGACGAGACCGAGCGGCGCGTCGAGCGGCTCACCGAGCAACTCCGGCAGCTCACGCCGGCGTGGCGCTGGGCGCCGGTCGTGGACGCGCTGCAGGCCTTGCGCGGGGTCTCGTTTGTCACCGCGGTGGGCCTCGTCGCCGAAGTCGGCGACATCCGACGCTTCGATCATCCGCGGCGAGCTGATGGCGTTCCTCGGCCTCGTGCCGTCGGAGTATTCCAGCGGGCCGCAGCGTCCGCCGCGGCGGGATCACCAAGGCGGGCAATCCGCACGCGCGGCGGTTGCTCGCCGAAGCGGCGTGGGCGTATCAGGGCGTGCCGCGCATCGGACGGCAGATGCTCTACCGGCAAGAAGCGTTGCCGAAGACCGTCTGTGACATCGCGTGGAAGGCGCAACTCCGCCTGACGGCACGCTTTCGGAAGCTGGTGGCGCGCGGGAAGGCGAAACCGAAAGTGGCGACCGCGATCGCGCGCGAGCTCACCGGATTCATCTGGGCGATCGCGCGGGAGGTGCCGCCGCCGCCCGCGTAGCGACGCGGCGATCAGGTCCGTCAGGCCGGCGGCATCGCGGCCAGGTGGAGAACCCTCGAGAGCGTTATGGACATCAGCACCACCGATACGTCCGTGCCTAGGGCGAGGCAGCTCCGCGACGAACCACAGTCTGGGCGGTACCCAACCCGCGGATATCAGCAGCGTCAACCGTCGCTAGAACGCGGTGCCGCCGACCAGACGGACCTGAAGAACGAAGAGCACGGAAAGAGCGTGCTGAGAAAGGAACTCACAACCGTGAGGCCGGGAGAGATCTGCCCACTTGACAGAATCCAGCCATATCAACGTCCAGGCATCACCAGCGGCGCGAACAAGGGGACGCGCCGACTGGTGCATGCCATGTTAGGCGCCATCAAGTAGCGCATCGATTAAGCGAACCGTTCAAACGGGAAGTCGTGATGGACCCACTCGTCGCGATAGCCCTGTAGGCCGTGCTCACCCAAGAGTCGATTGAGGTCTCCAGACACCGCCGCCCCAAGGGCGCATCGAGAGCACTGAGCGTCAAAGATGACTGTTCCGGCCTCGTCGCTCTTCGCGCCCCAGTCAGAGAACTCCAGAATTCGAACTCGAACTGTATCGCTACCGACATTTGTAAAGCGCCAGCGATACTCTCCAGGCTCCTCGACAAACACCGCCGTCGCCTCGGACCGACCGCGAAGGCACTCCTCAACAGCACGAGCAAGATCGCCGAGCGCGTCGGACAAATAAGACGCAGTGACCGTCCGGGACGAATGGCCGATCGCGATTCGGCATTCGCACCAACCCCGTCCCGTTAACTTGTAGTGAAAATCAACCGCTTCGCTCATCTCGCGTGCGTCTACGTGCCCTGGCGTGCCCTCGACAATGCGCGTTCACGCCTCGCCTCGGAGCATAACGCCAAATCAGGGTCAGACCGCCCATCGGGCGGGTCCGTTCTGGCGAAAGCGCATACGAGGGTGTAGCAGTTTTCCCCCTCCAATAGCTAACCCCAACTGCCTCTTGGCGGGATAGGAGCTAGCGAGCGCGAAATGGCACCCCCTCGGGCACTTGAACCGATCCGCTCTAAAAGCACGCGCAGCATCCGCGCGTAGGCTGATGCGTGCGCGCCGACCAACGCAGAGCCTACTCAGTCTGGCGTGGGGCGTTCGACGCGATCGATCACTAACACTTCAACCGGTCCCCGTGCCGACTCGAGCTTGAGCCCGAGTTGCTCGCGGAGTGCGGTGAGGAGAGCGGCACCGTTCGGATCGACGTTCACGCCTCCCGTCAAGTCGATTTCAACGCCGCCGACCGCGATGCGATTAGGAGAGTCTGCCGGAGGAAGTTGATCTGGTGTCCAGATCAGTTCGTAATCAAAACGTCCGGTCAATCCCGTGCGATCAACGACCACGCGTCGCACAAATCCTGATAGGTAGTCTGTGAGTGCGGCGAGCGGTTGAGAGCCATATGCGATGCGATTTCGGAAATTCCACATTCTGCAGGGTGCTACTGCGCCAGGAGTTGTTGGTGGCGGGGACACTGCTCGACCTGCGCGGATTTCCGCGTTGAACCGGTCGCAGTCGATCTCGGAGGGAACCAGCTTTGTTCCCAGTCGCCCGTCTGAGTTCGCCGTCTTCAGCGCGTAGATCGGCAGCTCGCGCGTTTCCGTGTGGATCTTCGAGTTGAAATCGCTCAGCCAGGAGCGTGCGCATCATGAGGAGCCCAGGAGCGGCGGGGCCGATACGAAGTAGGCCGCCGACCTGGACGCTCTCAGGTGCCTTGGCGACGATGTCGAACTTCTCTGTCCGGGTCCAACCTGGTAATCCGATGAGCCGGTCATCGTCTACGTCCAGTTGGTAGGCCCAGCCATGATGATCGTTCGCAGGGGCAGGTTCCGAATGACGACGCGGCCTCCTCCCGGTGGAGACTGCCAGCCCGCATCGAGACCTCCCGAAATGTTCGGCTTTACCGATGCGGCCTCAAACGACGGCGCACTCTGGGCGAGCAAGGTCCCAGTCACAATCAGCAAGCCACCGAAGAGAACAGCTGCGGAACGCAATCGAATCCTCCACAGGAGCTAGGCGACCTACCTAGTCGCATGACCGTCACGAAGAATCATACGCTCTGCAAGCGCGCAGAGCGGCCGGACGCCTCTGGCAGGCGAGCAGCATCTGGACCGTGCCCGGCGCGGGTGTAGCAGTTTTCCCCCTCCCAATAGCTAACCCCAGCTGCCTCTTGGCATTTGGCGAGCGACGGCGCTAGACTCCGGCCACTATGAAGAAAGTGTTCCTCGCGTTCCTCGCCTTCGTGAGCCTCGTCTTCCCTGCGGCGGCCCAGACGCTGAAGCCGACGACGGGCAGCGATTCGGTTGCCACGCGTCTGCAACGATTCGAGGACAAGGCGGAGATCGAGGCGCTGCTGCTCGATTACGGCCGCAGTCTCGACAGCCCGCGACTTCGCGACCTACTCGTCCCTCTTCGCCAAGGACGGCCAGTGGGTCGGCGGCTTCGGCACGGTCGCCGGCCCGGCCGACATCAAGGCGTTCATGGAAAAGGCGATGGGCACGCAGCAGAACACCGCCAAGAACTATCACCTGCTCTCGAACTTCGTCATCACCGTCAACGGCGACACCGCCACCGCCTGGTCGCGCTGGGCCTTCGTCGTCCCCGGCGAGCGCGGCGCGGCGATCTCGCAGGCGGGCCGCTACGACGACGCGCTCGTCCGCGAGAACGGGCGCTGGAAGTTCAAGAAGCGCGTCGCGTCGAACGACACCGCGGGGCCACGGCCAGCCGCGAAGTAGTCGCGAGGTCGCTATGTCCGTGAAGAAGAATCGCGTCGTGCTCGTTGTGCGCGTGTGGCTGATCGTCCTGCGTGCCCTTCGTGGCCGTCTCCGGCACAGAGCGCGCGCATCGATGATGCCACCCTCAAGCGCGCCGGCCAGACCGGCGACGACTGGCTGACCTACGGCCTCAATCAATCCGAGACGCGCTTCAGCCCGCTCAAGGACATCGACGCCACCAACGTCACCCGCCTCGGCCTCGCCTGGTCCTTCGATCTGATGTCGGGCGGCGGCGGACAGGAAGCCACGCCGCTCGTCGCCAACGGCACCATCTACGCGATCACCAACTGGAGCGTCGTCATCGCCGTGGACGCGCGCACCGGCAAAGAGAAATGGCGATGGGATCCGTGGGTGAACCAGACCGCGGTCCGTCCGGCGATCTGCTGCGGCGTCGTCAATCGCGGCCTGGCGATCTATCAGGGGATGATCTTCGCGCCGATCATCGACGGCCGGCTCCAGGCGCTCGACGCCGAGACGGGCAAGGTGATCTGGGAGTCGCGCGTCGCGTTCCCGCAGGATCAGTACACGCTGACGATGGCGCCGCGCGTGGCGAAGGGGAAGGTGATCATCGGCGCCAGCGGCGGCGATCGCCCGACGCGCGGATTCTTCGACGCCTACGACGCGGCCACCGGCCGGCGCGCGTGGCGCTTCTACACCGTCCCCGGCGATCCGTCGAAGGGCTTCGAGAACGCCGCGATGAAGACAGCGGCCGAGACGTGGGACAAGGAGTGGTGGAAGAACGGCGGCGGCGGCGCGGTGTGGGACGGCTTCGCCTACGACGCCGATGCCGGCCTCGTCTACGTCGGCACCGGCAACGCCCAGCCGTGGACGTATCTGCACCGCTCGTCGCTCGGGAAGGACAACCTGTATGCGGCGTCGATCCTCGCCGTCGATATCGAGAGCGGCGAGCTGCGCTGGCACTACCAGGTCGTGCCCGGCGACAACTGGGACTTCGACAGCGTCCAGCATCTGATCCTCGCCGACCTGACGATCGCCGGGCGCCCGCGCAAGGTGATCATGCAGGCGAACAAGAACGCCTTCTACTACGTGATCGATCGGCTCACCGGGCAGTTCATCTCCGCCGGCCCGTTCTCGCACATCACGTGGGCCAAGGGGATCGATCAGAAAACCGGCCGGCCGATCGTGAACGACGAGGCGATCTACGGCACCGATGCGATCCTGATCTCACCCGGCGGCGGCGGCGCGCACAACTGGTCGCCGATGTCGTTCAGTCCGCTGACGGGACTCGCCTATATTCCGACCTCTACGGCCAATTCGTTCTCCTACGCAGCCGAGACGACGTTCAGCCCGCGACCTGGCGCGATGACCGGCACCGTGCGTCCTGCGCCGGCGCCCGTGCGTCCACCACCACCGTCGATCGGACCACCGCCAATCGAAGGCCCGGGCGGACGCGGCGCGCTCGTCGCGTGGGATCCGGTCGCGCAGCAGATGCGATGGCGGATGCCGGGCGGCGGCGGGATCGGCGGCGGCACGCTGGCCACAGCCGGCAATCTCGTCTTCCAGGTTCTGAGTGACGGGCGTCTCGTCGCCTACAGCGCCGACAAGGGCGTGAAGCTGCACGAGATTCAAACCGGCCTGCGCAGCGGGATGGGACCGCCGATCACCTATCGCCTCGACGGCAAGCAGTACGTCGCGCTGATGGGCGGGGTCGGTACGGTCACGCTGGGCAACGCCGGTCCCGGCAATCAGGCGACGCCGTTCTCGCCCAAGCTGCTCACGTTTGCGCTCGACGCCACGACGCCGATGCCGTCCTCGAGCACGCCCTGATCGACGCGGACCTGTCCGCCGTGCGCCGACCCGCCGATAACCTCATCCGGATCGGATGGGCCGTTCGGCCCGCGCGGCAGGAGTCCGCACATATGAAGAAGCTGACCGTCATCGATACCAACCTGGTGTCGCTGTGGTACTGCCCGACGAGAAGATCGTGCATCACCAGATCAAAGGCTTCATCAGCGGTCAGCCGTTCAGAGATTTTCTGATGGCCGGCTCGGCGCTGATGCAGAAGCACGGCGGCGAGAAGTGGCTGTCCGACGATCGCGACTGCCCCGTCGTTCGACCCGAAGACATCGACTGGGGCGATGCGCACTGGTTTCCGCAACTCGCGGCGTCCGGGTGGAAGTACTGGGCGATCGTGCAGCCAGCGAAGATGGTCGGTCACGCCGTCGTGAAGGAGCTGTCCACCAAGTACGCCAACGCGGGCGTCACGTCACAGTGGTTCACCAACCCGCACGACGCGCTGATGTGGCTGCTGAAACAGGGCAAGTCGGCCGCGGCGTGATCAGGCGGCGCCGTTTTCGCCCAGGCTCCTGACCTTCGTTCTGGATGACAGCACGCCCCTGTCGGGATCGACGCCGTAGCCCGCGACATCGTCCGAAGCGTAGACGGCCAGGCCCGTGTGCGCGCGCTTGGCGGCGTACATGGCGGCATCAGCTCGCTGAATGAGTTCGGGGCAGTGCGATCCGTGCTCGGGAAACAACGCGATGCCGATACTGCCAGCCAGTGTGAGGACGTGACCGTCGAGCGGCAACGGACGCTCCAGTCCATAGAGAATCTTCTCCGCCGTCCGTGTTGCGCCGTCGCGATCCGTCCGCGGCAGGACGATCGCGAACTCGTCCCCGCCCAGACGGGCCACCGTGTCCACCTCGCGCAGCAGCGAGCGAATCCGGCCGGCGACTTCCTGTAGCACGCGATCGCCTGCGTGGTGCCCGAATGAGTCGTTGATCGTCTTGAAGCCATCGAGATCGAGCATCAGCAGCGCCAGTGGTTCGGCCGCGCGCGCCGCGGCCAGAACTCCCTGCTGAAGCCGGTCGTCCAGCAGCACGCGGTTGGGCAGCTGCGTCAAGGAGTCGTGGTAGGCGAGGTAGGCGAGACGCGCGTCGGCGTCCTTGCGCTCGCGACGCACGCCGGCGTCGCGCAACTCACACCCGACGGCCGACACCAGCCGCCGCAGGTTGTTCTTCATCAGATAGTCGTGGGCGCCCGTCTTCATCGCCGCCACCGCGACCTCCTCGCCGGCGGTTCCCGACACGAAGATGAACGGCACCTCCGCGTCGTACGCCCGCACGAGGCTCAGCGCCGTCACGCCGTGGAACGCTCGCATCGTGAATTCGGCGACGACGAGGTCCCACCGCTGGCGCACGAGTGCCTCGGTCAGCGCGCTGAGCGTTTCCACACGCTCCGCGACGACGTCATAGCCCGGGCGCAACTCGCGAAGGATCAAGTCGGCGTCGTCTTGCGAGTCTTCGATCAGGAGCAGATGCAGGGGGCGCGGCCGAGGTTCCATGAATATCCAGCGACGTTCACTGCAAGAAGCAGACCTCGCGGGAGCCGTGGGAAGGCCTCGTCACCGGCACTGGAATTGCCCACTCCGACCCAACGGTACTCAGGTTCATCACCTGAGATAGCAATTCTGGGGACGCGGTCAGTCGAGGTACTTGATGAAGATGACCTCGTTGTGGGCCTCGTTGTAAATCAATTCGTCAACGAGGGACCGCGTCATCATCAGCCCAAGTCCGCCCGGACGGAGGCCCTGCTTCTGCCGTTCGATCGCGTGCTTCAGCGGATCGTCGGTCGGATTGGAGATCGCCGCATGCCGCAGCCGATCGAGTGCAAACCCCTCGCCCGGATCCGCGATGCGATAGATCCGGACGCGCTTGGCGCGTACGCAGGAGATCCGGACCTTGCGCTTCGGATCGAGCTTGCCTCCCCATTCGATCGCGTTGGTCAGCAGCTCACGAAACGCCTGCGCCACCGACTCGCGCACCGGCTCGGGCAGATCGGCCTCGAGATGCATGATGAACGACTGCAGGCGTTCGGCCATCTCGCGCGCGCAGGGCACGAGAATCTCGAGCCATTCGGGCCGCGCCGAGACCACCTCGATCGGCAGCCCCGCCCGCGGCACCGAGGCCATCGCCTCGTCGATGGCTTCGGTGATCGTCCGCAGCGGAAACGGTTTGCGCAGGTACCGATACGCCTGCAGACGGACGGCCTCGAGCAGGGGTTCCGGCGTGTCGTCGCCGGTCATCACGAGGACCAGCGGCGGGTCCATCAGGCCCCGAATCTGCGCGAGCACGTCGAGGCCGTTCATGCTGGGCAGGTTGATGTCGAGCAGGACGACGTCGAACTCACCCGTGGCCACTTTCTCGAGCGCCTCGGGTCCGTCACCAGCCTGTTCGACGACGTGCCCGGCGTTGACCAGCATCGCCGACAGCACGTCCCGCAGCTCGGGATCGTCATCGACGACGAGGACGCACCAGGGCACCGAGGATTTGGCGGGCAACTCAGGTAGTGTAATCCCGCTCTCCGCGTTTACAGTGCTCACAGAGGATGCAGAGTGCACGGAGAAAAGCGTTAACACAGAGACACAGGGCACACAGGGGACGCACAGAGGATGACTGCGCTTGCCTTTTCGTGAAGACCCGATGCGGCGGCCGCGCGGAGCGCGACCCCGCCGCCGCATGTGAAGCCTGCTCTGTGTGATCGCTGTGAGCTCTGTGATAACGCTCTTCTCCGTGTTCTCCGTTACCTCAGTGCCCTCCTACTCCACGACGTCGGCGAGCGAGAAACGGCCGTCCGCTGCGAGACACGGGGACTCGGGCAGTCCCAGCTCGCGGCGGACGATGTTCGTGCCGCGGACGATCGCGACCATCTTGAAGAAGGCGATGCGCCGGCTCATGCCCTCGCGGCCGAAGCCGCAGTCGCTCGACAGGATCAACCGCTCCGCCGGGATGTACTTGAGCGCGCGCCGGATCAGATCCGCCACCTGCTCGGGACGCTCGACCTGCAGGTCGCGGTGGTTGACGACGCCGATCGCGATCTTCTTGCCGGTGATCTCTTTGCCAATCAGCTCGAGATCCATGCCGTCGCTGGTGCAGCACTCGAACGTGATCACGTCCACATCGAGCTGGTTCAGGTGCGGCAGCGCGTCCTTGTACGACTGGTTGGTCGCGAAGAGCCGCTGCTGCGCCGGGTTGCCCCAGCAGGTGTGACACCACACTTCCGTGGTGTCGCGAAGCCCCCTGACGGTGTTGTTGAAGATCTTGACGAAGAACTCGACACCGAGCCCGGTACCGGTCCCTCCCCGCTGCACGCCGATCAGATGGATGTTGGGCTCCTCCATCTGGATGATCGGACATCCCGCCGCGGCAACGTCGGTGAGCTCTTCCCTCATCGCGTTGCTGATGTCCACGAGCAGCTCTTCCTGGCTGCTGTAATGGTCGTTGCCGATCGAGGTCCCGATCAGCTCCGGCGTGATGGTCCCGAACTTGACGGGACGGGTCGTCAATCCCTGCGCGAGCTTCCAGGTCGCCGCATAGTGCAACGGTCCACGGGAGATCTTGTCCACGCACCGCGGCATGACGCGGCTCTCCATCACCTCGAAGAGGATGTCGCCCTTCGCGGTGCCGCCGTAGCCTTTCCGCGTCTTGTAGTAGTCGCCGCCGGCGACGCCCCTGAACCGCCGGGCCGGATACTGAAACCAGCTCATGCCGCCCACGTCGGCGTCGAGCCGCGCGTCGCCGTCGGTGACGATGTCGAGGCCGGCGCGCTCCTGATCCTTGAGGTGCGCGCCGACGGCGTCGGTGTACTGCTCGCGAAACCGTGAATCGGCGAGCGCGTCGCGAAACGGCCGGGCGCCGACGTTCTCGGTGTACCAGCTGGGGCGCGGGATCGATCCGGTGATCGTCGTCGGCAGCGTCACGCGGCGCAGTCGCTGTGTACATGTCTTGTCCCTGGGATCAAGGTCCGGCTGAAAGCCGGACACTACCTGGATCCGCGGATCCCTGATCAGGTTGTGCCGAGTCGGCCGCTCAATTTGAGGGTCCTCACGATCAGGTACGCGAGCGCGAGCGCGATCCAGATCGCGATGATCGAGCCGAGCTCGACCCGGCCGATCGGCGGGGCCATCACACCGGCGACGTGCTCCCACACGAGCAGCAGCAGCAGACCGCTGGTCCACGCGAACGGCGTCCCGTATTCCTTGCGAATCACCTTCAGCCAGTCGAACTCCGTGCCGCGCAGTGTACTGGAGAGCCCGCCGAGCGACGGCATCCACCGCGGTACACGCCGGGAGTACTCGGCGTAGGCGTCGCCGAACCGTTCGACCAGATACGCCTCCTCCGCAGCGACGATGCAGGCGTACGCCACCACGAAGAACGGCAGCACGATCAGATACATCGCCCAGCCGTTGTGGACGAGGGCCAGCCCGAGGAACAGGAGCAGGTTCGCCACGTACAGCGGGTTCCGGCTGTGCGCGAACATACCGGTATCGACCAGCGCATTCGCCCAGACCTGCCGATTCTGCCCGCCGCGCGTGATGTAGACGAGGCCGATGACCAGGACGCGGAACGTCTGCCCGCTCAGGGCGACGAGCGCTCCCGCGGCGTCCATCCAATGATCGAGAAACATGTTGCCGCCGGCGATATGCGGGCGGGTGCCGAACGCGGCCGTCAGCAGAACGACCGGGAACAGGACGTCCCGAACGCGAAAGATGACGTGGCCGACGCGTGCAGCGTACCTCGTTGTCGCAGCTTCGCCGCGTATGCGGGCGCCGGACTCACTTGATCCCAATGATGCCGCAGAAGTTGTACCACTTGAAGAAGACGTCCACGTGCTGGAATCCGATCTGGCGCAGCAGCCGCTTGTTCTCTTCGAGGCGGTACGGGATGAGCACGTTTTCGAGTGCCTCGCGCTTCTGCGCGATCTCCAGATCGCTGTAGCCCTTGCGCCGCTTCATCTCGTAGTAGTGGTTGACGAAGAGCCGGTTGAAGGTGGAATGCTCGCCGAGGACTTTTTCGACGAGCAGGAAACAACCATTGTGATTGAGGCCGCGGTACACGTTCGAGATGACGGCCTCACGGTTCAACGGCCGGATGAACTGCAGCGTCAGCACCATGAGCGCGACCGACGCGTTGTCGATGTGCAGGCCGTCGTTGAGATCCTGAAGCGTGAGCGCGTACGGCCACGGGAACCGCGTGGCGACGAGCTTCTGATCGGCCTTCTGGAGCATGTCCTCGGACGAGTCGATCCCGACGAAGCGCACGTTCGAGTCGGGCCGGAGGAAGGCGCCAACCGACAGGAAGGTGTTCGCCGTCGAGCACCCGAGGTCGTAGATCGCCGTCCCGTCCACGGCGAAGTCCGCCGCGAGCTCACCCAGCATGCGCTGGATCTCGCCGTAGAACGGCACGGACCGATCGAGCATGTCGTCGAAGACAGCCGCGGTGTCCTTGCCGAATGTGAAGTCGTCGTTGCGGACGCGCACTCCCGCGAAGAGCTTGTCTTCGTCGGACATGGCGCCAATTGTAGCGGAAGAACCGCCGGTTCGTGGCCGCCCGAGCGCGCTACGAGGCGAGCGTGCCGGGCTGCACGCGCGGCCTCGGCGCGGCCCACCGTGCGACGGTCCTCGACATGGAACGGCGCACGATCGCGTGCGGCAGGCCGTCCGCGCCAACGCGCTCGGAGCCGTTGTGCGTCTGAATCAGCCGCTCGGACATTTCCTTCAGCTCGCGAACGTTGCCGGGCCAGTCGTACTCGGCCAGACAGGTCAGCGCGTCGGGCGTGAACTCGATCACCGGCCGGCCCAGCCGCGCGGCATGGACGCACACGAAGTAGCGCAGGAGCGCCGGGATGTCCTCGCTGCGCTCACGGAGCGGGGGCACTTCGATGTGAATCACGTTCAGGCGGTAGAACAGATCGTCACGAAACGCCTGGCTGGCGACTGCGTGAACGAGACGCCGGTGCGTGATGGCCATCAGCCGCACATCCGACGACATCAGCTGAGCCGATCCGACTCGCCGCAATTCCCGGGCCTCCGTGTAGCGCAGCAGCCGCCCCTGCAGCCTCCAGCTCAAGTACCCAAGATCATGCAGCATGACGGTGCCACCGTCGGCGGCTTCGAGACGTCCACGGCCGACGTGGGACTGCCAGTCGATGTTGTCCGTCACGTCCCCGAAAAGCTCGGACTCCAGCCGGGCGTCCGGCAGGCAGACACAGTTCACCGAGACGAGCGGCCCGGCGTGGCGCGCGCTGCGGTCGTGGATCGTGCGAGCGATGAGACGGCGGCCGACGCCGCTCTCACCCGCAATCAGCACCGTGACGTCGGATTCCGCCGCGACGTCGATCTCCCGCTCGATCCGTCGCATCACCGGGCTGTGCCCGACGATCACCAGGGGTCTGTTCATTTCCGGCAAGGGCAGCGAGGGAGTGGAGGTAGCGGACATGACAGAAGCATCGTCTCGCGGATCAATCCCGCCGTCACTCCGGTGATACCCGCAAGCGACTAGGAATTTTCCTAAGTAGGGCGGGTCTAAGACCCGCCCCTACGCCTGGAGGATTCCGCGCCGAATTGCGTAACGAACCAGCCCAGCCGTGGAATGGATGTCCAGCTTTTCCATGAGATTGGTGCGGTGGGTCTCGGCCGTCTTCACGCTGACGTCCAGCACCGAGGCGGCTTCCTTCGTCGTCTTGCCTTCGGCGATGAGCTGCAGGACCTGGCGCTCGCGCGGTGTCAGCGGTTCATAGGGAAGCTCGCTCTTCGCGAGATAGGCCTGCACGACGGCGCCCGAGACATGCGGACTCAGATAGACCCCGCCGGCGCACACGTCCTTGATCGCCTGGAGCAGGTGTTCGGCCGCCTGGCTCTTCGACACGCATCCTTTCACGCCGGCGCGGAGCGCTTCGAGGACGTGATGCTCCTCGGTGTACATCGAGAGCAGAATGACCTTCGCGCGCGGCACGCGTTTGACGATCTCGCGCGCGGCGTCGATGCCGTTCAAGGCGGGCATCGCGAGATCGATGACGACCACGGTCGGCTGCACCCGCTCGGCCATGGCAATCGCCTCGAGTCCGTCGGACGCTTCGCCGAGAATCTCGAACTTCTCGTGCTCGAGCAGCGCACGAAGGCCCTGGCGGAAGACGGGATGATCGTCGGCGAGCATTACGCTCACGCCCATGTTGGTGCCTCCAGTGGAATCTCCACGATGAACTCCGTGCCGCCCCCGGCCTTCGGTGCCAGGTGCAGCGTGCCGCCGAGGGCTGCCATCCGCTCGCGAATCTCGACGAGGCCCAGTCCGCGCCGGCCCTGATTCGCCGCCGCCTCCGCCACATCGACTCCCCGGCCGTCATCGCGCACGGCGCAGGTGATCCGCTCCGGTGACTGGCTCAACGTCACCTCGGCCTGCGTGGCCTGTGCATGTCTCGCGACATTGGTGAGCCCTTCCTGTACCGCGCGGTACAGCGCGGTTTCGACCGTCTGCGGCAGGCCCCTGGCAACCGTGCCGCGCACCGTGACGGAGATCCCCCACCGCTGCGAGATCCCCTCGGCGAGGAACTCGATCGCGGGCACGAGGCCGAGGTCGTCGAGGATCGTCGGCCGGAGCTCGTGCGAGATCCGCCGGAGGCGGTCCTCGATCTGATCGAGAAGGCCACGCACCGACTGAATCTCCTTGACCCGCTCGGGCGGCAGCCGGGTCGCGACATCGGCCAGCGCCAGATGCACCGATGCGACCAGTTGCGACGCCTCACCGTGGAGTGCGTAGGCGATGCGCTTGGCCTGATCCTCGAGGACGTCGTTCAGGCGGTGGAGCACCGTGTTGGCTTCGCGGAAACTGCGATGCGCGATTTCGAAGGGCGAGAGCGCCTCGACGAAGAACCGCTCCGGCGCATCCGACAGGCGGCCGCGATCGTCGATGCATTCCGCCGACGCCATCACCGCCGCGAGCGCCTGCGAGTGGGTCGTGGCCATGTCGAGCACGCCGCGCCCGTCGGCGAGCGCCTGGCGGCCGAGCCCATATGCGCGCTCGAGCAGCGCCTCGTCGGGACGAGTCAGATAGTCCCGCAGCGCCCCTCGATAGTGATCCTCCAGGTCGCTGACGCCATCCCGTCATTGCGGCTCATCTCCCAGACAGCGGACAACCAGGACCAGCGCGTCATCGTTGCCCTTGCGATAGCTGGCGAGGATCCGATCGGCGACTGCCTGCGGCTCCTCGCCCGGCACGAAGGTATCGGCAAACTCCGGACGGATACCGTCGGTCGCCAGCACGAGCGTGTCATGCGGCCGCAGCGTCAGCGATTCGGCCTCGAGCCGCGGCAGGCGGTGACCCACGACGCCGCCGCGCATCACGATGTGGTTGGCGTTGACACGTCCGGCCGAATCGCAGCGGAAGATCACGCCTTCGATGTTGCCGACTCCCACCCACGTCATGTCGCCGCCCGGCGCGAAGAACGCCAGCGTCATGACCACACCGCGCGTCAGCTTGAGCGCCTCATGGCACCGCCAGACCAGCGACACCGTGTCTTTGGCGGGCGACGATGTCAGCGCGTGACCCGCGATCCGGGCAGCCACGGCCGCCTCATCCCCGTGCCCGATGCCGTCGATCACGGCGGCCAGCACGCCCTCCGGCGACGGCTTCACGACGTGGACATCCCCGGACTCGGTCCCGGCCAGCATCGGCGCCTCAGCGACGCCCCAGGTCAAACGCACGATTCACCCGATCCACTTCTTCATCGTGATCGTCGTCCCCTCGCCGCGGGCCGAGATGATCTCGAACTCGTCCATGAGCCGCTTCGCGCCGGGAAGGCCCATACCCAGACTCTTGCTGGTCGAATACCCGTCGCGCATCGCCGTTTCCAAATCGACAATGCCAGGACCCTGATCGCGCGCGACGATCTGCAGGCCCCTGACCATGCCGTTTCCGAGCGGCGCGATGGCGATCTCACCTTCTTTCGCGTACTCGACGATGTTGCGGGCCACCTCCGAGATCGCGGTCGCGATGAGCGTCAGGGACGTATTGGTGAAGCCGAGGGTGGCGGCCATGCTCCGGCCTTCCTGGCGCGCGGCGACGATGTCCGCGGAAGACTGAATGCGCACGCGCACCTCCTCGCCGACGACGAGCAAATCACTCATCGTCGCCAGCCTCTGTCCGGCCACCGAGGAATGCGAGACCCTCCTCGAGGTCGAGCGCCGTGGGCACACCTTCGAGCGTGAGTCCCAGCTGCACCATGGCCAGGGCCACTTCGGGTTGAATGCCCACGATGACGGTTTCGGCGCCGCGTAGCTTCGTGGTGTAGGCAATGCCACGGAGGGTCCGGGTGGCAAACGAATCCAGCACGTCGAGCGCCGTGACATCGACGATGACACCGCGAGCGCGGTGGCGGCCGACCAGGTCAGCCAGGTCGTCGCGCAGCTGCAGCAGATCGCGATCGCTCAGCGCCGATTGGATACTGGCGATGAGCGTCTGACTCTGTTTGAGAATCGGAACGGCCACTCTTCCCCCTAAGCGGGTGAAGGCGAATCAGAGGGATCGCCAGTCGTCGCGGCCTGAACGCGGACGCGCCTGAGCCGCAAACCGTTCACGGTTCGGCGGTTGTTGACTTCAGCGGCTGCGCGGTGCTCCCTCTTCGACAAGGACGACCTTGTATCCGAGGACGCGCTCTGCAAGCTCGATGCCGCCCTGCAAGTCGCCGACCGTGTTCATCTTGCTCAAGTCCACGCCGATCGTGACGAGGGTCTGCGCGATCTCGGGAGAGAGTCCGGTGACGATCACGGTCGCGCCGAGGAGACGGGCGGCTTCGACCGTCTGAACGAGCCGGTTGGCGATGGCCGAGTCGATGGCTGGCACGCCGGTGATGTCCATGACCGCGACCTTGCCGCGGTTCTCCCGGATGCCGCGCAGCAGCTGCTCGGTCAGCTGTCGTGCGCGCTGCGGATCGATGAGGCCGATGATCGGAAGAATGAGGAGCCGTTCGCGGACGCGCAAGACGGGCGTGGACAGCTCGCGGATGGCTTCCTGCTGCTGGCGGATGATGCGCTCGCGCTCCTGCACGAACCCGACGGCCACGGTGTTGGCGATGCGGTTGGCGGCCGGCTCGTAGGCGTCGAGCACCATGTTCAGCAGATCGAAGTCGCGCTGATACTTCTTGAACAGCGAGCGGGCGAGGACGTCGCGCAGCAGCAGCACGATGCCGACGACTTCCTGCGTCTCCACGCCGCGCGGGATGATGCGTTCGGAGAGGTCGCGCGCGTAGGCCTGCAGCGCTTCGACGCTGCCGGTTTCGAGCACCGCGACGTAGTTGTCGTAGACGCGCGTCGCTTCCGCGAAGATCTCTTCGCGCGTCATCGCCGTCAGCAGCCCGGACTCGGTGATGCGGCGCGCCCAGTCTTCGCGCAGCTCGGTGCGTTTTTCTCGCAGGTGGGACACCAGCTCGCGGAGAAGTCCGGTCGTGGACTCGCTCAGTGCCGGCATGACTGGTGCCGCGGTGGCCACGACGTTGGCGACGCTGCTCATTGCTTTCTCCTCTCGCTGGCCTCTAGCTGGTAGCCGGTAGCCGGTAGCTGGTAGCCGGTAGCTAGTAGGCGGTAGCAGGTTTTGCGTTCTTGCTACCACCTACCGGCTACCAGCTACCGGCTAGTGCTCAGTATCTATGGCGCGAGAGAAAAGAAAGAATCCGGTGATCACCGTATGTGCAGCTCAGGCTTATCGCCGACCTGACTTCCACTCCCACCCGTCGCTCGGTCGGAGGATTCGCTTCAGATGCATGCGGCCGTCGTTGGGATCGCGCGAGGGGCTTCCCCAGATGCGAACGACGTCGGCGACACGCAACGTCTCCTTGGTCATGCCCTCACGTTCGAGGCGACTCGGGTTCGCCCACTCCGCGGCGTAGGCGCGTTCCTTCCCGGCAGGGTCCTGCGCTCGAACATGGACCCAGACGTGAGGCGACTTGAACTGCACCTCGACGATGGCGCCTTCGATCTCGATCGACTGGTCCTCGAAGTAGAAGGCGGCAAACGAATGATGGCCGCTCACCGCGGCGGTGAGTCCGAGCGTGATGAAAGCGCCGATGGCGAGTGCGCGTGTCGTGATCATCCCAAGCGCTCCTTCCGTAGGCATCTTACACCTCGTGTCAGGCGGGTCTGAAGACCCGCCTCTACGTGACGTGACGCTGGAGCCAGTCGCTGAACGGCTGGACGTCCCGCATCACACCGACAACGCGGTCGAGCGCCTTGCGCGTCGAGAGCGCGGAGGGCGCCAGCTGCTTGCCGGCGTGGATGTCCTTCATCCGCAGCAGATCGATGCGCGGATGATCGTCCGTGTACCACGCGGCGCTTTCGCAGTCGTCTCGTGTGAACTCACCTGATGGCGCTTGCGTCTCAATGACGCCACCATGCGCGCCAGCGCCTTGCCGGACGCGTCATCGTCAATGGCCGCGCGAAGACGCTGAAGCGTCGCCGCATCCGGCATGTAGATGCCGGTGCCGATGTAGAGGCCGTCTTTCGAGAGGGAGATGTAATGCCGGCCGACGATGCTCGCGATGAATGTCTTGTACGGCGCCTGCCCTCGCGCGAATCGCATGTCGCGGTTGATGCGCGTGAGCTTGCCGGAACCGCCGTAGGTCGGCGCGAGCTCGGCGAGCAGGCTCTGCATCGGACGGCGGACCGCACGTTCGTAGACGTCCTTGTTCGCCTGGAACCACTCGCGGTTGTTGTGCGAGGCGAGCCCCTTGAAGAAGGTGAACGCCTCGCGCGGTATCCCTGTGAATCGCCCCGCGAACAGCACTTCCATCGCGATCGTCCGTGGTGAAGGCGGGTCTGAAGACCCGCCTCTACTTGGTGACCGGCTCGATGCGGAGCACCGCGCCGGGATCGCTGTCGGTCAGCACGTAGAGCAAACCATCAGGGCCCTGACGCACGTCGCGGATCCGCTGGCGCAGCTCGACGAGCAGCGACTCGCGTCGCAGCTCCTCCATCTTCTCGTTGAAGAGGATGCGCTCGAGATGTCCCGTGCCGGGAATCTCGCCCGTCCGCAGCGAGCCAACGAAGACGTCGCCCTTCCACTTCGGGAAACGATCGCCGGTGTAGAAGGTCATGCCCGAGGCGGCAATCGACGGCATCCAGTACACGATCGGCGGCTCGAAGCCGGCGTGGCCGGGACGCTCACTCTGCCATGGGCCCGGATACGTGCGGCCGTAGCTCACGAGCGGCCATCCGTAGTTGGCGCCGGGCTTGAGGATGTTGATCTCGTCGCCGCCGTTGGGCCCGTTTTCATTGGACCAGATCTGACCGGTGGTCGGATGCACGGCGAGTCCGAGCTGGTTGCGGTGTCCGATCGTGTAGACCTCGGGCTTGGCGCCGGCCTTTCCCGCGAACGGGTTGTCGGGCGGGATGCTGCCGTCGTCGCGAAGGCGGAGGACCTTGCCGCCCTGGTCGCCGGGATTCTGCGGGAAGTTCGGATCCTTCTGGGTCGCCGCCCGACGTGGTGATGTAGAGCATGCCGTCGCGGCCGAATGCGAGGCGCGTCACGCCGGCCTGCATCGAGGACGAAGATGTCCTTGACCTCGGTGAGCGCCTTGCCGTCGAACTTGCCGCGCGCGATGCCGACCGTGCGGCGCTTCTCGTCCAGTGGCTTCGTGTACGAGAGGTAGAGGTATCTGTTCTCCGCGAACTTCGGATGAAGCGCGACCTCCATGTAGCCGTGCACGGCGCCAGGCAGGCCGGACTCGCCGGCGAAGTACGCCGTGGGGCCACCGGGTACCGGCTGCGGGTCGAGCTTGCCGTTGCGGATGATTCGCAACTGGCCGGTGCGCTCGGTCACGAGCATGCGTGCCGATCGAGGGCAGAAACGTGAGGCCCCAGGGGAACTTCAGACCCGTCGTCATGACGACGACGCGAATGCGCTGGCCCTCGGCCGTGTCGAACTCCATCGGCTTGTCCGGAAGCGGACGCTTGGCGAGACCGCTCGGCGCGAGCGGGATCCCTCCCTGGAACGGTACGGTCTGTTGAGCCGAGCCCACCTGCAGACCGAGGGTGGCAACGAGCAGCAGTGCAACGCGAATCCTCACGGGTGAAACCTCCTGGTTGGCGGACACAAGTATAGGTCGCCTGCACACATTGGCACTTGGGGTCAGACCCGGGTCAGACCCCGTGTCGGAGTTGGGGTCAGACCCCGGGTCTGACCCTACCTGCCGCGCAATTGTCGGTCGATAAACAGGGAAACGTGCGTACCAGCAAAGCAGCCGCCGCAGCGCGGTTGGCCGAACCGCGTCAGAGACACAGGCCCAGACGCGGCCGATCGGCGTGGTGTCCCCCGCCAGCGCCGGCGACGCCGGATCGGTCGAGGGCGCCCTGAAACTGCTGGCCCGGGCGATCCGCCAGTTCCATACCTACCCCGCGACGAGCCCGATCTGCATCGAAGCCGTCACCGCCTGCCAGGACGCCCTGAGCGCGGTTCCACTGCGCGACCGGCTTTCGTTCCGCGTCACGCCGCGCGACCTGATCGTGGACGAAGCGCCGATTGGCGCCGGCAGCATGATCGAGCACGAGCTGACTCGGCGTCTGTTCAAAGCCCGCGTCGCGATGCTCGACATCGATCGCGGCGCCACGCCGCGCGACCTCTCGCGATTCTGCATCGACCTCGTTGCCTCGGACGATCCCGAGCGCGAAGGCATCACGTTCGCCGAGCGGCTGGCCGAGCACGGCGTCAGCGCGATCACTGCCGGCATGGCGCATCGGCCCGCGGTCCTCGATATGGGGAATCCGCAGGCGCCAGCCCGCGACGTCCTCGCCCACGAGCGCAAGCGCCGGGAGGCGCACACCAGGAAGGACGCGCCCGTCAGCTACATGTATCCACCCGACAAGGGCTGGGTACGTCTGGATCCCGGGCAGTCGCTCGACACGGTCTCGCTCGTCGATCTCGTGGTCCTCGTCGAAGATCCCGCTGACGTCGCCAGCATGCTGCTTCGCCTCACCGACGACGACATGCCCGGCGTCGATTCGAAGCAGACCGCGCTCGAGCGGAAGTTCAGCGACGTGACGATGCTGTTCTCGGCGCTCGACCCGCGACTGGCGCAAGTCATGTTCGGCCGGCTCGCCCGCGCCGTGCTGAAGCTCGATCCGGATCGGCGGAACAACCTGCTGCAGCGCACCATCCTCCCCGGCCTGCTCGACGGCCGCGAGGAGGGCAAGGTGCTGCGCGACTTCCCCGACATGGATCTCGCCGAGTCGATCTGCCTCCTCCTCGATCTCGAGACCGCGGCGCCGGAAGTCCTGTCAGCGGCGCTCAATCGGCTCGACATCACACCCGACCGCCGGGCCGCCATCGCGCCGCTCATCGACGAGCGGCTTCGCACGCAGCGCGGCGAGCAGGCCGGCGATTCGCTCGCGACGGCATCGGGCATCGACCGCCACGCCCAGGGTCTGATTCGCGTGGATTCGAAGCGGGGCACCGACTTCTCGGAGTTCGCGGCCTGGGATCTGTCAGTCGACGATCAATCGGCCGCGGTCGTCGAGGGAGTCCGCCAGGGAATCGCCAGCACGGACATGCTGGCGGCGCAACTGCTCTGCGTGTCGCAGCTGGTGCGCATCGAGCCGAACCCGACGCTCGTTGACGCGTTCCTTCGCCGCGCGCTCGAGCTGTTTCTCGATCTCGAGCAGGCAGGCCGATGGCACGACCTCGTCGCCGAGATCGAGGGATACAACAGCCTCGCGGCCGAACTGCGCGAGCGCAGACCCGATGTGGCCGAAGCGATCGTCAAGGCGCTCAGCGACTTCTGCACGCCGAGCCGGCTGCTGGCGCTCGCCGACCGCCACGATCAGAACGATGAGGGCCGGACGATCGTCGACGCGCTGTCGCGCGCACTCGGACCCGCGCTCGTGCCGGGATTCGTCGCGCTCGTCGATCGCGCGGCGCATCAGGTCAAGGCGCGCGCGTTCACGCCGCTGATGTGCGAGCTGGCGCCAACCGTGGCCGACGGGTTCCTCGTCGAGCTCGAGTCGTGCGGCGTGGCCGCCGCGCGGGTCATCGTGAAGATCCTCGGATACGCCGGCGCGGGACACGAGGCCGCGGTCGCACGCCTGGCGCAGCACTCCGACGCGCAGGTCGCGCGCGAAGCGCTGCGATCGCTCGCGCGCATGGGCACGGCGTCGGCCGCCGCACACGTGGCGCGCCAGATCCGGGACGGCGGTCCCGATCGTCGCGCCGCCGCGGAGGACGCCCTCTGGCATTTCCCCCCGGCGCAAACGACGACGCAACTGCGCGAGCTGCTGCGCTCGCGTGAGTTCGTCATGAAGCAGCCACAACTGGCGGCGCGGCTGATCGAGCGCGCCGGTCAGGCCAAGATCCAGGGACTCGCGGACGTGCTGGCCCCGCTCGAGTCGTTGCGTTTCAGATTCTGGAAGCCCAGTCTCGTTCAGGTCGCCCGGAAGGCGCGGGAGGTGCGCGGCAAATGAGCGCATCACAACCCGCCGCCCCGCTCGATCCGCTCGCCGTCCTGAAAGGACTCGCCAGCCTGCGGCGATTGACGGGCACATATCCGCCCGGACACCCGATGATCGGGCAGAAGCTGAAAGAGCTCGGTGACCTCGTGGCGACGCACCTGCACGAGACCGATGTGCTTCGCATCGATGTCATTCGCGGTGACGTGTTCCTCGACAGCGTGCCCTCGAGCATCGATGGACAGGCCAACCAGCAGCTCCTCGGCCAACTGACGGCGCTGGGCATCGACAGCATTCACATCCGCCGGGGCGTGGAGCTCGAGGAGTTCCTCGCGGTGGCCGAGTTCCTCTGGCAGTTCAGCGGCTCGAGCGACGGCGTCGCGCCACAGCTCGCGGCTCGCAACGTCCGGCACATCAGCCTCGGCAAGCTCGTCGCGCTCGACACCCGCTGGCGCACACACCAGTGGCCCGATGCCCCCACGACGCCGCTCGACCCGGACTATGCGGAGTCGATCCTCCGCGCGCAGCAGACCTTCGAGGACACCGCCGCCGGCAAGCCGATCGACGTCGTGACCGTGCGCGACCTGGTGCAGGTGCTGATCCACAAGGTCGCGCGCAGCAACGCCGCGCTCGGACAGATTCTGGCGGTCAAGCAGTACCAGAACCTCACCTACTGCCACTCGGTGAACGTGTCGGTGCTCAGCCTGCTGCTGGGTAAACAGGTCGGCCTGGACGAGGCCACGCAGGCCGCGCTGGTCGAAGCCGCACTGCTGCACGACGTCGGCAAGACGCAGATCCCGCTCGAGATCGTCAAGAAGGCCGGCGCACTCGACAAGCACGAGCGGAAGACGATCGAGTCGCACACGACGCTCGGTGCCGAGATCCTGGTGCAGACGCCAGGCCTGCATCCGCTGACGCCGACCGTCGCGCTCGAGCATCACCGCGGCGTCAAGGGCACGGGCTATCCGGATCTCGGACACGCGATTCCGCACCCGATGAGCCAGATCGTGTCGGTCGCAGACATCTACGAGGCCATCACCGGCGCGCGGACGTATCAGGACCCGACGCCGCCCGAACGCGCGTGCCTGATCATGGCCCGCCTCGCCGGCGAGAAGCTCAACACCGCGCTGGTGAAAACGTTCGTCAACGCGATTACGTTCTTCCCGCTCGGATCACTGGTCCGAACGAGTCGAAACGAGCTGGGACTGGTCGTCGAGACCAATCGCGGCGAGCCGCTGCATCCCGTCATCCGAGTGCTCGATCAACTCACGTACGAGCCGACCGACCGCGTGAACACGGCCACGCGCGACTCCGCGGGTACCTACGAGCGGCACATCAGTCAGAGCGTACCGGTGCCTGAAGGACTCGACGTGAGGGGCATGCTCGAGGCAGCGTAGGCCGGGTCCTGTTCTTCGGACCCGGCGGGTCTAAAGAGCAAGACCCGCCCTACACTGTCGCGTTATTTCGCTGGGAAGATCGCGAGACGATCGCCGCGGAAGGATCCCACCCAGGTACCGATTCCCGATTTCAACCGCGACCGTCCCGGCGTTGAACGGGCCGACCGCCGGACGGTTCAGGACTTCCTGCACCTTCAGGGTCTTCGGATCGATCTTGACGATCTGCGTCGTGAACGCCGGCGCGTTGCCGCCCTGGCCCGCGGCGAGGATCGAGCCATCGCGTGCCCAGCGGATATTGTCCACACGGAATCCGAGCGGCACTTCCTGACGCTCCGGCTTCGCGCCACCACGCGAGAGCCGGAAGAACGACTGACTGCCCCACGCCGCGATGTAGAGCGTCTTGCCGTCGTCGGACATCTCGAGCCCGTTGGCGCCTGACGCTTCGCTGCCGGGCACCTTCTGCCAGCCGCTCGCGGTGTGCCATTCCCACAGCTCGCCGTTCACCGCACCCTTCTGGAGCGCCGCCATCTGCTGGTTGCGTGGCAGGAAGTTCGTGGCGATGAAGCCGCCTTCGGGAAGCGCGCGGACCGAGTTGAGGCCGATCGGATCCGGCGCGACCGCGCACCCGATCCACGTCAATGTCGGCGTCTGCGGCCGCGCGTCGAGCTCGAACACCTCGACGGCTTCGCGACCGCCGTGGACGACGACGAACAGCTTGTGCACGGAGTTGGCCCCGGCCTGAAGATACAGACCGTGAGTCAGGAACTTCGCCTTGAACGCCGCGTCCGGCGCACCCGGGCACGTGTTGTACGTCTTCGCGTCGAGCTTCTCCCTCGGCGCAGCGCCCGGATACGCGATCGACGACATGCGATCGCTGGCGCGAATCAGCATGATGCCGCCGCGGCCGCCGTACGAGGAGGCCACGACCCATTGCGATCCCGGCACGACGACGAGATCCTCGGGCCCGTTCTGACTGCAGATGAACTGCACGTCGCCGATCGCATCGCAGCTGGCCGGCGCCTGCGCGGCGGGAGCCTGTGCGATGACTGACTGGGTTGCCGCGAGTGCGGCCAACCCAATCACGAGAAGCGTTCGTCTCATTGCGCAGCCTCGGCGCGGAACCGGCCGACGTACGCCGACTTGGCGACGATCTTTCCTTCCATCGCCTTCAGCAGCTCCTCGCGTCCTGCCGTCGCCGGCAGGTCGAGGTTCGCGTTCAGCGCGTACAGCTCGAAGACGTAGTGGTGATAGCGCGGACCCGCGGGCGCTCCCGGTCCGAAGTAGGCGTTCTGCCCGGTGATGCCTCTCCCGACGACGGCGCCGGCCGGCACGCTGCCCTCGGGAATCCCGCCGGCCGCGGCCGGAATGTTCCACACGATCCAGTGCAGCACGTCTCCCGTGCTGCCCTTCAGCGACACATCGATGTCGTGGAAGATGATCGCGTAGCTCATCGTGCCTTCCGGCGCGCCGGAGAACTTGAAGCCAGGCTGCACACCACCGCGGCCGGCAAATTTCTGCGGCACGATGCCGCCGTCGGGGAACGCATCGGTCGTCATCAACAGCGGCGGAAGATTGAATCCTCCGCGGCCGCCGCCAGCGGCGCGACCGCCGCCGCCTTGCGGCGCCGGCGCCTGCTGCGCCGACAGATCGACGCCCACCACCACCGCGGTCACCAGAGCCAGAACCGAGATCAACCATTTGAGTCGCATCGAAATCCTCCGCGGGGTCTGAGGCCCCTTTACGGATGTATTTCGGCCGTCCTTGAATCCTTCTGCCAGCATCGAGATCTTATAGATCGTCATCCCCGTATTCCGCACACCCTCCGGCGTGGTCCACGCCTTGCCGTCCGGACCGATGGCGCCCATCTGCGGGACGAAGAGCGTCTTCTTGTCAGGTCCCGAGAACGCGAGCGTGATCGGCCGCCGCGGCGTGGGAATCATGCCCAGGTGCTTGCCCTCCGGCGACAGCACGTGCACGCCCAGGTTGCCGGTCACATACAGCCTTCCCGTCGAATCCACCGCCATCCCGTCGCCGCCATCGTCGCCATTGAGCGTGCCGAAGTCGCGGCGATTCGCGGTCGAGCCGTCGGGCTTGACGTCGAACGCGATCACGACCTTCTGATTGGTGACGTACAACGTCTTGCCGTCGGGGCTCAGCATGATGCCGTTCGAGCGCAGGTTCTGATCCTCGACGACGGTCACGATGCCGTCGGCACTGACGTGAAATGCGCCGCCGGACGTGAAGTAGGCGCCGCCCTTGCCGTCGGCCATCACGTCGTTCACGCGGCCGAGCGGCTTGCCGTCCTTGAAGCTGTTGGCGAGCGTCCGCCGCTGCGGAAACAGCATGCTGATGGCCGGAAGCTCGGGACAACTCGCGGCGAAGGGCCTCGCCGTGTCGGTGCAGGCGCGCTGCGCGGCGAAGAGCCGGCCCTGCGCGTCCAGCGACACCGCGCCGGTGCCGAAGCTGTCCTTCACGAGCATGTACTCCTTGCCGTTCACGTCCAGCTTGCGGATCGTGTCGGTCTGCTCCTGCGCGAACAGCACGCCGCCGTCGGGTGTGCCGACGATGCCGTCGGCGGTCTCGAAGTCGGCCCAGATCAATTCCCACTTCGCGCCGGCGGCGATGACGCCCGGAATCGCGGTCACTGTGGTGGCGCGTTCACCGGGCAGCAATGGCTGCACACCCTGCGCGCGTGCGACGGTTGACGTCAGCAGACACACCACGATGGCGGCTGTCGTTCTGATCAATCCGGTTCTCCTCTGCATACTCGTGTCTGCGCGTCGATGATAGCGCATCACCTGATCGCGATCGGCGCGACGCTGGACCCGGTGCCGCCCTGAATCTTGAGCGGCTCGACGATGAGCGCGAACTCGTGGACCTTGCGCGCGGCGAGCTCATCGAGCTTCAGGTTCTCGAGCAGGTGGATGCCATGGACGACGAGAAAGATCTGGTGGCCAGGACCGCGAAGCCGCTCGTCCGGGTTGGGCGCCACCTCGACTCCACCGTTGTCTGCGCCGACGAGCATCGGGTCCTGTTTGGCCAGCCACTCGGCGGCGGCAACGCCGAGACCCGGACTCGAGAACTGATACTTGACGGCGTCCTTGCTCCACCACGTGCCCCAGCCGGTATGCACGAGCACGGCGTCGCCCGCCTGCAGCGTGAGCTTCTGCGCAGCGAGGGCGGCCTGCAGATCCTGCGGCGTGATCTCGTAGGAGTCGGGCAGCACGGCCACGCCCTTGAGCGCAGCGACGTCGATGAGCACGCCGCGCGTGACGAGCGCCCCGACCTGTTCGACGCCGAACTTCGTGAAGCCGGTGCGTGTCGCCGCGTCATCGAGCGTGACGCAGTTGTACATGCTGCCGGCGATCATCTGATGGCTGAAGGTGTCGAACTGCGTGCCGACCTGTCCGATCTCGGAGACCACGAGCTCCTCGTTGGAGCTGCGGCGGTTCGTGCCCGGATCGTTCCGCGTGCGCTTGGTGAAGATTTCGAACCGGCGGCCGGCGGGAAGCGGCATGCCTTCCTTGAGAACCTGCCCGAGCTCGAACACCTCGCCGGTCTTGATGAGCCGCGCCGCGCGGAGCACGGTCTCCGGCTTCATGTGATTGCCCGACCCGCGTTGATCGGCCTTCCCCCACTTCGAGGGACAGCGCTGGCTTTCGGCCGGCGGCTGCCAGCTTTGCGCCGACGGCGGTGCCGCCGCACACGAACAGCATCAACAATGTGCACGCCAGAATCATTCGCATACGGTCCTCGATGTCCGCGCGGTCTGACGATCGCGCTCTACGACGTCGGGTCACTTCGCGGCAGGGACGTTGCCGACCAGCTCGATATTCAGCCCGCCGGGATCCTTGACGAACACGTTGCGCAGCGTCGGGCTCCAGTTCACGAGCTCGCCGTTCCGCGAGATCGACACGCACGCCGTTGGCCTTCATGCGCGCGAGCAGATCGCCGATCGCCGCAACGCGGATCGCCATTCCCGACGAACCGGGATCCGGCACGCGCAGCGAGAACGGCTTCCGCGGCATGCCCTTGAACTCGATCATCTCGATGCGGGCCGTGCTGCCGGGCACCACGCCCTGCACCACGCGGAACGATCCGCCCTTCGGGATGCCCATGACATCCAGCGAGCGCCGGATCGGCCGAGAACGCGCGATTGCCGGCCAGCTCGAAGCCGAGCATGTCGCGCCAGAACTTCATCGCCGTGTCCATGTCTTCAACCGTGAGGCCCATGATCGGCGCCGACGACGTTGCCGGCTCGCGCGTCGGCCGTCTGCCGGCGCCTCCATGGCCTTGATCGATGTAGCCGTCGGGATCGCGGAACATGATCGCCTTGACGTGGCCAATCGGCGTGCGGACGGACACCGGCGCGCCAGATGTCGTGATGATCGGCGCACCGAGCTTGCGGACCGCGGCAACCACCGGTTCGATATCGCGCACGAGGATCTTCATGTGCGGCGCGCCGGGATCCCAGATCTCGGGCTGCGCCGGCGTGCGCGCGACGTTGGAGAACTCGGTCAGCTCGAAGTTGAAGCCTTCGCCCGGCAGCCGCAGCATCGACACCTTCAGCGTCACACCCGGCGAGTCGGTCAGAATCGGGACGGCCTGGTTGGCGAAGGGCTGCACCTGACCGCTCAGGCCGAAGACCTCGGTATAGAACGCCAGCGTCTTCTCGACGACGTTGGTGGCGTGAATGGCGTGCATGAAACCGGTGGTCGCAGCAGCGGAGGGCGCCGGCGAGGGAGCCTGCGCCCGAGACACGCCGGCGAGCAGCATCGACACGGCAACGGCACGAACGACTCGCTGGTGCATGGTGTCCGTCTATCTGAGGAACGGGCTCCAGCCGTTCTTCGAGTACAGCGGCAGCGTGAAGCCCATCGCCTCGATCTCGTGGATCTTGCCGCCGCTGATCTTGAAGATGTGCGCGGCCTCGAGATCGAACGGGTTGAAGTTCATCGGCTGCTCGCGCGTCGTTCCATCCTTGTTGATGATCGTGACGGACTTCTCCGTCATCGGATGGCGGAACATCGTGAGGCCGAACACCAGTCCCGTCTGCTCGTCGGCGATGCGCACGCGGCGGAGATCGATGCTGGTGATGTAGCTCATCGCGCGCGAGTCGAGCTGCTCGGCGCAGCCCTGGATCTGGAAGCCTCCGGGTGGCGGTGTGATCCCCGGTGGGGGCGTCGGCCGCGCGGGGCCGCCGACGCCGGCCGTGTGCATGCCGTTCTCGCGCCGGCCGCAGTCGGCGGCGAACGGCGACGCCGAGCCATCGCTCTGCATCAGCGCGTCGTAGTAGGAGTTGCCGATCAGCAGCATCAGATCGCGCGGACTGCGCTGCGCCGGCGGCACGTCAGCGAGCAGCGGCGCGCGCACGGTCTGCAGGTTGGCGATCTGATTCGGCGCGACGATGGTCGCGTAGATGTGCTCGGCCTCGGTGATGCGCCGGTTCACCACCTTCAGCCGCAGCGCGAGTTGAACCGCGTAGGGACCCGGAGGCACGGGTGGGCCACCCGCTCGACCAGCCGGCGCCGGCACGTTCGCCGTGATCATGGCGATGACGCCGATCTGTCCGGAGACCGGATCGGGTACCGGGATCTTGAAAGTGGTCGGCCCCTGGGTCGTGGTCTTCCACAGGCCGTCGCCGACCTTGAGGACCTGGGCCTGCTCGGTGAACTTCGCGTTCAGCGACATCGGCGCTTTGGCCGGGTCGTGCGCGGCGAGCGCGGCCAAGTAGGCGTCGGCGATCCCCAGCAGGCACGCGCGATCGCACGATGCGCCCGAACCCTGTGCGAACAGCGTCCCGGTCGCGGCGATCAGTGCCCCGGTCATCACCAACCCGCAGAGTTCATTCCTCATGAGCGCCTCCGGAGACAGCGAGGGATTGTACGTCAAGGGTTACACAGGCAGACCGAGCTCCTTCGCCGCACGTTGCTGCGATTCATCCACCGTCAGAAAGCGGTCGATGGCGTCCTCGTGATGAAACCAGAGCGCGGTCCGCAGGTGCGCCAAGTCGAGGGACCGCGGCGTAGCGACGGCAGGCAGGAGGTTGGACTCGCACAGATCGAGCGTGAGGTCGCGCAGGACGAATCTCGTCACGTCGCTCTCCATGTGGTCCATGCATGCCTTGAACTGGTCCGCCGACAACGTCCCTTCCCGAGCCAGCCGAATCAAATTGCGGCGTGCTTCGAGGACAAGGAGAACGCTGGACAAGACGTCGGCGCCTGCGGTCTCGTCAGCGAGCCGATCGGCACCCTCTTCCCCAAGCAGGATACAGAGGTCGCCGATGTATCAAGGTAGAGCCGCCGGCGTCGATCGTCGGTAACCGGACTCACCGGTCGCCGCGGTCTTCCATGAGTACGGCGAGATAGCGGCCCTTGGTACCGCGCTTCAGCGCCGGCCGCAAACGGCCCGTCCCTGCCTTTGATCCACGATGCACGTGATGCGGCTGCGCCGGGCCAAGGCGAGCCACCGGCTCGTTATGGCGCGTGATGAGGATGCTGCGCCCGGCCTGGGCCTCGGCCACAGCGGCGGACAGCTGTGCCTTGAGGGCCTGAATAGAGATCCGCTTCATGGCCATAATTATAATCAATTCAGGTCACAATTCAGGCCTGAACCAGGAGAACATCGTCGCGCTGAACGATGGACACGCGTGCCGGCTCCGCCATCGTGCAGTGTTCGCTAGAATCGATGCCGTATGTGCAGCGGCGGGCTTCAACCGGGCGGGAACCTCCATGACTGACACGGCGACGAAAGAAACGCTCGGCTTCCAGGCCGAGGTCAAGCAGCTGCTCCACCTGATGGTCCACTCCTTGTACGGCAACAAGGAGATCTTCCTGCGCGAGCTGGTCTCGAACGCCTCCGACGCCGGCGACAAGCTGCGCTTCGAGGCGATGGCCGACGGCGGCGCTGCTTCGAGAACGATCCGGACCCGAAGATCCGCGTCAGCTACGACGCGGCGGCGCGCACGATCACGGTGTCGGACAACGGCATCGGCATGTCGCGGCAGGAAGTGATCGACCACATCGGCACGATCGCCAAGTCCGGCACGCGCGAGTTCTTCGCAGCAGCTCACCTCCGACCGCGCCAAGGACGCGCATCTCATCGGCCAGTTCGGCGTCGGCTTCTACTCCTCGTTCATCGTCGCCGACCGGGTGACGCTCGTCACGCGCCGCGCCGGAGCTGACGGCCGAGCCACGGCGTCCGCTGGGAGAGCGCGCGGCGAGGGCGACTACACGCGTCGAGACCGTCGGCAAGGAGACGCGCGGCACCGACGTGATCCTGCACCTGCGGCCCGAGGAGGACGAGCTGCTCTCGGGCACGCGGCTGCGCGAGATCCTGCGCAAGTACTCGGACCACATCACCGCTCCCGATCCTCATGAAGAAGGAGACGTGGGACGCGACGCGCGCAGACGCAGGTCGCAGACCGACGAGGACGAGCAGATCAACCAGGCGTCGGCGCTGTGGGCGCGGCCGAAGTCGCGAGATCACCGAGGAGCAGTACCACGAGTTCTACAAGCACGTGGCCCACGACTTCGAGCCGCCGCTGGCCTACACGCACGCGAAGGTCGAAGGGCCGGCAGGAGTTCACGCAGCTGCTTCTTCATCCCGCAGCGCGCGCCGTTCGACCTCTGGGATCGCGAGCACCGTCACGGCATCAAGCTCTACGTCCGCCGCGTCTTCATCATGGACGACGCCGAGCAGCTGATGCCGGCGTACCTGCGGTTCGTGCGCGGCGATCATCGACTCGAACGATCTGCCGCTGAACGTCTCGCGCGAGATCCTGCAGCAGTCGCAGGACGTGCAGACGATCCGCGCGGCGTCGGTGAAGCGCGTGCTCGGCCTGCTCGAGGATCTGGCCGAGCAACCAGCCGGAGAAGTACGCGACGTTCTGGAAGAGTTCGGCCGCGTGCTCAAGGAAGGCGCGGCCGAGGATCGCGGCGAACCGCGAGCGGATTGCCAAGCTGCTGCGCTTCGCGTCGACGCACGACCGACACCGACGAGCAGACCGTCTCGCTCGCCGACTACGTCGGCCGGATGAAGGAGGGCCAGGACGCGATCTACTACATCACCGCCGACGGCTTCTCCGCGGCGCAGGAACAGCCCGCACCTCGAGATCTTCCGCAAGCTCGGCGTCGAAGTGCTGCTGATGTACGACCGCGTCGACGAGTGGGTCGTGTCGATGCTGACCGAGTTCGACGGCAAGCCGCTGCACTCGGTCGCCAAGGGCGGTCTCGATCTCGAGCAAGCTCGGCGGCGAGGCGCGAGCAGGAAGGAGCAGGAGCAGCAGGCCGACGAGCACAAGGCGCTTGCTCGAGCGCATTCAGGCGGCGCTCGAGGATCGCGCCAGCGCGCGTGCGCGTCACGCACCGGCTCACCGATTCGCCGGCGTGCCTGGTCAGCGACGAGCACGGGATGAGCACGCATCTCGAGCGCATGCTCAAGGCCGCCGGACAGAACGTGCCCGTCGTCCAAGCCGATTCTCGAGATCAATCCGCAGCATCCGATCGTGCAGCGGCTGAAGGACGAGTCGGACGACGCACGATTCGCCGACTGGAGCCACATCCTGTTCGACCAGGCCATGCTGGCCGAAGGCGGCCAGCTCGACGATCCCGGCGACGTTCGTCAAGCGACTGAACGAGCTGATGCTGACGCTGGCCGGTGGTGGGGAAGTCGAAGATCTGGACACCGTAGTCAGGGCAAAGGGCAAAGGTCAAAGGCCGAGGGCAAAGGTGAGCAGGTCAAGGTTGCAGGTCAAAGGTGCAGGTCTGATTGCGCTTGGTCTTGACGTTGTAACTTTTGACCTGACTTTTGACTTTTGACTTTTTGCCCTTGTACCTGCGCGCGCGGGTGCGCGCGTCAGAATGAGAAACGCGCGCCGAGTTGCATCTCGCGCGCGCTCTTGGCGCTGAAGATGCGGCCGAAGTTGGCGTTCCCGAACGTCCGGTTCGGGAGATCGAAGTTGGCCGTGTTGAGCAGGTTGAAGATCTCCCAGCGGAACTCGAGCTGCCGCGTACCGGCCACCGCTCCACGTCTTGGCCGTCACGAGATCGACGCCGGTGAATCCGGGACCGATGACGCTGTTCCGCGGCGCGCTGCCGAACGTGAACGGCGCCTGCAGCGCGAACGCGGCCGTATCGAACCAGCGATCGGGCCTGCGCTCGTCGGACGGCAGATTGGGATCGCGCAGCTGATCGGGCCGCTGCGCCGGACCGGCGCCGATGTTCGCGCGGTCCACACCGAGGTTCACGGTGAACGGCGCGCCCGACTGCAGGGACACGACGGTGTTCACGCGCCATCCGCCGAGCAACGCCTGACACCGCCTGTGCCGCCACACGGTCTCCGGGAACTGATACAGCGCGCTGGCCACGAACAGATGACGATGGTCGAAGCTGGAGTGCGGCCCACTCACCGGTCTCGTCGAAGATGTTGTTGACGTTCTGCGGCAGGTTCACCTCCGCCTCCGTCGCGCCTGGACTCGAGGCATCGTCAATGGACGAGGACAGCGTGTAGTTGACGTTGAACGCCAAGCGCGATGCGGAGGCGGTGCTCGGCCCTCAGCGTGAGGCCGTGATAGATGGACTTGCCGTCGAAGCGGATCGATTCGGATCAACCCGAGTTGCGGGATTCGGCCGCCGCGCCTGGATCGATCCGGCGCCCGGTTCGGGCACGTTGCGCACGATGCCGTTGTCGGCGCCGAGCGTCCACGAGCCCATGTACATCGCTTCGACCATCGTCGACGGCGCGACCTCGGTACTGCAGGCCGCCGCTCCACGTCTGCGTGTACTCGACCGCGTAGTCGTGGTCCATGATGTTCGCGCCGGCCACGCCGGTCGGATCCGCGGTGAGGATGTCGCGCGTTTGAAACGACGGCGTGCGCCGGTCGGCGGGCACATCGACCTGCTTGTATGAGAAGAACGGCAGGTTGCGCGAGAACGCGGTCTGGACGCTGTAGGCCCACTGGTTCAGGAAGACGCCGTAGCCGCCGCGGATCACCGCGCGCTCGTCGGCGAGTGACAGCGCAAACGCCGGTGCGCGGCGCCAGACGCAGCTTGCTCGGGCTCAACAGCCCACGTTCCCAGCCGGCCTCGTCTGACGTCACATATGGAAGCTGGTATCAACGGCAGCAGGTCCTGCGCCTCCGGGTTGATCGCCCCATCGTCATCGCTCGCGATCACGAACCGGCCGCCGGGCGTCAGATAGTCCACCGACGACAGCCGATTGTCCTCGTCGCGCATGTGCTGGTTGTATTCGTAGCGCAGCCCGAGATTGAGTGTGAGATTCGATCGCACGCGCCAGTCGTCCTGCACGAAGAGGTGCGCCCAGTTGGTGCGGCCGTCCTGATCGCCGCGCCCGATGCCGGAGACGGCGCTGGTCGGATAGCCCAGGAGGAAATCGGCGAAAGCGTTGCCGGTGAACTGGCCGGTGTAGGTGAACGCGCCACGAGCGTTGTCGGGCTGTTCGGGCCGGAACTGGAGGTGGAAGTAGTAGCCGCCGAACTTCACCCGATGCGCGCCGCGATCGAGGAGCAGCGAGTTGTACACCTCGAAGTGCTGGTTGTCGCGGAACACGAATGACGAGGGATCGCCCATCGTGCTGTACAGACCCGCCGTCGACATCTGTGGATAGCCGACGTCCCGCGGATCGCGCGTCACTCCCTGCAGACCGACCTGGCCCGCGAAGTCCTCGCCGCGGTTCACGCTCACCTGCCCGCCGTCCACCTGCATCCAGCCGCCGCGCAGCTCGAACAGGACGTTCGAGCCCACGATCCGAGTGTGGCTGACGCCAAGGTTTCGGGCGCTGGTCCCGACGTTGCGGCCGAAGCCGGGCACGAGCGTCTCCTGCAGGCTGCTGGTGCCGAACGGCTGCAGCTTCGTCGGCGTCGAACGTGCTGAAGCGGGCGAAGATCTGATCCGACGCGCCGATGCGGTGATCGACGCGAATGCTGACCTGATTCGACGTCGCGGATCTGCTGCTCGACCGAGGTCAGGTTCTGCAGCGCCGCGGCGGACGACGGTATCGGCACGTGCTCGAGGAACGCGGCCGCCAGCGGATCGATGCGACCGGCCGGGATCCGGTTTCCCGCAAACGGTGTGCACAGCACCTGTTGCCGGATCGATCGCCAGTGGGTCGCAGATCGGTGCGCGCTGCCCGAGAAATCGCCAGCCCGCATCGACGCCGGCGGCACCGAGAACGTCCGTGTCAGCGATCGGCGGCGCGCGCTGGCCTTCGAAGCTCCCGAAATAAAACGTCCGCGTGCGTACGATCGGGCCGCCGAGCGGTGCCGCCGAATTGATTCTGGCGCAGCGGCGGCACCGGCTGATCCTGCGCGATCGAAGTAATTGTGCGCGTCGAGGGCATCGTGCCGGGCGAATTCGAAGAGGCTCCCGTGCAGCGCGTTCGTGCCGGCGCGCGTCGCGACGTTGATCAGCGCCGACGCCTTGCCGCCGAACTCGGCGGGGTACTGCGACTTCTGAATCTTGAACTCCTGGATCGAGTCCACCGATGGATTGATCACCAGGTTGTTGAACAGCTCGTCGGTCACCTTCGCGCCGTCGAGCAGATAGATGTTGTGACCCGACCGCTGGCCGCCGACGTTGGGGAGCGGCCCGGCCTGTTGCAGCGCGTCGCCGCGTGTGCCTCCAGGAGGGATCACCACCGCGTCGCTCAGCTGGGCCAGCGACAGGAAGTTGCGGCCGTTGAGCGGCAGCTGCACGACCTCGCGGTTTTCGATGATGTCGCTGACTTCGGCGTTGGCCGTCTGCAGCAGCGGCGCTTCCGCGCTGACGATCACCGACTCGGTTGGCCCGCCGACCTCGAGCTCGAGGTCGAGGGTGATCACCTGACCGATTTGGAGGACCAGGCCGGACCGCACGAGGCGCCTGAAGCCGGCGAACTCGGCGGTGATTGTGTAGGAGCCGACACGCAGCGACGGCAGCAGATATCGTCCTGCCTCGTCCGCCACTCGGGTGACTCGCGTGCCGCTCTCGAGATGCTCCGCGATAACCGTGGCGCCCGGCAGTGCTCCGCCTTGCGCGTCGCGCACGACGCCGGCAATCTGCCCGGTGTTGGTTTGCCCGACGCGGCCGCCGCCGCAGACAGCAGCCACACGACGATGACGAACGACAGGCGCGCGAACATCTCGACCTCCGATGTTCGGCCCTGAAGGCCCGACCCCTAGGAGACTTTGGCCAGGATCTTCTTCTGATTGGCGAGGATCTTCTTCTGATTCCCCTCGATCTTCTTCTGGTTGGCGAGGATCTTCTTCTGGTTCGCCAGGATCTGTTTCTGGTTCGCGACGGTGGCATCGGCCATTGGCACACTCCTCGGCCGTCAACGTATCATGAGTCCTTCACGCGCGAGGAGAGCCATGTCCACTACTACATCCGGACCACGAGAGCGTCGATCGTTTCTGTCCAGACTCGCCGCCGGTGCGGCGGTTGTCGGCGGCACGATGTTCAGGGCTGAACAGGCCGAAGCGCAATCAGGGAGCGCGGCGCCATGGCGGCCCACACGGCATGCGCAGGATGACTGGCTCGACCAGATCCCCGGCGGCCATCGATTCATCATCGACACCATCAGCCCTCAGGGCCTGGGCAGCGCGATGCTCTTCGCCAACAACTTCTTCGTCGCCAACCAGAATGGCTACGGGCTCGGCAACGCCGACGCCGCTGTCGTCCTGGTCATGCGTCACAACTCGACACCGTTTGCGTATACCGATGCGATATGGGCGAAGTATGGCGGACCCATCGGCAACGCCAGCGAGGTCGATGATCCGAAGACCAAGGCGCGGCCGGCGATCAACGTCTACAACAAGGGCGACTACGGGACCACGCTGCCGAACTTCGGCGTCACGCTGGACGCGCTGATTGGGCGCGGCGTGCATTTCGCGGTGTGTCAGATGGCGACGCGCCGCATTGCCGGAGTGATCGCCACGGCGAGAGGCGCGAACGCCGACGAGATCTACAAGGAGCTGGCCTCGAACCTGATTCGCAACTCTCACATGGCGCCGGCGGGCATCGTCGCGGTGAACCGCGCGCAAGAACGCGGCTACGCGCTCGCTGTTGGCGGTTAGCTCGCGAAAGGCATCGGAAGACCGCCGCTGGCTGCTAGGGCGTTGCCTTCCAGTTGAGAATCAGCGTGATCGACGGTGGATCGATCGCGTCAGTCGCGGCGTTCATCAGGAACCGCTGGCCGCCGGGCGAGACGACGTAGTGCTGCCGCGGCAGGAAGCCGGTGTCGTACTCCGTTCGAAACAGGGGCACCGGGGTGCCGAGAACGAGCTTTCCGTTCGCGCCGAGTGTCACGCGAACTGAAGTCAATCGCTGATCGGCAGCAAGGTAGAACAGTTCAGACCCGTCTCCGTTTCGTGCCCACCGCACGTGCTGGCCGCCGCCCGGAGAGACTCGAATCCGATCGCCTGGGCCCGGAAACGGCTGCAGGTAAATTTCGAAATGACCCGCCTCGTTCGATTGATACGCGACCCACTTGCCGTCCGGAGAAAATTGGCCGTCGCGCTCCTGAGAGGCCGTCTGCAGGAATGGGTGGGGCGTGCGGTCGGCACCGAGTGACACGTACCAGAGATCGGTGGACGGACCCGTGGCCCGGGTGTAGAGGAGAACGCTTCCGTCCGGCGACACGTCCGACGGGTACACCATCGTTGGCTCCCTCAACAGGGCCTGCGCGGGCGTGCCTTCGGTCACCGATCGTGAGTAGATATTCGCATTGCTCGATTGGTAGAAGATCTCGCCGGCCGTTCGCTGACCAGACCGGATTGAAGTCGAGGGAGATCGCCGACGTGACTTGGCTGATCAGCGCCTTGCATGTCGGTCAGCCAGATGTCCCAGTTCCCACCGACGACACGGCTGAACGCGAGCCGACCGCCGTCGGGCGACAGCGACGGATTGGCCATGCTTCTTTGATCCGGCGGACCAAGCGTCTCGAGCCGCCGGCCGGCACGATCGAACCAGGTGAACTGCGTTCGACGGATGCTCTCCGTGCCGTACGCAATCGGTCCGGATGCTGACGCGGAGAGCGAGGCGAGGCTGATCCCTGGATTGACAGACACGCTGTCAGCGACGCGAAACGCTTCACCCAGGAGCGTCAGGCGCGTGGCATCGAACGACTGCGCCAGCAGCGCCCCCTCCCGCGGAAACAGCAGATGACCCGATCGTGCATAGACGGCAGCGCCGTCCGCGTCGAGCAACCGCTTCTTCTCGGTGCCATCGAGGCGAGCCACGTGGACCCCGCGGACTTGCGGCGTCCCTCTCGCGTAATAGATGAAGTGTTCGCCGTCGGGAAGGATGAACGGCGCTCGATGATCGCTCTGTCCGGCCTCGAGCTGTGTGGCGACGCTTGGCTGGCCACCGTTCGCCGGCACGCGAAAGAGCGGACCGACCGCGTTCGGCGCGAACAGAATCGTGTCGTCGGCCTGCCAGGCGCCGCCGCGCGCGACCGGGGCATCGGCGAGGATCTGGATGGCCTGGCTGTTGACGTCGAGACGCTTCAACTTTTGATCGGCGAAGAAGCCAATCGACCGGCCGTCCGGCGACCAGAACGGAAAGCCCGCGCCTTCGGTTCCCGTCAGCAGTCGCCCCGATGTCGACGCCAGCGGTCGCAGCCACAGTGGACCGGACTGCTGGAGGCCGAAGCCCGGCGCCACGACGATCTGTTGACCATCTGGCGAGATCGCAAGCTGCGCAAAGTCAGCGGCAACGCCGCGTGGAAACAGGATGTTGAATCGGATTTCGGCTGGAGCAGGCGCCTGGCGAAACATTGGCGTCGCCACTGCCGCCACCGCGGCCGCCAACGCGACCAGCAGCGCCCACGCCGCTCGTTCAGCGGCGCGGGAGGTTTTCGGCGACACGCGGTCCGTCTGCGGTCGCCACGCCTCCCCATCGTCATCGTCGATCTTCGATGCGTACGTCGGCGATGTCTCGCCAGCGCTGCTTCGGATCCTTTTCGAGACAACGCGCGAGAATGTGCCGCACGCGTGGCGGCGTCGCCGGCGGCAGCGCAGTCCAGTCCGGCGACCGCTCCAGGACGGCTGCGATCGTGTCTGACACCGTCGCACCGGGGAACACCCGGCGACCGGTGATCATCTCAAACAGCACGCAGCCGAACGCCCAGATGTCTGTGCGGCGGTCGACCGCCTTGCCCCGTGCTTGCTCGGGACTCATGTAGGCCGCCGTCCCGACGATCATGCCGGCGCCGGTCATCAGCGCAGGCGCGGTGATGGTCGGCGATGCGGTCACGTCTGCGGTTGCGGCGGATGTCGGGTCGAGCGCCTTGGCGAGCCCGAAGTCGAGAACCTTCACGGTGCCGTCAGTCCGTACCTTGATGTTCTCGGGCTTCAAATCACGATGGATGATGCCCTGATCGTGAGCGGCCTCCAGTGCTTCAGCAATCTGGCGCGCAATCGTCAACGCTTCATTGATCGGGATTGGGCCGTGCGCGATCCGATCCGCGAGCGTGGGGCCGTCCACGAACTCCAGCACGAGCGTGCGTACGCCGTCGAACTCTTCGAGGCCGTGAATATGCGCGATGTGGGGATGATTGAGAGCGGCGAGTGTCTTTGCCTCGCGCTCGAACCGCGCCAGCCGCTCGGGGTCGCTCGCGAACGCCGCGGGAAGAATCTTCAACGCAACGTCACGATCCAGCTTCGTGTCGCGGGCGCGATACACCTCGCCCATGCCACCAGCGCCGATTTTGGCGGTAATTTCGTATGGGCCGCGGCGTGCGCCAGGAGCGAGGGCCATTGCGAAGCGAATTCTATGAGATTGGTCCTGAGTAAACGTGTTCTTCGTGGCTAATTCCGTGGCAGCGGCCCACCCGTTGCTGGATTGAACTGCTGGTTCTCGTTGCAGACGAACTCGATGAGCTCGGTGTCCACCAGCAGACGCTGATTGACGCGGACGGTCCACGGTTTCGTGTACGACTTGGGATCGTCGATCGTCACGTCGATCTCCAGCGTGCCAAACGTCGGACGACGGAAACGCTCGGTGAGTTTTCCTGATGACGACAGCGGCGCGCCGTTGACGTCGAGCCAGCCTTCATCACGGAAGTTCGTCGTCTCGACAACGAGCGTGTCGCTCTCCCACCAGCCCCGCGCGTAGCCGGACCACCACGGCTGCGGATCGTTGGTCGGCGCGGGCCGGCCGTCGAGGAAGATCTGCCGCACGTTCGCGTTGGCCTCGTAGATGATCACCATCAGATCCTTCGTCTGAATGATCTTGCGCGGCTGCGAGTGGGTGTGAAGCTGCATGTGACCGAGCGGCAGACAGGCCGCATCCGGGTTGTCCTTGCTGTTGTCCGCCATGCGCGTGCGTCGGAGTTCGGCGCCCCACGGCGTGAACGGCAGTCCTTCCTTGAAGCCGGCCTCGATGTTCCAGAACGTCGCCTGCACCGGTGTGCCCGGAGGCGGAGGCGGCGGCCCGCCGCGAAAGCCGAGGACGCCGGCGTAATTCCAGATCCCGGAGAAGTCGGGCACGCCATCAGCGGTGCGCGGAGGCGGCGCGGTGAGATTGGGCTTGCCGTCGGTGCGCGGCACGTTCTTCGTCGGATACGAGGGCCACTGCGCGACAAGGCTCGGAGACACGAGCGCGACCCACGCGAACACGACAACCGCAGCAATCGCTGACCTCACTGCACCTCCATCGACAGGCGGACCTTCAGGTCCGCCTAACGCTGGTAGTCTATCGCGGCAGGCCGCGATCGAGCGCCGCGAGCATGCGTCTGTCGTTACTGATCGCGTCATCGTCCAGCCATTCGGGGCGGACCGTTGCACCCGCGGCGACGAGACGGGCCACCACGTCATAGTACGGATCCGGCTTCGCGTCAGGAGGCCGGGTGCTCCACGCGTAGAGCGCCCACCCAAGGGGCGTGTTCGCCCAGACCTCGTCCTCGGCCTCAACTGGTGCGCCGCGCTGGAGCAACAGCGCGACCGCCTCGACGTGACCGCCGTATGCGGCAACGTGCAGACTCGTTTCGCCGCGATGCCGTTCGGTGACGTCGACGCCCTTGTCGAGCAGGTATCTCACGACGTCGAGCCGGCCGTAGGCACACGCCCACTTGAAGCCGGACTTCATCTGATCCGTCGTCGCTCCCGACGTCAGGCTGCCGTCGCCATTGAAAAACGTCTTCACGACGTCGAGACGTCCCACGCCCGCGGCGCCCTCGAGGTCGAGATATGCGCCGCGTCTGGCCACCAGCTCGGCGCCTTCGCCGCGACCGTTGGCGAGGCATGCGTTGACGACGCGGCCGTGAGTGTAGTCGGGAGCCACCGCGCGATCGAGCGAGGCTCCACGATCGACGAGCAGGTCGATCAGCGCCGCCTGCACACCCGCTTGCACCGGGTGAACACTCGTCGCAACGAGTCCCAGCGTTGTCGTCCCTCTATACATGCCGGCCACTGCGTCGATGTCGGCGCCAGCATCGAGGAGGATCGTTGCGACCTGCACAGCGTTCTTCGGTGTTCGCTGACGATACCCTTCGAACCCGTTCGCGCCCACGTAGTGGAGGAGGGTCGAATGATGCGATCCGGGCCGACCGTGCTCGAATCAAGTCGGGATTCTGTCGGAGCAGACGGTCGAGTGTGGCGGCGTCGCCAGTCACGACCGCGTCGACGGCCGCTTCGAACTGTGCCGCCGGCGACTGCGGATCCTGCAGTGACTCACGGAAGGCGGCAAACCGATCCCAACTCTCGAAATGCTGTTTCCCGGCAATGATCGAGCGCGCGTCCGGCAGCGAGTCCGAGTCACGCGGATTGCCGAGCCCGTCGTGTCTCAAGTCGCCAATCCAGGTCCCACCGGGGTTCTGCTGCAGCATCGACCCGTGCTCGCGGATCAGTTGCTCGAGCGCGTGGGGATCGCCTGCGAGCACTGCGTCCTCGACGCGCCGCCATACTGCTTTCGGTGAGCGCTCATCCAGTTCTCGATCGGGCATCGTCGGATGCGCGCCTTACGCGCTGACGGTCAGTATACGGGTCGAGCTTGACATATTCCTATATGGGAATATGATCGTCTCGTGCCGCGCGCATCCACCACATCTGACGCCTTCAACGCTGTCGCCGAGCCTCGCCGGCGGGAGATTCTCGAGTTCCTCGGCCCGGAAGAGCGCGCGGTCGGCGACATCGCGCTCGCGCTCGGCGTCGAACAGCCGTCGGTCTCGAAACATCTCCAGGTGCTGCTCAACGTCGGCCTCGTCGAGATGCGCCGCGACGGCCGGCGCACGCTGTACCGGACCAACGCCGACGCCCTGAGACCGGTGCATGAATGGACCGGACTGTTCGCGAGGTACTGGGGCCGCCAACTGCGCCGCATCAAGACGCACGCGGAAGCCAAGCCTTCGAAATCATCGTAGCGGCGGGTCTTCAGACCCGCCGAGGAGGAATTCATGACCATCGCACCGCCGCTCGACAACCTGACGCTGGACGTCACCGAGGAGGTGCATGTCCGCGCGTCGCTCGAGGCCACGTTCGATTCGATCGTGGCGCACATGGGGCGGCTGAACGAGACGCCGGACGGCAAGCCGTTTCCGATGGTGCTCGAACCGTGGCCCGGCGGCCGCTGGTATCGCGACCTGGGCGGCGACAACGGACACCTCTGGGGGCACGTGCAGAGCATCAAGCGGCCGACGCTGCTCGAGATCTACGGTCCCCTCTTCATGTCCTATCCGACGATGTCGAACCTGCAGTACCGGTTGACGGACGTCGAGGGCGGGACGCTGATCGTGTTCCGGCATACCGCATTCGGCTTCATTCAGGACGAGCACCGGACGGGCGTATCGCAGGGGTGGTCTCCCCTGCTGGCGCGGATCCGGCGAGATGCGGAACGTGGGCAATTGGCGTGAACGTAGCGTCCGGCTGGCTGTAGTTCCGGCTTGAGCCGGACCCGAAGGGAGCAACAACCATGGCAATGATCGACGCACTTCTTCAGGAGCTCGAACAGGAAGCACAGACGACGAAGCGAATTCTCGAGCGTGTCCCGCAGGCACATCTCGGCTGGAAGCCGCACGAGAAGTCGATGTCGCTGGGCCAGCTCGCGCTGCACATCGCAACGGTACCGGGCGGCGTCGCGCAGATGGCGGCGCAGCCCTCGATGCAGATGCCTGCCTTCGTTCAACCGGCGGCAACCCACGTGAGCGAACTGGTGCCGGCGCTCGAAAACAGCGTGAAGCAGGCGAAGGCGGTGCTCGGCGGAATGGACGACGCCGCGATGGCCGCGACGTGGAAGGTCCTCGACGGTACCCGCGAAGTGATGGCCATGCCGCGTGGCGCGGTCCTGCGGTCGATCATGCTGAACCACTGGTATCACCATCGCGGTCAGCTGGGCGTGTACCTGAGGCTGCTGAACATCCCGGTGCCGTCCGTCTACGGGCCGACCGCCGACGAAAATCCGTTCGCGGCGCCGCAGGCGGCGGCTGCGCGATAACGAGATGAAGGGCGTCGTTACGGTCGTCTGAATCTCAACGTCCCTGAATCGACCGGCATCTCGAGGAACAGCGCACCGTCTCTGACGAAGTAGCTCGAGACGCGTCCCACGTCCCGCACGAACCGATCCGACAACGAACCCGGCGGACACGCCGCACGCGTCAGCGCCATCGCCCCGAACGTGATTCGGCGGCCGGCGCTGACCGTGTACGGACCGCTGCCCCTGTTGCAATCGGCGCGGACCGCCACCCGGCCCGATCGATCGAATTGCAGTGTGTAGAGCTCGGGCCGATCGGGCTTCACGGTGTCCACGGGTGTCACCAGGCTCTCCCACTGCCAGGTCACGTCGAACGCGTCAGACGGCAAGGCCGTCTCTGTGGTCGCGGGCGACGAAGCGCCGGGCGTCGGTTGTGCGGCTGGCGGCGCTTGCGGTGCGCACCCGTTCGCCAGTGCAGCCAGGATCATCAGCGACGGGACTATCGGTGATACTTTCATGGCGATTCCATGCAGCGAGTGTTTGTGGCGCCGACGGGACGGACCGGCAAGGGTCTGTTCGCCGGCGTCCCGTTCGCAGCCGGTGAGACCATTCTGGTCATCACCGGGACGGTGAAAACCTCCACCTACGATTCCCATTATCGAGTCGGCCCCCGATGGATTGGTATCGGTGATGGCACCTGGCTCGTGCCGCCGCCGCGGAGCCACGCCTACTACGTCAACCACTCCTGCGACGCGAACGCAGTCATCACGGAGACCATGGCGCTCGTTGCCGTCGCACCGCTCGCCAGTGGACGCGAGATCTGCATCGACTACTCGACGACCGAAGCGGATCCGCACTGGAAGATGACCTGTAAGTGCGGCGTACCGCAGTGCAGGCGAATCATCCGCGCCGTGCACTCCCTTCCACCCACGATGTACGCCCGCTATCGTCCGTACCTGGCTCCGTTCGTAAATCGCGCCAGGGCCAGTCGTGGCCAATGAACTCTCACGTCACTGAGTTCCTCACCCGAACATTCCGCCACTTCAACGCCGGCGAGCTGGTCCGGGCGGCGCAAGCGCTGAAGGCGCACGTTGACGGGGGCGGCCACGTGCTGCTGGCGATGGCCGGCGCGATGAGCACCGGCGAGCTGGGCATCGCGCTCTCGGAGATGATCCGTCGCCGCTGCATCCACGCCGTGTGCTGCACGGGCGCGAATCTCGAAGAGGACCTGTTCGGTCTGATCGCGCGCAAGGACTACCACCTGGTGCCGAACTACCGCAACCTCACGCCGCACGACGATGAGGCGCTGCTCGGCCGCGGCCTGAACCGCGTGACCGACACGTGCATTCCCGAGTCGCTGGCGATCGAGCCGGCGGAAGCCGCGCTGCTGGCTGAATGGAAAGCGGCGGAGTCACGCGGCGAGCGCCTCTTCCCTCACGAATTCATCTTCAACGTCCTGCGCTCGGGCGCGCTGCGCGATCGGTATCAGATCGATCCCGCCGTCAGCTGGGTCCACGCCGCCATGGAGCTCGACGTCCCGATCTTCGTGCCGGGTTGGGAGGACAGCACGCTGGGCAACATCTACGCCGCCAGTTGCATGACCGGCGACATCCGCAACGTGCACACCGTGCGCGGCGGCATCGAGTACATGATGAAGCTGGCGGAGTACTACGAGGCCACCGCTCCGCGCCATCCGCTCGGCTTCCTGCAGATCGGCGGCGGCATCGCCGGCGACTTCGCCGATCTCCGTCGTGCCGATGCTGCGGCAGGATCTGCGCCCGAGCCGACACGCCGCTGTGGAGCTACTTCTGCCAGATCAGCGATTCGACGACGAGCTACGGCTCGTACTCGGGGGCGCCGCCGAGCGAGAAGATCAGCTGGGGCAAGCTCGGCGTCGATACTCCGACGTTCATGATCGAATCCGACGCCACCATCGTCGCGCCGCTGCTCTTCGCCGTCGTCCTCGGCCTCTGAATGCGCTGAACATTCGCGGGCGTATCTTACGGCGCCCGTAAGGACCGGACCGGGACGTGAACGTTCATCACGTCAGATCCGGAACTCACAGCAGTGCCGCGGCGATCCGTCACACCGGAGCCAGGCACGGCGCTTGCTGAGCCCTGCATCTTCACGGCCCTCTCGAACCAGTCCACCGAGACATCGATTCATCGCGAGGAACTATGACGAGAACATCCCCGTCCGTTGTCCACGGCAGTTCAGGTGTTGTTGCTCACCGTGCTCTGTGGTTCGTCCCTCGGCTCAGCGCAGTCGTCCCGGACGTCGGATCGCGTACCGCCAACAGCGCCGACAAACCTCGTGGTCACAGCCACGACGGAGCACAGCGTGTCGCTGGCGTGGGGGCCCTCCACCGACAACTCGGGCAGCTTCAGCTACATCATCTGCTGTGCGGCGAGTACCGTGACCGTGAGTCAGACGGTGACGAGTCACACACTGGAGGGACTGCAACCTGGCAAAACGTACGTGCTTCGCGTCTACGCCAAGGACGCTGCCGGGAACCTGTCCAAATCCAGCAACGTCGTGACCGTCACGTTGCCCGGGGCGCTCGCCGCGCCCACCAAGCCTGTCGTGCAGTTACTGAATGTCGGCCCGACACACGCGTCGCTGACCTGGTCGTCCACTGACGATGGCGCGTTCATCTGGTACACGATCTCCATCGACGGACAGGCCGTCTCCACGATGAACTCGCGGACAGCCACGTTCACCTGCGCCGCCGTGCTGGTGCCGACCGGTTGTGTGCCGCTGAATCAGGAGACAACCTATACGTTCACCGTTCGTGCCCGGGACGTCGATGGAAACCTCTCGCCGGTCAGCGACCCCGTGTTCGTGACGACGCGCCCCGCGAATCCCGACGATCACACGCCGCCGACGGTGCCCGCGAACATCACCGCAGAGAACACTGGTGGGTTCCTGCTCGTGAGATGGGATCCCTCGACCGACGATCTCGCCCCACAGTCACTGATCCGCTACGACGTGTACGTCAACGATGAGTTGCGGGCTGTCGTCGTGGGCAACACCATGGCGGAGATCGAAAGCGAGACAGGTGGGAGCGCGATCGCGATCATCGCCGTCGATACCGCCGACAACGAGTCGGCGCCCGGGACGATCTCAGCAGGCTTCTGAGGCCTTGAGAACACGGCGGAGCGGTCATGAGACGTTGTTGACCGCGCCGTCGTCCTCGCCTGAGCCATCCCATCAGCACCGCGGCACGGTTGGTGCTCCTGATTACCCCGGACGTCTCTGCCGAGCTCATTGACGATCAAGAAGGGGAATTTCATGACCAAAGACATGGTGGCGTTTGGTATCTATCCGGATCGAGCCTCGTTCGAGCGCGCGCTCGAGGCGCTTCGCGTCGCGGAGTTTCGCAACAGCGACATCTCGGCGATTCTTCCCGAACGGGATCGCACCACGAAGGACCTCGCGCATGAGATCAATTCGAAGGCGCCGGAGGGCTTCACGGCTGGCGCCAGCACAGGCGCGGCGCTCGGCGGCGTGCTGGGGTGGCTGGTCGGCATCGGCGCGCTGGCGATTCCAGGCATCGGTCCGATCGTCGCGGCCGGTCCGGTCGTCGCGGCGCTCGCCGGCGCGGCGGCGGCAGGCGCCACGGGCGGTCTGGTCGGCGGCTTGATCGGCGCCGGCATTCCGGAAGTCGAAGCGAAGCGCTACGCAGGCCGGCTGAAGGAAGGCGCGTATCTCATCTCCGTGCACTGCGACGACAGCAACTGGGCGAAGAAAGCAGAAGAGATTCTCGAAGCGACTGGCGGGAAGGACGTCGTCAAGACGTCGGAGGCCAAGGCCGACTATCGACCGTAGGCTAGCCGGTAGGTGGTAGCTGGTAGGTGGTGCGGGGCTGCCGAGATTCAGGCGGCAGCCCCGTGCGACGTGCCTTACTGCGGCGGCAGCGATCCGAGATACGCCGAGATATTCAGGATGTCATCGTCGGTCAGCTTCGCGACCGGCCGCTTCATCAGCGGGGCGTCCGGCCCATTGCGATCGCCTTCCTTGAAGAGATACAGCTGACGCGCGAGGTAGATCGGATGCACGCCGGCGATGCGCGGCACGTTGGCTAGGCCCTTCTGACCCTCGCCGTGACAGATGGCGCACGCGACGGTCTTCCCGCCGCCGCCGTTCTCGACCAGCGCCCTGCCCTTCGCGATGCTGCCGGGCGGAACATACGACACGAAGCCCGACTTGGGATCGCGCAGGCGGGCCCGCTCCTGGTCTTCGGGCAGCGTGATGATGCGGTTGCCGATCGGCTCCATGCCGGTCTGCTTGGGATCGATGAAGCGCATGCGTCCCTGCCCGACGAACGTCTTCGGCACCGTCGCGGTCTCGACGACTCGCGAGAACTTCACGCGCGGCAGCGACGCGAAGTACTCGGCGGCCTGACGGATCTCCTCGTCCGACATCTCCTTCGCGATGCCGTTCATGCGCGCGTAGTCCTTGCGCGCGCCGGTCTTGAAGTCCTGCATCTGCTGAATGATGTAGGCCGCGGTCGATCCGGTGACGTCGCTCGACTCGGGATGCCCGAGGCCCGACATCAGATGGCACGAGCCGCACGCCAGCACCGCGCCGTGCCCCTTCTGGACGATCGACGGTGCGGGCTTGTGCTCCTCGGGAAACCAGTCGGGCGGGTTGAACAGATCGTCGATCTCTTTTGGCGTGTACTTCTTCGTACTGCCTGGAACCGATTTCGGCTCCGGAGACTCGGGCGGCAATGTGCCAGCCTGGATCGGAAAGGCCCATGCCGGATCCCGGGCCGGCGGCGACGGCAACGCGGTTGGAGTACCCGGCGCCGGTGGCGGCGCCTGCTGCGACGTCACCGTCGCCGAGGCCACAGCCGCCAGCGCAATGACCAGCGTCAACACTCGAGTCGTCCTCATCGGGGGTTTCCTCCGCGCACAGTCTAGCGCTATTCGGTGTGCGCTTCAGACTTGATCTGCGTCAACATGATTGGCTGCGTCGCGAAGTTCTCGAGGACGATGGTGTCGCCTTGCGGGATGATCTTCGTCGCGTAGGACAGCGTCCCCTTCCCCTCGCCGTTGCGGTCGATCTCCATCTGAATCACGGTGAAGGGATAGTCGATGGTGCGCGGCCGTCGCGTCGCCTCCCAGAACCCGATCGGTCTGTCGGTGGCGAGCACGATACGGCGTCCACCCTCGGGCAGCGACGTCTGGTTCGCGTAGCGCAGGTCATAGCCCAGTGAATCGGGCGTCTTGATCGTGCCGACGGGCTTCATGTCCTGCAGCGTGTCCAGCAGCTTTTCAGCGCCGCTCTTCTTCAGCGCGTTCAGCAGCTCGGTGCGCTCGGCCTGCGTGGACCAGCGGGTGACGTCAATCTGGACGATGCCGGCACCGCTGCCCAGGTTGTTGTTGACGATCGCGACGGCGGTGAAGCGTTCCTTCTGACCGAGCGTCTGCGAGTGAAGCGCGACCAGTCCAGCACAGAAGCACCACAATCAGCAGGGACAACAGTCGAGTTCCTGTCATGGTTCCCTCCTCAGCCCACGTACCCAAGAAGGGTGCCGCGAGATAAGATTCCGCTCGCCATGAGCACGACTCAGGGCCCCGTCGACTGTCGGCTCAGCCCACACGCATCTCGTCCATCGACATCGTCCGCGGCGCGGTGATGGTGCTGATGGCAATCGATCACGTGCGCGTCTACTCGGGCCTGCCGGCAGGCGGCCCGACGGCCGGGATCTTCTTCACGCGGTGGGTCACGCACTTCTGCGCTCCGGCGTTCATCTTTCTCGCCGGCACCAGTGCCTTCATGTACGCGCAGCGCCACGGCGACGTCAGGCGCTTTCTGGTGACGCGAGGACTCTGGCTGATCCTGCTCGAGCTGACGGTCGTGCGTGTGGCGTGGACCTTCAACCTCGAGTTCATGCGCTACGACCTGGCCGGCGTGATCTGGGTGATCGGCTGGTGCATGGTCCTGCTGGCACTGCTCGTTCGGCTGCCGCTCAAAGCCGTCGCCGCGTTCGGCCTCGCCGTGATCGCCGGACACAACCTGCTCGATTCGTTTCTCCCGACGCTCGCGCCGAGGCTCGCGGACAGCGGGCTTTCGGGGCTCTGGAAGGTTCTGTATCTCGGATTCTCGGCCGGACCGATCGCGATCGGCGACGGAGGTCCTGCCGTGTGGGTGCTCTATTCGATCGTGCCGTGGGTCGGCGTCATTGCCGCCGGCTACGCGTTCGGCGCCGTGCTCATGCGCGAGCCGCGACAACGCCGGCGGCGCGTGTCTCACGATCGGGCTGGGTTCGATCGCGCTCTTTCTCGCGCTGCGCGGACTGAATCTCTACGGCGATCCGCGGCCCGTGGGGTTCCGGCCTCGAGTTCCTGAACGCCACGAAATATCCGGCGTCGCTCTCGTTCCTGCTGATGACGCTCGGTCCGACGATTGCCGTGCTGCCGCTCGTCGAGGGCGCACGCGGCGCGATCGCGCGATGGCTCACGGTCTTCGGCCGCGTGCCGTTCTTCTATTACGTCCTGCACATCCCGTTGATTCATGCGCTCGCCCTGATCGTTTCAGCCGTCCGGCTTGGCGAGATCAGCCCGTGGCTCTTCGCCGACCATCCGATGGCGCCGCCTCCACCGCCCGAGGGTTACGCGTGGAGCCTCCCGCAGCTCTACCTCGTATGGAGCGTCGCGATCGTGATGCTCTACTTCGCGTCGCGCTGGTATGCGAATCTGAAGGCCCGCCGCACAGATTGGTGGCTGAGATACTCTGTAGGAACCGGGTCAGCGCGAATCCCGTATCCGAGAGCATGAAACCAGCCACTCCGGCACCACTGACTCTGGCGTTGGTGTTTGCGGCTCTGCTTCCCCTTGCCGCCTGCGGCGTTGACGTGCACGACGCGGAGCACGGGCAAGAAGGTCGATATCAGAAGCCCGTTTGGCAACGTGAACGTTCGGACCGACGTCGAGAACCCGGACACGGGCCTGCCCGTCTATCCCGGCGCGACAGCCGCTGCGCAATGACGACGACCACGAGAGCGCCAACGTCAACGTCTCCAGCCCATGGTTTGGCGTGAAAGTCGTGGCCGCGCACCTACGAGAGCGCGCGACACGCAGGACGAGATTCTCGACTTCTACCGGCAGGAGATGAAGACCTTCGGTCCGGTCACCGAGTGCCGGGGCGACGTCGACTTCCGCGGCGGTGGACGTCGATCGCCGGCCGGTGTGCAAGGAGAAGCCGTCGGCGCGAGACGTGCAGCTGGTGACCGGCACCGAGGAGCGCCAGCGTGTCGTCTCGGTGAAGCCACGCGGCGCCGGCTCTGAAATCGCGCTGGTCTACGTGAACACGCGCGGTTGACCTCCGCGGCCGCGAAGCGCCGCGTACGCGGTCGGCTGTGGTTACGCAACCATGAGGTTGCATGTGAGCGTGTCGTGCGCTATAACATTAGGCAACCGAGAGGTTGCATATGAGCACGACCACCGCGACAGACCGCATCGAGAAGACCGTCATCATCAAGGCGCCCCGCAGCTCGCGTCTGGCGGGCGATCGCCGACGCGAAGCAGTTCGGAGAATGGTTCCGGGTGAAGCTGGACGGCCAGTTCAAGGCCGGCGCCACGATCTTCGGCAAGATTACCTACCCGGGCTACGAGCATCTGACCATGGAGATGGCCGTCGATCGGATCGAGCCCGAACGGCTGTTCTCGTATCGCTGGCATCCGGCCGGCGTCGATCCGAAGGCCGACTACTCGCGCAGAGCCGATGACCCTCGTCGAGTTCATGCTGGAAGACGTCGCCGGCGGCACGCGCCTGACGATCGTCGAGTCGGGATTCGACCGGATCCCGCTGGCCCGGCGAGCCGAGGCGTTCCGCATGAACGAGGGCGGGTGGAGCGAGCAGATACAGAACATCGACCGCTATGTCACGCAGTCGTAGCGCGGCCGCGGCACGACTGCACGACAGCGCGCCGATCTTCGCGGCGCTGGGCGACGAGACCCGGCTTCAGATCGTCGCCCGGCTCTGCGCCGAGGGCCCGCAGTCGATCACGCGTCTCAGCGAGGGAGCCGGCGTCACGCGGCAGGCGATCACCAAGCACCTCAACGCGTTGTCGGCGGCGGGGCTGGCCCGGAACGTCCGGACCGGACGCGAGCAGATCTGGGAGCTCGAGACGCGGAGGCTGGAGATGGCGCGGCGCTGCCTCGACCACATCTCCGGCCAGTGGGATGTTGCGCTCAGTCGATTGAAGACCTTCGTCGAGGAGTGAGGGCTGAGTAAAATCGAGGATCCCGTGCCGGACTCGCCCGACAAGACTTCACGTGGACGGTTGCGCTCGCTGTACGACTGGCTGACGGGCACGACCTCGCTGCCGGCAGCATCCGCAGCCCGCCGACGCCGAACGACGGCAGACGCCGGCGCGACTCGGCCACTACGCCATCACGCGCAAGCTCGGCGAGGGCGGCATGGGTGTGGTGTACGAGGCGCGCGACGAGCGCCTCGAGCGCGTGGTCGCGCTGAAGACAATCGCGGCGCTCGCCGGCGACGAGTCGGCGCGCAAGCGGCTGTGGCGTGAAGCGCGCGCGGCGGCCAGCGTCAACCATCCCAACATCTGCCAGATTTACGAGATCGGCGAAGACACCGGCGGCCTGTTCATCGCCATGGAGCTGCTCGAGGGTGAGGCGCTGTCGGAGCAGCTGCGACGCGGTCCGCTGAACGTGGCCCAGGCGGTCTCGGTCGGCCTCGAGATTCTGTCCGCGCTCTCGGCGCTGCACGCGCGCGGCATCGTCCATCGCGACCTCAAACCGTCGAACGTGTTCCTGACGCCGCACGGCGTGAAGCTGCTCGACTTCGGCCTGGCCCGTCCTGAGCTGGACGGCGCGACCAGCGCGGCCACCGACGTCACGCGGACCGGAATGATCATGGGCACGCCGCGCTACATGGCGCCCGAGGCCGTCAAGGGTGAGACCGTCGATGCCCGCAGCGATCTCTTCGCCGCCGGCGCGATCCTCTTCGAGATGCTCACCGGCCGGCCGGCGTTCGGCGGCCAGACGATCGCCGACGTGATCCACGCCACGGTCTACGAACACCCGCCGGCCTTGAGCGGATCCTCGATCATCGCGGCGGTCGATCGCGTCATTCGCCAGGCGCTGGCCAAGCGGCCGTCGGAGCGGCTGCCGTCGGCGGAGGTGATGGCCGAGGAGCTGCGCTGGGCCGGCGGCGTGGACACCGAAGCCGTCACCGCGCAGGCGCATGCGCTGACGCGCCTCGTCGTGCTGCCCTTCCGCATCCTCAAACCCGACGCCGAGACCGACTTTCTCGCCTTCAGCCTGCCCGACGCGATCACCACGTCGCTCTCCGGCATCGGATCGCTGATCGGTCCGCTCGAGCGCGGTGGCCGCCCGCTTTGCCGGAGACACTCCGGATCTCAAGGCACTCGCCACCGAGGCCAACGTCGATCGCGTCGTCATGGGCACGCTGCTCCGATCCGGCGATCAGATTCGCGCGGTCGCGCAGCTGGTGGAACGTACCGGGCGGCACGGTGCTGACGTCGCACACCGTGCAGGCACCGCTTGGCGATCTGTTCCGATTGCAGGACGACATCGCGCGGCGCGTGGTGGAAGCGCTGTCGCTGCCGCTGACCGGCATCGCCCCGCCCACACCGGATACGCCGCACAACGCGGCGGCGTACGAGCTGTACCTGCGGGCGAACGAGCTGGCCCGCACCTACGAAGGCATCGTGCAGGCGCGCGATCTTGTACGAGCAGTGCCTCGATCTCGATCCGGCGTTCGCGCCGGCGTGGGCGCATCTCGGACGCTGCCATCGCGTGATCGCGAAGTTCATCGACGCCTCGTCCGACGAGGCGCGCGCGAAGACGGCGCTCGATCGCGCGATCGCGCTCAACCCGCGGCTCTCGGTGGCGCACAAGTACTACGCCCAGCTCGAGGCCGACATGGGCCAGTCGACGAGTGCGATGGTTCGCCTCCTGGGCCAGGCGGCTCAACACGGCAACGACCCGGAGCTGTTCGCCGGGCTCGTCCACGCCTGCCGCTACTGTGGCCTCTTCGAGCAGGCCATCCACGCGCATGCCGAAGCGCGCCGGCTCGATCCCAACGTGCCGACGACCATCGAGCAGACGCTCATGTTGAGCGGCGACCTCGATCGGCTGCTCGGACTGGAGCCGCGCGTGGGCAACCCTGGTGGCGGCGACTACGGCATCAAGATCATCGGCCTGGGCCTGGCTGGACGCCGCGACGAGGCTCGTACGGTCCTGAGCACGATGAACCTGATGGCGCGCATTCCAACGTTTTACGTCTGGACGTCGTATCTCCAGGCCTGGCTCGAGCGCCGCATCCCCGACATGCTCGAAGTCCGCAAGGCGCTGAGCTCGCTCAAAGTCATGGACGACCCTGAAGCGATCTTTCAAGAAGGGTTGCTGTTGTGCGACGTTGGCGAGCTCGAACTCGGTCTCGATCACCTGCGTCGCGCCGTCAACAAGGGCTACTACGTGGCCCCAGTGCTCGAAGTCAGACCGCAGTTCGAGGCCATCCGTGACCAGGCGGCGTTCCAGGCTGTGCTCGCGACGGCTCGCGAAGGCCGCGACGCCGCGCTTGCGGCGTTCCGCGACGCCGGCGGCGAGCGCCTCCTCGGACGACGATGAAGACGCTGGCGCGAACGCAGGACAAAGAAGAGATCCTCCGGCGGCTGCGGACCATCCATCCCGGGAGCACACGCCAGTGGGGCCGCATGTCCGTGCATCAGATGATTTGCCATCTGAGTGACTCGTTCCTCGCGGTCACCGGACAGCGTCACGCCAGTTCTGCATCGGGCCCGCTGCAGCGGACCGTCGTCAAATGGATCGCGCTCTACGCGCCGCTGAAATGGCCGCATGCCATTCGGACGCGGCCGGAAGTCGATCAGGAGGCCGGCGGGACGCGGCCGTCCGATTTCGCCGCCGACATCAGACAACTCGAGACGCTGCTGGAGCTCATCACGACGCAGACGACGTGCTTTCACGGGCAGCAGCATCCGATCTTCGGACCGATGTCGGAGTCAGCGTTTCTGCGCTGGGCGTACCTCCACATGGATCACCACCTGCGCCAGTTCAGGTCATAGTTCACGCGCACGCTGAAGCGTGCGCTCTACGAGCGACCATGCTGCTTCACGATCTCGTCACGACGAGCGCCGCCGTCGGCGAAGCGAGCGGGCGGCTTGCCAAGATCGGTCTCCTCGCCGACCTGCTCGTTCGTCTTGCGCCGGAGGAGATCGAGATCGCGATCGGCTTTCTCTCGGGCGAGCCGCGTCAAGGGCGCATCGGGATCGGAGGCGCGAGCGTCTGGGCGGCCAAGGACGTTGCGGCGGCGGGCGCTCCAGCGCTTCTCCTGCGGGAGGTGGACGAGGCGTTCACGCAGATCGCCGTCAGTGAAAGGATCGGGCGCCGCCGCGACGCGTCAGCAGCGTCTTCGCGATCTTCTGGGCCGGGCAACTCGCGCCGAGCAGGACTTCATCGGCCGGCTCCTCTTCGGAGAGCTCCGTCAAGGCGCCCTCGAAGGCGTGCTCGTCGAAGCCGTCGCGCGGGCGAGCCGCGTCGACGCGGCGTCGCTGCGGCGAACCGCGATGATGGCCGGCGCGCTCGCTCCCGTGGCGCGCGCCGCCCTGGTCAACGGCGAGACCGGCCTCGCCGGCTTTGGCATCCGCGTGTTTCAGCCGGTGCAGCCGATGCTCGCGCAGCCGGTGTCGGACGTGCACGAGGCCCTCGATCAGCTGCACAGCGACGTCTCGCTCGAATGGAAACTGGACGGCGCGCGGATCCAGGTGCACAAGAGCGGCGCCGACGTACGCGTGTTCTCGCGGAACCTTCGCGACGTCACGTCCGCCGTGCCAGAAGTCGTCCACGCCATACAGGCACTCGATGTCCATGAGCTGATCGCCGACGGCGAGGTCATTGCCCTGAGGCCGGATCAGCTCACCGCATCCGTTCCAGGTGACGATGCAGCGATTCGGGCGCAAGCTCGATGTCGATCGCCTGCAGGCGGAGATTCCGCTGACGCCGTTTCTCTTCGACTGCCTGTACGCTGACGGCGAATCCCTGATCGACAGCGCCCAGGAAGCGCGGGCCGCCAGACTCGAGCTCGTCGCCCGATCGCTCGTCGTCCCGCGTCTCGTCCGGCCAACGCGCGAGACCGCCGAGAGACTTTCTCGAAGAGACGCTGCAACGCGGCCACGAGGGCCTGATGGTCAAGTCGCTGGCCGCGGGATACGCGGCAGGCCGGCGCGGTCAGCAGTGGCTGAAAGTGAAAATCGCGCGGACGCTCGATCTGGTGATCCTCGCCGCGGAGTGGGGGCATGGCAGGCGAACGGGATGGCTGAGCAACCTGCACCTCGGCGCGCGGGACCCGGTGCACGGCGGATTCGTGATGCTCGGCAAGACCTTCAAGGGACTGACCGACGAGATGCTGGCGTGGCAGACCGAGACGCTGCGCGCGCTCGAGATCTCGCACGACCGCCATACCGTGTATGTGAAGCCCGAGCTCGTGGTCGAAATCGCGTTCAACGAGGTGCAGGAGAGCCCGCACTATCCCGGCGGCCTGGCGCTGCGTTTCGCGAGAGTGAAGGGTTATCGCCAGGACAAGTCGGCGGCGGACGCCGACACCATCGGCGCCGTCCGCGACATCTATCTCCGATCGATCCGTCGTGTCTAGTTCGGGTCGGGCGATGCGTCCAGATGACGCTGGTACAGGCTGTAATCGCCAACCATGGCGACGCGGACCAGGCGTGGATCGTCGATCGCCTGCGAGCTGAGGAAGTACTCGCCGGGGCCGCTGCGGAACAGAAAGTCCTGCACGCTCATCGCCTCGGCGGGCTCGGCTTCGATCAGCCCCTTCATGACAAAGGCATCGGCACGATCCCATGACGTCCGGTACACCCTGACGCCGCGCAGACGATCCTCCTCGACGAGCAGCAGCCCCTGCGCGGAGCGATCGAAGTCGCGATAGTGGGACCAGTACCAGATCAACTTCGCTTCGGCGATCGTGGACGCCATGACGATCATCGCGACGAGCAACCAGCGATGGTGGGCCGGCGCGAACGACACACGGGAGAACCCATAGGCCAGCATCCAGCCGACACCGAGCGCGAACATCGGATAGAACGGGTTCAAGTACCAGGGCAGCTTGGTCTGCATGATCGCCGGCACGATCAACGTGATCACCACCCAGGCGCCGATGAGCACCCTGAGCTCGTTGCCATTCTCCCAGAAGCGCAACGACCGCCGGACAGACGCCCATGATTGGGGCGGAAACAGAATCACCGCTGCCAGGGCGGCCACCATCCAGTCGTAGTGATGTTTCACCAGGATGTTCAGGTAGAAGAGCGGCGACCCTGAGTGGCCGTCGAGCGCGGTCGTGCTCAGGCTGACGAAGTCCTGAAAGAACAGGCGCTCGAAGAACATCCAGCCGTCAACCTGAAAGCGGGCAACAGCCCATGTAGCAATCGGAACCGCGCCGATCGCCAGTCCGCTCGCGAGCGGAAGCCACCGCTCCCGCCGCGGCCATCTGCCACGCCATTCCATGACGAGGATGAGCAGGAGCGGCATGACGAGGGCCATGCCTTTGAGGAAGAACACGCCCGCCAGAAGAGGACCGAGCCACACGCGGCGGCCGGGCGCGTCCCGCGAGGCATCGAGCACGATCACGATCAGCAGAAGAAAGAGGGACAGCAACGCATCGGGATTCGCCGTGCGTCCGGAATGGACGTAGAGAAATCCGAAGCAGGTGGCGAGGACGAAGGCCGAGAAGATGCCGACGGGAGGGCTGAAGCGACGCCAGGCCCAGACGAGGAGGACCAGGATCGTCAACGCCGACGCGACGATCGACACCAGCCGCAGCGAGACCAGGCTGACGCCGAAGACCTGCATCGACAGCGCGAGCAGCCAGACGTTTAGCGGCGGCTTGGAATTGGAATAGTCCAGGGCCCCGTCGAAGGTCGTCGCAACCCATTCCTGGGTGCGGACCATTTCCAGGGCGGACGTGGCGTACAGCGACTCATCCCACTCGGTCAGCCCCTCGCTTCCGAGGCGAAACGTGAGATTGAACGCCGAGAGTGCCAGAACCGCAGCCGCGAGCGCCGGTAGCCAGCGCACCCCCACCATAGCCGCAGGACGTTATGAGGTTATGAGGCCAGAAAAAAGATATGTCAGTGCTTGAGCTGGTGCATAGTGCCACAAAACGATTCGCGTGGCGCGTGGAAATCTCAGCGCGCGCGTTCAGCCGGGAGAGGACTTTCTCACGTACTCGCGCGTCTCGCCGTACAGGACGGCCTGTCCGCGCGCGTATCGCTGCGCGAATCCGGCCTGCGTTGTACGACCAGCGCGAGCTCGATGCCGCCGAACATCCTGAGCAGCTGCGAAAAATATCGCACCCCGCCCTCGATGTTCTGCTCCGGCACGAACGGATTGACCCCGAGCTCGCGGGCGTTGGACGGCATCAGCTGCATCAGGCCGATGGCGCCGGCGTGCGAGCGGGCCGCCGGGTTGAATGCCGACTCGGTCCGCATGATCGCCCGGACGAGCGCGGCCTCGACCTGGTGCAGGCGCGCGTAGTGTTCGATGAAGCCGTCGAATGCGCTGGACGAATGCCGGCGCGTGTCTCGAGACGGCGTCCGAGGCGTCCGCGAGGCGAGCACAATCCGGTACTGCGTGTCGAGATACTCGGCCGCGGCCTCACGCCGGGCGCCGACGGCGATCATCCGCTGCGCGGTGTCGAGCGCCTGCTGGCTGATGCGCCCGCTCACCACGTCCCGGTCGGGCTATTTCGCACCAGTGTCGGGACCGCCGCCTCGCCCGCCACCTCGCGCGCCGCGCCCGCCGCCGCCCGCCGCTTCATTGATCGTGTAATCCGACGGGACCATGAAGAGGTCCGCGGGGGGTTCGGAGCGGTTGATGTTCGTCAACCGGTACTCGACGACGCCAGTGCGGGGATCGGAGTTCCGCGAGTAGACCAGCATCTTCAGCTCCGGAGACTCCCACCGCTCGTCGGTGATCTCGATCGGCCGGTCGTTGCCGATCTGCCCGGTCGGAATGATCGTCGTCGTCTTCCGGCCGGTGGCTTTGACGCCTTCGATCTGCCGCGTGCCCAGTGACTCCTCGGTTGCCCTGTTGACGGGCTGCGGTCCGCCACTGCGCGCCCCCGCCACGTTGATCCCGGCTGGGGTGAAGGTCCGAACGACATTGAGGCCGGCGTTCACAATGGTCATACGAGGCACCCGGCGAGCCGTGCGCGTCGTCGGATCGAGCGTGTACGCCGTGCCGTCGCCTGGATCGGGATCGACCGTGATCGTCTGCAGGTTGCCCGCGCCGGTATTCAATGCGCCGAGTCCGAGGATGGTCTGCTCTCGGCGCACGCGCCCTGTGCGATCCCGAAAGAAGCGCGCGGTCGTGCTCTGCTCGATGCGTGTACCGTCACCGAGTACCTGTGTGACGGTCGTTGTGGCTTCGGCTGAAAACGGCGCGTCAGTCACCACTGGACCGTTCATCACATCGGTCCCTACTGGACTCCCATTCAGATTCTGGACATAGAAGCGTTCAATCTCGCGCACTAGATTCGCCGGGTTCGGCGGGTTCGGCGGGTTTGCCGGATTCGGATTCGCCTGCCGGCCCTGGCCCAACGCAAGCGCCGGGACCGCCGCGACGATGCATGCGAGGACTACCACGGTGCGAACGTGCGACGGTGCGAACGTGCGAAGGCTCATGGTCGTTGCTCCTACTGATAGTCAGCCGCCGTTCGCACGAATCGAACGGCGCGCGCGAGTCCGTCTTCACCGATGAGCACATCGGCAAGCACGATGTCTGGTTGCGGTCCGGCCCAGTCCACGGGCTCGACGCCGAGCGTGGCAAGTGCCGTGCGTGGGACCTCGAATCGGACGAGGTTTCCCTGAGTCACCGGAAGGTTGCTGTAGACCAGCGGATAGAACGCCGTCGCGATCTCGACATCGCCCCCGGCCTGCGTCGTGCGAATGGAGACGTCACCGGCCGGGCGGGTCGAGAGGTGCCAGACCGGCAGCGCCGTCGCGATGAGGAGTCCCGCCGCCAGCGCGTACATCTTCGCCAACGTCAGGCGTCGCTCACGTCTGAGCGCGCGGACCTCCCGCAGAAGGCGCGCTCTGACGTCAGACGATGCTCCCGCGTTCGCGTCCATCGCCGCCATCTGACGCAGCCAGGTCGTCAGCTGGCGTTCCTGATCCTCGTGTTGGTGCATGCTCACACTCGACTCGTCTCAATCACGGAGGGCACCGATGCCAGCTTCCTCAGCAGCAGCGCCCGCGCACGATGCAGACGCGACCTCACGGTGCCAATCGGACACTGGATGACGTCAGCCACCGTGGCGTAATCCATCTCCTGCAGGTCGCAGAGCGCGACCACTTCTTTGTAGACCGGCGGGAGCGACTGGACCGCCTGGCGCACGACGCCGATCATCCGCTCGCGGGCGATTGTCTCAAATGGCGTGTCGTTCGGCGCGACGGGGTCAGCCATCAACTCGGCCGACTCTGTCAGCGAGGCGCCCTGCCGGGCGAGACGCTTGATGACGTGGTGCCGCGCGATTCCGAACAGGTAGGCGGGGACCGTTCCCTTCGACGGGTCGAACCGCCCTCCCTGGCGGAGCACCGCGAGGAACGTCTCCTGCACCACGTCGTCGCCCGCGGCGCACCCGCACATGCGCTCAGCGTAGTGGTAGATCGGCCGCTGATACCGCGTAAACAGCTCGCAGAACGCGGCTTCGTCTCCTTCGGATGCCCGCGTGAGCAGCGCCGCCTCGTTCACCTTACCCATCTATTGCCGGCGGCCGCGGGAAAAGTTTCATAATTCGCCGGTGCCCCGCCGTCTCATCTTCCAGGCGCATCTCTGGATCGGTGTCGCCACCGGCTTGTACATCTTCGTGGTGTGCACATCCGGCGCGGCACTCGTCTTTCGCATCGACATGCAGCGGGCACTCTATCCCGACCTCTTCACGCCCAGCGCAGCCGGGCCGGTGGCCGATCCGGTCGCTGTGATGGAGAGCGTGACGAGCGCCTATCCCGGCGATCGGGTCTCCGGTGTCGATGCGCCGACCACCTTCCGGCCGACGTATCTGGCCTATTCGACGAGCGGCAATCGGTTTCGGACGCTGCTGCTCGATCCGGTGACCGCAACGCTGCTCGGCGAGCTCGACGATCGATCGTTTATCCGGGACCTGCAGGATCTCCATTTCGACCTGCTCGGCGGCAGAACCGGACGCCTCGTGAACGGGATCGGCGCATTGTGTCTGGTCGCGATGTGTCTCACTGGCGCGGTCATCTGGTGGCCCGGCCGCACGAACTGGCGGCGAAGCCTGAAGATCGACTTCACCCGTCAGTGGAAACGCGTGAACTGGGATCTACACAGCGCGGTCGGCTTCTGGAGCGTCGCATTCATCCTGATGTGGGCGGTGACCGGCGCCTACTTCGCGTTCCCTTCAGGGTTTCGGTCGGTGGTCAATCGGATCTCACCGATCACGGTGACGCGAGCGCCGCAATCGAGTCCGCGCCTCGGGCAGTCGCCAGCGCCGACGTGGCGCGAGATGGTGGACCAGGCGCAACGGCACGCCCCCGGGCAGCACGTCGCTCGCGTCGTACTGCCGTTCGACGACAAGGCCGCGTTCCTCGTGATGTTCTCGAGCGTCAGGCCAGCGCCTCCCGGCGCCGATCTGACATCCGTTTATCTGGACCAGTACACGGGAGCGCTGCTTGCCGAGGCCGCGCCATCGGCACGCACCGCTGGAGACGTGATCCTGGCGTGGGTGGCGCCGCTGCACGTCGGCAACTTCGCCGGCAACGGTGTGCGTGTGGTGTGGCTCGTGCTCGGCCTGGCGCCGCCACTGCTCTTCGTGACCGGCTTCACCATGTGGTGGACGCGGGTAGTGCGACCGCGCTGGCTGCGCGCCTCAGCGCGCGGCAGCGATCTCGGATTCGAGCGCTGAGTAGCGCAGGCCGAAGCTGTCGAAGGTGTATTCCGTTCGATCGCTCTCGCTGAGCGTGCGGAGCAGCGCGTTCCAGTCCATGCCCGGCCGCCGGAGCAGCGCATCGACGACCACCAGACTTTCGTCGTAGGCGACTCGCGCCTGCCCGCCGGTCAGTCGGCTGAAGCCGCCTTCGAGGTAGCGCAGCGGAATCACGCCGGTCTTTCCAATGGTCCGCCGCGCCGACTCGACATCATCTCCCTCGAAATGTTGCGCGAGCCCTTCGTGCAGCCACGCCGGGACGCCTCTCGGCGCGATCGTCGCGATCATGGCGTGCGCCAGCTCGTGGACCAGCACGCGCTCGAACAGCTGCGGGCTCTGTGCCGCGCCGGCCGCTGGCACGCGGATGCGGCCGTCGTACAGACCGCCGGCCCACGCCGGCGCCAGCGTCACGTCACGGAACTGCTGCTCGGTGTACAGCATCACGACGACCGGTTCTGATGGATAGGCGCCGAGCACTTTCCCGATCCGCCAGAACGCCGACTCGAGGATCTCGGTCGCGCGCGCAGCTAACGCCGTGTCGGCATGACCCTGGAAACTGACGCGGAATCGATCGAACCGTCGCTCGGTGAATCCGCGGCTGGCTTCTGCATCGGCGCGCCACGCCTGGAGCTTCGTCGTCAGGTGCGGTTCCTTTGGCGAGTGGGTCAGCGCCTTTTCGTAGATCGCAATAGCCGTCGCGATGTCGCCATCGGCGTATGCAATCTCACCAAGGAGAACTGAGGCAGGCGTCAGACGCGGATCGAGTTCGAGCGCTCGCTTCAGCGGAACGCTGGCGTCCTTGCTGCGCCCCTGCAGGTGCGCAGCCACGCCTGCCCCGAGCAGGAGCACAGGCTGCTCGGGCTCGAGCGTCAGCGCTTCAGCGAACAGCTTCGCCGCTCTGGCAGCGTCGCCGCCCTGGATCAACTTCCATCCCGCGTCGTTCAGCTCGCGCGCCTTCGACTGCGCCGGGGACGAAGCAGGCGCGAGCAAGACGATGCAAATCGGGAGGAAAAGCAGTCGAGCGAGCACAGTGATGATGTGGCAAGCACCATGCCCGCTCGTCGGTCGACGCCTGCGTGAATCTCGATTCGCCGCGAGTTACACGTTCGCGGATCCGATCACAGAAAGGGGACTACTTGCGCGCGCGGAACTCTTCCGCCCAATTTACGACGACCCGAATCTGCGCCACGTGACTTCGCCCGACGGTGTCTGGCCGCCGGCGCTCAGGACGCGTGTAGATGAATCGCTTTCCGTCCGGCAGAATGTCGAAATTTCGTGGGCACCCCGAAGGGAGTGGTGTTGGGCAGTTTGCCAGGCCACGCACGCGGACTGCCAAAGCCAAGCGCCGGCTGCGTCGTGACAGTGACGCCGGCGACTACTTCCGCTCCGGGAATGTAGAAGAGCGTTCTCCCGTCCGGACTCCACGTCGCGTGGTGTCCGAGCTCTCACCGGTATCGCGTTTTTGCGCCCGTCGTTGGAAACGGTTCGACAAGATGGTTGTCAGCGCCGTTCCGCCGCGGAGTGTGTAGGCCAGCCATTGTCCGTCGGGCGAGAGCTCGGCGTTCAACGGGGCCGAGGAGCGCACGTCATCGACCTGCGTCGCCTTTCTGTCCCGCATGGAGTAGCTCCAGAGCGTCGCCACCGCCCCGCCGCTGATCTCGCTGAACAGAAACAGGTCGTCTTTTCTCGACCACGATTCCGGAACATGAGCGCGCCTTTCGCTGGCCTCGTCAGCCGTTCGGCAGTATGCCCCGCTCATATCCGCCAGCTGCCGAAACACCGCGAGGTCTCCCTCGCGGTCGGACTGGAACAGGACGTAACGGCCGTCTGCCGACCAGATGGGGGACCGGTTGTTGCTGCCGAATGTCAGCTTGCGCGGCGTGGTGACGCCATCGAGATCGTGAATCGAGATATTCGCCTCCGGACCATCGCTGGATCCGAACGCGAGCCGTTTTCCGTCAGGCGAGATCCGCGGCGATTCGTACGGACCAGCAGGCATTTTCAGAACCTCGGCTTCACCGCTCTCCATCGAGTACGACCATCTCGGAGGGCAACTGCGTGTCGAGGAAGCGTTGCCGGTCCTTCGATGTACACGAGCGTCCCGGTCTCTGACACGTCGAACTGCGTGCCTCCCCCGGCGGTTCGCCTGACGCCTTCGAGGACTGGATTCGCAGGGCCAGTGAGCTCCAGTCGTGCGAGATCGAACGGCGCAGCGAACAACACCCCGCCCTGCGCGTAGACCAGCTGCCCACTCGTCAGGTAGTGCCCGTTGGCCGCGTCTTGCCTGACGACCTTTCGCGATCCGGATCCCAAGGCGTAGGCGACGATCCCGGCGGTGTCCCAGCTACCCTGACCCCCGGCGGCCTTCATCGACGTGAAGAGCAGGGTCTTGCCGTCGGGAACAGCTGCGGTCCTTACGCGCGCTCTGACCGCCTCGAGTCGTGACGATCGTTTCCGGCTTACCGCCACTCTCTGGGATCCGCAGGATTCGCCGCCGCCTGCGCCATGAAAATCGCGTTCCCGGCCCAGCCCAGGCTGAAGGGGAGTTCGACCGGACCCAGCGTCACCGGCAGGGCCCCCGCCAACCGCGATGCGCTTGAGGACCCGATCCGCCACCGACACGAATACGAGCGACTGACCGTCCGGCGAAAACACGGGCTCCGCGATGACCATCCGCTCGGTGCCGGCGACAGGTGTCGCCGCGGCCTTCGACAGCTCTCGGGAATACAAACGGCCGGTCGAGGTATACACCACTCGATCCCGTCGGGTGAGATGGCCATGGGCCGCGTGGAGCTCCTGGGTGAACACATCCCCTTCGTTGAGCAGGATCGAAAACCGAACGATCTGCGGACGCATCGCGGCCGGGATGTTCCACCACACCAGTCCGCCGGCGATGACCGAGGCCAGGACCGCAGTCACAGCGATTGGCAGTGCACGCACCCACAACGGCGCCGGTGCGGCAACGACGGAACTCGACGCAACAGCGCCGGCGTGCGGCGCGGCTCTGGCGGTTTCAATCTCCGCGCGCAAGTCACCGGCAGCCTGCCAGCGGCGTCTCGGGTGCTTGTCGAGACACCGGCGCAGCAGATCGGTGATTCGCGGATTGAGGTTCGGCGCCAGGAGACCGTAGTCCGGTTCCCGCATGAGAACAGCGGCCATCGTCTCGGCCGGCGTGTCCGCGTGAAATGCGCGCCGGCCCGTCAACATCTCGTAGAGGACGGCGCCGAAGGAGAACATGTCGCTGCGGTGATCGGCGACCGCCCCCTTCGCCTGTTCGGGCGACATGTACCCGGCGGTGCCCATGATCATTCCGGCTTGCGTCGCGAGCACGCTCAGGGTCGGAGAGTGCGCGACGGTCGCTGACGACGCCGCGGTGTCGGTATCCGGCAGACGCGCGAGGCCGAAGTCGAGGACCTTCACGCGATCCTCCGGCGTGATCTTCACGTTGGCCGGCTTGAGGTCGCGATGGACGATCCCCTTCTCGTGCGCGGCCTCGAGCGCTTCGGCAATCTGGTGGGCGACGGCGAGCGCCTCGTCGACCGGCATCGGCCCGCGCACGAGACGGTCGGCGAGCGTCTCGCCCTCGACCAGTTCCATGATGAGCAGATGCCGACCAGCGGCTTCCTCGAAGCCGTACAGCGCGGCGATGTGTGGATGATTCAGGGAGGCGAGGACTCGGGCTTCACGCTCGAAGCGCGACAGGCGATCAGGATCGGAGGCCCACGCCTCCGGCAGCAACTTGATCGCCACCGCACGACCGAGCTTCGAGTCGTGGGCGCGATAGACTTCGCCCATCCCACCGGCGCCAAGCAGCGAGTGGATTTCGTACGAGCCGAATCGCGAACCATTGGTGATTGGCAATCGTGCGGTGACCTGCCAGCACTCGTCGTCTAATTCCCTCGCCCGCGCCCGCCGCCGCGCTGCCCTTGCTGTTCGGTGGACGGCGGGACGACGCCCTTGAGGCGCTGATACACGGTGCCGATGCCGTACATCTCGTTGCCGTGCTCGATGATCTGATTGAGCACGATGCCCTTGGCGCGCGGGCCGCCGCGCCCGCCGGTCAGCATCTCCGCCACGGACGCATCCGTCAACGCGGCGAAGCATCGTCACAAAACGCAAATGAATCAGCGAGGGCTTTGACGACAGCCGCCTTCGTCGTCGCGCTGTTCTCGAGGTTGTTGCCCTGATTCGGATTCGGCACGCCTTTCACCTGGGCGCAGGTGCCGAAGTGGAAGTTGGCGACGTGGCCCCATAACTGACCGTAGTTCCGTATCTCCGCGGTCGGCTTGAAGGCGTAATCAGCGTCGGAGAGTTTGTCGGCCGATGCGGTCAACAGTCCTTTGATCCGGTTGTATGAGTTCTGCAATCCAGCCGCAAGACCCACCGGCGCGCCTGGCCCAGGTCCCTGCGCGAACGCGGGCGTTGCCATGAAGCACACAAGAAGAACACACGCTGCACGTCTCATCATTCAGCTCCTGCGGAGAACTAAGAACTAAAAACGAAGAACGAAGAACTAAGAACTTAAGAACGGCGCTGCTTGCGGGCTTGCGCTGCCCGTCGCGCATTCGCCTTTGCAGTGCGCAGGCTCGCAACGAGAATCGACACGATCTCGTCACACTCGCGGCGAAGCACCTCGCTACGGGCGGTACGATCGGGGCTTGCGTGTTTCAGCAGTCGCAACCAGAACAACGACTCCTTCCCTTCCTTCAATGCAATCTGAAACTTCGTAATGAAGTCGGCATCGCTCTGGGCTCCGGCTGACTCGGAGGTGTTCGCGCCGATTGAAGTCCCGGCCTTTAGCAGCTCCCTCCATATGATCCTCTCCGCCTCGTCGGCGACCGCACGGAATCGGAACTCGTCGATCAAGTGACAGTCGAACTCGAACGCCCGCTCGCTCGTTCGCTTGTGCTCAGTCATGTGAACGACGAAGTGCAAGCCATGATCCCGAGCGGGATCCTGCGCCGATTCAAGAACGAAGAGCTCAAAACTGAGAACGAAGAACGACAGGCACGCAATTTCGGCCAATCGCATCACGAGTCAATGACGCATATTTCGCGTACGTGTTGTTTCGTGTTCCTCGTTCGGCGTCCTTAGTTCTCCACCGTTCGCCGTTCGTCCTTCTCAGTTCTTCGTTCTTCGTTCTTCGTTCTCAGTTCTTTAGAGCGGCGCGTCGGGGCGCTCGATCGTGCGCCACATGTGGGCGACCGGGCTGTTGTCGTAGCCGAGGCCTTCCTTCGGCTGCTTGAAGTTCCGCCCGATGATGTCCACGAACGGATCGAGGCTCACCTGCGCGTTGGCGTCGAAGGCGTAGAGGTCGTTCACCGTGACCATCCGCGCCTCTCCGTACATCTTGTGCTTCCGCACCATCTGGTAGGTGGCTTCGATGTACGGCTCCGGCCGGTAGTCGTGGCCGAAGATGCGGCGATACAGATCCGGATACTCGTAGCCGTTGGCGGTATCCGCGTAGAAGCGCAGCGCCTGGTGATAGCGGATCGCGAACGTCGCCTTCTCGGAGATGTACGGCTCGAAGAGCTGGGCACCCCACCAGCCGTGATCGACCTTGATGATCTCCTGCACCACATCGTGGAGGAGACAGGCCAGGACCACGTCCTCGGACATGCCCGCCACGCAGCGCCTTGGTCGCGCTCTGCAGGCAGTGGTTCGAGGTGTTGTTGAACCGCATCGTGAAGAAATCCACGAGCCGAGGTTTTGCCGGCATCTTGTCGAGCCGCTTGACGTTGCCCGTGCGCGCGACGAACAGGTTGCCGACGCCGCGGCGCGTCGCGCGCGTCTCGATCTGCGCCTCGAGCTCGGCCATCGACGGAAATTGCTGGGCGGCCGGCGCAGTCTGCGCGTTGACGACCTCGTTGAGCCGGGCGCTCATGTACTCCTCGAGCGCGTCGGCCTTGGCTTCGTCGCTCATGAGACTGACGGCCGTCGTCCCACCCAGGCTGGCGATGAATACTCTGCGGTCGATCTCCATGCTCACTCCAGTGGCTGGCTAACGCCAGACCGCTCGAATTCTACCTCGCCCGGGCGCGCCACGCCGGCCGTGGAGACCGCGGCGGGCGCGGGGGCCGCACCTCGTGTGAGCTCGCGGGCCAGCGTGGCGATCGTCGAGCTCGTTCTCCCACCGCGACACGACGATCGCGGCGACGCCGTTGCCGACGAAGTTGGTCAGCGACCGCGCCTCGGACATGAAGCGATCGACGCCGAGGATGAGCGCCAGGCCGGCCACCGGAATCGAGGGGACGACGGCGAGCGTCGCCGCCAGGGTGATGAAGCCGGCCCCGGTCACGCCCGATGCGCCTTTCGACGTCAGCATCGCGACGCCGAGCAGCGTCACCTGCTGCCGCAGGCTGAGATCGATGTTCAGCGCCTGGGCCACGAACAGCGCGGCCATCGTGAGATAGATGTTCGTGCCATCCAGGTTGAAGGAGTAGCCGGACGGCACGACGAGGCCGACGACCGATCGCGAACACCCCAGCCGCTCGAGCTTCTGCATCAGCGGCACGAGCGCCGACTCCGACGAGGATGTGCCGAGCACGGTCAGCAGTTCTTCTTTGATGTAGAGGATGAAGCGCAGGATGCTGAAGCCGGTGAACGCGGCGATCGAGCCGAGCACGACCAGCACGAACAGCAGGCAGGTCAGATAGAAGCTGCCCATCAGCAGCGCCAGCGGCCCCAGCGAATCGACGCCGTAGCGCCCGATCGTGAACGCCATGGCGCCGCCGGCGCCGATCGGCGCCAGCTTCATCAGCGCGTTCATCATCGCGAAGAAGATGTGCGAGGCGCGACTCGATGAACTGGTGCACGGTCTCGCCCTCGCGTGCCCATGTGCGTCATGGCGTAGCCGAAGAGCATGGCCACGAACAGCACCTGCAGCAGATCGCCCGACCCGGTGAACGCGTTGAGGAACGTGGTCGGGATGATGCGCAGAATGAAGTCGGTGGTGGTCTGCGTGGTCGGCGCGCTTGGCGTAGTCGGCGACGGCGTTGGCGTCGAGCGTCGCCGGATCGGCGTTGAAGCCGGCGCCCGGCTGGAGCACGTTGGCGACGACCAGGCCGATCGCGAGCGCGACCGTCGAGACGACCTCGAAGTAGAGCAGCGCCTTGCCGCCGACGCGGCCGACCTTCTTCATGTCGCCGGCGCCGGCAATGCCGAGGACGACGGTGCAGAAGATGATCGGGCTGATCAGCATCTTGACGAGCGCGATGAAGCCGTCGCCGAGCGGCTTCAGCTGAACGCCGGTTGCCGGATCGACGTAGCCGAGCATCCCGCCGGCGACGATCGCGAGCAGAACCCAGAAATAGAGATGGCTGGTCAGTGCTCTCATCAATTGAGTTGGATCGCTCCACTAATAGCGCGTCACGCGGCTCTCGCCCATCGACGTGGAGACGCGCACCCGAAGCAGCGGCGCTTTGGGATCCGTCGTCTGATCGGCGTCGCCGGGCACGTTCGACTTCTGACCCTCGGAGTCGCGAACATCTGCTTCGAGCCGCACCTTGGTCGGTACCTTCACCCGCACCTCACCCATCGACTGCGTGAAGGACAGCTCTGCCTCGCTGCCTGGCCGCCACTCGCCGCCGAGGTCGGCGGTCACGTTGCCCATGCTGCCGGACGCATCGAAGCTCTTCGCGCGTGCGTTGCCGAGATTCTCGACGGACACGTTCCCCATGCGCGCACTCAGACGGAGACGCTGCAACCCGTCGGCCATAGGCGTTCTGAAATCGACTTCGTGATTCCCCATCGACAGGTCGAGGCCCAGCTCACTGAGTGTCAGGCCACCCAGATCGATGCGCGACTCGCCCATGGTCACATTCAGCGTCAGATCGATCGGCACACCGGGCGGGATCGACACGGTCAGCCGCGGCTGGTCATTGCCGCTGCGACCCATCCCGCCGAGAAATCGTGCCCAGGCCGGGGCCTTTGAACGAAAGCGGATCGTCGTGCGCGCCTTCCCGTTGTCGGTGTCGGTCCGCTCGGTGAGTTCGTAGAGCGCCTCGGAGAACTCTCCTTCCACCTGGACGCGACCGCCGGGTGAGCCGGGCTTGATGTCGAAGGATCCTTCCTGGAGTTCCACGCGCAGCTGCATCGGCTCGCCGGCCGTCACGGCGTCCGGCTTGGAGCCTGGAGCCGGCGCTTCGGCCGTCGGCGCTTGAATGACAATCGCGCGCTCGACACGAGTGGGCGTGGTGTCGCCCAGATCGGCGAGCGTGGACCTGGCGTATGCAACGGCGATCGCGAATCCGATCACCACGATCGCGACCACGGAGAAGCATCCGACTCCGGCGAAGAGACCAACCTTCTGCCAGCCGCTCAGTTTCTTCATAAGGCGATACTCAGTGAGGCGACATGTTAACGCAGTGCGTCCGGACCCGCTCAGGTCCGTTCACGCACGCGGGCCAGGCTCCACTTGAGCGCGGGCGGCGTGACCAGCGTGGTCACGATAACCATCAGCACGACCGCCGCGAAGGTCGAGGGACCGATGAGGGGTTGGCCGTCGAGCACGATCCCCGCTCCGACACCCGCGAAGATCAGCCCGACCTCGCCCCTCGGAATCATCCCGATGCCGACCGCCAGGCGGTTGGCGCCCGGTATGGTGACACCGAGCGCGCACGCCTGCTTCCCGATGATGGCTACTACGATCAGCACTGCCGCCAGTTCCAGCGCGCCGGGCGACAGGAACGCGCCCAGATCGGTGCGCAGGCCCATCAGCACGAAGAACACCGGCACGAGCACATCCGAGATCGGGCGAATCAGATCCTCGAGCGTGCGTTCACCGCGTCCGACGAAATCCTTGAAGTGCACGTCCTCCAGTACCGAGGCCGGCGGCGAAGGCGCCGACGATCGGCGCCAGGCCGATGAGGCTCGCGACCCACGCCATCAGAAAACACAGGCTGAGACTCAGCGTGACGAGGACGCCGCGCACCTGGAGCAGCGAGGCGACCGAGTACAGACGCGGGGCGGCGAAGACGCCGATGACCAGCGAGCCCACCAGGAAGACGGCCGCGGCGACCGTGATGCTCACGACCGACATCACCGAGAACGGCGCACCCTGCTCCGCCGTGGTAATCGCGCCGCTGACGACGCCGAGGATGATGAGGCCCAGCACATCGTCGATGACCGCGGCGCCGAGGATGATGCGCGCCTCCTGCGTGCGCGACGCGCCGAGATCCTTGAGGACGCGCGCCGTGATGCCGACGCTCGTCGCGGTGAGCGTCGCACCCAGAAAGGCGTGCACGTAGGGGCTCGCCTCGGGCAGCAGCCAGGCGCCCACTCCCCATCCGAACGCGAACGGAAGGGCCACGCCGAGCACCGCCACGAGCACCGACGTCAGTCCAACCTTCAGCATCTGTTGGACGGTGGACTCGAGCCCGACCTCGAACAGCAGGATCAGCGCCCCGAGCCCGCCAATGATCTCGAGCGCCTCGTTGTGCGCGAGCGCCTCGAACGTCTGCACGCCGCCAAAGGGCAGATTGCCCAACAGGATTCCGGCCAGCAACTCGCCAAGCACTGCCGGCTGCTTCAATCGCGTCGCGATCTCGCCCCCGAGCTTGGCTGAAAGGAGTAGCACCGCGAGGCCCAACACGACCGGCGCAACTGGATCCGCATGCATGCCGGAAGCATCCTACTCTGAGGGACCGGCCCGATCGTCACCAGCCGCGGAGGCGCTGTATGCTGTTCGGCGTGTACGCACGCTCATCGGCCATGGTCCTGGCGATCGTCGCGGCCGGCATTGCTGCAGCCGCTGCGCAGGAGACTGCGCCGCGCTTCGAGGTGGCGTCGGTCAAGCCGAACGTCGGCGCCGATCGTTCCATTACCTTCAGGACCCCGCCCGCCGACGGGATCACGCTGAGCAACAACCCGCTCGAGAGCATCGTCCGCATGGCCTACAGCGTGCAGCCCTTCCGAGTCGAAGGTCTGCCGGCGTGGACACGCGAGGAGCGTTTCGACATCGCGGCCAAGGCCGCTGGGCCGATCACCGACGAGCAGCGTCGCCTGATGATGCGCGCCCTGCTCGTCGAACGGTTTCGACTGAAGGCGCGCTTCGTGACGCGCGAGAAGACGATCTACGTCATGACGACGGCACGAGCGGACAAACAGCTCGGACCGGGCCTCACGCCGAGGCCCGAATGCGCGACGGCGCCCCCTGATAAGCCATGTCAGAGCGGCGGCAGCGGCAGATCGGACGCGATCCAGTTGAGGGCGGTGACGCTGACCCAGCTCGCCGACGGAATGCTCTCAACGCTCAGGGGCGAGCTCGTGCGGGACGAGACGGGTGTGCCAGGTGCGTTCGACGTCCAGATGTCGTGGCGGCCGGAGACGAGCACCGATCCCGACGACGCCCGGCCAGCGTTCGTCACCGCGGTGCAGGAACAACTCGGACTGAAGCTCGAGCCGCTGCGCCGCCCGGTCGAGGTGCTCGTCGTCGAGAGCATCGACCGGCCAACGCCCGACTGAGACTCACCGTACTTTCATCACGACGAGCGTCAGATCGTCGGTACTGTTCGGCGTCCTTGATCCACTGTTTGAGTTCGGCCGCGACGCCCGCGCAGATCCGATCCGCGGGCAAGTGAGCAACGCTGGCGAGCACAGCCTTGAGCCGTTCCTCACCGAACTCGGCCTCGTCAGGACTGTGCGCCTCGGTAACGCCATCGGTAAACGCCAGGAGCACGTCGCCGGATCGCAGGTCAACCGTCGTCTCCTCGTAACCCATCTCTGGGAACATGCCGACGACCGTGCCTCCAGCGGAGAGTTCCTGAATATCGGCCGCGTCATCGCCGCTCACACCTGCGCTCACCTGCGCGCCTCTCATCAGGAATGGAGGATTGTGCCCGGCATTCACGTAGCGCAGCTGACGGCGCGGGCCATCCACCTGGGCGTAAAAGAACGTCGCGTATTTGTTTGCCGGCGTCGAGCGGAAGAGGAAGCGATTCATCCTCGCCATCAGGTGCGGCAGCGACTCGTCGGTGTCCGCCGAGAAGATCCGCAGCGACGCCTGCATCACCGACATGATCAGCGCCGCGGCCACACCCTTGCCGGAGACGTCGGCCACGGCAAGACCGATCTGATCGCCGGTTTGAATGAAGTCGTGATAGTCGCCGCCGATGCTCCGCGCGGGAATACTGAGCGCCGCGAACTCGGCGACATCCGCGATCGGCGGCTCGGTGGGCAGGAGACGCTTCTGGATTTCGGCGGCGAGCGCCAGGTCTCGACGCAGCGACTCCTGTTCAACGACCCGGTCGGTCAGCCTCGCATTCTCCAGCATGAGCGCGAATTGATCGCCGCAGCCGCGGAGAAACTGCTTCTCGGCACTATTGAACTGGTCACGTCCGTCAGGCGCGCCGAACAGCACAACGCCGACGATGTCGTTCCGCGTGCGCAGTGCCACGGCCAGTCGAACGCCGACATCGGCGAGACGGGTGATTTCGTCGCTGCGCTCGGGTCTGCTCGCGGCGGCCCATGCGGCCAGGGCCTCGAGCTCACCAGGCTCGAAGGGCAGCGGTTCCGAAAAGGCGGCAAGGCGGCCGGCGAGATAGCCGTCCGCGGCGATGGCCAGTGAGGGCGGCACGATCGCGCCAACGGCGACCATGCGCTGAAATCCGTCACCGTTTCTCTCCAGCAGCACGGCGGATTCAACACCAAGCGTGCCGCAGACACGCACGAGCACCGTCTGCAGCGCATCGGCAAACGAGGCCGCGGACCGTGACGCGGCCACGAACTCCGTCAACGCCGTCGTCGGAATCGACGCGGGACCCTCGTCACGATTCGACATCGCGTGGCTGACGCTGTGCACGGCTCGCTGCCATCCACGATGTGCTGACTGCCACACCGACGCCTGCTGATCGCGAATGGCCACCATCGGCGACAGCCCGGTCGTGCGCCACGCCGGAATCCATGACGCCACGACGGCCACACCGCCGATGATGACGGTTGAGAACGCGATCGACGGCCAGCTCACGTCTCGAACCTCGAGCTGCTCAACGAGCAGCCAGACGCCGCCGCCGACCGCGAACGCGCCAAGCACGAGGCCCGCCCCGGCCAGCTTCACACCGTCGCCGACGACCAGCTTGAGCAGGTCGCGGCCCACGGCGCCGAGCGCCATACGCGTGCCCATCTCGACGGTGCGCTGACGGACGGCATAGGAGACCACGCCGTAGGTGCCCAGCGTGGCCATGAGCAGCGCCGCGAGCGCGAAGAAGGTCATCGTCACCGAGGTCGTCCGCTGCAGCTGCAGCGAGTCGATCACGATCTCGTTCATCGTCCTCACTTCGTGCATCGCGAGGATGGGATCGACTCGTCCGATCGCGCCGCGGAGCTCGATGAGCAGCTGGGCGGGCGGCAGCGGCGAGCGGACCACGAACGACACCGGATTGAGGGGGATGATGTCGGCCAGCAGGTAGAGCTCGGCTTCGGGCGCGGAGTTCAGGCCGTCGTTTCGGACGTCACCCACGACGCCGACAATCTCGAACCGCGTGCCATCCTGGCGGTTCAACCTGCCAGACGCGCCAATCGGGTTGCGGTCGGGCCAGTAGCGATTCACCGCCGCCTGATTGACAACGGCGGTGAGGACGTTATCCCTGGAGAGATCGGCCTGGGCGAGAAATCGTCCGGCACGCAGAGCCATGGCCATCGTCGTCTGATAGCTCGGCGTGGTGAACACGAAGCTGACCCGGCGTGTGTCGTCGGCCGCCGGGCGGCCCTCGACGTGGACCGTTCCGCCCTGACAGCAGCCCTCGAGCGGCAGCTGGTTGGTGAACGTCGCGTCGGTGACGCCGGGCACCGCGCGCACCGCTTCGAGCAACCGCTTCTGCAGTTGTGTGCGTCCGGCGGTCGGCGTACTCGCGGGCAGCGTCAATGAGAAGGTCAGGAGGCCGTCGGGGTTCAGACCCGTCGGCACTCGACCGAGGTCGCGCAGGTGCACGATCGAGGATCGCCGACACGGCGAGCAGCGCGAACGCGAGCGCGATCTCGGCGACGACCAGCGCGCGCGACAGTCTCCGGGCGTACACACCGCTGAAGCGCGGACACCCTCGGTCAGCACCGCGTTCGGCGCGGTCCGCGTCGCCTGCCAGAGCGGCGCCAGACTGGACAGCAGGCTCGCGGCGAGCGCCATGGCGAACGCGAACGCGATCACCGTCCAGTCGATCTCGATCCCGTCGGCTTGCGGGATGTACTCCGATCCCACGGTGAGGATCACGCGCACCAGCAGCACGCACAGTGCCACGCCCGCCGCGGCGCCCGCCAGCGCCACCATGCCGCCCTCGACCAGGTATCGCAGCGCGAGATGCGACCGCGAGGCGCCGAGTGCCACTCGAATCGCCGTGTCGCGCGAACGCGCCACCGACCGGGCCAGCAGTAGCGTCGCCACGTTCGCGCAGGAGATCAGCAGCAGCAAGCCGGCGGCCCCGAACAGCAGGACCAGCGTCGATCGGAGGTCCGTGAGCATGTTCTCTCGGAGAGACACGAGATCCGCGGTGTAGGCGCGACGGGTCGCCGGATTGAGCGCGGCAATCTCGGCGGCGGCGCGCTTGACGTCCGCCAGGGCCTGCGCGACCGACACCCCGGGCTTCCGTCGTGCGTAGGCGGTGTAGATGCCCTGCGTCGCCAATTCGGGATTGCCGCGCGGGTCCAGATAGATCCAGACGTCGGACGCATTGGAAATGCCGATGCTGCCTGGGACCGGCAAGCGGAATCCCTCGGGCATGACGCCGGTGATGGTGAGTAGGCGGCCATCGAGCGTGACCGCCGTCCCGACGATGTTCGGTTTGCTGCCGAGGCGTTTCCAGAGCGCGTCGGAGATCACCACGCCGCTGTCGTCGGTGAACCAGCGTCCGAGGCGCGGGTTCACGCCGATGTTGTGCGCCAGTGATGGCGTCACCGACGTTCTCCAGAGGTACTGAGGGGGCGCGCCGGCCGTGCTCAGGTTGATGCTGCCCTGCGTGAACCACCCGAACATATCGAAGGCGGTGGTTCTTCGCTCGTACTCGATCAGATCGACAAAGGTGCTCGTGGAATACCGGCCCGGCTCGTTCGTGTTCGCGCCGAACAACATGGCAATGCGGTCGCCCTGCGGATAGGGCAACGGCCGCAGCAGCACGCCGTTGATGATCGTGAAGATCGCCGTGGCGGAACCGATGCCGACCGCGAACGCGACGATCGCCATGAGCGCGACGCCTTTCGCGGCTTTCCACGACTGCCAGGCTTGTGAGAGGGCGCCCTTCATCGGGGGCTCACACTGGAACCGCAACGCCGACCGGTCGATGGACGCGTGATGGAGCGCATCGGCCGGGCGGCGGTGAGATCATTCGAAGTGCGGGTGGATTACTTCGGCGCCGACGACCTCGACATACATCGGGCCGCCTTGTTCGACGGGTCGGTCGGATCCGGTGCACGGCCGCCGCGCCCGCGGCTCTCTCGATACACCCCGTGACAGGCGGCGCACGAATCCGAGAGATCGCCCGTCGCCTCGGCAACGGCCTCCTGGTTTCTCGTCTGCGAGAGGCGATACGTACGCCTCGCGACCGCGATCATCTGCTCGGTGAACTTGATCCAGTCGGGATCGGTGACCGGCGCCAGCCGGCCGTTTTCGCAGCGGATGCCAGGCGCGAGCATCAGTGGCGCGGCATCGGCCAGCGCGAGCGCGGCGTTGTCGACCAGCTCCCAACCGCCGTAGATGCCAGCGCCCCAATCCACGAACGAGAAGCCGCCGGTCTGATTGGCCGATTGCGGCGGCGCCGGCGCACCCGGGTCGCGCGTCTGGACCGTGAAGATCAGATTCGAGTTCGGGAAAAAGATCCCGCGCATCAGCTGCGCCATGTTCCCGAGCGGCGGATACGCCCGGCCCTGCGCCGTTGATGCCGGCGCAGCCGCGACGAGTCCCGCCGGCCACCCGATGCGGCTCAAGGCTTCCTCGTCTGACGGGAGCTCGGTCTTGCTCGCCGGGAACTTCCCCATTTTCAGAATGTGCGCAACGAGGTCGGCCGACTGCTGCGGCGTCAGCGTGCCGGCGGCGCCAGCGGGCATCGTGTGACGGATCTTGCCGGCCAGATCGGACAGCGGCTGCGTGTGCCAATGGCTGAGAAAGGCATCGGCCACGAGCGGCGGCCCTTGTACGCCCTGCAGCGCGTCGCCGTGACAGCTCGCGCACTGCTTCTGATAGATCGCCTGTCCGCGCGCGGCCTGCGCGTCGGTGAAGACGCCGTCGCGCACGGTGCGCGTCGTCTGCGCGTGCGTCAGCGTCGCCGTCCACGCGACGAGCGCGACGACCAGCACGATCTGTCCTGACATCAGCCCTCTCATGAATCCCTCGAAAATGTGCAGCGGCACAGAATACACCGGGATGCAGAACAACAGAATTTGTGTATCATCGTTCGCAATCCCCGATGTACGACGATCCAGGTCTCGAACAACGGTTGTCTCGATTCGAGGCTCAATTGGATCGATTCAGCCTCGCCCTTCATCAGTGGCAGTCGCACGATCGCGCGCCATCTCCTCCTGACGTCGATCATCGAATTCGAGCGCTCGAAGAAACGCTCGATCGCGAAGCTCATGCACTGCGGTTGATGCACGAGGAGCCGCTCAAGCAGTTGCAGTCACACGCCGCGCATCTGCAGGAGCTGTGCGCGAACGTGCAGACGCTCATCGGCGACCTGCAGAGCCGTGCCGGCGTTCCGGCCACGCAACTGGAGAAGCCGGCAGCCTGGCCGCTCGACCGCGTCGTGCATCTTCACGACGAGCTGCGGCGCAACGGGCACACGGCCGGAAACGCCAACAGCGTCGGTCATTCGGAACCGCCGCGTCACGAATCCAGCGATCCGGCACAGCCGAGACTTCAGCGATCCTTCCTGGAAGCGACGAGCCCTGTCGAGGACCGCAGGTCTCGTCCTCAATGGCAGTACATCGCGGGCGGCGCCGCGGCGATCGTCGTCGTACTCCTGACGGTCGGTCTGGTGCGCTGGATTGGCAGCCGACTGGACGAGGCCGCCAACCGGGTGGCGTCGGCCGAGCGGCAGGTCGTGGCCACGACACGGCTCGCCAACGATGAAGTCCGCTCCGCCCGCGAAGACGCCAATCGACAGATCGCCGAAGCGCGCGAGCTGGCTCAGCGCGCCGAAACGGTCGGCGTCATCCTGGCCGCGCCGGATCTGATTCGTTTCAACTTGACCAGCACACTGGCTGATGGCTCGTCGGCACAGGTGCTCTGGAGTCGCACGCGCGGGATTGTGCTCAGCGCCTCGCGTCTGCCAGCCGCGGGCACGGACAAGACGTATCAGCTCTGGATGGTCACGAGCGGGCAGTCGGTGAGCGGCGGCGTCTTTGTTCCCGATCCCAGCGGCCGTGCGACGCTCGTCGTCGATGCGCCACCGAAGGTCGCCGGGCCAGTCGTGGGGGCCGCGATTACGGTCGAACCAACCGGCGGCCGACCAACGCCCTCAGGGCAGATGCTCCTGACGCGGTTTCCGTAACTTGTTGGTCCGCCTGAAGGCGGACCCCACGTGACCGATCCACGTCAGACTGACGTAGTGTCCGCCTTCAGGCGGACCTTCTCGTCACTTCTGCAGATTCACGGCCACGCGCGTCTCGACACCCGCGCGCACCATGGTCTTTTCACGACGCTCTCCCAGCTCGGGATGACGAAACACGATTTCATGCTCGCCAGGCACGACTGAAAGGTTCCCCAACGGCGTCTCGCCGATGGATGCGCCGTCAAGCCAGACCGACCGCCCACGGCTGCGCGTTGATGTTCAACGTGCCGTTCGGCACCGCAACGACGAGCGGCGTGACCTGTCCCACCCTGACGTCCACCACCTGACGCACGCGATAGCCGATCGTACTGTTGACGAACTCGAACTCACGCCGGCCGGCGGGAGCGATGATCGGACCGTCCGTACTCGAGCCGATCACACGTTCGCCATCCAGCACATGGAGCTCGATCGGCGCCGACACGCGGAAGGCGCCGGTACGCACCGGCGCGACCGGAGGCGCCACGGCCCGGATCTCCTGGATCTTCGGATCGACGGCTGCGGCTGCGGTGGCGGTCGCGACGACGATCGGCGGCGCCGACGCGGGCGGCGGCTCGATCGGCAGCGACTTCGACACGCGTGTGCCGGAATGACCGCTTTGGTGCCAGCCGTTGCTGTCGCATTGGAGCGCGCAAGCAGCAGCCGGGCGATGATCGCCGCTTCGCCGATCGCCACCACGCACATGACCACCGTCGCCCAGCGGATCGCCGAAGGAGGAACACGGCGCCACACGCGTGCGATGCGATCGCGCACGGCGGCGGCACGACCAGGAGCCGACACCGCGTGCGCAACAGGAGTGGGCACAGACGTGGGGACAGGGGGAACAGGCGGAGGCACGGGAGGAGGCAGACGACGAGCGGCCGCCCACATCGGCGCCGTCGAGTCCTCCGTAACCGGGACTTCCTTCGGAACGATCGGCAGACTCACTGCCCCATGGTCAGCGCTTCGCTCCGGGTCGTCCTCCAGCCCGGCGAGCGCAGCTTCGGCGTCCTGCGCCGAATCGAACGGATCGTTGCCGAGCCGCAGCGCGCGTTCGAGCCAGTAACGAAGACTCTGGAACCGCAGCTCTTGCCCCTGGTGTCGAAGCTCGATCTCGTCCAGCAGCGCATGGAGTCCGTCCGGGTACTCTTCGTAGGCGATGCGGCGCCCGGCCATGAGGGATACGGCAACGAGCGCCAGTTGCGCCACGTCACATCGCTCGTCGAGCGTTGCCGCGACGGTCGCCGTGGGCGGGGCGAGCACGCCAAACTCCGACCAGAGCCTGGCCGAGGGCAGTTCGAGGCTCTCGAGCGCCGACCCCACCATGTGCTCGCGGATCACCAACCGACCCTCGGCGCTGAGAACGATGCGATCGGCGGTCACCGCTCCGTGGGCCATTCCGGTGGCGTGCCTGCTGGAGGGCCGCAAGCGCCGGCGCGAGCTGACGAATCAGCCGCAGCGCGAATGCCACGGTTCTCGGCTTCTTCAGCGCCTCCGACAGCGACGCGCCAGCCGAGTACGTGGACACCACCGCCAGCCCGTCGTCCTGCCCGAGCCGCTTGATCGGCCGGACGAGCGGGAAGGCCTCATGCTGAAACGAGCTCAATTGCTCGACTCGCAGCCGCAACGCCGCTTCGAACCTGGGATTGTGCGCGAGCGCCGGTCTGAACCGGAGTATTTCCCACGACGGCTGATTCGTGTTGTCGAACATCAGCAGCCGGTCGCCGAGCGCGTCCGACTGTCCTTGCGCGTACCACGTCGTCAGGCGCTTGTCGCTACCCTCTTCAGGAGGAAACTGGTCGAGGATGAGATCGTGAGCCGTGATCATGGCATCAGCAGCATCCTTGGGGTACGGTGCCGAGGCGACAGACGATGAGGTTCGGGAACGACGTCATTGTGCACGAATCGATCGCGGAGGAGAAGCGCTGTTGAGCGTGTGCGGCAAGAAAGATTGAGGACGTCAGGAGCGAGCGGTCGCCGACGCGCGCGCCGCAGCGACGAGAGACCCCTCGAACGGCGTGTCGGGGACGCACGTTGTCATCCCGATCGTGGGCGGGGCGAAGCCCTGCGTGCCGCGAGACTCGAGCATCTGTTCCAGGCGGGAGGTCACGAGCGCGGCCTGGTCGGCCGACGCGCCGTAGAGCAGCACCGCGATTTCCCGGTCGCTCAACAGGCCGGCCCGATCGCCGGCGCGCAGGCGCGCGCGAATCCTGGCCACCCATGAGGGCAGCAGGCCTGGCGACGCCATCGCGTGGTCCACGGACATGACGATCATCGTCGCTGGCTGACCCGCAGCCACGGCGTCCATGGCTAACTGATCGAACACCAGGTCCACCGGTCGAGCGCTGCCGCGACGCTCGATGTCATTCGTCCGGGGAAGCGCGGCCTCGATCCACGGCTGCATCGCCGCCACGCCGGCCTGGCCGATCTCGCGTTCGAACGCCGTAAACGCCACATGGTCGCGCTCGAACACGACCGTCATCACACCCCCCGCGTCCGAGGACCGGACAAGGAGTCGAGTGCCTCGGGCTCGATCGACCGCCGCCAGCAGGTCGGCATTTCCGACCGCGAGCGCCTGACGGCCGCCGGTTGTCGTGACCACCAGCGAGGAGTGACGCGCGCCAACCGCGGTGGTCAGCTGCCCCAACGCAGTCTGTGCAGCCGCGCTCACCGACTCGTTCTGAGGAACGTGCCGACGAGACAGTTCGGCGACGATTCGGTTCGTCGCGTTTGTCAGCACGTCGTTCAGGGATTCGCGCAGGATGTCGGTATACACACGCAAACGGACCTGCACGGCGTCGTTGATCATCCCGGAGAAAACGAGCACCCAACCGGTTCCGCTGCCGATCGCGACGCGTGTAATCAACGTGTCCCCGGGATCGACGGAGAGGCCGGCGCGATCGATTTCGGCGCGAGACAGCCGGGCCATGTGTCCATGACGAGGCACGATCGTCTCATCGAGGGCTTCCGAGGACGCGGACCCATGCGCTGACATCGACGTGGCGTACTCGAAGTACCCTCCCGAGGCGCCGCCAACGTAGGTACGCACCCGAACGTCGTCCCAGACGCTGAGCGCCTCGATGAACCCACCGACCACCTGTCGGAGCGAGCCACGCGAGGCCGCCTCCCGGAGAATGCGCCGGAACGACACGATCCGATACCCCTCGGCGCTGATGGCGTTCGGCTGCGCCAGGCTCGCGTCGATCGCGTCGGTCAGCCATGGACCGATGGACTCGAGATCCTCCAGGCAATCGGCGGTCGAATCGTCGAGAGACAGCCGGCGCGCAAGGAGCAGCACACCCCCGGCCGCGAGGCGAAAGCACACAACCTGCAGGCCCTCCACGACGGCGGGGACTGGCGTCCTCGAACGCACCGCGGCCGAGATGGCGGAACGGAGCGAGGTCTCGCCAGCCATGAGCATCGAACGGACGGCCGCCGCGTCGCGTGTTGACCCGACGGGGCATATCGGGGCGTCGTACACGTCGATCACCTCGATGACCAGGTCGAGCCTGACGCCAAGCTCAACGAGCCAGTCGAGGGACTGACGAGGTACAGAGCTTCCGAGATCGAGCAGTTGCATTGAAGGGTTCGAGACGCGGCGACGTGCGTTTCGTGAACCCATTATTCGGAGAAACAGCTCTGCGTCAAACTCAGCCTTAAGAATTCAGCGCAATCTCAGCCATTGATCGTCAGGGGATCAGGGATCAGGGACCGGGGATCAAGAACTCTTGCGTTTGGTCCCCGGGCCCCTGATCCCCATCCCTGATCCCTGATCCCCGATCCCTGACCTCAAGGCAACGCGAAGACGAACATCTGGTTCGCACTGCCCGGCTTCAACTCGGGCGTGAGCCGGCCGACGCCCCCGGCCACAAGCGAGGGGCCCGTGCTGACCGCGACGTATTGCTTGCCGGCGACGGCAAAGGTGATCGGATAGCCGCTCACCGGCGATCCGAGGCTGACGTCGAACAGCACTTTTCCGCTCGCATCGTCGAGCGCGCGGAAATGCCCGGCCGCGTCGCCGACGAAGACCAGTCCGCCACCCGTCGCGACCAGCGAAAGGATGCCGGCACGCTGCTCGTACTTCCACAGCGTGCGTCCCGTTTCCGCGGAAATCGCGAACACCGTGCCGACCTTGTCGGCGCCGGGCGCAAGTTCAGCCTGCATGTTGAGCGCATACAGCGACGCACCCGGCTCCTGCGTCGTCGCCTTCATGCACATGTTCTGCAGCGGGTAGTACATCGCGTTGGTCTGCGGGCTGTACGCACCGGCCGGCCAGTTCTTTCCGCCGTTGACGCTCGGGCAGACCAGCTTCTCCTCGCCCTTCGCGCTGAACAGCAGGTCGGGGTTGCCGACGACGGCACCGGTGGCGCCGTCGATCCTGCTGATGACGTTCTGCTGCACGGTCGGCCGCGCCCACAGGAACTCGCCGGTCTGCCGATCGAGCGTGTAGACGATGCCGGTCTTGCCGGGAATGCCGGTAATCACGCGACGCTTCTCGCCCGGCTTGATCTTCGGATTGATCCACGCCACCTGACGCGGGTCGGGCGCGACCGCGGTTTCGAGCAGCAGCCGCTCGAAGGGATGATCGAGATCCCAGTGATCGACCAGGTGCTGGTAGTACCACACGATCTTCCCGGTGTCGGCGTTCAGGGCCAGCGTCGAGTTGTGGTACAGGTAGGTCTTGTCGTTGCCGCCCAGCATGTACTTCGGCGCCGGAGACGTCACCGACGTGCCGATGTAGACCATGTTCAGCTGCGGGTCGTAGCTCGGCACCATCCACATCCCGACGTGGATCCGCTTGTCCTCGGGAACATCGCCCCACGTCTCGTATCCAGGCTCACCCGGCTTCGGGATCGTTCGAGTGCGCCAGATCTCTTTGCCGGTCACCGCATCGTGCGCCGTGATCACGCAGGCATCCGGGCCGCCCTCGGGCTCGCAACTGCGGCCGGAGATGACCTTGCCGTTGGCGATGATCGGACCCGAGCTGTGCTGCGCGCCTTTCTGGTAGTCGAGGATCTTCGTTTCCCACGCCACCGCCCCGGTCCTGGCATCGAGCGCGAAAACGTAGTTGTCGGCGCTGGTGTCGATGATCTTGTCGCCGTAGATCGCCATGTTGCGATTGATGGACGGGAAAGGAATGAACTTGGTGAGATCGGCGGGGAGCTTGCGCTGGTACTGCCAGAGGAGGTCGCCGGTCCTGGCGTCGAGCGCCTGAACCAGGTCATTCGGGTTCGGCAAATACATGACGCCGTTGTAGATGAGCGGCGTCGCCTCCTGGACGTTGCCCGGACCCATGCCGCGCGTCCACGTCATCTTCATCTGCGCGACGTTGCTCTTGTTGATCTGATTGAGGGGACTGAAGCCCCAGCTGTCGAGCGTCCGCCGCCACGTCAGCCAGTCGGCCGGATTGGGTTTCCACAGCATCTCGTCGGTGACCGGGACGAACGGCTTGGCGTTCTGCGCGAGGCCATTCACCGTCCACGTCACGAGAGTCAGCGCGATCAGTGCTCCGCAGGTACGCGTGCGCGTCATGGGTGGCTCCCTCGAAAACAGGGCCCAATCTTCGCACACGTCCTGCGGTTGCGATGGCCGGTCTCAAGAGACCGGCCCTACTTCGTCTCGTCGCGGGCGACTTTTCTTTCCTCATCGACGCCACGCGCCAGCGCCGCAGAGATCGAACGGCTCCTCCGGACCGCTCTTGACCGCGGCGACGCGCGCCAGGTTCTGCCTCGCCTTCTCGTAGCGGGGGTCGGCGGCCAGCGCGCCCTTGTAGGCTTCGGTCGCGCCGCAGGAAGCGGCCCATGTGCTCGAGCGCCATGCCGAGGTTGTTGTGGAACGCCGGCACGTTCGGGTTGACCTCGATGGCCTTCGCCAGGTACGGCACCGCGTCCTCGGTGAAGCCCTGTTCCAGGAACAACAGGCCGAGATTGTTCAGCGACCAGGCGTCCCGCTCGTTGAGCACGATCGCGCGACGATACGCGTCGACCGCCTCGTCGATCTTGTTCTGGGCGGTGTAGGCACGGGCCATCAACCGAGGCACTTCGATCGACTCGCTGTCGATCTCGCTTGCGCTCGTCAACTTCGCGATCGCCTCGTCGAAGCGCTTCTGCTCGATGAGGACGCGACTCAGGTTGATGTAGCTCTTCACGTGCTTCGGATCGATGCGCAGCGCGACCTCGAAGGCGTGCTCGCTTTTCGCGAGGTCGCCGCTCTTCCACGCCGAGAGCCCGAGCATGTAGTGGCCCCACGCGTTCTCCGGTCGGCGGGTGGTGTACTCCTCGAAGATCTTCGTCGCGTCGCTGTAGTTCTTCGCCTGGTACGCGGCCTCGCCGTCAGCGAATGACGCCGGCGTTGCGACCTTGGCAGCCGCGTTCTCGGCGAATCCTTCGCCGTCAACGTGCTTGAACGCGACTGGTTCGCCCGATGTCGCGGCCGGCGTCGTGGCATCGGCCTTCGCCTTCGGCGACTCACCGCGCTTGGAACATCCGACAACGGCGCATGCCATCAGGAGCAGCACCGCGACCTTTCCATTGGGTTTCATATGCCTTCTCCTCTATGCGGCCGCCGTGATGCGGCCGATCGTTGAAGGACATATGGGCAAGCGGTCAGCCAGCCCGATCATGGCGGCGCCGATCCCGCCAACTCGTTGGAATGCAGTGGGATGTCAGATAGGCACGTGCAGATCGGTGCAGGGTTTTACCGCGGTTCACGTGTGCGGCGGGACACGGACGTGTCTGACTAGCCGGTAGCCGGTAGCCGGTAGGCCGGTAGCCGGTGCTCGTGGCTGGCGGGTCTGGGAACTACCGGCTACGGGCTACGGGCTACTGTAAGGCCGTGCCGCCGCATGATCTTCAGCAGGCTGGAATGATCGGCCAGGCCGAGTGCCTCGGCCGTCTTCGTGACGTGCCAGCCGTGCGCCTCGAGGGCCGCGACGACGATCTGTCGTTCGGCCTGCGCCTTCAGCGCCTTCAGCGTGCCTGGCGCCGCCGCCGGATCGGACGCCTCGTCGCGCTCGTCACCATGAATCTCCGGCGGCGCGTCGGCGGCGACGATGACCGCGGCATCCGACGCGATCATCATGCGCTCGAGACAGTTGCGCAGCTCGCGAACGTTGTTCTTCCGCCAGTCGTGCCCGGTGAGCAACGCCAGCGCGTCCGGCGCGATCGTCTTCGGCCGTACGCGGAGGCGCGACGCGATCGTCTGCAGCAGGTGAGCGACGAGCGCGGGAACGTCCGACAGCCGCTCGCGCAGCGCCGGCACGCGGAGCATATGGACGTTCAGGCGATAGTAGAGATCCTGCCGGAAGCGACCGGCATCGACCTCTTTCTCGAGATCGCGGTTCGTGGCCGCGACGACGCGAGCCGTCGTCGAGATGGCGCGGTCACCGCCAATGCGCATCACCTTGCCGTCTTCGAGCACGCGCAGCAGCTTGGCCTGCGCCGGCAACGGCAGCTCTCCGACCTCGTCGAGGAACAGCGTGCCATTGCCCGCGTTCTCGAACGCGCCGCGGCGCAGGCGATCCGCGCCCGTGAACGCACCGCGCTCGTGACCGAACAGCTCGCTCTCGACGAGCTGCTCGGGCAATGCCGCGCTGTTCACCGCGACGAGCGGCGTCTTCTCACCCGGCCCGAGCCGGTGCAGCTCGCGCGCCACGAGCTCCTTGCCCGATCCACTCTCGCCGACAATCAGGACACTGCTCGGAACCGGCGCCACTCGCGCGATCGACTCACGAAGCGCGCGCATGGGCGCGCTGTCGCCGATGAGCGAGGTCTCGCCGTCGAATCGCGAGCGCAGCGACTTGAGCTCGGTGACCAGCCGTCCGCGTGAGACGGCGTTCTCGATTTCCTGAACGAGCCGCTCGACCGGCTCGGCCTTGTCGATGAATCCGTAGGCGCCGAGTCGCACCGCCTGAACGCAGCGTTCGTAGCTGCCGGTGCCGGTGTAGACGATGACGGGCGTCTCGATGCCGCGTTGCCGCAGCCGCCGCAGGACTTCGAAGCCGTCGGTGCCCGGCATTTCCAGATCAAGGACGACGCAGTCGATCGGCTCGCGACCCAGGACGTCGAGCGCCTCGTCGCCGCCGGAGGCGACCATCGTCTCGAACCTGCCAACGCGCTTCAGGTCGTAGGCGTACTGCTCGGCCATCGCCGCCACGTCGTCAACCACGAGGATCTGCGTTGTCATGTGTGCTTGGGAGTGTCGGCCGGAATCTCGACGATGATGCGCGTCCCCTGCCCGGGCGCGCTCTCGACGCCGATCGTGCCGCGGAGATCCATCACCAGCCGCCGCACGATGGAGAGGCCCAGCCCGGTGCCGCCCTCCTTCGTCGTGTAGAAGTCGTTGAAGATCCTGCCCGTTTCCTCGGCGGTCATGCCGCAACCGGTGTCGGCGACCGTCAGACGAATCGCAGGCTCGCCGTCGCGTTGAATCGACTCGGTCGAAATCGTGACCCGTCCCGCCTTTGACTCCAGACTGTCGACAGCGTTGGTCACGAGGTTCTCGAGGATCCGCACGAAGGCGATCGGATCGCCGACGACGCGAGGCAGATTCGCGGCCAGCTGCGTGACCACGTCGTTCTGCCCGTATGAGCGCGCCGAAAAGGCCACTTCCGCCACTAGCACATTCAGATCGCACGGACGACGGGTGACGGGTGGAGAGAGCCGCGCATAGCTCGTGGCGAGTTCTTCCAGGTAGGCCAGGCTGGAATCAACCGTCTGCCGCCGCTCGGCATACACCGCCGGCAGCGCCGCCGGGTCGTCCTGCTGGACTTGAGACAGGTGGCGGATCACGTTGCGGATGGGGATGAGGCCGTTCTTGATATCGTGATTGACCTGACGAGCCAGATAGCCCGTCGTGGCACGGTGCTCGGCGACACGCAGGCGCGCCGTGCTCCGGCGAAGTCGATCGGTGAGTTCGCCAAGCAGTCCCGAGAGACGGCCCACCTCGTCGGTGCCCTCGGCGAATTGGATGTCGAGGCGATCGAGATCGAGCACGGCCGTCTTCTCGGCCAGGTCGGCCAGCGGCCGGCTGATTCGAGAAGACACCCATACCGCGAGCAGGAGCGCAGTGACACTCGTGCCCGCGGCCGTCGCCAGAAACCAGGAGTCGGCGCTGCGCACCAGCCTTCTGAGCGGCGTCAGTGGTTGGGTCACGCGAAGGCGAGCCTGCACCATCTCGTGCGGCGCTCCCGGGCGGGTTCGAATCAGCGGCACCTGCAGTTCTCTACCGACCGCGGCATCGTCTGGAGGGTCCGCCTTCGTGGGGTCCGCCTTCAGGCCGACCTTAACCTCTCGATCGCGGGCCAGCCGCGCGAGAAAGGGTTCATCGACCACGATGCCGCCGGTCAGCATGAACGTCTGATCGCCGATCGAGAACGAGTCGGTGCGCGCCACGACCAGCAGGTCTCGTTCGGGCCCGGAACTGAGGATTCGCCCGTCGCCATCCTGGATCTGCAGCAGCGAGAGACCGGTGAGACCCATCGCCGTTCGAGCGTAGTTGCTCAGATACGCCTGGGCCGGTTCGAAACCGGTGATCGCCAGACGAAACTGCGTGTCGTTCTGCAGCGCGGCCTTGAGCGAGGCGAGCCGCGCGCTGATGCCGTCGCCCTCGAGCGTGAGATCTTCGCGAATCACCTCGACGACGGCGTTGACGCGGGCCTGATACTCGTCGGACAGGCGCCGCGTCATTTCCTGCCGGACACCGAACGCCAGCAGCGCGATCGGGATCAGCACGATGGCCGCAAACGCCAGGAGTATGCGAGTGCGCAGACTCACATGCTGGATTATCCTCTGACTGCCATGAAAATCTTCGCGCTCGCGCTCGCACTGATCGTCTCTCGCCGCGATTGCGCTGAACGCGCAGCAGGCCGTGCAGCCTCCGCCACCGACGCCCGGTGCGTTCGTCGAGCAACCGGGACTCTTCAAGGTGGACTCGATGGAGTTCCGCCTCGCTCCGAAGGAGGGCATGGAATACAAGTACCGGCTCGCCAAGGGTGCCGGACTGCTCTTTTCATGGACAGCGACGGCGGCCGTGCACTACGAGCTGCACAGCGAGCCCGAAGCGGGGCCGAAGGGTTACGCTGAGACCTTCGACAAGCAGGACAGCCGCGAGAGTGCCCACGGGAACTACGTCGCGCCCTTCGCGGGCATCCACGGATGGTACTGGGAGAATCGTACCGACCGCGAGGTCGTCGTCCGGATCATGTCAGCCGGACACTACACCGAGTCGCTGGAATTCCGCCGGAAGCAGGACGTCAAGCGGAAGCCGTTCTAGAGATGTAGGGCGGGTCTTGCGTTGTAGACCCGCCGCGCCGGGCTCGTTGAGCCGCCGATCGCTCCGTTTGCACCTTCCAGTTTGCGATGCATTGGCAAGACGTCGCGGTCGGCTACCTGTCGTACCTGGCGGTCGTCTCGCTGGCTCGCCGCGAGTACGCGAAGGCGCGCACGCCCCTGTTCATAGCCGCGGCGGCGGCCTGGGGCGTTGTCGTCGTCCTCGGACGAGCCGCGCTGTCGCCAGCGCTTGAAGTCGTACTGCCCTCGCTCATCCTCCTCATCGGCTACTGGCTCTCGGGCCTGCTGTTCGTACGACCCGATCCTCGCCTCGAACGCTGGTTGCTGTCGGCGGACGAGATCGTGCTCACGCGCCCGGGTGTCCTGACCTGGTTTCGTACCGCTCCGCGCCTCGTGACCGAATACTTCGAGCTGTCATACCTGCTGGTGTATCTCGCCGTGCCCGCTGGCGCCGTCACCCTGGCCCTCGGCGGGCACGCCGACCAGATCGGCCGGTTCTGGACGGTGGTCCTGCTCGCCGAGTTCGCGTGCTACGGCATGCTGCCGTGGATACAGACGCGTCCGCCGCGCGTGCTCGAAAACCGTCAAATCGTGGGGGCCGCCTTCAGGCGGCCCACGGCGTCCTCGCACGCCGATACGAGGTCTCAATCATGCGATCGTCGGTCGCGCCAGCATCCAGGCCAACACGATACCCAGCGGACACGCCGCGGGAGCATTCGCAACGGCGCTCGCGGTCGGCGCGACGATGCCCGCGGCCGGCGCGGTCTTCCTGATCCTCGCGGTGAGCATCGCGCTCGCGACTGTGCTCGGCCGCTATCACTACGTGATCGACACAGTGCTCGGCGTGATGGTGGCCGTGATCGCGTGGACGCTGGTCTAGGGTGATTTCCGCGCGCGTTCTGGAGAGATCTCGCACGGCCGGGCTCTATGCGACTGCTGAGAGCGATCACGACCACAATTGAGCAAAAGCGAAAGCATCGCAAACATGCCGGTCCGTCCAACGTGTGGCGCGACGAGCCGCAAGTGTGCAGCGGACGACCGCAGTTCGTTCCAGCCGAGGAACACCTGTCACGGTACGCGGCTTGCCCTTCATCAGGCGATGCGAATCAACCGCAAGTGCCCCGAATGCATCGCCGGCATGGGACTCGCGCGAGTCGCAACGATCAGCACCACCAATCGACTCGTGGTGCTCCTGTGGTGTCAGTCGTGTCATGCACGAATGGGAGGTCGAAGAGGAGCCGATCAAGCGTTCACCTGATACCGGGCGGGAGAACTCCTGATGCTCGCTCAGAGCGGTCGAAGCGCAAGGCCCGCATGCTCTTTGAACCGCTCGTGGATATAGTCGTCTTCAATGGCATGTCCCAGCGGAACGAATTCCACTGCTGCGTCATCAGTCCGCGGTGAACAGCGCTGACAGACGATCGGAGACGAGCGTGCCTGACGCGTCGAAGATGTCGCGCACGTCGTAACGCGGCAGCTCCCAGCGGCCGCGAAGATCGGACGGCTTCGCGATTGCGCGGACCTTGGTCGAGGCGCTGGCCAGGCCGATCGACGCCGCCACCCGCTTCGTGGCGTCGTCCCAGCTCCCGTCGATGCCGTAGGCATAGGAGGCGTGGACCTCGGTCAATCCGCAGGCCCCGCGCAAGATACTCCACGCACGTGCCGAGCTCGATTCGCTGCTCGTCCTCGGTGAGCCGGCTGAGCACGCGATGACTGTGGCCATGGACGCCGATCTCGAGCCCCGCATCCTGGCATCGCCGCAGATCGGACTCCGAAAGATACAGCTTCGCGGCGATCTCCTGATCCGGCCCGATGAAGCGCTCGAACAGCTCACGCAGGATCGGGTCCAGCTCGCGATACGGGAGCTCGAAGTTCAGCAGCCGCTTGAAACGCCGCGTCGGCTCATCGTCATACGGATAGAGGCCAAGCAGCCCGGGATGCGTGCTCGGCTCCAGGGCCACCGGCGGCCGCGACGCCCGCAGCTCGTCGAACGCTTCACGAAATCGATCGAGCCCCAGCTTCGCTTGCAGCAGATGGACACGATGCACGTTGAGCACGGTCCGCTCGACGAGCGGGGCCGAGCAGCAGTACACCGTCGCCGGCACACGCCACCGTTGCAGCAGCGGCAGCGCGTGCTCGACCACGTCCTTGAAGCCATCGTCGAAGGTGACGACCGCCACCGTCTCGGGCAGATCGGCGGCCGGGTTCATCAGCTCGCCCATCGTCGTGCAGACGAAGTTCTGCGTGAGCGAGCGGAGCTGCGCGTCGAACTCCTCGGGCGTGATCGACTTGGTGCCCTTCAGCCAGCCGCCCGTGGGATGACAGTAGTGATAGCTGACGATCACCGCGTACCGCTCGGCGATGCGGACCGGCAGCGTGTTGAACTCGAAATCGATGGTGCCAGAACCCTGGTCCGGCTGGTCCGGCTGAAGCCGGACACTACGGGGGGCCGGCAGCGGGTTGACCACCGCCCAACGCCCGGGCAGCACGTGCAGCAGGCTGTCGCCGGCGTCGTCGTACATCGCGAGGACGTCGGTCCCCGGCCGGATGACGTCGGCGAGTCTGGAGAGGGCCAGCGCCTGGTACTCGTGCGTTGACACCAGCACTGCGTCAACGGCCGTCCAGTCGATGGCCGCGAGCGCGGCTTCGCGGTAGACGCTCAGCTCACCCGGCTCGCCGGGTTGATCGTCCAGCGGCACGAACGCGGAGACGGTGAGACCGGCAAAGCCGTCCACGTATTCGTAGAGGCATCGGGTGTGTCCGCGCGTCCCGATGATGACCACGTTCGCCTGCTTCGCGGTCCAGACGGCAAGGCGCTGCTCGAGCTCGTATTTCGCGCGATACTCGCGGTGCCATTCGGCGATCCGGTTTTCCTCCGCGAGCCACGCATCGCGCTCGGCCGTGTCGTATCGGGTCAGATGACGCGTCGTGACCGTCTTCCACTCCTCGTCCAGCGTCCGTGCGCGATCGGCCGTGAGCCGCGCGACCATCTCGGGGTTCGCGTACTGGGCGCACTCGATGAGCAGGCCTTCTATGTACAGAAAGTCGATGGCCGTGCCAAACACGCAGATCAGCGCATCGATCGGCGTCTCCACGATCGGCTCGCGGTTGATGTTCAGCGAGGTGTTCATCACCATCGGCACGCCGGTGAGACGATGAAACTCGCTGATCAAGCGGTGGTAATTCGGATTGACCGCGGGCGTGACCGTCTGCGGCCGTGTCGTATGGTCCACGTGCGTGATGGCCGGCACCTGTGCGCGCTTGTCCTCCCGCACATCCACCACCATCAGCATGAACGGGCTGTCGGCGTCCAGGTCGAGCCACTCTCGCGCGTGCTCGGCGAGCACGCTCGGCGCGTACGGTCGATACGGCTCGCGGAACTTGACCCGCCGGTTGAGTGTGTCCTTCATGCCCGGATCGCGCGGATCGGCCAGGATCGATCGATGGCCGAGCGCGCGCGGCCCGAACTCCGAGCCGCCCTCGAACCAGCCGATCACCTTCCCCGCCGCGATGTGCGCGGCGACGGCCTCGGGCTCGACAGATCGATAGGCGATGCCGTAGGTGTCGAGCATGCGCGTGACCCGTTCGCGCGAGTAACTCCGACCGGTGTAGGGCGAGGTCATCGACAGGGACACGCTGGAGCGCTCGGGACCGGCGACCTCTGTGAAATAGCCCCAGAGGGCCAGACCCAGCGACAGGCCGGTGTCAGAGCAGCCCGGAGGTATCCACACGTTCTCGAATCGTGAGCGCTGCACCACCCGTGCGTTGGCAAGCCCGTTCAGCGCGGTCCCGCCGGCAATACAGAGGTTCCGGCTGCCGGTCTTCTCGTACGCGTACTCGGCCATCCGGACCATCTGCCGTTCGCATTCCTGCTGGACGTCGTAGGCCGCGCGGGCAAAGTACGGGTCGAGCACGCGCTCGCGGTCCTCGCACCGCTGCACGCCCTTCTTGACGATGCGCGGAAGCGGAGGACGGCTGAAGAAGGCGCTGTAGTCAGAGGACATGCCCTCGTCTTTGCATGAGAAGTCGAGCACCGGGCCCGGGTGCGTTCGCGCCGTACGGCGCCAGCCCCATCGTCTTGCCAAAGCCCTTCTCAGGGCCGTACAGGCAGGATCGATCCGGTGACCAGCGAATACAGGCGGCCGATGCCCCAGTGGTTGCCACGCTCGAGCACGCGCGCGTCGCCATTACGAAAGTGATAGAGGGTCTGCGTGTTCAGGCGCGACCCGAGGGAATCCACGACGAGCACGGCGGCCTCGTCGAAGGGCGACGGATAGAAGGCGGACGCCGCGTGCGCGTCGTGATGATCGACGACGCGAATGCGTTCGCGCGGATAGCGGAGGCGCAGCTTCAGGTAGTCGTGCTCGAGTTTCCGGTACCCGGGCCCGCTGTTCAACCACCGGGGAAGCCGGGCGTAGTCGGTGTAGATGAAGTCGATCTGATCGAGCGACTCCAGGCCGAAGGCCTCGAGACAGTACTGGATGCCCCGCAGCGGAAACGCGTAGGTATGCTTGGTCCGCGTCAGGCGATCCTCGCCAATCGACACGTAGGCGATCTCGCCACCGCCGCGCGGCACGCGAATCAGCGACGCGCTGGCTTCGTAGTTGGCGAAGTTCGGAACGCCCAGGATGTAGGTGAAGTCGGCCAACAACTACCTCAGGTCAAAGGGCAAAAGGCAAAGGGACAGGGCAAAGGGCAAAAGGTTAGGAATCTAGGAGTCAGGTAAAAGGTGTCAGGTACTAAGGTTCAGGTCAAGGTCCGACCTCGAAGCGCCTCACGGGCGCGGCTCGATTCCTCATCGCTCGAACCTTGACCTTGCACCTTGAACCCTTGACCTCGCCTTTGACCGTTGCCCTTTGACCTGATATCTGACCTGACATCGTAGACTACCGTCAGTGAAGATTCTGTTCTTCGGGCGCCACTTCACATACTTCCGCAACTTCGAATCCGTGCTCAGGGGACTCGCCGAACGTGGGCACCACATTCACCTCGCGGCGGACCAGGACGAAACGAAAGGCGGCTTGCAGCTTGTCCAGACGCTCGCCGCCACGTATCCGAACGTCACCTACGGCGACGCCCCGCCGCGCGCGGCGGACGATGATGCGTGGGTCGCCAATCATTTGCGCCTCGGCCTCGACTACCTGCGCTACCAGCATCGGGTGTTCGATCAGGCGCTGACGCTGCGGGTGCGTTCCCGCGATCGCACTCCGGCCATCTTCATGACGCTCGGCCGGATCGTCAGGTGGCTCGGAGAGCCGGCTCGCCGCGCGGTCGTCGGGGTGCTGCGCACCCTCGAGCGCTACGTGCCGGAGGATCCGTCGATCCGCGAGTTCATCGCCTCGCACACGCCGGACGTGGTGCTGATCACCCCTCTCATCAACCTGGGCTCGTCACAGATCGAGTACCAGCGCGCCGCCCGCGGGCTACAGATTCCCAACGCGCTGTGCGTGTGGAGCTGGGATCACCTGTCGAGCAAGGCGCTCATCCGCGACTGGCCGGATCGGATCTTCGTGTGGAACGACGTTCAGCGGCAGGAAGCGCTCGACCTCCACGGCGTGCCCGCCGATCGCATCGTCGTCACCGGCGCGCAGTGTTTCGATCAGTGGTTCAACCGTCAACCCTCGCGCGACCGGGCGACGTTCTGCGCGCACGTCGGGCTGCCCGGCGACCGGCCGTTCGTGATGTACGCGTGCTCGACACTCTTCGAGCACAGCCCGCCGGAAGCGAAGCTCGTCGTCGAGTGGATCCGGCGCGTGCGCGCCAGCCGCCTCCCGCATCTCCAGAACATCGGGATCCTCGTACGGCCGCATCCGTCGCGGCTCTTCGAGTGGACGGACATCGACATGCGCACGATGGGCCCGACCGTGCTCTGGGGAAAGAACCCGCTCGATCCGGTCTCGAAGGCCGACTACTTCGATTCGATGTATCACAGTGCCGTCCTGGTCGGACTGATCACCAGCGCGTTCATCGAGGCGGGCATCGTCGGGCGCGAGGTGCATACCGTGCTCGACCCGGAGTTCGAGGACAACCAGCTCGGCACGGTCCACTATCACTACCTCACGAACACCGCCGGCGGTCTGCTGACCGTCGGCAAGGGATTCGACGATCACCTGGAGCGGCTCAACGACACGCTGTCGCGCGAGACGAGGACCGTCGTGAAGCCGTTCGTCCAGGCGTTCGTTCGCCCGCATGGCCTCGACGTGGCGGCAACGCCGCTGTTCGTCGAGCAGGTCGAGGCGATGAACGGACTGAAGATGCCGGCGCCATCGCCGGATACCCTCGCGTTTTTCTGGCGCTGGGCGATGGGCCGTCTGCGGGCGCTGCGACACGACGAACGGTTCGATCGGTGGGTGCTGTCGGAGCGCGAGCAGGGGATCAAGAAGCGGAATCGGGACTACAGAGAACACAAGGCTCGCGAGCGCAGAGATGCGCGTCGCGCGCACGAAGCCACTGAGAAGGACGGCGACGTAGCTGGTAGCCGGTAAGTGCTAGCCGGTAGCCGGTAGCGCTGGTAGCTAGTAGCTGGTAGCTGGTAGCTGGTGGGGATTCTGAGTTCTTGCTACCGGCTACAGGCTACGAGCTACCGGCTAGGGCTCTCGCAGGCCGAACGTGTACAGCGAGCTCCCGACCGTAATCGCGACGTACTGTTTGCCGTTCACCGCGTAGGTGATCGGACCCGCGGCGACCGACGGCCCGAGATTCGTCTGCCACAGGAGCTTCCCCGTGCGGGCATCGAGCGCGTAGAACGAACCGTCGCGCGCGCCGCTGAACAGCAGATCGGACGCCGTCGTCAACACGCCGGCTTCGGGGTTCGGCGCCGGCAGCCTGTACGTCCACCGCTTCATACCCGTCTTCGGATCGATCGCATTGATCGAACCGTGGACGTCGTCGGTGCTGGCTCCGGCACGTGGAAAGAGACCGGTGAACGCCTGGCCTTCACGGAAGGTCGGAGGCGTATCGCCCTTGATGTAGGTCGTGGAAGTGTTCTCCCACGTCGGGATGTAGAACAGACCGGTGCGCGGGCTGTACGACGGGTTGTACCAGTTCGTCGCACCCTGATTGCCCGGATACACGAGCGTGCCTTCCTTCGTTGGAGCGATGCCTGGCACGGGGATCGGCCGTCCCTTGTCGTCGAAGCCATCGGCCCAGTTCACTTTCGCGAATGGCTGCGCCTTCAGGAATTGTCCTGTGCCTCGATCGAGCACGTAAGACATGCCGTTGCGATTCGCCCACAACATCACCTTGCGCGGCTTCCCCAGCCACTCCATGTCGGCAAGCACGGGCACCTGGGCGGAGTCCCAGTCGAACTCGTTGTGCGGTGAAAACTGATAGTGCCACTTGAGCGTGCCGGTGTCGGGATCGAGCGCGATCACCGAGGCGCTGTAGAGGTTGTCACCGCAGGCGTCCGGCGCCATCCCAGTCCGGACCGGGATTGCCGGTACCCCAGTAAGTCAGGTTCAACTCCGGATCGTACGAGCCGGTCACCCAGATGGGTGCACCGCCGTGCATCCAGGAGTCGCCGGCCCAGGTCTCGTTGCCGGGCTCGCCGGGTCCGGGAACGGTGTTGAAGCGCCACGCTTCCTTGCCGGTCTTCACATCCCACGCGGCGATGAAACCGCGGACGCCGAACTCACCACCGGCGGTTCCGGCGATCACCTTGTCCTTCACGACCAGGGGAGCGTGCGTGAACGCGTAGCCCTGCTTGGGATCGCCGGCCGGCTCCGTCTTCCACAGCTCGCGGCCGTTCCTGGCATCGATCGCGATGATGCGTGCGTCGAACGAGGCCAGGAAGATCGTGTCGCCCAGAATCGCCAGTCCACGGGACAGACGGCCGCAGCAGTTCTTGGCCGCCGGATCGGGCGTGTGCGAGTACACCCAGATCTGCTTGCCCGTCGCGGCATTCAAGGCGATCACGTCGTTCGGGCTCTGGATCGTGTACATCGTTCCGTCCACGACCAGCGGCGTGACCTGATGGCGCTCCAGCGAGCGCGACTGAAAGACCCACTTCAATTCCAGATCGCGGGCGTTGGACGGCCGGATCGTCGTCAACAGGCTGTGCCTCTGGCTCGACAGCCCGCCCGAGTAGGTGAGCCAGTTCTGCGGCTCCTTGCTCGCGTCCCTGATGCGCTCGAACGACACGTTGCGCGACGTCACCTCGCCCTTCGGGACCGGTGGCCCGAATGGACCTTCCTGGGCCAGCACCGACACCGAGAGCAGCAGGAGCAGAGCAATGCGTACGAGCATGAATGGGGTGCCTCCGGGCTTCGTCATTGTAATAGAGAGGCCTCAGGAATCAGTCGACACCAAACGCCAGCAGCACGTTGCCCGGCCGCGCGGCGATGCCGCCGTAGCCGGAGTTGACGAAAAGCATGCCGCCGCCGACGACGAGCGGCGAGCCGTCGATGCTGGCGCCAGTGGCTTTGGCGCCGCTGACGGTATCGAACTCCTTGTTGGTGTCGAACTGCCAGAGGACCTTGCCGTCGGCCGTGGAGTAGGCGCGGAGTCCGCCGTCGAGCGACACGGCCAGCACCGCGCCTGGGATGACAGTCGTCGCGCCACCCTGTGACGCGTTGCAGCGCGGCTTGCCTTCGCACAGACGCGGCTGCGGCGGTGGTGCGCTCCACGCGATCGCGCCACTCGCAAGATTGACGGCGCGGACGCCGCCGGGCGTCGGCGTCTGATAGTCGCCCACGCCGAAGTACGCGTGCTGTCCGTCCACCGCGCCGCCCCACGCCCCACCGAGACCGCTGCCCTGTCCGAAGCGTGTCTGCCACACGAGAGCGCCCTGCTTGTCCGGATCGAGTGCGTAGGCCATCCCCGACTTCTGCGGAATCACAATCAGCTGGCGCCCGTTGACTGTGGTCAGGACCGGCGGCGCCGAGAAGTCGTGATCGGGACCTCTCGTTTCCGGGCAGCCGGGATTGCCGTCGCCTCTCGCGCCGCACCCGCCGAGCCAGTTGTCGTTCGGCGTCGCCTGATAGAACCACAGCACCTTTCCCGTCTCCGTGCTCATCGCGATGACCGCATCGGTCATCGGCTGCGACGGTTCGGCGTAGGCGTTTCCCGTTGAGACGTAGACGGCGCGGCGCTTCGCGTCCACGGTGGGCGCCGACCAGATCCCGCCGCCGGCGGGGCCGAGCGCATCCTGACCCGATCGCGTGTTCCGTCCACGAAGCTTCGGCTCGTCGATGGTGTAGGTCTTCCACAGGAATGCGCCGGTGTTGGCGTCGAGCGCGTTGAGATTCCCCCGGAACGTGCAGCACGGAAGCTGACCACGGCCGCCCGTGCCTTCCTCGTTCAGTCCCTGCACGGCCACGAACGCCTTCCCGTCCTGAATCGCGATCGCGCCGGTAATCGCGGCGGCCTGGTGCTCGTCCACCTTGCGCTTCCAGATCTGCTGGCCGGTCACCGTGTCCACGGCGTACGCGTTTGCACGCTGATCGCCGAAGAAGACGGCATAGCCCGAGCGCCCTGCGGTCTTGTACGGTCCAACCGACAACGCGCTTCGAACACCCGACTCCGCTTTGAAGGTCCAGTACGTGCAGCCTGTTTTGGGATCGAGTGCGTGGAGCTCGCCGTTGTCGCTGGCGGCAAACAGCTTCCCACCGGCGAGTGCCGGCTGCACGCGCGAGGACGTGGCGCCTTCGTACGCGAAGGCCCACTTCAGCGTCAGCTTCGGAAGATCCGCCGCGGTGATCCCTCCCTGCGGAGCGTTTCGGGAATTGGTGACGTCGTTGCCCCAGCCCATCCAGCCTGGCGCGCGGGCCGGGTCAGTCGCCGGCGTTGGAGCGGTGCAGCGATTGACGCGTGATGCCGTCGCGACCGGTGCGGGCGCGGCGCGCCCGGCCAGAAACTGCGCCACCGCGGTTCGCTCGGCTGCTGTGAGTGAGCTGCCCTGAACGGCCATCTTGCCGTTGGTCAGCGAGTTGACGATCGCTTCAGAGGTCAGCGCACGCAGGACATCAGGTGCGGGCACCTCGGTCTGGCCAGGCTTGTGACAGCTGGCGCAGGCGCGTGTGAAGACAGCAGCGCCATCCGGCGCGGTTTGCGCGGACGCCGCGGCAAACGACCCGCTCGCCAGCAGCACGAATATCCCAAGAACACCTGATCGCATGGAGCCTCCGAGGACAGCATTGTACTCAGGGCCCCTCAAAGCGCGGCGCTTGGGAGGCTACTTGCCGTTCAGGATCGCCGTGCAGTTCCCCTGAAGATCGTCCGCTGTGGTTTTCTGGCCGGCCAGCCCTTTTCGAAAGACATCGCTGACCTGCTTGGCGTAGGCGCGATAGGCCGCCTGCGCGGTTCGTTCCGAGCGGCTGCCGGCCTCCACGCTGAACATGCCGGTGATCTCCCGATCCCACTGCACGACGCCGATCTCGCGCAGATTGCGGCGGCGGGCCGCGAAGTCGTGAATGCCGAGGGCGATCCCCGCTGTCGAGTTGAGCAGACGGCACTCCTTGAGAATGCGCTGGCCCTCATACTGCGCGTCGCTGTTCTGAATCGTGGAACTGGCGGCGCCGAGCAGCGGCAGCACGAGCGACCGGGCACCCGCCACGTCGAGTGCGTCGAGGCATGCGGCAATCCCCTGGCGCATGCGGTCTTGCAGGAACAGCTCGCGTCGATCGACGGCGCCGCCCTTCGCGAAATCCGTCGCCACGAAGCAGGCGGTTTTCGGGAAGGCACCCTGGCTGGGAGCGTTACCCGACCCGAGACGCGCGACGAACGTATCGATGCCGATTCGTAGGAGACCTGGCTCTCCGCCTGCTGGGGCCGGCGACTGCTGCCGGCGCGTCGCGACCTGGCTCTCCAGATCGCGCATCACGTCCGGCTGCTTTTGAACGCGACTGATCAGCACGCGCTGCGTCGCCGGATCCGACCCGGTGATCTGCAGATCGGTGTTGGTGGGGATGATGGTCGCGTCGGGACGGAACTCGGATCTGTCGAAAGCGCGCTCGAGGTCGCCGGCGGTGAGGTACACCCGAAGCGGAACACTGGCGCCGCTCGTCGCCGGCACTTCCGCAGTCGCGAAGCTCGGGGCGAGCAACGGCGCTCGCTGCTGGTCGTCATTGAACATGGCGGCGACCGACCCTTGTTGAGCCAATGTCACCACTCCCGCCATCACTGAGAGAGAGATGCCGACGGTGATTGCGGACACGCCTCTGTGACTCGTGCTCGATCGCATGGCTGGCTCCAGTTGCGACAACGCCTGAACGATTCTAGGGCCCGCGTCCTTCCTGCAGGCGTTCGAGTCGGTCTTTTTTTGTCTTGCCGGAACCACATAGCGAAAGCCGGGTCCTTAGAGGACCGCGATCGCTTCGATCTCGATCATCCAGTCCGGGTGCGCCAGCGACGGGATCTCGACCAGCGTGGACGCCGGCCCTTTCTTCCCGAGAAACTCTTCGCGGATCGGCGCGAGATCGACGCGGTACGCCATGTTGGTGACGTACGTCGTGATCTTGATGATGTTCGCCATCGTCCCGCCCTGCGATTTGACCAGGGCCTCGATCGCCGCGAAGGCACCCCGCGCCTGGCCTTTGAAGTCGCCCCGATGCGCCGCGCTCCCATCCGCCGCATAGGCGACTTGTCCCGAGAGAAAGAGAATCGTCTGGGCATGACTGACCTTGATGCCCTGACTGTAGGTCGCGGGCTCGAAGACACCCGGGGCGCCAAACTTCTCGATACTGGTCATGTTCGTTGTGCTCCAGAGAAAAGATGAACCGCTAGAATGAGCGCATGTCTGTCGCGCGATTGCTTCCGCTCGCCCTGGCGCTCGTCGCCGTCGCCGGCCTGCACGCGCACCACGGGTCGGCCGATTATCACGTCGATCGCGACGTGACCGTGACGGGGACAATCAAGGAGTGGAAATTCTCCAACCCGCACACGTGGGTCTATCTCACCGTGACACGGCCGGGTGGCGGCGTCGAGGAATGGAATGGCGAAGGGCCCCCGCTGCAGTGGGCGTCAGCACGCGGCTGGTCGAGCGGAACGTTGAAGGCCGGCGAGACGGTTCGGCTCGTCATGTATCCGTCCCGTCATGATCCTCGCAGTGGATTGATTAGGCGCATCGAGCGCGACGGCGCCGAGACGCTGCTCGTCAGCCGTCCGTGGCTCGAGGGTCGCTGATCACGTTCTTCACACGGAGGCGCGGAGACGCGGAGGGCTGCGGCGGGCCGCGCGTAACGCGGCCGGATAGAGAGCCGGCCTACGGGCTGGCGCTCGCCGCAACTGCTGTCTGCACGTGCAATCACCCTCCGCGTCCTCCGCGCCTCAGCGATCTCCGCGTTGAAACGTGACACGTGAAGTCATCGCTCGTGCAGGTTGGCGCGTTATTTCGACTGCTTGAGCTCCTCGAAGAGCGGCACGAACGCACCGCCGGGACCGCCGCGGCCGGGAGCGAGGTTGTAGTCCTTGAACTTCGCCGGGAGCGAGGCCTGGAACTCCATCATCGCCTGCTCGGGCGTCTTGCCGGCCTTCACTGCTTCGCGCGCCTTGGTCAGCATCAGCCGCGTGAACTCCGCCTGATTGACGAGATCCTCGTGCTTCAGGAGCGCCGCGTTGTGCCCGGCAATGATGGTGTCCACGTTCTTGATTGTTGACGCGGCCTTGGCCAGCGTGTCGGGATAGGCGACGCCGCTGCCGCCGTTCATCAGATCGATGTTCGGCTGCCCGCGGTTCGCGAACGCGTCGCCAGTGTGGAGCACGCGCGCGTTGCGGAAGAGGACGAACGTGTCGCCGTCCGTGTGGGCCTTGCCGAAGTAGAACAGATCGATCGACTCGTCGCCACGCAGCAGCGTCAGGCGATCCGTGTAGGTGCGATCCGGCATGCCGTGCTTGTTTGCCTCCTGCTGGAACACCTCCATCCTCTGCATGTTCTTCTGCGGTGTTCTCCTGGACGACGATCTCAACGCTCGCCGGGAAGAACTGGTTGCTGCCGTTGTGATCGCCGTGGGTATGGGTGTTGATGATGTGGGTGATCGGCTTGTCGCTGATCGTCTTCACCTGGTCGAGAATCGCCTGCCCGTTGTTGGCCAGCTTGGTATCGACCAGCACCACGCCGTTGGCGGTGACGATACGCGGCCGTGTTCCCGCCGGCCCCCGGGACCATATACACGTTGCCGGCCACCTTCTGAATTGCACCGACACCGGGTGCGGCGCCGCGCCCAGCCGGCGCGGGCGGCTGCCGCAGCCGGCGGCTGCTGCGCCGTCAAGTTCGTCCACGCCGCCGCCAGCACGCACGTGAACACGATGACTCCGATGTACCGCCAGCCGTCTCATATTCAGCCCCCCCCTGTAGGTAGCAGGTACTTACGCCCAGGGAAGGCAACCCATTTCAGGGCGGATCAGGCTGCCGAAGTCAGAAAGGTCGCGTAGGTCTCGACGATCTCCGGGCGCTCGTGGTGCAGGAAGTGTCCGGCAGGGACAATCTCAAACGACGCTGAGCGAAAGCGAGCGGCCACGTGCGGTGTGCTCTCCGAGTCGACGATCGGGTCCGTCTCGCCGTTGACGATCAGCGTTCGGGCGACGATCCGGTCCAACTTGACCGTCGACTCGAAATCGACGTTGTCCACGAGCAGCCGCGCCTGGTCGGTACATCTGGCGGTACTGCGCCGGCCCCAGCATTCGCAGTTGCGACTCGATAGCGCTCTGCCGAACCGTGTCCATGCCACCGCCGAATTCCGCCACGAACAGCTCGCCGAGCTCCGGTCCCCGTCCCGCTTCGACGAGCGCCCGACCGGCGCGCGCGACCTGACGCAGCTTGTCGTTGGGTCGGGTTTGAAAGCTGCCGAGCACGAGCCGGGATACTCGACCGGGGTGGGCCGAGGCGTAGGCAGCCGCCACGATAGCGCCCCACGATCCACCGAGCAACGCGACCGGCTGCGACGAGAAGTGCTGGACGACGGCGTCAAGGATCTCGACCTGCTGCTCGATCGACAGGCTGGTCGTGACGTGTTGATTCAACGCTGCGGCGCGTCCCTGGTTGGGAAAGTCGAACAGCACTGTCAGGTAATCGGTTCCGGCCATGCGCTTCACGACCGATCGCCACGTCCCCATCGTCTGCTGCATACCGTTGACCAGGATCAGCACCGGTGGCCCGGACCCGGCCGTCGCATATGGGATCTGAAAATCGCCGGCGATGAGTGTGCCTTTACACAGGGTTCGACTGGGTTTGTCACGCATACACCCCGAATACGGACGAGCCTGGGGTTCTGGAAGAAGCGTGGAGAAAACGACTCGCGGACGGTCTATTTGCGCACGAGTGTCATACCCTGAACCAAGCCTCCCTGAGCCGGGACAATCGACACACCCGCTGCCGACAGTTGACGCCACACCTCGAAGTTCAGATCGCTCTTCAGCGTGCCCGCAGTCTTCAAATGTTCACTGCTCCACACTTGCAGGTGGAACCGGAGTGCTCCCAATCCCGCTTCGACGAACTCGACTTCCGGCGATGGATTCTGGAGCGCATCGCGGTGGCGATCGGCGGCAGCCAGCAATACCTGTCTGACCACCTCCGGGTCAGATGTGTGCGAGACGTAGAAAGGAATGATGTAGGCCGTGAGCGTGGCCGGGCCGGCTCCAGTTCGTCACGCGCTCCGAGACGAACTGGGAGTTCGGGACGATGATCGCCACGTTCTCGTCGGTGACGAGCGTCGTGGCGCGGGCCGCGATCTCCGTGACTTCTCCGACGCACCCCGCAATCTCGACGCGGTCGCCGATCCTGATCGGGCGCTCGAACAGCAGGATCAAGCCGCTGAAGAAGTTGCTCGTGATGTTCTGCAGACCGAATCCGAGCCCCACACCGATAGCGCCGACGAGCACGTTCAGGGAGGTCAGGTCGATGCCCGCCGCTTGAAGGATCACGAGGGCGCCCAGACTGACGACGATGTACCGAACGATGGCCCCGAGTGCTTCACGCATCCCGACATCGAAGCCGCGGCGCGCCAGCACATGGTCGATCAGCCACCGCGTCACACGCCGCGTCGTCCAGACCAGCGCCGACATCAACGCGATAACGGTCAGCAACCTGAGCGGCGTGAACTCGCTGCCCGCGATCCCCGATGTCAGGAACTCCTGCAGTCGGCGCCACACTTCAACGAAGGAAGACATGAGATGGCCTCAGGCGACGACTTCAACTTGCGTTCCATTCGTCGAAAGACCGGATGAGCCGCGTACGGTGCAGCCCTTGCTCTTAGTGAGGCATGCGACTTCGTGCCTGGGCCATTTCGCTCCTCTTTACCCCGATCCTGCTTGCGGGATGTGGCGGCGACGACTCATCTAAGGTCGCCGCGGCTATCGGTCGGGTCCTCGACAGCAAGCCTCCGGCTCATGTGAGCACTGAGGCGTGGACCGACACGCACGAGTTCTACCGTCGTCGTGAAAACCTACCCGCCTGGACCATGGACGAGGATTCGATGCTCGCCGAGGCCGCGCTGCAGGTTGTGCGCAGCGCCAGGGATCACGGGCTGGTCCCGGGCGACTACGGCGAACAGGACATCGTCAGCTTCCGCACGCTGCAGACGAGCGAGGACGCGCCTGACAAAGGCGGCTCTGCCGAGCGGGCGCAGTGGCTTGCCGAATCGGATGTGCGAATCACCTCGGCATTGCTGGCGCTCGGCCGTCACGTCGCGCTTGGCCGCGCGAAGCCCGAGCGTCTCGATCGTCGATGGAAAGCGCGTCGCCAGTCGCCGGACTTCGTCACTACGCTCGACGCCGCGATGACGACGGACCTCAGCACGTGGCTGGACACGATCCGGCCGCAGCATTCGCAATACGCCGCGCTGCAGAAGGCCCTGCAGGATCCGGCGATGGCCGAGCACGCCGGAGTGCTCGGGCTGAACCTCGAGCGATGGCGCTGGATGCCGGACGACCTCGGCGATCGTCACGTGATGGCGAACATCCCCACGTTTCATCTGGTCGCGCGCGAAGGTGGACACACGGCCCTCGAGATGCGCGTCGTCGTCGGCACGCCCGACAACAAGACACCCATCTTCAGCGCCATGATGGCCACGACTGTCTTCAGTCCCTACTGGAACGTCCCCGACAGCATCGTCGAGGGCGAGACCGCACCGGCGGCCGCGCGCGATCCAGGATTCCTGAAGCGCAACAACATGGAGATCCTGCGCGTCACGAAGTCCGGCGCAACGGCCGTCGATCCGTCAACCGTGGATTGGGACGATCCAGAAGAGCTCAAAGCCCTGGCATTCAGACAGAGGCCGGGAGCGAAGAACGCGCTGGGGCACGTGAAGTTCCTCTTCCCGAACCCCTACGACGTCTATCTCCACGACACGCCGGCCGACGCGTTGTTCGCGCGGCAGGGGCGGGCCTTCAGCCACGGCTGCGTGAGGGTCGAGCAACCTGAGGCGCTGGCCAAATGGGTGCTGAGAGACTCGCCTGAATGGAGCGACGAGAAGATCCTCGAGGCGATGCACGCCGGCGAGGAACAGCACGTCAAGCTCAAGCAGCAGATCCCCGTTCACATCGTGTACTTCACGGCATGGGCCGATGACGCCGGAACCGTCCGTGTGGTTCCCGATGTCTACGGCTACGACGCCACACAATCTTCACACTGACGGCCGAGCTCCGATCCGCGTGCTCTCGCGTACACTGATCGAGGCTTGACCTCCTCACGATTCCAGCGCGCTGTTCTGATTGCTGTTCCGCTCCTCTTCCTCGCCAACGCCGTCACCGGTGCGCGCGAGAAGGGCGCGACGGGTGTCGAGACGTCCGCGTGGAATCGCGCCTCGCTCGGCACCATCGACCCGCGCGTGTTCGACCTCGCGCTGGGCGCCGCCCGATGCGCGATTCGCTCCGGCGCGATCGCGGATCCGTCAACGCTGACGGTGATCGACTACTCGAGGCCGTCCACGGAAAAACGGATGTGGGTGTTCGACCTCCAGTCGCGCGAGCTGCTCTACGAAGAGCTCGTCGCGCACGGTCAGGGAAGCGGCGACAACCTGGCGAACGTGTTCTCGAACGTGCCCGACACGCACGCCTCGAGCCTTGGCCTGTTTCTCACCGAAGACACCTACGTCGGCAAGAACGGCTATTCGCTGCGCCTCAAGGGGCTGGACGAAGGCTTCAACCACCGTGCGGGTGAGCGCGCGATCGTGATGCACGGCGCGCCGTACGTCAGCGAGGACTTCGTGAAGCAGAACGGCCGTCTCGGCCGAAGCTGGGGATGCCCGGCGCTTCGAGACGGCATCGCACGCGAGGTCATCGATCGCGTCCGCGGCAGCGGCATCCTGTTCGCCTACTATCCCGATCAGGACTGGCTCGAATCGTCCCGGTATCTGGGCGACTGCGCAGCGGGCAGCTAGTCGCAACTCGGTCGCTCGACCACGCCGAAACACGGCGAACGCCCCTGCAACTCATGGGATGATGGGGTCCATGCCGGCCAGGCGGGCTCGCGTCCGCGCATCGACGGACTCGTTCAACATCCTGGACTTCCTCAACGCGAACGGCGTCCCCGCTCGCACGACGCGCTTTGCGCGCGGTGCCGTGGTCTTTTCGCAGGGAGGACGCGCCAACAGCGTGTTCTACCTGCAGGAGGGCGGCGTGAAGCTCTCTGTCCTGTCGTCGGCAGGCAAGGAAGCGGTCGTCGCCATGCTGGGCCCGGGTGATTTCCTTGGTGAAGGGTGCCTCGCGGCTCAACCGCTCCGCATGGGAACGGCTGTCGCCGTCGTGCCGTCCAGGGCCCTTCGCGTCCCGAAGGACGACATGGTTCGGCTGCTGCGCACGCACTCGGAGTTCTCGGGCCGGTTCATTGCCCACATGCTGACGCGCAACATCCGGATCGAGGAGGACCTCGTCGACCAGTTGTTCAACTCGAGCGAGAAGCGGCTGGCGCGGACGCTGCTGCTGCTCGCCCGCTATGGCAGGGAAGACACGACCGTGCGGGTGCTGCCGAAGCTGTCGCAGGAAACGCTCGCCGAAATGGTCGGGACCACGCGCTCACGCGTGAACTTCTTCATGAACAAGTTTCGCAAGCTCGGGTTCATCGAGTACAACGGTGGACTCAAAATCAACGGCGCCCTGCTCAGCGTCGTCTTGCACGACTGAGGCCGGCTGGGGCGTCACGCCAGCGCAACGCGTCGGTTATCGGCGTGCCTGCTGAATGGCTTCGGACATGGTTGGCGTTGGGTCGTGCCACAGCGTCAGCATGGCTCCGGCCGGCAGCAATGCAAGGGCAGTGAGGGCGGTCCAGCCGCTCGGGGACGTCAGGCCGCTGACCAGACCGGCCACGACGACCATCACGACGTACGCGGCAGCGATCATGACCTTGATGTTCTTGGTGTGCATGGTCCAACGTTACCGGAAGACGGAACCCGATGCTGTGCAGGAGCGCACAGCCGCGCCGCGACACGTCATTCGGGCGATGGAGCCGTCGCGTCGCTGCGGCGGGCAATCTGCCATCTGGCAGGACACTCGGCGCAGGCGTAATAGCGTGTCATCGACGTCAGCAGATTGAGCACGCCACCTGATACCCCGCATTGGGGGCATCGGCTCTCAGGCTCCACCGGAAAGGACCAACGAGCAGGACGGACGTGTGCGCTGCAGCGGAAAAGCTTGCATTCATTGGATGTTACGGTCGTCAGCGGTCGGATGCTGTTCTCTTGTGAACAGCGTGCCCAAACGGAAGCCCGTGTGCAGAAACAGACAGGCGCCGAGGGCCATCGGTGACAGGATCGTATCTATGCAGCGCCGCCGCCCCGCGTCGTGCACGCGTATGACCGCTCTCCTGCTGGCGGTCGTGTGCGTCGCATCCGCGGCACGGGCGCAGCAGCCGTCAGCCGTCGCCACTCCGGGAACGCTCAAAGACGCCCAGCGCGCGTATTACAACGGGCAATACGAAGCGGCCGCGGCGATGACGCTGGAGCCGTGCACGACCGGTGAGAACGGTCTCGCGGCCTGCGAGGTGTACACGGCCGCGTTGCTCTTCCAGATCAGAAGGGGAATGGGACAATCGGCGGACCGCGGAGAGGCGTGGAAACGCTGCGCCATCTGTCCGTCGGTGTTGGTGGCGTTCAAGACCGCGCTCGCACGGGGCCAGACGGTGGCACGGGCGCGGTTAAGCGAGCACCCGACTGACGATGAGACGCGCTTTCTGCTCGGCAAGCTCGACCTGAACTACGTCTGGCTGCAGGTCGGGACGATCGGCCGCAAGACCGGATGGGCCGAGTACAAGGAAGCCAGACATTCGCTTGACGCCGTGCTCGAGCGGCAGCCTGGACATATGCGGGCCCGAGTGGCGCGCGCCTGGATCGACTACATCGTCGACTCGAAACTTCCGTGGGGAACCCGCTGGATGCTCGGCGGCGGCAACAAGAAGCGTGGACTGGCGACGGTTCGCGACGCGGCCGGAACCGAGTCGGACTTCTTCGTCCGCACCGAAGCGCGCTTTTCACTGTGGGACATGCAGCTGCGGGAGAAGGACGCCGATGGAGCCCGTGAGACGGCCCGCGTCCTGCTGCGCGACTTTCCCGAGAACCAGGAACTCAGACGATTCCTCGGTGCCGACGCTGACGCCTATGACTCCCAGGAAACCGGCCGACCCCCTGACTGACGCCGACCGCGCGCGTCAAATTCGACACCTCCGCGAGTTGATCGCCGCACTCGATCGTCGAGTCCCTCATATCGAGCGCTCCGGCGAGGCGGCGATCGCGCGCGACGCCGCCGCGTTGCGGGACAAGGCGTTGAAGCGCATCGCCGCCCTCGAGGGACAGTAGAATTCGGCGGGGAGATCTGCGATGAAACGACTGCTGCTGATACTTGCGATCGCTGTCCTTGCGCCCTCGCTCGGTGCTCAATCACCGGCCCCCGCGACGGCGACATGGGAAAGCGCTGCATGGGGGAAGCTGCCGGCTGGTCTCGAGTGGGAGGCGGCCTCACAGGTCTCGACGACACCCGAAGGGCAGATCGTCGTCCTGCGCCGCGCGAACCCATTCTTCGTGGTGATGACGCCGGCGGGCGAGGTCGTCCGCACCTGGGGCGAGAACCTCTTTCGCGTCGCGCACGGCCTGCGCATCGACCGCAAAGGATTTCTCTGGGTCACCGACAACGCCGACAACTTCGTCCAGAAGTTTTCGCCTGACGGCAAGCTGCTGCTGACGCTCGGGCAGCGCGGCGTCGCCGGTGGCAACGACTCGAAGACCGCGTTCGATGGCCCGGCCGACGTGTTCATCGCCAACGACGGCGAGATCTGTCGTGGCCGATGGGTATCGCAACTCGCGCATCGTCCGCTTCGCGGCCGACGGCACGTTCAAGAGCATCATCGGCGGAACGAAGGGAACCGAGCCCGGGCAGTTCAACGTGCCCCACGCCGTCGTGGTGGACTCCCGCGGTCGCATCATCGTGGCGGATGCGGAGAACAGCCGCATCCAGGTGTTCGATCAGAGCGGCAAGTTCGTGGAGCAGTGGACCGACTTCCCCGCCAAGCCGCGCGGCTCGATGTTCATCACCGCCGACGACACGCTCTACGTGAGCCACGTCGACTCGGAATCGATCACGATCATGAAGAACGGCAAGGTGCTCGAGCGCGTGACGGGCGTCGGCGGCCGGCCGCACGGTGTCACGCTGGATCAGCAGGGAAACCTGTACGTCGCCAACCCGGCGAGCCGATCGGTCAAGAAGATCGTCAGGAAGTAGGCGGCCAGGATCCAGTGCCGCCTGAGTAGCGGTCCCCTCGTCAGCCAGCCGGCAGCGAGCTGCTTCTCGTGCGCCGCGATGGCGTTGCGCATGAACATCGCGACGGTCACCGGGCCGACGCCGCCCGGCACCGGCGTCACCCAGCTCGCCACTTCCTTCACCTCGTCGGTGTCCACGTCGCCGACGATCATCGTCTCGCCGTTCGGACCGGTGACCTGATTGATCCCGATGTCGATCACCGCCGCGCCCGGCTTGACCATGTCGGCGTGGAGGAATTTCGGCTTCCCCACCGCGACGAGGACGACGTCCGCGCGCCGCGAATGCGCGGCGACCGAGCGCGTCATGTGGTGGCACACGGTGACCGTCGCGCCCTCGGTCATCAGCATGAACGCCGCCGGCTTGCCGACGATCTCGGAGTGGCCGACCATCACGACTTCGAGGCCGTGCAGGTTGAGACCGGTGGCCTTGATCAGCTCGACCGACGCCGCCGCCGTGCACGGCGCGAGCGCGAGCTCGTTGTAGACGATGTTGCCGATCGAGGCGGGGTTCATGCCCTCGATGTCCTTGAACGGATGGATCGCCGACGCGAGTGAGCGGCCGTGAATGTGCTTCGGCACCGGACGCTGCAGGATCACGCCGAGCACGTCGGGATCGTCGTTCATCTTCACCAGCCGTGCCTTGCACTCCTGCTGGGTGAGCGTGTCCGGCCACGTCTCGGAGTCGAATCGCAGCCCGACCTTCTTCGCGGCGTTCGCCTGGCCGCGCACGTAGACCGCCGCTTCCTTGTGCTCGCCGACGCTGATCGACACGAGCCGCCCGATCGTGTGCGTCGCGGCCGCCACGCGCACGCGCTCGGCGACCTCGCCAAGAATGCGATCCCGAACTGCTCTGCCATCAAGGAGCCGGTGATCCGTCATTTGCCGGCCGACGGTGGAGTCTGCTTCTGCTTCTCCCACTCCTTGCGAAACGCCGCCTCACGGTCGCCGACGTAGGTCTTGTAGCCGGCGGGGTCGATGAACGGATTGGGCCCGCCCTTCTTCATCGTTTTGTACTTCGCTTTCATGCCGAAGTAGGCCCCGTGCGCGCCGAGGAAGAGATCGACGGGCAGGCTGTTCAACACCGTGAACGTCTTCTCGTAGTCCTGGGCGATGGTCGGATAGTTCTTGTTGCCCACCAGCACGTATCCCGCGTTCACGTTCGGGCTGCCGATGATCACCGCGTTCAACTTCTTCCCGCCCTCCTCCACCTGCATCGTCCAGGTCGTGCACCCTCGGGTGTGGCCAGGAGTGAGACGGGCGGTGAGCGTCGAGCCGCCGAGTTCGACGGTATCGCCGTCGCGCAGGACGCGATCGACCTTCGCCCCGGGACGGCCCGGCGCCGTGCTCTGCACGTCGGCGACGTCGCCTTCCATCACCATCACTCGCGCGCCGGTCTCCTTCTGGATGATGCCGATGCCCTCGTCGTGATCGCCGTGGGCGTGGCTGATGAGGACGACCTTCGTATCGCTGTACTTGAAGCCAAGCCCCTCGATCGCCTTGCGGATCGTCGGCACGTCTTCGGCGAAATCCCCGTTGATCAGGATGTTGCCCTGCGGCGTGCGAATCAGATACACCGCGAGATCGGCGGTGCCGACGTAGTACAGGTTGCCGGCGATCTTGAAGCCGGGAAACGCCGCATGCCAATCCGGGTTCCCCTGCGCCGACGCCATCGTCACGCCGACCAGCACGAACAGCACGCTTCGCAGGATGGTTTTGATCATGTTCTCGCACCCTCGCACCTTCGCACCTTCGCTCCTAGGAGTATGCACTCGTCGCCGGGCGCGGTTGATAGACCTCTTCGAGACGCGTCACATCGGCGTCGGAAAGCTTCACCGACAACGCGGCAATCGCATCGTCAAGATGATGTGGCTTCGTGGCGCCGACGATCGGCGACGTGACCGCCGGCTTGCGCAGCAGCCAGGCCATCGCAATCTGCGCGGCCGGCAGTCCGCGATCGCGCGCGACCTCGTGGGTGCGATCGACCACCGCCTTGTCCATGTCCGCCGTCGTCTTGCTGAAGACCACGCGGGCAAATTGATCCGTCTTCGCCCGCTCGGTCGGCGGCTCATCGGCCCACGGACGCGCCAGCTTGCCGCGCGCCAGCGGCGACCACGGCGTGACCGCGATACCTTCCGACGCGCAGAGCCCGAGCATCTCGCGCTCGTCCTCGCGATAGAGCAGGTTGTAGTAGTTCTGCATCGAGACGAACGTGGCCCACCCGTTGGCGCGCTGGATGCCAATGGCCTTCATGAACAGCCAGGCGTGCATGGACGAGGCGCCCAGATAGCGGACCTTGCCGGCGCGCACGACCTCGTCAAGCGCTTCGAGCGTCTCTTCGATCGGCGTGTCGTAGTCGTAGCGATGGATGATGTAGAGATCGATGTAGTCGGTCGCGAGCCGTCGCAGGCTCTTGTCCACTTCCGAGAGAATGTGCTTCCGCGACAGTCCGCGGCTGTTGGGACCCCGGCCCACCGGGCCCCACACCTTGGTGGCGATCACGATCTCGTCGCGGTTCGCGAAGTCGCGGATCGCGCGGCCGAGCACTTCCTCGCTCTCACCGTTCGAGTAGACGTTGGCCGTGTCGAAGAAATTGATGCCCGCTTCGAGCGCGCGTTTGATGTACGGACGGCCTTCAGCCTCGCTCAACGCCCACGGCCACTCGAGGATCCCGGGCGTCTTCGCCTGTCCATAACTCATGCACCCGAGGCAGATGCGCGACACCTGCATCCCGGTGCGTCCCAGCCTGACGTAGTCCATCCGCCTATCTTATAGGCGCTACTTTCCCTCGGGCATCAGCGTCACCTTCACATAGTTCTCGGTGTTGAGATAGGTCTGGGCGGCCTGCTGGACCGCCGCGCCGGTCAGCGCCGCGATCTGGTCGGGCACGGTGAACACGCTGCCCACCGCTTCCGGATTGCCGTCTTCGTAGCGCCGCACGATCTGATTGAGCAGGTAGCCGTTGTTCTGGCTGTTCTCCTCGAAGTCCCGCCGCAGCGCGGCGCGGATGCGCGTCACCTGGTCGTATGACAGCGGCGTGCGCCTGACGAAGGCGATCTCCTCGAACACGCGGTCGACGAGGGCCGCCGTCCGCGCCGGATCGCACGCCCACGAAATGCGCACGCTGTACTGCGGACTGGGAAACTTCTGCGTGAGCGGCTCGACCTCGATGCTGTAGGTGCCGCCGAGTTGCTGCCGGATCGCGTCGAACAGCCGGCCCTGCAGCAGCATGGTCACCGTTCGCAGGGCGAGCAGATTCGCCTCGTCGTACACGAACGGTCCGGAGAAGACGATCGCCACCTGGCTCTTTGGCGCGATGCCTTTCTCGACGGTTCTGTTCACGACACCAACGGGCGGCGCGATTTTCAGATCCCGCCAGGTCTCGCCGGCGCGCGTCGCCGGCAGACTGGCGACGTAGGTCTCGACGAACGGCCTGATCGCCTCGGTCGTGAAACTGCCGACGAACACGAATGTGAAGTGGCTCGCATCGGCGAAACGGGCTTTGTAGAACGCCATCGCCTTGTTGAGATCCCACTGATCGATCGTGGCCGGCGTTTCAGGCTGTCGCCGCGGGTGGTCCCGGCTCAGCGTGGAGGACAGCGTCCGGCTGAACACGATGTCCGGGCTCGCCAGCTGATTCGCGAGGAGCCCTTTTCGCTGGGAGACGACCGCGGCAAACGCCGCCGGATCCGCGCGCGGCTGCGTGAACCGGAGGTAGAGCAACTGGAACATCGTCTCGAGATCCTGCGGCGTGCTTCCACCCGCCATGCCCTCGCTGATCTCGCCGACGAACGGCACGACCGCGACCGCCTTGTCCGAGAGCATCCGGTCGAGCATCGCGTTGTTGAACCGTCCGACGCCTCCGGCCGAAATCACATCGTCGGCGGCGCGGGCCGAGACGTAGTCAGCATCGCTCGCCAGCGACGTCCCGCCAGGAGCGACGGCGCGAAACAGGATCTGATCCTCCTTCAGCGTCGTCGGCTTGAGTACGACCGTGGCGCCGTTCGACAGCGTCCACTCGGTGACGCCGCCCGGACGCGGCGTGGTCCTGACGATCGTGCCGCGGGTCGGCGGGCCGTCCATCAGCGACTGGCCGGTGTCGAGGTCCACGTACGGCTCGACGCGCTTGCCGGTTGCGGTCTTCACGACTGCGGCGAGCTGCGTCTGATCGGGGAGCACGACGCCCGCGGTGTCGGGCCCGGAGACGATCACCAGGCGGTTCTGCTCGGGAAACCACTGCGCGCTCAGCGCGTTGATTTCCTCGAGCGTGATCCCCGGAAGGAAGCGGCGATGAAACGCGAGCTCCTGCCAGATCGTCGGCAGCGCCTCGTTCTGCAGGAAGTTGCGCGTGTATTCCTCGGCGCGACTCTCGGATTCGCGGTCCGGGCTCTCGGTCACGCTGCGCTCGTAGCCGAGAAGCCTCGCCTGCTTCGCCCGCGCCAGCTCGGTGGCGGTGAAGCCGAACTGCGTGAGCCGCTGCAGCTCGGTCACCAGCGCGTCGAGTCCGCGCGGCACGCCGCCGTTGGAGACGAGCGCCACGACCTCCGCTTCGTCCTTCGTCCGCGGCGTGTCGAAGAGCGCGCGCTGCGCGCCGGCCCGGAGAAACGGCGGGTTCTCGCGCTGCGTGAGCTCGTCGAGCCTGGCGCCGAGCATGGCCCCGAACAGACCGTCCATCATGATCTGGCGATATCCACCCACCGTATCCTGCGGCCGCGCCGGCCGCAGGTTGCTGATACCCACCGACGTGGCAACCGTTTCCTTGTCGGTGATGACCGTGTAGCGCGTGCCTGGACGCTCGGGGACATCGATGGCCGGCCGCGGCCGCGACGGCGACGGATTGGTCAGCGACGAAAAGTGCTTGGTGATCATCCCGACGACGGCGTCCCGATCGACGTCGCCGACGACGATGACGGCCATCAGATCCGGGCGGTACCAGTCGCGATAGAAACGTACGAACTGCTCGCGTTGCGCGCGCTCGATGACACTGGGATCGCCGATCGGCGGGCGATTTGCGTACTGCGATCCGTCGAGCTGCACTCGCCGGAGCTTGTCGCGCGTCCGTTCGCCGGCGCCGAGGTGCTGCCGCCACTCCGAGAGAACGATGCCGCGCTGGCGCTCGAGGGCGCTTGCCTCGAAGGTGGCCGCTCCGGTCCAGTCCTTGAGGACGAGGAGCGCGCGCTCGAGCGTGGCGCGCGAATCGCTGGGCACGCGCAGGATGTACGAAGTCTCGTCGTAGCCCGTTTGCGCATTGGCGTCGGCGCCGATGCCCAGACCGAGCGACGCCAGGAAGTCGTTGATGCCCTGGCCAGGGAAGTTTTGGGTGCCCTCGAACTGCATATGCTCCAGAAAGTGAGCGAGCCCCTGCTGGTCGGCATCTTCGAGCACCGACCCGGCCTTGACGACCAGGCGCAGCTCGACGCGGCGGGCAGGTCTCGCGTTCGGGCGTACGTAGTAGCGCAGGCCGTTCGGGAGCGTCCCGACGACAACCTCCGGATCCACCGGCATCAGCTGCGTCAGACCGTAGGAAGCGACCGACGCCGCGGATGCGTCACGGCCAGCGGGCTGGGTCTGCGCCGATACAAGCGCAGCCACGACCAGGAGGCTTGCCAGCACACCGGCGCGCATGACACGAAAGTATGAAGACGTCATGTCTCAATCCTACAAGACCTCGACCCATTGACTTGGACCTTTGACCTGAACCTTTGACCTTTGCCCTCCCCCTTGCCCCTTTGACCTTTGCCCTTTGACCTGAATTAAGCTGCATTTGTGGATGACCTTCGTACAGCCAGCGACTCACTCGCGGCCAGCGAGCGCCGGCTCGCGGCCCAGAGCGATGCGCTGACCGAGCTCACCACGCGCTACACCAATCCCGGTGAGCCCTTCGAGGACCGGCTGCGGAGCATCCTGGACATCTCCGCACGCGCCCTTCAGGTCGAGCGACTGAGCCTGTGGGAGTTCGACGACCAGCACGCGCTGATTCGCTGCGGGGGCCTGTATCACCGCACGCCCGGGCGATACGAATCCGGATCGGTGCTGCATCGCCACGACTTCCCGGCCTATTTCAACGCCATCGATCGGGAGCGGGTCGTCGCCGCCAGTGATGCGCGCGTGGATCCGCGGACGCGTGAGTTCCGCGACAGCTATCTCGACCCGAACGGCATCGGCGCCATGCTCGACGTGCCGCTGCAGCGCGACAACCGCCGGCTCGGCGTGCTGTGCGCGGAGCACGTCGGTGGTACCAGGCAGTGGACCGTTGACGAGCAGAACTTCGGCATCTCGGTCGGCAATCTGATCGTCGTGGCGATCGCCGAGGAACAGCGGCGGCAGGCGCTGGCCCAACTGGCGGAGAGCGATGCACGCGCGCACCTGATCGTGGACACCGCGCACGACGCCTACATCGGCATCGATTCGGCCGGCCGGATCGTGGCGTGGAACGCGCAGGCCCAGGCGACGTTCGGATGGACGCGCGAAGAAGTCCTCGGCAGGCCCCTGGTCGAGACGATCATCCCGCCGGCCTACCGCGACGGACACCACGCCGGCATGCGACGGTTCCACGAGACCGGCGAGGCGCCGGTCGTCAATCAGCGGCTCGAGATGAGCGCCATCGATCGATCGGGCCGCGAGTTTCCGATCGAGCTGACCGTCACCTCGCCCATGCGCGTCGAGAATGGCTTTTTCTTCGGCGCATTTCTCCGCGACATTTCCGGCCGGCTCGAACGCGACGCCGAGCTGCAACGCGCCAGGGAGGAGCTCCGATCGCGGAACGAGGCGCTCGAGCACGAGCTGACCGTGGCGCACGAGCTGCTGCGTGAAGCGCGAGAGCGGACCGAGGGCGTCCTGCACGGCGACAGCGCGGCCGCCGTACGCCTTCGCCGGGACGTGCACGACGCGGCCGCGTCCGATGACGCCTGGCTGATCAACGGGCCGCAGGGCAGTGACCATGAAGCCGTCGCGCGCGCCATCCATCATCAATCGATGCGGGCCGCGCGGGCCATCATCTGCGTCAACTGCCTGTCGCTGGCGTCCGACTCCACGCCCTCGTCTGGAAGGACGGCCGAGGGCGCCGGCGTTTTCGACAAGCTGCAGCTGGCGGACGGAGGCACCTGGTATCTGGAAGGTATCGAACACCTGCCGCCAGATTCACAGCTCCTGCTCGTCGAGCGACTGCGCGCGCTCGACGAGGCGCGACGCTCCGCGCGACGGCCCGAGCCGGACGTGCGCGTGATTGTCGCCACGACCCGCGACGTGGACGATTTGCTCGCCGCCGGACGCCTGCTGCCGGAGCTGCGCCGCGCGCTCCACAGCACCCTGGATCTCGTGCCGCTGCGCGACCGGCTCGACGATCTCGCCACACTCGCCCCGTTCATCCTCCGTCGTCTGGCCGAGCAGGCGGGACGGGCGGTTCCGATCCTGTCCGACGAGTCGCTGCAGCGGCTGAAGAACTACCGGTGGCCTGGCAACCTGCGTGAACTTCGCAACGTCCTGGGCTTCGCGCTCTCGACGAGCCAGGGCCCGGTCCTCGAGATCGGCGAGCAGCTCCTGGACAACAACCTGCGAGTCGGCAGCTACAGCCTGATCGAGCGGCTCGGCGCGGGCGGCATGGGCGAAGTGTGGCTCGCGCGCCATCAACTCCTGGCCCGCCCGGCGGCGGTGAAGATCGTTCGCGAAGCGTCACTCGGCAGCGGAGAAGACGGACACGTTCGACGCCAGCGCTTCGCGCGCGAAGCGCAAGCCACCTCCGAGCTGCAGTCACCCCACACCGTGCAGCTGTACGACTTCGGGATCACGGACGGCGGCGGCTTCTACTACGTGATGGAGCGCCTGCGCGGAATGGATCTGAAGCGGATGATTGAACGTCACGGACCGCTGGCTCCGGAGCGCGTCGTGTTCCTGCTCAAGCAGGCGTGCCTGTCGCTGGCGGAAGCGCACGCGCTGGGACTGGTCCACCGCGACATCAAGCCGGCCAATCTCTTCGTCTGCCGGCTCGGCTCCGAGTACGACTTCATCAAGGTCGTGGACTTCGGCGTCGTCTCCCGCCACGCGCACGAGACGTCGTCGCAGATCACGACGGCAGGCATGATTCTGGGCACGCCGGCGTTCCTGGCGCCCGAGCTGGTGTCGAGTCCCACCTTCGACGGCCGCGCGGATATCTACGCGCTCGGCTGCGTCGCGTTCTGGCTGCTCACCGGCCGGCCGCCGTTCGAAGCCAACGATGCGGTGTCGGTCCTGCTGCATCACGCGCAGACCGCGCCGTCTCCGCCATCGACGATGTGCGAGGAGGTCATCCCGCCGCAGATGGATGAACTGATCCTGGAGTGCCTGGCCAAAGATCCGTCGCGCCGGCCGGCCAGCGCCGAGGCGCTCTGGGAACGGCTCGACCGGGTGCGAGTGACGGCGCAATGGAACCAGCGGCGGGCCCGCACGTGGTGGGAGATGCACGAGCCCGAGCTGATCGCTCCGGCATGACGCCGCGAACTATGGCCGCGGGCTCTTCACGAGATCGATGAGGACGATGTCGGACGCGTTCCGCGATCGGTCGAAGACGATTTGCTTGCCGTCCGGGCTGACGTCGAAGCCCCACATCGCGGCAGCGTGATCGAATCGCGTCAGCTGGCGACTCTGTCCGGTCTCCAGATCGAGCAGCCGGAAATCCTGCGAGATGACCAGGCCCTGCATGTAGACGAGCCTCTTGCTGTCGGGCATGAACCGGGCTCGAATGCCGCCTCCTTCACGCCGCACCTGAATGTCGGGCAGGGCGACAGGCGTTCCATCGGGCCGCACGGCACGCAGCGGCGACTGTGAACCGACGTTCGGCCCGATGTACACGATCGTGTCGCCGTCAGGAGACCACACGGGATCGAGCGCCTGTCCCTTCGCGATCCGAACCGGCGGACCACCGTCAACGGGGACTTTGAAGAGTCCGTCTCCCGATGGATCGGCGCCTCCAGTCACCACCCATTTCTGATCCGGAGACCAGCTGCTGCCGCCGCGCACGTCAACGGCATCGGTCAGCGGCTGCTGCTCCGATCCATCTGCCGACAGCAGGTGCAGGCGAAGCTTCCCGTTGCGTCGCACGGCGATCGCGACACGCCCGACATCGCGTGACAGTCCAGGCGTCGCCGGCATCGGATTGTCTCCGGCTCGCCAGAGCTCGACGGCCTCGCCGTCGCGATACCGCCACAAGCCTCTGCCCGAACCGCCGGCCGTGACATAGAAGAGGGATCCCGCGGCAAACTGGGGCATCGTGGCGTTCACGCTGGAGACGGGAAACGGCTTGACGTCGCGCTCGTCCGCGACCCGGTCGAGAATCGGTACGGTCCACAGAGTCGAACTCGGATTGGCGACGGTGGCGACGAGCCGCGAGCCATCCGCGCTGGCCGACACTGACGTGTACTGCTCCAGCCCGAGGCTGATCCGACGCGAACGACGCTGCTCGACGTCGAGGGCCCACAGCCACGGTCCGGCGCCGGTGTCGTCGCGTGCGACGTACAACACGGTGTTCGCGCCGATGGGAGTCGGATACCCCACGTCGCTGTTGTGATTCGTCAGTCGCTCGGGCATGCCCCCTTCCGACGCGATGCGCCACAGATCCATTTCACTGGTCGACGGGCTGCCGACGACGAAGAACACCCATCGCCCGTCGAGTGACCAGACCGGGTAGTGCGCATGGACGCCCAGGTTCGCACCGATGAAGATCTGGCGTGCGTTCGAGCCGTCGGGATCGGCCACGAAGATCGGATCGCCCGCGTCGCGCGTGTGATACGCGATTCTCTGGTTGTCCGGAGACCATGAGAGGTTGACGACGCGATCGCTGAGGAAGGGGCGAAGCGCTCCGCCCATCATGGGCACGATCTGAAGCCGTCGCCCGGACCCGCCTCCCATCCAGACTTGCGACCCGTCGGGCGAAAATCCCGGTGCCCGCACCGGAGCCGGCAGCGTCGTGTCCTTCCCAAGCGTCAGGTTCCGGAAGGTTCCACTGCCGATCTGACTGATCCAGACGTCGAATCGACCGTCCCGGTCGGAGACGAATGCGACGAACCGGCCGTCGGGGGAAATCGCCGCGTCGAGTTCGTCGCCGGCGAAATCGGTGATGCGGGTGAAGCGCGCGTTCGCCAGCGGATTCTCGGGCTCGCGTGCGCTCCGTGGCGACCACGGCACGCCCCAGATCACGACCGCGGCCAGCAACGCGGTGCTGACCAACGCGACCGCGATCACCAATCGACGAGAGCCGCGGCGAGGCGCGTCAGCGACCGGGGCGTGGCCAGCGGATTCGCTCGGCCGCCTGGCCTCGCGCCGCAGATCGACGACCAGCTCGCGCATGGACTGGAAGCGTTCGGCCGGGTCCTTCTCGAGGGCCTTTTCGACGAGGAGACGCAGACCAACGGGCACGCGCGCCGGCAGCGGACCGGGCGCGTCGTGCACGATCGCGTGAAGCGTATCCACGTCGCTCGTCCCGGTGAACGCTCGGCGCCCGGCCAGCAGTTCATACAGCACCAGACCAAAGGAGAAGATGTCGCTGCGGGCATCGATGGTGCGGCCGGCGGCTTGCTCGGGCGACATGTACGGGACGGTCCCGACCACCAGACCAGTGCGCGTCGGTTCCTGCATGGCCGCGCGCGTCTGGGCCTCGCCCAGGGCGAGCGCATCGAGTTTGGCAAGGCCGAAGTCCGCGAGCTTCGCGTACCCGCTCTTGGTAATCAGAATGTTCGAAGGCTTGACGTCGCGGTGCATGATGCCGGCGTCGTGGGCCGCGGCCAAGGCATCGGCGACCCCGACGAGGAGCGTCACGACCTGACGCCACGTGCGCTCGCTGTCGCGGGCCCAGTCGGTGAGCGTGCCGCCATCGACCAGCTCGGTCACGAGATACTGACGATCCCCAATCTCGCCCGCCTCGTGCACCGTCAGGATGTGCGGGTGATTGAGCGCCGAGGCCATCTGCGCTTCCTGCTGGAAGCGCCGCCGCGCGGAGGGATCGGCGACATGCGCCGACAGGAACTTGACCGCGACCTGACGACCGAGCTGCGTGTCGAGCGCCCGATACACCTCTCCCATGCCGCCCGACCCGAGGAGCGACATGAGCTCGTAGCGGCCGACCCGTTCTCCTGGGGCTGGCATTCGAGCCTCGTTCAGGACGTGGCCGACGTGGTCACCGCGGGGGTGAGATTGAGCCGCTTCAGCAACGCCGGCCATCTGGCCGATGTGATCAGGCGAGGCTCGAATGCCCGAATCATGAGCGTGACGAGACTGGCAATACGCTGGTCGGCCGCCTTCTCCGACCATTCGACAGCGCTGTCGGCGTCGCCACGAGCGACGTGGTAGCACACAAGACCCAAGGGCCCGACCGACGGATCGCTCCGCAATGTGGCCAGCAGCGGCTCGGCGTCCGCGGCCCGACCGTTGTTCGCGAGAGCCCCAGCCAGGACGCCGATAGACTGGGGCGCCCAGGGCGCGCCCGCGTTGCCCTTCTCCGCGCACGTGAGCGACTCGGGGTGCCGGCCATGCATGGCGTGGAGCAGGCTCTGATAGGTCCAGCCGAGCCAGAATTGCGGATCGAGCTCCACCGCCTTGCGAACCTCACCGAGCGCCTCGTCGTCGCGACCCAACGCACACAACATCACGGACATGGTGAAGCGCCACATCTGGCTCAGTGGATCTTCCCCGACGACGCGGTCCATCTGCCGTTTGGCCTCTGTGACGCGGCCGATCGAAAACAGGTGGAACCACGCGTTCCATTGCCGCAGGTGCGGTGAGATCGGCTCACGCGCCATGGCCAGGCGAAACCGCCGTTCGGTCTCCTGCCAATCGAAGTCGAGCACACCCGCGACGATGCCGAGCATCGCATGGGCTTCCGCGAGATCTGGATCGATCTCGAGCGCGCGCAGGGCCAGCTCACGCGCCCGCGGCATCGCCTCACGAGACGGGAGACCGCCAACCGCCGCGAGCGCGAGATGATAGTCGGCGAGCCCGACATACGGCAGTGCGAAGCCGGGATCGAGGGCGAGCGCCTGCTCGAGAGATTCGCGACTGCGCTGCGAGTCCTCGGGTGTGAACCGCCACTGGTAATAGCGGTACCTGAGATAGGCCTCGTATGCAGGCAAGCTGGGCATCCGGCGCTCGGGCGCCGGTGAGAGCTTCAGCTTCAACGCATCCGCAATGGCCGCCGCGATCTCATCCTGCACAGCAAAGATGTCTGCCAGCTCACGGTCGTAGCGCTGCGACCAGAGGTGCGTGCCGTCGCGGGCGTGAATCAGCTGCGCGGTCACGCGGATGCGAGGGCCGGCGCGACGCACGCTGCCTTCGAGCACGTTGGTCACGCCGAGCGTCTCGGCAATCTTGCGGATGTCTTCGTTCTTGCCCTTGAACGCAAACGCCGACGTGCGGGCAATCACTTTGAGTCCTGGCACCTGCACGAGCGCATTGATGATCTCTTCGGCGAGGCCGTCGCTGAAGTACTCGTCGTCCGCGTTCTGGCTCATGTTCGCGAACGGGAGGACGGCGATCGACGGAAGGGCCTGACCAACCTCCGCTGGCTTCGACCGCAGCTGCTGGAGCGCCGCCTTCACCTCGCCGATCGTCTGGAACCGCTTCTCCGGCGGCTTCGCAAGACACCGCATGACGAGGAGGACGCGGGAGAGTCCAGGGGACGCGGCTCCTCGCGCACGACCGCGTTCAGCGTGTCGAGGAGCGACTCGCGCTCGAAGACTCGCTTTCCGCTCAGCAGCTCGTACAGGACGGCGCCGAAGCTGAAGACATCCGACCGGACGTCAGTAGCTTTGCCCTGCGCCTGCTCCGGCGACATGTACGACGCCGTCCCCAGCACCGTGCCGGCGATGGTCCGCGTCGCATCATCGCTGTCGTGCGCGAGGATCTTGGCGAGCCCGAAGTCGAGCAGCTTGGCGCCGCTGCTCGTCATCATGATGTTGGCAGGCTTCAGATCGCGGTGCAGGATCCCCTTGGCGTGCGCGGCGTCGAGGGCGTCGGCCATCTGCGTGGCAACCTGCAGCGCCTCACTCAACGACATCGGACCGTGCAACGGCGTCCCGTCGATGTATTCCATGACGAGATACCCGGGCCCGACGTCATAGAGCACGCAGATGTTCGGGTGGTTCAGCGCCGCGACCGCGCGGGCCTCCTGTTGGAAGCGCTCGCTGTGCGCACCATCGAGTGTTTTGATCGCGACCGTGCGGCCGAGGCGGGTATCGATCGCCTTGTAGACCTCGCCCATGCCCCCGGCGCCGATCGGCGCGACGATCTCGTACGGACCAAGCCTGTGACCGGGCGAAAGGGGCATCGGGTGAGTGGCGATCTTATGTCGTTTCGGGGCCGAGCAGGTCGAGCACGGAGATCGCGAAGTCTGGCAGCAGACGTGGCGTGATCGACTGTTCCCGTCGGTAGCTGGCGACCGCGCGATAGATCCCGTTGGACGGATCGGCGTGCACGTGTATCACGGCCATGGCCTTGACGGCATTTTAGCATCGTCAGTTCAGCCAGAATCGTGCCCACCGATGCGCTAGTCTCTTGTCATGACTTCCACTCGACGACTCCTCTGCGCGGGTGTGCTCGCCCTATGCGCTGCTGGCGCCGTGCTGGCGCAGACGCCAACCGATCCCGTCGTCGTCATTCACGCTGGCGCGCTGCTCGATCGTCCGGGCGAGTCGCCGCGTGGTGCGTCCACGATCATCGTCCGCGGCACTCGCATCGAGTCGATTCGTGACGGCCACGTCGCCCCGCCACCGGGCGCACGGCTGATCGATCTCAAGCGCGAGTTCGTACTGCCCGGCCTCATCGACGCGCATGTGCACGTCTTCAACGACGACGACAAGATGCGCGCGCGCCTCGAGGCGAACAACCGCGACATCGAGGACAACCTGTTGATCGGCGTGGACAACGTGCGCCGTACGCTCGAAGCCGGCTTCACGACCGTGCGGGACCTCGGCTCCGACGCGCACAGCATCACCGCACTTCGCGACGCCATCGCGTCAGGGCTTGTCGCCGGACCCTCGATCGTGGCGGCTGGCAGCGGGATCTCGGGAACCGGCGGGCACGCGGATTCCTCCAACAACACGAACCGCGACATCGCCGAGTTACGCAGGTCGCGCGCGTCCAACCTGTGTAACGGCGCCGACGACTGCCGTCGCGCCGCCCGCGAGCAGATCTCGCAGGGCGCAGACGTCATCAAGTTCACCGCGACCGGCGGCGTGAACAGCAACATCGCCGGAGGTCTCGGCCAACAGCTGTTCGACGACGAGATGAAGGCCATCGTGGACACCGCGCACCTCTTCGGCCGCAAGGTGGCCGCGCACGCGCACGGAGCGGACGGGATCATGGCCGCGCTGAAGGCCGGTGTGGACTCGATCGAGCATGCGACCTACACCGACGCCGCGGTCATCGCCGAGTTCAAGCGGTCGAAGGCGTGGCTCGTGCCGACGATGGTGGCGCCGCACGCGGCGCTGGCGCAGGCACGAGCGGGTGCGCGAAGCCAGGCCACGCTGGCCAAGGCCGAAGAGACCGTCGCCGTGCACAACGAGAACATCGCGAAAGCGATCCGGGACGGCGTTCGCATCGCCTTCGGCACCGATTCCGGCGTGTCCGACCACGGCAAGAACGCGAAGGAGTTCGCGCTGCTCGTCAAGGCGGGCATGACACCGGCGGCCGCAATCCGGGCGGCCACGATCGATGCGGCGACGCTGCTCGACCGCGCCAGCCGCATCGGTTCACTGGAGCCGGGCAAGGATGCCGACATCGTCGCCGTGGCGACGAGCCCGCTCGACGATGTCACGGTGCTCGAGCGCGTGCGGTTCGTCATGCGTCAGGGCGTGGTCCACGCCCTCGACGGCGCCCGGCAGCCGTTCCCGCCGCGATAGCGAGATCTCGACCGTCACTGGATTCAGGCACTTGGCGACCCGGTGCCGGCATCTGGTCCCAGATCGATTGCCTGCGCGCGCCGCTGATGCTTCGATGGTGGCCTTCGAAGCATGCGCGTTCATCTGTGGCTGGTGCTCGTGTCGGTAGTCGTCGCGGCCGCGGCGAGCGAAGGCGCGCCGCCCGAGCCGGATGTCAACGACACGCACCGGATCGACCTCACGGCGAGCATGCGTGTGCCGGTTCGTGTCTACAACGGGGTGTCGGACTTCAGCGCCGACGACCAGCAGGTCGCGCTCGCCGTTGCCGGGAAGGCGCTGTCCACCGCATCGGTGGACGTCGCGTGGACCATGTGCGAGCCCGGCGCATGCCTCACGCCCGCACCCGCGGCGCTCATGGTCCGGGTCGTACAGTCGCCTGATTCCGGCCAGGGGGACCCGCGTTTCCTGGGCCACGCGCTGATCGACTCGCGGACCCGGACCGGCGTGCTGGCCACGGTGTTCATCGACCGCACGCGGAGGGTGGCCGGCGATCTGGGCCTCGACCATCGGGTCCTGCTCGGTCGCGCGATCGCCCACGAACTGGGACACCTGCTGCTGGCGACTCCGACACATGGGAGCGCCGGCCTGATGCGGGAGATTTGGTCGCGCGACGAGATGCTGGGCACGCATCAAGACGACTGGATCTTCGACCCGTCCGATGCGGCCGCCATTCGCAAGCGGCTGGCGCGCGCGCGCACCGCACGTCCGCGCGGCGCGTCCTGAACCACCAACCACCAGCCACCAACCACCAACCACCAGCCGTATACTGACCAGACCTGCAGGGGGTCACATGTCCGTCAGATACGCAGCTTCAGGGATTGCTGTCGCCTCGGCACTGCTCGTCGCAACCGACGCTGTCGCGCATCACAGTTTCGCGCCGCACTTCGACTCGAGCAAACCGGTGAGCATCTCCGGCACGGTCACCGAGTTCGAGGCGCAGAACCCGCACAGCTACGTGCACATCGCCGCGGTGGACGAGAACGGCAGGACGCAGAAATACGTGTGTGAATCACACGGCGTCACCCAACTCACACGCAATGGGGTCACGCCGCAGGTGCTGAAGGTGGGCACGAAGATCCGGGTCACCGGCTCGCTGTCGCGGCACAGTCAGTACATGTGCTTCTTCAACACGGTGGAGCTCCCCGACGGTCGGGTGCTCAACGTCAACGGACCCACCGGCCCGCGGCCGGCGACGGCGGCGCTGCCGGCGCGCAAGGACATCTTCGGCACCTGGATGCTGGCGCCGATCGCCAACCGCAGCACCAGCGGCCCGCAGCCGATGATTCAGCTGATGACGCCAGCGGGCGAGAAGGCCGTGGCCGCCTACGATCCGTTCAAGGACGATCCGACGTTCCGCTGCGATCCGGTCGCGATCAGGCGCGTGTGGGGCGCACCGGGCACACCGCTCGAGATCGTGCGCGACGGGAACGACGTGGTCCTGCGCCACGAGTGGATGGACGTGCGCCGTGTCATCCACATGAACATGAAGGAACACCCGAAGAACGGTCCGCGCGGATCGCTGGGCCACTCGATCGGCCGCTGGGAAGGCGACACGCTGGTGATCGAGACGGGGAACTATTCCGCCGGCGTGTTGAATCAGTACGTCGAGCAGCCCGGTCAGCCGACCAGAGGCCTGCTCCACTCCGCCGCGCTGACGTCGGTGGAGCGGCTGCATCTCGACGCCGCGCGCCAGCGTCTCGTCCTCGAGGTCGATTTGACGGATCCGGAATTCTTCAAGCAGCCGTTCCAGCGCTCGACGAACGAGTACGCGCCGTCAGCGCTCAAGATCGAGCCGTTCAAGTGCTCGCCCGAAGGCCCGACGGGAACGATCCGGAAATGATCATCGTTGATTCTGGGGCTCTTTGATTGTCGATTCGTTGGTGCGAGCACGGGGAGGATTTGGATCCTGCGTGAAGACCTCCAGGCGGCCTCATTCTAGATGCAAGTCTCACGCAGTTCGCTAAGCGCAGCGCAACTGTCCGATTATGCAGGCGCGGGGGTCGTTACGGACGAGGCGACGCGTTTTCGTGTGACGGGGACAGAATCGTATTGACGTCGGTCTGCCGGTTCGCAATGACTCGGATCGCCGAAGACCATGGCGTATGGCCATCGGCTTCGATTCGGATCGCGTGTGATCCGATGACGAGGTCCGTCAGCACCAGCGGGGTGACGCCGACCGGCTGGCGATCGATGAACACACGCGCGCCTGGCGGCGTCGAGTCGATCTGCAGCGAGCCGACGAATGCTGCGCTCGTGCCCTCCTTGCGCGGCGGTGGGACGGCAACCCGACGAGCGTCTGGGAGCGTCTTCTGGGGCGCCGGCGCGGGGCTCGTCGTCTTGATGACCGGTGGCCGATGCTCGCCGCCCGTGACGAACGACGGTTCGGCGGCTGGCGGCACGTCCAAAGCTCCCATAAAGCCGGCGCAGGCCGGGGAAGCTCCGAAGTCGTTAGCCAGGACACCACGATCAGACACAGCACCGCGCCACACACCACACCCGATGCGAACCACCCGAGCCTTCCGCGCTTTTTCGAGCCAGTGGCACTCGCGCTCACAATGGCCGCGGGCTTGATGCGACCAATGTCAGGGCGAGGCACAGGATGGGCAATCGCGCGCCTGATCGGCGAGTGTTGTTCGGGCTGAAAGTCGGCCAGCACGTCTGGCACCGGCGCGGCGCTGGAGTATGTGGTCGACGAAGCCGGCTTATCTGATCGGTGCATGGTTCTCGAGCGTTACGACCCGATCGAGGCTGCCTGCATGGGTGGTGCCGCGATCCGGTGGGCGAGCACCAGACGCATTCCGCACTTCTTTGGCCCAACAGGCGTGAGTTTCGCTTCAACAACGCGATTCAGACCTGCCATAGTCAGCCCAGATGAGATTTTTCCTAAGCCTTCGCGCGTACCTTCGCGAGTGAACCAGCGGGCTCGTAGCCGTTCTAGACTGGGCCCGTGCACACCCTGTCATATACCCGGTGCGTGGCGAGGAACTGCCGATCTTGCGCGCGTATTCCACCGTGCCGCGGCACTGCGTCGTCGCGCTCGTGCCAGCAATCGCCACCTTGCAGTTTTCGAGTTCGAGCTGCTGGGATTTGAGCCTGGAGAAGGCGCGCGTCAGCGCGCGGCGATCCACCGACGGCCAGACCGCGGCAGTCGCCGTGACGTCGAGGGCCTCATATGCCTGTCGGTATTCACTCACCGTCTCGAGCACGGCGTTCTGTCTGCCCCAGCGATCGCCGACGCGGCAGCCGGCACGGCTGCGGGCGGGGCAACGGCTGGCGGGGGCGGGGGCGGATGACCGCCCCGGTTCCTGATTCCTACGCTAGGGCGCGTTCGAGCGGCGCGATGCCGGTCGCCTGCGCGAACTGCCAGGTGTCGGTGTACTGCTGGAAGCGGACGATCTTCCCGTCGCGCAGATCCCAGACGTGCGCGACCTGCGCGTCGATCGACTTGCCTGTCGCTTTCGCCGTCCCCTTGTAGCGCGCCTCGACCAGGACCGTGTCGCCCGCGGCGACGATGCGGCGGACGTCGATGCCGAAGCCGTCGATATCCTGGGCGATGCGGGCAAGCACGCCGGCCAGCACGGCCTGCGGACCGATGAACGCACCACCGGGCCAGTAGGTGAAGTGCTCGGCCTCGTTCCACTCGATCTGCTCGTGCATCGTGCCCATCACGGCCATGATGTCGCCACGTGCAAGCCCGTCGTACATCCCTCGAACAATGGTCGCGTTGTCTGCCATGAATCCCTCCCGGAGGGGCATAATACATCCCGCCTGGAGGGCCGGCTAAAGCCGGCCCCCACGTGAGGTCGAACGCATGCGCCTGAGTCACCTGGGTCGTCACGTGCTGATCGTCGTGTTCCTGCTCGCGCTGGGCCCCGCGACGAACGCGCAGGTAGGGCGCGTCCTTTCGGACGCGCCGGGCAATGCGGCAACGGCCGATGGATCCACGCCGCTGCACCAGGCCGTTCGCCAGAACGACCTGAAGACAGTTGACACCCTGATCAAGAGCGGCGCGAACGTGAAGGCGACGACGAGGTATGGCGTCACGCCGATGCACGTGGCCGCGACCAACGGGAACGCGGCGATCCTGCGCCGGCTGCTGAGCGCCGGCGCCGACGTGAACACCGCCACGCCCGGCGGCGAGACGGCGCTCATGACCGCGGCGCGTACGGGGAACATCGACGCCGTCACGCTGCTCCTCGACCGCGGCGCCAATGTGCACGCGAAGGATGCGGTCCGCTCGCAGACCGCGCTCATGTGGGCGGTCACCGAAAACCACCCGGATGTCGTCAAGCTGCTGGTCGCGCGCGGCGCCGACGTCAAGGCACAGACGACGATCATGACGCCGAAGGGACAATACGTCCCTGCGCGCGCCGGCGGCGCCTCCGGGCAGGGCATCATCCGTCAGCGCGCGCTGCCGACGAAGGACGGCGGCATGACGCCGCTGCTCTTCGCGGTGCGCGACGGCAACGTCGCCATGACGCGGCTGCTGCTGGAACTCGGCGCCGACATCAATCAGGCGTCGGGCAATCGCACGTCGCCGCTGCTCATCGCCCTGCTGAACGGCCAGGTCGCGCTGGCAACGGAACTGCTCGAGCGAGGGGCCAACCCGAACATCGCCGACGACTACACGCGCGGGGCGCTGTTCGCGGCGATCGAGCTGCGCAACTTCAATCACGAGAAGTATCCGTTCCTCTATGACGATGGGCGCGATCCGCTCGACCTGATCAAGGCACTGCTGGCGAAGGGGGCCGATCCCAATCTGCGCACCGAGACCACACCGGTTCACGGCCTGATGCAGTTCGATGGCTCGTGGGCGAACTTCGACGGGCAGACGCCGTTCATCCGCGCGGCGCTCTCCGGCGATATCGCGGTCATGCGCCTGCTGCTCCAGCACGACGCCGATCCGAACATCGCGACGAAAGAGGGATCGACAGCACTGATGGCGGCTGCGGGCATCAACTGGATTCCGGCCCAGACGTTCACTCGCTCGGAAGCCGATTACGTCGAAGCCGTGAAGCTGTGCCTCGAACGCGGCGCACCGGTGAACGCCACCAACTCACTGCAGCTGGCCGCCATTCACGGCGCGGCGAATCGCGGCTGGACGTCGATTATCCAGATCCTCGCCGATGCCGGCGCGAAGCTCGATGTGGCGGACGTCGGCGGCCGCACGCCGTTGACATTTGCCGGCGGCATATTCCTCGCGATCCGCCCGCCGGTCGCCAAACCCGAGGCGATCGAGCTGCTGAAGAAGCTGGGCGCGAAATGAACCGCATCCTGCTCGCGAGTCTGGTCGCGCTTCGTCGCCGCGAGCTGGGCCTCGCTTGGCGGACAGACGGGATCCGGGACTCGGCGATCCGGGACCCGCGACTCAGACGATCGGCCTCGATCCCGATCGCCGGATCCCGGATCCCTTCTGCGATCATACTGCGATCACCTGCCACAACGATCGCGCTGAAGACCGGCGGCCTCTCACTTGAAGGCCTCTCACCCGATCGCAGCGGCGACGCGGAGACCTGGGAGAAGGCCGTCCGTAAGGTGCGCGCTGGCTTGATGCCTCCGGCCGGCGCAAAGCGGCCCGAGCGCGCGGCACTCGACGCCTTCGCCGGCTCGATTGAGACCGCGATCGATCGCGCCGCCGCGGCCAGCCCCAATCCCGGTCGTGCGCCGCTGCACCGCATGAACCGCACCGAGTACGAGAACGCGATTCGCGATCTGCTGTCGCTCGACGTCGATTCATCCACCTTGCTGCCGGCAGACGATTCCAGTCACGGCTTCGACAACATCGCCGACGTGCTCGGCGTGTCGCCGTCGCTGCTCGAGCGCTACGTCGCGGCGGCAGCCAAGATCAGCCGGCTTGCGGTCGGAGAGCGCGACGCCGCTCCGGCGCAGGTGACCTACACGGTGAAGGGCGATCTCAGCCAGAACCGCACGCTCGAAGGACAGCCACTCGGCACGCGCGGCGGCACGAGCCTCACGCACAACTTCCCCGTCGATGGCGAGTATGTGTTCCGCCTGGCGCTGCTCAAGCTCAGTTTCGGCCAGGTGTTCGGCGAAGGCGCCGAGGGCGAAGAGCTCGAAGTGACGCTCAACGGCCAGCGCGTGAAGCTGTTCAAGCTCGACGAAGTGCCGATGTTCTTCATGCGCGAGTCGCCGGGCTCGCATCCGGCGAAGCCGCAGCCGACCGATCCTCTCGAGGAGCGCGTGAAGATGACGCCCGACATCCGGCTGGAGTTCCGGATGCACGTGAAAGCGGGCCCGCAGACGATCGGAGTCACGTTCCTTCAGAAGGCACACGCCGCCAACGAGGACCTGGTTCGTCGTCCGGTGTCGAGCACCTACGACGTCTTCATCGGCATGCAGTACGGCTACACCACGGCGCCGCACCTGTCGCGCGTGGTGATCACCGGGCCGTACAACGCGGCGGGCCTGGGCGACACACCGAGCCGTCGCCGGGTGTTCCTCTGCAAGCCCGCATCCCAGGCCGATGAAACGCCCTGTGCGAAACAGATCATTTCCACGATTGCACGCCGCGCGTTTCGACGGACACCGACCGAGGCCGATATCGCGCCGCTGCTCGCCTTCTATCAGGACGAGCGCGTCAAGACCGGCAACTTCGAGGCCGGCATCGAGATGGCGCTGCGCCGCATCCTTGCCGATCCGGAGTTCATCTTCCGCTTCGAGCCGACGCCTGCGGGCGCCGTCCCTGGAACTCCGTATCGCATCAGCGACACCGAGCTCGCGTCACGGTTGTCGTTCTTCCTGTGGTCGTCCATTCCGGACGAAGAGCTGCTGAAGCTCGGGATCGAGGGCAAGTTGCACCAGCCGGCCGTCCTCGAGCGGCAGACGCGGCGCATGCTCGCCGACCCGAAGGCGCGATCGCTGGTCACCAACTTCGCCAACCAGTGGCTGTTCCTGCGCGAGCTGAAGAACGCCAATCCCGACGTCACGATCTTCCCGGACTTCGACGACAACCTGCGCCAGGCCTTCCAGCGCGAGACCGAGCTGCTGTTCGAGAGCGTCATGCGCGAGGATCGATCGGTGCTCGATCTCCTCGACTCGGACTACACGTTCGTGAACGAGCGGCTCGCCAGGCACTACGGGATCCCGAACATCTACGGTCCTGACTTCCGGCGCGTGCCGGTGCCCAACGACGCGCGCCGCGGTCTGCTCGGCCACGGCAGCCTGCTCCTCGTCACCTCCAACCCGAACCGCACGTCGCCGGTGATGCGCGGCAAGTGGATCCTGGAGAACATCGTCGGCACGCCGGCGCCGACACCGCCGGCAGACGTGCCGCCGCTCGAGGAGAAGCCGACCGCGACCGCGAAGTCCGTGCGCGAGCGCATCGAACAGCATCGCGCCAGCCCGGCGTGCGCCGGGTGCCACAAGATCATGGACCCCATCGGCCTGGCGCTGGAGAATTACGATGCCATCGGCCGCTGGCGCAGCGTGGACGAGGGTGTCACGATCGACGCCTCGGCGCAGCTCGTGGACGGCACGCCGATCAACGGACCGGCCAGCCTGCGCAAGGCGCTGCTCGCCCGTCAGGACACGTTCCTCGCGTCGATGACCGAGAAGCTGATGATGTACGGCGTCGGACGCGAGACGAAGTACTACGACATGCCGGCGGTGCGCACGGTGATGCGCGACGCGGCGAAGAACCGGTATCGGTTCTCGGATCTGGTGCTCGGCATCGTGAAGAGCGCCCCGTTTCAGATGAAGGTGAAGAGTTGACGTAGGGTCCGCCTTCAGCTGACCGTAGAGAGCGCCGCCTTTAGGCGGCACCGGAGATGAATCATGTCGTTCATCACGAAGAAGCACTTGCCGCGTCGCACGTTCCTGCGAGGGATGGGCGTCACGCTCGCGCTGCCGCTGCTCGACTCGATGATTCCGGCCGGCACGCGGCTGGTCAGGACCGCGGCGCTGCCGAAGAGCCGTTTCTGCGGCATCTACATCCCGCACGGCGCGACGATGGACAAGTGGATGCCGGCGACGGAGGGGAGCGGCTTCGCATTCACCGAGACGCTCAAGCCGCTCGAGAAGCTGCGCGACCGAATTACCGTGGTCAGCAACCTCGCGCACCCGCTGGCCGGCGGCAAGGGCTCTGATGCCGGCGCGGATCACGCGCGCTCGGCGGCGGTGTTCCTGAGCGGCGCGCATCCGCAGAAGGGCATCGTCCAGGGCGGAAAGACGATCGACCAGGTGCTGGCCGAGAAGATCGGGCAGGACACGCCGCTGCCGTCGATCGAGGTGTGCATCGAGGAAGTGGCGCTCAACTGCGGCGCCGGCTATGGCTGCTCGGTACTACAACACCATCTCGTGGAAGAACGACACGCTGCCGCTGCCGATGGAGAACAGTCCGCAGGTCGTGTTCGAGCGGCTGTTCGGCGACGGCACCAACGCGGCGCAGCGGCTGTCGCGCAAGCAGCAGGACAAGAGCATCCTCGACTCGGTGACCGACAAGGTGTCGCGCCTGCAGAGCGGACTCGACGCCGGCGACCGCGCGCGGCTCGGCGAGTATCTCGAGAACGTCCGCGAGATCGAGCGCCGCATTCAGAAGGCCACGCAGCAATCGGCGAACAACCCCGACGTCCCCGAGGCGCCGGTCGGCATCCCCGAGGCGTTCGAGGATCACATCAAGCTGATGTACGACCTGCAGGTGCTGGCGTATCAGGCGGAGATCACGCGCATCTCGACGATGATGTACGCGCGCGATACGAGCGGTGCGGTGTATCCCGGCAGCGGCATCCGCGACGGGTTCCACACCGCGTCACATCACTCCAACGCCCGCGCGCGCATGGACACCTTCGCGCAGATCAACCGCTATCACGTGCAGATGCTCGGCTACTTCCTGGAGAAGCTGAAGGCCACGCCGGATGGCGACGGCACCCTGCTGGACCACTCGGTGGTGCTGTATGGCAGCAGCATGAGCAACGGCAACCAGCACGATCACGATCCGCTGCCGATCCTCGTCGCCGGCGGCGCGTCCGGACAGATGAAGGGCGACCGCCATCTCGCGTTCCCGGCGCACACGCCGATGTCGAACCTGATGCTGTCGATTCTCGACAAGCTGGGCGTGCATCAGGACAGCTTCGGCGACAGCACGGGGAAGCTCGAGGTCTGAGCGGGCCGCCTGAAGGCGGCCCCTACAACTATCCTCCAGGCGGCGTCATTCTACTGATGCGTGAGAGAATGCGCGCGTGAAAACCGTCGTGATCCTCCTCGCGCTGCTCGCGGCGCTGTCCGGAACCGCCCCCCTGTCCGCTCAACAGGGTTCGGCGATCAAGATTCCGGCGGAGATTCCGATCTTCCCTCTGCCCGAGACCTCGCTGTTCCCCAGCGTGTCGCGTCCCTTTCTGATCTTCGAACCGCGTTACCGCGAGATGATTGCGGACGCGCTCAAAGGCGACCTCCTCATCGGCATGGTGCGCCTGCGGCCGGGATTCGAGAAGGACTATGAAGGCCGGCCGCCGATCTACTCCGTCGGCTGCGTCGGCGTCATCGACAAGTACGAGCAGTTGCCTGATGGCCGATACGTCATCCTGCTCCGCGGCCTGACGACGTTCCGTGTCGTCAGCGAGGATCAGCGCAAGCCGTATCGGCTGGCGCGCATCGAGATCGTGCCAGAGCTCGTGAACGACGAGGAGCGGGTCACGCTCAGCGCGCTGCGGAACCGGGTCGATAAGCTGCTGGATGCGGTACTGCCGCTCACCGCGGAGCCGCCGGACCCTGCGCTCGACGATGCGGAGTTCGTCAACATCGTGGCGCAGAACCTGGGCATGCCAGAGTCGGCGCGACAGGAGCTGCTCGAGCGCAATCGCGTTGTCGAGCGGGCCCGCGCGCTGGTTGAGATACTCGAGCAAAAGTAGAGGAGTGACGACAGATGACGAAGACGTTTGTACGGGCGTGCCTGCTTGTGACCGGATTGATCATTCCGACCGTGGCGGCGGCGCAGGACGTGGCCATCACCAACGCGCGCATCATCGTCGGCAGCGGACAGGTGATTGAGTCGGGCACGATCATCGTGCGCGGCGGCAAGATCGTGTCGGTCACCGCCGGCGCGGCGCCGACGCAGGGGCTGACCGTCATCAACGCCAAGGGCATGAGCGCGATGCCCGGCTTCATCGACGGCCACAAGCACGTCAACAACCTTCAACGCCGAGCAGATGAAGTCGCTGCTCGAAGCGGGCTACACCACGGTGCTCTCCGGCGGCGGCCAGGCGGACAGAACATCGCGCTGCGCGACCGCATCGAGAAGGGCGAGTTCGTCGGCCCACGGATCATCGCGTCAGGACAGATCAACCTGCGGCAGACTCCCGCGGAAGCGCGCGCCGCGGTGCAGGCGTTGGCCGCGAAGGGCATCAAGCACACCGGCGAGATCGCGTTGACGCCGGAGCCAGGCCCACCACAAGCCGAGATCGAAGTGATCAAAGCGATCCTGGACGAAGCGAAGAAGGTTGGCGTGCAGGTCAACGTGCACGCCGTGAGCAGTCCGGCGATGGTCGCGGCCGTTGACGCCGGCGTGACGCGTCTGGTGCACACGCCGAACAAGGACTTCACGACCTACGATCAGGCCGAGCGCGTGGCGCAGACCGGCTCGATTGTCGCCGGCATGATCGGCTTCGGCGCGCCGAACATCGACACGCTGTCGGCCCGCCGCCGGCCGTGCAGTGGCCGAAGGACAACACCACCCGCTTCCGCGACGGCAAGCCGTGGCCCGAAGCGATCGCCGGCGCCAACCGCGACCCGAAAGGCCGCGCGACCGGCACCGAGGGCGGTTTCACGATCATCAACGTCCGCCGCATCTGGGACGCCGACCCGAACCATCAGACGTCTCGTACTCGACCGACCAGAACGCCGCCGACCTCGTGGTGCTGGAGCACGAGCTGAAGTCGTACAGCATCGTGTTCTCGATGGCCGACATCCACCGGATCATCGGCCCCAACTCCGCGCGCTACGTCGGCATGGCCGATCAGATCGGCACGCTCGAGGCCGGCAAGCTCGCCGACATCATCCTGATCGACGGCAACCCGACGCTGAACATCTACGAGATGCTGAAGACGAAGGTCGTGCTGAAGGAAGGCAAGGTCGTCGTCGACAAGCGGTGAGGGCCGCCTGCCGCCTTCGGGCGCCCAAGGAAGGCGGCCCCACGTTACGAGCAGTGTAGGGCGGGTCTTGTTCTTCAGACCCGCCGGTCTGTAACACCCCCCCGCTGTCGTGACACCTCCTGTGTGACAACACGCACAGGAGGCGTTACCGTGGCCGACATCGACGAAATCGCTCCAGACATTTTCCGAATCTCGATTCACGTGCCGCAGTTCGACCTGCAGTTCAACCACTTTCTGGTCAAGGACGATGAGCCGCTGCTGTTCCACACCGGCATGCGCGGCATGTTTCCCGACGTGCGCGACGGCGGTGGCCAGCTGATCGATCCCGCGTCGCTGCGGTGGATTAGCTGGAGCCACTTCGAGGTGGACGAATGCGGCGCGCTCAACGAGTGGCTGGCCGTCGCGCCCCGTGCCCAGGCGGCGTGCGGCGAGGTCGGGGCGATGGTGAACGTGCAGGACTTTGCGGTCCCGCCCTCCGCGAGCGCTCGAAGCCCAGACGAGATTCTCGCAGACCGGACGGCATCGTTTCCAATGGGTGCCAACGCCGCACCTGCCGCACGGGTGGGACGCCGGAGTGTTGTTCGACGAGAGCACGATCGCGTGCTGTTCTGCTCAGACCTCTTTCATCAGCTCGGCGAAGCTCGAGCCGATCACACACAGCGACGTCGTCGGTCGATGGGATCAGGCCGTGGCCATCGTACCAGAATCATCCCGTGCTGATGGACTACATGCCGTTCACGCCGCAGACGCGCCGGCACATGGAGAAGCTGGCCGCGCTCGAGCCGCAGGTGCTCGCGGCCATGCACGGATCCGCGTTTGCGGGCGACGGCGGTACAGGCGCTCCGCGCCGCGGCCGATATGCTGGAACGACAGCTTGGTTCACCGCTAGGCGATCGGTTGACCATCGTGCAGGCGACTGGTACCGTCGCCTGCATGTCTGGTTCAGACACCGCGGCGTTCGCGGCTCGGCTCGACGGCGACCTTGCGCGTGAAGTGGCGTCGGCCCCGGCTGGTGACGCGGCTGCGGCCGAAGGCGAGTTGTATCGCCGATTTGCTCGGCGCATTCGCCTGTTCGGCCTGAGGCACCTTCGCGACGACATGGCCGCTGACGATCTGGCGCAGCAGGTGATGCTCATCGCGATCACACGCCTGAGAGCCGGAGAAATTCGGAATCCCGACGAGATTGGATCGTTCATTCTCAGCACGAGCCGTATGGTCGCCACCGGACTCAGACGCACCGAGCGCCGGCGGGAGAGTCTTCATCAGCGCGTCGACGCCGGTGAGCCGTGGACCTGCCGGCGGACGAGCGTCTGTTCGACGCCGATCGCATCAAGCCGTGCCTCGGGTCGTTGCGAGAAGCGCGAACGATCGATTCTTCTGCTGACCTTCTACGCCGAGCGCCCGAGCCACCGAGATTGCCGAGACGATGCGGATGAGTGCAGGCGCCGTGCGCGTGGCGCGTCATCGTGCGGTCGCGGCGATGCGTGACTGCCTGGAAGGAAGGAGGCCGGTATGACCGCGCATCCGGGTGTCTGCCTGTCGATCGGCGAGCTATCGGATTACTGGACCGCCCATGTGTCTCCCGACGACATGGAGCGGATCGAGGCGCATGTGTTCGCGTGCAGCTGCGTGCACGCAGTTGCTGGCCGATGTCGATCGTCTGCAGCGGAGCATTGGTGATGTCGCGCGCACGCTGGCGGCTTTCAGGCGCTTCGTCACCGACAGTCTGCTGAATCAGTTCGCTCGAGACGGCGTGCGCGTCCGTTCGTATGCGATGGATGCGGGTGGCTCAGTGCAGTGCGCGGTCTGGGACGACGATGAGGTGCTGGTCACGAGATTGCGCGCGGATTTCAGCGGCTGTCACTGCCGTCGATGCCGTGATGCAGCTCGACACCGGCGAAGAATGGAGCCGCGCATCGGACATCCCGGTGGCCGAGGGCAGCCGCGAAGTAATCATGGCGCTTCCCGCCGCGCTCATCCGCCGCGCGCCGGACGTGCCCATACGCCTGATCCTCCGCCCCAGTTCTGCGTCACCCGACGAGACACCGCTCACCGAGTACACCTTCGACCATCGCGGAAGCCATCGGCGTGCATGACGTTTGAATGCCCGCCGGCAGCAATCGCTAGCGGCAGGAGTCTGCCAGTCTATTGATCTTGATGACCGTGTATCGTTGGCGCGGAGACTCAGCTCCGGCTTGTCGGCGGCATTCGCAGGTCTCGACGGCGGAGGCGCCGACAATGCCGCCTCGACAGGCCGTATCGTCATCTCGACTCGCGCGCCCACCTCGGGCAGAAGTTTCTCGCTGGTGAGTCCCTGCTCCGACACGCTCGTTGTGGCCTGAAGTTAGTAGCAACTTCCCCGTTGCCTGCGTGGACGCTGCGGATGTGCTCCCGCGAGGCGAGCTTCTGCCCAATTGCGGAAGCGCGAGTCAGCCTGAATGCCGTGGGCGCGTCTATCCCGCTCCAGACACCCGTTCAGCACGAAGACCTGGTGGGCGGGTTGCTCCGTCGGAGCTGGCGACCGCTGAGCTACAGGTGCGGTGATCCCGAACGTCACGACGAGGCCCACAGCCAAGGTTCCTCTGCTTCATGTCGCACCTCCAACCCGGTGCTACATCGAATTCCATAACTCGTGCCGCTGATCTGTGGGGCGGCCCCTACGGTTCAGCCGCGGCGGATCTTCGACGCCTCGAAGTGGATCTGGATGCGGTAGACGGCCTTCGTCGCGGCACTTGATCTCACCGGTCGCCAGATCGACGCGCTCCGGGACTTCCTGAATGTGCTTGTCGACGACGGCGTGATAGCCGCGCTCCGAGAACAGGTCGATCAGCATCGGGATCGCCAGCGGCTCGTTGAAGATCGGGTCCTCCGAGTTCACGTGCGCCCGCCCCGACAGCGCGTGCCGGGTGATGATCGGCATGAACTTGGTGCTGACCAGCTCGACGATCTGGCGCAGCAGCTGGGTGTGTTCCAGCTCGTAGCTGTCGAGCCGCTTGACCAGCTCCTGCCGGCCGTGCACGACGAGCTCCTCGGCCAGCGGCAGCGCGCGCAGCCGCTCGAACGTGCGCGGGTCCAGCTCCAGCGAGCTCTGATACTTGAGCTCCTTGAGGATGTTCGCCTGCACCTCGGCGATCGGCGCCCTCGGCGTTGACGAAGTGATAGTGATACAGCTGCCGCAGCGACGTGAGCGCCGCCCACGTCTGCTCCTTGAACACCTGATAGCGACGCCGCGACGAGCTCTTCGGACAGAGTCGGTCGCGCGCAGCTCGATCGGCGCGCCGATGCCGGTCTCGGCGACCTTCCGGTTGTGCTCGGCGATCTCGCGCCCGCGCCCGAGCTGCCGGGCGATGCTCGTGCTCTCGCTGACGAACAGCACCATCGCGTGAATCGTCGGCCGGCGGAAGTGGATCGCCAGCGGCGTGTTCGCGAACTCGTCGTGCAGCTCGCTGATCTTGTCGACCAGCAGCTTCAGACATTCGACCTGCACCGGCGTGCGCGGAAAGCCGTCCAGCACGACGCCGTCTCGATAGGTCTCGTCCAGCAGCTTGCGCAGCAGGACGGTCAACACCTCCTTGTCGCCGACCATGCCGCCCTGCGCCTTGATCTTCTCCATCTCCGGCGTCGTCAGCAGCTCGCTGATCACGATCGGCGGGCAGGTCAGTCCGCGCGCCTCGCTGATGAACTGTGTCTGCGTCCCCTTTCCCGCGCCCGGCGCGCCGCCGAGCAGGATGATCTCCTTCGGGAAGCGCAGATTCTCCCGGCCAACCTCCTCCTCGAGGCTTCCCACATCGGCGTGAAGATGATGCGAGCGTCCTTGACTTCGAGGTCGAGGATCTTCGACGCCGGGCGATCGGTGGCAGGTGAGGACATCCGAGAAAGAGTATCGGTCGTGCGGCTGATTCTGAAACTAGGCCTTCCCGCGTCGCTCGACTACTTTGCCGCGCTACTTCGCTGTCTCTGTCTCGCCGCGGCATCCATCAGCGCCTGTGTCTCGATGCCGGAACAGTTGAGCGACATGATGCGATCGAACGGCGCCAGCACGAGCGTCTGCTTCGGCACGGTCCACGGCCCGGTCAGCACTTCCGGATCCTCGACGGTCGCTTCGATCTCGAGCGTGTTCGCGTCCACGCGCCGATAGCGCTCAACGATGTGCAGCGCGTCGGAATGATGCGAGACGCGCCCCTCCGCCGACATCCAGGTGTTGTCGGTGAAGTTCTTCGTGTCGACGACGAACATATCGCCGTCCCAGCGACCGACGGAGTCGCCGCGATACGCCGGAGGCTGTCGTCGCGATGTGGACGTCCGTCGGTCGGGACCAGACGGAATCCGTGATAGGTCTCGGTCAGCATCACGATCATCTTCGGCGTCGCGACGATTTGTCCGACTGCGCCGACGTCCCAGAGGCTGACGTTCAGCGTGCCGAACGCCGTCGGGACGCAGCGCAGCGTCGGGTCGTCCTTGTCGCCCAGCGTCTTCGCCTTCGCGGCCGCCTCCGGCTTGTAGAGACTCATGAACGTCGGCGGCGGTGTGCCGCCCCGCGCGCCGCCTCGGCCGCCGCCGCGAGCGCCGCGTCCGCGCGCCGCGCCGACGTCGCGCCGCCCCACCACACGCCGGACAGATCCGGATGACCATCCGCCATGCGCGGTACGGGTCCCGCGGGCTGGCTGGTGGCGTCCTGTCCGGCCGCGCACACTCACGACGGCCGGCGCGGACCACGCGAGCACGAGAGCGACTCCGACCGTGACGATGGCCGCGAGGCAGACGCGCGTCTCATTGCGCGGCGGTCCCTGCTGCGACCCGAACATGCCGTAGACGGTCCCGTCAGCCATCACGAGCTCTCTCAACATGCCCATGTTCTGCGTCGGGTCCTTGGCGTGAAACCCCTTGATGGTGACCTCGACGCCCTTCTTGATGATGCCCGGCTTGAAACCGTTGCGAACCATGCCGCTCGGCGTGCCGGCCTCGAAGGCCCACCGCACCACTTTGCCGCTGGCGTCCTTCACATCGAGGAAAACCACGAGTGCGGGTTCTCGAGACGGACCTGCACGATCGTCCCTTGCACCGTCACCGGCTTGTTCATGTCGAAGGCCGCGGCAAACGAGTGATGCGCCCACGCGGTCGCCGCGCCGCCAGCGACACGAGACTCCACACCAAAGCCGTGCGGATTGTTCGCTTCATACAGTCCTCCTGCGAAACCGCTTGGGTGCATTCTGCCACAGAGAGGGAGGAGGTCCTGGCCGCTCGCCGAGTTACTCATTGGCGATCCGGACCCTCACTTCAAGGCTGTCATCTTCCCAGCAGCCTCGCTGTAGCTCACGCTCACCGTGTCGCCCGTGTGCACGAACGTGGTGATCGACGTGCTTCCGCCAGCCGCCTTCGTCGCCTTCGTCGCGCCTTTCGCCAGGATGCCGGTGTCCTTGGTGATCCCGAACGTGAGCTCGCGACCGTCACCTGCGATCGTCAGCTGAGACGGCGTCACCGACTTGACCGTCCCTTCCGCGATCTTCGTCGGCTCGCTCACCGAGCCACCACCGGATCCCGCGCTGCCGACACGGCTGATATCCAGGGCATGGTTCCTGCCGCTCGATTCCCGATATCGGACCAACACGGCCTGCCCGGGCTCGAAGAAGTCTTTAACTCTGGGCTTGGGGAGCCACGCTGCCCCTGCTGCACCGCCTTCGCTGCGGAACGCACTTCCAGACGCGTCTGGCTGTCCACGATGAACGTCAATTCCTGCGCCCCTGCTTTGACCGTCAACGACGCATCCGCGACACTCCGTGATGGTCCCGCGCGCCTCCTTGGTTTGAGCGGCCGCAGGACGGTCTCCAGCCATGACGCCTACGACTGCCACTCCAACGCCAAGAATCACGAGTCGCTTCATTCTTCTGTCCATGGTGGCTCCTCCCGTACTGTCTAATTGGCGTCTTTATACAACGTCGGGCGTGGATGACCATGCGCGGCCGGTTTGGAATGTCTGATAGGTGGTTGAGCCCGCCACAGGCCAGGGTTCTCAACAGGTTGTGGGAGCCGATGAGTTTTTTCTAATAGCCGGACGAAGTCGATGAACCCCTTCGGCGGATCCACGCGGGTCAGTTTGACGCGGAGGCGGTCGCCGACCTGAACCGACCCGCCCCCGCAGGTCGAGCTTGCCTTCGACAATCGGATGCCGCACGCTAACCCACGTTCCTTTTGGCGACGCGCCGGTGACGACGCCCTCGAACACCTCGCCGGCGAGGCGCTGGAGCACCATGGCCGCGGCGGCCTTGCGCACCTGGCGCTCGACCCGATTGGCGGCATCCTCGCGCTCGGTGCAGCGTGCGGCAATGGCCGTGAGCTCTTCGTCCGGATAGGGCGGGCGGCGGCCGGCGAACGCCGCTTTGACCAGACGTTGCGTGACCAGGTCCGCGAAACGTCGATTGGGCGCGGTCCTGTGCCCGTAGTCGTCAACCGCGAGACCGAAATGATCGGGCATCGGCTCGTTCGGCTGCTCGACGACGTACTCGCCGCGGCCGAGCAGTTTGACGACCGTGAGCGAGAGATCGGGAAAGCGATCGAGGATCGTTTGACTGGCGACGCTGCAGCAGCCATTGTTCGAGCGCGCGACTATCCGGTGTCGCCGGCAGCTGAGTCCCCGTTTCCGCGGCGAGCGCGACGATGCGCGGCCACCGTTCCGGCATGTGAACGATGCGGCGGAGGGAAGAGAATCCGTGCGGCTCGAGAAATTGGGCGGTGCAGCTGTTGACGGCAATCATGAAGTCCTCGATCAGCTCGGAGGCGGGCGAGCGGCGCTGCGTGGTCGATGTCACGCACGTTGTCGCCGGCGAAGACGGGACGGCCTTCAATGGTATCGAGCGTCAACGCGCCGCGCCGATGGCGCGACTCCTTGAGCGCGCGGGCGGCGGCGTCCTGGAGCGCAGATTGTCTGCGAGGCCATTGACCCGCTGCAGCTTCTCTGGCGGCGGGGGGTTGCCCTTCGAGCCAGGCGCCCACCGCCGGATACGCCAGCTGGGCCCGATTACGGACGTCGGCGAGATAGACGTCGGCCTCGGTACATCTCCGTCCGCGTTGATCGTCATGTCGACGACGACCGCGGGACGATCTTCGCCTGGGTTGAGCGACGTCCGATCGGTGGACAGTTGTTCGGGCAGCATCGGAAAGATTTCGGCCGGTGTGTAGACGGACGTGGTGTTGTGGCCGCATGCCGATCGACGGGTGAATCCCGCGGCACCAGCGCGTCCACGTCGGCAATGGCGACGAGAATCGCCGTCTCGACACCGCGGACCTCGGCGACCGAGAGCTGGTCGAGATCGCGCGAGTCGTCGTTGTCGATGGAGCACCACAGAAGATGGCGCAAATCGCGCCTGTCGTGAGCGGAGTCGACAGGCCGATCAGACGCCGGCTGCCCCTCTTCCGACAATTGGTGGACCTGGGTCGCGGCGGCAGGGGAGTACCCAGGCTCGAACCCGCGTTCGAGCATCGCCTGACGCGCGATCGCTTTGAGCGAGGCGCGGGCATTGGACATGCCCGCTAGCGTAATTCAGCAGTCCGCGCACCGTTTTGTAACGGCACGGCGGGAAGCCGGATGAAGTGCCGGCGGAAGTGTGACGGCATCCCGATTGCCATACCTATGGTCGTGGAACCGATCGAACCGAACGAGCCGTCGCCCGTCCTGCCAACACGCGAGGAGACGATCGCCGCGAGGACGGGAACCGCCGCGAGTGCCGTGAGCGCGCGACCCAATGCCGTCCGGCTGACGTTGATGTTCGTCGGCGGGGCAGGCATTTTCGCGGGCATTGTGTTCGTGCTGGCATTCAGTTGGCTGCGGGGAGAGGCGCCCGTGCAGACGGCCGCGGCGGCATCTCCAGCCGTCGCCCGGCGACGAAGCCGGTACGCCGTCGTGGTCAGTCCGGTCCGGTGCCGACGTGGACGGGACGGCGCAAGGCCACCTGGGCAGCCGACGGATCGAAGACGATCGCATTCGAGCTGCCGGCCACGCGCGATGTCCTGGTCTGGATGTCGCGAGCCCGGCCCGTGCTCGTCGTCCAGTGTCTGTCCCGCGCGACACGGGCGTTCGTCGTCCTCGGCACCTCGGCCAACTTCGAGGAAGACACCTTCCGTCGCACGGTCCGCGTGCAGTGGGACGAGGGCGAGACGGTCCAGCAGTGGCAGGCGTCGGAAAGCGGCCAGGAGCTGTTCGCACCGGACGGCGTCGCCTTCGTCCGCCAGCTCGCGCGCGCGAACCGGCTGCGCTTCGGCTTCACACCGTTCAACGCGCCGCCGGTCACGGTGGAATTCGCCGTGCAGGGCTTCGACCAGCTCGCGGGGCTGGTCGCCAGCACCTGCGGGTGGCGTCTGTCCTTCGTCCTTTCTCACGCTGAATCAGCCTCGCCTCCCTCTAGCCGACGCGCTGCAGCATCCTCAGTTGTCGACGACCTGGGTCACGCCTTCGGTCTCACGGGCCAGCGCCATCGCGCGGTCGTGCTCAGTCTTCGACCCCACTATTCCGCTCAACGTCACGGTCGTTCCGCGAGTCGTCACGTTGATCGCCCGGCCTTCACGGCATCGTCGAGCGCCATCTTGGCTTTGATCTTCGTGGTGAGCGCAGCCTCGTCGAGTGTTGCCTCGACCGTGCTGGCCGCGCGGCCGGCCTTCTCACCGATCTCGGCCGCACTATCACGCGCACGCTCGACTGTCTGCGAGGTCTCTGTACTGCCGGGCACGCTGACCGCCTGAGCGGTCCGATTGCTGACGTAGCCCATCACGAACGCGCCGAGGACCGCGATCAAGACGACGGCAAGCAACAAACGCAGGATCCACATCGCATCCTCCGCCTGTTGATACATTCAATCGGGCTGCCATCGCTCGCAGACTCTCGAGGTTCGGGCGTGCTCGAGGTTACGCGACCCAGCCGTGCGAGTCTCGTCAGCTCTGCCAGCCTCTGCTATTTGCGCGACGACCGTGTGTCCGAGACGATGCGTCCGCTCTTGACGGTCAGCACCACCTTGAGCAGATCGTTGAGATTGGTCAACGGATTCCCGTTGATCATCACGATGTCGGCGACCTTGCCCGCCTCGAGCGTACCGATATCCGATCGCAGCGTCGATCGCGCCGCGCCCTGGCCCATGATCTTGCTGATGTCGCGCGGCGAAAACACGACGCTCAGCGCGCGAAGCTCGTCGGCGAGCGACTGCTTCGGCGGCCACGTGGTGTCGGTGCCATAGCCGTACGAGATCCCGGCCTCCCACAGCAGGCGCGCGTTCACCGGCCCGTCTCCCGCGCTCGTGAGCGTGTTCCACGGGAACGGCTGCCCATCGCGAAACAGCGGCGTGTTGTCGGCGCCGAAGTGCGGGACGAACACCTGCAGCGTCGACGTCATCGGAATGCCTGCGCCGGCAATCCGCTTGACCGCGCTCGCATCGTCGCCGACATGTCCGATGTGCGGCGTGTGCACGAGCACGTCCGGGCGCGCCTCGACGGCGGCCAGCGTGTCGATCACCGACACCGCATGTGTGATCGTCGGCAGGTTGCGCTTCTTGCCCTCGGCGACGATCAGCTTGAGCGTCTCGACTTCCGGTCCGCCCGGCGTGGTGGTGATGAGGGTCTTGATCAGATCGTATTTCCGGCTGGCGATCGACTCGACCGCCTTGATGGTGTCGGCCGGCGGGATCGCGCGCGGCCGCTTCCGTCGGCCGCAGTGGCGGCCGTGAGTTGTCGAATCGAGCCGGATCGCCGCCGCGCCCTCCACCGCCGCCGCCACGAGGACCGGGTGCGCCCGCACGCGCCAGCGGTATGAGCGTTCCCACCAGCAGCCGCGGTCCCTTCACCGTACCCGACTCGATTCGCTGCCGCAGTTCGACCGCCTGATCGGGACAGATCGCGCACAGCACCGTGGTGAACCCGGCGTCGAGGAACTCCTGCATCTGCGCCGGAGCCCGCTTGGCCAGCCATTCCGCGGGATCACCCTCGGCGATGTGACGGTGCGCGTCGATGAAGCCTGGCATCACGGTCCGGCCTTGCGCATCGATGCGCTGCACGCCTGACACCGTCGCCGTGCCGGACTCGGCGGACACGATCTTGCCGCCACGCACGACGACAGAGCCGCGCTCGATCACGCCGCCCTTGCCGTCGAGAATCCGCGCGTTGACGATGACCAGATCCTGCGCCGCGGCCGCGCTCGGGCTCCCCACGGCGACGAGCACCGCGACGACTGCGATGAGAGTTTTCATGCGTGGAACTATACTCCGCTGCAACGCGATGGACGATTTCGAGCAGTCGCTCAGCCGACTCACTCTGGCGCCGTATATCGTGAAAGCCATGGCCCTGATCGGCGTGAGACGCCGGAGCGGCAGCAACATGTTCCGCCACCAGCTCAGCACGATGGCATCCTGCTGGACTACAAGATCCTCGACCCGGTGATCCTCAAAGCGTCGGTCATTCACGATCTCTTCGAGGACGCGCTGAATCTGCCGGGCGTCACCGAACAGGAAATCACGCAGATCGACGCGGACGGGCCGGCGGTCTACGCGCTCGTCATGGAAGTGACGATTCGCATCGTTAACGGCGTCAAGGAGCCGAAGACCGACTACTTACAGCGCATCATGCTCGAGGGCACCCCGCGCGCCAGGTACTGAAGCTGGCGGACCGGATCAGCAACCTCACGGCTCTGGGCTTCGTCACCGACGAGGCGTTCGTGCGCCGCTACGTCAAGGAGACGCGCGACTGCATCCTGCCGCATGCGGAACGCGTCAACGCCAACATGTTCCTCGAGCTCTCGGATCTCGTCGACAGCCGCGGGCGCCTCGTGCCACAGCCCTAAGGATTTCCTTGGCTTCGCTCTCAGGTTCGGCCTGATATCGGGGCGGTTGGGCCTCGACGATACTCAGACGTGCTGGTGCGTGCAGCTTTGCCCGCCGGACCGCTGGTTTCGCAAAAGGAGCACGACCGTGCCCACCGAAGATCACCCTCGCCTGCGCGTGCTGTTGATTGACGGCTCGGAAGGCGCCCGCCTCGTCCTGGAGGAGTTGGCCGCCACTCGATACCAGATCGTCGCGGAGCGTGTGGACACGCTGGACGCCATGGCGCTGGCACTCGGCCGGCAGGCCTGGGACCTGGTCATCGCCGAATACACGACGCCGAATTTCAGCGGGAACGCGGCGGTGGCCCTTCTCCGCGAATACGACGAGGAGACGCCGTTCATCTTCGTGTCGCGCGCGTACGGAGAGGAGGCGGCGGTCGCGGCGATGAAGAGCGGCGGCCAGGACTACATCCTGAAAAACAGGCTGTGGCGGCTCGCGCCCGCTGTCGAGAGCGAGTTGCGGAGTGCCACCTTGCGGCGCTCGAGGAAGCAGGCCAACGCACGTCTCGCGTACCTCGCCTATCACGACTCGTTGACCGACCTGCCGAATCGCGTTCTGCTCGACGACCGCCTGGAGCAGGGACTTCTCGCCGCGGAGCGCTCGAAGCGGCCGCTGTCGTTCCTGCTGCTCGATCTGGATCGGTTCAAGCTGGTGAACGATTCGCTCGGGCACGCCGCCGGCGACCAGGTCCTTCAGGAGATCGCTCGCCGGCTTCGTGGTCTCTTGCGCGAGGTGGATACGGTCGCTCGTCTCGGTGGCGATGAGTTCGCCGTGGTCCTGCCGCAGACCGAGCGCGAGGGCGCAGAGCTGACGGCGATGAAAGTGCTCAACGAAGTCCGGCGGCCGATCTGGCTGAGCGGGCAGCGACTCGCGGTGTCGGCGAGCATCGGCATTGTCTCGTTCCCGGAGCACGCGTCGACGGCGGCAGATCTCGTGCAGCGGGCCGACGTGGCGATGTATGTCGCCAAGCGCAGCCGCACTGGACCCGCGGTCCATGTGTACCAGCGCGACGACTATCTGCACAGCCCGATGCTGTTGTCATGACCCGCCCTCCTGCTTCGACTCAACGACCACACTTGCATTGAGTCTCCGGACCGACCCGGTACGTGATTGATGGAACGAGGCCCTACACGAGAAACTGTTGCTGCCGTCCCTCGAGACTGCCCGCGGCCGGTGTCAGCAGCGCGGACACCTTCTCGAGCAGCTCGGTCGGCGTGAACGGCTTCCGCAGGAAGGCGATCCGGCACAACGGTTGTCGGGAGACGGCATCTCCTCCCGGTTGTAGCCCGAGACCAGCAGGAGCGGGATGCCGGGCCGCTCGATCGTCAGACGTCTGGCGAGTTCCAGTCCTCCCAGTTTCGCCATCACGACGTCGCTGACGACCAGATCGATCGGCTACTCGTGACGTCGCACTATCTCCAGCGCCCGCTCCCCGTCCGGCGCTTCGATGACGGTGTGACCCGCCCTGCTGAGGTACCCGGCTGTGATCGCGCGGACGAGCGGTTCGTCCTCAGCGACAAGGATTGTCGCCCGATGAGCGACGACCGCCGCCGGTGTCTTCGCAGGCGGGGCCGCCGCGTCGCTGCTTGTCGAGGCGACAGAGGGAAGGAATACGCGAAAGCAGCTCCCCTGCCCCGGCTCCGATTCGACGAGCACGTGGCCGCCGCTCTGCTCGACGATCCCATGCACCGTCGCGAGCCCAAGGCCCGTGCCCTTGCCGACTTCCTTCGTCGTGAAAAAGGGATCAACGCCATCCGCCTCGTGGCCGCGTCCATGCCCACGCCGGTGTCGCGCACGATGAGCGTCACGTAGGAGCGCGGCGGCAGCGTCGTGCCAGCCGGCGTTCCATCGACAAGCGCCGTCTCGATGGTGAGTGTGCCGCCGCCCGACATCGCATCGCGGGCATTTGTCGCCAGATGATTGTCTGCCCCAGTTGCGTGGATTGGCCTGCACGGTCAGTCGCTCGGGGCCGTCAAGACCACGAGCGCGATGTGCTCGCCGATCAGCCGCTCGAGCAACGGCCGCACTTGAGCGACGACGACGTTGAGATCCAGCGCCCGGCGCACCATCACCTGGCGCCGGCTGAAGGCGAGCAACTGGCTGACCAGCGTCGCCCCGCGATTGGCGGCCGTCTGGATTTCTTCCAGCCGGCATCGCTCGAGCAGTTTCGGGTCGATGTCCGCCAGCAGCAGCTCGGTGTTGCCCATGACGACGGTCAGCAGGTTGTTGAAGTCGTGTGCCACGCCGCCGGCCAGCAGACCCACCGACTCCATGCGTTGCGCGTCGTGCAACGCCTCGGTCTGCCGCTCGAGCGCGGCGCCGCGTTCCGCGACCCGCTGCTCCAGCGTCTGGTTGGTCTGCTCGAGTGACACCTGCGCGGCCGACAAGCGCGCCAGCAGGTCGTGGTTTTCGAACCGGAGCCGAAACGCTTCGCTGACCGCCCGATTCGAATGCGCCGCGATGAGCGTCATCGCGCCGCCATAGACGATGGCCAACGCGCCCATGGCGACGTGGGTCCTGTCTGCTTCGGCGAACATCCGCGCGGCGACCGGCAGGACTGCTGACACCGTGAAGGCCAGGAACGCCGGCAGGTGAAGGGCGAGTGTCCCGGAGGCGCCGGCGACCATGCCGCCGATGACGAACACCAGCACGAGCTGCGAGGCGATGGCGCTGGCGTCGTAGAACACCGCACCGCCCAGTCCCCACAGCAGTCCTGTGGCCAACGCCCCCCACACGAGGCGACGCGCCCACACGACGTGCTCGTCGACGGCTGGCTGCGCGCTCAGGTACTGGCGCCGCAGTCGGGTGCGAAGAACGGCCACTGCTGTCATCGCCGCCACCCATCCGGTCAACAGCCACGGATGTGCCCACGGCCAGATCACCGCCGCGACGATCGCGGCGTTGATCGGATTGACCGCGACTATCGCGAGCGTCTGGCGGTACAGCGTTCGGATCTGTTCGGCGTAAACGGCAGCGTCGGTTGCCGGAGGGGCGTGGTCACGCACAGTCGCCACCCAGTCTGACCCAGAGCATGTCCTCTTGGGATATGCGCAAAGTATCACCCGGCGTGGCGACGCGCGGAAGGAGGGAGTGCGTTGCCGTGCAGACGGTGCGGCACCTAAGCTCAGCTATGCACTAGAATGCCGCGCTGACCATGAGAATACGCGCGTTCCTCTCAGGCTCCGGCAGGTCCGCCGTGCCGTGGCTCCTCGAAGGCATCCTGATCGTCATCAGCGTGGCGCTGGGATTCTGGGTGACCCAAATCCAACAGGATCGGCAGGAACGTGAACTGGCCGCGCGCGTGATCGAGAGGGTCGAGCAGGAGGTTGCCGCGAACGCCAAGACGCTGGAGCCATATCTGGCCATGCACGACACGTGGCTCGGCGGCTTGACGAAGGCACAATCCATCGTCGATGCACCGTCGCAGTCCGCGTTCGATGTCTTCATGAACACCCGGCCGCCATTTCCGCCGGGTGCACCCTCACCGTTTGCGTTTCTGCGTCGAAGCGCGTGGGATACCGCGCTCTCGGCTGGCATCATCCGGCTGATCGATCCTGACCTTGCCGCGTCGTTGTCCGATCTTTATCGCGCGCAGGAGATCGCCACACAGAACGTCGAGCGGCTGGCGAACGGCGTCCTCACATCCTCGAATCTGTACAACCCTGACGACCGACGTGCCTCGGTTCGCCTCTTGTGGCTCACCCTTGCCGACATCCTGTCCGCGGAAACGGTCCTGCAAGACGCTGTACAAGGAACAACTACCCAGGCTTCGCGCCGTGAACAGCCGCTGACGCACGCCTTCGTGCCCGGCATAAAGGAGGGTGTCTTGTTTCTCCGACTTTGCACGGCCGTCCTGATGATCTCGGCCGCCGCTGCCGCGCAACAAACGCCGGGCGATGGTGGCGGCTCACCGCGCAGCTCGTCGTGGCGGCAGATCGTCACGCCCGATCTCATCGTCGTCGGGAATGCGCCGACCGGTGAGCTGAAGCGAATCCTCAGCGAGCTCACGCGCTTTCGCGACACGCTGGCGAGAATGTTCCCCGACGCCGCCGTGACCAGTCCCGTCCCCACGCGAGTCGTGGTCCTTCGCGACTACGACGAGTTCCGGCGGTTTCAGCCGCGCGACAGCCGCGGCAGGCCGCAGGCCAACGTCGGCGGCTACTTCTCGCGCGGAGCCGACGTCAACTCCATCGTGCTGCCGGCCTCCCGCGGCGAGTCCAGTCTGGAGACGATCTTTCACGAGTACACGCACTACTTCGTGTCGCGCAATGTGCGCGCGCAAATACCCGGCTGGCTGAACGAGGGACTGGCCGACTTCTATTCGACGTTCCGCGGAGACTTTCGCGGCAAGACGCTGATCGGTGCTATTCCGCATACCCGCGCGCGCACCATGAGAGGCGCGACGTTCGTGCCGCTGCGTGACATCGTCTCGCCGCGCGATCTCGAGTCGATGTGGCGGTGGGAACGGCAGATCGCGATGTACTACGCCGAGTCGTGGGCGCTCGTGCACTACATCGTGGTCGAGCGCAAGCATCCGGTCCCGAATCCGCTGGCGACCTATGTCACGGCGTTCGCGCGCACGGGCAATCAGGACAGTGCATTCAAGGAAGCCTTCGGCACGGACGTCGACGGCATGGACAAGGAGCTGCGCGATTACGTCCGTCGGGTCAGTCTCAGCGCGATCGTGCTCGACATCCAGGCCGACACACAGATCCCGGACGAGGCGCAGTCGATGTCGGAGGCCGACGTCAACGCGCTCGAAGGCCGCCTGCTGCTGGAGCAGGAGGCTGATGACGAGGCGGAACGCGAGCTGGCGGCCGCGCTGAAGCAGCAGCCCGCGCACGCCGGGGCGCAGATTGCACTGGCGCGCCTACGACTCAGCCAGGATCGCGAGGACGAAGCGATCGCCGCGCTTCAGCAGGTGGTCGCGTCCCGGCCGTCCGACGGGCCGGCGCTGTACTACCTGGGGACCGCGCTCGAACGCGCGTGGCGGCACGAAGAAGCGCTCGCGGCGTTCACGAAAGCGCTCGATCTCATGCCGCGGAATCCCGCACCGTGGACGGGATTGAACTCCGCCGCGCTCGGCCTTCAGCGCGATGCGCAGGCCAGTGCGGCGATCCAGAACGCGCTGCAAGTCGAGTGGTCGCCCTCGCACTACTGGACGCAGGGGCTTCATGCGCTGCGCCTCGGACGCAATGACGTGGCCGCCACCTCGATCGCCACGTATTTGGAGCTGCGCGGCACGGGTGAAGATCAATCCGTGTATCCGCTCTTCATCCGCGCCCTCGCCGCGTCGCGCGCCGGCCGCCCGGTGGAAGCAGAAGCGGTGTTGGCGCTGGCCGAGCAAGGCGACACGAATCAGAAGTGGACGCTCTCCGTGCTGCGCTTCCTACAAGGCCGCCTGGATGAGGCGCAGTTCCTGCGCGCCGCCGGCGACATCGGCGAGCAGACCGAGGCGCGCACGTATGTTGGATTCAAGCTGGCCACTGCCGGGCGCGACGATGACGCAATGGCCCACTTGAAGTGGGTCGTTGAGCGCGGGGCGAAGAACTACATGGAATACGAACTGGCGAGGAATGAACTGAATCGCCTGAAGCACCGCAACCGGCCTGTGCCGCTCCCCTGACGCGGCGTCCCCGCGTCAACCTCGCTCACGCGGCCCCGCGCTCGGCGTCCACCCCGCTCGTATGGCGCTCGACGAACTGCACGGGAATGGCGCCAAAGCTCGTCTCGAGGTGCACCAGAAGTCCGTCAAGGAACACGACCACGCCGGTCATCTCCGCGCCCTCCTCGACGGTCGAGAACACGAGATACAGCCACGTTCTGGGCTGCAAGCCCACGATCTGGCCGGTCAATGCCTCGACGCCGAGGGCGCCGGCGAGAAAGATCGCAAGCCCGGCACCCAGCCGGTTGCGCACAGGACCAGGGAGCGTCCGGAAAAATCGAGCGGCCAACCAGCAGGCGACGGTCACGGGAGGCATGGCAAGCAGCACCCACCCGAAGGTGAGGCCGTTCTCTGGAAACAATCCGAACCCATCGGCTCGCGCGGCGTAGCGAGCCGAGATTTCGTGAATGCCGGCCACTTCGTCGATGGCCAACATCAGGAGCAGGCCCGCAAGCAGGTGCCAGCCGACGTGCGGCCGGCCTTCGCCTCGTGTAGACCTCGCGATGATGATGGCAAGGATCGCGCCGAGGAGAAGAATGGCCGAGGAAAACCATGTCGGGAGGTTCCCCTCCTGATCCACCCACAGGAGGCGCAACAGGCCGAAAATGTAGTCGTTGCCCCACGCCACGTTGAACGACTTGACGACGGTGCTCGCTGCGAGCAGAAGAGCGACGATGACGAACAGGCCGCGCCGCACGTGGGTCCGGCTGACGTGCAGTGTCGGACGGTTCCCGGCGTGAGACGTCGGATTCGTACCGCGAATCGCTGCGTATCCAGCGCCTCGCTCACGCATTGACGATTTGCCGAATTGTGAATGGGCTGTCACCGGCACCTGGCTCACACGGCCTATCGGCTCAGCCCACGCATTTCAACAGCGGGCGACGGCGAGCGCGTTGCTCAGACTGAATTCGGTGTCAACGGACGCGAGTACCCGCCGGCGCCGCAGGTACGACTCGAGCGCTCGCTTCGAGCCGCAGGCGAGAAGCGCGGGACTAGGCGAGGGGTCTGCTGGTTCGGTTGAGGAGATGAGGTCCCAGCACGACTCGAGCCCGCTCGCTTCGAGCCGAAGGCGAGACGCGGCGGGACTGAGACGTGCTGGGCGCACCAACACGGTTCGACAGTCGGCCTTCTCTGGATCTTCCCGGCCCTGTTTTCACGAAGAGAGCCGTTTAGTCGTGGCCTCTAATTGCCGAGAGACTCCATCCGCACTCTGACCCTGACGTGGAGGTGCCTGTCTTTGCGCTCTGTGGTGAAGGTGCAGTCAGGGCGTTTCGGTGGAGAGCGTCGTGCCAGCGTGGTGGGATCCGATTCCCCAAGGAGCGCGCCAACGACAGCCGGTCCGAACACACCGAAGAAGAACCACCACCCAGTGACGGTGACTAGACCTCCGACCGTCAGCGTCGCGACGGGGTCGGCGAGGAGTGCAGTACCACTGAGAGACGCGAGAGCCAAGGACGACATTCCGGATTGGGGTGAAAAGGGTTTCGGTAGAGCTATCGTCCATTTCGCTGGCAATCAGTAGATCCTCCGGACGAACTTTCTTCTCGGGAGATCGCTTCTCGCCGCGGAGCTGTAGCCGCAAGGATTGCGTGCGCTTGCACGCAAGTCACCTGGCGCTGCAGCGCCGCCCGATAGAACAGCAGGATCGCCAGTACGAGCTGCACCCGCGCTTCGCAGCATTTCGGAAACCGAGGCCGAGACTCAATCGCTGATCGCCGTCGTTAAAGCTCCCGGCGAGCGCGGTGAGCCTTTCGTGATTCGTGACCGAGGCTGTAACATCTGCCATTCATATCTGTTCTGGAGGTTCATCGATGACGCGATCGCGTCCGTGGCACATGCTTCTCGGGCTGTTCGTAGCGGCGCTCGTCTGGCCGCATTCCTTCGATGGTCAGAGTGCCGCTCCACCCCCGGGAGAATGGCGCAGCTACGGCAACGACGAGAGGAGCACCAGGTACTCGTCACTCGATCAGATCACTCGCGACAACGTCCAGAACCTGCAGATCGCGTGGACGTGGAAATTCGACAACTTCGGCTCACCCGCCGAGACGGTGACGACCCAGGCGACGCCGATCATGGTGAACGGTGTGCTGTATTTCACCGCCGGGCAACGGCGTACCGTCGTCGCCGCCAACGCCGCCAACGGAGAAACACTGTGGACGTGGCGGCCTGACGAAGGCGCCCGCTTCGAGCGATCGCCGCGCAAGATTCATCGCGCCGTCGCGTACTGGAGCGACGGCAAGCAAGGCCGCATCATCGTGGTCACGCCGGGGTACCAATTGGTGTCGCTCGACGCGAAGACCGGCCAGCCGAGCCCGGGCTTTGGCGAGGACGGCATCGTCGATCTGTTCAAGGAAGTCGAGGACAAGCGGTTCGCAGATCTGACTGGCCATCTGGGCAACAGCTCTCCGCCCGTGATTGTCGGCGACACCGTGGTGATCGGTCCGGCGATGCTGGTGGGCGTTCGCGTGAACAAGGCGAATCCAAAGGCCGACGTGATGGCCTTCGACGTCCGCACCGGCAGAAAACGCTGGACGTTCCACACCGTGCCGCGCAAGGGCGAGCCCGGCTACGAGACCTGGGAGAACGGGTCGGCCGACTACACCGGGAACGCTGGTCTATGGGGACCGTTCTCGGCCGACTCGCAGCTCGGTCTGGTCTACCTGCCGATCGAGACGCCCACGAACGATGTCTACGGTGGTCATCGACCCGGTGACAACCTCTATGGCAACACGCTCGTGGCGGTGGAAGCGCGCACGGGCAAGAAGGTGTGGCACCAGCAGTTGATTCATCACGACATCTGGGACTACGACATGCCGGCGCATCCGATCCTGCTGGATGTCACTGTCGACGGACAGCGGATCCCGATCATCGTGCAGCTGACGAAGCAGGGGTTTGCGTACGTGTTCGATCGCCGCAACGGACGTCCGGTGTGGCCGATGGAAGAGCGCCCGGTGCCGCAGTCGGACGCACCGGGAGAGAAGACCGCGAAGACGCAGCCGTTCCCGTCGAAGCCGCCGGCCTTCGACGTGCAAGGGATCACGCACGACGATTTGATCGACTTCACGCCGGAGCTGCGCGCCGAGGCCATCAAGGCGATCGCGAACTATCGCATCGGCCCGCTCTACACACCGCCGTCACTGGTCACGCCAACGAACCGCGGCACGATCGTCGTTCCCGGATTCGGAGGCGGCGCGAACTGGCACTCGGGTGCAGCCGATCCGGAGACCGGCTTCGTCTACGTCCCGTCGGTCACGAATCCTGCCGTCATCGGGTTGAACAAGAACGATCCGGCCCAGACGAAGCTCGACTCCGACTACACGATGGGCGGCGGCGCGCCGCAGCTTGGCGGTCTGCGCCTCATCAAGCCGCCATACGGGCGCATCACCGCCTACAACATGAACAAGGGTGACATCGCGTGGATGATTCCCAACGGCGACACGCCGCCGGCGATCAAGGACCACGAGCGGTTGAAGGGGCTCAACATCCCGAGGACGGGCAGCCCCTCGCAGGCCGGCCTCCTCGTCACGAAGACGCTACTCCTCGCTGGTGAAGGGCCCGCCGGGCAGGCGGTGTTCCACGCCTACGACAAGGCGACAGGCGCGGAGATCTGGCAGACGCCACTGCCGGGACCGCAGGTGAGTTTGCCGATGACCTACGCGCACAACGGCCGGCAATTCGTCGTGATGGGTGTCCGCGGCACAGCCAACTCCGGCGCGCAGCTCGTGGCGTTTGCGTTCCCGCAGCAGCCGCCGGCCGGCGGCCGTGGCGGCCGCGGCCAGCGTGGAGGGGGCGCTGGTCCAGAGTAAAGACCACGCCACCCCTCGTACTCTTCTGTCAGTGATGCATGGTCGCCAACGTGGCCGCGTCGAGATGAGCGATAGCGCGTGTGTCCTGGAAGGCGCGGATGCCTTCAATGCCCTGCTCCCGGCCGATCCCCGAAGACTTCATGCCGCCGAACGGCGCACGAAGGTCGAGACGCGTGGCACCATGATCGTTGACCCAGACGTAGCCGCAGACCATCTGGCCGCCAACGCGGTTGGCCGTCCCTGGATCGGCCGTCCAGACTGAACCAGCAAGACCGGCCCAGGAGTCGTTCGCCGCCTTGACGGCTTCTTCTTCCGTCTCGAACGGAATGATCGGGATGACCGGACCGAACTGCTCTTCGGTCACGACGCGCAGCGTCGGGTCGGGGTTGACCACGATGGCTGGCCGCACGAAGTTGCCGCCCTTCATGTCGCCGCCCGGCAGCTCGCCGAACTCCAGCACGCTGGCGCCCGAATCCTTCGCTTCCTGAATGAGCGCGTCCACGAACTTCTTCTGCGCCGGTGAATGTAGCGGGCCCATGGTGGTCGCTGCGTCGAGGCCGTAACCGAGCTTCGCTTTCTGCAACCGCGCGGAGAGGCCGCTCACCACTTCATCGATCCGCGACGTGTGCACGTAGACGCGCTTGGCGTTCATACAGATCTGGCCGGTCGTGTCGTAGACGGCTGCAAAGAGACGATCGAGGTGCGTGTCGTCGAGAATCGCGTCCTGCAGAATCACGGCCGGATCGTTGCCACCCAGTTCCAGCGTGACGCGGGTCAGGCTCGCCGAGGCCAATTCCATGATCTTCTTGCCGCCGCCCACCGAGCCCGTGAAGCAGACCTTCGCGATCTCGGGGTTGCGAATCAGCGCGGACATGTTGGCATCCGGGCCAGTGACGACGTTGAGCACGCCTGGTGGCAGCTGCTCGGCAATGCGCTGCACGACGCGTGTGGTGGCGAGCGGAGCGGTCAACGGCGGCTTCACGATGACGGTGTTCCCCGCCAGCAGCGCATGCGGCAGCGACGCGCCAAGGATCGCAATCGGCCAGTTGAAGGGCACGATGATGGACACGACGCCCAGCGGCTGATACGACACCGTCGTCTGCACCGGAATGGCACCGGGAACGGGCGGTAGCACCTTCGCCGTGTCGACCTCGTCGGCGTGGCTCAAGGCCAACTTCCAGCGAATCTCCAACACCAGTGAATCGACCCAGGCCTCGAAGCGGATCTTGCCGTTCTCCTGCGACAGGATCGCCGCGTCGGCGTCGCGGTTCGCGCCGTCGATGCCCTGCAGGGCGGCCAGCATCTTCTCGGCGCGCTGCGGCGGCGTGAGAGCGGCCCAGGCCGGATACGCCGCCTTCGCAGCGGCAACGGCGTCGCGGACATCCTCCGGCGTGGCTGACGCCGCATGACCGACCACGACGCCCGGCTTGGCCGGATCGGCAATCGCCATCGTTTCAGGGGTTCGTCGTTCCTTGCCCCCGATGAATAAACCGGTGGTCACCGGTACTCGACGTTACCGTGTTCGCTGCTGTGGCCATGACGTGTCTTCCTTTCCTCGGTCTCCGAACGTACGCGAAGGCGCGATAAGTTACTCCGGCTTCGCACGAATAGCCAAGATCAGCACCTCGGCCGCGGCCCTTGGCGGATTCCGCGCGGCATATCGAAGATCCTGCGTCAGATTGGCGAGCATCGGAGGCGAGCTCAGCATCGTGTGTAGCAGCGGTCCGATCAACACCGACCGCGTCACCGCTACGAACGACTACAAGTCTCAGCGTCCGGGCGCCCGACGCGACGCGTCGCCCGGCGTTGCAGCGGACGCGAGCGCAGCCGCCCTCGTGAACAGCTCGTTCGCCTGCTGTGCCAACGCGGCTGACTGGGTGCGGAACGCCCTCACAGAGAGATGCCAGCCCTCACCACGAAGCCGCATGTACTGTTCGATGCGTTTTCGGAATCCTTCCACAGGGCCGCTGGTGTGCAGAGCCGCGACTACCTCGAGTTGACGGTCCCACGGTTCGGCGATCTGCGCCTCGATCTTATCGGCAAAGGCCGATGATGAGAGTCCACCCGAACGAACTCGCTGGAGGCCGTCGTTATAGAGCTGCACGGACTCGGACTCGAGTTGGCGTACCACCTCGACGGCCTGCGCGAGATCTCGCTCGCCGGCATCAGCGCGAACGGCCGGCGCTGACGGCGCGCGATCGGATTCGGTGACCTTGACGCCAAGCGAACGCAGAAGATCCTGAGCGACTGCGTCCGCGGCGGCCTGTTCGGCGTTGCTCTTCGCCACCAGAGCCATGTCTTCGGTTCGAAAGGCATCGGCCTCGAGCTGCCACGCGCCAGCGCGATGGTCCATGTATTCCACAGCCTTGGCTGCGAGACTCCGTTCTTTCGCGGGCAACCGCATGACCGCGATGCGGTTCCGATGCTGGCGCCACGGCGCAATCACCTGCTCTTCGAGCAGGCGGGCGAACGCCGCGGAATCGATCTGACGGTCGGTTACTTTCTGCATCGCCGCTTTGGTGATTTCTGCATTGTGCGATTCGAGCTCGCTGAGCGTGCGCAACGAGCCGGGCCAGTCGCCAAACGCAGGCAGGCGTGTGGCCACGAGTGCAAACACCGCGGCACCCGCAACGAAGACCGCCAGCGCCCTGCGCAGGCTCGCGCCGGAAGGCTGCGCGGCGTTGGCGAGCGCGACGCCGGTCACCAGGCCGGCGGCCAGCCCGCCAAAGTGCGCGATCACGTCGATATTTGGCTGCGTGAAACCGTACACGCCGTTGAACAGGACGAACGCGACGGCACTGTTGCGCAGCGGAGCGACGATGTCGCTCGGCAACGACTTTCCCAGGCCGCAGGAGAAAGCCACCCAGACCGCCATACAACCCAAAGATCGCGCCCGAGGCGCCAACGCCCACGCTCAAGGGGTGCCAGTATGCGCTGGCGATACTGCCGCCGACACCCGAGAGCACGTAGAGGACGAGGAACGGGACGCGCCCGAACATTCGCTCCACCAAGCCACCGACGTTGAAGAGTGCCACCATGTTGAACAACAGGTGCGGCAGCCCCGCGTGCACGAACATCGCCGTGAGCAGACGCCACCACTCGCCGCGCGTGATGAACGGATCGTAGGTGCCGCCCCATCGAAGCAGCGCTTCCGTGTCAGGTGACATCGGGGAGACGCCAGTGACAACCATCGCGACGAACACCAGGACATTGATGACCAGAAGCACCGGCATCACGAGAGGCGGTGCCGTGTGGGCAAACGCCTCGCGAATCGCCCTGGCGTCCTGTTCCAGATGGGCTCTCGGTTTCAGGGCAACGTCGAGCTGCAGGTCGCGCTGCGCTACAGGCTCTCGAGCCGCGGAATCCGGCAGTGGTGGCGCAACACCTTCATCGGGCGTACACTACGAGAGGCAATCCCCGCAGTGTGCGCAGGCGCGCGCCCACGAGAAGTTATTCTGCCCGCAACGGCCGCAGCTCATCGGTGCGCTGCATTATTGACGACGGGATCGGGCAAACGCGAGGAGACGTTATCGCGTAGGATCGCCAACCATTTCATCATCGATCCGCCCGGAGAGTCGCCCGACGAGTGGAGCATGGCTGAATCCGTCGATGTGGTGACGCGACTGCTCCGCGCCTGGCGGAGCGGGGACCTCCAGGCACGCGATGACCTGGTGCCGCTGGTGTATGCGGAGCTGCACCGACGGGCGGCCGCCTACCTTCGCCGGGAACGGTCGGATCACAGCCTCCAACCAACGGCACTCGTCAATGAAGCCTATCTGCGGCTCGTGGCGCAGCACCAGGTCGACTGGCAGAACCGCACGCATTTTTTCAGCCTGGCGGCCAGCATGATGCGGCGGATTCTCGTCGACCACGCGCGCGAACGCCACGCGGCCAAGCGGCCGGCGGCCGGCGTACGCGTGACGCTCGACGAGCGCCTCGCCGCGGTGCAACCCCGGGAGGTCGACCTGTTGCTGCTCGACCAGGCTCTGAGCGGAGTCGTCGACACTCGATCCGCGCCAGGCGCAGGTCGTTGAGCTGCGGTATTTCGGCGGCCTGTCGGAGCACGAGGTGGCCGCCGTGCTTTCGATCTCCCGCGCCACGGTCACGCGGGAATGGCAGACGGCGCGGATGTGGCTGGCGCATCGCATGACCGACGGTCGCTCCGCCGCGCCGATGACCGGCGCCAGCTGTTCATCGCCCGGTGCGACCACCCTCCCGTAAATCGCGCAGGACGGCGGCCTCGGTCTGCTCCGCGGCGGTCGTCTCGTAGCAGCTGATGGAGCAGCTGCCGTTGTCGATGCGCTTGAAATGTGCATGGAACGTGTCCGCGTCGCGCACGTGCGGCGCCTCCGCGACCTCCAGGGCATGCTGCAACTCGTGGGCGACGACGCTGACCATGATGTCCCTTGCGCCCCGAGTCTTCAGTCGGATGCGGAGGTACCTGTTTCCTCCCCCGACCCGGACATCCGCGAGCAGGTAGCCGTTGTACTTCGCGTCCGTCCTCCTGTGCGCCTCCACGTAGACGACGACGTCGGACTGGTTCAACCGGTCGACCAGACTGCGGAACCGTTCCGACCTGCTGTAGCCATCCATGATGAGCGTCTGGAAGTAGCCGTCCGTGGACCGCACGCGCCACGCAGGCGGTATCTCCGCGTTGACGGGCGCAGCAAGCCACGAAAGAATGAGCGCCACCCAGAACGTCCGCATGTTGTTCCTCCAGTGCCCGCCGGCATCGTGGCGGGCTGGGGGGAACGCGGGAGACGGTCGGGAACTGCCTCATCGCCCGAATCGGGCCGATTGGTTGAAGACACATGACGCCTGAGCGATGGCAGGAACTGAAGGCGGTGCTTGACGGGCTGGCCGCTCTGGGCGCCGACAGGCGCGAGGCGGGTCTGGCGGAGATCCGGGCACGCGACCCGGAGCTGGCCGCGGAGGCGGCGAGCCTTCTCGCGGCGAATCCCGCGGAGAGTTTCCTGCTGGTGCCACAGGCCGCGCCCGGGCACTCGGTTGTGCCCGGCATGCGGTTGGGGCCTTACGAGGTGCTCAGTCCGCTCGGGCAGGGAGGCATGGGCGAGGTCTGGCGCGCGCGTGACACGACGCTGCGCCGCGACGTCGCGCTGAAAGTCCTGCCACCTGCCGTCGCCCGGGACGCCGATCGGCTGTCGCGCTTCCGGCGTGAAGCGCGGGTCCTGGCGTCCTTCAATCATCCGCACATCGGAGCGATCTACGGCTTCCACGAAGACGGACCCAATCCAGCGCTGGTGCTGGAGCTGGTCGAGGGACAGACGCTGGCGTCACTCCTGCGCCTCGGGCCGCTCCCGGTCCGCGAGGCCCTGCGCATCGCCGGGCAGGTGGCCGAGGCACTGGAAGCGGCCCACGAGCGCGGTGTCGTGCATCGGGACCTGAAGCCCGGCAACGTGATGCTGCGTCCCGACGGAATGGTGAAGGTGCTCGACTTCGGGCTGGCGAAAGCCCTGGCACCTGACGAGGGCGAGCCCGGCGCGACGCTGCCGACCGTCACCGTCGCGCTGGGCCGGCCCGGGCTCCTGATCGGAACGCCCGCCTACATGTCGCCAGAGCAGGTGCGAGGCGAAGCCGCCGATCCCCGCTCGGACATCTGGGCGTTCGGGTGCGTGCTCTACGAGATGCTGGTGGGGCGACCAGCCTTCGGGGCCTCGACGATCACCGAGTCGCTGGCGAAGGTGCTCGAAGGCCAGGCCGATCTGGGCGCGCTGCCGGCTGGCACGCCGCCGTCGATTCGTGCGGCTCGTGCGCCGGTGTCTCGATCGGTCCCCGCGCAACCGCGTGCAGCACATCGGCGACGCGCGCGCGGACCTGGCCGATGTAGTGACGGACAGCATTGGCGGTGAGGTCACGCTCGAATCTGCGCGACGCAGACGAATGCAGCCACCGCCCGTACGGCAGCCATATCTCAGCGTCGCGCTGATCCTTGTGAGCCTCGTCATCGGCGCAGTCGGCACTCTTCTGTTTTTGAAATTCGGTGGCCAGGATACTCCAGGCTCTCAACTGTCATTACAGCGGTTAACAACGAGCGGAAATGCCGCGTCTCCTGCCCTTTCGCCAGACGGGAAGCACGTGTTCTATGTCGAGAGGGGCAAGGACGGCGACAGCCTGTGGATGCGCCAGATCGCGACAACACGGAGCCGTCAGGTGGTGGAACCACAGCCGGGCATCAGAATCGTCGCCATCACCGTGAAACCCGATGGCGAGTTCGTCTACTTCGTCGCCGGCAGATCCGAGAGGAGTTACACACTGCGGCGCCTACCGACGATTGGCGGTCCGCATCAAGTTGTCATCGATCATGTGGACAGCGCGATCAGTTGGTCTCCAGATGGTAGTCAGTTCGTATTCATCCGCTTGGACCGCCCCGGAGTGGACAAGACGTCGCTCATGATGGCCGATGCCAATGGAACGAACGAGCGGACGCTGATCAGGCAGACGGTACCCGAGGACACGCGCACGTTCTCGACCTTGGCCCTCTCGGGAGGAGGAACGGGACCAGCGTGGTCCCCCGACGGTGCAACGATTGTCGTTCCAGGGATCACTTATCCCGACAGGACCGGATATGTCATGTCCTTCACGCTGCGCGATCGGACGCTGCGCAATGTGCCGTTGACTCCAGAAGGGCGAGGCGGCGCCTGGGCAGACGAGGACACGCTGATCTGGAGCAGGGCCGCGGCAGTGGGCGAACCGCGCCAACTATGGTCCATGTCACATCCCTCTGCGCAGCTGCGTCCCTTGACGACCGACTTCGGCGATTACGGAACGGTGAGTCTTTCCGAGAAGCGTGATGTCTTTGTCACGACGCAGACGGACCGCGAGAGTGAGATCTGGATCCGAGATGAAACGGGTGGGCCCGGTGGCACCCTGGACACGTCCGCAGCAGCCCCCTTCGCCGCCTTGGGTGGGGCACAGCTGGCATGGGCCGGCCATCGGCTGCTATACGGTGGGTCGTCAGGTGACCACATCGGTCTGTGGGAGATCGACACCGACATCGACTCGAAAAACGCCTCTCAGGAACTGGTTCGGAACGCACGTCTACCCTCTGCATCGGCGGACGGCAGCGTCATCATCTTCCTTTCGGACGACATGAAGAACGGTCTGAACACGCTCTGGAAAGCCGGCCGCGACGGGCGTGCGCCTACAGTCGTGTCACCTGACGCGTTCTGGCCCGCGCTGAATCCGAACGGTCGCGAGGCAGTGTTCACCCGAGTGTCCCCTGCCGGTGTGGTGAGGCCGTACAGGGTGAACCTCGATGGAGGGCACCTCGAGCAGATCGTTGATAAGGACGCGAGGAATCCCACCATATCGCCTGACGGTCGACGGCTTGCGTTCCTCAGTTCCGAACCGGAACCTGATGGCCGATCTGTGAACGGCATCTATGTGTGCGATCTGCTCGATTGCGAGGCATCGCTGAGCTTCGTAAGGCCCCCTGGCCTACTGCCTGGGGACAGGGCAATTCGATGGACTGTCGATAGCCGCGACATCACCTACGTCAACGCCACGGACGGCCCCAACATCTGGATTCACCCGTTGTCGGACCGCTCGCGGGCGAAGCCCGTCACGGATTTTACCGACGGTTGGAATATCCGGAGCTTTGCCTGGTCACGCGATGGGAGATTGGCAGTCCTCCGTGAGAAGGTCCGCACGGACATCGTTCAGTTCAAGTTTCGCGACCGGTGACCGATTGTTGGGGGCACTCGTTGAGCGCGCTGAGGATCGTCGCGCGGTTTTCAGGGGCGGTGACCCGACGACTCAGAGCTGACGCGCCAGCACGCGCGCGAACGCTAATACGCATTGCCGCCCCGCTCAGCGTCCTTCCAGGTCTCGGCCCAACGCGTCCTCTTCGCGCCGCGCGTAATGAACGCTCTTGCTATCGCGAGCGAAGGTGGGTGCTCTCTCACCGCTCGGGAGTGCGCGCGGCCATCGACCACGGTCAATCATGACACGGGCGTTCGTCGCAGACACCTCGGTGGCCATCGGGTGGTCGACCCCGCGAGGCGACGAAACAGACGGCCGCGATGCTGGACGCCATCGCTGACGGCGCCACGCTCGAAGTGCCCGCGCTGTGGCCATTGGAGGTGGCCAACGCCCTCATCGTCCTCGTTCGTCGACGAAAGCTCGCCGAAGACGAACGGCAGGTGGGCCGGCTGGCTCCGCCGACTGCGCATCCGAGTCAATCACGAGATGTCGGCGCTCGCGTTCTCGCGGCTGTCCGAGTTGGCCGCCGCACATCAGCTGTCGGTTTAGACGCCGCGTACTGGATTTGGCGGCGCGCCGGAGACTGGTGTTGGGTTGCAAAGGCGATTCCCTGTGACAGCAGCCAGGCACGCTGGCGTCAGTCTTTGGGCCTGACGTCGGCAAATCAGGTCGTGGTATGGGCTCGCGATTTCGTAGCGACCGAGACGGGCGCCGGGCGGAAGCCCATGTTGTTGCCAACCTGGTGCGCGCGCGAAATTATAGCCGAGCGTCACAGGTCCGGTTCGAGCTCCACCTGCGAGGCAGCACTTATTCCACTTTGTAAAGAGACGGCCTCCGCCGCACCCACCTGATCTGGCAAAACGCTGAAGAAAGACCGGTCCAGCGGTGCCGGAGGTGACGGTAAAACAATTGCTGTAACGCCGCCGGCACTCCCCGTACGAATCATCGGAGGAACAACGATGACCAAGATGAAACTGTTGTTGAGCGGTCTCGCGGTTTCGGCGTTGGCGCTCGTAGGGTCGAGCTTGTACACCATGGGCGACTGCGCCTCCCAGGTTCTCCCGGATCCCAGCAATGAGAACAAGGCGACGCTCTGCCATTTCACCGGTTCCGAGGACAATCCGTTCGTGATCAACGAAGTGGCCGCGCCCTCGGTCCAGTCGCACGGCGATCATCACGGTGATTGTTGGAAGTTCTTCGGCGTTGCCACGGTTTGCATCTAGTCCACACGAACGAGCGCGCAGGTTGTTCCGTCTTCCTGCGCGCTCCTCATACGTCCGCTCGCAACGCACGACAGGATCCACGCGCGAGGCGCGCGTGCGGGAAGATACGTCCTTCGCCTGCATTCATGAGCGAAGGTTGGTGCGCCCAGCACGACTCGAGCACGACTCGAACGTGCGACCTCTGGTTCGTAGATTGATGCAGAGTTGGCTATCTTGTTGATTCTTCGTGCCTGTAGCTCGGTGCGATCCGGCTGTTACCTGGTGGTCGGGAACAATTCACTCATTGTTCACTGGGCTCGCCCATCGGATCGTTCGTGCGCCAGTTGGTGAATCCGTTGGTGCGATAGACCGAGGAACTCCCCGGCGTCACGTCCGCTCATCTTAAGACGTCTGCCACGTAAGACCCGAACTGCGCGACGAGCTGCTGCCGCAGCGCGACGGTCGTTCTCGTCGGCCTTCTTTCGCAGCTTCGCGTAGGCACTAATCGCTTTCTTCGCATCCGCCGGAAGCTTGACGTTGTCGACAATCTTCGCCGCACGCACGTTGTCGATGAAAGCTCAATCCCCTCACGACTACTGCGACCATCTCGTCCGAACGTGCGGCCTGCGGGAGAAGCCACACAGTCCCCGGAAGCCACCCACCATCCCGACGCATCTCGCTCATAAGCGACGTGATAAGTCTTCACGATTTCTTCAACCATCCCTTCCCAAGGCAAGGCTCCACATCGCGTTCGATGCGCCGCAGCAGCCCAGGCCCGATGTCCTCAGGAAACATGAACTGAACGGTGGCGCCCGCCGCATTAGACGCGGAGTGCGATCAGCGCGCGCGGGTTCGGGACGCAGCCTGGAACTTACACCTTCGCCGGTGCCTTCGCTCCCTCCCTGTTCACATATCGGCAGGCTGACTACGTGCCTAATGGACTAGGCAGATGTAGCGTCAGAAGCAGGTTGCAGATTCTGCGTAGCGCCTCGCTCTCGTCGGTCGTCGCCGTGCGTACCTGCCGCGTGGCCGTATTGGTGGCCTCAACCGTCACGCCGGGAAGGACGCCGCCCGACGTGTCCGTGACCACGCCGCTGATGGTCTGCGCGGTAGCAGCGCCGCAAGTCATGAAGGAAGATCCCGACCGCCAGTAATCAGTGCCGAACGAGACATCTGTGCATTACTCACTCTCATTCGCGCGTTAGCGCGATTACTCGCAGCTGCCCGCGCAGCTCTGGTCGCTGTCGAGAGCGAGCGCTGAGGCGTTGGCGAGGCTCGCTACTCCGGTGAGGCTCCTATCCTCGAGGCCTGCTGGCCATCGAGCGCGACTCCGGGAAACAAGGGGCCCTGAAGCTGCTGCCGTTGCAATCAGCCGAGTCGAGCCACCCTGGCGTTCACCGCGGGCGGAGTATCAGGAAGGCTGCTGTCTCACCAAATGTTGCAGTTTGTTCGCGGCGACGAGAAACTCCTGCTTTTGAATGTTGCAGTTTGTGGCACGGAGATTCTTGAGTGGGAAGGAACTGGCACAGCGAGTGGCGTTGACAAGCTGCCGAACAACGTGCTGCGTCGCTTCATCTTCCCAGCGTGCACACGGTCTGGGACTTCCTCGAGCGACCTGGTTGACGTTCCGGCGCACGTACTCATCGTGGTCGCACGATAGAGGCTGCTCGCGCTGTCGCTCAGATGGACGTCAAGCGCGTCGACGCGAAGGTATCGGTGGTTGGGGTGTGAAGGATGTGGCAGTTTTTTTTTTTTTTTTTTTTTTTTTTTTTTTTTTTTTTTTTTTTTTTTTTTTTTTTTTTTTTTTTTTTTTTTTTTTTTTTTTTTTTTTTTTTTTTTTTTTTTTTTTTTTTTTTTTTGTTGTTGCGCTAGGAGGAGTCGCGGTCGACCGTCAGCGAATAGCCGTCGCCATGGACGGTGCGCAGGAATCGCGGCTCCGGTGGATTCGGCTCGATCTTCCGGCGCAGCCGGGCGACCGCGAAATCGACGGAGCGCGTCGTCGATCCATCGACAATTCCCCAGACGTCGCGCAGCAACTCGTTCCGATGAACGACACGGTCCCGGCGCTCCGCGAGATAGCGCAGCATCTCGAACTCCCGATGCGTCAAATGAATCGGCGTCGAACCGCGCCGCGCGGTGTGGGCTTCGAAGTCCACGACGATGTCGCCGAGCCGGATCCGCGAGACGACCAGTACCGTTCGCCGCAGCACCGCGTTGATCCGCGCCGCCAACTCCTCCATGTCGAACGGCTTGGTGACGTAATCATCCGCGCCGACCCCTAACCCTCGCAGCTTGTCCTCGCGCTGGCTGCGCGCCGACACGATGATCACGCCGCATCGGCCGCCCTGGCGCAGAACGCCGCAGATGTCGAGGCCGTTCGGCTGCCCGGCGAGCATGATGTCCAGCAGAACCAGATCCGGTCGAAATGACTGCGACTCCACCAGCGCATCGTGCGCGGTCCGCGCCCACCGGACGTTGAAGCCGTCGATCCTGAGGTTGTCGGCAAGGACGCCGCGCGATGCCCTCATCGTCTTCGACGATGAGGATCCGCTTCTGATCGACGTTCATGCCGCGGCCACCGGAATGGCGAGTGTCGCGGTCGTGCCGACGTCGACGCGACTCTCGAGCCTGAACCAGCCGCGATGGGCGGCGGCGATGCGACGGACGATGGCCAGGCCGAGTCCACTGCCACGGCTGCTGGCGTCTCCTCGGACGAACGGCTGCTGCACGCGCTTCAACTCATCGTCCGGAATGCCGCGGCCGCGGTCGGACACGACGAACTCCACCGCGTTATCGCGAAGCCGGGCTTCCAGCTCGATGTGTTTCGCGCCCGGCATGGCGCATGGCGTTGTCGAGCAGGTTGTCCAGCGCAAACACGATCGACGTGCGGTCGCCCTGAACTGGCGGCAGCGGCTTGGGCACCGACACCGTCACCTCGATGCCGCGATCGCGGAGGAGCTTGCGAAAGCCGTGCACCACCTCCTCGACCACTTCCTCCGGCTGGAGCGGTTCGAAGGTATAGACGTCGGCAACCTCGGTGACACGCGCGTACGCGAGCAGGTTGTCGATCAGGTGCCGCAGCCGGTAGGTTTCCTGCACCAGCAGCTGCGCGTACTCGCGCTGCTGCTCGGGTGAGTTCACGCGGCCGCGCACCATCGTCTCGCCGATGCTCTGAATCACCGACATCGGTGTCTTCAGCTCGTGCGTCACGGTCGAGACGAACTCCGAACGCATCGACGCAACTGCAGCAGCGGCGCGCGTCGCGCGAACGATGATCATCAGGCCGATGCCGAGCGCCAGCGCGCCGGCCGCGAGCACCAGCATCGTCCGCCGGGCGCCGCGAAGGGCGATCGCCAGCGTGGGATCTTCGGCGGCGCTGATCTGCAGCGCCCACACCCAGTGCTGCAGATCGTGCACCGCCTCGGTGTTGGCCATCGCCGGATCGAAGAAATACGCGTTGAAGCGCCGCGTCGTGGGTCGCCGCTCGGCAGGAATCGCGCGGACGGCCGCCGATGGCCCTGCCGTGCTGGTCCAGGAGCGCGAACTCGACGCCCGTCGGATCCACGACCTGGCTTTCGACGGTGACGCCGGTCCCCGCCATTACCGACGCGAGCATCGGGACGAAGTAATGCGTCCTGGCCCAGTCCATGTTGACCAGGAAGCCAAGCACGGCCATCGGGTAATCGGCGTCCGACGCGCCGCGCAGGAACCGCGTGACCACCTGGTACTCGGTCCCGTCGATTTCCAGCCGAAAGATCGAGTACTGGCGGCCACTGCCGGCGTCCTGCAGCACGCGGGACCGTAAGATGCTCCGCGACCTCGGGGTTCTTGAACCACCGAATGCCCGCCGACTGCCTCCAGGAGCCGCCCACGACGGGAGGCGCGACTCGCGGGCCACGAAGTTCGGCTCCAGCGAAATCGCGACGCGAAGAACACTTCGGGATATGCGTAGCGGCGGAAGACCGGCACCAGCACGCGGCCAGGTGCTCCGGCGAGTCCAGCTCGTCGGGTGCCCACTCGCGCCGGTCGATGACCGACTGCTGCACCGCGCGCATGTCGCGAACCATGTTGAGCGTTAGCGACACCGCGACCTGCTGCTGGCGACGCTCGATGAGCTGAGCCGCGTTCGACTGCCACTCGTTCGCAGCACGATAGCCAAACCAGGTGAGCGCCACGACGCCGGCGAGGACCAGCATCGCCAGCCAGGCCGTGATCGTTCCTCCCCACGCAGCGAGCGGGTTTTCAGGCGTCAGGCGCATCGGGGACGTCATTCTAATCACGCCGGGGCGCACAGGCAGATGTAGCAATTTGTGCGCGGGTCCATCGCCGGGAGCCACCAAGGCGTCGGTAGGTTTTAATGGGTGGAAATGGGAACCCGAACCAAACGATGTGTTTCCGTCCTGGCCATCGCGGCGTGCCTGTCGCACTCACCGCCAGCCGGTGGCCTGGCCCAGGACGCTCGCCAGAACCCGCTAACGTCAATCAGCGTCCTGCGCTGCCGCTTCAGCGTCACCACCTCGGTTCTGTGGAAGGACGGGAAACCGGACGTCCGGACGGAAGCCCGCGAGTCGCGGGTCACGATTACCAATATCGACATACAGGATGGCACGGCGGAGGTCCCCGGGCCGCGCGGGCGCCGCTTTGCGACTACGACGCTTTCGGACGGAAGCCTGTTTGTAATGGAGAGTACGGGAGGAGCGCTCCACGTGACGACGGTATTCGCAGCCGAGAGCTCACGGGGCAAACTAAAAGCCGTACGCGCGGAATACTCCTATGTGTATCTGACCGTCCCGCCGTTGGTGCCGACCCGACCGTGTCGCAGAGCTATGGGGAGTGTGAGCCGACGGCCGCCGACAGTGCTCCGGACAACCGCTGAGCGGAGTGTAGGGCGTCTGGCGCTTGACGCAGATCAGCCGCAGGTCCCCGCGATACTCTTCGCCGTCGTCACGTGAATCCGTGCGCCGCCGGCACGCTGGTTCAGCGCACCCTTGATGAGAACCTTGTGCCCCTGACCGGGCAGTGCGGTGCCACCTTCCCCGACGTTCTGTAGCGTGAAGGTGTGCGTTCCGAGTGGTACTCCAGCGGCTGCGGTCGCCTCCGCCGCGGTAACCTCATTCCCGACTCTCACCCGTGCCGCTTGGTCGCGCGCGCGATGACCCACTCACGCGATGGATTCTGCATCAGGCATCCGATGACGCCGACCAGCGCGCCAGACGGCAACGGCTGCGGACCCTTCGGCCCCACGAGGAGCGTGATGTTCACGACATCGAGCGTGAGCTCCGCTGCCCGGGTGGATAGTCGTTCTCGTGCAACAGGTGGGCGATGATGTCCAGGTATTGCCTCTCGGAGAGGGAACCGGGCGCCTGCTGCGGCATCTCCGTCTTGATGAAATCGAACAGGCTGGCCAACGTGTCCTCGCGCCAGCGATCAACGAATGGCGCGCCCGTGAGCGGAGGACCATCGACGTCCGCGCCCTCATGGCAAGCGGCACATTGCGTGACGTACAGGCCGGCGCCGCGCTCGGCCTGCGCGGTCGTGAAGACGCCGTCGAGCACGGTCCTGACCGGCCCCGCCTGCCGTCGCCTGCCCGAAGGCGGGCGCATCGGCGACGGCGGATGCGACCAGGAGTAGCGCACCGCGCCCCCGGCAGCCACAAGGCTCCACCTTGTCCTGGTTCCGTCTCGGACATGCCCCTATTGCTCGCAGCCGCCGCCGAGCGAGTTCAGTGCGGCGACGTTCAGACGATCCCCTTTCTCAGCTCTGACGAGAATCCCCTTGGCCACGACCTTCTGGCCAACCAGCCGATCGGCGGCCTCTGTTGATCCGGGAATCGCGTCGAGGTTCTGCAGCCTGAACACGCCGCCGCCGAGCGCGTCTGGCCGGCGGTCTTCAGCTCCGCCTCCGTGAACTCGTACGGATTCAGCGTTCGCGCCGGTTCGCTGGCGCTCGTGAGAAACCAGCCGGCGCCCGCCTCCTTCGTCATGCAGCCCACGACCACGGCAGGAGAACTGGTCGGCAGCGGCCTGGGGCCCCCGGGCGCCACGAACAGCACCTTGGCGGCAACCTCTTTCGTCAGTTCCCGCTGACCGGCGGGAAGCCCGTTCGCCTCGAGCAGGTACGCTGCGATATCGAGGTAGGTGCTCGCCGGCAGCGCCCCGGGGTTGCGCAGCGGCATTTGCGACCCCATATCGTTGACCAGCACCTCGAGCGGAAACTCCCGCCACTGATCCAGGAACCGGTCACCCTTGAGCGCAGGCCCGGCGATACCCGCGAGGTCACGGCGGTGGCAGCTGACACAGTGCTGCTCGAACTGCTCCTGACCACGACGTGCCTGCGCGGACGTGTAAACCCCATCGAGCACAGAGAGGCCGCCGGCTTTCGGTGTCACCTGTGCCGCGAACACCCCGGCCAGCAGCAGCGTGAAGAGCGCGATCACGAACGAACCTCTCGATCCCTACCTCTCGGCCCTTTCTCTTGGCCGCAATGTCGGCGTTGCCGCCAATCGTTCTGGTCCGTTCCGGGATCGCAATACCGCGCTCCTTCATCAGCTTGGTGATCAGCTCGACGGCTTCGGCATGATAAATGGCCGACTGCACGCCGACCGGCACACCCAGCGCCCAGTCGAGCGGCAGCAGACCGATATCTCCGAGCGCTCGATCCGAGGGGCCTTGGACTCGAGCGTCAGACTCGCGCCGTGCTCGACCAGCAGCTTGATCTCATCGAGAGCTGCCCGTGCGCCGCGCCGTGCAGCGCCGTCATGCCGCCCGCGTTCTGCGCATTGACGTCGAGACCGAGCTCGAGCAGGAGCTTCACCGCAGCGATGGACTCCTCCTTCGACCGGTACTGGATGAAACCTTCGGTGTAACCGACGCCGCCCGCCGCCATCAGCGCGGTGGTCCCGTCCATCGTGTTGATCTTCGGGTCGGCGCCCTTGGCCAGCAGCATGCGCATCACCTCGATGTCGGCGCACAGCGCCGCGCGCATGAACGCCGTCGCCCGCTTCTTCGAACCAGGTGGCTCGCTGACCGTTCCGAATCTCGGTGTCGAACCCAATGCGGGCGTTGACATCGACGTCGCGGTCGAGCAGCAACTTGATGAAATCGAACGCCTGATTCTGGTTCGGGACGGGGATCGTCCCCGTCTCGAGGTTGCGGTGCTTCACCGCGAGATACAGCGGCGTCCAGCCCTTCTGGTTGGCCTTGTTGATGTCGGCGCCCTTCTCAACCAGGTACCGCGCCACGTTGTAATGGCCGTTCTGGATCGCGACCAGCATCGCGGTGGAGCGTCGCCCGATGCCTTGTTGAGATCGGCACCGCTCTCGGCGAGCACCTTGACTGCGTCCAGATTACCCTGGCGCGCGGCCAGGATCAGTGGCGTGACGCCGCCGGTGTGCTGGTTCTCGCCCTGCTTGTACACCACTCCGCGGCGCCGCTTCGCCTGCTCGACCGTCGAGTTGGCGTTGATGTCGGCGCCGGCGGCCACCAGCAGCTCGATGACGTCCGCGTGCCCCTGTTCGGCGGCCCACATCAGGGCGGTCGTCTGGCGCATCGTCTCCTTGGCGTCCACCTTGGCGCCCGCCTCGAGCAGCAGTTTCACGGCCTCCGGACGGCCGGTGCGGGCGGCGAACATCAGCGGCGTTTCGCCGTGGCGCAGGACGGTACCGTTGACGTCAACACCCTGCTTCAGGAGCTTGTCCATGATGACGGCGTTCCCGGCAATCGACGCCAGATAGAACGGCGTCGCCCCTTCGCGATTGGCGACGGCGGCTTTCGCACCAGCGCGCAGCAGGTCGTCGATGAGCGCCACGTCCTCGTGGTACACGGCCCAGTGCAGCGCCGTGGCGCCATCGGCCTGCGGCGCGTTGACGTCCGCCTTTTTCGCCAGCAGCGCCCGGACGGCCGCATGGTCATCCTTCATGGCCGCATCCGCCACGTCACTGGCGGCGGCATAGCTCACCGCCGGCAGCAGCAGGCGAACAGGAACGGCGCATCATCTTCTCGGTGCGCATCGCTATACCTCCACCGGGCGCGTGCTGTCGCCGATGCTCTCGACTTCGACGCCCATCATCTGCGTCGCGGTGAGCAGCAGGTTCGACGTCGGGCCCGACTCGTGGACGTTCAGCTTCTTCGGCCGGTGCTTGCCCGACGCGCCGCCCATCAGCAGATAGCCAACGCCGACGTGGCTGTGTTGATTGGCGTTGCCCATGTTGCTGCCCCAGACGATCAGCGTGTTATCGAGCAGCGTGCCGTCGCCATCCGGCGTCTCTGCCAGCTTCTTGAGGAAATGCGCGAAGCACTTCATGTGGTACAGGTTGATCTTCGCCCAGTCCTCGCGCCGCCTGGGATCCTCGCCATGATGCGAGGACGGGTGGTTCGCCGTCCGCACGCCGGACTCGGGGTACGATCGCAGGCTTACGTCACGCGCAACCATCAGCGAGGAGACGCGCGTGATGTCGCCCTGGAACGCGAGCGCCTGCAGATCGAAGTGCAGCTTGATGTGCTCGTCGAACGACTCCGGGACCCCGAACGGCACCTCCATCTTCGGCGACTCGCCGGACACCTTGGCGGCCATTTGCAGCCGGCGCTCCATCTCACGCACGGCCTCGAGGTAGTCGTTCAAGCGCGTCCGGTCGTTCGCCGGCAGCCGCGACTGCAGGCGGGTGATCTTCGCCGTCACCGCGTCGAGAATGCTGTCGCTCGCGGCGCGGCGCGCCTGCCGCTCTTCCGGCGTGCTGCCGTCGCCGTAGAGGCGTTCGAACACGAGCTGCGGGTTGATCTCGTGCGGCAGCGGCTTGTTCGGCGCCGCCCACGACACTGAGTTCGAATACGCGCAGCTGTATCCCCAGCCGCAGATGCCGGTGTTGGCGCCGGGATCCTCGATCGCGAGCTGGATCGAGGGCAGCAGCGTGTCCTGGCCGTACTTCCGCGCGACGATCTGATCGACGCTGACGCCGCCGTAGATGTCGGCGCCGGCCGTCTTCTTCGGGCTCGTACCGGTGAACGTCGCCGAAGCGCGCGAATGGTCGCCGCCGCTGCTGCCCGGAGGCGGCATCGACGAGGTCGCATCGAGACCGCCGACGATCGTCAGCTGGTCCTGCCACGGCTCCAGCGGCTGGTGAATGAAGCCGAGGCCGACGTTGCGCCCGGGCGTGGGCGCGACGCTCGAGTCACGATCGGCCCAGTAGGTCGGCGACCAGCCGTGCGGCGCGAAAATCGCGGCCAGCCGCGTCTTGGGAGTGGCCGGCGATTGCGCCAGCGCGCTCAGCGCCGGCACCATGGAGTCGAGGAACGGCAGCGCCAGCGTGACGCCTGCGCCGCGAAGGAAGGTGCGTCTCGGAAGATGTTCTTGGTCAGATACATGATCGATCCGATCCTTTTTCTGCGCCGCGGTCTCCTTGCGGTCGCGGTCTGCGGTGGCACTCTCGCTCGACGTCATGCAGGTTCATCGTGAACGCCGGGCTCTTGACGATCCCCAGGATGAGCGAAGACATGCGGTAATTGGTGCCGCTGGCGTTGCGGACGATCGCGCGAATCTGCGGCATTCGCGATGATCGACGCTGCGACCCAGCGCATAGACGAACAGCTTCTCGGTCAGGTTATTGACGAACTGCGGCGAATAGCGCATCAGCGCCTGGCGCAGGCCGCCCGGTCCCTCGAAACTGCGCGCCGTCGGTCAATCTGGGCGCTCAGATCCAGCGGCTTGCCGAACTCCTGCGTGCGCGCCTTGCCGATGGCGTCGAAGGACTCCAGCGCGAAACCGATCGGATCCATCATCTGGTGGCAGCTGGCGCAGGTCGGGCTGGTCGCGGTGCTCGTCCATGCGCTTGCGCATGGAAATTTCCAGCGGCACCGGCTGGCCGTTCGCCATCTTGTCGCTCTGCCGCAACGGCGGCACGTTCGGCGGCGGATCCGGCGGCACGCACGCCCAGAATGTTCATCAGCACCCACTTGCCGCGCATCACCGGCGACGTTCGGTCCGGGTTCGACGTCGTCAGTCAGGACGGCGCCCTTGCCGAGCAGTCCGCGACGCTATCCAGGGCCGCGTCGAGCGTCACGCGCCGGAACTGCGGCTGCCGTAAATGTTCGGGATTCCGTAGTGGCGGGCGAGCCGCTCGTTGACGAACGTGTAGTCCGCGGTCAGCAGGTCGACCACGTTGCGGTCTTCGCGCAGGATGCTGTCGAAGAACATCTCGGCTTCGATGCGGAACGCCTGACGCAGGTTGTCATCGAAGTCCGGGAACACCTGCGTCGAGCGGCGACGCGCTCGGCAGGTTGCGCAACTGCAGCCACTGACCGGCGAAGTTCTCGACCACTCACGCGACTGCGGATCCGCGAGCATGCGGCGCACCTGCGCTTCGAGCACCTTGGGATCGGACAGCCGCCCTCGCGAGGCGAGATCAATCAGCTCGATCGTCGGGCGTCGTGCTCCAGAGGAAGAACGCGAGGCGCGACGCGAGCTCGAGATCGTTGATGCGATAGGCCTGACCCGCGCGCAGCCGCGACGGCGGCGCCTCGGTGCGGAACACGAACTCCGGATCGGACAGGATGCCCTGCAGACCCGTTCGATGCCTCGTCGAACGTCCCCGACTTGCCGCGCCTACTGATAGAACTCCATCAGCACCTTGGTGTCGTCGGCTGTCATCGGACGCCGGAATGCCTGCGGGCAATCTGCCGAGTATCGTCTGCGCGCACGCTGGTCTCTTCCGCGGGTCGCCGGTGTGCACGTCAGAATTTTCTTGCGGCTCGGCGCATCGGTGGTGGGCGTCCCGTTGTAGGTCCGAGGACCTTCACCTGACCGACCTGCGGATAGAAGATGAATCCGGGAATCGGCGTCGTGTCCAGCACGCTGCGCAGATACTGCTGGTTGAGGTCGTCGCTCGGGATGTGCGTGTTGGCGAGGAACGTGAAGCCCGACGGTCGATGCCCGGCCTTGACCTTCAGGCGGAGTTCGTTCTTGTCGTTGTCGGTGCCGTTCGGCACCTTCGCCATGTCGAACGGACCGACGCGCTGGCCGTCGATCAGCACGTTCAGCTCCTCGTTCTTCGCCTCGGCGCCGTAGAGCTCGCCGGTGTTGCCACGCACCGGGAACCAGGTAAACAGGTTCTCGCCGTCTGCCGGGAAGTGATGACGAATCAGCAGGCCGCCGCGCGTGCCGAAGGGAAGCCCTTCGACGTGCGTTTCCTGCGAGTAGTCCTGCGGCGCCGGGTAACGCTTCTCTTCCGGCAGCGTCGCACGCCCGAGCGCCAGGCGGCTGATCTTGCTCGCCGCCGCCATGTAGCCTTCGACGAGCGCGGGCGACATAGTCAGACCGGCCGCAACGTTGTCGAACCCTGACGTCGAATCGTCCACCGGGAGGTACGCGGCGGGATCGATTTCCACGCCGAGCATCTCGCGAACGGCGTTCGCGTACTCCGTCCGGTTCAACCGGTGAAGTCCCGGCGCCACCAGGTTCGGGGTCGCCGCGGCACGGTCCAGCGAGCCTCGAGACCCTCCGCCAGTGAAGCCAGCGTGGCGGCATCTGGTCGCGCGCGCCGGCGGGCGGCATCAGTCCGGCGCGCACGCGCCGAACGGCCTTCTCGAGCACCTCGGCATGCGGACCGACGTTCGCCAGATCGAGCGTGTCCAGGCCACTCACGGTCTTCGCGCGGCTGTTGTGGCAGGTCACGCAGGACTGGTCGACCAACTGCCGCTGCGTCTCCATCGGCATGGCCGCGGACTGGCGCGGAGAGGAGGAAATAGGAACGGGGGCGGGCGCGCGTGGCCGGTGCGGCCGGGGCGGCGCGGGCCGCCGTGGGTTCCGGTGCGCGCGCGGGCCTCGCCACCGTGGAACGTGGCCGTCGCCCACGCGAGGGCGACGATGAGCCACACCTGCTCATCACTGACGATCCCCTGACAGAGCGAGCCATAAACCGCAGATAAGGTCGACCCCGGCACGGTGTCTACCCCGATGCAAATGGAAATACGCCCCCCCGGCTCGGACGGGTGTTGCAACTTGTTGCTGCAGGGATGGTGGTAACCGACCACTCTTGCTACTGTTCAGCGACGTTGGCTTTGTTGCAGTGTGTTGCACCGATGTGTTTGCACATACGGCGGGACAACTGCGTTGCAGATAGCGCGTACGCTCTCGCTGGGTCAGCCGGGACGATCTGCTCGCTCTGTAGACCACCATTCCGCCGTTCTTCTCGAGCAACGCGCTGACAACGGCGGTCGCCGACAGAAACAGCCTGACGTGCCTGGTTCGATGATTGCGTTCGGACCGTTGTCCTATATTTGGAGGCGCACCGGCTGTTGCGCGACGGAAACGGAAGCCAAGTTGCGTCACCGGGCGCTTCATGTACTTCGCGTTCTGGCATCGCGCACCGGCCAAAACATCGCGTTCGAGCAACTGATTGCCGAGGCGTGGGATGGCACTCACGTTGCGCGCCACACGGTCGATATTACCGTCGGTGACGCACGCAAGGCGTTGAGCGATTGCGGGACGTGGATCACGTGCAAACGGGGCGAATATCGTCTGACGGTGCCCCAGTCCGATGCTTTGATCGCGCTCGGCCGTCACGTGTCCGCACAAACACCCTCGACGCTATCCTGCATGGCCTCGACTGCTTCACCGAGGCCGCGGCCTTGGCGCCGTCCGACCATCGAGCGTTCGTGGGCCAATGCGACTGCCACCTTTCCCTGCTCTCGCTAGCTCTCGCCGACGGCGTGACGGCTTGGCGTCACTTCAGGTCTGCCCATGCCCGCGCCGCGCAGTTGGTCAGGCCGACGACGTTGCGCGCCGACTATGCGTACGCGTTATTCCTATCGCAACGAAAGATCGACGAAGCGGAGATCCAGTTGCGTCGGGTTTTGGTCGAAACACCCGCCGAGCCGGTGATCTGTGTGCGTATGATGGCGGTGCAGGCGGCCAGGAGGCAGCTCGACGCGGCGCTCGCCTGGGCGTTGCGGGCACGCACGGCCGCACCGCCCCGCAATGAGCAGTGCCGCCGTTCTCGCAGCACATGTGTGGCGCCGCGAGTTCCCGGTCGCGGTGGCGGTCGGCCGCGAGGCCGTGCGACTCCATCCTCACTTCCTTCCGGCGCGACTGTTCTATGGCATGGCGCTGCAGTGCAGCGGACGCCTGTGTGAAGCCCTCGATCAATACCGAATCGCTGCGGCGTTAGCCCCCGATGTGCCCTGGACGCGCGCGCTGGAAGCACACTGCCTGATTTGGTCTGGCGAATCGCGCGCCGCTGATGCCATCTTCGACGAGCTGCTCGAAGGCAGCGCAGAGATTACGTCGACGCTGTCGCGTTGGCACACCTGAGAATGGCCCGTGGTGAGATGACGCACGCTATTGCGGATCTGCGCCAGGCGATGGACGAAATGAACGGACGGTGGACGCACCCGGGTTGCGATCCGTTACTCGACGACCTGCGGGCCGATCGCGGTTTCCGAAGCGTGTGGGAGCACCGTTTCGCGCAGCATCGCAAGCAGATGCAGACGTGAGCCGCCGAAGGCTGGGCGGGCAGCAGGCCCAGGGCGAGTGGCCGATCCGGCCTCCGTCACCCATCAATAGACCATCAAACTGTGGGGACCGTTCATCTGCCGCTGTCGCAGTGTGTTGGACCGGCGTTGTCTGCAACACAGCGCAACAAATGAGTTCGTAAATCGTTCGTAGAATTGGACCTATTGTCTGGTAGGACGGCCAAACGGAGGGGCGATGAGGGCGACAACAGTCACGGCGCTGGCTTTGTTGATGCTGGTTCCGCTTTCGTCGGGGGCGCAATGGGTGAATGCACCCCGCCAGGATTGCCCCGGCTTGCTGACGGGAAGCCCGACCTCAACGCTCCGACGCCGCGTGCGGCCGATGGGAAGCCGGACCTGTCAGGCGTCTGGAGAGCCTCGACCGCGACCAGCCGATTCCTGTTGAATCTCGGGGCCGGCCAGGGTGAGCTCCCCCTGCGTCCCGAAGCGCGGGAGCTTTACAAAAGACGTCTGGCGGCCGAGGGCGCGGGCGGCCGGCCGAGCGGTGTCTGCCGCACGGTTTGCCCCTGGACATGATGTTCAGAGGCTCACCGATCCGCGTCGTCCAGACGCCGTCACTGGTCGTGATGCTTCTCGAGATTGCGAACCACTTCAGGCAGATCCCGACGACCAAGCGTGAACTGATCGGGACTTCCAGCCAGCCTGGTATGGATACTCGACAGGGCGGTGGGAAGGTGACGACTTCGTGGTCGAGACGACCGGGTTCAACGAGGAGACGTGGCTGGACAATCGCGGCCTCCCACATTCCGACGCGTTGAAGTTGACCGAACGCTTCAAGCGCGTGAACGTCGGCAAGATGGACCTCGCCATAACAATCGACGATCCGAAGTCCTACGCGAAGCCGTGGAATATCGCCATCAGCTTCGACCTGATACCGGATTCCGATCTGTTTGAAGACATGTGCGAGAACAACAAGTGGACGCCGCGTCCGGCGATTAAGTAAATCGCGACACGGTCTTTTGCGGGGGAATGGTGCGATTCGATCTGGCTCGTCGACTGCTGACGGCGGCCCTCGTCCTCGGGGTGTCGATTGGCACCGCAATCGGCATCACGGCGCAAACGTCGGACTCGGCGTCAATCGACGGCTGGACGCCGCTGCACGAATCCATTCGCCGCGATGATCTCGCCGCGGTGAACGCCTTGATCGCGCGCCGCGCAGACGTGAACGCTCGAACACGGCATGGCGTGACGCCGCTCGGGCTGGCGGCCCTCAATGGCAACACGGCAATCGTGCGCAAACTGCTCGACGCCGGCGCAAACCCGAACGCCGCCACACCCGGCGGCGAAAGCGCGCTCATGACCGCCGCCCGTGTCGGCCGCGTCGACGCCGTCAAGCTGCTCGTCGAACGTGGCGCCGCGGTGAACGCGAAAACGTCGCCCCGGCAGCAGACCGCGCTCATCGGGGCCGTCACCGAGAACCATCCGGATGTCGTCAAATTGCTGGTCGCGCACGGAGGCGACGTAAACGCGCGCACTGCGGTGACGAGGCCACACGGAGAATACGTGCCCGGCCGAGCGGGATTCGCGGCCGGACCGGAGCTGATCCGGCAGCGCGCGCTGCCAACGCCGGAGGGCGGGATGACGCCGCTCCTGTTCGCCGTGCGCGACGGGAATCGCGACATGATGCGGTTGCTGCTCGACCTCGGCGCCGATATCCAGCAAACTTCGGGCAACCAGACGTCCCCGCTCGTCATTGCTCTGCTGAACGGGCAGGTCGGGATCGCGACGGAACTGCTGGCCCGAGGCGCCAACCCGAATACCGCGGACGACTATCATCGCGCCGCACTGTTCGCGGCGATTGAGCTGCGGAATGCCAATCGCGGAACGCTCCTGTTCGGGGACGGACGCGATCCGCTCGACCTGATCAAGCTGTTGCTCGAGAAGGGTGCCGACTTCAACCTCCGGACCAACACCACACCGGTTCACGGATGGATGCAGCTCGACGCCTCGTGGGTCAACTTCGACGGCCAGACGCCGTTCATCCGCGCGGCGCTGTCGGGCGACATCGAGGTCATGCGGCTGCTGCTCGCCCACGGCGCTGACCCAAACATCGCTACTAAGGAAGGCACGACGGCGTTGATGGCGGCCTCAGGGATCAACTGGGTTCCCGGCCAGACCTACACGCGATCCGAGGCGAACTATCTCGAGGCGGCCAAGCTGTGCCTCGATCGCGGCGCCGATGTGAACGCCACGAATTCATTGCAGTTGACGGCCATTCACGGGGCAGCCAACCGCGGATGGCCGTCGATCATTCGGATCCTGACGGACCACGGTGCACGGCTCGATGTGAAGGACATCGCCGGCCGCACGCCGATGACGTTTGCGGAAGGCACGTTTCTGGCCGTTCGGCCGCCGGTCGCCAAGCCTGAGGCCGTCGCCCTGCTGAAGCGGCTGATGAACGGCAACCCGCGGCCACCTACGCCGGCGGTCGCGCGATGACGCGTGGCCTCATTGCCGCGGCGGTCGTCTATCTGTTCGTCGCCGCCGCGTCGGTCGGCAGTCAAGGGGTCACGCCTGCGCAGGTGACGGTGGCGCCCAGCCCCCACCAGGCGCTCCTGAAACAGTACCTGCGTCACCTGCCACAACTCGCGGACGCAGACTGGCGGCCTGGCGCTCGATACGGTTTCACTCGACCGCGTCGACGCGGACGCGGAGATCTGGGAGAAAGTGATCCGCAAGGTCCGGGCGGGATTGATGCCGCCGGCTGGCATGCCGAGGCCGCCGCGCGCCTCTCTCGACGCGTTTGCCGGTGCGATCGAGAACGCCGTGGATCGTGCCGCGGCGGCATCACGGCAGCCGGGACAGGTGCCGCTGCATCGCATGAACCGCGCCGAATACGCCAATGCGATTCGCGATCTGCTCTCGCTCGAGGTTGATGCATCCACGCTGCTCCCCGCCGACAATTCGAGCCACGGGTTCGACAACATTGCCGACGTCCTCGGGGTCTCGCCGTCCCTGCTCGAGCGCTATGTCTCGGCAGCGGCGAAGATCAGCCGCCTCGCCGTTGGTGATCGCGAGCCTGCGGCCACTCAGGTCACATACACGGTCAGCGGCGATGTGAGCCAGAACCAGACGCTGGACGGGCAACCGCTCGGCACGCGTGGCGGGACGATCATCAGGCACAACTTCCCGGTCGACGGCGAGTACACGTTCAGGTTCTCGCTGAAGAGATCGACGGGCGGCGTGTTCGGTGGCAGCGCCGCCGGCGAACAGCTCGAGGTGACGTTCGATGGTCAGCCGGTCAAGCGCTTCCTCCTCGACGAAGTGCCGGGGTCATTCATGGGAGGCGGAAATGGCCGCGGCACGGGACCCGGTAGAGGGGCCGCGACCGGCAGGGGCGCCGGACCTGGCAGAGGCGCGGCACCTGGCAGGGGCGCCGGCGCCGCCAGGGACGTGGGAGCCGCCGGGCCGCCAGCGGGCGGTCCTTTTGAGGAACGGGTGAGTGTCGCTGACCGTCTCGAGTTTCGTCTCAGCGTCCAGGCCGGGCCGCGAACGATCGGCATCGCATTCATCCAGAAGGCGTACGAGGCGAATGAGGATCTCGTGCGCCGTCCGCTGTCCACGACGTACAACGCCAACATCGGCACGCAGTACGGGTACACGACGGTGCCGCACCTCGCCGGATTCACGATAACGGGTCCGTTCAATGTTGCGGGGATAGGCGACACGCCAAGCCGGCGGCGCTTATTCGTCTGTCGCCCGGCGTCTCCTGCTGACGAGGGCTGCGTCCGCCAGATCCTCTCGGCGCTCGTGCGGCGCGCCTTCCGCCGCGTGCCCCAGCAGGCGGACCTCGAGCCGCTACTCGCGTTCTTCCGTCAGGAGCGCGACCGGTCGGGCAGTTTTGACGCGGGGATCGAGCTGGCGCTGCGCCGCATCCTCGCGGATCCGGAGTTCATCTTCCGGTTCGAGCCAGCGCCGGCGGGCACCCAGCCGCGCGTCGCCTATCGGATCAGCGATACTGCGCTCGCCTCGCGACTGTCGTTCTTTCTGTGGTCGTCGATCCCCGACGAGGAGCTGATGAGCCTCGCGATCGCGGGCAAGCTGCACGAACCTCCAGTTCTCGAACAACAAACGCGACGGATGCTTGCGGACCCGAAGGCCCGTGCGCTCGTCACCAACTTCGCTGGCCAGTGGCTGTATCTGCGGGAGTTGAAGAACGCCAGACCGGACGACGACCTCTTTCCCGATTTCGACGACAACCTGCGTCAGGCATTTCAGCGCGAGACGGAACTGCTGTTCGACAGCATCCTGCGCCAAAACCGTTCGGTGCTCGATCTGCTCGATGCCGACTACACCTTCGTCAACGAGCGGCTGGCGAAGCACTATGGCATTCCGCACGTGTACGGTCCCCATTTCCGGCGCGTGCCGGTCCCACGCGACGACCGTCGCGGTCTGCTGGGCCACGGCAGCCTGCTGCTGGTCACCTCAAATCCGAACAGGACGTCGCCGGTAATTCGCGGGACGTGGATCCTGCAAAACCTTCTCGGCAGCCCGCCGCCGCTGCCACCGCCGGACGTGCCAGCCTTCGAGGAAAGGCCGACGGCGACGGCGAAATCGGTGCGCGAGCGTCTCGAACTGCACCGCAACAATCCTGCCTGCGCCGCGTGCCACCAGATCATGGATCCGATCGGTCTGGCGCTCGAGAACTTCGACAGCGTCGGCCGCTGGCGCACGGAGGACGAAGGCGTCGCCATCGACGCCTCGTCGCAGCTCGTTGACGGCACACCGATTTCCGGCCCGGCAAGCCTCCGCAAAGCGCTGCTCGATCGTTCTGATGTGTTTGTGGCCTCGTTGACGGAGAAGCTGCTCATGTACGGCGTGGGTCGCGAAACGACATACGCCGATATGCCCGCTGTGCGCGCGATCATGCGCGACGCCGCACCGCGGCGCCATCGGCTCTCGGATCTCATTCTTGGCGTAGTCAACAGCGTCCCGTTTCAGTGGCAGGTGGACGAGGTCAAACGTGGCGAGAACAGCCGAAAGGCGGAGTGAGGCTGACCGTGACATTCATCATGAAGCAGGCATTGGCGCGGCGGACATTCCTGCGCGGAATGGGAGTGACCCTGGCGCTGCCGTTGCTCGACGCGATGATCCCTGCCGGCACGGCGCTCGCCCAGACGGCGGCATCGCCGAAGACCCGCTTCTGCGGCATCTATGTTCCGCACGGCGCCACGATGGACAAGTGGACACCGGTGTCCGAGGGGACGGGCTTCGCATTCACCGAGACGCTGAAGCCGCTCGAGAAATTCCGTGACCGCCTCAACGTGCTGAGCAACCTCGCGCATCCAATGGCCGGGGGTAAAGGGTCGGATGCCGGAGCGGATCACGCGCGGTCGGCGCCGGTATTCCTGAGCGGGGCGAGCCCGCAGAGAGGGTCAGTACAGGCCGGCCGAACGCTCGACCAGGTGCTCGCCGAGCGCATCGGGCAGGACACGCCGCTGCCCTCACTCGAGCTGAGCCTCGAGGAAGTGGCGCTCAACTGCGGATCGGGATACGGGTGCGCGTATCTCAATACGATCTCCTGGCGGACACCGACCGTCCCGCTGCCGATGGAGAACAACCCGCAGGTCGTATTCGAGCGACTGTTCGGCGATGGCACCACGGCAACACAGCGGCTCACACGCAAGCAGCAGGACAAGAGCATTCTCGACTCGATCACCGACAAAATCTCTCGGCTCGACGGCGGACTGAACTCAGGCGATCGTGCGCGACTCGATGAGTATCTGGAGAACGTACGCGAAATCGAGCGGCGCATCCAGAAGGCCACACAACAATCGGCGAACAACCCCGACCTCCCCACAGCGCCTGTCGGGATCCCGGATTCCTTCGACGATCACATCAAACTGATGTACGACCTGCAGGTGCTCGCCTACCAGACGGACATCACCCGCGTCTCGACCTTGATGTACGCGCGCGATTTGAGCGGTGCCAGCTATCCCGGCAGTGGTGTGCGCGATGGCTTCCACACCGCGTCACACCATTCGAACCTGCGCGCGCGGATGGACGTGTTTTCGCAAATCAACCGCTATCACGTCGAGATGCTGGGGTATTTCCTCGACAAGCTGCGGAACACGCCCGACGGCGACGGCAATCTGCTGGACCACTCGGTGGTGCTCTACGGCAGCAGCATGAGCAACGGGAACCAGCACGACCACGATCCGCTACCTATCCTTGTCGCCGGTGGCGCATCGGGCCAGTTGAAGGGCAACCGGCACCTGGTGTTCCCGGCGCACACGCCGATGTCGAACCTGATGATGGCGGTGCTCGACAAATTTGGCGTCCATCAGGACAGCTTCGGCGACAGCTCGGGAATGCTGGATATCTGATCTGAGACAGCGGCGACGGTCAGGCGATCAGCGGTTCGATCGCAGCCCTTGCCCGAGTCGCAAGCTGAAACGGATCCATGTTCTGGATCGCGACGGTTCCGCTCTGAAACACCTCCAGCGAAACCGGACCGGCATATCCCTTGCGCTTGAGCACGTCGATGATGCGGCGAAGCGGGGCGCTGCCTTCGCCGGGAAACGTCCGATGCTGCTGGCTGTCGAGCATCTCTCGTGGAGGATCAGAGGGGATGTCCTCGAAGTGCAAATGGGCAAGCTCGCCGTCGCGCAGCAGCTCGAGGTCTTCGAATTTACTCAGGCCCGCCCAGAAATGAAACGTATCCAGCATCACCCGGACATTGGGGTGATCCGCTTCACGTACGATTTTCAACGCGGACGGGAGCGTGCCGGCTAGCGTCGATGTCTTGACGAACTCCAGCATCAGGTTCACGCCATAGCTTTTCGCCAGTTCACCGCCGGCGCGCAAGTTATCTACGCCCCGCTTGAAGTCGTCGAGCGTCTTATTCCCGGTTGATGTCGATGGGCAGACGATGCGATCGCAACCGATCGCCTGTACGATCTCGAGCTTTTCCTTGAGCGCATCGAGGCTGGCGGCGCCCGACTGCAGTTGCGCCGGGGTCGCATCGACAAACCCCAGGTGGTTGCTCGAAGACACCGGCTTCACGCCAAGATCGTCGATGAGCCGCTTCGCGGTCGCGACCGATTCGGTCTGCACGAACTGCCGAACCTTGGCGATATCGACCTCGACGGCGCGAACGCCGCCTTCGCGATGCCTTCTACCGACGTCTTGAAGTCGTAGCGGGATGTGCTGGCCTGGTGGATGCAGACAAACAGTCCGCCCTGGGCGTGCGCGTGGCGCGGCAGCGAGCACGCAAGCGTGCTCGCCACGGCAGTGGTGATGAAGTCGCGGCGATCGATCACATCAGAAGTCGAACTGCGTGCTGATCAGGAACTGCCGCGGATCCTGCACGCCGGTCGCGTTCTGCCAGTTGCTGTTTGTCGTCGCGAAGGTGGTGTTGATCGTCTGGACCCCGTTGGCGTTCAACGCGTTGAGGACGTCCGCATTCAGCTGGAACCGATAGCTATTGACGCGCACCAGCTTGGAGAACCGCAGGTCGAGGGCGTGGCGCATCGGACGTACTGGTTCCGGGCTCGAGGAGCCCCACCGACTTGGTCGACCGGCACGTACCGGTCGCCGGGCACGCCGCGAGGTTCCGACCCAAGTCGGCGAGCACGACACTGTTCGGCACCGCCCAGGTCGCGGCGATCTGCGGTCCGGCCAGCGCCCGGTAGGTCGCCGCCACCCGCACGTCTAGCGGCAGCGAATACGACCCGTTGAACTTGATGTCCGGACGGTAGCCGGTATCCTGGTCGCAGAAACGCGCCCCCTCAGGGTTGTCGACGATATCGCAATTGTTCTGATGCCGATTCGCGAAACTCGCGCCGCCGGAGACGAACACACCTTTCGGTAACCGCGCGCTGATGGTCAGCTCGACGCCCGAATAGACATCGGCTCGCCGCAGACCCAGGCTATCGGCAAAGGTGACGAAGCTGTTCGTTCCCGACGTGGCACGCAACGCCGGCTTGATGTCGTAGAGATCACAGACCTGCTCACCCGCATTCGACAGGCGCGGGTCGGTGGTCGGCGCCGTGACGCAGAACGGGCCATCGTAGCTGTCCGGGGTGAGCGTTCGGTCGTCCGTCACACGGGTATTGCCCAGACTGCGACGGTAGTACAGAGCGGTCACGCCGACCCGCGGCAACAGTTCGTGTTGGATCGACACGTCGGTCTCCCAGCTGTAGCCGCGCTTGAACCACCCGTTCAGCACGTCGTTGTCGAAGCTGGTGGAGATGATGGGCGTCCCGAAGTTCGCGTTTCCCGTCGGACCGAGCTCGTTCAGCTGGACCGAGCCGTTGGCGTTGTAGATCGAGAAGTCCCCATTGGTGTCCGTCCACGTACCCGAATCGGTGATCGAGATGGCGTTCATCGGGTTCACCTGGCCGGTCAGGCCGATGGTCTCGCCGTCGACGAAGCGGGCCACCGCCACCTTGACGGCCGTCTTGCCGTTTCCGAACAGGTCGTAGGACATGCCGAGACGCGGCGAGAGGTCCTTCCAATCGATCACGTCACGGCCGTCGAAGTGCTGTTCCGCCAGCCAGACACTCGCCGGCAGCACCTGGTTGGGCACGCTGGTCTGCAGCCAATCCATGCGCAATCCCAGGTTCGCCGTCATCCGCCTGAACGTCCAGCGGTCCTGCACGAAGAAGCCCCAGTCGCCGTCAACCTGGTCGTGGCGGTTGGTGGGCAGCGTCAGTGTGGCCTGGCTCGCCACGCCGCTGTCCAGGCGCAACACCGCGTTGCCGTACACCGCCACTGGCCGATGGTAGGAACCGCGGAAGAACGAGCCGCCGGCCTTGATCGAGTGCGAACCGGTCACGTAGGTCGCGCTGCTCCGGACCTCGATCGACTTCGAGAGATTCGCGGCGCTGTTGTTCGCGACGTTGAGCAGCTGATTCGTTGAGCCCTCACCGATGACGTAGGTGGTCGGGCCGACCGCCGGGATGCCAGCCGCCAGGTGCCGCGCTGACCACGGTTCAGCGACATCGCGGTAGTTGTTGTAATTGTTGCGGACCGAACCGCTGACGGTGGTATCGAACAGCAGACGAGAGCTGTGCGTCCGGGTCCAGTGCGCGCCGCCCGAGTCACCGTTGGTGATGGCGTCGTGCGTCGTCTCCGGCGTGAGCGGCGCCGCGGCGGACGTCGTCAGGAATCGAATCTGGGTGTTGTAGAAGTACGGCGTATCTGGCGGAACCGCTCGTAGAAGCCCGCGATCTTGTCCCGGCCGCCCGCCTGCAATGTCAACCGCGGTGCGATGCTGTTGCTGCGCACCTGGGACATGCCGGGCCGGCTGCCGTCGGCAACGTAGCGGTACGGCAGCGGATCGGCGTCGTAGAACGAGCCGCTCTGCACGGTGTCCTGGCCGATGTTCTGATAGGAGAGGAAGTACCAGAGCTTGTCGCGCTGGATCGCGCCGCCACCGCTCGGATTGAAGTCCCACTGCTTCGGTGTCTTCGCCGGCGCAGTCACGCCCTGGGCGCTCAGCTCGTCATCGATGTTGTCGCTCTGCCAGGACTCTCGCGTGTACTTCGCGAACACCGTCGTGTGGAACTGATTGCCGCCGTCGCGCGGGACGAGGTTGATGCGCATCCCTGGCTGGCCGACTTCGGCGGAGTCGATGTTCGTCGAGAAGCTGAACTCCTGGTACATGTTGCTGTTGGTCGGCGCGCTGCTGCTGCCCGGTCCGGCGCCCACCAGGTAGGTCATGCGCATCCCGTCGACCATGGTCATCGAGTCCGCGCTGCCGCGGAACGAGAACAGCCCAAAGCTGCCGGCCGCGGTCCCGGAGATAGTGAACAGGAGGGCGTTCGGCGTGCGATCCGTGGGCAGCGCATCGACCACGTCGCGCGTGAACACCTTCGGCTGTCCCACGCTCTGCACGTCGACGACCGGTGTGCTCCCCTGCACGGTCACCATTTCCGTAAGCGCGCCAGGCGCCAATTGCGAATTCACGTTCGCCGTGAAGTCCGACGTCAGCTCGACGCCCGCGCGCCTGACCGTGCCGAAGCTCGCCAGCGAGAAGGTCACGGCGTAGGTGCCGGGCCGCAGGTTCACGATCGAATAGCGGCCGGCCTCGTTGGTGGTCACCGAACGGGTGCCTTCAATGAGTGCAGGACTGCTGGCTTCAACAGTGACACCCGGCAACACGGCGCCGCTCGAATCTGTAACCGTTCCCGCAATGGTTGCCGTACCGACTGCCTGCGCTGCGGCGGTAACCGGGTGCAGCAGGCTCACCAACGCCAGCAACGCAAGGGCAAACCGGGTTGAACGAGTCATCAAACCCTTCATGGAGCTCTCCTTTTGGCCACCGCTTGAGGCGCGTAGTATGGGACAGGGCCATGCGCTCGTGTTGTTGCAGTGTGTTGCACCGCCGCGGTTTGCAACACTGCGCAACGCGTGAGGTGGTCGATAGCTCGTATAGTCACGCGCGTGAACGAACGTCGTGCGCTCTTGAAGTTCATCGCCGCGAGCCCGCTGCTAACGCTGTGTCCAGACCTGGCCGAGGCGTTGCAGATCGGAAGCCTGGAACAGGCCGCTCACGCGCTCGACGTGTTCGACTTCGAGGCAGCCGCCCAGAAGGTTGTCCCGCCCGCGCATTGGGGTTACCTGATGAGCGGCGTCGACGGGGAAATGACGCTGCGCGCCAATCGTGAGGGGTTCGATCGCTACCAGTTGAAGGCGCGCCGGTTCGTCGACGTCAGGCGAATCGACATGTCGCTGGAGTTGTTCGGCGTCAGTTCAACTCACCCGTTGTCCTCTCGCCGATCGGCAGCTCGCGCGCGTTCCACCCGGAGGGCGAAGTCGCCGTGGCGCGCGCAGCGCAGGCGAAGGGACAACTGCAGATCATGTCCACGCAGTCCTCGTTCGGCGTCGAGGACGTGACCAAGGCCCGCGGCGGGCCGATCTGGTATCAGCTCTATACGACGAACAACTTCGCCGCGACGACGGCGCTCGTCAAGCGAGCACAGGCGGCAGGCTGCCCGGCAGTCGCAGTCACAGTGGACCTTCCCGCCGGACGGAACACCGTGACCGCCACGCGGCTGGCACGCACCGACGCGCGCGATTGCGGCACGTGCCACGAGATGCAACCGGCGATCGGATGCGTCCGCGGGCAGCAGGCGCCGATATGGGCAAGCCGATGTTTGCCGGACTCGAGACGCGGGGTCTCGGACTGACATCGCCGTCGCTGACGTGGGACTTCATCAAGCGGCTGAAAGACGTCACGACGATGAAGGTCGTGATCAAAGGCCTCGAGAGCAGCGAAGATGCGGCCCTCGCCCTCGAACACGGTGCAGACGGCATCATCGTGTCGAACCACGGCGGTCGGGCGACCGAAACCGGCCGCGGCACTATCGAGTGCGTGGCGGAAGTGGCTCAATCGGTGAAAGGACGCGTGCCGATTCTCGTCGACGGCGGGATTCGCCGAGGAACCGACGTCTTCAAGGCGCTTGCGCTTGGCGCGAATGCGGTCGGCATCGGCCGGCCGCACATCTGGGGCCTCGCGACGTTCGGTCAGCAAGGAGTCGAACGCGTCCTCGACATCATCAACGCTGAATTGCGTCTCGCGATGGTCGGCTGCGGAGCGACGACGCTCACGGCGATCACACCTGCCAGCATCATCGACCCGCCCGCGCGCGTAGCGTCAGTTCCCCTTCTTGTAGACCACCTTCGTCTGCGCGCCGCCCCCACGTCCGGATTGGTCTGCTCGATGACGAGGTTTCCGCCTTCGAGCGACAACACCCGGCGCTGTTCGCCCGTGTTGCCCTGGAAGTTCACGTACGGTCACGATAACCAGCTTGTTGCTCTCCCACGTGGCCTTCGCCACCTGTTCCTGCTGCTGGCCGTCGCGGGTCACCATGTTCTTGCTGTCCGACCCGTCGAGGTTGTAGTCGAGCGGGCTCGCCTGACCAGCGCGAGTGATCGTCAGCTTCGTCGCGTCCTGCTTCACCGTGAACTCGGGACCGAACCCGGGCTGGAAGCCGGCACCACCAGGCCGCCACGGGCCGCCCGGCGTCTGCAGCCGCCGCGGGAGGCGGATCCATTACCCACTTGCCCGAGAAGTCAGGTTTCGCCTGCGCACCCAGGCCTAGCCACGACCAAGACCATCGACGTCGCCGCTGCAAGGAATCTCGCACGCATCGTTGCTACACCTCTTCTGGTTCTTAGCGCAGTATAGAAGCCGGTGCGACCACCCGATGTTGCAGTTTGTCACGCGCCGGAGGACCGGTGCTTCATCGAGGCACTGGTCGTCCGTGAACCTCGATCCAGGCGACGTCGGAAAACCCGCCGTTGCCGTGACCACTGCCCGGCATCAAGTCGACAAAGCCCACCTCGTCTACGCGACTCAGGTCCGGCTTCTCCACCCATCCCCCAGCATTCGCCGGCGCGCCGACGATCGTGACGACCCGCTCCGCGTCCAGCCGACGCCAGCGCACCGATCCGATCAAGATGTCGCTCGCATACCAGTCGAAGGCATCAACCCACTCATCGACATGGTCGCCCACGAGGAAGGTGCCGTCGGCGACTTTCAAGCACCGGGCGGACCTGATGAAATCCCGAGACTTCACGTACCACCGGATCTTCGAGCCGAAGCCCGAGAGGTCCACATAATGTTTCCGGTGCCGAAGTGTCAGTGCGCACGGACGGTTGCACGTGCCGGTGAAGAGGTGCGCCGGATCGTTCGCGAACCGCTTGTTCATCCACATGCCGGCATGGGTATGCTCCCGGCTTCCTTCGGGATCGCCTTTCGGAGCCTCGCCATAATGCTTGAGTTCGAGGTCCGGGTTCGAGACGTGCTCCTGGCCTACAGGTCCCTCCGGGGGACCGCCGCGATCGAACTGGTGCTTCCATTCTTCGCGGAAGAAGACGGGCGGACGGTTATCTTCCGGGCGGGCGGCCGCGGCTGCCGAGGCGCGCTGCCCGGCGCCCTGCCTGCCCTGGCCACTCGCCGGTGCGTCGCCGAGCCCCGCCGCAATCATGACCAGCGCGAGAACGATAGCGGCTTCAATGTGCGATCGCATCACACCCCTAGAAATCGAACTGGCCCCCGATTTTGAACATCCGCGGTGAGAGCACCTGCGACGGACGCATGAACGACGTGCCGAACGCCGGCGTGTAGGCGATGATCCAGTTGCTGTTCGCGATGTTATAGATCTCGGCGTTAATCGCCAGGCGCGCACTCCCAGCGAGATTGAACCGCTTGGAGACGCGCATGTCGAGCTGAGTAAGCCGCTCGCCAAAGACGGTCTGTGGCTGAATCAGGTTGACCGCCTTCGTCGCCGTGCAATTACCCGTCGCCGGGCAGGCGGCGAGGTTGCGGCCCAGTGCCCCGGCGGCGGACACCACACTATTTGGCGCCGCCCACGCCGAGACAATCTGCGGCCCCGACGCGTTCTGGAGGGTCGCCGACGTCAGGAAGCCCCAGGGCAGTTCATACGAGCCGGAGAACTTCAGGTCCGGCCGGTAGCCGGTTTCCGTCTTACAGGACTTGCTGCCATCGGCATAGGTCGACACGTCGAAGGTCGGCGCCCCGCCGATGCCGACATTCACCGGATGGTCCCCCTCGAAGACGCCACAGTTGTCCACGCGATCGTTGCGCATGTCGATACCGCCCGACAGGCGTGCACCCGACAGCCGGACGTCGACATCCACCGTGAAACCGGTGTTGGTCTGCGACACGCCGGTCCCGATGTTCTCGGCCGACGTCACCAGGTTCGACGTCAGACCGTTGAACGCGGGCAGCACGTCGTAGAGGCCGCAGACCGGATACCCGCCACCGCCCGGCAGGAAGCCCGCACGCTTCTGTAGTTCCGCCGTCGTCTGATTGGCGGGCGATGGCGCCGTGACGCAGAACGATGACGAGAAGCTCGCGCGGTTGAGCGCCAGGTTTTGCGTGGCGATCACGTTGCTGTTCCAGCGATGGTAGCCAATCGCAGTGACCGAGGCGTTACCGCCGATCTGATGCTGTATGCCGAAGTCGGTCTCATAGGTGGACGGGCGCTTGCCCCAGCCGGTCCGGAGCGCGTCGTCGACGACTGTGTCCCTCGACGTTTGACCGAAGGTCGCGCTGCTGGACGGACCGAACGTATCGGTCGCCTGCAACGAGAAGTCCGGGTTGAAGGCGTTGAAGTCGCCGTTGCCGTCGGTCCACGTGCGATTGTTGGTTGCCGACAGCGCCGTCATCGGGTTGCCCTGATTGGTCAGCGCGAGTCCCGTCGCCTCGACGAACCGCGCCAGCGCAAACTTCAGCGCCGTCCGGCCCGTACCGAACAGGTCGTAGGCTGCCCCGACACGCGGCGCGAGATCCTTCCAGTCCACGAACGAGTCTTCCTCGGGAATCGTGAAACTCTGGACGAACGGATTCGGCGCCAGTGCCTGCTCGGGCCAACCGGTCCGCAGCATGTCCAGGCGCAGCCCATAGTTCAACGTGAGCCGGTCCATGCGCCAGCGGTCCTGGAGCCAGAGCCCGATATCGGCCTTCACCAGGTCCGTCTGCGAGCGCGGCAGTTGGAGCGTCACCTGGTTCGGCACACTCACCGGAGTCGTGGCCGTCACGCCGCTGAAGCGGTACGAGGCGTAGCCGGCGACGATCTGCGGGTTGTACGACTTGGCGTTGAAGAACGACACGCCGCCCTTGAGCTCGTGCGCGCCAACGATCTTGGTCACCGTGCCGAGCACGTGATTGTTTTCGGTGTGATCGTTGCGGCAGTTGTTGGACAGGTTGTACAGGATGCCTGTCGACTGCTCGGTGATGGTGTAGAACGCCGGCGCCGTGGTGTGCGGCGTCATGATGTTGTCGTAGCACCAGTCGCGCGTCATCGCTTCATCGACGTGCACGACCTGGTTCTCCATGTTGTAGCGCTGGTAGGCCAGGTCGAACAGCAGGTTGGACGACTGCACGCGCGTCCATCGGCCCTGATACGTCTGGGCTGGGAACGTGTTGATGCCGGCCGCCTCGGCCGTGGTGACTGACGAAACCCTGAACCGATCGCGGGTGGGCTTCTGCGACTCCAGGAACGTCGAGAGGTTGTCCTTCGACGACGCCTGCCAGGTCAGGCGACCGGTGACATCCCAGATGGTACCCGGGTCGGTCGCATTCTCGGTCGGCGACAGCGTCAAGCTGTGATGGTCGGTCGCGATGTTGAGGCCAATCGGCGCCGTATTGGTCACGCCCCAGCTCCGATAGGCGCCAGAGAACCAGAGACGATCCTTCATGATCGGGCCGTTGACGGCCGGGTTCACGTCCCAGAGCTTGATGACGCCGGTCGGGGTGGTGAAACCAAGATTCGTCAGCTTCTGGTCGATGTTCATCTTCGACTGCGTCGACTCGTTGGTGTAGGTCGTGAAGGTCGAACCGTGGAACAGGTTGCCGCCGCTCTTCGGCACGATGTTGACGCGCAGGCCGGACTGGCCCATGTCGAGCGCTTCGGCACCCTGGCCGAACGTCATCTCCTGGACGGCGCCGTCATTGGTGCGGATGCCGGTGAATTCTGGGCCCGGGCGGAGGTACACGCGACGCATGCCCTGAACCACCTGCACGGTGTCGTTCGAGCCGCGGTACTGCAGCGGCGACGTGTTCATCATGGTCGACCCGCCGACGTCGCGGGAGAACGTGCCGGTGCCGGTGGCGCGGAGCGTCACCCCCGGAATCAGAATACCGATCGCTTCAGCGCTCCGGCTGCCGGTCGGCAGCGTGTCCATCTGCTGCCGATCGATCGTCGTCTGGGCCACCGAGCTCTCGATGTCGACGAGCGGGGAAGCACCCGTGACCGTGATGGTTTCCGACAGCTCACCGACCCCGAGCTGGATGTCGACAGTCGCGGTAAAACCGGACGTCAACGTGATGCCGGGACGGTTGGCCGAGGAAAAACCCTGCAGCGTAAAGGCCACCGCGTAGTTGCCCGGCTGCAGACCGGAGATAACGTAGCGCCCAGCCACGTCGGTAGTCGCCGAGCGCACCTGCTGCGTTGCCGCATTGGTGGCTTCAACCGTGACGCCCGGTAGTACGGCGCTGGAGGTGTCGGTGACGACGCCGCTGATGGTCTGCGCGGCAGTGGCGCCGCAAGTCAGAAGGAACACCCCCACTCGCCACGTAATCCGTGCCGAACGAGACATCTGTGCATTACTCACTCCATTCGCGCGTTAGCGCGATCACTCGCACCTGCCCGCGCAGTTCTGGTCGCTGTCGAGAGCGAGCGCTGAGGCGTTGGCGAGGTCTCGCTACTCCGGTGAGGCTCCTATCCTCGAGGCCTGCTGGCATCGAGCGCGACTCCGGGAAACAGGGGCCCTTGAAGCTGCTGCCGTTGCAATCAGCCGAGTCGAGCCACCCTGGCGTTCACTGCGGGCGGAGTATAGGGAAGGCTGCTGCAACCAAATGTTGCAGTTTGTTTGCGGCGACGAGAAACTCCTGCTTTTGAATGTTGCAGTTTGTGGCACGGAGATTCTTCGTGGAAGGAACTGGCACAGCGAGTGGCGTTGACAGGATCGTCAAGTCCGCCAGGTCTTGACTACCTCCAAGAACGAGCGCCACGCAAACTGGACGAACAACGTCCGCGACGACATCGACAGTTGCCGACGCGCCAACGCGCGCAGGCGGGGTCAAGGGCGGCGCAGCCGCCGAGCGAAGCTCCGGAACCCTTGACGCCGACGAGCACGTTGACAACATTGGCTATGTCGATGGCGTGATGACGTCGCGGCTGAGGATCCGCCTTGTGTGGCGGCCGATGCCTCCGGCCGAGTCACGGACGGTCGCGTCTGAATGCCTTCCAGACTCACTCAGTACCACTCGCGGCTGGCCGGCGTGATGTTGTTGACGTAAATGGGCTCGCGGAGAAACTGATCGAATAACTGTTGCAGTTTCTGCTTGGGAGCCAGCGGTCCTTTCTGACCATCTGTTTCCGGGCAGTCGCTGCAACTGCTAGTTAACGTAGGTTGGTGCGCCCAGCACGACTCGAGCCCGCTGGCGTCGAGCCGCAGGCGAGAAGCCGCGTGACTGAGAAGTGCTGTGGCACCTCGTTCATGGGTCACGCCAACGTCGACACGACGCCTGATACGTGCACGCAGGAGCTCGTAGCCACCCTCCGAAGGAAGGTGGTGCGCCCAGCACGACTCGAACGTGCGACCTCCTGGTTCGTAGCCAGACGCTCTATCCAACTGAGCTATGGGCGCTTTGACGTTTCGCGGCCAGCGCCGCCTGAAGGCGGCCCCTACGGCGTGTGCGCCTGTCGGCATCCGCCGAAACATGCGCAAACATTGACTATATCACACGCACTTGGGCCAGAATCCCCTCATGAAGGACTACACGCCGCGGCCGATCGAGCTCAACTCCGAGATGGTCGCCTACCTGGAAGAGATGACCAAGAAGTTCGCGCTGACCGACACGGGCAAGGCCGTGCGGTGCCTGATCAACTACGCGCGCGAGAACCCGGAGAAGCACACCGAGATCTTCGACGAAGTCCGATGCACGGGGTGTTGAGTGAGCTCGCGTGAGCACAAGGCGCAGGCGCCGGCATCGGTCGCCTGCTTCGTGGTGACGGTCAGCGACACGCGCACCGAAGCCACCGACACGGGCGGCCGCGCGATTCGCGAACTGCTCGAGGCGTCCGGACACACCGTCTCAGGACACACCATCGTCAGCGACGAGCCGGCGCAGGTCACGCTTGTACTGGAAGATCGACTCGCCGATGCCGCGACCCAGGTGATCATCACCACCGGCGGCACCGGCATCAGCGCGCGAGACACGACGTTTGAAGCGGTCACGGCGCTCTTCGACAAGCGGCTCGACGGCTTCGGCGAGCTGTTCCGGATGATCAGCTTCAACGAGATCGGCTCGGCGGCGATGATGAGCCGCGCCACGGCAGGCACGGTGGGACGCAAAGCGATCTTCGTGCTGCCTGGCTCACCCGCGGCTGTTCGTCTGGCGATGGAGAAGTTGATCGTGCCCGAGCTGGGTCACATCGTTCAGCAGTTGAGTAAGTCCGGCTAAAGCCGGACACTACGTACTCGGGCTGAAGCCGGACACTACGCACATGTCGACCAAGATGCGGCCGTTCAAGGAAACGATTTCGCTCGACGAGGCGCGGGCGATCATCGAGCGCGCGATCGTGCCGATCTCGCGCGTGGAACGGGTACCGCTCGAGCACGCCAGCGGACGCGTGCTGGCCGAGACGCTCACGTCGCGAGCGGATGTGCCGCCATTCGCGCGCGCGGCCATGGACGGCTATGCCGTGCGCGCTGCGGACACGACCGGCGCGAGCCGCACGACACCGCGCACGCTGAGATGCATCGAGAAAGTCTTCACGGGGCAGCTCGCCGTGCAGACGGTCGGGCCCGGCCAGTGCATCGAGATCGCGACCGGCGCGCCGATGCCTGCCGGCGCCGATGCGGTGGTGATCGTCGAGGACACCGACAGCGACGACGATGACGTTCGCATCTTCGGGCAGGTGTCGGCATCGCAGAACATCGGGCGCCAGGGTGCGGACATCCAGAAGGGACAGACGGTCCTCACGCCGGGGACGATGCTCAACGCGAGCCGTGTCGGAGCGGTGGCGGCGCTCGGGCTGACCGACGTCGCCGTGTTCGACAGACCGCGCGTGGCCATTCTCTCGACCGGCAACGAAATCGTGGAGCCGGGCCAGCCGCTCGCGCCCGGCCAGATCTACGACATCAACCGTTTCACGATCGCGGCGGTCGTCGCCGAACACGGCGGCGTCCCGGTGCCGTATCGAATCGCGGCCGACACCATCGAGGATCTCTCGCGCTCGGTGGACGAGTGCCTCGAGCAGGACGTCCTGGTGTTTTCGGGCGGCAGTTCAGTCGGCGAGCGGGACCTGATTCTCGACGTCATCACCGCGAAAGGCGAGATGCTGTTTCACGGCATCGCGGTGAAGCCGGGCAAGCCGACGGCGTTCGGCCGCATCGCCGGCAAGCCGTTCTTCGGCATGCCGGGTTATCCCTCGTCCTGCCTGTCGAACGCGCACGTGCTGGTCGCGCCGGCGCTGCGGCGGATGGCGCACCTTCCCGATCAGATCATCCGCTCGATCGCGCTTCCTCTCACTGCGCGTGTCGTCTCGACGCCGGGCCGGCATCAGTTCTACACGGTGCGCATCGAGAACGGATCGGCGGTGCCGGCGTTCAAAGCCTCGGGCGACATCACCAGCATGTCGCGAGCGGACGGCTACATCGAGATTCCTGCCGACATCGATGTCGTTGAGGCCGGTACGGTCGTGGAGGTCAAGCTATTCTGAGTCCGGCTGAAGCCGGACACTACGATCACAGGCTGAAGCCGGGACAGCTGAACGAGAATCACAGCCGGACCAGATCTGCGATGCGCACCGACCGGCGCTCGTCGATGCTCTTGCGAGCCGCGATGCCCGTCAGGCACGACATGGCGCCGGCGCGCGAATCGGGGAGCCGCATATGGACCGGCGCGTCGGCGCGCCGAAAGATGAGATCGCGCAGCCGGGTATCCCCTCCGCCGTGTCCCCCCTCGGTGCGAACCACAGGAACGCGCCGGCGCACGCCAAAGCTCTTCGTGAGGTAGATCTCCGTCGTGTCGTCCTCAGCCACATCCCACGGCTGGCGCTCGTACCCGCGCACCTCGAGACGTCCCAGCTCGCCGTTGAACGCGACGCGATAGCCTTCAAACGGCATGTGCGCGTTCAGGGAATAGCTCATCGTGGCGCCGCTCGAGTACTTCACCATCGCCGACATCGTGTCGAAGATGTCGACGTCCTCTCGGAACACGCACCCATCGCGGTAGTAGCGATCGACGTCCTCGCAGTCGGCGTATAGCCGCATGTGCTCGGCATCTTTCGTCATGTCGTAGTGGAAGCGGCACGTCTTCGTGTGCGGGCACACGCGACAGTTCGCGGCTCGAAACGATCCGTTCTTTCCGTAGACCTTCAGCGCACCGTCGGCAACCACCTCCACGGGATCGGCGTCGAGCCACCAGTTCATCAGGTCGAAGTGGTGCGTCGCCTTGTGGACGAGGAGGCTGCCGCCGCGATTGCGCAGGCGATGCCACCTGCGGAAGTAATCCGCGCCATGGTAGACGTCGAGGTACCAGCTGAAATCCGCCGACAGCACACGGCCGATCTCGCCCGACATCAGCGTTTCCTTGACCGTGCGATGTCCCGGGGCGTATCGGTAGTTGAAGGTCACGACGATCCGCTTGTTGTTGCGCCGCTCGGCGTCGATGACGGCCTGGCACTGACGTTCGTCGATGACCATCGGCTTCTCGGTCATGACGTCCAGCCCGCGATCGAGCCCCCGGGTGATGTATTCGTGGTGGAACGCATCGACGGTCGTGACCATCAACAGATCCGGCTTCGACCGGTCGCACATCTCGTCGAAGCTCGTGAACGTCGGGCAGTCCACGCCGATCATCTGTTTCGCCACCGCGACCCGCTTCGCATTCACGTCGCAGAGACCGACGAACTCCAGCACGTCGCCGTACTCTTTGACCAGCGGCCTGCCCCACATGCCGATCGCCCGGTCCCCCGTCCCGACGATGGCATAGCGCCGACGCTGAGGCCGGGACTGGCTGAGCGCAGGTGCGACTCCGAGGGCCGCGGTTGCCGCGGCGGCGCCGGCTGTCTTGACGAACTCGCGACGCGTCAGCGGGAAAGTCATGCGTGATGATAACGCCGCAACTCGAAGCCGTTCCGGCCGGTGATATATACTTTCGTGATCCCCGTACGCGTTTTGTCCTCAGTTTTCAACGTGGGTTGTAGGCACACTGGTCCTCGGGGGTCGTGGAGAACCAATGTCAGTGACCGACGCGGCCGTCCAAGAGGCCGGCCCACGCCAGCGCACCGAGCGCATCGTCAACGATTTCGCCATCCAGGTCGCCACCGTCAACGGATCCGGAAGCCAGACCGCCAACCTCGTCCTCCTCCGATCGATCTTTCAGATGGGCGTGCCGGTCGCCGGCAAGAACATGTTCCCGTCGAACATCGCGGGACTGCCGACGTGGTACACCATCCGGGCCAGCGCCAAGGGCTACATCGGACGCAAGAAAGAGGTCGACCTCCTGGTCGCGATGAACGCGGAAACGGCCAAGGAAGACGTCCTCACGCTCGCGCCCGGCGCCGCCGTCGTCTACGACGAGCCGCTCAAGCTGAACGAACTGCGGAGCGACCTGGTCTTCTATCCGGTCCCGTTCGACAAGCTGATGCAGCCGATCACCCACGACGCCAAGCTGCGCCGCCTGGTGCGCAACATGGTGTACGACGGCGTGCTCAGCAAGCTCCTGTCGATCGACACGGGGCAGATGGAAAAGGCCCTTCGCAAACAGATGGGCAAGAAGGTCAAGGCGATCGAGCTGAACATGTCGGCGCTCAAGGCCGGCTACGACTACGCCGAAGCCAACCTGCCCAAGCAGGACCCGTTCGTCGTCGAGCCGATGGACAAGACGCACGGGATGATCCTGATCGAGGGCAATGCCGCGGCAGCCATCGGCTGCATGATGGCCGGCGTCACCTTCGTCGGCTGGTATCCGATCACGCCGTCCTCGTCGCTGTGTGAGTCGCTGATCGACTACCTCAAGAAGTACCGGAAGGATCCGGACACCGGCAAGGCGACCTACGCGGTGATTCAGGCGGAAGACGAGCTCGCCGCCCTCGGCATGGTGCTCGGCGCCGGCTGGGTGGGCGCCCGCTCGATGACCTCGTCAGCCGGCCCCGGCATTTCGCTGATGTCGGAGTTCACCGGCCTCGGCTACTACGCGGAAATCCCCGCGGTGATCTTCGACGTGCAGCGATGCGGGCCGTCAACGGGTCTGCCGACGCGCACCGGTCAGCAGGACATCCTGTCAACGGCGATGCTGTCGCACGGTGACACCAAGCACCCGCTGCTGCTGCCCTGCTCCGTCACCGAGTGCTACACGATGGCGATGGACGCGTTCGATCTGGCCGAGCAGATGCAAACGCCGGTCTTCGTGATGTCGGACCTCGACCTGGGCATGAACACCTGGATGTCGCAGCCCTTCGACTACCCGACCAAGCCGCTGACCCGCGGCAAGCTGCTCGACGCCGACGCGCTCAAGCGCGTGGGCGAGTTCGCGCGCTACCGCGACGTCGATGGCGACGGCATCCCGTACCGCACGGTCCCCGGCGACGGCATGCCGGCGTACTTCACGCGCGGCTCGGGCCACAACGAGAAGGCCCAGTACAGCGAGCGCGCCGAGGACTACTCGAAGAACCTGGATCGGCTCGCGCGCAAGTTCGAAACCGCACGGACCCTGGTGCCGAAGCCCGAAGTCGAGATGTTGCCGACGGGCAAGGTCGGCATCATCGGCTACGGCACGACGCACTGGGCGATTGTCGAGTCGCGCGACCAGATGTCGAACGAAGCACAGCTGACCACGTCGTATCTCCGGCTGAAGGCCTATCCGTTCACGCCCGAGGTCTTCGAGTTCATCGAGAAATGCGACCGCGTCTACGTGGTCGAGCAGAACCGCGACAGCCAGATGCTGTCGCTGCTCAGGATGGAATGCAATCCGGCGCAGCTCGCCAAGCTGCGCGCGTGTCCGCACTACGCGGGTCTGCCGCTCGACGGCCGGTCCGTAACGACGGAGCTATTGAGACAGGAGCGAGCCTAGGCATGTCGACGCCAACGCAGCCAGCACCAGGGAAGAAGGTCAATCGCATCGGCCTCGAGCCGATCGCGTATCGCGGCTCGAAGACGACGCTGTGCGCCGGATGCGGGCACAACGCGATCACCGAGCGCATCATCGACGCCTTTTTCGAGATGGGCATCGACCCGACGCAGGTCGTGAAGCTCTCCGGCATCGGGTGCTCGAGCAAGAGCCCGGCGTACTTCCTGAACCAGTCGCACGGCTTTAACTCGGTGCACGGGCGCATGCCGTCGGTGGCCACCGGCGCGGTCGTCTCGAACCGGAAGATGATCGCCATCGGCGTCAGCGGCGACGGTGACACCGGAGCGATCGGCATCGGGCAGTTCGTGCATCTCATGCGCCGCAACCTGCCGATGATCTACATCATCGAAGACAACGGCTGCTACGGCCTGACCAAGGGCCAGTTCTCGCCGACGGCCGACCTCGGCTCGACGCTCAAGACCGGCATCGCCAACGACCTGCCGCCGATCGACACCTGCACCCTGGCCATCGAGCTGGGCGCCTCGTTCGTGGCGCGCTCGTTCTCAGGCGATCCGAAGCAGCTGAAGGCCATCCTCAAGGCGGCGCTCAGCCATCGCGGCACCTGCATGATCGACGTCCTCTCGCCGTGCGTCACCTTCAACGACCACGACGGCTCGACCAAGAGCTACTCCGTACGCCAAGGACCACGAGGAGCCGCTGGCCGATGTGAGCTTCGTGCCCTTCTTCGAAGACATCAACATCGACTACGATCCCGGCACGACGACGGCGGTCACGCTGCACAACGGATCGAAGCTGCTCCTGAGCAAGCTGGCCGCGGACTACAACCCGACCGACAAGCATCGGGCGCTGTCGCTGCTGCGCGAGACCGCCGCGCGCGACGAGTTCGCGACCGGCATCCTGTATGTCGAGCCCGACAAGCAGGACTTCATCGAGCTCCTCGGTCTCGTCGACGAGCCGCTGGCTTCGCTCGACACCGCTCGCGTGAGACCGGGCAAGGCGGCGCTCGACGAGATCATGGAGAGCTTTAGATAAGGGGATTCGGGATCGGGGACTCGGGACTCGGCTTCTTTGCTTCGGATCCCGGATCCCGAGTCCCGGATCCCCGAACATTCACCATGAACGAATACACCTCGGTCGCCATCTATCTCGGGTTCATCCTCGCCTTTGCGATCGTGTCGCTGGCGATGGCGACCGTCCTCCGCCCGCGCCGTCCGTTCGCCGCCAAGCTGGAGAGCTACGAGTGCGGCGCCGAGCCCATCGGCCCCGCCTGGGTGCAGTTCCCGGTCGGCTTCTATCTCGTCGCGCTCGTCTTCATCGTCTTCGATGCGCTCGCCGTGTTCCTCTTTCCATGGGCGTTGAACGTCCGCGCCCTCGGACTCTGGGGTATTCTCTCGATGCTGATGTTCCTGGCGATCCTGTCGCTGGGATGGATCTACGCGTACCGGGAGCGCATCCTCGAGTGGAAATAAAACCGCCGGTCCCCATAATTCCCGCGCCCATCTGGAGGAACATCAAGGACCTTCAGGAGTGGGAGCAGCTCCACCAGAAGCGCCCCGAGGGCGACAAGCACTCATCGGCGTTCGAGGCGATCACCGACGGCATCCACAGCTTTCCGGGCGGGTTCGTCGTCACGACGCCCGCCGATGCGTTTCTCAACTGGGCGCGCAAGTCGTCGGTGTGGCCGGTGACCTTCGGCCTGGCCTGCTGCGCGATCGAAATGATGGCGACGTTCGCGTCGCGGTTCGACGTCGAACGGCTCGGCATGGTGCCGTGGGCATCGCCGCGTCACTCGGATCTGATGGTCGTATCGGGTACGGTGACCATCAAGATGGCGCCGATGCTCCTCCGCATCTACGACCAGATGCCGGATCCGAAGTGGGCTGTGTCGATGGGCTCGTGCGCCAACTCCGGCGGCCCGTTCCGCCACGGCTATCACGTGGTGAAAGGGGTCGATCGCGTCATTCCGGTTGACGTCTACGTGCCCGGATGTCCCCCGCCGCCCGAGTCGCTCCTGAACGGCCTGCTGCTCCTGCAAGACCAGATCTCGCATTTCCGCCGCACCGGCAAACGCGCCGAACCGAACCCGAAGGTCGACTGACACCGTGACCCGCGAGCAGGCAACAGCCCTGATCGGCGAGCGCTTCGGCGGCGCGCAGGTTGAGGGAGAATCTCCTCTCGTCGTCACCCTGCCGGTCGATCAGTGGGCCGCCTTCGCGCGCTTCGCCAAGGACACGCTCGGCTGCCGCTTCTTCTCCTTCCTCAGCGCGGTTGACTGGAAGGAGCCGGGGCTCGAGGTCGTCGTCAAGGTGGACAACCTCGACACCGGACTCGCCCTGCTGATGAAAACGAAGCTCGGCGCGGGTGTCTCGGCCTGCCCGTCGCTCGTACCGATCTACCGCGGGGCGGACTGGATGGAGCGCGAGTGCTACGACATGTTCGGCATCCGCTTTGACGGACACCCGGACCTGCGGCGCATCCTGCTCGGCGATGACTGGGTCGGACATCCGCTCCTGAAGTCCTACGCCGTCGATACCCCGTACCCGCCCTATCGATGACGTTCGAATCCGCCACGCCGACACGCGTCGAGCTCGACTACTCCGGTGGCGAGCGCCTGACGATGAACATGGGGCCGCAGCACCCGTCGGCCCACGGTGTGTTCCGCGCCATCCTCACCCTCGAGGGCGAGACCGTCGTCGGCGTCGATGCGGTGATCGGGTATCTGCACCGCTGCCACGAGAAGCTGTCCGAGACGCTGACCTACGCGCAGTATCCGTCGATCGCCAGCAAGACCGACTACGTCGCGGCGATGACCAGCGAGTTCGCGTACGTGATGGCGGCGGAGAGCATCGGCAAGATCGAGGTGCCGAAGCGCGCGCAGTACCTGCGCGTGATTGCCGCGGAGCTGCAGCGCATCGCCTCGCACCTGCTGTGGCTCGGCACCTGGTGCATGGACATGGGCGGCGCGCTTGGCGGCGGCGCGACGATCTTCCTGTACACGATTCGCGAGCGCGAGATGATCCTCGATCTGTTCGAGTCGCTCGTGGGCGCGCGACTGCTGTATGGATTCTTTCAAGTCGGCGGCACCCGGTACGACATTCCGCCCGGCTGGGCCGACGCGTGCCGGAAGACGATCGACGTCATCGACAGCCGCATCGGCGAGTACGAGGGGCTGCTCGAGGACAACCCGTTCTTCCAGGCCCGCGCGAAAGGCGTCGGTTTCATCACGCGCGAGCTCGCCGAGGACGTGGGGATCGCAGGTCCGCTGCTGCGCGGGTCGGGCGTGAACTTCGACCTCCGCCGCGTCGGCGCCGTACTCGTCGTACGACGACTTCACGTTCAACGTCCCGGTGGAAGCCGAGGGCGACTGCTTCGCGCGCTATCGCGTGCGGATGGTGGAGTTCCGCGAGTCGATCAAGATCATCCGCCAGGCGCTCGACAAGCTGCCCGAGGGTCCGATCTCGTCGCGTCCCGGCTTGAAGTCCGTCGCACAGATCCGGATTCCCAAGGGTGAGGCGTACGCCCGCGTGGAAGGCCCGCGCGGCGAGGTTGGCTGTTATCTCATCGCCGACGGCAGCGCCAAGCCGTACCGCATGAAATGGCGCGGCGCGTCGTTCTCCAATCTGGCGGTGCTGCCGCACATCATCCCCGGCCACAAAGTCGCGGACGTCGTGGCGATCATGGGCTCGGTCGATCCCGTCTTTGGAGAGGTCGACCGATGACCACAGCCCAGAGCCCAGAGCCCAAAGCCTGATGCCTGCCTGGCTCACTCCGCTCATCGCGCCGTTCATCGTGCTGAACGTGGTCATCGGACTGGTGACCTACGTGACGCTGCTCGAGCGGAAGTTCGCGGCGCGCATGCAGTCGCGGATCGGGCCGTACCGCGTCGGGCCACACGGCCTGCTGCAGCCGATCGCTGACGCCGTCAAGCTGATGATGAAAGAGGACGTGGTGCCGACGGCGGCCGACAAGCCGGTCTACAACCTGGCGCCGATCGTCTTCCTCATCCCGTGCATGCTGATCTTCGCGACGATTCCGTTCGCGCCGGGGCTCGGCGTTGCCGATCTCAACATTGGCATCCTGTTCTTCCTGGCGGTCTCGTCGATGGAAATCGTCGGCCTGTTCATGGCCGGCTGGGGTTCGAACAACAAGTACGCCCTGCTGTCGGCGATGCGCGCGGTCAACCAGATCATCTCCTACGACCTGCCGTTCATCTTCTCGGCGCTGGTACCGGTGATGCTCGCCGGCTCGCTGAAGCTGTCCGAGATCGCGGCGGCGCAGGCGGGTGGCGGGTGGTTCGTCTTCTATCCGGTCATCGGCCAGCTCGCGTTCGTCGCCTTCATGGTGTCCACGCTGGCCGCCGAGAACCGCGTGCCGTTCGACATCCTCGAAGCCGAGTCCGAGCTGGTCGCCGGCTTCCGCGTCGAGTACTCGGGCATGAAGTTCGCGCTGATTCAGCTCGGCGAGTACGCGCACATCATCGGCTCGTCCTTCCTCGGCTCCGTGCTGTTCCTGGGCGCCTGGGCGGGCCCAGGGCCTGAGTACCTCGGTCCGCTGTGGATGCTGGTCAAGGCGATGTTCCTGTTCCTGGTGCTCACCTGGATCCGCTGGAGCTTCGTCCGCATCCGCGTCGATCAGATCCTCACGCTGTCGTGGAAGTTCCTGCTGCCGGCCACGCTGACCCTGCTCATCGCCACCTCGTTCGTCGTCGTCTGGAGGGCCGGTGGATTCTAGCGGTCACAGGGCCGGCACGCCGGACACGAGCCCGCTGTTCGTCATTCGCGCCGTCGCGAAGGCGATGTGGGTGACGCTGTTCAACCTGTTCCGGAAACCGGTGACGGTCCACTACCCGGACAAGGAGCGCGCGTATCCCGACCGCTACCGCGGTCTCCTGGCGCTCGTCTACGAGCCGGACACCGGCGAAGAAGCGTGCATCGGCTGCCGTCTGTGCGAGTTCGTCTGTCCGCCGGCGGTGATCAAGGTCGAGATGCTGAAGAGCGAGAAGCGCAACTACGCGAAGACCTTCTCGCTCGAGCTGTACGCCTGCGAGTTCTGCGAGCTGTGCGTCCAGGTCTGCCCGACCGACGCCATCGTCATGATGAAGTCGTTCGACATGGCCACGACCGATCGTCGCGACATGCTGCTCGACAAGGACCGCCTGCACGCGATCGGCCTGCAGCACCAGGTGTCATGGGCGACCGGCAACAAGCTGCGCGACATGCAGGGCCCGCCGAAGATGGCCCGCGCCGAGCATGCCGCGCCGGCCGCGCCAGCAGCGAAACCAGCCGGAGGCGAAGCGTAATGCCCATCGCGGGTGAGACGCTCGCCTTCTGGATCCTGTCGGGGCTGCTCGTCGGCTCGGCGCTGGCCGTCGTGCTCTCGAAGAACCTGTTTCACGCGGTGCTGTGGCTGGCCCTCGCGCTGACCGGCACCGCGGGAATCTTCCTGGTGCTGAACGCGGAGTTCCTCGCCGCCGTGCAGTTGCTCTTGTACGCCGGCGGCATCATCACCATCGTGGTCTTTGCCATCGTCGTGACCGAGCGGCTCGTCGGCGAACGGATCTCGCAGACGAACCGCGGCATCGCGAGCGGAGCGATTGCCTCGGCGGCACTGCTCTGGGTCATCGTCAACACGCTCAGCCGGCGGGCATTGGCGACCACGCCGCTGCCGCAAGCCGGGGACCTGACACGCCTGGTCGGCAGCGAGGTGATGACGACCTACGTGCTCCCATTCGAGCTGCTGGCCCTGCTGATGCTGGCGGCGATGCTGGGCGCGATCTACTTCGCGAGGCCGGAGGAATAGCGTGGGGCTTCAGGCGTACCTGATACTCGCGGCAACGGTGTTCTGCATCGGCCTGTTCGGGGTGGTCACACGCCGCAACACGATCGGCATCCTGCTCGGGATCGAGCTGATGCTGAACGCGGTCAACATCAACCTGGTCGCGTTCTCGCACTTCAGCGGGAATGCCACCGGCATGATCTTCACGCTCTTCACCATCTGCATCACCGTGTCCGAAGCCGCCATCGGCCTGGCGCTCGTGATTCTGCTGTTCCGCGTGCGTAAGACGGTGATGGCCGATCATCTGGATCTGCTCAAGGGATGATGAGCGATCCCGGCGGTCTCGCCCTCGTCTCGCTGCTGCTGCCGGCGATCAGCTTCCTGATCCTGGCGATCGTCGCGCCACTTCGGCGGCTCGGCCGGCCCGCCGCCTACACGTCGATCCTCTTCGCGGCTGGCGCGCTCGTTGCCGCGGTCTTCTCGTGGCGCGGTCACGCCGGCGGGCAGATCACGAAGCAGGTCTGGGACTGGCTGCCGTCAGACGGCACGTCGCTCGCCACGATCGGCATCCTCGCCGACGGCGACTCGACGTTGATGCTGATCCTGGTGACGCTGGTCGCGTTCCTCGTCCAGGTGTATTCGCTCGAGTATCTCCACGACGAGCCGCCAGCAGCTCTCGGCCGCTATTACGCCTACCAGTCACTGTTCGCGTTCTCGATGATGGGCCTGGTGCTCTCTCCCAACCTGCTGCAGCTGTTCATCTGCTGGGAGCTGGTCGGCCTCTGCTCGTATCTGCTGATTGGCTTCTGGTATCAGAAGCCTGAAGCGGCACGCGCGGCGGTGAAAGCCTTCTGGACGACGAAGGCCGGCGACGTCGGATTGCTGATCGGCATCATCCTCTTGTGGGGAGTGACCGGGACGTTCGATCTGACGACGCTGCGCGAGCTGGTGACCAGCGGGGCGCTGCCAGTCGAAGGCCTGTCGCTCATCACGTTCTGCATCTACCTCGGCGCGGTCGGCAAGTCGGCGCAGTTCCCGCTCCACACCTGGCTGCCCGACGCGATGGAAGGTCCGACGCCCGTCTCGGCGCTCATTCACGCCGCGACGATGGTCACGGCGGGCGTGTATCTGCTGCACCGGACGATCTGGCTGTTTCCGCCGGACGTGCTGATGGTCGTCTGCTGGATTGGGGCGTTCACGGCACTGCTCGCGGCGGTGCTTGCCTGTGTCCAGAACGACATCAAACGCGTGCTCGCGTACTCGACGGTCTCGCAGCTCGGCTACATGATGGCGGCGATCGGCGCCGGCTTCTCGGCCGCCGGCTTCTTCCATCTGCTCACGCACGGCCTGTTCAAGGCGCTGCTCTTCCTCGGCGCCGGCGCGGTGATTCACGCCGTGCACAGCAACGACCTGCCGCGCATGGGCGGGCTGGCGAAGAAGATGCCGCAGACGGCGATCGTGTTCGTGATCGGGACGCTGTCGCTCGCCGGCATACCGCTCTTCGGCGGCTTCCTGTCGAAGGAAGAAATCCTCGGCGCGGTGCTCGCCGGGAATCAGACTGGCCCGTTCATCCTGCTGATGATCGTGGCGTTTCTCACCGCCTTCTACATGTTCCGCGTCGTGTTTCTCGCGTTCTTTGGTCCGCCCGTAGTGTCCGGCTTCAGCCGGACGGGCGACAGTCCGCCTAAAGGCGGACACTACGAACCACACGATCCTCCCAAGTCGATGATGGGTCCGCTGTGGCTGCTTGCGCTGCTGTCGCTGGGTGTCGGCGCCTACTCGACCATCACCGGGCACTTCCTTTCGTTCGGGCCTGCAGAAGGCGAACACGGCCCGGCGTGGCTGATGCCCGCTGCCGTCGGCGTGGCGGTCGCCGGAATCGGTCTGGCGTGGCTCACCTATCAGCGGCGAGCGATCGACGCCAACCGCCTCGCCGCGATGTTCGGACCCATCCGCCACGCCGCGCTCGCGAAGTTCTGGATCGACGACGTCTACGAGGGCGTTCTCGGGATGTCGCTGTTCATGTTCTCGCGCATCATCGGCTGGTTCGATCGCTATCTGGTTGATGGCGTCCTGAACGTGGTCAGCGCGTGGACGGTCAGCGCCGGCGGCGTGCTGCGCACGGTGCAGACCGGACGCGCGCAGGACTACGTCTACGGCGTCGCCGTCGGACTCCTCATTCTCATCCTCTGGATGCGGTGGGCGCTCGCGTGACCGGATTCCCCGTCCTCTCGGTGATGACCTGGGCGCCGTTCATCGCCGCGCTCATCGTGATGGCGTTCGCGCGCCATCGGCCGCTGCTCGTGCGCTGGACGTCGCTCCTCGGCGCGACGGTGTCACTGGTGGCCTCGGTGTGGGTCTACTGGGCCTACGACCAGTCGGCCGCCGGCTTCCAGTTCCAGGAGCAGTTCGAGCTCGTGCCCTCGCTGGGCATCTCGTATCTGCTGGCCATCGACGGCATGAGCGCGCTGATGTGCCTGCTGACGTCGATCATCATCTTCGCCGGCGTGTTCGCGTCGTGGACGGTGAAGGAGCGCAGCCAGGAGTTCTACGCGCTGCTGCTGCTGCTCGTCACCGGCGTCTACGGCGTGTTCGTCTCGCTCGATCTGTTCGTCTTCTTCCTCTTCTACGAGATCGCCGTGCTGCCGATGTATCTGCTCATCGGCATCTGGGGATCGACGGGCGAAGTGCGGCCGCAGGGCATCTTCGGCTGGGCGATGGGCCGCACCGGCGTCGGCACCAAAGAGTACGCGGCGATGAAGCTGACCCTGTATCTGCTGTTCGGGTCGGCGTTCATCCTGGTCGGGATCCTCGCGCTCTACGTGGTCGGCGGATCGCGCAGCTTCTCGTTCCTGGACTTCCAGGCGATGAGTTTCGATCCCACGGTCCAGTCGTGGGTGTTCCTCGCCTTCTACGTCGGCTTCGGCATCCTCGCCGGCATCTGGCCGCTGCACACCTGGTCGCCGGACGGCCATGCCTCGGCGCCGACGGCCGTCTCGATGCTCCATGCCGGCGTGCTGATGAAGCTGGGCGCCTACGGCGTCGTCCGCCTCGGCATGGGCCTGCTGCCGGAGGCCTCGGTGGACTGGGCGTGGCTCGTCGGCGGCATCGCCTGCATCAACATCGTCTACGGCGCGCTGAGCGCGATGGCTCAGACCGATCTGAAGTACGTGATCGCCTACTCGTCGGTGTCGCACATGGGCGTCGTGATGCTGGGCGCCGCGACGCTGACGGTGACCGGGCTCAACGGATCCGTCTTCCAGATGTTCGCGCACGGGATCATGACCGGCCTGTTCTTCGCGCTGGTCGGCCTCGTCTACGAGAAGGCGCATTCACGCGAGATCTTCAGGATGGGCGGCTTCGGCACGATGATGCCGGGCATCGCGACGGCATTCACCATCGGCGGCCTGTCGTCGCTGGGCCTGCCGGCGACGGCCGGCTTCATCGCCGAGTTCCTGACGTTCCTCGGCGCCTGGACCTCGAGATACCCGTGGTGGCTCTTCCCCGGCGTCATTGGCGCGTTCCTCACGTCGATCTACGTGCTGCGCGTCGCGAAGCAGATCTTCTGGGGCGAGAAGAGCAACGACCCGCACTTCCAGCACCTGCCTGACGCACAGGGCACCGAGTGGGCCGCGCTCGGGATCCTCGTGTTCGTGCTCGTCCTCTTCGGCGTCGCGCCTGGTCTGGCACTGAAGCCGGTGGACACGGCCACCGTTCCACTGATCGAACGGATCGTCGGCACGGCCAACACCGAGGCGCGGAGATGACCGTCGACCTCGGCATGCCCCTCATTCCGGAGCTGGCGCTCTTCGCGCTCAGCGTGTTGGTCCTGCTGGCAGGCCTGATGCGCGCCGGGCGGGCCATCGGCTGGATCACGTTCGTCGGCGTCGCTGTCGTGTTTACGCTCACCTGCTTCGCGGACGAGGGCCGGTCCCTGTTCGGCGGCACCTTCGTGCAGGATGCGCTGGCGCTCTTCGCCAAGCGCGTATTCCTGCTCGCCACCGCGCTCAGCCTGTTCGGATCGCTCACCATCAAGCACTCGACCTTCGAGCGCCGCGCCGGCGAGTATCACTTCGCGATGCTCGTCTCCCTGCTGGGGATGATGATCCTGGCGTCGGCGCGCGAGCTCATTCTGCTGTTCGTCGCGTTCGAGCTGATGTCGATCCCGCTGTACGTGCTCACCGGCTTCCTGAAGCGGGATCCCGTCGCGCCGGAAGCGGCGCTGAAGTTCTTCCTCGTCGGCACGGTCTCGTCGGCGGTGATCGCCTACGGCATGTCCTTCATCTACGGCGCCACCGGCGGGACGATGCTGGCGCTGATTCCCCAGGCGGTCCGGGACGGCCATCCGCTGATCCTGCTCGGCCTCGGCCTGCTGCTTGCCGGGTTGGGCTTCAAGATCGCCGCGTTCCCCTTCCACATGTGGGCGCCGGACACCTACGAGGCGGCGACCACGCCGTTCATCGCGTGGCTGTCGGTCGCGCCGAAGACCGCGGGATTCGTCGCCATCCTGCGGATCTACGTCGAAGGCCTCGGCACGACGGCCGAACTGTGGATGCCGATACTGGCCACACTGGCGGGGATGACGATCGTCACCGGCAACCTGATGGCGATCCCGCAGAAGAACATCAAGCGGCTGCTGGCCTACTCCGGCGTCGCGCACATCGGCTACATGCTGATCGGCGTTGCCGCCGTCTCGAGCGCCGGCGTCGCGATGCTGCTCTTCTATCTGCTCGCGTATCTCTTCGGCAACATCGGCACGTTCCTGGTCGTCGAGGCGGTCGCGCAATCGGAGAAGTCCGACGGCATCGACGCCTATCGTGGGCTCGCGCAGCGCTCGCCGCTGCTGGCGCTGGCGATGCTCGTGTTCCTCTTGTCGCTCGGCGGCATTCCGTTCGTCGCCGGCTTCTGGGCGAAGCTGTATATCTTCCTGGCCGCCGCAGAGCGCGGGATGTACGGTCTGGTCTTCCTCGGCGCGGTGCTGACGGTGGTGGCGCTGTACTACTACCTGCTCGTCGCGCGGCGGATGTACATCGAAGCGCCCACCAAACGCGAGCCGGTGCCGATGCCGGGCCTGCTCGGCGCGGCGATCGCGGTGTGCGCCATCGGCGTGGTCGGCATGGGGGTCTATCCCCGCCCGTGGGTCATGCTCGCCGAGCGCGTCGCGTCCACGCTGTTTCCCTGATTACGGCGGGTCTGAAGACCCGCCTCTATGCGTTCGAGAAGCGTGCTGCCCTCGTTATAGAGTGAGGCGGGCTGGAGCGAGATTGATGAAACTGGCGCTGACGTGTCTTGTGGTGCTGGTCGCGGTGCGTCCTGCCTTCGCGGAGCGCGCCATGTCCCCGTCCGACGCCACGGTTCTCGTCCGCCTGGTTGGATCTCTTCGCGCCGAGATCGACAACGTCGGGCAGAAGAGCGTCATCACTCGCGACCGCGTCGAGATCGGCAGCGGCAGCGGCTTCGTCATCTCTCCCGACGGGCACGTGCTCACCAACGAGCACGTGGTGAGCAACAGGGAGATCACCCTCAATGAGCCCAATCGCAAAGTCGTAATTCGCCTGAACGTGTCGAAGATCGAGGTCTGCTTTCCACCCGAGAGCGCAGCGGCGCGTGGCGGTACGACGCCGTGCGCGGAAGCGACGATCTCCGCCGCCGACCCGGATCTCGATCTCGCCGTACTGTACGTCGGCAGCTCGAATCAGCCGTATCTGGCGCTCGGCGACTCCGACGTCGTCACGCCGGGGCAGCCGGTGCAGGCGCTCGGCTTTCCGTTCGGCCGGACGCTCGACATCGGCCGCGACACACTGGATTCGGTCGTGCCGGAGATCACGACGACGGCCGGGACGATCTCGGCGTTGAGAGCGAACAATGCCGGCGAGCGCCGATTCCTGCAGATCGACGGCAACGTCAATCCTGGCAGCAGCGGCGGCCCTATCGTCAACAGGGATGGCTTCGTGGTCGGAGTGGTCGTGGCTCGCCTCAGGGATGCCGGCAACATCGCCTTTGCCATCCCGATCAATCAGGCGAAATCCTTCATCGAGTCCCGCGGGCTGGATCAGCTGATGCCGACACGACGGCTGCATCTGGGCGGCCTGCAGCGGTTCGACGCCAAGGGCATCGCGCTCCGGCTGCCCGAAGGCCTCGCCGATGCATCGCCGTTCAGATCACGGCTGGACACCGACTCAGGCCCGACCGAGATCACGATGCGCGTCGATCGCGTGATGTCGCCATGGATGCTCAATCGGCTCGAGCAGGAACTGGTCAAGACGCAGACGTTCGAGCGGATATCGAGCGCGAGCAACGAGAGCCGGACGATGCGCAGCGACGGGGCGCTGGTGCTGGTGGGCCGCTCCTCGGGGAGTGCCCGGGACGGCGCGCAGGTGGCCATGGCCTACGCGCTCGTCGATCTCGGCCGCGAGAAGCTGGTTGCGAGATTCGTGGGTCCGGCCGAGCAGGTGGCATTTAATGAGAGCGTCCTGCGCGAGTCGTTGACGAGCATCGACGCCGGGCGCCTGCTCGTCGGCCAACTGGATGCCGTCGACAAACTGGAGTGGCAGGCGGCGTCGGCGGAACGCCGGGTGCCTGTTCCTGCCGGCTGGTTTGTGGAACCCGGCGCGCCATCGCCCTGCACGGGACTCTCGAATCCAGTTGGCGCGGGCACGGCAGTGCCGGTCCGCGACTTCACGGTGGCGCTGCGCGTGGCGGTCTGGCCTGGCGCCATTGTGCCGGAAGCGACGGCGGCGAAGTGCTCGTCGGACCCTGGGTCGCCGGGCACGAGTTCGTATACAACGCGCACCGAGTGGCTCGGTGCGTCGTATATCGTCGAGGGTGTATTCGTCCGCGCGGGTGCGCAGGTCCTGCAACTGGAAGTAGTGAGCCCAGAGGCGCGCGGTGTCTATGCACGCGCGCTGCTGGCGGCATGGATCAAGCGGGTGGAATAGAGGTGCTGTAGACTGTCGCCGCCTGGAGGCGGTGATGTCTCAGAAGCCTGCCCTCGATCGTCGTGACTTCCTGAAGAGTGCCGCGGCGACCAGCGCGGCTGCGCTGGCCGCGGGACACGCGGCCGCCGCCGAGCCGCAACAGCCGGCACCGCCTGCGCAAGCCAGCGCGCCGGTCGCGCCGCGCGAGGTCGATCCTGCCGGCAGCGTCGAGGTCCTGACGACCGACAGACCGGGCGGCGACTTCATGGTCGACGTGATCAAGACGCTGAACTTCGAGTTCATCGCCTCCAATCCCGGCTCGAGCTTCCGCGGCATCCACGAGTCGATCATCAACTACGGCGGCAACGCATCACCCGAGTTCATCACCTGCCTGCACGAAGAGTCGTCTGTAGCGATGGCCCACGGCTACTTCAAGGCCGAGGGCAAGCCGATGGCCGTGCTCTGTCACGGCACGGTCGGCATGCAGCACGCGGCGATGGCGATCTACAACGCCTACTGCGACCGCGTCCCCGTCTACATCCTGGCCGGCAACTCGCTCGACGCGACGCTCAGACGCCCTGGCGTCGAGTGGGCGCACAGCGTGCAGGACGCGGCGGCCATGGTGCGCGACTACATCAAGTGGGACGATCAGCCGGTGTCGCTGCCGCACTTCGCCGAGTCGGCCATGCGCGCCTACAAGATTGCGATGACGCCGCCGATGATGCCGGTGCTGCTCGTCATCGATGGCGGACTGCAGGAAGATCCGATCTCGCATGAGGTGACGTCGCGGCTGCGGATTCCCCGGCTCACGTTGACGTCGCCGCCGCAGGGTGATTCCGGGGCGGTCGCCGAAGCAGCGCGACTGCTGGTCAACGCGCAGAATCCGGTCATCGTTGCCGATCGAGCGGCGCGGACACCGGCCGGCATCGGACATCTGGTGGCGCTGGCCGAGACGCTGCAGGCGCCGGTCGTCAATCAGGGCGGGCGCATGAACTTCCCGTCGCGCCATCCGCTGAACCAGACGAGCAGCGTCCGCCAGCTCGTCGCCGACGCCGACGTGATCATCGGGCTCGAGCTGACCGATTTCTGGGGCACCGTCAGCACCGTTCGCGACGGGCTCACCCGGACATCGCGATCGATCGCCAAGCCAGGGACGAAGTTGATCAGCATCACGGCGCTCGACCTGGCCACGAAAGGCAACTATCAGGACTTCCAGCGGTATCCGGAAGTGGACGTGGCGATGGCCGCGGATGCGGAGGCGACGCTCCCTGCGTTGACCGAGGCCTGCAAGCGTCTGATCACCGCGGAGCGACGCACCGCGCTCCTCGCGCGCGGTAAGCGGTTGGCCGACGCGCACGCGTCCGCGCTCGAGCGCGCGCGTGCCGAGGCCGCCTATGCGTGGGACGCGTCACCGATCAGCACGGCGCGGATGACTGCTGAACTGTGGGCGCAGATCAAGAACGAGGACTGGGCGCTCGTGGCCGAGAGCGGCATCATGAGCGACTGGACGTCGCGGCTATGGTCGTTCGACAAGCACTATCAGTCGCTCGGCGGATCCGGTGGCGCCGGCGTCGGCTACGGCGCACCGGCGGCCGTCGGCGCCGCGCTCGCGAACAGGAAACACGGCAGGCTCTCGGTCACGATTCAGGGCGATGGCGATTTCCTCTACGCGCCCGGCGTCTGGTGGACGGCGGCGCATCATCGGATTCCGCTGCTGGCGGTGATGCACAACAACCGCGCCTACCATCAGGAGGTCATGCACGTGCAGCGCATGGCCAATCGCCACAACCGCGGCATCACCCGCGCGCACATCGGCACGACGATCGACAACCCGAACGTCGATTTCGCGAAGATCGCGCAGGGCATGGGCGTGCACGCGCAAGGTCCGATCACCAACCCGAACGATCTCGGACCGGCACTCAAGCGGGCGATCGACGTCGTCAAGCGCGGCGAGCCGTCGCTCATCGACGTCGTCACGCAGCCACGGTAGGGCACGTCCTTTCGGACGTGCCGGGAGAACCCGATGAAGATTCTGTTTCTGTCGCTGGTGATCGCCGCGGCCGTTTCAGCCCAGGCGCCAGCGCCGCAACGACCGGTGACGACGACACCAGCCGGGAATGCTGAAGAGGGAAAGAAGCTCTACGCGAGCTACGGTTGCTACCAGTGCCACGGCTACGAGGCGCAGGGATCGAATGCGACCGGACCGCGTCTCGGCCCGCGGCCGATCGCCTTTGCCGCGTTCAGCCGCTACGTCCGCCAGCCCACGAACCAGATGCCGCCGTACACGACGAAGGTGGTGTCGGACGCCGATCTCGCGAACATCTACGCGTTCGTCCAGTCGAGACCGGCGCCGGCGGCGAACATTCCGCTGTTGAAATAAAGGCGGGTCTAAAGACCCGCCTCTACGAGCCCGCCTCTACGACGCCCCTATTTCTCGCGCTTGAGGATGAACTCCTGCGCCGGGGCCTCTCCGCCTTCCGCCTTCCGCGACATCGCGATCTCGTCGCCCTTCAGCGTGCCGCTCCAGTTGAGGGTGACCGGGCTTCCACCGCCACGGCCCTGTTGCTGCGTCTTGAACTTCAGTGCCGTTCCTGCAATCGTGCCTTCCTGAATCGGGTTCTCCCCGCCTCGACCCATGACACTGCCAGTGAGTTTGCCACCGTCAGCCTTGAGCGTCAGGTTGACCATCTGGGGACCGCGGCCACCCTGCACTTCACCGGTCCACTTCCCGTCAACGCTCTGCGCGATCACGGCGATCACCGAGGCGCACACCACCAACGCACACAGTCGTGCTTTCATACACCCGTCCTTTGAACAGTCACGTCCACGTCACACACCACAAGACGCGAATACTAGCTCCATTCATCCCCGGCGATGCGAACCTGACGAACAATTCATTAAATCTTCATAATCGCCAGTCGAGCTACGGCGCGCCGAGGTTGAGGATCTCGAGGCTGTCGAACGTCGCTGTCGAATCGACCGCAGGATTCCAGTCCAACCCGTAGCGCGTTCCTCCAGTCGGCGAAGAAGCCGTGGCCTGCACCACTGGCATGCCATTCCACCAGCCCGATAGCTGGGTCCCCGACGCCCGCACTCCCAACCGATAGAGTTGCCCCGGCACAACCGGCGCGAGCGCGGACGACGAGCCCAGCAGCGTGTACGTGCCTCCGGACCGCTGATACATATGCAGGGCGTTTTGGAAGAACACCAGCAGATGATGATCGCTCTCGTCCGTGAAGCGGAACACCAGACCGGCAAGTGGCTGCGCGCCCGTTCCCGGATAGTAGTCAACCGCCATCTCGATATCGGGTAGCCCGATGAGCAGCGTCGCCTGGACGTGTTGGGTTCCCGCCGTGACTCCCACTCGCCCGTTGATCAACGTCGGGGACGAACCACCGGTAATGCTCCACGCCGAGCCGGGTACGTTGATCTCGGGCGCGTGCGCGGTCAGCAGCGTTCCCGATATCCCGGTAAACCTGTCTCGGACGAGCAGGTTCGGCGGCACATTCGTGTCGAACGTCCATACAGGTCCGATTGTCGTCCCGCCTGCATTCCGTGCCGTCACCCGCCAGAAGTAGGTGGTGTTGATCGCCGTGGGAGGCGTGTAGGTCGGGGAGGTCAGTCCGCTGACCAGCGTCGTCGTCGGAGGATTGACGGTCCCGAACGCCAGGTCGTAACTCGTCGCCCCGGTCGAGGACCACGTCAGTGGGGTATTGATCAAGAACCCGGTCGTGCCATCTGGTGGGCTGACGACTACAGGCGCGCTCGGCGCAGCTAGTGGCGCGGCGGTCGTAAACGTCCACACTGGTCCGTCGGTTGTTCCAGCGGAGTTTCTTGGCCACGACTCGCCAGAAGTACGCGGCGCCGGCCGCCAGTATCGGGGCATACGTCGCATCGGCCTGGCCAAACGACACGAGCGGCGGTGGATTCGCCGTCCCGTGATAGACGTCGTAACTCGTTGCCCCCGTCGCGCTCCACGAGAGCGTGGCGTTTGTCGCGACGCCAATGGCGGCATTGGCAGGATTCGGGGTTGCTGGCGCACCCGGTGGCGGTACGCAACGGTGGCGTCCCGGATTTCGAAGTCGTCGAACGTCGCCGATGCGTCGAACGCGGTGTTCCAGCCCAACCCGTGCATCGTCGCCTGCGGCATGAAGTTCGAGGTCGCCGCGACCATCTGCACGCCATCCCACCAGCCGGTCAGCTGACTGCCAGACGCGCGCACTTCGAGCCTGTGTGTACTCCGCTCGGAACCGGAGGCAGCTGCGCAGACGAGGCCAGCAGGGTAAACACGCCGCCCTGACGTGTGTACAGGTGAACCGCACTGTCGTAGAACATCAGCAGCGAGTGGTCGTTCGCGTCGATGAACCGGAACACCAACGACGCCATCTGATTCGGACTCGTGCCGACGTGGTAGTCCACGCTCATCCGAATATTCGCGGCGCCGCTCGCGAGCACGGCCTGCACGTGACCACTGCCAGGAGAGATCCCCACCCGGCCGCCGCTGAGAGCCGGAGTTCCGGTTGCACCGTGGACCTGCCACGGCGTTCCCTGCTGGTTGACGTCAGGAACATGCGACGTCAGCGGGCCAGTGCCGGTGAAGGAATCCAACGCCACCAAATCAGCAGGCGGCACAGCGGTCGTGAAGGACCACACCGGTCCGACTGTCGATCCGCCACCGTTCCGCGCCGTGACCTGCCAGAAGTACGTGGTGTCGACCGCCATCACCGGCGAATAGGTGGCGTTCGTCAGAGCAGTCGCGACAGGCGGCGGTGGATTCACGGTGCCGAACGCCACGTCATAGGTGGTCGCGCCTGACGCAGTCCACGTCAGCGCAGTTGTCGTCGCCACACCGGTCGCGGCATTCGCTGGACTCGGTGTGCCGGGCACGCCCGGCGGCGGTGGCGGCGCGCCCGTCGTAAACGCCCAGACGGGTCCGGCTGTCGATCCGCCCGCGTTTCGCGCCGTCACCTGCCAGAAGTAAGTCGTGCTGGTCGCCATCGGCGGCGGCGTGTAGGTCGTGCCGCTCTGCGCAGTCGTGACTGGCGGAGGCGGATTCACCGTTCCGAATGCGACGTCGTAGCTCGTCGCGCCGGTCGCGCTCCACGACATCGTGGCATTCGTCGCGACACCGGTTGCCGCATTCGACGGACTCGGGTTGCCAGGCGCACCCGGCGGCGCGAGTGGCGTGCCGTTGTTGCGAACCTCCAGGTTGTCGAAGGTCGCTGCCGTGTCCACAGCCGGATTCCAGTCCAGGCCATGACGCGTCGCTGTCTGCTGGAACGTGTCGCTCACGCCAAACTGCACGACGCCATCCCAGTACGAGGTCATCACCGCTCCGGACGTCCGCACCTCCAGCCGGTGCGTGCTCCCGCTCGCAATGGGCCCCATCTGCGACGAACCCAGCAGCGTGTACACGCCGTCCTGTCGTCGATAGAAGTGCAGGCCGTTCTCGTAGAACAGCAGCAATAAATGGTTGTTCACATCTGTGAACCGGAAGACGAGGCCCGCGAGTCGTTGTGCACCTGACCCGACTCTGTAGTCCACGGCCATCCGGACGTCCGCCGCACCCGTCTGCAGCGTCGCTTGCACGTGCGAGGTGCCCGGAGTAATTCCGACTCCGCCACCCGTGAGCACCGGCGTTGGCCCTCCGGTCACGCTCCAGGGCGTGCCGGGCACGTTGACGTCGGGTGTGTGCGATGTCAGCGAACCACTTCCGGTGAACGTATCCATGACCAGCAGGTCAATCGGGAACGCGGCCGTCGTAAACGACCACACGGGACCCGTGGTTGATCCGCTCGCGTTCCGCGCCGTGACTCGCCAGAAATAGGTCGTGCTTCCGGCGAGCGTCGGCCCGTACGCGGTGGTGGTGAGTCCGGTCACCAATGTCGGGGGCGGATTCGCGGTGCCGAACGCGAGGTCGTAACTCGTCGCCCCTGTCGCACTCCATGAGAGGAGAGCGTCGGTCGCGACGCCGGCTGCCATATCCACCGGGCTCGGCGCCGCGGGTATGCCGGGAGGCACGAGCGGCGCGCCAGTGTTGCGGATCTCGAGGTTGTCGAACGTCGTCGCCGAATCGAATGCTGCGTTCCAATCGAGCCCGTGGCGTGTCGCCGCCTGCTGGATCGTGTCCGTCGCCTGCACGACCGGGACGCCATTCCACCATCCGGTCAAGGCACTCCCCGACGTTCGCACTTCCATGCGCTGCGTGCTGCCGCCCGCAATCGGTGCCAACGGCCCGGACGAGGCCAGCAGCGAGGACGTCCCGCCCTGCCGGCGGTAGAAGTGCAGGGCGTTCTCGTAGAACAGCAACAACAGATGGTTGTTCGCGTCGGTCAACCGGAAGGCCAGACCCGCGAGTCGATCCGCGCTCGCGGCCACCTTGTAGTCCACGCCCATCCGGATGTCGGCCGCGCCTGTTTGCAGCGTGGCCTGCACGTGACCGCTCCCCGGCGAGATGCCCACGACCCCATTGCTCAGAACGGGGATCGACGATCCACCAGTCACGCTCCACGGAGCGCCGTTGATGTTCACGTCGGGGGCATGCGATGTCAACACGCCCGCGCCCGTGAACGCGTCGGTGACGAGGAGATCCGCCGGCAACGCAGCGGTGGTGAAACTCCACACCGGACCGGGCGTCGATCCAGCACTGTTTCGCGCGATCACCTGCCAGTAGTAAGTCGTCGTTCCGGCCATCGCCGGTGAATAGCTGGCGGTCGTCAGACCGGTCGCCGCCGACGGAGGCGGGTTGACGGTTCCGAACGCGACGTCGTAACTCGTCGCCCCTGTGGCCACCCACGTGAGCGTGGCGGTCGCCGCCGCACCGATTGCGCCATCCGCCGGACTTGGTGTGGCCGGCGCCGCCGGCGGTGAGAGTGGCGGCGCGGCGCCGCGGATCTCCAGGTTGTCGAAGCTCGCTGCGAAGTCGAATGAGGAGTTCCAGTCCAGCCCGTGACGAGTCGCGGTCTGCTGGAACGTCTCCACAGCCTGCACGACCTGCACGCCGTTCCACCATCCGGTCAGCGCGCTCCCCACGGTTCGCACTTCGATCCGCTGCGTGCTTCCGCCGGCAACCGGCGCCAGTGCCGGCGACGAGGCGAGCAGCTCGAACCCGCCGTTCTGCTTGCGATAGAAGTGCAGCGCGTTCTCGTAGAACAGCAACAGCAGGTGGTTGTTCACGTCGGCGAAGCGGAATGCGAGCCCCGCGAGCCGCTGCGTGCCGGTCCCGACGCGGTAGTCCACGCCCATCCGGATATCCGCCGCGCCAGTCTGGAGCGTGGCCTGTAAATGTCCCGTCCCGGCAGTCACACCCACAAGGCCACCGGCCAGCGTGGGCATCGGCGAGCCGCCCGTCACACTCCACGGCCCTCCGCTCACGTTCAGGTCCGGCGTGTGCGACGTCAGCGTGCCCGTCCCCGTAAACGTGTCCGTGACGATCAGATCGCTCGACAGCGCCCCGGTCGTGAACGTCCATACCGGGCCAGGTGTCGAACTGGAACTGTTGTTCGCAGTGACTCGCCAGAAGTACGTCGTGTTCGGTGCCAGTGCAGGTACGTAGTTCGGGATGCCGAGGGCCGTCGCCGCCGGCGGCGGCGGATTCACAGTCCCGAACGCGACGTCGTACGTGGCCGCGCCCGTTGCGCTCCACGTCAACCCCTGGTTGGTGGTACTCCGATCGCGCCGTCACCGGGAATGGGTGATTGCGGTACGCCTGGTGGGACAGATGGGACCGCGCACGAGTAGATCCGAATATCGTCGAGGAACCATCCCATGTGGGCGCCGACGAAATCGAGGCCCATTCGCCATCTGAACCTGACACTTTGACCCGCCAACGACACCAGATTGAGCCGACTCGAAATGTAGCCGTGACTGTCACCGATGAACGCCGCCCGGCCGCCCAGCGGATTGCTGAATCCACTCGTGACGATGCCTGTGTATCCGACGTTGTCGAAGAGCGGACCGGCGTCGATCCAGGATCCACCGTTGACGCTGTATTCGACGACACCGCCGTCGTAGGCCGGGTTCTCGAAGTCGTACGCGTGCGCGAAGTGGAGAAATCCGTTGGCGGGCACCGTCACGCCGGTTGTCAGCGCGATGGACGAATCCGTCACCGCGGCGGGAGCGTCGGTCGTGTACATCGCGGTACTGCCCGGAATGGGCGTAGCCAAATGAGTGCGCCCACCTGTTCGTGCCCGTGTCAACGATGGATGAGAAATTGGCAGGTCCGCTCTCGAGATCGTCGAAGAACACGGACGTCGGGATCTGTCCCGGCAGGCAGACCGGCGCTTCGGGATTGAAGCCCGCCACCGGCTGGAGGTTCATCTCGACCGCGAGTGTCGCATTGTGTACCTCATCGCAGTCCGCCGCGACGATGTTCGACGTCCCGATCAGGTTGTTGCACGCCTGGAAGAGCGCGTTGTAGAGGTCCTCATAGTCGGAGCCCGACGTCAGCAGGTTGGTCTGGGCCTCGTAATAGATCTTCGCGGTCTTGACGATGCCGAGGGGCTGGACGGTCTGACCGTTGAACGTTCCACCGTCCACCATCAGGTACGCGGCCTTGTTGTTGACACCGCTGTTGCTGTGCACGCCGCCGCTATCGAAGGAGCTGAGACTGTAGAGAGGACTCCTCATGCGATCGGGATGGCCTGTACGCCGGCGGATCGATCAGGCTGCGGATGGCACCCAATCCGGCGATGTCTTCTCCGATCAGCCAGCGCACGTTGGCGGCATCGTTGCCACGCCCGTTGCTCAGATCCACGAACTCGCCCCAGAGATCCGACAACGACTCGTTGATGGCGCCTGACTGGTAGTAATAGAAGAGGCCCGACGTGTACTGCGTGACGCCATGCGTCAATTCATGTCCGACCACATCATCGGCGAGTGCGTAGCCGGCGCCATCGCCGAACACCATCTGCGTGCCACTCCAGAAGGCGTTGAAATAGGCAACCGAGTAGCGCACGGTCGAACGAATCACCGCCCCCGTGCCTGTGATGCCGTCGCGCCCGTGATTGGCGAGGTAGAAGTCGTAGGTGTCGCCGGCACTGACATGCGCGGACGCGGCTTGTGCGTCGCCGCCTGCGCAGGTCGGATTCGACTCGTCGCACACGAGAGTGCCGGGCAGGTTGAACGTGTTGCTGGCCGTGTACGTCTCCCGCTGTCTGGCGGTCTCGGCCTGATTGAAGTGCAGTGCGACGCCGCCGCGCGCCGCGTCAACGAGGACCAGTTCTCGAATGGGCCGGAGAACCGTCGACCTCACCTCCGTGCGCCACACCAGACGCGGAGGACCCTGACCTGGACCGACCAGCGACTCGCTGTAGATCCAGAGCTGCGGTGTTCCGGCCGCGAGTTCCTGCGCTGAGACATCGTGCTCGCGTGCGACAGTGTCGAGCGCCGTACGAACGGCCTGCGCCGTCGTGACCGCAGGCCGCGTGAACAACGTCGGTCGTGGCAGGACATTGCCGGTCGTCGCCACGAGGTTCCGATTGGAATCGAGCTGGACGATCAGTTCTCCACCGAAGACCGGGATGCCTCCGTACATCTGCTGGAAGCGGACGACCGACCGCTGGTTCTCCGCCGGAGTGACTCGCTGGAGCGCGAGCTCCGCTGCGTCGCCGCTCAGGCCGAACATCGAGCCGCAGACCGAAAGATAACTGCGCGCCGCGGTCTCGGGCGGCGTGCGCGCGTCGAGCAGCTGCGGATGCGCCAGCGGATTTCCGCTGCGAGTACCGATGAAGCGCATCGCGCCCGAGCCATGCCTGGCGGTCTCGGCTGCGCCGAAGTCCAGACACGAGGCCTGCTGCAATGGACTGGCATTGAACCGTGCGGGACCCTGCGGCTGCTGCGCGAAGACAGGCAGCCAGGCCAGTGCCATGCCGATGAGCGTGGCAACGACACCGCCGATGATGAATCTGGAGATCGACGCGCGTCTCATGGTTCCGAGAGCAGACGGTTCTGCAGGCGGCTCAACGCGAGGACGAGGGCAGCCATCTTCGAAGTCGACAGGCTCTCATCGTTCGCGCGAATGGTCAGGAGCTGGTCCTTCCTTCGGAGGTCGATCGAGTAGCTCAGACAATCGCGACACGACGTCCGGTCTTGCGCGTCCAGGGATGCGGCCGCCGCGATGAGTCGATCGATCTCCAGCAGTTCCTCCGATGGGACCTGTTGGCGCACCTGACGATTCCGTCGAAGGTCGGTGACGGTCGCGGAGCCGGAGCTGGTGAGATCCATCTCTCGATTCAGTCCGGCAAACCCTCCGGACACGCGCATCGTCAGACTCCAGCTCTCGCGCGTCGCCTGATCGGAGGTCGCGCTGGCCGCGGGGCGAGCGGTGCAAGCGGACATGCCAATCGCGAGCAACGCGATTCCGGCGGCCCTGGCACGCCTGTTTGTCGATAGGCGAAGCCGCAACATATGACTGGAGAATTGGAGCAATTTTAGCTGAATAGCCGAGCTCACGCGTTGCGGATCCAGGCCCGTTTCGCCTTTTCGTGAAAACTTGACGCGGCTGGCGGGACGAAACACTCGAAAGGCGGGGGCGTGAGCCCCCGCCTACGAAAATTGTCACCCGCGCGGGATTCGGCGGCGCCTCGAGAGAGTCAGAGCGCCTTGTTCACGGCGGCCCAGTTCACGACGTTCCACCACGCGGTGATGTAGTCGGGACGACGGTTCTGATACTTCAAGTAGTACGCGTGCTCCCACACGTCGAGACCGAGCACCGCGTTTTTGCCGTCCATCAGCGGGTTGTCCTGATTCGGCGTGCTGCTAATCGATACCTTGCCGCCGTCGGCGATGAGCCACACCCAGCCGCTGCCGAACCGTCCCGCTCCCGCCTTGCCCCACTCGGTCTTGAAGTTGTCGAAGCTGCCGAACGCCGCGTTGATCGCATCGGCCGCCTTGCCGGTCGGCGCACCGCCGGCATTGGGCGCCATCCACGTCCAGAACATGCTGTGGTTCCAGTGCCCGCCGCCGTTGTTGCGAACCGCGGTGCGAATGGCTTCGGGAACGCTGTTGATGCCTCGGCAGAGATCCTCGAGGCTCTTGCCCTGCAGCTCGGGAGCCTTCTCGAGCGCGGCATTCAAATTGGTGACGTACGCCTGATGGTGCTTCCCGTGGTGAATCTGCATCGTCTGCGAATCGATGTGCGGCTCGAGCGCAGCGAAGTCGTACGGGAGCTTTGGCAGTTCGTGAGGCATTCTTCCTCCTAACAGAAGAATGGAATCGTTACTCCATTATTCAGGCGGGTCTGAAGACCCGCCTCTACGAGTTCAACTAGAGGCGGACCTTCGAGATTCGTCTACGAAATGGGAGAGTTCACGTAGAGGCGGACCTTCAGGTCCGCCTACGAAATGGAGAGCATCCGTTCGAGGGCGACGCGATTCCAGTGCTTCTGCTCGTCGGGGACGACGATTCGGTTGTGGACGCGTCCTTCCACCAGCTCTTCGAGAATCCACAGCAGGTGGTTCGGCGACACCCGGAACATCGTCGAGCACAGGCAGCCGAACTGATCCAGTGACACGACGGTTCGGCCCGGCGCGAGCTGTTGAGCGAGTCGATTGACGAGGTGCACTTCGGTGCCCACGGCCCACATCGAGCCCTCGGGACTGGCGCTCACCGTCTTGATGATGTACTCCGTGCTGCCGCTGTCGTCGGCGGCCTGCACGACGTCCCACGGGACTTCCGGATGGACGATGACGCGAATGCCGGGATACTGCCGGCGGACGGTTTCAATCTGCCTCGCGGTGAACCGCTCGTGAACCGAGCAGTGTCCTTTCCACAGGATCATCTTCGCGCGCTGCACCTGCCCGGGATCGAGTCCGCCGAAGATCTCGTTCGGATCCCACACGACCATCTCGTCGAGCGGAACGCCCATCTTGTAGGCCGTGTTGCGACCAAGATGCTGATCGGGCAGGAACAGAATCTTCTCGCCGTTCGCGAAGCCCCATTTGAGAGTCGCCATCGCGTTCGATGACGTGCAGACCGTTCCGCCGCGTTCACCGACGAACGACTTAATCGACGCAGCCGAGTTGATGTAGGTCACCGGGACGACGCCCTGGATACCCATCTGCGTCAGCTCTTCCCAGCACGACTCGAGTTGCTCAGGAGCCGCCATGTCCGCCATCGAACAGCCGGCGGCGAGATCAGGCAGGATGACCTGCTGATGCGGTGCGCACAGCACGTCGGCGCTTTCAGCCATGAAGTGCACGCCGCAGAACACGATGAAGTCCGCTTCGGGACGCTGCGCAATCTGTCGGGAAAGACGGAACGAGTCCCCCGTGTAGTCGGCGAACCGGATCACTTCATCGCGCTGATAGTGATGTCCGAGAATGACCAGCCGATTCGCAAGGGTCTCCCGAGCGGCCGCGATGCGAAGACGCATCTCCTCGTCCGGAAGTCCCAGGTACTTCTCGGGAAGCGCCTGTCGCTCCGAGAGGTGCTGCTTCTCGTACTCGGTCAGCAACGGGATGATCGAACTCATCGTTCAGTCGGGTCCTTGTGAAACTTTTCGCAAAGCACGGACGTGAAAAAGGCCCAAACGTCATCCCGGGCTCTATCGCCCGGCGGCGTGTGGACCTGATGAAATTATAGATCGGAGACGGGGATCAGATCAGGGGGCCGACAACGGCTCGGCTGCAGGCACATTCACGATGTTATACAGCGTGTCGCGCTCGAGCGGTTCGCGCCCGGCGGCTCGAACCAGGCGACTCAGCTGGGCCGTCGTCATGCCTTCGGGCGTGGCCGATCCGGCCATATGGTAAATCTTCTCCTCCTGGACCGTGCCGTCCAGGTCGTCCACGCCGAACCACAACGACGCCTGCGCCAGCTCGACACCGGTCGCGATCCAGAACGCCTTGATGTGCGGGATGTTGTCGCACATCAGCCGCGCGACCGCGTGCACGCGAAGCGTATCGGTACCGCTCGGGGCCGGGAGCTTGCGCATCTGGTTGTTGTCGGGATGGAACGCGAGCGGGATGAAAGCCTGGAACCCTCCCGTCTCGTCCTGCAGCGCGCGCGCCCGCATCATGTGATCGACACGCTCGCCCATCGTCTCGATGTGGCCGTAGAGCATCGTCACGTTCGTCGGCATACCGAGCTGATGCGCGAGACGATGAATCGAGAGATAGCGATCCGCGTCGGCCTTGTCGTGGCAGATCTTCTTGCGCACACGCTCGGCGAAGATCTCCGCGCCTCCGCCCGGCAGTGAGTCGAGCCCGGCGTCCATCAGTTCGCGCAGCACCTGCGCGTCGGTCATGCGATAGAGATCGGCGAAGTAGGCGATTTCGACGGCGGTGAAGCATTTGAGATGAATGCCCGGCCGTATGCGCTTGAAGCCGCGCAGCAGATCCGTGTAGTAGCTGAACGGAAGCTCCGGGTTCAAGCCGTTCACGATGTGCAGTTCGGTGAGCGGCTGATTGGCGCGCTTGCGAAGCTTGTCCCACGCCTCTTCGAGCGACATGGTGTACGCCTCTGGCATGCCGGGCTGCAGACGCGCGAACGAGCAGAACAGACAACTCGCCTCACAGACGTTGGTCGGCTCGAGGCGCAGGTTGTAGTTGAAGTAGGTGCGCTCGCCGTGGCGCTTCTCGCGCTCACGATTGGCGAGCCACCCGACCGCGAGCAGATCCGGCGTTTCGAAAAGGCGGACGCCCTCGTCGAACGTCAGCCGCTCGCCGCGCTCCAGCTTCTCGTCGATGTCGGCCAGGCCGGCCGTCCGCAGTCGTGATTTCACGGCGAAAATCCTCACAATTTTAGCGTGCTATACTCGGCCTCAACAACTGACACCGCCCGGGTGATTCAGGGGAAGTGGGTGAGAAGCCCACACGGTCCCGCCACTGTAAGCGGAGCACGAGACTCCGCGAGTCAGGACACCTGCCCCGGCGCCTTGTCCCTTTGCGTTCTCGTTGTCCGGCTGAAGCCGGACTCTACGACGAGCGCCGGCGCGATGGACGCCGAGGAGGACGCCACGACGACCTTCTTCGATTCTCACCGCTCACAGGCCGCACACCGGCCATGAAACCGCGTGCGGCTCTGTCATGGAGCGGCGGCAAGGACAGCTACCTTGCGCTGCATCGCAGTCGCTCGTCGTACGACGTGGTCGCGATGATCACGATGTTCGGCGAGGACGGCACACGAAGTCGATCGCATGGACTCCGGCCGGAGATCGTCGAGGCGCAGGCGCAGCGGCTCGATGTCACGCTCTGTCCGGGCCTCGGCTCGTGGGCGACCTACGAGGCCGGTTATCGTCGGGCGCTCGCCGATGCCCGTGCACTCGGGATCACCCACGTGATCTTCGGCGACATCATGCACGAGTCGAATCGCGAATTCCCCGAGCGCGTGTGCGCGGCGGAAGGACTGATTGCCGTCGAGCCGCTCTGGGGCGAACCCACCGACGCGCTCTATCGCGAATTCGTACAGACCGGCGCCGACGCCCGCATCGTCACCGTGCGTGACGGCATTCTTGATCCGTCCTGGCTCGGCCGGCGGCTCACACTCGATCTGCTCGACGACATCATGAGCGCCAATGTCGATCCCTGTGGTGAACATGGCGAGTACCACACCGTCGTCGTGGACGCGCCGCTGTTCTCGAGACCGATCGACTTCATCAGCCTTGGCCACGTGTGCCACGACGGGTGCTGGGCCATCGATCTGGCACTGACGGATCCCAACCCCGCAGAGGGGGCGCATGCTCCTCGCGTCTGATCTGTCGTACGGCTATTCGCCGGGCGGCCGCCGCGGCCGGTCGTTCTCGCTCGACGGCGTGAGCCTGACGGTCGCGCGCGGCTCGCTGACCGGACTGCTCGGCCCGAACGGGTGCGGCAAGACGACGCTGCTCAATCTGCTGAGTGGCGTGTTGCAGCCGCATCAGGGCTTCGTCTCGCTGGACGGCGCGCCGCTGGCCGGACGGTCGCGGCGGGACATCGCCAGGCATCTCGCCGTCGTCCCTCAAGAGACGCATCCGGCGTTCGACTACACGGTGATGGAGATGGTCCTGATGGGACGTCATCCTCATCTTGGAGCGCTCGAGCTCGAAGGGCCGCGCGACCTCGCGCTCGCGCATGACGCCCTGGCCGCGACGGGAACGGCCCATCTCGCCGGCCGCGCCTACATGACGCTCAGCGGCGGCGAAAAGCAGCGCGTGGTCATTGCCAGCGCATTGACGCAGACGCCGGACGTCCTGCTCCTCGACGAGCCGACGGCGTCGCTGGACCTCGGCTACCAGCTCGAAGTGGCGTCGCTGCTCACGCGCCTCAATCGCGAGCGCGGTGTGACGATGGTGCTCGCCACACACGACCTGAATCTGGCCGCGGGGCTGTGCGATCGGCTGGTCATGATGCGTGACGGGCGCGTGTTCGCCCAGGGCCCGACGCGGGAGGTGCTGACGGCACTGACGATCCAGCGCGTCTACGGCGTCGACGCCGATGTCAGTTTTCACCCGGCCGCCGGCCACGTGACCGTGACGCCGCTGAGGCGGATTCAATGAGTACGCTCGACCACGTCGCGGACTCCAAACCGCGGCCAGCGGGCCACGACGAACCGCTCGCTGCGATCCGCCCGATTCGTGTCCGACTCGTTCGAACGCTGACGGCCTTCGGTGTGCTCGCGGTCGTGACCTGCCTGCTGGCCCCGCTGGTCGGCAGCGCGCCCATCAGCCTCGGCGCGCGTCTTCGATCGGTCGATCCCGTTCAGCGACAACGTGGACGCGCAAATCTTCTTCGTCGCGAGGATGCCTCGCATCTTTGCCGCGGCGCTCGTCGGGGCCGCACTGGCCACCGCCGGCGTCGTGTTTCAGGCGCTGCTGCGAAACGCGCTGGCGACGCCGTTCACGCTCGGCGTCTCGGCGGGTGCGTCGCTCGGAGCCATGCTCGCGATCGTCTTCGGCGCGGTGGTGACCGCGGGACCGTTCTCGGCGGTGCCGCTGGCCAGCCTTGCCGGCGCGGCGATCGCCGCCGGCATCGTCTACCGGCTGGCGACGATGCAGGACCGGGCGATGTCCACGACGGTCCTGCTCCTCGCCGGCGTGACGCTGAACTCGTTCTTCTCGGCCCTGATCTCTTCGTGCAGTACATCGCCGACTTCGCCCAGGTCTATCGCGCGACGCGCTGGATCATGGGCGACCTCGACGTCGGGAGCTTCGAGCCGATCGTGGCTGCGCTGCCGATGATGGTCGATCGCCTTCGCGATCTTCGCGCTGGCTCCCCTCGTCGCTGAACCTGCTCAGCGTCGGGGCAGATGCCGCGGCGGCCCGCGGCGTGGACGTCGGCCGGACGCAGAGGCTGGCGTTCATCAGCGCCTCGCTGGCGACGGCGGCAGCCGTGTCGCTCGCCGGTCCGATCGGCTTCATCGGCATCGTCGTGCCGCATCTGGTGCGGTTGATGGTCGGGCGTGGACCATCGCGTCGTGCTACCGGCGTCGGCGCTGTTCGGGGCGTCGTTCCTGGTGGTGTGCGATCTCGGCGCCCGCACGCTGCTCGCGCCGCTCGAAATCCCCGTCGGCGTCATCACGGCCATGCTGGGAGGGCCGTTCTTCTTATGGTTGCTGGTCCGAAAAGGCTGATCGGGATCGTCCTCGTCGCGATCGTTCTCGGCGGCGTCGGTCCCGCCACGACGCAGACGCGTGCGACCGAAGCCAAACGTATCGTGTCGCTGGTGCCAGCCCTCACGGAGATGCTGTTCGCCCTCGGTGCCGGGCCTCAGGTAGTCGCCGTCAGCAGCTACGACGAATTTCCACCGGAGGTGAAGTCGCTGCCGAAAGTCGGCGCGCTCCTCGATCCGGACATGGAACGCATCCTCTCGCTGCGTCCCGATCTCGTGATCGTCTACGGGTCGCAGACGGATCTGCAGGCCCAGCTCGCGCGGGCAGGAATCCGCGTCTTCAACTACCGGCACGCCGGGCTCGCCGGCGTGTTCAACACGCTGCGGGAGCTGGGATCAGCGGTCGGCCGAGCGGAGGCAGGCGATCGGCTTGCGGGCGAGATCCGCGGACGACTCGACGCCCTCCAGGCGCGCGTGCGGGGACGTCCCAGGCCGCGCACGCTGCTCGTCTTCGAACGCGACCCGGCCTCGCTGCGCGGCGTCTACGTCAGCGGAGGCGTCGGCTTTCTTCACGACATGCTCGAGATCGCGGGTGGCGTCAACGTGTTCGCCGACGTCGCGCGCGAGTCGGTGCAGCCGTCTATCGAAACGATGCTCGCCCGGGCGCCGGAGGTCATCCTGGAGGTTCGTGCGACCGGACTGCTCGCGCCCACGGACATCGCCGATGCGAAGCGCGCCTGGGGTGCGCTCGCGTCTGTTCCGGCCGTTCAGCGTGGACGCATTCTGATCCTGAACGGCGAGCACATGGTCGTGCCGGGGCCTCGTGTCGTGCAGGGCACGGAGGCGTTCGCGCGAGCCCTTCATCCTGACGCGTTCAAATGAAGATCCTGTTGTCGTGGAGCTCGGGCAAGGACAGTGCGTGGGCCCTGCACATGCTGAATCAGCAGTATCCCGGCGCGGTGCAGGGGCTGCTGACGACGGTCAATGAAGCGGTGGACCGGGTCGCGATGCATGCCGTCAGGCGTGACGTGCTCGAAGCGCAGGCGCGCGCCGCCGGCCTGCCGCTCGTCGTGGTGCCGATTCCGCACCCGTGCCCGAATGAGGTCTACGAAGAGCGGATGCGAGTAGCGGTCGCCACCGCGGTGGCAGACGGATTCACGCACGTCGCGTTTGGCGATCTGTTTCTCGAGGACGTTCGCCAATATCGAGTCGAGCGCCTGGCCGGCTCGGGTCTCGAGCCGCTGTTCCCGGTGTGGGGCATTCCGACCTCCGCGCTTGCCAGAGAGATGGTGGCGACCGGCCTCCGCGCGAGGCTTGCCTGCGTGGACACACGAATCCTCGACGCCTCCTTCGTCGGCCGCGAATTCGATGGCGATCTGCTCACCGACCTGCCGGCGGGCGTCGATCCCTGCGGCGAGAACGGTGAGTTTCACACCTGCGTCTATGCCGGCCCGATGTTTCGCCAGCCGCTCGTCCTCGAGCCCGGCGAAGTTGTCACCAGGGAGCCGTTCGCATGGCGAGATCTGCAACTGGTGGCAGATTCTGCAACTTGGGGTCAGACCCGGGGTCAGACCCCGGGTCTGACCCCAACTGTGAACCCATGAGCGGCTACCCGTCGCGCATCGTGTGCCTGACCGAGGAGACGACGGAGACGCTGTACCTCCTGGGTGAGGGCGACCGCGTCGTCGGCGTATCGGGCTATACGGTGCGCCCGCCGGAGGCGCGCAAGAAGCCGCGCGTGTCAGCGTTCATCCACGCGAAATACGACCGCATCGAGGCGCTCACGCCGGACTTGATCCTCGGATTCTCCGACCTGCAGGCCAACATCGCCGCCGATCTCGTCAAGCGCGGCTACCCGGTGATGGTGTTCAACCAGCGCAGCGTCGCCGAGATCCTGCAGATGATCCGGATTCTCGGCGGACTCGTCGGCTGCCCGGAACGAGCCGATCGCCTGGTCTCCAGCCTCGAACTCGAGCTCGACGCGATTCGCGCCGCGGCAGCGCGGCTGCCAATCCGGCCGCGCGTGTTCTTCGAAGAATGGGACGAACCCCTGATCTCCGGCATCAGGTGGGTCGAGGAACTGGTGGAGATCGCCGGCGGCGACTCGATCTTCCCCGAACTTCGTGACGCCAAGCTTGGCAAGCAGCGCATCGTCACGTCGGAAGACGTCGTGCGCCGACAGCCCGATGTGATCGTCGCGTCCTGGTGCGGCAAGGCCGTTCGCCGCGAGAAGATCGTCAGACGCGCGGGCTGGGAGGACGTGCCGGCCGTGCGCGACGGCCACATCTACGAGATCAAGTCCGCGTACATCCTACAGCCGGGTCCCGCGGCGCTGACCGAAGGCATCCGGCAGATTCACCACATCATCGCGAACGTGGCGAACGCCATCGGTCCGGCGCGCTCATGCGCCGAGGAAGAGATCCGCGGTCACGGGCGGGATCACGCCAGCGCCGTTCGCCCGCTCGAAGAGCACCTCGACCGCTCGTCGCCCCTCCAGACCGAGATCGACTGAGTACTCGTTCACGTACAGGTCGATGTGCTGGTACATGACCTCCTCGCTCATCTCCTGCGCGTGGGCGCGCACGAACGGCAGGCTCGCCGTACGGTTGGCGAACGCGTACTCCACGCTGCGCCGCATGATCCGGTTCACCGCCTGACGCACATCCGCCGGCAGTGCGCGATTGACGACGATTCCCCCGAGCGGGATCGCCGCGCCGGTCTCAGCCTCCCAGTACTCGCCGAGATCGATGATCTTCTTGAGGCCTTTGGCCGCGTAGGTGAACCGGTTCTCGTGAATGATCAGACCGGCGTCGAACGACCCGTCCAGCACCGCCCCCTCGATGGCCGAGAACAGCAACTCGGTCTTGTTGGTCGCGTGAGGAAACGCCAGCGACAACAGGAAGTGCGCGGTCGTGTAGCGACCGGGAATCGCGATCTTGAGGTCGCCGCTCGTGACCTCGTCGCGGGAGATCGCGCGCTTCGAGATCAGCAGCGGACCGCAGTTCCGTCCCAGGGCGCTGCCGGCGTCGAGCAGCACGTACTTCCCGATGCAGTAGGCGTAGGCGTGGAAGCTCAACTTCGTGACGTCGGCCTGCCCCGCGAACGCGTCCGCGTTGAGCGCCTCGATGTCCGCCATCCGCACGCTGAACTCGAGCCCTTCGAGGTCGATGCGGCGATGGACGATCGCATCGAACATGAAGCAGTCATTCGGGCACGGAGAGAATCCGAGCGACAGCGTCACGCGTCACCCAGCATGCGCAGCGCGTCCGAGCCGAGGTTCTCAATCGCCTCGGTCAGCTTCCAGGCGGCGCGATTACGCCGCTCGACGACATTCGAGATCGCACGGACCTGAGCGAACGGAAGCCCGTGGACGAGGCACGCATACATGAACGCGGCGCCCTCCATGCTCTCGACCTGAGGCGAGAAGCGTTCGGTCACGCAGGCGATTGACTGCTCGCGGCCGTGCACCGTGCTCACCGTGATGCCGTCAACGGCGCGGAGCCTGTTCAGCGTCGCGATCGCGGGAGGCGCCTCGTTCACGAGCCGGCCGTTGATGAACGGCGGATCGTTGTCGCCAAGCAGCTGGAGGTCCTGAACGGTCAGAAACGCGTCGCCGTCCTCGACGCCGAGCTCGGCGAGTCGATCGGTCACGACGTGGACGACAGTCCCGAGAGGCAGCGTCCGATCGAAGGTGCCGCACACACCGAGGTTGATGGCCAGGTCGTAGCGTTCGCGGGCGAGGGCGTGCGAGCACCACGTCGCCGTCGCCACCATGCCGACGCCGCTGACGAGCACGTCCACATCATGACTGTGGCTCGCGTAGCCGGTGATCCTTGGCCCACGATCGGCCGTGCGGCGCAGCTCCGCCACGACCGGCCCGATCTCGGCCGCGGTCGCGGCGACAAGGAGGATGCGCACGCGACGTGCTCTACTCGTCCTTCGCTTTGTCGGCGAGCCAGCGAAAGAGGTTGCCGAAATTCGCCGCGGGTGCGCTGTGTTCCTGCGGTGTGATCATCCGCAGCAGGTCCTGATGCGTGGGAGCGCCGTAGGGAGCCGGACCAGTGAGCGAATAGTCGCGATTGGGGAACAGTTCGATGCGTGGCGCCTGACCGTACACGTCGACGATGTACCGCAACCGCAGCCCCTGGCTTTCGTCGCGTACGGTCGACTGCCTCAACTGCCGTTGGATGCGATTGAGATTGATCGGCAGGCGGCTGACGTCGATGTTCGGCGCCGGCTCGGTTTCAGCGGGTTTCGGCTGCTCCCCGGACCCCGAGCTGCTTTGCGGTGAGGCAGACACCCAGGTGGCCTGTGCCAGGCTGAACAGAAACAGCGCCGCTGGGCCGATCCACCTGTTGGGCATGTGGTTGAGACGACCGTTGACTCCTACTGGCCTTCCTTCCATTCCTCGTACCAAGCCATCTGGATAGCCTCAAGCTTAGGCTCATTCGAGGTCCTTGGCTCATCGTCGAAGCCGTCGAGCTGCATCACTTTCTCCCGCAAATCCGTGAAACGCACGGTCAGCGGGTCAATCGCGGGAAATTTCTCGAACAGCGCGATGCCGATGTCCTCCGAGTCGGTCCACTTCATGAGCGCACCCCGGCCTTCTCGTCCTCTCGGCTGGCGTCGGACTTGCCCAGCTGAATGGCTCCGCCCTCTTGTACGTAGTTCCGGGTATACAACGGGAACTCGACGACGACATCGCCCTTGATGACCGCCTGACATCCCAGCCGTGATTCAGGCCTGAGGTCCCAGGCAGTGTCCAGCCGGTCCAGCTCGTTGTCCTGCGGGTCGCTCAGATTGTCCTTGCCCTGCTTGACGAACAGATGGCACGTCGTGCACGCACAGCTGCCGCCGCAGGCGTGCTCGAGCGGGATCCCGACCTTCATGGCGAGGTCGAGAAAGGATTCCGGCAGCCCGTGATGCGAGTATTCGAGCTTGCCGTGCTCGAACTCCACGGTCGTTTCCTTGCCGTCCTTGATAAAGGTCACCTTTGGCATCACATATCTTTCACGTTCCGACCGGCAAGCGCTTCGCGGACGCTGCGGTTCATCATCACTTCGGCGAGATGCCGCGTGGTGTGATTGAGCGCGTGGGTCTTCTCGTGAATGACCTCGCGATCCGTTCCGGCCATGACCTGCTTCAACTCGCCGAGCGCGCGCTGGATCTGCGCGACCTCGTCGTTCTGGAGCTCGCCGCCGGTGATCTGGGCGAAGTCGGGACGACGGAGTGATTTCTCCGTGGCGTTGATCACCGTCTCGGCCTCGTTCCGCGCCTCGATGAGGAGGCGGGCATCGAAGTCGGCCTGCGCGTGCTCGAAGGACTCGATGAGCATGCGCTCGACTTCCTGGTCGGTCAGGCCGTAGGACGGCTTGACCTCGATTGCCTGCTCGATCCCGGTGCGCAGCTCGCGGGCGCCAACGCTGAGGATGCCGTTCGCGTCGATCTGGAAGCGCACCTCGACGCGCGGCAGACCGGCAGGCATCGGCGGAATTCCGCGCAGCTTGAACCTGGCCAGCGAACGGCAATCGGCGACGAGCTCGCGTTCACCCTGCAGCACATGGATGTCCACCGACGTCTGACTGTCCACGCTCGTCGTGTACATCTCGCGGCCGCTGGCCGGGATCGTCGAGTTGCGCATGATGATCTTGGAGACGACGCCGCCGATCGTCTCGATCCCCAGCGACAACGGCGTCACGTCGAGCAGGAGCATCTCGCGGCGGCCGCTGACCAGAATGTCGGCCTGCACGGCGGCACCGAGCGCGACGACTTCGTCCGGATTCAAATCGCTGTGCGGCGCGCGTCCGAAGAGCTCCGCGACGAGCCGGCGGACCAGCGGCGTGCGTGTCGCGCCGCCGACGAGCACGGCCTCGTCGATCTCGCCCGGCTCGAGGCCGGCGTCGGTGAGAGCCTGGCGCACCGGACCGAGCGTGCGGTCCACGAGCGGACGGATTAGCGCCTCGAACTCGGCGCGCGTGATCGCGCGCCGATAGCCATCGGGCAAACCTGGAGCGGGCTCGACGCGAATCTCGGCCTCTTCGTGATCCGAGAGATCCCACTTGGCCTGGATCACAGAGCGGCGAATTGCCTGAATGGTTTCGGCGGGTTTAGAAGCAAGACCCGGCCTACACTGCCAGGCTGCTGACTCTCGACAGTGTAGGCCGGGTCTTGTTCTGTAGACCCGGCAGCTCGCGAAGCACCAGCTCGATGAGGAGCCGATCGATATCGTCGCCGCCGAGGTGTGTATCGCCGCTGGTCGCCAGCGCCTGGAACACGCCGTCCTCGACTTTGAGGATCGAGATGTCGAACGTGCCGCCGCCGAGGTCGTACACGGCGATCGTGCCGCGGTTCTTCTTGTCCAGTCCGTAGGCCAGCGAGGCGGCGGTCGGCTCGCTGATGATGCGGAGCACTTCGAGGCCGGCAAGACGGCCGGCGTCACGCGTCGCTGTTCGCTGCGCATCGTTGAAGTACGCGGGCACGGTGATCACGGCCCGATCGACTTCGAAGTCGAACTCGCCCTGCTCGCGGAAATGGTCTTCGGCGCGCTGCTTCAGCTCGCGGAGGACGAACGCGGATATCTCCGGCGGCGTGAACTCGCGATCACCCAGCCCGATACGGACGACCCCTCCGGCATCCCCGCCGACGCCGAATGGGAACAGCGACGCCTCGTCCTTGACGTCCTCGACACCGCGGCCCATGAACCGCTTCACGGAGTAGACGGTGCGCGATGGCGCGGTGAGCAGACGGCGCTGTGCCTCGCGGCCGACGAAAATCGTCCCGTCCTCGCCCAGCGACACGACGGACGGCACGAGCGCGTCGCCGGAGCTGTCGCGAATGACGCGCGGCTCACCGTCGCGCACGTAGGCGACCAGGCTGTTGGTCGTGCCGAGGTCGATGCCGACGACGTTACCCATGGCTCTCGGCCTTGGGCTTTCGGCTTTCGGTGTCTTCAGGCCCAGAGCCCGAAGCCGAAAGCCCAGAGCCAAGACTCGCGACCTCTCGTTCGATGGTCGCGAGCAGGTTATTGATGTAATTCCGCTCGAGCAGCTGTTCGCGCAGCGCGTCGAGCGTCTTGCGGCGATCGGCGGGCGACGCGGTCTCCAGCTGACTGTCCCACTGCGCGCTCAAGGCGTCGATCTGCTGCTCGTGCTCCTCACGCTTCCGATCGATCGGCAGGCGCGCGGCCTGCAGACGGGCCGCAAGCGCTGCCGCGTCGGCGCCCGCCTCGCGCTGTTCGCGAATCTCGTCGAGCTCCTCGTTCAGCGCGAACACTTCTTCCAGCAACGCCGGCGGAACCTTTGCCGTGCCTTCCTCTGATTTCGATGAGGGCATGCCCTCGATGGCCAGCAGGTGTTCGATCCGTGTCGCCGGCGTGCGCAGCGCACGATAGGCGTCGTTCAGATACGACGAGCGCTCGAGGCTGGCCAGACGTTCGGTGGGCGAGGCGTTGTAGTAGTAGTCAGGATGAAACTTCCGGCTCAACTCGCGGAATCGCCGCTCGAGATCGTCCGGCGCGATCGTCAGCTTCCGCGGCAGACCGAAGAAAGTGAAGTAGTCGCCATGGCGGCCGAGCGCCAGAATGCGGCTGCACTGCGGGCAGAAGTGCTCGTCCACAGGAGCGCCGGCGCCGCAGCTGCGGCACTCGAGCGTGGAGACGGGGCTCACGGGAATCGAGTCGGGACTCATCGGATGTCGGTGGCCACTCCCCGGCGCGTCACGCGCCGAAGGAGCTGCCGCAACCGCAGGATTGCTTCGCGTTCGGGTTGTGGAACACGAAGCCCTGTGTCAGGAGCGCGGTGTCGTAGTCGAGTGTCGTGCCCTTCAGAAACAGATAGCTCTTCTTGTCGACGAAGATCTTGGCGCCGTTGCCTTCGAAGACCTCGTCACCCGTTCGGGGTTGCTTCTCCCACGCAAACGTGTAGCTCAGGCCCGAGCAGCCGCCACCCTTCACACCCACACGAAGACCGCCATCGCTGATGCCCTGCTTGGCCATCAGCGTCTGAATCTTCTTGGCGGCCCCCTCGGAGATCTGAATCATGCGTTGGGCTGAGCGTGGCCTGCCGTCGCCGGCACGCCCTTGTCCTTGTCCTGCTTCGCCTTGTAGTCGGCGATCGCCGCCTTGATGGCGTCCTCGGCCAGCACGGAGCAATGAATCTTCACCGGCGGGAGCGACAGCTCGGCGACGATGTCGGTGTTCTTGATCGCCAGCGCCTGATCGACCGTCTTGCCCTTGAGCCACTCGGTGGCGAGGCTCGAGCTCGCGATCGCCGATCCGCAGCCGAAGGTCTTGAACTTGGCGTCGTCGATGACGCCGGTCGTGGGATTCACCTTGACCTGCAGCTTCATCACGTCGCCGCATTCCGGCGCGCCCACGAGTCCGGTCCCGACGTTCGCGTCGTCCTTCGGGAGCGACCCGACGTTGCGCGGGTTCTCGTAGTGATCGATGACCTTGCTTGAGTAAGCCATTTTTTCTAATCTCCGGGCGGCGTCCGGAAAAGGCAGGACCCGTCCTAACGCTGTCAGTGAGTGACCCACTGCATCTTCGAGAGGTCCACGCCTTCCTTGACCATTTCGTAGAGCGGCGACATCTCACGCAGGCGCCGCACAACCGTCGTCAATTTCTCGATGACGTAATCGACTTCTTCTTCCGTCGTCCACCGGCCGAGGCCGAAGCGAATCGAGGAATGCGCAAGGTCATCACCCGCGCCTAGCGCCTTCAGCACATAGGACGGCTCCAGGCTCGCCGAGGTGCAGGCGGAACCCGAGGACACCGCCACATCGTTGATGCCCATCAGGAGTGATTCGCCCTCGACGTACGCGAAGCTGATGTTCAGGCTGTGGGGCAGCCGGTGCTCCAACGAACCGTTGATATACAGCTCGTCGAGATTCTCGTGAAGCCCTGCGCTCAACCGCTCGCGCAGCTTCTTCAGGCGCTCGGCTTCCGACGCCATCTCGTTCTTCGCCAGCTCCGCCGCCTTGCCGAGGCCGACGATGCCCGTGACGTTGAGCGTGCCCGATCGCATGCCGCGCTCGTGACCGCCGCCGCTGATCTGCTCGGCGAGCAGCACGCGCGGGTTGCGACGCCGCACGTAGAGCGCGCCGACGCCCTTCGGGCCGTACATCTTGTGCGCGCTGAGCGAGAGCAGGTCGACCTTCAGATCGTTGACGTTGACCGGCACCTTGCCGACCGCCTGGACCCCGTCGGTGTGGAACAGGATCCCCTTCTCCTTCGCGATCGCCCCGATTTCCGCGATCGGCTGCAGGACGCCGATCTCGTTGTTCGCGGTCATGATCGTGATGAGGATCGTCTTGTCGGTGATCGCGGCGCGCAGCTCGTCGAGGCTGATGCGGCCGTCCTTCTGGACCGGCAGATATGTGACGCGCGCGCCCTGCTTCTCGAGCTTCTTGCAGGTGTCGATCACCGCCTTGTGCTCGATCACGCAAGTGATGATGTGGTTGCCCTTTTCGCGGTACATCTCGGCGACGCCCTTGATCGCCAGGTTGTTCGACTCCGTCGCGCCGCTCGTGAAGATGATTTCCTTCGCGCTGGCGCCAATCAGATCGGCGACCTGCTTCCGGGCGAGCTCCACCGCCTCCTCGGCCTCCCAGCCGAACGAGTGGTTCCGGCTGGCGGCGTTGCCGAAGTGCTGCGTGAAGAACGGCGTCATCGCCTCGAGCACACGCGGATCGACGGGCGTCGTCGCGTGGTAGTCCATGTAGATCGGAAGCTTCATCTCGTCCTTCTTACGCGCCCCGTCGCACAACGGCGACCGGGGCAGAAAACGTCGGCTCGTGATCCGCGGCCATGTCGGCGAGCGTCACCGTGCCCAGAGCCGTCACGATCCGCTCGCGGATCTGCCACAACGGTCCGCGAACGCTGCACTTGCCGTACTGTTCGCAGTCGTGCTTGTCCGTGGAGCAGGCGGTCACGGTAAACGGGCCATCGATCGCCTCGACGACGTCTGCCACACTGATCGAGGCAGACGCCCGGCTCAAGGTGTAGCCGCCGCGCGTGCCCTGCGTGGACACGAGCAGTCCGGTGCGCACGAGGCGCTGCAGCACCTTCGCCATCAACTCGATCGGGATGTCGTACTGCTCGGCGATTTCACGCGCACTGGTCGAGGTGGCCACGCTGTCCCTGTGGGCCAGGTGCTTCATCGCGATCAGGGCGTAATCCGCCTTTTTCGACAGCCTCAGCATGAATCTCTGCTAATTCCGACTACTCTAGTCGGTATTCTAGTTCTGGCGCGTCTAAAGAACAAGACCCGCCCGACGCTGCACCACGGCAGCCTCAATACTTGGGCTGGGACGGGTCGACCTTGTCGATCCACTCCAGGATCCCGCCCTTGAGGTTCTTGACGTTCGTGAACCCGACCGACTTGAGGAAGTCCTGGGCCTTGGCGCTTCGACCGCCCATCTTGCACTGCGTAACGATCTCGCGGTCCTTCGGCAGCTCCTGATACCGCCTCGGCAGCTCGCCGAGCGGGATCAGCGTCGAGCCCGCGATGCGGTTGATCTGGTACTTGTTCGGCTCCCGTACGTCGAGGATGAACGGCGTCTCGCCGGCGTCGAGCTTCTTCTTCAAGTCGACCGGGGTGATTTCCCACTCGTTCACAGCAGCTCCCGTTGTCTGTGTCTGCGGCTCGGGCCGCACACCGCAGAACTGTTCGTAGTCAATCAGCTTCGTCACGGTTGGATTCGGACCGCACACCGGGCATTCCGGATCCTTCTTCAGCTTCAGCTCGCGGAAACGCATCTTCAGCGCGTCGTAGATCAGGAAGCGGCCGATGAGCGGCTCGCCGATCCCGGTCACCACCTTGATACTTTCCGTCGCCTGAATCACACCGATGACCCCGGGCAGCACTCCCAGCACGCCGCCTTCAGCGCAGCTCGGTACGAGTCCGGGCGGCGGCGGCTCGGGATAGAGGCAGCGGTAGCACGGGCCGTCCTTGGTCGCGAAGACGGACGCCTGTCCTTCGAACCGGAAGATGCTGCCATACGCATTCGGGATTCCCGACAGCACGCACGCGTCATTCACCAGATACCGCGTCGGGAAGTTGTCGGTCCCATCAAGGATCACGTCGTAACCCGTGAAGAGGCGCATCGCGTTCTCGGAGGACAGCGCCTCCTCGTAGGTATCCACCTGCACGTGCGGGATTCAGCGCGACGACCTTGTCCTTTGCCGACGCGAGCTTCGTCCGGCCGACGTCGTTCGTCGTGTGCAGCAGCTGACGCTGCAGGTTGCTGAAGTCCACGACGTCGAAGTCCACGATGCCGAGACGCCCGATGCCGGCCGCCGCGAGATACATCGCCGCGGGCGATCCGAGTCCGCCGGCGCCGATACAGAGGACACTCGACGCCTTCAGCTTGCGCTGACCATCCATGCCCATCTCCGGCATGATCAGATGCCGGCTGTAGCGCTTGATTTCCTCGGGGGACAGGCTCGGCAGCTCCTCGACGTCTTTCAGGCGGGTCCGAAGACCCGCGTCGAGAGGCGCCGTGGTCGGAGCACCACCCGCCACCGACGGCACGATGCTCAGCGTGTCGCCCGACTTCACCGGCGTCTGCTCTTTCTGCAGATAGCGGATGTCCTCGTCGTTCAGATAGACGTTCACGAAGTTCCGCAGCTTGCCGTTGTCGGCATAGAGATGCTTCCGCAGACCCTCGTAGCGCGTCGTCAGATCGGCGAGCAGCTCGCCGACCGTGGCACCGCTGACCTCGACGGCTTCCTTCTTATCCGTGAACGGACGAAGCGGTGTCGGGATGTTGATTGTGTTCGGCATAGGTGAGGGGTTCCTCGTCGAATGCGGAGCGATCCTCGCGCAATCGCCAGGACGTCATGTCCTCGGGCGTGCCGGCGCGGACGGCAACGATGATGTACGAGAAAAACGGCCAGGCGTGGTCGAGATCGTACTGGGACGGCCTGGCCGGATGATCAGGGTGCGAGTGATAAAAGCCGAGCAGATCGACCTTCAGCTCGGTCGCCCGCCTCTCGGCGTCGCGATAATCCTGCGGGCGGACGAGAAATCGACGGCGCGGCCCTTCTTCAGTGGTGTTGGGCAGCGCGAAGGTCGCCGTCACGACGCCGTCGCGGCCGTACAGCGCGCCGCAGCATTCGTTCGGATAGGTCTCGGACCCGTGCGCGCGAATGGCCTCGGCCACTCCAGGCTGAAGCGACAACGCCATCAGCGCGCCTCCTCGTCGGACTCGTCCCAGAGGCGCTCGGACAAGTACTTCTCGCCGCCATCGCAGAACACGACGACGACCACGGCATCCGAGGTCCGGCGGGCGACATTCAGCGCGCCAGCCAGATTGGCGCCGCTCGAGATGCCGACGAACAGGCCCTTCCTCGCGAGGCGGCGCGTCAGGCTAAACGCCTCTTCGGTGCTGACGCCAATGTCCTCGTCAGCCAGCGTGGCATCGTAGATGCCAGGCACGATCGCCGTCGCCATGTGCTTCAACCCTTCGAGCGCGTGCAACGGTGAGTCCGGCTGCACCGAGATCAACCGGATGGAGGGGTTGTACTCTCGAAACCGCCGGCCCGCGCCGACGAACGTACCGCTCGTCCCGAGACCGGCGACGAAATGCGTGAGACGGCCGCCGGTCTGCTCGATCAACTCCGGCGCCGTCGTGTCGTAGTGCGCGCGCCAGTTGCCCGGATTGTTGTACTGGTCCGGGTAGAAGTAGAGCCCGGGGCTCTCTTCGTACATCTGTTTGACGCGGATGATCGCGCCATCGGATCCCTGCATCGGATCGGTGAACACGACCTCGGCGCCGAAGGCCTTGAGGATTCGCTTCCGCTCCGGGGTCACGTTCTCGGGCACACACAGCCGGACGCGGTATCCGCGCGCGGCGCCGAGCATCGCGTAGGCAATGCCGGTGTTCCCCGACGTCGCATCGAGGATGATTTTGTCGGGGGTGAGGGCCCCGGACCGCTCACCGTCCGCAATCATTCGGGCTGCCGCCCGATCCTTGACCGACCCGCCCGGGTTCTTCCACTCGGCTTTCGCGTACAGCTCGACATTCCGAAGCCCGTCCTCGAAGGCCGACAGGCGGATCAGGGGCGTATTGCCAATCAAATCGAATACAGACGAGGCTGTACGCAGGAATCCTGGAGAGGCGACGGGCATATCCGACTGCTTCAGTCCGGAATTATAACTTGGTTGGTGGTCGTGGCTCGTGGTGGCCACTAACCTCTCCCGTCGGCCACCTTGCAGGCATCGCACAGGATGCGGGACGCCCAATCGAAGACCGTGTGGCCGCCCACCTGTGAGCGCAACGCCTTCATGCGGCGCTCGGCCTCGCCGGGGCCCATCGACAGCGCCGCGTGCAGCGCGTCGGCGAACTCGTCCGGCGCGAACGGGTTGACCTGCAGCGCGTCGGACAGCTCGCGCGCCGCCCCGGCGAACTTCGACAGCAGCAGCACGCCGCGGTTGTCGCTGCGGGCAGCCACGAACTCCTTCGCCACCAGATTCATGCCGTCATGCAGCGACGACACCACGCAGACGTCGGTCGCCCGGTACAGCGCGGCGACGTCCTTCGGAGTGTGGTACTCGCGGCGGTACACAATCGGAACCCAGCCGGGCAGGCCGTGGCGGGCGTTGATCTTGTCCACCAGCTCGCCCACTTCGCGACTGAGGTCACGATACCGATCGATCCGATCGCGGGTCGGGGAGCCGACCTGCACGAGTACGACTCGGCCCCGCCACTCGGGATACCGCTCCAGGAATCGATCGAAGGCCAGCAGACGATCGGGAATGCCCTTGGTGTAGTCGAGCCGATCCACGCCCATGACGATGCGCCGATCGCCGACGTCGAGACGCTTTCTGGTGGCCGCCACTTCCTTCGTCCACGCCGAGCCGGGAGACGTGCCGTTCCACGTCGAGGGATCGATGCTGATCGGATACGGCCGGATCGCGGTGCGATGCCCGCGGCAGTAGACGGAGAACGTCTCCTGATCGATCCGCGCCTCCATCGAGCGATCGACCGTCTCGAGGAAGTTGTTGCAGTGGTACTGCAGATGGAAGCCGAGCAGATCGTTGCCGAGAAGACCGTCGAGGACCTCGGACTGCCACGGCATGATGCGGAACGCCTCGGGATTGGGCCACGGGATGTGCCAGAACTGACACACGACGGCGTCGGGTCGCGCCGCTTTCACGCATCCGCGGCAGGAGCGCGTAGTGATAGTCCTGCACGAACACGATCGCGCGGGTGCCGGCGATCTCCTCGAGCACGACGTCGGCAAAGCGCCGGTTCACGGCCACGTACTGACGCCAGTCGCCCTGGTTGAACACCGGCCGCGCGTAGGCGATGTGACACAGCGGCCAGAGCGCATTGTTCGAGACGCCGTAGTAATAGCCGTTCTCCTCCTGCGGCTTCAGCCACACGCGCCGCAGCGAGTACTTCGGCTTGTCCGGCGGAACCGCCAGACGTCCCGACGGATCGGACGCTTCGAGATCACCGCTCCCGTTGCCGTGCGCGACCCACGTGCCGCCGCACGCCTGCATCACCGGGTCGAGCGCCGTCACCAGACCGCTCGCCGGTTGCTTCCAGTTGATTCGTACCTTGTCGCTCTGGCCCAGAACATCGTCTCAGCCCGCTGCGGACCGTGATCTGTTTCTCATGAACGTAGGGCTGGCGATTCGCCACGACAACGAGCTTGGTATCGCGAAGCCGATCGGCCATCGTCCGCACGAGGTCAGCAGACGTCATCGTCGGTACCCCTTTCCGTGCCCGTTGCTGTTCACATGCGCCAGGTACGGCTACGACATCGGCGGGAGTTTTCAGTCGAAAACGCGCCAACGAAGGCCGCTGTCCAACGACGACCGTGAGTCCATCACGAACGGCGCGAAACGCGTCCTCGTCGGTGACATCGTCACCGAAGAACACACACCACGCCGGCTTGCTGCGACGTGCGTCTCGATGTCCTCGACGATCCAGCGGACCGCGTCGCCTTTCGTCCACGGGATGTTCGGCAACAATTCGACCGCTTCGCTGGCGTCGAGCGACTTGAGCGCGCCCGAGTCGAGCCACGGGCGAGCCGCGTCCAGCGCTGCACGGAGCACGCCGGGCCGGAGATTCATCTCCACGGCGCGCACGTGCACCGTGATCGACACGCCCTTGTGTTCGAGTTTCACTCCAGGGACGGTGCCCACCGCAGCGGTGATGGCGTCGGCAACCTGATCGGCGAGCTCGCGAGACTCGATGAGGTCGGAGTGTCGCCATGCGTGATCGCCATGTCGAATCTCCAATCCGTGAAGGCCCGCCAGATAGACGTGCGGCGGGAGCTGTGTGCGGCGGTCGAGATCGACGACACGGCGGCCGCTCACGAGCCCGACCGTCACGTCACTACGAACGGCGAGTGTCTCGAGCACGTGTCTGGTTTCCTCGCTCAACCGTGGCGTTGCGGGATCGACGTCGAAGGATGCGAGCGTGCCGTCGAAGTCCGAGAGCAGGACCAGTCGGGCACGAGGCGGCCTCGCGTAGATCGCCTCGAGCACGTCAGGGACCATCACCGGATCGTAGTCAGCCTGTGGATTCACGCAACCTCGACGGCACAGAGCTCGACCATACACATCCAGCCGTCTCAACCGGAGTCTCAGGTAACCAAGAAGAGGGCCAGATCGCTATCCGGTGTTTCCTGTATTTTTCGGAACGAATACGCCGAGACTACTGAACGATGCCGCGGCGGGCTGCGTAGCGCACGACCTCAGCGGTGTTGCGAAGGCCCAGCTTCTGCAGAACGTGTGTCCGATGAGTCTCAACAGTGGCAGGACTGATGGACAACACTTCAGCGATTTCTTTGCTGCTCCGCCCTTCGGCCACCAGCTGCAGAACCTCGCGCTCGCGTTCGGAGAGAGCATCGTACCGGTCGGTGATCCCTCGATCGACCAGGCTCCTGACGTAGTCGTCGAAGACCACCTGCGCGACGGGGGGACTGAAATAGGACCGCCCGGCTGCAACAGCCGCGATCGCTTCGATCAACTCGGACCCGGCTGACTCCTTGAGGAGATATCCGCGAGCACCGGCCTGGACCGCCTGCGTGACGTAGGCCTGCTCGCTGTGCATGCTCAGGATCAGCACGCGCACCGACGGCGCGCGACGGACGATCTGGCGAGTGGCTTCGATGCCATTGAGCAGCGGCATCCCGATATCGAGGACGGCGATATCGGGGTCGAGCTCGATCGCCTCGCGAACCGCGTCGCGTCCGTTGCCGGCTTCGGCCGACGACGCGCCAGTCACGGCGGTCCTCGAGGATCTTGCGAAGGCCCTGTCGCAGCACCACGTGGTCGTCGCCGAGCAGGACGCGAAGTTCATCCACGGTTCACCTCCGAATCGGCAGCAGCCATGAGCACCGCAAGCGCGGCGTCCGCATCGTCAACTGCGTGGCGGCTCGACGCCGGGCAGCGCCACCTCGATGCGCGAGCCCTCGCCCGGCGCGCTCTCGATCCGCACCGTCCCTCCGAGTCCCGCCACACGCTCGCGAATGCTCAGGAGACCCAGCCCGCGACGCTTGCCCGGCCGTTCGACATCGGCCACATCGAACCCGACTCCGTTGTCCTCGATGACGATGGCGAGCGACTCCGGATTCGTGGTGAGGTGTACGCCGCCAGACGTGGCTTCGGCGTGTCGCGCGATGTTGGTCAGCGCCTCCTGCACGATCCGGTAGGCGGCACGCTCGGTTTCAGGCTGCAGCCGGCGGTCGTGTCCGAGGTGCAGGAACTCGATGGCGATGTGATGGCGGCGGCGAAAATCGGCCACGAGCGAGTCGAGCGCGGCGACCAGTCCCGAGATCGTCCAGCACCGACGGATGCAGGAGGTGCGAGAGATCGCGCACGCTGTGAATGGCGCTGTCGGCACTCGACTGCGCCTCGGCCAGCAGCCCGCGCGCGCCGCTCATTTTCTCGATGCGGCGCTCGGCGACCGCGAGCTCGACCTTGACCGCGCTCAGCGCCTGGCCCACTTCGTCGTGCAGCTCACGCGCGATGCGCCGCTGCTCTTCCTCCCGCGCCTGAACCAGCCGCGCGGACAGCCGCTGCAGGTCTCCCGAAATGCGTTCCTCGCGCAGGTGCTGTTCCGTCAGCCTCCGTTCGAGCCTCGAGGCATGGCGGGCCGCGAGCCCTCCGATGACGAGACTGATGACCAGCGCGATGCCGAACACCGTCCAGACCTGACGCTGCACCATCGCCTGCATCTCGGTCAACGCGCGCTGTTGATCGATGAACGCCGCGCGATTGAGCGCCTGCACTTCGTCGGACACGCGAATGGCTGCTTCGCGCTTGGGCATGAAGCGGCGCAGCAGCGTGCGCGCGTCGGACGGCCACCGGGTGCTGTCGGTCGCGAGGACCTCGTCGGACGCCGATCGAAATTCCTTGATCTCGGCGCGCAGGCGGCCGACCCGCTCCCGCTCGGCCGCCGAATCGAGAAACGGCACGTACTGCATCAGCAGCGCGTCGATCACGCCATACGCCTTCTCGATCGTCTGCCGGTGACTCGCTTGCGCGTGCGCATCGGGATCGAGCAGTGCATCTCTGAGGAGCACCGAGGCCACGAGCACTTGCGTGCGCACGGACGCCAGCAGCTCCTGCGCCTGCTGATAGCGCGCGCTCACCGCGGCGCCGTCGCGCTGCACCGCTTGGAGGCGCGCGGTGACCTGATAGCCCGCGAACAGCCACAACCCGAGCATCAGGCCGAAGCCGGAGAGCAGCACGGCTCGAATCGTGAGGCGCTCGACGAGGCGACGCTCCATGCTCTGCATGGTAACGCCGATCGCATCGGTTGAGCGGCGACGCAGTGGCATTTACAGGCTTCACGGCACCGGAAATACCGACCTGTCAGGATACGCGCCGGCGCCCGCGCGGCGCTATCGTGAGCCCAGGAGGATCAACGTGTCTCACCGAATCGCTCGCGTTCTGATCGGCACACTCATGAGCATCGTCATCGGCGCCGGATTGGGTGCGGCACTGGCGGCGCAGAACGGTCAGCAGACCGCACATCAGAAGCTCACCTTCGACGGCGATACCGCGCTGTGGACGATGGCCATCAAGCCGGACAAGACTGCCGACTTCGAGCAGATCATGGCGAAGATGCGGGTGGCGCTGATGAAGTCCGCAGATCCACTGCGGCGGCAGCAGGCCGCCGGCTGGAAGGTGATGCGGATGACGCAACCCCTCGCCGACGGCACGATCGCCTACGTGCATATGGTGCATCCCGTCGTAAAGGATGCTGACTACGGGATCATGCAGACGCTCTACGAGGCATTTCCCGACGAACAGCGAGCCTTGTACGAGCAGTATCGCGGCGCGTTCGCGAAGAACGTGTCACTCGCCACTGGCATCAGTGGTTGTCGACCTCTCGCGCCAGGAGTAGACGCTGCTGTCCCACGCAGACGCGAGGTCCGGACGCCGTGGAGCGTCGAGAGCGCTGGTGGCGGCGGAGCCCGTCCAGCGGGAACTGCGGCTGTCGCCGACGCAGGTTCACAGACTGGACGCGCTGTTCGAGCGGGGACTCCCTCAGCGCCTCGCCCTGCACCAGAAGATCGAAGAGATGGATCGTCTCCTCGAACGCGTGCTCGAGCGTGGCAATGGCGACGATGCCAGCGTGGCGCGACTGAGCGAGCAGGTGGAGGCCCTGCGCGCTCAGGAGAACGTGCGGCGTACGGTCCTGTTGTTCGCCATGTACCGGACGCTGAACGAGGAGCAGCGTGCCGTGCTGACGAGGCTCCGCGGCACGGCTACGAGATTGGCTTCCCCTCCGCGTCTCGAATTTCCACCGCACCGAGATTGAGTTTCCGCAGCTCGGGCTCGATCTTCGTGCGATCGCCGACGGCAACGACCACCATGCTGCCCGGCACCAGATACTTCTTCGATACCGCCAGCGCCTGCTCCGGCGTCACCGCGTTCACCTGCTCGGCATAGCGGCTGTAATAGTCGAGACCCAGGTTGTAGATGAAGACGTTGGAAAAGTTGCCGACCGCGTTCGCGCTGCTCTCGAACGCGCCGGGCAGCGAGTTGGCCAGCGAGTCCTTGGCCTTCTGCAGTTCGTCGGTGGACACCGGCTTGTCAACCATGCCACGGACCTCCTTGAAGATCTCGCCGACCGCGGCCGCGGTCACGTCGGTGCGAACACCCGAAGCGATCTGGAACGGTCCCGCCGTACGCCTGAACGAGAACTGGGAGTTGGCGCCGTAGGTGTAACCGTGCTCCTCGCGGAGGTTCATGTTGATGCGGCTGGAGAAGAGTCCGCCGAGCGCCAGGTTCATCACCTGCATCGGGCGGAAGTCTGGCGACGACCGCGGCGCGCCGATGCTCGCCACGCGCAGCTGCGTCTGCGGACTACCAGGCTTGTCCACAATGACCACACGGGCCGGCGTCGTGGCCGGTGCGCCGAGTGCCGGTTGAACCGGCGTGCCACGCTGCCAGGCACCGAACGCCTTTTCCGCCAGACGCCCGCAGCTCACTCATCGAGATGTCGCCGGCGACGACGAGCGCCGCATTGTTGGGCACGAAGTTCTGCTTCCAGAACGCTTCCATGTCGGCCCGCGACACGCTCTTGAGCGCCGCCTCCGTTCCGATTTCGCTGTATCCGTACGGATGCTTCGGTCCGTAGAGGGCCGCCGCGGTCACCTGCGCGGCGACCTGATTGGGGTTGTCGCGCTGCTGCACGATCTGCGCGAGACGGCTGGCCCGCTGGCGCTCGATCTCCTCGGCAGGAAATGACGGACGCATGCGTCACGTCGGCAAGCAGATTCACGGTGGCCGCGAAGTTCTTGGACAGCGAGCGCGCTGACAGCGTCGTCGCATCCATCGAGCTGCTGATGCCAAGCGAGGCGCCAAGCTGCGCGACTTCATCGGCGATCTGCAGCGCGTTCCGCGTTGACGTGCCCTCGTCCAGCATCGCCGCGGCGAAGTTGGCGAGCCCCGGCTTGTCGAGCGGATTCGCGTCGCTGCCGGTCCGCAGCACCAGGTTGGCCGCGACGATCGGCAGACCACGACGCTCGTTGAGGATCAGTGTCAGTCCGTTCGGCAGTGTCTCTGACAGCGGCGTGGCCAGCTGCAGGGTGCGCGCGGAGCCCGGTTTCGGCATCTCGTTGCGCCACGGTTCATCGGCGTTGATCGACTCGCCCTGGCCGGCCGCTGCCTGTGACGCCGGCGGCGTGGCGACCTGCGTCGATGCCGCCGGCTGTCCGGGCACGACGTGCATGACGACACGGCCGGACTGGGCGAGCTGATCGCGCGCGAACGCCTGCAGCGTCGCCGCGGTGACGCCGCGATAGCGCTGCACGTCCTGCTGCAGATAGTCGGGATTGCCCAGATAGTGGTTGTAGGAGTTGAGGCGATCGGCGATGCCGCCGAATCCGCCGAGCCGCTCGAGTCCGCCGATGATGTTGGTCTCGATCATGTTGCGGGCCCGCTCGATCTCTCGAGTCTCCGTCGGCGTCGAGCGCAGGAGCGCCAGTTCCTCGTCGATGGCTTTTTCCAGCTCCTCCACCGTGTGTCCCGGACGCGCGGTCGCCTGGATCTGGAAGATCGATCCCAGCATCAGCGAGTACTGCTGCGCCGTGACGTCCTGCGCGATCTGCTTTTCATAGACCAGTTTCTTATAGAGGCGGCTCGAACGTCCGCCGCCAAGGATCGTCGCAGCGATGTCCGCATCGGCATCGCCTGGCTTCAGAATCGGCGACGTCAGCCAGGCCATGTACGCCCGCGGCAGCTCCACGCGCGCGGTGACGACCTTGCGGCGCTCGGACGTGATCTTCGGCGTCTCGGCCTTGATCGGCGGCACCGCCGGGCCCCGCTTCAACGAGCCGAAGTATTTCTGGACCAGCGCCTTCATCTGCGCCGGCTCGAAGTCGCCGACGATGGCAAGGCTGGCGTTGTTTGGCGCGTAGGTACTGCTGGAAGAACCGCTTCACGTCTTCCAGCTTCGCCGCCTGGATGTCTTCGTGGGACCCGATGACGTTGCCGTAGTACGGATGGCCGGCCGGGAACAGCGTCTGAACCATCGCCTCTTCGGCCAGTCCATAGGGCTCGTTCTCGACGCTCTGACGCCGTTCGTTGCGGACCACGTCCTGCTGATTCGACAGCGCGGCCTGATCGACCTTCTCGAGCAGGTACCCCATCCGATCGGATTCGAGCCAGAGGGCGAGCTCGACCTGATTGGCGGGCACGGTCTCGAAGTAGTTCGTGCGGTCGTAATCGGTGGTGCCGTTCAGGTCACTCGCGCCAGCGGCCTCGAGCAGCCGGATGTGCGAGTCGGGCGGCACGTGCTTCGAGCTCTGAAACATCATGTGCTCGAAGAGGTGCGCGAACCCGGTGCGCCCCTTGTCCTCGTTGGCGGGACCGACGTGATACCAGAGATTGACCGCCACCATCGGCAGGCCGCGCTTGGGGCTGAGAATGACCTCGAGCCCGTTCGGCAGCGAGTACTTCTCGAATTGCAGACGCGGAATATCGGCCGCCGCCGTGGCGCCGCGGTTCTGCGCGAACGAGGTCGTCAGGCCCGCGATCGCGAGGAGCAGGGCCACCAGAACGGAAATGAATGCTCGTATGTTCATGACAGTCACTCTTCTGCCGATTTGGGCCGCCTGCAGGCGGCCCCTACATTCACGCGTTGTCGAGACTTGCCCACAGATACCAGCACGCGACGGAACGATAGGGCCGCCAGTTCTCGCCGAGCCGGGTCAGACGAACCGGCGTTGGTACGAGACGCAGCTTATACGCTCGTTGGACGGCTTTGACGATGCCAAGGTCCCCGACCGGCAGGACGTCGGGCCGATGCAGGCGGAACATGAGGAACATCTCGGCCGTCCAGCGGCCGATGCCCTTCACGCTCGTCAGCGCCGCAATCACGTCTTCGTCCGGCAACGCTCCCAGCGCATCGAGCGCCAGCGACCCGTCCGCCGTCCGCGCGCACAGGTCGCGGATGTAGCGGAGCTTCTGCGGGCTGATGCCGGCGGCGCGAAGGCGATCGTCGGGCGTGGCCGCAATCGCCGCGGCCGTCGGACGGCCATCGAAGAGCGCGGCGACACGCGCCTCAATGGTCGCCGCAGCCTTCGTGGATAACTGCTGCGCGATGATGGCGTGCAGGAGCGCCCGAAACGGATCGGTGCGCTGCGCGCTGGCGAGCCCGCACGGGCCGTGGCGCCGCATCAGATCCCGGATCACCGGATCGCGGCGCGCGAGCACTCGGCGGGCTTTCGCGTAATCAGAAGCCGTCATGCAGACACGGAAGAAAGGGTAGGTGGGAAGAGGCGCCCGAGTAAAGAGCCGTCCGGTTGGTGAACCATCCGTGGACTGTGACGACAGAACGTCGATTCGGGTTGGCCACAACTAGAATGAGCGGATGCCTCCAAGTGGGCCGCTGGCCGGCCTGACGGTCCTGGATCTGACGCGCGTCCTGTCAGGACCCTACTGCACCATGCTGCTGGCCGACATGGGGGCCCGGGTCATCAAGATCGAGCAGCCCGGGCGCGGCGATGAGACGCGTGCCTGGGGACCGCCCTTCGTCGCCGGCGAGAGCGCGTACTTCCTCAGCATCAACCGCAACAAGGAAAGCGTGACGCTCGACTTCAAGCAGCCGGGCGGCCGCGCGGCTCTGGGCAAACTTCTCGACCGGGCCGACGTGCTGGTCGAGAACTTTCGACCGGGCACGCTCGACCGGCTCGGCCTCGGATACGACACGATCAAGACCACGCACCCCCGCGCGGTCTATTGCTCGATTTCCGGATTCGGGCAAACCGGACCGCGGCGGCATCAGGCGGGATATGACGCGGTGATGCAGGCGGAGGGCGGCCTCATGAGCGTGACCGGCGCGGCCGATGGTCCGGCGTTCCGCGTCGGCGTCGCGATCGCGGATCTGGTCGCCGGCCTGCTCGCCGCTCAGGGCATCGTGCTCGCCTTGTACTCGCGCGACCGGACCGGGCGGGGACAGCACGTGGACGTCGGCATGCTCGACGGCGTCGTCTCGCTGCTCACGTATCACGCGTCGATGCACCTCACGACGGCGACCATGTCTCAGCGCGTCGGGAATCGCCACGCGACGATCGCGCCGTATGACACGTTCAGCGCGGCCGACGGTGAGATCTTCCTGGCCGTGGGCAACGATGACCAGTTCCGGCGCTTCTGCGAAGTGACGGGGCTGCAAACGTTGCTCGACGAGGAACGCTTCGCCACCAACCCGGCGCGCGTCGTCCATCACAGTGAGCTGCGCGAGCGACTCGTACCGGTCCTGCGACAGGAATCACGCGCTCACTGGAACGAAGTCCTCAGCCGCGCCGGAGTTCCATGCGGAGCGGTACGCGACGTGCCTGACGCGCTGTCCGACCCGCAGCTCCTGGCGCGGAACATGATCGAGGCGGTGGAGCACGCCACGGCAGGGACGCTCAAGGTGCTCGGCGTGCCCATCAAGTTGTCTGAAACTCCGGGAAGCGTGCGCACGGCTCCGCCGACGCTCGGTCAGCACACGACGCAGGTGCTCGCCGATCTCGGGATCACGCTCGACGAAATCGACGAACTGCGCAGGGCCAACGCGATCTGAGGAGACGCCATTGGAAGTATCACTGGTACGAAAACGCGTGCAGGCAGCGATGGTGAATGCGCGTGAGCGCGCGAAGCGGAAACGCGAGCACGCCGCGACTGCCGAAGCCGCGTACGAGAGTTTTCTCACACATGTTGCCGTTCCCCTGGCGCGCCAGATCGCTGGCTCGTTGAAGGCCGAAAACTACGCGTTCACCGTGTCCACACCCGGACGCGGACTACGGCTGGCACTGGATCGCGGCCAGGATGATTTCGTCGAGCTCACGCTCGACAGCGAGGCCGAGCCGCCAACCGTTACGGGCCGGATCCGCCGCACGCGCGGGTCGCGCACGCTCGAAGAAGAACGTCCGATCAGGCAGGGCGCCTCACCCGATCAGTTGAGCGAGGACGAGGTCCTGGAGTTCCTGGTCACAGCTCTGGAGCCCTGGCTCGAACGCTAGTCCGGACTAAGCCCGAATCTCACCAGATGCGAGGATCGTTTCCCTGCGGTCCTCGCGCCTCCACCGATCGCCCGGCTTCCTGACGTAATTCGCCAGCACGTAGCGCCATGGGATCAGAGGGATGAGCACCACCGCCGGCACGCAGTCTCTCACCGTCTCCATTGCGCGGGCGTCGATCGCATTCGCAGACCAGAGCGGGAGCGCGACTGTCGTCAGCCAGATGCTCTTCCAGAGAAGCTCGAAGAGCAGCACTGGCAGCATCTGCAACGGATAGCGGATTCCCACAGCGGCCAGAACAGACACGCCGGCCAGCAGGCTGCAGACGACGCTGTTCATCAGCGGCCACGCGGGTGAGTGGTTGAGCAGCAGCGGCCATATCGTCGAGGCGAGCCCCACCGCAATGAGCAGATACGCGGCCCGCAGGGCGTACAGACGGAACAGCGATACATCGGTCATGTGGGTTATGCCTCTTCTGGAAGGGTCTTCAATTCGCGCCTGAGCGGTGCTCGAACCGGCGCAGCTGCTGGTGTGGGCGCGGACGCTTCATCGGCCGCGGGCGACGCCGCGTATTCGAGCAGATCCCCAGGCTGACACTGCAGCGCCTCGCAAATCGCTTCGAGGGTCGAGAACCGCACCGCACGTGCTTTGCCTGTCTTCAGGATCGACAGGTTCGCGAGCGTCAGACCAATTCTGTCGGCGAGCTGTGTCAGCGTCATCCTTCGCGCGTGCAGCACCTCGTCTAGCTTCACGAGAATCGGCATGTCACACCGTGCCTTCGAGGTCGTCGCGCATCCGCGTTCCGTAGTCGAATACGCGCGCGAGCACGAACAGCAGGAGCACCGCAAGCCACCCGGTCACCGAAAAGTTCCAGTCGACATCGAGCGGCTGCGCATCGGTCGAGACGGCAGCGGCAACCGCGCCAACCACCAGATGCAGCACCTCGAGGCCCAGCAGCGCCCACGCGGTGGTCTGCAAGCGTGCCGCGTTGCCGGCCACAAACGGATCGCCGAGCCGTACGGTCTCGACGATCGCCAGAAGACGCGTTAGCAGAATGTGCGCAAGCGGTGTCGAGCCGATGCCAATCACCATGATCACGCGCCCGCCGCTCACGAGCCGTGCATTCGCGGGATCGGCACCAAGTGCCGCGAACACCTGATCGCTGGCAACGAGGCTGGCGACGAAGAGGGCCAGAATCAGGCCCCCGAACACAAGGTTGACCACGATCAGGCCGCGCACCACAAGGCGCGAGACCGCCAAAGCGGACGGAAAGGATCGAGACATACAATTCGACTCCAATTATCGATTAACGATAATCTGGATATCGAATATCGTCAAGTTTAGAATTGATAATCGATATGTCAGCCTAGGGTCAGACTGGCTTTCTGGCAATGTGAATCGCCATCAAGCCGCCGAGCACGGGAATCACCCGCACATCGACGAACCCGAAGTGGGTCATCAGCGCCGCGACGGCCTTCGCGCCGGGATAGTTGCGGATCGATTCGGGGATGTAGCGATAGGTGTCCGGATCGCCGTGCAGCGCGAGGCCGAGCAGCGAGCCGACAACCGTCAGATACGCGTGATAGACACTCCGCACGAGCGCGCTGCCCGGCCGGTTGAAATCGAGTGAGAGCAAACGGCCGCCCGGCGTCAGCACCCGGTGAATTTCGCGCAGCGCCTGATCGAGGTCGGGCACATTCCGCAAACCATAGCCCGTGGTGACCACGGTGAAGCGAGCATCACCAAACGGAAGTGCCAGCATGTCTCCGGCGACGAGGGCTGCGCGTGACTCGCTCCGCCGCTGACGGGCGAGCTGCAGCATGCGATGAGTCACGTCGAGACCCACGCCGGACCGGGCAGGCGGAATCGCCGCGAACAACAGATCGCCGGTCCCGCACGCGAGGTCGAGCACGCGATCGCTCTCGCGAAGATCGGCGAGCTCGATGACCTTCCGCTTCCACCGCCGGTCCTGACCGTACGACAGAAAGCCGGTGATGAAATCGTAGCGGTCGGCAATGGTCGCGAACAGGCGCCGGACGTAGCGACGCTTGCCCTCGGGCGTCGCGATGTCGGCCCGCAGGGTCACTGCGCGCGCAGGAGCAGGACGGGAATCTTGACGACGTGCCGCACCTTGTTCACGGTGGTCCCGCGCAGCAGATCGTTGAAGAAGCGATGCCCGTGCGTGGACATCGCGATGAGGTCGACCTTGCGCTCCTCGGCAATACGAATGAGCTCGGTGGCCGGATCGCCCATCGCGAGCTCGGTGGACACCTTCAGCGACGCAGCCGTCAGCTCCGACGCGACGTGAGCGAGATACGCGCGGTCGGCCTTCATCTCCTCCGATTCGCGCAGCTTGAGCTCGATCGAAGTTCCGCGCCGCCCAGCCGTCGGCCACGTGGACCAGCAGCAGCTCGGCGCCGGTCAGCGTCGCGAGCTCGCGCACATGCGTGAGGATCGTGCGATCGGCACGCGAGTTCTCGACGGCGACGAGAATCGATCGATACATGGCTACGCGAAGAACGTCTGATACAGCAGGAACACGTTCAGCGCGGCAATGATAACCGCGATAGTCCACGCCAGCACCTGCACCCACCGCGGCGACACGAACGCGCCCATCTTGCGCGCGATCGCTCGTGAAGCTGACCAGCGGAAACACCGCGAACGGCAGCTGCAGACTCAGAATCACCTGGCTCAGGATGAGCAGCGCGCCGGTCCCGCGCTCGCCGTAGAGGCTCACCACGATCACCGCCGGGTACGATCGCCACCAGCCGCGTGATGAGCCGCCGCAGCCATGGCCGCAGCCGGATGTTGACGAAGCCTTCCATGACGATCTGCCCGGCCAGCGTGCCGGTCAGCGTCGCGTTCTGGCCGGAGCACAGCAGCGCCACCGCGAAGAGCGCGCCGGCGGCGGTCGTGCCCAGCAGCGGCGACAGCAGCATGTGGGCATCGCCGATGTCCGCTACCGACTCGTGCTCCGTCCCGTGAAACACCGCCGCCGCCACGATGAGGATGGCGGCGTTGATGAACAGCGCCGACATCAGCGCGACCGAGGAGTCGATCGTCGCAAAGCGGATCGCTTCGGTCTTGCCGGGGAGCGTGTCGAGATAGCGGCGCGTCTGCACGATCGACGAGTGCAGATACAGGTTGTGCGGCATCACCGTCGCGCCCAGGATGCCGATCGCGATGTACAGCATCGCCGGGTCCGTGAGGATCTCCGTGCGAGGGATGAAGCCGGTGGCGACGTCGCCGAGGTCTGGCGCCGCCAACCAGATCTCGATCGCGAACGATCGCGGCGATCGCCACGATCAACGCGACCACCAGCGCTTCGACGTAGCGGAATCCCTGGTTCTGGAGATACAGAATGATGAGCACGTCGAGCGCCGTGAGGCACACGCCCCAGATCAGCGGCAGACCGAAGAGCAGGTTGAGCGCGATCGCCGCGCCGATCACTTCCGCCAGGTCGCACGCGGCAATCGCAATCTCGCAGACGATCCACAACGCGATCGTGACCGGCTTCGAGTAGCTGTCGCGACAGGCCTGTGCGAGGTCGCGGCCGCTGCCGATGCCGAGCCTGACGGCGAGCGCCTGCAGCAGGATCGCCATCAGATTCGAAATGAGAATCACGCTGAGCAGCGTGTAGCCGTATCGCGCGCCGCCCGGCGAGGTCGGTCGCCCAGTTGCCCGGGTCCATGTAGCCAACCGCGACCAGATACCCCGGGCCGGCAAACGCCATCATCTTTCGCCAGAACCCGGCGTCGCCGGGGACCACGATCGACCCGTGGACCTCGCGCAGGCTCGGGGCGCTGGGAACGCTGCGCCAGCCGCCGGGCTTGGGGTCTGACCCCGGGTCTGACCCCGACTCTGACCCCTGGCGGCCGGGAACGAGCGACGCCTGAGTGTCTGTGGTCAGAAGCCATTTAGATCCAATGATTTTTGAGCTTTCAAAATTATGGTGTGGATGATAACATGCTCGAACTTCTGACACTCAAATTTATCTGCTGGCCCTGATCCATGCTCGCATCCAGCACGGTTGAGAACTATCTGAAGGCCATTTATGCCGGCGCGGCCACACTTCCGGCCGGCCAGCGGCTGCTGCCGATGGGCCAGCTCGCGACCGCCGTGGGCGTCACCCCGGGCACGGCGACGACGATGGTCAAGACGCTCGCCGAGTCCGGGCTGGTGGAATACGAGCCCTATGCCGGGCGTCGCGCTGACCGCCGCCGGGCAGAAGCTCGCGGCGCTCGTGCTGCGACGCCATCGCCTGATCGAGCTCTTTCTCGTGCGCGTCATGGGCTACTCGTGGGACGAGGTGCACGACGAAGCCGAGCTGCTCGAGCACGCGGTCACCGATCGGCTGATCGATCGCATGGACGAGATGCTCGGCCGGCCCGAGACCGATCCGCACGGCGATCCGATCCCGAACGCCGAGGGGCTGGTGAAACCGCAGGAGGCGCAGACGCTCCTGTCCTGCCCGCTCGAGACGACCGTCACCGTCACGCGCGTCATCGATCAGGACAAGGAGTTCCTGCGCTTCATCGAGCAGCACCATCTCAAGCCCGGCGAAGCGATCGAGGTCGAAGCGCGCGACGCCGCCGCCGACAGCGTCCGCGTCCGCGGCAAGAACGATCAGCGCATCACCATCGGCACGCGAGCGGCGTCGAAGCTGCTGGTGCACGTGGCGCACGTGCTGCTGCTGTGCCTGCTGGCAATGCCGGCGCTGGCGCAGACCGACGCGCAGAAAGCCGCGAGCGCCCCGCGGACGAACCTCTCGGGGTACATGGACTTCCACTTCAACAAGCCGGAGTTCGAGGACGGCCGGCTCGATTTCCATCGCTTTGTCCTGCTCGTCACGCACACGTTCTCGCCACGCATCCGCTTCGTCGGCGAGCTGGAGTTGGAGCACGCGTTCGTTGAAGGGCTCGAGGAAGCCGGCGAGCTCGAGCTCGAGCAGGCGTATGTGGACTTCCTGCTCGACGCGATCCTTCAACGTGCGCGCCGGCATGATGCTGATGCCCGATCGGCATCATCAACGAGCGGCACGAGCCGCCGACCTACTACGGCGTCGAGCGGCCGTTCATCGACACGGTGATTGTGCCGACCACCTGGTTCGAGACCGGCGCGGGCGTGCACGGCGAGATCGGACGAGGCTGGCGCTATCGGGCGTACGTCACCGCGCCGCTCAACGCCGCCGAATTCAACGCCGAAGAGGGCGTGCGCGAAGGCCGGCAGAAAGGGTCCGAATCCAACGTCGGGCAGGCCCGGCGTCACCGGCCGCGTGGAGTACGTCGGCTACCGCGGCCTGACGCTCGGCGCCAGCGGGTGGTCCGGCCGATCAGGCTTCGAGTTCCGGCCGCGCTTCGACGTGCCGGTCTCGCTTGCTGAAGCCGATGCGCGGTATTCGCGGCGCGGGCTCGAGCTGCGCGCCCAGTTCGCCCAGGTCTGGATCGACAACGCCGACCTCCTCAACGACGCGCTGGCGCTTCGCGTCGGCGTCAACCCGAACATCGCGAGCGCGCTTCGCGGCTTCTCGCTCGAAGGCGGCCATCGATTCCTGTCTCGGTCCGCGCTTCGGCGAAGTGGGCGCGTTCGTGCGCTACGAGAACTTCGACACGCAGTACCGGATGCCGACCGGCTACGTGCCGCTGCTCGAGTTCGATCGCGATGCCTGGGTCGTCGGCGCCAACTACTGGCCCGACCCGGACATCGCCGTCAAGGTGGACTACTCGATCGTCGGTAACCGGAGCTCGGTGATCAGCGCGCCGAACTCGTTCAACGTCGGCCTGGGATGGTGGTTCTGATGGGTACCTCAATCAGACTTCTCGCGCTCGTGGCGCTGACCGGCGTGGTCGCTGCTGACGGGGCGTTCCCGCGTACTGGCGAGCGGGCGCACAAGACGCGCGCGTGATCGAAATCACCGCCGAGCGATTCGCGTTCACGCCGTCGGAGATTCGCGTCGAAGGCCGGCACGCGTCTCGAGATTCGCCTGCGAGAGCGACGACACGGCGCACGGCTTCCACATCGTGGGCACCGACGTCGACATCGAGCTCCCGAAGCGCGGGCGCGGAGCCGGCGACGGTCACCTTTCAGCCGAAGGCGGGCCGCTACACGTTCGAGTGCTCGCGCGTGTGCGGCGCGGGTCACGAGTTCATGCGCGGCGTGATCATCGCGACGGAGTGACGTGCATTGGTACTCAAACCCTTGTGGCTTGCGGTGACTGCACTTGTCTGCCTTGTCTGCATTCGCCGGAGCGCTGCTCGTCGCACAGGTGCGCGCGCCGTGCCCGGGGACGCGCTGCCCGGCGTCACGCCGGTCGAGTTCGAAGAGTTCCGTCTGGGACTGGACGACTTCCTCGAGGTGGAGACGTCAGATGAGGGGCTCGGCCCGGCCTTCAACGGCACGAGCTGCGCCGTGTGCCACAGCGTGCCCGCGGTGGGCGGCGCCAGCGCCATCGCCGAAGTGCGCGCCGGACGACGCGGTCCGCAGGGCGAGTTCATCGCGCTGGATTCGTCGGGCGAGTCGCTCTTTCACCTCTTCTCGGTTCCCGGGCCACGCCTGTCAGCCGGTCATTCCCCCCGAGGCCACGATCATCGTCCGGCGAGTGCCCGATTCCGGTCTTCGGCGCCGGTCTGGTCGAAGCGATCCCCGACGATACGCTGCTGGCCCTCGAGGATCCGTTCGATCGCAATCGCGACGGCGTCAGCGGCCGGGCGGCGATCGTCACCGACCGCGCGTCCGGAGAGCGTCGCGTCGGGCGCTTTGGCTGGAAAGCGCAGCACGCGACGCTGCTGGCGTTCAGCGCCGACGCCTATCGCAACGAGATGGGCATCACCAACGATCTGTTCTCGCAGGAGGTCGCGGTCGGCATCTCGCACGAGCGCATGCGCGTGTGCGATCCGATTCCCGACCCCGAGGACATCAGGGATCCGCGCACCGGCCGACGCGGCATCGACAACTTCGCGAGCTTCATGAAGTTCCTCGCGCCGCTCGCCCGCGGGCCGATCGACGAGACGACGAGGAATGGCGAGCGGGTCTTCGGCGCCATCGGCTGCAGCGCCTGTCACACACCGGTGCTGACGACCGGCCCGAGCGCGAACCCTCTCTTCAACCGTGTGGCCGTGCCGCTCTTCTCCGATCTGCTGCTCCACGACGTCGGGACCGGCGACGGGATTCAACAGGAGTCGGGGGCGCCCGAGGAGATGCGCACGCCGGCGCTCTGGGGACTGCGGTTCCGGCGGCCGCTGCTCCACGACGGCTCCGCGGCAACCATCGAGGAGGCGATCCGGCGGCACGCCGGTGAAGCCGAGCATCGCGCAGCGAGGGTTCGAGAAGAGCATCAGCGAGGACCGGGCAGCGCTCCTCGCGTTCTTGCGCTCGCTCTAACCTGGGTTCGTAAACTCGGCGATCGCTCGCGCCAACGCTGGCGCGTCGTCGGCAACCCGCAGGTCAGGGCCCTCGGTCCGCAACTCCGGCCGGAATCCAAACCCATACGAGACCAGGCAGCACGCGACTCCCGCACGACGTGCCGTCTCGAGGTCGATGGCCGAGTCGCCGACGAGCAGCGTGTCCGCGGCCGTCGCACCCGCGTTCGTCATCATCGCGGTGCAGCGCGGCGGGATCGGGCTTGCGGGGAACGGACCGTCGCCGCCGACGACCTCGTCGAAGGCATCGCGCAGGCCGAGCGCGGCGAGAATGCGCTCGGTCGGAGCGATCGGCTTGTTGGTCAGCACGGTGAGGCGAGCCATGCGTGCGCGCGCCTCGCACGACGTCACCGATGCCGTCGTACAGGCGCGTGTGATTCAGCAACCGCTCGTCGTAGATCTCGAGAAAGCGTTCAAGGGCGCGAGCACGTTCGCCCCGGCCGGCCGCGCGCATGGCGCGGCGGACGAGCAGCGCCGGCTCCCTCACCCACCATGCCCCCGATCTGTTCCTCGGTCAGGGGCTGACCGCCGAGCTCCTCGATCAGCTGATTGGCTGAATCCGCGAGATCGCGCCGCGAATCGATGAGGGTGCCGTCGAGATCGAACGCAATCAGGCGGTGTAGGTGGCCCACGACGTCGGCGTTTCCCAGACGGTGACACGAAAGACCGGCAGCCCCTGCTCGCGCGAGACGTCGAAGATCAGACGCGCGATGCGCTCCACGGTCGGATTGCTGTCCACGAGATACATCGGCTCGCCAAGCCCCTGCAGCAGCGTCACCAGCGGATCGTCGCGGCGCAGGATCATCTTGTGATCGAGCTCGCGATCGACCCACGTCTTGACGACGCGCTTGATGTCGTTGAAGTCGGCCACCATGTTCCGCGCGTCGAGCGCGTCGGTGCGAATCTCGATCTCGGCCACGGCGTTGTGTCCGTGCGGGTGCTTGCAGATGCCGTCGTAGTCGAGGAGCCGATGGCCGTAGCAGAAGTCGATGCGCTTGGTGACCGAGTACATAGCCTTGTATCTTATCGATGACCACTCCAACGCCCAACCTCCAACTCCCGATGGTTCCTGCACCGGCCACCGCCGTCTTGTTCTCCTCCGGGCTCGACAGCGCCGTGCTCGCCGCGGCTGAAGCGCGCACGTGCCAGGTCCATCCGGTGTACGTCAGCGCCGGACTGGCGTGGGAAGCGCGAGGAGCTCGCCGCGGTCGATCGCCTGCTCGCGTCACCCGTCTATCGCGGTCTCGCGCCGGTCGCGCATCTGACGTTCACGGTCGAGGATCTGTATCCGCCAACGCACTGGGCGCTGCGTGGCACGCCGCCCGGCTTCGATACGCCGGACGAGGACGTCTACCTGACTGGCCGCAACATCGTCCTCTTGAGCAAGGCTGGTATCTACTGCGCGCAGCAGAAGCTGTCACGCATCGCGATCGGACCGCTGGCGGGCAACCCGTTCCCGGACGCCACGCTGGAGTTCTTCGGCTCGATGGCACGCACGCTGTCGCTCGGGCTCGCCCACGAGATCACGATAGCGGCGCCATTTGTCGAGATGCACAAGAGCGACGTGATTCGCCTGGGCGCGGAGCTCGGTGTGCCGTTCGAGCTGACGCTCTCGTGCATGAACCCGCGGCAGGGACTTCACTGCGGACAGTGCAGCAAGTGCCGCGAGCGGCGCGACGCGTTTCACGACGCAGGAATCACCGATCCCACCGACGTACGCGTCGCGTCCGCTGCGGTGATCAGCGGGAGATATTGATCGAGCCGTCGCCGCTGCGAAGCCGCAGCGTGCGGCCGCCTTTTCCGACGCGTCCGCGCAGCGTGCCACGGTCCTCTTCGTTCTGGCTCGTCACGCCGTCCACTCCGCTGGCGTGAACGCCGCCGTCGCCGGTGTGCGCCATCGATCTCCGCATCGAGATTCGCCGGCAGCCGAACGGTGATCGAACCGTCGCCCGTATTGACGTTCCAATCGGTCTTCAGCACGCTGCCGTCGATGACGTCGAGTCGCACGGCGCCATCGCCGGTCCTGACATCGAGCGCCTCGAGACGGCCAGAGATCTCGATGGAGCCATCGCCGGAATCAGCCTCGACCCGGCCGGCCGCGTTGGTGATCCCGATCGACCCGTCGCCGGTACGGGCGCGCAGATTCCCTTCCACGCGCCTTGCCTGGATGCTCCCATCGCCGCTGTTGAGCGCGATCGTGCCGGCCAGATCGTCGGCCTCAATCGAACCGTCACCCGTGCGAGCTTCGGCGGTCAGCTTCCGGGGAGCCGTGACGATGAGGCTCACCGACGGCGACTGCCAGGAGCCGATGTGAATGGTGTGCTGGCGCTCGCGGGGCCCGGGCGCCTCGACGAGAATCCGATTGCCGTCCTGGGTTGCGTTGACGACCAGCGCTTCCGCGGTCTGCGTGTCCGGCCCTCGCCGTTCGATCTCGACCAGGACCTCGTCGCGGTCCCAGGACTTCAACTGAATCGAGCCATCGAAGGTCCGCAGATTCAGATCCGGCGCGCCGGTGACCGTGAACCGCTTCTCCTCACGAGTCACGATCCCCTCGCCGCGCACGTCGATGCTGCAGGCAGCGGACCCGACAGCCAGAACTGAAACGCCCAGGACCGAGCCGAGTACGTGAGTCATCTTGCGCATGGCGTCCTCTCAGCGGCGTTAGACGGGAATGGCCGAAGGGCCGTTCATTGAGCGGCAACCGGCCCCAGCACCTGCTCACCCCCAATGAACGTCCGAACGACCCGAAATCCCCGGTCGAGCACGACCAGATCGGCGATGGCCCCGACCGCAATGACGCCAAACCCGGTGAGGCCGAGCTCGCGCGCGGGTGTCGTCGAGCACATCGTTGCCGCCTCGACGATGGAACCACCGAACCTGGTGACGATATGACGAAACGCCCGATCCATGGTCAGCGTGCTGCCGGCCAGCGTTCCCGTCTCGAGGAACGCGGCGTCACCGCGCGACTCGATGCGCTGGCCACCCAGACGAGCCACGGATCCCACGGGCAAACCCGAGGCGCCCGTCCCGTCGGTAATCGCCATCACGCCGTGCGCGCCCTTGGCGGCCATCGCCAGCCGGCACATGGCAGGATGCACGTGATAGCCGTCGCAGATCAGCTCGGCTGCCACGTCTTCACGCGCGAGCACCGCTCCCGCCAGGCCTGGAGCCCGGTGCGCGATCGGCGTCATCCGGTTGAAGAGATGCGTCGCATGCCGCGCGCCGGCCTCGATCGCCGCGATGGCCGTATCGAAATCAGCGCCCGAATGCCCCAGCGAAACCCGGTGGCCGGCGGCGACCAGTGACGCGACGAGATCGATGCCGCCCGGCAGTTCCGGCGCGAGGGTCACGATGCCGACGTCGGGTCGCGACGCCGCAATCGCGTCGAGGATGTCGCGGCCAGAGTAGTCGCCCTCATGCGTGCTCGCCCCCGGCAGCCGCAGACACGACGCTGGCTGGGCGCCGCGATACTCGGGGCTGATGAAGTTGCTTTCGAGATGCGCCGGCAGCACGCGGGCCAGGCCTGCCGCAGGCGTGGCCCGGGCGTTCCGCACCTGATTCAGAAACGCCTGCAATTCTTCCGGTGGACAGGCCACCGTCGTCGGACAGAACGCCGTGACGCCGTAGCGTGGGAGTCGAGACGCGATCTGCGCGACCGCGTCATCACGATCGAGGGTGTCGTGCCCTTCGATGCCGTGCACGTGTACGTCAACGAATCCGGGAACGACGTACGAGTCGCTCACATCGATCGTCGTCGCCCGCACCAGATCAACGGGCCGTTTTTCTATTGTGACGATGCGTTGGGCGTCGATGATGATCGAGCCGCCAGTCAGCACGCGGTCTGGAAGCACCACGTCGCCGTTCGAGAGGACGATCACTTACCGTCCCAGTCCACGTGCACGTGAAGCTTGCGGCCCTCGAGCGGCAGCGACTCGTCATCCGCGTGCTGGGCCCAATCGGCCGTCCCTCCACGCAGCACTTCCCGGTCGAGTCGTTTCAAGAGTTGAATGAAGCCGCCCTGCGTCGGCGCCATCAGCACGACGACGCCTCCGCTGCGCTCGAGAGGGAACTTGCGATCGTCGAGATAGTCGCGGTCGAGCGTGATCAGCGTGCGCCGGAGCTGACGGGCCAGGCGATAGTGCTCGCCGTCGCGCGCGCGCCGGAGATCGTCGTGCTCGAGCACGAACAACACGTTCCACGCCAGCGACGAGCGCATGAACGCGACGAGACCCGCCGGCACGTTCGCATCCACGTACACCCGCGGCTGTCCGGACAGCTGCTGCGCGTGCCCGCCAAGCTCGGATGCCAACGTGCCCATGTACTACCCCCCGGCTGCTGCCTTCGCCTGCTGTTTCAACACCGCCACGAGCTCGTCGCGCTTGTGCACCAGTTCCTTGCGAGGGCGCCGGCCGTTTGGCGCGCCGACGACGTACTCGCAGAACAGCGGGAATCCGACTGTCGAGTCCATGTAGGCGACCGCGGTATCGGGAAGCACACCCGGGTTCACCTTGCCCCAGCTCACGGCCTCTGCCGGAGTGGCGCCGGAGAGTCCGCCCCAGACAACCTGGTCTGTCGTGATCTGGATGAAGTAGTCGTTCCCGCCCTTCGGGATTCCATACACTTCCCAGAGCGTCGGCTGCCCCTGCAGATAGAAGTTCTTCGGTGATCCGCCGCCGAGAATCACGCAGCCGTTTTTCTTGCCGGCGAGGATGAAGGCGCACACCTCGTTGACGTCCTTGTTGGGATCGACCATGAGGCGGCTGTCGTTCATCAGCTCGTGATACGCGATGTTCATCCCGATTGAGCTGTCGCCGGGAGATGACGTGAAGACGGGCACGCCGGTGGCGGCCGCCGCCGCGACCACGGAGTACTGCTCGCAGCCCGGATGCCGGCTGATCAGGTCGCGCCCGAGCGCGTAGTGCAGCTCGGCTGTCGAGACCGGGCCGTTCAGGCCGGAGCGCACGAGGAAGTCTCGAATGTACGCATCGGTCTCGAGCAGCACGGTCGCTGGAAACAGCACGTCGTAGATGCGAATGACGCCGTCCTCGTACAGCTGGACATCGTCGACGAAGGGCGAACCTCTGTGCAGCGTGAAGTTCAGCGCGTAGTGCAAATCGTGATACAGATTGGCGCCGGTGCTGATGACGAAGTCGACGAGGCCGCGCTCCATCAGCTCGACAATGCAGCCGCCCAGACCGGCAGGCGTCAACGCGCCGGCAATCGTGAGCCCGATCGTCGTGTCGTTCTCGGGCTGCAGCATCTTGTCGGTGAAGATGCGGCACGCTTCACCGAGCCGCGCGGCGTTGAATGCCTGGAAGCCCTCGTCAATGAGATGCCTGATGTCGGCGCTGCCGCGGGGCCGGTAGTACCGGATAGGCTTGCCGCTCAGGTGGTTTGTTCGGGGTTTTTCTGGTGCACCGGGGGCACGATGGGGCATCAGGGATGTAGCTTAGCACCTCCGCATGACCCGGCCCGGCTGGCGGCTGTCGGGCCCCGCGCGATCGGCCGATAAACGATCGAGTCCTCTGAAAGCGTCAGAGCTGTACATACCGATATGAGCGTTGCCACCAACCGTGCGCTGGGTTCGCGGTCCGATTCGACGGCCGACGTCGACGCGCGATTCCGTACCCTCGTCCAGTCCCCCTTGCGGGCGGGACTGCTCCGATTTCTGAGCGCACGACCCGGCGAGCCCTTTGAAGTCGAAGCGCTGATGGCCACGTTCGGGCGCATGCGCCTGGACGTCGAGAACTGCCTCAGAGAGCTCGTCGAGTTCGGCATCGTTCAGCGGCAGGCCGGCCCGCCGGCGCAGTTCTCCGCGCTCCGTCCCGAAGGTGACGCGATCAACCGGCTGCTCGACACGTTCCTCGAGCGGCGAGCGGATATCAGCACCGAAGACCAGGCGCCCTCGGTCCAGCGCTTCCGCGAAATGATCGGCCGCGACGAGAAGATGCTGATCGTCTTCGAGTGGATCCGCACGGCCGCCAAGTCCGACATCTCCGTGCTCATCCTCGGCCCGACCGGCTCCGGCAAGGAAGTCGTCGCGCGGATGATCCACGAGCTCAGTAAGCGCGGCACGGAGAACTTCCAGGCGGTCAACTGCGCGGCGCTGCCGGACACGCTCTTCGAGTCGGAGATCTTCGGCTACGAAAAGGGCGCGTTCACCGGCGCGCACGATCGCAAGCCCGGACGCGTCGAGCTCGCCGACCGCGGCACGCTCTTCCTCGATGAAATCGGCGACCTGTCGCTCGTCGCGCAGGCCAAGCTGCTGCGAGTGCTGGAAGACCGGCGATTCGAGCGGCTGGGCGGACAGCGCTCGGTGCAGGTGGACTTCCGACTGATCTCGGCGACGAACCGGCCGCTCGATCAGTTCGTTCGCGACAGCCGCTTTCGTGAGGACCTGTACTATCGCGTGAACGCGTTCTCGATCCGGCTGCCCTCGCTGCGTGAGCGGCCCATCGATATCGGCGTGCTCGCGAATCGGTTTGCTGCACGGTACTGCGCAAACAACGGTCTTCAACTCGACGCAAAAGTGTTCTCGCCCGAGGCGCTGTCGCGTCTCAACTCGTATCCCTGGCCCGGCAACATCCGCGAACTGGAAAGCACGGTCTCGCGAGCCGCGCTCTCCGCGCCTGGCCGAGTCATCCGCGACACCGACATCGAGTTCCTGCATCCAGTGGCCGCGCCGGCCGCCGAGGCGCCGCCACGCCTGCCGACCCTGGCGGAGGCGGAGCGCGCGCACATCATCCGTGTGCTCGATGCCGCGGCCTGGAACAAGAAGGAAGCCGCGCGGCTTCTTGCGATCAGTCGCGGCACCCTCTACCGGAAGATCGTCGAGTACGGTCTCGAGCCGAACCCGCGGGTGTCACGAAACAGAGCAGCGCAGTAAGCCGTCAGCCGCACGAAATGCAATCACTCTCGACCCGATCTCCAGAAATCGTGATCGGGGTCTCGATTTAGAACACACCATCCAGAGCCGCTTACTCCAAGCACAGCAGCAATTTACGCACGATCTGACCGCGTGAGGTGTGTGCGGATTCTGCACACGTCGCACCCTGTAGCCGAGACGGTCTCGGACGCACGCTATTCCCTCAACTATCTGAAAACAAGTCTGTTAGACCGAATAAATGAGAGGCCGGTCAAGCACGGCAGGAGTCTTGCGCTTACCTCCGCAGTTCCTATGCGTACCACTGTCTCGATTCGCTCGCTCGTCTCGGTTTGTCTCGCGATTGCACTCGTCGCTCTGACCGCCTCCAGTGTCTCGGCTCAGTCCACTGAGCGCGGCCCCAAGCTGGACTCGGTCCTGCGGCACCGCGCTCGTCAGCTGACCGGACGCTCGCGCATCATCGTGCAGTTCAAGGGCGACGCGGACGTGCGTGTCTTCGGACGCGGCGTCACTGGACGAAAGCTCAATCGCAGCGCGCAGGTCGGCGAGGTCGATAACCTCGCGCTGGCCACCGTCGCGGCCGACCCGCGCGTCGAGCGTGTGATGGTCGACCGGCCCGCGTTCGCCACGATGGAGCGCACGGGGCAGGCGATCGGGGCGACGCTGGCGCGCAGTCAGTACGGCGTCACGGGCAGGGGCATCGGCGTCGCGATCATCGACTCGGGAATCACGAACTACCACGACGACCTCTATCGCTCGGCAAGCGGCTACTCGTCGCGCCGCGTGGTCTACTTCAAGGATTTCACCCGCGACGTCAGCCCGAACCTCTGGTTCAACGAGGTGCAGTCGGATGACTACGGCCACGGCACGCACGTGGCCGGCATCATCGCGGGCAGCGGGTACGACTCCGGCGGACGCCGCGTCGGCGTCGCTCCGGGCGCGAAGCTCCTCGGCCTCAAGGTCCTCGACAGCTATGGACAGGGCTACGTCAGCGATGTCATCGCGGCGATCGACCATGCGATCGCGGTCAGGTCCACGCACAACGTCCGCGTCATCAACCTCTCGGTCGCGTCAGGCGTCTTCGAGTCGGTACTGGCACGACCCACTGACACTGGCCGCCCGGCGCGCCGCCGAAGCCGGCATCGTCGTGGTCGCGGCCGCGGGCAACCTCGGTCTCGACAGCAACGGCCGTGCGCAGTCGGGCGGCATCACCTCGCCTGGCAACGCTCCATGGGTGCTGACCGTCGGTGCGTCGAGCCATCAGGGCACGGTGCGCCGCAGTGACGACATCGTGGGCGACTTCAGCTCTCACGGTCCCACGTGGCTCGACTTCGCCGCCAAGCCGGACATCGTCGCGCCCGGCGTGGGTATCGAGTCGCTGTCGGATCCGAGCAGCACACTCTACGGCCTGCTCAAGCCGTTTCTCCTCGGCGGCGTGATTCCGGTCGGCTACAAGCCGTACTTGAGCCTGAGCGGAACGAGCATGGCGACCCCGGTCGTCGCGGGGACGGTCGCGCTGATGCTCGAAGCCAACCCGGCTCTGACGCCGAACGCCGTGAAAGCGATCCTTCAGTACACGGCGCAGTCCCGATCGGGTGAGAGCGTGTTCGCGCAGGGCGCTGGCTTCCTGAACGCGAAGGGCGCCGTCCGCCTGGCGCGGTTCTTCGCCGCTCCGCAGTCGAGTGTCGGCTACATGCGCGACACGATCGATGGCGAGCGCATCGACTGGGCGCGCCACATCATCTGGGGCAACTACCGCATCACCGGCGGCGTGCCGCTACCGGGCAGCAACGCCTGGGCGAAGAACCAGACATGGGGCGGCTTGAAGACGCAGACCGGTCAGCCGGTTGTCTGGGGCACTCGCCAGGACGACGACAACATCGTCTGGAGTGTCGACGGCGACGACAACATCGTCTGGAGCGTCAACGGCGACGGCAACATCGTCTGGAGCGTCGACGGCGACAGCAACATCGTCTGGAGCGTCGACACCGACGACAACATCGTCTGGAGCGTCAACGGCGACGGCAACATCGTTTGGAGTGTCTCCGACGACGGCAACATCGTCTGGAGCGTCGACGGCGACGACAACATCGTCTGGAGCGTCAACGGCGACGGCAACATCGTCTGGAGTGTCTCCGCTCTTCAGAACATCGTCTGGGGCACCGATTGCGGCGGCGCCGACTGCAAGAAGAGCGTTTGGGGCTCTACCAAAAACGAACGCGTGATGGGCACTGCCGAGCCCGACGACAACATCGTCTGGAGTGTGTCAGATGACGGAAACATCGTCTGGAGCGTCTCTGACGACGGAAACATCGTGTGGAGTGTGTCAGACGACGACAACATCGTCTGGAGTGTCTCAGACGACGACAACATCGTCTGGAGTGTTGGAACTCTCACGCAGGTGAGATGGCCTGCAAAGTAGAAGGAACGGTCATGAGAACTCGCGTTACGATCATCTGGCTGCCGATCGCACAGAACTAGTAAGAGGGGAGGATCTCTCGGGATGAACCAGCTGCCATACTGGCCCATCGCCAGCTTGCTGCTGGTCCCGGTGGTCTTGTATCTGGGACTGCGCGCGTACTTTGTACTGCTCGCGCGGTTCGACCACGAACGCCGGAACGTCAAGCAGATTTCCGAGCTTCACCTGGCGACGATCGAAGCGCTCGCGCGCGCGATCGACGCCAAGGACGGCACCGCGGAGAACCACATCCGCCGCGTGCAGATCTACGCCACCGCTGTCGCGCGTGAGCTCGGGATGAGCGAGGTCGAGGTGCAGGCGGTGAAAACGGCCGCGCTGCTCCACGACATCGGCAAGCTCGCCGTGCCGGATCACATTCTGTCGAAGCCGGGCCCACTCACTCCGGAAGAATTCCAGAAGGTCCAGGCCCACCCGCAGGTCGGGGCCGACATCATCGACACGGTGCCGTTTCCACATCCGGTCGCGCCGCTGATCCTCAGTCACCACGAGCGCTGGGATGGCCGCGGCTACCCGAGCGGCCTCAAGGGCGAAGACATCCCGCTCGGGGCACGCATCCTGTGCCTCGTGGACTATTTCGGCGCCCTGACGGCCTCCCGCCCGTATCACGAGGCGATGGCGGTTGACGCAGCGGTCTTACTCATCGAGCAGGAAGCCGGCAAGGCGCTCGACCCTCGAGCGGTCGAGGCGTTCCTGCGAGTCCTGCCGCGCGTTCGGGAAGAAGCCGAGGAGTCCGGACGTGCGACGCCGATCACGACGAACCGCATGACGAAGGCCACGGTCTTCGATGACATCGCTGTCGCCCACGGCGAGATCTACGCGCTCTACCAGATTGCCCAGACGATGGGGACGAGCCTCGGCGTGTCGGACTCGATGGCGCACATCGCGTCCAAGCTGACGACGCTCGTTCCGTTCTCCGCCTGCACGCTGTTCCTCTACGATCAGGCTGCCGACACCCTCCGCTGCCGATTCGCAACCGGGACGGACTTCGAGCTGATGCAGCAGCTGACGCTCAAGAGCGGCCAGGGGCTGCAGGGCTGGGTGGCTCGCAACCGGCGCTCGCTCGTGAACGCGCGACCGAGCTCCGATCTGGAGTCGGCTGGATCCAGCCTGCCAACAGCGCTGCAATCCGCGCTCGTCTGTCCGCTGGTGTTCGAGGATCGCGTCATCGGCACGCTCGCGGTCTATCACACGGCGCCGAGCTTCTATCAGGAGGATCATCGCCGGCTGCTGGACCGCGTGTGCGAGCAGGCCGCGGCAGTGATCAACAACGCCATCGTGCACGAGCAGACGCACGAGGCGTCGCTCACCGATCCGTTGACGGGCCTGCCCAACACCCGCTTCATGGTGTCGCACCTGAGCGGCGAGCTCGCCCGCGCCGAGCGTCTGAATACGGAAGTGTCGCTGCTCGTCCTCGACCTCGACGACTTCAAGGAGATCAACGACACGTACGGCCACCACGTGGGTGACCGCGCGCTGCGCGACGTCGCGCAGGTACTGCGCACCGTGATCCGCCCGTACGACATCTGCGTTCGTTACGCCGGCGACGAGTTCATCGTGGTGCTCGCCGGCTGCGGACTGGACGAAGCCGAGAACAAGCGGAAAGAGCTGCAGCAGGCGATCGGCGACGCCGTGTTCGAGGCGAGACCGGGCATGCCGGTTCCGTTATCGATCTCCGCGGGGTCGGCCGTATTCCCGCACGATGGCGATAGCTACGAATCGCTGCTCGCGAAGGCCGACAGCCGCATGTATCGAGACAAGGTCGCGCGGAAGCGCGAATCGCAGACGCCGCGCGCCGAACATGGCTCGTCCGCTGTGGTCCCTCCGCACACCAGCGCAAAGGCTGGGTAGCCCGTCTCGATTAGCTGTGGGGGCCGGCTTCAGCCGGCCCTACATTCCCGTCGCGTGGAATCCGGCATCGACGAGCAGGACTTCGCCGGTGATGCCCTTGCCCGCGTCGCTGAGCAGGAACGCCGCTGCTTCGGCCACTTCCGAGGTCTCGACGTTGCGCCGCAGCGGCGCGCGGTCGGGATAGATGTGCAGGATGTTCGAGAAGCCCTTGATGCCGGCCGCGGCCAGTGTCTTGATCGGGCCCGCTGACACGGCGTTGACGCGAATGTTCTTCGGGCCGATATCCGCGGCGAGATAACGCACCGTCGATTCGAGCCCGGCCTTGGCCACGCCCATGACGTTGTAGCCCGGGAACACGCGCTCGCTCCCCAGATACGACAGCGTGACGATGCTTCCGCCGCCGCGCGGCTCCATCAGCGGCACCGCGCCGCGGGCGAGCGCGATCAGCGAGTACACCGAGATGTCCATCGTCATCCGGAAGCCCTCGCGGCTGGTCATGACGAAGGGCGCCTTGAGCTCGTCGGGGGGCGCGAACGCCGCGCCGTGCACCAGGAAATCGAGGCCGCCAAACTCCTGACTGATTTTCGCGAACACGGCGTCGATGTCGGCGTCAGACGTGACGTCGCACGGCAGGACCAGCGGCGGCTGCTCGAGTCCCTGCGACAGCTCGTTCACGTGCTCTTCGAAGCGTCCCTGGTACGTGAGCGCCAGGCGAGCCCCGCGTCGAGCGGTGGCCTGCGCAATGGCCCAGGCAATTGAACGTTTGTTGGCGACGCCGACGATGAGCCCGAACTTGCCCGAGAAGTCCGTCATCGTCCGCGCTTTGGACCGCGACCCTGGCCTCGTCCGCCCTGCCCGCCGGGACGGCCGCCGCTACGCTGGTCGCCGGCGGGACCACCGCCACGATGGCCACCCGATGGGCCGGGCCGATTGCCGTGGCGCTGCCCCTGTCCGGACGATTGCCCGTGTCCAGACCCTGAGCGTGAGCTGCCGAATCGCGGCTGACCGGATGACTGCCCGCCCTGAGCCTGTCGCGGCCCGCGGTGACGGTTGCCGTTTCGTTGGCCGTCGAACCGGCCACCGTTCTGACGAATCGTGAAATCAGGCGCTTTGCGTTCAGGCACCTGGCCTTCGGGCCTCGGCAGCGTCGCCCGAATCAACGGTCGATGCCCCCATTCGTCCCGCTCGTCGCTCGGTGCAGCCTCGCTCACGTCGGGCTCGACAAGTTGCGCCTCGTCAGGTTCAGACTCGCCCGGTTCCGCCACGCGGTCGGGTGCATCCGCGTCAGTCTCTGCCACAACAGATTCCTCTAGAAGATCGATGGGCCCGGCAACCAGCTCCTCGTCGACGACGGGAGGTTCGGGATCAGGGACGGGAGGACGGGCGAAAGCTGCGCCCTGGGCGCCGGCGACAAGCGAGGCCTCGGGCTTCTTGCGGCGCGGCGCCGGCGCCTTGCCCTGTTTGTACTCATGGTCCGCGTCGCAGGTGGTGCAGCGTGTCTGCTTCACCTCGTCTTCGATCATCGCGACGACCGCATGATTTGTGATGCGGCGCTCGCGCGGACAGTAGTCGTCCAGAATGTCACCGAGCCGAACCCGGCGTTGCTGCATGAACTCCCCCGGAGCGTGCCTTCAGGTGGGGTAGGAATTTCAGGTGTGAAGGCGCAATGAGTCTAGCAGAGTCCCCTCAAACCTGAAATCTCTTCTTTGCCCAGGCCCGGCACTCCTCCAATGCGGCTCGGACAGCCTCGGGATTGGTGGACTGCGGGGTCCGGCGGGCCTGGACGGATGCAAGCGCGGTGGCCGCCCGTGGCGCATCCTCGCCGAACATCTCGCTCGCCTCTCGCCATTCGCCCATCGTCAGGGAACTGAAGTCACGTCCCTCGGCGAGCAGCCGGCGAACCATGGCGCCGACCACTTCATGGGCGCGCCGGAACGGCATGCCGCGCGACACCAGATAGTCGGCGACGTCGGTCGCCAGCAGAAGTCCGGAGGCCGCGCGCCCCGAGCGCTCCTCGTTGATCGACAGCCGCGAGACGACCGCGCGGGTCGCGTCGAGCGACGCGGCCAGCGTGGCCTCGGCATCGAACACGGCTTCCTTGTCTTCCTGCAGATCCTTGTTGTACCCGCTCGGCAGCCCCTTCATCGTGACGAGCCACCCGGTGAGACGTCCGATCGCCCGTCCGGTCTTGCCGCGGACGAGCTCGAGCGGATCCGGGTTTTTCTTCTGCGGCATCATGCTGCTGCCGGTGGCTGATGCATCGGCCAGCTCGAAGAAGCCGTGTTCCTCTCCCGTAAAGATGATCAGGTCCTCCGCGATTCGACTCAGATGGACCATCGCGACCGAGGCGGCGTACAGGAACGACGCCACGAAGTCACGGTCTGACGAGGCGTCCATGCTGTTCAGGACGACCCTGGAGAATCCGAGCGCGCGGGCCAGATGTTCGGTGTCAACGGCGTAGCTCGTGCCGGCGATCGCCCCCGATCCAAGCGTCAGCGCATCAGCCTCGTCCGCGGCCGCTTGAAGCCGCTCGAAATCGCGCCGGAGGGCCGACGCGTGGGAGAGGAAGAAGTGCGCGACCAGCACCGGCTGCGCACGGCGCAGATGGGTGTACGACGGCATCATCGCCGTGACGCCCTGCTCGGCCTGATCCGCGCAGGCGGCGACGAGCCGCACCACCGACTGCTGGAGGATTGGCAGGCGGCGGCGCAGATACAACCTCAGGTCGAGCGAGACCTGCTCGTTGCGCGATCGACCGGTGTGCAGCCGGCGGCCCGCGTCGCCAACGCGCGCGACCAACTGGCGCTCGACAAAGCTGTGGACGTCTTCATCCGGTCCAGCGACCCACGACGGGGTGCGGCGTCCCTCCTCGAGAATCGCCTCGAGTGCCGAGACAATCGCGGCGCGATCCTCCTTCGAGAGCACACCGGCACCGGCGAGCGCATCCGCCCACGCGATGCTGCCGGTGACGTCGTCCTCGAAGAGCGCGCGATCGAACCCGAACGAGATGCCGAAGTCGAACGCGGCCGGATCGGGAGCGCTATCGAAGCGGCCAGACCAGAGGGTCACGCGTAGTTCACCAGCAATGAGTGGCGATCGGCCGCAGCCAGCACGGTGTACTCCCCGTCGGCCAGCCTGAGGCACACGTCAGCGTTCCCCGACCCGCCCGCCTCGGCTGCCGCGACGCGAAGAATCGCTGCGGCCGGAGCGTCGTGAAGGACGTGGCGCGGCCCGGTCGAGACCTGCCTGCGCCCGACTCCGTGCTGTGCGCCGATCAGCGAGAGGCATTCGATCAGCTCGGCCGGCGACATCGGTACACCGTTCAACGATGTCGGGACGCCGCGCTCGAAATGAATGTCCACCACTGCTGGTTCGTTCACCCGGCCCTTCGCGGACCGCGCGCGAGCGGCCGCTGGTTCCTGGTCGCCCTCCCACGTGAGCACACGACCCCACAAGTTCTGATCGATCCGGCAATCCATCGCACCAGACACGTGGCACGGGCAGACGACGCGCACGCGCGTAGTTGATCAGGTCGGCATCGCTCATCGTCCACTCACGTGCGGGAGCGATGATCGGCACCGCGGGATCGATGGCGTGAATCCCGGCATCGAACGCCGGGTCGGTCGAGCCGTGCGCGACGGCGCCGGCGCCTTCGATGCGGGCGATCTCGGTGAGCCGCCGCGCGATGAGCGGCCATGGCAGACGAGAGATCGGCGTCGCGTCCGCGCCAGTTGGCTCACCTGCGAGCAGCGACGGGATGAGCACGTCGCGCGCGAACTCATCGCGGGCGTCGACCACGTGCGCACGCACGGCGCCACACGTGAGGGCGCGCGCACGCAGCTCGCTGAGCTCGTGTCCCTGGCCCACATCAAGTGTGACCGTCACGACCTCGACACCCAGGGTGTCGGCCAGCCAGGGAATCGCCGCCGAGGCGTGAATCCCACCTGCATACGCGAGCACGACCGGTGATTTCATGCGTTCGACATCTCCTCGAGCCGTTTCACGAGCCCCCGCGCCCTCCGGGCGTCCGGCGTGATGATCAGAATGGTGTCCTCGCCAGCCAGCGTCCCGACCACGTCCGGAAGCCCGGCGCCATCGAGCAGCGCACAGAGCGACTGCGCATGCCCGAGCCCGGTGCGCAGCAGCACCAGCTGCTGCACCCGATCGATGCGACGCAGCTGCGACGCCAGCGCCCGCTGGAACACCGACGCCGGCGTATGGCCGTTCGTCTCGGCCTGCGGCGCCGCCTGATACGCGCCGTCAGGTCCACCCTTGACCAGCCCCAGCTCGCGGATGTCCCGCGACAGCGTGGCCTGGGTGACGTCGAAGCCGGCGCCGCGCATGCGGCGACGAAGCTGCTCCTGACTCCGGACCTGCTGCTCCCGGATGACGTCGAGGATGACGGACTGACGTCGCGCTTTCATCGGTTAGCCACGCCGCCAGGGCCCTCAGCCCTGAGGCCGTCCCACCAGCATACACGAAAGCTTGACTGGTTATACATCTGAATGTATAAATATTCTTTTGGATCGTCAGCACACAGAATGGCCATAGCAGCCCCTCTCGCGTCGGATCGCTCGGCCGGCCACCCGCCCCGGCTCACCCGTGTCGCCATCGCCGGCGCCACCGGCTATGCCGGGCAGGAGCTTGTCCGCATCCTCGCCCGCCACCCCGCCGTCACGCTGACCACGGCGATGTCGTCGGCGGCGACGAGCGCGCCGCGCCCGATGCCTGCCCTGGCGCGGATCTGGGACGGTGAGGTCGTGCCGCTCGACGTGGACCGCCTGGTTCGCGACGCGGACGTCGTGTTCCTTGCGCTGCCCGAAGCCGCCTCCGCGGAGCTGGCGCCGACGCTGCTCGAACGCGGCGTTCGCGTGATCGATCTCTCCGGCGCGTTTCGCATCAGGGCGCAGGCCGATCGACAGCGCTGGTACCCGGCGACAGCTGCCCTGCCCGACGGCACCGTCTACGGGATGACCGAAGGGAATCAGGACGCCATACGGCAGGCGCGGCTCGTGTCGAATCCAGGCTGCTACCCGACCGCGGCGCTGCTCGCGCTCGAGCCCCTGGCGGCCGCAGGGCTCCTTGACGGGGCGGTCTATGTGGACGCGAAGTCGGGCGTCTCGGGCGCCGGCAAGACGCCGTCAGATCGCACGCACTTTTCGGAAAATCACGGCAGTGTCGCGGCGTACTCGGTCTTCTCACATCGGCACACCGCCGAGATCGAGCAGGAGCTCGGGCGACCGGTCACGTTCGTCCCGCATCTCGTGCCGCTCGACCGTGGCATCCTCGAGACGATCTACGGATCACTGAAGCCGGGCACGACCGAGTCACAGGTCGCCGACGCGCTTACCGCTGCATACAAGGACGCTCCATTCGTGCGCTTGACCGGCGGCACGCTACCCGAGATCAAGCACGTCGCGCACACGAACTTCTGCGACATCGGCTGGAAGGTGGATGCCGAAGGCGGACGCATCGTGCTCGTCGCGGTGATCGATAACCTGGTGAAGGGAGCCGCGGGTTCCGCGGTGCAGAACCTCAACGTGCTGCTCGGGCTCGACGAGCGGACGGGGCTGCTGTGAAGAAACAGGCGGGGAAGAAACAGCGCCTGGTCCTGAAGCTCGGTGGTGAGCTTCTCGAGCAGCCGCAGGATCTGGAGCGCGTCGCCGCGGCGATCGCGCGCCTCGCCACGCGGACGTCGCTCGTCGTCGTCCATGGCGGCGGCAAGGAGATCGACGCGGCGCTGGCGACCGCGGGCATACCGAAGCAGCAGGTCGATGGCCTTCGTGTCACCGATGCCCCAACCCTCGACGTCGTCGTCGCGGTGCTCGCCGGCGCGATCAATACGCGGCTCGTGGCCGCCGTGAGACGGGCCGGAGGGAAACCGGTTGGACTCACTGGCGCGGATGCGACCGTCGCCACGGTCAAGCGCGCGGCGCCGATCGTCAGCGTGGCGGGCGCGTCAGTTGATCTGGGCCTGGTTGGTGCGCCTGTGCGCAACGGCGCGCCGCAGCTGCTGACCGACCTTCTGTCCCGCGGCTACGTGCCGATCGTCGCGTGCATAGGCGCGACGCGAAGCGGTCAGTTGCTCAACGTGAATGCCGATACGCTGGCGTCACATCTCGCGGCGGCGATTGGCGCGAAGCGGTTGGTGATCGCCGGTGGAACGTCAGGCGTGCTCGATGCGGAGGGCCGAACGATCGCGAAGCTCACTCGGCGCGATGCGGCACAACTCGTCAAGGCGGGCACGGCAAACAAGGGGATGGTGGCGAAGCTGCAGGCCTGTCGGGCAGCGCTGCAGCAGGGGGTCGGCGACGTGGTGATCGCCGGCGGCAGGGAGGTCAAGCTCGAAGGGCTGGCCGACGCACGCGCGTCGCTCGCCGGCTGTACACAGGTGGTGCGATGAAGGTCACATTCGACGACATCCAGAAACGGGAATCCCAGCACGTGCTTCAGACGTACCGGCGCCAGCCGGTGGCGTTCGTGCGCGGCAAGGGCCCGCGTCTCTATGACGTCGATGGCCGCGAGTACCTCGACTTCGTCTCGGGTATTGGCGTCGCGTCACTGGGCCATGCGCATCCAGGCCTGGCAGCGGTGATCGCGGAACAGTCCACGACGCTGCTTCACACGTCGAACCTGTACTTTCATCCGTTCCAATCGGACGCGGCCGCCCGTCTATCGGCGCTGTCCGGGCTCGCGCGAGCGTTCTTCTGCAACAGCGGCACGGAAGCCAACGAGGCGTGCCTGAAGTTCGCCCGCCGCTACTGGCACACCCAGGGTGCGAAGGACCGCGTTGGCTTCGTCGCCGTCGAACAGGGGTTCGCGGGTCGGACGATGGGCGCGTTGTCGGTGACGCACGACGAGCACTATCGCACGCCGTTCGGTCCGCTGATCGGACCGGTGACATTCGTGAACCCTGATTCACCTGACGCACTGGCCGCCGCGGTGAACGATCGGACCGCAGCCATCATTGCCGAGCCGATCCGGGGTGAAGGCGGAGTGCGGCCGCTGCCGCGCGCGTTCTCGGACGCCATCATCGACGTCTGCCAACGCACGGGCACGCTGTTGATCGCCGACGAAGTGCAGACCGGGCTCGGACGCACCGGCTATCCGTTCTATTCCCAGGCCCTCGGCTGGCAGCCGGATCTGATCTCGGTCGGCAAGGCGCTGGGCTCGGGCGTGCCGGTCGGCGCGGCGCTGGTCTCCGAGCGTGTCGCGGGCGCGATTTCGGCTGGCGATCACGGCAGCACATACGGCGGCAACCTGCTCGCCACACGCGCCGCGGTGTTCTTTCTCGAGCAACTGATGGATCACGGTCTGCTCGATCACGTGAAGACCGTCGGTGCTCACCTCGAGCGACGCCTGCGTACGCTGGCACTCAAGCATCCGGTGATTCGTGAGATTCGAGGCGCCGGTCTGATGCGCGGCGTGGACCTGCGGATCGATGCCGCGCCGGTGATCGATCACGCGCGACAGCGCGGCCTGCTCGTGAATCGAACCAGTGAGACTGTTGTCCGGCTGTTGCCGCCGCTGACCATCGAAGCCGCGGACATTGATGCCGGGATCGACCTGCTCGATACGGTGCTGATGGCTGTTGCCACGGAGGTGCCCGCATGAGAGCTGCACACGCAGCGACGACCGTCCAGATCATCCGGCCCCGCAGGCCGGCGCCGGCACGTCCGCGCACGCGCGCCGCGCTGGTCAGGACGACGCCCGCGCCGGTGATTCGGGTCGCCTCAGCCGACGATGCCGATGCGATTCATCAACTGATTGAGCAGCACGTTGCCGAAGGCCGGCTCCTGCCGCGCCGGCGCGAAGAGATCGCCGTCCATGCCTCGCGCTTCGTCGTCGCGACGATCCGCAGGCGAGTCGTGGCCTGCGTCGATCTTGCGCCGCTCAGCCGAACCGTGGCCGAAGTCCGCTCCCTCGTCGTCAGCGACGAAGTGCGATCACGCGGCATCGGGCGGCGGCTGGTGGACGAGCTCGCGTCGCGTGCCGCGGCTTCCGGCTTCCAGACGCTCTGCGCGTTCACCCATATGGCTGGATACTTCGTCCAGATGGGGTTCTCGATCGTGCCGCACACCTGGCTGCCGGAAAAGATCGAAGCCGACTGCCGATCGTGCGCACACTTCCGCACCTGCGGGCAGTACGCCGTGATGCTGCCGCTCGTCCGCGCACGCCAGACGTGTGTGCCCCTGACTTCCCTGCATGCCTGACATGCCATCGACCCTTCGCGATTTCACCGTGGCTCCCGCGGCGGGCGGCGTGACCGCGCCCGAGGGCTTTCGTTCCGCGGCGCTCCACTGCGGCATCAAAGCCGCGGCCACGGCGCTCGACCTGACGGTGCTCGCCGCCGACGGCCATGCATCGGCGGCCGGGATCTTCACCACCAACCTGGCGCAGGCCGCGCCGGTTCTGGTCTCGAAGCGCCATCTCGAACGAAGCAAGGGCGTCGCCCGCGCCATCGTGGTGAACAGCGGATGCGCGAATGCCTGCACCGGCGTCCAGGGCATGCGCGACGCCGATCGCATGGCCGCCGAGGTCGCCGCTGGCATCGGATGCAGCCCCGAGCACGTGCTCGTCGCCTCAACCGGCGTCATCGGTGTCAATCTGCGGATGGACAGGGTCGTCAGCGGCATTCACAGCGCCGTGCCTGCTCTCGCCCGCGGGAAGGGCAGCGACACGGCGCGCGCCATCATGACGACGGACCCGTTTCCGAAGGAGTGCGCCGTCTCGGTGCAGACGGGCCGCGGCTCGTTCCTGGTCGGCGGCACGGCAAAAGGCTCGGGGATGATCGAGCCGAACATGGCCACGATGCTCGGCTTCCTGACCACCGACGCCACCGTCCCGCCCGCGCTGCTCCACCGCGCGCTGCGGGAGTCGGCGAGCGACACGTTCAACGCCATCACCGTCGATGGAGACGGCTCGACCAACGACTCGCTCTTCGCGATGGCCTCCGGTGCGAGCGGCGTGATCATCGACGAGGACTCCTACCCCGCGCTGCTCGAGGCGCTGCTCGCCGTCTCGCGCGATCTCGCGCTCGGCATCGTCCGCGGCGGCGAGGGTGCGACCAAGCTGATCGCGGTCACCGTTCACGACGCGCGATCACGGGACGATGCGCGGCGCGTGGCCAGAACCATCGCCAACTCTCCTCTCGTCAAGACGGCCGTGCACGGCGCGGATCCCAACTGGGGACGCATCGTGGCCGCGGCCGGGCGGTCAGGCGTCATCTTCGACATCGACCGCGCGACGGTGCACGTCGGCGGCATCCTCCTGTTCGAGAACGGACTGCCGCATGACGACGCCGCGCCGCAGGCCGGTGAGCACATGAAACATCCGGACGTGCGGATCGACGTCAGCCTCGGCACCGGAGGCGGCGCCGGCGCCACGATCTGGACCTGCGATCTGAGCGCGGAGTACGTGCGGATCAACGGGGAGTACCGCTCGTGATGGAAACAGCGCCAGCCGGTCGCGTTCGCGAAAGACTTCCTCTCCATTCTCGACCTGGCGTCGATCGATCTCGATCGACTGCTGGCCACCGCGGCGCAGATGAAGGCCGACCGCCGGCTCGGGCGGCAAACGGCGCACGCGCTCGCGGGGCTGCACGTCGCGCTGCTCTTCGAGAAGCCGTCGCTGCGGACCCGGTCGACGTTCGAGATCGCCATCCGCGAGCTCGGCGGCGACACGCTGCATCTTCCGGCGCAGTTTGCCGAGGGCATCCGCGAACCGCTCAAGGACGTCGCGCGAAACCTCGAGCGATGGGTGCGCGCGCTGGTGATTCGGACCTACGAGCAGGAGAAAGCCGCGATCATCGCCACGGCCGGCCGCCAGCTGCACGTCATCAATGCGCTCACCGACGAGGAGCATCCGTGTCAGGCCCTTGCCGATGCGTTCACCCTTCGCGAGCGGTGGGGTGACTGCCGCGGCCGGAAAGTCGCGTTCGTCGGAGACGGCAACAACGTCGCGACCTCACTGGCACACGTCACGTCCATGCTGGGTGTCACGCTGCACATCGCCTCGCCGGACGGGTACGAGCTGCCGGATCAGGTCATCAGCGCCGCCGCCCGAATCGCGCGCGACGGCGCCGAGGTCCGGCGCTTCACCAGCCCGCAACAGGCGGTCGCCGGCGTTGACGCGGTGTACACGGACGTCTGGACGTCGATGGGCGAAGAAGCGGAAGCGCGACGAACGGCGGCGAGCGTTTGCCCCGTATCAGGTCAACGACGCGCTGATGTCGGCGGCGGCGCCGCACGCACTCTTCATGCACTGCCTGCCCGCGCATCGCGACGAGGAGGTGACGTCCGAGGTCATCGACTCGCCCGCGTCAGTGGTCTTCGACCAGGCGGAGAACCGGCTCCATACGCAGAAGGCCCTCCTGCAGATGCTGATCGGGAGATAGCCTCTGGGCCCGGCTTTAACTTTGGGCTTTAGGCTCCGGCTACCCGCTACCGCTGCCAACTACCAGCTAGAATGTCGGCCCATGAAGCCCTGGCTGGCGCACTACGACTCCGACGTCCGCCCATCGCTCGCACCGTATCCCGACAAGACGCTGGTCGATTATCTGGACCAGTTGGCGAGCGGGCATGGCTCGTCCACCGCGCTCCTGTTCAAGGGCGCGACAGTCTCGTACGGGCAACTCGATAAGGAGAGCACGGCATTCGCCGCGGCGCTTTGGAGCCTCGGCGTTCGCAAGGGCGATCGGGTCGCGCTCCTGCTGCCGAACTGCCCTCAGTTCCTTGTCGCCGAATTCGGCACGTGGAAGGCCGGCGCCGATCGTCGTCGCCGTGAATCCGACCTACACCGAGCGCGAGCTCGAACAGGTCCTCCATTCCACGCGAGCGGACACCGTGGTCACGCTGACGCCGTTCTACGCGCGCGTCAAGGCCGTGCAGGGACGGGCCGGCGTCAAGCGGGTCATCGCGACCTCAATCAAGGAATACCTGCCGCCCGTCCTCCGGCTACTCTTCACGCTGTTCAAAGAAGCCAAGGAAGGGCATCGCATCACGCTCGCGGCCGACGACGCCTGGCTGCAGGACCTGCTCGACGTCACATCACAACGCACCGCGGCCCGATGTCAGAGTGAGCCCGGACGATCGCGCAGTCATCCTGTCGAGCGGCGGCACGACAGGCACGCCGAAGGGCGTGGTCGGCCTGCATCGGCACTATGTGGCGGCGGGACTGCAGTTGTACGAGTGGACCAAGTCAGCGAAGCAGCCATGGACCGACGTCATCATGCTGCCGCTGCCGCTCTTTCACGTCTACGCCAACGTCGGCGTGCAGCCGCTGGCGTTCGTCGGACCGAACCCGCTGTCGCTCGTGCCCAATCCGCGCGATATCGGCGATCTGCTGAAGACGATCAAGGCAGGTGAAACCGACGTTCTTCAACGGCGTGCCCACGCTGTACAACGCGATGCTGAATCATCCCGACGTTCGCGCGGGCAAAGTGGACCTGCGATCGATCCGGCTCTGCATCTGCGGCGCATCAGCACTGCTGGCCGAGACACGCCGTCAGTTCGAAGCAGAAGACCGGGGCAGTCATGCTCGAAGGCTATTCGCTCACCGAAGCGATGATGGCCTGCTGCCTCAATCCGGTGCAAGGCAAGAACAAGATCGGCTCGATCGGCATGCCGCTGCCCGACGTTGACGCGCGCATCGTCGGAGTCGAGGATCGCCACCAGGCAGATGAAGACCGGTGAGGTCGGCGAGCTGATCCTGCGCGCGCCGCAGTTGATGCTCGAGTACTGGAACAACCCGCTCGAGACGGCCGAAGACGCTACGCACGTACGACGAGGGCGGCGACCGGTGGCTGCACACGGGCGACCTCGCCTACATGGACCGCGACGGCTACGTCTTCCTGGTCGATCGCAAGAAGGACATGATGAAGACCAGCGGCTTCCAGGTGTGGCCGCGGGAGATCGAGGAAGTCATCGCCGCGCATCCGGCGGTACACGAAGTGGGCGTCGCCGGCGTCGCCGACGCGGTCAAGGGCGAAGTCGCGCAGGCATGGGTCGTGTTGAAGCCCGACAGAAAGCGACCGAAGACGAGCTGCGCGCCTACTGCCGTGAGCGGCTTGCGCCGTACAAGGTGCCGGCGCGAGTGGAGTTCCGCAAGGAGCTGCCAAAGACGATGGTCGGCAAAGTGCTGCGGCGCATGTTGGCGGCGAACGGACGCACTAGGTCGGCCGCCCTGACCTGAATTCCGGCGTCGCGTGAGCGCCTTGCGAATCCGCGAGGCGAGCACAGCCGCGCCGGGAGTATCGCCGTGGACGCAGATCGTCTCGCACCTCGAGCGGCACGCGTGTTCCGTCGGCGGCGATGACGACCCGCTCGCGCGCCATCGCCACGGCGCGCTCACCACGCATCCGCATCGTCCGATGACCGCACCGGGCTTCGCTGCGCGGCACGAGTGTGCCGTCGCGCGCGATACGCACGATCGGCAAACGCCTCGCTCACCGCCCGCAGACCGTGGCGACGCGCCGCCTCGAGCGACTTCGAGCCCGGCAATCCAAACAGCATCAGCGACGATCGACCGACGCGGTGGCGCGCGCGATCGCGTCGGCGAGGTCGTCGTCCGTCGCGGCCATGTTGTAGAGCGCGCCGTGCGGCTTGACGTGGGTGAGGCGGACGCCCTGAGCCGCCGCAATTCCGGCAAGGGCCCCAATCTGATAGGCGACGAGGTCCTCGACCTCGCGGGCCGTGGCCTTCATTTCGCGGCGGCCGAAGCCGACGAGATCGGGAAAGCCAGGATGAGCTCCGACGGCCGTCCCGTGCTCGCGCGCAAGCGCGACCGTGGCTCGCATGACGCCCGGATCGCCGGCGTGAAATCCACACGCCATGTTTGCCGACGTCAGCGACCGGAATCAGCGCCGCGTCGTGTCCGATCTCGTAGGCGCCAAACGACTCGCCCACGTCGCCATTCAGGTCAATCTGCATGGACCGAACGTTTCACGAACAGCCGTGTAATCCTTCCCACATTGTTGCCGCGACCCAAACCGTGCAACCTGCGAATGTCGAAGGAAATAAGACCGGCACGGTCCTTGCCATTAGAGAAATGCGTCGGCCTGTGGTTTACGGCAGGGCGCCGTAAATGCTGGGGGGAGCCAGGCCGGCATTTCAGGATGGGGCACCTTCGGGGGCTCCATCCTGTATTTATTTTGGACGGACCCGGCGGGTCTAAAGACCCGCCGCTACGTGTGCTGACACGACCCCGCCGCTGACAACTTTCGTCAGACGCCAGCGCCCTCCGGATACTCCAACGCCAGCTTGAGTTCCCGGGCCAGTGAATCGACCGTCGTTCCGGTCTTCTTCCACACGCCCTCGCTTTCAAACCGCATATTGCCGATTCGGCGTCCCCACGGCGCAATCACGCGGCCGATAGCCCGGAAATCACTGCGATCGGCGTGCTCCTGATCGAGCCGCCGTACGACGTCTGGCGCCACGCGAATGAACGCTCGAAGCGCCGTCGCCGACTTGATGCTGTATTTCCGGCCGGCCCATGCCGCGCCGAAGACCACGGACACCTGCTTGAAGTAGTTCACGAAGAACTTCCTGGAGTCTTCGCGGAAGTCCGCCGATTTTTCGTCGGGCCTCCGAACGCATCGCTGGCAAACAGCCTCTTCAGCTCCTGCGCGATGGGTGCCTGGGCGACCCGCCCGTGCCCGACGCCAAGCAGCTTGATCTCGCCGTGCAGCGGTGAGTCCTCACGATCGTTCAGCGCGCGTACAACGTCATGCGCCGCGGCCAGCGCATCGTCCTTGTACAGCTGCCGGCCGGAGAGGCTCACGAGGTGCGACGCGTTCAGCCGCGTGTGCTTGGCGTTGATGGTGACGAACATCTGGACGACGTGGTCTTCCGGCAGCCGGTCGAAAATGATGGCCGGGACCGTGAACTCCTCGTCCTTCATGTTGTCGATATCCGCGTGGAGGGCCAGCAGACGATGCTGTCCGTCGATGGCCCGAAGGATGCCTTCACGCTCCGGCACCTTCAGGCGTCCGACCGCGGCGCCGGCCTCGACCGGCTCGAACGACAACTTCTCGTCACACGAGATGATGACGGCGCCGGCAATCGACGGCAGGTCACGAGCCTGACGGCACTGCTCGTAGTACTGCACGAGTTCGTCGATCTTTCGCCTGATGATCTGCCGCTGGTAGGCCTTCTCGCTGGACGCGATGCGCCGCTCGAGCAGATCCCAGTTCACCTTGGACGGCGCCTTTTTGTTGCCGCCCCGGACTGGCTGTCCCGCCTCGCCGTAGCTCAGTACCTCGAATCGAACCAGCTTATCGATGTCTTCAGCAGTCAGAGATGCCTGATAGAATCGAACCCCAAACTGCTGCATTCGGATTGCGGCCACATTAATCATTCAGTTTTAGTCCCGGCAGAGATTGCCCCACGCACAGAAGAGGCGAATTGTAGCGGCCTGCCACCTCGAATCTCAACCCGTTTCTCGCACACTGACCGGGTATCGAGGCAATTTTTCATACTACCGCTCGTGCAGCTAATCATAAACGCGACAGGAACTTACTGATGTTTCTGGCAAACATCCGACCGCGGGTGGCCGTGGTGACCCTTTGCCTGATTTTCGTGCAGGGCCGGGCACATCAGGCCCAGCAGTTCGGGTCCACGCCTCCTGTGGCGCAGGCCTCCCGCGCGCAGTACGGCGCCAGTGCTCGACGGCCGAATCCTGGACGATCCGGCATGGAAGGACGTCCCGGCCGTTGTGGACTTCTGGCAGACAGCCCCCGACGCCGGACAGCCGTCCTCTGAGCGCACCGAGGTGCGCATCCTGTATACGGACTCCGCCATTTACTTTGGCGTCGTACTGCTCGATCGGGACCCGTCCGGGGTCACGACATCCGACTCGCGCCGTGACTCGCCGCTCGACGATACCGACAGTTTTCGCATCGTTCTGGATACGTATCGCGACCGCCAGAACGGGTTCGTCTTCGCAACCACGCCCGCCGCGCTCGAATACGACGGCCAGGTGAACGGGGAAGGCAACAACAACCCGTTCGGAGGTGGTGGCGGAGGAGGGGGCGCCGGCGGAAGACAGGTTGGCGGGTCCGGCGGCGGATTCAATCTGAATTGGGATGGCGCGTGGGAAGTGCGAACGGCCACCACGGAAGCCGGATGGTCGGCGGAGTTCGAGATCCCGTTCAAGACGCTGCGATACGAGCCGGGCGCCGACCGCGAGTGGGGTGTGAATTTTCAGCGGACGATCCGGCGGCGGAAGGAGACCGCGTTCTGGGCGCCGCTCCCGATTCAGTTCGACCTGATGCGCGTGTCGCTGGCCGGCGCGCTGACCGGCCTCAATCTTCCTGTCCAACGGAACCTCTCGCTCGTGCCGTACACGCTGGGCGAGGCGCGGCAGCGAGGCGCGGCGGACGGCGAAACGAAGTTCTTCGGAGACATCGGGCTTGATGCCAAGTACAGCGTGACCCCGAGTCTCACCCTCGACACGACGGTCAACACCGACTTCGCTCAGGTCGAAGTGGACGAACAGCAGGTGAATCTCGACCGCTTCAATCTCTTTTTCCCCGAGAAGCGCCCGTTCTTTCTGGAGAACGCCGGACTCTTCGCGGTCGGCAGCTCCGGCGAGGCGGAAGTGTTTTTCAGCCGACGCATCGGGATCGGCGAGGACGGCGAGGAAATCCCCATCCTTGCCGGCGCGCGACTCTCGGGACGAGCCGGGCCAACCAATATCGGACTGCTCAACATGCAGACCGACGATCCCGAGGACGGCTTCGGCAACAACTTCACCGTGGCCCGCGTTCGCCAGGACCTGAAGGGACGCTCGAACATCGGCGCGATCTTCGTGGCCAGGAATGCCACCGGAGAATCGGCGGGCGACGGCAATCACAACCTCGCGTTCGCCGCCGACGGCCGGTGGGGCATCGGCCGCACCGGGCTCATTTCCGGTTTCGCGGCCCGCACGGACACCCCGGGGGTCACGGCGGATCAGCACGCGTTTCAGCTGCAGGCTCGCAACGACACGCAGCCGCTGACGCTCAGCCTCGGCTACCTGGAAACCGGGCGCAACTTCAATCCGGAAGTCGGCTTTCTGAGCCGCGTCGGCGGATTCCGGAAGATCGAAGCCACCGCTTTTTCACGATTGAGACCCAAGCGGCTGTCGAAGTTTCAGGAGATCCGACCCCACTCGAACTACCGCGCGTACTGGAACCATGATGGTTTCCAGGAGACCGGCTTCTGGCACATCGACTCGTCCTGGGAACTCAAGAGCGGTACGGAGTTCAGCACGGGAATCAACCTCACACGAGAGGGGGTCGTCCGGGCGTTCGAGATCTATCCTGGCGTGGAGGTGCCTGCCGGCACGTACGACCATCAGGAAGCGCAGCTGAACGTGCAGAGCAACGAGGGCGCTGCCGTCTCCGGGCGTTTCCAGGTCAACGCCGGTGGATTCTTCGGCGGGGACCGCGTGAGCCTGAGCCCTCAGCTTCGTATTCGTGTGGGCGATACGTTCAACAGCGAGTGGAGCTGGACTCGGAACAATATCGACCTGCCTGATGGCAGCTTCACCACCAATCTCGCACGGGCCCGCCTGTCGTATTCATTCACGCCTCGCCTGTTCGTGCAGAGTCTCGTGCAGTACAACGATCGCGTGAACGCATGGTCGTCGAATTTCCGCTTCGGCTGGCTGCAGCAGGCCAACACCGGCATCTTCGTGGTCTATACCGACTCGCATCTGATCGAAGACGACCCGCTTCGACCGGTCACCGCGGACCGCAGCTTCATCGTGAAGATCAGCCGGATGTTCGACGCCTTGCGCTGAGCAGGCGATCTTTCAGCTTCACGAGACCGTAGAGAAACACGCTGAACACCGCGAACGCGATCAGGGCCTGTTCGAACGTCAGCCCTCGATGAATCGGCGAGCTCAGAATCCCGTACACCATCTCGACGTGAATCCAGTAGACGAAGAGGGACGCGATTCCGAGCTCTTGAAGCGGAGAGCGGCCGCGCGCAACCCTCGTCCACGCATAGCCGATCGGGATCGCCGCGATGAGCAGCCCGAGGCGCACGAGGAAGAACGTCGGTGAGCTGGTCCAGAAGCTGGTCTCGCGGTAGATCGGCGGCAGCAGTGCCGCGGCGTATCCGGCAGCGGCAAGTGCAGGGCCGAGCCACGCCAGCGCGACGATCGTCCGCTGCTCGTCCCGGGGCGTTCGCGCGGCGTCGAGCCACAGCCCGATGGCTCCGCCCGCGAGCACGAAACCGCCCCACGGGAACAGCGCGAATCCGGTCAACCCGGGAATCGGCCTGAAGTAAGCCTCGACCGGGTCGGGCATCCAATCGAGCAGGCTCGTGCTGCGGATGATGGGCGTCAACATCGCCACCGCGGCGGCGGCGGCCGCCAGCAGCACTGCCCGCCAGAGTGTGCGACGGCCCAGTCCCCAGATAACCGCGGCCGCAAGCATCGACAACCCCATGATGTTGAGGATGTCTACCTTGAGCAACGACTGAAGCCCGCCGCCACCGAGCAGCGCCGCCTGCAGGCGGAACAACAGGGCCAGACCAAAGACCTGCCAGCCCCGCCGCCGCGCCAGGGCCGCGGTCTCCGCATCGCTCAGGCCCTTGCGAAGCCGCGACCCGGCCGCAAGCGGAATCGCGACCCCAGCCAGAAACAGGAAAATCGGCGCGCCAAAGCCGCCGACCACGATGGCCCACTTGTAGATGCTGCGCGCGCGATCGGCAGTCTGCGTCCACGAGTCGAGCGTGTGCGCCTGGATCATGATCAGCACGGCGAGGCCGCGCAGCCAGTCGAGATAGACGCGCCTGCTCACGCCGTCGTGTCCGCCTTCAGGCGGACCCCGGCGTGATGTCAAACGACGTGATCAATTCGATGTCCTGGCGGAGTGAATGCCAGACCGAACAGTACCGGTCACGCGATAGCGCGATCGCCCGCTCGACGGCGACCGCCGGCACGTCGCCATGGAGGTGAAACTGCAGCTCCGCACGTACGACACGCGTCGGCGGCTGCTGTGCCCGCTCGGCAACGATGCGCGCGGTGAGCCCGGTCAGGGAGTGTCGGCCTTTTCGCACGATATCGACGACGTCAGCCGCCATGCAGCCAGCCAGTCCGAACACCAGCATCTGCACCGGTGACGGTCCGGCGGTACTGTCTCCGTCGATGACGGTCGACACACGGGCACTGGTCGCGTTGAATCGCAGCGCGTCGGTCCACACGAGTTCAGCGACGACGGGTGGTTTCGCCATGCCGAGCAGATTCTAGTCTCAAGGTCGAACCACCGCCGGCGACTCGGCGTCGCGGATGAACAGCGACGGTGGGCTGGCGCCGTCAATCGCCAGGCTCCACACGTCGGCGCGGCGCAGCGCGGCGCTCACGGAATGCCCGACGGCGTACAGGATGTGGCCATCGTCGAGCCATTCGATCTGATCGTCGATGTGCTTGGGCTCGGGCAGCAGCCGCACGTCCTTGGTTGCGAGGTTGAAGACCGCCGGCTGCCACCAGGCGTCGAGCCCCGAACCGAATCGCTTCTTGAACGCGATGTGCGTTTCGTCAGGCGACAACGCCGGGCACTCGATGTCCTCGGCGATGACCCGCAGTGCGCGCGCCGCGACGTCGCCCTCGACCAGCAGAATGCGACCCGCGGTGCCAAGCGTGGCATAGAAGCGATTGGCGTCCCGTGTGAACGTGACGCCCCAGAAGTTGAAGTCCGCGGCGCGGATCGCCGTGCCGTCGCGCGTCACCGCGAAGGATTCGAGGTCGCCGAGCATGCTCCCTGAACGGGCATCGACGATGCGTGTGCGCGTAGAGAGACCGGTGGCGAGATACGAGTCGCCGGCGACGAATACAGTGTAGGCCGCGAATCGGCTGTCGCGCGATATCCGCGTACGGCTCGGCACGCCAGGCAGCTCGATGGCTCGCGTCACCTCGAGACGATCGTCGATGAGATAGCCGCGAAAACCGGCAGGGTCTCGTGCGATCGTCAGGCAGAGACCAACGGTCGCGGTGAAGTGGAGGCGGTTGCACGTCAACTCTGTCGTGACGCGATTCGCGGAGTCCTCGAGAGACCTGAACGCCAAGCGGCCGTAACCCGGACCGGGCGCCATCTCTCTGAACGCGACGTAGGCCTGCTGCCGGATTGGGAGCAGTGCCTGCCGCTGTCCGTCATTGACGAGGCGAGTCGGGCTGGTTGATGCAGGCGGCGTTTCGACGCGCACGACGTACAAGTACGCAGCGGAAGCGATCGCAATCACGCCGACGACGATCGCGAAGATCGTCAGCCGGAGTGGAGACAGCGGTACGTCGCTCATACAGTGTCCGCGTCGAGCGCGTCGGGGCCGGTTTCCTTGAGCGTCATGGCACTCACGATCAGCGCGGCCACAGTGGCGACGAGTGCCACAGTCACGACCATCTCCGGACCGCGCCAGCTCCAGACCACGCCCACCACCACAGATCCAGCAAGACGGGCCAGGCTGGTCGCGGTCGTGAGCGCAGCGAGACCGCTGGCCCGTACCTCGGATCGAGTGATACCGCTCACCAGCGCGGCAATCACGCCATCAGTGGCCGCGTAGTACGCGCCGTGGAGGAACAGGACGATCACGAGGGTCCAGAGCTCGATGCCAACCCAGGCGATTCCCGCATAGATCGCGACCATCAGCACCTGCCCGAACAGAAACACACGCGCTCGTCCAACGCGATCGGCCAGCCGGCCAAGGGGCGCGGCCAGCACGAGATACGCCGCCGCGGTACCCGCGTAGAGCAGTGGAATCGTCTCGGCGCCGCCTCCCCGTCTCCACTGCAGCAGCAGATAGAGAAACGCGTCGCTGACAACGACGAAGCTCGTGAGCGCCGCCACGCCGGCAATCGAGACGAACCGACGATGGCGCAGCAGGCCCGGAAGATCGAGGGACACCCGAGTCGCGCGCGCGCCGTCGGCTGAACGTCGATCGTCCACGAGCAGCACGAGCACGGCGATGCCGATCAGCGCGGCGGCAAAACTGATGACAAAGATCGCATCGAACCGGCCCGGCATCGACGCCAGAATCCAATAGGCCAGCAGCGGGCCGACCAGCACGCCCGCGGTGTCCATCGCCCGGTGCACGCCAAATGCCGAGGCGAGATCCTGTGGACGCGTGGTGAGCGATATCAGCGCATCGCGAGGAGCGGTGCGGATGCCCTTCCCCAGCCGGTCGGCTGACAGCACCGCGGCGAACACGCTCCACGCGCTGCCGGTCGCAAGCAGACCGAGCTTGCACACCGCCGAGAGCGCGTAGCCGATCGTCGCCACCAGCTTGTACCGCCGCCAGCGATCCGCGACGATACCGCTGGCCAGACGGGCGACGGCCGTGACTCCCTGGTACAGACCATCGATCAGACCGAACTGCACGGGCGACAACTGCAGGTGCACGAACAGATACACCGGCAGAATGCTCGAGATCATCTCCGAGGAAATATCGGTGAAGCAGCTGACGAGGCCGAGCAGCCAGACCGTTCGAACGATCACCGGACGCGCCGTGGCGCGGGCTCGCGCGGCCAGGAAGCCGCGCAGGGCGGCTACGTCAAAGGGATACACGGACGAAGTGTACTGCACTTCATCTCGTCGCTGTCTGCTGCACCTGAGGAACCGAGCTTCTCTTGGGGCCGAAAATCGCCGCGAACAGCAGCCACGCCAACGGCAGCGCGACGAGCCCGTAGGTCAGGAACTGACCGTAACGGCCGTCCGGCCCGTACGGCTCCGTCGCCCAGTGGAGCGGCTCGCTGTACGGAAAGAGATTGGCTTCGGTAAGCTCGTGGAACCCGTAAATCAGCAACTGCACCACGAAGACCGACAGGAACACCGCCGTCACCTGGAAGAACAGCGCCAGGTTCACGCGGTGCCCGTAGCGCGACCAGAGCCACGCGACGAATGCCGCGCAGAGCGTACCGGCGACGGCTCCAATCAGGATGCTCGTCCCCGCTTCCTGAAACAGGAGCGTGCCCATCAGCAGCGCCGTCTCCATGCCCTCGCGCGTGATCATCAGCAGCGTGAACAGGAATACGCCGGCCATCGCCTTTACGCCAGTCTGCAGCGCCGACGACTCGAGACGCGTCTCGATTTCCTTCTTCATCCGCTTGGCGTGGCGCCACATGTGGACGATCAGGGACGCCACGAGCACCGCAGCCGTCAGCGCGAGGATGCCTTCCCACAACGCCTGATTATTCGCGCGCTGAAACAGCACTGCAGCCGCGGCGCTGACGACGATGGCGACGCCGATACCCCAATGGACGGCCGCGACGAGCTGCGGGCGTCCGGTCTTCCGCAGATACGCGAGGCTGATGGCGACAATCAGAAAGGCCTCGAGGCCTTCCCGCAGGGTGATGACAAAGGCTTGGAGCATGGAATCCCCGTAAGTTGAGATCGAGTCTCAATCTACACCAACCGCGGGGGTCAGACCAAGGAGGGGTATAAGGACGGGCTTTAGCAGGTCGGACCGTAGAGGCGGGCCTTCAGGCCCGCCCTCCGGGGATCTCGCGAATTACTTGATGGGGGTCGTCCAGAAGTACACCGTGCGGCCGTTGACGTTCAACGTCTCGATCGGCTTCGCGTCGCCCATGTCGAACGCATGCGAGACGATGCGGGTGCCCGGCTTCAGCTCTTTGTTCAGCTTCGGCATCAGCTTGAGATTGAGCGAAGGCAGCAGGTAGAGCGTCACCACCGTCGCTTCACTGATGTCCGTCGTGAAGAGGTCCTGGTTCAGGAACTTCACGCGATCGCCCATCCCCGACGTCTTCAGGTTCTCGGTCGCCTCCTTGATGCGCTGCGGGTCGATGTCGATCCCGACGCCGCGGGCGCCGTACGTCTTGGCGGCCGTAATCGGAATCCGGCCATCCCCCGAGCCGAGGTCATAGACGACGTCGTTCTTGGTGACCTTCGCCAGCTTGAGCATCGCATCCACGACCTCTTGCGGCGTTGGGACGAAGATCACGTCCGGTGATCGAAGCGGCGTCTGCTGGGCCGATGAGGGGATGACAAGGGCGGCCAGAATCGCCAGTGACAGAACGATGCGGCGTACAGTCATGGGCCTCCTTACAAGGCGTAAAGAGCGGATTATATGTGCAACTTTGGGAACTTGGCTATTCTTTCCGGATGGCAGTGGTGGTTCAGAAGTACGGCGGCAGCAGCGTGGCCGACGTTCACAAGCTGCGGAGAGTCGCTGAGCGGGTCATGCAGACTCGCCAACTCGGCCACGACGTCGTGGTCGTGGTGTCGGCAATGGGAGACACGACCGACGACCTGCTGACGCTGGCCAAGAAGGTCTCGGCGAACCCCGACAGGCGCGAGCTGGACATGCTGCTGTCGGCGGGCGAGCGCATCTCGATGGCGCTGCTGTCGATGGCGATTCGCGAGCGCGGCGGCGACGCCATCAGCTTCACCGGAAGCCAGTCCGGCATCATCACCAACGATCGACACGTCGACGCCCGCATCATCGAAGTGCGGCCGTTTCGCGTCCAGGACGAACTGGCGCGCGGCAAGATCGTCGTCATCGCCGGATACCAGGGCGTGCTCGTACAAGAAGGAAATCACCACGCTCGGCCGTGGCGGCAGCGACACCACCGCGGTGGCCATGGCCGCCGCGCTCGATGCCGAGTACTGCGAAATCTGCTCGGACGTTGACGGCGTGTATTCAGCCGATCCGCGCGTCGTCCCTGACGCGCGGCGCATCGGGACGCTCTCCTACGAGGAGACGCAGGAGATGGCCGAGTCCGGCGCGAAGGTGCTCAACGCGCAGGCCGTCGAGTTCGCCAAGGACAAAGGGATCGCGATCTACGCGCGCGCCACGGAAGGGCCGCTGCCAGGTCCGGACCCCTCGAGCGACGGCACGGTGGTGCGGCGAAGCCCGCCGCGCATGCCAGGCACCGTCGTTGGGGTGGCCAGCGAGCGCGACATCGTCATGCTCGATGGCGCCGGGAGTCCCGGAGACCTGCTCGCGGTGCTGGCCGAGCGTGGAGTCGCGGGTAAGCAACTGCATGTGTTCGGCGATCGGACGACGGTCGCCGTCTCACGCGAGAACCTGCACGACGAAGAACGGCTGCGAGCGGCTCTCTCGTCGAAGCTTGGCAGCCGGGCACGACTGATCGACGGCCTCGCAGCGGTCAGCGTCGTCGGCGCGGGCATCAATGCGACCTACGACAACGTGCGGGCAGGCATGGAGACGCTGGCCGCGCTCGGAATCGCACCCGAGGGCATCGCCACCTCGTCGTTCCGGATCACGTGGATGATTCCCGGCGATCGCACGAAGGACGTCGTGCGTGCCCTGCACGCGCGCTTCATCGAGTCGCAGCGTCCGCTGTTACCGTCGGAGTAAGGATCGGGGATCCGGGATTCGGGACTCAGGAATCCGGGATGCGCGATTGAGAACATCGAATCCCCGATTCCCGAATCCCTGAATCCCGACAGCGTTAGTTTACGGTGTGCGCGGCGCGCGGCGGACGCGGAACTCAGGCCCGGTCAGTCGGGTCCACAACGAGCGGCCTGGCTCCGTGACGAAGGCATGCCATGCCGCCGCCTTCTGATCCGCAGCCGGTCTCTGATCGCTGGCGCGGCGCCCTTCGGGAAGGCCGAACTCGTCGCGGTACTCCGAGGGCGACGCGACGATGGCGGCGAACTCCTGAATGGTGCCTCCGGCACGGCGATCGCCCTGCGGAAACAGACGGCAGAACTCGTCCACCGTATCGACGGGATCGAGATCGACGGCAAGCGCGTAGGCGCGAACCCACGCGCGCGAATACAGACCCTTGGGCCATTCGGACAGATTGTTGGCCTCGAACGCCGCGATGATTTCCGGCTTGATCCGAAGCGAGTCGGCGATCTGCTCGAGGGATACGCGGGCGCGCATACGCTGCCGGCGAAGGCGTGTGACGAACGTCTCCTGCGGGTTCATATGGTCTCCAAAGTCGTGCCCAGCAAACAGAGCAATTCCCGGGCCTGACCGCCCGGATTAGGCCGTTCGTGGTTTTGCTTGAGCCCGCACGACTTAGCAGAAGTAACGGAAACGTTGTTCGGAGAAATGTCCCGGAATTGGCCGGTTACTTACAGTATTCTGCGATTTGCAGATGCCGATCCTGGGGAAGCCATTACCTAGATGGGCTTCGGACAGCTCCGTATTTCGACGTAGTGCGCAGTTACTCCAGCGTCGGAACGCTCCCCGAGAGAAACGACGACAGCTGTGCTGGATCGAATTGCAATCCTGTGAAGAACGGACCGAACTCCGCGAACTTCGCACTCGCCTCGTCGAAGCGCATCTCGTAGATCAATTTCTTGAACACGAGCGGATCCTGCGCGAAGAGATCGACGCCCCACTCCCAGTCGTCGTAGCCGATCGATCCGGAGATCACCTGCGTGACCTTGCCCGTATAGTGACGACCGATCATTCCGTGCTCGCGCATCATCGACGCCCGGCGCTCGAACGCTCTCCGAATACCAGTTCTGCGTTTCACCGCGACGCTTGTTCATCGGGTAGAAGCAGACGTAGCGCGACTTCGGCATCTCCAGAAAGAGCCGTCCCATGACGCGCTGACGCTGCGTCTCCATCTCGGCGTCGAACGCACGATCGAATTCCTCGCTGCCCGGCTTGTGCTTCGCACCGAGCTGCTCGTGGATCTTCGCGGTCATCTCGTACATGCCCAGTTCGACGATGGAGACGTAGGACGAGGTCGCGTCGAGATAGTCGTGGAGCTCGGTACGCGACAGCGCCAGCTGCGCCTGCGCCAGCGCGTCGAACCCGCGGCGGAAGCAGATGAACATCAGATCGCCCTTGTGTCCGAGCATCTGCACCGCCGCGGTCGATCCCGCATCGGGTACGGCCAACGCACGATTGGCCTCGTCTGCCATCCGCTGAAGATCGCCAGCGGCCGCGGAGCGCAGGCGCGGCCACTGCACGCGGTACATCAGGTGGAGCACGCTCCAGCCTTCGAGTGATTCGGGAACGAACGGATTGTGCATCTGGGTGATTTTAGTAGGGATCAGGGATCAGGGATCAGCGGATCAGGACGAGGTTCTTGATCCCCGATCCCGGTCCTGATCCCCTCAGATCGTCAGGGCTCGTCGCCGGTCTGGTCGCGGGCACGTGCATGTGCTCGGCCTTTTCCTTCCTCGGCCCGAACAGCTTGAGGGCAAGCCAGTCGCGCGAGTCGGCCAGGATCTCGTAGACCGTCGGGATCACGAGCAGCGTCAGCAGCGTCGATGTGATCACGCCGCCGATCACGGTGATCCCGAGCGGCGCGCGGAAGTCACCGCCCTCGCCGCCGCCCATGCGCCACCGGCACCATGCCGGCCACCAGCGCGAACGTCGTCATCAGGATCGGACGCAGCCGGACACGACCGGCCTGAATGAGCGCCTCCCGGCGCTCCATCCCCTTCTCCTCCGACCACTTGGCGAAGTCGATCAGCAGGATCGCGTTCTTGGCGACGATGCCCGACGAGCAGGATCACGCCGATCATGCTCATGATGTTGAGCGACTCGCCGGTGATGACCAGCGCCAGCATGACGCCGATGAGCGAGAGCGGCAGTGACAGCATGATCGACAGCGGCTCGAGGAACGACCCGAACTGCACGACCAGCACGAAATACATCAGCATGATCGCCACGCCGATCGCGACGAACATCTGCGTGAAGATCTCGACCTGGTCTCTCGGTCTCACCACCCTGGCTCAACCCGTAGCCGGGTGGAAACGGCACCGCGGTCGCGACGCGGGCCATCACGTCGCCAACGACTTCCGACAGCGGCCGGTTCTCGGTATTCGCTTCAACGGTGATGACGCGCTCCCGATCGAGGTGATCGATGCGCGCCGGACCGATCGCCGGCGAGATCCGCGCCACCTGCCCGAGAGGAATGCTCGCGCTCGGGTTGCCCGGTCTGGCGACCAGCAGCGGCAGTGACTCGAGATCGCCGACCGACGTGCGTGATTCGGGAGCGAGTCGAATCGTCACATCGCGGGTCTCGCCGGACGGATCGATCCAATCGCCGACGTCGATGCCGGCGAAGGCCGGACGCAGCGCCTGCGCGACCTCCCCGACCGTCACGCCGAGCGAGCCCGCCAGGCCGCGATCGAGCTGCACGTCGAGCTCGGGCTTCTGTCCCTTCGTTGACAGCGAGATGTCCACGGCGCCCGGCGTGCGACCGAGCTCACCCGCGACCGCCTGTGCCAGCCGTGTGAGCTCCTTCGCGTCGGTTCCGTAGACCTGCAGCTGAATCTGCTTTTCTCCCGGGTTGAAGCCCGTGCTGATCGACGCGCTGACACCCGAGAGTTCCTTGATCGCCGAACGCACCTCGGCGACGACCATCGCCTGGCTGCGCGACCGCTCCGTCTTCGGCACCATCTTGGCGAAGACGATGCCCTCGTCCACGGCGTCGCCCTGTCCGCCGACCGTGGTGTAGGTATAGGCGACTTCCTGTCGCTGCCGGACGATGCGCTGCGATCTCCTGCGCCTTCAGCCGCGTGTATTCGAGGTTCGAGCCGGGCGGCGTCTCGATATCGATCTGAAACGCGGACACGTCCATCTCCGGCACGAATCCGGCGCCGACGACGCCCATGCCGGAAGCGCGAGCGCGCCGACGAAGCTCGCAATCGCCAGCGTCACCATCGACACCCGATGATCGAGCGCCCAGGCGATGACGCTCTTGTAGCCCTCGGCCCGGCGATCGAACCAGAGATTGAATCGGCCCAGGAGGCGCGAGAGGAACGGCCGCTGCTCGAGCGGCTTGTGCGGATCGGGCCAGTACGCCGAGAGCATCGGGTCGAGGGAGAACGACACGAACAGCGACACCAGCACCGACGAGACGATGGTGAGGCCGAACGGCTTGAACCATTGCCCCGCCTCGCGCGCCCAGAAACGCAATCGGGATGAACACCACGACGATCGACAACGTGGTCGCGGTGACCGCCAGGCCGATCTCGTCGGTTCCCTCGAAGGCGGCCTTGAGATGGCCCTTCCCCATCTCCACGTGCCGCACGATGTTCTCTCTCACCACGATCGCATCGTCGATGAGGATGCCGATGGCCAGCGACAGGCCGAGCAGCGACATCGTGTTCAGCGTGAAGCCGAAGGCCCACACCGCGACGAACGACGCCAGCACCGACACCGGCAGCGCCAGCCCGGTGATGATCGTGGAGCGCCACGAGTTCAGGAACAGGAACACGACGGCGACCGTCAGCGCCGCACCTTCGATGAGCGCCTCCTGCACGCTGAACACCGAGTCCTCGACGCGCACACCCGCGTCCTGCACGATCCGCAGGGTCACACCGGCAGGGAGCGTCTGCTGGAGTTCCGCGATCTGCTCACGGATCTCGTCGCCCACAGCCGTCGTGCTGAAGCCGGCGGACTTGAGGATGTCGATGCCGACGGCCACCTCGTCGTCGTAATGCGCCGAGGAGCGCGCTTCCTCGGTTGCGTCGCGCACGTCGGCCAGGTCGCCGAGCCGCACGATGCGGCCCTGCGACTGCGACACGGTGAGCTGCTTGAAGTCGGCCGGCGAGTCGAGCCGGCCCTTCAGGCGGATCGTCCGCTCGTCCAGCTGCCCTTCGAGACGGCCCACCGGCGACGCGAGGTTCTGCGACTGCAGCGCCTGCACGACCTGCCCGACGCTGACGCCCGCGGCCTGCAGGTCGCGCGGACGAATCTCGACGACCAGCTCGCGCTCGATGGCGCCGGACAGATTCACGGTCGCCACGCCGGTGATGCCGCGAAGCTTGCGCGTGATGCCGGGGTCCGCAATGCGCGTCAGCTCGGCGCCGGTGAGGCCCGGCGACGAGAGCGCGAGCGAGAGGATCGGCCGATCCGCCGGGTCGAACTGCGTGAGGATCGGCTCCTCCATCTCCGCTCGGGAGGTCGTTGCGAATGCCCGATATCTTGTCGCGGACTTCCTGCGTCGCGACGCGCGGGTCCTTCGAGTAGTCGAACTCGATGATGATGTTGGCGAAGCTGTCGAAGGAGTTCGAGCGCATCCGGTCGATGCCGCTGATGCCGGAAATTTCCTCCTCGATCGGATCGATGACCTCACGCTCGACGACATCGGGAGACGCGCCGGGATACGGAATCGCCACCACCACGACCGGGGCGTCGATCTCGGGATACTCGTCGGTGTCGAGCTGAAACAGCGCGACGATGCCGAACACCACGAGCATCATCATGGCGACGACAGTGAGGACAGGGCGTTTGATGGCGGTATCTGAAATGAACATTGGACTGTCCTTACTTCGTCGTACTCACCTTCACCGGCGTGCCCGGCGTGATGCCCTGTGATGCGCCGCGGAGCAGCACATCTCCATCCTTCAGGCCCGACGCGACGTTGACCAGCTCGTTGCGCGGATCGCGGAGGCCGAGTGTGACGTTCACGCGCTCGGTCTTGCCGTCGGTCACTCGCAGCACCCACGGCATCGCGGCATCCGTGATGTTGACGGCGTTGGTGGGCACGACCACGCCGGTCGCGGACTGGCTCACGACGCGGCCCTCGGCGAAGAGGCCGGCGACGAGACGTCCGCCGACGTTGGGAATCGACACGTAGATCGGCACCTGACGGGTGGTCGCGTCGGCCTGTGGTGCGATGCGCTCGATTCGTCCCTTGAACGGCGTGTCGTAGCCGCGGACGGTGAACTCGACGACGGCGCCGACGCGGAGCGCGCGCAGATCGTCGGACGGCACCGATGCCTCGAGCCGCATCGACGAGGGATCGATGATTGTGAAGAGCTCGGTGCCGGGACTCACGACGTCGCCGGCGTTGACGGTGCGCTTCGACACGATGCCCTGGAACGGCGACCGGATGACAGTGTCTCCGAGCGCGCGGTCGGCGCTCGCCAGACGCGCCTTCGCGTCGGCGAGTTGCGCCTCGGCCGCCGTGACCGTGTTCTGCACCACGTCGAGGTCACGCGCGGCGAGCGCGCCGGCGGTGACGAGCTTCTCGGTACGCTCCACCTCGCGACGCGCGACGCTGAGCTGATTCTCGCGCCGAACGCAGTGCGGAACTGGCCGACTGCTTCGCGTCCTCGAGCGTGCGGGTCTCGATCCGTCCGAGGAGCGCGCCCTGCTGGACCGCCTGCGCTTCGAGCACGGCGACTTCCACCATCGAGCCGCCGACCTCGGCACGTACGGTGGCCTCCTTCTCGGGCTTCAGCTCGCCGGAGATGATCGGTCCGACGACGACCGTGCCGGTCGTCACCGGCACGACGTTCTCCGCACCGATCTGGACGACCGGCGCCGCTTCTTCACGCTTCTCCGCTTCCGCTCCGCAGCCTGTCGCGAGAATGCGAGCATGCGAGAAGCGATGATGCACAATGCGTTCGTTCCGTGATCCTCATTGAATCCCTACCTGTCCCGATGCGCCCTGCACTGACGCGTTCCTGATCTGGCTCCCGCCCTGCGGCTGCCGATGGCGCCGGCGCTCGCGGCGCGGCCTGGGCGCCGGCGGCGCGACGAGCACCCTGATCCGCCGCTCGGCCCCGAACCGGCAGGTTCGGCAGCAGCGCGACGCGCGCGCGCGCCACCTGCAGATCGCGCGCGGCCTGCGTGCGGTTGGCCTCGGCCAGCTGAAGGGAGCAGACGGGCGTCAGACAGCTCGAGCTGCGTGGACACGCCGTTGGTGAAGCGCACGTTCGCGATCTCGTATGCCCGCTGCGCCTGCTGAATCGTGCCGGCCGTCGCGTCCCACGCGGCGCGGGCGGCCACCAGCTCGGCCCACGCCGAACGCGTGTCGAGCGCCGCCATCTCCTCGACCTGCCGCCGCTGCAGACGCGACTGCTCGAGCTCCGCTTGCGCGACCGCTTCGTCGCCCTTCTGCCGGCCGCCGGTCAGGATCGGCACGCTCATGCTGACGCCAAGCGTCCAGTTCGTCCGGTCGAACGTCGGGGACGAAACCCGCGGGATACGCGTTACGCGCCGTAGATCGAATTGAACGACACGCTGCGGCATCTTCTGCGCTTCGACGAGCTTCAACGAGGCCTCGCGCAGCCGGACGGACGTGGCCGCTTCGGCGACGGCGGTTCGCTCGGGCAGCAGGCGTGCTCTGTATCAGGGCGACGGCCATCGTCCTGTCCGATGCACTCAGCGTGCGCTCGACGGCCGCGACGCGCTCGGCGAATACCGGAGCCGGCGGCAGGTCCTCGTCGCCCAGCGTGTCAGCGAGCTCCAATGGATAGTCGGCAGGCAGCTCGAGCAGCTGCTTCAAGCGAAGGAAGGCCACCTCGCGATTCGCGCGCTGGCGGATCAGCAATGGCGACTGGTTGTCGCGCGAGACGCGCGCGCGCAAGCACCTCGAACTCGGGCTGCGTGCCCGCGTCGAATCCTGCCTGTGTCTGCTTGCAGCGTCGCGCCGGCCTGATCCAGCGTCGCCGCGCGCGATCGTCACCAGCCGCTCGCTGAGCACGGCGTCGTAGTACGCCTGCGTCACCTCGTACAGCGTCTGCGCGCGGGCCGTCGTCAGCCCCTGGCCTGCGGACTCGTGTCCCAGGTCGGCGATCGTCTTCTGCGCGCCGAGTCGCCCGCCTGAATACAAGTTCTGCGAGAACGTCAGGTTGGTGCGCCAGGTGTTCTTGCGGCCGAAGGGCAGATCCTCGAGGCCGCCGGCGTCATCGCCGGAGCTCGTGCCGCCGAGGAAACCACCGCCACCGACCGCGCCGCAGTCGATTGCGCGCTCGATCTCCGCGACGCGGGCATCGATCGCCGCAGACGGGTTCGGCGTGAAGGGCGGGCATACCGTTCCCGTGTCGCTATCGAAGACGCCTTCGAATTCCGATGCGAGCGCACGCTCGTAGCTGACCGACGCCGAGAGCTGCGGCTGTCCGCCGCTGCGCGCGCGGACCTGGTCGGCCTCGGCGCGGCGGATGCCCGCCTGCGCAATGCCGACCGCCTCGCTCCGCGGCTCGGCGAGCGTCAGCACTTGCTCGAGTGTCAGTGGTCCTGCGGGAACAGCCGGGCGTCTGGGCCAGCGCGGGCGTCGCGGCCAACCACACCGCGCCCGCGACGTGTAGAAACATCCATCGTCGATTCGGCATTGCTCGCTCAGTCCTTCTCGGGGGAAATCGCTCGTGCAGATTGTTGAGACGCCGCGGCCCGCACAAACGGCCCCGACGCGGTGGGCGGGTCACTCCCGCATGTCCTGTGATCGCGGCACCGGCCCCGCGCTGGCAGCGCGGCGGCGGCGCTTCCGGCGCACCGGCGCCTCCGGGGTCAATGGCGGCTGCGTCTGCAGCCAGACCAGGTGTTCGGCGGCGAGTGTCACTGCGCGCGCCAGGTAGTCGACGACGACGGTCAGCTGTCGATCGCCGGTATTCCTCATTGAGCCGCGCGACCGCAACGGCCAGCGGCTGATACAGCGCCTCAATCTGATGCAGGCGCTCAGGCAGTGCCTCGACGAGGACGCTTCGGCGGTCCTCTGTATTACGGAGACGGCGGGCGAAGCCCGCGCGTTCGAGCCGGTCGATCACTGCCGTCATCGCGCCAGTCGTGAGCCCGGTATGCGCGGCCAGTCTGCCGGCAGTGGTCGGGCCACCAAGGCTGAGCAGATCGAGACACTCGAGGTCGGTCGGGTTCGCACCGACCAGCTTCGCAACCGCGTCGCTGAGGAGCACCGACTGCACGCCAACCTTGCGGAGCGTCTCGTCGAGCGTTTTCAGGAGTTCCGGGCGGGCCGGAAGTGATTTGGACATAGACTTTCTCGCACGACAAGTATCTCTTATATCAAGATACTTGCTACAAGAGGGGTCTATGGTGTAAGGCGCCGGGCGATATTCGGCAGGAGCTGATCGGCGGGACCGTGGTACGCGAGATCGACTCCACCTGACGCCGGTGTCGGTTCGAGATTGATTTCCGCGGTGAACGCCCCGCGGCGCCGCGCCTCGTGTACCAGACCCGCCGCGGGATAGACGAGGGCGGACGTGCCAACGGTCAGGAAGACGTCGCAGGAACAGGCCTCGAGCGCGGCGTCGAGCGCCGGTCCGGGCAGCGACTCGCCGAACCAGACGACGGCCGGACGGGCTAGTCCGCCGCACGACGGACACGCCGGCGGCATCGTCGCCAGCGGGACGGTCTCATCGCGCCAGGGTTCGGCACCGCATTTCCCCCAGCACGAGAGGTCCCAGAGCGATCCGTGCACGCGAATCAGGTGTGACGTGCCGGCCCGGATATGAAGGTCGTCCACGTTCTGGGTGATGACCGTGCAGCGGTCGAACTCGCGCGACCATTGCGCGATCACCTCGTGCGCAGGGTTGGGCCGGCACGAGGCGACCAGCGCCCGACGCCAGGCGTACCACTCCCACACAAGTGCCGGATTTCGTCCAAATGCCTCCGGCGTTGCCAGGTCCTCGGCCCGAAAGTCGCGCCACAGTCCCCCGTTGCCGCGGAAGGTCGGCACCCCGCTCGCGGCCGAGACGCCGGCGCCGGTCAGGATCGTGACGCGTGACGCGCGCCGGAGCCTGGCGGCAAGCACCTCGAGCTGCTCGTCGCTCACAGGTCCAGCATGGCATAGCAGACAGGATCAAATTGCCGTCCAATGTCTGGACTTGTCTCGAATATTTCGCCTACGATCCCGAGTCATGAATACACGACGAAGTCTCATGGGGGCTGCGCTGGCGGCATTCGCCGCGGCCGTCATCTCGGTTTCCGTACACGGACAGGCGCAGGCGCCGACCGGCGTGATCACGGGTGTCGTCCAGGGAGCGTCCGGCCCCGAGGCTGGTGTCTGGGTCATCGCGGAGACCAAAGACCTCCGAACCAACTTCATCAAGATCGTCGTCACCAACGATCAGGGCCGATTCCTCCTTCCCGAGCTGCCGAACGCGAGCTACAACGTGTGGGTTCGCGGATACGGCCTCGTCGATTCCAAGCCGCAGCCGTTGAAGCCGTCAACGACGCAGGTCACGCTGCGCGTGAACCCGGCAAAGACACCGCAGGAAGCCGCGAAGGTCTACCCAGGCGACTACTGGCTGTCGATGCTCGAACCGCCCGCGCCCAGCATGTTCCCGGGCACCGGTCCGCAGGGCAACGGCGTCGGACCCGCGATGCAGTCACAGAGCCACTGGATCAACTCGCTCAAGTCCGACTGCAACTTCTGCCATCAGCTTGGCAACCAGCTCACACGTTCAGTCGATCACGTGCTGAAGGCAAAGCCGGAATTGAAGACGCATGCCGAAGCGTGGGAGTGGAGGCTGGGTACCGGCGTTCGCGGCAACTCGATGTACGGCGTGCTCACCAATCAGGGCCCGAGCAGCGCGTTGAAGGTGTATTCGGACTGGACCGAGCGCATCGCCAAGGGCGAGGTCCCCGCGACGACGCCGTCGCGGCCGACGGGAATCGAGCGCAATCTCGTGCTCACGCTGTGGGACGTCGGCGACGACCACTCGTTCATGCACGACCTGGCCTCGACCGACAAGAATCGACCGACGGTGAATGCCAATGGCCCGGTCTACGCCGTCTCTGCGGGGCACGGGTCGCTCGTGGTGCTCGATCCGAAGACGAACTCGACCGACGAGATCGAGATTCCCACTCGCGCGCCTCGCGCCGAGGTGCCGTCCCGTTTCCCGAGGCCGAATCGCCCGTCGCTGTGGTGGGGCGACACGCATCTCTGGGCCAACCCGCCGTTCAACCCGGCGGATCCTCACAACCCGATGCTCGACAGCAAGGGCCGCGTGTGGCTGACGTCGAAGATTCGTCCCAACGCCGACCCCGCCTGGTGCTACGACCCGGCGAACAAGTTCGCCGCGTGGTTCCCGCTGCGCAACAGCGGCCGGCAGGCGTCGTTCTTCGATCCGCGGACGAAGCAGTTCGTGCTCATCGACACCTGCTACGCCACGCACCACCTGCAGTTCGACAACGACGCGAACGAGACGGTCTACTTCAACGAGCTGTCCGGACCGATCGTCGGATGGATCGATACGAAGGTGTTCGACGAGACGAAGGACGAGCAGAAAGCCGTCGGCTGGTGCGGGCAGGTCGTCGATACCAACGGCGACGGCCGCATCACGGCTCCGCCCTGGAACCGCATCACCGCACGCGGCGAATCGATTCTCTATTCGGGCGACACGGGGGGAGCACCAGCACCTGGCGGGCGGCCGGCCGGACCTGGTCCCGTTGCGGCTGCCGGCGGCCCTGACGGCAAACTCGACACGATGGTGAGCTTCAGTCTCTACGGCGTGGTCCCGAGCCCGGTGGACAACTCTGTCTGGGGCGTCGCGGAGCGCTTTCCGGGTTATCTCGTTCGGGTCGATCGCGGAACCAATCCCGCCGCAGTCGTGCATGACCGAGATCTACAAGGTGCCCGAGCCCGGTTACGATCCGCGCGGCGTGGACATCGACCTCAATGGCGTCGTGTGGACCGCGCTCGCCGCGAGCAGCCACCTCGCCAGCTTCGATCGCCGCAAGTGCAAGCCGATCACCGGACCGCGCAAGGTTGACGGCAGCGAGTGCCCCGAGGGCTGGACGCTGTATCAGACGACCGGACCGAAGCTGAAAGGCACGAACGTCCCCGCCGACTTCCACTATTACAACTGGGTGGATCAACACAACGTGCTCGGGTTGGGGGCGAACAAACCGATCGCCAACGGATCGAACTCCGACTCGCTGCTCGTGCTCGATCCGCAGACGCGTCAGTGGACGACGCTGCGTGTGCCGTATCCACTGGGCTTCTACTCTCGCGGCCTCGACGGCCGCATCGACAATCCCAACGGCGGCTGGAAGGGTCGCGCGCTCTATGCGAACTACGGCACGCACTTCGTCTGGCACATCGAAGGCGGCAAGGGCACCAAGGGCAAGGCGGTGAAGTTCCAGCTGCGCCCCGACCCGTTGGCGAACTAGAGGCGGTAGGTAGAGGCGGGTCTTGAAGACTTTCCGCCTTTATGGCCGACGTCTTCGTTATTTTCCCGATGTATGATCGCAACGACGGTCCTGTTGCGCTGCTGCTGTTGCTGCAGGCCGCAACAGCCGCGCGCCCGGGCGTCGTGATGGGACGGCTGCAGACGCGCGAAGGCGCGGCGGCTGCAGCCGTACGTATCTCTGCCCTGCCGGCGCCGGCGGTGAGCGTCCTGCCGTCCGACGGTCAGAACTACTTCGCGACGACCACTCCTGCGAGCACGACGCTGACCGACGCGCAGGGGCGCTATCGCCTCACCAACCTCGCGCCGGGCCGGTACTTGATCGTCGCCAGCGCGTTTGGTTATCCGACATTTCATCCGGGAACGACGAGCGCCGATCGCGCCACGGCCATCACCGTTGGCGCCGACGCGCCTGCTGACGGCATCGACTTCACGGTGCTGATGCCGCCTGGCGGGCGTGTCAACGGGCGCGTTGACAGACCGGTAGCCGCCGGCGGCCGGGAGATCGCGGTGCTGTCGGGTCTCGCGCTCGGCGAACTGCTCGAGACGCCGGTCGGACCAGATGGGTCCTTCAGCTTCGGCCATCTTCCGAAAGGCGCGTATCTCCTCAGTCTGTTCCCCACGCCCCCAGGGATGCCGTCGCATCCGTTTCAGGTCGGCGAGACCGACACGCGCGTGGATCTCGTGCGGCCGATCGTGCGCCGCGTCACAGGGCGCCTCGTCGCACAGAGAGGCTCGCTGCCCCGACTGCTGCTCGGCTTTTCGACGGAACGGAGTTATGTGACGGCGGATGTGCGCCCGGACGGGACGTTCAGCGCGCTGCTGCAGCCGGCCAGTCACACCGTCGAGCTCGGCGGGCTCACGGCCGGCTATTCGCTGGCGTCCGCTCGTCTCGATGGGCAGGACGTGTCGAAGGGCCTGGTGGTCGGCGCCGCAGACATCTCCGGCGTAGTCATCACCATCGCCACTCCGCCGCCGCAGTAACCTGAACCCGATCCCCGATCCCTGATCCCCCTAGAGCACGCCGGCCTTCTGCATCACGGCTTCGCACTTCTGTTTGATGCGGCTGGCGACGTCGAACGGATCTCCCTGCTGAAGCTCCATCAGGAACAGCTCTACCGAGAGCGGACCTGAATACTCCTTCTCAGCCAGCTTCCTCAGAATCGCGACGACCGGTGCGGCGCCGTCGCCGGGAATCACGCGGCCGTTGTTGTCCATCAGCTCGCGTGGCGTGTCGAGGATGTCCTGGAAGTGCACGTGCGCGATCTCGCCCGGGCGGATCATGTCGAGATCCTCGAACTTGCTCATGCCGGACCAGAAGTGGAAGAAGTCGAGCATCGGGCGGACGTTCGAGTGGGCCGCCTCCCGGATCACCGTGAGCGTCGAGCGCAGCGTGGACAGGTGCGTGGACGTCCGCGCGAACTCGATCATGGCGATCAGGTTGAACTGCTTCGCGATCTCCCCGGTTTCGCGAATGCAGCCGGGCGTCGCCTTGAAGTCGTCGGCCGTGACGCGGCGGTTGGTGACCGATGGGCAGTAGATCTTCTGGAGACCGATGGTCGAGAACTGCTCGCATCGCCGCTTCCAGGTGTCGAGCGAGGCGGCGCGAGCGTCCCCTGGTATCCAGATATCCGGCAGCACCGCCGCCGCCGACACCGGCGTCAGACCGAGATCGCCGAGCACGCGCCTGGCGGCGGCGATGGTCTCGGTCTTCAGAAATTCGTCGAGCAGTACATCAGTGACTTCGACGAACCTGATACCGGCTTTGGCCCATCCTTCAAGCGACTTGCGGTATCCCGCGGCGCGGGACGTGTTCTGGTGAATTGACAGTGTCATCGTGCCGGATGCTCGAGTCTGCGCAAGCGCGGAGTTTGCCACCGATGCCGCAAGCGAACTGACTATCAGCTCTCGTCTGGAAATCATCGGCTGTCTCCGCGGAGGCCGAAGCCTCCGCTCTACGCTACTGAATCCGCGCGGTCGACACGGCCTTGCCGTAGTAGATCGCGTTGAAGAGAAACTTGAACGTGCCGTGCGGCTGGGCGCGGAACGTGATCTCCGGTCCGAACAGCAGCACACGCCCGCGACCGAGTTGCGTGTCGGCGACGGCCACGCCGCCTTCGAGGTAGCGCTGCCCCCACGCCCACCCGCTGCGAAGCGGCGACGCGCCCACGAACCACGCCACCCGGCGGACTCCCAGGTCGGCACCGAGGCGGAAGACGGGGCTGTTCTCGAAGAAGACGTCAACGTCACGCTCGAATCCGTAGCCGAGCGGCGTCGAGTTGTCCACGCGCACCCGCATGACCGATCCGGGCACGTAGAACTGCTCGCGGGTCAGGGGCCGCATGGTCGCACCACTACCGGTCTCCACGAGCGCGCTCGTGACCGGAAGCCCCAGCTCGACGCCGATGGACGTCGAAGCCCCGATGGAAATCAGCGTGCCTCCGTCCTCGACGAACTGCTTCAACTGCGGCAGCGTCCGCGTCCGAGAGATCGCACCAGTGGTCGCGCGGTACTCCGCCGGCACTCCTGCCGCGGCCTGGGCGGCGTCCTCACTGCGCGGACAGCGCCGCTTCACTCGTCAGCACAATCACGTCGAAGCGGCTCGCCAGGTTGCCCTCGTCCAGCGTCTGCGCGTAGACGAGCTCGAACGGAAACTCGAAGCGCTCGAACAGCCAGCGCGTCCACCCGCTCGAACTGGATCCGCCGTAGCGATCCCACAGGCCGATACGCACCGGCCGCAGCTTGAGCGATGTTCCCTGCGGCGCCGACGCCACTCCGGTGAACGTGAGTCCAAGATCCGCGGCGGCCTTCTGGAGCACGGCGCGTGTCGATGGCTTCGCCGCGACGTACATGGCACCTGTGCCGCCTCGTGCGCCGCCAACCACGCGATCGCCGGGCCAGTACACGTCCTCGCCCGCTTTCATGAGCCGGTTGACGGCGATGAACGCGTCGTTCTGATGGTGACTGACGAAATATCCTGCCGGCCTCGACACGCCGGCCACGGTGCCAGGGGGATGCGACACCGTGGACACGCGCTCGAACGGACCGTCGAACGCGTCGAGCACGCGATCGAACTTCACGCCCATCTGAAACGCGAGCGTCCACCCGGCGCTGTCGTAGGGGGGCGTCGGCGGTCCCCCCGGATAGGGAACGTCGTCGGGATGATCCTGGGGCTCGAACATGTCGAGCACGTGCGGCCGGAACGCCTGCGCGGTCTTCACGACAAACGAGCCGGCGGGATAGGTCCGCGTGCTCACCGGGAACGCGGCCGTCGCGCGGTGCACCGTGATGCCGGCCTTGAGCAGTGCGTCCACGAACTTGGTCGCGGTCAGGAAGTCCGGTTGATCCGAGGGCAGGATGTAGCCGCGCGCATCGCGCAGCTGCGGCGCGCGCAGCTGCTCGTAGGCGCGCGTGGACGCCGTGCCTCGCGCGCCCGTCGCGGCTCTCAACGCCGCGATGCGCTGTGGCGAGAACGTCCACGTATCCCGGTTTCCGCGCTCGATGCCGTTGCGACCCATCCGGTAGATGTTGAAGAGCAGGGTTTCGCGGTACCGCGACGCCACATCGAGCACGGCTCGATTCGCCGTGACCGAGTACTCGATTGACTGGTGGAACCGCCAGCGCTGCGGCGCGATCGGATACGGCAGGTCGGCGCTGGGCACCTGCCGATCCGGGACGAATGGAATCTCGGTCGGCGTCGGGCTGCCAATCATCTCCGTCAGCAGTCCGATCTGATTGTGAAAGTACGCCGTCGTCCGCAATCCGCCGTTCCACCAGGCCGAGTACGTCGCGCCGCGCCTCGTCGTCGCGCCCGGCTTGCCCTCGAGCGCGAAGCGGGCGTGCATGGCCGCACCAACCAGATCGATGCCGGTGGGGATCAGCGGGTCGAACACATAGTTGAACGGATCGCGGAACGGCGGCGCGAACAGCACCGTGCCGGCAGGTCCGGACTGATGGTGGTCGTAGCACGATCTGGGGGAACCACTCCTTGTAGAGGACACGGTTCATGTTGATCGTCTCGGCCTGACTCGCGAGGTAGAAGTCGCGATTGTTGTCGTGGCCGACGTACTTCTGGTAGGCGCGCGGGAGTCCGGCCAGCGTGCGCAGGGTCGGTTCACGTTCGCGCATGTACCAGTTCGCAACCAGTTCATGGCCATCAGGGTTGGCGTGAACCGCCAGCACAATCACGTCGCGGAGGAACCGGAGCGTCTCAGCGTCCGATCGGCTGACCAGCTGATACACGGTCTCGATGAGCTGCTGCGCGCCCAGCACCTCGTTGGCATGCAGCCCGCCATTGATCCAGACGACGGCCTTGCCTTCGGCCGCCAGCGCCCGCGCCTGATCGTCGGTGAGGCCGTCAGCCAGCGACAGCCGACGGGAAATGTCTCGATAGCGATCGATCTGTGCGAGGTTGTCGGGGGACGAGATCACCGCCATCCACTGGACGCGCCCTTCTTCGGTGCGCCCGATATCCACCAGTTGCATGCGATCGGACTGGCGGTCGAGCGTCTTCCAGTACTCCTCGAGCTGCGTATATGTGGCCAGGAAGTAGTCGTCGCCAATCGACGCGCCGAACTGCTGCTCGGGCGTCGTCACCGACGTCGCCGGCGACTGTGTACTCGCCTGCGAGACCGTCAGGATCAGCAGCAGCGCGACGACCAATGCTCGTGCCATGTCAGGCTCTCACAAGGATCGCACGGGTGTAGAGCACCTGAAAACCGAAGCGCTCGAACGTGCGCTGAGAGATGCTGCCCGGCTCGGTCGTCGCGATAGCGAGGTCCGCGTGGCCGCTCGCGAGTTCCAGCGCTTTGCCCACGATCGCGCGCTGCACGCCGCGGCGCCGGTACGCCGGCCGCGTCGCGGTCCCGAAGATGCCGAGCACGCCGTTGGTGATCACGCTCGCCGCCGCGCCGGCGGGCTCGCCGTCGATGCGGACCAGGTACCGCACGATGTCCGGGTGAATGAACTGACGCATGATGCCGACGAGCGACTCGACCACGTCCGGCGCAAGTCCATCGGCCGCGGGCTGGGAATCCGACACAGCAAAGCCTTCGGCGGTCACGCGGAGAAACGCATCCGCGTCTTCGTCGCCCGCTGAGCACGTCCACCGACAGGCCGTTGTCTGGAGGTCGGGGCCGCGGCAGCGCGCAGGCGAGCTCGTTCTCGAACCCCTTCAACACGTAGCCGCGTGCCTGAAGCTTGGCGACGAGATCGACCGACACCAGCGGGCACAGCTCGATCTGAATCGGGCACTCACGCTCGTCGTAGAACAGCTCGATCGCATCGAGATCTTCGTCGCGTCACGGTGACGCCCAAGCCCAGGCCAAGGATCTTGTTCATCGGCGAGCCGGGCTGTCCGCACACGCCGCGTCCGCCGCCCACCTCGATCGATGCGGCCCCGCCGGGAAGCCCGACACCAGCACCCACGGCGCAGAAATCGATCTCGGTCTTCTCGACGCGGCGTGCGCAGTTCCAGCGTGGCCTGTAGCATGCGCGTACACTCTAAGCGATGAAAGTCGCCACGTGGAATGTGAACGGCATCCGGGCGCGCGACGCGCAGGTGCAGGAGTTCATCGACCGCGAGCAGCCGGACGTCCTGTGCCTGCAGGAGATCAAAGCCTCCCTCGATCAGCTCCCGGTGTGGCTCTGCGACATCGAGGGCTACTGGTGCTACTGGCACGGCGACAAGGGCTATTCAGGCGTCGGCCTGCATGTGCGCAAGGCAGCGTTTCCCGACCGTCCCGTCTTCGAGCATCCCGCGTTCGACTACGAACGGCGCATCGCCACCGTCACCCTGCCCTGGGCGACAGTCGCCTCGATCTATGTCCCGAACGGCGGCAAGGACTTCGAAGCGAAGATGCGATTCCTCGAAGCGATGGTGCGGTACGCCGCGGAGTTTCAGGCGAAGGGCCAGGCGCTCATTCTCTGCGGCGACATGAACGTGGCGCGCACCGAGATGGACGTCCATGCGAAGGAGCGCAAGCCGGGCATCATCGGTCAGCGCGCCGACGAACGGGCGCTCATCGAGAGCATTCTCGGTCACGGACTCGTGGACGTCCATCGAACGCTCGATCCCGACAATGCCGACCTCTTCACGTGGTGGGCGCCGTGGCGGAACATGAAAGCGCGCAATATCGGCTGGCGCCTCGACTACGTGATGGCGAGCGATTCGATCGCCGCCCGCGCCTTGTCCTGTGTCGTGCAGCGCGAGTTCGGATCCAGCGACCACGGGCCCGTCATCGCCGTGTTTGATTGAGGCGGGTCTGGCGGGTCTTTAGACCCGCCGTCAGTCTTCGACGACAGACCATGCCTTTGCGAGGTCCTCGCCAACCGCGAGGTGATTCAAGGCGAAGTCGGCCTGGCGGAACAGCCTCGAGCAGGAGATCTGCGATCGAGCGGACGCGATGCGTCCCGGCACTGGCGCGCCGACTCGACCCGGACGAGGGCCAGCGCCGCTTCCAGCCCCCGCACGATCGTCCTCACGCCGCGGCCCTGATACGCCGTCCACGACGCGAACGCCTTGGCGGCCAGGAATCGGTTGAGCGGAGCGTGATGGTCATCCCAGGCCGCCCGCACGTACCTCGTCATCGCATCGTCGAGGCCCTCCTCATCACTCGGCGGCTTGAGCTCGTCGGGCACTGCGCCGATGACCTCGTCGCGCAGACGCAGGCTCGGTCCGAGCCCCGAGTCGGGCGCGGCACCAACCTCGTCGCGCGGCAGCTCCCACACGGCTTCGGACAGCGTGATGCTACCGGGTCTCCACCGGCGCAGCAGATCCGCATCTCGCATGAGCGTCGCCAGCACCGACTCGGGTTGCTGCTCGACGTCCGCACATCGTCCGACCATGTGGCGCTCCCACGCCGAGTACCCATCGAGGTCCATCAACACTCGCGGGTGCAGCAGCGGCGGAAGGTCGTCGGCGGTGACGATGAGACCGTCGTAGTCAGTGTCCGGAAACGCCGGCGGCTCGGCGACGATCTCCACCGGCGCCTGTCGAAAGAGCATCGAGGCAGCCGTCGGACAATAGTGCGAGAGCGAGACGAACGTGCCGCGGCGGTCCTGCACGGACACGCGTGGGAAAGTCCGGCACGTGGTCGGCAGGTGCGGCTCACCGAGGTCACGATGCACGATGCACCGCTTCGCCTCGCGCTCGTAGAACACGCAGTGCCCGCTGTGATCTCGATCGAGGATGGCCGCGGTGCCCGCCGGCAGATCCGGCTCGACAATGAACGGATAGGTCGCCCCGGCGGCGGAGGCGACCTGCAGGCGGCCCCCTACCAGCGCGTCGCTGAGAGACCGATACACAGGTAATTCAACCGGAACATCCCAATCCGCCGTACAGCACGCGCCGGAATGACGACACTGGTAATCGGCGTGGAAACCGAGCGCGAACACATTCTTCGAACTCATTGACCTGATTGACCTTATCCCCAAGTACAGAAGTATTACAGTCGTCTCGCTCCAGCCTTGCTATGGTTTGGCGATTTCTCTGACGACAACACTCTAGAGGACACCTGACTTACATGGCGACACCGATGCTCTTGTACGGGCGCAGACATCAGCATGGCTTGAACTGGGTTACGGCCATTGCAATGACCGGCTTTCATATCGGAGCCGTAGCCGCCTTCTTCTTCATCGACTACGGCGCGATGCTCGCGGCGCTGATTCTGTATTACGCCGGCGGCATGCTCGGCATCGGCATGTCCTACCACCGGCTGCTGACGCATCGCAGTTATAAGACGCCCAAGTTCATCGAATACTTTCTCACGATCTGCGGCACGCTCGCGCTCGAGGGCGGTCCGATCTTCTGGGTAGCCACGCATCGCATCCATCATCAGAAATCCGACCAGGAAGGCGATCCGCACACGCCGCGCGAAGGCACCTTCTGGGCGCACATGGGCTGGATCCTGATGGGCGAGGGTCTGCATCACGACGCCTCGGTCCTCTCGCGCTACGCGCCTGACTTGAGCCGCGATCGATTCCACGTCTGGCTGTCCAACTGGCACTGGGTCACGAACGTCGTCGTCGGCCTCGGCCTGCTCGCGTTCGGCGGCATCCCGTACGTGCTGTGGGGCATCTTCTTCCGCACCACGTTCGGTCTGCACGCGACCTGGCTCGTGAACTCGGCGACGCACCTCTGGGGCTCACGCCGCTTCAAGACCAAGGACGACTCGACGAACAACTGGTGGGTCGCGCTCCTCACGTTCGGCGAAGGCTGGCACAACAACCATCACGCGCACCCGACCAGCGCCAAGCACGGGCTGGCGTGGTACGAGCTCGATCAGAACTGGATCGGCATCCGCACGCTGCAGATGCTCGGCCTGGCCTGGGACATCAAGGTCGCCAAGATTCAGCAGGCGATCCCGCACGACGACGAAGCAGCGGGTGAAGCAGTCGCGTAGGGCAAAGGTCAAAGGCCACGGCCAAAAGGCAAGGGTACTGGGGCAAAGGTCTCAGGTCCTGGGTTTAGTTGCGAGGCGAAGGGGCGTTCACTCTTCGCCTCGTCTTACGTACGGACCTCATACTTTTGACTCGTACTCTTTGACCTCGCACCTTTGACTTTTGACCTTGGCCTTTGACACTTGCCCTTTGACCTACAATCGCCTCAGTGACTCGCCGCCAGAAAGCGATCGCGTTCTTCGTCGCGCTGTGCGTCCTGCTGGTCGCGGCCGCGATCTCGCTGAACATCGGCTGGATCATCGCCAACGCCGGCCGCATCACGCCCATCATTCTCGGGATCGTCCTGTTCGGCCTGATCATCGCCGGTCTCATCGTCTACACCGTGTTCCTCGTGCTGGAGATCAAGCGGAACGAGGAGCACGACAGCTTCATCAACGCCGTCACTCACGAGCTGAAGACGCCGATCGCCTCGATCAAGCTGTATCTCGAGACGCTCCAGGCGCGCACGGTGAACGACGCGCAGCGCCAGGAGTTCTACGAAATCATGCTCGCCGACGCGGCGCGTCTGCACCACACCGTGGACCAGGTCCTGCAGGCGGGAGTCGTCCGCGAGAAGCGGAAGACCGTCGCGCGGGGACCGGTGGACATGGCGGTCCTCACCGCGGAGTGCGTGGACCTCGCCCTCCTGCGCCATCACCTGCAGCCAGACGCCATCGCGCTCGAGTCACCGGAGCGCCCGCCCATGGTCAGCGGCGACGCGGAGGATCTGCGAACGGTCATCACGAACCTGCTCGACAACGCCGTCAAGTACTCGGGACAGGCGGTGCGCGTGACGGTCGCCGTGGCCGCGCCGGCGCCGGATACGGTGTGGGTGCGCGTGCAGGACCGCGGCGTAGGTATCCCGAAGAAACAGCTGAAGCGGATCTTCAACCGCTTCTATCGCGTCCAGGCGCGCGGGCTGCGCCAGATCACCGGCACCGGTCTCGGCCTCTACATCGTGCGCTCGATCGCGCGGGCGCATGGCGGGCGCGTGTTCGCGCAGAGCGAAGGCGAAGGCCGCGGCGCAACGTTCACGCTCGAACTTCCGCGCCTCGTTGGGCGTTGAGCATTGGGCATTGAGCCGTGATGTGCTGAGATGAGCAGAATACTGATCGTCGAGGACGAGCAGCACATCTCCGAAGGTCTGCGCTTCAACCTCGACGCCGAAGGTCACGAGGCCCTCGTCAGCCCCGACGGCGAGCAGGCGCTGGACCTGCTGCTCAACCAGCGGCGCGTCTTCGACGTCGTCATCCTGGATGTCATGCTCCCTGGCAAGGACGGCTTCACCGTCGCCGCGGAATTGCGCGCCGCCGGACAATACGTTCCCATCCTCATGCTCACCGCGCGCGGGCGGCCGGAAGACGTCCTGAGCGGATTCGAAGCGGGGGCCGACGACTACCTGCCAAAGCCATTCGAGCTGTCGATCCTGCTCGCCCGCATCCACGGCTTGCTGCGGCGGCGGCGCTGGAACGAACAGGATGCGCCGGAACCGGACGAAGCGCAGGCGGATGTGTACGCCTTCGCCGGCCGCACCCTGGACTTCGGAGCGATGGAGGTGCGGGCGCTTGGCAAGTCGCACCGCCTCACACAGATGGAGTGCGACCTGCTGCGGTATCTGGTGAAGAACGCCGGACAGGCCGTGTCGCGCGGGACGATTCTCGAAGACGTGTGGGGGTTGCACGAGAGCACGGACACCCGCGCGATCGACAACTTCATCGTCCGTTTGAGGCGCTACATCGAAGACCGTCCCGCGACGCCAAAGATCCTGCTGACGGTGAGAGGCGTCGGCTATAAGTTTGTGGCAGCCGGTAGCCCGTAGCTCGTAGTCGGTAGCACGTTCAACGTTCTTGCTACCGGCTACCGGCCACCGGCTACCAGCTAGAATGAACGCCACATGTCCGCCAGCGACACAATTGAAGCGCAAGGCCATCTGATCGACTCGGGCCTGCTCTCCGCCATCTTCGACAAGATCATCGAGTCCAAAGGGTCGTACGAGATCCTCAACTTCGACATCGGCCGCACCAACGACGATGCGTCGAGCATCAAGATGCGCATCACGGCTCCGGACCGCGCGACGCTCGACGATCTGCTCCAGCAGATCACGACGTTCGGCGCTCATCCGGTCCGCGAGCGCAACGTGCTCGTCAAGCCGGCGGAGAAGGATCGCTGCGTCCCCGATGATTTTTACTCGACGACCAATCACCGCACACACGTCCGGCTGGGCGGACAGTGGATCGAGGTGGCCAGTCAGCGGATGGACGCGGTGATCGTGGTCAACGGACAGGCCGCGGCCTGTCGCAAGCTCCGGGACGTCAAGGCCGGTGAGTCGGTGGTGTGCGGGCACGCCGGCATCCGCGTGACGCCGGAGTTCCGCGAGCGCGACCGCCTGGGTTTCGCGTTCATGAGCAACGACGTGTCATCCGAGCGTCGCGTGGAAGGCAGCGTGGCCCGCATCGCGCAGATGGTGCGCGACGTCAAGGCGGCCGGCGGCCGCATCGCCGTCGTCGCCGGGCCGGTCGTCGTCCACACCGGCGGCGTCGAGCACTTCGCGGCGCTGATCCGCCAGGGGTACGTGGATGTCGTCCTCGCCGGAAACGCGCTGGCCGTGCACGACATCGAGTTCGCGCTCTCGGGCACCTCCCTGGGGATCGATCTGGTAGCCGGCGCCCCGGTCGAGCAGGGCCACCGGAATCACATGGCGGCCATCAACACCGTGAATCGCGCCGGCAGCATCCGCGCCGCCGTCGAGAGCGGCGTGCTGACGTCAGGCGTCATGTTCGAGTGCGTGAAGAAGAACGTGGAGTTCGTGCTCGCCGGCAGCATTCGCGACGACGGCCCGCTCCCCGAGACGCTCATGGATCTCATCGAGGCCCAGGAGCAGTACGCCGCCGCGCTCGCCAACAACGTGCACCTCGTGCTGATGCTGTCGTCGATGCTCCACAGCATTGGCGTCGGCAACATGCTTCCGTCCTGGGTCCGCGTCGTCTGCGTCGATATCAATCCCGCCGTCGTCACCAAGCTGAGCGATCGAGGATCGCAACAGACGGTTGGCGTCGTCACCGACGTCGGACTCTTCCTCCATCGATTGGCGGAAGCATTGCGCTAGCCTCGCTACGTGGGGGCCGGCTTCAGCCGGCCCAGGTCCGCCTGAAGGCGAACTCTACGACTAGACCACGGCCCGGGCCGCAGGGCGCACGGTCCGCGAGGCATTCGGCCACGCGTGTGAGCGCCTGTTCGAGTCCTGCGCGCGTGCGCGGCGTGCCCAGACACAGCCGCACGGCGCGCGGCGGATTCTCTCCCACGGCGAACTCGGACGCGGCGTTGACGATCACACCGCGCGAGCGCGCCTGCGCGACGAAACCGTCCGAGGACCAGCGCGGCGGCAACGACAGCCAGACATGATGACTGAGCGGATGCGTCTGGTATCGCTCTCCGGCGAGCAGCCGCTTGGCCATCGTCTGACGCGCGGCGCCTTCATGTCGCTTCCAGTCGGCGATGCGCGCAGCGGTACCGTCCTCAATCCACCCGCTCAACAGATCGGCGCCGATCGGCGACGTGCTGACCATCGTCGCAAAGACCGCCGCCGCAACCTTCTCGAGCAGCGCCGGCGGCGCAACGACGCAGCCCAGTCGCAGGCCAGGAAAGAGACTCTTCGACAGACTGGTCACGAATACCGTCCGGTGCGGCATCAACGGCGCCAGCGGCGTGCGTTCAGGCGAGAGGAACCCGTACGTGTCGTCCTCGACGACGATGAGCCGATACTTCTCGGCGATTGCGGCGACCTGACGACGACGGCGCTCGGACATGACCGCTGACGTCGGGTTCTGCATTCTCGGCATGCAGTACAGGACTCGCGCGCGCGTTGCGCGGCAGGCTGCCTCGAGCCCATCGGGCCGAAGACCTTCACCGTCCATCCCGATCCCGCGCAGCTTCACGTGCATCTGCTGCGCAAGCATGCGCGCGCCTGAATAGGTCAGGTCCTCGGTCAGGAGCGTGTCGCCAGGGCTGAGCAGGGCCGCCAGCGAGGTCGTGAGGCCGTGCTGCGCCCCCGCGGTCAGGACGATGTGATCGGGGTCGACTGGCATGCCCAGCTGCTTCAACCAGACCGCCATCGCCTGCCGATGCCGCACGTGTCCCCGCCTCGGCGCGTAGCCGAACAGCTGCGTCCACGACAGCACGCGCCGCTGGAACAGATGGGCCGCGAGATTGGCGACTTCCTTGTCCGGCATCAGGAAGTTGACGCTCAGATCGATCAGGCTGCTGTCGCTGGTGGCGTCGTCGTACGCCTCCTGCCCGCGGATGAACGTACCGCGGCCGACGTGTCCGTTGATCAACCCGCGGCGCGCGGCCTCGGTGTAGGCGCGGGTGATGGTCGTCACCGTGACGCCGAGGTGATCGGCGAGATCCCGGTGCGGCGGCAGCCTCGAGCCCGCTCGAAGCGCGCCGCTCTGCACGTCTTCATCGATGGCGTCGGCAATGGCCCGGTACACGGGACCCTTGCGGGTGTCCAGATTCGGCAGCCACATTGTCATTACCGCAATATACGCATTGCCGCGCTATCAATCCACATGTCCTACTAACACAATGAGGTCTCGGGCGTCCGGGGCCAGACGGCAGGTGGAAAGTCGGGGATCTGAAATCAGGATTCAGGGGGCCTGGAACGGACGGGTCGCGTTGGGCGTCCTACAGGGCAAGGTGCTATCCTCAACTCATCATGGGTAAACGAATTTTTCTGTTTCTGCTCACCAACCTCGCCGTCATCCTGACGATGTCGGTTGTCGTCACCCTGCTGGGGCTCGGCGGCATTGGCGTAGGCGGATACGACCTTGGCTCGCTGGCGATCTTCTGCCTGGTCTGGGGCATGGGCGGCTCGTTCATCTCGCTGCAGATGTCACGGTGGATCGCGAAACGCGCCACCGGCGTGCACTTGATCGATGGCCGCAGCGGCGACAGTCAGCTCGACTGGCTGCACCAGACGGTCGGACGACTGACGCGCCAGGCGAACCTGCCGATGCCGGAAGTCGGCGTGTACGAGTCGGCCGAGGTCAACGCGTTCGCGACCGGGCCGAGCAAGAGCCGCAGCCTGGTCGCGGTGTCGAGCGGACTGATGCGATCGATGCGACCCGAGGAAGTCGAGGGCGTTCTCGCCCATGAAGTCGCGCACATCGCCAACGGCGACATGGTGACGATGACGCTGCTGCAGGGCGTGATGAACGCGTTCGTGATGTTCTTCGCCCGGGTGATCGCGAGCGTCGTCACCCGCTCGGACGACGAGCGGCGCGGCGGCGGCGGGATGTATTTCCTCATCGTCATGGTGCTGCAGATCGTGCTCGGCATCCTGGCGTCGCTCGTGACGGCGTGGTTCTCGCGGTATCGCGAATTCAGGGCCGATGCCGGCGGCGCGCATCTGGCGGGCCGTGAGCGAATGGTCGGTGCGCTGCGCCGGCTCGCCGCCAACCACCAGCTCGTGGATCCGTCGCACCAGGCGCTGGCGACGATGAAGATCAACGGCGTCCGCGGATGGGTGGCGATGTTCTCCACGCATCCGCCGCTCGAGGACCGCATCGCGGCCCTGCAGAACCAGCGGTAACGCACGACGGCCGGTCCGAAAGGACCGGCCCTACTCTGCGTGCATACAACCCTCATTTCTACCGACGTCCTCGCCTCACATCTCGACGGCGACTGGGTCGTCGTCGACTGCCGGTTCGATCTCCAGAACGACCAGTGGGGCCGCAATCAGTACCTGGCCGCCCACATTCCAGGCGCGGTCTACGCGAGCCTGAACCACGACATGGCAGGACCCAGGACGGGCTCGAACGGCCGGCATCCGTTGCCGTCCATCGACGCACTCGCCGCCACGCTGGGACGACTCGGGATCTCGTCCGGGACTCAAGTCGTGACCTACGATCAGGACTCGGGCATGTATGCGAGCCGCCTGTGGTGGCTGCTCAAGTACGTGGGACACGACGCGGTCGCTCTGCTCGACGGTGGTTGGGCGAAGTGGCAGCGCGAAGGACGGCCAACGCTCGCTGGGCAGGAGGCCCGGACTCCTACGACCTTCACCGCCGCACCTCGACCCGAGATGCGAGTCACTGTGGACGAAGTCGTCTCCCACTCGAAAGACCCGGGGACGCTGCTCGTGGACGCCCGCGCACCCGAGCGGTATGAAGGCCGGACCGAACCGATCGATCGCGTGCCCGGCCATATCCCCGGTGCGGTCAACCACCACTACAAGTCAAACGCTGCGGACGATTCGACATTCCTGCCGCCGCAGGTCCTGCGCGACAATTTCACGCAGTTGCTCGCCGGACGTGATCCGTCTGAGGCCGTGATGTATTGCGGCTCCGGCGTGACTGCCTGTCACAACCTGCTGGCGATGGCGCACGCTGGCCTGCCAGGCGCACGGCTCTATCCCGGATCCTGGTCCGAGTGGTCCGCCGATCCGGATCGGCCGGTTGCAAGAGGCCCCTCGACAAAGTAGCAAAAGGTCCCTCGACGAAGTAAACGCGGCGCCGCTCCGTCTCGTCCAAGATGGCCGGAGGAACTTCATGATCCGCGCTATCTGTGTCACCGCCGTGCTGCTCTCAGCCACGGCCGTTGTTCTACCGGCCCAGCGTTCTCGAGATCGAGACCGGAGTTTCGGTCTGTCCCAGGACGAATGGTGTCGCCAGGATCGCCGCGCGGACTTCTGCGAGGTGCGCCAGGAAACGCTTCCGAACCTCAGCACCGTGGATCTCGACGCCCGGGGCAACGGCGGCGTCACGGTTCGGGGATGGGATCGCGCCGACGTGCAGATGCGCGCGCGGGTCACGGTGTGGGACGACAGTCAGAGCGCGGCTCAAGACGTCGCCAAACAGATTCAGATCACCACGACCGGCGGACGGATTCAGGCGGATGGTCCACGCGATCGGAGTCGAAACCGCTCCCGCAACTGGGACGACGCCCGCTACTGGTCGGTCGCGTACGAGCTGCAGGTACCGCGGAAGGCCGATGTCAGAATCGATGCGACCAATGGTGGCATCGTCATCGAAGACGTCCGCGGACGCATCGACGCGCACACGGTCAACGGCGGCATCGTGCTCGGCGACGTGGGCGGCGACATCAGAGGCGAGACCGTCAATGGCGGGCTGCGGGTCGAGCTGGCCAATGAGAAATGGGACGGACCGGGACTGGACCTGAAGACTGTCAATGGCGGCGTCACGCTCGCAGTGCCGACCGGCTTCTCCGGTGAGCTCGATGCCCGCACGTCCAACGGCGGCATCTCGGTGGACTTCCCGATCACGATCACCGGGCTGCTCAACAACCGTCGTCAGATCAGCGGCACGCTCGGATCTGGCGGGTCACGGATTCGGTTGTCGGCAGTGAACGGCGGGATTGCGATCTCGAGACGATAGTCAGGGCAAAGGGCAAAGGGCAAAAGCACAGGGCAAAGAGCAAAAGGCCAAGGGCAGGTCAAAGGTCAAGGTTCGAGGTGCAAGGTTCAAGGGTGGAAGGTTCGTCCAAGATGCAGGTTCGAGACCCGGGCAGAGCTCGGTCTTGACCTGAGACTTGGTACCTGCCACCTTTGACCTAGGCACCTTTGACCTCGCCCTTTGACCTTTGACCTTGGCCTTTGCCTTTTGACCTTTGACCTTGAGAGCCGTCCTCCTCATCACCGTCCTCAGCATCAGCGCAGCCGCAGCGCAGCAGCAAGAGAGCTTTGATCGAGCGAGCGCCCAGCGCGACACGCTGGCGCTCCTCAAGGAACTCATCGCGCTCGACACGCAGAATCCGCCGGGCAACGAGGTTCTCGTCGCACGGCATCTCGACACATTCCTGCGCGGCGCTCCCGGGATCGAGACACGCGTGCTCGATCCCGGTGACGGCCGCGCCAATTTCGTCGCGCGGCTTCGCGCCACCAAACCGACCAGCCGGCCAGTGCTCGTCATGGGCCACATGGACGTGGTCGGGGCTGACACCGCCAAGTGGACCTCGCCGCCATTCCAGCCGGTCGAGCGCGACGGATACCTGTACGGCCGCGGCACCATCGACGACAAGGGTGCGCTGGCCGCGACCGCGGTCGCAATGCGGCTGCTGGCGGCCAGACGCGACTCGCTCGACCGCGACATCATCCTGCTCGGCACGGCAGCTGAGGAGAGCGGCGGCGATCAGGGGATCTCACGAATCCTCAAAGAGCACTTCGACCTGATCAAGGACGCCGAGTTCGCGCTCAACGAAGGCGGCCGCGTCCGCGTGCGGAACGGACGGGTCTATTCGATCAACGTCCAGGTCACCGAGAAGATCTCCTACGCCGTGGTCGCCACGTCGCGCGGAACATCCGGCCATGGATCGGTGCCTTTACCTGACAACGCCATCGCCGCCCTGTCCAGGGCACTCGGCCGGGTCCACGCCACGCAACAGCCGGCGCGCCTCAATGAGGTCACGCGGGCGTATTTCGCCGGGCTCGCCAGGGTCGAACAGGATCCCGCGATGCGGCAGGCGATGCAGGACGTCGGCACGGCCAAGACCCAGGCCGCGATCGATCGGGCGGCCGCGGTGCTCAGTCGTGACCCGGTCCACAACGCGGTCCTGCGCGATGCGGCGTCGCTGACGATGCTGAGCGGCGGGATTCGCGCCAACATCATCCCGTCGGACGCGACCGCCACGCTCAACGCGCGCGTCCTGCCAGACGGGGACATCCGCGCCTTCGTCGCCGAGCTGAATCGCATCGGCGCCGAACAGCAGGTGACGTTCGCGATTCAGCGCGAGCCGCAGCGCGCGCCGCCGGTGTCGTCAACCACGACGCCGCTGTACCAGGCGATGGCGGCGATCGGCGCCGAGATGGCGCCTGACGCGGCGGTCGTTCCGATGCTCTCGCCGGGCGCCACCGATGGCGCCGCGTTGCGCGCGGCGGGCATTCCCACCTATGGGATTCTCCCGCTGCCCCTCGAGCAGCAGGACGAACTGCGCATGCACGGGGACAACGAGCGCGTGCCGGTGTCGTCGCTCGGATGGGCCTCTGAGTATCTGTATCGCGTGCTGGCCAGGGTAGCGATGAGATAGGCTATCCGTCTCCGGTCGTAGGGCCGGTCCTTTCGGACCGGCCGATCCTCGATCTTCAGCTCTCAGGATTCACGTGACGTCCATTGCTCCCGAACACTCTCCCTCTGTCTGGGAGACCGTCAAGGAAGCCGTCCGCGGCTCGCATCAGGACTACACCCAAGCGCCCATCGGCCGCAGCGTCGTACTGCTCGCGGTGCCGATGGTGCTCGAGATGGTCATGGAGTCGGTGTTCGTCGTCGCTGACGTCTTCTTCGTGGGCAAGCTCGGCGCCGATGCGATCGCGACGGTGGGTATCACCGAGTCGTGGATGACCATCATGTACGCGCTGGCGATCGGCCTGTCGATCGGCGGGGCCGCCACCGTCGCCCGGCGCATCGGCGAAAAGGACGGCGACGGTGCGGCCAAGTCGGCGGTGCAGTCGATCATCCTCGGGCTCGTGGCCGCGGCCGTGTTCGGCACGATTGGTGTGCTGTTTGGACCGAAGATGCTTGCGCTCATGGGCGCGAGCGACGAGGTGCTGCGCACCGGTTCGACGTTCGCCCGCGTCATGCTCGGTGGCAGCGGGACAGTCGTGATGATCTTCCTGATCAATGCTGTCTTCCGCGGCGCCGGCGACGCAGCGATCGCGATGCGTGTGCTGTGGTTCGCCAACGCGATCAACGTGACCCTGGGCCCGTGCCTGATCTTCGGCCTCGGACCGTTTCCCGAGATGGGCGTCGTCGGCGCGGCGATCGGCACGACGATCGGGCGCGGCTGCGGCGTGCTCTACCAGCTGTATCACCTGGTGCGCCGCGGCGGGCGCCTCGAGGTGCACGCGCGCCACTGGCGGTTCGACCTCGGCGTGATGCGCACGATTCTTCGCATCTCCGGAACCGCGACGTTCCAGAACTTCGTGAACACGGCATCGTGGATGGGACTGGTCCGCATCCTGACCACGTTCGGCAGCGCCGCCGTCGCCGGCAACACCATCGGCATCCGCATCATCATCTTCGCGCTGCTGCCGTCGTTCGGCGTGAGCAACGCCGCCGCAACGCTGGTCGGTCAGAACCTCGGCGCCGGCAAACCCGAGCGCGCCGAGGCCGCGGCCTGGAAGGCGGCGCTCTACAACACGATGTTTCTTGGCGCCATCGGCCTGGTCTTTCTCCTCTTCGCGCCGTTTCTCATCAGCTTCTTCACGCGCGATCCGGAGGTCGCGCGTTACGGCATCAACTGCCTGCGTATCATCTCGACCGGATTCCTGTTCTACGGCTACGCGATGGTGCTGACCTCGGCCTTCAACGGCGCCGGGGACACCCGCACGCCAACGCTGATCGCGCTGGCCTGTCAGTGGGCATTCGAGATTCCGCTGGCGTGGGCGCTTGCCGTGCCGCTCGGTTTCGGGCCAACAGGGGTGTTCATCGCCGCCACTATGGCGTTCTCGACGATGTCCGTCGTGAGCGCGTGGCTGTTCAGAAAGGGAACGTGGAAGCTGAAACGAGTGTAGGGTCCACTCTTCTCGGTTCGGAAGCGTGAACGATATAGAATCAGTTCGCCATGAGCAGAGTCGTCTACTCCGACAACACGGCCACCGCAGACCAGGAACTCCTTCGGACGGCGCACCAGGTTCGCCTGGTGTCCTCCGAGGAAGAAGGGACCGGCCTGAGCGGTCTTCCCGGTGGCGTCTACGGATTCAGCTACTCGCCCGGCTTGCCCAGCGCGCCGCTCTTCGCGATCCGCAGATATCGCAGCTACGAAATACACAAGCTGCCCGGCGGGGATGTGTTCGTGATCGGATTCGCGAAGCCGGAAGTCGCCCGCACGTTGTCAACGGCGCCGGAAGAGATGACTCTCCAGATTCATCCACAACCCGAGTCGGGCTTCGATACGCTGGTGACGATCCCCTATTCACGAATCCGCCACCATCGTCAGTATGCCGCGCCGAATCAGGATGGCTTCACAGTGACGGTCGCACCGGGCTCGTAGAGGGCGTCAGGCACTGACGCCCGACTGACAGGTCACTCCCGTTCCACCAATACCGCAGTAGCCGCCAGGGTTCTTCTCCAGATACTGCTGGTGATAGTCCTCGGCATAGAAGAACGGCGGGGCGTCGGCAATCTCGGTCGTGATCCGGCCATGGCCCGCGGCGGTCAGGCGATCCTGATATGAGGCGCGCGACGCCTCAGCTGCGCGGCGCTGCTCGGGCGTCGAGCAGTAGACCGTCGAGCGGTACTGCGTCCCGACATCGTTCCCCTGCCGCATGCCTTGCGTCGGATCGTGGTTTTCCCAGAACAGCTTCAGCAGCGCGTCGTAGCTCGTGACCTTCGGATCGAAGACCACCAGCACGACCTCGGTGTGCCCGGTCATGCCCGAACACACTTCCTTGTAGGTCGGGTTTGGCGTGTAGCCGCCGGCATAGCCGACAGCGGTCGAATACACACCCGGCGCCTGCCAGAACTTCCGCTCGGCGCCCCAGAAGCACCCCATGCCGAACACCGCCTGCTCGAGGCCGGCCGGGAACGGAGGCGTGATGCGCCCGCCGCTGACGGCGTGCTCCTCGGTGACGGGCATGCGGGCCTCGCGGCCGGGGAGCGCCTGTTCAGGGCGCGGAAGACGGAGATTCATCGGGCTGCTGAATATGGCCATGTAATCCTCAAGGACTAAGATGCGCCAAGTGGCTACGGAGTTTCAATCCACCGAACGGCGACGACCTCTTCCGGAAGAGGGCCCGCTGTCCATCGTCTACGAAGACGAGTGGGTCATCATCCTCGACAAGCCTGCGGGGATTGTCGTTCACCCCACGTACAAGAACTGGACGGGGACGCTCCTCAACAGCGTGCTGTGGAGAGTGCGCGATCGAGCCGGCGCGCAGCCTGGCATCCTCACCCGTCTCGACAAGGATACGTCTGGACTCGTCGTCATGGCGCTGACGCCCGAGGTGCATGCCGCCATGCAACGCGATGCCGCGGCGGGTCGTGTCCGCAAGGAATATGTCGCGGTCGTGCAGGGAGCACCGGAGCCCGCGAGCGGACGCATCGCGCTTCCGCTCGGCCGTGACGTCGCCGACCGTCGCCGGGTCGTCGTGACAGAGACAGGCCAGGCGAGCGAGACACGCTACGAAGTGATCGGAACCCTGCGGAACGGCCTGTCGCTGGTGCGCTGCGAGCTCGTCACGGGGCGGACGCACCAGATTCGGGTGCACCTGGCCTCACGCGGCTGGCCCATCGTCGGCGACGCGCTCTACGGACAGGTGAACGCAGGAATCACGCGCCAGGCGCTTCATGCCCGCCGCGTGTCCCTGCCCCATCCCGTGACCCGTCTCCCGATCGAGTCTGACGCCCCGATTCCCGACGACATCCAATCGTTGATCGACGAGCACGGTCAGAACTTCACGTTGTAGAGAAGCTTGAAGTTCCTTCCCATCTCCGCGGTGAGATCTTTGATGAGCGACAGGTGATTCCGGTACAGCTCGTTGGTCGCATTGTCCAGCCTGGCCGTGATCGTGTTCGTGACCTTGCCGCTCCCGAACGAGTACGAGCTCGTACAGACGCAGCAGCTGATACCCATCTGTCGGCGTTTCCGTCGAGAAGAGCCGATCCTGCGTCGCGGTCGCCGTCACTTCTCCTCCGGCCTGGAACGCGTTGCGCTGATAACGAAGCCCGCCGCGAAGACGCAGCGGAGGAATCCGCGGCAGTGGTTCATCGGTCTCCTTGAGCGTCCCGCGAACGTAATCGAGTCCCAACTCGACGGCCAGCTGCGAGGTGATCTGGAAGTCGGCATGCGATTCGATGCCCTGCAGAATGCTGTCGGCCGCCACGTTCTCGACGATGGGGAACTCGTCGGTGGGGAGTCCCTCACTCGCCGATGTCCCGTTCCGGGAATCGTGCCGCGAACTCCGGGAGGCGGCTGGCAAACTCCTCCTCGGTCAGCGGCGCTCGAAAGACGTAGTCGCGGATGTCGTTGCGGAAGTAGGTGACCTCGCCCGACGCGCGCGACGAGCGCCACCGCAGCGACGACGTCGAAGCCAAGTGCGTGTTCGGGCCTCAAGTCCGGGTTGCCGATCTCGATGGCGAAGTTGCCCGGATGCGGACCGAAGTAGAACAGCTCTTCGAGTGCTGGATTTCGCGCCGCTCGCGCCAGGCTCACGGCAATCGTCACGCGGTCGTTCGCCGCGGCGGGCCGCAGCAGCAGATCCGAGCGATCCCGATCCGCTGGTAAACGTCCTGTCGCTTTCGCCGTTCGGCTCGTAGCCCGTGTGATCGACGCGTCCGCCGAACTGGAGCGTGACGTGGGGCCACGTCACCTCTTCGTACAGGAACAGGGCGAATCCACGCTGATCGACTGCCGGGGACAGCGCCTCCTCTCCGACCGCATCGAAGGCGCGGTCCAGGAACCAGCCACCGGCGCTCCCCTTCAGTCGTCCGACAGCGCGGTGGGAGCCCATCACCTCGACCTCCGACGTGTTGTTGCGTGAACGCGGTCCCGACCTCGTCGCCCTCGAGCTCGTCGTGCTTGTAGCGCCGCACGGCAAGCGTGGCTCGATAGGAATCGATCGCGCCACTCAGTCCCTGCGCGCCGCCGCGCAGCGAGAACGCGTGGCGTCTCGGCGTCAGTTGCACCTGGCCTTCTTCGACGACCGGGATTCCGTACTTCGTGTCGTCGTATCCGTAGCTCCCGCCGAAGTAGCCCTTGGCGCCGGTCCACGACAGGCCGACGTTGCCGAAGCCGCCCCTCGACTGAGAGTTCGTGAGGTCGCCTTCCGGTGTCGCCACGTCGTCCGATCGACGGCCGCCACCACCAGCGTGCAAAGCGATCGTGCCGTTGCCGACGTGCACGTCGCCCGCGGCCGCGGCCTCTTCAGCAGCCGTACCGAGATCGAATGTAAAGTTGCCGCTCGCGCCCATCTGCGGCTTCGTCGGGATCTCGTCGGTGATCACGTTCACGAGGCCGCCGATGGCGTTGGCTCCGTAGAGCAGCGTCGCCGGACCGCGCACGACCTCGATCCGCTGCGCCGCCGCCGGGTTGATCGGCACGCCGTGATCGCCGGACTGACTCGAGAGATCGCCGAGGCGCTGTCCGTCCTGGAGAATCAGGACGCGGTCGCCGTCGAGACCGCGAACAACGGGTCGAGCCGGCGCGGGCCCGAAGCTCCGCGAGGCGACGCCGGGCTGGCTCTCGAGTGTCGCGCCCAGCGACATCTCGAGCTGCTTCGACAGCTCCTGCCCTGCCAGCACGGACGTCGGCTGGAACGACTCGAACTGGCTGCGGGCGTCGGGACTCACCGACAGCACTTCCTCGAAGTGCAGCTCCGGATCGACGAGAACGTCGAGCGGCGCGGCGGCAGCGGCAACCGACACCTCGGTTCTGCGCGACGAGTATCCCTGCGCACGAACTGAGAGGTGGTACGAGCCCGGCGCCACGTTCTCGAACGTGAAGGTTCCATCGGGACCTGATGTCACCTGACGACGCAGCTCCTCGATAACGACCGTGGCGCCCGCAATCGGGGCGCCGCTCAGTGAGTTCAGTAATCGACCGGAAAAGGGCGTGCCGGCTTGCGCGGCGACCAGCGGCGACAGCGCCACGGCCACGGCAAGCACGACGCACGCAGGTAGAAACCTACGTACAGGCATGAATACATCTCCACTATGAACGGGTTGACGATCGCGTCTCGAATGGACCGCCTGAAGGCGGCCCCACGGGTCCGGCTGAAGCCGGACGCTACGCACGAAAACGCGGGCTACACGTCGAGAGATGGAGAGGACGGCGGTGCGCGAAGCGGGGGCTGCGCCGCGAAGAAAAACTGCGGCGAGCTGACGATGTCAACGAGGGTTCGAACGTTGCGTTCGAGTGAGGGAGCGATCTGATGCGCGGCGCCAGACGAGGGCCGGACGATGCGCGTCCAGTGACAGAGGACGCAGTGCAGTGGGCGATCGGCTTCGGACGAATCGCGTCCGATGCTGTGCGCCGAGGGGTCGTGCGGCACGATGGCCGACGCGCAGATGGCGTCGTGACAGTCGTCCTGATGCGGCGTGGCGGACCACACGCTGAGTGTGGCCAGCGAGACGAGCGAGACCGCGGCAACCGAGCGTGCACGGGCGCGGAACCACTGAAGCATCAGACAACCAGACTGACACTCGACACCAGAGGTGTCAAGGACACGCGCCACGCTGTCTGCTCGCGCAGACCCGTCGTCATCACGGCACGCTGTCGGCTGCGTGCGGCACGTTGTTGGCTAGTATCGTGGCGTGAGTGCGCGCAACCGGGCAACCACGGGCCAAATGCCCCCGATCGCGACGCGAGTCGAGCGCCGGCCTTACCGGCGGCGAAAGATCCTTTCCTCGTTGGTAACGATCGCCCTTGCTGCGTTCGCCTCCACGTGCGGTGGCGGCTCATCAGGAGGTGCGCCGACGGGACCACCGACCGGCCCCACACCGCCTCCTCCCCCCGACCCGCCGATCATCCGTATCTCGGTGACAGGAGCCGAGCCGCGACAGCTTGTCGTCGCGGTGGGTGAACGCGTCACGTTCACCAACAACGACGTCCAGCCCCACGACATCCAGGGCGGACCCGATCCAGCGAATCCTGACTGTCGTGAGATCGACGCGGTGGGCTTCCTCGCCCCGGGTCAGAGCAAGCAGACGCTGCCCTTGCCCGTCGCCCGCACCTGTGACTATCACGATCATCAGAACCATGCGCCGATCTTCACGGGCCGCCTTGTCATTCGCTGAGCGCCCGCAATCGTTCCCCGTCCCCGTGTGCTGTGCGATGGTCCTGCTGCTGGCCGCGACTCCGTCGCGGCTCGACGCACAGCAGCACGATCACCAGGCAGAAGCGGCAGCGACGAGGGACTGGCAGTGGAACGTGGATGGGAGTGTCTTCTTCGGCTTCAACTATCAGTACCGGAAGTTCACGGACTTCTCCGCATGGGAGTCACAGAACTGGGTAATGGGCGGCGGCACTCGACGACTCGGGTCGGGCACGTTCGCCGCGTCGGCGATGCTGTCGCTCGAGCCGTGGACGCTCAAGGACATCGGATCGCCGCAGGCGTTCCAGACCGGTGAAACATTCCGCCGCGCGCCGCTGATCGACTACCAGCATCCACACGACTTCATCATGGGCCTCGGCGCCACCTACAGGATCCCATGGCGTCGGATGACGTGGCTGCTGTCGGGCGCCCTCGTCGGATCACCGGCGTTTGGACCGATGGTCTTCATGCATCGCGCGTCGGCGGTCGACAATCCGCAGGCGCCACTCGGTCACCACTACATGGACTCCGTACACGTCACGCCGGGCGTTGTCACCGCCGGCGCGACCGCCGGTGCGTGGACCGTGGACAGCTCCTGGTTCCGAGGCCGGGAACCGGACGAGAACAGGACCGATCTCGATCTCGGGCCGCTCGATTCGTACTCGGTGCGGCTCGGCTGGGCGCGCGGCGGATGGAGCGCGCAGGTGTCAGGGGCCGATCTCACGAGGCCCGAGGCGCTGGCGCCGTACGACGCCAGGAAGCTGTCCGCCTCCGTCAGCTTCGAGCAGCCCGATGGCCGACGCGTCGCGTGGACCGCGGCCTTCGGACAGAACCGCGAGATTCATGGCAACCTCGAGGCCTATCTGCTCGAGGGGCGCATGCAGCTCGCGTCACGCGATGCCGTCTACGCGCGCGTCGAGTCGGTCGCCAAAAGCATTCTCGATGCCGGGTTCCACCCACCTGGCCTGTTTCATCGGCATCGCCAGTCGCAGGTCGGTGCGCTCACCGCGGGGTATGTCCGTGATTTCTGGACCACTCCCGACGCAGGACTCGGGATCGGCGGCGACGTGACCGGCTATCTCGTCCCGGAAAACCTGCGTGAGGCGTACGGCGCGCCAGTCTCGTTCCACGTGTTCCTGCACTATCGACGGGGACCGGCTGGTCGTGCGGGTGTGACGCACGTGCATTAGGATCAGTACAGCGCAGGCGTCAGCTGCGCGGAGATCTCTATGCCCATCACGCGCAGGCAGTTCATTCACAGTGCCGCCGCGTCAGCCGCGCTCATTCCGCTCGCCGTGCGCGCCGAGCAGGCGACGCCGGACCCCGCGCAGCGACTGTTCAGACACGGCGTGGCCAGCGGCGATCCGCTGACCGATCGCGTGATGCTCTGGACGCGCGTCACACCTGCACCGACACGGAGCGCGACCGGCCCGATCGACGTGCAGTGGCAGATCGCGACGGACGAGAAGCTCGCGCAGGTCGTGGCCCGCGGCACGGCGCAGGCGGCGAGCGAAAGAGACTTCACGGTGAAGGTGGACGCCGGCAATCTTCAGCCTGGCCGCCCCTACTACTACGCGTTCACGACCGGCGGCGAGCGATCGCCGGTCGGCCGCACGAAGACGCTGCCGGCGCGCGCCGACCGGCTGCGCTTCGGGTCGGTGTCCTGCTCAAACTATCCGGCCGGGTACTTCAACGTCTATCGCTGTCTCGCGAACCGGCCGGATCTCGACGCGGTGCTGCATCTCGGCGACTACATCTACGAGTTCGCCAACGCGCGCTACGGTGATGGCTCGGCGTCCGGGCGTATACCGCTCCCTGCAGGCGAAGCCACGACGCTCGCGGACTATCGCAGCCGCTACGCCACCTATCGCAGCGACATCGACCTGCAGGACGCCCACCGCCTCCATCCGTTCATCGTCGTCTGGGACGATCACGAGTCGGCCAACGACGCGTGGTCCGGTGGCGCCGGGAATCACAGTCCGAAGGACGGTGATTGGACCGTGCGGTTCGCCGCCGCATATCGGGCGTATCTCGAGTGGATGCCGATCCGCGAATCACAAGAAAGCGGCATCCATCTGTATCGATCGTTCCGGTTCGGCGACCTGGCCGATCTGGTCATGCTGGACACGCGTTCGTTGCGCGACAAGCAGGTGCCGGGGAACGACGTCAAGGCGCTCGGGGATCCGACGCGATCGCTGCTGGGGGCAGCGCAGGAGGCATGGCTGTTCGATCAGCTCCGAACGTCGCAGCGCGCAGGCTCGCGCTGGCGGATTCTGGGCCAGCAGATCCTGTTCTCGACGCTCTCGTTTCCCGGCCTCCCGGTAGGAAACCCTGATTTGTGGGACGGCTATCCGGCCGCCAGGAACCGCGTCTTCGACCTGCTCGCCAGCGAGAAGATCACCGACGTCGCCATTCTCACCGGGGACATTCACAGCTCGTGGGCGTTCGATGTCCCGCGTAGTCCGTTTAACGGCTACGACCCCACCACCGGCGCCGGTTCGGTCGCGGTGGAGTTCGTGACGCCGGCGATCAGCTCGCCGCCGTTCTTTGCCTCGGCGGAGCTGCGCGAGCGCGCCGCCAAGCTTCGGCCGCTCGCGAGACACCTGAAGTTCCTCGAGGGAGAACGAAACGGTTACACGCTGCTGGACGTCACGCGTGAGCGCATTCAGGCCGAGTGGTACCACGTGCCGACAGTCGCGGAGCGCTCGGATACCGAGACCAAAGCTGCGAGCTTCGTCTGCGAGCGCGGCTCCTCACGTCTGTCGCCCGCTTGAACGTAGTGTCCGGCTTTAGCCGGACCAGACAGACGTGGTGTCAATCGAGGTCTACAAGAAGACATGGCCGAATGGGCTCAACGCGCGTACCGGAAAGGGTGTCATCGATCGGGCTGGTGAACGGCTCGTTCCATGGTGGCTCGCACCGAAGAGCGTTCGTTTACTTGACCTCGGCCAACTTCATTCCAGAACACGTTAAGACAGAGGGCGCGTCGGATCGACCGTGACGCGCTGGTGGCTCAGCGCCTCAAGAGATTCATATCAGTGATGAACAAGCTGTCGCGAGAGCCTGTCATGAAGCTGTCGCAAATGCAGGATCTGGGTGGTTGCCGAGCCATCATGGCTGATGTATCCGCCGTTCAGCGCCTCTACGAGATGTATCAAACTTCTCCGTCTGGCCTCTTTGATCAGAGGGGCGACTCAAGTGCAAGGACTACATTCAGGAGCCAAAGCCAGACGGATACAGGGGTATTCACGTCGTCGGGCGCTATAGTGCCCGTCTATCGACTCGTGAACACTGGAACGGGCATCGGATAGAGATACAGCTACGTTCAAGGTTGCAGCACGCATTTGCGACGACTGTCGAGACGGTTACCACGTTTACACGCCAACCATTGAAGTTCGGAGACGGACCAGAAGAATGGCGTCGGTTCTTCTCGTTGATGGGTTCGTCGCTAGCACTGCGAGAGCGCACACCGTTGGTGCCCGGAACACCGACCGATCCGGACGAACTCACAAGGGAGTTGCGTGACGCGGCGCTGAAATTGCGAGTCAAGGAGCGCCTGAGCGGGTGGGCGAGCGCGCTGCGTAGTTTACCGAGGCGAAACACCAAAGACTACCGATGGCTCCTATTAATCCTCAATGTGAAGGAGAACACGATCAAAGTTACTGGTTATGAAGACGGAGCATCAGCATCCGCGAAGCTTGCCGAGATCGAACAGAACCCAAGCTCGGAGCCGATCTCGACGCTGTTCTTGTGAATGTCCTTCGGGTTCAGGATCTGCGGAAGGCGTATCCAAACTACTACGCCGATACGACGGAGTTCATCAACGCCTTGAACTATGCGATCCGTACCTGACGACGAACAGGGGCGCCGCCGCCAGTCTTCGTCTTGATGCTCGGCGGGGCTCTGGGCGACGCCGGGCTGGTGCCTCCACCAGTCGGCGCGTGGCTGTTTCATTTCGTCGCGCTGACCGCCTCCATCCTCCTGGCGGCGGCGACTCGCGCGAGGACCGGGCCGCCTGACGGACTGGGCCGCCTGAAGGCGGCCCCTACGCCGCATTAGCCGAACACGCGCCTGAGCATCTCGATGCTGTCCATCGCCATCCTCACCGCTGACGTGAGGAGCAGCACGGCGCTGCCGATGACGACGGCATCGACGGCGGCACGCACGCGCGGCAGGTGCAGCCATCGGCGCAGCAGGGTCAGCAGCGGAATCACCAGCAGCGCGGGCGTGATCATCGCCAGCCATGCGGCGATCGCGCCGGGCCAGCCGCCGGCAAAATACCCAATCGCCACAACGTAGGCACCGACCGGGCCGGGCGCCGAGCGTCCGAGCACGACCGCCTGACCGAGCTCCTCGTCGGTGATGACGCCGTGCGTCACCACGAAGTCCTGCCGGATCTGCGGCAGCGACCCCATGCCCGCGAACGACGTCACGGTCGCCTTGAGCAGCAGCAGGTAGAGCGCGACGATGCTCATCGTTCGACCTCGGTGACCGCTGGCGCGGCAGGCGACGCCATGACCACGCCGAGTATCGCCGCGACGAGCAGGATGCGTATGGGCGTCACGCGCATCATCGCGAGCACTCACTACGACGAGGGCGATGATGCCGGTACGAATCGCGTTCGTCCCTTTCATGTGCGGACGCAGCAAGTTCCACGCGACCAGGAGGACGAGCACCGTCGCGACGATGAGTGCGACGGCGATCACCACGCGCACGACCGGATGCTGATCGACCTGGACCAGTGTCGCGCTGAGCAGGGCGATGAGCACCGAGGCCGGAACCGACGCCGCCGCGAGCGCGGCGAGCGCGCCGCGCCAGTGACCGAGCTGCCAGCCGAGCGCGACACAGTAGGCGAGGATGTTGGTGCCAGGCGTCACGCGCGAGACGGCCACGAGCAGCGCGTGTCCCTCGTCAGTCAGCCAGCCGCGGGCGCCGAACGTCCGTCGCAGCAGCTCCATCGACGCGTGACCGCCGAGCGTACGGTTGACGTCGTAGCACACCTGCCACGCGATTTCGCGGAGTGAGGGCTTATCGAATCGCATCTTCGTAGTGTCGGGCTTCAGCCGGACCTTCTTCAGCCGGACCTCGCCAGGCACCGCGGGTTCACGAGCTCCGCATGCCGCTTCGCGAACTCGTGCAGCGGCAGCTCGGGAAGCGCTCCGTAATCGTCCGTACCGCTGAAGCTCCACGGCCACGCGCCCGAGTAGCCGCCGCCCACCGCGAATTCGAGATACTCGGCGAGCGTCGTACGCGGCGGCGATACGCTCGCCGGGTGCTGGCGCGCGCCGTCGCCGGGAAACTCTCCCAGCACGACCCGCTTGTGCACGCCCAGGGCTGAGACCGGCCGCCCGAAGACGTCGGCGTCGAACTGCGGATGGTTCAGATCCGGATAGGAGTGAAGCTGGAGGAAGTCGAGCTCCAGCGCGGGATCGTCCCACGCCCAGAGATTGTGGAGACGCGCACCACCGATCGTCGTGAGCGCACCGGTATGCGCGTGCACCAGCGCACTCAATCGCGTCACCAGATCCGCCAGCACGTGGAACGGCAGCGGACGCGACACGCGCGAGCTCAGGTCGCGTTCCCATTCTTCGACCACGAAGTCAGGCTCGTTCATGAACTCGACGGCGAAGATCTGCGAGCCGAGGTCGGCCCGCTCGCCGGTCCTGCCGTAGCGGCGCAGCAGCGGCTCGAACACACCGCGCAGCAGCGACTCGCGGCCGATTTTCGAGTGCAGTACGTTCGATCGGCCGTCCGGCAGCCGCGCCTCGAAGAGCGCGCCGGTCGCTGGATCGGCAATCGTCTGCTTGACGCCTTCGAACATCCAGCGGTGATCGAGGAGCACGAGGTCGAGCCGAATCCCCACGTCCCGGGAGATCTCGAGCGCGGCGTCCAGGTCGGTAAACAGGTATGAATCGGGGCCGGTCGGCAGGCCGCGCTCGTCGTAGAGAATGCCGCTGCGGCCGTCGCCGAAGACGAACCAGCGCGCGACCGTGAATCCCAGCGACGCCATGCGGGCGAAGTCGCCCGCCACCGCGGTCCGTCTCGTTGACACGCCGAGATGCGATCCCCAGATGTTGGCGCCGAAATCCAGCCCGTAGAAGATCGTCGTCCCGTCGGTGGACCAGGGGTAATTACACCCGTGCCAGAACATCTCTCAACGAGAAGAACCGCTCAACGAGCTTCCATCGTGGTGAGGTACTTCTCGAGCAGAGCGCGCTGATCGCCCTTGTAGGCGAGGGAGTACTTCCGCATCTTCGCGCGGTCGAGATTCGAGAGCACCTGGCCGCCGCGGAACACTTCGTACTGTGACGTGATCGCGGCCAGCAGCATGCCCTGATCGGTCGCGTGCCGCTCGAGATACTTGTCGGCCACGGGAAGCGCTTCGGCGAATTGCCCGGTCATCGCATACGCCATCGCCAGCCGCTTCGCGATCTCATCGTTGGCCGGGTCCCGTTCGTAGGCGGGCTTGAGCACGTCGATCGCCGATGCCGGCTGGCCGTCGCGAAGCCGCGCGTCGGCGACCATCGTGTAGACCGCCGCCGGCCGCACCTCGGTGCCGAGCGCGATCTGCCACACACCGGCGGCATCGCGGTCGCGCCCGACGGCCGCGAAACAGCGCGCCGAGATAGAAGGCCGCCGGGAAGAAGTCGCGACGAGGCCCGGCCGCCAGCTGCAGCTGCGTCGCCGCCTGGTCCAGTTGCCCTTTCGCGTACAGATCCACGCCCCTCAGAAACGACGCGACGGTCTGATCGCCGGCGCTCAACGCCTCGAGTGCCGCGGTGCCGTATCGCCCCGCACGCGCCTCGACCATCGAGTCCTTCAGCGTCGCCGATCGCTTCTCCACCATGTCGAGCAGCGGTCCGAGGAGATCGCTTTTCATCGTGTCTGCCGGATCGAACTTCGGCAACGACGAGGCGAACGAGACTGCCGCCGCCGTGACGGCGGCCGGTGCCACCGTCCTCGATCCGGCGGCGCGTTCCAGCACGAACGGCCGGACGAGCACACCCACCGCTTTCCCTTCGCGCGTGATTTGCGCGCGTGCAACGTAGCGGCCGGGCGGCAGCGCCTGCGCCACCATGACGCCACTCGCCACGCGCCACGTCGTCTGCCTCCCGGGCGCGAGCTGCGCCGGCAGCGAGACGAGCGGCGGCGAGTCCTGGTTGTCGGCGATCTCGAACGTCACTGCCGCGCGATTCCACGTCGCGTCCGAGTTGGAGTACAGCTCGATGTACGCCGCCAGCCGGTCGGCCACGACGTACGGCTCTACCTCCGCGCGCAGTCCTTGTCCGGATGGTGGAAGGTTGCCGACGATCAGATCGCCCATCGCCAGCGGCTCGCCCGCCATCTTCCACGCGTTCACGTCGCGGACGACACTTCCGCGCCGGCCGTCGGCGTCCACCACACCGAATCGCAGCGAATAGATCCCCGGGTCGAGGGACACGCCGCCGACGAACTGGAGCGGTTCGTTCGGACTTCCCGCGCCGGGGGACAGCTTCGCCTGCGTCACGAAGCTCCCGGCCACCTGGTTCGCATCGTCGATGACGATGAAGCCGACGGTGTAGGGCGCAGGCTGGGCGCCCGGCGCACCGACCTGCGCCGCAACGGTGAGACGGACTTTCTGACTGGCCGGGTCCTGCTGCGCGAACGTCGTCACCCGCACCGGCAGCCCGGACACCGGGAACGGTGATGACAGCGCGTCGCGGAGATTGTCCTCGGCCGATCGCTTCTTCAGCGTCGGAGACAGCACGAACGCCTGACGCGAGCGGATCGTCACGTCGCGACGCCGGACCTCGACGTCGATGCGATGGCGGTCGCCCTTGCTGTCGCTCGGCCGCTGCTCGACGCCCAGAATGTACGAGGCGGAGATCTCCGAGGCCAGACGGTCGAAGATCGGCTCACCGGTGCCGGCGATGTGGAACAGGCTGCCCCGCGACATCGTGGCCAGCGCCTCGAGGCCGGTCACCTGAATGCGGCGATCCTGCAGCTCGGTCGGCGGCTGTTCTGAAATCGTCACGTCGCCGCGCTGCAGGTCCACGAGCATGACGTTGATCGAGGTGCGCGCCATGCCGGCGAGCTGGACGATCGAGCGCAGCTCGCTGGTGTCGTCAACGGCCAGGCCTTCGGAAATCAGGATGAGCGACTTGGGACCGTCGATGTACGCCAGACGCTCGAGCATCTGGCGCAGACCGATCAGCGACTGGTCGGCGTCTTCCTTGACGGCGCGCGCGATCTGCGACGACTCGGAGATGATGTCGCGCTCGCACTGCGCCCGCTGCTGCTGTTCGCTGGAGCGGCACTCGCGGTTCATCACCGCGGCGAGCGTCAGTTGATCGCGCTTCTGCTCGATCGCCAGGGCCTCGGAGACGCCGATGTTGTATTGACCGGCGGTCGTGCGCGGCTGCTGACCGATGAGCCCCTGCATGGCCAGCTTCAGCCGCAGCTTGTCGTTGGTGAAGCTGACGCGCGGGCCGGGCTCGGGGAAGGTGATGAACGCGATCTGATCGAGCGGGCTCAGGCGATCGAGAAACCGCTGCGCGGCGGCCATGATCGGCCGCAACGAGCCCGGGCGGATGTTGATCTGATCGACGGCAAGAATAATCTGCCGGCCGTTGGGCGGCGTGAGGTTGCTCGTATAGAACGTCTCGCTCTTGTCGGCGACCTGCTTCTTCGCGGCTTCGACGTCAACCTTCACCAGTTCCGCCGAGACGACACGGCGCACCTCGCCGTCAACCTTCACCGAGAACTCGGCGGCGCCGAGGTTTTCAACCGGACGACCATTGCGATCGACGACTGCCACGTCGATCGCGATCAGATCGATGCCGGTACGGAACGTCGGTCCCTGAACCGGTTGGTCGGTCTGAGAAGCCGGCGGGGTCGGCGGAGCGGGCGCACTCTGCGGCGTCGGCTTGCCCTGAGCGGAGTCGATCGGCTTGCCCTGAGCGGGTTCGTTGGGCTGGCCCTGAGCGTCGCTCCTGGACGGAGCTACGGCCGCCAGCGCGGCAATTGACAACAGGACGACGAGCTGGGATTTCATAGCGCGGATCTTACACGCGCCGGGGGCCGATATCAGTGTATGTTGAGGCCGCAAATGCCCTCTATCGACTGCCTGCCGCACCAACCGCCGATGCGGCTTCTTGAAGTGATCGTGGACGTCGTCCCTGGCGAACGCGCGGTCGGGCGGCGGATCACCAACGCGGCCGACTTCTATTTCCAGGGTCACTTTCCCGGGTCGCCGGTCGTTCCCGCAATCATCCTGATCGAGATGCTCGCTCAGACGGGCGGCGTAGCCGCCGCCGAGGGTGACACCGAGACGCGTCAGCTACGCGTTGCGGCGGTGGACGGGTTCAAGTTCCCGGACGCTGCCGGCCCGGGACAAACACTCGAAGCGAAGGCCCGCGTGGTGCGCCGGCTCGGCCGCCTCTGCAAGATCGATGGTGAGGTCACGGCCGACGGCCGCCTTGTCGCATCGGGCAGCCTCACGTTGGCGGGCTAGCTCGCGCGAGCGCCCGACGCACTCACCACAGACGCCGGAAGCAGAACCACTGGTACGGCTGCCGGCGGATCGCCCATTCGATCTCGCCGGCGAGTCGCTGCATCGCCTCGGCGATGTCCGCGTCGCGGTCGGCGGTGTGCGCGACGTGAATGGGTGGACGCGCGACCGTGCGCACGCGGAACCGACCGTCGCGAAAATTGAAGACGGGAAGCAGCGGCGCGCGCGCGGCCCGCGCGAGCGCCGCCGGCCCGGTCGGAAGGGGCATGGGACGGCCGAACAGATTGACGTTGAGTGTTCGCCCACCCTCTCGCGGCCGGTCGCATTGCAGCGCCACGACGTCACCGTCGCGAAGCGCGGTGGCCAGTTCAACCGCGAGGCCCAGATCCTCGCCGGCGAAATGCGTGACGTAGGCGTGGCCGGAGCGGTCAATCAACTCCTGGATGAATTGCTGCGCGCGGGGATCGATCTCCTTCTCGCGCACGATGTGCACGCGGCGCGGTGAATTCGACGCGCCGAAATCCGTCGCCGTTTCCCACGGACCGATGTGAGCGGTGGCGAGGATCACGCCGCCCGTGCCGTCCATCACCTCGTGCCAGTGCTCCTCGCCCTCGAGCGCGGCGCTGAAGCGTTCGGGGTTCGCCAGCCGCCGGTAGCGCTCGGTGAAACACCACGAGAAGGCCCAGATCGTCCGGAACGATCGGCGCAGCGACTCCAGGACACCGGCCGGTCCAAGGACTGGCTCGAGATTGGCGGCCAGCGCGCCGCGGATACGGCCAAGCGCCAGGAAGAAGAACACCGCGGATGTCGGAACGCTGATCCACTCCGTCCACGACGGCGGGCGCGTGAAGCCCCAGTACGCGAACTGGTACCAGAACACGCCGGTGACGTGAAAGCGGCCGAGCAGGCGATGCGTGAGGCCAAGCTCCGGCGCATGTTGCGGCGTCGAGCGGGCGGCGGAAGACGCGGAAGAGGGCGCCATCAGACCAGAAAACGTGCGCGCAGTACGCCGGACGCAATGCGCAGGCTATCGAGCACGGGACGATAGTGGCTCGTGCCTCGACCGTCGGCATGCCCGAGACGAATCGGGGTCGTCTTCACGCGCAGGCCGAGGCGCACCGCACGCACGACGACGACGCTCTCGGCCTCGAAGCCGGTCTCGGGAAATCCGGTGCGGTCGATCAGCGCGCGTGTATAGAGGCGAAAGCCGGTCTGCACGTCGGAGATCGCCTGACCGGCGGCCCACGAGATGGCGCGCGACGAGAGCCGATTGCTGAAGCGGCGCACGTTGCCCATTTCCGTGAACAGATGATCGCGGGTCCCCAGCACGAGGTCGGCGTCGCCGGCGGCGGCGAGCAGATGCGGGGTCTCTTCGGGCAGGTGCTGGCCGTCGGCGTCGATGGTCACGACCGCGTCGAAGCCGCGCTCGAACAGAATCGAGAACGCCGCGCGCAGCGCCGCGCCTTTCCCGCGATTCTCCGGAAACGAGTGCACCTCGGCGCCAGCCGCACAGGCCGCCTGCGCGGTGCCGTCGCTGGAGCCATCATCAACGACGAGCACATCGTCAACGACGCGGAGCGTGCGGGTGACCACCGCTCCAACGGAGTGCACGGCGTCATAGGCTGGGATGGCGGCGGCAATGCGCACGGAGCGGGTGTCCTTTCGAATGGGCTCGGTCGTCAGCGCCGCTGAACGATTTTCTCGGCAAGTCGTCGCGCGTCCACGTACTCGTCTGTGAGACCCTGGCTCTTGACGACCTGCATCGCAGCGTCGCCACCAATGTAGGCCATCGCCTTCAGCGTTGCCCAGCGGCAATCTTCGTCTTCTTCCTCGTAGCGACGGCTGAGCAGCGCGACGGCGTCGGCCGACCCGAGCAGGCCGAGGGCCTGGATGACGCGGCTGGTGTCGTAGATGGGCGCCGTTACTTCGTTCTCGTCGGTGAGACCGTCCGTGAGATTGACGGCCTTCATCGTCGACTGCGCCGAGGCGACCGCCGGGGCGCAGAGAAGGACGCAGGCCAGAAGGAACGGCATCATCACGCAGGGCGACCGGGTTTCACCGCCATTGCCGCAGGCTCGCCCGACATCATGCGGCCCGCCGTCATTCTCTTCTTGAGTCGCAGGAGGGCCACGATGACGAAGAATGCCTCCAGCCGGATGCGGGTCATCAACGACGGGCGCCAGTTGCCGCCCAGGACGGAGAGCACCGCCTCGTAGATGCCGAACCGCGACGAGCGATTGAAAAACAGGTCGCGAAACGCCGGATCGTAGAAGCCGGTCGCGAACCGCCGGAAGTGATGGTAGCGCCGGACCAGACGGCGCTCGTACCGCGCGAAGCGAGCGGCCCGCAGATTGCCGTCGCGCAGACCGGCGCTGATCTCCTCTGCCGCTTCGATACCTGACTGCATCGCCAGAAGCACGCCGGTCGAGAAGATGGGATCCAGAAATGCGCCGGCATCGCCGGCGACGAGGAACCGATCACCCGCGTGCTGGCTGTGAAGGTACGAGTAGTCGGCTTCGAAGCGGGCGGGCGTCACCGCCGACGCATTGGCGACCAGTTGCGCGGCCGCGGGAGTCTCGGCCAGAAAGTGATCGAGGGTTTCCTCCGGTGTCCGTTTCGCGTTCGCGTTGTAGACCACTTGCGGGACCACCGCGCCGACGCTGATGACGGTATCGCTGATCGGAATAAACCAGAACCAGCCCCGGTCGGGTCGCGTCACCATGCGAATGTCGCCCGCACGACGGCCCTCGCTGCGCGGGATGCCGACGTACTGACGATGCACCGAGATGTTCTGGAGGACCGGATCCTTGCGGCGCTCGCCGAACCTCCTGGCAAGAAATCCCGCGCGCCCTGATGCATCGATGACGGCGGCCACGCGAACCGACTCAGGCCCGCCATCCGCACCGCTGTGCGTGACCGTGACTCCGTCCGCATCGAACGCCGCGTCCTTCGTGGTCCGCCCCTGCAGCACATGAGCGCCACACGCGGCAGCGTGGTCCAGCAACACCTGATCGAACCGCTCGCGCGGTACCTGAATCGTCTGAGGGCGCGGTACCTCGAACGCCTGCGCGAAGTCCGCATACTGATCGGCGTCACCGGTCGAGGTGGTGAAGCTTGCGCCCCACTTCTGAACGAATCCCTCGCGAGCGACGACGTCTTCCGCGCCGATCTTCTGGAGAATCTCGTTGATCCACGGGAGCTGTGATTCGCCGATGTGGAACCGGGGAAAGCGCTCGCGCTCGAAGAGGATGACGCGGTGGCCGAGACGAGCGAGCGTACTGGCCGCAGCCGATCCGGCCGGGCCTCCGCCGATCACGGCGACGTCGAAATCCCGAGTGCCCGTCATGAATGGGTGCAAAAACAGATGAGATAATATCCGACCATGTCTGGGACCTCCAGCCCGGTCTCCTCGTCGGGCGAAGGCATCCTCGGCGCGTTTTCCCGACTGGCCCTGCGGCGTTCGAACCAGGCACTCGTCGTGTCACCTGGCCGGATGGCCAGCGTTGGAGACATCGACTCGATGTCCCGGTCCGTGGCCGATCGAGTCCGGACGGCGATCCCCGAACGTGGCGCGCTCGTCGGCTTGTCCGCCGGCAGCGGGCCCGCATTCCTCGCCGGCCTTCTGGCATTGCAGCGCGCAGGTGCCGCTGCGCTTCTGCTGGATCCCCACGCACCGCAGGAGGATCGTCAGCGCGCACTCACCTCGCTGGGCGCGAGCGCCGTGCTCGAGTGCGTCAACGCGTGGCCGGCCTCGGCGTCGGACTTTCATCTCACACGAGTCGCATCATCCACCGATCTGCCGTCGCTCGCTGGCGTCTCGGTGGTCAAGCTCACATCGGGCTCAACCGGCGTACCGCGCGGCGTCGCGATGCGGACCGAACACATGCTCGCCGACGAGGCCGCGCTCGCGCGCACGATGGACCTGCGCGCCGACGATCGACTGCTCGCCGCGATTCCGCTCTCGCACTCGTACGGATTCACGACGCTGGCGCTTTCGGCGCTCGTACGCGGGCTCACACTCGTCCTTCCAGCGGACCGCGGTCCCTTTTCGCCGCTCGCCGCCGCACGCGACCTCGGCGCGACTGTGTTCCCGACCGTGCCTGCGTACATGCAGGCGCTGCTCAAGCTCGCGCCTCCGCCGGCGTGGCCGGACAGCATCCGGCTCGTGATCTCGGCCGGCGCCGTCCTGCCGAGTGCCACCGCGGCGCAGTTCCGACAGACCTACGGTCAGCCGGTGCACGTGTTCTATGGCGCCAGCGAATGCGGCGGCATCTGCTATGACCGGGAAGGCGGCGCTGCCGAGCGAGGCACCGTTGGCGAACCGGTGGACGGCGTCCGACTCTCGCTCAAGCCGCTCGAGGAGCGCGCGGCGAGCGAAGGCATCGTGACGGTGGAGTCACCGGGCGTCGGCGAGACTTACGTGCCGGATCGGGATGGACGACTCGACTCGGGACGCTTCGAGACAAGTGACGTTGGCGCCTGGCAGGGCGGCGAGCTCGCGCTCCTACGCCGCGTGGATCGGGTCATCAATGTCCGCGGACGCAAAGTCGATCCCGCAGAAGTCGAGGGCGTCCTCGCGACGCTCGACGGCGTCCAGGAGGTCGTCGTCATCGGGATGCGCTCGGACGACGGACCGGACGAAATCGTCCGCGCGGTGGTCGCCTGTCCCTCGGGGCTCCACACCCATCGAGGCGTCGCGGCCTGGTGCCGGCAGCATCTCGCCGATCACAAAGTGCCGCGGAGCGTCGTGTTCGTGGACGCGATACCGCGCACACCCCGAGGCAAGATCGATCGGTCGGCCCTGCTCGCGCTCGGTGCGTCCGATACGGTTCCCGGCGTTGCCTAGCATGGGCGACCAGGTCCCCAGCGGCTGGCGGCCCTCCCCCTTCATCATGGCCAGCGCCGGCCTGCACGGAGTCGCGCTGGCCACGGTGCTCGCGTTCCCTCCATCGTGGAGCCTGATGCTCGGCGCGCTGGTGGGAAACCACGCCGCACTGAGCGCCGCCGGCCTGTTCCCCCGATGCACCTGGCTTGGTCCGAACATCACGCGTCTGCCCGACTCACCAGGCACACAAGGGGTCGTCGCACTCACCTTCGATGACGGGCCGGATCCCCTCGTCACGCCGGCCGTTCTGGATCTGCTTCGGCAGTCAGGGGCACGAGCGACCTTCTTCTGCGTGGGCCGTCGTGCCGAGGCGCATCCGGATCTCGTAGCCGCCATCCGCGGTGGCGGGCACGGTGTGGAGAACCACACCTACACGCACTCAAACGGATTCGCGTTCGGAGGACCGCGCGGACTCAGGCAGGAAATCGAGCGCGCGCAAACGGCGATCGAACGGGCCGGCGGCAGCCGTCCACGGTTCTTTCGCGCCCCGGCCGGCATTCAGAATCCCTGGGTGCCGTTCGTGCTCGCCCGCGCCGGCTTGTCTCTGGTGTCCTGGACGCGGCGGGGATTCGACACCGTGACGCGCGATGGCGCGCGCGTGGCGGCCCGGCTCGGTCGCGGCCTTCGAGGCGGAGACATCCTGCTGCTGCACGATGCCTCGTCGGCGCGCACCGCGCACGGCCGGCCTGTCGTCCTCGACGCGCTCCCGCGGCTGCTCGATGAAATGAATCGGAAGTCGCTGCGCTCCGAAGCGCTGCACGTCGCCCTGGGTCAACCCGACTCCAGGTAGCGCTCGTATGAGTTGAATCCGGCCCGTAGGGCGCGTCCTTTTGGACGCGCTATCTGTCGACCGCGAATCCGTACAGATATCGATTCTGCGCGTCGAGCAGCCCATACTCGCCGCGTCCGAGATCCTTGCTGAGCGTCATGCGCCAGACGCCAGGCGACTCCTGCGTGGCCTTGGTCGCGATAATCCAGTCCGAGTCCGGCGCGAATGCCGTGGACACGGTGTAGACGCCGCTCTTGATTCTGACCGACCGCACGTTGTCGTCCTCGTCGGGTTCCGTCTTCACCACCATGAAGCGGCTGTCGAACCTGGTGTCGTTGACCTTGACGAGAATGCTGGGCCGCTTGTCCGTCGTGCGCACGTCGGACTTGAGCCCACGGAAATTGGCCCAGACCACCATCTTGATCACTGCATAGCTCTGGCTGATGTCGCCGCCTTCAGGACTGACCGGATGCGTGCCGGTGCTGGCGACCAGCGACACTTCGGCGACCGCCGACGGCGCTGCCGTGGTCACGCCGATCGAGCCAGTGGGCGGAGGCGGTGGGGTATTGGGCGCCGGGGCCGCCGCGGGGGCCGGCGCAGGCGACGCTGCAGCCGCAGCCGCCGGGGCCGCGGTGGGATCCAGCATCACACCGATGATGCGATCCGAAACGCCATCGGTCTTGAGCTGCACCAGCGCGTCCGCGCCAAGCGCGAACTTGCGTTCTTTCGCGCCCCGAATCGCACTGATGACCACCTCGTCACCAATGCCTGCCTTCACGAGTTTGACAACGTCCGCATTGGTCATCGCGGTGCTCGCCGCCGCCGCGGCCGGCTTGGCCTGCGTGGCGCGGCCACGGCCGCTCGCCTGTTCCGCGGAGACCGACAGAGACCCCGGGATCAGTGAGACCGTCAGGGCACCGAGTAACAACAGACCTCGCATCATCACACTCCTCGCCTGAACCTCAGAGTGGCCGCACTCCGAGGGTACTCGCTCAATATGCCGCCGGTCACTGTCCGTGCGGCGCCGGGGAACCCGGCGCTGCGAAGCGCCGACAAGATCGCCTCGGGCGGGACGCAATTCTCGACCGTCTCCCAGAAGTAGTCCATCATCTGCGCGGCCGCAGCGCCCTTCCACAGGCGCGCAATGCCGGGAACCACCGTCCCGAGAAATGCGCGGTTCAGGGCGCGGCCCACTATCGTGGCCGGCTGTGTGATCTCGAGCACCAGCACGCGGCCACCCGGACGGATGACACGCCGGTACTCACGAAAGAGCGCATGCAGATCGGCGACGTGGCGAAGCCCGTAGCCCATGCTGACCATGTCGAAGTAACCGTCGCGAAACGGCAGCGCCTCGCCACGTCCCTGAACGAGCAACGCGGCCGATCGCTTCCGGCATTCGCGCAGCATGCCGTCACTCGGGTCCAGGCCAATGGCCAGACTCGTGCCTCCACTCAGTTCGCTGGCAGGCCGCAGGACCAGACCCGTGCCGGTCGCGACGTCCAGCACGCGCATGCCAGGCTCCAGACCCGCGGCACGCAACGCGTTCTTTCTGTACTGCCCACCGGTCCCCAGCGACATGACGCGACAGACCCACTCGTAGGATGCCGCGCCCTCATCGAACAGGCCGCTGACGAACTCCGAACGATCCCCGTCGGTCTTGTAGTAGCGACCGAGCTTGGGATGTGGAGCAAGCGGGGTGGGGCTGTTACTCATTGGAGCGGCACATCGACGTGCGGCCGGCCGGTCGGAAACGCGAGGCCTTCGATTTCGACCAGCAACTCGGGGCGGCACAACGATGCGCGCAGCCATTCTACGCGGCAGTGCGGGGGAACCATCGCCTGGACCATGCCGGCCAGTGTGTGCTGATCCGCCGGATTCGTGTAGTACACGCGCATCTCGCGGAACGACGCCAGCAGCGAGGCGACCTCCGAACTGGCCATGTCCTCCGAACGCGGATGGCCAGCGGCGGCGGCAATCAGGCTCGCGAGATTGTGGAACGTCTCGCGGACCTGTCCGTCGAGATCGCCGATGTGTCGAGACTCCTCACCGGTGATGCTGGCCGTGCCCCCCACGATCAGCACGGGCTGGTTCGAGTGCCCGGGGAGCAGCGTCGCCCGGGCAAAGCACGGCGGCATCGGACCGAACCGGCGCGAGTAGTGGTACACGAGAGATCTGACGCGGGTTCTCCACCGGGACCCCGGGCTCGTCCGCGGCAACGCAGTGCAGCAGAAGACGGTCGTCTTCGACGCCCACAGCCGACCCGGTGGGAATGGACCGGGTAAACGACGGCGCACGGCCGAAACGCGCAGCGAACGCACCGTATCGTCCGGCGTTGAACGCCATGTAGCGATCGAGTCCGGCGCCCAGAGGCTCGTGGATGCCGGGCACGAACGCCCAGAACCGGACCGGATGCCCGCAGGTCGCCGGGTCAAGCTGCTCGAAGATCTCCGTGTAGGCCTCGACGACACGCTGCTGGAAGGTGAGGATGTCCATGCCTCGCGCGCCGTCAAACCCCGCCGTGACATGACGAAATCGCGTTGGATCGAGCTCCGATACCCAAGCAGGGACAGGGGTAGCGACCCTCGACGGGATGTCGGCCGGACCATTAGCCGCAGCCGGTCGCGACATTCGCGTCTCGATTGCCATGCTGAATTGTTGGAGGCGCCGGCATTTTAGCTCAGCCGGGCGCGGCTGCCAATCAGACCTCGAGTGTCGCTTTCCCGCTAGGATGTCGCGGTGACTGTCTCGCTCCGGTGGGGGCGGCTGGCCATCTACTTCGTCGCCCTGGTGGTGGTCTGCCTGTACTGCGAGGTCATCGGCCGTGTCTGGTCCCTGTGGCTGGCGCCAAAGGGCTCGAAAGCCCGTGTCAGGCGGGCCAATCTCGTCACCCGCCACTGGCACGTCGTCCTGACCGAGCTCACGCTTCGCGTGCTCGGTTGTCGGCTCGAAGTGCGGGGCACGGTTCCTCCCGGCCGCTACATCGTGGTCTCGAATCACCAGAGCACCGCGGACATCGCCATACTCCCGTGGGCGCTGCGCAGCTTGAACGTGAAATTCGTCTCGAAAGAGGAGCTCGGACGCTGGATTCCGACGGTGTCGATGGCGCTCAGACACTGGGGTTCGGCGCTGATTTCGCGCGAGGCGACGCGCGACGACATCGGGCGCCTCAAGGTCATGGCCCGGGGGCTGGCCCACTGGGAGGGCTCGGTCGTCATCTTTCCGGAAGGCACGCGCTCCCGTAACGGACGGATCCTGCCGTATAAGGCCGCGGGCGTGCGGATCGTCGCGGCGGACGCGGATCTGCCGCTCCTGCCCGTCGCCATCGACGGCACGCATGTCGCGCCGGACCTGCCAGGCTTTGCCCGCGGCATGCCCGGCGCCGGCGGCACGGTCACCATCGGCGCTCCGATACCGCGTGAGGCCTGGGAAGGACGCCTCGAAGACACCGTCGAGACGATTCAGAAGTGGGCGCACGAGACGATCGAAAGGGGCCGTCGTGATGGAAGCGTCGTGCCCCCGCCCGGCTGGAAGGATGGCGAGCGCGCCTCGGTGGACGTGCTGTCTCCGGCCTAGGCCCACTTCTTCAACGCGATCACCGTGTTGTGCCCGCCGAGACCGAAGGAATTCGACAACACGAACCGCACGTCGGCCTTCCTGGCGACATTGGGTACGAAATCCAGATCGCACTCGGGATCCGGCGTGCAGTAGTTGATCGTCGGCGGCAGTACGCCGTCGCGCAGGGCCATCACGCACCAGATGAACTCGGTCGCGCCCGCTGCGCCGAGCAGATGCCCGGTCACGGACTTCGTCGAGCTCATGGCCACCCGATGTGCGGCCGCACCCAGCGCGCGCTTGACCGCCCGTACTTCAAACACATCCCCCTGGAGCGTGCCCGTCGCGTGGGCGTTGATGTAGCCGATCTCTGACGGGTCCGCGCCGGCTTTCTGCAGCGCCCGCGTGATCGCCCGGGCAGCATGGACAGCCTCCGGATCGGGCCTGGTGAAGTGCGCCGCGTCCGCGGTTGCGGCCCACGACGCGACCTCCGCAAGCGGTGTCGCGCCACGCTGCAGCGCGTGATCGAGAGCTTCGAGAATCACGATCCCCGCACCCTCGCTCAGAACAAAACCGTTACGGTGAGCATCGAATGGCCGCGACGCCTTGGCGGGAACCTCGTTGCAACGGGAGAGCGCATGCATCTGATCGAAGCCGCCGATCCCGAGCTTCGTAACCGCCGCCTCGCTCCCGCCGGCAATCATCACATCGGCATCGCCATGCGCAGACGGCGTCGAAGGCCAGCCCGATGGCATCGCTCCCGGTCGAACAGGCCGAGGCCACGCCCGTGTTCGGCCCGCAGGCACCGGCAAGAATGCTGACCTGCACCGACGCCGAGTCCACCACGATCATCGGAATCGAGAGGGGGTGCATGCGGCGGGGGCCGTGTTCGTCGAGAAGCGCCTGCTGCGCCACGTACGTCGCGATCCCGCCGGCCCCGCTGCCGATGTAGGTGCCCGTCGCATCGGCCTCGTCGCCGGCGAGCGGCCAGGTGATGCCCGCCTGTGTCATCGCCTCCATCGCCGCCACGAGCGCGAATTGCACGTTGCGATCGGCGTGCCGGGTCTGCCTACCGGACAAATGCATGTGCGGGTCGAACCCCCACGCCTCACCGGCAATCTTCACGCGGAAGTCGTCAGTCGGAAAGAGGGTGATCGGTCTGATTCCCGAGCATCCCGCCACGACGCATCGCCATGCCGTTGGCACATTCAGGCCAACGGGGCCGATCATCCCCATGCCGGTCACGACCACCCGGCGTGGCGCGGACGTGCTGTAGCTCATGTGGCGCGATTGTAACCCGCGGTTTCCGCAACGATGCGGCGCCGCGGCATCGAGCTATGATGCCGGCACGACTCAGGTGTGACGGACGACAAGTCGCCTGGACGAGTGACCAGGCCACCACTCCCAACCCGGTTACGGCGACTCGCACTGGCCCTTCGAACCGAAGGCGGAGGCCACGCGCGCGACAGCCTCGCGATCGCTATCGGTGTCTTCATCGGTTGTCTGCCCATCTACGGATTTCATCTCCTCATCTGCGGCGCCGTCGGCACTGCCCTTCGATTGAACCGGCTGAAGATGTATCTCGCGGCGAACATCTCGAATCCGTTCGTCGCGCCGTGGCTCGCCTTTCTCGAGATTCAGGCGGGAGCATGGGTAAGGCGAGGCGCGTTTCATCCGCTGACCGTTGACGCGGTCAGGACGACGAACCTGGCGACGTTCGGCGCCGACCTGCTGATCGGCAGCGTCGTGACCGGGCTGACGCTCGCCCTCCTTGCGGGGTGGACGATCTATCTGCTCGGGCGCGACACCGATCGCAGTCCATTCACCGAGCTCTCCCGCCTCGCCTCGGATCGCTACATCGACGGCGGCCTCATGGTGTGGGAGTTCGTGCGCCGGAAACTCCGGGGCGACCCTGTCTACAAGGCCTCGATCTGCGACGGTCTCCTGACGCCCGGGCGAACCCTGGTCGATGTGGGCTGCGGGCTTGGAATGACGCTCGCACTGCTTGCCGAGGTCCGGCGCGCCAAGGCGGCCGGGACGTGGCCCGCCGATTGGCCGCCCCCTCCCTGCTTCGAGCGCATGGTGGGTGTGGAGACGCGCGCTCGCGTCGCCATGCTCGCGGCCGGAGCGCTGGCAGACGATGCCGAGGTGATCACGGCCGACGCGCGCACGGCCACACCGCTGCGCGCGCACGTCGTCCTCATGTTCGACGTGCTCCACATGATGCGCCGGGGCGAGCAGGAATCACTGCTGGCATCGATGGTCGCGGCGCTCGAGCCCGGCGGGCTGATCCTGATCCGCGAAGCGGATGCGTCGGCAGGATGGCGGTTCACGGCCGTCCGGTGGGGCAATCGATTGAAGGCACTGGCATTCGGATCCTGGCGCCAGCAGTTCCATTTCCGCAGCGTGTCCGAGTGGCAGGAGTGCCTCTCGCGCCATGGGCTTCAGACGGAGGTCCGCGACATGTCCGCCGGCACGCCCTTCGCCAACGTGCTGCTGCGCGTGACGCCTCGTCAGCCCTGATCGGGCCGCGGCAGCAACAGCGCCGGCAGCACGAGTACCGACGCCCCGGCGAGGGCGACCACGCTCACCACCGAGACGAGACCGATCGAACGAAGCGGCGGATACGACGACATGACGAGCGTCCCGTAGCCGAGGATCGTGATCGCCGCGGCGACGAGGATCACCGGCGTGAGCTCCGCCGTCGCCGCCGCCGCGTCACCCCGTTCCTGGTACCGGTGAACGAGGTGCACGCCGTAATCGACGCCGATGCCGAGCAGCGTCACCACGGCGAACGCGGCGAATAGATCCAGCTCGATTCCCGCCAGCGCCAGCACGCCGCCGGTCCATACGAGCCCGAGTCCTGTTGGCACCAGGGCGAAGAACGACAGCCGCACGTCTCGAAATGCGAACACCACGAGGAGCACGACGAGCGCCGCGCCAATCGACAGCCCGGTGATGAACTCCGGCACGAACCTCTGGGCAAGGTCGCGGTTCACGAGCGGAAGCCCGGTCAGGGTCTGCCGCGGATCGACGGTGTCCACGATCGCCTGGATGCGCGCGACCTCGTCATCGTTCGTCGGCAGGAGATAGGTGGCGAGCTGCCATCGGCCCGCGTCGCGCACGATGAACCGCGCAATCACGTCGTCCATTCCGTGGTCGACGTAGTCCTGGTACCGCAATCGCTGCGAGGTGTCGAACAGCGCGGGAAGACGATCGGCAAACGGCGCGAACGCGCCAGGACGGAAGCCGCTCCGGGTCGCCGCCTGTTCGAGGGAGCTGCGCACGGCCGCAGCGGTGAGTCCCGACTGCGCGATTCGTGCGGTGGTTCGCGCCTGAGTGGCGGTCGAGGGCAGGAACGACGCAGGCGCCTGCACGCGAACGTCGGGCAGCTCTGTCTTGAGCCGGCGCGTCAGCTGCTCGTTCGTCTCGAGCAGCGCGTCCAGATCGGCGCCCTCCGCGAGCACGACGTAGATCGTCGTCGGCAGCCCGAACGCCGAGTTGATCCTCGCTTCCAGTCTTGCCGCATCGGTGACCGAGCGCAATCGTTCGAGGCTCGGATCGACACGGAGGCGCCATGATGCCGCGCCAAGAACGGCGGTCAGCAGGACGGCGGTCACCACGATCGCTCGCCGGTGCGCCGCGATCCAGATCGGCAGCGCCGGCAAGGCCAGCGCGCGAACGCGTGCCCGCGGGGCCTGCCTCGGCAACAGCGCTGGCACGAGCACGAGCGTCAGCACACCGCAGATCACCATGCTGTGGCCGACCAGCATCCCGAGCTGTTGCAGGCTCGGAAAGTCAACGAACATCAAACCGTAGAACGTCGCCGCCGTCGTCCACATGCCGAGGAGCATGCTCGCCGCGGGCCCGGAGATGCGTGACGCGGTCTCGACGGTGGCCGTCTCCGTACGCGGGAGCAGATGCGCGACATACAGGAGGACCACGCCATCGATGCCGAGACCGAAGAGCATCGCGGACGCGCCCGTTCCGGCCGCCGACAAGCGAACACCGAGGTAGCCGAGCCCGCCGAGGACGAGGATCAGAGAGATCGTCGCCGGCACGGCGCCGATGAGCACGAGCCTGATGCTTCGAAACACCACGAAGAGCAGCGGCAGGATCACGGCGAGCGAGCCGACGGTGTTCACGATGCTCTCGCGGCGCACCAGCGCTTCCGTCTCGAGAGCGATTCGATGTCCACCGGCGAATTCGACTCGCATGGGCGGACGGGGCTCATCAGGGTCCTCGGCGGCAGCAGTGGCCGTGCGCACCGCCGAGGCCACGCTTCGCAGCCGATCGTCGAGCGCACGGGAGAAAGCCGAGTCGAAAGGAGGTCGCCGCGGCCGGGCAATGACGACACGGCTGCGGCCATCCGCGGTGACGTGGCCACTCAGCGCGGAGTCGCCGCCAAGGCCCGTGTCGGTGCCGCCAAACGTCGGCAGCACCAGTGTGAGGAGACCAGCGGGATCCTGGCGGACGAGCTCGGCCACCTCACTCGACGGAACCGTGAGCAGCTCCCGGCTCTCGGCAACCGCACGCGTCAGTCCGGCCGGTTCGAGGCGGCGCAACGCCTCGTCGAGCTTGTCCTCCTGCAGCAACAGCAGTTGCCGGCCGGCGAGCCACTCGACGTCACGCGAACGATCGGCGACGCCCGCATCGACGCCGGCAATCTCCGGCGCCTGCCGCAGTTGCTCGACCCACGCGTCAATGTCCTCGTCGGTAGTCGGCAATGGCGTAGCCGTCGGGGGACGTGAACAGGATGTACAGCTGATCGAGCGTGCCGAAGCGCGAGAGAAATTCTCGAAAGGCCGGCGTCACGCGGCCGTTCTGCGGCAGGAGCGCCAGGATGTCCGCGTCGAACGAGAGCCGGCGGATGCCTTCGACGGAGACGAGCACCGCGCACATCACGCCGACCAGCACGGCCACACGCCGTCGGCTCGCCCAGAACACGATCGGAGAGACGGCGAAACGCGACACAGCCCGGTCAGTCTATGGCGGATCGATGGCGAACGCCTTGGCGTCGAGTGCGGGATTCAGCACGACATCCTCGAACACGATCGTCTTGGTGTCGCCATTGGCAAACGTCATCCGAATCCCGTCGAGGAGAAACGACGATGATCCGATCCAGAGATCGAGCCGGGTCATCGTGTCGCGAATCTGCTTTCGCTTCGGGAGCAGCGTCACCTCGAACGTCCGTGGCCGTTCGCTCTGGTCGCGCAGCTCGGCGTCGAACTGCTTGCGCAGTTCGGCTGGCGAGTCGGCGGCAATGTACTTCTGCACTCGTCCCTGCGCCGATGAGATGTTCGACACCTCTCGCAGCTTTCGCGCCGGCCACGACGTCGTCATTCGATCGCCGTCAATCACGATGACCCGCTGCTCGGGATCGATGAAGCGCATGGCCACCCGAGCGGGACGCTGCACGGCGAGCGTGCCACGGGCGACCAGCGGACGCGCGAGCAGTGACGAGGTCGATGTCTCGGTGAACGTCGCCGTGAGCGTCTGAATACCCGCGCTGGTCTGATGTCCGCGCCGATAGAGTTCGTCGAACGACTCGCGTCTCGAGCGATCGGTGGATGATTGCGGAGCCTGTGCGGTCGTGATGACCGCGAGGAATAGGGGCGCGGCGAGGGCGACCGTCCACGCCTGCACGCGGCTTGGAAGGCGCATGGGCAGATGATAACGTACGCGCCGTGCGGCGACGGGTGCGCGTGTCTGGCATTGGGGTCGTCTCGGTCTTCGGCACGACGCACGATGAGTTTCGTCAGGCCCTGCTCGAAGGGCGCAGCGGCATCGGCCCGCTGACCGCGTTCGAGACCACCAGCTGCCGAACGACGCTGGCCGCCGGACTGATCGGATTCGAGCCCACCGCCTGGGTACCGCCAATGAAGCTGCGACGCCTCGACCGGACCGGGGTGTACGCCGTCGCCGCCACGAAGCTCGCGCTCGCCGACGCGGGCACGACGCTTCCACCTGACGGCACCAACGAGATCGGGGTCGTCATCGGCACATCGACGGCCGGTGGACAGTCGACAGAGGTATTTCTCGACGCGCTCTTTCGGGGCGGGCCGACGGCCGCACCGGCACTCCTCTTCGACAGCACGGTCGGCAATTCCGCGGCCGCCCTCGCGGCGCTGGACTTCAAGCTGCGCGGCCCGAATGTGACGCTCAGTCAGAAGGAAGCGTCAGGACTGGCGGCGGTCGTCACCGCTGTGGATCTTCTTCGCGAAGGCCGGGCGTCGGCGCTCGTCGCCTGCGGTGTCGAGGCGATCTACGAAACCGTTTTCAAGGCGCACGATCGCTTCAAGGTCATGTCCGCGGATACGACGTTCTCCCATCGGCTGTCGCCGTTCGATGTCGCACGATCGGGATTCGTCATGGGAGAGGGCGGCTTCGGCCTGTGGCTGGAGCCAGACGACGACTCGACGCGCTCGACACATGGAGAGATCCTGGGCGTTGCCGCGTCGGGTGCGGCGGTGTCACTGAACGCGTGGCCGGATGATCCTGAACCGCTGGCCCGCACGATGTCTCGAGCGATCGAGGACGGCGGCCTGACGCCGGCTGACGTGCACGTCGTCTATGCATCGGCCAACGCCACCAGCGTCCTCGATGCGACCGAAGCACGCGCCATCGCCTGCGTGTTTGGCGACGCGCCCGTCGTGACGTCGATCAAGGGCGCTCTCGGGGAATCGGGGGCCTCCGCCACTGCCGCGTGCGCGGCAGCTCTCCTGTGCGGCGCGCAACACGAAGTGCCACCCATCGCCGGGCTGTCCGAGCCGTGTGCCGACGCGGCCGCGCTTCGCCTCGCCCGCCAGCGTACACCGGCGCCCGGACCGATCGTGTTGATCAACGGTTTCGCGAGCGGCGGCGCGCTCTTCAGCGTGGTGCTGCGCGTGGCCGCATAGGGTGAACCCGCCGCAGTTGTCGTGTATTATTCGAAATCCCGCACGTACCGCTCAGGCTGAATGTCCACCTCACGCGATCACATGAGCCTTGCCGGCCGGGTCGCCGTTGTGACCGGAGGATCCCGCGGCATCGGACGAGCCATTGTGGAAACGTTGTCGGAGCGCGGTGCATCGGTTGCGATCGCGTTCCGCGAGCGCGAGGAACCGGCGCGCGAGCTCGAAGCGGCCATCATCACGCCGCGGCGGCCGTGCGTGGGCCGGACGGTGCGACGTCGCGGACGAGACTGCCGTCATCGCGTTCTTTGAACAGGCAGTCAGCACGCTCGGTGCGGTCGACATTCTCGTGAACAATGCCGGTATCACACGTGACGCACACATCGCGCTCCTCAGCAAGGCGCGGTGGGACGAGGTCCTCGGCGTGAACCTCTCTGGCGCCTATCATGCGGTTCGTGCGGTGGCCAGCGGGATGCTGATGCGCGGCTGGGGCCGTATCATCAACGTGTCGTCGCCGAGCGCCCGCATGCCGCTGCCGGGGCAGACCAGCTACGCCGCGTCGAAGGCAGGGCTCGAAGGATTCACCCGCGCACTCTCGCGCGACCTGGCTGCCAAAGGCGTGCTCGTCAACGCGGTGTCCCCCGGCCTCATCGACACGGAGCTGCTGGACAGCATGCCGCGTGCGGCGCGCGAGGCGCATCTCAAGATGGTTCCCGCCGGGCGGCCTGGCACGGCCGCGGAGGTAGCATCGGTGGTGGCCTTTCTCGCGTCCGACGCCGCGAGCTATGTCACGGGACAGGTTATCGGTGTCGACGGCGGACTCTTGTGAGCGATACGCCAACATCTGACCAACTGACTGCCCTCAAGGGCGAACTCAAGCAGGCCATCGTCCGCGGTCTGCGCCTTCCGATCACGCCTGAGGAGATCGGCGACTCGACGTCGCTGTTCGGGGAGGGACTCGGCCTCGACTCGATCGACGTGCTCGAACTGGTCCTCGAGCTCGAGCGCTCCTTTGGTGTCAAGATCCGGGATGAGCAGACCGGCATGGATGCGCTGCGATCGGTCGATACGATGGCCGACTTCGTGATCCGCTATCGCGCCGCCAAACCGAGCTGACGCCGCGCAGGCCAGAGCCTCATCGCCCGACGTCTACTGATGAAGATGCCGCACCGCCTGCTCGCCGCGATTCTGCTATGCGGCGCTGGCGTGTCCACGGCGGCAGCACAGTCACCGGAAGTCCAGCTTCGCATCGCCATCGAAGACGACCGGGACGGCGCCGCGCTTCGCGTGCTGGATGAGGCTGGCCCGCAGCCATTCCCGGTGGCGGTTCGCGTCGAGCTCGCCGAATTGACGGCTGCGGTGGACGCGCGGATCGTCGCGGTCGAACGACGGCAGACGCCGCTCTGGCTGGCGATTCCCGCACCCGCGTCACAAGCAGACCTCGAGCGCTGGCGAAGTGCGCTGCGCGCAGTGCTGGAGCGCAGGCAGTCCACCCTCACGGTCCTGGAAGTCATGGTCGATCGCGAGCCCGCGGCAGTCGCCGTCTTCGCGGTGCAGGTCGCCGCCACCGAAGCGCGCGCGAGGCGCGCCAGCGTGCAGACGGCCATCGGCGGCCCCGCGATGGACGACACGAGTCGTCTTCGCGAGATCTATTCGAAGGAAGTCGCGCCCTACATCGATCTCATCGCGACGACCTCTGACCCCGACGAGGTCGCGACGTGGCTGCGAGAGATCGATCCCTCAGCCAGAATCGCCCTGCGCGGCAGGCCCGCTGGACCGCAGGATCCCGATCCGTCGCGCCGCGTGGTCGAGGACGTCCTGCAGGATCTTGGTACCGCCGTCGCCTTCCGCGCCTGGCGCGCGGCGGACATCACGGCAGCGGCGATTCGTCTCCTGTCTCCACTCTCGTCGCTGCTGACGCATCCGATTTCCACGCTCGACGCCGCTGCCGTCGGGCTGAGGCTGACGATCGCGCAGGCGGACGTCGTCGGTACCGTACGTCACCGGCTGCTGTTCGATACGCGCACGTTCTCCACGCTGCTCGCGTACTGGGGCGAAGCGGGCGCTGTTCCGCTCGGCGTCTCGTTGACGCTCGCTGTGGAAGGAGAACCAGGGATCCATGACGTCCTGACGGGCGCGCGGCCCCGCGTCGTCCGCTACGCAGCGCGATCGAGAGACCAGGCGCGTCGAGGCCCTGCTGCCGCTGACCGGACGCCCGATGCTCGTCGATTTCAACGAGGGCGCCGCCGACGTGCTGGTCGAAGCGACCGAGGTGTCCGCGGCGCGGACGCTGTCTGTCGAGGAGATCATCTCGCGCCATCAGCAGACGCAGCTGACACAGGACACCCTGGTGCGCAACTACTCCGCCTCCGCGCGGATGCGTCAATTCTTCCGGCCGACGATCACCGATTCGGGCTACGACGTCGTGACCGAGAACCGCTATTTCGTCGAGGGCCCGGCGGTGGAATGGGAGGAGTTGTCGTTCTCGGTCAACGGCGCGAAGTGGGAAAAGGATCGACCGCCGTTTCCGTTGCTGCAGCCAGAAAAGATCCTGTCGCTGCCGCTGCAGCTGCGATTCGACGAGGGGTACTCGTACCGGCTGGATGGCGTCGAGCGCGTCGAGGGCTACGACTGCTACGTCGTGCGGTTCGAGCCGCTCCGCGAAGACAGCGCCCTGTATCGCGGCACCGTGTGGATCGACCGGCGCACGTTCGCGCGCATCCGGGTGCAGGCGGTTCAGGGGGGCTTGTCCGCACCGGTCGTCTCCAATGAGGAGACGCACCGCTATACACCGGCGGCCACGATCGACAATCAGCCCATCTTCCTCTTTGCCGGGCTGTCCGCCCGGCAGGTCGTGCTCATCGCCGGGCGGAACCTGCTTGTCGAGAAGGACGTGTCGTTCAGCAATTTCCGCGTCAACGACATGGAGTTCGAACGCGACCGCGAGGCGGCACGCGCGAGCGAACGGATCATGTTCCGTGAGACCGACAGCGGGCTGCGATATTACGTGAAGGAAGGCGACACCCGCGTCATCAGCGACACGCAGACGTCGCAGGTGAAGGCGATGGCGATGGGTAGTCGTACATCGATCCGTCCTATGCGTTTCCGCTGCCGATCTTCGGCATCAACTACCTGAACTTCAGCCTCGCGGGATCGAACAACACGCAGCTGGCGCTGCTCTTCGGCGGCGTGCTCGCCGCCGGGAACATTCAGCGGCCCAAGGTCGCCTCGACGAACCTCGACGCCAGCATCGACTTCTTTGCCATCGCCGTGCCGTCGAGCGATCGCGTCTACGGGCCCGGCGGAGAAGTCGAATCCGAGCGTGTCCTGACGTGGCCGCTGACGACAGGACTCAACCTGGGATGGCAGGCCACACCGTTTCAGAAATTCACGATGCAGTATCAGCTTCGGTTCGACGGGTACATCCGCGACACAACGACCGCCGAGACGTTTCAGCCGCCGTCGAGCACGCTCACCAACGGCATCGGCGGCGCGTGGGATACCGGCGAGGCGGATACAACGTCACGATCAACGGGACGTGGTACGCGCGCAGCAACTGGGAGGAATGGGGGGCAGAGCCGCCGGCTGGCCAGGCCCGCGCCAGCGTCGCCGACCAACGCACTGTACCAAGTACAGCGTCGGCGTGGCGAGGAATGTCTTTCTGGGTCCCTTCCAGAAGTTCTACGTGAACGCCGCGTGGTTCGGCGGCCGGGATCTGGACCGGTTCGCGCAGTATCAGTTCGGGATGTTCGATGACACGCGCATCCACGGCGTGCCGGCATCCGGCGTGCGCTTCGCCGAACTGGCGATGGTCCGCGGATCCTATTCGCTCAACATCTTCGAGGTGTACCGGCTCGACCTCTTCCTCGAGCATGCGTGGGGACGGGCCGGCGGATCCGACAACGTCTGGCAGCCGCTGCCGGGCATCGGCGCCGCTGTGAACCTTCGGGCCCCCTGGAATACCATCCTCCGCGCGGAGGTGGGCCAAAGTTGGCTGCCCGACCGCTACCAAGGTCTCGGTTCAACCACGCTGCAGATACTTCTGCTGAAACCACTGGGATGAGACACGTCTGGAGTTCGTTCGCATGAGCCGGTTCGCATGAGACAGGGCGTGGCAGTGACCGGCATCGGCCTCGTCACCGCCCTTGGGGCAACGCGCGAGGAGAGCTGGCGCCGGATGGTCGCCGGCGAATGTGGAGTCCGCCCGGTCACGGTATTCGGGACCGAGGGCTATCGCAGCCGCGTCGCCGCGGAAGTCGATATCTCCGCCGTGGACACTGGTCTCACCGATCTCACGCCACCGGCGGCATTCGCGCGGCGACCGCATCGGACTCCTGGCCGCGGCGGAAGCCCTCGACGACGCCGGGCTCATGGACGGGACGGTCGATCGAACGCGCGTGGGAATCTTCCTCGGGGCAGGGACAGGAGACCTGCTGCGCAATGAAGACTTCCTGCACACCTGGATCGAGTCGGGCATCGAACGCTCGAAGCCGTCCGATGTCTGGAATCACTTTCTGAGCACGCCGGTGGATGCGATTGCCAGCCGCTTCGGATTCGAGGGTCCCCGTGCCTGCGTCGTCGCGGCCTGCTCGTCCGGCACGATCGCGATCGGGCGCGGTGTTGAAGCGATTCGGAGTGGCCGCGCCGACGTGGTGCTGGCCGGAGCCACCGACGCGCTGGCGCGCCTGACCTTCACCGGATTCAATCTCCTGCGGCTGATGGATTCGGATCCGTGCCGCCCGTTCGATCGCGGCCGCGCGGGCATGAATATCGGTGAGGGCGCCGGCGTGCTCGTGCTCGAAACGCTGGAGCACGCGCGTCGTCGCGGTGCGCGTGTGCACGCCGAACTGGCGGGCCACGCGCTGGCGTGCGAGGCCTTCCACCCGACGGCGCCGGAGCCTGAAGGCCGCACCATCGCGACCGTCATCTCGCTGGCGCTCGCCGATGCCGAGACCAATGCGGACGAAGTCGATCACGTGAATGCCCACGGGACCGCGACGCCTCAGAACGACGCCGCCGAGGCGCGCGGCCTGCATCGGGTCTTCGGGGACCGCGCCGCACAGGTGCCGGTGACCGGAATCAAGTCGATGGTGGGTCACTGCCTCGGCGCGTCGGGTGCCGTCGAAGCGGCGGTCCTCGCGCTGACCATCGCCCGCGGAGTCATTCCGCCGACGATCCATCACGAAGAAACCGACCCTGACTGTCGAATCGATATCGTGGCCAATCAGGCCCGCGAGACGCCCGTGCGCTGCGGAGTCTCGACATCGCTCGGATTCGGCGGCAATGATTCCGCGATCGTGATGCGCGCCGCCGATCGCTGACGATCGTGGGGGCCGGCTTTAGCCGGCCCGTGAGTCCGCCTGAAGGCGGACACTACGACTACACACCAAAGAGTTCCGGATCCCATCGCAGGCCCAGTTCCCCCGGCGGCGCCATGTAGCCGGCCAGCGCAGACGCGGCGACGATCGCCGGGCTGGCGAGGTAGCCTTCGCCGCCCACACCCATGCGGTTCTGCCAGTTGCGGTTGAAGGTCGTGATCGCGCGTTGTCCCGGTAGCAGCGCGTCCGGCCCCTGGCCAAAGCAGGGACCGCACCACGACTGCCTGATCTCGCCACCGACCGATCTGAAGACGTCGGCGACCGACTCGCCGCCAAGACGCGGATCCGCGTGCTCGATCTGCCGGGCGACGCCGCCCGATCCCGGAAAGACGACGAGCGGTCGCTCCGCGGTCGAGAAGCCCACACGGCGGGCGTGAAAGATCACGAGCGCGGCCTGCAGCAGGTCGTCGTAGCTGCCGTTGGTACACGAGCCGATGAGGGCCTTGTCGAACGGAATCCGCTCGCGGGCGACCTCGTCTGCGGGGTGCGCGTTCCCGGGGCTGAACGGCTTGGCAATCATCGGCGTCACATCGCCGAGCGACAAGCCTTCATCGATCTCGTACCGCGCGTCCGCGCCTGCGGCTGACGGGCGGATACGGTAGATTTTGATCCCCGATCCCTGATCCCGATCCCCGAGACCTTTGGCCGCATACCAGGCTCGTGTGATCTCGTCCGCGGCGAAGATGCCGTTCAGCGCCTCGGCCTCGGCCATCATGTTGGCGATCGTGTTGCGGTAGGCAATCGGCAGCTGGCGATCGCGATCGACGAACTCGACCGACATGCCCTGCGACTGCTGCTTGCCCCAGCGCCGCAGCAGCTCGAGCACGATGTCCTTGCCGCTGACCCACGGCTTGAGCGCACCGCTGAAGACGACGCGTCGCGCGCGCGCGAGCGTGAAGTAGATGTAGCCAGTCGCCCACCCGAATCCGAGCGTGGTGGACCCGACGCCCATGCCGACCGCGCCATACGCGCCGTACGCGCGGCTGTGCGAGTCGGCGCCGGGAATGAATTGACCCGGCAGCACGAGACCCTGTTCGGGAAAGTAGAAGTGAAAGATGCCGTCGCCTGGAGTCGCGTAGTACGGCGGCTTCAGTCCCTGTTCGCGCGCGAACGCCCGGCCGATCCCGGTCTGCTTGTCATCGTCTTCACGGCCGGTGAAGACGAAGTGGTCGTTGGCGATCGCGGCCTGCCGTGGGTAGATACGGCCGGCCGTGATCTGGTTGAACGTGTGAATGGCAAACGGCGCCGTCCCGTCCGATGCAGGAAGGAGATCGGCGTAGACGCGCAGGGTGTCGCCCGGCCTCAACGAGCGCTGGTCCTTGTCCACGCGATGTGCCCAGACGATCTGCTCGGTCGTCGTCAGGTGGCGCGCGACTGTTTCGTCCGGGAACTCGATCACCGGCTGCCGATCGAAGGCTGAGCGGAACTCGCGACGGCCGGCGGCCACGATCCCGCCCGTCTTGCGGAGCTCGTCCTCCTTCGGCGTCAGCGGCTTGGGATCGTATGTCTTGCCCTGGGTGATGTTCGCAATCCGCCGCGACTCCGGCTCGAAGGAGAACTCGTCCCCGTCCCGGGCATCCGCAACAGCCTCCGGACTCTGAACGACGTGCAACCCGAGATTCAGCGCGTTGCGGCGGAAGATGTCTCCCATGTTGTCGCCGCAGACGATCACCATCTCGAGCCCGACTTCTTCGGCGACGGCCTTCAATCCGGCCGGGCTCATTTCGCGGGACGACCCGATCGCGAACCGATCACCGGCGATGACGAACGTCTCGCCGCGATGGACCCGGGCGCGAAAGTCCGGCATCAGGTAGCGAAACGCCCCGGCTTTCCATCGCTCGTCGAGCGTTTCGAGTGTTTCGGAGACGCAGTCGGCGGCAGGCGTGATCTGATCGGTATCGATAGCGTCCAGCTTCTTGCCGTATCTGGTACCGGCGAGGGTCGGATCCCAGAAAATCAGGGCCCTGCCACGGATAAGGCGGCTTTGCGAATCGACGTGCATTCCGGCCTGATCGGTTGTCCAGCCGGTCAATCTCAGCCTCTGGCCTGAGGGTTGCACCACGGATCGTGTGCATTTCAGGCCGATCTTAGCGCGTCACACCGGTTTGATATGATCCGGATCCCGCGTTCGCGGGGGCATAAACCCATGACTCTTCCGCGAGATACGGTCATCGAACCTCGGCAGCAGGCGGATCGCCGCTCGCCGCGGCGCCGGGCGCCGGCGCGGCCCGTCATGCGTGTCGTACCGGCTCCCGAACTCGAATCGACCGACCTGAAGAACCCGGCGCTCTACATCAATCGAGAGCTGAGCTGGCTGGAGTTCAACGAGCGGGTGCTCGTGCAGGCGCGCGACCAGTCGCACCCCCTGCTGGAGCGGGTGAAGTTCCTCGGCATCACCGGCACCAACCTCGACGAGTTCTTCATGATCCGCGTCTCGACGACGCTGAAGAAGATCCGCGAGGAAGTCGAGGACATCGCGCCGGACGGCTACAACACCGAGCAGCAGCTCGACGCGATGCGGTCGCGCGCGAAGCAGATGCTGCAGGACCAGGCCTCGGTCTGGAACGAGCTGCGTCAGCTCCTGGCCGCGGAGAAGATCTCGCTGCTCGAGCGCGACGAATGGACAGCGGAAATCCGTGAGCACCTGACCGGATATTTCTCACGCGAGATCTGCCCGGTGCTGACGCCGCTGGCGTTCGATCCCGGGCATCCGTTCCCGTTCATCTCGAACCTGAGCAAGAACTTCGCGGTCGTGGTCCGCCACGGCGGCCGGACCAAGTTCGCCCGCGTCAAGGTCCCCGACACGCTGCCCCGGTTCGTCGCCATTCCTGAATCGCTCACGTCGCCGGGCGCTCTGACGTTCGTGTTTCTCGAGGACGTCATCCGCGCCAACATCCACGAGCTCTTCCCCGGCACGCAGGTCAAGGGCGCTCACCTCTTCCGGATCATCCGCGACGCCGACCTCGAGATCGAGGAAGACGAGGCCGACGATCTGCTCGAGAGCATCGACCGCAGCCTCAAAGAGCTCCGCCGCGGCGCCATCGCGCTGCTGCACGTCGAGGCCGACATCCCGACGCGGGTTCTCAACATCCTCGTCGAGAACTTCGAGGTCACCGACGATGTGGTGCTGCGGACGAGCGATCGACTCGGCTTCGGCGACTGGTCGCAGCTGACGCGCGTCCACCGGCCCGAGCTGAAGGACCCGCCGTTCTCGCCGCGCAGCCTGTGGCGCGCCGACGAGGATCCGGAAGCGATCTTCGACTGGATCCGCTACCAGGACGTCCTCGTCCATCATCCGTTCGAGTCGTTCGGGTCGGTCGAGACGTTCCTTCGCGCCGCGGTCCAGGACCCGCACGTCATCGCGATCAAGATGACGCTGTACCGCATCGGCCCCAACTCGCCGCTGATTCCGCTGCTCATCGCCGCGGCCGAGGCCGGCAAGCAGGTGGCGGTGCTGGTCGAGCTCAAGGCGCGATTCGACGAGCGCAACAACATCCTCTGGGCGAGGCGGCTGGAAACGCACGGCATCCACGTGGTCTACGGCTTTGCCGAGCTGAAGACGCACGCCAAGCTCTGTCTGGTGGTCCGCCAGGAAGCCGACGGCGTGCAGCGCTACGTGCACACCGGCACGGGCAACTACAACCCGGAGACGGCGAAGATCTACACGGACCTCGGGCTGTTCACCGCCGATCCGGACATCGTCGCCGACGTCTCGGACATCTTCAACTACCTGACCGGCTACTCGAATCAGCGCGAGTTCCGCGGCCTGCTCGTCGGCGCCGGTGCAGCTGCGCAATCGGCTCACCGAGCTGATCGAGCGCGAGGCCGAGCACGCCCGCAGCGCGCAGGCCGGCCCGCATCGTCATCAAGGTCAACGCGGTCACCGACGACCAGATGATCCGCGTGCTCTATCGCGCGTCCCAGGCCGGGCGTGCCGATCGACCTCATCGTCCGCGGCATCTGCTAGCCTGCGTCCCGGCATTCCCGGCATCAGCGACAACATCCGCGTCCGCTCGATCGTCGGCCGTTTCCTGGAGCACTCACGGATTTACTGGTTCCAGAACGGCGGGCAGGAAGAGATGTACATCGGGAGCGCCGACCTGATGGAGCGCAATCTCGATCGGCGCGTCGAGACGCTGGCCTCGATCCGCGATCCGGAGATCCTCGAGCATCTGCGCGACGTGGTCCTCGGCGCCTACCTGCGCGACACCGATCGCGCGATGGTGCTGGACTCGAGCGGCCGTTACGAGCGGCCGTCTGATTCCACCGAGCGGTTCAACGCGCAGCAGTTCCTGCTGAAAAACTACACCGAATCCAACGAGTAGTCGTCGTGTCCGGCGTCAGCCGGACCTCGTAGTGATATAAGTGCGTCTCGTCGTATGAGACCGCTGATCGCGTTGATCGCAGTCGCGTTGCTGTCCTCGGCCGTGCCGACAATCGTGACGGCCCAGCGCGGCAATGCGCCGCCGCGACCGCCCGCCGCCCCGGCGCCTCGTTGGCCGGACGGGCGGATCAACCTCGGCGCGCCACTGGGCCAGAACGGCCTCTGGGAACGGCGCAACGAGCACCTCGTCATCAACCCGAAGTCGTATCAGGCGGACGCCACGAAGACCGCGCGCGTGCACATCGATCAGGTGCCGCTCCAGCCGTGGGCGCGTGAGCTGACCAACCATCGTCACAGCGCTGTCGCTGGCCAGCGAGCCGTACACGCGCTGCAAGCCTGCCGGAGGGCCACGTCAGTTCATGTCGCCGTACGGGCTGGAGATCGTGGAGATGCCCGAGCTCAGGCGCATCTACATCTTCAACATCTCGAACGCGATGAGCTACCGCACGATCTACATGGATGGACGAAGCCATCCGAAGACCGTGGCACCCACGTACCTCGGTCACTCGGTCGGTCGCTGGGAGGGAGACACGCTCGTCATCGACTCGGTCGGCTTCAGCGAGAACATCTGGCTCAATCGCGACGGCCTGCCGCACACCTCACAACTGCACCTGGTCGAGCGACTGACGCGCACGAACTTCGAGACGCTGAACTACGAGGTCACGATTGACGATCCCGGCGCCTACACCGCGCCGTGGACGAGCGGCTATACGCTCGGGTGGTCGAAGGGACTCGACCTGTTCGAATACGTCTGCCAGGAGAACAACATCTCGCCCGAGTCGATGGGCGGCGATGCGCTGACCAGCGCTATCGTCCCGTAGCCCGATTCTTCCGGTACGAGTTCTTGATCGCGATCCTGCCGTCGCGAAAGGTCAAGAGATCGCAGCCGTTCACCTCCACGTACGAACCGTCCTTGCGCGTGCCGGTAAACGTCCACTCCGAAACGCCCCGATTGCCGGCGACGAAGTGTCTGGGGTTGTTCCATCGCGCGTCTGGAAACGTGTCGAACACTTCCGCGAAGGCCGCGCGCACCGCCCGCGGTCCCTCGCTGCGCGTTCCGCTGGCGTCAGGCCCTGCTGACGCCTCGAACACGCAGTCATCCGTCATCATGGACATGAGCGCATCGAGATCGTGCCGATTCCAGGCCTCGGCGAAACGATCGAGCAGCTCGATGACATCCGCGTCTGCGCCGGTCGTCAACTCAGTCATTCACGCAGAAAACCCCGAACGATAGCGCACCAGGCCAGTGGTCCCGGCCAACGCTCCCGGCACGAGCTCGATTGCCATGAACGCCTCGGGCGGAGAGGGGAACTCACAGGTCAGGCCGAACGTGTGCCCCGGCACGAACCCGAACCGCGGGTAGTACTCGGGATGTCCGAGCACCACGACGGCGGAATATCCGCGCGCGCCGGCATTCTTCGAGACCCGCCCGTATCAGCTGACCGCCCACGCCCGAGCGTTGATGTTCAGGTCGCACAGCCATCGGCGCCAGGCCAGCGATGCGGACATCGACGGACGGCTCGAGAGTCACGGGCGTAAAGAGAATGTGGCCCACGACCTTGCCATCGACTGCGGCAACGAGGGACAGGTAGTCGTCGGAACCTCGCAGCGCGTCGACCAGACCGGCTTCGAGCGGCGTGCCGAACGCCAGCGCGTTGGTCTCGTGGATCCCCGCCGCATCTCGCCCGGCTCTTCGAACCGCACGGAAATCACCAATGACCTACCGAGGCTTCGGTCCGATGAACGCGATCGGCGCAGCCGCCAGCAAGATCGCGACGACGACCACGAACGCGAGCGGGCCGATCGGCCAGAGCGCCGACAGCAACACACGCGTCGGCCACGGACCATCGGTGCGCCACAGACCGACGACAACGCCGGCGAGATAGATCGCAAGAATCGTATTCATCGAACCACTACCCACTCACCACCACCCACTACCACCACCCACTAACCACTAACCATTCCGGCCACGGCCTCGATCTGCGGAAGATGGTTGCGCTCGTGCCCGGCGGCCCAGGCCATCAGCCAGTCCACGTCGAGTACCCCGAATTCGGGATGGGTCAGCGTCTTCTTCCGCTGCTCGGGAGTGAGCGCGCGGCACAACGCCAGATTCATCCGCCGCAGCGCGAGATACGAGTCGAGCGCGGCGAGCGCCGGCTGTGACGACTCATTCGCCATCCAGTCGTCCTGCTCGAACGGCTGGACGACGTAACCGTCCTGCGCCAGCGCGAACCGCAAGCGCACGGAGAACATCAGCTCGATCTGCGCCAGATGCGTCAGCACCTGGCGGGCCTTCCACTTGCCAGGCGCGTGAGACTGCTCGTCCTTCTCGCGCGCCCACCCGCGCACGAGAAATTCGATGCGCCTCGGCGTTTCCTCGAGGCACGTCAGCGCGTCGAGGCCCTCGACAAACTTCCCGTACGGATTGTTGCTCACTGTGACATTCTGCATGTTCGGCTGCCGATTCCCAAAGTGCTGCGCGAACTTCCTCCACTCCTGAAACTCGCCGGCCCCGTCATCCTTGCTGAGATCGGCTGGATGGTCATGGGCATCGTGGACACGATCATGGTCGGCCCGCTCGGCCCGGCCGCGATTGGCGCGACCGGACTGGGGAGCGGTGTCTTCACCGCGATCGCGATCTTCGGGATGGGGCTGATGCTGGGCCTCGATGCGTTCGTGTCTCAGGCCCACGGCGCCGGCGACGAGGCTGAATGCCGGCGATGGCTGCACAGCGGCGTCTGGCTCGCGGCCGTCGTCGCACCCCTGGTGATGGCCGTGGCGTGGCTCTTGTACCTGTCACTCGACGCGTGGGGGCTCCATCCGGAGATTCGCGTGCTCGTCGGACCGTACCTGCGCGGCATTTCGTTCGGTGCCTTCCCGCTGCTCTTCTACGCCGCGTTCCGCCGCTATCTGCAAGGCATGCACGTCGTGCGGCCGATCATGTTTGCGCTCGTGAGCGCCAACGTGGTGAATGCGATCGCGAACTGGGTGCTCATCTACGGGCATCTGGGCGCGCCGGCGCTCGGCGTCGAGGGCGCGGCGTGGGCGACGACGATCGCCCGGACATGGATGGCCCTGTTTCTGCTCGTCGCCATTCGCCGGCAGCATCGGCGGCGACTCGATCACCAGCCACACGTGCCATGGTCCCTTGACGTCGCCCGGATCAAGCGGCTCGTCGCGCTCGGGTTTCCCGCCGCGTCGCAGGTCACGCTCGAAGTCGGCGTCTTTGCCGCGGCGACGTCGCTCGCCGGCAAGCTCGATCCGGTCTCGTCGGGCTCGCACCAGATTGCGCTCAACGTGGCCGCGCTGGCCTTCATGGTGCCGCTCGGTCTGTCGTCGGCCGGCGCCGTGCGCGTCGGTCACGCCATCGGCGCACGTGACCCGGACCGGGCCGTCCGCGCCGGATGGACGGCGCTCGCCACCTGCGGCGTGATCATGACGCTGATCGGGATCGTGCTGTTCCTCTGGCCGGTCCAGCTCATCTCCGGCTTCTCGACCGACCCGCGCGTCATCGAGATCGGCGTGCGACTGCTGGCCATCGCGGCGGCCTTTCAGCTCTTCGATGGCACGCAGGCCGTCGTCACCGGCGTGTTGCGCGGCATCGGCGAGACGCGCATGCCGATGATCATCAACGTGGTCGGCCACTGGGTCCTCGGCCTGCCCGTCGGCTATGCGCTGTGCTTCTCGTTTGCGTGGGGCGTGCAAGGCCTGTGGATTGGACTCTCAATCGGTCTGATCTTTGCCGCGCTGGTGCTCACCGGTGTGTGGTGGAAGAAGGCTCAGGAAATCTCATGTTGAACGATAGTCACTGCCACTTTTTCTCGAATCAGTTCTTTACGACCCTGTCGCGTCAGCGCGGACGAGGCGAGACCGTCGAGCAGCTCTGTCGCGAGTTGCAGTGGGACGAGCCCGGGCACGCCGGACGCGCTCGCCGAAAGATGGATCGCGGAGATGGACGCGCAAGGCGTCGGACGCGCGGCGTTGATTGCGAGCGTGCCGGGCGACGAAGCGTCGGTGGGAACGGCGGTGGCCCGCCATCCCGATCGCTTCGTCGGGTTCTTCATGCTGGATCCATCCGCGGACGATGCCGTGGAGCGCGCCCGCAACGCGATGGAGACGATGGGGCTGCAGGTGTTGTGTCTGTTTCCCGCCATGAATCAGGTTCCGCTTCACGACAGCCGCGTGCAGCAGGTCGTCGAGGTCGCGGCCGCACGCGCGGGCACGGCGGTGTTCGTGCACTGCGGCGTGCTGTCGGTCGGCGTCAGGCGCAAGCTGGGACTGCCCAGCCGGTTCGATCTCCGTCTCGGTGATCCGCTTGGCGTGGCCCGCCTGGCGATGGCCTACCCCAACCTTCCGTTCATCGTCCCGCACTTCGGCGCAGGCCTGTTCCGCGAAGCGTTGATGGCCGCTGACACCGCGCCCAATATCCATCTCGACACCTCGAGCTCCAACAGCTGGATCAAATACACGCCCGGGCCTGACGCTCGACGCGGTGTTCAAGACCGCCGTGTCTGTCGTGGGACCTCGCCGGCTGCTGTTCGGTACCGATTCGTCCTTCTATCCCCGCGGGTGGCAGCGCGGCGTCTACGAGTCCCAGAAGGCAGCGCTCGGGACCGTCGGCCTGTCCGCGGCGGACGAAGCCCTGATCGTCGGCGGCAATTTCGATCGGCTGTTTCCTCCACGGGCCGCCTGAAGGCGGCCCTTGACGTACACGGGGCCGGCTTTGTACGTGGGACAGTTTGACGTGGGGGCCGGCTTTAGCCGGCCCTGGGCGTCTAAAGCCCATGACCCAATTCTCCGGAACTTTCCGGTGGCCGGCCGCAATCACGACCGGAATGCGGGATGCGGCTTCAACCCCGGACAGCGACCTGATGCGGCGCACGGCCGCCGGCGACCGCGACGCATTCGAGACGCTGTATCGGACCCATCAGGCCACGGTCTACCGCTTCGCGCGGCTGATGACCGGATCGACGACGATCGCCGAGGACATCGTCCAGGAAGTATTTCTGTCGCTCATGCGCGATGCCGCCCGATACGACCCGGCGCGCGCATCGCTGCCGACCTATCTCTACGGATCGGCGAGACACCACACGCGCCGGCGGCTCCTGCGCGATCGCCTGTTCGTCCGGCTCGACGACGAGGCCGCCGATCTCTGCCATCCGGTGACATCGGGCAACGCGGACGAGGACCTGATCCGGCAGCGCGACGTGCAGCAGTTGCGCCGCGCGATCGTGCGTCTGCCGGCCAGATATCGGGAAGTCATCGTCTTATGCGACCTGCAGGACGTGAGCTACGCGGAGGCCGCGCAGGCGCTCGGCTGCGCGCTTGGCACCGTGCGGTCGCGGCTGCACCGAGGCAGGCATCTGCTGGCGGACAAGCTCCAGCGCGGTCTTGCCTGCGTGGATATGGCACGACGAGCCACAGTGAGGTGCGAAGTATGAGTTCGGAACGACGCGATGCGACGCTCGCCCGCGCGGTGCAGGCCCTGGCCGAGATCGAGGCGGCGATCGAAACGCCGTCCCGCGTCCAAACCGCGGTCATGGCGCACTGGGATGCGTCCCGCCATCGAGCGAAGGCCGACCGGTCACGGACCAGCCGTTTCGTGCGCGGGGCAGCCACGACGGCGGCGGGAGTCACGCTCGTCGCCGGGCTGGCGTGGCAGCAAGGCGCGTACGAATCGACGGCGGTGCGCAGCTCTCCAGCGCCGCAACCAGGGCTGGCCAATCAGGATGCCGCCGCTCGCTATCAGACCGTGGCCGTCGTCGGGGGACCGCTGCACGCCGGCGAGCCGATTCGCGTCGTGCGGATGCGAGTCGCACGATCGGTCCTCGGCGAGCTGGGCATCTCGTCGGCGTCGCGTGGCGACGGCGCAGGCCAACACGCGTGGATATCGATGTGCTGGTCGGCGAAGACGGCGTCGCGCGCGGTGTGCGGGTGCCGATCAGCGAGCTATAGAGAGAGTCGTACGTAGAGGCGGGTCTTCAGACCCGCCTAGTCGGTGACCGAAGGGAGACACAAATGCGGATCAACGGATATCTGACCTTACTGATCGCCAGCGCAGCGCTCATCGCACCATCGGGCGCCGCCGCTCAGGGTGGCGGACGCGGCACGGCGGTCTTTCACGTCGGCGGCGCTGAAATCCTCAACGTCGAGCCGATGGAGAACGTGCCGTCGATCGCCAATGCCCCCTTCACCGCCGACGCCACGACGGAATTCACGCAGATGCTCTCGGACGGCAATCGCATCGAGCGGCGCTTCACCACGTCGCTCGCACGCGATGGACGCGGGCGGACACGCAGCGAGCAGGACGTCGCCATGCTGGGTCCGCTCGTCGTGCTGCAGAAGGGCATGAACTGGACGCATGGTTCCGCAGCGGCTGCCGCGCATGGTGAGCCGCCACGGTTCACCGTGATCACCGATCCCGTCGATGGCGTCACCTACACGCTCGACGAGCGGCTCAAGGAAGCACGCCGCAGCTCGTTCAAGATGGAATTCAACAAGTGCGAGCTCGACAATGATCGAGGTCAAGAAGCTGGCGACGAAGCTCGAGGCCGTGCGAGCGCCGTCGAACTCCGATGAGCCGGTCGTCGAATCGCTTGGCACGCGGCAGATCGAGGGCGTCAGCGCCGAAGGAACCCGATCGACGACGACGATTCCGGCCGGTCAGGTCGGCAATCTGAATCCGATTCATCTGGTCACCGAGCGCTGGTTCTCGAAGCAGCTGCAGATGGCGGTGCTCATTACGCGACGGGATCCCCGGTCCGGTGAAACCGTCTATCGCCTCACCAGCATTGTGCGCGCCGAGCCCCCGCCGGACCTCTTCTCGGTTCCCTCCGACTATCGCGTCGTCGATCTGGGCAAGCACCAGATCAATCTCCAGATCGATGAGGGGAAGGTGAAAGCGGTCGAAATGAAGAAGTTCGAAAAGGCGCGGACCGGCGGGCAGGAGTAGGCCGGTCCGGGCCGCCTGAAGGCGGCCCCTACGTACCTGAAGGCGGCCCCGCACAAGGTCGTGGGGGCCGGCTTCAGCCGGCCCTCCGAACTACAATCGGCGCATGAAGGCGATTGTCGTTCACGAGTTTGGTGCCCCCGATGTCATGAAGCTCGAGGACGTGGCCGACCCGGTGCCCGGATCAGGCCAGGTCCTCATTCGCGTCGGCGCCGTCGGCGTGAATCCCGTCGAGACCTACATCCGCGCCGGCACCTACGCGCGCAAGCCCAATCTCCCCTACACACCCGGCTCCGACGTCGGCGGCACGATCGAAAAGGTCGGCGCCGGCGTGACCGCCTTCAAGCCCGGCGATCGCGTCTACACGCAAGGCGCGGCCGGCGGCTATGCCGAGCTGCTGGTGTGCGACGAGGCGCAGGCGCACCCGCTGCCGGCGCGCGTGTCCTTCGCGCAGGGTGCGGCGCTCGGCGTGCCGTACTCAACGGCGTGGCGCGCGCTCTTCCTCCGCGCCCGGGCACGCGCGGGTGAGACGCTGCTGGTGCACGGCGCGAGCGGCGGCGTCGGGATCGCCGCCGTGGAACTCGGACGCGCGCACGGCCTGCGCGTGATCGGCACCGCCGGCACACCGGAAGGTCTGGCCCTCGCGCGCGAGCATGGCGCACATCACACGCTCAACCATCGCGATCCGAACTATCTGCAGCAGGTCGTGTCCGCTGACCGGCGGCGCCGGCGTGGACGTCGTCCTCGAGATGCTCGCCAACGTCAATCTCGACAACGACCTCGACCTCCTCGGCCGCAACGGGCGCGTCGTCGTCATCGGCAATCGCGGCCGCGTCGAGATCGATCCGCGGAAGGCGATGGCGCGCGACGCCGCGATCCTCGGGATGACGCTTTTCAACGCCACCCCTGACGAATCGCGCGAGATTCACGCCGGGCTGGTCGCCGGTCTCGAGAACGGCACGCTGAATCCGGTCGTCGGCAAGGAGTTCCCGCTGGCCGATGCCGTGAAGGCCCACGTCGCGGTGATGGAATCAGGGGCGTACGGAAAGATCGTGCTGGTGCCTTGACGGTTTATCTCGTCAACTCTTGGCCCTTGACCTCGTCCTTCGCGACCGGCATGCTCACCCCACAAGACGGAGGACCACCATGAAGTTTGGTCGACTTGTCCCGTAGCTTCAGCGAAGGCGGACGAATCGGACAACGGCCGCGCTCGCCCTTGTCCTCGCGATCGGCGTGGCATCGACAGCCGCTGCGCAGCAGGCCCCGGCCGGTGCGCAAGGGCGCGGCGCTGGTGGGCAGGCTCCGGCCGGCGCACAGGGTCGAGGGGGTCGTGGTGGGGCACCCTACACACCCGCGGCAGGAGCCAAGGACCTGCGCGCCGTGCTCTTCAACTGGATGTGGCACCAGGGCATGCTGAAGGGCGCTGACGAGCGCGACATGGTCGCGATGCTCGAGTACCAGGCCAAGGGCGGCACGATTCAGGTGGACGGTCAGCCGTGCACGCTGTCGAAGTTCCGCGAGAGCACGAATTACCAGACGTTCAGTCAGCGTATTCAGTACACCTGCACACGCCCGAACAAGCAGGCGTACTCGAACATCGAAGTGGTCAGCTGGCAGTACGCGTGGAACGAGGACACGCGTGGTGCAGAGATCGCTGGAACGAAAGGCAAGGTTGCCGCGATGCCGGCAGCCGTGCAGGAGCGGCTGATTCGCATCTGGGCAAGTCCGCAGGGCGCGGCCAAATCTGCGCTGGCAGGGACGATGGACGCATGGAGGCTGGGTGCCAACCCGGGAACGGTGATCGCCGACGGCGTGATGAAGGCCGGCAACACGTCCCTGTCGTTCGATGCCGCGGGCAAGCCGGTCCTGACCTTCCCGATTCCGGGTGTGGCTGGCGCGACTGGCACGGCAACGCTCGATGCGAAATACATGACCGAGAAGGTCGTCGTGACCCACGGCGCCGCGCAGGGCGCGACGACGACCGAGTTCACGTACAGCAACTATCAGGACTGGAACAACCCGCTGCACAAGATCGAGGTGTACTACGCCGGCCGGTTGACTGAGCGGAAGAACGGTGCGGTCGTCCGCGATCTGACGACGAGCGAAACGGAGACCGGCAATGTGTACGTCGTGGCGCCGGTGCCGCCAAGCGTGCAGAAGGCGATGAACGTCACCACGAAGGCACCGACCATCGAGTGGGCGAGGACGGAGCCGCCGACGAACACGACGGCACCCACACCGCGCATCGGCGGGCATCCTGACATGACGGGCAACTGGGCGGAATTCAACATCGGCTGGATTGGGAACTACGGCAACCGGCGATGCGGTCCCACGCAGGTGGCGTGCAGGCGGGAAACCAACCAGACTGAAGACTTCGCGCTCTACTCACCCTCGCGCTTCGGCATGCTGGGTCGTCCTCTCTACAAGCCGGAGTACTGGGACAAGGTTCAGCAGCTCGACATGTGGACCAACAAGGAAGATCCGGTCATGACCTGCCAGCCGCTGGGGCTTCCGCGTCAGGGCCCGCCGCGGCGGATCTTCCAGGCGGAGAACGACATCACGTTCCTCTACGGGCAGTTTCCCGACGCGGGTGGCGGATACCCGGAATTTCGTGTGGTTCCGACTGATAACCGTCAGCACGGTCCGGACGCACGGTACGCGGCCAAGTACTTCGGCGACACGGTCGGGCGCTGGGAGGGCGACACGCTCGTGCTCGACTCCATCGGCTTCATCGACACGACATGGATCGGGCGCGGCGGCTACTTCCACACCTCTGAGATGCATATTGTCGAGAAGTTCCGGCGTGAGGGCGATGCGATTTTCTATGACCTGACGCTCGAGGATCCCGAAGTGCTGGCGGAGCCGCTGGTGTTCCCGACGCGGATCCTTCGGCGCAGTGCCGGCGCGAACGCGGGTCTCATCCCGGAACGTGGCAACTGCGAGACGACGTTCGAAACCGAAGCGGCCGCCTCACAGATTCGGCATTAAGAGTCTGTTGCTTCGTACACCGACGCCGCGGGCTGCACGCAGCCCGCGGCTTACAGGTCGGTCAGGCGCTCACTCTCGAACTGGCCATCTTGCAGGACGCGGCGATACGCCGCATCGAGCGGACCCGCATCTCGCCATCACTCAGCGTGCCGGTCACGCTGACGCGCTGTCCGACGTGATTCGTCAGCTTCAAACGCTTCGACGCATCGACGACCTCGATCGGCGCTGACCCCTTCTTCAGAAACGCGGACTTCCAGCTTCGCGAGCGTGGTGCATCCGCACCGGAAGTATTTTTCAGGCGGAACGTCTCGTCATCGCGCTCGAGGCATCCCGTGATCGTCACGGGTGCTGGCGTCGCGACCTCGTGCTGTGCTGCCAGCGTTACGTCGTGCACGACCTCGACCGACGGTACGCCCGATCCGTCAACGATCGCGGAATCGGCGTGTGCCGTCGCCGCTTCCGTGAAGTCGTCGGCGTGTTGCCACGACACCGTCCCCGCGCCGATCATCATCACCACAACGGCGGTGCCGACGAGCGGCAGCACAATCGCGGTGTCCATTCCGGTCGTCAGGTGCGTGAGCTTCTTGACACTCATGACATTCGGGAGGTTCACGGATTTCGCGAACGTCACGGCTCTCTCGACGAACGCGGGCCTGCTGATGCGAGTCGACTTCCTCGGGCGGATCGATTTCTTTACCGGCATCGATGTCCTCCTTGCTGAAACCGCGCGCAGCCCGGATCTACACGGCAAACCCGATGCCCATGCGTGGAATTTCCACAGCCGACCCTAACCAGCGATGTGCCGGTGGGTTAGAGGCACGGCGGTGATCGCCAGAGTGTGATGTTTCGGCCTGAGACAGCCAATTCCGTGATGCCAGGCCCACCCTTCGGCGATTTCCGCAATGACCGGCGCTTCCAACAGAGAACTTTATAAAGTAAAGTAATTTCATGGCGCACCCGACCCGGATTGAGCGCGGCACCCACGCCTTACGGGCCTCCGGTCGCGGTCCGCTGAGCGCGGTCGCCTGGCTCGACTGGAAGCTGGGCGCGCGCCTGCTGCTGAAATATCCCGCGCTCACGATCATCGGGGGCCTCTCGCTGGCGGCCGCCATCGCGATTGGGACGGTCCGCATCGAAGTCGCCGGCGAACTGCTGTACAAACGGCTGCCCTTCCCCGAAGGCGGTCGAGTCCTGCGTCTGGAGACGCAGGACACGGCGGCGTCACGCGTGGAGCCGAGGGTGCTCCACGATTTCGCGATCTGGCGGCGGTCTCTGAAGACCGTGGCGGAGCTCGGCGCGGCGCGCGTGAGCGAGCGCAACGTGCTCACGGGCGAACGCCGTGTCGAATCGCTGCGCGTGGCGGAGATCACGGCATCGGCGTTTCCGCTCACCCGCGTGCCGCCGCTGCTCGGCAGAGCCGCTGCAGCCGCCGGACGAAATGCCGGGTGCGGAGCCCGTCGTGGTCCTGGGTTACGACGTCTGGCAAAGACAGTTCCTGCACGACCCGGCGATCATCGGCCGCGTCGTGACGGTGGGTCGCACGGCTCGCACCGTGGTGGGCGTGATGCCGCCGCGCTTCGGCTTCCCGCACAATCAGCAGGCTATGGGTGCCCTTGCCGGTCCAGGACGCGCCGCCGCGCGAAGGGCCGGTCGTGCAGGTGTTCGGCCGCCTCGCCGACGGAGCGAGCTGGCAGGACGCCGCGGCGGAACTCGCCGTCGTCTCGGCACGCGCTGCCGCCGACCAGCCGGCGACCCACGCCCTGCTGCGCACGCGGGTTCGCGCCTTCGCCGGGCGCACGCCGGGCGATCCCGTGCGCTGGAAGATCTGGCGATCCACGCCATCCTCCTGTGCTGCTGCGGCGGTGTCGGCGATCCTCGCGACGCTGATCTTCTCGCGCACGGCGCTGCGCGAATCGGAGATCGTTGTCCGCCACGCGCTGGGCGCGAGCCGTGCCCGGGTGATCGCGCAGATCGTCACCGAAGCGCTCGTGCTGGCCCTCGCCGCCGCCCTGCTCGGGCTCGTCGTGGCCCAGACGGCTGTGCGCTATGCTTGGGACGGCGAGCAGATCATGGGGAGGCCCTGCCCTTCTCGGTGGATCTGAGGCTGAGCCTGTCACCTTGCGTATGCGCTGTGCTCGCCTTCATCGCCGCGGCACTGTTGGGCTGCTGCCTGCCGTGAAGGCCACGGGCGCGTCCGTCCAGCGGGGACTGCAGGGATCACGGCGCCGGTGGGTCGATCAAGTTCGGCGCATCTCGTCGTTCATCATCGGCGCGCAGGTGGCGTGCACGCTGGTGTTCGTGCCCGCCGTGGTGGGCATTGTCACCAACTCGCTGCGCCAGGAGTCAACGTGGGCGGAGTTTCCGACAGAGCGCTACCTGACCTTCGTCTCAGCACGAATAACGAAGCGTTGGCCGGCGAGCACGGTGTGCCTGACGAGGGCAGATCGCCGCGCGTCGCGCGCTGGCATACGAAGCGCTCGCGGGCCGGTTGCGCGAGGAGCCTGGTGTGACCCACGTGACGCTCAGCGACGCCTGCCGACCATATCGCCGCAATCGGTGCGCGCTGGAAACGGAGCAGGACGGTGCACCGCCGGCTCACCTGCAGGGCGATTACGAGGGCGGGTTCGCGATGGCTGCTGTCGGCGCCGGCTATCACGACGCGTTCGGCGCCAGAATCGTGACCGGCCGCGGACTGCAGGCTGCTGACGCCGGCGCGCCGAACGGGCCAGTCGTGGTCAACGAGGCGTTCATGCGCTCTGGTCGGCACGAGTCCCGTGGCGCACGGGTCCGCACGCTCCCGCGAGGCGCGAACGCGCGCCAGGGCCCTGGCCGAGATCGTCGGCGTGATCACCGATTCGGGGATGTTCCCCGTCGACGGCAGCGGGGTCGCGTCCATCTATCGCGCCGCCTCCTCGGCGGAGCTCGATCCTGTCATCGTCGTTGTGCGCGTCGCGGGGCACGCGGCGCCGCTTGCGCCGCGCGTCGCCGCGCTGGCGGGACAGGTCGATGCGGACCTGCAGCTCCGGGATGTCGTCACCCTCGAAGAGATCGTCGCTCGGGAGCAAGATTCGAAGCTCCTCGGCAGCATCGTCGTCGGCAGCATTCTGCCCGTGGCGGTGGTCTTGTCCGCTGCCGGCCTGTACGCGCTCATGGTCGTCGCCGTGCAGCGTCGCACCCGCGAGATCGGCATCCGTATCGCACTCGGCGCCAACCCCCGGCGCGTCTGCGTACCGTTTTCGCCCGTGCCGCTCGTCAGCTCGGCGGCGGCATCATCGCAGGCAACAGCATCATCCTGTTCCTCGCGTGGCGCGCCGACAGCCTGACCGCGGATCTCCTCGTCACGTCGTGATCACGTCCGTCATCATGGCGGCCGTGGGCGTGCTGGCGTGCGCCGCACCGGCGCGCCGAGCGCTGCGTGTTCAACCGACCGAGGCGCTGCGGCAGGGTTGACCTGTGCCGTGGGAACCTCTGGGAGCGCGTCGTCCTCGGAAGCGGAATAGCTCGCGCCGTTCTAACGCGGGCGTACCAGCGTCACGGGATCGCCGGTCGCGATCGTGCCCGGACGCACGACGTCCGCGTTGAGCGCCAGGCGGCCGCGGAAGCGACGGCCAATGTCACGCAACACCTCCGGATCGCGTTCCAGCGTATCGGGATCGACCGTCGTCATCGGGCAGCGTGCGCGCAGCGAGTCGAGACGCACAACCAGGTTGCCGATGTGCAGTTCGGCGCCTGGCCAGTCGCGCTCCTCCAGCCCCTCCACTCCACCAATCAGCATGTTCGGCCGCAGGCGCCGAACATCGCGCCCGAACGCGGCGACTGCGCCATCCGTTGCCACAAGCAACGGCAACACGTCGAAGCGGGTGTGCTCATCCGACGCCTCCAGCCGAGCGTCGTCGCCGGCCGCACTCTGGACGAGAGCGAGCGCTTCCGGGCTCTCCCATGGATGACCGTTGATGAGTGCGTGTCCTTCCGGACTCCAGGTGCCGCGCAAGCCGAGCAAGGAAGAGTGCCGTCGTGACGTGCGCACGCCTTCGGGACCACGAACCCAGACGACGCGGTCGCCGGGTATGCCGCGAACGCCAACCGCGGTCGTCGACAGACGCTCCCCAGCGAGCGTCTTGACCGGATAGCGCCACAACGCCGCGACGTACAGACTCATGCCTGTGTGATGCCGGAAGACCGTTCGTCGTGACGGCGAGTGCCGTGTCACACGCGGCACGCATCGGCATCTCAAGGCCAGACCCGTCTGGACGGGGAGAGGAGCACCGAGATGTCAGACCACGACCATTCGAAGATCACACGGCGGATCGCCTGCAACGACGTTGTGCCAGGCTGCGGCTTTACCGCCACGGCTGAGAGTGAGGAAGAACTGATGAAGCAAGTCGTTGCGCACGCGCAACGCGAGCACGGTGTGGCCGAGGTGACGCCCGAGTTGACCGCGAAGGTCAAGGCCGCGATCACTCAGCCGTAGGATCGTGAGGCATGATCGTCCCTGTGTCGGACTCGAGCGACGAGGCGCTCGCGGCGCGAGCCGCGGCCGGGGACGATTCCGCTTTCGAGTCGCTCGTCGTGCGCTACCAGCACCGGGTGTTTCGCCTCGCATGCCGGCTGACGAACGAAACCGATGCGCCAGACGTGCTGCAGGACACGTTTCTGCAGGTGTATCGTCACCTACCGACGTTCCGCGGCGAGTCGCAGTTCAGCACGTGGCTCTATCGCATCGCGACCAACGTCGGCCTGATGCACCGCCGGGCCCGTGCGCGCCGGCCCGCCGAATCGCTGGACGTCTTCCTGCCGCGTTTCGACGCCGACGGCAGACACGTGCACACGCCCGCCGCGTTGCGGATCGCATCGCGCGCCGACGAACTGCTGGATCGGCAGGCGTTGGCTGAGAAGGCACAGGCGGCTATCGAGCGGCTGCCGGATCTGTATCGGGAGGCCTTTGTGCTGCGCGATCTGGAGGAACTCTCGACGGCCGACGTCGCGCAGGTGTTGGGTGTGGAACCCGCGACTGTGCGGCAACGCGTCCATCGCGCGCGCCTGATGGTGCGCGGATATCTCAGTGAGCTCGCGGGAGTCGAGCGATGATCGATATCAGCTGCGTCTCGGGCGTTGAGCTGCTGATGGATACCTCGAGGGCGCCCTGGCGCCAGAGACACGCGCAGCCATCGATGCGCATGTTGCGGGATGCCCGCGATGCCAGGCATTCATCGGTTCATACCAGGAAGCACCGCGCATCCTCAGAGACGCGACAGCGATGGAGATGCCTGCCGATCTCGAGGCATCGCTGCTCGCCGCGCTGCGGTCGCGCCGGAGCCGCGCGGACGGTCGCGACGGGTAGCCTGCACCCGGCCGGGCACGGTTTGGTGCTTTTTGGTCTCGTGTCTCTGTCCGAGTCACGCCAGGGATGAAGAGCGCGCCTGCGGAATCCCCGCCTCCCAGCCCATTTGCACGGTTTGCGGCCCCGTCCTCCCGCCGGCACAACCTGAGCGTCCATGGTGCTAGACTTCGCTCCAGGAGACTCTTGTTTCTGGGCGTTGGCTCGTTTTTGCGACGACGTGATGGCATCAGTTGCCGATGATGAATTTTTGGGGAGGCTTACCGTGAACAAGCGAACTTTCGTCGCTGTCGTCTTATTGGGGCTGATAGCTGCCAGTTCCGATGCTGGCGCATCATTCCCTTGCCGGCGTGTACGACTTGAAGAAGGTAGAGCGGGCGACTGGCGTGGTTCAGAAGTTTGCGTTTACGAACCCGCACGGAGCGCTGCATATCTCAATCAAGAACCCACAGGGCGAGGCCAAGGTGTGGCAGCTGACGACGGGTTCTGCCAACGTCCTGACCAACGCCGGGGTCACCGCCACCGGCCCGAATCGGGTCAAGCAGGGCGATGAGATCACCGTCACCTTCAATCCGGCGCTCAGCGGCGCCACCATCGGTTTCCTCAGATCGATTGTGTTGCCGGACAAGAAAGAAGTCGAGTTTGTACCCAACTGACAGCGCGGTGATGCTGACGATAGGAGACTAGTTATGGCGTCTCGACAAGGAATGATCCGTACAACTATCGCGCTGGGAATCGCGCTCACGCTCGGCGCCCCGCTGACGGCCAGTGCACAGGCTGGTGGCGGAGCAGGCCCCGCCCCTGCACAACAGGGCGGAGGCGCTCCACCGGCCGGTGCACAGGGCGGCGGCCGCGGTCGCGGTGGTCCTCCACCTGTACACGCCCGCGGCAGGTGCCCGAGACCTGCGCTCGGTGCTCCACAACTGGGGCTGGCATCTGGGCATGCTGCGCGGCGAAGCGGAAATCGATCTGATCGCATCGCTCGAATACAAGGGAACTGGCACCATGCAAGTGGACGGGCAGCCCTGCAGGCTGACGGCCTATCGCATCAGCACCAACTACCAGGTTTCGGGTCAGCGGACTCAGATCACATGTACGCGGCCCAATGGACAGACCTATTCCAACATCGAAGTCCTCAATGGCGCGTACGCATGGAACGAAGATATTCCCGGTGCGGAGCTCATCAAGGGAAAAGGTAAAGCGACTCCGATGGCGGCTGCCACCGAGGAGCGGATGATTCGCCTCTGGGCAAGTCCGCAGGGCGCGCTCAAGTCCGCGCTGGCCGGGATCCAGGATCCCCCGATATTTTCGGTCGACCCCGGCAATCAGGTGCCCGCCGATGTCGCAACGGCAGGTAAGACGTCGGTGGTGTGGGAAGGCGGGAAACCCGTTGTGTCATTCCCGATTCCTGGTGTCCCCACGGCAACGGCGACGGCAACACTCGACGCGAAGTTCATGGCGGAGCGGGTTGTGGTCCGGCATGGAACGAACACCACCGAGTTCGTCTATAGCGACTATCGGGACTGGAACAATCCGCTCCACCCGGCCGAGGCGTTTGTCGCCGGCAGGATGATCGAACGCCGGAATGGTACGGTCGTTCGCGATATCACGACCACGTGGACGGAAACCGGGCAGATGTATGTCGTGATGCCCGTGCCCGCCAGCGTCAAGGCGGCGATCAAGCCAACGCTGCAGCCTCCCGCCTGGGTTTCCGCGTTTGGTCCAAGTGTTCCCCTGGCTAGCCTATCGGCGCCGGCGCCAGCTCCCGCGGCTCAGGTCGTAACGCCGAGGCTTGCCAACGGAAAACCAGACATGACGGGTAGCTGGAATGCGGTTGCTGGCATTGGCAATGGCGGTGCTGGAGCTTATAACCCAGCGTTTCCCGCGAACCGCCGCTGTGGTCCAACGCAGAAGCGCTGCGAAGTCCCGAACGACAACTTCGTGGTGGACTATGCGTGGATCTCACCCTCGCGATATTGGATGAACATACACGGCCCGATCTACAAACCCGAGTTCTGGGACAAAGTCCAAGAGTTCGACATGTGGACGAACAAGTTCGATCCGATCATGACGTGCCAGCCGATGGGGATTCCGCGACAGGGCGAGCCCCGCCGCATCTTCCACACGGTAGACGACATTACCCTGTTTTATACGTATAGCGATTACGGCGGCGGAAACAGGGAATATCGCATGATCCCGACGAACGGCGGTGAGCACAATGCGAACCAGGCGAGACAGGCAACCTATCTTGGGTACGGCATCGGAAAGTGGGAGGGCGACACGCTGGTGGTCGACTCGATTTCTTTCGTCGATTCGACATGGCTGGGACGTGGCGGCCTGTTCCACTCCGGGGACATGCGGATTGTCGAGAAGTTCACGCGTACGGGCAATGACATCCTGCACGAAATGACCATCCACGACCCCGAGTCGTTTGTTGAACCCTGGGTCATGCCGGCGCGTACTCTGCGTCTCGGCACCGGGAACGCATTTATTGCAGAGCGTGCGCATTGCGAGGTCTACGAAACGAACGACATCACCAATCAGCTGCGACACTAGCCTTCGCCAAACCGCTCGCTTCGCTCGCTGGCTACGGCGAGCAGGCTCACGCTAAACCATGGGCATCCCGGCCGGCAGGCCGGGGTGCCAGGTTCATCCCGCCCCCCTTTCCGTTCATCCTCCGTACGGTAGATCTGCGAGGAAACCGGAGGTACACTCCCCCAGCAGAAATATCCTGTTTCGGTTCGGCAAAATCTTCGGAGGCTCACGATGAACAAGCGGACTCTCATCGCTGTCGTCTTATTGGGGCTGATAGCTGTCAGTCCGATGCTGGCACATCATTCCCTCGCCGGCGTGTACGACTTGAAGAAGACAGAGCGGGCGACCGGCGTGGTTCAGAAGTTTGCGTTTACGAACCCGCACGGAGCGCTGCACATCGAAATCAAGAACACAGCAGGGTGTGGCCAAGGTGTGGCAACTGACGACGGGTTCTGCCAACGTCCTGACCAACGCCGGGGTCTCCGCCACCGGACCGAATCGGGTCAAGCAGGGCGACGAGATCACCGTCACCTTCAATCCGGCGCTCAACGGCGCCACCATCGGTTTTCTTCGATCGATCGTGTTGCCGGACAAGAAAGAAGTCGAGTTTGTACCCAACTAACAGCGCGATGTTAGCTGACGATAGGAGACTAGTTATGGCGTCTCGACATGGATTGATCCGTACAACTATCGCGCTGGGAATCGCGCTCACGCTCGGCGCCCCGCTGACGGCCAGTGCACAGGCTGGTGGCGGAGCAGGTCCCGCCCCTGCACAACAGGGCGGAGGCGCTCACCAGCGGCCGGTGCACAGGGCGGCGGCCGCGGTCGCGGCGGCCCCCCACCGTACACTCCCGCGCCAGGCGCCCGGGACCTCCGCTCGGTTCTTCATAACTGGGGCTGGCATCTGGGCATGCTGCGCAGCGATCAGGAACGCGACATCGTTGCCTCGCTCGAATATCAGGGGAAGGGCACCATGCAAGTGGGTGGGCAGCCCTGCAACGTGACGCAGTATCGAAGCAGCATCAACTACCAGACGTCGGGTGAGCGGATTCAGATCACCGGCACTCGGCCCAATGGCCAGAGTTGTTCCACGATCGAAGTCCTCAGCGGGGCGTACGCGTGGAACGAAGATATCCCTGGGGCGGAGCTCATCAAGGGCAAAGGCAAAGCGACTCCGATGGCGGCAGCGACCCGCGAGCGGATGATTCGCTTGTGGGCAGGTCCGCAGGGCGCGCTCAAGTCCGCGCTGGCGGGGATCCAGGATCCGCCGCTCTTCGCGGTCAGGCCGGGCACCCAGGTGCCGGCCGATGTCGCCACGGCAGGCAAGACGTCGGTCGTGTGGGAGGGCGGAAAGCCCGTGGTGTCATTCCCGATCCCGGGTGTCCCCACGGCAATGGCGACCGCAACCCTCGACGCGAAGTTCATGGCTGAAAAAGTCGTGGTGAAGGACGGAACGAACACCACCGAGTTCACCTATAGCGACTATCGGGACTGGAACAATCCGCTCCACCCGGCCGAGGCGTTTGTGGCCGGCAGGATGACGGAACGCCGGAATGGTACGGTCGTTCGCGATATCACGACCACGTTGACGGAAACCGGGCAGATGTATGTCGTGATGCCCGTGCCCGCCAGCGTCAAAGCGGCGATCACGCCCACGCTGCAGCCTCCCAACTGGGTGTCGGGATTCGCTCCCGCGGCGGCGCCCGCGCCAGCGGCGGCTGCTGCGGTCGTGACGCCGAGGCTGGCCAACGGGAAGCCCGACATGACGGGTAGCTGGAATTCGCCCCAGTTGGGCCCACCGGGTGGCGGGAACCGCCGCTGTGGTCCAACGCAGAAACGTTGCGAAGTCCCGAACGACAACTTCGTGGTGGACTATGCGTGGATCTCGCCGTCGCGGTATTGGATGGGCCTAAACGGCCCCGTGTACAGACCCGAGTACTGGGACAAGGTCCAAGAGCTGGACATGTGGACGAACAAACACGATCCGATCATGACGTGCCAGCCGATGGGGATTCCGCGCCAGGGCGAGCCCCGCCGCATCTTCCACACGGCAAACGACATTACCTTGTTCTATACGTTCAGCGATTACGGAGGCGGAAACAGGGAATATCGCATGATCCCCACGGACGGCCGTCCGCACGATGCGAACCAGGCGAGACAGGCGACCTATCTTGGCTACTCCGTGGGCAAGTGGGAGGGCGACACGCTGGTGATCGACTCCATTTCGTTCGTCGATTCGACATGGCTGGGACGTGGCGGTCTCTTCCATTCCGGCGACATGCGCATCGTGGAGAAGTTCACGCGCAAGGGCAATGAAATCCTGCACGAAATGACCATCCACGACCCCGAGTCGTTTGTCGAACCCTGGGTCGTGCCGGCGTGTACGCTGACTCTCGGCAACAACGACGTACTTGTTGCGGAGCGTGCGCATTGCGAGGTCTACGAAACGAACGACATCACCAATCAGCTTCGGCACTAACTCGAGAAGTATCACAGGTTGTGGTTGTAGAGGCCGCCTTCAGGCGGCCTCTTTTTTTGTCCAGCGCTCACGCGCCCACATCAACCTGTTGCTTTCCCACAGGACGTGTGACATGCTCCTGTGGGAAACCCAATAAGAGCATGAAAGACACCGACGTTCGACAGGGCACGCTGGCGCTGATGGTGCTCAAGACACTCGACGTGCTGGGCCCGCTGCACGGCTACGGCATCGCCCGCCGCATCGAGCAGATCAGCGGGGATCTGCTGACGGTCAACCAGGGAACCCTGTATCCCGTGCTCCTCAAGCTCACGCAGGAAGGCTCGATCGCCTCCGAATGGGGCGCATCCGAGAACAACCGTAAGGCCCGCTTCTACTCGCTGACCCGGCAGGGGAGAAAGCAACTGCAGGCGGAAGCCCGCTTCTGGGAACAGACGACGACGATCATGGAGCGCTTTTTCGTCGCAAAAGCGGAGGACCTGTAATGAAAACGCTGCGGCGGTTCTTGCGGCGGTTGACCTCGTGGACGACGTCGGCGCGGGACGAGGAGTTCCTGCGAGCGGAGATCGAAGATCACGTCGCCATGCAGGCCGCTGATTACGTCCGCGGTGGTCTATCGCCCGAAGAAGCCCGGCGACAGGCGCTGCTGAAGTTCGGCAGCATGGAAGCGATCAAGGAGAGCTATCGGGACCAGCGAGGCCTGCCATTGCTCGAAACGCTTGGGCGCGACACGCGCCACGCGCTTCGCCGCTTCAGAAAGAATCCGGTATTCACGGCCGCCGTGGTGCTGACGCTGGCGCTGGGCATCGGCGGCAACACCGCCATCTTCGGCGTCATCGAGAGCGTGTTGATCCGTCCGCTCCCATATCCGGACGCGGAGGCACTGGTTGGCGTCTGGCACACCGCGCCGGGGATGTCGGCCGGTGACCCCCGCATGAGTTGTTCGCCGTCGATGTACTTCACCTATCGCGACGAGAACCGGACGTTTCAGCATTTCGGATTGTGGCGTTTCGGCGTCGCACCCGTCACTGGTGCGGGGGAGCCCGAACTGCCTCGAGCGCTGATGGTGACCCATGGCGTCCTGGATGCACTCGACGTGAAGCCGTTACTGGGTCGCTGGTTCTCGCCGGCCGACGACACGCCCGGCTCGCCGGAGACGGTCATCCTCACCCATGGCTATTGGCGGCGCCGGTTCCTGGGCGACAGCTCCGTCATCGGGCGCGCGATGACCATCAATGCACGGCCGCACACGGTGATCGGTGTGATGCCGGAGGCGTTCCAGTTCTCGAGAAATTCGCGGGAACCCGAGCTGATTCTTCCGCTGCGATTCGAGCGCAGCACCGTGAATCTCGGAACCTTCGCCTTCCAGGGTATTGCCCGGCTCAGGCCTGGCGTCACGATGGCGGCGCGCCAACGCGGATCTGGCTCGCATGCTGGGAGTCTGGTTGCGGTCCTGGCCGTCGCCGCCGGGATTCGACAGCGCGGTCTTCCGCAATGCCCGCTTCGGACCGCAGATCCAGCCCTTGAAGCAGGAGATCGTCGGCAACGTGGGCGCGATGCTCTGGGTGGTGATGGGGACGCTGGCGATCGTGTTGCTGATTGCCTGCGCCAACGTCGCCAGTCTCCTGCTCGTGGACGCCGAGGTCCGCGGACCGGAACTGGCGATCCGGGCAGCGCTTGGCGCCGGCTGGCGCCGGATCGCGCGGGCAATTGCTCGCCGAGAGCATGACGCTGGGACTGCTTGGCGGCGCCCTGGGTCTCGGGCCAGCGTACGTGGGGCTGCAGGATTCTGGCCGCACGAGGTCCAAGCACGTTGCCGCGGCTGAACGAAATCCACTTCGATCCGTGGGTGCTGGCGTTCGCCTTCGGGGCACTCGCTGCTCTCGGGCGCGCTCGCCGGAATCGTCCCGCTCGCGAAATACGCGCGACCGCCCGCCGCGGCGCTGCGGACCGTCGGCCGCACCTTCAGCCAGACCCGCGAACGCCATCGGGCGCGCAACACGCTCGTGGTCGTGCAGGTCGCGCTCGCGCTCGTGCTGCTGGTCGGGGCTGGCCTGATGATTCGCACGTTTCAGCAACTGCGCGCGGTGCAGCCAGGATTCACGCAGCCGGAAACGATCCGCATCGTACGCTCCTCGATTCCGGAAGCCATCGCCAAGGAGCCGGCGCGCGCGATGCGGATGTGGCACGACATCCTCGACAAGCTCGCCGCCATTCCAGGCGTCATCTCGGTCGGGTTGGCCGGCCAGGTCCCCCTGGAATCTCAGTTGGGTTTCAGGAACCGGCAGCGGCTCGACGCCGAAGCGCCAACAGCCGAAGGCCGTCCACGTAATACCTCGGTCGAAATGCGATTGATTGCCCCGTCATTCTTCAAAACGATGGGGACGCGGATCATCGCCGGAAGGGATTTCACCTGGGCGGATCTCTACGAGCACCGGCACGTGGCGATCGTGTCCGACAATCTCGCGCGGGCGTGGTGGGGCGGGCCGCGTGCGGCGCTCGGTCAACGCGTGCGCGAAACCTCGATCGCCCCCTGGCGCGAAGTGGTGGGCGTCGTGGAAGACATGTACGACGACGGCGTGCACGTCCCAGCCCCCATCGCGTACCTCCCTGCGTTGATGGATCGACACCTGGTCTTCGACCGTGAGTTCGTTCTCCGCGGAGCCACGTTCGCGATCCGCTCCGAACGGGCCGGAACGGAGAGCCTGCTGGGGGAGGCGCGAAACGCCATCTGGTCGGTGAATGGACGGCAGCCGGTCTTTTCTTTCGTGAGCACGGTCGGCCAACTCTACGACCAGTCGATGGCACGGACCTCGTTTACGCTCGTCATTCTGGCGATTGTCGGAGGGATGGCGCTTCTGCTCGGGATCGTTGGCATTTACGGCGTGATCGCCTATGCCGTCTCGCAGCGGACTCGCGAGATCGGCCTCCGCATGGCGCTGGGTGCGCAGCCGGCCACGATGTTGCCGGTGTTCCTACGGCAAGGACTGCTGCTGGCTGCTGTTGGAGTCGGCGTAGGGCTGGCAGCTGCGGTAGGACTGACACGCTTGATGTCATCGTTGTTGTTTGGGGTCTCCGCCGTTGACCCGTTGACGTATGCGGCTGTGTCAGCGCTGCTGACTGGATTCCCCACGCGGCCTTCTTCGGGCCCTTCCGAGACGGCCTCACTCCATCAAAGCCGTGCAGCTCTGCGCCACTGCCAGAAGCTCGATGCTGTGTACAGACAGTCGTTGAATCAGGGACTCCTTGGGTCGGAGTTCGCTGGTCCGCATCCCGACCTCGCGACTGCGCCTCGCCACCGTGTAGCGCACCAGCCCGTACACCCCGATGACACGCAGGCACGAACGTCTGCTCGAACCATCCCATTCTGCTCTTCCTGTTGACACCCGATAGGTCTGTGTGCTTTCCTGACGGCATCCGATAGGAGTCGCCACATGGCCGACCGCAAGGACGTCGTACAGGGAACGCTCGATCTCCTGGTGCTGAGAATCCTCGCGACCCAGCCGATGCACGGGTGGGGCGTCATGCAGCGCATGCGATACCTGACTGAGGACGTCTTTCAGGTCACGACCGGATCGCTGTTTCCAGCGCTCCGGCGGCTCGAGGAAAACGGATGGCTGTCCGGCTATTGGGATGTCTCCGAGAACAACCGGAAGGCGCGCTATTACGCGATCACGAAGGCGGGACAGAAGCAGCTGGCGCGTGAGAAGCAGCACTGGAAGTCGATCACCGCGGCCGTCGAGAAAGTCATGGAGGGAGCATGAGACGCGTGTGGTCTCGCCTGCGGGCCATGCTGCGCCGGGTGTTGGACGGCGGCGCGAGAGACGCAGAGCTCAGTGAGGAACTCCGCGCGTTCGTCGAGCACGACGCCGAATCGAAGATCCGGTCGGGCATGACCCCGGAGGACGCACGGCGCGCGGCCCTCATCGAGTTGGGGGGCGCCGAACAGGTCAAGGAGCGTGTTCGGGAAGCCAGGGCGGGAGCCCGCTGGGAAGGCATCTTCCGGGACATCCGCTACGCCATGCGCAGTCTCGGTCGGGCACCGCGGGTTCTCGTTCTCGGTGATCGGGAATCTCAGCCTGGGCCTGGCGGCGATGATCGTGGCCTTCGCGTTGATCAATGGCGCGCTGCGTCGTCCGTTTCCGGGCATCCAGGATCAGGATCGCCTCGTGGAGATCGGGATTCTGGAAACCAGCCCTCGTCGGATCGACGACGCCGCCCGGACCGCATTGGCGGACTACCCGGACGTCGTTCGCGCGCTCGGTGAGGGGATGCCCAGTCTCGAAGGTCTGGCCAGCTTCACCGAATCCGACGTGGCGGTGACCCTGCCTCAACCGCGTTCCCTCCCGGCCGCCTTCGTCTCGCCGAACTACTTCGACGTGCTCGGAGTCCGGCCCGAGATCGGACGCACCTTTGCGCCCGAGGAAGGCCGGGCCGAATCTCCGGTCGCGATCATCAGTCGCGCGCTGTGGATGCGGGAATTCGGCGGGGACCCTTCAGTGATCGGACGGCCGATCCAGGCGGGAGGGCAGATGTTCGAGATCATCGGCGTCGCGCCGCAGGGATTCGCAGGCACGACCAGACCCGGAGAGGCGTCGACCTCTGGCTGCCGATCGCTTTCGTGGATCGTGTTGGCGATGGACGATCCGCGTTCGGGCAGTCCGGCGACTCGCTTGATTCGATACGTGGGCCGCATGCGGCGACGGTGTCGATCGTCGGGCCGCGTCGAGACCGATGCTCGGCGTCGTGCCGCGTCGGCTCGGCTCGCTCGTCCTGCTGGCGACCCTGGGCCGGACGGCTCGTCGCGTCCGCGGACGACTCGGTGGAACGGGTCACGGTCGAGGTGTCCGGCCTGTCGAGACTAGCGACGATGCCGTGGAGCTGGTCGCCGTCATCCTGCCCATTCCCCTTCTGGTGCTCGTGCTCGCCTGTGTCAACGCCGCGAACCTCCTCCTGGTGCGTGCCTCACGGCGCAGCCGGGAGGTGGCGGTCCGTCTGGCGCTCGGCGCGTCCCGGCTCCGGCTCGTCCGGCAACTGGTCATCGAAAGCCTGGTCCTGGCCATCGGTGCCGCCCTCCTCGCGCTGCCGCTGGCGTGGTCGGGCCTGCAGTTGATCGCGGCGTTCGTGATGTTGCCCATGCCGCTGGACGGGACGGTCGTGGCGGGCGCACTCGTGACCGCGTTCCTGACGGCTCTGGGATTCGGGCTGGTCCCGGCACTTCAAGCGGCCGGTCAACATCCGTCCGCGGCGCTCGGCACCTCTCCCGCGGGGAGCGGAGGCACGCGTGCCGAGTCCCGCGGCCGCCGGGTCCTCGTCGCCGGTCAGGTCGCGCTCTCGCTGGGTCTGCTGGCCTCCGTGTTTCAGTTGACGTCCGCGCTGGAATCCTGGGGAGCCGCCCGGCACGGACCCGGACCGCCTGCTGCTGGCGTCGTTCGATCTGGCGCAGCTCCGCTTTTCATCCGGCGAGAGCAATGCGTTCTATGCGGCGCTTCTTGACCGTGCGTCAACAGCTTCCAGGAGTCGAGGCCGCAGGGCTGTCGGGTCGCGATCTCTTGTGGACCGGCGCGTCCGGATTCGCAACCGTCGTTCCTGTCGGGTGCCGTGATCGCAGTGGACCGCGGACGCCGCAATGGGCCGGACTCGCATGGCCTGTGCTCCGTGACGCCGGTGCGTCTGCCGGTGGCGACTTTTTCAGGGCCCTGGGGCTCGACCTCCTTCAAGGCCGCGATTTCGTCGCGGCGGACCGGCGCGACATCCCCGAGGTGGCGATCGTCACCGAACGCCTGGCCTCCATGATTCGAGGGTGCCGCACTCGGCCGGAGCCTGCAGTCGTCGACACGTCCCTGGCGCACCGGAGGCCGACGTCCGGATCGTCGGTATCGTGGAATCCCCCGTGGAGACTTACCGGCCAGGAAGTCGCGGCGATCTTCTTCCCCTCGCCGTTCTTCCCCTCGCCATTCCAGAATGGCACCGCGCGGACGCTCTACGTCCGCGCCGGAGGTCCGGCCGGCCGCCCTGGCGCCGGCGATCCGCGATCTCGTGGCGCAGATCGATCCTCGAGTGCCCATCCTTGAACTGGCCACGCTGGACCAGAAGATTCGCGCGGACACGATTCCAGAGCCACCGCGTGCTGGCGAGGGCGGCGGCCGTGCTGGGCATCGTGGCGCTCCTGCTCGCCAGCGTCGGCCTGTACGGCGTGACCTCCTATAGCGTCGCGATGCGCGCGCGGGAGATCGCGGTTCGGATGGCCCTGGGTGCGCGGGCCGACCGCGTCGTCGCGATGGTCCTGCGGCAGGCCCTGGCCGTCGCGACGATCGGTTCCGTGCTCGGAGGCCTTGTGGCGCATCGCGGCCGGGCTCGTCATTCAGGCGGAGGTGTTCGGTGTCGCCGGAGTCGATATCGCGGCGCTGGGCGGATCGGCGGCGTTGCTTGCGGCGGCCATGCTCCTGGCCAGCATCCTGCCGGCCTGGCGGGCCGCCCGGCTGGACCCGAATGCGGTGCTGCGAGAAGAGTAGGAAGCATGGCGGACGGCCACTCGGCCTTGACGGAACGCGGCCGACCGGCGCGAGAATCGGTGAAGGCGTCTGCCTCTAAACCTACTGCCCAAACGCGCCCTCGTCGGCACGCTGACGCAGTTCCTGCAGTCGCCGGTCGACGATACGTCACACGCTCACGGGCAGCATCGGCCGTGCGCCCTTGAGCGTCGTACAACTCCGCGAGCCGACGATGAGCGTCGGCTCCGGCCCTGAGTGAAATCGCTCTGAGGTACTCCGCCACCGCCTCGTCCGTGCGCTTCGCCGCGGCGAGTGCCTCCGCGAGCCGAAGATGGAGGACGGCGTTTCCGCCCTGCAACGAGATCGCCTCCCGCCAGAGATCGATCGCGCCGGCATAGTCCCGTTGGCCCCTGCGAATCTCTGCGTTCAGCCTCAGCACCGCGGCGGTCTTCGCGCGACGGTCGTCTTCGATCGCCCGCGCTTGGAGCCGCTCGGATTCCTCCAGACGCTGCTTCCCCTCGGTCGTCCTGCCAGCACGGATCAAGGCATCGGCAAGCGCACGGAGGGCCAGCCGGTTGGCCGGGTCGATGGCGACGGCGCGTTCGAGCGCCTCGCCTGCGCCCGCGACGCCTTGGCCTCCAGTCAGATGCAGTCGTCCGAGCTCGGTGAGCGTTTCGACATCGTTGGGGTCCAGCAGCAGCGCGATGACGAGCTCGGCGTACCCGTCCGTCTCGCGGCCGTTCTCGACGTAGGCGCGCCCCAGCGCCCTGTGCGCAGCGGCATTGTTCGGCGTGGTCGACACGGCGCGCTGCAGCAGCCCGATCGCTCTGTCGTAATCGAAGTGCAGCTGCGCCAGCCTGGCGAGGGCACGATACAGCTCGCCCTTTCCGACCAGCAGGACGAACCGATCGGCCATGGCGAGCAGATCCACATCTGCGTCATCGGCGCGCTGGAGTTTTTCCGGCAGCGTCGACAATCGCCAGCGCAGCGCCCCGGCGCCCGGCGCCGTCTCCCGGAACGCCTGGGCGGCGTTCCTCGATGACGGCTTTTCGAAGGACGTCCTCAGCTTCCGCGGAGCGACCGGCTTCGTCGAGCGTGCGCGCCAGCGCGAGCCAGGCTCGCTCGTCGCGAGGATTCAGGCGTACGGCATCGCGCAGCTGCTCGACACTTCTCTCGATGTTCCCCGTGATCGCATGTGCGGTCGCGAGGATTCTGTGCGCCTCGGATGAGTCTGGAGCGGCGGCAACCGCTGTCTCGAGATGTTCGACGGCCGACGCGACATGCCCTCGCGCCGAGCCTTGGCGGAGGCGGCCTGACGCAGCGCGGTGATTCCGCGAATCATCGGTTCCGACCGGGACGCGGGATCGGTGATCAGAGCGTCGCTGGCGATTGCGGCTCGAAACGCGGCCAGCCCCCGGTCGAGCTCGCCCTGCAGGATGAACGAGAACCCATCCGCATAGGCAACAGGCACGAACGCCATGGCGCCGCCGGCATCGTCAACGATGGCATGGACGTTCAAGAACGGCGCCTGTTCGCCCGGCCGCTCGCGACGTATCAGCCCGCGTTCGAGGTTCGCCAGCGTTTCACGCGCACGCTCGATGTCCTCTGGCGTCGTCTGAGCGGACCGCTGTGCGATCAGTCGATACGCATTCTGTGGATCGGCCGGCTCGATCAGCCAGGCGGCACGGAACGCATCGGCGGCTTGCGCGGGCCGAGACATCGCCTGCAGGGCCAGCCCCTTCAGCCGGTGGAAGGTGGCGCGCCGGGGATCGATGCTGAGGTCTTCATCGAACTCACGAACCGCATCGTCATAGCGCCCGCGTTCCAGGTACAGCGACGCCAGCGTTGTATGAATCTGCAGTTTCGTCTGGGCGTCGGCGGCCTGCAGCCGCGATCGCAACTCGGTTTCGGCAGCGCGAATCTCGCTGTCCCACCGAACGAGCGCCGTGGACATGGCCGCCAATTGAGCGGTGATCAGTGGCCCTTCATCACCATAGAGGCCTGCCAGTGATCTGTGGAAGGTCAGGAGCGACGAGAAGAATGCGTCCCGCTGGGCGAGTGCCGGAGAGGGAACGGCGAGTAGCGCCAGCACCAGCGCCCATTTCACTACCCGGTGAACGGAGCTTACGGAGGCAGCGGTCTCACACGGAGGAACGGAGCAACGGAGGTCACTCATCTTCAGAAGAAATTCTCCGTTACTCCGTTCCTCCGTGTGGAACCGTTTCCTCCGAGCTCTCCGTTGCCTATCGTCAGCGCCGGAACGGCATTCGGTCAACGACACCACCGCCCTCGCGGATCGTCAGGACGTGATTGACGGGAAGATCCGTGACCACCTCAGTCGCACCGCTCGGCCATCGTATCTCCAGGCGCTCGGATCGATTCGCCTGACCGAGTCCGAAGTGCACACGCAGATCGTTCTGCCCAAGGTAGCTCGACCCCGACTGCACCTCGCGAACGTGCCGGCGCCCGCCCGTGGTCAGTGTGAGCCGCGCGCCGATGCCACTGCGATTGCTCTTTCGTGCCGATCACGCGCACGAGCATGCGCGTTGCGCGACTGCCGGCCCTCGTTCAGCAGCAGGTTCGGACGCGGCGCCGTTGTTCGTGACCAGCAGATCGACGTCGCCGTCGTTGTCGATGTCGCCGGCCGCAAGCGCCCGGCTGACCCGCTCGATCGAGAATCCCGGACCCGCCTGATCCTTCATATCCTGGAATCGTTCGCCCAGATTGCGCAGCAGCAGATTTCTCTGAGCGAACTTGCCGCCGCCGCGAAGGAGCGCGGCATGCATCATGACGTGGCCGTTGGCGATGGCGATGTCGAGACGGCCGTCGTTGTCATAGTCGACGAACGCGACCCCGAAGCCGACGTACGGACGCGTGGCCGGCCCGACGCCGCTGCGGGTCGTGACATCCGAGAACACGGCGCCATCCACGTTGACAAACACGCTGTGCATCTCGGTTTCGTGATTCGTCACGATGAGGCCGAGACGCCCGTTGCCGCTGAAGTCGGCGAAGGCAGTCCCCATGCCGGCTTTGACTTTTCCATCGGCAGACAGCGCAACGCCGGCAGCACCCGCGACGTCGGTGAACGTCCCGTTCGCGTTGTTGCGAAAGAGGAAATTGGGCATCGCGTCGTTGGCCACGAAGACGTCCGGCCACCCGTCGTCATCGATGTCCGCAACCGCGACGCCAAGGCCGTTGCCGCGCAGCGCCCCGATCCCACTGGACTTGCTGATGTCTTCGAAGGATGCTCCTCAGCCGGTATTTCGATACAGGGCGCTCGGCAACGGCTGATAGATCAGCGGGTGACAGTAGTCGCTGACCGGCGGCGGCCCGGCGAAGCCGCAGAATTGGTTCTTGCCACCGCGTTCCTTCCAGGCATCGACGTAGTTGGTCACAAAGAGATCGAGGTCGCCGTCGCGATCGATGTCCAGAAAGGCACAACTGGTGATCCACAGATTGGGATTGGCGCCGGCGGCGTTCGGGACCTCGGTAAACCGTCCCTGACCAGCATTGCGATACAGCTGATTCGAGCCCGACGCTGGTCACGTACAGGTCGATCAGGCCGTCATTGTCGTAGTCGCCGGCGCAGGCACCCATGCCGTACTCGCGGTGCCGGATGCCCGACGCCGTGGTCACGTCCTCGAAGGTTCCATTGCGGCGGTTCCGGTACACGCGGTGACGCGCTCGGCTGGCAACGGTGACATCGGCCACAGAGCCGCCGTCCACCAGGAAGACGTCGAGCCAGCCGTCATTGTCGAAGTCGAAGAAGAGACCGCCAGGCCCCATGATCTCGGGAAGGAACCGGTGTTCGCTGGCGCCGTTGACGTGCACGAAGTCGAGTCCGACAGCGCGAGCGACATCGCGGAACATCGGAAGGCGGACGGCGGCACCTTGTGAGCGCTGGCTCGCGGACACTGCGCCCTGGACCAGCGCAGCGACGGCGAGGCACGCCGTAACCAGACGGCTCTTGCTGATGAGGTGACCTGCGACTGGTGATTCATCCGTTGATTGTTGATTCCAGATTGGTGTTCTAGGTGGTGACTGACGTCGAGCCTTCAATCACCGATCGAAAGTCGCCAATCATCGCAGGAATCGAACGACTCGAACGATCTCAAATCAAAAGTCGAACTGTAGCGTCAGACGCACGAAGCGCGGGCTCAGCAGCGACGTCGCCTGCCCCCACTGCTCGACGGCCGGCGTCGCCGGGTTGTCAACCGTGTCGAAGTTGTCCTGGTACGTCAGCACCTGTTCCTTGTTGAACAGATTGTAGATATCGACACCGACGTTCAGGCGCCTTCCGGCGAACCGGAGGTTCTTCCCGAGCTTCAGGTCGAAGATGGTGTAACCGGGGCCGTACAGCTCACCCGGATTGAGCATGTTGACCGTATAGCTCGTCGCCGTAACGGTGGTGCCCGCGCCGTGAAGCATCCGACCTGGCCAGCCGTCGCGCCGGCCGGGCACGGCTGCGTCGCGCGAGCGGCGCTGCTCGCTTCCCACGTCACCTGGTCCTTGGTGAAGGCGTGGTTCGCGGCCCGCTCGGGGCCGTTCCGCCGCTGGAACACCGTGCTCACGAGCACGTCGACTCTTGGGAATCGTGTAGGTGGCGGTGCCCCTGACGCTCGTTTCCCATCGCGTATACGGGTTGCAGGAGGGCGTCACGCCATCGTGCTGCCGGACGTCCGGGCCGTCGAGCATGGTGCCGCACTGGTCACGCACCGCCCGGCCGGTGGTGGTCCCGCCGTTGATGCGCAGGCCGCGAAGGCCCCATTTGTCGGTGCCGCGCCACACGAAGTTCGTGTCAAAGAAGTTCGACATGTACGAGAGTTCGTTCATGATCGTCACCGCGGACGGCCGCCCGACGCGGCAGCGCCGCGTTCTGGTTGGCGAGCCCGCGAATCACGTATCCGCCGCCGCCCGGCAGGCCAGGATTGCGTGGCGCAACGGCATTGAAGAACCCGTAGTCTCGGTGACGTGAAATTCAGGTAGCCGTCCTGGCACGCGCTCATGTCCTGGGCGGCCGTTGAATCGATCACACCCGATCCCGAGCTGTATCCGTCACCGTCAGGTTCGCGTAGCTCCTGCGGTTGTAGGTAAACTCGCCAGAGAAGCGCGGCAGGAGCTCGTGCTGGATACCGAGACCGAACTGCCACTCGGAGCGACGCTTGCCCCACCCGTCGAGCAGGCTGTCACCGTAGACGTCGCAGTAGGCCTGCACGTCAGCCGGGATGCCTGCTTCTCTGTCGCCCGCACTGCGTCGTCTGGCCAGCCCAATCGGCGTACCAGCGCCGTCGAGGCTGAGCGGGTCGCGCCCATAATTCCTCGCGCGTCTGCATGGACGCGTCAGGAATGTAACGACCGAGCCTGGCCCGCCGCAGATGTCCCCGCCCGACGCGCTGCTGTCCTGCGCGTTGAAGTTCAGCAGGTCGCAGTCCACCCTGCGGTTGCCGTTCACGTCGGTCCAGGTACGCGCAGTAGTTGTTGACCGTTCGCTGGGCGGGGTTGGCGTCGGCATAGATGCCGGCGATCCCCGCACCCGCCAGATACTTGCCCATGTTCCACTTGATCGACGTCTTGCCGGTGCCGAACAGGTCCCACGCCACGGCCCACCGCGGCGAGATGTTGTGGTAGGAGACGCCCTCCGAGGCAGGCGTGCACCAACTGCGCTGCCCGGCAAACGACCCGCCAACCTGCACGGGGACATAGGGTTCGTTGCCGCCGGCGACAAGTCTGTTGCCGTCAGCGCCAATGCACGTTTCCGGGTATTCGCTGGTCGCGTGGTCGTAACGGATGCCGCCGCTCAGCGTGAGGCGCTTCAGTGTCCACTGATCCTGCGCGTAGAAACCGCTGTAGGCCACCCGGTTATCGATGGTGGAAGGGCCCGTACTGATTTTGACTCGCGTGGGCACCGGCCGGCATCGCCTGGTTGAACGGATCGCTCGGGTAATAGAGGCTCGTGTTGCCGCAGGTTGACGCAGCCGGATCCGCGGCGTTGAAGCAGCGCCGCGGTCGGCGTGTCGTAGCGATACTCCAGGCGCGGGTTGTTGGTTCTGTTGGACCGGGTCTGCGCGAAGTAGCCGCCGTCATACCCGAACTTGGCGGCGTGCGTGCCGGTCACGTACGAGATCGAGGCGCGCGGCCGCCAGTCGTTGAGCTGTCGTTGCTCCGCCGCGCCGCCGATACCGTCGGACCACGGTCCCGATGGCACACCGAAGAGGGTGAAGTCCGTGCCGTTGAGTACGGGAAAGTCGGGAGTCGCACCAACGGTTGTCCCGAATTCGACGACGCGTGGAATGTCCGCATTGGGCGTGTAGTAGCGATGCTGCGAGAAGTCGTAGAGCTGCCGGTTCGCCGACATCCCTGCTTCGAGCAGGATGACGCTGGTCAGCGGATTCGTCCACCCCGCCTGGATCAGCCGGGCCGGATGCACCTGGCCCGACCACCAGCCGTCTCGCGCCGTCCACGGCGCCACGGAGCCGTCGCACGGATCCTGGCACGTGTATCCCTCGTCCCAGAAGAAGTTGAACTTGTTCTTCTGCGACGCCTGAGCCGTGATGCGCACGTTGGCGTTGCGCGTCCAGTTGATCAGTTGCAGCTCCGGCGTCGACCGATCCGGCTGGTAGTTCTGGCCCCAGATGCCGGCGTTCGCGTTGTCCCAGATGCGGTCCTGCTGCCGGCTCCACGCGTCCTTCTGCCAGGCGCGGGCCGAAGAGAAGAACCACAGGCGGTCGCGTTTGATCGGTCCGCCGATCGCGAACGACGTGTCGTAGTCGCGGATGAGCGGATACCCGTTGCTGATTTCGGGATGATTGCCGTTGTTCTGCGAGAACCACGAACCGCTGAGGAACCCACCATCGCGCACGTCGCCATTGGTGTTGTAGTCCCCCTGCGTGTAGGTCAAGAAGTAGTTGCCATTGAAGCTATTGCCCCCGGTGCGCGGAATGATGTTGATCGATGCGCCGCCGGTCTCCGATTCGCCCAGCGCCCCGGAAATCTGCACGCTGACTTCCTGGGCGTTCGCGACGTCGGCGACATAACCGCCGGTCATCCCCATGATGCCGGCGCCGCCACCGGTGTTGATGATCGTTCCATCCACCATGACGCGCCCCTGCGCGCCGCCTTCGGTGTCGTTGGTCGCCGTATGCGCGCTCAGGTTGTAGATGTTGTTGTTGCACCACACGCCGACGCCGCCCACGCAATCGGCACCCAGGCCGGTGGCGGTCAGGCCAGGCGTGAGCGTCAGGATGCTGCGGATATTGCGCGTCGTCGGCAGCTCACGGATGGCTTCGCCCTCGAACGCCGCCACCTGACGCGCGTTCTGGATGTCTACGACGGGCGACTCCGCTGTCACCGAGATCGTTTCGGCCAGTTGCGCCGACGCTCATCGTCGCGTTGACGGGCGCCGTAAACCCGGTTGTCAGGATGATGTTGTCACGCTGCTGGCGGGTGAACCCAGCCAGTGCGAACGTGACGGTATAGGTGCCGACAGGCAGGTTCGTGATGCGATACTGCCCGTTGTCGTCCGTGACTGCGGAGCGGACTTTCTCGATCAGGCCGGGCTCGTGGCTTCTACGACCACCCCGGGTATGACGGCGCCAGACGTATCGCGAACGGTGCCGGCGATCTGGCCTTCCTGCCCGAGCGCTGTCGCTGGCAGCAGTACCGGACCATGACACCGATCGCAAGGACTCCCTGCATGGCTCGTGTCATCCCACTCCTCCCAATTTCGGAAGAACGAATAGTGCGGCGACGAAGGCGGATGACCTGGTCCTCTTACGGCCTGGCAGGGGCAGTCTAATACCCCTTGCCCAAACGTCAAGGGAAAACCTACTCTGGTCGCCGGCTCGAGGCCGGCCAGTGAGGCGCATCATCTCTCATCGCCTCGTGCGCGCCGCGGCGTGGACGTGGTCCACGTCACCGGCCGACGCTCAGAAACAGGTCTTCCTGGAGGGGCTCGCCGAGCTCACAGCGGCGAGCGCGGGTACGTTTGGCGACGAGGGCCCACGGATTGGCCCGGCCCTCGACAGCGATGGCCCGTGGCCTCGCCGAATGGGATCGCGCGATTCAGGCCTTCGAAGCCAGGGTCACCTCCGAACTCCCTGCTGCGTCGCCGCCCGTCGCCTCTCAGATGCGAGCGACACTGGGCGCGATGTACGTCGAACGGGGCCGGCTCGCCGATGCGTTGCGAGAGATTGAGGCGGCCAGCCGGCTCGAGCCGCAGCGCGCCGATCTGCACCTGCTCCGCGCGCGTCTGCTCGACGCGACCGCACGATCGGCGGATGCCGGCGAGGCGTTCCGCGCCGCGTGGGCCGCGGACTCGGGCAATCCGATCACGGCCTACTACTTCCTCCATCACCGCTCCGGGCCGCCTGAAGGCGGCCCCCACGTGGCGGCCAGCAGTGAGGACGCGACACGTGCACGTGAGACCCTGTCGGCGGCGTATCAGCGTTTAGTCCGGGAGCGCGCGCCCCCGAAGGCTGCCCCGTTCAGCCGTATCGGTCTTTTTCAAGAGGCCGCGAAGGAGGAACTCGTCATACCGCCCGCGGCGTACGCGCGGGGATACGCGCTCATCTCACGCGGCGAGTACGGCGAGGCGATCGCTGAATTCCGAAGAGCAGCCGCGATCGATCCACTGCTGACCGATCCGGCCGCGGGATCGGCGTCGATGATGAAGGCCGTGGCCGCGCTGAGACAAGCACGCCTGGCCGACGCACGCGCCGTGCTCGAGAGCGCTCCTGGCCTTCGCGATTCGTCGGAGGCCCATCGCGTGTTGGGACTGATTTACTGGGCGGGCTCTCAACACGACAAGAGCATCGAGCAGCTCGAGATCGCCGTGCAGCGGAACCCGCGAGACGAACGTTCGCGCCTGGCGCTTGCGCGAGTCATCGCGTCAACCGGACGCGACCAGGACGCACAACGGATTCTGCAGGACGCGATTCAGGTCCTCCCCGATTCGGCGTTGGCGCGATCGTGGCTTGGATCGGGCTTTCAACGTCTCAATCGACCTGCGGAGGCACGCCAGGAATTCGAACGGGCTGTGTCAGCGGCGATCGACGGCCGCGGCACACTCTATGCGTTGATCGGTCAGCTCGCCTCGGCCTCGGCCGATCTTCCCGCTGCCGTCGACGCATTCACGCACGCGGTCGCCGAACGTCCCAGCGACAGAGGCCTGCGCAAAGAGCTCGCGAGCGCGCTCCTGCGACAGGACCGCGCGGAGGACGCCTTCGTGGAGCTGGTCGCCGTTCTCCTGATCGATCCGTCGGATGCCGACGCCCATACCGGCATCGGTCAGATTCATCTGAACGCCGGCCGGTACACAGACGCGGTCACGGCGCTGCGTCGCGCCGTCGAACTTTCCGCACACCACACCGAAGCACGATATGCACTGGCCAGTGCGCTGATGCGCTCGGGCAGCACTCGAGAGGCGGCGCAGGAGCTCGAGCGCGTCGAGCAGGCGCAGCGACAGGCGCTGGACGACCGGCGCCGCACCATGGCGCTGGATGTCCTGAAGGAAGAGGCGGCGTTCCACGCCGCCGAGGGTCGCCACGAGCGAGCCGTCGCACTCTACGAGCGAGCCCTCACGCTCGGCGCGGATCCATCTGTCTATCGCGAGCTCGCGGCGCTGTACGCGAAGGTCGGGCGCATCGACGAGGCCACGCGCGCCAGGGACACGTACGAAAAGGCCATGCAGGGTCTTCCCGCGCGGGGCGCGCGGTGACGCGTCTGGTCGGCGCGGTCAGCACGATCACTGTCGCGATTGCCATCCTCGTCGGCCGTGGTGTGGTCGCTGAAGACTCGCCGGTGACGTTCACCGAAATCAGCCGCGAGGCGGGGATCGACTTCCGCCACGTCAACGGCGCGAGCGCCGACAAGCACCTGGTCGAGACGATGGGCGGTGGCGGGCTGTTCTTCGACTACGACCGCGACGGGTGGCTCGACATCTTCCTCGTCGACGGCGGGTCGATCGCCGACCCGGCGGTCGCGAAGCAGGCGCGGCACCGCTTGTATCGAAATCGCGGCAACGGCCGCTTCGACGATGTCACCGAGCGATCGACGATTCGCCATCGTGAGTACGGCATGGGCGCCTGCGCAGGCGACTACGACAACGACGGCTGGGTCGATCTCTACATCACCAACCTCGGCCCGAACGTGCTGTACCGTAACGGCGGCGACGGCGTCTTCACGGATGTCACGCGCCTTGCCCGCGTTGGATCTCCTTCGTGGAGCGCCAGCTGCGCATTCGCCGATCTCGATCGCGACGGGGACCTCGACCTCTTCGTCACGAATTACGTGGCGCTCGACGCGGCGCACAGCCCCTTCTGCGGCAACGCGCGCCTTCGGATCCGCTTCTACTGTCATCCGCTCAACTTCGAACCGCTGCCCAACATCGTCTACCGCAACGACGGCAAGGGCGTCTTCGCGGATGTCAGCGCGCAGTCCGGGATCGGTGCGCATCGAGGCAACAGCCTCGGCGTCGTCATCGCCGACCATGATGATGACCGGTGGCCTGAGGTGTTCGTGGCCAACGACAGCACGCCGAATTTCCTGTTTCACGGCACCGGTGGCTTCAAGTTCACCGAGATCGGACTGCGAGCGGGCGTGGCCGTGGCGACTGATGGAAGCGCGCGCGCCGGCATGGGCACTGACGCCGCCGATTACGACGGCGACGGGCGGCTCGACCTCGTCGTGACCAATCTCGATTCCGAGATGCACAGCCTCTTCAGGGGCCTCGGCGATCGTCTGTTCGCGTACGCAACGCCCGAGAGCGGAATCGGCCCCGCGACGCTCCCCTTCGTCGGATTCGGCGTCGTGTTCTTCGACTTCGACAACGACGCGCAGCTCGATCTGGGCTTCGCCGATGGCCACATCATGGACAACGCGCCGTTGTATCGGGCGGGGTCGACCCATGCGCAGCGCAACCTCCTGTTCAGGAACGTCGCCCGGCGGTTCGTCGAGGTCTCTCGCACCGCCGGGTCGGGCTTCGCGATCGAGAAGGTGAGCCGCGGACTCGTGTCAGGCGACATCGACAACGACGGAGATCTGGATCTGCTGGTGACCAACAACGGTCAAACCGTGGACCTGCTCCGCAACGACGGCGGCAATCGCAGTCACGGCGCTGCTCGTGAAAGCGATCGGCAAAGACCAGCAACCGCGACGGCGTTGGCACGCAGATCCGCGTGACGAGCGGGAAACGAATACAGGTCCGGGAGGTGAAGGCGGGATCGAGCTACCTCGGTCAGAACGACTTGCGCCAGCATTTCGGGCTGGGCGATGTCACACGGGTCGATCGACTCGAACTGCGTTGGCCCAGCGGGCGTACCGAGGTCGTCCAGAGCGTCCCAGCGAATCACATCGTCACGGTTCGCGAGGGTGAGGGCATCGTCGCCAGCACGCCTTTCGCGCGCTGATGCCGTATGGGTCGTCGCGTTACTTCGCTCTGGACAGTTCTTCGTCGATCACGCTGACGAACGTTTCGTACGGCTGCGCGCCGGCCAGCACGCGGCCGTTGATGTAGATCGTCGGCGTCGAGTTCACCCCCAGGCGCTGGCCCTGGGCGACGCCGTTTCGCACGCGCTCCCCGTACTTCGAGGTGTCGAGGCAGGTGTTGAATGCCGCCGCCTCGAGGCCGAGCTCCGAGGCGTGCTTCTTGAGATCCTCCGGCTGCAGGAGCTGCTGATTCGCGAACAGGCGATCGTGGTACTCCCAGTACTTGCCCTGATCGCCGGCACAGTGCGCCGCCTCGCTCGCCTTGAAGGCCTGCGGATGGATCTGCGTCAGCGGGAAATCCTTCCAGACGATGCGCAGCTTGTCGCCGTAGGTGTCGCGCAGCCGCTTGAGCGTCGGCTCGACGCGCTGGCAGAACGGGCACTGGAAGTCGGAGAACTCGATCAGGGTCACCGGCGCTGACGCGCGACCAAGCGACGGATCGCTGGACTCCAACTCGACCTCGCGGCGCGGGGCGTCGATGAGGACGCGGACTTCGGGGCCGGCCTTGCGCAGCTCGGCGATCAGCGCATTCCGCGCCGTGTCGCGCTGCTGATCGGTGAGGAACCGATTGATCGCCGGCGACATCGACCTCGAGCGATCGGCCCTGCATCTGATTGATGTTGGCCTGATAGAACGCCACGACCTCGGAGTCGCTCACCGGCTTGATCCGCTTGCCGACTTCCTCGAGCTCGTACGCGGCGGCGGTCATCCCCTTCTTCTTGCCCGCTTCGGCCAGGAGCTGCTCGGCGATGATGGCGTCGAGTGCCGCCCGCCGGCCGTCGTACACCTTCTGCGTCGCCTCGGCCTGCGACGCCGGGTCGTCAGCGCGCCAGCGATCGTCCAGCTCCTTCGTCGTGATCGTGCGGCTGCCGACGCGGGCCGCGGGGTCCGTGGCCTGCTGGGCCGGAGCCGCTGAACACGCAAACAGGGAAACCAGGACGGTCAGGAAGAAGGCGTTCCTCATGGCTCGGATCATAACTTGACTGTTCAATTGGCGAGTTCCTCGCTGGTGTTGACCTGGAACCGCCGGAAGCGCGAGTACGTGGCCACGCCGCGCACTTCCATCGGATCGCGGCCGCGCCGATACCGTTCCTCCATCCGCGCCGGTACGCGCAGGCCGATGCCGGCATCCATCTCGTAGCGGACGAGGATGTGCGCCTCGACGGTCGTATCGACGGCGTGAAGCTCGGTACGCAGGATGGCTCCGTCGCGCGCGTCCACCCAGAACCGCCCGGTCACGGGCAGGTCGCGGTTGCCAGTGGTGGTGATGAACGTCGGCCGCCCGGTCTCCTTGAACTCGATCACCTCGCCGGGGTCGTCATCCTCGCGCTTCACGAGCTTGAACGCGAATCGTGCCTTGAGCAACGTCAGGAATGGCAGCGGCAGCGTCGGCGTGTTGATGTTTCGCTCAACATTGCCGATGTTGTAGCGCGCACCTTCATTCATGATCGCCTTCGCTTGATCGATGGCGTTCCGCGATCCGCCCAGGAACAGCTTGGCGAGCCGTTCCTCTCGATCGCGGAGCTGCTTGCCGTCGCGCTCGAAGACGTCGCGAAACGGCAGCCAGCCCTCACCCGGAACCTGAACGAGCAGAAAGTCCGAGACGAGCACCGTCTCCACCGGGCCGCTCGCGCCTCGCTGCACGCTCGTGGTGTTCGCTCCGGGCGCGCGCCGGATCGTCTGCTCGTATCGCTCTTCGGCGACGACGGAACCGAAGTTGCGCTGGAAGGATTCAACATACGCGCTCGCCCTCGCCAGCAGCTCCTCGAGGCTGACCTGGGCGCGCGCCGTCGATGCGAGGACGAGGGCGATCGCCGTCACCAGGGCGGCGAGGCGCATGCTAACGACCGTTGAAGCGGACGCGGATGCCGCCGTTGACCAGGCGCGGCGAGCCGGTCGTCGTCGGCAGGAGCATCACGTAATACTCCTGATCGAAGAGGTTCTGGACACCGAAGAACACGTCGAGGTGGCTGCCGATGTCACGCGAGACGCTGAAGTCCATCACGCCGTAGGCCGGCAGGCCGGCCTCGGTCTCGCCGGGCTTGGTGCGCACGTTGAGGTCGTCGTCGTACTGGCGGCCGAAGAACATGCCGGTTGCGGCGAACCTGGCGATGCGCGGATTCGAGTACGAGAAGCTGACCGAGCCGCGGTGCTTCGGCACCTGCGGAAGATAGAGACCCACCAGGGCGGGGTTGGCCGGGTTCTCGGTGACCTTCGCGTTGTTGAACAGGTATCCTGCTGCGACGCGAATCGAAGTGCCGACGCGCATCTCGACATCATTCTGCCAGCCGCGAATGCGCGTGCGCCCCAGGTTCTGCCGCTGCTGGAGGTTGGTGGCGATGGTGACGTTCGACACCGGGTCCTTCACGGTGTTGTCGTAGAACGTCGAGCGGACCGACACGTTGCGGGCGGCTTCGAGTCTGACGCCGGCCTCGCCGCCGAACAGACGCTCGGGACCGAGGTTCTCGTTCGGCAGCGTGCGGACGAGTCCGACGCTGAACTGGCGATAGAGCTCGTTGAGCGTCGGCGCGCGGAATCCCCAGCCGACGTCGCCCCACAGCGACACGCGATTCGAGAGGCGATAGAGGAGCGCCCCCCGAGGACTGACAACCGTGTCCTCCTTGTCGGGCAGCTCACCGCGATTGCCGGCGCTCGGCAACCCCGTGACCGCCGAGTTCTCGAAGATGTGTCCATCGTGATTCTTCCAGTTGTCCACGCGCGCACTCAGCGTGGCCACGAAGTTGTTCATGCTGAACACGTCCTGCAGGAAGAAACCGACGCTGTCCTGCGTGCCGCCGGAGTCGCGGCGCAGCGAGAGCGTCGCGGGAGCCGTCGGCGGCACGATCGGCGCACCCGGCGTGGCGATGTACGCATCCTCGAGGCTGTCACCGTCCACCTGGCGCCAGTCGAAGCCGGCGCTGAAGAAGTGCTGGCGCCCGATCGCGCGGGACCACTGCACCATCGTGCCGACCGCGTTGGCGGGAACCGTTTGATCCGTCGCCAGCCTGACGATGCTTCGCGCGGGGACCGTGGCACTCGGCGCGGTCACGGCCAGGAACGTGCTGTGGAAGGTGTTGTCGTCGGTGAACACCGTCGCCTGGAAGTCGCTGTCGTCCGGCATGCGCACCCGCACGCCGCCGCCGACCGCGGTCCACTTGGTGTCGTTGACCTCGTTGATCTTGCCGTTGACGCGATCTTCCTTGAAGTAGCCGCCGCGGAAGAACACGCTGAGGCGATCGTTCGCGCGATAGTCCGCGCGCACGTTGAAGTTCCTGAAATCGACTTCAGCGTTGTTGTCGATGATCCCGCGCTCGCTGGCGGTGACGATGGGGAACCCTTCGGTGTTGAAGGCGCCGCCTTCGACGGCCACGCCCAGCTTGCCCCACACGTCGCTGGCGAAGAAGTCCGCCTTCGGACTGTTCCGATTCCCGTATTGCGTCTTGAATTCCACCGAGCGCCGGGCCGGCGTCGTGGAGATGATGTTGATCACGCCGCCCATGCCGTAGTTGCCGTAGAGACTCGAGCTCGATCCGTCGATCACCTCGATGCGGTTCACGCTCTCCATCGGCACGCGAGTCCAGTACACCCAGCCGCCGAAGGGATCGTTGAACGGCATGCCATCGACGAGCACCAGCGTGCGGCTCACGCCGCTCGGTCCGATGCCGCGCAACGACACGCCCTGCGCCGTGGGATGCGACGACAGACTGCTGCTCCGACGGAAGAGGCTGAAGGTCGACACCTGCCGCAGCACGTCGTCGGCGACGACGGCCGGAGACTGCCGGATGATCTCTTTCTCGATGATGTTGGCGCTGACCGGAACGTCGCCCAGCCGCTTCGCGCTGCGCGTGGGCGTCACCGTGACGGTTTCGAACAGCCCGGCCACCGCGAGCACGACCTCGACGTCGCGGCTCGCCGGCACCGACTGCGACCACTCCGCAAAGCCGCCCGCACGCACGACCAGCGTCAGGTCGCCGGCCGGCGCCATCGCGATCGCGAACCGTCCGTCCGGACCCGACATCGTCTGCTGTTCGGCGTCCGTTCGTGCCCATCACAATCACCGACGCGCCGGACACCACCGCGCCGGAATTGTCCCTGACGATGCCCGAGACGGCGGACTGGGCCGCCTCCGCGCTCGACGCTTCGGCGCCCGAGGCCCCCGCAGCCGTCGCCAGTGCCAAAGAGAGAACGAGAAACAGGGCTGTGCGCATAGGGGGAGATCTTAGCGCGATTGCGCGCAGATAGGGCCGGAGGTGGGTTTACTCCGGGCAGGGGGGTTGCTAAGCTCGTACCATGCGCAATTTCGCCATCATCTGCGCCGTGTTCCTGACCGCCGGATCGGTCCTTGGCCAGCAGGCCACCTTCAAATCGGGCACCAGCATCGTCCCGGTGCTGACGACGGTGACCGACGCCCAGGGAAGGCTGGTGCCGAATCTCGAACAGGAAGATTTCACGATTCTCGACAACGGGAAGCCACAACCGATCACGCTCTTTCAGAACGAGACGCAGCCCTTCACCGTCGTCGTGATGCTGGATTTCAGCTTCAGCATGAACAATAACCTGGACCTGCTGAAGGCCGCGACCGAGCAGTTCATCCTGCGCATGCTGCCCGCCGACAAAGGGCAAGTGGGTGCGTTCAGCGACAAGATTCAGTTCAGCGGCGAGTTCACCAACGACCGCGACGACCTGGTCGCGGCGCTGAAGGATCTCCAGTTCGGCAACCCGACGCGCCTGTACGATGCGATCGACGCGAGCATCGACATCATGGACGAGGTCGAGGGGCGCAAGATCGTCCTCGCCTTCACCGACGGCGACGACACGGCGAGCAAGAAGGGCATGGGCAGCGTCCTCGATAAGGCCAAGGCCACCGAGACGATGATCTACGCCATCGGGCTCGAGTCCGAGTTCGCGATCGGACCCGGACGCATGCAGCGCACGCGCCCCGATCGCGGGCTTCGCAGGCTGGCTGACGAGACCGGCGGCGGCTACTTCGAGCTGAAGAAGACGACCGAGCTGGCGCCGACGTTCACGAGAGTGGCTGCGGAGCTGCACAGCCTGTACACGATCGGCTTCAACCCGACGCTGCTGGACAACAAAGAGCACAGGCTCGACGTCAAGTTGAAGCAGGCCGGCCACACCGGCCGGGCGCGCAAGAGCTATATCGCCTCCGCCGACCGTTTGAGCGGCAGTAAATGACCGTCACGATCTCGGAGCAGGATTTCCGGCTGGCGGCGGATCGCGCGCTGGAACAGCTCCAGCACTCACTGCTCCCCCTGGCGGACGAACATGGCTTCGAGGTGGAACTGCAGAACGGGGTCCTGCAAATCGTCTTCGAGGATCCCTCGCCGGCCAAATTCGTGGTCAGCCCCAACGCGCCCGTACGTCAGATCTGGGTGTCGGCGATGTCGCGCAGCTACAAGCTCACGTGGCAGCCTGAGTCATCCACCTTCGCGCTCGACGGCGAATCGCTCGATGCGATGATGAAGCGGCTTTCACAGCAGTTCCTCGGCAGTCGTAGTGTCCCGACGTAGGGGCCGCCTTCACACGTAGGGGCCGCCTTCAGGCGGCCCACGCTACGTCTTCCGATACGACCGCCCGAGACGCCGTCCGACAGCCTTGACGATCCGCTGCGGGACGTAGCGCACCAGCAACACAATCGCCCGATACACGCGGCCGTTGATGTAGATCGGCGTGCCGGCCATGACCGCCTCGAATCCCTCTCGGGCCACCGTGGGCGCGTCCAGCCACAACCACGCCGGCATGTTGTTCATCTGGTCACGGGTGCCGGTCACGTCGTGGAACTCGCTCACGGTGAATCCGGGACAGAGCGCCGTGACGTGGACGTTGTGTTTCCTGACCTCGTGCGACAACGCTTCCGAGAACTTGATGACGAGCGCCTTTGCGGCGCCGTAGAGCGTGTGCCCGGCGGGCGCGGGCACGAGCCCGGCCACGCGACGCCACGTTGATGATCCGCCCGTAGCCGCGTTCGATCATGCCCGGCAGCAGGCGATGCGTCAGCTCGACGAGCCCCGTCACCATCACTTGCAGCATGGCATCGTGCCGCTCCCATGGCGAGGCGACGTAGGTGCCGGGCACACCGTAGCCCGCGTTGTTGACGAGGGCGTCGATGGTGAGCCCGCGCGACGCGATCTCGGAGCACAGCCTGACCGGCGTGTCGCGCAGCGAGTGGTCCGCGACGATCACGAGCACCCGGATGCGGTACCGCTGCTCGAGCCGGGCCGCGACGTCCCGGAGGCGATCCTCCCGGCGGGCGGTGATCACGAGGTCGAATCCGTGGGCGGCAAACACCTCGGCAAAGGCCTCGCCGATCCCGGACGAGGCGCCTGTGATCAACGCGGTTCGTGAGTTCACGCCGGGTGCCGTTGAGGAGTTCACGTAAAATTCCTTCCCATGACGCGGAGGCCTCTGATTGGAGCGGCGGCAATCCTCGCGGTCGCGATCGTGCGTGTCCCGGCGCCGGTCGAGGCGCAGCGCCCGTCCTTCTCGATCGTCGAAGCCTCGATCGCCGACATGCGCGACGCACTTGCCAAGGGGCGCGTCACGTCACGGGACATTGTGGCCCAATCGCTGACCCGCATCGGGCTCTACGAAGATCGGCTGCACGCCGCGCTCTACGTGAACCCGCGCGCCCTCGAGGAGGCCGACGCGCGCGACCGCGAGCGCCGCGCCGGACGGCTGCGCGGTCCGCTGCACGGCATCCCGATCGCGCTCAAGGACAACATTCACACCACCGACATGCCGACCACCGGCGGCGCGCTCGCGTTTGCCGGGCTCATCCCGCCGTACGAGGCAACGCTGACCAGGAACCTGCGCGAGGCGGGCGCGATCATCATCGCCAAGACCACGATGACCGAGCTTGCCAACTGGGTGGCCGCGGCGATGCCCACCAACTACAACTCGGTCAGCGGCTTCGCCTTCAACCCCTACGATCCGCGCCGCGATCCGCGCGAGGCAACCGGCGACGGCCGGCCGGTGCTGGCAACCGGCGGGTCGAGCTCCGGCATCGGGACGGCCATGAGCTTCTGGGCCGCCAACGTCGGCACTGAAACGTCTGGATCCATCCTGAGCCCCTCCAATCAGAACATGCTGGTTGGCATCAAGCCGACGGTCGGACGCATCAGCCGATACGGAGTGATCCCGATCGCCGCCGATCAGGACACGCCCGGACCGATGGCACGGACCGTCGCCGACGCCGCGATCATGCTCGGCGCGCTCGAGGGCGCGAAGCCCGATCCCAACGACCCGGCGACGAGCACGTGCACTCCCCCGCCTCAGCGCGACTACACGAGGTTCCTCAAGCGGGAAGGGCTCAAAGGCGCGCGCCTCGGCATCCCGCGCGCGTTCTATTACAACGGCGCTGCTAACCCGGGTGAGCGCGGATCGACGGGAGGGCTGACTGATGCGCAGAAACGCGTCATGGAGGACGCCATCACCGCGATGCGCGCCCAGGGCGCGACAATCGTGGACCCGGCCGACATCCCGTCGATCGTCACGACCGACCCGTCGAAGAGTCTGCTGCGCTGGGGCGTCTGCAGTGGACCCGACGATGCGAAGGGCCGCGACGAGGATTGCTCGGTGGTGTTCAAGTACGGGATGAAGCGTGACTTCAACGCCTGGCTGGCCTCGCTCGGCGAGCGCGCGCCGGTGAAGTCACTCGCCGCGCTGCGCGAGTGGAACCGCGCGCACCAGTCGGCTGGCACGCTGAAGTACGGGCAGATACAGCTGGACAACTCGGACGAAATGGATCTGACCGCCGATCGCGCGCGCTACGAGGCCGACCGCGCCAAGGATCTCGAGCTGTCGCGGGGCAGCGGGATCGACGCGGTCATGCAGTCGCAGAAACTCGACGCGCTCATCTTTCCGGGAGGCAGCGGCGCCGCGATTGCCGCCAAGGCCGGCTACCCCACGGTGATCGTCCCCTTCGGCACCGTGCCGAATACCGGGATTCCGCCGGCATTCAACGCCAAGCCGTCGCCCTACGGGGTGGCCTTCACCGGCGGCGCGTGCAGCGAGCCGCGGTTGATCGAGATCGCCTACGCGTTCGAACAAGCCACGAAGCGAAGAGTCCCGCCTCGGCTGGACTGACCATCACGTAGAGGCGGGTCTTCAGACCCGCCTGGCGCGAGACAATCGCGTCGCGCACGCGCGCGCCGGCGTCAGAGGGGATACAGGCTGACCCTCGGCAGAGTCACCTTCGACGCGTCCAGTTGCTTCACCACGGGAGCGCCGGAGAAATGCCGCCTGAAATCCTCCACCTCGGCGTCGTCGAGCAGGAGATACGGGGTATACCCGCGCTGCCGGAGGTGGGTCACCATCGGCTCGAACTGTTCCGGCATGAGCCAGTCGTAGCGGACCGTCAACCGGCCTGAATAGTGCCGCACGCTGCCGCTGTGCAGCATCGTCAGGAACACGGCATGAGACGGCGTCTTCTCGCGGATGTGGCGTCCGACGATCTCGTATCGCAGCTCGCCGTCGGCATTGAAGACCGCTCGTGTGCGGCCGAACTCCATCGCGTGTATCGTCACGGCGGCAACCATGACTGCGACGCCGACGCTTCGCCACCCGTTCGGGAGTCGATCCGCGACCGCGAAGCCTCCCGCCACAAGCAGGATGAAGAACATCGGGAAGGCTGGAAACAGGAACCGCAGAGACCACCACGCCGTGATGGGCAGGTAGAACGCATAGCACGCGTACACGGCGACCGCGAAGCAGATGCAGAACCTCGCCATCGTCCGTTCAGGTCGAGAGCGGTTGACTCGCCAGAGCGCGAACAGTCCGACCACGCTCAACAGGCTGAGTAGCCCCTGCGTCTCGAAAATCGCCCTCGTGTTGTTGATCACGTCGGGCCAGAAATATCCCCACTGAAACAACTCTCCGGCCAGGGGGCCGTAGCCGGACGCGAGCGGCGAGCCATACCAGTACACGTTGAGGTAGGCGACCGCGAGACAGCCGAGAAACGCGGGCACGACAAACCACAGGAGCCGCTGCGCGGCCAGCGGACGCTCGTCGCGGGGCACCAGGCCGATCAAAAAAGCCACGCCCGGAACGATGGCGAGAGGGGCGAGGTTGGGGCGGGTCAGAATTGCCGCGGCGATCGCGAGACCGGCGCCGAATGCGGCCACGCGGCCGGGACGCCACGTCAGGAAGAGAGCAGTCGTCCACCACGCCGCGGCCGCAATGTCGCTCATCGGCGGATTGACCAACTGAAACACGAAGGCCGGGCTCATCGCCAGAAAGACCGCGGCGATGCTGCCGCCCAACTCGCCGACGAGCGATCTCCCAATCGCATACGTCATCCAGACGGCCAGGCCAGCCAGAATCGGGACCACCAGATACACCGCGTCCATTCCACCGACGCGCTCGAATACCGACATCACCATCGGCAGACCGGGCGCATACACGGGTACCAACGCTTTCCGGTCGGGACTGAGGCGATACGCCAATGGAACGAGCGCCTCCTGCGGGACGCCCGCGGGCAGTTCGTCCAGGAGCGGTTGCGGGACCTTCAATTGGCCTGTCGCCCAGAAGTGCGCCTGGCTGACGTAGCCGTAGGAGTCCGCGCCGCCAAGGACGTGCGCGCCGGAGGCAATCCCGAGGATGACCGTCGCCGCTGCCGCCACACCAGCGAGCGTTCGGGGAGTGGCGTGACGCCGGATCACTTCCGGAACTACCCGTGCCACTGCAGCCGACAGCCACTGCACGTCCTCCGCCCATCGCTGTCGCTTCCGATCGAGCGCCCACATCCCCGCGCTGGCGAGGACCATGAGCACCAACGCCCGGTGTGGACTGCGTGACGACAACCGCAGCGGCCCCGCCTCGATCGCGAAGCCGTCGGTGAGCGCGACGACGTACGCCCAGAGTGATGCGAAGCCCGCAATCACCATGCACACGCGCCTCAGCGTCGTGCGCCTGCCAACCTCGACGTGCTCCATCGGTTGGCACGATGATAGCCCGTGCCCGAAAGCTAGCGCAGCGTCATGTCTCCCGCGAACACCCGGGCATCGAGCGTATAGGCGCCCGGGCCGAACCAGTTCAGCGAGTTCTTGATTCCGTCCTTCTCGATCCCCAGCGGATGCGCCGTCAGATCGCCCAGGGCGACGGAGGCGTGCACGTGCCAGAGCGAGTCAGGCGCAACGTCGATATCCAGATCACCGGCCGTCATCCGGACATCCTTATTGCCGTCGATGCCCACGATGCGCACGTCGCCGGCGCGTATCCGCAGGTGCAGATCCGATCGTCCTGGAATCTCGATCGTGAATCGCGCGCGACTGGTCGGGCCTTTCGTCCGGATGGTCGCGACCTTTCCGAACAGGTCCGTACGGACCGTGATCTTCTCCATGTCCCGTTCATGCCTGGCATCGTCAGCCCGCCAGTGCACGCGAATACGGTCGCTCGTCCCCGCCCGGACGGCGTAGTCACCTGACGACAGATTCATCGTGACCAGCCCGCCCTCGGGGAACGGCTGCTCGATCACGTGGCCGTCGGGGTTCGACTGGCCGAACACGATGGCGCCACACGCCAGGCCGGCTACGACAATCAGTGCACGTGTCATCAGGACCTCCCCCTTCGACTCGCCTGCTTCGCTCGGGGCAAGCGTTTCATGCGCGCGGCCACTGCACGGAGCCTGCCCGATCGAGCCGGCCCACTTTTCATGTGGTTTTCCACGTCCACGTCTGTGAGGCGGACCCGACGGTCCGCCTCTACGTTCACAGGTGTGAATCACAATCACAGGTGCGCGCCGCGGATCTGCTTGACGATCAACTACTTGTAAAATGGCGCGCCGCTTGCCTCATGCGATCGACATGAGACCACTGTCACTGCTCCTCCTCTTCCTCGCCCTGTGTGTGCCCTGGCAGGCCGCACATGCACAAGACACCGAGCCACCCGAAGGCACGATCATCGAGTCGGTCGACGTCAGGGGACTGCCGCGCGACAACCTCAGTCCCGGTCTTCGCGGCGAGCTCGACGGACTGACCGGCGAGAGGCTGAACCGGCCGCGACTCACCGAGCTGGCCGCGCGCATCGAAGCCGAGCGTCCCGACGTCGTCGTCGCCGTCCGCACGGCCGCGAGCCCCGACGGCCGCGCGCGCGTCATCTTTCTCGTCGTCAGCATCAGCGACGATGGCAGCCTCGTTGAGAACATCAACGCGCGCTACATCGTCGAGAGCGTGGAGATTCAGGGCATCCCCGACAGCGAGATCAGTCAGGCGCTGCGGGACCGGCTGCAGGCGCTGGTCGGCAGGCGGCTCGATCACGATGAGGCCGAGGAGCTGGACGATCGGCTCGAGGCCGAGCGCCCCGGGTTCGATGTCACCCGGCGCATCTCCCGCGGCAGCGAGCGCGGGCGCATCCGCGTGGTGTTCGAGTTCAGCGAGAAAGAGGGCACGCGGTGGATTCCCTTCACGGCGTCGCGGTCGAAGTTCGTCTATCACTCTGAACAGGGGTGGAGCGGCGTCCTCGACATTCCGATGGGCAACCGCAATCACCGGGTCACGGCCGGTTTTGCGTTCGACAACAACGACGACCTGATCGAGGAGTACTCGGGCTTCCGCTTCGGCTTCGAGAGCCGGAAGCTGGCCACCGACCGGCTCGGCGCACGCATCGAGATCTCGCGACTTCAACCAGACCTGGAGGACCCGACGCTGTTGGCGCTGGCGGTTGACCCGGGCATTCCCGAGCCGTATCGCGAACGCCTCACCGTCGATCCGTCCGTGACCTTTGCGCTCACGCCCTTCGTCCGCGTCACCGGCGGGGCGAGCATCTCGGAGCTCGAGTCGCTGTCGAACTCGCCGGCGTCGCAGATGGCCAGCGCGCTGCTCGCGCGCGTGGACTACGACCAGCGCTGGTATCAGCCGCGCGTCACGCAGCGCGTCGAAGCGAGCTACGAGTTCCGATCGGCGACCGAGGCGCTCGAAAGCGATCTGATCTACAAGCGGCATCTCGGCAAGGTGCGCTACCGCTACACGCAGCGGCGGAGCACCGTCATCGCCGACCTCGCGCTCGGCGGCATCACCGGCGACGCGCCGCTCTTCGAGCGGTTCTCGCTGGGTGATTCCTCGACGCTGCGCGGCTGGAACAAGTACGACATCGCGCCCGCCGGCGGCGACCGCGTCTTTCACGCATCGCTCGAGTATCGCTACAGGGTGCTCGGGCTCTTCCTCGACAGCGGCTCGGTGTGGGACTCGAACTCGCGAGATGCGCATCCGCCTCTCCAGCGGATTCGGCGTCCAGAGCGACAACGCGTTCGTGACGCTGGCCTTTCCGCTGAATTCAGACGACCTCGGCGTCACCTTCACGATGGGAGTACGGTTTTGACCTGGCGGTGGGGTCTGATCGCGCTCGTCCTCGTGACCTCGCCGCTGCGGCTGATGGGCCAGTCGATGACCGTGCGGGCGGTGGGCGAGCGCGCTGCACGTGCGCGTGCCCGGCCTGACCTTCATCGAAGGACCGGTGTCGGACCGGTTGCAGGACGGCCGCGCGGTGCGGATCGACTTCGAGCTCTCCGTCCTCGACAAGTCGCAAGGATCGACAGTCGCCAGGGCCCAGCACAGCTTCAATCTGAGCTTCGACCTGTGGGAACAGCGATTCGCGGTCACGCGCATCGGACAGGCGCCGCGCTCGCTGTCGCACCTGACGAGGCGCGCCGCCGAGGACTGGTGCCTCGACAACGTGACCGTGCCGCTGACCGCGATGGGACGCTTCGCGCGCGACACGGCATTCTGGGTGCGCATTGAGTATCGTGTGCAGAACCGGGCGGCGGGCAGCGCCGAGGAGTCCACGTTCACGCTGCAGACGCTGATCGACGTCCTGAGCCGCAGACGCGAGGACCAGGAACAGGGAAAATCAATGGAGGCCGGTCCCTTCCGCCTGAACTAATGCACAGCCTTCGGAACCGACTGATCGCCGCCTTTCTCATCGCGACCATCCTCCCGCTGGCGGCGACGATCGCCATTACCACCTCGCTGCTCGAGAGCAGCCTTGGCTACGCCACCACCGAGGAGCTCGACAGAATCTCGCGGACGCTGGAAGACACGGTCAGGCAGTTCTATCAGCGCGAGCGCGAGGCGCTGAGGCAGGACGCCGCGATGGGGCGCCTCGCGCCGACGACGTACGCAACGGCGGACGCCGCCGCATGGCCCGACGAGATTCGCGCGTTCTGGGACAGCGCCGAGCCCGAGCGATTCGGCGTCTCCGGGCCCGAGGGCGATCGACTCGAATACCTGCGACGGGCGAGCGGCGGCGTGGACGTCTACACGCGAGACCTGGCCGGCATCCACCTGCAGGAGCTGTCCACGAAACTCCGGTCGGCGCGCGAGGTCGTGGGATCGATCGAGACTCGCGACCTGCGTCGGGGCTTTACGCTGACCTTGTTGCTCCTGGTCGCCATCGTCTGGGTCATTTCGCTGGCGCCGCTGCTGTTCATGGCGCACCGCATCAGCAAGCCGATTCGACAGCTGACGGCGGGACTCACCGGCTTTGCCCAGGGCGACTGGGACCGACGCGTCGAGTCGAGTCGTGGCGACGAAGTCGGGCGCGCCGTGGACGCGTTCAATCACATGGCGGAGCAGCTGCGGCGCAGCCGCGAGCGACTGGTCTACCTGACGCAGATGTCCAGCTGGCAGTCGCTCGCCCGCAAGACCGCGCACGAGCTGAAGAACTCGCTGACGCCGATTCGCCTGACGGTGGAAGAGATACTTGCGCGACAGCCCTCGACCCTCCACCCTCGCACTCTCGCACCGTCGCACCGTCGCCCGAAGCCGATCGGGCGTTCATGCAGGAAGCGGCGCAGATCGTCATCAGCGAGATCGAGACGCTGGAGCGGCGCGTCAGGGCGTTCTCCGAGTTTGCCCGGGAGCCGCCGGTGAATCCTGAAGCGTTCGATCTCAACGCGCTGGTCACCGAGCGGGTTTCGCTGCTGAAGCCGGCGCACCCGAACACGACATATCGCTTCAAGCTCGACGTGCGCGGTCCACGCGGGCACGCGGGCGCCGATCTGGTGAAGGGCATCCTCACCAATCTGCTCGAGAACGCCGCGGATGCCGCCGGGCCACACGGTTCGATCGTCGCGATCACGCGAGCGCAGGGCGATCAGGTCGTCGTGGAAGTGCACGACTCCGGGCCCGGCATCGGCGCAGACGCTTCGCGTACGCTGTTCGAGCCGACGATCACGTTCAAGAAGCACGGCATGGGGTTGGGCCTGTCGATCGCGAGGAAGAATGCGCTGGTGCTGGGTGGGGACATCACGCTGGTGAACGGAGAGCTGGGCGGGGCGGCGTTCAGAGTGGTGCTCCCGGCGGCCCAGGACTCGCCCACCAACCGTAGTGTCCGGCTTGAGCCGGACCGTGGGCTTCCGCCTCGCGTGAAGCTGCGGCGGACCAGCACGCATGAAACGCAAGCACCGCATTGTCATCGTCGATGACGAGCCGAATATCGGCTCGTCGCTGCGGCTGATCCTCGAGGGCGAGGGCTACGGCGTCACGATCTGCGGATCGGTCGCCGAGTTCCAGCCGCATCGCGCCCCGGGCCGGGCCGACCTGTACCTGCTGGACGTGCGTCTTCCCGACGGCAACGGCATCGACGTTCTGCGCTCGCTGAAGCAGAGCGACGATCCCACGCCGGTCGTCATGATCTCCGGGCACGCGCACGATCCGCGACGCGGTCGAGGCGACGCGCATCGGCGCGTTCGACTTCCTCGAGAAGCCGCTCGGCCGGGACCGCGTGCTGCTCGTCATCAAGAACGCGATCGAGCGACTCGGATCTGCAGCGCGAGAACCAGCGGTTCCGCGAGCTGGTCGGCGAGGCGCCGAAGATGATCGGCCGGAGCGAGGCCTTCCGCCACGTCGTCAATCAGGCGACGCAGGTCGCGCGATCGGATGCCGGCGTGCTGCTGACCGGTGAATCAGGCACCGGCAAGGAGCTGCTCGCCGCGCACATCCACCGCGAAAGCCCGTTCGCGTCGCGAGCCTTCGTCAAGGTCAACTGCGCGGCGATTCCCACCGAGCTGATCGAGAGCGAGCTGTTCGGCCACGAGCGCGGGGCATTCACCGGCGCCACCGGCATGCGGCGCGGCAAGTTCGAGCTGGCCGACGGCGGGACGATCTTCCTGGACGAAGTCGGCGACCTGCACGAGGCCTCGCAGGCCAAGCTGCTGCGCGTGCTGCAGGACGGCGAGGTGCAGCGGCTTGGCAGCGAGCAGTCGATCCGCGTCGCGTCCCGCATCATCTCGGCCACGAACCGCGTCCTCGACGAACGCATCGCGAACGGCAAGTTCCGTGAAGATCTCTACTACCGCCTGAGCGTCGTCCCGATTCGCGTGCCCGCGCTGCGCGAGCGGCTGCAGGACGTGCGCGACCTGGCCGCCTACTTCCTGTCGGAGTTCTGCACGCGAAACAACTTCAGGCCCAAGGCGATCGACGAGGACGTGCTGCAGATTCTCGAGCGGCACCAGTGGCCGGGAAACATCCGCGAGCTGCGCAACACGGTCGAGCGGATGGCGATCCTCAGTCCAGAGGATCGGATTACTGTCGAATCGATCCCGCTCGAGATCCGGGTCCCACCGGCCTCGTCACGCTCGTCCGGCCTGCACGAGGTTCGCGACTCCGCCGAACGCGACCGCATTCGTCAGGCGCTCGAGCAGAGCGACTGGAACGTCGCCGGCGCCGCGCGGGTGCTGGGCATCGAGCGGACGAACCTTCATAAGCGGATGAAGGCGCTTGGTCTGAATCGCGATTCGTAGAGGCGGGTCTTCAGACCCGCCTCTGATCGCGAACCGGATCTCAGGACGGGTCTAAAGACCCGTCCCTACGACGCTGGAAACGGCGCGATACCGACGAGCAGTACCAGACGTGACGCGCCGGTGTTGGTCACGCCGTGCGTGACGCCGGCAGGCGCCCACACGACCATGCCCTGGCCGGCGCTTCTCTTCTCGTCGCCGATGACGAACTCGCCGTCGCCCTCGGCGACGAAGTAGAACTTGTCCTGATCGGCGTGCGTGTGCGCGTGCTGCGCCTGACCGGGCTCGAGGCAGTTCAGACCGAGCATCAGGCGCCCGGTCTGAAACAGCGTGGCCTTGAACTGCTTGTCGGGATTGGTGCCGACGCGATCGCCGTAGTGAATGAAATTCGACATAGATCAAGGCGGGTCTGAAGACCCGCCTCTACGACATTGGGTTTACAAGGCGGGTCTAAAGACCCGCCTCTACGAGACCCGGCTCTGCGACATTGACCCGAATCGCGTAGTCGAACCAGCAACCGATCGGTTCGTCGAGACCGAGGAGGATCAGCGGGTTCTGCGGCGGCGCCGTCGGCGCGAACTTCGGATCGAGAATCCGCGCGATCTGATCGCGCACGTCCTGCAGATGCAGGCGCGTGGTGCGATCGGCGGCCTTGGCAATCGCGGCGCGCACGCCGGCATCGAGTGCCCGCAGTTCGCCGCGAGCCAGGGGACGCGACTCGCCGGACGTGCGGTTCACCTTGTCGCCCATCGCGTCGAGATACGCGCGCTGCAGGTTCCGCCGGTACGGATCGATCTGCACGGAGGCCGCATCGATCTCCCGCCAGACCGCGCGGCGCAGGTCGGCGAAGAACTCGGTCGGCCGGTAGGCCGTGGCGCCGTCCACCGCTTCCTGCTCCACCAGCCGGGCGATGCGCGGCTCGGCCAGCAACGTGGCCATCACGCGCAGCTGACTGGTCCTGATGCGCTCGAGCGTGCCGGCCGGCTCGATGCGCCTGAGGATCTCCGGCTTGATGACGAACGCCGGCGTCGTGAAGGCGTTCGCGCCCAGGAACTGCATCGCCTCGCGCTGGCGCTCGCGGGAGAGCGGCACGAAGCGCGGCCCCTCCTGGCTGGACATCTTCTGACGCGACTGCACGCCGCCGACGACGGCGGCGACGTGGTTCATCTCGAGCACCCACTGTCCGAGCAGCCGCCCGTAGATCTCCTCGAGATCGTCGTACGGCTCGCCGGGCCGCGTCGTCGCCGTGAGCAGCATGCCGGCGACGCGCTCGAGATTCTTGAGGCCCATCGTCGTCGAGCGAACGGCGTCGGCGTCGCCGACGGCTTCGGTCAGCTCGCCTGGATCGGAGCCGGCCGAGTCCACCGTGGAAAAGCGCAGCCACGGCGTGGCCTCCTGCGCCTTCGCCCACTCGTCGAGCGTCTTCTTCTCCTCGTCGGCGTCCTTCGCGCCCGGAATCGGCTTGTAGCCCCACATCGTCGCCCAGCGGTCGTAGGGGCCGATCCGCGGAATGAGATCCGCTGGATCGATGCGGTCCTCGGGCTGCGCGACGTAGTTGAAGCGCGAGTAGTCCATCAGCGTCGGCGTGTGGCCCATCTTCTTCACCCACTCGCGGTCGCGCACTTTCTCGGCGGGATACGTCGAGCTCGCCTTCATGTTGTGCTGGAACCCGAGGGAGTGCCCGACTTCGTGCGCGGTGACGTGTTCGACGAGCTGGCCCATGAGATCGTCGGGCAGCGGCAGCTTCGCGGCGCGCGGATCGAGCGGCGCCACCTGCACGAAGTACCAGCGAGCGCAGCAGGTTCATCACGTTGTGGTGCATCTGGATGTCCGCCTCGAGGATCTCGCCGGTGCGCGGATCGGAGATGTGCGGTCCGAACGCGTTCTCGGTCGTCGAGGGCAGCCAGCGGATGACCGAGTACCGTGCGTCCTCGGCGCTCCAGTCCGGATCCTGTTCCTTCGTTGGCGCATCCTTCGCGATGATCGCGTTCCGGAAACCGGCCTCCTCGAAGGCCGTCTTCCAGCTCTCGATGCCGCGCTTGACGAACGGCACGAGCATGGTGGGCGTCGCCGGATCGATGTAGAAGACGATCGGCTTCACCGGCTCGGACAGCGCCGCGCCGGGATCCTTCTTTTCGAGCCGCCAGCGCGTGATGTAGCGCCGGCGCTGGGCGCGGTGCTCCTCGCGGCCGTAGTCCACCTGCTGCACGTTGAAGTACCCGACGCGCTCGTCGAACACGCGCGGCATCATCGGGTTGTCCGGCAGCTTCACCATGCTGAAGTGCATGACGACGCTGGCGCTTCCTGGACGGGCGGCATTCAGCGCGGCCTGCGGCGTCGTCACCGGCCCCTGGATTTCGACGCCGGTGGAGTAGGTGTGCGTCGCCTCGACCTCGATGTTGTCCGGGAACGACACCGCGCGCTCGACGAACGAGCGCTGGGCGTCGAAGGTGCGCGAGCGCACGCGGGCGCGGCCGCTGAACTCCGGCACCTCGGTCGTGAACATGCGCGTGACGTCGATCACCGGCGCGTCGCCCTTGCCGAGCGCCTCGATGTTGAACGCCATCAGGATCGTTTCGTTGTTGGCGGCCTCGACCGCCTGCGCGATCGGCTGACGGCGATCGGCGACGATGTCGTAGGACACGCCGCGCAGCAGCACGCGGTTGCCGCGCCGCTCCCACTTCACCACGCGGCTCCCGACCGCCTGGCCTCCCTGCCCGGCGCCGATCGTCGTCCTGGCGATTTGGGTGACCCAGAGGAACTCTTTGGTCAACTGGTTGGCCGGGATCTCGTAGTAGAGACGCTCGCCGATGCGATGGACGGTGAAGAGACCCTCGTCCGTCTTGGCCTCCTTGGTGATGACCCTGTCGTACGGCCTGATCACCGGCGCCGCGGGTGGCCCGCCCGGACCGCCGCCCGGCGCGGCCGGCGGCGTCGCAGGTGTCTGTTCAGGCTGGGGAGGCGCGGGAGGCTCCTGCGCTAAAGCAGGCTTCGCTATCGCGAGCCCAACGACGAGCACCACGCCGAGGAGACGAGAGATGCGCAGCATGTTCGTAGCCCTTTCGAGAGCGAGACACGGAAGTCGAGATTATCGATCACGGAGGGGATGGAGATCACAGAGAAAAGCGTTAACACAGAGAACACAGGGCCCACAGAGGACGCACAGGGGATGACTGCACTTGCTTCATGTGAAGACATGACCGCGGCGGGGTCGCCGGCCTAGCGCGGCCGCCGCTTGTGAAGTCAGCCTCCGTGCGTCTCTCCGTGTTCTCTGTGTCTCTGTGTTGAGGCCTTCCCCGTGACCTCCATTGCCTCTGCGACCTGCTCACCTGAAGCGCTTCACGCTCTGTTCGTTCTCCAGGCAGATGTAATCCAGCAGCTCTGTGTCGGCGACCAGGAACTGATTGAGCGTCGTGGACCACGGCCTCGTGTACGCCTTGGGATCGTCCACCGTCAACACGACTTCGATCTGGCCGAAGTTCACGCGGCGGATGCGCTCGATGATCGTGCCGGCTTCGGTGAGCGGGCTGCCGTTCGCGTCCAGCCACAAGCCGTCGCGGAAGCCACTCGTCCGCACGACGAGCGTGTCGCCTTCCCAGGTGCCCGATCGAGTATCCGACCCAGGAAGGCGTCGGATCGACCGGCAGCGGCCGGCCGTCCGTGAAGATCCGCCGGTAGGACGCATTGCGCTCGTGGAGGATGGCGATCATTCCCGGCGTCTGCACGATGGTTCTGTACAACGGGTCGGTGTGCATGCGGACGATGCCCGTGGGCAGACAGCGTGCCTGCGGGTCGTCCTTGCGACGATCGGCGGTGCGCTTCTTGGCAAGCTCCGCCGCCCAAGGCTGATACGGAAGCCCGCCCGGCACGCGCCAGCCGATATCCAGAAACTGGTAGCCGATCATCATGTCGTCACAGCCGTCCGGCGGACATGGCCTGGTCTTCTCCGCCATCCACGTGCCGGAGAAGTCCGGCGTGCCGTCGCGTCCCTTCGGCGCCGGCGCCGTCATGTTCGGCGAGCCGTCGGCGTTTCTCGGGATGCCTGCGGTGGGATATTTCACCCACTGCGCGCGTACCAACGCGGGCATGACGAAGGACAAAGCGAGCACCACGACGGTCGTCGTCGCGGAGCCGACACGGATCGCGCGTTCTGATCGCATCACTCCACCCGCCTCAAGATGAAGCATTTCAGATAGTGCGTTTCGGGCGCGCCAACCAGCACGGGATGATCGCGGCCCTGCATGCGCTTTTCGACGATGGTGACCGACACATGACTGTCGACGGATGCCTCGTGCAGCATCGCGGCAAACAGGTCTTCGTTGACGTTGTACGAGCAGCTGCACGTCACCAGCGTTCCCCCCGGCTCGAGGAGCCGCATGGCGCGGAGGTTGATCTCCTTGTATCCGGCGAGCGCGTTCGGCACCGATGCCTTGTTCTTCGCGAACGCCGGCGGATCCAGCACGATGGTGTCGTAGCGGGCCCGGTTCTTTTCCAGACGACGGAGTGCGTCGAACACGTTGTCTTCGAACGCCTTGATGTTCGGTACGCCGTTCTGTACGGCGTTGGCTCGAATGTGCGCGACGGCATCCTCGGAGATGTCGATCGCCTCCGCCTCGGTGCAGTGGCGCGCGAGACGAAGCGCGAAGCCGCCGTGATAGCTGAACGCGTCGAGCAGCCGCCCGCGCGCGTAGCGCGCCGCCGCCTCGCGATTCTCGCGCTGATCGAGAAACAGGCCGGTCTTCTGCCCTCGTCGGAGATCGACCTGGTACTCGATCGGCCCCTCGCGCACGGACACCGTGTCGGGAATCGCACCAGCCAGGTCCGAAATCTGCTGCTCGAGACCTTCGAGCACACGCACCTTGGGATCGTTGCGGGCCAGGATGCCGGCCGGCGCGACCAGTTCCTGCAGCAGCCTGGTGATCGTCGGCTGCAGTCGATCCATGCCCTGCGAGAGCGTCTGGACGACCAGGTAGTCTGCGTATCGATCGACGATGAGCGACGGCAGCAGATCCGCCTCGCCGTGAACGAGTCGATAGGCCGTCGCATCGAGCTGCAGCGATTCCCTGAACTGAATGGCGCGCTCCAGCCGCGTCCTCAGCAGCGCTTCATCGGCGGGCACATCGCCATGGGTGAGCATCCGGATCGGAATCTGCGAGCGGTCGCTGAAGAGCGCGTAGCCGAGCGTGCGCTTCCGCGGACCGACCACCTGGACGATGTCGCCGCCCTTGGCGTCAACGTCCACCACGTCGGCGCGATAGATCCAGGGATGTCCCCCGTGCACCCGCTGTTCACCCCGCGCGCTGATCACGACACTCGACACCAAGGTCACCCCGTAGGTTGATAGTACAATTTCGCCCTTATGTCAGACTCCGCCACGCTTTCCTCCATGCAACGCTCGCTGGCCGACACCGACCCGGACATTGCGCGGGCAATCGTCCACGAGCGGGAGCGTCAAAACGAGGGCCTGGAGCTGATCGCGTCAGAAAACTTCGTGAGCCGCGCGATTCTCGAGGCGGCCGGGTCGGTGCTCACGAACAAGTACGCCGAAGGATATCCGGGCAAGCGGTATTACGGCGGCTGCGAGTTCGTCGATGTCGCCGAGTCGCTGGCCATCTCGCGCGCGAAGACGCTCTTCGGCGCCGACCACGTCAACGTGCAGCCGCATTCCGGCGCACAGGCCAACATGTCGGTCTACCTGACGCTCGTCAACCCGGGCGACACGGTGCTCGGCATGAACCTGGCGCACGGCGGCCACCTCACGCACGGCCACCCGCTCAACTTCTCCGGCAAGCTCTACACGATCGTCCCGTACGGCGTGCGCAAGGAGGATGAGCGGATCGACTACGAGGAGCTCGAGCGCCTCGCGCATCAGCACAAACCGAAGATGATCATGGTCGGCGCCAGCGCGTATCCGCGCGTGATCGACTTCCCGCGCATCGCCGCGGTCGCCACTGCCGTCGGCGCGCCGATGGTCGTGGACATGGCGCACATCGCCGGCCTCGTCGCTGTCGGCCTTCACCCGAGCCCGGTGCCCCACGCCGACTTCGTCACCTCGACGACGCACAAGACGCTGCGCGGCCCGCGGTCGGGCCTGATCCTGTGCCGCGAGAAGTACGCGAAGGACCTCGACCGCTCGGTGTTTCCCGGCATCCAGGGCGGGCCCTTGATGCACATCATCGCCGCCAAGGCGGTGTGCTTCAAGGAAGCGATGGAGCCCGCGTTCAAGGAGTACCAGCGGCAGATCGTCGCCAACGCCCAGCGGCTCGCCGGCGCGATTGCGAGCCAGGGCTTCAGGATCGTCAGCGGCGGCACCGACAATCACCTGATGCTGGTGGACGTGTTCTCCAAGGGCATGACGACCGGCAAGGCCGCCGAGGCTGCGCTCGGCAGGGCCGGCATCACGGTGAACAAGAATGCGATCCCGTTCGATCAGAATCCGCCCATGGTGGCGAGCGGCATTCGCATCGGCACACCCGCGCTGACCACGCGCGGCATGCGCGAGCCGGAGATGGATCTCGTTGGCGAACTGATCGGTCGCGTCCTCACCGCCCCCGACGATCACCATGTCGCCGGAATCGTGAAACAGGAAGTCGATCGACTGTGCCGGGCGTTTCCGTTGTATCCGAACTGATAGTCCGGCTAAAGCCGGACACTACGGGTTGGCTATACAGCCGGACACTACAGGGTCCGCGCGCTGATAGCCGGACACTACAGAGTCGCGGGCGGGCCGTGACGGTCCGCCCGCGATCGAGTTGACGCTGCTATGGCGTCGTCACGGAGACGATCGTCGGGTTCGGCAACCCGGCAGAACCACCATACGCGACAGACCCGAGATACTTCGTCCCGGGTGCCAGGCCGCTGAACGTGACATTGATGGGTCCGTTCGCACCGGTTACGGCAGCGGCCGGGGCGCTCACCGTCATGTTGCCCGCCGACGCTATGCCGAGCTGCCACGAGAAGAGTGTGAAGTTCGCCGTGCCGGGTACGGCGAAACCGTGGACGTAAACCGTGTAGTCTCCCGCCGCCGGATTCACCAGATTCGCTGTCTCCTGCGACGTGGCTCCGAGGCTCACGGCCACGAGCGTCGCTCCCCGGAAGACGTAGATATCCAGGTCGCTCGCTGGTGAGACGTTCGCATCGAACAACGCGAATCGCGCGTATGTCGTACCTGCCGGAATCGTCATCGGGAATGCGATGACGTCGGGGCCCGGCACCGGGGCGAACGCGTCGTCGGGATCGTCGGCAATGCTGCCGGTGTTGAGGACCGCAGGCACAAGGCCGCGCGGCGACGCGGTGAAGGTGCCGCTGTACCCGAACGTGACGTTGTAGTTGATCGGACCGCCGTTGCTCGACACCTCGACCGGAGCAGCGAGCGCCACCGGTCGCACGACCAGCGGGCTGCGCACAGCGTGGATGCCGTCGGTCCACGTCAATTGCCCGCCGGTGTAGGCGTTCAGCGTCGCGGTCGTGCGGGTGAAGGTGACCGTGAACGATCCGGTCTCGCCCGGGGCCAGCGTCAGCGACGGTGGCGTGACGACTGTGGTGATGCCCGCCATACCAGTGACGCTGGCGCCGTAGGTAGCGCTGGAACCACCCACGTTGGTGACCCTGCGCGTGACCGACTGAACACCCGCGAGATCGCCGATGGCTATCGATGCGACGTTCAGGTCGCTCCGATCGAACGAGTAGCCCGCGGCGGCGAGCTGTGTACAGGCGGTCGGATCGACGCCGTTCGTCGCGCCGCACAGAAACGCCAGCCAATCGCTGACACCGGAGTCGTACACCAGACCGGGGTTGCCGGCGAGGTTCGGACGCACGTGGCCGCCGCCCTGCCGGAAGATGACGAGCGGATTCGTGTTGGGACCATCGAGCACGTCGGAGGCCGACGTCATGAGCGCCGACTTGATCATCATCGGGCTCCAATCGGGATGCAGATCGCGCAGCAGTGCGGCAAGTCCCGCCACGTGCGGGCTCGACATGGACGTCCCGCTGTACACGTTGTAGAGCAAGCCACCGTTGCCGGGAGGCGCCACCGCCGCGACGATGTCCTGGCCGGGGGCAATCACGTCCGGTTTCAGCAGGTCACCGCCACCCGCAATGAGTGGACCGCGCGAGGAGAAGGCCGCGGTGAGCGGCGCAGGAACGTTGAAAACGAGCGTCGCCTGGTTGATCGTCGCAGTCGCGCCGGCAGTAGCGGCGTACGCCTTGAGGGCTGCACGAGCGGTATCGGCGACGTGCACGCTCGGCACGAAATGGAAGTCTGCGTTGAGCGAGTTCGGCGTCACGTTGACGAGCACCATGCCGGCGCCTCCGGCGGCCTGCACGGCAAGGCTCTTGTCGACACGCGCGTTGGTGCCGCGATCGCAGAGGACGATCTTGCCGGCCACCTTAGCTGGATCGAGAACCGGCGCACCGTTGTTGACCACGGACGCAGAGAAGCACAGGGCGAGCTCCGTTGCATCCACGCCCGGCAGGCCGGCGGCGGTGGAGTCGATGAACGGTCGGGACGCGACCGGTGTTGCCAGCGACGACCCGTTGAAGGTCGCGCCCGAGCCCAGCGTGACGGATCCCATGCCGTCGCGGTTGTGTGTGCCCGCAGCCACCGTGGTGATCCAGGGCGCGGGATGCGCCACTGTGCCGACCGTCGGGCCGCTGTTGCCGGCCGCGGCAGCGACGAACACGCCGGCATCGGCCGCAAACAGAAACGCGACCTGCGCCGGATCGAGGAAGTTGGTGGACGTGCCGGCAATCGAGTAGTTGATGACGTCCACGCCATCGGCAACCGCCTGGTCGATCGCCGCGACGAGATCGGATAGGAATCCCTGCGCCTGTGATCCATCCTCGAGCGACCACAGCGCCTTGTAGACCGCAATGCGCGCCCGCGGCGCCATGCCGCTGACCCGGCCGAAGATGCGTGCCGGCCCGGTCAGTTCAACTCCATTGTTGCCGGCGGCAGTCGACGCGGTGTGTGACCCGTGACCGTTGTAATCACGCGGCGAAGCGAACTCCCATGGACGCTCGGCCTTCAGCCCCGCATCGCCGCCCCACGCCTCGTTGAACCGCTGCGCGCCAATGACCTTCTGATTGCACTTCGACGCCGGGAACGCTTCACCGGGCGTACATTTGCCGTGCCAGCCGGGAATCTGCTGGTAGCCAAGCTTGCCGCTGTTCGTGCCATTGCCGTTGGTGCCGGTGCGATCGGAGAAGCTCTCGTTCTCGGGCCAGATTCCCGAGTCGACAATGCCGACGATGACGCCCTCGCCCGCGTCCTGGACACCACCGGTGTCATCCCACAGTCCACCGAGCTGGTCCAGTCCAAGGAATGTCGGAGTTGACGAGGTGACACTGGTCTGCAGTTCGTCCTTCGTGACGGCGAGGACGCCTGGCGCGGTGCGCAGCGCCTCGGCTTGCGCCGCGGTGAGCGCGGCGGCGAATCCGTTGAAGCTGTAGCGGTAGTCGTACACTTTCCGGCCGCCGACACGCGCGACCGCCTGATTGTGGCGGCCATCGAGGTACGCCACGTAGCCGGTCACCGCCGGGCTGTTCGGATCGAGCTTGTTTCCAGGGCTCGCTTTCGTCGCGGGTAAGCCCGCAACCCCACCGGTGTAGGAGCCCGCCGGCAGATCGTCCATCTGCACGATGTAGATCCCATTTGCCGATGCACGGCCATCTGCAGGTCCGGCCGCTTGCGGCGCCTGCGCCAACACGATGGGGTGCGTGAAATCGAAGGTGGCAAGACCGACCAGAGCCACCGCGGCGATGAAGCGAATCAAGCGCGTCATAGGGTGAACCCCTCCTCGCGTGACAAGCCGCCCAGTAGGTGTGATGAACGGCGTTTATCGAGGGGTGGAACCTATCGCGCCGGCTTCTCGCCGTCAAGACAGCGTTTTGTCATCGGCGTCACTGTTTCCTGAAACAGGGCCAGCCGGTCTTCGCATCGCTCGCGGTCGCCTGCTTCATATCCATCATCAGGTAGATCGCATCGTCATCGCCAAGCGACCAGCGGGCCACTTCGGTGTACTGACCCTTTGATGTGGGCGTCGAGCTCCGGGAAATCACGCGCCAGGTCGTCGTACCCGGGCCGGCGGAACACCGCGACAGGGACGCGCTGGCTGGCCAGGCGGCTCAGGACCAGTGCGTGATCGGCTGGGGACGTCATCGCCCCCGCCATGAACCAGACCTGCCCGCCCGCGAACGGGCGCTGCGCGAGCACCGCGACTTCCGGCAGGAACGCCGCGACCAGGAGACGCTGGTCCGGCGGAATGCAGCGCTCCGCGTAGTCGAAGAAGGGGCGCAGCTCACCGGCAGGCGCCGATGGAACGAGTCGTCCGGCCCATGGCCGCTCCATTTCGCGCACGAGCGTAGCCACGCGCTCCGGGACACGGCCGACTCCCGCGAGGACACCCGCCCGATCGAGCTGCTCGGGAAAGCTCCCCATCACCGCCGCATACCACATCGTCACGAGCAGCACCGCGACGCCGAGCGCCCGAGCGGCGAGCCACACCGGACGCGGCGGCTGCTGCCACACCTGGTGGATTAGCCACGCCATCAGCAGCGCGGGCGCGACGATGGCGTCGGGCAGCCGCACGTCGAGTCGATCGCGGATGAGGCCTGCGTCGGCGACGAGTGCGAGGACGGCGATCGGCGCGACGCGACGCGCGGTCGACCATGCATCTTCCTTGCGAATGAGGAACTGAATCGCGATCAGGGCGAGCGCCGCGACAGGTGCGAGCCAGGCCGCTGCCAGCAGCCATGCATCGTGGAGAGGGAGACCGGTGAGCGTCAGCCGTTGTCGCGGCACTTCGAGCGCCGTGAACGCCATGCCCCGCTGGATGTGCGCGACGATGCCGTCCACCGTCTGCAGGTAGATGAAATACGGCAGCATGAAAACGAACACCGCGCCGGCCAGCATGGCGACAGACCGGGCCGCTTTATGGCGATCGGATGAGACCGGCGACAGCGCGACAGCAACGAGCGCGGCCACGCCGATGTACACGCCGTGGTCGTGGCGAATCAGCGCGGCGATCGCGACGAGCCCGGCCAGGCAGACGATGCGCAGGCGAGACGGGCGGCTCACGTACCAGAGGAGGGCCGCCGCGGCGGCCGAGTAGAGCACGATCTTCGGATAGCCGTAGGTCCTGGGAAAGACCAGCACCTCGATGAGCGCAGCCACCAGGCCGAAGACAAGCGATCCGGTCAGCATGACACCGGCTCGCAGCGTCAGCACCGCACCCAGCCCGAACGCCGTCGCCATGAGCAGCGCCTCGGTCAGCTGGCGCTGTCCGAACACGGCCTGCGCGGCCGCCGAGATCGCGTAGGTCAGCGGGGCGCCGAGATCGACGAAGTCCCGCGACGGCCACTCGCCGTGCAGCATCTGCTGCGCGCCCGCGAGATGCACGTAGTGGTCGTCGGGAAACCCGGTCAGCGACAGGAACCGGAGCGACGCAACGAGGACGAACAGGATCAGCGCAGCCGAGGCTTCTCGCACGATTCAGCCGGACGCGGCATTATCGCCGTAAACTGATCCTTCGATATGAGCGCGCACAGCGAGACCGACGTCACCGTGATGTTCTCGGACGCGGGTCCGTTGGCGCAGTCGCTCTCCGGCTTCGAGCCTCGCGACGGGCAGCGGCAGATGGCCGCGGCCGTGAGCAGCGTCATCGAGCGCGGCGGCACGCTGCTCGCCGAAGCCGGTACCGGCACGGGCAAGACCCTCGCGTACCTCATCCCCGCGATCCTCAGCCGGCAGCGCGCGCTGGTGTCCACCGGCACCAAGAATCTTCAGGAACAGATCTTCTTCAAGGATCTGCCGGCACTGCGCGAGGCGCTGGGCGTCCCTTTCACGGCGACGCTGATGAAAGGCCGCTCGAACTACCTGTGCCTCCATCGCTTTCAGACGCTTGAAGCGTCGGAATCCGGCGGACTCTTCGAATCGCCCGAACGAGCGGTCTTCCTCCCGGTGATTCAGGACTGGGCCAGGACCACGACAACCGGCGACCGCGCCGAGCTGCGCGACCTGCCCGAAGACCTTCCGCTGTGGAAGGAGATCTCGGCCGACGCGGACACCTGTCTCGGCACCGAGTGCCCGCGCTACGGCGATTGCCATATCACGCTGATGCGCCAGCGCGCGGCGGAGTCGGACGTCGTGATCGTCAACCATCACCTGCTGTGCGCCGATGCGTCGGTGCGCACGAGCGCGTACGGCGAGGTGATTCCGGCGTGCGCGACGCTCGTCGTGGACGAAGCGCATCAGATCGAGGATGTGGCGACGCAGTACTTCGGCGTGGCCGTCAGCAACTCCCGCGCCGACGATCTGGTCCGCGACGGTGAGCGCCTGCTGGCGACCTCGTCGTTCGAGCCGAAGCAGGCCGAGGACCTGGCGCGCGCGCTGACACGCGTCTCGACGTTCTCCCATGGCTTCTTCACGGGACTGTCGCTCGCGCGCAACGCGAACGCCGCCGAGGCGCGGGCGCGGTACACCACGGACACGCTTGGCGAACTTGCCGAGGATGGCGTCGCGCTGATCGGCGCGCTCGATCGTCTGGAAGCGACGCTCGCGTTGCTCGCGTCGGGGATCGGGGATCCGGGATCGGGGACTGGGACCGCTCCTGATCCCGAGTCCCCAGTCCCGGATCCCGAGACCATCGAAACCCTCCAGCGGCGCACGGGCGAGCTCCGGAACGATTTGAAGTTCCTGCTCCGCGCCGACGACGCGGACTTCGTCTACTACATCGAAGCGCGCGGCCGTGGCTTCTTCCTGCGCGCGTCGCCAATCGACGTCTCGCGCATCGTCCGCGAGTCGCTGTTCGATCGCTATCGGACGGTCGTCCTGACGTCGGCCACGCTCGCCGTGGACGGATCGTTCGCGCTACGTCAAGGGACGGCTCGGCCTTCGCGACGCCGAGGAGATGCGCGTGGCCTCGGAGTTCGACTTCCGGCAACAGGCGCTGCTGTACTTGCCGCGGCAGATGCCGCCGCCGAAGTCACCGTCATTCGCCGAGGCAGTGGCGCGCGAGGCGATCGCGCTGGTGACGCATTCGCAGGGCCGCGCCTTCGTGCTGTTCACGAGCTACAAGGTGCTGCACGCGGTCCGGCCGTTCATCGAGATGGCGCTGCCGTATCCCGTCCTCGTCCAGGGATCGGCGCCACGCTCGGCGCTGTTGGACAACTTCCGATCGGCGGGGAACGCCGTCCTGCTGGCCACCTCCAGTTTCTGGCAGGGCGTGGACGTGGTCGGCGACGCGCTCAGTTGTGTCGTGATCGACAAGCTGCCGTTCGCGTCTCCGGGCGATCCGGTGACCGCGGCGCGCATCGATGCCATTACCGCGCGGGGCGGCGATGCCTTCGCGGACTACCAGGTGCCGCTCGCGATCCTGGCTCTGCAGCAGGGACTCGGTCGTCTCATCAGGCACCGCGGCGATCGGGGCGTGCTGGCCATCCTCGATCCACGGCTGCGGACAATGGGATATGGACGCCGGTTTCTGGCGTCTTTGCCGCCGGCGCCCGTGACCTACGACCTTTCGGCGGTCGGTCAGTTCTTCAAGTAGACTGTTACTACGTTTTCTTCCACGGGGACGCTGTCTAGGCGTTTCCGGTAGCTACATTCATGCGGAGGCTTTCGATGCGGACCCACCTGTTCCGCGGTGTCGTAGCAGCGGTTGTTCTGTGTGCCTTATCGGTAGCGCCGGCCCTGGCGCAGAGCGTGGTTCGCGGCAAGGTGACCGACGCGAAGGGCCAGCCGGTTCAGGACGCCACCATCCTCTTCGAGGCGACGGACGCCAATCGCAAGACCCAGACGAAGACGGACAAGAACGGCGACTTCCTGCAGGTCGGCCTGGCGTCCGGTGGCTACAGTGTCACGGCGTCGAAAGACAAGGTCGGCACGCAGACGCTGAAGCTGCAGGTGCGGCAGGGCCCGAACAATCCCCTGACCTTCTCGTTGAGCACTGCGGCAGCCGGGACGGGCCCTGCTGACAAGGAAGCCGCGGCGGCCGTGCAGGCGCTGGCCGGGGCGGCCGTCGATGCGATGAAGGCCGGACGCCACGACGAGGCCATCGCCAAGTTCACTGAAGTGGTCGGCAAGATACCCAACTGCGTGGACTGCTACTACAACATCGGCGTGGCCCACGCCGCCAAGCAGCAGTACACCGAGGCGGAGGTCGCCTTCAAGAAAGCGATCGAGCTGAAGCCCGATTCGGGCGAAGCGTATACAGGCCTCGCCAACATCTATAACGCGCAGAAGAAGTTCGATCTGGCGGCCGAAGCCAGCGCCAACGCCTCGAAGTACTCCGGCGCAGCCGGCGGTGGGGCCGGCGCCGAGGCGTCCTACAACCAGGGCGTCATCTTCTTCAACTCCGGCAAGTTCGCCGAAGCGCGCACGCAATTCGAGGCAGCAACCAAGGCCGATCCGACTATGGGGATGGCCCATTACCAGCTCGGGATGACGTCGCTCAACCTCGGCCAGATTCCTGAAGCCGTCGCCGCGCTCGAGGCCTATCTGAAGGTGGACCCGAACGGCCCGAAGGCCGGCGAGGTCAAGGCCGCACTACCGGCGCTTCAGGGGATGCTGAAGAAATAGACCGTGTCCATCGCCGATCGGCTGACTGAGATCCGCGGGCGCATCGCCACAGCGGCACAGTCAGCCGGTCGGGATCCCGCCACCGTTCGTCTCGTCGCCGTTTCCAAGACATTTCCCATCGAGTCTGTTCGCGAGGCTTTCGAGGCCGGCGCGCGGGATTTTGGCGAGAATCGCGTCCAGGAAGCTCTACAGAAAGTCGAGCTGGCCCTACAGAAAATCGAGGGATCAGCCGACCATTCAATCAGGTGGCATTTGCTTGGCCACCTGCAGACGAACAAGGCCCGAAAGGCGGCGCCGGCGTTCGCGGTGATTCAGTCGGTCGACAGCGTCGAGCTCATCCAGAAGCTGGACCAGGCGGCCGCGGACACCGGACACACACCGGAACTGCTGATTCAGGTGGACCTCGCCGGGGAAGCGACCAAGTACGGCGCGAAACCCGCGGAGGTGCCGCGGCTCTTCGAGGCCGCGGCCGCATGTCGCGCCGCCCGTGTTGTCGGGTTGATGACGCTGCCGCCCTATCCGGAGACGCCCGAAGACTCGCGACCCTGGTTCCGCCAGCTGCGCGACCTTCGCGACCAGTGGCAGGCGTCCGGTGTTCCCGCGTCGATGCTTCGCGAGCTGTCGATGGGTATGAGCGGGGATTTCGAGGTGGCGATTCACGAAGGCGCCACCACGGTGCGGGTAGGTACGGCGATTTTTGGGAGCAGACATGTCGAACGCTGAGGAATTCACTCCGGCCGTCGAGACGCGCCGCCTGCCGTCACCGGACCGCCACTCTGCCCCGACACCGCTCGACGTCCGTCAAGCGAAGTTCAACTCCGCCATGCGCGGGTACGAGAAGGCCGAGGTCAATGCCTTCCTGCTCGAAACCGCCGATGGCTACGAGCAGGCGCTGCGCGAGAACGAGCGCCTGCGCCAGGACGTGTTCCGCCTCGAGGCCTCTCTCACCCAGTATCGCGAGCTCGAGACCACGCTGAAGAGCGCGTTGATGAGCGCGCACAAGGCCTCTGACGACATGAAGAGCACCGCCCAGCTCGACGCCACGCGCATCGTCCGCGACGCCGAAGGCCAGGTGGAGCTGCTGATGCAGCGCACGCAGTCGCAGCTCGAGGACGTGCAGCGCGAGATCGACGGCATGCGGCTGAAGCGCCGCGAGTCAGAGGTGATGCTCGAGTCGATCATCGCGACGCTGCAGAACACGCTCGAGTTCGTGCGCGAGCAGGATCAGCGCGAGGGCCGGATTCTGCAGCTGCGGCCGAGGATCGACATACCCGCGTAAGCCGTTCGAGTCTGCAGTGTTTGAGTTTGCGTTTTGAGTTTTGATTTACGCGATATGCGCGCCCGTCGTCTCCACATAGACCGCATAGAGTGATTGGCTCGCGGTCATGAAGAGCCGGTTTCTCCGCACACCTCCAAAGCACACGTTCGCGCAGGTCTCCGGCAACCGAATCATCCCGATGCGCTCACCTGTTGGTGCGACCACCTGCACTCCCGGCCGCGCGCCCGCCCAGATGTTGCCATCCGCGTCACAGCGAATCCCGTCGGCAGCCGACGGCGCACCCGTTCCGGGAATATCGAGCTGAATGAGGCGCTTGCCGTTGCGCAGCGTCTGGCCATCCACGTCCCACACCTTGATGTCGCGCGGCATGCCGGTGTCGGCGACATAGAGCTTCTTGTAGTCCGGTGAGAAGCACAGTCCGTTCGGCTGACCGACTTCGTCGGTGACCTTGGCAATCTGCCCGGTCTTCCCGTCCACGCGATAGACCGCTTCCTTCGACTCCTGCTCGGCCTTGAACCCTTCGTAGTTGCCGCGGATGCCGTAGAACGGATCGGTGAACCAGATGCCGCCGTCCGGCGCAACGACGACGTCGTTCGGGGAGTTGAGCTTCTTCCCCTGGAACCGCTCGGCGATCGTCGTCACCGTGCCGTCGCGCTCGTAGCGCGCGACGCGGCGGCCGCCGTGCTCGCAGGAGAGCTGGCGTCCTTCGTAGTCGAACGTGTTGCCGTTGCTGTAGCCCGACGGACTCCTGAACGTCGTCACGCGGCTGTCTTCGTTGATCCACCGCATCTGTACGTTGTTCGGGATGTCGCTCCACACCAGAAACTGGCCGTTGCCATTCCACGCCGGCCCCTCGGCCCACAGCGTCCCGATGTGCATCCGCTTGATGACGGTGTTGAAGACGATGTAGCGCCGGAACGCCGGCGTGAGCGCGACGATGTCCGGATCCGGGTAAGCCATCGGCTCGAGCCGCGACCAATCACGCGGCGTCGGTACCGGCGAGACCGGCGGCTGGGCAGCTGGTGCCTGCGCGGCGATTCGTGCCGCCGCGGCGGCTCCAAGTGCGGTCGCCAGGAAAGTGCGTCGATCGTGAACGATCATCTGAATGCTCCGCGCCTCCGCGTCTCCGCGGTTAGCAAGTTGACGTGAAGTGAGCGCAGTGCAGGCGGGCTGAGTCCGCCTCTACAAAGCCAATTCGATTCCTCGGTGCCTCGGTGCCTCGGTGTGTCGTGAGCACGCGCAGTCACGTGAAGTCGAGCGAAGTCACGTGCAGTCAGGACAGTCACGTGAAGTCATCGTCAGCCGGCAGCCTCGACTCCACAAACGGCGCCTCATTCACCTTCGGCGCCTTCTTCTTGGCCGCGATCTGATACCACTCCCTGGCCGATGCCAGGATCACGACGACGACGATCGCCATGAAGAACAGCGCGAGCGCCGGCATCGAGGCGGTCGTTGAAGATCATCCGCGCGGCATTCGGCGCCGCGCTGTTGACCAGGGTCTGCGCGTGCGACAGGAACCCGAGCTTCGGATCGGGCGAGAAGACCTTCTGCCACCCGGCGGTCAGCGTCGCCGCCGCGAGCCAGACGAGCGGAATGAGCGGCACCCACGAAGTAGCGCTGCTTGCCCATCTTGAACGAGCACGGTGGCCGCGACGCAGAGCGCGACGGCGGCGAGCAGCTGGTTGGCGATCCCGAACAGCGGCCACAGCGAGTTGATGCCGCCGAGCGGATCGATGATGCCCTGATACAGGAAGTAGCCCCAGCCCAGCACGACGAGCGCCGACGAGAGCAGGATGCTCGGATACCACGAGGTCTCGCCGAGCGGCTTGTAGACGTGACCGAGCAGCTCCTGCAGCATGAAGCGCCCGACGCGCGTGCCGGCGTCGATCGTCGTGAGGATGAACACCGCCTCGAACATGATCGCGAAGTGATACCAGAGCGCGAGGCCGGCGCCGCTGAACACGTTGTGCAGAATGCCGGCCATGCCGACGGCCAGACTCGGCGCGCCGCCGGTCCGTGACAGCAGCGTCGACTCACCCATCTCTTTCGCCAGCACGTCGAGCTGATCGGGCGCGAGCGTGAATCCCCACTGCGAGATCGCCTGCGCCGCCGACTGCGCAGTGGTGCCGAGCGTCGCCGGGCCGACGTTCATCGCGAAGTAGACGCCGGGATCGAGCGTCGCGGCCGCGACCATCGCCATGACGCCGACCAGCGACTCGGTCAGCATGCTGCCGTAGCCGACCAGCCGCGCGTCCGGCTCGCACGTCAGCATCTTCGGGGTCGTCCCGCTCGAGACCAGCGCGTGGAAGCCCGAGACGGCGCCACACGCGATAGTGATGAACGCAAACGGGAACAGCTTGCCGGCGAACACCGGGCCGGAGCCGTCGATGAACTGCGTCACCGCCGGCATGCGAAGCGGCGGCATCACGAACATGATCGCAATGCCGAGGATCATGATCGTCCCGACCTTCATGAACGCTGACAGGTAGTCCCGCGGCGCCAGCAGCAGCCAGACCGGCAGCACCGAGGCGATGAATCCGTAGACCATCACCGCCCACGACAGCGACGTGCCGGACCAGGTGAACGCCGGCGCCCACGTCGGGTGCTCCGAGACCCACTGCCCGCCGACCAGTGCAAGCAGCAGCAGGACGATGCCGATGACCGTCGCCTCGGCCACTTTGCCAGGGCGGATGTTGTTCATCCACAGGCCCATGAAGAGCGCGATGGGAATCGTCATCGACAGCGTGAAGAGTCCCCACGGGCTGTCGCGCAGCGCGTTGACGACGACCAGCGCGAGCACGGCGAGCAGGATGATCATGATCGCGAAGATCGCGACCATCGCCGCCAGGCCGGCAACCGGGTTCACTTCCTCCTTCGCGATCTGCCCGAGCGACTTGCCATCGCGCCGCATCGACGCGCAGAGGATCAGAAAGTCCTGCACCGCGCCGCCGAGGACGACCCCGGCGATCAGCCAGATCGTGCCGGGCAGGAAACCGAACTGCGCCGCGAGCGTTGGACCGACGAGCGGTCCCGCGCCGGAGATAGCCGAGAAGTGATGGCCGAAGAGAATCCACTTGTTGGTCGGGACGAAGTCGCGGCCGTTGTTCAACCGCTCGGCCGGCGTCGCGCGGCGCGGATTGAGCTCGAAGACCTTCTCGGCGATGAAGCGCGAGTAGAAGCGATAGGCGACGAGATACGTGCAGACCGCGGCGATGACCAGCCACGCCGCGCCGATCGTCTCGCCGCGCGCGAGCGCGATATAGGCGAAGGCGCCGGCGCCGAGCAGCGAGATCCCAATCCAGATCAGTGCGCTCATGCATTCGAGGCATCGCCATAGTCTATTCCTCAACTCGTTCCGGAGTGAGATTACACAAAACACGGCAACGAGAAACGGCTATGGAGATGAATAGGGGGGCGATCACGGCGGGCGAACACGTGAAACGAGTGGGCATCCGAGGCGTCGAACGTGGACTCCCCTGCCTTGACATAGTGCTCGCGCAGGTATCGGTCGAGCGCCGGATACGAGGCCGCGAAGGACTGCATCTCGCCCGGCTCGAAGATGACGAGGGGGACCGACTGCGACGACAAGGCGGCGATCATCCGCCGCTCGAAGCGTGGCTCCGACCAGTGCCCCCCGAATGTCGCGACGACGCCTCCTGCGAAACCGCGCTGAGCGAAGAAGTACAGCTCAGGAACGAATGCCGGAGTAAACACACGATCGGCCGGGCCGATGCATTCACGAAGATAGGCGGCCAGCCCCCACAGATGCGCGTTCGGTAGCGTGGTGATCAGCGGGGGCGTCGCCGCCATGACTGTCGTCAACCGCCTCACACGGCCGACGATCGACTCGTCGAACATCAGGCGGCGGTTCCATTCGGCGACACCTGACAGGCTTGCGACCACGCACGCCAGCAGCAGAACGAGGGCGAGGCTTCCCGCCCAACGACGCATGAGACGCCCGGCGATCCACGCGAACAGGACGGCAGCCGGTCCGGCCATGCCGCCAATCCGGGCGCCAAGCGGATCGCGAAGAATGAAGATGTTGAGCGCGAGGCACAGGGTCAGCAACGCAGCGATGCGGGCTGGCTCCATCTGAGCATCGTCACCGATCGATCGCCGCTGGAACACGATGATCACCGCCGCCGCGACGGGAAGCCACGTCAGGAAGTAGTAGAGGAACGCGGACCCGTTGTGGGCGTCGCGCAGACCGGGCAGAAGCCGCGCTCTTGCCAGCAGCGTCGGACTGTGCCGTGATTCGGATGTCGCGCGTGTGCTCGACGAACGGATCGACCGTCAGGCGGCGGACAGAAGAGGGATCGGCGACGCTGTACGACCACGTTCTCGACTCGGGAGGACCATCCGGCGCTTCATCATGGAGCTGATATCGCTCCGCGAGCGTGCGTCTGGCCGCCAGGCCGACTGCGGGACTCCATGTGATCTGAATCGCGCCTGCAGACTGAGGGGGATCGATCACCAAGAGGTCGCCGATCGCGAATGCGGGTCTCGACTCGATGCGCGTTCGCGCTCCCTCACGCATCGCGTAGGTCCACATCTGATCGACGGCATCCGCCAATCCTGAGTGCCAGTGGATCCAGAGCAGACACGGTGCTGCGACACCGCACGCTGTGGCGACGAGCAGACCGAGACGGCGCATCAGCAATCGCCGATCGCGCGCGTGCACGACGATCAGTCCGACGGCCGCAGCGCCGCCGGTGAAGACGCCGTTGTCGTAGCGGAAGAGTCCCGCGACCGTCACACCAACGCCAAGCCACACCAGGTTCCTCGTGGCTGGGCCGATCGATGTAGCGCCAGCACAGAAACACGCCTAATGGGTAGAACAGAACTTTGTCGTAGTCGTATGCCCGCGGCATCGACAGCAGCGCCACGGCGGCCGCCGTCCACCCGATGAGCGTGGAACCCGACGCGCGAGACGACAGCCGCAGCACGAACACGGCGCCGGTGGCGATGCAGACGGCATTGAGCAGCATCTCGCCAAGAAGCTGATCTCCGAAGAGGCGCTGCAGCGTCGCGGTCGCGAGCTCGGTGAGGAAGTAGCCCGGGTCGAGGAAGTCGCGAAATGGCACGTCGCCAAACCTGGCCAGTTGCCAGCCGGGCGAAATGCGTCCGAACTGATCGTTGGTCAGCTCGTACGTGGCCAGGGTGAAGACGAATGCCGCCAACCAGCCCGCGGCGAGAAGAACTCGCCCGGCCAGAGTGGTTGTCCGGTTGTGACCCACCTCTGAATGTTCACACGGGCGCCGATGGAGCTTGGGGGTTAGGACTCTAGCGATTCTATTGCGGAGGCGAATCACTTGAAGCTCATGCTGCCCCTACCATCACGGCCGAATCATGAAACTGTGCCCATTCTGCAAGGAGCAAATTCAGGACGAAGCCATCAAGTGCAGGTATGCAATGGCAGCCGCACATGAATCTCAAGATCGAGTTCACCGACGATTCGCGAGCGAACGCCTTTCCGGCGGAGTACTTCACCGACAAGAAAGGGTTCGACGCGCCGACGAAGATTTCTGACGGCGACACGCGGACATCGCGACGCTCTATCCGAAATAGCGTGGATTCTGCTCGTTCGGACGCCTGCCTATCGAAAACTCAGGAACGCGATCTTGTTTCCGCCTGACTCGGCAACCCATAGCCGATTGCTCAAGCGGGTCGGCGGCTGACGATCGCTGCCGGCGGTCAGGCCGGTCGCGCCGCCGTTCGGCGCCGGCAGCGGGAAACTCCGTGATCGACGCCGTCCGGCGTCACGCGCCCGACGATCCCGCCCTTGGTGAACCAGATGTTGCGATCGGGACCGACCGCGATGTTGATCGGCGATCCGGTCTGACTCGGAATCGGGAACTCGGTCACCTCACCGCTCATCGTGATCCGCCCGACGCGATTCCCATCGGGCTTGCGGCCGTCCATCGTCCCGGCCAGCTCGACGAACCACATGTGGCCGTCCGCGCCGGCCGTGATGTCGCCCGGTCCGGAGTTGGGCCGCGGCAGCGGGAACTCGGTAATCACGCCCTGCGGCGTGATGCGGCCGATCTTGCTGGCGTTGAACTCCGAGAACCAGATGTTGCCGTCGGGTCCGGCGGCCAGCGCACGCGGTCCGCTGTCCGGCGTGGGAATCGGGAACTCGGTGATCGTCGCCCTGAGGCGTAATCCGCCCGATCTTGCCGCCGCCGAACTCGCCAAACCAGATGTTGCCGTCGGACGCCGAGCGCGATCGCGCGCGGCATGCTGTTCGGCGTCGGAATCGGGAACTCGGTGAGGGTGCCCGTCAGGAGCGATGCGGCCCATCCGGTTGCCGGTGTGCTCGGAGAACCACATGTTGCCGTCCGATCCCAGGGCGATGATGCGCGGCGCACTGCCGGGGTTCGGCAGCGGAAACTCCTTCAGCCCGGTGCCGTCAGGATTCATGCGGCCGATGCGATTCCCAGCGCTCTCGGTGAACCACAGCGTCCCGTCAGGCGCGAGCGCAATGGTGGTCGGTCCGCTCCCCGGATTGGGCAGCGGATACTCGGTGAACATGCCGTCGGTCTGCAGGCTCTTGTCATTGGCAGTGAGCCATCGCTGTTGAGCAGAGACGAGCACGGTCATGAGCAGTATCCCTAGCGTGCACAGGAACTTAAGCGTCATAATAGATGTCGTTTCGGCGAAAATAGCCGGATCGATGTTATAGTCCACGCCCTTTAGGGCGTAACTAGAGGTATGTACGTGGCACATCGGTCCGTGAAGACCGGCCTGATTCTAGGGGCAATTGCGTTGATCGCGTCGATCGGCGTGAGCGCCGATCCGCAGGCGCCTTCCGTCCCGGCGGGCCAGCCGGTGAGTCCGGCCGGTCCAAAAGGACCGGCCCTACAAGCCACCCTGCCTGATGCGGCGCTCGTTCAGAAGTACTGCCTGACCTGCCATTCCGCTCGTGCCAAGACCGGCGGCCTCTCGCTCGAAGGCATGAATCCCGCCGACGCCGCCGCGCACGCCGACGTGTGGGAGAAGGTCGTCATGAAGTTGCGCGGCGGGATGATGCCGCCGCAGGGCATGCCACGCCCCGACGAGCCGACGCTCGAAGCGTTCGCCGTCGCGCTCGAACAGACGCTGGACCGCGGCGCGGTCGGCAAATCCATTCCGGGCCACAAGCCGGTGCATCGCCTCAATCGCACGGAGTACGGCAACGCGGTGCGCGATCTGCTCGACCTGCAGGTGGACGTCACCGATCTGCTGCCGGCCGACGACGAGAGCAACGGGTTCGACAACATCGCCGGCGTGCTGCGCGTCTCACCATCGCTGCTCGAGCAGTACCTGTCTGCTGCGCGCCGCATCGGCAGCCTGGCCGTGGGATCCGATCGCGATGTCGTGCGGCTGGCCTATCGCATTCCCCCGGACGACTCGCAGGAAGATCACGTCGAAGGCCTTCCGCTCGGCACGCGCGGCGGCCTGCTCTTCCGCCACAACTTCCCGCAGGATGCCGAATACGAGTTCAGCATCTTCCTCATGCGCAACATCGTCGGCTACATGAAGGGGCTGGAGTACGGGCATCTGTTCGAGGTGTCTGTCGACGGCGAGCGCGTGTTCGCGGTGCAGGTGGGCGGCGAGGCCGACAACCTGGCCTCGGACACCAACATGTCAGAGGCCGCCAACAAGATCGACCAGCGGCTGAAGACGCGCGTGAAGGTGAAGGCCGGACCGCACATGGTGGGCGTGACGTTCGCCAAGCGCAACGCCTCCGAATCGGACGAACCGCTGCAGCCCCACGAGCGCGATCACGATCTGCAGAACATGAACGGCATCCCGCAGATCGATCACGTGAACGTGACCGGCCCGTACAGCCCGACAGGACCGGGAGACACGCCAAGCCGACGCCGCATCTTCACCTGCACGCCGCAGCAGACCTCGGACGAAGCCGCGTGCGCCCGGCGCATTCTGACCAACCTGGCGCGGCGCGCGTATCGGCGTCCGGTCACGAACGCGGACGTGGATCCGATCCTCGCCTTGTATGACGCAGGCCGGAAGAAGGGCAACTTCGACGCCGGGATCGAGCAGGGCCTGCGGCTGATCCTTGCGAGTCCCGAAATTCCTGTTCCGCACCGAGGCCGCGGCCAGTCTGGACAGCAAGACCGGACCTGCGGCAGCCGTGGCCAGAGTGAGCGACATCGAGCTCGCCTCGCGTCTGTCGTTCTTCCTGTGGAGCTCGATCCCGGACGAGGAACTGCTGACGCTCGCGACGAAAGGGTCGCTCAGTCAGCCCGCCGTTCTCGAACGCCAGGTGAAGCGGATGCTCGCCGATCCGAAGTCGCGCGCGCTGGTGGACAACTTCGCGAGTCAGTGGCTGATGCTGCGCAATCTCAAGGGCCACATCCCGACGCCGGGAGACTTCCCGAACTTCGACAACGAGCTGCGTCAGGCGTTTCGTCAGGAGACAGAGCTGTTCTTCGAAAGCATCGTGCGCGAAGACCGCAGCCTCATCGATCTGATCAACGCCGACTACACGTTCGTGAACGAGCGGCTCGCCCGTCACTACGGCATCCCGAACGTCCACGGCAGCTACTTCCGCAAAGTGGTGCTGAAGAACGACGAGCGGCGCGGGCTCCTCGGCCAGGGCAGCGTGCTGACGGTCACCTCGTATCCGAATCGCACGTCGCCGGTGCTGCGCGGCAAGTACATCCTGGAGAACATCCTCGGAACCCCGCCGCCCGCACCACCCGCGGACGTGCCCGACCTGCAGGAGAACCATCCCGGTCAGGAAGCGAAGTCCCTGCGCGCGCGGCTGGAAATGCACCGCGCGTCGCCGACCTGCGCCACGTGCCACCGGGTGATGGACCCGCTCGGCCTGGCGCTCGAGAACTTCGACGGCATCGGCGAATGGCGGGTCAAGGAACCTGGCGGCACGATCGACCCGGCCGGCCAGCTGGCCGACGGCAGCCGTGTTGACGGCCCGGTCGCGCTCCGAAAAGCTGTGATGAAGCGGCCTGAGCTGTTCGTGCGGACGGTCACCCAGAAGCTCATGACCTACGGCCTGGGCCGGGGGACGTCGCACACCGACATGCCGGTGATCCGCGGGATTGCGGCCGCTGGCGGGGCCCAGAACTACCGCTTCTCGTCGATCGTGCTGGGCATTGTGAAAAGCGTGCCGTTCCAGATGAAAACGACGCAAAATACCGGGTTACTGGCGTCATCGCATTGATAGCGTCAAGCGTCGTCGGACGATTTGTGACAGAGCCGCCGCCTGATGAGGACACGATGTTCATAACCAAGAAGAGCCTGCCCCGTCGCACCTTCTTGCGTGGCGTGGGTGCCAGTCTGGCCCTCCCGCTGCTCGACTCGATGATTCCCGCGCGGACGCTGCTCGCGCAGACCGCGGCGAAGCCGGTGTCGCGTCTCGGGTTCGTGTACGTGCCGCACGGCGCGATCATGGACAAGTGGACGCCGGCCACCGTCGGATCGGATTTCGAGTTCACACCGATCCTCAAGCCGCTCGAGCCCTTCCGCGATCGGCTGAACGTCGTCAGCGGTCTCGGTCACAAGGCCGCCGACACCACGGCCGTGCACTCGCTGAGCCCGACCACGTGGCTGAGCGGCGTGCGGCCGAAGGCCACGCAGGGCGTTGATGCGTTTGCGGGAGTCACCGCAGATCAGATCGCGGCGCAGGCCATCGGTCAGGACACGCCGCTGCCGTCGATGGAGCTGGCCACCGAAGACCATTCCGGGCTCATCGGGTCGTGCGATCGCGACTACGGCTGCATCTACATGAACACGCTGTCGTGGCGGACGCCGGAAACGCCGCTGCCGATGGAGATCAACCCGCGCAAGGTGTTCGAGCGGATGTTCGGCCAGGGTGGCAGCGCCGCCGAACGCGTGGCGCGCATTCAGGAAGATCGCAGCATCCTCGACGCCATCACGCGCGAGGTCTCGAGCCTGCAGCTCCAGCTCGGGCCGTCCGATCGCCAGACGATGACGCAGTATCTCGAGAACGTGCGCGAGATCGAGCGCCGCATTCAGCGCGCCGAGAAGAGCCAGGGCGACGAGGATCTCCTGCTGCCGGCGCGCCCCGCCGGCGTGCCGTTCGACTTCGAGGAGCACGTCGCGTTGATGTACGAGCTGATGGCGCTGTCCTATCAGGCGAACATCACCAGGGTCATCACCTTCATGGTGTCGCGCGAGGTCAGCAACCGGACCTACACGCAGGTCGGCGTCACCGACGGCCACCACGCCATCTCGCACCATCAGAACCGCGCCGAGAAAATGGAAAAGAACGTCCGCATCCAGACGTTCAACATCACCCAGTTCAAGGGGTTCCTCGACAAGCTGCAGGCGATGCCCGACGGCGACGGCACCATGCTCGATCACACGCTGCTCCTCTACGGCAGCAACATGAGCAACAGCAACGCCCACGATCACTACCCGCTGCCGAACATCGTCGTTGGAGGCTCGGCCGGGAAGATGAAGGGCGGCCGGCATCTGAAGTACGCCGACCACACGCCGATGACGAACCTGCTGGTGACCATGCTCGACAAGGTAGGCGTGACGCAGGAGAAGCTCGGAGACAGCTCGGGGACGCTGGAGAATCTGCTGATTCGATCGAACGTAGGGGCCGGCCTTCAGACGGCCCGGACATGCATATGCGAACACTTCTGACCACGCTGTCACTCGCGCTCCTGATCGCGAGCACGGCATCCGCGGCGGAGACGGTTGGTGCGAAGGACCTTCGTCTCGTCGAAGCGGCGAAGTCGCGCAACGCGGCGGCAGCGATCGCGCTGCTGCAGAAGAAGATCGACCCGAACACACCCGAGCCCGATGGGACGACGGCGCTGCACTGGGCGGTGCGGTACGACGAGGTGACGCTCGTCGAGCGGCTGATCAAGGCCGGCGCCAAGGTCAATACCGCGAACCGGTATGGCGTGACGCCAATCGCGCTGGCCTGCGAGAGTGCGAGCGCGGCGGTCGTCGAGCACCTGCTCAAGGCTGGCGTGAGCGCGAATGCCACCAGTTCCCTGGGTGAGACTGCCCTTCATACCTGCGCGCATACGGGCAACGTCGAAGCGGCGAAAGCGCTTCTGGCGCGCGGCGCGGCGGTCAACGCCGGTGACAACTGGCGCGGACAGACGCCGCTGATGTGGGCGGCCGCGCAGGGACATCCGGCGATGGTGCGGGTGCTCGTCGAGGCCGGCGCCGACGTCAACGTGCGATCGACGGTGGTGACCTGGGAGCGGCAGCGCAGCGCCGAGCCGCGCGACAAGTGGCTGCCACCGGGCGGCTTCACGGCCCTGCTGCTCGCCGGCCGCGCCGGCTGCGTGGACTGCGTGAAGGCCCTCGCGTCCTCGGGCGCCAACATCAACGAGATCGATCCCGAGAGCCATACCGCGCTCGTGCTGGCGCTGATGAACGGCCAATTCGATGCCGCGGGCGCGCTGATCGAGGCCGGCATCGACGTCAACATCGCCGACAACGTCGGCCGCACGGCGCTCTACGCCGCGGTGGACGCGCATACGATGCCCGCGTCCAACCGGCCGGCGCCGAAGGAAGAAGACTCTACGCTCAGCAGCATGGAGATCATCCAGAGGCTGCTGGCGCGCGGCGCCAACGTGAATGCGCCGCTGCGAGCGGCGCTTCCCTATCGCACGAAGCTCGATCGCGGCGGTGACGGCGTGCTCGGCGCCGGCACCACGCCGCTGCTGCGCGCGGCCAAGGCGGGAGACACGCCGGTCATCAAGCTCCTGCTCGAGAAGGGCGCGAATCCGAAGGCGGCGACGCGCAACGGCGTCAACGGGATCATGATCGCCAGCAACGTCGCGACGCGCGAAGAAGACATGACCGGTCGCAGCAAGACGCAGAAGGACGCGATCGAGACGGTCACGCTGCTCCTCGCGGCCGGCACCGACATCAACGCGACTGACAACCAGGGCCGCACCGCCGCACACGGCGCCGCGCTCTGGGGTCTCACTGACCTCGTCAAGTTCCTGCACGCCAGCGGCGCAAAGCTCGACGTCAAGGACAAGCGAGGACTGACCGCACTCGATCATGCGACGGGGCTCGCTGGCGGCTTCGGCTTCGGCGGGAGCGCCTCGGTCGTCCATGACGACACGGCGAAAGCGATCGTCGAACTCGGCGGCATCAAGGGAATGCTGATCCCTGCCGCGCCCGGCGGCGGCCGCCGCGACCGCAATCCCGACGATCCGCAGGACGGAGATCGGAACTAACGTGGGGGCCGCCTTCAGGCGGCCCGGGCCGGCTACAAGCCGGCCCCTACATCACTTCGCCGGCGCCGTCGGATTCGACGCCCAGAACCCGATCGGCACGAGCCTGAATCCGGCATTGTGCGCGGGCATCACTGGCCAGTCCTCGGGCCGCGGCAGGTGCAGCACCGAGTTCGTGTACCACAGCACCACGTCTTGATCGACGATCGGCCGATCGTCAGCACTCCACATCTCAACGCCTTCGCGCTCGCGCATCAGGTTCACCCACTCACCCGACGCGTACATCTGACGCGGATCGAACAGCGTCACCCACAGGTGATGCTCGAGGAACGACGCACGGCGCCTCGGCGCCGACCCCGCCGCCTGAAACGCCGGCGCGTTCTCGCCGGGCACGAGGGCATACCCCGTGTGCTGGCCGAGCGCGTTGGTTTTCGTCGCGCTGGCCACGACCCAGCGGCGCGCGGTGGAGAAGTCCATGTCCCGACGGGCGGCGACCTCGCTCTTCAGCGTCGTCTGCCGCATGCCGAACCATTCGCCAACGCGATCGCGAAGCGTGGCCTGGGCGTTTGAGGTGTTCAGTTCGAGCACGCGATTGGCGTCGCCGTCCACGTCGAAGTCGAGCCGCCAGTTGAAGAAGTGCTGATGGTTGGGCGCACGCACGCGCGGCGCCACCAGATGCGCGAACATCGTCTCATCGTCCTCGTGCGACGACGTCGCGCGTCGCGGCCACCGGGCGCACGTTCATCACGCCTGTCAGCTGCGTCTGCACGTCGATCGCACCGTCCTGGCTGAAGATCCAGTGGAACAGGTAGTCGTAGTTGTCCACCGTCGTGTATCCGCTCAGGACGAGCTGCCGGGACCGGCTCGCTCGCGCGCTGTGCCGCCAGAGCACGCCGCCATCGCGCTCGTAGATCGCGACGACGCGTGGAATGGTGACCGGACGTCCCTTGGGATCGGTGAACACCGCGGGCGCGAACGTCGCGTTGGCGGGCGCGTCCGCGCCGACGATGGCGCTCGCGCGCGTGGCGCTGTAGAGCGACATGCCGTAGTCGCCGGCGTCGCGCGGGTACCACGACACGTATTCCGGATCGCCGTACGGCGTCATCAGCTCGGAGAGCCCGGCCCGATAGAGCACCGGGCGCGTCTGCTTGCCGTCGACAATCGCCACGTCGTAGATCTCGACGCCGCGCCGGGGATGGACGCCGAAGTGAATCCGCCAGCGATCCCACAGAATCTCGCTGCCGCGGAGGCTGAAGCTCGGACCATTCGGCTGCGACACGACGAGCGGCCGCAGTGGGCGGCCCGCGGACGGTCCGGGCCCCTGCGCCGTGTCACCGGCCACGCGATTGGGTGTCGCGTCGAAGATCTCTTCGACCGTTCCAGCGGCGAGATCGACGCGGACGTCGAATCCGCGCACCTCCATGTTGTTGCCGATGCCGTCCCAGGTGAGCGGGGACACGACGATCGGAATCGACGATCCACGCCTGGGAAGCCGGGTGCCCTCGCCAAGGCCGCCCAGGAACGTGATGCGATCGAGATCCTTGACGCCGCGTCTGGCGAGCGCCTGAACCACGCGCCGATCGGCGAGCGCGATCTCGGTCGCGCGATCGATCACCACTCGGCGCAGCGGGTGGATCTCCCATGGCGACGGTCGTCGCGGCGCTGACCGCGCGACTCTGCAGATCGACGGTCTGCTCGGTGGTGACGCCGGAGCTCCAGTCGTACAGCACAGCACGGCCGACGCGGGTCTGGGCCGCGTTGAGCCTTGTCCGGCTCGGAGAGCTCGATCGTCACGACCCTGATCGACGCGGACATGCGGCCCGCCTTCGACAGGACGTCGGTGACGAGCGTGATCTCCGCGGCCGAGAGCGGGTCGAGCCGGTGCACCGGACTCGCCGCCGGCTGCGGGCGCAGCCGGGGTCTGACTGAGGAGCACGAGGGCGGCGAGCAGCAGGCTGAAGGATTTCATGGCATGGTGACCGCTGTATGCTGTGACGGGAGGGCTCATCGGTGGAGCGCGCAACCAGGCGACAGTTTATCGGAACGTTGACCGCGAGTGGCGCCGCCGCTCTGCTGTCCGGTGGAGTGCGCGCGGCTCAGGCGCCGCCGGCGGCCGCCCGACGCATCGACATCCATCAGCATTTCGTGTCGCCGAGCTTTCTGGCCTTCCTCGGCGCGAAGAACGCCATCAGTCCGGTACCGGGGTTCGCGGCGTGGAAGGACTACTCGCCGGCGCGTGCGGTCGAGACGCTGGACCGGGTCGGGACCGCGACCGCGATGCTGTCGATCACCGCGCCGGGCGTCTGGTTCGGCGACGCCACCGAGGCCCGTCGCCTTGCCCGCGAGATGAACGAGTATGCCGCGGCGAAGATGGTGTCGGACCACAAGGGACGCTTCGGATTGTTTGCCGTGCTGCCGCTTCCGGATGTGCAGGGCAGTCTTCAGGAGATCGCCTACGCGTTCGACACGCTCAAGGCAGACGGCGTCGGGATCCTGACCAGCTACGGCAACGCGTGGCTTGGCGATCCGCAGTTCGCGCCCGTGCTCGAGGAGCTGAACCGGCGCAAAGCCGTGGTGTACACGCACCCCACCGATGCCCAGTGTTGTCAGGGTCTGATCCCGCGCGTCAACAATCAGCTGCTCGAGTATCCGACCGACACCACGCGCACGATCTTCAGCCTGGTCGTCAGCGACTCGGCGACGAAGTACGCGAGACATCCGCTTCATCTTCTCGCACGCAGGCGGAACGATCACGTCCGTGGCCGGCCGCCTTCTCGGCCCCGAGATGACCGCGGCAAACCTTGCCGGCCAGCCCAAGCCGAACTCGCGTCTGTTTCACCTTCGGCGGTTCTACTACGACACCGCGGGCTCGGCGAATCCCGTGAACATGCAGGCGCTCAGGACGCTGGTGCCGACGACGCAGATCGTGTTCGGCACCGATGCGCCATTTTTCGACGGCGCGCCGCAGGTGCAGGGTCTGCTCGGCAGCGGGTTCACGCCAGATGAACTGCGAGGCATCGACCGCGAGAACGCACTGCAGCTCATTCCTCGCTTGCGTAAGTAAGGGGCCGCCTTTCGTGGGGGCCGCCGGAGATCATCGATGAATGCTTTCGATCACGTCGTGACCAGCGAAGCGGAACTCCGCGAGATGCTCGGTGCTCCGGCGCCGCGCTCGGTGCTCAAGGAGCGGCCCACGCTCGATGCGCATTTCCGCGCCTTCATCGCTCACTCCCCGTTTCTGTTGCTGGCCACGGCGGGCGCTGACGGCACGTGCGATGTGTCGCCGAAGGGTGATGCGCCAGGATTCGTGCTCGTGCTCGACGACCGGCGCCTCGTGATCCCCGAACGCCCTGGCAACAAGCGGTTCGACGGGATGAAGAACCTGCTGACCAATCCCCACATCGGCTTGATCTTCCTCGTACCTGGACGAGAGGAAACCCTGCGCGTCAACGGCCGCGCCTCGATCACGAAGGATCCGGACCTGCTGGCTCGATGCGTCGCGCAGGGGAAGACCCCGCAGCTGGCGATCGGCGTCGAAGTCGAGCAGTGCTTCCTCCACTGCGTGAAGGCATTCCGCCGCTCGAAGCTATGGGCGCACGCCGAGTGGCCGGCGCCCGATGCCCTGGCATCGATGGCGCAGGTACTGTTCGATCAGATTCAGCCTGAGGGCCTCACGGTGCAGGACTACGCCTGCGAGATGGAAGAGCGGAATCAGAAGCAGCTGTACTGAAGCGCCACAACCGCACGGCGTGATCAGATGCGGAAATAAACATGAACCGTCGCGATCATGGGATCCGCGGTCTTGTTCGTCGACAGGCACGTCCACTCGCGACGAAGAATGTCGAACGGCAGTTTGGCTGAACCATCAGGCACGCTCAGCGTCTGGTAGTGAAAGCGCGCCCGCGTCTCTGCCCGTTGGACGATTGCCGCATAGTCCACCTCGTCACAGGACGCTACGTACTCGCCATAGGAGACGGTGACGTCCCGAGAGGTGTCTGCATCCTCGAAATCGATATAAATCTCGTCGAGATGCCTCGCCCCTTGATCATTTACGTGCTTCGCCGCAAAAGCTTCAGGCGTTCCGCCGCTGGGAACGAGCAGTGCTGCGGTATCGGGGCGAGGTTCTCCCACTGGCACGGGGCTCGCGTCATCGAGAAACGACACGCCTGACGTAATGGACGCAGAGTAAACGCTCCTGACGCTGAAGTCGTTGACGAACCAAGCCTGTGCCAGGATCCAGGCTCGTGCAAGGGCGGTGGCATCATCGCATCGCAGCTCGCCGATGCGCGCCTCCATAATCGTCGTCGCCCGTTCATACATGTCGGCGAATGATGGACGCGGCGCCGACCGCGGCGCGACGTGGCGGACCGTCACATTCATGCGCAGCTCTCGCCTGGACGGAATGGGTCGTAGTAACTCGGGCCTCACCGTATAGGTCAGGCCGCGCCGCCATTCCTGGAAGTCGAGTGGCAGCTCGCCGTGCTCCCCAGCTTGGGAAAAGCCGACACCCATCACTAGAGACGCTCCAGAAAACGGACAATCGACTGAATCATCTCCTCGCCGTCGAGCAGCTCCTCGTCGTTGTGATCAGCCGAGACTTCGACGAGCGTCTTCGGGGTGACGAAGGCGTCGTAGAGCCGCCGGGTGTGAACGATCGGCACAATGGTGTCGCGCGTGCCGGCGATGACGAGCACCGGCGAGCGGACCTGTGTTGCGCGATCGATTGACGGGAATCGGTCGCGAAGCAGCAGCCGCACCGGCAAGCACCGGGTAGTGATGCCGGCCGACCTCGACCAGCGACGCAAACGGCGATCGCAGGATCAGCCCTGCCGGTGGGTGCTCGACGGCAAGGCGGACAGCGACAGCGGCGCCCAGCGATTCGCCGAAGTAGACGATGCGCGCGGGATCGACGTCGGAACGTGTGAGCAGATACGCGCGGGCCGCCCGCGCATCGGCGGCCAGCCCTTCCTCGGTTGGCGCACCAGGGTTCCCGCCATAGCCGCGATAGTCCGTGAGGAGGACCTGCAGCCCGTGGCGGCGCAGCGCCGCTGCCAGCGGCACACGATACCCGCGATGACCGGCGTTGCCGTTGAAGATCACGATGGTGAGCCGGGGAGCAGGCCCGGCTCCGGCGACGAACCACGCGTTCAGGCGCAGTCCGTCGGCGGTGTCGAAGGCGACGGGCTCAGCGCCTGGAAGTCCGACGCGATCGAGTAAGGCCGATGCCGTCGCGGGGAAGTAGATCAGGCGCCGTTGTCCAAGCCACACGAGTACCAGAAGCACAACGGCGACTGCAACGACCGTGACGCCAGCGCCCACGCGGCCGCTCATCCACGGTCAGCGTGGCGGGCCTGTGAACAGGGTGCTCGAGTCCACGAAACAGAGCGGGTTCCCGAAGGGGTCGCGCAGATAGAACGAGCGCTCGCCCCACGGCCGTGTCGCGATCTCACCCATCGGCATGTTGCCATCGCCGGTGTGAGTCGATAGCCCGCCAAGGCCCTGCGCGCGCTGATAGACCTCTTCGAGATTGTCCACGGCGAAGTAGACATGGTCGAAGTTCGGTCGCGGTTCGCGAGGGTCGCCATCGCCCTTCGGGCTGTACAGGGCCAGCGTGACGTCGCCGCACGAGAAGTAGTGCCGTCCCGGCGATATACGAGCGCCCGGTTGCGAGAGCAGCGCCGCGTAGAACGTCGCGGCGCGCTCGAGGTCATCGACGGGGAGAATCACACGAAACAGGCGCATCATCGGCGTCGCTCTCCTGACTTGGTGTTTCGCAGTCGCCGCAACAAGTCTGACAGATCCTCTGGCAGTGGCGCCTCGAACGTCATCATTCGATCGTCAACGGGATGGCGGAAGGCAAGACGATGCGCGTGCAGCGCCTGCCGCGGAAACAACGTAGGGCCCGTCCTTCCGGACGGGCCAACCGCGGGCGGGCCGATCGCATATTGCCGCTCCCCCACCAGCGCGTGACCTCGCAGCGCGGCCTGAATGCGGATCTGGTTTCGCTTGCCCGTGTGCAGCCGCACCTCGATGAGTGACGTCTCGGCAAACGTCTCGAGCACTCGATAGTCGCTGCTCGCTTCCACTCCCTTCGGGTTCTTGGCATCGGTCGCAGTCTGCTTGAGGGCGTCCTCATCCCAGGCCAGGCGATCGCGCCATCGGCCTTGCGGCGGCTGTGGATGTCCATAGACGAGGGCCCAGTACACGCGGTCCGGCTCCCTGGCAGCAAACTGGTCCTTGAGCGCCTGCTGCGCCCGCGCGCTCTTCGCGAACACGACGATCCCGGACGTATCGCGATCGATGCGATGCACGATGAACGGCTTGCGCCGGCCGCGCGGCCGAGATGGTCAGCCATGAGGCTGTAGGCGGACGCCGATTCCTTGCGGCGCCCCAGGGGCACGGCAAGAAGACCGGCAGGCTTGTTCACGACCAGCAACATCTCGTCCTCGTAGAGGACCTGAAGGCCCGCGGACACGCCGACCGTGCCGAGCGCGGCGCTTCGCAGTGCCAGGCCGGTCGATCCACAGGCGAACGACGTCGCCTGATGACACCCGTGAGCTGGCATCCTTCGACGAGGCCTCGACGTCGTTGACGAAGACCTTGCCGCGCTCGAGCGCGACGCGCACGCGGCCGCGAGAACCCACGCGCTCGGGAGCCGCGAGGAACTCGATCGAGCCTGAGACCCTGTTCTTCGCGAGTGACGGCCCATTGGGTCGGTGTCCGTTTCTTCACGCAGCGGATTTGGATCCTAGCAGAGCCGTTGGCGCAGCCAGTACGCGTCTGCGCGTCTCAATCGGAAGGCATGCCACTTGCACTGCAACTCTGCATGAAGGGACCATTGCCGCTTCTGTGCCCCGGCCGCTGCGAAATCCTCAAGGCCTCCATCCACGGCGTGGTGCTGGGAACGGCGGCGGTCTGCGCCATCTACAACCTTGCCGCATGGACCGTACGCCGGCAGCGGCACCTGGCCGTCAACACCGGGCTCTACACGGCGCTCGCCTACTGGGAATGGGTCCATGTTCGCCATCACATCGAGTGCATGCCCGCGTCCGAACCGCTGACGCAAGAGCAAAGCCCGGCCGCCTGAGCCGGTTCACGGCGTCGCGTTGTAGACGATCTCCCCGCCGACGATCGTCATGCGGACCGTGGTCGTCAGGATCTCCGGCGGCGGGACGCGCATGATGTCCTTCGACAGTACGACAAAGTCCGCGAGCTTCCCTGACTCCAGCGACCCGGTCACGCGCTTCTGCATGAGCCGCAAACGCAGCGTTGCGCGTGAACGACGCGAGCGCCTCGTCGCGCGACAGGCGCTCGTCCGGCATCCACCCTGTGGCGGGACGGCCGCTGGGATCCTGACGCGTGATGGCGGCATAGAAGCCGAGCATGGGATTTGGCAGCTCGACCGGGAAATCGGATCCGGCGGCGATCGTCGCCCCTGACGCAATCAGCTTCCGCCAGACGTAGGCGCCCTCCTCCATCCGTTCGCGCCCGATCCGGGCCGGCACCCACGGCATGTCGGACGTCGCATGGGTCGGCTGCATCGACGCGATGACGTTGAGGCTGGCGAAGCGCGGAATCTCGGCGCGGTCCAGGATCTGCGCGTGCTCGTTGCGCATGCGAAGCGCCCGTGCGCCAGGCACCTCGCGCTGGACACGCTCGAACGCATCCATCGCGACACGATTGCCTCGATCGCCGATGGCGTGAATCGCGGTCTGGAATCCCGCTTTCGACGCGGCAAGCGTCTGGGCATAGACCTCATCCGGCGGCGTGGTCAGTAGTCCCGTCGTGCCGGGCTCGTCCGAGTAGGGTTCGATCATCGCGGCGCCGCGCGAGCCGAGCGCGCCGTCAGCGACGACCTTGATCGCACGGACAGCCAGATGATGATTGCCGTAGTCCACGATCGGACCCTTGTCGAAGGCCGGCTGCAGCGTGGGCAGAGATCCGCGCAGCATCACGTAGAGGCGCGTCTTCAGACGGCCGGCATCGATCAGCCGCTTGTAGGCCTCGACCGTTCGACCGTCCGTCCCCGCATCGTGGACCATCGTCAGGCCGAGTCTTCGCGTTTCGCGATCGGCAAGAAGGATCTGTTCCTCGAGCTGGGCGGTGCTGACCGGCGGAATCTTCGCCGACACGAGTCCCTGCGCGGTGTCGATGAGGACTCCGGATGGTTGATTGCCGGACCCGCGGATAAGACGGCCTCCCGCCGGATCGGTGGTCGCCGCGCTGAGGCCTGCCAGGTTCATCGCGCGGCGATTGACCAGACCGGCATGCCCGTCCACACGCGTCAGATACACCGGGTTGTCAGGCGACGCCGCGCTCAGCAGGTCGTGCGTCGGCCACTGTTTATCCGGCCAGTCGTTCTGATCCCATCCGCGGCCGACGATCCACTCGCCCGGCCGTGCCGCGGCCGCGCGCTGGCGGACGGCGCTCACGACCTGCTCGTAGCTTGTAGTGCCGCGCAGGTCGATGCTCTGCATGCTGGCGCCAAGGCCGGTGAAGTGCGCGTGCGCATCGTGCAATCCAGGCACGATCGTCGCCCCGCCGGCGTCGATCACGCGGGTGGATGGACCGCGACGGGCGAGCACCTCGGCGTTGCTGCCGACAACTGCGATTCGATCGCCACGGACGGCAATCGCTTCCGCGGTCGAGCGACCCGCATCGACGATGTAGACGCGGGCATTGTGAACAATCAGGTCCGGGGCAGGCGAGGCCTGCCCCAGTGACAGCACGACGACAACGGCGGCAATCGCCCGGATCGTCATGCCTCGACCGAGAAGAGCCGCAGCGCGCGACTGAGAAAGACGGACGCCGGATGCTCGACGAGCAACGACCCGGCCTCGTCCAGTGACACCCACATGCGTTCACGGAGACCGGCCTCGTCCCAGTCGTCGTGGCACTCGAGCACTTCCATGACGTAGAGCATCACGGTGAGCGGACGGCCGACCTTCTCGTATCGATAGGTCCCGAGCGCGTCGCCAATCAACCGGCCGCGCACGCCGGCTTCTTCCCACGCTTCTTTCAACGCCGTCTCCGGGTGGGTGAGCCCCGGGTCAACGGTCCCTTTCGGAATGCCCCATGCGCCGGCCGAGAGCCGTTTGCGAATGAGGCACACCTGCAGGTCGTCGATGCCGCGGCGGCGAATCGGAATGGCGGCGGCCTGCTGAGGCCTGGGCATTGGAATCAGGGTAACTCAAAACGCGAAACGCGAAACTCAAACAATGACTGCACATGTCAAAGCTGTGACTGCGCTCACTGCACGTGACGTCAACTCACTTCACGTGACTGCGCTTGATCACGAACAGCGAGACGCGGAGGCACGGAGGCTATTTGTTGGAGCTCAGCTTACGAACGACAAATTCACTGAGTCACTCCATCGATCCGCACGCGTTTCTGGCGGGCACGTTCTCCAGCGACGATCGGAAACGGCGCGCTTGGGAATGTCCATGGCGTCAGCGAGGACTTCGATCAGTTCAGCGTTGGCTGCGCCGTCCACTGGAGGAGCATTGAGTCGAGACCAGCAGCGACGTCGCCGCGCATGCCGGCGATACCTGACCTTCCGGCCCGCGGGATAACGCGAACGCGATGCACGTCGTGAGCCAAGACCAGACAATATAGCTCCGCGCCTCGAGCGTCTCCGCGGTTCTGAAGCGAGCACGGCATAAAGCGACCGCAGTCACGTGCAGTGAGCGCAGTCGCAGTCGTGACATGTGCAGTCATTGTTTGAGTTTTGCGTTTCGAGTTTTGAGTTACGCTGACCCGTGCGCGTCGCCGCGGACTTTCTCATCGAGAACGCCAGCCTCGTCGCCACGTGCGCCGGCCCGGCGCCTCGGCGTGGCGCGGCGCAGCGCGACATCACGCCTCTTCGCGACGCCGTCATCGCCTCGCACCAGGGCGTCATCGTCCATGTCGGTCCGGCCTCGGATGTCGAACGTCATCTGGATCTGCACGCCGACGCGATGCGCCTCGATGCCGGCGGGTGCACCGTCGTTCCCGGATTCGTCGATCCGCACACGCACGTTGTCTTCGCCGGCGATCGACAGGACGAGCTGCGCCGCCGCCTGCTGGGCGACACCTACGAGGCGATCGCCGCCGAGGGCGGCGGGATCATGAAGACCGTCGCCTTGACGAGCGCGGCGTCGGAGACCGAGCTCGCCGACGCAACCCGGCCGCGCCTCGACGAGATGCTCGCAGCCGGGACCACGACCTGTGAGGCAAAGAGCGGCTACGGCCTGACCACTGAATCGGAGCTGGCGCAGCTGCGCGCGATTCGACACCTCAACCGAAGCCACGCCATGGACATCGTTCCGACGTTCCTCGGCGCGCACGAAATCCCGCGCGAATACAAGTCGCGACGCAGCGCGTATGTGGCCTGCGTGATCGACGAGATGATCCCTCGCGTGGCCAGCGAGGGCCTGGCTGAGTGGTGCGACGTCTTCTGCGACACCGGGTTCTTCACCACTCAGGAGTCGGTCGCGATTCTCGAGGCCGGGAAGCGGGCCGGACTGATGCCCCGCATCCACGCCGATCAGCTCGCGACGAGCGGCGGTTGTCGGGTGGCGGCGGACGTCGGCGCGCGGTCCGCCGACCATCTGGTGTGCGTGGACGAGTCCGAGGCGGACGCGCTCGCCTCGGCGGGCGTCTGCGCGGTCCTGCTGCCCTGCGCGGCGTTCTACCTGAAGCTCGGCCGCTTCGCGCCGGCGCGGATGCTGATCGACCGCGGCGTGCCCGTGGCGCTGGCCACCGACGTAAACCCCGGCGGCGGCTTCTCGCCGTCGATGCCGTTCGCCATGACGCTGGCCTGCTTCGCCATGCACATGACGCTCGAAGAATCGCTTGTCGCCTCGACCCTGAACGCGGCATGGTCGCTCGATCGCGCTGATACGTGCGGCAGCCTCGAGCCCGGCAAGCTGATGGATGCGGTCATCGTTCGCGGCGACCTGGTGCAGCTTCTGCGAATCGGTGCCGCGGCGATCCAGCACGTCATTAAACGCGGAGCGATTGTGATGTCAGCGACTGGGCCGCCTGAAGGCGGCCCCCACGTTGGAAGCAGGTATCGCGCATGAGCGGATACTCAAAACTCACGCTCGCCGAGTTATTGGACGCCTTCGCCTCGAATGCACCAGTGCCTGGAGGCGGGTCGGCCTCCGCGCTCGCCGGTGCGGTCGGCGCGTCGCTGCTCATCATGGTGGCTGGCCTGCCAAAGACCCGCCACGGAACCGAGGAGGAGCGCGCGGCGCTCGCCGCGGCCGCGGCCAGGGTGAAGCCGCTACGCGACGAGCTTGCCGCGCTTGTCGATCGGGACAGCGACGCTTACTCGTCGGTACTCAGCGCCTATCGGCTCCCGAAGTCGAACGACGCCGAGAAAGCCGCTCGCCGCGCCGCCATCGACGCCGCGATGCGTGCGGCCACCGAGGCGCCGCTCGCGACGTTGCGCGCGTGCGCACAGGTGATGCGCGAGGCGTCAACCGTCGCCGGCAGCGGGGCACTCGCCGCGGCGAGCGACGTCACCGTCGCCATGCATCTGCTGAAGGCGGCCGCACGCGGCGCGGCCCTGAACGTGGAGACCAACCTGGCAGACCTGAAAGACGCGGACTACGTCAGCCGCGTGTCGCGAGAGCGACGTGACCTCGAGCAGGCGATCGAGGATCTACTTCCGGCCTGACCCGAGGGGCTCGCCGACCGAGACCGCGTCCACCAGGAACGTGAACTTCACCGGGTACGGGTAGTTCGGAAAGAACGGCACCGACTGGATGTACGAACCCTCGGCAATCGTCCGCGTACCGTCCCGGCTGATTTTGACGTCGTCGGGTCTCATCGGCACGTCGAGCTCAGTGGCCTTGGCCAGGATGTTGGCCTGGATCTCCTCGAAATCGGCTCGTTGTCCGAACAGCACCACCTGCTGCGCGGCATCCTTGAACTGGTAGTACTGCCACATCGCCAGCGCTCCCTGGACGGAGGCGTTCAGCACCAGGAGGGCGACAACGAGCTTGAAGAGCGTTTTCATTCAGTGAATCTGACGAAGAATTCTAGCCCAGCGAACGTTGGCCACGCTCCCCTCACCGTCGCCAAACGACATGTACAGGAACAGGGCCTTGCCCTTCACGTAGTCGCGCGGCAGAGGACCCCAATACCGGCTGTCTTCGGAGTTGTCCCGATTGTCGCCCATCATGAAGTACTGGCCGTCCGGAATCGTGAGGGGGCCGAAGTTCCGCCGCACGTCGGTCTGCGGCAGGTCACCGGCGCCCTCGGGAAACAGGTAGCGGGCATAGGGTTCGTCGAGCGGCTTCCCGTTGACATAGACCCGTCTGTCGCGCAGCTCGATCGTCTCGCCCGGCAGTCCGATGGTTCGCTTGATCAGATCGCGTTCGGGTGTTTTCGGATGCTTGAACACGATGATGTCGCCGCGGTGGACGACATCGATCGGCAGCAGGGTCCTCTCGAGCGACGAGAGCGTCGGTGCCGAGACGAACTTGTTGACCAGCAGATGATCGCCGATGAGCAGGTTGGGCTCCATCGAGCCGCTCGGGATCTTGAAGGCCTGGACGACGAAGGTCCGGACGAAGAAGGCGAGGATGACCGCGACGCAGATCGACTCGAACATCTCGCGCGCCGATGACCGCCGCGGTGGCTCGTAGAGGCGGGTCTTCAGACCCGCCTGGGCCTGCGCCTGAGGCACGTCCGAACGTGACGGTCGCCGTTTACCGCGAGACGCCATCAGTGAATCTGATGGAGCAGCCTCGACCACCGCACGTTGGCGAGGCCATCGCCGAACGAGAAGTAGACGAAGAGCGCCTTGCCCTTGACGTAGTCGCGGCGCATGAAGCCCCAGTAGCGGCTGTCCTGCGAGTTGTCGCGGTTGTCGCCCATCATGAAGTACTGGTCCGGCGGAACCATCATCGGCGGAAAGCCGCTGCGCAGGTCGGACACATCGGCATCCGGCGCGCTCGAGCCGCCTTCGTCCGACGGCGGATCCAGGAAGTGCACGTAGGGCTCGTCGAGCGGCGTGCCGTCGATGTAGACCTTCTTGTTGCGCATCTCGATCGTCTCCCCCGGCAGACCGATCACCCGCTTGATGAAATCGCGCGTCGGATCCTCGGGAAACTTGAACACGAGGATGTCGCCGCGGCGAATCGGGTCGATCGGCAGCAGCGCCTTCTCGATCGAGGTGAGCGTCGGCGCGAAGACGAACTTGTTGACCAGCAGGTGATCGCCGATCAGCAGGTTGTTCTCCATCGAGCCGGTGGGAATCTTGAACGCCTGCACGACGAACGTGCGGACGAAGAACGCCAGGATCACGGCGACGCAGATCGACTCGAAGAATTCGCGGACCTGCGATTTGCGAAACGGCTGAGGCATACCTACTCGGTTCCCACCTTCAGCACGGCGAGAAACGCCTCCTGCGGGATCTCGACGCGGCCGACGCGCTTCATCCGCTTCTTGCCTTCCTTCTGCTTCTCGAGCAGCTTGCGCTTGCGGCTGATGTCGCCGCCGTAGCACTTGGCGAGCACGTTCTTGCGCAGCGCCTTCACCGACTCCCGCGCGATGATGCGGGTGCCGATCGACGCCTGGATGGCGATCTCGAACATCTGGCGCGGAATCAGCTCGCGCATCTTCGACACCAGCGCCCGGCCGCGCTCGTAGGCGGCGTCCTTGTGGACGATGATCGACAGCGCGTCCACGGGATCGCCGTTGACCAGAATGTCCATCTTCACCAGCGGCGATTCCCAGTAGCCGGTCACGTGATAGTCCAGCGACCCGTAGCCGCGCGACATGGTCTTGAGCTTGTCGTAGAAGTCCATGACGACTTCGTTGAACGGCAGCTCGTAGGTGATGAGCACGCGATCGGACTTCAGATACTCGAGCTTCTTCTGGACGCCGCGCTTGTCCTGGCAGAGCTGCAGGATCGGCGCCGACGAACTCCGACGGCGTCAGGATCATCGCCGTGATGATCGGCTCCTCGAGCTTGTCGATGCGGCCGGCATCCGGCAGCTTGGCCGGGCTGTCGATCTCGTGCACCTCGCCGTCGGTCGTCGTCACGCGGTAGAGCACGCCCGGCGCCGTCGTGACCAGGTCCATGTTGTACTCGCGCTCGAGCCGCTCCTGCACGATCTCCATGTGCAGCAGGCCGAGGAAGCCGCAGCGGAAGCCGAAGCCGAGCGCCACCGACGTCTCTGGCTCGTAGAAGAACGACGCGTCGTTCAGCCGAAGCTTTTCGAGCGCCTCGCGCAGCTCGGCGTACTGGTGGCTCTCCACCGGATAGAGCCCGGCGAAGACCATCGGCTTCAGTTCCTTGAAGCCGGGGAACGGCTCCGTGGTCGGCCGATGCGTCTCGGTGACCGTGTCGCCGATCTTGGCGTCGGCCACGACCTTGATGTTGGCGACGACGAAGCCGACCTCGCCGACGCCGAGCTCGTCCACCGGCGTCGCCTTTGGCGAGAACACGCCGAGGTCGAGCACCTCGAAATCCTGCTTCGTCGCCATGAGGCGCATCTTGGTTTTCGGCCGCAGCACGCCGTCGATCACGCGGACGACGATGACGACGCCGCGATAGGCGTCGTACCAGGAGTCGAAGATCAGCGCCTTGAGCGGTGCGTCGGGATCGCCCTTCGGCGGGTGGAAGCGCTCGACGACCGCCTCGAGGATGTCACGGACGCCGGTGCCGTCCTTGGCGCTGGCCAGGATCGCGGTCGAGGCGTCGAGGCCGATGATGTCCTCGATCTGGCGCTTGCACTCGTCCGGCTGCGCGCTCGGGAGATCGATCTTGTTGATGACCGGAATGATCTCGAGGGCGTTCTCGACGGCGAGATACGCGTTGGCGAGTGTCTGCGCCTCGACGCCCTGCGACGCATCGACCAGCAGCAGCGCGCCCTCGCACGCCGCGAGCGACCGGGTGACTTCGTAGCCGAAATCGACGTGGCCGGGCGTGTCGATCAGGTTGAGGACGTACTGCTGGCCGTCCACCGCGGTGTAGTTCAGCCGGACCGGGATGGGCCTTGATCGTGATCCCGCGCTCGCGCTCGAGATCCATCGCGTCGAGGACCTGTGCCTCCATCTCACGGGCCTGGAGCGCGCCGGTGAGCTCGAGGAAACGGTCAGCCAGGGTCGACTTGCCGTGATCGATGTGGGCGATGATGGAGAAATTCCGGACGAATCGCTGATCCATTCAGACCAAAACGATCATACCCCACGCGTCCTCACCGTTCGTCGGCGACGCGCGCGTCTCTCGATCATCTCATCGAGCAGGGAGATCAGTCGCCGATGAGTGTCGACGAGTGCTGGTCCTTCCTTCGGGTCACGGGCAACGATCTGTCTGTAGCTCTCCTCCATCTCCTCCCGAGACCGTAACCGAGGTCGCGGGAGGTCACTGGCCTGAGCCGTCTGAGCCATCGCCTTCTCCGATCACCTCGAGGCGCGACAACACGTCCTCATGGAGAATCCGCATGGACACTCGCGTCTCTTCGTCGCCGGTCTTCAGTTCGGTCCGGATCGCAGAAAATTCATCACTGCTCTCCTGTCGACGTTGCACAAGCTGCGACTCCACCGTCGTCACACGATCAGGGAGTTCGCGCACCTTCAGCATCTGCCGTTCGAGCATTGTCAGTCTTTCTTCGAAAGATCGTGGCTGCACAAGTCTTGCCTCCTCGCAACGGCGGCTCGGAATCGAGCGCGCTCGAGCGGAGGCAGTGCGAAGGCTGTGCCGTCAGTTCAACCGCGACGACGCTACCATCGTCGAAACGGCTCTGGCAATCGACCGGCACCCACGCGGCCGACGTTATCGCTGTTCGAGGGGAACGAAGCGCTGCGGGTACGAGGGGCCGGTGTAATCGGCGCGCGGACGAATGAGACGGTTGTTCGCGTACTGCTCGAGGATGTGCGCGGTCCAACCCGACATGCGGCTCACGGCGAAGATCGGCGTGTAGAGATCGATCGGGATGCCGAGCGTGTAGTAGGTGGATGCCGAGTAGAAGTCCACGTTCGGGTTCAGCTTCTTCTCGCTCTTGACCAGCGCCTCGATCCGCTGCGACATGTCGAACCACGCGGTGCTGCCGGCGCGCTTGCCCAGGTCGCGCGACATCTGACGCAGGTGCGTGGCGCGCGGGTCCTCGGTCTTGTAGACGCGGTGCCCGAAGCCGGGGATCTTCTCCTTGCGCGCCAGCTTGCCGCGGATGAAGTCGTCCACGCGATCGCCGGTCGCGGTCTGCCCCAGCTCGAGGAGCATCTTCATGACTTCGGCGTTGGCGCCGCCATGCAGCGGTCCCTTCAGCGTGCCGATCGCCGCCACGACTGCCGAATAGATGTCGGTCAGCGTCGCCGCCGCGACGCGGCCGGCGAACGTGGACGCATTGAGCTCGTGATCCGCGTGCAGCGTGAGCGCGACGTCGAAGGCGCGAATGGCCGTGGAGTTGGGCCGCTCGCCGGTGAGCATGTAGAGGAAGTTGGCGGCGTGACCCATCGCCGGGTCCGGCGCGATCGGACCACCGCCGGCCTGCAGGCGCCCCCACGTGGCGACAATGGTGCCGACCTGCGCGGTCAATCGAACCGCTTTTCGATACTGCACCTGCGGCGCGGCATCGTCGGCGTCCGCGTCGTAGTGCGCGAGGGCGGAGGTGACCGTGCGCAGCGCGTCCATGCCGTTCACCGGAGGCAGACTGCGCATCAGCCGAATGATCGGCTCCGGGAGCGCACGGCCGGCCGCCAGCTGCGACTGCAGGTCCCCGAGCTCCGCGCGCGTCGGCAGCCGGCGATGCCACAGGAGATAGCAGACTTCCTCGAATGTGGCCGACTGCGCCAGATCGTGGATGTCGTAGCCGCAATAGGCGAGCACACCCCGATCGCCATCGAGGTAACAGATGTCGGACGAGGTCGCGACGACGTCTTCGAGTCCGCCGCCTTTCGCTTTTTCTGCAGTGGCCATCTATATCGATCTTGTCGTGTGCGATGCCGAATTCAAAATGCTAAATCCAGATGCAGGTGATGAGTGAAACGAGCCTCAGTTCACGGCATTTCCACCCAGTGTGCGGCCATCTGGTGCCAGATTAGCAGGTTAGCCAGGCCGGTCTGGACGCAACCGCGCGGCTCACGTCGAGCAGCCGCGTGAATCCGGCGACGAGCTTCTACCACGGCATGGTTTTCGCCACGCCGGTATCGACTCGAGCGAGTCGTGCATGAATCTCGGCCGACCACGCCGCCTCGGCGTCGAGGTCAACCTCGCTATCGAGACTCTGATTCAGCTCGCCCGCCAAGGCCGCGCGCTCCTCTGGCGTGAGCCGCAGCGCCGCATCTAGTAGTTGCCGAGAATCCATCTGCAAAGGTTACCACCCAACTTTCGACTACGGTTGCTCTGGCTGACGCATTGCCGAAGAGTACAGTCATCTGACGTTGTCGTCCGGCTTGACGGTATCCGTCGCCCGGCGGCATGGATTGTGACTCGGGCTGCGCTGGGTACACGGTCACTTGGTCATGCGCGCCTGCAATCGCGATACGCCTGAGTGTCTCCGCCATGAGTCGTACTTCCTCGAATGCGCGGCCAGGCCCACCTGCCCTGTACTCCGTTGTCGAATGGACGTTCGTGGGCTTGCTTCCAGCATAGGCGGGCGGCGCCTCGGATACTGCCGATGTATCGGAGGAGTTCTCTTCGCGGCGGCCTCTGCGGTAGGGACGACGCCTTGTGCATTGAGAATCAACCAACGCGCATTGGGCTGACCGCCTGCGATGAGGGGCTGGTACGACCATGGCCAGGCTGCGACGAGAGGCGCGAGTGAACGGCATGACCGCACTTCGAGATCGATGTTCCAGAACTGTGCGTCTTCGACGGGCGCGACTCGAGGTCTGCGCGGCGCTTCGCTGGCTCTTGCGGCACCGGAGTCCGTCGCGTCACAACGAGCCTCTCTCTTGCAAATCACACTTCAGCCGCCGTCGCGTCTCGTCTGCCTTCACTACCGTCCATTATTCAGTTCACCGCGTTTCCACCCAGCGTCCGGCCATCGGCCAGCGTGATCGAGACGAAGATCCCGCCCAACTCGCCGCTCTTGAGCGGGTTGACCACGACGGTGACCTTGTCGCCCGGCTTGAGGAGCGACGACCGCCAGCCGTTCCTGACCATCGAGTTGGGGCTGCCCAGCTCGACGCCCCACCGGACGGTCCGCCGCCCTCGCCGGGCACGTCGAGCTGAATCGAGGCGTGAGGATTCATCCACGCGAATTCGACGACTGTGCCGACGAGCGTCTTCCGGACGCTGCGATCGAACATGACCGGCGAGTGATGGGCCGAGAGCGAGATGGTCGCCGAGACGATCAAGGCGGCCGCAAACGACAGGGTTGAGCGATTCATGTTTTCTCCAAGGCGGGTCTGAAGACCCGCCTCTACGCGACCCGCCTCTACTTCACCAGTCTCTTCGACGAGGTGGCCGGAAGACGGTCGTTCAAGTCGGGCAGACACTGCACCTCGGTGATGTCGGTGTCGTTGCGCCGCCGGAACGTCTTCACCATCTTCCATTCGCCTTCCCAGTTCTTCGGGTCGGTCATCGTGTACTCGATGTCGAAGTTCCCATCGGGCCGCATCCGGAACCGTTCGATGATGTGCAGGTCTTCGCTGGCCGGCACCGATGCGCCGCCTTGATCCAGCCAGTGGTGGTGGCCCGGAAAGTACTTGGTATCGACGACCAGTGTGTCGCCCTCCCAGCGCCCGATGGACTCACCGTTGAAGCTGCGGACGACGAGATCCGGATCGGTGTGCGGGCGGCCGTCGAGATAGATGACGCGCAGGCTGTTCATGAATCCACTCACCATGTAGATGGCGGTGGGCACCTGGATCACGGCAATCGGCCACACGCGCGTCATGATCAGCGGCAGACCGGCAGGCCAGCATTGCCCGATGTCGTCGCGATAGACGCCGCCCTCTTTCAGCGCCTTCACACCCAGGTCGTAGTGCACCTGCGCCTGCGGCGTCAGCTTGAACGTCTCGGGGACGAAGCGCCAGGTGTTCGCGCGCCCATCGTGCTGCCAGGTACCCGTGAGATCGAACGGGGCCTTCGGCCGCGGCTTCGAGAGGTTGGCTGGCGACAGCGCCGACGGCGGCTCCTGCGCGGCGGGAGCCAGCCGGCTGTCCCGCCTGTGCCGAAGCGGTGTCTGGCCGCCGCACACGCACACGCAGCGACCACAAGAGCGACGAAACTGCGTCTGAACATGCCTTCAGCTTAGCCGAGACCAGTGTCCACTAGAACCAGCCGCACTTCTCGCAGAAGGGATTCACTTCCTCGGGAATCACGACCGTGCCATCGACGTATCCGGGAAGGACCGAGCCGTCGAAAACATGGAAGTCGTTGTGAGGAATGCCCAGCGGGTTCCACCTGAACTCGGCCGATAACGTCAGCGTGCCGACCGGCGCCGCGCTCCCCTGGTTGAGGACATTCCACGTACTCGTTGACGTCCCCGTGCCGCCGCTGCTGGCCTGCGCGCTGATGCGATCGGCCACGAGCTGCAGATCGAATCGCGCGCCGTCCGGGCATTGGAAGCCGACGACGCGGCCGGCCTGACAGGAAGACAGGTTCAAGCTGACGCTCGTGCCGCGAGCGGTTCCCGTGTACGCACAGCTCGTCTGATTGCCCTGAGACCCGATCGTGGCGGTGAGATCGGAACCGGACTGTTGAATGTGCGCCGCGAAGATGTCGCGGTTGCCGAGAGCCGACTGAAGCGCGGTGCCTACGCACGCGCCACCGCTGACCGACGTCAGCGTGGCATGCGACATCCACACTCCGGACACTCGCTCCGTGGATGGACCGGCAGGTGTCGAGCCGTCACCGCAGGCGGCAAGATAACGAAGAGGCCGAGTCGAGCAGTGCGAGGGCGCCTAGAACGCTGCATGCTTTGCGCCTTCGCACGCCGGCTCTCATAGATCCACGCGCCATCAATTCCTTCAGAAGCGCGGCAGTGCTCTCGCGCACCGGGCCCGGCGTCGGCGGACCACCGCCGCCACGTGCGCCGCGGCCTCGGCCTCCGCCTCCCCCGCCCGGGACACCCATCGCGACGTCAAGGGGCGTTCGACCGGCCTTGTCCTTCGAGATCCAGTTTCGCTCCGCGCTCCGCGAGGAATCTGACGAGCGCGTCGCCGCGGCTGACGGCAATGTGAAGCGCGCTTTCGCCGTTGTCGTTGACGGCGTTGACGTCGGCGCCCTTCGCGAGGAGCAGCGACATCGCCTCGATCGTCGCTGTCTCCGGTCCGAGGTTCCGGCCGGTCCTCGACGCGGCGATCATCAGCGCCGTGGTCTGGTTGCGCAGCCTGAGATTCGGGTCGGCGCCCTTGTCGAGCAGCATCCCGATGAACGTCGTGTTGCTGACCTTCGAGGCCCGCATCAGCGGCGTGGCGCCTTCGCCAAGCTGCGGCATCGCCCCCGCTGTGCTGCCGCATCAGCAGCGGTGTCTTGAGCGTGGCGTTCGGGTTGGCGCCGCGTTCGAGCAGCAGCTTCACCACGTCAGCCGCCAGCAGCTGGCCCGAGGGCTTCGGCAGCGGCCGGTTGATCATCGGCTCCTGATGCTGCATGTCGATGGCCGCGTACAACGGCGTCATGCCTGCCGCATCACCGATGTTCGGATTCGCGCCCTTCTCGACGAGCAACGCGGCCACGTCGAAGTGCGCGTTGATCACCGCGATGTTCAGCGCCGTCGTCCCGTCGGGGTCCACCGCGTCGAGATCGGCGCCGGCATCGGCAAGCGCGCGCACACCGGCGCCAGCTCCCTGTCGAGCCGCCAGCATCAGCGCGGTCAATCCCCCTCGAGGCAGCGCCGTGAACACCATCGTCGCCGCATCGACCTTGACCTTCGGGAACTCGGGGACCTTCGAACGCACGTTGAGGTCGGCGCCACGAGACGCGAGGAGCGAGACGACCGCGGCGTGATTCTCGGCGGCCGCCCACATCAGCGCGGTCTCTCCGTGCCACGCTTCGCGCGCGTTCACGTCTGCACCGCGATCGAGCAGCGCGCGCACCGGCTCCGGCCTGCCCGTGCGGGCCGCGAGCATCAGCACGGTATCGCCATCGGCGCCGACGGCGTTGGCGTCCGCGCCGGCCTTCAGCAGCGCATCGACGACGGCCGCGCTGCCGTTGACCGCGGCCAGGGCGAGCGGCGTGATGGCGTAGCGGTTCTTCGTGTTGACCTGCGCGCCGGCGCGAATGAGCGTCTGCACGAGCTCGGGACGGTCGAGCCGAGCCGCCCAGTGCAGTGCCGTCGAACCGTCGGCCTCGGCCGCGTTCACCAGCGCACGCTGCCGCGACAGCGTCTGGACGGTCGCCGCGTTGCCATTCTTGACGGCCTCGATCAGGCGGACGTCGCGCTCCGCCGCGCTCGAGCCGAGGGTCGCGACAACAATGAGGGCAGCAGCACCAGCAGCGTGAGATCAGTCTCATCAGATCGCGTTCGCTCGCCTAGAGAGGAATCCGGCCGGTGTTGCCGCCGAACCGTTCGAGCCCGACGTCGAACGCCTCGGCCATGCTGATGAGGAGATCGGCATTCGGCGTCAGCGCACCGGCGACGATGTGCCTGCCGCCCTTCACGGATCCCGCCGCGCCGCCCACGAGCAGCGTGGGCAGCAGATCCGCGGAGTGGACGTTCCCGTTGCCCATGCCGCTGCCATACAGAATGAGCGAGTGATCGAGCAGCGAGCCGTCGCCGTCGGGCGTCGCGCGCAGGCGCTCGATGAACCTGGCGAACAACGTCAGGTGATAGGTGTTGACCTTGGCGTGCCCCTCGATCGCCGGCGGGCGATTGCCGTGATGGGAGATCGAGTGGTGCGGCTCGGTCACGCCGATGTTCGGGTAGGTCCGCTGGCTCAGCTCGCGTCCGAGCATGAACGTGAACACGCGCGTCAGGTCGGCCTCATACGCGACCGCAAGAAGGTCGAACAGCAGCGTCACGTGCTCTTCGAACGACTCGGGGACACCGACAGGCGCATTCGGCACGGCGAGGAGCGACTCGGCCTGGCGCTCGGCATGTTGAATGCGACGTTCGATCTCCCGGACGTGATCGAGATACTGGTCGAGGCGAACCCGGTCGCGGGCGCCGATGCCTGACCTGTACGTCACGGAGATCACCGGCGACGAAATCCAGCAGGCTCAGATCCGTCTTCATGCGCGCGAGCCGATCGGCGCGCGTGCCGCCGCCGCCGAACAGCCGCTCGAACACGACCCGTGGATTGATCTCCATCGGCAGCGGCGCGGTCTCCGACTGCCAGCTGAGCGTGTTCATGTAGGCGCAGCTGAATCCCGGCGCGCAATCGCCGACCAGGCCGGTGAAGTCCTCGGTCGCCAGCTCGATCGACGGGAACGTCGTCTCCTGGCCGATGCGCCTGGCGACGACTTGATCGAGCGTGATCCCGAGCTCGTAGTCGGGCCCGGCCGTACGCTTCGGCGGCACACCGGCGAGCCACGACGCCGGCGCGCCGGCATGATTGGTATCGACGCCCTTCTCGGGACGGGTCAGATTGGTGATGACGTTCAGCCTGTCGCGAAACGGCTCGAGCGGTGTGAGGATTGGCGTGAACTCGAATCCCGCGCCTTCGGTCGCCGGCGTCCAGCGATCCATGATCGCGCCGTGCGGGATGTAGACGCACCCCAGCCGCTTCCGAGGCGCGGCCGCCGTCCTCACCGTCGGCGTCAGCGCCGGCACCATCGCATCGAGCAGCGGCAGCGCCAGGGCGGCGCCCATGCCTCTCAGGATGCGACGACGCGGGAGCGAGGTCTTGTGAATGAACATCGCGAGCTACAGATCTACCGCCCCCTTGCTCACTCCAAACCGATCCTGCTCCACACCGCACTTCTGCGAGACGGCCAGCAGCAGGTTCGCCATCGGCGTGTTCTCGGGCGTCACGATGTGGCGATTGCCCTTCATCCGCCCCGTGGCCCCGCCCACGAGGACGTGCGGCAGCGGTGATCCGGTGTGTCCGTTGCCGTCGCTCATCCCGCTGCCGTAGACGAGGAGCGAGTGATCGAGCAGCGATCCATCGCCGTCTGGCGTCGATCGCAGCCGCTCGACGAACTTCGCGAACATGCCGACGTGATAGGCGTTCAGCTTGGCGTGTCCCTCGATCGCCGCCGGACGGTTTCCGTGGTGCGAGATCGAGTGATGCGGCTCGGTCACGCCGATTTCCGGATACGTCCGCTGACTGACTTCGCGGGCCATCATGAACGTGAAGACGCGCGTCTGGTCGGTCTGGAATGCCAGGGCCAGCAGGTCGAACAGCAGTGCGACGTGATCCAGATAGGACTCGGGCACGCCGACGGGCGCGTTCGGCACGTCCGCATCCGTCCGCGCGCGCTGTTCGGCCTGCTGGATCCGGCGTTCGATCTCGCGCACGTAGGCGAGGTACTCGTCGAGCTTCGTCCGGTCGCCGGCGCCGACAGCGCCCTCGAGCTGCTTGAGGTCGGCGGCCACGAAGTCGAGGAGGCTGCGATCGGTACGCATCCGCGCCAGACGATCCTCGGCGGTGCCACCGCTTCCGAACAACCGCTCGAACACGATGCGCGGATTGATCTCCATCGGCAGCGGGGTCGTCTCCGTCTGCCAGCAGAGCGTGTTCATGTACGCGCAGCTGTAGCCCGGATCGCACGCGCCGACCAGCCCGGTGAAATCCTCGGTCGCGACCTCCAGCGACGGGAAGGTCGTGTCCTGTCCAATCTGCTTCGCGATGACTTGATCGACGGATACGCCGACACGGAAATCGGGACCGTCGGTCCGCTTCGGCGGGACGCCGGTCAGCCAGCACGCCGAGGACACGGCATGGTTGCTGTTCACCTCGGCGCGGTTCAGATTGCTGACGACCACCAGCGAATTCCGGAACGGCTCGAGCGGCTTGAGAATCGGTGTGAACTCGAATCCCGCGCCCGCGGCGGCCGGCGTCCACTCGCGCATGATGACGCCGTGCGGGATGTAGACGAAGCCGGCACGGAGCTGCGGCCGCGCCGCCGTCTGCGCCGCGTGCGTCAGCGCCGGCACCATCGCGTCCAGCAGCGGCAGCGCGAGCGCGGCGCCCGCGCCTTTCAGCACCTGCCGGCGGGAGATCGCGGTCTTCGAGATGAACATCGCTATGGGTTGCTCCCCTGGGACTCGTCTCGTGCTCTCCTCATCTGGAACGGCACGCTATTCACGATGCCACGAACCAGGGCTGAGAAGCGATAGCCTTCGCGAGCCGAGGTGCGCACAATCGTGCGCACCGCCGGCATGTCCTCGGCCTCGAGGCTGCGGCCCAGCGCGTAGGTCATCAGCTTCTCGGTGACCGTTCCGACCAGCACTTCGGGCCGCTTCAGCAGGGCCGCGCGCAGCTCCGTGACGCCACTGATCTTCGTGCCATCGGTCAGCTCACCGGAGGCGTCGATCGGAAGGCCGGAATCGCGCGTGCGCCAGGCGCCGACGGCGTCGAAGTTCTCGAGAGCCAGGCCGAGCGGGTCCATGACCTTGTGGCAGCCCGCGCACGCCGGGTTCGCGCGGTGCTGCTCCATGCGGCCTCTGACGGTGGACGGCACCCCGGGAACCTCTTCAGGAAACGGTGGCACGACAGCCGGAGCCGGCGGTGGGGGCGTGCCGAGCAGGTTGTCGAGAATCCACTTGCCGCGGACCACCGGCGACGTGCGATCGGCGTGCGACGTCAGCAGCAGCACACCGCCCTTGCCGAGCAGGCCCCGCCGCGGCTCGTCGGTCAGCGTGACCCGGCGGAAGTGCGGACCGTAGATGTTCGGAATCCCGTAATGCTTCGCCAGCCGCTCGTTCACGAACGTGTAGTCGGCCGTCATCAGATCGAGTGCGCTCCGATCTTCGGCGATGACGCTGCTCACGAACAGCTCGAGCTCGCGCTCGAACGCCTGCCTCAGGTTGTCGTCGAAGTCGGGAAAGTCGTTCTTGTCAGGCGTGGTGCCGCGAAGGTTGCGGATGTGCAGCCACTGGCCCGCGAAGTTGTCGACGAGGGCGCGCGCGCGCGGATCGGCGAGCATCCGGCGGATCTGCGCATCGAGCACGGCGGGCTTCCCAAGCTGCCCGCGACTGGCGGCGTTGAGCAGTTCCTCGTCTGGAATGCTGCTCCACAGAAAGAAGGACAGTCGTGACGCCAGATCCACATCGCTGATCCGATACGCGCTGCCCGGCGTCACTCCGGCCGGATCCCGCTCGACCCGGAACACGAACTTGGGGCTGACGAGTACCGCGCGGGTGGCCAGCTCGATCCCGCGGTCGAAGGCTCCCTCGCGTCGCCCGGCGTCGTAGAACGACATCAGGCTGGTCATGTCCGCGTCGGTCACCGGCCGCCGATATGCGCGCCGGGCCAGCGTCGAGATGATCCGCCGTGCACATGCCTGGCTCTTCCTGTGCCTTCGCGGGCTGACAGATGAACAGCCGGCGGCGACTGGGTGTCTCGATTGTGCCGGTCGGCATTGAACGGCCCCGACACCGTGATGTTCTCGACGTGCGGCAGGCCGAGATGATCGGTCGCGATCAGCGTGCTTCGCTGAAACGACTGAAGCCGATTCGCTCCCTGCGCCGCCGTCTTCTGCAGAAACGCCGCGCCGACCGGCCGCTGACCGGCCTTCACTTTCACGCGCACCTGCAGGCGCTCGGCCAGTGAATTCACGACGTTGGTCGCATTGAGCGATGACTGCGTGTAGTCCTCGGGACCGCCGACCGGCGCCAGCAGCGCGCGCTCGCCGTCCACGATGACCTCGAGCTGATGCTCGTACTCGAGTCCGCGGATCGAGCCGAGGTTGATCTCGAGCAGCTTGACCTTGATGACGTACTCGCCGTCGAGCGGAAACGTGTGCAGCGCCATCAGGCCGCCGCGCGTGCCCGGCGGCAGCGCCTCGTCCTGACCGATCTGTGACGCGTCCCCGCGAATGCGGTAGGTTTCCGAGCCTGGGATGATCTTCGGATCGCCGACGGCCAGCGCGCTGATCGTGGCCGCCGCCGACAGGTACCGCTCGAGCAGCACCGGTGAGACGCTGAGCACGTCGGCGTTGTTGTCGAAGCCGTCTGCCGAGTCATCCGGCGGCAGCAGCGTCGCCGGATCGACCTCGAGCGCGAGCAGGTCGCGGATTGCGTTCGCGTACTCGGCGCGGTTCAGCCGGTGCGGCGACTGTCGGCCGGGATTGGGACGATCGGCCGCCGCGCGATCCAGCGTGCCTTCGAGATACGAGACGAGGGCATTGTGCGTGGCCGCATCAGGCCGCGGCGCACCGGCCGGCGGCATCGCACCCGCGCGCAGCTTGCGAATCACCTTCTCCCACATCGCCGCGTTGTCGGCGACGCGAGCCAGGTCCACCCGGTCGAGAATCACACCCGACGCCGTCGCGGTCGTCTTCGCGCGCTCGCTGTGGCAGCCGGCGCAGTACCTGATTGACGGCGCGACCGAGATCGGGAGCCGCCGCAGGCGCCGCCTTCGCGCTCGGCGCTTCGGCGCCCAAGGCCTCGCGCTGCGCTTCGGCGCGCGGAACAGACGAGGACAGGGCGACGGCCCACACCGCCGCCGCCAGCACCGGTATCCATGTCCCGCGCCGCCATCTAGTCGCCCGCATGTCTGAGCTGGTTGGTAGCCGGTAGCTGGTGGCCGGTAGCGATTTCAAGTTCTTGCCACCGACTACCGGCCTACCGCCTACGCACCAGACGGCTAGGATACGTGATCGCGAGAAGCCGGTTAGTACCCCAATCAGGGGGGCGGAACCGAGCACCAAGGTCCAAGGACCAAGGCCCAATAGGAATCTGCCAGAATGCCGCGATGCCAACGGTCTCCCGGCTCGGCGCGGCCGCCCTGATCGCAGCGCTCTGGGTCGGCGCGTCTGGGGCGCAGGGCACCACGATCCGGCTCGTGGATGTCGCCGCCGAGGCGGGCCTCGATCTCCTCAACATCTCCGGAGGCGCCGCCAAGGACTTCATCGTTGACGCCAATGGCAACGGCGCCGCGTTCCTCGACTACGACAACGATCGGGACCTCGACGCGTTGATCGTCAACGGCTCGACGCGCGAGCGCCTCGCGAGCGGCGGCGACCCGATGGTCGCGCTGTATCGCAACGACGGCAGCGGACACTTCACCGACGTGACCTCCTCGAGCGGATTCAACCGGCGGGGATGGGGATCCGGCGTCTGCGTCGGCGACTACGACAATGACGAGGCGCAGGACGTTTACATCACCGCATTCGGTCCCGACGCGCTGTGGCACAACACCGGGAAGTCGTCGTTCACCGACGTCACGCGCCGGGCCGGCATCGACGAGGCGCGCTGGGGCACGAGCTGCGCCTTCGCCGACTACGATCGCGACGGGGACCTCGACCTGTACGTCGCGAACTACGTGAAGTTCGACGACTCGACGATCCCGGCGCGCGGCACGACCGCCAACTGCCGGTTCATGGCCACCGACGTCTTCTGCGGCCCGAAGCGACTGACCGGAGACGCCGACGTGCTCTATCGCAACAACGGCGACGGCACCTTCACTGACGTCAGCACAGCGAGCGGCGTCATCGATCCCGGCTACTACGGCTTTGGCGTGGTCTTCGCCGATCTCAATGACGATGGCTGGCCGGACATTTACGTGGCGAACGATTCAGTGCCGAACCTGCTGTTCAGAAACCGGAAGGACGGGACGTTCGTCGAGGAGGGACTGATCTCGGGCGCGGCGCTGAGCGGCGACGGCCGGCCGCAGGCGGGCATGGGCGTCGATGCCGGCGACTCGAACGGCGACGGCCTTCCCGATCTGATCGTCACCAACTTCTCTCACGACCACAACACGCTGTACGAAAACGGGCCGGCAGGCGTGTTCAGCGACCGCAGCTACGCGACCGGTATTGCCGCGACGGCCGGGCCGTACCTCGGGTGGGGTGTGAAGTTCGTCGACGTGGACAACGACGGCCGGCTCGACGTCATGATGGCCAACGGCCACGTGTACCCCGAGGTCGATCGACACGGACTGGGCACGCGCTATCACCAGCGGAAGCAGCTGTTCCTGAACGAGGGAAAGCGCTTCCGTCACGCCAGCGCGGACGTCGGCGGAGGGCTGCTCCTCGAGAAGTCGAGTCGCGGCGCGGCGTTCGGGGACTACGACAACGACGGAGACGTCGATGCGCTCGTGATCAACATGAACGATCGGCCCACGCTGCTGCGCAACGACACGGTGCGCGGTGGTCACTGGATCACGCTTCGACTCGTGGGCACGAAGAGCAACCGCGATGCGATCGGAGCGAAGGTCACTGTGGAGGCCGGTGGCCGGCGACAGACGACCGCGGTCCGCGGCGATGGCAGTTATCTGTCTCACAGCGATCTGCGGGTGCACGTCGGGCTGGCTGCGGCCACGACGGTGAATCGCGTCGAGATTCGGTGGCCGAGTGGAGTCGTTCAGAACGCCAAAGGGCTCGCGGCGGATCAGTTCTATGTCGCCCGAGAAGGTGAAGGAGTGACCGTCGGGAAGTAGCTCGCTCCTGTGGCTCACGGAGGAAACAGAGGGCACAGATTCATCACACAGAGCCACAGGGATCACGGAGGGGCATTCGGGTGTCCGCGCTACGCGCGGCAATGAATCGACAGCCACCGCGATCACAAGTGCTTCATGGCAGGACAAGCACTTGTGAGCGGGGTGGCTGTCGATTCATGTGGCCGGCCGAAGGCCGGCACACCCGAATGCGCACAAACGCTCATGTCGGAAACCCGTTGAGAATCCGTGTAATCCCTTCCCTCATCGTCGGCAACCCGAAGTTGAGGATCAGACCTGCGGGGCAGTCGGCGACGCGCAGGTATGTGAGGAGTTGACGACCGTGTATCGGCGCTACTGACTCCTGCGCCTTCACTTCCACAATCACCATCTTGTCTACGACGAGATCGGCGCGATAGACGCAGTCGACCTTCACGCCTTGATACACGAGTGACAGCTTCTTTTCAGTCTCAATCGACAATTGTGCGGCCGTCAGTTCGTAGCAGAGACAGGCGTGGTAGGCGCTCTCGAGCAAACCAGGGCCGAGCGCTCGATGGATTCGAATGGCGCACTCGATGATGCGGGATGTGAGTCGATTGAGGGATTCGGCGGTCACAGTCGGTGGCATGGCAGCACCGAAGTGCCAGCCACGTGCCACGTGTGATCTGTGTGACTTCCCTGGGCAATCGGAGTCCGACCACGTTCAGCCGACGTAGTTTCTGCAAGGGTGACTGCCGAGAAAGATGGCAGGAAATGCCACTCTGTGGTCCCTGTGGCTCTGTGTGATGTGAATCTGTGTCCTCTGTTTCCTCCGTGCCGTGGTCAACGCCCCCCAAGCTCGCGGACTCGCTCCATCTTCTTTGACAGCGCGAAGGCCCGAGCCAGCGCACGTTGTTGGTTCGCACCATCGGCGTTCCCGATAGCCACGTACGCATCGACGAGATAAACGAACCCCTCCTCGGTCTCCTCGATCCGTTGCGCGGCCAGCAGATGGTCGATCGCCTCGCGCGGGCGCTGCGCTCTCAGCAGCGCGAGTCCCAGATCGCGGTGTGACCGGACACTCTGCGGGTCAAGACGTGCGGCGTCCTCGAAACGAGCGAGCGCACCCTGGCGGTCGCCAGCGAGGAGGTCTTTCGCGGCCTGCCGGCGGAGCGCGTCGAGCTGGAACTCGCGCTGACCCGCCGCCTCGGCGTCTGCCTGCTGTCGTGCGAAGACGTCGAGCTCGATGCGCGCCTCGTCGCCACGGCCGGCGCGCATCAGCGCGGTGCCGAGGCCGTAGCGCGCTTCTCGGAGCGTACCTGTCGATCGACAATGCCCGACGTAGCGCGGCAATCGCGTCGGGATATTTCAGGAGCCTCACATAGACCTGCCCGGCTGCCGCGTGTGCCCGGGCATCCTTCGGATCGAGCCAGGCGGCCACCGAGAACTCAGCGAGCGCCTCCTCGTCCCGGCCCTGGAGAAAGTAGATCTCGCCGAGTTGTCGGTGTGCCTCCGCACTGTTGGTATTGACGTCGATCCGCTTCGCGTACGCGGCCACTGCGCCATCGAAGTCGGCCCGGTTGACGAGCAGACTGCCCCATTCCTGGTAGAAGCGATCCCGGCCGACGACCGGGCCGAATGACTCGCTCTCCTCGAAGGCCTTCGCGGCCTGGGGCAGCAGCGACTGGCGCTCGTAGAGCCGCGCGAGGCGGTAGGCGATCTGGCCCGAGCGCAGTCCGGCATCACGCGCCTGCGTCAGCTCACGCTCGGCCTCGGCGAGCCGCCGTTCGTCAGTCAGCACATCCGACAGGAGCACACGGGATCGTTCGTCTCCGGGGGCGAGCTGAATCGCGCGCCGCAGGTGCTCGATGCTCTTTCCGGACTGCTCGTCGATCCAATCGATCAGACCGAGCAGTCGATGCGGTTCGGCATCAGCGGGAGCGCCCTCCGTCGCCAGCTGCAGATGCTGGCGCGCGGCCTCCAGATTTCCCACGTCGAGCGCAGACGCGGCAGAGACGACCCGTGCGCGAGTGTCGGCCGAGCTCGCCAGCATGGGGTCGCTGGCGACCGCTGCATCGAATCGCGCGAGCGCGGTCTCGTAGTCGCCAGAATCCAGTGCCGCAAAGCCGGCCGCATAGCGCGCCCCCGGGAAGATCGGCGCGGCACCAGACACCTGGCGGAGCAAATCCACCCGCTCGAATGGCGCGCGCGGGCCGGCGGCGGCCGGCGCCGTTGACGTCCGCCGCTCGTCGAGCGCGCGCTGCACGCCGCGCAGCGCCTGCGCCGCGTCGGCCGGTTGCTTCAACTGGGCGAGACGCTGCGCGAGCGCGTAGGACAACGTCGGATTGCGAGGATCGATGGCGATGGCCCGCCGCAGCGCGCGGGCGGACTCGTTCGATCGACCGGCCGCGCCGTGGGCGAGCGCGCGAAGGCTATGAAGGTCAACGCGACGGGCGTCGCGCTGTTCGGCCGCATCGAGCGCGCGCAGCGCATTGTCGAAGCGATGCCGATCGAGCCACACGGTCGCCATCACGATCTCGGTCTCCGCGTCGCGCGCGCCGCGGGACGACTTGCTCTGCAACTGCTGGATGGCGAGGTCCCACTCCGACAGCGTCTTGCGCATCGCCGCGAGCGACTGGCGCAGGTCGTCGGCCTCGTCGCCGAACGTGCCGGCCTGCGCGCGGACGAAACGCTGCAGCGCATCGACGAACGCGATCTTGAGCTGGTGAATCGACGCCGCGTCACGCCACATCTGCACGTGAGCAGGCGACAGGGTCTGAGCGGTCTGAGGACAGTCGGAGGTCGGGCACTCCGCTACCGGCTGCGCGGCGGCCGGGGTCGCGCCGAGAAGCACGACAAGCGTGACGAGAGTTCGCAGGAACACTGTCGTAGAGCGGAGACTTCAGCCTCCGCGTCGATCACCGCGCGTCGTGTCCGGCTTCAGCCGGACCTAATTCGCATTCAACTTCTGCTTCAGATACGCGACGATCTCGCCGCGCTCGCGCCGGCTGGCGACGGCCACGTCGAGCGGCGTGCGCCCCTGCTTGTTTTTCGCGCTGAGGCTGGCGCCGCTGTCGACCAGGAAGCGGACGATGGACTCGGCGCCCCGGCCGGAGATGGCCGCGTGCAGCGCGGTTTCACCGGCATTGGTCGTCGCGTTGATGTCGATGCCCGCCTGCATGCACAGCTTGATCGCTTCGATCGCGTCTTCCTCGGAGCCCTGGTCGTAGGCCGGAGCGGCGGGGCTGCCATCGCGCCAGCCGAGTCCGGCCGCCAGCATGAGCGCCGTCGCCTGATTCGGCTGCGTCAGCTTCGGATCAGCGCCGGCGGCCAGGAGCAGACGCATCACGGCGACGTCGCCGGACTTGGCGGCGCGCATGAACGGCGTCGAGCCCTCGCCGAGCGCACGATCGCCGCCCGTGTGATGACGCTGGAACGTCGCCGCTTTCAGTTTCGCGTTCGGATCCGCACCGCGGGCGAGCATGAGCTTGATGACGTCCACCGCGGTGAGTTCGCCGGACGGCCTCGTGTTGGGACGCCCGTGCCCGATCGCCAGGCGATGCATGTCGATGGCGGCGTACAGCGCCGCCATGTTCGCTTCCTTGTCGCCGATGTTCGGATCGGCACCTTTCTCGACCAGTGTGGCCGCCTCGTCGAAGTTGGCGTTGATGAGCGCGATCACCAGCGCGGTCGCGCCGTCGGGATCGACGAGATTCAGATCGGCGCCCGAGTCGATCAACGCGCGCACCGCATCCTGCGATCCCTGCCGCGCCGCGTACATCAGCGGCGTCCAGCTTCCGAGCGGGAGCACCGACTGGCCGGTCCGGCGTCTCGGCACGTCGAGCGGCTTCGAGCGCGCGTTGACGTCGGCGCCAGCCTCGACGAGGAGGCGAACGGCCTCGGGATGGTTCTCGGCCGCCGCCCACATCAACGCGGTTTCGCCGAACCAGTGTTCGCGCGCGTGGACGTCGGCGCCAGCCGTGAGGAGCGCCTTCACCACCTCGGGCCGGCCGGTGCGGGCCGCCGTCATCAGAATCGTCTCGCCCTCCGGCAGCGCGACGCCTGGCTTTGCGCCCGCCTTGAGGAGCGTGTCCGTCATCGCGAGACTGCCGTTGACTGCCGCGAGCGCGAGCGGCGTGATGCCTTCACGCGTCGCGGCGTTGACGTCGGCCTTCGCTGCCAGCAGCAGACGCGTCGGTCTCCAGATCGTCCGCCCGCACCGCCCAGTGCAGAGCGGTCGTCCCGTCAGCCTCGGTTCGCGTCAGCTCACCTGGCTGCTTCAGCAGCGTACGAACGCGCGCGCGATCGCCGGCCTTGACGGCGTCGATGAGACGGGAGCCGGTCGCGGCTGTCGTCAGACACAACAGCACACACGACGAGCACCGCGCCGACGACAAGGACCCGGCACCGTCGCACCGTCGCACTCTCGCACCGTCGCACCCTAAATCTCCACGCGACCAGTACTCTCGGCAAAGCTGTCGAGCCTGACGCCGTACAAGCTGGAGACGCCAAGCCAGAGATTCGCGACCGGCGTCCATTCCGGCGCGACGATGTGACGATCGCCTTTGATCGTTCCTCCACCACGCCCGATGGATACCAGCGGAAGCGGATACGGCGCGTGGGCCTGGCCATCGCTCATCCCGGCGCCGTAGAAGATCAGCGAGTTGTCGAGCACCGTGCCGTCGCCTTCGGGCATCGACTGCAGCTTCTCCAGGAAGGTCGCGAAGAGCTGCGCGTAGTGCAGATTGACCTTCGCGTGTCGCTCCATGTTGTCGGCGTTGCCGCCGTGGTGCGACACGTCGTGGTGGGTCATCGGGATGTTGAGCTCGGGATAGGTCCGCTGGCTCGCTTCGCGCGACATCATGAACGAGAAGACGCGCGTGATGTCGGACTGATACGCCACGGCGAGCAGATCGAACATCAGGGCCGCGTGGCTCTCGAAGGTGTCCGGCACGCCCAGCGGCGCGTCGAGCGTCAGCACACGTTTCGAGTTCTGCGCTTCCGTCCGCTGGATGCGGCGCTCGATCTCGCGGACGTGATCGAGGTAGTCACCGAGCCGCGACCGATCGCGGGCCCCGACCTTGCGCTGCAGGTCGCGCGCTTCGTCGGTGATCGAATCGAGGATGCTGCGATCCTCTTTCATCCGCGCCTCGCGCTCGGCCGTCGTCCCGGCGCGGCCGAACATCCGCTCGAACGCGGTGCGCGGGTTGATCTCCATCGGGTTCGACTGCGTCTCGGACGCCCAGGAGATCGTGTTCATGTAGGCGCAGGCATAGCCAGGTACGCAGCCGCCGACGTAGCCGCTGAAGTCCTCGGTGGCCACCTCCATCGACGGAAGCGGCGTGTCCTGACCGATCTGTTTCGCGATGACCTGATCGATGCTGATACCGACCTGGATGTCCTCGGCCTCGGTCTGCTTGGCAACGGCGCCGCTCAGCCAGCCGGCGGAGCTGACCGCGTGATCGGTCACCGACTTGCCGCCCGCACGCGACAAGTTTCCGTACAGATTCACGCGATCGCGAAACGGCTCGAGCGGCTTGAGAATCGTTTTGTATTCGAAGCCAGGACCGGTCGCGTCCGGAAACCAGTGCTTCGCAGTCGCGCCGTTGGGAAAGTAGACGGCGCCAAAGCGCTTCGGAGGCGTAGCCGGCGTCTGGGCCAGCGCGGTCAGCGCCGGGACCATCGATTCGAGCAGCGGCAGCGCCATCGTGGTGCCGACTCCGCGCAGGAACGTGCGCCGGGGCAATGCTCTCTTGGTAATAAACATGCTCTGCTCCGTCGGGCCGCCTCGAAGGCGGCCCCTGCTGCCCCTACTCGTCGCCGGCGACCCGCATCTGAAACGGCGTGCTGGTCACAATGCCCATGATAAGCGCAGAGAACCGGTACTCCTGCTTCTCCGCTTTTCGGACGATGTCCCGAACGACCGGCATGTCGTAGTGCTGCAGCCCACGCCCCAGCCCGTAAGTCATCAGCTTCTCGGTCAGCGTGCGAACGAATACGTCCGACCGGGACACCAGCGCCTTTCGCAATGCCACGACGCCGTCAACCGGCGTCCCGTCGGCGAGCACGCCCGATGCATCGAGCGGCACCCCGGCCTCCCGTGTTCGCCAGGTGCCGATCGCATCGAAATTCTCCAGCGCGAAGCCGAGCGGGTCCATCACCTTGTGACAGCCGGCGCAGCTGGGCCCGGCGCGGTGCATCTCCATCCGCTCGCGCAGCGTCTTCGGCGCCTGTGTGCTGCTCGCCTGGAGTGGAGGCACGTTGGGGAGCGGTGGAGGTGGAGGCGTGCCCAGCACGTTCTCGAGCAGCCACTTGCCGCGGAGCACCGGAGACGTCCGATCGGCGCGCGACGTCACCATCAGCATGGCGCCCTTGCCCAGCAAGCCCCGGCGGGCGTCGTTCGGGACCGTGACGCGGCGGAACTGGCTGCCGTAGACGAAGGGCACGCCGTAGTGCTTCGCGAGACGCTCGTTGACGAACGTGTAGTCGGCGGTGAGCAGGTCGATGACGTTCCGGTCCTCGCGCATGATGCTCTCGAAGAACAGCTCCGCCTCGCGCTGAAATGCCTCGCGCAGCGTGTCATCGAAATCCGGGAACTCGTCGTGATTCGGCGCGATGGTCTTGAGGTTCCGGACCTGCAGCCACTGACCGGTGAAATTGCTCACCAGCGCATCCGATCGCTCGTCGGCGAGCATGCGCCTGACCTCCCGTTCGAGCACTGCCGGCTGACTGAGCTGTCCGCGAGTGGCCAGGTCGAGCAGCGTCTCGTCGGGAATGCTGCTCCACAGGAAGAACGACAGCCGCGAGGCCAGCTCGAGATCGCTCACCCGGTGCGGTGTGCCCGGCTTGATCCCTCGTCTTCCTCAACGCGGAAGACGAATGTCGGGCTGGCGAGGATGCGGCGCAGCGCGAGCTGAATGCCGGTGTCGAAGGTCCCTTTCTCCCGCCCAGTTTTGTAGAACGTGAGGACGCGGGAGACCTCCGCTTTCGTCACCGGACGACGGAACGCGCGGCGAGCAAGCGTGGAAACGATCTTCGTCGCGCACGCCTCCTCCTGGCTGCGGCTCGTCGGGCGGCAGGAGAAGATCCGCTCGCGGCTCGGCGTCTGGCCAGGGCCCGTCGGATTGAACGGGCCGGCGACGGTCAGCGTTTCGATGTGCGGCCGGCCGGTTGAATCGTATGTCCCCGCGGAACTGCGGAGAAACGGCCGCAAGCGCTGTGTGCCCGCGCCGATCTTGCGCACGAAGGTGGCGCCGACCGCATGGGGACCTGCGGTCACCGGCACACGCACCTGCAGTTTCGCATCGATCGCGTCCATGCGGTCGGTGATGCTCGGCCCGCCTTGTCCACCGGGTCCACCGGGCGGGGCCTTCTCCGTCTCGCCGCCGATCGTGGCGATGAAGACGCGTGCGCCGTCGATCGTGATCTCGATCTGATGCGGGTGCTCGAGCCCACGAATCGCTTCGAGGTTCGTCCTGTAGAGTGCCAGCGAGAAGTGATACTCGGCGTCGAGCGGGAAGTTCTGGTTGACGACCAGGCCCCCGACCGATCCAAGCGGAAGACCTTCGATGTGCTGGTCCTGCGACCGGTCCTGCCTGATCCGATACGTGTCCGAGCCCGGCGAGACCGGCGCGCCGACGGCAAGCGCGCTGACGCGATCGGCCGCGACGAGATATTTTTCGAGCAGTGCCGGAGACGTGCCGAGGAGATCGGCGTTGTTGTCGAATCCGAACGCCGCGTCGTCTGGCGGGAGCAGCGACGAGACATCGATGTCGAGGGCGAGCAATTCGCGAACCGAGTTCGCGTACTCGCTGCGATTGAGGCGGCGAATCAGCGGCCGGCCTGGATTCGGCGCCCCTGCACCCGCGCGATCCAGTTCCGTCTCGAGAAACGTTGCGAGCGCGTTGTAGGACGCCTCGTCCGGACGCGGCACTCCCTGTGGCGGCATCGAACGCGTGCGGAGCTTGCGAACCACGTCCTCCCAGATCTCACCATTCGCCCCGGGTCGCGCGACGTCCACACCATCGAGCGCAAGACCCGACGCCTTGGTACGCTGGTTATGACAGGTGACGCAGTAGCGATCGAGAACAGCGCGATGACTCGCGACGGCCGCGTTCGGCGGCGCCGGCACATCCTGAGCTGTGGACGCGCTGATGACGGCCCACCCGGCCGAAAGCAGCCACACAGACGCCGCGACGAGAAGGCGTGATCCGAGCACGGTACTCCTTCGGTTGTATGACACTTACCGACGGGGAATCAATGCCCTGATCGGGTGACGCATGCCAGTTTTCTTCGGAATTTCGCAAAAACTGCGCTGCCTCGTGATATGTGTACTCGCGCCCGAGGCAGCGGGGCGTGAGAGCCGGACATGCCGATTTACGAGTATCAGTGCCGCACGTGCGACGAGGTCTTCGAGGTCCTCGTACGGACTGGAGACGTGGCCAGCTGTCCGTCCTGCCACGGACAGGATCTCGAGCGCCTGCTGTCGTCATTCGCCGTCAACTCGGACGAGCGTTCGCAGGCGACCCTTCACGCGGCGCGGAAGCGGCTCACGGGGAGCGACACCGTGCGCGAGAAGGCCAGGCACGAGCAGAAGGAAATTCGCGAGCACGTCCGCGAGGACTACGGCATCAAGGTGCCGGAACCGAAGGACTGGCTACGGGCCGCCTGAAGGCGGCCCCCACGTTGGCGGCCCCCACGTTACTTCTGGCGGTCGCTCTGCCCAGCCTCGGCCGGAGGCGTCGTCATCGGGACGTGGTGAATGCGCGACTTGAAGCGCCAGCCCTGCGGCGTGCGCACGTAGGTGTCCTCGTAGTACCCCTCATGGCGAATCTTGTAGGGGTCGCCGTTGAGGCCAATCATCAGCATGTCCACCGTGGCTGTCGCGCCTTCGGGCGACGCGGTGATGATGTGATTGACGTACATGTGCTTGACGCCCTGCTTGATCCAGCCGACGTTCTTGCAGCCGCGCGATCCGCCGCCTGAAGCTTCAGCAAGCCGCTCGCGCCCCTGAAATTTCGCGCCGAGCTTCCCGCCCTGCTCGGGTTGAAAGTAGCCGTCGGCGGCGAACAGATCGGCGTAGTCGTAGCCGTTGTTCGAGCAGGTGTCGATCGCCCGCGCGTACTTGCTCACCAGTTGCTGGATCTCGATGTAGTCGAGCGCGGTGAGCGGCGTGGGAGTCTGCGCCTGTAGTGCCGATCCGACAGACAGCGCGAATCCGAGCAGCAACGTCGTTGTGAACCTTCGCATGTGCACTCCGGCTGGCGTGGGTGAACGGAGATTACGGAGTCAACGGGATCACCGTTGCCTCCGCCCCCTCCGTTACCTCCCGCCTAGAAATCGAACTGCCCGCTGATCTTGAACAAGCGCGCGTCCATGATGCGCTGCGGCGTCCGCCACACGGCGTACGCCGCATTCTCCTGCATCACGGGATTCGCGTTGAACAGGTTGTAGACGTCGAGGTTCACCGATGCGCGCCGCCCGCCGAACCTGAACGTCTTGCCGAACCGTAGATCGAACTGATTGACGCGATCGCCGTACATGTCGCCGGGCAGCAGCATGTTGATGGTGGCGTTTGGCGCCTGGGCGGAGAGCGGCCGCCCGAGCGAGGGGATGATCTCCGCATTCGTGAACTGACGGTTGGCGGCCAGCACCGGGCCCGGCGTGCTCTGGACGGTCGCGGCCAGGTTCATGTCGATGACCGGAACAAGGTACGTCCCGAGCAGCTTGACCTGGGTCAGAAACGCGGCCTGGACGTGACAGCCGCGCAGGCTCGGGCCCGCACCTGGCGCCGCCCCGCCAAACACCGCGCCCTGATCGTTGCCGATGACGTCGCAGTTGTCGGACGTGGTCCGACCGGTGCTGATGCCGCCTTGCAGGATGACACCGTTCTGGAGCCGCGCGTTGGCGCTGAAGTCCACGCCGTTCCAGTACTCGGTCTGATCACCGAAATCCCGCGCCAACGTCGTATACGTCGTCCCGGCACCGACCTTCAATGGGTTGACGTTGTAGAGCCCTTCGATCGGATAGCCGCCACCATCGGGCAGCCGGCTGTCGAGTGGTGCCGTGACGTTGTATCTGTCGAAGTCGGCGGCGGTGAGCCCCCGAAGCTGCGTGACCTGGAAGTTGCCGAACCAGCGCCGGAAGTACCCGACGTCGATGCCGAGACGCGGTATCAGCTCATGCTGCACGCTGGTCGAGAACTCCCAGTTGTAGGCGCGGTTGCCCCACCCGAAACGCGTGTTCTCGTTGAACTCCGCAATCGACGTCAGCTGGCCGAAGGCGAGGCTCGCGACGGTGGAGCATTCGTCGTTCTGCTGCAAGTTGAGGAGATCGCAGTCGGGATTGAAATTGCCGCGGCGCGGATCACCGACCGGGAAGAGGAGATCGTTCCAGGTCCTCGTCGTCGTCGTGCTGACGCCGGCGGGATTCCCAATCGTCGACACGCCGATGACGTACTTCCCGAGCGCCGCTTTGAGAGCGGTCTTCCCCGTGCCGAAGAGATCGTACGCGACGCCAAGGCGAGGGGTCACGTCATGCAGGCTCATGCTGGTGACCGCCGCGAACGTGTAGTTGCGCGTCGGCTGCAGTGGCGCCGGGCCGCGGTACTGTTCGGGATAGCCACCCCGGTAGCCGTCGTAGCGGATGCCGCCGGTGAACGTCCAGCGGTTGACCGTCCAGCGATCCTGCGCGTAGAACCCGAGCTCTCCCTTCACCAGCGACTCGCCACGGGTCGGCACGCCGTACATCGTGAGCTGGTTCGGCACTCCGAGGTTGAACCGGAACATCATGTAGCGGGAGTTGGACTCGGTTGTGCTCACCGTGGTCGCCCAGGTGTCGCTGAATCCGACCTTGAAGGAGTGCGAGCCGGTCACGTAGGACATCGACGTGACGAGCGTGTTGATGTTCTGGCTCGAGTAGCCGAACAGGCCGCTGACGCCGCCGTCGCCGCCCTTGCCGCGATAGAAGAAATTGTTCGACTGCTCGAGCACCGGAACCATGTCGCGATACACCGAGCCCTCTGCGGGCAGCTGATTGCCGAACGCCTCACCGCGGTTCGCGTATCGCACCTCGACGAGCAACTTGTTGGTCAACGGTGTCGTCCAGCTCGCCTGCGCCAGGTTGAGCACCGGGAAGCGGTAGGCCACGGCCGTTTCGGGCGACACACCCGCCCGCGTGTCATCCCAGATACGCGACTGGAAGTCGTAGTAGAACGCGACCTTGTGCTTCTGCGCGGCCTGCCACGTCAGCCGGGTATTGATGCCGTTCTGCTCGAGCGAGAAGAAGCCGCGCCGGGTCGTGTCCTGCTCGTACAGCCACTTCGTCGGGTCGCCCTCGTTCTTGTTGTAGTAGAGGCCGGCGATGTAGTTCTGGTTCGCCTGCCAGCGCGCCGACGAATAGAACCAGAGCTTCTCGCGCAGGAGCGGACCACCCACACCCGGATTGACGTCGTAGGCCTTCTTCATCTCGTTCGGTTCAGGAAGGCCGAGATTGCGCAGTTCGTCGGTGAGGTTGCTGGTCTGCCAGGCCGAGTTCACACCGGTCGCGAACACGGTTCCTCTGAACGAATTGCCGCCCTCACGCGGGATGATGTCGATGCGCAGACCACCAAACGGCTGTTCGGCCGAGACCGCGGCGTAATCGACGGCGACCTCCTGCGTGGCGCTGGTGTCGGGAACGAAGTTCGAGAACTCGCCGGGCGACAGGACGTTGCCGAGCCGCACGCCGTCGAGCTGAAGCCGGGTGTCACTGGTCCGGCCGCCATGAATCGAGAACTGGGTGTTCTGAAGATTGTTGGTGCCGCCCACGTCCGCCAGCGCGCCACGGCCTGGCTGCGTCGCCGCCAGCCCGGGAATCAGCACGACCATGTTGATGTGACTGCGACCGGCAGGAATCGCCTCGATCACCTGGGCATCGAAGACGCGCTGCTGGGTCGTCCGCTGGATATCCACGAGCGGCGACTCGCCGGTGACGGTAATCGTCTCCTCGAGCGAGCCGACCTTCAGATCGACGTCAACGCTGGCCACGAAGGTGCCAGACAGCTCGATGCCTTCACGCCGGACGGTGGAGAACCCGCTCAAGGTGAAGGTGACGACATACGACCCGGGCCGGAGGTCGATGATCCGGTACTGCCCGCCGCCGTCAGTGACGACCGTGCGGACCTTCTCGATCAGCGCCGGGCTGGCTGCTTCCACGGTGACGCCTGGGAGCACGGCGCCGGAGGCGTCTCGAACGACGCCGGCGATCGACGCCTGGGCGTGGGCCACGATCGGCGCCAACACGACGAACGCGAAAAGCATCAAGGCTACACGTGTGAATCGCGACATACCGCACCCTCCACTGGAGCTGCTCACTGTCGATCCGGAGCGTCGGCGACGTGCACTCGAGACTTGAAGCGCCAACCGCCCTCTGGTGTTCTCACATAGACGTCCTCGTAGTGCCCGCCGTTCGCTTTCAGATACGCACGGCCGGTCACGCCGTCCGCCGACAGTCCAAGCGCCACGCCCGATGCGCGGAAACGCTTCACGCCGTCGGCTCCCGCGACATACACATCCTCGAACTGTCCGAGGTCGGATCCCGCCAGCCGGCGAATCGCTCTGACGTCCTTCACTGTGAGGTTGGCAGCGAGTTCCTGAGCCGTCATCACCGTCCGTGATTTGAACCGCCACCCCTTCGAGGTCTTCACGTACTCGTCGTCGTACTGACCGACCTTGGCGCCGAGATCGGCGCGGCCGATTGGTCCTGTAGACGTCATCTCGATGGCAACCGTTGGCACCGGCCGCGGCGCGGCGGGCGCCGCGCCCGCGTTACCCGACGGGGGCGCGGGATTCGTGCAGTGCCGCTCGCTTCGGACGAGCGCCATCAGCCGATCGCGTCCGACGACCTCGCCCCGGATGTTGCTGGCGAAGTAGCCGGTGTCGGGAGCGAAGAGATCCGCGTACTCCTCGGCCGCGCACGCGCCGAGCGCGCGCGCATATCTGGCTGTCAGTTCCTGCATGCTCGGCGCGATCCTGCGCCGTCAGGCTTCCCTGCGCGCTGACTGCGACGGCCGCTGACAGCAAGACCGCCGCCAGCACCGCACTGCGCATTCGCATCAGCTCTCCTCTAGCACCCTCGCACCCTCGCACCCTCGCACCTGCTTATTGCTGCCCGCGGCCGGCGCCCCGGCCCGCGCCCGCGGCTGGAGGCTGCACGTCCACGCGCGACGGCGTGAACGTGCGCGTCTTGAACTTCCATCCCTGAGCGGTCTTCACGTACTCGTCGTCATAGCGGCCGCCGAGCGCGATGCGTCCCGGGTTGCTGTTCTCCCCGATGTCGATGATGACCGCGTACTCCCGCCCGATCGCTCCGCCGGGCGACGGTTCGATCACGTGGTTGGTGATGAAGTGACGGACGTAGTTCGCGCCGCGTGGCTGTGTGTTGGCCAGCGCCGCAAGGTTGTCACGCCCCTCGGTGCGCGGCCGTCCGAAGACGCCGCCTGGCGCGAACAGGTTCGCGTAGGTGGCGCCGTTGTCGGTGTTGCCGTCGAGACCGTAGGCGTAGCTCGAGACGAGTTGCTGGATGTCGATGTAGTCCTGCGGCGTCAGCGTGGATGCCTGCACCACACCGGCCCTCTGCTGGCCGCGCACGATCACCGCGGTCACCAGGCACACGACGAGCACAGCGACTGTCGCGGTCAGCGCTTTCGAGCGCGCTCTCATTTCGGTGCTCCTTCCGGCCACAGATCCACCTTCGATTCCCGATACGTCCGCCTCTTGAATCGCCAGCCGACGTTCGTCTTCGCGTAGACGTCGTCGTAGTACCCGCCGTGACTCACGGCGTTGGGCTTCCCGACGATGCCGATGTCGAGCATCACCGCGTAGACACGTCCCGTCGCGCCATCCGGGGCCGGTGTGATGACGTGATTCATCGTGAAGTGACGCTGGTTGTTCGGACCACCCGCCGGATACGGGCGAGCGCGGCCAGCACATCACGGCCCTGATACGACCGTCCGTCCGGCCCCTGGTTCATCCCGACGAAGACGCCGTCGGGCGTGAAGAGATCGGCGTACGCATACCCGTAGTTGTCGCCGCCATCGAGCGCCCACGCGTACTTCCGCACCAGTTGCTGGATCTCGATGTGATCCTGGGAGGTGAACACGGCGCGGACCGGCCCACCGGTTCGCTCTTGCTGCGCCGGCAGAAGGGTCAGCGCGCACATCGCGAGAATGGCGATCCCGAGCGCCATCGTCACAGGATTACCTTTGGCCATCGTGTGTTGTCGGGCTTCGAGGGGCCCAATCATCCACATTCGAGGCACGACCTGACATCCCCTGATTAGGGGGGGAAATTCAGGATTCTGGATCGGCGTGCGTCGATCAGCGGATGTGGATGATTCCGCGTCGGAGTGCCTCGCCCAGCGCGGCCGTGCGGTCGTGGACGTTGAACTTCTGAAAGATGCTCTTGATGTGTGCGCTGGCCGTGTCGCCGCTGATCCCGAGCGCGGCCGCGATCTCCTTGTTTCTCTTCCCCGTCGCCAGCAGCTCGAGGACCTGCAGTTCGCGGGAGGTCAGCGTCGCCTGACTGGCCCGCTGCTCGAGCACGGCGGCGATTTCAGGTGGAATCGCCCGCATGCCGGCATGCACGTCCCGGATGACGCGGATGAGATCGTCTGGCAGCGTGTCCTTCAGCAGGTAGCCCACTGCCCCGGCGACGATCGCGCGATGGATGTCCTCGTCGCCGTGATACATCGTGAGCACGACGACGCGCGCGTCAGGCTGATGGTGCCGTATCGCGTGAATCGCCTGCACGCCGCCCATCGTCGGCATTTCGAGATCCATGAGCGTGACATCCGGGCGATAGCGCAGGAACTGCGCGACCGCCTGTTCGCCGTCGCTGGCCTGGGCGACGACGGTCATGTCCGGCTGAACGCCGACGATGCGCGCGATGCCCTCGCGCATCAGCCGGTGGTCGTCCACGCACAGCACGCGAATGGCCGCGCGCCATGGTGCTATTCCGCCATCAGCGGCACCGACGTCTCGATCGTCGTGCCGTGGCCTGGACTGCTGATGATGGCCATCCGGCCACGGACGCGAGCGGCGCGCTCCCGCATGGTGAGCAGTCCGAGGTGCTCGCCGACCGCGGGCGCCGGATCGTGATCGTTCGGCTCGAAGCCGCGGCCGTCGTCGGTGACGGTGAGCACGGCTCGGTCGTCCTCGAACGACAGGGCGATCCGTACCTGCGAGGCCTGTCCGTGACGCACGGCGTTGTTGACCGATTCCTGAGCGATCCGGAGCAGCTGCATGTCGGTATCGGCCGAGGACGAGCGTGGCCTCCCGGTGGTCGAGAACTCGACCCGGATGCCCTTTGATTTCGTCGTGTTCTCCGCCAGCTCACGCAGCGAGTCCACGAGCGCCCTGGGCTTCATCGAGTTATTCCGAAGCTCGAGGATCGACTCGCGCGCTTCACGCAGGCAGTGCCCCACCTGACGACGAAGACGGCGAAGACCCTCGCGAGCGGGGGACTGCGCCGGATCCAGTTCGGTCGCGATGGTTTCGAGCTCGACACCGATCGCGGCCAGGCTCTGCAGCAGCGTGTCGTGAATCTCACGACTGACCCGCGCCCGCTCCGCGAACACGAGGGCGTATTGACTGCGGACGGCCCGCAGCCGCATCCACCACGCCGTGGTCAGCATCATCCCGAGCCCCAGCAGGAAGAGGGTGATGAAGCTCGGCGTGCGATAGAACGGCGGGGCGACGGAGAACTCCCATCGCGCCGCTTCCGTCCACTCGCCGTTGGCGGTCGTGCTGACCCTGAAGTTGGTAGCTGCCGGATGGAACGCCGGTGTACGTCGCTTCCCGTCCGCTGCCCGCGTACACCCACTCATCGTCCACGCCCTCGAGCATGTAGCGGAAGCGCAGCTTCGGCTGCCGACGAGAGACTGACGGTCCCGTACTGGATGCGCAGCGTCGACGTGCCCGATGGCAACGCGAGATCGCGCGCCGGTGTGACGCTGCGTCCGTCGGCAGTGACGCTCTCGATCTGTGGTGGCGGCGGCCGCCGCGTCGGCGGAAGCTGACGCGGATCGATGACGGTCATGCCAAGGCCCGTCGCCACCCAGAGGCGGCCATCGTGGCCGCGAACGCCGCCCACGCCGGCCTGCCACGTCTGCGAGCCCTGCTGCATGCCGTCGGATTCGTCGTACAGCGCGTATTCGACCTGATGCGAGGGATTGGCTGCGACCTTGTCCACTTCAGTGGGATGGAACCGGATCATGGCGGCGCCGGAGTCCACGCCGACCCACATGTAGCCTTCCTGATCCTCGATCAACACAGGCACGAGATCCGTCAACGGCGCGTTCACCTGCGCGATCGATGTGAGGCGTCCGTTCTGATACCGGCTCACGCCAGTCGTCGTGCTCAGCCACACGCCGCCTCGCTTGTCTTCCGTGATCGCGAGCACGATGCCGCGAGGGAGTCCGTCATTCGTGCCAAAGGTGCGGAACGCGCCCTTGTCGTGAACGACGACGCCAGCGGTCAACATGCCAATCCAGACGCGGCCCTGGCTGTCGGTGAAGATCGACTGACAGGCCTTGTCGCCGATGTCGCCTTGGTTCGTGAAGCGCGACATGGTCTTGCCGTCCCACGTCATCACGCCCTTGAGCGCGGTGCAGATCCACAAGGTGTCCTGCGAGTCGGTGGTGAGCGCCATGACCCGGCTCGTGCGGATGTCGTCGGGGATCGGGATGTCCTCGAGTCGACTGCCGGCCAGGCGGCTGATCTTCTGCGCGGCAGCGATCCACAACGTTCCGTGCCGATCGCTGTGCAGCGCCATGGTCTGCGAGACGTCGAGCGACTTGTGCGCGGATCCGGAGAAGCGATTCAGCGCGTGGCCCGTCGCCACCCAGACGCTGCCGTCGTTGCCGACCGTCGCCGTCCGAACGCCGTCGTTGGTCAGTCCCTCGAGCGAGGCCACGCTGGTAAAGGCCGGTTCGGACAGGCGAATGAGGCCGCCGCGCATGCCGACCCAGACGTTGCCCTCACGATCCTCGAAGAGCGATCGTGGGGATCCAGGGAGCCGATGTTCGTACTCGAAGCGTTCGACGAGCGCAGACGAGGCCAGTGGATCCCGCACGCGCAGCAGTCCGCCGCCGAACGCGGCCACCCAGATCTGGTTGCGGCTGTCACGCAGCAACCGCCACGCGCCGACCGGCAGCCGAATCTCGCGCTCGTGCTGCGGCGCGGCGTGCGTGGAGAGCTTGCGCAGAATCTCGCGGGAGTCGGTGACCCAGATCGCTCCGGCCGCGTCCTCGGTCAGGCTCTGCACGTTGGTCGAGCTCGCGTCGACGAGCTCGAACGATTCCTTGTTGCGGCGATAGACGCCCGACGCCGTACCCGCCCACAGCTGTCCGGCGCGATCCTCGTACAGGCTGAACGCCTCGGCGCCGCCGTAGCCATCGGCCTGGCCCATGAGCGTCCAGCGGCCGCCCGCGAATCGGAACAGCCCTCGACGCGCCGCGACCCAGATGGTGCCCTGACGGTCCTGAATCATGGCCGTCACCCCGGGCGGTGCGCCGTCCGGCGACGGCGTGCTGATAGACCTCGCCTCGCAGGATGCGGACGACCCCGCCACCGCCGCCCAAGCCGACCCACAGGCTGCCGTCGGCCGCCCCGACGATGGCGTGGACCGGGCCGCTGGGCAGCGCGGCTGACGAAGCGGACGGCGTCCAGGGCGTGAAACGCGAGCCGTCGAACCGGATCAGTCCGTTCGGCGTGCCCAGCCAGAGATAGCCGTCAACATCCTGGGCGATGGCAAAGACATCGCCGGGAGGAAGCCCCTTTTCGGTGGCCCACGCAGCCAGCACGTAATTCGGCAGCGAACTGTTCGCCGAAAGACGCGCGGCGCCAATGGCCGCGCACACAACCACCAGCGCGGCGAACACGGCCACTTTCAGGAGAGAGACGAATTGGACGGCGAGAGACTCGCGCGACGTCATGGGCGCGGCGGCCCGTCATTATCGCGAGTCGCCCGCGGCGGCAGCAAGTACCTGTTCAGGTAGGGAGGGTTACGACTCTTCTTCGGCGACCGGCTTCAGGACCACGTCACCCGCGTACTGCTGGATGATCGAGAGGAGACCGGTGTACAGGAACCCGATCTGGAAAAGGACCAGGAAGGGCAGCGTTCCGTAGATGCCGTTGGCGAGCGCGTAGAAGACCGTGGCCGTGAAATACAGCCCCAGGGCCAGCTCGATCATCGGCTGGACGACGAAGCTCTGACGGTACTTCTTGCCGATCCATTCGTCGGCGTCGGCCTCGATGCGGTACTTCGGCGTGCGCGCGAACTCGCTCTGCTTGTTGAAGAGCGCTTCGAACACGGCCTTGGTGTTGTTGATCGCGAGGCCGATGCCGATCGACATCAGGAACGGCAGGTACTTCGCGCGGGTGATCCAGTCGGCGTGCAGCTCGCGCTGGCACACCATGTAGAAGTTGGCCACCGACGCCGTCGCCGCGAAGAACAGCGGCACGTCGATGATCAGCATCTCGTACCAGCCCATGTTGTAGCGGATCACCATGGACGGCGCCATCAGCACCGACAGCACGCACATCAACGGGTAGTTGAAGTTCGCGGTCAGGTGAAAGAACGCTTCGGCCTTGGCGCCCAACGGGATGTTGGAACGCAGGATTCGCGGCAGCAGCTTGCGGCAGGTCTGGATCGATCCCTTCGCCCAGCGGTGCTGCTGGGACTTGAAGGAGTTCATCTCGACCGGCACTTCCGCCGGCGCGATCAGGTTCGGCAGGAACACGAAGCGCCACCCGCGCAGCTGGGCTCGGTAGCTGAGGTCGAGATCTTCGGTGAGGGTATCGTGCTGCCAGCCGCCCGCGTCGGTGATCGCCGCGCGCCGCCAGATCCCCGCGGTGCCGTTGAAGTTGAAGAAGAGCCCGGCCCGGTTGCGGCCGCCATGCTCGAGCACGAAGTGACCGTCGAGCAGGATCGACTGGATCTTCGTCAGGAGCGAGTAGTCCTGATTGATGTGCCCCCAGCGCGCCTGGACCATCGCGATCTTCGGATCGACGAAGAACTGCACCGTGCGCATGAGGAAATCAGTCGTCGGAATGAAGTCGGCGTCGAAGATCGCGACAAACTCGCCCTTGGCCACCTTGAGGCCGGCCTCGAGCGCGCCGGCCTTGTAGCCGGTGCGATCGGTGCGGTGAATGTAAGTGATGTCCACGCCGCGCGAGGCGTTGCGGCGCACGGCCTGCTCGGCCACGCTGCGCGTCTCATCGGTCGAGTCGTCCAGGACCTGGATCTCGAGGAGCTCGCGCGGGTACTCGATCTGGCAGACGGCGTCGATCAGCCGATCGGCGACGTACATCTCGTTGTAGATCGGCAGCTGGATCGTGACCGGCGGCAGGGCGTCGAGCGTCCCGGCGGGGACTGGCTGCCGCCCCTTGTTCTTCATGTACAGGTAAACAAGGTAGTACCTGTGCCATCCGTATACCGCGAGGATGACCAGTACAAAGAAATATGTGGCGAGGATGAGCGTCTCAGAAGGCGTCATGCGGGCTGTGCGCGCGAAATCGACTGATTATAGTAGCCTCGTGCGACCGCAAATGCAAGAAAGAGGCCTTTTGCATAGCGAAGTCGATGCCACTTCTCATAGCGAAGTCGATGCCACTCGCCTCCGGTTTCTCCCCTGTTTGGCATGACTGAATCCGACCTGCGTCGCATGCTCGACGAAGTACGGGCCGGCTCGGTCGATGCCGACACGGCAGCCGCGCGCATACGGGAGGCCTTTGCCACGGCGCCGTTTGAGGATCTGGGGTTCGCCCGCGTCGATACCCATCGCCACCTGCGGCAGGGATTTCCTGAGGTGATTCTCGGTCTTGGGAAAACGCCCGCACAAATCGCCGCCGTCGCCGATCGCATCGTCGCCAGCGGCCAGGCACTACTCGTGACGCGAGCCTCGAAGGAGGCCTGGGAAGCGGTCCGGCCGGTCGCTCCCGGAGCGACGTATCACGAAGACGCCCGAGCCATCACGCTGAAGCAGGGCGAGATTGCGGCGGGCATCGGCACTGTATTGATCGCATGCGCCGGTACGTCAGATCTTCCAGTCGCCGAGGAAGCGGCGGTGACCGCCGACATCATGGGAAACGCGGTCGATCGTCTCTACGACGTCGGCGTCGCCGGTCTCCATCGCCTGCTTCACGAACACGATCGCCTGCGGCGCGCCCGCGTCCTGATCGTCGTCGCGGGGATGGAGGGCGCGCTACCGAGCGTCGTCGGCGGTCTCGTCAAGGTTCCGGTGATTGCGGTGCCAACCAGCGTCGGCTACGGCGCGAGCTACGGCGGCATCGCCGCACTCCTGGGCATGCTCAACTCATGCGCGAGCGGCGTCGCGGTCGTCAACATCGACAACGGCTTCGGCGCTGCATGCCTGGCGAGTAGAATTAATCACTTGTAAGATCCCCGATCCCTGATCCCCGATCCCTGATTACTTCCATGCATCCGGGCGCCCTGAGGGCCCTCGAGTTCGATCGCATCGTCGCAGTCGTGACCGGCCTCGCCGTCACGCCGACCGGCCGGAACCGGCTGGCCGAGCTCCATCCGTCGACCGTCGCCGCAGAGGTCATCGCCGCACAGCGCGCCACGACGGAGGGCACCAGATTCCTCGCCGACCATCCGGGCTTTCCGCTGCGGGCGCCGTCGGATCTCGACGAGATCCTCGACGCGCTCGGCGTCGAAGGACGAGGGCTCGAGCCCCTGCGCCTGCTTGGCCTCGCTGGCTATCTCGAGTCCATCGAGCAGTCGCGGCAGGCCGTGGTCAGAGTCGGCGCCGCGTTCCCGCTGTTGCGCGTGCTCGTGGAGACGGTCGCGTCGTTCAAGCAGGAGATCGCCGACGTCCGCCGCAAGATCGAGCCGTCGGGCGAGGTCGCCGACAACGCGAGCCCGGCCCTGGCCTCGATCCGCGATCGCCTGCGCAAGCAGAAGCAGCGTCTGCGAACGACGCTGGACGGGTTTCTGCGCGGCCGTGAGTCAACCAAGTATCTGCAGGAACAGGTGGTCACCGATCGCAACGGCCGGCACGTGCTGATGGTCCGCGCCGAGCATCGCGGCGCGATCCCCGGCATCGTGCACGGCGGATCGGCGAGCGGCGCCAGTCTGTTCGTCGAGCCGCTCGAGACCGTCGAGATCAACAACGAGATCGTCGCGCTCGAAGAGCAGGAGGCCGAGGAGGTCCGGCGCATTCTCCTCGAGCTGACCGACGCGTTCCGGCGTCGCCCCGAGGAGCTCGAGCGCACGATCGAGGTGGCGACCGAGCTGGACGTGATTCAGGCTCGGGCACGTTTCTCGATCGTGGTCGGCGGGGTGGAACCGGTCATCGCGGCCGACGGCACGTTCGACCTGCTGGCCGCACGCCATCCGCTGCTGATGGCGAAGGTCGGCGGCAACGTCGAAGATCCCATCCCGGTGGACATCCGCCTGCTGCCACCGACGCGCATTCTCATCATCACCGGTCCCAACACCGGTGGGAAGACCGTCGCCCTGAAGACGGCCGGCCTCTTCGCGGCCATGGCCCAGGCGGGCCTGCACGTTCCCGCGACGGCCGGATCGCGCCTGCCGGTGTTCAAGTCGCTCTTCGCGGACATCGGCGACGAGCAATCCATCTCGGCAAGCCTCAGCACGTTCTCCGCGCACATCGCTAACATCGTCGGGATGAACCGGGACCTGGTGCTGCCCGCGCTCGTCTTACTGGACGAAGTGGGCGCCGGCACCGATCCCGTCGAAGGCGGCGCGCTCGGCATCGCGGTGATCGATCACTTCCGCGCGCGAGGCACGCACCTGGTGGCGACGACGCACTACGACTCGCTGAAGTCGTACGCGTCGACGACCGACGGGGTGGAGAGCGCGGCGTTCGGATTCAATCCGGAGACGTTCGCACCCACGTATTCCCTGCGATACGGATCGCCGGGGCGAAGCCTGGCCATCGAAATCGCGGCACGGCTGGGAATGCCGCCTTCGGTCGTGGCTAAGGCGCGCGAAAACCTCAGCGATCGTGAGAAGCAGCTGGCCGAGCACCTCGCCCGCGTGGACGAAGACGCCAGGCGGCTCGAACGGGATCGGCGCGAGGTGGCGCGCGAGAGGGCGGCCGTCGGCGACGCCGAGCGAGCGCTCAGGTCGCGCGAGGACTCGGTGCGCGAGCGCGAGGAGACCTATCGGCGGAAGCTCGATGCGAAGCTGGATGAACAGTTGCGTGAGGGCCGTCGCGAGATCGACACGATCATCGAAGGGTTGAAGGCGCGCACCACGGCGCTATCGAATCAGGCCGCGCGGCGCGCCGCGGCGGCGATCAGCACGGGCGAGACCGGCGCCGCTCGCGCGGATGCCCGATCGGCCATTGAGCAGGTCGTCGGCCGGTTGAAAAAAGGTCCGGCGTCGACGCAGACGCCCGCGCACAGCCAGCCTGACGCACCGATCGAGCCGGGGGTGCGCGTGACTGTCGCTGGGTTGGGGCTCGAAGGTGTCGTCCTCGAGGTACACGGCAAGCACGCTGAGATCGACATGAAGGGCAAGCGACTGCGGGCCGCGCTGCGCGACCTGCGCGTCATCGGCGCGGTGTCCTCAACAGCGAAGGTGCGGGTGAACATCGATCTGCAGCCTCGCCTCGGTTCGCTGTCCGAGCTGAACGTCATCGGGTGCACGGTTGACGAGGCGCTGGGCCGGCTCGAGAAATTTCTCGACGAATCCACCGTCTCGGATCAACAGGTCTTGCGTATCATTCACGGTCACGGTACTGGCCAACTGCGCCGGGCGGTCGCGGAGTTCCTGAAGGATCATCCGCTCGTGGCGCGGTTTCAGGCGGCGCCGCCCGATCAAGGCGGCGGTGGCGCGACGGTGGTCGAGTTGAAGGACTAGTGGCTCTGTATCCTCAACAGTTCGTCGAGGACCTGAAACATCACGCCGACATCGTCGTCGTGATTCAGGACTACGTGTCGCTGAAGAAGAGCGGCGCGAACTACAAGGGGCTGTGCCCGTTCCACTCCGAGAAGACGCCGTCGTTTACCGTCAATCGCGACAAGGGCTTCTTTCACTGCCATGGCTGCAAGGTCGGCGGCGACGTCATCAAGTTTCTCGAGCTGCACGAGAAGCTCGGGTTCCACGATGCCGTGAAGCAGCTGGCGCAGCGATTCGGTTTGGCTCTGCCCGAGATGGAAGCGAGCGACGAACAGCGCGCGAGCGCGGCCGAGCGCGAGACGCTGCTCAAGATCCACGAGGCGGCGGCGGCGTGGTTCCGCGCGCAACTGCTTGCGCCCGGCGGGGTGCGCGTCCGCAAGCAGATCGCCGACCGCGGACTCAGCGAGGCGACGTCGGAAGCCCAGGGACTTGGGTTCGCCCCGCCAAGCCGGGACGCGCTCACGCAGGCCATGCTCGGCCAGGGGTTCTCGCGGGCCTCTCTCTTGAAAGCCGGCCTCCTCGTCCAGCGTGATGACGGACAGGTCGTGGACCGCTTTCGCAATCGGCTGATGATTCCGATCTCGCGGGACACCGGGTCGATCATCGCGTTCGGAGGCCGTGCGCTCGACGCGGATCAGCAGCCGAAGTACCTGAATTCACCGGAAACACCGATCTATTCGAAGAGTCGAACGCTCTACGGACTGCACCTGTCCAAAGGGGCCGTCCGGCAACGCGGTTTCGTCATCCTGGTCGAGGGGTACTTCGACTTTGGCCAGGTCCATCAGGCCGGCTTCCCGGTTGTCGCCTCGTGCGGCACGGCGCTCACCCCGCAGCAGGCCCAGCAGCTCAGACGCTTCGTGGACAAGGTGGTGCTCAGCTTCGATCCCGATGCCGCCGGCCAGGGCGCCACGGCTCGGTCGAGCGAACTCCTCGTGGCAGAGGGGTTTGACGTGAACGTGGCGCTCCTGCCGACCGGGGAGGATCCGGATGTCTTCATCCGGCGGAACGGGGCAGCCGGGTACGGTGAACGACTGAAGCAGTCGCGGCCGTATTTAGAGTACCTGTTGGACCGGGCGGCCGCCGGTCACAACCTGAACAGCGATGAGGGCCGCGTGAAATTCCTCGCCGAGATGCTGCCGGTTGCCGCGCGAATTCCGGATGCCGCGATGCGCGACCGGTTCGGTGACCGCCTGGCCTTCAAGGCCCGGGTCACCGACGAGGTCGTCCGTGCACAGATTCGCAAAGCGGCGGTGCAGAAGCAGACCACCGTCCCGACCGGGGGCCTGCCCAGCTTTGGGAATGTGACCAAGGCGGAAAAAGGCCTGATCTGGTGGCTGATTCACGAGCCCGGGCGGGCACTGACCTCGATTGACGGCCTCGAGCCAGGGGATTTCGAGGGGCTGGCGTCCAGATCGGTGCTGGATCTCGCGCGGAAACTGAACGAAAATAGAGGTTTCTCTCCTTCTGTGCTGCTCGAGCGTCTAAACATGGTAGAGGCCCAGCTCGTCACCGGGATTGCGAGCGAGCCTCAACCGCCCGCGCTCTCGCTGACATTCTGTGTGCGTGAATTGCGCCGGGGTCGTTACGTACGTGAGCGCGCGGCAGTGCAGCGGGAGATTGAGCAGCTCCAGAGCCAGGGGGTTGCCGACAGCGGCGAAGGCGACGCGCTGCTGACACGGAAGAACGATCTCGGCCGGCTCATCGAAGAACTCGTGATTGCGGAGGAGTGATCTTGTCGATTGAAGAGAAATACGACGAAGTACGCCAGCTGATTAACGTCGGCAAGGAAAAGGGCTACCTGCTCTACGACGAAGTGAACGAGATCTTGCCATCCGAGATCACTTCGTCCGAAGAGCTCGACGATCTCTTCAACGCCTTCGGCGCCGCCGGGATCGAAGTCGTCGATTCCGACAAGGCCTATCGCGGCGACAAGGACTTCGATCGTGAAGGCTCCGGCGACGAGCCCGAGCTGGATCTGACCCCCGGCGCGCTGGACAAGACCAACGATCCGGTCCGCATGTACCTCCGCGAGATGGGGACCGTGCCCCTGCTCACGCGCGAGGGCGAAGTGGCCATTGCCAAGCGCATCGAGCGCGGCAAGCTGGCCGTCATCAAGTCGATTTCCCGCACGCCCACCATCGCCAAGCGGATGCTGACCATGGGCGATCAGCTGCGTGCCGGCGAGCGCACGATTCGCGAGCTGGTGATCTTCAGCGACGAGGAGATCACCGACGAGGTGATCCAGGAGCGCGCGGTCGAAGTGCTCGGCGAGATCGAGGCCGTCCGCAGGGCGCGCGGCAACTACGCGAAGCAAGTCGAAAAACTCGAGCTCGTACCGAAGAAGGACAAGAAGAAGTACCGGCGTGCGCGTCTGAAAATGCTGCGGGCCTGGGTCGAAGTCTCACGCCGCATCCGCGACATCGAGTTCACCGAGAGCATCAAGCGTCGCCTCGTCGACGAAGTGAAGGACGCCGTCGACTCGGTGGTGAAGGTCCAGCGCGACGCGGATCAGCTCGATCGGCATCTGAACCCCAAGATCAAGGCGAAGACGCCGAAGCTGAAGGAAGAAGAGAAGAAGAACCTTCAGAAGCGGCTCAAGGACCTTCGCCTCCACGTGAAGCAGATGATCGACGACCTGGAGGAGACGCCCGACCGCCTCCGCCGCACGATCGACGTCATTCAGCGCGGAGAAGCCCAGGCCGAGAAGGCCAAGAAGGAGCTGGTCGAAGCCAACCTCCGACTGGTGGTCTCGATCGCGAAGAAGTACACCAACCGCGGACTGCAGTTCCTCGACCTCATTCAGGAAGGCAACATCGGCCTGATGAAGGCCGTGGACAAGTTCGAGTACCGCCGCGGCTACAAGTTCTCGACCTACGCGACGTGGTGGATCCGCCAGGCGATCACCCGCGCGATTGCCGACCAGGCGCGCACCATCCGCATCCCGGTCCACATGATCGAGACGATCAACAAGCTCATTCGCACCTCGCGGGCGCTGGTGCAGGAGCTCGGTCGCGAGCCGACCTCGGAAGAGATCGCCAAGCGCATGGACATCCCGGTGTCGAAGGTGCGCAAGGTGCTGAAGATCGCGCAGGAGCCGATCTCCCTCGAAACGCCGATCGGCGAAGAGGAAGATTCGCATCTTGGCGACTTCATCGAGGATCGCAACATCGTCTCGCCGGCCGAGGCGGTCATCAACCTGAACCTCAAGGAGCAGACGGAGGCGGTCCTGAAGACGCTGACGCCGCGCGAGGAGAAGGTGATCAAGATGCGCTTCGGCGTCGGCGACGGCAGCGAGCACACCCTCGAAGAGGTGGGCCAGAACTTCGCCGTGACCCGCGAGCGCATCCGTCAAATCGAGGCCAAGGCGCTGCGCAAGCTGCGCCATCCGTCGCGATCGCGTAAGCTCAAGGCCTTCCTGGAAGGAAGGACCTAGCCGTTCCGGGTTCCAAGTTCCAGGTTCCAGGTTCGTGTTCCGAGTTCAGTGTTCGCCGAGCGAACCCGGAACGTGGAACCTGGAACGTGGAAATATCGTGTGGGGCCCGTAGCTCAGCGGTTAGAGCGGCCGGCTCATAATCGGTTGGTCCCAGGTTCGAATCCTGGCGGGCCCACCAACCTTCGGCAAGTGTCTGGCGAACGGTGTCGGGCGAACAATGGCGAGATGTCCCCAGAACTAGAGCGCCTCATCAAGCTTCAGCAGCTCGAGTCCACGATCTTGGACGCGCGGGCCACCATCGCCTCGTATCCGCAGCGGCTCGCGGACGCCGATGCCCGCCTCAATGAAAGCAAAAGCGTCGTCGACGCGGTCAAGGCGAGGCTGAAAGACAATCAGGAAGCCCGGCGCGCGCTCGACAAAGACGTCGCCGTCTACCAGGGACGTCTCACCAAGTTCAAGGACCAGCTCTCCCTCGTCAAGACCAACAAGGAATACCAGGCGATGCAGCACGAGATCGCGACAGCGCAGTCGGATCTCGGCGCCGTCGAGGAGAAGGTGCTCGAGCGCATGCTCGAAGCGGATACGATTGCCGCCGACAGCAAGCGCGCGGAAGCGGCGCTCGCGGTGCGGCAGAAAGAGATCGACGCCGAGAAGAAGGACGCTCGCGCAGGAGCTCACGTCGGTGGAAGCGTCGCTGACCAGAGGCGACCGAGGCACGAGCGGCGATCGTCAAGGACCTGGAGCCGCGCCTGATCGCGCTCTTCGAGCAGGTCGCGCGCGTGCGCAAGGGCGTCGCGATATCGTGCGCCACCCGCGACGGGCTCTGCTCGCTGTGCCACGTCCGTCTCCGGCCGTCGGTCTTCCAGCAGGTCCGCGCCAATGCCGAAATCATCCAGTGCGAGAGCTGCCAGCGCGTCCTCTACTGGGTGCCGCCGCCATCCCCCGATCGAACAGGCGGTCGTCCACCATCCGTGAGCCAGCCGTCGCTGTTCGCTGACATCCGCGGCGGCGCGGCCACGGCCAACATCGACGGCGGATCGCGCGGCAATCCGGGTCCGGCTGGTTACGGCGTCCACATCGAGCAGGCCGACGGAACCATCATCGAGCTGAAGGAATTTCTCGGATCCTGCACCAACAACGTCGCCGAGTACAACGGCCTGCTGGCGGCGCTGCGCTGGGCGGCCGAGCACAAGGCCTCACCGCTGCTCGTCCGATCGGACTCCGAGCTGCTCGTCAAGCAGATGCGCGGCGAGTACCGCGTGAAGAATCCAGGGCTGCAGCCGCTCTACGAAGAGGCCCGCTCGCTCATGCGCCGCATCGGCCGCGTCAGCTTCGAGCACGTCCGCCGCGAGCTCAACAAAGAGGCCGACCGGCTCGCCAACGAAGCGATGGACGAAGGGACGGCTACGCCTTCGCTCGAATGACCCCCGCAAGCCGGCCGGCGTTTTCCTTCTCGGCGCGATACGACGTCAGCACGTCCAGATGCATCGCGGTGCAGAGGCCCGACGAGTGGATGTGCTCCTCGGGTACGCCCGCGAGCATCAGCTGATCGCGATTGGCGCCGGCGACGTCGAGCCGCAGCTTCGGGCGCTCGCGCGAGCCGCGAGGCGGTGCGGGCGCCAGGAACCATCGGTCGATCAGATGGCGTTCGTGGCCGGCGGCGGCGAAGGCGTCCACCAGCTCTGACCCCACTTCGTAGCAGCACGGGCCGATGCTCGGTCCAATCGCGACGACCACGTCGGCGGGCTTCGTCCCGAACTCGCGATCGAGCGCATCGAGCGCAGCCACGGCCGCGCGTGCGGCGGTACCCCGCCATCCGGCATGCACGGCCGCTACGACACCGCGAACACGATCGGCCACGAGCAGCGGCACGCAGTCGGCCACTCGAACCGCCACGGCCACATCGGCACGGTCCGACACGAACGCGTCCGCTTCCGGCGCCACGGACGGCAACGAGTCACCGCGCCGCATCACCACGACCGCGCGCCCGTGCACCTGCTTCGCCATGGCCACGTGCCCGGCGCCGACCGCCATGGCCAGTCGCTCGGTGTCCGGGGCCGAGGTCAGCGACAGTTGCCGTGTCGTGAACAGATGCGGCGCGATTCGTCCCGAGCGGAATGCACCGGAGCGCCGCGCCCCAGGATTCCGTGGTCCACTCGAAGTCGTCAGGAATGTCCGGAAGGGTCATGTAGGATCGAGAACCGCGCCCATGGACATTATAGGAACCGGCCTCGACGCCACCGAAATCTCACGGATTGCCGACGCCATCGAGCGCTACGGCGATCACTTCGTCCGCCGTGTGTTCACCGAAGGCGAGATCGCCTACTGCCGCGCCCGGCGCAGCTTCGCGGCATCGTTTGCGGCCCGCTTCGCGGCAAAAGAGGCGACGATGAAGGCGCTCGGCACCGGCTACTCGCGGGGAGTGTACTGGACGACGATCGAAGTGGTCCGGCACCACGGCCCGCCGACGTTGCAGTTCCATGCCGGCGCCGCGGCGCGCTTCGCGAAGCTGGGCGGCACTCGCTCGGTGGTGACGCTGACCCATTCACGCGACCTGGCCATCGCGCACGTGATGCTGCTCAAGAGCTGACAACCCCGGTAGTCATCCTCGCCAGCCGCGTCCGGCACGCGCCTCGCGCCGCGTCACAACGCATGCCGGGTCATGCGCTTACGGCGCCAGCCCTGTCTCTCGCGTCACGGCGACGGTCTTGCCTCTTCCTGCGTCCATGATACGGAGGACGCTGTGGACGTGAGAATCACACTCAATGACAAGAACAACCCGCCCGGCAAGCTGGCCGACGCGGAGATCCATTTCACCGACGGTGTACTCGCGGGCTTGAAGTTGATTGGCTTCGCCGATCTGGGAACGCCGGACCGGCGGCGGCCGCAACGTCACGTTCCCGGCGCGCCAGTATTCCGTGAACGGTGAGCGCCGCAGTTTTTCGCTGCTGCGGCCTGTGACCGGAGACGCCACCGCACAGGACCGGCTTCGCGAGCTGGTGCTGCAGGCCTACGCGGAGTACCGAGGAGCGCGCCGCCGTCACGACCTGAACTCAACTCCCAACTTCCTCTTCCCAACTACCAACCATTCCCGAATCCCAAGTCCCAATAACTCCCGATTGGGGTTGGTCGTCGGTGGTTGGGAGGGGGTTGGGAATTGGGCGTTGGGCGTTGGGCGTTAACGGCCTAGGGGGCCTCGTGAAGAACAGTCAGCAGGCGCGCGTTCTCTTTCTGTCGCTTCGGAGGCAGCGTCCACTCGGCCCGCATCGCCTTGTCGGCTTCGGCGCGGAAGAAGCTGTCCTTCATGCCGCCGTCGATGATGTCCCACGGCAGCACCGTGTCGCCCGACCGATCGCGGAACACGAAGAAGTCCGCGTCGACGCCCGTCTCGGCGACGGCGGCGCGCCAGTTGCCGCCGTTGCGCTCGGCGGCCTCGATGGCCGGGGCGACCCGCCGGTCGCCGAGCGACAGCAGCGCCTGGTAGAAGGAATGACGCTCGGACTTGATGTTGAAGTAGACGTTGTCGATGCCGGCCATCAGGCCGCGCATGCGGTCGATCTTCCGCTCGATCGACCGATCGTCCTCCATCGGCAGCCACTGATAGGCGGTGCCGGGCTTGGGCACCAGCGGATTCACGCTGCCGACGATTCGCCCGACGTGGCCGCGCGTACGCGCGTGCGTCATCATGATCTCGCGCAGCTGCAGCGTCAGATCGCGAATGGCGACGAGGTCGTCGTCGGTCTCGGTCGGGATGCCGATCATGAAGTACAGCTTCAGGTTCTCCATCCCGGCCGCGAAGATCATCTCGGCCGCGCGCGAGGATCTCGTCGTTGGTCAGCGTCTTGTTGACGACGCGCCGGAGCCGATCCGATCCGGTCTCGGGGGCAATCGTGATCGTCTTCTCGCCGCTCTGCGCGCAGCAGACGGAGGATGGTCGGCGTGAGGTCGTCGAGCCGCAGCGACGCCGGGCTGATGCTGTAGCCCATCTCGACCAGACGGGTGAGGATCTCCTCGATGTCCGGGTGATCGCACAGCGCGATCGACACCAGGCCGACGCGGTTCGAGTGCGGTCTGGCCTGCTCGGCCAGCTGCAGGATGCGCTCCTTCGGAAACGCGCGGACCGGAAGGTAGTTGTATCCCGCCCAGCAGAAGCGACACAGGTTCGCGCAGCCGCGAACGACTTCGACGAGGAAGCGCGAGCCGAACTCGGTGTCCGGCGTGAAGATCGTCGTGGCCGGCGGATCCACCGCCTCGGTCGTCTTCAGCGCCGCCTTGCGGACGACTGGCGGCGCGCCGGTACCCTCGCGCGGCACGAACGCCGCGATGGTGCCGTCCCCCGCGTACTGCACGTCGTAGAAGGCCGGCACGTAAAAGCCGCGTTCCGCTACGAGCCGCCGCAGCAGGTCGTCGCGATCGCTCGCGGCGCCGAACGCACGCACGAGCGGCGGAATCAGCGCCTCGCCTTCGCCGGCCGACACGATGTCGGCAAACAGCGCCAGCGGCTCCGGGTTCACGAACGTGACGGCGCCGCCGATCATCACCAGCGGATCGTGTGCCGTGCGCTCGGCCGCACGCCGGGGAATGCCCGCCAGCCGAAGCAGCGTCAGCACGTTCGTGTAGTCCCACTCGAACGAGACCGAGAAGGCGAAGATGTCGAACTCGCGGACCAGCGTCTGCGACTCGAGCGTCACGAGCGGCGCACCGGAGGCCAGCTGCGCGGCCAGCTCGGTCTTCGGCGGCAGGAACACCCGCTCGCAGACGATGTCCTCCTCGGCGTTGAACAGCTTGTAGACGGTCTGGAAGCCGAGGTTCGACATCCCCACGAAGTAGGTGTTGGGGAACGCCAGCGCCACGCGCAGCTTCCCGCCGTGCGGCTTGCGGACGTATCCCACTTCCTTCGACAGAAGGTCGCGGGCGCGCTCGCGCTGTTGCCAGACCTGGCTCATTGAGACTCGAATGTGTGAACGCGGAAACGAGCAACCCGGTCTTGCCTGACAGCGAAAGCGGGATGCTGGACCAGACGTTCCTGGTCCGGGAGCTGCACTTGAGACGCCGACGCTCTCGCGTCCCGTGGGTCTATGCAGTGTACCACCGGCCAGCAGAAGACTCAGGCTCAGGAATCCGGAATCAGGGCTGGGCAAGGCCGGCGGAATCAGGCCTGAGACCTTCAGGGCTGCTCGCGTGGCTCAGCCCTGAATCCTGATTCCGATACCTGATTCCTTCGCCGGCTCAATTCTGTCGTCTGAGAAACGCCGGCACGTCGAACAACGAGTGCTCGACCGCGCTGTCCTCCGCTGTTCCCACCACCGAGACGCCGTTCGCGGAAGGGGCGCTCAGCGTGAGCTCCACTCCGGGCCTCCGGCCGAGCGTCAGCGACGAGGGGAGGAAACCCGCGCCCTGAGCCGATGCCGCGGCGGATCCGCTATCGGCCGTACTCATGGTGACTCTGCCCTTGGCCTGCGCGGGCACCGCCGCCGCCGCGGCGTCGGCGGCCATCCGGCTCACGTGCTGTGTGTAGCTCGACAGATCGACCGGCGTCTGCGAAGCCGCGACGGGCTTGCCATGCCCGATGTACTTGCGATCGAAGCCGGTGGCGATCACGGTGATCTTCACCTTGCCGACGAGATTCGGATCGACCACGGCGCCGAAGATGATGTTGGCGTCCTCGTGCGCCGCCTCCTGAATCACGCACGACGCTTCGTTCACCTCGACGAGCGACAGATCCGGTCCGCCGGTGACGTTGATGATCACGCCCCGCGCGCCATTCACCGAGCTGTCCTCGAGCAGCGGGCTCGAGATCGCCCGCTGCGCCGCCTGCATCGCGCGGCCGTCGCCTTCCGCCATGCCCGTTCCCATCATCGCCACGCCCATGCCGGACATGATCGTCTTCACGTCGGCGAAGTCGAGGTTGATCAGGCCGGGCACGAGGATCAGATCCGAGATGCCCTGGATCGCCTGACGCAGCACGTCGTCGGCCAGCGTGAACGCCTCGGTGAGCGGCGTCTTGCGATCGATGATCGAGAGCAGCCGCTCGTTGGGAATCGTGATGACCGTGTCCACGCACTCGCGCAGCGCTTCGAGTCCGGCCTCGGCCTGCATCGCGCGCTTCCGGCCCTCGAACTTGAACGGCTTGGTGACGACGGCGATCGTCAGCGCGCCGAGCTCGCTCGCGAGGCTGGCAATCACCGGCGCCGCGCCGGTGCCGGTGCCGCCGCCGAGGCCGGTGGTGACGAAGATCATGTCGGCGCCCGACAGCGCCTGGATGATCGTGTCGGTGTCCTCGAGCGCCGCCTGCCGGCCGATGTTCGGATCGGCGCCGGCGCCCAGCCCCTTGGTGAGCTTGTGGCCGATCTGGATCTTCTGGCCGGCCTTGTTGTGATCGAGCGCCTGCACGTCGGTGTTGGCGACGATGAACTCGACGCCGCCGAGGCCGACCTCCACCATGCGGTTCACGGCATTGCTGCCGCCGCCGCCGACGCCGACCACCTTGATCCGCGCCCCGTTGCGCGCTTCGGGGGCGAGCGTCAGCCGCATTGCTCAGCGATCGCGCCCGTTCCGACCCTCGAGTTCCTTCATGTGCTCCTCCGTCCAGATTCGTAGGGGCCGCCTTCAGGCGGCCCAGGCCGTCAGAAAAATTCCTTGAAGATGCCCCGCAGCCGCCCGGCCACGCGGCTGAACGCGCCCGCGCCCGCGCGCGACGGCTCGGGCACTCGGTTGCGATGCGCATACAGCACGATCCCGACCGGCGTCGCGAAGACCGGGCTGCTGACGTGATCGGCCAGCCCGCCAACGCCGACCGGCGTTCCGCGGCGAATCGGCAGATCGAAAATCTGCTCGGCGATCTCCGGCATCCCTTCGAGAATCGCGCCGCCGCCGGTCAGCACGATCCCGGAGTTCAGCGACTTCTCGTATCCCGCGCGCCGAATCTCGTCCCACACCAGGTGAAAGATCTCTTCGGCGCGCGGCTGCAGGATCTCCGACAGGATGCGCCGCGCCATCAGCCGCGGCTTGCGGCCGCCGACGCTGGCCACCTCGATCGTCTCGTCCTCGTCCACCATCGACGACAGCGCGCAGCCGCTCTTCCGCTTCACCTTCTCCGCGTCGGGAATCGGCGTGCGCAGGCCGACCGCGATGTCGTTGGTGAAGTGATCGCCGCCGACGGCGACGACGCCGGTGTGCCAGAGACTGCCGCGCTCGAAGATGGCGAGGTCGGCGGTGCCGCCGCCGATGTCCACCAGCGCCACGCCGAGCTCCTTCTCGTCCGGCGTCAGCACGGCCTCGGCCGCGGCCAGCTGCTCGATCACGGTGTCCACCACGTTGACGCCGGCGCGATTGACGCACGCGACGATGTTCTGCGTCGACGACACGGCGCCGGTGACGACGTGCACGTTGACCTCGAGCCGCGCGCCGGTCATGCCGACCGGCGCGCCGATGCCGTCCTGCTCGTCAACGACGAAGTCCTGCGGCAGCACGTGCAGGATCTCGCGTCCGGTCGGCAGCGCCACCGCCTTGGCGGCGTCGATCGCCCGCCGCACGTCGTCGCGGGTGATCTCGCGGTTCTTGCCGGCGACGGCAATCACGCCGCGGCTGTTGAAGCCCTTGACGTGCGGCCCCGACAGCGCCAGGTGGACCGAGTCGATCTCGATGCCGGCCATCAGCTCGGCTTCCTCGATCGCCTTCTTGATCGAGTCCACCGCGGCCTCGAGGTTGACGACGACGCCGCGCTTGATGCCGCGCGACTCGGCGACGCCGATGCCGACGATGTCGAGCTGCCGTCGTCCAGGCCTTCGCCGACGACGCAGACGACGGTCGACGTGCCGACGTCGAGGCCGACGACGTATCGCTCTCTACGAGCCACGCTGTCTCCTTCCGCGGGAGGGACGGACGTACACGCGCTCGTCGAACCGCAGGTCGACGTAGTCGATCTCCGGCACGCGCTCGCGCAGCGCCGGCGCCAGCTCGACGTACGACTGCAGCCGCTCGGCGAACTGCTCGTCGCCGACGTGCACGAGCGCGGTGTCGTCCTTGAGCACGACGACGGCGTCGCGCACGTCGCTGACGTCGATCTGCGAGAGCCGCGCCGCCAGATCGGGCCGCTGCTGCAGGTCGCCAAGCAGCCGGGCGGCGAGCGCGCCCGCGCTCGTCCACGAGCGTAGCGCCGGTGCGCCGCGAGGCCAGGCCGTCGACGATCGGCAGATCGAACTCGGCGTAGTTGGGGCCGAACTCGTCGATGATCATGCCCTGCTGATCGATCAGATACAGCACGTCGCCGATCCGGCCGATCGCCATCGGCTGCCGCTCGGAGATCAGCACGGCCACCGTGCCCGGCAGCACGCGCCGCAGCGCCGCGTCGGCCACCCACGGCGACGCGAGCAGCTTCTGGCGCCACTGCTCGAGGTCGGCGGTCACCATGCTCGCGCCGCGCGAGGCCCTCGAGCAGCGCCAGCACCTCGCCGCGCGACATCCGCTCGTTGCCGCGGACGGTGATGCGCGTGACCGTCAGCGCCTCCGCCGACAACGCGCAGCTCGACGCGCCGCGATACATCCCGAAGCACGACGAGCGGCGAACACGATGACCAGGCGCGCCAGCGTCCACCACGACGGCCGCCACGACCGCCGGCGCTTCGGGCTGACGTGCGCGCGGCGGAAGCGCTTGTCCGCTGGGGCGGCAACCGGCATCAGTGCGCCGACCCTTTCTGTGCGAGCGCCTGCACGAGCGCGCTTCGGCAGCGTGCCGATCGAGCCGGCGCCGAGCGTGATCACCGCGTCGCCCGGGCGCGACGATCGTCGAGCAGCTCGCGGCACCACATCGTTCGAGCGCCTTGACCACGTGCACCGGACGGCCCGATCCGGTCGCGGATCGACTCGGCCAGCGCTTCGACGGTGATGCCCGGAATCGGCTCCTCGCCGGCCGCGTAGATGTCGGTCAGCACGATCTCGTCGGCGTCGCGCAGCGCCGGCCCGAACGCGTCGAGCAGCTGCGCGGTGCGCGAATAGCGGTGCGGCTGAAACGCCACGATCAGCCGCCGGTCGAGCGTGGCGCGCGCGGCCGCCAGCACCGCGGCGATCTCGGTCGGGTGGTGGCCGTAGTCGTCCACGACGAGCACGCCGCCGGCTTCGCCGTGGCGCTCGAATCGCCGCTCGGCGCCGTGGAAGCCGCGCAGCGCGTCGGCGACGCGCGCGAAGTCCAGGCCGATCCGCTCGCCGACGGCCACCGCGGCGAGCGCGTTCTGCAGGTTGTGCCGGCCGGGCACCGCCAGCTCCAGGCGGCCGAGCGGCTCCATCGCCGTCGCGGCGTGCGGCGGTGCACCAGGCAGCGGCCGCCGAACGCGCCGAGCTCGACGTCGGTGCCGACGATCTGCGCGCGCGGATCGATCGAGGCCGTAGGTCACGACCCGCCGCGTGATGCGCGGCAGAATCGCCGCGCAGGTTCGCGTCGTCGACGCACGCCACCACGCCGCCGTAGAACGGCACCTTGTTCGCGAAGTCGACGAACGCCTGCTGCAGATCCGCGAAGCTGCCGTAGCTCTCCATGTGCTCGTGGTCGATGTTCGTCATCACCGCGATCGACGGCCACAGCATCAGGAACGACCGATCGCTTTCGTCCGCTTCCGCCACCATGTACTCGCCGCGTCCCAGCCGCGCGTTGCTGCCGAAGGCGCTCAGCCGCCCGCCGATCACCGCCGTCGGATCGAGCCCGCCGCGCTCGAGCACCAGCGCGATCATCGACGTCGTCGTCGTCTTGCCGTGCGATCCGGCGACCGCGATCGAGAACCGGAGCCGCATCAGCTCGGCCAGCATCTCGGCGCGCGGAATCACCGGAATCCCGCGCTCGCTGCGCCTCGACGATCTCGGGGTTCGTCGGCCGCACCGCCGACGAGACCACCACCACGTCGGCGTCGCCGACGTGACTCGCCTGCGTGGCCCTCGAACACCGTCACGCCGAACGCCTGCTCCAGCCGCGCCGTCACCTCCGATCGCCTCGCGTCCGACCCGCTCACCGCGTATCCGAGATTCGCCAGCAGCTCGGCGATCCCGCTCATCCCGATCCCGCCGATGCCGACGAAGTGCATCCGCGGCGCGTCCGTGCCGAGCATCGACGGCTGCGCAGCTCACCGTCTGTCCGCGCCAGCTCCAGCACCCTGTCGACGATCACGCGCGCCGCGTCGGGCCGCGCCATGCGCCTGCGCGCCTCGCGCCATCCGCCGCCGCTGTCGCTGCGTCCGACGCCAGCGCCAGAATCTCCGCCGGCGAGCCGCTCGCCCGTCAGCTCGCGCTGCTCGACCATCCGCGCCGCTCCCTGCTTCGACCAGCGCCTCGCGCGTTCTTCCGCTGGTGGTCGTCGGTGGCCGTCGGCAGCGGCATCGAGAATCGATGCCCGCCCCGCCGCCGTCAGTTCCGCCAGCGTCGTCGCGCCGGCGCGGCAGACGACCACGTCGGCGGACTTCATCTCCCGGTCCATCGCGAACAGGAACGGCTCGACCCGGGCCTCGAGCCCGGCCCGCCGATACCCGTCGCGGACCATCTCCAGATCCCGCTCCCCTGTCTGGTGCGTGATCGCCACTCGAGGTGTGGCGGCAGCCAGCCGCGCCGCTGCCTCCACCATGGCCATGTTGATCGCGTGCGCGCCCTGAGAGCCGCCAAAGACTAGAACCCGTGCCGCCCCTGGCGGCGAACGTCTGTTCGCTCATACGCCTCCTCGAAGAACTCCGGCCGCACCGGATTGCCCGCCACGAACGCCTTCTGCCCGAAGAACGCAGATGCTCTCTTCGTAGGTCACCGCCGCCGCGCTGACGAGCGGCGCCAGCAGCCGGTTGGTCAAGCCCGGGCATCGCGTTCTGCTCCATCAGCAGCGTCGGAACGCCGCGCAGCGCGGCAGCGCCACGACCGGACCCGAGCTGTAGCCGCCGACGCCGATCACGACCGACGGGCCGCCGGCGACGATCACCCGCCACGCGTCGAGGGCGCTCAGCGGCAGCAGGCTCATGCCGCGCGCCAGCGACGCCAGCGACTTGCCCTTCAACCCGGCGCTGCGGATCACGTCGAGCGTGAACCCCTCGCGCGGAATCACGCGCGCCTCGATGCCGGCCGCCGTGCCGACGAACGTCACCGTCGCATCCGGCACCCGCGCCAGCAGCTCGCGCGCGACGGCGATGCCCGGATACAGGTGCCCACCCGTTCCGCCGCCGGCGATCAGGATGCGATCAGCGCGCATTCATCACGCGTCCGGCCGACTCGTGCTGCGAGATGTTCAGCAGCATGCCCATCCCGAGCAGGTTGATCAGCAGCGACGACCCGCCCGCGCTCACGAGCGGCAGCGGAATGCCCTTGGTCGGCATCAGCCCGAGCACCACGCTCATGTTCACCAACGCCTGCACCGCGATCATCGTCGTCAGGCCGAGCGCGACGAACGAGCCGAACGCGTCCTCGGCGCGGAGCGCGATGCGCAGCGCCGCGCCAGGCGATGACGCAGAAGCAGACCAGCACGCCGGTGGCGCCGATGAGCCCGAGCTCCTCGCCGATCACCGCGTAGATGAAGTCGGTGTGCGGCTCGGGCAGGTAGAACAGCTTCTGCACGCCGGCCATCAGGCCCTTGCCGAAGATGCCGCCGGTGCCGACGGCGATCAGCGACTGGATGCATCTGGAAGCCGTCGCCGAGCGGATCCGCCTCGGGGTTCCAGAACGCGAGCAGCCGGCGGCGCCGGTAGTCGGCGCTCATCAGCACGATGTAGAGCACCGGCAGCGCGACCAGCGCGGCGCCGACCAGATACCGGTAGTTCAGCCCGGCGGCGAACACCATCAGCGCCGACGATGAGCAGCAGCGAGATCGCGGTGCCGAAGTCCGGCTGCAGCAGGATCAGCGCCGAACATCCCGCCGACGACGATGACGATCGGCAGCAGCGAGTACCGCACCTCGTCGATGCGGTGCATCCGGCGCTCGAGGATCAGCGCGGTGAACAGCATCGCGGCGATCTTGGCCAGCTCCGACGGCTGGATGCCGAGGCCGCCGACGCCGAACCAGCGCCGCGTGCCGTTGACCGGCGCGCTGAACAGCACGGCGACGAGCAGCAGGCCGACGAACGCGAGCAGCGCCCCAGACGAACGCGTCGTTGCGGTAGGTGCGGTAGTCGATCCGCATGGCGATCGCCAGCACCGCCAGGCCGAGCACCGCCCACAGCGCCTGCTTGGTCAGGAAGAGGTACGGCTGGTCGAACTGCTCGAGCGCGACCACCGCCGAGGCGCTGTACACCATCACGATGCTGGCGCAGACCAGCAGCAGCGTCGCGATGAACAGCACCCGGTCCGATTTGAGTTTTCTTGCCACGTTCGCTACCTGTCCACCTATAAAGCCGCCGCACGCGAAATGCACCGAGCAACCGTCTCTTGCGCCGCGATCGGCGTGAGATCCCGCCTTCGACGCGTGAGGCGCCTCAGGTCCGCCTGCGTGAGCGGTCAGCAGTCATCAGCCGGCACGTGGGATGGGACACCCACCTCGCAGACCGGGGTAGTCTGCGTTCCCAGCGGTAGGCTCCCACCCGCGCCGGTCGACTGACGACTGCTCACCGCTCACGCGTCGTTCGTCGCACGCTTCATCGCCGCGCTCCTCGCGTAGCCTGCGCCACCTCCTCCTTGAAGACTCGGCCGCGCTCCGCGTAGTCCCTGAACCAGTCGAAGCTCGCGCACGCCGGCGCCAGCAGCACGACGCCGTCGGGACGCGGCCGCCTCGTAGGCCCGCGCGACCGCCTCGCGCATCGACGCGGCATCGACCACCGGCACCACGTCGTGCAGCGCCTCGCGCACCAGTGGCGCGGCCTCGCCGATCGCGACCACCGCCGCGCCCGTGCGCGGCCAGCGGCGCCGCGCAGCTCGCGCAGGTCGCCGCCCTTGAACCGGCCGCCGACGATGCGCCACGACGCCGCCGCTCGAAGCTCTCGATCGACCGGCGCGCCGCCTCGACGTTGGTCGCCTTCGAGTCGTTGACGAACCGCACGCCGCCGATCCGGCCAACGGGTTCCATCACGTGCTCGAGACCGTGAAACCCGCGCAGCGCGCGTGTCATCGCGCGAGACGGCACTCCGGCCACCGTCGCAACGGCAGCGGCGGCGACCACGTTGTTCAAGCATGTGCCGGCCGGTCAGCTCGACCGCCGACACGGGAACGAGCCGCTCGACGTGCCGTGCGCGCGTCCGCCTCACAATCCAGTCGCCGTCGACGACGAAAGCCCTCGGTCGAGCTCGCCCCGAGGGCGAGAACATCACGCGCCGCGCGGCGATGCCGCGACTGCGCGCCATGACCGTCGGGTCGTCGGCGTTCACGACGGCCCAGTCGGTCGGCCTGCTGGTTCGCGAAGATGCGCGCCTTGGCCGCCGCGTACGCCTCCACGTCGGATGGCGATCGAGGTGGTCGTCGGCGAAGTTGAGCCACAGCGCGATCCACGGCCGGAACGTCGTCGTCGTCTCGAGCTGGAAGCTGCTCACCTCGACGACGTGCACCGTCGTCGGGCGTCGACGCGTCCACCTGCGCGCTCAGCGGCACGCCGATGTTTCCGCCGACCAGCACGTCGCGTCCGTCCGCCCTGCAGCATCCGTCCGATCAGCGTCGTCGTCGTCGACTTCCCCTTCGTGCCGGTGATCGCGACGATCGGCCCTTGCAGCCACCGCGACGCCAGCTCGAGCTCGCCGATGATCTCGACGCCGCGCGCACGCGCGGCGTCGAACACCGGCTGCTCGAGTCGGCACGCCCGGACTGACCACGACCAGATCGGCCTGCTGCGAGCGTCGCCGCGCGTGTGGCCGCCGAGCTCCAGCTCGACGCCCGCGTCGCGCAGCCGCGCCGCGTCGTCGAACGGCTGGCGCGCGTTTCGGTCAGCACGACGCGCGCCCCTCGCCGCACCAGCAGTTCCGCCGCGGCGATGCCGCTGCGCGCCGCGCCCACCACCACCACGCGGCGCCCGACAACCGAGAAGCCATCGCCATGCCACGCCATCACCGCAGCTTCAGCGTCGTCAGGCTGAACAACGCAAAGATGATCGACGACGATCAGGAAGCGCGTGATGACCTTCGGCTCGCTCCATCCGATCAGCTCGAAGTGATGGTGCAGCGGCGCCATCTTGAACACGCGCTTGCCCGTGAGCTTGAAGGAGGCGACCTGGATGATCACGGACAGCGCCTCGAGCACGAAGACGCCGCCGACGATCGGCAGCAGCAGTTCCTGCTTGATGAGGATGGCGACCGTGCCGAGCGCGCCGCCGAGCGCCAGCGAGCCGACGTCGCCCATGAAGATCTCGGCGGGTAGCAGTTGTACCAGAGGAAGCCGAGGCTGGCGCCGACGAGCGCGCCGCAGAAGATCGTCAGCTCGCCTGCGTCGGGAAGCGGACCAGCAGCGAGGTACTTCGCGAGCACGGCGTGGCCGGTGACGTAGGCCAGCGCGGTGAACGCCGCGGCCGACACCGCGAACGTGCTGATCGCCAGCCCGTCGAGACCGTCGGTCAGGTTGACGGCGTTGGTGGCGAACGACGAGCACGAGCACGGCGAACACGACGTAGAACCACGCCGAGATCGGGAATCAGGTTCTTGAAGAACGGGAAGATCAGCCGCGTGTTGTAGAGCGGCGGGTTCTGCTGCGACAGCAGCAGCACCGCGACGCCGACGCCCAGCGCCGACGAGGATCTGGCCGCGCCATCTTGTAGCGCGGGATCAGCCCGTGGTGCGACCGGCGCGTGATCTTCAGGTAGTCGTCGAGGAAGCCGACCGCGCCGAAGCCGACCGTCGCCAGCACCGCGATCCAGATGTACGGGTTCGAGAGATCCGCCCACAGCAGCGTCGGCACGACCGCCGCGGTCAGGATCAGCAGCCCGCCCATCGTCGGCGTGCCGGCCTTGGCGCGGTGCGACTGCGGCCCTTCCTGCCGGATGATCTGGCCGATCTGGAAGTCGCGCAGCTTGCGGATCAGCCAGGGGCCGAAGCAGCAGGCTGATCGCGAGCGCGGTCAGGCTGGCCGCCGCCGTGCGGAACGTGATGTACCGCGTCACGTTCAGGGCGCCGAGAAACGGCGTCGGCGAGCTGCGGCAGCAGGTAGATACAGCATCAGCCGAACTCCGCCGCGAGCCGGTCGGCCACGATGTCGGTGCGCGTGCCGCGCGATCCCTTGACCAGCACCAGGTCGCCGCGCCGGACGTACGCCGACGACGGCGCGGCGCCGCGTCGGCGCTCGTGCTCGAACTAGGTGCACGGCCGTCGGCGGGCATGCCGGCGTCGACGGCCGCATCGGCGAGCGCGCGCGCCGGCGCGCCGCCAATCGCGAACAGCGCGCGTGAGGCCGGCCGCGGCGGCCGCGCGGCCGCACTCCTCGTGCAGCGCGCACGGCGTGGTCGCCGAGCTCGAGCATCTCGCCGAGCACCGCGACCTTCCGTGCGCGCCGCGATTCGTGCGCGATCACGTCGAGCGCGCGGCGCAGCGCCGTCGGGCTCGAGTTGTACGAATCGTCGATGAGCGTGATGCCGCCGCGCAGCCGCGGCACCGCGCCGCGGCGATCGGCCGGGCGGAGCCGCGCCGCGACGGTCGGCGATCGTCGTCGAGCGGGACGCCGAACTCGAGCGCCACCGCCGTGGCGGCCAGCACGTTCGCCAGATTGCCGCGGCCGAGCAGCGGCGTCGTCGAGATCGCGCTCGCCGGCCGGCGTCGTCGACGCGCGCGCGCATGCCGTCGAGGCCGCGGTCCTCGATGTCGGTGGCGCGAACGGTGGCGCCGTCGACGGTCCCGAACGTCACCGTCCGCCCGGCGAACGCCCGCGACGCGCGCCATCACGCGCGGGTCGTCGGCGTTGCAGACGAGCAGGTGGCAGCGGTCGGCGCGCTCGAGGATCTCGGCCTTGGCGTCGGCGATGGCATCGGGAGACGCGAAGAAGCCGAGGTGCGCGTCGCCGACGTTGGTCCACACGCGGACGTCCGGCTCGGCGATCGCGACCAGTGTGCTGATCTCCCCTGCGTGGTTCATGCCCAGTTCCATCACCGCGACGTCGGGCCTCGCGCGCAGCTGCATCAGCGACAGCGGCAGGCCGATGTGGTTGTTCAGATTCCCCTTGTTCTTCACCACGCGGAAGCGCGTGGCCAGCAGCTCCGCGATCGGCTTCCTTCGTCGTCGTCTTGCCCGCGCTGCCGGTGATCGCGACCACCCGCGTCTCCGCGGCCATCCGCACCGCGTGCGCCAGGTCCTGCAGCGCCCGCAGCGTGTCGTCCACCTCGATGACGCCGCGCGCCGCGTCGCGCCGTCGCGGACCCGGCCGCATCCCGCCTCGACGATCGCCCCGGCCGCCCCGCGTCGCGAGCACCTCGGCGACGAACTCGTGGCCGTCGAACCGCGGTCCCTGCAGCGCCACGAACAGGTCGCCGGCCGCAGCGCTCGGCTGTCGGTCACCACGTCGCCGATCGCGCAGCTCGGGCTCGCCCGACCGCAGCGCGCCGCCGACCGCCTGCGCGACCCACCCGAGGGTCAGTTCGAGCTCGTTCACCCCGCGCGCGACTTCACCCGCCGCGCCTCCAGCGCCTCCCGCGCCACCGCGACGTCGTCGAACGGGCAGCGTCCGTCCGCCGATCTCCTGGTACTTCTCGTGGCCCTTGCCGGCGATCAGCACGACGTCGCCCGCGCCGGCGTCGCGCACCGCCTGCAGAATCGCCTCGCGACGATCGACCATCGGTGACGCACGCGCGGCGCTGCTCTGACGCGTCTCCGGCATCGGCGCCGCGCTTCACCTCCTCGATGATCCGCGCCGGATCCTCGCTGCGCGGGTTGTCCGACGTGATCACGACGACGTCGCTCAGCCGGGCCGCGACCATGCCCATCAGCGGCCGCTTGGTGCGATCGCGATCGCCGCCGGCGCCGAACACCGTGATCAGCCGCCGCGCCGCCATCGGCCGCGCCGTCTCGAGCAGGTTCCGCAGCGCGTCGTCGGTGTGCGCATAGTCGACGACGACGGTGATGTCGTCGGCCGCGCTCGAGACGACCTCGAAGCGGCCGGGAACGCCGGGGAGTCGCTGCAGTCCGTCGCTCGATCGCCTCGATCGGCACGCCGAGCTCGAGCGCGGTCGCCGACGGCGCGCGAGGATGTTGTAGACGTTCGGCCTGCCGACCAGCTTCGAGCGGACGTGCACCATGCCGCTGCGGCGTGCGAACGTCGAAGTCGAGTCCGGAGAGCGAGAACGACAGCGGCCCGGGCGACACGTCGGCGGTCTTGTTGATGCCGTAGGTGACCGGGCGTCGCGACGATCTCCACGAGCGACGGCGCCGCGCGGATCGTCGACGTTGATCACCGCCGGCGCGTCAGCGGGGAGCATCTCGAACAGGCGGCGCTTGGCGGCGAAGTAGTCCTCCATGTCGGCGTGGAAGTCGAGATGATCGCGCGTCAGGTTGGTGAAGACCGCCGGCGGCGAACTGGATGCCGTCGACGCGCTGCAGCGCCAGCGCGTGCGACGACACTTCCATCACGCAGGCGCCGCAGCCCGCGTCGACCATCTCGCCGCATGAAGCCCTGCAGGTCCGGCGCTTCGGGCGTCGTTCGCGTGGCGTCGAAGGCGCGGTCGCCGATCGCGGTACGTCGACCGTGCCCATCAGGCCGCAGCTGGATGCCGGCGGCCTCGAGAATCGCGCTGACCAGATAGCCCGTCGTCGTCTTGCCGTTGGTGCCGGTGATGCCGACCACCTGCATCTCGCGGCTCGGGTGCCCGAAGAACTCGGCGGCCAGCCAGCGCGAGCGCCAGGCGCGCGTCGCCGACGACGATCCACGGCACGCTCACGTCGGTGGCACGGCGGCGCCTCGGCCACGATCGCCGACGGCGCCCGCGGCGATCGCCTGCGGCGCGAAGGCCGCGCCGTCGGCCTTCAGCCCGCGCAGCGCCACGAACACCGCGCCCGGCGCGACCCGCGCGGGAGTCGTGGGTGACGCCGGTGCACGGCCGCGTCGAGCGCACCGCCGCCGGGCACCGGAGATCGCGCCAGTCCCGGCACCCGGTCGAGCGCGCGGCAGGAGTTCGCCGACGGTCATGGCTTCGCCGCGCTCGCCGATGCCGGGCGTCTCGCGGCTCGAGCCAGAGCACGACGGTGGAGCGCGGATTCGATCGGCGTCGCCGGCCGGCGGGTACTGCTGCGACCACGACGCCGGTGCCCTGCAGGCGCGCGGTCAGCCCAAGCTGCGCGAGCACGCGGAGCGCGTCGCGCGCGCTCATGCCGGTGAGGTCCGGAAACACCGTGGCAGTCGGCCGACCGGCGATCCGCCGAGCGGCACGATCCGCGGCCGGCGTGCTCGGGCCCGACGCCGGCTGCTCCGATGTCTCGCTGGGGCGCGACCGCACACAGCGGCTCGGGCGCGTTGATCGTCGGCGGCACGCCGTAGTGCCGCAGCGCCGCGTCGGCGATCCTCTGGAAGATCGGCGCGGCGACGACGCCGCCGTACGGCGAGCACGCTGGTGCGGCGAATCGACGACCACGACGATCGTGAACACCGGCTTGCGCGACGGCACGAAGCCGACGAACGACACGTTGTAGTCGGAGTGGCCGCGATAGCTGCCGTTCACCAGCTTCTTCGCGGTCCCGGTCTTGCCGGCGACGGTGTAGCCGGCAATCTGCGCCGCGCTTGCCGGTGCCGTCGATCGACGACGTCCTCCATGATCTGCGTCAGCGTGGCGGCGGTGTCGCGGCTGATCGGCGCGGCGATGCACCTTGCGCGGCACCGGCAGCCGCTCGCCGTCGCGGATCACGGCGCGCACCACGCGCGGCTGCACGCAGCTCGCCGCCGTTGGCGACGGCGCTGACGGCCGCGGCCATCTGCAGCGGCGTCACGCCGACCTGATAGCCCATCGCCACCGAGGCCAGCGCGCTGTCGTTCGAGCCTGCGCGGGATCCCAGACGATGCCGGGGCTCTCGCCGCGGAAGTCCGGCGAGGTCGGCCTGCCGAAGCCGAAGCGCCTGCACGTAGTCGCTGACCTTCTCCGGCACCGAGCTTGCAGCGCCGACCTTGATCGCGCCGACGTTGCTCGACTTGACGATCACATCGGCGAACGACAGGACGCCGTAGTTGTGGTCGTCCCTGATGACGCGCGTGCCGAAGCGGATGTTGCCGGCGCTGGCGTCGATGATCGTCGCCGGCGTCGCGACGCGCTCTTCGAGCGCGGCGCTGGCGGTGACGATCTTGAAGGTCGATCCGGGCTCGTACAGATCCTGCATCGCGCGATTGCGGCGCTGCGTCTTCACGCGCGTCGCGATACGCGTTCGGGTTGAAGTCGGGTAGTTGGCGAGCGCCAGAATCTCGCCGGTGTACGGGTCCATGACGATCGCCGACCCGCCGGACGCGCCCGCTCGACTGCACGCCGGCGCGCAGCTCGCGCTCGGCGACGTGCTGCAGGTACTCGTCGATCGTCAGCTCGAGCGACGCGCCCGCGGTCGGCGGCCGCTCGACGCGGCTGAACGCCGTCCGCCGCGCGTCGGTCTGCACGAGCACCGTGCCGGCGCGGCCGCGTGATCGAGGTTGTCGTAGGTGGCCTCGATGCCGCCCAGCCCGACGTTGTCGATGCCGACGTAGCCGAGCACGTGCGACGCCAGATCCGTGTTCGGATAGTAGCGCCTGCTTTCCTTGATGAACCCGATGCCGTCGAGCTGCAGCGCGGCGACGCGGCGCGCCTGCTCGGGCGACACCTGCCGCCGCACGTAGGCGAAGTGCTTGCCATTGCGAATGCGATCGGCCATGCGCCTGCCGATCCTTCGCGTCGCAGTCGCCGAGCGCGCCGCACAGAGCGCGGCCGTCGTCACCTCGAGATCGGCGATCTCGTTGGGCACGGCGTAGATCGTGTCGGCGTCCACGCTGTAGGCCAGGATGTGGCCGTGGCGGTCGAGGATCTCGCCGCGCTTGGCCGGCGCCTCGATCGGTGCGCGACTGCTGCCGCTCGGCGCGCGCCGCAGATCGTCGTAGCGGACGACCTGCAGGTAGACCAGCCGCGACTTCGATCGCCGACCGCCCACAGCGAGAAGCACCCCGAACGGCAGCGGCGAGCCTGCGCTTCAGCGTTGTGCGCCAGACGATGGCGGGCTGGTCGGCCACGCGAGACTCCGTTCCGTCCTACCGTCGCGCGACGACGGACCGCGGCGGCGCCGGCGGTCGGGATCACGCGCTCGATGACGATCGCTTCGTCCGGTCGAGGGCGCCACCATGCGCAGCCGGCTGGTGGCCATGCTGCTCGATCCGCGCCGGCGAGCGCAGCGTTTCGATCTCGAGCCGCAGGTGCCGGTTGATCGCCTCTTCGCTGGCGCGCTCCTGCTGCATCTGCTCGAGCCGATAGCCGTGGCGCAGCAGCTCGAACTGCTGCCACGCCCAGAACAGGAGCACCGCCACCAGGAAGACGCCGACGAGCGTCGACCGCCACATCTCGCGATGCCGCTCGCGATCGACCTCGCGGACGATCGGGTTGTTGCGGACGTCTTTCTTGATTGCGTATTCGAAGGTCTCGGCCGTCATGTCCGCACCGCCTGTTCTGACCGCGTGGCTGCCCGCAGCTTCGCGCTCCGCGCGCGTGGATTCCGTTCGATCTCGGCTTCGCTCGGCACCTGCGGCCGCTTGGTCCGGATGCGTGATGCCGTCCCGCCGTCTGCAGCGCCCGCAGCGTGTGCTTCACGACGCGGTCCTCGAGCGAGTGGAACGTGATCACCACCAGCCGCCCGCCCGGCGCGAGCCGGCCGGCCGCGCGCGTCAGGAACCCGTCGAGCCCCTCGAGCTCGCGATTCACCCAGATGCGGATCGCCTGGAACGTCCGCGTCGCCGGATCGATCCGCGAGTAGCCCTTGCGCGGGACCGCCCGCCGGACGACGTCCGCCAGCCGGCCCGTCGTCTCGATGCGGCGTGTCCGGCCGCGCCTCGACGATCGCCCGCGCGACGCGCCGCGCGTGGCGTTCCTCGCCGAACTCGTAGATCACGTCCGCCAGCGTTCGTTCATCGGCGGCCGCCAGCATGTCGGCCGCCGTCGCGCCGCTCGACGTGTCCATCCGCATGTCGAGCGGCTCGTCTCGCCGGAAGCTGAAGCCGCGATCCGGCGCGTCGAGCTGCATCGACGACACGCCGAGATCGGCCAGCACACCGTCCACCGCGTCGATCGCCGCGCGCCTCGAGCACGCTCGACGAGGTTCGCGGTAGTCGCCGTGCACCAGCGACACCCGATCGCCGAACGCCGTCAGTGCCTCGCCCGCTCGCGCCAGCGCGTCCGGGTCGCGGTCGATCCCGATCAGCCGCGTCGCGCCGGCCTCGAGCAGCGCGCGTGCGTGTCCGCCGAGCCCCACCGTGCAGTCGACGAACACGCCGCCCCGCGACGGCGCGAGATGCTCGAGCACCTCGCTCACCATCACCGGCTCGTGCACCGCTCACCTCATTGCTCCAACCGATTCAGATCCCGTGCTCGGACAGACTCAAGCCGTCCTCGTCGGTCCACGGCTCACGTTGCAGCTTCTGCACGAACCGCTCGTCGTTCCACACCTCGAGATACTTGATGCGTCCGAACACGCGCACGTCGCCGACAATCGAGGCGCTGTCGCGGAGGTGCGAGGGAATGACGACGCGGCCCTGACCGTCGAGCTCGCTGGTCTGGCCGAAATAGTTCACGCGGTCGAGGAACTTCAGTCGAGCCGGGTGATTGTCGGGAATCTGCGAGAGCTTCTGCTCGATCTCGAGCCAGACGGGCATCGGGTAGATGCGGACGCACTCCCCCGTCAGGCTCGTGACGAAGACGTCCGGCCCCTGTTGGTCCTGAATGACCCCGCGAAAAATGGTGGGCACCTTGAGCCGGCCCTTGTCGTCGATCCGGGCCGCTGCGCTCCCCCGAAGACCTTTTTGCTCCACTTGGCTCCACAAAAATCCACACGGATAGTAAAGCTGGGTCAAAGGGATGTCAACCGCAACCTGCTGATCGACAGTGGGTTACGCCAAACTTTCGCTGTATTTTCGTGGCCTGCCCTGAGCAACCCCAATTGGTGGGGTCAGACCCTGGGTCAGGTTCGGGGTCTGACCCCGGGTCTCGACCCCGGGGTCTGACCCCCGTGCTAGGCTGGAAAACTCATGCTTCGTGCGGCACTGATCGGCCTTCCCTCCAGCGGAAAGACCACCCTCTTCCAACTGATGACCAGCGCGAAGGACGCGCCCCGCGGAAAAGGGGACGTCAACATCGGCATCTCGAAGGTCCCTGACGCGCGCCTCGACATCCTGACGGGGATGTACAACCCGAAGAAGCGCGTGCCCGCCACGGTCGAGTTCACCGACATCATCGCCCCGGCCAAGACCGGCGCGCAGGCGCTCGTCGACGTCGCGGGCTACAAGAACGCCGACGCGCTCGTGCACGTCGTACGCGCGTTTCGCGACGCGGCGGTCCCGCACGCCGTCGGGCTCGATCGACCCGGCGCGCGACGCGCAGGCGATGGAGGACGAGCTGATCCTCGCCGACCTCGGCGTCGTCGAGCGGCGACTCGAACGCCTCGAGAAAGATCTCAAGAAGGGCCGCTCCACGGAGCTCGAGAAGGAACGCGATCTCGTTCAGCGCTGCAGGGTCGCACTCGAAGAGGGCAAGCCGCTGCGCGCGCTGCAACTGACCGGCGACGACGTGAAACGCCTGCGCGGATTTCAGTTCCTCTCGGCCAAGCCGCTGCTGCTCGTCATCAACCTCGACGAGTCCGACATCGCCGACGTCGCGGCCGGCATCGAGACGGCCGCCGCGAATGCGGGCCTCACCGGCGTTTCTCGCCCACGCCGCGACGAAAGCCGTCGCGCTCTGCGCCAAGATCGAGCTCGAGATCTCACAACTCGAAGGCGACGATGCCAAAGCCTTCCTCTCGGATCTGGGACTCAGCGAGTCCGGTCTCGATCGCGTGATCAGGACCACCTACGACCTGCTCGGGTACATGTCGTTCTTCACCGTCGGCGAAGACGAATGCCGCGCCTGGTCGATCGCTCGCGGCATCGCGGCGCAGGCCGCCGCCGGCGAGATTCACAGCGACATTCAGCGCGGCTTCATCCGCGCCGAAGTCGTGGGCTACGACGCGCTCACTGGCCGCGGCTCGATGGCCGCATGCCGCGACCACGGTGAGGTGCGCCTCGAAGGCAAGGAATACGTCGTGCAGGACGGCGATATCATCAACTTCCGGTTTGCAACCTACAGCCGCAATCGCGCATGCGTCGCCGACGCGCACGTGCCGTTCGTGACGGCGGCGCGGAGCTGCACGTTCGGTCCCTCGTCGACGTGCTCAGGCATCGAGGCCATGACGTCGAAGCTCGTCGCCCTGCCTTTCCGCTCGCAGCCGAAGGAAGAACTGCTCGCGCAAGCGGCGGCATGGCGCCTGCTCGATCTCTCGTCCAGCAACGGCCAGCCCATCGATCTGCTGATCGCCACCCGCTTTCCCGACGTATTTCGCCAGGCACCCGCGCAAGGTCGCGTGGGTGATCCACCAGCATCGCGCCGCGTACGAGCTGTGCGGCACGCCCTACAGCGACTTCGAGCACAGCGAGGCCGACGTCGGCCTCCGCAAGAAGCTGTTCGAGCTCGACGCGCAGATGCTCGGCGAATGCCGTCGCGTGTTCGCCAACTCGAACAACACCGCGCGACGGCTCCAGACGTTCAACGGCGTCGCCGCCGAGGGCCTGTATCATCCGCCGCCGCTGGCCGATCGGCTGCGCATGGGGCCGTACGGCGACTACGTGCTGGTCGTCGGCCGGCTCGAGAGCGTCAAGCGCGTGGATCTCGCGATCGCCGCGATGGCGCACGTGCCCGCTCCGCTTCGGCTGGTCGTCGCCGGCGACGGCTCACAGCGGGAAGCGGCCGAACGGATCGCGTCGGAGTGCGGGGTTCGGGACCGCGTCACCTTCGTTGGCGCCGTTTTCGGTCGAAGAACTGCTCGATCTCTACGCCGGATCGCTCGCCGTCGTCTATGCTCCCTTCGACGAGGACTACGGGTACGTGACGCTCGAAGCGTTCCTCTGCGCCAAGCCCGTGATCACCGCGACCGACTCCGGCGGCACGCTCGAGTTCGTCGTCGACGATCAGAACGGACTCGTGCGCGCGCCCGAACCGGCAGCGATCGGCGGCGCCCTGGCGAGCCTGGCCGCGGATCGCGGGCGCGCCGCGCGGCTGGGCCAGGCGGGACTGTCACGCGCGCGTGAGATCACCTGGGACGGCGTCGTGGAGCGACTGCTTGGCTGACCCGTCAGCGATCTCCATCGTCATTCCGGCGCTGAACGAGGAAGACGGCCATCGGCGACGTCGTCTCGCAGCTGCGCGCGGAGGCGCCCTGGAAAGAGATCCTCGTCGTCGATGACGGCTCGCGTGACGAGACGGCCGCGCGCGCATCGCAGGCCGGGGCCGAGGTCGTGCGCCATCCGTACACGAAGGGAAACGGTGCGGCGGTCAAGACGGGGATCCGGCGAGCCCAGGGCGAGTTCGTGCTCATCGTCGACGCCGATGGACAGCATTCGCCGTCCGACGCCCGTCGTCTCGTGCAGCGCCTCGGTGAGTACGATCTCGTCATCGGTGCGCGCAGCGCACAGACGCAGGCCACGATCGGCCGGCGGTTCGGCAATCAGCTGCTGAATCGGCTCGCCAGCCATCTCACCGGACGGGTCGTCGCCGACCTGACGTCGGGCTTCCGCGGCGCGCGCCGCGAGCACCTGCGCGAGTTTCTGCACATGCTGCCGAACGGCTTCTCGACGCCGACCACCACGACCCTCGCGTTCATCAAAGCCGGCTACAACGTCGCCTTCGAGCCGGTGGAGGCGCGGACCCGCATCGGACAGTCGAAGATCCGATTCGCCCGGGACGGCGCGAGGTTTTTTCTCATCCTGCTGAAGGTGATCACCATCTTCAGCCCGCTGCGCGTGTTCGCCCCGATCAGCGTCGCGTCGCTCCTGCTCGGCGTCGTCTACGGCGTGGTGAACTTCGCGATGTACGGGCGGATCCCGAACGGCGCCGTCATCCTGATTCTCTTCGCCGTCATCGTGTTTCTGGTCGGACTGATCTCGGAGCAGATTTCATCGCTCCGGTTCGACGGTCATTCGCGGTCGTAGCTGGTGCCGATGCGGCCTCTCGTCCTGGTGCCGACCTACAACGAACGGGACAACCTGCAGCCGCTCGTCGAGGCGCTGATGGCGATCGACGGGCTGCGGGTGCTGATTGTGGACGACAACTCGCCCGACGGCACCGGGGATGCCGCGGAGGTTCTGGCGGCGGCAAGCGGCGGCCGGGTATCGGTGCTGCGGCGGCCGGGTCCTCGCGGATCTGGGACGCTCCTACATCGAGGGCATGGCGGCGGCGCTGCGCACCGACGCGACGCACATCTGTCAGATGGACGCCGATTTCTCGCACGATCCGGGCGCGCTCCCCGGGTTGCTCGCGGCCACGGCCGCCGCCGACCTGGTCATCGGGTCACGCTATGTCTCCGGAGGAGCGTTGCGGCACTGGCCGGCCCATCGTGTGGTGCTCGAGCAGATTTGCGAACTGGTACGTGCGAAAAATTACGCGGCTCCCGGTGCACGACTGCACCAGCGGCTTTCGCTGCTGGAGGCGGGACCTCCTCGCGCGTTTGCCGCTCGACCGTATCGTCTCCGACGGGTATGCGTTCCTGGTCGAACTGGCGTGGGAAGCGCAGGCCGCCGGAGGCCGCATCGTCGAAGTGCCGATTACGTTCGTCGAGCGGCGGGAAGGACAGTCGAAGATGTCCGGCCGGGTCATCGCAGAATCAGTGGCCCTGCCCTGGCAATTGATCGCCCGGCCGCGGCGTCAAAAAGTGATATATCTTTCCGCCGTGCCGAAGCCATCGATTTCGGCGTTCTTCCCCTGCTACAACGACGCGAACAGCATCGGCGACCTGGTCCGGCAGGCCGATTGCGTTCTGCGTCGGCTGACCGATGACTACGAGATCATCGTGGTCAACGACGGCTCGCGGGACGAGAGCGCCTCCGTCCTGTCCTCGCTGGCCGCGCAGGTCGAGCGGCTGCGCATCGTGACGCACGAGACCAATCGTGGCTATGGGGCGGCGCTGCGCAGTGGCTTCGAGCACGCCACGAAGGAGCTGGTGTTCTACACCGACGGCGACGGGCAGTACGACGTCGGCGAGATTCCGATCCTGCTGATGCTGCTGACCGACGACACGCACTTCGTGAACGGCATGAAGATGACGCGTCAGGATCCGACGCATCGCGTCTTCATCGGCAACCTGCACCGCTTCGTGACCCGCTGGTCGTTCTGGCTGCCGATCAACGACGTCGACTGCGACTTCCGGCTGATTCGGCGCTCGATTCTTCAGAAGATCAGCCTCCACAGCAACAGCGGCTCGATCTGCGTCGAGCTGGTGAAGCAGGCGCAGCGAGCCGGCGCGCAGTTCCGCGAAGTCTCCGTCCACCATTACGCCCGCCTGTCGGGTGTCTCCGAGTTCTTCACGCCGCGGCGCATTCTTCGCACCTACGGGGATCTCGCCGTGATGTGGGTCGAGCTGATGGTGACGGCGAAGCTTCGCGACCTGCGCGCTCTGATAGAATCGCTCGCGTGAGCACGGCCTCCGGCGGCGGCACCGGGGACTTTCGCGCCTTCTATCGCGACCGCCGGGTGATGATCACCGGCGGGCTCGGATTCATCGGCAGCAATCTGGCCCACCAACTCGCGGCCCTCGGGGCCCGCGTGCTGATCGTCGATTCACTCATCTCCGAATACGGCGGCAACCTGTTCAACATCAGCGGCGTCGAGGACCGCGTGACGGTGAACATCGCCGACATCCGCCAGCAGAGCACGATGAACTATCTCGTGCGCGGTCAGGACGTGATCTTCAACCTCGCCGGTCAGGTGAGCCACATCGACAGCATGCAGGATCCGTACACGGATCTGGAGATCAACTGCCGCAGCCAGCTGACGCTGCTCGAGGCCTGCCGCCGCTACAACCCCGGAGTGAAAGTCGTCTTCGCCGGAACACGCCAGGTCTACGGGCGTCCCGACACGCTGCCGGTCTCCGAATCGCACCTGGTCCGGCCCACCGACGTGAACGGCATCAACAAGGCGGCCGGCGAGTACTACCATCTGGTCTACAACAACGTCTTCGGCGTCCGCGCCTGCTCGCTGCGGCTCACGAACGTGTACGGACCGCGGCAGCTGCTCAAGCACAACCGCCAGGGCTTCATCGGCTGGTTCATCCGTCATGCGGTCGAGAACCGCGAGATCCAGATTTACGGCGACGGCTGTCAGCTCCGTGACTTCGTCTACGTCGATGACGCCGCCGACGCGTTCCTGCGCGCGGGCGCCACCGATGTCTGCAACGGCCAGGCGTTCAACGTCGGCGGCGCGGAACCGATCTCCCTGCGTGACCTCGTCGAGTTGCTCATCGAGGTTGCGGCATCGGGCCGATACCGTCTCGTCGAATGGCCGCCGGAGAAGAAGGCCATCGACATCGGCGACTTCTACGCCGACTCCTCCCTCATCTTTCGCACGCTCGACTGGCAGCCACGCACGCTGCTGCGCGACGGCCTGACGCGGACGATCGAGTTCTACCGCGCGCACCTGCACCACTACGTGACGGACGCGTCGCCCGTCGCCGCGCTGTGAGCGCACGCGCGCCCATCCCCTTCATCGATCTGCGGCCGGCCGAGGATCACGCCCTCGTCCGGGAAGCCATCGACCGCGTCGTGGCACGCGGCTGGTTCGTGCTCGGGCCCGAAGTCGAGGCCTTCGAAACGGAATTCGCCGCTGCCTGCGGCGCCGCGCATGCGATCGGCGTCGGCAACGGTACCGATGCGATCGCGCTCGCGCTTCGCGCCCTCGACATCGGCGCGGGTGACGAGGTCATCGTGCCGGCCATGACCGCCGCCTTTACCGGCCTGGCGGTGATCGCCGCCGGAGCCCGCCCGATCATCGTGGACGTCGAGCCGGATACGCTGACGATCGACGCCGGCGCGTGTCGTCGCGGCGGTGACCGCGCGGACGCGCGCGATCGTGCCGGTGCACCTGTACGGTCAGTCAGCCGACATGGAGGCGATTCGCCGCGTTGCCGCCAGGCATGCGCTCGCGATCGTCGAGGACTGCTGTCAGGCGCACCTCGCGACCGAGCAGGGCGTCGCAGTCGGGACACGCTCGGATGCGGCAGCGTTCAGCTTTTATCCGACCAAGAACCTGCCCGCGCTCGGCGACGGCGGGGCCGTGATCACCGCGAGCGAAGCGCTCGCGGCGCGGGTGCGTCGCCTGAGGAACGGCGGGCAGCGTGAACGCGCGAATCATGTGGAAGCGGGCGTGAACAGCCGCCTCGACGATCTGCAGGCCGCGGTCCTCCGGGCCAGGCTCCCGCTCCTGGCGGGCTGGACCGCCCGACGACGCGCGTTGGCCGGGCTGTATCGACGCACGTTGCCAGAATCTCTGCGCACAATCCGTGAGCGGGACCCCGGGCACGTGTACCATCTGTTCCCAGTGCGCGCGCCCGAACGAGGGGCGCTGCAGGCACATCTGGCATCGGCTGGCATCGAGACCGTCGTCCACTATCCGATCGCGTTGACGAAGCAGCCGGCGTTCATGGCGTATTCGTCGCCGGAGTGTCCCGTGGCGGCCGCCGCCGCCGAAGAACTGTTGTCGCTGCCGATCTCTCCTCGCCTGGCCGACGCCGACGTCGTGCGCGTGGCCGAAGAGATCGCGGCCTTTACGAAAGGACATCGTCCGGCGTGAAAGCCCTGATTACTGGAGGCGCGGGGTTCATCGGGTCTCACCTCGCGGAACGGCTGCTGCGCGACGGCCACGAAGTGGCGGTGCTCGACAACCTGTCCACTGGTTCGATCGACAACATCAGCCACTTGAAGAGCACACCGGGCTTCTCGTACGCCATCGATTCGGTGACCAACGAATCGCTGCTGGCCGAGATGATCGACCGCAGCGACGTGGTGTTCCACCTGGCCGCCGCCGTCGGCGTGAAGCTGATCGTCGAGCAGCCCGTGCACACGATCGAGACCAACGTGCACGGCACGGAGGTCGTACTGAAGCACGCGAACAAGAAGAAGAAGCTGGTGTTCATCGCGTCCACGTCCGAGGTGTATGGCAAGAGCGCGGACGTTCCGTTCCGCGAAGGCGCCGAGCACGTCCTCGGCCCGACCGTGAAGCATCGATGGGCGTACGCGTGCAGCAAGCTGATCGACGAGTTCCTGGCGCTGGCCTACTGGAAGGAGCGCAAGCTGCCGGTGATCATCGTGCGGCTCTTCAACACCGTCGGCCCGCGGCAGACGGGCCAGTACGGGATGGTGCTGCCGACATTCGTGAGACAGGCGCTCGCCGGACAGCCGATCACGGTCTTCGGCGACGGACGGCAGACGCGCAGCTTCACCTACGTCGGCGACGTCGTCGATGCGCTGGTCAAGCTCACGGCCGAGCCGCGCGCCGTCGGCGACGTGTTCAACGTCGGCAATACGGACGAGGTCTCGATCCGTGAGCTGGCCGAACGTGTGAAGACACTGAGCGGCAGCAAGTCGCCGATCCAGTACGTCCCGTACGACGAGGCGTATGAGGCCGGATTCGAGGACATGCCCCGGCGGGTGCCGGATATCTCGAAAATCCAGGCCCTCGTCGGCTACCAGCCCAAGCTCGAGCTCAACGAGATCATCAGGACCGTCATCGAGCACATCCGGCAGAAGTAGGCGGTAGCTGGTCAGGCTGGTAGCCGGTAGCCGGTAGCCGTAGCGGGCCCAAAGTTCTTGCTACCGGCTACCAGCTACCGGCCACCGACCGATATACTATCCAGACCCCATACTGCGAGGCTTCGCCATGAAGATCCTGAACGCACTGGCCCTCGTCTTCCTGCTCGGCGCCGGGGCTTCGTCCGCGTCGGCGCAGGTCAATCTCGAGTTCCAGGACGGCAAGGTACGGCTGCAGGCGCAAGGCGTTTCCGTGAGTCAGATCCTCGCTGAATGGGCACGACGAGGCCGCACGACCATCGTCAACGGCGAGCGCGTGTCCGGGCCGGCCGTCACGCTGGAACTGCAGGACGTCTCCGAGCAGCAGGCGATCGACGTCGTGCTGCGCGGCGTGAGCGGCTATCTCGTTGCGCCGCGAGAGACGGCCGTGACCGGCGCATCCGCATTCGAAAGCATCTACATTCTGCCTACCAGCTCCCGGCCGACGAATGCGGCACCGATTCCGCCGCAACAGCAGGCACAGCAGATTCAGAATCTCGACGAGGACGATGACCCGTTGCCGGCCGGCGCTCGAGGTCGTGAACCCGGGCGGGAGGCTGCCGCCGCGTGACATCGTGCAGCCGGGCATTACCGGCAGGCCGCCCGGAGTCGAGCAGGACGTTGACATCGATGGGCCCCGTCCCGCGCCGCCGCCCGGCAATCCGTTTCGCTCCCAGCACCGTGCGCCCGGGCGTTGTCACGCCCGGCACACCCTCGCCGACTCCTCCTGGTGCGCTCACGCCGGCCGTACCCGCGCCGAATACTCCTGGCATGATCACGCCCGCACCCGCGCCGAACAATCGGCCGAACAACCAGTAAGCGACCGCATCCGATCGTTCGGCGGCGTTCCCGTACAATAAGACGCACACGTTTTTGCGTCTTCATGTCTGACATCGATCGATTCCGTCCCGAGGACCGTCGCGGCGTGGACACGCTGTCACCGCCGCATGCGCGGCGCCGACGCCGCCGAGGCCACTCGCTTCCGCTGGGACTGGCAGCATCGACGCAATCCGCACAACGCCAGCGGTCAGCCGGGCATCTGGGTCGCGCGCGAAGGCCCGACGATCGTCGGGCACTACCAGACGCTTCCTGTCCGTCTGTCGCTGAAGGGTCTTGAAGTGGATGGCGCCTGGGGCACCGATGCGATGATCGCGCCCGAGCGCGACCGCCAGGGTCTCGACGAAGCGCTCGTGCGCGCCTGGGATCGCAACAGCGGGGCGGTGCTGGCGCTCGGACTCTCGGACACCTCGCGTCAGGTACTCGATCGGCTGCACTGGCCTGAATCGCACACCGTGCCGGCGCTGGTGAAGCCGCTGACGCGACGGGCGATGCGCCTGCCGCACCTGCCGATGGCGTTCAACCGGCTGATCTCGGCGGTGACCCATCCGCTCGTCCAGATCGTGGCGCGCTCGCGCCCGCTGCGCGCCGAGTGCGAGCCGATTCGCCGCTTCGATCACGCGTTCACGGCGCTGTGGGAGCGACTCGCGCCGAAGTTCGATCTGTCGGTGCGCCGCGATTCGCCCGTATCTGAACTGGCGCTACATCGAGCCGCCGCACGTGCGGTATTCGGTCGTCGCGCTCAAACGTCAGGGCGAGATCCACGGCTACGCCGTCTACCGTCATCGCCACGAGCCGCTCGGGCGCGTCACGATGCTGGTGGACTTCCTCGTCGATCCCGATGATGTGTCGGGGCTGAAGACGCTGCTTCGCTGGGTGGATCGCGTCGCCACCGCGGAAGACTCCGACAAGGTACGCTGTTCCGTCATGCACGGCGCGTTTCGCCGGGTGCTGCGCCGCGCCGGGTATTTCAACGTGAAGTCCACGCTCGATGTGTGCGTCAAGGTGAACGCCGTCCAGGTCCCGAAAGGCTTCTACGACGAGACCGACGGCTGGCACATCACGAGCGGCGACTCAGATCAGGATCACTAATGAACTTGAATGAAAAGGTAGCCGCCGACATCACGGCGGCGATGAAGGCCAAGGACGCAGCCCGCCTGTCGCCGCTGCGGATGCTGAAGGCCGCGATCATGAACAAGGGCGTCGAGAAGGGCCGCGACCTCGAGGACGCAGAAGTGCTGCAGGTCGTGTCCTCGCTCGTGAAGCAGCGGCGCGATTCGATCGAGCAGTTCGGCAAGGCCGGCCGCACCGATCTCGTCGACAAGGAGACCGGCGAGATCACAGTGCTGGAGGCCTATCTCCCGCCGGCGGCCAGCGCCGCCGACATCGACGCCGCGGTCGCCGCGGCCATCGCCGAGACCGGCGCCACCTCAGTCAAAGACATGGGCAAGGTGATGAAAGCGGTGATGCCGATGCTCGCCGGCAAGAATGCCGACGGGAAAGCCGTCAACGAGGCCGTCCGCCGCAAGCTTGGCGTCTGACCCGGGCCCGTCATCGCGACTCGCGCGCTCGGCCGCAGCCGCCGGCGCGGCCACCATGTCCAGCCGCGTGCTCGGCCTGGTGCGCGAGCAGGTGCTCGCGCAGTACTTCGGCGCCACGGCGCGCGATGGCCGCCTACAACGTCGCCTTCCGCATCCCCAACCTGCTGCGCGATCTGTTCGCCGAAGGCGCGATGAGCGCCGCCTTCGTCCCGACGTTCACCCGGTATCTGCACGCCTCGGGAAAGACCTCGGCGTGGCGGCTCGGCCAATCTCGTGATCAACGCGCTGATCGGTGATCACCGGCCTGCTGGTCCTCGTCGGCATCGTCTTCGCCGAGCCGCTCGTGCGGCTGTTCGCCGACAACGAGTACACACGCGATGCGGCGCAAGCTGGCGCTGACCGTGCAGCTCGCGCGCCTGATGCTGCCCACGCTGACGTTCATCGCCCTGGCGGCGGCGTTGATGGGGATGTTGAACTCACTCCATCACTTCTTCGTGCCGGCGTTCTCGCCGGCGATGTTCAACGTCGTGACGATCCTCGTCGCGTGGTTCGTCCGTGCCGTTCATGCCCGGTCTGGGGATCGAGCCGATCGTGGCCATTGCCATCGGCACGCTCCTGGGCGGCCTCGCGCAGCTGGCGATCCAGTGGCCGACGCTGCATTCGGAGGGCTTCCGGTATCGGCCGATCTCGACGCGAGCGATGAAGGGCTCCGGCGGTGCTCGTGTTGATGGGCCCAGGGACCATCGGCCTGGCCGCGACGCAGGTGAACCTGTTCGTGAACATGCAACTGGCGACGAGCACAGGAAATCGAAGCCGTCAATCTGGCTGACCTACGCGTTCCGTCTGATGTATCTGCCGATTGGGCTGTTCGGCGTCTCCATCGCCACGGCGGCGCTGCCGACGGTCTCGCGCCAGACACCATCAGGAGGACACCACGGCGGTCCGCAACACGGTGTCGGACGGCCTGTCGCTGATGGCGATGCTGAACGTGCCGGCGACGGTTGGCCTGGCGGTGCTCGCCGTGCCG
>CAVVTC010000018.1:0-308323 GCA_963751025.1 uncultured Acidobacteriota bacterium | reverse complement strand
CGTAGTCCTGGCGGCAGCGTTTCTGCCATTCGCGTGGCTGATACAGCCCCGGACACAAAGGTCAACGCCGCGATGACCCACATCGCCGCGGACAACCCGAACGCGTCTGCCGTGATACCCGCAAGCAGCGCGCCGATCGCATACCCAAGGTCACGCCACAGGCGATAGACGCCGACCGCGGATGCGCGCCAAGACGGGTGGGCGACATCGCCGATGGCGGCGAGCAGGGTGGGATACACCATCGCCGTGCCAATCCCGAGCAGCACGGCACCGACAACGAACCCCGCGAACGCATGCACCATCGCCACGACGCCGATGCCCGCGGCCTGGATCCACATGCCCCAGACGATGAGCGGCTTCCGCCCGTCGCGGTCCGAGAGCGCGCCGGTCACCAACTGGGCGAAGCCCCAGGTGGCCGGATAGATGGCGGCGAGCAGTCCCACCTGCGCCAGACTCATCCCGGCCGCGGCGAACACCAGCGGGAACAGGCCCCACGCCATCCCGTCGTTCAGGTTGTTGACGAGCCCTGCCTGACTGACGCTCGACAGGTTCGCGTCGACCAGCGTCGTGCGCCAGAACACCTCGCGGGGCGTGGGCACGCCCTCGGGAGGTATCGTGCCGACGAGGCTTGATTCGTGCGAGACGTGGTGACGGCGTTTCCCGGACAAGAACTGCCGACAAGGCAAGTCCGATGATCGACGAATCCGACGCCGAGATAAAACGGCTGCGGGCGAAGGCCGTACCGCGCGGCAATCCAACCGGTCGCAAGCGCGCTCGCGGCCAGCGCCACGTAGCCCGCGAACTCGTTCACGCCCATCGCCAGTCCGCGCTGCTCGCGAACCGACGAGGTCGATCTTCATGATGACCGTCGTCGACCACGTCAGGCCCTGGCTGATGCCGAGCAGCGCGTTCGCCACGAGCACCCAATTCCACGTCGGCGCCCACATCAGGAGGAACGGCACGGGCACAGCGACGAGCCACCCCGCGACCAGCAGCGCTTGCGCCCCCAGCGGTCCGAGAGCCGGCCCGCCCCGTAATTGGTGAGCGCTTTGGCCACACCAAACACGACGATGAACGACAGCATGGCGGTGCGCGCGGCGAGCTGGAACTCCTGCTCGCCAATCGCCGGCAGGATGCTGCGCTCCAGTCCGACCATGGCACCGACGAACGCGTTGACGACCACGAGCATCGCGAACTGCCCGAGGTTCTCGCGAAGACCCAGTCGCACGGCCGCATCGGGTGTTGGCGCAGTCGTCATGTCGGCTATCGCGTCCCGATAACCTCGATGTATTCCGCCAACACTCGGGTCGTTCCATCCGTCGCACCGTTGTTTCGCGTCCAGAGCGCGGTGAGGTCATCGTGCAGCGCCCCTTTGCGTGCGTCATCGAGCGATCCGTCGCCCGGTTGGTCGGCCCGGACCAATGAAGAAGTCGACCACCTTGGCTGGCGCAATCGGATACTCAAGCGGATACATGCCGCGCGTGATCTTCAGATCTCTCACGCAGGCGCCGAGGCGCTGGCGGCACGTCGAACATCGATGCCCGATCAGAGCTCATCACGACGTCAAAGGATCGCGTCCGGATATCGGCAGATCCTCCGCGTCACCTTCGTCGACGTGAATCGGCAACCGCCCTGTTCGGCAGCCTTGGTCCGGGCCTGCTGTCACCAGGTTCGCCGCAAGATCCAGACCCGTGACCTCGATCCCTTTCCTGGCCGGCCGGAAGCGTCAACTGCCCGGCGCCGCATCCGACGTCGAGGAGGCGGACTCCCGAAGGAATGTTCACGCGATCGAAAAACTCGAGCGCGCCTTTCTCGAGATATGTTGCGAACACGCCGTAATCGCCCGACTCCCACGTCGCCTTGAGTCGAGTCTTGAGCGCGCTCATGGCGGACGTTGTCGTCATCGGAGTAGGCATGGTGTCTCCGCGGCTACTGTTGCCTCGTTGCCCGCGCCACGATGTCTGCCTTCGTGCTATTGACGATGGTGATCAGTTCCCCTTGTTCCCTGGCTGGTACTTTGAAGTTGTCGAGCGTCTTCCGGAACTCGGCCACCATTGCCTGCCACTGCCCCTCGGTGATGTTCAGTTTCTGGTGTGATTCCTTCATCGCTCGGCCCGTGTACCTGCAGGGCCCGCCGGTCGCTGCGCACACGAGCGCCGTGACGTGGAATTTCAAGCCAGCCTTGGGTACACGTGAGCGCGCCTCGTTGATCGCCGGGTTCGCATTCAAGGTGTGGTTGACGAGCAGGCGCTCGATGAACTCGTCCACGACCGTGGCAATGCTGTAGACACCGCCGAGTCGGTCATACAGCGGCATTGGCTTGTCCTGCGCAGCTGCCAGGCCAACGACGGTCAGACGACGAGTACGGCCCCCGACGCCGTCGTCATTCCCCATCCCGTCACTCGAGTCATCGTTCACTCCTCGTGAAGAGCGAATGTACGAACCCACGGCTGATTCGTCCAATGAAACGATTGAATCTGCCTGATAGACTGGGCGAATGGAACTCCGTCAGTTGCGGACGTTCGTCGCCGTTGCGGACCTGCGACATTTCGCGAGGGCAGCGAGCCTGTGCAATCTCTCCCAGCCAGCCGTGTCCCACCAGATTGCGCTGCTCGAAAAAGAGCTCGGCGCCAAGCTCCTGAATCGTGCCCGCCTCGTCTCGTTGACCGTCGCTGGTGAAGTCCTCTTAGAGGAAGCACGCCGCATCCTCAGCGCCGTCGACCGCGCCCATGAACGGATGCAGGAAGTCGCGCGCGGAGCGGTCGGTCGCATTCGGCTCGGCGCGACAGCAACGCCCGGCTTGTATTTGCTCCCGGCGCTGCTGGCCACGTATCGGAGCGAGCACGAGAGCTACGACCTCCGCTTCGAGATCGGTTCGATTCACGCGATCGCCGAGCGCGTCGCCCGCAACGACCTCGATATGGCCATCATCGCCGGCGCACTGCCATCGGGCGAACTACAGGCGCGCGGTTTGTCACGGGACGAGTTCGTGGTGATCGCGCCACCGAACTCACCGTTGGCGCGAGCCCGGGTCGTGAAGCCAAATCAGCTTGAAGCGGAAACGTGGCTGCTTCGGGAGGAGGGATCCGATACCCGGCGGCAGCTGGCCGGTTGGTGGCACCGTCAGCGGCTTGCACCGACACGAACGATGACGTTCGACAACCCCGACGCGGTCAAGCGGGCCGTGATGGCCGGCCTCGGCATCGCCATGGTCTCGCGGCTCACGGTCGCGGAGGACCTTGCGAGCCATCGGGTTGCACCCGTGCACATCAAGACCGGACTCCCGACACGCGAGTTCTTCGTGGTCGATCACCTGCACAAGCACCACGGCGCCGCCTGCCGCGCGATGCTGCAGCTACTGGAACGGACGTTTCTGACGCAGGCCTCACCGCAGCGCCCTCGCAAAGCCACCTGAGGTGCACCGCTGGCGTTCTCGCGATGGACTACGGGAGTTGGGTCGCCCGCGCGTCGCGGCGGACCATGTCCGCGTACTCCGGCAGGAACCAGCCCTGCGCGATCAGCTCCTTGAGACGATGCTCGACCGCCTCGGCGTACTGCCCTGGACGCGGATACAGCTTCTTCAGCGTGGCTTCCGGTAGCGGCACTTTCGTACCGGCGAGCTGGCACAGTCGATCCTGAGCGGTGGTCTTGCCCTTGCCGAAGACGCCGTTGGTCGCCGTCGGCACGTCCACCCAGACGTTGCGGATCCCGCCCTTGGCGTTGCCGTACTCGTCGAGCGCGAGATGCGAACCGTCGTTGGCGGTGTTCTGATCGACGGCAATTGGCGGCGCGTGCGGCGGTGCCGTGCCCTTCGTGATCCACTCGACCAGATAGTTCAGCGCCAGCGCCGTGAACGCACCGGCAGGAAAGTCGGTGACCGGCAGCGTGCACGGGTCGCTCTGAAACGCCGGGCTGTCGCGCGAGTTGTTGTGCGGCATGCCGGCGACCTCGTAGAGGCGGAAGCGATTGCCGGGTTCGTCGCTGTCCGGCCGGCGATACGCGATGCCCCGCTCGGCCCACGTGACCACCTCGGTCTGCGTCGGCATCTGAATCATCGGCACGTCCACGATCGGCAGCGGTGTGTTGCCGTTGGTGCTGGTCAGGAGGAAGCCGTCGAAGATCGGGCCGCCGTTGGCAGTGCGCAGCGTCGGCATGGTCGGCGAGATAGTTGCGGACGGTCCCGCTCGATGCCGACGTCCCCATCAGCGTGATCTTCTGCACGCTGTAGCGCGGCGAACGGACCAGTGCCGCTCTTGATCAACATGCCGGCCTGGGCGATGACGTCGTTGGTCTGCCCCATGGCGATGTTCAGCGACGGCGTAGCGTTCGGCGTTGAACGTCCTCAGCAGGTTGATGTTCGCCGGGCTGTGCACGATCTCCACGAACATGTGGCGGCGCGTCAGGATCGAGACGCGCGACCACTCGAAGACCAGCGATCGGCCGCCGGCGTGCAGCGCCTCCGACACGACCACGCCACTGAAGGTGCCGGGATCCTTCGGCCGGCGGACGATGATGCGCGTGGTGTAGGGGGCGTCCTTCGCGGTGCCCGAGACGAAGAACTCCTCGGTCACGTACGGGAAGTCCTCGACCCTGGCCGCGGTCGGCACGACGCTGACCGCCGGGTTCGGATACATCAAGCCGGGCCCGGTCACTGCCGGGGAGATCGTCGGGACGGGTGGAGTAGCCGCTTCACCGTACGGCGCCGCGCCGGTCACGAACCACAGGCACACGACCGCCGCCGACAGGCCAGTTCTCATGGGTGTCTCCTTCGTCGCGCCGCATCATACCGCCGCGATCGCCGGTCGTGCCGACATGGCGGTACCTCTGCCGATTTTTCGGCAGTCGCCGATGCAATCCGCCAGTGGCCAAGCGCCGTATCGTGTACAGCCGATGCAAGTTAACCACGCCGACCCATCGGCATGCCGGTTGCCAGTGTGGTGACCGCGACTTCGGTCGCGGGAGGTAGTGATGAAACGACTGCTGGTATTCGCGTATGGCGTGATCGCCTACAGCGTCTTCTTCGTGACCTATCTGTATGCCGCGGGATTCGTCGGCAACCTGATCGTGCCGAAGTCGCTCGACTCGGCGCCGACGGCTCCGCTCGGCATGGCGCTCCTGATCAACCTGGGCCTGCTCAGCCTCTTTGCCGTTCAGCACAGCGTGATGGCGCGGCCGTGGTTCAAGCGCGCGCTGGTCCGCATGATGCCGCGAGGCCGCCGAGCGCAGCACCTACGTGCTGGCGAGCAGCGTGGCGCTGATTCTGCTCTTCTGGCTGTGGAGCCCGCTCGGCGGCATGGTGTGGGACGTCCAGAATCCGACCGGCCGCGCGGTGCTCTACGGCGCTGTTCGCGTTCGGGTTGCTGCTCGTGCTCGTCACCACGTTCCTCATCAACCACTTCGACCTGTTCGGGCTGCGCCAGGTGTGGCTGTATCTGCTCGGCCGCGAGTACAGCCGCTCACCTTCGTCACGCCGGGTCCCTATCGCCTCGTGCGGCACCCGCTCTATGTCGGATGGCTGTTCGCGTTCTGGGCGACGCCGACGATGACGCTCACGCACCTGCTGTTCGCGGTCGTGACGACGGCGTACATCCTGGTGGCGATCCGGTTCGAGGAGCGCGACCTGATCGACGCCCATCCCGAATATGCGGACTACAAGCGCCGTGTCCCGATGATGCTTCCCATTCCCCGGCGCGCCGCGGTGTCACGTCACACCGTGGGTGCGCGCGCGTAGCCGCCGTGCGGAGGGTGCGATGAAGACGCTCTATGCTTCTCTCGGTGTTCTGTCGGTGGCGTTGGGCATCATCGGTGTGTTCGTGCCGGGGCATGCCCACCACCGTGTTCGTGATTGCCGCGTCGTATCTCTTCGCGCGGAGCTCGCCGCGGCTCGAACGCTGGCTCGAGGGGAACCGCTGGCTCGGACCATCGCTCCAGCGGTTCCGGCAGACGCGGGGCATGCCGCGCAAGAGCAAGGTGGTCGCGCTGGCGTCGATGTGGACCGGCCTGGGCCTCAGCATCTACGCACTCGCTGACATCGGTGTCGGAGCGCAGATGCTCGCCGCCGCGCTGGGCGTCGTCGGCAGCGCGGCGATTCTGTTCGCCGTTCGGACGACGGATGTACGGCGGCGGCTCATCATGTCGTAGCGCTTCGCTGCGGGTGGCAACGGAGGTTGCCGGAGGCAACGGGTACACACGGAGCAACGGAGGAACGGAGAATTCTTTCTCTTTGATGGATGACCTCCGTTGCTCCGTTTCTCCGTGTGAACGCGTTGCCTCCGCCGCCTCCGTTACCTCCTGGGCAGCACCAATCGCTCCACGCCGTCCATCAATTTCGATATGTCGAAGTTGATCAGCGAGTCCCGGCTGGTAGGCTGCGCCCGGGAAACGTCCTATACACTCCGGGAGGAACGGTATGAGTCGAACAGCTGTGATGTTGCTGTACCTTGGCAGCATGGCCGTGCCGGCCGACGCGCAAGTTTCGTCACCTGAATTCGAGGTTGCGAGCGTCAAGCCTTCGGGTCCAGTCGTTCTGAGTGGCCCTGCTATCCGCCGGGCCAGTGGCGAGCCAGAGGCCGTAATCTTGTCCAGCTTATCGGTGCCGCCCACCCGCAATATTTTTTCGAGGGCCTCGTCGTGGGAGGGCCGGCTTGGACACGCAATGCTCGGTTCGACATCGACGCGCGGATGGACCCGACCACGACACCGGCGCAGTTGGCTCAGATGATCCAAAGCTCCTTGCCGACCGATTTGCCCTCCGCACTCACACGGAACAGCGGCCGGTCAATATCTACGTGCTCAAGCATGTCGCGTGCCGACGGCCAATTGGGGACGCAGTTGAAGCGCAGCGATCCTTCGTGCGTAAAAGCCCGGACCGCTCGTGAGCCTTTTCCGCCTCAATGTCAGCCTAACACGCGCACAAGCGGAATGCAGTCTGTCGCGATGCAGATCAGCGACTTTGTCCGCTGTGCTGATCGGCATGGGGACTGGACCGCGTCCCGTTTTTGACCGCACGGGCCTCACTGGATACTTTGACTTGCAGCTTCGTTATGACTACGCTCCGGCTTCTGTCCGAGGGTGTTCGCCGCAGTCCTCGACGATCCGAGCATAGATGGCGTCTCGCGCAATTCTTCCACCGCGTCTGCAGGGTAACGAAGCTGGCCTGCAAGCTCGAAGCGACACGCGAAGTAGTGGAGGTGCTCTGCTCATCGACTCCGCGGAGATGCCGATGGCCAAGACTAACCCCCATAGATCTGTTTAATACCCCGTTGCTCCGTTGCTCCGTGTTAACCCGTTCCCTCCGCCGCCTCCGTTACCTCCCACGCGACGGGATCCCCCACGCGAATGATGCCGGCGGTGAGCACCTGGGCGAACGCGCCGCCGGCCCACTGATCCCGCATCGCCGGCTGGAGACCGGGCAGCGCCTCGTCCATCCGCTCGCACGGCGTCGTCTCGCCGCCGATCGACAGACGGACGCTTCCGATCTCCAGCACGCGGCCTCGCGTCTCGTAGAGCGAGATGCCGCTGATCAGCAGATTGGCGCGGCGGGCCGACGGATCGACCGTCCGCGTGCAGGTCCCGCATCAGCCGGTCCCAGCTCTCGCGCTCGAGCAGCGTCACCTGACGACGACGGCTGCGATCGACGCTGCCGACGAGTCCACGCTCCACGTCGAGCTCAGCCTCCTGAACCGGGTCCATCGGTCCACGGTGCGCGCGCTTGACCCAGATCGCCTCGAGCCGGCCGATGCGGTCGCTCGTCATCGTTCCGCAGGCGGGGGAGGCATCCAATCGACGATGACTGCCGGCGCCGGTGTGGATGATGCAGGGGCGGGCAACAGCACGATCAACGCGTCCCGCCGGTGCGCGACATCGAAGTCACGTACGCCGGGCACGTCGAGCACCTCGCGCGCCGTCATGAATGTGGACGACCCTGACAGATCGGCGCGCATGATCCGCGTGCCGCGGACAAAGAACAGCGAGCGCCCGTCGCGGCCCCAGCGCGGACGCGTGCCGCCGGCGAATGACACGCGCACCCGGGCGCCCTTGGGCCAGGGCGTCGCATAGACGTCGGCCTGCCCTGATTCATCCGACACGTACGCCATCCACCGCCCGTCCGGCGACAGGCGCCCATCGGTCTCATTGAACCGAGTGGCCGCCACCTGCTCTCGAGCCCCCGTCGCGGGGGTGATGGTCCAGAGATCGAAATCACCGGCGGGGCCCGGCGCGTGCGCGAGTACCTGATCGTCTCGCCAGTCGGTCGGTGTCTCGTCGATCTCCGAGCGCGGGACGATCTGGTCGGCGGCATCCTGGTCGCGGACCGAGCGCGTGTAGAGATGCGGCCGTCCGTCCTGGAGCGAACGAAACATGAGCGTGCGTGCGTCCGGCGACCAGACAGGATCGCTGTCGGCGGCCACGGCTCGAGTCACCGGCTGGACGTTGCCCGTCTCGGACATCGGCATCAGCACGACGTCGAGCGTCCTCAAGAGCGGCGTGGACTGGGTGACGAGCGCGTCGCGATCGTCGGGAGAGAGTCGCACCTGCCAGTAGTCTCCCGGGTCGCGCGTCGGCGTGCCCTCCGGCCTGCCCAGGGAGTACCACGTGAGCTGGCGCAGTCGCTTCGCCTGCGGTGCGGCGATGAGCAGTCGCGCCGAAGCCGTAAAGAAGGCGTGCCCGGATGTGCCGACGCCGGCATCGAGCACGACGGGCGTGGCATTGCCGGATGGCTGCCGTGTTTCAGGGTCGAGGCGTTGCGAGAGCAGTACGCCGTCGCGCACGTGAAGCAATGCGTCGCCCACGATCTGGCCGTGACCTGATGTCGTTCCGAGGTCTCGCTCCTGGCCGTTCCCGACCAGCCGCAGCACGCGCCGGCCATCGTCCAGCGTGGCGACATAGACGAACGCGTTGCTCGAACCGACGGTCATCGGAAACGTGTGCGACCGATCCCCGGGCCGGAGTGTTGTGGCGTCGGTCATTGCGCCGTTCAGCAGACGACGAATCACGCCGCGAGCGTCGGGTGAAAACAGCAGCGACCCGTCGAGCAGCCACGACGCACCGGACCCGGCAGTGGCATTCGCGAGATCGCGGGCGGTGCGGCCGGTGGCGATGGTGATCTCCTTGAGCCGCCCGTCGGTGAAGAAGGACACCACGTTGCCGGTCTGCTTCCATGCCGGCAAGCGTGCGCCAGTCGTTCCCAGTAACGGCTCCGATCGATCGCCGCGGAGCTCGCGCAGCCAGAGGCGAGTGGTGCCACCCGTGGTTGCCACGAACACGATCTGCCGTTCGTCAGGTGAAATTGCGGCGTCGAGGATTTCGTCGCCGGCCCCGAGTTCAGCGCCGGCCGGCGCGGTCGAGCGAGAAGCGGAGGGGTAGTTGAACGGGTAGGTGGCGCTTCGCTGAGATGACGTAGCGCGGGCAGACCCAGAATCGCGATCACTGCTACCAGCGCGACCGCGAGCCCGGTGCTAATCCACTTGTCCACTGCCAGAGTTAGACACCTCAGGCGGGTCTAAAGACCCGCCTCTACGGGGTCAGAATTTTCGCGACCATGTCGCGGGCCAGCGCTCCACGACAACCTTTTTCTCGGTGTAGAAGTCGATGGCGTCGCGGCCCTGCGCGTGCAGGTCGCCGAAGAAGCTGTCCTTCCACCCTGAGAACGGGAAGTAGGCCATCGGCGCGGCCACGCCGACGTTGATGCCGACGTTGCCGACGCGCGTCTCGTAGCGGAACTGCCGTGCGGCGGACCCGCTACTTGTGAACAGGCACGCCATGTTGCCGTACGCCGAGCTGTTCACCAGTTCGATCGCGCCCTCGACCGAGTCCGCGCGCATGACGCTCAGCACGGGACCAAAGACCTCCGTACGGGCCAGCTCGCCTGACGGATCCACATCGGTCAGCACCGTGGGCTTGAGGAAGTGACCACGGTCGTAGCCGGGGACGGTGGCGTTCCGCCCATCGACGAGCGGCTTCGCGCCGGCGGCGATGCCCTGCGCAATCAGCCCCTCGATACGAGTGCGGCTCTCGGCCGAGATGACCGGGCCCATCTCCGTGCCCTTGTCCAGGCCGTAGCCGATCTTGCGCGATGAGGCCGCATCGCTGATCTGCTGCGTGAACGGCTTCGATGCCTCCGCCACGGTGATGACCACGGAAGACGCGAGACAGCGCTGTCCCGCGCAGCCGAACGCCGAGTCGGCGACGATCCTGGTCGTCATGTCCATGTCGGCATCGGGAAGCACGACGATCGGGTTTTTCGCGCCGCCCTGACACTGCACACGCTTGCCGTTGGCCGCCGCCCGGCTGTAGATGTAGCGCGCGACGGGCGTCGAGCCGACGAACGAGATGGCCCGGACCTCAGGGTGATCGAGGAGCGCGTCCACCGCATCCTTGCCGCCGTGAACGAGGTTGATCACGCCGGACGGGAATCCAGCCTGCTCGGTCAGCTGGAGCACGCGCGCCATGGTGAGCGGCGTCTTCTCCGACGGCTTGAGGACGACCGTGTTGCCGCACGCGACGGCATACGGCAGGAACCAGAGCGGAATCATGCCGGGAAAGTTGAACGGCGTGATCACCGCGACGACCCCGACCGGCTGACGAATCATCAGCTCGTCGATCCCCGAGGCGATGTCCTCGAGATTGCTGCCCATCATCAGCGACGGGATGCCGGTCGCGACTTCCACGTTCTCGATGCCGCGCTTGAGCTCACCCTCCGACTCGGCCAGCGTCTTCCCGCACTCCTGCGTGACCAGCTTGGCGATCTCGCTGAAGTTCGCATCGAGCAGCGCCTTGAGGCGGAACAGCGGCTGAATCCGATCGCCGGCCGGCGTCCGTCGCCATGCCTGAAGCGCGCTCGACGCGGCTTTCACCGCCTTGGCCACATCGGTTGCCGTCGACAGCGGTGCGGCCGCGATCACTTCGCCTGTCGCGGGATTGCGAACTGGAATCGTCTGCGCGCCGGCGGCTTCTTCCCAATGTCCGCCGACGAAGTTCAACAGTGTTTCTTGCCCGATCATTACTGCTCCTTGAGGCTGGTAGGCGGTAGCTGGTAGCCGGTAGGAGGTTCGAAGTTCTTGCTGCAGGTCTACCGGCTACGCGACTACCAGCTACAGGTACAACGATCGCGCGTCCCGACGATTTCGCCGCGCGCCAGCGCCTGATAGCCGGCATCGGCCTGATCCAGCGAGAAGCGCTGCGTCACCATCGTCTCGGGCCGGAAGATGCCCTGGGCCGCGAGGCGGATGATCTCGGGCATGTCGCTGCGGGTGCGCGCGCCGTACGAGCCGATGATCCTGAGCTCGCGTCGCACCAGCCGGGTGATTTCGACCGGCGCGGTGGTCTTGCCGGGCGCAATTCCGACGGCCACCATCCGGCCGCCGTCGCGAATCATGTCGAACGCCTGCGTGAACGTCTGCGGCAGGCCGAGCACTTCGAACGCGACGTCCACGCCCTTGCCGTCGGTGAGCGCGCGCACGCGCGCGGTGGCGTCGGTGGTGGCCGCGTTGACGACGTCGGTGGCCCCAAGCCGCTTCGCGGCCTCGAGCTTGTCGTCGCGAATATCGACCGCGATGATCTGCGACGAGCCGAAGGCCTTCGCGATCTGGATGATGTTGATCCCGACGCCGCCGGTGGCGACGACCGCGATGCGTTCGCCGCCGCGCAGGTCAGCCCCGTGCCGTACGGCGCCATACGCCGTGAAGATCGCGCAGCCGAGGACCGCGGACTCTTCGAGCGGCAGGCCGTCGGCCAGCGGGAAGACGTCGGTCGCCGGGACGACGGAGTATTCGGCGAGACCGGCCATCGAGTACATCGCGATGGGCGAGCCGTTGGCTCGCCGAAGTCTGGACGTGCCGTCGTACAGCGTGCCCTTGAGCCGGTTCATCGCGAAGAAGCTGTCGCAGAGATCGTCGCGTCCGGCACCGCACGGCGTGCAGAACCCGCACGGCATGATGAACGCCGATACGACCCTGGTCCCCACGGGCGGACCGGCAACGCCAGGTCCGAGCGCCGCCACCGTTCCGGAAATCTCGTGGCCCATGACCGCCGGTGTCGGGAACGCCACCTCCGCCTTCATCACGTGAAGGTCGGTATGGCACACCCCGCACGCGCTGACTTTGACGAGGATTTCGCCGGCGCGCGGCTCCGGCATGGGGATCTCTTCGACGCGCAGCCCCCCTGGTGCGCTCTCCAGGATCGCGGCTCTCATCGTCTGCATCCGAGTGAGTTTAATTGATGTCGTCGCGGTGCGTCTCGGTGGCGAGCACGACCGAGACGATCGTCACGAGCGCGAGACCGATGACGTAGAGGGCGATCGCCCCGCCCCGGTAGCCCGCACGGAGGAGCGCCGTCGCGATGAGCGGCGCCAGCGCGCCGGCGAAGACGGACGCCAGCTGCGCCCCGAGCGACGCGCCGCTGTAGCGCACGCGAGCGCCGAACAGCTCCGACAGGAACGCCGCCTGCGGCGCGTACATCGCCGCGTGCGACAGCACGAACGCGATCGCGATGCCCGACCAGAGTGCGGCCGTCGAACCCGTGTCGATCAGCCAGAAAAGCGGATACGCGAACACCGCGGTCACGATGGCTCCGAAGAGATAGACGGGCCGGCGACCGACGCGGTCCGAGAGCGCACCGAAGAACGGGATGGCCAGCAGTTCGAGACCGGCGCCGATCAGGATGCCGTAGAGGACTGTCTGCTGCTCGAACTTCACGACCTGCGTGGCGTAGGTGAGGACGAACACGCTGTAGATGTAGAAGCCGCCGTTTTCCGCGAAGCGCGCGCCCATGGCCAGCAGCACCTGCTTCGGGTACATCCGGATCACTTCGACGATCGGCTGGCGAGATTCGGCCGACGCTTCCTTGATGCGCTTAAACGCCGGCGTCTCGAGGATCCGCATGCGGATCAGGAGGCCGACGAAGACCAGGACGATGCTGAGCAGGAAGGGCACGCGCCAGCCCCACGTGAGGAACTGCTCCTCCGGAAGACTCGAGAAGTAGGAGAACACGCCGTTGGCCAGCAGCAGACCAGCCGGGACGCCGATCTGCGGCCAGCTGCCGTAGAACCCGCGCTTGCCCGGCGGTGCGTGCTCGACCGCCATCAGCACCGCCCCGCCCCATTCGCCGCCGACGCCGAAGCCCTGCGCCAATCGGAGCACGACCAGCGCGATCGGCGCCCAGATGCCGATCTGCTCGTAGGTGGGGAGCAGGCCGATGAAGAACGTCGCCACCCCCATGATCACCAGCGTCAGGACGAGCATCGACTTGCGCCCGACCTTGTCCCCGTAGTGGCCGATGATGATGCCGCCGATGGGTCGGGCGACGAAGCCCACTGCGTATGTGCCGAAGGCGAGGAGCGTCCCCATCAGGGGATCCGAGTTGGGGAAGAAGAGGCGATTGAAAACGAGCGCGGCCGCGGTCCCGTAGAGGAAGAAGTCGTACCACTCGATCGTGGTGCCAATCAGGCTCGCGAGGGCGACCATCCTCACGGATCCGTGCTGGGGCTCGGTTCTCGTGGTTGTCATTCGGCGCAGCACAGTAGCACAACGGGGATCAGGGACCGGGGATCGGGGACCGGAGCTGGGATCAGAGCTCTTGATCCCTGGTCCCTGATCCCTGATCCCCCGGATCCCTTGGTATGATGCACAGTTCATGCACACGGAACTCCAGGAAGCCATCGACTTGCACGGGGCCATCGTGGCCGAAGCGGGGAACGCGCTCGTCGGCTACGACACGGAAAAGGCTCTCGCCAACGTCGTGCTCCTGTCGGAGATTCCGACCACCTACGACAAGGACCAGAAGCGGCAGGTCAACGCCGGCAACCTGCTGCTGCGCGGTGTGCCTGGCGTCGGCAAGACGTTCTTCGGCGTGATCCTCGCGGCGATCAGCGACGCGACGTTCGCGCGTCTGCAGGGCCGGGCGGATCTGCAGCCCACCGAGATCGTCGGGTTTCAGATGATCAACCCGGCGACGGGCGAGTTCATGACCGAGTTCGGACCGCTGGCGTCCGCGGAAGTGATCCTGCTCGACGAGATCAACCGCATCCCGCTCAAGTCGCAGAGCGCGTTCCTGGAAGGCCTGCAGGATCGGACCGTCACCGTCGGCAAGCAGACGTATCAGCTCTCGCCCTTCAGCTTCGCGATCGCGACGATGAACCCCGTGGAGCTCGGGCAGGGCACGTTCCCGCTGTCCGAGGCCGCGACCGACCGGTTCGCGATCATGATCAACATCCCGTATCTGAAGCCCGAGGAAGAGGAGAAGCTGGTGAGCTTCGACTTCAAGCAGGTGCGGTTGAACCCACTCGTGAAGAAGGAGCGCATCATGGAGCTGCGCGGCGTCATCACCCGCGAAGTGTTCATGCACAAGGCGCTGGCCAAGTACATCCGGCGTCTCGTCGGGGCGACGCGGCCGTTCAACGAGGAGACCGAGTGGCGCCACCACTCGCCGTCGGCGCTGGTCGAGAAGTGCGTGGACCTCGGCGCATCACCGCGCGCGACGATCTGCTGGGGCCGGCTGGTCAAGGTCTGGGCACTGCTGATGCACAAGCGTGCCGAGGTCTACCCCGAGGACATCCAGGAGCTGGCGCGCTACGTGCTGCCGCATCGCGTCTGGCTCGGCCCGCACGCGGCCAGCCACGGCGTCAGCGTGGAGATGGTCATCGACGACGTCATCAACTCGGTGCCCGTGCCGTGATCGGAGATGGCGGGGCGGCGGTACACGCGCCGAGGCACGGCGATGACGACGACGCGTTCGTCAACCTGGAGGAGGTTGCCGAGATCGAGATGTTCATCCTGAGGCGGATGAAGGAGTTCACCCTCGGGGATCATGCGAGCGTCTTCAAAGGGGCCGGGTTCAATTTTGTCGGCCTCCGCGACTGGGAGCCTGGCGACCGCATGTCCTCGATCGACTGGTCGCAGTCCTCGCTCACCAATTTCAGCCCGCTGATCACCCGCGAGTACGAGCAGGACAGCAACGCGGCGATCGTCGCGGTGGTTGATGCCTCGCTGTCCACCCGCTGTGGCATGGCGGGCGTGACGATTGCCACGGCGATTGCGCGCGCGGTCGCCGCCGCCGGGTTGTCGGCCATGTTCTTCCAGGATCGCTTCGGGATCGTGACATTTGATGAGCGATTCGGTCCGCTGGCGTCCGCGCGTCCCCGGATCGGGCGCTCGCATCTGCTCTATTGTCTCGACCTGTATCGCCGGTCGCTGTCGCAGGAGCGAGACCCGGACCGGGTGCAGGACATCGTCTCGGCGATCGAGAGCCAGGTCCGCAAGGCCGCTCTGGTGCCGGTCGTCTCGGACTTCCTGTTCGCCGATGCGGACGTCCTGATTCGGCAGCTGTCGCACCTGAACGCGGTGCACGACATCTTCCTGCTGATGGCTGACGTGCGCTTCGCGTACGAGGTCCCGTCGGTGTCGGACGGCTGGGTCGAGGTGTTCGACATCGAAAGCGGGCGGACCCGGGTGTTGTCGAGTCGCGAGATGCGCCGGCTGGCCACGCGCATCGGCGAATGGCAGGATGAGATCGAGCGCATGGCGCGCGATGCGGATCTGGACATCGTGCGCGTCGGCCTGGATCGGTGGGAGATGGAAACGGCGTTGGTCAAGTTCACAGCCGAGCGGCGGCTCAGGAAGATGTGATGAGCAGGATCAAAGGTTCAACAATCGTTCTCGCGTCGGTGCTGTGGGCACGCCTTCGGACGTGCCGGGCGCGTAGCGCCCTTTTGGACGTGCCGGTTTACGCACAGTCACCCGCGCCACAAGCTCCAGCGCCTCGGCCCTCGGTTGTCGTGCCGCAGGGTTCACCGTCCCCGCCGCGGCCCGCCCAGCCGGCCGGGCCGGTCATCGCGCCGCGCGCCGCCGAAGCCGGGCGAGGTCGAATCGGATCCGATCCGCTGCTGGTGGAAGGCCGACCGCACATCCGTGCGGGTTGGCGAGAAGTTCGGGCTCGTGCTGACGTGCAGCGTCATCGAGACGGGTCCGATTACGGTCGTGCCCGTCCTCAATCAGCTGGAACCGGGCGCGTTGTCGATCACGCCCTTCGAGGTGGTGAGTGGTGTCGCGCATGACGATGTCGTGGTGACCCCGTGGCGATACATCCAGCGTGAGTATGCGGTTCGTCTGCTGAGCGACGGCTTCTTCGGTCAGGACGTCACGATTCCGGCGCTGACCGTCACCTACAACCTGCAGGAGCGGGGGAGCGGCTCGCAGGGCCGCGACCAGACCTACATCCTGCCGGCGCTGCCGATGCGCATCCTGGCGCTCGTGCCGAAGAGCGCCGACGACATCCGGGACGCCTCAGGCCAGACGTTCGCGTCGATCGAGTCGCGGCGGTTCCGTGCATCGCTCGCGACGACGACCGCCTGGATCGCGTTTGCGTTCGCGTTCCTGTTCGGCATCTTCGCGATCGTGCGCGTGGCCGGCCAGTTCCGCGCCAAGAACCGCGGCGTCGTCAAGCCGCTGCCGGCTTCGTCGCTGCTCGGCGCATGCCTGTCGGCGCTCTCACGCGTCAAAGACGACGCCTCGCAGGCCGGGTGGACCTCCGAGCTCTCGCGCCGCGCCGCCTCCGCGCTGCGCATCGCGGGCGCGATCGCGCTGGGCCGTCCGGTCAGCCAGAGCGTAGTCGGACCCGACGCGCTCGAGCGGGATGGCCAGCTCACGGTGTATTCCGGCTGGCCGCGCCGGCGCCGCGTGCTGCTCTCCGCGGCCACGACCTCGCGCACGATCGTCTCCGGCCTGAGCAACGGCCATGGTCCCAACGGCCAGACACGCGCGAGCCTGGAGTCGATCTCCGAGGCGTTGGGCGTTCTGGCCACCGCCGGCTACGGTCGTCCGGAGAAAGAGGATGCCTCTGCGCTCGACAGCGCGCTGGCCGAGAGCACGCAGGCGGTGCGGCGGATTCGCTCCGGCACGCTGTGGCCGCGACGGACCGCTCAAGCGCTGCGCGCGTTCGTGGGCTTTTGAGTCGGGATTCGGGATCCGGGATTCGGGACTGAGGAGTGAGCTGAGATTGCCACCACTCGAAGATCTTCCCGTCGCGCTGCGCACCACGTGGGAAGAGTGGGCGCGGACGCGCTGGAGTGACCTGGAGTTCGAGCAGGCGCAGACGGCGCTCCTCGTCTTCATCGTCCTGCTGGCGGTCGTTGTCCTGCTGCTGGTGCTGGGACTGCTGCGGCAGCGAGGCCGGACTCAGGTGGCGCTGCCGGCCGTGCTGCCGGTGATGCGACGCTCGCCGCTGATGATGCTGCGGCACGTCCCGCTCGTGCTGTTCCTCGTCGGCATTCCGTTCTTCGCGGTGGCGCTGGCCGACCCGCTGACCGGGTTCGCGCGCGAGGAGGTCTCGTATCCAGGCCGGCGCATCGCGCTGCTCATCGACGGATCGACGAGCATGGTGATCCGGTTCGAGTCCACGGCGAAGCGTCAGGGCGAGGCGACGTTCTTCACCGCAGTCGCGGCCGCCGAGCAGTTCATCCGCCGGCGCATGAACGGTCCGTATCGGGATCTCGTGGCGCTGATTCAGTTCGGGAACTTCGCCTACGTGGTGACGCCGTTCACCAACGATTACGAGAACATCCTGCTGAGCGCCCGGCTCGTCGGCGATCCGCGCGAGTGGGGACGGTTTCCGGACTGGGGCACGACGATCATCGAGGGCATCGATCAGGCCACGCAGCTGTTCAAGACCTTCGACTTCGTGAACGCCTCCGGGAATCTGATGATCGTCATCACCGACGGTCGCGACTCGCAGCTCAATCAGCAGTCGGGCGCGCTCGATCGCATGGTGGCCGAGACCAGGGCGTGGCGCATCCCCGTCTACATGCTGCGCACCGCGTACAACCGCCGCGAGGGCGAGGTCCTGCAGGACAAGATCTGGCGCGCGACCGTCGAGCGCACGGGCGGCCGGTTCTACGCCATCTACGACGATGAGTCCACGAACCGCGCGCTGCGGGAGATCGATCGCCTGTCGCCGGGACGCATCGAGACGCGCGAGTACAGCGTGGCGCGGCCGCGCTACGCCGGCTATGCGCTGATCGCGGTCGGACTGTGGCTGACGGCGACGCTGTTGAAGTTGAACTTTGGAGTGTTCCGTACGTTTCCGTGAGTACCGTAGCGGGCCGCCTTCAGGCCGGCCCGGAGAAGAGACCAATGAGAACGTTCATCGCACTTGTCGTCGTGACCATCGCGCTGGTCGTCTTCGGCTACGCCTCGCTCGGCGTGTCACGGCTCGAAGGCCACATGGCCGACGCGCAGCAGCGTCTGGCGACACTGCAGTACGACGCCGCGAAGGACAGCCTCACGGAGGCCGCGCAGTATGCCGACCATGCGCGCTGGGTCCCGTGGCTCGGCCGCGACGATCGCCAGGAGATCCGCGCCCGCACGGCCGCGCTGCAGTACTGGAAGAAGGAGTACGACGAGCTCGTGCCCGCCCAGGCCGAGCCGGTGGCCGCGGTCGGCGACGACAACGTGGAACTGCAGCTCGTGGTTGCCAACGCGGCGTATCGCCTGGGGCAGGGCCGCTCGAAGGACAAGGCCGCGACGATGAAGGCGCTCGAAGAGGCCGCGGCAGGTTACCTGACGGTGCTCAAGAACAACACCTGGCACACCGAAGCCGCGTTCAACTACGAGTACATCATCCGCCTGCGCGACGAGCTGGCCAAGAGCGGCAAGCAGCCGCCGCAGCCGCCCAAGGATCAGACCGAGGAGTCGGACAACGGCGAGTCGGGCGCGCCATCGCCGGCGACAACCTCGAAGGGCTTCCAGATCTACATTCCGCTGGAGCAGGGCGAGAAGAATCCGTCCGGCGGCGAGGCAGGCAAGGCGGCGCCGAAGGAACGCAAGGGGTGATGCCATCCCTCCCGACGATTGATCTCGAATCGTTCAGGTTCGCGTCGCCGGTCTATCTCTGGCTGCTCGCGATTCCGGTGGTGCTGCTGTTCGTCTGGGGCTGGCGCGTCGTACGGAGACGGGCGAATGTTCGACGGCTGGCCGCGCGGCGCGTGATGCCCGTCGGCCAGCGATTCGGGCCGGTCGGTGATCTGGCGTTCTGGGCCTGCGTGCTCGTCGCCGCCGGTCTCTGCATCGCCGCGATTGCGCGTCCGCAGGCGCGGATCTCCTCGTTCCGCAAGGCCAGCGCCGACGTGGTGATCCTGCAGGACGCGTCGGCATCGATGTATGTCACCGACGTGCGCCCCGACAGGTGGCGCCGCTCCGTCCAGTTCCTCAGAACGTTTGCCGAGACCCTGAGCTGGAAAGGCGATCGCGTCGCGCTGGCGCTCTTCGCGCAGCTGGCCGCGCCGCAGGTCCGGCTGACGAAGGATCCGAACGCGCTGTTCTTCTTCATCGACCACCTGGGCGACCGCTCGCCGTTCCGCCTCGAGAACACGACGACGTGGGACACCAACATCGAGGAGGGCATTCGCTGGGGCCTGCGCCTGGTCGAGAAGGACGAAGAGGTCTTCGGCAAGAGCGGCAATCCCAAGGCGTTCCTCGTCATCTCCGACGGGCAGTCGTGGAGCGGCACGGTGGCCACGGCGCTGCAGGACGCGCGCGCCCGGAAGATTCCGGTGCATGTGGCCGGCATCGGCACCTCGACGGGCGGCATGATCCCTGAGCCCGCCCGGCCCGATGGCACACGGCCCCCGCCGGTGGTCCGTTCGGTCCTGGACAGGAACTCGCTGGTGCAGATCGCCGTCGCCGGGGGCGGCGAGTACTTCGAGATCGGCGACGAGCCGGATCGGATCGTCGCGTTCCGAATCATCGACCGGCTGCACCGCCAGTCTGATGTGTCACAGCAGGTTGACAGCTTCGAGGAACTCTACCGCCGGTTCCTGATGGCCGCCGCCGTCATGCTCGGTCTCGGCATGCTCTTCCTTCACAAGCGCACCGACCTCGTATGGCAGGCCGGCGGGGTCGCGGTCGCGGTGGTTCTTCTGGCCCGGCTGACGGCGGGGTAGTCACCTTCGCGCTCCGCGCTTCGGCGCCCAAGGCCGATTCGCGCCCCGCGCGTCGGCGTTTCAGGGACCACGTTCCGAAAACGCGTTTCGACAGCCGTAAGCGTAACGACACACTTCACGCGTAACCTGTTGACCGTACAAGGATCTGCGCTGGTCCGGAATCTGCTAGGCGTTCCGCGGCTCGTGGCAGACCACGACAAGGAGACATGCTCATGAAACGACTGTTCTGCGGGGCCGCCGTGGCGGCGGCGTTCCTCATCTCGGCCTCACCCTCGTCCGCGCAGGTGGTGAACATGGTCGCCACGCTGAGCGGCGCCGAGGAGACGACGGCGACACCGGGTGTGCTGGGACTTCTGACCGGTGCCGTGGGCACGGCCACGGTCGCGGTCGACGCGACCAACCAGGAAATCGCGGTGACCCTGAATCTGTTCAACTTCGCGACCGCGACCACCGCCGGCCACATTCACGTGGGGCCCAGGGGAGTCGCTGGTCCGGTGGTCCTCAACTTCCCGACGACCCTGCCTGGACGCACCGGCGACTTTCCGATGACGTTCCGCTTGGGCACGGCAGCCTTCGTGGCGAGGCCCGAGATCGGCATTCTCACGCTGGCCGACGCCGTTCAGGCCATCGTCGGGGGCGGTGCCTACGTGAACATCCACACGACAGCGAACCCCGGGGGCGAGATCAGGGGTCAGCTGACGCTCGCCCCGACGAACGCGAACTGAGTTCCGGGGCCGTGAGCGTCGCGGTCACAGGCGGGTCTGAAGACCCGCCTCTACTTGTCTGCGGAGCGCGTCCGGTTTGGTGTGCCGCGGGCCTTGCGTCCACCACCCGGCGGCAGGTAGTGAAACCGGACGAGATACACGTACTCGCCCTTCCCGTGTTTGGCGACCTTCAGCAGATCGATGACGCCGTTGAAGCCTGATTCGCGGGCGAGCTCCGGCGTGATGTCCGCAAAGCTGATCGACTCGATCGAGTCGATCTCGATCGACCCTTCGTCCATCGGATAGCGGGAGCCGACCGTGACGTGCGGCCGCTGCCAGATGCGGACGCTGCAGGTGATCTCTCCGCGTCGAACGCCGTTCCGCAGGCGCTTTGTGAAGACCACGGGCTCGAGTGTAACGCCGTCCCTGCACCCCAACAGATCCGGCACTTTTGAAGCAGCGCGGTTCCAGCAGACGCTGCAGCGCGGTGAAAATGGAGTCGCCGTCTCTTGTCAACGCTCGCCCTGCTCCAGGCAGTGCCCTGGGTCGACCCGGCGCCCCATCGCGTTCAATGCGTTCGGGTCGACGATAGCGTGCAGCGGGAGGTGCTCGATTTCGGAGGCAGCGGGCCGGCCGTCATCCTACTCGCGGGGCTTGGCAATACCGCGCACGTCTTCGACGACTGCGCGCCGAAACTGACCAGCCTTGGACGACACTTACGCGGTCACGCGGCGCGGATATGGCGCCGCGTCGAGGCCCGAGGCCGGCTATGACGGGTCACTTCTCGGCGAGGATGTGTTCGCCTTCATCGACGCGGTCCGCATCGAGAACCCGGTACTCATCGGTCAGTCGATCGGAGGGCAAGCGCTGATCTCCGATCTGGCCGTCGCATACACGAGGACCAGACGCGGCGTGATCTACCTCGAGGCCGCATATCGGTACGCGTACAACGTAGGGGAAAGTTCGAGAGAGACTTTCCGACGCTGCCCGCTCCGCCGGCGACTCCTCCTGCTGTCGTTCGCCCGTCATTTGCGCTGCCCGTTCCGAACGCCGTCGGGAGCGTGGCCTGCGGACCGCGGCGCGGGCGATCAGCGCGGGCGGCCGGCAGTTCACTGAGATCGGCCTCCCGAGCTGGCGATTTGTGAGAGTGCCCCATGACGGCGCGGCGATCAGCGGAGCACTGGCGGAGATCGGATTTCGAAGAAGGGAGTGGGGAAAACGAGCAGGCGCGAGCGCTTGAACGTGGCGTTCCTGGCGCGGAGTGCCTCGGTGGCCCCATGCGAGCCACTATCTGTTTCTCACTCGGCAAGCCGAGGTGATCAAAGAAGTGGCTGCGTTTATCGGAACAGTCCGATAGGCCATTGCCTCCGGCCCCTCCGTTCCCTACAGCGAGACTTCCCCGGGTCCTGTCCCCGAACTTATCCGTGGGGATCTCGAGCGTATCGAGCATCGCCACGAGCAGGTTCGCCATCGGCGTGTTCTTGGGATGGCGGATATGCCGTCCACCCTTGAGACGGCCCGAGGCGCCGCCGGCGACGACGATCGGCAGGTCGGTGTGATTGTGCTGGTTGCCGTCGCTCATCCCGCTGCCGTAGAGGACGAGCGAGTGATCGAGCAGCGTGCCGTCGCCGTCCGGCGTGGCGCGGAGCTTGTCCAGGAAATACGCGAAGAGGCCCATGTGGTACGCGTTCAGGGTCGCGAACCGATCGATGCTGTCCTTCACGTTGGAATGATGGGACAGCGTGTGGAAGGCGTCGCGAATGCCGCTCTTCGGATAGGTGGTGCCGCTCAGCTCCTTGCACATCAGGAACGTGGACACGCGCGTGATCTCGGCCTGCCACGCCAGCACCTGGAGGTCGTACATCAACTTGATGTGCTCCTCGATGTCCCGCGGCACGCCGGTCGGGGCGGCTGGCACCGGCAGATCGTCCGAGAGCTGCTGCCCGGCCTTCTGCACCCGCCGCTCGATCTCGCGCACGTCGCTCAGATACTGATCGAGGCGCGTCCGATCCGATGCCGGCAGCTTGCGCTGCAGCGCCGTGGCTTCTCCCAGGACTGAATCCAGCAGGCTGATCGACTGGGCCCGCCGCATCTTGCGCTGCTCGGCGGTGTTGCCATCACCGAACAGCCGCTCGAAGACGACCTGCGGATTGTTCTGCATCGGCAGCGGCGCGTGCGGACCCTGCCACGAGATCGTGTCGCGATACGAGCAGCTCAGGCCGTCGCCGCAGTTCAGGCTGGGCTCTTCGATCGTCAGCTCGAGCGACGGCAGGGGCGTGTCCTGCCCGATCTTCTGCGCCGCAATCTGATCGACGGTGATGCCGAGCGACGGCTGCGCGCCGGTCTCGGCGAACGCGCCGCTGAGGAACGCGGCCGCCGAGCGGTTGTGATTCGCGGTCGCACCGCTGCCGTAGGCGTTGGCGTGTCTCAGATCGCTGACGATGTTGATCTGGTTGTAGAACGGCTTGAGCGGCTGAAGAATCGGCGTGAGCTCGAAGCCGGCGCCCTCGGCCGACGGCGTCCACTGCGGCATGATCGCGCCGTGCGGGAAGTAGATCGCGCCGAGTCGCGTCCGCGGCTTTGCCACGGTCTGGCCGAGCAGCGTCGCCGCGGGAATCATCGATTCGAGCAGCGGCAGCGACAGCGTGACGCCCACACCGCGAAGAAAGGTCCGCCGGGACAGGTGCATTTTGCGTGATGAAGGCCATCGGTGTCTCCAAGGCGGACCTGAAGGGCCGCCTCTACGTCTGCCTCTACTTCTTCACCCGCTTCTGGAACGAGTCGCTCTCGATGATACCCATGATGAGCGACGAGAACCGGTTGTTGTTCGCGGCCGAGCGGCGAACGATCGCGCGCACCGCCGGCATGTCGTACTCGTGCACGGGGCGGCCGAGCGCATACGTCATCAGCTTCTCTGTGGCCGTGGTCATGAACGTATCGGATCGGCTCAGGACCGCGCGGCGGAGATCCGCCGGACCGTTCACCGGCGTGCCATCGGCGAGCTGACCCTTCGAGTCGATCCGGCTGGGGCCGTCGAACTCGCGCCACTGACCAGCGAGATCGAAGTTCTCGAGCGCGAACCCCATGGGATCCATGATCTTGTGGCACGAGGCGCACGTCGGGCTGGCGCGATGGGCCTCCAGCCGCTCGCGCACAGAACTGGTCTTGGCGCCTTCTTCGCCGCCGAGGTTCGTTTCGACACCAGGTGGCGGCACCGGGGCCGGCGTGCCGAGCAGGTTCTCGAGCACCCACTTGCCGCGCACCACTGGTGAGGTTCGCGTCGCTGTCGACGTCACCGTCAGCACGCTGCCCTGCCCGAGCAGGCCGCGTCGCGGGCTGTCGGCGGCGAGCGGGACGCGGCGGAAGTAGCTGCCCTTGACGTTCGGGATGCCGTAGTGGCGCGCCAGCCGCTCGTCCACGAACGTGTAGTCGGCGTCGATCAGATCGATGAGACTGCGATCCTCGCGCACGATCGCGCTGAACAGCATCTCGGTCTCGGTGCGGAAGGCGCGCCGCAGGTTCTCATCGAAGCTCTTCGCCTCGGTCTGCACGTGCTCGAGCTCGCGCAGATACAGCCACTGTCCGGCGAAGTTGTCGACGATCGCGTCGGCCCTGGTATCCGCCAGCATCCGCTTCACCTGCTGCGCCAGCGTCTGCGGATTCCGAAGCCGGCCCTTCATCGCCACATCGCGCAGCTCGTCGTCCGGGATGCTGCTCCAGAGGAAGAAGGAGAGACGTGACGCGAGCTCGACGTCGCTGACGCGATACGCCTGGCCGGAGGCCACCGTCGCGGGCTCCTCCTCGATCCGGTACACGAACCGCGGCGACACCAGGATGCGGGCCAGCGCCTGCTGGATCCCGGTGTCGAAGTCGCCGGCCTGACGGCCCTGGCGATAGAACTCGACGAGCGTGTTGACCTCGGCGGCGCTCACCGGGCCGCGATAGGCACGCCGCGCCAGCGTGGTGAGGATGGTTCGCGCGCAGGCGGTTTCGTCAGCCGCTGACGCGGGCTTGCAGTTGTAGATGGCCCGCCGGCTCGGTGTGTCGCCGACGCCGGTCGCGTTGTACGGTCCCGTGACGACCAGCGTCGGGACGCCGCCGGGCGTGATGAACGTCGCGTTGGTGCGGAAGTCCGAGTAGATCTCATCCACGCCCGCGCCGCGCTGGCGATCGACGACGGCGAGTCCGATGGTGTGCGGCCCGGCCGGCACCTTCAGGCGGAAGCCGCGCGGATTGTCCACCTTGACCTGCGCACCGTCGAGCGTGAGATCGACGCCGGGTCCGCCGCCGCGCCCGCCCATCGAGAACTCGTACTCCGCATCGAGCGGGAACATGTGGCGATAGACCACGCCGCCGCGTGTGCCGAGCGGCAGCCCGTCGATATGCCGGTCCTGCGCCAGTCCGGCCGGCGGCGCGAACGTCGTCTGCGAGGGCGCGAGCGTGCGATCGCCGACGGCGAGACGGCTGATCTTCATCGCCGCGGAGACATAGCCTTGAATCAGCGACGGGGACACGGCCAGCGCCTCGGCGAGGTTGTCGAAGCCCTGGCTCGAGCCATCGGCCGGCAGCAGCGTGTTGACGTTGACGTCGAGCGCCAGCAGATCGCGAATCGCGTTGGCGTACTCGGTGCGATTCAGTCGATGCAGTGCCGGCGTTGGCGAGCGCCGCGGTTGCGTCGACGGCCCGATCGAGACGCGACTCGAGCTCGGACGCAAACCGATCGAGCGCCGCCCGCTCGGGACGGCGCGCGCCGCTCGGCGGCATCATGCCGGTGCGGATCTTCTTGACCGCCTTCTCCCAGGTCTCGGCGGCGGGTCCGACGCGCGCAATGTCCAGCGTGTCGAGCGCCAGACCGACCGAGCCTTCGCCCGCTGGTTGTGGCAGGTGATGCAGTACTGATTGAGAAACGCGGCTTCGGGCGAGCACGGTGCTGGGCGCCAGCCGGTTGTTGCCTGCGCGTCCGCGGACGGGCACAGCCGTCCGCACGATGAGCGTCGACGAGAACCGACGCCGAGGATGCCTGCCGATCGGCTGAAGATGGTCCGGCTACAGCCGGACGCTATTCGTGTCTCGTCACTGTTGCCCCGCGGGAGGAGTCGGCCATCAGCTGCTTGATCAGCGCGATCGAGCTTGGCTTCGGCTTGGCCGGAATCGTCGCCAGGAACACGCCCTCGGCCCAAGTCATCGGCGTGCGTCCTTCCTTGTCCTTGGCGTCCACCTTCGCGCCGAGCGACGCGAGGTACTTGATAATCTCGTCCGAGCCGCGGTTCGCCGCACCATGCATGGCCGTCAGGCCCATCGAGTTCACGGCGTTCACATCGAGCCCGAGTTCGACGCAGAGCTTGACCGCCTCGAGCAACGCCGCCTGTCCTTCGTCATATGTCTGATCGAACACCCAGTTGACACCGGCCGCCGCCATCAGTGCCGTCGTGCCCGCAAACGTCGGGACGTTGGGATCGGCGCCGTGCTTCAACAGCAGTTTCATGACGGTGACGTCGCCGGCAAGGGCCGCGGCGAGGAACGGCGTCTGGCCGGTGAAGTCCACCCACGACAGCGACGCAGTAATGCGAAGGAAGTCCGGACGGACGGGCGGCACTTCCTTCGTCCGTGCATTCGGATCGGCTCCGCGGTCGAGCAGCACCTGGATCAACTCGAGAAACGGCGCCCGATCGATGCTGTTCTCGAACGTGCCGTTGTCCTTGTCCATGTTGCGCGTCTCGACGGCGGCCCAGAGCGGCGTCCGGCCGTACCAGTCCACGGCCTTCATGTCGGCGCCGCGCTCGATGAGGTACTGCGCGACGTCCGGATGATTGTTCGTGATGGCGGCGATGAGCGGCGTGATCTCGTTGGCGTCACGGGCGTTGATCTCCGCGCCCGCGTCGAGCAGCATGCGGGCCGTCTCCATCCGGCCGTCGCGCGACGCGTACAACAGCGGAGTCATTCCGCCCGGAGTCGGGGCCCGTCGTCCGCGATCGGGCGATCCGCCGCGGACGATGCCGATGCCGTGGCCGAAGCCCGGCTGGGAATTGGGTAGCACCCACGACGGTGTCCGTCCGACGCGCGTTCGCGTATTCACCGACGCGCCGCGCGCGATCAGGAGCTTCACGATGTCGGGATGGTTTTCGCGGACAGCGACCATCAGCGCCGTCTGCTGATACGTGGCATCGGCCGCGTCCACTTTCGCGCCGCGATCGAGCAGCAGCGTGACCGCATCGACGCGTCCCACGCGCGTCGCGCTCATCAGCGGCGTCTCGCCCGCCGGGTCCGGGGCGTTCGCGTCGGCGCCGGCGTCGAGCAGGATGCCAAGCATCGTCGCGCTGCCGTTGGACGCCGCGAGCGCCATCGGCGTCAGGCCGTACCGGTTCGCGAGCGTCGCCTGCGCTCCCGCGCCGAGCAGCAGCCGCGCCGTTGCGGCATCGTCCACGCGCACGGCCCAATGCAACGCCGGCGAGCCGTCCGTACCCGGGGCATTGACGTCCACTTTTTGCGCGAGGAGTGCACGCACGGCGGCCGGTGTCCCGCTTCATGGCCGCATCGGCCAGCCGGGTATCGGCAAAGCTCAGGTCGGCGAAGGACACCGTGAAGAGGAAGGCCGAGGCGAAGACGGCTGCCCGCGGGTTTTTCACAACCCTTATTAGACGATGCTTCGCGCAGGGATTCCAAGACCCAGAACAGGTGAGAGCGCTCTATTTCCTGTCCAAATTTGGGGATCGGGGATCTCGTCAGGGGATCAGGGATCCGGGATCCGGGATCAAGAGCTCGTGATCCCCGGTCCCCGATCCCTCGTTCCCCTCCTACAAAGACCGTCTGCCGGAGTTTCTTGAGCACTTCGATGTCCGTGACGTCGGGCAGCCGAAGGTCGGCAACCACGAGATCGAACGCGCGCCGCCCGGCCAGCCGCAGCCCTTCCTGGCCCGTGCTGGCCAGATCAACGCTGAAGCCTGCCCCCCGCAGGGCTCGGCCGATCGAATCGAGTGCGGCGCGGTTCTCGTCGATGACGAGGACCGTTGACATGGATCCCTATGGGGTCGGGGGATGCGGGATCTTACCTAATTGAGCGTGGCTGAGCCGGTAATGCAGGGCAGCTCGACCGTGTCGGGAGGGTCTTGCTTTTTCAGACCCGCCTAATCGACAGGCTCAATCTTCAACAATGCAGCCGCATCCTCTTCGGTCAGCACGTAGAGCAATCCGTCCGGACCCTGCCTGACGTCGCGGATCCGCTGATGCAGATCGCGCAGCAGCGACTCGCGCCGCAGCTCCTGCCAGTTGTCGTTGAACACGATGCGCTGGAGTTGGCCGGTGCGGGCGATCTCGCCCTCGCGCATGCCGCCCACGAACAGATTGCGCTTCCAGTTGGGGAAGCGATCGCCGGTGTAGAACACCATGCCCGACAGCGCGATCGACGGCACCCACACGATGTGCGGCCGCTCCATCCCGTCCTTGAACGGCGACGCGGACATGTAAGGACCGCGATAGTCGCGACCGTCGCTGACGAGGGGCCAGCCGTAGTTCCTGCCGGGCTTGATGATGTTCACTTCGTCGCCGCCGTTCGGGCCCTGCTCGCCGGCCCAGACTTCGCCGTTGAACGGATTGATCGCCAGCCCCAGCTGCGTGCGGTGGCCCATCGAGTAGATGAGCGGCTTGAATCCTGCCTTGCCGACGAACGGATTGTCCTTCGGCACGCTGCCTGTCGTCGCGTCATGCGCAGAATCTTGCCGGCGTAGTCGTTGCCGTGCTGCGGGCGATTGAGGCTCTCGGGCGGACCCGTGCCCGGGCCGCCGATGGTCATGTAGAGCATCCCGTCCTGCGCCGAACGCGATCCTCGACATCTCCATGTCCACATCGTCGGCCACGAAGATGTCGCGGACGTCGGTGAGCTGGTTGCCGTCCCACGTGCCGCGCATGATCGAGTTGCTGGCCAGCGGGAAGTCCTTCCCGTCTGCGCGTCTCGCCCATGCCGACCGGCTTGTGGTACGAGATGTAGACCCACTTGTTCTCGGCGAAGCGCGGGATGGAGGGCGATGTCCATCAGCCCGGCCATCGTGCTGATTGAGACGACCTTCGGTGTGCCCTTGACTGGCTCCGGCTGCAGCACGCCGTTGCGGACCAGGCGCAGCCGTCCCACGCGCTCCGTGATCAGCATGTCGCCGTCCCCTCGGGGGCGCCAGGCAGGAACGCCAGGCTCCACGGATGCGACAGCCCCTTGGTCACGACCGACACGCGGATCTTCCGCTGCTCGTAGGTCTCGAAGTCGAAGGGGCCGTCGCCGAGGGGCGGGCTGTTGTACGGCCCGACCTTCGGTCCCGGCGGTATCACGCCGCGCATGTCGCGCACTTCGGGATACGGATACTTCTTCTGCTGTTCCTGCGCTGATGGCACGTTGATCGCGGCCAGGCAGGCGAGCACGAGCGCAGCGCCCACGTCCGCGCGGCGCCACCATCGGGTTGTCTTCATGCGATCACTATAACGAACTTACCAATCCAACCACGAAGGTCACGAAGGTCTCGAAGGTCTGTTCGTGTCTCCTTGCCTCAATCCATAGGTACGCTGCCGGTGTATCGCAGGATGTACAGTCCGCCCGTAAAGCGGTCGTTCGCGTAGATCAATCCGCGCTCATCGACGATCGCGTGGTTGATCTGGATCGTGCCGCTGGGATTCTTCGGCGGGGCCTCGGGGATGTAATAGCCGATCTCCTCGACGTGCGGCGGCGCGTCGGTCACACCCTTCGGACCCTCGACGGCGCGGTAGATGCGAACGCCGCCGTTGAACCACGTCGAGACCGTCGTGTTCTCCAACTGGCGATAGAGGGGACCTGGAAAATTTGGGTGAAGGTTGTGTGCGCCGAAGCGGCCGCCGCGCGTGCACAGCTCGCCGTCATTGGCATGCAGCGGGGCAGTGCCGATGATCACTGGATTCGTTTCGGCGCGGATGTCGAGCAGCCACACCAGTTTCGGCGCGTCCTTGCAGTTGTCCTGCACGTCCTCGTCGGCGGCCCACGCCAGCTTCCGACGAAACATCGGCTGAAATGTGTGTGTCCACGCCGGGTAGGGCGGGTGGAAGTTCAACCGGCTGATCAGGCGCGGCGTGAAGTTCTTCGCGCGGCCGGCCTTCACCTGCGCAAGACCTGAGATGTCGAAGATCATCGCGCCGCCGTCGATGTAAGCGACGTACGCGCGGTCGGCCTGATCGGGCCAGATCTCGATCTGATGCGGCCGATACCCGTTGTCGAAGGGCACGTGTCGCGAGGGCAGGCAGCCTGGAAGGCAGCGGTCGCCCTTGCGCGTTCCGGGAAGCCACCATCGGCCCACCTCGCGTGGCTGACGTGGGTTGCGCAGGTCCACGACGACCCAGATCTGATCGTCCTGGGGATTGGTCGGACTGAAGTCCCGCATGCCCGTGGTCAGGTGCGCGAACTCGCCGTCCACGAACCACAGGTTGTGCACGCCGCGTGACTCCGGCCCCGACGTGTCGAAGAAGGACAGCTTGAGATCGTCGAGACTCTTCGCGGTGGAGACCTTCTTCGGGTCCGATACATCGAGGACCCACATCCCGGCGAGCGTGCTGCCCGCTTTCGCCGCCTGATTCGCGACCGTGAGCACGGTGCCTGACAGTCCCAGCGAGTTGCACCGCGTCACGCCGGGCGAGGGTGACGGAAGCTGGTTTATGAGAGTGGGGCTCTCGGGTTTCGTGACGTCGATGATGCTGACGCAGCGCTGCGGGGCCTCGTGCGCCAGGTACAGAATGCGGCGGCCGTCCGGCCACTGCTGGAGGGCCAGGCCCTCGCCGCCGTCGCCCTGGCCATTCAAGTCGTTGTGCCCGACCAATACCACGTTGCGCGCGTCGGCGCCGCGCTGAGCAGGCGGGTCTAAAGACCCGCCTCTACGCGCGAGGATTGCGCTCGAGCACGGCAACGCCAGGCAGGCGACCAACGCGACGTGCAGGGAATTGCGCATGGCCGCGTATTCTACGCCCTCCTTCACCGAAGGCTTCGGCACAGCAAGCCTTGAAGCGTTCACCTCTCCTGCCGATTGCGTTTGTATCGGTCATGCCCGCGGTCTCCCATTCAGACGATCCCAGGCCCATGCCCACGGTGCACATCGCCCGTCAGGCGATTCTCGACGCGCGCGGACACGTGGTCGGCTACGAGTTGCTGTATCGCGGCAGTGTCGGCGAGCGCGCCGGAGTCACAGCTGCAGCAGGCCTACACCGGCGCCCTCGGCTGGGCCCACGAACTGACGTCCGTCGGGTTTGGCGCGTAAGACGAACCGGCTACCGGCCTACCGGCTACCGGCGAGCAACGGCCTCAACCGCTGAACATTCCGCGCTGGCCCCGACGCCCGAGCAGACGATCGTCATCGAGCCGAGGTGCACGCGGCCGAACCGCTGGCTCGGAGGCTCGCCGATGTGGGACGCACGGGTCTGGAAATAGTCCACGACGTAGCGTCCTTCGTTCGCGCCACGGCGTCGATGATCGAAGAGCGCCAATCGCCGCAGTCGAGCGACCCCATCGTCGGAGAGATTGAAGAGGTCGTCCACGTTGAATTCGTTCTTCCAGCGATTGCCGATGCCGTAGAAGAGGATGTCGGACCACTGCGTCCACCTCAGACGCTCACCGTTGGGCCCGTTGAACGGCAGGAGCTCTGTGCGATCGCCGGCATAGATCACCGGCCAGTGGTCTCCCAAACGGAGATCGTTGTCGTTGAAGACGTCCGGCGCGTGCAGTCCGACGGTCGTCCGCAGGGCGGAGGTCAGGCGGAGATCGCGCCAGTTCACGAGGTCGGTCGAGCTTGCGACGTCGGTCATCACGAACAGCGTCACGCACGCGATGAGGAAGGCGTGCAGCGCCTTGTCGGCCACGCGCGAGCGCAGCGGCGTGAGGACCGGCGTGCCGGTGTGTTGCCGCGGGCGATGAAACAGGGCGAACCAGAGCAGGAATTCGAACGCGCCGAGGTAGTTCAACTGGAGCAGCAACAGGCTCGACGTCGTGAAGAGGAATCCCCAGACGACGGCCGCAGGAGCAGTGCGACGCCAGAACATCAACACTGGCGTGAGCGTTTGCATCGCGAGCTGAACCCCCGTGGCGGTCGCCGCCGCCACCAGAGAGACCGACGGCCAGGTGAGCTCGATGGCGCGGTACGGCTCCCAGAACCGCGCCAGATAACTGCTGCTGAACACCATGGCCAACGCCTGCAGCGACGTCCAGGCGTCCGTCTGCCAGTGATACATCGCGCCGCCGAAGTGCATGAGCGCGTACGCCAGGAATGAGAGCACGTACAGCTTCGCGAGACCGTCGAGTGAGGGCGGGCCGACGATGCGGTACAGGGTTTTCACCGCGGAGCCCGGCCAGCCGCCCTTCCGCATCAGCCATGCGTCCACCGAGCGGGTGCTGCCCGCGCTCGCCAGGAGCAGAAACGTGAGCACGACCGACGCCATGTCCGTGACCAGGCTCGCGGCGTCGGTCTGCAGCTCGTATCGACGCATCGTGACGATGAGCACTGGCAGTGCGAGTGGCGTCAGAAAGCCCACGGTCACTTGCGCGCTCACGGCAAGAATCCAGAGGCCGCTGACGACCAGTGCCGGCACTGCGCCGTCGGCCCCGGGCGGGAACAGGTACAGGGACACATACAGGTTGGGCACGAGGCGCGCGATGCAGAGAGCGCCGACAAGAATGCGGATCGACCCGAGCTGCAGCAGCTCGGCGTCAAGGTCCCGCATGCGCGACAGCGGGGAATGCCCGACAAGCCACGCCAGCATCAGAGTGACGTGCTCATCACCACGACAGTCTCGATGTGTGGCGTATGCGGGAACATGTCGACGGGTTGGATCGATCGGATCTCGTAGCCGTGCCGCACTGCGCGCTTCAGATCGCGGGCGAGCGTGTCGGGATTGCACGAGACGTAGACAGCCGTTGCCGGGCGGATACGTCCCGAACACATCGTCGAGCACTGACGCCTCGCATCCCTCACGCGGTGGATCGAGGACGACGGCCGTGGCGGCGATGGCGCGGCTGGTGACCGCTCCAACCGGCTTCGCGATGAAGCGGCAGCGCTCCGCGGGAATGCGGTTCAGGCGCAGGCTGGCCTCGCCGTCGGCCACCGCGGTGGGATTGGCTTCGACCGCGACCACCTGATGACCGCGACGGGCCAGCGGCAGCGCGAAGAGGCCCGCGCCCGCGTAGAGGTCCAGGACCGTCGCATCGGCCGGCACGGCCTCGAGCACGAGGCGCACGAGGATCTCGGCGGCCCTGACGTTGGTCTGGAAGAACGCGGTGGGCGAGATCAGGAACGCCGCGCCTGAGACGTCCTCGCGCAGCCGCTCGGTGCCGGTGATCCGCCGCGTCTCGGGCCCGAAGATGAACGGGTCGCCGCGCGGGTGCACGTTGACGTGGAACGACGAGGGCGCCCAGCTGGCGGCGAGGGCCTGCTTCGTCGCGGTTCGCACGCGCTTGTCGGTGTCGCCCGTCACGACGAGCGTCGCCATCGTCTCGGTCGTGGCGGCGCTGGCCCGAACCGCAATGCTCTTGAGTGTCTGTCGGTGCCGGGGCCATCCGGGCGTAGGACTTGAAGAGCCCGAACGCGACGGCATTGCCGCGCTCGTCGTGGACCGGGCACTCCTGCACCGCCATCACTCGGCGAGAGCCTCGCGCGTAGTGACCCATGATCAGGCCAGCCGAACGGCCTGGCGCGCGGGAGCCGCCAGGCGAAGGTGGCCTGAAGACGAAGTGCGCCTTGTGACGATAGTGCCAGGGGTCCTCGACCGGCGTTGCCGCGATCATCGGCAGTGGGGCCGGCGCGCCCGGGGTTGCCGCGCGAACGAGGCGTCCGACGATCTCGGTCTTCAGACGCAGTTGCTCGGGATATGCGATGTGCTGCCACGCGCACCCGCCGCACACGCCGAAATGGGCACAGCGCGGACGGACGCGATGCGGCGATGGATGGGTGATGTCGATGAGGGAGGCTGTCGCGCCGCCGCTCCGGCGCGGCCCGAGTGCCACGCGGACGCGCTCGCCAGGAATCGTGAACGGGACGGTGAGGGTCTGACCTCGATGGCGGGCCACGCCGTCACCGGAGGAATCGAGGTATTCGATGTCGAGCAGGATGTCCGTGGCCGTGGCTACTTCACATCGACAAGCTCGACATCGAAGATCAATATCGAGTTGGGAGGGATGAGCTCGCCGACGCGTAGTGCACGAGCACCTCGCGCCCGACGGCGGCTTCTATCGCCGTCCCCGACCTTCACGTCGACGCTAATCAGGCCCTTGATGTCCGATTTCTTGGGTGCCTCATCCGCAGCAGGGGGCGATCCGCAGGCCACCGTGAGCATTGCCAGCAGACTGAGCGGTGTGAAGACGCGCAACACAAGACGAATTATAGTCGCGCTTTTGACACAATAGCCGCACACGCTTTCAGGGAGGAGTCACGGTGGCACTACGCCGCGGCGTTGCTTTCGTTCTCGCGTTCATCGGTCTCGCCATGTTCGTCTCGATCGCGGGCATCACGTTCATGTACCTCGCGGTCTCTCGCGCGCCGTCAGTACCATCGGCGGCCACGCTGGTGCTGAGACCGGGCGGCGAGCTCCAGGAGATCGTCCCCGACGATGTCCTCGGTCAGGTGCTCGGCAGGGATGTCGATACCGTGCGCGGCTTCGTGGACAACCTCCGCAAGGCAAAACGCGACTCGCGCATCAAGACGGTCCTGCTGATGCCCTCGTCACTGCAGCTGCCGTACTGGGGAAAGGTCCAGGAGCTGCGTGACGCCGTCCTCGATTTCCGGAAGTCCGGGAAGCGGGTCATCGCCTTCCTCGAATACGGCGGCGACCGCGAGTACTACCTGGCCAGTGCCGCCGACAAGGTGTATCTGCTTCCGAGCAGCCCGCTGGATCTGTCCGGCGTGGCGTCGTACGAGATCTTCCTGCGCGGCGCCTTCGACAAGGCCGGGGCCTATCCCGACTTCCTCCACGTCGGCGAGTACAAATCGGCGGCGAATCAGCTCACCGAGAAGGGATTCACGCCCGAGCATCGCGAGATGACCGAGTCTCTCAATCGCGACATGTTCGACCAGCTGGTGCGCGGCATCGCGCAGAGCCGGAAGAAGAGTGAGGAGGACATCCGCGCCATCCTCGATCAGGGTCCGTTCGTGCCAGACGAGGCCCTCAGGCTCGGGCTGGTCGACGATCTCGCCTACGAAGATCAGCTGACGGATCGCGAGCCAGGCGTGGCGAAGACGAGGAGGACCGCGTGGATGGGCGCAGCTACCAGCGCATCACGCCCTCGTCCGTCGGCTTCCGCCCCAGGTCGCGCATCGCGGTGCTGTACGCGGTGGGCACGATCGCGTCCGGCAGGAGCACGTTCGATGCGCTGAACGGCACCATCCTCGGATCGGACACGATGGTCGAGCAGATCCGAGAGGCGCGCGACGACAGCAGCATCAAGGCCATCGTGCTGCGAGTGGACAGCCCCGGCGGGTCGTCAGTGGCGTCGGACGTGATCTGGCGCGAGCTGATGGTGACCCGCAAAGACGACGAGGACCGGCCGCTCGTCGTGTCGATGTCGGACCTCGCCGCGTCCGGCGGGTACTACATCGCCATGGCCGCGGACTCGATCGTCGCCCAGCCGGGGACCATCACCGGGTCGATCGGCGTCTTCGGCGGCAAGATCGCCATTGGCGGCGCGCTGAACAAGCTCGGAGTCAACAGTGAAACGGTCGCGTCGGGTCCCGGGGCCAGCATCAACTCCCCGTTTGCCCCGTTCACCCCGCCTCAGCGCATGAAGCTCCAGGGGATCATGCAGGCCATCTACGACGACTTCGTCGAGAAGGCCGCGGAATCGCGCAAGACCACGCCCGAGCGCATACACGCCGTGGCCCAGGGTCGCGTGTGGACCGGTCAGCAGGCGCGAGAGAAGGGTCTCGTTGACGCGCTCGGCGGCCTCGACACCGCCATCGCGATTGCGAAGGAGAAGGCCAAGATTCCCGGTCGACGAGGACGTCGAGCTCGTCGTGTACAGCGGGAGGCGGACGTTCTATGAGGCGCTGTCCGAGACACTCGGTGGCGCCAGCCTTCTGAGCCACTTCATTGGACGGGATGACACCAGAGCGCATCGGTGCCGTCACCACGCCGATGCGACTGTTCAAGCGCGGCGAGCCGCTCACGCTGCTGCCCTTCGCCTTTGTGCGGTAGGGATCAGGGTCGGTGGATTAGTGGATCGAGTAGTGGTGATCCGGACCTGATCCGGATCCCTGGTCAAGAGCTTGACCATTGATCCCCGATCCCCGATCCACCGATCCCTAGAGCTGATACTGAGCAACGACGCGCTGCACGACCTCGTCGTTGATCTCGACGCCGACCTTCCCTCGGGCCTTGGTCATGTACGCCGAGAAGAAGCGCCCGCGCCGTTCGTTGAGCATCTCGGCGCGGAAGGTCTCCCTGGCCTTGCGGAATTCCTCGGGCGTCACCGGGTCACGCTCGACGACGCGCACGATGACGGTGCCGTCGCTGGTCTTGATCGGCCCGCTCACGCCGTTGACCGGCAGCGCAAAAGCCGCCTTGTCCACTTCCGCGCTGACGCCGATGTCCGGGAGCGCGGAGTTGCGCGCGACGAGCTCGGTGTCCTTGGCCTCGACGCCCTGCGCCTTGGCGGCGGCGGCGAAGTTGGGCGATGACTTCAGCGCCGCCGCGATGGCCTCGCCGCGCTGATTGCTCAATTCGGCTGCTCTCAGCCGAATCACGTCTTCCCGGACGCGGTCCTTCACCTCGTCCAGCTTCGGCACGTAGGGGTCCTTCTTTTCGGTGACGGTGATGAACACCGGACCGCGGGCCGAGTTGAGCGGCTGGCTGACCTGCTTCTCCATCAGCGAGAACGCCTCCGAGGCGATTTCCGGCGCGACGCCGAGCCCGGGCACCGGATCCTCCCGCTGGAAGAGGCCCGACTCCTGCACCATCACGCCCAGCTCCTTGGCCACCGTGTCGAGGTCGCCCGGATCGTCGATGCGCTTCTGCAGGTCGCGCGCCCGGTCCGAGATCTGCTGGTCGGCCAGCTGCATGGCGAGCTGCTGTTGAATCTGCGCCCGCACTTCCTCGAGCGGACGCGTTGCGCCGGCGCGCTTATCGACCACCTTGATGATGTGATAGCCGAACTGCGACTTCACCAGATCGCTGATCTGGCCCGGGGGCAGCTTGAAGGCGACCTCCTCGAACTCCGGCACCATCCGGCCCCGCCCGAAGTAGTCGAGGTCGCCGCCGTTGGCGGCCGAGCCCTTGTCTTCGGACACTTTCTTCGCCAGCGCGGCGAAGTCGGCGCCGCTCTTCACCTGCTTGAGAATCTCTTCGGCGCGCTTCCTGACGTCGGCGTCGTTTTTCCCGGCCGTCTCCAGCAGGATGTGGCTGGCACGGACCTGCTCCGGCGTCGTGTACTGCTGAATGTTGTCGTTGTAATAGCGCTGGACGTCGGTCGGCGGCACGACGACTTTCTGTCGGGCCTGATCGCGATCGAGGAGCAGGTATCTGATCTTGCGCTGCTCGCCGCGGCGGTACTCGGCGCTGCGGGTGGCGAAGTGCGCGGCAATGTCCGCGTCGGTCACGGTGACTTTGTCGCGGAAGCGATCCGCCGTCAGCGCGACGACCTGCAGCTTCACCTTCTCGTTTCGCTGCGTGTACTCGCGCTCGAGATCGGCATCAGCGACCGCCATCCAATCCGTCAGCGCGGCGCGCAGCTTTTCGACGACCAGGCTCCGGCGCAGGCCGTCCTCGAACTGGCTGGTGGTCATCGGCGGGTTCTGGCTCTGGAGCAGCTGCTGGTAGCGCGCCTCTCCGATGAACACCCCGTTCTCCTGCAAGCCGGGGATCGAGAGAATCTGCTGCGCGAGCTCGTCGTCGGTGACGCGAATGCCGTGGCGCTCGGCTTCGATGAGCGCCACCTGCTCTTCGACCATCTGCGAGAGGATCTGTCGATCGACACCCAGCTGCCGGAGGAGCGAGCTGTTGATGGTGCCGCCGAACTGGTTGCGATACGACTGAATCTGCGAGATGTAGCGCTGCTGGAATTCGCGCACGGTCAGCTCGCGTCCGCCGACGTCGGCGACGACCTCGCCGGGCGCGGCGCCGGTTCCGGTCGGTCCCGTGCTGACGAAGTCTGGAATGTAGAGCAGGACGAACGTCAGCACGACCACCGCAAGACTCCACTTCAGGATGTTCTTGTGGCGGCGCATCCGGTCGAGCATGGTCATTGACGGCGTTTCCTCGGTTGGTGGTTAGTGGCTGGTGGTTCGCGGTTGTTGATCGGTGGCTCTTACCACGAACCACCCACTACCAACCACCCACCAATGTACGCCACCAAACATCGAAGCTGCAACCAGTTGCACGACCGGCCGATAAGAGATGCAAGGAGTCACAACCGCCGACGGCGGCAGGCCCGCTGCGCCAGGGTCCGCCGAAAGCCTTGTGATATTATTTGATAGAACCGAAAGGACTTAGCGGTCTTCCACGCCGCACTGTCGGGCGTCGGCGCGCGCCTGGCTCCTCAGACGACCGGTGAGATCTATCTCCAGCAAGCGTGATACGGCCCCCCGTGCGGCCCGACGTGCCCGCCGTCCAGACCTGGCGGCCAGGCTCAGGACCCGTGCGCGCGCCCTCAGGGCCCGTCTTGACCGCCGCGACGCCCTCATCGAGGCCGTTCGCGAGGCCAATGCCACGCTCGATCCGCGCAAGGTCGCCGAGTGGCTGGTTCGCCAGGCGCAGGACTGGATTCCCGCGCCGTGCTGGGTCGTCATCGCGCACGACCTGAACGGCCATCTCAACGTGCTGGCCGATGCCGGCCTGGTCCCGAACCTCGGGCCCTCGCTCTGGTCGTCTGCCAACTGGGTGATGCGTCACGGCTCGGAGCTGCTGTCCGGCGATCTCACGAAGGACTCCCGCAGCGGTCCCGGTGCCGCTGGGTCGGTCATCGCCTTCCCGCTCATTTGTCGCAATCGCAGTGTTGGCGTGCTCGTCGGTCTGGATCCCGTCGCGTCCTTGTCAGCCCCCTCGATGGGACCGTCGCTCGTCCTTGCGCTGCGAGCGTTTCTCGAGCCTTCGGCGATCGCGCTCGACAACGCGCTGGCGCTGCAGAAGGCCGAGGCGCTCTCGGTCACCGACGATCTCACGCGGCTGTCGAACTCGCGGTATCTGAACATCGTGCTGCGCCGCGAGACCAAGCGTGCCGTCCGCAACGGGCGTCCGCTGTCGCTCCTGTTTCTCGACCTCGACAGCTTCAAGCAGGTGAACGACAAGCACGGCCACCTGGCGGGAAGCAAGGTGCTGGTCGAGGCCGCGGCCGTGATCAAAGCCTGTTCGCGCGAGACCGACGTGGTGGCGCGATTTGGCGGTGACGAGTTCTCGCTGGTGCTGCCGGACACCGGCGCCGAGGGCGCCATGTCAGTGGCCGGCCGAATCCTCGAAAAGATGCGCGCGGCGAAATTTCTGGCGTCGGACGGGCTCGCCGTCCGACAGACCGCGTCGATTGGAGTAGCCACGCTGACCCCCGACAAGCCAAAATCGGCCGACGAACTCATGAAAGACGCCGACATGGCCATGTACAGGGTCAAGGCCGCCGGCAAAGACGGTATTCACTTCGCCCAGGAGGGCTCGTAGCGTTGCCACTCGGCTCGTTTTTCTCTCTTTTCTCCAGCGATCTCGCGATTGACCTCGGTACGGCCAACACCTGCGTCTATGCCCGCGGCAAGGGCATTGTCGTCAATGAACCGTCCATCGTGGCGATCAACAAGGTGAACGGCCGCGTCGAAGCGGTTGGCAAGGAAGCGAAGGACATGCTCGGCCGCACGCCGGGCAACATCGTCGCCATCAAGCCGATGAAGGACGGAGTCATCGCCGACTTCGAGGTCACCGAGAAGATGCTGACCTACTTCATCAAGAAGGCGCACAACCGCAACGTGTGGGTCCGGCCGCGCATCGTCATCGGCGTGCCGTCCGAGATCACGCAGGTCGAGAAGCGCGCGGTGAAGGACAGCGCGTATCGCGCCAAGGCCAGCGAGGTCCACCTCGTCGAGGAAGCGATGGCCGCGGCCATCGGCGCCGGCATGCCGATCACCGAGCCCTCGGGCAACATGATCGTGGACATCGGTGGCGGCACGACCGACATCGCCGTCATCTCACTGGCCGGCATCGTCTACAGCAAGGCGGTGCGCGTGGCCGGCAACGAGATGGATGAGGCGATCATCCAGTACATCAAGAAGACGTACAACCTCCTCATCGGCGAGCGCACGGCCGAGGCGATCAAGATGGAGATCGGCTCCGCGTACCCGCTCGAAGAGAAGATGACGATGGAGATCAAGGGACGGCATCTGATTGAAGGCGTGCCGAAGACGATCACCATCACCGACGAAGAGATTCGCGAGTCGCTGACCGAGACGGTCAACGTCATCGTCGACGCGGTGCGCGTCGCGCTCGAGCGCACGCCGCCGGAACTCTCCGCGGACATCGTCGATCGCGGCATCGTGCTGACCGGCGGCGGGTCGATGCTGAAGAACCTCGACAAGCGCCTGCGCGAGGAGACCGGGTTGCCGCTGGCGATGGCCGAGGATCCGCTGTCGTCGGTCGTGCTCGGCGCGGGCAAGATGCTCTCCGATTTCAACCTGCTGCGGAAGATTTCGATCGACTGATGACATGACGATGGACGAAACGTCTTGCATCCATCGATCCATCGTAGATCGTGAACGTTCATGGCACTGCTCGATATCCGACAGCGAACCGGCTGGCTCTTCATGGCCGTGGTGGTCGGACACATCCTTCTCATCTCCACGCAAGTGAGCACGCGGCGCGGCGTTCCCGTCCTCGAGGCGCTGACCTTCGGTGTCGTTCGCCGAGGTGCAGCGCGCGGCCACGTCCGGGATCGGGTCGGCGCGGGACGTGTGGCAGAACTATTTCGCACTGCAGGAAACCCGCCGCGAGAACGAGGAGCTCGGTCCGAGGTGGCGCAGCTGCGCGTCGGCCTGCAGCAGGAGCGGGCACTCGCCGAGCAGTCGCGGATGCTGCAGAAGCTGCTCGACATGAAGACGGCGACACCGCTCGAGACGACTGCGGCGACGGTCATCGCCGGCGGGGCAAGTCCCGATTTCAGGACGGTGACGATCGACAAGGGCACGGGCGGTGGGCTGCGCCCCGACATGGCGGTGATCTCGCCGGCCGGCGTGGTTGGCCGCATCATTCTGCCGACCGGACGGGCGGCGAAGGTGCAGCTGCTCATCGACCGGGACGCGGCGGCGGGCGCGGTGACGGAGCGGTCGCGGGCCCAGGGCGTTGTCGTCGGGACCGGAACGTCGCTGCGCCTCGACCATGTGCCTGGAACAGCTGATATCAAGATCGGGGACCGCGATCGTGACCTCGGGTATCGAAGGCATCTACCCGAAGGGGTTCGAAATTGGTCAAATAGAGTCGATTCGATCGTCGCGCCGGCGAGTTACAGCGCCGTCATCATTCGTCCGGCCGTGGAATTCTCGTCGCTCGAATCCGTGCTCGTGGTGTTGACGCCGCCGTCGATCGAATCCGGTCAGGGAACGGTGGCTGCCAACGGCGCCGGCGATGAGGGCCGGTGAGGATAGCCGGCGTCCTGATTGCGATCGCGCTGGCGCTGGCGCTGCAGACCACGCTGGCGCGGTTCGTGGTCGGCGGCACCACGGCGATCGATCTCGTCCTGGTCGCGGTGGTGTACGTCGCGCTGACGAGCGGGCCGGTGAGCGGCATGCTGGCGGGCAGCGTGGCCGGGTTGATTCAGGATCAGCTCTCGACCGGCGTGCTCGGGATTGGTGGTCTGGCGAAGTCGATCGTCGGATTCGTCGCCGGGGCGATCGGGCAGCAGTTCATCGTGACCGCGGCGCTGCCGCGGGTGGTGATGTTCGTGGGCGCGACAGCGGCGTATCAGGCGTTGTTCATGGGACTCTACGTGGTACTCGGGCTGCGCAGCTTCCCGTCGCCCTGGAAGGCGATTGCGACACAGGCACTCGGTAACGCGGTGGTCGGGATGATAGCCTTCACGATCATCGAGGCGGTTCCGGGCATCGTGGAGCGGCGACGAGCCGGACGACGATCGAGACATTGAGTTATGGCCGTAGCAGAAGATCGGAGACGCATCGGCACGCGGTTGGTCGTCCTGCAGATCGGGGCGATCCTCCTGTTCGCGGCGCTCGCGGTCTGCTTCTGGGTCCTGCAGATCGCGCAGCACGCGAAGTACGAGGAGATGGCGGAGAACAACCACCAGCGCACGCTCGCGCTGCGGGCTCCGCGCGGCGTGCTGTTCGATCGCCACGGCAAGGTCCTCGTCGACAACCGCAATTCCTTCACCATCTCGATCGTCCGCGAGCACACCAAGGATCTCGATCGCACGGTGAGCATGCTGTCGGCAGTCGCCCGCCTCGATCCGAAACAGGTCAAACAGATCGTCGATCGTCACCGCGGCGAGCCGACCTATCGGCCCATCGTCGTCGTCGAGGATGCGTCGCTGGCGCAAGTCGCGGCGCTCACCGCGCGGCGTCTCGACTTCGAACTGCCGGATGTCCGCGTCGAACAGGTGCCGACGCGCAAGTATCCGACCGACGCCATGGCCGCTCACCTCTTCGGATACGTCGGCGAAGCCAGCGACACGCAGGTCGGCGACGGCGTCATCCAGGGCGACATCATCGGCCAGCAGGGTATCGAGAAAGCCTACAACCGGCTGCTCATGGGCGAGGACGGCGCCAAGCGGGTCGTCGTCAACAGCGTCGGCCGCGAGATCCGCACGCTCGACGAGATTCCGCCGACCGAAGGCCGCCGCGTCCAGTTGACGGTGGACTACGACCTGCAGAAGGCGGCGGAAGACGGGTTCCGCTACGCCGGCTTCAATGGCGCCGCGCTGATCATGGATCCGCGCAACGGCGAGGTGCTGACCTACACGAGCCTGCCCTCGTACGATCCGAATGACTTCGCGTCCGGGATCGATCGCGCGACGTGGGTGTCGCTCAACAACGACAAGCTCCGGCCACTCTCGAATCGTGTGCTGCAGGGCCGGTATTCACCCGGCTCGACGTTCAAGATCGTGGTGGCGACGGCCGCGCTCGAAGAGGGGCTCGTCACGCCGGATCACCGCATCACCTGCGGCGGCGGCGCGACGTTCTTCGGCCGCTACTACAAGTGCCATCTCAAGGGCGGCCACGGTTCCGTGGACATGCGGCACGCGATCGAGAAGTCGTGCAACGTCTACTTCTACACGCTCGGCAACATGCTCGGCGTGGACAAGATCTACAAGTGGGCGCAGAAGCTCGGGCATGGCCGGGAAGACCGGCATCGATCTGCCGAACGAGCAGGAGAGCCTGGTCCCGAACACCGAGTGGAAACTGAAGCGCACTGGCGAGCGCTGGTATCCGGGCGAGACCATCTCGGTGTCGATCGGGCAGGGACAGGTATCGGTGACGCCGGCGTCGCTGGCGGTGATGATCTCGACGGTCGCCAACGGCGGTACGCGCGTGACGCCGCACGTGATCAAGGCGATCGACGAAGGCGGCGGGTGGAAGCCCGTGCCGGCGCCGGCGGTGGCCGACAAGGTCGCGTTCAAGCCCGATACGCTGGCCGCGCTTCGCGAGGGGCTGTGGATGGTGGTGAACGCGAGCGGCACCGGCGCGCGCGGGCAGGGTCGAGGGACGCGACGTATCCGGTAAGACGGGAACGGCCCAGGTGATCTCGAACGAAGGCCGTGCGCGCGCCAAGAGCGTCGGGCCGCGATCTGCGGGACCATGGGTGGTTCGTGTTCTTCGCGCCCAGGGACAATCCGGAGATCGCCGGTGTGATCTTCGGCGAGCACAACGAGCACGGCTATCTGGGCGCGCCGATTGCCAGGCACGTGATCGAGACCTATTTCGCCAAGAAGGAAGGCAAGCCGCTGCCGGTGCTGACGCCGAAGAATCAGGCGCCGGCGCAGCCCGAGTCCGATCCGGACTCGCCGCCGGCGCTGGAAGCGGTGGAAGTGGCCGACGCGCGTCCGCCCATCGCACCGGGAGTGACTCAGTAGCGTAGGGCCGGTCCCTTCGGACCGGCCAGGAACGTAGGGCCCGTCCTTCCGGACGGGCCGGACCGAAAGATGTTCGAGAAGCGCTTGTATTACCACGTGGATTGGGCCATGCTCGCGGCCGTTCTGGCGCTCTGCCTGATCGGCGTCGTGCAGATCTACAGCGCGACGGCCCTCTCGGGGCAGCGTCTCCACGTGACGCAGATGTACGGAATCGTCCTCGGGCTGGTGGCGCTGGTCGTGTGTCTGACCCTCGACTACCGCACGCTCGCCGACAAATCACACTTTATCTATCTGGGTATCGTCGGTCTGCTCGTGTTCGTGCTGTTTTTCGGCGTCGTGCGCGGAGGGTCGCGGCGCTGGATCGATTTCGGGGCACTCAACCTCCAGCCCTCCGAGTTCGCGAAAGCGACTGTCGCTCTCGTGCTGGCCAAGTTCTTCGGCGATCGCCGCGGCGCCATCATGCGCAGCGACCTGCTGATTGCGGGGGCCATCACCGCCGTTCCCTTCCTCGTCATCGCGCGCCAGCCGGATCTCGGGACCGCAGTCACGCTGCTGCCCGTGTTGTTCGCCGTGGCCTTCGTCGCCGGCATGCCGATGCGGATCTTCGGCATTCTCGCGATCGTGGCCGTGCTGGCCGCACCCTTCGCGTGGAAATTCGCGCTCGCGGACTACCAGCGGGAGCGCGTGTCAACCTTCCTGGACCCCGAGGCGGACGCTCGGGGTGCCGGATATCAGCAGCTCCAGGCCCGGATCACGACCGGTTCCGGCGGGCTTCAGGGAAAAGGCTTCCAGAACGGAACGCAGGGCCAGTTGCGCTTCCTGCCTGTGGCACATAACGACTTCATCTTCTCGGTGCTCGCCGAGGAGCATGGATTTGCCGGCGTCATCGTGACGCTGGGACTGTATCTGTTCGTCATCCTGCGCGCGCTCGAGTCGGCCCGACTGGCAAAGGATCGCCTCGGCGCGTACCTGGTGGTTGGAGTACTGGCCAGCTTCACCTTCCAGGTGATTTACAACATCACGATGTCGGCCGGCCTGGCGCCGGTCAAGGGACTGACGCTGCCGCTCATGAGTTACGGCGGATCCTCCATGATTGCCACCCTGGCGGGATTCGGCCTCATTCTCAACGTGCGGATGCGCCGCTTTACGAATTGACGGGTGTGATCACTCTGCTGCTTGCGGTCCTGCTGACGTACCTCCTGGTGCGCGCGGGAGCGATCCGTACAGCGCGTGTGCCACAGCCCGCCTGGAGCTACGGGCATGAGCAAGGAGATGATCATCTCCTCGAGCGCCCACGAAACACGGGTCGCGATCCTCGAGGACGATCAGGTTGCCGAGATCTTCATCGAACGCGAACGATCGCGCGGCGTGGTGGGCAACGTCTACAAGGGCCGGGTATCCAAAGTGCTGCCCGGCATGCAGTCGGCGTTCATTGACCTCGGTCTCGAACGCGACGGCTTCCTCTACGTCAGCGACGTCGTCGCCTCGCTCGAAGAGTTCGACCGCTTCGAGACCGACGACGACCCGCCTCGGCGGCGGCGGGGCAGGGCCAGTCGCCGGCGAACTCCAGCGGATCCGGGCCAGTGCCGGCCGCCGGCGGCGGCAACGGCTCAGCGCCGTGGCGGCTCGTCGTCGGGGCGGCGCGACCGCGAACACGACAAGGGTCCCGAACCCAAGATCGAAGAGCTCCTGAAAGAGGGCCAGGAGATCATCGTCCAGGTGGCCAAGGAGCCGCTGGGGACGAAGGGCGCGCGGCTGACGTCGCATGCGACCATGCCCGGCCGCTTCCTGGTATTCATGCCGACGGTCGATCACGTCGGCGTCTCGCGCAAGATCGACTCGCGCGACGAGCGCTCCCGGCTGCGCGGCATCGTCCGCGAGTTCCGCGAGCAGACCGGCTTCACCGGCGGCCTCATCATCCGCACCGCCGCGGCCGGCAAGCCCAAGGAAGACATCGTCTCCGACCTCAGCTACTTCCACCGGGTCTGGACGGAGGTCCGCCAGAAGTTCGAGACGTCGCGCGCGCCGGCGGTCGTCTATCAGGAGCAGAGCCTCGTCGCCAAGCTGCTGCGCGATCTGCTGACCGACGACTACTCGTCGATCCGCATCGACAACGCGTTCGAGCACAAGCGGGTCGTCGAGCTGATCGAGCGCATCATGCCGTCGCTGGCGTCCAAGGTGAAGCTGTACGAGAAGGAGTTCCCGATCTTCGAGGAGTACGGCGTCCAGGCGGAGATCGACCGCGCGCTGCGCAGCAAGGTGTGGCTCAAGTCCGGCGGCTCGATCGTCATCAATCAGACCGAGGCGCTCGTCGCCATCGACGTCAACACCGGCCGCTATGTCGGCAAGAAGACCGCCGGCCGGCTCGAGGACACGATTCTCAAGACCAACCTCGAAGCGGTGAAGGAGATCGTGCGGCAGATCCGGCTGCGCGATCTGGGCGGCATCATCGTCCTCGACTTCATCGACATGGAAGAGAAGAAGAACCGGCAGAAGGTCTTCCAGACGGTGGAGCAGGAGCTGCGCAAGGACCGCTCGCCGTCGAAGGCGCTGCAGGTGTCGGACTTCGGTCTCGTCATCATCACGCGCAAGCGCGTGAAGCAGAGCCTCGAGCGCGTCCTCACCGAGCCGTGTCCCGTACTGCGCCGGAAGCGCGGTGATCAAGTCGAGCTCGACGATCTGCTACGAGATCCTGTCCGAGGTGAAGAAGATCAGCGCCGACCTCAACGGCCAGAGCCTGGTGCTGCGCGTGAACCCCGACATCGCGCGCGCGCTGCGCGACGAGGAGCGCGCGGTGTTCAAGGATCTGAAGCAGTCACTCGGGCGCGACATTGCACTGCGTCCGGATCCGCAGCTCCACCACGAGCAGTTCGATCTGATGGCGATTGGCTAGATCTGGTCGGTGGTCGAGCCGGTAGTCGGTAGCGTGCTGGCTACCAGTGGAGAACCATTCTTGCACCACTACCGACCACCAGCTACAGGCTAGAAATACCGCTTATAACCGAACGTCAGCGAGAATCCCGTCGCGTCGGGGAACCCCGTGGGCTGGCTGACGATGTCCCAGCGCAACTCGGTCTTCACGGCACCGCCGCCGCCGAGCAAGTACTCGGTGCCGAAGCCGAGGTTCAGGCCGCCGCGCACTTCCGAATCCGGGTCAGGCGCGCTCTCGAACAGTTGACGCAGAAAGTAGAAACCGGCGCCGACGGTGGCGTACGGCACCCACTTGTCGTGCCGCCAGTAATACATGCCGTTGAACAGCAGCTTCGTCTGCCGGAATTTGTCTTCAGTGAAATTCTCGAACCCGGGGTTGGCCCAACCGAGAAACCCCCGGATGCTGATGTTCGGCGTGAGGTAGTACTCGCCGAAGCCATCGATGGTGAATGTCTTCTCGAACGCCTCGTCAGGAAAGAAGACGCCGAGGTCACCGCCCGCCGCGATGGTGCCGGGTTGCGTGGTTTGAGCGGCCGCCGACGATGTGAGAAAACCTCCGAGCAGAACAGCAACGCAGATGAGATGAGCTGATCGACGCATGTGCCGAGCGTAACACGAACGATCAGGGACGCAACTACCGTTTGACGATCGTGATGCTGCCGCTGAACGACTGCAGCGTCAGCAGCGCGCCGCCTTCGCCGAACGATCCGCGAACGGCGCGCGGGTTCCGTCGCGGTCCGAAGCCCGAGGTCACTTGGTTGCCGCCCTGTAGCGTCAACGGGTAGTCCGAGCGCAGGTCGCCGCTGAACGTGGACGCTTCGAGCGAGAATCCCTGAGAGCCGAGCGGTGAGACGCGCACGTCTCCGGAGTGGGACTGGAACTCGTAGCGCCCGTTCTTCGACAGCCGCCCGGAGAACTCGACGTCGCCGGACACGGTCTTCACGAACGTGCGATCCGACTCCACATCGGTCAGCCGCAGATCGCCGGAGATCGATTGCAGGTCCACCGTGCGGGCCTTGATGCCGCGGGCGATGATCGAGCCGCTCGTCGTGGATCCAGACACATCGTCGCCATCACTGTCGACGATCTCCAGATCGCCCGAGATGGTCTTGGCCTGACGGATGCGACGGACCGACGAGGCGACCACGTCGCCGCTGTACCGATTCCACGCGCAATTCGCCGTTGAGCGTGGTGACGCGAACGTCGCCCGAGATGCTGCGCAGGACGACGTTGGCGTCGCGCGGCACGGTCACCGTGTAGTCCACGCCGCCCGACCAGTTGCGCCTGGGGTAGTTGGTGCGTACCTCGACGTTGCCGTTGCGCTCCTCGATCCGGACCTCGATGCTCTGCAGGAGCGCCTTGCCCTCCGACTCGTTCGGGTGCCGCACGCGTTTGGTGGCCTCGACTCGTACATCGTTGCCGCCGCCGCCGGTGACGACGATATCGCCGCTCAGGTTCTGGAGGTCGAAGGTGCCGTTCCTGCCGAGACGAAGCGTCTTCGAGATCTGCTCGGTGTATTCGGGACCGCGTCGCGACTCCTCGCGCCGGCGGCGCTCGGCCTCGCGTGCCGCCTGCGAGGCCCGCCGTGCCGCCTCTCCGGCCTGGCGCCCGGCCTGCGCGAGCACGATGTGAAGCTGCTGCTCGATTTTGTGCTCGACCTTGTGCTGGATCTTGTATGCGTGCTTGTCGACCGCGCGCTCGACGTCTCTCGCGATGGCCTCGACCTGCCGCTCGATCGCGTCCGCGAGATCGTCGGCCCAGTCCTGCGCCGCGGCGGGTCCCGCCGCGAGCATCGTCACCGCCATGGCGCCGCACACCTGTCCGTAGATACGTCTCATTGATTCAGTCCTGACACGATGCGGGCGGCCCCTTCCTGATTGCCTTTCCGCATCTCGTTGATGAGCGCGATGATGTCCTGCAGGAGCGCGATCTTCTGGCGCAGCGCGTCGAACAGGCTCTGTTGCGCGACATCGTTCTCGGGTTCCTTCTGCAGCGCGTCCCGGCTTTCACCGATGGCGCCGTCGAGCACTGTGAGGTTCGCCTGGAGCACGTCCGCGGTCTCCATGTCGAGCGTCGAGCGATCGTCGGCGGCGATACGCTCGAGTCCGACGATCGTGTTGGTGAGGTTCTGTTCGGCGAGCTGATACTCGGCGACGATCGAGACCGGCTCGGATCCGGTTCCGGTCGTGACCCGTGCCAGCCGCTCGGTGGCGACCGGTGACAGCCGGCCAGCCGTCCACGACAGGGCGACAACCAGGACAACCATCGCGGTCGCCGGCGCAAGCACCCGCCACCAGTAGGCGCCGCCGAGACCGAAGAACGGTTTCGGCTCGGCCTCGATCGCCGCCGACAGCCTTCGCCAGACGTCCGGCGGTGGCACCTGGGCTTCGAGTGTCAGAGTCGCCGCGCGAATCACGCTGAAGTCGGTGACGACTGCCCGGCACGAGGCGCACGTCGAGAGGTGCGATTCGAGCGAGGCCCGCTGGGCCTCGTCGAGGTCGCCATCGACGTAATCGCCAATCAGTGCTTCGTAGTCCTGGCAGCTCATCGCCTGTGCCTGTTCACGCTATACCGCTCAACATCGCGCGCAGCTTCATGCGCGCCTTGTGTACCTGGGACTTCGACGTCCCCTCCGACACGCCGAGGAGCCGTCCCACCTCGTTGTGCTCGTACCCCTCGACGTCGTGCAGCACGAACGCCGCGCGGCACCCGTCGGGGAGTCGAGCAATCGCTCGCTCGAGGTCGATGCGGCTGACCGCCGTTGGCACGCTGGGCACGGCCGTTGCCGGCTCGCTTGCCCCCTCCTCGTCCAGCGAATCGGTTGCCCGGGTCATTTTCGCCTGCCGGCCCCTGAGAAAGTCCAAACAATGGTTCACGGCCAGGCGATACAGCCACGTTCCCAGGCTCGAATCGCCCCGGAAGCTCCCCAGCTTCCGGTGGGCGTGCAGGAAGACGTCCTGCAGGAGGTCGTCGGCTTCAGCCTGGGATCCGGCCATCCGGAACACGAGGTTGTAGAGCCGTCCGGCGTGGGCACGGTACAGCTCCTCGAATGCCTCCGCGTCACCATGCCGGCAACGCTGGGCCAGCTCGAGATCAACCGCTCTCACGTCTCCTGTGGGGTTAGACGGGCTGGTTGCGGCGGCGGGTTGCCGCGGAGCTGCTGGGGTCACAACTGCCACACAGAGCACAGACGGCTCGCCACGATGAATGGTTCGTGGCGAACTCCGAGACACCCCAAGACCCAACGACCCAACCCCCAAATAACGCCCAATTTCCGCTTCCACATTGAGAATTGTTGGGCATTGGTAGTTGGGAGTGGTTGGGAATTGGGCCTTGGGCGCTTGGGTGTTTACGTGCGAGGCTTCCATCGCACATGAGCAAAGCCTCGCACCCGTGTGAGCCCGACCTCGAGTCCCTCGGCGCGCAGGAGTTCACGCTTCAACTGCAGATTGCCACCGTATCCGCCCAGGGCGCCTCCGGCAGCGATGACCCTGTGGCACGGTGTGGCCGGGTCGCGCGTCTCGCGCATGATCGTGCCGACGGCGCGCCAGGCGCGAGGTGAGCCGGCGAGGGCGGCGATATCACCGTAGGTCGCGACCCGTCCGGGAGGAATCCGCCGGACGGCGGCCATCACGCGGTACTTGAAAGAAGAGGCCACGTCCTGGCGCTGTGCGTCAGCGAGTGCCTTCGCCCTCGATCAGCGCGTGTCCCTCGGCCTGCGGCAGCCGCACGCCAGCCAGCGATCCCAGCGTGGGGGCGATGTCGGCCGGCGTCGCGCTGGCCTTGGAGCGTCCGGCCTTGACGGCGCCGCCGAAGAAAATCACCGGCACGTGCGTGTCGTACGTATGGTGCGTCCCGTGCGTCGTTCCCGTGCCCAGATTGCGGCCGCCGAGGAACCAGTATTCCTTCGGCACGATCATCAGATCGCCGCTGCGGCTGCTCATGGAGCTGAGCGCCGCCATGCGCACGATCGGATCACGGCTCGTGTCCGACAGCTGATCGACGCGCAGCACACGCGCCACGCCCGGAATCTCCTCGACGGCGCGAACCACCGTCGCCATCAACGGTGCGCTCGCGCGCAGCTTGTCGAAGACCCCGTCGGCGAAGTAGATGTCGGTGAAGTTCACCGCCTCGACATACGACCCTTTCTGAAGCGGGCCCCACGCTGTGGCCAGCGTGTCCTCGATCCGTTCACGCACATCATCGGTCGCGATGCGTCCGCCCCGCGGCGGGACCGGGATCGGCGCGACACCGTGATCGGCCGAGAGCGCCAGCACGTAGTTCGCGCGTCCGACCTTCGCGTCCAGATGCGCGATGAGCGTGCCGAGCGTGACGTCGAGCTGCCGGAGCACGTCCTCGATCTCGCGGCTCTCCGGTCCGAACGAGTGCCCGACATCATCGAGGACGGAGAAGCTCACGCCGAGGAAGTCCGTGCCCTGCCGCTGTCCGAGGCTGAAGCTGTCCACGAGCGACGCGGCCATGCGACCCAGGTAGGCGTCGGCGAGCGGTGTCGCCTGCCAGAGGGCGAAGAACTGCGCGTCGATGCCGCCGCGGCCGTTGATGGGATGAGGAAAGAGACCATTCCACCCCGTGGGCGGCCGCTCGCCGACTCCGGCATCGCGCATCACGTATGAATCGGGCGGGCCGGACAACGTCCAGACGCGGCCGAGATCTTTTTCGTACGGATATCGTTCGACGAACTCTTTGACGGCCGGTACCGGTCCTTGCGTGAATGCGGTTGACGTCGCCCACGATCCAGCCGGATCGTCGAACCAGGCGATAGCATCAGCGGCACGACCTGCGAGCATGATCGCGCTACGCGCCTTCATCGACACCGAGACGACGCGTGCCCCGGGCTTCTGGGCCCGCAGTTCGTCGGCAGCGTCGGCGTCAGCAGGTTGACCGCGCTGCTGCCCAGCCTGATGGGCCGCCCGTACGTGATATCCGTGGCCGCCGGATCGGCGGAGCATCCGGTGAGCCGGCGCTCGTTCCTCACCCACCACGTGTTGTTGATCATGCCGTGCTTGTGCGGCAGCGCGCCGGTGCCGATCGTCGCGTGGCCGGCGCACGTCACGGTCACGAGATAGGGATAGCGCGCATTCTCGAAGACCATGCCCTGATCGAGGAGCGTGCGGAAGCCGTGTCGCCAGTGCTTGTTGAACTGCTGGAGATAGTCGCCCCTCATCTGATCCACGACGACGGTCACGAGGAGCCGCGGCGCGTCGGCGGCACGGACACGATCGATCCCGAGAGCGGCAGCGAAGAGGGTGACGGCGAACACGAGGGAGACGAGTCGGCGCATCTGAACGATCCTACAACTGGTTGGTGGTTGGTGGTCGGTGGTTCTTGGCGGTCGAACCAGTATCAGAGTTGTAACAAGGGGTCGATGTCGTAATCGGCCGGATCGACGGGCGATTGAATGGCGTTGTCCTGGGTTTCTTCCATTTCCCAGAGATTCATCTCCGGTGGATCGCCGAACGGGATCCCGTCCCGCCCGATCAGCACGCGCACGCGCGGGCGGTAGGGATCGGGGGCATGCGCCTTGAGCACGACGGCGACTTCGCCGCCGTAGAGGCGCACCAGATTGCCGGCCGGGTAGATGCCCACCAGCTGCACGAACCGCCTGACCAGGTGCTGGTCGAACTGCTTGCCGTCGTTGCGCTGCAGGACCGCGAGGATGCGGTCGGTGGGAAACGCCGGCTGATAGACACGCTGCGATCGCATCGCATCGTAGACGTCGGCGATGCCGCACAAGGTGGTGCCGAGATTGAGTTGGGCGCGCGCGGCGCTCGGATAGCCCGTGCCGTCGGCTCTGAGGTGGTGCTCGAATGCCACCACGGGCGCCAGCGTCGGCATCTCGGGCGTCTTTCTCAGGATCTGCGCGCCGTCCACGGTGTGCCGCTTGAGGATGTCGTATTCCTGCTCGGTCAGCTTGTCGGGTTTGTTGAGAATCTCGTTCGGCGTCTTCACCTTGCCGATATCGTGCATCAGCGCCGCCAGCCCGAACTCGCGCAGCAGCGGACCGTCGATGCCCACGCCGCGCGCCTGCCCCATCGTGAGGATCGACACGTTCACCATGTGCGTGAACGTGTAGTTGTCGTAGTTCTTGAGCGCGGTGAGCGCGAGCAGCGCCGTCCGGTTCTGCGCGACCGCCTGCGCCAGCGAATCGACCATCCCGCGCGCCGCGTCGGCGTCGGGAACGCCCTCGACGCCGGCGCTCTCCCATAGCGTTTCGGCAACCTTGACCGCATCGTCGTAGAGCTTCCGGAACGTCGCGATGTCGCCGACGTTGGCGGCGGTCTGCTCGTCCACCTGCAGCCGGCCCACACGGATGTGCGGCAGGTGGGAGAGCGCGGCGGTCTGGTCGCCCGAGTCCGAACGCGAGACGGTCTCGATCAGCCGCATGATCTCGTCGCTCTGCACGCCGCGATCGATGACGATGCGCTCGATGCCGGCCTGCTTCAGGCGACGAATCAACTCGCCCATCGTTTCGGCGGCGCGCGGCACCGGAATGTCTCCAACCACGAGCTCGTCGCCGACGATGCCGACGGCGATCGAGGGCATGGCCTGGTGCGCCGTGACCAGCGTGTCGCCGAGCGCGGTGATCGCGCGTGTGACCAGCGGATGGCCTGGCGCGTACAGCTGCGTGCCTCGAATGGCGCCGGCCAGTCGTTTGAGGAGCTCGTCGGCGAGCCGCGCGCGTTCGGTGGCGTTCACGTCGTCTTCTTGCCTTCAGGGCGAAGGGTGGTTCCGACCTGTTCCCTGGCCGCGCTGCGGACGCCGCGGCTCCCTTTCGCGATCGCCTCGTCAAGGACCGCCGTGGCCTCGGGCGAGCCGATGCGCTTCAGCGCCGACGCCGCGGCGCGCCGCAGCGCGGCGGTCTTGAACGGCGTCCAGAGACTGCCGCTATACAGCACATGCCTCAGGGTTCGGATCGACTCCGGATGCCCCTTCAGCGTGGCGAGGGCATCGAGCATCTCGATATGGACCTTGAAAAATTTCCCGCTTGGCTGCGTCTGCTTGAGCACGTAGCAGAGCAGCGGCACCGCCTTGTCGTCGCGGAGCCCGAGCAGCTCCTGCAGGACCATCTCGCGCGTCGGGCCGCCGGTCATCAGCGCCCGCTGCAGCACCGCGTTGGCGTTGTTCGTGCCGATCTGGACGATGGCGCGAATCGATTCGCGCTGCACTTGCGGATCGGCGTCGTTGAGCATCGACACCAGCTCGGGCAGCGCCTCCTGACCGCCGAACACGCGCAGCAGGTCGATCGCCGTACGGCGCACCGCGGGATTCGGTGAGTTCTTCAGTTTCTCGACCGACTGCCGGCCGGCGGCGCCGAAGCCAAGAAGCAGTTCCCGCAGCCGCCGCGTGCCCTTCGGGTGTTCCTCGACCGCCAGCAGTTCGGCGAGCGGGCGAACGACGCCGGCGCCGATGGTGTGACAGAGACGATTGAGCGACTCGACCTCGAGGTCATCGACCTTGCGGAGGTGGAGGGCGACATGACGCACCAGCGGCCCGGCCGACAGGCGCTCGAGGCTGCGTGTCGCGACGGCTCGAAGCGCCGGCCTTCCCTCAGGTGTGGTCTCGCGCACGAGCGGCTCGGCGAGCGCGTGGGCGCTCGACGCATCACCCTGGAACGTCCGCCGCTCGATCTCGCCGACGACAAGCGTAGCGATGCTCTCCCAGAGCGCGGGGTCCTCCTCGATTCTGAGCAGGTCGCGGAGCATGTTGAGATCGAGATCCTGGAGCGCCGTTTCCGAGACGGTCGCGACCCAGCCGTTGACACGCTCTGGCGGGTCGTCGGAGATCCGCTCGACTTCGAGCGCCTGCGTCCGGGTCGTCGTCAGCTCCTTGCCGTATTCGTCGGACACGAACGAGGCGTCCGAGTACCGACGTCAGCATGTCGGCGGCGCCCTGCCACAACTGCTCGAAGTTGTCCTCGCGTCCCAGCTCGCCCTGTTGCGCCTCCTCGTGCGCCATTTCGAGAATGCGTCCCTTGCGTTCGGCCTCGGGCACGAGCACTTCGAGCGCATGCGCGAGTCGGTCGGTGGCGGCCTTCTCGGAGGTGACGGAGCGGGCGACGAAGGACGCCACCGTCTGATCGCTCATCTTCTCCATGAGGGTCGTGGCCATCTGCGCGTCAGCGGCGTTGGGCGACTGTCTCGTGGCGAGCATGGCCAGCATCATCTCTGGCGTCAGGCGGGCGCACGAATCGGCCATCGTCTGCAGCGTGCGCTCTTCTTCGTCCGGGTTCCGGCTGGCCGCGGCTTCGAGCGCGGCCCGCATCAACTGGAGCAGCGCGGCGACCCGCACACCGACGCTGACACCGCTGGCGGATTCCGATTGCTGAAAGTGCTCCAGCAGTTCGCCGAACTTCTCGGGATCACTGACAGAGTCGACGAGCGACGCGAGCGCGCGCTCGTCGAGCGCGCTGGTATCGCCCTGCAGACAGAGCGCGATGATCCGATCCCACTGGGCCTTGTCGCCGCCGGCGCGCTCGCGCAGCACCTCGGCGTAGTCGATCTCGCGGATCTCGAAGTGGGATCGTCCCGAACCGGCCCACGCGCTGCCGATGCCCCCGCTCGCGATGAGGTCCTCCGGCGCGCGGGCCAGGAGCAGAAGCAGCGCGCGCCAGTCGTCGGAGTCCGCCTCACGCTGGATCGTCAGCTCGCCAATGAGCCGGTCGTGCAGCAGAGACGCCAGCTCGCCGATGGCCGGGTCGGGCCGCACCGGCGCCTCTCCGTCAATCGAGAGCATGTCGGGGTGGACGCTGCACACGACGCGTCCGTCGCTGGTGAGGCGTCCGGCTGCCGAGACCAGGCGGGAGAGGGACCCGCCGATGGCCGGGTGGGCGCCGGGATACAGGGAAACGGCCCGAGCCGCGGCTTTGCAGGCACGGGCGAATTCGGCCAGCAACCCGCTTCGCTCGGCGGGCATCGGCTCGGTCGTCGGCGTCGTCGACGGCATGTGCCGTACAGGATTCTACTGGAGCGAGGCCGTATACTGAGCGCTCTCCATGCGATTTGTCGACGCCATCGCCCGCAAGCGCGACGGGGATGCACTCTCGCGCGACGAGATCGATGCGTTTGTTGCGGGCGTGACCGACGGCTCGGTTCCCGACTATCAGGCGTCGGCCCTGCTGATGGCGATCGTGCTGCGCGGCATGACCGACGAGGAGACCGGCTGGCTCACCGACGCGATGGTCCGCTCGGGCGATCGCGTGGACCTGTCGGACATTCCCGGCATCAAGGTCGGCAAGCACAGCACCGGTGGTGTCGGCGACAAGATCTCGGTCGTCCTCGCGCCAGTCGCCGCGGCGTGCGGCGTCGTGGTGCCGAAGATGTCGGGACGCGGTCTCGGTCACACCGGCGGCACGCTCGACAAGCTGGAATCGATTCCCGGTTTCCGGATCGATCTGACGATCGAGGAGTTCAAGCAGGCCCTGCGTGACGTCGGCACGGCGATCATCGGACAGACCGCCTCGCTGGCGCCCGCGGACAAGAAGCTCTACGCGCTGCGCGACGTGACGGCCACGGTCGAGAGCATCCCGTTGATCTCGGCCTCGATCATGAGCAAGAAGCTCGCCGAGGGCAGCAATGCGCTGGTCCTCGACGTCAAGTGCGGCGACGGCGCATTCATGAAGGATCCCGATCGCGCGCGCGTGCTGGCGGCGTCGATGGTGGCGATTGGCCGCCAGGCCGGTGTGAGAACCGAAGCGGTCATCACGGACATGGACGCGCCGCTTGGCTGCGCCGTCGGCAACGCCATCGAGATCATCGAGTGTATCGAGACGCTCAAAGGGTCTGGGCCCGCGGAACTGACGACGACTGCGACCTATCTGGCGGTCCGCATGGTGCTGCTTGCCGGACAGGAGCAGAGCGAGGACGCGGCGAAGACCCGGGTGCTCGCGGCGCTCTCGTCGGGACGCGCGCTCGAGACCTTCGCCCGCATGATCGAGCGCCAGGGCGGCGACCCGCGTGTGGTCGAGGACTACTCGCTGCTGCCCTCGGCCCCCGATCGCGAGATCTGCCGTGCGTCGCGCGGCGGGTATCTGACGGCGATGAAGGCCGAAGCCGTGGGGCGTGCGAGCAACGTGCTGGGCGCGGGCCGGAGCAAGGTCGGCGAATCCGTGGACCACGGCGTCGGCGTCATTACGCTGGCCAGGCCGGGCGACCGGATCACCGCCGGACAGCCGCTGCTGGAACTGCATCACCGCGGCGGCCGCGGTGTCGAGGCCGCCCTGGCGCTGTGCCAGGAGGCGTTTGTGATTGGCGACGCGCCGCCGCCCCGGCGCGACACCATTCTGGGCGACGTGCGATAGCTGGTGCGAAGGTGCGAGGTGCGAAGGTGCGAGGTGTGAAGGTGCGAAAGAGGACTCTGTGATCGAGACGGTACCGCGCGTCCGCCAACCGTGGACGCAGCAGGATCTGACAGTGCTCGGCGGGCTGGCCGCCGTTGCGGTCATCAGCATCGCGCTCGGCTTTGCCGGCGCGAGCCGCGTGCAGCCGGTGGCAGGCCTGGCGTTGATTCTGGCGCTGGCCTATTGCCTGTCGTCGGCGCGCCGCGCGATTGACTATCGCAATGTGGCATGGGGACTCGGGCTGCAATTCGTCTTCGCGCTGATCGTCCTGAAGACCGAGCTGGGACAGAAGGTGTTCAAGGCCGTTGGCGACGTGATCACCAAGGTCCTGGGTTTCTCCGTCGAAGGTTCGAAGTTCGTGTTCGGGCCCCTGGGCGAGCCGACCGTCTGGCGGCAGATCGTGACCACCGTACTCGGACCAGATGGCGCACCGTGGGCGAACATCTTCGCGTTCATGGTGCTGCCGACGATCATCTTCATCGCGGCGCTGTTCGCGATGCTCTACTACTTCGGCATCATGCAGCTGATCGTACGGCTGTTCGCGGTGATCATGCACCGCGTCATGCGCGCGAGCGGGGCCGAGTCGTTGAACGTCGCCGCCAGCATCTTCATGGGTCAGACGGAGGCGCCGCTGACCATCCGGCCGTTCTTGCCGCGGATGACCGAGTCGGAGCTCATGACGGTGATGACCGCCGGCATGGCGCACATTTCCGGCGGCGTGATGGCCGCCTACATCCTGTTCGGCGTCGAGGCGCAGCATCTGCTGACGGCGGTCATCATGACCGCGCCGGGCACGCTGATGATGGCGAAGCTGTTCGTGCCGGAGACGGGCGAGCCCGAAACGATGGGCACGGTGAAACTCGTCGTCGAGAAGACCGACGTGAACGTGATCGACGCGATTGGCCGCGGCACCGGCGAAGGGCTTCACCTGGCGCTCAACGTCGGCGCGATGCTCATTTCGTTTCTCGCGATCGTGGCGCTGCTCAACGCCGGGCTCGGTCTCATCGGTGACGGACTTCAGAGCGTGGCCGGCGTCGGCGCCGGGTTGAGCCTGCAATTGATTCTGGGCTGGGTGTTCGCGCCAATCGCCTGGGCGCTCGGCGTGCCGTGGCAGGACGCCACGACGGTGGGCAACCTGCTCGGGACGCGGATGGTGCTGAACGAGTTCGTGGCCTATTCGCAGCTCGGTCCGCTGAAGGCGACGCTCGATCCCAAGTCGTTCACGATCGCCACGTTCGCGCTCTGCGGCTTCGCCAATTTCAGCTCCATCGGCATCCAGATTGGCGGCATCGGCGCGCTGGCGCCCGAGCGCCGGCACGACCTTGCCCGCCTTGGCCTGCGCGCGATGCTCGCCGGCACGTTCGCGAACTTCCTGACCGCGACGATCGCGGGAATGCTGCTGTGAGATCGGTGCACGTTCGCGGAGGTGGCGGAGGACGCCGGGAGAAAGCCATCGCAGAGATCGCAAAGGAGCCGAGGGCCGCACGCGCGAAGCGCGGGCCACGCGTCGCGGCTGGAGACTGCCCTGGCGATCTCGCGAAGTCAGCCTCCGCGGTCCTCTGCTTCCCTGCGATCTCTGCGAATGGTTTCCCTCTGCGTTCTCGGCTTCCTCCGTCCCGTTTGGGCCGCGCCCTCTTAGTGGTTCTTGTGGCGAATACCATGTTCGATCGTGTCGAAGAGGCCGCGGCCGCGGTCCGGGCTCGCTGTGGCGCCCCGCCACAGATCGCGATCGTGCTGGGGTCGGGCCTCGGCGATTTCGCGGACACGCTTGGCGACGCCGTGGCCACTCCGTATACCGATCTCCCGAATTGGCCGGCGTCCCGCGTCATCGGCCACGCCGGACGTCTCGTCGTCGGCACGGTCAAGGGCAAGCGCGTCGCCGCGCTTGCCGGGCGGGTGCACTTCTACGAAGGCCACGACCTGGCGACCGTCGCCTTCGCTGCGCGGGTGATGGCTCGCGTCGGAGTGAAGCAGCTGATCCTCACCAACGCCGCTGGCGGCATCAACACCCAGTTCGCGCAGGGCGCGCTGATGGTCATCGACGATCACATCAACCTGCTCGGGAGCAACCCGCTGGTCGGGCCGAACGACGAGCGATTCGGCCATCGTTTCCCGGACATGAGCGAGGTCTATTCACGCCGGCTGCGCGGGATCGCCGATGAGGCGGCGCGGGCGACGGGCGTCGCCGTCAGTCACGGCGTGTATGTGGCCGTGCACGGACCGAGCTACGAGACGCCGGCCGAGATTCGCGCATTCCGTACGATGGGCGCCGACGCGGTGGGCATGTCGACGGTCCCCGAAGCCATTGCCGCGCGTCACATGGGCGTGGAGGTGCTCGGCATCTCGTGCATCACGAACATGGCGGCCGGCGTGCTGCCGCAGCCGCTGGATCACAACGAGGTCATGGAAACCGCGCGACGCGTCCGCGGATCGTTCATCGCGTTGCTCGAGGGCATCATTGAAAGACTCTAAGCTCCTCTCGGCTGCGCGTCGAGCGCGTCGTCATGCGCAGGCCGCCTATTCGGGATTCAAGGTCGGCGCCGCGCTCGAGACGGCGACCGGCGTCATCATCACCGGCTGCAACGTCGAGAACGCCACCTACGGGCTGACGGTATGCGCCGAGCGCGTGGCGATGTTCAAGGCGCTCTCCGAAGGGCATCGCAAGTTCCGCCGCGTCGCCGTCGTCGCGGATACCGAGGCGCCGACGCCGCCGTGCGGCGCCTGCCGTCAGATCCTCTGGGAGTTCGGCGGCGACCTCGAGGTGATCCTCGCGAACCTGAAGCGCGAAACGGGACGCCATCGGCTCAAAGATCTCCTCCCGCTGCCATTCGACGCTCGATTGCTGTAGGCGGGTCTGAAGACCCGCCTCTACGACCGGACCGCGACACCGCCTGCGGCGGTCTTGACCTGCGCGGTTGATATCATCGTCACGAATGCTGCCCACGATTGAATGGAAAGACGACGCCGTCGTGATGATCGACCAGCGAAAGCTGCCGGCGTCCGAGATCTACGTCACGTGCAAGACCGCCAACGACGTCGCCAAGGCCATCAAGACCATGGTGATTCGCGGCGCGCCCGCGATTGGCGTCGCCGCGGCGATGGGCATTGCGCTCGGCATGGGCAAGAGCCGCGCGACCGGCACGAAGCAGTTCACGACCGAGTTTCAGAAGACCTGCGATCTGATGGCGGGCACGCGGCCGACGGCCGTGAATCTGTTCTGGGCCATCGAGCGCATGAAGAAGACGTTTGCCGACGCCGCGCACAACGGCCACTCGGCGGACGAGATCAAGCGCGTCCTCGCCGACGAGGCGCGGATGATTCACGACGAGGACGTGCAGAGCTGCCGGGCGATGGGCGCGCACGGCGCGAGCCTGGTGCCTGAATCGGCGAAGATCCTGACGCACTGCAATGCCGGGGCGCTGGCGACCGCCGGCTACGGCACGGCGCTCGGCGTCATCCGCGCGGCCGCCGAGCAGGGCAAGAAGATCGCCGTGCTGGCCGACGAGACGCGCCCGTTTCTGCAGGGCGCGCGGCTCACGGCGTGGGAGCTCGTCAAGGACGGCATCGACACGACGGTCATCACCGACAACATGGCCGGCGCGATGATGCGGCTCGGTCAGGTCGATCTGGTGGTCGTCGGCGCGGACCGCATCGCGGCCAACGGCGATGTGGCGAACAAGATCGGCACCTACGGTGTGGCCGTGCTCGCCAAGGAGCACGGCATTCCCTTCTACGTGGCCGCGCCGCTCTCGACCGTCGATCTCAATACACCAGACGGCAGCGGGATTCCGATCGAAGAGCGCAACGATCGCGAGGTCACGCACATCGGGACGGCGCGACTCACACCCGAGGGCGCGCATGTACGCAACCCGGCGTTCGACGTGACGCCGTCGAAGTACGTGACGGCGATCATCACCGAGCGCGGCATTGCCCGGGCGCCGTTTGGCGAGTCGCTGCCGCAGTTGTTCGAGAGAGCGATTGGTCAGCCCGTTGCCCAGTGACTGCACGCGTCTCACGTGACTGCGCATGAACTACGAACCGCGAGGCGCGGAGACGCGGAGGACTCGCTTCGTCCACGTCTGCGCGTGCAGTCATGAACGAAAGAAAGCCTCCGCGCCTCCGCGCCTCCGCGGTTTGTCAGACACGTGCAGTCTGTGAACATCGCGTCGAAGCCGCTCGATCTCTCGAGCGCATGGTAGTCCTCGGCATCGAAACCTCCTGCGATGAGACGGCGGCCGCGCTGGTCGAGGAGACCGGTCAGCCGGATCGACCCTGGCGTCTGCTGTCGAGCGTCGTCGCGTCGCAGGTGGAGATCCATCGCGTCTGGGGTGGGATCGTGCCCGAGCTCTCGGCGCGGCAGCACATTCGCGACATCTGCGGCGTGGTCGAACGCGCGCTCGCGGAGGCGGGCGTCCGCTACGACGCCATCGCCGTGACCAGTGGGCCGGGGCTCGTGGGATCGCTGCTGGTCGGGTTGTCCTTCGCGAAGGCCCTCGCCTGGTCGCGAGCGGCGCCGCTCGTCGGCGTGCATCACCTCGCCGGCCACATCGAATCGCTGGTCCTCGAGCACGGCGAGCTCCCGTTGCCTGCGGTCGTGCTCGTGGTCTCGGGTGGCCATACGAGCCTCTACCGTGTGCCAGCGCCGGGCACCTACGAGCTGCTCGGCCGCACGCGCGACGATGCAGCGGGGGAGGCGTATGACAAGGTGGCGAAGCTGCTCGGGCTTGGATATCCCGGCGGGCCGGCGATCGACCGTCTCGCGGCCGAGGGCAATGACAGGGCCATCCCGTTTCCAAAGACGCGGCTGACGCACGCCGATCGGAACGCGCCGCACCTGCCGGGCCGCCGTGACTTCAGCTTCAGCGGCCTGAAGACGTCCGTGCTGCGGCATGTGACCGCCCGCCGCGAGTCGCTGGGCCTGTCGCCTGAGACCTTGCTGCCCGAGCCCGAGATCAGGGACATTTGCGCGAGCTTCCAGCGCGTGGTCGCCGAGACGCTGGTCGACCAGCTCTTCGATGCGGCGCGCTATGCTGGCGCGCGCAGCGTGGGGATTGCCGGCGGCGTTTCAGCGAACCGCCGGCTGCGGGCGGATGCCCGTGCGCGAGGAGAGACGCGTGAGCTCCCGGTGTTCGTTCCCAGCGTGGCGCTGTCGACCGACAATGCTGCGATGATTGCGGCAGCCGGCCTGCGACGCTTTCGCGCCGGCGTAACGGCTGGATGGGATCTGAGTGCGGACGCTTCGCTGAAGTTGTAGCCCATGAACACCACGACCGAGTATCTCTGGTTCAACACGAAGACGCGTCAGGAGTTCATCCGCATCACCGACGAGGTCGCTGCGATTGTGAAGAAGAGCGGCGTCCAGGAAGGGATGGCGCTCGTGTCGGCGATGCACATCACCGCGGCGGTTACGTGAACGACTGGGAAGACGGTCTCATCACGACTTCCAGGTCTGGCTCGAGAAGCTGGCGCCGGCCGGCTGAACTATCGCATCATCAGACCGGCGAGGACAACGCCGACGCGCATTTGAAGCGCACCTGATGGGCCACCAGGTGATTCTGCCGATCACCGCCGGCAAGCTCGATCGGCCCGTGGGAGCAGGTCTTCTACGCCGAGTTCGACGGCCAGCGCAAGAAGCGCGTGGTCGTCAAAGTGATGGGGAATGAGCGACCGCACGTATCCCGATCGTCCGTATGTCGGCATCGGCGCGGTCATCGTGCACGAGGGCCGCGTGGTGCTGGTGAAGCGCCGCTTCGAGCCGCTGGCCGGGCAGTGGAGCATTCCCGGCGGCGCGGTCGAGGCCGGCGAGACGCTCGAAGCGTGTGTCGCTCGGGAGATGGCCGAGGAAACCGGCTTCACCGTCCAGGTCGGTCCGGTGGTTGAAGTACTCGATCGGATCACGCGAGACGAGGAGGGCCGCGTCCTCTATCACTTCGTGCTCATCGACTATCTGTGCTGGCCGATTGGCGGAGAGCTGCAGGCCGGATCGGATGTGGCCGAGGCCGTGCTCGCCGAGCCATCCGAGCTCGCGCAGTACGAGCTGACGGAGAAGGCCACCTCGGTCATCGAGCGCGGGCTCGAAATGGCCCGCGACATGCCCCCACCCGTGGGCCAAGAGTAGAATCCCCCCATCGATGTCGGACGTCCTGTCACGAGAGGCAGCCTGGGCGCTGCTCACCGAGTGGACCAAGGGCGAGAGCCTGCGCAAGCACGCGCTCGCCGTGGAAGCCGCCGTCCGCGGATATGCGCGCACGTTCAACGCCAACGAGGACGAATGGGCCATCGTCGGCCTGCTCCACGACTTCGACTACGAGCGGTATCCGACCGCCGCCGATCATCCGTTTCGCGGCTGCGAGGAGTTGCGCCGCCGCGGCTATCCGGAGTGGGTGATGCGGGCGATCCTGTCGCACGCGCAGTACTCCGGCGTGCCGCGCGAGAGTCTCCTGGAGAAATCGCTGTTCGCATGCGACGAAATGGCCGGCTTCGTGACCGCCGCGTCACTCGTGCGGCCCAGTAAGAGCGTGCTGGATCTCGAAGCGTCCTCGGTGATCAAGCGGATGAAGGACAAGGCGTTTGCCAAGGCCGTGTCGCGTGACGATCTGCGCATGGGGGCGGAGGAACTGGGGCTGCCGCTCGATGTGCACGTCACCAACGTGATCACGTTTCTGCGCGAAAAGGCCGACGTCCTCGGCCTTCGGGGCACTCTGTGACTCAGAGCGGTCCGAACGATCCGAACGGTCCGAACGTAGTGAGTTCTGGAATGGCCGCCAGTCGTCGATCTCCAGCGCGTCAGCGTCCGATATGGCCGCCAGTGGGCGCTGCGCGACGTCACCGCCGCTTTCCCGAGCGGCGCCGTCGGCCTGCTCGGACCAAACGGGGCGGGCAAGAGCACGATGATCAAGGCGCTGCTGGGCCTGCTCCCACCCGACGCCGGCGAGATGAAAGTTCTGGGGCTGGACGTGCGGCGCTCGCCCCTGCAGATCCGCGGACGCATCGGCTACATGCCGGAAAACGACGCCCACATTCCGCGGATGAATGCCGTGGCGTTTGTCGCCTACTGCGGCGAGCTGGCCGGGCTGCCGCCCGCCGATGCCATGCAGCGCGCGCACGAAGTCCTGTACTACGTCGGCCTTGGCGAGGCGCGCTACCGGAACATCGAGACAGTACTCGACCGGCATGAAGCAGCGGATCAAGCTGGCGCAGGCCCTCGTCCACGATCCGAGCCTGCTGTTTCTCGACGAGCCGACCAACGGCATGGATCCGAAGGGGCGCGACGAGATGCTCGAGCTCATTCGCGACATCGCCCACAACAAGCAGATCAATCTGATTCTGTCGTCGCATCTGCTGCCCGACGTCGAGTACACCTGCGACCACGTCGTGGTGCTGGACAAGGGCGCCGTCGCCACCGAGGGGCCGATCGCTGCGCTGAAGGGGCCAGGCGGTCGTGTCTACGAGCTGCGCGTGAAGGGCGACGCCGACGACTTCATCGAGGTGCTCCGGGCGGCCGGTCTCGAGTGCCATGCCACCGACGAGGACGTGATGCGCGTGTTCGTGCCCGACGATCGCGGCGCGCCGTTCCTGTTCAGGCTCGCGGCGCAGCACAAGATGCAGGTCCGTCACCTGCGAGCCAGCGTCCCGACGCTCGAGGACGTGTTCGCGAAAGCGGTTGGGGAATCCTGAGCGCTGTGTGTGGGAGTTGGTCGTTGGGAGCCGGGAGTTAATCGTGCCCATTCACGATCAAGGCTATCGACACTACCTGGGTCAGCGCATGCCGCACGGCGGCGCGTGGTGGGTGATCGCGCGGTCGCACATCCTCACCGCCATCCAGAGCCGGGCGTTCCGTGCGTTGCTGATCGTGGCCTGGGCGCCGTTCGTGGTGCGCGCCGTGCAGGTCTACGTCTCGTCCACCAACCTGCCGGTGGCCGAGTTCATCGCGACGACGCCGGAGACGTTTCGCGACTTCCTGGCCCAGCAGCGCCTGTTCGTCTTTCTCGTCACGATCGGGCAGGCCGGTCTGATTGCCGACGATCGGCGCACCAACGCCTTGCAGCTCTATCTGTCCAAGCCGCTCACGCGCGTCGAGTACATCCTCGGCAAGCTGGTGCCGCCGCTCGTGTATGTGCTGGGGGTCACGCTGGTGCCGGCGCTGCTGCTGCTCCTGCTGCAGATCGTGTTTGCCGGGAGCCTGACGTTCCTGCGCGCGAATCTCTTCCTGCTGCCGGCCATCACGCTGTACGCGCTCATTCAGGCGCTGCTCTCGGCGTTCGCGATTCTGGCGCTGTCGTCGCTCACCAACAGCCGCCGATTCGTGTCGATCATGTATGCCGGCGTCATCTTCTTCACGGCGGCGATGTATCAGGCGCTGCGCGGCATCACCGCCAGCCGCACGTGGGCCGTCATCTCGCCGGGGGAGATGCTCGACGTCATCGCCAACGCGATCTTCCGCAGCAAAGGCGTGCCGGCGGTCCCGGTGTACGTCGCGATCATCGTCATCCTGGTGATGATCGGGATCTTCGTCGTGATTCTCGAGCGGCGCGTCCGCGCGGTCGAGGTCGTCGCGTGATTCATGCCGACCGAGGGCAGCCGATCATCGCGCAGAACATCTGTCGAAATGGTACGGCCAGGTGTCGGGGCTCAACGACGTCACCGTGACGGTGCCTCCGGGCATCACTGGATTGCTCGGTCCGAACGGCGCCGGCAAGTCCACGTTCATGAAGCTCGTGACCGGACAACTGCGGCCCAGCAAGGGGACGGTGAAGATTCTGGGCGAGCCGATCTGGGGAAACCCGGCGCTCTTTCATCGGATCGGATTCTGTCCGGAGCAGGACGCGTTCTACGAGCGCATGACCGGCCTCGCGTGGGTCACGGCGCTGGTCACCCTGAACGGCCTCGAGCCCGACGCCGCCCTCGCCGCTGCGAAGCGGGCGATCGACGCGGTCGATCTGATGGATGCCGCGGATAAGAAGATCGGCGCCTACAGCAAGGGGATGCGTCAGCGCATCAAGATGGCCCAGGCCCTCGCGCACGATCCCGACGTGCTGATCCTCGACGAGCCGCTGAGCGGCATGGATCCCCTCATGCGGCGCCGCACGATCAAGCTGATTCGCGACTGGGGCCGCGCGGGGAAGAGCGTGCTCGTCTCGAGCCACATCCTTCACGAGATCGAGTCGATGACCTCGAACATCCTCTTGATCAACAACGGCCGGATCGTCGCCGAAGGCAACGTCCACCAGATTCGCGATCTCATCGACACGCATCCGCACTCGGTGTTCATCCGGGCCCAGGATCCCAAGGGGCTGGCCCGCGCGCTGCTCGTCGAAGACGGCGTGATCAGCGTGCGGTTCGAGCCGGGGGCGCTGATCGTCGAGACGGGCAGGCCCGACGCGTTCTATGCACGGCTGACGGACATGGCGGCATCGGGTGAAGCCGGTGTGATCGACGAGATCACCTCGCCAGACGACAACCTGCAGGCCGTCTTCAAGTATCTGGTGAAGCAATGACCGCCGCACCCTCGCAGCCTCGCACCGTCGCACCGTCGCACGCGGCCCCGTTCATGCGCGGCGCCTGGCGCGTCTTCGAGCTGTCGCTCGGCGAGATGCTCTGGTCGCGGCGCACGGTGTTCCTCGCCCTCGTCGTCGGCTGCCCGGTGCTCGTGGCCCTGGTCATACGCATCGTCGATTCCATGGGCATCACGCCGTTCAAGCTCGACGGCAGCGCGCGTGGACTCGGTCGCGATCTTCGGCGTGATGATCTGGCTGCTCTTCCTGCGATTCATCGTGCCGGTGCTGGGCGTGTTCTACGGCACGTCGCTCATCGCCGACGAGGTCGAAGACAAGACGATCACGTATCTCTTCACACGCCCGATTCGCCGGAGCGCCGTCCTGATCGGGAAGTACATCGCCTATCTGGTCTGCACGACGCTCGTCGTGCTGCCAGGCGTGATGCTCGTGTATTTCCTGCTCGTGCCGTTTGCCCGCGTCGGCGAGAGCTTCACGCTGCTCCTGACCGACCTGGGACTGCTGGCGCTCGGATTGGCTGCCTACGGGGGACTGTTCGCGCTGGTCGGGACGGTGCTGAAGCGGCCGCTGGTCGTCGGCCTCGTGTTCGCCTTTGGATGGGAGCAGTTCGCCCTCATCATGCCGGGCTACGTGAGGCGGTTCACGCTGATGTACTACATCCAGTCTCTGGTGCCGCACGCGATGCCGGCTGACACCGTGCAGTCCCTGCTGAATTTTTTCATCCAGAACCCCCCGTCCACCATCACGTGCCTGGCATCTCTGGCCGGGGCGATAGCCGTCTCCCTGGTACTGGCGGGACGGGTGGTGGAAAGGCGAGAATATGTGCTGGACCAGTAAAGGACGACCCGTAGAGGCGGACCTTCAGGTCCGCCTGGCACTGGACCGTAGGAACTCATGCACCCCCGGTCTCGTATAGCCAGCAGGGAGCAGTGTCGATGACCAAACGAACACGCCTGTTTGTCGCAATTGCGGCCGGAATTCTCGTGGTTGGGCTCGGCACGGGCCTCCTGGCCTCCTACATGGGCGTCCAGAACCTCACGCTGATCGGGGGTAATGGGCCTGCAGAATTTGCCTATGTGCCTGCCGACACACAAGTGCTCGGCTTTGCCAACGTGCGGGCGGTCATGGACTCGGAGGTGCGCCGCAAGCTGATGGAGCTGCACCCGGGCGCCGCCAATGCCGACCAGTTCCAGGAGCGGACCGGTATCAACATCGAAACGGATATCGATTCAGTCCTCGCCGCCGTCGCCACAGATACCTTCAGCGAAAAGTCGCCGCCGCTGGTGCTGGCTCGCGGCCGCTTCGATCAGGTCCGTCTCGAGGGCTTTGCCCGCGACGAAGGCGGGGTTGTCGAGGACTACAAGGGCAAGCGCCTGATTACTCACGATAACTTCGCGGTGGCGTTCGTCGAGCCGGGCCTCGTCGCGCTGGGTGGTCCCGCCGCGGTGCGCCGAGCCATCGACACCAAGCTCGCCGACGCCGGAAACGTGACGGCCAACGCCGAGTTGATGCAGCTCGTGAAAGACATCGACGACGGGACCGTATGGGGCGTGGCGCGGTTCGACTCGCTGACCGGGTATGAACATTCCCGACGAGCTCAAGTCCAAGATCCCCGCGATCAGCTGGTTCTCCGCCAAGGGCCTGATCAACGGCGGTATCGAGGGGCTGTCTGCGTGTCGAGGCCCGGGACGAAGTCGGCGGCGCAGGATCTCCGCCAGGTCATCCAGGGATTCGTCGCGCTCGGCCGCATGCAGGTGGGCCCCGAGCATCCCGAGATCAGCGATTTCATCGCATCGCTCCAGCTCACCGGACAGGGCAAGACGGTCTCGCTCGGGTTCTCTGTGCCCTCGGCGATGATCGACGTCCTCACGAAGTTGCGCGCGGCACAGGCCCGGCCGAAGGCGCCGGCCCCGTCTCTGCCTGAACTTCAGGAACTGCCTGAATTGCCGGTAGTGCCAGCGCCGCCGGCCCTGTAAATACGCCGCCGGAGGCGGCGTAAATCGGGTTACGGTGGCTGACCTGGTTTTCTTCTACGGGACGCTGATGACGCCCTTCAATCGGATAGGGCGTCACGGTATCCACCAGCATCTCGACTTCAAGGGCCGCGGATCCATCGAAGCGGCCCTGTTCGATCTGGGCATCTATCCCGCCGCTGTTCCCTCGACCGACGGACGTGTGTGGGGCGAAGTCTACGAAATGATCCGCCCGGTCATCGTCCTGCGGGCGCTCGACGAGATCGAGGGCTATCGGCCGAGTGAGCCGGAATACAGCCTGTACACGCGGCGTCTGACGCCGGTGACGATGGACGATGGGTCGGTGGTGCTGGCGTCGGCGTACTTCTACAACGCGCCGCTCGGTCGAGCGGAGCGGATCGCGTCAGGCGACTACCTGGAACATCTGCGAGGGTCGTAGAGCGGCTGTCCGCCGCGTACGCGCCGCTGCGGTGCGTCCGCAGCGACTCCATGAACTCGGCGATGGCGGCGGCTACGTGCTCCGAGGGCTCCACGAACTCAATCCCCGTCCAATACACCACGACATCCTGATCGACGTCGCTGATCTGTGAGTGGACCACGCGTCCTTTCACGACAATCGAGCGCGGACCCAGGTCAGCCGCAAGTCGTGGAGGGAATTGAGGTGGAGGGGAAATCGGGTCTCGACCATGGCGCCCCCGAGGCTGATCTCTTTGATCAGCATCGGCTGAAACACCATCACCTCCCCCTGGAGGTGGCCGAGCATCGGGACGCGCTCTGCGTCGCGCTTGTCCGATGACATTCGGTCGGAAACTATACCATTGACGGGTCTGCCGCGGCTTTCAGGCGCTCACGCGTTCAGATCAGTTCATCCGCAGCGCCGGACGGCTGACGAGCATGTGGTCGTCGTCGTCGGTCGGCGGCGAGAGCACGTCGTCGAAATCCTGACCCTCGTGCTCGGTCGTGTAGGTCAGCACCGGGATCTCGCTCGTCGCTGGATCCAGTTTCAGCATCGACAGCAACTGGAAGCCATCGAGCTGCTCGATCCGCGTGCACAGAATCACCAGGTCGGGGATGACGCTTCGGATCTGCGAATAGGCGCGGTCACCAGGCTCGACGAACACCATGTCGTAGCGGCCCGCGTCGAGTACGGACTCGAGCATGCCGAGCACCTCGGTATTGCCATTCACCACGACAACCTTCTGAACCGGCGTGTCGGCGATTCGGTTGGTGTAAGGCACTTTTGGTAACCAGCCCTTCTGACTTGTGATCTATACAGGAACCATGCCACTGGAATTTCGGGCTGAAAACGCGCAGTTCAGTGGCGACACTAATGGGCAGGTGCCACTGCGGGACACCTCCAGCGCGTGGTCCACACGTCCTTTTCGGCGCTAAGCCTTTGCGCAATAGCCTGTTGCCATGGCAAAACACGAGTGTCAAAAATTGATCCCTCGAGGTCGGACTTTCCGGGTTTTCGCCGTCTTTGGGGTTCACGTTGTAGCCTGTCCACGGACGAGCGGCATTTCGCTGACTCCTAGCGGACGGAGAGACGGACGTGCGGACATACGAGAACTTCATCGCGGGCGCGTGGACACGGTCGGTGTCGGGCCGGACCTTCGAGAACCGGAATCCGGCTGATGCGAGCGACGTGCATTGGACTGTTCCAGGACTCGACCGCGGCCGACGTGGACGCGGCGCTCGACGCCGCGGCGCGGGCCTACCCGTCGTGGCGGCTCGTGCCCGCGCCCAAGCGGGCCGAGCTGCTGCTGGCGGCGGCCAGCGCGCCTCGTCGAGCAGAAGGAAGCCTTCGCGCGTGACATGACGCGCGAGATGGGGAAGGTGCTCGAGGAGACGCGCGGCGACGTGCAGGAAGCGATCGACATGACGCAGTTCATGGCCGGCGAGGGCCGCCGGCAGTACGGGCAGACGGTGCCCTCGGAGCTGCGCGACAAGTTCGCGATGTCGGTGCGCCAGCCGCTCGGCGTGTGCTCGATGATCACGCCGTGGAATTTCCCGATGGCGATTCCGTCGTGGAAGATCGCGCCGGCGCTGGTCTGCGGGAATACCGTCGTCCTCAAACCGGCCACGCTGACGCCGCTGTCGGCGGTCAACTTCGTGAAGGTGCTGGAGGAGGTCGGGCATTCCGCCAGGGTGTCGTCAATCTCGTCACCGGCGGCGCCGACGTCGGCACGCGCATGACGACGCATGACGAGGTGAAGGTCGTGTCCTTCACCGGCTCGACCGCGGTCGGACGTCTCGTCAATCAGAATGCCGCGCCGGGCTTCAAGAAGGTCCACCTCGAGATGGGCGGCAAGAACGTCATCATGATCATGGAGGACGCGCAGCTCGAGCTGGCGGTCGAGGGCTGTCTCTGGGGCGGGTTCGGCACGACCGGACAGCGCTGCACGGCGGCGAGTCGCGTGGTCGTGCATGAGAAGGTCTACGACGCGTTCCTGCGAGGAGTTCGCCGCGCGCGCCAGGGCGCTGCGGGTTGGCAACGGGCTCGACGCCCGGCACCCAGATGGGGCCCTCGGTCAGCGAGGCGCAACTGCAGACGGTGATGAAGTACGTCGAGATCGGCCAGGCAGAGGGCGCGCGGCTCGTGACCGGCGGACACCGGCTGGAGGGCGGTGCCGCATGCGCGCGGCTGGTTCCACGAGCCGACGATCTTCGCCGACGTCGAGTCCCGGGATGCGCATTGCGCGCGAAGAGATCTTCGGTCCTGTCGTCTCAGTGATGCGCTGCCGATCGCTGGACGAGGCGATCGCGATCGGGAACGACGTCGCCTACGGGCTGTCGGCGTCGATCTACACGCGCGACATCAACAAGGCGTTCCAGGCGATGCGCGACATGTACACCGGGATCTTCTACGTGAACGCGCCGACGATTGGCGCCGAAGTGCACCTGCCGTTCGGCGGCACGAAAGCGACGGGCAACGGCCACCGCGAAGCGGGAACCGCTGCCCTCGATGTGTTCTCAGAGTGGAAGTCGATCTACGTGGACTTCAGCGGCAAGCTGCAGAGAGCGCAGATCGACACGTAGGGCGGTTGCGATTAACGGTAGTCGACGATTAGCGGATTCGATTGGCTGGTTGTCAATGAGTCAATCGAGCCATCGACCATCGTCAAGCCGCGTCGTCAGAACCGAATGCCCATCGCCATCTGGAACGTGCGGCCGCCGGTCTGACCCGAGGACCAGCGCGGATAGTGACCGGCCGCCGTGGCCGTGCCGAACGTCGGGGCTCGGCGTGTAGCCCGTGCGGCAGACCAAGCGCGTCGAGCGGGCTGTTCGGATCCGGCGTCACGGTCGTGTTCCACTGAATGAGCTTCTGGTTGTTGAAGACGTTGTAGACCTGGAACAGGATCCAGGGCTGCACGGTCTTCCAGACCGGCACGCCGTAGCGGGCCTGGAAGTCGAGCACGCCGTAGCCCTTGAAGTCCTCCGAGCCGCGCTCGTCGAAGATAGAGGTCGCGGACGTGCGTCCGGTACGCAGGTAGCCGGGTTGCCGCCGCGGTCTGCTGCGCCGGCGGTCGCGACGGTGGTGGCGAACAGGCTGTAGGTCAGACCGGAGTTGACGCGCCAGATCGGGCCGAGGTCGACGCTTCCGAAGCGTCCGAGCCGCTGGTTGTAGCTGGTCCAGATCCGCACCTTGTGGCGCTGGAACTCGTCCAGCGGCCGTACGGGATAATAGCGCGCTCTGGTGAGAACATCTGCGGGATAGTCGCCGACCAGACCGAGGGGTTGCCGGGCTGATTCGCCGCTTCGCCCTCGAAGTTGCCGTGGTTCTTGATCTGCACCGTCCAGTGGCCTTCGACGAACAGCTTGTCGCGTGAAGCGCACGCGCGACTCGAACTGCAACGCCTGATAGTCGCGCGTCGAGGTCGTCCGTGTTGCCCGACAGCACGTTATCGACGTTCAGCGTAGATGCGCCGATATCGATGACGCGTCACCTTGCCGGCCGCCGTCGGATCGTCGATGAAGTCCTCGATGAAGTCGCGTCGCCTTGCGCCAGGTGTAGATCACCTTTGACATAGCCGCCGCTGCGAAGCTCGCGGCCGAGCGCCAGCGTGAACTCGTTCGTCTTCGGCGAGGTCAGTCCGTCGTCGAAGAAGATGTTCGCCGTCGGGAAGCTGCCGCTGATCGGCGACGTAGTTGGCCAGATTGAATGCCCGGCGCGAAGTCGAAGCCCTGGCCGTTCGGGCCGACGTAGGCATAGACCACCTGGCTCGGGTTGCCGACGTTGCGTCGTTGCGGGCGAACGCGCGCTCGGTGAACCGGCCCGAATAGCGGGCGTATGTCGCCTGCGCGACCGTCTGCCCGTTGCCCTCGACGTCGAAGCTGACGCCCAGGCGCGGCACGACCGTGTCGGTGTCGGCGCCGACGATGCCGCCCGTGGCCTCGCTCCGGACCTTCTCGTAGCGCACGCCGAGGTCCGCAGTGACGCGGTTGCCGGCCGTCCAGCGGTCCTGCACGTAGAGCGAGAGCGTCTTGATGTCGAGCGTCGCGCCGCGCGATCGCGATCCAGTTCTGATGCGTGTGTCGCCGCGCCGGGCTGGCCGCATTGCCGCCCCAGAGCGGGATCGGCTCGCCGTCGCTGCCGACGACCGGCCGGCCGCCGCGCCGACAGGTAGTCGGTGCGGAAGACGTAGCCGGTCGCCGACTGCGAGTTGCCGCCGGTGCGGAACGACTTGAAGTGCTCGAAGCCGACCTTGAGGTCGTGGCGCCCAGTCGCCGGGCTGGTCGAGGATAGTACGACACGCTGCCGGTGAACTGCCTGTTGTTGCGATCCTCGGGGTCCGTTGCGTCGAAGTACGGCGCGTTGTAGTGCCGGTTATTCACCGATCCGGCGACGACGCCGCGAGTGAAGAACGGCGAATCGATGGATCGCCGTGCTCGTGCCGCCGGCGTTGCGGATGCCGATCCTTCCTCGACCACTGGAAGGTCGCGAACAGCTTGTTGCGTCACCGCGCCGTTCTAGTTGATCACCCAGAGCCGGTTCGGCGTCTCGCCGATCGATCAAGCGTCGAGGCTCGGTCATCGACATCGTCGTCGTTGATGGCGGGCAGATTCGTCGCTCGGTGAGCGGATTGTTGAGTGAAGCTGCCGCTGACGCGTGTGGTCGACGATCGGCGTGCCGGTCAGCTTCAGCTCGAAGCGCTTGTTGTTGGTCGTCGGGCTGTAGGCGCCGCCGAGTTCGGCGAAGATCCCTGACGTCGTCGACGTTCTCGTAACGGTCGGCGTTGAAGAACCAGAGGCGGTCGACGCACGATCGGGCCGCCGATCGTGCCTTCGTGCACTTCGCCGAGAGTGTCGCGCGCGCGGTCGCGTCGTCTCGAACGGCGTCTCGTCCGACCACGACGGGCTCGCCAGAAGTTGAGTCGGTAGCGATCCGCTGGAACTGGTTGCCGCCGCTCTTGGTGATGACGTTGACGACGCCGCCGCCGAAGCGGCCGTACTCGGCGGAGATGCCGCCGATGAGCACCTGCGTTTCCTGGATGGCGTCTTCGATGAACAGGTTGTTCGAGGTGCCGAACAGGTTGTCGTTGGTGTCCACGCCGTCGATCAGGAAGATGCTGTCGAACGCGAACGCGCCGCCGACGGCCATCTGTCCGACGTTGGGCGTGTTGTCGGTGACGCCAGGCGCGAGCTCGGCGATCTCGAACGGCCGCCGGCCGACCGGCATGGTGTTGAGCAACTCCGGCCGTGAAGTTGCGCGACGTCTGCGTCGTCGCGAGTGCGGGCGGCGTCGAGTCGGCGACGACGTTCACGGTTTCCTGGTCACGCCGGACAGCTTGCAGCGTCGCATCGAGTTCCGCCACCCCGCCGAGCGGGACGTCAATCGTCTGCTTGACGTCCGCGGTGCCGGCTGAACTGAAACAGCACCTTGTAGGTGCCCGGGGGCAGGCCGCGGATGATGTACGCCCCGATGGCGTCGGTGACCGCCGTGCGCGTCCCTGCAGCGCGGGCGAGGTGACGGTGACGGTGGCGCCTGGAAGCGGCAGGCCTTCCGGATCCTTCACGACCCCCGACAGGATGCCGGTCTGCAGGCCCTGCGCGGCGGCAGCGAGGCCGGAACAAGCGAGGCAGTCGCGATTCCGAGCGCGATCAAAAGCGCGAGCACGAACGCATGTCGTTTCGTCACTGAAATCCCTCCTCCGGGATGGGGCCGAACAGGGTCGTTCTATGGACGAATACCCGAATTACCGGGACGAATCCCCGCGGGCGGAGTATACGCCCTGCCGCACGCTACCGTCGAGCCGGGAAAAGCCCGGGGTGTGAAAAGGTGGGTAGCCTTAGAACAGCCAGCGCGCCAGGACGTGTCCGGTGGTGCCCTCACCAAACAGGTCGTCCAGGCCGTACCGAGGGTCGCGAGCGCCGGCGGGATCCGTCCGCGCATCGATCATCGAGTCGAAGTCATATCCGTCGGCGAGGTTGGTCCCGGAGAGGTCGATGGCGGCCGAGGAGCGCGTCCGATTCAGGTAGTTGAAACGGTGCCGCACGGTCTTCCGGTTGAACAGGTTGAGCACGTTCAGTTCCAGCCGCAGCCGCTGGCGTCCGCCCAGCCGCACCTGATGTGACACCAGCAGGTCCGTCGTCGACAGGATCGGCGTCCGGCCCATGTCGCCGCGTCCGTTGACCAGCACCTCGATGCCATTCAGCGTGTTCACATAGGTGCTCAGGGGCGTGCCGCTCCCGGCGTAGAAATTCATTCCCAGCTCGGTGCCGAAGGGCAGCAGGGTCGCGCCATACAGCTTCAGGACGTGTGGCCGATCGGTGGCGAGAGGGCCCTGCGGATCGAGATGGCCATGGGCGTCGAACATCGCCTCGTCGAGATCCCACGAGCGGTTGGCGTTGCCGCCCGCGCGGAAGATGCTGCCCGCCTGCTGCTGGTCGGCCGAGAACGCGAGACCAAACGTCGGCGTGAGGATCTCGTCCGAGTTCTGAAGGCCGGCGTAGTTCCCGCGGAGGCGGCTCCAGACGTAGCTCCCGCCCATGAACCAGTTGCGTGAGAGCCCGCGAACGATCGAGACCTGCACCGCGTCGTACTGCCGCTTCGCTTTCGGCACCTTGAAGGCAGGCGTCGCGGTCGAGATCAACGCGTCGGTGGCGCCGCCCTCGCCCGGATTCGCGTAGAGGTACACCTCATTGCCGTCCACGAGCAGGCCGATGTCCTCGATCGTGCGAACGAGACGATTGTGGACGTAGTTGACGCTCGCCACCGACGCGCCACCGAGCTGATACTCGAATCCAGCGTTGAAGCTGTCCTGGCTCATCGGCTTGATCGCGGGATCGACCGAGTCGAAGTTGGGCACCCGGCGATCGCGATACCCGTCCGCTCCGCCCCACAGATCGCGGCCCGGCATGTTGTTCAGGCCAAGGCTCGGGACCTGCGCCGGATCGTCGAGCGAGCGGTAATACACCTTCCAGATGTCGCCGCCGAACGACAGGCGCGAGAGCCCGTACTTGGTCCAGTCGTAGTAGCGGCCATAGCTGCCGAAGACCTTGGCCCGTCCGTCGCCGAGGAGGTCGTACGCCGCGCCCAATCTCGGGGCGATCTTGTCGGAGAATCCGAACTGAATCGCGTGCGCCCGAAGGTCCGGACGGAAGGACGGGATCGTTTCGTTCTCGAGCCGCACGCCGAGATTCAGCGTGAGGTTGCCGCGCGTCCACCGGTCCTGCACGAAGACGTGGGCGATGCTCGCCGATGCGCGTCCGAAGGTGCCGAAGTCGTGGACCTCGTAGTAGCCGAACGCGCCGCGACCGTCGCCAACTCCCGGAACGCTGCTCCTGAACGTGGAGTCCCAGAAGACATCCACCTGACCGCCCGGATACCGCTTATCCACGTCGTTGGCCATGCGACGCCAACCGCCGCCGACCTTGATCGTGTGAAACCCGGCCGCCATGAACGCCGCGCTGTAGTCGGCCTGCACGTACGCCTGCGTCGTCGTGTCGTGCGTGGCGATCTGCACCGCCGGCGTGTTCTGGTACATGCTCGCGCCCTGGAGCTCTGGAGGGACGCCCGCGAGTCCGACTGATGACGTGCGATACCTGATCGGAGTCGTTCCCGGCACGCCCTCGTCCCGATAGTCGTCGCGGAAGTACCCGGTCTTCACGCTGACCAGCGTCGTGTCGGTCACGTTGATGTCCATCGTGCCGGTCAGGTTCCGCTGGTGGATGGCGAAACCGCGCTGCTGGTTGGGCTGATTGCCGGCCAGACTGCTCGACTGGAATTGCGGACCGAACCCGTTGTAGGCCGGCAGGCTGCCGTGGAATACGTCGGCGTCCAGAGCGCCCCGACGGAGGTGTTGAGCGGTCCATGCGAGGAGCTGATCTTTCCGTACGCGTTCATCGCCGTCTGCGCGTTCTCCAGCGTCCCGGGCTCGACGCCGTTGCTGAACTTGTAGTCGGCGCATGCGGCGCCTGAATCGCGGTGATACCGAACCGAAGAAGAACAGTTGGCCGCGGACGATCGGCCCGCCGAGCGAGCCGCCGATCTCGTGGCGGTGATCGGTCTGCTTCGGGTCCTGTATGTAGCTGACGGTGCGCTCGTCCACGGGAGACAGCACGAGCCGCTTCACCGGGCCGGCGCTGAGGAGACTGCCCAGATAGTAGTAGTGACCCTCCCCGCGGAACGTGTTGCCGCCCGATTTGGTCACCGCGCTGATGACCCCGCCGAGCGCGCCGCCGAACTCCGCCGGAATGCCGACCGTCTTGACCTGGACCTCCTGCAGATACTCGAACACGGTGTCCTGCCGCGACTGGCCGTTCAGCAGGCTGTTGGTGGCCACGCCGTCCACCGTGAACTGGTTTTCAGCGCCGCTCGCGCCGTTGACCTGCAGGCCACCCTCGATGGCGCCCTGATTGACTGACGGCGCCCGTCACGCCGATCGACTGAAAGCTGCGCCCCTTCGGGATGCGCTCGAACTCCTCGGCCGTGACGTTGTGGGCGACGAGCGTGCTCCTCACGTCAACGAGCGGTGGGCGACGCCCTCCACCTGCAGCGATCTTCACTCAGCTGGCCGACGTTCAGCTGTGTATCGACCTCCAGCGTGCGCCCGGCCTGAAGGACGATGTCGGATCGTTCCACTTTCGCAAAGCCGATCAGCTCGAAGCGAATCGCATAGCGCCCGGGCGCGAGATCGCGCGCGAGATAGCGGCCGCTCGCGTCGGTCACGAACGGACCGGATCTCTCCGCTGTCCTCGTGCGTCGTGATGACGAGGACGCCGGGAATCGGCCCGCCCTGCTGGTCGGTCACGCGGCCCGTCAGCGCGCCGGCGCGCTCCTGCGCCGAGGCGTACGTCGTCCCGGCGATCAGACAGGCGACGAGTGCGACACTCAGGCGCGCCAACCGGCCTTTTCTCGACAAGCTGTGGATCGTACTCTCTACTTCTGAGACATAGGAAACAAAAGGAAAAGGAGCCTCGAAGGCTCCCCTCAAGGTGACGACAAGCCCGGGGCCGGCCAGACGGCCGGCCCCGGATCAGTGTTGCTTAGAACAGCCACTTCACGAGGAAGTGACCCGACGTCCCCGGGCTGAACAGGTCGTCCATGTCGAAGCGCGGATCGAACGCGTTGGCCCCGTCCGGCGTCGCGCGGATCATCGCGTTGTAGTCGTACCCCTGGGCGAGATTGGTGCTGTGGAGATCGATCTCGGCTGCGGCGCGGGCGCGGTTCAGATAGTTGAACCGGTGCCGTGACGTCTTCTGGTTGAAGACGTTCAGCACGTTGAGCTCGAACCGCAGGCGCTGAGTGCCGCCCATCCGCACTTCCTGTGACAGAAGCAGGTCGGTGTAGTTCAGCATGTCGGTCCGGCCCATGTCGCCACGCCCTTCGACGAACACCTCGATGCCGTTCAGGGTGTTGACGTAGGTCGACAGCGGAGTGCCGCTGCCGGCGTAGAAGTTTCGCGCCGATCTGCGTGCCGAACGGGAACGAATACGCACCGTACAGCTTGAAGACGTGCGGACGGTCCGTGGCCAGCGGGCCCTGCGGATCGAGATTGCCGTTCGCGTCCCACGTCGACTCGTCGAGGTCCCAGGCGCGGTTGACGTTGCCGCCGGGCCGGAAGCTCAGTCCCGCCTGCTGCTGATCGGCTCCGTACACCAGACCCAGCGTGGGCGTCCGGATTTCGTCAGAGCTGGCGATGCCCGGGTAGTTGCCCTGCAGCTTGCTCCAGACGTAGCTGCCGCCCATGAACCAGTTGTCCGCGAACCGGCGGTTCAGTTCGAGCTGCACGGCGTCGTACTGCCGCTTGGCCTTCGGAACCTTGAACGGCGGCGTCGCTGTCGAGACGAGCGCGTCGGTCGCCAGGCCCTCGCCCGGATTCGCGTAGAGGTAGACCTCGTCGCCGTCGACGAGCAGACCGATGTCCTCGATGGTCCGAACCAGGTTGTTGTGGACGTAGTTGATCGTGAACACCGCTCGTGCGACCGATCTGGAACTCGGTGCCCAGGTTGAAGCTGTCCTGGCTCATCGGCTTGAGGTCCGGATCGACCGTCTCGAAGTTCGGGACGCGGCGATCGCGGAAGCCCGACGCGCTGCCCCACAGATCCCGGCCAGGCATGTTGGCCAGGCTGATCGTGGGAATCGACGTTCGGATCGTCGAGCGAACGGTAGTACACCTGTCCAGATGTCGCCACCGAACGCGCCGCGCGACAGTTCGTACTTCGTCCAGTCGTAGTACCGGCCATACGCGCCGAAGATCTTCATCCGCCCGTTGCCGACCACGTCGTAGGCCGCCCCGATGCGCGGTGCGATCTTTTCGCCGAAGCCGAAATCGACGGCGTTCTCCGCGAGGTCGGTGCGGAAGGACGGGATGACCTCGTTCTCGAAGCGTACGCCGAGGTTCAACGTCAGATTGCCGATCGACCACTGATCCTGCGCGTAGATGTGGGCGATGTTGGCCTCCGCCACGCCAAAGGTCCCGAAGTCGTGGACTTCGTAGTAGCCGTACGCGCCTCTGCCCGCTCCCACGCCCGGCACGCTGCTCGTGAACGTGCTGCCCCAGAACACGTCAACTCGGCCGCCGCGTCGCCGTTGGGATAGCGCTGCTCGACGTCGTTGACGTTACGGCGAACTCCCGTGCCGACCTTCAGCGTGTGGAAACCGGCCGCGTTGAACGCCGCATTGAAGTCGGCCTGGACATACGTCTGCTTCGTCGTATCGTGACTCGCTGATCACGACGGCCGGCGTATTCGAGAACAGTTGGCCACCCTGCAGGCTAGGGGGTATCGGGAGGCCGGCGTTTCCACTTGGATGTCAGGTATCGGAACGGCACCGTCGAAGGCACGCCCGTGTCCGCGTAGTTGTCGTAGAAGTGACCGGCCTTCACGCTCAGGAACGTCGAGTTCGACAGGTTGATGTCGGCGTTGCCCGTGAAGTTGCGCTGGGTCGTCTCGAAGCCGCGGGTGCGGTTCGGCTCATACGCCGCGCGTGACGTCGACGTGAACTGCGGCCCGAGGCCCGTGTAGGCGAGCAGCGTGCCTTCCGAGGTGGTCGGCGTGAACAGCGAGCCGAAGTACGCGTTGAACCGCCGGCTCGCATAGCTGACCTTGCCGTAGGCCTGGGTGATCGTCTGCTTCTGATCGACGGGAGCGCCGGTCTCGGTGCCGTTGCTGAACGCGTACTCGCTGCTTCGTCTGACAAAACGCGGCGAGTACGACCCGTAGAAGAACAGCCGGTCGCGAACGATGGGGCCGCCCACTGAGCCGCCGATCTCGTGGCGATTGTCCGTCTGTTCGTCGTCCTGGATGTAGCGAGACCGTCACGTCGTCGACAGGCGAGAGCACGAGTCTCTGCACCGGGCCGGAGGCGAGTGCGCTGCCCAGATAGTAGTAGTGGCCTTCGCCGCGGAACGTGTTGCCGCCGGACTTGGTCACCGCGCTGATGACGCCGCCGAGCGCGCCGCCAAACTCCGCGGGGATGCCGACCGTCTTGACCTGCACTTCCTGGAGGTACTCGAAGACGGTGTCCTGCCGGGAATGGCCGTTGAGCAAGCTGTTGGTCGGCACACCGTCAACGGTGAACTGGTTCTCGGAGCCGCTGGCGCCGTTCACCTGCAAACCGCCTTCGATGATGCCGGAGTTGACCGACGGCGCCGTCATCGCGACCGACTGGAAGCTGCGCCCCTTGGGAATTCGATCGAATTCCTCGGCGGTCACGTTGTGCGCGACCAGCGTGCTCCTCGTATCGACGATCGGTGAGGCTTCAGCCGTGACCTGCACGGTTTCCGTCAGCTCGCCGACCCGCATCTGGGCGTCAAGCTGGAACGTGCGGCCAAGCAATACGTTGACATCGGCTCGCTCGACCTTGGAGAAACCGGTCAGCTCGAACCGAACGGTGTAACGGCCGGGGACGAGATCCGGCGCCTGAAACTGACCGTTGGCGTCGGTCACGAACGTTCTCACCGCGCCGCTCTCGGTGTTGGTGGCGACGACCGTGACTCCCGGGATGGATGAGCCCTGCTGGTCGGTCACGCGGCCAGTCAATCCACCGAAACGCTCCTGCGCGGATGCGAGGCCCGTGAGGACCAGCGTACACGCCAGAAGGAAGGCACTCATACGTGCGTACATCAGTTGTCTCTCCTTGACAAACTAGTTGCTCTCGTTTGACTAGACAGAACCGCTACGGAAAAGGCGTACCAGATTGGCCCAGTGGTTAAGAGGCTTTAGTTCCAATCAGTTGCATCACTATGACGCGCCATGTGGGACGAGTGAATCCATGAAGAGCAACTTTTCGAACCAAAATCATGGATCTCGTGCGTTTCGTAATGCAAGCATAACTTTTTATCACAACTGAGCGGCGTTTGACACCAGCTCGTCCCAGCGTTTTGTGCAACGCCACGTCGCCATGCCCGCTTTGGCCGGCCAATTCGTCATTTTCCTGGGACGAATTGCGACACCAGCGCGTTGTCAAGGCTATTCCGTCACAGAAGAAGCGTCATACGACGTCACGCGACGCGATCTGATCCCCGATTAAGGCGCTCTGACACCAAAACACGCGAATCACGCTCGAGCCATTGCAGCCGATCTGCTCGGGTGTTTCTCTACAAGATCGCCCAAGCCCCACCTCCCAACTCCCAAGGCCAGCGACTGGCTTGGGCCTCAGGGCGTTGGGAATTGGGAGTTGATGGAGGAGTGGCCAAATGAGGGTGAGCGTGTTGCTGGCGGTGGTTTGTCTGAGCCTGAACGCAGCGTCCGTGGCTGCGCAAAGTACGAACGGGACGATCTCGGGGCGGGTGTCTGATTCGCAGGGGCTGCCGCTTCCAGGCGTCACGGTGAGCGCGACATCGCCGAATCTGCAGGGCGTTCGAGAGACGGTCACCTCGGAGAACGGCGACTACATCCTGACGCTGCTGCCGTCAGGCACCTACCGGATCATCTTCGAGCTCGCGGGCTTTCAGCGGCAGGAGCGATCTGTCGGTCTGGCCCCCACGCAGGTGCTGCCATTGCAGATCGAGCTGGGCGTGGCTGCCGTGACCGAGGCGGTGCAGGTTGTGGGTCGCGCAGCCGACGTGCTCGTGCAGACCAGCCAGGTGGCCACCAATTTCGATCAGACCCTGCTCTCGAACCTTCCCACGCAGCGGGACTACCGCGCGGTGATGCTGATGGCGCCGGCCGTTCACCCCACCGGTCCGAGCGGCAGCTTCTCGGTCGCCGGCTCGATGTCCTTCGAGAACCTCTACATGGTCAACGGCGTGTCGGTGAACGAGAACCTGCGCGGTCAGGCGCAGGACCTCGTGATCGAAGACGCCATTCAGGAGACGACGGTGGCGACGGCGGGCGTCTCGGCTGAATTCGGACGCTTCGGCGGCGGTGTCGTCAACATCGTCAGCAAGTCGGGCGGGAACCAGTTCACCGGCTCGTTTCGCGAAACGATGACCAACGACAACTGGCGCGCGCTCGTCCCCAAGCGCACCGGCGATCCGTTTGCCAACGACACGAAGCTCGATGACGTGGTGCCGATGCACGAATACACGATCGGCGGCCCGGTGTTCAAAGACCGCGTCTGGTTCTTCACCGCAGGACGGCTCCAGACCAACGCGATCAATCGCCAGCTGGTGATCACCAACATCCCCTACGTGTTCACCGACAAGTCGCGCCGCTACGAGGGCAAGGTGACCTATGCCGTCGATGCGAACCATCGCGTCCAGGGCGCCTATACCAAGATCAATCGCGACGAGACCAACGGCACGTTCAACACGACGACGTCGATGGATCTGGCCAGTCTGTACAACCGCAGCCTGCCCGAGGACCTGTTCACCATCAACTACACCGGCGTGATCACGCCGTCGTTCTTCCTCGAGGGCCGGTACTCGCAGCGGAATCTCACCTTCATCGGCAGCGGCAGCACGTTCACCGACATCCAGAAGGGCACGCTGCTCGTGGACCTGGCTGGCCGCCGCTACAACGCGCCCACGTTCTGCGGCGTCTGCACCGACGAGGAGCGCGACAACCAGGACATCTTCGTCAAGGGCTCGTATTTCAAGTCGACGGCCGGCTCCGGTTCACACAACCTGACGTTCGGCTTCGATTCCTTCAATGACGTCCGGCTCGCCAACAACTACCAGTCGGGCAGCAACTATCGCCTGATCAACGCGCCGGCGATCCTCGAGGGGACGAACCTGATTGCGACGTTCGTCAACGGCACCACCCAGTTCCAGTGGAATCCGATCTTCGTCGAGAGTCAGGGGACGAACTTCCGGACCCACTCGGTGTTTGCCAACGACAACTGGACGGTGTCCGACCGGATCACGGCGAACGTCGGGCTTCGATGGGATCGCAACGACGGCGTGGACAGCAACGGCCTGCTCGTCGCCAACAGCAGCGCGTTCAGCCCGCGCATCGGCGTCGTGTGGGATCCAGCCGGCGATCAGCGGTGGTCGATCACCGGCAGCGTGGCGAAGTACGTGGCCGGACTGCTGAACAGCATCGCCGACCAGACGTCGCCCGCCGGCAACTCGGACAACTACAACTTCGTGTACCGCGGACCGAGCATCAACACCGATCCGGCGACGCGCGTGTCGAACGAGCAGGCGATCCAGATGGCGTTCGACTGGTTCAACGCCAACGGCGGCCCGAACCTGCCACTGACCGGATCGCCCTCGGTGCGCGGCGTCACGCCGCAGGTGCAGGAGTCGCTCGACTCGCCCCACGTCTGGGAGTACTCGACCGGTATCAACCGCCAGTTCGGCAGTCGTGCCGCGCTGCGCGCCGACTTCGTCTACCGCGACTACGGCGGCTTCTACGTGCAGCGGACCGATACCTCGACTGGCTCGGCCGCCGACAACCGCTCGTTCGCGCCGGCCAGCGTGCAGGGGCGGTCGTACGATCTGGCGCTCCTCGAGAACGACGAGGACGGCCTGCTGAGTCGCCAGTACACCGGCCTGAGCGTGCAGGCGCAGTACCGGGCCGGCACGAGGCTCGACTTCGGCGGCAACTACACGATCTCCCGCGCGTGGGGGAACGTGGACGGCGAGACGGTGCCGAACGGTCCGATCGCCGCCGGCACGAGCGGCCGCGAGGCGGTGCTCAGCTACCCGGAGTATCGCGGCGAGTGGAACTATCCAACCGGCGATCTGTCGGTCGATCAGCGCCACAGGGCGCGCCTCTGGCTCAACGTCAATCCGGGGGTGCCCGGCCTCACGCTCAGCCTCCTGCAGGCGCTCGAGAGCGGCGTGCCCTACAGCGGATCGAACCAGAACGGCGCGTTCGTCAACGGCGTCGATCCCCGACCGTACGTCGGGAACCCGGGCTATCTGAATCCGCCTGACGGCGCCAGCACGCAGTACTACTTCACCGCGCGCGACGCGTTCCGCCTCGAAGGGCAGAAGCGCACCGACTTCGCGGCGATGTACGACTACGGCGTGAACGTCGGCAGCGGACGAGCGCTGACCCTGTTCGTCCAGGCGCAGGTGATCAACCTGTTCAACCAGTTCCAGCTCTGCGGCTGCGGCGGAAACGCGGCGTTCACGCTCGGCGGCAACGTGCAGAACCAGACGGTGGACACGGCCGTGCGCACCAACATCACGCACCCGCTGCTCTACCAGTCCTTCAACCCGTTCACGACCACCCCGGTCGAAGGCACGCATTGGGCGAAGAGCCCGACCTTCGGCCTGGCACTCAACCGTTTCGCGTACACCACGCCGCGGACCTTCAGGCTCACGTTTGGTGTGAGGTTCTAAAACGGTCCCTCTGGCGTTGTCTAAGAAGGCGGGTCTCAAGAAGGCGGGTCTGACAGACCCGCCGGGCTCCTGCACGCTCGAGGAGGTACGAGATGGTGAGAGTGTTTCTGTCCGTTGTCTCTCTGATCCTCCTCGCCGCCACCGCTGGCGCGCAGGTGCCGACGGGCACGATCTCGGGTCGTGTCCTCTCGACGGATGAGGCGCCACTGCCCGGCGCGACGGTGACCGCCACATCGCCGAGCCTCCAGGGCGACCGCACGGTCGTCACGTCGGTGAACGGTGACTTCGTCATCCCGCTGCTGCCGCCAGGCGACTACACGGTCGTGTTCGAGCTCAGTGGTTTTCAGTCGCTCAAGCGGCAGGTCGGTGTGGCCGGCACGCAGACGATCACGCTCAACGAAACGATGGCGGTCAGCGGCGTCGTCGAGACCATCAACGTCGTCGCCAGCGCCGCGCCGTTCGTCGAGACCGCGACGGTTGCGGCGAAGTTCCGTCAGGAACTGATGGCGACGCTGCCGTCGAATCGCTCGCTCGATGCCTCGATCCTGATGGGGCCGGCGGTGCATGCCACCGGCGCCAATGGCGGGTATTCGATCGCCGGCTCGATGTCGTATGAAAGCCTCTTTGCCGTCAACGGCGTGGTGATCACCGAGAACCTGCGCGGCCAGCCGTTCACGCTGTACATCGAGGATGCGCTGCAGGAGACGACCGTCGCCACCTCGGGCGTCTCCGCCGAGTTCGGCCGCTTCGGCGGCGGGCTCGTCAACGCAATCACCAAGTCCGGCAGCGACACGTTCAGCGGGTCGTATCGCCAGTCGTTCAACAACGACGACTGGCGCGCGACGTCGCCGTTCAACGAGGCCAAGCTCGATCGCGTCGTGCCGACGTACGAGTACACCTTCGGCGGTCCGATCGCCCGTCGCCAGTTGTGGTTCTTCAACGCCGGCCGCTTCCAGGAACAGCAGTCGTCGTTCAACACCGCAGCGACCAGCATCCCCTACATCCGCACGAACGACGAGAAGCGCTACGAGATCAAGGGCACCTACTCGCCGATGTCGGGACATACGGGCCGCGTCGCCTACAGCAAGATCAATCAGCAGGTCGACAACTTCTCGGCCGGGAACATCATGGACACGCGGAGCCTGTACAACCAGGGCCAGCCGCAGGATCTGCTGTCGGTGCACTACACCGGCGTGCTGACGGCCAACCTCTCGGTCGAGGGTCAATGGGCGCAGCGCAACTTCACCTTCGTTGGCGCGGGCGCACCGACCCGGGATCTGATCGAGGGCACGCTGCTCATCGATCGCGCGCGCGGCGGCACCAACTTCCGCTACTGGTCGCCGACGTTCTGCGGCGTGTGCGACAACGAAGAGGAGCGCAGCAACACCGATCTGCTCGCGAAGGGGTCGTATTTCCTTTCGACGCGCGGGGGCGGGTCGCATCACATGGTGTTCGGCTTCGACAGCTACAACGATCACCGCTTTGCCAACAACTATCAGTCCGGCAGCGACTACCGCATCCTCGGCACGTCGACGATCGTCCGGGGCACGGACATCGTGCCGGTGTTCCTGCCGAACTCGACGATCATCCAGTGGAATCCGATTACGGTGCTGAGCCAGGGCACCGACCTGCGCACCAATTCGGTTTTCCTCAACGACCAGTGGCAGTACAGCGGCAACTTCACGTTCAACCTCGGCGTGCGATGGGATCGCAATCAAGGCGAGGACGCGGCCGGCGGCATGGTGTCCGACAGCAGCAAGTGGAGTCCACGTCTGGCCGTGGTCTACGACCCGACCGGCGACGGCATCTGGTCGGCGACCGGCAGCTTCGCCCGTTATGTGAACGCGCTCAATACGGGGCTGGCGGATATCTCGCCCGGCGGCAATGCATCGTTGTACCAGTGGCCGTATCTCGGACCAGCGGTGAACCCCGATTCCACCGCGCCGCTGATGACGACGCCGCAGGCGATTGAGACCGTGTTCTCGTGGTTCAACGCCAACGGCGGCACCAGCCGGCCGTTCAGCGCCGTGGAAATTCCAGGCGTGTCGTCGCGGATCAACGGCTCGCTCGATTCCCCGAACGTCAACGAGTGGGCAGCGGGCATCGCGCGCCAGATCGGCGGGCGCGGGTCGCTGCGCGCGGACTTCGTGTATCGCGACTACGCGGATTTCTACGCCAGCCGCGTGGACACCACGACCGGCCGCGTCACCGATCCTGTTGCCGGCACGTTCGACCTCACGCTCGTCGAGAACACCGATGTCGTTGACCGCAAGTACAAGGGCGCGACGTTCCAGGCCAACTATCGATTCGCGTCGGGTGCGGAGGTCGGCGGCAACTACACGCTGTCGAAAGCCTCGGGCACCTTCGACGGCGAGACGCTGACTTCCGGTCCGGTGCTGACGGAGCTGCTGTCGTTTCCGGAATTCATGGAGGCCCGCTGGAACAGTCCCGAGGGCGACCTGAGCGTCGATCAGCGGCACCGCGCGCGGCTGTGGGGCACCTATCGCATCCCGATCGGCGATGCCTTTGGAGGGATCGATCTTGGTGTGGTCCAGACGCTCGAGTCCGGTGTTCCGTACGGGGCGGTGGGGGCGATCAACACCATTCCGTACGCGCCGGCCGGTCTCTATCTCAATCCGAGCGGCAACCGGGCGGATGGCTTCTGGGACTACTACTTCACCAGCCGCGACGAGTTCAGAACGGAAGCAAACTATCGCACCGACCTGTCCCTCAACTACGCCTATCGACTGCCTGGCCTCAGCCGTGTCCAGCTGTTCTTCCACGGCGAGGTGCTCAACGTGTTCAACGTGGCGCAACTGTGCGGCTGCGGCGCCACCGTCTTCTCCAACGGCGGCGCCACGAACCTGTCGCGCGTCAACCTGGGCGTGCTCACGGCGGCCAACTCGCCAGCGATGCGGCCGTTCAATCCGTTTACCGAGACGCCGGTCGAAGGCGTGAACTGGGCGAAGGGCGGCAGCTTCGGGCGGCAGGTGAGTCAGTTCTCGTGGACCACGCCGAGGATGTTCAGGTTCTCGCTCGGCGTGCGGTTCTGATCTTGGCAGCGTAGGGCCGGTCCTTTCGGACCGGCCTCGGTGTAGGGCGGGTCCTGTTCTTTGGACCCGCCGTCCAAACGGTCGTTACGGCAAGGCGTACGCAACGAGCGTGTCAGTGGCGACGACCGCGACGTACTGCTTGCCGTTCTTGCCTCGATAGGTCATCGGGTTGGCGTTCACCGTCTGCGTCGAGCCTGGTGACCCACAGCTCTTTCCCCGTCTTCGAGTCGAACGCGCGGAGCCGCCGATCGTTGGTGGCGCCGACGAAGACCAGGCCGCCGGCGGTTGCGGTCGGGCCGGCGCTGCCGCTGCCGCCGGTGAGCTGCTTGCCTTCGGGTAGCGCCTCGTTGATACCGAGCGTGCTCTCCCAGGCGATCTCTCCGGTGTTCGCATTGACCGCGACCAGGCGGGCCCATGGTGGACGCTGGCAGGGAAGATTCGCGAGCGTGCGGCCGGTCGCGTCCTTGAACGGCGCGCTGAACGTGAAGTACGGCCCGGCTCCGTTGACGCTGCCGCGGTCGTAGGGCAGCGTCGAACCGGCGACGCCATTGCCATAGTTCAAACCAGGGCGCCTGCGCTCGATCCATCCCACGAGCGACGTGTCATGCGCGTTGACATACACGAATCCCGTCGTCGGATCCGCGGTCGCGCCGCCCCAGTTGATCCCGCCGGTGCCGCCGGGAAACTGAATCGTGCTCTTCGGCGCGGCGCCTGGTTCGTGGAAGCCGAACGGCGTGAACGCGCCGGCGTTGTAGAAGCCGCCGCTCTTGTCCCATAGCGCCTGGCACTCGGCGACGTGCTCCGCCGAGGTGTCCTCGGGCCGCACCATGTCGCGCTCTTTGTTGAACTCGACGCGCACGAGCGGCTTCGCCGGCTTCACCGGGAACGGCTGCGTCGGTGAATACCATTCACCAGGGACCGTGCCTTTCGGAACGGGCCGTTCCTCGACGCCGAAGATCGGTTTGCCGGTGACGCGATCGAGGATGAACATGTAGCCGGTCTTGCCGACCGAGGCGAGCGCGGGGATCTTACGGCCGCCTGCCCTGGCGGACAGAGGGGTTCTGCGTGATGTCCACGAGCACGGGAGGATTCGGCATGTCCGAATCCCAGAGGTCGTGATGCACGGTCTGGAAGTGCCAGCGGATACTTGCCGGTCTCGGCATCGACGGCGACGATCGAGTTCGCGAAGAGGTTGTTGCCCGGGCGATCGCCGCCCCAGTAGTTGCCCGCGGGTCCGGCGATGGGCATGTAGAGAATGCCGCGTTCCTCGTCGAGCGTCATGTACCACGCCCACACGTTCACGCCCGATCGATTCCGCCATCCGTTATCGAGCCAGGTGTTGTGACCGAGTTCGCCGGGCAGCGGCACGGTGCGGAAGTCCCACAGGCGCTTGCCAGAGCGGATGTCGAATGCGCGCGTGTCACCAGGCTCGGCGAGATTGACCTCGCCAACCGTCGCGCCGAGGATCGCGACGTTCTTATAGATCGTCGGCACGCCGTTCCACGGCACCGCGATCTCGACGATGCCTTTGTCACCGAAGTCTGCGGAGGGCGTTCCGGTTGCTGCGTCGAGCGCGACGAGCTTCGGGCCCGCTGTCAGCAGGATGCGTGGCACGAGACGGCCGTCGCCCGGCCAGTAGGCCACGCCGCGCGCGGTCGTCCGGACGCCCGACGGCAAGGTGTGCCGCCACACTTCCTTGCCCGTATCGGCGTCGATCGCGAGCACCTGATTGCCGCGCGCCGGCAGATACATCACACCGCCAATCACGATCGGCGTGACCTGAGGATTGCTGCCCGCAGGCTCGTCCGCCTCGGCGGGAACCGCACCGCGTCCCTGCGGCGGCGCGCCTGCCGCGCCGCGGCCGGCCGGTGCGCCTTCACCGCCACCGGCGGCCGGGCCACCGCCGCGTCGGCCTGCAGCAGGCGGCGTGAGCCGCATCGACCATGCTTGCGTCAGCGTGCTCACGTTCCCGCGTTGATGTCGGTCAGCGGCGAATAGCGCGTGCCCGCGAGGTTGAGCGAATACATCGGCCAGTCGCCGTTGACGGGCTTGTTCTGCGCCGCCACCACGACAGCGAGAGCGAGAAGAAATGATCCGGATATGAGGGCTCGTGTCATAGATGCCGGAGTATACCCACGAAGTTCACGAAGATCGCGAAGACCATGTGTGTTTGTGCTGAATTTGACGCCAACCACGAGCGAGCCGGCATACCGCGTCGCGGCCGCGCACGACGAGAGCGGCGCGGAACTGTAAGTCTTGCGCTGCACAAGGGTTGACGCGCTCAAGGCGCAAAGGAGCAGCCAGCCATGGAATATGGTGCCATCGATCTGCATCTGCGACAGAGCTTGATTCGCATCGTTGAGGAGACGGGCGCCCTGGTGGAGCAACGCCGGATTCCGACGAGCCGCGAGGCGTTTGAGCGGGTGTTCGCGGCGCGGCCACGGCTGCGGATCCTTCTCGAGAGCAGCACCGAGAGCGAGTGGGTCGCCTAGTGCCTGGAGGCCTGCGGGCACCAGGTGATCGCCGCCGACCCGAATTACGCGCTGATGTATGGCCATCGGGACCGCCGCGTGAAGACGGACCGTCGCGACGTGTTGCGCTCATGGAGGCGTCTCGGCGCGGCATCCACCGGCCGGCGCATCGCGTGTCAGCGGCCAACGCGCGGTGCGGCGCGACTTGCGCGTGCGCGAGCAGTTGATCCGGGTTCGGACGCAGACGATCAATCGCTGCGCGCGCAATTGCGGGAGCGAGGGCTATCGGCTGCCGTCCGGCCGCGCCGCGCACGCGGTGGACCGCCTCGTGCGCCTCCCCGTGCCCGCCGCGTCCGTGACGGCCTTCGTCCGTTGCTGGAACTGCTCGAGCGGCGACGGCCGCTGATCGACGAGCGGGACCGAGCCGCGGCGCAGCGGGCGGCCGCCGATCCCGTCGTGCGGCGGTTGATGACCGCGCCTGCAGTCGGCCGATCACCGCCTGACGTTTCGCGCCGTGCTTGATGATGTGCATCGCTTCCGCCATGCCAGTGCCGCTACCGCGTTCTTCGCCTGGTGCCTCGCGAAGATTGCTCCGCTGTCCTTCGCCGCAACGAGCGCATCACGGAAGCGGGGCCGCGCAGCCATCGGTCCTGCTTGTCCAGCTCGCCTGGCGCTGTGGCGCCGCGGCCTGGGGGCGTTGCACGCGTCCGTCCAGCGGCTTGGAGAACGAGCCCGCGGCAGTGGCCGTAGTTGCGTTAGCGCGTCGCCTTGCGCGGGTGCTCTTTGCTGTGCCGCGAATCCCTATGGAGGTCAGGGCAGCATGATCGCCTGACCGCGCGAGAAGCCAGTGGGCGTCAGCCAGGTTGAGCACGCATCCCGTCATACGGCGCGACCCGACGCTCTACGACATTCTCAGCGACAGTTCCGCAGCGCGTTGAAGCAGACACGCGGCTAGAATCCGATTCGTGGCACATCGAATCGCGGTGATCGCCGGCGACGGCATCGGCAAGGAAGTTACCGCCGAGGCAGTGAAGATCCTCGAGGCGATTGGCGGAGTCGATCTCCATCACCTGCCGTGGAGCGCCGATCACTATCTGGCGACCGGCGAGACGATTCCTTCGAACGGCTACGACACGCTGCGATCGTTCGACGCCATCCTCGTCGGCGCGCTCGGCGATCCGCGCGTGCCCGACAATCGGCACGCGCGCGACATCCTGCTCGGCACCAGGTTCGAGCTCGATCTGTACGTCAACTACCGGCCGGTCCGCCTCCTCGACGATCGACTCTGTCCGCTCAAGGGCCGCACGCGCGCCGACGTGAACTTCGTGGTCTTTCGCGAGAACACCGAGGGTGTCTACGTCGGCATCGGTGGACGATTCAAGGCCGGCACGCCGGACGAGATCGCGATTCAGGAAGAGATCAACACCTACAAAGGCGTGCACCGGATCGTGCGCCACGCGTTCGAGTACGCGCGTGCCCACGGCCTGCGATCGGTGGCGATGGCCGACAAGAGCAACGCGATGGCCGATGGGCACGCGCTCTGGCAGCGCGTGTTTCGCGAGGTGAGCGCGGAGTACGCCGACGTGCAGGCGAGCCACTTCTACATCGACGCGCTCGCCATGCTGCTCGTGCAGAACCCCGGACAGTTCCAGGTCATCGTCACCAACAACCTGTTCGGCGACATCATCACCGACATCGGCGGCGCGCTGCAGGGCGGCCTCGGCCTGGCGGCCTCCGGCAACATCCATCCGGGACGGACGTCGATGTTCGAGCCGGTCCACGGCTCGGCTCCGCCGCTGGCGGGGAAGGACGTCGCCAATCCTGTCGGCGCGATCCTGTCCGCCGCGCTGATGCTCGAGCATCTCGGCCGAGTCGAGGACGCGAGACGCATCGAGCGAGCGGTCGAGGCGGCGGTGCAGGCCGGCGAAACCACGCGCGATGTGGCGGGACGCTCGGACTCGCGCGGCGGCGAGGCGATTCTGACAGGCTTCGATGACCGCTACCTTAACGCTCTGCCTGACCTGTGCCCCTTGACCTGCGCCTTTGACCTTTGCCTTTGACCTATAATCCGCCCCGTGACTCCGAACCGCTGGCGTATTCCAATCGGCGCCGTCCTCGTCCACGTGTGCATCGGATCGGTCTATGCGTGGAGCACGTTCAACCGGCCCATCCAGGCGCTGTTTCCAGATTCGCCGTGGTGGTTCAGTCCGCCCTACACCACGTTCACCACCGCGCTGGCGCTGCTCGGTCTCAGCGCCGCGTTCGGCGGTCCGTGGGTCGAGCGACGCGGACCGCGGGTCGCGGCCACGGCAGCGGCGCTGTTCTTCGGTGCGGGTCTCGTCATCGGCGGCATTGGTCTGGCGATTCGGCAGTCGTTCCTCGTGTTTCTCGGGATGGGGATCATCGGCGGCATCGGCTGCGGACTCGGCTACATCTCGCCGGTGAGCACGCTCGTGAAGTGGTTTCCCGATCGCCGCGGCATGGCGACCGGGATGGCGATCATGGGCTTCGGCGGCGGCGCGTTCGTCGCCGGCTACCTCAACGTGTTCTTCATGGATCGCTTCGGCGTGGCGCCGACGGTCATGACGCTCGGCGTCGTCTATCTCGCCGTGATGCTGAGCGGGTCTCGCCTGATGGAGTCGCCGCCGCCAGGATGGAAGCCCGCAGGGTGGACGCCCGCCGCGAAGACGAACCCGATGATCGCGGACCGGAGCGTCAGCCGCAACGAAGCGATCCGCACGCCGCAGTTCTATCTGCTGTGGGGCATCCTCTTCATCAATGTCACGGCGGGCATCGGCATCCTCGCGCAGGCGTCGCCGATGATGCAGGACATGTTCAAGCGCACGCCGCTCGAAGCGGGCGCGGTCGTGTCGCTCATCAGCCTCTTCAATGCCGGCGGCCGCTTCCTGTGGGCCTCGGGTTCTGACTACATCGGCCGCCGCAACACCTACACCATCTTCTTCGTCACCCAGTTCTTCCTGTTCCTGCTGATTCCGGGGCTCGCGGCGAGCGGCAACTGGTGGCTCTTCCAGGCCAGCCTCTTTGTCGTCTTCACGATGTACGGCGGCGGGTTCGCGACCATCCCGGCGTTCCTCGCTGACATCTTCGGCCCGCAGAATGTCGGCGCGATTCATGGCGCGCTGCTGACCGCCTGGACGGCCGCCGCGATCGCCGGGCCGGTCATCATTACCGAGCTGTCGAACCGTGCGAAAGCGGCGCTGCCGCCGGGCGCGGATCGTGTCAATATCTACGACACGCCGCTGCAGGTGCTCGCGGGTCTGCTTGCCGTCGGCTTCGTGTTGACCTTGCTGGTGCGTCCTCTTCGTGCGAAGGCGCAGTCGGCCGGCGCGCAAACGCCGGTCACCGCCTGAGGGACTCTATGAAAAAGGCGTTACTTGCCGTGCTGGCTGTCACGGTGTTCGCGAGCGTTCGCGGATCGGCGCAACCGGCGCGACCCGCGATCCCCCCGGATATCGCCGGGGAGTGGCGTCTCGACAACAACGAGCAGGACACCACCGCTCAGCCGCCGCTCGGCGACTATCTCGGCATCCCGTTCAACGACGCAGGCCGCATGCGATCCGACACCACCGCCGAGTCGCTGTGGGGCACGCCCGAGTATCAGTGCCGGCCGCACTCGGCGCCGCATCAATGGCGCGGTCTCGGCGGCGCGCGCATTCTGAAGGAACAGGATCCGCTGACACGCAGCGTCAGCGTCTACCACATCCAGTTCATGCGATCGCTGGATCGTCCGGTGTTCATGGACGGCCGCCCGCATCCTCCTGCGTATGCCCCGCACACGTGGACCGGCTTCTCGACCGGTGAATGGGTCGGCAATACGCTGAAGATCACGACCACGCATCTCAAGGACGGGTATCTCAAGCGCGGCGGTCCGCAGACCAGCGACATGCTGACGATGACCGAGTACCTCACCCGCCACGGCGAGATCCTCACCATCGTCACGTCCGTCGACGATCCGATCTACATGGACGAACCCTACGTCGAATCGACGACCTACACGTACGACACGACGTCAACCGTCGCGACCGAAACGTGCAACGCCTCGTCGTTCGCGGAGAACGGCGGCACGAATCGCCACTGGGTGCCGCATTTCCTGCCCGGGCAGAACACCGCGCTCGGCGAGTGGCTGAAGACGTCGGAGTGGGTGCCGGCCGAGCCAACGCAGAGGCGGCGTGAAGACGATCTACCCGGAGTATCGGGCCACGCTTGAACGGCGGCGCGGTCAAGGCTGCCGATCTGAAGGTGCCCTCGTCACGTTCGGCGAACGCCGTGGACAAGCGCATCGCGGACCAGGGCCCTCGCGATGGTGAGGTGCACATCCTTCCGGTGCAGGGCAACGTGTACATGGTGATGGCCGACGGCACCAACCTGACGGTGTCGCTGGGCCAGGACGGCATTCTGCTGGTGGACACCGGCGACGCCGAAGATGACCGACAAGATTCTCGCCGCCGTCAGGCAACTGGCCTCCGCGGTGGCAGCGGCACCGACCGCGAATCAGTGCTTCGGCGCCAACTGCCCCGGCAGGTGGGGATGGTCGAGTCCGTACATCGGCGCCGTCATCAGCTCACCGGCGCCGGCGCGACCGCTTCGCTACATCATCAACACGAGCGCGGCGCCGGATCGCATCGGCGGCAACGAGAAGATCGCGACCACCGGCTTCTTCCCTCGCGGAGGGCAGTTCGGCGGGGCGGTCGAGAACGTCGGGCCGCGCGCCTCGGTGATCGCGCACGAGGAAGTGCTCAACCGGATGAGCGCTCCGGCCGGCAAGGTGTCGCCGATGCCGGCGGCGGCATGGCCGACCGACACCTACTTCGACGAGTTCCACAAGCTGCCCGAGTATTTCAACGGCGAGGCCGTGATCGTCTATCACGCGCCCGCGGCGACGAGCGACGGCGACAGCATGGTCTTCTTCCGTCACTCGGAAGTGATCAGCGCCGGCAGTCTTTTCTCGACGGTCAGCTATCCGATCATCGAGGTGGACAAGGGCGGGACCATCGACGGGGTGATCGCCGGCCTCAACAAGATCCTCGATCTGGCCGTCGCCGAGTACCGCGCGCAGGGCGGCACGTGGATCATTCCCGGCCGCGGACGGCTCTCGGACACGGCCGACGTTGCGTCGTACCGCAACATGGTGACGATCATCCGCGACCGCGTGAAGGATCTGAAGCGCAAGGGCATGACGCTGGCGCAGGTGAAAGCCGCGCGGCCGACGATGGATTTCGACGGGCGATACGGGTCAACCACCGGCCCATGGACGACAGACATGTTTGTCGAAGCGGTGTATTCGAGTCTGAAGTAGGGCCACCTTCAGGTGAATGTAGGGGCCGCCTTCAGGCGGACCGGGGAGTAATGTGATGCGAACGCTTCTTCTGGTCATCGGCGCTGCAGTGATCGCAGGTACCGCGGCGTATGCCCACCATTCGTATGCGGCGACCTACGACGTCACGAAGGAAGTGAAGCTCGAAGGGAAGCTCGTGCAGTTCGTGCTGCGCAACCCGCATTCCTTCGTTCACATGGAAGCGCCCGACGAACACGGCATGACGCAGCGCTGGGCGGTCGAGTGGGCCGGCACGGCGCAGCTCGGCGCGCAGGGCGTGAAGCGCGAGTCGCTCAAGGTCGGCGATGCGATCACGGTGACGGCTCGTCCATCGAGAGTGCCTGGCGAGTATCGCGCGCTCATGCTCAGCCTGAGGCGTCCGCTCGACGGGTTCGCGTGGGGCTCGCGTACCGGTGAAGCGGTTGATTAGACGAGATGGTCCGGCTCAAGCCGGACACTGGCCTGCACATTCCGTAGTGTCCGCGCCTCAGCCGGACCGTGATCGTTGTCGCGCTCATGTTCCTCGCGTCGTCGATCGCGCACGCGCAGCGCGGTGCTGGAGGCCGGGGCGGGCCGCCGCCGGCGGCTCGCGAGGCCGCCGCGCTCGATCTCACCGGCTACTGGGTGTCAGTCGTTGTCGAAGACTGGAAGTGGCGAATGGTCACGCCGAAGAAAGGCGTGTACGACTCGCTGCCGCTGAACCCCGCCGGGCGCAAGCTCGCCGACACCTGGGATCCGGCGAAGGACGAGAGCCGCGGGTGAGGCAGTGCCGCGCCTACGGCGCTGCCAATGTGATGCGCATCCCCGGGCGTCTCCACATCACCTGGGAGGACGGGAACACGCTGCGCATCGACACCGATGCGGGTACGCAGACACGCCTGTTTCGCTTCGGCGCCGCAGCCGGGCGCGGGCGAACCGACCTGGCAGGGCCAGTCTGCGGCAGAGTGGGAGTTCGCGGCGGGTCGGGGAGCGTCACGGACCGGGAATCTCAAGGTCGTCACGACAAACCTGCGTCCCGGATATGTGCGCAAGAACGGCGCGCCGTACAGCGCGAAGGCGGTCGTGACCGAGTACCACGATCTCAACACCATGCCGAACGGCGATCAGTGGATGACGGTGACGACCAAGGTCGAGGACCCCGAGTACTTCACGAGGGCGTACCTCACGACCACCGATTTCAAGAAACTGCGCGATGCCACCGGCTGGAATCCATCTCCCTGCTCGGCCCGGTAAGCAGGGATCGCCTGATCCCTCGCCAAAGAACTGGTGATATAGTCGTTCGGTTTTCTGGTCGACAACGTCGTCGCATAGCGAGACCTGCACGGCCGGAGTTGCTACTACATTTTTCGACAGGAGTTCTTCGACATGGCAGCGGACTTCTTTCTCGGTGAGTCGCTGGTCGGCGATGGCAACGAGGTCGCGCACATCGACCTGATCATTGGCTCCAAGTCGGGGCCTGCCGGCTCGGCGTTCGTCAACGCACTTGCAAACAACAAGGACGGCTTCACGACTCTGCTCGCGGTGGTCGCGCCGAATCTTCCGGCCAAGCCCGACACCCTGCTCTTCAACAAGGTCACGATCAAGGGCGCCAAGCAGGCGGTCCAGATGTTCGGGCCTGCGCAGGCAGCGGTGGCTCGCGCCGTGGTCGATTCGGTGGCCAGCGGCGTCATTCCCAAGGACAAAGCGGACGACCTGTGCATCCTGGTGGGCGTGTTCATCCACTGGGAAGCGAGCGACGACAACAAGATCTACGACTACAACTATCAGGCGACCAAGGAGTCGATCGCCCGTGCGCTCGGCAAGAAGCCGACCATGGACGAGGTCATCTCGGGCTCGAAGACTGCGAAGCATCCCTACTCGCCCGAAGTAGAGTTTACCTGCAGGGGCGGATCCGCATGCGTCGCCCCTGCGAACCTCCGTGAAGAAACTCCTCATTCAACTCGATAGCTCTCCTCATCCCAGCGTCTTCGACGGCGTCGTCGCACGCGATGGCGGCGCCGATGACGTCATGAGTTACGGCGGCGTCACCGAAGACGCCGTGCGCGACCTGGTGCACGGCGCGATCTTCACGCGCGGGCCGAAGGATCTCCACAACACGGCGATCTTCATCGGCGGCACCGACATGTCCGTCGGCGAGCGCCTGCTCGCGAAGGTGAAGAAGGCGTTCTTCGGTCCGATGCGCGTGTCGGTGATGCTCGACTCGAACGGCTCGAACACGACCGCCGTGGCGGCCGTGGCCCGCATTCAGCAGGCGGCCGGCGAGCGTAGAGGGCACGCGGATCCTCGTGACGGCCGGCTCCGGCCCCGTGGGCATGCGCGCCGCGGGCCTGCTCGCCAAGGCCGGCGCAGCAGGTCACGGTGACGTCGCGGCGCAAGGCCGACGGCAGCCTCAGCGCGCGCATCCAGGAGCGGTTCGGCGTCACCGTCCGCGAGGTCACGATGGCCGATGCGTCGGGCGCGGCGGCGGCGCTCGAGGGCGCGGAGGTATTCCTCAGCGCCGGTCCGGCCGGCGTTTGCCTCGTGCCGAGGGATGCCTGGATGGGCCGCGCCGGACTCCGTGTCGCTGTCGACGTGAATGCGGTGCCGCCGCTCGGCGTCGAGGGGATCGAGGTGACCGACAACGCGGTCGATCGCGGCGGCGTGACGACGTTCGGCGCGCTCGGCGTGGGCAACCTGAAGATGAAGATCCACAAGGCCTGCATCGCCCGCTTGTTCGAGAAGAACGATCAGGTCCTCGATGCCGAGACCATCGCTGAGGTCGCTCGCGACCTGACGCAGGCTCGCGCCTCGTAATGCAGAATTCAGAATGCAGAATGCAGATCGCCGCAGACATTGTCTGCATTCTGAATTCTGCATTCTGAATTACGAGCGATTCTCCATGCCGAGAGTCATAGGCATCGATCCTGGCACAGTCTCAGTGGATCTGTGCGGTCTCGAAGACGGCCGCGTCTTCCTCGATCTGTCGATTCCCACACCCGACGCGCTGGCGTCTCCATCACGCCATTCCCGATCTTCTCGAGCAGGCAGCGCCGATCGATCTCGTCGTCGGGCCCTCCGGCTACGGGCTGCCGCTCACTGCCGCGCGGGATCTGACGGACGCGGACCTCCGGCTCGCGTTCCTCGCCGCCGAAGGCGAGCCGGGAGGCATCGGCGGACTTCGTGCGCTGATGCGCGCGCTGGCGCGCGTGTCGATGCCGGTACTGCTGACGCCCGGCGTCATCCATTTCGCCACTGTTCCCGCATACCGGAAAGTGAACCGCGTGGACATGGGCACGGCGGACAAGGTCTGTGCCGTGGCCCTTGCCCTCCGGCAACTGACGCACAAACGTAGAGGCGGGTCTTTAGACCCGCCTTGGTCAGACCCGCCGTACAGCGAGGTGTCGTTCATCCTGCTCGAGCTCGGCGGCGCATTCAGTGCCGCCGTGGCGGTGGACGGCGGACGCATCGTCGATGGCGTGGGAGGATCGTCTGGCCCGCTCGGCATGCGGGCGGCCGGGGCGCTCGATGGCGAAGTCGCGTTTCTCGCCGGGACAGTGACGAAGGCTCTTGTGTTCAGCGGCGGCGCAGACGCGGTGGCCGGCAGGCCTGGGATCTCGGCGGAGATCCTCGCCGCATCGACGAGTCTCGCTGACCGGGTCGCGTGGGAGGCGTACATGGAGAGCGCCGCGAAAGCCGTTGCCGCGCTTGCCGTCGCCGTGCCTCAGGCGCACGATGTGGTGCTGTCCGGCAGGGGAGCGCGCAGCGCGCGCATCCGCGACGAGCTCGCGCACCGGCTCCTCGGCGTCGTCGATGGAGTAGAGGTCCACGTCCTCGACGGGTTTGCGACGACCGCCAGCCAGGCCGCACAGGGCGCCGCCCTGATCGCCGACGGTCTGAGCGGCGGGACATCGAAAATGCTGGTCGAACGCCTGGATGTTCGCGGCGCGACGGGCACTGCGCTCGATCACCTGTTCGTCGTCGATCGGGCGGCCGCACGCGCACGGCTAGGCATAGGGGAACCATGAAGTTCCACGTTCCAGGTTCCACGTTCCAGGTTCGTGTTCGACGTTCCAGTTCGAGGTTCCAGGTTCGAGGTTCCAGGTTCTATCCGGTTCGAGGTTCCAGGTTCGGAGTTCCGCCATTCGACCGATCCATCACCAGACCTTGTCGAACCCTGAACCCTGAACCTTGAACCGGAACCCTGAAGACGAACCTGGAACCAGGAACCTGGAACATGGAACCGACATGCACGTCGTGATCGCCGGCGTCTCGACGAGGGCCGCGGCCGCGTCCGCGGCGAACGCCGGCTTCGTCGTCACCGCGGTCGATGCATTCGGCGATCTCGATCAGCACCCGTCGGTGCGCAGCCTGTCGGTGCCGCGCGACTTCGGCGTGCGCTTCACCGCGTCCGCGGCGGCGCGTGTGGCACGTGACATCGCGTGCGACGCGGTCGCCTATCTTTCGAGCTTCGAGAATCACCCGCGCGCCGTGGCGACACTTGCCGCAAGCCCTTCGACGTCGCTCAGGGCAAGCCGCGCGCTCTGGGGAAATACGCCTGATGTCCTGCGCCGCGTCCGCGATCCGTTTCTGTTCGCCGGACGTCTTCGCCGGCAGGGGTTCGCAACGCCGATCACGCGCGTGGACGTCACGAGCGAAGCCACCGATTGGATCGTGAAGCCGTTCCGTTCTGGAGGAGGACAGGGCGTACGGCGATGGCTTCCCGGCGTGCGAGTCCCGATCGGCCACTACGCGCAGGAGCGTATCGACGGCGTCCCGGCCTCGATCGTGTTCGTCGCCGCGAACGGGCGCGCCGTGCCGCTCGGTCTCTCGTATCAGCTGATCGGTGACGAGGCGTGTGGCGCGTCGGGATACAGGTATTGCGGCAATGTGCTGGCGCCGGCCGACGATCCGATCCTGAACGACACGGTGTCGAGCTCGACGGCGGATCTGGCTCGTCACGCGGCCGCCGAGTTCTCGCTCGTCGGCCTCAACGGTATCGATCTCATCATCCGCGACGGCACTCCGTATGCACTCGAAATCAATCCAAGGTGGTCCGCGTCTATGGAACTCGTCGAACGGGCGTATGGCGTGTCGATGTTTGGCATACACGCGGATGCATGCGTGAACGGCGTGCTTCCGGCGTTCGACCTGATGGAGGCGCGCCGTCGAGCGGGAGCGGCCGGCAAAGCGATCGTCTTCGCGCAGGAGGCGCTCACCGCCGGCGCCACGCATCGGTGGCTGGACGATGAGACGGTGAGGGACATACCCAACCCCGGAGAGCGCATCGCAGCCGGTCAGCCCATCTGCACCGTGTTCGACGAGGACACGGATGTGGAGCGGTGCCTCGCCGCTCTGCGGAGACGCGCGCGGTCGATCGAGTCGGCTATCTTGGCGCCGTGATCGAAGGTGATCGTTGCCACTGCGACGATCCCGGGCTCTGATCCAAATTCCTGATCCCCGATCCCCGATCCCCGATCCCTGATCCCTGATCCCTGATCCCTCATGAAACTAGGGCTTGAGCAGAAGCGCGCAAGGACATAATGTAGCCGCGGCGTCGTGACGGAGCGGGGGCCTACCCTCCCGGCGCGCCTTTCCGGAGGACACATGACGAGGAAGTGGATGTCGGCCATTGCATTGGCCGGATTGATGACGTCTACGGCGGCGGCGCAGGACGCGAAGACCGTGATCAGCAACGCCTCAAAAGCGATGGGCGTGGACAACCTCAATTCGATCAGCTACTACGGCTCCGGCGCCAACTTCGGCCTCGGGCAGTCGAACAACGCGAATGGCCAGTGGCCCCGAACGAATGTGAGCGACTACGTCCGCTCGATCGACTTCACACAGTCCGTCTCGCGTGCGACCGGCGTGACGTTCGCGGCGCCGGTGACCGGCGGTCCCGCTGTCCAGGCCCCGTTCCAGCAGAACATCGCTCCGGCCAATGCGGCGTGGGCGCAGCAGCTGGAGCTCTGGGTCACGCCGTGGGGCTTCCTCAAGGGCGCGGCGCTGAACAACGCCACCGTCAAGTCCCAGAACATGGGCGGCCGGCGATTTCAGGTGGTGACCTGGAATGCCCCGGTGAAAGCGCCGTCGGGCATTCCGTACAAGGTCGTCGGCTACATCAACCCGGCCAACATGGTCGAGCGCGTCGAGACGTGGCTCGAGAACCCGATCTTCGGCGACATGCTCGTCGAATCGATCTACACCGAGTATCGCGAGGGAGCGGGCGGCGTGAAATATCCCGCCTCCATCGTCCAGCGTCGCGGTGGGTCGCCGACCTTTGAAGCGCAGATTCTCGGCGCGAACCCCAACCCGGCGAACATCGCGCAGCTGATCACGGTTCCGCCTCCGCCGGCTGGCCGCGGCGGCGGGCCAGGCGGTCCTGGTGGTCCCGGCGCGGCGCCCGCGGGCCCCACATCCGAGAAGCTCGCCGAGGGCGTCTTCCGGATCAACGGCGCCTACAACGCGCTCGCGGTGGAGTTCGCCGATCACATCTTCCTCTACGAGCCGGGACCGCAGAACGAGGCGCGGTCGCTGGCGATCATCGCCGAGGCGAAGAAGCTCATTCCGAACAAGCCGATTCGCTACGGCGTGATCTCGCATCATCACTTCGATCACACGAGTGGCCTGCCAGGGGCCGTCGCGGAAGGCATCACCATCGTCACGCATCAGACCAACGTCGCGTTCTTCGAGCGCGCCATGGCCGCGCCGCGCACGCTCGCGCCTGATGCCATGTCGAAGTCGGGGAAGAAGCTGAAGATCGAAGGCATCGCTGGCGACAAGCGCGTCTTCCAGGATGCGACGCGCACTGTCGAAGTGCACCAGATCAAAGGCCTGCCGCATGCCGACGGCAACCTGATCGTCTATCTGCCCAAGGAACGGATCCTCGCGTACGCCGACATGTTCAACCTGCCGACCGCCGCCGCGCCGGTGCCGAATCCGCCGGTCACCGGGACGATGGTGTTCCTCGACAACATCGAGAGACTGAAGCTGGATCCCGAGCGGATCATGTCGGTGCATTCGCTGAACCCCGATCGATTGACGAACGTCGCCGACATCAAGGCGTCGCTCGGAAGGAAGTAGTCATGCTGCGTCGATGCGCGGCGGGTCCGAAAGGACCCGCCCTACTCGTGACTCGCGTGGCGGTTGTCGCGCTCCTCGCAGGCATCGGCGGTGGAATGGTCGGCGCGGGGGCACAGGCCCCCGCCCAGGGAACTGCGGCGGCGCAGGTTGCCGCGGCCCCGCTGAAGGGCACTCTCGAGCGGGTGAAGGTGTTCGGAAAGTCGCTCGAAGGAAACCTGATGGGCGAGTCGGCATCGCCGGATGTCTCGATCTATCTGCCTCCGAGTTACGCAAAGGAACGCAGCAGACGCTATCCTGTGGTGTATCTCCTCCACGGGTATACAGGTACGGACCTGGGGTATTTCGGCAGCGACAGTGGCCGGCAGCTCCATCGCATTGCCGAGCGTGTGTTCGCGGCCGGGGCCGCGCGCGAGATGATTCTGGTGATGCCGAACGCGATGAACGCGTACGGCGGGAGCATGTATTCGAATTCGGTGACCACCGGCAACTGGGAAGGCTACATCGCCGACGATCTCGTCGCCTACATGGACCGGACCTATCGCACGCTGCCGACACGTGACAGCCGCGGGCTCGCCGGTCACTCGATGGGCGGCTACGGGACGATCCGGATCGCCATGAAGCGGCCGGACGTTTTCGCGGCAATCTACGCGCTCAGCTCCTGCTGTCTGAACGAAGGCACGGTGCGTCCGCCGCGCGGCGGCGGGCCGTCGCCGGCGGAATCGATTCGGACGGCGGAGGAGGCCCGCGGCAACCGCGGCGCACAGGGGACGCTGGCGCGGGCGGCCGCATGGGCGCCGAACCCGGCGAACCCGCCGCTGTTCCTCGACCTGCCGACCAGGAATGGCGAGGTGCAGCCCGCGGTCGCCGTGAAGTGGGCGGCGAACTCGCCGGTCGCGATGCTCGATCAATACGTGCCGAACCTGAAGACGCTCAAGGGCATCGCGCTCGACATCGGCCTCCAGGACAATCTCATTACGAGCAACCAGGTACTCGTCGAGGCGCTGAAGCGGTTCGGCGTCACCCACACCTTCGAGACCTACGAGGGCGATCACGGCAACCGGATTCCACAACGGCTGGAGGAAAAGGTCCTGCCGTTCTTCTCGAACACTTTGTCGTTCGAACCTCGGCGCGACAGCACGCGCCGCTAGCAAGACCTTTCAAAGGAGACCAGATGGCTAAGAAGACAGCGAAGAAGAAGGCCAGGAAGCCCAATGCCGCGTTCATGAAGCCCATGTCGCCCAGCCCCGCGCTGGCCGAGATCGTCGGGTCGAAGGCGATCCCGCGAACCGAGGTCACCAAGAAGCTGTGGGCGTACATCAAGAAGAACAAGCTGCAGGACGCGAAGAACAAGCGGATGATCAAGGCCGACGCTGCGCTGAAGACCGTGTTCGGCGGCAAGGCCACTGTCAACATGTTCGAAATGACCAAGCTGGTCTCGAAGCACCTGAAGTAGATCCTTGGTCGCTAGCCGGTAGTCGGTGGCCGGTAGCAGGAACTCGTGAACCTGCTACCAGCTACCGGCTACCGCCTACCGACCAGACAGCTACCGGCTACCGCCGACCAACTATCCCCATGGACCTTCGCGGCGTACGCATTGTCGACACGTTCGCCGAAGCCTTCAGCATGCGTGCAGCGCGAATCGTGATCACCGCGCAGTCACCGGCGTGGGCTCGGACGGCCGCCCAGTCACTGACCGGGTTCGCGACCTCCGTCATCGGCTGCAAGGTCGAGGCGGGCATCGAAGCGGAGCTGGCTCCTGACGTCACCCCCGACGTGCGGCCTGGCGTGAGCGTGCTGCTCTTCGGCTTCGATGCCGAGGGACTTCAACGGCAACTGATCGATCGAATCGGCCAGACCGTGCTCACCTGTCCGACGACGGCCTGCTTCGACGGCCTGCCGGACGCGCCCGAGCGTGTCATCGTCGGCGGCCAGTTGCGTCACTTCGGCGACAAGTTTCAGTCGAGCAAGATGCTGAACGGGCAGCGCTACTGGCGGATCCCGGTCATGGAAGGCGAGTTTCTCGTCCAGGAGTCGTTCGGGATCCAGAAGGCGATCGGCGGTGGCAACCTGCTGATCATGGCCGAGCATCAGCGCGCCGCACTTGCGGCGGCGGAAGCGGCGGTCGAAGCGATGCGCGCGGTGCGAGGAGTCATCCTGCCGTTTCCCGGCGGGATCGTCCGCGCCGGCAGCAAGGTGGGCGCGAAGAAATACAAGAACATGATCGCGTCCACCAACGACGCCTATTGCCCGACGCTGCGCGGGCGCGAGGGCGTTGAGAGTCAGGTGCCCGCGGGCGCGAACTCAGTGCTCGAAATCGTCGTGGACGGGCTCGATCGTCCGTCCATCGAGCAGGCGCTTCGCGCCGGCCTCGACGCCGCGTGCCGCCCCGGCGTCGTCGAGATCACGGCGGGGAACTACGGCGGAAAACTCGGGAAGCACCACTTCCACCTGCGCGAGTTGCTCTCGTAGAGGCGGGTCTTCAGACCCGCCTGATCGCTAGAACCCTGCTCGGCGAGATCCAGAAGCTCTCGCGCCAGGTGCCTCCCGGCGCGATGCTCTGCAACTCCTTATAGAGGCCCTTCTGCGTGAGGTTGAGCGCGTTGGTGATCGCCGCCATCGGCTCGAAGCAGATGAAGGTGTGCGGCTGCAGTGACCACACGACCGCGGCGCGATAGTTCGGCCCGAACCGGACGTCGATCCGCTGCGACCTGCCGATCACCGACATCGTCGCGCGGCCCTGGCCGTCGCGCACCAGATCGCTGAAACCGTCGTCGATGTCGTAGCCGCGCAGCGGCACGCCGCCCGTGTACGGCGCGCCGATGGCCTCGGTCTCGCCGGTCGGCAGCTTGTTCGGCGTCAGCTTCAAGTGCGTGCGCGCGCCCACCGAGATCGTCCACTCGTCTCGCGGGGAGTCGGTGAGTTGAAAGTACGGATGGAATCCGACGGAGACCGGCATCGGCTCCGCGCTCATGTTCGCGATCGTCGTCTCCACTTCGAGCGTGCCCTCTGACAGACGGTAGGTCATGTCGATCGTGTGCGCGAAGGGCCACTGCTTCATCCAGGACGGCTGGCGGAAGAACTCGAGCCGGCTGGTGACGGATGCGCCGCCGCTGCCGGCGTCCACTGATACCACGCGCCACTCGGAGGTCGAGGTCACGAACCCGTGAATCGGGATGTTCCCGCGGACGTTGCCGAGCGTCATGTCGAAGGGATACCGCTTCCCGTTGGCGTAGAACGCCTGCTCGTCCAGACGGTTGATCCACGGCCCCATGAACGGGATGCCGGTCTGGTTCGGGTTGGCCTTGAACGCGGCCATGTCGGCGTGCGGAAAGCGCAGGATGTCGTGCCCTTTGACGACCATGCGAAAGGCGATGTTGCCGATCGACGGCGCAATCGACACGCGGGTGTCGGTGGCGGTGTCCGTCAGATGAACGATGTCGCCGTCGCGCCGGGCCGCGTATCGCTGCGCGGTCGCGGGGATTGTCGTGAACAGCAGGAGACCAGCGAGCCACGCGAGCGAGAAGCGCTTCATAGTCTGGATTTTGTACGCCTTTCCCAAATCACTACCGGCCGCTCCGTTGTCGCGGCCGGGAAATCGCGGTCGAGGCTCGTTGTAAGCGGTTCTTTTCCAGTTGATACGGTCCACGAGTATCCTCCTGCTCATGAAGAGACTTTTCCTTGCGGTCGTGATTCTGGTCGCGGTCATCGCGGCTCCTGATCTCTCGGCGCAGCTCTCCTCGTCCGCGACGTGGGCGGTCCACGCGGACGCCACGTATCAGACGGCGCCGAACCTCACCTACCTGACCGCCAGCAACTATGAGTCGAAGCTGGATATCTACTACCGGCGTGGCGCGACAACGCCGCAGCCGACGATGGTGTATTTCCACGGAGGCTTCTGGGCCGCGGGCAACAAGGAAGGTGCGGTCACGAAGATCCTTCCCTGGATGGAGATGGGCTGGAACGTCGTCAACGTCGAATATCGCCTGGCGCGCGTGGCACCGGCGCCCGCGGCCGTCGAAGACGGTCTCTGCGCGCTGCGCTTCCTGGCCGCGCAGGCGAAGACCTACATGATCGACGTGACCCGCATCGTGACGACAGGCGAGTCGGCGGGCGGACATCTGTCGCTGACGAGCGCGATGATTCCGGAGAGCGCGGGACTCGATCGGCAGTGCGCGGGTGCGGCAGCGGTGCCGAGGCCGGCCGCCGCGATCAACTGGTTCGGCGTCACCGACGTCGGCGACGTGATCGACGGGCCCAATCGCGCCAACGCCGCGATGACGTGGTTCGGCAGCCTGCCGAATCGAGAGGAGATGGCGAAGCGCGTGTCGCCGCTCACCTACGTCCGCGCGGGTCTGCCGCCGATTCTGACGATTCACGGCGACGCCGATCGCGTCGTCCCGTATCAGCATGCGGTCCGGCTGCACGATGCGCTGACGAAAGCGGCCGTGCCGAATCAGTTGCTCACGATTCCTGGCGGCGGCCATGGCAACTTCACGCCCGAGCAGCGGACGATGATCTACGCCACGATTCGCGAGTTCTTGACGAAACACAAACTCCTGTAGGGCCGACCGCACAGGCTCCACCCCTGCTCTTAGAGCACATGCTGTTGCCCGTCGGACGAAGCCGGACGATTCCAGCGCTGCCAGACCCTGTCACCCGTGGATTCAAACGCCTGCCCGACTCATCTCGTCCCGGATGCGCCCGCGACTGAGGACGCCTTCGGCGCCCATCAGCGTATTGCCAATGCGATTGCGCAACTGGTTCAGCACTCGTCAGGCGGCAAGTGCGTGGGCCTTCTCGGCACCTGGGGTGCCGGGCAAGTCCACGGTCGTGCAGCTCCTGCAGAATCAGCTCGAGACACGAGAGTCGTGCACGGTGTGGGTGTTCGATGCGTGGGCGCACGAAGGCGACTCGCTTCGACGGACATTCCTGGAAAGTCTCATCGAGCGCTTGACCGGAAAAGCCTGGTTGAAGGACCAGGCATGGGACGAGCGATTGCAATATCTGGCCGGGCGACGCAAGGTCACCGAGCAGGCCAGCCGGCCGCGTTTGTCACCGCTGGCGATCGTGCTGGCGATTTCGCTGCTCTTTGTGCCGATCGGGGGCAGCCTCTTCGACAACCGTCTCGACGCCGGTTTGTCAGTCAACCTCTCTCAATCGCCGGATTGGCTGGCGATCGCTGGACTTCTCCTCGCATTCGCGCCGCTCGTGGTCCTGCTCCTCTACGTCGGTGGTCTGCTGGTGGTGCGTCGATCCGCCAACGCGGTGAAGGAAAGCCTTCGCGACGCGTTGACGGTCTTCGTCCGGCAGACAGATACGTCCCAGCGGACGGAGACGCTCGACAGCGGCGAGCCGACGACGCTCGAGTTCGAGCGGGCGTTCTTCGATGTGATGGCGGCGGCGTTGACGCCTGCCGAGTCGCGCCGAAGGCCTGGCCGCGGACGATGCCCGCCGTCTCGTGATCGTGATCGACAACCTCGATCGCGTGAACACCGAGCAGGCGCTCGCCGTGTGGTCCACGCTTCAGACCTTCGTGCGTCAGCGCGACTCGCGCGAGCCGTGGCTCGACCACTCTGTGGTGTGTGCTGCCATTCGATGGCGGCGCTATCCGGCGGCTGTGGCCCCAGGAGAGTGCACACGGCATCCAACGTCGCCGAGTCGTTTCTCGACAAGACCTTTCAGGTTCGATTCGAAGTGCCCCTTCCGCTGTTGTCGAACTGGAAGGACTACCTGATGGCTCGCTTGAAGGACGCGATGCCATCGCACACTGACGATGAGTTCTTTCGGGTCTATCGTCTGTATACCGTGAGGCGCAAGCCAGGTGCGCTCTCGCCCACGCCTCGTGAGCTCAAGCTGTTCGTGAATCAGGTCGGGTCACTGCATCGCCAGTGGCAGGATACGATTCCGCTGCCCGATCTGGCCTACTCGGTGCTCCTGCAGCGCGACGGTGAATCCATCACCTTCGAAACCATTGGTCAGTTTCCGGCTCCGCGCGAGCTCGGCCTGGTCAGCATGGATGCGCGCGAACACCTGGCGGCTCTCGCCTATGGCGTTCCTGGGAAGGCTGCACAACAGCTCCTTCTGCAGGAGCCTATTCTCCGGGCGCTCGAGGCGCCGGAACCGCAGACATCTTGCCGCGCTCGCAGCAGGCCAACGACGCATTCGGGCTCGTACTCGATCAGGCGATCGAGCGCGGCTGTGAGGAGTGGCCGACGGCTGAGGGCGGCAATCTCCTGCATGCCGCCGTCGCCCTCGAGGAGAGTCAGATTCTGGCTCGCGAGACGTCGTCCCGCATCGATCTCTGGTTCACACGGATCATTGTGGCAACCCAGGTCGTTGGCAGTTGGAGCCCGATGGACGCCCGAGCGGTGGACGGCATATTGGTTCTCGACCGGCGCGACACCAGGATGGCGCCGCGGTTGTTCGGCCACTTCGTCAACGCTCGCATTGCTGACCAGGCGTGGGGGACAGGAACAACGCTCGCGGCCTTCATCGACGACTACATACGGTTGGCATCCGCGTTGAAAGGAGCCGCCGCTCCTTCGCCAAAGGTAGCGATCCCTGGCCCGGCCGGCACATACGCGCGGTTCGCCGGGGAACTGATGACTCGCGATCCGCAAGAGCGCTTCTGGGATCGCTTCCCGCCGCAAGTCGCCGCGGGAGCTCGCTCGTCGAACTCTCGTCCACCGAGTTCACGTTCGACGAGAGCGCCGTCGCGGCCGTGCGCCTGGCGTGGACGTCTCGCGCCGATGTCCCGTGGAAGGTCCTCGTGGACGCGGCGAACTCGCGCCTGGCGGAGCCCGTTGGTGCGGCGACCGTTCATTACTTGACTGCGCTGCACGTGCTCTGGGATGAGCCGCACGCCGTCGAGACGCTTCGTGAGCAGGTCAGGGTCGTTGTAGAGGCTCGGTTGGCAGACGGCCACGTCAGGGCTGACCCGGCGTTGTCGAATGCATGGGTTTACACCACGTTGAGATTCGACCCAGCGCTCGAGCTGCTGCCTCGACTCGATTCACATGCGTCCTGGTTTCCGATTCAGCTGCAGGAGAACGTGGGCGAGTTCGGCGAGCATCTGAGCAAGGCGGTCGTCCGTATGGGGCGCGCGGAGACTCTGTTCGCTGTTGCGAAGGCCTCCCAGCTTGCGCGGTGGGCCATGCTCTCCGCCGTGGGCTATCTGGCAGATCTGCGGCCCTCGGCCCGTGTCTTCCCATCAGCCTTGTTGATTGACGAGTGGAACGAGAGCTTTCCCGGCGCTGATCCTTTCTACGTTGCCAACGCGCTCGCGGAGCGCGACTCCGATCTCGCGACGAAGCTCATCGCGGAACCGTTCCGCAACGATCGCGCGTCCATGTACGCCGGTGCGATTGCGATTCAAGACCCACCGCCAGCGCTGGTCGCCCTCGCGGCTGAAGGTGTGCAGCGTGCAAGTGAGAGCGAGTGGACCGATAGCCTCGCCCGTGAGACGCGACTTTCGAAGCTCGTCGAGTCGCTGGCAGCGCGCAACGCGAGCGTGACGCTGGGAGCGCCCGCTGCGGATGCACTGTCACGTTTCATTCCAGACTTGGCCAAGTCAGTGGGCTCGCAGTGGGCTGATGCCGGGAGAAAGGCTGTGTTCGACGCGCTCGAACCCGAGGGCCGGACGAAGGTCGTGAATGCCCTGATGGAGAACCTGCCGGTGGCCGTAACGGCCCAGCGAGTCCCCCGTCTGCTCTCGTTCCTCGGACGAGAATGGGTCGAGTCAGGAGCCCTGGCGGGCAATCCGTCCGCACTCGTGGCGCTCATCCGCCATGTGCTGACCGACTTCAACGACGACTGGCTGATGTCGCTGGCGCGAACGTTGACGACGACCCCGGCTCTCGTTGCCGCGCTGGATGGAACCACGCGGGCCGAGATCAGTTCGCTGATCGCCCGTGAATCGTCCAACCGCTCGACGCCGGCCGCACAGACGGCGCTGGCGATGATGGCCACCGTCTTCGATCCCGATCAGGCCGTGTCCAACGTCACGCCCTCGGCTTGACCCGGCTGTGGTCCGGGCATACGCTGTGCGCGAGCGGTATACGGGAGCGTGTGCGATGCGATATCGACTGGGCAGTCTTCTCGTCGCGATGACAATCGGCATGGCCGCGGCCGCCACGCTTCTGGCGCATCACTCGGTTCCCGGCCAGTTCGACATGTCGAAACCGATGGCGCTCAAGGGCGTCATCTCGAAGATCGACTGGATCAACCCGCACATCTACATCCACCTCGCCGTCAAGGATGCCGACGGCACGACGGCGACGTGGGCCCTCGCGACATTGCCGACGGCGATGATGCGCCGCGCGGGGCTGACTCGCGAGTCTCTGCAAGGCAAGCCCGGGGAAGAAGTGACGATCAACGCGGTGCCGGCGCGCGACGGCTCCAAGCACCTGGGATGGATCAACAAGATCACGTACGCCGACGGACACTCCTTCTCGCCAACGGGGCAGTAGAGGATCGGTCATGACACACCGTCTCGTTACCTCCGCCATCGTCGCCTTCTCGGTGCTCGCCGTTGCCGCCGACTCCTCCGCGCAGGTCGCGGCTCAAGCCGCGAACCGAGGAAACGTTCAGCAGCTTCAGAAGCTGTCGGCCAAGGCCACGCCGAAGCTGGCCGATGGCCGCATTGACTTCAACGGGACGTGGGATCATCTGGGCGGCATCGAGTTCGTGCGGCCGGTGAAGCGGCCTGACGGATCGATTTGTCTGATCGCGTGCGGCGGCGCCGTGCCAGTCGGTGCACCGCCGGCCCCGTTCCCTCCCGTGCAGCTGGACTTTCCGAAATACAAGCCGGAGTTCCAGGCGAAGGTTGCCGATTTCAAGAAGCGCCAGGTCGAGCTCGACTCCAACCTGCGGTGCCAGCCGCCGGGCGTCCCGCGCATCGGGCCGCCGACCAAGATCGTGCAGAACGCGCGCGAGGTGGTCTTCCTCTATGACGATGTGAACGGCTCGTTCTTCCGAATCATCCCGACCGACGGCCGCCCGCATCGCAAGGACGTGCCGGCCAGCTATCTCGGCGACGCGATTGGGCGCATCGAGGGCGACACGTTGATTGTCGAGACCGTGGGCTTCAACGAGGACACCTGGCTGACCGACAACGGGGCGTTCCACACCAAGGACCTCAAGGTCACCGAACGGTTCCGCCGCGTGGGCGACACGATCGAGTGGCGAGCGACCGTGCAGGATCCCGCGATCCTTGCCGAGCCGTGGTCCGTGAAGCCGCAGATGATGTGGATCACTGATATCGAGATCGAGGAGCCGGCACGCTGCGAGGACCGCGACGTGCCGCACATCATCGACGGGTCACACCACGACAATCCGAGGTAGGTGACTGCACGCGACGGTCTGCGAGCCGCCTCACGCACCTCGAATGACTTGACGACGGGCTCGCACGGGCGTATACCATCCTCACGTTCTTTACATTCTTAACAATCCCTCCTTCGAATACCTTAACGGCGGCTTCAGCGTAGCGGCTTCATCCTTCGGATCCCGGGTATCGGCGTCCTTTCGGCGTGCAGCAGGCGGGGGCGACAGCGTCCACATCTGCGAAAGGAGCTTGCTCATGAATCGGTGGCTGAGTGTCCTCGTCGTCGGGTTCCTCGTTCTCCTGCCTTCCCTTGCTCATTCACAAACGACGCTCGCTGGGGTCGTTCGTGACACGTCCGGTTCGGTGCTGCCGGGCGTCACTGTCGAGGTCGCGAGTGCGGCGCTGATTGAAAGGACTCGTGCTGCCGTCTCGGACGGATCCGGGCAGTACAGAATCACCGACCTGGTGCCGGGCACCTACACCGTCACGTATTCGTTACCGGGATTCACCCGCGTCGTGCGAGAAGGCGTGGCGATCACCGGATCGGGTGTCATCACGATCAACGCGGATCTTCGCGTCGGTGCGCTGCAGGAGACGATCACGGTCACCGGCGAGACGCCGGTGGTGGACGTGCAGTCGACTCGTCGCGAGATGGTCATCACCGCCGAGACGCTCGCCACGGCGCCCGTCACACGCAGCTACGGGTCTCTCTTGGCCGCGATCCCTGGGATCACGACCGACAACACCTCGCGGGGCGCGTTGACCGAACCGTTCATGACGTTCTTTACCGCCAATGGGGGGCGCGCCAACGAAGGACGCATGTTGATCAACGGCATGCCAGTCGCGGCGTCGTTCAACGGCGGCGGCGTCTCCACGTTCATTTATGACGTGGCCAACACCGACGAGATGCAGGTGCTGGTGTCGGGCGGACTGGGTGAGGCCGAAGCGGGCGGGCCGAGTGTCAACCTCATCCCACGATCGGGCGGCAACACGTTCAATGGGTCCGCGTTCTACAGCGGCACCGGAAACAACCTGCGGTCGGACAACATCGACGACTATCTGCGCAGCGTCGGCTTGACCAGGCCTCCCGCGCTCCTCAATCAGTACGACGTCAGCGGTTCGCTTGGTGGCCCCATTCTTCGCGACCGGCTGTGGTTCTTCGGCAGCGTGCGCGACTTCGGGAGCGCGACCTTCGTCGAGGGGCTGTTCGCCAACCGCTATGCCGGCGACGCGACCCGCTGGGACTACGCGCAGGACACCTCCATTGAAGGGCGCAGTGCGAACCGGCGGGACATCTTCCAGTTCAAGCTGACGGGACAGGTGAGCGCGCGGAACCGCGTCTCCTTCTCCCACGAGTATCAGCACCGTTGCTCGGGGTCCGCGATCTCTAGCGGCGGCTCGGGCTGCAGGGTGCCCGAGTCGGACTGGATCGGTCTCGGCTCGCTCACGGCCTCGCCCGAAACGTGGCCGGGGTATCACGATTTCCCGTACCACGTCACGCAGGCCACCTGGACGTCGCCGATCTCGAACAAGGTCCTGCTCGAAGCCGGCTTCTCACGCTTCCAGTATCTGTGGGCGGGCTTCGGACAGGCGCCGCCCGACGCGCTGACCGGCCTCATTCCCGTGACTGAATCGCAGGCCATCGACAATCATCGCGCGGCGTTCACCTATCGCGGCATGTACGACCCGCTCGGTTTCGGGTGGGCGGACAACGACGCGAACCCCAATAACTGGCGCGCGTCGATGGCGTATGTCACCGGATCGCACAACCTGAAGGTTGGATATCAGGGCTCGTATCAGCGATCGCTGCAGGCCAGGGACGCCAACACCACGCTGCTGCGGTACACGATGAACAACCGCGTGCTGAATGGTGTGGGCTATACGCTGGCCACGAGGTGGGAGCAGAACGATCGCACCGCGACGAGCGCGGTCTTCGTTCAGGATCAGTGGACGAAGGGGCGCTTCACGCTTCAGGGCGCGCTCCGCTACGACCGGGCGTCGAGCTGGGCGCCGGCCGAGGGCAACGGCACGACGGAGATCTCCAGATTCAACCCTGCGCCGATCACCTTCCCTCGCACCGTGAGCGTGTCCGGCTACAACGACATCACGACGCGCGTCGGTGGCGCCTGGGACATCTTCGGCACCGGCAAGACCGCGCTCAAGGCCAACATCGGCAGGTATCTTCAGAACGCCACCAACGACGAGAACTACACCGCCAACAACCCCGCCGCCCGCATCGTGAGAAACGTCTTCAGTCGCGGGTGGGTGGACAACGGCAACTTCATCGTCGATTGCGATCTGAGAAACCCGGCGCTGCAGGACAATCGGGCGTCCGGCGGCGACCAGTGCGCGGCGTTGACCGGGGACAACGTGAACTTCGGGAACGCCAATCCCAACCTGACGGTCGTCAACCCGGCGATTCTCGAAGGCTGGGGCGTGCGTCCCGCCGACTGGCAGGTCGGCGTGTCGGTCCAGCACGAGCTGCTCCCGCGGCTGTCGATCGACGCCAGCTACAACCGGCGCTGGTTCCAGAACTTCTTCGTGGACGACAATCAGCTCGTCTCGGCGTCTGATTACACGCCGTGGACCTACATCGCGCCGCTTCATCCGGATCTGCCTGATGGCGGTGGCTACCCGGTCACGACGTATTCCCGTCTCGCGGTGATCGGCGCGCAGACGTTCAGGACGTTCGAGACCGACTTCGGCCCGGCCCGCACGCAGTACTGGCATGGCGTGAACGTCTCGCTGAATGCGCGTCTGAGCAACGGTCTCACGTTCCAGGGTGGAACGAGCACTGGTCGAGGCGTCCGTGACACGTGCGAGACCGTCGTCAAGATCGACAGCCCCGATCCGCGCGGCTGTCACGTGACCGAGCCCGTCATGACGTCCTTCAGGGGACTGGCCGCGTACACCCGTGCCCAAAGTCGATGTGCTGGTCAGCGCCCAGTTCAGATCGCTGAACCCGAACAACATCGGCGGCGTCGGAGGCGCTTCAGCCACCAACGGCGCATCGCTGAATGCCAACGTCATCCTGCCGAACTCTCCGACCACGCCAGGTTACGTGGCGGGTCAACCGACCGTGCTGCAGATGCTCGGAGGCCGGCTGCCGGCCGGCGCGCTACCCAACGGCACGACGACGGTCAACGTGCTCGCCCCGGGAGACCTCTACCCCGACGAGCGCCTGAACCAGGTGGACATGCGCTTTGCGAAGATCATCCGGTTCGGGTCACGCAGGGCGGACATCGGAGTCGATGTGTACAACCTGTTCAACACCAACGACACGACGACCTTCGACGCGAACTTCGCCCTTGCGAATAACGGCGCGACCTGGCTGCAGCCGACGGCCATCGTCCCGCCCCGTTTCGTGCGATTCAACGTGACGTTTAGTTTTTAGCTGGTAACGGAGCCGTAGCTGGCAGTCTGCGTAGGCCGGACTGCTTTTCGACTCGGCGACTTTGCTTTGAGACCCGCCGCACGAGGGTCCAATTCCCCAACTGGTTCAACAGGAGAACTCGAATGCGAGTACTTGCCAGGGGCATCGTGGTCCTAGGGGTGATTCTTGGTCTGTCGACGATCGCACATGCGCAGGCGTCGATCACGGGGGTCGTCAAAGACACGTCCGGCGCGGTGTTGCCGGGTGTGACGGTCGAAGCGTCGAGTCCCGCGCTCATCGAGAAAGCGCGATCCGTCGTGAGCGACGGCAGCGGGCAGTACCGTATCGTGGATCTTCGCCCGGGCGTGTACGCGGTCACGTTCACGCTGAGCGGCTTCAACACATTCAGGCGTGACGCCATCACGCTCGAAGGATCGTTCGTCGCGACGGTCAACGCCGACCTGCGTGTCGGTGCGCTGACCGAAACGATCACCGTGTCGGGTGAGTCGCCCATCGTCGACGTGCAGAGCTCGCAGGCCACGCGGACGCTCGACGGCGATCTCGTTGCCGCGATCCCGTCCGCTCGCGGCTACCAGTCGTTCACCGTGCTGCAGCCCGGGCTCAACGTCCAGGGCGCCGACGTCGGCGGATCGACCGGGCGCGCTCTTCAGCGTGTTCCAGGCCCACGGCGGCCGGCGCAACGAGGGCCAGGTGCAGATCAATGGCCTGAGCGCCGGCTGGCAGGGCATGGGCGTCTCCGGCTACGTGCCGGAAGTGGGCAGCGCACAAGAGGTGACCTTCCAGATCACCGGCGGCCTCGGTGAGGCGGCAACCGGCGGCCCACAGATGAACCTCGTCCCGCGCACGGGCGGCAACGCGGTGCGCGGCTACATCTTCAACAGTTGGGCGGGTGAGGGGTGGCAGGGGAGCAACCTCAGCGACGAACAGCGGGCCAGCGGTCTGCGCGAGATCGGCAAGATCGTCAAGAACTGGGACCTGAACGGCGCGATCGGTGGTCCGCTTGTCAGAGACAAGCTGTGGTACTTCTGGACCGGCCGGTACGTCGGGAGCCGGAACACGGTTGCCGGGATCTTCCTCAACAGGGCGGCAGGCAACCCGAGCCGGTGGGACTACGACCCGGGCAACGAGCAGGCGGTCGACGACAACACCACGAAGAACTCGAGCATTCGCTTCACGTGGCAGGCCTCGCCGCGCAACAAGTTCGGCATCTGGTGGGACGAGCAGAAGACCTGTCAATCGTGCGTCGGCGGCGGTGCGGCAGGCAGTGCCGCGCTCACCGTTGGGTCTTTGTCGCCTGAAGCAGACGGCAGCAACCACAACCCGATTCGAATGGGCCAGGTGGACTGGACCTCGCCGGTCACCAATCGGTTACTCCTCGAAGCGTTTTACGGCATGGGCCCGAACGCATGGTTTGGCGACAAGCAGCGCGCCGAGGGCTACAACGCCAACCTGATCGAGGTTCAGGAGAACGCAGGACCTGTTCCGGGCATTGCCTATCGAGGGCAGGATGCGCAGCGGAACTACGGTTATATGGGCACCATCCGCGGGTCAATCTCCTACATCACGGGTGCGCATCGATTCAAGGCCGGCGCCCAGCAGCAGCAAACGGAGGCGGCGTTCATCTCGTACTACAACGACTATCGTCTGCGGTATGTCTTCACGAGCCCGGACCCGAGGAATCCCACGCCGACGAGTCTGACGATGTTCGGGAATCATGCGGCACGCAACCCGTTCGAGATGGACACCTTCGCGGCCTTTGTGCAGGACGTGTGGACGGCCGGGCGGCTCACGCTGCAGGGCGGGCTCCGGTTCGAGCGCATCACGAGCTTCTACCCTGAGTCGACGATCGATCCGGATGTGTTCATCCCGCAGGCATTGACGTTCCCGGCGCAGGATGCAGGGGTGGGCCCGAAGGACATCAACCCGCGATTCGGCGCGGCATACGACGTGTTCGGCACCGGGAAGACGGCGTTGAAGTTCAGCATGGGCAGGTATCCGACGCCGGACAACTGGTACGGCGCCTATGGATTCCTGCAGCAGCCGGTCAACCGTGTGGCGACGACGACGAACCGGAACTGGAACGACCGGACGACGTTCCCGGCCGGCGACCCGCGGAACGGCAACTTCATTCCCGATTGCGACCTGTTGAACCCGGCGCTCAATGGCGAGTGCGGGCCGATGAGTAACCAGAACTTCGGCAAGGCCGTCGTCTCGACCACCTACGACCCGAAGGTGCTGGCCGGCTGGAACGTGCGTGAGTACAGCTGGGACCTCAGCGCCGGCATCCAGCAGCAGCTCGCGCCGCGCGTGTCGGCGGAAGTCACCTACGTTCGCCGAAGCTGGGGCAACCAGACCATCACCGACAACCGTGCCTATACCGCGGCCGACTTCGATCGGTTCGCACTGACGGCACCATCGGATCCGCGACTACCCGACGGCGGTGGCTACCGGGTCACGGGGCTGTACGAGCTCAAGGCCGACCGGCCCTTCGGCTTGACCGACAACTACGTGACGCACGCCAAGAACTTCGGCGACGGCCGGATCGAGCGCTACAACGGCGTCGACGCCTTCGTGAACGCCAGCCTGAGTGCCGGCGTGCAGCTGCGGGGCGGGTTCTCCCTGTGGAGCCAGACGTTCAACGACTGCGCCGTCGCCGCGGCGCAGCCCGAAACGTTGACCGCGTTCGGTGTCTTCAGGACCCCGGAACAGTTCTGCGACACATCATCCGGACTGCTGACGACGGTCAACGGTCTGGCCACCTATACGATCCCGAAGATCGACGTGCTGGTCGCTGGGACGCTCCAGAGCCGGCCGTTCGCGGGGGCCAACTTCCCGAGCGTGGCCGCGCAGAGCCTGGCGGCGAACTGGATCGTCACCAACGCGCAGGTCATTCCGGAGCTGGGGCGCCCAATGGCCGGCGGCGCGCCCGTGACGTTCGTCAACGTCGTCGAGCCAGGCACGCTTTATGGCGACCGCATCACGCAGGTTGACCTCCGTTTGTCGAAGATCCTGCGGTTCGGCCGGACGCGAAGCAACGTTGGCGTTGATCTCTTCAACCTGTTCAACACCAACGCCGTGTATCAGTACAACACGACGTACAGCGGCAATGGCGCGACCTGGCTGCAGCCAAGCTCGCTCGTCGTCGCGCGGTTCGCGAAGCTGAGCGTGCAGGTGGATTTCTGATCGGAGGAATCGGGGATCGGGGATCGAGGGATCGGGATCAGGGATCAAGAGCTTTGATCCCCGGTCCCTGCATCCCTGATCCCTACGTCTCTATTGCGCGATTGAATCGATGAACGCGCCCGAAGGCGCTGAACTCCGAGACGAAGAGATCGCCGCGGGGTTGAGCGCCACGCCGTGCGGCGCCAGCACGAACCCCTCGCGCCACTGTGCGGGCGGGAGCTTGTTCGAGCCGACGCCCTGCTCGGTGTTGGCGCCAACGCGAGTGACCACGGCCCCCTGCTTGTCGAGCACCGTGACGCGTCCGGTCAGCTCGCCGACGATCGCGTGGTCGCCGTCGATGACGATCGCCGCAGGCAACAACAGATCCTTGGCCACGACGTCCAGGAACACGCCCTCGAGCGAGAGGTGGACCACCCGGTTGTTGGCGCGATCGCAGGCGATCAGCCTCGCCGGCGAGAAGCGGGTGTCGATCGCGAGCTTGTGCAGCGTGTTGAAGCTGTAGGGTGGCTGCTTGCCGCCGAACGACCCGAGGTACCTGCCGCTTCGATCGAAACGATGGATGTAGTCGCTCGCGTAGCCGTCGGTGACGTAGATGTCGCCGTTGGGCGCGACGTCGAGTCCGGTCAGCAGCAGCGCCAGCTGATTGCTCCGCGCGTTGCGGATCTTGTACTGATCGGGAATCGCCGACGAGCCAATCGTCATGACGATGTTCCCCTCGAGGGTCATCTTGACGATCGTCTGGCCGCGCAGCGTCGCGCCGTAGATGTATTCGCCGGTGGCGTCCTTGCGGATGACGAAGCCGTGGAAGTCGCTGGGCGCGCCGTTGACGTTGCGCAGGAACTTCCCGTCGGGACTGTACACCTGCAGGCCCGCCGCCGGATCCTGCACGCTGACGTACACGTCGCCGGTCGAGCTGACCGCGACGTCGCCGTGCTGATTCCCGAGCTGGGCGCGGCCGTCGGGGAGCTTCAACCAGTTCGCGGCGACCGTGTACTCTCCGGCGGCCGACGCGGTCGCGAGCAGCGCAGTGGCTGCGATGAGAGCGAGAAGCGCTTTCTTCATGATGGCGGGATTATGGCGCGATCGTGACCTCGGCGCCAGCGATGCCTTGCTCCCCACAGAACGTATAGAACAAGAACAGCGTCCCTTCGTCGCGGAAGAGCGCGGGATCTCTGAGCTGACGGGCCGGATGGTCGATTTCGCCGACTTCGGATTTCGCGACTGGCAGGTCGGGACACTCATAGCGCGCTTCAGGCGCGAGCACCGTCGCCACGCGTCCGATCCGCCACTGATCCCAGTCACCCTTCATCTGCACGGTCGTGTAGAGGATGCTTTCCGGCGCATCGCCGATGGCGGAGAACACGATGTGCAGGAGCCCGTTCTCCTCGAGCAGGGTCACGTGACGGACGCGGCCGGCGTACGGTGAATCGCGAAACGGACTGCCGCCGAGCTCGAAGGTGTCGAGCGGCCCGGGTGCTCGCAGCAGTTGTCCGAGTCTCGCCATTCCGTAGAAGCGGCCCTGATACGGAAACACGCGCAGGTAGCTCTGTCTCGTGATCGCCGGTCGAGCGTGAAACGTGAGGCCGTCGCGCGACTCGGCCGCCTGCGTGTACTGCCCGTACTGGCGCTGACGCACCCACGCTGCCGCCTCGGCGCGCTGCTCGGGCCAGCGTTGGCCCTCCGTCCACATGCCATGCACCCAGAGCACGATGCGCTGCTGCGCGTTGTCGATGTAGATCTCCGGCGACGCCATGTGCGTGTAGACGCCGGGAGGACTGTCCACGGGGTCGGGCTGCGGTCTGTGGAAGGCGGTGTTCTGGATGTGCAGCACGCCCGGTTCGTGCACCTTCCACGGTCCACGGACCGAGTCCGAGTACGCCAGCCGTATGAATTGACCCGAGTGGTGCGCGAAGTACATGTCAGTACCGCCCGAGCGGCCGCTGCACCCATCCCGGCACGCGGATCACCGTCGGGCCGTTGGCGTTGTCGCCGATCGATGGGGACGTCTTCAGCGTGATGAGCGGGTTCTCGGCGAATCGCGTGGCGCGCACATCAGCGGCGTGGGCCACCGCGGCCACGCACACGGTCGCGAGCAGGACTGCCGCGGCTCGCCTCACCGCTCCATCCCTGCCTCGCGAATCACCGCAGATTTGGGTGCGGACATGATGAACGTGATGAATTCCCGGGCGACGCTGCTGCGAGCGCTTGCGTTCGTGCCGGCGACCATCACGACGTAGGTCTGGACGCCAGAGGGGAAGACGCCGCCCAGCTCGGCGCCCTTGACCGGCAGGATCTCGCTGATCGGCAGCACGGCGAGATCCGCCGCACCGCTGAGAATGTTGGCGTTGACCAGCTCGCCGTTTGCGACGGGTTTGGCCTTGGCCTTGATGGCATCGGCGATTCCCATGCGCTCAATCGTCGCCAGGAAGGCCACGCCGCTGGCGCCGGTCGTCACATAGGTGATCGACTTCGCGCCGAGCAGCGTCTGCCGGAACGCCTCGGCGGTGCTGACGTTCGGCTTCGGTGCGCCGGCTCGAATCATCAGGCCGAGACCAACGCGGGCGACTTCCGCTCGCGATGCCGACGCCACCTTGTTCTTCGAGATCAGCTCGTCGAGCAGCGGCTGGGTCAGGATCGCGACGTCGAACGGCTCGCCGCCCTCGATCCGTGTCTTGAGCACGCCGGCCAGGTCGAACACGGTCGTGACCTTGTGCTTGGTCGCCTGCTCGAATTGCGGCCCCAGCACGTCGATGACCGCCTTGATGCCGACTGACGACAGCACCCGGATTTCTTCTGCCCGACCCGGGGCCGTGCCGAGCACGAACACGATAGCGGCAAGGATCAGTCGCGATGATGTGCGCATGTGGTCAACGTCCTTCTTTGAGAGAGCAGGTGAGCGCAGCTATTCCTGTGCGCCGAGCGTGCGCAGCAGCTCGATGGTGCTCTGACGGGCGCTGCTTTTTCCGCTTCGCGCGATCAGCGCGCCGAGCGGCGTCAGCCCCCGTGCGGTGCGCGCATTGACGTCGGCGCCACCGGCCACCAGCGTTCGCACGACGGTGTTGTAGCCCTGAGCAGACGCGATGTGCAGCGCGGTCTCGCCCGCGGGGTTCATGGCGTTGATGTCGCTGCCCAGGCTCAGCGCGGCTGTCACCGTGTCGAGTACCTGGCTTTCAGGCTCGACGATGCCGCCGTCGAGAATCGCCAGCCCGCGCCGGTCGGTGCCGCGCTTTTCGTCTTGAGCAGGCGCCACAATGCCCATGCCGGCGGCGGCCATCAGCGGTGTCGCACCATCCTTCATGCGCGCCCGGGTGTCGGCGCCGCCCGCCGCGAGCGCACGCATGATGTCGGCTTCGAGGAACTTGGCTGCAAGCAGGTAGGGCGTGGCTCCGATCAGCGTCTTCGGGAGTTCGAAGTCCTGGCTGTTGCGCCGGACCGGTGTGCCCTTGGTCATCTGCGAATCGGGGTTCGCGCCGTGTGCGAGGAGCGCCTTGACCAGTTCCAGATCAGCTCTTGAGCACGGCCGCATGCAGCGCCGTGTAACCAACGTCGTTGGCGTTCGGGTTCGCGCCTTTGTCGAGGAGCAGCGTGGCCACCTGACGGTGACCGCTGTGCGCGGCGACGACGAGCGCGCTGGCGCCATCGGGAAGCCGGTCGTTCACGTCGGCGCCGGCGGCGAGGATCAGACGGGCAGACTCGGTATCGCCCGACCGCGCCGCGAAGAGCAGCGCCGTGCTGCCGCCGCGCGGAACCGTGTAGTTCAGCTCTTCACGTCCGGCACGCTGTGTGACCTCGCTGGTCACCGTCTGCGTGTACTCGCGGGACCTGGCGCGAACATCGGCGCCTCGTTCGAGCAACGCGCCGACTACGCCGGAGTGTGACTGGGCTGCCGCCCACATCAGCGCCGTCTGGTTGTGAGCGGACTCCCTGGCGTTGACGAGCGCGCCCTTGTCGAGCAGGGCGCGGACGGCCGCGGCCTCTCCGGCGCGCGAGCAGGTCATCAGCACGGTCTCGCCGCTGAGGAGCGCGGCGTTGGGGTTGGCGCCCGCGGCGAGAAGCCTGCTCACCACGGCGGGGCTGCGGTTCACACACGCGAGATAGAGCGGAGTGGCGCCGGTGTCGTCGGCGACGTCCGGACGCGCGCCGGCGCGTATCAGCGTCTCGACGGCCGGCATGTCGTCGAGATGCACGGCCCAGTGCAATGCCGTTGCGCCATCGCCCTGAGGGGCGTTGACGTTCACACGTTCGGCCAGCAGCGCGCGAACACGATCGAGATTCCTGGCGCGAACGGCGTCGATCAGTCGCACGTCTCCCGCAGCCGCCAGACTGGTGCTGAGCAGAGCGGCAACCAGCGACGTGTTGACGAGGATTCTCGACGCCATGCCTTCAGATTCCGGCGAGCACGCGATCGTCGAGGCGGCCGGTACTGTCGCCCATGCGATCGATGTGGATGCCCAGCTTGTCGAGGAGCGTCAGGTGCAGGTTCGCCAGCGGTGTTTCCTTGGGATAGCGAACGTGCCGGCCGCCCTTGATCTGTGCCGAACGTCCACCGGCGAGCACCAGCGGAATGTTGCGCGGATCGTGCGCGTTGCAGTCGCCCATACCCGTGCCGTACATCATGATCACGTGATCGAGCAGTGTGCCGTCGCCGTCCGGTGTCGCGCGCAGCTTCTCGAGGAGGTAGGCGAACTGCGTCGTGTGATAGTGGTTGATCTTCACGACCTTGGCGATCTTCTCCGCCTCCTGCTGGTGATGCGTGATTGGATGATGCGCGTCAGGCACGCCGATCTGCGGATAGGTCACGCCGCTGAATTCGCGGCCGAGCATGAAGGTGACGACGCGCGTGAGGTCGGTTTGGTATGCCAGAACCTGCAGATCGCACATCAACTTCACATGATCGTCGTAGGTCGCGGGGATGCCGGCCGGGTGATCGACGCGCGGCAGTTCCTTGTCGGTCTGCTCCTCGGCCTTCTGGATGCGGCGCTCGACGTCGCGTATCGCCTCGAGATACTCGACGAGCTTGACCCGATCGCTCTGCCCGAGCGCACCCTGCAGATGCGCGACCTCCTCGCGGACTGAGTCGAGGAGGCTGCGATCCTGGCGGATGCGCGCCTGTCTCGCGCGTGGATCGGTGCTGCCGCTGTCGCCGAACAGCCGCTCGAACACCGCGCGTGGATTGTTCTCCGTCGGCAGGGGCGTACTCGGGCCGAGCCACGAGATCGTGTTGGTGTAGGCGCACGCGAACCCGACGTCGCACGCGCCGGCCGTCTCGCCCGATTCGATCGCCATCTCGAGCGACCCGAGCTGCGTGAAGGCGCTGGCCTGCCTGGCCAGGATCTGATCCATCGAGATGCCGGCGTCGAGCCAGGTTTCGCTCGTCGGCGGAGACACGTCGGTGAGGAATCGCGTGCTGGCCTTGGCATGGGCGCCGCCGGGGCGGCCGGGCGTCGGCACGCAGGCGAGGTTGCTCGAGTACCAGGAGATCGTCTTTGTACGGCGCCAGCGGCGCCAGCGTCGGCGTCAGCTCGAAGCCGGCGCCTTCAGCGGCCGGCGTCCATTGCTCCATGACCATGCCGTTCGGCACGTACATCACGCCGAACCTGGTGATCGGTTTCGCGGCGGTGTTCTGCAGCGCCGTCAGCGGCGGCACCATCGCATCGAGGAGCGGCAGCGCCAGCGTGGCGCCAAGGCCTCGCAACATCGTGCGCCGCGGGATCGCCTTCTTGGTGATCAGCATAAGTGTGCCTATGGCGCGGTGGTCGTCGTACCCGCGCGGTCCTGAGACCCCTGACTCGTGCTCATCGTGAACGGCGTGCTCGTCGCCACACCCAGAACGATTGATGACCATCGATACCCGCCGGCTGACGCGCCGCGCGCGATCTGGCGGACCGCCGGCATGTCGTGCGCCTCCAGGCTACGCCCGAGGGCGTAGGCGAGCAGCTTCTGCGAAAAGGTGCGCGCGAAGTCGTCCCGATGGTCGGCCACCAGCTGACGAAGCCCGGCGATGCCCTGAAAGCGCGTGCCGTCGGGGAGCGATGCCGATGCATCCACGGGAATCCCGTCGCTGGCCGTGCGCCACTTGCCGAGCGCGTCGAAATTCTCGAGCGAAAATCCGAGCGGATCCATCCGGACGTGACAGACGGCGCACGAGGGATTCTTCCGGTGCGCCTCCATCTGCTGCCGGACCGAGGTCACCTTCGCATCAACGCCGCTCTCGCTCAGGAGCGGAATGTCCGGTGGCGGCGGTGGCGGCGGCGCGCCGAGCACGTTGTCGAGCAGCCAGCGTCCGCGCAGGACCGGCGATGTCCGGTTGGGATACGAGGTGACCGTCAGGATGCTGCCCTGACCGAGGAGCCCGCCCCGTGTTCCATCCGTGAACGTCACGCGCCTGAAGTGGCTGCCGTACACGTTCGGAATCTGGTAGTGGCGCGCAAGCCGCTCGTTCACGTACGAGTAGTTGGCCGTCAGCAGATCCGTCACGCTGCGATCCTCGCGCAGTTGCGATCCGATGAACAGTCGCGTCTCCTGGCGAAACGCCTCGCGCAGGTTCTCGTCGAATTCGGGATAGGCATCGACGTCCGGCACGACGCCGGCGAGCTTGCCGATCGTCAGCCACTGACTGGCGAAGTTGTCCACGAGCGCCTGCGCCCGCCGATCGGCTGAGCATGCGGCGCACCTGGCGTTCGAGCATGGCTCGATCTGCTCAGCGCGCCCGTCGTCGCGGCCGTCAGCAGCTCCTCGTCCGGAATGCTGCTCCAGAGAAAGAAGGAGAGTCGTGATGCGAGATCGAGATCGGTGACCCGATACGGTTGCCCGGCCTTGGCGGCCGCGGGCTCACGTTCGATGCGAAACAGGAATCGGGGCGACGCGAGGATGCGGCGCAGACCACGCTGAATGCCGGTCTCGAACCCGCCTTCCGAGCGTCCGGCCCGATAGAAAGTCGATGATCGTGGTGAGGTCGCCGTCGCCGACCGAACCACGGTACGCCCGCCGCGCGATCGACGACAGGATGCGTCGCGCGCAAGGTTCCTCCGCCGCCGGACTCGTGGGACGGCAGACGAACACCTTGCGACGTGACGGCGAGTTCGTTGTGTCACGAGTCTGGTGAGGTCCGGCGATGGAGACGCTGTCCACCGACGGGTTGCCGAAGTACAGCTCGTTGGTCGTACGCGCGAATCCGCGCTGCGGCGGCTGCAGCACACCCTCGGGCTCCCACTGCCGGCGCACGAACGAGACGCCGACCTGGTGCGTGCCGGCGGTGACCGGGACGCGCACGGTCAGACCAGCGTCCGCGGTGTGCATGTACTCTTCCCACTGCGGCTCGCCCTGCGTGTTGCCGGCGAAGCTCTCCGGCGCCGTCATGCCTTTGCCTTCGCCGCCAATCGTGAATCGCTTCAGCAGCGCGCCATCGAGACGTATATCGATCTGGTGCGGCTCGCCCATGCCGATCAGATAGAGATACAGCTGCCGTCTCAGGATCACCTTGATGCTGTAGTCGCCGTCGAGCGGAAACTGATACGGGATCGAGATGCCGCCGCGCGAGCCGAACGGCAGATCGTCGCTCGCGCGATCCTCCTGCGCGAGTGCCGTCGGAATGCGAACCGTGTCCTCCACCGGGCTGATCGTCGAGTCACCAACCGCGAGCCGGCTGACGGTGCTCGCCGCCGTCATGTAGTTCTCGAGCAGGCGCGGCGACATCGAGAGCACTCCGGCGACGTTGTCGAAGCCCTGCTGATCGGGCTCGTCGGCCGCGAGCAGCGCGCGGCCATCGATGTCGAGCGCCAGCAGATCGCGGATGGCGTTCGTGTACTCGGTCCGGTTCAATCGATGCACGACGACGCGGCCCGGGCGCGGAGCGACAGCGGCTGCTTCGTCGAGCGCCGTCTCGAGCGTGGATGCGAGCTGCTCGTAGGTGGCCCGATCCGGTCGCGGGAGCCCGGGCGGCGGCATCTCGTGCGTGCGGAGTTTGCGCGCGACTTTCTCCCAGGTTTCGGTGTCCTTGGCGACGAGCTGTCGTGTCCAGCCGATCGAGCGACAGGCCTGCCGTCTTGAGTGTCTCGTTGTGACAGGTGACGCAGTAGCGATCGAGCGCGGGCCTGAGTATGTGGGGGCCGCCTGCTATGGCTGGCGAGACGTAGGGGCCGCCTTTAGGCGGCCCGTCTTGAGGCGCGTCAGCGACGAGCGGATACGAGTACAGATACCCGGCCATGGCGGCCAGCCACACGCACGCGAACAGTCGCAGAGTGCTGCGCATCAACGCGGATCCCGCAGGCCTCAAAGTGTGACCGAAAACGACGCGAAGTCAACGCTTCCGCTCGAGCGTCGTTCGTTCGCGCCTAGTCAAACTCGTACGACACTTACGGCCGCAGCGGCGGCAGGGCGACCCCATTGTTCGCGGCGACGATCTTGTGCAGTTCGACGATGAGCTTCCGGAGGAGGGTGTCGGACGACCTGAGACTGACCGCGACATATTTCAGGCGCGGAGCCGCGGCGGGCCACTCGATATAGGCGCACTCGTCCACGCCGCCAGCCGCGACCCCGATCTTCTCGAAGACCCGCGCCGCCAGGCCGAACCTCCTTTCCAGTTCGTCCTCGAAGGGGCTTTGCAAGGTGGGCATGGCCGTCGTGTCCTTGTCGAGCAGGTCGCGGATCCCCTGGCTGGCCGTCGGGGAGACGAGGCGATCCTGCGCCAGCAGCGTCATGTAACTGGCCAGCGAGCCCGGAGTGCCGCTGTTCATCGGACCGCCCGCGGGCGGTCCGGCCCATGTGTGTCCGCCGTAGTCATAGTTGAACCACAACCCACCCCCACGGGCAGGGTCGTAGAGGCCGGACTGTATCAGCGCCGAGGCGATGTAGGGGAATCCGAGATCACGCACGATCGTCGTGGTCGCGAAATTCGATGCGGGCACGAGCCCGCCGCCGACCACCATCAGCCGCTGCATGAACGCGAGCGCCTCGATCGCCGGTTTGCCGATCCGAGCGTACTCCTTGATGGCCGTTTCGAGCTCAGCCCTCGTTTTCGGCGTGCTCGCGAACGCGAACGGTTTGGCCTCCGCCGCGAAGACCGCGTCGAGACGCGGCGCGCGCGGATCGATGAGCGGCACCTTCTTGCCTTTCACCAGCACCAGCTTGCCGCGCAGCTCGATGTCCTTCGTGAAGGGCACGGAGGCGCCCCCATGATCGTGCTGCGTGTCGGCCCAGAGGTCGCGCGCCCAATCGAACACGCCCCCGCCGGTCGGCGTCGGCCTGCGAGCCATCGCGCGGATGTCCTGCTGGAGCTGGAAGGCTGCGAACAGCGGCGCGATCTTCGCGACGCTCGCAATGAAGACCTGCTGCCTGTGCCGCACGCCGGCGAACTCGGGGGCGTTGCGATCCTTCGTCAGATCGACGAGCGCAACCCTCGAGCCGGTGAATGGCGTACGGCCGAGGAGGGCGTTGAGCTGTGGCTGCAGGGATGGGGCGAGCGTGTAGGTGCCGTCGGGCTTGTAGTAGCCCGGATCCATTTCGGCCGGCGTCATCCTGACGGCCGTTCCCCCCTTCGTCCAGTGACGGAAGAAGGAGAAGTGCGTCAGGCGCTTGCCCAGCCCTGCGAAATCCTCCTCGCGTACAGCTCCGCCTCGCCACGCGGGGCGAACCCCGTACGCGGGAAGGGGCAACGGCCCTCGCGTCGAGACGCTATCGCCGAAGAGATCGCGCTCGAAGAGCTTGGCCTCCTCGGTCTGCCGCCGCGATGCGGTCCCCCGCACTGTGCGTCGTCCGTACATGGTGCGCACGGAGGATAGGCACGGCCGGGTTCGCCAGTCCGTACGTTAGCCCACAGACAGGGCGAGGAGTCGTGCGCCGAACGCCGGCGACTCTATGAGGAAACGCTACACTTCAAGGTATGTCAGTGATTCGATTGGCTGCGATCCTCGCGATTGCCGCACTCATCTCGCCGGCGCTCTCCGCGCAGTGGCCCGCCTTCCAGAAGGCCGGAGTTCCGAGAACACCCGACGGCAGGGTCAGGCTCGACGCCCCGACGCCGCGGACCGCCGACGGCAAGCCCGACCTGTCCGGGGTGTGGGAAACCGTTCGCACCGGTACCGGGCCAGGCGATTGTTGGCAAGGACGTTCCGCCTCTTCAGCGAACGAGCCAGTTCTGGAACATCGGCGCCGGCCTGGATAGTGATCTCCCGCTCCAACCGTGGGCCCGCGAGTTGCGCGCCACGCGCGTAGCTCGCAACAGCCAGGACAATCCCGATGCCCACTGTCTGCCGATTGGGCTCACGCAGCTTCACAATCACCCGCAGCCGCGGAAGATTATTCAGACGCCCTCACTCATCGTGATCCTGTACGAAGCGAACGACGGTATCCGGCAGATCTTTCTGGACGGCCGCTCGCTGCCGGCCAACGATCCGCAGCCGTGGTGGTACGGCTACTCGGTTGGCTCATGGGAGGGCGACACGCTCGTTGTCCAGACGACAGGCTTCAGGGACGGCGGATGGCTCGATGTCAATGGCGCGCCGCTGACCGACGCGGCAAGAGTCACCGAACGGTTTCGGCGGGTGAACTACGGCAACCTCGAGATCGAGGTCACAGTCGACGATCCGAAGGCGTACACGAAGCCCTGGACGGCGGTGAAGATTCGACAGCAGATTCTCGCCGATGAACAGCTGATCGAGTTCGTGTGCAACGAGAACGAGAAATCAACCAGGCACTTTCAGAAGTGATGTCTATCAGCGTGCCCACGACTGACTGAGTCGAGCGCGTTCGACCTCCACGCCACGCAGATAGACGCGCGAGATGCGGCGCGTATTTCTGATGCTCGTCCAGCGGGTTGGCATCGAGGACGATGAAGTCGGCGCTCTTGCCGGGCGCGATCGTGCCGAGCTGGTCGAGGCGGAGGACCTCGGCCGACGTGCGCGTCGCAGCGACGATCGCCTGCGCCGGCGTCATCCCGGCGGCCACCATGTCGGCAATCTCGGCATGCGCCGACCAGCCGTAGGGCGCCCCGACACCGGCATCGGTGCCGAACGCAATGCGTACGCCGGCCGCCGACAGCCTGGCGAGACTGCGCGCCTGGGCATCGAAGAGGCGTGGCCGCGCCGGCGATACCACCGCCGTGCGCTTCAAGTCCTCGATCGCAGACGAGGGAAGCGTCTCGCTGAGCCAGGCGAGGTCGGCCTGCGATGGCGGCGTGTCTGGCAGGTTCGGAATGACGAAGACCTGTGGACGCTGCTTGAAGAGTCCCATGATCTCCTCGTCCACCTCCAGGTCACGGATCCCGTGCGCGAAGCCGTCGATGCCGGCGCGAAGCAGCTCTTTCGCATCGGCCAGGTAATACACGTGCGCGACGACGCGAAGGCCGCGCGCGTGTGCCTCCTCGATGATCGGCCGATACAGCGACGGTGGAAGCGGTGTGACCGTCTTGTTCCGGTCGTCCACCCAGATCTTGACGAGGTCCACTTTCTTCGCGGCCAGCTCTCGCACCGCGGCCCGCCCCTCGGCCTCTGTCGTGACGCCGTACGCCGCATCCTTCCAGTACGCCGCATTCGGCCCGGCATTCGGCATCGCGATGCCGCGTCCGGCGGTGAGGAAGAGCGCCGCGCCGGGTGTGGGCATCGCCCGCAGCTCGTAGGGCAGCTCGCCGCGATCGAGGCCCAGGCTCGCCGTCGCGGCGATGCCGTAGTACGCGTAGCGACGCAGGTGATCGAGCAGGTTGTCTCGCGTGTAGCTGGCAGCGGTTGTCTGCCCGTCCGTACGTCCGTGTATCCGAGATGACTGTGTGCATCGACGAGCGCAGGCATCACCGTCTTGCCGCGGAGGTCGATGACCGTCGTGCCCGGCGGGGCCTTGACCGTGCCGCGAGCGCCCACGGCGGTGATGCGCCCGGCATCAACGAGGAATGCGGAGTCGTCCAGCGGTGCGCGTGGCTCGCCGGTGACGAGACGTGCGCCCTCGAAGAGGACAGGACCGGTTCGAGTCTGTGCCCAGGCCAGCCACGTCGCGATCGCCACGAACCCTGTCGTCAACAGCAGTCTGCGCATCGGACGCTCATTTTAGTGGTATGCCGTCTCGGAATCACTACCGGCCGCTCCGTTGTCGCGGCCGGCAAATCGTCGTCGAAGGCTGGTTGTAACTGGTACACATGCAGCCCATACGGACCACGAGTAGGCTATGTGCCATGACGAACCTCGGGATGAACGAGCGGGCCTGGGAGCTCGCCGATCGATGTGCGACGCGCGCGAGCGAGCTGCGGGTCTCGACTGCCAGGCTTGCGTGCGGTGCGCGCGTCATTGACGCCGGCGTCAATGTAGCTGGTGGCCTCGCGGCCGGGCGCATGCTGGCGGAGCTCTGCATGGGCGGCCTCGGCGACGTCGCGCTGACGTCGCTCACGATCGACGGCGAGTCGTGGCCCGGCGTTCAGGTCTGGACCGATCATCCCGCCGAGGCATGCATGGCGTCGCAGTATGCGGGCTGGGCGATTAACCCCGAGGGATTCTTCGCGATGGGATCGGGGCCGCTTCGCGCGAAGGCCCGCGTGGAGAAGGAGTTGTTTGGCAAGCTCGGATACGCCGAGGATGCGACTCGCGGCGTGCTGGTGCTCGAGGGGCGCACGCTGCCGACCGACGATGTGGCGAAGTGGATTGCCGCCAAGGCGGCCGTCGCGCCAGACGCACTGACGATGGCCGTCGCGCCGACGGCCAGCCTGGCCGGCGGTCTGCAGATCGTGGCGAGATCGATCGAGACCGGCCTGCACAAGATGGACACGCTGGGCTTCGACGTGCGCAAGGTGGTGAGCGCGATTGGCGTCGCGCCGCTGCCGCCGGTCGCGAAGAGCGACATGCGCGCGATCGGTCGTACCAACGACTGCGTCCTCTACGGCGCGCAGGCGCGCTACACCGTGCGCGCTGACGATGAGGAACTGGCGTTGCTCGCCGAACGCCTGCCCTCGTCCTCGTCGGCCGACTACGGTACGCCGTTCTACGAGATCTTCAAGCGCTACGACAACGACTTCTACAAGATCGACCCGCTGCTCTTCAGCCCGGCTGAAGTGTGGTTGACCAGCGTGTCGAGCGGCCGGACGTTCCACGCCGGGCGATTGAATCCGGGCGTACTGCGCACGTCGTTTGCCTGAGGGTGGGCGTAGAATTCCGAGCTGGTAGGCGGTCACCGATCTGACGATCGACGACTTCGAGATTGTCGAAGGCGGGCGGCCACAGAGCATCACCGCATTCAGTCTCGTCAACATCCCTATTGAGCGCCTCGACCGGCCGTTTAGACCCGCCCGAAAAACTCGATCAGCGGCGGCGCGAGCGCCTTCGGCTTGACCATGTGCGTCTGGCCGTCGAGCGTGCGGTACGTCGCATTCGGTACCACGGCTGCCAGCGCCCGCGTCGCGTTGCGCATCCAGACCGGGCTCTTGCCGCCGTCCATCACCAGCGTCGGCCTCGTCACGCCGCTCCATCGGGTCGCCGGCAGCGGCTGGCCCCGCTGAAACGGACCGACGATCGCGAAGTCGTACGGCAGCGTGTGCGCGACGGCGGTGACCTTCGGCCAGGCGGGCATCAGCCGCATCAGCATGATGAAGATCCCCGGCACGCCGACGACCTTCATGAACATCTTGACGGCCTCGCCGCGACGACCCGACGAGAGTGCCGGCGTTGAGCCGGGTCACGAAGTCGTCCGGCAGCGGAGGACGGCTGTCGTCCACGAAGAACGGCGCCTCGTAGAGCGCGAGTCTGGTCATCGGGACACCGCGGTTGGCGGCCTCGAGGGCCAGCGCCGCGCCTGACGACACGCCGAACACGAACGCCTGACCACCGGCTTCCGTGATCACGGCGTCGAGGTCGTCGATCTCGCGCTGCACGTCGTACGGCGAGGTGTCGCCGCTGTCGCCGCGCCCGCGCCGATCGTAGGTAAACACCGTGAAGTGCTCGGCCAGCGCCGCGGCTATCGGCTGACTCGGTCCCGACGCCCGGTAGCACATCGCGCCGTCCACGAACACCAGGGCCGGCCCGCGCCCGATCCGATCCACCGCGATTGCCGTGCCGTCTTTGGACAGGATTTTCTTCATGCTCCCACTGCTCCTCTATCTTCACGTCGAACGGACCCAGTCGAGATCGACACGGCCGACGGCGTAGAGGCGGGTCTTTAGACCCGCCTGAGCGACCCGCCTGAACGATAGAATCTTCTGATGCACGTCGCCATTCTGAGCGCCCGGACCGGGTGGCACACCGACGAGTTGTGCCGCGCCCTGGCCGATCGCGGCCACGCCGGCGTCGTTGTGCCTTATGAAGGATTGATCGCCACGCTCGGCGGGTCTCCAGCCAGACCAGGCGGGTCTGCCTTCGACTCCGCTCAGGCCGGGAAGACCCGCCTCTACGAAGCCAGGGCGTATCCCTCCTTCACGCCGACGCCGTGCTGGCGCGGATTATCCCCGGCGGGTCGTTGGAACAGGTCATCTATCGCGTCGATGCCCTCCACTGGATCGAGGACCGCGGTGTCCTGGTCATGAACTCGCCGCGCGCCATCGAGCGGAGCGTGAACAAGTTCTACACCACCGCGTTGCTGCACGAGGCCGGGCTTCCGACGCCCGAGACCATCGTGTGCGAGCAGGCAGACGAGGCGATTGCGGCGATCAGGAGCCTGGGCGAGGTCATCATCAAGCCGATCTTCGGTTCGCTCGGCCATGGGATGGTCCGTGTCAGCGACCTCGAAGTGGCGCGGCGGATCGTGCGCTCGCTCGACCAGACGCGCACGGTCTTCTACGTGCAGCGCGCGATCGATCACGGCGGACGCGACATCCGTGTCTTCGTCGTCGGGGGCGCCGTGCTCGGCGCGATCGAGCGCCGCGCGCCCGAAGGGGAGTGGCGGACGAACGTGGCCATCGGCGGATCGGCGACGCCCTTCGATCTGCCCGCCGAGTGGGCACGGCTGGCACTGCGCGCGGCCGCGGCGGTCGGCGCTGACTATGCGGGCGTCGATCTGCTGCCATCGCGTGACGGAGCGGTTTACGTACTCGAGGTCAACGGCATTCCCGGATGGGAGGGACTGCAGCGCGCGACGGGAATCGATGTCGCCGGCGCGATCGTCGATCACCTTGCCGCCCGCGTACAGTCGCGACGGGCGAGCCTCGTCGAAGACGCGCGATGAGACCAGCGCGCACGGCGGCGGACATCGCCGCGCTGGCACAGCTCGCCTGCCTGCTCGAGGTGAGCGCCCCGAAACCCGGGAATGTGTCACCCGGGCGTCCCTTCGCCGATCTGCGATACGAGGACTTCCTGACCAGTGCCATCGCCATCGGTCAACCCTTCGCGCGCGCCGGCGATCAGCCCGTGGGCGAGACCATCAGGCAAGCGATCGACGCGACCGCGTGCTGGACGAAGACCAACACGAATCTCGGCATCGTGCTCCTGCTCGCGCCGCTGGCCAGGGCTGCGGTTTCATCAGGCGGTGAAGAAGGCGGGTCTGCCTTCGACTCCGCTCAGGCCAGGGAAGACCCGCCTCGACGAATCGGTCGGCTTCGAGATGCGCTCCGAACCGTGCTCTCTGAGACAACGGTCGATGACGCGCGTGAGGTGTATGCGGCGATTCGGCGCGCGGCGCCGGGCGGGCTCGGCCGCGCTGCGGAGCAGGATGTTGCCGGCGAACCCGATGTCACGCTGCTCGACGCGATGCGCCTGGCCGCGGATCGCGACGCGGTGGCCCGTGAATACGCGACGGGATTCGAGGTGACCTTCGAGCTTGGCGCGCCGGCACTCGAGCGGGCCAGGCGCGACGGTTTGCCGTGGAGCGAGGCCGTTGTCGAGACGTTTCTGCACCTGCTCGCGCACGCGGCCGACACCCACATCGTTCGCCGCACGGGGCTGGATGCCGCCCAGCGGGTGTCGAGGCTTGCGCGGGAGGTTCTCGAGGCCGGCGGCGTGCGATCGCCGGAGGGCCGGCAGGCCATCGAGGCGATGGACGCGGCTCTCCGCGACGCGCGCAACTCGAACAACCCCGGCACCACCGCGGACCTGACAGCGGCCGCGATCTTCGTTACCCTCGTAGGTGGTAGCCGGTAGCCTGTAGCAAGAACCCTCAATGTGCTACGAGCTACCAGCTACCGCCTACAAGCCAGCTTGCTAACGGCTACCAGCCACCAGCTACCGGCTAGGAGAACTCAATGGCACCACGCGGCGAGTTCCGCGTCTCGGTCACGAAAGACTATCTGGTCTTTGCCTCGGCGCACTTCATCACGTTCGCCGGGCACCGCTGCGAGGGTCTGCACGGCCACAACTACCGCGCCCGCGTGACCGTCGAAGGTGCGCTCAACCAGGAGAGCTGGTTCGTGTTCGACTTCGTCGAGCTGAAGCGCATCATGAAGCGGCTCTGCGACGAGATCGATCACCTCGTGCTGCTCCCGATGAAGAGCGACCGGGTCGGCGTCGTCGAGGAGGGCGAAACGGTCTCGGTGTCGGTGGACGGGAAGCCGCGCTACGTTTTCCCGCGTCGAGACTGCGCGCTGCTGCCGATCCCGAACACCACGGTCGAAATGCTGGCGCAGATGCTGACTGAGCGCCTGCACGCCGAGCTCCAGACCATGGGCGCGAAAGGCCTGACGGCGATCGAGATGGAAGTGGAAGAGAACTTCGGTCAGTCCGCCGTCTATCGCGTAGCATTGGCGTGATTACCCGGATAGCCAGTAGCTGGTAGCCGGAGCTGTAGCTTGTAGCAAGAACATCGAACCCGCTACGAGCTACCGCCTACCGGCCAGCACCGTGGAGGCGTTATGCGGCGAAGCGTCGTTGTCGGCCTGCTCCTTGGACTTGTCCTGCCAGCACTCTCGGCCGCGCAGCCGGCGCCGAGCGGTGAAGCCGTCTACAAGCAGCACTGCGCGGGATGCCACGAGGGATCGCTGCCGCGGCTGCCGACGCGCGCGGCGCTGCGCGCGATGGCGCCGGAAGCGATCGATACGGCGCTCAGTTCCTTCAGCATGCGCCGTCAAGGCGCGGCGTTGACGGCGGCCGAGCGGCGAGCCGTGTCCGCGTTCCTCGCCGGACGTCCGGCCGGGTCGTATCGCGCGCCGCTGGAGATGATCGGCAAGGAGGCCTACTGCGCCGCCGTCACAGAGACGGGCACAGTGCCGCGCGATGCACTGGCTGGCCCCGCCTGGAACGGGTGGGGCGTCGACGCGCAGAATTCACGATCGCAAACCGCCGCCGCAGCCGGCCTCACGGCGTCCGACGTGCCGAAGCTCAAATTGAAGTGGGCGTTCGGCATTCCAGGCGTGTCGGCATCGGGCTCGCAGATCACCGTGGTCGGCAGCCGCGCGTTCGTCGGCAGCCGCAACGGCATGGTGTACGCGCTCGACACGAAGACCGGCTGTCTGGCCTGGGCGTTCGAGGCTGACGCCGGCGTGCGGTCGACACCGATCGTAGGCCGTGCCGCCGATGGGAGCAGCACGCTGTACTTCGGCGACGCCCACGCGCAGGTCTACGCGCTGGACGCGACGACCGGCCAGCGGCGATGGAAGGTCAAGGTCGACAATCATCTCGATGCGATGGTGACGGCCGCCGTGGCGTTTCACAACGGCCGGATCTACGTGGGGGTGTCGTCGCTCGAGGAGGGAACAGCGGTTATCCCCACGTACGAGTGCTGCACCTTCCGCGGCAGCGTCCTTGCCCTCGATGCCGCGACCGGGCGGCAGATCTGGAAGACCGTACACGATTCCGCGCGAGCCGCAGCGAACCACGAAGAGTGCGAATGGCACGCAGCTGTGGGGACCGTCGGGCGTCGGCGTGTGGTCGCAGCCCGCGATCGACGCCGAGCGCAACCGGCTCTACGTGACGACGGGAGACAGCTACTCGAATCCACCGGCGCCCGAGAGCGACGCGATCATGGCGCTGGCCATGGATACAGGCCGAGTGCTCTGGATCAGGCAAACATTGGCTGGCGATGCCTGGAACGTCGGGTGTTTCGAGACTGGACCGGGCCGCGTGAACTGTCCGGAGAAGGCCGGACCCGATTTCGACTTCGGCAGCTCGCCAGCGATCGCCACGCTGCCTGGTGGTCAGCGCGTTCTCGTTGCGGGGCAGAAGTCCGGCGCGCTGTACGGCATCAACCCCGACACGGGTGAGCAGTTGTGGAAGACACAGGCTGGCGCCGGCGGAATTCTCGGCGGCATTGAGTGGGGATTTGCCGTCGAGGGTGCGACGGCGTATGTGTCGCTATCGAGCGCGCTCGAGAAACAGCCCGGACAAGCCGGGGGGCTCGTCGCCGTGAATGTCGCCGATGGCAAACCGGTCTGGACTGTTCCCCCGACTCCAGACACCTGCGAGAAGCGGCAAGGGTGCAACACCGGCCAGCCGGCGGCGGTGTCGTCCATTCCGGGCGTCGTGCTCTCGGGCAGTCTCGATGGACACCTGCGTGCGTACGACAGCAAGTCCGGGACAGTGCTCTGGGACACCAACACCGTCAACGAGTACGACACGGTGAATCGTGTTCCCGCCCGGGGAGGATCGATGAACGGCCCTGGCGCCACGGTCGCCGGCGGCATGCTCTTCGTCAACTCGGGTTACGGCTCGCTCGGCTTCATGCCTGGGAATGTTGTCTTGGCTTTTTCAGTGGACGGTAAGTAGGTCAAAGGGCAAAGGGCAAAGGGCGAGGTCAAAGGGCAAAGGTCTAGGTCACTCTAGGTGCAAGGTCTCAGTCTCAGGTGTCAGGCGTCAGGTCAGCTCGACCTGGCGGAGTTCCATGTGCTGGGCGTCGTGGATGTTCGACATGGTCTCGCGGTTCGAGCGCGTGGGGGTCGGCGTGACGAGTACGCGCCGATCGATCGGGTCGCCGGCGAGGTCATTCCACTGGGCGATGCGGCGGTGCTGGCGCGGATGTATGTCGAGCGGTTTGCCGTCAGCGGACTCTACGTTGCCGATCTCGACGCGATTGAGGGCCTCGCATCGCACGATGCACTCACGCGCTCCATTGCCTCGATTGGCGTGCCGCTATGGGTCGACGCCGGCATCGCTTCCGTGGACGACGCATGCCGTGCACTCGACACCGGCGCGACGCGGGTGATCGTGGGGCTGGAGACGCTCCCGTCCTTCCGCGCGCTCGAATCGATCAGCCAGGAAGCTGGTTCCGACCGCGTCGCATTCAGCCTGGACCTGCGGGACGGACAACCGATCACGCGCGCGCCGGAACTGGCGCGGCAATCACCAGAGAGGCTTGTGGCGCGAGCCGTCGACGCCGGTGCCAACACGGTGATCGTGCTCGACCTTGCCCGTGTGGGTGCGGGCCGCGGCCTCGACCTTCAAATCATCGCTCGCCTCAAAGCCAGCTTACCGAGCGTCCGGTTGTTTGCCGGAGGTGGAGTGCGAGGCATCCAGGATCTCGAGCGTCTGCGAAGCGCCGGATGCGATGGCGCCCTCGTCGCATCGGCCTTGCTCGATGGACAGCTCGACCGTGAACCTAGACCTAGCACCTAGAACCTAAACCTTTGCCCCTTGACCTCGCCCTTTGCCCTTTGCCCTTTGCCCTGACATGAGCACCCTCGGCTGGGACATCGGTGGGGTGAACACAAAGGTCGCACGCGTGGCGGGCGACCGGGTGCTCGCCGTTCGATCGCGGCCGTTCGAGTTGCAGCGCGATCCGGCTGCGCTCGTGCAGGTCCTGCGGACGCTCGCCACCGAAAGCGGAGCGAGCGCAGGCGACGTGCACGCGGTGACGATGACCGCGGAACTGTCGCAGATGTTCCGCACGAAGCGAGAAGGCGTGAGCTTCGTGCTCGACAGCATCGAGGCGGCGTTTCCCGGGGCCGACATTGCTGTCTATGCGGTTGATGGCCGATTCCTGTCGCCGGCGGAGGCACGCGCGGAACCGCTCGCGGCGGCGGCCGCCAACTGGGCGGCCACCGCGCGACTGGCCTCGCGTCACTTGTCCGATGCGCTGCTCGTGGATATCGGTACGACCAGCACGGACATCGTGCCCATCATCGACGGAGACGTTGCGGCGACGGGATGGACCGATCCCGATCGCCTGGCGTCGGGCGAGTTGGTCTACACCGGCGCTGTGCGGACACCCGTGGAAGCCATCGTCCCGCATGTGCCGTACGGCGATGGCGAAGCCGGGCTGTCCGCCGAAGGTTTCGCGCTGGCCGGTGACGTCCACGTCTGGCGGGGCGATCTCACGCCGGCCGACTACACCGCTCCCACACCCGATGGCCGGCCCTCCACGCGCGAGTTCGCCGCCGAGCGGCTGGCCAGGGCGATTTGCGCCGATCGGGAGATGCTCGACACCGCGGGCGTGACGGCGATCGCCGACGCGCTGGCCGCCGCGCAGGTCACGAGGATTGCCGATGCGATGGCGCGGGTACGCGCGCGCCATCCGAGGCTCGACACCGCGGTGGTGACTGGGCTCGGCGACTTCATCGGCGTCCGCGCGGCGCTGCAGGCCGGGTTGCGCGTGATTCCGCTCGCGTCCGTGCTTGGTGACGCTGCGGCGCGCTGCGCACCCGCCGCGTCGGTTGCGCTCCTTTTTGACGATGCAGATCGTCGAGCGGGGGCTTCAGCCCCCGCGTCGGCAGATCCGCGCCGGCTGAAGCCGGCGCTCGACGAGGTGCAAACCGTCGTGAAGATCGGCGGTGGACTCCTCGCCCACGACGGATGCCTCGATGCCGTCCTGACGGTCATCGGCGAGATGGCGCGCGAGCATCGCCTGCTGATCGTTCCCGGCGGCGGGCCCTTCGCCGATGCCGTGCGGGCGCAGGATGAACGCCTCGGGCTCTCGGACCAGGCTGCGCATTGGATGGCCGTACTGGGGATGGATCAGGTACCGCGCACCTCATCGCGTCGCGCTTTCCGGGTGCGACCCTGGTGTCGGACGCGGCCACGATCGCTGACGCCGTGCGTTCGGGCCGTGTTCCCGTGCTGGCGCCTTCATCCTGGCTGCGGCAGGCCGATCCGCTTCCGCATTCGTGGAGCGTGACGAGCGACAGCATTGCGGCCTGGGTGGCTCGCGCCGTTGGTGCCCGCGATCTTCTCGTGATCAAGCCGCCCCACGCTGCCGGCGCCGACCTCGTGGACCCCTATTTCGCGGAGACGAGCGAGGGCATCCGGACCGAAGTGATTCCGGCCCACGACATCGAGGCGCTGCGGCTGGCTACGCGACGGTGATCTCCATGATTTCGCGGCAGAAGCGCAGGCACTCGCCACAGATGTGAGCGTCGGGCCCGGTGACCAGCGTCCGCGTGTCCGTCGCGCGCTTCTGACAGAAGCTGCAGCGCTCCCGTGAACCGGCCTTGGCGACCTTGAGCGGGCCTCCGGTCTTGACCGCTGCGCGCTCGACGCGTCCGGCAGCAGTCACACAGATATCGCAGATGTAGATGTTCGGGCCGGCGACGAGCTTCGTGACTTCGCTCGGCGGACGATCGCACCAGGTACAGACCGCATCCGGCCTCGTGCGGCGCGTTCGCCACGCCCGGCGCCACCAACTGCCTCCGGAGATGTTCACGATCTGCTGCACCCGCTGGTGGCTGAGCGACAGGGCCTGAGCAATTTCCCGCAGCGGAGCCCCCGCCAGGTGGATCCGCCGGATGGCCGTGTGGTAGTCGGCGCGCGTCGTCAGCACCCGCCGTTCGGCTTCGGCGAGCTCGGTGCCCGCCGCGCGCGCCTTGTCGAGCATCTCTTGCGTCATCGCCATGGTCGTTCCTGAATGTCTAGTGTGACTAGCCATTATTGTCTAGACTCGATAGACAAAAACAAGATCGGCGCCGACCGCCATTTCTGTGCAATCGGCGACCTCGGAGATGCTTAGTGGCTTGCGCGAGGCGTTACACTAGCCTAGTCTGCGTGTAGCCGATGGAGGCCGCCCCCCGCTCCGAGCGCGGTCACTGTCTCGCGACCTCAGCGAATTCCTCATCGAGCTGTCCATCGCGCTGCACCGGCATTCGATGTATCCGAGCGGTCACCCCGCGCTCGGGCCGGCGATCGAGTCGGTCACGCGGCGCGCCGAGAAGCTGCTCGAGGATCGCCCGTCGATCGCCTTCGGGGTGGCGCGCCGGCAGCTGATCATCGACGGCATCACGACGGATCCGGACCAGCCAGTGCTGCGGCGTCTCGCCGACGGACTGCATCGTCATCATATCGGTGCCGTCAGCATCATGCGTGGCATGCAGGTGCCCGAGCTGGGCGAGGCGCTTCACGCGCTCGCGGTGGAGGCCGACAAGGACGGTCCACTCGGTCTCAAGCCCGACGTCGCGAACTGGCCGCACGTCAAGCTGCATCCCCTCACGTTCGACGGTCTGGCGCTCGCTGGCGACACGCCCAGCGGCGGCGGTGCCCAGGAGCTCCGAAGCATCCGACGGAGCGGATTTGTGGATCGGCCTGGCCAGGGCCGCGCTGGCCTCGGACGGGAGCGAAGGCGCCGAGCCGCGGTCATCCGAGCCCACGGACGTGGCGAAGGCCATCAACGAGAATTCGGGCCGCGCCGAAGCCTACGACCAGGCCATCGTCGGGTATCTCCTGCAGATCGCGCGTGAGCTGAAGACCGCGACAGGAGAGAAGGCGGAGGAGCTGAAGCGGCAGACGTCACGGCTCATTGCCTCGCTCACGCCAGGGACACTGCGACGTCTGCTGGCGATGGGCGGCGATCGGAACCAGCGCGATCAGTTCGTGCTCGATGCGACGCACGGAATGGCCGTGGACGCCGTGCTCGAGATCGTCAAGGCGTCCGCCGACGCCAGCGGCCAGACCATCTCGCATGGCCTCGTCAGGATGCTCACCAAGCTGGCCACGCATGCCGAGCGCGGATCGGATCTCACGCGGCCGCGAGCCGACATGGAGTTGCGTGAACAGGTCAACCGGCTCCTCGAGGACTGGCGCCTCGAAGACCCGAATCCGGAAGCCTATGGGCGCGTGCTCGAGCACCTCGCAACGTCCGCTCAGAGTGACGCCCCGCGGTCAGGCGGTGCGGTTGCTGCCGACCCGGAACCGCTTCGCTTGATCAAGATGAGTCTCGAGGCCGGCGCCTTCGGACCGCTGTCCGACCGGGCCGTCGATCAGGCCATCAACTCGGGACAGCTGAGCGGGTTGCTCGAAATGATCGCCTCGCCGCCCGTGGGTGGGCAAGCCGCGGCCGAAACGATCCTGACCAGACTCACACGTCCCGAGAACCTGAAAGGCATCTTCACCAGCGACCGTGTGGACTTTGCCGGCCTCGACCATCTGCTGCCACATCTGTCGGTTGAAGGCTACGAGCCTCTTCTCGAAGCGCTCGGCTCCTCGCCGAGCCGGACCGTCAGACGACGGCTGCTGGATTTGCTGGGCCGGACGAGCGTGGACATCACGCCGCTGGTGACCGCGCGCCTGCGCGACGAGCGGTGGTACGTGCAGCGAAACATGCTGATGCTGCTCGCGCGGTCACGTCACGTGCCCGAGACGTTCTCGGCCGTGCCGTGGACGAAACATCCCGACTCCCGTGTGCGCTCCGAAGCGATCCGTCTGCAGTTGACGCTGCCGCACGAGCGAAACGTCGGCGTCCTCGCGTCGCTCACCGATCGCGACGCTCGCATCGTCCATCTCGGGTTGACGGCGATTCGAGACGAGTGCCCGCCGCAACTGGTCGAGCACGTGATCGACCTGGCGCTGGCGTCGGATCTCGGCGAAGACAGCCGGTTGCTGGCGGTGAATTCGCTGGCCCGGCTGCGTCTCGAGCCGGTGCGCGATGCGCTCCTGCAGTTGTCGGATGGCGGTCGATCGTTTCTGCGGCGAGTGCGACTGCCACCCAAGACTCCCGTGCTCGTTGCCGTGCTTCGCGCGCTGGCCCTGACCTGGTCGGACGATTCCCGTGCCGCGTCCATCCTGGCCGCCGCAGCACGGTCGTCCGATCGCGAACTCCGCCAAGCCGGGTCTCGACTCGCCACATGAGCGATCCCGTCCGATTCCTCAACGCGTTCGCCCAATCCCTTGGCGTCATGACGCTCTATCCCGAAGGGCACCCCTCTCGGGAAAGAGCCGTCGATGCCGCGTACGACGAACTGGACGGCCTCACCCTACCGGGCGGGGCGCTCCCTGTCTTCACCTTCCTCGATGACGAGGTCGTGTTCGGGCGTGAACGCCTGCGTGAGCTCAAGTCGTGGGATTGGGGCAAGCGGCTCGTGGCTGCCGGCATTGAGCGCCTCGAGCTCGAGCGGAAGGTCACGCGTGACGAATTCGCCAGCTTCCTCGACGAAGTGCTCGGGCGCTTGATGCTCTCGACCATCGACACCAGCGAGGCGCGGCAGATGCGATCGCTGGGCATCCGGTTTGGTGCCGTGGGTCTGCAGGGGCAGGACGCCATCGATCCCGCTCTCGACGCCGCCTTTGCGTCGCTGCCGACGGGGCCGCTGAATCTCACGCTTGGAGAAGAGGCCGAGACCTTCCGCTGGCTGCAGAACGAGGTGCAGTCGAACGGATCGGTTCCCCTGCTCGAGGCGGAGGCGGTCGTGCGGTCGCTGTCAGTGGCCATGCACGGCGACAGCCGTATGGTGCTGCCGCTGCTCAAGCTCAAAGAGTTCGATCAGTACACGACGACGCACTCACTGAACGTCGCGGTGCTGTCGATGGGACTCGCCGAGTCGCTTGGCTGCCGGCCGAAGGAGATCCGCGCAATCGGCATTGCCGGTCTGCTGCACGACATCGGCAAGATTCGCATCCCGCTCGAGGTGCTCACCAAGCCCGGGAAGCTGAACGACGAAGAGCGCGCGATCATGAACTCGCATCCGATCGACGGCGCTCGCATCATCATGCAGAGCGAAGAGGACCTGGGCATGGCGGCCACCGTCGCCTACGAGCATCACATCATGCTGAACGGCGACGGCTATCCGGCGCTCCACTACACGCGCGACTGCGCGATGGCCAGCCGTCTCGTTCACGTCTGCGACGTCTATGACGCGCTCAGCACCAAGCGCCCGTACCGTGACGCGTGGCCGACCGAACGGACGATGCTGTATCTGGAAGATCGCGCCGGCACCGAGTTCGATCCCGATCTTGTCGCAGACGTTCATCCGCACGCTGCGACAGGGTCAGGCGCAGGTGCGGGTGCTGAGCGACGATCCGCCGGCCCCCATCAGCACGTAGATCGGAGGCTTTGGCCTCCGCGTGGCTACCGAATCAACATGGCAGCCTCCGCGATGTTTGCGCAATCGAGCAGTGGCAGAAACTGCGACCTCTGGCCTCCGTCGCAGACGAACTCCATGGAATTCGACGGGGCTCGGCCCTTGCAACGCGACGACGCGTGCGGCTCATGACGATGCTACGATTGAACTCGCGTCGCCGGGAGGTCCTGAGTGAGACCTTCCGGGAACTGGCCAACCTGTTCATGGGCGCATTGGTGCTCGGACAGCTCGCGGGCGGCGGGCGATGGTCCTTCGCGGTGTTCTCTGCGGGCATCGCTTTCTGGTTCATGCTGGTCGGGTTGGCGTTGTTTCTCGCAGGAGACAAGTGATGGTCACTGCGTTTGCGATGATCGGCACCATCGCTGCAATCGGATGGGTCGTCGCGTTGCTGGACTGGCTCGCGCGGCGCCATGAGCGCCAATCGAAGCATCGCCGGACTGCCTGAGCGACCTGCGCACGCTCTGACGACAGATGTAGCGCGGAGGCTTCAGCCTCCGCGGACATTCCCAACCGCAATTCTCTGACTCTCTTCGACGAGATCTCACCGGTACGATCGCCATCGCACGCGGCGCCGCGCACGCCAGCGATGTCGGCCCCCGCATCACGCACGAATTCGAGGTCGTCAGCCGAGAGCTTGCCCGCGAGCGCGACGAGCAGGCCCGCATCATGGGCGGCAGCGACCCACGACGCGAGTGTGCTCTCGGGTCATCAGCGCTCGCAGTCGCTGGACCGTGCTTGTCGGCGGTGTCGAGCAGCACGCCGGTCGCGCCTGCGCTCGCGGCCGCTTCGACAATCGCCAGCGGATCAGGACTCGCGGCTCGATCGGCGTCGGCATACGCGACCGCGATGATGCCCGCGTGGTGCTGCGGCCCCGCGCTCTGGCGGCGCTGAGGAGTCGCGCGACGCGCAGTGCGACTCGAGACTGCCGGCGAACCCGATCTTCACGAGGCTCGCGCCGGCGAGCGCGTATGCCCGCGCGTCGCGCTCGATAGCCGCTCGTCGATCGCATCGCCAAGCGCCGCGCTGACCGGCCGCAGTCCCGCGACGGTCGAGTGGATGTCGCGAAGCACGTCGAGAGACACGGCTCCGAGCGCGCCGGCGGCTGGGTCTTTGGCGTCGATGAGGTCGGCGCCGCCCGCGAGCGCAGCCATCGCCTCTTCGGCATTCTTCACGCTGACCAGCAGCCGCATCTCAGACATTGTAGCGGCGGGTCTTGAGACCCGCCGTCAAATCAGACGCCGTCAATTCGATGACGCGACCGGTTCGACGATCAGGTATTCGACCAGGTCGAACACATTCCGGCGGTGGCTGCGCCGATCCTCGGCGACGGTGGACGAGGAGGTCGTGACGACGACGAGATCCAGATCGGGCACGACGAAGATGTACTGACCGCCGAACCCCCATGCGTAGTACGCGCGATGTCCGCCCAGCTCCCGCATCCACCACCCGTATCCGTATTCCTGGTCGCTGATCGGGGAGCGGCCCCGCGTGACGAACGAGCGGTCGATCCACGCCTCGGGAACGATCTGGCGGCCGTTGACGCGCCCGCGATCGAGATACATCTGGCCGAAGGCGAGCATCTGTCGCGGCGTCATCAGCATGTCGTTGCCGCCGAAGTAGATGCCTTGCGGATCCTGCGGCCAGCGCGCGAGCGTGAATCCGAGCGGACCGGCCAGCGTCTCGTTGGTGAACTGCCACGTGCTCTTCTTCGTGGCGGCGCTGAGAATCGCCGAGAGCAGATGCGTGTTGCCGGTGCTGTACTGCATCTGCGTGCCGGGCGTGCTGAGCATCGGGCGGGCGAGCGCATGCTGCACCCAGTTCCGGCTCTGCACCCACGCGCCGTAGTTGCGGTTGCTCGTCGACTCGAGCCCCGATCTCATCGTGAGCAAATCCTCGACCGTGATCGTCTGCTTCACCGGATCGCGGTCCTTGGCGAGCTGCGGGAACCAGGTGACGATCGGCGTCTCGACGCTGGGAATGAGGCGGCGTTCGATCGCGATGCCGACGAGCGCGGAGATGAGGCTCTTGGATGCTGATTTGATATTTGCTGGCCGCGTCGCGCGCGCGCCGTTGTAGTAGCGCTCGAGCATCAGCTCGCCGCGCCGGCTCACGAGGAGGCTGTGCAGGCGCGGCAGATCCTTCGCGACGGCAAGCGCCGCCTCGAAACCTTGGTCTTGTCGAGCGCGTCGGTCCGGCTGAAGCCGGACGCTCGGATCAGATGTCGGTCCGGCTTTAGCCGGACCCGAGCCAGCGACGGCCGCGAGCACGAGCAACGCAACGAGGCGCATCGTCGACTACTGCGGCCGCTTGAAGAGCCCGACCATGACTGCCTTGCCGAGGATGTGGCCGTTCATCGCGGCGATCACCGCGGTGCGCGTCTCCTGTTCGTTGGCACCGTGCGGTACGTCGAGCATCGTGTCGAGCGCGTAGAGCTCGAACGTGTAGTGATGCTTCGGTCCGGCGGCGCGCGCGCCGGGCCCGCGATACACCTGGCCCGATGCGCTCACCTGCCGGCTTCCGTCCGGCAGCTGCGCGCCCTGCGGCTGGCCTTCACTCAATCCCGTCGCGGTGCCGGGGATCCCCCACACCAGCCAGTGCACCTGCGTCGCCGTCGTCTTGTTGATGGCCACGTCGGGGTCGTGCATGTGGAGGACGAAGCTCCGTGTGCCGGCGGGCACGTTGGTCCACGTCAGCGCCGGCGAGACGGGACTCGGCACCGCCTGCGTGTATTTGACCGGGATGTCGTCGCCATCGGGCCACGCGACCGTGGTGATGGTGAGTCCCGGCGCCGCCGGTGCGGCGGGCGCAGCGGGCGGCGTCTGCTGCGCGGGCAGCGGAAGGTTCAACACGACGGCGAAAAGAAGAATGAAGAGTAGAGATCGCATGGAGTCTCCTCGGCGGGTCTGAAGACCCGCCGCTACTTTCGCAACCCTGTTTGCCAGTTCAACACGACCGCGAGCTCGCGCTGCGCGCTCTCCTGCACCGGCATGACCATGAGCAGCCGCTGCGCGTCGCGTGGGGCGTCGGCGAGCGTCCCGACGTTCTGATTGCTCAACAGGTCGAGCGGCATTTGAAACAGCTTCTTTGGTGCGGATGCCTGGAACGCGGCGCCGGGTGCGACGTCCACCGCCTCGACCGCACCCTCGCCGCTGACGAACATCAGCTCCTTGCTGTCCGCACGCCAGCGCGCCATGCCCCGCGTGCCTCGCGACACCATCCATTTCCCCGACGCCTTGCTGCCGCCGACAGAAAACGGCTGCACGTAGATCTCGTCGCGGCCGGTCTCGCTCGACATGTACGCGATCCAGCGATTGTCAGGAGAGACATAGGCGCCGCGCTCTGCGGCCGGCGACTGAATGACAGGAATCGGGTGTCCGCTTTCCGCTGGCGTCGGCCTCGACTGGAAGCGCGTGGACGTCACCGCCCAACGTGAAAATGAGGTATCCGTTGTGCGTCCAGTCGGTCAGGTTGACCGCGTCGGCTTCGGAGCGCCCATCCGCTCGTCCACGCCAGATCCGTCGGCCGCCTTTCGATAGATGTCCGGCTGCGTTGCCGCGACTCGACTGCCACGCGACGTAGCGGCCGTCGGGCGACCACACGGGCTGACCATCTCGCGCCGGATCGAACGTGAACCGTCGTGCTGGCGCCGCTGGTCAGATCGACGATCCACAAATCTGAGTTCTCCGGCTGCCTCGGATCCCTCTGAACGACGACCGCCTTGCTTCCATCTGGCGACACTTTCATCGTGCCGTACGGGGCCGGCTCGCCAGGCCGGCCGACGATCTCGCCCTGCCGATTGAACCACGTGAGCTGACGCTGGTTCCCGGTGATCGATCGATACACGAGCGTCCCGGTGTTCGAGACCGAGAATTGGCCGATTGCGGCATTCACCACACTAGCGACCTGCTCCATGACGGTGATGGGCGCCCCGGTCAATGCCAGGGCCTGCATGTCGAATTCCTGCGCGAGCAGTGTGCCGTCGCGCAGGAACAGCACGAGCAGTGGCCCTCCATTTCCGGCCCGCGTGACTTTCACGCCGTAGTCGTTGGTCAGGATCGGCGTGGCGGGCTGCGCATCCGGAGCCGCGTTGAGGTCGCCGAGATTGATCGTGCGTTTGCCGGGCAGCTGGCCGCGCAAGTACAGGAAATGGCGGCCATCCGGCAGAAGCACCGGGTGCCCGTGCGCCTCCTGCGGACTCTCTGGCTTGGTGACCAACGTCGGCTCGCCGCCATTCGCCGACAGCTTCAGGATTCCGCGAGTCGATCCGACCAGGATCGTTCCATCGGTCATCCACGAGCCGCCAATCGCGGGCGCGATGTCCGCGAGCGCCTGTGGCGGACCGCCAGCGATTTCGATCTTGTTCAGTTGCTTGCTACCGCCGTAGGCGACGAACCGGCTGTCCGGCGACCAGAACAGGGCCGCCGTCTGCTGGCCGATGCGGGCCTCGACGAGTGGCTGTGCCGTGGGCGAATCGAGCGATCGAATCCAGACGCGCGGCGTGCTGTCGTCGCCGTATGCGGTGAATGCGACTTTGCGTCCGTCAGGCGAGATCGCCGACACGCCGAACTGCGTGAAGTTCACGTTGTCGGGCAGCGCCATCTGGAAGCGCACGACTTCGGCGGCCGGCGGCGTCTCGCGGAAATGCGACATACGACACGCCGGCGAGCGCACAGCGCCAGCAGCGCCGCGACGCCGCCAAGCGCCAGCAGCGGCGTCTTGCTCGACGGCGCAGCCAGCGGCCGCTGCCGGTGCGGTGTCGAGCAGCAGCATCGCATCGCCGGCGTCACGCAGTCGTCGCTTCGGATCCTTCTCGAGACATCGCTGGAGCAGCGGCCGCACTTTCTCAGGCACGCGCTTCAGATCCGGATCCTGACGCACGACCGACGCGAGCACGTCGGTGACCGTCTCGCCCTCGAACATCTGCTCGCCGGTGAGCATCTCGTAGAGGATCACGCCGAACGCCCAGATGTCGGCGCGCTTGTCCACGTTCCGGCCGCGCGCCTGTTCGGGCGCCATGTACGCCGCGGTGCCGAGAATCATCCCGGCGCCGGTCGTCGTGACCGCGATCGTCGGCGCATCCTCTACCGACGTACCCGTCGTCCACGGACCTTCGGCCTTGGCGAGGCCGAAGTCGAGCAGCTTCACGGTGCCGGCCGGCGTGATCTTGATGTTGGCCGGCTTGAGATCCCGGTGGACGATGCCCTTGTCGTGCGCGGCTTCGAGGCCGTCGGCGATCTGCCTGGCGATCTCGATCGCCTCGTCGAGCGGAATCGCGCCCTGCTTGATCCGTTCGGACAGCGTCGGACCCTCGACCAGCTCCATGATGAGCGCGCGGTCCTCGACGCCGTAGATCGCGGCGATGTTCGGATGGTTGAGGGAGGCGAGCACCTGCGCCTCGCGCGTGAAGCGCGCCATGCGCGTGGCGTCCCTGGCGAAGTCTTCAGGGATCAGCTTGATCGCGACCTCTCGACCGAGCTTGCTGTCGGTGGCGCGATACACCTCTCCCATGGCGCCTTCGCCGAGTTTCGAGGAGATGCGGTAGTGGGCGATCGTCTCTGGCGTCACGACGGTTCCATGTCCGTCGCATGGTACACCACGCGGCTTACAGGTCCCGCCGTTGAACCTCCAGTAGGCCACTGCCGTCGCGGCAAGCGCAGATTGTGCCGAGCACCGCGAGATTCCGGAACTCCGGCGCCGTGCCGGTCAGGATGCCTGACGCGTTGAGATAGTGAAATGGCGAGAAGCGCGCGACGTCTCGAGCCGGCGCCCAGATCGACTCCAGTAACTCCACCAGGTAAGCCGCGATCGCGATGACGGCGACGGCTCCCACCGCCGCGCCGCGCCGGCGCGTCCAGCCCGATGCCGCGAGTGCGATGCTCCCGAAGCAGAGCGCGATCAGTGACACATGCGCGCTCAGGCTGAAGGCGGTTCGCGGGTCCGGCCATTCGGTCCCCGGCGGCGCCAGCCACCACAGCCCTGCCCAGGTCGTCGCGTACATGGCTCCGCTCAAGATGCCCGTTCCGATTGTCATCACCAGCAGCGAGCGGCTGACGATCCAGTGCCGTGGCACCGGGCGCGAGCACACGAGATCGACGACGCTCGATTCGACATCGCCGGCCGGTTCGGTGGCGAGATAGATCGCGAACTGCACGATCAGCATCACGATCAGTGGATCGATATACGCGAACAGGACCATGCCCTTGAAGGACGAGAGCGCCGGGCCCATCAACTGCAGCACGAACGCGGGCGCGACTTGAGTCAGCCGTTCGAAACCGCCGGTGTCCACAAACGACGAGGCCGCCGCGATGATCGACAGCTGCAGTCCGATCAAGCACCAGGGCCAGCGCCGCGGCCAGCACCTTCACGCGTCCCAACGATCGCAGGACGAGGGCCGTCACTGACGTGCACTCAGGAGACGAAGAATCGCTTCGTCCAGCGTGAATGCCGCAAGACGCACATCCGCCACCGGCAGGTGCGCGAGACGCGGAATGATTTCTCCCAGCGGACCCTGGACATCGACCACCCACGTCGTCGGCTCGCGCGTGACGACGACCGCGCCCGGCAGAGCGGGCATGTCGCCGTTGACCGGCGCCGAGAACAGCACGGTCATCCGCCGCGGCGCGGCGGCGCGCAGCTCGGTGAGCGTACGAACGGCGACCAGTTGGCCGCCACGCACGAGCCCGATCCGCTGGCACGTGCGATCGACTTCCGACAGGATGTGCGACGAGAGGAACACGGTGGTCCTCCCGGAGCGCGCGAACTCGTCCACGGTTTCGGCGAACGCCTCGATCATCAGTGGATCGAGGCCTGAGGTGGGCTCGTCGAGGATCAGCACCGGCGCGTCGGTCATCAGTGCCTGAACGATGCCGAGCTTGCGCTTCATCCCGTGCGAGTAGTCGCGCATGCGCCGCTTCAGATCGAGATCGCTGAGGTCGAAGCGGCGGAGCAGAAATTCCAGCCGTCCGGGGGCGGGGCGCGAATCGCCGATCGAGGACAGGAACCGCAGATAGCGCGCACCGGTCAGTTCCGGATAGAACGGCATCTCACCCGGGAGATAGCCGACGCGACGCCGAGCCTCGAGCCCCTGACGTTGACAGTTGAAGCCGAGGATCGACGCCTCACCGCTCGTGGGCCGCACGAGGTCGAGCAGCATGCGGATGGTGGTGGTCTTGCCCGCGCCGTTCGCGCCGAGAAACCCGAACACCTCGCCTTGCGCGACCTCGAGCGACAGCTGCTCGACGCCGACCACCGGGCCGTAGTACTTCGTGAGCCCGCGCGTCTCGATCGCGGCGGCGGTCATGCGCGTCCGCCTTCGTCGAGGCGACGTCGAGACACGTCAGCGTCCTCTGGCTCGACCCAGCTCCCGGAGCACGGTGGTCATCAGCTCGGTCATCGGGTCGTCCGCGGCCTCGCCCTCGAGCACGACGTCTCCCGGCCCGGGCTCGATCTCGAAACCCGGATTGCTCGGCGCTGGACCCAGCACCTGGTGCGTCCGCAGCTTGACCGATACCGAAAACGGCTGCCTCAGGAGCGTGCCCGTGGCCTCGAATTCCTGGATGCGGAAGTCTCCACCGCTGATTACCGCGCGCGCCCCGAAGATGTCCAGCGTCGTCACCGCGGCGTTGGCCGGCGTCACGGGTGGGATCTCGATGATGTAGCGCTGTCCGTTTGGTCCATCCTCCACGGTCAGCTGCTGATCCGACTTGGCCTGCATGATCCCGATTGTCGTTTCGACCAGTGCCTGCGCCATCTGCGGCAGCGACAGCACCGGCGTGTGGATGGCTCCGACGCGGACGATGTAGTTGGTGCCGTCCACGTGAAAGAGCTGCGACCGCCGCTGCGCGAGCGGGTCCTGGCTGAGGGCGGTCATGATCGTGCCATCAGGTCCATACGAGGCGACCTTGTAGCGGTTCGGGTTGTCGCGGTCGATCACCTGACGGATGACCACCGGTCCCGAAGTCATCCCGTCCATCGCGACCTCGTATTCGAGCATTTCGACCCCCTGGCCGCTCGACATCGTCTGCAGCGATCGACTCAGGATCTCGCTTGCCGAGAGTGTCGTCGGCGCGCCGAACCGGGGCAGGACGCCGTAGACGAGCAGCGCGATCACGGCTGCTGTCGCCACGGCCGAGACCCATCCGAGCCGGCGCCACGGCGAGGGCGCCTGACCACGGAGCACCGTCGACCCACGCGCGGGTGTCGCGCCGGTCCTTTCGGACCGGCCACCCTCGGCCATTGCCTCACGAAGACGAGCCTCGAGCATCGATGACGGCATCCCGTCGGCATCCGCCAGTGAGGCGAGCGTCGCCATCTGGCTCCGCCGCTCGTCAACGCGCGCGCGGCACCGCTCGCATGTCGTCGCGTGCGCGCGACACTCGGCCGTGGCTTCATCGTCCACGACGGCCTGCACTTCAACGTCAGTCAAGCAACGCATGTTTCCTCCATCGATCCAGGGCGCGGGCCAGCAGACGGCCGACCGATTGCTCGCGGATCCCGGACGCCACCGCAATCTCTTTGTACGAAAGTCCCTGAACTCGCAGCGAGAGCAGCAGCCGATCGCGCGGGTTGAGTGACCGGAACGCCTGGCGGGCCCGGACGGCGTCCGTGGTCTCCGGCTTCAGCCGGACCTCACTGTCGATCGGTTCGACCGTCCGTCGATCCGACTCCGCGCTCCACGGCAGCCAGCGGATACGCCACCGCGTCCGGTCCCGGCACGCGTTGGCGGCCACGGTGAACAGCCATGACTTCAGGTTGCGGCGGTCGCCGCCGTGCTGCAGGTGGGTGAGCAGCTTGAGGAACGTCTCCTGCACGACGTCCTCCGTATCGCCGGTATCACGCAACACGCTCCGACAGAACCGGAACAGCGACGTGCCATGTTCCTGAAACAGCCGCAGCGTCTCGGCCTGCGGATCGACGGTGGTCGATGTCGGCGTGGCAGAGGCCTCGACGGTCTTCATCCAGTTGCCTGCGATCGTAGTCACAACCGCTCCTGTAGGTGGAACGGAGCGGGCGCAGGTTTGTGACGCCGTACGGCGGGTCTTAAGACCGCCGGACAAGCCGAGGGCAAGGCTTTAGACCGCCGGATGTGGTTTGAACCATCGGCCTGCATGCCCAACCGACCGCCTCGCTTGCCTGGCTTTTCGTACCTCGGTGTCTATCAGTATTTCCTGACATTTGCACGGATGAGACAGGGTGCTTCCGAGACGCTCCTGACGCGACTTGGATGACTCGGCAGATTGCGCCGTTTTTCGAGGCCAGGCAGTTTGCAGTTACGTGCTTCTGCGTGATGCCGATCACGATCCGTGATTGAGGCCTGACGACGTGCGGATTTGAAAGCCGTGTGCACGTCGGAAGTTGACAACGGCTTCGCGTGGAAACAGCGAACGGTCCCGCGTGGCAAGAGGGGTACACGACCATGTCGCTTCGCGAGGACGATTCCGTCGTTGCTGTCGTTAGTACGACGAACAATCCGCTCAGGGCGGGGCTGGTTGCCGAAGGCCGTCAGTACCCGTTCGCGGGGTCATCTCGATACGCCACGCAGGAGTTGGCTGATGCCTGATGGATTGGGAGCCTACGCCAGGCGGGTCTATAGACCCGCCTTTGCCCTCTTGACCTGACTATTTGCCGACCATGTGCGGCAGATCCCGGTTGTTTTCCTCGCAGATGCTTTCGATGAGCTCCCAATCGGGCTTCAGGTCCCACGAGAGCCGGACGTCCCACGGCTTCGTATAGGCTTTCGGGTCGTCGATGGTGACGTCGATATTGATCCGGCCGATCGTCGGCCGCGTATAGCGTTCGACCACCTTCAGCGCCTCGGTGGCAGGCAGTCCTCGCATGTCGAGCCACGTCTTGCCGTTCTGCCCGATCGTCTCGACGATGAACGTGTCGCCCTCCCAGCGGCCGACGGAATATCCCATCCACATCGGCTGCGCGTCTTCGGGCACACGGGGCAGTTTCCGTCCGTCGGTGAAGACCTGACGATAAATCGTGCGCGACTCGTGCAGGAAGATCATGGCCTCGGGTGTCTGGACCAGCTTGAGACCATCCGGAATATTCAGCTTCTCAGGAATGCCCGACGGCCAGCAGCGTGCGCCGGGATGGTCCTTGCCGTTCGTCTCGATCCGCTCTTTGTAGACCGCCTCGGCCCAGGGCTGGAGTGGCACGCTGCCCGGTTTCAAGTCAGCCGCGAGATTGAGCAGATGCTTCACGGGGTTGGTGGGCATCCAGAATCCCGAGAGATCGATCTTGCCGTCTGGAGTCCGGCGCGGTGGAGCCTTGAGATCGACCTTGCCGTCCGGCGTCCGCGGCACGTTCTTGATCGGATGATCAGCCCACTGCGCGGCGACGGTCGTGGTCATCACCGCAGCGATGACGAGAGCTCCGAGGAGACGAAGAAGTGTTGTGGCCACGGCCCGATTCTAGCAGAGCCGAACAGGCTACTATGTGCCCGGTGAGCGCACCCGACGACGAGATCACGCTGGATCCCGGCCTCACCCGAGCCGCCACGGTCGGTCCCTCGCAGGTCACGCCACGCCCGGACGCATTCGCGCCCGGCGCCATCATTGCCGGCCGCTATCGAGTGATCGCCCTGCTTGGGCGCGGCGGGATGGGCGAGGTGTACCGCGCCGAGGATCTCACGCTCGAGCAGCCGGTGGCGTTGAAGTTCCTGCCGGAGGCCGTGGCCGCGGGTGACGCGCGGTTGAGCCAGTTCCACAACGAGCTGCGGGTGGCGCGCCAGGTCTCGCACAAGAACGTGTGCCGTCTGTACGACCTCGGTGACGCCAACGGCCGCCGTTTCCTGACGATGGAGTACGTGGACGGCGAGGACCTCGGCTCGCTGCTGCGACGGATCGGGCGCGTGCCTCACGACAAGGCCGTGCAGATCGCGCGGCAGCTCTGTGCCGGCGTGGCCGCCGCGCACGAACGCGGTGTCCTGCACCGCGATCTCAAGCCCGCCAACGTGATGATCGACGGCGAGGGCAACGTCCGCATCACCGACTTCGGCATCGCCACGGTCGCGCGAGACGCCGTCAGTGAGTTCGCAGGAACGCCGCAGTACATGGCGCCGGAGCAGTTCGCCGGCAAAGGCGCGTCGATCAAGAGCGACATCTACGCACTTGGCCTCACGCTCTTCGAGGTCTTCACCGGGAAGCGCGCCCAGGAAAGCGGCACGCTCGAGGATCTGAAGAAGTTTCACGAGACCGGCACTCATACGACGCCATCGTCCATCGTTCGCGACCTCGACCCCGCCGTCGAGCGCCTCATCCTCCGGTGTCTGGAGCGCGATCCCGATCGGCGCCCCTCGTCGGCGCTCGTCGTCGCCGCGGCACTGCCCGGCGCGGATCCGCTGGCCGCAGCGCTCGCAGCCGGCGAGACGCCGTCGCCGGAGATTCTTGCCGCTGCCGGCGAGGCTGACGCGCTCCCTGTGGGAAGGGCCATCGCCGCGGTCGGGTTCGTCGTGGCGGGCCTGCTGGTTTTTGCGACGCTGTCGTCGCGTACGTCGATCGTGGCCCGTACGCCCCTCGACAGGCCGGCCGACGTCCTCATCGATCGCGCTGAAGCGCTGCTTGGCTCGCTCGGATACCCGAGAGGCTCTGGCGATCGCGCCTCGGACTTCGTGCTGGACGAGGACTACATCGAGTGGCTGCGGGACAACCGACGGACGCCCGGGCGTTGGGACGTGCTGTCGTCGGGGAATCCCTCCGCGGTGTTGTTCTGGTATCGAACCAGCCCGCGCGACATGGTGCCGCTCGAGGACTCCTTCGTCTCGACGGCCGATCCGGCGATGACCGACACCGACATGCGTCTCGTCGTGCTGGATCCACAGGGGCGTCTTCGCGAATTTCGATCGGTGCCACCGCAGCAGGATGCCGCGGCGGCTCCGGCGGACGCGCCGAAGTGGGACGTGCTCTTCGAGGCGGCGGGCCTGACCAGCAGCTCGTTCGTGGCCGTTCCCTCCGAGTGGACGCCGCGGGACTTCGCGGACACCCGCGCAGCCTGGACAGGGCCACTCACCGGCAACCCGGACATCGAGGTACGAGTCGAGGCCGCGGCGTATCGAGGCAAACCGGTGTTCTTCCAGGTCATCGGCCCATGGACGCGGCCGACGCTGATGGATCCCGAACCGGTGACGACGGGCGATCGCGTGATGCTGGGGCTCATCGTGACGGTGCTCGTCTTGCTGATGACCGCCGCGATGGTCCTGGCCCGCCGCAACCTTCGCGCGGGACGCGCCGATCGCCGCGGCGCCGCGCGTCTTGCCGCGTACATCGGGATTGCCGGGGCCGCGGCGTGGCTGCTGGGCGCGCACCACGTCTCGTCGCTGGGCTCCGAGGTTGACGCGCTGATTCGCCGGGCCGGTCTGCTGACCTTCATCTCGATCACGCTCTGGACGTTCTACATCGCGCTCGAGCCGGCGGTGCGGCGATTCTGGCCGGATGGTCTTCTCGGGTGGTCCAGGCTGCTGGCCGGTCACTTCAAGGACCCCAGGGTCGGCCGGGACGTGCTGGCCGGACTGATTTTCGGTGTCGCTCTCGCCCTGTCGGATCTGATCCGCGCCACGCTGCTGCCGTGGCTCGGCTATGCCGCGCCGCGTCCCAGCTACGGAGTCCTCGCTCAGTTGCTCGACGGGGCCGGTCAGCTGCTCTGGGCGCTGATCTACGCGAGCCTCGGTGGCATCCAGGGCGCGCTGACGACCGTTCTGCTGGTGGTCCTGCTGCGATTCGCGCTGCGATGGAACTGGCTGAGCCTCGGCGTGACCGCGATCATGCTTTCGGTTTCGTCCCTGCAGTACATGGGCGGCAGCGGGAATCTGATCTACCTCTTTCCGCTCGTGAACGGGGCTCTGCTGACCTTCGTCGCCGTGCGCTTCGGATTGCTGCCACTCGCCGTGACGTACTTCGTGTGGGATGTCGTCGTCGCTGTGCCGATCACCACTGAGGTCTCGCACTGGGCGGCAGGGGCATCGAACTGGACGCTGGCCGTGCTCCTGGCGCTCACACTGTTCGCGTTTTACGCCTCGCGAGCGGGACAACCGCTGCTCGGAGCGGTGCTCAAAGACGAAGCGATATGATCGTGGGCAGATGACCGTTCCGCTGTCGCTCGCTGGCCGCACGATGCTGGTCACCGGTGCGTCGAGCGGAATCGGGAAGGCGATCGCGCTCGGCGCGGCACGCGCTGGAGCCGATGTCGCGATCACCTATCGGACCAATGACGAGGGCGCGCGCGAGGTCGAGCGCGCGATTCGCGATCTGGGCCGGAAGTCCGCTGTCCTCAGGCTCGATGTCGCCAACGATGCCTCGATGCGCGCGCTGGGACCGGCCGTGCGCACGGCGCTCGGCCGCGTTGACGCCTGGGTCAACAATGCCGGCGCCGACATCCTGACCGGGCCGGCCGCGTCGCTCTCGGATGCCGAGCGCCTCGATCTGCTTCTCGCCGTGGACCTGCGCGGGACGATTCATCGCCTCGTGGTGCGCCGCGGAACTGCTCGGCGATCAGGATGAGGGCGGCGTGATCATCAACATGAGCTGGGATCACGTGCTCTCCGGCATGGCCGGGATGAACCCGCAGATTTTCGCGGCGGTCAAAGGCGGCGTCCTGGCGTTCAGCAAGTCGCTGGCCCGATCGCTCGCGCCGCGCGTGCGCGTCAACGTCATCGCGCCCGGCTGGATCGAGACCGCGTTCGGCGAAGGATTGGACCAGGAACGTCATCGCGAAATCGCCGCGGCGACACCGCTGGAACGCTGGGGCACGCCTGATGACGTCGCCGGCGCGGCGATCTTTCTGGCGTCACCTGCCGCGGCGTTCATCACCGGACAAGCCATTCTCGTGGGTGGCGGCGTGGTCATGTAGGGGAGAGGGAGATGGCCAAGAAAGAACCGACCTATGACGAGGCGCAGATCGCCGAGAAGCTGCGCGAGCTGCCTGGCTGGTATCTCGAGGACGGCTGGATTCGCCGCGTCTACAAGACCGACGGGTGGCCGACGACGCTGATGCTGGTCAACGCGATCGGCTATCTGTCGGAGGCGGCGTATCACCATCCCGACCTGTCGGTGACGTGGGGGCGCATCACGGTGAAGCTCTCCACGCACAGCGCCGGCGGCATCACCGACAAGGACTTCGCGCTGGCGCGGAAGATCGAGGACGCGGTGCTGTGGCGTCCGAAGGAGGGCGAGGCGCTCGAGGGGACGCCGAACAAGTTCGTGCGGAGCGGCGACCCGCGGTGATGATGGACGCTCGTAGGGCCGGTCCTTCCGGACCGGCCAGTCGTGACACGCCGCAGCGCGTCCTGTTCGTCACCGGCAAGCTGGCCGAGCCCGCGCTGCGCCGTGTGCTCGCCGAGATGGCGCCGCCGTTCGCACTATGACGTGGCGGTGCTGAAGATCACCGTCGCGGCACTGATGACCACGGCCTGGATCGCGCGTGCGCTGACCGTGCCGGCGGGCACCGACCTGGTGATGATCCCGGGGTTGTGCGAGGGCGACACCGGGACCGTGACGGACAACGTCGGCGTGCGCGTCGAGAAGGGACCCAAGGACCTGCGCGAGATCCCGCGCCATTTCGGGCGGTCCGCCGAGGCGCGCGAGTACGGCGCGTGGGACATCGAGATCGTCGCCGAGATCAACAACGCGCCGCGGCTCACGCGCGACGCCGTTCGACGCGAGGCCGAGCGCTACCGCGAGTCGGGCGCCGACGTCATCGACATCGGCTGCACGCCTGGTCTCGCATTCCCCGCGCTCGGCGACGTCGTACGCGAGCTGGTGGCCGCCGGCATGCGAGTCAGCGTGGATTCGCTTCGACCCGGGCGAGATTCGGGCCGCGGTCGACGCCGGCGCCGAGCTCGTGCTGAGCGTCAACGGCTCCAACATCGAGGTCGCGCACGACCTCGCCGGCAGCGGCGCCCGCGTTCGTCGTCATTCCCGACCTGGGCGGCGGACTCGACACGCTCGAGCCGACGCCGTCGCGAAGCTGCAGGCGTGGGGCGTGCCGTTCCTCATCGACCCGATCCTCGAGCCGATCGGCATGGGCTTCATGGCGTCGCTCGAGCGCTACGCCGAAGCGCGGCGGCGGTATCCGACGGCGGAGATGCTGATGGGCATCGGCAACCTCACCGAGCTGACCGCGGCCGATTCGACCGGCGTCAACGCGCTGCTGATTGCCGTGTGTCAGGAGCTGGGCATTCGCACCGTGCTGACGACCGAGGTCATTCCCGTGGGCGCGCGGCGCGGTGCGTGAAGTGGACGTCGCGCGGCGGCTGATGCACTACGCCGTGACGCAGCACACGATCCCCAAGGGCGTGGACGACCGGCTCGTCACGGTGAAGGACCCGGTCGTGCTCACCTACACCGAGGAGGAGCTGCGCGCGCTGCAGGCCGCGATCACCGATCCCAACTTCCGCATCTTCGCCGACGCGCGACGCCATCACCGTGCTTCAACAACGAGCGCTTCGTGCGCGGCACCGACATCCAGGCGATCTTCGCGCAGCTCGAGCGTGGACGATCCCGACGCACGCCTTCTATCTGGGCAAGGAGCTGGCGAGCGCCAGCCTCGCCGTGACGCTCGGCAAGACCTACCGTCAGGAAGGCGCGCTGTCCTGGGGCTATCTCACGCCGCCGGACGACGCCCGATCGGAGCACGTGCAGCTCACGCAGCGGCCGGCCGACGCGGATCAGGGATCGGGGATCAGGGATCGGTCGGATCGATCGAGACCACGTGACGCCGCTCGTCGAGGAGCTGACGCCCGCTCCGGATCCGGTGCAGTGCTGCGAGCGGCTCGAGGGCCTGCCGTATCGGCTGTTTCTCGACAGCGCCGCCGCACGACACGGCTCGGCCGCTATTCGTTCCTGATGGCCGATCCGATTGCCGTGATTCAGAGCGACCGGGCGACCGGGCGATCGCGCTCGACGCGGTGTCGCGCGCCGGCTCGCGCCGCATCGCCGCCGAGCCGGTGTCTGGGTCTGCCGCCGTTTCAAGGCGGCGCCGCCGGCTACATCGGCTACGACTGGGGCCTCGTCGCTCGAGCGGCTGCCCGCGCCGCGCTACGACGACCTCGCGCTCGCCGACGTCGTGCTCGGCGTCTACGACTGGGTGCTCGCCTGGGACCATGTTGCCTCGACGCGCGTGGCTGATCTCGACCGGCATGCCCGAGACCGCGGACGTCGCGCGCACGACGCGAGCGCGCGCCCGCGCGAGCGAGGTCCGAGCGCGACTGGACGTACGCCCTCGCACCCTCGCACCCTCGCACCTTCGCGCCCTCGCACCTTCGCGCCCGCCTCGCACCTTCGCCCCCTCGCACCCGTCGAGGGCGGCTGGTGGGACCCGCGTCTCGAGCTGCGTTCGTCGTTCACGCGACGCGCCTACCTCGACGCCGTCCGGCGCGTGCGCGAGTACATCTTCGCCGGCGACATCTTCCAGGCCAACCTCTCGCAGCGTTTCGAGGCGCCGCTCGCGCGAGTCGCCGTGGGCGTTCTACACGCGGCTGCGGCGCGCAACGCCGCGCCGTTCGCGGCCTTCTTCGACATGCCCGACGCGGACGTGCTCAGCGCGTCGCCGGAGCGCTTCCTGCACGTGGACGCGCGACGGCCTCGTCGAGACGCGGCCGATCAAGGGCACGCGCCCGCGCGGCATCGGTCCCGAGCACGACGCCGCGCTCGGGCAGGCGCTGACCGAGAGCGCCAAGGACCGCGCCGAGAACCTGATGATCGTCGACCTGATGCGCAACGACCTGTCGCGCGTCTGCGCGCCGGGCACCGTGCGCGTGCCCGAGCTGTTCGCGCTCGAGCGCTACGCCACCGTGCACCACCTCGTCTCGACCGTCGTCGGACGAGCTCGAGCCCGGGCTGCGACGCGCTGCGACCTGCTGCGCGCCGCGTTTCCCGGCGGATCGATCACCGGCGCGCCGAAGCTGCGGGCGATGGAGATCATCGCCGAGCTCGAGCCGTCGCGGCGCGGCGTCTACTGCGGATCGATCGGCTACTGGAGCGTCACCGGCGAGCTCGACACGAGCATCGCCATCCGCACCGCCGTGGCGCGCGACGGCCGCATATACTTCAGCGCAGGCGGCGGCATCGTGGCCGACTCCGATCCCGGAGCAGGAGTACCGCGAGACGCTCGACAAGGCCCGCGCCATCATCGACGCGCTGGCGTCACGCGCATGATTCTGGTCCTCGACAACCGCGACTCGTTCGTCCACAACCTCGCGCGCTACGTCCGCGAGCTCGGCGAGGACGTCGTGGTGCGCCGCAGCGACGAGATGACGCTCGGCGAAGTCGAGGCGCTGGCGCCGAGCCACATCATCATCTCGCCCGGTCCGTGCACGCCGACCGAAGCCGGCATCTCCACCGAGGTCGTCCGCCGCTTCGGGCCGACCACGCCGATCCTCGGCGTGTGCCTCGGGCATCAGTGCATCGGCGCGGCCTACGGCGGCGACATCGTTCGCGCCGGCTATCCGATGCACGGCAAGACCTCGCTCATCACGCACGATGGCTCGGGCATCTTCACCGGCGCTGCCGTCGCCGCTGCGGGTGGCGCGCTATCACTCGCTCGTCATCGCGCCCGGGACGCTGCCGCCGACGCTGCGCGTGCTGGCGACGGCCGACGATGACGGCGAGGTCATGGCCGTCGAGCATCGCGAGCATCCGGTGATCGGCGTGCAGTTCCATCCCGAGTCGGCCGCCAGCGAGCACGGCTACGCGATCGTCGATCGCTTTCTGCACGGAGGCCGCGTCCGCAGTCGACGCCCTGCCAAGCCATGCCGACGGCGCGGACACAGCCCGCGAGCTCTTCCTGCCCTGGACGCCGTCCGAAGACATGCGCTGGCGGCCATTCGTGCCGCCGCCGGCGACGAGTCCGATGATCATCGAGAGCATCGTGACGACGGTTCGACGCAGACGGCCGCGTGAACTGCGCGCCGATGGGCGTCGAGTGGGGCGAGGACGCCATCGTCCTCAAGCCGTTTCTCGAGACGGCCACCTACCGCAACGTGAGCGCCACGCAGGACCGCGGTGGTCAACCTCACCGACGACATACGGGTGTTTGCGCGGGCGGCGATTTCGAACCCCGAGTATCCGACTGTTCCGGCCGCGGTCGTGCGAGGCGTCGTGCTCGCCGACTGCTGCGCCTGGCGGGAGCTGGAGGTCCGGCGCGTGGACGCCACGCCGCCGCGCTCGCGAATCGAGACCGCGGTCGTGCACCGCGGCGTAAAGCGCGAGTTCATCGGCTTCAACCGCGCCTGCCATGCCGTGCTCGAGGCGGCGATCTACGCGACGCGCCTGCACCTGCTCGAGCGGGCCTTCGTGGAGAGTGAGATGGCGCGGCTTCAGGTGATCGTGGACAAGACCGCGGGTGAACGGGAGCGCGAAGCCATGGCGCTCCTGGCCGATCACCTCCGCAAGGCCCTACTCAATCAGGAAGACGTCCACCGGGACGACGCACGTCGGTAGCTCGAGCGGCGCGATCGACTCGCCTCGGTGATATCGCTCGACGCGTTGATACGCGCCTCGTTCGGGGTTGGAGTAGCGCCACACCGCGTTGGCAATGAGATCGGCGAGCCAGTACTCGCCGATGCCGGCCATGGCGTAGATCGGGGCTTTCATGTCCCGGTCGTAGGCGAGCGACGAGTCCGCAACCTCGATGACGAGGAGGACGTCGCCTGGGGTGCGGTGCCGGGTTGCATAGAAATCAGCTTGGGGCCTAAGAAGGACCAGATCCGGCTCCGGCTCGTAGAACAGGTCCAATCGCACCGATCCCTGGGGCTGGACAATCGCCTGCTCCCCGACCGCGTTGATCAACGCGCGATTCGCACAGGCGACGCACGCGCTGTGCCTCGAGCCTATCGGCGACATGACGACGATCTCGCCGTCGATGAGCTCGACACGGTCCCGCGGCGCGAGGATGCCAACCTGCGCCATGTGGTGGTACTCGTCGGCGGTGAACCGCTTCTTCGTGAGCATAGTGGCCATACCTGCGCCTCCATTTTAGCCCCATGCGCAAGGGCCGTACCGAGGGCGATTCACGTGCAAACACGTGGTCTGCTGCTGGCGACATTGCAGATGCTGCGCGCTCACCGCCGCCGCGAGTGTGCAGAATCCGCGACGGCTCGGTGGTTATAATCCGCGGATGCTCACGCGCCGGACGTTTCTCCAGTCGACCGCCGTCGCGGGTGCGACCGTTCTATCGGGTCTCTCGCGCGTCCAGGCGGCGAAGTACGACCTCCTTATCAAAGGTGGGCGGTGTCTGGATCCGGCGACTCGTCAGGTTGGGGTGAACGACGTGGGCATCGCGGGCGGACGCATCACCGCCGTTGCGCCGAACCTGGCGGCGGCCGAAGCGGCGTCGACGATTGACGCCGCCGGCAAGCTGGTCGTTCCTGGCCTGATCGATATCCACACGCACGTGCGATCGAAGGAGATGCCGGCGATCTGCCTGTCGAACGGCGTCACCTCGCTGCTCGACGCAGGCTCGCAGGGCGTCGATCGCATCGACGAGGTGATCGACGCCGCCAAGGGCGCGCCCAACCGCGTGCGCATTCTGCTGAACGTCTCGCGCACGGGGATCCTGCCCGACGGCGAGTTGATGGACATCAACCGCGTCGATGTCGCCGCCGCGCAGAAGGTCATCGCCGCGCACCGCGATCTCATCGTCGGTGTGAAGGCGCGGCTGTCGCGCACGGTGGCGGGGAAGAACGACCTCGAGGCGCTTCGGCGCGCGCAGGCGATCACGGGTCCGTTGAAGCTCCCGGTGATGATTCATATGGGAGACACCGTCTCGCCCCTGCCGGAGATCCTCGCGCTGCTCAAGCCCGGCGACATCGTCACGCACATGTATGCGCCGCCGCCGCACGGCATCTTCGACGATAACGGCCGCGTCATCCCCGAAGTGATTGCGGCGCGCAAGCGCGGCATCTGGTTCGACATCGGCAACGGCCGCGTGGCGCACATCACCTGGGCCCTGGCCGAGAGCGGATTGAAGCAGAAGTTCCTGCCCGACACGATCTCGTCGGACTGGACCGACGCCGGCCGCACCGATCAGGTCTTCGACTTCCCGAACGTGCTGTCGAAGTTCCTGCTCCTCGGCCTGCCGGTCGGCGAGGTCCTCGCGATGGGGACAGCCAATCCGGCGCGCGCGGTGGCGCCGTTCAAGGGTCTCGGCACGCTGCGCGTCGGCGCGACCGCCGATGTGGCCATCCTCGAGCTCCGCGACGGCGAGTTCGAATTCGTTGACAACGACAACACGAAGCGCACCGGGAAGCAAAAGCTGTTCGCAACGGCCGCCGTCATCGGCGGCAAGAAAGCGTAACGGGAAACGACTATGACGCGCGCACAAATGCTGGCTGTGGTCCTCGGCGCGGTGGTGTGTTCGACGCTCGTTGCCGCGCAGGCGCCGACGACGCCCGCGCGAAGACCCGCGCCGGGTCCATGGCGCTTCATCGGTCCAGCGCCGTGCGTGAATCCCGAAGGTGGAGTGTTGCAATGTCCGCCGGCCGAACGCTCGGTCGCCGTGCGAGCCGGACGTCTCTTCGACAGCGCCACCGGTCAGCTGCTGACCAAGCAGATCGTGATCATCGCCGGTGAACGCATCACCGATGTCGGACCGGAGGGCCAGGTCCGGATCCCCGCTGGCGTGCCAGTCATCGATCTGAGTCAGGCGACCGTGCTGCCGGGACTCATCGACACGCACACGCACATGTTCAACAACCGCGTGGCCGGCATGACGACCGAGCGCGCGACGCTGATCGCCATCAACAACCTCCAGGCCGATCTGTACGCGGGCTTCACCGCTGCGCGCGACATGAGCTCGCACGGAAACGGCTTTGGGGACGTGGACATCCGCGATGCGATCAACATGGGCGACCTCGACGGTCCGCGCTTCCAGGTCTCGGGCCGCGGCATCCGATGGGCGCCGGAGCCGGCGAAGGGTCCCGAGAATCCGCTCGACTACCAGATGATTCGCTCGGCCGAGGAAGGACGCGCCGCCGTCCGCGAGCAGGTGGCCAAGGGCGTGGACTGGATCAAGCTGTTTCCCGGCGCCGCGTACTCGTTCGGCCCGACCGGCGAGGCGCAGTACGTGACGATGTATCCGCTGCCGGTGCTGCAGGCGATCGTCGAGGAAGCCCATCGACTCAATCGCAAGACGGCCTGCCACGCGTTCGGCGGCGATGGACTCCGCAACGCGATCGCTGCCGGATGCGACACCGTCGAGCACGGCTACGGCCTGACCCAGGCGCAGCTCACCGAGATGTCCAAGCGAGGGCTCTACTACGATCCGACCCTCATCCGGTACACGGCGCCATACATGGACGACAACGACGCCAAGAACACCGGCGGCAAGTTCCGGATGATTCCGATCTTCGAGAACGCGGTCTCGATGGCGGCCAAGACGGCCGGTTTGAAGATCATGGTCGGCAGCGGCGCCGACGGCTCGACGTTCGCGCACGGCACGCAGGCACTGGAGTTCGCCGGCCTGGTCAGACGTGGCATGACACCGGCGGCGGCGATTCAGTCGGGCACGATCGTCAACGCCGAAGCCATGGGCTGGAAGGATCGGATCGGCTCTGTGGCGAAGGGCAAGTACGCCGATCTCGTCGCCGTCACCGGCAATCCGCTGTCCGACATCACCGAGTTGCAGCGCGTGAAGTTCGTCATGAAGGGCGGCAAGGTGATCAGGGACGACCTCACCGCGCCGGCTCGTAGAGGCGGGTCTTCAGACCCGCCGTCAACCAGGTGACGATGCACACACGAGACGAGGAGGCGGTCTTCGTCGAGGCCTCGGCGCGCCTGCACTTCGGCGTCCTCGATCTGCGAGGCTCGCGCGGGCGATGGTTCGGGGGTCTTGGCGCATCCGCGGCACGACCGACGCTCCTCGTGTCGGCTGCGCCCGCCGATACGCTCGTGGCTGATGGAGAAGACGCCGGGCGCGCACGCGAATTCGCCCGCCTGTTCCTCGCCCACCACAACCTTCGCGGCGGCGCTCTCGTGCGCGTCCATCGCTCGCTGCCGCGGCATGCGGGGCTCGGCTCGGGAACGCAACTCGCGCTCGCGGTGGCGCGCGCGCTCGCGGAACTCTATGGCGTCGCGAGCGACGCTCGCGCTCTTGCGCGCGCCGTCGGCCGAGGCAAGCGATCCGCCATTGGCACCTGGACGTTCGATGATGGCGGTCTCGTCGTCGAAGGCGGGCGGCGTGCGGACGGCGACGAATGTGGTCCGCTCATCGCGAGAGTGCCGATTCCCCCGACGTGGCGGTGCGTCGTGGCGATACCTGACGGAGCTCCCGGCATCAGTGGGGCAGGGGAGGCCGAAGCATTTGCGCGACTGCCCGCGCCGCCCGAGCGTGACGTCGAACGCGTTGCGCACATCGTCCTGATGGCGTTGCTCCCGGCGCTCGCCGATGCCGACCTTGCCGGATTCGGCCGCGCGCTGAGCGAGGTTCAGGAGATCACCGGCCGATGGTTCGCGTCCGTGCAGGGTGGAACCTTCGCGCCTGGTGCAAGCGCCGATCTCGTGCGGCGCCTGAGTGAATGGGGCGCATCAGGAGTGGGCCAGAGTTCGTGGGGTCCCGCTGTCTATGGCATCGTCGAGGGTGACGAGGCCAGCCGCGCGCTCGCCGATCGAGCGCGCGAGGCGTTGGGTTCGTCAGGGAGCGTCTTCGAAGGTCCTTTCCGATCGGACGGCGCGCGCGTCTGGCGCTCCGCTATCGCCGAGGTCAAAGGGCAATGGCAAAGACGTAGAGGCGGGTCTTCCCTGGCCCTGAGCGAAGTCGAGTGCAGACCCGCCTTGGAGAGTCGATGAAACACGCACTGTTCACGATCGCTCTTCGTGTTGCGCGGCGACGGCAGTCGCGCAACCACGTGCCATCTATCAGCAGACGCAGTACAAGGGTCAGGAGATCGGCAAGCTGACCGGCGACGTGTACTACGCGCGGATGGACGACTACCTCTCGGTGTTCATGGTCACGCCGGATGGGATCGTCCTTGTCGAACCGGTCGGCACCGAGTTCTCCACGTGGCTGAAGGGTGAGCTCGCGTCTCGATTCAAGGTGCCGGTCAAGTACGTCATCTACAGTCATCATCACTGGGACCACGGATCTGGCGCGTCGGTATACGCCGATACGGCGCGCATCATCGGGCACGAGGCGATGGTGAAGCGGCTGGCGATGCCGCCTGCCGATACACCGCTGCCGCAGAATGCGCGCATGCAGGACGCGAACGGCAACGGACGCATCGAGCAGGCCGAAGCGCAGGGCAACATCAAGACGCAGTTCGCCCTTTACGATGCCAATCGTGACGGTGTGTTGAGCGGCGCCGAGGTCACGCGCGGTCCACTGGCGTTCGTCGTGCCTCCGGACCTGACCTACACCGATCGCGTGACCATCACGCTGGGCGGCAAGCGCGTCGAAGTGATCCCCAGGCCCACCGCTCACGCCGACGACAACACCATCGTCAGGTTCGTGGACGGCACGAATGTGCTGTTCGCGTCCGACTGGATCACCGTACGCCGTGTCCCGTTCGGCGGTGACGTCTCGACCAAAGACGAACTGGCACTGGTGAAGACGGTCGAGGGACTCGAGTTCGAGCACTTCGTCTGCAGCCACGGCATGCTGGGGAAGAAGGCTGATGTCACCTCGAATATCCGCTATCGCGAGGAGCTGCGTGCGGCGGTTGCCAAGGCGATCGCTGCCGGTCAGACGCTGGAACAGGCGCAGGCGAGCGTCACGATGGACGCCTACAAGGATTGGGAGTTCTACGAGCAGCAACGCCCGGCCAACGTCGCCGGCACCTACCGTGCGTTGACCGCCGGCCGCTAACGCAGCTCGACGCGTCCGCGCGGACTGTCGATCGTGGCGATGATGGCCGGCGCAGATCCGTGGCTGACTCGCAGCTCGAGTCCGAGTCGATCGATCATCTGCTGCACCATCACAGCATCCGGGTGTTCAGCGCGCAGCTGCACGAGCGATGCGCCTTTCGCCGCGGTCACTGCGGGATGTGGCGATGTGCCCCAGTCGATGAAGAACGGCACCAAACCATCGGCGACGACGGTATTGGGATCCGTGTAGCGCCACGACAGCACCACACCATCAGGGCGGCGACGGCTGCCGGGCGTCACGGCGCCCAGCGCCACGTTCGCCTTCGCGGCCTTCGCTGAAACGGCGTCGAGCTCGCTGCTCTTGACGACCCATCTCACGATGCGCGGCGCTTGCAGATCGTCGATGCCGAAACGGCGAGGTCCTGCCGGCTTCGGTTGGGCGGGATCTGGTCCGATGATTTCGAGGTAGCTGGTCGGCCCGAGCGCGACGAGCGCGTTGCGTGTACCCAGGCCAGGATGCTGGCCTCCCGGCGTGGCTTTCACCCCGAGTTGTTTCTCGATGGTGTCGATCCCCAGTTGGAGATCGGGCGTCGCGAACACGAGGTGATCGAGGCGGGCGAGCAGCGCGCCGGATGCGGGTGGCTGCGCGCGCAGGAGGGCCGTGAGCGCGACGACCCCGAGCACGGCGGCAGCGCGTGCGCTCATTTGCGGCGGCCAAACGACGGATCGGCGGGGAGGATCTCGCCGTCGTTCGGTCTTGCGAGGGGCGGAGGCGGCAATCCCTTCTTCACGTACTCGTCGATCACTTTCTCTTCGGCCCGCGCCGCGCTCAGCATGTTCCGCAGCGCGTTGTTCCCCTCGTGACACTCGTACGGGAACACCTGATAGCCGGGCTGAGTGGTCAGCGGAACAGAAACCCTCCACGGACCGGTCCACGTGTCCGGGTCGGTGACCGTCGCTTCATACGTGATCGTATCTTCGGCGGTCCGTGTCAGCCGCTCGATCACCCGCAGCTTTTCGGTATGCCGTGTCCCGGCGAGCGCAGTCTTGCTGGTAAAGCCGCCAGCTTCGACGACCAGCGTGTCGCCCTCCCATCGGCCTGCCGAGTAGCCCATGTAGCTGCGAAGGACCTCACCCGGACGATGGCCATCGATCGGGATGATGCGCGTCTCGTGAATCATCTCGTGGCTGATCGCGACCACCCCTGGTCCCTGGACGATGCGAAGGCCGTTGCCGTAGAGCGTGGGCAGCACGGCAACCGCGCCGCGACTGATGCAGCGCTCGAACAGGCTCCGATCCTCCCAGGACAACGGCAGCAGGGGATTGACGGCCTTGGCGAGTGCCGCGGTGCGTTGCTCGGCGGCCGGTGTGCGGGCGGGCACGCGTCCATTCGCCGGTTCGATCACCAGCGATGTCTGTCGGTGCGTGCGGGTTCCCACTTCGCCGACGAATGTCCCCGCTGCCCCGCGCACGTCGCCGCGCGTCTCATCGTCGCGCCGTTTGCGATCGGCGTACTCCTGATCGGTGAGGAGCCGGCGGTCGCCGAATTCCGCGGCTCGCTGCAGCGGCACACTGCGGGCATCGTCAGTCGTCCACGTCCCTTGCAGATCGGGATGACCCCATGGCGTTCGGGGTGCGCTGTATGGTTTCTGTGCCCCGACGACGATCGTCGTCGCGCAGATCGCGGCGGTGAGGAAGGTGGTCTTCATAGGATGCCGCGTCATTATGCGACATCCGGCCGAGGGGGACCCTTAGCGTCGGCGCTCGGGCTGCCTGCTCAGAGGCGCGAGCTTGGGCTGTTGGCGAGGGCCTGGCGTGGCGCCCTCGAAGAGGATGTTGAGCTCGATCGGCTTTCCGGGCGTCACATCGATCGGCTGCCGGCGCTCGCCGAGGTCCACGTGGCGGACGAGCACCTCGCGCGCGCCGACGGCGGCGGGAAACGCGCCGAGCGGCGCCGATCCCATGCGCTCGCCGTCAACGAAGATTTCCGCGCCCGGCGCGGTGTTGACGATGAGGGTTCCGAGCGGGAGCTCCACCGAGTGCGTCGTGATCTCGCCGGCCTTCACCGTGAGCTCGACGTCCGCGCGGTAGTTGAAGCGCCCGTTGACCAGCGTGATCTTGTGGCGGCCTGGCGGCAGCGAGATGTGACCTTCACTGCTCATGCCGATCTTCTTCGTGCCCTGGTACACCTCGACCGGGAACTTCGACGTAATCGCGATGAAGCCGCCGGTGATTTCGTAGCGGGCGATCGTCCGTTCGCCAGCCTGCACGCGGACAGTGCGCCGCACCGTGCCGTTCTCGCCTTCGAGCACCAGCAGATGCCGTCCGGCCGGGACGTTGTTCAGCGTCAGCGGCGTAAACCCTGACTCGCGTCCGTCGAGCATGACGCGCGCGCCGTCGGGCGTCGATTCGACGCGCAGCTCGCCGGTCGGACCGGTGGCGACGGCCATATCCGGTGGCGCGTCGGTCGAGCGCGCGGCCTCTTTCGCCGGGGCTTCCTTCGCCGGCTTGCCCATCGGGATCACGCCGAAGGCGACGACCGAGCTGACGAGCAGCACGAGCGATGCGGCCGCGGCCGCAATCCATACCTTCCGGCGCGACGGGACGCGGCGCGACGACCGCTGACGCCGCTGCTCGTCGGCCACGAACGCGTCCGATTCCCACTGGGTCGCAAGTTCCGCGCGCGGCTGCGTCGTGATCGGGGAAAGGGCCTTGGCTCGTGCGACCTCGGCGGCCACGGCCTGCTCGGCTGCGGCACGCGCCTGCTCGGCGGCGGCGGTGCGGAGGCGCAGCACCTGCGCCCGCACTTCCTCGAGCTCCGCCGTGCGGCGCTGTTCGGCTTCGGCCTTCGCGGCCGCCACTTCCGCTTCGAGCCTGGCGTTGGCTTCCTGGCGCGCGCGCTTGGTTTCCTGCTCTGAGCTTCGCGTCGGCTTCGGCGCGGAGGCGCTCGGCCTCGGCCTCGAATGCGCGCGCCGCTTCCTGCTCGGCGCGCAGCTCCTGGGCCTGGCGCTCGCGCTGCTGCTCGGCCTCGCGCTTCTCTTTTTCGAGCGCGCTGCGTACGGCCTCGGCCTCCTGCCGCACCAGGCCGAGCTCTTCTTCGAGGCGGGCGTTGGCTTCCTCGCGAAGGCGGGCGACCTCGGCTTCGAGCGCGCGGGCCGCCGCTTCCTCGGCCTGCTTGCGCAGCCCTCGGCCGCGGTGTCGTTGCTGCGCCGCGACTGCTCGTGCTCGCGCTTGGCTTGCTCGGCCTCGGCCTTGACGCGCGCCAGCTCCTCGTTCAGCCGGGCATCGGCTTCGGCCTTGACCCGCGCGACCTCGGACTCGAGCGCCCGGGCCGCGGCTTCTTCGGCCTGCGCGCGCGCCTCGATCTCGGCGCCCTCGCGCAGCAGCTCGATTTCCTTCTGCGTATCCTCGTGCGCGCGCCGCGCCTCGGAGGCTTCCTTGCGCAGGCGCTCGAGCTCGGCGAGCAGACCGGCTTCGGATTCGGCGCGCACGCGCGCGACTTCGCTTTCGAGGGCGCGGGCGGCCTCCTGATCGGCCGACGCGACGGGCTTCCTGCGCGGCCGCGTCGCGAGTGTTGTCCGCATCGTGCCGGGCCTGCTGCTCGTTCCGCATCCGCTCGTTGTCTTCGCGCACGCGAGCGATCTCGGCGTTCAGTCGCGCGTCGGCTTCCTCGCGCACGCGCTTGACTTCGGCCTCGAGCTCCCGCGCGGCCGCTTCCTGCGCCGCCATCCGGGCTTCCTGCGCGGCCAGCTCACGCAACGTCTCGGTCTCGATCTTGGTCTGCGCTTGCGCGAGACGGGCTTCGCTGGCTTCCTTGCGGAGTCGATCCAGCTCGCCGCGGAGACTGGCCTCGGCCTCTTCACGCACGCGCGAGACCTCGCCCTCGAGGGCGCGGGCGGCGGCTTCGTGCGCGGCCTTGCGCGCCTCCTGCGCGGCGGCGTCGCGCTGGCGCTCGGCGTCGCGCTGCGCCTGCTCCTGCGCCCGACGGGTCTGTTCCGCTTCGACGCGAATGCGTTCGAGCTCGGCGCTCAGGCTCGAGTCGGCCTCGGCTCTGGCGCGGGCGACTTCGGCTTCGAGCGCGCGAGCGGCGGCTTCCTGCGCGGCGCGCTGGGCTTCCTGCGCCGCCGCTTCCCGCAGCGTCTGGGTTTCGAGCGCGCTCTTTTCCTTGGCCTGTGCGGCTTCCTGCTGGAGGCGTTCGAGCTCGCCCTTCAGGCGAGCGTCGGCCTCGACTCTCACCCGCGAGACCTCGTCTTCGAGTGCCTGCGCCGCCGCCTTCTCGGCGGCGCGCTTCGCTTCCTGCGCCGCCTTCTCGCGCGCCTCTTCGGCGTCGTGCTGCGCCTTTTCCTGCGCGCGCCTGGTCTCCTCGGCATCCTTGCGAATGCGCTCGAGCTCACCCTTGAGGCGGGCATCCGCCTGGCCCTGTGCACGGGCCACTTCGGCTTCGACTGCGGCCGCCGCGGTCCCTGCTGCGCCGCTTCGCGTGCCTGGCGAGCTTCGGCGTCGCGCGCCTTCTCGGCCTCGAGGTGCGCCTGCTCCTGTGCCAGTCGTGCCGCCTCGGTCTCCTCGCGCAGGCGCTCGATCTCCGCCTGGACCTTGGCTTCGGCTTCGGCGCGGGAGCGTGCGACTTCGGCGGCGAGCGCCCGTGCGGCGGCGGCTTCGGCGACCTTCTTGGCCTCGCGCGCGGTGGACTCCTCGTGCGCGCGTCGGGCCTGCTCGGATTCGACCCGCACGCGCTCCATCTCCGCCTGGAGCTGCGCGTCGGCTTCCTTTCGGACACGCGCGAGTTCGACAGCCACGCGCGCTTCCGTTTCCGCCTTCACCCGCGAGACTTCCTCGGCGATTTGCTTGGCGGCCTGTTGCTCGGCGGCGGTGCGCGCTTCCTGCAGCGCATTCGCCTTCATCGCCTCGGCTTCGGCCTGCAGGCGGGCGATCTGTTCCTGCCGGGCGGCATCGGCCTCGGCCTGGATGCGGGCGATCTGTTCCTGCCGGGCGGAGTCGGCCTCGGCCTGGATGCGCGCGATCTGTTCCTGCCGGGCGGCGTCGGCCTCGGCCTGCATGCGCGCGATCTGTGCCTGCATGCGCGCGATCTGGTCCTGGCGAGTGGCCTCGGCTTCGGCCTGCATCCGGGCAATCTGTTCCTGGCGTGCCGATTCGGCTTCGGCCTTACTCCGATCCAGTTCCTGCGTGAGCGCCTGCTCCGAATCGGACCGGACGCGCGTGAGCTCGTCGCTCAACTTCGCTTCCGCCTCGGCGCGGACCCGCGTGAGCTCGGTGCTCAGCGCCTCGCGAGCCTCGGCGCTCGCGGCACGCCGGGCCTCGGCGACGGCCGCCTCACGAAGCGCGGCGGATTCCTTCTCGATTCGTGCGAGTTCGGCGGTCCGCAGATCGGCGGACTCCGCGCGCACGCGATCGAGCTCGGCGGCCAGCTTGGCGTCGGCCATCGCCTGGACGAGCGCGATCTCCGCCGCATGCACCTCGGCATCCACGGCATTGTCCGGCTCGGTGCGCCGCCCGTGTGTGGGTGCCTGCGCGATATCGTCGATCGAAATGAGGAGTTCGTCCCCGTCCTCGTCCTGCTCCAGCTCCTGCGCATTCAGCGACGCCACTGCCTCGTCGAGCGCATCGCTCTCGACTTCGATCGACATCGGATCGACGGTCAGATCGTCGGCGATGAAGTCGATCTCGGTGACGTCTTCGGGCGCCGAGGTCGTCAAGAGCTCGAGGGCCGGCAGCGCGAATGCATCGTCCACCGGCCGCGAGATCGTGGGTGTGGTCGCGATCGGAGCCGGTGGTGCGGCGGGCGCTTTGGCCGCGGCGGGTGGGGGAGGCGCAGACGCGCTGCGCGGCCGTGCTTCCTGAGCACGGGCCACGAGCGTTTGAATTTGTTGGGCGAGCACCGAGCGATCGCAGTGGCGCAGCGACGGGATCGTCAACCGCTGCGGCACCGCCGGCGCGATCGTGGATCGCAGGTGATCGAGTACGCGATCGCGGTGCTTCTCGGAAACCGATTCGCTGAAGAGGACCACGTCGGGCGTCTGCCGGTTGATGGCCACGACCGCCGCGTAGGCGGACGAGACCAGCATGAGCTCCGCCCCCAGCTCGTCGCGGACGAACTGACGCAGGGCGTCCGCTTGAGACGCCTCCGGCTCGATGGCGAGCACACGGCCCATTTCAGCTTGAGCGTTCAACGGCATCCCGAGGTTCCTACCTGTGGTCCCAGTTCCCAGAAAGTCTTGCGATCACCCGTTCGACGAAATGACAGTTTTCGCAATCGATGTGCCACGAATGTTCGCGGCGAACAAAGCCGGTAAGTACGTCGTGAGCCTGACCTTGCGGGTTCACCCCTCTGGAGGTCATGGCGTCCGGCTCGTCCGGGCCATCACGATCCTGTCGGGTCGATGACGTAATTGCGGCTGGGCCTCGTGATGAATGGCGCAGGAGTGTGAAGCCGTCCTGGCACCATGCAATACGGGCCCCTGACGGATCTATCGGCTGCAGACGCAGAATCCGTATTCTGAATTACCTCAGGATCGGACGGACATCCGCCAGCTGCAAGCCGCGAGATCGTCGGCCGTATCGGCGAGGTTCGCGTTCACGTCGAATGGCCGGCCGCGGATGCGACGCCGTCGCCGGGCGAGCGTGTCACGGTTCACGCGACACGATTCTGCGATCTCGACTGATGTGATTTCTAGGCCGTATATCGACGAGTGAGCGCGATCAGCCAGATGATGCCGGCGAGGCCAAGCAGCTGACTGACGCGATCCAGCAGCGAGGGCGAATAGTCTGGACGCGCCGCTGCCGGCAGGCGTCCGTCGGCCGCCGCCAGCCGTATCAGCTCGGGATTGCCGTACGCCTTGCCCTCGCGCCCGTAGACGACGGTTCGCTTCGCCCGAATTGCCTCGATGATCGCTTCGGCGCTGGTGTCGCGCGCGAAGACGAACGTCCGGCACAGGCCCAGTCGGCCGAGGCCGTGAAAGTCCGACGATCCGATCGCCGCGGCTGATGTCCGCTGCGAGAATTGCTCGAAAACCGCCTGTGCCTCGTCGATCGCGTAGATCGCCGGGTGACAGATCTCCGTGCCGTCGAGCCGATCCATCACCGGCTCGAAGCCTTTCCAGAACATCGGGCCGGGATGGGCGGCGATCGCGATGCCGCCCTGCCGATGGATCTCGTCGATCTGCGCGCCGACGTCGAGCGCCGAATCGACGGTCTCGGTAATGCCGACGGCGATCACGTGGTGCGGGATCTCGGGGATCTCCTCGCCAACGAGCACTGTCGGGCCGCCGATCCGTTCCGAGAACCATCGTGCCCACTTCGCGTCGTGGGTCTGGCGGTGCCCGGTCACGGCGATGGCGTCGAGTCCCTGATGCCGGGCATCGAGGACCAGGCCCCACGGCGTCAGCGAGCCGTCGCTCCACGTCGAGCTGTGCGTGTGGAAGTCGGCGGCGACCACGCGGTAACCGCCGAGCGTGATCGGCTCACGCGCCGGTACGCGATCGATGGCCGTTCCGACGACGGTCGCGGCCACGATCAGCAGCGCCGGCGAGTCGCGCGTGTCCACCGTAGCCTTGGCGGAGGTGGAGCCTTCACGCGAGCTCCTGTGCCCAGCCGACGATCAGATCCCACATCTCGACGAACAGATAGCCGAACTGATAGAAGAAATCGTGCGCGCCGATCGCGACGCCGAAGAAATACGCCGTTGCGGCCGACCATGAGACCATCCGCTGCAGCGCGACGTCGATCCGCGCGCGGCCGCGCGTGGCGCCGAGACCGTCGCGAAAGAAGCGCAGGTCGTCTCTGACCGAGAGCACGATCGGGATCGGGGACGCGAGCAGCAAGGGCGCCAGAAGGTGTTCCTGCTCCGTGACGGAGAGCATGACCGTCGCTACCATGAGGCCCAGCATCCACCACAGCCAGGGCGTGTTTCCCGCGAAGAAGCGGTCAACGGCGTCAGCGAAGGGAAGCGCCCGGCGTCCGGCGGCGTAGACCAGCGCGAAGCCGGCGAGCTCGGCGAGCGGGACGAACGCAAACGACAGCGCGCCGTCGGCGATGAGGCGGATCGTGAACCGGCCCGATGCGAGGAGGGAGACTCCGAGTCCCAGCACCAGCGCAAGGAGGAGCGGCCGCCTTGCGAGCACCCACGCGCGCGATTGTGTCAAGGAGGTCCGTCAGTGTCCCACGACTCGGGGCGAAGGCATAATGTGCGCATGACACATCGGACCCTGACGCCCGCGCACCTGCTCGTCACGTTCGCAGTGGTGACGTTGGCTGTTCCTGGCCTGGCCCAGGAGGACCGCACACCGCTGCCAGCTGCGGCGTGTGCCAGCCTGCTGAACCTGTCGATTCCGGCGACTGCGATCGGTCTTCCGACCAGCGGTGCGATCGTGCAGACGGCGGTGGCCGTGGCGGCGTCGGCGCAAGGCAACACGAACGGCGACTACTGCAAGGTCACCGGCATCGTGAAGCCGCAGAACGCGAGCTCGCCGAATCTCGAGTTCGAGGTCAACCTGCCGATGGCGTGGAACCGGCGCGTCCTGCAGATGGGCGGCGGCGGCTACAACGGCACGCTGGTGACCGGGCTCGGTCCGTTCACGCTGCAGCCAGCCGACGTGGACAACGCGCTGAAACAGGGCTTCGTCACGCTCGGCACCGACGGCGGCCACAAGTCCACGCAGGGATTCGACGGCACGTTCGCGCTCGATGACGAGGCGCTGCGGAACTTCGGCAAGGAGTCGGTGAAGAAGGGTCATGACGCGGCGTTCGAGATCATCAAGAAGGCCTACGGCCGCGCGCCCGAGCGCTCGTATTTCATCGGCGGCTCGCAGGGCGGCCACGAGGCGCTCGATGCCGCGGCCCGCTACCCGAACGACTACGATGGCGTCGTCGCGCACTATCCCGCCTACAACGTGACGCTGCTCCATCTCGGATCGCTGAACGTCGGCCGCGCCTTGTACGAAGGCGGCGGCGCGGCGTGGATCAATCCGACCGAGCTCAAGGCGATTACCGACGCGGTCTACGCGAAGTGCGACAACCTCGACGGCGCGAAGGACGGCATCATCGGCAACATCAAGGGGTGCAACGCGGCGTTCGACGTGAAGAGCCTGCGGTGCGCCAGCGGCTCCGATACCGGCGACGCGTGCCTCTCGGACGCGCAGCTCGCGGCCGTGGCAAAGATCACCAGCGACTACAAGCCAGGCTTCGCGATTGCGGGCATGGACACGTTCCCGCGCTGGGCGCTGCTCGAGGGCGCGCTGTTCCAGGGCCGATCGAGCTTCGGCCAGGTGCCGCAGCCGTCCAATCCGCTGTCGGGCAAGGAGCCGCTGCTCTACACCGCGGGCGACCAGACCGCGAAGTTCATCATCAGCCGCAACCCCAAGCTCGACACGCTGACGTTCGATCCGAAGCAGCATCAGGAGCGCATCAAGGTCGTGGCGTCGATCATGGACGTCTCTGATGTGAGCCTGGAGAAGTTCAGGGCCAAGGGCGGGAAAATCATCATGACCCACGGCACCGTGGACGACTTCATCACGCCGCACAATACCGAGCTCTATTACCAGAAGCAGGTGAAGCAGTTCGGCCAGTCCGGCCTGGACAGCTTCATGCGCTTCTACATGATTCCCGGCTTCGGCCATGGCTTCGGTGCGTTCAACGCGAAGATCGATGGGCTGAAGGTGTTGCAGAACTGGGTCGAGCAGGGCCAGGCGCCGTCGGGTCTCACGGCGATCGACGGGAATCCCAACGCGAATCGCTCGCGCCCGCTGTGCGAGTGGCCGAAGTATCCGAAGTTCACCGGCGCGCCCGGCACCGAGAGCAACGCCGCCAGTTTCACCTGCGTCGCGCCGTAGAGGCGGACTCGTAGAGGCGGACCTTCAGGTCCGCCTTCTCCACCTGCACGATCCGTAGAGGCGGGTCTTTTTTAGACCCGCCTTCATCCGACCTACTATTCTCGGTCCTCGCCGAAAGCGAGGAGGCGGCCATCACAGTCCCTCACGACAAATTCGCGCGAACGCCAGGCCGTGTCGCCAAGGGCCCGCGTGAACTCGACTCTCGCGCGCGAGATACTCGGCGTATAGTGCGTCCGCGTCCTCGATGAACAGGTAGGCGTCGAGGAGCTCGTCGGCGAATTTGTCGGGATTGGGCGTGGGCGGGTCGGCGAGGCGGAAATGGATTCTGTGGTCGTCGCGCGCGACGATGGCGTAGACCGGCGGTTCGTTCCACGTGCCGACACAGTCGAAGCCAAGCTTGTCCTTGTAATACGCGAGCGTCGCAGCCATGTCGGTGGTGAAGAATTGGCGCGATCCGCCGAACATCGCTCCACTTGTTGACGCGCTTCAGTTCCTCGAACCAGTTCTCCACCAGCACCAGTTCCACCGGCGGCTGCGCGGCGCGTCGCGGGGCTGCACCATCAGGAACCGTCGTCCATCGGGTGTGACATCGTAGCCGCGCGTCGGGCCGGTCAAGGAGAAGCGTCCCTCGAAGAGTTTGCGTGGCGTGTCTACCGAGAATCCGGTCGCGCTCGCCTTCGCCGCAACGGCCATCACGTTGCTGGTCTGTCGACCTGCCGGGGCGATGTAGACTATCTCCGCTCCGTTGCTGGTCCAGGCCGGGGCGTTGCCGCCGTCGGTTGAAACCTGGACGCGCGGCCCGGGACCAGGATACGGCTGCACATAAACCTGGATGCGACCGGACTCGTTGGACGAGTAGGCCAGCCACTTGCCGTCGGGAGAAAACTCCGGGAAGAACTCGCTGGCGGGCGTCTGAACGAATGGCCGCCGCGGCCGCTTCGGATCGGCGAGCTCCTGAATCCAGATGTCGTCCAGCGTCGTCGGCGTCCGGTCGACCAGCGCGATCAGCCGGCCATCGCTCGACCACGAGCTTGGTGTGGGGAAGCCGCGCGAGGAATGCAGAACATCGGGAGCGCCAGCGCCGTCGGCCGACCGCAGCGACAGGTCGAATCCTGAGGCGGTGTAGGCGATGCGCTGTCCGTCCGGTGACCAGATGCTCCAGATCGCCACCTCGTTCGCTGCGGTGACCGTGGTCAGCCCTCCGCGCCGCAGGTCGTGCATCCAGATCCGCCCAGTTCCGGTCGCCGACACCGCAATGCGACGTCCATCGGGGGCGATTCGCGGCGCTCCTGTACTGCTGCTCCATGAGTGACAGTGGCTCAATCTTTCCGTTGCGGTCGACCCACACCAGCGCGCTCGGCGTTTCAGGCTCAGGCCCGCCTGTCGCATAGACCAGGCGCCCGGTCGATGAGACCGCGATCTGCGCGGCCCCGGAATCGGTGGCGGTGTTCCCGGCGCGGACCGTCTGCATGACGCCTTCGACGAGCGCGACGGGACTGCCCGTCACCTCGAGCCTGTCGAGGTCGAAGGGCACGGCCATCATCGTCGTCGATCGCACGAACACGATGTGACCGCTTGCGACATAGCGCGGATCGGCGCCGTTCTCGATCAGCGCTTTCGGCTCACCGCCGTCAAGCGATCGCACCACGATCCGGGCATCGTCCCAGCGGAACGGTGCTGTCGTGATCGTATAGAGCGCGGCGCGTCCGTCGGGCAGTACGTGCGGCAGCGTGTGGCGATACTCCTTGTCCGCGATCGTCGTCAGGCGGCGTGGCTCGCCGCCACCCGCGCCCACCTGCCACAGACCGTCACTGGTGGCGAAGACGATCACGTCTCCTCGTCCCCAGCTCGCGCCGTAGATCTCGCGGAGCCGCGCCCTCGCCAGGTATGCGCGCGATCGAGCTGGCGACGCCGCCGGCGATCGGGACCTTCTTGAGCTCGGCACCGTCCCGGTACCCGACCCAGGCGCCGTCTGGTGAGATGAAGGGACTGTCCGCGCCCTCGGTACCGGCGAGAGGCGTTGTCTCCAGCTTGTCCAGTGACCGAACCCATAGTTGCTCGGTGATATCGCCCAGGGCCCTGATGACGAGCATTCGTCCGTCCGGGGTCAACGCGATCGAGGTCCGATCGCGGCGGGTGATCGGTACGCGCGTCTCGCCGGCGGGCGCAGGGGAGCGGCGCTCGAACGGCTGAATGCCGAGCAGCGAGCGCGTCACGAGCGCGCGTCGCCGTATCGGACGGTTTGAGCATCCACGCGGCAACACCCGCGAGGATCGCCGCGACCGCGGCGACGGCGACCATCAGTCCGATGACCGGCTTGGCCGGCGGCGCCGGTGGCGCAGTCGCGACGCCCGCGTCATCGCGGCCGGTCATGGCTTCCTTGATCTCGATCCGTGACGTCGCCGATGGCTTGCAGCCGCTCGCGCGGATCCTTCTGCAGGCAGCGGCGGAGCAGTCGTTCGATCGCGCGCGGCGTCGCAGGCGGCAATGCGCTCCAGTCCGGCTCGCCGCGCAGCACCGACGCCAGCGTCTCGGAGATGACCTCGCCTTCGAACGCGCGGCGGCCGGTGAGCATCTCGTAGAGCACGCAGCCAAACGCCCACACGTCAGCCCGTCGATCGACCGCTTTGCCCGCGCGCCTGCTCGGGGCGACATGTACGCCGCCGTGCCCAGGATCACGCCGATCGCGCGTGGCTCCTCGCGGTCAACGTCGGCGACTGCGACAGGTCGCGCCTGTGAGACGTCGGCGTCGCAGCGCCTTCGCGAGACCGAAGTCGAGCACCTTGACGACGTCCGTCGATCCGAGACCTTGACGTTCGCCGGTTTGAGATCGCGATGGAGATGCCCAGCTCGTGCGCGGCTTCGAGCGCTTCGGCGATCTGCCGCGCGAGAAGGCAGCGGGTCCTCGATCGGTTGGGCCCCTGCGCATGCGCTCGTCGAACGTCGGCCCTTCGCGAGCTCGAGGCGAGGCGTCCACGCCGGGCCCGACGACGTCATCGCGCCGTGTCCGGTGCTCAGCGACGCGACATGCGCCTCGCGCTCGAAACAAGCGACTGATCGGGATCGTGCGCGAACGACGCCGGCGAGGATCTTCAGAGCATCGTCTGCATTCTGAATCGCGTCTCGCGCTCTGAATACACCTAGCCCGCTACTGGCCCCGTGGCGGACGACGTCATGCGACCCGAATCGGCTGCCGGAAGTTAGAGGCATCTGGCCGAAGTCTTGGACGGCCTATTCTAGGCAAGAATGAGTACAAGAGTTCAGGAGCAACGAACATGCGCAATCTGGTGATTGGTCTCGTTCTCGGTGTCATTCTCGGCGCGGCCTCGTCTACAGTGGTGGCCCAGCGAACAGCCGCCACCTATCCTGACGCCGTGACCGCGGATCCGAAGCACTACCGCGTCGCGTTCGAGAACGACGTCGCGCGCTTCCTGCGCGTGAAGTACGGCCCGGGCGAGAAGTCGGTGATGCACCGGCACCTTCCCGGCTGCGTGATCTTCCTGACCGACCAGACGATGAACTTCTCGATACCGGATGGCGCCGCCGAGCCGGCATCGGTCCCCGCCGGCGCGCTCGGGTGCAGCGACGGCAACGTCCACCTTCCGGAGAACACGGACATGGAGGCGGAGTTCATCATGGTGGAGTTCAAGGATCGGACGGCGTTCTACAAGTAGGCATCACGCTCGGGCTGCGCCCGCTCAGTGCGTGGGAGGGAGGCGCTTCGTCCCGCGCAGCTCGGCTTCGATCTCCAGGACGTTCTGCTTCGCGATGCCGTCGAAGAACTCCATGTGGCCGTACTTCGCTTTCAACGCTGGCATCACGGCTTCGGCGACCGCGTCGCCAGACCGTCCTTGAGCCTGCGCCTCTCTCACCAGCGTGAGCAGCATCATCAGGTAGTCACGGAACGCGGCGACCTCCTTCGTCTGTCCCACCTCACCGTGCCCCGGCACGAACGTGTAGTCGGCGTTCCGGGTCACCAGGACATCGAGCGTATCGATCAAGGGCTGGGTCGAGGCGTCGATCAGCGTCGGCAGCATGTCGTGGAAGAGCAGGTCGCCGCCGAAGACCACCTTCGCATCGGGAATGACGACGATCGAGTCTCCGCCGGTGTGGCCGGGCAGGCTGCGCACCTGAATCTGTCGGGAACCCAGATACAGATTCATGCCCTGCTCGTAGCCGACCGTCGGCGCTACGAATCCTTCGGTGAGGGTTTTCTGCTCGGGTGTGATCTGCGGACCCAGCAGTCGCAGGTTCTCGATGTGAATCCAGTCACGCACGTGGCGGTCGGCCACAACCACCGCGCCGGCGTCCGCGAACACACCGTTTCCTGCCACGTGATCGAGGTGGTAGTGGGTGTTGACGACGAACCTGACCGGCAGCTTCGTGCGCGCGCGAATCTCGCTGAGCAGTTGCGTGGCCGTCGCGGCGCTCATGAACGTGTCGATGACCGCCACGCCATCGTCGCCGATCACGAATCCCGCGTTGGCCCACGCCGGCGTTGCTGACCTGGCGTTGTGAATCGCCGCAAAGACGTTCGGCCCGACCTGATGCAGCGTGAACGCCGGCTCCAGGGGTGGACGCGCGCAGCTCGCGCCCGAGAGGCAGAGGATAACGAGACTATGCCTCAGCTGATTGAGCATGCGCCTTGCTAGGGTACCTCGACGTGACCGAGTCGCGACCTGACTCGACCCTGCGGAGGCGAATGCCATGGCGACTGCGACTCCTACCGAAACCACGAAGATCACGCGCGAGAAGCTGATCGATAAGCTCAACGAGGACCTGGCGCGGGAGTACCAGGCCATCATCGCGTATGTCGTGTATTCCCAAGTGTTGAAGGGCGCGGAGTACATGGCCATCGCCAAGGAGCTTCGAAGTCCACGCCGGCGAGGAGTTGCAGCACGCGATTACCATCGCCAAGCAGATCGACTACCTCGGCGGGATGCCCAGCGTGAAGCCGCTGCCCGTGAAGCAGAGCGACGATGCGCGCGAGATGCTGCGCGCGGATCTCGACAACGAGAACGAGACCATCCGCGCGTATCGGGAGCGCGTGACGCAATGTGAGGCGCTGCAGGAATACGCCCTCGCCGAACACATCCGCGAGATCCTTCGGCAGGAGCAGGAGCACCAGATCGATCTGGCGACCGCTCTTGGTGAAGACGTACCCGACATGTCGAAGCGGTAGGGCGTGTCGGCGAAAGGTGGGTCTAAAGACCCGCATCTACGAGGGCGCGTTCGTAGTCCTCGCGAGTGTTCAGGTTGCGCAGCGTGTGGAGATCGGGATCGGACGTGATCTCCACCGGCAGGACGAGTCGAGTCTTGACCGCGTTGAACAGAAACGCGGGTCGCAGGCGCTCACTCGCGAGCAGCTCCTCTATCTGTGACAGCGTGTCGCGACGGTAGATGGCAGAAAGCGGGTGCGTGAAGCCGTCCTGCTGCACAACCGCGACGTGGTAGCCCTCGGCGAACTCAATCATCTGGCGGACGAATCCGGGAACGAGCAGCGGCACGTCGCAGCTGGTCACGTACGCGGCATCGACGCTGGCGGGGAGCGCCTTCAGACCTGCACGCAATCCTTCCAAGGGCCCGCGGCCCTTGTGCTCATCGCGCGTGACGATCACGCCGGGTGGCAATTCCGGCAGCTCCTGGTCCACGGCCGCCACGACAACGATCGGCGCGACCACCTCGCCGAGCAGCCGTACCACCCGCTGCAGCATCGTCTCGGGTCCGAAGGGCAGCAGCGCCTTCGAGGTGCCCATGCGCGTGGACTTGCCGCCGGCGAGCACGATGCCTCCGTATGACTCGGCCATTCCCGCTCATGGTCTCACGACGGCTCAGGTTCAGTCATCCGCTGAGCATGACGACACGCCACATGGCACCGCGCGTGCACTCAATCCGAGCGTGATGCGCTTTAATGCGCTTTAAGAGGAGAAACATTGTGAGCAGGAATTCTACGGGCCTTTGGGCGTTGATCGTCGCGGCATCGCTGAGTGGTGCATGCGCGAACACCGTCCGCGGTGTGCAACAGGATTCTGAAAAGGTGGCCGAGAAGACCGTGGCCGCGACCAATACTGTTGACGTGAAGTCGGCGCTGATCGCCGACGCACGAGTCGATGCCAGCAACATCAACGTGGACACGAACTCGTCCACGAAGACGGTTGTGCTCAAGGGCACGGTGCCCACGGCCCAGCAGAAGGCGACGGCCGAGGCCATCGCGCGTGACAACGCTGAGGGCTACACGATTAACAACCAGCTGGTCGTCGCGGCAGCAAAGTAGAGGCGGGTCTTTAGACCCGCCTGCATCAGAGGCGCGTCTGACGCGCCTGCGGGCTACGGCATCACGCGCCGTACTCGTGCTGCACGGAGGTGAAGCCAAGCCGGCGTTGCGCGCGGTGGTGTCGAGCGTCGCACATCAGTCTTCCGCCCCTGAATTACATTTGCGGGACGGTGTGGTGATTGCGTGACTGCACGGCGAACGCTGAGAGCTTGGCTCCTCCGAGGCGGTGGGCGCCTCTACGACTTCATGCCCAGACGCGCGAGCGCCTGGCGTGTCTCGGGATCGTGAAGCCGTTTGCGGAATGCCGTGACGCCCGGCCGCTCCGCGCGAGTCGTCGGCACGACGAAGTCGTACTGCTCGTGCTGCACAGGGATGAAGCCGAGGCCGGCGCTCCGCGCGATCGTATCCAGCGTCATGCCCCAGTCTGCCCGACCCTGAACGACACTTGCGGCGACGGCGTTGTGATTGCGAGGCTGCACGGCATATCCCGGCGGTTTAGCGCCTCCGAGCAGCCGATCGATCAGCGCTCGCGTGCCGCTGCCCTGGTTGCGATTCACCATCATGCACGACGTATCACGTGTTGCCGCTGCGATCGCGTCAGCGGCAGTCCGTCCTTCGAAGCGCGCGTCGCCCTTGCGAAACACGATGCCCTGAAGTCGCCCGTAGCCGGGAATCAGCGTGAGAGCCGGCGTGAGGAATGGCCGGTTGTATTCGCCGGTCTGCGGGTCGAGCAGATGGATGCCGGCGATGTCGCACTCGCCTCGCTTGGCGGCCTCGAGTCCGGCCAGGCTGCCGACAGCGAGGAACTTCGATCGCACACCCATCTTGTCCATCTCGCCGAGCAGGAAATCGAGCCCGATGCAATGGCTGCCGATCACGACGAGGTCCGCAAGCTGCAGCTCCCGCCCGAGCAATTGCACGCTGACCATCGTCCCGGCTGGAACGATCTCCTCGTGACGGCCGATCGTTGTGAACCCATCGGCGCGGCTGAACGTCGTCACGCTGCCCGAGCCTTGACCCATGGGGTACGCGACGAGGCGGGATTCGGGATTCGGGACTCGGGACTCGGTGTCTTTCGCGTCCCGGATCGCTGATCCCGGATCCCCGCTTTCGACCAATCCCACCAACAAGTACTCCGTCCGTCCGATCTCGCTGTTCACCTTCACCGCGAGCCGCGCCTGCACGGTGGGTCGGGCCGCCTGAAGGCGGCCCCCACGTTCCTGAAGGCGGCCCCCACTCTCTACTCTCCCGGCCATCGCGGAAATCACGGGCGCGACGAATTCGTGGAAGGTAAAGATTGCCGATGTCGGGAAGCCGGGGAGCACCACGACCGGCTTGCCGCCGGTCGCGGCCAGACAGATCGGCTTGCCGGGCTTGAGGGCGACGCCGTGCGCGACGATCCCGGGATCGGTCAACTCGGCGACGACGCGATAGGAGACATCGCCGGCGCCTTTGCTCGTGCCTCCCGAGAGCAACACGACGTCGGCGATCTCGATCGCCTCGCGCACCTTCGCACGGAGTGCATCCGGTTCGTCCGGCGTGATGCCAAGTCGAAGCGGCTCGCCGCCCAGCTCGCGCACGGCGTCAGCGAGCACCTGCGCGTTCGAGTCGTAGATGCGCGCCGGCGCCATCGGTTCGCCGGGAGCGATGATCTCGTCGCCGGTGGACAGAATCGCGACGATCGGCTTTTGCCAGACGTGCACCATCGAGACGCCGACTGCTGCGAGGACGCCGGTGTCGCGGCTGCTCAGGATCGTTCCGCGCCGCAGGACTGTTTCGCCGGCGGTGATGTCGGTGGCGGCAAACGAGACGCCGCTGCCCGGCGGTCACGGCGCGGCCGATGTTGACGTAGTGTCCAGACACCACATCCGCGTGTTCCACCATCACGACGGCGTCGGCGCCGCGCGGCATCATGCCGCCAGTGGCGATCGACACGGCCTCGCCGGATCGAATGACGGTCGTCGGGACGACGCCAGTGTGAATCACCTCGTCGGCCAGGCGCACGCGGCGAGGGACTTCCTCCGACGCGCCGAATGTGTCCTCGGCCACCACGGCAAAGCCATCGACGTTGGAGCGATCGAACGACGGCACATCGACCGGTGAGGTGACGTCTACCGCGAGGACGCGTCCGAGGGCCTGGTCGAGCGTGACGGGCTCGATGCCGCGCGGGGCGAGATCGACCGCGGCCTGGAATCGCCGCTCGGCCTCGTCGCGATCGAGGACCTGCAGGAACTGCTCTTGATTACGCATACAGCCAGACGAGGACGTCCGATCCGGCAGCGAAGCCCTCGCTGTCCTGGTCCACGATCACGAAGCCATCGGCCCGGGTCGTTGACGACAGCACCGACGCGCCGGAGACCGACAGCGGCTCGGCCGCGTCCTCCTGTCGACGCGAACGCGCGCGTAATCGAGGCGCCCGATCGGCGAGCTGATCTTGCGCGCGAGCGTCGCGCGCACTGATCGGTAGGGCCAGTCCTTCGATCGGCCGCCGAGCGCGCGAATCGCGCGGCCGGCGAAGAAGTCGTAGGCGCAGAGCGCGGAGACCGGGTTGCCGGGAAGCAGGAAGATCAGCCGTTGTCCGATTCGGCCCATGCCGGTCGGGCTGCTCGGCCGCATCGCGATGCCGTGCACGGCCAGCTCGCCGTGTGCGGCGACGAGCATCGGCGCGTGATCCTCGATGCCGACGCTTGATCCACCCGACACGATCACGATGTCCGGCACGTCCGAAAGGACGTGCCCGACGCCGAGCGCGTCGCCTTGAGGCGGCCCGAGCGCAGCAAGAATCGCGTCGGGGTCGTCGCGGACCAGACCAGGGAAGTCCACGATCGCGCCATCCCGCTCGGCGAGCGCGGCGAGCATAGGTCCGTTGGCGTCTGTGATCTGAAAGCCCTGTGGCGTCGAGCCGGACGGCAGCAGCTCGTTACCGGTGATGACCAGGCGGACGCGCGGCCGGCGGACGACGGTCACGTCGGCGACTCCGATCGAGCTGATCACGCCGAGGTCCTGCGGCCGCAGCACGCGGCCGGCGTCGAGCAGCGTGGTACCGCGAGCGATGTCCTCGGCGCGGCGACCGATGTTCTTGCCGGGCGAGACGTCGGATATCGCGGCGATGGAGGAAGGCGGGCCGGACGAGAAGGCGGACCTGAAGGTCCGCCTCTACGAACGTCGTCAGCAGTGTCCACTGATTCGGCGGGCAGGACGGCGTCGCTTCCGGCAGGCATCGGCGCGCCGGTCATGATGCGCACGGCTTCGCCGCGTGCGAGTGTTCGACTGAAGGGCGATCCGGGTAGCGCGTCGCCGACGACTTTCAACGGAACGCGGTTGTACGGCGTCGCGCCTTCGGTGGAATCGGCGACGACCGCGTAGCCGTCCATCGTGGCGCGGTCGAATCCGGGTACGTCGATGTCGCTGACGATCGCGGAGGCGAGGACGCGGCCCGCGGCCGCGCGAAGCGGAACGCGTTCGGCGTCAAGGGTGCGCAGCTGCGCATCGAGCCACTCGAGCGCCTGCTGCACCGTATGCCGGCGCGTGAAGCCGTGCATGCGGACGTCGTGCGATGGACGGGTGTTGGTGTCAGTCATCGTAGGGGCCGCCTTCAGGCGGCCCTGGGCCGGCTGAAGCCGGCCCCTACGTACGAGTCATGACCTCGGCGAGGATCGCTCCGCCGCCGAAGCTCATTCGCTCGGGCGTCGCCGCCGCCGGCGGTCACCTTCACCGCGCAGTACTTGAACTCCGGAATCTTGCCGAACGGATCGAGCACGGGGTTGGTCAGCATGTTCGCCGCCGCCTCGTAGTAGCAGAACGGCACGAACACGGCGCCGCGCGGCATGCCCTCGTCGGCGCGCGCGTAGAGCGAGATTTCGCCGCGTCGGGAGGCGATCGTCAGCGTGGTGCCGGCCGGTACGCCGAGCGCTTCGAGATCGAGTGGATGCACCGAGGCGACCGGCTCCGGCTCGATGTAGTCGAGCGTGCCGGCCCGGCGCGTCATCGACCCGGTGTGCCAGTGTTCGAGCTGGCGGCCGGTGATGAGCACCATCGGGTATTCCGCGTCCGGGCGCTCGGCGGCGGAGATCGAGATCCGCCGGCACGAACTTGGCGCGACCAGTCGCGGTCGGGAAGTTCTCGATGAAGACGACGGGATCGCCGGGGTCGCCTTCCTTCACGCACGGATACGTCACCGATGACTGCGCCTCGAGCCGCTCCCACGTGATGCCGGCGATCGAGTCCATGCAGAGTCGCATCTCGTTGAACGCATCGCGCGGATGCTTGTACTGCCAGTCCAGTCCCATGCGTCGCGCCAGCTGCACGATCAGCCAGAAGTCTTCCTTCGCGTCGCCGGGCGGCTCGATCGCCTTGCGTCCGAGCTGCACCATGCGATCGGTGTTGGTGACGGTGCCGACCTTCTCGGGCCACGCGGTGGCGGGCAGGACGACGTCGGCGAGATACGCGGTCTCGGTGAGGAAGATGTCCTGGACGACGACGTGATCGAGCGCGGCCATCGCCTCGCGGGCGTGATCGACATCGGGGTCGGACATCGCCGGGTTCTCGCCCATGATGTACATCCCGCGGATCTCGCGTTTCTTCGCCGCGTTCATGATCTCGACGACGGTGAGGCCCGGATTGGGATCGAGCTCGGTCTTCCACAGCTTCTCGAAGCGCTCGCGCGCCGCCGGCGTGTTCACGCGCTGATAGTCGGGAAAGAACATCGGGATCAGACCCGAATCCGACGCGCCCTGCACGTTGTTCTGACCGCGCAGCGGATGCAGCCCCGAGCCGGGCTTGCCGATCTGGCCGGTGGACAGCGCCAGCGCGATCAGACAGCGCGCGTTGTCGGTGCCGTGCACGTGCTGCGAGATCCCCATGCCCCACAGGATGATCGAGCCCTTCGAGGTGGCGTAGAGCCGCGCGACCTCGCGGATCGTCTGCGCGTCGATGCCGCAGATTGGCGCCATCGCCTCGGGCGAAAACTTCTTCACGTTCTCGGCGAGCTCGGCGTATCCAGACGTGCGATCGCGGATGAAGGCCTGGTCCGCGAGGCCCTCTTCGACGATGACGTGAAGCATCGCGTTGAGCAGGGCGACGTCGGTGTCGGCGTGGAACTGCAGGTTGTAGGTGGCGTGCCGTGCGAGGTCGCCGCGGCGCGGGTCGGCCACGATCAGCTTCGCGCCGGCCTTCGCCGCGTTCTTGATCCAGGTCGCGGCCACCGGATGGTTCACCGTCGGATTGGCGCCGATGACGAAGATCACTTCGGCGTTCACCACGTCGCGCACCTGGTTCGACACCGCACCGGAGTTGATGCCCTCCATGAGCGCGGCGACGCTCGACGCGTGGCAGAGGCGCGTGCAATGGTCCACGTTGTTGGAGCCGAACCCGGTGCGCACGAGCTTCTGAAAGAGATACGCCTCTTCGTTGGTGCCCTTCGCTGACCCGAATCCGGCGAGCGACTTCTTGCCGTGGGTATCGCGGATGTCGCGCAGGCCTGTCGCCGCGAAGTCGAGCGCTTCCTCCCACGTGGCCTCGCGGAACACCTCGTGCCACTTGTCGGGATCGACGGTGAAGTCCTTGTGCTTCGGCACGCCCTTCTTGCGAATCAGCGGCGTGGTCAGGCGATGGCGATGCTGGACGTAGTCGAACCCGTATCGGCCCTTCACGCACAAGCGGCTCGAGTTCGCCGGACCGTCCTTGCCCTGGACGTAGAGAATCGTGTTGTCCTTGATGTGGTAGGTGAGCTGACAGCCGACGCCGCAGTACGGGCACACGGAATCGACCGTCTTCTCGGGGACGATCTTCGCCACATCGCGCGCTGGCATCAGCGCGCCGGTTGGACAGGCCTGCACGCACTCGCCGCACGCCACGCACGTCGAGTCGCCCATCGGGTCGTCGAGGTCGAAGACGATCTTCGAGTGGCCGCCGCGGAACGCGTAGCCGATGACGTCGTTCACCTGCTCCTCGCGGCAGGCGCGGACGCAGCGCTTGCACTGGATGCAGGCGTCGAGGTGAACGGCCATCGCCGGGATGCGAGAGATCCTCGACCGGCTGCGGACGCGAGCCGAACCGCGGCTTGCCGACGTCGAGCTTCTTCGCCCAGCGATCGAGCTCCGAGTCGAGCGTGTAGGACGTCTCGGGGATGTCCGCCAGCAGCAGCTCGAGCGACATCTTCTGGCTGGTAACAGCGCGCGCGCTGTTCGTCGTCACCTCCATGCCGTCCTTCGGGTAGCGGCAGCAGGACGCGCCGAGCACGCGCTCGCCCTTGATCTCGACCATGCACGTGCGGCAGTTGCCGTCGGCGCGCATGCCCTCCATGTAGCAGAGGCGCGGGATGTCGATGCCGTGCTCGTCGGCGGTCTGAAGGATCGTCTGATCCGCAGGCGCCGCAACGGTCTTCCCGTTGAGCGTGAAGGTGACCATCTTTGCGTCGAGAACCTTGTGCATCACTCCACTTCCCGTGGGAAATACTTCAGGACGGTCAGCATCGGGTTCGGCGCGGCCTGGCCCAGACCGCAGATCGAGGCGTCCATCATCGCCTGCGACAGCTCCTGCATCAGCGGCTGATCCCAGCGCCGCTCCTTCATCAGGTGCAGCGCCTTCTCGGTGCCGACGCGGCACGGCGTGCACTGGCCGCACGACTCGTCGGCGAAGAACTTCATCACGTTGCGCGCTGCCGCTGAGGCCGTGTCCTTGTCCGACAGCACCACGACCGCAGCCGAGCCGATGAAGCAGCCGTACTGGTTGAGCGTGTCGAAGTCGAGAGGCACGTTGGCCATCGAGGCCGGCAGAATCCCGCCCGACGCTCCGCCCGGCAGGTAGCCGTAGAGCGTGTGGCCGTCCAGCATGCCGCCGCAGGTACTCGTCAACCAGTTCCTGCAGCGTGATGCCCGCCGGCGCAAGGTGGACGCCCGGCTTCTTCACCCGTCCGCTCACCGAGAACGAACGCAGTCCCTTGCGTCCGTTGCGCCCATGGCCCGAAAACCACGCCGGTCCCTTCTCGACGATCTCGCGCACCCAGTGGAGCGTCTCCATGTTGTGCTCGAGCGTCGGCCGGCCGAACAGCCCGACCTGCGCGACATACGGCGGACGCAGCCGCGGCTCGCCGCGCTTGCCCTCGATCGATTCGATCATCGCCGACTCTTCACCGCAGATGTAGGCGCCGGCGCCGCGTCGCAGGTGAAACTCGGGAATCCTGCACGGCGGATTCGGCCTTCAGCGCGTCGAGCTCGCGCTCGAGGATCGCGCGGCAGCCGTGATACTCGTCGCGCAGATAGACGTAGACGGCGTCGATGCCGACCGCCCATGCGGCGATGATCGCGCCCTCGAGAAACCGGTGCGGATCGCGTTCGAGGTAGTAGCGGTCCTTGAACGTCCCCGGCTCGCCCTCGTCGATGTTGATCGCCATCAGGCGCGGCGCTGGTTCAGCCGGCAACGAGCTTCCACTTGCGGCCGGCGGGGAAGCCGGCGCCGCCGAGGCCGCGCAGACCCGAGTCCTCCATGATCGCGATGACGTCGGCCGCCTTGCGCTCGCCGTTCACGCACGCGGCTGCGAGCGCGTATCCGCCACCGGCGCGATACGCCGCGTAGTCGATGTGGCCCGGAGTGATCGCGTGGTCGGACGTCGAGTGCTTCACTGCGCCCGTCTTGACGAGCGACAGGACTTTCTCGGCCGTCGCATGCGGTACGGGGTTCTGGCCAACCACGGCGACGGGCGCGGTTTCGCACCGGCCCACGCACGGCGCGTGGAGCACGCGTACGTTCCGCGCCGACCAGTCCCGGAAGCGTCTTCAGCAGGTCGTGCGATCCCGCCAGGTCGCAGGCGATCGAGTCGCAGACCCGGACCGTGATCGCCGGCGGCGTCGCATCGCCTTCCTTCACCACGTCGAAGTGGTGATAGAACGTCGCCACCTCGTAGACCTCGGCCATGGCCATCTTCATCTCGGCGGCGAGCGCGACGAGATGGGCGGCCGACAGACACCCGAAGCGGTCCTGAATCTTGTGCAGGTGCTCGATCAGCAGGTCGCGGCGTCGGGGCTCGTTGCCGAGCAGCGCTTGGACCTCTTCTCGCGCCTTCGGATCGACGGCCCGGCCCTTCGGCTTCCCGCGCACGCGGGATCGCTTTCCCTTACCCTTGGGCGGCGGCTGGAGCGCTGAGGCGGAGGTCTGTTTGGCGTCGCTCATTCGGATACAAGGCGGGTCTCAAGACCCGCCTCTACGCACGACACACCGCGCCGTAGAGGCGGGTCTTCAGACCCGCCTAACACCCCATGCTATCATCGAGTTACGTCCTGCTAGTCACGCCATGTACGTTGAATTTCTGGGCATTCCCCGCGAACGCGCCGGCATCTCCGAACTGGAGATCGAGGCGAACACCCTCGGTCAACTGCTCGAATCGCTGGTGATGCGGTGCCCTGCACTGGCGGAGCTCATCACGGTGGACCGCCTGCACCCGTCGATCGCGGCCAACCTCAATGGCGACGAGTTCGTCAGCGATCCCGCAACGCCGTTGGCCGACGACGATCGCCTGCTGATCCTCTCAGCCGACGCTGGAGGGTAAGCTCGTACCGGCCGCCTTCAGGCGGGTAAGCTCGTAGGGGCCGCCTTCAGGCGGGTAAGCTCGTAGGGGCCGCCTTCAGGCGGCCCATCAATCAGAATGCCCTTCGGCTATCACGGCTGCTACCTCCGAATCGATGTCACCCGCGGCCACGCCGAGCGTGTGCCGCTCGCCGACACCGTGCTGCGGCAATACCTCGGCGGCAGCGGTCTGGGCGCGCGGCTGCTCCTGGACGAACACGGCGCGACCGCCGATCCGCTGTCGCCGGCCGCGCCGCTGATCTTTGCCTTCAGTCCGCTGGTCGGCAGCCCGCTCACCACTTCCGCCAAGTTCGCCGTCGTCAGCCGAAGCCCGCTTGACCGGACGCTTCAACGATTCGCTGGCCAGCAGCGGCTTTGCCGTCTCCGGCAAGCGCTCCGGCTGCGACGCCATTGTCATCGTCGGACGCGCGAAGGCGCTGTCGGTACTGGTGATCGATGACGGAGAGGTTCGCCTCGAGACCGCCGCGGACGTCGCCGGTGAGTCGTGTCAGGTCACCGAGGAGAAGCTGCGCGCGCGGCTCGGCGCCGACTATCGCATCGCGTCGATCGGTCCGGCCGGCGAGCGTGCGGTCCTCTACGCGACGATCTCGCACGATGGACGTCATGCCGGTCGCGGCGGCAGCGGCGCGGTGCTCGGCAGCAAGAACATCAAGGCGATCGCCGTGCGCGGAACGAAGCGATGCGAGTGGGCGCAGCCGCGCGAGCTGACCGAGTTGAGCCGCGATCTGTCGAAGCGCTCGTTCGGTCCGGCCACGGCCAAGTACCGCGAGCTTGGAACCGCGGCCAACCTGCTCACGTTCAACCGCTTCGGCACGCTGCCGACGCGGAACTTCCAGAGCGGCACGTTCGAGAGGCGCCGAGAGCATTTCGCCCGAGCAGCTGACGACGGCGCACGCGCGCACCCGCGCGAGCTGTGTGGCGTGCACGATCGGTTGCGAGCACATCTACTCATCGGGCGGCAAAGGCGTCCGGCTCGAGTACGAGAGTCTGTTTGCCCTCGGCTCACTGTGCGGCGTGGCGGATGGCGACGCCGTCCTGCGAGCCTCGCAGCGCTGCGACGAGCTCGGGCTCGACACAATCAGCACTGGAGGCACGATCGCGTTCGCGATGGAGTGCGTCGAGCGCGGGCTGCTCGACGAACCCTGGCTCACGTTCGGCAGCGGCGACGCAGTGCTGAAGGCGATCGAGTTGATCGGCGGCCGCGAAGGTCTGGGACAACTCCTCGCCGAAGGCAGCCGCCGCGCCGCGGAGACCATCGGGCAGGGCAGCATCGCGTTCGCGCCGCAGGTCAAGGGCCTCGAGATTCCCGGCTACGAGCCGCGCGGGCTGCAGACGATGGCGCTGGGGTTTGCGGTCGGCGCGCGCGGCGCCGATCACAATCGCAGCGGCGCCTACGATGTCGATTTCTCCGACCAGGTCGATCGCCGGCACGCGACGCTCGACTCGGTGCGCCACGCCATCGACACCGAAGACAAAGCGGCGCTCATGGACTCGCTGATCCTGTGCAAGTTCCTCCGCCGCGTTCTCGAGGACTTCCACGCCGAAGCCGCCGCCATGCTGCGCGCCGTCACCGGCTGGGACGTGACCCCCGACGAGCTTCGCGACACCGCCCGGCGCATCGTCGCGGCGAAGCGTCAGGTGAATCTGCTCGCGGGCTGGACGCGTCGAGGAAGACACGCTTCCCGAGCGCTTCCTCAGCACGCCGCTGCCGAACGATCCCGAGGCCTCGCTCTCGCGCGAACGTCTGCAGGAGCTCGTCGCCGAATACCACCGTCAGCGCGGCTGGTAACTGTCGATTTGCGATCGGCTTATCGTGGGCTGGGCGGCTCGATCACCGGCTCGACACGCCGGTGCTCCATCGTCTTGTCGTGGTTATCGCAGAACGCCTCGACGAGCTCGGTGTCCGGCATCAATGTCAGCGGCGCCTGAACTGTCCACGGCTTCTTGAACGCTTTCGATCGTCGATGGTGATCGTCAGCTGCATGTGGCCGAAGTCAGTTCTTCGGAAACGTTCGGTCACATGAAGCGCGTCGCTATGCGGACGGCCCTTGAGCGTATCGAGCCAGCCGCCATCTCTGAAGCCCGATGTCTCGACGACGAAGACATCGCCATCCCAACGGCCCACTGAGTATCCCAGCCAGGTTGGCTCGTTCACCTCGGGCAGGGATCGGCCGTCTGTGAACACCTGCCGGAACGTCATACCGGAGAGCGTCTCATAGAGCAACGCGGTGACCTGTGGCGTGTGGAGAATCTTGAAAGGCCCGCCGCCGAAATTGATCCGCGGTGTTCCTGGCGGGAGGCAATACCCGTATGGATCGTCAACGTGATTTCGCGCCTGACGTTGAGTCTGGACTCCCTGCGCCCATGGCGTCATCAGCACGTCGTCAGGCACGAAGATCTTTCGCCAGGTCGAAGAACAGGCTTCGAGTGAAAGCAGGCGTCGCGGCCACCGACCGCGCACTCGGCCGCCCAGATGCCTGACAGATCGGGCCTTCCATCCGGCGCTCTCGGAGCGGGCGCTGACAGATTCGGCTTGCCATCCGGCAGACGCGGGATTCCCGGCGAGGGATGGTTCAACCACTGCGCATCGAGCGTAGTTGCGAGCGACAGCAGGATCACCACCAGTTGGATGACCGCGATCATCGAGGCCGCGTAGTCTCGCAATTGGCGATCTCTGATCTCTGACTATCGAAAGCGGGTCCACAGAGCGCAGGCTTCAGCCTCCGCGAACCGACCTCCAGGCTACGACTTCGGAACGAGCTTCAGGATGCGGCCCTTCGCGCTGTCCGTCAGCAGGTAGATCGCGCCGTCGGGTCCCTGACGGACGTCGCGGAAGCGCTCGCGCGCCGGCTGCAGGTCCTGCAGCAGGCGCTCTTCACCGACCACGCGATCGCCCTTCACCGACAGGCGCACGAGGTTGGTGCTGCCGAGACCGCCGATGAACAGGCTGTTCTGCCACGCCGGGAAGATCTTGCCGGTGTAGAAGATCATCCCGCTCGGCGCGATGTTCGGATCCCAGTAGTAGACCGGCTGTTCCATGCCCGCCTGCTGCTGGATGCCGCCGGTGATCGTCCCGCCCTGATACTCGATGCCATAGGCGATCGTCGGCCAGCCGTAGTCCTTGCCCTTGCGCGCGACGTTCACTTCGTCGCCGCCGCGCGTGCCGTGCTCGACTTCCCACAGCTCGCCGGTCTGCGGATGCAGGGTCGCGGCCTGGATGTTGCGGTGACCGAACGACCAGATCTCCGGCCGCACGCCTTCCTTGCCGACGAACGGGTTGTCCTTGGGAATGCGAGCCGTCCGCGTTGATGCGCACCAGCTTGCCGATCAGGCTGTCCATCTTCTGCGCCTGCATGCGGCCCGGCGTGATCGAGCGATCGCCGAGCGTGACGAACAGCGTGCCGTCGCGATTCCACACCAGACGGCCGCCGAAGTGCAGTGGCGAGTTGAGCGACGGCTGCTGATGGAAGATGACCTGCACGTTCTCGACCTTCGGCGCTGCGCCGTCGACGAACTTGCCGCGCGCGACCGCGGTGTTGTTCATCATCTCCTGGCCCGGCTCGGAGAAGCTCCAGTAGATCAGCTGATTCTTCTGGAACGCCGGATCGATCGAGACGTCGAGCAGTCCGCCCTGCCCGCGCGCGTCAACCGCCGGCAGGCCGGCGACCGGCTCTGACATCGTCTTGCCGTCGGCGCTGACCACGCGCAGTCGTCCCGGCTTCTCGGTCACGAGCATCTTGCCGTCGGGCAGCCAGGTCATGCCCCACGGATTGACAAGACCTTCGGTGACCGTGACGACGTCGAACGCGACGTTGAGCTTCTGCTCCGGCGCGCGCGTCTGCCCGGCGACCGCTGGCTTCTGATCCGGCGCGTTCGGCGGGCGCGTGTTCATGCCCACCTCGGGACCGCCTCCCGGAGGCCCGCCTCGGCCGCCGCCGCGGCCGCCGCCTGGCGCCACGCCTGGTGCGCCCGGCGCTGGTGGGGCTGCGGGTTGCTGAGCGGCCAGGTAGAGCGTGCCACTGAGAATGAGGGCGACTGCTGCGATCACGGTCCTGTTCATCATCAAATTCTCCGTTACGTTGCCACCCATGATTCTATCCCGCCCACGTCGTTGCTCACGAAATGACGGTCCGCGGCTGCTGCCGCTTGCGGTCGGGATGCGGGTCGCATGATTTGCTCACCACGCACGCTTGACCTTGTACTTCCGGAACACCGGGTCGGCCGAGACCAGGGTCAGCCCCTCATGCAGTGCCTGCGCCGCGAGCAGCCGATCGAACGGGTCGCGGTGATGAAACGGCAGCGCGGCGACGCGCGACACGTGCTCGAGATCGAGCGGCAGGAGCGCGAACTGGTTCAGCCCGAGATGCGCGGAAACGAATCGATCGACCGCCTGCGGCAGCGTGAGCTTCTCGAGGCTGACCTTGATGGCCATCTCCCAGCAACTGACCACGCTCAGAAACACATCATCCGCGTTGGTCACCGTCGTCCGCGCCTTCGCCGACAGGCGCGGATCGTCGGCCACCCACCACAGGAATGTGTGGGTGTCGAGAAGAATGCCGTTCACCGATAGTCCGCGAAATCGTCCAGGGGTGCGTCGAAGTCCGACGCGACAGTGATCTGCCCCTTTGCCGACCCAGGGGTCCGGCGACGGCCGCCGGACACGGGCACGAGCTTCACCAGAGGCTTGTTGTCTTTCGCGATGACGACGTCGACGCCCGACAGCACTTCGCGCACGACGCTCGACAACCGGGCCTTGGCGTCAGCCAGGTTGTACTGGACCTCTTTCTTGCGCGCCATGCTGGTCATCTTACATGACCAACATGCACAGACTCAAGCCGAGTCCCGAAGACTCAATACCGTCGTTTCAGCTGACGCATCAGGTCGAACTTCGCGGTGTCGGCCACGGCCATCACGGCCATCACGCCCGCCTGAACCGGATCGCTGACGACGAGATCGGCGGCGTCGGGGACGCTGCCGGCCATGTTGAGCGAGATCACCGGCAGCCCGTTGGCGCGAACCTCTTCAACGGCCGTCGCGATATCGCCGCCCATCAGCGCGCCGGCGAGGACCAGCATCTTCACGCGCGGCAGTCGCCCGGTCGCGCGCACCGCTGCGGCCAGCTCCTGCTCGCCGACCAGGGGAATCGTGTCCACGGAGATCCGCTCGCCGCGGATGTTGTGGCGATCGGCCTCCGAGATCGCCCCCATCGCCACCTGGCCCACCTGCGCGCCGCCGCCCATGACGATGATGCGCTTGCCGTAGATGATGTTGAACGACGGCGTTTCGCTGACCGACGAGACGCCGGCGACCGCGCGCAGACCCGTGAGCGTGCTCGTGAACCGCTCGCCCCTCGACTCCGCTCGGGGCGACCCTGAGCGTGTCGAAGGGTCATCAGGCAGCGTGAACTCGAAGTAGATCCCGATGGACGGCCCTGGATGAATGTCCACGTAGGTGATGTTGGCCAGCTGATCGGCCAGCACCTTCGTCAGGTCGGACAGCATGCCGGGACGGTCCGACAAGGTACAGAGAATCGCGTGCGCACTCATGAGACGTTGAATCATATAATCCCTCGCCCATGAACACGACACCTTCTCACGCTCGTCTTATTCGCCGCCGCCAGCCTTCCCGCGCGTCGCGGCCGCACAGGGACAACCAACCATGTACGGACCATCCATCGTGGCCGAGCAAGCCAAGACCATCGCCGCCGCCGCCGTCGCCGAGGCGAAGAAGAATCAATGGACCATGGCCATTGCCATCGTCGATACCGCCGGCGACCTGGTGTATTTCGAGCGCATGGATCACACGCAGGTGGGGAGTGTTGACGTGGCCATCGCCAAGGCGCGAGCCGCGGCGAGGTTCAAGCGGCCGACGAAAGCGTTTCAGGACGCGCTGGCCGCAGGCGGTGAGGGCTGGCGGATCCTGTCGCTCGACGGCGCCGTCGCGGTCGAAGGCGGCTTGCCGCTGATGTCCGGCGGCCGGATCGTCGGCGCCATCGGCGCATCGGGCGGCACCAGTCAGCAGGACGGCGTCAGCGCCACAGCTGGCGCGGCAGCATTGAAGTAGAGGCGGGTCTTCAGACCCGCCCGTAGGGCCTGTAGGGCCGGTCCTTTTGGACCGGCCGGAAGAAGGATCGCATCATGAAGCGCATCGCTCTCGTCGTCGTTGTCCTGGCGTCTTGAGCGCTGGTGGTCGCCGGCCAGACCGGCACGAAGAACGGCGAGTGGCCGACCTACGGCGGCGATCTCGGCAACACGAGATACGCGCCGCTCGATCAGATCACCGCCGCGAACTTCAACGCGCTCGAGGTCGCCTGGCGCTTCAAGACCGACAACCTCGGGCCCGCGCCCCGAGTTCAATCTCCAGTCCACGCCGCTGATGGTGAAGGGCGTCCTCTACTCGACCGGGGGCACGCGTCGCGCGGTCGTCGCGCTCGATGCCGCGACCGGCGAGCAGCTGTGGATGCACAGCGAGAACGAAGGGCCGCGTGGCGCGGCCGCGCCGCGTCAGCTCTCCGGTCGCGGGCTCGCCTACTGGAGCGACGGCAAGGAGGAGCGCATCCTCTACGTCACGCCCGGCTATCAGCTGGTCGCGCTCGATGCGAAGACCGGCAACCGCATACCCGGCTTCGGCACCAACGGCATCGTCGATCTGAAGCAGAACCTCGATCAGACGATCGATCCGCTCTCGGGCGAGATCGGGCTGCATGCGACGCCGGTCGTGGCGCGCAACGTGGTGATCGTCGGCGCCGCGCACAGGTCCGGCGGCGTGCCGACCGGCAAGACCAACGTGAAAGGCTACGTCCGCGGCTTCGACGTGCGCACGGGCAAGCGGCTGTGGATCTTCCACACGATTCCCGAGCCGGGTGAATTCGGCAACGAGACGTGGGACAAGGACTCGTGGGTCTACACCGGCAACGCCGGCGTGTGGGCGCAGATCAGCGTGGACGAGCAGCTCGGGCTCGCGTATCTGCCGGTGGAGTCGCCGACCGGCGACTACTTCGGCGGCCCGCGTCCCGGCAACGGACTGTTCGGCGAGACGCTCGTCGCCGTCGATCTGCAGACCGGCAAGCGCAAGTGGCACTACCAGCTCGTGCACCACGGCATCTGGGACATGGACATTCCCTGTGCCTCCAATCCTCCTCGACGTGACGATCAACGGACGGACGATCAAAGCCGTCGCGCAGCCGACGAAGCAGGCGTTCCTGTATGTGTTCAACCGCGAGACCGGCGAGCCGATCTGGCCGATCGTCGAGAAGCCGGTCGAGAAGGGCACGGTTCCCGGCGAGTGGTATTCGCCGACGCAGCCGTTTCCGACCAAGCCCGCGGCCTACGAGACGCAGGGCCTCGTCATCGACGATCTGATCAACTTCACGCCGGAGCTGCGCGCCGAAGCCGAGAAGATCGTCTCGCGCTACAAGCTCGGTCCGATCTTCACGCCGCCGGTGGCCAGCGCGCTCGCCGGTCCGCTGGCGACGCTCGCCGTTGCGACCGCGGGCGGTGGAACGAACTGGCCCGGCGGCTCATTCGATCCGGAGACGCAGATCCTCTACGTGTCGTCGAGCAAGGTCGCTCAGCGTGCTCGGTCTCGTGCCGCCACGCGATGCGACGAAGAACGATCTGGCGTACGTGCAGGGCAACGCCGAGACCGGCGCCAGAACGACCGGAGGTTCCGGTGCGAACGCGGGCCCGGGTGGCGGCGGCGAGGGCGCCGGCGCACCGCAGGCGCCGACGGTCCGCGGCCTGCCGCTGGTGAAGCCGCCCTACGGTCAGATCAGCGCCATCGACATGAAGCGTGGCGAGATCCTCTGGCAGGTGGCGCACGGCGAGACGCCGGACAACGTCCGCAACAATCCGGCGCTCAAGGGCCTGACGATCCCACGGACCGGACGCACCGGCACCGTCGGTCAGCTCGTGACGAAGACGCTGCTCGTCGCGGGCGAGGCCGGCTTCGGTCCGACGCCATCCGGCGCGCGCGGCGCGATGCTGCGTGCCTACGACAAGGCCAGCGGCAAGGAAGCCGGCGCCGTGTACATCCCCGCGCCGCAAACCGGATCGCCCATGAGCTACATGCTCAACGGCCGTCAGTACATCGTCGTCGCGGTCGGCGGTGCGGGCTACAGCGGCGAGCTGATCGCATTCAGGCTGCCAGCTTCGTAGAGGCGGGTCTTTCAGACCCGCCTTCGCCGCGCTCAGCCGCGCTGAATCAGGTGCGTGATCGACCGCGGAAGATTGCGCAGCGCCCTCACGAAGGAAGGCCGGTTCGATTCGCACCGTATGAAGGCGGTCGAGTGAATACCACCTGAACGTCACTCGGTGCTGCCCTAGCACGCGGCCCTCGATGACGCGACACTCGGACACTGCAGTAATCGCACCGAGTCCTGAGAGGTCATTTCGAAGCAGAGAGCACTCGTGAAACTGCATTCCCGACCGACTACGGTGAAGAAGTATTCGAACGAGCCACAGTAGCCGCGATCCGAGTCCCGCAAGAGCGGCTTCCTCGAGCATCGTCGCCGAAGCGTGCCGCAGGCTCGTTTCGCGTGGCGTTCCAACCGCCCTCTGGCGGTGTCCAGAAGTCGATCGCACGCGCACGATATCGTAGCATCGTGGTCCACGACCCAGTATTCCGACACACCGGCGCGCTCGTAGATTGACGCCGCTCTGATGGGTCTCGTCGCGCTTACGCGTGCCGGGAGATCCGATCTCGATGACGAGCTCCGGTCGTAGCCTGCGAACGATGGCCTTCGGTCAGCACCTCGGCCAGCCCGTTCGTTCGACATGTAGAGCAGGTCGCGGCTCGACCACGTCGAACTGCGAGAAGACCACGTCGAAGGGTGCATAGAAGACCTGCCCGATCGAGTGTTCCTCGAGCCAGTTTCCTATCAGCAAATGGAGGTTGCCTGAAACCTTCTGGTGCTTGCGATTCGGCGACGGCGTCACGTAGTGCTCTCCGTCGATCAACTCGTGCCGCTTCCCGTCGTCAGGAAACAGCACGAAGTCGTCGTAGGTGAGCTTCACGCCTGGGCCAGTGGCTCTCACGTCGTCATTCCCGGGCACGAGCTCCATTTTACTCGTGCAGTGCGAGCGGCGTACCCGGAAGGACAACGTCGAAATCAGGCCGGATCGCGGACTCAGGCTCGATGTGGTTGCAGAATCTGCCAGGCCGTGTGCGTCGAATACAAGACCTGCACACCGCGAACGCCGAGGGCATGCCGCGTGGCGGCCGCGTCGCGGCATACCCTCGCCTGTTAGGCCGGCGGGTCCGAAGACCCGCCGCTACGACTTGTGCAACAGGTCGTCGAGTGCGCTTGGCCGAGACTGGTGCGCGTGATGTTCGAGGAAGTCGATGACGTGACGACGGCACGCGTGGTACTGCGGATGCGCGAGCACCGCCGCGCGCGCGCGAGGACGAGGGAACGGCACGCGCAGCACGTCGCCGACGGTCGCTTCCGGACCGTCGGTCATCAGAATCAGACGGTCGGCGAGATAGAGCGCCTCGTCCACGTCGTGCGTGACCATGACGACGGTCCGGCCCGATTCCTCCCACACGCGCAGCAGGATGTCCTGCAGCTCGAACCGCGTCAGCGAGTCGAGCATCGAGAACGGCTCGTCGAGCAGCAGGAATCGCGGCTCGACCGACAGCGCGCGGGCGAGCGAGACGCATTGCTGCGTGCCGAGCGAGAGCTGCGGCGGCAGCTGCTCGGCGACGTCGCCGACGCCGACCAGATCGAGGTAGTGTCGCGCGGCGTCCTTCGTCTCGCTGCGCGTGCGCCGCACCGCGCCCTGCGTCGCCGCGACCTGCACGTTCTCCCGCGCGTTGAGCCACGGCAGCAGGCACGGCGACTGGAACACGATCGCGCGCTCGGCGCCGGGCTCGGTGACTTCCCGGCCGTCGATGATCACGCCGCCGATACGTGGCGTGATCGAGACCGGCCAGAATCGACAGCACCGTGGACTTGCCGCATCCGGAGTGCCCGAGGATCGCGACGAACTCGCCCGCCTCGATCGTGGCGTTCACGTCCTTCACGGCGATGAACGGGCCGGTCGGAGTGGGGAAGACCTTGGTCAGTCCGGTGAGCTCGAGCGGAACGTTCATCGGGTCTCCTCCGCCGGCTTGGTCAGCGCCTGCGCGGGTGCCGGCGCATGGCTGGCCGCGCCCGCGATGGTTCGGCCTCGCACCGACGCCGTCAGCGTCGATATGACGTGACGCGCGGACGTGGGTGGCCTGCTCGTCGTGCGCCAGCTGCGCCAGGCTGCGCGGCCGCGACAGCTCCACGGGGATCGGCGTGCCGAGCGTGGCGGGCGGTCCTGGAATCATCGGGACGATGCGATCGGACAGGAGGATCGCTTCTTCCACGCTGTTGGTGATCATCACCGTCGTCACCGGGCGTTCGCCTTCCGCGCACAGGCGACCGAGGTCCTGCTGCAGCGTCTCTCGTGTCAGCGCGTCGAGCGCGCCGAACGGCTCGTCGAGAAACAGCACCTGCGGCTTCGGTCGCGAACGCGCGCGCGATGGCCACGCGCTGGCGCATGCCGCCAGACAGCTGCCGCGGCCGACGATCGAGGGCATTGCCGAGCCCCACCTGCTCGAGCGCACGCGGTGGCCTGCCGTCGCTGTTCGTCCCGCGTCATCTCGGGGAACGTGGCCTCGACGGCCAGCCGCACGTTCTCGAGCGCCGTGAACCAGGGGAGCAGCGAGTAGTTCTGAAAGACGAACGCCGCGTCGCGGCGGACGCCGCGCGTCGGCTCGCCGCCGATCGTGACGTCGCCCCCGTCGGGCATCGTCAGCCCGGCCAGCAGGCTGAGGAGCGTGGACTTCCCGCTGCCCATGGCGCCGACGATGGAGACGAACTCGCCGTGATCGACGTCGAGCGAGACGTCACGCAGGACGTGGCGAACGCCTTTCGGCGTCGAGAAGGACTTGGAGAGACCTCGAACCTCGATGAACGCCAAATTAGACAGTCCTCAGTTTGGCTTCCGCATAACCCATCAACCGATCGAGCACGAAGCCGACGACGCCGATGGTGATGATCGCGAGCAGGATGTGGGCGTAGACCAGGCTGTTGTATTCCTGCCAGAGGAACCCGCCGACCCCAGGCGTCCCGGTCAGCATCTCGCTGGCGACGATGACCAGCCAGGCGATGCCGAGGCTCAGGCGATAGCCGGTGAACATGTACGGCAGCGTCGCCGGCACGATGATCTTCGTGAAGGTCGTGAACTTCGAGAGCCGCAGCACCTTGGCGACGTTCCAGTAGTCCTGCGGGATGGCGCGCACGCCCATCATCGTGTTGATGACCGTCGGCCACATCGAGCAGACCGCGATGGCGAAGAGCGCGGCCGGCTCGGACTTCTGGAAGAGCACGAGGCCCAGCGGCAGCCAGGCGAGCGGCGAGATCGGCCGCAGCACCTGCATGATCGGATCGAACATCCGCGTCAGCGTTGGCGACACGCCGAGCAGGAATCCGATCGGCGTGGCGATGGCGATGCCCAGCAGGAAGCCGCGGGCGACGCGCATCAGGCTGTAGTAGGCGAGCAGCACGATGCCCTGGTCCGATCTCGCCGCGCTAGGCGAGCGGTTCGAGGATGTAGAGCTTGCTCTCTTCCCAGGTGCGTATCGGCGAGGGCAGGTCCGAGACGATGCGGCTGGCGGCCCACCACAGCGAGGACCGCCATGCCGATGCCGCACAGGGGCAGGACGAAGTTCACGATTCGTTTCGTCAATCGATCTCCTCGTCTGGCCGGTCCAGAACAGGACCGGCCCTACGCTGCATCAACCCTGCATGCTGTTGATCGGGAACGAGCGTGCGTACTTGTCGGGATCCTTGCCGTCGAAGACGCCGTCGAACAGCGTGATCTTCTGCTCCTCGGCAACCTTCACGGCGACGCCCATCTCCTTCATCGCCTCGAGATAGATGTCCGAGCGCATCACCGTCTTGGGAATGCCCGTCGTAGTCGGGCGCGCCCTTGGTCAATGCCCCAGCGCCGCAACTGCGTCAGCCACCACTTCCCGTAAATCTGGTGCGGGTAGTTGCAGTTGCGCTGCGAGAAGATCATGTAGTTCGGGTCCTGCTCGACGCGGCCGTCGCCGTAGTCGTACTTGCCGAGCAGCCGCTCGAGGATGATCGCCGGCGGGCAGTTGATGTAGGCGGGGCGGGCGATGACCTCGGCGGCCTTGGCCCGGTTCTCCGAGATCGTCGAGGTGCGACGCTCGCCAGGTGCAGCGCCTTGAGGATCGCCTTCACCGTCTTCGGATTCTTCGTGGCGAACTCCTCGGTGAACGCGCACACCTTCTCCGGATGGTCCTTCCACATCTGCTGCGTGGTGATCACCGTGAAGCCGATGCCGTCCTCGATGGCGCGGTTGTTCCACGGCTCGCCGACGCAGAAGCCGTCCATCTTGTCCACCTTCATGTTGGCGACCATCTGCGCCGGCGGGATGGTGATCAGGCTGACGTCCTTGTCCGGGTTGATGCCGCCGGAGGCGAGCCAGTAGCGGATCCACATCGCGTGCGTGCCCGGCGGGAAGGTCATCGCGAAGGCCAGCGGCTCGCCTGCGGCCTTGGCCTTCTCGGCGAGCGGCTTGACGTCCGCCGGCTTGCGGACGCCGGCCGTCTTCAGCTTGTTGTTCAGCGTGATGGCCTGGCCGTTGCGGTTGAGCAGCCAGGGAATCACCATCGGCTTCACCGGCGATCCGGCCAGCCCCATCGTCGAGGCCAGCGGCATGCCGATCAGCATGTGGGTCGCCTGGTTCTCGCCGAGCGACAGCTTGTCGCGAATGACCGCCCACGACGCTTCTTTCGAGACGATCGATTCGATGCCGAACTTCTTGAAGTAGCCGAGCTCGTGCGCCATGACGATCGGCGCGCAGTCGGTCAGCGCGATGATGCCGAAGCGAATCGTCTTCGTTTCGGGCGCGTCGTCGGCGTAGACGCTGCCGACCCAGCCCGACGGGCAGGCCGGCGAGCAGCGTGCCGGCCGTGGTGGCGGTAGCGGCCTTGATGAATGTGCGGCGCGAATTCATGTCACCTCTCGCGCGAGGAAAACGTACGTCACCATCACGTACGGTGCGCTGTAGGACGCGCCTGGGGTTGCCTGCTTCAGAAATGCACCAGTGAACATGTGGGCGTAGCCGGCGGCCACCTGAATCTGCGGCGTCAGCGGCCGTGAGACCTGCACGTCGAGTTCCTGGCCGACGTGCGAATCCGCGGCGCCGCCGGCGACGCGAGCGAGGAGCGCACCGCTTGCCGCATAGAGGCCGTCGGTCTTTTCGGCCAGCCACCACGAGTGATAGTTCAGCGAGATGGCGGTGGCCTTGATCGGCGTGAACTCGAATCCCTCGCGCAGGTGGTGCACGTTCCTCCAGCCGACCTGATCGGAGAGGCCCAGCTTGTCGTGGCCAGTTGGATAGAGCTGATCGAAGGTCTGGCGCGTGCCGTCGGTCGGGTTGTCGTCGCCGGTGGCGAAGTTGTATTCGGACGTCAGCTTCACCGCGCCGGCTCCAGGGAGTGACTCGCGAATCTGCCAGTGTCCGGCCCAGGCGTTCACCGAGTCGGCGGCAAGCGATCCGCGCTGCATCGCCATCTCCACGCCGTAGTCGAGACGTGCCGGCAGCTTGCCGGCGATGCGCACGCCCATCGTCGTCTGCGACAGGTCGCCGATCGTCGTCAGCTCGCTTCGCAGGTTGACGTCGCGGCGCCAGAACAGATACGGCTCGACCGCCGCCTGCGGGATCACTTTCGCCGATGCCGCATACACGCCGGCCAGACGGTTGCCGTTGCCGCTCTTGTCGAACTCGTTCGGCAGGCTGCGCACGAGCGATGCGCCGAAGACGTCGGCCTGCCACGCCTTCGCGCGCAGGATGACGCGCGCGGCGTCCCACGTCCGGCCGGTGTTCACCCACGCGAGGTGTCCGAGCAGCCGCTGCTCGCCGAACGCCAGCTCCTGCCGGCCCAGTCGCGCGGCGACCGGGGCTTTGGCGTCGCCGACGTCGGCAAAACCCGCTGCGCAGATCGAACGGACCGCGGAAGGGCGCCGTTGTCGGACCGACTTCCTTGTCAGCGACACGCGCATCCTGCAGGTTCGCCTGAAACGAGAGGTGCTTGGAGGCTGTCGACCGCAATGTTGAAGCGGAAGCGACTGAGCGCGTAGGCGTCATCGCGGTCCTCGACGAAGCCACTGCCCTCGAACCCTTCGACGCGCTCACGGAACTCGCCGCGCACGCGGAGCCACGTCGGCAGCACGGTGTTGAGGCGATTCGGAAACGGCGGCCGCGCGGCTGGCTGCGCCTGGGCGGCGGCTGGCGAAGCGGTCGGTGCTGGCTGGGGAGCGCTGGCTGTTTGCGGCTGCGCGCTGGCGACCTGCTGCTGCGCGCTGCAGCGAAGGGATACGGCAGAGTGCCAGAGCAGGACCGACGAACGATGTCACATGCACGTCTCCCGTCACTCGTCACTGGTCGATGTCGAGCGGTAGCTGCAGCAACGAGCGATAGCGGAGGCGACGTGGCCAGTTACCGAGTGCAGCGAGGCCGTCTCGGCCGTGCTCGTGTGCCAGGCGCAGTAGCAAGTCGACGTTCCAGCAAGCCGCGATCGGATCGCGCTCGGATGCGCAGTGCAATTCCCGAAGGAGTTCGCTGAAATCACCTCGACAACTATGTCTGGCGATCCATGACATCAGACATTCCTGTCGCGATGAGCGGCGGCGATCGTGAATCGCAATGAATGCGGCCCGCCGCGCCCGCGCATCGATCGCTGACGACACTCTCGTCGCTGCGCGGACGACGTCGACAGGCGATGCTTTTGGCATTGCGGCCCAGTGCTGTCTATCACTTAGGTCATGTTGCGCCTCCTCATTCAAAAATGTCGAATAGGTGTGCGTGAGTGACACGTACGTAGCCACCATCCCTCTTGTTCAGGACGCGCGCGGCGTGTATCTTCGAAGGGCGGCGCGTGCCTCGTTGCATGCGTTGCTCGTGCCAGCCTACTGGCCTCGTCCTCTCCGGCGCCGAGCTCGTTCCCGCGTAGCAGCGAGCGTGTCAGCGACGCCTTCGTTCCATCTGAGTTGAGTGATGCACGCGTCCGCACGGCGGCGCGATGGATGCATGGACTCCATCTCACACGGGAGACGCGTTGCCAGAACTGCTGTTGCTCGATTGGGTGCAAGGTCCGCCGTCGCCGATCCGCGGCTTCGGTGAGCGAACGAGCACGGCTCGCATGCCCGATCGCGCGCCGGCCGCCGGCGAGCAGTACCGCTTCCACTTCGACATGGGCGCAGTGCATCGGCTGCAAGTGCTGCGTCGTCGCCTGCAACGAGCAGAACGGCAACCCGGCGGCGATCAACTGGCGGCGCGTCGGCGAGATCGAAGGCGGCTTGTTTCCGGCACGCCACGCAGATCGTACCTGTCGATGGGCTGCAACCACTGCCTCGAGCCGACCTGCCTGGAGGGCTGCCCGGTCGACGCCTACTCGAAGGATCCGATCACCGGCATCGTGCGCCACAGCGCCGACGCCTGCATCGGCTGCCAGGTACTGCACCTGGAACTGCTCGTACGGCGTCCCGCAGTACAACCCCGAGCGCGGCGTCGTCGGCAAGTGCGACATGTGCCACGGCCGTCTCGTCGCTGGGCCAGGCGCCCGCGTGCGTCAGCGCCTGTCCGGAGGGCGCGCATCGCAGATCGAGATCGTCAACGTCGCCGAGTGGCGCGCGGCGGTCGAGTCGACCGCCGCCGACGATCGGGTTGCCCGGCGAGCGACGGCAGCCTCTCGACGACGCGCGTATCACGCTGCCGGACAACCTGCCGCCGAACGCCCGGCCCGCGCGACATCACGCACGTCACGCCCGAGCACGCCGCACTGGTCGCTCGTCGTCATGACCGTGCTGACGCAGCTCTCGGTCGGCGCGTTCGCGATCGATCTGGCTGCTGCAGCTGCTCGGCATGCAGCACGCGCCTCGGTCTCGCGGCGCTGGTGTCGCTCGCGCGTCGGCGGCCTCGCGCTCGCGGCCGCGACGTTGCACCTCGGGCGGCCGGCGCACGCCTATCGCGCGCTGCGGATGTGGCGGCGTTCGTGGCTGAGCCGCGAAGTGCTGCTGTTCGCGGCGTTCTCCGCACGTCGCCGCGGTCTACGCCGGTTTGCTTGTGGTTCGCAGCTGCCCGGCAGCGTGCTGGTCGGCGGCCTCACGGTCGCTGCTCGGCATGGCCGGCGTCACGGCCAGCGCCTGCATCTACCGCGTGCCGGCGCGGCCCGCCTGGAACACGCCGTACACGCTGTGCAGTTCAACCTCACCGCTGGCGTGCTCGGGCCGCTCTTCGCCGCGGCCGTCGGTCGCCGGCGACCACGCGCTGGCTGGCGATCGGCGGCGGCGGCGATGGCCGTGCGCTCAGGCGACGGTGCTTGGCGCTGCGCTTCTTCCGCGCTGCATCGCCTCGGACAGCCTCGAGCTGCAAGGGCACGGCGCGCCTGCTGTCGACCGTGCTCGCCAGCCGGCTCGTGCTTCGCGGTGCTGCTGCTGGCGGTCGGCGCCATCGCGCTGCCGCTGCTTCGCCAGCCGGACTGGCCGATGGCCCGGGCCGGCTCGCTGATGCTCGTTGCGCTGCTCGTCGCGCTCGGCGGCGAGATCCTCGGCCGCTACCTGTTCTTCGTCAGCGTCGTGCCCAAGCATCTGGCCGCGCCCTATGTCGCGGTCGGCAAGTGAGGCCGCATGACCCTCAAGCAGCTGCTCGGACTCGACACCCGCGCCGATCGCTACACCTACAGCGTCGACCCGGTCGCGGGCTACGTCTCGGCGCAGAAGATTCCCGATCGCTGGGTGTCGACCACCTGCGGCTACTGCTCGGTGGGCTGCGGCATGTTCATCGGCGTCAAGGACGGCCGCGCCGTCAGCGTGCGCGGCAACCCCGATCATCCCGGTCAACCGCGGGATGCTCTGCCCGAAGGGCCTGTCCGAGCACCACACGATCGCACCGACAACCGCGCGCGCTATCCGCTGCTGCGCCGACGGCCGACGCGCATCGACGCGCGTCGAGCTGGGACGACGCGCTCGACGACGATGGCGGCGCGGTTCCGCGACGTGCAGGCGCGCCACGGCGCCGGCGCCGTCGGCGTCATCAGCACCGGCCAGCTCGTGACCGAGGAGTTCTACGCGCTCGGCAAGCTGGTGCAGCTCGGCCTCGGCACGCCGAACTACGACGGCAACACCACGCTCTGCATGTCCACGGCGGTGGCCGGCTACAAGCGCTCGTTCGGCAGCGACGGCCCTCCGGGCGCCTACGAGGACCTCGAGCACGCCGACGTCATCCTGCTGATCGGCGCCAACATCGCCGAGAACCACCCGATCCTCTGCTGGCGCCTCCGGTCCAATCCCGGCACCACGCTCATCGTCGTCGATCCGCGCGTCACCAAGACGGCGATGATGGCCGACCTGCACCTGCCGATCCAGCCCGCGCTCCGACCTGGCGCTGCTCAACGGCCTGATTCACATCGTGATCGAGCACGACCTCGTCGATCGCGACTACATCGACGCGCACACGACCGGTTTCGAGGCGCTGCGCGAGTCGGTCCGCGACTACACGCCCGAGCGCGTCGCCGAGATCACCGGCCTCACGCCGGAGCTGATCGTGCCGCACCGCGTGGACCTACGCGCACGCCGAGGCCGGCGTTCATCGGCTGGACGATGGGCGTGAACCACAGCACCAAGGGCACCGAGACCGTCAACGCGATCAACAACCTGGCGCTCATCACCGGCAACATCGGCCGCGCCGGCGCGGCGCCGTTCTCGATCACCGGCCAGTGCAACGCGATGGGCACGCGCGAGGCGGGCTTCGCGTCGATCATGCCCGGCTACCGCAAGTTCGAGAGCGCGAGCAGGACCGCGCAGGAGCTGGCCGCGCTCTGGAACGTGCCGGTCGAGCGCATTCCGACGGCGCGCGGCCTCGCGTATCCCGACATCATCGAGGCGGCGCTCGAGCAGCAGATCCGCGCGCTCTGGATCATCGCCACCAACCCGATCGTGTCGTTCCCGAACCTCGGCGCGCTGCAGCAGGCGCTCGAAGGGCTCGAGTTCCTCGTCGTGCAGGACGGCTATCACCCGACGCCGACCTCCGAGTTCGCGCACCTCGATGCTGCCGGCGGCGATCTGGGGCGAGAAGGAAGGCACCTACACCAACTCCGAGCGCCGCGTCAGCAAGGTCAATCGCGCCGTGGCGCCGCCCGGCGAGGCGCGGTCCGACTTCGACATCTTCCTCGAGCTCGCCGGCGCGCTCGGCGTGCGCGACGAGCTCTTTCCCGGGCTGGACCAAGCCGCCGACGCGTTCGAGGAATGGAAGCGCGTCTCGGCGGGCCGCCTCTGCGACTACTCGGGCATGACCTACGAGGCGATCGAGCAGCACGGCGGCATCCAGTGGCCGTTTCCCGCCGGCGCCACCGACCCGGGCGAGACGCGCCGGCTCTACGCCGACGGCGGCTTCCAGACCGACGACGGCACGCGCGCGGCTGATTCCGGTCGGCGTGGGAGCCGTTCCCCGAGCAGCCGAACGACGAGTTCCCGTTCGTGCTGAACACCGGCCGCACGGTCGAGCACTGGCACACGCGGACCAAGACCGGCAAGGTGCCGATTCTCGAGCGGCTGTCGCCGAACGCCTGGGTCGAGATGAACCCGCGCGACGCGCGGCGGCTGCGGCTCAAGCCGCAGGACCGCGTCGACGTCGTCTCGCGCCGCGGCCGCGTGCGCGGCGTCGAGCTGCGCGTCACCGAGACGGTGGCGCCGGGCCAGGTGTTCGTGCCGTTCCACTACGCCGAGGCCAACGCCAACCAGGTGACGCAGAGCGCGTTCGACCCGTTCTCGCGCGAGCCCAACTACAAGCAGTCGGCGGTGCAGGTCGGAAAAGGCGCACCGCGCGACGGAGGCGCGTTCGATGAAGCGACTGGTCGTCGTCGGCAACGGCATGGCCGGCATGGCCTGCCTCGAGCAGATCCTCAAGCACGAGCCGCAGTTCCACATCACCGTCTTCGGCGACGAGACGCACGTCAACTACAACCGCATCATGCTGTCGTCGGTGCTCGCCGGCGAGAAGGCCGCCGACGACATCGTCATCAATCCGCTCGAGTGGTATCGCCAGCAACGACATCGACCTCCGCGTCGGCGTCCGCATCGTCGACGTCGATCCGCGCGCCAAGACCGTCACCGGCGACGACGGCAGCGTGACGCCGTACGACACGCTGCTGCTCGCCACCGGCAGCTCGGCGTGGATGCCGCCGATCGAGGGGCTCGACAAGGACGGCGTCTTCGCGTTCCGCACGCTCGACGACACGCGCGAGCTGATGCGGCGGTCGGGCCCGGGACCGAAGGCCGTCGTGATCGGCGGCGGCCTGCTCGGCCTCGAGGCCGCGCGCGGCCTGCAGGTGCAGGGCTGCGACGTCACCGTCGTGCACCTGATGGCCGACGCTGATGGAGCGGCAGCTCGATCCGGACGGCGGCCAGCTACCTGCTCGGCAAGATGGAGGAGCTCGGCATCCGCGTGCTGCTCGGCCGCACGACGACGGCGATCCTCGGCAACGGCCACGTCGAAGGCGTGGCGCTCTGCCGACGGCAACGGTCGTCGAAGCCGATCTGGTCGTGGTCGCCGCCGGCATCCGGCCGAACGTCGACCTCGGGCGTCAAGGCCGGCCTCACCGTCAACCGCGGCATCGTCGTCAACGACCACATGGAGACGTCCGACCCCGACATCTTCGCGGTCGGCGAGTGCGTCGAGCATCGCGGCGTCTGCTACGGCCTGGTGGCGCCGCTCTTCGAGCAGGGCAAGGTGCTGGCGGCGACGATGACCGGCAATCGCGGGGCCGACCTACACCGGCACGGTGCAGGCGGCGAAGCTCAAGATCATGGGCGTCGACGTGTTCTCCGCCGGCGACTGGAGCGAGCAGCACGCCGAGCCGGTGCGCTACGAGGACTCGCGCGCTCGGCGTCTACAAGAAGCTCACGGTCCGCGACGGCAAGCTGGCCGGCGTGATCCTCGTCGGCGACACCTCCGACAGCCATCGCTACATGGAGTGGCTGCGCACCGACGCCGACCTCGCGACCAGCGCCGGCACCTGCTGTTTCCGCCGCCGGCGGCCGACGCCGGGCTGGACGTCGCGGAGATGGCCGACAGCGCCACGGTCTGCGGCTGCGTCGGCGTCACCAAGGGCACGATCATCGCGGCGATTCACGAGCAGGGCGTCAACACGCTGTCGCAGCTGAAGGAGTGCACCCGCGCGAGCACGGGCTGCGGCAGCTGCACCAGCCTCTGCCAGGACCTGCTGCGCGCCGTCGCGCCCGAGTTCGAGGACGAGAAGAAGAAGGTCATCTGCGCCTGCGTGCCGTTCGCCGAGGACAAGCTGCGCGAGATCCTGCGCAGCCAGAAGCTGAAGTCGGTGCAGGAGGTGCTCGAGATCTACGGCAACGGCATCGGCTGCGAGGTCTGCAAGCCGGCGCTGAGCTACATGCTCGACATGCTGTGGTGCGGCGATCACGACGAGGACCGCTCGGCGCGCTTCATCAACGATCGCGTGCACGCCAACATCCAGAAGGACGGCACGTTCTCGGTCGATCCCGCGCATCCGCGGCGGCGTGACCAGTCCCGACGAGCTGCGCCGCATCGCCGACGTCGCCGACAAGTACCAGCGTGCCGATGGTGAAGATCACCGGCAGCCAGCGCATCGACCTGCTCGGGCATCAAGAAGGCGGACCTGCCGAAGGTGTGGGCCGACCTCGGCATGCCGTCGGGCCAGGCGTACACCAAGGGCGTGCGCATGGTGAAGACCTGCGTCGGCACCGAGTTCTGCCGGTTCGGCACGCAGGACTCGACCGGCGCGGGCATCGAGATGGAGCGGCGCTTCGAGCAGCTCTTCACGCCGCACAAGGTGAAGATGGCGACGGTCGGCTGTCCGCGCAACTGCGCCGAGGCGACGGTCAAGGACATCGGCCTCATCGGCATCGAGGGCGGCTGGCAGGTGGTCGTCGGCGGCGCGGCGGGCAAGTCGGTGCGCAAGGCCGATCTGCTGACGACGGTCGAGACCACCGAGCAGGCGCTCGAGGCGTCGGAGCTGTTCTTCCAGTACTACCGCGAGAACGCCAACTACCTCGAGCGCACCTACGACTTCGTCGAGCGGCTCGGCATCGAGAAGGTGCGCAAGGAGACGGTCTACGCGCCCGACGCGGTGCAGGACCAGCGCTGCTCGATCGCCTGCACAAGTCGAAGGCGCGATCGCGTGACGCGTGGCTCGAAGGCGAGACGCCGAAGCATCCCGACGCAGTTCGTCCGCTCCGTCGGAGGTGCTCGCATGACGACCACTGGATTCGCGTCACGGCGTGCGGACAACATTCCGCCGCGCGAAGGGCGCGCGGTGTCGGTGGCCGGGCGCGAGATCGCGATCTTCAATCTCGGCTCCCCCTCCGTGATCGCTTCCTCGCCGTCGACAACCAGTGCCCGCACAAGGGCGGCCCGCTCTGCGACGGCATCGTCACCGGCACGTCGGTCGTGTGCCCGCTGCACGCGTGGAAGATCAGCCTCGAAGACGGCCGCGTCGAGCGTCCTTCCGCCTCCAGCGATCAGGGCGTGACGGCGTATCCGACCCGGGTCGAGCACGGGGTGGTCATCATCGGCCTGCCCAACCGAGGACAGGAACATTCAGGATTGTCTGACTGATGAACGATTACTACACGAACGTCGTGCCGACCCCCCTTGTCCACATGCCGACGGGTGTGTATCTTCGAACCTAGGCGGGCCTGGCGTTTGAACCTTTCATGAAAACCATTGACCCTCGACGTGAGCGACAAGTCCGACATCGACGTGCTTCACGAGATCGGCAGCCGCATCGCGGCCGCCGATCCGCTGCACGACGTGCTCGGCCGCGTCGTCGATTTCGTCTCGACGCTCGTGCTGTGCGACTCGTGCTTCATCTACGTGCTCGAGGAGGACGCGCTGGTGCTGCGCGCCTCGAAGACGCCGCATCCCGACGTCGTCGATCGGCTGAAGCTGCGCGTCGGCGAGGGCATCACCGGCTGGGTGGCCGAACACCGGCAGCCGGTGGCCGTCGGCCGCGCACGCGTTCGAGGATCCGCGATTCCAGACGTTCAACGAGCTGCCCGAGGATCGCTACGAGGCGTTCCTGTCGGTGCCGGTGCTGTCGCGCGGCAAGCTGGTGGGCGTCATCAACCTTCAGCACCGGCAGCCGCACAAGCACAGCCGCCGCGAGATTCAGCTGATCTCGACGATCGGGTTCCTCGTCGGCGCCGAGATCGAGATGGCGCGGCTCGAGGCGGAGAACACGCAGCTCTCCGAGCGGCTCGAGACGCGGAAGATTCTCGATCGCGCCAAGGGCATCCTGCAGCGCGACCTCGGCATCACCGAGGAAGAGGCCTACCTGACCATCCAGCGCCAGAGCCGGCAGCGGCGCAAGTCGAAGAAGGAGATCGCCGAGGCGATCGTCCTCGGCGACGATCTGCGGCGCGGCAAATCACCATCGTAGCGTCCGCCTTCAGGCGGACCGGAAATAGCGTTGACGCAGCCCGGGGCCTGTCGCCGGGTTGCCCCACCCGTCCTCGGCGCCAAAAGCACGCGTGACGAGATGGCGCCTGCGCGGCGGGCGGGGCGGCCCCACCCGGCGCCACCCGCCCTCAAAGACGTTCGTCAACGCAAGATTGTTGAAGTCAATCTCCGCGTTTCCGCGTCTCCGCGGCCAGTTCATGTGAAGTCACGCGCGACATGTGGAGTCGCCAAGTCGAATTGACCTCACTGCCTCAGTGCCTCCGTGTGTCGTCGAATCGAGTGCAGTCCGCGCGACATGTGTACAGGGCCAGAGCACGTCCTAACGCGCTCTTAACACACGTCTGACAGCATCCGGTCCGGCGCGTGGTTGAATAGGCGCGCCCATCATGCCCATCAGCCGGCTTGGACGCGACAGCCCGCGCGGGCTCGCGATGCTGTTTCTGGCGGTCGTCGTACCGCCGGCGCTCGCAGCTGTGTGGCTCGGTCTGAAGTTCCTGCAGCAGGACGAGGCGCTTCTGGCGCAGCGCGAGCAGGAGCGACGCCAGACCTCTGCGCAATCCGCGATCAATGCGCTCGAGAAGTCCTTGAACGAGGCGGAGCGCTGGTTCACCGATCGCGAGATTCCTGCGTCGGTCGTCCGGCTGCGTGTGTCCGACACGGATGTGGAGGCATATCCATCCGACCGAGTGCAGTGGCTGCCCCTGCGTCGCGGCACTCTGCGCGAAGCCGCTACTCGATCGTTTGATGACCTAGAAGTGCTCGAGTATCGCGGGCAGGGGCCGCGTGCGCTCGAACGATATGAGGTGCTGGCGCACGAGGGCCCGTCGAGGGTCCGCGCCGGCGCGCTGCTGCGTGTGGCTCGCGTCCATCGCCGCGAGAGACGCATCGACGAAGCGCTCGGGGCCTATCGCCTTCTCGCGGTCATCGCCGACGTCACGATCGAGGGCATGCCTGCCGATCTCGTGGCTCGGCGCGCTGTGTGCGACGTGCTCGAGGAGGCCGGCCGTCGTGACGATCTGGCGCGAGAAAGCGCCGCACTCGCCGAGGACTTCGTCGAGGGCCGCTGGGCGCTTGATCGTGCGGCGTGGGAGCTGACCGCGAGTCAGCTGGCGAAGTGGACGAACACGACGCTGGCGCCACCGAAGGAGCGGGTGACGTTCTCGGCCGTCGCGCAATGGCTAGACGAGGAGCGCGAACGCCTGTCGCCTTCGCCAACGGTGACGCGACGTGTCGTGATCGTCAACGACACGCCGGTGACGATGCTGATCCGCCATCCGGCGACCGGGGGAACGACCGCGCTGGCGATCCTTCCGGCGCTCGTCGAGCACTGGCTGCGCGACTCGACGACGTCCACGCCTTCGCGAGCCGACACGATGAGCCTGACCACTGAATCCGGCCGGCTCGTGGCTGGTGTCGTGCCCCAACGCGATCACGAGTTGTCCACGCACCTCGCGACGGCCAGCGGTCTTCCCTGGACACTGGTGTTCGCTCCGGGCGATTCGGCGGCTCAGGCCGTAGAGGTGCGTCGACGGCGACAGCTGTTGCTTGCCGGCTTGTCAGCGCTGGTGATGCTGCTCGCCGCCGGCAGCTTCGTGCTGTGGCGGGTGATTCAGCGCGATCTGGCAGTCGCGCGTCTGCAGACGAACTTCGTGGCCGCCGTATCGCACGAGTTCCGCACACCGCTCGCGTCGCTCCGCCACGTCACCGAGCTCCTGGAAGAAGATGACGATCTGCCTCTCGGGCGTCGCCGCGCTTTCTACAGCATGCTCGGACGGAACACCGAGCGGCTCCACCGGCTGGTCGAATCGCTGCTCGACTTTGCGCGGATGGAGGATGGCCGCAAGCCCTATGACCTGAAGCGCATCGACGTGGCGACGTTGACGAGAGGTATCGTCGGCGAGTTCCGGCAGGACAGTAGAGCGGATGGCTTCCAGATCGCGTTCGACACGCCCGACGACGCGCCCGCGTTTTCGCTGGCCGATGCCGAGTCGCTCACCCATGCGCTCTGGAACCTGCTCGACAACGCGGTGAAGTACTCGCCGGAGCGCCGCATGATACGTGTCTCGGTCGAGCGCCTCCCGACGGGAGTGGCCATCACCGTTCGCGACGGCGGTCTCGGCATCGCTCGAGCGGAGCAACGCGATATCTTCCGCAAATTCGTCCGCGGGCAGCAGGCGGCTCGTCTTGGCATCAAGGGCACTGGACTTGGTCTCGCGATGGCGGACCACATCATTCGCGCGCACGGCGGCGCGATCGAGCTCGAATCCGAAGAGGGTGTCGGCAGCACGTTCCGAGTCGTGCTCCCGGCGGTCAGCTGACGATGGCCCGGATTCTCATCGTCGACGATGAACCCGATCTGGCGCTGAGCTTGAGCGAGGATCTGCACCGGCAGGGACACGAGACAACGGTCGCGTCCAATGGAGAACAGGCGCTCGAAATCGGTCGATCCGGCGCGTGGGATCTCGTGCTGCTGGATGTGATGCTGCCGAAGATGGACGGCTTCGAGGTGTGCAGCGAGCTTCGCCGTGCCGGCGTCACGACGCCCATCATCCTGCTCACCGCGCGGACGCAGGAGGCCGAGAAGGTGCTCGGCCTCGATTCAGGCGCCGACGACTACGTGACCAAGCCATTCAGTCTGCGCGAGCTGCGCGCACGCATCCGCGCGCAACTGCGTCGTCACGAGCAGGCCGCCGTTCGCACGTGCCGTTTTGGCGAGTGCGAGATCGACTTCGACCGTGCCGAGCTGCGACGCTCGGGTCGCGTGGTGGAGATCACGGCGCAGGAGCTGCGGCTGCTCGACGTGTTCGTGCGGAATCGTGGCCGCGTACTCAGTCGCGAACGGCTGATCGAGGCGGCGTGGGGAGGAGCCGTCGCGATCACCGATCGAGCCGTGGACACGCACGTGTTCAACCTGCGCAAGAAGATCGAGCCGGTGCCATCCGATCCGAAGTACCTGATTGGCGTGCGCGGGCTCGGCTATCGCTTCGAAGACGAGGACTTGACCGACTCTTGACCGACAACTGCCGGCCGATTGACAGCCGGCGACGACACTCCCGCGTGGAGGGAGAGCAATGACATACGGACGACATCGGATCCTGGCTGCACTCGCGGTTTCCCTACTCCTCATGCCCGCGGTGACGGAGACGCAGGGCAGTGGCGAAGTCGCGCTGCGTGCGGCAATGGAGACCGAGACGGTAAAGGGCGATCTCCGGGCGGCGATAGAGCAATACAAGACCATCGCCGCCGGCCGCGATCGTGCGCTCGCCGCGAGGGCGCTAATGCGGATGGCCGAGTGCTATCAGAAGCTCGGCGACACCGAAGCCCAGAAGATTTATGAACAGGTGCTCCGAGACTTTGCCGATCAAAGGGACGCGGCCGCCGAGGCGCGTACGCGCCTGGCATCACTGCAGCCATCGCCCAGAACCGAGGCGAATCACGTTGCCCGCCAGATCGCGAACGGCAACGAGTTGGGAGGCGACTTCATGCCATCGCTCGATGGCCGCCACGTGAGCTTCACCGACGACACCGGAAACGTCTCGCTGCGTGATCTCGTGTCCGGCACGAACCGCCGCCTGACCCACACCGCTGATTGGAAGAGTGAATACGCGAGCGCCCCGGTGATCTCTCCCGATGGACGGCAGGTCGCCTACAACTGGTACGTCCACGAGAAGAGCCAGGCAGAAATCCGGGTGGTGTCGACTGTGGGAGACCAGGCGGTTCCCAGGGTCGCTCTCCGAATGGCACTCGCCGAAGCGACCTACATGATTGCGTGGATGCCGGACGGCAAGCAGCTGCAGATCGTCCGTGCCCAGTCGGATCGGACGTCCCAGATCGGCACGATCACGATTCAGGACGGCACGTTTCGAAGCCTCAAGTCTCTTGACTGGCGCGTCCCCAACGCGCTCAGCCTGTCGCCGGACGGCCGATATCTCGCCTACGACGTACCTGCCGGCGAGGCCGGCTCCCCACGCGATGTGGTCGTGCTCGCGACGGACGGCAGCCAGGAAACGACGGCGGTGAAGAACCCGGCGAACGATTCATTCCCGCAGTGGTCTCCAGACGGCTCCTCTCTGCTGTTCCTCAGCGATCGCACCGGCCGCAATTCGCTGTGGATGGTGCCGATCCAAAACGGGCGCGCACTCGGGGCAGCGACGTCGATCAAGGCCGACGTCGGTCCGATCAGCCTGCGGCGCCTGACGAACAGTGGAACGCTCGTGTATCTCGAGCCACGGCCGGGCGGCCCGAATATCCAGCTCGCGGAGCTCGACGGCATGCGAGCCACCAAGTCGTCTGTCGCGATGACCGAACGCGTGATCAACCAGAACGTCGGCCCGGTGTGGTCGCGTAACGGGCAACAGCTTGCGTACTACTCTTTCCTCCAGATCTCCGCGGACACGAGAAGCGGTGTCCTCGTGATTCGATCGACGAGCACCGGGGAAGAAAGAACAGTTCCTCTTCCGACACGAGTATCGTCGCGCTTCGGAGCCGGGCCGAAATGGTTTCCGGATACGCGTTCCGTGCTCGTCGAGTCGGGTGACGCAGAGGGACCAGGATTCGGGTTCTATCGACTGACGCTCGAGAGCGGAAATTCCGAGCTCCTGGCCCGCGTGCCTCGTGAGGTCAGCTCGTACAATCTCTCTCCCGATGGTCGAACGATCTTCTATGTTCTCAACACCGACGATGGACAGAGGTTGATGCGATTCGACATCGATAGCCGGCGCGAAACCGAACTGAGAAACGTCCCCAATGGACGGGAGGTCGTCTCGCTTGCCGTATCGCCCGATGGTCTGCAACTGGCGACGACATTCGGCGGGGGCTTCGTGGAAGTGATGCCGTCGGTGGGCGGCGCATCCCGCAAGGTCTTCAGCCCGCCCGAACCCGAGATGAATACCTTTGCGTTTCGACAGGCGCTATCGTGGACGCCCGATCAACGCTCCCTCCTCTTTGTCAGGGGCGATGCATCCTTGTGGATGGTGCCGGCGCTCGGAGGCGAAGCTGTGAACGTGGGTGCCGAGGGGGTCAAGTCCCCTGCACTACATCCTGACGGCAAGCGGTTAGTCTTCAGCGGCCCCGGCAGGCCGGACAGCGGCGTCGGTGGGCCCTTCACCAGGAAGGTCATGGCACTGGAGGGCGTTCTGCCGGCATCAGTCTCGAAGCGTTAGTCTCATGTTGGCCGCAGGGGGGAGACCCGGCGACAGGCCCCGGGGTAGCGTCAACGCCGTTATGGCCCGTCGATGACCGTGCTCACTGCAGGTCGAAGGTCTGCCTCCCGACAGTGAGGCTCTGCGCCCGGAACTCGCTCGGCCTCGCCATGCTTCGGTAGGCCACGACGGAGAGCGTCATGCCTGGCTTCAACATGTCTTCAGTCAGATCGCGGAACTCCATCCGCGGCGCTGGCGCCAGGATGACGACCAGGGGTTTGCCGTCCACCTCGAGCGTCATCGTCGGCATCGCGTCATTGAACTTGATCTGCTTGAGAACGCCAGAGAGCTTCTGCGCGTTGGCGAGGTCATACGCGCTCCACTGGTGCTGCTCGTCGTAGACGAGATTGGTATCGGAATCCCTGGAGCCGAGCCAGGGAGTGATTGAGCCTTCGATGAGCGCGTTGAGGTTGCCCTCCATACACGAGTACTCCATCAGCTCGACGTCGGGTGTGAGTACGAACACCCGCTCGTTGCTGATCGGGCGGGTGTAGCTCTTGGGATCGTCGAGGACCCACTTGAATTGCATGTGACCCATGTCCGGACGCCTGAACGTCATGGTGAGCCTCGCCTGATCGCTCATCGGGTGGCCGATGGTGCCGAGCTTGGTCCATCCGTTGAAGTTCACCGCCTCGATGACCAGCGCGTCGCCGTCCCACCGACCGCGTGAATCGCCGAACCAGGTCGGCGGCCAGTCCTTGCGATGGGGCAGTCCCTCCGTGTTGACCACCTGGAACATCGTGCTCTGCTCGAAGAGGAAGGCGATGTTCTCGTTGTTCTGCAGGATCTGCATCGGATGCGGCGTGAACGATCGGATCCAGCCAAACGGCATGCAGCTGCCCGCGTAATCGCCGTTCTTGTTGGCGTTGTAGTTATCCCACTGGGCCTGACCCCATGCGGTAAACGGAAGCGGATTCGGCTCGCCCACGTTGCTGGTCCCGTTGCCGTTCTTGACCGTCCTCGTCAGGTCCTGTACCCCAGGTCGTGCCCAGACGCCGCTGAAATCCGGCTTCCCATTGGCGAGGTGCGGAGCGGGCGCATTCATGTCCACCTTGGTCCGCGCGGACTGCGCGGCCGCCGTGGTACTCAGCGCAACGACGAGGCCAATCGCCCAGAGTGACGTCCTCATGATCGGCTCCTTGTGTGGTCCGGCTGAAGCCGGACACTACGTCAGTCCGCTTGGACTCAGAGTCGCGCCGATTATCGGCCTGCCCGGGCGCAGGTTCAACGGCAGATTCTCAACGCGAGCTTGACCGAAACGTGACACGGCCTCCGCCAAAAGCTGACCTCCCGCGGGTAGAGTGCCTCGGTGGTAGCCTGGCTCGCCGCGCTCATTCTGGCTATTCCTCTGGGACTCGACCTCTACATGCCGGTCCCGGAGGACAACCCACTCACCGAAGAGAAGATCACGCTGGGGCGGCGGTTGTTCAACGACCGCCGTCTCTCGCGCGATCGGTCAATCGCGTGTGCCTCCTGTCACGATTCGAAGCGCGCGTTTTCCGACGGCCGTCCAGTCGCCATTGGCGTCCACGGACGGCTCGGGCGGCGAAGTGCGCCGGCGCTGATCAACCGGGGATATGGCCGCGCATTCTTCTGGGATGGCCGTGCGGCGTCACTCGAACAGCAGGTCCTGCAGCCGATTCAGGATCCCAACGAGATGGACATGACGCTTGCGGAGGCCAGTGCACGGGTGGGTATCAGCGAGAGAGAGCTTTCGCGTGCACTCGCAAGTTACGTGCGTTCGATTCTGTCCGGCGATGCGCCGATCGATCGGTTTGCCAACGGGGATCGCGCTGCGCTGACCGCCGAACAGCAGGTGGGGCTGCAGGTGTTCCGGGGCAAGGGCAACTGCACCGCGTGCCACGTGGGCCCCACCTTCAGCGACGAACGCTTTCACAACACGGGCATCGCCTGGCGTGACGGTCGTCTTCATGACGAGGGACGGGCAGCCGTGACGACGCTCGAGGCCGACCGCGGCTCGTTCAAGACACCGACCTTGCGTGAGATCAGCCGCACCGCGCCGTACATGCACGACGGCAGCGTCCTCACCCTCGACGACGTGATCGACTACTACGACCGTGGCGGCAATCAGAATCCCGGACTGGACGCCGATCTCCGGCCGTTGACGCTCACCTCTGGTGAGAAGCGTGCGCTGGCGTCATTTCTGAGGGCATTGAGCGGCACGGTGCGCGACGGGCCACGCTGACTCCTCCACATCGTCAGAGCGGGTCACCTCGTGCCCCACGTCCGCCTCGCCTCGAGCTCTCGCGCCTCGGCACGCCTGTGGATCGCGGCGATCTCGCGTGGCGCGAACGTCCAGTCACGGCGGCGGCCTTGCCGGACTTCGTCCTCTGACCACGTCGCTCGCATGAGCCCGACTGGGCCGTGTGACGTCGTCGCCAGCAGCAGGTGGCCCAGTTCGTGCGCGATCGCGTTGCCGAGCAGCACGCGGCTGTCGGCGCCTGCCTGTTGCGCCAGCCACAGCACGCGATCGAAATAGACGGTCGCCAGCACTCCGGCACCGCTCAGGCTGTCAACCATCGCATCACCGAGTGCCACGGCCCCTTGATAGCGGTGAGGGATGGGCGATCGCACGATCCGGATGGCCAGCTCGCCAGGTGCCATGGGAGCCTTGCACGACGGGGCGGTCGGGCACAGGCGCCAGATCACGTCGATGGACGCGTCCTCCAGCGCCTTCCGTGCCGCGTCGAGCGCGGCACGGTTCGTCCCTGCGAGCGTGCCGTTGGCGTCGTAGACGCGGACGACGACATCGGTCCAGCCAGTGACCGCCCCACGCGCGACCGACGGCATGCCGATGAGCGTGAGGACGAGGAACACGATGCGGCAACGCGGTGACATGACCACACTCCAGTGGCAACAAGCCTGGAGTGCGGTGACAGGTGCCTCAATGCTCTCGAGGTGACCTGAGGTGACACGTTGGTGACCAGCGCGTCATTGTCTGCCGCACATCTCGATTCGGCCTTTTCAAACCGCGCGCGGTACGTCATAACCGAGACAGGCCCCGCCATGGACACAGGCAATCTCTTGCGCTTCGGGAGCTTCGAGTTGAATGTGCGCTCGCGCGAGCTGCGCAGCGGCGGCGTGTGCGTGCGCCTGCAGGAACAGCCGCTTGAGATCCTCCGGCTCATGCTCGAGCAGCCGGGCGAAGTCGTCACGCGGGAGGAGCTGCGTCAGCGTCTGTGGCCCGAGGGGACCTTCGTCGATTTCGAGCACAGCCTCAATGCGGCGATCAAGCGCCTGCGCGCCGCGCTCGGTGACGATGCCGACAAGCCGACGTTCATCGAGACCGTTCCGCGCCGGGGGTATCGGTTCATCGGGAGCGTGCCGGGTCGAAGCGGCACCAGCGCCCCAGCCGCCTCCACGTCACCGCGCGTGCGGCTGGTTGTGCTCCCATTCAGCAATCTCAGCGACGACAGCAGTCAGGAGTACTTCAGCGATGGTCTCACCGAGGAGCTGATCGCGCAGCTCGGGCCGCTCTGTCGCGGCCAGGTCGGCATCATCGCGCGCTGGTCGTCGATGTTCTTCAAGGGCAGTCTCCAGCGTGCGCGCGAGATCGGCGAGGCCCTGAGCGCGGAGTATCTGCTCGAAGGCAGCACGCGGCGCGACGGCTCGCGCGTGCGCATCACCGCGCGGCTCGTCGAGGCGGCGACCGAGGCGCACCTGTGGTCCGAGACCTACGAGCGCAGCACGGCGGACTGGCTCTCGGTGCAGGCCGACGTGGCCGGCCGGGTCGCCCGGTCGCTGATGCGCGAGCTGGTCCCACCGGCGCGGGCCGTCGTCGCCCCGCGCGACCACCCGGTCGCGTATCAGGCGTACTTGAAGGGGAGATACCACTGGGCGAGGCCCGGAGACATCGGGCTGGACGAGGCGCTGCGCTGCTTCTCGGAGGCCGTCACCGAAGCGCCCACGTTTGCCGCGGCCCTGGGTGCGCTCGCGCGGGTACGCGTCGCCAGCGCCGAGTACTACCACCAGCTGCCACGCGTGGCGCTGGCCGCGGCCCGCGAGTCGGCGTCACGCGCGCTCGCGATCGATCCGACGGTGTCGGAAGCACACGCGGTGATGGGCGACATCAAGCGGGTGCTCGATGCCGACTGGGTGGCGGCGGAAGCGAGCTACGCCGAAGCGCTGTCGCTCAACCCGAGCAACGAGGCCGCGCTGCGATCGTACGGACTGATGCTGGCGCTCGAGTCACGCTACGCGGAAGCGCTCGACTGCGTCGATCGCGCGCGTGAGCTGGATCCGTTGTGCCTGGCGACGAGCACGACGGCGACGTGGGCGCGATACGTCTCGGGCGACTACGACGGCGCGATCGCCCAGTGCCGGCACACGCTCGAGATGGATCCCGAGTTCGTGAACGCGCATCGCGTGCTCGCGGCGGCGCTGCTGCAGGCCGGCCGAGCCGAGGAGGCGGCCGCGCAGCTGGAGCTGGCGTTGACCTTCGCCGACTCGCATCCGGTGCTGCTGGCGTGGCTCGCGCACGTCAAGGCCGTGATGGGCTGCCGGACGCAGCCGCTCGCGCTGATCGCGCGCGCCCGCGCGCTCGAGGGCACACGCTACGTGCCGCCGTTCCATCTGGCGTTGGCGTATACCGGCCTCGGTTCACTGGACGAGGCGTTCGCCGCGCTCGATCAGGCCTGGGTCGATCGCGACCCGGCACTCGCGATGCTCGACGCGGAGCCGAGGTTCGAGCCGCTCAGAGGTGACGCGCGCTATCGCGCGTTGATCGATCGGATCAAGATTCCGCGATCGCGTGTCAGCGTTTGAGATGTCGGGTCCACAGACAGGACCGACCTACATAGACAGGTGGCAGTGTAGGCCGGGTCCTGGCTTGTGGACCCGGCTCGCGATCTACGCGGACGCCAGCGACGCGCGTCGGCCCTGGTGATAGTCGGTCAGCGCTGCGTTGGCCAGAGCGATCGTGTTGAGCTCCGCCGCCACTGACGCCAGGTCCTTTCCCGCGATCACGGTATAGAACTCATCGTCGGTGATGCCGGTGTAGACGCGGTTGCCGATGCAGCCGAGACTCGACGCCATGCCGGAGGTCAGCGCGGCGGGGATCGCCATGCACGTGGGGCGGCCGAGCAACGGCAGCGGCGACGCCTGCATCGTCCCGACGGCCTGCGCGCGCGTTCCCGCCTCGTGCAGCAGCATGAGGCGCGCCGGCGTGCCGGAGACGAGCACGGCATCCGGCTCCACCGGTGTCAGTGCGAGTGGTGCGTAGATCACCACCGCCGGCGGCGCCGCGAGACGCGGAATGCCCGGGACTTCTTCCATCTTCAGATAGCCGACGTTGACCATCAGCCCCAGGGTGTTCATCAACTCGGGCTCGCGGTCCTTCGGGAGGGCGATGTTGTGCGTGTAGCTGCCCACGGGACAGTTGTAGTGATCCGACGGCACCGTGTAGAAGACCTGCCCGGCCGCGGCGAGCCGCCAGAAGCTGCACCCGGACGGCTGCGTCCCCGAGAGCTTCGCGACGTCGGCGGGCGGCGACTCGCGGAACGCGATCGCCACCGGCCGGCGCGTCAGCGACAAGGTGCTCGTCAGGTGCTGTTCGAGTGCGGCGAAGTCGTTCATGGTCCCTCCAAGCTTATACGAGGACCGCATCGACCCATTCACGGACGCTGTTGATCAGCCACAGCTTCGATGCGCTGCTCACGTCGGCTCGCGTGAGCACGCGCTCGCGAATCCGATCGCTCGCCAGCAGGTCGGCGCGAAACGTTCCGCCAAGCAGACCGCAGGTCAGCGGCGGTGTGTATCGCACGCCCTCGATCTCCGCGACGACATTCGCGATCGTCGCTTCCGTCACCTCGCCACGCTCGTTCCACAGGATCACATCGTCCACGTCAGGGCGCGCGCGCCGCGCCGTGTCGTACACGAGGCGGTGCGTCGTCTTGTTGGCGAGGAAGGGATCCTGTGAATCGACGGCGACCGACGCAAACGCCACTCGCCACGTGCGGCCGTCAGCCTGGTACGGCGTGCACTCGATCGTTGGCGCGCCGTCGCGATCGACGAGCAGCCGGACGCGCCAGGTCCCGTGTGGATGCGCGGCTTCGGTCGCCGCGATCGCCGATCGAATCCGGGCGTGGTCGAGTGCATAGCCGAAGTGCCGCGCCGATCCTGTCAGCCGCGCCAGGTGGCGGTCCAACCGGACGATGGCCCCTCGTCCAGACGCATGGTCTCGAGCAGCGAGAACTCCATGACCCTATTCTGACCAACTCTTCAGGCACTCTTCAGCCCCGCGTCGGATTTGGCCCGTGGCCACGGGATAGAATCGGCCCGAGGCCGGTCCACACGGACCCGAGGCCGGTCCAACAGGACCGGCCCTACATGACATGCGTGTGCTCGTCGTCGAAGACGAACTGAAGGTCGCCAATGCCCTGCGGGAAGGGCTCGAGGGTGAGCGTTTCGAGGTCGTCGTCGAGCGCACCGGCGAAGGCGCGTTCTTTCGCGTCAACACCGAATCGTTCGAGGTGATCCTGCTCGACCTCACGCTGCCCGGGCGCGACGGTCTCGAGATCCTGCAGGCGCTGCGTCAGCGCGGCGTGAAGACGCCGGTCCTGGTGCTCACGGCCCGCGATTCGCTTCAGGATCGGGTCATGGGTCTCGATACCGGCGCCGACGACTACTTGATCAAGCCGTTTGCGTTCGCCGAGCTGCTCGCGCGCATTCGCGCGCTCGTGCGTCGCGGCCGCGTCGCCGAGGCGCCCCGACTCTCGGTCGGCGATCTCGAGATGGACCTCGTGACCCGCAAGGTGACGCGCGACACTCAACCGGTCGAGCTGACGGTGCGGGAGTTCGAGCTGCTCGAATATCTGCTCCGGTATCACGGGCAGGTGGTCTCGAGAGAAACGCTGGCGCGCGACGTGTGGAAGGAGACCGCCCGCACGACGCCGCTCGACAACGTGATCGACGTGCACATCGCGCGTCTCCGCCGCAAGGTCGATCTCGAACAGTCGGTGAAGCTGATTCACACCGTCCGCGGCGTCGGGTTCATGTTGCGAGAAGGTGAGCCGTGAGCCGGTGGTGGCGATCGCACAGCGTGCGCATGCGGCTCACGGTGTGGTACGTCGCCGTCATGGTGGTCGTCCTCGCGGTCTACGCCGTGGCGATCTACGTGTTCGTCAGCCGCAGCGCGTCGCAGGCGCTCGACGACCGGCTGCGCGCCGACTTCTACTGGGCGGCGGCGACCGTGGACGAAGGCCCGGGCGGACTCGTGATGCCGGGACCGCAAGTCGATCTGCTGCTCGAACAGGAAGCGCCCTGGGTCCAGGTCTGGAGTGATGACGGCCGCGAACTGCTGTTCAGAAACGGCGAGGCCATGCGCCGGCCGCTGCCCGACACACAACGCCTCGTCACCCGCAGCGAGGAGTCCATCGTCTCGTTTGCGACCGCCGGCGCGCCGATGCGGGTGATGAGCGGCCGCAGCTATGTGTGCCCGTGCGTCGAGAACCCGCAGAACGGCGCGCTGATCGGCAACCGCCGCGTGATCGTGCAGGTCGCACGATCCGAGGAAGCGATGCGCCAGCAGATCCGCGATCTGCTGCTGATTCTCGTGCTCGGACTGCCGCTGGCCGTCGGTGTCGCCGGACTCGGCGGCTACGTGCTGGCCAGCCGCGCGCTCGCGCCCATCGAGCAGATGACCGCGCGCGCGCAGACGATCACCGCGGAGCGCCTGGGCGACCGGCTGCCGGTGGCCAATCCAGAGAACGAGATGGGCCGCCTGGCGACGGTGTTCAACGAAACGCTGGGTCGTCTCGAAGCGTCGTTCGATCAGATGCGGCGGTTCACGGCCGACGTCTCGCACGAGCTGCGGACGCCGCTGACGGCGATTCGCAGCGTGGGCGAGGTCGGGCTGCGCGGCCATCGCGACGAAGCGGCGTATCGCGGCATCATCGGCAGCATGCTCGAGGAGGTCGATCGTCTGGCCTCGCTCGTCGATCGGCTGCTCACGCTGTCGCGCGCCGAGACGCGCCAGGCGAAGCTCACCGCGCGACGCCGTCGATCTGTCGGCGCTTGCCGACGATGTCGTGTCGCATCTGTCGGTGCTCGCGGAAGAGAAGCGACAGACGCTCAGCATCGATCGACAGGCCTCGCCGGTCGTCGCCCGCCGATCGACTGGTGCTGCGGCAGGCGCTCATCAACCTCGTGGACAACGCGATCAAGTTCACGCCGGCTGCAGGCCGGGTGCGTATCCGGATCGCCGAGACGCCCCAGGATGCCTTCCTCGAGGTCATCGACTCCGGGCCCGGGATCTCGAGCGAGGCCCGGGACCGCATCTTCGATCGCTTCTACCGCGAGAACGATTCAAACGGCAGCGGGACCGGACTGGGCCTGTCGCTGGCCAAAGGTGCGCGTCGAAGCTCTCGGCGGCCACCTCACGCTGGCGAGCACGAGCGAAACCGGGAGCGCGTTCCGCATCTCACTGCCGCGCCATCTCTCCTGAATGTCGGTAGGACGCCTGGCCGAGCCGGCGTCGTGACGATCGCGGCGAGGAGTGCACGCGTGACCATACGACATCTGACGCGGGAGGAGCTCGAGGCCGGCCTCGAATCGATTCGCCAGTCGCCGACAGACGACGGCATTGTGGAGCTGATTGTGTCTCGCCCGCGCCCGAGCGCGCGGGAAGTGCTGGACCGCGCCGAGCTCGATCCGGCGTCGGGCCTCCTGGGTGACAGCTGGAGCACGCGTGTCGCGTCGCCAGACCCGCAGACACAGCTGAACGTGATGAACGCCCGCGTGATCGCCCTGATCGCACAGGACAGGGCGAGATGGCCGCTGGCCGGCGATCAGCTCTTCGTCGATCTGGACCTCGCCGACGACAACCTGCCGCCCGGATCGCAGCTGGAGATCGGCAGCGCCGTCATCGAAGTGAGCGCGGAACCGCACACCGGATGCGGGAAGTTCGTCGAGCGATTCGGCGTGGACGCGATGAAGTTCGTCAACTCGCCGATCGGCCGGAAGCTGCACCTGCGCGGCATCAACGCGCGCGTCGTCCGCGCCGGCGCGGTGCGTGTCGGAGACATCGCGCGCAAGTGCGTCTGAGGGTTCGCCTCGCGGGACTTCACCTGTCGCGCGTGACTGCACATGTCGCACGTGACTGCGTTGGACACACAAACCGCGGAGGCGCGGAGACGCGGAGAATCTGGGATTCCAAAGACTCTCGCGTTGACGAACGTTCTTTGGGGCGGGTGGCGCCGGGTGGGGCGCCGGGCGGAGGCTCGGAGTCCCACGCGCACGCTTGCGCGCTTGGTGGAGGCGCCATTCTCGTCACACGTGCTTGCTGCGAGGCGCCGCCCGCCACGCGACTTGGCGCGGGCGGGTGGGGAGACCCGGCGACAGGACCCGGGTAGCGTCAACGCATGGAAGTCCGGATACTCTCTTGAGTTCGTGACAGTCACACGAGATCGAGGGCCGCTGCTTGCGGCTGCCGTCCTGGTGGCGATCCTGATCGCCATCTACGGCCCCGGCATCGGCAAGGGATTCGTCAAGGACGACGTCGTGTGGGTTGGCAACAACCACGTGACGTCGTGGGCCGATGTGCGTGCGCTGATGGTTCGCACCGACGGCTTCTATCGGCCGCTCGTCGCAGCCACGTTCGCCATCGATCGAGCGGTCTACGGCGTCGAGCCGTTCGGCTTCGGCGTGACGAATCTGGCGCTGCTCGTCGCCGGCGCGTTCGCGCTCGCATACCTCGGCACGACACTCGGTGTCAGTCCCACGGCGGGAGTGATCGCGGCTGGTGTCTGGGCCCTCAACTTCCACGCGGTCAACATGGCCGTGCTCTGGCTGAGCGGCCGAACCGCGTTGTGTGTGGTGATCGCCGCGCTGCTCGCGGCGGCAGCCGTCGTCCAGCGACAGCCGACTGGCTGCGGGCGGCATGCACTCCTGGCGATGTTCGCGAAAGAAGAAGCCGTGATGCTCCCGCTGATCCTGAGCGGATGGGCCTGGGTCCTCGCCGGCGAGCGAACGCAGCCACACGCGAAGCCTGCCGCGCCGAAGCCTGTGGGGAAAGCAGGTGACGTCGTTCGCCTGACGTGGCCGACATGGATCGCCGTGGCGATCTACCTCGCGCTTCGCGCGCAGACCAGGGCGATGACGCCGATGACCGCCACGGCGTCGTACCAATTCGTCACGGCGCCGGGCGCGCTCGTGGCCAACGCGCTCGAGTATCTCGATCGCGCCTGCACGTTCGCCGTGATCGTGCTGATCGTCGCGCACCTGCTGGCATGGCGGCGTCCGTCGATCACCAGTGACCTGAAGCGCGTGGCGATCCTCGCCGCGATCTGGTTCGCCGGCACGTTGGCCCTGACGATCTTCGTGCCGAACCGTTCGAGCCTCTACGCGCTGCTGCCGTCGGTCGCACCAGCGCTCGTCGCCGGATTCGTGCTGCAGCATCTCTGGGATTCAGTCAACGGCGGCACGTCGACCGGCTGACTCGTGGCTGCTGCCGTGACCCTTCCCGTTCTCCTGCTGCCGGTCTACTGGACCCGCAACGTGCGCTGGACCGAGATCGCCGAGCTGTCCTCCGACACCTTCGCGGTCGTGCGGCGCGTCACTCAGGAGCGGCCGGACGTGGACCGGCTGGTGTTCCGGGACGACCTCAGTACGCGCCGGTCGTTTACCACGACCTACGATCAGTTGCTCCCGGACGCCGTCCGGCTGGCGGCCGGCCGCGACATCCGGGCCGAGCTCGAATCTCCAGGCGGACCTGAAGGTCCGCCTCTACGTGAGACTGAAGGTCCACCTCTACGTGGGATGGATGGTGAGACCGCTGTGCTCATCGTGCTGAAGGACGGCCAGGTCCTGGTCGAATAAGTGCCACGCTGAGCACAGGTTCGCTCGTTTCTGACGAAGAATTCAGATACTCTTCAGAGGCCGGGGACCCTTCGTCAGGTACCATCCTCTAGACCAGTCAGCATTTTGAGAGACCGACTCGCGTGACGACTACGTTTCACGCCCTGTGGATGCTCTGCGCTCTTGGCGCCGTCGTGCACGCGGCGACGGCGGCGCATCGCGTCCGCGATGTGACGGCGTTGGCGGTCGGCTTCGTGCTCGCCACGATTGTGGCCAGCCCGCAACGGCTGCCCGACCCGGCATGGGTCGGCGCCCTGTCGGCAGGGGTTGCGATCGCGGTGCTGTGTCGACCGCGGTTTGCGGTCCTCGCCGCCGGATGGGGTGGGGCGCTCGGCGGCATGCTGACGGCGATGACCGAAGTGCAGGGCGTGCCCGCGGCCGCCTCGGTCGGTCCGGTCGTTGTGCTCATCGCGACAGTGGTGTGGCTCACACGACTGCGTCCATCGTTCGCGCCCGACCGGCTGCGCGATGAAGCCCTCCTCGCGATCACGCTGCTCGGCCTCGTCGTCTCCGTCATGCCCGGCGTGATCGATGGCTGGCAGGCCGCGGCCACTCTCACGATCGAGCCCGCGACATCGGGCCCGGTCACCCCTGTTCCGGCGTGGACGCTCACGCTCGTCGGTACGGCCACGGCGCTTGGCGCCGTGTATTCCCTGTGGAGTCGCCGGTGAGCATTTTGGCCGCCCTGGAACAGGGACTCTTCGCGCTCGGGCAGGTCCTGCGATTCCCGGTGATGGTTCTGCTGTGGGTCTGCGTCGCGGCGGCGGTGTTCATGGCCGGATCCTGTGTGGTGGACTTCGTCGCGCGGAAGCGCGAACGGCGCGGATTCGACGTGACGATGTGGTTGAAGAGCGGGACGGTGCTCGACGCGCCGGAGGCGCGGCGGCGAGCGCTTCCCGCGCTCCTGCGCACGCTCGTCGCCGACGTCGAGAACGCCCGCCAGGAGCATCGGATCGACGCTGGCGGCCTCGAGCATCTCGTGCTCGAGAGTGAAGAGCGCCTCCGGCACGGCCTCAACGCCGCGCGTGTGCTCGTCAAGGTCGGGCCGAGCCTTGGTCTCCTCGGCACGCTGATCCCGATGGGCTCGTCGCTGGCGTCGCTCGCCACCGGCGACCTCGAGGCGATGGCCGGTCAGATGGTGGTCGCGTTCACGACGACGATCATCGGCCTCGCCACCGGCACGCTGGCCTACGTCGTCGCGGCTGCGCGGCAATCATGGGTCAACGAGACGATCCGTGAACAGCGCTTCATCGCCGAACACATTGCACAGGAACTGAGCGGAGGTCCTGAATGGCGCGCTTCCTCCATCTGCCGTCGCCGGAAGAGATCGCTGAAGAAGATCCGCTCTCGGGGATCGCGAATCTCTTCGACGTCTCCATTGTGTTCATCGTCGGCCTGATGATCACGCTGTTTTCCGTCTACCGGATCGGCGACCTGATGGACGCCAACAGCGAAGTGACGATGGTGAAGACCAACGCGCAGGGTGAGCGCGAGATCATCGTCAAGAAGGGGACGCAGATCACCGCTTACAAGGTGAGCGGCAAGACGGCCACAGGCGACGGCGAACGTCTCGGGACGGCGTATCGGCTGGCCAACGGGCAGATCATCTACGTGCCCGAAGGACCGGATGCGCCGACTCGCTAGCGTCGCTGTCCTGCTCGCGCTTGTCACGGGCGCTCGCGCTCAGACAGGGATCCGGGATCGGGATCCGGGATCCGCGAACTTCGAACGCGGCCGATCCCCGATCCCGATCCCCGATCCCGGGAAACCCATCCGCCTCGCCTATCTCTACTCCGACGGCAACCTGCCCGGTACGCTCAAGGCGTTCAAGGCGCTGCTGCAGGAGCGTCCGGATCTCCGCGGCAAGGTGGAGCTCACGTTTCTCACCGAGTCCGTCCTGCCCGATGTGAACGCTGGATGAGGTGAAGAGAGACCGACGTGCTGCTGCTGGACACGATGAACCAGCAGATGCTCGAGCGGTTCAACACCGAGCACAAGGTCGATCTGATCGCCATGGTGCGCGATCGTCCGGGGCGCGTCTTCGCGATCGGCGAAGGCCTGCTGCCGAAGGACACCTACGTCAAGCAGGGTGCCTTTGGGACGAGAAGGCGCGCGCGTACTGGGCGCACATGGGTGTCCTCGAATCAGCTCGGCCTCATGAAGTACGCGCTGACGCTGGCAGGCATCAAGGGATTGGTGCTGCCGGCGCCGCAGCCGAGTCTGGATTTCGGCTATTACTACCCGGCCCTGGCCGGTCCAAAAGGACCGGCCCTACAACGCGACCCGAGGGCCGCTCCCATCCAGAGCGATCGTAGGGCCGGTCCTTCTGGACCGGCCGGCGCGGGACCGGCCGAGCCATCGCGCGTCTTCGCGACGTGGGACGAGTTCAATGCCTGGCGGCAGCAGCACGGCAAAGTGCGGCCGGGCGCGCCGCGCATCGCCGTCAGCTTCTACAAGGCGACCTACTACAGCGACGAAACCGAGCTGCTCGACGCGGTGATCGCCGAGATCGAGCGGCAGGGCGCCGAGGCGATTCCGATGTTCGGCTATCCCGGCGCGATCGCCGCCGAACGGCTGCTGATCGATCCCTCCGGCGCGCCGCGCGTGGACGCGGTGCTGGGCTTCAACTTCAACTTCGCCGCGCCAGACTCATCGAATCATCTGGCCAAGGTCGATGTGCCGGTCCTCAATCTGATCAGCCTCTACGGACGATCCGAGCAGGAGTGGCGCGCATCGCCCGTGGGCCTGTCGATGTTCGAAGGCACCTTCAACGTGGCGACGCCGGAACTGGCGGGCACCATCGCGCCGACGGTGGTCGGCAGCCAGGAGAAGATCCAGGACCCCGAGACGGGCCTGACCATCGTCGTACGCAAGCCGATGCTGTCGCAGGTCGCGCTCGCCGTGCGTCGCGCCACCGAGTATGCGGCGCTGCGCGGCAAGGCCAACGGCGACAAGCGCGTCGCGATCGTGTTCTACAACTACCCGGCCGGGAAGGCGAACATCGGCGCCAGCTACCTGAACGTCGCCGAGTCGATGGCCAACGTCCTGCGTCGACTTGAAGCAGGAAGGCTACGACGTCGGCGAACGCCGATCTCTCCGGCGACAGCGTGCTGAAGACGCTGGTCGAGAAGTCGCGCAACGTCGGCGGCTACGCGCCGGGCGAGCTGGAGGCGCTGGTCGCGCAGGGAAGCGCCGTGCGGGTCGGCATCGCCGAATACCGTCGTTGGCTCGACGCGCTGTCGCCCGGTCTCAAGGCCAAAGTCCTCAAGGACTGGGGCGATCCGGTGAAGACCCGATCTGATGACGACCGGCGGCAGCGTGGTCATCCCGGCGGTGCAGTTCGGCAAGATCGCGCTGCTGCCGCAGCCGGCGCGCGGATGGGGCGAAGACGCCGAGAAGATGTATCACGCCAAGGACCTCGCGCCGCATCACCAGTACGTCGCGGCCTATGCCTGGCTGCGTGAGGGCTTCAAGGCCGACGCGGTCGTCCACGTCGGCACGCACGGCACGCTCGAGTGGCTCGACGGCAAGGACATGGGCCTGTCACCGGATGATGCGCCCGATGCGCTCATCGCCGATCTGCCGCATCTCTACATCTACAACGTGGACGTCGTCGGCGAAGGTCTCGTCGCGCGGCGGCGAGGGATGGCGACGCTCATCGATCACATGGTGCCGCCGTTCAAGAAGGGCGGCCTGTATCCCGAGCTCGCCGAGTTGGGCGAGCGGATCAACGACTACGACACGAGTCTGCACAAGAGTCCCGAGCTGGCGAAAGCCGTCGGCGAGCAGATTCGCCAGCAGGTGATCGGACTGGGCCTCGCCAAGGATCTCAGTCTCGACCTCACGAAACCAGACAGCCTCACCGACCGCATCGTGCATCAGGTGCAGGACCACCTGCTGCTGCTGAAAGGACAGAACATTCCGTACGGCCTGCACACCTTCGGCCGCGTTCCCGAGAAGCCGCTCCGCGAGACGACGATCGACGCCATCGTCAGCATCGACAGAAGCCTGCTGCCGAACAAGGCCAAGGTGCTGTCGGAGGAGATGGAGCGGCGGATCGTGTCGTCAGGGCGCACGCGAGCTCGACAACCTCGTGCGCGGCCTGCGCGGCGGATTCATCCCGGGCGGCGGCGGCGGCGAGCCGATTCGCAATCCGGACGCCTATCCGACCGGCAAGAACTTCTACGGGATCGATCCCGACAAGGTGCCCAAGCCGGCGTCGTACGAGATGGGCATCAAGCTCGCCGATCAGATGCTCGCCGATCACGTGAAGAAGCACGGCAAGTATCCGGAGAAGGTCTCGTTCGTCATCTGGGGCGACGAGACGATGCGCCATGAGGGCGTGCTCGAGTCGCAGATCTTCCACCTGCTCGGCACCAAGCCGGTGTGGGACGTGCGCGGCAAGGTCGTGGACGTGGACGTCATCCCGCGCGCGAAGCTGGGGCGCCCGCGCGTGGACATCGTCATTGCCTCCTCCGCCGAGGGCATGTTCAACAACGTCACCGTGTTGATGGACAAGGCCGTGCAGAAGGTGAAGGCGATCGAAGAGGCCGAGAACTACGTCCGCCGTCACTACCTGGAGACGAAGGCGATTCTCGTGCAGCGCGGCTACACCGAGGACGAAGCCGATCGCCGCGCCGGCGTGCGCATCTTCGACGAGCCGCCTGGCACGTTCAATCTGAATACGTCGACGATCACCGCGGCCAGCGGCACGTGGGATACCGACAAGGGCATGGCCGACGACTACCTCCGCAAGCTCGGACACGGCTACGGCAACGGATTCTGGGGCGAGAAGATGGAAGACGTCTTCCGCCTCGCGCTCTCCGGCACCGAGAAGATCGTCCACAGCAGCTCGACGATGCTCTACGGCGCGCTCGATAACGACGACATGTTCATGTACATGGGCGGGCTGGCGACGGCGATCCGCAACATCGACGGCACCGAGAAGAGTCCCGAGCTCGTGATCACGAACACGCGCGACCCCGGCCGTCCCGAGATGACCTCGATCGACAAGTTCATCGGCACCGAGTTCCGGTCGCGCTACGTCAACCCGACGTGGATCGAGGGCATGAAGAAGGAAGGCTACGCCGGCGCGGGCGAGATGCGGTCGTTCGTCGAGTATCTCTGGGGCTGGGACGCGACCGTGAGCGAGACCGTCACCGACGGCATGTGGAAGGAGTCGTTCGACGTCTACGTCGAGGACAAGCACAACCTCGGCATGAAGGAGTTCTTCGAGCAGAAGTCGCCGTTCGCCTATCAGGACATCACCGCGCGCATGCTCGAGACCGTGCGCAAGGGCTACTGGAAGGCCGACGCCGCTACACAGAAGACGCTGCTCGAGGAATACGTCGCGAGCGTGAACCGTCATGGTGTCGGCTGCGCCGAGCACACGTGCGGCAACCCGCGCCTGCAGCAGTTCGTGATGGAGCAGGGTCTCAGAGCCGGTGTGCCGGTGCCCGCGCTCGAGGGCTTCAAGCAGGCGATGGAGAAGGCGACGGGCCAGGCGATCGACCCAGCCGCTGAAAGCCAGCAGTCGTTCGCTCAGCAGAACGACGCGCAGATGGCCGCCAATCTGGCGACAGTTCCCGCACCGAGCCGCAACGCGCGCACGCTCGAAGGCTATCTGATGGAAGAGCGTGCACAGGAGCCGCGCAACGAGGCGCGCCGCGATTCCGCGGTTCAGGAGTACGCGGCGCTCTGGGCGTCGATGCCGCTGCTGGCCCTTCTCATTGCATGGAAATACAAAGGAGGCGCATGCAGTGATGGCAGAGTGCAGGATTCAGATGTCGTCTGGTGCCTCGTGCCTCGGTGTGTCGTGATTGCATGTGCAGCTGCAGCGCAGTCACGTGCAGTCTCAGTCCTCGACCAACCCAGGTCAGCAACAGCAGGAAGGGCGCCTATGAAGCCGCGCTCACCCCGTTCGGTCAAGGTTTCGCCGTCGCCTGGTACGACACACGCGACGGGCAGGGCGAAATCTACGTGAGGATGCTCGACGTCAACGGCCAGCCCTCAGGACCGGAGCGTCGTCTCACCAATGGTCCGGAAGACTCGTACGAAGCGAGCATCGATCGCCTCGGCGACGATCTCGTCGTCGCCGTGGTACGACCAGTCGAGCAAGGGGCAGCAGATCGCGAAGCTGGGCATGTGGGGCCGCGACGGCACGAATCGGTGGGTGCATGCGTTCGAGAGCGGCAGCCGCAACCCGGTGATCCTGAGCGATGGGTCCGCGATCTTCTGCGCCTGGATTCAATCGGAAGGCGACGGTCGGGAGGCGGTCTTCGCCGGGTGGTGGGAGTCCAACGGACGACCGCGCTCGCGCCCGTGCGTCTCGGCGCGGCCAGCAAGACGACATGGAACGTCAACGCGACGCTGGACGGGTCCGGTGTCGCCTGGGTGGTGTTCGACGCGGAGGCCTCGACTCGCGCCAGCGAGGTCTACATCGCCAGGGCGGAGGCGTCGAGCGCGGGGGCCGTGCGTCTGACGAAGGATGACGGCGCGCCATCGAAGTATCCCGATCTCGCGTTCGGCGCCGGCGGCCACACCGCGCTGTCCTGGCAGGACGATCGGCACGGCAACCCCGAGGTGTACCTGTTCACCGGCCGGTTGAGCGATCTGACTGGGGAAATCGAGGAGCGGGCGCGCCGCGTGACCATGACACCGGGCGAAACCATCGGCGCCTATCTGAAATGGAATCGCGATCGACTCGGGTCTGGCCTGGTCCGACAAGATGTCCGGCCAGCACGAAATCTACTTCGAGTCCTTCGATCCCGACGGCACATCTCGAGGAGCGCCACGCCGCCTGACGGAGACGGCGATGTGGTCGCTGGTGCCCGCGATCCAGCCCCGCCGCGACGGTTTCGCGCTGGCATGGACCGAATACGCGCCGGAATCCGTAGAGTCTCACCAGGGAACCGCGGAGGTCTTCTTCGTGTCGGTTCCGTAGCCGGTGCTGACGATCACGAATCTCCACAAGTCGTTTGGCCGGACGGTCGCCGTCAATGGCGTGTCGTTCGGCGTCGAGCGCGGCCAGCTCGTCGGGCTGCTCGGTCCCAACGGCGCGGGCAAGACGACGACGGTGTCGATGATTGCCGGACTGGTGACGCCGGACCAGGGAACGGTGACGATCGACGGCGCTCGTGCCGTCGGGCGACGCCAGTCCCGTGAAGCGGCGTCTGGGCCTCGTGCCGCAGGATCTCGCGCTCTATCGACGAGCTCACGCGCGCGCGCGAACCTCCGGCTGTTCGGCGCGCTGTACGGGTTGTCGGGGCCGGCGCTGGACGAGGCCATCGCGTCGTCGCTGACGCTCGTCGGTCTCGCCGATCGCGCCGGCGACCGGGTCAAGACGTTCAGCGGCGGCATGAAGCGGCGACTGAATCTCGCCGCCGGCCTTCTGCACGATCCCGACATCCTGCTGCTCGACGAGCCGACCGTCGGGCGTCGATCCGCAGAGCCGCAATGCGATCTTCGACAACCTCGAGCAGCTCAAGTCGCGAGGCAAGGCGCTGCTCTACACGACGCATTACATGGAGGAAGCCGAGCGCCTCGCCGACCGCATCGTGATCATGGATCACGGCCGCGTGCTGGCCGACGACACGCTGAGCCGATTGCGCGGCGGCATGCCGGGCAGCGCCGACGGCAAGGCCTCGCTCGAGACGCTGTTCCTGACTCTCACCGGAAGGAATTTGAGGGACTGATGGCTCGCATTCGTTGCGCTCGTCCGCAAAGACCTGCAGCTGTTCTTCAGCGATCGCCGCGCCGTCATCCTGACGTTCGCGGTGCCGATTGCCATCGCGTCGTTCTTCGGATCGATCTTCGGCGGGAGCGGCAACGACAACTGCCGAGCCGGCGAGGATCCCCATTGCCATCGTCGATCGCGACGGCAGCGCGATCTCGAAGGCGATCGTCTCGGGAATCCAGGCCGACAGGAGCCTGCGCGACGTCGACCCCGCCGCTCGCGGAGGCCCGGACGGCGGTTCAGAAGGGCGACGTCGCGGTGGCGGTGATCGTCCCGCCGGGCTTTGGCGATGCGGCGGGCCGCGCGTTCCTCGCGCAGGGCGCCAGGCCGCAAGTCGATCTGCTGTTCGATCCGTCGCGAGCCGGCGAGCTCGCGATGGTGCGCGGCATCCTCACCGGTCACGTGATGGAGGCAGTCGGCGGCGAGGTGTTCGGCGGCGCGCAGGGCCGCGCGATCGTCGACGAGACGCTCGGACAGATCGACACGCTGGGCGTGCCGGCCGAGACGCGAGACACGCTGCCGCAACCTGCTCCAGGCCGTGCAGCGGCTGAATCAACAGTCGGACACGACCGGTGGAGGCGGCGAGCAGCGCGATCGCGGTGCCGTACTCCGTCAAGGAGGATGCGGTCGTCGCCGGCGGCGCCAACGCGCAGTACAACGGCTATGCGCATTCGTTCGCCGGCATGGGGATCCAGTTCCTGCTCTTTGCCGCGATCGAGCTGGGCATGGGCATCCTGCTCGAACGCGAGCTCGGGATCTGGAAGCGATTCCGCAGCGCGCCGCTGTCGCGGTTCACGCTGCTCGCGGCGCGAGGCGCGAGCGGCACGGTGATTACGCTGCTGACGCTCGTCGTGTCGTTTGCATTCGCGATGATCGTCTTCGGCGTCAGGATCCACGGCAGCGTGCTCGGGTTCGCGGCGATCGCCGTCGCCTGCTCGCTCATGGCGGCGACGTTCGGTCTGCTCGTCGCGGCGCTGGGCAAGACCGCGGCCGCCAGCCGCCGCGTCGCGACCTTCGCGGTGCTGATCATGGTGATGCTCGGCGGCGCCTGGGTGCCCTCGTTCATCTTCCCGGCGTGGCTGCAGCGGATCACGGTGGTGATTCCGGCCCGCTGGGCCGTTGATGGCCTCGACGCGATGACCTGGCGCGGCCTCGGGATCGAGGCCGCGATCGTGCCGACGCTGGTGCTGCTTGGCTTCGCGGTGCTGTTTGCGGGACTGACTCTGGCTCGGTTCAGGTGGGAAGAGGCATGACGATTCTGAAATGCCCTTCAGAGTGCCTCCTCCGAAAACGCGCGCGCTGGAGACGATCCCATCCTGAACAAGAATTCAGGAACTCTTCAGACCGCGTCGGAGCAATCGCGGTTCTAATTTCCCAATGATTCGAGCGATGCGAGCAATCGGTGCGGTCGTGTGTGCGTGGGCGATTGTGTGTGGTGCCGGCACTGCAGCGGCGCAGGAGCAGGGTGCACTCAGCGTCGTCGTCATGGACTCGCTGGGCGCGCGCGTTGCCGGCGCGACGGTGACGTTGAACGGCGATGGCACCAGGACCGTTGAAGCGAAGAGCGACGCCGAGGGCGCGTTCACGTTCCGGAATCTCGCCCCGGGCCGATATCAGGTGACCGCGACCGCGCAAGGCTTCCAGCCGCGGACGAGCGAACCCGTCTATGCGGGACCCGGCACCCGGGCCAGCGTCGAGGTCGTCCTCGAGGTCGGGCCGCTCCAGCAGGATATCGTCGTGACCGCGGAAGCCGGAGGAGTCCTGCAGTCACAGACCGGCGCGCCGGTCACCGTGATCGACAGCGCGACGCTCGACGCCTTGAACAAGCCCGACGTGCTCGAAGCGCTGCGCCTCGTGCCTGGCGCCCAGATCGTGCAGGTGGGTCAGCGCGGCGGTGGGACCTCGCTGTTCCTGCGCGGCGGCAATTCCAATTTCACCAAGGTCCTCGTCGACGGGATGCCGGCCAACGACATTGGTGGCGGATTCGACTTCTCACAACTCGACACCGCTGGTGTCGATCGCATCGAGGTGCTGCGCCAGACCAACAGCGTCGTCTACGGCAGCGATGCGTTGACCGGTGTCGTGAACATCACCACGCGCCGCGGATCGTCTCGCGTGCCGGAGTTTCGGTACTCGATCGACGGCGGCAACCTGAGCACGTTCAGGAACTCGATCTCGCTCGGCGGAGCGGTGAAGCGGTTCGACTACTTCTCGCAGTACCTGGTACTTCACGACCGACAACCACACGCCCAACAGCGGCTACGACCGCAGCACCTTCGCCGGCCGCTTTGGCGTCGCGGTTGGCGGCGGCACCAATGTGAGCGGCACGCTGCGATGGGTCGACGGGCGGTTCGGCAATGCGAACGGATATCTCGATGTTTCTGGTCGCCGACGATTCCACGCAGGACAGCGACCAGCTCTACACGTCGATCGCGGCCGATTCGCAGATCACCGATCGCTGGCAAAGCACGATCCGCTTCGGGACCACGGGCCAGACGACGCACTACGTGAACCCGACGCCGACGGGAACGCCGTTCGATCCGTTTGGCTTCGGCGCCAACTATCTGGGCAACACCGTCACGCTGACGGGAGCGAATGGCGCGACCGTCACCGGCCGCGCCATTCTCGACTTCGGCGGCGCCTACCCGTCCACCTTCGACAGCCGGACGACACGCGGCGCGCTCTCGGGCCAGACGACATTCCAGGCGACGCCGGAACTGGCGATCTCGGGCGGCGCGCGCTGGGATAAGCGAAACGGGCTACGACGATCCCGATGGCGATCCCACTGCGGACGCGCAACAACGGCGGCGCGTTCGTCGAGGCTCGCGCGACGGTCATGAATCGCGCGTATCTGAGCGGCGGCGTCGGCGTCGAGCACAACGCGGTGTTCGGGACCGAAGCCGTGCCGCGCTTCTCGGCGGCGGTGTATCTGCGCAACCCGTCGGCCGAGGGCGTCGGCGACACCAAGGTGAGCTTCAACGTCGGCAGGGGCATCAAGGCGCCGAGCGTTTTCCAGGAACAGAACGCAGTGTTCGAACTGGTGCAGGGGACGCCTGCCGCCGCCAACATTTCACCGATCGGTCCGGAGAGAAGCCGCGGCTGGGACGTCGCACTCGAGCAGGGATTCGGCGGCAGGCGCGTACCGGGCGCGGATCGGCTACTACAACAACCATTTCGAGGATCTGCTCGAGTTCCTGAATCGAACCGCCCTGATTCGCGCGGGTGTGCCCCCCGACGTCGCGGCGGCGACGGCATTCGGCGGATATATCAACTCGCAGTCGTTCGACGCGCAGGGCATGGAACTGTCCGCCGATGCCGCCATCGGCCGGACCGTCCGGTTCGGTGCGTCGTACACCTATCTCGACGCCGAAGTCACCGAGGCGTTCAGCGCGAGCGCGGCAACCAATCCGGCGTTTCCCGGTGTGTCGATCGGCGCGTTCTCACCGCTCGTCGGCGAGCGGCCGTTCAGGCGTCCGGCCAACTCGGGCACGCTGTTCGTCCGCTACGACGAGGGGCCCGGCCGCAGTCGCCGCTGTCCGCCTACTTCGCCGGCAAGCGCGACGACAGCACGTTCCTGAGCGACGAGTTCTTCGGCAACTCCATGCTCCTGCCCAATCAGGATCTCGATCCGGCGTACCAGAAGATCGATCTCAGCGTGTCGTATCGCGTGCACCGCGCAGGCGCAGATCTTCACCAGCATCGAGAACCTGTTCGACAAGGAGTACGAGGCGGCGTTCGGCTTCCCGTCGTTGCCCTTCTCGATCCGCGCCGGAGTGGCTGTGACGTTCGGCGGAGATCGGTAGCTCTCGACCGCCCTCACTGCTCATGACTTCGCGTGCGTCACGAACCGCGGAGACGCGGAAACGCGGAGGATGATTTGGCCAAAATACTCCGCGCCTCTGCGCCTCCGCGGTTCGTGGGGCCCGCGCAGTCACGTGCAGTCCGTGTTGAGCTACCCCAATCCAAATTCCCATCCCTGTCGTAAGCTTCATAGGAATGTGGCTGGCCGCGTTGTCCGGGCCGGATGTCGAGCGGGCGGGGGCCGATGCCGGTGATGGGGGTCTGCTCGCGCGTCTGACGGCCGGCGATGCGACGGCCGTCGCCGAGCTCTACGATCGCCACTCCCGCATCGTCTATTCGCTGGTCCTCCGCATCGTGCAGAACGAGGCCGAAGCGGAGGATCGTCGTCCAGGACGTCTTCGTCCAGGCGTGGCAGCAGGCCGCGCGATACGATCGCGGCCGAGGTTCGGTGGCCGGATGGCTGCTCACGATGGCGCGGACACGGGCCATCGATCGCCTGCGCGCGCGGCGCGTACGGCCGGAGGGCCAGGCCGTGGACATGGACGATGTCGATCGGACTCTGTCGCAGCCGTCCGACTCGTCGGCAGCCTGATTGCCGGCGAAGAGGCGACGGCGGTCCGCCGCGCGCTCGCCGAGCTCCCGCTGCTCCAGCGCGTGGCGATCGAGCTGGCCTATTTCGAGGGGCTCAGTCAGCGAGAGGTCGCCGAACGGCTGGACGAGCCGCTCGGCACCGTCAAGACACGCATCCGCACCGGGCATGCTGCGGCTGCGCGACTCCTTGCTCGTAGAGCGGAGGCTTCACCTCCGCGGGCCGCGAACTCCGGGGGCAGGCGCATGAGCGGCACGCACGACGATCTGGTCGTTCTCGCCCCGGCGTACGTGCTTGGCGCGCTCGAGCCGGACGAGCGGCGTGCATTCGAGACGCACCTCGCGGGCTGCGACGCCTGCGCGTCCGAAGTGCGATCGCTCGGGCGCGTGACGGCGGGCCTGGCCCAGTCGGTGCCGCAGGTGACGCCGCGCGCCGCGCTGCGCGATCGCGTGCTGCTCGCCGTCGGCGCGGGCGAGGCCACCGCGTCACGCACCGCCGAACGTCCTCGATGGGTGATGGGGAACTGGCTGGCGTACGCGGCGTGCGTCGCCCTGGCCACCATCGCCGGCTTGTATGCGATGAACCTGCGCGCGCGCGTCGAAAGCCTCGAGGCCCGATTGGAAGTGGCGCAGTTGCGTCTGGCGGCGGCCGATCGCGCGATGGTCGATACGCGCCGCGTCGCGTTCGAGACGCAGTCGGCGATGGCGGTGATGGCGGCTGGCGATCTGACGCGCGTCGATCTGCAGGGAGCGCCCGCTGCTCCACAGGCCGCGGGGCGCGCGTTGTGGAGCCGGCAGAGCGGCATGGTGTTCGCGGCAACGAATCTGCCGCCGCTGCCCGCGAAGCAGATCTATCAGGTGTGGGTCGTCGTGCCCGGCGCAGCACCGGTGAGCGCGGGTCTCGTCGCTCCTGACGAGACCGGCCGCGGCGTCGCGATCTTCCGTACGCCGATTGATGTGACGGGTCCGGTCACAGTGGCCGTGACGATCGAACCTGAAGGCGGAGTCCCCGCGCCTACGGGCGCGTTCTATCTCACGGGCAAGTCAGTGACTGGCGCCTGACTCGTTCGGCGGGTCTAAAAAACAAGACCCGCCCTACACAGTCGTGAGCTCCGCAGTGTAGGCCGGGTCTTGTTCTTTAGACCCGGCCGTGATCGATCCGATTACCCGGCCGTGATCTATCGCAGTCGATCAGCCAGCAGGCCGACCGTGAGCGCGTAGTAGTGCGCGCAGTTGTAGCCGATGATCGCGTCGTAGTTGGAGTAGACGAGGAACTTGCGCTCGCCGACGTCCACGAGCCCGGCCTCGATGTCCGCCTTCGGCAGCGGCCCCGCCGTCGACGCGTGCGCACGCCCAGCTTCTGCCACTCGGCGAGCGGACGCCGCTCGGTCATGTTGCGGATGGCGTAGCAGCCTTCGGTTCGCTTCGGGATCTGTCGGCGATGGCGGCCTGCGCGTCGTCGCTGATCGTGACCTCGCGGCCCCACGTCTCGTCGTCCTTCCAGCCGAACCCCTTGAGATAGTTCGCCATCGAGGCCAGCGCGTCGGGGGTTGATTTCCAGATGTCGCGCCGATCGTCGCCGTCGAAGTCCACGGCGTACCTGAGATAGCTCGATGGCATGAACTGCGTCTGGCCCATCGCGCCCGCCCACGATCCGGTCATTGTCGCGGCATCGATGTGCCCGCGCTGCACCATCGTCAGGGCGTTGAAGAGCTCGCCGCGGAAGTAGTCGCGCGGCGCGGTTCCCAGGCCAGGGTCGCCAGCGCCTGGAAGACCGGCGTCGAGCCCTGCACGCGACCGTAGCGCGATTCGATACCCCAGAACGCCACCAGGAAGCGCGGCTGTACGCCGAACTCGCTTCTCGATGCGCGCGAGCAGCGTCTTGTGGTGGACGAGCAGTTCCCTGCCGCGATTGATCATGACCGGTGTCAGGCGCGCGTCGGCGTATCGCGCTGAAGCCGGGATTGAGCTCGGCCTGGCTGCGGTCGCTCTGGATGACCCGCTCGAGGGGCTGGAGTCCGGCCAGCGTCTCCTCGATCAGGCCGTCGCTGAAGCCTCGTTCGCGGGCTTCGTCGGTCAGTCCGCCAGCCATTCGTCGAAACTCAGCGGCGCGTCAACCGCCACGCCGGGGCGGGCAGGGCAGCCGGCGCGTCCTGGGCAGACGCTCGCGTTCCCGCCTGGATCGGGTGCAGAACAGCGAACGCCGTCAACAAAGCCAGCCAGCGCATCGTATCTACTCAGGAATCACGGGCCGCCTGAAGGCGGCCCCTACACTGATTATCGCCGACGTTGCTTGCATTTCGACCGGCAGTCCCGTCTAATTACGGCCAGTTCTCTTCGGTTCAACTCACGATTACCTTCCGAGAGAGTTAACGCTATGCCTTTCACACTGAACGTCAACGGGAAGACCACGACGGTCGACGTCCCGGGAGACATGCCGCTTCTCTGGGTGCTCAGAGACGTCATGAATCTCAAGGGCACGAAGTTCGGCTGTGGCATCGGCCAGTGCGGTGCCTGCACCGTGCACGTGCGCGGCCGCGCCCAGCGCGCCTGTCAGACACCTGTATCGGCTGCGGCCGGTGCGGCGATTACGACCATCGAGGGCCTCTCAGCGGACGGGTCGCATCCGTTGCAGCAGGCATGGAAGGAGATCGACGTGCCGCAGTGCGGCTACTGCCAGGCCGGTCAGATCATGTCGGCCGCGGCGCTGCTCGCGACCACGCCGCAGTCCCAACGACGCGCAGATCAACACGGCGATGAACGGCAATCTCTGCCGCTGCGGCACCTATACGCAGGATCCGCGAGGCCATTCACCGGGCGGCGTCACTCGGGACGTCACGCACCACTCAGACGGCGCAGGGCGCCGGCGCAGAGTAGGAGGAGCCATGACGAAGAATCTTCTCAATCGTCGCTCCTTCCTGCAGGTCAGCGCCGCCGCCGGCGGCGGCATGCTGGTCGCGCTGCATCTCGATCCGGTCGAGTTGCTGGCGCAGGGACCGCCCGGAGCGCCCGCGGTCCGTTATGACGCGCTGGCGTTCGTGAAGATCAACGCCGACAGCACGGTGACGATCACGTCCAAGAACCCTGAGATCGGGCAGGGCATCAAGAACATGCTCCCGATGATCATCGCCGACGAGCTCGACGTCGATTGGGCCAGCGTCAAGATCGTGCAGGCCGACGCCGATCAGACGAAGTACGGCGCGCAGGTCGCCGGCGGCAGCACGGCGACCCCGACCAACTGGGATCCGATGCGTCAGGTTGGCGCCGCGGTCCGCCAGATGGTCCTCGCCGCTGCGGCGCAGCAAGTGGAGCGTGCCGGCCAGCGAGCTGACCACGGCGTCGGGCCGCGTGATGCATGCGGCCAGCAACCGCTCGCTCGGGTACGGCGAGCTGGCGACGGCCGCCGCGGCCAAGCCGGTGCCGACGCTCAGCATGGTGCCGCTGAAGGATCCGAAGGACTACAAGATCATCGGCAAGCCGGTGAAGGGCGTCGACACCGCCGCGATCGCCACCGGCAAGCCGATCTTCAGCATCGACTTCACGCTGCCCGGCATGCTGTGGGCCGTGTATCGAGAAGTCGCCGGTCTTCGGCGCCAAGGTCGCGACCGCGAACCTCGATCAGCATCAAGACGATGCCGGGCGTGAAGCACGCCTTCGTCGTGGACGGCACGACGAACCTGCAGGGCCTCATGCCCGGCGTGGCCATCGTGGCCGACAGCTGGTGGCAGGCAGAGTCCGCGCGCAAGAAGCTGCAGGTGACGTGGGCCGAGCATGCGACGTCGGCGCAGAGCAGCGAAGGGTTCCAGGCCAAGGCCGACTCACTCGGCAAGGGCGCCTACACGACCAAGCTGCGCAAGGACGGCGACGTCGAGAAGGCGTTCGCCGCTCCCGGCGCGAAGGTCGTCGAAGGCGCCTACATGTATCCGTTCATCCCGCACGCGCCGCTCGAGCCGCAGAACTGCGTGGCGCACTGGCAGGACGGCAAGCTGGAACTGTGGGCGCCGAGCCAGACGCCGGCGGCAGGCCTCAGCCTCGTGCGCGCAGACGCTCGGGATCACGCAGGCCGACATCACCATGCACCTGATGAAGACCGGTGGCGGGTTCGGTCGCCGGCTGACCAACGACTACGTGGTCGAGTCGGCCTGGATCGCCAAGCAGGTCAACGTGCCGGTGAAGCTGGTGTGGACGCGTGAAGACGACATGCGCCACGACATGTATCCGTCCGGCGGGCTTCCACTACCTCAAGGGCGCCGTCGATGCGTCGGGCAAGATGACGGCCTGGAAGAACCACTTCGTGACGTTTGGCGAAGGCGCAGCGGCTACGCGCCGCTCGTCGCAACATCTCGGGCAATCAGTTCCCGGCGCTCTACGTCGAGAACTTCGACTTCGGCGACTCGAAGATCCCGCTCGGCGTGCCGACGGGCGCGCTGCGCGCACCGGGCAGCCACGCGTTCTCGTTCGTGTTCCAGTCGTTCATCGACGAGCTCGCGATCGCGGCGGGGAAGGACCCGGTGCAGTTCCGGCTCGACCTGCTGGCCAACCAGGGTATACCCCGGCGCCGGAGCGTGGCGGCGACGGATTCGACGCCGGCGCGCATGGCGGCGGTCGTGAAGATGATTGCCGAGAAGTCGGGCTGGGGCAAGAAGCTGGCCGAAGGGCACCGGCATGGGTATCGGCTTCCAGTACAGCCACCGCGGCTACTTCGCCGAGGTCGCCGAAGTGAGCGTCGACTCCAGCAAGCGGATCAAGATCAACAAGGTGTGGGTCGGCGGCGACATCGGCAGCCAGATCATCAGCCCGCTGCACGCCGAGAACCTCGTGCAGGGCGGCGTGATCGAAGGCATCAGCCACCTGATGCAGGAGATCACGGTCAAGGGCGGCCAGGTGGTGCAGAGCAACTTCCACCAGGTGCCGCTGCTGCGCATGTCGCAGTCGCCGCCGGTGATCGAAGCGCACTGGCTGAAGTCGAACAACCCGCCGACCGGTCTTGGCGAGCCGTCGCTGCCGCCGATCCTGCCGGCGATCACCAACGCGATCTTCGCCGCGTCGGGCACCGCGTGCGGTCGCTGCCGCTCACGAAGCACGGCTTCCGCTGGGCGTAATACCTGGTTGGTGGTTCGTGGTTGGTGGTTCGTGGTAACCACCAACCGCTAACCACCAACTACCTAGCGCCAAGAACCACTAACCACCAACCAATCCGACCAATCCAAGATCCCGGAACCGCCGCATCCGCGGATTTGGATACACTGCTCGTCCTTCCGTGCGTAACTCGTTGAAAACGCCCACCACCACTGCAAGCTGAGGAGGTGGCACCGCTTGCTTCCACTTCGCACGATGTGCGAATGGTGGCGTCCGTTCATGCCATTCGCGCATCGCTGACGTGCATTGACGTCAGGCATCCACCCACCCCGTTGTGGAGGACAACCGATGCGTTACCTCGCGAAGGCCCTGCTGGTTGCGGCCGTTCTTCTGTTCCCCACTCTCGCGCACGCGCAGTCCCTGGCGGGCACCGTTCGCGATGCATCAGGCGCTGTGCTGCCTGGCGTGACCGTCGAGGCCGCCAGCCCGGTGCTCATTGAAAAAGTTCGCTCGGCCGTGACCGACGGCAGCGGACAGTATCGAATCGAGAATCTGCCGCCTGGCACCTACACGGTGACCTACACGCTGCCGGGCTTCAACACCATCAAGCGCGAAGATGTCGAGTTGAGCGGCGCTGGTGTGCTCACGATCAACTCCGACATGCGCGTCGGCGGCATTCAGGAAATCCTCATCGTCACCGCCGAATCACCGGTCGTCGACACGCAGACCAGCACCAGGCGACAGATGGTGCTGTCGAACGATGTGATTCAGGCGATTCCCGCATCGCGAGGGTACGGCAACCTGCTCGCGACCATTCCCGGGATTCAGGCCACCGGTCTCGACGTCAGCTCCGGCGTGTCCACCAACTTCTTCACCGCGCGCGGCGGCCGCGGCAATGAAGGCACGGTCCAGATCGACGGCATGAACGTCGGGTCGGCGTTCAACGGCGGTGGCGTGGCGGGCTTCGGCTATCCGATCGGTGAGTCGTCCGAGATCCAGGTCACGATTGCCGGCGGTCTCGGCGAGGTCGATCGCGGCGGTCCGCAGTTCAACCTGATTCCGAAGACCGGCGGCAACACGTTCAGCGGCACCGCGTTTCTCAGCACGGCAGGCAAGTGGTCGCAGGGCGACAACCTGGATGACCAGTTGCGCCGCTATGGGCTGACGAACGTCCCGGCGCTGATCAAGAACTGGGACACGAACTTCGCGCTCGGTGGTCCGATCGTCAAGGACCGGCTGTGGTTCTTCAACAACGTCAGGAGCTACGGCAACCAGCAGGAGATCCCGGGTCTGTTCGGCAACCTGAACGCCGGCAACCAGGCATCGTGGAACTACCAGAAGGACGAAGGCCTGCCGGCACGAGCGCGCGGCGGCGAAGATGATCGAAGCCATCCGTCTGACCGGGCAGGTCACGCCGCGGCACAAGGTCGGCTTCTATCTGGACTACCAGCAGGTCTGCAACGGATCCGCCTTCGCCAGAGGCGCCGAGCAGTGCCGCGACCGCGGTGAGGACTGGGTCGCGCTCGGCAGCGTCGGCGCCGGCTTCTTCGGCGCGCTCGCACCCGAGGCCGGCAACGTCTGGGACAACCGCGAGAAGATCACGCAGGGTTCGTGGACGTCGCCGTTCACGAACAAGCTGCTGTTCGAGGCTGGCGTGTCGCAGTTCGCCAGCCGGTTCGGCGGGCAGATCCCCGGCGGCGCGCTGACCGATTTCATTCCCGTGCAGGAGCAGGTCTCGAACCCGACGACAGGTACGCCGGTCGGCAACTTCACCTATCGCGGCTGGTCCTCGGCGGGTTCGAACGAGCAGGCGCACAACGTCTGGCGCGCATCGGCGACCTACGTCACCGGATCGCACAGCCTGAAGGTCGGCTATCAGGCGGCCTTCCAGGTGCAGAAGAACTTCCAGAACGCCGGCAGCCAGTTGAGCTACGTGTTCAACAACCGCAACCCGATTCAGTTCACGCTTCGCGATGCGCCGTTCTGGTCGAGCAATCGCACCCGCTTCGACGCGTTCTACGTGCAGGACCAGTACACGCGCGGCCGGCTCACGCTGCAGGGCGGCCTGCGATACGAGCACGCATGGAGCTGGTTCCCGGAAGGTGAAAATGGCGTGGTCGAAGACAACGCCTATGGCACCAGATTCCTGTTTCCAGAGAAGGACGGCGTGACCGGGTATCACGACATCACCCCGCGCATGGGCGCTGCGTTCGATCTGTTCGGCAACGGCAAGACGTCGCTGAAGCTCAATGTCAGCAAGTACCTGCAAGCCGCGAACAACGACGCGCAATACACGATCGCCAACCCGGCGACCACGTTCCAGCAGACGACGAATGTCTCGTGGACCGACTCCGACGGCGATAAGGTCGTCGACTGCAACGTGATGAACCGGCTGGGTGAGAACAACAGCACCACCGGCGGTGACGTCTGCGGCCCGTGGCTGAATCTGAACTTCGGCAACCCGTTCAGCACCACCACGGTCAACCCCGACGTGCTGCACGGGTGGGGAATCCGGCCGTACGACTGGCAGTTCAGCGTCGGCGTCCAGCACGAGATCCTGACGCGCGTGGCCGTCGACGTGAACTACAGCCGGCGCTCGTGGGGCAATCACTTCTTCACCGACAATCGCGCGCTCACTCCGGCCGACTTCGACACGGCGACGATCACTGCGCCGACCAACCCGAATCTGCCGAACGGCGGCGGATACCCGGTGACCTTCGTGACCCGGAATGCGCGTTCGCCGATCGGCGCTGTGGACAACTACTACACGTTCGCCGACGACTTCGGCGACGTCACCACGTATTGGCATGGGTGTCGACTTCACCGTGAACGCTCGCACCAGCACCGGCATCACGTTCCAGGGCGGCACCAGCACAGGCCGCGGCGTCCGCGACTACTGTGCGATGACCGACGCACTGCCGGAGCTCTTCGTCACCGCGGGGTCGGTGCTCGCCAACGCACAGACCAGTGCGTGCGCGGTGACCGAGCCGTGGCTGACGACGTATCGCAGCTCCGTGACCTACACCGTGCCGAAGATCGACGTGCTGCTTGCGCGGATCGATCAGATCGACCGCCAACGTGCAGCCCTCGACGATCAACACGTTTGTCGCGACCAACGGCGCGTCGCTGCCCGCGAACTACAACGTCAACAGCGCCATCCTGCAGACGTCGAACCTGGGCCGTCCGCTCACGCCTGGTCTGGCCTTCCAGACGGTCGATCTGACGCTGCCAGGGGACGTCTATCCCGATCGGATCAACTCCGTCGATCTGCGGGTCGCCAAGGTCCTGCGCTTCGGACGCTATTCGACCAACGTGGGCTTCGACTTCTACAACCTGCTGAACGCCAACACCGGCACGGCGTTCCAGCAGGTCTACGACGTGAACCCGGCGAACGTCGTCTGGGCGAGGCCGACGAGCATCCTGAATCCGCGCTTCGCGCGGTTCAACGTCACGCTGAACTTCTGAACGGTTGGTGGTTGGTGGCTGGTGGTTCTCGGAAACCGCCAACTCCCAACCACCAAATTCCAAGGTACCGCGACCACGAGCGACCAGCGCCGACCTCCCAGAACCGCCGACCGCGAACCAGCAACCAGTCAGCAATCCAAGATTCCGAAAGCTGGCGTACGTGGATTTGGATGCCGGCGCGTGTCGATCGGGCCTAAGTTGTTGAAACTACATTGCTGTCCTGCACGAGCTGAGCGGGAGACATAATTGCTTCACACTAGCCGCCCGCGCGAATGGTCGGTCGTTTCTATGTCAATGGCGCATAGCTGATGGGCATAGCTTCGCGGGCATTTGACTAGTACGAAGCTGTTATAGTCGCGCCCGAGTTTCCGGCGGGTATTGCTGTTCTCAGATACGAACAAGCCAGTCAGTTGGAGGAAATGTGATGCATCACTTTACGAAGGCCCTGCTCGTTGCGGCCATCGTTGTGTTACCGGCTCTCGCGCACGCCCAGGCCCTGACGGGCACCGTTCGGGACGCGTCAGGCGCTGTGCTGCCAGGCGTGACCGTGGAAGCCGCCAGTCCGGCGTTGCTCGAAAAAGTCCGAACCGCGGTCACTGACGGGACCGGCCTGTATCGTCTCGAGAATCTCGTGCCCGGCACCTATACCGTGACCTTCGCGCTGTCAGGCTTCGTGACGACTCGTCGCGAAGGGGTCGCCGTGAGCAGCGGCCAGAGCATCACGATCAGCGCCGATCTTCGAGTTGGCGGCGTTCAGGAAACGATCACCGTGACTGGCGAGACGCCGGTGGTTGACGTGCAGACGCAGCACGCGCACGCAGAAGATTATCGACAACGAGGTCGATCGCCGTGCTGCCCGCGTCGCGTGGCTACGGCAACATCCTCGCGACCGTACCGGGCATTCAGGCCACCGGCCTCAACTCGGGCGCCAATCCGGTGATGAACTTCTTCACCGCGCGCGGCGGCCGCGGCAACGAAGGCACGATCCAGATCGACGGCATGAACGTCGGTTCGGCCTTCAACGGCGGCGGCGTCGCGGGCTTCGGCTACGACACGGCGAATGCGACCGAAATCCAGGTGACTATCGCCGGCGGACTCGGCGAAACCGATCGCGGCGGCCCGGCCTTCAACATGATTCCCCGCACGGGCGGCAACAACTTCAGCGGCACCTACTTCCTGAGCTACGCCGGTGAGTGGGCACAGGCGAGCAACCTCGATGCCGAGCTGATTAGCTACGGCATCAACGAGGTGCCCGGGCTGATCAAGAACTGGGACACCAACTTCGCGCTCGGCGGCCCGATCAAGCGCGATCGTCTCTGGTTCTTCGGCAACGTGCGGAGCTTCGGATCCGCGAACGACGTGCCTGGTCTCTACGGCAACGCGAACGCCGGGAACCCGAACGCGTTCACCTACGCCGAGGACCGCAGCCTCAAGGCCCGCAACGCCAACTCCAAGTTGATTGGCGCGATCCGGCTGACGGGTCAGGCGACGCCCAAGAACAAGCTGGGCTTCTACTACGACTACCAGAAGAACTGCACGGGCTCGGCGTTCACGCGAGGACGGCGAGCAGTGCCGGCAGCCGCGGCGACGACTGGGTCGCGCTCGGCGCCATCGGCGGCTTCGGCTCGAACTCACCCGAGGCCGGCAACCAGGTGTGGGACGACCGCGAGAAGATCGTCCAGGGCACGTGGACGTCCACGGTGACCAACAAGCTGCTCATCGAAGCCGGCCTGTCGTCGTTCAACAGCCGCTGGAGCCTGTATCCCGGCGCCGGCGCGGACCAGAGCATCGTCTCGATCACCGAGCTGATCGACTCGCCCGCGAACGACATTCCGGTGCCGTTCTTCACCTACCGCTCGACGGCGAATCCGCTCGGCAACGACCAGCAGCACAACGTGTGGCGCGCGTCGATGTCGTACGTGACCGGCTCGCACAGCATGAAGGTCGGATATCAGGCGGCCTACCAGGTGCAGAAGCAGTTCACGATCGGCAACCCGAACATGATCAGCTACACGTTCTTCGGCGGGGCACCGTCGACGATCACGCAGTACATCCCGAGCCAGCACAGCAACCGCACGCGTTTCGACGCCCTCTACCTGCAGGATCAATGGACGGTGAATCGCCTCACGGTGCAGGGCGGGCTCCGATATGAGCATGCGTGGAGCTGGCACCCCGAGGGTGAAAATGGAGCGCTCACGGGATCGAGATTCCTGCCCAATGGGTTCGTCTTCCCGCGCACGGACGGCGTCACGGGTTACAACGACATCACGCCTCGCATGGGTGTGGCCTACGACGTCTTCGGCAACGGCAAGACCGCGTTGAAGGTGAACTACAGCAAGTACCTCCAGCCTGCGAACAACGAAAGCAACTTCATTCAGGCCAATCCGGGTGTCACGTTCCAGAACATGACGACGCGGAGCTGGACTGACAACGGCGACCGCGTCCCGCAATGCGTGCTCGAGAGCTCGGCGCTCAACGGCGAGTGCGGCCCCTGGCTGAATCGGCAACTTCGGCAACCCCTTCAACACGACCCGCGTCAACCACGGACATGATGAGCGGGTGGGGCAACCGGCCGTTCGACTGGCAGTTCGGTGTGGCCGTCCAGCAGGAGATCCTCCCGCGCCTGTCGGTGGACGTGGCGTTCAACCGCCGGTGGTGGAGCAACTTCTACGTCACCGACAACCAGGCGCTCGGTCCCAACGACTTCGACCAGTTCACGATCACCGCGCCGGCGTCCACGAACCCGAACGCACCACTGCCGACGGCCGGGCAGCAGCTCACGTTCCTGAAGCGGAACGCCAACAGTCCGATTGGCGCGACGAGCAACTACCGCACGTTCCAGCGCGATTTCGGCGACGAGACCTACTACTGGCAGGGCGTCGACTTCACGGCCAACTCGCGCATGACCAACGGCCTCGTGCTCCAGGGCGGCTTCAGCACGGGCGCCGGGCATCGAGACCTCTGCGACGTGTGGGCCGCACTGCCCGAGCTCGTCGGCAGCCAATCAGGTGAGCGCGTGCAAGGTCGATGAGGAATGGCAGATGAACTGGCGCGGTCTGGTGACGTACACGATCCCGAAGATCGACGTGCTCGTCAGCGGCATCCTGCGGTCGCAGGCCAACACCGAGCCGCTGACGATCGAGACGGGCGTGGCGACCAACGGCGTCGGGCTCGTCGGCGAACTACACCGTGACGCCTGAGATCCTCGCGGCCAACGGCCAGACGCCGTTCGCGCCTGGCGTGACCAATCAGACGGTCAACCTGTTGCTGCCGTCCTCGCTGTTCGGCGATCGCGTGAACTCGGTGGACATGCGGTTCGGCAAGATCCTGCGGTTTGGCGGCACGCGCGCCAACATCGCAATGGACCTCTACAACATGTTCAACTCGAACGTGGGTACGGCGTTCAACCAGGGCTTCGGCGCCAACGGGGCCACCTGGCTGCGTCCGACCGCGGTGCTGAATCCGCGGTTCGCGCGGTTCAACGTCACGTTCGATTTCTAAACGACAAGAGGCCGGGTCCCCAAACCAGGACCCGGCCTACACTGCATCTCGACTGTGTAGGGCGGGTCCTGCTTCGCCGTGTCGGACCCGCCTTATTTATTTCCGCACGAACGGCGTCCGCGCCGTGATTCCTTTGCCTTCAGTCACCGTCAGGATCTGATTCACGGCTGCGCCCTGCACGATCTCGTTCTGCCCGTTCGGCCAGCGGACCTCGAGTCGATCGATGCGCGTGGCCTTGCCGAGCCCGACGTGCACGCGCAGATCGTTCTGACCCAGATAGCTCGACCCGGCCTTGACCTCGCGCACCTGCGTGGCGCCGCCGGCCGTCACTCGGACTCGTGCGCCGACCGCGCTGCGATTGCTCTGGCTGCCCACGAGCCGGATCAGCACCGAGCCATTCCCTGACGCGCCTTCGTTGCGGAGCAGTTCGGCATTTCCGCCGTTGTTGGTGACCAGCAGATCGAGATCGCCGTCGTTGTCGATGTCGCCCGCCACCAGCGTTCGACCGACGCGCTCTTCGGCGAAGCCCGGCCCTGCCTCGCGGCCGATCTCGCGCATGCGCCCGCGCCCGTCGTTGACGAAGAGCAGCTTGCGCTGCGCAAGCGTGGCGCCAGGCCGCACGAGCGTCGGGATGTTGACGACGTGGCCGTTCACGATGCCGATGTCGAGATCGCCATCGTTGTCGTGATCGACGAGCGCGGTGCCAAACCCGACAAAGGGAAGCGTCGGTGTGCTGAGGCCGGCTTCGGCGGTGACTTCGCTGAAGAGACCTTTGCCGAGGTTGCGGTACAGCGTGTGGGTTTCGAGCTCGTGGTTGGTGACGAACAGATCGAGGTCCCCGTCTCCATCTATGTCGGCGAAATCGGTGCCCATGCCCGCGCGGGCCCGCCCGTCGCTGGCCATAGCCACGCCGGATCGCAGTGCCACCTCGGACAAGCGGCCCTTTCCGTCGTTGTGAAACAGGAAATTCGGCGTCGTGTCGTTGGCGACGAAGACGTCCAACACCGCCGTCATCGTCGTAGTCGCCCAGCACCACGCCAAGTCCGTTTCCGCGGTGGGAGCCGATTCCGGAGGCGGCGCTGACGTCGGTGAAAGTGCCGTTGCCGTTGTTCCGGTACAGCACGTTCGAGAGCGGCTTGAAGTTCAGCGGGTGACAGTAGATGCGCATCCGCTTCGGCGCATCGCCGCAGAAGATGTTGTTGTCGAGCCGCGCGTCCACGTAGTTGACGACGAACAGGTCGACGTCGCCGTCGCGATCGACGTCGCCGAAGGCGCAACTCGCGCTGAACAGCGGCGCCCCAGCCACCCCCGACGCCTTCGTGACATCGGTGAAGCCCTTGCCGGCGTTGTTCTGATACAGCGCGTTCGGGCCAACGTTCGTGATGTAGAGATCGATCCACCCGTCGTTGTTGACGTCGGCCGCGCACGCGCCCATGCCGTAGCCGCTGCGCGCGATCCCGGATGACGCGGTTGCGTCCTGGAATGTGCCGTTGCCGCGATTGCGGTAGAGACGATGCCGTGCGGTCTTGTCGATCGCAGGATCGGTGAGCGAGCCGCCGTCAACGAGGAAGACGTCCAGCCAGCCGTCGTTGTCGAAGTCGAGGAACAGCCCGCCGCCGCTCATGATCTCGTGGAGATGGCGCTCGGGGCTGGCGCCGTTGACGTGTTGGAAGGTGACCCCGGCGATGCTGGCCACGTCGACGAACCGGGCGAGCGTCTCCGTCGGGGCCGCCGGTCCGGCCTGACGCTGGCCGGCGACGAGGAGCGCCCCGGTCAGTGCAAGGCACGATGCCACCGTGACGAGGAAAGTCCGGCTCACGGTTGCTGTATCTCACGGAGCCGCTCGCGCCGGATCCGTGCGTAGACCTCCCGCGCCCGCGCGCTCTGATCCGCGGCTCCGATCTGCGCGTACGCATCGGCGAGATGGCGATAGACGTCGCCGTCAGCGCCGAGCCCTGCGGCGGCCTGCAGTCGATCCACCGCTTCGGCCGCCCGGCCGGCCTTGATCAGGGCCACGCCCAGCGCCAGATGCGCACCGGCAGACTTGGGTTCCTGCTCCACGATCTGCTCGAGCAGGGTCACGGCCCGTGAGTGATTGCCCTCGCCGCCGGCCACTTCGGCCTCGCGCCGGAGGGCTGCCAGCGCGAGCTGCCGCGACCGCGCCTCGGCGTCGGCAGCCTCGAGGCGCGCGAAGGTGTCGAGCGCGCGCGTGCCTTCGTCGGTCTGGCCGAGACGTATGAGCGCGGTGCCGAGCACGAAGTGCGCCTGCACGTCGGTCGGCGAGAGCTGAATGATGCGCCTGGCCGTCGTCACGGCCTCGAGGTTCCGCCCGGCACGCAGGTGCAACTGCGCCAGCGCCGCCTGCGTCGCGACGTCACGAGGGGCCAGCGCTTCGGCGATGGCGAACTCCGTCCATGCCAGATCGTCCAGCCCCTGCCGAAAGTAGATGTCACCCAGATCGCGATGTGCCTTCACCTCGTTGGGAACGAGATCGACGCGCCGGGCAAAGGCGACTGCCGCCGCCGTGAACTCCTGACGCGCGCGGCGCAGCGTCGCGACCGTTTCGTACACGCTGTTCTTGCCCAGCAGCGGCAGGGAGGGCTCGAGCGACAGCGCCGTGTCGAACTCGGCCAACGCTTCCGGATAGAGGCCTTGCCGCTGCAACACGAGTGCGCGGGCGTGATGCAGCTTTGGTGAGGTCGGCAGCGCGGCGAGGGCGGACTGCAACGCGGCGTCGGCCTCGTCATACCGTTGCTGTCGCGAGAAGCTATCGGCGAGTGCCAGGTGTGCCCGTTCGTCGAGGGGAGCGAGACGCAAGGCTTCCTTGAACGCGGCGATGGCCTCGTCCATGCGCTCATCGGCGACGAGTGCGACGGCGCGAAGGCGATGCCACTCGCCCCACGTCAGTGCGACCGGCCGGGCGCGATCGAGCGCCGTCAAGGCGGCAGCGGTGTCGCCGTTCCGAAGCGCGACGCCGGCGTGCTGCAGATCGGCGCGCGCGGCATCTGGCGCCGAGAGCAGCGGGTCTGTCGCCGCCGCCAATCGCAGCGCCGCGAGGCCGGCGTCGTACCGGCTCCGTGACATGAGCGCGAGCGCCTCGACGTAGCGCACTGGCGGGAAGTAGGGTTCCACGCCCGAACGTTCGGGGATGAGGTGAATCCGCAGGAAGGGGGAGCGATCCGGGGCATCCGGGTTGCGCGTGTCGGCGCGCAGCGGCTGGCCGACGGCGGCAGCCTCCTCGATGGCGCCCTGATCGGCAAGCTGTTTGACGAGGAGGTAGCGTTGGAGCGGCGCGTTGGGATCACCAGCGACTGCGTTACGAAACGCACTCACAGCCGCCGCAGCGTTCGACGTCAACTGGCTGTGCACGAGGCCGAGCACCGTGTTCGCGTCGACATCTCGAGGTGCCCGGTCGATCGCCTTGCCCAGCTGCGCCAGCGCCTCGTCTATGCGGCCACGCTCGGCGAGCGCGAGAGCCAGGGCCAGGTGAAGACGCGTGGCTGCCTGAGGTGTCGCATTCGCCAGCTCGCCGGCGATCGATGCCTCCAGGCTCCGTATCGCCTGGTCCCAGGACGAGAGCGACGCCTCGAGCGAGGCCAGACTTTGCTGAACGCGATTCGCATCGTCGCCGAATCGACCCTCGAGCGCCGCGGTCACGCCACCGAGAGCGGCGGCAAATAGTTGTTTCGGATTCTGGGTTTGTGCGAGCGACGGCCTCGCGGCGACCAGAACGAGGAGGACGAGCCAAGTCCGACGCATGGGACCGCAGTTACGTTAGCACGCCCCAGATAGCGTCAGGGACCCAGGACCCGCTGTCTCGCCGCAATCCTTGAACGTCGTCTTTCGACACGTAACCGCAAGCCGGTCAGCAGCGTCACGTGCGGCCCTCGACAAGCTTGCGGCAACGCGCTCGAGCGCCGCCCGGTCAGTGGTGCCGCCGCTCGTGACGGCAGCGACCGACAGCCACACATACGCGCGGGTCTGGTCGCGACGCACCCCCTCGCCGTTCGCGTACATCAGGCCGAGGTTGTACTGGGCACTCGCGTTGCCGGCTGCGGCCGCCTGCCGGTACAACCGCACGGCCTCCGCATCGTCCTCGGCCACAACCTCACCCGCGTCGTACATGACGGCGAGGTCGTTCTGCGCCTCCGCGTTGCCTCGTGCCGCGGCCAGGCGATACCACCGAATGGCCTCTGACGGATCTCTCCCCACGCCGTCGCCGGAGGCGTACTTGAGACCAAGGGCATACGGCGCTCTGGCATGCCCCGCGTCGGTGGCCTTTTGATACCAGCGCACCGCCTCTGCGTCGTCCTCCATCACGCCATCGCCGGTCTCATATGCCACGCCAAGGTTGTACTGCGCCGCGGCAAGCCCCTGTTCTGCCGCTGGCATCAACCAGCGCACGGCTGCGGCTGTGTCTCGTGCCAGCCCGCCGCGCCCCTCCAGATACATCAGCGCCAGGTTCTGTTGTGCCACAGCCAACCCTTGTTCGGCCGCGCGTTTGTACCATCGCGCGGCTTCAGCAGCGTCTTGCGTGACGCCTTCGCCGGCGTCATACAACGTCGCGAGCTGGAACTGGGCATCACGATGCCCCTGTTCGGCCGCCCGACGGTACCACTCTGCCGCCGCTGCGTCGTCTTCGGGCACACCCTCGCCTCCGTCGTAGGCTTCCGCCAGACGGAACTGGGCCTGAGGATCACCGGCCTTGGCTCTCTCCAGACAACCGGCGTAGGTCCGGTCATCCTCGCAACCGCGAGCGGCGGAAGACGTCGCGGGTGCCGTGACGGTGTCCCGAGTGACGACGAAACGCGCGATCACAGCACCGGCGACGATGACAGCCACAGCCGCTAGCAAGGTGTGAACTCGCCGAAGTTTCCTGGGCGGCGAATCAGGGTTCCTGGAGCGAGAGCGTCCCATTCACTACCACCGGACTCTGGACCGTCTGTCGTCGGCCCGAGGGCCACACCACCTCCACACGGTCGACACGCTCAGCATCCCCGAGGCCGAAGTAGAGAGGGACGAGGCTCTGCGACAAGTAGCCAGACTTCCCGTCGTGCACCTGGGTATGCGCCGCCCCACCTGCCGTGACCGTGACCACTGCGCCGAGCCCGCTGCGATTCGATCGCGTGCCTCGCAGCGCCACCTGAAGGAAACGTACGCGGCGCCGCTCCGAAAGGTCGCTCAGAAGCACCATGGGCTCGGCGTTGAACTCGTTGGTCACAATGTCGAGGTCGCCGTCGCCGTCCACGTCGAAGATCGCGGAGGACCGCGAACCTCGCGCACCCCAGATCGACACGCGGCCGGTGAGACCGGCGCCCTCGCGGTGGCCTTTGTCGGCGCCGGCCATGTCGAGTTCGAACCAGGGAGTGGCCACCTGGCCGCCACGTCGAGGCTCGATCCCCACCACGAACTCGGCGTCGACGAAGCGCTTGCCGCGATCGTTCAGCTTCAGTGAGTTGGTGGCGTAGCGATACGGATAGTTCATGCCGGCGGTGATGAAGACGTCTTCGAAACCGTCCGCATTCAGGTCGCCCGTGCTGAGACCCCACGGCCAGTACATCTCGAAGTTCACGGCGTCGGACGCCTCGCGAAAACGGCCCCCTCCCTCGTTGTGAAAAACCGAGTTGCCCCAGATGCTGGCCGTGCCATCGCCGCGGATCTCCTCCGACCACACCATGTGCGACTTCTCCCGCTCGTGCTCGGGGTCCACCTCCTGGCTCATGTCCGAATGCATGTCGGTGATGAAGATGTCCATCCGGCCGTCGTTGTCGAAGTCGAACACCCTGATGCCCATGGCGCCCCACGACGTGCGCGGAAACACCTCCCGGCTGCGGCGGACGAACCGCGTGCCGCCGGCGTTCTCGTAGTACCTCGTTGTGGCCCTGCATGTTGAGGACGTAGAGATCGGGCCAGCCGTCGCCGTTGCCGTCCACCGGGCTGGCGTCACCGGACCAGGTAAAGTCCTCGAGGCCCGTGGCAGCGGACACATCGACGAATCGATTGCCGCCTTCGTTTCGAAAGAGCCGGCTCTGCTCGGCCCGCTCGGGCTTGAGGTGCCCCGAGAACGCGTCGTCGACCGCGGTGTAGTACCGGTAGCCCTCGCCGGCCACAGTGTCTGTCGTATAGCGGCCGACGTTCACCAGAAAGAGATCGAGGCGTCCGTCCCGGTTGTAGTCGAAGAACACCGTCGCGGACGAATGGCCGGAATAGGCGAGCCCTGATGTGTCGGTGATATTCCGAAACTTGCCGCTACCGTCGTTCTCGAAGAACGCGTTGCCGTGCCGAACCGTCGTGACGTAGAGATCCGGGTCCCCGTCGTTGTCCGTATCCGCAAACGAGGCGCTCACGCCCACGCGATCCGAGAGCGACGACACCCGCCTCGCGCGTGATGTCCTCAAACCTCGCGTTGCCTACGTTGCGCCACAGCGAATTTCCACCGACTTGCGAGACGAAGTAGACGTCGAGCCGCCCGTCACCGTCCACGTCGGCCACTGCCATGCCAGTGCCGTGGTCATAGTGCGCGGACTTGTAGGTCTTCGCAGCGTCGCTCACCACGCGGTTGCGGTAAGTGATGCCACTCTCGGGCAGGCGATCGGTAAAGCGGAAGTCGTGAAACACCGCGAAGCGGCTGGCGGACTTGCGCTGCTCCTCGCCGAGCGTCGTCAGGCGCGCCGTGTCGGCCAGTTGCGGTGGCGAGAGGCGTACGACAGGCGCCGCGGATTGTTCCCGATCGGACCGGCAAGCGACCGCAATCGTCGCCACCGCCAAGACGATGCAGCACCGCCACGCCGGGGTCACGCGCCTCATATGTGCCAGGGGGGCCACATTGTACTCGGCACACTCGTATTGCCGACTTGGGAGGAGTAGAATCATCCGCCAGTCGAGTTGCTCATACTGCTGAAGGAGGCACTCATGAGTTTTGGAGGGACTTGGCGGCGCTGGCGTTCGTTGCTGGCGTGCGCTGGGGTGGTGACCCTGTATCTCGCGTTGCCAAGCGGCGCCGCGGCGCAGGTGATCGCCGGAATCGTGCGCGATGCCTCAGGTGCTGTGCTTCCGGGAGTCACCGTCGAAGCGTCGAGCCCGGCGCTCATCGAGAAGGTCCGCAGCACCGTCACCGACGGTACGGGACAGTATCGTCTGGAGAATCTGTCGCCAGGCGTGTACTCGGTGACATACGCACTTCCCGGCTTCACGACGATCGTACGCGAGAGTGTTCAGCTCCAGAGCGGCGTCGTCGTCACGATTAACACCGACCTGCGCGTCGGAGGCCTCCAGGAGACGATCACGGTGACTGGCGAAACGCCGGTCGTCGACGTACAGAGCAGCACGCGCATGCAGCGCGTCATCGACGACGAGGTCGTCGCTGCACTGCCGGCATCGCGCGGCTACGGCAACCTGCTGCAAACTGTCGCTGGCATCCAGGCCACGGGAGCCGCCAATTCAGGCGCCAACCCGGTGATGAACTTCTTCACCTCGCGCGGCGGCCGCAGCAATGAAGGCACCGTGCAGATCGACGGCATGAACGTCGGCTCGGCGTTCAACGGCGGCGGCGTCTCGAGCTACGGCTACGACACGGCGAACTCGCAGGAAGTTCAGATCACCGTCGCGGGCGGGCTCGGCGAGACCGACCGCGGTGGACCGCAGTTCAACCTCGTGCCGAAGACGGGCGGCAACAATTTCAGCGGCACCGTCTTCGGCAGCACCGCCGGCAAGTGGTCGCAGGGCGACAACCTGGACGACGGGCTGCGGGCCTTCGGCATCACTGAAGTGCCGCAGATCATCAAGAACTGGGATACGAGCTTCGCACTCGGCGGGCCGATCAAGCGCGACAAGCTGTGGTTCTTCGGCGTGCGTTCGGACGTTCGGGAACCACAACGACGTGGCCGGTGTGTACGCGAACCTGAACGCGGCCAACCCCGCGGCGTGGAACTACGTGAAGGACGACGCCGTCAGGGAGCGGCTGGCCGAGGACAAGAAGATCGTCGGCGTCCGCCTGACGTCGCAGATCACTGCCCGGAACAAGGTCAGCGCGTTCTGGGACTACCAGAAGGCGTGCCAGGGTGGCGCGTTCCAGAAGGATGGCGATCAGTGCCGCGGTCGCGGCGACGATTGGGTCGCAGTGGGCGCGTTCGGGATCGTGGTCTCCGGAAGCGTCTCACGTGTGGGATGACCGGGAGCGCATCCAGCAGGTACTCGTGGACGTCGCCGGTCACCAACAAGCTGTTGCTCGAAGCGGGCTACTCTCAGTTCTTGAGCAACTGGGGGGGCCAGACGCCTGCTGGCGCGCTCGACTACGCACCGTTCATCCCCGTGACCGAGCAGAGCACGCTCGCCGGCACTCCGCTGAACAACTTCGTGTACCACGGCTTCGCCGGCCTGGGTAACAACTACCAGTCGCACAATGTGTGGCGCGCGTCCATGGCGTACGTCACGGGCACTCACAGCCTGAAGGTCGGCTACCAGGCCGCCTACGAGGTGACGGATTCCTTCGGCAACTTCCCGCTGCATGGTCTGGCGTATCGCTTCAACAACGGCCAGCCGAATCAGCTGACGCAGCGCATCACGCCATGGCAGCAGGGCAACCGCACACGCTACGACGGCTTCTACGCGCAGGACCAGTGGACGCGCGGCCGGGTCACGGTGCAGGGTGCGCTGCGCTACGAGCATGCCTGGAGCTTCTTCCCCGAGGGCAAGAGCGGACTGCTGGCAGACAGTGTGTTCGGCGGCGCCGCCTACACGCTGCCGGCCGCCGACGGCGTGAAGGGCTACCACGACATCGCGCCGCGCGTGGGGCGTGGCCTACGACGTGTTCGGGAACGGAAAGACGGCGATCAAGGCGAACCTCAGTAAATACTGGCAGTCGGCCAACAACGAGGGGAACTACACGACCGCCAACCGCGCGGCCACCTTCGCACAGACCACGACGCGTTCGTGGACCGACGGCAACGGCAATAAGACTCCCGATTGCGACCTTCAGAACCGCGCCCTGCAGGACAACCGGGCCTCGGGCGGCGACCTCTGCGGCGCGTGGGACAACCAGAACTTCGGTTCGATTGTCAGCGCGACCACCCTCAACCCGGACGTGCTCGAGGGGTGGGGCGTGCGTCCGTACGACTGGCAGTTCGGCCTGTCGGTTCAGCACGAGTTGCTGCCGCGCGTGTCGGCCGAGGTCGGCTACAGCCGGCGGTCGTGGGGCAACTTCTTCTACACCGACAACCTCGACGTAGGGCCCGAGCACTACGACACGCTGACGTTCACCGCACCGACACACCCGGATCTCCCCACCAGCGGTGAGCAGGTCTCATACAAGCTGATCAAGGACTCGGGGTTCGGCAGGGTCAGGAACTACTACACGTTCGCGAGCGACTATGGCGACGTCACGTCCTACTGGCAGGGCGTCGATCTGACCGTGAACGCCCGGATGAACAACGGGCTCACGATGCAAGGCGGCTTCAGCACCGGCGGTGGCGTCCGGGATACCTGCGAGATCACCGCCGCGCTGCCCGAGACACTGGGCGAACCAGCAGGTCAGCTCGTGCGAGGTCAACGAAGTCGTGGCTACTGGAACTGGCGTGGGCTCGCCAACTACATCGTGCCGAAGATCGACGTGCAGGTGAGCGCGATTCTGCGCTCGCAGGCCAACACGTCACCGGGCGGAGGACGTGGCGTCCAACGGTGCGTCGCTGTCGGCCAACTACAACATCACCAACGCCCAGGTGATCGCGGCGCTCGGACGTCCGCTCGCTGGCAACGCTCAGAACACCTCGGTCGACCTCACGCTGCCCGGGGAGCTCTACGCCGATCGCATCAACAGCGTCGACATGCGCTTCGCGAAGATCCTGCGCTTTGGGAGAACCCGGAGCACCGTCGGGCTCGACCTCTACAACATGCTGAACGCCAATACCGGAACCGCCTTCCAGCAGACGTACGACCCGCTGAACAACGGCGCGACCTGGTTACGGCCGACGCAGATTCTGAACCCGAGGTTCGTTCGCTTCAACGTGACGATGGACTTCTGAGTTGAAGGGAGTCAGGCGGATCAGGGACCGGAGGCGAGTAGGGACTCAAACGCTCTGCGTACGTTCCTGACTCCCTGATCCCTCCGCTGACTCCGGTCCACATCCTGCGATCCCCGCCAGATCCCAGGTACCCCTTCGGCATTCGACGATCGTGATACTCCCAATTGAGCGGGCCCTGTTCACGCTATTTCCGCACGTCATTTTCCCGCAGTCTGCGGCTTGCTAGTCGCAGACACGCACTAGCGTTGAGTGATTTCGTTGACTCATCCGGCGCCGTAAGTTCTGCGGGCGGCGCGCACTTTGAGTCGTCCGGTCACAACCGGTTCAGTTCGGAGGAGAATCTATGCAGGCGTGGAGTCCAAGACGAAGTCGTTCGCTGGAAGCCGAGCCGTGACAGGGCGTGCGCGCGTGTGCGTTGCTGGCGCTGGTCGACCCTTCCTCCTCAACGGCGTCTGCCCATGCCCAGTCGTCCATCGCAGGCATCGTTCGCGATGCATCCGGCGCCGTCCTGCCCGGCGTGACCGTTGAGGCGGCCAGTCCGGTCCTGATTGAAAAGGTGCGGAGCGCCACGACCGATGGCACTGGCCAGTACCGCATCACCGAGCTGCCTCCCGGCACCTACACCGTGACGATCACGCTTCCCGGGTTTCACGACCGTGAAGCGCGAGGCCGTCGAGGTGAGCGGCGCCGGCGTCCATCACCATCAACGCCGACTGCGCGTCGGCGGCGTGCAGGAAACGATTACGGTCACCGGCGAGACGCCGATCGTGGACGTGCAGAGCACGCGCCGCCAGCAGGTCGTCGACGACGACAACGCTTAATGCGCTGCCGGCGACGCGCGGCTACAACGCCTGATCTTCCTGGTGCCCTCGGTCACCGGCGGCAGCAACCAGATCGACCTGATGCCCGCGATGCGCATCTTCTACAGCCACGGCGGCCGCGGCAACGAAGGCCGCGCGTACGGTGGACGGCCTCAGCGTCGGCTCGGCGTTCAACGGCGGCGGCGCGTCGGGCTACATCATCGACACCGCCAACTCGCAGGAAATGCAGCTGACGCTCTCGGGCGGGCTCGGCGAGAGCCGAGAGTCGGCGGCACCCTGGTCAACTTCATCCCGAAGACTGGCGGCAACACCTTCTCGGGCAGCGGCTTCTTCAGCACCGCGGGCGAGTGGTCGCAGGGCAACAACATCGACGACGCGCTGCGTGCCTTCGGGCTGACCAGATCCGCCGCGCTCTACAAGAACTGGGACGTGCAGGCCTCGGTCGGCGGTCCGATCACATCGCGACAAGCTGTGGTTCTTCGGCAACTACCGCGACTTCGGCTCGCACGACGACATCCTCGGGATGTACGGCAACAAGAACGCCGGCAATGCGAACGAGTGGACCTACGTTCCGGATCAGACATCTCAAGGCGCGCAACGCCGTCGTCGCGGACGGTCACGGCGCTTCGTCTGACGGCGCAGGTGACGCCGCGAACAAGGTCGGCTTCTTCTTCGACAACCAGATCGCGTGCGACGGCTCGACGATGATCACGGACGCCGGACGGACTGCCGGCCGCGCGGCGACGAACTGGGTGGCGAGCGGCACCACGACGACGTCGCGCCGGAAGCGGCCAGCGGCGCGCAGGGCACGCGGCGGCGCCTTCGGCTACGCCGACTCCTGGCAGCGCGTGATGCAGGCGACGTGGACCTCGCCGGCCACCAACCGGCTGCTGCTCGAGGCCGGCGCCTCGACCTACATCAGCAAGTGGGGCTGGATGGAGCAGCCGGGCGCGATCCTCGACCTGAATCAGGTGCAGGAGCAGAGCAGAGCACGGACGGCTCGACCTGGAGCATGCCCGCCAACCTCATCTATCGCGGGCTCGACTGGAACTTCAACAACATGCAGAACCCGACGACGTGGAGGGCTTCGGCGTCGCTACGTCACCGGTGCGCACAGCATGAAGTTCGGGTATCAGGGCGGCGTACAACCGCACCGACAGCTTGAACCACTACAACGCCACCCGCCTGAACTACCGGTTCGCTCGGCGGCGTGCCGAACCAGCTGACCATGCAGCTACGGTGACTTCTTCACCGACGGACCGGAGCCAGTACCACGCGCTTCTTCGTGCAGGATCAGTGGACGATGAACCGGCTGACGCTGCAGGGCGCGGTCCGCTACGACCGTGCCTGGAGCTGGTCGCCTGAGGGCAGGGCAGCGACGGCACGCCGACCGGTTCCACGCCGCGCCGGTGTCGTTCCCGAAGACCGTGGGCGTGACGGGTTCAACGACATCACGCCGCGCGCGGGCGTGGCCTACGATCTGTTCGGCAACGGCAAGACGTCGCTGAAGGTGAACATCGGCAAATACCTCGCAGAGCGCCAACAACCAGAACCGCTACACGCTGATGAATCCGGCGCGGTGCGACGCGTTTCGCGCGGACGACGAACCGGGCCTGGAACGACCGCGGCGGGCTCGGCATCAATGGCGACTACGTCCCGCAGTGCAATCTGCATGAACTCCGGCCGGCCAACGGCGAGTGCGGCGCCGTGGCACGACGCACGACGTTCGGGCAGCCCGACTGCTCGCGCGGCGCCGATCAACCCGGCCATCCTCGACGGCTGGGGCGTGCGGCCGTCCGACTGGCAGTTCGGCGCGTCGGTCCAGCACGAGATCCTGCCGCGCGTCGTCGGTGGAAGTCGGCTATCAACCGCCGCTGGTTCCAGGGCTTCACGGTCACCGACAACCTGGCGCTCGGTCGCCATCGGACTACGACCTGTTCACGGTCACGGCGCCGCCAGCATCGCGACGCTGCCGGGCGGCGGCGGCTACACGCGTCACGGGCTGAACCCGCGATCCAACTATCGCTCGCCGGCGACAACTACATCACCTTTGCCAGCGACTACGGCGACACGTATCGCAGTACTGGCACGGCGTCGACTTCAACGTCAACGCGCGGCTGCGCAACGGCCTCGTCGTGCCAGGGCGGCACCAGCACCGGCCGCGGCATTCGCGACAACTGCGAGGTCACGGCGAAGCTGCCGGAGATGCTGCTCGTCGGCGCGGCGTCTGGCAGCAGGCCTCGTCCTGCCACGTCGACCGAGCCGTGGCTGACCCAGGTCCGCGGTCTGGCGACCTACATCGTCCCGAAGATCGACGTGCAGCTGAGCGGCGAGCTTCCAGTTCAAGCCGGGCACGCTGCGGCCTTGGCGGCAACGACCGGCCACCAATGGCGCGTCGGTCGACGGCCAACTACACCGGTGACCATGCGCGGTCGCGCGGCGTCCGCTCTCGCTCAGCACGGTCAGCAGTCGGTGAACCTGCTGTTGCCCGGTCGAGCTGTATGGCGACCGGGTCAACCAGGTCGATCTGCGCGTTCGGCAAGATCCTGCGGTTCGGGCGGACGCGCACGCTGGTCGCGCTCGACCTCTACAACCTGTTCAACGCGAACCCGGGCCTACCTATCAGCAGACGTTCGCGCCGGCGACGGCGACGTCAGCTGCCGGTGCGACCTGGTACAACCCGACGTCGCTGCTGATGCCGCGCTTCGTGCGCTTCAACGTGACGTTGATTTCTGAGTCCGAGTCGGCGGGTCCAACAGAACAGGACCCGGCCTACACTGCGTAGGGGCCGGGTCCTTTCTGGCGGCCCGTTGTCATGACCTGGTCAATTGGTGACCGCGTTCTGCTGCACGCTGCCGCCTTCGCTCTTGCACGCTGAACGACGCCCGATGAAGTTCGTAGCGGCTGCTGCTGGCTGCAGTCATCGCTGGTGTCGTGCGGCGGCGACAAGAGTCCCGCGCCATCCACCGCGGCACCGGCGCCTGCCGAAGAGTGGTTCGTCGAGCGCGCGAAAGAGACCGGGCTCGACTTCGTCCACTTCAACGGCATGTCGGGCGAGCGGTACTACCCGGAGATCATGGCGCCGGGCGTCGGCCTGTTCGACTACGACAACGACGGCGACCTCGACGTCTACCTGGTGCAGGGCGCGATGCTCGGCGCGAAGAAGACCCTGAAGGACGCGACGTTTCCGCCGGCCGGTCCGCTGGGCGATCGGCTGTTTCGCAACGATCTGACGGTCGCCGCCGACGGCACGCGGACGCTGCGCTTCACCGACGTCACCGGGCCGAGCGGCATCGACGTCACGTCGTACGGCATGGGCGTCGCCGCCGGCGACGTCGACAACGACGGCTTCGTCGACCTCTATCGCACCGGCCTCGTCGGGTTCGGTGCTGCTGCGCAACAACGGCAACGGCACGTTCAGCGACGTGACCGCGAAGACGCGGCGTCGGCAATCCCGGCGGCTGGGGCGTGTCGGCCGCGTTCGTCGACTACGACCGCGACGGCTGGCTCGATCTCTACGTCGGCAACTATCTGCTCTACAGCATCGCCGGCGACGTGGACTGCCTGCTCGGTGACCGGCCAGCACGACTACTGCCCGCCGAACAGCTATCGTCGCCCAGCCGGATCGGCTGTATCACAACCGCGGCAACGGCACGTTCGAGGACGTCACGTCGCGCGCGCTGGTCGGCGGCGCGGACGGTCCGGCGCTCGGCGTCTCGACGGCGGACTTCGACGGCGACGGCTGGATCGACATCTACGTCGGCAACGACGGCACAGCCGAATCAGCTGTGGATCAACCAGAAGAACGGCACGTTCAAGGACACGGCGTTCCTCTCGGGCGCGGCGGTGAACGGCGCAGGGCAACTCCGAAGCCAGCATGGGCGTCGACGCCGGCGACTACGACAACGACGGCGACGAGGACATCTTCATCACCAACTGGCTGGCGCAGATGAACATCCTCTACGTCAACATGGGCGGCGGCGTCTTCGAGGATCGCAAGGCGGCGTCGGGGCTGGGCCCGCCGAGTCTGGCGAAGACCGGATTCGGCACCGCCTGGTTCGACTACGACAACGACTCGTGGCTCGATCTCCTTGCCGTCAACGGCAGCGTGTCGATCATCGAGGCGCAGGCACGGGTCAACGATCCGTTCCCGCTCAAGATGCTCAATCAGCTCTATCGCAATCTGGGCAATGGACGGTTCGAGGATGTCTCGGGGCGGGCGGGCGCGGCCTTCACGCTGAACGACGTCAGCCGCGGCGCGGCGTTCGGCGATCTCGACAACGACGGCGACCAGGATGTCGTGGTCGGCACGGCCGCCGGACCGGCGCGACTGCTGATCAACAACGTCGGGAACAGGAGCCACTGGACGGGCCTGCGCCTCGTAGGGCGCGTCCTTTCGGACGCGCCGGGATCGGCCGGTCCGAAAGGACCGGCCCTACGGGAGCGCGATCAGATCGGGGCGCGCGTCGAGGTGATCAGGAAGAGCGGCGGGCCGCTGTGGCGCCGGGCGCGATCCGACGGCAGCTATGCGTCGGCCAACGATCCGCGCGTGCTCGTGGGCCTTGGCGCATCCACGGATCCTGTGCGCATCCGCGTGAGCTGGCCGAGCGGCAAGACCGAGGAGTTCGGCGAGGTCCCGATCGATCGCTGGACCACGCTGACCGAGGGGGCAGGCTCATCGACTTCGGCCGGGGCGCAGAAGTGATCGCACGAGTCGCGGCCGGCGTGCTGCTCGTGTTCGTCGCCGCGTGTGGACCGTCGAAGACGTCGCGCCACCACCGCCGTCTGCTCCGCGCGATGTCTCGCTGCCCGATCTCTCACGCATGGACCCGCCCGTGCAGGCGCAGGTCAAGCAGCGCTACGCCACGCTGACGGAGAAGCAGACGAGCGGGCGCATCGGGCGACGAGCTCGGGGCACGGCGTACGGCGAGTACGCCATGCTGCTGCACGCCGCCGAATACCACGAGGCCGCCGAACCGGCCTACCTGAACGCACAGGATCTGATGCCCGGGGATGTGCGATGGCCGTACTACCTCGGTCATCTGTACAAGAGCATCGGCCAGACGCAGAAATCGATCGACGCGTTCACGCGCGCGCTCGACCGCAGTCCGTCGGAGCTCGCGGCGCTGGTCTGGCTCGGTCGGCTGTATCTCGAAGCAGGGCAAGCCAGACGAGGCAGAGCAGTTCTTTGCCCGCGCGGCGGATCTGCCACCGCGCAACGTCGCGGTGCTCGCTGGCCTCGGTCAGGCGGCGCTGGCCAAGCGCGACTACTCGAAAGCGGTGTCGGCGCTCGAAGACGCATTGGCGCTCGATCCGAACGCGGCCAGCATCCACTCGCCGCTCGCCAACGCGTATCGCGGCCTGGGCGACGAGGCCAAGGCCGAAGCGCATCTCAAGCAGTGGCGGAACACCGAGGTTCTCGTGCCCGATCGGCTGCGGCATGGATCTCGACCTGTCGCTCGAGAGCGGCTTGTCGTACGAGCTGCGCGGTGTGCGGGCGCTCGAGGCTCGGGACTTCAAGGCCGCCGAAGGGTTTTTCCGAAAAGGCGTCGAGCTCACACCGACGACGACGGCGCTCGGGCGATCGCTGCGGCACAAGCTGGGCACGGCGCTCATTCTCCAGGGCGACGTGCCCGGTGCGATGGCGCGCTTCGAGGAGGTGGCGAAACTGGCCCCGGCCGAGGGTCTCGACGAGGCCTCCGCCAAGGCCAATTACAGCCTCGGCGTCGTCATGGCATCGAGCGGTCGCTTGAACGAGGCTGCCCAGCGACTGTCGGCGGCGGTGAAGTACAACCCGAACTACGCCGAGGCGCTGATGGCGCTTGGCGACACCCTGCGCCGAATGGGACGGTTCGACGCGTCGCTGAAGCCGTATGCCGATGTGGTTCGCATCAACCCGCGAGCCGCCGATGCGCGATTCGGGTACGCGATGGCGCTGGTGCGGCTGCGGCGCTACCGCGATGCGCGGGACTGGCTGAGTGAGGGCGCTCGTGTGCAGCCCGATCGTCCGGAGCTCTCCCACGCGCTGGCCCGGGTGCTGGCCGCTGCGCCGGATGACGGTGCACGCGACGGGGCGCGAGCGATGACCCTGGTCGAGGAGCTGATGAAGGGCACGAAGACCACGGCGATCGGCGAGACCCTGGCGATGGCGATGGCGGAGCTCGGTCAGTTCAGGGCCGCGACCGACGTCCAGCGCGACGTCATGGCCGCGGCCCGTCAGGCCGGCCTCGAGCGCGATGTCCGCCGGATGGCGGATAACCTGCGTCGCTACGAGCGGGGCGAGGCCTGCCGGGTGCCGTGGCCCGACGACGATCCGGTGCATATTCCGGCCATGTTCGCGCCGGCGGCGCCGGCCAGTCCGACAGCACAGTAAGGTCGAACCCCACATAACGACATAATTGATATACAAACTTAGATATTGGACAAAAATGTCGACAGGGCCTCAGCGGCCTGAATCTTCCCGCTGACGCGCGTTCCACCATTGACTGCCGGTGCCTCCGGCGGGCCTCTGATGAAATACGAACATTTATGTCTTATGAATCATTCTGTCTACAAGAATGTCTGTGTCGGCAGTGTCAACAGAATCAGTTCCCGCGTAAAACGTTCGATTTCCCGCGAGATCTGACCGATGCCGTGGCACTTCGCTTGCTGTGCTGGGGTTCGGCTTTACGCGCCTCACAGGTGAGGCGTGTCCTTTCGAGGTGAGGAATGAACCAAGCTGATACCGCGTGGATGCTGATTTCAACCGCCCTGGTGCTTTTGATGACGCCGGCCCTGGCGTTTTTCTATGGCGGGCTGGTGCGCAGCAAGAACGCCCTGAACACGATGATGATGAGTTTCATCTCCCTGGGGTTCGTGGGCGTGCTGTGGGCGTTGATTGGCTACTCCCTCGCGCTCAGCCCGGGGGCAATGACTGGCTCGGCGACATGTCGCTTCGCGTTCCTGGACGGCGTCGGCCTCGAGGCCAAGGACGCGGTCGCTGCCGATCACCATTCCTCACGCGCTCTACATGGCCTATCAGGCGACGTTCTGCATCATCACGGCGGCGCTGATCTCAGGGGCCATCGTCGAGCGCATGCGCTTCTCGGCCTATCTGCTGTTCATCTGCGTCTGGTCGGTCGTCGTCTACGCGCCGATGGCCCACTGGGTGTGGGGCGGCGGCTGGTTGGCGGACATGGGCGCCTGGGACTTCGCCGGTGGCACCGTCGTCCACGTCAACGCCGGCGCCGCGGCGCTGGTCGCGGCCCTGGTCGTCGGCAAGCGGTCAGACTACGGACACGCGTCGATCCTGCCGCACAACATCCCGACCGTGCTCCTCGGCGCTGGCCTGCTGTGGTTTGGATGGTTCGGATTCAACGCCGGCAGCGCGCTGGCTGCCAGTCCAATCGCCGGTCTCGCCTTCGTGACGACGATGCTCGCCCCCGCCGCCACGCTGGTGGTCTGGACGTTCCTGGACATGATGCGCTCGGGTAAACCCACTGCGGTCGGCGCCGCCACGGCAATCGTTGTCGGACTGGTGGCCATCACGCCGGCGGCGGGCTTCATCAGCCCGATGAGCGCGATCGCCCTTGGCGCCATCGCCGCGGTCCCGAGCTACCTGGCGTTGATCATCCGCGTGAAGACAGGGCTCGACGACTCGCTCGACGTCGTCGCGGCTCACGGCGTCGGCGGTACGGTCGGCGCGCTCCTGACCGGCGTCTTCGCCGAAAAGAGCCTGAACGGTGTGTTCGACGGCCTCATCGCCGGCAACCCCGGCCAGGTCGGCATCCAGGCGGTAGCGGTCCTGACGGCGATCGTCTTCAGCGGCGGCGTCACCTTCATCCTGCTCAAGGTCATCGGCCTGTTCATCCCGCTGCGGGCGACGCGTGAGCGACGAAGGCGACCGGCCTCGACGTGACGATGCACGGTGAAGAAGCCTATCTGCACGGCGGCGAGTAGGCCCAATCGATCCGTTGTTGATTGGTGATTGTAGATTCTTGATTTGTCGGTGATCGGTGATTGGTGTTCCGGTGATGGTGGGCCAGGTGCCGCTGGGCAGTGCGCCGGGTCTTGCAATCACCGATCACCAATCAAGAAATCACCAATGAATCAAAGATCAATAATCACTAGTCACCAATGTCCCCGTCATTTGACAACCGTCGTGTCCTGATTCTCGAAAGCCGTCGTGCGAAGGAGATGGCCTCGATCGTCTCCTCGTACGGCGGCCAGCCCATCGCGGCGCCCTCGATGCGCGAGGTGCCGCTCGAGTCCAACCCTGAAGCCATCGCGTTTGCCGACGCGCTCGAGCGTGACGAGTTCGATCTCGTCATCCTGCTGACCGGCGTCGGCACTCGCGCGCTCGTCGCCGTCGTCGAGCGCGTGCGCGGCTCGCGCGATTCGTTCGTGCGGGCTCTCGGTCGCACGAAGGTCGTTGCGCGAGGCCCCAAGCCGGTCGCCGCCCTGCGCGAGCTCGACGTGCCGGTCTGGGTGACCGCACCCGAACCCAATACCTGGCGCGAGGTGCTGTCGGCGCTCGACGCAAAGCAACACGAGCTCTCGCTCGACGGCCGGCGGGTCGCGGTGCAGGAATATGGCGCTTCGAATCCGGACCTGCTCTCAGGCCTCGAGACGCGCGGCGCCAGGGTGACCCGGGTGCCCGTCTATCAATGGGCTCTGCCTGATGATCTGGGGCCGCTCGAAGCCGGCGTGCGGGCGATCGTGGCCGGGCAGATCGATGTCGTCCTCTTTACGACCGCCACTCAGGTCGTGCACCTGCTGAAAGTGGCCGGAATCGATGGGGCTGCGGGATGCCGTGCGCAGCGGCCTGAAGACGTGCGCGATCGCCTCGATCGGGCCGACGACGTCGGAAGAGATGCGGGAACAGGGGATCGAGCCAGACTGCGAACCGGCCCATCCCAGGATGGGGTTTCTCGTGCGCGAGGCTGCCGAACGGGCGGCGGAGATCCTGCGAAGAAAACGTGGGGGCGTGTGAACGTGGGGGCCGCCTTCAGGCGGCCCGGAGCGGCCCGGTACTTAACGCTCGACTCTCACAATCGTCCCCGCAGGCGTCCTTCTCAGGAACTCCGAGTCCACGAGTTGATCGATCACGCTCCGGCACGCCTCCGGCTCGATACCGAGCAGGCGAGCGGCTTGCGGGATGGTGAGCTGAAGCCCCGGCATTTCGTTGAATTCTCCCCGGACACGATCGACGAGCGCGCGCGCGTGCATAGCGTTCTTTCCCTTCAGGGCTGTTTGCGTTCGATTGGCGGCTACTTTGATAGCAAGACGCAGGCCGCACACCGATCTGGCGCCCTGCGGAAATCACCCGGAATTTCGGCATCTTGACGCCGTGGCGACAGGGAATTCTCGACAAATCGCGTCTCGCTGTTGAACATTCCCGACAACATCGTCGGGACTGGTTGGTGGTTAGTGGTGGGTGGTCAGGGGTTGGTTGGGCCTTGGGGTGTTACCCACGAACCACCGACCACCAACCACCAACTGGGACATAACATAAGGAGATGCCGACGTCCGAAGAACTGCTCGAACTTGCCGAACGCTGCGCCGCCAAGCTGGAACTGGATGGCAAGCTGCGCCACGTCCCATCGTTCTCCGACGCCGAGGATCAGTGCGAGGCCGAGTACGAGGACCTGCTGCAAGCGATCCATGAGGACGAGCTCTTTGCCCCGGTGGATATTCAGCGGCAGGAGCAGCTCGTCGAGCAGATCGCGGCGGCTCTTCCCGAGCCCGCACGCATGCTGATCGTCGAGCTGGCCGACAACCACGCACGCCACGTCTGGCTTCAGCAGGAAGGCGCGTATCACATGGGCCTTGCCGTCGGCCGCCGACTGCGGCTCCGCACGTAGAGGCGCGTCTTTCGACACGTAGAGGCGCGTCTTTAGACGCGCCTGGCGGGTCTGCCTTCGACTCCGCTCAGGCCAGGGAAGACCCGCCTCTACGGAGACAGTTGGCCGTAAGACAAGAAGGCTCGAACGTTCTCCTATACTGCGAAGATGCCGCTTTCCTACCTTCACTACGACGTCTTCACCGCAGTGCCGCTCCTCGGCAATCAGCTCGCCGTGTTCACCGACGCGCGCGATCTCGACGCGGCGCGCATGCAGGCCATCGCCCGCGAGATGAACTTCTCCGAGAGCACGTTCATCTTCCCGTCGGAGCGCCCGGATACCGACATCCGCATGCGCATCTTCACGCCGTGGAACGAGCTGCCGATGGCGGGTCACCCGACGATCGGCAGCACGTTCGCGCTTGCCAGGAGCGGAGTCATCGCGGCGGGCACCGGGCGATTCGTGTTCGGCCTGAACATCGGGCCGATTCCGGTGGACCTGGAATGGACCGACGGCGCTCTGAGCTTCGCCTGGATGACGCAGCGGGCGCCGACCTTTGGCCCCATCGTCTCCGACCGAGCGCCGGTGGCGGCTGCGCTCAGCCTGGAGGTGACGGACCTCGCCGACAACCTGCCCGTGCAGGAGGTCTCCTGCGGGCTGCCCTACTTGCTCGTCGCGCTCAAGAACCACCAGGCCGTCGATCGCGCGGTCAGCGACAAGGCTGGATTCGGCAGGCTGTGCGAGGCCTGCGGCCTCGACCTGCCAATCTTCCTGTTTGCGGTTGGCGGGCCGTCACCGTCCGACACGGTCTATGGCCGCATGTTCGCGCCCGAGTTCGGGATCGTCGAGGATCCGGCGACGGGCAGCGCGTGCGGTCCGGTGGGCTGCTATCTCGTCGAGCATGGCCTCGTCACCGGTGCCGCCGCCCAAAGCATCGTCATCAGTCAAGGCGTGGCGATGGGCCGGGCCAGCCGCATCCATGTCGCGATTGATGGACGTCCGGGCGCCATCGATCGTGTGAGGGTGGGTGGTGAAGCGGTGCTCGTCGGCCGTGGGGAGCTGCTCGTGTGATTTCGTTCTCGCGGATCGGCAAGCAGTACGGCCGGCAGGTGCTGTTCGTCGACGCGTCCTTCCAGCTCAATCCAGGCGAAAAGGTCGGCCTCGTCGGTCCCAACGGATCGGGCAAGACCACGCTGTTCCGGATGATCGTCGGCGAAGAGACCGCCGGACGAAGGCGACGTGTCGGTGCCGAAGAAGCTGACCGTCGGCTACTTCCGTCAGGACGTCGAGGAGATGTCGGGGCGTTCGGTCCTGGACGAGGCGATTGCCGGCAGCGGCCGGCTGGGCGACCTGCATCACGAGCTCGAGGCGCTCCAGCAGGCGATGGGCGACCCGAATCGGGCGGCGGATATGGACCGCATCCTCGCGCGCTTCGGCGAGGTGCAGGAGGAGTACGAGCATCTGGGCGGCTACGGCCTCGAGGCGCAGGCGCGCGAAGTGCTCCACGGGCTCGGCTTCGACGACGAGCGGATCGATGGCGACGTCGGCCTGCTGTCGGGCGGATGGAAGATGCGCGTCGCGATGGCGCGCGTGCTGCTCGGCGCGCCCGAGGTGCTGCTGATGGACGAGCCGACCAACCACCTCGACATCGAGTCGATCATCTGGCTCGAGGCGTTCCTGAAGTCCCTGCCCGGTGCGCTGCTGATGACGTCGCACGATCGCGAGTTCATGAATCGCGTGGTGAGGAAGATCGCCGAGATCGACGGCGGCGAGATCACCGTCTACTCCGGCAACTACGATTTCTACGAGCGCGAGCGCGCCATCCGCGAAGCCAACCGCGAGGCCGCCTACGCCCGCCAGCAGGCGATGCTGGCCAAGGAGCAGCGGTTCATCGAGCGCTTTGCCGCGCACGCGGCCAAGGCGGCGCAGGTGCAGAGCCGGGTGAAGGCGCTCGAGAAGATCGAGAAGATCGAGCTGCCGAAGAAGCGGCCGGTCGTGAGGTTCGACTTCCGTCAGCCGCCGCGGTCGGGCGATCAGGTGGCGGTGCTCGACGGCGTGTCCAAGGCCTACGGCCGCCGGGTGGTCTACGACGGCCTGAACATGACGATCCGGCGCGGCGAGCGCTGGTGCGTGATGGGCAAGAACGGCGCCGGCAAGACGACGCTGCTGAAGATGGTGGCCGGAGCGCTGGCGCCGGACGCCGGCGAGGTGAAGCTCGGCGCGAGCCTGAAGATGGGCTACTTCGCGCAGCAGGCGCTCGACCTGCTCGATCCGGACCTGACCATCGAGGAGCAGCTGCAGCGGGATTTTCCCGACGAGTCGATCGGCGTGCTGCGCAGCCTTGCCGGCGCGTTTCAGTTCTCGGGCGACGACATCGACAAGAAGATTCGCGCGCTCTCAGGCGGCGAGAAGACCCGGCTGGTGATCGCGCGGATGCTGCTGAACCCGCCGAACTTCCTGGTGCTCGACGAGCCGACCAACCATCTCGATCTGTTCACGAAGGAGATGCTGATCGAGGCGCTGAAGGACTTCGACGGCACGATGCTGTTCGTGTCGCACGACCGCGCGTTCCTGCGCGCGCTGAGCAACCGGGTGATCGAGCTGGGCGGGGAGAGCGGCGTCGAGCGGGAGCCGCATCTCTATCCGGGGTCGTACGTCGAGTACGTCGCGCGCACCGGTCACGAGGCGCCGGGCGTGCACGCGTGACACTGACATTCGTTTCTGATTTCTAATCAGCGTTCGACTTCAATGGCGTTGACGCGGCACCGGGTCCTGTCGCCGGGTCTCCCCGACGCAGGCGCCACCCGCCCCAGAACGCTCGTCAACGAAAGACCTTGCAATTGGAAACCTCCGCGTTTCCGCGTCTCCGCGGTTCGTGCATCCCAGCGCAGTCACGGTGCGACACGTGAAGTCACCGACCTGACTTACTTCAGCGCCCTGATACCAGCCAGCGAAAACGTCGTGATGTGCTCCGAGAGTTGGTCGAGCCGCTTGTTCGTGATCGCGAACGGGTGGAGGCGATTGGCGATCTTGTCGTTCAGCAGGATCAGGCACTGCGCCTGCACGCTCATCACCGATCGCTCGACGCGCGAGTCGTTGGGCCGGCACCCGATCAGGACCGCAATCACGCTGGCGAGGTAGGCCATGCGCGGCCGGACCACCTGCGTGACCACGAGATCGAGGGCGGGTGTCGGGTCGTTCAGCTCTCGCGCCATCAACTGGTGGATCCATCCATCGCGCGCCTGCACGACGCGGGTCAGGAAGATGCGCACGAAGATTCGCAGTTGTTCATCGGCCGGCTTCCCCTCGCCAGCCTGCTGAATCGCTTCCGTCGTCCCGTGCATGGTCGTGATCGCCGAGCGGACGATGTCGTCGTAGAGGCCCTGCTTTCCGCCGAAGTGGTAGTTGATGGCCGCGACGTTGGCGCGGGCGCTCCGGCAGATCTCGCGGACGGTGACCTTCGAGAAGCCGCGCTCGGCGAACAGCCGCGCCGCGACCTCGATGAGACGCTGACGGGTCTCGAGATCTCGATGTCCACGGCTACAGCGTTCGCTTGAAGAGCAAGGTCGCGGCGGTCATCGCGACGACGGAAAAGATCAGGAGATAGGCGAGGTCGCCGGCGATGGCGCTGAAGCCGGTGTTCTTGAGCAGCAGGCTCTTGAACGCGTGCACGGAGTAGGTGAACGGGTCCATGACGGCGATGACCTGCATCCAGCCCGGGAATCCCTGCTGCGGATACACCGCGCCGCTCGGGAAATACAGCACGGTGTTCAGAAGGCCGAACATCATCCGCGGCATGAGCGGATCGGTGACCCGCACCATGAGCAGGAACATCAGGCTGATGAGCGCGAACGATGTGATCGAGATGACCAGCATCATCCGGAAGAATCGGATTGGATCCAGCGGGTTGGGCACGCCGGCGATCAGCGAGCCGATGATCGTGATGACCGCGCCGGCGAGCACCGCCTTGATCGCGCCCGAGATGTTGAACCCGGCGACCAGTTCCAGCTTGGTGATGGGCGTGACGAGATACCCTTCGTGCAGCCCGCGGGCCTTGTCGTCGATGAAGATGATGCCGCCGCCCATCATCACCATCATGAAGATCGACATCGTGATGGAACCGGGCAGGAGGTACTGGATATAGGGCACGTACGGATACACCTCGACGACGTCCAGACCGGCGGCACCCTCCACGCGAACCGGCGTTTCCGGGGCGTTCAGCTGCCCGATCACGCCGCCAACCGTCGCCGCGAGCGATGCCGACACGAACGTGTCGGTGTTGTCCGAGATGAGCGCGACGCGTGGCTCGTTGTTCGTCAGCACGCGCCGCGAGAAGTCCGGCGGAATCGTCAGCACGCCGTTGACCACGCCGTTGCGCAGGTCGGTCATCGCCTGGCCCGAATCCGAGTAGTCCGTCAGGTCCACGGTTCGGGCGCCCGACGACACGGCCGACGCCAGTTCGCGAATCTTGACCGCCGGCACCCCGTGATCCTGATCGACGATGGCCAGCTTCAGGTGCTTGACGTTGCCGCCGAAGGCGTAGCCCAGCACGATCAGCTGCAGCAGCGGGAAGATCATCGACATGACGATCAGCGTCGGGCTCTTGCTGAACCTCCGCATCTCCCGTTCGACGATGGCCCAGGTTCTGTGCATGCGTTCTCCAGGCGGGTCTGAAGACCCGCCTCTCCGTCTACCGCCTCATCACGAACGGGCTGTCGGCCGCCGATGGCGCCTGCAGCGCATCGCGAAGGTCATGCCCGGTGTAGTGCACGAACACGTCGTCGAGCGTGACCGTCTCGGGTGCTCGTCCGGGAATCGATGCCTTCAGCGCCTGCGGTGAATCCAGCGCGACGAGCTTGCCGTGATCGACAATCGCGATCCGGTCGCAGAGCTTGTCGGCCTCGTCCATGTAGTGTGTCGTGACGAGCACGGTCAGGTCGCGCTGCGACTTGATGCGCTGCAGCATGCCCCAGACCGCGGTGCGCGAGACCGGGTCGAGCCCGGTGGTCGGCTCGTCGAGAAAGAAGACCCGCGGTTCGTGCACGAGGCCTCGCGCGATCTCGACGCGGCGCCGCATGCCGCCCGACAGGTTCTTCACCGGCTTGTCCGCCCACTGCGTCAGCTCGACGGCCTCGAGCAGCTCCGCGATCAGCCGCGTGCGCGTGTCGCGCGGCACCCCGTACAGCTTCGCGAAGATCAGCAGGTTCTCGTACGCGGTCAGCTCGAGGTCGCTGGTCATCGCCTGCGGGATCACGCCGATCGATCGACGCACCTCGTCGGCCTTCTTGACCACGTCGAAGCCGTTGATGGTCGCGGTGCCGGCCGTCGGCGGCAGCAGCGTGACCATCATCCGAATCAGCGTGGACTTGCCGGCGCCGTTCGGACCGAGCAGCCCGAAGATCTCGCCCGCCTTGACGTCGAAGGTGATGCCCTTGACGGCGGTGAAGTCGCCGAACTTCTTGACGATGTCTCGGACTTCGATGGCGTTGCTCATGACGGTCTTCGGTCTTGTGCTACCGGCAACCAGCTACTGGCTACCAGCTAGCGGTAACAACACGTACGCGGTCATGCCGACGGCCAGACGCCGCTCCTTGTTGTCCAGGCGAAGGCGCACCTCGAACGTCTTGATGTCCCGCTTCGTCCGGCTCACGTCCCGCTGCGTGGCGAAGCCGGCGTCGGCGGCGCGGTAGAAGACCGTGCCTTGGAGCTCCGCGCCCGACGGGAGACGGATGGTCAGCGTGTCGCCGACGCGCACGCGGTCGATGTAGGTCTCCTCGATATCGACGCGCACCCAGAGGTCGTCCGGGTTGATCAGCGTGACGACCGGCTGCCCGGGCGTGACGACTTCGCCGGGCAGGGCCGCACGCACGTCGACGATGCCGTCAATCGGCGCGTGGATCTCGGTGTAGGCGAGGCGCACGTCGGCCCGGGCCCGCTGCGCGGCGGCCGCGGCCTGCTGCTGTCTGTTCGACGCGACCTGGCTCTTTCGCATCGCCACCTGCTCGGCGCTCGATCGCGCCAGCGCGACGGCCGCTTTCTGGGCCTCGATCTGTTTGAGGAGCGCCGCGAGCCGGGACCGGTTCACGTCGTACGCCGTGCGAGCGGAGTCGAGGGCCTGAATCGTGTCCACACCTTCCTTGGCCATCCGCTGCGTGCGATCGAAGACGACCTTCGAGTTGTCGAGCTCGGCCTGCGTCGCGGCAAGCTGCGACTCTGTCGAGGCGAGCGTGGCCTCCGCCTGCGTGATCTGGTCGACGCTCTGCCGCTCCTGCAGCCGCAGCGCCGCCTCGCTCTCGAGCACCTGGGAGCCGGCGCCTCGGCGCTGAACGAATAGAAGGCGCGCTCCTCCCGCAGTTCGTCGGGCGCGAGCACGGCCAGCAACTGGCCCGCTTTGACGACGTCGCCCTCCTGGCCTTGAGCTCGGTGATGCGCCCGGTGATTTGCGGGCTGACCACGATGTGATTCGTGGTCACGATGCCGGTCAGGGTGAGCGAGGTCGGCGGGCGGCTGGTGTACCACCAGGCGCCGACGGCAAGGCCGACGATCAACAGCAGAGAGATCGCGCGCAGCAGGCGTTTCATGAGCAGTTTAAACAAGTGTATCAAACACGTGTTTGATTTTGTCAAGTGTGGGCACGAATGTGACTTCACGTGTCGCACGTGACTCACATCTCCGTAAACCGCGGAGACGCGGAGACGCGGAGATCTTGGACTGTCTCGCGTTGACGAACGTTCTTGTGGGCGTAAGATGAGCCCATGACGCGCGCGCTCGTTTCAGTGCTTGTCCTCACGCTTGCCAGCGCCCTCGGTGCGGCTCAGGCCCTTCCCGCGACGGCGAAACTCGACGCCGCCATGCGCGCGTTCTGGGACGCGGGCGAGGGAGAGACCGACAAGGCCGCGCAGCAGGTCCTGGCGTCGGGGGCCGAGCGTCGACGAGATTCGTGCGCGGCTCAAGACCGGCCGTCCGTACGCGAAGCAGAAGACAGGCCGCATCGAGCTGCCGTCGAAAGACCACGGCCTCGCCCTCGACAACATCGTCGAGATCCCGGCCGACTACGATCCCGCGCGGCCGTGGCCGCTGCGGGTGAGCCTGCATGGCGGCGTTGGTCGCGCAGGCGCCGGGGCCTGGCGATCCGCCGGCCCGGCCACTGACCAATCGCATCCAGAGCGCGGGCGAGATCGTGCTGCACCCGCGCGCCTGGGCGCAGTCGCAGTGGTGGAACGCCGGCCAGGTGGACAACATCACGCGTCTCGTCGCGCGCGTGAAGCGCGACTACAACGTGGACGAGTCACGCATCTACATCACCGGCATCTCCGACGGCGGTACTGGCGTGTACTTCTTCGCGATGCGACAGGCCACCCCGTGGTCGGCGTGCATGCCGCTCAATGGGCATCCGCTGGTGATCGCCAACCCCGACACCGGCGCCGATGGCCAGCTCTATGTCGGCAACCTCGTGAACTGCCCGCTGCACATCGTCAACGGCGGGAAGGATCCGCTCTACCCGGCGGCGTCCGTCGAGCCGCTCGTCGCGATGTTCAAGCGCGCGGGCGTGCCGCACGAGTTCAAGGTGTATCCGGATGCCGGCCACGACGTGAGCTGGTGGCCGCAGGAGCGTGCCGGGCTACGAGGCGTATCTGGCGGCGCACCCGCGTCAGCCGCATCCCGAGCGGATGTCCTGGGAGACCGAGCGGACCGATCGCTACAACCGCTTCCGCTGGCTCGTGATCGATCGCCTCGGCAAGCGGCCGTCCGACGTGACGCTGACGGACGTGAACACCTATCAACCGATTCCAGTGATGGAGCGAACGCTGTTCGAGCACGGGAAGCCGTCCGGCCGCGTGGACGCGGTGCGCGCCGGCAACGCATTCGACGTCAAGACGCGCGGCGTGCAGGCGTTCACCCTGCTGCTGTCGCCGGACGCGATCGATTTCGCCAGGCCCGTGCGCGTCACCGTCAACGGGAAGACCGCGCACGACGCGATCGTGAAGGCCGACGCCGCGACAATGCTCGCCTGGGCCGGCGCGCGACCAGGATCGGACGATGCTCTACGCCGCCGAGCTCCACGTCCAGGTACCGTGACCACTGTTCGCCTCGCAACGGCTGCTGACCTCCCCGTGCTCGGGCGGCTCGGCGCGACGCTGATGCGCGCCCACTACGAGTTCGATCGCCAGCGATTCATGGATCCCGGCACCGATCCCGCGGAGGGCTACGCCTGGTTTCTCGGCAGGCAGCTCAAGGACGAAGACGTGGTGATCTTCGTCGCCGAGCGGGAGGGCGAGGTGATCGGCTACGTCTACGCCGGGCTCGAGCCCATCTCGTGGAAGGAACTGCGCGACGCCTGCGGCTTCGTCCACGACGTCGTCGTGGACGAGCGCGGACGACGAAGTGGGACGGCGACGGCGCTCATCGAGGCAGCGGTCGCATGGCTGCGTGAACGCGGCGCGCCGCGTGTCATGCTGTGGACGGCCGAGCAGAACGCAGGAGCGCAGCAGCTCTTCGCGAGACTCGGATTCCGCCGCACGATGATCGAGATGACCCGGGAGCTCTAGTGGACTGTACTGGAAGATACCGCTCACACGAGCCTCGACCGCGATTTCCGGCCGCGACAACGGAGCGGCCGGTAGGGAAATGGGGAAAGGCGTACCTAGATGCCTGTCAGATCCGTGTGTGGTTGTGCGTGCCGCGGTGGTTCTCGTCGGCGGCGTGTCGGCGGCCGGCCCTCAGGCGCCGGCAGCAGCGGCGCCTCGCGGGCCTGCGCGCGAGATCATCCGCATTGCGCCCGACCTGTACCGGGCTCGCAACGGCAACTGGTACACGATCTTTCTGGTGACGCCGGCCGGGATCGTCCTTGGCGATCCGATCAACCTGGAATTTGCCCGTTGGTTACGCACGCAAATCGACGAGCGCTTCAAGGCGCCGGTGCGCTATGTGGTGTACAGCCACAGTCACTACGATCATGCGTCGGGCGGCGAGGTCTTCGCCGACACGGCGACGTTCGTGGCACACGAGAACATGCTTCGCAACATGGACGGCCGGTACCCGCACATGCCCGGCGACATGTACGACCGCAACGACAACGGCCGGATCGACCCGGAGGAGATCAGCATCCCGACCAATGCCGCGCCGGGCATCTGCGGTCTGGGGCGCAACTCGTTTGCGGCGATGGATCGAAACAAGGATGGCCAGATCCCGCCTCAGGAGCTGCAAGCCGACATCCGACGGCCCGACATCGTGTTCTCCACCTCGATGCGCATCGTCCTCGGCGGCAAGACGGTGGAGATCATCCACCCCGGCCTGAATCATTCCGACGATGCCGCCGTCATGTATTTCCCGGCGGAACGCGTCGTGTTCGCGACCGAGTTTCTCGCCGACGCGCTCGTCACGACGTCAATGCGATCGCTGCCGAGCGCATGCGGCGCCTTCGACGGGAGCCCGATGTCGGAATGGATCCGATCGTACCGGACGGTTGAGGCTCTCGACTTCGACGTGCTGGCGCCAGGGCATGGCAATACGTTCACCAAGGCCGACGTTGTCGAGGCGCGGACCTTCTTCGAGGATCTGAGAGCGGAGGTCTCGGCTGGCATGGCGGCGGGGAAGAGCCTCCAGGAGCTTCAGCAGACGATCACGCTCAGCAAGTACAAGGAGTGGGCGTACTACGAGCGGCTGCGCGCCTCCAATATCGCGGCTGCCTACAACAACCTGAAGCTCTATCGCTGACGCTTCAAGGGCCGGCTGAAGCCGGCCCTACGATCTCGCTGAAGCCGGCCCCCACGATTTATGGCTGGCGGACCTGAATCGACGAGATGCAGTCGTCCCAGTCGTTGCCGCACGGGCCGGTGATCCGTTCGAGATCCGGCACGTCGGCGGTCAGTGTCGTGCTCGTGCCGGCGTAGTTGTCCTGCTCGTAGACCGTGAGCGACCACCCGGCGGGAATGCGTATCGACGAGATGCAGTCATTCCAGTCGTCGCTGGCGCCGCCGCAGCCGGGATAATCGTCCAGGTCAGCTGCGTTCCCGATCAATACGCGGCTGTCGCCGCTGTAGTTCGTGTTCTGATAAAGGATGACATTGAAGCCGGTGGGCGTTGTGGGTTCGTCGTCGTCGCAGCCAATGGCGGCTGTCAGAAGCAACAGGCCGACGACGAGGCAACTGTTTCGGAGCATGGCGCAACCTCGATAGAAATGCAGGCATATCCCGTGCCCGCACTCCGCCTGAGATTCAGCCCGTCTTTTTCCTCTCGGCCGTAGCACGCTCACCAGATGTGGTGGCGTCGGGCCAATGCGTCACGGTCGGCCGTTTCCGCCCACGTCACATCGACGCTCGCTGTTTCGTCCTTCTGATCAGAGACCTGGAGGACGTCATGTTGAAGTGGCTCATGCGGCGAGGGACCGCGGCGTTCGAACGTCAGTGGAACTACGATGCGAGCTATGTGCACGAGATGATCGAGGCCGACCCGCGCGCGGCCTGGATGTTCCAGCGTGCGACGTCGCTCGGCAAGTATCGGAAGGACGTGCCTGTGGACGCGCTGGCGGCTGCGGCCATCACGGCCGTTCGACATGAGGACTGCGGCCCGTGTACGCAACTCGGCGTGTCGATGGCCGAACGGGCGGGAGTCGATCCGAAGGTCCTGACCGCTGTGCTGACCGAGACACCTCTGATGATGCCTCCCGACGTGGCGCTGGCCTGGCGGTTCACGCGTGCGACGCTCGATCACGATCCGTCGGCGGACCAGTATCGCGATGAAATCATCAGGCGATGGGGGCCGAGAGCCGTGGTGAGCCTCGCGTTCGCCATTGTCACGGCGCGAATGTATCCAACCGTCAAGTACGCGATGGGGCACGGCAAGGCCTGCACGCGCGTTGTCGTTGGCGGCGCCCCGCTCGCGTTCGACAAGGGCCTCGCCGCCGCGCACCGGGGATGACGACCGATCCTGCTGCGACGTTCGAGCCGCACCGGCGGCGTCTGCTCGGCCTGGCGTATCGCATGCTCGGCTCGATGGCCGAGGCCGAGGACGCCGTGCAGGAGGCGTATCTGCGCTGGCACGACGCCGATCGCGCGAGCGTCGAGGAGCCGCGAGCGTTTCTCATCACCACCACGACCAGGATTTGCCTCGACGTGCTGAAGTCCGCGCGCGTGCGGCGCGAGGAGTATGTCGGGCCGTGGCTCCCGGATCCCGTCACCGACACCGCGTCGCTGGCGCCTGATGCGCAGACCGAGCTCGCCGAGGATTTGTCGGTGGCGCTGCTGTTGGCGCTCGATCGCCTCTCGCCGCTCGAGCGTGCCGCCTTTCTGCTGCACGACGTGTTCGACTATTCGTTCGAGCAGGTGGCTCAGACGCTGGGTCGCAACGAAGCCGCGTGCCGTCAGCTGGCGAGCCGCGCGCGGACGCGCGTGCGCGAGGCGCGGCCGGCGGCGATCCAGTCACACGGGGCGGCGAGCGGGGTGGACCCGAAGCACACCGCACTCGTGTCGGCGTTCCTCAGCGCCGCACGAACCGGCGACATCGCGGCGTTGACGCGCATGCTCGCCAGCGATGCCCGCGTGGTCAGCGACGGTGGCGGCAAGGTGCCCGCGGCGCTCAACGTCATCGAAGGCGCCGATCGTTGCGCGGCCTTCCTCGCCGGCGTCGTCCGCAAGGGCTTCACCGACGAGATGTCCGTGCGCTTCGACGTCATCAACGGTCTCCCCGGGCTGATTGTCAGCGGGCCGCGCGGGCTGGTTCAGACCAACGCCTTCGAGTTCGACGGCGACACGATCAAGGCCATCTACGTCGTGCGGAATCCCGACAAGCTGAGACACCTCGCATCGTCCTAGCGGATACAATCACTCCGCTTTGCAGGACCTGCTCGCCCGCGATCTGGCCTCGCTCATCCACCCGCTGCACGATCCCGCTGTGCACCGGGCCGGCCGCGTGTGGGTCCGCGGCCACGGGGCGATGCTCGTGGATGCCGACGGGAAGGAATACATCGACGGTCTTGCCGGCCTCTGGAATGTCGTCCTCGGTCACGGCCGCCATGAGCTCGCCGAGGCCGCACGCGAGCAGCTCGAGACGCTGGCGTACGCGTCAGGCTACTGCGGCAGCTCGAACCCGCGAGCAATCGAGCTCGCCGAGCGGCTCGCACGGCTGACCTATCCACATATCAACCGCTTCTTTTTCACGTCAGGCGGCGCCGAGGCGAACGAGACCGCCATCAAAATGGCGCGCTCGTACTGGAAGCGCCGCGGCCGGCCCGGCAAGACGAAGGTCATCTCGCGAGAGCTCGGCTACCACGGCACCACGCTGGCCGCCATGAGCGCGACGGGGATCGCCGGATACTGGCCGCTCTTCGAGCCGCGCGTCCCCGGCTTCGTTCACGTTCCCACTTTGTCTGCGACCGCGCTCGAAGAGGCCATCCTGCGCGAAGGCGCCGACACCGTCGCCATGTTTCTCGCCGAGCCAGTGATCGGGGTCGGCGGTGTCATCGTCCCGCCCGATGACTATTTCCCGCGCATCCGCGAGATCTGCGACCGGCACGATGTGCTCTTCGCCGCCGACGAGGTCATCACGGGATTCGGCCGGACCGGGAAGTGGTTCGCCCTCGAGCACTGGGGTGTGTCGCCTGACATCGTGCAGTTTGCCAAGGCGATCACGTCGGGCTACGTCCCATGTGGCGGTGTCGGCGTCAGCGATCACATCGCGAGAGTCCTGGACGAAGGCGGCCCGTGGATGCACGCCTACACCTACAGCGCGCATCCCGTTGCATGCGCGGTCGCACTGCGTACGCTGCAGATCATCGAAGACGAGAACCTCGTCGCTGAAGCGGCCCGCAAAGGTGCGTATCTCATGGGCGCTCTGCGCGCGGCCCTTGGCGATCATCCGCACGTTGGCGAGCTACGCGGCAAAGGACTGATGTGCGCCGTGGAGTTCGTGAAGGACCGCGACACGAAGGCACCGTTCGCGCCCGAGGAGCAGGTCGGCGCGCGCATTCATGCCGAGGCGGCCTCGCGAGGTCTGTTCAGCCGGGTCCGCGGCGACGTCTTCGTGCTGGCCCCGCCATTCGTCACCCCGGATGACACGCTCGACCGCATTGCCCGGATCCTGGCCGCGTCCGCGAACGCGGTGCTCAGGCCCTGACCTCGTCTACTCAAAACACGACCGGGCCGGACCACTCATACGGTGGCCGGCCCGGCGGTGAGAGCTCGAACTCCTCCTTCAGCGTCCGCTGTTGTAGTAGTTCTTCAGCGCGTTGGCCTCGATGCCATGCTCGTAAAGGCCGAGCACTTCATGCGACGACTGCACGGTCTGGCTGATCCCCTGAGGTACGGACTGGAAGCGCGATGGTCCGGCCGGCCGTTCCTGGACGACGACGCGAGTCGGTTGCGGCGCCGGCGCCGGAGGCTCCGGGGCCGAGAAGAACACAACGCTGGAGGGCGTTGTCGTCGGAGTCGCGATGTCGCTTCCAGCGGCGATCGCGGCGAGGATCGCCGCGCGGCTCACGGGATCCAGGGGGTCCATGCGAACGATGGTCCTGGGTGACTCGCGAAGGTACGAGGCGTCGTCTGCGGTCTGCGCGAAGGCGCCCGAGGCGAAGCCGAGGACGATGATGGTCATGGCGATGAGGTGTCTGCGGGTCATGGTCGTATCTCCTGTCTGAGAGTTGTTGGCGGCTAGCATCCGCGTTCCGTCTGCTCAGATACGCGGAGTCGGCCGGCGAATCGGCTCACACGAATCAGCCATCAGCTCAATTGCGTGATCGACACCTCTATGTCGATCGCTTCCACGCCCGGTTCGGCTCAGGCGATGAGCCAATCCGGCGGGTGGCTGCGCGTGTGTAGACAGAACGGCAAACACGAATTCAACAGCCCCCGGCAGACGTCGAGGGCCCAACTTCAGGAGAACCGTCATGAACGCACTCAGCATCGCTCGCACCTCGATTCACCTGGCTTTCGTCGCAGCGGTCGCCGCTCCCGTGACGGCGTGCGCATCGGGATCGTCGAACTCGGCGGGCATGCGCCCCATCCTCGTGCCGACGCCGGTCAGCACCGAGCGGGTTCTTCTGGCGGAGGACTTCAACACCTACAACCCGCACTGGCGCCAGGTTCGCGGCCAGTGGGCGCTCGTCGGCGGCAACCTGCTGCAGACGCGCGACGATGCACGGGAGTTGAACGCAATGACGTTCTTCGACCTGATGACCGTGGCCGATGCCGACATCACGACCGAGGTCAGCGTCCTCGACGACATGCCGCAACACCTCACGGCAGGGGATGGCGAGCTCCTGAACGGCAAGCGCCGGGTGGCAGGCGCCGGCCTGGTGTTCCGGTATCAGGACGAGAACAACTTCTATCTGTTCCGTACCGCGGGCGAAGAAGGCGTCGTGCTCGGCAAGGTGATCGATGGGCAGTGGCACGAGCTGGCCAACCCGCGCGCCGCGGATTTCGCCGGTCTGCTGCTCAAGACCGACACGGCCTACAAGCTGCGGGTCCGGGTCGTCGGCAATCGCATCCAGGCCTGGATCGGCGACAAGGCCGTGGTCAACATCGTGGACACCTCGCTCGGTACGGGCCGCATCGGCCTCGCGACCTTCCGCGCCAAGGCGGCGTTCACCTCTCTGCGAGTTATCGAACGGTAATGTCACGGTCGGCGCGATTCCGAGGGCGGCTGCTTCCATGCGAAGCAGTCGCCCTCGAGTTCTGTACACCTGCAGCGTGAGGAGTGAGCCGGTTTCCTGCACCGTTCCGCGTGAGTGTTCAGGAGAACTGTCATGAAGACACACATCGTCGTCCTGGCCACCGTGTTCCTCACACTTGCGTCGATGAGCCACGCACAGACCGCTCGAGCCCCATTCAGCGCGAAGGAATCGCAAGCGTGCCGTTCCTTGGACAGCGATCGGGCGAAGAAGCAGGAGGATCTCGGTCGCATTCAGACGAGGATCTCAAACCTGATGGCCGCGATGACCCAACTGCGAGAAGGCCAGGCCCGGCAGGAAGACATCGCTACCTTGGGGAAGCTTCATGCGGGAATGGGGGGGACCGCCGGCGTCGCCAAGGTCACCAAGGCGATGTCGGATACGTTCCTCAACGTCACCCAGTCCGCGGCGCCTCACGTGAAGAAGGCCTACGATGCGTTCGATGGCCTGATCTCAGCGGGCATATCAGCATACGAGGGACAGGGAGCGAAGTCGTCTGCCAGTGGACTCGAGAGCGTGCAGAGCGGGGCAGAGGCCTACGACGAGGTACTTGAAGCGGCAGAGAGGAATGGTCATACGTCCGGGAAAGACCGAGACACCGGGCGTCGTCGGCGCAGCGGTGAAGGGAGCCGACGCGTTGCGGCGGGGCGACTACGCAGGGACTGCCTCGAATGTCGCGAGCGGCGTCGAGAAGCTGCTGGATTCGCAGGCGAAGAAGACCAAACTCTTTTTGCGGTCCGGGAGGGCGGCTGCCGGAATCGCGGAGCCTGGAAAGACGGATGACTCACGTTTTGCCGCCGGGCTTGACACACTGTCCGAGGGCAGCAAGCTTGCTGCACGGGCCGCTCACGAGCAAAAGGCCTTCGCGATCGCAGGTATGGCCGGCCGAACGGGCCGCGTTCTCGGGCACAGCGGCATGATGCTCGAGCAGGTTTCGAAAGCAAAAGAGGGCCTTACCGAGGCCAGCGCCATGTATGACCAGGACAAGGCAATCGAGAAGCGGGCGAGCGCCACGGTGGGTAATTTCGAAAAGCAGATCCAGCAGAAATACGCGGAAGTCACGCGCCTTCACGCTCAGGCCGTGAAGATCGAGAGCGATATCAGGCGCATGGAATCCAAGGCTCGTGAGTGCCGTTACGAGGAAGAGATGCGCCTCGCCAAGGCCGAGAGTTCGACAGCCAGTTCGCGCGCGCCGGCAGCCACGGCGAACCACTCCTATCAGGCCCCCAAGAGACCAGTCTGGGACCGCCAGGCTACCTGGCGGCGTCTCGATCGTGCGCAGGAGTTCCGACGTCAGGCTGACGAGCGCGCGATGGCACGGGGAAGCGCGCCTTCGTTCACGTCGGCGCCCGCCAACCGGGCAGGCACGCCGGCCCCCGAGCCGCAGCCGGTTCTGAAGTTGCCTGAGATGATTCTGTTCTGACGTCGCCTGTCAGTGACACGGCTGTTCGATTCCTGAAAACACCTAATGTTTCGGGCCGGTGAGCCAATTCGCCGGCCCGCTCCGCGTGTGTAGATGAAGGCGGACGAAGACAGCAAACACCGGCCGCCAAAACATTCACTCGTGAGACGAAGGAGAACGGTCATGAACAGCATCATTCGCGCGTCGGTTCGGTTGACCCTGGTGGCTCTCGCGGCGGTGCCGGTGACGGCGTGTGCATCGGGCGCTGCGAACTCGGTGGGCATGCGCCCCATCCTCGTGCCGACGCCGGTCAGCAGCGAACGGGTTCTCCTGGACGAGGATTTCGACAGCTACAACCCGAACTGGCGGCATGTCCGCGGCCAGTGGGCGCTCGTCGGCGGCAACCTGCTCCAGGCCCGCGACGATGCACGGGAGCTGAACACGATGATGTTCTTCGACCCGTTGACTGTGGCCGACGCCGAGATCACGACCGAGGTCAGCGTTCTTCCCGACATGCCGCAGCACCTCACCGCCGGCGACGACGAGCTGCTCAGAAGCAGGCGCCGGGTCGCGGGCGCCGGTCTGGTGTTCCGATACCAGGACGAGAACAATTTCTATCTGTTCCGCACCGCGGGTGAAGAAGGCGTCGTGCTTGGCAAGGTGATCGACGGACAGTGGAACGAGCTGGCCAACCCGCGCGCCGCCGACTTCGCTGGTCTGCTGCTCAAATCCGATACCGCCTACAAGCTGCGCGTCCGCGTCGTCGGTAACCGCATTCAGGCATGGATCGGTGACAAGGCCGTGGTCAATGTCGTGGACACCTCGCTTGGCACCGGCCGCATCGGCCTGGCGACCTTCCGCACCAAGGCGGCGTTCACCTCGCTGCGAGCGGTCGAGCGGTAACGTGACCGAGCTTTTGGTTGCACCATGGTCCGGGCGTGCAGTACAACCGCCCGGACCATGTCCGATCCGAATCCGAACCCGCACGACGTCACACGGCTCCTGAAGGCATGGAGCGGCGGCGACCAGCAGGCGCTGAACGACCTGATGCCCACGCTGTATGCGGAAATCCGGAAGCTGGCGGGAAGCTATCTCCGTCGCGAGCGGCCGGATCACACGCTGCAGGCGACGGCGCTGGTGAACGAAGCGTATATGCGGCTGGTCGATCAGCGTGCGGTGCAGTGGCAGAACCGGGCCCACTTCTTCGGCATTGCGGCCCAGATCATGCGGCGGATTCTCGTGGACCATGCCCGCATGCAGAACGCAGAGAAGCGTGGCAGCGGCAAGAGTCCCGTGGTGCTGGACGAAGCGCTCGAGGTCGCGGCGGATCAACACCTGGACTTCGTGGCGGTGGACGAGGCGCTCAAGGCGTTGGCCGCCCTTGACCCGCGGCAGGCGCAGATTGTGGAACTGAGATTTTTTGGCGGACTGAGCATCGAGGAGACGGCGGAAGTCACGCGGCTGTCGCCGGCGACCATCAAACGCGAATGGGCGACCGCCCGCGCGTGGCTTCGCAGGGAACTCGAACGCTCGTCATGAAAGGAATTCACGGCCGTGGATCCTGTTCGGTATCAACGAATCAAGGAGGTCCTCGTCGAGGCCCTGGAGCGGCCGCCCGATGAGCGGCCCGCGTTCCTTGCGAGCGCCTGTGGCCAGGACCACGAGCTTCGCGCCGAGGTCGAGTCCCTCCTGAAGTACGAGGCGCAGGACGACTTCCTCGAGCCTCCGGTTGCTCCCACCCTTCAGCGCCGCCCCACCGGGACGTTCGGCACCGACCGCGCCGCCGTTGATCCGCTGGTCGGCAGCACGCTCGGTCCCTACAACGTGATCAGCCGGCTGGGCGCCGGCGGCATGGGCGTCGTCTACGTCGCCGAGGATACGCGCCTCGGCCGTCGTGCCGCGCTCAAGTTCCTGCGGCGGGATCTCAGCCTCGACGAGGACGCGAAGGCCCGCTTCATCCGCGAGGCGCGAGCCGTGGCGGCACTGGATCATCCCGAACATCTGCACGCTGTACGGCATCGATCACACCGCAGAACAACAGATGTTTCTCGCCATGGCGTACTACCAGGGCGAGACGTTGAAGCAGCGGCTCTCGCGCGGCCGGCTTCCTCTGAGCCTCAGCATCGACATCGCCCGTCAGATCGGCAGTGGGCTGGCGGCAGCCCACGCCGCCGGCGTCATTCATCGGGACGTGAAGCCGGGAAACATCATGCTGAGCGATCCGCTGGTGAAGATCCTGGACTTCGGAATCGCCAAGCTGACCACGCAGACGACGTTGACCGTTGCCGGCCTCAGCCTTGGTACGGCCGGATACATGTCTCCGGAGCAGGCCGAGGGCGGGGTCGTCGATCACCGTACCGACATCTGGGCACTGGGAGTCGTCCTGTTCGAGATGGTGATCGGGCAGCAGCCGTACGAGGTGGACAGCTTCGCGGGGGTGCCACATGTGGCCCATACCACGCCGCTCCGGCGCCCTCGGGAGCTGCGTCCCGACATCCCGATCAATCTCGAGAACTGCATCGTCCGGGCGCTGTCAGTGAATCCCGCCGATCGGTTTCAGTCGATGCGCGATTTCGTGACCGCGCTCGAAGACGTTCGCCAGCTGTCCGACGCATCCACCCGGGTCCACGTGACCGCGGCCACTGGCGCGTCAACGACAGAGGGCATGTTGACGCAGGCCGTGTGTGAGGCGTTCGTGGACACGTTGTCGGTCGCGGCCTCGCTCACCGTGCTGTATCAGCCCAGTGCGGTGATCAGTGCCGAACGGCTGTCAAAGGCCGGCCGGCAGGTATCGCTCGAACGCGCGCCGCGCGTGTCGATCGACAGCGCGTTGTCGCACAACGGGATGGTCGCCGTCTCCGCGACGATGATGAACGGTGCCGGTCACGTGGTGGACGAATGGAAGGCCGACGAGCATGTGTCCGAGTTGCCGAGGCTCCTGGGCCGGATCGCGTGCGGAGTGGCCGCCGGCCTGGGCGTTCGGCTGAGCAGCGATGAAGAGCGGACGCTGACCACGCAGCGGCCGGTCACGCCACAGTCGTATCTCGCCTACTTGAGAGGCCGCTGGCAGTTGTCCCAGGGCACCGAGGCGATGTGCCAGGCGGCGCTCGCGAGCTTCGAAGAAGCCTGCATCGGTGCCGCGCGCGATGCGCGATCGCACGCCGGGATTGTCGAGGCCAGCATCGCGCTGACGGAAACCGCGTGCGCAGCCGATCGCGACCAGCTGGCGCGACGCGCACGTGCCGAACTGGAGCGCGCGGCCGACGTTGACGGAACCGACCCCGAGGTCCTGTTTGCCGCGGCTGAAGTGGCCTACCGTCTCGACTGGTCGCTGCAAGCGGCGGAGAGCCGTTTGCGACAGCTGCTGGCGGCGCGCCCCGGGCATTGGCGGGCGCGGTTGCGCCTCGCGGAGTGTCTGGTCGTCACCGGGAAATTCAACGATGCGATCGGCATGGCCAGGGATGCGGCGGAGCGGCAGCCGTTCTCGCCGCGGACGCTGCTGCGGGTGGGCCGCGTGCTGCACTTCGCGCGTGACTACGACGAGGCCGCGCGCGCATTCACCGCCGTCCTCGAACGATGGCCCGATTCGATCGTGGCACGCTTCGACCTGTCCTTGACGCTGGCCAAGAGCGGGGAGACGGGACAGGCGCGCGCGCGGGAGGAGTGCGATCGCGCGATCGAGACGCGCGAGGGTAAGGCATTGATGGCCGCCGCGCTGGGAAATGCGGCGCGAGCTCGTGGCCGCACCGGTGAGTACGAGTCGGCCAGAGACTTCCTTCAGGCCCTGCACCGTGAGTCGCCTATTTCCCCGTGCTGCTTCGGGATCCTGAACGCCGCCTTCGGTGACACGGATCGGCCGCTCGAATACTGGGATGCCTACGACGACACGATAGGCCTCGCGAAATTCGTCGGGCTCGCGCCCGTCCCGGGTTCGTTGTCCATGTATCTGGATGCGGTGGGCTTGATCGCCTACTTCGGTCTCGATCCAGCCTTCGAGTCCCTGCGCGACGGGGCGGCGGTGCGAGCGCTTCGCGCACGCCTCAATTACTAGAGCCGCCGACCATGCCCTGGCTTCCAGCGCTCACGCTTCTCGCCGCCGCCAACGCGATCCTGCTGATCGCGATTGCCGTGGCGCCGATTGCGAGGCGTCTGGGACTGCGGACGTGGAAGATGCGTCACGCGCGTATCGTCGCGCGTGTGCGCAGGCAGTTGGACAGGCCGGATGGCGGTTCGCGTGTGGAGACGCTCCTGCAAGGCGCCGATGAGGCCGCAGTCCTCGAGGTACTCGGCGCGATCGGACGTGCGCCGGCACAGTATTCGGCAGCGCTCCTCCCAGTCGCCAGGCTGGTGTCGGAATCAGCGCCGCGGGTTCGTGTGTCGGCATCCTGGGCGTGTCTCGAGATCCTCGAGGCCCGCCCTGACACTCAGGACGTCCTGCGCCGCGACCCGTCGCCTGATGTCCGTGCGCTGGTGGTGCACGCAGCGACGCTCGATCGGGCTCGCCCGTTGTCGCCCACCGCCCGGCAGATCGTGCTCGGAGCCATGGAGGACCCTGACCCGGTGGTTCGCCTCGCGGCGGTGAGTGGTCTTGCGCGAGCAACGACTCCTACAGCGCACGCTTCAACGTACGCGGACATGGCGCCGGCGCTGGTTCAGCGGTCGAGTGATCCGGTCCCTGAGATCCGTGTGGCGGCGGCGCGTCTCATCGGATGTTATGGCGTTGGCGGTGATGTCGCGCTCTGTCGAATGTTGTCGGGCATGGATCCCCTCACGAGCCGCGCCCTGCTCGCGTCTGTGTCGCGGCGAGACCAACCGCCACGACCGGAGGTCCTGACCATCGCGACCGACAGCCACGCGGACCACCGGGCGTCGGCGATCCGGATGTTGGGCACGACGTCGGATCCGCGGGCCCGGCGCGCCTTGACGCTGCTGCTGGGCGCTCGGGATTCTCGCGTCCGGCATGAGAGCGCCACGGCGGCTGCCTCGTCTGCTCGAATCGGATACCCGGAGCCGCTCGATCCCGTACTCGTCGATCGGCTTCTGCAGCGGCTGGCGGAGGAGACGGTTCAGGGCATCGTCGCCGAGGTGATCGATGCGCTGGCGCATTCGCTCGACCCGAGAGTGCCGGCCGCGTTCCTGGGGCGAATCCCGGCCAGCGGCGGTTCCCTGAGAGAGCGCCTGGTCGAGTCCGGCGCGCTGTTTGCCCACCTCCTTCAGTCCGCTCAACGCAGGGCCCAGGCGGTCGGCGCATGACAAGCATGTTGGCCTGGCTCTTCTCGGGCGTCATCATCGCCGGCCTTGTCGTTTACCACGGCTTCAATCTGCTGATGATCGCGCTTGCCTGGGTGGAGCTGCGCCGGCAGCGGCTCACCGGCACACGCCGCCTCAGGATCATGGTGAAGAAGGGAGGCCGGCTCCCTGGTATCGCGGTGGTCGTGCCGGCGTACAACGAGAGCGTGGCGATCGTGCGCACGGTCAGATCGATCCTGCGAACGTCGTACCCCGATCTTCAAGTCATCGTCGTCAGCGACGGGTCCACGGATCAGACGCTCGGCGTGCTGACGAACGCGTTTGCGTTGCGGCCGTCGAACGAGCGGCCGGCCGGATCGCTGCCGACTCAGAACGTGCGCGCCGTGTTCGTGAGCGAGACGGATCCGCGGCTGCTGGTCGTCGACAAACGAAATGGCGGCAAGGCTGATGCCTTGAACGTCGGGATCAATATGGCGGCCAGGCCGCTGGTGTTGGCCACCGATGCCGACGTGATGTTCGCCACGCACGCCTTGTTTCACCTCGTGCTGCCCTTCGTCCTCCACAAGGAGACCGTCGCCACGAGCGGGATGATCAGGCTGTCCAACGGCTGCACGCTGGTCCGAAATCGCGTGACGAGTCCGCGCGTGCCTCGCACGATGCTCGAGTCGTGTCAGCTGGTCGAGTACCTGCGCGCGTACGGAATCGGCAGGCTGTTCTTCAATCGGCTGGGTGGGCACCTCATTATTTCCGGGGCGTTTGGACTGTTCGACCGGCAGCTGCTGCTGGAGCTCGGAGGCTATCAAGCGCACGCCGTCGGAGAGGACATGGAACTGGTGGCGCGTATCCACCGGCACTGCATCGAGCAGCACCGGCCGTACCGGATTGAGTTCTCGGCCCACGCGCGCTGCTACACCGAAGCGCCGCACGCGCTCGTTGACTTCGGAAAGCAGCGGACTCGCTGGCATCACGGACTGCTCACCACGCTGCGCATCCATCGGCATGTCGGATTCAATCCGCGGTACGGATCTGTCGGACTGTTGACGTATCCCTACTTCGTCCTCGAGCTCTACGCGCCCGCGCTCGAAGCGATCGGGTGGCTGGCGCTGCCGGTGCTGTGGGCTGCCGCCGCCGTACCTTTGTCGGCCGTCGTGCTGTTGCTCGTCACCAGCGTGTTCATGACGACCACCGTGTCGCTGGCGGCGATCCTGCTCGACGCGGTGTACTTCGGCCACTTCCGTCGCGGTGGCGATCGGGCGATCGTGGTCGCGTCCGCGCTGCTCGAGCCCTTCTGGTACCGGCCGTTGACCGTCTACTATCGCCTGCGGGCGTTCTACCGGTACTACCGGACGATTCATCTGAAGACGGCGTGGAAGTCACCGGCTCGGGTCGCACAATCCGTTCGCTAGATGCAGAGACAAGGGATGGCTCGCTGGCACGTCATCGTCACCATCGCGCGGGAAGGGCTTGATGACCAGGTCCTCCGCGTCGACCGCAGTCCCGTCACGATTGGCGGCTCGGCGACGAGCGACGTCGTGCTTGCCGGTCCGCACGTCAGCCGGACGCATGCCACGGTCACCGTGTCGGCCGGGCATCTCGTCTATCGGGATCGCAGCAGCAACGGGTCCTTCGTCAACGGGCGGCGGGTCGACGAGCTCACGCTGGCACCTCAGGATGTCGTGTCGGTCCCTCCCTATCGACTGTCGTTCGCGCTCGAGGTTGACGAGGTGCAGCCGACGGAACCGGTGCTAGACGTCGATGAGATCGCACCGGTCACTGCGGCGGTCGCGCCACCGCCGCGGCGAAAATCGCCGTTCCAGATGCGTCTGACCAGGGCGCCGGGTGATCTGCTGGGCCGGACGTACAGCTTCGATGCTGACGAGGGCGAGGGATTCCCGATCATTGTTGGCCGTGCGGCCGACAGCCACGTGTGTCTCGAACTGCAGTCAGTCTCGCGGCGTCATGCGGTGCTGTCGCTGCTGCCGGACGGGCGGTGGCAGATCAGCGACGGCGGGAGCCGGAACGGGATCGCGATCAACGGGGCGAAGGTGGACAGGGCCATCCTGAACGACGGCGATGAGATCGCGTTGGGTCCCGATCTCACCGCCGTCTTTCAGCAACGCCACGCTGTCCGTGGGTTGGACGTGCCATCGGCGGACGACCCGCTGGAGCTCACCCACCGGCGATCGTTGATGGATGGGGCCGTGGTCGTGGTCAGCGTCGGCGGACGCGTGGATGGCTACAACTATGCCGAATTCAGAGAGCGGATCAACGGGCTGATCGACGCCGGCAACCACCTGCTGATCCTCGACTTCGCACGCTGCGTCTTCTGCGACCACGTCGGCCTCAGCGTTGTGCTGAGTGCCAAGACGGCGCTCGACAAACAGCGCGGCGGCCTGTGCCTGATGGGTGTCGACGGCAAGCTGCGTGACGGGTTGTCCCTCCTTCGCCTGGACACGCTCCTCGCCGTGGAAGCAGACGAGGCATCGGCGGTTCGACGGCTGGTGAGATGACATGCGACGTTCGCCCCGCGCGATGCTCGGCGCCCGACTTCTGCTGACCGCCGCCGTGGTGTGCAGCGCCGTGTGCGTCCACCTCGCGGGCGCGACGGAGCCGCTCGTCGTTCCATTCTTCGAATTGGAGGAATTGAAGGTCTCGGACGCCATCGCCGTGGGCCGGTTCGCCTCGCTGATCGATCAACGGTCGCTCTACGCCCGGCGGCTCACCGATGGAACGATGCTGGTCCGGATCGATGACGTCGGCGACGCCCCGTTCGATATCGACAACAACCGCATCGTCTACGCGCATGCGCCCAGCGGCCGCGTGATCGGTGTGGACGTGACATCGGATCTGCGTGAGGAGCTGTGGAAGATTCCTGCCCGCAGTCATGTCCGTGCGGTTCACGTGTTCGATCGATCGGTCCTCCTGATTGTCGAGGATGACGAAGGCGTGCACGCGCTCTGGTCGAATGGGAGCGAGCGCTGGCGAGCCATAGACGTTCCCGGTCATCTGCGGGTTGCCGCGCTGGTTCGTAGCCGGGTCGTCGCGATCGATCGCTCGCTCCCGGGACGTCTGGTCACGGCCACGCTGAACGGTCGGGGCAGCGACTGGGTGACGTTGTACGAATCGCCCTCGTCTCGCCGGATTGATGCGGTTCGGCCGCTGCCAGGCGGAGCGGCAGTGACGTTTTTGGAACGGGACATATCAGGCGCGGCATCCACGATCCTCCGCCTCCCGGTTGACGCGGCAGGCAGGCTGGAAACGGTCGCCTTGCCGGACGCGTGGCCCGACGACACGCGTGTCATCGGATGGAGCAACGACTACCTCGCATGGCCCGAACGTCGTGATGGCCGACTGTTCCTGCACGCAGCCGCACTCACAACGCCTGTGTCACCACCATCCACAGTTCCATCCGCAGTTCCGTCCACAGTGCCGTCTCCGGGCACGATACGTCGCCATCAGCTCGATCTCTCGGCCGAGCGAGGCATCGCGTGGCTCGAACAGCAGTTGTCCACACCGTTCCCGTCGCAGCTCGGCCGGTCTGCACGCCTCATCGACAGTTATGAGGACGCGCAACGAGCGGGGTGGATCTACGATGCTGCGCTTGCCGCGATCACGTTCGCTGCGGCTCGCGAGCCGGCCGTGGCGTCGGAGCTGCTCGCGGGGCTGGAGCACCTGCAGCGCGAAGACGGGTCCTGGATTTCTTCATTCGATCCCGACACGGCGTTGCCCCGCGGATCCGATCGCTACGTGGGTGCGATGGCGTGGGTCGTCATGGCCGCCAATTTCTACGAGTGGGAAACCCGCGACGGCCGCTTCGCGCCCATGGCGCGCCGTGGGCTCGGCTACCTCGAACGTCACCGCATCACCGATGCCGGGTCCGATCTGCGCGGAGCATTTCGGATGGGACCTTCACGGCCCGGCGTGATCAGCACAGAACACAACGCGGACTGCTATTCCGCGTTTCTGTGGCGGGGCCGTCTCGACGGCAACCAGCGTGACCTCGCCATTGCCGAAGACGTTCGTGCCTTCATTCTTCGCGAACTCTGGGTGGAACCCGACGGCGCGGCTTCGCCTGATGGGTTCTTCAGGGTGGGGGCGGCCGCATCCGAACTGTTCCTGGATGCGCAGACATGGACGGCACTCGCCTTCAGCGAGAGCATGCCGGTCCCCCGCCTCGAGCAGGCGCTGCGTTCGGCCGAACGGCTCCGCGTCGATACCGGCCGCCTCGGTCCCGTGCAGAACATCATCGGGCTCGACGAATCCGAGACCGCAGGCCGAGAGAAAGTGTGGGCGGAAGGGAGTGAAGGTATGGTCGCCGCACTCTTCGCAGTGGGGGACAGCCCGCGCGCGCGTCACTATCACGCCGAGACCGCGAGGTATCAGAGTGTCTCCGGTGGTATCCCGTACGCGACCGAGAATCGATCTCGGCTGGACGACCGCACCGGCCGTTGCGGCAACGGCCTGGTACGTCCTGAACAGCACGGTCCCGTCTCGAAATCCCTTCAATCCCGGTCGCGGCGCGAGGTAGGCTTCCGGTTCCTGTCGAAGATCGTCTAAGCTGAGCTGGTTCCAGCACCACAATTCATGGGGAAAAGGGTCGTTCTCGCAATCTGTGTGCTGCTGGCGGGCCACGGCGACGGCTGGGCACAAACGGGCGACGCCGCCCGCGATGATCTCCTGGTCATACCTGGGGCGCCGGCCGACTACTGGAAGGCCGCGGCCCTGATCGGCCCCGCACCCGAAGGGCCGCGTTTCCTCCTCGAATTCATCCGCGCCCTCGAGGCGATGGAGATCCACGACACGTCCCGTCTGCGTGCGGTCTACGAGTATCTCGGCAACACGCGCGAGACGCGTGCACAGAATGCGCGCTCGTTCGCGGTTCCACTTCCGCTGCGCGCCGGTGTGTGGTCGAAGCAGGTGTCGTCGGGCGGCTCGAACCTGTTTTCCGCCGCGATGCGGGATCGTCGCGCGAGGCGTCTGCTGTACGGCGCTGCCTCGCTGAACCGTGACACGCGCGCCTACCTGGAAGGGCGCCCCCCGCTCGTCGAGAAGATCTATCGAGATCATTCCGACGTCTTCTCCGTGCTTGGACGAAGCATCATCGTTCGCGACGGGCGCGTGGAGGTCCCCGGCGGCGCGACAGCAGTCGAGTTGTGGGAACTGGCGGTCGGCGCATCGACGTCGATGCCGGACGTCTTCGTGGATCGTCTGCTTGCCGCCGATACCGGCGAACTTGCGGCCCTGTATGACACAGTGCAGCACCTCGACGCGCCTCACCAGCGTTTCATGCTGGGCTCGTGGATGGCCGACGCGTCCCGGCGCCGCGCGCGCTTTGTCACGCTGTACCGCGCGGCTCGCGCCGCCGGCCGGCGTGTCGCGATTCCACATCAGCCGTTCGTGCGTACCGGACTCGACCTCCTGGCGGTGGTGTCACAACTCCGTGTTCTGGAAGACGGTCGCCCCGCTCCGCCGGCATCGCCGGCATTCTGGCGCTCGGTGTTCACGCAGCTGGATCGGTGGCCGGACACCGACTGGAGTCCGGTCCCGCCCGAGCCAAGCGTTGATGCGACCTGGTTCGTCGAGACCGTCATGCTGTCGGCGCGACCAATCTGGGAGCAGTTGGCCACCGTCGCCTTCGCGCAGCGCATGTCACCGCCCGCCCCCGCGGTATCAGGAGCACCGACCCCGATCGACGGGCCGGCATCAATGGCGGTTCGGCTGTTCCCGAGATTTGCAGCGCTGGCACTCGCGCTGGAGCGCGCCGGTGTCCGCGACCTCGGCGTCTACGTGGCGGCGCTCACCCGAGCCAGTGCCATGAAGGCCACCGGCAATATGTATTGGCAGCGTCAGCTGCTGACCCAGTTTCAGGGCGCAGTCGCAATCGTCGAGCAGTTGCGCCGGGCCGACCGCCTGCCAGTGCCGGTCGCCGAGCGACTCATCACGGCGTTGTCCCGCATCGAGCCAAACCAGGAACGCGCGTATGCCGGCGCCATCGCACGCTGGATCGCCGAGCAGTTGCTGCCGGCACTCGAAAGCGAACCCGCGGCACCAGGCGGTGAATCAGAGTCGCTGCTGCTCACCGCGCTCTCAGGCGCGCCGCGCGATCAGGCCGCGATCATTGCGCTGACGTGGGAGGACTGGGAGTATCGGATCGACCCCTCGATCGTTCCGCTTGCGCGCCTGAGAAAGGTCCGGGCGATGCAGGCGGGGAACTCGCTGGACGCGGTGCTTCGCCTCTGGCAGGCCGCCGCGCTCCTGCCCGTATCGCGCGCCGCCGAGTCGTCGCGGGCGGCGGCTGATGCCGGCGCGCTCGAGCAGGTGAGGCGGGCCGCGACGTCGATTCGCCCGCTGATGGAGACCATTCGCGAGCCCAATCCGCCGACGGATGGGACTCGCAACGATGGGCCGAGCGTCAAGGCAACGCTCAAGGAAATTGTCACGGCGCTCGACGCGATTCGCGAAGCGCGGAACCTCACACGTGTTCCGGATCTCTCGCAGCGTCTGATGAAGGCTGTCGATGTGCTCACGGCCGACGTGCTCCTGTCGCTCCTCTACGCTGTGCACATCGGAGATCCCGACAGCCCGCTCTGGCTGCAGGGCGACGTGGCTTTTCGTCATGACTTCGGCCTGCAGAATCGCGACAACATCGACCCCGACCTGCTGTCGTGGAGCTTTTCTGTCGAGCAGCTGGGCGCGACGTGGCACGTGCGCGGCTCGCTGCTTGGCCTCGACATCGGCCTCGCGCGTCTTCGTCTGCCGCAGGTCGCGACCGGAGGCCCACCGGCACCTCAGGTGATGGCCCCGGAGGATCAGCGCGTCTTTATGGAGACGGTCGCGCTCTTCGGCCCCGCGCACGGTGGCGATGAGGCGATGCACGGCGTCGGCGACGCGGTCCGCGCCGGGCGGCAGCGGGTGAGCGCGGCGGCGCGGAACCCGGAAGCCATCGACCGTCTGGCGGAGATCGGGCATCTCGGCGAGTGGCGCCGGCACTTACGTGCTGCCATGGCTGACCGCCAACACACCCGCGGACGGTGCTTCACGCCTTCTCGCTGACCGAGCTGTACTGGATCGGTCTATCGGACTCGGTCTCCGCGCCGGCTGGCGCGGACGCGTGGGGGACATCGGCGTTTCCGGTTTCCGGGTGCCTGTGTCTGCGCATCCCGTCGCCGCAGGCATGGGAAGATGTGTCAGGTCGCATCGGCGCCGTCCCTCCCTTGATTGCCGGACGGGACTTCCGGTCTGGCGGAGCTGATGTCCGAGCTGCAAGTTGCCGGCCGTGCTGGCCCGACACCTCTGCCAGTGCTGATGCGGGGATTCCTCGATCGAGTGCAGATGGTCTACAGCGACGACTGGACGGCGGTCTCACGATATTGGGCGGACGTGCCGCGCGACCGCGTGGACGACGCCATGGCGCAGCTGACCGTGGACGGCCCGCTGCTCACGGGCGAGGCACCGGCGAGCACGATGAAGACCAGCCGGGTCGCGTGCGTCATCGTCGCTGCCGCTGTGCTCGTCTGGTCCGGCGACGTCGTGCCGGCACAGAACGCTCCGGCGCCTGCCATCATCGCGATCGACGAGCCCACGGACGAGAGCTATCTCGTCGGTCCGACGACGCTTGCGCGCGGTCGGTGAACCCGTCGACGACGGCGGTCACGCGCGTCGACTTCTTCGTCGATGGAGTCCGCGTTTGCCAGGCGGCCAGCCGGCCGTTCGAGTGCACGTGGGACGCAGGCGCTGCCGTGCAGGGAGCGGGTGGTGCGCGCGGTGGCCATCCTGCCCTCGGGCGATCGTCTCGCGGCGACGGTGCGTACGCGCGCGCTGCCCGTGGTGACCGAATCGACCGGCGTGGACGTCGTGCTCGTGCCGTTCGTTGTCACTGACGACCGGCGGCGATTCGTCAAGGGACTTCAGCGCTCGCGAGTTTCGCGTGCTCGAAGACGATGTCGCGCAGACGTGACGTACTTCGAGGCCGAAGAAGTCCCGCTCGAGATCGTCGTCGCCGTCGACATCAGCGGCAGCATGAGCAGTGTCGATGCCGCAGCTGAAGGAAGCGCTCAAACGGTTCGTGCGGGCGTTCAAGCCAACCGATCGGGCGACGCTGGTTGGCTTCAATCACCAGGTCTACGTGCTCCGGCAGCGTGAGACCGATCGTGCCGCGCTGGAGAGCGTCAATCGACGGGCTCGTCGGCGCCGGCGGCACGGCGCTGTACGACGCGATCCTGAAGTCGCTGGATCTGCTCGGGCCGGAAGTGCAGCGGCGCGCCGTGCTCGTGTTCAGCGACGGCGACGATCAGTCCAGCCTGACCACCGCGGAGCCTGTCGAGCGCCGCGTCAGAGCCAGCGACGCGGTCGGCCTACTTCATCACCCTCGGCGGCAGCGGCGACGACCGGCGCGTGTTGACGCGTCTGGCGGAGATCAGCGGCGGACGGACGTTTTCCATCGGCCGGATCACCGAGCTCGATGCAGCGCTCGACGTGATTCGCGAGGAGCTCGAAAACCAATATCTCATTGGCTACACGCCAAGCAACACCGCGCGGGACGGATCCTATCGCCGGATCCGGTGGTGGCCGCCGAACCGCGTCACCAGGTACGCGCGCGTCAGGGCTACCGCGCCGATCCGCGCCAGTGACGGCGAGCGATGATGACCGACCCCGGCATGTCTGATCGCGACGCATCGGCCGCTACGAAATCGTCCTCCACATCAGCCAGGGCGGCATGGGCTCCGTCTTACCTGGCGCGGGACCCGCAATTGAATCGGCAGGTCGCCCTCAAGCTGCTGCTCGAGACGCTGGACAGCGACGAATGGCGGCGGGTTTCCAGCGCGAAGCCAAGGCGCTGGCACGCCTCGACCATCCGCATATCGTCAGATTTTCGACTTCGGCGAAGACGACCGCGGACGGCCGTACATCGTGATGGAGTATTTGCGCGGCCGTCATCTTGGCGAGCTGATCGGCACTCCGCTGCCGCTGGCGCAGAAGCTGACGCTGCTGGAGCAGCTCTGCAACGGACTGGATTGCGCGCACGAGGCGGGCATCGCGCATCTGGATATCAAGCCGGCGAACCTGATTGTCGATACCGCGGCGGCAGGCTCAGGATTGTGGACTTCGGCATCGCTCGCGGTCTTGACAGCCGTGTGACACGACCGACGGTGCCGGACCCGCATCGGGCACGCCTTGCTTATATGGCGCCCGAGCAGGTGCTTGGCGAAACGATCGGTCCCGCGCGCCGATCAATTTGCGGCTGGCGCGGTGGCCTACGAGCTGATCTTCGGGCCGGCGGGCGTTCGACGGGACGCTGCAGAGAGGTTGTCGCCAAGATCTGCGCCGCCGATCCGCCGCTGCTGTCGCAGGTGTCTCCGGGCATCGATTCCGCGCTCGACGCGGCTGTGGCCCGCGCGCTGAGTAAGCATCCTCAGAATCGGTTCCCATCGATGGCCGCGATGGCCCGCTCATTTGCGGAAGCCAGGGAGCGGCTCGACACGCACAGTTCGGCAACGGTGACGTCCGTGGCGGTGTCGCCGCCGGCGTCCTCGGGACAGACGACGATCGCGGCGCCGCTGCCGACGTTTGCGACGCCGGCTCCGACGGTCGCGCCACCGCTCTTCGGCGACGTGGCACAGTCGCCGCCGCGCGCGAGATCGCGGGGGTATCTTGTGGTCGCGGCCGCGACTCTCGTGGTCGTCGGAGTGCTGGCCGGGCTCTACATGAATCCGGGCGGGAGCGCGGTTACCGAGTCACCCGCCGGCGAAGGTGCATCGGGCAAAGACGGATAACCTGCGCCGGATCCCCACGCCCAACCGATACGCCGGTCGATCCGCCGAAGCTCGGCGAGCCCCGCGCGGGCGATCGTTCGTCGCGCCGGATCCAAAGCGTCAGCGCGAGATCGATCAGGTGGCGCGGCTGTTCGACGCTGGCGGGCGCGATGTGCTCGGCGCGATCGAATCAGCACTCGAGCGCTATCCGGGTGATCCAGAGATCACCGGATGGCTGGCTCGCGTGGCGACGCGGGCGCAGGACAGCCTGGGCCGTCGGCAGCAGGCGGCCGTTGCAGCGGGTGCCACCGCGGCGCCGACGTTTTCCGAGGGGGTTCAGGCCCAGCGCGATGCGCTCGACCTCGGACGGCAGGGGATGACCGCAGAGGCGATTCGAAAACTCTGGGACGCCGAAGAGGACTTTGCCACCGCACTCGAATGGAAGGCCGACACACCGGCGACGGCCACCACGACCACTCGCGGGAAGCCTGCTCCCAAACAGAGAACGCGGTGCGCGTGCCGTTGTCGTCGCTGGCCCGGGCATACGCGACGCTGAGCGCGGCGGCGGTCAAGGTCGAATTTCCTGGCCTGACCGCCGACGAAGCGCGTGCGCTCGATCGCAGCTTCCTCGATTACTCGGCGTATCGTCTCGACATTCAGATCGTGAAGGCGACGTTTCGTGGTGGGGAGCGACGGTCAACTGCGCGATCGAGGCGACGGTGACGCTGCGAAGCGGCGAGGAGCGCCGCTCGAGCTCGTCGGCGACGTTCGGGCTGGAGAGCTCGAACGGCTCGTGGGTGATCGCGTCCGCATCACGCCTGCCGAATTGAGTTCTTCGGAGTCGCTATCGAGCGCAGGCTTCAGCCTGCGCGTGACCTTCATCGCCCGGTTCCGAACATGTACACGGCTTCGATGTTGAAGAGTTGCGCGCCCGGATAGTTGAACCCCGCCGAGAATCGAACCTTGAATGGCGCGGCGATCAACACGTCCGCGGCGATCTGCGCTCGCCAGAGAAGCAGGAAGCTCCCGAGCGGTGAAATGTCAGTAGCGCGGGTGGTGATGGTGGCTCCAGTCTGTCCGGGCGCGACGGGAAACGCTTCGCCGTCCTCGTCCAGGACGAACCCTCCACTCGGTGGCAAGGTCGGCAGGGCGGCGGAGGTCGCGCTCGCAACGAACGGCGGCCCTTCGATTTGTTTCTGGATTGCCGCGCCAGGCACGCGAGCAGCGCCCCCGCCAAGCAAGCCGCCGAGCTGAACGGGCGTGATCCGATCCGGTCGATCGGCACAAAGGCGTGGAACTCGAATCCGGGTATCAGCACCGGATCGATCTGGCTCAAGGTGATGCGAGCCGCCAGAGGCTCCGCGCCGAGCACGCTGCCTGGGCTGCTGACGAACGCGCCCCTTCCCTCACGAACGAACGAGAATTCCGTCCACGATTTCTGCACGAACGAAATCCCGAATTCCTTCCCAAGCGGCCGTCCGTTGGTCAGCCCGATCCGATATTCCCTGCCTTTCAACGTGAAGGGTTCTTCAGGAGTGAGATCTCTGAAGAACTCGCTCCAGTGCGGTGTAAACCAGAACGGCGCGGCGCCGCCCAGCACGCCCCAGTACGAACGCCGGGAGCGATCACCTGCGGCCGGTCGGCAATCTGACCGGCCGTCGCCGCCGCCGCGCCGGTGTCGTTCGGCGGTGCTTGTGTCCGGGCCGGATCGAGTCGGCCGGTTCGGAACAGATACACGACGTCCACGCCGAGGGCCTGAACGCCCGGGTAGTGAAGCAATACATTG
>CAVVTC010000017.1:0-657853 GCA_963751025.1 uncultured Acidobacteriota bacterium | reverse complement strand
GTATCGCCGGCTTACATCTTCTTCGCCGACTCCTCCTTGACATCGCCCGCGTCCGGCTTGCCGTCCACATCGTCATGTCCTACCGGCTCCCCCTGTTCTCGCTCCCCTCTGAACGGTTACGATTGCTGTTACTGGGGAGCAAGTCTACTCGCCACTGACAAAAAGAAGGGGGAGGTCAAGAAATGGACGGCGTAGGAGAACCGACAAACTGAGGTCACGGCTGGCTGGTGCCGACGGTCCGCCTTCGGCCGGCAGTTCGGCCTGCCCAGCGGCATTCTCGGCTGGTTCGCGGGGCACCTGATGGCGTACGCCAACGCCCCGATGAACCGCTTGGCCGTGGAACTGCTGGAAGTGAAGCCCGAAGACCGCGTCCTCGAAATCGGCTTCGGCCCCGGCACGACGGTCGCCCTGCTCGCCGAGCGGCGCACAGGGGGTTCGTCGCCGGCGTCGATCCGTCCACGGTCATGCTGCGCCAGGCGGCCAGGCGGAACCGGCAAGCCGTCCGGGCGGGGCGGGTGGAGTTGCGGCAGGGCACGGCCTCGTCGCTGCCGTTCGCGGGCGGCGCTTTCGACAAGGTGCTGGCCGTCAACAGCTTCCACCTCTGGGCACATCAGGAGCGCCGACCTGTTGGAGGTAAAGCGTGTCCTGGGGGACGGCGGGCTACTGCTGCTGGCCTTGCGCATGGGCGAGCCAAACCCGAAGCGGTTCGCCACGGCCGGACTCACCGCGGAGCAGGTCATGCGGGTGAAACGGTACGTCGAAGACGCCGGCTTTCAGGACGTCCGCACGGTCGAGCGAAACGTCGGCCGCCAGGTGACGGGCGTCCTGGCCGACAAGTGACAACGGAACCGCCGTCGCGGGTGTCGCCACTCGCGACAGGCTTGGGTTATTGCGTGACGCTCCCGGTGGGCCTACCCCACCCGACGTTCTGAGCGCAACGCATCGCGGCTATTCCGCGACGCGAAGCCTCGATCGGGCTACTCCTTGAACTCCCCTGGGACGGCTTGCCGTCGATCTCGGCGACGACGGTCCCCTCGAAGTCGGCGACGTTGCCGAGGCCGGGGTCGGTGCCGACGAACTTCGCCGCCTTGCCGTCCTTCTCGTCCTTGGGCAGCAGCTTGATCGTCATCGGCGCGACGGCCTTGCCGTCCTTCGTCTTCGTCTCCTTCGTGGTGACGGTCAATTCCTTGGCGGCGACGGCCGTCGGCGTCTTCTCGTCGTTGCCGAGGACGAGCACCGTGCATTCCTTCTTGTCGTGGTCGACGGTGAACTCGGCGTGGTACTTGCCGAGGTCGAACACGACGCCCCCGTTCGGCCCCTTGCCGTGGGCGTGGTCTCGTCCTTCTTGCCGCCGTCCTTCGGCGGGCGCCTTCTTGCCGCCGGTCGTCGCGGGCTCGCTCGCACCCCGCCGCCAGGGCCGCCACCAGCAGCCCCAGGCCCAACATCTTCGCGTACTTCATCTCGGTCCTCCTTTCGCTAAGAAACAAGTTGAACCCATCCGGCCCACTCACGCCGGCCCGCAGCAGTTCCTCCTCGGACCCTTCGCTTCGGACCAGCCGCTCGGCGTCCTTGCCGCTGAACCGCCAGAACAGCCCGGGGTGGAGCAGGAACTCGCAGAACGTCGAGGTCACCAGCCCGCCCAGGATCACCGTCGCCACCGGGTACAGAATCTCCAGCCCCGGCTTCTTGCCGCCCACGACCAGAGGCATCAGGCCGATCCCCGCCGTCAGTGCGGTCATCAACACCGGCGCCAGCCGCTCCAGGCTGCCGCGCAGCACCATCTGCTCGGTGAAGCCCTCGCCCTCCTCCTCATCAGATGGAAGTAATGCGTCACCAGCAGGATGCCGTTGCGCACCGCGATGCCGCCCAGCGAGATGAAGCCGACCAGGCTCGCCACCGTCAGCGTCTGCCCCGTCAGCACCAGGCCAGCACGCCGCCGATGAACGCGGTCGGGATCGCGTTGAGGATCTGGAGCGAGATCCGCACCGACGGGTACAACATCATCAGCACGACGAACATGCCCGCAAGCGAAACGCCGGCCAGGAGCGCGATCCGGAGCGTCGCCGATCGCTGGGCCTCGAACTGTCCACCGAACTCGATGAAGTAGCCCTCGGGTAGTTTGACTCGTTCCCTCACCGTCCGCTCGATTTCCGTGACGGCCCCTTCCAGGTCGCGACCCGAGACGTTGCAGCGGACGACCTGTCTGCGCCGAACGTTGTCGCGATTGACGAGGTTCGGGCCGCTCGCCGTGGCGGGGAAGTCCGCAACTTCCCGGAGCCGAATCTGGCCTCGACCGTTGGGAAGGTCGAGCCGCAGTTCCCCCAACCGATAGGCATCCGAGCGGTAGGGCTCCCCGAAGTTTGACGACGAGGTCGAATCGCCGCTGCCCCTCCAGCACCTGGGAGACGGGGCGGGCGGAGAACGACGGCGGCTACGACGAGGTCGTGAGAGCCATCGACACCCGCGGCGCAACCCGGTGGATGCGTGTACGGACGTTTCCGGTGCACAACGCCGCCGGCGAGGTCTACCGTGTGGTCGGCATTGCCGAAGACGTCACCGAGTTGAAGCGCGCGGAAGAAGCGCTTCGCAACAGCGCCCAGCGGTTCAGGTCGCTGATCGAGCACTCCACCGATCTCATTCTTCTGCATGACGGGGCCGGTCACTTTACCTACCTGAGCCCCTCGTTCGAGGTCACGCTCGGTTATCCAGTACACGAGTGGATGGAACGATCGGGGCTCGAACTCGGTCTGGCCCGAGGACCTCGAGACGGCGCGCGCGCTGCTGGCCCGCGTCGCGGACACGTCCGGTGCACGAACGCCGTGGCAACTGCGTCTGCGACACGCGGACGGCACGTTCCGATGGCTGGAGGGCACAAGCGCCAATCACCTCGCCGATCCGGCCATCGCGGCGGTCGTCGTCAATTGCCGCGACATCACCGAACGGAAGCGGATGGAGGCGCAGATCATCCAGTCACAGAAGATGGAGTCGATCGGCCGTCTCGCCGGCGGCGTGGCACACGACTTCAACAACCTGCTGACCGCCATCAAGGGCAACATGTCGCTGGCCCTGATGGACATGCAACCGATCGATCCGCTGTACGAGTACCTGATCAGCGTGGACAAGGCGGCGGACTCAGCGGCCAGCCTGACGCGACAGTTGCTCGCCTTCTCACGCAAACAGATCATCAGTCCGAAAGTCATCAACCTGAACGACGTGCTCACGCACGTGCAGCGGCTTCTGGCGCGACTGATCGGGGAGGATGTCCACCTCGAGATGTCCGCGGCGCCGGACCTGGCACCGGTTCGCTTTGACCGGAGCCAGGCCGAACAGGTCCTGATCAACCTCGCGGTCAATGCCCGCGACGCCATGCCGCAGGGCGGCCGACTGACGATCGAAACCGCCAACGTGGACCTCGACGAGGACTATTGCCGGCGGCATCCGTACGTGCAGCCTGGTCCCTTCGTGATGCTGGCGGTCTCCGATACCGGCATAGGGATACACGACGAGGTGCGGGCGCATCTCTTCGAACCGTTCTTCACCACCAAGGAATCCGGCAGCGGAACCGGGCTCGGGCTGTCGATGGTCTATGGAGCGGTCAAGCAGAACGGCGGGCACATCGAGGTCTACTCGGAGATGGGGCACGGCGCGACATTCAAGATCTTCCTGCCGGCCGTCGATGAGCAGCCGGATGTCGCCATCGAGCCCCTCGTCGAGCCGCGCCCGCGCGGCGTCGAGACGCTGGTGCTCGTCGAAGACGAGGAGCACGTCCGGACCATCGCCACATTAATGCTCAGGCGGCAAGGCTACGCCGTTCACTCGTTCGCGGACGGCCCCTCTGCTCTCGCCGCGGTCGAGACGATGACCGACGACCTCCACCTGCTCATCACGGATGTCGTCATGCCGAGGATGAACGGACAGGTGCTGACACAGCGGCTCCTGGCGCTGCGGCCGACAATCAAGGTGCTGTTCACGTCCGGCTACACGGCCAATGTGATCGTGCACCACGGCGTCCTCAACGAAGGGGTCGAGTTCCTGCCCAAGCCGGTACTCGCTCGAGCGGCTGGCGCGCCGCGTACGGGAGGTGCTCGACAAACCACAGCCATAAGAACGGACGACCTTGCACGCACCCCAGCCGGGGCGTAGAGTGCGAGACGGAGGTCGTACATGGCTGGACCTGCCAAATGTGCCCACCCGGCGTGTCAGTGCATGGTCGAACCCAAGGGGCCGCACGGAAAGTACTGCAGCGATCACTGCAGACAGGCGGGAGACAAGACCGAGTTGCGCTGCGATTGCCAGCACGCGCCCTGCCGCTAGATCACACTTCGATTCAATGTCGAGCGGGCTTCCGAAGGCGGAGGCCTGCGCGCGACGCTCGACGCGATGATTGACTGGTCAGGATTGGTGGCCAGGGCCGGAATCGAACCAGCGACACCCGCATTTTCAGTGCGGTGCTCTACCAACTGAGCTACCTGGCCCTCAGGAGTGTGGTCCGAAGGACGTACAAAGCCCGAGTATAACATGCGCTCCGAAGCTGATATTCTGCTGATCAAGGAGCACTCTTGATTCGAACCCTCACGCTACTTGTCGTCATCGCCGTCAGCGCCTGTTCCAAGACTCCAGCCGCATCAGCCAGCGCCGCCGCTACGCCGGCGACACCGCAGGCAGGAACGCCGCCGCCGGCTGGAGCCACGCTCGGCGCGCCACCGGCCAAGCCGGTTCCCGCAGAGATCCCTGATGTCGTCGCGCGTGTCAATGGCGAGGAGATCAGCAAGACGGAGTTCGATCGCGCGGTCGCGGCGCTCGAAGCGCGGAACGGCGGCCCCGTGCCCGCCGAACAGCGGGATCAGATCCTCCGTGGGGTTCTCGATCAGATCGTCTCGTACAGGCTGCTCGTGCAGGAGAGCCAGGCGCGGAAAGTCGCCGCCGACGACGCCGAGGTTGACGCGCGCATGAAGGAGATCCAGGGACAGTTCCCGTCGGAAGACGCCTTCAAGCAGATGCTCACGTCGCGCAAGACGACGATCGATCAGGTGCGCTCGGACATCCGCCAGGACATCAGCGTGCAGAAGCTGATCGAGAACGAGATCTCGGCCAAGGCCGCGGTCAAGCCGGAGCAGGTGACCGACTTCTATACGAAGAACCCCGACCAGTTCAAACAGCCCGAACGCGTGCGCGCGAGCCACATCCTGATCACCGTGCCCAAGGGCGCCGATGCGGCGGTCAAGACGCAGGCCCGTACGAAGGCCGCCGACATTCTCAAGGACGTGAAAGCCGGCAAGGATTTCGCGGCGCTTGCCAAGCAGCACTCGCAGGATCCTGGAAGCGCGCAAAACGGCGGCGACCTCGGCTTCTTTCAGCAGGGTCAGATGGTTGGCCCGTTCAATGACGTGGCGTTCACGCTGGCGCCCGGCGCGGTCAGCGATCTCGTGGAGACCGATTTCGGCTTCCATATCATCAAGGTTGCCGAGAAACAGGCGCCGCGCACGGTGCCCCTCGACGAGGTCCGGCCGCAGGTCGAGCAGTACCTCCAGCGCCAGAATCGCGAGCAGCAGACCGACGCGTTCGTCAACGGGCTCAAGACCAAGGGAAAAGTCGACATCCTGATTTAGGCGTGGACGACTCCGTTCGCCTGGACGTCTGGCTCGATGTCGCGTGTCTGTTCAAGACCAGATCCGAAGCCAAGCGTGCGTGTGAAGGCGGTAAGGTCGCCGTGAACGGCGACAACGCCAAGCCGAATCGCGCCCTCCGCGAGGGTGACCGCATCCGGATCAGCCGTGGCCAAGGCCGCCATCAGGACGTCATTGTCCGCATCGTGATCGAACAGCACGTCAAGAAATCGGAAGCCCGCGTGCTGTACGACGACACGACGCCAAAGCCCACGCCAGCGGAAATCGAAGCCAGACGCGTCGAGCGCGCATACCGGGCCGCCGCCCGCGCCGCCGGCACGCCCGATCGCCGGCGGCGCCGCGAACTGCGCCGCCTCAAAGAAGGCGAATAACCGCGATAGGATGAGCCGTGCCCCGGAATCAGGAGGTCATCAGGCAGTGGCGCGTACTGCACGCACTCGAATCCTCGCGCCACGGCGCGCGGAATTGACGCGCTCGCCCGCGAGCTGGACGTCACCACTCGTACCGATTCGCCGGGATCTCGAGGCGCTGCAGGAAGCCGGCTTCGCCCTCTACGACGAACGCGACGAGAACGGCCGCGCGCGGTGGCGAATCGACGGCCAGGTCCTCAAAGGCCTCGAAACCGGCTTCACGCTCGCCGAGCTCTGCGCCCTGTATCTGAGCCGCAATCTGCTCGAAACGGTCGCCGGGTCGCCGTTTCAACGCGACCTGACCAACGCCTTCGGGCGTCTCGAAAAGATTCTGTCGCCGCGCATGCGGCAATTCCTCGACCGTCTGCCGTCGGTCCTGACCGCCAAACCGGGCCCGCGTGCCAGTGGCGGGAAGTCATCCGCGGACATCGTCGGCAGGCTGCTCGAGGCGACGCTTCACTTCCGCGTCACGAGCATGCGCTATCACTCCGTCTCGAGCGCCCGCATCAAGGACTACGTCGTGCACCCGTATCGCCTGGCGTTTGCCCAGGGCGGGCTGTACCTGCTCGCCTATGTGCCCGACTACAGCGACGTGCGCACGTTCGCGGTAGACCGCATCGCCTCGGCATCGCTCGAGAAGGAGACGTTCACGCCCAAGCAGCCGATCGGGGACGAGGTGTTCGCCAACTCGCTGGGAGTGAACACGGGGCCCGCCGAGCGGGTCGAGGTGGAATTCGATGCCCGCGTGGCGCCCTACGTGCGCGCCCGGGTCTGGCACGCCTCGCAGCAGATCAGTGACGCGGGCGAGGGCGGCCTGAGGCTCACGATGAACGTCTGCCACGACTGGGCGCTTCGCAGCTGGCTTCTCAGCTGGGGCGCATTCGCGCGAGTCGTGTCACCGGCGGGACTTGCGGCCGACATCAGATCCGATCTTCAATCGGCTGCCGCCAGATACACGCGTCCCGTATCGAGCGGCGTATCACAGTCATGACTCGAACTGGTCGTATCGCTGCCGCCCTCGTCGTCGTCCTGCTCTTTCTGGCCGGACCGTCGTTTCTTCGCTTCTACACCGACTGGCTCTGGTTCGGCGAAGTGGGCTATCAGCACGTCTTCGCCACGATACTGCGGACGCAGGGCACCCTCTTCACGGCGGCCTTTGTCATCGCGATCGGCTGGTTCCTGCTCAATCTTCGCCTGGCGCTGGCATCGGTTGGCGATCTGCGGCCTGTCTTCACGACGCGCGAGGGCATCGAAGTCACCCTCCCGAGCGGCAAACAGCTCCGCGGAATCGCGACGCGCCGCGGCCACGCTGCTGGCCATGATCATCGGGCTCTACGCCGCCGGACAGTGGGAGATCTGGCTCGCGTGGCGGCACCGGCGTCCCGTTCAACGTTCCCGACCCCATCCTCGGTCACGACGTTGGCTTCTACGTGTACTCCCTGCCGTTCCTGCAGATGCTCCGCGGCATGGGACAGGCCTTCGTCGTGCTGGCGGCGCTGACATCGGGCGGGCTGTATCTGGTGTCCGGCAGCCTCAGCACGGGCTTTCCGAACCGCATGTCGATGACGCCGTCTGCGCGGCGTCACCTGTCGCTGCTCGTCGCCGCGTTCCTGCTGCTGCTGGCGTGGGGTGCGTGGCTGCAGCGCGCCGAGGAGCTCGTGCAGACCTCAGGCCTGCTGCATGGCGCGAACTATGCCGACGTGTATGGCCGCATGCCTGCCGCGCTTGTGCAGGTCGTCGCCGCGGTCATCGGCGCCGCGCTGGCCGTACTCCACGCGTTCGGATCCAGGAACTGGCCGATCCCCGCGGCGGTCGGGCTGTATGCGCTCGTGTCGATCGGCGGCGGCGGCTACGCCAACATGCTGCAGCGATTCTCCGTGACGCCGAACGAGCAGGTGCGCGAGACGCCGTTCATCCAGCACAACATCGCCGCGACGCGGCGCGCCTTTGCGCTCGACGAGGTCGAGGAGCGGCAGGTCTCCGGCGATGCCCTGCTCACCCGCGACGACATCGCCCGCAACTCCGAGACACTCGAGAACGTGCGTCTCTGGGATCATGCGCCGCTGCTCGAGACGTTCGGACAGATCCAGGAGATCCGGACCTACTACGACTTCGCGTCCGTCGACAACGACCGCTACCGCATCAACGGATCGCTGCGGCAGGTGATGCTCTCGGCGCGCGAGCTGAACTCGGCCAGCCTGCCGGCGCGAACCTGGGTCAACGAGCGGCTGACGTTCACGCACGGCTACGGCCTCACGCTCGGACCGGTCAACCAGGTCACCAGCGAAGGGCTGCCGGTGCTCTTCGTCCGCAACCTGCCGCCCGAAACCATTCCGGATCTGAAGATCGACGAACCGAGCCTCTATTTCGGCGAGCTCTCGAACGACTACGTCATCGTCCGCACTGACACGCCGGAATTCCATTACCCGCGCGGCGACGACAACGAGACGACGCGGTACTCCGGGAAGGGCGGCGTCCCCCTCGGTTCGCTCTGGCGAAAGCTGCTCTTCGCGCTGCGATTTGGCTCGTATCAGATTCTGCTGAGCGACGACATCGGCCCCGAGAGCCGGATCCTCTTCATTCGGAACATCCGCGAGCGTGTGGAGCAGATCGCGCCGTTTCTGGCCCTCGATCGCGATCCGTATCTGGTGCTCGCGGAGGGACGCCTCTACTGGCTCTTCGACACCTACACGACCAGCAATCGTTACCCCTACTCGACGCCGGCCGGACCGGTGAACTACATCCGCAACTCGGTCAAGTTCGTCATCGACGCCTACGACGGCACGACCACGGCGTACCTGTCGGATCCGAACGATCCGATTGCGGCGACCTTCGCACGCATCTTCCCCAACACCTTCAAGCCACTGGCCGAGATGCCGGCGGCCATCCGTGAGCACGTGCGATATCCCGAAGACATCTTTGCCATCCAGGCCCAGGTGTATTCGACCTATCACATGACGCAGCCGGCCGTGTACTACAACCGCGAAGATCAGTGGGAGATCCCCAGCGTGGACGACGGGGCACGACCGGAACGCGATGCAGCCGTACTACACGATCATGCGGCTGCCCGGTGAGAAGGAGGCGGAGTTCATTCAGATGCTGCCGTTTACGCCACGCCGGCGGGACAACCTGGCGGCCTGGCTGGTGGCGCGCAGCGACGGTGAGCACTACGGGCGCCTTCGCGTCTTCGAATTTCCCAAGCAGAAACTCGTGTTCGGTCCGCGGCAGGTCGTCGCGCGTATTGCGCAGGATCAGGTGATCTCGCCGCAGATCACGCTGTGGAACCAGCAGGGGTCTCAGGTCATCTGGGGCACGCTGATGGTGATTCCCATCGAGGAGTCGCTCATCTACGTGAGGCCGTTGTATCTGCGTGCGTCAGGCGGCCGCATTCCCGAGTTGACCCGCGTCATCGTCGCCTACGAGAACCGCATCGTCATGGAGGAAACGCTCGAAGCGGGTCTCGCGCGTCTCTTCGCCACGGGCGGCGCGCGGCCGGCGCCACCGGCCGAGACGAGTGCTCCCGGCACGCCTGCCCCGACTCGCCCCGCCGCCGCCGACGGGTGGCGACCCCGGATTGTCGTCGCTGGCCGCTGAAGCGCAGCGCCACTACGAGCGCGCCGTGCAGGCCCAGAAGGCCGGCGACTGGGCGACGTACGGCGAGGAACTTCGTCAACTCGGTCAGGTCCTCGACCGGATGCGCGCCAAGTAGACGTAGGGGCTGTCTTTCTTGTGGGGGCCGCCTTCCAGGCGGCCCGAATCAATGCGCCTGAAGCTCACCATCGAATACGCCGGCACGCGCTACAGCGGCTGGCAGATCCAGAAGAACGCCAAGACGGTTCAAGGCGAGATCGAGCGCGCGATCTCGGCAGCGACCGGCGAGCGCGACTTCGAGCTGTACGGATCCGGGCGCACCGATGCCGGCGTCCATGCGCTCGCGCAGGTCGCCCACCTCGACATTCACACGACGCTTCCGCCGGAAACGCTGCGGCGGCGGATCAACGACGAACTCCCCGCGGACATCAACATCCTGCTCGCCGAGAAGGTCCGTCACAAGTTTCATGCCCGACACGATGCCGTCAGGCGCACCTACATCTATCAGGTCTCACGACGCCGGACCGCCTTTGCCAAGCCGTACGTGTGGTGGGTGAAGGAGGATCTCGATATCGCGCGCATGCGCGATGCCGCGGCGCGATTCGTCGGCTTCCACGATTTCAGCGCGTTCTCCGATGCCGATCCGCGCGAAGGTTCGACCGAGGTGCTGCTCGAAGCGCTCGATGTGCGTGAAGATGGCGACCTGATCGTCTTCCGCGTCGACGGCTCGCACTTCATCTGGAAGCTGGTGCGGCGGCTGGTCGGCGTGATTGTCGAGGTCGGCCGCGGCGAGCTCACTCCGGACGAGGCGGTCGCGATGCTGTCGTCGGATTCAGGAGCGCCGGCGCGGTTGACCGCGCCGGCGTCCGGACTCTTTCTCGCCTCGGTTCGCTATCAAGGCGATCGACCCGATCAGGGGCGATTGCTTCTTGGCGGCGTCACACCCTTCAGCCGCAGATAGACGGCGAGCTGGCCGTAGATATCCTGGGCGTGGCTGATCGCGAAGTAGGCCACGCGCGTGCGGCTGGTCGTCGGCCCCATGAACGGCATCGAGGTGACGCGCTCACTGAGCTGCTGATCGTTGAACTCCTTCAGCACCGCAGCGCCGTAGGCGCTCCATTCCTTCATCGCCGCCAGGACGTCTGCCTTCGACGAGGCCTTGGCGTTGATGTTCGGCGCCGGCGTCTTGCCGCCGAGTGTGCTCAGCAGCTTGACGTCGATGGTGACGACGTGCATCAGTCGCTCGGCGAAGCTTTGCTGCGCCGGTGTCGGCTTGAAGCCGTATTCCGCGTCGGGCATCGCGTTCGCGATCCCGATGAGGCCATCGGTATTGCCTGCCCAGTCGGCCTGCAGATCGCAGGCAACCGTCATGCACGCCGGACCTCGCTGCGCCATCGCGCTGCTTGCGGTCAGCAGCACGCCAACTACTCCCAGACTCACCACGAACCGTTTCATGAATGCCTCCTTGGCGTCCGTCGGTATCTATGGCGACTGCAGCGTCTCCTGCAACAGCCGCAGCAACCGCTCCCAGTGCCGTTCCGATGCTTCTCTGTCGTACACGAGATGGCCGTTGACCGCAAACCCATGCTTGGCGTTCTCGTACGTCTCGATCGTATGAGCGACGCCGGCCTCCGCAAGCGCGGTCTCGAGGCGCTGGCGCTGCTCATCGGGGAAGGTCGGATCGATGCCCGCGGCGCCGACGTAGACGCGGGCGCGCATCTGTCGCGCGCGAGCAGGTGCGGACTGTCGGGCTTGTCGGTCGCCAGCGCGCCGCCGTGAAACGACGCGGCCACGGCCACGCGGTCGGGAAATGTTCCGGCCGCGGCGAGCGCGTAGCCGCCGCCCATGCAGTAGCCGAGCGCGCCGAGCTGCGATGCGGCGGACCGACGGCAGCGTATCGAGATGTGCCAGCACGGCCGCCGTATCGCGCATCACCATCGGCCCGTTGATCGAGGCCACCATGCCCTTGAATCGCGCCCGCTCGGGACCCTCCACCGCAACCTGCTTCGGATCGAAGGGCGCGAACGGCGTGCGGTGGTAGAGATTCGGCAGCGCGACCACATAGCCGTGCGAGGCGAGCCGCTCCGCCATCTCGCCAAGCTGAGGCCGTATGCCGAACGCGTCCATGTAGACACGACGGCCGGCCACGACCGCCTGAGCCGTGTCGAAGGGGCCGGCGCCATCGGGGCGAAACATGTAGGCGTCGAGCGTGCCCTCGTCCGGTGCGGAGATCAACCCGGTGCTGATTCACGTCCGGGCATTCTATGCGAACTGCTGCGGGAGACCGAGGGATGGTCAGGAGAGCGGAGCGTGCCACGACTCGCACCGGAGTCGCGCGAAGAGGCTGTGCAGCCGGTCGGGTCCGAGCGGCTTTTCCATCACGACCGCGCGGACCGACGGCTTGAGAATGCGGATCGAGCTCAGGACGTCGGCGGCCTGGCGTCCCGTCCGCGCGCGCGTCGATGAACACCAGATCGATGTACGCAGACCGGCACTGCGCATCGCGCCATCGACGTCAACGGCGGTGCGGACGTCGAAGCCTTCCTCTTCCGCGACGCTGGCGACCGACGTCAGCATCGCCGCATCGGCGTCAATGACCAGGACTCTCGGCTGAATGTCCACGTATCCCACCCCCCTGCACACCTCGCACCCTGCCCGGCACCATTGCACACGATTGCACTGGGCCGAATCTTGCTCAAGTCCCGAGCTCCGCAACCGCGTCAGGGACTTCCCCCCGGCGCCGCGATGTGCGAGAGAGACCTACTGGGGAGCACGTATGTCGCAGGCTCGCTTACTCGCTCGAATCCGCCGCGAGTTCCAGGATCACCCTGGGATCGCGATGACGCTGCCTCAGGCGCGTCGCCTCTGGTCCCTCGATGAACGCAGTGGCGCCGAAGCATTTGACGCGCTGACCGCCGAAGGATTCCTTCGGCGCTTCAACGACGTCTACCTCTGGGCCGAAGCGCCGGTTCCGCGCTTCCGTCCACGAACCGCGTCTCGCGCCGAAGCCCAGACCCACGCGCCTCGCTGAGGGTCAGACCCCGGGTCTGACCCCAAATCGGTCGATCAGACCGTCCAACGGATTGGCCGGTCCAGTCAGAACTCTGTCAATCCGCCGACGATCCGGCGACGGTGAACGTCGACCTCGTTCGACGACCCGCCGAACTGGCCGCCGCACTTCGCCTGCACGCGGGCGTACTGCCGGCCGGGCCTCGCCGTCCAGGTGTAGCTGGTGTTCGTCGTGTTGGTGGAGAGCTGATCCGAGCTGCTCGGGGTCGAGCCCACGAGCACCATGTACTCGGTCGCGCCGCTCACCGCCGACCACTGCAGCGTGACCACCGAGCCCGGAGTGCTGGCACGCCAGGTTCGCCGGCACGCATGACGCCTGCGGCGTGCGGCTGCGACGAGCTCGTGGTCGGCGTCGACGAGGGACCGGTCGGGGACGAGCTCACGCCTTCGGCGCCACCACACGCCCCGGTGACTGCCGCGGCGAGCACGATCGACAAGACTCCAGCCCGGTTCATAGCCTGCACTCCTTCGAACCCGTCGACAAATCCGTCAGCGCGCCTCATGCGCGGCGACGAAACCCCTGCTGGGGCAAGCACCATGCCGCGGCCGACGGAGTGCAATTTCCAGCCGCTGTGGTCAACATTCCCGGGATCCAGGCCGGTCCCGGCGCATGAAACTTACGAATTGGGCGGGTCCCGTTCGGATTCGTCAACCACGGTTCCGCGACGGCCGCCGCTCGTGATATGACTCTTCGTGGCGGGAGGGGCCGCAATCATGATCAAATCACAAACTCGTCGGAGCGTTCTGAAGGGCGGCCTTGCCGTCGCCGGTCTCGGTGTGTTGGGCCTGCCTGAATGGGCGCTGCCCGTCCTGGCGCAGGGCGAGGTCCTCGTCCCGTTCACGGATCTGCCCGAGACCTTCCCGGCCCGCGACCGCCGACCGCCGTCAGTTCGACATCCGGAAGATCGACGGCCCGTTGACGCCGAAGGATCAGTTCTTCACCACGCAGCACTACGGACATCCGGAGATCGATCCGGCGACGTTCCGGCTGAAGGTCACCGGGCTGGTGGACAAGCCGCTGTCGCTGTCGCTCGACGCGCTTCGCGGCATGCGCCGCACCGAGCTCGTCGCCGGCTTCGAGTGCTCGGGCAACCGGCGTCCGCTGCAGGGCCTCTCGAGCAACGCGCCGATGGACCGGCGTGCCGCTGCGCACCGTGCTCGACCAGGCCGGCGTGAAAGCCGACGCGCGGGAGTTCGTCTTCTTCGGCGCCGATCACGGGAAGGAGGAAGTCGAGTTCCGCACGCAGAAGTACGAAGTCGATCAGCAGTACGGCCGCAGCCTGTCGCGCGAGAAGGCGCTGTCGCCGGAGCCGCTGCTCGCCTACGCGCTGAACGGCGAGCCGCTGACCCGTCATCAGGGATCGCCGCTGCGCCTGCTCGTCCCCGGCTGGTACGGCGTGGCCAACGTGAAGTGGCTCTCGCACATCCATCTGCAGGAAGACCAGTATCTCGGCAAGTATCAGGCGCGCTGGTACCGCACGCTGCGGGGCGAGACGATCGACGGCCAGGTCCAGTGGAAAGAGGCCGCGGTCACGCACATGCAGTTGAAGTCGTTCATCGCCCGGGTCTCCCGCGACGGCAACCGGCACAAAGTGCTGGGCGTCATCCTGAACGACGGCACAGCGATTCGATCCGTCGAGGTCAAGGTGGACGATGGCCCGTGGCAGCCGGCGACGATCGATCCCGCGACCAACGGCAAGTACTCGTGGAAGCTCTTTAACTTCACGTGGACCGGCGCGACGCCTGGCGAGCACACGCTCGTGTCGCGCGTGACCGACGCGACCGGCGCCGTGCAGCCCACGGCAGAAGCGCTGGAGAACAAGAAGACCTTCCTCGAGGACAACTCGCAGCATCCGCGCAAGGTCATGATCGCGTGAGCAACGGCGTCCCGGCCCGGCGCCGCGGCGGGGTCCGGCCCTGTGCTTGCACCAGTGATCCTTCCAAGGTCATAGGGAGTGCTCCCCTTCGAGACGTTGTCGGCGCTTACGTGCACTCCTGGTAACTGGAGGTCGTCATGATGGATGCTCGACGCTGGATTGGTGTGTGTGCGCTGACACTATTGGCAGCGCCGGCGTTCGCGCAGCAACCGGCAGCGGCGGGACGAATCAAGCTCGCCACGGGAGAGGTGTTCGTCGTCCGAGGCGGTACCAGCGAGCCAGCGAAGGTTGGCCAGGAGGTCTACGAGTCTGACAGTCTCAGAACCGGCAGCGATGGGCGTCTCGGTGTCACGCTCATAGACGATACGCGCGTCTCGCTCGGGCCGGGCAGTGAAGTACGTCTCAACAGCTTTCTGTTCACGCCGGCAGAAGGTCGGCTGGGTCTGGTTCTGAACTTCGTTCGTGGCATGGCGGTGTACGTCTCTGGCAAAATCGCGAAGCTCGCGCCAGACTCGATTCGTCTCGAGACGCCCGGCGCGATCGTCGGCGTCCGCGGCACCACCGTCGCCATCCAAGTCGTGCAATGAACGTCGCGTCGCGGGTACTGGTCCTGATGGTGACCCTGGTCACCACAGGACTCGTGTCCGCGTGCGCGATGCGATCGGGCGGCGGCGATCGCCCCGGGCAGGTGCTCGTCGTGCTGCTTCCTGACACAGACGACGGCAACGTCGGACGCATCGTCGTGTCGAACCCCGAAGGATCGACCGATCTGGTGACGGCCCGGTCGTCAACCCGCGTCACGATGACTCGAGCGCCGCGGATTCGCATGCTCAGCGAGTCGGACGTCAAACAGCGGTTTGGTGACGTCCTCGCCACGCTGCCACCCCCGCCGCGACACTTCACTCTGCCCTTCCAGTTCGAGTCCGAGGAACTCACCGAGGAAGGCCAGCGGCTCGTGCAGGACGTGTTGCAGGCCGTCAAGAGTTATCCCGTTCCCGACGTTGTCGTGGTCGGGCACACCGACACCACCGGGACGCCGCAGTCGAACGCGGAGCTCGGACTGCGGCGCGCCAACGCGGTGCGCAGTCTCCTCGTCGCTGCCGGGCTCACGCTGTCGACGATCGACATCCGATCGCATGGCGAGGCCGAGCTCCTGGTGCCGACCGCGGATGGCGTCTTCGAACCGAAGAACCGCCGCGTCGAAATCACGGTGCGATGATCCCGCGATCGCGTTCGCGACGGCTGATCCTGTTGTGCGGGCTGGTCCCCACGCTCCTCGTCGCCGTGCTGTCGCTGTATCGTCCGTCGCTGTTCCTCAGCCTCGAGTACGACGTCTACGACCGGCTGTTGCGCGCGGTGCCGGCGCGACCGCCCAGCGATCGCATCGTCATCATCGATGTGGACGAACGCAGCCTCGCCGCCGTCGGCCAGTGGCCGTGGCGGCGCGACGTGATCGGTGCCCTCATCACCCGTCTGCGCGAGATGGACGCGGCCGTCATCGCCCTCGACATCGTGTTCGCCGAAGCGGATCGCTTCGAGGGCAGCGGCGTCAGACCGGACGACGCGCTCGCCGACACGCTGCGCGGCGGCCGCGTCGTGCTTGGCTACGCGATGACGTTCGACGGCAGTCACCACATGGCGCGGACGTGTGTGTACCATCCCGTCGGTCTCGCCGTCATCCAGCCGCCTGATGAACAGATTGGCGAGCCGTTCTTCCAGGCGACCGGCGCGGTGTGCAACCTGGAGAGCCTGTCGCAGGCGACCGACGCCTCCGGCTTCCTGAACGCGGCCCCGGATCCGGACGGCATTCTCCGGCGCGTGCCGATGCTCGTCGAGTACCGACGGCAGCGTGTATCCGGCGCTCTCGCTTGCCGCGGTGGCGATGGCCACCGGCGCACGGCCCTCGGCGATCAAGGTCGCCAACGTGAACAAGGCCTCACTGCTCGTGTCCGGAGGGAAGGCCGATCGCACCGTAGCCCTCGACGGCAAGAGTAACCTGCTCGTGCGCTATCGCGGGCCGAAGCGCGTGTTTCAATACATCTCGGCCACCGACGTCCTCGACGGCCGGACCAATCCACGGACGTTTGCCAACAAGATCGTGTTCGTCGGGACGACGGCGCTGGGCACACGCGAGGTCGTCGCCACGCCGCTCGACACGCTCTTCGCGGGCGTCGAAGTGCACGCGACGGCCGCAGACAATCTGCTGCAGGGCGACTTCCTGTCGCGACCCGAGCACCGCATCGCGATCGAGACGCAGCTCGTGATCGGCTTCGGGGCGCTGGCGGCGCTGCTCTTCCTGCGCTTCGGTCTGGTGTGGGGCCTGCTCGCAACCATCGGCTGCGGTGCGGGCCTGTGGGGCACGTCCTACTGGATGCTCTCGGGCAACGGAACGTTCCTGTCTCCGCTCTACCCCACGATGGGCGTCACCGGTGCGCTCGCGGCGATGACGGCGTCGGGTTTGCTGGTGGAACGCCGCCGCGCGGACAAATCGGTGCAGGAGAACGCGGCATCGCGGCGGCTCATGGTTCAGACGCTGCTGTCGCTCACCGGCATCCGCGATCTCGAAACCGGCAAACACTCGGTGCGCACGCAGAAGTACACGCGCGTCCTCGCCGCAGCAGCTCTCGAAGCATCCCGGCTTCCACGACTACCTCACCCCGGAACGCATCGAGCTCCTGGCCAGCCTGGCGCCGCTGCACGACATCGGCAAGGTCGGCGTTCCCGACCGCGTGCTGAACAAGCCAGGCGAGCTGACGCCCGACGAACTGACAGAGATGCGCAAGCACCCGGCGCATGGCCGCGCGGTCATCGAAAATGCCGAGCGCGCGGCCGGTGTGCGTGACGACCTGACCCTGGCGATCGCCAAGGACATCGTCTACACCCATCACGAGTGGTGGAACGGCACCGGATATCCTCAGGGTCTCAAGGGCGCCCAGATCCCGATCCCCGGCCGCATCATGGCGGTGGTGGATGTCTATGACGCCATCCGCACGCGGAATCTGTACAACAAGCCGATGTCGCAGGACGAGGCCGTGGCGCTGATTCTCAAGGGGAAGGACACGCACTTCGATCCCGCCGTGGTCGAGGCATTCGTGCAGGTCTCGCCGATGCTGCACCACCTGTCGCAGTCACCCGACGAGCGCTGACGCGTCTGAGTCGTGGGCGAGATTCACATTCGACCCTACCGGATGGACGACGCCCAGGCGGTGTGGGAGGCCGTCCGGGAATCGTTGCCCGAGCTTCAACTCTGGCTTCCGTGGTCGCACCCTGGCTACGTCATCGACGAGACTCGTTCGTGGCTCGCCGCGCAGGTTCAGGCATTCCAGGAACGCACTGAATTCGCATTCGCGATCACGTCATCGGCCGGCGACTATCTGGGCGGGTGCGGTCTGAATCGGATCGACGCGCTGAATCGGCGAGGCAACCTCGGGTACTGGGTCCGCTCGTCGGCGACCGGGCATGGTGTCGCCACGGCCGCAGTGAAGCTCGCGCGCGACTGGGGCTTCGCGCAGACCGATCTGGTGCGCCTCGAGGTGCTCATCGCGGTGGACAACACGGCGAGCCGTCGGGTCGCGGAGAAAACGGGTGCGGTGTACGAGGGCACGCATCGCAGCCGGCTGCTGATCCACGGCACGCGGCACGACGCGGCGATGTACGCGTTTATCAGGCCGTAGAGCGCAGGCTTCAGCCTGCGCGGAATCGCTCTACTGCGTCGTGGCTCCGGCGGTGACCGGGATGTGGTGCCCGTCGCGCGCGGCACGGCGGCGCGCCAGCCGCAGACGCAGGCTCTCGATGTACACGTAGTAGACCGGCGTGATGTAGAGCGTCAGCAACTGCGACACGACCAGGCCGCCGACGACCGCGAGGCCGAGCGGACGCCGCGACTCGGCGCCGGCGCCCAGTCCCAGCGCGATCGGCAGCGTGCCCACCAGCGCGGCCATCGTCGTCATCATGATCGGCCGGAAGCGCACCAGGCAGGCTTCGTGGATCGCTTCGAGCCGGCGTCTTGCCGTGCCGCTGCGCCTCGACGGCGAAGTCCACCATCATGATGCCGTTCTTCTTCACCAGGCCGACGAGCATGATCACGCCGACGAACGCGTAGAGATTCAGCTCGGTCCTGAACAGCATCAGCGTGAGCAGCGCGCCCAGTCCTGCCGAGGGCAGGCCCGAGAGAATCACGATCGGGTGCGTGAAGCTCTCGTACAGCACACCCAGCACGATGTAGATGACGACGATCGCCATCAGCAGCACCAGGCCCAGGCCGCGCAGCGAGTCCTGGAACGCCTGCGCCGCGCCCTGGAACTGCAGCGAGATCGTCGCCGGGACCGTTGCCGCCGCGAGCCTGCTGAATCTGCGTGACGGCGTCGCCGAGCGCGAACCCGGGACTCAGGTTGAACGAAATCATCACCGACGGCAGCTGGCCGAAGTGATTGACCTGAAGCGGGCCCACCGCCGTCTTCATTCGCGCGACCGACTCGAGCGGGATCAGCCGGCCGCTGTCGGACCGCACGTAGAGCAGCGACATCGCCGCCGGATCGTTCTGAAACTCGGGGGCGACGCGCAGGATGACCTGGTACTGATTGTTCGGCGCGAAGATCTGCGAGACCTGCCTGGTGCCGTACGCGTTGTAGAGCGCGGTCTCCACCTGCGTCGCCGTCAGCCCCATCGATGACAGCTTGTCGCGGTCCATCTCGACGGTCACCTGCGGGTTATTCAGCTGCAGGTCGCTGCTGACGTCCTCGAAGCCGGGCATCTGGCGGATCTGCGGCTTCGAGCACCGGCGCCCACTTGTACAGCTCGTCGGTGTCGGTGTCCTGCATGATGAACTGATACAGGGCGCGATTCTGCCCGCCGCCACCGAGATTGATTGGCGGCTGGTTCAGCATGAACGAGCGAATGCCGGTGAATCTCGGCGAGCTTGGGGCCGCAGCGAGGCGATCACCTCGTCCACCGACATCGTCGCGCTCCGCTCGCGGCTTCAGCTCGACGAACATGCGTCCGGTGTTCGACCCGCCGGTCGCGTTGTTGCCCATCTGTCCCACGTTCACGCCGATGCTGGAGATGTTCGGGTCCTTCATCAGGACGTCGGCGACCTTGAGCTGGCGGTGCACCATGTCCTTGAAGCCGATGCCCTGCGCACCCTCGGTGTTGACGTTGAACCGGCCCTGATCCTCGCTGGGCAGGAATCCCTTCGGAACCGCCACGAACAGGTAGACGGTCACGCCCAGCAGGACGATCGACACCGCCATCATCACCGGCCGGAACCTGCAGCGCGGCGCCAGCGTGACGTCGTAGACCCGGCGCCACGAGTCGAACATCCGCTCGAACAGCGTTGTAAACCCGGCCATGCCGCTGATCGTGCGGCGGACGCAGGAAGCGGCTGCACAGCATCGGCGTCAGGCTGATCGACATGAAGCCCGACACCAGGATCGCCGCCGTGATCGTCACCGCGAACTCGCGCAGCAGACGTCCGACGATGCCGCCCATGAACAGCACCGGGATGAACACCGCGACCAGCGACACGGTCATCGACAGAATCGTGAACGCGATCTCCTTCGAGCCGTCGTAGGCCGCCTGCATCGGCGGCTTCCCCATCTCCATGTGCCGGACGATGTTCTCCAGCATCACGATGGCGTCGTCGACGACGAAGCCGACCGCCAGCGTGATCGCCATCAGCGACAGGTTGTCCAGGCTGTAGCCGAGGAGATACATCACCGTGAACGTGCCGAGCATCGAGCCCGGCAGCGCCAGGCTGGGAATCAGCGTCGCCGAGATGTTCCGCAGGAAGACGAAGATGACGAGGATGACGAGCGTGATCGCGATGATCAGCGTAACGTTGACGTCGTGAATCGACTCGCGAATCGTGATCGCGCGATCGCTGCGGACGTCGAGCGTGATCGCCGCCGGCAATTGCTCGCGAATCGCCGGCAGCAGCGCCTTGATCGCATCCACGGTCTGGACGACGTTGACGCCCGGCTGCTTCTGAATCGACAGATAGACGCAGCGCTCGCCGTTCTGCCAGCTCGCCGTCTTGTCGTTCTCGACGCCGTCGAAGACGTGCGCCACTTCGTCGAGGCGGACCGGGTTGCCGTTGCGGTAGGCGATGATCGTCGGGCCGTAGGCCGCGCCGCGCATCAACTGGCCGTTGGTCTGGACGACGAACGTCCGCTCGCCGTAGATCGTGCCGGTCGGCAGATTGGCGTTGGCGTTCTGAACCGCGTTCGCCACTTCGTCGATGCCGATCGAGCGCGCGGCCAGCGCACGCGGGTCGACGTCGATGCGCACGGCGTGCTTCTGCGAGCCGAACACGTTCACCTGCGCCACGCCGTTGACCATCGAGATCCGCTGCGCGACGTTGGTCTGCGCCACCTCGTCGATCGTCGAGAGCGGCAGCGTCGGCGACCGCAGGACGATGAAGAAGATCGACTGATCGGCCGGGTTGACCTTCTGGTACGACGGCGGCGACGGCATCTGCGGCGGCAGCTGCCGCGATGCGCGGCCGATCATCGCCTGCACGTCCTGCGCGGCGGAGTCGATGTCCCGGCTGATGTCGAACTGCAGCGTGATGTCAGTGCCGCCCTGCGTGCTCGTCGAGTTGATGCTCATCAGCCCGGAGATCGTCGCGAACTGCTTCTCGAGTGGCAGCGCCACTGACGAGGCCATCGTTTCTGGGCTGGCGCCGGGCATCGACGCGCTCACCCGGATGCTGGGAAAGTCGATGCTCGGCAGATCGGCGACCGGGAGCTGGAGATAGGCCAGCACGCCGAAGACGATGATGCCCAGCATCAGAAGCGTGGTGGTGACCGGCCGCCGGATGAAGATCGCGGAGAGGTTCATGACGCTGCCTTCGGGTTCACGGGCTGATCGCTCGGGCCCTTGACGGTGATGCGGCTGCCGGGCACGAGCCGGAGGTGACCATCCGTCACCACCGTCTCTCCGGGCGTGAGCCCCTTCTCGATCACCGTTTCGGTCGCGCTGGCTCTGCCGACCGTCACGGGACGGAGATCGACGGCCTGCTCCTTGTTGACGACGTAGACGTACGGACCCTGCTGACCCGCCTGCACGGCGACCGACGGCACCACGATCGCGTTCGGGTCCGTCGTCAGCGTCACGACGACGTTCACGTACTGACCGGGCCAGAGCCGGCGATCGGTGTTCGGAAAGGTCCCTTTCACTCTGATCGTGCCCGTCGTCTGATCGACCGAGTTGTCAACGAAAGCGATGCGTCCGACCGCGGCCGGCGACTCGTCGTTGGGCGGATTCGCGGTGACCCGCAGCGCGCCGGCTGACATGTACTTCTTCAGTTCGGGCAGACGGGCTTCAGGGATCGCGAACGTGACCGAGATCGGCGACACCTGATTGATCACCACCAGCGACGCCTGGTCGTTGGCGCGGACGAGGTTGCCCTCGTGCACCATCAGCGCACCCGTGCGCCCGGAGATCGGCGCGGTGATGGTCGCGTACTGGAGCTGCACCTTCGCATTCTCCAGCGCCGCCTTGTCGGCATCCACGGTTGCGTTGAGCGCGGCGGCCGTCGACTTCGAGGTATCGACCTGCTCGCGGGGCGCGATGCCTCGCTGCGCCAGTTCCTCGAACCGCTTGGCCTGCTGCGCGGCGTTGGCGGCCTGCGCGAGATCGCGGTCGAGGTTGGCCTGCGCCTGCTGCATCGCCGCTTCGAGCGGACGCTTGTCGAGCGTAAACAGGACCTGCCCGGCCGTGACGTCGTCTCCTTCGGTGAAGTTGACGCCGGTCAGCTGGCCGGTCGTCTGAGCGCGAATCGCCACGCTCGAGAACGGCTCAGCAGCGCCGATGACGCTGATCTCGATCGGCATCGACTTCCGAACGACCGTTCCAACCGCGACGGGAACCGCCGGCGCGCCGCCCCGGCCGCCCCGCCCGTTTCCGGGAGCTCCCGATGCAGCGGCGCCGTCTTCGCCCGCACAGCCGGCGACGATGAGTTGGACAAGCGCAAACAGAATGATGGCAGGCGTTCGTATGAGGCCCATGAGTCCGTCCAGGTATTCGATGATTCTAGTCGAACCGCACGACTCGTGGACTGGTCGGTGCTCGACGATGGAGGGCCGGAACGGCTATTCGATTAATGCGGGGCCAGGGGCCGGCGACTGGCCAGCACGGGCAGAAGCGATGGCCTGAAAGAGGTCGAACTCGGTCACCGGCTTGACCAGATGCACGTCGAATCCGGCGGCCGACGTCCGCTGCCGGTCCTGCGCCTGTCCCCAGCCGGTCAGCGCCACCAGCGTCGCGCTCCTGCCCCACCAGCGCCGCCGGATCTGTCGCGCCGTCTCGTACCCGTCCATCCTGGGCATTCCGAGATCGAGCAGGACGACCTGGGGCACGAACGACTCGGCGACTTCGAGTGCTTCCATCCCGTCGTTGGCGGTTCGCACGTCGTGCCCGGCGAGCTGGAGCTGCAGCGCCAGCGCCTCGACGGCGTCGCTGTTGTCGTCGGCCACGAGGATGCGACGAGGACTCACGGTAGGCGGCCGCTTCGACTCGCTTGTCGGCACGCCGAAGGGCGCCGCGGTCACGCCGAGCAGGGGAAGACGGACCACCATCTCTGTCCCGTGCCCCGGACCTTGACTGCTGGCACTGACGACTCCGCCATGCATCTCGACGAGACGCCGCACGAGCGCCAGGCCGATGCCGAGACCGCCGTGCGTGCTTTCGGATTTATGGTGTACCTGCGAGAAGAGGTCGAAGATCTTCGGGACCAGATCGCGCGGAATCCCCATCCCGGCGTCCTTCACCTTGATCACCGCGTAGGAGTCTTCACGAGCCACCGCCAACACGATGCGGCCGCCGGGCTCCATGAATTTCGCGGCGTTGTGCAGGATGTTGCCGATGATCTGCACGAGACGAGTCGAGTCGCCGTCCACACTGAGCAGCTCCTCGGGCAGGTCGAGCGTGAGCTCGTGCCGGCGCGAGTCGATCGAGGGGGCGGGCGGTCTCGACGGCCCGGGCCACGACGGCGTCGATCAGCACACGCTCGCGCTGAAGCGTAATCATGCCCCGCGTGATGCGTGACACGTCGAGCAGGTCGTCGATGAGGCACACGAGGTGCTGCACCTGGCGCTCGATGACTTCGCGCGCGCGCATGCTCTGCGCCTCGGCGAGCTCCCGTCGTCGCAGCAGCTGAACGGCCGTACGAATGGGCGCCAGCGGGTTGCGGAGCTCGTGGGCGAGAATCGCCAGGAACTCGTCCTTCCTGCGATCGGCTTCCTGAAGGGCTGCGGTCGTCGCTTCGAGCGCGGCGGTCCGGTCGGCCACCCGCTGCTCGAGTTCGGCGTTGAGCCGTTCGAGCGCGCGAGTCTTGCGATACAGCTCGGCGAAGACGCTGACCTTCGCGCGCAGGATCTCCGGGACCACGGGAACCGGCACGTAGTCCACCGCGCCGCACTCGTATCCGCGCAGTCGATCGAGGTCGGTCAGCAGCAAGCGCGGACACGAAGATGATCGATGTCCGCTGAAAGCGCGGATGCTGGCGGATCATCGCGGCCAGCTCGTAGCCATCGAGCTCCGGCATGACGACGTCCACGAGCACGACGGCGACGTCGTTGCGCAGCAGAAACTCGAGGGCCTCGGTCGCCGAGCTCACCTTGATCAGGTTCTCGCCCAGCTCGCCGAGGATCGACTCGTAGGTGAGCAGCTTCGCCGGCTGGTCGTCAACCAGCAGGATGTTGACCGGATCGATCGCGTGGGCGGCGCTCATGGAGAGTCCCTTTAACCCTACCGATGGAGCCACATGCGAAGCGCGGACAACAGCTGCTCGGTGTTGACGGGCTTCGCCAGATAGTCGGACGCGCCAGCTTCGAAGCACTTTTCACGGTCGCCCTTCATCGCTTTCGCCGTCAAGGCCACGATCGGCAGACGCCGGAACGCCGGATTCTCCCGGATTCGCTGCATCGTCTGATAGCCGTCCATCTCCGGCATCATGATGTCCATCAGCACGATCGACAGTTCCGGGCGTGTCCTCCAGCAGATCGATCGCTTCGTTGCCGGTGTTCGCGGTGAGGACGCGCATGCCGCGCCGTTCGAGCACGCTGCTCAGCGCGAAGATGTTCCGGACGTCGTCGTCCACGACCAGCACAGCCTTGCCGACCAGATCCTCGTCCGATCGATGGAGCCGCTCCAGCATCCGCTGTTTCTCCGGCGGCAGATCCGAGAACACACGATGGAGAAACAGCGACGTCTCGTCGAGCAGCCGCTCCGGCGACTCGACGCCCTTGACCACGACGCTCCGGGCGAGTGTGTGGAGCTGGGCATCCTCTTCCGCCGACAGTTCCCGGCCCGTGAACACGACGACGGGGATGTCCGCGAGGCTCTCGTCCTGGCTGATGCGCTCGAGCACTTCGAAGCCGGACATGTCGGGCAGACGAAGATCGAGCACGACACAGTCGCAGGGCTGCTCCGCCATCGCCGCCAGCGCGGCAGCGCCAGTGTCGGCAACCACGACCTCCAGATCGTCGTGTCCGAGCAGTTCGGTGATGCTCAATCTGCTCGGCGGCGTTGTCTTCGACGACCAGCAGGCGCTTGCGGCGCGGCTCCGCGTACGACTTGATCTTCTCGATCGCCGCCTCCAGGCCCTCGGTGGTCGTTGGCTTGGTGACGAACGAGAAGGCGCCGCGAGCCAGCCCGTGCTGTCGATCTTCTTCGAGCGTGACGATCTGCACAGGGATATGCCGCGTCTCGGGGTCCTGCTTCAATTGGCTGAGGACGGTCCAGCCGAGCATGTCCGGCAGGAACACGTCGAGGGACACCGCCATCGGGTTGAACTGGCGTGCGAGGCTCAGGGCCTCGCTGCCACGCATGGCCACCAGGACCTTGAACCCCTTGTCGTGAGCCAGGTCCACGAGGATGCGCGCGTAGTGCGGATCGTCTTCGACGATGAGCAGCGTCGCATCGTCCGGCTGCAGATTGTCGCGATCGTCGACGATCGACCTCGGTCGGACGCTCCGACACCCGCACCGCCGGAAGCCTCACTGAGGCGGTCTGAGTGCCGCCGCCCCGCGGCCCTCGCCGACGGCACGCTGACCGATGGTCCGACGTATCGCAGCGGCAGATAGAGCGTGAACGTGCTGCCGACGCTCGGCGTGCTGCGCAGCTGAATCTCGCCGCCCAGCAGGTTCGACAGCTTGCGGCTGATGGCCAGGCCCAGACCCGTGCCGCCGAACTTCCGGCTCGTGCTGGCATCGGCCTGCTGGAACGCCTCGAAGATGATCCGCTGCTTCTCGGGCGGAATGCCGATGCCCGTATCCGATACCTCGAACGAGACCACGCGGCCCCGCCTGAGCTAAGGACCGGATGGCTGGGCGTCCATCCGCCGGCCACTTCCGAAACGATCAGCCGGACGCCACCCTGAGAGGTGAACTTGAAGGCGTTCGACAGCAGGTTCTTCAGCACCTGCTGCAGACGCTTCGAGTCGGTCACGATGCTGCGACCCAGCTTCGGGTCCACCTGCACCTCGAACGACAGACCGCGATTCTCGGCGTCGTGTTTGAACGTGCGGACCACCATCTCCAGCAGGCTCGTGAAGAAGATCTCTTCGGCCTCGACGGTGACGGTGCCCGACTCGATCTTCGACAGGTCGAGAATGTCGGTGATGAGGTTGAGCAGGTCCGTGCCCGCGCCGTGAATCGTCCGGGCGAACTCGACCTGCTTGGGTGAGAGGTTGCGCTCGGGGTTGTCCGACAGCTGCTGCCCGAGGATCAGGATGCTGTTCAGCGGCGTGCGCAGCTCGTGCGACATGTTGGCGAGGAACTCCGACTTGTACCCCGACGTCAGCGCCAGCTCCTCCGCCTTGTCCTCGAGTGCGCGGCGGGCCTGCTCGATCTCCTGATTCTTCCGTTCCACTTCGACGTTCTGCTCGGCCAGCTGCTGCGCCTTCTGCGCGAGCTGCTCGTTGGTCTGCTGCAGTTCCTTCTGCTGCGTCTGCAGCTCGCCGGCGAGCTGCTGCGACTGCTTCAGCAGACCCTCGGTCTGCATCGTCGCTTCGATCGAGTTCAGCAGGATGCCGATGCTCGCGGTGAGCTGTTCGAGGAACGCGAGGTGCGTCGCCGAGAACTCGCCCAGCGAGGCCAGGCCGATGACCGCTTTGATCTGCCCCTCGAAGATGACCGGAAGCACCACGAGGTTGCGCGGGAGCGCGTGGAAGAACACCGATCCGACGGGAACCGTGTCCTTCGGCACGTCCGACACGAGGATGCGCCGCATGTCCCTGGCGCACTGACCGATGAAGCCCTCGCCCAGGCGCAGGTGCTGCTGGATACTCGTGCCCGGACGTCTCGGCGTAGCCGGCCAGCATCCTGAGCATCGGCACCGCCTCGACGTCCATCTGGTAGATGACGCCCTGGTGCGCGTTGACCAGCGGCACGAGCTCGGTGAGGAGCAGCTTGCCGACGGTGGCGAGGTCGCGCTGGCCCTGCAACATGCCGGTGAATCGCGCGAGGTTCGTCTTCAGCCAGTCCTGCTCCGTGTTGCGGTCGGTCGTCAACCGCAGGTTGTCGATCATCGTGTTGATGTTGTCTTTGAGCTCGGCCACCTCACCGCGGGCATCGACCTGAATCGAGCGCGTGAGGTCGCCCTTGGTGACCGCCGTGGCCACTTCGGCGATCGCGCGCACCTGCGTCGTCAGATTCGCGGCCAGCAGGTTGACGTTGCCGGTGAGGTCCTTCCACGTGCCGGCCGCGCCGGGCACGGCCGCCTGTCCACCGAGACGGCCTTCGACGCCGACTTCGCGCGCCACTGACGTCACCTGATCGGCAAAGGTCGCCAGCGTGCCGGTCATGTTGTTGATCGTGTCGGCGAGCGCCGCGACTTCGCCCTTCGCTTTCACGGTCAGGTTCTGATCGAGGTTGCCGTTGGCCACCGCGGTCACGACCTTGACGATGCCGCGGACCTGCTCGGTGAGGTTGGCGGCCATGACGTTGACGTTGTCGGTGAGGTCCTTCCACGTGCCGGCGACGCCGGGCACCTGGGCCTGACCGCCGAGGAGACCTTCGGTGCCGACCTCGCGCGCCACGCGCGTGACTTCCGCGGCGAACGCGTTCAGCTGGTCCACCATCGTGTTGATGGTGTTCTTCAGCTCGAGAATCTCGCCCTTGACGTCCACGGTGATCTTGCGCGACAGGTCACCGCGCGCGACCGCGGTCGTGACTTCCGCGATGTTGCGGACCTGCGTGGTGAGGTTCGCGGCCAGCAGGTTGACGTTGTCGGTGAGGTCCTTCCACGTGCCGCCGACGCCGGGCACGACCGCCTGACCGCCGAGACGACCGTCGGTGCCGACCTCGCGCGCCACGCGCGTGACTTCGGCCGCGAACGACCGCAGCTGCTCGACCATCGTGTTCAGCGTTTCCTTCAGCAGCAGGATCTCGCCGCGCACGTCCACCGTGATCTTCTTGGAGAGGTCGCCGCCGGCGATGGCCGTCGCCACTTCCGCGATGTTGCGGACCTGCGCGGTCAGGTTGCTGGCCATGAAGTTGACGTTGTCGGTCAGGTCCTTCCACGTGCCGGCGACGCCCTGCACCTGTGCCTGTCCACCGAGCTTGCCTTCGGTGCCGACCTCGCGCGCCACGCGCGTGACTTCCGCGGCGAACGCGTTCAGCTGGTCCACCATCGTGTTGATGGTGTTCTTCAGCTCGAGGATCTCGCCCTTGACGTCCACCGTGATCTTGCGTCCCAGGTCTCCGCGGGCGATGGCCGTCGCGACGTCCGCGATGTTGCGGACCTGCGCCGTGAGGTTGTTGGCCATCGAGTTGACCGAGTCGGTGAGGTCCTTCCACGTGCCGGCGACGCCGCGCACGTTGGCCTGACCGCCCAGCCGTCCCTCGGTGCCGACCTCGCGCGCCACGCGCGTCACCTCGCCGGCGAACGCGTTGAGCTGGTCCACCATCGTGTTGATGGTGTCCTTGATCTGCAGAATCTCGCCGCTGACGTCCACGGTGATCTTCTGAGACAGGTCGCCGTTGGCGATCGCCGTGGCCACCTTCGAGACGTCGCGCAGCTGCACGGTGAGGTTGCCGGCGAGCAGGTTGACGTTGTCGGTGAGGTCCTTCCACGTGCCGCCGACGCCGGGCACCACGCGCCTGACCGCCGAGGCGTCCGTCGGTGCCGACCTCGCGCGCCACGCGCGTGACTTCCGCGGCGAACGCGTTCAGCTGGTCCACCATCGTGTTGATGGTGTTCTTCAGCTCGAGAATCTCGCCCTTGACGTCGACCGTGATCTTGCGCGACAGGTCCCCGCGCGCGACGGCCGTCGTGACTTCCGCGATGTTGCGGACCTGCGTCGTGAGGTTGGCGGCGAGCAGGTTGACGTTGTCGGTGAGGTCCTTCCACGTGCCGGCCACGCCGGGCACCTGCGCCTGGCCACCGAGCTTGCCTTCGGTGCCGACCTCGCGCGCCACGCGCGTCACTTCGCCGGCGAACGCGTTGAGCTGGTCGACCATCGTGTTCATGGTCTCTTTCAGCTGCAGGATCTCGCCGCTGACGTCCACGGTGATCTTCTTGGTCAGGTCGCCGCTGGCGATGGCCGTCGCCACTTCCGCGATGTTGCGGACCTGCGCGGTGAGGTTGTTCGCCATCCAGTTGACGGAGTCCGTGAGGTCCTTCCATGTGCCGGCGACGCCGAGCACCTTCGCCTGACCACCCAGCCGGCCTTCCGTGCCGACCTCACGCGCCACGCGCGTGACTTCGCCGGCGAACGCGTTGAGCTGATCGACCATCGTGTTGATGGTCTCTTTGAGCAGCAGGATCTCGCCGCTGACGTTGACCGTGATCTTCTTCGAGAGGTCGCCGCCGGCGATGGCCGTCGCCACTTCCGCGATGTTGCGGACCTGCGCGGTCAGGTTGCTGGCCATGAAGTTGACGTTGTCGGTGAGGTCCTTCCAGGTGCCGGCCACGCCTGGCACCTGCGCCTGACCACCGAGCTTGCCGTCGGTGCCGACCTCGCGCGCCACGCGCGTGACTTCCGATCCGAAGGCGTTCAGCTGATCGACCATCGTGTTGATGGTGTTTTTCAGCTCGAGAATCTCACCGCGGACGTCCACCGTGATCTTGCGAGACAGGTCGCCGCGCGCAACCGCCGTCGTCACCTCCGCGATGTTGCGCACCTGGTCGGTCAGGTTGCGGGCCATCGCGTTCACCGAGTCGGTGAGGTCCTTCCACGTGCCGGCGACGCCGGGCACGACCGCCTGACCGCCGAGGCGTCCTTCGGTGCCGACTTCCTGGGCGACGCGCGTGACTTCCGAGGCGAAGGAGCGCAGCTGATCGACCATCGTATTGATGGCTTCCTTGAGCTGCAGGATCTCGCCGCGCACATCGACCGTAATCTTGCGCGACAGGTCGCCGCTGGCGATCGCGATCGTGACTTCCGAGATGTTGCGCACCTGACCGGTCAGGTTGCTCGCCATCGAGTTCACGCTGTCGGTCAGGTCCTTCCAGACGCCGCTGACGTTGCGAACCTCCGCCTGACCGCCCAGCTTGCCGTCGGTGCCGACTTCGCGCGCGACCCGCGTCACTTCCGACGTGAACACGCCGAGCTGCTCGATCATCGTGTTGACGATGGTGGCCGAGCGAAGGAACTCGCCTTCGAGCGGCCGGCCGTCGACGTCGAGTCGCACGGTCTGCAGCAGGTCGCCCTTTGCCACGGCTGCGAGCGCGCGGGTTACCTCGGTCGTTGGCCAGAGCAGGTCGTCGATCAGCATGTTGACCGACGTTTCCATTTCGCCCCAGGCGCCGCTCGGACGCCCGAACTTCACGCGCTGCCGGGTCTTCCCCTGCTTGCCGACGACCGTGCCGACGCGTTCGAGCTCGCTCGCCATCCTCGCGTTCGAGGTGACGATCTCGTTGACGGTGTCCGCGATCTTCCCTTCGAGCCCCGTCCAGTCACCGGGCAGGCGCACGGAGAAGTCGCCGTCGCGAACGGCCTGGAGGATGCGAAGCAGCTCGGACAGTTCCGGCTGCGATGGGGTCAGAGCGGCGCTGGAAACGGGAGGTGCGACAGTTTCGGTCCGCTGCATGCCTGTACTCCGACGCATGGGTCCACCAGGAAAAATGGGTATTCAACCACAAGGAGCGCGTGTCTAAGCAAGAAACACGCTCAGCCGTGACGCGAGAGGCTTTGCTGAGGTTTCCCGCAGAACTCGGCAGTCGCGCCGGGTCCGGGCGCAGTTCGCTGCTTCCAGGCCCTTCAGGTGTGACGCGCGTTACCCAAGAATGGACTTGGATTGCCCAGCTGGAGCCGGCACGCCTAGCCATCGCCGCAGCCGCGCGGCCCCGACGCGTTGCCCGGCGTCCTTACCGCGGTCGGCGATCTGATTCGAGATCCTCCCTCAGCGCGGTGTCGAACGTCGGCGCCTGCGAGGGTGGGGTACTCTTCAATCGAATCCGGCTCAACATGACCTCGCCAACGGCCAGCGAAACCATCCTGCGGGCACGGGACGATCTCCCTCTTTCGATCGCGCAGAGCACACGCGGTCTGTCCGGCGAGATCCTGCGCCGATCGGCCCTGAGACTCCGTGTCCTCGCGCTGATCTACTCGTTCACGTACTTCATGTCGGCGTTCTTCCCCACGCTGCTATTCGAAAGCGGCCGCGCCGCGTTCATGGCCAACCCCGTGTATTGGCTTCCGGCCGCCCTGGCGATTGCGATGGGGCTCGTCGTGGCGGCGTTTACGTTGAGCAGCCGCGTGCCGCTGCCAACGGTCTTGAACGTGGGCCTCGTCTTTCTCGTCGCCAGCAACTTCGGCATCGCGATCGGCGAGTTCATCAACCCGGCGCGTCTCGATAACAACGGCTGGATCGGGTTGTCGTGGGTGGCCGTGTGGACGCCGCTCTACACCGTCCTCGTCCCGACTCGACCGTGGAAGGCCCTCCTCGCAACAATCGCTTCGGTGTCATCGGTGCCGCTGGCCATCGGCTGGATGGTCCTGACTGGCAAGACGACCTTTCAACCGAGCCCTGAGCAGTTCTTTGTCTCCGTGGTCTTCCCGTATCTGCTCATCATCCTCCTCACGTACGCCAGCCAGCGCGTGGTGTATGCCCTCGGTAAAGAGGCGGCGCGCGCGCAGGAGCTGGGCAGCTATCGCCTCGTCGAGCGGCTGGGCCAGGGCGGGATGGGTGAAGTGTGGCGCGCGAAGCACCGGCTGCTTGCGCGTCCGGCCGCCATCAAGCTGCTCCGGCCGTCGCGCGACGAGGGCGCCGACGCCGATATGCTGCGGCGTTTCGAGCGTGAAGCGCAGGTCACCGCGCAGCTGCGCTCACCGCACACGGTGGAGCTCTGGGATTTCGGTGTGGCCGCCGACGGCAGGTTCTACTACGTGATGGAGCTGCTCGACGGCCTCGACCTCCACACACTCGTGAAGCGTCACGGTCCCCTGCCGGCCGAACGCGCCGTTCACTTCCTTCGCCAGGTGTGCCACTCGCTCGCCGAGGCGGAGGCCCACGGGCTGGTGCATCGCGACATCAAGCCGGCCAACATCTTCGTCTGCCGCTACGGCGGCGATCACGACTTCGTGAAGGTCCTGGATTTCGGGATCGTGAAATTGGCACACGGGACGTCGGCTGGTGCAGACGAGATCGAGACTCAGGCGCACATGCTTCGAGGTACGCCGGCGTTCATCGCGCCCGAGCAGGTGCTGTCTCGTGGTGTGATCGACAGCCGCGCCGACATCTACTCGATCGGGTGCGTTGTGTACTGGCTGCTGACCGGAGAACTGGTGTTCACCGCCGACACGGCGATCGGTGTGATGCTGCACCACGCCCAGACACCGCCAACGCCGGCCTCGGCGCGCACGGAACTTCCAGTGCCTTCGCAGTTCGACGAGCTGATCCTGTCGTGCCTGGCCAAGGATCCGGCCAAGCGTCCGCAATCGGCGAAGGAACTCGCGCGCCGTCTGACGGCAATCCCCGAGATCCAGGCGTGGACCGAGGAACGCGCGCACGACTGGTGGGTCCGGCACGAGCCGGCGGCTCAGTTCGACGACCCGCCGCGCGGCATCTCCGCAAGCGGCTTCTCAGCCGGACCCGAGATCACGTCACCGTCGGTGGTAAAGCGCGAGCCGTGACAGGGGCAATCCCAGGTACGCTCCGCATCGTTCCAGTGGACGATGCAGGCCATGTGCGTGCACGTGGCTGAGCGCAACGTCAGCACTCCGTCGGGAGCGCGATACGCCGCGACTTTCGCGCCCTCATGCTCGATCACTGTTCCCTGTCCTCGCTTGACCGATCGCAGTGACCGGCCCTCCGCGCCCGCGAAGCGATCGCGGATCATGTAGTACGGATAGTCCGCGTTCTCCTTCAGGTACTCCCACAGACCTCTTCGAATCGCTGTACGGCCGGGATCGAACAACTCGGCCCACGGATTACGGCGTCCACCGATCGCATCCGCAATCATGATCGCCGCCAGAGTACCGAACGTCATGCCGTTGCCCGCAAACCCGGTCGCCGCGTACTGATGCTCCGTCATCTGCCCGATATAGGGCAGACCATCGGGCGTCTGAATCACCTGCCCCGACCATCGGTGTGTGAATTCGATTGCCGGAATCCTCGCCGCGATCGCACGCTCGAGACGCTCGTAGCGTGAATGGCTGTCGGGCTCCTGTCCCGTCTTGTGATCCTCTCCCCCGAACACGACGAGATCGTGGTCGCGGTGACGATCCAGCCTCAGATAGCTGGTAGGGGTCCGCGGTGTCCCAGTACAGCGCGTCGGGAATCGTGTCCCGAGGCACGCGGCCGGCGACGACGTAGCTTGTGTACAGCGCCAGCTTGGTCTGGAAGAGCGTCGCACTCACCAGGCCGCTGACACCAACCAGCGGATTGTGTGTCGCGATGACGATGTCGCCGGCGTGCACCGAATGACCATTGGCCTTCACGCCGAGTGGCTTCTCGGTGAACTCTTCGACGTCGCTGTGCTCGAAGATGCGCACACCCTTCGCGCGCGCCGCGGCCGCAAGTCCCGCCAGATATTTGCGCGGATGAAATCGCGCCTGAGTCTCGAAGCGGATGCCTGGACCACCAACGAACGGCACGTCCTCGACGAAGGCCGCGTCAAAGCCCAGCGCCGTCGCCAGGTTGGCTTCATCCTGAAACTCCTCGACCTGCTCGCGGCTGGCTTCGCCGTCGCGCGCATGGAGGTAGCCGTCAACCCACTCGAACCCGCAATCGATCCCGTGTTCGCGGACGATGTCGTCGACCTGCGCGATGGCGGCCAGGCCGGCGTCCCACACCGCCTGCGCGTGCGTTCGTCCGAACGCGCGCTCGAGCTCCTTCAAACGACGATCGGTCACCATCGCCAGATGCGCCGTGGTGTGACCGGTGTCCACCTGAGCGCATCGATCCCGTTCGAGCACGGCGACCGATCGGCCGGATGTCGCCAGCAGATACGCGGTCGTCAGACCGGTAATGCCACCTCCGACGACCACCACATCCACGTCGATATTGTGGTTGAGTTTCGGGAACGGCGGAAAGGCAGCGAGTCACTCCAGTACGGTATGTGCCGGCATGAGAAGCGGTCGTGCCACGTGCCATGGCGACCAACAGAGCAAACACGCGGCCAGCCAAAGCGCTCGCGCACGGTCGGAAAGTTGCAACGGCAAGACGATGTCTACGCGTGGAGCCCAGCTATGACTCGAACACAATCCGCATTCGCGATCGGTGGATTCATCGTCGGCGCCTCGCTCCTGGCTCGCGAGATACGCAGGCAGCGGGCCATCGAGCTTCGGGATCGCGTCGTGCTGATCACCGGAGGGTCGCGTGGGCTCGGCCTGCTCATGGCCCGAGAGGTCGGACGGCTCGGCGCGCAGGTCGTGCTCGTGGCGCGCGACGAGGCCGAGCTCCTGCGCGCGCAACAGGACCTCCGGTCGCACGAGGTCAGCTGTTCGATCCTGGTTGCCGATGTCGCCACGGAAGCGCAGGCCCGGCACATCGTCTCGGAGACCGTCGCACGGCATGGCCGGCTCGACGTGCTGATCAACAACGCCGGCGTGATCACGGTTGGCCCGGTCGATCACATGACGATCGCCGATTTCGAGGCGGCGATGGCCACGCACTTCTGGGGGCCGCTGCACACGATGCTCGCCGCGATCCCTCACATGCACCCGGCCGGCGGCCGCATCGTGAACATCTCGTCGGTCGGCGGCAGGATTGGCGTGCCGCATCTCGCGCCGTACTGCGCCAGCAAGTTCGCGCTGACCGGCGTCTCCACCGCCATGCGCGCCGAGCTGGCGCGCTACGGAATCCTCATCACGACGGTGTGTCCCGGCCTGATGCGAACGGGCTCACCCGTCAACGCGTGGTTCAAAGGGCGCTTTCGCGAGGAGTTTGCGTGGTTCGCGATCGCTGATTCCCTGCCCATCCTCTCGATTGACGGCCGCCGCGCCGCGGCACAGGTCATCGACGCGATGCGCCATGGAGATCCCGAGCTCGTCGTGACATGGCCGGCCCGGCTCGCGATCGTCGCCGCCGCGATCGCGCCCAACGCTGTCGCCAGGTCGCTCGATCTCGTCAACCGCGTGCTGCCGTCACCGACGGACACATTCGGAAACGAGAGCCACAGCGGACTGCACAGCCAGTCACGCTGGGCTCCGTCGCTGCTCACGCGGCCAGGCGATCGCTCGGCGGCCGAGAACAACGAGCTGCCGTAACGTGGGGGCCGCCCTCAGGACGTGGAGGCCGCCTTCAGGACGTAGAGGCCGCCTTCAGGACGTAGAGGCCGCCTTCAGGACGTAGGGGCCGCCTTCAGGCGGCCCTAAATCGTTCTTCTCGTTAGCGAAGGGGACGCATGCGAACTCGACCTGGCCCCCTGGATAGCCACCACGCATATCCGAGTATCCGAACAACCCAGAGCCGGAAAAGCCAGACAACTTCTCCGCCGTTCATGCGTTCAGGTTCGAGTGGGCGCACAACACCTCCAGCATGCGGTAGTCGCGCGAGGTGAAGCACGCCGCGTACCACGCGATCCACCGCAACCGTAGCGAGCGTGAGCCGTGCTGCAGCGCATGAAGGCCACCAACGTGTGTCGTCCGCTTCCAGATCGACGGACAGCATTTCTCTATTCGGTGTTGATGTGACCCACGCGCGCCTCGAAAGGCTCGTTTAAGGATGGCCGTGCTACACTTGGCAATTCGTCGGGGCGTGGCTCAGTCTGGTAGAGCACTCGGTTCGGGACCGAGGGGTCGCTGGTTCGAATCCAGTCGCCCCGACCAACACATTCAGGCAGTAAAAATGGCCTTCAATCGACTACTGGTCGCTTGCAGGCCATTGTTTTGTCACCCATGCCGATCTACGAATACGCCTGCCGCGGATGCGGCCACGAATTCGAGCAGCTGATACGAACCGGCGATACGCCGGCCTGCCCGTCGTGCAAGGGACAGGATCTCGAACGCCTGCTCTCCCATGTATCAATGAGCTCCGAGAGCACGCGCAAGCTGCATTTCGACCGAGGCGCGCTCGAAGGCGAAGCTCGTGCAGCGTGACAAGGACGTGGCGCAGGCGGAGTACCGAGAAGAAACACCGGGAAGAGGGGCATTAGGCCGGCGGGTCTGAAGACCCGCCGCTACGCTGTCTTGTTCTCGAGCGTCAGGCCTTCGACGAACCCCAGCGCATCCCAGGCGGTCATGTCCGGCTGCAGCGGCGTGATCGAGATGTAGCCGTCGCGCACGGCCTGGTAGTCCGAGCGGTCGTGCGGCTCCCACTCGTTCTCCCCTTCTTCGATCCAGTAGTACGGCTTGTGCCGCGGATCCATGCGCTCGCTCACCGTGGTGACGTGGTTGCGCTTGGCCTGGACGGTGACGCGGAACCCCCTGTTCGGCCCCTTCGGCGTGTTGATGTTCAGCAGCGTGAACTTCGGCAAGCCTCGTTCGAGTACCGCCTGCGCCACGATCGCGGCGGCGTCGGCCGATGGTCCGAACTCGCACTCGTCGCGCACGCGCTGTGTCGAGACGGCGATGCTCGGAATCTCGAGCAGCGCGCCTTCGAGCGCACCGGACACGGTCCCCGAGTAGGTCACGTCGTCGCCGAGATTCCACCCCTTGTTGATCCCCGACACGATCAGGTCGGGCTTGCCTTTGAGCACGTGGGTGATCGCCAGGTTGACGCAGTCGGTCGGTGTTCCATCGATGGCGAAGACGTTCGGGCCAATCGTGTCGATGCGAAGCGGACGACGGAGCGTGAGCGCGTGACCGATGGCGCTCGCCTCCTGAATCGGGGCGACGGTCGTCACGTCGCCGAACGGGGCGAGCACGGCGGCCAGGGCCTTGATCCCTTCCGAGTGCACACCATCGTCATTGGTCACGAGAATTCTGGGCATGGGGACCACTGATCCTATCAGGTCAGAACACCGAGCGTGCGGCGTGCGGGCCTTTGGTGGCGAGCGAGAAGCGCGGATGTGTCGCGGCGCCAGTCAGCACGAGGTGCGCCGCATGCTCGCCAACCGCGGGACCGTGCTTGAAGCCGTGCCCCGATCCGCCGCCGACGAGCCACACGTTGTCGTGCGCGGGATGACGATCGATCAGGAGATCGCCATTGGAGGTGTTCTCGTACTGGCAGACGCGTGTCTCGACGACCGGCGCGCCCTGCATCGCTGGAAACCGCCGCTCGACCCATGCTCGCGCGCGGGCGATCGCGCCGGCGTCGGGTGTCCGATCGGCGAGGTCGGGATCGATCGGTGGACCGTGCTCGTCGATCCCGACTTTCACGCCGCAGTCCTCCAGGTCGGGGATGCCGTAGATGCCGGCCGGACGATCGATCCACGCTGGTGTGTGCGCCGGCCCGAACCGATCGTCGCCGGGCGGCGCGCCGAAGTAGATCACGTGCTGGCGCGTCGGACGAATGAGACCATCGAGCGTCGCGCGAAAGACCGACGGCAGCCAGGGACCGCACGCGAAGACGAAGGCATCGCCGCTCACGCCGGCGCCGTCAGCGAGGAGCAGCGACTTCACCGGACCCGGCGACGGCACAACGGCGACCCGTCCGCGGAGATACTCGGTTCCCGACTGCACCAATTCCTCGACCAGCGTGCGCACGGCACGCCGCGCCATCAGCACACCGCACTCCGGCTCGACCAGCGCCATCGCAATGTCGCTGGCGTCGAGGTGTGGGTAGCGCGCGCGAAGGTGCGGCGCGTCGAGCTCCTCCATCGCATAGCCGCCCTGCTGGAGGGTCTGTCTGGTCGCGATGAAGTAGGGGTCGTCCGCCGCCGCCAGTAGAAGGACTCCGCACGCGTGCCAGAGCGATGCCCTCGACCGCTCGTCCAGCGCTCGCCACTGGATGAGCGAGCGGCGGGCGAACTCGGAATAGATCCCGTCAGCTCCGTACCCGCAGCGCAGAATCCGCGAGTGATCGCCCGAGCTGGCGCGCGGATTGGCCGGGCCGTACTGGTCGATCAGGTCACCCGGGCGCCGGCCGCACGGAGATGATGCGCGGTCCACGCGCCGAAGACCCCGGCACCAACCACAACGACGTGAGACATCGGCCGATCCTATACTTCGATCGTGAGGCTGCAGGAGCTGTTGTCGGAGCGCGTGCACGAGGCGGCGCCGGCCCTGGTCGAGCCAATCGACCGCGGGCGGTTGCGGTGTCACGCCTGCGGTCACCAGTGCCCCATCCCCGACGGCGCAGCGGGTGTGTGCAAGGTGCGATTCAACCGCGGCGGCACTCTGTACGTCCCGTGGGGCTACGTCGGCGGCGTGCAATGCGACCCGGTCGAGAAGAAGCCGTTCTTCCACGCCTATCCTGGAGCCCTGGCTTACAGCTTCGGGATGCTCGGGTGCGATCTGCACTGCGGGTACTGCCAGAACTGGGTGACGTCGCAGGCGCTGCGCGATCCCGACGCCATCGCCCCGCCGCGTGACGCGACGGCGGCGGCCCTTGTCGCCGACGCGCGACGTCAGGGCGCGCGGATGCTCGTCTCGACCTACAACGAGCCGCTCATCACCAGCGAGTGGGCGATCGAGATCTTTCGCGAAGCGCGCGCTGCTGGTCTCGTCACCGGCTTTGTCTCGAACGGCAACGGCACGACGCGCGTCCTCGAGTACATCCGGCCGCACATCGACCTCTACAAAGTCGATCTCAAGAGCTTCGACGACAAGCGCTACCGCGAGCTCGGCGGACGGCTGGCGCCAATCCTGGACACGATCCGGTGGCTCCACGATGCCGGCGTGTGGGTGGAGATCGTCACGCTGCTGGTGCCGGCTTCAACGACAGCGAGAGCGAACTGCGCGCGCTCACCGCGTTTCTCGCTGGCGTGTCACCGGACATTCCCTGGCACGTGACGGCCTTCCATCAGGACTACAAAATGACCGACCCGGCGAATACGACGCCGGCGATGCTGCTTCGGGCGGCGCGCGTCGGTCAGGAGGCCGGTCTTCGCTACGTGTATGCCGGCAATCAGCCTGGCCGGGTCGGCGAGTACGAACATACAAGCTGCCACGCCTGCGGCACTCGCCTCATCTCGCGCTACGGCTACCTGGTTCAGGATTACGCGCTGACTCCAGACGGTGCATGCCCACACTGCAGCACTCGGATCCCGGGCCGCTGGGGTGCGGCGTTCGAAGGCCAGATCGCCACACATCCCTTCGTGCCGCACGACCGGACGAGGCGACTGCACGTGCTCTAGAGACTGCACATGCCCTTATGACTGCATGTCCCACGTCACCGCGGGCCCGACTGAACGATCCGCGGCACGAGCCCGGCGAAGGCCGCGGCTTGGCGCGCGCTGGTGTAGGACTTGTCGAAGAGCTCAGCGATGAGCACCGCGGCCGTCGCCTCACCGATGCCGGGTATGGAGGTGAGCAGCTCGCGCTGCGCGCGCAGGCCCGGATGCCGATCGAGATGATCCCGAATCAGCTGCTGGACGTGCGCGATCTGCGCGTCGAGACTCGCCACGACGGCGTCGATCGACGCGCGGACTTCGGTGACGGTGACGCCGGCGGCGAGGCGATTGACCTCCTGCGTACGCATGCCATGCAGGGCGTCGAGGCGCCGCACCAGCGCTTGCAGCGCACGAATCTCGGGCGCCGGGGGTGTCCACGCGGGTGGGTGCTGTGTCGCAGTAAAGCGAGCGATGAGCTCCGCATCAATGCGATCAGTTTTGCTGCGCGCGAGGTGGGTGCGCGCGTAGGCGTGGATGATCGCGGGATTGACCACACTGACCACGTAGCCCGCGTCATGCAGCCACGTGGCCAGGGCGTCCCCGTAGGTCCCGGTCGCTTCCAGACACGCATGGACCGTGGCCACGCGCTGCCGCGGCAACCAGGTGGCGAGGTCGGCAAACCCCGCCGGCGTATTGGCACAGCTCTTATGCCGCACTTTGCCATCGGCGGTCAGCAAGGCGACAACGAACTTCGCTTTGGCGATATCGATTCCGAGACTGGCGTCCACACGAGACTCCTTTCGGTGGCGTCGTGTGCGGTCAGCCTTGTGCATACATGCTGGACGCGACGCGTCCGCATTCGATACCGTTCGACCGGACGCCACACGCTGAGCGGCGGGTGCTGTACTCCGACGACAGGCTCGCATTGGCCTTAGGCGCGGACCAGCATCCCGACGCTCCTACTCAGGCGTCCCCGAGTAGACCGCCGGACCGGAGTGCAGTCAAGCGATGGAGGCAACATACAAGGCGCGGAGACGCGGAGGTTTTCTTTCGTGATGACTGCACGTGCAGTCATAGACGAAAAGAAAGCCTCCGCGCCTCCGCGCCTCCGCGGTTTCGTGGACAAGTGAAGTCACGTGAAGTCACGTGCAGTCATTGTCTTGAGTCGAGTTACGAGATAATGATCCCAGTGTTGAAAGACAGCCTCGACCGGCCCCTCCGCAACCTCCGCCTCTCGGTCACTGACCGCTGCAATCTGCGCTGCAGCTACTGCATGCCGGAGCCGGAGTACGTGTGGCTGCCGCGCGAGGACATTCTCCACTTCGAGGAAATCGAGACGCTCGTCGATGTGTTCACCGGGCTCGGCGTGGACAAGGTTCGACTCACCGGCGGTGAGCCCCTGCTGCGCCGTGACGTGGCTGATCTGGTGCGACGCCTTGCCGCACGCCCGGCGATTCGCGACCTGGCGATGACGACCAACGGCGTCCTGCTCGCGGCCAACGCCCGCGCGCTCCGCGATGCCGGACTGCACCGGTTGACCGTGAGCCTCGACACGCTCCAGCCTCAGCGCTTCCGCGATCTGACCCGCTACGACGAACTGGACCGGGTCCTCGATGGCATCGCCACGGCTGCACCGCTCTTCCCCGGCCTCAAGCTCGACACGGTCGTCATCAAGGGCGTCAACGACGATGAGTTGATTGACCTGCTCGAGTTCGGCCGACCGATCGGCGCCGAGGTCCGGTTCATCGAGTACATGGACGTGGGCGGCGCCACGAACTGGTCGATGCCGCGGGTGATGCCGCGCCGCGAGATGCTGGAGCGGCTCGAACAGCACTACGGCGCGATCGCGCCGCTCATCGAGGAGTCATCGGCGCCAGCCGATCGCTACCGTCTGCCGGACGGCATGACGTTCGGGATCATCTCGTCGACGACGGAACCGTTCTGCGATTCATGCGATCGCAGCCGGCTGACGGCCGATGGCCTCTGGTATCTCTGCCTCTACGCCACGCACGGCACCGACCTGCGCCGGCCTCTGCGCTCGGGGGCCGCGCCCGATCAGCTCGCCCAGCTCGTTCGCGCCACGTGGGAAGTGCGCAGCGACCGCGGCGCCGAAGAACGACTCCTCAATCGAGACCGCTCGCCGCTGATCCCGGTGGATCGTCTGAGGCGCGACCCGCACCTCGAGATGCATACGAGAGGCGGCTAACGACTGCACGTGACTTCACGTGTCCGACGAACCGCGGAGGCGCGGAGGCGCGGAGATTTTCTTTCGTCACTGACTGCACGTGCAGTCATCAAGAAAAGAAACCTCCGTGCCTCCGCGTCTCCGCGGTTTCGTCGGATCACGTGCAGTCAGCGTGTCAGGTCTGAGTAAGGGGCTTCAGCAGTGTTCGTCGAATGCCGCGGTCAGCATCGCCGCAATCGACGAGGCGTCGCGCATCTCGATCTGACGCCGTTCCAGCATGTACAGCAGCTTGCCGTCGCGCAGCAGCGCCACCGACGGTGACGAGGGCGGATACGGCGTGAAGGACTCGCGGGCGCGAGCCGTCGCGTCGATGTCGGCGCCGGCGAACACGGTGCCGACGAAATCGGGCCGCTTCGGATGCTGCAGCGCCATCGCGATGCCCGGCCGCGCCTTGCCGGCCGCGCAGCCGCACATCGAATTGACCACGATCATCACGGTCCCCTTCGCGTGCAGGGCCGTGTCCACAGAATCCGGCGTGCGCAGTTCCTGCACGCCAACGCTCGTGAGTTCCGCGCGCATCGGCGCGATGAACGGTTCAGGGTAGGGCATGAGTCGATTCTACTCGACTGCTCGCCCGCGTCAGGGTGTGGCGTCGAACGCGCGGAGTTGATCCAGGAGCAAGGCGACTTCGCGCTCGAGTCGCGCCAGGAGGGCTGGCGCGCCGGCGATCGTCCCTTCGCGACCGAGGCTTTCGAGCTCGAATGCCGTCACCGTCGGACCATCGGTCGAGAAGTTCGAGACCGATCGACGACCGCCGAGCAGTTCACCGTCACCAGCCGCTTGCCGCTCCGCGGACCGAGCGTGTGCAAGGCCCGCACGACAAAGCTCCTTGCCGGTGCCGGTCTCGCCGGAGACGAGCGCTGTTCGCGCGTGCGGCGCCAGCCGGCGGATCAGCTCGAACACATCCTGCATGACCTGCCCGCGGCCGATCATTCCGCAGAACTCGATGTGCCGCGCCGCGTCGCCCTCGAGCTTCAGCAGCGCGCGCCGTTCGTCGCTCTCGGTGCGGACGACGGACAGCAGTTGACGGAGCCGCTGCAGGTCGAATGGCTTCGTGAGGTAGTCGGTCGCGCCAAGCTTGACCGCCATCACCGCGCTGTCGATCGTGGCGTGGCCGGACATCAGCACGACACGACTGCGGGGATCCACGTCTCGAATCGAGCGCAGGACTTCGAGGCCCGTGACACCGGGCATGCGCAGATCGACGAGCACGAGATCGGCCGGACGCGTCGCCAGCTGCTGCAGCGCACTCGTGCCATCCACCGTGGTCGCCACGTCGAAGCCTTCGGCCACGGCAACCGACCCCACCAGCGTCAGAATGGCGCGATCGTCATCAACGACGAGGACTCTAGGACGGACCCTCACCGACTTCTAATCGGCGTCCTAAGCGAGCGCTTGAGGCACACACCCGCACGGGTTCACACTTCTGCGTCGCTGAACTCGGAACCCTTGGGAGTTGGCCGTTGGGAGTTAGTCGGGCTTTGGGAGTTGGGAGTTGACTACGTTCCCCAGATCTCCTGGAGCCGGGCGTCACGGCCGCAGCTCCAGCGGTAGTAGCGATACTGCGCGGGATGCTTGAGGTAATAGTCCTGATGCGATTCGTCCGCAGGATAGAACGTGCGTGCGTTGCTGATGCCGACGACGATCGGGTCGCGGAAGCGCATCTCGATTCGCTTCTTGGACGCCTCGGCCGCGGCGCGCTGCGCCTCGGATCGGACGAAGATCTCGGGGCGATACTGTGCACCGACGTCGCAGAACTGCCGATGTGACACGAACGGATCGACATGGTGCCAGAAGTAATCGAGCACCTGGTCGTAGGTCACCACCGCGGGATCGAACGCCACCTCGATGGCCTCCGCGTGGCCGGTGGCACCGCGCGAGACCTGTTCGTAGCTCGGGTTCGAGACGCGGCCGCCGGTGTAGCCAGACGTGGTGAACTTCACGCCATTGAGCTTGTCGAAGTCCGACTCCGCACTCCAGAAGCAGCCCATGGCGAAGACCGCCTTGTCCCACCCGGGCTGCATCGTCGGCAGCTGCGGCGCCGCGGCCGGTGAGACGGCGGCCAGGCCGAGGAAGCCGCCGCGAAGCCAGACGTACACCACAGCGAGACCAATCGACAGCAGCAGAATCGAGCGTTGTGTCGTCACAGCTTCGCCTCGAACGTCAGCGCAGCACCATTGATGCAGTATCGCAGCCCGGTCGGCCGGGGTCCATCGTCGAACACGTGACCCAGGTGTCCGCCGCATCCCTCACAGTGGGCTTCGGTGCGGACCATCAGAAAGCTGCGGTCCACGCTGGTGCCGACCGCATGCGCGATCGGCTCCCAGAAGCTGGGCCAGCCTGTACCGCTGTCGAATTTCGTGCCGGACAAGAAGAGATCGCGCGCGCAGCCGGCGCAGCGAAAGATGCCGTGGCGATGCTCGCCGTTCAGGGGACTGGTGAACGGGCGTTCAGTGGCCTGGCGACGCAACACGCGGTATCGAGATGGAGACAGCATGCGTCGCCACTCCTCGTCGCTCTTCGCCACCGGAAAGTTGCCGCTGACCGCCGTGGACGGCCCCGTCAGCCACCCGATCACCGGGATCAGACCCGCGGCACTGGCCAGGACGACCAGGAACTGCCGCCTGTTGTTCACCCGTCGAGATGGCTCGGGGTGCCCTGATCGGACATCGTCGGGCATCGACCTATCGTAACGCCGGACCGTTCTGACGCAGCCACTGACGTGCGTCCCGGTAGCCCGGACAGGCCGCCGCGACCAGCTTCCAGAACGCCGGCGAATGATCGAGCCGCCGCAGGTGCATCAGCTCATGAATGAGCACGTAGTCCCGCACATCCGGCGGCATCAGGACCAGACGCCAGTTCAAGGAAATGTGCCCGTCGCGCCCGCACGAGCCCCATCGCGTGCGCTGATTGCGGATGCTGACACCGGCGACCGCCAACCCCCGCTCGGCCGCGATCTCGTGCAGGCGCGCGGGCAGTTCGGCGCGCGCCCGCTCACGCAGCGCCCGCCGTTCCTCGGACCCGATTGCCGACGGTGTCAGCCGCGCGCGCTGCCGGGCGACCCAGTCGACGTGGCGCTGCACGAACGCGTCGGCGTCGCGCTGCGAACCGCCGCGCGGGATCGTGACGCGGACGCGGCCGTCATGCTCGACGCGAAGCAGATACCGCCGCGCCCGGCGATGGCGAACGAAATAGACGGGTGCGATCGACTCTCGGTCGGTGCGATCGAACTACCGCGTGTTGGTGCGATCGCTCTTACGCTCGTCGGTGCGATCTGTCTGACGCGAGTCGGTGCGAGGAGGCTATCGCCTGTCGGTGCGAGGGAACTCTCGACCATGATTGCGAACGGCAGATCGAGCTGCACACCGACAGGATAACCTACTGTGAGCGCAGCGCGATCAGTGGGTTCACGGTGCTCGCGCGGCGCGCCGGCAGCCACACCGCCACGAACGAGACGACCGTCAGCGCGAGCGCCATGACGATGAACACGGCGGGATCGCGTGCCTGCACTTCGTAGAGCACGCTCGCCATCAATCGCGTCATACCCCAGGCGGCACCCAAGCCGACGACGACGCCGACGACCGCGAGTCGCATTCCCTGAAAGACGACCATGCGCCGGACCTGAGCAGCCTCGGCACCGAGCGCGATGCGAATGCCGATCTCCTGCGTCCGCTGCTCCACCGAGTACGCCATCAGGCCGTAGATGCCGATCGCGGCGAGCAGCAGCGCCGAGGCGCCAAAGACCGTCATCAACAACACGTTGAACCGCTGCCGCGAGATCGAGCGCGAGACCACTTCCTCCATCGACCGGATGCTCGAGACTGGCAGACCACTGACCTCTCGCAGCCGCTCCTGAATCGCGTTGCTCATGGCGTACAGGTTCGCCTCGCGTACGCACCACCCAGGCAACGGGCGTGATGCGGACGTTCAACGCATTGAGCGCATCGGGTACTTGCGCATTGGGCACGTACATGTGCGGACCGGGCTCATTGTTCAAGCCGCCGTCGCGCACGTCGCTGACGACGCCGATGATCTGCCGCTCGCGTTCTTGCGACAGCTCCTTCATGACGCCTGCGCCGATCATCAGACGCTCGCCGACGGGATCCTTGTCCTTCCAGTACTGCTTGGCCATCGCCTCGTTGATCAGCACCACGCCAGGCGCCAGGGCATCGTCGCGCTCGGTGAATCCACGTCCGCGCTTGATCGGGATCTTGAACACGTCGAAGTACCTTCGCGGAGACCGTCAACCACGATCCGCCGCCATGGAACGGTCCCTTCTCGAGCGGCCGGCCGATGATCCGGAATGGCAGGCCGTACCGCCCTCGAGCGGCACGCAGCACGTCGCCGCCGCAGCTTCGACACCAGGGAGCGCCTGCAGACGCTCGATTCCCGTGCGCGTGAGCTGCTCGACCACGGCGGTCTTCGTGTACTTCTCCCCCGTCAACGCCATGCGCATGGTCAGGATGTTTGTCGAATCGTATCCGGGCTGCACGGCGCGCAGGTTGACCAGCGTCCGAATCAACAGCGCCGACCCCACGAGCAGCAGCAGCGCCAGCGCCACTTCGACAACGACGAGCGTCGAGCGCGCCTTGTTGTGACGCAGCGTGGCGCCCGAGCGCCCGGTGCTGTCTTTCAGGGCGGTGGTGAGATCGGTTCGCGAGCTTTGCAGCGCGGGCAGCAGTCCGAAGAGGATCCCGGTACCTATCGAGAGGGCCGCGGTGAACAGCAGCACGCGCCAGTCGAGCCCGACGAGCACGCCGTCCTGACCGATGCGAGGCATTCCTGCTGTGTTGATCGACAACAGCGCGCGGATGCCAAGCACGCCGAGCCCGAGTCCGAGGATGCCGCCCATCAACGACAGCGTCACGCTCTCGGTGAGCATCTGCCTGACGATGCGCCCGCGACCGGCGCCGATAGCGGCTCGCAGGGCGATTTCGCGCTTGCGTGCCGTGGCGCGCACCAACAGCAGGTTCGCGACGTTGGCGCAGGCAATGAGCAGCACGAAGGCGACGGCAGCGCTGAGAATGAGCAGCGTAGGCCTGGCGCCCCTGACAAACACCGTCTGCATGCGCTCGAGACTGAAACCTCCTCCGTCGCCGAGCGCGTTCGGGAACTTCGCGGTGAATTCCGCGGCGGAGAGTTTGAGCCGCGCTTGCCCCTGCTCGAGGGACACGCCTCGCTTGAGACGGGCCGCTGACTGGAAGAAGTGACCTTGATCGACCGTGTTGGGATCGAGCTGAAACGGTACCCAGAGCTCGGGAGGCTGCCCGACCTCCGCAAGATCGAACGAAGGACTGATGATGCCGATCACTTCGTGGGGATCGCCGCTGAGGAGGATCGTCTTGCCGATGATGTCGGGATCGCTGCCGAAGCGACGGGCCCACAGTCCGTGGCTCAGCACGGCGACCTTCGGACCGCCGGGCAGATCTTCCTGAGCCGAGAACGTTCGCCCCTTGAACAGCGGTGCCCCGAAGAGCTTGAAGTAGTCCGCGCTCACCTGGCCGGCCTGCAGTTGCTCAGGCACGGCACTGCCCGTGTAGTTGACGACGTTCGTCCGGTACGCCGTCGCATCCTGAATCACGGTCGTCTGCTGACGCCAGTGCGCGAACTTCGCGGGAGACGAGGCCGGGCCGCCCTGCCCTTCCCGGTTGGTGCTCATGAAGAACACCACGTTGTCCCCATCCGGGAACGGCAGCGGCTTCAGCAGGACTGCGCTGACGACCGAGAAAATCGCGGTGTTCGCGCCGATGCCCAGCGCCAGCGCTGCGACCGCCGCGGCCGTGAACACGCGATTCTGCCGAAACATCCGGAAGGCGTGCCTGAGATCTTGCAGGAACAGTTCCACGGAGTCCTCCAGCCTACAACACGTCTTCTTAGACACCCGACGATACGTTTTGGTTGGAGGTTCGTTGCAGACTTCGCGCTACTCGCTGCGAAGCGTGGTCGCCGGGTCGAGGCGGCGCGGCGCGCCGCGCCGGAGCATACGAACCCAGCATGGCGACGGCAATGAACACCGCCGTCACGCCGGCAAATGTGGCCGGATCGTGCGGCGTCACTCCGAACAGGAGGCTGCCGACATACCGGGTCAGTGCGGCCGCGGATACGAGTCCGATGACGATGCCGAGCGCCGTCACCTTGACGCCCTGGCCGACGATCAGACGGAAGACTTGTGCCGCGGTTGCACCGAGCGCCAGTCGAAGCCCGATCTCGCTGGCCCGTTGATTGACTGTGTAAGCCCGCACACCGTAGATGCCGATCGCGCCCAGCACCAGCGCGAGCACGCCGAGCCACGAGGCCAGCCGCGCCAGCATCTTCTCCTGCGCGATTGTCCGATCGATCACGGCGCTCATCGACCGAAGCTCGGTCACGGCGACGGCGGGATCCACCTCACGCACGACCTCGCGAATCATCGTCTCCAGGCCGGACGCACCGGCTGACGTTCGCAATTCGACCTGCGGGGCACCCATGCGCGCCGCAAACGAGGCGCCCGGCGGCTGCGACACAGGCAGGTAGAACGCCGGCAGCGTTTCCTGGGCCTCCTGCCGTAAGCGTCGGTACTTCGAGTCTGCCGCGACGCCGACGATCTCGAACGTCTCGTTCGGAAAACCACCCATCGTGAAGCGAAGGCCGACCGGCTGCGCACCGAATCGACGGGCCATCGTCTGATTGACGACGGCGACCCGCACTGGCGACTGCTGGTCGGCGCGGTCGAATCCACGCCCGAGCACCACGCGAGTGCCAGTGGCTTCGAAGAAGCCAGGACTGACAATCATGCCCTGCGCCTGCATCTGCTCATTCGGCTGAGGCACGTAGCCCGGAATGTCGAAGCGTCAGCTCCATCCGTTGCCGCTGAGGAGACCGAAGAACGAGTACGACGCTTTCGACCCTGGCGACCGCTGCAGACCGTCGATCACCGCCTGATAGACGGCGGTCCTGCCGCGCCGCGTCGTAGCGACTGGGCGGCTGCAGATCGAACACCGTCAGATTCTGTCTGTCGAAGCCGGTCTCGAGCCGAAGCAGGTTCGTCAACGTGCGAACGAACAGCCCGGCGCCGACCAGCACGATGACGGAGAGAGCGACCTGCGCGACCACGATGGTGTTGTGCAGCGCGAACCGGCTCCCGATGCCGGCGGCGCGCGCGCGCTCGTTCAGCACGGGCGTGACGTTCACCCGCGTCGCCGTCAGCGCCGGCATCAGACCGAAGACGAATGCCGACGCGAAGCGAGACGACCGCCGCGAAGGTCAGGACGCGCACATCGGGTCCGACGAGAAGCGTGAGGTCCTGATCCGCCATGAGCGACGGGATCAACCGGCTTCCGAAAAACGCCACACCGAGACCAAGCACGCCGCCGAGCCCGGCGAGCAACACGCTTTCGGTCACGAGTTGCCTGACCAGGCGACTCCGCCCGGAACCGAGGGCCATACGAACGGCGATCTCCCTGCGCCGTACCGCCGCGCGCGCCAGAAGCAGATTCGCGACGTTCGCGCACGCGACGAGGAGGACGAGCGCGACGACGATCATCAGCACGAGCAAGGGCCGTTCGAACTCCCAGCGAAGACTCGTCCAGCCTGCGGCCGCCGGCTCGAGGCGCACGGACTGCTCGGTGAACGTACGACGCTCGCTCGGGGTCATGCGCGCGCCGGGACGGGTCAGTCGCCGTTCCAGCCGCTCGGCCAGATCGGTCTGAAAGAGCGCGTTCGCCTGTGCCGCTGCGCGCGCCTCGTCGGCCCCCGGCCGCAGCCGGCCGATGATGCGCCAGTTCGAAATGTTCCGCTCGGCTCATCAGATCGGGTGGAGCATTCAGCAGACGCGGCATGAAACGATTGGGCCACCAGATGTCCGGATCGGCGCCGACCTCGACGCCGTGGAAACCAGCGGGCGCGACGCCAACAATCGTGAACGGAACGTCGTTGATGGTGATCCGCCGGCCGACGACACTCGGGTCACGCCCGAAACGTCGAGCCCAGAACCCGTCGCTGAGCACGGCCGACGGCGACGGGTCCGCTCACATCATCGTCAGCAGGAACCAACACGCGGCCGGCCGCGGCGCCGAGGTTGAGGACCGAGAAGAAGTTGCCTGAGACTCCCTGGCTGCGGGCGACTTCCGTCCCGCTGTCCCCGCCCATGGCGACACCCGCATCGAGTTGACGCTCCCAACGGCGATGACACCCGAGAAGGCATCCGCCTTCGTCTGAAAGTCCTCGTAGAGCGGATAGGAGAAGCTGACGCCCGGAATCGGGGTCGAGCGGGCGATCGTGAACAACCGGAGCTCGTCTGGTTTCGTGACCGGCAATCGCCGCAGCATCAGCGCATCGATCACGCTGAAGAGCGCGGTGTTGGCGCCGATGCCGAGCGCCAGCGTGATCACGGCGATCGAGGCAAGGACCCGGTCGCGCCGCAGCATGCGCACGGCGTAGCGCACGTCGCGCCACGCGTCCTCGACCCAGCGAAACCCTCGTCCGTCACGGTGCCGTTCCTTCATCTGCTCTACTCCGCCGAAGGCACGCCGGGCTGCACGTCGCGCCTGATCCGGCGTTGCGCCGCGCCGCATGTACTCCGCGGCGAGTTCGTCCAGGTGCGCCCGTACTTCTTCGTCGAGCTGTGAGTCCAGCGTCCGTCGCAGGAAGAGCGCGCGAATCCGCGACAGCAGTGTCCGCATCAGTCGTTCCGCAGCGCCGCGACGGGATTGAGGCGCATCGCACGCCTGGCCGGAATCGCCGAGGCGATTGCCGTCACGCTGACCAGGAGCAGCACCGTGCCGACAAGCGTGCCGTAGTCCACGCTCCCGATTCCAATGAGCACTCCCCGCAGCAGCCCATTGATCCCAATGGCGCCGGCCATGCCGATCGAGAGGCCGAGCGCGAGTTGGCGCGCGGCCCGCGCCGCGACGAGCCAGCCGATTTGCAACGGACGCGACCCCAGGGCGACGCGAATGCCGATCTCGCGCGTGCGTTGTGCGGTGGCATAGGCGGTGACGCCGTAGAGACCGAGCGTGGCCAGCAGCAGGGCGATGACGCCGACGAGAATGAAGATCGTGCCGAAGACGCGCAACCCGAGCCGCTCGTCTGACAGCGCGAGCGAATCGTCCAGCGTCATCACGTCGTAGAGCGGCAGATCGCGATCGATCGGCTGGACCTGCCGTGCCACGGCGGCAGCGACGGCCCCGGGAGCGGCGTCGGATCGGACCAGGACGTTCGCTGCCGCAACGGGATTGGCCGCGTACGCCACATACACGATCGGATCGATCGCGACCTGCGCCTCGGTGCTGCTCTGGCGGATGTTCGGCGCCACGCCGACGATCTCGACGTTCTCCGCCTGGCCGTCGCGATCCGCCAGCGCGAGTCGATGCCCGAGTGGATCCCGGCTTCCAAAGTAGACCGACACGAACTGCTCGTTCACGATCGCCGCCTTCGGATCGCGATTCGCATTCGAGGCGGTCAGGCCACTCCCCCGCACCGGTGCCGTCCCCAGCACGTCGAAGTAACGTTCACCGACGGTCATCATCCGCACGAGCGCGGGACCGCCGCTCTCGTCGACGGTCCGGCCATCGATCGACAGCCGACGCAGAAACGCGCCCTCGAATGGCGCGTGGCTCGCGAGCGTGGCGCGCACGTCTGACGCGTCCGCCAGCCGGTCCTCCAACTGCCGATAGAAGCGGGTGCGGTCGGCGGGCGACTCGTAGGCCGGACCGGCCAACTCCAGCCGCAGCCGCACGAGTCCGGCCGTGCGCACGCCGGGATCGATGTCGTGCTGGGCGATGATGCTCCGCATCATCAGTCCGGCGCCGGCGAGGAGCATGGGCGTCAGTGCCAGCTGCGCGACCACGAGCCTCGTTCCCCATCGCCGCTGGCGGGTTGCGCCGCTGTGACCGGTACCCGCCTCCACGAGCCGCCCGGAAATACCGCTTCTGGATGCATCAAGCGCTGGCACCAGACCGAAGACGATCCCGGTGCCGAGGCAGGTCAGCGCCAGGAATGTGAAGACCCGCCAGTCCATTGTGAAGTTCACCCAATACGGCAAGCCGCCTCCCGCCACGAAGGCATCCTGGAACACCTTGACCGCCGCGGCGGAGAATCCCAGGCCCACGGCGCCCGCGATAGCGGCGAGCAGGACACTCTCGACGAGGAGTTGACGGACAATCTGCATGCGGCTCGCGCCCACGGCCAGACGCACGGAGATCTCGCGCGTGCGGTACGCCGCGCGTGCCAGCAGCAGGTTGGCGACATTCGCGCACGCCATCAACAGCACGAACGCCACCATCGTCATGAGGATTGGAAAGGTGGTCCGCAGACGGCCGCCAATGGTGGCCTCACGGAACAGCGCAACCCGCGGCAGCACGGCCCGATTCGTCCCCGGATACGTGGTCGCGAGCGCGGCGGCAATGCGTCCGAGGTCCTCGGCGGCCTGCGCGGGCGTTGCACCCGGTGTCAGCCGGCCGAGGCCCTGGAGCGCTCGGACATTGCGCTGCTGGCGCGTGTCGGCGGACACCTGCGAGAGCGGCTGCCACAGCCGGGACCGGGCAGGAAACGCGAAGCCCTCGGGCATGACGCCAATCACCGCGGACGGCACGCCATTGATGCGAATGGTTCTGCCGATCACCGCACGGTCGCCTTTATAGCGCGTGTGCCACAGCGCGTCGCTCAGGATCACGACTGGCGCCGCGCCGGGACGATCGTCGCTCGCGTCGAAGCCGCGCCCGACGGCCGGTGCATGGCCGATGAGGCTGAACGCGTTCGCCGAGACAAACGCTCCGGTGAAGCGCTCCGGGGCTCCCTCGTCCGCGACGTTCATCGTGGTCTCGAGGATTCCAGCCAGGCCATCGAACGTGCGCTGCGACGCCGACCAGTCCTGGAGATCGAGATATGAGATGCCGGCGTTCGGACGGCTCGAGCCGCCAACGCTCATGCCGATCGTGACGATGCGATCGGGATCGGCGAACGGCAGATCGCGCAGCAGCAGGCCGTTGGTCAGCACGAACACCGTGTTGTTCGCCGCGATGCCGAGCGACAGCACGAGAATGGCCGTCGCCGCGAACCAGCGCTCCTTGATCAGCAGGCGCAGAGCGAACCGCGCATCGCGGGCGCAATCCGTGACGAGACCGAATGCCCGACGGTCCCGGTAGATCTCCTTCATCTGCTCGACGCCACCGAACGCGCGTCGGGCGGCCAGACGCGCCGCCGCAGGCGTCTCCCCGCGACTCACGTACTCGGCCTCGAGGAGATCGAGATGGGCGCGAACGTCGGCGTCGAGGTCCTCGTCCAGCCGCGCGCGTCTGAACAGGGCTCGGAGACGCGAGAGAAGCGATCCGCATCACCGCTCACCTTCCAGCAGCCGAGACATCATCGTCACCGTGCGCGACCACAGGTCGGCTTCAATCGCCAGTTGTTTCCTTCCGGCCCTGGTGATCGAATAGAAGCGCGCGCGGCGGTTGTTCTCGCTCATCCCCCACTCGCTCGTGATCCAACCCTTCTGCTCGAGCCGCAGCAGCGCCGGATAAATCGTCCCCTGATTGAGCGCGAGCGAGCCCTCGGCGACCTGCTCGATACGCCGCGCGATGCCGTAGCCGTGCAACGGCCCCAACCCTTCGAGGGTCTTCAACACCATCAGATCCAGCGCACCGTAAGGCACTTCATCCATATGTTGACTTTCCACAGGAGCAGATACTGTGCCATGTAGACGGTCAACAGGGGCGAATGGTTTGGCTGGTGTTGCGATGCCCGCGTGTGCGTCCGCGGGACGAGAGCCATCCCACGAGCGGACACGGTCCGCCTGAAGGCGGACCCCACGAGCCTGAAGGCCGGACCAGCCTGAACGGGCCGAACCGGAGCTACTGGAAGTTGGAAACCAGGTATGCGTCGGTCTGCGCCACGCCGCGCGCGACGATCAAGTCGCCCCCGTCCGACGCGCGCTTGCCGCGAACGATCCCGAGCTCGGTCAGGTTGGTGACTTGGACCGGCGGACCGCCCGAGAGCGGTTGCAGCCACACGTTCGCCCGCTCGACGGTTGAAAAGAGAATGCCGTCGCCGCGAGCGGTCCACTCGACCAGGCCGTTGGCCGTGGCCGGCGCGATCGTGCCGAGGACGCGCGGCGGGCCGCTGCCATCGAGCGGCATGGTGACGAGCGCCAGTTGTCCAGTCGTCGAGGCGACGTTGATCCCGGCGAGGAAGCGCCCGTCGGGTGAGACGGCCGGGCGATCGATGCCGGGAGCGATCAGCGTCGGCTTACCGCCGGCCATCGGCACACGCCACGTGGCCGGCTCGGCATTGCCGAGCGACGCACAGACGACGAACTGTCCGTCCGGTGTGACCGACAACCACGATGGTCTCGGAAGATGGGCGAGTAACCGCGGGTCGCTGCCGTCAACGTTCATCCGCCAGACGCCGGTCTGTCCGTCACGGTTCGACACGAACACGATCGACTTCTGGTCGGGCGAGACTGCCGGCCAGAGGTTCGTGCCCTCTCTGGTCAGCGCCTGACGGCTGGCGCCGGTGCGATCGAGGATCGCGAGCTGGGAGTTGCCGCGCTCTCCTGTGCTGACCACGAGCCGCCCGTCGTCGAGCGGCGCGACGCCAAGCAGACCGTCATAGCGTTCCGATGCGATGCGCTGAGGTGCGCGGCCATTGAGCGGCAGCCTCCACAGCGAATACACGGCATCGAGTCCGACAGCCACGAACGCGCTGCCGTCGCCACGGAGGGAAATGTTTCGATACTCGAGGAGATCCGGCGTCACGCGGTGGGGCTCCCCATTCGGGTAGGGCTGCAGCCATACCTTGCGCGGGAACTCCCTGAGCGCGTCAACATGATCGGCAACGAACAATATCCCTGACCCGTCAGGCAACCAGGCTGTGAACGTCGCATCCTGAAACTGCTGCGGAAACGGATCGATCGCTCCCGGTTGCGGCGTCCACCGTGACCAGGCCCGCGTTCCCCGTCTTCACGTCCCGGATCGCGGCGGCAATGCGCGCACCGTCGGGAGACCACGACGGCGCCGCGAAGAACCCCGGCACGAACAGCCGCTGGCCGCGCACGCTCGCGAGCACGCGCTGATTGCCACCGTCGGCGTCCGCGACGACAAGCGCGCTCGAGCCGCGCTCGGGAAAGCCCGCCCGGTAGAACGCGAACTTCTGCCCATCCGGAGACCAGGTGATCGTGCTGTCGATCCCATCAACGAGTGCGCGCGGTGAGCCGCCCAGGACGTTGACGACATGGAGACGTCCGGCCGGCTGCTGCGCGCTCTTGGTCGCATAGAACACCCGCCCGCCGTCGGGCGAAAACGCGATGCCCCAATACCCGACCGGCGCCGGCGGTACGAGCTCGATGCTGCGATCCCCGCCAAGCTGCCGCACTCGGAGACTCTGCAGGCCGCCGAGCGATTCCACCCAGACCAGGTATTGGCCGTCGCGCGAGGTTGCCGCGTCGATCGCGGTGCCGCTGAGCGTCAACCGTTCAATGGTCACCCGCGCGGGCGCGCGATTGAAGGCGCCGCGATCGCTCGCCCACCAGACCGCGAGCACGACGGCAACGATCCCGACCGCCCCGGCGAGCAGGCGGCGCCACGGAACTCGTCCCGCCGCCTCCCGGTGTGCCGCCGCTTCCATCCGACGCAGCAGGCCCCGCAGATCGCTCGAGAGCTGCTCCATCGACTGATACCGATCGTCGGGACTCTTCGCGAGGCACTTGCGGATGACGGGAAGCAGACGGATGTGCCGGAGCGGCTCCACCATCGGAGGCGGCTCCTCGACCGAGAATCTGCTTCAGCGTCTCGAACGACGTCTTCCCCTGGAACGCGCGTCGCCCGGTGATGACCTCGTACAGCACACACCCGAAGGAAAAGATGTCCGTCCGCGGATCCAGCGGCTGGGCGCGGATCTGCTCGGGCGACATGTAGCCGACTGTTCCAATGACGGCACCCGGGATCGACGGAGCGGAGTCCTCTTTGGGCGGTACCAGGTCCGCGCGGAGCTTGGCCACGCCGAAGTCGAGAACCTTGGCGTAGCCGCCGTCGGCAATCATCAGGTTCTCGGGTTTCAGATCGCGATGAATCACGCCCGCCGCATGGGCGGCGCCGAGGGCGTCAGCGACCTGAATCGAGATACTCGAGCGCGCGCTTCACATCGAGCCGCCGGGACTCGATGGCCTTTCTGCAGCGTCTCGCCGGCCACGAGCTCCATCGCGATGTACAGCACCGGCGATCCCAGCGCCACGCCGTTGCGCTTCGGCGCGCTTTCACCGATGTCGTAGATCGCGATGAGATGAGGATGGTTCAGTGCTGACGCGGCTCTCGCCTCCTGCACGAAACGGTCGAGCCGGTTCGCATCCCAGGTCACATCCTGCCGCAGCACCTTCAGGGCCAGGTCGCGGCCGAGCACCGCGTCACGCGCGAGGTAGACCTCGCCCATCCCTCCGCGGGCGAGGAGGCGCAGGACCTCGAAGCGCCTGATCGTCGTGTTGGAGAAGTCGGGGTCGGCAACCATTGCCATTCAGATGTGTCGCGTCATTTTAGCTCCGTCGCCGCCATCGGACAAGCTCGTCCCACGAGCGAACATCCACGAGCTGCGATCGACAGCCGTCTGACTCGAACGGGCAGCGAACCCACAGTCTGGACGGCAGAATCTGCGCCACGTTCACTTCGCAGTGGCACGCGATTTGACCTCGGTGTGCGCGAGTCATGAACGTGGAAACACTACCCATCCGATCGACCGAGGCGGCTCGCCTCGCGTCGCGTGCTGATCGCCGACGATCAACCGGACGTCGTCGCCGCACTTCGCCTGCTGCTGCGCGGCGCCGGCCTCGAGACCGATGCCGCGTGCTCCGTTCAGGAAGTGCGCGATCGGTTGAACGGAAGGAGCTACGACCTGCTGCTGATGGATCTCAACTACGCGCGCGATACCACGTCGGGTCGCGAAGGTCTCGAGCTCCTCAGCGAAGTCCACGAGCGCGATCGACTGCCTGCCGATCATCGTCATGACCGGCTGGGGCAGCATCGAGACCGCTGTCGATGCCATGCGGCGCGGCGCCCGTACGTTCGTGCACAAGCCGTGGGAGAACGCCTCACTCACCGAGACGGTGACGCGGGAACTGGACGAGGCCGAGGCTCGACGCCAGGCAGACGCGCACGCATCGCGCGAGCTCGAGCACGCGCAGCGGATTCAGCGAGCGCTGCTGCCCTCTCCCCTGCCCGAGATCGATGGCTGCGAGATGGCCGCGCTGTGGAAACCCGCGGCCGCGTTCGGCGGCGACTGCTACGACATGCTGCGCTTCTCGAATACGCGGCTCGGTCTCTCCATTGCCGATGTCGCCGGAAAGGGCCTCCCGGCTGCGCTGCTCATGGCCAATCTCCAGGCATCGGTGCGCGCGTTCGGAGCCGAGGATGCGCGACCGGAGACCGTGACCCGCCAAGTGAATCGCGCGTTGTGCCGACACACCCCGCTCGATCGATTCGTGACGTTCTTCTACGCGGTGATCGACACCTCCACAGGCACGCTCGCCTGCAGCAATGCCGGGCACAACCCGCCCATCCTCGTCCACGCCGACGGCTCGGTCTCGCGACCGGCCACCGGAGGGATGGTGCTCGGTGTGCTCGAAGACAACACCTACTCGCAGGCCGAGATGCGGCTGCGAGCCGGGCGACCGCCTCGTGCTGTTCACCGATGGCATCACCGAGGCTGGGAGCCACGAGGGACCGCGAATTCGGCGACGACCGTCTCGTCGAGCTCGTGATCGCGCATCGGTACCGGTCGGCATCCGACATCCTGGATGCGCATCTTTCGGGACGTCAGTGCCTTCACCGGCGGCGTGTTCAGCGACGATGCCACGCTCATCTCGGTCGCGATCCGTTGAGTGCCGCTGCCGAACATCCTTGTCCCACAAGCGAACATGCGGCGCCGGATGCGGCCCGGCAAATGGCTATCAACCTCTGCGAAACAAAACACTTACGTCCAGGCCGGCCGCTGGCATACGCTTTGAGGTTCCATTACCAGTAACCCATGCCTGATATCGCCCGTGACCCCGCAATTCTCAAACGCAAACGGATCCGCCAGGCCGCCCTGGCGCTGGTCGGTGTCGTCGTCGGTCATCGCCGTCTCCCTCGCGCTCGCGCGGATGGAACCCGCGGCGCCGAACGTCGATCGCGCCGCCGTCCTCGAGGACACCGTGAAGCGAGGCTCGATCATCCGGCAGGTGCGGGGCCTCGGCACGCTCGTGCCCGAGGACACCCGGTGGCTTCCGTCCACGACCGATGGTCGCGTCGAACGGATCCTGCTGCGGCCCGGCGCACAGGTCGGTCCCAACTTCGGTCATCCTGGAATTGAGCAATCCGCAGGTCGAGCAGGAAGCGATCAACGCGCGGCTGGCGCTGCAATCGGCCGAGGCCGCGCTCGAAAACCTGCGCGTCCAGCTCCAGAACGAGTTTCTCACCCAGCAGTCGCGGAACCGCGGCGCTCGAAGCCGAGTATCAGCAGGCACGCATGCAGGCCGAGGCCGACGAGGAGCTGGCCAAAGAGAAGCTGATCTCTGAGATCACCCGGAAGCAATCCCATCTCAAAGCCGACACGCTGAAGAAGCGAGCTGTCGCTCGATCAGGAGCGCCTGGCCTCGGCCAGGCAGTCGATCGACGCGCGCATTCGTGTGCAGCAGGCGGCGGTCGATCAGGCCCGCGCGATCTCGGTTGCTGCAGGAGAGCCGGATCGGCTGCGCTGAAGGTGACGCCCGGGTTCTCCGGCGTGCTTCAACAGGTGCCAGTCGAAGTCGGACAGCGGGTCGGACCTGGCGTCAACCTCGCCCGCGTCGCCGATCCGGGCCGGCTGAAGGCCGAGCTCAAGATTGCGGAAACCCAGGCCAAGGACATCGAAGTCGGCCAGATCGGCTGAAATCGACACTCGGAACGGGGTCATCGCCGGCCTCGTCAGCCGCAAAGATCCGGCCGCTGCCAACGGAACCGTCACGGTTGACGTCTCATTGACCGGCGAGCTTGCCGCGCGGAGCGGTGCCTGACCTCAGTGTCGACGGCACCATCCAGCTCGAACGGCTCGAAAACATCCTGTACGTCGGGCGGCCGTCGCTCGGGCAGGAACAGAGCACGGTGGGCCTCTTCAAGATCACGAGCGAGGCGGGCGACGCGACGCGCGTGCAGGTGTCGCTCGGCAAGAGCTCGGTCAACGCCATCGAGGTGAAGTCGGGCCTCAATGAAGGCGACGGGTCGTGTTGTCCGACATGTCCGCGTATGACGCGTTCGAACGGGTTCGCTTGCGATAGTGGGTGCGTAAAGCGGAGGCTTCAGCCTCCGCGGAATCGACAAGGATCATCATGAGTCAGCCGCTGATCAAGCTGGAAGGCGTCCGGAAGGTCTTCTACACGGACGAAGTGGAAACGCACGCGCTCGACAACATCAACATCGAGATCGCCAAAGGCGAGTACGTCTCGATCGCCGGGCCGTCAGGCTGCGGCAAGTCGACGCTGCTGTCGATCCTCGGCCTGCTCGACACGCCCACCGACGGCAAGTACGTGCTGAACGAGCGGCCGGCGACCGCGCTGTCGCTCTCCGAGCGCGCGCGCGTCCGCAACCGCGAGGTCGGCTTCATCTTTCAGAGCTTCAACCTGATTGGTGATCTCACGGTGTACGAGAACGTCGAGCTGCCGCTCACCTACCGCGGCATGCGATCGGCCGAGCGCAAGCAGCGCGTCACCGCGGCGCTCGAGCGCGTGGGCATGGCGCACCGCGCCAAGCACCTGCCGAGTCAGCTCTCCGGCGGTCAGCAGCAGCGCGTCGCCGTCGCCCGCGCCGTGTGCGGCGAGCCGTCGATCCTGCTCGCCGACGAGCCGACGGGCAACCTCGACTCGAAGAACGGCGAGGCGGTCATGGATCTGCTCAAGGAGCTGCATCGAGCGGCGCCACGATCTGCATGGTGACGCACGACGCGCGCTACGCGTCGCACGCCGAGCGCACGATTCACCTCTTCGACGGCCGCGTCGTCGAGGAGTCGGTCGCGACCTGACGCACTGAACCGGTTCTAAGTCCCGGTTCCACGTTCTACCGGGTTGCCTGGGCAGTTCCGCGTTCGAATGTGGAAGCCGGACCTTGCAGGACGGAACTTCACAATGCTTCAAGATCTTCGCTACGCGATTCGCTCACTCGCCCGACGCCCGCTGCTCACCACTGTCGCCGTCCTGTCGCTGGCGCTGGGCATCGGCGTCAACACCGCCATCTTCTCGGTCTTCGACCGCCTGCTGCTGCGCGAGCTGCCCGTGCCGGCGCCCGGAGAGATCGTCGTTCGTCGCCTCGCCAGGTCCGCGACCCGGCAACAACTCGCGCGGCGACGGCGGCGGGCGCAGACACGATCTTCAGCTATCCGCTCGTTCGCGACCTCGAGCGTCGAGCAAACCGTCTTCGACGGCGATGGGCGCACAGCGGGACTTCGCGGCCAACCTGTCCCATCGCGGTCAAACGCTCCGCGGACGGGCGTCCTCGTCTCCGGCGGCTACTTTCCCGCGCTCGGCGCTCACGCCGGCTCTTGGCCGCCTCTTCACGCTCGAGGACGATCGCACGCCAGGCGGCGCATGATGTCGCGGTCTGGCCTACGCGTACTGGGCCACGCAGTTCGGCAGGAACCCCGCGGTCGCTTGGCGACACGCTCGATCGTCAACGGCGCGCCGATGACCATCGTCGGCGTGACGCCCGAGGGCTTCGATGGCACGTCAGACGATGGAACGTCCACAGGTCTTCGTTCCGCTGTCGATGGCGGCTCGCGTGCGTCCCGGCTGGACGGGCATCGACCGCAGGAACGACCACTGGCTGTACGTCTTCGGCCGGCTCAAGCCCGGCCTCACCCGCGAACAGGCACAGGCGAGCACTCAACGTGCCCTTCACCGCGCTCATACGCGACGTCGAATTCCCGGCTCTTCGCAGCGGCATCGGCAGCGACCGAGACCGCGCAGGCCTTCCAGGCGCGGCAGTCTTCGCTTCGAGCGACGGCGCGCGCGGGCAGAACGCCGCAGAGAACCGCAGGAGATGCGCAGCATCTTCGTGCTGCTGTTCGCGGTGACCGGATTCGTGCTCGCCATCGCCTGCGCGAATGTCGCCAACCTGCTGCTGGCGCGCTCGAGCGATCGCGGCGACCGAGATGCCGGTCCGCCTGTCGCTCGGAGCATCCGCATGGCGGTCTGATCCGCCTGCTGCTGACCGAAGCCTGCCTGCTGGGTACGGCAGGGGCCATCGGCGCGGTGGCCGTCGCATTCATCGACGCTCCGCGCGCTGCTCCGTATGATGCCCGGTGGAAGACACGGACGATGCTCGCATCCGAGATCAATGCGCAGGCACTCGTATTCACGGCGGGACTCGGTCTCGCGACGGGCTTTCTCTTCGGCCTCTTTCCAGCCATCCAGGCCGTGCGTGCCAGCCTGGTCAGGGGCTGACGGCGAAGTCCGGCCGGATCTCCGGGTCGCGCGCCGCGTCACGCTTCCGCGCCGTCGCTGGCCACCGCCCAGATCGCGCTCGCCACCGCTCTGCTGGCGCAGTCCGGTCTTTTCATCGTCAGCCTCGTCAACATCGCGCGCGCCGACCTCGGCATTCGGCGCGAGGGGCTCGTGACGTTTCGATCTGTCGCCGAGCCTCAACGGCTACACGCCCGAGACGGTCTGCTGGCGTTCTTCGATCGCATCGAGGACGACCTTCGGGCAGTAGCCGGCGTCACGTCGGCCACCTCGTCGACGCACCCGCTGCTCGCGGACTCCGAACTCGATGAGCAACGTCACGGTCGAAGGCTTCCAGGCGACCCCTGACGCCGACACGGACGTGAATGTCGCGATCAGGTCAGCTCCGACTATTTCCGCACGCTCGGGATCCGCTCTGCTGGCCGGGCGGGAGTTCACGCGCGCGGACGCGACCGACCGTCCGAAGGTCGCCATCGTCAACGAAGCGTTCGTTCGGAAGTTCAACCTCGGTGCACGTGATGCGCTCGGCAGACGCACTGGCGCGCGGTGCGGGCAACAACAAGGCAGCTCGATATCGAGATCGTCGGCGTCGTGCGGGACGCACGCATACGACGAAGTGAAGTGACGAGATCGGGGCCGCAACTGTTCCAGCCGTATCGGCAGGGCGCGGCCGGCGGCCTGACTTCTACGCGACGCACCGCATCCGACTCGCGCGCGCTCCTCGCCGCGATTCCAGGCCTCGTGCGCCGGGCCGACGCCAACCTGCCGGTCGAGCGGTTGCGGACGATGGACGAGCAGATCTGGGACAACGTGACGGCAGGACCGCATCCTGGCGGCGCTGTCGTCCTCGTTCGCGGGTCTGGCGACGCTGCTCGCCGCTATCGGGCTGTACGGCATGCTCGCCTACATGGTGACGTCGCGGGTGCGCGAACTCGGCATCCGCATGGCGCTCGGCGCGACGGGAGGCGACGTGTGGCGCCTCGTCTTTGGTCACGTGGGACGCCTCACGCTCCTCGGCGGCACGATTGGCGTCGCCGCCGCCTCGGGTCTCGGACGCCTCGGGCAGTCCTTCCTCTTCCGCCTCGATGGGATTCAACCTGACCATCATCGGCGCCGCCTCAGTGCGGTGATTGTCAGCGTGGCCCTGCTCGCAGGCGTGCTCCCCGCTCGCCGTGCAGCCTCAGTCAACCCGGTCGAAGCGCTCAGAGCGGACTGAGGCGCCGAACATGCTTCAGGATTTTCGTTACGCGATCCGGTCACTGACCCGGAGGCCGCTCGTCACCTCTGTCGCCGTGCTCTCGCTGGCCCTGGGCATCGGCGTCAACTCCGCCATCTTCTCTCTCTTCGACCGGCTGATCCTGCGCCGGCTGCCGGTGCCGTCTCCACACGAGATCGTGTTGGTGAGCTCGCCTGGTCCAAAACCCGGAGGGCGATCGACGGACGATTTCACGGGAGGCGTTGACGCCATCTTCAGTTATCCGTTGTTCCGGGATCTCGAGCGGATCGAAGACGACGGCCTGCAACTGGCCGCGCAGGGGAGCTTCGGTGCACAGGTCGCGTACGAGGGTCAAAGCTCTGGAGCCAGCGCGCTGCTCGTCTCCGGGCGGTACTTCCCCGCCCTCGGCGTTACACCCGCAATCGGCCGCCTTCTCGGTCCGCAGGACGATCGCGTTCCGGGTGGACATCCGGTGGTTGTCCTGAGCTACGACTTCTGGCGCACGCGCTTCGGCAGCGACGCCGGCATCGTGAACCGCACGCTGACGGTCAACGGCAGCGCGATGACGATCGTTGGCGTCGCACCCTCAGGGTTTACTGGAATCACTGCGCTGCAGCGTCCGCAGCTATTCGTTCCCCTGGCGATGGCCGAGCAGGCGTTTCGCGATCCGGGCTGGAACGGGCTCACGGCACGAAACAGTCATTGGCTGTATCTGTTCGCGCGCACCGAGACCGGGTTCTCGCGCGAGCGGGCTGAGCAACTCGTCAACATTTCATTCGCCGGCCTGATCCGAGATGTCGAGTATCCCGCTCTGCTTCCGGTCATGGGCGACACCGATCGCCAGGCGTTCCAGAAACGGCAGATCTACCTTCAGGACGGTGCCCGCGGCGCGAACGGCAACCGCCGCGCGATACAGACGGTGTTCGCCCTGCTGTTTGCCGTCACGGGGTTCGTGCTCGCGATTGCCTGTGCGAACGTCGCGAACATTCTGCTGGCGCAGGTCGCCGCTCGCGAGAGAGAGATGTCGGTTCGGCTGTCACTCGGTGCCAGCAGGTACCGAGTCGTCCGCCTGCTGCTGACTGAGGCGACGCTGCTCGGCGTACTTGGCGGGGCCGGCGCTCTCGCCGTCGGCAACCTGACGATCCGCGGCATGCTGGCCATCCTCCCTGCGGACGGCCCTGTTCTCCAGCCTGTCATGGACACACGGCTGCTCGCGTTCACACTGGCACTTGGACTGCTGACCAGCGTCGCGTTCGGACTGTTCCCCTCAATGCACGGCGTGCGCGCAGCGCTCGCGGGGGGTATGCATACGCATACCGCGCGAGCCTCGGGCTCCAGAACGGCGGCACGGTTTCGCACGTCGATGGCTGTCACCCAGTTGGCACTCGCTACCGGATTGCTCGCCGTCGCCGGCTTACTCCTGGTGAGTCTGGTGAACACCGCACGGGTGGATCTTGGGATTACGCGAGAAGGCCTGCTCGCCTTTGGTCTGTCGCCGACCCTGAGCGGCTACACAGCTGACCAGTCCGCCCAGTTCTTCGATCGACTGGATGCCGAGCTTCGCGCGATACCGGGGGTCGCCTCGGTCACTGCGACGACGGTTCCGATCCTCTCGCAGAGCAGCTGGGGCAACAACGTGACGGTTGAAGGCTTCGACGCCGGGCCAGGCGTGAATATCGGCGCCTCTGCTGCGCGGGTTGGCATCAACTACTTTCGCACTCTCGGTATTCCGCTGCTGGCCGGACGGGAATTCACCGATGCGGACACCAAAGGCTCGCCACAGGTCGCGGTCGTCAACGAAGCGTTCGCCCGAAAGTTCAACCTCGGTGATCAGGTCGTCGGCAAACGGATGGCTCTCGGCGCACGCACGAACACGCAGCTGGACATCGAGATCGTCGGGCTCGTGCGCGATGCCAAGTACGACCAGGTTCGCGATCCGGCCCCGCCGCAATTCGTGATGCCATATCGGCAGGTGGACACGCCTGCGCTCACCTTCTACGTGCGGGCCGGCGCCGACGCCCCGGCGGTGCTTCGTGAGCTCCCCGCGGCCGTTCGCCGGCTCGACGCAAACATCCCGATCAGCAATCTTCGGACGATGGAAGATCAGATTTGGTACGACACGAGCGGCGATCGTGCACTGACCATCACGTCATCGGCGCTTGCAGCCCTTGCCGTCGTTCTGGCCGCGATCGGCCTGTACGCGGTGCTCGCCTACGGCGTCGCGCAGCGATTGCGTGAGATAGGCATCCGCATCGCGCTCGGCGCGACGCCGCGCGACATACGCGGGCTCGTGCTCGGGCAAGTCAGCCGCATCGGCATTGTCGGCGGGCTGATCGGCGCCGCGCTGGCGCTCGGCCTGGGCCGGCTCAGTCAGGCGATGTTGTTCGGTGTCGAAGCCACGGCTCCGGCGATCATCGGCGGCGCGGTCGTGCTCGCGCTGGTGGTCGCCTTTGCCGCGGCGGTCGTGCCCGCCCGGCGAGCCGCATTGATGCAGCCGGTCGAGGTGCTGAAGGCCGAATAGCCTCCCATCGCCCTGTTCGAGCCCGAACGAGGCCCGTCCCACTTGCGAACAGCCTTCCGCGATCAAACGTCAAAGGCAATCAAGATCCTTCGATAAACGGTCCGTTGCCTTCTCGAGACGTGGCACGGGCTTTGTCCTTGAGGCCTCGACGTGTCCGAGATCCGCTATGCGCTCCGCACGCTGAGGAAGCGACCAGGACCCACGCTGGTCGTCATCGTGACGCTGGGCGTCGCCATCGCCTCGGTGACCCTGATCTACAGCGCCATCGATCTCGTTCGGAACAACCTTCCCATCGCGAACCGCGACGGCCTCGTGTATGTGACGTCCACCGACACACGGACCCTTCAACAGGGAACCGGAGGGCGCAGCGTGGTCATGCGGGTGCCGTCGTCGATTCCCGACCTGGCCGACTGGTCCACGCGGAGTACGACGTTCGATGCCCTGGCCGGATTCTCGATGGGCTCGGCCAACCTCACCGGCGTGGACATCCCGATGCGCGTCTCGGCGATTCGCATGACCGCGAACTTGCCCGGACTGTGGGGATTCACACCCGCCCTTGGCCGATCGTTCCGGCCAGGCGAGGAACGAGCGGGCGCAGATCCAGTCACGCTGCTCTCACACGGATTCTGGGAGCGGCAGTTCGCCTCGGACCCCGGCGTTCTCGGCAGGACGCTGCTCCTCGATGGCCGCCGGCACACCATCGTCGGCGTCCTCCCGCGCGAGTACGGAATCGGGTTCTTCAGGGCCGCCGAGGTCTTCCTGCTGTTCGAGCTCGACAGCCTCCGCGCTGCGCGCGATCAGAGGGATGTGTTCGTCACCGGCCGGCTCAAGCCGGGCCTGACACGCGAGCAGGCCTCGGCGGATCTCGAGGGCATCGCGCGTCAACTGCGTTCCGAGCATCCCACCACCAACGAACGCATCGGCGCGGCCGCGTTGCCGCTCATCGAGGCATCGGGCTTCAACATTCAGACCCTGATGTCCATCCTCGGCCTCATTGCGATCCTCGTGCTCGTCGTTGCCTTCGCCAACCTGGCCAACGTGGTTGTCGCGCAATCGCTGAACCGCCGCTACGAGTTCGCGGTGCGCGCGGCGCTGGGTGCAAGCCGCTTCGATCACGTGCGCCGCCTCATGATCGGAAAGCACGCTCGTCTCGATCGCGGCCGGCGGCATCGGTATCGGGCTCGCCGCCGCGGGCATCACCGCGCTGCGTTGGGTCGGCGCAGAGTCAGGTCTCGCTCAGATCCACATGAACGCTCGCGTCCTCGCGGTCGGACTGTTGACCGCGTGTACCGCGCCGCTGGGCTTCGCGCTCTGGCCTGCCGCACGCATGCCGGCCCCCGAGACACTCGACCTGAAAGACGGCGCGCGCGCGATCGGGGCCACACGTCGCGGACGGCGGATACGGAGCCTGCTCGTCGCGCTTCAAGCCGGCGCCGCGATGATTTTGATGCTCCAGATCGCGCTGCTCGTGCGAACGGTCTGGATGCTGAGTCAGACCTCGGCTGGCTTCGATCCGTCGCAGGTGCTGACGTTCCGAATCGAGCTCACGGGTGGCCGCTATGCCGCGCCGGACGCCATCAGCCGATTTGCGACCGAGCTGACGGAGGGGATCCGCGCGCTGCCTGGCGTCGCATCGGTGGGAGTGACTGATTCGCTGCCTGTCACCGACGACGATTCGATGGCCAAAATCACTGTGGAGGGCGCGGCGCCCACTCCGCTCGACACGCGTCCGGCCGTCGCGCGCAGCGCGATCAGTGGCGACTATCTCACGGCCATGCGCATCCCGCTGACTCGAGGACGCGGGTTCACGACAGCGGAGATGTCGAGTGCATCGCCCGTGGTGCTGATCAACGAAGCCGCCGCACGGCGCTTCTGGCCGGGACGGGATCCGATCGGCTCCCGCATCGCGCTCGACGCGCCGCCCGGTCGCGAAGCCTGGCTGCACGTCATCGGCGTCACCGGCAATGTGAGGAACGCCGACGTCGATCAGGGCCCGCAGCCAGCCGTCTATGTCTCCACCGCCTTGCGGCCTACCGCAGCGCTCGCGGTCGTCGTCAAATCGCGGGGCCCCGATTCCCTGCAGCTCGTGCCGGCGCTCCGCGCGCAAGCCGCCGCCATCGATCGTGACCAGCCCATTTACGCGATCGCGACGATGTCGCAGGTCCTGTTCGACGATCTCGCCAGCTCGTACGTCCTGTCGTCGATGCTCATGATCGTCGGGCTCGTGGCACTGTGCCTGGCTGCGGTTGGCGTCTACGGAACGGTGTCCTATCTCGTCGCGCAGCGCCGCCGCGAGATCGGCGTGCGCATGGCCCTCGGTGCACGTCCCGCGGCCATGGTGCGCATGGTGCTCGCGCAGAGTTCGCGGCCGGTCGGCGCGGGCATCGCTGTCGGCGTGCTCGTGGCGGGAGCGGTCGCTGCCGTGCTCGCGACCGCCGTCCCCGAAATGAACGCTCGCGACCCTCTCAACTATGTCGGTGTCGTGCTGACTATTGCGGCCGTCACGTTCGTGGCCGGATACGTTCCGGCGCTCCGCGCTGCGTCAGTCAATCCTGTGGACGCTCTGAGGTCGGAATGATGCTGGGCACCCTGTGGCAGGATCTCAAGCACGGCGCGCGGATGCTGCGCAAGAATCCCGGCTTCTCGTTTGTCGCGATGGCGTCGATCGCGATCGGGGTCGGTGCCAACGCGGCGATGTTCAGCCTGGCCGACACGCTGGTGCTTCGGCCGCTGACCGTTCCCGGCGCGAACCAGATCGTCACCGTCTCGGCCGTCGTGCCGAAATCGGGATTCGCAAGCCCGACGTCGTCTGCCCTGTCGTATCCGGATTACGTGGATGTCCGCGACCAGGCCCGCAGCTTCTCGAGCCTGTTCGCGTTTCGCCTGATCGTCGCCAGCTTCGCCGATCGGGCCGATCAACCGGCTCAGCGCAAGTTCGGAATGGCCGCCAGCGGCAACCTGTTCGACGCGCTCGGCGTTCAACCGGCGCTTGGCCGTGCGATCGACCGTGGACGAGGACCGCGTCGTCGGACGCGACCCGGTCGTGGTCCTCGATCACGATCTGTGGCAGCAGCAGTTCGCCGCCGATCCCCGAATCGTCGGCCGTCAGATTCGCCTCGGCGGCGTCGAGATGACGGTCATTGGCGTCATGCCCTCGGGATTCACCGGCCCGGATCAATTCGTCCAGCCGTCCTTCTATATCCCATTGTCGATGGCGCCGGCGCTGATCAGCGGCACTGCGGTCGTCGAGCTGACTCAACGTGACGTCCGGAACATTGCTGTCAAAGGCCGTTTGAAGCCTGGCGTGTCCGTCGAGCAGGCAGCGGAGGAGGTCGCGCTGATCGGCGCGAACCTTCAACGCAGCTATCCCGAGACGAATCGAAATCTGGGACTGACCGCGCGGACCGAGCTCGATGCGCGTGTGGAGGCCAGACCGCAGCTCGCCGTCGCCGCGCTGGTACCGATGACGCTCGCGGCGATCGTGCTGCTGGTGGCCTGCGCGAACGTCGCGGGGCTGCTCACGAGCCGTGCCCCGGTGCGCGGCCGTGAAATCGCCCTGCGGCTGGCGATCGGCGCCGGGCGCCTGCGCCTCATGCGACAGCTCCTCATCGAGAGCCTGCTCATCGCCGTGGGTGGCGGCGCGCTCGGTCTGCTGATCGGGGCGAGCGTCATCTCGATGCTGCAAGGCCTCCAGGTCCCCACCGACGTGCCTCTGAAACTCAGTTTCGACCTGGACGATCGTGTGCTCATCGTCGGCCTGATCGTGGCGACGGCCAGTACGTTGGCCTCGAGTCTGGTGCCGGCGTGGACATCGACGCGCACCAATCTCGTCGGCAGTCTCAGAAACCAGACGGCGGACGACCCGCGGCGGTCTCGACTCTGGGGACGGAACATCCTCGTCTGCGGTCAGGTGGCGCTGTCGCTGGTGCTGGCCACTGTCGCGGTCTTTCTCTTCCGCGCCTATCAGAGCGAGTACGGACGCGGGCCCGGGTTCCGCACGGATCACGTGCTCCTGATGTCGTTCGAACCCGATCTCGCCGGCTACGATGCCGCGCGTGCCGATCGCTTCTACGATCAACTGAGAGATCGCGCCACAGCGATTCCCGGAGTGACGTCCGTGGCGTTCACCTCCTCAGTCCCGTTCGACGGCATCAGCATCGAGAACACCCCCGTCGCCCCCGAGGGATTCCAGCTCCCGCCCGGAACGGAATCGGTTCGCGTGCGTTCGGCACGTGTCGATGAGGACTACTTCGACACGCTGGCGATCGGCATCGTCAACGGGCGGCCGTTTCGACGCACCGACACTCGGGACAGTCCGCGCGTCGCCGTCGTCAACCAGACGTTCGCGACGCGCTACTGGCCCGGCCAGGCCGCCATCGGCAAGCGCTTCCAGGTCATCGGCGACGACGCGGCGCCCTGGGTGGAAATCGTCGGCGTCGCCGCTGACACGCGGTACCGGACTCTCTCGGAAGGCCCGACGGAGTTCATCTACTACCCTCGCTCGCAGAACACCGTCGCGAACGCGACGATCATGCTGCACACGGAGTCGTGACCCCGTGTCATCGGCGGCGCCGCTCCGGGCCGCCGTCCGCGCGCTCGATCCCAACATGCCGGTCTTCGGCGTGCAGACGCTGGAGGAGTTCTATCGCGCGAGCTCGGTGAGCCTGTCGAACCTGCTCATCAAACTCGTCGGCGGCATGGGAGCCATGGGCCTCGCGCTCGTCGATCGTCGGCCTCTACGGCCTGGTCGCGTACTCGGTGAATCGCCGCACGCGCGAGATCGGCATCCGCATGGCCGTTGGCGCGCAGTCCGGTGCGGTCATGCGGATGGTGATGCGGCACGGCCTGCTGCTCGCCGGCGGTGGCACGCTGCTCGGTGTGCTCGCGAGCGCGGCGACGGGTGGATTGCTCCGCAGAGCGTTTCCCTTCCCGAACGTCGCGAGCGTCGATATCGTGACGTACGCGCTGGTCGTGCCGACACTGTTGGCAGTCACCCTGCTCGCCGCGTACATCCCCGCACGGCGCGCGGCGCGCATCGATCCCTTACGCGCGCTCAGACAAGATTAAGGATCTCTATGTGGCAGGACCTCAAGCACGGCGTCCGGATGCTGATGAAGAATCCGGGCTTCACATGCATCGCGATCCTCTCGATCGCGATCGGCGTCGGCGCGAACGCGGCGATGTTCAGCGTCGCCGACGGCCTGGTCTTCCGTCCGCTGCCGGTCCCGCGCGCCGGCGAGGTCGTCACCGTCATCGGCCAGGCGCGCGATGTCGGCTTCGGCAATCGACGCTTGTCGTATCCCGACTACGTCGATCTCCGCGACAAGATCGACGAGCTTCGCGGCCTCGTCGCCTACACGTTCGTCATCACCAGCTTCGCCAGCCGCGCCGATGAGCCCGCACAGCGCAAGGTCGGGATGTCCGCGTAGCGGGAATCTGTTCGACGCGATGGAAGTGCGGCCCACCGCTCGGCCGGGCCTTCCGCGCGCGACGAGGATCGCGTGCCGGACGCGACCCAGTGGTCGTCCTCGATCACGACGAGTGGACGCAGCGAGTTTGCTGCCGACCCGGCGATCGTCGACAAGCGCATCCACATCGGCGGCGTCGAGTTCACCGTCATCGGCGTCGCCCCGGCCGGATTCACGGGCATCGATCACGACGTGAAGCCTGCGTTCTACATTCCGCATGGCGATGTTCACGGCGGTTCAGAACGGCGTGCAGCCAGACCTGCTGACGCGGCGCGAGACCCGCAGCCTTCGCCGTCAAGGGACGTCTGCGCCGAGGCGTGACGATGGACGCGGCGAGGCAGGAAGCGCAGCAACTCGCGCTACCAACCTCGCGCAGACGTATCCGGACACGAACCGCAATCGCGATCTGCTGGTGAAGACCGCAGCTCGAGGCCTACCGCGATCTGCCCGGCGGCGGCGACACCAACATCGTCGTGATGCTGATGGCGCTGGCGTTGGTCGTGCTGGCCATTGCTTGCGCGAACGTGGCGGGCCTGCTGACCAGCCGCGCGCCGGCGCGAGCACGCGAGGTGGCGCTGCGCCTGGCGGTCGGCGCCGGACGATGGCGGCTCGTCCGGCAACTGGTGACCGAGAGCCTGCTGATGGCCGCCGGCGGAGGGCTGCTTGGCCTGCTGCTCGCCTATGCCGTCATCCGGCGTATCCAGCACGTCGAGTATCCCACCGACATGCCACTGAAGCTGACGTTCGAGCTCGATAACCGCGCGCTCATCGTCGCGTATCGTCGTCGCGGCCGGCAGCGCAGTGCTCTCCGAGCCTGCTGCCGGCGTGGCGGGCGACGCGCACCGACCTCGTTCGCTCGCTGAAGGACGCCGCCGCCACTGCGAACTCGGGACGGTCCCGGCTCTGGGGACGAAGCGCTGCTGGTGTGCGGCCAGGTGGCGTTGTCGCTGGTGCTCCTGACTGTCACGATCTTCATGTATCGCGCATTTCAGTCGCGGCTCGATCAGGGACCGGGCTTCCGCACTGAAGGCCTGATCTTCGCGAGCTTCGATCCCGGGCTGGCGCGCTATGACGACGCGCGCGCGCAGGCGTTCTATCGCGAATTGCAGAGATCGCGCCGCGGCGCTGCCAGGCGTCACGTCGGTCGCGCTGGCCTCCACGGTTCCGATGCGGACGGACAACCTCCAGATCGTCGCAGTCGTCCCTGAAGGATTCATGTTCCGCCCGGCATCGAGAGCGTCAACTGCCCGGCGGCGATCGTGGACGAAGGCTATTTCGACACGACCGGCATCCGCATCGTCGAGGGTCGCGGGTTCCATCGCACCGACACCGGGAATCGCCCGCCGTCGTCATCGTCAACCAGCGTTTCGCCGCCCACTATTGGCCCGGGCAAAGCGCGATCGGCAAGCGCGTGCAGGTCCGGGGCAGAACGCCCGATACGTCGAGATCGTCGGCGTGGCCGCCGACTCGCAAGTCTTCTTCATTGTCGAGCCGCCGCGTCGAGTTCATGTACCTTGCCGCACGCGCAGAGCCCGCTATCGCGGCGCTCGCTGATGCTGGCCTCGAGCGGCTCCGGCAGTGGCGCTCGCCGAGCCGCTCCGGGCCCTCGTCCGCTCGATCGATCCGGACATGCCGGTGCTCGGTCTGCGCACGATGGAGGACTACTACGCCTCGCGCGTCATCCATGTCAGCCGGCTGATCGTCGGGACGTCGGCGGCATGGGCGCCATCGGCGTCGTCCTGGCGATCGTCGGCCTGTATGGACTCATGGCCTACGCGGTGAGCCGGCGCACGCGTGAGATCGGCATTCGCATCGCGGTCGGCGCGGCACCGTCGTCGGTCCTCGGAATGGTCCTGAAGCAGGGCATGCTGCTCGCCGGTGTGGGCATCGCCATCGGCATCGTCGGGAGCATTGCGACCGGTGGGTTGTTGATGGGAGTCTTCCAAAACCAGGGCTCGCGGGAAACAGCGTCGTGGCCTATATGCTCGTGGTGCCGGTGCTCGTGGCGCGTCACGCTGCTCGCGGCCTATGTGCCGGCGCGACGTGCGGCGCGAACCGATCCGCTTGCGCGCACTGCAGGCAGGATGTAAGATGGTCGACATGCTCCAGGACATCCGCTACGCATGGCGCTCGCTGAGCCGGACGCCCGGCTTCACACGTCGCGGCGCTGCTGACGCTGGCGCTGGGCATCGGCGCCACGACCGCCATCTTCAGCCTCGTGAACGCCACGTTGCTGAAGCCGGTGCCCTATCCAGAGCCCGACCGGATCGCCATTCTCACCGGCACGGTACGGCACGTCACCGGTGCCGCAGTCTTCGCAGAGCGGCCTCACCTTCATGCTGGTCCGCGACCGCATTCGCGTGATCGAAGCCATCGCCGCACAAAGCTTCAGCACGAGCTGGAATCTGTCCACGCCCGAGTCAGCGATCAGCGTTCGCGGCCTGCGCGTCTCGACCGACTACCTCAAGGTGCATGGCGTCGGCCCGCTCGCCGGCCGTGAGTTCACGAGCGCTGAGGACACGCCGCGCGGCCCAGACGCCGCGCTGGTGAGCGACGGCCTCGCGACGACGCCTCTTCACACGCCCACCGAGGCGCTCGGGCAGCAGCGTCACGCTGGGCGGCCGTCCCTACACCGTCGTCGGCGTGCTGCCGCCGGACTTCGTGTCGATTCCCGGCGCCGAGGTGTTGACGCCGCTGCGCACCACACGAACGCGACACGGGCGTGAACTACCGCGTGATCGGCCGCCTGCGCGCGGACGGCACGCCCGAGGCCGCGCAGACGGAGCTCGCACGCCATGCGCGCCGATCTGCTGCGGACGATCCCCAACCTCGTGACAGCCGCGTGCCGCACTTCTCGTGGACCGGATACCGCGAGGTGCTTGGACGCGGCGTTCGGCAGCCGGTCCTGCATCCTCCTCGGTGCGGTCGGCTTCCTGCTGCTGATCGCCTGCGCGAACGTCGCCAATCTGTACCTCGCGCGCGCTGTCGCCCGGCATCGGGAGATCGCGACGCGCGCCTCGCTGGGTGCGAGCCGCGGCCGGCTCATCCGACAGGTCCTCACCGAATCGATGATGCTGGCCGTCGCCGGATCGGTGCTCGGACTGGTCGTCGCGTCGGCGTCGACACAGCTTCTGCTGTCGTTCATCTCCGAAGACGTCGGCGCGCGATCTGTTGGCGGGCGGCACGGTGAGTCTCGACTGGCGTGTGCTGCTCGTCACTGACCGCGATCACGTTTGGCGCCGGCATCCTCTTCGGCCTGGCGCCGGCGCTGGCGCTGTCTCGCGCTGAACGCTGGCGCGGCGCTCGGCGTCGCGGACGACATCGGGCCCGAGGACAACCGTCGCTGCGCCGGACGCTGACCGATCGCGGAAGTCGCGCTCGCGGTCGTGCTGCTGGTCGGCGCGGGCCTGCTCATCCGAACCTTCATGAATCTCACCAGCGTCGATCTCGGCTTCGCGCCAGACGGCATCGTCATCGGCCGGATGTCGCTGCAGGGCACCAGCGCCGAGAACGCATCGGCGCGCGCGCACGCTCATCGAGCAGGGGACTGGCGCGCATTCGCGCAGCTGCCCGGCGTCACGGCGGTCGCCGTGTCGAACAACGTGCCGATCGAGTCCGGCCTCAACCTGTCGATGACGCCGCCCGCAGGGCGCGCTCATCGATCAGCCTCGAGCCGTGGACTGGCGCTATGTGTCTCCACGACTACTTCTCGCTCTTCCAGATCGAGACGCGCGCCGGAACGACGTTCACCGACGACCATGGCGCCGGCCGCCCGCTCGTCGCCGTCGTCAACGAGGCTTTCGCGCGCACGTACTTCGGCCGCGTCGACGTCGCTCGGTCGCACAATCGCGTTCGGCACCGAGAGGCCGCTCGAGATCATCGGCGTCGTCGCGGACGTCAAGGCGACGGTCGAATGCCGGCTTCGTGCGCAGCTTCACGCTGGGAGCGCTCGGAGCCGACACGCGCGCCGGCGGTGTACGTGCCGGTCGCGCAGGCTCCGGATGCCGCCATTCAGATCGCGAACCGGTTCTTCGACATGAAGTGGATCGTGCGGACGAACGGGCCGAGTGCCGCGCTGGAGCCGGCGATGCGCGAGGCCGTTCAGAGCCATCGATCCGACGCTGGCCTTCATTCGCTTCGAGACGATGACCTCGGTCATCCGCCGCGACCTGGACATGCAGCGTCTGCTGACGATCCTGCTCGGCGCGTTTGCCACGTCGGCGATGCTGCTCGCCGCCGTCGGTCTGTACGGACTGATCGCGTACGCCGCGGTCGCAGCGGCGACAGGAAGTCGGCGTCCGCATGGCGCTCGGTGCGACCGACCTCCTGGGTGGTGAAGGCGTTCGTCGGCGAAGGCCTCGCGCTCGCCGGCGTCGGCCTCGCGCTCGGGATCGCCGGAGCGGCGTGCGTCACGCGCCTGCTATCGTCGCGTCTGTTTGGCGTCACGCCGCTCGACGTCACGACATTCGCTGCTCGCCGGCCTCGCGCTGGTCGCCGTCGCCGTGTGTGCGTCGCTGATTCCAGCGGCGAGCGCCGCGCGCACCGATCCCAGCGCAGGCTCTTCGTGGAGACTGAGATGACGATTCGGCAGCTGGTGCGGCTCTGTCGTACTGGCGGCGCTCGTGATCGCGCCCGCGACGACGCTCGGCCAGACGACCGCCTCGTGGACGCAGTGGGGCGGACCGCGCCGCGACTTCATGTCCGACTCGAAGGGGCTCGCATCGAGCTGGCCCTCGAGCGGTCCGAAGAAACTCTGGAGCCGGAGTCTCGGCGAAGGGCACTCCTCCATCCTGGTCGAGAACGGTCGTCTCTATACGATGTACCGGCAGGTCGCGGCCAGGCCGGCGACCGCACATGAGGAGGTCGTCGCCGCCCTCGACGCCGCCAGCGGCAAGACGCTGTGGGAGTTCAAGTATCCCGCGCCAACCACCGGCATCCAGTTCGATCAGGGGCTCGGCCCGCACAGCACGCCGCTCATCGTCGGCAACTCGCGCTGTTCGCGATGAGCTCGAGGAGCGAGCTGTTCGCGATCGACAAGGCCACGGGCAAACGCATCTGGACGCACGACCTGGTCAAGGAATTCAACGCGCCGCTCACCGCACGCGGGCTACAGCGGCAGCCCCATCCTCTACAACGGCACGATCATCGTGACGATGGGCGGTCCCAATCAGGCGGTGGCGGCCTTCAACCAGGAGACCGGCAAGCTGGTCTGGAAAGCCGGCTACTTCGTGTGGGCGCCGGCCTCGCCGATCCTCATCGACGTGGACACGCAGCCGCAGCTCGTCGTCTTTGGCGGCGACATCGTCACCGGCATGGACCCGGCGACCGGACGACAGCTCTGGAAGCATCCGCACAAGACCGACTACGGGCTGAACATCAGCACACCGGTGTGGGTGCCAGACAGTCATCTCCTCTTCGTGTCGTCGGCGTACGGCACCGGCACTCGCGCGATTGAATTGCGCCAGATCGCAGGCAAGACGACCGTGACCGAAAAGTGGCACACCGGCAGGATGCGCGTGCACATCGGAACGGTGATCCGCCTCGGCGACTTCGCCTACGCGTCGAGCGGCGACTTCGGTCCGGCGTTCATCTCCGCGATCGATCTGAAGAGCGGCGCGATCGCCTGGCAGGATCGGAGCTTCGCCCGGGCGCAGCTGCTCTACGCCGACGGCAAGCTGATCGTGCTCGACGAAGACGGGATGCTGGGGCTCGCCACGATCGACCAGAAAGGACTGAAGGTGCTGGCGCGCGCGAGCGTCCTCGAGAACCTGGCGTGGACTCCCCCGACGCTCGTTGGAACCACACTCTACGTCCGCGACCGGAAGACGCTCGCGGCGTTCGATCTGAGCTGATCGAGCGGCCGGTGACGACGGATGGGAACGGATCGAGCGATCCCGTGGCACCTCGAGATGATCCGTGACCTCGACCGATCCGTGACTCGCACCGTCCGAACGTTACCTCGCGCCGTGCTCCCGCAGCCATGCCGCCATCGCATCTTTCTTGCTGGCGACGGCGTGTGCGAGCGGCGTCTTCCCCGCATCATCCTTGGCGTTCACGTCACCGCCGTGTTTCAGCAGCATCTCGGCGAGATCGATCTGGCCGGTGACGGCGACCACGTGGAACACCGTCATGCCTGCCTCGCCTGCCCCGCCCCGCAGGTTCGGATTGGCGCCCTTCGCCAGGAGCATCCCGGCGATGTCCGGCCGCAGCGCCGCGGCAGCCGAGTGCAGGGCACTGACCTTCATCGCCTCACGTGACTGCTGATTCACATCGGCGCCGGCCTGGAGCAGGGCCTCCACCGTCGTCTCGTTGCCGAAGAACGCGGCCAGACCCAGCGGATGGAAGCCGTCGGGCGCATACGTGTTGACCAGCGAGGGATTCGCGACCAGCAGCTCACGCACGCGCGCGGTCTGCCCCGTCGCGGCGGCCTCGAAGATGTTCAGCGCCGGAGCGGCCTTGAGCAGCTCCTCGACGCGAGCGTTGTTGCCTCTGTACTTGGCTTGCAGGATCTCGCTGACCGGCGGTGTCGCTGTCTGTGCCATGGCCTCAATATCCTCGCTGATGGTTGTTGGTTCGTGGTTGGTGGTCGAACTGGACGTTGGAGCGTGGCTGGCTACCCACCAACCGCCAACCACGAACCACCAACCGACAAGGGTCATCGTCATTTCGCACCTCGTGAACGCAGGATGTCGGCAATGTCGAGATGATTCGCGTCGATCGCGACCTCGAGCGGCGTCTTACCCTCCTCGTCGCGTCGAGAGAGATCGGCGTGTCGTTCGAGCAGCGGCAGCACCAGCGTGCCGAAGCCCAGTCCGGCCGCGTAGTGCAACGCCGTCCATCCCGCGCGCTTCAGGCCGGCGCCGCCCCGTGCCGGCGTGACGTCGGCGCCGCGCTCGATCAGCAGCAGGGCCGCGGCGACCTGACGGCCGAAGAGCGCTGCGTGCAGCGGCGTCACCGCCAGCCGGTGTATTGCCACGCGGTTCAGATCCGCTCCACGATCGATCAGCACCTGCATGACCTCGGTGTGGCCGAAGTGCGCGGCCAGCGCAAGTGGTGTGAATCCTTCCGGCGAATACGCATCCAGTTGCTCGGGATGCTGCTCGAGCGCTGCCGTCACGCGGCCGATATCGCCGATTGCCGCGGACTCGTGCAGGCCTGGCTCGACACCAGCGTCGAACAGCAGATCGGCCAGCGCCTGATGTCCGCTGTTCACCGCCGCGATGAGGGCTGTGTTGCCCATCGGGTCTCGTGCCGCGAGCAGCCGCGGGTCGGCGTGCAGCAGTGCCTTGACGCGTTCAGCATCGCCCGCGCGTGCGGCCTTCACCAGATCGACGACCGCGGTCGCGAACGCCTCATTCCGCGACGGCCGCTTCGCCCGCAGATCGTCGGCAACCGTATCAACCAGCATCGACCGCAGTCGCTCGCGCGCGGAATGCAGCCGCCCCTTGATCGTGGACACCGGCACCTCGAGGAACGCGGCGACCTCCTCCATCGAATACCCGGCGATGTAGAAGAGCGTCATCGTGGACCGCTCGTGCTCGGGCAGGTGACGCATGGCGTCGATCACGTCCGCCTTCCTTTCCTCCTCGCCGCCGGTCCGGCCGAGGCCGGACACTACGAGCGCGCCGTGGAGCAGTTCGGTATCCGTCTCGAGCGGAACGGTTACGACCGTCTGCCGGCGAGTGATGCGATCGCACTGCTTGAAGACGATCCGCCTGAACCATCCGGCGAAGGCCGCCGGCTCGCGAAGCTTCGGCAGCGTTCGATAGGCTTCGAAGAACGCCTCCTGCGCCGCGTCCTCCGCGAGCTGGAAGTCGTGGAGCATCGAGTAGCCGTAGCCGACCGCCATGTCCTGAAAGCGGCGGACTACAACGGCGAACGCGTCCGCGTCTCCGTCCCTCGCCCGAATCACGACGTCGTTCAGCGCGTCCATCTACAGATAAAGTCCCATCCGCGTGACGAAAGGTTACCGGGCCGCCTGCCCGCTGCCGAACGGCCTCGTCCCACGGACGAACAGACCCGTGCCTCCGCGCACGCGATCAACTGGCACAACTGCCATCGATGGCGTCAGTTAGCGGTCCGCTGGCCCCTGGCATACTCCTTGGTCAGGGCTGCGGCAAGAAGGCACACATGCTCGCAACACTGGTTCAGGACGTGAGATACGCGGTGCGCTCGTCGGGGCGCACTCCGGGGTTTGCCGCCGCGGCCATCATCACGCTTGCGCTCGGCATCGGCGCCAACACGGCGATATTCAGCCTGATGAACGCCGTGCTGTTCCGCACGCTCCCGGTCGCCGCGCCTGAGGATCTGTATTTCATCGCGCACGGCGCCGGAAACGACCTGGGCACCTCTTCCAACTACGCGTGGCTGGAGAGCATCCGTCGCCGTGACGAGGTGTTCTCTGGAGTCGCCGCGTACAACATCCGCGATTTCAAGGTGGCAACCACCGGGGGTCCGCAGCGTGTCGTCGGCCAGTACGCCAGCGGCAACTATCACGCGCTGGCCGGCATACCGATCGCGCGAGGGCGAGGATTCACCAATGAGGACGACCGCGCCGCCGGCGGCGGGTCGATCGCGGTCATCAGCGACGGCTTCTGGACTCGGCGGTTTGGCCGCGACCCGGACGTCCTGGGCAAGACGCTCGTCGTGGGCGGTCGCACGGTCACGATTGTCGGAGTCACCGCCCCGGGGTTCGAGGGGATGCAGCCCGGGCGTTCGCTGGACATCACCCTTCCGCTATCGATTCGAGCGGCGGACGAACCCGACTTCCTGACCTGGCCCGACAGCTGGACGAACATGCCGCTCGTCGCGCGGCTGAAACCGGGCACCGACCTGCGGCAGGCACAGGCCGTCGTGCAGGCGGCCTTCCGCGAGCACCTGTCCCGGCACAACATCCGAGGCTTCAGCCGCCTGCCGAGCGGGGCCGAGCGATCGGCGCTGCTGCTTCCCGCAGCGAAAGGACACGATCGCCTGCGCACCGAGTACTCGACACCGCTCAGGGTGCTCATGGGCATGGTCGGCCTGGTGTTGCTCGTCTCGTGTGTCAACGTCGCCAATCTCCTGCTGGTGCGCGGCACCGCGCGTGGCAGCGAAATCGCCGTGCGCATGTCGGTTGGCGCAAGCCGCGGACGCCTGGTCCGACAGTTCCTGACCGAGAGCATCTTCTTCTCTCTGAGCGGCGGCGCACTCGGCCTGTTGCTCGCGAGCTGGAGCACGTGGTTCATCTCGTCGCTGTTTCTCGAGAATCAGAATCCGATTGTCATCGACGCGCAACCGGACCTCGTCGTGTTCCTGTTCACGATGCTGCTGTCGCTGCTGACGGGGGTCGTCTTCGGCCTGATGCCGGCCTTCAAGGCCACGCGGCTCGATCTCGCACGCGCGCTGAAGCTGCACAGTGCCAGCTCGATTGGCGTTGGCAGCGCGTCCGGCCGTCAGGTGCTCGTCGCCGCGCAGATCGCCTTGTGCCTCATCCTCGTCTTCGCGGCAGGGCTCCTCGTGCGCACGCAACGGAATCTGCAGCACGTCGAGGGAGGCTTCGCCACCGAGAACGTCCTCGTGTTCGCGCTCGACGCCAACGACACCGCCTTCCCGGACGAACGCATGGTGGAGTTGTGCACCACCGCGATCGAGCGCCTTCGCGGACGGACGGGTGCGATCGCTGGTTCGTGCTCGACCATGAGCCCGGTCGATACCGCCTTCGAAGGACGGATACTCGGGATCCCGACGCCACCCCCAGGGCCAGGGGCCAACCAGATCGTGGCCAACACCGTGACGCCGGACTACTTTCGAACGTTCGGCATCGACCTCGTGCGCGGCCGGCTCTTCACGGCACAGGACACGGCGGGCGCTGCCCGCGTGGCGCTCATCAACGAGACCGCGGCACGCTTCTATTTCGGCGGCGCGGATCCCATCGGCCGCCCCATCGCGTTCGGGAGCAAGCCGGATCCCGCCCGCGCGATGACCGTCGTCGGCATCGTCCGCGACGCGCGCCACTCCTTGCGTCAAGCGCCACCGCGAATGGTGTATCAGCCGCTTGCGCAAATCATCCAGGCGCCAGACACGCTGACCGCGGCTATCCGGACGACCAGCGACCCCACTCCTGTGGCCGGCCTGGTCCGCGGTGAAGTGGCTGCGCTCAGTCGCGACGTCGCGGTGACGTGGGTCCGAACCATGCAGCAGCAGATTGCGGCGGCGCTGACGAGCGAGCGGCTGCTGGCGACACTCTCGACGGCCTTCGGCCTCCTGGCATTGCTGCTCGCGTGCATCGGACTCTACGGCGTCGTGTCGTACGACGTCGCGCGGCGCTCACGCGACATCGGCATTCGCCTCGCGCTCGGCGCCGAACGTTCAACCGTGCTGGCGGGTGTCCTGCGTCAGACGGCAACGATGACCGCGGCCGGCGTCGGCGTTGGCCTCGTCGCGGCTGCGTTGGCATCGCGGCTCGTCGAGAGCTTTCTGTTCGACCTGACGCCGCGCGACCCGGTGACGCTGGGAGTGACGACTGGCATGCTCGCCCTCTCCACGTTGCTGGCAGGCTACCTGCCTGCCCGTCGCGCGGCACGCATCGACCCGGCGGTCGCACTGAGGGCTGAATGATTACTTCCACCTGGCAGGACGTGACATACGCCGTGCGGTCGCTGCGGCGGACACCAGGATTCACCGCGGCCGCCATCGTGACGCTGGCGCTCGGCATGGGCGCGAACGCGACCATCTTCACGCTGCTCGACGCGGTGCTGTTCAAACCGCTCCCCGTCTCGCGGCCCGATGAGCTCTTCGCGCTGTACGAGACCGCACCGGATGCAGAACCGGACGCGCTGCCGGACTCGGCCGGAGGAACGGGCCGTTATCTGCGCTTCTCGTATCCGCGCTTCCTGCGTCTGCAGGAAGCACTCGGTAACGACGGACAACTGGCCGGGACCACCCTGTCCACACGATTCGTGGGACGGCTGCAGGGGTCGCCGCAGGCCTCGCCAATGCTGACGCAGTTGGTCACAGGCCTGTACTTCGCGACACTCGGCGCCGAGATGCAACGCGGCCGTCCCATCACCGACAGCGACATGCAGCGCGACGAGCGCGCTCACGTGGCGGTGATCAGCGACGGCTACTGGAAGCGCGCGCTCGGCGGCACTGAACAGGCGCTCGGTCAAACGATTCTGATCAGGGGCGTCGCGCTGACGGTCGTCGGGATCGCGCGGGCGGACTTCGTCGGCGTCCGGACCGACTCGGTCGCCGACCTCTGGGTGCCCATCACGCTGCAGGACTCATTGCAGTACAGCACCAACCGCAGCGACTACGGCAGCACGGACCCGAGCACGCCGTGGATGGATGAGGACCGCATCGCATGGCTGAACCTGGTGGCGCGGGTTCCGGCCAGCAGACGGGCTCAGGCCATCACACGCCTGCAGAACACGAACGCGCAAGGGCTGCAGCAACTGGCCGAGGGCCTCCCGGATGCAGGTGAGCGGAAGTCCACAATCGGGCGGTCGCTCGTGGTGATGCCATTCGAGCGCGGGTTCTCCGCTCTACGCTCGCGATACTCGGACGCGTTGTACGCGCTCGCCACGATGGTGGGTATCGTCCTGCTCGTCACCTGCGCGAATATCGCCAATCTGCTCCTGGCGCGCGCGACCGGGCGAAGCCGCGAAACGAGCATCCGCCTCGCGCTTGGCGCAACAACGGGCCGGCTGGTGCGTCAACATCTGGCCGAGAGTCTCGCTGTTCGCGGCCGCCGGCGGCGCGATGAGTGTGCTCGCCGCCCAATGGACCAGCGAGTTCATGGCGCGAACGGTCCTGGGTCGAACCGGAGAGCTTCCTCCCGTGTTCTCACTCGACGCTCGCGTGTGGATCTTCAGCGCTGCCCTGTCGATCGTCAGCGCACTGGCGTTCGGCGTTGGCCCCGCCCTTCGCGCGGTACGCGCCGGACTCGTCCACGGCATCACCGTCAACCAGCGAGTCAGCACGCACGCGGCGCTGAGAGGCATGCGTCCACTGGTCGCCGCGCAGCTCGCGCTGTCGTTTTCGGTGGTATTCGGCGCCGTGCTGCTCGGACGCACACTGACCTACTTCGCGCGCATCGATCCCGGGTTCAATCCTGAGCACGTGGTCACGGCGACGATCGACCCCATCAGCAGCAACTACTCGCGCGAGCAGGTACTGCCCCTGGTCGATCGTCTGCTGGCCGCTATCCAGGCCACCCCCGGCGTGGAGTCCGCCGCGGTCACGACCTGCGGGTTGATGACGAACTGCTCGTACGGGAGCTTGTTCACGATTGAAGGCGCCGCGGACGCTGCGCAGTCGAACAACAACTGGGTCGCACCCACGTATTTCGGGACCGTCGGCATACCGCTCGTCGCCGGACGCGATTTTACCGATCGAGACGTTGAGCAGAGTCCGCGCGTGGCGATCGTGAGTGAATCGATCGCCAGACGGTTCTTCCCTGGCCAGAATCCTCTCGGCAAGCGACTCGGGCGCGTTGACCGACGGCTCGCTCGCAATGAGCCCGACACCGAGATCGTCGGCGTGGTGGGCGACGTCAGGCCAACGCTGCATGCCGAACCGGGCGCGATGATCTACTTCCCCATCCGGCAGCCACCGAGCTTCCCCGCTCCGCCGCGCACGTTCGCCATCCGGGTCTCCGGCGACGCGGGGCTCGCGATTGCGGCCGTTCGGGCGTCGATTCAGCGAACCGAGCCGGGCCTGCTGCTGGACAGCGTGTCGACGATGTCGGCGGCGCTGGATCGCGATGTCGCGCGAGAGCGGCTCATCGCCTATCTCGCCGGCTCGTTCGCCTTCCTGGCGCTGTTACTCGCATGCGTCGGGCTCTACGGCGTGCTCTCGTACACCGTCGCCCGCCGCACCCAGGAGATCGGCGTGCGCATGGCGCTCGGCGCCCGGCCGGGCGACCTGACGCGCATGGTGATCGGCGACGGATCCCGGGTGGTCCTGGCCGGGGTCGCGATGGGAATTGCCGCGGCCATCGGAGTCGGCCGGCTCATCACCACGCTGCTGGCGGGCGTCAGCGCGTCGGATCCGATCATCCTCGTTGGCGTCGGTGTCGCGCTCGTCGGCGTCTCGCTTGCGGCGTCCTACCTCCCCGCGCGGCGCGCGGCCCGGGTGAACCCCATCGTGGCGTTACGCACGGAGTAATCCGGACGTAGGCCGCCTGAAGGCGGCCTCCACGTACCCCGAAGGCGGCCTCTACGTACGTAGGGGCCACCTTTAGGTGGCCCGGTTCGGTGGCCCGGTGGGATATTCTTGGATCTTGAATGTCTCGCCACCCATCATCGACCCGGCCCTTGTTCGCGCATGCGTCCGTGACTGGCAGCCGCGCTGGCCGTCACCGTCGGCTGCTCGCTCAAGACCATGGCCGTGAAGTCGGTGGCCAACACGCTCTCCGATACGGGCGACGTCTTCACGCGCGACGATGACCCGGAGCTGATCCGGGACGCCACGCCGTTCGCCCTCAAGCTCTACGAGTCGCTGCTCGAGTCGGTGCCGAACCACGTGCCGCTGCTCATCTCCACCTGCGGCAGCTTCACGCAGTACGGCTACGCGTTCCTCGAAGCCGACGCCGACGGCCTCGACGCCAGCCGCCGCAGCGAAGCGACCGCGCTGCGCGAGCGCGCGCTCAAGCACTATCTGCGCGGACGCGGCTACTGCCTGCGGGCGATGGACGTGCGCTTCGGCAAGGGCACGAGCGAGGCGCTGCTGCAGGATCCCGTCAAGGCCGTGGCCAAGGCCCGCAAAGACGATGTGCCGCTGCTCTACTGGACGGCGGCGTCGTGGGGCGCCGCGATCTCGCTCGGCATCGACCGGCCCGATCTGGCGATCGACTTTCCGTCCGTGCGCGCGCTCGCCGACCGCGCGCTGGCGCTCGATCCGGCGATGGAGCAAGGGCGCGATCCACGAGCTGATGATCTCGCTCGACAGCCTGCCGGAGGCGCTCGGCGGCAACCCGAGCGCGCGCGCGAGCACTTCAAGACGGCGGTCGAGATGCAGAAGGGGCTGTCGCCCGGGCCCTATGTCGCGCTCGCCACCGGAGTCGCCGTGCCCGCGCAGGATCGCGCGGAGTTCGAGCGGCTGCTCAAGGAGGCGCTGGCGATCGATCCGGAGAAGGACCCGTCGAACCGCCTCGTCACGCTCGTCTACCCAGCGGCGCGCGCGCGTGCTGCTCGACCGGGTCGACGAGAAGTTCTCGAAGTGAACGTACGGTCCGGCAGAGCCGGACACTACGGAGGGTACATGTTCGTTCGCAAGATCGCACTCATACTCGTCGCGGTCGCCGTTGCTCGTCCCGGCGTCGCTGTGGGCCGCCATCACCATCAAGCTGGCCACGCAGGCGCCGGTCAACTCCTCGTGGCACAAGGCGCTGCTCGACATGGGCGCCGAGTGGGAGGCCAAGACCGCCGGCCGCGTGAAGCTCACGGTCTACGCCGGCGGCACGCAGGGCAGCGAGGACGCCACGATCCGGATGATGCGGCCCGGCGTCGATCAGCTGCAGGCGAACCTGCTGATGCTGCCGGGGCTCGGCGATCATCGACGACGCCTTCAACGTCTTCGGCATCCCGTTCTTCTTCCAGTCGCGACGCCGAGGGCCAGTACGTCCTCGAGAAGCTGACGCCGATGCTCGAGAAGCGGCTCGAGGCCAAGGGCTTCAAGCTGCTCGCCTGGGGCAGCGCCGGCTGGGTCCAGCTCTTCTCGAAGAAGCCGCTCGACGACGCTCGCCGACGTCAAGGCGGCCAAGCTGTTCACCAGTCAGGGCGACGACCGGATGGTGCAGTGGTACAAGGCCAACGGCTTCCGTCCTGTCGCCCTCGCCGCCGGCGACATTCCCGGCGCAGCTCAAGCTCACCACCGGCATGATCGACGCCGCGCCGAGCCCGCCCTATCCGGCGCTGCTGCTCCAGATCTTCCGCGACGCGAAGTACATGCTCGACGTCCGCGTGGCGCCGCTCTACGGCGCGCTCGTCATCACCAACGAGGCCTGGAACAAGATCGAGGCCGAACGATCGGCCGATCGTGCTCGCCGCGGCCAAGGACGCTCGAGAAGCGGCTGCTCGGCGACGCGCCGAAGCTCGACGCCGACTCGATCGCGACGATGAAGACGCGCGGCCTCACGGTGACGACGCTCGATCCGAAGACCGCCGCCGCGTTCCGCGCCGAAGCCGAGAGGCTTCGTGACGACGATGCGCGGCAACATGGTGCCGGCCGACATCTACGACGCGGCCGTTCGAGAGCGAGACGCGTTCCGCAAGACCCAGAGGCAAGTAGATGCGGGCGGTCGCGGCTCGCGCCGAAAACCCGCTCGCCACGCTCGCGCTCGGCGGCATCATGCTGCTGCCGCTCGCGCGAGATCGCGATCCGCGGCTTCGTCGACACCGGAATTCCTGGCGCCGCCGCCGTTCACGCTGAACCTCACGCTCTGGGTCGGCCTGCTCGGCGCGGCCATCGCCGCGCGCGAAGGCAAGCTCCTCACGCTCGCCACCGGCGAGTTCCTGCCCAAGGGTCGCATCGCCGACGCGGCGCACGTCGTCGGCGGCTTCGCCGGCGCGGCCATCGCGATGATGTTCGCCGTCGGCGGCCTGGCGCTCGTCGCCACCGAGCGCGAGGCCGGCGACGATCATCGCGCGTCGGCGTGCCGCGTCTGGGTCTCGACGCTCGCCTTTCCCGATCGGCTTCACGCTGATCGCGCTGCGCCTGGCGTGGCGCGTCGTCGCCGCACTGGACCGGCCGCGCCATCGCCGCGGCTCGGCATCGTCGCTCGGCATCGTTCGCGGCGCAGCAACTACGCAGTTCTTCGAAGGGCGCGCGCTGTTGCCGTGGCTCGTCGGCGATTCTCGTGGCCGGCGTGCTCGGCGCGCCGATCTTCGCGCTGCTCGGCGGCATCGCGATGATGGCGTTCTTCATCGACGGCAGCCGGCCGATCGTGCCGCTCATCAAGGCGTATCGAAGAGCTGACGTCGCCATCGGCCAACCTCGCCGCGATTCCGCTCTTCACGCTGACCGGGTTCCTGCTCGCCGAGGGCAAGTCGTCCGAGCGGCTGCTGCGCGCGCTGCGCGGCGCTGTTCGGCTGGGCGCCGGGCGGAACGGCCGTCGCCGCGGCGACGCTCTGCGCGTTCTTCACGCTGTTCACCGGCGGATCCGGGCGTCACGATCCTCGCGCTCGGCGGGCTGCTGCTGCCGGCGCTGCTCAAGGAGGGCTACCGCGAGCGCTTCGCGATCGGGCTGCTGACCGCGTCGGGCTCGCTCGGCCTGCTCTTCCCGCTGTCGGTGCCGCTCATCCTGTACGGCATCGTCGCGCAGAACGTCGCCATCGAGGACCTGTTCATCGGCGGTCTCATGCCCGGGCTCCTGATGCTGGCGCTGCTCGCCGGGCTCGGCGTGCGCGAAGCGGTTCACAGCGGCGCGAAGCACGCGCCGTTCCGGCATCGGCGAAGTCGGCCGCGGCGCTCTGGGACGCGAAGTGGGAGATGCTGCTGCCGGTCGTCGTGCTCTGGTCGCTGCTCGGCGGCTACGCGACGACGTCGGAGTCGGCGGCGATCGCGGCCCTCTACGCGCTCATCGTGCAGCGCTTCATCCACCGCGACCTGGCCACGCTTCAAGGACGTCGTTCGCGTCGCCGGCGACTGCGTGGCGCTCGTCGGCGGCGTGCTGATCATCCTGTCGGTGGCCGTCGGCCTGACGAACTACCTGGTCAACGCGCAGGTCCCGACGCAGCTGATCGAGTGGACGCAGGCGCACATCGAGTCGAGCGCTGGTTGTTCCTGCTCGCGCTGAACGTGTTCCTGCTCCTGGTCGGGACGGTGATGGACATCTTCTCGGCGATCGTCGTCGTCGTGCCGCTGATCCTGCCGCTCGCCGACGTCTATGGCATCAGCTACGTGCATCTCGGCGTGATCTTCATCGCCAACCTCGAGCTCGGATACCTCCATCCGCCGCTCGGACTGAATCTGCTGCTGGCGTCGTACCGGTTCAAGAAGCCGGTGCTCGAGGTGACGTGGGCGACGCTGCCGATGCTCGGGATCCTCGCGATTGGCGTGCTGCTGATCACCTATGTGCCCTGGCTGACCGAGGGCCTGCTGCGCTGGATGGGTCGTCTCTGATGTTCAAGGCGGGTCTGAAGACCCGCCTCTACCTGCTGTTCGGTTTTGGGACGATAGTTCCCGAGAGCGAACAAAACAACAGTAAAATCGCGTAGATTCCTTAGTCATCCGCCCGGCATGCGGATTGATAAAGGTCCGGCTGAAGCCGGACACTACGAGTCCAGAGGCCATTCGACATGCTCTTCAAACGCTCATCATCCTCGTCCGCGCTCACCGACGCTCCGTGGGAACCGACCGGCAACACGCCGCTCATGTCGCTGAGAGGGATCGAGAAGTCCTTTCCCGTCGGCGCCGGTCAGACGTTCGTGCTGCGACGAATCACGCTCGATATCAAGGCCGGCGAGTTCGTGTCGATCATGGGCCCCTCCGGCGCCGGCAAGTCCACGCTGCTGCACATCCTCGGCATGCACGACAGCGCCTGGAGCGGTGAGTACCACCTGATGGGCCACCCGATTCATGCGCTGCCAGCGAAGGAGCGCGCCGCGCTGCAGAAGCGGCACATCGGGTTCGTGTTCCAGAGCTATCACCTGCTCGACAACCTGACGGTCTACGAGAACATCGAGCTGCCGCTCTCGTACCGCGACGTCCGCAAGTCCGAGCGCCAGGGCATCGTCGCCAACGTGCTCGACAAGTTCGGCATCGTGGCGAAGAAGGACCTCTACCCCAATCAGCTCTCGGGCGGCCAGCAGCAGCTTGTGGGTGTTGCCCGCGCCATCGTCGCCAGCCCGCAGGTCATCCTCGCCGACGAGCCGACGGGCAACCTGCACTCGTCGCAGGGCCAGGAAATCATGGAGCTCTTCAAGCAACTGAACGATGGCGGCACCACGATCGTGCAGGTCACGCACTCGGAGACCAACGCGACCTACGGCAGCCGGATCATCAAGCTGCGGGACGGCTACATCGATCAGAACTGACGCAGGACTACTGTGACCTTCTGGAATGATGTTCGCCTCGCCGCGCGTCTGCTCCTGAAGGACAAGTGGTTCACGCTCGCGGCGGTGGCGGCGCTGGCACTGGGCATCGCCGCTAACAACACGGTCTTCACGATCGTCAACGGCGTGCTCCTGCGCGACCTCCCGTTCGACGACCCCGATCGCATCGTCGCCGTTGGTGTCCGCGCCAACCCTGGTGCGGTCAACTCGGTCGCCGAGATCTCCTATGCCGATGCCCGCGACTGGCAGGCGTCGGCCACGCGTGCGTTCGAGGGCATCGGCGTCTTCGCCGAGAACGGGATGAACATCGCCGACGAAGAGCACTCGCCCGAACGGTGGCTGGGTGCGTTCATCTCGGCGAACGCTTTCAGCCTGATCGGCGCCCGACCGATCCTGGGCCGCGACTTTCGACCCGACGACGACCGCGAGGGCGCGACGCCAGTGGTCATGCTCGGTCATGACGTCTGGCGAAGCCGCTACGAGTCCAACCCCGGCGTCATCGGCCGCACGATTCGCGTGAACGGCGTGCCGTCAACCGTCATCGGCGTCATGCCTGAGGGATTCCTCTTTCCGCTGCGCTCATTCGTCTGGCGGCCGCTCGTGGCAACCGACGCCGAGGGCAAGGCCGATCGCGGCTCGCGCGGTCTTCGCGCGTTCGGCCGGCTCAAGCCGGGCGTGACGAACGATCAGGCGGTCGCCGATCTCTCCAGTGTCGCCTCGGCGCTAGCGGCGCAGTATCCGGTCACGAACAAAGGGATCGAGCCGGGCGTGGCGATCTTCCGCAGCGGAATCGGCGGACCGATCCTGCCGCTGCTCGCCTCGATGATGGGCGCCGTCGGGTTCGTGCTGCTCATCGCATGCGCGAACGTCGCGAACCTGCTGCTGTCGCGCTCGGCCGGACGCGCGCGAGAGATCTCCGTGCGCATGTCGATCGGCGCCAGCCGCTGGCGCATCGTTCGGCAGCTCCTGATGGAAAGTCTCCTCCTCGCGATGATCGCCGGCGGCGTCGGCCTCCTCCTCTCGATGGCCAGCGTGCAGCTGTTCTGGAGCACGGCGTCGCAGACCAATCCGCCGTACTGGCTGCACTTCTCGATGGACTGGCGCGTCTTCAGCTTCCTCGCAGCAATCTGCCTTGGCACATCGATCGTCTTCGGACTTGTACCTGCGCTTCATACGTCGAAGACAAATCTGACCGACGTCCTCAACGAGGCCGGGCGCGGCAGCGCCGGCAACCGCCGCGGACGTCGATGGACCGGCGCTCTCGTCGCCGGCCAGCTCGCCCTCGCGCTCGTGCTGCTGACAGGCGCGGGTCTCATGGTCCGCGAACGTACTCGTCATGTTGGCGACGGATGCGGGTGTGGACACCGCGAGCCTGGTGCGCCTGCGGCTCGATCTTCCCTCGCCGGCGTACGACGCTTCCGAGCAGCGACTGGCGTTCTATCGGCAGCTCGAGGAACGTATCAGTTCAACTCCCACGCTGCGCGCAGCGCTGGCCAATGCCATCCCGCTCCTTGGCGGCGCATCCCGCGACTTCGCTGTCGCCGGCCGACCGGACCCGACGCCTGCATCACGGCCTCGAGCGACGATGGTGACCATCGGGAAGAACTACTTCGAAGTGCTCGGTGCCCGCCTGTCGCGGGGACGCCTCTTCGCCGACGGCGACGGCACGCGCGGCCGCGGCGTGGCCATCGTCAACGAGCGGTTCGCCGAGATGCACTTCCCAGGCTCGGACGCTATCGGCCAGCGGATTCACTTTTCGGGTGACACGTCACAAACCGACGGCGCACCCGTCTGGGTGACCATTGTCGGTGTCGCGCAGAACGTGCGGCAGCGCCCGCCACGCGACGGAGGATTCGATCCGGTCGTGTACGTCCCTGTACGGCTACAACGTCGTCTGGAACAGCAGCATCCTGGTGCGATCGCCGTCGGAACCCGCGCTCGCGGCGTCGCTGCTCCGGGAGCAGCTTCGCGCGATCGATCCCGATCTGCCCGTGTGGGACGTCCAGACCGTGGACGATTTCATCTACTCGCAGCGATGGGCCGAGCGGACCTTCGGATCGATGTTTGGCATCTTCGCCCTCGTCGCCCTGGTCCTCGCCACCGTCGGACTCTATGCGGTGTCGGCGAATGCGGTCGCTCAGCGGACGCGGGAGATCGGCGTCCGCGTCGCGCTCGGCGCGCAGGCGCGGGACATCTGGTGGCTGGTGACGCGAAGCGCCTCATGGCAGGTCGCGATTGGTCTTACCGTCGGTATCGCTGGCTCGGTCGCCGTCTCACGTGTGATCCCGGTGGCCATCACGCGGGTCGATGGCACGGATCCGTTGATACTCGCTGCAGCCGTGGCCCTGCTCGTCGCGGTCGCGCTGCTGGCGAGCCTGATCCCCGGCCGGCGCGCGATGCGTCTGAACCCTGTCGACGCGTTGAGGAGCGAATGATGGAGTCGCTCGCGAGAGATCTCCGCTTTGCCATCCGGTCACTCGCACGGAACCCCGGCTTCACGGCCGTCAGCGTGCTCACGCTGGCGCTCGGCATCGGCGCGACGACCGCGGTGTTCAGCGTCGTCTACGGTGTGCTGTTCCGTCCGCTTCCGTTTCCTCGAGCCGATCGACTCGTTCAGATCGTGCAGCTCATGGGAGACGAACCTGCCGGCGAGCCGCATCGCGTTGGATTGACCCCCGACCAGTTTCTGAACCTCCAGGAACATTCGACGACGCTCGACGCCATCGGCGTCTTCGCGCACGCGTCGAGCACATTGACGGGCATTTCCATTCCCGCTCGGTTGAATGGCGCCTCGGTATTGCCGGGACTCTTCGACGGCCTCGGCGCGCGTCCGCTCAGGGGCCGCACGTTCAAACCCGAAGACGGCGATGCCGCCGCCGGGAGTGTCGTGATTCTCAGTTACCGAACGTGGCGGACGCACTTCGGCGGCCGAGAAGACATTATCGACTCCCGGATCACGCTCGACGACAAGACGACACGCGTTGTCGGCGTCATGCCGGAGAGCTTCACGTTCCCGTCGCTCGCCGGCGAGTCGATGAGTCGGAACTCGGCCGGCGAGATCGAGGATGCCCCCGAGTTCTGGGTGACGGGAGGACGCTTCGAACGTTCCACGAGCAAGGGCGGGTACACCATTCTCAGAGCCCACGCTCTCGTGAAGCCCGGCGTGCCGTACGAGCGAGCGCTGGCCGACGTGCGCTCGCTGATTGGACCGCTGCCAACCGGTAAGGTGTTGCCGGTCGAGCTCGTCAACGCCCGGGTCGAGATGGGACGCGACGCCAGCTGGCCGCTCGCCATCTTTCAGCTCGGCATGGTGCTCGTGCTGCTCATCGCCTGCGCGAACGTCGTGAACCTGCTGCTCACGCGCGCTGCCGGCCGGCGGCGGGAGCTGGCAGTGCGCATGGCGCTGGGCGCGACCCGCGGCCGGCTCGTTCACGACGGTCTGGCCGAGGCCCTCGTGCTGTCGATTGCCGGTGGCACGCTGGGGTGCGTGATCGCGTACGCCTCGATCGCCGTCCTGCGGACGTTGCCGCCGCACGTACTGCCGCGACTCCGCGATATCCATGTCGACGGCGTGGTGCTCGGCTTCGCGCTCGGACTGTCGATCGTCACCGGATTGCTCGTCGGCCTGTTTTCGGCGCTCCGTGTCGCACGAGCCAGCGTGTCGAGTCAGCTGCGGCCGCAGACACCGTACGCCGTGGCAACTCTCCTCGGCAGCCGGCTGCGGCCGTCGAGCCTGCTCGTCATCGTCGAGATTGCGGCGGCGGTCGTGCTGCTGACCGGCGGCGGCCTGCTCGTCAACAGCTTCGTTCGGCTGGTGCAAGTGGACCTTGGTTACGACCCTCGAGACATCGCGACCTTCCAGGTCTCACTGCCAAACACACGCTACCCCACCAGCGAATCGCGTGAGCGATTCTCACGCGACATCGCGACCAACCTGAGAACACTGCCAGGGGTGGAGGCCGTCTCGACGACGGATGGCGCCGTGACGTACTCCGCGATCGGCTTCTATCCTCTCTCGATCGACGGAAAGCCGGCGACGACCGAAGAGACCGAGATTCGCTTCCGCCGAGTGTCTCCCGACTATTTCCGAACGCTGCGCATCCCGGTCGTCGAGGGACGCGAGTTCCGTCATGACGACTGGTCGCCAGCCGCCGCCAAGGTCATCGTCAATCAGGCGTTCGCACGTCAGCACTTTCCTGGAAGCAGTCCAATCGGGCATCACCTCCGGTGGGCGGCGTTCACGGACCTCGAAGTGATCGGAGTGGTCGCGGACTCGCGGGAGCGGCCCGACGCCGACATCGACCGAGCGTTCTATCTGCCGATCGAGACGGGATTCGCGGGCCGGCTGACGGTGCTCATGCGCGCCGGCCGCGATGCGGCCGCGGTCCTGGCCGCTGCGCGTGGCGTACTCGCACGGCTCGACCCGCAGCTCGCGTTGTACGACGGAGCGGGCCTCGAGGAAGTGTTTGCGCATTCGGCAGCCTCGCCGAGGCTGTTCAGTTTCGTGTCCCTCTCGTGTGCGATCGTTGCATTGGCCCTCGCCGTCATCGGTCTCTACGGCGTCCTCGCCTATTCGGTCGGATCGCGCACGCGCGAGTTCGGTATCCGCATCGCGCTTGGGGCCGAAGCGCGCGCCGTCAGATGGCAGGTGCTTCGGCAAGGCCTGACGATCACGACGCTCGGCCTCGCGATTGGCCTGGCCGGAAGCTATGTCTCGAGCCGGGCGCTGGCCTCGCTGCTCTTCGGCATTACGCCAGGCGACCTGACGACGTTCGCGGTAGCCGCGACGTTGCTGATTGTCACTGCGATCATCGCCAGTCTCGTGCCCTCACATCGTGCGACCCGCGTCGATCCCGTCGTGGCGCTTCGAGCTGAATAATGTCCACATCTTCGACCCGCATCCTCATCGCCGACGATCAGCGCGACGTGCTCGAGGCGCTTCGCCTGCTGCTCAAAGGCGAGGGCTATCAGATCGACGTCGTCGAGTCGCCCGCCGCCGTGCTGAAGGCGCTCGAGCAGCGCGACTACGATGTCGTGCTCATCGACCTCAACTACGCCCGCGACACCACGTCGGGCCAGGAAGGCCTCGAGCTTCTCACGCAGGATTCACGGCGCCGACGAGATGCTTCCGGTCGTCGTCATGACCGCGTGGGGCTCGGTCAACGTCGCGGTCGAGGCCATGCGCCGCGGCGCGCGCGACTTCGTCGAGAAGCCGTGGGACAACGAGCGGCTCAAGGCGATCGTCCGCACGCAGACCGAACTCGGGCGGGCACTGCGGCGCGCGACACGGCTCGAGGCGCAGACGCAGACGAGGCAGAACGACGGCGGGCCGCTGCTGATCGCCGATTCGGCGGCGATGCAGCCGGTGCTGCAGATCATCGCGCGGGTCGGACCGTCCGATGCGAACGTGCTGATCACCGGAGAGAACGGCACCGGTAAAGGGCGTCGTCTCGGCAGGCGCTGCACGCGGTGTCGTCACGCGCGACCCGGCCGATGGTGACGATCAACGCCGGCGGCGTCTCCGAAGGCGTCTTCGAGAGTGAGCTCTTCGGCCACGTGAAGGGCGCGTTCACCGACGCCAAGCAGGATCGCGTCGGCCGCTTCGAGCTCGCCGATGGCAGCAGCCTGTTCCTCGACGAGATCGCCAACGTGCCGTTGAGTCAGCAGCAGAAGCTGCTGCGCGTGCTCGAGACCGGCGAGTTCGAGCGCCTCGGATCGTCGCGCACGCGCAAGGCCGACGTGCGGCTGATTTCGGCGACCAATGCCGACCTCAACGCCGAAGTCGTCGGCCGGCCGGTTTCGCCAGGATCTGCTGTTCCGCCTGAACACCATCGAGATCCGCCTGCCGCCGCTGCGCGAACGGCGCGACGACATCCCGCGCATCGCCAAGCATTTTCTCGGCGCGCATGCGCAGCGATACCGAAAGGCGATGACCGGCTTCGATCCGGCCGCCCTGCAGGCGCTCATCGACCATCCCTGGCCGGGCAATGTCCGCGAGCTGGACCACGCCGTCGAGCGCGCGGTGCTGATGGCGCAGGGCAACGTCATCCATCTCGCCGACCTGGGTCTGCGTCCGGCCGGCAGCATGGATGCCACGGCGCGTCTCGACGAGATGAGCCTCGAAGACGTCGAAGGCTTCCTCATTCGCAAGGCGATGGCCCGATACGGCAACGTCAGTCACGCGGCAAAAGCGCTCGGGTTGAGCCGATCGGCGCTCTATCGCCGGCTCGAACGTTACCGACCTGCTTAACGCGGCGTTGAGCATTGAGCTTGTGCCGTTCACCTACGACCGTAAGGTCACGCTGCTCGCGCTCGCGGCGGCCTGCCCGCGGTCGTCGCTTTCGCTCGTGCTGCTCTGGATCGGCCAGTACCCGCTGCTCATACGGGTGACCGTCGCCATCGATCCTCACCGGGCTGTGGCTCGGTGTCTCGCTGACGCTGCGCGATCGAATCATCCGGCCGCTGCAGACGATCTCGAATCTCCTGGCAGCCCTGCGTGAAGACGACTTCTCGATCCGCGCCCGCGGCGCCATCGCGAACGACGCGCTCGGGCAGGTGATGCTCGAGGTCAACACGCTGGCCGAGACGCTCCGCAGCCAGCGGCTCGGCGCGCAGGAAGCCACGGTGCTGCTGCGCGCGGTCATGGCCGAGATCGACGTCGCGATCTTCGCGTTCGACAGCGAACGGCGTCTCGTGCTCGTCAACCGCTTCGGCGAGCGGCTGCTCGGACGCGAAGGATCGGACCTGATCGGCCGCCTCGCCGACGAGCTCGGGCTCCAGCACGCGCTCGGCAGCCCGTCGACGATTCAGGACCTCAGCTTCCCGGGCGGCGTCGGCCGCTGGGAGATCCGCCGCACCAAGTTCTGGCAGGGCGGATCGCCGCACGAGCTCTGCGCGCTCTCCGACCTCAGCCAGCCGCTGCGCGAGCAGGAGCGGCAGGCGTGGCGGCGTCTGATTCGCGTCATCGGCCACGAGTTGAACAACTCGCTGGCGCCGATCAAATCGATTGCCGGAAGCCTCGAGTCGCTGCTCGGCCGCGACAACCCGCCCGATGACTGGCGCGACGACATGCGCAGCGGCCTGGCGGTCATCGGCTCACGCGCTGACGCGCTGAGCCGGTTTACGACCGCGTACGCGCGCCTGGCGCGCCTGCCCGCTCCCAGCCGGCGGCCCGTGGCCTTCGGCCCGCTCATGCGCCGCGTGGTCTCGCTGGAATTGCGGCTGCCCGTCCGGCGTCGAGGCCGCCGCGGACGTTTCGCTGACCGCCGACCCCGATCAGCTCGAGCAGTTGCTGATCAACTTGCTGCGCAATGCCGTGGACGCGGCGCTCGAAACCGGCGGTGGCGTCTCGACGAGCTGGATGTCGAGCGATCACATGCTGGAAGTGCGGATCGACGATCAGGGGCCGGGACTGCAGAGCACCGGCAACCTCTTCGTCCCCTTCTTCACGACCAAGGCCGGCGGCTCCGGCATCGGGCTGGTGTTGAGCCGTCAGATCGCCGAGGGTCACGGCGGGTCGCTCACGCTCGAGAATCGCAGCGACGAGCGCGGCGTGCGCGCCACGCTCCGACTGCCGTTGTAGAGAACAAACAAATACAACCACGAAGCTCACGAAGGCCACGAAGACCAGACAATCCGGTTTGCTCTTCGTGCTTTTCGTGGACTTCGTGGTGGAACTGGTTTGTTCTTGAACAACACAGACCGTAGCTGCGTCGTTATTTGCGCAGTCGCCGCTCCAGGCGATCGGCGAGCGTCTTGAGCACCTTGATGCGCGCGAAATTCTTGTCGTTGCCCTCGACGAGCGTCCACGGCGCGACGCGAGTACTCGTGCGCGCCACCATCTCGTTCACCGCCAGCGTGTAGTCGGGCCAGCGCCCGCGATTGCGCCAGTCCTCGGGTCCGATCTTCCAACGCTTGTGCTCGGTCCGCTTGCGGTCGCGGAAGCGCCGCAACTGCTCGTCCTTGCTGATGTGAATCCAGAACTTGACGAGCAGGATCCCGTGCGCGACCAATTGCTCCTCGAAGTGGTTGATCTCGCCGTAGCCGCGCTGGTACTCCTCCTCGGTGGCAAACCCCTCGACCCGTTCGACCAACACACGGCCGTACCAGCTCCGGTCGAAAATCGTGATTCGGCCGGCGCGTGAGAGATGGCGCCAGAAGCGCCACAGATAGTGCCTCGCCTTTTCTTCGTCGGTGGGCGCGCTGATCGCGATCACCTGATAGTCCCTGGCATCGAGGGCGCCGGTGATGCGCCGGATCGCGCCGCCTTTCCCTGCCGCATCCCAACCCTCGAACACCAGGATCGTCGAGATCTCCTTGTCCTGGGCCTTCCTCTGCAGCAGATTCAGGCGTCCCTGCTGCCGCTCGAGCGCGACGTCGAAGTCCTGCGGATCGAGCTGCCGATCCATGTCGAGCCGGTCGAGCACGTTGTAGTCGCTGCTCGATCTGCTCGAGCGCGGCCGAGCCCCCTCGCGATGCGCGCGGCGCCTTGCGCCGCGCCGGCCGGGTGCTCGCGGCGAGACGGCGCCGGATGGCGTCGCGCAGCACCGTCCCGACGACCACGCTCCGGTAGCGTTCGTCTTCTCCCTCGACGATGTGCCAGGGAGCCTGATCGGTGCTCGTTCGTCGAATCGCGCGATCGGCGGCGGCGATGAAGCGATCGAACATGCGCCAGTGCCGCCACGAATCCTTGCCGACGCGCCACCGCCGAAGCGGATCCTTCTCGAAGGCCTTGAACCGCTTCTTCTGCTGCGCCTTCCCGAGGTGCATCCAGAACTTGAGGATCACCGCGCCATCGTCGGTGAGCGCGCGCTCGAAAGCGGCGACCTCGTCCAGCAGCGCGTCGAACTCGGGGTGGAGATTCGCCGCGCGACGCGGTGGCGGATGGGTGATGAATACCACGCGCTCAGGAACAGCGCGATGCGTCCCTTGGGTGGGAGATCGCGCCAGTACCTCCAGAGACGCGGACGCTCCACCTCCTCGGCCGACGGATCGGTGTAGCCGCGAGTGACGATCCAGTGCGGATCCATCCACTCGTTGAGCAGGCTCGCCGTCTCGCTCTTGCCCGCGGCGTCGACGCCCGCAAACAGGACGATGACCGGGAACGGCGCCCGCAGGAGCTGCTGCTGGACGTCCAGCAGTTCCGCCCGCAACACCGGAACCTGCGCCTTGTACTCTTCCTTCTCGATCTTTCGTCCGACCTCGGCCGCCTCGAACATCCGGCCGCGATAGTACCCCACCCCACCGCGCAAATGTGCGCGGCGGGTGACACGGGTGGCAGCTACTGCGAGGAGTCGAGTGGAACAGTGCGGGGCTGGCCTCTGAGGTCCGCCGGCCGTCCCGCGATGACCGTACCGGTGTCATTGCTCGCGACGGTGAGCTGACATGGGTCGCGGATGTCGGTCAGCGAGAACGCGTAGGCATCCTCAGCCGCGACGTAGTGAATCATCCAGCCGGGCAACGGCTGGTCGGTGCCCCACTCCATCTTGCGGACGAGATCGCCCACCCTGCCGGCTATCCCGCGGTAAGCCGCTATCCGCGGCGATTTCGCGAGCGCCTCCCAGGTCGGGTAGGCGGTGTCACGCCGGCCTCGATCGAGAATCCGGTTGATCAGGTCCGCACCGTCGATGGCCTCCTCGCGACGCCGTTGCTGAACCTGGGTCTCGCTCTCGCCGTGCAGACATCGCGGTCCGATCTGCGCCGAGGACGGAGCGCTCCAGAGCCCGACAACGACGACCAGCAGACCGATTCGTGACCGACTCATAGCTTTCCTCCCGGCTAATTGGACGCGACACGCGTGCTGAGTGGTTTGATGGGACGGGATGACTGATGTGATTCGGGTGGATTCGGACCGGCCGGACGCCGCCGCGATCGCGCGTGCCGCCGAGTGCCTGCGGCGCGGCGGCCTGGTCGCGTTTCCCACGGAAACGGTGTACGGCCTTGGCGTGCACGCACTGGATTCCGCGGCGGTTCGCAGGCTGTTCGATGCCAAGGGACGGCCGGCCAACGACCCGCTCATCGTGCACGTGGACTCGATCGATCGGATCCACGATCTCGTGCGGCGCGTGCCCGAGGCGGCCGTCGCGCTTGCCGCGCGGTTCTGGCCGGGTCCGCTCACGCTCGTCCTGCCGCGATCGTCGCGCGTGCCTGATGAAGTCACCGCTGGCCTGAATACCGTGGCCGTACGGGTGCCCGCGCATCCGGTGGCGCGGGCGCTGCTGACGGCGGCGGGCGTACCGGTCGCCGCGCCGAGCGCGAATCTGTTCTCGAGGCCGAGCCCGACTCGCGCATCACATGTGCTCGACGACCTGAACGGTCGCATCGATTTGATTCTCGATGGTGGTCCGACCGACGTCGGCGTCGAATCGACTGTGCTCGATCTCTCGAGCGACGTGCCGACTATCCTCAGGCCAGGTGCGATTTCGCGCGAGATGCTGCGGGAGATCCTCCCGCGCGTCGAGCGGAGATCGTCAGCCGAGCGTGCACTGGGCGCGATGCCGTCACCCGGCATGCTGGAACGTCACTACTCACCTCGTGCACCGCTGACGCTGTACGAGGGCGCCGCGCGTGAGGCCGTCGCGCAACTGATCGGCGACGCCAGGGCGGCCATTGCCGCTGGCGCCCGCATCGGCATCATGGCCGCCGATGAGGATCGCGAGGCGCTGGCCGGCCTGGTGACAGAGCTGGCGGGACTCGACACGCGCCTCACGATTGCGTATCTCGGCTCGGAGGGCGACCTCACCACCGTAGCGGCGCGGCTCTACGCCGTCGTCCGCGAGCTCGACTCGACCGGCGTCGACCGGATTCTGGCCCGCGGATTTCCGGGCGAAGACGGTCTGGCGACCGCGATTCAGGATCGCCTGCGGCGGGCCGCGGTCTGACGGGGGTCAGACCCGGGGTCAGACACGGGGTCAGAACTGGGGTCTGACCCTCACGGGTTTCCACCCCTCCTCGAAGCGGGCGCGCAGAATCAGCGTCACGACGAGGCCGTAACTGCGTACGCCGGCCTCGACGCGGTTCGCCTTCAGATACTGGTCGTAGACCTGCCAGCTCGATCGTTGCAGCAGCGGCCACCGCCCGCGACGCAGGCGCTCGGCGATGTCGTCGATGTCGCGCCGTGGACCGGACTCGAGCGCGCCGGCCAGGCGAGTTCGATCGCCGGCGGCGATCTCTCCGCTCAACTGCCAGTAGAGAAACATCCATGCGCTGTACCTGGCCCGCGCGTCTCCCTGCAGGCACGTCAGCCAGCCGACGAAGTTCGCTTCGGACTCGTCGGCATATCCCGCCAGATGCGCCCACTCGTGCGCGACGACGAACGGCCGCTCGAACGGCAGCAGATCGGGGTTGGCCATCACCTCGAGCGCAAACGGGTTCACCATCCCGTCCACACTCGTCCACCGGAAATACGTCCCGTAGATCGTCGGCTTCACACGACCGGGCAGCGCGCGAGGCGCGTCGCTCAGATAACCCTGCACGCGATCGAACGCTCCGCGAAGACTGGCGTCCAGCCACGGATCGAGATCGCCGCGGGCCTCGCCGTGCAACGCATTCAACTGCTCCACTGCCTGATACCCGAGCGCGAGCACGGCAGCCGCGCTCGGTGACGTGCCCTCGAGCACCAGTCGCTGCGACATCGACACACGCCGATAGTTGAAGCCCCAAATCCCGAGAAATACGAGATACACCGCCGCCGCACCTACGACGATGTGTCCCAGCGTCATCAACACAATCGACCATCGTCTGGCCTGACGCGCGCGCCGGACACTCCGAACCAGCGCGCCGATGACGACGACCGCGGCGCCGATCGTCAGGATGTCAAACAGCGCGAAGGGAATGAGATTCGAGATCGGCGTGACCACGTGCTGAACGCGCGGGTACATCCCCGTCGAGTACCAGCGCTCCACGAGCGATGGGCTGAGCGGCGCCAGCGCGCAGACGAGGGCCACAAAGACCGTCCCCGCCTTGATCCACGTCCTCACAGACATCGATTGTATGAGCGCCCTCCCCGTTTACAATCTCACTCGAAGCCGCGACGGGCGGCCTGACCGGAGGACGCTTGTCTGCTCGAATGCCCTCGACCCTGGGGCTCCTCGCCTGGACACTGCTCGCGCCCGACGCGGGAGCACAGGTTGTGGCCGCTCCGTCGGCTGCCGCAGGCCGGCTCTCCGGCCGCGTGGTCTCGACTCATGCGGGCTCCATCGCTGGTGCAACCATCTCGCTCACGAGTGCCGGCTCGCCGGACCTCACGGTCACGAGCGACCAACAGGGCCAGTTCACGTTCGATCGCCTCGCCGCCGGACAGTATCGCGTCACGGCGTCACGATCCGGCTACACGAACCGACAGGCGCTCGAGGCGCCTGCACCACAGTTCGACACCGGAATCGATGTGACGCTTCGGGACGGTGCGCAGGCGTCGCATCTCGAACTGACGCTCCATCGCGAGGCGAGCATCGCCGGGCGGGTCGCCGAGCCTGATGGCATTCCCGCTCCAGACGTACAGGTGTTCGCCGCCGTGCGTCGCGATACCGGCCACGTGCTCCTCGCCGAGACGCGCACGACGACCGAGTGGAACGGACGCTACCGCATCACCGGACTCCCTCCCGGTGAGTACCTCGTGGTGGTGCTGCCAGGCGCCTCTGCCGACCCGGCACGTGTCCGCGCCAACGCCGAGCGACGCGCGCCCGAGTCCTCTTCCGCAACGCGCCCATTCTTCGATGCCACGCTGTATCCCGGAGTGACGAGCCACGAGTCCGCCAGAACCGTGACCGTGTTCGAGGGGATCGCCGTTGACGGGATCGACGTCTGGCTGACTCCCGCGCAGCGATTCTCGATCTCCGGCCGGCTGATCCGGCCCGACGACACGAACGTCGAAAACGTCGCGATCGAGTACGCCAATCTGACGGCGCAGCGATCGGGACTCTGGACGGTTCCGGATCCTGGCGATCTCTTCACGATCGCCGGCGTCCCACAAGGCACGGTCGTCCTGCTCGCTCGCGCGGATTCGGACCGCGGCCCTCTCGCCGGAGTCGTGTCCACCAACGTCAGCATGGACGATGTCGAGGACCTGGAGATCAGGCTCGTCACACCGGGCACGATTGAAGGACGCGTTGTCTATGAGGCGGATGTGCCCCGCCCGGCCACCCGCATCGCACTGCGACAGCGACTGCTGTCCGTCTCTCCGCTGTATCCAGTGCCTGAAAGCACCGTCAGCGCAGATGGACGTTTCCGGATCGCGAATGCGCTCGGGCTGTACGAATTCGAGATCCCGTCTCTGCCCACCGGTTTGCGAATCACCAGGCTCACCGTGAACGGACGCGACATCCCGACGGCCAGGATTCAGATCACTGGAAGCGAAACAGTCACGGCTGTTGAGGTGTTTGTCGGGCGGTAAGCGTACTGATCGCCTGCACCGCCTGCTCCCGCCGTTTTTCTGCCGACGCGATCGAACGGTCGTGACGGGCAGCCTCGCGGGCTTTGGATTCCGGAGTGCCTGGTCCGGCGAGCATCGTGTCGCGGAGCTTGCGTCGAACAGCGATCGTGAGGTCGTAGCACTGGCGCGCCTGATTCATCGCGGCAATGGCCTCGGGCAGCTTGCGCTGTTCGGATCGCACGCCGCCGAGATAGAACGCCGCCTCACATTGCCCGAAATCCATGACCAGGGCTTCCTGGAACTCCTTCTCCGCCGGCTCGAGGTGACTGAAGCGCCACTCGATCATGCCGGAGAGGAGGAACACCGATGCGTTCACCATCAGGCTCCGCGTGCGGTCGGCATCCGCTCTGGCGGCCGGATTGTTCCCAATGTTGAAGTGGTTCCACGCACGCCAGTAGAACGCCTGCCCCAGATGCCACTGTCCGCCCTCGATGAGTTGCGTGGCGGCCGCAATCGCGTCCGCGTGCCGCTCGAGGTTCGACAGGCTGACGACACGGCCGATCTGCGCGTCGGGATGCGACGGCAGCAGCGCCAGCGCGGCATCGAACGCGGCGAGCGCGTTCGCCCAGTCCTCCCAGCTCTGATAGAGATTGCCGATGGCGGTGGGAATCGACGTCGAAGTCGGAAACGCGTCGGCGGCCGAGCGAAATCGTCTCATCGCCTCGTCGGGGTCTGGGGCTTCCGGATCCCGAAGCGCGTAGCGGCCCAACTCGAAGTCCGCGTCCACAAAGTCCGGCACCTCGCTCCGCGCGGCGACGAGCTGCGCCTTGAAGTCGCGATCGCAGATCCCGACGCGGTACTTGAGCAGCGGCACGGCAGGCAGCTCGGGCAGAAGCGTTGCGACGCGCTCCGGTTTCGGCGGCAGATCGACGCTGCAGATCAGCGCGACCTCGAGATACCGTCGAAATACGACGGACAGCGAGCCAGTTCTCAGCGCGTCGTACCACGACGGCAGCTGCGACCGCGCCCGGGTGCGGCCCTGACTCATCACGAGCAGGTCGTCACGCAGTCCGCGGAGCGGGTCGGGCGGAACCGCCGCAACCATCTCCAGATGTTGAGCCCACGCCGGGTCGGCCGCGGCCAGCGTGCGGGCTCGCGTCATCCACGCGTCCGCGGGCATGCCAAGCTCGGTGGCGCGCAGCACCAGGAGTGCCGCCGCCTCGAACGCGAGCTGCGCGTGGCCGCGCTCGTCCGACAGAGCAAGGGCCTGCTCGAGGCACCGGAAGCACCCTCGCTCGATCAGGGCCTCGATGTCTCGCGTCGAAGGCGGCTCGACTGGAACCACCGGGGCCACAACCGATCGACGCCCTGCACAACCTGCAATGACCACCGCCAGCATCACGGCGGTTGTGGCAAGCCGGATGCAAGACCCGGTACGTTGTTGTCGAGGTCGCATGATTTGCCGCCGATTTAGACACCGCTTCGGGACATTTGGACGAGTTGTGGGGCAAGATTGAGCACACGATGCGCCGGGTGATCCTCCTTATCCTTCTCGCGAGCCTGGTGCTGGCCATCGGCGCGACCGTGTGGCTGGCCCTGGCCCTGCGCCCGGCGCGCATACGCGAACACCTGATCACGGCGGTCAGCGACCGGTTTGCCGCTCGCATCGAGGTCGACTCCGCAGAAGTGGCGGTCCTGCCCCGACCGGCCATCAGCGGCACTCGGCTCCGGATTCACCTCCGCAACGCCGGCGACGCGCCGCCCCTCTTCTCCGTGAGCACCTTTGAAGCGAGTGCGCCATTCCGCGGGCTCGTTGGACCGCGGGTCCACCTCGGCAGCGTCACCCTTGGCGGCATCGACATCCGCATTCCACCCGGCGGGTTTAAGCCGGCGGTGGCCTCGCTGGACGTCAATGATCCGTCGCCCCGCGACAGCGAGTCGCGGTCGTCAATCGTGATCGACGAGATCGTCTCCCGCGATGCGCGTCTCGAGATTGCCACGCGGAAGCCCAACAAGCTTCCGCGCGTCTTCGAGATTCACGACGTCGTCATGCACGGGTTCGGCCTGCCCGAGGGCGCGCGCTTCACGGCTGCGGTCACCAACGCCATTCCACGCGGACGCGTCGAGACGACCGGGACGTTCGGTCCGTGGCTGACCGAGGATCCGTCGCTGACACCGATCCGCGGCGAGTACGCCTTCAAGAAGGCCGACCTGAACGACATCAAGGGCATCAGCGGAATCCTGTCGTCGGTTGGACAGTACCGCGGCACGTTCGAGCGCATCGAAGTGGACGGCCAGACGGAAACACCGGACTTCTCCATCGACATCGCGAATCAACCGGTCCCGCTGTCCACTCGCTTCAAGGCCATCGTGGACGGCACCAACGGCGACACCTGGCTCGACCGCGTCGATGCGAAGCTCGGTGAATCGAACATCGTCGCCTCGGGCGCGATCGTCCGCGATCGCGACGTCAAGGGCCGGCACGTGGCGCTGGACATCAAGATCCACGAGGCTCGCATCGAGGACGTCCTGCGGCTGGCGGTGAAGGGCGACAAGGCGCCGCTCACCGGCCGCATGGAGATGACGACGACGTTCCTGCTGCCGGCGGGAGAGGCGGACGTCATCGATCGATTGAACCTGAACGGAGTGTTCCGCCTCGCTCAGGCGCGCTTCAGCAACATCAACATCCAGCGTCGCATCGAGGCGCTGAGCCAGCGCGCGCGCGGCAACGAGAACCCGGAACCTGGGGGCGCCGGATCGAGCGTCGTCTCGAACCTCCGAGGCCGATTCGTCATGCGCCGGGCAAGACTCGATTTCTCGCAACTGACGTTCGCGATTCCCGGCGCGGAAGTGCAACTCGCGGGCATCTACGATCTGCACGGCGAAATGTTGGACTTCAAGGGAGACCTGCTGCTCGACGCCAGCCTCGCTGACATGACCAGCGGCTTCAAGGCGTTCCTCGCGCGGCTCGCGCAGCCCTTCTTCCGCCGCCAGGGTGGCGGCTCGAGACTGCCGATCAAGATCAGCGGCCCGCGATCGAAGCCGGAGTTCGGGTTGGATATGGGACGCGTCTTCCGGCGCGACGATGCAAAGGTCAAAGAGCAAACGTCAAAGGGCAAAGGGTAATTCCCTTTACTCTTGCGCTTTGACCTTGCGGAAGGCTTCCCCTCGCATCGACAGGCTGGCTTCGAGTCGTTCGGTGCAGTCGCACGTTGAGCACGCCCAGTACTCGGTGCCATTCTCGTGGCGGCACCGGCTTCGCGCGTGAGCGTCTTTCACGCTGACCAGATCGAAGTAGGCCTCCCAGTACGGGCCGCTCCTCGGCGAGCGGCGTCGCGCAGAAGCACGTTTCCACCCACTTCACCTGACCGTCCGGCGAGTGCGCGGGCCTGCTCCATGTTGTGGAGATACTCGTCGCCGGCAATCGATCCGGCGCCGAGCGTGCCCTCGTCGATGGCCCGATCGAGGGCCTGGCGGCGGCCTGATTTGACGCGGGCGGTGACGAGATAACGCACGACTTTGATGTTACCCTGTCGCGCTATGCGCCCAGCCATTTTTGTCGCCTGTGCCATCCTCTGCGCCTCATCCGTCGCCGCCCAGCCTGTCGATCGATGGGAGAAAGACATCGCGGCCTTTGAGGCCGCGGACAAGATGACGCCACCTCAGAAAGGCGGCATCGTCTTCGTCGGCAGCTCGACGATCCGCCGATGGGACACGGCGTCGTACTTCCCCGATCTCAAGATCATCAACCGCGGCTTCGGCGGCTCCGAGATGGCCGACGCCGTGCGCTACGTCGATCGCATCGTCATCCCCTATGAGCCGAGGCTCGTCGTGGTCTATTCCGGCGACAACGACATCAGCGCCGGCATGAGCTCGGAAGACGTGGCCATCCAGTTCGAGAAGTTCACGCGCGCGGTGCACGCCAAGCTGCCACAGACGCGCATCCTGCTCATCGCGATCAAGTCGAGCCTGCTGCGCTGGACCCAGATCGATCGGATGCGCTTGAGCAATACGATCCTGCGGGCCTATTGCGAGCGCGACGATCGACTCGCCTTCATCGACTTCGACACGCTCATGCTCGGCTGGGACGAGAAGCCGCGGCGTGAGCTCTTCGTCGAGGACGGCCTGCACCTGTCACCCCAGGGCTATCAGATCTGGACGACGGTGTTGCGGCCGTGGCTGACCGCGCCATAAGATGAGCGCGGGCTGAAATGCGTTACATACACCTGATTACGCTCACTGCGGTGACACGTGGTATGCATTCGCCCTCTATTGAGGATCTAGTGGACTGTATCAACTGGAAGGGTACCGGCTACAACAAGCCTCGACCGCGATTTCCCGGCCGCGACAACGGAGCGGCCCGTAGTGAAGTGGGAAGGACGGACCACTAATCATGTACACGCGACGTGAATTCGGACTCCTGACCCTCTCGAGTCTCGCGCTTCCTGCGCTGAGCGGCGCGCAGACCGTCGGTGGCGTCAGGCTTGGCGTGCAGACCTACTCGCTGCGTGAGCTTCCGCGCGCGCCGGGCGCCGATCTGGTGGAGCCGCTGATCAAAGGGATGACGGAGTGCGGGTTCACGGAGTGCGAGCTGTGGGCGCCGCAGATCGAGCCGGCACAGCCCCTGGGCCGTGGACGACCGCCCGAAGACGTGCAGAAGTCGCGCGAGGAACTGCGCCGCTGGCGCATCGAGACGCCGCTCGCCCACTTCGAAGCCATCCGGAAGAAGTTCGATGGCGCGGGTATCCGAGTCTGGGCCTACAACTACAGCCCGGACGTCCGGTTTACAGACGAGGAGATCAATCGAGGCTTCGAGATCGCGAAGGCCCTGGGCGCCGAAATCATCACGGCGTCAGCCACGCTCGAATCCGCGAAGAGGATCGCGCCGTTCGCCGAGAAGCACCGCATGGTCGTGGCGATGCACAACCACTCGAACACGAAAGATCCGAACGAGTTCGCCACGCCTGAAAGCTTCCAGGCTGCCATGAAGCTGTCGAAGTACTTCAAGGTCAACCTCGACATCGGCCACTTCACGGCGGCGAACTACGACGCGGTCGCGTATCTCAAGGAGCATCACGCCAGCGTCACGAACCTCCATATCAAGGACCGCAAGAAGGCCCAGGGCGACAACGTGCCGTGGGGCACCGGTGATACGCCGATTCGCGAGGTCCTCCAGCTGCTGAAGCGCGAGAAGTGGCCGATTCGCGCCTACATGGAATACGAGCACCGCGGCACGGCGGGCCCGGTCGAGGAAGTGAAGACCTGCTTCGCGTACGCCAAGCAGGTGCTTGCATGACAGCTGCACGCGGACGCATCGGCATGGGGCTCGTGGGCCCCGGCTTTGTCGGCGCGCATCACATCGATGCCGTGAGACGGCTCGGCTTCGTCGATGTCGTCGCGGTCGCCGCGAGCACCGAGGAGTCCGCCAGACGCAAGGCCGACGCGCTCGGCGTGCCGAAGGCATACGGCAGCTACGAAGCGCTGGCTCGCGATCCCGACGTCCACGTCGTCCACAACACGACGCCGAACTATCTCCATGCGCCGGTCATCATGGCCGCGCTCGCCCACCGCAAGCACGTGGTGTCGGACAAGCCGCTCGCGATGGACGCGACGGAGGCGCGTGGACTGCTCGACGCGGCGACGCGCGCCGGCGTGGTGCACGCCGTCACCTACAACTATCGCGGCAACCCGCTGGTGCAGCAGGCGCGGTCGATGATCGCCGCCGGCGAGCTGGGGCCGCTGCATTTCGTGCACGGCAGCTATCTGCAGGACTGGCTGATCGACCCGACCGACTTCTCGTGGCGGCTCGAGCCCGACAAGGGCGGCGCGAGCTCGGCGATCGGCGACATCGGCACGCACTGGTGTGATCTCGTGCAGTACGTCACCGGCCGTCGCATCACCGAGGTGCTCGCCGACCTGACCACGGTCGTCGGAACGAGGCTCAAGCCACTGCAGGCGACCGAAGCGTTCTCCGGGGCCGGGCGGCAGTCAACGCGAACCGGTCGCGATCACGAGCGAGGACCTGGCGACGGTGCTCGTCCGCTTCGACAACGGCGCGAAGGGGTGCGTCACCGTCGGGCAGGTCTGCGCCGGTCACAAGAACGACTTGTGGTTCGAGGTCAACGGCGCGAAGGCGTCGCTGCGCTGGTATCAGGAGCGGCAGAACGAGCTCTGGATCGGGCATCGGCATGCGCCGAATCAGGTACTGCTCAAAGATCCTTCGCTGCTCGGGCCCGAGGCGCCGCCCGTATGCGCATCTGCCGGGCGGCCACCAGGAAGCCTGGAGCGACGCCTTCCGCAATCTGATTGCCGACGTCTACGCGTCGATCGCCGGCCGGTCCGAAAGGACCGGCCCTACCGACGCGCCTGATCGTCCGTCGTTCCCCACCTTCGAGGACGGATATCGCGCCGCGTGTCTCGTGGACTCGATCCTCGACAGCCATCGGCGAGGCGGGGTCTGGACCTCTGTCAACACGCGCGCGGAGATCGCAACCACATGATGTCCATGGCGGTCCGGCTGAAGCTGTCGGTGCTGATGTTCCTGCAGTACTTCGTCTGGGGCGCGTGGTCGGTCACGCTCGGCACGTGGCTGGGACAGACGCTCGGGCTTCTCGGGCGAGCAGATCGGGCTCGTCGCCGGGACGACGGCGCTGGCGGCGATGATCTCGCCGTTCTTCGTCGGCATGGTCGCCGATCGGTTTCTCGCCACCGAGCGCATCCTCGCCGCGCTGCACGTCGCCGGCGGGTTGATCCTGTTCCTGGCCTCGACGCAGACGCGCGTTCGGCCCGTTCTACGCGGTGCTCCTCGCGTATGCGCTGTGCTACATGCCGACGCTCGCGCTCAGCAACTCGCTGTCGTTCCGTCAGATGAAGGATCCCGGCGCGCGAGTTCCCGTCGATTCGGGTGCTCGGAACGATTGGCTGGATCGTCGCCGGCCTGTTCATCGGCACGCTCGGTTTCGAGGCCACGCCCGTACCGATGCAGATCGCGGCTGGCGGCTCGATCGTGCTCGGACTCTTCTGCCTCGTGCTGCCGCATACGCCGCCGCAGGGCACGCGCCAGGCCACGCTGAGAGACGTGCTGGGGCTCGACGCGCTCAAGCTGCTTCGTGAGCGGTCCTTCGCGATATTCGTCCTGGGCTCGTTCCTCGTCTGCATTCCGCTCCAGTTCTATTACGCGTTCGCGAATCCGTTTCTCAACGAGCTGAACGTCACCAACGCCGCCGGCAAGATGACGCTCGGCCAGATGTCGGAGATCGGCTTCATGCTCGTGATGCCGTGGTTCTTCAAGCGGCTCGGCGTGAAGTACATGCTGCTGGTCGGCATGGCGGCATGGACGACGCGATATGTCCTGTTCGCGTATGGAGACGCGGGCGCGCAGGTGTGGATGCTGTACGGCGGCATCCTGCTGCACGGCATCTGCTATGACTTCTTCTTCGTCACCGGACAGATCTACGTCGATCGGCGCGCGCCTGCCGATCTTCGCGCCGCCGCCCAGGGACTCATCGCGTTCGTGACGCTGGGTGTCGGGATGTTCATCGGCTCGTGGGTATCGGGCCGCGTCGTTGACGCGTACAGCCTGACCGGCGGTGGTCACGCCTGGGATCGCATCTGGCTCGTACCTGCCGCCGGCGCCGCTGCCGTGCTCGTCCTCTTCGCGTTGCTCTTCCGATCCGCCGAACCCGAATCACAGCCTTCCACCGTAGAGCGAGGGCTTCAGCCCGCGCGGTGAGCGATCGGTCGAATCGCCTGCGGACGCTCAACACGCGAGCTGCCAATGAGGACTCGTCCTTCGCGCGGCTAGTCGCTGCGCCCGGCCAACGACCTCTCCGGCGCTTGCCTTCCGATCCTTCGCTGCTCCTCCGTCGCGAGGGCCTGATGATGTCGCTCCTCCCCCGGCAGCTCGCGTCGCCTGCGAGGCCGTTGGCCGTCTGTCGAAAGCGCGGGCTTGCGACACGCCGCGCGCCAGGACGTGTCCTCCTTGTCAGCTCGCACGCATCGCGCTGACTTGGGTCCGGCCGGGTGCCGCGTATCTCGCGCAGCGAAGCGTTGGAGGCATGCCGACACGCGTCAGGGGTGAAAGCGTGAGGCGGCTCAGGGGGTCAGCGAGGTTGAGGACGCGCGAGAGCGCGTCCGACCCGAGCGTCCAGCGGTCGTGGGTAGCCGTCCGAGCGCTTTCCGGCATGCCGAGAAGCTTCGCGGAGCGAGATACGCGGCACTCGCCACCACTCAACGCCGCAGTCGCTTCAGCTGGGTCAAGTCGTCGGTCTGCGCTGATCTCTCAGCATCACGGCGCCTGGCTCAGAGCCCTGGTCGCCGCGACAATCCCGAACGCGCCTATCGCGTTGCTGAACACGTGAAAAGCCAGCCTCCTCGAAGGCGATGTCACGCGCGGAACACGTCGTGCGTTAATACTCCGATGGACCGCGGTACGCAGAACTTCCGGCGCGAACCGGTGTCTAACTAGCGGATCGCCATCCAAGGAGCGCCGCATGCTCGACGTGATCGATGTATCCAAGAGCTATCGTGGGGTCGCCGCCGTGCGCATGCTCAGCATGGCGGCGAAACCGGCCAGGTCGTCGGTCTGCTCGGGCCCAATGGCTCGGGCAAGAGCACGACGGTGAAGATGCTGATCGGTCTGCTGCGGCCCTCGCGCGGCCAGATCAAGTGGAACGGCGAAGACATCCAGCCCCAGCTCCTCGACTATCAACGCCTGGTTGGCTACGTGCCCGAAGAGCCGCGTCTCTATGCCTACCTCAAGGCCCCCGAATATCTCGAGCTCGTTGGCGGCCTTCACGGCATCGAGCACCGCGCGCTGACGCAGCGCATCACCAGATACCTCGAGCTCTTCGGGCTCGAGCACGACACCGAGGCGCCGATGTCGGCCTTCTCGAAAGGCATGCGGCAGAAGGTCCTGCTCTCGGCGGCCCTGCTCCACGATCCGGAGATCATCGTCCTGGACGAACCCTCTTCCGGACTCGACGTGGCGTTCACATTGATCCTCCGGCGTCTGGTCACGACGCTCGCCGCACGCGGCAAGACGATCATCTACAGCTCGCACGAGATGGACATGGTCGAGAAGATCTGCAACGACGTCGTGATCCTGCACAAGGGCAACGTTGTCGCGCACGACTCGGTGACGCGACTGCGTGAACTGGTCCACGCGGCGTCGCTCGAGGACGTGTTCGCGGCGCTGGCCGTGGACCAGGACGTCGATCGCATCGGCAGCGAGCTCGCCACCGTGGCGGCGCAATGATGTCGAACGTGGGGGCCGCCTTTAGGCGGCCCTTCAGCCGGCCCGCCCTCCAGCGCGAGTGGGATCAGTTCCGCCTGCTCTCCAGGGACTCCGTCCGGCGTCTGCTCGACAGCATCCTCGTCTCCCGCGACGCCGACCCGATGCTGTTTGCGTTGTGGTTCACGACGCTGGCGGTGACGCCGCCGACGCTCGTCGCGATGCGCAAGACCATCCAGTATCCGTTTCTGCAGAAGGCGCCACTGGAGGTCATCGAACAGATCTCGACCGCGGATCGCAGCTTCTTCATCGTCTACGGCATGCTCGCCACCGCGCTCCTGGCGTCGCTCACCTGGGATGCGCTGTTTCCGGATCGTCACGGATCAGGAAATCGTCGGCGTGCTGCCAGTGCGGCCGAGGACACTGGCGGCCGCACGCCTGGCCGCCGGGATGACGATCGGCACCGCGTTCGCGGCCGCCGTCAACCTGCCGGCGGCGATCATCTACAGCCTCGCGTCCGCGTCCCACCCGCTCCTGGGCGCGCTGCCTCGTGTGCTTGCCGCGCACGTCGTGACGACCATGATGGCGTGCGCGTGTACGTTCCTGGGGCTGATGTCGCTGCGGGCACTGGTCGCGATCTGCGCCGGCGAGCGCATCGCCGATCGGCTGGCGCTGGTCCTGCAGTTCGTCACCATCGTGCTGCTGGTCGAGACCTTTCTATTTCTGCCCGCGGTGCTGCCCGACATCATCGACGCGATGCAGGAGGGACGCGCCTCGTACGCATGGGTCCCGCCGGTCTGGTTCGTCGCGTTGTTCATCTGGATGGCCGAGGGCACCAGCTTCCTCAGCGATCACATCGTCAAGGCGGTCGCGGTGACGGCCGCGGTCACCGGGCTGATCGTCCTCGTCAGCCTGCCCCCCGCGGCCTGGATGGGCCGGCGCGTTCTCGAGGTGCGCACGATCGAGCGCGCCAGCGGATTGGCCCTCCTCGCGCGGCGGATCGCCCTGCTGTGGGTACGAGGACCCGTCGTGCGCAGCATGTTCGTGTTCGGCGTGGCGAGTCTGGCGCGGAGTCGCCGGCACACGATCCTGCTGGCCACGCTATCTCGGTCTGGCGATTGCCGTCGGCGTGCTGAAGCTCGTGCCGCCGATCGTCTTCGGGACCGTTGTTCTCCACACACCGCGGACCTATACGCTGGCGATCCCGCTCGTGCTGATGTTCTTCGCCGTCTTCGGCCTTCGAGCGGGGTTCGCGATTCCAACCGAGCTCGACGCCAACTGGGTGTTCCGGCTGGTGCAGCCCACTGTGCGCGACTCCGTCCGGGCCAGCCGCTGGCTGATCCTGCTGCTCGGCGTCGTGCCGATCGCCATCGTGTGGTTGCCAGTGACGCTGGCGATGTGGCCCGTGCAGACGGCCATCGGTGCCACGCTGTTAACGCTGACCACCGGCATGCTGCTGACCGAGTTGGCCCTTGGCAACTGGACCAAGATCCCGTTCGCGAGCGCGCATGCCCCTGCGACCGACACGATCAAATCGCGCTGGCCCTTGTACGTGTTCGGGCTCATCGTCTACCAGTTCGCGCTGCCCAACTTTCAGCTAATCGCCCTCCGTTCGTGGCGATCAACGCTGGTGCAACTGGGTATCGGCGTCGCCCTCATCGTGGCCGTTCGCACGTGGAGGGCGCGCACCCTTCGCCACGCGTACACCGACGTTCGACGTCGTCGGCTCCGAAGCGATCACGCTGAATCTGTCTGAAGCGGCCTCGTAACCCTCAGTACTCGCGCCACCGGGCAAACAACGCGGCCAGCGCCACGAGCGCCATCGCGTCGGCGCGCAGTGTCCGCCCACCGAGGGTAAGCAGCCGGCCGATGGTGGCGGCGTGCGTCAAGTTCTTCGCTCGTCCACCCGCCTTCGGGGCCGATCAACACGCTGGCCCGCCCTGCGGCTGGCATCTCCGACTCGCCAAGCGACAACCCGGAGGCGGCGCCCGGCTCGACCAGCACGAACACCGGAGACGGGAGAGCCACATCCTCCAGGCGCTTCGGTTCCAGAATCGGAGGAACGACGGCGCGACCGCATTGCTTGGCCGACGACACGGCAATACGCTCCCAGCGCTCGCGCCGCCTGCCGCGCTCGAGGGCTGCCGTGGACGACTCGGTTCGCGCGCTGACGATCGGTTGAATCTCGGCCACGCCGATCATCACGGCATCGCGCACGACCGCGTCCATCTTGTCGCCCTTGAGCACGGCCTGCGCCAGCGTGACGGCGACGCGCGCCTCGGGCGCCGACGCGATCGGCGCGCCGATGCGCACACGCACGCCCGACTTGTCGGCGGCTTCGACGACCGACGCGAACTCGGCGCCGCGGCCGTCGAAGACGCGCACACGATCGCCGGGCGCGAGCCGAAGCACGCGCGTCAGGTGCTCGGCTTCATCATCGGGGAGAGTGACGAGATCGCCGGGTGCACTTGCCGACGGCGCAAAGAACCGCGGATGGGACACGCGACGGAATTATAGGATCGGTCGGGTGCCGTGCCCCATTTGCGGGCGCCAAGCGGCGGCGTCTTACGAGGGCGACGAGAACGCGCGGGGCGTGTTGCTCGCCGGCCGCGGCGCACTCGCGCTGGCTGGCGCCATGTCGCCTGCGCGATGCGCATCGCCCGCGCGATGCAGACTTCGCGGCGTTGTACGCGGCCTTGGCCTGCGACACCGCCGAGTCCATCGTCTCGCGTACGGCCGTCGTCGCCTGTTCGCGACCCCACTTCACGGCTGATGCCAGGCGGTCGGCTTGCGCACTGACATCATCGGCGACCTTCCGGCTCTGCCTCCTGAGATACTCTCGCGACTCACGTCCGCTCGCCGGCGCCATCATCAGCGCGGCCGCCGCGCCGATGGCCGTTCCGGCCACGAACATCATGAGCGAGCCCTTCCACGACGACGACGTCTGCGGTTCATAGTGCTCGAGATGCATGGGTCCCTCCTCCGACGTAATCAACGAATGCGCCGGTCCCTTCACACCACACGTCTGCCCTGGACGAGCTGCAGTACGACGGCGATCAGCGCGATGACCAGCAACAAGTGGATGAACCCGCCGAGGGTGTAGGAACTGACGACACCCAGGAACCACAGGATCATCAACACGACAAAGAGCGTCCACAACATGGCTCTTCTCGCAAACGGTCGAGTAACGAACAACGTCTGCTACACACACCATCGTGCGGCGCAACGCCAGCCGCCGACCACACGGCTTGTCTCAGGGACGTAGCACCTTGTATGCCAGCGTTTCGCGAACGAGAAGGCGCGCACCGTCCAGCTTCTCGGGGGAAACCCTTACACGTCATTGGTAAGGGGCTACCGCGATGAGGTCCGCCTGCTGCTCCTTCACCACTACGCGCGACGCGTGAGAGCAGACGAACGCCCGGGCACGAAAGATGCTCGAGGCTGGAGCTGAGGTGTGTGATGAAAGGACTCGCTGTGCTCGGAATCGTGCTGCTGCTCGGAGGGCTCGCGGCGCTCATCTGGCCGGCGATCACGGTGACCCGGACCGAGAAGGTCGTCGATCTCGGCCCCATCGAGGTCACGACGGAGGACAAGGATACGATTCCGCTGCCTGCGGTCTTCGGCATCGCTTCCGCGGCGACCGGAGTCGCGCTGATCGCGATGTCGCGGCGTCGGGCATAGCGTTTTCGTGGGGCCGCGCTTGAGGCGGCCCGGATCAGCCCCCGGCTACAATGCCGGGATGCGAAGCGCTCTGTTCGTTGCGGGTCTGACACTCGCACTGCTGGTCGGCGGCGCGGCACCGTCGACGCAGCCGGCCGCGTTCGAGACCTGGTTCACCGGCGGCACGATGCGAGTGGACTATTTCCACTCGGGTGGGAAGGGACAGGAGATCATCGCGCTCGACCGCGTGGTCTCGGACGGCCCCTGGCCTGGCAGCCGCACCCGTCTCGTTGACGATCTGAACCTGGGCAAGTACCTCTTCGAAGTGATCGACCGGGAGACCAACCGGCCGATCTATTCACGCGGCTTCGCGTCCATCTACGGCGAATGGGAAACCACCGCGGAATACCGTGACGGCCACCGTACGTTCGGTGAGTCGCTGCGCTTTCCCTGGCCGAAGTCTCCGGTGCAGGTCGTGCTCAAGAAACGCGATCGCGACAACAGCTTCCACGAGCTCTGGTCCACCGTCGTCGATCCCAACTCGCGGTTCGTCAACCGCGCCGATCCGCCACGCGCAGGATCCGTGTGGACGCTCTTCGACAGTGGTCCGCCTGCGCAAAAGGTCGACATCCTCCTCATCAGCGAGGGCTACACCGCGGCGCAGATGCCGAAGTTTCATGCCGATGCCAAGCGACTGGTGGACGCGCTGTTCGCGGTCGAGCCGTTCAAGAGCCGGAAGTCCGAGTTCAACGTGCGCGGCCTGGATCTGCCGTCGCCGCAGCCGGGCGTGAACCGGCCGCACGTCGGGTCGTTCCGCCGCACGCCGATCTCGGCCGAGTACAACATCTTCGATTCCGAGCGCTACGTGCTGACGCTCGACAACCGCGCCTTCCGCGACGCCGCCGCGTCCGCGCCCTACGAGTTCGTCGAAATACTGGTCAACGAGCAGCAGTACGGTGGCGGCGGCATCTTCAACGACCAGGCGACGACGTCAGTGGATACCGGGTTTGCGGAGTACGTGTTCATCCACGAGTTCGGGCATCACTTCGCCGGTCTCGCCGACGAGTACTACACGTCCGACGTCGCGTATGAGACCGGCGCCGGCGATCACCCCGAGCCGTGGGAACCCAACGTCACCGCGCTCCGCGATCCCAGCCGGCTCAAGTGGCGCGATCTGGTCGAGCCGGGCACGCCGCTCCCGACACCGTGGGACAAGGCGGCGTATGAAACCAAGAGCCGCGAGGTCCAGGCGCGACGCCGCGAGTTGCGGGCGAAGAACGTGCCCGAAGCCGAGATCGACGCGCACTTCCGCGATCAGATGGCGTGGGACTCCAAGTTCCTGTCGTCGATGAAGTACTCCGCCAAGGTCGGCGCGTTCGAAGGTGCGAGCTATGAAGCCAAAGGCCTGTACCGGCCCGAGGCCGACTGCATCATGTTCACCCGAGACCCGGTCGGCTTCTGTCGCGTCTGCCGCCGGGCCATCGGGCGAATCATCGATCAGTACGCGCGCTAGAGTGCTTTTGCCTCCGCGTCGATGGCGTCGAGCACCGCCTGCTTCACGCCGCGCTTCTCGAGATCGGCGCGCATGGTTGAGAATTCGCTCTTCGCCCTCGCCTTATCGCCTGTCGCCGCGAGACATCGCGCGCGAAGCTTGACGACCCGGTGATACCGGAGATTGCCGGCCTTGCGCTGATCCCCCTGGGCCTGCTTGAGGGCCGGCTCGGAGAGTGCCAGCACGCGGTCGGGTTCCACCTTCGCCGCCTCGTAGAGCGCTGCCTTCTTGCCCGCGCTGCTGTCGATGCGGTGGAACGGCTGTGCGTGTGCCTCGGCGAGCCGGAGCGCCAGCACCGCGGCTGCCGGATCGCCCTTCTTCCGCTCGATGACCTCATAGATGGTCTCGGCGCCTTTCTTCAGCCAGGGGGAACGATGGTCCTTGACGGCAAGGACCAAACCCACCGCCGGGGAGAAGTAGTCCTGCGCCAGCCGATCGACCTCCCGTGAGAGCGGCACGCCGACGCGGACACGGACGATGTTGGACGGGATGACGAAGCCATCCGCATCCCGGTAGAAGGCCCGGATGCGGTACTCACCCGGCTCCGAGAACGAGAAGCCGTGCTTGCCGTACATCAACCGCACGTCTTTGCTGTAGCGGTCGTTGCCTTCGACGGCCACGTTCGCACCCTGCAGCACGACCCTCTCAGGGTCGCCGACCAGGCAGAACACCGGTTCGTGCTCGATCGTGCCGCCGTCGTGCCGTTGCACGATGTACGACACGACGCCGTGCTCGGGCCCGAATCGCGCGTCGATCTCGACCGGCGTGGCCGGCAAGAGGTTCCGCAGCCGGACTTCCACCGTGACCGGCTCCATGAAGTCGTAATACTCGCGCGTGCGGAGCAGGACTTCCAGTGGAGAGCCGTCCTCGACGCCTGACATGAGGTGCAGACGCGAGTCGTCCATGTGACCACCGCTGGCCCAGTCGTCGGCGCCCATGATCACGGACCGTCGATCGCCGTGACGCATGTGCAGCAACTCCTCGTCATCGAAGCGGAAGTAGAACGTGTCGTAGAAACCAGGAATGTTGTGCGGGTAGTTCATCCAGGACCGGCTGTCGGGGCGGCCCTTATTCCAGGAGTGCAGCAGGTTGAACGCGTGCCCAGCCTCGTGGACCCACGTGTACAGGAACGTCCGCATCGCCTCGAGCTCCGCCGCCGTCGAGGGCACCGTCACGAGATTCGCGAACCACGAGTGCTGACGGAACACCGCGTAGCCCTGACGATCGGGCGCTTCCCCGGCGCCGCCGTACATGGCTGCCGCGTCGAACATGATGCCGGCGGTGCCGGAGTTCACGAAGCGCCCGGCCAGCACTCCCCACATATCCCACCTGGGCCACGACAGGGCGTGCTGGCTGAAGTTGGTCTCCATCGCGTCGTGGAGCTCGCCCACAGTCCACGTCGCGAAGGAGGCGGCGCTGTCGTCGATGATGGTGCGAGCCGGGCGAACCGTGACGTGGATTCCGGTCTCCCGATACACGCGCTCGAGGTTCAAGGCCCTGACCGGCGTGTCCGCCGGACGGTCGGCGAGCGCGGTCGCGTCGTAGGTGGGCAGAATCGGCTCGGCATTGACCGACGTGCAGACGTCGATCTCCATGTTCAGGCTGCGAAACGCATCGTGGACGTAGCCGCACACATAGATGTCCGCGGATCCGCCACTGGTGAACTCGGCTGTCGCGACGCGCCCGTGGCTGGAGTTCGTGATGACAATCCTGGCCGTGGTCGGCGGATGGACGCCGCTCCAGAAGCGGACGTCACCGGTGATCGTCATCGAACAGTGATCGCGGACCACCTTCGGCGTGTCGATGATCCAGGACTCGAGATATGTGGCCCCGGCAAGGAGCGACGCCGCTTTCGGCAGCGGCCAGAACAGGCTGCGGCGGCGGTAGAAGTCGCCGCTGACCGTATCCATGATTGGCGACGAGACCGAGTAGCGGCGATCGACGTCGATTCGAAGATCGAGCACGCTCGTCAGCCGCAGCGACATCGCGTGCTGCCCCTGATACCGGCCGCTGACCCGTCGTTTTCCGAGGCACCGGTTGCTGTGCCAGCCGATCGCGGATGCGTCGATGTCGGCGGTCGGATTGAGGTCGTCTGCGGCCTCGGGGTCGTGATGTGACTGATCCTGCATGGCTGCCCTCTCCTTCTGCGACTGAGAAGCGGAACGGTGTGGGCCGCCCCGCCCGCAGCCTCAGAGGTACGCCGGAGGGGCAGGCGGAAGGCGCAGCTCGAGCCGGTTCTCGTCGAGCCAGACCTCGAGGTCCACGTCCCGATCGAGGGCGATCGTCTGTGTCGCGCGCAACGGGCGACGTGGCAGGACGATTTCAACCTCGAGCGTGCCAGCGGAGACCTCGAGGGGCACCAGTTCGGCGTATCCCACGAGGAGCTTCGTCGTGATCCCGTCGTGCGCGAACCGCTGGCGGCCATCGAGCCGGACTTCGACTGGCTCGTTCGAGAAGCGCTCGCGGAAATGAATCGTCAGGGTCGGCATGCGCGCGGGATCACCAGCGCCACACATAGAGGAAACGCCCGATGGCGGCGATCCGAACACGCGGTGGCAGCGTTGTTCGTGCCGGTCGGCGTGAGGCTGAGCTGGCAGCCTTTCACGTACGACGAGCATCGCATGCTTTCGACGCCCGGTCACTCCTCTTGACAATCTAGAGCAAGTGCCTTCTTATCTAGATTGGCTAGATGAGAGGACTCAATGGGCGGACCTGATAAGACCAGCGCGCTCGTGCAGGGCACGCTCGACATGCTGATCCTGAAAACGCTGGCGCTCGAGCCGATGCACGGCTACGGCATCGGCGTGCGCCTCGAGCAGATCAGCAAGGGGGCCTTCCAGGTCAACGCCGGCTCCCTGTTTCCCGCCTTCCGCCGTCTCGAGCGCGACGGCCTGATCAAGGCCGAATGGCGCGCCACCGAGAACAATCGCCGCGCCAAGTACTACGCGCTGACCGCAGCCGGGCGCGGCCGCCTCACCCGCGCCACCCGCGACTGGGAGGCTCAGACCGCGGCGATCTCGCGCATCATGCGCGCGTCGCTCGGAGAGATCTGATGCCTCGCGTGATCAGCCGTGTGCTCGGCGGAATCCGCGCGCTCCTCCACCGCGAGCGGGTCGAGCACGACCTCGATGAGGAACTCGGCGCCTATCTCGACGCAGCCGTCGAGCGCCACCATGCAGGCAGGCCTGAGCCGCGATGCCGCCATGCGCGCCGCGCGCATCGAGCTGGGCAGCATGACCGCCGTCAAGGATCACGTGCGCGAGGCGGGCTGGGAATCGCGGCTGGACGATCTGTGGCAGGACGCGCGCTACGGCCTCCGCACGCTGCGACAGGCCCCGGGCTTCACCGCGGTTGCTGTGCTGACGCTGGCTCTCGCGATCGGCGCCAACACCGCGATCTTCAGCATCGTCAACGGCCTGCTGCTGCGCGCGTTGCCAGTGGCCGCTCCCGGCCAGCTCGCCGTCGTCTCGACGAACAGCGCGATCGCGGAAGGCTATCCGGCTGGCTTCAACTACCCGGTCTGGGAACAGATCCGCGAGCAGTCCAAACCAATCGGCCACGCCGTGGCCTGGACGGTCTTCCCCGCCCGGCTCGACCTGGCACAGGGCGGCGAGTCGGATCTGGTGGACGGCCTGTTCGTCAGCGGCAATTTCTTCGACGAGCTTGGCGTCGTGCCGCCCGTGGGACGCACCTTCGCGGCGTCCGAGGACCGCCTGGCAAGTCCCGACAGCCGCGTCGCGGTCATCAGCCATGGCCTGTGGCAACGACGATTCGGCGGCGATGCCGCCGTGATCGGTCGATCGCTGCTCATCGAGCGTCAGCCCGTGACAGTCATCGGAGTCACGCCGCCGGAGTTCTACGGCCCGGAAGTCGGCCGTGCCTTCGACGTCGCGATGCCGCTCGGATCGGCGCCGTTGATCCTGAACGAAGACGGCTGGGGCACACATGGCGGCCGTTCGTATCTCGCCGTCATGCTGCGACTGGCCCCCGGTCAGTCGATCGCATCCGCCACCGCGGTCCTACGAAGCCTGCATCGGCAGATCGTCACCGCGGCGATGGCGCCGAAGTCGATCTGGGGTGAGTACCAAGAAACACAACTGAAGGATGCCTTCGCACTGGCGCCCGCGGCCGCCGGCACCTCGGAGCTGCGCCGGCAATACTCCCGAGCGGTCGTCACGGTCCTCGTCATCGCGGCGCTCGTCCTGCTCGTGGCCTGCGCCAACATCGCCAACCTGCTGATCGCCCGCGGCGCGGCGCGGCGGCGCGAGCTGAGTCTGCGTCTGGCGCTCGGCGCGCCGCGGCGGCGTCTGATTCAACAGCTGCTCGTCGAAAGCCTGATCCTGGCCTCGACCGGCGCGGTGCTCGGTCTGCTCGTGGCGACATGGGCCAGCGACGCGCTCGTGACGCAGATGTCCACGTGGTTCGACCGCGTCACGCTCGATGTCTCGCTCGACTGGCGCGTCGTGACCTTCACTGTTCTGACGACGCTCGCCACGGCACTACTCTTCGGCCTGATGCCCGCCTTTCGGGCATCGCGGGTGACACCGGTCAGCGCGCTCAAGGACCTCACGTCCACTGGCCAACGTGCCGCACGGGCGTCCGGCCGCGGCGGTCTGGTCGCCGCGCAGGTTGCGCTCTCGCTGATGCTCGTCATCGCCGCCGGACTGTTCATCAGGACCTTCGACCGCCTGCTCGCCGTACCACTGGGCTTCGACAGCGATCGCGTGCTCGTCGTCGAGATCAACGCCAGCCGCACTGAGTCCGCGACCGGTGCGCGATTGGCGCTCTACCAGCGGCTGACCGAGGCCGTCGCCGATCTGCCGGACGTCACGCAAGCGGCGGTGTCCCTCAACACGCCGGCCAATCGTGGCGTCACGCTGGTGGCCGATTACGTCGCGCCCGGGATGCCGCAGCTGCCTCCTCCGGAGCGGCGGGCGATCGTCAACTACGTGAGCTCCGGGTGGTTTCGCACCTACGGCCTGCATACCCAGGCCGGCCGCGTGCTGACGATGCAGGATTCGACCGGGTCGCCGCTCGTCGCTGTCGCCAGCGACGCGTTCGCGAGGAAGTTCTTTCCAGGCCGCCACGCGGTCGGCGGGACGATCGTGGACGCACTGTCGCCTCCAGACATGGCGCCAGACTCCAGGACCATCGTCGGCGTCGTCGGCAACGCGATCGAGCAGTCTCTCCGGTACGATGCCTTCCCCACACTGTATCTGCCGATGTCGCAGTGGAGACCGCTGATGCCGGTGCCGGCTCAGATCAGCATGAGCGTTCGCGCGGCATCCGGATCCCCGTCGTCGCTGGCGCGAAGCGTGGCCGAGCGATTGACGGCCACCGATCGCCGGCTTGCCTTCACGTTCCGCACGCTCGAGGAGCAGGTTGCCGCTGCGCGTCACCAGGAACGGCTGATCGCCTGGCTGTCCACCTTCTTTGGCGGGCTCGCGCTGCTGCTGGCCGCGATCGGCCTCTTCGGCATCGCCTCGTCCGCGGTTGTGCGACGACGGACAGAGATCGGGATACGCATGGCGCTCGGGGCTCAACGGGGAGATGTCGTGCAACTCGCCCTTCACCACACCATCCGTGCAACGGCTGCGGGGCTCGCCATCGGGCTCGCGGCTGCCGCTGCCCTCACCCGCTACCTCGAGGCACTGCTCTTCGGCATCACGCCTCTGGATTCGCTGACCTTCGTCGCCGCGCCGGTGATTCTCGCTGTGGTTGCACTGGTCGCGTGCTTCCTGCCTGCCCGGCGCGCCACGTCGATCGATCCGGTGGCCGCACTCCGCAGCGAATAGCCGACGGAACCTCGACGCCACCACCCTCGTCTTCTCTTGACAGCGACAGAAGGCGACGACTAGGCTCTTCTCGATAGCGACAGGAAGCACTCCATGCCCGCGCGCCCACCCGTCGATGCCCTTCGTGGCTCGCTCGACCTCCTCATCTTGAAGACGCTCTCGCTGTCGGCGATGCACGGCTGGGGAATCAGCCAGCGCGTCCAGCAAATGTCGGAGGGCGAATTCGCCATGAACCAGGGTTCGCTTTACCCCGCCCTCCAGCGTCTCGAAAAGCACGGCTGGATTACCAGCGATTGGGACGTGACCGACAACAATCGGCAAGCTCGCTACTACCGGCTGACGCCGGCCGGCCGTCGCGCCCTGGGCAAAGAGGTCGAGAGCTGGAAGAAGTTCGCCGCGACGCTCGACGCGGTGCTGCGGACGACGTGAGGACGCGATGAGGTGGCTGGATGCGGCCCGCACCCGACTGCGTCTCCTGTTCGCGCGCCGGACGGCCGAGTCGCGAATGCATCAGGAGTTCCAGCTGCACATCGAGTTGGAGACCGAACAGCTCATCGCCAGGGGTGTCGCCCCCGCGGAGGCCCGCCGGCGGGCGCTGGTCGCGTTTGGCGGCGTCGAGCAGCAGAAGGAAGCGCTGCGTGATGGTCGCGGGCTCGCATGGTTCGACGGGTTCACGCTCGATCTGAAGCTCGCCGTTCGTCTGCTAGCCAGATATCCCTGGCTGACGCTCGTCGGCGGTACCGCCATAGCGTTCGGTATTGCCGCGGGCGTCGGCACTTTCGAGCTCCGCACGAAGATCGTCAACCCCACACTGCCGCTCGACGAGGGCTCGCGGATCGTGGGTCTGCGGAACTGGGACGCGTCGTTGAGCCACGTCGCCCCTTCGACGTCGGACGACTTCAGCGCCTTGCGCGGCGGGCTCTCGCTGGTCGAAGACGTCAGTGCGTTCCGGATGTTCTCCCGCAATCTCCTGACGAGCGACGGCCGATCCGACGCCGAGTCCGTTGCCGCGATGAGCGCATCAGGGTTCAGGGTCGCCCGTGTCACGCCGATGGCCGGTCGAACGCTGATCGAGTCGGATGAAGATCCCGGAGCACCGCCCGTCGTCGTCATCGGCCACGATGTGTGGAGACGCCGATTCGCCAGTGATCCCGGACTGCTCGGACAGACCGTTCGCCTTGGCAGCGAGCAGCCAACCGTCGTCGGCATCATGCCGGATGGCTTCACCTTTCCAGCCACCCCACAACTGTGGATTCCGCTGCAGCGCCCGACGAAGGCGGTCACCCTTGCCGAGGATTCGCTGCTGATATTTGGAAGGCTCGCCGCAAACGCGTCCCAATTGGAAGCGCAGGCCGAGTTGGCCGTCATCGGTCTCAGGACGCCCACGGGTTCGTCGAACAACCGCGAGAACCTGCAACACGCCCCCGTGCGCGCGTTAGCGCAACCTCAGCTCGTGCCCTTTACGCGGCTGATGTTCGACTCGCTGGACGTGCAGATCGGACTGGCCATCGGCAATATCTTCGTCGTGATGCTCCTCGTGCTGGTCTGTGCCAACGTGGCGCTTTTGACGTTCGCACGGGCGGCGACGCGGGACATCGAGATCGCCGTCAGGACGGCGCTTGGCGCCAGCCGGGCCAGGATCGTCACGCAACTCTTCCTCGAAGGACTCGTGCTTGCCGCCATCGCGGTGGCCGCCGGCCTCGCGGCAGCGCGCTTCACACTGCGGTCGTTGCTGGCACTGTTCGAAGGAGGAGGACGGTCGCTGCCCTTCTGGATGAACGGCGATCTCACCGCGAGCACAATGATCTATGCCGGTGCACTGACCATCGTGAGCGCGGCGATCATTGGCATCTTCCCGGCGCTGAAGATCACGGGAGGCGGACACCTGACCCGACTGCGGCAATCGTCCGCCGGTGGCGGCGGTGTCAGGCTCGGCGGCGTATGGACCGTCGTGATTGCCGCGCAGGTGGCGACGACGGTGATGTTTCCCGCCGCGGCTTTCTTCTTCCATCGCTGGGTCGCGTCCAGCCAGAACACGGACATCGGCGTTGCGACGAGTAACTACCTCTCGGCCCGCCTCGAGCTCGACCGAGACGGTGCACCACGCGGCAGAACGTTCACGGAACTCGAGCGTCGCATCGGCACCGAGGCGGCGGTCTCCGGACTGACCTTCGCCGATCGACTGCCGGGGACGGGGTCCGGACGCTGGCGGATCCAGATCGATGGCGAGGGGTCGCCCGAGCCCCCTGTCTTCCCGCATCGGGTGTCCTCGGCGTCGGTGGCCTTGAACTTCTTCGATGTCTTTGGCGCGCCCATTCTGGCCGGTCGCAACTTCACAGCCGCGGATCTCGACTCTGCGGGCGTGGTGATTGTGAACACGTCGTTCGTGAACCGCTTCCTCGGCGGGCAGAATCCGATTGGCCGTCGTATCCGCCGCGGACCGCACGAGAGTGTGCAGGACATCGGCCCCTGGCTCGAGATCATCGGCCTGGTCAAAGACCTGGGCATGGGCGCCGGCGATGATGCTGCGGGCGTCTATCGCCCCATCTCTCTCGAGAGCACACCGTCGCTTCGGGTCGCGGTGGCCGTCACGGGGAGGCCCGAGTCGTTCGCCGCGCGCCTGCGGACCGTGGCGAGAGAAGTCGAGCCCACCTTGCAGGTTCACGAGCTCATGACGCTGGACGACGTGATCGCCGAAGGGATGCGCGAGATCGCGTACATGTCGCGCATCATGACCGCACTGAGCGCACTCGCGCTGCTGCTGTCGCTCACGGCGATCTACTCGGTGACCGACTTCGCCATCTCCAGGCGTACTCGCGAGATCGGCATTCGCGTTGCCCTCGGCGCCGAGCGCCTGCGCGTCATCGGCCCGCTCCTCCGCCGGCCGCTGTCTCAGGTGGGCCTGGGCATTGTCTGCGGCGCCATCCTTTCGTTCCTCGCATCCATCAGCATCTTCGAGAGCACGCCAAGCTTCCGCGAGGCGACACTGATCACCGCGTACGCGGTGCTGATGATGGTCATCTGCCTGCTCGCCTGCGTCGTGCCTGTACGTCGCGCCCTCAACGTCGCGCCAGCCGAGGTGCTCAGGAGCGACGCGTAGGCCCACGACACGCTGCTATACTCGGCTCACCCTCATGTTCCTTCGCGGGCAGGTCATCGGTAAATACCGCATTCTGTCTTCCCTCGGTAGTGGCGGTTTCGGCACGGTATACCTGGGCGAAGACACCTGGATCGACAAGAAGGTCGCGCTCAAGGTCCCTCACAAGCAGAACCTCGACTTCAGCGAGATGCTGAAAGAGGCCAGGCTGCTGGGCTCGCTCGATCACCCGAACCTCGTCTCCGTCCTCACCGCCGAGAAGATCGAGAACATCTTCTTCATCGTCATGGAGTACGTGTCCGGAGAAACGCTCGAGCATCTCATCATGCGCGAGGGCCCGCTCGATCTGAACAAGGCGCTCGACTTCAGCTGCCAGATCTGCAACGCCGTTGACCATGCGCACCACGCCGGCATCCTGCACCGCGACCTGCGGCCCGGCAACATGCTCGTCTCCGAGTCCGGGATCCTGAAGGTCACCGACTTCGGGACCTCACGCTTCCTCGAGATTGCCGCCCACGGGACGACGGTCATCGGCAGCCCGCCGTACATGGCGCCCGAGCAGTTTCACGGCAAGGCCGTGTTCGCGAGCGACGTCTACTCCGTCGGCGTCACGATGTATCAGATGCTGACCGGCTCGCTGCCGTACGACACACCGGCGCCGGCCGACCTCGCCCGCCTGTCGCGCGGCGAGCTCGTCACCGCGCCGCGCATCAAGAACCCCAAGATTCCGAAAGCGATCAACGACATCGTCCTCCGCGCGCTCGCACCCGACCCGACGGCGCGCTACCAGCGCGCGGCCGATATCCTGAACGATCTGCTCGCGCAGCGGGCGCCCGCCCCGCGGCGGGCGGTGCGCGCCGGCGCCGCGACCGCCGACGACAGCGTCTCCGACATTCAGTCCCGCCTGAAAGCGCGGGAAACCCCGCAGGCCAGTTTCTGCTGGCACTGCCGCAAACCTCTGCAGGCGCGGACGGCCAAATGTCCGTTTTGTGGAGAAGCCCAGTAGTTCCACGTTCCTGGTTCCATGTTCCGGGTTCGTGTTCGGAGTTCAGTTCGGCGGCTCATGGTTCATAGTTCGAGGTTCCAAGTGCGCGACGTGTAACAGGAACCGGTAACCTCGAGCCCCGAACCCTGAACCCTGAACCTCGAACCCAGAAGCTGAACCAGAACCTCGAACACGAACCCGGAACATGGAACCAGGAACCCGGAACGGGTTTATAGTCGCCTCGTGCAGATCCTGCTTCTCTCCATGCCGGATTCGTTCGAGCACACGCCGCCGCTCGCGGTCCGGATGCCGAACGGCGCGCTCGCGTCGCTGGCCGGCAACGTCGATCCGCACCACCGCGTCGCCATCGCCGATCTGATCCTCGCGCAGTCGTCGGTGCAGGCGACGGTGTCTCGCCTGATGCGGGAGCTGCGGCCGGACCTGATCGGCCTGTCGGTCATGACCTTTCAGCGAAGCACCGCGCGCCGGATCATCTCGCTCGTCAAGTCGATCAATCCCGACGCGCGAGTGGCCGTGGGCGGCTACGATCCGTCGCTGGCGCCCGAGGCATGGACGCACCCGGCCGTCGGCGTTGACTTCATCGTCCGCGGCGAAGGCGATCTCACCTTTCGCGATCTCGTGCGCGCGCTCGACGACAAGCGGCCGCTCACCGGCGTCGATGGCCTCTGGTTCCGCACCGCCGAGGGCATGCAGCGGAACCTGCCCCGAGCGGTCACGACGCTCGACAGGGGCGAGATCAAGCCGCCTCGCCGGGATGGCCGGGTGCTCTCGGGCTACACCTATATGGGCCGCCCGATCGACGTCATCGAGACGTCACGAGGCTGCACGTTCGACTGCAGCTTCTGCTCGATCATCGAGATGCGCGGCCGCAACTTCCATCGCCTGCCGATCGAACGCGTGATCGCCGACATCCGCGACGCCCGCGACCGCGGCGCCCGGGCGATCTTCATCGTCGACGACAACATCACGATCGACGTGCCGCGCTTCGAGGCGCTGTGCCGCGCCATCGTCGATGCCGGCCTCGACGACATCCACTACCTCGTGCAGGCGATGACGGCGTCGATCGCGCAGCACGGCGAGACGCTGGCGCCGCTGATGTACCGCGCCGGCTTCCGCTACGTGTTTCTCGGGATCGAGAACATTCTCGAAGACGACCTGGCGTTTCTCAAGGCGGCGGCCAAGAACACGCGCCGCGGCAACGACGCCGGCCGGCAGAACACGACGATGGCCGCGATTGACGTGCTGCATCGGCACGGCATGTTCGTCGTCGGCGGACTCATCGTCGGGAACCCGGATGATACGCAGGCGGCCATCGATGCCAACCTGACGTTCGCGCGCAAGTACGTGGACTGGCCGTACATTCAGCACCCGACGCCCTACCCCGGCACGCCGATGACGACAGGACTTCCGCGACCGCGGCCTGATCGTCAACACGCGCGTGGACGAGTACGACGGCACGTCGGCGGTCACGCGCAGCGCGCACCTCGAGGCTGATGAGATCGAGTACTTGCGGTGGCGCGCCGATCGCTGGATGAAGGTGCGCCACATGCCCGCGGCGATACGGCTGTATCCGCGCTTCGTGCTGACGCACGCACGCCGGATGATGGCGCACACATTCCGCGGGACGACCTGGCGCACCGTCCTCGGCCTCGAGAGCTCACGCCAGGCGTTTCGACGCTACAAGCAGATCCGTGCACGCGAGCGCACCTATCTGGACTGGCCCGACCCCGCGTCGTCCGACCCCGATGTCGGTCATACATTGGGCATTTCGCAGAAACCCGTGTACCATCTGAAGCACGTCACTTCCGGGACGCCAATCAGCTTGCGCTAAGCCCCGCGTTGGGACTTGGGAATTGGCTCCTTGGGAGTTGAGTGCCGAAGGAGCGAACTATGTCTTTCCCGGGGACCGGCAAGATCTGGATGAACGGCACGCTTGTGGATTGGGCTGACGCCAAGATCCACGTTGCCTCTCATGTGGTCCACTACGGGAGCGCGGTCTTCGAGGGCGCACGCTGCTACGACACGAAGCAGGGCCCGGCGTGCTTCCGGCTCGACGCGCACATGCGTCGTCTCATCGACTCCGCCCGCATCTACCGGATGGAGTCGCCGTACGATCAGCAGACGCTCACCGATGCGGTACTCGAACTGATCCGCGTCAACCAGTTCCAGGCCTGCTACATCCGGCCGATCGTCTATCGCGGCTACGACTCGCTTGGCGTCAATCCCAATCCCTGTCCGGTGGACGTCGCGATCATGCTCTGGGAATGGGGCGCCTACTTCACGAAGGAAGCGATCGAAGAAGGCCTCGACGTGAAGATCTCGACGTGGGCCAGGAACGCCCCGAATACGACGCCGGCCATGGCCAAGAGCGTGGCCAACTACGCCAACGCCCAGTTGATCAAGATGGAAGCGATTGCCGATGGCTACGCGGAAGGCATCGCCCTCGACACGCAGGGCAACCTGAGCGAAGGCAGCGGCCAGAACCTGTTCATCGTCCGCGAGAACGTGATCCACACCCCGCCGATCGGCAATTCGGTGCTGTCCGGCATCACCCGCGACTCGGTCGTGACCATCGCCCGCGACCTCGGGTTCGAGGTCCGCGAGCAGACGCTGCCGCGTGAAATGCTGTATATCGCCGACGAGGTCTTCTTCGTGGGGACGGCGGTGGAAGTGACGCCGATCAAGTCAGTTGACCGAATCAAGGTCGGCCGCGGCCGTCGAGGCCCGGTTACCGAGGCGATTCAACAGAAATTCTTCCAGATCGTGAAGGGGGACACCCCGGATACGCACGGCTGGCTCCAGCCGGTCTATTCGCGGGAAGCGGCTACAACCCGCGCCTAGATCTGCCGATACTCAGGAGGCCATGCACGTCAATGACCTCCTGAAGATTGCCGTCGAAAACGGCGCCTCCGACCTGCACATCAAGGTCGGCACCTACCCGATGATGCGGGTCCGCGGGACGCTCGTCCCGGCGAGTGAAGAGAGACGCCTCGACACCGACGATCTGGCCGCGATCGAAGCCGCCGTGCTTCCGGCGGCCCATCGGGAACGCTTCAAGGAGAGCCACGAAATCGACCTGGCCTATAGCGTGACCGGTCTCGGCCGCTTCCGCTGCAACTGCTTCCGCCAGCGCAACACGACCGGCATGATCTTCCGCGTCATTCCGATGCGGGTCTCGTCGATCGACGACCTGATGCTGCCGAAGGTCCTGAAGAAGATCGCCGAGGAAGAGCGCGGTCTGGTCGTCGTCACCGGCACCACGGGCAGCGGCAAGAGCACCACGCTCGCCGCGCTGGTGGACGAGATCAACTCCAGCCGCACGTCGCACATCATGACGATCGAGGACCCGATCGAGTATCTGCATCGGGACAACCGCTCGATCATCAACCAGCGCGAAATCGGCGTGGACACCAACTCCTTCGCGCAGGCGCTGCGCAGCGCCCTGCGTCAGGACCCGGACGTCATCCTGGTCGGCGAGATGCGCGACCACGAAACGATCCAGACGGCGCTCCTGGCCGCGGAAACCGGTCACCTCGTGTTCTCGACGCTTCACACACTGGACGCCACGGAAACGATCAACCGCATCATCGCCGTGTTTCCGCCGCACCAGCAGAAGCAGGTGCGCATCCAGCTCGCGAGCGTGTTGAAGGCGGTGATCTCCCAGCGCCTGATTCCGCGCCAGGACGGCAAGGGACGTGCTCCGGCAGTCGAGGTCCTGATTAGCACCGCGTTCATCCGCGACGCGATCCTCGACAAGGAAAAGTCTCATCTGATCCACGGCGCCATCGCCCAGGGCACCTCGCAGTACGGGATGCAGACCTTCGACCAGTCGGTCTTCAGCCTCTACGAGGCCGGACAGGTCTCCTATGAAGAAGCCTTGCGCTGGGCGTCCAACGTGGACGAGTTCAAGCTCAAGGTGCAGGGCATCCACACCACGGCCGACATGGCCCGCGAGCAGATGGCCAAGGTCGGTCAATCCACCGGCGGGAAGTCTCCGGAAATCACCCGCTTCGGCGGCTAGACTCCACCATTTTCACGGCGACGTCGAGGCGGGTCTTTAGTGTAGGACGACAACACATGGATACCGTGTTGACGTCAGGACATAGGTAACACAAAACGGTCGACGGGCTGTATCAGCGGGACGCTCGTTCTAGTCCGCGGATGCAGCTCTCGCACGTACATATGGCGGTAGACGGACGAGGATGCGATCCTCGTGCGGCACGCACGCCACATCGTCGCCCTGGAGCGCTTCCGGACAAGTACCCGACACCCGTCGAGTGGATCTGACCGATGGCCGTCACCCGGCGGACGATCGCGCCAGCGGGATAGACCCAGGCACGGGGCGCGCCTGGAAGCCGCGTTGGCTCGGATGAAAGTGCAAGGCTGGGGGCTCGAGCCCGAGTGCCGCGTGTGGGCGAATCTCGTTGTATCCTGTTGAAACGCCGCGAACGCGCGTGTGAAACCGCGGAGGGTCGTGGGCACACCGCTCCAGCGTAGCCGCTCACCGAGCGTGCGATGAAACCGTTCCACCTTCCCCTGGGTCTGCGATGCGATCGCACCAAAGATCAGTGAATCCCTTGCTTGAGGAGAAAGACGCCGAGTGTGGTGAGGCCGGCCGGACCGCCGCTGGTCCACCAGGGTGTGCCATGGTCCATCAGCATCGCCATCGGCACGCCGTATTGCTCGAAGCTGCGGGTCAAGGCAGCGCGCACGTGGTCCGCATCCAAGGTCGGCAAGGCCGTCAGGCCGACGGCGAACCAGCTGTGATCATCGAGGACGCTCAGCGCGTGACACCGGCCGCCTCCGGCGAGCGGATACGCGCCTTTTGCATCCATCTGCCACAGCTCGTTCGGCGCGACCCGAGTAAAGCGGCGCAACGCCGGGGCTGGCGCGACGTCCGGCCGCGTCCAGCCTTCGCGACAAATGATCCGATCGATGGTCCGCGGGGTGATGTGCACGCCTTCTGCCGCGAGCAAAACGGCAAGCTTGGCCCCGCCCCACCCTAGGGCCGCGCGGAATTCGCCAATGCGACGGGTAATGGCACGGGACGTCCGCCGCGGACTGTGATGCGGGCGTCGACTCCGATCACTCAGCACCGCCACCGAGCCGGCCGCCGCTTCGCGCGCCAGCCACTTATAGCCCGTCTTGCGGCTGATGCCGAACGCGCGGCACGCCTCGGTGACGCTCACCTCCGCGCGCCGCACGGTCATCACAAACTGAATCCGTTGATCACGCACATCGGTCTCCAGCCAGGGCATCGGGCCTCCTCTCGGAGACCCTACCTGAGCTCTCACCCATGTGCTGTCGTCGATGTGAACGGTGTCCTGTCCGTCCTACACTTTCAGACCCGCCTGACAGGGGCGGTAGACTCAGTTCGTGTCCCACGACACGTATCTGGTCGCCCTGCACATGCTCGCCCGGCGCGAGCTCTCTGAAGCGCAGGTCCGCCAACGTCTGTCCAAGCGTGGCGAGAGTCAGGCCGCCATCGACGAGGCCGTCGCCCGTCTCAAGGCCGAGCGCAGCATCAGCGACGAGCGCGTCGCCGGCGCGATTGCACGGACCCAGACCTCGGTCCGTGGTCGCGGCAAGCGGCGGGTGCTTCAACAGATCGAGGCCGCCGGCATCGCGAAATCGATCGCCTCGCAAGCCGTGGACGAGGTCTTTCAGGATCTCGATGCCGACGCGCTGCTGTCGGCCGCTCTGTCGAAGCGCCTGCGCGGCCGCGAGCGCATCGCCGACGACCGCGAGTTCCAGCGTCTGTTTCGCTACTTGATGGCGCAGGGCTTCGATTCGGACAAGGTGCTGGCCGTCTTGCGCAAGCACCAGCCGAGATAACGGAGGTGACGGAGGGAACGGCATCACGTTGCCTCCGTCCCCTCCGTTCACCCCACGCGACTACAATAGACCCAATGACCTCCAAGGAAATTCGCGCCTCTTTCCTCAGGTACTTCGAACGGAACGGTCACCGGATCGTGGCCAGCTCGCCGCTCGTGCCGCACGGGGATGCGACGCTGCTGTTCACCAACGCCGGGATGAACCAGTTCAAGGACACGCTCCTTGGCAAGGAGACGCGCGACTACACGCGAGCGACCACCGCGCAGAAGTGCATGCGCGTCAGCGGCAAGCACAACGACCTGGACAACGTCGGTCCGTCGTTCCGGCACCACACCTTCTTCGAGATGCTGGGCAACTTCTCCTTCGGCGACTACTTCAGGCGTGAGGCGATTCCGTTTGCGTGGACGCTGCTGACCGAGGAGTGGAAGCTGCCGAAAGACCGGCTCTTTGCGACGATCTTCAAGGGCGAGCCCGGCATACCGCGCGACGGCGAGGCCTACGATCTCTGGAGCAAGTATCTCCCCGCCGACCACATCGGCGAACTGGGATCCGACGACAACTTCTGGACGATGGGCGACACCGGACCGTGCGGCCGGTGCTCGGAGATCTACTACTACCGCGGCGCCGGAATCCCCTGCGCGGAAGAGACCGCGGGCCGCGCCTGTCGCGGGATGGAGTGCAGCTGCGACCGCTACGTCGAAATCTGGAACAACGTGTTCATGGAGTTCGACCGGCAGCAGGACGGCACGCTGAATCCGCTGCCGGCGCCGTCGATCGACACCGGGCATGGGTCTCGAGCGCGTCACCGCCGTCATGCAGGGCCATCTGTCGAACTACGACACCGATGCCTTCACTCCCCTGCTCGCCGCGATCGGCGAACGCGCCGGAACGACGCACGGCGGGACGATGTCCGAGAGCGACGTGTCGATGCGCGTGGTCGCCGACCACATGCGGGCGATGACGTTCCTGATCGCTGACGGCGTCGTGCCGTCGAACGAGCACCGCGGCTACGTGCTGCGCAAGATCATGCGGCGCGCGATGCGCCACGGGAAGCACCTCGGCATGACCGAGCCGTTTCTCCACACGCTCGTGGACACGCTGGTCCGCGACTTCGGCGACGCCTACCCCGAACTGCGCTCGAACGCGAGAGCCATTGTCCAGGTCGTCCGCGGCGAAGAGGACCGCTTCGACGCCGTGCTCACCGGCGGCCTGCCCAGGCTCGAAGACGCGCTCGAACGTGCGGCGTCTGGCGACGGCGTGCTCGCCGGCGACGTCGCCTTCCGTCTCTACGACACCCACGGGCTGCCGATCGACTTCATCGAGGACACCGTCCAGGCGCGTGGACTGACGTTCGACAAGGAGGGCTTCGAGCGAGCCATGGAGGCCAGCGCGCGAAGGCACGGGCGGGCAGCACGTTCAAGTCGCAGGCCGTCGAGACGATCACGCTCAGCGACGAGGCCGTTCCGTCCTGGACTCAGCGCGGCGATCAGGCGTTCAGAGGCTACGACTCGACGACGCTGAACACACAGGCCCTGGCGCTGTTCGACGCGCGAGCGGCGGGAGGTCGCCGTCTCTCGACGCGGGACGAGAGGGCTTCGTCGCGCTGGCGGAGACGCCCTTCTACCTCGAGGCCGGCGGACAAGTCTCGGATGTCGGCACGATCAGCGGCCCGTGGGGCGAGGCGCGAGGTCACGGGCGTCGTCACGGTTGGCGCGTGGCCCCGACTCCACGCGCGTGCGAAGTCACCAGGGGAACGCTGAAGCCACGCGACCTGCGTCACGGCCAGGTCACCGCGCACGTACGTGACGCGACTCGACGCAATCACACGGCCACGCACCTGCTCCACGCCGCGCTGCGACAGGTCCTCGGGCCGCACGTCAAGCAGGCCGGGATCGCTCGTCGCGCCCGACCGGCTGCGGTTCGACTTCGTCCATTTCAACGCGGTCACGCGCGAGCAGCAGCTCGAGATCGAGCAGATCGTCAACGAGCAGATCGCTGCAAGAACACCGCCGTGCAGACCGAAGTGAAGGACACGCAGGAGGCCATCGCGGCCGGCGCCATGGCGCTCTTCGGCGAGAAGTACGGCGACAAGGTCCGCGTCGTCTCGATTCCGGGTTTCAGCCAGGAGCTCTGCGGCGGCACGCACGTCCGCGCCACCGGCGACATCGGACTCTTTGCGATCGTCTCCGAGGGCGGCGTCGCGGCGGGTGTCCGCCGCATCGAGGCCATCACCGGACTCGACTCGCTGCGCGCCTTCCAGCGCGCAGCGCGACGAGCTGGCGCATGCCGCCGGCGCGCTCAACGCGCGGCCGGCGACTCTGGCGCGCGCATCGCGGCGCTGCAGGACGAAGAGACAAGAGGCTCGGTCGCGAGCTCCAGCAGGCCAAGATGAAGGCCGCGCTGTCTGGCGGCTCTGGCGACCGGCAGTGCGCAGTCCGAAGTCGTGGAGGTCGCCGGCATCAAGCTCGTCGCGCGCGAGGTCTCGGGCCTCGACAAGGACGGCCTGCGGGCGCTCGTCGATCAGCATCGCGGCCAGATCAAGAGCGGCGTCGTCGTCCTCGCCTCCCCTTCCGACGGCAAGGTCTCGATCGTCGTTGGCGTCACGCCTGATCTGACGAAGAAGGTGCCGGCGGGCCAAGTCGTGAAGCAGCTGGCGCCGATCGTCGGCGGCGGTGGCGGCGGACGGCCCGACTTCGCCGAAGCCGGCGGCAAGGACGCGTCGAAGATCGCCGAGATGCTCGCCGCGAGTCGTGGAGTCGTTGAAAAGCTGCTCTCTGCGTAGGATGCTGACATGACACTGCTACGAGTGCTCGCGCTGTCTCTGGCGATGGCTATCGCCGTGGCCGCCGCCGCAGTCCCCACGGTCGTCACCTACGTGCCCAACAGCAAGGTGACTGAGGTGATGACCAAGGGCGGCGAGATCGTCAACGACAAGGGGCTGATCATCCTGGCCAATCGCCGCGGCGCCGCCGAGGCCGAGGTGCACGACAAAACCAATCACATCTTCATCATCGTCGAGGGCGAAGCGACGTTCGTGACCGGCGGCACGCTGGTCGGTGCCAGGACCACCGCGCCCGGTCAGATTCGGGCGACGGGTATCGACGGCGGTCAGTCACACCAGTTGCGCAAGGGCGACGTCATCACCATTCCTGCGAAGACGCCGCACTGGTGGAAAGACGTGCCGACGAAGACGATCGCCTACTACGCGATCAACACCGAACCGTAGGCGTCCGCTCCGGGATGTCGGCCGGTCCCGCGTGCTACCATCCCGCGTCGAGACCAAGCCAGCATGCAGGTGTTTGTCAGTGTCGGCGCGACCCACACACCCGAACAGGAAGCGTTCGTCAGCGCCTTTGAAGTCTTCCTCAGTCAGAACGGCTGCACGCGTCTGACGGTCGGCCGCGGCAGTGAGGGAGCCAAGCAGCCGATCCTGCAGGCTCGCGAGCTGATGGAGATGGCTGACGTCGTCGTGGTCATCGCCTTCACCCGGTTTCTCGTCGAGAGCGCCGTCGAGAAACCAGAGTCGCAGGAGCGCGAGACGATCGCCAACAGGCGATATCCTACGATCTGGAACCAGCTCGAAGCGTCGATGGCCTTCGGGTTGAAGCGACCTCTCCTGGTGATTCTCGAGAAAGGCCTCTATCAGGAGGCCATGCTGAAGGACCGGCTGGAGTTCAGAGTCCAGGAAACGTCACTCGATCCAGCCTTCTTTCGGTCCGATCGCTTCAAGGGCGTGTTCACCAACTTCATCCAGATCGCGAAGGAGCGGGCGTCGGCGAACGACTCGCAACGGAATGCCCGCCTGACTTCATTGACGGTCGGTGAACTGCTTCGGGATCTGCAGCCGGCGCAACTGTGGACGGTGGGAGCAGCGCTGATGACCGTGCTGTCCGCCGTCGCGATCGGGGCCTACTGGCTGGGCAGGATTCTGAAATCGGGATGAGCGCCAGCGCTTTTACGAGATGAACCCAGCCTTCTTGAACGCCGCGATCGATGATGACGTGACCCGTCGAGCTCTGCGATCGCGGGCTCGTCAGGCGGTGAAGTTGAAGCAGGTCTTGCCCTGCATGCGCGCTTTCAGCGCCTTTCGACATGCCGGCCTGCACCGCCGGGAACGCGACACGCCCATCAGGTGATAGCTGACGTAGGCCTTGCCGACTTCAACCCACGCAACCGGAATACGCGGCCGTCGTGACTTGCCGCCCCAGGCCTGCAGCGTCGCCGGGCCGATTGTCGCTTCCAGGCAGTACTTGGTCGATGTGTCGTCGCTGACGTCGAGCGAGACGTCTGCGATGCGGGATGCTGCGCAGGCGGCGAACGACCGTCGCAGACTGCGGCGATGGCACCATGCCCCGCACTCTCGCGTGCGCGCTCACTCCTTCGCATTCACTCTCGTGCTTTGACTGGCGACAGCCTGCCAGCGGCCATCGCGCATCACCCAGACATCCACGTAGCGATACCGAATCTCGGTTGGCTTTCCGTTGACCGGCCCGACCAGTATCTGAGTGAACCACACCACGGCCGTGTTCCCGAACGTCTTGACGATGAACTCGTCGAGGCGACGGGAGTCCACTTGCTGCTTGTTATCCGCCACGAGGCTCAGCTCCTTGGCCTTGTCGCCGCGTGAGCCGTCGCCGTAGGTCGCGATGAACTCGTCGGCCAGGAGCGTCTCGATGAACTTGGCGTCCTGGCGATGAAACGCCGCGTCCCACGCGCGCTCCAGCTCGATCAGGATCTGCTGGTCGGACTTGACGTCCTGTGCGGCGGCAGCGAACGGGACGAGCGTCGTCGCGATCGCTGCCAGACACAGACTCCGGAGATACCTCGTCATGCCGCCTGACCGGTCTCAGCTCTTCGCGGTCAGCTCGTCGTAGGCGACCTGCAGCTGCGGCGCGCCTTCGTTGGCGGCAAACTGCGGCAGCCCGGCCTTGACGATCTCGTCGGCCGACTTCCCTGCCTTGATGCCCTTCTGCACGTAGTCGAGCATCGCCGAAAAGTAGTCGCGCAGCGCCAGCAGATCGGCCTTCGGTCCGGTCACCGGCACGCCCACCTTCGAGTGGCCGAAGATGTAGATCGTGTCGGCGTTGTGATCCTTCACGACCTTCTCGAGCGTCACCAGCCAGTTGCGAATCGAGGCGCCCGACGGACGGTCCACGCGCGGGTGCCGCTGATGCGACATCAGGTCGCCCATGTGGGCCACGTTGGCGCGCTGGAAGAAGATCACCGCGTCGCCGCTCGGTGTGGCCCGGACCGTAGTGACGCGCCGAGACGACCTCGCTCCCGAGATCGACCTTCCAGTCGCCCTTGAACGTCGTGTCGGCGTACGCCTGGTCGTCCTCGCTCTTCTGCGCCGCGGCCTGCTTGCGCTGAAGCGCGGGGGCGTTTTCGTGGGCCACGATCTTCACGACCGACGGCTGCAGCACCTTGTTGCCGCCGGTGTGGTCGGGATGGTGATGCGTGTTGATCAGCAGATCGATCTTGCGGCCGCCGCTCATCGGCTTGAAGCCCTCGAGAAACATCTTCGACGTGTCGGCGAACTGACTGTCGATCACGACGACGGCATCGGGAGCGACCAGCCAGCCCATCGTGCCGCCTCGCGCCGTGAAGGTGCCCACGTTGCGGCGCAGCGAAGCGAACATGGGGACTGTCGGCGGCTGCGGCGCCGCGGCGGGCGCCTGCTGGCCGAACAGCCGTCTCGGGCACGAGTGCGCCGGCCGCGACGGCCAGCGACGATGTCACGATGAACTCACGTCGATTCGCGTTCATGACTGCGCTCCCTTCGGCCGGTCCACAGGACCGGCCCTACATCGGTCCGGCTGAAGCCGGACACTACATTCCAATGACGACCTTGCCGACGAACTGCCCCGAGGCGTGGTGCGCAAACGCGCGCGCCGCCTCCTCGAACGGAAATACCCGATCGATGACCGGCCTGATGCGATTGACCGCGATCGCGCGATTCATCTCCTCGAACATCTCGCGATCGCCGACGTAAATGCCGTGAAGGCTACCGGCTTTATACATCAACGGATACGGACTGGTATCCCCGTCGCGTCCGGCGACGAAGCCAATCAGACATACCTTGCCGCCGCGCGCGAGCGCCTGCAGGGACCGCGCGAACGTCCCGCCGCCCCCGACCTCGACGACGCAATCGACCCCGCGACCGCCGGTGAGACGCAGGACCTCCTTGTCCCACTCGGGCGTGCGCTGTGTAATTGATCGCGTCCGACGCGCCCAGGGCCATCAATCGCTCGAGCTTTTCGTCGGTCGACGACGTGGCGATCACGCGGGCGCCGGTGCTGCGCGCGAACTGCAGCGCGAAGATGGACACGCCGCCTGTGCCGAGCACAAGGACCGTGTCGCCGGCGTGAATCGGACGTCCGGCTCGGAAGAGCGCGTGCCACGCCGTCACCGCCGCGCACGGGAGACACGCCGCCTCCTCGTCGCTCAGGTCGGCCGGGATCAGCGACGAGACCATCCTCGTAGAGCACGATGTAGTCGGCGAGCGTGCCGTCGAGCGGCGAGCCGAGCGCGAGCGGGCGGCGCGCCGGGCGCGCCGTCCGGGGGCCGCTGGAAAAACAGCCCGGCCACGCGATCCCCGACACGCAGTCGAGAGACGCCGTGCGCCGATCGCGGCCACCTCACCTGCGCCGTCGGACAGCGGCACCAGGTCGCGCGTGTTCGGACCGCTGAAGTAGGTGCCGTTGACCACCATCCGGTCACGATAGTTGAGCGACACGGCACGGACACGAACCAGCACCTGGCCGTACCCAGGCTGCGGATCGCGGCGATCGACGCGGCGCAGATCGGCGTTGCTTGTGGAACCCGGCGGGACGATCCAGGCACGCATCAGGCCGTGGCCTCCGTCGTCGCCTCACTCACGTTCGGCCGCTTCCGCAGCACGCGGTTCCACCACATGATGACGCCGGTCACGAGCATCAACAGCAGGCACCAGGCCAATGAACGCCCACACCGCCTTGAGCACCGGCGCATTGCGCCATCGCCCGAAGTGAAGACGCGTCAGCCAGTTCAGCACGATGTCGCCCGTCCGATCGCCGAGGATCGCTTCTGGATCGGAGGTCCAATCGACAAAGTTCGAGAACGGCTCAGGGACGCCGAGGTAGAAGCCGGAGATCCCCCACATCAGCATGAAGAGAAACAGCCAGAAACCGATCGCGCTGTGGAGATCCCAGTTGAAGCGGCGCCAGCCGGAGCTCCATTTGATCCCCAGGCTGCGCTTCCAGCGGCTCGAGCCAGGCCACCAGACCACCAGGCCGGTGACTGCCGTCACGCTAAAGATGGCGCTGCCGATGCCGTTCCAGAATCGCCCCGGACGATCGAGCAGCAAGCTCGTCGTGCAGGCGTGCGAGCCACAGCACGAAGTACTCGCCCTGTGTCACCGAGTCGCCGAGGTCCTCACCCGTGTAGGGATTGAAGAGGCGCTCCTTCTTCTCCGTACCGCGCTCGACCCAGACTTCGATCGTCGGGTTGCGCCGCGTGATGCGGTCTCCGACCCGCGTGATCGACCATCCGGGATACTCGCTCTGGGCTTTCGCCGTCAGCTGCTCGGTCGTCAGACGCGTGGCCTTGGGATCGAACGTCGGGCGCGGAGTGGCAAAGAACCGATCCAGCTCGTTGCGATAGACCAGCGCGCTCCCCGTCACGCTCAGCATCACGACGTACAGCCCGAGCGCCAACCCCGTCCACAGATGAATTTGAAAAAGTGCCCTGCGCAGCCACACCCGCTGCGGCTGCCGAACCCACCGCTGCCACATCTCAACTCCCAACGCCCAAGGACCAGGACCAGCGCTCAACGAGTCCCAACGCCCAGCTCCAATCTGAGGCGACTCGCAGGCGAACGCCGAGATTTGTACACGATCGGGGCCCGATGCGCACCGCTCTGCACAGCCCCCTAAGACTCCCGAACGGGCGGCCGATAAAAGAACTAATCAGCCCACAACCGCCTGCCTGGAGCTTTTCTTCACGGTAGGGCACGGGCCTACCCATGTTGACTCGCGCGCTGCTCGCCGCCACGCTGCTCGCCCTCGTCTGGCCGAGCCACGCCGACGCGCAGATCTACGCCTGGCGGGACGCCAACGGCACGCTGGTCCTCTCCGACCGGTCCATCGATCGCCCGACGGACGTCTACGAAGTCGAAGGCGCCCCCAGTTACGTCTCGACGACGCCGGTGGAGTCCACCTCCGCTCGCGAGCGGTACGAGCCGTACGTGCTCGAGTATTCGACCAGGCAGTCGTTGCGGCCCGAGTTGGTGCGCGCGGTCATTCAGGTCGAATCCGGCTACAACTCGCGCGCGCTGTCGCCAAAGGGCGCCATGGGGCTCATGCAGCTCATGCCGGACACCGCGCGGATGCTCGGCGTCCAGCGCCCGTACGATCCCGAACAGAACATTCGTGGCGGAACCCGGTATCTGCGGTTGCTGCTCGACAAGTACCAGGGCAACGAAGAGCTCGCGCTCGCCGCGTACAACGCCGGGTCCGGCGCCGTCGATCGCTACGGCAAGATTCCCCCGTACCGGGAAACCCGGGACTACGTGCGCAAGGTTGGCTCGGCCGCTGGCGATGCGAAGGTCTCCACCCGGAAGCTGCGGATCTACAAGACCATCGAGATCCTCGATGGCCGCGCGGTCCCGCGCTACTCCAGCGAAAAGCCCTCTTCGGGCAGCTTCGAAATCATCAGCCGCTGATCCGCGCACGCTCAAGCGTGCGCTCTACGTTCCCATTCGTCCCCACCCGTAGAAACTGGTCCCAACAACCTGGCAATTCGGGCGTTGCGAGGAGTTGGGACTTGGGAATCGGGTGTTGGGAGTTGACGTAGTATCTCCTCATGCGAGCGTTGATCGCTCTCGCCCTGGCCACGGTCACGTTCAGTGTGTCCGGCCAGGCTCCCAATCCGATCCCGGAGTCACTCACTCAGATGATCGAGGCGGAGCGCGCCTTCGCCGCCCGCGCGCTGGTGATCGGATGGAAGGACGCCTTCCTCGAATTCTTCGCGCCGAACGCGGTCGGGTTCGCGGAAGGCAAACCCGGTCCGGCGCGCGATCAGATCGCCAAGAACCCCGATCCGCCCAAGGACCTGCAGTTGATCTGGGAGCCGCGCTACGGCGACGTCTCCGCCAGCGGCGAGATCGGCTATCTGACCGGTCCGGTTCGAAACATCCGCGCCTCGCGTGATGGAGGAAAGCCTCGGCACTCCAATTACGCCTCGATCTGGAAGCGGCAGCGTGACGGCTCGTTCAAGGTGGTGATGGACGTGGGCATCAACACGCCGAGCGCGGTCCCCTTCCCCGCCGGCTTCACGCGCGCGCCGCACGACAACCGCTTCACCGGCGACTACGATGACTCGACGCCGCCGCTCGGCACCGCCGATGAACTGCTGAACAGCGTGCTCAAGACGAGCCCGGTGCGCGCCTACCGGTCGAGGCTGGCCGACGGTGTGCGGTTCCATCGCCAGAACCAGATGCCGGTCGTCGGACAGGCGGCGGCGACGAAATGGCTGGCATCGCAGCGGGCGGTCTCGAGCGCGGACTCGCAGTTCTCGGAGGTGGCCCGCTCCGGCGATCATCGGATACACCTGGGGCACCTTCACGATCGCGCCAACCCGCACGGTCACGGCAGAGGGCCGCGGGCGAGCACGCAGACCGTGAACGTCGAGGTGGGGTTCTACGTGCGGGTCTGGGTCCGCGAGCGGAACGGCCAATGGAAGGTCGCGCTCGACGTGTTACAATAACCCCTTTGTAAGACCGGGAATTTTCACCAGAAAGAGGACGCCCGCCCCGCGTGCGGCGTGATCAGACACTGTGGCCAAGCGTACAAAATCCGCCCTGAAGGCGAACCGACAGAACATCACGCGCCGGGAGCACAACCGGCAGATGCGTTCGAAGCTGCGCACCGCGCTCAAGGCGATCCGCGCCTCGCTCGATGCGAAGGACCTGTCGGGAGCCAAGACGGCGCTCAACAAGACGGTCTCCATCGTGGACAAGATGGCGACCAAGGGCATCATTCATCGCAATACGGCCGGCCGCTACAAGTCCCGGCTCTCGTCACGGCTGGCCAAGGCCACGGCGTGATCCGGGCCGCCTAAAGGCGGCCCCCACGGCCTGGGATAGCCCCGGCCTGAGTAGCGGGGCCGCCTTCAGGCGGCCCTCGCCCCCACACATCTCCAACACCAACCGCTCGAGCAGAATCCGCGGGTCGCCGCCTGACGACTTCAGCGCGATGTCGGTTCGGAACAGCGCGTCCATGGCCGGGCCGAGCCGGCGCGCTGGCAGCTTCTCCGCCGCGATCCTGATCTGGCCCAGGATCTTGAAGGCGACATCCCCGCTATCGAAGGCCAGCCCCAGCTCCCGCAACGCCTCACGCGCGTCGTTGCGCTGGATCGCGTTGGCCACGCCCCAGTCGGCCTGAGCCTCCGGTCCAGCCGCCACCGCCTGCCGCACATCGTCAACCGTGATCGCCGCCTGGCCCATCGCGTACATCGTGACCCGCTCGAACCCGGCGCGCAGGCGCACGAGATCGAGGCCGGCGCGAGCCACAAGTTCGGCCGCGGCGGCCGGCTCCAGATTCACGTGATCCCGCGCCGCACGCGCCTTGACCCATCGCTGCGCATCCGCCTCGGTCTCGATCGAACCGCAGTCAACGACGTGCGCGGTCTTCAGCAGCAGCTTGATCACCCGCCGGCGCAGGTCCAGCGGCCCGCAGACGAACACCACGGTGGCGTGCGCGGGAGGCGCCTCGATGAACGCTTCGAGCCGCTCCAGCTCTTCGTCGGTTTCCTTGCTCGCCCGCTTGGGCATCAGCAGCCTCTCGGCTGCGGCCACGACGATCAGTCGCCGCGGCACCATCATCGGCAGCGTGCTGGCCGCGTCGATCAGCGCGTCCACCACCTCCGTCTCGCCGCCGTACAGTCGCTCGACATTGAATGCGCGCAGGTCCTCCTCGACCATCTCGGCAAAGTCCGCCGCCACGGCGTCCTTCTCGAGTTCGTCCGAGCCGACGAGCATGTACAGCGGATCGGTCTCGCCTGAGGCGAGCTGTGTGCGGAGGATGTTGATCGATAAGGACGGCACTCAGAACGCCTCGAGGATGGCCGTGACCACGGAACGAGCGACGTCGCTGGCGATGCGATCGAACGAGCTGCGCTCCTGATCGATGAACGCCCCGGCGTCCACGACGGTCAGGTTGCGCGCCGTCGACTCGGACTCCTCACGGAACGTCAACGCATCGTTGGACCACAGGACCATACTCGTCTCGCGCGTCAGTCAGCTGCACCTTCATCGTCATGATGAAGAGATAGCGCGAGGCGAACTGCTGTTCGTTGAAGCCGATCGGCTGCACCGAGATCCCGGTGATCTCGCCGGTCAGCACCGGCATCGGCTCCGGATGCCTCCGTCACGACGTTGTACTTGCCCCGGCCGATGAACTCGGTGCGGATCTTCTCGGTGAGCACCTGCTCGACCAGGAGGAACGTTGCTGCGATTCTCGATCGGCGGGATGCCGACGACCCGGATGTTCTCGGGCAGGAACGAGCCTCGGCCGGCCAGGGCGTAGCCGCAGCCCGAGGTCGCAAGCGCCAGCATCAGAACCAGTGCTGCTCTCATCTTCATTTCACGACGATCGACACCAGACGGCCCTTCGCGACGACGACCTTCTGCACCGTCTTCCCGCTGATGTGCGCCTGCACCGCCGGGTCGGCGAGCGCCAGCCTCTCGAGCTCGGATTCCGGCGTCGCGGCGGGCACGGTCAAGCGACTCCGCACCTTGCCGTTCACCTGAACCGGTATCGTGAGCTCGTCCGCCTTCGCGACCTCGGCGTCGAACACGGGCCAGCTCGCCGCGCTGAGCCCGTCCTGGTACCCGAGCATGCACCACAGCTCTTCGGCCGTGTGCGGAGCGAACGGCGCGAGCATCAGGACCAGCGCCTCGAGGGCCTCGCGGACGACGGCAATCGTCTCGGCCCGCTCCATGTCTCCGGCGTGCTCGACGTCCTCGTCGCCTCTGTGGCCGGGGCCGCCGGTTACCGTCTGCTCGCTGAAGGCGTACAGCTCGTTGACGAGCTCCATCAACGCTGACACCGCCGTATTCAGCTGCTGCCGCTGCTCGATGTCGGCGGTGACGCGCCGAATGGTGTCGTGCGTTTTCCGGCGCAGCGACTTTTCTGCCGCGTTGAGCGATCCCTGCTGAGGCCCGGCGATTCCGTCACCGCCAACGGTCTCGTTCCAGTGGTCCACGAGCGCCAGACGCGGGCGAGAAAGCGGAAGCCGCCCTCGATCCCGGTATCGGTCCACTCGATTTCCTTCTCGGGCGGCGCCACGAACATGACATACAGCCGCAGGGCGTCCGCGCCGTACTTCTGCATCATCGCGTCCGGGTCAACGACGTTGCCCTTGGACTTCGACATCACAGCGCCTTCTTTGAGCACCATCCCCTGCGTCAGGAGGTGCGTGAACGGCTCGCTGTGATCGACCATCCCGAGATCACGAAACACGCGCGCGAAGAACCGTGAGTAGATGAGATGAAGAATCGCGTGCTCGACGCCGCCGACGTAGAAGTCCACGGGCAGCCAATACTTCAGCCTGTCGGGGTCGAACGCCTGCGTATTGTTCCGCGGATCCGCGAAGCGGTAGAAGTACCAGGACGAGTCGACGAACGTGTCCATCGTGTCCGTCTCGCGCCGGGCAGGCCCGCCGCACTTCGGACACGTCACGTTGACGAACTCCGGCACCTGCGCCAGCGGCGAGTCGCCGCGGCCGCTGAAGTGCGTCACGGTCGGCAGCACGACCGGCAGCTGCTCGTCCGGCACCGGGACGATGCCGTCGGTCTCGCAGTAGATCATCGGGATCGGCGTGCCCCAGTATCGCTGGCGCGAGATCCCCCAGTCCTTGAGACGGTACTGGACGGTGCCCTCACCGATGCCGCGGGCCTTGGCCGCCGCAGTCATCTTCTTGAGCGCCTCGTCCGACGTCAGGCCCGAGAACTCGCCTGAATCCGACCAGCGTCCGTAGTTGGCACCAGCCTCGGTGAGACCATCCGCCGACGCAGGCTTCCCATCCGGCGTCACGACGACCGTGATCGGCAGGTTGAACTTCCGCGCGAACTCGAAGTCGCGCTCGTCGTGCGCGGGTACGGCCATCACCGCGCCGGTGCCGTACTCGCCGAGGACGAAGTTCGCGACCCAGATCGGCACCGGCTCGTTCGTGAACGGATTGATCGCACGGAAGCCGGTGTCGAAGCCTTCCTTCTCGATCTCGCCGCTCAGACGTGCGGCACGGTCCTGCAGCCGGAACGCCTGCGCCTTCTTCTTGAGACCCGCCGGATCGCTTCGACTTGTCCGCGAGCGTCTGCACGAGCGGATGCTCGGGGCCGAGCAGCACGAATGTCGAACCGTAGATCGTGTCGATGCGGGTGGTGAACACCTCGATGACGGTCTGCGGGTCGCCTTCGAGCGGGAACTTGACGCGCGCGCCCTCCGACCGCCCGATCCAGTTCTGCTGCATCGTCAGAACTTTTTCGGGCCATTGGGTCAGCGTGCTGGTGGCGTCCAGCAGTTCATCGGCGTACGCAGTGATGCGGAAGAACCACTGCTCGAGATCGCGGGTCTCGACGGGCGTGTCGCAGCGCCAGCACTTGCCGTCCACGACCTGTTCGTTGGCGAGGACCGTGTTGTCCACCGGGCACCAGTTCACCGACGACTTGCGGCGATAGGCGAGGCCCTTCTCGAACATGCGGATGAAGAGCCACTGGTTCCACTTGTAGTACTCGGCGTCGCAGGTCGCGAGCTCGCGCTCCCAGGCATAGCTGATGCCGAGGCGTTGGAGCTGCCCCTTCATGTGCGCGATGTTGCCGCGGGTCGAGACCTCGGGATGAATGCCGTTCTTGATCGCGGCGTTCTCCGCTGGCAGACCGAATGCATCCCACCCGAACGGGTGCAGCACGTTGTAACCGCGCATCCGCTTCATGCGCGCCAGCGCGTCGCCGATGCTGTAGTTGCGGACGTGCCCCATGTGGGCATGGCCGGAGGGATACGCGAACATCTCGAGGCAGTAGAACTTCGGCTTCGAGCGATCGACCTCAACCTCGAATGCGCGTGCGGCCGCCCATTTCTGCTGCCACTTCCTATCGAGTTCCTGTGGATGGTAGTCGGGCACTGATTCGATTATAGCTTCCAGTGATCGGAGAGATGCGGGAGCACGGCCTTGACCGTCGCTTCACCGCGCAGCGCTCGCACTGCCTGGAGCAGCGGCACGCGGTCGGCTCGCCCTCGAGGGCGCGGATCGTCGCGCGCAGCGACTCGGCAAGCGCCGCGAGATCGTACCCGCCTTCGGTCACCGCCACGACCCGGCCGGCGCAGCACTCGTCGGCAACCTTGACGATGGCCGCTGTGAGGTGCCCAAAGAACGGGCTGGTCAGTCGCATCCCCGCGAGTGGATCGTTCATGTGCGCGTCGAAGCCCGCCGAGATCAGAATGAGCTCCGGTCGAAACTGCGAGAGGATCGGAAGCGCCACCTTCGAGTAGACCAGTTCGTAGTCTGCGTCGGTGGCGCCCGCACTGAGCGGAAGATTGACCGTGAAGCCCGGCCCGGCGCCGGTGCCGGTGTCCCCGGCCGCGCCGGTGCCAGGATAGTACGGATGCTGGTGGGATGAGATGAACAGGACCGATGGGTCGCTGTAGAAGCTCCACTGCGTGCCGTTGCCATGATGGACGTCGTAGTCCACGATCGCGACGCGCTGAAGACCGCGCGCGCGGGCGTGCGCAGCGGCAATCGCGATGTTGTTGAAGAAGCAGAAGCCCATCGCACGGTTTCGCTCGGCGTGATGCCCGGGCGGCCTGACCATGCGCCAGCGCCCGGGTACCGGCGCCGCCATCGAGCACGTGCTCGACCGCCGTCACCGCCGCACCCGCTGCGACATACGCGGCTTCGAACGTCCCGGGCGACGTGAACGTATCCGGATCCAGGGCAACAGCGCGGCCTGCGGTCTCCTTGATCGACGTGAGATAGTCGGCGTCGTGAATCCGCGTGACCTCCTGGTCGGTTACGCGGCGCGGCTCGCTGGACGCGGCCGCCCCGTTTGCCGAACTCTGAGGCCACGACCTGCATCGCCTCGAAGCGCTCGACGCGCTCGGGGTGTCCCGGCGGTGTGAGGTGATCGGCGAATCGGGGCGAGGTGAAAACGGTTAGAGACACTGAGGGATTCTAGGTACCGAATGACCATCCTTCTGTTCGTGCTCGCGGTCGTGCTCGTGATCGTCGGACTGGTGGGCACCGTGCTACCGGCGCTTCCGGGGGCGATGCTGATCGTGGCCGGCCTCGTGGTAGCGGCATGGGCGGACGGCTTCGCGCGGGTGGGCGTGTGGACGCTCGTCGTGATTGGCGCGATCGGCGCCGCCAGCTATCTCGTGGACTTTGCCGCCGCGGCCCTCGGGGCGAAGAAGTTCGGCGCCAGTCCACGGGCGATGGTCGGAGCCGGTCTTGGCACTCTGGCCGGACTCTTTCTGGGTCCGGTGGGCATCATCTTCGGACCGTTCGTCGGCGCCATCATCGGAGAGCTGACCGTCCATCGCGACATCGCGAAAGTCGGCAAGGCCGGGCTCGCGGCGTGGATCGGATTCCTCCTCGGCATGGCGGTCAAAGTCGGCATCGCGTTCCTCATGATCGCCATCTTTCTGAGCGCGATGTTCGTGTTCTAATTGGCCGCATCATGAGGGTGCGACGGTGCGAAGGTTCGACGGTGCGAGGCGATGGCCGGGCTTGCCGGAGCGCTCATGACGGTCATGGCTGTCGCGGCCGCGACGCAGGATTCCACTGTCGTCACCAACCCACCCGAGCGTTTCGCGACGCGGGTCCTCGTCTCAGGGCTCGAGGGTCCGTGGGAGGTTGCCTGGGGACCCGACCAGCAGCTCTGGGTCACCGAGCGCACCGGCCGCCGCGTCGTCCGCATCAATCCCGCGGACGGTTCGAGAAGCGTGGCCGCGACCATTCCCGAAGTGAACACGACGTTCACACAGGATGGTCTGCTTGGCCTCGCGTTTCATGCGGACCTCTTGCGCGGCACCGGAAACGACTTCGTCTACGTGGCGTTCACCTATGACGATGCGGCGGGGCCGGCACTGGCTCGGCGTCTGACGGTCAGGCGCTATCGATACGATCAAGCGTCGCGTGTGCTTGTCGATCCGCTCGACATCCTGACCGGACTGCCGACCCATACCGATCACGTCGGCGGCCGCCTGGCGTTCGGCCCCGATCGGAAGCTCTATCTCACCATCGGCGATCAGGGCAGCAACTTCGGCGGCAACCGCTGCGACGCCAACCACTCCCAGACGCTGCCTACCGCCGCGCAGGTGCGAGCCAAGGACTGGTCGGCGTATCAGGGCAAGATCCTCAGGCTCGATCTCGATGGCTCGATTCCCTCGGACAACCCCGAGATCGGCGGCGTCCGCAGCCACGTGTTCTCCGTCGGACACCGCAACCCCCTCGGCCTCGCCTTCGGCCCCAATGGACGGCTGTACGAATCCGAGCACGGTCCAAGCTCCGACGATGAAGCGAACCTGATCGAGGGCGGCCGCAACTACGGCTGGCCGAACGTCGCGGGCTACAACGACGGCAAGGGCGTACGTGTACGCGAACTGGTCGGCATCGAGCCCGGCCCCGTGCGCGTCTTTGCCGCCGGGCGGTGCTCCGATCCCCGCCATCGGTGCCGCAACAGGCGGAGAGCACGTTCAACCACCCGCAGTTCACGCCGCCCCTGCGCACGTTCTTCACCGTCGAGACCGGTTACGACCTGAACCGGATCGGCAGCGCGACGATCGCGCCGGGAGGCCTCGATGTCTATACCGGCGACGGGATTCCCGGCTGGAAGAACTCGCTGCTCGTGCTGAGCCTCATTCGCGGCGCGGTGTATCGGCTGTCTCTCGCTCCGGATGGACGCTCGGTCCAGGGCCCGCCGTCAGAGCTGTTCAAGTCCGCGAATCGCTACCGGGACGTCGCGCTCAACCCCGATGGACGGACGATCGTACTTGGCCACCGATCCAACAGGGCCTAGTCGAGACGCAGCGGGCGTTGTGAGTCAAAAGCTCGCGAATCCCGGGAGCATCCTGGAATTGAAGTACACGCCCTAGCAGATCACTTGCGGGCCGCGTACGTCTTCGAGAATCCATTGCGTGAGTTCGTGACGGTGAACGAGCCGTCTTCACGCGCAGACACTTTGATCCAGTGTGCCGGCCCGTTGTGTACGGGCGGCGGCGCGGCTCCCGGTCCTGGCGCGGGTGCGGCCGTCGCGGCGATGGGCATCGCATCCGGCTGTTGATCGACGCCGTTCGCGATGAACATCCCGGGCACGGTGTACTCCTGGCCGCTCAACAGCGAGAAGTGGATCTGCCAGAGATCCTCGAGCCCGGGCGACGAGTGCATCACCTTCATCGCGTCGGGCTGTCCGCCCTTGCGCGTGCCGTTGTTCATGATCATGACTCGCGGCGCGAGCGCGTGCACGAGCACCTCCGAGTTCGAGATCGCCTGCCCGTGATGCGACACGATGAACAGGTCTACAGCGCCCAGCCGGTTGGTGGGACACATCAGGTCGGACTCTTTGTTCCACGTCAGGTCGCCGAGGTGAACCGTCTTGAATCGTCCGAACGTGACGTGCGTGCCGACTGACTGCGCGTTCTCGCCCGGATCGGGATCCTTTGGCTTGTAGGCCGCGCAGTACGGGTTGCTGCTGCCGGCGCCCGGGACAGCGGGTTCGCAATCATCTGCCCGGCGGACGCGACGACGCGCGCATCGAGACCCTTGAGCTCGATCTTGTCGCCGGGCTTCGCGATGGTGTGCTTGCTCTTGGCGTAGAGCTGCGGATACACCTTCTGGAGGAACTCGTCGGCCGCAGCCGCAGGCTGCACGTTCGGGCCGTGGTCGATGAAATCCTTGATCGGAATGCGCGAGGCTACCTCGGTCATCGCGCCGTAGTGATCGCCGTGGTAATGCGTGGTGATCAGGTGATCGATCTGCGTGAGCCGCGCATCCTTGGCGGCGGCCATGATGCGGTCAGCATCGCGCATCGCGCCCGCGCCGCCATTGCCGGTGTCGATCAGCAGTGAGTCGCCTGACGGCGCCACGAACAGCGTGGCGTTGCCGCCCTCGACGTCCACCAGATAGATGTCAAGCGTAGTACGCGCCTGGGCCGAGAGCAGCGCGACCGAGAGCAATCCAATCAGCAGTGAGAGTGTTCGGCGCATACGACGGCCTCCTGTCCGCGGGATGCTAGCAGGTTGTGGCAAGATACGGCCACATCAATGCCACTGCCCGCGGGCACGCGCTTGGGACCCTACCTGCTGGAATCGCTGGTGGGCGCCGGCGGCATGGGCGAGGTCTATCGGGCCCGCGACACCAGGCTCGACCGCGTCGTCGCCGTCAAAGTGCTCCCGCCCGCGCTGGCGTCTGAGCCACACTTCCGCGTGCGCTTCGAGAACGAGGCCCGGGCGATCTCGTCCCTCGATCACCCGCACATCTGCGCCCTCTACGACGTCGGCGAACACGACGGCACCGCGTTTCTCGTCATGCAGTATCTCGAGGGCGAGACGCTGGCGTCACGCCTGTCACGCGGGCCGATGCCGCTCGCCGACACGCTGCGGCATGCGCGCGAGATCGCCGACGCCCTCGCCAAAGCGCACGGCTCGGGGATCGTGCACCGCGACCTCAAACCCGGAAATGTGATGTTGACGAAGTCCGGTGCGAAGCTCCTGGACTTCGGCCTCGCGCGCGCCAGCCGTCCCGCAGTCCAGCACGTAATGGCCTCCGCGGTGACCGCCGCGCCCGACCTCACCGCGCAGGGCACCATCGTCGGGACCTTTCAGTACATGGCGCCCGAGCAACTCGAGGCCAAGGAGGCCGACGCACGCACCGACATCTTCGCGTTTGGCGCGGTCCTCTATGAAATGCTCACGGGCCGGAAGGCCTTCGAAGGGAAGAGCCAGGCCAGCCTCATCGCCGCGATCCTCGAGCACGAGCCTCCGTCGTTGTCCACGCTGCAGCCACTCACACCGGCAGGGCTCGATCGCCTGATGAGAACCTGTCTGGCAAAAGACCCGGACGCGCGGTGGCAGAGTGCCAGAGACCTCGAGCGCGAGCTCGCGTGGATCGCGGACTCATCGCCTTCGGCGTCGGCCGCTGCGGACGCGCAACCCTCAGCGAGACGACGAACCCTTGCCGCGAGCGTGCTGACCCTCGTCGCTGGTGCACTCTTCGGGATGTTGGTCGGCATTGGCCTTTCGCGGTTGATGACGCCGCCACCGCGACCTGCGGTCACATCACGAGTGCTGCTCAACGCTGCGCCGGCCGATCAGCTTCAGGCGGCCGCGGCCGACCGGACATTCTCCTTCGGGCATCTCAGCCGGCCCGCGATCGCGCTGTCGCCAGACGGTCAGACCATCGTGTTCACTGCCGTGCAAGGCGCGAAGCAGCAGCTCTACGTGCGACCCCTGGCGCAGCTGGAAGCCACTCCCCTGCCTGGAACCGATGGTGCGGCGAGCCCGTTCTTCTCGCCGGATGGTCAGTCGGTCGGATTCTGGGCCGACGGCTCCCTGAAGAAGATTTCCCTTGCCGGCGGCGGCGCGACCACGCTCTGCGCGTCGCCGCTCATTTTCGGCGCGAGCTGGGGCACCACGGACGTGGTCGTGTTCGCGCACGACAACGGCGGACTCTGGAGAGTGTCCGCACGCGGTGGGACCCCGGTGGCCATTACCACACCGGATGCCGCGATGGGCGAGGTCAGTCACCGGCTCCCTCACCTCGTGCCGGGAGACGAGGCGGTGATATTCACCGTGACTCGCACGCTCCTCCCGACATGGGATGACACCCAGGTTGTCATTCAGCCGCTCAACGGCGCGCCACGAACGCTTCTCGTCGACGGCGGCGCCGACGCACGGTACATTCCGACCGGCCACATCGTCTACGTCCGACGCGGCGTGCTGCTCGCCGCACCGTTTGACCTCACACAGCGGCGCGTCATGGGAGGTGGGGTTGCCGTCGTTCCGGACGTGATGCAGTCCGCGAACATGAACAACTCGATGCTGGATTCCGGCGCCGGTCAATTCAGCGTGTCGGCCTCGGGCTCGCTCGCCTACGTCAGAGGCGGCGTCTACGTCTTTCCAGAGCGGGTGCTCGTCTGGGTCGATCGAACGGGCCGGATCGAGCAGCTGCCTCTGCCAGCACGCGCCTACAGCTATCCGCGACTGTCGCCTGACGGCAAGCGGGTTGCGGTGTCGACGCAGGGTGACCGCAACATATGGATGTACGACATCGGCCGAGGCACCATGGGGCGCGTGACTATTGACGGACGCAACATGGCTCCGGCCTGGACACCCGACGGTTTGCGCCTCACCTTCGGCTCGTCGATTGGCGGTCAGGAGAATCTGTTCTGGCAGCCGGCTGACGGAAACGGCACGTCAGAGCGGCTCACGACCAGCCCACAACTGCACCGCGCCGGCTCGTGGTCACCTGACGGCCGCAGCCTCGTGTTCGTCGAGGGCGACAGCAACTCACAGAACCTGCATGACATCTTGACTCTCGAGGACGGCAAGGTGCGAGAGTTGATCGTCACGCGATTCGACGAGCAGTACCCCGAGCTCTCGCCGGACGGCCACTGGCTCGCCTACACCTCGAACGAGTCCGGCCAGAATGAAGTCTACGTGACACCGTATCCCGGCCTCGGCCGGCGCGAGCTGATCTCGGTCTCGGGTGGACACTCGCCTCTATGGACCAGGTCGGGCCGCGAGCTGATCTATCTGGCTCCCGTCGGACCCGCTGACTCGGGTCCCTATTCGGTGATGACGGTGAGCGTGACGCCGGGTCCGACGCCGATCAGCGGCCAGCCTCGAAAGCTCTTCGAGACCCCTCTGGGGCCCGCGGCCAACGTGCGCGGTTACGACGTTTCCGTCGATGGCTCGCGACTGCTGATGGTCCAGCAACGGCCCCGCGAGGCCGTCAGACCTTCTGAGATTGTGCTCGTCCAGAACTGGTTTGACGAGCTGGTTCGCCGGGTCCCGCGCAACTGAACCCCCGCGGTTGCCGATGCACCGCGCCATGCGATACAGTCCGCGCGAGGGAGCAGCATGGCCAAGACCGGACGCAACGATCTCTGCTCGTGCGGAAGCGGCAAGAAGTTCAAGAAATGCCACGGCATCAAGTCCGCCAGCGACCGCCAGTCGAAAATGCTGATGATCGTGGTGGGCGGGGCCATGATCGCCGCGCTCGCCGCCGGCGTGGCCTCGGTGACGAGCGATCGTCGCGGCGGACCGACCCGCGTGTGGGACCCGGCACATGGGCATTACCACGCGGCCGGGGGCGGCGAACTACCGTAGGACTCGGCGGGTCCGAAGAACGGGACCCGCCCTACGAGCGCAGCAGATCTGCCGCCCGTTCTTCGAGCACTCGCAACCGGGCCTCGAGTTCAAGCCGCGCGCGCTCGAGTGCCTCGTCCGACGCATCCTGTGGAACATCCATCGGCTCTCCTACGACCAGCGCCACCGGTACTGAACGGCTTCGGAATCTGCGTGCGGTCCCAGCTGCGCAGACTCCAATGAGACGAGGCCTCGAGATGAAACGGGAGCACGGGATTGCCCGTCGCGCTGGCGAGCCACACGGCACCTGCCTGCGCGACGCGCGCGGGACCGCGCGGTCCGTCGAGCGTGAACCCCGCCGCCCTCCCCTCTTTCATCTCGCGTTTCAACTGCAGCAGCGCCTTCAGCCCCCCGCGTGACGTCGATCCTCGCGCCGTTCCGTATCCGAAACGCTCGATGATGCGGGCGATCCACTCGCCGTCGAAGTTCTCGCTGGTGATCACCACGATGCCGCGGCGGCGGAAGTAGAACGTCGCGGGAAGAATGCGGCCGTGCCAGAAGCCCATGACCGGCTGACGGCCGGATGCCTGAATGGCGTCGAGATGCTGCAGGCCCTCGACACGCCAGCGCAGCGTGTGACCGAGGGCGTTGATCAGCGGATAGCCCAGGCCTGCGATTGCGGCAACCTGGAAGCGCTTGATGCGCGACGAGCGCCAGTGATCCGACATGAACGATGTAGATAGTAGCCGGTAGCCGGCTAGCCGGTAGGTGGTAGCTGGTAGCCGGTAGCGAGTTCAAAGTTCTTGCTACTACCTACCAGCTACCGGCTACTGGCTAGCTACATCCCGTTGTATTGAGGTCCGCCGCCGCCCTCGGGCGGCACCCAGGTGATGACCTGATACGGATCCATGATGTCGCAGGTCTTGCAGTGGACGCAGTTGGACGCGTTGATCTGCAGCTTCGGCGGCTGGCCCACTTCGCGGATGATCTCGTAGACGTTGGCCGGACAGAACCGCGTGCACGGATGTCCGTACTCGGCGCCGCAGCGCGAACTGCACACGTCGGTCTGGACAATGAGGTGGGACGGCTGGTCTTCGTCGTGTGCCGTGCCCGAGTAGTGTACGTTGGTCAGCTTGTCGAAGGTCGTCTTGCGATCGACCGGCGTGGTATTGCTCGCACGCGAGACGGGCACGTCGAGCCCGTAGTACCAGGCCAGGGTTTTCATTCGCTGATGGCCGGCGCGCCCGCGCAGGTCTTCGAGCCACCGGCCGCGCGTCACCAGGGCAAGGCCGGAGAACGCCAGCCCGGCGAAGAGACCGTAGCCAAACGACTGATGGACGTTCCGTACCGGATAGAGCTCGGTCTTGATCGCGCTGGCGTCGATCCGGTCCTGATATGCTTTTCAGGCTCGCCGCCGAGACATCGCCGGCACGGATCGCCTCGAACGCCGTCTCCGCCGCGAGCATCCCGCTGCGCATCGCCAGATGGATGCCCTTGAGTCGCATCGAGTTCATGAACCCGCCGGCGTCTCCGGCGATCAGTCCACCGTCCATGTAGGTGCGCGGAATCGTATTCCAGCCGCCTTCGGGCAACGCCTTCGCGCCGTAGCGGACCAGCGTGCCGCCATCCAGCAGCGCCGCGACGAACGGATGCTTCTTGAGCCGGTTGAAGGCCATGTGCGGATCGAACAGCGGATCGGCATAGTCGAGGCCGGTCACGAACCCCAGCGCGAGACGACCCTCCGGCAGCGCGTAGATGAAGGCGCCGCCGAACTCATCGTGCCTGAGCGGGTATCCCATCGTGTGGATGACGGTGCCTGCCGCGATGCGGTCGCGCGGGATGTCCCACAGCTCCTTCAGGCCCACCGCGAACTGCTCCGGCTCGCGATCCTTCCCGAGATCGAGCCGCTCGATCAGCGTCTTCGTCAGGTTGCCGCGGACGCCGTCGCAGAAAATCGTGACCTTCGCCTGAATGTCCACGCCCGGCTCGAAGGTCGGTTTGTGCTCGCCGTGTTTTCCGATGCCGCGATCACCCGTGCGCACGCCAACCACGCGGGCGCCGTCCATCAGCACGTCCTGTCCGGCGAAGCCCGTGAAGAAGTCGATGCCCTCGCCTTCCACCTGCTGCGACAGCCACCTGACGAAGGCATTGAGCGAGATGATGAAGTTGCCGTGGTTCCTGAGCGGCGGCGGCACGACCGGGAACCGGATCTTCGATCGCTCGGTCAGGAAATAGATCGTGTCGCGCTCGACCGGCGACGCGAGGGGGGCGCCCTTCGCCTGAAAGTCGGGAATCAGATCGCGCAGTGTTGACGGATCGAGCACGGCGCCGGACAGGATGTGTGCGCCGGCGTCGCGGGCCTTCTCGAGAACGGCGATCGACAGCGGCTCGCCGCCGTGCTGTTTCTGCAGCTGCGACAGACGAAGCGCGGCTGACAGGCCGGCCGGCCCGCCACCGACGATCAGGATGTCGACGTCGAGTGTCTCGCGACTCATGTCTTCGGTCTACAGTCTACGGCGACCGAAGACTACTTCTTATCGAGTTCTGCCGTCAGCGCAGGTACGATCTCGAACAGGTCGCCCACGATGCCGTAGTCGGCCACCTCGAAGATGGGTGCGTCGGCGTCCTTGTTGATCGCGACGATGGTGCGCGAGCCTTTCATGCCCACGAGGTGCTGAATAGCGCCGGAGATGCCAAGAGCCACGTAGAGCTTCGGCGCCACGGTCTGGCCCGAGCTCCCCACCTGTCGTTCCATGGGGAGCCATCCGCTGTCGCAGATCGGACGTGACGCGGCGACCTCGGCTCGCATGGCCGTGGCGAGTTTCTGCGCCAGAGGCAAGTTCTCGGCGGACTTGATGCCGCGGCCGACGGCGACAATCCGCTCCGCCTGACCCAGGTCCACGGCCTGCTTCGCTTCCTGGAACGGCGCTTCAGGCTGCTGGCGGATCGCGCTCGCGTCGATCGCGAGCTCGACGGGACTGATGGGCGCAGGACCGCCTCGGCGGGCCGCATCGGCCCGGAACGCACCGATCTGGACGGTCACGATCGCCGGCCCGCTCGGACGGGGCCGAACGGTCGCCGACAGCTTGCCCTGGAACATCGGCCGCGTAAACGTTGCGGCGGCGCCTTCCCCGCTGATCGCGGTCACATCGGTGAGCAGGCTGGTGCGCAGGCGCGCCGCCAGCATAGGCGTGAAGTCGCGCGCCTGATACGTGTGCGCCATCAGCACGAACGCCGGCGAGGTGCGTTCGATGATTCCCTGTCAGCGCCATCGTGAAGGCGTCAGGGGTGTACAGACTCAGGGCCGGCGTGCTCGCCAGCCAGGACCTCGGCGACATCGGCCTGCGCCAGCTCGCCGGCAACGCCGGCAACCGAGGCACCGATCGTGAGCACCTTGATGGGCAGGCCTCCGGAGAGCTGCTGCGCGGCGGCAATCGCCTCCCAGCTCGCGCGATTGAGCGCGCCGTCACGCTGCTCGGCCACGACCAGGATCACAGCACCCTCGCCTCTTCCCGAAGGCGGCGCACCAGTTCCTTGGCGGCCTCGGCCGGCGATCCGCCGATCATCTGCGTCTGCTTGCTGCGCGTCGGCAGCGCCAGCCCCAGGATCTGCTGCGTGGGCTGCAGGCCAGACGGCAGCGCCACCTTCTTGATCTCTTTCTTCTTCGCGGCCATGATGCCCTTTGAGCGTCGCGTAGCGCAGCTGGTTGATGCCGCTCTGGATTGTCAGGAGCGCCGGCAGCGGCATCGCGATCCACTGGAACCATCCGCCTTCGAGCTCACGCTTCACGCGAAGCGCGCCGCTGGCCCTGAGCCTGTCGAAGGGTCGGTGACCTGCACTTCCATGATGATGGTCGAGTGCGGGATGCCCAGCCGCTCCGCCAGGATCGACCCCCATCTGCGCGTGGCCCTGATCGTCGGACTGCAGACCGGTCAGCACGAGATCGAACTGCTCGTCCTTCATCGCCGCGGCCAGTGCGTCAGCGGTCACCGCCGCGTCGGCGGCGGCCAGCGACTCGTCCTCGACGAGCAGTGCGCGATCGGCGCCGCGCGCCAGCGCCTCGCGCAGGACCTGCTGCACGCGGACGGGCCCGGCCGAGCACACCACCACCTCGCCGCCGTGCTTCTCACGAAGCCGCAGCGCCTCCTCGAGCGCGTAGGCGTCGGGCTCGTTCATCTCGAAGCTGGCGTCCTGCTCGCGGATCCAGGTCTTGTCGTCGTTGAGACGAGGCTGCCACTCGCGGGTGGGGACCTGTTTGATGCAGACGGCGATTTTCATCGTTAGGTTCTGGGCTGTGACTTAGGCCGGGCTCGCCACAAGCCCACAAGCCGGTCCCGACGCCCTCATGTAACTTCTTGAACAGCAGTGCAGCGTTCGTGCCGCCGAACCCGAACGAGTTCGACAGCGCGTAGGTGATCGGCATCGGCCGGCTCTTGCAGGGCACGTAGTCGAGGTCGCACTCCGGATCCGGATGCATCGAGGTTGATGGTCGGCGGGGCAATCTGGTGGAGCACGGCGAGCGCCGAGATGCCGGCCTCGAGACCGCCGGCGCCGCCGAGCAGGTGCCCGGTCATCGACTTGGTCGACGAAATCGCGAGCTTCCTGGCGTGATCGCCGAACAGCGTCTTGATGGCCAGGGTTTCGAGCTTGTCGTTGTACGGAGTCGAGGTGCCGTGGGCGTTGATGTAGTCCACCTGCTCCGGCTGGATGCCGGCCTTCCTGATCGCCATGCGCATCACGCGCACGCCGCCGTCGCCGTCCTCGGACGGCGCCGTGATGTGATACGCGTCGCCCGACATGCCGTAGCCGACGACTTCCGCATAGATCCTGGCGCCACGCCGCGTCGCGTGCCCCAGCTCCTCGAGGATCAGCATGCCCGCGCCTTCGCCGATGATGAACCCGTCGCGGTCCTTGTCGAACGGACGGCACGCCGTGCCCGGATCGTCGTTGCGGGTGGACAGCGCGCGCAACGCGGCAAACCCGCCGAGACTCATCGGCGTGATCGCCGCCTCCGAGCCGCCGGAGATCATGACCTCCGCGTCACCGCGCTTGATGATCTCGAACGACTCGCCGATCGCGTGCGCCGACGCGGAGCACGCCGTGCACGTGGCCAGGTTCGGCCCCTTGGCGCCGAAGCGGATCGAGACCTGACCGGACGCGAGGTTGATGATGGCCGAGGGGATGAAGAACGGGGAGATCTTCCGGGGACCGCCCTCCAGCAGCGCGCTGTGCTCGCGCTCGATGGTCTGGAATCCTCCGATCCCGGACCCGATGAAGACGCCCACGTCGGGCGCATTCTCCGCCGTGATCGCCAGCCCCGAGTCGTCCATCGCGAACTGCGACGCGGCGACGGCGTACTGAATGAAGACGTCCATCTTCTTGACGTCTTTCTTTTCGACGAACTGCAGCGGATCGAATCCCTTGACCTCGGCGGCAATCTGCGCCGGGTATCCGGTGATGTCGAACCGGGTGACGCGCGTGACCCCCGACGTGCCGGCCAGCAGTGCCTGCCAGGTCGCCGCCGTGCCAATGCCCAGCGACGACACCAGCCCGATGCCAGTGATGACAACCCGCCTGTTCAACTCGGGCCCCTATTTCTTTCCCTTGGCGTGCGCGTCGATGTAGTCGATCGCTTCCTTGACGCGGGTGATCTTCTCGGCGTCCTCGTCCGGAATCTCGATCCCGAACTCCTCCTCGAAGGCCATCACGAGCTCCACCGTGTCGAGCGAGTCGGCGCCCAGATCGTCCACGAACGACGCATCCGGCGTCACTTCCTCCTCGTCAACGCCAAGCTGTTCCACGATGATGCTCTTCACCTTGTCTGCAACCGCCATCGTCCTCCAGTCGGTTAGTGGCTAATGGTTAATGGTTCGTGGTCTCAACGACCATCGACCAACACCGAACCACCAACTACCAACCACCAACCGAACTACCGCAACCGCTGACCACCAATACCAACAGCTACATGTACATTCCGCCGTTCACGGCTAGAACCTGACCTGTAATATACGCTGCCTCATCCGAGGCGAGAAAGCAGACCGCCGCCGCGATGTCCTGCGGCGTCCCCAGACGCTTCAGCGGAATTAGGGTCTCCCACTCCGCCTGCGCCTTCTCGGCCACGGCCCTCGTCATATCGGTATCGATCAGCCCGGGCGCCACCACGTTCACCGTGATGTTGCGCGACGCGACCTCGCGTGCCAATGCCTTGCTGAACCCGATCAGACCGGCCTTGGACGCCGCGTAGTTGGCCTGCCCGGCGTTGCCCATCTGCCCGACCACGGAGCTGATGCTGACAATCCGCCCGGCACGCTGCTTGATCATCGGCTTGAGCACCGCCTGGACGCACGTGAAGGCGGAGGTCAGGTTCGTGGCGATCACCTCGTCCCAGTCCTGCCGCTTCAATCGCAGCATCAGCTGGTCGCGGGCGATGCCCGCGTTGTTGACCAGCACGTCCACCCGCCCGTGACGCGCCAGCACGCCGGTCACCATTTCCTCGATCGACGCCCGTGTCGGTGACGTCGATCGTCACCGGCTCAGCCTTGCCGCCGGCCTGTCGAATGGCATCAACGGTGCCGGCGACGTGATCGCCACGCGCGCCGGCGATGACGTGGGCGCCGCGCGACGCCAGCAGCTCGGCGACCCCGCGGCCGATACCTCGGGACGCGCCGGTGACAATCGCTATTTTTCCGTTGAGATCGAACATGCCGCCACGATCGCGCCGAGATTCTCGGGCGATCCGAATGTCAGGATAGTCGCGTCCGGCTGGATCTTCTTCACCAGACCGCCGAGTACGTTTCCCGGACCCACCTCAACATACGTGGTGACGCCCTCTGACGCAAGGCGTCGCACGACGTCCTCCCACCGTACGGGAGCCGAGACCTGCCGCACCAGCGCGTCCACGGCCGACCGGCTATCACGCTTCAGTTCCGCGTCCACGTTCGCGACCACGGGCATCGCGGGATCGTTCGCGGCCAGGCCGCGCAGCTCCGGCTCGAGCCGCTGCTCGGCGGGCTTCATCAGCGCGCAGTGGAATGGCGCACTGACCGCCAGCGGGATGGCCCGGCGCGCGCCGAGGGCCTTGGCCCGCTCCGACGCGCGGCCCACCGCGGCTGCATGACCGGCGATCGCGATCTGCCCGGGACAGTTGATATTGGCAGGACTGACGATTTCACCCTGTGCCGCCTCGTCGCAGGCCTGCGAGACGAGGGCGAGATCCGCGCCGAGAATGGCCGCCATCGCCCCTGTTCCGACCGGCACGGCCTCCTGCATGTAGCGTCCGCGGCGACGCACGAGTCCGACCGCGTCGCCGAGCGCGAAGGTGCCCGCTGCCACGTTCGCCGAATACTCACCAAGGCTGTGCCCGGCGACATACGCGGGTCTGACCCCTTCCCCCGCCAGCACGCGATACGCGGCGATGCTGGCGCTCAGAATGGCTGGCTGGGTGATCTCGGTGAGCTGAAGGGTGTCTGCGGGGCCTTCGAAGCAGAGCGTACTCAGGCGGGTCTGAAGACCCGCCTCTACGTCGAGGCCCATGGACGCGAACGCGGCGTCGGCTTCGTCGAAGGCCGCGCGCGCAGCAGGAAACTGATCGGCGAGGGCTTTCCCCATCCCGACCTGCTGCGATCCTTGTCCCGGAAAGATGAACGCCAGCACCGAGCGCTACCTGGCGAGTGCCGCGGCGCCGATCTCCTGCTCGACGCGCTGAACGAAGTCGGTGCTCGCGAACCGGTAGGCCATGCAATCGCGTTCCGCACGGCCTTCGCCGACGATCGGCCGTGACCGACGATCGTCAGCCCCGCGACGCCAATCAACGCGGCGCCACCGTACTCGGAGTAATCGAGCCGGCGACGGAACCGACGGAATGCCCGGCGGGACAACAGATACCCGACCTGACTCGAGAACGTGCCGCGCAGCTCGTCGCCGAGCAGCGATTCGACGGTCTCGACCAGACCCTCGCTCGTCTTGAGGACGACATTCCCGGTGAACCCGTCGCACACCACCACGTCTGCCACGCCGCTGTAGATCTCCCGTCCTTCGATGTTGCCGATGAAATTGATGGGCGACGCCTTGAGCAGCTGGTGCGCGTCACGCGTCAATTCGTTGCCCTTGGTCTCTTCTTCGCCAATCGAGAGCAGCCCGACGCGCGGCCGCTCGACGCCAAACGCCACCCGTGCCACGACACTTCCCATCACGCCGAACTGCAGCAGATGCTGCGGCCGGCACTCGACGTTGGCCCCGGCATCGAGCAGCACCGCCGGTCGCGCCCGCGTGGGAATCGTCGCGGCGAGCGCCGGACGATCGACGCCGTTCACCATCCCGAACGCGGCGTGCGCGGCCATGACCGTCGCGCCCGTATGTCCCATGCTCACCAGCGCCGCCGCATCCCTGTCGCGCGACGAGCTCGGCGGCCACTCGAATCGACGCCCGCGGCTTGCGCCGCAGTGCGGCCGCCGGGGCCTCCGACATGCCAATCACGTCCGGCGCGTCGGCGATCGTGATCCCCAGCTTCGACCAGTCAGCATGCGCAGCCAGCGCGCGCTCGAGCTCCGGCGTCGGGCCCACGAGCACGATCTCCGCATCGAGGTGACGAGCAGCAGCCACCGCGCCGTCAACGATCACGGACGGCGCGTGGTCACCGCCCATGGCGTCGACCGCGATGCGCATTTGGTGGTTCCCGTCGTCGTGGAGCGTCTGCTATTCTTCGTCGACGGGCCTGACCTGGCGCGCCTTGTAGTAGCCGCAGTGCGGACAGATGCGGTGCGGCGCCTTCGGCTCCTGGCACTGCGGGCACAGCCCGGTCGTGGCGCGCGGTCAGCGAATCGTGCGTGCGGCGTTTCGCCGTGCGGGTCTTGGAGTGTCTGCGTTTTGGATTAGGCATGAGTCTCGTCAGTCTCCGGTCTTCATCAATTTCCTGAGCGGCGCGAGCCGGGGATCCTCCACCGGCGGCTCGCAGCCACACGCGCCCCCATTGAGGTTCGTGCCGCACTGCGGGCAGAGCCCCGCGCAGTCCTCGCGGCACAACGGCTTCATGGGCAGCACCAGATAGAACTGCTCGCGGAGCACCTCGTTGACGTCGATCTGATCGTCACGATAGACGCTCGTATCGAGATCCTCCTCGGTCACCTCGCGCTCGCCATCGCCCTCGACGAGCGCCTCCGACTCAGGCAGATAGCGCAGGTCGAAGGCCGCATCGACAGGCATCCTGTACGGGTCGAGACATCGGCTGCACGTCAGTTCCAGCTCGGTCCGTGCGGTTCCCTCCAGCCGGAACCGGTCCTTGTCCTTGTGGATGTCCATGTCCACGCGAACTGGAGCCACGATCCGGTAGGCGTCGGACTCCTGCCCCACTTCCTCAGGCTGGAACTCTCTGGCGAAGTGATTCAGCGGCTGGCGGTACCGGGTCAGGTCAAGCAGCATGGGCTGTGTCGTACGTGGGGGCCGCCTTCAGGCGGCCCACGCCCTTCCGCGAAATTCGTGCGAAAGGGGACCTGTAATTATAGCTGGCTCCAGGCCATTGGCCCAACCCAGGGCTTGGGAATGAACAACCGCTCATAGAGCGCCACGGCAAAGCGATCCGTCATGCCGGCAAGGAAATCCTTGCGCCGCCACGTCCAGTCCCTCGCTCTCGACGATGCGGGTGTCGAGCAGATCGGCCGGATGCTCGCGCACCCGTTCCCAGAGACCGCCCAGAATCGCCGTCGCCTTCTTGAACTCGGCCGTCGCAATCTCGTTCTCGTACACCGCGCCGAAGAGAAACTCGCGCATGGCCAGCGTGGCATCCAGCACGTGCTGGCCCATGCGAATCTCGCCGAGCCCGCCGGCCTGCGTCTCGGTGACAACGGCCTTCACCATGCACGCGATGCGGGCGGACGAGGTTGCCCCGAGCACGCCCACAGCGTCCTTCGGCAGATCGGTCTCCCGAAGCACGCCGGCCCGCACGGCATCGTCGATGTCGTGGTTCACGTACGCGATGAGGTCGGCCACGCGCATGACCTGCCCTTCGAGCGTTGCCGCGCGCTTGGATGGCTCCATCCCGACCGGCGAACCGTCCTTGCCCTTGGAGTGGCGGCCAATACCGTCGCGCACCTCCCAGGTCAGGTTCAGACCGCGGCCGTCGTTCTCGAGGACGTCCACGATCCGGAGGCTCTGCTCGTAGTGCCTGAAGCCACCCGGCACGAGCGAATCCAGCACGCGTTCGCCGGCATGGCCAAACGGCGTGTGCCCGAGGTCGTGGCCAAGCGCGATCGACTCGGTGAGCTCCTCGTGCAGCTGCAGCACCTTGGCAATGGTGCGGGCGATCTGCGACACCTCGAGGCTGTGCGTCAGACGCGTCCGGTAGTGGTCCCCGGCCGGGGCGAAAAAGACCTGCGTCTTGTGCTTCAGCCGCCTGAACGCCTTGCTGTGGATGATGCGATCCCGGTCGTGCTGAAACGCCGGCCGCACATCGTCTTCGGGCTCGGGACGCAGGCGGCCTCGCGAGTCGGCGCTGCGCGCAGCCTGGGGAGCCAGGGTCTCGCGCTCGCGCAGTTCCAGCGCTTCACGAATGCTCGACAACGACGTCCTCCAGAAAGCTCACCCCGTGCGCCAACGGTCCGACTGAAAAATTGGCGGCCAGCGTCTGCCCCAGATCCGCGAAGGACGACCGCGTGCCAAGGTCGGTGCCGCGCTTCACGCGCCGGCCGGTCATCAGGAGCGGCACATGCTCACGGGAGTGGTCGGTGCTGGGCGTCGTCGGATCGTTGCCATGGTCCGCGGTGATGACGAGCAGATCGGTGTCCCGCAGCTTCCCGAGCACGGCTTCGAGCCGCTCGTCGAATCGCTCGATGTTGGCGGCATAGCCCGCCACGTCGTTGCGGTGGCCGTACATCGGTGTCGGAGTCCACCAGGTTCGCGAAGATCAGCCCGTCCGAAGCAGTCTCCATCGCGTCGAGCACACGGTCCACGCCATCGGCGTCACTCACGGTCGGAATCGCCTGCGTAATGCCCCGTCCGGCGAAGAGGTCTTTCACCTTTCCAATCGACACGACGGGGATACCGCGTCCAGTCAGATGATCGAGCAGAGTCTGGCCGGTGGGATCGAGGGCGTAGTCGTGACGATTCGACGTACGCGTGAAGGCACCCGGCGCTCCGACGAACGGCCTGGCAATCACACGGCCGACGCCCATCCCCCGGCCGACGATCGCGAAGGCGATCTCGCACATCCGGTACAGCTCCGCCACGGGAATCACGTCCTCGTGCGCGGCGATTTGAAAGACGCTGTCCGCTGAGGTGTAGACAATCGGCTTTCCCGTGCGCACGTGCTCCGGACCGAGACGGTCGATGATTTCAGTCCCCGACGCGACGACATTGCCGATGCTTCCCCGACCGATCCTTCCCTCGAATTCCTCGATGACGGCGGCGGGAAATCCGGATGGAAACGTCGGAAACGGCCGTTCGAGCACGAGACCCATCATCTCCCAGTGTCCGGTCACCGAGTCCTTGCCCGCCGACGCCTCCGCCATCCGGCCATACGCGCCCTCGCAGGGGCCGCCTTCATTCTGTACGTAGTGCCCGCCTTTAGTACGGCCCGTTCAGGCGGCCCAATCTTCGCAACCCGATCGAGCCCGAGCGCTCGCAGTCGAGGAATGCGCAACGGGACGTGTCTGGCGATGTTGCCCAGCGTATCGCTGCCCTGATCGCCGTACAGGTCGGCATCCGGGAGTTCACCGCAGCCGACACTGTCGAGGACGATCAGGACGACGCGAGGAAACGGTGCCAGATCAGGAGTGTGAGGAAAAGTAGTTCGCGATCGCGCGCGAGGTTTCGATCGTGGAGATGGCGTGCTTGAAGACCAGCTGGTCGGTGCCATCCACTTCCACGATGACCGCGAACTTGTCGAAGTTCTTGATGCGTGCGTCGAAAGACCGCCCGTCCATCAAGTGCATCGTCACGGTCAGTCGATCGCGGCGGGCGAAGTTCAGGAACACATCCTGGATGTTGGGCTGGGCGGACACCGCGGGTCGTGGTTCAGTTACCTGGGCCATCAGGGCGCGTCTCCTCGCCTACGCACACCGCGCGCAACGAGCGCGTCTTCGACGCGGTGCAGAGTATCCGGCAACTCGCCGGGACCGTCGAACCAGATAAGGTTAGGCTCTTTGCGAAACCAGATCAACTGGCGACGCGCGTAGCGCCGGTTCTCCTGAACGATCAGGGCTCGTGTCGCAGCCTCGTCTCGCACGCCGCGCAGCATCTCCATCACCTGTCGATAGACCAGCCCGCCGAACGGCCGCGCCGCGGCCGGGACGCCGCTCGCGAGCAGACCCTTCACTTCATCGACGATGCCGCGCGCGAACTGCCGCTCGACGCGGAGCGCGACACGTTGGGCGGTCAGGTCAGGGGGAATCTTCACCGCGAGCGCGACGACCTCGCAATCGGCGACCGGAGAGCGGGTATCCGCGAAGTGCGCGGTCAGCGGCCGGCCGGTCGAGAGGTAGACCTCGAGCGCGCGCACCAGGCGCTTCCGGTCGCGCGCCATGATCCGGTCCGCGGAGTCAGGATCGACGCGTCTCAGCAGACGATGAAGACGCTCCGGGCCCTTCCGGTCCGCGATCCGATCGAGCCTGGCGCGCAGCGCTTCGTCGGCGCCGGGACCCGGAAACAAGCCGCGGGTCAGCGCTCTGTAGTAGAAACCTGTCCCGCCGACCAGAATCGGCATGCGCCCTCGCCCATGCACTTCACGAATGACGCGATCGGCGTCGCGGGCGAACTGGGCGGCGGTGTACACCTCGGTCGGGTCCGCGATGTCTATCAGATGGTGCGGTATGCCCCGCTGCTCCGCGGACGGCACTTTGTCCGTGCCGATGTCGAAGCCGCGATAGACGGCCGTGGAGTCGCAATTCAGAATCTCGCCGCCGAGACGCTCGGCCAGCGCCAGGCCAAGCGCGCTCTTTCCGGACGCGGTCGGCCCGAGCACGGCAAGCACGAGGGGCTTCGAGCTCAAAGCACGCGAGCGAACACGTAGACGACGAGCGCCGCGAGCACGATGAGGAGTCCCAGCTGTTGCGTCCGCGTCGGCACGGGCCTTACCTCAACGTAGCGGCGGCTGTTCGTTGTAGTAGAAAGTGACGGTGAAGAACGCGACCGGCTCGGGATACTCGGGTGGGAGCGGTTCGGTCGGATTCGATCCGAGGATGGCGTTGTGAGCCGCGCGGTTGAAGGCGTCGATGTTCGAGGGCCCCGCCACGGCGAGCTCGGTAATCGTGCCGTCCTTGTGAATGTTGAACTGCACCACGACCCGCCCACGGAACGTCATCGCCGCGTACGGCACGAACCAGTTGCGACGCACCTGTGCGACAAACCGTCGCAGCCACGGGCCGAACTCAACGCCCTTCGTGTCGAACTGAATCGTCGCGCCCGGATCCGTGACGTTGCCTTGGGGGTTATGGAAGGTCTCGTTCTGTACGTATCGTTCCAGATTCTTGAGCGCCTCACCCAGAGCCCCAGGGGCCGGGCGCGACGGCTGCGGCGCGCGCTTGATGCCGCTGTCCTCTTGCGGCAGCACTCGAGCCACCTTCTCCTCCGGCTCCGGTTCCGGCGGCTGCTCGTCCGGTTTCACCGTCGTCTCGGCGCCGCGCGCGCGCTCGGGCACGGCGGCTTCCGTACGTTCCGCAGAGTTGCCTCGTGAGAACGGCACCGGGTTGTCAGGCTTGGTCGATCGCTGCGGCGCCTGTGCGCGCCGATCGAGGTCGGACAGATCAGCGTTGGGCTTGGGCTCCAGCGCCTTCATGTCGACCTGCGGCTGGACGAAGACGAAGCGGCGATTAGCCCGGTCTTCCTCCTGCTGGCGGAGCAGTTCCTGCCGGCGTGCTTCGACTTCTTCAGGGCTGGGTCTGAGGAAGTTCAGATCAGGCCCCCACTGAAAAAAGATGATCAGGAGGAGGTGCACGATGATCGACAGGAGCACCGCCTCGCGTGGGGAGATGGCCCGGCCGACGATGTGCTCGTCCTGATAGCGACTGTCGAAGTCGAAATGAATCAAGGCGAGTATGAGTTTCGAATTATAACATGCTCACTTGCAATAACTTACAGTCAGGGCCGAGCGTCAAGTCGCCGGTAGTGCCTTGACGGCCGTATAGAGATAGACGATGCCGAAGGTCAGCGGGACTGCGCGAACCTCGGCAAACCCGGCTTGTCTCAGCAATGTCATGAACTCGGCTGGAGGCGGAAACGTTCCGACCGACGCCGGCAGGTACGTGTACGCGCCTGTGTGTCCCGAGATGAGGCGGCCCACGAGCGGAAGCACTCGCCTGAAGTACCAGAGGTAAAGGGCGCTCACTCCCGGAATCCGCGGAACCCCGAACTCGAGGATTGCGAGCCGGCCACCCGGACGCAGCACGCGAGCCATCTCGGCACAGGCAACCTCGGGCCGCTGCACGTTGCGAATGCCGAATGCCACGGTTGCCGCATCGGCGACCCGATCGCGCGCGGGAATCCGCATCGCATCTCCACGCACGAGAACGATGTCCTTCGCGCGGCCGGCCGCATGGACCTTGCGTAGTCCGAGCACCAGCATCGCACCGGCAAAATCCACACCGACAATGCGCGCGGCTCCGGTGGCTTCGAGCGCGACGTCGGCGGTGCCCGTGCAGACGTCGATCAACGTCTCGCGGCCCGTAAGTCCGAGTGATGCGATGGCTCGCTTGCGCCATCGACGATCGATTCCGGCGCTGAGCAGGTGATTGAGCAGGTCATACCGCGGTGCGATCGCGTCGAACATGCCCGCGATGCGATCGGGCGTCTTATCGGGTGACCGCGTCATCCGATGTAGAGCGCGAGTGCCGTGGTGGCGAAGTAGACGATGCCGACCCAGCCGTTGAGATCGAAGGCCTTCTTCACCTGGGAGAGATCGGTGTCACTGACGAGCGACTGCTCGTAGACGAGGAGCACCGCAACGATGGCGACGCCCACGAGATAGAGCGTAGGAAGATGAGCGCCCCACCACAGCGAGGCCATCGCGACAATGGCGCCGACGTGCATCAGGCGTGAAAGCCGTATGGCGCCGGCGATACCGAACCTGGCCGGGATCGATCGCAGGCCGTGACCGCGATCGAATTCCACGTCCTGGCAGGCATACAGAATGTCAAACCCTCCCACCCACAAGCCGATCGCGAGCCCGAGCAGCCACGGCTCGATGCCGCCGCGGCCTCCGGCGGCAATCCAGCCTCCCACCGGCGCGACTGCCAGAGCGAGGCCGAGGAACAGCTGGGTGTAGGTGGTCACGCGCTTCGCCAGCGAGTACCAGAAGACGATCACGAGCGCCACAGGAGCGAGCGCAAGACACAGCGTGCTGAGACGTGAGGCCGCGAACACGAAGACGATCGAGGACACCACGACAAACAGCGCGGCCTCGCGACGGCTCATCGCGCCGCGCGGCAGCTCGCGCATCGCGGTGCGCGGGTTGAGCGCGTCGAATCGCGCGTCAACGAGACGGTTGAACCCCATGGCGGCGCTGCGCGCGCTGACCATGCACACGACAATCCACGCCACCTGCGTCCATGAGAACGGGTGCGTGCGCCACGCCAGAAGCGCCCCGGTCAGCGCGAACGGCAGCGCGAAGACCGAGTGGCTGAACCGCACGAAGGAGAGGTAGGTCGCGAGCCTGCTCATTGGGATCCGGGCGTTGGTACGTTGGGCGTTGACCCCGAGTCGAGCCACTCGATCGTATCGGGCTCGACTCCACCAACAAGGTATTCTTCCACATCGGTGATGTGCGGCGGTACGCGCACGGCAATCAACGCCGCGCGCTTCCCTGCTTCGATGCTGCCGTATTCCTCGGCGAACCCCAGACCTCGAGCGCCCGCGAGCGTGGCGCTGCGGAGCAATGCGCGCGCCGGCACATTCGGCGCGACGCGGCGCGCTTCGGCCAGCTCCGCGAACATGTTCAGATCCGCCACGCTGGCCAGGCTGTCGGTTCCGAACGCGACCTCGACGCCAGCCTCGTAGAAGGACGCCAGCGGTGGCGCCCCGACGCCAACGTAGGCATTGCTGCGGGGACAGGAGACCAGCGTCGAACCTGACGCCTTCACGCGAGCGAGGTCATCGCGGTCGAATTGCACGCCATGGACGACCAGCGTATCCGTCTCGAGAAAACCGAGACCCGTCAGGTATTCGGTGGGAGACATTCCGGGAATCTCCCAGCCATCGGTCCAGACGCCGAGCCGCTCGAGCATCACTCGCGCAGGGCCGGTGCCGTGCCGCAACAGTTCGACCTCCGCTGCCGACTCCCCGAGGTGCACGGTCGTCACGGCGTTGGGGTGTGCATCCACATCGACGCGGATCGCCTGGAAGAGCGAGGCAGAGACCGAGTACGGCGCATGCGGCGCCAGACTGACGCGAACGCCGCCCTCGTCAATGCCCGCGGCTTCCGCGCTGACGCGAGCCTCGCGGACGCGTCCCTTCGGGTCGGCGTGACTGAAGCCAATCAGCTCGTAGAACACGTGCGCCGGCATCGACATCTCACGCAGGAGCGGCACGGTGATCAGCGTGTTGCTGACGTCGCCGACGAGCCCCGTGCCCGTGGCGCGCGCGCGCGCGATGCCGAGTCTGGCCGCCTCGACGATCGGTGGCAGCCCGAGATCGGAACTGCGCCGAAGCGCCATCAGTGCCATCACCCAATCATTGAAGCTGGTACTCGGCGGGACGCGACGATGCAGATAGGACAGCTCGAGATGGGTGTGGGCGTTGACGAGGGCTGGCAGGATGGCGACGGAACCGAGGGTACGAAGGTGCGAAGGTGCGAGGGTGCGAGGGTCTGGCCGCTCGCCCACTGTGACGATGCGACCATCCTCGACCGTCACGACCCCGTCACGAATCGGCGACCCCGCAATCGGCAGGATCCAGTCGGCGCTGTACGTGAGCATGAGATTCACAACGCCACACTGCGCAACACTCGGACAATGACTGCGCTTGAGATCCGCGACTTCACATGCTGTCTAACCGCGGAGACGCGGAGACGCGGAAATTTTCTTGCCGTCAATGACTGCACGTCCAGCGATCAAGAAGAGAAGCCTCCGCGCCTCCGCGCTTGCCGCGGCTCGTGAGATCAAGCGAATCTCAAGCGCACTCGTTTGTTTGGTTATTGCTTTGAGTCTCGGGTTACTGCGTCAGGCGCAGCGTCTTCGCGGCACGACTCCGCGCCGGGTAGTTCTTCAGCTCGTCTGGCACCGACGTATCGCCATCGGATCTCGCGGTGGCAAGCGCCAGCATGCGCGGCACGTCGCGCTCGCGGAAAATCGGATCGCCCAGAACCTCATAGTGCATGCTGCGCCGCTTGGGGATGAACCCGGCGTCTTCGATGTTCACGACAATCTCGACTTCGTCCATGCAGTAGCTGGCGCCGGCGGCGCGGACGACGTTCTCTTCGATCATCACGCTGCCCATGTCGTTGGCGCCGAAAGCCAGGCTCAGCTGCCCCACTTTCCCGCCCTGCGTGACCCACGACGCCTGCATGTTGTCGAAGTTGTCGAGGACGATGCGCGAGAGCGCGAGCGTGCGCAGGTAGTCGATGCCCGTCGCCTCGTAGCCGCCATGCTCGGTATGCTCGGGCTGATAGCTCCAGGTGATGAACGCCGTGAAGCCGCCGGTCCGGTCCTGAACCTCGCGCAGGCGGAGCATGTGCTCGATGCGCTCCTCATCGGTCTCCACGGTGCCGTACATCATCGTCGCCGTCGTGCGCAGCCCGGCCTCGTGCGCCTGGGCCATGATGTCCAGCCACTCGTCGGAGCTGGCCTTGCTGTAGCAGTTGAGCAGCTTGCGTACGCGGTCGACCAGAATCTCCGCGCCTCCCCCCGGGATACTGTCGAGGCCGGCGGCAACCAGCCGCTCGATGACCGTCCTCGTCGGGATCTGGTTCAACCTGGAGATGTGGAGCACTTCAGGCGGCGACAGCGCGTGCAGCTTGAAGTCCGGGTATCGGGATTTGACCGCGCGGAACAGATCTTCGTACCACTGGATCGGCAGGTCCGGATTGTGGCCGCCCTGCAGGAGAAGCTGATTGCCACCGACCGCAATGGTCTCGTCGATCTTGTGGAAGATCTCCTCGAAGCCGAGCACGTAGCCGTCGCTCGAGCCGACGGTCCGATAGAACGCGCAGAAGTTGCAGCGCGCGACGCAGATGTTCGTGTAGTTGACGTTGCGATCGATGATGTAGGTGACCACCCGCTCCGGGTGCTTGCGCGCACGAATCGTATCGGCAAGATGCCCGAGCAGGTGCGTCGGCGCCCGCCGGTACAACTCGAGTGCCTCGGCCGCGTCGACGCGACCGCCCTCCATGACCTTCTTCGCGATCTCGCTCAACCATGCACGTAGGGGCCGGCTTCAGCCGGCCCAGGGCCGCCTGAAGGCGGCCCCTACATTCGATTCCGTCAAAAGAATTCCAACCGCGCGCCGCCCGGGCGCCAAGCCAAGATCCGCGGCGTAGTCGAGGAACCGCTGAAGCCCCGTCGCTTCGTCGGGGCCCAGCCCGTACTTCACATTATCCCTTAGGTACCGCGCCGCCTTGGCGGTCCTCGCCGCATCGCCGCTCGCGTACTCCGCGGCAATGAGATCGACGGCGCCAAGCCCTTCGGCCTGCGCCTGCTGGAGCGCTCGTACGTCATCGGCACTCGCAGCGCCCGGTCTTCCGGTCCACGCCGCGTACACGAACGGCAGCCCGGTCATCCTCGTCCATTCATGCCCGAGATCGATTTTCTGCAGACCGAGCCCGACGTGATCCGCTTCGAATGCCGGATCCCCGATCAGCACACCCGCATCGAAATCGCGTGTCATGACCGCCAGGTCGGGGCCGTGCGGCACGAACCGGGGATGAATCTGAAAGTGGTGCTGGCACAGCACCTGAATCAGCGCCACTGAGGTCCGCGAACTCGTATCCAGCGCGATGTGGCGAATCTGATCGATCGGCCGCGTCGTGTACAGGGCCACTGATGCGATCGCGCCGCGCGATGTCACGCCCACGCCAGGCACGAAGCGATAGTCGGCGGCCTGGAGGTACTCGATTGACGGCACCAGCCCGAGATCGATCTCGCCATCCTGCAGGAGTCGTGCGCACACCGACGGCAGGTCGTACCGGACGTGCCAGCGATCCGGCGCCCGATCGAGTGCCCAGGTGAGCGGCCGGGCATTCAGATAGCCGACCGCACCAATGCGAAGGGCCATCAGGCAGGGACCGTAAATCGGCCGCTGCGCTCGATCGCCTCGAATCCCGCGGCCTCGATATTCCGGGTGATCTCCTCGAGCGGTGCACGCCGGCGCCCTTCAGGCGCCTCGTCCGACGCCGAGATGCCATCGATGTCGTCGGCGCCAAACGTCAAGGCGACCTGCGCGAGCTTCGGACCGTACCGTCGCCAGTCCACTTGAATCGTCGGGATGTTCGGCGCCGCCAGCCGCCCGATCGCCACCATCTTCACATCGTCATACCCGGTCGTGGGTCTGAACGCCGCAAGGGTCATGGGCAGCGGGTTGAGCGCCTGGATGCATCCGAAGCGATCCTGCAGTTCGGCAGCGCGCAGCAACAGGTTCGTTCGCGCCTCGGCCGGAGCTTTGTCGATCGACAGCCGTATCCCGGTCAACCCCGCTGACGACAGGCGGTCGATCACCATCGCGACGTCGGTCGCGCCCTCGTCCAGCGGAAGCACGGCCAGGCTGTCGAGACCAGCGCCCCGCAATTGGTTGAGGACTGTCGCGACATTCTCACCCGCCGCCATTCGATCGATGTCGGACCAGGTGAACGCAGAGACGGTCAGGTCGCCCAGCGCCTTGACGGCCTCGACCGCGCGAAGCGCGTCCGCGAGCCGCGCCGGCGAGCCGGTGATTCTGACCTCGCGCGCTTTTCCCAGCGCCGAAGGCGTCAGCGGCGAGTCCACCGGGCAGTCGGCTACACGCAGAAACGTCGCGCGCGAACCATGACGATGACGACGCCACACGTCCGCGAGCATGCCGAGCGACAAGATATCCGGCGTCGTCGCCAGCGCGCGCACCTCGTCTCCGCTGAGCCGTTCGCCCGCGCCGACTCGTTCAATCAGTGTCTCGAACACGACGGAGTCTGCCTTCTGCATGCTGAATTCTGCTCGCTGCCTTTACAGCGACGCGTCCATCTTCTCCGCAATCTTCGTCGCCAGTTCCAGCGCATCACGGCCCGCCCGGCCGGTCACGCCCGGGTCCCGGCGCTGTTGCACCGCTTCGACGAAATCCACGAGCTCGCGTCTCAGCGGCTCGTCGTTCACGACATTCAGCTTACCGCCTTGAATGACGGGCCGCCCGGTGTGGGTGCCGCCCGCGTGGGGCCCGCCATCGTGGGGGCCGCCTTCAGGCGGCCCAACCAGCCTGTACACCTCGACCTCCTGTGCCGCATAGTCGATCGAGACGTACGAGTCGTGCTGAAAGAAGCGGACTTTCCGGATCCGGTCGCGGCTGATCCGGCTGGCGGTCACGTTCGCCACGCAGCCCGACGCGAACCGCAGCCGCGCATTGGCGATGTCGGTCCGCGGCGTCAGCACGTTCACGCCCACCGCCTCGATCGCCACGACGTCGGAACGCACCGCCGCCAGCAGCAGATCGAGGTCATGAATCATCAAGTCGAAGATGACGTCGATATCGAGGCTTCGCTCGGGGAACGTGCCGAGCCGGTGCACTTCGACGAAGCGGGGATCCGCCACGAGCGGCAGCGCCGCGACCACTGCCGGATTGAATCGCTCCGTGTGGCCGGTCGCCAGCGTCGTGCCCGCGCGGGCCGCCGCCTCGATCAGGCGGTCAGCATCGGCCAGGGTGAGTGCGATCGGCTTCTCCACCAGCACGGCGATTCCGCGCTCGAGAAACGGCAGCGCGACCGCCAGGTGCGAGACGGTCGGCACCGCCACCGTCACAGCGTCGGTCTTGTCCAGCAGATCAGCCGCGCCAGGCCACGCCTTCGTCCCGCATTTCGCGGCGATCTCCTCGGCGCGCCCAGGCTTGACGTCCACGACGCCGACGAGATCGACGCCGTCCATCGCGCCGAGCAGCCGGGCGTGGTGCTGCCCGAGATGGCCGACGCCAATCACGCCAACTCGTAGACGATTGCTCATGCGTGTCTTCGGCGGGTCTGAAGACCGGCTACGCCGCCGCCTGAAGGTCGCGCTACGTACGCGGCCGACGATGGTGATACCGGCTTCGTTGGCAGCGGCGAACACCGCGTCACCATCGAGCATCGAGCGTTTTGCCGGCATCAACCGAGAGCGCGCTGGCCCCGGCGACACGCATCGCCTGAATCGTCGCAAAGCCGACGACCGGCACATCGAAGCGCATGTCCTGCGTCGGCTTGGCGACCTTGACGATCCGCACGCCCGGACCGGCCAGATGACCGGCGCGACCGATCACTTCGTCAGTGCCTTCCATCGCTTCGACCGCGACGACGGCCTGGTGCTTGACGGCGATGGTCTGGCCGATGTCGAGCCCGGCGATCACGTCGGCCATCGTGTAGCCGAACTCGAAGTCGCGCTGCTCCTCGTCGGTCGGCGATCGCTTGGTCAGCACGCCGGCGCCGGCGAGCAGCGGCGTCAGCAGCGAGGTCGAGTCGATCAACTCGATGCCGTTGTCGCGAAGGACGTCGGCCACCGCGCCGATCAGACCGTCGGTGCTTTTCGACGTGAGCTTCGTCAGCACCGAGATGAAGGTCAGATCCGGAATCACTCCACCGAAGATTTTCGTGTGCTTGACCTGACCAGCCATCACCGCGGTCGTGACGCCGGCCTTCTTGAGGAGGCTGATGCAGGTGCCGAGCTGGCCGAGAGAAATCCAGTGGATCGCCGAGCCGTGCCGCTCGGCCGCGCCGTTCAACTCGGTGAAGGTCTCTTCCTTGATCGCGACGATCGTGACGTCGTGCCCCTGCGAACGCGCCGCATCGAGCACGAGAAACGGGAATCGCCCATTGCCCGCGAGGAGGCCCAGCTTCATTCGTCGGCGACCAGCTCCTCGGCCCGACGGCCGGCCCGGCGCAGGATGACGCCGCGCTGGGAGCTGCGGATGAAATCGACCATGTAGCGGACCTCGGGGGCCGCGAGCGACTCGTCCTGCTCGATCTGCGCCAGCGCGCGCGTCGTATTCAGCTTCGACTGCGTGAGATAGCGATAGGCCTGCCGGAGCTGTCCGATGGTGGCCGGTGTGAAGCCGCGGCGGGAGAGGCCGATGTGGTTGACACCGAAGATGCGCGCCGGACGACTGCCAATCGTCCGCGCGAACGGCAGCGCGTCCTTGGTGACCACCGAGTACCCGCCGACGAACGCATGACGGCCGACGCGGCAGAATTGATGGACCGCCGACCCGGCGCTGATGTTCGCGAAGTCCTCGACGCCGACGTGCCCGCCGAGCGTGGCGTGCGGACCGAAGATGGTGTCGCTGCCGATGTGGCAGTCGTGCGCCACGTGGACGTAGGCCATGAACAGGTTGCTGTTCCCGATCGTGGTCTCGCCGCCGCCGCCCGCCGTGCCGCGATTGATGGTCACGAACTCGCGGAAGATGTTGCCGCGCCCGATGCGCAGCCGCGTACGCTCGCCGCGATACTTCAGATCCTGTGGCGCCAGGCCAATCGACGCCATCGGGTACACCTGCGTCTCGTCACCGATCTCGGTCCAGCCGTCGATGACGACGGATGCGCCGATGCGGCAGTTCCGGCCGATGATGACGTCGGGGCCGACGACCGCGTGAGGACCGATGGTGGTGCCTTCGCCGATCCGGGCCGATGGGTGCACGTGCGCCGACGGGTCCACGAAGGCGGCGCCAGGCTCGATGGCGAGGAGCAGTTCGGCCTCGGCGACCAGTTGGCCGTCCACGGACGCCACGGCATTCGCCTTGGCCAGCCGCGCCCGCGTCCGTCCCAGCGTGACCTCCAGGTCGAGGCGATCGCCTGGAAAGACGTTCCGGCGGAACTTGGCGTCGTTGACGCCGCGCAGCGAGACGCGCGCGCTCACCGGCGCGGCGGCCCGATCGAGGATGAGCGCGGCCGCGACCTGGGTCAGCGCCTCGATCATCAGCACCGCAGGCATCAGCGGCGATCCCGGGAAGTGTCCCTGGAAGTAGTCTTCGCTGACGGTGACGTTCTTGAACGCCACGAGCCGGTTGCCCGGCTCGTGCTCAGTGACTGCGTCGATCAGCAGCGACGGAAAGCGATAGGAGACGCGACCGAGAAGCGATGGGAGGTCGAGGGACAGGTCCTCGCGCCTCCCGCGCTACTTGCCAGTCGCCGGAGGAGCGGCCGGGGCCGCCGGGGCCGGAGCGGGTCTGGCGCCGCCGGTGTTCATGGCCGCGATGACTTCGCTCGTCAGATCCATCCCCGGTTCGGCCCAGATCAGACCGCTCTGCTGCGGCGTTGAACACGAAGTGCACCTGCTTGTCCTGAGCGACCTTGCCCAACCACCGGCAGCACCGTGCGGGTGAACTCTTCCTCCACCTGCTGCGCCAGGTTCTGGACGTCCTGCTGCGCATCCTCGCTCAGACGCTGCAGATCGCGCTGCTGCTTCTCGATGTCCGCCGCGAGCTGAGCGCGCGCCGCCTCACTGAGCACGCTGCCACCGGACTCGAGCTTCTGCTGCGCCGCCTGGAGCGTCTTCTGCCTGTCCTGCAGTTCACGGCCCTTCTGATCCTGAAACGCCTTCAGCTTTTCGGCCGCGGCTTTGCCATCGCTCGACTCGCGCCGCCACGCGCTGCATGTTCACGTACGCGTACTTGAGGCCGTCCTGAAACTTCGGCGCGGGCAGCGGCGCGGCTTCTGCGTCGCCGGGGCAGGCGCGGGGCGGCGCGCCGGCTTCTGCGTCGCCGGGGCCGGGCCGGCGCGGGCGCCTGGGCATACGTGACACCAGCGGCCAGCGTGATGCTGAACGCCAGAACGATGGCAAACAATCTCATTCCACTCGGTCCTTTCTTCGCGACGCTCACGGCCAATAATTTTACTCGACCGTCTAACGCCAAGTAAGATGGTTTCAATGTCCCGATCCACGACGGTTCCTGGCACTTCTCCTGCTTGCCCCGCTCGCCGCCGCGTGCGGCGATGCGACGATGACGCCAATCTGCCCAACGCGCCGACGCCAGTGGCGGTCACCGAGCAGTTCCTCGGCGACCTCAATCCGAACGGCGGCCGCACGCATCCGTTCGTCGTGCTGCAGGCCGGCCAGGTCTCCGCCAGGCTCACCGCGCTCGTCCCCCGACGATACCCTGAAGGTCGGCCTCAGCATCGGCACCTGGAACGGCCAGGTCTGTCAGATCATCCTGGCCAACGACGCCGCCGCGCTGAACACCACCGTGGTCGGCGCCGCCCAGCAGACCGGTCAGTTCTGCGTCAGGATCAACGATGACGGCAGGCTCACGGCCTCGACCGACTACCAGATCGACGTCACCCACTTCTGAGACACTCGTCTTCGATCCGCGAGTCGCACACCTGCGCACCTCGCACCGTAGCACCTTAGCACCCTTAGATCCGTCTAGAACGTCGTTCCGACCGCGAAGCGGAACACCTTCGACTTCGCCGGCTGGAGATTGTTGTCGAGCACGCCGGTGCGCGACGGGTTGAACGCGTAGATCAGGCGGAACGGCACGTTCAGCACCGGCATGAAGAAGCGCAGTTCGACGCCTGTCGAGGTCTTGAACGCGTTGGTCTGCCCGATCACTTCGCTCGTGACGCCCGGCGCATTCGGGTCCAGCAGCGACGAACTCGCGAAAGGATCGACCAGCGGCGGGGCTCGGCGGCACCACGATCCGGGTGAGGTCCTCCTTCCACCCGAAGCTCTCACCGATGTCGCGCACCTGGCCGGCGTCGTAGAAGAGCACGATGCGCACCTGGCTCATGATCGAGATCAGGTACTCGGCGTTGAAGAGCAGGCTCTTGTTCCCGCCCAGCACGACGAACGAGCCGGGCACCGTCGGGCCGATCGAGCGGATGTCGAAGCCGCGCACGCTGTATTCGCCGCCGAGGAACAGACGCTCGAACACCGGCAGCAACTCGGTCTTGCCGATCGGCGCGATGTACTCGGTCTGCGCGCGGACGCCGAACGACGTTCGCGCCAGGTGCCGCTTGAACCAAATCCCTTCGAGGCGCGGCTTGAGGAAGTTCGTGTTGCCGCCGAGCACCGCGAGATCGATCGAGGCGGTCAGACGCTTGCCCTGGTTCGGGAAGATCGGATTGTCCACGGTGTTGTGGACGAAGCTCGGCGTGACCTTGCTGATCGTCCGCTCGCCGCCCTGACCGATCAACAGCGAATCGTACACAAACGGATTGCGGCGGAGCACTTCGATCTGCGTCAGTGTCAGCTGCGAGAGATCGCCAACCGACGAAATCGTCGAACAGCCTTGCGGACGCAGCAGACAGGACTGGTCGATCAACGCCTCGTTCAGGTCGGTAATCCTGATCGTCTCGTACGAGTAGTTGAAGAACATCCGGCTGAAGTCAGCGACCGGGAACCCGAACACCAGGTTGCCGCCCGTGGACTTCTGCGTGTAGTAGCCGATGTACTGCAGCGATCGCTTGTAGATGTCGAACCCGCCGGTGATATTGCGGTCGAAGAGGAACGGCTCGGAGAACGCCAGCTGATAGTTCTGAGCGCGGTCGCCGGCCTGCACCGAGACGGTCAGGCTCTCGCCGCGGCCGAGGAAATTCGAGGTCTGGAAGGCGAGCTGGCCGAAGAGGCCCTCGGTACTGCGACACGCCGGCGCCGAACGTCAGCTGGTTCCGGTTCTGCTCCTCGAACTTCAGCGTGACATCGACGTTGTTTTCCTTGCCGGGCGTCTTGTCCACCTTCATGTCGCTGTCGTTGCCCTTCAGCTCCTTGAAGTAGCCAAGCTGATTCAGGCGGCGGACGCTGTACTTGAGCGCCTCGGTGTCGAAGACGTTGCCCTCGATCAGCCGCATCTCGCGGCGGATCACGTTGTCGCGCGTGGTCGTGTTGCCGGTGAAGGTGATGCGGTTGACGAAGTACTGCGGCCCTTCCGTGATCTGCATCGTCACGTCGACGACGGGCGGCTTTGACGTCTCTGCCTCAGCCTTGCTGTTGCCGTTGGTCTCGACGGGCACGGCGAGTGCCGGCGGGACGAGCGCGGCGAGCGCCGTCTCGGGATTGTTCGGGTCGTCCGAGTACTTCAACATCGGGAACGGCGTCCACTCCATGAAGCCGCGGCTCCCGTACACTTCCTGCGCCTTCTTGTTCCCGTCGTCGATCTTCTTCTTGTTGTACCACTCCCCCGGCTCGACCTTGAAGAGCGTGCGGAGCGCGTCGCTCGGGAACAGCTTGTTGCCCTCGAACGCCAACTCGCCCATCCGATAACGCTTGCCCTCGGTCACCGGGATGCGCAGCTGCACCCACCGCGTCTTGCCGTCCTTGGTGTCTTCCAGCGTCTTGACCTCGGGGTTGCCGACGCGGGCCTGCGGGTAGCCCTCGTTACGGTAGAACTCCACGACCCTGGCCGCGTCCTCCTCGTACATCGATTCCTTGTACGTGCCGCCGCCGGTGATGAACGAGAGCAGGCCCTTCGGCTTGTTCTCCTTCATCTTCTTCTGGAGCTTGCCGTCGGAGATTGCCTGATTGCCGACGAAGTCGACGTCGCGAATCTTGATTTTCGGCCCCTCGCCGACCGTGAAGGTGACGTTCACGAGCTTCGGACCGCCGGCCACGGGAGTGACCTTGTGGTTGATCTCCGCGTTGGTGAAGCCCTTCTCCGCCATCAGCTCGCGGAGCACGCCCTTCACGCGCCGGATCGATCCCTCGTCCAGAAACGAATCGAGGCGTACCTCGATGTTCCGCTCGCGAAGCTTGTCGTCGATGTCCGAGCGCTTGATGATGCTGATCGAGTCGCCTTTGGTGTTCCGGTAGTCGACGATCTTGACCCGCTCGCGCTCCTCCATCCGGTAGACGACCATCACTCCGACCACGCCGTTCTCGAACGTGTGGTCGGTCATCTCGATGCGACAGGTCCTCGAGGAACTTGGTGTCCCAGAGCGCCTTGAAGTCCGGCGATCATCTGCTGCTCGGCCGCCTCGTCGTACGGGACGAACTTGCCCTGGGACGGCAGGCTGCTGCGCCAGCTTGATCCAGTAGAGGTAAGTGTCGTTGTCCACCGTGGAGGAATTGCCCTGCCGGTCGAAGCACAGTTCGAGAATCCAGATGAACGGCGGCGAGCCGGCCGGCGGAAGTGCGGCGGGCGCCGCCAACTGGCGTCCCGCAGGCGGTCTTGGCAATTCCGCGACGGCGCCTGCGCCGCCGCTGAGGGCGGGCGCAGCCGGCAGCGAAACGCCGCAACGAGCAGTAGTGTGAAGAGACGTGGTCTTCATGGCCTTTCGTGGTTCAGCCACCGGATCCGCCGCAGCCACAGGCCGGTGCGGAAACACCTTAGTTTACAGGATTTATGACGAATGAGGCGACCAGATGGCTTGGATCGCCGGGTCTAGCAAGCAAGACCCGGCCTACACAGTCAGGATGCAGTGTAGGGCGGGTCCTGTTCTTTGGACCCGCCACCCGCTATGACAAGCGCCGACCAGCCGTCAGCTCGCTGCCGGCAGGACGATACGCCAGCTGGCCGCCGTCCAGATAGACCTCGACCTCGCCGTCGCGCAGGTTCCCGCGGATCAACTCCTCGGACAGCGGATCCTCGACATACCGCTGGATCGCCCGGCGCAGCGGACGGGCGCCGTAGGAGCGGTCCTTACACGTGACGTCGATGATCCAGTCGATGACCTCGGACGTCAGCGCGATCTTCATGCGCCGATCGACGAGGTTCGCGTTCAGCTGATTGACCAGCAGCGACATGATCCGCCGCAGATCGTCGTCGGAGAGCGCGTCGAACACGATGATCTCGTCGATGCGGTTGATGAACTCGGGATTGAAGGTCCGCTTGACCTCGCCGAGCACCATGTCGTTGACGTTCTTGTCGATGACGCCCGGCATCGCTGGCCTGGAACCCGAGCGACGACTTCTTCTGGATGAAGCGCGCCCCGATGTTCGAGGTCATGATGATGATCGTGTTCTTGAAGTTGACGCGATTCCCCAGTCCATCCGTCAGATGGCCGTCTTCGAACACCTGCAGCAGGATGTTGAAGATGTCCGGGTGCGCCTTCTCGACTTCGTCCAGCAGCACGACGGAGTATGGATTGCGCTTCACCTTCTCCGTCAGCTGACCGCCCTCTTCGTGGCCCACATATCCGGGCGGCGAGCCAATCAGCTTCGAGACCGAATGCTTCTCCATGTACTCGGACATGTCGAAGCGAATCAGCGCGTTGTCGCTGCCGAAGAGGAAATTGGCCAGCGCCCGCGCCAGTTCCGTCTTGCCGACGCCGGTCGGGCCCAGGAAAATGAAGCTGCCCACCGGGCGGTTCGGGTTCTTCAAGCCGGCACGTGAACGGCGGATGGCGCGCGAGATCGCCGAGATCGCCTTCTCCTGGCTCACGACGCGCTTGTGGAGATCGGCCTCCATCCGCAGCAGACGATCGCCTTCATCCTGGTTGATCGACGTGATCGGCACGCCGGTCCACTTCGACACGACTTCGTCGATGTCGGTCTTGCTGACCACGACGCGCCGCGCGCTCGACTTGACGTCGAAGCGCTCGCGCGCGAACTGCAGGTTCTCGCGGGCCGATACCTCCTGCTCGCGATAGAACTGCGCCTTCTCGAAATCCTTCTGCGAGACCGCGTTCTCCATCTGCTCGACGGCGACGCGGATGCTCTTGTTGATCTCGCCGAACTCCTCGCTGTAGCCGGCTTCCTTCAGCTTCGCGCGCGCGCCAGCTTCGTCAACGAGGTCGATGGCCTTGTCGGGCAGGAAGCGGTCGGTGATGTAGCGGCTCGACTGATAGACCGCCGCCTCGATCGCTTCGTGCGTGTACTCGACGTGATGGAACTGCTCGTAGCGGTCCTTCACGCCCATCAGGATCTCGATCGTTTCCTTCTCCGCCGGCGGATCGACCTTGATCGCCTGGAAGCGCCGTTCGAGCGATCTGTCCTTTTCGATGTACCTTCCTGTACTCGGCAGGGGTCGTTGCGCCGATGCAGCGAATCTCGCCGCGCGAGAGCGCCGGCTTGAGGATGTTCGCCGCGTCGAGAGAGCCTTCCGCAGATCCGGCACCGACCAGCGTGTGGAGCTCGTCGATGAACACGATGATGTTCGGGTTCTCGGTCAGCTCCTTCATGATCGCCTTCAGGCGCTCTTCGAACTGGCCGCGATACTTCGTGCCCGCCACGATCAACGAGATATCAAGGGCAAGAATGCGCTTGTCGGCGAGGAAGTGCGGCACGTCGCCGTAGACGATCTTCTGCGCCAGCCCTTCGACGATGGCCGTCTTTCCGACGCCCGGCTCGCCAATGAGGACCGCGTTGTTCTTCGTCCGGCGGCAGAGGACCTGCTGCACGCGCTCGAGCTCGTAATCCCGCCCGACGAGCGGGTCGAGCAGGTTCTTCATCGCGGCTTCGGTCAGGTCGCGGCTGAATTCGGCGAGCAGCGGCGTCTCTTTGACCCGGGTGAGCGTCGTCTTCTCGTTCAGCAGCTGGACGATGTCCTCGCGGACCGTGTGGAGCCGCATCCCCTTCTCCATGAGGATGGAGGCCGCGACGCTGCGCTCTTCGCGAAGGATCCCCAGGAGCAGGTGCTCGGTTCCGATGTAGTTGTGCAGGAGCCGGTCGGCTTCTTCCGCGGCGCACTGCAGGACGCGCTTGGTCTCAGCGCTGAACGGAATTTCGACAGAGGTCGAGACCTTCTCGCGGAAGACCGTCCGACCTTCGATTTCCTTGCGGATGTTCTCGAGGGAAAGGTGTGATCGAGCAAAAATTCGGCTCGTCAGCCCTTTTCCTTCGCGAATCAGGCCGAGAAGGAGGTGCTCGGTCTCAATAGAGATGCTCCCGAGCTGGCTGGCCTCATATCGGGCAAAGAAGAGAACCCGTCGCGCCCGTTCCGTATAGCGTTCGAACATCCGGCCTGCCTAGGGTTTGAGGTGACTGAGTGACTCAGTCCCTCGTGTAATCAATTATAAGGCAAAGCTTGAGCGATACCAATGGTCCTTCTCCGTAAGTACCACGTCCGGTTAGGTTTCGCCGGCTCCTTGGGGCAGATGCCTGCGTCATGGCCCCTGATCCATTCGACGCGACTTCCACTCCCGACGGTCTCACGACGTCCGTCTTTCCAGACTATCGGCTCGTGAGGCCCGACTCTTTCCTCCCTGTTCACGAAACGTGCCTGCCCACGCACCGGAACACGGTCTTCTCGACGATCGCCCGCTGCGCCACGAGGTCATAGGCGAGAAAGTGCGGCGCACGTCGATGCGCCGCGTGGGCATCGGGATCGTCGTACACCTCGTGGAGGACCCAGCGATTCGGATCATCGGCGTGCTGGCTGACGTCGAATCGCCGACACCCGCGGTCCTTCACAACGGATTCCCTGGCGTTATGAAGCAACGCCGCTTCGAACTCCGTCCGCATCTCCGGACGGATAGTCACAAGTACTAGGACGATGTGCATGGAGCTAGATAGTAGCCCTGAGTTGGTAGCCGGTAGCTCGTAGGCCGGTGGCGGGTTCAAGGTTCTTGCTACGAGCTACCGGCTACCGGCTACCATCTAGCCGCATGTCAGAAACCATTGGCTTCATCGGGCTGGGACTCATGGGCCGGCCCATGGCGAAAAATCTCCTCAAAGCCGGGTACAAACTGGTCGTCAACAGTCGAAGTCAGGGACCGGTGGATGACCTGGTTTCCTCGGGCGCCGCTCGCGCGATCACGCCGGCTGATGTCGCGCGGCAGGCGACGCGCATCATCACGATGGTCCCGGACTCGCCTGACGTCGAGCTGGTCCTGGACGGCGCCAACGGCGTGTTCACGGCGGTGCAACCAGGCACGATCATCATCGACATGAGCAGCATCGCGCCCGGGCGTCGCTCAACGCCTCGCGGCGCGCGCCAAATCCCTTGGCGCGACGATGCTCGACGCGCCGGTGAGCGGCGGCGACATCGGCGCCATCAACGGCACGCTGTCGATCATGGTCGGCGGTGACGCCGCGGCATTCGCCACCGTCAAGCCGATCCTCGACGTCATGGGGAATCCGGAGAAGGTCGTGCACATCGGCGAGGCCGGCTCGGGGCAGCTCTGCAAGCTGTGCAATCAGATGGTCATCGGCGGCACCCTGGCCGTCGTGGCCGAAGCGCTGGCGCTCGCACGCAAGGCAGGCGTGGACGCCGCGAGGGTTCGCGAAGCGCTGCTCGGCGGCTTCGCGCAAAGCCGCGTGCTCGAGGTCCATGGCGACCGCGCGCTCAAGAACACCTACAAGCCAGGCTTCTACACGCACCTCTTCGCCAAGGACATGCGCAATGTCGTCGCGACGCTGGCCGAGCACGAGACGCCCGCGCCCGTCACGGCGGTCGTCCAGCAACTGCTGCACGCCACGATGGCAGCAGGACGAGGTAACGACGACAACTCCATCCTCGCGAAGACAATCTTCGAAATGGCGGGACTCAAATAGCAGGTAGCGACATGAGACTCACACGCTCGATTCTCGCGATCGTCCTTTTCGTCGCACCCTCGTTCGCCAGCGCCGAGGTCACCAAGGTCACCATCGCGTCGCGCGCCGTCGTCGCCAACGGCCAGGCGTTCGGGTCGGTCGGTCCGTACGAGAAATTGACCGGGACGATCGAGTTCGCGATCGATCCCTCGAATCCTCGCAACAAGGCCATCGTCGATCTGGACGCGGCCGCGCGCGGCAGCGACGGCCGCGTCCACTTCACAGCCGATTTCTACGTCCTGCAGCCCGCGGAGCTGTCGAAGGGCAACGGGACGCTCCTCTTCGAGATCGCCAATCGCGGGCGCAAGGGCATCCTCGGGCGGTTCAATCGTGCCGCCGGTGCTCAGGATCCGACGGCCGCGGCGGACTTCGGCGACGGATTCCTGATGAAGGACGGCTACACCGTCGTCTGGGTCGGCTGGCAGTTCGACGTCGAGCCGCCGAGCCTTCGTGTCGTCGCTCCCGAGGTCAACGTGCCGGGTCGCGTCCGCGTCTCGTTCATCGCCGATGACAAGCGGACCGAGATCGCCCCCGGGGACCTGCCGCGATATCCGCCCGCCAATCTCGACGATCCATCGGCGACGCTGACGGTCCGCGATCGCTTCTGGGAGACGCCGACAGCCATCGCCCGCGACAAATGGCGGCTCACGGTCGCGAATGGCCGGACGCGAATCGCGATGGATGCCGGGTTCGAGCCGGGGCGCGTGTATGAAGTGGACTACGCCGGCAGCGGCGCCCGCGTCGCCGGCGTCGGGCTTGCCGCGATCCGGGATGCCGCATCGGCGTTCCTGCATGGCGCCGACATGCCGGTCCGCGGGCGCTCCGCGTACGTCTTCGGCATCTCGCAGAGCGGCCGCTTCCTGCGTCAGTTCCTCCACGACGGCTTCAATGTGGACGAGCGCGATCGTCGCGTGTTCGACGTCGTGTGGCCCCACATTGCGGGCGCGGGCCAGGGATCGTTCAACGAGCGCTTCGCGATGCCGGGGTACTCGTCGTTTCCCGCGACGCGCTTCCCTTTCACCGATCTCGAGCAACGAAACGCCCAGGGCGCGCGTGACGGCATTCTGGCCGCCTACAAGCCCGATCAGCTACCGAAGATCATCTACACCAACACGTCGGTCGAGTACTGGGGTCAGGGACGCGCTGCGGCGCTGACACACACCGCGATCGATGGAAAAGCCGATGCCACGGTTCCCGACAACGTGCGTATCTATCTGCTGTCCGGCACGCAGCATGGCGAGTCCGCGTTCCCGCCGTCGTTCGGCACCGGACAGGCGATGGGCAACCCGACACCGCAGGGCAATGTGATGCGCGCGCTGCTACGTGCCGCGCATCAGTGGGCCTCGTCGGGGGTCCGCCCGCCCGACAGCCGCTATCCGCGGCTCCGCGACGAGACGCTCGTTCCGGTAACGGCGGTTCGCTTCCCGACGCTCCCAGGTGTCGGCGATCCGCGGATCATCGAAGGACCCGGCGACATGATCAAGGGGCGCTTCTCGGCGCTGCCGTTCCTCGTCCCGCAGGTGGATGCGGACGGTAATGAGCGCGCGGGCATTCGCGTGCCGGAGGTCTCGGTTCCCCTGGCCACGACGACGGGCTGGAACTTCCGCGCCGAACGTGTCGGCAATCCGACGACGATCGTCGCGCTCGCCGGCTCGTATCTCCCCTTCGCGCGAGCGAAAGCCGAGCGCGAGGCCCGGCACGATCCTCGTCCATCGATCGATGAGCGCTACAAGGGCCGCGACGAGTACCTTCAGCGGATTCGTACCGCCGCTCACGCACTTGTGAAGGAGCGGTTCATTCTCGAGCAGGATGTCGAGGATGTGGTCGAGCGTGCGGCGCGACACTGGGACCACGCGACGAGAACCACGCAGACGAATTAGAGCGTAGGGCTCCGGCTTGCTACCAGCCTGGCCGCCTGAAGGCGGCCCCTACGTTGGATGCAACCGCCCCTGCTCCATGCGCAGCACGCGATCGCACGCCGCGGCCAGCCGCGGATTGTGCGTGGCAATAATCGACGTGAGGCTGCGCTCCGCGTGCATCTCGCGGAGCAGGTCGTGCAGCGCATCGGCCGTTCGCTCGTCGAGATCGCCCGTCGGCTCGTCGGCCAGGAGCAGCGCCGGGCTCATCACGAGGGCCCGTGCCACGGCGACTCGCTGCTGCTCTCCGCCGGACAGCATGCCAGGCCGATGCTCGAGGCGTTCACCAAGTCCGACGCGCGCCAGCAGCTCGGTCGCCTTGTGCCTCGCCTCCGTGAGCGGGCGGCGGGCGATGCGCATCGGCATCTCCACGTTCTCGGCGGCGTCGAACTCCGGCAGCAAGTGGTGAAACTGAAAGACGAAGCCGACGTTCCGGTTGCGGAACTGCACGAGCTCGCCGTCGCTGAGACCGCGCAGGTCGGTATCGGCCACGTGAATCTGACCGGTGTCCGGACGATCGAGACCCCCGAGCACGTGCAGCAGCGTACTCTTGCCGACGCCCGAAGCGCCGACGACCGCCACCATCTCGCCATGGGCCACCTGCAGCTCGAGATCGCGCAGCACATGAAGCCGCTGCAGCCCGACCTCATACGATTTGTTCAAGCCGCTGACGTCAACGAACGCCATCGCCTACTCGACGCGAAGCGCTTGAATCGGATCGAGCGCCGATGCCTGACGTGACGGATAGATCGTCGCCAGAAAGCAAATGAGAATCGTCGATACCACGACGACCGCGAAATCTTCTGGAAGGACGACGAAGGGGACGTGCGAGACCTGATACACGTCCATCGGAATCTGAATGACCTGATAGCGATCGAGAAACCAGCAGAGCGCCAGGCCGCTGAGCCCACCGACGATCGTGCCCACGCCGCCGATGACCAGGCCTTGCATCATGAAAATGCCCATCACCCGCCCCGACGAGGTCCCCATGGTCTTGAGGATGGCGATGTCGCGGCTCTTCTGCCTGACGAGCAGAATGAGCGACGAGATGATGTTCAGTGCGCCGACCATCACGATGAGGCCGATGGTGATCGAAATCGCCATCTTCTCGAGCCACAGCGCGGAGAAGAGCGAGCGGTTCTGCCGGGACCAGTCCTCGGCGGAATACTTGTCGCCAAGTTCATCGGGGATGCGATCGGCGATCGCGGACGCCGCGTAGATGTCGTCAACGCGCAACTGGATGATGTCGGGCAGTTCTTTCGCGAGGAGCCGCTTCGCCAATTCCAGTGAGACGAAGCCGTAGGCGGAGTCGAACTCGTACAGACCAAGAGCGAAGATGCCGGCGACGCGAACCGTTCGCCCGCGCGTCATGACGCCCGCCGGAGTCAGCGTGGCTGTTGGTGTCGTGAGCTGGACGAGGTCCCCGACTTTCACACCCAGATTCCGGGCGAGGTCCCGGCCCAGCAGAATTCCCGGCCGTTCGTCCTCGGCGCCCTCGAGCGCCATCAGCTTGCCTGACTGCATCGTGCGCTCAATCTCGGTGACACGCGATTCAAGAGCGGGGTCGATGCCCTTCAGCGTGACGAACCCGGTGTCGGTTCCGGTCGAGACGATCGCCTTGCCGATGATGGCGGGGCCGGCCCCTGACACGCCGGGGATCTGGCTCAACCGTTCCACCTCGGCCTGATAGTCGATGATCCCGCCAGCCTTCCAGACATAGATGTGAGCAGTCGAACCCAGGATGCGGGTGCGCAGTTCCCCCTGCAGCCCGGTCATCAGAGCCAGCGCGACAATGAGAGCCAGGACTCCCACCGCGACGCCAATGGTCGAGAACAGAGACACGCGTGAGATCGACGCGTGCTGCCGGCGCGCGAGCAGATAACGGAGGGCGACAAACAGCTCAAATGGCACGATGGCAAACCACTTATACCAACAACTGAGCCGAATCAGGCTCTGCTCAGAGTCCGGGCCTTGCGTGAAAAGAGTCAGCCGATACGCGAACTTGTTCACTCACACGCGTGAGATCCGGCCCAACTGCACGAAGAATCTTGGCACGCCCCACGCTAACAGTTTCGGTCGTGCGTCCCTCTGTACCTAAGACGAAGATCGTTGCCGCGTTCGGGAAGCGGGGCTCAGATATCGGTTCAGCCGCCGCCGCAGTCGACGCCACAATGGAATTTGCGGCTGAGACGGCTGTTGCGGTGAAGGACCCCGAGCCGCCAGTCAGGCTCAACCGTGCAGATCGCCGGAGTCATCCTGGGCAGCCTGCTGATCGCGGTGATCACAGCTGGAGTGTACTGGAAAGATCGATGGCTGCCGCCGGCCGCTGCGGCTGCCGCTGTAGGCAGCCTGCGGATCGAGTCGGACCCGGCCGGCGCCGAGGTCAGGTTGAATGGCGAGGCCAAGGGCACGACGCCGCTGTCACTGTCGGTCCCGGCAGGGCCATACACCCTGACCGTGCAGCAAGGCACGAACGTCAAGGAGCTACCGGTATCGGTGACGAGCGGCGCGGTCACTGTCCATCACATCACGTGGGCCGACACGGCCGCCGTCGCCGCCGTTGAATCCGGACATCTCTCCGTCGCGACCGACCCCGCAGGGAGCGACGTGCTCGTGGACGGAGAAGCTCGTGGTGTCTCGCCCATCATGCTTCGCAACCTTCCGGCCGGCCAGCACAGGGTCGTGGTCCGCGCGCGAGGTACGACGTACACGCGCACGGTCCTGATCGAGGCCGGTGCCACGGCTTCACTCTTCATCGGCGGCAACCAGGCCGCGACTCCCGGCTCGATTGCAATCCAGTCCTCCGTCCCGGTGCAGGTCTTCGAGGACAAGCGTCTCATCGGGACGAGCGATATGGACCGCATCATGCTGCCGGTCGGCGAGCACGTGCTCGAGATCGTCTCCGACGCAGTCGGCTTCCGCGCCACGCAGTCGGTTCGCGTCACGGCCGGGCAGACGGCGGCACTGTCAGTGGACTTGCCGCGCGCCCCGGTCAGCATCAACGCCGTTCCCTGGGCCGAGGTGTTCATCGATGGCACCCGGATTGGTGAGACGCCGCTCGCCAACGTCGCTCAGACGCTTGGCCCACATGAGGTCGTCTTCCGTCACCCGCAGCTTGGCGAGCGTCGCGTCAACACCGTCGTCACGCTCAAAGAGACCAACCGCATCACCATCGACATGAGGCAGCGATGAGCGCTCCGCTCTCTCACCGGTTGGCGGGACTCCTCGGTGGAGTTGTCGCCGTGTTCTTCATCACGGCGACGGCCGCTGCTCAGGAAACGCTGGCGAAGGCCAAGGCGCTGTACGACGCGGCCGCTTATGAAGAGGCGCTGACGCTGCTCCAGCCGGTGAACGTGCCCGAGGCGCAACAGTACAAGGCGCTCTGCATGCTCGCGCTCGGCCGGGCGCAGGACGCCACGGGTGCCGTGGAGTCCCTCGTCTCGGCATCGCCCACCTTCGAGCCATCGGCCGACGAGGTCCCTCCTCGATTTGTGACGCTGGTATCGGACGCCAAGAAAAAGCTGCTGCCGGGCATCGCCCGTCGCACGTTCGGTGAGGCTCGCGAGGAGTTTCGCAGCGGCGATAAGGAAGTCGCGGTGAAGAAGTTCGATCTGGTGATGACGCTCGCGTCGAGCCCCGGGTTCAAGGACACGTCGGACGCCGAAGATCTCCGAACCCTCGCTTCTGGTTTCATCGAGTTAGCCCGGGCCAGCGCGCCGCCGCCTCCCGAGCCCAAGGCAGTCGAGGCGCCGAAACTTGCCGCGGCTCCCGCCCCCGCGCAGGCGCCCGAAGTGGTGCAGCCGGTCGCGATCCGTCAGGAAATCCCGCCGATTCCGACTGGAGTGAACGGACTGGGCAGCCCGACTGCGTCGGTCCGTGTCCAAATCGACACCGACGGCAAAGTGATCGGAGCCGCCATGCAGCAGTCCGCGCACCCGCTGTACGACCGCCTGGTGCTGCAGTTTTCGCGCGATTGGCTCTACACACCGGCCACGCTGAATGGCAATCCAGTGCCGTCGGAGAAGGTCGTCACCATCCAGCTGCGCTGACACGTACAGGCCGGCTTCAGCCGGCCTTCGGAGTCCGCCCGAAGGGCGGACGCTCACGGCTTCAGCGCGGACGCATCAGCGGAAACAGAATCACATCGCGAATCGACGGACTGTTCGTCAGCAACATGACGAGCCGGTCGATGCCAATGCCCTCGCCGCCGGTCGGCGGCAACCCATACTCCAGCGCACGAATGTAGTCCTCGTCCATCCCGTGGGCCTCTTCGTTGCCACCGGCGCGCTGACGGAGCTGCTCCTCGAAGCGGCGGCGCTGCTCGACCGGATCGTTGAGCTCGCTGAACGCATTCGCGACTTCAAAGCCGCCGATGTACAGCTCGAACCGCTCCACGGTATCGGGGTCATCGGGCTTCTGCTTCGACAGGGGCGAGACCTCCGTCGGAAAGTCGTAGACGAAGGTCGGCCGCACGAGGTCGTCCTCGCACAGCGCCTCGAAGATGGCTGCGGCGATTCGTCCCGGCCCGCTGCCTGGAAGAACAGCAACGCCCAGCCGCTGGGCCAGCGCTGCCGCTGTCTCCGGCGATCGGAGATCCTCATCCGCGACGGTCGTGCCGAGCCGTGTGGACGCCGCGTCTCTCGCGCCCTCGCGCAGCGAGAGACGACGGAACGGCGGTGAGAGCGAGATCGCGTGCTCGCCGAACGTCAGCTGGTCCGTGCCTACCGACGCCAGCGCGACGTGCTGGAGCAGTTCCTCGGTCAACGCCATGAGGTCGTTGTAGTCGGCGTAGGTCCAGTAGAACTCGAGCATCGTGAACTCGGGGTTGTGCTGCGTGGAGATCCCCTCGTTCCTGAAGTTGCGATTGATCTCGAAGACACGCTCGACACCGCCCACGGTCAGGCGCTTCAAGTACAGCTCCGGCGCAATGCGCATGAAAAGGCGCATATCGAGCGTGTTGTGATGCGTCACGAACGGCCGGGCCAGCGCGCCGCCGGCCATCGGCTGCATCATCGGTGTCTCGACCTCGAGGAACCCGCGCGCAATCAAGAATTCGCGAAACGCCGTGACAACGCGGCTGCGGACTTCGAACACGTGCCGCGAATCGGGGTTCACGATCAGATCGAGATAGCGCTGCCGATACCGCGTCTCGATGTCCTGCAGGCCATGCCATTTCTCCGGAAGGGGCAGCAGGCACTTCGACAGAAAGGTCAACGAGGTGACGTGGACGCTGAACTCGTTCGTTCGCGTTCGAAAGAGGTAGCCATCGACGCCGACCCAGTCGCCGATATCGAGCAGCTTGAACACCTTGTAGTCGTGCTCGCTGACGGCGTCCTGGCGAACGTAGACCTGGACGCGGCCGCGCCCGTCGGAGAGTTGCAGGAACCCGGCCTTTCCGAAGCCGCGGATCGCGAGAATCCGTCCCGCGGTGCGGGTCGTAATCTTCGCGGCATCCAGGACATCCGCCGTCTTGCTTCCGTGATCGGCCACCAGTGTCGAGACTGGAGTGCCGGCATCGAAGCGTCTCGGGTACACATCGACGCCGAGCTCCTTCAGCTCGGCGAGATTGGCGCGGCGCTGGACTACCTGATCGGAGTCGTCTGTGCTCATTCGCGTGAAAGCGTACGGCGGACGGCGTCGAGAATGCCGTTGATGAAACGCACCGAGTCGTCGGCGCTGAACGATCGCGCCAGCTCGAGTGCCTCGTTGATGATCACTTTGCCGGGGGTCTCGGGCTCGTGCTGGAATTCGTAGACCGCCAGTCGCAGGATGAGGCGATCGAGCACGTTCATCCGCTCGATTCGCCAGTGCTCCGCGGCGTCCGCGATCACGGGATCGATCGCCGCGACGTTCTCTGCGGTGCCCGTCGCCAGGGTCGTCGCGAACGCCCGCAGGTCCTCGCTCAGCGGCGTCCCCTCAGGCGCATTCGCCCAATAGGTCCGTCGCACGTCGTCCATCGGCGCCCGTCCGACCTCCCATTGATACAGCATCTGGATGGCCGCTTCACGGGCGCGGTGACGCGATTCCGGCGGCGGGCGCGTGGACGCGGATCTCGCCTCACTGCTCATGAAGACCAGCCTCGCCGATGTGGCGGCACAGCGTCGCCATTTCAACCGCGGCCAGCGCCGCCTCGCGTCCCTTGTTCTCCGGCCCCTCGGCCGCCCGTTTCTCGGCCTGCTCGTCGGTCAGCGTCGTCAGCACGCCGAAGGCCATCGGGACTCCTGTTGCCGTGCCGGCATCCATGATCCCCTGGGAGACCGCCGAGGCAATGTACTCGAAATGCATCGTGTCGCCCTTGATGAGGCAGCCGAGACAAACAATCGCATCGAAACGACCCGTGTCGGCCAGACGCCGTGCGGTGACCGGAATTTCAAAGGCCCCCGGCACGCGAACGAGCGTGATGTCTTCGTCCCGGACCTGGGCGTCCTCGAGCGCGGCACGAGCGCCCCTCAACAAGCCTTCGGTGACCTCTTCGTTGAATCTGGAAACGATGATGGCGAAGCGAGAGCCGGCCGCAGTGCCCGATCCAAGCAGCTCCATCACCGCACGTGCACACACAAGGGACCCTGCATCACAGTGGCAACGGATACAGCAGCCAGCCGATGAGCGTTCCGGCGCCAACGAACCCGGCGAAGAGCCGGCCGCCAAACGCGACCTGCTGGCGCGGCTCATCACGCATCAGCGTGGCGAAGACCACCGAGACAAAGAGCGCGAAGATGACCATCAGACCGAAATGAGTCGTCACTTGCGGCCCTTCGCGATGTCGAAGACGTCGAGCACGACCAGCATGTTGAGCAGCCCCGCGACGATCACGAACGTGTTGCCGTACTCGTAGGTGATCGCCACGACTTCTCCTCCGCCCACTCCGGTCGCCCGCGCGATGAAGTACGGCAGTCCGATGCCGAGATCGGCGAACGCGCCAAGGGCGACCAGCGGCTCCGACAGCTGAAAGGGGAACAGGGCGCCCTCGAGCCACAAGCCGAACGCAAACATGAGCGTCAACGCGATCAGAAACGTGATGCCCTTCTGCCGCCGCCCCAGCCACAGGTGGCCGAGGCCTGGCAGCAGCCACGCCGCGGCGCAAATCAGATATGCGGTGGCAGCTGGCTGGGCCTGGTCGGCCGTCGTCGCTCGCATGAGTTGTAGTGTAGCGTAGCCACCGCGCTCATCACTACGAACGCGCTGCCGATCCCAAGGGCCGCACCCGCGGCAGCGCGGACGATGTTCGTTCCGTGCCACACACCGCTCCACTCCAGCCCGAAGGTCACTATGCTTGGCAGCGCGCCGAGGATGAACACCGCTTGTGCGTCGAGCGAGGTGAGCAGCCGGTTTGCCACGCGAAGCCGCGTCGTCACGTACGCGCCTGCTGCGAGCGCGGCGCCGGCGTAGATGCCAAGGCACCTGGCGCAAACCGGAATCTGCAGCCCGCCAAGATGGAACGATCGCTCGGGTATCTGATGACAGATGAACCCGCCGATACCGTACGTCAATGCCGCGAGTGGAATGGGACCGAAGGGAGAGGCGATGAGCAGCGCCAGCCAGGCGAACGCGAACAGAGCGATGGCGGGCGCAAGCACCCGCCCATTCTAGTTTCAACGTAGAGGCGGACCTTCAGGTCCGCCTGCTCTTAGTGCGTCGCGGACGACGATGCGATGCGCTGGACTCGCGGAGCCGTATATCCGGCGCGCGTGCGCGTCCGAATCCCCGGCTTGTCGGCGATGCGCACGATGACCCGGCGATAGCGCGCCATCGGCCTTCGGGTTCTTCGAGGCATAACCGATGGCGTACTGCGTCGCCAGTTCCTGCGCGATCGACGCATAGACGCCAGCCAGTTCGTCAAGCTGGGTCGGGAAGAACGCCCGCGCACCCGTCTCCTGCGCCAGCGCCTTCATTCCGAACTCCGATTGTGAGAAGTACGAATGCCCGCGTGAAGCCGCCTGATTCACCAGGTATTTGGACCGCAGCGTGATCGTATAGATCGCGGTGCCGGACTGCTTCGCCAGATCCATCAGGTCGTCGTAGGAGACGAGACTGGCCGTATCGTCGCCATCCGACAGCACGACGATCGCCTGACGACGAACCTCACCGTTCGCCCGACGCTCCTTGGTGAGTTCCTTCAGCGTGAGATACGTGCCGTTGTAGAGCGCGGTCCCGCCGCGGGGTGCCGTGGCCAGGATGGCCTGCCTGGCTGCCGCGAGATCGGCGCCGAGCGGAAACATGATCTTGGTCGCGTCCTTGATGTCCACGACGATTGCGCGATCGCCAGGCCGCAGGGTCTCGAGGAATCCGATCGCAGCCTGCTGCACGAGCTGCATCTTGCCGGTCATGCTCGCCGAGGTGTCGAGAAGAATCGCCAGATCGATCGGCACGTCGGTGGCGCCGAAGAAGGAAACGTCCTGCTGAATACCGTCCTCGAAGACCGCAAAGTCGGAAGGGCTCAGCCCGGCAACGTATTTCTGGTCGCCGTCGGTGACGACGACGTTGAGCGCGACGAGGTCAACGCTGCTCCGAAACGTCGTGGCGGGATTACTCGTCGTCGTGGCGTTCTGCGACGCTTGCGCGCCTGCATCGACGGCGACAAGGACACATGCGAGAAGCAGCATCGACCGACTCACGACAACCTCCCACCGGCCATCAACCGGACATATTACAGATGTGCAAAGCGTGTGCCTATGCAGATCCGGATGACGGCGATGTTGAGAAACGCGCGGAATTGTTGGGGCCATACGCGAAGACGACGCGATTCACTGTGCGTCTCAGCGCTGCATGTAGACTCGGAGCGATGACAAAACACGTCGGTAGCGACACCGAGGGTGTCAATCGGCTGGCACTGGCCGGCATCAGCGCTGTGTCGGCCGCACTGCTCATGACCGAGCTCGCGCTGACGCGCATTTTCTCGGTCACGATGTATTACCACTTCGCTTTCCTTGCGATTTCGATCGCCCTCTTCGGCCTCAGCGCCAGCGGCGTGCTCGTCTACGTGCTGCGTCACCGGCTCGCGCGACGACAGACGCGCGACCTGCTGGCTGCGGGCGCCCTGCTGCATAGCGTGGCGACCCTGGCGGCACTGGCCTATCTCGTGCGGATCCGCGTCGGCCTCGACTATTCGCCACAGAACTTGTTCCTGATGATCGCGATTTATGTTCTGGCCTCGCTCCCCTTCTTGACCGGCGGAGCGGTGATTTCCCTGGCGTTCGCGCGGCTGGCCGACCGCATCAACGTGGTCTACGCGTCCGACCTCATCGGCGCAGCTGTCGGCTGTCTGCTCCTCATTCCGCTGTTGAACCGGCTCGGCGCGCCGGGTGTCGTCATGACCGCCGCCACGCTCTCGATGGCTGCCGCTCTCTGCTTTGCCTCAGCCGAGACACGATGGCGTGTCTGCTTTGCGGCGCTCGTCATTCTGGCGATTCCCTCAGCGGCTCAACTCACCGGCGGAGCCCCGTTCGCCGTCGTCGATACGAAAGGTCATCTGGGCGATCGGGTGCTGTTCAGCAAGTGGAACTCCTTCTCGCGCGTCGCGGTGTACGACCGTCCGCACGGCGACTGGTCCCTCAGCCCGAGCTTCTCCGGTCCGCGCATCGAGTCGCTCTTCATGGACATCGACTCCGCGGCCTCGACGCCGATTGTGAAAGGCACCGGCCAAGCTTCGGACGCGCGCTACCTTCGATACGAGCTGACCGCGCTCGGCTATCACCTGGTCGAACAACCGTCGGGTTTCTCCGCGCTGGTCATTGGCCCAGGGGGCGGGCGGGATCTGCTCTCCGCGCTGGTTTTTGGTGCCACGCGCGTCGATGGCGTTGAAATCAACCCCATCATCGCCCGCGACGTCATGCTGGACCGGTTCCGCGCCTACTCGGGCGGCATCTATCAGGACCCGCGAGTCAACGTTCACGTGGACGACGGCCGCAGCTTCGTGCGTCGGAGCCCGACGCGCTACGACGTGATTCAGGCGTCGCTCGTCGATACCTGGGCGGCTACCGCCGCCGGTGCCTACACGCTGACCGAGAACTCGCTGTACACGGCCGAGGCATTCGGAGAGTACCTGGATCACCTCAGCGACCGCGGCATCCTGACGATCACGCGCTGGGTGTTCGATGGCCTGCGCCTGGTGTCGCTGGCCCAGGCCGCGTGCGTTGAACGGGGCCTCGACGCCTCAAAGCACCTGGCGATCGTCCGCTTCGATCGGGTCGCCACGTTTCTGTTGAAGAAGACGCCGTTCACCGAGGACGAAGTGCTCAAGCTGCGGCAGCTCGCCCACGATCTGGAATTCACGGTCCTGTATGCGCCGGGTATAGAGTCCGACCCGATCGCGGCAGAGCCCGCGGAAATGGTCCGTACCGGGACGAGCGCCGCCGACTACCGTCGTCTGATCCTCGCACCCGATCGTGAGCGGTTTCTCGCGGAGTATCCGCTCGATATCCGCCCCACGACCGACGACCGGCCCTTCTTCTTCCACACGACGCGCCTGGCGAAACAGTTCGAGGTCGCCTTCGGCAAGACGATGCTCTTCGGGAACGGGCTCAGCGCGCTGCTCACGCTGTTCGGCATCTCGGCTGCCCTGGTCCTGATCTTCATTGTCGGACCGCTGCTCGTCGGGGCCAACCGGCCGGGCGCGGGGTGGCCGGTATGGCTCGCGTATTTCGGCGCCCTCGGCGCCGGCTTCATGCTGCTGGAGGTCGCCCTGCTCCAGCAGTTCGTGCTGCTGCTCGGGCATCCGGTGTACTCGCTCACCGTCACGCTCTTCTCACTTCTCCTCGGGACCGGAGTCGGCAGCCTGATCAGCCGACGCATAGCCGACGCGCGCGTGAAGACCGTGACGAGTCGCGCGATCGGCGGCATCGGCCTCGTGTCACTCGCCGCTCCGCTCGTGGTTCCGTGGCTGATCGACGTCGCCATCCCATGGCCGCTCGCAGCGCGGATCGCGCTGGCAGTGGCAATCCTGCTCCCTCTCGGCGTGCTGCTCGGCATTCCCCTTCCGGGGGGAATGCGGCTGCTGGCCACGAGGCGTCCGGACATCATTCCGTGGGGCTGGGGACTGAACGGCGCATTCTCGGTCGTAGGAGCGACGCTGGCGGTGTTCATCGCGATGAACTGGGGATTTTCCGCGGCGCTGGTCACCGCGGCGTTCGTCTACGCGACGGCGGCGGGCACGCTTCAGGCCTCGTAGAGAGAACAATCGGGACTACAAGCCGCTGTTTGGCAAGTACCTGCGTGGACTTCACGCGACTGCGCTCGATCACGACACACCGAGGCACTGAGGCACCGAGGTCTTTCCTCGATTGCTGACTGCACGTGCAGACACAACCAAAGCAAAGCCTCAGGGCCTCAGTGCCTCGGCGTGTCGTCGAGCCCGCGCAGTCACGTGAAGTCAGCAACGTTACGTGAAGTATCCTCATAGCCGTGACCGACCTTCTCCAGACCGTTCGCGGCTGTACGTTTGACGACTTCCTGTTCACTCCGCAGTACAGCGTCATCGAGCGGCGCGATCCGGCGACGATCGACCTCTCCTCTCGTCTCTCCGAGCACCTCACGCTGAAGCGGCCGATCGTATCCGCCAACATGGACACGATCACGCGGGCGGAGATGGCCATCGCCGTCGCCGAAGAAGGCGGGATCGGCATCATCGACCGCGGCTTCCGCTCGGGCGACATCGAGCCGCAGGTGCGCGAGGTCGAGCGCGTCAAGCGGCGGCAGCACGGCATCATCGCCGACCCGTATACGATTCGGCCGGACGCGCCGCTCTCCGAGGCGCGTGAGGTCATGCGCCGCACTGGCGTGGGCACGCTCGTGGTCGCCGACGCGAGCCGGCAACTGCTCGGCCTCCTGACCGCGCGCGATCTGCGCTTCGTGGAGGGCGCCGGCACGGTCGCCGATCGGATGACACCCCGCGAACGGCTCGTGGTTCGCGAAGGGCTCACCGACATCGCCAGCGCCGAAGAAGTCATGCGCGCCCACAAGATCAAGAAGCTGCCGCTGGTCGATCGCGACGGCCGCCTGATTGGACTGGTGACCGCTGCGGATCTCCTCAAGCAGGAGCGCCTGCCCTTCGCCACACGCGACGACCACGGCCGGCTGCGAGTAGGCGCCGCGATCGGCGCCAAAGGCGACTATCTCGAGCGCGCGACCGAGTTGCTGCGTGCCGGCGCGGACGTGATCGTCATCGATATCGCCCACGGACACTCGACGGTCATGGGCCGGGCGATCGAAGCCTTCCGCAAGCAGTTCGGCGACACCGAGCTCATCGCGGGCAATGTGGCGACCGCCGAAGGGACGCGGTTCCTGGTCGAGCGCGGCGTCAATGGCGTCAAGGTCGGCATCGGACCCGGCGGCGGCTGCACGACCAGGCTCAATACCAATTTCGGCGTGCCGCAGGTCGAAGCCCTGGTCGCCTGCCGCGCCGCCGCAGGCCCCCGCGTGCCGCTCATCGCCGACGGCGGCATCAAGCGCGACGGCGCGGTCGTGCAGGCGCTGCTCTTCGGCGGCGACACGGTGATGCTCGGCAGCGCGCTCGCCGGGACGATCGAGACGCCCGGCGACACCGTGCAGAAGCCCGTGGTCATCCCCGAGTCGCACAAGACGGTGAAGGTGCCGTTCAAGGTGTTTCGCGGCATGGCCTCGCTCCAGGCCATCGTCGATCGCCTGGACGTCGAGGATGCCGAGAGCGCCGACGTCGAAGCGCTCGGCGCCGAAGGCATGGAGATCAGCGTGCCGGCACGCGGATCGGTGCGCCCGATCCTCCGCGACATGCTGAAGCACCTGTGCTCCGCGATCAGCTACGGCGGCGCCGGCAGCCTGACGGAGCTGCGCGAGATGCTCGAGCGCGATCCGCATCGCTATGTCATTCGCCTGTCCGAGTCCGCCCGGCGGGAGTCCTTCGACCGGTAACCCAAGACATTGACGGGCCGCCAGCAGCGGCCAGCTTCAAATGGACGTGCGAACCTTCGGGCGAAGCGTCGCCACCAGGCCGAGCACATAGAGGCCGACAGCGAAGGCCAGCCACACGTGAACCGTCCACGGCAGACGAAGTAGCGCCGGACCTGATACGCGACTCATGAGCGACGGGCTGACATCGGCAGAGAGGCCCAGTGCGACCAACGCACCGATCCCGATAGCCCATGGAGCCCAGGCGCGCTCGGACCGCACGGAACGACGCCGCCGCGCGGCCGGCGTCCGGGCGATCTGCGCCAGAACCACGGGTGCAAAATCACGCGGCAGCGCCGGTTGCGGCAACGCGGCGAGTTTTCGGGACAGGGCGTCGTCAGAGATGTGGCGTCTAGTCATGATCAAGGCGGCCTCGTAACCGGCGGCGGGCTCTGAACAACAGGGTTTTGATGGTCCCGGGCGTCACGCCCAGAGCAAGGGCGATGTCGCCGACGGACATCTCGTCGCGGTAATACATCGTCGTGGCGGTCCGCTCTCCGGATGGCAGCGTGGCCACTGCGTGCCAGAGGCGACGGCCCCGCTCGTCCGAGATCAATTCGTGAAGTGCAGCGTCCGCGGTCTGCGGCTCGTGCGCCTGATCGAGCGACGTCCCCTCGCGGCTAGTAGTCCGGCCATGCTGGCGCAGCCAGTTCTGCGAAAGTCGCACCGCAATCGCTGCCAACCACGGATAGAACGGCCGTTCAATGTCGAAGTCGTCGAGGAACCGGTAGGCGCGGAGCAACGTCTCCTGCGTCACGTCTTCGGCACCAGCCGGCTCGCGCACCATCATCAGCACCAGCCCGAAGAGACGACCCTGATACGCGCGCACCAGGTGACCGAACGCGTCGGTGTCGCCGTCGCGCGCTGCGCGAACCAGCTCGCCGTCGGATTCGATCACAGGCCGGGCTCATCTCCGTCGTCAACCAGTCCCAGCCCCAGCGTCGCGTAGGCGAATTTGCGCGCCCCATAGAAGAACGGCACCACTCCCGCAAATACCGAGGGCGCCCAGAACATGCCAAGCAGGCAGACGGCCAGCCCCGTCACGGCCAGGTCGGCGGCGTCCCGCCTTTCGTCGTCTGATTTCGGGACTGCGCGCAAGTAGTCCATCGCGGACGCGTAGCCAAACCGGCGTGCCTGCCGTCGAATCCTCCACCAGAGGATCGCCCCTCCGACGATCACAAACGGAAGGCCGGTGAATACGAGAAGAACGATCCATGGGGTCCATGGCGTTAGCGGAACGGGCATCGTGAAATACCTCCAGTCGAGAGATATACAACGCCCAAGGCCGAACGGTTGACGGGGAGGAGGCGGGCAGGTACGCTTACAGGGAATGGCGTCCCCGGCTCCCGCCACCCGTCAGACGACGGTGGCACCCCAGGCCGCGCTCGGCATCCTGAGCGCGATCAGTCTCTGTCACGGCCTGAACGACCTGCTCCAGTCCGTCCTGCCAGCGGTGTATCCGATCCTCAAGGACACGTACATGCTGGACTTCGGTCAGATCGGCTTGATCACGTTCACGAACACCGTGACGGCGTCGCTCCTCCAGCCGGTCGTCGGGTACATCACGGACAGGCGGCCCAAGCCGTACTCGCTGGCGATCGGCATGGGATTCACACTGCTGGGTCTGCTGCTGCTGTCAGCGGCGCCGACGTATGCGGCCATTCTCGTCGCGGTCGGCTTCGTCGGCATCGGCTCGTCCATCTTCCATCCCGAGTCGTCTCGAGTGGCGCGCCTCGCCTCCGGCGGCCGTCACGGCTTCGCCCAGTCGCTGTTTCAAGTCGGCGGCAACGCCGGCTCGGCGACCGGACCACTGCTCGCAGCCTTCATCGTCCTGCCCTACGGCCAACGCAGCATCGCGTGGTTCGGCCTGGTGGCGTTCGCCGGGATGACGATCCTCGCGCGCGTCGGCTCCTGGTACAAGGCGCATCTCGTCGTGCACGCGAAGGCGGCGCAGGCGGTGATCCATTCGGGCGTGTCAGCCGCGCGCGTGCGCTGGGCGCTGCTGATCCTGATGATGCTGGTGTTCTCGAAGAACGTCTATCTCGTCAGCATCAGCAGCTTCTACACGTTCTACCTGATCGACAAGTTCGGCGTGTCGGTGCAGAGCGCGCAGCTGCACCTGTTCGTCTTCCTCGGCGCCGCCGCGGCCGGCACGTTCATCGGCGGCCCGGTCGGCGATCGCATCGGCCGGAAGTACGTGATGTGGGTGTCGATTCTCGGCGCGCTGCCGTTCACTCTGCTCCTGCCCTACGCGAACCTGTTCTGGACCGACGTGCTGACGATCATCATCGGTCTGGTGATGGCGTCGGCGTTCTCGGCCATCGTCGTGTTCGCGCAGGAGCTGGTGCCTGGACGGGTCGGCGCCGTCTCAGGCCTGTTCTTTGGATTCGCGTTCGGTTTCGGCGGAATCGGCGCGGCGCTGCTCGGCCAGCTCGCCGACGCCACGAGCATCGACTACGTCTACAAGGTCTGCTCGTTCCTGCCGGCGATTGGCCTGCTGACCGCGTTCCTCCCGAATATCGAGCCTAGAGCACTGAGAGCGCGATCTTCTTGATGTCGGCGACCTCGGACCTCGGCCCGAAGTGGCTGATCACCTTCGCCGCCATCGCGCCACCGAGCCGGCCGGCACGTCGCCAGGTCGCGGCCCTGGGTATAGGCGTACAGGAAACCGGCGGCGTAGGCATCGCCGGCGCCCGTCGTGTCCACGACCTTGACGCCCTTGACGGCGTCGATGACGTGCACCTCGTTCGCCGTTGACGACAACCGATCCCTTCTCGCTGCGCGTCAGCGCCGCGATCTCGCAGTGCTTGCGCACCTGCTGGAGCGCGGTGTCGAAGTTGTCGGTCTGATACAGCGACAGAATCTCGCTCTCGTTGGCGAACAGGATGTCGACGTGCTTCTCGGCCAGCTCAAGGAACTCGTCCCGGAAGCGTGCCACGCAGAAGGAGTCGGACAGCGTGAGTGACACCTTCACGCCCGCCTCGTGCGCCTTGATGGCCGCATCCCGCATCGCCTTCTTGGCGCGGGGCTGATCCCAGAGATACCCCTCGAGATACACCACCTTCGACGAGGTGATGTAGTCCATGTTGACGTCCTCGGGACCGAGCTGCGTGGTGGCGCCCAGGAACGTCTGCATGGTGCGCTGCGCGTCCGGTGTCACGAAGATCAGGCTGCGCGCGGTGGGCAGCCCGCCGACCAGCGGCCTGGTGTCGTAGGTGACGCCGACCGCGCGGATGTCATGGGTGAAGACCTCGCCGAGCTGATCGGCCGCGACCTTGCCGATGTATGCCGTCTTGCCCACCGAGCGCCGCGATGCCGGCGATGGTGTTCCCGGCGGAGCCGCCAGACGCCTCCTTGCCAGGGCCCATGATCGCGTAGAGCTTCTCCGCCGTCGCGGCGTCGATCAGGTTCATCGCGCCCTTCGGCAGGCTGTGCTCGGCAAGCAGCGAATCATCGGCCTGGGCGATCACGTCCACGATCGCGTTGCCGATCGCCGTGACATCGAACCGTCGGGTATTCATTCATGTCAGCTCGTGTCGCTTCGATGGACTGACGGTTGAGCCTTCGATTGCATGATACGTCATCGTCCTCGTCAATCGATCGTCTCGGGTCTGCCCACAGCGGTGCCTGTCTGGTCTGCGCCGGAATGGCGTCAGGCCTGGTGATGAGGGCGTATTGCAAGGCCGACGCGCACTCGCACGAGCGCTCGTACGGCAGCGCAGTCGACGGCGCCGGCGATGATCTGCTGCGCGGTCTTCGCGTTCTGGGTCAGGTTGGCGATGATCATGTCCACGGTCACCGAGTCGTGGCTCGGATGCCAGCAGTCGTAGTCGGTGACCAGGGCGATGGTCGAGTAGCAGATCTCCGCTTCGCGCGCGAGCTTGGCTTCCTGCAGGTTGGTCATGCCGATGATGTCGGCGCCCCACGAGCGATAGAGCCGCGACTCGGCCAGCGTCGAGAACTGCGGTCCCTCCATGCAGACGTAGGTTCCGCCCTGGTGAATCGTCGCGCCGGCGCGCTTGCCGCTGTCGAGCGCGATGCCGCTCAGCACCTTGCAGAACGGGTGCGCGAACCCGACGTGCGCGACCAGGCCGCTGGCCGAAGAACGTGCTGATGCGGCCCTTGGTGCGATCGATGAACTGATCGGGGATCACGATGTGCAGCGGCGCGTACTCCTCCTTCAGGCTGCCGACCGCGCTGGCCGAGAGGATGTACTCCACGCCGAGCATCTTCATGCCGAAGATGTTGGCGCGGAAGTTCAGCTCCGACGGCGACAGCCGATGGCCGGCGCCGTGGCGGGCGAGAAACGCAACCCGCTTGCCGCGCAGCGTGCCCAGCACATAGGGCCCCGATGGCTCGCCGAAGGGCGTGGCCAGCGTGACCTCGCTGCGGTCGGTGACCTCCGCCATGTCGTACAGACCACTGCCGCCGATGATGCCGATCTGGACTCGTTCCATGTGTGTGTGGTGATGGCGGGTTTAAAGACCCGCCTCTACGACCATCGAAACCAGACGTAGTAGCGGCGGGTCTTCAGACCCGCCGTGACCCGCCATTTTACAGCACCTGCTCGACGTGTCGCTGGCCCTTGGCGTTCTCCCGGATGTATCCAGCCGAAACACGCGGATCGTGCTCGAACAGGATCAGGTACTCGCGATCGATGGCCTCGCGGATGAACCGCCGCTTGAATGCCAGCGTGTCCATCGGAAACAGGTCGTAGCCCATCACCCACGGGTCCTGCAGATGCGCCGTCGTGGGAATCATGTCCGCGACGTAGACCGCGGTCTTGCCGCCGGACTCGAGATAGACGATCTGATGCTGTCCGGTATGCCCGCCCGTTCGCTCGACCCGCACACCCGGCTTGATCGTCATGTCCCCCTCGAAGAAGCGCACCACACCAGCGTCCTCGAGCGGCACGAAGTCTTCCTGCAGATAACTCGCGCGATTGCGCTCGTGCGGATGTGTCGCGTCCTCCCATTCGGCGCCGCGAATCGATGTACTGCGCGTTGGGGAACCGCGGCTTCAACACGCCGTTCTCACGCATCGTCGCCCCGCCGAAGTGATCGAAGTGCAGGTGCGTCGCCAGCGCGAAATCGATCGACGCGGCGGTGAGGCCGGCCTCGGCGAGCGCGTGATCGAGATGACGCTCTCTGCGCAAGCGCATAGATGTCCGCCTGCTTCGGCGCCATCTTGTCCCCCGCCCCGCAGTCAACCAGCATGCGGCCCCAATCAGCCTCGACGAGCAGCGGGCGCATCGCCAGCTGAATGCGATGCCGATCGTCAGCCGGCGCCAGCTTCTCCCAGAGCGGCCGCGGGACGACGCCGAACATCGCGCCGCCGTCGAGCCTGAACCCGCCGTCATGGAGCATCGTGAGTTGCAGGTCGCCGAAGGTGAGCCGCTTGATCTCGAGCACGGGCCCCTGCGCCGCGGGCTGCTTCAGCTCGACGAGCACGCCATGAGCCGCCGACGGATGGATGAACGCCACCAGCGCGTGCTCGGCCCCGGGACGCGGCTCTGCGTCGACGAGGCGGACGCCGCGCGCCTTCAGTTGCTCGAGCGCGGCGCGAATGTCCTCGACCCGCAGCGTGATGTGGTGGAGGCCCGGACCCCGCTTCTCGATGTACTTCGCGATCGCCGAGTCCGACGCCGTCGCTTCGAGCAGCTCCAGCTTCGGGCCGCCGACGGGAATGTGCCGCGCGCGGACGCGCTGCGTGACAACCTCTTCCGGCGCTTCGATCTCGAGCCCGAGCGCGTCGCGGTAGAACGCCAGCGCCGCCTCGACGTCCTGCACCGCGATGCCGATGTGATCGAGCACCGCCTTCATACGTCCAGCGCCCGGCTCATCGAGACTGTGCGGCCGCGGAATAGGGATCGGTCCGGCGCGCCGCCACTTCCTCGACCAGCCGCTCGAACTCTCCTGAAGGCAGGCGCTTCTCCACGTGCTCGAGCAGGCGCTGCGCGAGCACGCCGCGCAGTCGCGACTCGTGGCTCGCTTTCCGGCGCTGCCGTCTGGTGCTGCGACTCATGCTGGCGGAACCGCGCGATCTCCTCCCAGAGCCGATCGACGCCGACGCCTGTCGCCGCTTCGGTCTTGAGCACCGGCGGACGCCACTCGCCCTCGGCAAACGTCTGCAGCGAGAGGCTCGCCGTCACCGACTGCACCACTTGATCGGCGCCTTCGCGGTCGGCCTTGTTCACGACGAAGATGTCGGCAATCTCCATGATGCCGGCCTTGATCGCCTGGACATCGTCTCCGGCGCCGGGCACGAGCATGACGATCGAGACGTCGGCGGTGCGGACGATGTCCACTTCGTCCTGACCGACGCCGACCGTCTCGATGATCACCACGTCCTTGCCCGCGGCGTCGAGGACGAGCGCGGCGTCGCTCGTCGCCGCGGCGAGCCCGCCCAGGTGTCCGCGCGTCGCCATGCTGCGCACGAACACACCGGCATCGTCGGCGTGTGCGCTCATGCGGACGCGGTCGCCCAGGATCGCGCCGCCGGTGAACGGGCTCGTCGGATCGACCGCCAGCACGCCGACCGTGCGTCCGGCCTCCGGCGTGCCTCGGTAACCAGCCGATCGACGAGCGTGCTCTTGCCGACACCGGGCGCACCGGTCACGCCAATGAGATACGCACGGCCGGTATGCTGAAAGAGGCGGCCGATCAGCGCGGCTCCCGCGCTCGCATCGTCCTCGACGATCGAGATCGCGCGGGCGATCGACGTGGATCACCGGCGAGAACGCATCGGAGGTCGGTGAGTAGCGGACCAGCTCATCTGCGTCAGTGACTCCCGACCCATCTACAGCAGCTGACGGGCGATGACGAGACGCTGAATCTCGCTCGTGCCCTCTCCGATCGTCGTCAGCTTGACGTCGCGGAAGTACTTCTCGGCGACGTAGTCCTTCACGAAGCCGTAGCCGCCGTGGATCTGCACGCCGTCCTCGGCGACGCGGACGGCGATCTCGCTCGAATACAGCTTGGCCATCGCCGCCTCGAGCGTCGTCCGCTGGCCCTCGTCTTTCATCGCCGCGGCGCGATAGGTCAGCAGCCGCGCCGCCTCGATTCGCGTCGCCGCGTCCACGAGCTTGGCGCGAATGCTCTGGAACGTGCCGATCGGCTGACCGAACTGCCGCCGCTCGAACGCGTAGCTCCTGGCCGCCTCGTAGGCGCCCTGCGCGAGCCCGACGGCGAGCGCCGCGATCCCGATGCGGCCGGCGTCGAGCACCTGCAGCGCGTTGATGAACCCCTGCCCTTCCGCGCCGAGCAGCTGGCTCGGCCGGCACGCGGCAGTTCTCGAAGATGACTTCGCTCGTCTCGCTCGCGCGCATCCCGAGCTTGTCTTCCTTCTTGCCGGCGCGGAACCCGGGCGTCCCGCGCTCGACGATGAAGGCGGAGATGCCGCGACTGCCCTTGCGCGCGCGTGGTCACCGCCATGACGACGATGAGGTCGCCGGTTTTTCCGTGGGTGATGAACTGCTTGGTGCCGTTGATGACCCAGCTGTCGCCGTCGCGAACGGCGCGCGTCTGCATCGACGCCGCGTCGCTCCCCGACGAGGCTTCGGTGAGTCCCCACGCGGCGAGCTGACGTCCGGTCGCGAGCGGAACCAGATACTGCTGCTTCTGCGCCTCGTTGCCGAACATGAAGATGTGCGCGGCGCCCAGACCGTTGTGCGCGGCAATCGACAGGCACACCGACGGATCGACGCGCGCCAGCTCCTCGATGCAGATGCAGTAGTCCACCGACGACATCGCGGCGCCGCCGTAGGCCTCCGGGAACTGGATCCCCATGAGACCGAGCTCGGCGAACTTCGACAGCAGCGCCGTCGGGAATCTGCTGCGCTTCGTCCCATTCCCTGACGTGCGGGCGCAGCTCGGCTTCGGCGAACTCGCGGACGCTGCGACGCAGCAGCTCCTGCTCGTCTGTGAGCCGGACGTCCATACCGACGAGATCGTATCATTCGGGTATGCGACTCACTCGATTCCTGCTTGCCGGCCGCGATCGTCTTTGCAATCGGCATCACCGGCCCTGGCCGATATCACGGTCTTCTTCGGCAGCACAACTACGCCAGCCACGCGCGTCGCCAGAGGATTCGCCTTCGGCGCAGGATTTCTGTTCGTGGGCTTCGAGTTCGAGTACGCCGGCTCGTCCGAGGAGCTGATCGACGGCGCCCCGCTCGCTGCGGACCGGCATGGGGAACGTGCTGCTGCAGACGCCGATGATCCACGGGTTTCAGCCGTATTTCACGACCGGCGTGGGCGGCTACCGCGAGGAGCTCGGAGCCATCTCGGAAACGCAGTTCGGCCTCAACAACGGCGGCGGCGTGAAGATCGCGCTGGCCGGGCCGCTTCGCGCCCGCGTCGACTACCGCGTGTTCACTCTGAAGGGCGACCCGTTGTACCAACGGTCCACCGCTTCTACGCGGGACTGAATCTGAAGTTTTAGTGAGACCTGAAGTTCTACGGCTTCTCGGTCGCCGGCGCCGCAGTCGTGGTCGTCGCCGGCGGTTGCGGGCTTCAGCGGATGTCAGGTTGAGCAGACTGCCGCCGGTGACGGAACTCGAGTAGAGCTTCCAGATCTCCTGCAGCTTCGCCTGGTCCGGGTACGCGTCGGCCAGGATTCGACCGAGACTGTAGTCCGCGCCCGACACCGTCGGATCGAGCATGAACACATACAGCACGGCGTTGTTCGGGCCCGCCTCGGCAGCCTTGAAGACCCGCCATCCGGCCGCCTGCGCGCGCACGCGCTCGTTGGTGGACGAGGCCAGCGCGGCCTGCAGATAGCCCATCGCCTTCTCGAAATCATCGACGCGATCGGCACGAACGGTGTTGAAGAGCAAGCCGACGGGCGCCGTGAAGATGCGCGGTTGCGGCAGCGGCGGCGCCGGCGCCGCCGGTTGTCCGGTCGGTGGCTGCGACGGTCTGTGGCTGCCCGGGTAGCTGAGTAGCGGTGCCAGGCTGCGCGGGAGCGTGGTGCAGGGGGCGGGCTGTTGAGCAGCGGCCGATATCGAGGCCATCCACACGCAGCAAGAGCTCCCACCAGCGCCGCGTAGGCCACCTCGCATCAAGCGTCCTCCCCAGACGAAAAAAGCCACGGACGGCACGCTGTCTTCACAGAGGGCCGCCCGTGGCTTTCGATTGTATCGGTGCGAACGGTCTACTTCGAGAAATCTGCCGTGATCGGGCCCTGAATGACGAACAGCGCCTGCTTCAAGGCTCCGCGATAGAGGTCATAGAAGACTTTCTGCTCGGCCGGATCCTTCACGACCTCGTAGACGAGGTTCGTGATCGAGTAGTCGGCGTCCTTGACCACTGGATTGATCACGTGCACGTAGAGTGCGCTGCCATCGGGCTGATTGGCGGAGTTCTTGATGATTTTCCAACCAGCCAGCTGCTGCTTGGCCTCGGGCCGCGGCGACTTCGACAGCGAGTCCTTCAACGTCGCAATCACCTTCTCGTAGTCCGCCAACCTTGTCGGCGTTGACCACGTACGCCGCCAGCACCAAGTCGCCCGTATAGGTCGTCTTCTGCGGCGGCGCCTGGGCGAATGCGCTCTGCGAAAACGCCGGCAGGATGAGAATCGCGCCAGCCAATAGGACTCCGGACAGTCGTCGCATCTTCACGTCTCCTGGAAAAGGACGTAATCCTAACGTACCGGTGAATTGATGAAAACCGCCATGACCTCGTTGGCAAGAAGCATTCCTGGCCGGGTCAGGCGCAGATGGGCGTCATCATAGATCAACAATCCCAGATCCATGAACGGTTTGAGTTCGTCCCCGTACATCCGCCACACATCAATCTTGTAGCGCGATTCTATCAATGCCAAGATCGGCGCCCTTGACCAGGCGGAGCCCCATGAAGAGCGCCTCCTCGAGCCGGGTCTGGTCGGAGAGCGGACCGGCTCTCGACCTCCAGCTGTCCTCCCGAGGCGACGAGCGAAATGTACTCGGATGTGGAGGCAACATTCTTCTCCCGCACGCCTTTTCGGGTGGAATGCGCACCGCAGCCGAAGCCGTGCCACTCCTCGTCTGACCAGTACTTCATGTTATGCCGCGACTCCCGGCCTGGCCTTGCGACGTTCGAGATCTCGGTACTGCTCGTACCCGGCCGCGTCCAGCAGCGCCATGCCCTGCAGATACATTTCTGCCGCATCCTCGTCGGCTGCGACCGACCACTGTCCTCGCGCCATCGCGTCGCGCAGGGGCGCGTTGGGGTAGATCTCCAGCAGGTAGAGCGACGCGTGCTCAGGACCGAGCTCGATGAGCCCCTCCACCGAGCTGAGCCAGTCGGCGACCGACTGCTGCGGCAGCCACATCATCAGGTCGAGCGAGACATTGTCGAAGCCGGCCTCGCGCGCCATCGCGAAGGCCTCGCGCGCCCGCGCCGCGGAATGGAGCCGGCTGAGACGCTGCAGCTCCTCGTCCCTGAAGGATTGGACACCGAAGCTCAGACGATTGACGCCGGCGGCCCGGAATCCCTCCAGCCGCTCGCGTGTCACCGTCTCGGGATTGGCCTCGAGGGTGACCTCGGCGTCTGCCGGCACCGCGAAGGCGTCGCGGCATCCATCGATGATCGCCCGGACTTCGCCGGGCTCGAGGAGTGAGGGAGTGCCGCCGCCGAAGAAAATGGTGTCGGCGTCGGCTCGATCCGCCTTGCTCTTGATCTCCTGCAGGAGGGCCGCGACGTATTGATTCTTCAGGTCCCCATCGAAGAGACCACGATTGAAGTTGCAGTAGTTGCAGATCGCTGAACAGAAGGGGATGTGGACGTAAAGGCCGAGCGGCATAGGCGTCGGGCCGTAGCGGCGGGTCTTCAGACCCGCCGACCCGCTACGATCCCGCCCTTCCGCCCGACCACTTGAGATCCACTTTCTCCTGCTTCGGCGTCTTGATCTGGGCGCGCACCTGGCCCTGGGAACGGGTCGGGAGCTTGCGGCGGGGCTGTGCCTTCCACAGTTTGTACAGATCCTCTGCGCCGATATTCGGAGGCTGCTGGCGGTAGTCCGGGCCGTCGTATTCGAGAAATTCGCACATCTCCTTCAACCGCGAGTGCAGACGGAAGCCGACGCGGACGATCAGCGAGTTCATCTCGCCATCTTCGGCTGGAATGTCCTCGTAGTTCGACGTGAAAATCGTCGGACGCCGCTCGTTGTAGCGGGTGTTGACGATCAGGCTCATCGTCTCCTCGACCCAGTCGGTGAGCCGCTCGGCGCCCAGATCGTCGAGCACCAGCAGCTCCGCCTCCATCACCGGGCGGATGACGTCCATCTCCGCCGTATGCGTCAGCGGGTTGTACGTGCTCCGAATGTCCTTCAGCAGCGCGCGCGTGTCGTAGGTACAGCCCTCGTGCGCCGCCGATGCCGACGACCTGTCGAAGCACCGAGACGGCAATGTGGGTCTTGCCGATGCCCGGCGGGCCAATCAGCATCAGGCCCTTCTGCACCACGGGAAACGCGGCTGTGAATCGCCGGGCGTACTCCACGGCACGCAGCAGTTCTTCGTTCGGGTAGGTCAGGAAATTGTCGAGCGTGCACTTCTGATAGCGCGGCGGAATGCGCGCATCGCGAAGGCGCTGCTCGAGAGTCCTGTCACGGATGCAATCACACCGAGTGACTCGCGAGACACCGTCCACCTCGATCGACTTCCAACCAGTGTCATCGCACAACGGGCAGGGCACGCGTCATGGTAACTCGGAACGAGACCAGGTGCGATGGTGCGAGGTGCGAAGGTGCGATCACGGACGAGCAGAAATTGCATGGTCGAACGACAGAATGGTGCGCGCGGTCGGACGCACTACGCAGAAACCAAAAGAAGATGCGTCATCCTGATTTCGACGGCGAAGTGTCACCGGGCAGTGTGGCGATCTACGGATTCCCGTACGTCGTCGTCGAGGCGAATCTTCGAATCATCCCTGGTTCGTAGTCTTGCGTTTTGCCTTCTGCCCCTCGGCCTCGTTTGAGATCGGCCCTTCGTCCTCCGTGTCCGTCTCGGGTGGGGGCGCGGGCGTGCGGCGGACGAGGTCGGTCGGTGTGGACTTCACGAGCGCCGTGCCCAGGCGCTGCTCCCAGTCGTCGATGCCGCGCGCAAGCTCACGTTTCACGTAGTCCATGAACTGGTTCACCTCGCCCTGCATCTGCTCGATCTTGCGGCGCAGGTTGAGGATGATTTCCACACCGGCCAGGTTCACGCCGAGGTCGCGCGTCAGGGTGAGGATGGTCTCGAGCTGCTCGAGGTCCTCTTCGGAGTAGAGGCGGGTGTTGCCCTCGGTCCTCGACGGCTTCAGCAGGCCCTCCCGCTCGTACAGGCGAAGCGTCTGGGGATGGATGTCGTACTTCTGCGACACCGCGCTGATCATGTAGTACGCCTTGCCGCGCTCAGCACGTTTGGCCACGTCACGACCCCCGGACGTTCTCGCCGTTGATGCGGCCGAACTCGCGAAGCAGTTCCTTGGACCGCTCGTCCAGGAGCTTCGGTAACACGATGCGCACGTCCACGATCAGATCACCGCGGCGGCCCGTCCTGGTCGATGGCGCTCCGTGCTCGCGGAGACGGAATCGCTGGCCCGACTGCGTGCCCGGCGGCACGCGCAGCCGCGCGCTGCCGTCGAACGTGCGAACGTCGATCTTCGCGCCGAGTGCCGCCTCGTGGACCGCGATTGGCACCACCATGTGCAGGTCGTCGCCGTCACGACGAAACACCGGGTGCGCGGCGACTTTGACGGTGATGTAGAGATCGCCGGAGACGCCGCCGTGCAGCCCCGCGTTGCCCTTTGACGGGATCCGCAGCCGGTCGCTGTCGGCCACACCCGGCGGAATCCTGGCGATGACTCGTTCGGTGCGCGTCTCATGACCGCTGCCCGCGCACGGCTCACACGCCCTGGGCGTCTGCTGACCGGTTCCTCCACAGGCGCTGCACGCACGCGAGAACACCATGTGCCCACGCACCGAACGCACCGCTCCGGTGCCCTGACAGAGGTGACAGGAACCCGTACTCAGACGCGTCCGCCCGGTACCGGCGCAGCTGCGACAACTCTCGCGGCGCGTGACCGCAATCGCACGCTGAAGTCCGGTCAGGGCCTCCTCGAACGTCACCGGCATCTCGACGTGCAGATCTGCGCCACGCTGTTGCGTGGGCGCTCGCCCGCCGCGTTCGGTGAGTACCTCGGCAAACAGGTCGCCGAAGGTCGCCGAATAGTCCGCGCCCCGCGTCGAGAAATCGAAGCCCTCGAACCCCGCGGCCTGACGCCCAGGCCCGACCTCGACCTGATGCCCGGCGTCGTACCGCGACCGGCGGCTCGGATCGATCAGGGTCTCGTACGCCTCCAGGATCTGCCTGAATCGCTCCTCCGCGGTCTGGTCACCCGGATTGATATCCGGGTGATACCGACGCGCAAGACGACGGTACGCACGCTTGATGTCGGAGTCCGATGCTCCGTGCGGCACGCCGAGAACGATGTACAGATCCATTGGCGATTACTTGTCGTCGACAACCTCGGCGTCGATGACGTCACCGGGCGCCCCGGAACCCGAACCCGTCGGCCCTTGAGAACCTGCTGAACCAGTGGGACCGGGACCCTCGGGCCCGCCGGCGCTTCCGGAACCCTGCGGACCCGCGTTCTTGTAGAGTGCCTCGGCCGCCTTGTGCTGCATCTGCGTGAGCAGATCCATCGCGCGGGTCATGCCGGCGGCATCGTTGTCCGCGATCGCCTTCTTCAGGCCCTCGACCGCGTTCTCGACCGCCGACTTGTCCGCGGCCGCCAGCTTGTCGCCCATCTCCTGGAGCATTTTCTCGGCGCCGTACACCGCCTGATCGGCCTTGTTGCGCGTCTCGATCTCTTCGCGGCGCTTCTTGTCCTCCTCGGCGTGCGACTCGGCGTCCTTCATCATCCGCTCGACCTCGTCCTTGCTGAGGCCGCTCGACGCGGTGATGGTGATCTTCTGTTCCTTGCCGGTCCCGAGATCCTTCGCCGAGACGTTGACCATGCCGTTGGCGTCGATGTCGAACGTCACCTCGATCTGCGGAATGCCACGCGGCGCCGGCGGGATGCCTACCAACTGGAACCGCCCGAGCGTCCGGTTATCGCGCGCGAGCGGACGCTCGCCCTGCAGCACGTGAACCTCGACGCTGGTCTGGCTGTCGGCCGCCGTCGAGAACGTTTCCCCCTTGCGGGTGGGAATCGTCGTGTTGCGAGTGATCAGGGTCGTCATCACGCCGCCGAGCGTCTCGATGCCGAGCGAGAGCGGCGTCACGTCGAGCAGCAGCAGGTCCTTGACCTCGCCGGCCAGCACTCCGGCCTGGATCGCGGCGCCCACGGCCACGACTTCGTCGGGGTTCACGCCCTTGTGCGGCTCCTTGCCGAACAGGTCCTTGACGATCTGCTGCACCCGCGGGATGCGCGTCGAGCCGCCGACGAGCACAACCTCGTCGATCTTGCTCGGGTCAACGCCGGCATCAGAGAGGGCCTGTTTCGTCGGGCCCACCGTCCGCTGGAGCAGGTCCTCGACCAACTGCTCGAACCTCGCCCGTGTCAGCTTCAACTGCAGGTGCTTCGGACCACTCGCATCGGCGGTGATGAACGGCAGGTTGATGTCGGTCTCCATCACCGTGGAGAGTTCCATCTTCGCCTTCTCCGCCGCTTCCTTGAGGCGCTGCAGCGCCATGCGGTCCTTGCTGAGATCGATGCCGTCGCTCTTCTTGAACTCCGCGGCAATCCACTCGATGACCCGCTGATCGAGGTTGTCGCCGCCCAGGTGCGTGTCGCCGTTGGTCGCCTTGACCTCGACAACGCCCTCGCCCACTTCAAGGATCGAGATGTCGAAGGTGCCGCCGCCGAAGTCGTAGACGGCGATCGTCTCGTCCTTCTTCTTGTCCAGCCCGTACGCCAGCGCCGCCGCGGTCGGCTCGTTGACGATGCGCATGACCTCGAGACCGGCGATCTTGCCGGACTCCTTCGTCGCCTGCCGCTGCGCATCATTGAAGTAGGCCGGCACCGTGATCACGGCCTTGGTCACCGGCTGTCCGAGATACTCCTCCGCCGCCTGCTTCAACTTCTGCAGGATCATCCCGGAGATCTCCGGCGGGGCATATTCCTTGTCGCTGGCCTTGACGCGCACGTCGCCGTTCGGCGCCGACGCCACCGAGTACGGCACCATCTTCATCTCCTCGTTGACCTCGGAGTGGCGCCGGCCCATGAAGCGCTTGATCGAGAAGATGGTGTTCTCGGGATTGGTGACGGCCTGGCGCTTCGCCACCTGGCCGACGAGCCGTTCGCCGCTCTTGGTGAACGCCACGACCGACGGCGTGAGCCGGCTGCCTTCAGGGTTCGTGATGACGACCGGCTCGCCACCTTCCATGACGGCCACAACGGAATTGGTGGTGCCCAGGTCGATACCAATGATTTTGCTCATGTCTCTCGCGTCCTCAATCAAGGCCGGCGCACGCCGCGCGCGCACTCTTTAGGCCTCGTTCATTATCAAATCTGAGTGTAACACTGTCAATCTGGATGGGCGTATAATCGGACTAAGCGGTTGTAGCTCAAAGAGATGAACACTCTCGACGACCAGCCCATCGATCACGATCGGCGAACCGCCTCCGCCGCCCCCGAAGCCGACGCAGCAAGATCGTGCTGCGCGTGGCCCGCAGCGCCGGACTGATCGCGCTCTTCTTCGTCGCCGGCATGCTCGGCACCGTCGGCGGTGTGCTCTTCGCGTTCTCCGATGACATTCCGGAGATCAGCCGCCCTCGACAACTATCAGCCGAACACGATTACCCGCCTGCTCGCGCGCGACGAGCGCGTGATCGGTGAGTTCGCGATCGAGCGGCGCATCGTCATCGGCTACGACGACATGGCGCCCGTGCTGCGTCAGGCCATCATCGCCAGCGAAGACGGCGACTTCGAGCAGCACTTCGGTCTGAGCGTCTCGCGCATCATCATTACCGCCGCTCAAAGACATCCTCTACGGCCAGCGCTTCGGCGCCAGCACCATCACGCAGCAGCTCGCGCGGGGTCTGTTCCTCAGCGAGTACATGATCAACGGCGTATTCGTGCGCTCTGGCTGGCCGCTCGTCGAGCGCAAGCTGAAGGAGATGCTCGTGTCGGTGCAGCTCGAACGGCGCTACACGAAGGCCGAGATCCTCACCCTCTACGCCAACCAGATCAATCTCGGACACGGCGCGTACGGCGTCGAGGCCGCGTCGCGGATGTACTTCGACAAGTCCGCGAAGGACGCTGACGCTCGAGGAGGCCGCGACCATCGCGGCGATCATCCAGACGCCGGCGCGGCTCAGTCCCTTCGTCAACCCGGAGCGCACGCTTTCGCGGCGGAACAACTACGTGCTGCCGCGGATGGCCGAGGAAGGCTTCATTACGCGGGAGGAGGCCGCCGAGGCAGCGGCGCGTCCGCTGGTGCTGCTCGGGCAGCCCACGCCGGACCGCTCGATTGCGCCCTACTTCGTCGAAGACATTCGCAAGGTGCTCGAGCAGAAGTATCGGCGCCGACGCGCTCTATCAGACCGGCCTCCGAGTGCAGACGACGCTCGACGTCGATCTGCAGGAGGCCGCCAATGCCGCGATCGATCGCGGCCTCCGCCGTCGTGGACAAGCGGCAGAAACGGATTCCGGAAGCCGGCCGCGCAACATCGTCGCCGAGGGTCGCACGACTCGAGGCGTTCAACCACGAGCGATGGGCCCAGCCGATCCTCGCCGGCGACATCGTCCCGGCCCTCGTGACGTTCGTGCCTGGATCGACCGGCGGCAGCGCGCGCGTGCGCATCGGCGAGTACGACGTCGAGCTGAAGCCGTCGGCGTTTTCGTGGACCAGACGCACGTCGGCCGCCGCGCTGTTCAAAGTGGGCGACCTCATCGAGGTCAACGTCCGCGCGCTCGAAGGAAGACGGCCGACCGAACTGACCCTCGAGCAGCCGCCGGCCGTCGAAGGCGCGCTGGTCGCCATCGACAATCGCACCGGCCAGATTCGCGCCATGGTGGGCGGCTTCAGCTTCGCCCGCAGCAAGTTCAACCGCGCCACGCAGGCCCGACGCCAGGTCGGCTCGCTCTTCAAGCCGTTCGTGTTCACGGCCGCGATCGACCGTGGCTTCACGTCGGTCTCGACCTTCATCGACGAGCCAGTCTCGTACGAGGCCGGGCCCAATCAGCCGCCGTACCGGCCGCTCAACTACGACCGGAAGTATCGAGGGCCACGTGACGCTTCGGCGCGCGCTCGAACAATCGCGCAACATTCCCGCCGTGAAAGCCATGGCGGAGACTCGGACCCAAGGAAGTCGTGGCCTACGCCAAGCGCTTCGGACTGAAGGGCGACTACCAGCCATACCTTTCGCTCGCGCTGGGCGCCGCGGAGGCGACGCTGGTCGAGATGACCAGCGCGTACGCGGCGTTTCGCGAACCAGGGAGTCCGGCTGGAGCCTTATGCGGTGATGTCGATCGCGGATCGCGAAGGGAACGTGCTCCTCGAGAACCGGCCTGAGCCTCATGAAGCCCTGCGCGCCGACACGGCGTTCGTGATGACCAATCTGCTGCGCGGCGTCGTGCAACGCGGTACGGCACAAGCGGCCGCCGCGCTCGACTGGCCGCTCGCCGGAAAGACCGGGACGATGGACGAATACACCGATGCCTGGTTCATCGGATTCGATCCCAACATCACGATCGGGGTGTGGGTGGGCTACGACGAGAAAAAGCCGCTCGGGAACGGCGAGACCGGCGCCGCCGCCGCCTTGCCGATCTGGATCGACTTCATGAAGGTGTATCTCGAGAAGTACGGCGACCGAAAGAACCCGCCTCAGTTCGAGGCACCAGGCAACATCGTCTTCGTGACGCTGGATTCCGGTGTGTCGGAGGCGTTCATCAACGGCACGCAGCCGGCGACGACCGCCACCTCCACACCAGCACCAGCACCTGCATCGACAGCGGCGCCTGCCGCGCCAACGATCGAGTGATGTGGGGGCCGCCTTCAGGCGGCCCAGGGCCGGCTACAGCCGGCCCCACGTTTCAGACGCGCGCGTGCGGCACGTGATGGTGTGGGTGGTGCTTCCGCCACAACGCCACACACTTCGTAAGCCGCAATCGTGAGGACCAGCACAGCTCCGACACCACTCAGAACCTGAATCGGATAGAAGAACGCGGCCATGATGAGGGGAACGAGCAGGAGCCCATCCATCAGCAGCAGCGACATACCGCCGTCGTAGCTGACCATTTCGCTCCAGTACCGGCGCAGAAGAGTGAACACAACGACCTCCTTCAAGCGACGCGGGTTGCCTAGCTGGCCTAACTATACGCCCGCGGGGTGAGTCGTCAAACCCGGATTTAGAAGGCGACCTTCACGCGACTCCGTCACCGTCGCCGTTCAGATCGCTCCAGTGAGGATGTTGAACGGCAACCCGAATCCAATCGAGACGATGCCAGCAGCGTGCACCGCGGAAGGGCCAACGTAGCCGGGTGTGGCCATGGCCAGAGCGAACATGACGAGACGAATGAGCCTCGATGACACAGGAGCCGCCTCAGGCGGCCCCTATCCTAATCCTCATCGGGCTCGTCGGGAGCCCCGAGCGTGCCGTCGGCCTTCTTCATCAAGTAAGCCTTGATGAATCCGTCCACGTCGCCGTCGAGCACCCGGGCGGGGTCGCCGACTTGGACCTTCGTCCGGTGGTCCTTGATCATCTGATACGGCTGCAGCACGTAGCTGCGAATCTGGCTGCCGAACGCGATGTCGCGCTTCTCGCCGCCGATTTGCTCCAGCTTCGCCGCCTGTTCCTTCATCTTCAGATCGAAGAGCCGCGACCTGAGCACCTTCATCGCCTGGGCGCGGTTCTTGTGCTGCGACCGTTCGTTCTGGCACGAGACGACGATGCCGGTCGGCAGGTGCGTGATGCGAACCGCCGAATCGGTCACGTTGACGTGCTGTCCGCCGGCGCCGCTCGAACGGTAGGTGTCGATGCGAAGGTCCTTCTCGTCGATCTCGAGATCGACGTCCTCAGGAAGCTCGGGCCACACGAACACCGATGCGAACGAGGTATGCCGCCGCTTGTCCTGATCGAACGGCGAGATCCGCACCAGACGATGCACGCCGGCCTCGGCCGCCATCAACCCGTAGGCGTAGTCGCCGGTGATCGCGACAGTCACGCTCTTGATGCCTGCCTGCTCGCCAGGCTGGAAGTCGAACACCTCGCGCTTGAAGCCGCGACGCTCCGCACCATTTCGAGTACATGCGCAGGAGCATCTCGGCCCAGTCCTGCGATTCGGTGCCGCCGGCGCCGGGATGGATGGTGACGATCGCGTTGGAGCGATCGTATTCGCCGCCGAGCATCTTCTTGGTTTCGGCCGCCTCCACTTCGCGCTGCAGCTCGTCGAGCGCCGCGCTGGAGATCGGCGCTGACGTCTTCCCCGCCGTCGGCCCACTCGACGAGCACCGTGAGGTCGTCCAGACGCCGGCGCAGCGACTCGCGCAGCGCGATGTCGTCTTCGATGCGACGACGCCGCTGCATCACCTTCTGCGCTTCGGCCTGGTTGTTCCAGAAGGTCGGGCTGGAGGTGATCTTCTCGATCTCGGCTAGCTGTTCGTCCAGTCGGGCTCCCTCAAAGATGCCTCCGCAGCTCTGTGGCCCGCCGATTCAGGTCTTCATGCCGCCGTAACAGGTCATCGAGATCCACGAGTGTCTCCTCACGAGAAAGTGCCGCCAGAACAGTGAGCGCGATCGACACGTACGCGATCACGTCGCCGATCAGTGAATACACGGTGCGACCGGTGAGGAAGCGCGCCTCCCCCACCAGTCCCACCTGTTCAAAGATACCCGACCTGGCCACGGTGCGTCCGTAGGGATCGACGATGCCGCTGATCCCGGTGTTCGCCGCGCGCGCCAGATATCGCCCCTGCTCGATGGCCCGCATCGACGCCATCTCGAAGTGCTGATACGGCGCCGACGAGCGGCCATACCAGCCGTCGTTGGTGACCGTCGTCAGCAGTTCGCTGCCGGCGATCACCGCGTCGCGCGCCAGCGCCGGGAAACACGACCTCATAACAGATCGCCGTGCTGGCCCGATGCGACCCGACCGGCAGCATGACCGGGCCGGTGCCCGCCGAGAACGGCGCGAACCGCTGGACGAGCGGGGCAACGAACGAGATCCATCGCTGGAACGGAAAGAACTCGCCGAACGGGACCAGGTGAATCTTGCGGTAGACGGCGGTCGTCCTGCCGTCAGGCTCGAGCTGAAACGCGGCGTTGTACAGCTCGGACGTCCGAGCGGCTCGCGCCTGATGACCTGATCGCTGCCGAAGAGAATCGGCACGCGCACCTCGCGCGAGAGATCGCGAAGCATCGCGTCGCCCTCCGGGTTGGCGATGCGGATCCTCGAACGAGAAGGGCGTCGACGATTCAGGCCAGATGACGTACTGCGCGCCGCGGCGGACGGCATCGCGCGTCATCGCGATGTAGGTCGTGAAGATCCGCCTGGCCTGCTCGGGGTTCCACTTGTCTTCCTGCGCGATGTTGCCCTGGACCAGCCCGACCCGGATCGGCGTGCCCTCGCGGGTCAGCGAACCGTCCGCGATGCGCCAGGTGCCCCACGACACCCACGCCAATGAGGACGACCGTCGCGGCACCGACCGCCAGCGATACGCGCTCCGCCCCGATGTGAGGAGCGCAAATGCCAGCGTGGCGTTGACGTAGGCCACGAGCGCCGACAGGCCGTAGACGCCGAGCACGCTGGCCAGCTGCGCGACCGGGCAGTACCGTGACCTGACTATTGCCAAGCGGTACCCACGGAAATCCGCCGAAGACATAGCCCCGCCCGAACTCGGTGGCCACCCACGCGACGGGTGCGAAGAATAGGGCGCGCGCGCCCGGCGCGCGCGACGAGCCGGCTCGTGATGAGGGCCGTCAGTGCCGGATAGATCGCCAGATACAGCGACAACAGAAGCATCGCGATCATCGCGAGGGCCGGGTGCAGGTCGCCAAAGGCCACGAGCACGGTACCCGTCCAGTAGATCGTCCCGACGAAATACGCCGTGCCCGTCGTCAGGCCGAGCGCAAACGCACGCAGCGGCGGCTGGCCCGGAAGCTCCCCTGGACGGCCACGCCATCCGGTGAGCGACACGAGCAGCGGCACGAGCGCGATCCAGGCGAAGGCCGGGTGGCCGAAGCGGGGGAATCCAAGCGCGAGCAGGACGCCCGCGATCAGTGCTAGCGGGTAATCCAGGGCTTGAACTGTTCTTCTTTTTCGAGCCGGCGGGCGACGGATTCGGCCTCCCGCCGATCGTTGTACTTACCGACGCGCACGCGATACACACGCGCGTCACCGGCGCCTGGCGTCGTGACGAACGAGGGGAAGCCCTTTGACGCGAGGCGCTTGGCAATCGTGTCGGCCTCGCTGCGCACCTTCACCGCGGCGACCTGCACGACATACCCGCCGGCGGACTCACTCGCCGCGGGTTTCGATGTGGCTGCGGACCGCCGGGACCGGCGCTGTTTCCTTGGCGGGCGCCTTTACCGCTGCCGCGGCCTTGACGTCCGCGCTCACGGGCTCCTTCAGTGTTTCGGGAGGCGGTGTGGCCGTGCTGAGCCGATCGGCGTAGGTCAGCTTCTCCTGCGCGGAGACGGGCGATCCGGTGCTCGGTGCGTCGGACGCGGGTGGCGCAGGCGCTTGAGAAGCTGCCGTCGGGTCTGCGGGGGATTCAATGATGGCGTCGGCCTGCTCCGCCGCTCGGGGCGCTCGCACGCCACGACCGACCATCACGCCGCATAGGAAGATCACGACGGCAACGACCGTTACCGCCATGAACATGAAGACGAGCTGTTTTCCGTTCAGCTGTATCTCGTGAACGCCCTCGTCTGACATCGATCTGTGCGCCATTCTAGCACGTCACGGGAAATTTGCGACGCGAAACTCACTCGCGCGAGCGCGTCATGCACCACGCCGATCAGTCCGGCCGCGGTGAACGGCTTGGCGAGGAACCGCTCGTGCGAGGTGTGCCGCACTTCGTCGAACACGGTCTCCTCGACTTGACCCGACATGTAGACCACTCGCAGCTCGGGTTTCTTCGAGACCAGCCGGCGGAACAGGTCGGTCCCCTTCTCTCCGGGTATGCCGACATCGGTGACCACGAGGGCGATGTCCGCCTTGTGCTCGTCGAAGAGCACTTCCGCCCGCGACGATTCCGCGGCCTCGAGTACGCCGAACCCTTCGCGCTCGAGGATTCGCCGCACCAGCGCCCTGACCGCGTCCTGATCCTCGATGACCAGGACGACGCACGCTCGTGTGCCGAGGCGCCGCGATGTCGCGGTCGTCTCGGATCCTTTCGCAGGAGCGCGATCGCTCGCCGGCAGCCAGACCTCGAACACGCTGCCGGCATCGATGTCGCTCTGCACCCGGATGTGCCCGCCGCTCTGGGTCACGATGCCGTACACGGTGGAGAGGCCGAGGCCGGTCCCCTTGCCCCGCTCCTTCGTCGTGAAGAAGGGCTCGAAGATGCGGCTCTTCGTTTCCTCGCTCATCCCGGCGCCGCTATCGCGAACCCGCAACCGCGCATAGCGACCTGCCGGCACACGGACGCCATCGACCACGCTGGCAGTGGCGATCTCGACGCGATCGGTCTCAACAGTGATTCGCCCGCCGCGCGGCATCGCGTCACGCGCGTTGACCACGAGGTTCATGACGGCCTGCCCGAGCTGTCCCTTGTCTGCCCGCACCGCGCCGGCGCAATCGGCCAGCGTGACGACCAGTTCCACGTCGGCGCCGACCAGGCGTCGCATGAGCCCCATGAGATCTTTCACGACCGTGTTCAGGTCGAGCGTGACCGGATCGAGCACCTGCTGCCGGCTGAACGCCAGCAACTGCCTGCGTGAGCAGGCTCGCCCGCTCCGTCGCCTGGAGCACTTCGCGGATCTCCGATGCCTGCTTCGCGTCGGTCGCCTTCTCTGCGACGAGCTGTGCGTAGCCTTCGATCACTGTCAGGAGGTTGTTGAAATCGTGGGCGATGCAACCGACCACGCGAGCGATCGCGTCGATCGTCTGCGCGGTATTGGTGGCCGTCTGGTCCTGGTGAGGGATTGGCTCAGGAAGCAGCGTCGGATCGGAGTCGGGAAGTGCCATAAACGCCGGGCAAAAACCGGAGCATACCAGCACACCCAAAGAATTTGTGCAGGTAGCCCAAAATAGTGTGCAGGCCGCCTATTCAGGCGGTAGCCGTCCGAGCAGACGGCGCGCTTCGGCGTTGGCCGGTTCCCGGCCGAGGACGACCTGAATCTCGCTCCGCGCACCCGTCATGTTCTGGATTTGGATGTAGGCTCCGGCAAGCGCGAGCCGCGCCGCCACCGTGTCCCGGCTCCAGATCGCGATGGTGAACTCGTCCACGGCTTCGACCAGGCGCCCGGTCCGGACATAGACTCGGCCCAGGAGCAGGTGGGCATCAGCGTCATACGGCGCAAGATACACCGCTCGGCGGAATGCCGCAGTGGCCTCCTCGTCCCGTTCGGCGAGAAAGGCCCGCCGGCCCGCATCGACATGAAACGCCGCAAGCTCCTGCTGGTCGCGCTGCCCCGCCGCCACGATATCGGAGCCCACACGACGAGCAGGAACGGTCAGGTCCGTGCTGAGGCGCTCGAGCCCTTTCGGCACGGTATTGGGCGCGGGCTTCCCGGCCTCCCATTCCGCGTACTCCGAGGACAATCGCCTGGCGAGCTCGCGCTCGCGGGCGCCCTCCCCGGCGTTGCCCGAGGCCTGCAGCACCACACCGAGCACGTAGTGCGCGGCATCATCCGTCGGGCGGCGTCGAACCGCCTCGCGCAATGACTGCAGGGCATTCGGGAGATCGCGGTCCAGCCAATAGGCGTAGCCGAGATTGAACAGCAGATCCGAATCGGTCGGGTCGAGCGCCACCGCATCGACAAAATACGCGACGGCACGCCGACCTGCCGCGTCAGGTGGCCGCCGCAGCTGCACGACCCCGAGATTGTTGAACAGCGATGCCTCCAGACCGCCGCGATTCAGCTCGGTCAACGAGTCGAAGGCGTCCTGATAGCGTCCGAGATGCACGAGGGAGACCGACGCCAGAAAGCTGGCCTCTCGCGCAAGGTCGTGGGAGGCCGGCACCTGACGCGCGGCGGTGAGCGCGGTCTGGTGCTCGCCGAGCTCGGTGTAGACACTCCAGATTGCGATGCGGGCAGGCTGGAGCGACGGATCGAGACGCAGCGCTTCCCTGAGAAACGCGATCTTCATCGCCGGTGCCTCGGCGAGCAGGCCCTTGATGTACTGCTCGAAGGCGGCGACAGGCGGATGACCGGTCGCCGGGCTGGCCGTCCCTCGCGGCATGTCGGTCGCCAGACGACGGGCGATTCGGCCGTACACGTCGAAGAGCCCGGTGAGCGGACCGGTCTCGACGATCTCGGCCGAGAGCTGCCCGGTCTCGAGCAGAATCGACCGCGCGCGCACGGTGATGGTGTCGCCGCTGACGTCGCAGGAGCCGATGACGACGCGCACCGCGCCAACGACCTGACCCACGCGAATGACCGTTGCGTGACTGAGGTTGGCGACGGCGGGCACGCGAAGCGACTCGAATGCGCGCAGCCGCTCCTCGCGCGTCATCGCGGAGACGCCGAGCGAGACGAGGTTGTCGGTCACGATGACGGCGGACGCCTCCCGCAGCCAGTATTCGCGGGGGTCACGCCCGTCGCTGCCAAAAGGCACGACGATCACGGAGGGACGCGCCGCCGACGCTGGCGCGCTCTGAGCTGCCGCGGTGCGCCCGGCCAGGACAAGGCCGGCGCCCAGGATGGCCATCGCCAGCGCGGCCGCTTGCCACGAGCATCGTCGAGGGGCCTGGCCCGAGCCGGTCGAGGGCACGACGTCGGCGCGGCGCGAGGCACCCGGTCATGCAGACGCGCCCGGAGCTCCAGTTGGCCGAACGACGACCGACAGCGTGCACTGCGCGGCGCCGGTGGCCCGGCATCGATCGGTCATGACGTCGGCGTCGAGCTCGAAGAGGTGCATCAGCCGGCGCAGCGCCGAGGCATAGAACTCGCACAGCGGGTGAGCGACCGGATCGCGAACCTCACAGAACAGCGAGCTGCCCAGATCCACCGCGCCTCGCCACTGCTGCCACTGAACCTTGACGCTCGTGGCGCCATACGTACTGCGGGCCATGAAACGCGCCTGACCGATCACGAGACGCTTGCGAAGCGCGGGCGGAGCCGCGTGGATGATCCGCTTCTTGAATCGCGAGATCTCGGCCACAGACCACTCGGCGGTGTACTCGCCGGCGCGGGCGGTAATCAAGTGATACGGCTCACCCTCCAGGCGGAGAAAACTGAGGACGGCAGCCAGCGGCGCCAGGCCGATCCGGCCCTCGCGCAGGCCACCCGGATGCAGCCACGCTTCGTAGAACTCAAGCCGAGTCGGCAGCAGGTCCGAGATGGCCTGATGGAGGCTGGCAACCAGCAAGCGGCCCACGACGGCGTCATTCATACAGTAAGATTCGTAGTTCGGCGCCTCTCAGAAGGCTGCACTCGGGAACGCCAATCGTAAATCAATCAAACAGTTGCCGCACAGCACAATCACTCGTCGCCACATCGTGCATCGCTGATGATCCTGCCCGTTCACGCTCGACTCCGCGCGCACCTGACTCACCTGCTGACCACGCGCTACTCGCTCGACGTGTCGGCGCAACCCTCGCTGGCGCTGGAGTACCCGCCGAACCGCGACCTCGGCGATTTGGGGACACCGGTCGCCTTCGAGCTGGCGAAACGGCTGCGGAAGGCGCCCCGGGCCATCGCGCAGGAGATTGCCGGCGACTTCGGCACGCTCGAGGGCATCGACCGCGTGGCCGCCGCGCCCAATGGATACCTCAATTTCTTCCTGACGCGCCCGGCGTTCCTGCTCGACCGACTCTCGCCGACCGGAACACCTGGCCGTAGAGGCGGGTCTTCAGACACGGCGCCAGGTAGAGGCGGGTCTTTAGACCCGCCTGCAGGCAAAGCGATCGTCGAGCACACGGCCATCAACCCCAACAAGGCGGCCCACATCGGCCACCTTCGGAACGCCGCGCTCGGTGACACCCTCGTGCGTGTGCTCCGCTTCCGCGGTGTCCCGGTCGAAGTACAGAACTACATCGACGACACCGGCGTGCAGGTCGCCGACGTCGTCGTCGGCTTCCGGCACCTGGCCGGCAAGACGCTCGCCGAGATTCGCACGATCGCGGACACCACTCGGTTCGACTTCTACTGCTGGGATCTGTACGCCCGCGTGACCGAGTGGTACGACGCCGACAAGGAACGGCTGAAAACGAGGGCCGACACGCTCCACGATATCGAGCATGGCGGCAACGAGAACGCCGAGATCGCCGCCTTCATCGCCGACCGCATCGTCCGCTGCCACCTGAAGACGATGGCGCGGATGAACGTGGACTACGACCTGCTGACCTGGGAAGGCGACATCCTGCGGCTGAAGTTCTGGGCCCAGGCGTTCGAGGTCCTGAAGGCCAAGCGCGCGGTTCATCTCCGGACCGACGGCCGGCTCGCGGGGTGTTGGGTGATGCCGATTCAGGAGGATCTCGAGGCCACGCCCAACTCCGCAACTCCCAAGGCCCAACCACTGCCGACTCCCGACTCCCAAAAGGATGCGGAGGAGGATGCGGAGGAACGCGAGAAGGTCATCGTGCGGTCGAACGGCGTGGTGACCTACGTCGGCAAGGACATCGCCTATCAGTTCTGGAAGCTCGGGCTGCTCGGGAGAGACTTCAAGTACCGCCAGTTCGCCGATCGACCGCAGGGACCGATCTGGGCGACGAGCAGTACCGACGATGCGGCGGATCATCCGCCGTACGGCGGGGCGTCGTACGTCTACAACGTGATCGACGTGCGGCAGTCCTATCTACAGAAGCTCCTGAAGCAGGCGCTGATTGCCGTGGGTCACCCGGAGGGCGCCGAGCGGTCCCATCACTTCTCGTACGAGATGGTGGCGCTGTCGCATGCCACGGCGCGTGAGCTCGGATTCGCGCCGCCGCCGGACTCGGAGGACGCGAAGCGGCCGTTCGTCGAGGTCTCAGGACGGAAAGGTCTGGGCGTGAAGGCCGACGACCTGCTCGACACCGTGATCAAAAAGGCCGGCGCCGAGGTGGCCAAGCGCAATACGGATCTCGACGAGGCGGCAATGACCAGGACGGCGCACATGATCGGCATCGCCGCCGTGCGCTATTTCCTGATCAAGTTCTCCCGCGGCAAGGTGATCGCGTTCGATCTCGATGAGGCGCTCAGCTTCCAGGGCGAGAGCGGACCGTACATTCAGTATGCGGTGGTCCGCATCAACAACATCTTCCGCAAGCTGCAGGAGCGGGACGGCCTGGACGAGGCGGCGCTCGTGGCACAGCTGGCGACGGTACCCGCAGGTGAGTTGACCGGCGACAACGGACATGAACTCTGGTCCCTGGTCCTCGACGCCGCACGGCTGGACGAGGTCGTCGAACAGGTCGTCGCCACGCTCGAGTTTTCGGTGCTGGCCAAATACGCCTTCGGCCTGGCGCAGGCCTTCAACGGGTTCTACAACCTTCACCCCAGCCGATCGTCGATTTTCAACGAAGAACGCGAGGACGTACGCCGGTGGCGCGCGGCGGCCGTGATCTATCTTCGCAACCAGCTGACGCGCGCATTGGACCTCATGGGCATCGCGGTTCCTGCGAGAATGTAGCCGTGCCAGTCATCGCTATCGCCCCGTGCAGCAAGCCGCACGACTACGAGTCGGCGATCGAGCGCGCCGGCGGCGAGGTCCTGCGCCTGGACCGGGCCACCGACCGGCCCGCCGATGTGATCGCGAAGGTCGATGGCGTCCTGCTGCCCGGCGGTGGCGATGTCCTGCCGTCGCTCTACGGCGAGGCGGCCCACCCCAAGTTCTCGGCCGCTGAAGCCGGGCGCGACGACTACGAGCTCGAGCTGGCGCGCCGTGCGATCGAGGCGAACCTCCCGCTGCTCGCGATCTGCCGGGGCACGCAGGTCCTGAACGTCGCCTGCGGCGGCACACTCGTGCAGGACATCGAGGATCAAGTCGGGGCGATGGTGAATCACACACTCCGCGAACCGCCCCATGCCCTCGCCCACGACGTGTGGGTGGCGAGCGGAAGCCTGCTCGAAACGCTGATGGGCGAGCGGCTGGAGGGCGACACCTGCGCCGTCAACAGCCGGCATCATCAGGCGCCCGGTGCACTCGGCAAGGGACTCGTGGCCAGCGCGACCGCCCCTGACGGAGTGATCGAGGCGATCGAGGACCCCACCAAGCGGTTCTGTCTCGGCGTGCAGTGGCACCCGGAGAACTTCTATCGAACCGGCGAGTTCCGCGCGCTCTTCGAAGGGCTCATCAACGCGGCTCGCGAGACGTCACGGTGACATCAACCGATCGTCTGCGTCAGTTGCTGCAGCGCCCCGGCATTCTGACCATGCCCGGATGCCACGACGCGATCTCGGCACGCGTCATCGAAGAGGCCGGGTTCGACATCGGATTCATGAGCGGCTTCGCCGTCTCCGCATCGCGGCTGGGGATGCCCGACACGGGTTTGATCTCGTACGGCGAGATGGTCGAGCAGGGCCGCAACATCTGCCGGGCCGTGTCGATCCCGCTGATCGGCGACGGCGATACCGGCTTCGGCAGCGCGCAGAACATCAAGCGCACCGTTCAGGGCTACGCGGCCGCCGGGTTCGCGTGCATCATGCTCGAGGATCAGGTGGCGCCGAAGCGCTGCGGGCACACCGAAGGCAAGTCCGTCGTCGGGCGTGACGAAGCGTTGATGCGGATTCGCGCCGCCGTGGACGCGCGCAACGCCGGCGCCGACATCCTGATCATGGCGCGCACCGATGCCCGCGCCTGCGTCAGCCTCGACGAGGCGATCGCCCGCTGCCGATCGTTCCGCGAGATCGGCGCCGACATCACGTTCCTCGAAGCCCCGGTCTCCGAGGATGAGATGCGCCGCTACTGCGCCGAGGTCCAGGGGCCCAAGATGGCCAACCTGATCGAGGGCGGCAAGACACCACTGCTCTCCCCCGCGCAACTCGAGGCGATCGGCTACACGATCGCGGTGTATCCGCTGACGCTGCTCAATGTCTCTATCCAGGCGATGCGCGCCGCGCTTCGCAGTCTGAAAGCCGGCCAGCGGCCCGAAGCCGCCATGGATTTCGATGCGCTGAAAGCCGCGGTCGGATTTCCCGAGTACTACGCCGAAGAGGCGCGCTACCGCACCTAACGTCGTTCACCCTCTGCTGTTCTCGCTTCCCGGTTCGTGTTCAGTTTCAGGTTCGGCTTGACTTGTCCTAATCTATTAGTACAATAGATTTGGAACATGGCCGACTGGGACTGGGCACGCACCGTCAACGCCAAGGACGCGACGCCGCTCCACGCGCAGCTGGAGCGCGCCATCCGCGTCGCCATCGGCTCGCGTCGTCTTCGCCCCGGCGATCAGCTCCCCACCGTGAGGGAGCTCGCCGTCGCCCTTCGCATCAACGCCAACACCGTGGCGCGGGTCTATACGCACCTCGAACGATCCGGGGCGCTCGAGACACGCCGCGGCGTGGGCACCTTCGTCCTCGACGCGCCAGACCCGGGCCGCAATCAGGCCGCACGGGAGGCCGAGCTACGCGCCATCGCAACCCGAGCCCTCGCCGACGCATCCGCGCACGGGTTCTCGGCCGCTGACCTGCGCCGGGAACTCCAAACTATTTCAAAAGGAGCATCGTCGTGATCCTCAACGTCGTGTCCGTCCTCCTCTTCATCCTGATCGCCGGCATCAGCCTCGCCCTGACGACCGCAACAGGATCGCCGACGTGGGTGGCCGGTGGAGCGATCATCGGCGGCCTCGCGGCCCTCTCCCCTCGCGTCGCACAGCAGTGGGAGCGAGCCGTCGTCCTGCGGCTCGGCCGGTTCGTTGGCCTGAAGGGGCCCGGGCTGTTCTGGATCGTCCCCTTCGTGGACGTCGTCGCCCGCTCGATCGACCAGCGCGTGATTACGACGGCGTTCGCCGCCGAGCAGACGCTGACGATGGACACCGTGCCGGTGAACGTCGATGCGGTGCTCTTCTGGGTCGTCCACGATCCCGAGAAGGCCGCGCTCGAGGTGCAGAACTACCCGGCTGCCGTCAGCTGGGGGGCGCAGACCGCGCTTCGCGACATCATCGGCCGCACGTCGCTGGCCGACCTCCTGCGAGGTCGGGAGAAGATCGAGCAGGATCTGCAGACGCTCATCGATCAGCGTTCGACGCCATGGGGCGTGACCGTCCAGGCCGTCGAGATGCGCGACATCGTGATCCCCAGCTCGCTGCAGGAAGCGATGTCCCGCGAGGCGCAAGCCTCTCGTGAGAAGCAGGCGCGCATCATCCTCGGCGAGGCCGAAGTCGAGATCGCCAAATCGTTCGAAACCGCGGCGCTCTCCTACCAGAACAACCCGACCGCGCTGCACCTGCGCGCGATGAACATGCTCTATGAGGGCCTGAAGGAAAAGGGCGCGCTGATGCTCATCCCGAGCACGGCGGTCGAGTCGATGGGCATGGGCGGCATGCTCGGCGCGGCGGCACTTCAGCAGGCGCGCCTGGCGGGCGGAGAAGACCCGAAGTGAGATCGGGCGTCGCTCTCCTCACGCTTCTGGCGTGGAGCGCGACGCTCGTCGGACAAGAGGTCCAGGCTCCCCAGACCGCGTTCGACGTCGTCTCGATCAAGCCGAGCGCGTCGGGCGCTGCCGGTGATGGGTTCCGGGTGAACGCGAGCGGACGAGTCGAATGGACCAACATCACGCTGCGAAGGCTCTTGGGGATGGCGTATCAGCGATTCGGATTCGACCCGCGCGAGTCGTCGGCGGCCCGGCGTGGATCGATTCCGATCGCTTCGATGTGATCGCGACGGCCGAGCGTCCTCCACAAACACGGCCAGATGGATTTCCCGAGGAACTGCTGGGGATGATTCGGGCCCTGGTTGAGGATCGCTTCAAGGTCCGGGTGCACAACGAGCAACAGGACGCGTCAGATCTACACGCTGGTGCTGGCGCGCCCTGATGGAAAGACCGGAGCCTCCCTGCACCCCGTTCCGGACGCTTGTGCCGAGGCGATGAAAGCGATGACGGAGAGGACGCCGCGGAGCGGGCCTCCACCGTGTTCGTTCGGCGCCGGCGCAGGCAAGCTGATTGGGACCGGCGTGACCCTGACGATGTTCGGACGTGTGCTCTCGGGCTTCGTCGGACGGAACGTGATCGATCGAACTGGCCTCACAGGAAGCTTCGACATTCAGCTGACGTACGACCCGGCGTCGGCGGCCAAGGCGCCGCCTGGTGCACCGCCGGGACCAACCACCGCGGATGACACCGCACCGTCAATCTTTACGGCTCTTCAGGAACAGCTCGGGCTGAAACTCGAGTCCGCCCGCGGCCAGATCGACGTGCTTGTTGTCGACGCGGCAGAGCGTCCGACCGCGAATTGATCTAGCGCGCAACGAAGCTAGCGGACGAACTGAACGACCGTCTCGACATGGGCGGTATTCGGGAAGAGATCCAGCGCCATCATCCCGCCAAGCGCATAGCCGCCGTCGAGAAGCACGCGGGCGTCGCGGGCCAGGGTGGCCGGATCGCACGAGACGTACACGAGCGTCGCCGGCTTCATCGCAACGATTCCCGCGACCGCGTCCCGGGACAGGCCCGTGCGGGGAGGATCGACAATCATGACTCGCCGGTCGCAGAGATCTGCGGCCAGCCAGAAACGCCTCGACGCTGCTGCGTTCGACCCGTGCACGTGGACGGTACGAATCGGCGTTGACCTGAAGGTCGGCGCCGCTGACGGGATCGCCTTCGACCAGCGTGACGTCCTCGGCTCCCATCGCCAGCAGGCCCAACCCGAACAGCCCGCCGCCGGCGTACAAGTCCACGACTGGCCCGTCGGTGACGAGCGCCATGACGTGTCGCAGGAGCGGCGTCACGAGAAACCGGTTGCCCTGGAAAAACGCCCGCACGCTTCTGATGAGGCGAAGAGACACCGCGGCATCGCCCTCCCCGACCTGGATCACATCGGTCACGTGTGGTCTGCCGGCCAGCATCTCGGCCTCGAGTGAATCCGCCGGCTGCGCCGACAGGCCGACCAGGCCGCTGGCAAGCGCGGCGTACGCAGACGCGTCTGTACCCTCGCGAAGATCGAGATGGCACCCGCGCTCGTCGCCGGTGACGTTCTCGGCGATCTCGACCGCCGTGACGCCACCGGGCCGGATGCTGCGAAGCGTCTCCTGCGCGGCGGCAATCCACGCATTGGTGGACTCGGCCAGTTGCCCGGTCGCGGCAGCGTCGCACAGCTCGTGGCTTTCCTCGCGATAGAAGCCAAGCCGGCCGTTCACGACATGCAGGCGCGCGCGCATGCGGTAGCCGCGCTCGGGCGACGCCATGACAGTCGGGAGCGCGATCGAGCGGGATCCGTCCGATCCGGCCCAGGGCGTCGCGGATGATCTCGCCCTTGAGCGCACGCTGTCGCTCGTACGCGACGTGGGCCAGCACGTTCCCGCCACAGCGAGGATCGGCCATCACGTCGCGGCGATCCGGCGACGCCGACAACACGTCGAGGGTCGATGCGAACGCCACGCTTTTCTTCGTCTGGTCCACGCGCGCCGTGACCCGCTCACCCGGGATGGCGCCCCACACCAGCACGACGTGGCCATGATGGCGTGCGAGCATGCGTCCACCGGCGGTCGGTTTTTCGACGTCGAGCGTGAGGACGGAGCCGGGCTCGATCATTCGAAGGTGACGAGCGGGAGACCTCGGCGCTCGCGAAGGATCCGGTCCCGGGCGGCGCGGCGTGACTGCTCGTACGCCTCGGGCGCCATGCGCGCGCGAAACGGGGCCAGTTCGGCGTCGGCTTCCGTCGCCAGCGCCTGCCTGGTCGGCTCGTCGCACTGCGCGTACACCGCATCGAGCAGCGCGCGCTCGAGCGCGCGCAGCCGTTCGATCAGCGCATGCCGCGCCTCGCCGCGAAGACTCTTCGAACCGGCCCGCGCGACATCGAGCTCACCCACCATGGCGTCGATCGTCGTATCGAGGGAACGATCGGGACCGGCGCGAAGCGACGTCAGACGGGCGACCACCCGCTCGAGATGCGCCGGCAGCGACTCGTGGTGCCGCGATGGCGCCGGCTCCGTCGTGGCGTGGAGGCCGCCTTCAGGCGGCCCTTCGGATGTCGTCGCGCTCGTCTGCGACACGTCGGCAATCGTGATCCCCAGGGCGCGGCGCCATTCGTCGAAGACGTCGAGCACATCGGCCTCGCAGAACTCGACGCGCACCGGCCGCCGCCGCGGCCCTTTCGCATAGTAGCGCTCGAAGTAACGGTCGATGCCTCGCGTCGCGACCGTCAGCGGCACGCCCTTCGTCGCCCAGCCGCACACCTGCTCGAACGCCGGCCCGACGATGCGAATGAGGTGACCGTCGTTCTTGCGGCAGAGATGCGCCTCGATCTGGCGACAGTAGTCTTCTACGACAGCCAACGGACTTCTCCCGAGATCACGCGCGCACGAGTGGCGCCGTCGCGCACGAGCAGCGCACCGGTCTCATCGATGTCCTCCGCGACTCCCTGTCGTGTCACTCCAGCGACGTCCCACTCCACCCGCCGGCCGAACGTCGAGACGGCGCGTGCACGCCACCGGCCGATCACCGATGCGCTTGCCTGCGATTGCAGCTCACGGTACCCGATATCGAGTGCTGTCAGGCATTGCACGAGCAGGAGGCCCCGATCGATCGGTCGGCCAAGCTCGGACTCGATCGAGGTGGCCCGCACGGCGACATCGGGTGGATAGGCCGCCGGCATCAGGTTGATTCCGCATCCGAGGATCACATACTGCACGCCGGCACTCGACGTCCCCGCCTCGGCGAGAATGCCGGCCAGTTTGCGCCCTTCCATGTAGATGTCGTTGGGCCACTTGAGCTGGGGCTGAAGTCCGGTTGCCGCCTGAATGCCTTCGGCGATCGCCACGCCGGCGGCGAGCGTCAACAGTCCCACGGCGTGTGCCGCCGGCCGGGTGAGCGTGGACATGTAGAGTCCCGCGCCGGGTGGTGAGGCCCAGGCGCGACCGTGGCGTCCTCGGCCCGCCGACTGCGCGTCCGCCACCACCACGGTGCCTTCCGGTTCACCACGATCGGCGAGCGCGGCAGCCACGTCGTTGGTCGAGCCCACCTCGGCGTACCAGAGTATGCGGCGTGCGAAGATGCCCGGTCGATCGCCCGCCATCGCCAGCGCGGTCGCGAGATCGTCGGGCAGGGTCATGGAGTCAGATCGTGATCTCGACCCCATCTCGAAGCTGAGGTCGGCGGCCGGGGCCGAGTGCGTCAGCGCGCCAATCGACACGAAGTCTGCGCCGGTGCCGGCCAGTTCAGCGATCCGCGCCAGCGTGACGCCGCCCGAGATCTCGGTCTTCGCCCGTCCGCGACACTGCCGCACCGCGTCGATGATGTCCGGCGTGGACAGATTGTCGAGAAGGACGATGTCGGCGCCGGCCTGAAGCGCGTCGGCGACTTCGCTCAGGCTCTGCGCCTCGACTTCGATCGGCAGGTCCGGCTTCGACGGCGCGCATCCGCGCCACCGCGTTGCACACGCCCCCGGCGAGACGCACGTGGTTGTCCTTGATCAGAATGCCGTCGCTCAGACCGAAGCGGTGATTGGTACCACCGCCGGCGCGCACGGCGTACTTCTCGAGCGTGCGCATCAGCGGTGTCGTCTTGCGCGTGTCGAGGATCGTGATGCGGCCCGCCGCCGCATCGACGAACTGGCTGGTCAGCGTCGCAATGCCCGTCATCCGCTGCATGAAGTTGAGCGCGGTCCGTTCGGCCGTGAGCAGCGCCGAAGCACGACCGTGAATCTCGGCGATCTCCATTCCCGGCTCGCATCGCGTGCCGTCGCCGTGACTGACGCGGACGGCGACCTGCGGATCGAGTTGACGGAAGGCTTCCACGGCAACGTCGAGGCCGGCAATCACGCAGCGCGATTTCGCCAGCAGCACGCCGCGCGACTGCCGATCGGGATCGACGGTGGCCGCAGTGGTCACGTCGCCAAACGCGACATCTTCGGCCAGCGCCCGGCGAACGAGATCGCGATACGACTCCGGGGCGAGCGGTTCGAAAGGCCTGGCTGTCACGCCTGTGGTTCGGGCGGCGGCGCCTCTTCGTGGAAGGTCAGCTCGGGTGCGTTCACGTCGCCAAACGTGAGCTGCCTGACGTGGGCCGCGGCTATGAAGTCCTGCGCAGCGGGCTTGATGCGTTCGAAGTGCTTCGGAAACACCACGCTGACCGGAACCTTGATCGATTTCTTCTGCAACGCCTTCTCGCGACGGACCTCGCCGAGCGCCTCGCGGGTCGCTGTGAAGATCGGCACAGCCTCAGCGTCTTCCCCGCCAATCGACGCGACCACTTCTTCGGGCGTCGGCCATGTCGCGCGATGCACCGATCCCTGCTGCCACCACGACCACACCTCCTCGGTGACAAACGGCAGAAACGGTGCGAACAGGCGCAGCATCGTCGAGAGCGCCACCAGCATGGCGCTATTCGCGGAGGCGGCACCCTCAGGCGTGAAGTCGCCGTATCGCCGCGACTTCACGAGCTCGAGATAGTCGTCGCAGAACCCCCAGAAAAAGCTCTCGACGTTTGCGAGCACCCAGGCGTAGTCGTAGCTCTCGAGCTTCTCGGTGGACTCTCGAACGAGGAACGACAGGTTCGTCAGCATGCCGCGATCGAGCGGTTCCGAAATCGGCCCGCGCGGCTCGGCCTGCATCAACGCAAACTTGGCGGCGTTGAGCAGCTTGATCGCCAGGCGGCGACCCACCTTCATCTGCTGCTCATCGAACGCCGTGTCGGTTCCAGGACGGCCGCTCGCCGACCAGTACCTCACGCCGTCAGCGCCGTACTTCTCGAGCTGCGCCATCGGCGTGACGACGTTGCCTATGGACTTCGACATCTTCTTGCGGTCGGGATCGAGCACCCAGCCCGAGAGTGCCGCGTGTCGCCACGGCAGCGAATCGTGCTCGAGGTGGGCACGCAGAACGGTGTCGAAGAGCCACGTGCGGATGATGTCGTGCGCCTGCGGCCGCAGGTCCATCGGAAACACGCGCGCAAAAAGCGCCGGATCGTCGAGCCAGCCGGAGACGATCTGCGGCGTCAGCGACGAGGTCGCCCACGTGTCCATGATGTCGGGGTCACCGGTGAATCCCCCGGGCTGATTGCGTTGCTCCGCGGTGTAGCCGTCCGGCACGTCGGTGGACGGATCGATCGGCAGCCGCGATTCATCCGGCACCAGACGCTGCTGATAGTCCACTGAGCCGTCAGCGCGCACCGGATACCACACCGGGAACGGCACGCCGAAGAATCGCTGGCGGCTGATGCACCAGTCGCCGGCGAGGCCGTTCGCCCAGTTCTCGTAGCGGACACGCATGTACTCCGGATGCCACTGGAGTTCATTGCCACGCGTCAGCAGCGCCTGCCGGAACTCCATCGTCTTGATGAACCACTGCCGGCTGGTGACGATCTCGAGCGGACGATCGCCCTTTTCGTAGAACTTCACCGGATGCGTGATTGGCCGCGGTTCGCCGATCAGGTCGCTGGACTCCCGCAGCATCTCGACGATGCGCGTGCGGGCTTTCGCCGCCGAGAGATTCGACCAGTTGATCGTAGGCGTTCTGCGCCCGCCCCGCGTCGCCGGTCTCCCAGCCGGTCTCGCCCCAGGTCACCGCGCGAAGGGCGCCGTTCGGCATGATCACCGCGCGCACGGGCAGCGACAGCTCACGCCACCAGGTGACGTCGGTGAGATCGCCGAACGTACAAATCATGGCGATGCCACTGCCCTTTTCCGGGTCGGCCAGGCTATGCGCCTTTACCGGCACCGGCACGCTGAAGAGCGGCGTCAGGACTTCCGTGCCAAACAGCGGTTTGTATCGCTCGTCATCGGGATGCGCGACGAGCGCGACACAGGCCGGAATCAGCTCCGGCCGCGTCGTCTCGATCTCGACGTAGCCACCTGCCGGCCGGGCGAAGCGGATGCGGTGATAGGCGCCGGGCTGCTCGCGATCCTCGAGCTCGGCCTGCGCGACGGCGGTCTTGAAATCGACGTCCCATAGCGTGGGCGCTTCGAGCTGATACGCGGCGCCCTTTTTCAGCAGACGCAGGAATGCCGTCTGCGAGACCTTCAGCGAGCGACGGTCGATCGTGGTGTACGTGCGCGACCATTCCACCGACAGACCCAGGTAGCGCCACAGATGCTCGAAGGCTTTCTCGTCCTGGGCCGTCAGCCGCGCGCACAGCTCGATGAAATTCGGGCGTGAGACGGAGATCGGCTGTTTGCCCGGCTTCTCAGGCGGAACGAACGTCGAATCGGTACGGCAGTGACGGATCGCATCGAACTCCGTAGTAGTTCTGCACGCGACGTTCGGTCGGCAGTCCGTTGTCGTCCCACCCCATCGGGTAGAGCACGGCCTTGCCCCGCATCCGCTGGAATCGCGCGATGACATCGGTATGCGTGTACGAGAACACGTGGCCGACGTGGAGCGACCCGCTGACGGTCGGCGGCGGCGTATCGATCGAGTAAATCTGATCGCGCGACCGGTCACCCGGATCGAAGCGGTAGGTGCCGTCCGCTTCCCACGTCGCGGTCCACTTGGCTTCGAGACCTTCTAATGCCGGTTTTTCTGGAAGATTGATCTGCGGTCGGTCCATTGATGATTCGTGATCTTTGATTATTGAATGAATCGGCGATCTTTGATTGTCGACTGATGATTGGCCCTCAATCCCAAATCAACAATCACCAATCAACAAGTAATCACCAATCAAAGATCAGCAATCACCAATGTCCTTCATCGCTTGGTGTTCGCCGCCGCTTGAATGCGCGCGATTTCGTCGCGGATCAACGGCTCGGCCACGTCGGCCACGATCTGCCTGACCAGTTCGCGCGCGGTGTTCGGCGCCAGGCGCTCGATGACCCGGCGGGCGACCTCGTCCACGAGTTCATCGGTAACAACCGCGGGGGCGCCAGCCGCACCTGCGGGCCGGCGGTCTCGGCTCTCCCTGCTCCATGGCGAGCAGGGCATTGAACGCATCCAGGATGACGTTACCTCCGCCGCCGGGCGGAGGCGCGGGCGCGGCATCCGTGGCCCGGGCGTGTCCACCCAGCGCGTCGAGCACCGAGGCACCCATCGCCGTCGCAGCGAACGACGGCTCGGCGGGTCCGCTCGTGTCCCTCAGGGGCGTGGAACCGAGCAACTTCTCGAGCGTCGGCACATCCGCCGCCCTGAAGTCGTCCATCTCGGGTGGCATCGGTGCGCGACTGTCGGCCTTGCTGTCGAGGACAGCGAGCGCCGCGTCGAGGCCCTGAAAGTAGTCGTCCAGTTTCGATTCGGACCTGCGCGGAAGCTCGGGCTCCGGCGGGCTCGACGGAAACGGATCGGACTTCTCGGCATGCACAGCCCCAACCGGCTGAGGCGCTGGCATGGCGATGACGTTCGTCGATCGAGCCTTGGCGCCGTCCACCAGTTCGCGCACGCGCGACACGACCTGCTGCGGCTCGAACGGTTTCACCAGCACACCATCACACTTCACCTGCTGGGCGCGGGCATCATCCACCGGCTCGAATGCCCCAGCAAGCAGCAGCACGGGAATGTGCGCCAGATCCGGCCGCCCTTTGACGAATGCCGCGACGTCGTAGCCGCTGCGCTTGGGCATACCGATGTCGGCCAGGACGATGTCGGGCCGCTCCAGCGGAATGCGAGCGATGGCCTGCTCCCCGTCCCCCACGGAGATCACCTGCACGTCCTCGCCCGAGAACGTCAGCTCGACGACACGCTGAATGGTCACGCTGTCATCGGCGAGCAGGAGCTTGTGCGTCACGGTCCCCCTAAGCTGATTCCACGCGTGTTCGGGCGTGGCGATTGATGAAGTCTACGATCTCTTGCATGGGCGTGCCCGGCTGGAAGATTCCCCGCACACCCATGGCATTCAGTTTCGGCACGTCGGCGTCCGGAATGATCCCGCCGACGACGACCAGCACATCGGTCAGATCCTTTTCACGCAACAAGTCCATCACCCGAGGGCAGATGTGCATGTGCGCGCCGGAAAGGATGGACAGACCGATCACGTCGGCGTCCTCCTGCAGGGCGGCGCCGACAATCTGCTCAGGCGTCTGGCGAAGGCCCGTATAGATTACCTCCATGCCGGCGTCGCGCAGCGCGCGGGCGATGACTTTGGCGCCCCGGTCGTGGCCGTCGAGCCCCGGCTTGGCGATGACAACGCGGATTTTCTGGCGCATTCCCCTCTGCGAATCCTGACCGGATCCCGGCTCGCGCGTCAGATTGTTCGGGGTCTCAACATACTCGCCCCAGACTTCGCGTAGGCTATCGCACATCTCGCCGACCGTCGCATACGCTCGGGCCGCGTCGAGAAGCAGCGGCATGGTGTTCGACCCGTTCCGGGCACCGTCCTGCAACGCCGCGAGGGTCTTTCTGACCTGAGCTGCGTCGCGCCGCACCCGCAACGCCTCGAGCCTGGCCAGCTGCCGCTCGCCCGCGGACTCGTCGATGTAGAGCGTGCCCACGGCCCCGCCGCCGGTCTCGATGAAGTCGTTCACGCCGACGATCACCTGCTCCCTGCTCTCGACGGCCTGCTGGGCGCGATAGGCGCTCTCGGCAATCTCACGCTGCGGATAGCCGCGCTCGATGGCCGCCACCATGCCGCCCATGCGGTCGATCGTCTCGAAGTACGCCAGCGCCTCGTCCTCGATCTGGCGGGTCAGCGACTCGACGAAGTACGACCCGCCGAGCGGATCGGTCAAATCGGTCACCCCGGTTTCGTGCGCGATGATCTGCTGCGTCCGAAGCGCGAGGGTCGCCGCTTCGGCAGTCGGCAATGCCAGCGCCTCGTCCAGGGCGTTCGTGTGCAGCGACTGCGTGCCGCCAAGTACCGCCGCCATCGCCTGCAGCGCCGTCCGCACGACGTTGTTGTACGGCTGCTGCGCGGTGAGCGACACGCCGGCCGTCTGCGCATGAAATCGCAGCTGCCAGGACCTCGGCGACCGCGCCTTGAAGCGCTCGCGCATCACTCGCGCCCAGATGCGGCGCGCGGCGCGGAACTTCGCGATCTCCTCGAAGAAGTCGCTGTGCGAGTTGAAGAAGAACGACATCCGCGGCACAAACGCGTCCACGTCGAGCCCGGCGTCGATCCCGTACTGCACGTATTCGATGCCGTCGCGCAGCGTGAAGGCCAACTCCTGCGCAGCGGTCGCGCCCGCTTCGCGGATGTGATAGCCGCTCACCGAGATCGTGTTCCACCGCGGGACGTGCTCGGCGCAGAACGCGAAGACGTCGGTCACCAGCCGCATCGACGGGCGCGGCGGATAGATGAATTCCTTCTGGGCGATGAACTCCTTCAGGATGTCGTTCTGGATCGTGCCCGACAGCGACGTCCAGTCGGTGCGGCGCTGCTCGGCCAGCGCGAGGTACATCGCCATGATCATCGACGCCGGACCGTTGATGGTCATCGACGTCGTGATGGCGCCGAGGTCGATCCCCGCGAAGAGGATCTCCATGTCCGCCAGTGACGTCACGTTGACGCCGCACTTCCCCACCTCGCCAAGCGACAGCTCGTGATCCGGGTCGCGGCCCATGAGCGTCGGCAGATCGAACGCGACGCTCAGGCCGGTGCCGCCGGCGGCGAGGAGCTGCCGATAGCGCTCGTTCGTCTCTTCAGGAGTCCCGAACCCGGCGAACTGCCGCATCGTCCAGAGCTTGCCGCGGTAGCCGGTGGCGTGAATGCCGCGCGTATACGGGAACTGCCCCGGGTCGGCGAGATCCCGTTCGTAGTCGATCGACTCCACGCTCTCCGGCGTGTAGAGCCGCTCGACGACCCGCCGGGCGCGCACGGTGTCGGCCGGAGAACCCATGCCACGAATTATAGCGTTCGACATCCGCTACTATGGCCCCATGTCCGAGCACGGCAGCATCTTCGGCGCGATGCTCAAGGAGTTCGACAGCGCCGCCCGCATCCTGAAACTCGAACCGGGCATCTGGCGGATCCTCACGCATCCCAAGCGACAGATCATCGTCTCGTGCCCGGTGCTGATGGACAACGGCGAGATCGAGGTCTTCACGGGCTACCGCGTCCAGTACAACATCACGCTCGGTCCGGCCAAGGGCGGGATCCGCTATCACCCCGACGTCTCGCTCGATGAGGTCACGGCGCTGGCGGCGTGGATGACGTGGAAGTGCGCGGTGGCGCACATCCCCTTCGGCGGCGGCAAGGGCGGCATCATCTGCGATCCGACACGTATGTCGAAGCGCGAGCTCGAGGCGCTGACCCGGCGATACGTCGCCGAGATCGTGGACGCGATCGGACCGGAGAAGGATGTACCCGCGCCGGACGTGAACACCAACGATCAGGTCATGGCGTGGGTGATGGACACCTACAGCATGCACGTCGGCCACACCGAGACCGCGGTCGTCACCGGCAAACCCGTTGAGATGGGCGGCTCGCTGGGGCGGCGCGAAGCGACCGGACGCGGCGTGATGATCGTCACGCGGGAGGCCGCGAAACATCTCGGCTTCGACATCAAGGGCGCAACGGTGGCGGTCCAGGGCTTTGGCAACGTCGGATCGGTGTCGGCGGACCTGCTGGCCGGGATCGGCGCGAAGATCGTCGCCGTCACCGACTGGAAGGGCGGCGTTCACAACCCGAAGGGTCTCGACGTCGCGACGCTGCTCGCGCACACACAGCAGCACAAGACTGTCGCCGGCTTCGCCGGCGGCGAGCCGCTCGACGCGGATGACTTCTGGGGCCTCGACGTGGACATCATGATCCCGGCCGCGCTCGAGAATCAGATCACGATGGACAACGCGCCCCGCATCAAGGCGAAGGTCCTCACCGAAGGGGCCAACGGACCGACGACGCCGGACGCCCATAAGCACCTGCACGAGCGCGGTGTGTTCGTGATCCCTGACATCCTCGCCAACGCCGGCGGCGTCACCACGTCGTACTTCGAGTGGGTGCAGGATCGCTACGGCTACTTCTGGGAACTGGACGAGGTGAACACGCGCCTCGAGAAGAAGATGATCGAAGCGTTCGAGGATGTCCTGCAGACGTCGATCAGGTACAAGGTCGATCTGCGAACCGCCGCCTACGTCGTGGCCATTTCGCGCGTCGGCAATGTCACGCGACTCCGCGGCATGTACGCGTGACCGTGTGGATCTAAGAACCCGACCTGAAGGGCACCAGTTCCTTCACTTCCGCATCGCCGCTCTTCGCGGTGATCTCAATCAGATACTCGCCTGACGGGAACGACGCGAGCCCCACATCGATTTGATGCATCGCGCCGGCAGCGGCCGGAGCGATCTGGATGTCGGACATCTTCTGCCCGGCCCGGTTCATCAGGACGGCAGTGACGGTCGGCTTGTCGGAGCCAGGGCCGTAGGAGTCGAATCGAATCAGCAGTCGTTCCGTGCGTGAGAACTCGCGGCCGGGCACGGGGATGGCGGCCGGATCCGCGGTCATCGACTGGAATTCCCGCGCCGTCCTGGCGCGATAGACGCGCGGCGTGCTGAGCGCGACCTGCGGGGCCGTGAAGTCAGGCACGGTGATGTTGCGGATCTCGCTGTCGAGCGTGCCGCCGACGCCAGCCTCCTCCACCGTCATGCGCAGCTCGATCTTTCCTGGCGGCGAGTCGAACACCAGTCGCTGCGGCGCTGTCGCCACGGGCGCAGTCGGCGAGCGGCCGGCCACAACTCCGGTGTCGTTAGGCGCCGCGGGTGGAGCCGCGGATGCCAGCGCAGCATCGGGAGAGCGGCCGCGGAAGACGAGATCACCGGCGGACGTCGCGGCGAGCAGCGACACGCGCCCGGGCTGTGGCCGGCGCGCGCCTGTGGTCTGTGGCAGTGGCTCCCAGATCAGCGTCACGCGCGTCTTGCCGTTCTCGCCGCGCTCGGTCCCGATCCATGTCCGGACGTATTTCCCAGCCAGAACTGGTGTGGCTATCGCCGCAAGCGCCGTCTGTACTGGCTTGGCGACCTCCGGCGTGGGATTTCTGATCTTTTCGACATCGGCGGTCGTCAGCGCCCAGAAGCCCTTGCGCGCTCGGACGTCCACGTCACGCCGCTTCACGCGCACGGTGATCTGGTGGAACTTGCCGTCAGCGCCGCTCTGATTCGACGTGTAGCCGAGCAGATAGTAGAAGCTCGAGTCGCGAACCATCTCCGCGAGTCCCGCCTCGAGCGTGTTGCGGTTGACGATGGCGCGGCCGTCGGTTTCCTCAGAGAGCACACGCAGCGTGTCCGTCGTCATCTGGAGCGCACGGCGATCGGTGGCAAAGCTCGGCGGCGCTCCGGAGATATCGTCGATTCCGTACTCGAACACCGCGAGCCCGCGCGGATCCAGCGAATACACCGCCGTGTTGTTGCGGTTCGCGACGTCGTAGACGTCGCGCAGGCGCGAGTAGACATCCATCTGCCCGAACCACTCGTTGGTGATCTCGCGCGTCGAGTCCTGGGCTCTGGCTGCCGCGGCGGTTTCAATCGGATTCTCCGGCGCCGACGCATCCATACGCCGCATCTGCGGCGGAAGCATCGCCGTGAAACCCTCGCTGACGAACACGATCGACTTGCGGCCCTCGCGCAGCGACCCCATCCGGACCGCCAGGCCCTGCAGCGCGCCCATCACCACGTCGTTGCGGATGCGCTCGACCTGATCCGTCGAGTACCGGGCGTAGTTCTGCTCGACGATGTTGCGCGGCGTGTAGTCGAACTTGCGGCCCTCGAAGGTATTGATCGCGTTGACGATGGCGTCGTGGTTGCGGGTCAGCTGCAGATCGGAAATCGGCTGCAGCGGATACATGAGCCCGATCATGTCGGTTGGCCGCAGCTGCTGCTGGATGAACCTGATGAGCGGAAAGCGCACCGACATCGAGTTCCCGCGCCGCACGTGATAGTCGTCCATGAAGAACACGAAGATCCGCACGTCATCGCGTGCGGCCTCGAGCTCTTCGTCGTTGCGATTGCGAATCTGCTTCGGCGGTGGACCGCCGGGCTTCACGTTGCCGTCGACCTTGATCAGCTTGAACTGTTCGATCTTGACCGGCTTGCCGTCCTCGAGAACCTCGAAATCGGTTTCGGTCAGATTGGTGATCGGCTGGGCCTTTTTGTCGGAAACGATGACGTCCACGCGGACGAAGTCGATGCCGCCGCGGAATACGGGCTGTTGCGCCCCGTCTTGTTGAGCGGCGCCCTGCTGGGCGCCACCCTGGCTAGCTGGTGGGTTGGCGGGAGGCTGCGTCGTGTCCGCTGGCTGCTGTGCAGTGCTCGCTGGCTGCTTCGCAGTGCTCGCTGGCTGCTGCGCAGCGGGCTTTGCAGTGTCCTGCGATGCAGCGTTCGGCCGTGGGGTCCCAACCTGGACCAGCACGAAACAGACGAGGAATGCGGCCGAAAGTCGCGGTCTGAGCATGGTCCGCCTCTGTCGCGATTTTACTCCCAATCGTCTTGTTGGACGTCGGGAGTCGGCTGGCAGCCGGGGCTATTCAGATCGCAGAGTTATCGCCGGATCGATGCCGACTGCGCGGCGCGCCGGGAGGTACGAGGCGGCCGCAGTGGCTGCGGCGAGCACGAGCGGCGCGATCGTGAACACGAACGGGTCGATCGGGCTGACCTCGAAGAGCATCCCTGAGTCGCGCAGCACCTGAATCAACCCCAGCCCGAGCGCGCTCCCGACGAGCAGGGCCGCCGCGGTCATCGCCGCGCTCTCCCCCAGCAACTGCGTGATGATTTCCTTCCGCGTCGCCCCGAGGGCGATGCGGATGCCCATCTCGCGCGTGCGCTGCGCGACGAGATACGCACGAAGGCCGTAGACGCCGACGGTGGCCAGTACCAGCGCGATCGCGCCGAACGCCGCAAAGAGTTGGGCCAAGAGAAAGACGGCCCACAAGCTGACCGAGCTGTCGCGATGATTCGTCAGCGTGCGCAGCGACACGATCGGGACCCGGGCGTCCACGCGACGGATCGTCTGACGAACGAATTCGAGCATCGCCGCCTCGGCACCGGGTGCCGTTCGGACGTGCAGGGTCATCCCACTGCGATAGTGTCGGCCGGACGGAACATAGATGTGCGCCGATGGGGATTCGAGCACATCGTCACGCACCGTCGGCACGATTCCTACGATCCGGACGAGCTCGCCGAGTGCCACGTCGGGGGCCGAGAGGCGCAAGGACTGACCGAGCGCGTTCTCGCCGGGAAAGAGGCGTTCGGCCAGCAACCGATCGACAATCGCGACGGGTTCGGCCGCTGGATCACGCTCTTCGGACTCGACGAACTCGCGACCCGCAACGAGCGGCAGACCGAGCGCCGCGAAATAGCTGGCGCCGATCACGGTGAAGGTCGGCGACGCCGTGGAGCTGCCGCGGGTCACCGGCTGGTCGATCCTGACCGAGCCGAATGGAACCATCGATGCGGGGCTTGCCGCGCGAACGCCGGGCACCGCACGAATTCCGTCGAGGACTGCAGCATACGCGGCCCGGCCACGTGTCTCATCGAGGCCGGCAATACCGACATCGATTTCCGCCAGCAGCCCGCCAGACAGCGGGAAGCCCGGATCGGCACTCGAGGCGTTCACGCCGGCACGGACGAATACGCCAGCCGCGGCGAGTAGCGCCATCGACAGCACAATCTGTCCGCCGACGAGGAGTGTCGGCGCTGACAGTCGCCGCCGGTGCGGCAGACGAGCCGCGATCGACTGCTTCATGGTCACGGCGAGATCCGTTTTCGACAGCGTCCATGCCGGCATCAGCGCGAACGCAACCGTGCTCGCAAGACACGCCACGAGAACCGCCGTCACGACACGCCCGTCGAGCGACGTATCAAGAGCGACCCGAACAGGAAGGCCGGTCGTCGCCAGCGACGAGAGCAGCCCCGTCGAGGCCCACATGGATATCAGGAGCGCCGCCGCGCCGCCCATCGCGGACAGGAGAAGGCCCTCGATGAGCAGTTGCTGAACGATCCTCGGGCGGCTTCCACCAAGGGCGAGGCGAACGGCGATCTCCTGCTTCCGTACGTTGCCTCGGGCCAGGAGGATGTTGGCGAGATTCAGGCACGCCACCAGCAGCACCAGAGACGCCACTCCCATGAGGACCGTGGCGCCAGCTGCCGGCCCCCCATCGCTGCGTGGTCGCGGTCCAACGTTCACTCTCGATCGCGGCGACACGATGAGCCGCTGATCGCGATTGTGCTCGGGGTAGGCACGCTCGAGCGCGGAGGCGAGCGCGGCCAGCTGTGACTCGGCGCTCGCGGCCGTATGCCCCTCTTTGAGGGTTCCCGTGACCAGCAGCGACTGCACCGACCGATCGTTCGCCACGCGGACGGACGGCCCCAGCGCCCCGCGCGTCTCGACAAATGACGCCGCGCCGAACGGAAGCCAGAGATCGATCGACATGACCGGCATCGTGCCGTTGAAACCCTCCGGGGCCACGCCCACGATCGTCAACTCGTGGGCGTTGACCGTGATGCGCTGACCGATGACGTCCGGCCTGAGGCCTCGCTCGAGCCAGAAGGGGTAACTGACAACCGCAACGGCTACGCCGCTGCCCGGCCGCTCCTCATCGGGCGTGAACGCTCGTCCCGCGGCCATCGTCACGCCGAGCGTCGAGAAGTAGTTCGAGGAGACCACGCCGGCGGTCACGCGTGTGGTGAGACCGCCTTCGGTGAGACCTGAACGCGCGAAGGATTCGGCCACCAGGCCGGCAAACACCGTGTTCTGATCCCGGATGTCCACGTACTCCGGATAGGAGAACACGCGGAACCGGTCGGCCCTGGAGCGCTCGCCGGAATAGAGACCGAAGAGCGGCGACGTACGGCCCCCGTTCAGCGGCTTGAGGAGCAACCCGTTCACGAGGCTGAACAGCGCGCCGTTGGCGCCAATGCCGACCGCGAGAATCAGGACCGCGACGAGCGTGAAGCCCGGCGACTTGCGCAGCATGCGAGCGGCGAAGCGCACGTCCTGCACGAGGAACTCGAGCCACGGCACGCTTCCGCGATCGCGGTAGGTGTCCCTGACGTGCATGCCTCCGATGGCGATGTGGGCGTGCCGCCTCGCCTCATCGGGCGACAGACCGCGTCGAATGCCTTCCTCGACATGCATCTCGAAGACGCTCTGCAACTCTTCGTCGAACTGCTCCACTCGCCGGCGGCTCGTGAACATCCCCCCGAGCCGGATCCCCCACGCTCGCAACCATCTCGTCACGCTTCGCCCTCCGAGAAGAACCGCGCCACGATGTCCCTCGTCTGGTCCCATTCGCTCGCGGCCTTCTCGAGACGCCGCTTCCCCGCCCGCGTCAGCTGGTAGTAGCGGGCCCGCCGATTGGCGTCGGAGGTGCCCCATTCACCGGCCACGAACCCCTCCTGCTCGAGCTTCAGCAGCGCGGGATAGAGCGTGCCGTAGTTGACCGACAGGCGGTCGCCGCTGGTCTGTTCGATGCGGCGAGCAAGGCCATAGCCGTGCATCGATCCCATCGTGTCGAGCGTCTTCAGAATCATCAGCGCGAGGGTTCCCTGCCAGACGTCGGTCGGTTTCCTGCCCATGCCCGCCTTCCTATTGGAAAGCCATACGATGGCACGTCCTGCTATGGGAAAGCAATAGGACAGACGGGTCTGAGGTTAAATTGTTCCGTGACACCGCCCGCCCTCACGACGCTCACCGACATCGAACGGCTGGTCTACGACGGCGTCTACGAGTTCGCCGACAAGGAGATTCGTCCGCTCGTCCGGCAGATGGACGAGGACAGCCACATTCCGAGGACGCTCCTGGATCGGCTCTTCGACCTCAATGTCATGGGGATCGAGATCCCCGAATCAGAGGGCGGTGCCGGCGGCACCTTCTTTCACTCGGTGCTGGCCGTCGAAGCGCTCTCACGGGTCGATCCGTCTATCGGCGTCCTGGTGGACGTGCAGAACACGCTCGTCGTCAACGCGCTGCTTCGCTGGGGCAGCGACGCGCAGAAGACGACGTGGCTCCCCCGCCTCGCGGAGAAAAGCGTCGGAGCGTATGCGTTATCAGAGGCCGGATCCGGGAGCGACGCGTTCGCGCTGACCACGCGGGCCGCCGAACGCGGCGACGGATTCGCGATCACGGGGCGCAAGCTCTGGATCACCAACGGCAACGAAGCCGACCTCTTCATCGTCTTCGCCACGATGAATCCCGAGGCCGGCTATCGCGGCATCACGGCGTTCATCGTCGAGCGTGGGACGCCCGGCTTCACGGTCGGCAAGAAAGAGGACAAGCTCGGGATACGGGCGAGCAGCACCTGCGAGCTGATCTTCGAGGATTGTCAGGTGCCGCGCGCCGCCGTACTCGGTGAGCTCGGCAAGGGCTACAAGGTCGCCATCGAGACGCTCAACGAAGGGCGCATCGGCATCGGCGCGCAAATGATCGGCCTGGCGCAGGGCGCGCTGGATCACACCATTCGCTACACCAAAGAGCGCAGGCAGTTCGGCAGCGCCATCGCTGATTTCCAGGGCGTGCAGTTCCAGCTCGCGCGCGCGGCAACCGACCTCGAGGCGGCGCGGCTCCTCGTCTACAACGCCGCACGTCTTCGTGACGCGGGCCTGCCGTTCCTGCGCGAGGCCGCGATGTGCAAGCTGTTCTCGTCCGAGGTCGCCGAACGCGTGACGTCCCTCGCGGTCAACCTGTTTGGCGGATACGGATTCGTGAAGGACTACCCCGTCGAGAAGCTCTATCGCGATGCCAAGATTGGGCAGATCTATGAAGGCACGTCCAACCTGCAGCTCCAGACGATCGCGAAGCAGATCCTCGCGTAGGTGGTCGCCGTAGCTGGTAGGCTGGTCGCAGAACTCGGAACCGCTACCAACGACCAGCTACCGCCTACCGGCTACAATTGACAGATGCAGGTAGGCATCATCGGCTGGCGCGGTATGGTCGGCTCGGTCCTCGTGCAGCGCATGCGCGAGGAGCGGGACTTCGATCTGGTGGATCCGGTCTTCTTCTCCACAACTCAGGCGGGTGCGACCGCGCCCGAGATTGGCAAGCGGGTTCCCACCGTCAAGGACGCCACCGACCTGCGCGAACTGTCCGCCATGGACGTCCTGATCTCGTGTCAGGGTGGCGAGTACACCGCGGACATTCATCCCAAGCTGCGCAAGGCCGGCTGGACCGGCTACTGGATCGACGCGGCGCGGCACCTGCGCATGGCCGACGACGCGGTCATCATTCTCGACCCGGTCAACCGGCCGGTGATCGATCGGGCGCTCGATCGCGGCACCAGGGACTACATCGGGGGCAACTGCACCGTCAGCCTGATGCTGATGGCGATGGACGGCCTCTTCCGCGCCGATCTCATCGAGTGGATCACGTCGATGACGTATCAGGCCGCCTCCGGCGGCGGCGCCAAGCACATGCGCGAACTCGTGTCGCAGATGGGTGTGGCGCACGAGTCGGTGGCCGATCTGCTCGCCGATCCGAACTCGTCGATTCTCGACATCGATCGCGCAGTCATCGCCACACAACGAGGGCCCGAGTTCCCGGTGAAGAACTTCGAGGGGTTCCCGCTTGCCGGCAGCCTGCTGCCCTGGATTGACGCCGATCTCGGCAACGGACAGAGCCGCGAAGAGTGGAAGGCGCAGGCCGAAGGCAACAAGATCCTCGGCCGGTCGTCGCAACCGATCCCGATCGACGGCATCTGCGTGCGCGTCGGCTCGATGCGCTGCCACAGCCAGGCGCTCACCGTGAAGCTGCGCCGCGACGTGCCGCTCGGCGAGATCGAGCGGATGCTCGCCACGGCTAACGACTGGGTCAAGGTCGTGCCGAACCAGAAGGACGCGTCGCTTCGCGATCTGACGCCGACCGCCGTCAGCGGAACGCTCGAGGTGCCGGTAGGACGACTCAAGAAGCTGTCGATGGGCGGCGAGTACCTGCAGGCGTTCACCGTGGGCGACCAACTCCTCTGGGGCGCGGCCGAGCCGCTGCGCCGGATGCTCCGCATCATCCTGGATGCGCGCGTCGGTGAGCAGCCAGTCCAGTTGAGCGCAACCGCTCAGCGCTAGGTCAGATTCAATCCTCGCTCCCCGCGAAGGAGGCGTCACGTGCGCGCGTTGCTCTGCTCCATGACTCTGTTTGTGTGGGGCGCCACCGCTGTGCCCGCGTCCGCCCAGCCACCGGCGCCGCCCAAGATCTGGACGGTCACCGTGAGCGCCGGTCTCGCACTGACCAGCGGCAATACCGATACCTCGAACGTCAACGCCGCCTACGACATCGTCTACAACCCGCAGACGAGGAACGTCGTGAAGTCGGACGGATTGTTTCTGCGCAGCACGACAGAGGATGAACTCTCGGCGCACCGGACCAGCCTCAACATTCGCGACGAGTACAGCCTGACACCACGCCTGTTCGTCTTCGGTCAGAACCAGTACCTGCGGGATGAGTTCAAGAACATCGACTATCTGCTGGCGCCGACGGCGGGCCTTGGCTACAGGATCTTCGACACCGCCGCGACCAAGCTCGTCGTGGACGGCAGCGCCGGCGCCGTGTGGGAGAAGAACCCGGACGTTGACGTCAACACATCGGGAGCGCTGACCCTCGGCGAGAAGCTCACGCAGACGCTGACGGCGACGACCACGCTCACGCAATCCTTCGCGGCGCTATGGAAGACGCAGAACTTCGACGACGCGCTCTATACGGCAGGGATCGGCATTGCCGTGGCGGTATCCACACACACGCAGCTGAAGGTCGAAATCCTCGATACCTACAAGAACCTGCCGCCGAGCACGACGATTCAGAAGAACGACGTCGCCATCCTGATGGCGTTCGTCTACAAATCGTAGCGGCGCAGGTCTGAACAGGCGGGTCTGAAGACCCGCCTCTACTGCAGCGAGAACTGAATCGTCACCGTCATCAGCACGGGAGTCGGGACGCCGTTCACTAGCGTCGGCGTGAACTCCCACTGCCTGACGGCGTCGAAGGCGGCCTGATCCAGCTGTGGAATCGATCGCAGGACGCGCGCGTTGATGACGCGGCCGTCCGCCTCGATGCGCGCCTCCAGAATCACTACGCCCGTGACACGCGCCTCCTTGGCCTCGAGCGGATAGACCGGAGCGACGTGTTTCGTTTTCGTCGGCGGGCGAATACCACTACCCACGCGAACGGTGCCCTCGGCCCACGGCGGCGCCGGTCCAGCGAGCTGCGGCGGTGGCGGCACGAAGACGGGGTTCTGGCTGCCCACCTCGCCCGGGCGTGCCATGAACGAGCACCTCCCCGTCCGCGTTGGGGTTGAAGCCGATGATCACGTCGAACGCAATCGGGCCATCCGCGGGAGGCTCGTAGAGCCACTGCGCGACGGCATCCTTCGCCGAACGGGCAAGAGCCAGGAGCGCCGCTTCGTACGCGCGCGTTCCTCGGTAGGGCTGCCGTGCGTCACGGAGCCGAGCAGCGGAATGCCCATGGTTCGCACCTCGCCAACCCGGCCGAGCTCGTTGAGGGTGACGCGGAGCGTCACCGCGGCGCGCGCATCGACAGCGGCGGCTTCAGGTGGATACGGCGGCCTGACGAGATGCGTCCGCCGCGGGATCGGATTCTCAGGCGTGATGGGCTTGGCGCGCCGCTCGAGCGGGCCAGGCTCGCTCTGCGGAAACGCCCCGGCGATCTGCCGGAGGTCGCGTGCGTCGCGCGGCAACTCCTGCGCGGCGACGAACGTGATGGCGCTCGTGATGAGGACGATGACCGTCGAGGATGCCAACTGCGCGCGTCGTGACGTCATGAGATGTCCTCGCGATGCGGCCCCGGTCAGAGGGGCTGCATCGCATTAGACACCGGACGACGTGCGCAGGTTCCAGCCTGTGGGGCGACGCATGCGTCGCCCCCTGGACTGAGGCATCCCCTACGAGAGAGTGAACTGCACGGTGACGGTCATGATCACCGGCACCGGCGCGCCGTTGAGAAGACTTGTCGTGAACTCCCATTGATTGACGGCATCGAGCGCCGCCTGATCGAGCAGCGGAATCGAGCGGAGGATCCGCGAATAGCCGACGCGGCCTTCCCGATCGATGATGGCCTCGACGATGACGACGCCCTGCACGCGCGCCGACTGGGCAATCGGCGGGTAAACAGGGTCGACATGCTTCACTTTCTGCGGCTGCGGGACATTTCCGCCGACACGAATCGCCCTCTCGAGTCCGGGGGGCAGGGGCGGAGGCGGAGGAGGTGGCGCCACACCCGGCGGCAGGGGTGGTGGCGGGGGCGGCGGCGGAACGATACCTCCCAGTACCCCACCCAAGACGCCACCGGGCACAGCAACGGGGCCCCCGTGTGAGAGCAGCCGTGGTTCGGCGCCCGGCGTGAACGCAAACGCCACGTCAAAAGCAATCGGCCCATCGGCTGGCGGCTCGTATTGCCACTGCCTGACCGCATCCGTCGCTGCCTTCACAAACGAGTCGCTTGGCGGAGCGACGACCGGAGAGGGGCTCGTCGTGCCGGCGTTGCCGCGTCCCGTCGAGAATCCGCCGCGGGCGCCGCCGCCGGTCTTTCGCACCTCGGCGATACGGCCTTGCCGATCGACGACGATCCGCAGTCCAACGACAACGACGTCACTCGTGTTGTCACCGGGGTTCTGCGGCGCGACCGAGAACGTTCGCCGCGGAATCGGGTTCTCGGGGGTAATCGGCTTCGCCTGCCGCTCGAGCGGACCAGGCTCGCCCGCGGCCGCTACGCCGCCAACAGGGCCTCCCGTTCGCCCCTGTCCCTGCGCCTGCACCGCACGTCCCTGTGCCATCACGACCTGCGTCAGCGGGAACGTTGACACGGCAAACCAGCTCGCCACCGCGACGATCACCGCCATCGCGGCGCTCGCGAGGACCACCTGCCTCGAGGACATGACCGCCTCCTTCGAAATCAACACCATTCGTCTGAACAGATGTCGCCTGCGCGCAAAGGCTGCCGCCGGCGCCTGCGCCCGCGCGTCAGCGAAGACGAGCAGCGCTTCCATGTACGCACGCCGTTCGGCCGTCGCCAGCACCGTCAACTCGTCAACGACTTCCTCGCGAGCGAGCCGCACGCGCGAGATGAGCCACAGCATCGCCGGATGAAACCAGAACACCGCTCGCACGACTTCCTCGGTCACCATCCAGGCCCAGTCGTGGCGCCGCACGTGAAACAGCTCGTGACAGAGGACGACGCGCCTGATGTCCGCGGACTGCGATCGAAGGATCTCCGGCAGGAGCACGACCGGACGGCGGAAGCCGAACGTGACCGGCTGGCCGCTCGATACATAGCGGATCTCCGCTCGCGCCCGAACCAGCTGCTGCACATCGTCGTGCACGTCGCACAGCGGCGCGAGATACCCGTCGGTCCTCAGTCGTCGAAGCTTCCAGAAGGCAATGCCGATTCCGAGGAGACGGATCACCATTCCAGCCACGAGGATCCATCCGACGACCCCGACCCAGTCAACCGAAGGCGCTGGCATCACGACCGGACTGGCCGCCGTGAAGCCGCCGCCCGATGACGAGGTCACCTGAACTGCCGGCGCCGACGGCACCACCGAGGTGATGGTCTGGCGGGCCTGCAGCCATGGCAGCACGAGACAGAGCGCCAGCATCGACCGCCAGTAGAAGTACCGAACATCAGGGGCGTCGATGTGCACGATCGACGTCAGCGCACCGCCGATCGCCACCACGAAGGCCAGCTGGACGCTGTAGACCACGACATCCGAAAGCAGACTCGTGTCCATCACTCTTCGATCTCCTCGATGAGCTGCTTGACGATCCGACGCTGTTTCTCGGTGAGCTTGTTGTCCTTGGCGAGGTGGACCAGCAGATTGTCCGGCGTGCCGTCGAAGACGCGATCCAGGAAGTCCCGGACCATCGCGCCGATCACCTGCTGGCGGCGCTGGGCCGGACGATAGACGTGCGCCCGATCGACCAGCGTCTTCTTCAGATACCCCTTGTCCTCGAGGATCTTCATCATCGTCATCACGGTCGTGTAGGCAACCGGCCGTGTGTCGCGCATCGACTCGTAGACGTCGCGCACGGTGGCCTTGTCGCGGCCCCAGACGACCTTCATGATGGCGAGTTCCTGCGGGGTCAACGTGGGATGGGGCGTCCGCATGTGACTACTACTAATAATTTAGTACTAATTCAATGTCAAGTCCGATCAGGGCGTCAGGCGCGCGGGAGGGTGTCCAGAGCGACGGCTTCTCTCAACGCTTCCGTCCGTCCCGCGAAGAGCTCGAGCGCACGCACGTCCTGAGACAGACGCTCGACGATGTGCCCGGCGCGAAAGGACTCGGCGCCGACGACCTGCGTGGCGCGCGCGACCGCACGCTGTGTCGCCTCGGTGGACGCGAGCTTGGCCATCGACGCGTCCGACAGCGATAGCGTGACCGCGGCCGCGGCTTTCCACGTCAGCATCCGGGCAGCATCCAGCTCGGTGGCGGCCTCAGCCAGCAGTCCCTGCACGGTCTGCTCGCCGCCGGCGCCGCGATCGCGATGCCCGCGCGCGACGCCGAGCGCCTCGTGCAGCGCCCGCCGGCCCATGCCGATGCCGGCGGCCGCCAGCAGCACCCGGGCGCGCGCCATGAACGGCTGCGTCGCGCCTGCGGGCGTGAACGGCGTTCCGTCGAACCGTACGTGGCCGCAGACCAGACCGCTGAGCCCGGCCGTCTGCGACGGGTTCCTGAGTAATACCCTTCGCATCGAGCGGCACCGCCGCGGCGGCCAGCGTCTCGCCGCTTCGCACGCCGACGATCGCGATCCCGCGCGTCGTCAGCGGCGTCACCCACGATGCGCGCCCGACGAGTGACTCCCCTTCTGCCGCCGGCACCTCCTCGGACGAGAGCGCAATCGCGCCGACGACCTCGCCGCGCACGAGCGCCGCGAGGATCTCGCCGCCGGCGAGACCACTGGTCACACTCGTGTGCAGCGCGATTGCGATCGCCGCACCGGCCGACTCCCACGCCACGGCCTCGATTGCGACGGCGGCTGAGAGCAGATCGGCCTGCGGATCGATGAGCCCCGCTCGCGCGGCGGTCGCGACAATCTCCGTCGCGCCGGCGCCGCCCGGGAGTTCGCGCGCAAACGACTGCGCCTTCTGCTGCCACTGGAGCTGCGAAGAGGAGAGATTGAAATTCACGCCAAGCCATTCTACGCGCGGTGAATCGACGGTCCGCCTAAAGGCGGACCCTACGTTTGTGCGAGGCGCTCGAAGATCGGCTTCAGGCGTGCCGCCGTGACGCCGAGCTCCTCAGGCAGCACACGCGTCTCGCCGATCACGGTCATGAAGTTGGCGTCGCCGACCCATCGCGGCACGAGGTGCACGTGCAGGTGGTGCTGGATGCCGCCGCCGGACGGCTTCCCAAGGTTGAGTCCGACGTTGATTCCGCCCGGCTCGTACGCCTCCCTCAACGCCGCTTCCGATCGCTGCGTCAGCACGGCAACCTCGTGCAGCTCCTCGAGCGTCAATCCGGTGAGCGTGGCGACGTGGCGGCGTGGAACCACCATCACGTGTCCGTTGTTATAGGGATAGCGGTTGAGGATCACGTAGGCCGTGCGGCCCAGGTGAACGACGAGAGGATCGATAACGCTCGCGTCAACTGGGTCGCCAGCTGACGCTGAGACCTCGGCGGTGAGGCAGAACACACACTCGAGCTCGGACCGCTTCGATGTCACGTAGTCGAGCCGCCACGGAGTCCACAGGCGATCCATGTAGGGATTCGGGATCCGGGATCCGGGATCAGGGCCTTTGATCCCCGATCCCTGATCCCCGATCCCTTCATGCTCACGCTTGAATAGCGGTATCGGGACCGTCGGCGGCCGCGGCGGGAGACTCGGCGTTCTCCTCCTCGCGGTTGATCAGCTCCTTGAGCTCTTTCCCCGGCTTGAAGTAAGGCACCTTCTTCGGCGGCACATCGACCTTGTCGCCGGTCTTTGGATTCCGGCCCTTCCGCGGCTCACGTTTCCGAAGGCGGAAGCTGCCGAACCCGCGCAGCTCGATCTTCTCACCGCGATGCAGCGCGTCGATGATGCTCTTGAATACCGTGTCGACGATGACTTCCGAGTGCTTCTTGGTGAGATCGGAGACTCGTGACACTTCTTCGACGAGCTCCGCTTTGGTCATGCTGCCGCCAGGCGTATTCACTCTGACTGCTCCTTGAACGAAGAGCAGGGATCAGGGATCAGGGACCGGGGATCAAAGGCTCGATTCCCGCTCCCGCGCTCTTGACCCCTGATCCCCGATCCCCGATCCCTGACGATCCCTATCGGTTCCGGAAGTGATCACCGAGTGTGGCCGTGCCCGTGCCCTCGCCGTCCTGATACGCTTCCCAGTCGGAACGGTACTCGTCGCTCTTCATCGCACGGATGCTCAGGCCGATCTTCCGTTCCTGCGGACTGAGCTTGATGATCTTCATCTGGTAGGGATTGCCCACCTGAAGGTCGATCTTTTCGCCGCCGTGCGAATCATCGAACTCCGACACGTGAATCAGCCCCTCGATACCCTCGTCCAGCTCGACGAAGGCGCCGAAGTTCGTCATCCGTGTGATCTTGCCCTCGATCACGCCGCCAACGTTGTGACGCGAGAAGAAGTCGTCCCAGATGTCCGTGGCCAGCTGCTTCAGGCCGAGCGACAGACGCTGGTTCTCGGCGTCGATGCTGAGCACCATCGCCTCGACGACGTCGCCCTTCTTCAGCACCTCGGACGGATGCTTGACCCGCTTGCTCCACGACATGTCGGAGATGTGAATCAGTCCGTCGATGTCTTCCTCGACCTCGACGAACGCGCCGAACTCGGTCAGGTTGCGGACCTTGCCCTTGATCTTGGTGCCGACCGGATACTTGTCGCCCAGCTCGTTCCAGGGGTTGCTCTCGACCTGCTTGAGACCAAGCGAGATCCGTCGCGCGGACGGGTCGACGCCGAGCACCATCGCCTCGACGTTGTCGCCAACGTTGAGAATCTTCGACGGATGCTTGACGCGCTTGCTCCAGGACATCTCGCTGACGTGGATCAAGCCCTCGACACCAGGCTCGAGCTCGATGAACGCGCCGTAGTCGGTCAGGCTGACGACCTTGCCGCTCATGCGCGCGCCCACGGGATAGCGATCCTGCACTGTCGCCCACGGGTCCTGCACGAGCTGCTTGTGCCCGAGCGAGACACGCTCGGTTGACGGGTCGTACTTGAGGACGATCACGTCCACTTCGTCGTTGACCTTGAAGAGCTCGGAAGGATGACCGACGCGCCCCCAGGACATGTCGGTGATGTGCAGTAGACCGTCGATGCCGCCGAGGTCGATGAACGCGCCGTAGTCGGTGATGTTCTTCACCGTGCCGCGGAGCGTCTTCCCCTCTGCGAGCGTCTCGAGCGTCGTCTTCTTCTTCTCGGCGTTCTCTTCCTCGAGCAGCGCCTTCCGCGAGAGGACGATGTTGCCGCGCTTCTTGTTGACCTTGATGACCCGCATCCGGAGCTCCTGCCCCTTCAGCGCGTCGAGGTTGCGAACCGGACGAACGTCGATCTGCGATCCGGGCAGGAACGCGCGGACGCCGATGTCCACGGCGAGGCCGCCCTTGATGCGTTCGATGACGCGACCGATGACGACCTTCCTGTCGGCGTAGGCCTTCTCGACCTCGTCCCAGATCTTCATCTTCTCGGCCTTCTCGCGCGACAGCACGATGTGGCCCTCACGATCCTCCGTACGCTCCAGCAGCACGTCCACCGTATCGCCCGCCTGCACGGTGACGTTGCCTGTTTCGTCGAGGAACTCGTGAACTGGGATGAGACCTTCGGACTTGTATCCGACATCGACAACGACCGCGGCTTCCGTCACCTTGAGCACGGTGCCCTTGACGACCTCCCCTTCCGCCATGTTGCGGAAGCTGTCGTCATAGGCCTCGAGCATCGAGGTGAATTCCGCCGGATCCATGTCTTCGTGGTGCATGGGCTTGAACGCCGGCCCGGCCGGCTTGCCGGCTCGTGTGCGTCCAGGTGCCCCGGGCTGTCCGCCCGTCGATTCGGGCGACACCAACCCGTTTTCTGCATTCGCCATTACGTGCGCGTCCTCCTACTGACCTGACACCCGCCGAGTGGCAGTGCTTTGCACGGCTCCCTGCGGGTTCTGCCGGTTTCTGTTGCCTTTCGACTTCGCTCAAGGCACCCTTGAGCCGCGTCGAGAGGTTGCGGGGACCGGCCCCCCGCAGCTATAACGGCGAACGGAGAATGCATGGGGGGTACCGCCTGAGGCATGCGAGGGCGGCCGAGGGTCGCATCCAACCCTCCCTGCTTGAGATCGTCCTTCGCCGATAAGCATTAGACTTTACGTCACTTATCGGACGACTGTCAAGGTAAGGGTGGACCCTGATTGGGGGTTCCGGAGGAACAGGCCATGGCCAAACGGAAGGCCGCACGTCGGAAGGCCGTCACCAAGGGGCGCAAGACCGGACGGGCCCGGTCGTCGGCGAAGAGAATGGCGCGCCGGAAGGTCACGAAGAAGACGGTGCGTGCCGCTCGCAAGACCGCGGCTCGAAAAGTCGCTGCTCGAAAGCGCGCGGCGCCGAAGCGCACGGCGAAGAAACAGGTCAAGGTCCGGGCACGCGCGAGGAAGGCCCCGCGCAAGGTAGCGGCGCGGAAGGTCGTGCTCGAAGGCCGCCGCTCGGAAGGCCGTCGCGCGGAAAGTCGTGGCCAGGAAAGCCGTCGCCAGGAAAGCCGTTTCGACGAAAGCGGTCGCGCCGAAACGCGCCGCAACGCCGCGGCCCAAGCCGGAGAAGGTGCTGGTTCGAACCGCACCGGGACTCAATCGCGAGCGACGCACGATTCGTGACGACGATATCGTCCAGACGCCGCCATCCTCGCTCGACTTCGATCGCTCGGCATCCGCCGCCCGATCGGGCCGGCGCGAGTTGCGTGACAGGTACGCCGAGCACACAGAGACGAGCCCGGCACTGACCGGCGGCGATGTCGATGCCGATTGGGAGTCGGCCTCCAGCGTCGGCGATGAAGCCCCGGGCGGCGACAACCCGACGCCCGATCAGGACCTCGTGGACGACATCGGCCGTGCCCTGGGCGTCGAGTATCAGGACAACGAGGAGCTCAAGGGCGAAGCCAAGATCGCCAAACGGGATCGCAATCGCTGGGAGCTCGATCCAGCCTCGTCTGACGATTGGGATGAACGATAAGAAGAAGGATCTTCCACTCGTCCAACCGAAATCGCGCACAGCATGGCGGGCGTGGCTCCACAAGAACCACGCCTCCTCCTCGGGCATCTGGCTGGTCTACGCCAAAAAACACACCGGCATTCCCTCGCTGACGTACGCCGACGCCGTCGAAGAAGCGCTCTGCTACGGCTGGATCGACAGCCTGGTCCATCCGATAGACGACTCGCTCTACAGACAGATCTTCACGCCGCGCAAAGAGAAGAGCGCGTGGTCGGCCCTGAACAAGAAACGCGTCGAGCGTCTCATTGCCGATGGCCTGATGACGAGCGCCGGCATGAAGCTGATCGACGCTGCGAAGACGAACGGTGGATGGAATACGCACGCCGCCACTGACGCGATGACGATGCCGCCCGAGTTGAAGAAAGCGTTGAACGGCCACGCGGCGGCAAAGAAGAACTGGCCGACCTACACGGAGAGTCAGCGAAAGGGCTTCCTGCGCATGGTCGCCGATGCGAAGACCGACGAGACGCGCGCGAAGCGGGTCGCCCGCGTATTAGAGATTGTCGGCCAGAAGCTTTCGTTCTCTCAGCTCGTGAAAGAGTCGATGAGCCCAAAGTCGAAACGCTGACGTGGCGGGCTCCGCTGGCTGCTGTCAGCCACGAGTCAGCCGCCAGGACCACGCCAACGACGCCAACGTCAACATCACCGCTGCCGCAATCCAGCCGATCTGTCCGCCCATGGACGTCACCTGATCCACCATCGGGCGTACTGCGTCATCGGCCTGCCAGACTCCGAAGAGCGTGATACCCGCCACGGTCGCGAGCAGCGCCACGACGAGCGCTGCCAGACCCGGGAGCGCGCGCTTCCAGGGGAATGGAATCGCGGGCGGCATGGATGCCTCGCGCTCGACGGCTTCCATCACCGAGGCCGTGAACCCGGACGACGGGACGATCGCATCGTCATCGACCAACCAGGGATCCAGATCATCGGGTTTCATTGGGCACCTTCTGCTCTGCCACGCCGAGCACGCGAGAGAGCTTGGAGCGAAGCATATCCCGCCCGCGCGCCAACCGCGCCTTGACCGTCCCTTCGGGGAGACCGAGGCTACGCGAGGTTGCCGCCACGTCAGAGTCGTGAAAATAGAAGAGGACCAGCGCGTCACGATACTTTGCCGGCAGCGAACTCAACATCCGGCGGACAACGCGGCGGCGGTCGCTCGCCTCGATGGCGCCCTCCAGTCCATCTCGTGCAGCGGGCTCGGCAATCTCGTCGAGCGGAACCATCGGAGGAATCCGGCGAATCTCGGCGCGATACAGATTCGTGGCCACCGCGAACAGCCACGTCGAGAATGCAGCATCGCGCCGCCACGTCCCCAGCCCACGAAACGCGCGCAGGAACGCTTCCTGCGCCATCTCCTCGGCGCGGCCCCGGTCGCGAACGAAACGGTATGCGAGGTTCACGAGGGGGCCCTGCCAGCGCTCGACGATTCCGGTGAAGGCCGAGATGTCACCATCCAGCACACGTGTGACAGCGGCCTCATCGGCATCGGGGTTCACGCCGGATACACCATCGACGGTCAGACGCACCCAACGGTCAGCGCGTTGCGTTTTCTTTCTTTGCCCTTCGGAGAAAACAAATGCAACCGGCGCGCGCCCCTCTCTGTCACACCAGGCACAAGGGCGCGACGGGAGCGCCGAGGAGTCACCCCATGGATTCAGGCGCAGCGTTCTTTCTGTTTCTGGCTGTCGGTGCAGCCTCTCTGTTTTCGTTCATTGCGGTTGCCGTGTGGTCAGGGGCGCGGTACGCGGAGCGTGAAACGTACTACCACAGCGAACTGATCAAGAAAGCCATGGAGTCGCCATCGGCGGCTGGTCTGGATTATCTCCGCGAACGTGACCGCGACAATGCGCTGCGGGCCGCCAGGAAAACCCGTTCAGGCATGAGGGTCGGCGGACTCGTGGCGGTCGCCGCCGGCATTGGCTTGATGACGTTTCTGCACGAAATCGGCGTGCACGGAACCGGCGGCGAGCGAAACGTATACTTCGTCGGCCTCATTCCGATACTCGTGGGCGCGGTGCTCTTTGCCTACTCCTTCTTCAATGTGACGGAGTAAGCCGGGATCGCACAAGGGCCAGCACCTTCTCGACGACCTCGTTGATCGGCAAAGACGTCGTGTCGATGTGGATCGCATCGGGCGCGAGCGTCAGCGGCGATACGGTGCGCGTGGCATCCGCGGTGTCGCGCGCCTGAATCGCCGCGGCCACGGCAGCCTGGCCGACCTGACTGCCGGAGTGGGCCGAGTCGTTTGCGCGCCGCCTCGCCCGCTCCTCGGCCGACGCGTCGAGATAGATCTTGAGATCGGCGTTCGGAAACACCACGGTCCCGATATCTCGCCCTTCCATGACGACGCCGCCGTCGGCGCCAAGCGCGCGCTGCCGGGCGACGAGCACCTCGCGGACGCGCGGCAGCCGTGCGACCGCCGTGGCTGCCTTGTCGATCTCCGGCGTGCGGATCGCGCGCGTCACGTCGTGGCCGTCGATGGACACGACTCCGCCCTCGACGACGATCGCGGCCTGGCGGGCGAGATCGGCCACCGCCGCTTCGTCGTCCAGCGCGATGCTGCCGTGCAGCGCTTCCCAGCCGACGGCCCGGTACATCGCTCCGGTGTCCACGTGCCGATACCCGAGCGTTTCAGCCAACGTGCGCGCGATGGTGCCCTTGCCGGCGCCGGACGGCCCGTCGATAGCGATTACCAGTCTCTTCATCACCAGATCGATCCGAACGAGTGTACCACGCGGTAAGATGCCTCTTCGATGGCGCGTCGTCTTCTGACAATCGCTACGGTGCTGTTGATCGTCGGGCTCGTGGTGATCTTCGTGGCCACGCCGTACGTGCGGGGAGCCTCGCTGGTCGTTCGAGCCGCCAACCTCGGTGGACGCACGGAGGCCTTCGCCAACGAGCACGCCCACACCGTCACGGCCGAACCTCCTCACGTGGTTCCCACCCGGTACGGGAACGTGCCGGCGAAGTTCTACATGCCGGACGGCGAGACCAATCGCGCCGTGCTCCTCATCCCCGGCATTCACTCGATGGGAATCGAGGAGCCGCGTCTGACCGCCCTCGCCACGGATCTCGCCGGCACGGGAGTCGTCGTGATGACCATGGCGCTGCCCGACCTGCAGGCGTACATGATCACGCCGCGCGCCACGGACGTGATCGAGGACGCCGTCTCCTGGATGGCGCAGCGGCCCAATCTCGCGCCGGATGGCCGCGTGGGCATCGTCGGGATCAGTTTTGCCGGCGGCCTGTCGATCGCCGCGTCCGGCCGGCCGGCGATCCGCGATCGGGTCGCGTTCATCCTGTCGTTCGGCGGCCATGGCGATCTGCCGCGTGTCATGCGGTATGTGGCGACGGGCGAGGCCCCTCAGGTCAGCGGCCTCGCCACGCATCCGCCGCACGACTACGCCGTATCAGTCGTTCTGTATGGGCTCGCCGACAAGGGCGTCGTGCCTTCCGATCAGGTCGCGGCCCTGCGCGAGGGCATCAAGACGTTCCTGCTGGCGTCGCAGTTGACGCTGGTCAGCATGGACCAGGCGAACGCGATGTTCGCGAAGGCGCGCGAGATGGCCAAGGCGCTGCCCGAGCCGTCGCGCACGTTCATGGGCTACGTGAACGACCGCGCCGTCGGCAAGCTGGGTCCCGCGCTGGTGCCGTTTCTCGATCAGCTCGGCGCCAACGATCCCGCGCTGTCGCCGCAGCGTGCCGAGGAACCGCCGGCCGCTGCCGTGTATCTGCTCCATGGCGATGACGACACGGTCATACCGGCCGCGGAATCAGCGCTGTTGAACGATCACCTGCGCGCCAAAGGCGTCAACGTCCACCTGCTGCTGAGCAACCTGATCACGCACGCCGAGGTGAACAAGTCGGCGACGGCGGCCGACACCTGGAAGCTGATCTCCTTCTGGGCGAGCCTGCTGCGCCAGTGATCCGACTTCAGAAGATCCTCTCGCAGGCGGGCGTCGCATCGCGGCGCGCCGCCGAAAAGCTGATCGCGGACGGCCGCGTGATGGTCAACGGCCGCACGGTCTCCGAGATGGGCATCAAAGCCGATCCGGGGGTTGACGACATCCGCGTGGACGGCCGTCGCGTCAAGTCGGCCGGCGCGTGTGCGCTATATCCTGCTCAACAAGCCGAAGGGCTATATCACGACCCGCTCAGACCCGGCGCGGCGTCGCACGGTCATCGATCTATTGGGTGGCGTCCGCGAGTACGTCTATCCCGTCGGCCGACTCGATTACGACAGCGAGGGCCTGTTGCTGCTCACCAACGATGGCGACCTCGCAGCACGGCTCACACACCCGCGGCATGGCGTCGAGCGCACGTATGAGGCGCGCGTCGCTGGAACGCCTGACGAAGAGGCACTCGCCCGCCTGCGCAAAGGCATCCCTCTCGACGGCCATCGCACGCTTCCGGCCACCGTGGTCCTCGTTCCACCGCGACGTCGAGACGAGGATGCCGTGCTGCTGTTGACGATTCGCGAGGGTCGCAACCGCCAGGTGCGCCGCATGTGCGAAGCCGTGGGGCACCCGGTGCAGTCGCTCAAGCGGACGCGGGTCGGCCCGATCGCCGATCGACGCCTGAAGCCAGGAGACTGGCGGGAGCTCCGAGCGGACGAAGTCGCGGCGCTGAAAAAGGCCGCGCTGAAAAAGGCCGCGAATCTCGTTAGCACCAACCCTTTTCAGTCCTGGACCGTCTATGTGCTTTGAGCGTATAGTCTCGACGCATACATATGGACCGATTCAGACCCGAATCCTTTCTTCCTCTGACGCCGGTGGCGTTCGAGATCCTGCTCGCGCTGGCCGATGGCGAGCGTCACGGCTACACCATCCTGCAGGAAGTCGAACACCGGTCAGGCGGCACCGTGTCGCTACATGCCGGCACGTTGTATCGCGCGCTGGCGCGGCTGCTCGAAAGTGAGCTCATCGAGGAGTTGAGCCACGCTCCCGATTCGAGCAGCGCCGACGAGCGGCGGCAGGTATTACCGGTTGACGGCACGCGGAATCGCAGTGGCGAAAGCGGAAATCGTCCGGCTCCAGGGACAGCTGGCGGCGGCTCGCTCGCGGCGGCTGCTGAAAGGCGCCCGCCCATGAAGCGCGCCCTGTTCGCGCTCGCGTTGCTCGCGTATCCGCGCGCATTCCGGCGGCGCTTCGGCGCCGAGATGTACGACGACTTCCGTCGCCGCCCGCTGGGCACCACTCGACACCGTCAGAACCCTGGTCAGCCTGGCGACAAACGGCCTCGCCGAACGCCGCGTCGCGATCGTGCGATGGGCGTGGTTCTCGAACGCGACTCCACACTTGTACGAGTCGACTGGCAGGCATCACATGTTTTTCGAAACGCTTCGCGCAGACATTCGATACACGCTTCGTCTCGCAGTCAAGACGCCGGTCTTCACTGCGCTGACGGTGCTCGCGCTCGCGCTCGGCATCGGCGCCACCACCGCCATCTTCGCCGTCGTCAACGGCGTTCTGCTGCGCGCGCTGCCATACCACGACGACGCGCGGCTCGTGAACGTCTGGGGCGAGAACACGGCCCAGAACCGGCCGCGCGAGACGATCTCGCCGGCGAACTTTCTCGACTTCCAGAAGATGAACACGACGCTCGATGGCCTCGAGGGCTATTTCACGATCGTCACGCCGACGCAGCTGCGCGCTGACAGCGGCACCGAAATGGTCTTCTCGCTGTCGGTCACCTCGAATCTGTTCAGCCTGCTCGGCCGATCCGCCGCACGTGGCCGCACGCTCGTGTCAGGCGACGAGGCGCACGTCGTCGTGTTGAGTGATGGCTACTGGCGGCGGCGATTCGGCGGCGATCCCGGAATTGTCGGCAGGTCGCTGACGCTGGACGACATGCCCTACGAGGTGGTCGGCGTGATGCCGCCCGACTTCGTATTCCCGTATCCGGGCATGCTCGGACCGAGCGGGTTCACGCGCGTCACCGGCATCGACATGTGGCGACCGATCGCGTTCTCGGGTCCGCGCGCGGTTGCCAACCGCATGCTGACGGCGTCAGGCGAGATCGTGCGCACCGCGCACGTGCTGGGCGCGATCGGCCGCGTCAAGCCTGGCGTGCCGCTGCAGCAAGTCGCCGCCGACATGAAGCAGATTGCCGCGCAACTCGAGCAGGCGTACCCGGAGACGAACAGGGGCTTGAGCGCCACCGTCGTGTCCTCGATCGATCAGTCGGTCGGAGCGATCCGGCCGGCGCTGATGATCCTGCTTGCCGGCGTCGCGTTCGTGTTGATCATGGCGTCGGTGAACGTCGCGAATCTGCTGCTGGCCAGGAGCGTCGCCCGCGAAAAGGAGCTGGCGACTCGCGTCACGCTGGGGGCCGGGCGGTCCCGAATCGTCCGGCAGCTGCTCACGGAAAGCCTGATGCTCGCGGGCGTGGCCGGAATCGCCGGCGTCGTCGTGATGTGGTGGACGGTGAACGCGCTGGTCGCGCTCGCGCCCGCCGACCTCCCGCGCATCGACGAAGTCGCGATCGACTCGCGCGTACTGCTGGCCGCGTCGCTCACAACGCTCCTCACCGGCCTCTTCGTGGGCGTGCTGCCGGCGATGAGCTCGGCGACCGTCAATCCGCAGGCCAGCCTACAGAACGCCAGCCGCGGCACGGTCGGCGGTGGACTCCGACGCCGCGCGCGCGCCGGGCTCGTCATCGCCGAAGTGGCCCTGGCGGTCGCAATCACGACCGGCGCCGTGCTGCTGCTACGCAGCTTCGTCTCGGTCACGAACGTCAATCCAGGGTTCGACACCAGCCGCGTGCTCACCTGGCAGATGAACATCCCGGGGCATCTGACCGCCGCCACCGATCGCCTCGCGTTCTACCGGGACTTCTTCGCCCGCATGGAAGCGCTGCCCGGCGTCGTCTCGGTTGGCGGCACCACACGCGTGCCGCTCGGCAGCACGACGGTGTCGACGCGGGTCCAGCGCGAGCAGCATCCGCTGCCGGCCGCCGAGCTACCCGAAGTGCAGTTCAGCCGAGCGATGCACAACTACTTCCAGGCGATGGGCATTCCGATTCGCCGCGGCCGCGGCTTCGAGCCCACCGACGTCAGCACCGCTCCGCCGGTCGCGGTCATCAACCAGACGATGGCGGGCAGACTTTTCCCGGCCGAGGATCCAATCGGTCAACATATCCGCATGGGCACAGCACCCACTGGTGCATGGACGACGATCGTCGGGGTCATCGGCGACGTCCGCCACCGCGGCCTCGAGCACGAACCGCAGCCGGAGATGTACATCAACTATCTCCAGGGCCCGCCGATCGCGCCGTTCATCGTCCTGCGCACGGCCGGCGATCCCGCGTTGCTGGCGGAATCGGTGCGCGCGGAGATGCGGCGCCTCGACAAGAACATCCCGCTCTACGACATGCGGACGATGTCCGCGCTGCGCTCGGACGCGATCTCGACGCAGGCGCTTCGTCCTGCTGATCGTGGGCGTGTTGGGCGTGCTGGCGCTCGGTCTGGCGGCGATCGGCGTCTACGGCGTGATGTCGTTGATCTTCAGCGAGCGCACGCGCGAGATTGGCGTGCGCCTCGCGCTCGGCGCGAAGCCGTCGCAACTGCTGACGATGATCGTTCGACAGGCCACGACGTTCGGAGCGATCGGCGTCGCCATCGGATTGCTCGTCGCGCTGCCAACCGCGCTGCTGCTTCGGGGGCAGCTCTACGGCATCGATTCGATCGATCCGGCCACGTTCCTCAGTGTGCCGACGGTGCTGCTGCTGATCTCGGGGCTCGCCGCGCTGCTACCGGCGCGCAGGGCCATGCGCATCGATCCGGTCGAAGCGCTGCGCGACTAGTCCACCTTTTCTACTTTCCCGCTCTCGTAGTCTTCTTCGGTCAGCGGCAGGACATCCTCGCGCGGTGACTGTTCGGTGAGACCGGCGGGTGGATCGAAGCCGAGCGCTTCGGCCATATCCTCGATCTTCGGCAGGTCGCGCAGGTCGTTCAGGCCGAAGCGAATGAGAAACTCCTTTGTCGTCGCATAGAGGAATGGACGGCCGACGACGTTCTTGCGGCCGACGATCTTGATCAGGTGCCGCTCGAGCAGCGTCGAGAGCACGCCCGACGTGTTGACGCCGCGGATCTCGGTGATCTCGAGCGCCGTGATCGGCTGCTTGTAGGCGATGACCGCCAGCGTCTCGAGCCCCTGCACGGTCAGCTTCTGCGACGACCGTTCGTGAAAGAGCCGGCGCACCCACTCGTGCAGGTCGGGACGCGTGACGATCTGGTAACCGCCGGCCACTTCGACCATCTGCAGGCCGGGGCGGTTCTCGTAGTCGGCCTTGAGCGCCGCGATCGCGGCCGTGACGTCTTCCTTCGGCTCGTCGTTGAGCAGCCGGAACAGCATCTTCGGCGTCACCGGATCGGGGGACGCGAAGATCAGCGCCTCGACGACGGCCTTGACTTCGGCTGATGCAACGACGGATTCGCTTTCGTTGACTATCTCGTTTGTCATCGTTCGTTCTCGTCGGGTCTACAACGCAAGACCCGGCCTACGATTGGGGATCATCAATCGGGTGCGGCGCGTCAGCGGGACGCGCGCGTTTGTAGACGCGGATCGGACCGACGCCTCCCGACTGGAACACACGAATCAGCTTCAAGCGAATCATCTCGAGGATGGCGAGGAAGGTCACGATCATGAACGGCCGCGAGCCGTCACCATCCGCGAACAGGTCCTCGAAGCCGCACGCTTCGGTCTCCGACAGCCGGCCCAGCACCTGGCGCATGCGATCTTCGATCGACATCTGCTCCGGCGGGATCACCATCGGCGGCCGTCGGTTGGCGCGCTCGAGGACGCCTCTGAACGCAGCGAGGAGGCTGAAGAGATCGACCTCGAGCTCGGGCTCGTAGTCCTCGCCAGCGACATCGGCCACGCGCGTGTCCGGCCGCATGAACTGGGCGCTGCGCACTGTCTCGCGGTCGTGGAGGAGCTCGGCGGCGGCCTTGAATTTCTGATGCTCGAGCAGCCGGCGCACGAGCGCTTCGCGCGGATCCTCCTCTGGCCCGCCGTCTTCCTGCGACGGATCCGGCCTCGGCAGCAGCGTCCGCGACTTGATGTGGATGAGCGTCGCGGCCATCACCAGGAACTCACCGGCGATATCGAGGTTGAGCTCCTGCATCAGCTCGATGTACTTCAGGTACTGCTCGGTGATCGTCTTGATCGGGATGTCGTAGATGTTCACCTCACTGGTGCGAATGAGGTGCAGGAGCAGATCGAGCGGCCCCTCGAAGGTGTCGAGCTTGACCTGGTACGCGTCGGGCGAGGATTCGAAGTCGGTCTGGTGGCTCACGCTCAGTACCGGAGTTTCACGGCGTCGCGGACCCGCTCCATCGTCGCCTGCGCGATCACGCGCGCCTTGCCGCGAGCCTTCGTGCACGATCTCGCGGACCTGGCCGGTCTTGGCCAGGACCTCGCGCCGCCGCTCGCGGAGCGGCTCGAGGTGCGCGTTCACCGCTTTGGCCAGCTTGGTCTTGACCTCGACGTCGCCGACTTTCCCTGCCCGGTAGCGCGCCTTGAGATCCTCGACTTCCGCCGCGTCGGTGTTGAAAGCGTCATGGTACATGAAGACCGGATTGCCTTCGACCGTGCCGGGAATATCGGCGCGGATCCGCTTGGGATCCGTATACATCTGCCGGACCTTCTTCGTCACCGTCTCGGCATCGTCGCTCAGATCGATCGTGTTGCCGTAGCTCTTGCTCATCTTCCGATTGTCGAGACCTGGCAGACGCGACGTCGGCGTGAGCACGGCCTGAGGCTCGACCAGCACCTCGCCGTAGAACTGGTTGAAGCGGCGCACGGCCTCGCGGGAGAGCTCGAGGTGCGCGACCTGATCCTCGCCGACCGGCACCAGCCGGGCGTCGTACATCGCGACATCCGCGGTCTGCAGCAGCGGATATGCCAGAAACCCGAGATTGGACAGATCCTTGTCGGTGATCTGCTCGCGCTGCTCCTTGTAGGTCGGCACGCGCTCGAGCCAGGTGACGGGGACGACCATCGACAGCAGCGTCGCGAGCTCGGCGTGCTCCGGCACCATCGACTGCACGAAGATCGTGCTGCGCTCCGGGTCGACGCCGGAGGCGATCCAGTCGGCGACATTGTCGAGACCGTTGGCGGCGAGCGGCGCCGTGTTGGCAAACTCGCTGGTCAACGCATGCCAGTCGGCGACGAAGTAGAAACACTCGTGCTGGTCCTGCAGCGCCACCCAGTTCTTGAGCGCGCCGACCAGGTGGCCGAGGTGGAGCTTCCCCGTCGGCCGCATGCCTGACACGACTCGTGACTTCGCCATCAGAGCAGCAGTTCCATCAGGCCGAACGCCACTGGATAGACCACGGAGGAGAACACGCCCAGGAACATCATCCCGTAGAGAATGAAAATGCCGTACGGCCGCACGCGATCCAGGGCGTCGGCCATCGGGCCGCTCACCAGGCCCGCCAGCACATTCCCGCCGTCCAGCGGTGGCACAGGAATCATGTTGAACACGGCCAGCAGGAGATTCAGCTGAATGAACGCCATCAGGATCCGACCGGCGAGCCCTTGCGTGGACTCGAGCGGCGGACCGCCGGAGATGATCCACAGCACCGCGGCGGCACCAACCGCCATCAGCAGATTGCTGGCCGGTCCGGCGGCGGCGATGAACATGAACTTCTGCCGCCAGTTGCCTCGCAAGTGCTGAATGCCCACTGGCACTGGCTTGGCCCAGCCGATGAGCGGAAGGTTGGAGATCATCGCCAGCAGCGGAAACACGATCGTGCCGATCGGGTCGACGTGCACGGCGGGATTCAGCGACACCCGTCCGAGCAGCCTCGCCGTCGGGTCGCCGAGTTTGTCCGCCGACCACGCGTGCGCCGCCTCGTGAACCGAGAGGGAAACGACGAGGAGGGTGAACTGGATGAAAATCCCGATGAAGTCGATGCCCTGCAAGGAATGTCAGCGTACCACACCTCTCCGGAATGGACTGGCGAACGGGAAATATCCCGCGGCACTGGGGAACCATCCGCGCTTCTCGCGTGCCGTCGGCTCTCCATAACCGCGACGTGCACGCTGTTCGGTCGCGCGCCCGCATGGCACACCTCCTGATTACAGGAGTGAACCTGGCTCTGCGCAGCCATACTGACCTGCTAACCGCGGGGTCTGACCCGAGGAGGGATCGGATGAGATTCAGGACGTTATGGCTCGCATTCGGAGCAGTCGTGGTCCTCTCGTTCGCCGTCCTCGGGTGGACGGGCGTCAGAATCTACCAGGAGATGCCGCCGATACCGGCGCGCGTGGTGACGACCGGCGGTGAGGTCATCATCGCGGACGAGGAGATTTCGCTCGGCCAGAACATCTGGCAATCGATAGGCGGGATGGAAGTCGGCTCCATCTGGGGCCACGGCAGCTACGTCGCGCCGGATTGGACGGCCGACTGGCTGCACCGCGAGGCGATGTTCATCCTCGACACGTGGAGCGGCACAGCCGACGGATTCGCCACGCTGCCCCCGGAGCGCCAGGCGCGAGCTTCAGAGCAGACTGCAGCGACTGCTGCGCACGAACACCTATGACGCGACGACGTCGCGCTGATCACGGTCGACCCGGTCCGAGCGCAGGCATTCGAGGCCCTCGCCACGCACTACGCGGATGTCTTCACCCGCGGTCGCGACGAGTACGCGATCCCGGCCGGCGCCTGACCGACACCGGACAAGCTGCGCAGACTCGCGGCGTTCTTCTTCTGGACATCGTGGGCGGCGTCAACCAACCGACCCGGAGACGACGATCACGTACACGAGCAACTGGCCGCACGAACCGCTCATCGGCAACCGGCCGACGGCGATGCGGTCGTCTGGACCGGCGTCAGCATCATTCTGCTGCTCGCCGGCATCGGCGCGATGGCCGTCGTACCACGCGTCGATACGCGACGCGGCCCCGGACGCCGACGCACCGGCCGAACGATCCCCTGCTCGGCTCGGTCGCCACGCCCTCGCAGCGCGCGGTCGTGAAGTACTTCTGGGTCGTCTCGGCGCTGATCCTCGTGCAGATCCTGCTGGGCGTCGTCACCGCGCACTACGGCGTCGAAGGAAGCGCGTTCTACGGCATTCCCACTCGCGGAGATCCTGCCCTACTCGATCGCCCGCACCTGGCACGTGCAGCTGGGCATCTTCTGGATTGCCACGGCGTGGCTCGCCGCGGGCCTGTATATCGGGCCCGCGGTGAGCGGCGTCGAACCGCAGTGGCAGCGCCTCGGCGTCAACGTGCTCTTCGCGGCGCTGCTCATCGTCGTCGTCGGATCGATCGCCGGGCAGTGGCTGAGCGTCAAGCAGATCCTCGGAACCGGAACGGCGTGGTTCTACCTCGGACACAGCGGCTACGAATACATCGATCTCGGACGGCTGTGGCAGATCGCGCTCCTGGTGGGCCTGTTCCTCTGGCTCGCGCTCATGGTGCGGGCGATCCGCCCCGCGCTCGCAGCAACCCGGCGAGCAGCGGCCGCTGCTGACGCTGTTCCTGATCGCGTCGATCGCGATCGCGGCTTCTACATGGCGGCGCTCGGCTACGGCCGTCGGACCAACCTGGCGGTGGCCGAGTACTGGCGCTGGTGGGTCGTGCACCTCTGGGTCGAAGGCTTCTTCGAGGTGTTCGCGACGGTCGTCATCGCGTTCCTGTTCGCGCGGCTGAAGCTCGTGCGAATGCGGACGGCGGGCGGAGGCGAGCATTCTCGTCGGCGACGATCTTTCTGTCCGGCGGCATCATCGGCACGCTGCACCATCTGTACTTCAGCGGCACGCCGACTCTGGTCCTCGCGCTCGGATCGGTGTTCAGCGCGCTCGAGGTCGTGCCGCTGCTGTTCGTGGGGTTCGAGGCGTGGGAGAACCTCCGACTCTCGAAGCACCGGCCGTGGGTGCAGAAGTACCGCTGGCCGATCTACTTCTTCGTCTCGGTGGCGTTCTGGAACCTGGTCGGCGCCGGGCTGTTCGGGTTCATGATCAATCCGCCCATCGCGCTCTACTACATGCAGGGACTGAACACGACGCCGGTGCACGGCCACGCAGCCTTGTTCGGCGTGTACGGGATGCTCGGCATCGGCCTGATGCTCTTCTCGCTCCGCGCGCTCGATCCGGTCGTGCAATGGAAAGAGGGACTGGTCAGCTTCGGGTTCTGGGCCACCAACATCGGCCTCTTCGCGATGGTGACGATCAGCCTGTTGCCGGTCGGACTGATGCAGACGTGGGCATCAGTCGAACACGGATACTGGTACGCACGAAGCCCGGAGTTCCTGCAGAACGGCGTCATCGAGACGTTCCGCTGGCTGCGGGTGATCGGCGACACCATCTTCGCCGCAGGCTCCATCGCGCTCGCCGCGTTCGTCATCGGCTTGCGGACTGGAGGCTCGACGAAGCGTGACACGTTCCGCATCCCTGACACGCTGCCAGAGCGTGGGCGTTTGTAGCTGAGGACGACGTCTGCGCGCAGATCCGACTCCCCGAGTGCCGGGGATTTTTCCGCGCCGCCGCGAAAAATCCCCGCCGTCAACCCTCAGAGAACCAGTGATTTAGGCGGTCCGCGTCGGGCACCGTGCTTGCACACAGGGCCGGCGGAGGACGGCATGATGATTCACAGCGGTCGAACGCTCGAGGGGTTCGGGGAGCAGGCAGGCTGCCGCAACGGCGGCGTGCGTTTCACATCGCTCGATGCCGGAACGGTCCTCCATGTCCGGACGCAGCACTCACGCTATCGCCTGGTCGTGATGGAGGCACCGAACAAAGTCCTCATCACGGGAGGCAGGCTGTGTCCCGAGCCCGTCGAGGCTCGTCTGGTCGGTGCGACCGCCACGGGCGGAATGGTGAAGACGGGATGGATTGGCGTGGGACTCCGTCTCGAGATGCGGCTCGGGCGAGATCGAGTCACGACCTCGCCGGTGGAAGACGTCACGATTGGTGCGTGAAAAGGAGGGCCGTCATGGCCAGGACCATCGTCGCTACATTGCAGGCCGCGTGGGATTGTCGTTGGAGCCAGCCCGGGTTCCGTCTGTCCGGCGTGACGGAGACGCTTCAACCGGAAAGCCTATGGGTGTGCGTTCGCAAGGGCCATCGTCAATCGGTCAACGAGGCGAAGTGCGAGCAGTGCCCTCACTGGGAACTCGAAGACTATCGACAGAACTGACAACGCAGGACGGCAGAGACAGGTAAACTCACGGACGCTGCTCAGGAGGACCGCGCGAAGTAGTCGATGACGCTCGCCGCGGCTTTCGCGCCGACGACTGACGCCAGTTCCTCGCGCGTGGCGCGCCGCACACCAGCGAGGCTGCCGAACGTGGTCAGCAGCGCGCGCCGCCGGCCGGCGCCGATGCCCGGGATCTGATCCAGTTCCGATCGCAGGTCGCGCATCGAGCGCGCGCTTCCGGTGGAAGGTCACCGCGAAGCGATGCGCCTCATCGCGGATCCGCTGGATCAACAGCAGCGCAGGATCGTTCTCCGGCAACACCAGCGGGTCCTGCCGATCGCGCGTGAACAGCAGCTCCTCTTTCTTCGCAATGCCCACCGCCACGAGATTGGCCAGGCCGATCGACTCCAGCGCCTCGTAGGCCGCCGACAGCTGTCCCTTGCCGCCGTCGATCACGATGAGATCGGGAAACGGTCCCCCGCCTCGAGCACCGCACGATAGCGCCGCTGCACAACCTCTCTCATCGCCGCGAAGTCGTCGGACCGGACGGGTTCGGGATCGCTGCGGACTCCGGAAGCACGATCTTTCGAGCCCGGACTGCCCGTCGATCCCCGTACGCGGAACTTCCGATACTCGTTCCGCTTCATCCGGCCGTCTTCGCAGACGACCATCGACGCCACCGTCTCGCTGCCCTGAATCGTCGAGATGTCGAAGCACTCGATGCGTCGTGGAATCGACGGCAGGCCGAGCTCGCTGCGCAGCGTCTCCAGCGCCTCGAAGTGCGACGCGGTGATCTCGTTGAAGCGTGTGCGATAGGACAGCTCCGCGTTGCGCGTCGCCAGCTCCACCAGCGCGCGCTTGTCGCCGCGCTGCGGCACGAGGACCCTGACGCGCCGGCCGGCACGGCGCGTCAGCCACTCCTCCATCGCGTCCACGTCCTCGATCTCCACTGGCAGATTGATCTCCGCCGCCGGCGCTCGCAGCTCGTAGAACTGGCTCAGCGCCGCCTGCAGCACGTCCCGCTCTCCGCCGGCAATCGCCCCGGGATCGGTGCTCAGCTCCACTCGCTCGACGACGCGCCCGCCGCGGATCTGAAAGACCTGGATCGCCCCGCCGCTCGGACCGACCTTCAGGCCGAACACGTCGCGGTCGCCCAGTCCGGCGGTCGCCACCTTCTGCTGGCGATCGCGGAGCGTCTGCACGGTTCGCATCGCATCGCGCAGCTGCGCGGCCTCCTCGAAGCGCTCGCCGCTGCGACGCCTCCGCCATGCGGTCGCGGAGCGTCTCGACGAGCTCGTCGTTGCGCCCTTCGAGCAGCAGCCTCGTGCTGGCCACCGCCACGCCGTAGCGCTCCTCGCGTGCAGATCTCCGCCACGCACGGAGCGATGCAGCGCTTGATGTCGTACTCGAGGCACGGTCGTGCGCGCAGTCCGGTGATCACCTCGTTGCACGACCGGATGCCGAACAGCCGATGCGACAGCGTCATCGTCCGCCGCGCGAGCTTGGCCGGCAGGAACGGCCCGGCGTAGAAATCGTCGTTCCTCTCCACGCGACCGCGCCACCAGCACGCGCGGAAACGCCTCGCTGGTCGTCAACTGCAGATACGGGTAGTTCTTGTCGTCGCGCAGCAGGATGTTGTAGCGCGGCATCCGCTGCTTGATCAGATTGTTCTCGAGCGCCAGCGCCTCCATCACCGAGTCGGTGACGATGACCTCGAGCCGGGTGATGTCGTCGAGCAGGGCGTCGTGCCTGGGGCTCATGCCGTAGGCGCCGAGGTAGCTGCGCACGCGGTCGCGGAGCGAGCGCGCCTTGCCGACGTAGATCGTGTCGCCCTTCGCGTCACCCCACAGATACACGCCGGGCTGCTCGGGCAGCCGCGCGATCTGATCCTTGAGGTCGTGAACGGGCATGATCTACTATGACTGGTTCCTCAACGATGAAGACCCTGAATTCTCGCCATCGATGACGTTCACCGGCTTCATTGGAGCCGTGTGCATGTACCCGCTGCGCGCCATCATCCGCGCCAGCGTGGCGCTTGGCATCCATCCGAACACGCTGACGCTCATCGGCGTCCTGATCAACGTCGCCGCCGCCTTTGCGCTCGGCCTCGATCACTTTCTGCCTGGCGTTCGTCATCATGCTGCGTCGCCAACATCTTCGACTTCATCGACGGCAAAGTGGCGCACATCACCAACACCATGTCCCGCTTTGGCGCGTTCTGGGACTCGACGCTCGATCGCTTCTCCGATATCGCGCTCTTCCTCGGCCTCATCTATCTCTACGCCGACCTCCGCCGCACCGACTACGTGCTGGTCGCGGCGCTGGCGCTGACCTTCTCGATCATGACCAGCTACGCGCGCGCCCGCGCCGAATCGCTGATCGAGAAGTGCAAGGTCGGCTTCATGGAGCGCCCCGAGCGCATTGTCCTCTTCTGGATCGGCGCGCTCACCGATCGCATGGCCGCGGTGCTGTGGGTCATCCTCGTCCTGGCGATCGTCACGGTCGCCAATCGTATTCACTACACCTATCTGGCGCTCAACAACAAGCCGATCCCGACCGGCTCGAACGTCATCTCGCGGATCTTCTGGCGCGGCTTCTTCTGGCAGGATGAACGAGCGTCACTCCCCTACGATCTGTGGGTGATCGTCATCCTCTCGTTCATCTGGCTCACGCCGCCGGACTGGCTGCGCGATCCGACGGCATCCGGACTCGGGGTCTGGGAGTTCCTTCGCTAGGCACGTTCGGCGATGAGCGACTCAGACGGCGCGCGTCAGGCACTCGAGGCTCTGCGAGCCCTTCGGGCCGGTGCTCGCGATCAAGCTGTACCGTCTGACGCTCGAACCCACGCCTGCGGTCCCGATCCTCCCCTGCCTCGACCATGAGGCCATGCTGCACGAGACGGTCGCACCGCATGCCGCGGCCTACGTGCAGGACGCCTCGTCCGGCGACCTGCACGAACTGGTGTTCATCCCGGCCAGCCGGCGCATCGAGGTGGATACGGTCTCGACGTGGGGCGAGAACTCAGCAGCCTCTCACCAGCGCCTGCTGACGATGCTCGCCGAGCGTTTTCGCGAGCACACGGTGCGGGTGAAGGGACCGTCCTGGTGGCGCGGCGAACGGCGTGTGGCACATGCCTGTCGCGCCCAGGTGTCGCTCCGCGACGTGCTGATTGGCACCGACGTGGCCACGGTCAAAGCCCAGATCGATCGTCTGCAGACGATTGCGTCGCTGATGGAGAAACAGTCGCGCGTGGCGTCGTGGGGGATCAGAACGGTGACCGGAACGGTCCTGGCTGCGGCGGCGTTCGTACTGTTCGCAGTCTTCGGATTTCTGACGCCGACACTCGGGGAAAGCGGCGTGACCTCACTACGCTACGCACTGATCAGCGTGCTCGGCGCCATCTTCCTGTACTACGGCATGAAGGCCGTGCAACTGACCGAGATGTCGAACCGCGTGTGGAAACGGACCGCCGAATACAACCTGATCCTGACGGAGAGAAAACGGCTCGGAGTCTAACTGCAGTTCCCGGTTCCGCGTTCCATGTTCCGGGTTCGTGTTCCGAGTTCCGTTCGGGGTTCAAGCCGGGTTCCGGGTTCCGGGCTGCGGATTCTGCGCTCTTACGGCTCTCGATCGAGTGCGTAATTTGCATCATTCTTCGGGCCCGGTGACGAAACACGCCGCAATCGGGCTGGCACTGCGCGTGCACTTTCCGCCGCGTGGTCGCACAGACCTATCAAGACCTCCGAGCCTGGCAGACAGTTCGCGCCTTCAAGGTCGGCGTCTACGCGCTGATTGAGCACGCGCCACTCGCCAACGATTTCGCGTTATGCGATCAACTCCGGAAAGCCGCCGCGTCGGCGCAAAGCAATATCGCTGAAGGGTTCGGGCGCTTCGATCCACTGGACTTTGCACGTTTCGTCAAAGTCGCCCGCGCCTCACTGCTCGAGTGTCGGAACCATTTGAGCGACGCGGTCGATCGACGGCTGCTTGCTGACGACGTAGTCCGGGACCATGAGGCGAGACTTGCGGAAGCGATGAAGGAAGTCGGGGGCCTTCTCGATTACCTTCAGTCGCCCGAGGCCAAGCGCAACGCGGAGCGAATTCGACAGCGACGCCTCGAGCGGCGTCGCGCCCGAACCAGAACCTAGAACCTAGAACCTAGAACCTAGAACCCAGAACCCAGAACTCGAACCCTGAACTCGAACCCTGAACGGAACTCCGAACACGAACCCGGAACCTGGAACCCGGAACGTGGAACTGGTCTAACTCGCCTTCCTCTTCTTCGCTCCGTTACCTGCCTTTGCCTTCGTGACCGGCTTCTTGATGATGGCCTTCGCGGACTTCTTCTTGTCTCCACTCACTGAGTCGAGACTCCGGCGCAGCGCTTCCATCAGATCGACGACCTTCGGCGGTTCCTGCACTTCGGGCGCGACGATCTCCTCGCCGGCGATCTTCGCGTCGATGATCTTGCGCAGGCCTTCCCGGTACTCGTCCTTGTAGTCCTTCAGATTCAGCTCGCCCTCGAACGTCGAGATCACCTGCTTGGCCAGCTTCATCTCTTCCGGCTTGACCTTCGACGGCAGTGAGTTCAGCTCCTCGATCTGATCGATGCCGCGAATCTCGGCGTCGTGATGCAGCGTGTACATCACCAGGCCCTTCTTCTGCGGCCGGATCGCCACGAGATATTCACGACCGTAGAGCGCCACCTTGCCGATCCCGGCCTTCCCCGCCATCCCCTCGCGCATCACGGAAAACGCCGACCCGGCCATCGGGCCGTCGGGCGCGAGATAGTACGCCCGGTCCACGTAGATCGGGTCGATCGACGTCTCCTCGGTGAATTGCTGGAGGTCGATGACGCGCGTGGACTCGACGCGCACTTTCTGGATGTCCTCTTCAGAGACGACGACGTAGCGGCCCTTCTCGAACTCGTAGCCCTTGGCGAGCTCCGTATTCGACACCTCGCGCTCGCAGTGCGGGCACCAGCGCTTCTGCTGGATGCGCGTCTGGCACTCGGCATGAAGCTGGTTGAACGAGAGCGTGGCCGCCGATTCGGTCGCCGGATACACCTTCACCGGGATGGTGACCAGGCTGACCTTGAGATAACCCTTCCACGTAGGTCTCACTGCCATATGTCAGAGCATTATCGGTTCAATGGGTTCCAGCGTGCACCTCAAATGGAGTCGCCTTCGTCCCGGGTGCCGAGATTGAGCCCGGCGCCCCCGATATGGATGTCGTGGGCCTTGATGCGGTCCAGCAGCACGCGGCGGGCCTGGCCGTATTGGGGCCCGGGCACCTCCAGACGGCGCGCCAGATTCTGTCCGTGCGAGATGAGGACCAGCGTCACCGCGCCCTCGTCCTTCCAGGAAACGGCCGAGATCCGGGACCACGGCATGAACCCGCTGTCGGACCAGACCCCGCCCTGATAGAACCCCCGCGCGATGCGCGTGCTCAGCGGGAACAGATAGCCGTAGTAGACGAACATCATCGCCTCGCCGAACAACGAGTACGACGGCCGCTTGAGGGACACCTCGAGGATGAGGAGCAAGCCCAGGATCACGCCGAGCGCGAGACTGAAGCCGTAATAGCGTGGCTTGGCGACGCTCCAGATCAGCAGCGCCGACCGCTTGGCGCGGTGATAGCGCACCAGATCGCGCGCGACGATGATGTTGGCCACGAGGAAGCCCAGGCCGAAGAGCAGCAACAGCCTCGGCGCCAGCCAGGCGAACCAGGGAATCAGGGCCTCCGAACTCATCGGGCCGCCACGTTCGTAGAGGCGGGTCTTCAGACCCGCCTGAGATTAGAGTCCGAAATCGCTGAAATGGCACCCGCTGCCTGCGGCGCGGGCCGCTCGCTGGCCAGGAGCGGGTCGAAGCAGCGCCGGCAGCGCGCCTCGTACATCCCGTGCGCGCCGAGCAGCACGCGGTCCTCGCTGGCGACGAGCCGCTGGGTGTGGTTGGCCGGGTTTCCGCAGACCATGCAGATGGCGTGGGTCTTGGTGATGTACTCGGCGATCGCCAGCAGCTGCGGCATCGGCTCGAACGGCTTGCCCAGGTAATCCTGGTCGAGCCCGGCGACGATCACGCGCATGCCGCGATCGGCCAGGACGCCGCACACCGCGGGCAGATCCTGGTCGAAGAACTGGCCCTCGTCGATGCCGATGACTTCGGTCTCCGACTCGACCGCGTCCAGCAGCTGACGCGATCCTTCGACGGCACGCGACTCGATCCGCATCTCGCCATGCGACACGATGTGGTCGTCGGAATATCGCGTGTCGATGGCCGGCTTGAAGATCTGCACTTTCTGGCGGGCGATGCGCGCGCGGCGGAGACGGCGGATCAACTCCTCGCTCTTGCCGCTGAACATGCTGCCGACAATGACTTCAATCCAACCCTGGACGGGCTGCCTGACAACGTCCATCGCTCACAACCAATCCGTTGATCGGGCTGGCTAGGCCCGCGACTGGTACTCGCCGGTTTCGGTACTGACGCGGACCGAATCGCCGGTGTTGACAAACGGCGGCACCTGCACGACCAGGCCGGTTTCGAGCGTCGCCGGCTTGACCTGCGCGCTCGCCGTCGCGCCCTTGATGCCGGGCGCGGTGTCCAGCACCTTGAGATCCACGGTCGGCGGCAGCTCGATGCCCACCGGTTCCTCGCCGTAGAACTCCACCTGAATCGTCATCTCCGCCTTGAGATAGTTGACCGATTCTCCCAGCGCTTCGCTCGAGATGTGAATCTGCTCGTAACTCGCCGTGTCCATGAAGTGATAGTCCTCGCCCTCATGGTAGAGATACTGCATCTGGCGTTCGTCGAGGATCGCTCGATCGAGTGAGTCTTCCGACCGCAGCTTCTGATCCGAGAGCGCCCCGGTTCGAATGTTGCGCAGCTTGACGCGGACAAACCCGCGGAGGTTACCCGGCGTCACGTGCTGAGGAGAATCGATGACTCGGAACAGGTCCTGCTCCACCTTGATGAGCATGCCCTTCTTGAGACGCGTGGCTGGTATGGAGGCCATAAATTCGATCAGTAGATCCTTGAGATCGTAGCATAAGGCTCCCGTGGTACGATTTGCACGTGGCGTTCGCGCGATGGGATCCAATTCGGGACCTGCTCGCCATCCAGCAGCGCCTGGATCGGTTCGCACCAGGTCCGGCCGGCTGGACTCCTCCCGTCGATCTGCTCGAAACCCCCGACGCCTACGTCGTGATGGCGGAGCTCCCCGGCGTCGTCCGCGAGGACCTGACGATCTCGATGCACGACGACGGTCGCCTCACGGTCTCCGGCGAGCGCCGCGAGCGGCTGCATGAGGAATATCACCGGGTCGAGCGCGGCCACGGCACCTTCACTCGAACCTTTCACCTCCCGATCCCGGTGGACGCGGGGCGCATCACCGCCGATCTGCGCGACGGCGTCCTGACCGTGACGTGCCCGAAGGCGCCCAACGGGGGCGGGCGCCGGATTCATATCACCTAGCAGTACGGAAGTTGTCATGCAGAGACGATTCACGACCGCATTCATTCTGATCGCGTGCTTTGCCGCCGGTCTGCTCGTGGCAGGCAGGCTTCGCGACGCGACCGAGGCCGGCGCACAATCGCCCGGCGCCGCCCGGCCGGCCATCAGCGCGCCGGGACCTGTCGGGGCCGCCGGCAATCTCACCGACTTCAGCCGCATCGCCGAACGGACGATCCCCGCGGTCGTCAACGTCTCGGCGCAGCAGGTCGTCAGGCGTCAGGTACCGCGCGACCCCTTCTTCACCTTCTTCGGCGACCCGGATGACTTCTTCGGATCGCGGCGCGGCGTCGAAAACAGTCTCGGCTCGGGCGTCATCGTCAGCAGCGACGGCTACATCCTCACCAACAATCACGTGGTCGTCGGCGAGTCTCGACGGGTGCGGATTGAGCAACTCGACGTGACCGTCGCGCTCGCCGACAAACGCGAGATTCCGGCGAAGGTCATCGGCTTCGATTCGGCGACCGATCTCGCGCTCCTGAAGATCGACGCCAGGGATCTCCCGACGATGCCGTGGGGCGACTCGTCGAAGCTCAAGGTTGCCGAATGGGTGCTCGCCATCGGGAACCCCTACCAGCTGAATCAAACCGTCACGCTCGGCATCGTCTCGGCCGTTGGACGCACGAATCTCGGCGTCTCGACCTACGAGGACTTCATCCAGACCGATGCCGCGATCAATCCGGGAAACTCCGGCGGCGCGCTGGTGAACGGCCGCGGCGAGCTGGTGGGCATCAACACCGTCATCTTCAGTCAGAGCGGCGGGTATCAGGGCATCGGATTCGCCGTGTCGAGCAATCTGGCGAAGCGCGTCGTCAACGACCTGCAGCAGTATCAGGAAGTCCGGCGCGGCTCGATCGGCCTGCTGCCGAATCAGGTCGCGAACCTGACGACGAGAAACGCCGCGGAGTTGAAGCTTCCGGACACGAAAGGCGCGCTGATCTACGAGATGTGGCGCCAATCGTCGGCCTTTCAAGCGGGCCTGCGACCGGGCGATGTCGTCGTCACCTTCAACGGCACGCAGGTCGAGGATGCGGGACACTTCGCGCGTCTGGTGTCTGACGCACGCATCGACAGCACCGCTGCGATCGACGTGATCCGCGAAGGACGCCGCCTCGAGTTGAAAGTGCCCGTGACCCGTCCAGCCAGCCGCTAGTGCAGGAGCATGCCTTCGAACTGGCCCGAGCTGAGCCTCGCGCTGGGCCTGGCCCTCGTCGTCGCCTACGTCGTCACGTCGTTCCTGGGCCGCCGCATCGAAGGCTGGCTGCGCGCGCTCGTGCCCGACGAGCGCGAACACTACCTCGTGGACAGTCCGCTGCCAGTGATTCGCGGACTGCTGTTCGCCGCCACGGCCGCGATCGTGGCGCTGCCAGCGATGCGGCTGACCGGCTACCGCTTCTTCGCCACTCGCGACCCTGTCGCCTTCACCGAGTGGCTGCTCAGTACGGGCCTGAGCATCGTGGTCATTCTGATCACGGCCTACATCATCATTCGCATCGGCTCCACGGCCATCCGTCAGGTCGAGCGCGACATGTCGGCGGGCACCGGGCTCGACGTCATCGAGCGCACCAAGCGCGCGCAAACGCTCGGGCGTCTGCTGCAGACCTCGTTGACTGTGGTCGTCGTCATCATCGCGGGACTTACCGCCCTCGACGAGCTGGGTGTGGACACCACACCCGCACTCACCGGCGCCGGCATCGTCGGCCTGGCTGTCGGTTTCGGGGCGCAGACGCTCGTCCGCGACGTCATCTCGGGCTTCTTTCTCATCATGGAGGATCAGGTGCGCGTCGGCGACGTCGCCATCGTCAACGGACAGAGCGGACTCGTCGAGGCGGTCCACCTCCGGACCATCGTGCTGCGCGACGAGGAAGGCACCGTGCACGTCTTCCCGAACGGCGAGGTCAAGACGCTGGCCAACAAGTCCAAGGACTTCGCCTACTACGTGATCACCGTGGGCGTGCTCTACGACGAAGATCCCGATCGCGTCGCGGATGCCATCAAGGACGCGGCCGACACGCTGATCGCCGACCCGGAATTCCGGATCCACATCCTCGAGCCGCTCGAGATCTACGGCATCGATGCCTTTGAGGCGACGCAGCTCGTGGTGAAAGCGCGGATTAAGACCGTACCGCTGAAGCAGTGGACGGTCGGGCGCGAGCTACGGAAGCGGATTGCGAAGACGCTGCGCGAGCGAGGAATCCGGATGCCGGGCGTGCCGGTGATTCATCTGGCACCGCCCAAGCAGTCGTAGCTACACGCCGTGCCCATAGCCCGATTCGTGAATCGGGTGATGCGCGGCGGCGGAGGGTGTGTCGAATGGGTCGATCGGGTCATTCCCGGCGGTGGCGGCCACCGGTTCCGAACGGAGCGCGGCAACGGCGGCACGCACGTCCTGATCGGTGAGCACCTTCTTGTCGTCGGCAATCGTCATCAGCGCGCGATAGACCTCGATAAGTTCGTCACCGTCGATCTGCACACCGAGATCCGCACAGCGGCGCTGCACGGCATGACGACCCGAATGCTTGCCGAGCACGAGCGGATTCCACGGCGCGCCCACGTCTTCGGCACGCATGATCTCGTAGGTCCGCCGATCCTTCAGCATGCCGTCCTGGTGGATGCCCGCTTCGTGCGCGAAGGCGTTCCGGCCGACGACCGCCTTGTTCACCTGCACACCCTGACCGGTCAACTGCGTCAGCATCTCGCTGGTCGGATAGATCTGCCGGGTGTCGATGCTCGTCGTGTACGGCATTCGATCCGGCCGGATCTTCAACGCCATCACGATTTCCTCGAGCGCCGCGTTGCCGGCGCGCTCGCCGATGCCGTTGGTCGTGCACTCCACCTGACGCGCGCCGCCCTGGATCGCCGCCAGCGAGTTGGCGGCCGCCAGGCCGAGATCGTCGTGGCAGTGCGCGCTGAAGACGACCGTGTCGGGATGTGAGACACGCTCGCGGATGCGGCGGAAGAAGTCCTGCATTTCGTCCGGCGTCGAGTACCCGACGGTGTCAGGCAGATTGATCGTCGTGGCGCCGACCTTGATGACCGCTTCGACCACCTGGCAGAGAAAGTCGAAATCGCTTCGCGTCGCATCCTCGGCCGAAAACTGCACGTCGAAGGTGTGCTGGCGCGCGTACCGAACCGAGTCCACCGCGGCCTGCATGCACTGCTCGCGGGTCATGCGCAGCTTGGCCTGCAGGTGCAGATCCGACGTCGCAATGAAAGTGTGAATGCGGCCCTGCGCCGCCGGCTTGATCGCCCATGCCGCGCGCTCGAGATCGGCGCGATGGCAGCGCGCCAGGCAGGCGATGATCGGACGACGGATTTCGGTCGCGATCTGACGGACGGCTTCGGCGTCGGCCGGCGAGGCAATCGGAAAGCCGGCCTCGATGATGTCCACGCCGAGCGCATCGATCTGACGGGCGAGCTGCAGCTTCTCGGCCGGCCGGAGCGAGAATCCGGGCGCCTGCTCGCCATCGCGGAGCGTCGTGTCGAAGATACGAACGTGGTCCTGCGCCATGTTGGGAACTCTCCCTCATGCCAGTAAACGCGACCCCCGAGCAGAAGTCAAAATGATAATTATTCTGTTTGAATCAGGATCGCTTATACTAGCCGGGCTTATCCCGTCCAGCTCGACTGCAGTGGAACTCAGCGAATTACGAGTCTTTCTCAAAGTCGCCACCGAGCGCAGCTTCTCCCGGGCAGCCATGAAACTGCACCGGACGCAGCCGGCCGTCAGTCAGGCGGTCCGCCGTCTCGAAGAGAGCGTCGGCGAGCGACTGTTCGACCGCGCCACCAAGGACGCGTCCCTCACCGACGCCGGCCGCCTGCTCCGTGACTACGCTGAACGCCTGCTCCGCCTGTCCGAAGAAGCCGAAAGTGCGGTCCGCGACCTGCGCGACCTGCGGCGGGGACGGGTGCTGATCGGCGCCAACGAAGCCTCGGTGCACGCCGTGCTGCCGATCATCGCGCGCTTCAGACAGGCCCACCCGCTGGTCCACGTCGACGTGCGGCGGATTCCGGCCCGCCAGGTCGGCGCCGAAGTGGCGCAAGGCAGCCTCGACTTCGGGGTCCTCACGTTCCAGCCCGCCGAACCTGGCCTGGGATCGATGGTGCTCGGACAGGACGAGCTCGTCATGCTCGTGCATCCCTCGCACGCGCTCGCCCACAGCAAAGAGGTCACGCTCTCGGAGTGTGCCCGCCAGACCGTCATCGCGCACAACGATCCCTCGCACGTCCGCGACCGCGTGCTGCGGCTCTTCGAGCAGCATCACATTCCGGCGAACATCCTCGTGTCGCTGCCCAGCCTCGAGGGCATCAAGCGCGCCGTCGCGATGCAGATGGGCGTGGCGCTCCTGCCGCGGCGCTGCGCCGAGCCGGAAATCGCACGCGGGGATCTCGTCGCGCTCGCGATGCCGGAGATTCGGCTGCGGCGTCAGGTGCGGCTGATCTTCCGGAAGGCAGGCGAGCGGTCGCACGCCTCGTCGGCGTTTCTCGGACTGCTCGACGAGAAACACCCCGCGAAGGCCGCCCTGGAAACGCGGAAGCGCGAGGTATCCGCGTAGCGGCGGGTCTTTAGACCCGCCGTTTAAAATCCGCTGACGTATGGCAGGCGGTTCGACGCGGCGTCAACCTCGTCGTAACGATCCAGCAGCAGGCCCGTCGTATCCCACGCGCCGGTGATCAGCGCATCGCGCACGTTGGGCGGAATCGACACCTTCAGGTGCAGATCCCCGGCGTCACAGGTCCCCTTCACGATGTCGATGCGGATCTCGGTCTCCGGACTCCGCTCGATCAGATCCTGCAGTGTCCGCACATCCTCCGGCGACGCCGTCACGCACGGCAGGCCGATCATCGTCGAGTTGCCGAAGAAGATCTCCGCGAACGACTCGCCGACGATGGCGTTGATGCCCCAGCGCTGCAGTCCCTGCGGCGCATGCTCCCGCGACGAGCCGCACCCGAAGTTCGCGTTCACGGCCAGCACCGAGGCGCCCGCGAACCTGCGGTCGTCGAAGGCATGCTGCGTCGTCTTGCGATCGTCCTCGAAGACGTGCTTCTCGAGTCCGTCGAAGGTGACCTGCCGCAGGTACCGCGCCGGGATGATTCGATCCGTATCGATGTCGTCGCCGCGCAGCGAGATCCCGCGGCCGACCGCTTCCGTCACCTTAGGCATCAGTTGACAATCCTTCGCACGTCGGTCACCTCGCCTGCGAGCGCCGCCGCCGCCACCATGGCCGGGCTCATCAGCAGCGTGCGTCCGGTTGGACTGCCCTGACGTCCCTTGAAGTTCCGGTTGGACGAGGACGCGCACACCTGATCGCCTTCGAGCTTGTCCGGGTTCATCCCCAGGCACATCGAGCAGCCCGCGCCGCGCCACTCGAAGCCGGCGGCCGTGAAGATCTCAGGCAGCCCTTCCTGCTCCGCCGCGCGGCTGATCGCCACCGAGCCGGGCACGACGAGCGCCTTGACGTGCGGCGACACCCGGTGCCCGCGGACGATGCGCGCGGCCTCGCGCAGGTCGGAGAGCCGGCTGTTCGTGCAGGAGCCGATGAACGCGACGTCCACTTTCATCCCGGCGATCGGCTGTCCGGGACGAAGCCCCATGTAGGTCAGCGCATCGCTCACCGCCTGTCGATCGCTGCCCGACGTCTCGGGACTGGGAATGCGCCCGTCAACGCCGACCGACTGCCCCGGATTGACGCCCCACGTCACGACCGGCGTCAACTCCTCGGCGCGTATCTCCACTTCGTCATCGAACGAGGCATCGCGATCGGAAGCCATGGATCGCCACCAGGCCTTCGCGCGGTCGTAGGCGTCACCAGCCGGCGCAAAGGATCGGCCCTTGATGTACTCGAAGGTCGTGTCGTCGGGATTGACGTAGCCAACGCGCGCGCCGCCCTCGATCGACATGTTGCAGATCGTCATCCGCTCGTCCATCGACATGCGTTCGATGGCGTCGCCGGCGTACTCGTACGCGTAGCCGGTGCCGCCGCGGACGCCCAGGCGCTGAATGATCGTGAGCACGACGTCCTTCGCGTAGACGCCTTTCGCGAGCGTGCCGGTCACCCGGATCCGCCGGACCTTCATTGGCTCCATGGCGAGGCACTGCGACGCAAGCACGTCGCGCACCTGCGAGGTGCCGATGCCGAACGCCACGGCGCCGAACGCGCCGTGCGTAGACGTGTGGCTGTCGCCGCAGGCGATCGTCATACCCGGCTGGGTGAGACCGAGCTCGGGACCGATCACATGGACGATGCCCTGCCGGTCGTCGTCGAGGCCGGCGTAGCGGATGCCGAACTCGCGGACGTTGCGCTCGAGCGAGGCGAGCATGTCCTCGGCCATGACGTCGAGAAACGGCCGCTGGCGGGACTTGGTCGGGATGATGTGATCCGTCGTCGCAAACGTGCGATCCGGACGCGCGACCTTCCAGCCGCGGGCGCGCAGCTCGTCGAACGCCTGCGGCGTCGTCACTTCATGAACGAGGTGCAGGCCGATGAAGAGCTGCGTCTGCCCGGTCGGCAGCTGGCGGACCTTGTGGAGATCCCACACTTTCTGCAGGAGTGTTTTACCCATGTGAGTTCTCTATTCTATCCGGGCGCTCGGGCCGCCTGAAGGCGGCCCCTACGTCAATCCGGCTCGGCGGCCTGACACTGCCGGATGTCCGCCCACCCAGCACCGCCACGGCCGCTCGGCGCCGCGGGTGATTCCGATGCGGGTTCCCCATCGAACGGCGCCGGCGGTCAGCTGGCGATCCTCGATCCATAACCGGCTCGACGTCAGATCCAGGGTGTTCTCCTTCAGCGTGATCCCCAGCGCCCTGGTGAGATTGCCCGGACCGCGACAAAGGTCCGCTTCTCGAATCGGACGCTTCCCGTTTTCTCGCCCCTGGGCGCCCGAGCCGTGGCGGAGGCGGCGCTTCATCATCAGCTCGATCCCTTCGAGTGGTTGAAGCGCACGAATCAGAACGGCCGCCGGAGAGCCCTTCGCCTCGGTCACCGCGTTGACCAGGTAGTGCATCCCGTAATTCAGATACACGTACGCGACTCCCGGAGGGCCGTACAGCGGCTCGTTCCGCTTCGTCGGTCCCGGCGCCGCGTGGCACGCCGGATCGTCCTCGCCGATGTAGGCCTCGGCTTCGACGATGATCCCTGCCGCCACGCCAGACCGCGTTCGATGGACGAGCACCTTGCCGAGCAGGTCCGGCGCGACAGTCAACGTCGGGCGATTGAAAAACGATCGCGGAAGGCGCACTCCTTGACAGCTTAGGACAGTCAGCTTACGCTCTTCACCTAAGTTGATAAGGAGAGAAGCCCATGGGCCGCGCCGAACTCCTGCCGGGCACGCTGGACCTGCTGATCCTCAAGGCCGTGTCGCTGAAGCCTGAGCATGGCTACGGCGTCCTTCTTCGCATCGAACAGATCACCGGTGGCGCGCTGCTCGTCGAGCAGGGCGCGTTGTATCCCGCGCTCTACCGGCTCGAGCAGCAGGGACTGCTCGATACCGAGTGGGGCACGTCTGACAACAATCGAAAAGCGAAGTTCTACTCGTTGACAACGGCGGGCCGGAAGCGCCTGAAGACCGAGACCGAGCGATGGTCGGTCAGCGCCGGTGCGGTGAATGCAGCTCTGAAGGCACAGGAGGTCTGAGATGCGGAGGCTTCGATCCTTCTGGCGTAGCGTGGTCCGTCGCAGCGACGTCGAGCGTCAAATGGCCGACGAGCTGTCGTTTCACATCGAATCGCGCGCCGCGGATCTCATGTCGCGCGACGGACTGTCGCGGGACGAAGCGATCCGACGGGCGCGGATCGAGTTCGGGTCGATCGAGAAGTACAAGGACGAGGGTCGGGCGAGCCTCGGGCTGCGGCTGATCGACGATCTCCGGAGCGACCTGCGCTTCGCGCGCCGGGCGCTGATCAGGAACATCGGCTTCTCGACTGCGGCGGTCGCCATCCTCGCGTTGGGCATCGGCGCCAACACCGCGGTGTTCAGCGTCGTGGACGCAATGTTCTTCGGTACACTCCCGGTGAAGGATCCCCAGGACCTGGTTGCGTTCGACAGCCTGCAACGGCAAGACAGCATGGTTGCTGGCTACTCGGGGAACGGCCGGCCCGGCCCGGACGGTACCCAGCTGCGAACCTCTTTTCCGACAGCGACGTTCGAAGAGTTCCGCGATCACGCGACCACGCTCTCCCACGTATTTGCATTCGCACGGATCGGTTCGGTGACCGTCGCCACCGATGACGGCGCCGAACTCGCTTCCACGCAGGTCGTGAGCGGCACCTACCACGATGGCCTGGGCGTGCCAGCCGCGCTCGGCCGAACGCTTGGACCGTCGGACGACCGCCCCGGTGCGGAACCCGCGGCGGTTGTCAGTCATCGCTACTGGCAGCGCCGGTTTCTCGGCGATCCCGCCATCATCGGCAAGACGATTCGCGTGAATCGCGCGGCCTTCACCATTGTCGGTGTCACGCCGGACACGTTTCATGGAACGGAAGTGACCGAGACGGTTGATCTGAGCGTCCCGCTCGCGATGTCCAGCCACGTCTTGCCGGCAGACCGGTCGAGCGCGTCGATGTGGTGGCTTCTGCTCATGGGACGATTGAAGCCCGGCGTCACGAAGGAGCAGGTGCGCGCCGAGCTCCAACCGATCTTCGAGCAGACCGTCGTCGCGAGCTGGAGCGCTCGACCGCCGGCAACGCGTGGCCCTGAGCGACACGGAATGCCGACCATGCGCGTGATGTCCGGGGAGCCAGGGTCCCCACGGTCCTTCACGGAGCGCACGCGCGAGTCTCACGTTCCTCTTCGTCGTCACGGGAGTCGTCCTGCTGATCGCGTGCGTCAACGTCGCCAGCCTGCTGCTGGTGCGTGCCGCGAACCGGCGTCAGGAGATGACCGTGAGGCTGGCGCTTGGCGCCAGTCGCGCGCGACTGATTCGGCAGCTGCTCTCGGAAAGCCTGCTGCTGGCGGCGGCCGGGGCCGCAGCCGGTCTGGTACTCGCCGTCGTGGGCAAAAGACGCGCTGCCCCGGATGTTCGAGGACGATGTCGTGCTCGCGACTGCGATCGACCTCCGCGCGCTGGCATTCGCCGGTGCGCTCACGACGATTACCGCGCTGGTGTTCGGCGTCGGTCACGCACTGCGCGCGACGCGCGTCGGAGCGCTGCCGTGGCTCAAGGAAACCGCGCGCGCGGGAGGGCAACGGGCGCTGATGGCGCGGACCCTGATCGGCGTGCAGATTGCCGCGAGCCTGATCCTGCTCGTCGTCACCGGGCTCTTCGTCCGCACGCTCTACAACTACAGCCAGGTTGATGTCGGGTTCGATCCGCGCAACCTGCTGGTCTTTCGAGATCGATCCGACGCCGTCGACCAGCGCTCCCGAAACGGACGATCGTCCTCTTCGAACGCCTGATTGCGGCCATCGAAGCGGTGCCTGGCGTGAGGTCGGCCACCATGTCGGCGGTCCCCGTCGTCGCGCGCAGCGAGTGGACCGAAACGGTCCGTGCGGAGACGGCGGGAGCCCCACGGGATGCTCACATACAGCTGGTCCGATGGAATTTCTTCGAAACTTTCGGCATGCCGCTGGTCTCTGGCCGAAGCCTTCAGGCAGCCGACACCAGTGGGGCCCCGCGTGTGGCGGTGATCAACGCGGCGATGGCGCGGCAGGTCTTCGCGGAGAACTCGCCCGCTCGGGCGGCATTTCCAGTTCGTGGACGGGCCTGGCCGCGACAAGCCGATCCTCGTGGTCGGTGTCGTGCGCGATGCGATGTACTCGAGGCTCAGCGAGCCTCCGCCGGCCACGTTTTTCATGCCTTACACGCAGATACCGTTGGGACGGATGACGTTCGAAGTCCGAACCGCTGGCGATTCGCTCGGCTCACGCCCAGCATTCGCGCCGCGATACACCGGATCGATCCCGGCCCTTCCACTGATCGACGTGCGCACCCAGGAAGAGCAGATCGCCCAGACCATCCGCGACCCGCGTCTCTTCGCCGCATTGAGTGCGGTGTCTGGAGCGATCGGACTGCTGCTGGCCTGCATCGGACTCTACGGCGTCGTGTCCTACGATGCGCGGCGACGCACGAATGAGATAGGCGTGCGCATGGCACTCGGCGCGCAGCGGTCAGACGTGCTGCGACTGGTGATGGGGCAAACGGTGTGGATCGTGACGATAGGCGTGGGCGGCGGGATTGGTGCTTGCGGCCTTCGGGTCGCGGCTGCTCAGCAGGCAACTGTTCGGCGTCCAGCCCTTCGACATCTCGACGATGGCGTCGGCGACGGCGATCCTCGTGTCCATCGCCGGTCTGGCGGTATTCGTACCGGCTCACCGCGCAGCGCGACTTGATCCGACGCAGGCGCTCAGGCACGAATAGGCCAAGGGCCGCCTAAAGGCGGCCCCCACAATCTAAAGGCGGCCCCCACAACCTGAGGCGGCCCACAAGCTCTCAGCGAGCGGCGTAGGCGTTCGAGCGACCCGTCGCGAGCACCAGACGCAGCGCCTGGCCGGTGTACGACGCGTCCACTTGAGCCACTTGCTCCGGAGTACCGGTCGCGACGACTCGACCGCCGGCTTCCCCGCCTTCGGGCCCGAGATCGATGATGTAGTCGGCGGTCTTGATCACATCGAGGTTGTGCTCGATGACCAGCAGTGAATGGCCGGCTTCGACGAGCTTGCGGAACGCCGCCAGCAGCTTCGCGATGTCGTCGAAGTGAAGCCCGGTCGTCGGCTCGTCGAGGATATACAGCACGCGCTCTCCACCGAACGACGCCAGGTGCGCGGCGATCTTGATGCGCTGCGCCTCCCCGCCTGACAGCGTCGTCGCCGGCTGCCCGAGCCGGAGATAGCCGAGCCCGATCTCGTCGAGCACCTGCAGACGACGAAGCACCTTCGGTGACTGACTGAAGAAGGTCAGCGCTTCGCGCACGGTCATCTCGAGCACCTGGTGAACCGACTTGCCGCGGTAGCGCACGTCGAGGACCTGCGGCTTGAAGCGCATGCCGTCGCACTGATCGCATGGCACGAACACGTCGGCAAGAAACTGCATCTCGACGCGGACTTCGCCCTCGCCCTGGCACGCCTCGCAGCGGCCGCCCGGGACGTTGAACGAGAAGTGACTCGCCGTGAGTCCGCGTGCCTTGGCGTCCTTGGTCAGCGAGAACAGCTCGCGAATCGGGTCGAAGGCCTTGAGATACGTGACCGGATTCGATCGCGGTGTCCGTCCAATCGGCGTCTGGTCCACGAGCGAGACGTCGGTGATGTACTCCAGGCCATCCAGATCGCGGAATGCACCGACCCGTCGATCCCAGTCGCCCTTGGCTCGCTTGATCGCGGCGTACAGGACGTCGTGCACCAGCGTGGACTTGCCCGATCCGCTCACGCCGGTGACGCACGTGATCGTGTTCAGCGGAATCTCGACGTCCATGCCCTTCAGGTTGTGCTCGGTCGCGCCCTTCAGGCGGATCTTCTGCCCGGTGCCTCGACGCCGCGGCGACGGAACAGGGATCGCCAGCTCGTTGCGCAGGTATTTGGCAGTCAGCGATCGCGTCTCCTGCAGCAGGCCGGGCATGTCGCCCGAATACACCACGCGACCGCCCTGCTCGCCGGCGCCGAGCCCGATGTCCACGATGTGATCGGCGACGCGGATCATGTCCTCGTCGTGCTCGACGACGAGCACCGTGTTGCCCTGGTCGCGAAGCTGCTGAAGGATGTCGATGAGGCGCTGATTGTCGCGCGCGTGCAGACCGATCGACGGCTCGTCCAGGACGTACAGCGTGCCGACGAGCGCCGAGCCGAGCGACGTCGCCAGGTTGATCCGCTGCGATTCGCCGCCAGAGAGCGTGGATGAGAGCCGGTCGAGCGTCAGGTAGTCGAGACCCACGTCGCTCAGGAACGTGAGCCGGCGACGGATCTCGCGCAGCACTTTCTCCGCAACCGTCGCTTCCTTCTCACTCAGCTGCAGTTCGGCGAAGAACTTCTGCGCGCCGAGCACGGTCAGCGCCGACACTTCGTCCACCGTTCGTCCGCCCACTCGAACATTGCGTGCCTCGCGCCGCAGCCGCGCACCGCCGCAGTCCGGACACGCGAGATATCCGCGATACCGGCTGAGGAACACGCGCACGTGCACCTTGTACTTCTTGCGCTCGAGCCACCGGAAGAATCCGCGAATGCCTTCGTACTCCGCCGCTTGCCCTGCGCCTGTCGAAGGGTCGCCCTCGACGACGAACGTGCGCTCCTCGTTCGAGAGATCGCTCCACGGCACGTCGAGGCGGATGCCCGTCTTCCTCGCCGCGCGCTTCAGCTCCGCCAGCTGCGCTCGATAGTGAGGCTTGCTCCACGGCTCGATCGCGCCCTGCGTGATCGACTTCGACTGATCCGGCACCACCAGGTCCATGTCGAGCTCGATGATGTTGCCGAAGCCGTGACACATCGGGCACGCGCCGAAGGGATTGTTGAAAGAGAAGAGCCGGGGCTGCGGGGTCTCGTAGGCAATTCCGCACGTCCGGCACTCGAACCGCTCGGAGAAGACGTGACGCTCCCCCGTGTCGGCGTTCACCGCGAACGCTGCCCCGCCACCTTCGCGATAGCAGGTCTCGATCGAATCCGTGAGCCGGCTGCGGAGATCGCCTTCGATCCGCAGCCGATCGACGACGACCTCGAGCGTGGCGCGCGACTTCAGCTTCGCGCGATCCACCTCGTCGAGGCCGACCGCCTGGCCGTCGATGAGCAGACGCGCGTACCCGCGCCGGCGCAGCCCTTCGAGCGTCTCGGTGATCGGATCGGTCAGCGGCAGTGCCGGTGTCTTGAGCTTCGCGTCCGGAGCGTCTTCCTCGTCGCCGTCCTCGTCCCCGTTCTCGATGTCGGCGCCACGCTTCGACCCGGCCATGGCCACGACGGGTAGTTCGAATCCCATCAACAGGCGCGTGCCGGCTGGCAGATCACCGAGCTTTTTCGCCACGACCTCGGCCGTCTCGCGGATCACTTCCTCGCCGCACTGACGGCAGTACGTCCGACCGACGCGGGCGAACAGCAGCCGCATGTAGTCGTGAATCTCGGTCGTCGTGCCGACGGTGGATCGCGGGTTCCGAACGCTGTTCTTCTGCCGGATGGCAATCGCGGGACAGATGCCTTCGATCTTGTCGACGTCGGGCTTCTCCATCCGCTCGAGGAACTGTCTGGCGTACGCGGACAGCGACTCGACGTAGCGCCGCTGCCCTTCCGCATAGATCGTGTCGAAGGCGAGCGACGACTTCCCGGAGCCGCTGACACCGGTGATGATGATCAGCTTGCCCGAAGGCAGCGTCACATCGATGTTCTTGAGGTTGTGCGTCCGCGCACCGCGCACGACGAGCGGGCTCCGGACCTTCTGCGGCTTGGTCGCGTCAGGCATCCTCACAGCGCCGAATTCCCCCGGACCCATAAAAGGGGAATCGGTACTACCGTGCACGCCTTTGCGCAAAGCCGACCCCATAATGCCGGCCATCAGGCGGACCGCGCACGACTGACGATCGAGACCCGGCGCGACAGGACGTGGCTCCAGCCTGGCCAGCGCGATCGTGTTCTGAGCAATCGGCAACGGCCAGCGCCACGATCAGACCGGCAATCGCCACGACGCCGCCGACGTCGAACAGTTGCGCCCGCCCGAGGGCGCCGAAGTTCACGTGCGGATCGCCGCGCAGCGCGATCGCGCCCACCGACAATAGGATTCGCAACTCCGTCGGACCGACGCCCGCGAACGACATCGTGAACACTCCGCGCACGGCCGTGGCGAGGAATACTTCGCCCGAGACCAGCAGATAGGCCACCAGCAGCGACAGCGCAATCACCGGCGTCATGAAACCCGAGCACGCCAGGCCGGTCAGGAGAAACGTGATGCCGACGATGTCGAGGACGTGATCGACGTAGAAGCCATAACGCGGCCGCTCGACACCGCGTACGCGCGCCAGCGTACCGTCGAGACTGTCGCCGAACCAGTTGATCGCCAGCGCCCCGACGACCACCCACAGCCAGTTGGCGTCCCACCGCGCCAGCCAGAACCCGAGGCCGGCCAGCGCCATCGCGGCGAGCGCCAGGACCGTCAAGTGGTCCGAGTGAATGGACGCCGGCATGTGACCGGCCATCCGGATGAGCAGCCGCTTTTCGGCCGCGGCAAGAAAACTCCGATGTTCGCGCACGTGCTCCGCCATGAAATGGCCTCCTGACCCGTAATGTGCCGAACCGCAGAGGATGGGCTCAGACTACCATCAGACTGATGCAGGAAACTCGGGCTCATTCTGACGCTCGCCGGCGGCTTTGGTGCGGCGCTGCTCTTCGGCTACATCACGCAGCGCCTCGGCCTGTCGCCCATCGTCGGCTACCTGCTGGCCGGCGTCGTCGTCGGGCCCAACACGCCCGGCTTCGTCGCCGATCCCGAGATCGCCGAACAGCTTGCCGAGATCGGCATCATCCTGCTGATGTTCGGCGTCGGCCTGCAGTTCCACCTCGAGGAACTGCTGGCGGTGCGCCGAATCGCCATTCCCGGGCGCGATCGCGCAAGGCGGCTTCGCCACGGTTCTCGGCGCCGCTCGCCGCGCACGCCTTCGGCTGGGCGTGGCCGGCGGCCATCGTCTTCGGCCTGACGCTGTCGGTGGCCAGCACCGTCGTCCTCGTTCGCGTGCTTTCGGACCGCCGCCAGCTGCACACGCCGGCCGGACATATCGCCGTCGGCTGGCTCGTCGTCCAGGACGTGCTGACGGTCGATCGTCCTCGTGCTGCTGCCGACGCTCAGGTTCGAGCTCACCGTCGACCGGCGCTCGCGACGAGCGTCGGCATCACGCTGCTCAAAGTGGCCGGTCTCGTCGCGGTCGCGGCGATCGTCGGCAAGCGCGTGATCCCCGTGATCCTCGATCGCATCGCCGCCACCCGATCGCGCGAGCTGTTCACGCTCACGGTGCTCGCCCTCGCGATCGGCCTCGCCGTCGGGCTCGGCGGCGGTGTTTGGCGTCTCGATGGCGCTCGGCGCGTTCCTCGCCGGCATGGTCGTCGGCCGCTCCGACTACAGCCTGCGCGCCGCCACCGACGCGCTGCCGATGCGCGACGCATTCGCCGTGCTGTTCTTCGTGTCGGTCGGCATGCTGCTGCAGCCGTCGGCGCTGCTCGAGCAGCCGTGGCTTCATCGTCACCGCGCTCGCTCATCGTGCTCGTCGGCAATCCGCTGATCGCGGCGATCGGTCGCGTGGCTGATGCGCTATCCGATCCGCACGGCGGTGACGGTGGCCGTGTCGCTGGCGCAGATTGGCGAGTTCTCGTTCATCCTCGTCACGCTCGGCCGCGATCTCGGATCGTTCCGGCCGAGGCGGTGGACATCGTCGTCGCCGACGGCGATCATCTCGATCACGCTCAACCCGCTGGCCTTCCGGAGCGATCGAGCCGATCGATCGGTGGCTGCGCACGGCTGCGCCCGCTCGTCCGCGATCGACGATGGCGGTCTGGACGTCGGCGCCTCGTCGATGCTCGATCCCGATGACCGGCGCGATCGTCGTCGGCTACGGCCCGACCGGCCGAACCGTCACGCGGCTGCTGCGCGAGAACGGAGTCTCCCCCACCGTCGTGGACCTGAACATGGATGTCGTGAGAGCGCTGCGGGATGAGGGCGCGTCAGCGGTCTATGGCGATGCCCGTCATCACGGACACGCTGGTGAACGCCGGACTGCCCGCACGCCGGCACGCTGATCGTCAGCGGCGCGGATACCGGCTCGCCCGGACGTCATCAAGGGCGCCGCGGGCCATCAATCCGAATGTCCACATCTTCGTGCGCGGCAACTACCTGCGCGACGTGCCTCAGCTGCGCAGCGCCGGCGCCGAGCAGGTGTTCTGCCGGCGAGGGCGAAGTGGCGCTGGCGATGACCGAGGCGGTGTTGCGGCGTCTGGGCGCGACGCCGGATCAGATCGATCGCGAGCGCGCCCGCGTCCGCGACGAACTCTTCACCAGTAGTGTCCGGGTCAGCCGGACCTCAAAGCGGGTCGTAGAGGCGGGTCCTTCAGACCCGCCTAGACTGAATATTCTTCAACGCCTCTCTGACGCTCAACGGGCTCAATCGCTCCCTGTTGGCCTTCACGTAGCGCCGCACTTCCTTCGGATCGGTCCACGCGTACTGGCGCAGCGACCAGCCGATCGCTTTCCTGATGAAGAAGTCCTGGTGAGTCAGGTTGGGCTCGATGCAGTCGTAGAGGAGCGTCGAGATCGGTCTCGCGCTTGAATCCCAGCTGACAGAGGATCGCGCTGCGCCGCTTCCACATGTCCTGGTCGCTTCGCCCATCGCCGCATCAGTGCCGTCATGCGTCGCGGCTCGGCGCGCAGGATGGCCCCGAGGCTGTGGCTGGCGATAGCGTCCACGACGTCCCACCAGGCGCCGGTGACGATCATCTCTTCGAACATCGGCACCGACGCGAATGTCCGGAACTCGTGATAGAGACGCGACTCCGTCAACATCACGGCGGCGTAACGCTCCTCGCGAAACGCGGCCTTCCGCCACAACTCCAGAACGACCCGCTTCCACTCGTCGGCGCCCGCCATCGGGTGCGCGGTAAACGCCTCACGGCACAGCCGTCTTAATAGAGGTGACGACACACCGCGATACGGCATCGCCGACTTCATGTAGGCCTGCATTTGTGGAGCTTTCGCGGGATCGGCGGACTGTTCGAGGCGCCGGCGAATCGTCTGGACGAGCGGATGCGTCATAGGGGCAGTCGAGGTGGATTTGCCCGGCTTCGGCAGTATACTCAGGCCGTCTCACCCGATAGGTGCGAGGGCTTTCGCCCGGGAGGTTCGTGAATGCGCGCATTGATGGCGATTGGGCTGGCAGCAGCCCTGGCAGTGGGAGTGAAGGCTCAGAGCACTGAGCTGAAGGTCGGCGACACCGCGCCCGATTTCAGTCTGCAGGCGTCCGACGGCAAGACCTACAAGCTTTCGGACTTCAAAGGGAAGAAGGCAGTCGTCGTTGCCTGGTTCCCGAAGGCGTTCACGCAGGGCTGCACCATCGAGTGCAAGTCGCTGGCGGAGAACGGCGACAAGATCCGGAAGTACGACGTGGCCTACTTCATGGCCAGCACGGACACCGTCGAGGACAACACCAAGTTCGCCAAGGAAACCAAGGTGACGCTGCAGAGCCGCGGCGGCGGGCCGGCCACCGTGGTGGACAAGAAGGAAGCCGACTTCCCGCTCCTCGCCGATCCGACGAAGGAAGTCGCGGGCAAGTACGGCGTGCTGATGGCGAACGGACAGCTCGCGAACCGCTGGACGTTCTACGTCGACAAGGATGGCAAGATCGCGTACATCGAGAAGAAGGTCCAGCCGGCCACGTCTGCTGAAGACATGATCGCCAAGCTCGGTGAGCTCAAGGTGCCGATGTCGAAGTAGAACGTGGGGGCCACCTCACGTGGGGGCCACCTTTAGGTGGCCCTGAACCGAGTCGTTCACGTGGGCCGCCTTCGGGCGGCCCTTTTTCTTTCTACGCCACTGCCGCGCGCGCGTGAATCGCGGTGGCCATCTCGCGGCCCAGGCGATCGACCTCATCCCAGTCTGTCAGCTCGTGGTCGCGGCTCGTGTCGGTCGAGCCGCCTTCCTTCTTCGCGATGCGTTGGACAATGAAGCGAATCAGGAAGTTGTATTCGCGGTAGGCCAGGCGTCCGGCGACCGACCGGATGAAGCACGGCTTCCATCCGTGTGCGGCGGGAAACGCGCGCGCAATCCGCTCGGCCTCCTCGACCTCGTTGCGGTTCTTCGACGCCGCGCTGAGGCTGACGGAGAAGAACGCCGACGGCACCGCGTTCAGATCCGCGGCGTGCGCGTGCACGAACCGGGCTGCGGACTTCTGATGCTTGCCGACGTGCAGCGACGCGCCGACGAGCGCGCCGCGTACGCGCGTCCAGTCGATAGACGCGGCTTCATGCGTAGACACGTCGATGGCCTGGCTGTCGAGGCCGTGTTCGTGGAGCACCTCGGCGAGGCGGATCGCGATCAGCGCCGTCTGCCCTTCGGTGCTGGCAAAGAACACCGGCACTTCGCAGCGGATTGAGTCTGCAAGTGTGTGTGCCATGCCCTCTCGAGGGGCAAATCGCGTGCCTCGGCATGGTGCGCGATGACGGCGGAGAACCCGACGTTCTGGCCGCAACCGTCAACGATTGCGCGCGGATTCTTGCGCGGCCAGCGGGAAAATCACCCACCGACGCGGCGTGCTAGAATTCAGTGTTCGATCACCCGCCTGGCCGGCGTAGCTCAGTTGGTAGAGCAGCTGATTCGTAATCAGCAGGTCGTCGGTTCGAGTCCGACTGCCGGCTCCAGCGACTGCCGGCTCCAACCTTCGCTCTCGAATGCTGGCGAAGGTTGCCCGCCGTAGCGCCAGGCGCGAAGGCGGGCCTGTTCCAGAAACTCCTCGAGAGCTACGGCTGGCAAGCCACCCGATCCTGATACACGTGTGAATCTGATCCTTCTCGAGGATCGCGATCGCGTTGAGGCGTCCTGTGTGACGCTCACCGACGCGCGCGCCGCTCACCTGCTCAGCGTGCTTCGAGTGAAGCCGGGCCACTCCGTTCGCGTGGGGCTGCTCGATGGTCCGTTAGGCGTGGGCACCGTGGAAGCCGCGGGCGACGGCCAGGTGACGCTGCGATGCGCGTTCGAGACAGAGACACCGCCGCGGCCGCGCGTCGATGTGCCGCTCGCCCTTCCCCGCCCGAAGGTGATGCGGCGACTGTGGGCGCAACTGGCCGCGCTCGGCGTCGGTCGAATCATCCTGACGAACGCCGAACGCGTGGAGCGACATTACTTCGACACGCACATCTTGACCGAGGCCTGCTACCGGCCGCTGCTCATCGAAGGGTTGCAACAGGCACGCGATACGCGACTACCGCTCGTCTCGATTCATCGGCAGTTCAAGATCCTGATCGAAGACCACCTCGATGATCTCTTCCCCTCGGCACCCGCATCGTCACCGGACCCGGGAAGCGGGACGAGGATGACGTCAGCGCTGGCTGACACGGGCGGCGGGCGCGTGCTGATGGCGATCGGACCTGAAGGGGGCTGGAACACCTTCGAGCTCACGCTCCTCGACGCTCACCGCTTCCGCTCGGTCGGTCTCGGACCGCGGACGTTGCGCGTGGACACGGCATGCACCGCGCTCCTCGCGCTTGCACATGCATCGCTCGAGACGCCGCGTCAGACGCCGACGGTGTCTGGCTTGTGAGGAGCGACCGTGACGGTCCTCGGGGCGGCTTCAGGCTGCCCCTTCGGCACGTTCCAGACGTGGCCGCAGTGATCGCACCGAAAGTAGTCGACGCGCGCGTCAGGTCCGCTCGCTTCGAGCCATCGTGGCTCTGACGCCGCGCACTGGGGACAAAGATGGGTCGTCAAGAGACAAATCCGCCCTTCGCCGCAAGTCTGGCTGGAGGCCGGTGCCAGCTAAGTTTTTAGGAACGGCACCAGTATAGCGGAATCGCTCTCGGATCGGGCTCGACCATAAGCCAAGCCACACACGTCACGTCCGTGTGTCGATCGCGAGTCCTACTCCATCTCGAGACGCTCGTAGCCGAGCACGAGCTCCTCCATGGCCACGTCGGTGCCCTTCGCGTTCATTGGTCCGCTGGTGTGCTTGATGATCCGGGCGCCAACCACCCTCCAGGCCGTGACGGCGCCGCGGTCTGGCGCCTGAAGCCGAATCGTCACGGGCCGGTCGTACTTTCCATCACGAATGGCCCGCACCCACTCCTCGAAGGCCTGCGAGCGGAAGGCGCCTCGCTTGAGCGTCACCACTTTCGACGTTCCGGCGTCGCCAACGAGCCCGGAGACGTCCTGGAATCCCGCCTGCGGACCACCCGTCCCGAGTTCGATGACGACGTTGAACTGCGCAAACGGCGCCTGATGTAACGGAGTCATGTCGTGTTCGCTCCTGCCCGGCTGGACGTTAACACTCGATATGGCCCCACTCAGCAGATGGGAACGGCTGCAGCTGGCCGCGCTCCGGTTGCGCGAGATCCAGAACGAGGCCGCGGCGATCTATCGGAACTTCCCCGAGCTCGATCGCCGGCCGAAGATCAGCCGCACGCGCCGTGCGCACGAAACGCCGACAATCGGCGGAGCGCCCGTGGCGCGATGTGGCCGGCGAAGTTGCATTGAGGCGGCCCACGTCCTGTCAGATGCCGGTGATCTGGACGTTGGCGCCGTCAGGATCTTTCACGTGGAAGCCGAACTCGAGGTTCTCGCGCGGCGTGAGCCCCATCGCCCTGGAGTTCCTTCGTCACGGCGTCGCGATTGAAGCCCTCGACGCCAATCGCGAAGTGATCGATGAGACCCGGCGGCGGCTCGACGCGCAGCGAAACGAGCACCTTGCCGCCGATCGCCGAGCCGCGCGATCTTGTTGGCCTTGTCCTCGTTCTGCCACCGACAGCCCGAAGACGCGGTTGTAGAAGTCGATCGAGCGCGCCATGTCGCTGACCAGCACCGACACGTGGTTGATGCTGCCCGAACGCAGCGGCGCGGCCGATGCGGTCGTGCCGCGCCGGCGGCCGCGAGCATCGCCAGCGCCTGAATCAGCTCGCGCCGCGTCACACGACCATGCTCGTACCCCGTCCACGAGATCACTGATGAGCTGCACGTGTCCTCTCCTTGAACGCAGGTTTATAGTGAGGCGCGCAGTGTAATCGCCTGTCCCGACACGGGTCAAAAACGCGTGTGCAACGGGATGGCCCTCGCGTTCACTAGGAACTGGTTGAACGGAGTGCATCGATGGCCGAGATCCGGCGGCTGGTGGTCTGCCTCGACGGCACCTGGAACAACCGCGACGACTCCACCAACGTCCTGCACCATTTCGCGCTGACCCCTGAATGCCGCGACCGCAAGGTCGTCGGCGACAGCGTCACGCAGCTCAAGCTCTATCTCGAAGGCGTCGGCACCGGCCCGCTCGATGCGATCACCGGCGGCGGCTTCGGCTTCGGCCTCGAGACCAACGTCCGCGCCGCATACAACTGGCTGGTCCAGAACTATCGAGGACGAGACGGCCTTCACGCCCGCCGACGAGATCTACATCTTCGGCTTCAGCCGCGGCGCGTTCACCGCGCGATCGCTCGTCGGCTTCATCAGCACCTGCGGCCTGCTGCGGCGCGGCGCACCGCTGACGGTCAACGAGCTCTGGCGAACCTACTGCCTGATCGGCCGCGCGCGCGAGCATCATAGTGGCCCGCTCACCGATCTCTTCCCCGACCCACCGCTCGCGTTCAGGCGCATCACCGATCTCGTCTGGGATCCGTGGCTCGTTCGCCAGAAGGAAGCCGCCGTACCGCGGCCGCCCGGACACGTGCCAGGCCAACGCGCCGCCACGCTGAACCCGACCGAGGAACTACTGGTCCGCTGGTCGCGGCGCGTGAAGATCACCTACCTCGGCGTGTACGACACGGTCGGCGCGGTCGGATGGGATGCGCTGGCGATCCCCGGCATCCGCAGCCGTATCGCGCTGCATCACAACATGCGGCCGACGACGCTGATTCAGCGGTGCCGCCATGCGCTTGGCGATCGACGAGCACCGCAGCAGCTTCAGGCACACGCCGTTTGTCGCCTACATCAGCGGGGATACCGCCGAGGGCGAACTCAGACGCATCGAATCGACCCCGGGTCGCAGAAGCACGGCGCAGTCCGACCCGATGGCGTCACTGCTCTTCGGCATGGACGCAAGCGCATCGAACAGCGCTGGTTCGTCGGCGCGCACGCGAACGTCGGCGGCGGCTACGCCAGCAATCCGCTGGCACAGCAGCCGCTCGCCTGGCTGCTCGAGGGCGCTCGACGACGCGGGCCTGATCTGCGATCCGCTTCCGAAGAGCGGGCTCCCGATCGCCGGCCTCGGGCCTCGCGACTCGTTCATGGAGTTCGCCAAGCCGTATTGGACCACGGCGCTTCGCGCGAAGCGGTCGTATCGCATCATCGATCCCGATCCCGAAATACGCGCCGAGCGGCAGGCAGCGCAAGGAGTCGTCGGCGTTCATGCTCGTCAACATCAACGAGCAGGTCGACCCCAACGCGATCGAGTACTGGGCGCAACCAGAACGACGTCGATCCGCCGCCCAACCTCGTCGAGTACGCGAGGCGGAAGAAAGCCCGCGGGCAAGGACCTGGCCACGCTCGCCGAGACAGACGCCAGAGCACCCCTGGATGGGCAACGCCTTCGGCCCCTACCTCGTGCTGGCGCTCTGGGCCACGCTGGCCGCGGCCGGAATCCTGGCCGTCGATCTGGTCTTTCGTATCTGGATCCAGGCGTGGCCGCCGGCGTGGTGGCTGGCGGTCGCCGCCGCGGTGTTCGCGCTGGTCGATTGGGCGGAGAGCTGTCAGAACTTCACGATGGCCGTGCGCGGCGCCGCGCCCGCGCGACGCGCGTTTCTCGATTCCATCTACTGGACTCGCGCGCTCGGCGTCGTCCTGTTTGGATTCGGTGCGATCGGCGGGATGGCGGTCGCTCGCACTCCTGGGCACGAGCGCGGTCTCACTCGACGACGCCTGGCAGAAGTCGCTGGAGCTCATGCATCTACTTCGGGACGGTCGCCATCGGCGCCGGACTCGGCGTCGGCCTGGGCGTCGTCTTCAATCACCTCTATTCGCCGCTCCTCGTCGCCGCGCGCGACGGTCGTCATTCTGGTCGCCCTCGCCAGCCCGCTGCGTCATCGGCATCCTGATTCCGATCGGGATCGTCGGTGTCTTCGAGGTCTGGCGAATCGCCGCACCGGCGCTCGGCGTCGTCGCGACCGCACCGCCATTGCCGCCGGCGGAGCTCTCCAGGTTCGCGGGCCTCCTGGTCCTGCTGCAGCTCGCGTTGATCTACTTCGTGAACGCGCTCACGTGGGCCGGTGAGCCGATGTTCCGCGCGCGCCTGGGATCGATCGTGCCGCTGCAGTTGTGCTTCACGCCCGCGCAGATCACCTGCTGTCTCGATCGCTGGTGCACGATGCTGCGCGGGCATGCCGGAGCCGCGTGCACGATGTCGGCCGTCGTGCGGGAAGCGCTCTACCGCGACATCATCGGCTTCATCCCGGTGTACTCCGGCCGTCTTCACATTCGGGCTCTGGTTCGGTTTCTCGCAGCTTGGATGGGCGTGGCTCGAGACTGTCTGGTGGGCGCTGCCGCTGACGGCGCTCGTCGCCGACTACGGCGAGGACCTCTGTCACCTCACGCTGTCTGCGCCTGCATCAGAAAGGCAAACGGCCGTCGCATCCCTCTGGCCGCCCTTGGGCGCCGTCATGACCGTGGTCAAACTCGCCGCCTTCGTTGCCGAGGGGGCGTTGACGCTGGCGATTGTTGACGGCGGCAACGGTCCGCATCTTCGAGCGCGCCAGACGCCTACGGCTGGCGAGGCGTCGTCGCGCTCGGAATCTCACTCGTCGCCGGCCTGATCCTCGGAGGCCTGACGGTTGGGTCCCTCCTGTATCGCGCCGTCACCGGAACCGCGGGACGTCAGGCCGAGGTCTCAGCCGACTCACGCACGCTCTCGTTGAGCGAAAGCACCGGCGATTCCCGGTGACTGGTGATCGGATCAACGCGGGGACGAGGCGGCACACGGAGAAACGGAGGAACGGAGATCTCTTTTGAAAGAAACCTCCGTTGCCCCGTTTCTCCGTGTGAGCCGTTACTCCGTCCTCCGTTCACGAGTCACGAGCGGCTCGGGTATACGACGTCCGGTGGAACACGGTCGCACCCGGGCGCGTCGTCCTCACTTCGATCCGGCGGGTCCGCTTGAGCGGATCCGGATTGCTCGAGGAGTACGCCAGCACGTAGTAGTCGCTCGTCTCGGCGTCGATGCGCTTCAGGCCGGCGCTGAAGTCGTTCATGTTCACCATCGCGAAACCGCCGGTCTGCTCGGCGATCACGCGCAGGCTGTCCTGTGACGCGCGCATGTGCGCATTCCACTCCGGTCACTGAAATGTCGACATCGATGTCCGGCCCCGCGGACAGGCCGCGCGGATCGATCGTGTAGATCGTCGCGTTGGCGCGATTCGCCGCCCGAGTCAGCTCCGCCAGTTCTCGCACGAGATCGGCTTCGGCCAGCATCTGACTGCTCTGCTGCGTGCGAAAGAACGGATCGTTCTGCAGGTCGGCGGCCTCGACGTGCATGCGCAGCGCCTGCTCCTCGAGTCGCGATCCCTGGAACGGATTGAAGTCGTAGCCGCTGCTGATGTAGATGACCGCCTTCCGCCGGTTCTGCACCTTCTCGAGGTTGCGCATCAGGTCGTACGCCGTCGAGAACGCCACATGGGCCCGATGCCGCAGCTCGGTCGGTCCTTGCGACCCTTGCGGCCCCTGGATGATCTCGCGCGGCTTCAGCCCGCCGCCGGTGACGCGCGAGATCGCCGACTCGAGCACCTGACGGTCGTAAGTCAGCTGCTCCGAGATCGACGAATAGCCGGTCGAGACGATCCCGAACATGTCCCCGTCGTGAATGAGGTCGCGCAGCATCTGGCCGAGGATCTGCCGCGTCTTCGGCGTCATCGAAAAATCGAGATGAAGGTCGTCGATGACGATGAGGAAGATGCGGCCGGCGGTGTCGCTGCGCGGCCGGCTGGGCGGCAGGATGAGGCCGTCGCGCACGGCAGTCGGCGGCGCGAGCACGTTGAACTCGCGCCCGCCGTGGATCATCGTGAGCGACGTGATCGCCTGTTTGACGCCGTCCTCGTAGACCTCCAACTCCCCGGCCTTGAGGTCGGCGATGAACTGTCCTCGCGCGTCGCGGACGATCGCGTCGGTCGTGACGAGATCGACGTTGACCTTGAAATTCGGCTGGTTCTGTCGCAGCCGACGACGGCCGACGACAGGACGATGAATGGCTGCAGATGCGCATGCACGATAAGACGTATATTTTAGGAAATGGCTGAAACAGTCGAATTCAAGAGCAATGGCAGCACCGCGTCAGGCTATCTGGTGAAGCCTGCGTCGGGTTCCGGGCCCGGGCGTGCTGGTGATTCAGGAGTGGTGGGGTCTCGACGCGGGCATCAAGGAGATGGCGGAGCGCCTTGGCAAGGCCGGCTTCGTCGCGCTCGCGCCCGACCTCTATCACGGGCAACTCGCCGCACATGACGAGATGGACAAAGCGTCACACCTGATGCAGAGCCTGCCGCCCGATCGCGCCGGCCGCGACATGAGCGGCGCCGTGGACTACCTGGCCAGCCACCCGGCCGTCACCAGTCCGGGCATCGGCGTCGTCGGCTTCTGCATGGGCGGCATGCTGTCGTTCATCATCGCCGCCAACCGGCCCGACAAGGTCAAGGCGGTGGTGCCGTTCTACGGATTCCCGCAGGGAGCCGCCGAACCGGACTGGTCCAAGCTGACCGCGACGATCAGCGGACACATGGCGGAGCACGACGACTACTTCTCCCCCGCTGCCGCACACGCGCTTGAGGCCAAGCTTCGTGGCATGGGCAAGAACGGTCACGTTGAAAGTGCATCCGGGCACCGGTCACGCGTTCATGGGACCGCACAACGCGCTCGGCACGCTCAACGAGACGCTGGCCGCGCAGATCTGGCCCGAGGTCGTGTCGTTCCTCAAGGACAACCTTCGTTGATGACCGGACACGAGATCCCCAGTCAGCCCGACCTCAGTCTCTCGGCGCGCGAACTCTTCAACATCGACACGGACCTGCGGGTGCCGGCGTTCTCGGCGGTGGACGAGCACGTGCCCGCTCGCGATCCCGACTACGTCTTCGATCGCGACACGACGCTGGCGCTGCTTGCCGGGTTCATGCACAACCGCCGCGTGATGGTGCAGGGCCGCCACGGCACCGGCAAGTCGAGTCACATCGAGCAGGTGGCGTCGCGGCTCAACTGGCCCTGTGTCCGCGTCAATCTCGATGGGCATGTCAGCCGGATGGATCTGATCGGCAAGGACACGATCGTGGTGCGCGAGGGACGTCAGGTCACCGAGTTCCAGCCGGGCATCCTCACCTGGGCGCTGCAGCGTCCGTGCGCGCTGGTCTTCGACGAGTACGACGCCGGCCGCGCCGACGTGATGTTCGTCATCCAACGGGTGCTGGAAGTCGAAGGCCGCCTGACGCTGCTCGATCAGAGCCGCGTCATCGAGCCGCATCCGTCGTTCCGCCTGTTCGCGACGTCGAACACCGTCGGCCTCGGTGACGCGACCGGCCTCTATCACGGCACGCAGCCGCTCAATCAAGGGCAGATCGACCGCTGGAACCTGGTGATCACGCTGAACTATCTCGCGCACGACCGCGAGGTCGAGGTCGTGCTCGCGCGCTGCCCCGAATACCGCAACGCCGAGGGCCGGGCCCGCGCCAGCGCGATGGTCGCGCTCGCGAACCTGACGCGCCGCGGATTCACGGATGGCGACCTGTCCACGGTCATGTCGCCGCGAACGGTCGTCACCTGGGCGCAGAATACGACGCTCTTCCACGACCCGGGGCTGGCCTTCAAGCTCACGTTCCTCAACCGCTGCGACGAGGACGAGCGGGCGCTCGTCGCCGAGTACTACCAGCGCTGCATGGGCCAGGATCTCGCGGACGAGCGGCCGCGGCCCGGGCCGTCGCCGATGTCAGCGGGATGGCCGGTCGAGTCCGTTCCGCCGAGAACACGCCCGTCCGCATCGCCGGCGGTCGGCGCCTGCACCCGCGCGCTGTCGGGATCGGACGCCGCGGCGGACGCGCTCGCGCAGGTCAACGCGGCCACGTTGAGCGGACTGCGTGCGGCGGGCGATCGGCTGGCACTCGGCGCGCGTTACCACGATGCGCGGCACTCATCAGCGTCATGCCGCCGCAGGAGATGCCGGCGTCGGGAATCTACGAAGCCCTGGAGCGCGGCCGGCTCGACGCGATCGGCGTGGCCTGGCTCTCCGGCGTCGCCAGCAACCTGATGGCACATCCGGGCGCGGACAACGACGGCGTCCGGTGGCTCGCGTTCGAGTCCATGAGCGGCCGTCAGGCACCGAGCGAAAAGGCCGCGCTCGTGAACGAGCGTCAGAGCGGCACTGCCCGAGCGACTGCTGAACGAGTTGATGGCGCTGCGCGCCAGCCTCCACGATCAGACGCACTTCGCCCCGGCGGCCGCGGCATGGGCCAGGTCCGCGGGCGCCGTGCTTCCGGCGAGTCTGGCGTCACCCAGCCGAACCAGGCCGCCTGCCACTTCCGGCACGCGAGGTCGTGCGGCATCTTCCCAGGCGCGGCGATCCGGGCGCCACGTCTGCGCCGCTCCGCGAGGAGACGCGCGATCGAGATCAGGACGGCGAAGGCACTGCGACTGGCAACGCCGGCACGACTGGTCCAGGCTCGGGCGGATATCGCGCGTACACGACCGCGCACGACCGCGTCGTGAACGCGGCATCGCTGGCCAGCCGTGACGAGCTCGCATCGCTCAGAGCGCGGCTCGAAGCCGAGTTCGGTTCCATCCGCTCTATCGTCGCCCGTCTCGCCAAACGGCTGATGCGCGTGCTGCATGGCGCGGCAGGTTCGCGAATGGCGGTTCGATCTGGACGAGGGTGTGCTGGACGGTTCGCGTCTGGCGGCGCTCATCGCCAGCGGCGGACGGGCGCGACCGTTCAAGGAAGAGACGCGACTCGCCATTCCCCGGCACCGTCGTCACGCTGCTGATCGATCACTCCGGATCGATGCGCGGCCGGCCGATGCTCATCGCCGCGCTCACCGTCGAAGTGTTTGCCCGCGTGCTCGAGCGCTGCGGCGTCAAGTGCGAGGTGCTCGGCTTCACGACCCGCGACTGGAACGGCGGGGAGCCGGCGCGCGAGTGGGCCGCGAACGGCTACCCGGAGAACCCGGGTCGGCTCAATGCGCTCGAGCACATCATCATCAAGGGCGCCGACGTGCCGTGGCGGCGCGCTCGCGTGGGGCTCGGACTCTTTCTGCACGACGAGATGCTGAAGGAGAACATCGACGGCGAAGCGCTCGCCTGGGCGCATGGCCGGCTGCTCGCGCGCGCCGAGCCGCGTCGCATCCTCGTGGTCATCTCCGACGGCACGCCGATGGACGAAGCGACGCTGGCCGCCAACGGGCACGAATATCTGGAGAGCCACCTGCAGGCAGTCGTGAACGACATCGAGACCCGCTCGCCGGTGCAGCTGGCCGCGATCGGCATCGGCCACAACGTCTCGCCGATCTACGCGCAACGCCACCACCATCGCCGACATCGAGCAGCTCGGGCCGGCCCTCAGCCACAAGCTGATTGCACTGCTTGGCTCAGAATAGTTGAGGGCCGCCTGAAGGCGGCCCCTACGACAGCACGTCAAGTGCGAGCGAAACGGGATTCGCGGAACTGCTGCATCGCGTGGTAGATCTCGCGGCGCGCGCGGTTCATGCCGCCAAGCGGACGATGCTCGGCCAGGCAGTGCCATGGGTTGAACGACGTGCGCTCGCACGCTTGGTCGCGGCCGGGGGCGTCAATCGCCTGCCTCGGGATCCGCACTTCAGCGACCCGCACGTACGGCGACTCCCGCTCGCTCCACTCCACGCTTGCGTCTTCAATCGGCATCGTCCGCGAGTCGGTCTGGAACTGGACGAAGAAGTCGAACGCGGAGTCTTCCATCGACAGGCGAAGACGGAGCTCGTCGTGCAGGTAGGTGTCGGTGAGCGTGGGCGTACGAGGATGCGCCCGCGATACCGGCCGGACGATGTACTTGACGGCACGGCCGGCACCGAATTGATACGGCGTGGTGCTCCAGTACGGGATGTCCAGATGGCTCGACGGGTTCTTCCTGCGAGGCAAACGCGATGCGGGCCACTTTCGGATGCGAGAGGAAATACAACGCCCGCTTCAGCCCGCCCGCTTCGACGGCGCGCAGCAGCTGCAGGAACTCTTGTGGCCCCGGCACCATCATCACCGGATGGCTGTTCAGCACGAAGTCCTGCGCGTCGCTGCCCGGCGTGAGGTTCTCGCCGCGCACGCCGCGGACCTTGATCGACATGCCGCGGACGTCCTTCTCCCGGTCCGAGGCCGACGCGGCATTCGCGAACCGGATCCAGGCGGTGTAGCTTCGCGGCTGCTGGAAGAGGCCCACTTTGAGTTCCGCGGGCATGCCGTTCACGACCGTGAATTCGGCTTCCACGCACCCGGAGTGCCGGGTCTGGTTGAATCGTCGCACCTCGCCGGTGGGATGGCGGGCGGCGCTGGCTGCCTTGAGAAAGGCAACGAATTCGGCCGTGGTGGCCGATTCGTCGGGCGGAGTCACTTCACGAGCGAGATCGAGTCGACCCAGGCATAAGAGGTTCCTCCGGGGCGCCGGTGGCGCATCATATACCCATGGAGTCCGTGTTCGTCGTGACCTGCCCGTATTGTGGTGAAGACGTCGAGATTTACCTCGAGCCTGAGGTCCGCGGCTCGCTCATTCAGGACTGCGAGGTGTGCTGCAACCCCTGGCAGCTGCGGGTCTCGTCCGGCGACGAGGGCGACCGATACGTCGAGATCAGCCGCGCCGACGGCTCCGAGTGAGTTGGGGTCTGACCCGGGTCAGACCCGGGGTCGACCCCGGTGAAGTGGCGGATCCTCGTCTGGTTGCGTCTGGTTTTTCGTCATCCTCATCGAGCCTCGCGAGAGACTTGAATGGTCGAGATGGCGAATTTCTTTGAAAGATTTGCGATGGGGAGTACAGGTACAGTTGCCGACGTTGCACGGCGTGGCATGCCGCTTGGATCTTTTGCTCGCAACACATCATGACTGTCCGCGTTGACACGCTCGATGCCATCCTGACCGGCTCGCCCAGCCGCGTCCTCCCCCTTCTTCGCACCCTTTCAGCCAAAGCCCTTGACCGTCTGACGGCATGGTGGGAGGAGCGCTCGGTGATGGTCATGAGCGACGAGTGGATGCACGAGTACCGCTGGTCCAGCCGCGACCGCCAGTAAGCACGGGCTTTACCAGTCGGGCTCCACGGGCGTAAAGTTACGCCCATGATCAGGCCATTCCTCGCCGCGCTCATCGCGCTGATCCCGGTGGCCGCGACGCTCAGTGCCCAGCACGCCGGCGGCTCCGCCGCTGCAACGTGGACTGCGCCGAAAACGCCGTGGGGCGATCCGGATCTGCAGGGCAACTACACGAACAAGTACGAGACCAGCACGCCGTTCGAGAAGCCCAAGGAGTTCGAGGGGCGCCGAATCGAAAGCGTCACTCCGCAGGAGATGGCGGCAGCCGTCGCCAAGCGCCAGGAGGACACGCTCGCCAGAGCCAAGTTCTTCGGCGGCGACCCGGAGGGTCTCATCGGCAACTCCGCCGAGTTCCGCGACATCTACGAGATCACCAGGGGCAGCCGGCCGTGGTTCGTCGTCGATCCGGAAGACGGGAAGATTCCTCCGACGCTCCCCGCCGCTCGCGCTCGCATTGCCGCGCTGCCGCGCACCGGAAGCTTCGGGAACGGACCGTTCAACAGCCACGAAGATTTCAGCCTGTGGGATCGCTGCATCACGCGCGGCATGCCGGGCTCGATGCTGCCGGGCCAGTACGGCAACTCGTATCAGATCGTGCAGGGCCCGGGCTTCGTCGCGATTCGCTACGAGATGGTCCACGACACGCGCGTCATCTCCCTCGCCCCGTCCACAGGACCGGTCGGGACCGGGATCCGTTCGGACATGGGCTATGCACGCGGGCGCTGGGAAGGGAACACGCTGGTCGTCGAAACGACCAACTTCAAGGGCCGCAGTGCCTATCGCAACGCCAACCCCGACACGCTGAAGGTGGTCGAGCGGTTCACCCGAACCGCCGCGGATAAGGTCGAGTGGAGGGTGACGGTCGAAGACGCATCAACCTGGGCGCGCCCATGGACGTTCTCGATCCCGCTGACGATGAACGATCAGGAAGCGGTACTCGAGTACGCGTGTCACGAGGGCAACCAGGCGATCAAGAACATCCTCAACGCCTCGCGCGCCGCGGAGCGTTAGTTCTTCACGTACTTCTTCACGCCGCGCGGTCCGACTTCGGCGCCGTAGACGTTGCCCTGCCGGTCGACGGCCACGCCTTCGGCGGCGCTCGTGCCGGTCGTCTTCTCCACCGGGTCGGGGATGAACGACAGCACCTTGCCGTCCTTCGCGCTCCCAATCCGGATTCCCCGCTTCCAGCCGTCGTGATTGCGCGCCACCGACTCGGACTCCGAGTCGGCGACATAGATCATGTCGTTCGCGTCGATGTAAATACCGCTGGGCCGACTGAACTGCGACCACGAGTCGAGCAGCTTTCCGTCCTGGTCGTAGATCTGAATCCTGTTGTTCGACCGGTCACCGACGAACAGCCGTCCGCGCGAGTCCATCGCCAGCGCATGCGGCTGCTCCATCTCACCTGGACCGCTGCCCTTCTTGCCGAACGACGTGATGAACTTCCCTTCCCTGGTGAACTTCAGCACGCGTGCGTTGCCGCCACCGTGTCCTTCGGACACGAAGATCTCGCCGTTCGGCGCCACCAGCACGTCGTTCGGCTGATAAAAATAATCGGGGTCGGGTGCGCCGCCGGCCTTGCCGAGCGTCATCAGCAACTTTCCTTCGGGACTGAACTTGAACACCTGATGTCCCCGCGTCGAGCCTGGCAGCGGACCCATGCGCGAGGCCGCGGGGTTCGGCGCCCCGGGCGCCGCCGGTGCACCGCGTGCAGGTTGCGGCGCGTCATCCTGGCCATCGGTCACCCAGAGGTTGCCGTCGCGATCGACGTGAATCCCGTGCGGAAAGATCAGCAGGCCCTGCGCGAAGCTCGCGACCAGCTTTCCGGACGAATCGAACTTCAGCATCGATGGCAGGCTCGACATCTGACCGGTCGCGCGATCGAGACAGGTGTTTGCACCGCACCGCTCGCCGATCCAGACGCTCCGGCCATCTCGATCGATGTCCACGGCGCTCGTCGAGCCCCACGTGCGTCCCTCGGGCATCTTGAAGAACTGCTCGACGGTCTTGTAGGGATTCGGCGCCGAGTTCGTCGGCTCCGTCGCCTGCGGTTCTGCGCTCGCACGCTCAACCCGGCGAGGCACAGCGCGGATGCGGCAAGGATCCCTGAGAGGACAGCGCGACTCATAGAACGCTCCCTTCCGGATATGATCCGCTCCGAAGTGCGTGGCGCCACAGGCCGCAGCCGCTTGCCGAACACGCCGAAGATCAACCACGCCACGCCGGCGAGTCCGACCGCCAGCATCGACCAGCGCAGCAGCAGGTCGAGAAAGGCAAGGTCGAACACCGGCCACTCGAACTTGTACTGGGCGAGCAGACTGCCGCGCTCCGTCATCCAGTGCCAGCCGGTGTGCGCAACGAAGGCCGAGATCACGATCGTGCCGATGCGCTCGGGCACGCCGCGCCTGAACAGCGCATCGAGAACCGGAACCGCCAGCACGAGCACGAGAAGCTGGCCAAGCTCGACGCCGACGTTGAAGGAGACGAGCGACGTCAACACATGGCTGCCGGCCAGCTGCAGCGAGTCACGAAGCGCGAATGAGAAGCCGAACCCGTGCACGAGGCCGAAGGCGAAAGTGACCACCCAACGACGCGTGAGAGGCGACCGTAGAGGCGGACCCTCAGGTCCGCCTGAGCCAGGCGACACGATGTTCTCGATCGCCATGTAGACGATGGAGGCGGCGATCAACGTTTCGACCAGCGGCGGAAACCACAACGCCGACGGAGCCATGTCGTAGGCCGATGCGATGAGCGTCACCGAGTGCGCGACGGTGAAGGAGGTGACGATGACGGCGAGCGCGCCCAGACGACGAAACGGAATCACCAGGCACAGCAGGAACAGCAGGTGATCGACACCGCCGAGGATATGAAAGAACCCGTCCACGACGAATCGCGATGCGGCCTGGAACCAGCGCGGGTCGAGCCGGACGAGACCCGAGTCGCCGTGGAACTGGAACGCGCGCTCAACCTGGTCTTGGGGGGCACGTCCTTCGGAATCTCGTAGGGCACGTCCTTCGGACGTGCCGGATCTGAATCGAAGCACGGTGACCGATCGCAGGCCAGCGGTTTCGAACCGGGTGGAGATCGAGATTCGCGACTCGGCCGAGGTCACCGGATACTCGAGCAGCACATCGACGAGCGCCTGGCTCGCAACGAGCTCGATGTCTGCGGGCAACGGCGCGCCGGTCACGTGCGCGAGCGCGCGCTCGTAGGAATCGAACGAGGTATCCGACGGCAGCGAGAGCCGGGCGCCCGCGACGCGTGGGCTGCCCAGTTGGCGATCGCCCTCGAACAGATCTACACGGCTGGCGATCCATCGGCCACCGGCGTCGAGCACCGCGGGCTGCATCTGGCCGAGGTCGAGCAGCGGTCCTTTCATCGGCCACTCGAGATCGTTGACCGTGGCCGCGAGCGGAGCGCGGACCAGCAGCCGGAGGAGCTGTCCTTCCGGCTGAAGAAACGCCTGGATCCTGACGTCGCTGGGGACTTCGTGAGCCGAGGGACGAGCTGCCAGCAGAACAGCCGCGACGAGCGCCACCGAGGCCAGATGGCGCCGGCGAACTGCGCGGAATTTGAACTGCGGTCGCAGTGTCACGGCGATGTATAGTCTCGCTGGTCCAGGAGGAGCGTCAATGGCAATGCGTCCTCGAACCGTGTGTGTCTGGCTGCTCGCCCTTTCCGGAGTGATCGCCCTTCAGCACGACGCGGCGACACAGGGACGCGCGCCCACCTATCAGGCCGACCCGTGGTGGCCGCGGCCATTTCAGGATCAGTCGTGGGTGCTGGGATCGATCACCGGCGTCACCGTCGATGCGCAGAACCATCTGTGGGTGGTGCATCGCGGCGGCGACTCCCTCGAGAACAATGAAAAGGGGATGATGCTCACTCCCCCGTCGGCCACGCTCTGCTGTCGCGCCGCGCCGTTCATACTCGAATTCGATCAGAAGGGCGTGCTCGTCTCGAGCTGGGGCGGACCGGGCACCGGCTACGCCTGGCCGCAGTCGCCGGGCAGCCTCACGGTTGATGCGAAGGGCAACGTCTGGATTGCGGCAGCGGGCCTGGAGCCGGCGGCCCCAGCGCGGGGCCGCGGCGCCAACGATCCGACCGCCGCCGGCCGCGAAGCAGCGGCAGGCCGTGCAGGTGCGGCACCCGCGCCGCCCGTGCCCGGCGACGCTCACGTGCTCAAGTTCGCGCGCGACGGAAAGTTCCTGCTGCAAATCGGCACGCCTGGAAAAATGGATGGCCCCGACAGCCAGACGACACTGAACCGCCCCTCCGCAGTCGCCTACGACGCCGCTGCGAATGAAGTGTTCGTCGCCGACACCGGCAACCGGCGCATCGTCGTCTTCGATGCGGACAAGGGCACCTACAAACGCCACTGGTTCGCCTATGGCGACAAGGCCGCGGGTGCAGCGCCGGCGCCGTACACACCGGCAGACCCGCCCGCGAAATCGTTTCGCGACGTCACGTGCATCGAGATCTCCAGGGACGGTCAGGTCTACGTCTGCGATCGCAGCAGCAACCGGATTCAGGTGTTTCGGAAGGACGGCACGTTCGTGCGAGAGGCCGTGGTCTCGAAGAACACGCTCGGCGCGGTCGTGACCGGGCAGTTCGGCGTCGTGTCGTCGTACGGGTCGGCGTGGGACCTGGCGTTCTCGAACGATCAGCAACAGCGGTTCGTCTTCGTCGCCAACGGTCACGACAAGAAGGTCCACATCCTGCAGCGTGACACGCTGGCGCCGGTGGGCGCGTTCGGGAGCGGTGGTCGATATCCGGGACAGTTCCTCGCGGTCGGCAGCATCGCCGTTGACGCGCAGGGCAACGTGTACACGGGCGAGCAGCATCACGGCAAGCGCGTGCAGAAGTTCGCGCAGCGCTGAGCGGAGGCACTCATGAAACGCAATCTGCTGATCGGTGCAACGTTCGTCGCGCTGCTCGCCGGGCTGGCGCTCGCGCAGAGCGTCGTGCAGCGAGTCGCCGCGGCCCAGGCGCAGGGCGCCGTCATGGCGCCGCGGTTCGAAGTCGATCCGACCTTCCCGAAGCCGCTGCCGAACGGCTTCTATCAGGGACAGACCATCGGTCTATGGGTCGATGCGCAGGATCACGTGTGGATCGTGCACCGGCCCGACGTGCTCGATGCGTCGGAAGGCGCGTCGAGTCAGACGCCGCCGACCGGCGAGTGCTGCAACATCGCGCCCCCGATCCTCGAGTTCGATCAGTCGGGCACGCTGCTGCGTCACTGGGGCGGCAAGGACGGCCCGGGCTACCAGTGGCCCGACAGCAATCACGGGCTGAACGTCGACAACAAAGGCAACATCTGGATCGGCGGCAACGGCGCGATGGATGGGCACGTCCTCAAGTTCACGCTCGACGGCAAGTTCGTCATGCAGGTCGGGAAGAAAGGCGTCACCCGGAACAGCCTCGCCGAGGATCACTTCTTCCAGGTCGCGAAGACGTTCTTCTATGGACCGTCAAACGAGGTGTTCGTCGCCGACGGCTACGGCAACAGACGCGTCGCGGTCATCGACGCCGAGACAGGCAAGATGAAACGGTTCTGGGGCGCCTACGGCAAACCGCCGGACGACAAAGCGGCGCTCGCGCAAGGCCCCTACGATCCGACCGCAACCTATCAGCACTTCCGTGGCCCCGTGCACTGCGCCGACGTCTCGAACGATGGTCTCGTCTACGTGTGCGATCGCACGAGCAATCGGCTGCAGATCTTCAAGACCGACGGAACCTTCGTGAAAGAGGTCTACATGGCGCGCGACTCGCGCGCCGACGGCGCGGTGTGGGACACCGCGTTCTCTCGCGACGCGCAGCAGACGTACCTCTACGTCGCCGACGGCCGCAATCAGAAGGTGCGTATCTTCAATCGCCAGTCGATGGAAGAGCTCACCAACTTCGGCAAGGGCGGCCACTACCCTGGCGAGTGGTATTCACTGCACAACATCGCGACCGACTCGAAGGGCAATCTGTATACGGTGGAAACCTACCAGGGCCGCCGCCTGCAGCGCTTCCTCTACAAAGGGCTGGGACCAGTACGCGCGAAACAGCAGGGCGTGCCCTGGCCGGAGGGTAAGTAGAGGCGGGTCTACAGACCCGCCTCTACTTCGCGTATTTCGTGAGCCCGCCCTCGGCCGCCTGACGCGAGAGCGGTCCTTCGGCCGCGTAGACGTTGCCGTCGCGATCGACGGCAATGCCCTCACCTGCCGCACCATGCGGGGCCCCGGTCGGCAGCGCGTGTGGCGGAATGAACTGAAGCACTTTGTCCTGCTTCGTCGTCCCGACGCGCACGCCGGTCTTCCAGTTCGGATGCCGTTCGGGACTCGATTCAGAATCAATCGCGTACAGCATGTCGTCGCGCGTGATGAAGAGGCCGCTGACCCGGCTGAACTGCTTCCACTCTTCGAGAAACTTGCCGTCCTGGTCGAAGATCTGAATCCGATGATTGGCGCGATCGGCCACGAAGAGCCGCCCGCGCGAGTCGAGCGCGAGCGCATGGGGCGTCTTGAATTCACCAGGCGCCGCACCCCACTTGCCCCACTCCTTGACGAACTTGCCGTCGCGCGTGAACTTCAGGATCCGCGCGTTCGTGTCGGGGGTGGCGTTCGGGTTCTGGCCGCTGTGTCCGTCTGACACGAAGATGTCACCAGCCGGCGTCGTGATCACGTCGTTGGGCTCGAGGAACGTCTCCGTCGTTCTCGCGCCGACACCGGGTTTGCCCAACTGCAGAAGGACCTTCCCGTCCGGGCTGAACTTCGTCACCGTGTGGCCCTTGCCCTTCGCCTCCGGGAATTTCGCGAGTTCCGCTTCGTTCGCCGCGCGGCCATCGGTGATCCAGATGTTGCCGTCACGATCGACGTGGATGCCATGCGGAAACACGAACTGCCCTCGTCCAAAGCTCGCCAGCACCTTTCCAGTCTGACGATCGAGCTTCAGAATCGGGTCAACGTTGGAGCCCGCGCAGCTGTTCGTACCACACCGGTCGTAGGCCCAGAGTTGTCCGTCCGGTCCGATATCAACGCCTGCGGTCGATCCCCACATCCGGCCATCCGGCAGGGTGCCGAAATTCTTGACGACGCGAGGATTTGGATTCGGCAGCGGCATGCTGGCCGGATCGACGACGTCGCCCTGGCCGAGTCCCGCGACGCCCGAAAGAACGACGACGGCGATGCCGACGAGGAGTGTGCGCATGACCGGTAAGTATAGGCTCAGGGAGCTGCGCGCGGGAGACGGAAGGCGGCCATCTCCGCATCATTGCGAACCAGCAGCACATCACCGATGAGCACTGGATGGTTCCACGTCTTGCCCTCGAGTACTCTGAATCGAGCCATCTCGGTGAATTGATCTGGCGTCGCCGACACCAGCGCCAGCTCACCTTCCTCCGACAGGACCAGCAGCAGATTCTGGTCGGGCAGCAGGACCAGCTGGCCCTGACCGTAGCGTCCGCCCTTCCATTTGCGCGCGCCGTCCTTGAGATCGACCGCCGCGAGAATGCTTCCGTCGAAGCCGTATGCGAACCCGTTGTGCACGACGAAGTCGTTGAAGTACGGCTTCAATCCATTCGAGGTCCAGCGCTCTTCGGTCGTCCATTTACCGGACGTGTTCGCCACGGCGATGCGTCGCATGCCGGCGCCGCCAGTCCCGCCCAGCACCGTGATCAGCACGTCGCCCTCGGGCATGCGCGCCGGCTGCACGATGGTGCCGCCCGACCATTGGTGCTCCCACAGCAGCGTGCCATCCAGTGCGACGCTGGTGACACCAATGCCGCTGCCCTGCAGGATCTGCGCGACACCGCCGAGCGTCATCAGATGCGGCGACGCGTAGCTGCCGCCGTGAACCGGGCCCATCCAGCGCTGCTTGCCGGTAGCGCGATCGTACGCGGCGAGTTGACCGGCGACACCAACGACGACGACATCGTCGATGACCAGCGGCGAGCTCGAGAAACCCCAGTCCGGCACGGTCGCTTTGAGATCCGACGCAGCATTCCGCGACCAGATCGCCTTGCCGGTGTCCGCGTCGAGCGCGTTCAGGATTCCGGTCCCGCCAAACGCGTAGACGCGGCCATCGTCGCTGAGCGTCGGCGTCCCGCGCGGACCGGCGCCCGCGTTCGACTCCCAGAACCGGGCCGCCTCGCGGTGCCGCCACACCGGCTGACCGGTACTCATGTTGTACACGGCGACGATCTCATCGTCACCGCGCTGCTCTTGTGTGTAGAGCAGGTTGCCGCGCACCGCGAATGACGACCACGCGGGCCCGATCGGCCGGCGCCACAACTGCACGGGAGGCGTTTGCGACCAATCGGTGCTGATGCGGACACCGCGAACGATGCTGTCCCGCTCGGGTCCGCGAAAGCCGGGCCAGACGGCTTTGACTGCCGTTACAGTCGGGACTGTCGCCTCATCGGCAGGCGCGACGACAGCGGGAGTGGCGGCTGGAACCGCCGCAATCGGCGTTGACTCCGCCTGGCTGTGCAGCGACGGCGGGCACTTCAGACGGCGCAACCGGATCCTCATCGCCGGCAGCGAGCAGCAGCTCCTCGGGCGTGTCGGTCCATCTCCAGTGAAGATCCGCAAGGTTGCCCCCGCCGATGCCTCCGGTCCGCAGCAGCATCATCACGCCACACGCGAGAACGATCGCGACAACGAGTGCCGCCCATCGAGGCACCGTGGAGAGACCACGGCTCGTGGCCGCCCAGGCGACCAGCGCAAGGCACATCGGCGTGAAGGAGAAGACGGGCAGCATCGCGCCCATCATCCCGTTCGAGATCGACGGGTGAACGATGCGGTATGTGCCGACGATCGCCGCGACCATCAGGACGATGGCGCCGATGCGCTCGACCCAGGGGGCGCGGCTGAAGAACAGCCACCACACCATCACCACCAGACCGAGGAGGACGCCGCCGAAGACGGCGACCATCATGTCCCAGTCGATGATGAGCGGGTCGATGAGCCAGAGCAGCGACTGAAGCGCGACGGCGGCCACGCCTGGCCACAATCTGAGCGCCCTGCGCTGGATAGGGGTTGAGGACTGGGCAGTTGTCATAGAGGGACTAGACTGTCCCGGCAAGCGGGTTGTTCCTTGCCCGCCGGTCTTCGCGCACGCTGAAGCGTGCGCTCTACTTGACAGTAACCTTGATGTGGGCGTTCGTCCAGCAGCATTGGAACCCGCCGCCGCCCTCGCCCGTCGCGTCGTTGACCTGCACGCGCAGGATGTACTCGCCTGAGGCGCTGAAGGTGGCGGTCGTCGCCGCCTGACCGGTCTTCTCGTCAACCGCAGGCGCCGCGTCGCTGAACGTCACGTCACCCGGCCCGCGGAACTTGCTCCACGCCACACTCACCAGGCGCGCGGGCCGTCGCGCTTCCGGGGCACGGATGCCGTCATCGGACGCCCACACGTTCAGCGCGAGCGGCGTCGCGATCGTTGCGGTGTAGGTCGTGCTGATCCCCTTGGGCGGCCCTTGAAGCGCCGCGCCCTGGGCCGTGAGCCGAAGGCTCGGTGGTGTGTTGCCGAGCGCCACATCCTTGAATGGCGCGACGATCCACAGCGGATCGATGTGCATCGGAACGGTCGTGGTCTGACCGTTCGCGACGATCGTCCACGTCAGCCTCTGCTTGCCGAAGTCTTTGGGAACGACGACCGTGAAGACGCCCCATTGCCGGCGTGGCTGGAAGTGCGTGGGCTGACCGAGATCGGGGCCGCCCGGTTCGATCCGGTTGTTGGGCCCGACGGGAATGTCGAGGGTCTGTTTCGAGTTGCGGTTGAAGTAGCCGACGAGCAGCGTGAACGAACCGTCAGGGTTCTGATACCACCCCTCGAATGCGCCGGTGACGCTCTGCCCGGTTTCCTTGACGGGCTCGATCGGGAGCGAAGATGAAGCCTGACCGAGGACGAGCACGCTCCATCCCGCTGCCAGCAAGAAGCTGGCGAGTAGGGATACCGCAAGACGACGCATGCGCATGCTGACGGAACTCCCGGGCCGCCTGAAGGCGGCCCCTACGTACTGCGCTACGGCGCGCCCGCCGAACTCGAGACGGGCGGCTTGCGGCGTTCCAGTTCGACTTTGAAGTCCTCGTCGCTCATGTAGGTGATGTTGACCCACGCGTGGCCCATTTCATCCACGGTGCGGTCGCCCCATCCGACCCACTGGTTCGGGTCCGGGTTATTCCTGTTCGCCGCCGTGTTGTCGTACCAGGAGGTGATCTTCAGGATCGTGCCTTTCGGCAGGAGCGGCGCGACATCGTCGGCATAGACGTAGTTGTTGTGCCAGTTGAAATTGAAGTTGTTCACGTGGCTCAACATCTGCGTCGTGCCGTTCGGCAGGATCGCTTCCATCGACATCGCCTTGCCGCGCAGGTGCATGTGCGGCTGGAAGTTCTCCACGCGGCCGGCCTGCCGCATCACGTGGAAGTTCTGGCTCACGAACGTCCCGTTCGGGGGAATGTCGATGTTGCGCGCGCCGCCGGCAATGCTGCTGAGCGAGGCGAGCACCTGTCGATACTTCGGCTCCTGACCTTTCGGGTAGAAGTAGATGCCGAGCTCGACCTGATCGGTGATCTCCTCGCCGACGGCGTGGTAGTGCACCTCGAAAATGATCTTCGAGCCGGGCAGCATGAGCTTGCCGCTGTTGGCGCGCATGATCTCGCCCTGCTTCCCGACCGCCCATTCCATGAACAGGCCGGCACCGCCGCCGTCAGAGGTGAGGTTCTGATCGGGATCCTCCTGCTGCAGGCGGGCCAGCGCGTGATGCGTCACCTTGCGCCCCTTCACGGTCGCGGGGCGAATCTCGATCGCACGCACCCAGCGCGTCTCGGTCAGTCCGGTGTCGACGACGGGCTTGAACCACTGGTCGAGCGCCTGCGCCGGCGTCGTGTACGCCGGTGATCTGACGATGAGGTCGGGTGGACCGCCGTAGAGGTCCGCGAAATTCCAGACGTCGTCTCTGGCAAACGTCTTCGGCGGCGGCATGTCCTTCGGATCGCCCTTCGGCGCGCCGGCATCGACCCACCGCACGATGGTGTCGATCTCTCTGTCACTCAGCGAGCGATCGTTCTTGAAGTGCTGAATGCCGACGGCCTTGTCGATATGCCAGGGCGGCATCTGTCGAGCCGCCACCCGGGCCTGGATCGATTTGGCCCACGGGCGGGTCTCTTCGTAGGTCATGAACGCCATGGGCGCGATGTAGCCCGGGCGATGGCAGGCCTGACACTTCTCCTGCAGGATTGGCGCGACGTCTTTGGTGAAGACCGGCGCCGGTGCGGCCTGTTGAGCCGCTGACGGTCGCGGTATGCACGACGACGGCGGCCATGACCGCCCACCACGCTGTCTTCCGGAACGCCTCAGCGGCGTTCCTCAGCGTCTTCCGGAACGCCTTGGCGGCGTTCCTTGGGGACCGAAGCTTCGCGTTGACCATCGTCCGCGCCTCCAGCAAACAGGGGTAGAGGGACCCGGAACCTGGGTGAATTGTGCGTCCAATCGCGCCGGGCGTCAACGGACTGCCATAACAAAATTGCTTCCAACCTCTCGGTTAATGTGCCCGCGACGGGCCGGGTGGGTATATATTCCACGCGTCGGCGGGCCGGCCCAGGGCCGGACCGGCCCCCGCCTCGCGCGCAGCAAGCCGCCGCGCGCGACACCTCCAGATTCGCAGACTCGGGAGTGTGGAATATGTGGCGACCGAAGTTTGGTATCCCGCTCGCGGCAATCGCGCTTGGCGTCGTGTGGCTGACAACTGACACATCAGGTCAGGCTACCTCCTCGCCCTCCACCCGCAACGGCGAGTGGCCGCACTACACCGCTGATCTCCGCGGCACGAAGTACTCGCCGCTCGATCAGATCAACGCGAGCAACTTCAAGGACCTCGAGGTGGCGTGGCGCTTCAAGACCGACAGCCTCGGCACGCGTCCCGAATTCAAACTCGAAGGCACACCGCTGATGGTGGGCGGCGTGCTCTACACGACCGGCGGCACGCGGCGGTCCGTGGTGGCGCTCGACGGCCGGTCCGGCGAGCTTCTCTGGGTGCACCGCTATCCCGAGGGCACGCGCGGCGCGAATGCACCGCGTCAGCTCTCCGGCCGCGGCGTCGCGTACTGGAGCGATGGCCGTGGCGACGACCGCGTGATCTACGTCACGCCTGGATACCGCCTGATCGCCCTCAACGCGAAGACCGGCGCCCCGGTCCCGTCGTTCGGCAAGAGCGGCGTCGTGGACATGAAAGTCGGCGTCGTCTACGGCGACGGCAAGCAGATCGATCTCGAGACCGGTGAGATCGGCTTGCACTCGACACCCACCATCGTCAAGGACGTCATCATCGTCGGATCGTCGATGAAGGAAGGCATGACGATCACGACGCACAACAACACCAAGGGGCTCGTGCGCGCGTTCGACGCCAAGACCGGCAAGGTCCTCTGGACGTTCAACACCATTCCGCGCCCCGGAGAATTCGGCAACGACACCTGGCTGAACGGCTCGTGGGCGGTCAACGGCAACACCGGCGTGTGGACGCAGATCACCGTCGATGAAGAGCTCGGAATCGTGTACTTGCCGGTCGAGTCGCCCTCGTCCGACTACTACGGTGGCAAGCGGCCCGGCAACAATCTGTATGGCGAGAGCCTGGTGGCCGTCGATTTGAAGACCGGGCAGCGGAAGTGGCACTTCCAGCTCGTTCATCATCCGATCTGGGATCACGACATCTCGTCGGCGCCGATCCTGATGGACGTCATGATCGACGGCCGAATGCGCAAGCTGGTTGCGCAGCCGACCAAGCAGACCTTCCTCTACGTCTTCGATCGCGTGACCGGCGAGCCGATCTGGCCGATCGTCGAAACGCCGGTGCCGCCGGGCAATGTGCCGGGCGAATGGTATGCACCCACACAGCCGATCCCGAGCAAGCCGGCGGCGTACGGCCGTCCTGGTCTCCGCATTCCCGACGAGCTGATCGACTACACGCCCGAGATGCGCGCGCAGGCGATCGAGAACATGAAGCGTTACAAGTGGGGCGGTAACTTCCCCTACAGCGGAACGCTGTACAACCCGCCGATTGTCGGCGACGTCAACGGCCTGCTCGGCGCACTCAATATCGGGAACGCGAGCGGCGGCACCAACTGGCCAGGCGCAGGCGCAGATCCGGAGACGGGCATCGTCTATGCGCAGGCAAACATGTCGGCGTTCACACCAGAGTCGGTGTCGCCGCCACCGGCCGGCTTCTCCGATATCCCCTATCAAGCGGGCGTTGTGGGTCAACCGTTCCGGCTGCGTGTAGCCGCGGGCACGGGCACCTACGCCGACGTCGTTCGACCGGCAGCTGCTCAGGCCGAGGCCACTCCAGCGGCAGCCGCTGCACCAGCAGCGGGTGCGGCCGCGGGACGCGGCGGTCAGCAGCCGGCGCGCGTGTTCAACGCGGTCGAGGGCCTGTCGATGGTCAAGCCGCCCTACGGCGTGCTCGCGGCGATCGACCTCGCCCGAGGTGAGTTGAAGTGGCAGGTGCCTCACGGCGACACGCCTGACATCGTCCGCAATCATCCCAAGCTCAAAGGGATGACGATTCCCAAGACGGGGCAAGGCGGCAGCGTGGGCGTGCTGGTCACCAAGACGCTGGTGATCGCCGGCGACCCGCAGGTCACGACGACACCCGATCATCCACGCGGTGCGATGATGCGCGCCTACGACAAACAGACCGGCGCCGAGGTCGGCGCGGTGTGGATGCCGGCGCCGGTGAGTGGATCGCCGATGACCTACCGCATTGGCGGCCGTCAGTTCATCGTCATCGCCGTCAGCGGCGGCAACTACTCGGGCGAGTACATCGCCTTCGGGCTGCCTGCAACCGACCGTGATACCGGTGGAGGGACGCGATAACGGTGCGAGCGTGCGACGGTGCGAGGGTGCGGAGTGCGATGGTGCTGATCGTCGCTCTCCTAGGTCTGGGAGCGGCCGCACCGCAGGAAAGTGCCTCGGTCTGGGACGGCGTCTTCACCGACGAGCAAGCGACGCGAGGTGAGACCGCTTACCGGCAGGAGTGTTCGAACTGTCACGGCCCCGAGCTGGAAGGGGCCGACATGACGCCGCCCGCTCATCGGCGGCGGGTTCACGTCGAACTGGAACGACCTGACCGTCGGCGATCTCTACGAACGCATTCGCACGACGATGCCGCTCGACAAGCCTGGTAAGTTGTCGCGGCAGCAGAACGCCGATGTCGATTGCCTTCATGCTGAAGGCGAACATGTGGCCGGCGGGGACCAGCGAGCTCGCGCGCGACCTCGGCGCGTTGAAGCAGATCAGGATTCAGTCGTCGAGGCCGGAACGAAAACCATAGAACGTCAGTCGGCCCGGATACACGGAAAGAGGGAACGAACCATCGGAGACGAACCCATCGGGATGAAGTGACGCGGGGACGTGAAGCGGAAACGCGGGAACGGAAGGTTACCAGTCACACGCCACGATGCGTGGTTGGAGGGAGAGACGATGCGCACGTCCGCCTTCGGGTTCATGTTGGTGCTCGCTTGTCTCGTGCTGTGGCCCGCTGATGCGTCCGCCCAGAGCGAGATCACCGGCGTCGTCAGGGATGGATCGGGCTCGGTGCTGCCCGGTGTCACGGTCGAAGCCGCCAGTCCGGCGCTGATCGAGAAGGTTCGCGCGGCGGTCACCGATGGTGAGGGCAACTATCGGATCATCAGCCTGCGTCCTGGCGTCTACAAGGTCACATTCACCCTGCCGGGCTTTGCCACCGTCATCCGGGAAGGCATCGAGCTGACGTCGAACTTCTCGGCCTCGGTCAACGCCGACATGAAGGTGGGCGCGATCGAAGAGACGATCACCGTCACCGGCGAGTCGCCAATCGTTGACACGCAGAGCATCACGACCCGCCACGTCATGACCCGGGAAGTCCTGGACGTGCTCCCGACCGGGCGCAACATCCAGGCAGTCGGCATCATGATTCCCGGCACGGCGCTCGCCGTCGGCGGCGGCGGCGCGCTGTCGCGCGATGTGGGCGGCTCGGGATCGCTGCAGCAGTCGCCGCTCCAGTACCGCGGCTCCGGCGACACGGTGCAGACGATCGAGGGCCTGCGTCTCAACAATCTCGAGGCGCAGGGCGCCTACAGCGGCGTCTACTGGAACGACGCCAGCTTCGAGGAGTTCAGCTACATCACTGGCGCCGACTCCGCTGAGATGGGCCAGGGCGGCATGCGCGTCAACATGGTACCGCGCGACGGCGGCAACACATTCCGCGGGCAGGGATTCGCGAACTTCACGGGCGGCGGATGGGGCTCGGACAACTGCGGCTCGCCCGGCATCCTCCAGCCGTGCTCGAGATCGAACCTGTCCGGCAGCAAGACGTTCAACTCGATCAACCACTCTGACGAACGTCTCCGAGATCCAGAAGATCTGGGACGTCAACCCGTCCATCGGCGGCCCGATCCTGCGCGATCGGCTCTGGTTCCACTACACCTTCCGGCACCAGGGTGTGGAGAAGACGGTTGCCGACAGCTACTTCGACCGCAATCCGTCGCAGTTCGTGTACGAGGCCGACTACCGATCGCCCGGGCATCGACGACGGCCACATCGTCAGCAACGCGGTGCGGGTGTCGTGGCAGGCAAGCGGCAAGGACAAGTTCTCGGTCTATCACGACAACCAGAGCGAAGTACCGCGATCACTGGGGCATCAGCTCCACGGTGCCGCCGGAGGCTGCCGGCGTCCAGGTGACGCCAACGAGCTTCGTGAACGTCACCAAGTGGACGCGGACGCAGACCAGCCGGCTTCTGCTCGAAGGAGGCTTCGGTTACTACAACCAGGAATACACCGAGCTCTATCAGCCCTCGGTGACTGGAATCACCGACAAAGTCTGGGACGCGAAGCCATCCGCAATTCCCGCGTGTACACCGTTCTCGACCAGTCGAACAACCGCATCTCCAACGCGTGGAACGCGCCGTCCGATCACTTCTCGATTCTGCGAACGTGGATGGGAGCGGCCTCGTACGTGACCGGATCGCACTCGTTCCGGTTCGGCGGCACCGTGAGCGAGGGCGACTGGCGGGTCCTCGACCAGTGGACCGGCGACATGCAGCCGATCACCTACAACGCCGGCGTCCCGGTTCAAGTGACGCTCCGCCTGCCGATCGATCGCCGAAACGGCATCAAGGCCGACACCGGCATCTTCCTCCAGGATCGCTGGACGATGAGCCGCGTGACCTGGAATCTGGGTGTGCGCTACGACTGGTTCATCGGCGAGACGCAGGAGAGCGAGGTCACGCCGAGCCGGTTCAACAGCGGCACCAGGTTCGGACAATGCGCCGACGGAAAGAACGACACGCGAGCGGGATGCGTCGGCACGGTGCAGAACTGGAAAGACATCTCGCCGCGAGTCGGCGTGGCGATCGACCTCTTCGGAGACGGACGCACGGCCATCAAGGCCAGCTTCGCCAAGTACGTCGCCGGCCAGCAGATTGCCGTGGCCAACGCCGCCAACCCGGTGACGGTCCTCGGCCTGACCGATACCCGACCCGTGGGACAGCGACCTCGACGGCAATGGGCTGCCGCTCGATGCCAACGGCAACATCCAGTTCAACGAGCTGCAGCGCCTCGACGCCAGACACCCACCTTCGGACGGAACGTCTCGACGACGACGACCGATCCCGGCGTGCTGAACGGCTGGGGCAAACGCGGCTACAACATGGAATACAGCGTCGCCGCGCAGCATCAGATCGCCACTCGGATGTCGGTCAACGGCGGCTACTATCGGCGGACGTTCGGCAATCAGACGTTCACCGACGATCTTCGCTACGACGCGAGCAGCTACGATTCGTTCTGCCTCAGGGCGCCGGTCGATCCTGACTTGCCTGATGGCGGCGGCTACAACGTCTGCGGCGTCATGGATCTGAAGCCTGCCGTGTTCGCGCTGGGATTGCCCGCCAACAACCTGATTCGTTTCTCGGATGACTTCGGCGGCGAGACCAACCTGTATCAGGGCTTCGACGTCAACCTCGAGGCGCGGTTCCGGAACGGCGCCTTCCTGAAGGGCGGCGTCGCGGCGTCGAAGAGGACGTTCGACAACTGCAACCTGCTCGCCGCAGGTCTCGACGCGGTCGTCGGGCTCACCGCTCAGGGCACCGAAATCTATCCCGACGGTCGACGGCGTGCCATCGCGAATACCCCTTCCGGCCCGACGTCAAGATCTCGGGCTCCTACATCGCTGCCGTTCGACATCCTCTTCGCCGGCACGTTCCAGTTCAGCCGCGGCGTGCAGACCGGCGGCGCGGTCCGAGCATCCAGGCGCTGTGGCCGGTCCTGAACGCTGTCGCCAATCCGCAAATCGGCCGCAACTGGACCGGCACTGCCTCGCGCACCATTCAACTGATTCGCGACGGCTCGGATTATCGGCGATCACAATCTGAACCAGCTCGATCTGCGCGCATCCAAGCGCTTCGATTTCGGCCGCAACCGGCTGCGCATCGACTTCGACGCCTACAACGTGTTCAACAGCAGCTGGCCGTTCACCGTCAGCTCGACGTACTCGACCGCCGCGCCGACATCAGCCCGGCCACGGGACTTCCGGTCCCGGGCACCGGATCCGCGTGGCTGCGTCCGACAAACGTGCTGCAGCACCGGTTCTTCAAGCTCGGAGGCGCAGTTCTCGTTCTAAGATCGCCGCTGATGGCGATGGTCAATGGAGGGCTCGTCGCGCAGGCGACGGCCCTCGTTCCGATGCTGCGTCGAGCAGCACCGGCTCCGCAGAAAAAGCGCGGCGGGTTCCGCAGGAAAGCCTCGAGGCCTTGAGCCAGGCGGGCATCTTCAGGATGACCGCCCCCAAGGCCTACGGAGGCGTCGAGGCCGACTTTCAAACGCAGTGCGATGTCCTCGCCGAAGTCGCGCGCGGCTGCCCGTCCACATCCTGGGTCGCCACCATCTACAGCGCGATGTCGTGGCTGGTTGGCACCTTCCCGGACGAGGCGCAGCAGGAGATCTTCGCCACGCGCGATCCGCGCATCAGCGGCGTGTTCTCACCGACCGGCACCGCCGTTGCCAAGGACGGCGGCTTCCTCGTCAACGGGCGATGGGGCTTCAACACCGGTTGTCACGGCGCGAACTGGACGGTGATGAATGTCGTCGTCGGCGAGATGCCGACCTGCATGATCGCGCGCAGCGCGGACCTGAAGATCCTGGACGACTGGTATGCGACCGGCATGGCGGCGACCGGCAGCAACACGATCGTCGCCGAGAACGTCTTCGTGCCGGGCTATCGGGCGATGCCGCTGCCGCACATGCTCGAGGGGAAGCATCCCGATCGCCACAACGCGGGCAACCCGTATTTCAAGTACCCGCTGGCGCCCGTGCTCACCGTCAACGCTGGCGGAACGGCCAGTCGGCACGGCGCGCGGAGCGATGGACGCGTTCCTCGAGCGTCTGCCGGGGCGCGGCATCACCTACACCAACTACACCAACAAGGCCGAAGCGCCGGTCACGCACCTGCAGCTGGCCGAAGCGTCGATGAAGATTGATTCCTCGGACGCCCACGTCCGCCTGGCGACTGCGTTGCTCGACGGAGCGGCCGACGGATCGATGACGATGCAGACGCGCGTCAAGTCGCGCGCGCACATCGCCTACTCCACCGGCCTGGCCCGCGAAGCGACCGACATCCTCTTCTACGCGAGCGGCGCTTCGTCAATCCAGGAGCACATGCCGATTCAGCGCTATCAGCGGGACATCCAGGCGCTCTCGAATCACGCCATCATGCATCCGCAGACCGGTCTCGAGTTGTACGGCCGGATCCTGTGCGGCCTGGAGCCAAATACCCTGCTCTACTGACGCAGGGCACGTCCTTTGGACGTGCCTGGCCGGTCCAAAGGACCGGCCCTACGCGTTTACCGGGACCGGCCCTACGTGTGCGATCGGCGTTCGATGCGGCGATCGGGCACCAGCCACATGACGCGCCACCGTGACGTAGAGCGCGAGAGACACCCACCGGTTCGCGAACGAGAGCGCAATCGCCACGACGTAGATCACCACTGACATCACGCCCTTGACGTCGCTCCCGACTGCCGCACGCAGTGGCGACTCGGGTCCGTGGTGCCGGATGAGGACGACGGTCAGGATGTAGTACGCGACGCCGGCCATCATCATGACCAGCCCCCAGAGCGCCACCGGGCTGCTGCTCGAAGTGGTTCTCCCCCATCCATGCCGTCACGAACGGCACGAGCGAGAGCCAGAACAGCAGGTGAAGGTTGGCCCAGAGGATTCCGCCGGTCACGTGTCGGGCGGTGTGAAGCAGGTGGTGATGGTTGTTCCAGTAGATGCCGACGTGGACAAAACTCAGTACGTAGCTGAGAAAAATTGGCAGCAGCCGGCCTGAGCGACGCCAGGTCGGCGCCCTGCGGCGCCCGCATTTCGAGCACCATGATCGTAATGATGATGGCGATCACGCCATCGCTGAACGCCTCGAGTCGGGTCTTTCCCATGCGGCGAGATTATCCGCGATCCCGTTTCTGCGCCTGAAGACTCGGTTCTTCACAGGACGGCCCGCGCTGGCGCTCTACCAGTTTTGACTAGAAGTCTGATCACGCTGGAACACGCCCCTGATCAGAATTGAACACGGGTTTCCCGACACCCCACACATCAGGCCCAGACTTCACGATTTCTGATGGCAGTCCGCTTGCTCAGTTAGCAGGGTCTGGGTGTCGTGTGCCTTCTCTAACCGTCGATAAACTCTCCGTCCGCTACGGCGAAGGCGCGAGCATGCGCGGCGTGCTCGATTCCGTCTCCTTTGCGGTAGACGCAGGCGAAGTGGTGGGCGTGTCGGGGCCGTCCGGCTCCGGCAAGACGACCGTCGCACTCGCGCTGCTCGATCTTCTGCCTGCTGACGCCATCGTCTCGGGCGCGATTGCCCTGGACGGACGCGACCTCCACACGCTGCCCGCACGCGAACGCGAAGCCCTCCGCGGCACGGCGATGGGCATCGTGTTCCAGGAGTCTGCGCTGGCGCTCAATCCGGTTCTGACCGTGGGCGCGCAGATCGGCGAGGTGGTGCGCGCCCATACCCGGTGCGATCGCCGCGAACGGCGCGCGCGCACGCTGGCCGCGATGCACGAGGTCGGCCTGAGCGACGACACGCAGCGCATCTACGAGGCCTATCCGCACGAGTTGAGCGGCGGCCAGCGCCAGCGGGTGCTCATTGCCCAGGCGATCGTGTGCCGCCCGGCACTGGTCGTCGCCGATGAACCCACCGCATCGCTCGACGCGGCCGTGCGTGACGACATCCTTCGCCTGATCCGCCGGCTCAACGAACAACACGGCACGTCGTTTCTGGTCATCAGCCACAGCGCCGACGTCCTCGAGCGCATCGCTCACCGCACCATCGTCATGGACGAGGGACGCGTGGCAGGGGTGACGCGCAGTTACGACGTCGGATCCGGCGCCCGCGTCTCCCGATCGTTGTCGCGATCGGTCAGCGCGTCCCGCTACGCACCGATCGTCGAGATCACCGGCGGCGCGAAATCGTACCGGCAGCGGCGCCTCCTGTCGTGGTCGCATCATGACGTCCAGGCGCTGAACGGTATCGAGCTGCGCGTGGAACGCGGCAGCACACTCGGCCTGGCGGGTCCGTCGGGATGCGGCAAGTCCACGCTGGCCCGATGTCTCGCGGGTCTCGAGCCGCTCGACGCCGGCACGGTGGTCATCGACGGACACGACATCACCGGCCCTGCGCGGCCGTGCCCTTCTCCCCTACCGCAACCAGGTGCAATTGATCTTTCAGGACGCGGCGGCGGCGCTCAACCCGCGCTTCACCGCGCTCGAGATCGTCACCGAGCCGATGGTCGTCCAGCGCGTGGCCACGCCGGCCGAGCGCCGGCGTCGAGCGATCGAGCTGCTGTCTCACGTCGGCCTGCCGACCGATCGATTGAACGCCCGCGCCGGCGAGTTCAGCGGCGGCGAGCGCCAGCGTCTGGCGATCGCCCGCGCACTGGCCGTGCGTCCGCGGCTGCTGATTCTGGACGAGGCGTTCTCCGGACTCGACGTCGAGACGCGCAGCGCGAATCACCAGCCTGCTGCTGATGCTGCAGCGCGAGTTCGATCTGGCGCTCCTCTGCATCTCGCACGACCTCGACTTCCTCGCCGAGTTTGCGCCGGAGATCGCCGTGATGCGTCAGGGCGCGATCGTCGAGCAGGGCGCGACGGTTCGCCGCTACATCCCTGAAGCCGTCGCGCGACAGAACCCGGAGCGCGCGCTTCCCCAGAGCGCAGGCCAGGCCCTTCGACCGAGCTCAGGGCGGGCGGTGGCATGAGCGCGCTCCGGTTCGTTCTCAGACGACTGGCTTATGGCGCGCTGATCACGCTTGGCGTGTCGATGCTCACGTTCACGCTGCTCGAACTGGCGCCAGGAGAGTTCTTCGACGATCTGAAGCTCGATACCACCGTAACCGCAGACACCGTTGAGAGCCTGCGCCAGAGCCATGGGCTGACCGCGACGCCACCCGTGCGCTTCGCGCGGTGGCTTGGCTCGGTCGCGCGCGGCGACTTCGGCCTGTCGCTCGCCCATCGTGCGCCGGTGGCTCCTCTGCTGTGGGAGCGGGCGCGGAACACGCTCGTCCTCACGGTGCCGGCGCTGTTCATCGCGTGGCTGATCGCGCTGCCGGTCGGTCTGTGGGCGGCCCGCAATCGGGGCCGGCTGCTCGACCGCCTCTGCACGGGCGCCACCTCCACGCTCCTCGCGCTGCCGGATCTGCTGATCGGCCTGTTCATGCTGCTCGTCGCGCTCGAGACGGGACTGTTTCCGACCGGCGGCATGTTCTCGCCGGGCTCGACCGACGGCGACCTCGCCGCGCGGACGCGCGATCTGGCGCGGCACGCCTTCCTGCCGATGTGCGCGATCGTGGTCAGCACGCTGCCCATGATCCTGCGCCATGTGCGGGCCAGCGCCATCGAGGCCACGCACGCACCGGCCGTACGGTCCGCTCGCGGACACGGCATCCGCGGGTGGCGGCTCGACCTCCGCTATGTCCTGACGATCGCGGCCAACCCGCTCATCTCGCTTGCCGGCCTCTCGATCGCCGGGCTGCTCAGCGCGTCGCTCCTGATCGAGGTGGTCATGAGCTGGCCCGGCCTCGGTCCGCTGCTCGTGGACGCGCTCCTCGCCCGGGATGTGCACGTCGTGCTTGGCGCGTCGATGCTGGCCACGGTGTTCCTCATCGGCGGCAATCTGCTCGCCGATCTGACGCTCTTCGCTGTTGACCCAAGGATCCGCGCATGACCCGTACCAGGCTTCTCGTCGGCTCGCTCGTGGCGCTGCACCTGCTCGTCGCTCTCGCCGCGTTCGTGGCGCCGTACGATCCGGCAAGCCAGGACCGCTCCCTCCCGTATGCGCCGCCAACCGCGCTCCACATCGTGGACGCGAGCGGTCAGATCCGGTTGCCCTTCGTCTACGCGCAGGTACCGGACCCGAACGATCGCGCGGCGTACATCGACGACACCACTCGCCGGTTCCCGGTGCAGCTCTTCACGAACGGCCACCTGTTCGCCGTGGACGCGCCCGCGCGTCTGTCAGTGTTCGGCACCGATGGCTTCGGCCGTGACGTCTTCTCACGCGTGCTGCATGGCGGACAGATCTCCGTCGCCGCCGGCCTGCTGGCGACGATGTGCGCCCTGCTCGTCGGAGTGACGCTGGGCACGCTCGCCGGATTCCTCGGCGGCGTCGTGGATCGCGTTCTGATGCGTACGGCCGACATCTTCATGGCACTGCCGTGGATCTACCTGCTCTTCGCGGTGCGCGCCGCGCTTCCCCTGCGCATCGACACGCGCGCCACGTTCCTGATGCTCGTCGCCGTGCTGGGCATCGTGGGGTGGGCCAGGCCGGCCCGCATGATTCGCGGCATCGTGTTGAGCGCGCGCGAACGCACTTACGTGCGCGCGGCCGAAGGCTTCGGCGCAGGCGCGCCCTATCTGCTGTGGCGTCACATCCTCCCGCACACCTACGGCCTCGTGCTGACCCAGGCCAGCGTGCTCATCCCGCAGTACCTGCTCGCCGAAGTGGCGCTGTCCTTTCTCGGGCTCGGCATCGGTGAGCCGACCGCGAGCTGGGGCGGCATGCTCGGGACGCTCCAGCAGTACCACGTGCTGACGTCTGTACTGGTGGATGCTGGCGCCGGCCATCGCGCTAGGCGCCGTCACGCTCGGATATCACGCGCTGACCACGCTCGTTCATGAACGAGCCAGGGTCATCGCCGCGTCCGTTCTCCTCGCCGTCGCCATCGGCGTGCCGTCTGCCGGCGCTGCCACTCCCCCGGCGACTCCGGCTGCGGGCGAAGAGGTCGTGGTCGTGTCGTCCGCTGCCGGCCACCACGGCGGGCGCCTCGTCGTCGCCCTTCGCGCCGAGCCCAGGTCGCTCAACCCGGTCTTCGCCGCCGACGTGTCGTCACGGGACGTCATCGGCCGCCTGTCCGGAGACCTCATTCATATCAACCGGCTCACGCAGGGAACCGAGAGCGCGCTGGCGAAATCCTGGAAGGGGTCGGCGGACGGACTGACCTACACGCTGTCGCTGCGACGCGGCCTGCGCTTTTCGGACGGCGACGAGTTCGACGCCGACGATGTGGTGTTCACGTTCAAGGTGCTGCTGGACCCGGCGTTGGACGCGCCGCATCGCGACCTGCTCATCGTCGGCGGCAAGCCGATCACCGTCACGAAGGTTGACTCGCACACCGTGCGCGTCACGCTGGCCGAGCCGTACGCCGCCGCCGAGCGGCTGTTCGACAGCATCGCCATCCTTCCGCGTCATCTGCTCGAGACGGCGTACACGCAGGGGACGCTCGCCGACGCGTGGTCGTTGAAGTCGCCGCCGGCGTCGATCGTCGGACTGGGCCCGTATCGCGTGAAGCACTACGTCGCCGGCCAGGAACTGGTGCTCGAGCGCAACCCGTACTACTGGAAGACGGACGCGTCCAGACGGCGGCTGCCGTACATCGACGAGCTCGTGTTCGTCTTCGCCGGCAACGAGGACGCGCAGGTGATCCGGTTCCAGGCCGGTGAGAGCGACGTCCTGAGCCGCGCGAGCGCCGACAACTTCGTGGTCCTGTCGAAGGACCAGAAGGCGAAGGGATATCGCCTCAAGGACCTCGGGCCGAGCCTCGAATACAACTTCCTCGTCTTCAATCAGAACGATCTGAGCGGCAAGAACGTGCCCCGGGTGGCCGCGAAGCAGCCGTGGTTCAACGATGTGAACTTCCGGAGGGCCGTCTCGCTCGCCATCGATCGGCAGGGCATCACGCGACTGGTCTTCAAAGGCCTCGCGGTCCCGCTCTGGGGCAACGTCAGCCCCGGGAACCATCGCTGGATCAACACGTCGATTCCGCGCCCGGCGCGATCGGTCGCGCAGGCGCGAGAGCTGCTCAAGGCGTCAGGCTTCTCGTGGCGTCCGGACGGCTCTCTCTTCGACCGGTTCGGTCAGCGCGTCACGTTCACAATCGCCACCAGCGCCACGAGCGCCCAGCGCACGGCGATGGCCACGCTCATTCAGGCCGACCTCAAGGAGCTGGGCATGGACGTCCGGGTCGTGCCGCTCGAGTTCCGCGCCCTGCTCGATCGCGTGTTCGAGACGTTCGACTACGACGCGACGATCCAGGGATTCGGCGGCGGCGACGCCGATCCGAACGCCGAGATGAACATCTGGCTGTCGAGCGGCGCCAACCACTTGTGGCGTCTGGGACAGAAGACGCCGGCCACGCCGTGGGAGGCCGAGATCGATCGGCTGCTGCAGCAGCAGCTGTCCACGCTGGATGCCGCGAAGCGCAAGGCGCTGTACGACCGCGTGCAGACGATCGTCGCCGAGCAGGCGCCGTTCATCTTCCTCGCCGCGCCCCATCTCCTCGTGGCCGCGCGAGGCGACCTCGGGAACTTCACACCGGCGGTGATGGATCACTACACGCTGTGGAACGTGGACGAGCTCTACCTCCCGAAGGCTGCGAGTCAACGACGATGAGCATGTTGGCCCACGTCCTCGACGCCGGGCAGGCACCTCGCACCGATCGCGAGCTGGTGGCGGCGTGTGTCTCGGGGGACGAGCAGGCGTGGAACGAGCTGATCGACCGCTACAACCGGCTGATCTTCTCGATTCCGTTGAAGCAGGGGCTCGACCGCGATCAGGCGGCCGACATCTTTCAGGCCGTCTGTCTCGATCTCGTCGCCGAGCTCCCCCGCCTGCGCGATCCGCAGGCCCTTCCGAAGTGGCTCATTCAGACGACGCTGCACAAGGTCGCGAAGTGGCGAAGGCGCAGCGAGCGCTTCGTCGCCGACGGCGATGAACGCGCCGGGCAGGCCGAGGCACCCGAGGCCGACATGCCCGACGCCTTCATTGGCGAACTGCAGCAGACCCAGGCCATGCGCGAGGCGGTCAGCGGCCTGTCCGATCGCTGCCGTCAGATGGTGCAGATGCTGTTTTTCGAGACGCCGCCGCGTCCGTATAAGGACGTCGCGTCCCGGCTTGGCGTCGCGACTGGCTCAATCGGCTTCCTGCGCGGTCGTTGCCTCGACCGTCTGCGGTCGGCTCTGGAGGGGATCGGTCTGTGCCGGTAGCCGTTGCCCCGCCCCGCTGAAGCCGGTCCGCGACAAGGCGCAGGCACAGAGCCTGATCGAACAGTCGCGCGAGCTGCTGCGCGTGGACTTCCATCGTGCGCTGATGTGTGCGCACGACGCCGCGACCATCGCCGAGGAGATCGGCGACGTCCACCTGCACGCACTGGGCACGCGAGCCGTCGCCAACGCCCTCTCGGTCGGCGGCAACAACCAGGCGTCGATCGATCACCACGCACAGGCCATCGGCGTATTCGATCTGATGGGCGACAAGGCGGAGCTCGCCCGTACGCTCAGCGCCGCGGTCCAGCCGCTGCTTCTGCTCGGCCGCTATGACGAGGCGCTCAGTCCTTCGCGGAACGCGCGCGCGGCATCTTCGAGACGCTTGGTGATGCGGTCCGCATCGCGCGTCTCGAGATCACGATCGGCAACCTGCACCACCGGCAGGATCGCTTCGCCGACGCCATGGCCTGGTACGAGCGCGCGCATCAGGCGCTCGTCGCCCTGGGCGACGCCGACGGCATTCTCACGGTCATCCACAACAAGGCCGTCACGCTGACGACCCTGAACCATTTCCGCGACGCGCTCGCCGCATACGAAGAGGCGCGACGGCTGGCCGCGGAGCGCGGCCTGGATCAGGCCGTTGGGCAGGCCGACTACAACATCGCCTGGCTGTACTACCTGCGTGGTGAATACAGCCGCGCCATCGAGCTGCTGCACGCGGCGGCCGCCACGGCGAAGCGAACGGGCGACGGCTATCACGCCGCGCTCTCGCTGCTCGATCTCTCGGAGATCTATCTCGAGCTCAATCTGAGCGTGGACGCGCGCGAGATGGCCGAACAGGCCCACAGCCGCTTCAACGGGCTGGGCATGGGTTACGAGGCGGCGAAAGCCCTCGCCAACGCCGCCACGTCGTACGGCCAGGAAGGCAAGGCGTTCAAGGCCATCGAGTTGTTCACGGACGCGCGCGAGCGGATGGTGCGCGAGAACAATCAGGTCTGGCCCTCGCTCATCGACCTGTATCAGGGCATCCTGCTCGTGGACGAAGGCAGGCTCTTCGAAGCACGACGCCTCGGCCTGGCCGCACTCGAGCAGTTCGAGGCCTCCGGGCTCGGCGCGCGAGCCGCGCTCTCGCAGCTCCTCCTGGCGCGGATCGCGCTGCGACTGGACGATGCGGCCGAGGCACGGCGACGATGCGAGGCGGCGCTCGCGAGACTCGCCGACGTCGGGAGCCCGATCCTGACCTACCACGCGCGCCTGCTGCTCGGGCATGCGCTCGCCCGCAGTGGCGACTCTGCTGGCGCGTACGCTTCGTATGAGATCGCGCGCGACGCGCTGGAAACACTCCGCAGCCGCCTGAACGGCGAGGAGCTGAAGATCGCCTTCGTCAAGAACAAGGGCGAGGTCTACGAGCGTCTCGTCCAGCTGTGCCTCGAGGGTCAGGAAGGCACCGGCGGATTCGAGCAGGCGTTCACGCTCGTCGAGCAGGCGAAATCGCGCACCCTCTTCGACCTCATGTTCCAGCCGGTCCACGCGCTCGCGCGCGAAGAGGGATCCGAGAGCCAGCTGGCGCATGCGATTCGCGAGCTGCGCGAAGAGCTGAACTGGTACTACCACCTGGTCGAGCTCGAGCAGCTGCGCCCCGGCGATCACTCCCAGGAACGGCTGTCCGCCTTCCAGCGCGAGATCGGCCAGCGCGAGAAAGACATGGCGCGCACCGTGCGTGAGCTCACGCTCACCAATGCGCCGCAGTCAGATCTGCTGGCACCCGAGGTGTACTCGCTCGACGCGATTCGTGCCGCGCTGCCGGCCGATACCACGCTCGTCGAGTACTTCACCGTCGAGGACCGCATCATCCTGTGTCTCGTCGATCGTGAGCGCGTCGAGATGGCGCCCGTCTCGCTGATGTCGCGGGTCGCCTCACAGATCCGGATGCTGCAGTTCCAGTTCTCGAAGTTCAGGCTCGGCGCCGACTACATCAAGACCTTCGAACAGACCCTGCTGACGACGACGCGCGCGCACCTGCACGAGATCTTCAAGGAACTGCTGGCGCCGGCGTGGTCCCAGCTCCGCGGCCGCCGTCTGGTCATCGTTCCGCACGGCGCGCTGCACTACGTGCCATTCCACGCGCTGTTCGATGGCGAGCAGTACGTGACCGATGCCTGCGCCGTGTCGTATGCACCGAGCGCGAGCATCTACGCCCGCTGCCAGCAGCAGAAGAGCGGTGGCGGCAGCGGTGCGCTGGTGCTCGGCGTCGCCGACGCGCAGGCGCCGCTCATCGATGCCGAGGCCAGGGCCGTGGCCGCGGTGCTGCCTGACGCGCAACTCTGCATCGGCCCCGATGCGACCGAGCAGGTGCTGCGCACGCTCAGGCCGGGACAGCCGCATCGTCCACATTGCCTCGCACGGACATTTCCGTCCGGAGAACCCGATGTTCTCGGGCATCCGTCTCGGGGACACCTATCTCAATGTGTACGACCTGTATCGGCTGCGGCTGCGCGCGGACCTGGTCACGCTGAGCGGCTGCGCGACCGGCGCCAACGTCGCGGCCGCCGGCGATGAGCTGCTCGGCATCACACGCGGGCTCTTCTGCGCCGGTGCGCACACGCTGCTCCTCAGTCTGTGGAACGTGCACGACGAGAGCACGGCTGCCCTCATGACACGGCTGTATCGAGCGCATCGCGGCGGGGTCGCCACCGGTCGACGCGCTGCGCGACACGATGCGGGACCTGCGGTCGGAGCACCCACATCCCTATTACTGGGCGCCCGTTTGTCCTGACGGGCAAATCCGCGCAGGCGTGATTTTTTTCATGGCCACCTCTATTTCCAGCTCGGCTTCCGGCCCCTATCTCATGAGCAGTGGTTTACGCCATGACTGAGCACTTTTCATCTCCGCTGTGGGTCGATCGGGTGCGGGGGCTGCTCGACGAGGACGTGAGAGAAGAAATGGACCAGCATCTGCGAGCGGGTTGCGAGACGTGCCAGGCGGCCCACACCGCGTGGCGGCGATTCGCAGTGTTCGCTGACGAAGAATCCGGCTTCGAGCCCCCCCGCGACGCCGTTCGCGTGGCGAAGACGTATCTGGCGCAGCAGAACATCCTCGATGGCCGCAGCACGGCGCGCCGCCGTGCCTGGGCGCCGTCGGCGCTCGCGACGCTGGTGTTCGACACCATGCAGGCCGCCCCGGTAGCCGGCGTTCGAGCCGGCGCGGGCTATTCCCGGCATCTGCTCTTCGCGGCCCAGTCACTGGCGATCGATCTGCACGTCGAGACCGCGTCGAAGGCCGGCTGGTTTCTGCTGACCGGACAGGTCGCGGACAGCAACCGGCCGGATCAACCCCCGCGAGCGATCGAGCTGTGCCTGATCGATGGCGACCGGGAAATCAGCACGTTCCAGACCAACGAGTTTGGCGAGTTCCAGTGCACCTTCGATCTTCGCAAGAACCTCACGCTGCTGTTTGCCATCGAGAGCGGAGCCATCGCGGTCCCGCTCGATGTGCTGTTCAACCCGTCGAAGCCGTTGAGTTCGTCTACTGAATCGTAAAGGTCAAATGATGAAGCGCCTCCCGATGTCTCGACTGATCTCCTCGCTGCTTTTGGCGGCCCTGCTGGTCGGCATGACGCCGGCGCACGCCGCCGCCGAGGAACGGCTCATTGTTCGCGCCGGCGGCCTTCTGGGTGGCCTCCCGGTGGTGAAGTCCGCGTGTCGCATCCTCGGATGCAACGTCCTCTACGCGCTGGACGGCACGCTGAACAACGTGCTGCTGGTCGCGGTGCCGGACATCCTCGACGTACAGCTGGTCGTGAAGCTGTTGTCGGCGGTGCCGGGGATCCTGGACGTCGAGGTCGATCAGATCGTCTACACCGAAGGCACGGCCGGCAGCGGCGCACCGCCGGCACTTCTCGACAAGACGATGATCGACTACTACGGCACGCAGGTCCGCCGTGGCTATGTCCAGCAGCCGGCCTTCGAGATTCTCGGTCTGGCGGAGGCCCACGATCGCTACGGGCTCACCGGTCGCGGCATCACCGTGGCCGTGATTGATACCGGCGTCGATACCGACGCATCCGGTGCTGGCCAACGTGCTCGTGCCTGGATACGACTTCACCCGTAACCGCGACGGCGCCGACGAGCGGGGCGACATCAGCCAGTCCACGATGGCCGTCCTCGACGGCCAGTCGGGCACCACGAATCAATCGACGATGGCGGTGCTCGATGACGCGAAGCCCGGCTTCGTGAATCAATCGACCATGGCGGTGCTCGATCAGTCCACGATGGCCGTGCTCGATGGTCCCGAATACGCAGCGTTCGGCCACGGCACGATGGTGGCCGGCGTCATTCACCTGGCCGCGCCGCGCGCGAAGATTCTGCCGCTCAAGGCCTTCGGGGCTGACGGCAGCGGCTACGCCTCAGACGTGCTGCGTGCGATCTACATGGCGTCGAGCCGGGGCGCCAAGGTGATCAACATGAGCTTCAGCTTCTCCTACAAGTCGCGGGAGCTGGAGCGGGCGCTGGACTACGCCACTTTGAAGGGTGCCATCGCCGTGTCCTCCGCCGGCAACGACGGCCGGAAGATCAACGTGTATCCGGCGTCGCTGCCGACGGTCATGGGCGTGGCGTCCACGACCGACTGGGACACGCTGTCGAACTTCTCGAACTTCGGCACGACGGTCGCGTGGATTGCGGCGCCGGGCGAAGCGATCGTGACCATCTATCCGTTCAGCACCTGGGCAGCCTCGTGGGGCACGTCGTTCAGCACGCCGTTCGCGGCCGGCACGGCGGCGATGCTCGCCGAGATGGGCGCCATCTCGAACAACCAGGCGGCCGACGCCTCCGGCAACGGCGTCTGGATCTCCTGGGACGTCAGCAAGGGCCGCCTGCACGCGCCGTCCGCGATTCGCGCGCGCAAGAAGGCCACGGGCGGCCTCCTCGGGCTCTGGTAAATGCTCACCGCCCCCTCCTGGAGTCCGGAGAACATCACGGTCAAGGAGCTGCAGACGCAGCTCCTGGCCGTGCGTACGTCGGTGATCTGCGCGATGAATCAGCTCCTCGACTTGAAGGATCTGAACACCGGCGTGCACTCGACCCGGCTCGCCGAATGGGCCGTCCGCATCGGGCGCGATCTCGGGCTCGATGACGACTGCCTGCGCGACCTCGAAGCCGCGGCGATCCTCCACGACATCGGGAAGATCGGCGTCCCCGACGCCATCCTGAGAAAGCCGGCGAAGCTGACCGAGGCGGAGTACGCGGTCATCAAGAAGCATCCCGAATACGGGTGGGCGGTGCTGCGTGCGGTGCCCGGCTTCGAGCGCGTCAGCCTCTTCGTGCTGCACCATCACGAAGCGTTCGATGGCAAAGGGTATCCGGCCGGCCTGCGCGGCGACGAGATTCCGATCGGCTCGCGCATCGTCGCGGTGATGGATTCGTTCGATGCGATGGTGTCGTCCAGACCGTATCGGAAGGGCCTGCCCCTCGATGAGGCCATCCGGCGGCTGGAGGCGGACACTGGCAAACAGTTCGATCCGGTCGTGACGCCGAAGTTCATTGCGATGGCCAGGAGCGGCGCATCAACGGTGTTCGATGCGACCGGGGCAAGTCTCGCTTCTGCTCTTTAGCGCACTACGGGGCTTTACAAACAAAATTCGCCGCGTCGTTGGTGCTGCCCACACCCTTGTAGTGCGCCACCTGCGGATACGCGCACAGCGGTCGTGTCATGTCCACGCGATTGTTCGTGACGCGCGACGCGTCGAGACGATCGGGTGCGGTTCCGGATTCGCGCCAGCGCTCGAGCGCGGCCATCCAATTCACCTGATTCGGTCCCGGCCCACCGCCGCAATGCTGCATGCCAGGCGCCATGAACAGGCGGATCCAGTCGTCCTGCTTGCCGCCCATGCGCGACAGGACGCTCGAGTAGTAGTCGATGGTGTTGCCGGCGGAAATCGCCGTGTCGTTCCACCCGTGATACATCAACAGCTTGCCGCCGCGCGCCTTGAACGCACGCAGATCGGGACTCACGGCGTTGACGATGGAACCGACCTTTTCGTCCACGAGCTTCAGATCGCGATCGACATCGAACGTCTTCGCATCCCAGTTGGCGTCCTGATAGGCCACCTGGAACGATCCGACTGAGACACCTGGCGCCTGCTGTCCGCCGACGAACCCGCCCCACCCCGTTTCACTGCCTGGGTCCTTGCCGGGGAACACCACGGTTCCGCTCGCGGTCTTCGTCGCCGAATACGCGCGCCTGGCCGTCGCGACCTGCGCCGCCGTCAGGCAATCGTCAGCGTCACCAGCCTTGCACTGCAGCTTCGCCACATCGAACGAGCAGGTTCGCGGGTCGTTGAGGACGCCGTCGGTCACGCCGTCCCGCGCGTCGCACGCATTCAACACCGCTCGATTGATCAGATTCAGCTTCGCGGCCGGAATCGCCGACGAGGAGTCCTTCAGCACCGGAACCGCCACCGACAGGTCCCACGCGTGGAGATGCGTTTGATAGTTGGCCGGAGCGCCGGCGAGAATCGCGTCGAAGTCCTCAGGATACTTCTGCGCCGACATGAGACCCTGACGGCCGCCGGTCGAGCAGCCGTTCCAGTAGGACAGGCGCGCTGGCCGGCTGTAGTACGAGCTGATAATCGATTTCGACTGCACGACCATCTCGTGCACGGCGCGGTAGGCGAAGTCCGTGAGTTTCTCCGGATGGCCGATCGCAAACAGCGCGTTGCCGCCCTTGTGCCCCGTGTCGTTGGATGCGGTCGCGTAGCCCTCCTGCAGCGCGGACGCCATCGCCGCATAACTGATCGTGCCCGCCCAGCCGCCGTTGCCGACCGCCTGGAACTTTCCGTTCCAGTTCTCCGCGGGCAGCCACACTTCCATCTCGATATGTGAATCGGCGGACGGCTTGAGCACGACCGCGACGCGACAGTGCGCGGGCAGCACGGGCGCTGCGGGCTGTCCGATCTGACCTCGTCCACCGGCCGGCGCTCCGCGGCCTGCCGCTGCGCCTGGCGCGGCTCCAGCCACTGGTCCTCCCGGAGGGCCCTGTGGCGCTGGTGGCGTGAACGGACCGGCCGGCACGGGCTGGGCCGAGGCGATTGTCGTGTTCGGTAGCGCAAGCGCCGCGAGCTTTTCGCAGGAAGGCGGCGCGGCCTGCGCGCTGAGCATCATGACGGTGATGAGGCTGAACATGCGCCGTAGTGTAGCCTAGTGGCCCGTATGGCCATCCACTCTCGACGAGCACTCGGGCCGGTATTCGTGATCGGGTTCATCCTCGTCCTCTGCACGGCGCTGGCCGGGCAGACGGCGGCCGGCGCCCGTGAAGGTCTGGCAGATCTGCCAGGCGTGCACCTGTGGTTCACCGACAGCGGCGGCACTGGCGCGCCCGTGGTCTTCGTGCACGCGGCGACCGGCAGCAGCCGGGTCTGGGAGTACCAACGGCCAGTCTTCATCGCGCGCGGCCATCGCGTGATCACCTACGACCGGCGCGGGTACGGACGCTCGGTGGCGGACCCATCAGGCGGTCCACCGGGTACCGGTGCCGATGATCTCAATGCGTTGATGGATTACTTGAAGATCGATCGGTTCCACCTGGTCGGAACAGCAGCCGGTGGATTCGTGGCCTGGGACTATGCGCTGTCGTTCCCCCGCCGACTGCGCAGCCTCGTCGTCGCCAACAGCATCGGCGGTGTTCAGGACCCGGAGTATCAGGAGACCATACGGCTGCTTCGAACGCCCGAGTTCCTGGCGATGCCTGCAGACATGCGCGAGCTGGGACCGTCCTATCGCGCGTCGAATCCCGGCGGCGCGACCCGATGGCGAGAGCTGGAGCAGACCGCGCGCCCGAGCCAGTGCGCAGCCGCCGGCCCAGACGTTTCGGAATCGCGTGACCTTCGCGCTGCTCGAGACGATCGCCGTGCCGACACTGCTACTGACCGGCGACGCGGACATGTATTCGCCTCCGCCGATCATGCGGATGTTTGCAGCGCGCGTGAAAGGCTCGCAGGCGGTCGTCGTCCCGGAGTCCGGCCATTCGGCGTACTGGGAGCAGCCCGAGATCTTCAATCGGACCGTCCTCGATTTCATCGGGAAGCATTAGGCGGACCTGAAGACCCGCCTCTACGAGGTCCGGCTGTAAAGCCGCGACGCTCAGCGACGCGACGCGACTCCAGCCAGATTTCCACCAGCATCGCAATCGGCCCGACGATGAAGAGCGCGTAGAAGGGCGCGTACAGGATCTCGTTGAGCCGCAGGACCATCTCCACGAACGCGATCAGGAAGACGACGACGCACTGCCCGGTCTTCGAGCGAACCGTCGTCTTCGGATCCGTGACCATGAAGAAGATGAAGAGCTGATACATCGGACCGGTGATCGGGGCGACGGTGGCCAGCCAGGGCAAACCGGTGATCGAACTGCTCACGAACGAGAACAGCAGGAACGAGGCGACGTAGGTCGCGGAGATGTGCGCGCGGCCGACACGCCATACGATGACGGAGCCGAGGATCCAGATGATGGCCATCGGCGCGACAACGTTGCCCCACTGGATGCTGAGCACGGTGATCGTCGCCGGCGCCAGGAATGCCGCGGCGCTGACCCCGAAGTTCGTCGGGTTCCAGAGGTGGCGACCCTTCACCCGCAGCACGTACTTCGAGGTGATCGAGATCAGGCTGGTCAGGAAGTACGGCCACAACAGGTTGGAGCGCACGAGGATGCCGGCGCTGATGCCGCTGATGTAGGCGCTGGCCGGATGCGGCCACTTTCCGTAGGTGATCCGGCCCATCACCATTTCCGCGCCGATCGCCGTGACGATGGAGAGCGCGGTCGCATACCAGGCCTCGAGAATGCCGTGCGACACGTGCGCGACGAGCAGGATGCTCGTGATGAGCAGCGGCGGCAGATAGCGGTTGTCGAAGGTCAGGAGCCGGCGCGGAGCCGCGGCCGCCGCGCTGTCCCGCAGGGCCGGCGCGTCAGTGGCCATCGGGCTTGCCCTGAGCCGAGTCGAAGGGTTCCTTGATATGGTGCAGCGTGTCGATCGGCGGCCGCTCGATCGTCTGCGTCCGGCCCGACGGCCAGCGAATCGTCACGCGCTCGACTGCCGTCGCGTCACCCAGCCCGTAGTGCAGGCGCCGCTGATTCTGGGCGCTGAAGCCAGTTGCCGCGCTGACTTCCTGCACCTGCAGCTGATCCTTCCACTGCAGCTCGACGCGAGCGCCGAAGGCATTGCGGTTACTGCCGCGACCCTCGAGCTCGAATTGAATCCAGTGCCGGCCGGGCACGACCGTGTTCCTGTAGATCAGCAGCGGCCCGCGCTGATTCGCGACGATGACGTCGAGCACACCGCGATTGCCGAGATCGGCGAGCGCGACCGCCCTGCCGTCATAGGTGTCTCTCGCACCGACGACCTGGGCCACATCCGTGAACCGCCCGAGGCCGTCATTGAGCCACACTCGCTTCCGCTGATACCCCGAGAGGCTGCGACCCTTCATCGGCGGCCAGTTCGCGGCATCGCCGATGATCTGGCTGTGCCCGACGGCAATGACGGCGAAGTCGTACCAGTAGCTGGTTCGCTCGCCGGCCGAGACGTAGCCGTTGACGAGATACAGATCCTGAGTGCCGTCGTTGTTCAGGTCGCCGAACTGCGCGCCCCAGCTCCAGCCGCCGTAGTCGATGCCCATGCTCGAAGCGAGGTTGTCGTATTCCACGGCGTTGGGCGTTGGGTCTTGGGCCTTGGGCGTTGTGTTGCGGGGCACCCACAAATCGTTGCCCTGAACCAGCGCGCCCTGCTCTGAGATGTTGGTCTTGTAGATCGCGAGTCGTCCGTCGTTGAAGACGTCGCCGATGGACGCATTCATTCCGCTCTTCGGAGAGCGCCCGACGCCCGTGTCCTCCGCCACATCCACGAAGCCCTTGCCGCCGCGATTGGCAAAGAGCTCGGATACGCCGTAGTCGTTCGACAGGAACAGATCGGGATAGCCAGTGCCAAGCAAATCGGCGGCGATCAGCGCGAGAGTCCAGCGGCGGCTCTTGATGCCCAGTGCTTCCGCCTTGTCCTCGAACGTCCCGTCGCCGCGGTTGTGCAGCAGGTACTTCCGGCCGCCGTTGGTCGCGTACTCGAAGCTCTCCGGCATGATCTTCGTCGTCTCGAGCTTCCAGAGATCGACGTTGTCCGCCCAGTAGCCGGCGAGAAAGAGATCGAGGCGGCCGTCGCGGTCGTAATCGAGCCAGGTCGCGCTGTTCGCGTTCACCCATTTCGGAAGACCGGCCTGCTCGCCGACCGCGACGAAGCGAACGCCCTTGTCGTTGTGAAAGAGCTCCGGACGGCCGTAGCGGTAGAGGAACAGATCGTCCCAGCCATCGTTGTCGTAGTCGCCCCAGACGGCGCCCATCGACACGCCGGTGCCGCGCTGGTTCACATCAGCCACGCCCATCTGGGCTGCGACGTCGCTGAAGGTGCCGTTGCCCTGATTGCGATACAGACGATTGAGGCTGCCCTCGCCGCTGTTCGTGACGTAGAAGTCCTGCCAGCCGTCGCGATCGAAGTCGGCAACCGCGACGGCCGCGCCCATGGCCGCGACCTGCGGCATGATGTGCGCCAGCCGCGCGTCGAACGTGGGGCCCTGGTGCACGAAGTCCACGCCCAGCGCCTTCGCCGACTCCTCGAGCCGGAAGCCGAAGCGGCTGTCGGCGACTCCCGCCGTCACTTCGTAAGCGCTCGCTGTCGCCCGAGAGTTCAACACGCGCAGGGCCACGAGGGACGACACGAGCAGGATCGTCCACGCGAACCACGCAATGCGCTGTCGTTGGGCTGGATTCAAATCTCTCGACTCCGTAGGGCTGGTCCTTCTGCGCGTAGGGCCGGTCCTTTCGGACCGGTCTGAGCCAGGCCTTCGCGTGCTCGGCGCGTCCAGAAGGGCGCGCCCTACCTGCGCAGTCCTCTGACGAACGCCCTCGGCGTCACGAAGCGTGTGTGGTACTGCTCCCAGTCATCTCGATGGCGCGCGTACACGGGATCCTCGGTCAACGTGAGACTCGGATCGCCGGCGCCATAGTCGGGCCGGCTGTGTGAGGGCAGCGGCAGCACCGTCTGCGAATGACCGGTGTTGTAGTCGCCGTCCTTCTCCCAGCCGTCGCCGATCAAAACGAAATCCCGCCGCCAGCCGGCGGGCGGAGGCGCCTGTTCCTCGAACCGCAGGCGAAGCTCATCGCCGGCGTTCATGATCACATATCGATCGTCCACGCCGGCCAATAGTGCGATCACATTACCGAAGCGCGTGTAGTAGCCCACCAGGTCGCGCCAGCGCTGCGTCGTGTTGGCGACTCGCTCGTAGATCGGCGTCTCCGGCGCATCGCCGCGCGGCGAGGTCGTCTGCGAATAGCCCCTGAAGGCGAGTTCAGCGCTCATCAGCGGCAGTCGCCTGGTCCGCACCTGCGCCTGGCTGCGGTCCGACACGGCGATCTGGTCCCAGTAGATCTCGAGGTTGGTGCGAAGGCGCAGCCGCGTGGCGTCAGCAGGCACGCCGCTGAGATCGGCGAGGATCGTCTTGTTCTTCCCCGCCGGGAAACCCAGATCGGGATTCACCACTACCCAGCGTCCATCACGCACTCGCGCCTCGAGAGCCAGGCCGCTGGGCGTGACGTGGCCGCCCTGACCGATCGCCACATTGATGCTGCTGTCGGTCGGATAGATCCAGCCGCTGGCGACCAACGTAGTGTCCGCCTTCAGCCGGACCGTCGACCAATCTCGAACTCAACGAAATGATCCTTCGCGATGCCCTGATACGCGCCCTTGGCAAACGATGCGAGATACCGTCCGTCTCGCCGCGTCACCAGTTCGGTGACGTCCTGGCCGCGCTCGTCCCAGGCCTTCGCCACCGGCGCCAGCGCGCCCATCACGTTGACGTCGAGCGACGGCGGATGCGCGGGTGAGAACCGCTCGTCCACGAAGACCTCGGTCTCCGCCGGATGATCCACGACCAGCAGCGAGACGTGGTCGAAGAAGTGCGTCTCCCAGAGCTCCGCCGTGATCCGGATGTCGTAGGCGCCATTGCGCGGCGTGAGCTGACTGCCGGCAATCTTCACCCAGTCCTCCGTCTGCGTGACGCCGGCGGTGTCCTGCGCGTTGATGCGAAGACCGAGCGGCGATCGCCACAGGAAATCGGTGACGAAGCCCATGCGGCTGCCGTCCCAGGCGAACACCCACGGACACGATCCCTTCAGCCGCTGCTCCGCCACGATCGCATCGTCCACACCGCCGCGGAACTCGGCCTGCGCGACGCCGTTCGGCCAGACGATGCGCGCGACGTCGATCGAGGTGCGCGTGCCGAGCCCGAAATGAAGTGGCGCGCCAGCCAGCACCTGCGTCTGCACGAGCAATCCCGAGCGGACTTGAATCTCGCCGCCGACACCGAACGCGTTGATGCGCTGGTCGCCGGCCTGCTGCTGCGCCCGCGGCCGAATCACTTTCCAGTGGTAGCCCGCCGTGCCTTGGCCGAGCCAACGCACCGCGCGGCCGCCCGACACGCCAACCAGATCGAGCGAACCCGTCGGCGTTCAGATCGAGGGCTGACGACACCTCGCCCTGGAGCGGCGAGCCCAACGGCTGCAGGACGTGATCGACGCCGGCCAGCCAGATCCGTGACTGGCCTCCGGCCTGCCGCGATCAGATCGAGGGCGCCGTTGTTATCCAGATCGGCGGTGATCGAGTCGATGCGTGCTGGCTGCCGCCGCAGTCAATCCATCCCACCGCGCGAGGTCACCAGCCGTCCACGTCTCGCCGGGCCGCGACGTGCGCCGGAGCACGCCTGACGAGTCGATCGTGATGACGTCCATCGCACCATCGGCATCGATGTCGCCAACGGTGACGCCAACGACGTTGCCCGGTGCCGCAAGACCCTCGAGACGAACGAACGCCCCTGCCTGCCGGTTGGTGAAGACGTGCAGCGCGCCTGATGCATCGACGAACACCGCATCCGGATCGGCGTCACGGTCCAGGTCCGCCCAGGCAAAGTGACGAACGCCAGAGACGCCGGCGAACGGTTGCTGCTCGCTCCACCCGCCGTTGCCGTTGTTTCTCAGGACGAGAGGCGGCCCTTCTCTGGGAGCCAGCACGAGATCGATGTCGCCATCCATCTCAACGTCTGCCGGCCAGATTCCGGCCTCGTCGGCGTGGGTCTGTGCCGACGCCGCCACCGTGAACGTGCCGTCCTGACCCTGAAGAAACAGGCGAATCACAGGTCCAAACGCCATCACCACGTCTGTACGGAAGTCGTGGTTCCAATCGAGCGTCGCGATGTTGTCTCGCGTGGGACCGGGTGCCGATGGCGGATCTTGTGTCCAGTTACCCGTGGGCGCACCACCGACGAACCGGAGCACCGCGCGATTCGCGCCGATGATGGCCGGCTCGCCGTCTGTCGTCAGTGGAAACGCCGCCACGGTGGTGAGGTCCTCACCACCGGCGAGAGTCTCCATCGCGAAGGCCAGCGATGTGTCCGCGGGCGATGGCGTCGCCGGCGGAGAGGCCAGCACCAGGAAGCGATCGAATGGTTCCGCGATGAGCTCGGCTGGCGTTCGTACCGCGGTGAGACTCTCCGAGAAGGCCGGCACCGGCGCCAGCACGTTGCGCAGGATCGTCGTCGCGCGTGGCGCGTCGTCGAAGTTGCCGTCCGCCGCGACCTTCTCGACGACCGCGAACTGCTCCCTCGCCTGAGTGGACCACGTGGCGGCGTCGCGCCCGACCGCAGCCACCGACTCGCGCAGCCGCTGCGCATCTCTCAGTTTGGCCGCGAGCCGCGCGCGCTCCAATTGAATGGCGATGTTCGCCGGTGCCCGCGTGGCGAGCTCGTCGAGCAGCGCCTGCGCTTCAGTGTCGGCCTCGGCACTCCCTAACCGTGTGAGTTCTTCAGCGAGCGCAAAGCGAGTCCGAAGTCCCTGTGCGTCGAGCGCCACCGCCTGGCGAAGACGCGCGACCCCTTCGTCCAGACGACCTCTCGCTGTTTCCATGCGCGCGGCCAGCAGCACCAGATCGCTGTTGTCCGGCGCAAGCGAGAGTGCGCGCTCGACAGGCTCGGCAGCCGCCTCCAGCTCCCCCAGCCGCAGTTGCGCAAGGCCCAGGTTCGCCCACGACGCCGGCTCGCGAGGCACGAGCATCGTGGCGCTGGTGAACTGCTGCCGTGCATCGTCCAGGAGGCCGACTTCGAGCGCGGCCAGACCGTGATAGAACGCGCGCGTCGTCTCTTCGTAGGTGTTCGAGCCTGGGGCGGGAAGCGCGCGAGCCCGCCACACAAGCATCGCGCCAATAGCGACGACGACGAGGACGAGCGACAGCAGCAAGAGGCTTCGCCTCATACCTGCACCTTCGCACTCTCGCACCCTCGCACTATCGCACCGCTACTCAACACCCAGATGCAGCTGCCGCTCGAGCTCGGCGAAGCGACGCTCCTCCGCCGCAACCGGCCACAGCAACGAGACGCCGATTGCGATCACAAACGACAGCGGAATGGTGACGATGCCGGGATTTCTGAGCGGGAACCAGGCCTCGGTGTTCTTGAGGATGTCGATCTGAATCGCCGGTGAGAGATAGATCAGCACGAGCGTCGAGACCGTGCCCGTCAGCATGCTGACCTGCGCCCCGGCCGTCGTCAGACGCTTCCAGAAGATCGACAACACGAGTGCCGGGAAATTCGCGCTTGCGGCAATGGCGAACGCCAGCCCCACCATGTACGCGACGTTCTGTCCTTTGAACGTGATCCCGAGCACGATTGAGACGATCGCGAGGACGACGGTGGCAAGGCGCGCCACCTTCAGCTGTTCGCGCTCGTCGGCATGCGCGCCGCGGAACACGTTGACCCAGAGGTCGTGCGAGAGCGTCGCGGCTCCCGACAGCGTCAGGCCCGCGACCACGGCCAAGATCGTGGCAAACGCTACGGCGGCGATGAAGCCGAGGAGACGCGGCCCTCCGAGGGCCTCGGCAAGCAGCGGCGCCGCCATGTTGCCACCGGCGTCAATCGCGATGATCGAGTCGCGGCCGATCAGCACCATCGCCCCGAATCCAAGGATGAACGTCAGCAGGTAGAAGAACCCGATGAACGCGGTCGCATAGCCGACCGATGTCCGCGCGGTCCGCGCGTCCGGCACGGTGTAGAACCGCATCAGGATGTGCGGCAGGCCTGCGGTTCCAAGCATCAACGCCAGCCCGAGCGACATGGCGTCGATCGGATCGGTCACGAGTCGCCCTGGAGCCAGCACGCCGGCGCCGTACTGAGCGGAGGCCTGTGCGAAGAGCGCGAGGGGATTGAAGCCGAACTTGGCGATCACGAGAAGCGCCAGCAGCGTGGCTCCTCCCAGGAGAAGCACGGCCTTCACGATCTGCACCCAGGTGGTCGCGATCATCCCGCCGAACAGCACGTAGGACAACATCACCAGCCCGACGATGATGACCGCCAATTCGTACGGCAACCCAAAGAGCAGGCGGATCAGGTTGCCCGCGCCGACCATCTGCGCGATGAGATAGAACGAGATGACCGCGAGGGACCCGATGGACGCGGCGATACGGATGGGCGTCTGCTTCAGGCGCGCCGCCACGACGTCGGCGAAGGTGTAGCGACCGAGGTTCCGCAATGGCTCGGCGATCAGGAACATGACGATCGGCCAGCCGACGAGCCAGCCGGTCGAGTAGATCAGACCGTCGAATCCCGAGAGCGCGACGAGACCAGCGATGCCGAGAAAGCTCGCCGCGCTCATGTAGTCGCCGGCCAGCGCCAACCCGTTCTGCAGCGCCGTCACGCTGCGTCCGGCGGCATAGAAGTGATCGGCGGTGCGTGTCTTCCGCGAAGCCCAGATCGTGATGCCGACCGTCAGCGCGATGAATACCGCGAAAAAGGCGATGGCGGTCGCGTTCGGTTCGCCGAGCCCACTCATCGTCGCAGGCCCCGGAGAGAGGCGTCGTAGTGGGTGTTGGCCCAGCTGATGTAAATCCACGTCAGCACCCACGCCACCACGATCGTGAGCGCGCCGAGCAGGATCCCGAGGCTCAGACCCGGCACAATGAGCCTGCCGAGCAGGGGCTTATTGAAAGCGACCAGCAGGATGAAACTGAAATAGGTCGCCATCATCGCTATCGTGAGCGAGATCGCGATGCGCCACCGCGCAGCGGAGACGGCTTCGATTGTGGAATGTGACATCAGGCCAAGAGGATACTTTGACCTGAAGGGAAAAAGGTGGGCAAGAGGCACGTCCTGTCGGACGTGCCTCTCACGGGTGAGTTACGAGTCGTTACTTCTCGGGTCTCTCGTCCGGCGCGCCGATGCCCGACGATCCGACGAAGAGCTTCTTGCCGTCCGGGAAGGTGATGTCACGCCCGTTGGCTCGATTCGCCCCGTCCTTGGCCTGGAAGCCCTCGACGAGAATCTCGGTGCCTTCGGTCAGCGACTTCTTGTTCCAGCCGCGGCGGAGCAACGCGTTCGGCGCGCCGCCCTCGACCATCCAGCGCTCGACCTTGCCGGACGCCGGATCCTTCACGTCGATGTGGATCCAGGAGTGAGGGTTGATCCACTCCATCTTCACGACCGTGCCCCGCAGCTTGACCGGGCGCTTGGCGTCGAATTCCGCCGCAAAGGAGTGGTGCGCGGACACTTGAACCGCAGCCACCGACGCCAGAAGCGCGGCACCGGCCATTACGCTGAAGAGTTTCGTTCGCATCGGATTCATCTCCATACTAGGTATTCAGGACGTTTCCCAAATTGTACCTCGTCTTCGGGGGGAGCGCCACTCCCCGAAGCCCTTCTCCGCCGACCTGTTCTCGGTCGTAAGCACCTGCCGGAACAGGGGATGCGCCCTACTCGGTCTTCTTCTTCAGATCGCCGTAGAGCAGCTCCTCCGAGAACTCGACGCACTTGAATTCGAGCAGCTGCACATTCTGCTCCATGCGGCGGTAGAGCGGCATGCGGATCGTCCAGGGACGCGAGAACGTCCTCGGGATCCTCGATGGTCGCGGAGTAGTTGATGTGGTTCCCGCCGGGCGCCAGCGCGTAGCGCTCAGTCACCTTGAGCTGATCCGAGTGGTGATTGCCCGCGCGATCGAACCACGTCTGATCGTTGTTGGCCGTCACGGTGATCACGAGCGTGTCCCCGTCCCACTTGCCGTCCGACCAGCCCATCCAGCTATCCACCGGCGGCTCGGTGTGGTTGATCATGTGGACGATGCGGTTCGAGCTCGCGTACTCGTACACGAAGAGGATGTCCTTCTGGCCCTGAACGATCTGGAACGGATAGGGCATGTAGGTCGCGCGCGGAATCCCGGGCATGTAGCACTTCGCCTCGGGATCGGTCTTCGGCCAGCCGGCCATGTTCTCCTGGCGCTTCTTCAAGGCTGCCGGGAGATAGGGAATCGTGCCGCCCTCAACGACGCTCTGCCCTGCCGGGATCGCCGCGATCGCGCCGAGTTGCCAGAACTGACTGAGGCCGGACGCGGAGTGGTCCTCGAGATTCCAGTACGCGTTGCCCAGCGCCTGCCAGACGCCGTTCAGATTCGGCTTCCCGGCGATCGTCGCAGGACGCGCTGGCGCCGCGCCGCGGCCCGCAGGCTGTGGGGGTGCGGGAGCCGCACCACGACCTTGTCCTGCCGGCGCGGGAGCCGCGCCTCCAGCGGGCGCAGCGCCACGGCCCGCCTGTCCAGCGGTAAGCGACACCGCCGCTGCTATTGCCATCGCTATCATTGCGCCTGTAAACCGGTATCGCATCTGCCAGGTCTCCTCTTGTCACGCGTTGAAGAACTTGCGGTCCCCGCCTGAGAATCCGCAGGGAATATCGTTAGGAAGTCGTTGTCGTCCGGACGTTTACCAGAGTTCTCGACGCTCTGTCAAGAATACGTGCCGTCCTGGACGCCGTTTACCGCCGGCCCGCGATCGCCTCCCGATCCGAGTGGGCCCCCAGCTCGGCGCGCACGATGGCCGCGCCGGCTGCCAGCGCGCGCATTTTACCCCGAGAGGCCTCGCGGCTGCGCGGCACGAGGCCGCAATCACTACAGGGAAGAATCTGAGAAGCCGGCACGTGCGCCAGCGCTTGCCGAATGCGACCGGCCACGATCTCCGGCGTCTCGACGTCTTCGGTGCCGACATCGATCGCCCCGAGCAGGACGTCCTTGCCACCCAGCTCGCGCAGCACTGAGACATCCACACCCGATCCCGCGCACTCCACCGAGACCTGATCCACGCTGCTCTTCGCCAGCAGCGGCAACGTCACTCCGTAGTGGCCCCAGTCGGTGTTCTTCGTCTTCCACGCCAGCACCGCAGGGGTTCCATAGCCGTAGCAGATGTGGACCGCCTTGCGCGCGGTCACGCCGTCCATGCACTGCTCGAGCGCCTCGATGCCCCAGGCCTCGACCTCGTCGACGTAGATGTTGAAGCACGGCTCGTCGAACTGAATCACATCGGCGCCGGCGGCGGCGAGATCGCGCGCTTCGGCATTGAGCGCACACGCAAAGCGCATCGCCAGCGTCTTGCGATCGGCGCCGTAGTGTTCGTCGGCAATGCTGTCCACGATCGTCATCGGACCCGGCAAGGTGACTTTGAGCCGGCGCGTCGTCACCCCGCGCGCGAACCGGCAGGCATCGAGGAACACGGGACGGGTTCGCTCGACGGGTCCGACGATACGCGCGACCTCGGTCGTCTCGGAGTACCGGCCACCGCGCGACCGCTGATGCGCGAGCCGCTCGGTGTCGACGCCGGTCAGGCCGTCGAGGAATCCCCAGATGTAATGCCGCCGCCGCAACTCGCCGTCGGTCACGACCGCGAGGCCGGCCTCTTCCTGCTCCAGAATCGCGAGACGCACGGCGTCGTCCTGCGCGTGATGCAGTTCGGTCCCCGACATGCGCCACGGCGCCTTCAACATGTTGGGCTGGGCCAGCCAGGAAGGCTTGGGAAGACTACCGACGATGGACGCTTCGAGCATGGATGGTTGGGGTTATCTGGTAACTACGACTGATATGTCAAGCAACGTTGACAACGTACCGTCCGCGGGCCGCGCCCGCGAGCAGCGTGTCGAACGCCGAAGGAAGCCCGTCGAGGGTGATCTCGTGGGCAATGGCGCTCGAGGTCTCGCGGTTTCATGTCCGTCGCCAGACGCCGCCAGACCTCCATGCGGATGTCCATCGGGCACATCGCGGAATCGATGCCGATGAGGGCGACACCGCGCAGGATGAACGGCATGACCGTCGTCCGCAGCTCGACGCCGCCGGTGAGGCCCGTGCTGGCGATTCCGCCCCAGTGGTTCGTCGTCCGCGTGAGCCAGGCGAGCAGATCGCCGCCCGCGGCGTCGACCGCGCCGGCCCACCTGGCCGCTTCGAGCGGACGGGTCCCCATGACGAGCGTCGTTCGCGACAGCACCTCGCTCGCGCCGAGCGACTGCAGGTACTCGTGCGCATCGTCCTTGCCGGTGATCGCCGTGACGTCGTATCCGAGCCGCGAGAGCGCCGCGATGGCGACGCTGCCGACGCCGCCCGTCGCGCCCGTCACCGCGATGGGTCCTTTCCCCGGCACGCAGGCCGTTGCGCTCGAGCCGGATGATGGCGAGGCCGGCGGTGAAGCCTGCCGTTCCGAGCACCATCGCCTCGTGCGTCGTCAGCCCGTCGGGCACGCGCACGACCCAGTCGGCGGGCACACGCACGAGGCCGCATAGCCGCCGTCCTGTGAGACGCCCAGGTCATAGCCGGTGACGAGGACGCGGTCGCCCTCGCGCCATCGCGAATCGGTGCTGGACGCGACGGTTCCGGCCACGTCGATGCCGCCGATCAGCGGAAACCGCCGGAGGATCTTGCCCGTCCCCGTCGCGGCGAGCGCGTCCTTGTAGTTGACGCTCGAGTACTCAGCCTTGATGACGACATCGCCCGCCGTCAGCTCGTCAAGAGTTGCCTCGACGATCGAGCCGCTGATCTTCCCGTCCGTGTTCGTGATCCGAAACGCCCGGAAACGCGACATGAAACATTGATTATGATTCCGTCTCTCATGGCGACGCCAGCGGTCAGACGATTTATCGACGATGGGCTTCGCGATCCGGAGGAGTTCTGGGCTCGCGCGGCTGGGGAGCTGCCGTGGTTCCGGACGTGGGACCGCGCGTTCGAGTGGACCTTCCCCACCTTCCGCTGGTTCATCGGCGCGCAGACCAACCTCGCCTACAACGCGCTCGATCGCCACGTGGCCGGCGGACGCGGCGCGCACACGGCGCTGATCTACTTCAACGAGCGAGGCGAGCGGCAGTCCTTCACGTACGCGGAGCTCGCCGAACGCGTGACGCGCGCGGCCGCCGCACTCCGCGGGCTCGGCCTCCGCAAGGGCGACCGCCTGACGATCTACATGCCGACGTCTCCGGAAGCGATCGTCCTGATGCTCGCCACGGTCCGCATCGGCGCGATCCACTCGGTCGTCTTCGCCGGATTCGGCGCCCGCGCGCTCGGCGACCGTATTCAGGCCAGCGGCTCGCGGCTCGTCTTCACGGCGAACGTCACGTATCGCAAGGGCAAGGAATTCGACCTGAAGACGATCGTGAACGACGCCCTCGACCTCGTGCCGCATGCCGTCGAGCGCGTGGTCGTGCTTCAACGCGGCAGTCAACCAGCCGCGCTCGTCGCGGACCGTGACATCACCTGGGACACCTTCCTCGAACGCGCCGACGGACAGTCAGGCGCGCACGAACCGATGGAGGCCAACGAGCCTGCCTACATCCTCGCCACGTCAGGCACGACCGCGCGGCCGAAGCTGGCGATTCACACCCACGGCGGCTATCAGGTCCACATCGTCAGCATGGGACGCTGGTGCTTCGGACTGAAGCCGGCCGACGTCTGGTGGGCGACGTCCGACATCGGCTGGATCGTCGGCCACAGCTACATGATCTACGCGCCGCTGATTGCCGGCTGCACGACCATTGCGTTCGAAGGCGCGCTCGACTTTCCGCAGGCCGATTCGAACTGGCGCGTCGGCGTCGAGGAGTTCGGCGCCACCGGCATCTTCACGTCGCCGACCGCGGTGCGCATGCTGATGCGGTACGGCGAAGACACGCTCGGCAACGTGAATCACCACGGCTCGAGCGCGTCGTCTGCGCGGGCGAAGTGCTGAACCCGCACGCGTGGGACTGGCTGCAGAACACCGCGCTCGGCGGCCGCGTGCCAGTCATCGACCACATGTGGCAGACGGAAACCGGCGGCCCGGTCTTCGGCAACCCGTACGGCATCGAGTTGCTGCCAATCAAACCGGGCTCCGCGGCCCTGCCGCTCCCCGGCATCGATGCCGCCGTCGTCACGCTCGACGGCCAGCCCTGCGGCCCCGACGAGAAGGGCATCATGGTGCTCAGGCGCCCATTCCCCGGCATGACGCCGGGTCTCTGGGGCGAGCCGGAGCGCTACGCCTCCGACTACTGGCAGCGCATCCCGAACGTCTATTACTCGGGCGACTCCGCGCACGTGGATGGCGATGGATACTTCTGGTTTGCCGGGCGCGCCGACGAAGTGATCAAGATCGCCGCACATCGTCTCGGCACGATCGAGGTCGAGAGCGCCTTCCTGAAGCATCCAGCGGTCGCCGAATGCGGCGTCGTGGGACGGCCCGACGAGATGCGCGGCGAAGTCATCGCCGCGTTCGTGCTGCTCAAGTTCGGCCACGACGCCGACACCGGAGCTGAGGCAGGCGCTGCTCGATACCGTACGCCGCGAGCTCGGCGCCGTCGCGGTCATCGGCGATCTGAACTTCGTGCGCATGCTCCCGAAGACGCGGAGCGGCAAGATCATGCGTCGCGTGCTGAAGGCCGTCATCCTCGACCGCGATCCCGGCGACATCACTACCATCGAAGACGAAGGATCGGTGGAGGAAGCCCGCGCTGCCTGGACAGAGCTCAGGCAGAACATCGGTGATCGCTGATCAGGGAGCCGAAGTCAACCAGGGGCGGCCACGCTCCGTGAGGTAGTGCGCCCACAGAATCCGGGCGGCAACGGAACGCCATGGCGCCCAGGGTCGCGCGAGGTCCTGCTGTTGCTCGTAGGACGGCAGCGCGCGCAGGCCCTTCACGTCACGCAGGGCGATCGCCAGCGCGAGGTCGCCACGCGGCCAGACATCGGGACGACGCAATGCCATCAGGTAGTAGATGTCCACGCTCCACGGCCCGAGGCCTGGCACGTCGAGTAACACCCGGCGCCCCTCCTCGTCCGCGGCGCGGGCGATCGCGGTGAGATCGAGAGTCCCGTCGAGAACCCGGCGAGCCAGGCCGTGACAATACGCGGCCTTCTGCCGCGTCACGCCAAGTCCCCGCAGTCCGGCGACACCGATACGGTCGAGCGCGAGTGGCGTCAGTCCGCCGACGTGCGCGTCGATCCGGCGATACATCGCCGCCGCCGATCGCAGCGACACCTGCTGCTCGAGAATGATTTTGACCAGTGCGGGAAAGCCGGGACGCCGGCCCCAGATCGGTGGATCGCCCAGGCGCCGGTGGATTCGAGCGAGGTCGGCATCACGCGCCGCCAGCGCACGCGCGCCCTGCTGGAGCAAGGCACGTGTGAGCGAGCGCGGCGCGATCAATTCGTCAACTCATGTCGGGCGGGTCTGAAGACCCGCCTCTACTTCTTTGCCGCCGCCTTCTCGTCCGCGCGCGCGCCGCTCAGGATGTTGAACATCGAGTAGTTGCCTTCGTGGCACGCGTACTCGGCCATCGCGTAATTGTTGTCCAGCTTCAGCGGCAGCCGAATCGTCCACGGCCGCGTCCAGGTCTTCGGATCATCGAACGTCATGTCCCAGACGAGCAGGTCCGGTGACACGCGCGTGATGCGCTCGGTGACCTTCATCGTCGTCCGAGTGCCGGCCGCCGCCGTTGACGCCGATGCCCGACGTCCGGTCGTTGAAGTTGGTGGTCTCGACGACGAGCGTGTTGCCTTCCCAGTGGCCGCGCGAATCGCCCATGAACTGCGTGATCTCCGACACCAAGCCGCGGACGGCTGTCGAGCGGGACGATGCGCGTCTCGTGAATCATCTCGTTGCGCAGCGCCACCCAGCCCGGCCCCTGGACGATCTCGTTGCCGTTGTTGTAGATGACCGGCAGGAACGAGCCGGCGATGCCGCGCGTGATGCAGCGATCGTAGAGGCTGCGATCGGTATACGAATCCGCCGGGCCGCGACGCGGAGCCTGCTTGCGGCGCCGCCGCCGCGGCCTGGTGTGCGCTGCTGCGCTTCCGGCGTCACTGCGGCGGCTGCTGGCCGTCCAGTGGATCGACGATCAGCGACGCGATGCGCTGCGGCGTGCCGCGCTCGAGCCAATGCGGAGGCGGCGACACGGGTCCGCCGACGTCGCCGCCGGGCGTGCTCCCGTCGCCGCGTCGAGATCGAACTCGGCGTTCGTCCTGCAGCGGCCTGCCGCGTCGGCGTTCGCCTGACGCTGCTTGAATTCCTCGTCGGTCAGCCAGTTGCGCACGCCGATGGCCGCGGTCGCTGCATCGGCACGCCGACCAGCTCGATGCCGGGCCAGATGCCCTGCAGATCCGGATCGCCCCAGGGCGTCTTGGGCGCCGTATAGCCTTCGACGGCGCCTGGCGCCGGCAGCCCACTGAAGCCAAGGCAGCGCCTGCGCACCGCCCTGACGGCTCAGCGATCGCTGCGTGTCGATGCGTGATCGTCCCGGCCGAGTCCGAAAGGACGCGGCCCTGAGCAGACCAGCACGAAGTCCGGCTACACGTGCCCGACGATTTACGGGCAGCGCGTACACCGATCGGAGGTGAACGTTGACCGGCGACCGACCGCGACGTGCTGCTTGCCGCTCCTCGCCCGTATAGGTCATCGGGTTGGCGTTCGCATTCGGCGCGTTCCCGGTCGCGGGCGGCAGCTTCACCACCCACAGCTTCCTTGCCGGTCTTGGCGTCGAACGCGCGGAAGCGCGCCGTCGTTGGTCGCGCCGACGAACACCAGGCCGCCAGCGGTCACGGTCGGGCCCGGCGCTGCCGCTGTTGCCGACGAGCTGCTTGCCTTCCGGCAGTGCCTCGTTCAGACCGAGCACGCGCTCCCACACGATCTCGCCGGTGTTGGCATTCACCGCGATCAGCTTCGACCACGGCGGACGCAGGCACGGCAGCGCGGCCCGACCAGCGTGCGGGCCAGTCACCGTCTGACCGTTCCCTTGCGTGCGTCCCTCGTTGGACTTGCCGCTGAGCGGCGCCGAGAACGTGAAGAACGGATCCGACGCCGTTCACGCTGGCGCGGTCGAACGGATGGTTCGAGTTCGGCGCTTCGAAGCTGTAGGTCACGCCGGGCGACTTCCGCTCGACCCAGCCGACCAGCGACGTGTTCTGCGCATTGACGTAGAACGATACCGGTCGTCGGATCCGCCGCCATGCCGCCCCAGTTCACGCCGCCGGTGCCACCGGGAAACTGAATCGTCGACTTCGGCGGCGCGCCGATCTCCTTGAACAGAAACGGCGTGAACGGACCCGCGTTGTAGAAGCCGCCGCCTTCTCCATCATCGCCGTGCACGCCGCGACGTGCTCGGGCGTCGTGTCTTCCGGCCGGACGAGATCGGTGTCCTTGTTGAAGCTCGTCGCGGCTCAGCGGACCGGGCCGGACCGGGAACGGCTGCGTCGGTGAGTACCACTCGTCGGCACGTCGCCCTTCGGCACCGGCCGCTCCTCGACCGGAATGAGCGGCTTGCCGGTGACGCGATCGAGCACGAACACATAGCTCGCTCTTGCCGACGTGCGCGATCGCCGGCGTCCGGCGGCCGTCCTGCACGAAGTCGATGAGCGCGCCCGCCGAGGGCATGTCGATGTCCCAGATGTCGTGGTGCACGGTCTGGAAGTGCCAGCGGTACTTGCCCGGTCTGCGCATCGACCGCGACGATGGAGTTGGCGAAGACGTTGTTGCCCGGACGATCGCCACCGTAGTAGTTGGTCGCCGGGCCCGCAATCGGCAGATAGACGATGCCGCGCTCGATATCGACCGGCGCGGCGAACCCCCACATGTTCGCGCCCGAGCGATCCTTCCATCCGTCGCCCCAGGTGTCGTTGAACTTCTCGCCCGGCTTGGGAACGGTCTGGAACTCCCAGAGCTTCTTCCCGGTGACCACGTCGAACGCGCGCGGATTGCCGGCGGACCTTGCGGAATCTCGCCCGTCGCGGCGCCGATGATCGCGACGTTGCGATAGATCGTCGGCGTGCCGCCGTACGGGACGCCGACGTCGACCGATCCCTTCGTCGCCGAATCCCTCGGCAGGCGTGCCGGTCGCGGCATCGACCGCCATCAGCCGGTTGCCGCTCATGAACAGAATGCGCGCGCCCAGCGTGCCGTCGCCGGGCCAGTAGCCGACCCCGCGCTGCGAGGCGGTCGGTCCCCCCGACCACCGCGGCCCCGACCACCGCCACCACCGCCGGGCGCGGGAGCACCTTGTGCGTCAGTCGGCGGCGCAGCCGGGGCCGGCGCCGCGACCGGCTGCAGCGAGTGCGCCCAGATCTCCTTGCCGGTATCGCCATCGAGCGCGACGACACGATTGCCGCTCGAGACGTACATCACGCCACCGACGACGAGCGGCACTGACGAGGCGCCGCCGCCAAGACGGAACGTCCAGGCTTCCTTGAGCTTGGCAACGTTGCCCGTGTTGATGTCCTTCAGCGGCGAGTATCGACTGGCTGCGAGGTCGCGATTGATCGTGCGCCAGTCACCATCGGGCACAGCGCTTTGCGTGCGGACGTTCTGCTGCGCCCACATGCCAATTCCTGCGACCAGCGTCCCGCCGCCGCGAGTCCCACGAAGCGTTTCATTCGGTCTCCCTGAACGGCGGGTCCACAGAACAGGACCCGCCCTACGCTGACAGGCTAGTGTCTGACAAGCGACTGTGTAGGGCGGGTCCTGGTTTGTGGACCCGCCGTCGTTACTTCTGCGGCAGCGCGAACACCATGTACTGGCCGGGCAGCGGCGCCGCACCGCCGCGGCCTCCGCGGCCGCCACCGGCGGCCGCACCACCCTGGCGCGCGGCACCCTGCTGCTCCGGTGCGGCCGGCGCCGCCGCCGGCGGTGCGGGCGCAGGCGGCGGACCGCCGAACCGCGCCGCGAACTGACCACCACCCGCCGCAACCGGCACCACGATGTACTGCCGTCCGTTCACTTCGTAAGTCGCCGGCATGCCTTCCGAGGTCGCCGGCAGATCGCGCTGACCACACTTCCTTGCCGGTCTCGCGATCGTACGCACGGACCTTCTTGTCAGAGCCGGTCGACACGAACAGCAGACCTCCGGCGGTGACGAGCGGCCCGCTCCTCGGGAAGTGCGAGCCGGTGTTGGCCGGGATGCCGAGCTCGGGAGGCGCGTCCACGCTGACCGGCAGGTATCTGCCACTTGATGTTGCCGGTGTTGAGGTCGTACGCCGTGATCTCCGACCACGGCGGCCCGATCGCGCTCATGCTCAGGCTGTTGGTGTTCATGAACTCATAGGGCGACGGGAACTGCACCGGGCCCTTGGCGACCAGCGCCTGCGCCTCGGCGATCAGCTTGGCCTTCTGCTCCGCCGTGATGGTCGGGCCCGGACGGTCCGCCGCCGAGTGCGCCGCCGCCCCGTCCGGCCTGCGCCGGGCAGCGCGATGCGAATCACCGTCGGCAGGCTCTTCGAGACGACGTACATCTCGCCGCGCAGTCGGATCGACGGCGGAGCTGCCGAAGTTCGCACCGCCGTTGTGACCAGGCAGCTGAATCGAGCCCTCGAAGCTGGGCGGCGTGAACAGCCCCTCGTTGCGAAGCGTCTTGAAGCGCTCGACGCAGCGCATCGCGCTCGGCCTTCGGCAGGTACGGATTGATGTCCTTCGCCGTGAACGACTGTCTCGCGAACGGCGCCGGCTTGGTCGGGAACGGCTGCGTCGGCGACGTCCACTCACCCGGGATGTCCGACTTGGGGACCGGGCGCTCTTCGATCGGCCAGATCGGGCGGCCGGTCTTCCGCTCGAACACGTACAGGAATCCCTGCTTCGACGCCTGCGCCACGACGTCGATGTTGCGTCCGTTCTGGCGAATCGTCAGCAGCTTCGGGGCCTGCGGCAGGTCGTAGTCCCACAGATCGTGATGCACGGTCTGGAAGTGCCAGATCCGCTTGCCGGTCGTCGCATCGAGCGCGACGAGCGAGTTGCCGAACAGGTTGTTCCCTGGTCGATCGCCGCCGTAGAAATCGAAGCGCGGGCTGCCGAACGGGATGAAGGCGATGCCGTTCTCCTCGTCCACCGTGAACTCGCTCCAGTTGTGCCCGCCGCCGCCGACCTTGTAGTGCATTCGGGGCCAGGTGTCGTAGCCGAACTCGCCCGCGTGCGGGATGCTGTGAAACACCCACAGGAGCTTGCCGGTGAGCACGTCGTAGGCCTGCACGTCCGCGGGCGTCGCGTCGTACTGCGCGCCCTGCGCCGGCAGCGACACGATCATGATGTTCTTGAAGATCCGGCCCGGGTTGCTCGTCTGCAGCGGGTTGGCCGCCTGACGATAGAGCGCGATCCGGAGATCGACGCGGCCGTTGTCGCCGAACGACGTGATGGTCTCGCCGGTCGCGGCGTTGATGGCCGTCAGGTGTCCGGCGTTGAGATAGAGGATCCGTCGATCCTTTCCGTCCGCGCTCTCCCAGTAGTTGAATCCTCGTGCGCCAATCGCCCCCTGGTTCGCGTGCCGCCAGATCTCCTTGCCGGTCGCCGCGTCGAGCGCCACGATGGCGTTGCCGGTGCCCTGGACGTACATCACCCCGTCGATCACGATCGGGTTGAAGATGATGTTCCCGTTGACCGGGTGCGTCCAGGCAACCTCGAGACGCGAGACGTTCGACTTGTTGATCTGATCCAGCGCGGAGTATTGCGATGAGTGCGCACCGCCGCCATACGCGCGCCAGGTCGTATACGGCTTGGCCGAGCGGCCCGAGCCGTTCGAGCCCGACTGTGCGGCGACGGTCACGAGTGCGACAACGACGACGATCAACAGACTTCCGCCAAATCTGCGCATGTATAGATGTCCTTTGCTCTGTGCGGGCGGCCCGATTTTACCGTAAATGAATGGACCGCTGGGCGCTTCCGGCCTCGGGAGGCCGGCCGTATAATGCGCGCAGCGCGCAGGTTCGCGTGAACCGGCCGTCGCCGTCAGGGCCGGTCCTTTTGGACCGGCCATCATAAGAGGTGAACGTGATGAGGAAGTCTGGACTCATAGCTTTTGGCGTTCGTGGCAGCGATCGCCATCGCATCGCTCGCGACGACGGTGTCGGGGCAGAGCGCAGCGGCTCCGCCGCTGGTGGTCACGGCCTACAACAACGGTCCCGCCATCCCGTACACGGTGCCGAAGACGCCGTGGGGCGATCCGGATTTGCAGGGCGTCTGGTCGAGCGACGACACGCAGGGAATCCCGATGCAGCGGGCGCAGAACGTGCACCGGCCTGTATCAGACCGATGAGCAGTGGGCCGCGCGCCAGAAGCAGACGCAGCAAGGCATCCAGAATGCGCTGAACGCGATCGGCACCTTCCGCGGCGACTACGCCCGCCGCGCCTTCCGGCAGACCTCGCTGATCGTCGATCCCGCCGACGGCCGGCAACCAGCCATCACGCCCGCCGCCGAGAAGCGGCGCGCGCCGCGCGACCGCGGGACGTTCGGCGATGGTCCCTTCGACAGCCCGGAAGATTTCACGCTGTACGACCGCTGCATCACCCGCGGGATCGTCGGCTCGGTCCTGCGCGTCGTCTACGGCAACGGCAACCGCATCGTGCAGGCGCCGGGCATGGTCGCCATCAGCTACGAGATGATCCACGACACGCGCGTCCTCTACACCGACGGCCGTCCGCACATCAACCAGTCGATTCGCCAGTACCTCGGCGACTCGCGGGCGCGCTGGGTCGGCGAAGAGCTGGTCGTCGAGACGACGAACCTGACCGACAAGACCAGCATCGGCCCGAACGGCAACGGTCTCCGCCACAGCGACAAGATGAAGATCACCGAGCGCTTCAAGCGCGTCGCCGACGACGTCATCCAGTACCAGATCACGATCGACGATCCGGTGACCTACGCGAGCCCGTACACGATCTCGCTGCCGCTGACCCCGCTCGAGGGCGACGTGCTGCTGCCGTACGAGTGCCACGAAGGCAACCTCGCGATCATGCAGTCGCTCAGCGCGGAGCGCGCCGAGGACAAGGCGCTTGCCGACGATCTGGCGAAGGGCATCAAGCGCGTGCGCCGGCCGGTGCAGGACGGCAACCCGCAAGCAGGCGGCGGCGGCAGGGGCCGCGGTGCGGGCGCAGGCGGCGCGGGAGCCCCGGCTGGCGGACGTGGTGCCGGTGCGGCCCCGCCTGAGGGAGACGTCGAACGCTAGCTGGTAGCCGGTAGCTGGTAGGTGGTATGCAAAAAATAAAGGGGGCGAGCTTGTGGGCTCGCCCCCTTTTTCTTTCTCTACCGGCCACCGGCTACCGGCTACAGGCTGCCAGCTACCGTTAGAAGACCTCGACGCCGAAAGTACCGAGCGGCCGCGATACGCGGGAAGCGTGTCGCCGGAGTTTCCGCCGGGCATCGCCAGAGAACGAGCGAGACCGATTTCCCGCCGTGCGCGGTCGGCCACCGGGTGAGGCTACACCCGCGGCGGTTAGCCCAAAGAATGGCAGCCCTCGACGCCATATCAGCGGATCGTCGGGTACTTGATACCGAGCTGATCCAGATAGGTCTTGTACTTCGAGGGGTCGTAGTAAGTACTTCTTCATCTCGGGACGGTACTTCGCCATCGTCTCTTCGTTGAGCCAGATGGCCGGTGTGTCCTCGGGGCGGATCAGTGGCGTGTAGGTGACGCTCTTCGTCTGAACGTTCCGGAAGTAGTCCCACGCCTGCGTCACGAGCTCGGGTCGCACCAGGAGATCGAGGACGGTCATGGCCTGCACTTTCGCACCGGCGATGACGCCCTTGTGAGCGATGGGCGTCGCCATCGCGATGGCGTTGGCCCAGTTGTGTCCAGGGCCGGCCTGGAAGTTGGCCGGGTAGCTCAAGCTCACCGTCGGCACGTTCCACGAAATATCGCCAATATCGTCGGACCCGCCGCCACGCTTCTCCTCGTCCGGGATCGCCTCGCGACCGCGCAGCTCGGGGATCTCCGTGGCGAGGCCGATCTCGGGCACCTTCAGTTCGCGTTGCGTCGCCTTCGCCAGCGTGACATCGGCCTCACTCCACTTGGGCAGGCCGACTGACCTGATGTTGGCGTGCTGCGTTTCGGCGAGCGCCTTGTTAGTGTGGATGGGCCACGCCGATCCGAGCACGCGCATCGTCACGCTCGTGTCGGTCATCATCGCCGCGCCCTGCGCGATCTTGTCGCCGGTCTCCCACATGCGCCTGATCTCGGGGTACGACGTCTCGCGGAAGTAATACCAGACGGAGGCGTTGCGTGGGACGACGTTCGGCTGGTCGCCGCCGTTGGTGACGACGTAGTGGGAGCGCTGTTGAATGCGCAGGTGCTCTCGCCGGTAGTTCCACCCGACGTTCATCAGCTCCACGGCATCCAGTGCGCTCCGTCCGCGCCATGGCGCATTGCCGCTGTGGGCCGATTCGCCGTGGAACGTGTACTCGACCGACACCAGGCCATTCCCGGCGCTGTCGCCCCAGCCGGTCGTGAGATTGGTGCCGACGTGGTTGTAGAGGACAACGTCGACGTCCTTGAACACACCAGCGCGAACGTAGTACGCCTTCGTGGCGAGCTGCTCCTCGGCCACGCCCGGCCACAGCACGAGCGTGCCGGACAGGCGATCGCGCTGCATGATCCGCTTCACCGCGATGGCCGCGACGATGTTGAGCGGCACTCCGGAGTTGTGCCCCTCGCCGTGCCCCGGCGCGCCGTCCACGATCGGCGCACGATATGCGACGCCTGGCTTCTGCGATGCCTGCGGAATGCCGTCGATATCGGAGCCCAGCGCGATCACCGGACGGCCCGATCCGAAGCGTGCGGTCCACGCCGTCGGAATTCCGGCGACGCCTCTCTGGATGGTGAATCCCTCGCGCTCGAGAATGCCGGTCAGGTAGCGCTGCGTCTCGAACTCCTGAAATCCGATCTCGCCGAAGCTGAATACCGAATCGACCATCTGCTGTGCCAGGTCGTACATGCCGTCGACGCTGGCGGCCGCTTCCTGCTTGTACGCCGTCAGCTTCGGCGGCACGGTCGCAGCCACTGCCGACGCGGCCGTTGCGGATCGTTCACTCTGGGTCGTCGGCGATGTACCCGCGGCCAGCACGGCCACGAGTACTGCCAACACGGACACTGCGTATCTGCGCATCCCGGTCTCCGTCGGCACTAGGGCCGTTCCATGCCTTTCGCCTTGAGCGTGGCGGCGACGCTCGGCCCCGAGATGCACGCGATGAGCGCCTTCCCTACCTCGGGACTTGCGGCCTTCGCGCCCGTGGCCGCCGCGAACGACACGTAGTTCTGGAACTGCATCGGCAGCGGCCCGACGAGCTCGACGCCAGGCGCCGGCAATATTTCGCTGATCAGCGTGATCAGCAGCTCCGCCTCGCCGCCGGCGACCTTCGCAGCCGAGCGTACCGAGTCCGGCTCGAGGATCGTTTTCTGCGGCATCGTGTCCGCGATGCCGAGCGTCGCCATCATCCGCTCGATGTGCGGGCGACTCGCTCCAGCACCGGCGTAGGTGATCGATTTCGCACCGAGGAACGCCGCCTTCAGGGCCTCCGGTGTTCGAATGTCAGGCTTCCTGGCTCCCGTCCGAACGCCGATGCCAATGCCGGAGCGGCCCAGCGCTGTTCGCGCGCCGACCTTCCCCGCCTTTCCGAGATCCTCCATCGCTTCCGTCGTCATGATCACCACATCGAATGGCTCGCCGGCGTTGATGCGCTGCGTGAGCGATGTCGAGGTGCCGAACTGCGCCGTCACCGCGCGGCCGATCGACTGCTCGCAGCTCCGGCTGAGATCCTCGAAGACAGCCCGGTAGCCATTGGACATGAACATCCGCAGCGAGCCAGCCTGTGCCCGCGGCGATGCCTGTGCAGCGAGGAGCGCTGCGATGAATACGAGAGTCGTCGTCGTTGCGCGAAGCGTCATGGCGTCACAATGGACTGATAGATAGCGTTCTCGACGTCCTGACGAAGAGCGCCGCCAGATCCGCCTTGAACAAAGTAGATCGAGACGATCTGTTCCGCCGGCTCGACCCAGAAGCTGACGCCCGAGCCGCCGGCCCACCCGTACGCGCCCTTCGAGACGCGAAGATTGGCGGCGACCGGATCCTGCACCACCTGCATGCTCAGGCCGAAGCCCATGCCCTGCGCCGGACGGCCGAACTGGCCGTTCACCATGTCGCCGGTGTGATTGCTCGTCATCAGCTGCACCGTGCGCGGGCCGAGGAAGCGCCGGCCGTTCAACTGACCTTCGTTGAGCATCATCTGCGCGAACTGCAGATAGTCCTCAGCGGTGCTCATCAGACCACCTGCACCAGAGAAGTAGACATTCGAGACGGCGTTGGTCTGGTTGCCCGGACGCAATCCCTGCGGCGTTGTCTGGTAGATGGTGACGAGCCTCGACTCCTTTCCCGCCGCGGGAAAGAACGCGGTGTCCTTCATCCCGAGCGGGTCGAACAGCCGCTGCTTGAGAAAGACGTCGAAGGTCTGTCCCGAGACCACCTCGACGACGCGGCTCAACACATCGAAGCCAGCCAGGCCGCTGTACCGCCACAACGTTCCTGGCTGGAAATCCAGCGGCACGGCGGCGAGCTTCGGAATGTACGTGGCCAGCGTATCGGTGGGTGTGCGCGGCGCGAGGCGGTTGGCCGCTGAAGCACCGAGTCCACCGCTGACCAGACCGGAGCCGTGCTTCAAGAGATCAGCGATCGTGATCGCGCGGGCGGCTGGCACAACGTCGAATGCCGCTTCGGCGCCTGGCGCCGCAGGCGGCGCACCGGGCTTCGCCACGGCCACCTTGTCGAGGGCCTTGAACTCCGGAATGAATCGCGAGACCGGATCGCTCAGTCGAACCTTGCCCTCTTCGACGAGCATCATGATCGCCACGCCGGTGATCGGCTTGGACATCGACGCCAGACGGAACAGGCCGTCCTTCGGCATCGCCTTCTTCGCCTCGAGGTCCGTCATGCCGCGCGCCTCGAAGTGCGCGATGCGCCCCCGGCGCGCCACGAGCGTGACGGCGCCGGCGACGTTGTTCGCCTCGATGTGGCGCTGCACGGCTTCGCCGATGCGTTTCAACCGATCGGAGGAGAGACCGACTTCCTCAGGCTTCGCCGCCGGTACGGTCCCGGCCACGAGCGGTAATCCCATGAGCGCCACGACCACAATGACTGCGAGTACTCGCATCGTTCTACCTCGTGCCCGGAGAAGCGCTGCGCACAGGCGGGGTTCCTGTGTCTGCGCACATCGGCGGGCGCAGAAACACGCCTACTCTACCTTCCCCGAACCCCTCGTCCAAGACGGCAGATTACGGTTCCGAACACTCAGGTTTCAAATTCGGACGCGCCGATCCCAACCATCACAGTCCTGAGGACGCCAGTTTGATCGGGCGACTGTAAGTGCTCACCTGACAGCTCTTACAGCTGAGCAGGAACTGCACGCACCTGCAAAGGGCAGGCATGGTCCTTGCCCCTGACGTGGTGCCGGACAACGCCGGCTGGATGTCCGTGTGGACAACCGCGTGAAGGACGCGTGCGTCAAACGTTATGGAAGTGATGAGAGCAGTAATCGCGGGGGCGGCACTTCTGTTGGTCGCGGGATGCGCCAATGGCGGCGGAACGCTCACCAGTCCGTCTCCGGTCGCCGTCGTGACGCCGACCGCGCCGGCGAGCTGTGCCGTGCCGGCCGTACCGGCCACTCCGTCCGCGGAGGTCAGCGGCGCCAGCGTCAGCCTGTCGTGGTCAGCGGTCCGTGATGCGACCGATTACGTCGTGACCGTTGGCGTGACTCCATCCAGTTCAGAGACAGTCCTGACCAACACGCCCGTCGCGCATCACCTGATCGAGCATATCGCTCCAGGCACGCACTTCGCCCGCGTCCACGCGCACAACTGGTGCGGCACGAGCGAGGCGTCGGCGGCCGTCGCCTTCTCGGTGAGTGAGTAGTTAGTGACAAACGCCGGACCCGCCGTCGGAAGTCGAGCCGCCGCCACCGGAACGAACTCCCACTGATATCGATCTGACGACAGCGTCAGCTTCAGCACGCCGAACGAGCTGATGCGGTCTTTCGCTGTTCGGGTGCAGGGTCCTCGGCTGAGAGAGAAACGCGCCGCCGGTTCCGACGACGAACTGCCGGATACCCCTCGCCGGATCGGCATGGCCATCCGGATCCTGCGGCCCGAATCGCTCGTACATGTGCTCGTGCGCGCTCATCACGATCTCCGCGCGCGCGTCGTAGAGAATTCGCCAGAGCTCGCGCATCGACGGCATGTCGCCGTTGGGTCCGGACGTGAAGAGGGGATGATGCCAGTAGGCGATGGTGCACCTGGCGCGGCTCGACGCCAGATCGGTGCGAAGCCAGGTGGCCTGCGCTGATCCCGGCCCCGCCGCGATATTGCTGTTGAGCGCGACGGCGTGCCAGTCGCCAACCTCGAAGCTGTAGTAGCCCTCTCCCTGCGGTCCGCCCACCCTCTCGCCGAAGTACTCGAAGTACGGCAAGGCGTGCGGAGTCACGTACTCGTGATTGCCCGGCACCGGAAACGTCCGGTCCTTGTGCCGGCCCCATGTCGTGTCGTAGCAGTTCTGATAGTCGCGCCGCGAGCCATCAAAGTACGCGTTGTCGCCCAGCGTGAAGATCAGTCCCGCCGATCCTGTCCAACAGCGCCGCCGTCTCGAGCGAGTTCTTGTCGCACATCGCGATGTCGCCGGCTCCGGCAAACACCTGCGGCCCGGAGGGCGGCATGCTCGGAGGCGGCGAGCCCGTGGGCGGGCCGGGTGTGGGCCCGGTCGGCGACTGGCTGCCGCAGAATCCGCACGCGACGCAGATGAGGAGGAGGAGGATGCGCCTCACGGAGCTAGCACAGTATGCCGCGTCTGGGGCTGGTTTGCGGTAGAGACTTTTGCGCAATCGCGGGCACTGGCGCCGGGTGCGGGAAATCCCGCGGTATGATTTGCCGTCCTCGCCTGTGCCGACCCTGTCGTCCACCTCCCTCGACCAGAAGCTGCGCAGGCTTGCACGCACCCATTTCGAAGATCGGTCGCGGCGCCGCGGCCTGCTGGTCGCCTTCGAGGGACCGGATGGGTCGGGCAAGACGACCCAGCGAAAGCTGTTCAAGACCTGGCTCAACTCCGACGGCTACGACGTCGTCACGACGAAGTGGAATTCCTCGGATCTCATCAAGCCGATCATCAAGAGCCGCAAGGCCATCCGGGTCCTCAGCCCGATGGAGTTCTCGCTGCTCCACGCCGCCGACTTCAGACATCGGGTCGAGCGCGTCGTGCTGCCGGCCCTCTGGGAGGGCAAGCTCGTCATCGCCGACCGTTTTCTGTTCACCGGGCTGGCCCGTGACGTCGCGCGCGGGCTCGACTTCGACCAGGTGCTCAAGCTCTATCAGCCGCTGCTCTGGCCGGATCTCGTCTTCTACTTTTCCGTCTCGCCCGGCACCTCGCGACAGCGCATTGCCGCGACGCGAACCCCGAAGTTCTACGAAGCGGGACAGGACGTGACCGACATCGAAGAGCCGACCGCCAGCTACGAGCGGTTCATCGCCAGGGTCATTCGCGAGTACGAGTCGCTGGCGCTGATCTTCCGCTTCATCACCGTGGACGCCGAGCAGTCGATTCACGATCAGCACCGCGAGATCCGCCGCCTGTTTCGCGAGGGCGAAGGACGCCCGTGGTCCGATTGGAACCTGGATGCGGTGGTCGAGTGGCTGGCTATGCGGGGCACGCGCGTGTGATCGCAACCGGATCCAGGTTGATCGCGATCGATGGCATCAACGCCAGCGCGCTCAAGACCGCCGCCCGCGAGCTCGCCGCTGCCAACCGCCGGCACCGTGCCGGCATCAGTCTCTGGGGAGCTTCAGGAATCTTCGACGAGCTATCGGTCGCCGACGCGGAGGCGGGCACGCCGTCACCGCGCACGCTCCTGCTGCTCTATGCCGCGGACCTGGCCTTCCGCTTACGCTGGGAGATCCGTCCGGCGCTCGACGAGGGCCGTCTCGTCATCGCCGCACCGTACATCTCGACGGCCGTGGCCTTCGGCCAGGCAGCCGGACTCGACCCGGTCTGGCTGACCGATCTATTTCATTTCGCGCCTGCCGCGGCCGAGCACCGGCTGATCGATCCGCCGGCCAAGCACCGCGCCGAACGTCACGGGTTCGTGGAGTTCTGCTGGCCGCACCTCGAGAAGCGTTTCGGCGGCCTGACGAGACTCCAGCTGATGGATCGCACGCAGCGCCATCTGCGAGCGACCGCTCGCCATCGGAGTAGGCGGGTCTGAAGACCCGCCTCTACGGATTCGGCAGCAACGTCAGCAGACCGGCGAGCACTCCAGTCAGCAAGCCGCATCCTCCTCTGCCACGTCGGACGAAACCCTCACCGCCTCGCTCGCGGCCACGGCGTCGAAGAGGCTCGCCACTCGAGCGACCGCCGACGGCTCCGTCACCGTGACCGCGACCTCGCGGCGGAAGTCGAGGCTCATGGCATTCAGCGACAGTCCGCCGACCACGGCAAGCGCATCGTCCACGAGCATGACCTTGCCGTGCGATCGCAGCTCGCAGAGTCGCTTGCCGTCGTACACATCGACGCGCAACCCGGCCTCGCGACGCTGATGCAGCAGCGTGGTGATCGCGGGATCCGACACTTTCCTGTCGATGAGCCGAATGCTCGATTGAGCCCGCTCGATGATCTCGGTGAACTGACGCCGCGCTCGCTCGGGGCCGACGATGAGTCGGGGGGACACATCGGCAGGCATCTGGCCGCCGCTGCAATCGGCGGCGATCAGGTCGCGAAGACCCCGCACTACTTCTGGGTCGTGCGTGATCACGATCGCATCGATAGTCTTGGCGAAGCACTTCCGCGTGAAGTTCAACGACGCGACGAGCGCCGGGCCCTCATCGGCGACCAGATATTTGGCGTGGTACTTGACGACGGGATCGGCGTGGGGATGAATGGCGACGCCCGTGGCCTCGAGCGCGCGCCACAGCTTTCGCAGCCGCCGTTTGCTCCCGCCCGATCGGGAAGTCACCAGCACGTCCACGCTGACGCCGCGCTCGCGCGCCAGACCGAGCTCGGCGAACACAGCCTTGTCGTTGCAGCGATAGAGGGACAGGACCAGGCGTTCGCGCGCGTCCCGAATCACGCGCAGCACCACCTCGCGCCGCTCGGCCGGCGCCGTCACCACCTCGTCGCGGGGGCCGCGTGGCGCGCTCATGCGCGCTTGGGGTGCTCCCAGGCGACGGCGGTCACACCGTCGGCATCGCGCATCAGCTGCGCGCTGAGATCGTCGAGCGACACCCGCTGGTCGAGCCAGGCGTGATACTTGACCGTCACGTCGTCCGCCTGTGCGATCTCACGCGGCTCGAACACGACCTGGTTGCGCGCGAAGACCTCCTCGACGCGCTGGGACGGGAACGTCCGGCCGCTGGCGACGATCTCGACCGACATCAGTCGCGTCTGCTGCTTGACCATGAGGTCGAGGCCGACGAGCGTCAGGCAGAGGAACGCGGTACCGAGGCCGGCGACGGCGAACGCGCCCAGGCCCGCCGACATGCCAAGCCCCATCAGCAGAAACAGGATCGTCACGTCCTTGGGGTCGTCCACCGGCGTTCGAAACCTGATGATGCTCGCCGCGCCGGCGATGCCGAACGCACGCGCCAGCGAGTTGCCGATGATGATCATCATCAGCGCGCCGGACACGCAGAGCAGCATCTGCGCCTGCTCCATCGATCGACTGCCCTGAGGATCGCGCGGCGAGGGCTTATGGACGGCGGTGACCAGGCTACCGATCAGCGCCGCCGCCACCAGTTTGCCCAATTCGATGAACGGCTGAAGCCTGCTGGCCGTCACCGGCGCTGGTGCGCCTCCGGTCAGCGCGGATGTGACGGCCTCGCCGATGCCTGAGAGCTCCGCGGGCCAGCGAAGCCCCGCCCATACCAGCACGCCGCACAGCGCGGTGCCACCCGCCGCCGCCCTGATTGCCGCCCACGGCCACGCCGCCATCTTCGCGGCGTCGACCGACTCGTGCATCTCGAAGATGCCGCTCAGATGCGAAAGCTCGAGGACCTCGGCGACCTTGGGCCTCACCGCCGCCAGCCGTAGAGTGCCCTCCACTCGGCGTGCGCTCGTATGACCGCGCACGAGTGCGCGGATGCCGGCGCTGTCGATCGCGGCGACGTCCGAGAGATCGACGACCAGGTTGCGATACCCGTCCCGGATCAACCGCTGGAGCTGCTGCTCGAAGGCCTCGGCGGCGCCGCCACCCACGAGCGGCTCCCGCGGTGACAGCAGAATCCTGGCGCCGGCGAGGCGAGAAGCTGGCATGGAGTGTGGGGGCTATGGTAGCTCGTTGCTGGCCGGTAGCTGGTGGCCGGTAGCCGGTAGGAATAAAAAAGGGCCGGCCCCTTACGGAACCGGCCCCACTAGCACCGCGGCTTTGGCCTTTGGGCGTCGGGCTTTCGTCAAGAGCCCAGAGCCAAAAGCCGAGAGCCTTAGAAGTCGATCTGCGCGCTCACTTTCACGAAGCGTGGTGTCAGGACCGACTGCGGCGCGAGCCAGCTGCCGCCAGGAGTGAACGTCTGGTTGTAGGTCAGGATCGCGTCGGAGTTCAACAGGTTGAAGATGTCGATGCCGACGTGGGTGCGCGTGCGTCCGAACCGGAAGATCTTCGCGAACCGGAGGTCGATCTCGTTCACGCGGTCACCCCACTGCTCGCCGGGAGCAATGAGGTCAATCGGGATCGTATTGCCGACGCCGACGGCCGGACGGCCGAGCGCGGCGGTGACGGTGGACGTCGGCGCGTTCCAGATCGCACGCAGGGGCGCGCCCTGGTCGCTGCGGAACGTGACACCGAACAGCACGTCGATCTTCGGGATGGTGTACGAGCCCAGGCCGGTGACCTTGGTGATGAAGCCCGGGTCGTTCTCGCAGTACGGTGCGTTGACGCTGGCTCCGAAGATGTTTGTCTCCGGCAGCGCGGCGCGGACGTCGCAGGCGTTCTGCACTGTACGGCCGGTGTTGATACCACCCTGGAAGTTCAGGCCGTTCGCGGCGCGCGCACTGATGTTGAAGAGCACGCCGTTGTAGGTCTGCGACAGTCCTCCGAAGGTGTCGGCAAACGTGACGTTGTTGCTGGCGCCCAGGTTGAACCCTTCCTGCGTGATGTTCTGCAGTCCGGCGATCGGGTAGCCGCCGCCGTTCGGCAGCCGCGAATCAGATGGCGCCGTCAGCCCGTACGACGTGTAGTGCGCGGCGTTCACCAGCGTGTTGTCGGTGGTCGTGAAGTGGGTCAGCCAGCGGCGGAAGTAACCGACCTCCATCGAGACGCGCGAAAAGACCTGCTGCTGAACCGACGCACCGATCTGCCAGTCGCCCGGCCGCATATTCCAGCCATTCAGAATCGCCGGGTCGATGGCGGCAGTCACCCGCTGCTCGGTCCCGAACGTCGGCGAGTTCATCCGGCCGCACTCGCCATTGGCGTCCACCATCGTCAGGTTGCACTGCGCGATGAAGTCACCATAGCCCGGCGTGCCTGGGCCGCCGGTGCCATTGTCCGTCCACGTGCGGGAGGTCGTCGTGGCGATGCGGGCGATCGGATTCGAGATCGAGTAGTTGCCGTTCAGGTTGCTCGCCGGCTCGAGGTACTTGCCGAAGTTCACCTTCACGGACGTCTTGCCGGTGCCGAACAGGTCGTAGGCCATGCCGCCGCGCGGCGAGATGTCCTTGTAGGCGTTGACGCCTGGCGTTTCCGGGAACGACAGTGCGTTCGGCAAGAAGTTGGTCGGACCGATCTGCTGCTCCGGCGAATAGCTCCAGGCGCGGTCGAACCGCAGCGCGCCCTGTAGCGTCAGACGACCGATCGTCCACTGGTCCTGCGCGTAGAGGGCCGTGTACCGCACGCGATCCTTCTGTGTGAATACCCTCAACGACTGGGACAGCTGGCTCGGCGCGGGCAACACCGCGCCCGTGAGCGTGTTGGTGCGGTTGCCGTTGAACGTGTACGCGAGGTTGTGGTCGTTGCCGTGGTTCTGAATATCCTCGACGAGGTAGCCACCGATGTAGCCGACCTTGAAGCTGTGAGCGCCGGTCACATACGTCGACGACGCGCGCCATGTGTTCGGGTTGTCGTAATTCTCCGCCCAGTTCGCCGACCGATAGTTGAGACCGGCAACGGCGCCGTTCTTCGCGGTCTGCTCGGTGACGCGAATCAGGTTGCGCGTCGGATTCCCCGGCGCCTCGAACGGACCCCATTTCGCGACGTACGAGCCGAGGCCGGCTTCGAGCAAGAGGCGGTTGGTGATCGGGGAGGACCAGGTGAACTGGCGATTCTGCACCAGCGTCCGCAGGTAGCCGGTCACTTCAGGCGAGGTGGTCGCCGTCAGGCCGCCGAGCCCAATCGCACCGACCACTGCGTCCGAGTCGGGCTGCGAGCGGCACGCATCCCCTTCGGTGAAGGCTGACGCACCGTTGCACGGGATCTGCCATTCCCAGTGCACGTTGAACTTGTTTCGCGGTGTGGCCTGAACGGTGAAGCGGGTCGAGAAGATCTGGAAGCTCTCCGCGCCGCGTGCCTGACGACTCGTGTCGGGCTGGTATTCCCAGGCGTTCGGATTGCCGGCGTTGAGATTCGGGAAGATTCCCGGAATGGTTCGGTGCTGGCCCTCGTCACGCGCCGTCGCGTAGTACCAGATGCGATCGCGGATGATCGGACCGCCAATACCACCGGTGAAGTCCCACTGCTTGAGCAGCTCGCCAGGTGTGGAGAGGCCAGCGAGTCGCAGCTCCTCGGAATAGTTGCTGTCGATAAAGCTCGTCGGCACGCCCGAGAGATAGATCGATCCTTTGACCGTGTTGCCGCCGCTGCGCGGCACGATGCTCAGCGTGGGACCGCCGACCTCGGCTTCGCCGAGTCCGCCGGATGTCGTCGTGGCCACTTCCTGCGCGTTCGAGATGTCAGCGACATACGTGGACACGCCGCCGCCGTTGAGCGCGGCCCCTGTGTTGAGTCCGTCCACCTGCATGCGTCCTTCGTTGCCGCGTCCGCCCATCGCCGCCGAAGACCGTCATCTGAGGCGTGACCTGAATGTCGGCGCTGGCGCCCGCCTGCGTGACGATGCCCGGCACGAGCACGGCCATGGCCGCCCACGATCGGGCCGTCGGCGCCGTGGTCAGGATCTCGCTGTTCAGCGTCGTCTGACGACGGATGCTCTGCACGTCGACGACCGGAGTCGCGCCGGTGACCGTGATGGTCTCCTCGATTCCGCCAACGCGCAGGTCCGCATTGATCGCGGCGGTGAACGACCCGCTCAACTCGATGCCTTCGCGCTTGACGGTCGTGAAACCAGGCAGCGTGAAGGTCACCGTGTAGGTGCCAGGCCGGAGATCGACGATTCGATACTGCCCTGAGTCGTCGGTGACGATCGATCGGACCTTTTCAATGAGGACGGGACTTGCGGCTTCGACGGTGACGCCCGGCAACACGGCGCCGGACGTGTCTTTCACGACACCCGCGATGGACGCCTGCGCATATACCACTGACGGCACCAGGATCCCTGACAGGACCACGGTGAGCACGCTGACGAATCTACGCATCGTATCGTACTCCCCTTGGCTCAAGTGACTGTTCTACCCGCTGTTCTACCCGCATGACACCAGGTGGAGCCTAGGAGGAAGGTCGTCCCCTGTCAAGGAGTTACCCGGTGTAGCGGGCCCGGCCGACGCGCTATAATGCGCGGGCCCATGAGGCTGGAGAGCGCTCATACATGAAGAACAGCAAGTGGATCGTCGTCGCCGTTCTCGTCCTGATGCTCGGAGCGGCCGGAGTACTGTTTGGCTGGAACCTGCTCCCTGCGGGCGAAGCGGCGGAAGCCAGAGGGACCTATGCCCCCTGGCTGGGAACCTGGATCTTGATTTGGGCCATCGTCGCGATGACCGCGACCCTGGCGTGGTACCTGTTCATGGTCGGAATGGGCAAGAGCCGGGACTGAGCCTTACGTAAACAATCCGATCAGTCGGGCCGGGATCGCGACCCCGCCAATCCACAGCAGGATCGACGTCACGCCCACGAGCTTTCCTACCATCGGGGTGAAGCGTGACTCGTCGGCGAACGACACCTTCTGGCGGATCGTGAACGTGAAGATGAGCGCGATCGGGATGAAGTACATCTTCAGCCAGAAGAAGTCGCTGAAGTACTCGCGCATCGCGTTCTGCATCAACTGAGGCATCCCGGTCACGACCAGCCCGAGAAACCCGACGATCAGCCAGGGCCGCGCATCGCGCGCGATCCTCGCCACCGGCTGCTCGCGCATCCCGAATCCCATCAGCCGAAGGTCCACAATCAGGAGCGCGCCCGCAAAGAGCGCGAGAAAGAGCAGGTGGATCGCCTGAACGAGCGGATAGATCCAGATGGACTCACCGATGGCTTTGCTGACAGCGAGGTCGTTCATCCACTGGAAGAAGGGCTCGAGCATTACGGGTCGTCTCCTATTGGAACCAGTTGTACGGAATCAAACGCCCGGCGATGATCACGAAGCCCCACAAGGCCACGCCGAGCGCGCCGGCGAGCTTGGCGCCAAATGGCGGCACCCTGGCCGAGTCCCAGGCATCGACGCTGAAGTACGCGATGTAGTGAAAGGCCATCGCGTTGACGCCGGCGATCACCATCATCAGCATCTTCAGCCAGAAGAAGATGTTGGCGTAGAAGCGCATCGGGTCGCCGAAGACCAGCACGGAACCGGTCATCGCGCTGCACGCCATGGCGGCCATCTGCCAGGGGAAGAGCCGTTTCTGCAGCTGCGAGAACGGCGTGTGCATGTTGCCGACGCCGAGCAGCCGCAGGTCCATCATGACAATCAGGCCGGCAAAGAAGCACATGCACACGACATGCGCCACTTCGAACAGCGACCAGACGTACTGGGACTCCCGCAACGCGATGCTGTTCTCGAGCTCCGAAACGTAGAAGAACAGGTCGTGCAGCGGCTTGAAAATGTCCCATGCGCGCCTACTTGGCTGCCGCTGCGGGAGGCGTGCAGCGATCCTTGTTGTCCGGCTTCTCTCGATAGATCTCGTGGCACGCCGAACACGCATCGGTCACCGTGCCGCCGGCCTCGAGCATCATGTCGAGGTTCTTCGACTGCGCCGCTTTGTAGGCGACCTTTCCGGCCTCGGCCAGACCGGCCGCGAACTTCCTGTAATCCTCGCGATCGAGCGGGACCGGTCGTCCGTTCTCGCACAGGCGGCCGGGAATCATGATCAGATTGGCCGTCTCCTGAAGCGCGAGGGCGGCGTTCTCGACCGCCTGCCATCCACCGTAGACGCTGTTGTACTGCGCCGATGCGCCGGCGCCGGCCGTGTCTCCAGGCTTCTTCTCCGCACCGGGATCGAGGCTCTGCGTGTCGAAGATGATGTTCGAATTCGGGAACGGAATGCCTCTCATCACCTGCGCCAGATTCGCGTAGGGCTGCGCGGCGGACGCAGCGGGTTCGGGGGCGGGTGCGGGCGCGGGAGTGCCACAAGCGACGACGAGCAGCGTCGCGCCTATGAGGGCGTACAGGCGTGTCATTTCGATGTATCCTCCACCAGGGTGCTGATTCCTGGAACGGCCGCAAAGTCTATCATGCCTTAAACTAACACCTGTGCAGGACCTCACAACCGGATCGCTCTCGGGCCATCTGTTGAAGACCACCAGCTACATGCTGGTGAGCATGGTGTTCCAGACACTCTATGTCCTCATCGATCTCTACTGGGTGGGCCGGCTGGGCACTGATGCGGTCGCCGCGGTCGCACTTGAGCGGCAACCTGATGTTCATCGTGCTCGCCGCTACGCAGATGCTCGGCGTCGGCGCCACGACGCTCGTCTCGCACGCCGCCGGAGCGAAGGACAAGGCGCGCGCCAACCTCGTGTTCAACCAGTCGCAGGTGCTGTCGCTGGTTGTCGGCGTCTTGTTTTTCGCGCTCGCGATGGCCACACGTCAGGTCTACGCCGCGGGCCTCAGCGCGGACGAAGGCACCCTTCGTCTAGCAAGCGAGTACCTGTTGTGGTTCATCCCCGCACTCTCCCTGCAGTTCGGCCTGATCGCGATGGCGTCGGCGCTGCGCGGCACCGGTAACTTCCGTCCCGGCATGGTGGTGCAGACCGCGACCGTCATCCTCAACATCGTGCTCGCCCCCGTGTTCATCTTCGGGTGGGGCACGGGGTCGCCCTGGGTGTCGCGGGCGCTGCGCGTCTCGACGCTGGTCGCGATCGCCATCGGCGTGGTCTGGATGTTCGTGTACTTCCTGCCCGCCGACGCGTATCTCCGCTTCTCGTTCCGCGACTGGAGACCGCGATTCGATATCTGGCGCGACATGCTGAAAATCGGCCTGCCCGCGGGAGCAGAGTTCGCGCTCATGGCGGTCTACCTCATGCTCGTCTACGTGGTCAGCCGCCCGTTCGGCGCCGCGGCGCAAGCGGGCTTCGGCATCGGCATGCGTATCATCCAGGCCTGCTTCCTTCCCGTCGTCGCTCTGGGCTTCGCGGTGGGACCGGTGGCGGGCCAGAACTTCGGCGCGCGTCAGGCAGCGCGGGTGCGTGAGACATTTCGAACGGCGGCGGCGATCGCCGCCGGCGCCATGCTCGTCCTGGCCGCGGCCGTGTGGCTTGGCGCAGCCCCGATGGTCGGCGTGTTCTCCTCCGACCCGAACGTCATCGCGGTCGGCGAAGAGTATCTCCACATCATCGCGTTCAACTTCGTCGCGTCGGGCGTCGTGTTCGTCAGCTCGAGCATGTTCCAGGCGATGGGCAATACGATCCCATCCCTGATCACATCGATGACGCGCATCGTCATCGTCGCAGTGCCGGTGTTGCTGCTGGCGCAGACTCCTGGATTCACCCTGCGCTGGATCTGGTATATCTCGGTGGCCGCCGTTGGCGTGCAGCTCGCCCTGAATATGTGGCTGCTCCAGCGGGAATATCGACTGCGTCTCAACTTCGCAGAGACAGTGGCGCCGCGCGGAGCGACTCCTCCAGAATCCGCTGTCGTCCCTGCGTCGTAAGCATCTCCTGCATTCGCGAGACTCCGCGTACTCGGACGACTCAGCGTCGCGCTGCGGTGGCCGTCGATCCATCGCCGGGTGGAGGCGTGTGGGTCGAGGCCTCATCAAGCGCAGATGTGCTCGGGCAGCCCGGGGCATCGGCGTCGCGAGACTGGCCTGGGCCGACCGCGATTGGCCGGCCGGGAGGTCATGGTGTACGGCCGGCTCGTGGTCCAGAGGCTCGACGTCCCCGCACGGCGCGCTGGATCTTCACCGGCGGCGCCTCCGATCACCTCATTCAATTCATCAAGTAAGGAGGTTTCGTTATAAGCTGAACGCCATGCCTTTCGTCATAACCGACCCGTGCATCGGCACGAAGGACAGCGCCTGCGTCGATGTGTGCCCCGTGGACTGCATCCATCCCCGGAAGGACGAGCCCGAGTTCGAGCAGGCCACGATGCTCTACATTCACCCGGACGAGTGCATCGACTGTGGTGCCTGCGTGCCTGCGTGTCCGGTGGCGGCCATCTACGACAGCGTGACTCGACCCCGGCATCACAGAAGGCCCTCGATCGAGGCCAACTCCGTGTATCGAGCCGGCGACCCGGGGCGGTTGCGCAGGCCGAGTCGATCGTCAAGGCGCATGTCGTCGGCCCACGCGGATCTGATGGCGGTGCCGCCCGCAGAGCGTGCGGCTGCTCACGCCAAGTAGGACCTTCGGACGTTCACGCTGACGGAAATCCGGATCCGGACGGGTGATGGCGCGAGGTTGGGAGAGTAAGGCCGTGGAGGCGCAGCAGGATGCGGCCGAAGAACGCCGACCGAAGACCCAGCCCGTGTCCGCTGACGAGATCCGGATACGTGCCGAGCGGGCGACACTCATGCTCGCGCGGACGCGAGCACTGAGCGACCTCCAGCACGCCTGCGCTCCCGCGCACCGGGCCATGCTGGAGCAGGCAATCGCCGATCTCGACCGGCGACTGAAAACGCTCGAAACCTAGCTGGCCTGGCGAAGCTCGGGAGTCGTGTTGTCCGACACCGGCTCGGCACATCCCTGCGCGAGCAGCACGCCCGCCACGGCAGTCGGTACGGCGTGAACCTCGCCCTTGCGGAAGTTGCTCAGTTCCCGGCCCCACACTCGAACCCTGACGGATTCCTTGAACCGAATAACCATTGCCATGACCTCCGGAGGACCTTAGAGCAATTTGCGGGCCAATATGTTTCCGGCCTTATTGCCTCCGAAGTCGAGGGCGGCGGCACTTTAGTACCAAGCTGTCCAGATAATCTGGCCTCCAGTACTCAGGAAACGCCTTAGACACGCATGAGCACGGCGCGCGCCGACCGTCCTGTTGCGGCGGCTATCGCGGCCGCATAGATCGACACCTGACGTTGATAGCGATCGAGCGCGCCCTCGAGCTCGCGGTCGGTCTTGAAGTCCACCACCACGAATCCCTCCTCGTCGGCGTACGCGAGATCCACAAAGCCCTCGATGAGCGCTCCGGCCTCGGACCGCCATGTCACTGGCATCTCGCGATAGCAGCGTCCCTCGCGGGCGGCGCGGGCGGCTGCCTCGAGTACCGGATGCTTCACCACACGATGCACGACGTCTATGGCAGCCGCGATCTCGGCGGCGTCCGCCCCGAACACGCGACCATGAGCGGAGGCCAGTGACGAGAGGGCGTCGGGATCGATCGCATCGAGCGGCACGTCGGCCAGCAGCGCATGCACGAGCGATCCGAATCGCTGCCCTCCTGGCCGCGATGTCGGCCCACCGTCAACGGTTTCGGTAGCGACGTCGATCGCCGTGGCCGTCGGCGCGAGATCCGGACGTTCTGCCGCGACCGTCGCGGTCATCACATCGATCGACGGTTGACGCGCGGCAGTGACGGCGGCATCGAGATCCGCTTTCCAGCTGGTGTAGGTATCGAGGTAGCCTCGAAGCACCGCCGGCGACACATCCTTGACGATCAGATCGTCGCGCCGAAGACCAAACGGCGCCTGCGCACCCGAGCGACAGCGCTGCGGGCTCCGGCGACCACCAGACGAGGGAATACGGTCCAGCTCGGAGCTGCGAGTCGTGCTGCCCCGGACACACGGTCAGCCTCGACGCGGGATCGCCGTCCGGCCGCGTCGAGCACGGAGTCCTTGCTCGAGAACGCCGGACAGCCGGCACCGGTTGCCTGGACGCGTCGCGCGTCCTCGGCCGGGTAAATCGCCGCGTTGAGCGGCGCGACCCAGCCCTCGGTATAGGGTCCGTCGCCAACCGCGGGGACCACGAGCAGATCTCGCGCACGAGTGGCCGCGACGTACGCCACCCGCTCGCCCTCCTTCTCCTCGCGCAGCAGCTCCATCGCCTTGTTGTCGTTCAGGTCCTTCGGTGACCAGCCGCCGATCCGCAGCGCGCAGCGCTCGTTCGCGGTGTCGATGTAGCGGCTCGCGTCGAAGGGCGTCAGTCGCGCGGTGATGTCCGCCAGTATCACCACCGGGAACTCGAGCCCCTTGGCCTTGTGCACGGTCATCAGGCGAACGCCGTCGCTGCCCTCTTCGAGAATCGGCGCCTCGGCAGCCTGACCGCCTGACGCCGCTTCCCGCAGGGTTTCCACGAACCCGCGGAATGACATGCCGCCGTCGATCTCGTACTGGCGCGCCAGTTCGGCAACGTGCAGCACGTTGGCCAGCACCTGTTCGCCGCCCGGGCGCAGCACGAAGCTGACGTGCGCGCGCGTACGGCCGAGCAGGTCGGAGATCGTTTCGGCCACCGGCCGCCGGTTGCGGCGGCGATGCCACTCCGCCAGCCAGCCCAGCGCCTCGCGAACCGGCTCGAGTCCCTTGGGCAGCTCCGTTGGAATCCTGAATGGATGAAAGCTCGAGGCGATGTGGTGATACTCGAGCAGCTCTTCGTCGCCGATCGCGAACAGCGCGCCGCGCAACGTGGCAAAGACCGACAGCTGATCGTCCGGCCACTCGATCGCCATGAGCGCTGCGCGCAGCGTCTCGATCTCCTCACGCCCGTGAAACGCGCGTCCGCCCACCAGCAAGTGCTTGATGCCGCGCGCCTCGAGCGCGTCCACGTAGGCGCGGGTGATGTCCTCGCCGTAGCTGACGAATCGGCGGAACAGAATGCAGACGTGTCGCGCCTCGAGCGGAACGCGGGTGGCCGGGTCGCGACGCTCGGTGACCGTCCAGCCGCTGTGTCGCACGAGCCACTCGACGTAGGCGCCGACCGCATCGGGCAGTGACTGTTCGATCGCACGCGCGGTGACGAACCGCTGCGCGTAGGGCCGCGGCACCGGCAGCGCGACGACCGACGGCTGCCCAATCTGGTCCGCGCGCGACGGCTCGAGTGCCACGTACCGAGCCTGCCGGGTCTCGATGTCGCCGTCCATCACCGGTGCAAACGCGGCGTTCACCACACGCTGCATGTTCTCCACGCTGCGGAAACTCTTCCGAAGCTCGACGAACGTGGCGCCGCGATCGACCAGCTGCGCGCACACCCGTCGATAGATATCCACGTCGGCGCGGCGGAACCGATAGATCGACTGCTTCGGATCGCCGACGAAAAACAGCTTGCCCGGTACGGGATCGACGTGCTGCCAGCGCGTCTCCCCTGGATCGGTCGAGGCCAGCAGGAGGAGCAACTCCGCCTGGAGGGGGTCGGTGTCCTGGAACTCGTCCACGAACAGACGCCGGAACCGGGCCTGGAAGTGGTTGCGCACCGGCGTATTCCCGCGAACCAGATCGCGCGCGAGCAGGAGCAGGTCGAGGAAGTCGAGGGCGCCCTCCTGCGCCTTCAGCCGCTGATAGCCATCGACGCACGCGAGCAGCTCGTCGTGCAGCAGCGCCGCGAGATCGGCGTCGGCGCGAAACTGGAACTCGTCGAGCGCCTGCATCAGCGCGTCGCGCGCCTCGAGGACCCTCGCGCGAGGGACACCCTTGGCGTAGGTCGGGCCGCTCCCTTTCCGCGCCCGCTTGAAGTCTCGATTCCGCCGAAGATCGATCAGCTGCGACTCGAGACCATCCAGATCGGCCGCGGTCTCCGGCGTCGGAGAACCGGCGAGATCCGCACTCAGGCGCCGCGCCGGCTCCGTATCGACAAACAGGTTGTCGCCGGCGTACGACGCCGACTTCGAGACGTCGGCAAGCGCGTGGACCAGCGGAACGATGTTCGCGATCATCCCGGCACGATCAAAGGGCTCGCGCGTCCACGCGCCTCTGAAATCGCGCCACTCGGCCAGATCGTAATGCCGCCCGGCGCAGCCGTTCGAGCGGACCGTCCTCGTCCACGTCACCAGGCCGGACGCCGCGACTGGTACGCCGCAGCGATCGACGGACGCCTTCCGGCGGGTCCTCGAGAATCGACTGGAACCATGCGCCGAACGCCTCATCGAACAGGCGCCCGGCCTGGCCCTCGGTGAGCACGCGGAACAGCGGATCCACTCGCGCTTCGACCGGACGCTCGCGCAGCAGGTCGGCGCAGAACCCGTGGATGGTGCTGACGTGCGCCTCCTCGAGGTTCTGCACCGCCTCGTCCAGCCGTGCGGCGACCTCGGGCGACGTCGTCTCGCGCCGCTCGATCTCCAGCCGCTCCCGCAGCCGGAGCTTCAGCTCCCCTGCCGCCTTTTCCGTGAACGTCACAGCGACGATCTCACGCACGTTGGCGCGGCCTTCGGCGAGGACCCGCACGATTCGATTCACCAGCTCCGTGGTCTTGCCGGTGCCGGCAGCGGCCTCGACGACGAGCGTCTCGTCGAGCGCCTCGCGGATGAGACGCCGTGCCGCTTCGTCGGTGTGCAGCGTGGGGGCCGCCTTCAGGCGGCCCATCCTGTGGCTTCATGGCCGGCTCCTCAGCGCCAGCAGATCGGCGAGCCGATCCTGTGGCTTGCGCAGGACACGCTGAAACACGCCCTGGCCGCAGACCGATCGAAAGTCACATCGGCCGCAGGCCTCTTCAGTCGGCGTCGGCGCCAGGAAGCCCTGCTCGATCGCGCGATCGACGACCTGCAGCACTTCGAGTCCCGCTGCCCGGGTCTGCTCGTTGAGCGGAATCTCGTGCGGATGAAAGCTGCCCGCAGACGTGCAGTAGAACAATCGGCCGCAGTACACGGGCTGATCGAGAGCGGCTTCAATCGTCATCGCGTACAGCACCGGCTGCAGGACCGCGCCGCCGCCAATGATCACGGTGTCGATGCGATCCGGCTTTCGTCCCGTCTTGTGGTCGGTCAGGCGGAGCACCTTCGTCTTGATGTGCTCCTCGATCAGGTCGATCGCACCTTTCAACTGGAACCCGCCAGGCAAGGTCACCGGCTCCTGAATGCTGCGTGAGTCGCGCTCGCCCGGCACGTCTCCAAACCCGAACTCGAAGTATTTCGGCAGCCACTCGGCGCCGTCCTGGGCGAGTCGATCGAGCCATGCCCGCAGGTCGCGACGAATCGCGGCGATCTCGTCGGTCCAGACGCGCTCGACCGCCGGCGCGAGCTCATCGTGCCAGGTGTCCGCCAGGGAAACGATGACGGTGTCGAGGACATCGCGCGCGGCGTCCAGAGACGCCACGGTGACCGGCAGTTCACCGCGTGATTCGAGCTCGCGGAAGAAGCGCGCCTGGATGTCGTGAAAGAGGCTTCCCCGCGTGAGCGGGTCCATGCGCTGCAGCGGCTCCGGTACTTCCAGCGGCTGCAGCTTGTAGATCGAGGCCAGCACGAACTGATAGGGACACGCACTGAAGCGCTGCAGCGACGACAGCGAGTAGGCGCGCGCGGTGAGACGACGCGAGGCCAGCGCGTTCTTCGTGTGCGGCGAGACGCGGATCAAGCCATCGCTGGACGACCATCGCCGCTCACCCCGCGCCCACCTGTCCACGACCGAGCGCCGCAAACACTCGTTCAGCTTCAGCAGGTAATGTGCGTGTCCCTTGACCCGTGCGGGATCCTGTTCGTCGAGCAGCTGGCGCAGCACCGCCAGATCGTGCTCCTGGTCGTCGATGGCATCAGCGGGCCGCGTCGGCGCCGGCCAGGCCAGCATGGCATCCCCCGCCTCGCGCGCATACCGCTCGAGCTCTTCGAAGTGCGGGATGCGGCCCGTCGCGGCGCGCATGACGTCGAGCGCATAGAAGGACGGCACCCGCGCTCTCGACTCACTGAGCTCGATTCTCGGGTAGGACACATACAGACGCTCGGACGCAGAGCCCGCGGCAATCTGGAGCAGCTGGCGCTCGGCCGACAGCCGATGCTTCTGCGTCGGCAGCGACTGGTCCACGGCCGCGCGCAGCTCGTCCAGCATGAGCGCGTCCTCGCGTGGCTTCTGCGGAAACATCCGCTCTGCCAGCCCGGGAACGAACACCACCCGGAAGCGCGCGTCCCCGCGCCTGATGCGGGGTGCCGACGAACACGCGGCCGTAGCGTCGTGCCGGTGGATCCGTCTCGAGCAGCAACAGACGCTCGGCCAGTACGCGGCGCGCTTCATCGAGATCGATCGGGCCGACGTCGGCCATCGGCCGCAGATCGGCCAGCACGCGCAGGACCTGAGAAGGCGTCCGTAGCCCGCGTGGCACCAGCGCTTCGAACAGATCGAGCCAGGTTCCCCACAGCGCCTCGGCTGGCCACCCGTCGAGCGTCTCGATGATCGGGAGCGCGAACGCCCGCAGGTGCTCGAGCTGTCCGATCACGTGCGTGATGGCCGCGAGCCGCGCCTCCCCGCCACTCTCGTCCAGGAGCGCCTCTCGCTTCTGCCGTTCGAGCTCCTTCGCTTTGCCGTCGAGCCGCCGCGTCCATCGAGCGGCGCCGCCGCCGATCACGGCGGTCTCGACGAGGAGCTTCTCCCAGCGCCACGGTGCGCGCAGCGTACCGGCAACCACGCGATCGGTATCCGCTGCTCCGTCCTCATCGGCGTTCCGATCGTCCATCGTCTCTACGGGCGCGCGACTGACCGTCTCATCCTGAGGCGCGACCCACGTCGGGTTGACGCTGTCGCGCTCCGACGGCACCTGTCCAAGCGAGAGATACTCGGCAAACCGTGCCGCCGAGAGCCCCTCTGCCTTGCACGCGAGCAGCGCCAGAAACGCGCGGCCGGCGGGATGCGGCCGTCTGGTGCCGCGGTCGAACCACGCCGGCACTCCCGCGCGGCTCAACGCATGCTCGAGCAGACCGAAATAGCTGTGGGCTGATCGAACCAGGATCGCCATCTCGTCGAACCGCACGCCTCGACGCGCTTCCTGGATGATGCGTCGAGCGATCTCGACCGACTCGCGCCCCTCGCCTGGCGCGGAGAACACGCTCAGCGAACCGTCGAGCGTGCGCTCAACCGGCAGGGCCTCACGCGTGAACAGGAAACGGCGAAGACACGCGAGGTCATCGTTGCCATCGGCGCCGCGCTCCTCGACGACTCCACCACGCTGCACGAGGAACGAGACGACTGTCGTGATCCCCGGCTGGTACCGTCGCCAGGGATGACCGCACGCCGGCGATGACCGCGCCGACCAATTCGCGCTCGGCGGCATGCTCGTAGGCGAGATCCAGGAACACGACCACGTCGGCGACCGGAGTACGTGCGGCCGCGCGCGCGGCGGCACGAAAGAGCTGCGCACGATCCGCGCTCGACGCAGCCGTGAACGAGGCCTCGACGCGGTCGAGCAGATTGGCGAGATCGCGACCGGCGAGCGGCAGTCCGGTGAGCTGTCGCCCGTCGACGCCGGCCAGCCGCAGTTCCTGCAGCGTTCGCGCGAGCGCGCGCGGGAATCCGGGCGTACTCGAGACCGGTCCGAAATAGGTGAGCGACTGATCGCGCCGGGCATCGAACGCCACGCGTGCCGCGACCGCTTCGGTGCCGAGCCACGTGCTCGTCGTCACGCCCTCCGAGGCCAACGACAGGATCGCCGTCTTCGCGGCAAGCTGCGTCAGACTCACACGCTGCAGCCCGAAGGTGGCAGGAACGGACGCCGCCACCTCGCGCGCCAGATCGTCTGCCGCGCCTCGCGATGCGCCGACGATGAGCACACGCGTGCCGGGGGCGCACGAACGAATCAGATCGCGCGCGCAGGAGAGACGGTCGGCCGCCGAGGCGGACACACAGACGCGTAGCGCGCCCATGTCAGATCGAAGTGCGAAGTGAAACGTGTGAAGTGCGAAGGGGGTTCGTCATCGCATGCTCGCTTTCCCGGCCGCGCCGGGTATCCGGAACGACAGCTCCACGCTGCCGTGATGACGACGACGATAGCACACGCGCACGCTGAAGCGGGCGCGCTACGGCAGGGAATCGTAGAGCGGCGGCTACAGCCACCGCGTGACCTACCCTGTCACGGTGCGAGTCGTGCCCGCGTCCAGCCGTCGCTCGCTCTCGCATAGCGCAGGCGATCGTGCAGCCGGCTCGGGCGACCCTGCCAGAATTCGAATTCGTCCGGCACGATCCGGAAACCACCCCACCACGCTGGCCGCGGCACACGATCGCCGTACGTCTGACGGGCGATCGTGAATCGCGACTCGAGTGACTCGCGGCTCTCGATGACCTCGCTCTGGCGCGAGGCATACACACTCCATCGGCTCTCGAGCGGACGGGTCGCGAAGTAGGCGTCGGACTCCTCGGCGCTGACCTTCTCGGCGCGCCCGTCGATGCGCACCTGACGCTCGAGCGAGCGCCAGTAGAACAGCAGGCTGGCGCGGCCAGTCGCGGCAAGGTCGCGCGCCTTGCGGCTGTTGTAGTTGGTGTAGAAGACGAAGCCGCGATCGTCCACGCCCTTGAGGAGCACCGTGCGGACCGACGGGCGGCCGTCGCGGGTGGCCGTGGCCAGCGCCATCTCGGTCGCGTCAGGCTCCAGCTCGCGCACCTGCGCGAACCAGCGATCGAACTGTCGGAACGGATCGGCGTCGGAGTCGGTTTCGCTGAGCGGCTGTCCGAGGTACTCGCGTCGGACGTCGGCGAGGCTCATCGCTGGCGGGCCGCCTGAAGGCGGCCCCCACGTACCACTGTCTGAAGGCGGCCCCTACGTGTGAAGACGAATCTCATCGTTCTCGACCACGACCCGCACAGCCCCACCTTCGGTGAGCGATCCGAACAGCAGCAGCTCGGACAGCGGCTTCTTGACGACGCGCTCGATCAGGCGGGCCATCGGCCGTGCGCCGAAGGCGCGATCGAATCCCTTCGCCGCCAGCCACGCCCGCGCCGCCGGTTCGAGGTCGATCGTGACCTTCTTTCCAGCGACCATGCCGCGCACTTCGTCGATCTGTTTGTCCACGACCTTCTCGATCTCGCTCGTGCCGAGCGCGCCGAAATTGACCGTGGCGTCGAGACGATTGCGGAACTCGGGCGTGAACATCCGCTCGAGCGCACCGCGGGACGACCCGCCCTTCCCCGCCTCGGCAAATCCCATGCGCCGATCGGAGAGATCGCGAGCGCCGGCATTGGTCGTCATGATCAGGATCACGTGCCTGAAGTCGGCCTTGCGGCCATGCGAGTCGGTCAGCGTCGCGTGGTCCATCACCTGCAGCAGGATCGCGAACATGTCGGGATGCGCCTTCTCGATCTCGTCGAGCAGCAGCACGGCATGCGGCGACTTCCGAATCGCGTCGATCAGCAACCCGCCTTCCTCGTACCCGACGTAACCCGGCGGCGCGCCGATGAGCCGCGAGACGGCATGCTTCTCCATGTACTCCGACATGTCGAAGCGGATGAACTCGACGCCCATGATCCGCGCGAGCTGGCGGGCCAGCTCGGTCTTGCCCACGCCGGTGGGTCCCGCGAACAGGAAGTTGCCGATCGGCTTCTCAGGCGACCTGAGCCCGGAGCGCGACAGCTTGATCGCCGACGCGACCTCGTCGATCGGACCGTCCTGACCGAAGATCACCTGCTTCAGCTCGCGATCGAGCTCGGCCAGCGCGCGCTTGTCGTCGCTCGAGACCGACTGGATTGGCACGCGCGCCATCTTGGCGACGATCTGCTCGATCTGCGCGGGGCCAATCGACTGCGACCGGGTGTCGGCGGGCATCAGTTTCTGCGCGGCGCCGGCTTCGTCCAGCACGTCGATCGCCTTGTCCGGCAGGTGCAGGTCCTGGAGGTGTCGCGACGACAGCGCCACCGCCGCCTCGAGCGCCTCGTCCGTGAACTGGACGCCGTGATGAGCTTCGTAGTGCAGACGGAGTCCCTTGAGAATCTCGAGCGTCTCGGCCTCGGACGGCTCCAGCACGTCGATCTTCTGGAACCGCCGCGACAGGGCGCGATCCCGATCGAAGGACTGCTTCACGTCGTTGAACGTCGTCGATCCGATGCAGCGCAGCGATCCGTTCGCCAGCGCCGGCTTGAGCAAGTTGCCGGCGTCCATCGCCCCGCCTGAGGCGGCGCCGGCCCCGACCAGCGAGTGGATCTCGTCGATGAAGAGAATCGCGTTCTCTTCCTTCTCGAGACGATCGAGCACCTGCTTGACGCGCTCCTCGAAGTCACCCCGATACCGCGTGCCGGCAATCAGCGCACCCAGATCGAGCGCGTAGACCTTCGCCGTCTTCAGCACGTCGGGCACGTTCCCCTGCTGGATGCGCAGCGCCAGCCCTTCGGCGAGCGCCGTCTTCCCCACTCCCGGCTCGCCGACGAGCAGCGGGTTGTTCTTCCGGCGGCGGCACAGCACCTGAATCATCCGCTCGATCTCGAGCGTACGGCCGATCAGCGGATCGATGTGGCCCGCTGCCGCGCGCGCCACGAGATCCGTCGCATAGGCCTTCAGCGGATCCGCATTCGGCGCCGCGCCCCGATCGCCGCCCACCGGCAGCGCTTCGGGATCGCCCTTCGGACCATGCGAGATCACGCGGAGCAGGAGCAGCCGTTCGATGCCCTGCGCGCGCAGGAAGTACGCGGCGTGGCTGTCCTCCTCCTGCAGCAGAAACACGAGCAGGCTGCCGGTGTCCACGTGCGTCGCGCTCGAGACGGCGGCGTGCATCATCGCCTGCTGAATCACGCGGTCGAAGCCAATCGTCGGCTCCGGTTCCACCTTCGACGGGCCGGGCACCGGCTCGAAGGCCTTGGTCAGCACTTCGGTCAGCTGCCGACGCAGCGTGTCGACGTCGGCCCCGCAGCTGGTGAGGATGCGCTTGGCCTGCGGCTCGTCGGTCGCGGCGAGCAGGAGGTGCTCGAGCCCGACGGTATCGTGCCGCCGCTCGGTGGCGAAGCGGATCGACCGCTGAATCGTCTCCAGCGTTTCCGGTGCGAATGGTGGTGTCTTACTCATGTTCGGGTTCCGGCTCCATCGTCACCAGCAGAGGAAACTCCTGCTCCTCGGCCATCTGCTTCGTGACCTTCAGCTTCGTTTCAGCGACGTCATGTGTATAGACGCCGGCAACCCCCAACCCGGATCGATGGACGCTCATCATGATCGTGAATGCTTCACCGCGAGGCTTCCTGAATACGGTCTCGAGAACCCAGACGACGAATTCCTGCGTCGTATAGTCGTCGTTATGCAGAAGCACGCGCCACATCCTGGGCCGCTCGAGCTTCTGATCGTTCCGCGACTCGGTCAGTGTGGATTCACGCGTGTCGCCCTGACCGCTCATACGGACATTTTACTCAGAGCGTCGGACATCAGGGCCGCAGAGAGATCCGCGTCCAGCCGCCATGGCGTGGGCGGCGCCGGCTGCCGCACCAGCTGGTGGATCTGGTCGAGGAAGTCGGTGCGCGGAATTTCGCGGGCGCCGAACGATGCCAGGTGCGACGTCGGCATCTGGCAGTCGACGAGCGGCATCCCCCAGCGTCCAAACTGCGCCACCATGTGCACGAAGCCGACCTTCGACGCATCGCTCTCCCGGCTGAACATCGACTCGCCAAAGAACATGCGCCCAATGGCGACGCCGTAGAGTCCTCCCGCCAGGCGGTCGCCGGCCCAGGTTTCCACCGAGTGGGCGTGGCCCATCTCGAAGAGCTGGCAGTACGCGGCGTTCATCTCGGGCGTGATCCACGTCCCGTCCTGGCCGGGACGCGGCTCGGCGCAACCCTCGATGACGGCGGGGAACGCCGTGTCCACGGTCACATGGAATCGAGCCGAGCGAATCGCACGACGGAGCGAACGCGAGATCCGCAGTTCGCGCACGTAGAGGACCATGCGAGGATCGGGACTCCACCAGAGCAGGGGATCCTCGCGGCCGAACCACGGGAAGATGCCTTGCGCGTACGCGTCGAGCAGCCGGGACGGAGAGAGATCGGCGCCCGCCGCGAGCAGTCCGTTCGGCTGCTGCAGTGCGAGCTCGGCGGGTGGAAACGGATCGTCGGAATCGAGAAAGGGAATCACTTAGTGGTTTGTCCTTCCCACCACACTACCGGCCGCTCCGCTCGTTTCGCGGCCGGTGAATCGCAGTCGAAGGCTCGTGGTAACTATTACTCCCTCTGCGGATTCGGACCACCAAGGCATGCTCCGTCCTGATATCGCTGCGGCCGCCGCCATCTTCACCGTTCCACCGGTCACGCGATTCGCGCCTTCCCCTACCGGCTATCTTCACCTCGGGCACGTGGTCAACGCCATCTACACGTGGGGCGTCGCCCGCGCGCTCGGCGGCCGCGTGCTCCTCAGGCTCGAAGATCATGACCGCATTCGCTGCCGGAGCACATACGAAGACGCCATCCTCGACGATCTCGACTGGCTCGGATTCGAGGCCGACGAGGGCCGCCGCCCGGTCACGCGACAGAGCGACTCGCCCGAAGTCTATCGCGACTCGCTCAACGAGCTGCAGCGCGCGCACCACGTCTACGCGTGCGACTGCTCGCGGACCGACATCGGCGGTGAGCGCTACGCCGGGCGATGCCGCGCCCGCGGACTGAGTGACGGTTCCGGGCGAGGGATGCGCATGCAGCTCGAGCCTGAGACCATTCGCTGTCAGGATCTGCTGGCTGGGCCGATCGCACAGACACCGGCGGAGCAGTGCGGGGATCTGCTGCTCAGGGATCGCGACGGCAACTGGACGTATCAGTTCGCGGTCACCGTTGACGACCTGCGTCAGGGCGTCACCCTGGTCATTCGAGGCGCCGATCTGCAGTCATCGACCGGACGCCAGGTCCTCCTGGCGCAGATGCTCGGGCGCCCGATTCCCGCGCACTTCCTCCATCATCCGTTGATCATGGGCCCACATGGCGAGAAGCTGAGCAAGTCGGCGGGCGACACCGGCGTCCGCGAGCTCCGTGCACAGGGATTCGGGCCGGAAGCGGTCATCGGCCGCGCGGCCGCAGCCATTGGCCTCGTTGATTCGAATCGTCCGATTCCGGCCTCGGACGTTCCTTCCTTGTTCGTATGACCCATTCCTGTGGCCTGCCCTGTGCCTGCCCCTTTGCCCTGACCTTTGACCGTTGCCCCTTGACCTTTGACTTTTGTAGTGTGTCTTTGAGATAGAATCGAACCCCGTCGCGAGCAGCGGCGATTTCACGAGGAGACATTGGCAGTCCGTTTGTTCATCGGGAACCTCCCATACAGCGCGAGTGAGGCCGATCTCCGCGCCCACTTTGCGCCCGTCGCAGAGCCCTCCCACGTTGCGATGCCCGTCGATCGGGAAACCGGTCGTCCGCGCGGATTCGCGTTCGTCGAGTTCGTGGACCGTGAGAAGGCCGAAGAAGTCATCCGCAAGTTCGACGCGCAGCCGTTTCAGGGCCGCCCGCTGGCGGTCAGCGAAGCTCGTGCGCGCGAAGATCGTCCGCCACGGCCGCCTGGCTCGGGAGGCTTCGCGCCTCGACCCGGCGGAGGCTTTGGCGGACCGCGACCCGGTGGCGGAGGCTTCGGCGGGGGCGGGGGCTTCGGTGGTGGCGGAGGCTTCGGAGGACCCAGGCCCGGCGGTGGTGGCGGCTTCGCTCCGCGCGGTCCCAGCGGACCGCCAGGACCCGGAGGCCGGGATCGCAGCGCGAACTTCGGGCCGCCGGCGCCTCCCAAGCGCCTGCGCAACAAGAAGGGCACGCAACAGGATCACAAGCCGCGAGGGCCGATCAAGGAGCGCTCGGGCGGACGCATCTACGCGGTCGACGATCTCGAGGACGATAAGACGACTCCAGAGATTGACGATATCGCCACGCGCGCCGCGGACGCCGACGATATCGACCAGGTCGACAAAGTCGACACCCAAGACAACCAAGACGACGAGTAAGCACGGGTAAGTGACCGCGTCCATCCCTCAGCTGGTGTCGCTGGTGGCCGTCGCCATCGGCGCGCTGCTCTTCCTCGTCTCCCTTCGGCTACATCAACCTCGTCGACACCATCGACGACGTGCGCCGGCTCGGGCTCGCGTTTCCGCTGGTGCTCGTGCCTGGCTGCGCCTGGCATCTGCTGCGCACGTGGGGATGGCAGGTCGCCTTTCCCGACAACGCCCGCCCTTCGTTCTCACGACTGTTCCGGGTCAGGCTGGCCGCGGACGCGATCAGCTTCTTCACCGTTCGCGGCATCACCGGTGAGCCGCTGAAAGTGGTGCTCCTCTACGACCGCACGCCACCCGCCGTGGTCGCGGCAGCGATCACGCTCGAGCGAACGGCCTTCGCGGTCATGGCCATCGTCATCTCGGGACTCATCTCGTATTTCGCGGTGCAGCGGCTGCAGATGCCCGGCGGATGGGATGCCGTGTTCACGCTGCTGTCGATCGGCGCGGTGCTGCTGCTCGGGGTGCTCGTGTTCATCGCCCGGCGACGCACGCGGCGACTACCTCGGACGCTTCGTGAACCGCATCGGCGCGATGACCGGACGACACCTCGAGTCTTCGCGCGTCATCCGGTTCATTCTCGACGTGGAGGATGTCGTGCTCGACCTGCTCCGAGGCGACCGTCGCCGATTGATCATCCTCACGACGCTGCCGGTCGTCTGCTACGGCATCATGGCGTTCGAAGTGTGGCTCGTCCTGTGGGCGGTGGGCGAACCCGTCGGCATCACGGCCGCTCTGGCCATCGAGACGTTTGCGCGACTGGGCAGCGTCGCGTCGGCGTTCATTCCCGCCAACATCGGCGCGCTCGAGGCCTCGAACGCCGCGCCGGTCGCGATGCTGGGCCTCGGCGGCGGCGGCGCGCTCGCGCTCTCGCGCCGCGTGCGCGCCACACTCTGGGCGGTGCTCGGGCTTGTCCTGTACCCTCGCATCAAATCCCAACGCCCGAATTCCATAGCACGCCTAACTCAAGACGAGATACGAGCCCTTAACGCAACCACGACTGACTTCGCGCTATTGTTCGCGAACGTACCGCGAAGCCGGAGATCTAGCGGAGTTGAGTTGAGCACTTTCTTGTATTCGACCATTCGATCCGCTGATCGACATTCATCCTGCGAAACACCAGGGCGCGCCCCTCTCCCGCAAAACGAATCGATGTCGGCAACCAGATTGAGCCATCGATTTGCTCGCGAGTCAGCGTGACGGTTGTGCCTTTGTTGAGTCTGGCGATCAGACCGAACCCGAATGAGATGCTGTCCACCGCGGTCGCTTCGACGCGGATGACCTCGTGAGCCGCTTCGTCCACCCACGCCGAGCCGCTGAAAGCTTTCGCGATGCGGCCCTCTCTCGTTTCAGGGCTGGCTTCCGGCTTCGGCGTGAACTTGACGACGATCGCGTCGCGGCCGTGCAGCTTCTCGCGGCGATCGGTGGTGAAGGTGAGCATGGCCACGACGTCGTCCATGGACGTGCGTCTACCCTCCCGCCGCTGCTCTTCTTTGACCTTGATGCGATCGACCTCCCCGTCGGCCACCGGCTTGCCGTCACGCTCGATGAGACGGCGGAGAATCACGGTGCCCTTTTCGATCGGCGTGACCTCGAAGCCTTCGACGCCGCCGGTGCCGATCCGTCCGAACGGGTTGACGTGAAACTCCGTGCGCCGTTCCTTGTAGGCGTAGTTGAACTGCGCGCGCTGCGACCGAATCAGGTTGTCACGCGTCGCGCGCGCGAACATATCGTGGTCGGGAAGCGGACGCTCGGCCTGCATGCGCGAGCAGGCTGCCGGCAAGCAGCGGAACCGCGAGGAGCGTCCGACCGATCATCACACCCGGCATAACCGCTCGGCCGCGCGTTCCAGTGTCGCGTCTCGCTTGGCAAAGCAGAATCGCAGCACCGGACCGGCCGCGGTCCCCGGCGCTCAGGAATGGTGAAATCGGAATCGCGGCCACGCCATGCTCGCGCGTGAGCCGCAAGGCGAACTCCGCGTCAGCCTCGTCGGTGATCGCCGAATAGTCGAGCATCTGAAAGAACGTGCCGCGGCACGCCATCGTCTTGAAGCGCGAGCCCTGGATGAGGGACCTGAACCGGTCGCGGCGGTCCTGGTAGAACGTCGTGACGTCACCGCACTCGGGGTTGCGGCGCACGACGTCGGCGTAGGCCATCTGCGCCGGGTGGTTCACCGCGAACGTCACCCACTGGTGCACCGCCTGAATCTCATTGGTCAGCGCGGGCGGTGCCGCGCAGTAGCCCACCTTCCATCCGGTCGTGTGATACGTCTTGGCGAACGAGCTGATCACGACGGCGCGATCGGCGATCTCGGGGTATCTGGCGAGGCTTTCGTGCCGCGCCCCGTCGAACACGATGTGCTCGTAGACTTCGTCGGCAATCACAACAGCATCGGTACCTTGCAGCACACGTGCCAGCTCACGCACGTCGTCAGCCGACCACATCATCCCGGTGGGATTGTGCGGCGAGTTGACGACGATCACCCGCGTCCGCGGAGTGACTGCACGGCGAACCTCGTCCCAGTCAATGCGGTAGTCGGGATAACGGAGCGTGACGTAGACCGGTGTGCCGCCGCTCAGGGTCACTGCGGGCGGGTATGAATCGTACGCCGGCTGGAAGAGCAAGACCTCGTCGCCGGGGTGAACGAAGGCCGTCAGCGCAACGAACAGCGCCTCGGTTGCTCCCGTCGTGACGGTGATCTCGGTGACAGGATCGTAGCGTCGTCCGTAGAGACGCTCGATCTTCGTCGAGAGCGCCTCGCGCAGCGCCAGGACGCCGGGCATCGGCGCGTACTGGTTGTGCCCGTCCCGCATGTACTTCGCCACCGCGTCGATCAACTCGGGCGATGTTTCGAAGTCGGGAAACCCTTGCGACAGGTTGATCGCGCCGACCTCATTGGCCAGGCGCGTCATCACGGCGAAGATACTGACGCCGCCTGACGGCAGCTTGGATCGCAGAGTGTGCACCGACATCACCGCAATGATACCGTTCCCATCCGCCTGAAGCCGGACACTACGGAGATCGAAGGAGCTCGTGCGGCTTCAGCGAGACGAGCGGGTATTTCCGTCGCAGATCCACGACGCGATCGTAGTAGCCGACCTTCGGAATCTCCTTGCGCACGAGTCGGTCGCGCAGACGCCGCAGCTCGAACCGATAGAGGTCGCTGACGAACTCGAGCACCAGCTCGGGCCGCGTGGACGACGTGGGCTGAACGCCATGCAGCCAGAGTTGCTCGAGCACGTCCGCACGATATCGGTACACGTCTACTTGCCGCCGGCGATGCAGCCCGGCTCCCCGAGAAATCGCCGGGCCTCGACAATCTCTTGCGGCTCCGGACCGGAGACCTTCCACGCCGCTGCGAGCGCACGGTATTGCCGGCACGCCTCCGGGACATCCTTGAGGCGCGCCGCCACGCGCGCCAGGCCGATCGTGATCCGCCGAGTGGGACCGAGTCGTTCGGCGGCGCGCTGGTACGCGCGACGCGCATCCTCGTAGCGATGCACTTGCAGCCACAGCTCGCCGGCGGCTTCGTGCGCGGTGATGACTGGTGCGCCCGGCAAGCCCGCGGACAGACGAATCGACTCGAGCTGGATTGCCTGATCGAGGAGCAGCGACATGGTGTCGCGCTCGCTCTGCGCGGCGGCAGCGGCGGCCTGAAGGACATACGCGGCCACCGTCTCGCCGCCGGCGTTCAACGCCGCAACTGCGGCATCGACACTCTTCAGCGACTCCCGCGAGCCTCCCGCGCCGTAGGCGTCGCGCGCGGCGATCCATCCGCGCAGGAACGTCGCCTGGCCACGGCCGGCCGGACACTCGCCTTTTGCCGCCGCGTCGAGCCGTTCCAGTGCGCCGCGCACGTCGAAAACGTCGGCCCGTGCTTTTGCAGCGCCAACGGCCGCACAGCCCGGTTCCTGCGCAAGCATCAACGCGACAAGGAGAGGCGTCACCGAGCCATCGTACAAAAAAAGGCGGGTCCGAAGGACCCGCCCTACATACGGCCGGTCCGAAAGGACCGGCCCTACCACTAACCACCAACCACCAACCACTAACCGACTAATAGCGGTAGAAATCCGGCTTGTACGGTCCCTCGACCGGCACGCCGATGTAGTCGGCCTGTTCCTTCGTGAGCGTCGTCAGCTTCACGCCGATCTGATCGAGGTGCAGACGCGCCACTTCCTCGTCCAGCTTCTTCGGCAGCATCGTCACGGTCTTGCCGTACTGCTCGGCATTGGCGTGGAGCTCGAGCTGCGCGAGCGTCTGGTTGGTGAACGACGCCGACATCACGAAGCTCGGGTGGCCGGTGGCGCAACCGAGATTCAGCAGACGGCCTTCCGCCAGGATCATCACGCTGTGGCCATCGGGGAACACCCACTCGTCGTACTGCGGCTTGATGTTGATCCGCTTGATCCCCTTGAACTTCTGCAGGCCAGCCATGTCGATCTCGTTGTCGAAGTGGCCGATGTTGCCGACGATCGCTTTGTCCTTCATCTTCGCCATGTGCTCGGCGGTGATGATGTTGAAGTTGCCGGTCGTGGTGATGAAGATGTCGGCTCTGTCGATCACGTTCTCGAGCGTGTTGACCTCGAAGCCTTCCATCGCCGCCTGCAGCGCGCAGATCGGATCGATCTCGCTGACGATCACGCGGGCGCCCTGGCCGCGCAGCGCCTGCGCGCAGCCCTTGCCCACGTCGCCGTAGCCGGCCACGAACGCCAGCTTGCCACCCATCATGACGTCACTCGCGCGGCAGATGCCGTCGGTCAGCGAGTGGCGGCAACCAAAGATGTTGTCGAACTTGCTCTTGGTCACCGAGTTGTTGACGTTGATGCCGGGGAACATCAGCGTGCCCTTCTTCTCCATCTCGTAGAGACGATGCACGCCCGTGGTGGTCTCCTCGCTCACGCCACGGATATTCTGGGCGATCGACGTCCACCGGCCGGGGTTCTTGGTCAGCTCGGCGTTCAGTGCGTTGAGAATGACACCCCACTCCTCGGGATCCTTCTCCGGGTTGAACGCCGGCACCTTGCCGGCCTTCTCGTACTCGGCGGCCTTGTGCACGAACAGCGTCGCGTCGCCGCCGTCGTCGACGATCAGCGAGGGGCCCTTGCCATCCGGCCACACCAGGCACTCGACCGTGCACCACCAGGTACTCTTCGAGCGTCTCACCCTTCCACGCGAACACCGGAATGCCCCTGGGATTCTGTACGGTGCCGCCAGTCTCGGGCCGGCCCACGACGACGGCCGCCGCGGCGTGGTCCTGCGTCGAGAAGATGTTGCACGAGACCCAGCGCACATCCGCGCCGAGCAGCGACAGCGTCTCGATGAGCACGCCGGTCTGAATCGTCATGTGCAGGCTGCCCATGATGCGCGCGCCGGCGAGGGGCTTCTTGCCCTCGTAGCGCTTCCGGATCGCCATCAGACCGGGCATCTCGCCTTCGGCGAGGCGAAGCTCTTTCCGACCGAACTCTGCCAGACCGAGATCGGCCACCTTGTAGGGAACACGGCCCGCCTGCTTCGCGAGCTCGTATGCGTGCATTTCGCTGACTGCTGTTGCCATTGCCTTCTCCTGATTGAAGGCGGGTCTCAAGACCCGCCTCTACGACTTCACTATTGCTTCACCGCAATCGCTGCAAACAATGCCGGCCCCTTGGCATCCGGATCGGCCGGCAACATCCGGACACGCACCTCACCGAACCCGGCGCCGGTGAGGAAGCGCGTGATCTGTTTGTCCGAGAACCCGAGCCACACGTGGCCCATCTGCTGCTGATACTCCTGCCGGTCGTGCGGCTGCATGTCGACGACGAGCACGCGACCACCCTTGCGAACGACCCGGCCGACTTCCGCCAGCGCGCGCGGCGGAGCGGGCGAATAGTGCAGCACGAGCGACAGCATCGCCACATCCAGATCGCCACTGTCGATCGGCAGGCTCTCGAGCTCGCCCTGCCTCAGCTCAACGTTCTTCGCGCCACCGAGCCGTTGGCGCGCCGCGTCGAGCATGTCGGTGGAACCGTCAACCGATATCACGCGACGAACGTAGGGCGCCACTGTTTCCGTCAGCTGTCCCGTGCCGCAGCCGAGGTCGCCGACTACGAGCGCCGGATCGATGAGCCCCAGCACCGCCCACAGGAAGAACTCGTCACCGAAGAGCTCGCCGCGGAGGTGATCCCAGCCGCCGGCAGCCGTCGCGAAGAACTCCTGCGACTTTGCCCGTCGTCTCGTCAGCACGCCTCTGAGGCGCCGATCGTCCTGACTGGCTCCCGTCGTCGAGGCGACCTGCTCCCGTATCAGCGGCCACAGCCGCTTGGCGCCCGAATCGAGCTCGTCCACCGGCATGCTGTAGAACCGGCTCGTCCCATCCCGCCGCGAGGCAACCCAGTCGTCGTCAGAGAGAGTCTTCAGGTGGCGGCTGACCGTGGACTGCGGCATCTGGAGGACGGCGCACAGCTCGGAGACCGTCAGCTCGTGCTTTTCGAGGAGCATGAGCATGCGACAGCGGGTCGCATCCGACAGCGCCGTCATGTGGTCGAGGATGGGTGCGACCATCTATCCGTATATCCGGATATAAGGCTACACCACGAGGCGCTGCCCGGTCAACCGGGTCTATTTCTATTTCCTGGCTTCCTCGGCCCGGGCCGCGGACAACATACCGGGCAGGCTGTAATTGCCCTCGTGGCAGGCGTACTCGAGCAGTTCACCGCGCGAGCGCTTCCAATTGATCACTGCCGTCCACGGCTTGGTCCACATCGTCGGGTTGTCTACCGTGAATGTGTACTCGAGCGTGTCGTCGGCGACGCGGCGGAAGCGTTCGACGAGCCGGAGGTTCTCATCCGAGAGCGTCGAGTAGCCACCCATCGGATTGCCCTTCGGATGGAAGTTCGTGGTTTCGACGACGAGCGTGTCACCTTCCCACTTCCCGCGGGAGTCGCCGATGTAGTTGCGCATCGCGGACGACACGTGCGGACGACCGTCGAGCGGGATGATGCGCGCGTCGTGGATCTTCTCCATCTGAATCGCGATGTACTCCGGCGTCTGCACGATGCGATAGACCGCCATGTACGCGGCGAACAGATCCGGGAAGCCGTAGTGAATGCAGCGATCCTGGAGCGAGAGATCCTGCGCCGAGGCACCAACCCGGCCGAACCGTCCTAGCGCCGCGGCACGGCGCTTCGCTCCTGCCGGCGTTGGCGGCGGCAGTCTCCCGTCGGCCGGATCAACGATCAGCGAGGTCCGGTGCTCGAAGTAGCGGTCGGGCAGCCAGTTCTGGCTGTACGAGCCGGTCGAGCCAAGTCCGCGTGGGGTCGTGTTGGCCAGCAGGGTCTGATACAGCGCATCCCCGAAGGTGGCCTCCGCGTCGGGCCCGAAGAGCGTTGCCGCGCGGCGCTTCATCGACTCGAGTTCCTCGTCCGAGAGCCGCGGCTTGTCCGCGAGCTGACGCGGCCGCTCGAGCGGTGTGGCGCTGTTGTTCTCCCACACGCCTTCGAGATCCGGACGGCCATCGGCCGTGCGCGGCACCACCCATCGCTGCCCGTCGAGGGACACGCCGGTCAAGGACGCGAAGACGAAGGCAAGCGCGACACCGACGATGTAACGCGGCATATGACGTCTCCCGGACTACGTTTTATCCCAATTCGGCTTCGAGCTTCGATACCAAACCGTCCAGTTCGGTGGCGACGGCCTTCACAGTGTCGGGCTGACTCAGGTCGACCCCCGCGCGGGCGAGCAGATCCATCGGATAGGCACTCCCTCCCGCCGACAGCAGCCCGAGATACTGCTCGGACTGCCTGCTGACGACCGGCGGTCTCGCTGGCACGAATCCCCTGCATCAGACGCGCGGTCGAGGCAAAACACGTGGCGTATTGGTAGACGTAGTACGGCGTGCTGAAGAAGTGCGGGATGCGCGCCCAGGTGACTCGTGAGATCGGCTCCTCGTCGATGACGTCACCGTAGTACTCGCGCAGCAGCGTCGCGTAGATGTTGCCGAGCGCGTCGGCGGTGACCGGCTGATCCCGCTCCACGAGTCGATGCGCCTGGAGCTCGAAGTCGGCGAACATCACCTGCGTGTAGAACGTGCCCGCAATGCTGTCGATGGCGTGCTGCAGCAGGACGGCCCGCTGCTCGCGGCTGGTCGCCCGCTCGAGCATCAGATCGAGGAACAGCGCCTCGCTCAACGTGGACGGCACCTCGGCGACGAAGATCGTGTAGCCCGCGTACACGAATGGCTGGGTCTGATGCGACAGCAGCGTGTGCATCGAATGGCCCATCTCGTGCGCCAGGGTGAACACCGCATCGAGCGTTTCGTTGTAGTTGAGCAGCATGTACGGGTGCGCGCCATACACCGGCGCGGAATACGCGCCGCTGCGCTTCCCCGCGTTTTCGAATACGTCGATCCAGCGGCCGTCGAACGCCATCCGCACGCGCTGCTGATACTCGGCGCCGAGCGGCCTGCACGGAATCGACGATCCAGTCCCCGACCTCGTCGAAGGCATACCGCACATCGTGCTGCACCAGGGGCACGAAGAGGTCGTACAGGCGGTAGGTGTCGAGCCCGAGGGCCTTTCGCCGCAGCCGATGATACCGCCGCAGCGGCTCCACGCCGGCCTTCGTCACCGCGATCAGGTTCTCGACGACCGAAGTCGGAATGTTGTTGCCGTGCAGCGCGGCATGCGAGCGTGGACTCGTATCCACGCGCACGCGCATGAAACCAGTCGCGCTGCAGCACGCCGTTGTACAGCGCGGCATAGGTGTTCTGGTTGCTGGCGTACGACTGATGAAACGCTCGATACGCGGTCGCTCGGTCTTCCTGACGCCGATTCGTTTCCAGCAGAGCCCGATACTGGCCGTAGGTCAGCTTGACCTGCTCACCGCTCGAAGCGAGATGTCAGGGAACTTCATGTCGGCGGTCGTCAGCGCGGAGTAGCTGTCGTGAGGAACGCTGCCAAAGCGGCCGGCGTACGACAACAGGCGCTCGCCGCGCTCGTCGAGCACGTGCTCCTGCTCGTGAAACAGGCTCTCGATCGCGAAGCGGTAGACAGCGAGCTCGGCGTTGCCATCCATCCACGAGCGCAGCGTGTCGAGCGGCACGGCAAGCAGCTCCGGGTTGAACCACGAGCTGGCCTGCTGCTGGCGCGCGAACAGAATCTGCACCTGCTGCCGGCGGCCGTTGATCTCGTTGTTGCGTTGATCCTGGTCGTAGTGCAGCGACGGCGAAGTACCAGACGCGATAGGCCAGGGCGCCCATCTGGTCCATCGCCTGGAACGCCTCGAGCAGCGACAAGGCGCTCGAGCCCAGCGTGCCTTGACGGGTCTTGAACGCCGCGATCGCCGCGTCGAGCTGACTGTAGCCGGCCGACCAGTCGTCCCAGCTCGCGCAAATGGACGTCAGGTCCCAGCGGTACTCCGTCGGGACGGCATCCCGCTCCGGCAATTGACCGGGCTCAGGTCGGAAGGTCGTCGTCATGAGCGAAGGAAGCGCTCCAGGGCCGCATAGTCCGCTGGCATCGAGGTGGACTGCCGCGGCCGACTCAACGCCTCGGAGATCTCAGGCGGCACCGGAACCGGCCGCCCGATCGCCGGCTCGACAATCTCCCTGAACTTCGACGGGTGTGCGGTCGCCAGGAAAACGCCGTGCGCGTCCGGATCCTGCATGAGCGCATCCTGCAGCGCCAGCCATGCGATTGCGCTGTGGGGATCGAGCACGTAGCCGTGACGCCGATGCACGTTGGCGATCTCGGCCACCACTCGGGCATCGCCATAGGCGAAACCTGCGACGTCGCGGCGGAGGGCGTTCAGATCCGAGCCGTACAGCGCCTGGACCCGTTCGAAGTTGCTGGGCGCTCCGACGTCCATCGCATTCGCCACCGTGGGTATGGATGGCCGCGGCTCGTAATGGCCTGAACGGAGATACACGGGTACCGAGTCGTTCACATTCGTGGCGGCCACGAAATGCCGAATCGGCAGCCCGATTCTCCTGGCGATGAGCCCCGCCGTCAGGTTGCCGAAGTTCCCACTGGGCACGGAGACGATCGGGCCGCCTAAGGCGGCCCCCACTACGTCGTAGGGGCCACCTTCAGGTGGCCCTCCCGCAAGGACGAAGTAATAGAACACCTGCGGCAGCAGCCGTCCAAGGTTGATCGAATTCGCCGGCGTCAACCACACGTGACGCCGCAGGTCGTCGTCGGCAAACGCGCGCTTGACCAGCGCCTGGCAGTCGTCGAACGTCCCCTGCACGGCGATGGCCGTGATGTTGTCCCCGAGCGACGCCATCTGCGCTTCCTGGACGTCGCTGACCTTCCCTTCGGGGTAGAGCACGACCACGCGTGAATCCGGCACCCGGTGAAACGCCTGCGCCACGGCGCTGCCCGTGTCGCCAGAGGTGGCCACGAGAATCGTCAGCGGCGTGCCGTCGGTGAAATGGTGCAGCAGCCGCGCCTGCACGCGAGCCCCGACGTCCTTGAAGGCCAGCGTCGGACCGTGAAAGAGCTCCAGGACCCACGTGCGATCGGTCACCTGAACGAGCGGAATCGGAAAATTCAGCGCCTCCTTGACCAGCGACAGCATCGCCGGGGCGGTGATCTCGTCGCGAAGCAGGTGGCTGCCGATCGCTGAGCCAATCGTGACGATGTCGGCGCCGGCAAGGCGCTTCATCGTCTCGGCCGGAACAGGATCGAGCCGTTCCGGCATGTACAGCCCGCCGTCCGGCGCGGTGCCGGCAAACAACGCGTCAACGAAGGAAATCGGCGGCGAAGCGCCGCGCGTGCTGACCCACTTCATGCGGTTGGGCTCTCCGGACGAATCGGAATCGGGCGCCCGAGCTCGTTGACGGCGACGAGTACGACCTCGGCCTGGGTCACCTTGACCCGCTCGCCCCGGCGGATGGGCCCGCTCTCCGATGCCATGCTGCCCCATCGCTCGGCCTCGACCGAGACGCGCACGGTCACCGACGTTCGCCCGACTCGAACAGTTTCCGTATAGAAATCGACGAGATCGCCGACGAAGACGGGCTCGTGGAACTCGACCTCGTGCATCGCCTTTGTAACGAAGCGATGCGGAGCCAGTCTTCCGCGCTTCGACCGCGGACGCCAGATCGATGTTGGACAGAATCACGCCGCCGAAGATGGTGCCGTACGCGTTCGTGTCTTTCGGCAGCAGCAGGACTCGGATCGCAGGGATGCGGTCGGGCATCGACTCTTCATTCTCTTCGGTCTATGGTCTCCGGTCTACGGGCCTAAAATTCAAACCCTCTTCGACCGAAAGGCGTTTATCATGGTTTCGACATGAGCACGGTGACGAACGGGAAGCCTGTTCCGATCACACCATCGACTTCCACATCGACGACGCGTTCGTGGAGCGTGCACGACGCAAGCGAGCTCTATGAAGTGGCTCGCTGGGGCAACGGCTACTTCTCGGTCAACGACAGCGGTCATGTGCAGGTCCACCCGACCAAGGATCCGGCCCGGGCCATCGATCTGAAGGAGCTCGTCGATCGGCTCCAGCTCCGCGGCATCAGCCTTCCGGTGCTCATCCGATTCACCGACATCCTGAAGCATCGCCTCGGTGACATCCACGCCGCCTTTCAGAACGCCATCACCCAGCACCAGTACCAGGGCGGCTACAGCTGCGTCTACCCGATCAAGGTCAACCAGCAGCGCCAGGTGGTCGAAGAAGTCCACAATTTCGGGAAGCCGTACAACTTCGGCCTGGAAGCCGGCTCGAAGCCCGAGCTCCTGGCCGTCGTGGCGATCGCCGACAACACCACGCCGATCATCTGCAACGGCTTCAAGGACGCCGAATACATCGAGACGGCCATGCTTGGCCATCAGATCGGGCGGAACATCATCCCGGTCGTCGAGAAATACACCGAGCTCGGCCTGATCCTCGAAGCCGCCGAGAAAATGGGCATCCGGCCCCAGATCGGCATGCGCGTGAAGCTGGCCGCCCGCGGCAGCGGACGCTGGCAGTCATCCGGCGGTTTCCGGTCGAAGTTCGGCCTGACCGTTACCGAGATCATGCGCGGCCTGGAGGAGCTGAAGGCGCGCGGCATGCAGGACTGCCTCAAGCTCCTGCACTTCCATCTGGGCAGCCAGATCACCAACATCCGGATCGTGAAGGGCGCCTTGAACGAGGCCGCCCGTGTCTACTCGGAACTCGCCAAGCTGGGCGCGGGTCTCCAGTACATCGACGTCGGCGGCGGCCTGGGCGTGGACTACGACGGCTCCCAGACGAACTTCGAATCGAGCATGAACTACACGCTCGAGGAGTACGCCAACGACGTCGTGTACCACATCCAGAGCGTCTGCGACGAAGCTGGCATTCCGCACCCGACCATCGTGTCCGAAAGCGGGCGCGCCGTCGTCGCGTATCACAGCGTGCTCGTCTTCAACGTGCTCGGTGTCTCGGGCTTCGGGGATGAGAAGGTGCCGGCCACGGCGAATTCGGAGTGGGAGCAGCCGCTCATCGACCTGATCGAGACCTATAACAACGTCACCGCACGCAACGCGGCCGAGGCCTATCACGACGCGCAGCAGGCGCTCGACATGGCTTTGAGCCTGTTCAACACGGGCTATCTGCCGCTCATCCAGCGCAGCATGGCCGAAAACCTCTTCTGGGCGATCTGCACCAAGCTCCAGCGCATCGTCCAGACGATGGCGGAGGTGCCCGAGGATCTGCAGAACCTGGACGAGCAGATGTCGGACACGTATTTCTGCAACTTCTCGCTCTTCCAGTCGATCCCCGACAGCTGGGCCATCAAGCAGCTCTTCCCCGTCATGCCGATCCACCGGCTGAACGAGAAGCCGGTGAACCACGCCGTGCTTGGCGATATCACCTGCGACTCGGATGGCAAGCTCGATCGGTTCGTCGATCGCCGCGACGTGAAGAAGACGCTGCCGCTGCACACGGTCAATGGCGATCTCGTACTACCTCGGTGTGTTCCTCGTCGGCGCGTACCAGGAAATCCTCGGCGACCTGCACAACCTGTTTGGGGACACCCACGCGGTTCACGTCAGCCTGGACGAAAACGGCGGCGCCCGCCTCGATGCGCTGATCAAGGGCGACACGGTTCGCGAGGTCCTCGACTACGTCGAGTTCGATCCCGAGATGCTGCTCGGCAAGCTCCGCACCGATGTCGAAACAGCGGTGCGTGAGGGTCGCGTGGACTACGAAGGCGCCGGGCGGCTGCTTCGGTTCTACGAAGACGGCCTGCACGGCTATACCTATCTGGAAGGATAGGGATCCGGGATCAGGGATCGGGATCCGGGATCCGGGATCAGCATCGGGGTAAAGTAGGGCCGGTCCTTTTGGACCGGCCTTTTTTATGACAACCAAGAATCGTCGGATGACGCGGCGCGGGATGCTCCAGAAGAGCGCGGCAGCTGCGGTCGCTGGCACCGCGATCGCAACACAGGGGACGAGCGCATTTGCGCAGGGTCCGGCGGTGGTGACCGCCCGCACCTTCAAGGCCTGGATTTCGCGCGGGAACGGTCCCGGACGAACGACGCTTCAGGATGTTCGCCTGCGTCCCATCACCGGCCGGCAGGTCGTCGTCCGCACCGAGGCGTGCAATCTCTGCTACTCGAACGTCGGCGCCGTGCTGGGAATCGCGACGCCAGCGCCAGCCGCCGGCGGTGGAAATCAGGCCGCGGTCGGCCTTGCGGGCGTGAATGCCAACCCCATGGCCCTCATGCAGGGTCACGGCGGCGTCGGTGTCGTGGAGGCCATCGGCCCGGAAGTCCGGCGTGTCCAGGTCGGCGATCGCGTCTGCGTCTCGGGCACACCGCAGTGCGGCTCGTGTTACCACTGCCTGCGCGGCCGCGCCGACGTCTGTCAATTGCTCGGCCGCAACCTTCCGTCGGATCTCGTTCCCGTCGCCGATCTGCGCGACGGCACGCCCGTGTACTCGAACTCGCATATCGGCGGTCTCGCCGAGCTGATGGTCACGTTCGAGGAATGGGTCGTGCCGGTCGTGACCAAAGCCACAGCCGTCGATCTGGGCATGGTGTTGAGCTGCGTGAGCGTCGCGGGACTTGGTGCGACGACGACGGGCACGCTGGCAACGGTGCCGCCCGGTGGCACGGTCGCCGTGGTCGGATGCGGTCCTCTCGGGTTGAGCGCCGTGCAAGGCGCGAGAATCGCCGGCGCCTCCACGATCATCGCGATCGATCCGATCAGAGTTCGCCGCGAGCTGGCGCTGAAGGTCGGCGCCACCCACGTCCTCGATCCAAATGCCGAAGGCGCGAAGATCGTCGAGCGAGTGCGATCGCTCTCGAGCGGACCGACCAACCGGCCATGGAGCGGCGGCCGCGACTCGGGTGGCCGCCGCAGCGGCGCGGGTGCGGACGTCGTTGTCGAAGCCGCCGGCGCCGAATTCGTGAGACCCAAAGTCGAAGCCAGCCCGGATCCGACCGGCATCCTGCCCATGCAGCAGGCCTACGAGATGTGCAACGCCGGCGGGCACGTCATCACGACCGGCCTCGTCCGCGGCACGATCGCGCTGCCGGCATTCCTTTTCGCCATCGGCGGCATCACGCATTCCGGGGGTCAGGCTGGCGGCGCGAACCCGATGCGCGACATTCCCCGCTTCGTCGAGTTGCTCGACAAGGGTCAGTACAACGCGAAGGCGCTGGTCACCCGGGTGGTATCGCTGCAGGACATGCTCGGCGCCTACGAAGAGGTCGCCTACCGCACGACGGTCACGGCCATCATGACCGTCTGAACTACTTGAGGGAGCTGGTCAGATCGTAAGCCGCAACGCTGTTGTTGAACAGGAACGGAACGATCGCAATCCGCTTCGCGCCGATGTAGCCGAAGTCGGCGCCGCCGGCCGAGAACTTCGCCAGCACCCGCACCTGCCCTGACTTCGCGACCTGCAGCAGTCGCTGACCGATCACATCGGTCACGAGCACTCCCCCGCTCCCATCGGGTTCGATGCCGTCGATGCCACCGACCGATTCGTTGGTCAACAGCGTGCGCTGCTTGGTCTTCAGATCGAACGCGAAGAGATGACCGCCCGCCGCCGGACCTCGACCGCGGCCGGGTGCTGCACCTGGCTGCGGCGCCGGACCGATGCTGCCGAGAACGAGTCGAGAACCGTCCACGAGCAGGCCGTTCGGCTGCTCGACGACATCGGCGCCTTCGACGAACACCGACGACTTGCCATCCTTGACCGCGTAGATCCGCAGCCCGCTCGAGTCCGACGTATAGATAGTGCCGTCAGGCGCCGTCGCGAGGTCGTTGAGGAACTGCGCGCCCTCGACCTTCACTCGCGACGTGATCTTTCCGCTGGTGATCTCGATGCCCACGACCTCGTCGATGTCCGCGACCCACAGCGTGCCGCCCACGCTGCGGAGCCCCTTGGGTCCGTTGAGTCCGGTCACCCACTTCGCGCTGACCACCTTCCCGTCTGGCGACAGGCGCGAGATGTAGCCGTTGCCGTCCTTGTCGAGAATCTGACCGTTGATGGACGACACGAAGACCGAGTTCGATGCGGCGTCGTAGATACGCGCTCTCGGGCGCCGCGAAGTCGCCTTTGAGATCCCAGACTGGAGTGAGGGTTGGACCTTCGGCTTGAGGAGCAGGCGCCTGCGCAAGCAACGACACGCCGAGCACCACGATCGAAAGAGCGAACGACAGACGTCTGGTCATGGAATCTCCAGGCGGGTCTAAAGACCCGCCTCTACGACGACAGGTGGGTCACGTAGCGGCGGGTCTTCAGACCCGCCGTCTACGAGGCGCGGCGGCGGGAATCGAAGATCCGCCGGCAGGCGCGCTGGAATCGCTCGTTGAGCGGGCCGGCGACATTGGGCGGCACTGGTCCGAGGCGCATCCATTGAGCCTGCGCGCTACGCACTTCCTGCTCGACGGCGCGCCAGCGCGACTCCTCGTTCTCGGCCGCGCGGTTGCCGCCGCCCGACATCGTGTTGGACGCAAGGCGCTCCTTCAGCTGCTGCGCGAGGAGCTCGGTCGGCGACAGGTTCGCCGGCCGCGACGGCTGCGCTTCGACAAGTTCCTCCACCCGCGACAGCAGCTTCTCCATCCGCTTGCGGGTCATCTCGGGATCGAGATCGGTGCTGGCAAACGCACCGGGCCACGTCGCGACGAGTCGTCCAACGGCCTGGTGATACCGCGCGGCCAGATCCTGCTGAAGCGCGCGCGGCAGTTCCGGGGCCTGCTGCCACCTGGCTCTCGCCTGATGAACGATGGTGTAGAGATTCTCGGGCGCCGGGCTCTCCGGAGCACCCTCGGCCGGCACCAGCGCCTCGAGCTCGCGGATCACCGTGTCGCGAACGGCGGCCTTCTCCTGCAACTCGACCTGATCGCGATGCTTGTAGCGATCGAAGAACCGGTCGCACGCGGCGCGGAACCGTTGCCAGATCGCCTCGGACCGCGACTTCCGGACCGGGCCGATCGTCTTCCACTCCGCCTGCAGGTGCTTGAATTTCGTCGCCGCGCTGTCCCACTCCATCGAGTCGGCCAACGCCTCGGCGGTGTCGCAGAGCGCTTCCTTCCGGGCGAGATTGCCGGCCCACTCTTCCTTGCGGCGCTTCAGATCTTCCTGGCGCCTGGTGAAGAACCGATCGCACGCGGCGCGAAAGCGCTCCCAGATCGCCTTTTCGTGGCCGCGTGCGACCGGACCGATGCTCTTCCATTCGGCCTGCAGCGACTGAATCTCGGTGGCCGTCTTCACCCAGTCCGTGGAATCGGCGAGTGCCTCGGCGCGCTCGCACAGCGTCTGCTTGCGGGTGAGGTTGCCGGCCCGCTCCTCGTTCTGCGCGGCGAAGTGCGCCGACGTGCGCGCGAACACTTCATCCTGCGCGGTCTTGAAGCGCCGCCACATGACCTCGCCTTGGGCGCGGGGCGCCAGCGCCACCGGCTTCCAGCGTGCCTGCAGCTCGCGCATGCGGCGGCCGGCGACCTCGAGGTTCTCTTCGCCTTTGAGCGCCTCCATCCCTTTGCAGATTTCTTCCTGCACCTGAAGGTTGGCCCAGCGCTGCCACTCGTCAGCGTCACGCAGTTCCTGCACGCGCGGCGCCAGCGCGGCGCGCGCCGCTTCGAGACGCGCGAGGATCTCCTGACGATCTTTCTTGGACGGCAGCGGCACACGCTCGTCGATCGCCGACCGGATCTCGCGCAGCGCGCGATCGCCGGCCTTCAGCGTGAGCTGCTCGCCGGCGGCCAGCGTTTCGACCTGGCGGCACAACTGCTGGAACCGGCGCAGATGATCCTGCTCGACCTTCGCACGCGCCTGCTGATACTGCAGTTCCTTCTCTTCGAGTGACGCGACCGCACGCTCGAGCCGTTCGGCGGCTCCCACGTTCGCCGGCGCGTGCTCGCGCAGGACGTCGGCGTCGCGCCGCAATCCGCGCCAGCGCGCCACGACTTCCTCGACGGGTTGATCCGAAGCCAGGAGCTGCTCGAGCTCAGTGGCCAGCGTTTCGAGCCGGCCTGCCGCGGCTTCGGCCAGCACTCGCCGCCGCTCGCGATCCTCGAACGTCCGCGAGGCATCCTGGAATCGGCGCGTCAGTGACGCCGCGTACTCCGACGGCATCGGGGGCAGCCCGTCCCATTGCACCCGCAGCTCCGCGATCCGGTCGAGCGCATCGGGACCGGCCAGCTGTTCGATCTCCGTGACGATGGCCAAGCGGTCGGCCTGATCGCGAGCCAAGGCTGCGGCTCGAGATTCCTCGGCCGCCCGCTCCTGCCGGCGCACGTCAACGGCCTCACGTACGGCCTCGCTCGCCGCGTCGAACCGGTGCACGACGGCCGCGTCGATCTCCACGTCCGCCTGCAACTCGGCCCAGGCCAGGCGAACCTCGGCCAGCCCGGTGGTCGCCTCGTCGGGATCGGCCGTCGTCACGAGCGCTTCGGCGCGATGCAGGAGGTCCAGGGCCTTTTGGCGATCCTCGGCGCTCATCGGCACCGCCACGTCGTGGGCGGGTTGCGACGCCTCTTCGAGCTGACGAAGCTTCATGCGCGCGCGCCGCGCCGCCACCTTGTTCCGTGCCCGCTGGGCGATTGCCGACAGCGCCTCGGCGCCGTCCACGCGGTCGAGGGCAGACACCGCCACATCGGTGTGCTCGGACTTCACCGCGACGTTGGCGATCTCGTCGGCGTCCTTCAGGCGCGCCAGCGCCCGCAGCCGCGTCGCGCCGTCCTGCGCATGACGGCTGATCGACCCCAGCGATTTCGGATCGTCCAGCAGATCGACGACGGAGGCGCGGACCCGTGGGTCGCGATTCTCGCGCGCGGCCACGACCACTTCCTTGAATCGGCCCAATGCGACCAGTTGCCTGACGGCATCGGCCGCCCGATCGACGTCATCGGCCTCGGCGGCCAGGCCAGCCAGACCGCGAATCGCTTCAGCCCGCACGTCCTCGTCGGGATCGGTACGCCCGATATCGCCGAGCACGCCAATGTCGCTCAGCCGGGTCACCGCCGCCCTGCGGACGCGCGCTTCCCCATCCTCACGCGCGAGGAGACGAAGGGCGTCGCTTTCGTCGGGACCCAGCTCGTAGACAGCGGCGGCACGCACGCCCGGGTCGGCGTGTTTCCAGCGGGGCTGAGGACGGAGCTTCTCGAGAATACCCATCACACTCGGAACGCCTGCAAGAGCCAGGCGAGTCCTTAAGTCTACAACGGGGATTCAACAGCGATGCATCGACACTGCGTCATTTCGCGTGTCGAAAGCAGTTAGCGGACTTCGTAACTGTCGGGAGGGATGGACCGGGACGGGCGAACCCCGTCCCCGATCCATTTTTCTGAAGAGCTACTTCACGAAAAGCATCTCGCGATAGGTCGGCAGCGGCCAAATCTCGTGCGGCGTCAGCACTTCGATCTCGTCGCCGACCTCGCGCAGCTTCGCCATCGCGGGTACGACCTTGTCACGCATGTACTTCGCGTGCTTCTCCGCGGATCCGTTACTGTGATCGAGCAGTCCAGTCAGACTGTCGGTCTGCGCTTTGAACCGATCCACCAGCTTGGTGTAGGTGCCGAGCAGCTTCTTACCCTGGGCGCTCCGGGCGCCGCCCGCCTTCACCGCGGCCACGCTCTGGCCGACCTGCTTCTGGTACTCCAACGCCGCCGGCATGATGTAGCGGTTGGCCATCAGGACCATCAGCTGCCCTTCGATATTGATGGTCTTGTTGTAGTTCTCGAGGAAGATCTCGTAACGGGCGTGTATCTCGCGCTCGTTGAGAATCTTGAACCGGTCGAGCAGCTTGATCGCCTCCTTGGTGACGTACTGCGGCAGTGCGTCAACCGTGTTCTTCAGGTTCAGGAGCTTGCGCTTGCCGGCTTCCTTCTCCCACTCCGCGGAGTAGTTGTTACCGTTGAAAATGATGCGCTTGTGCTCCTTGATGATCTTGGTGAGGAGCTTGCTGACGGCCTTGTTCAGCTCTTCACCCTTGGCCGTCGCCGCCTCGAGCTCGTTGGCGATCGAGTCGAGCGCATCGGCCATCGCCGCGTTCAGCACCATATTCGGGATGGCAATGCTCTGCCCCGACGACACGGCGCGGAACTCGAACTTGTTGCCGGTGAACGCGAACGGGCTGGTGCGGTTGCGGTCGCCCGCATCGCGCGGCAGCTTCGGGAGCACGCTGACGCCCAGATCCTGAATGCCACCCTGCTTGGTGGATTTGGCGCCGCCGTGCTTTTCGATCTGTTCGAAGATGTCGGTGAGCATCTCGCCAAGGAAAATCGACAGGATCGCCGGCGGGGCCTCGTTCGCGCCCAGACGATGATCGTTGCCGGCGCTGGCGATGCTCGCGCGCAGCAGTCCCTGCCAGCGATCGACGGCGCGGAGCACCGCGGCGCAGAAGACGAGGAACTGCATGTTGTCGTGCGGCGTGTCGCCGGGGCCGAGCAGGTTGTTGCCGAACTCGTCGGACAGCGACCAGTTATTGTGCTTGCCCGATCCGTTCACACCGGCAAACGGCTTCTCGTGCATCAGCGCCGCCAGGCCATACTTCGGCGCGATCTTCTTCAACATCTCCATCGTCATCATCTGGTGATCGACGGCGAGGTTGGCGTTCTCGAATACCGGCGCGATCTCGTACTGACTCGGTGCCACCTCGTTGTGCCGCGTCTTGACCGGCACGCCGACCTTGAACAACTCGGCCTCGGCTTCCGCCATGCACGCGAGCACGCGCTCGGGAATGGCGCCGAAGTACTGGTCTTCCATCTCCTGCCCCTTCGGCGGCTTGGCGCCGAAGAGCGTGCGGCCGGCGTTGATCAGGTCGGGACGCGCGAAATAGAAGTTGCGGTCGATCAGGAAGTACTCCTGCTCGGGACCGCAGGTCGCGTAGACGCGCTCGGCGGTCGATCCGAACAGCTTCAGCACGCGCACGGCCTGCTTCGAGACCGCTTCCATCGAGCGCAGGAGCGGCGTCTTCTTGTCGAGCGCTTCACCGGTCCAGCTGACGAACGCCGTGGGAATCACCAGCGTGACGCTGTTGCCGCCGTTGAAGAGCAACCACGGCGGGCTGGTCGGATCCCACGCCGTGTAGCCGCGCGCCTCGAAGGTGGAGCGCATGCCGCCGGACGGAAAGCTCGACGCATCGGGCTCGCCCTTGATCAATTCCTTGCCGCGGAACTCGGCGATCGCGGTGCCGTCGCTCGCCGGCGAGAGAAACGAGTCGTGCTTCTCCGCGGTGATGCCGGTCATTGGCTGGAACCAGTGCGTGTAGTGCGTCGCCCCGTGTTCGACCGCCCAGTCCTTCAGCGCTGTGGCCACCGCGTCCGCGGTCGCAGCATCAAGCGGCTCTCCACGCGTGATCGTGGCGCGCAGCGCGCGATAGGCCGGCTTCGGCAAACGCTCCTGCTGTGCCTTGTCGTTGAACGCGAGGCTGCCGAAGCTCTCGGCGGCCTTGGAAGCCGACGACACCGAGGTGCGACCCTCATTCATCGACCACTCGCGAATGCTCTTGATGGCTTCTGAAAGCGCTGCGGATCCCATTGTGGCGTCTGTCCTTTCTGCTTGTGCGGGTGAAAAGGGCGTCGCTCGGCGTGACCCCGTGGGCGACGGACAAATTATGCACAGAAGGTCGATCAGTTTGCAATCCTGCGGCGCGTATCAGCGTGTTCATCATCCGTTTTCTGCATGCGCGTCCACTGACTTCGTGCATGATGTGCACGAATGCTTGGACACTCTGCATGGCGGCGGCCCTCCGCAAGGCGAATCAGCATCCGATCTCTGCGCGATCGCGCGAGTTTCGATCACGCGGGCCCGGCCGCGCGGCGTGCAGATCCGCATCGTGATATCGTCATATATAGATTTATCGATTTCATATGCGGGCCGCGACCACGTTCCGACTCCTCGCCGACCCGTCCCGCCTGCGCCTGCTGCGCGTACTGGCCCAGGATCGCTTCAACGTGAGCGAGCTGACGGGCATTCTGGGCCTCGCCCAATCCGGTGTGTCGCGCCATCTCGGATTGCTCAAGGACGCCGGGCTCGTCACCGAGGATCGCGAAGCGGGATTCGTGTATTACCGCCTCCCCGACGAAGCCCGCGACGGACAGCCGCTGTGGACGCTCCTCGACGCGCAGTTCGCGGCCGCCGCTGACGACAAGGCGGTGCTCGAAGACGAGGCGCGCCTGCAGGAGGTGCTGCGCCTTCGCAAGGAGGACTTCGACGCCAGGGGCGATCGCCGGCGGCTCCTGCCCGGCCGGAGCTGGGCGGCCTGGTCGCGCGCGCTGGGCGAGCTGCTGCCACCGCTCGACGTCGTGGATATCGGTTGCGGCGAGGGGTATCTCGCGATCGAGGCGGCCCGCTGGGCACGACATGTCACGGGCATCGACCGATCGGACGAGATGCTCGAGCGGGCCAAGGCCCTGGCGATTCGCCGGCAGATCACCAACGTCGATTGGCGCAAGGGCGACTTGAGCCGGCTGCCGCTGCGCGACGGCTCACACGATGTCGCGCTGCTCTCGCAGTCGCTCCACCACGCCAGCGATCCCGAGCGCGCCGTCGCCGAAGCCGTGCGTGTGCTGCGAGCGCGTGGTCGCCTGCTCGTCCTCGACTTGAAGGCGCACGATCAGACCTGGGTACGCGCGCGGTTTGGCGACCGTCACCTCGGCTTCTCGGCAGACACGCTGACCAACCTGCTCCGCAGCAGCGGTCTCACGCATGTCCGTGTGGGCACCGGCGCCGCGAAGAAAGGCGACCCGTTCACCGTCCTGGTCGCGAGCGGAACGAAGGCGGGGCGCTGATGGCTGTTCGCGCCACGCTCGATCGTCTTCTCGCCGAGCGCGTGCTGATTCTCGACGGCGCCATGGGCACCATGGTGCAGGGGCACAGGCTGGAAGAGAGCGACGTGCGCGGCGAGCGGTTTCGCACGCATCCGGTCGCGGTGAAGAACAACCTTGATCTTCTCGTTCTCACCCGACCGCAGCTGATCTCGGACATTCACCACGCCTATCTCGAGGCCGGAGCCGACATCATCGAGACGAACACGTTCGCGGCGACGGCCATCGCGCAGGCCGACTTCAATCTCGAGTCGCTGGCCTACGAGCTGAACGTCGCCGGCGCCCGCCTGGCCCGGGAGGCTGCGGACCAGTGGACGGACCGGACGCCGGATCGACCGCGGTTCGTCGCCGGCGCGATCGGTCCCACGAACCGCACGCTGTCGATCTCGCCCGACGTCAACAACCCGGCCTTTCGCGCCGACACCTTCGCGCGCATCCGCGACGCGTATCGGGATCAGGTGCGCGGGCTGATCGACGGCGGCGCGGATCTCCTGCTCCTCGAGACGATCTTCGACACGCTCAACGCCAAGGCCGCGATCGCCGGCATGCTCGACGAGTTCGACGCGCGAGGCGTGGAGCTGCCGGTGATGATTTCAGTGACGATCACCGACCGGAGTGGACGGACGCTCTCGGGGCAGACCCTCGACGCGTTCTACGTCTCGATCCGGCATGCCCGGCCGTTCAGCGTGGGGATCAACTGCGCGTTCGGCGCCAGCCAGATGCGCCCGTACGTCGCCGAACTGTCGCGCATCGCTGGTGAGTACGTCTCGTGCCACCCCAACGCGGGCCTGCCAAACGCCTTCGGCGAGTACGACGAGGCGCCGCCGGAAACGGCGCGACTGCTCCGCGAGTTCGCCGAGGCCGGGGTTCTCAACATCGTCGGCGGCTGTTGCGGGACAACGCCCGCTCACATCCGGGCGATTGCGCGATGCGGTCGAAGGATCTCCCGCCCAGGCCGACGGCCTGGATCCTCCCCGGATCCCGCATCCCGCATCCCGGAACGAGTTCACACAGTATTCCGGCCTGGAGACGCTGACCATCCGGCCAGACTCGAATTTCATTCTGATCGGCGAGCGGACCAACGTCACCGGATCGAAGCGCTTCGCGAGGCTGGTTGCCGACGGCAAGTACACCGAGGCGGCAGCGATCGCGCTCGAGCAGGTGCGTGGCGGCGCCAACATCCTCGACGTCAACATGGACGAGGGGATGCTCGACTCGGAAGCGGCGATGACCACGTTCCTCAACGTGGTGGCGACCGAGCCGGAAATCGCCAGGCTGCCGGTCATGGTGGACAGCTCGAAGTGGTCGGTGATCGAATCCGGGCTGGCCTGCGTCCAGGGCAAGGCGATCGCCAACTCGATCAGTCTCAAGGAGGGCGAGGACGACTTCCTGCGCAAGGCGCGGACCATCCGCCGCTACGGCGCGGCGGTCGTCGTGATGGCCTTCGACGAACGGGGCCAGGCGGACACCGCCGGACGCAAGATCGAGGTCTGCGAGCGCGCGTACCGGCTCCTCATGCGGGAGGGATTCGATCCGCTCGACATCACGTTCGACCTGAACATCCTCGCCATCGCCACCGGCCTCGAGGAACACAACTACTACGCGATGGACTTCATCGAGGCGATCCGCATCGTGAAGGTCACGTGTCCAGGCGCGAAGATCTGCGGCGGCATCAGCAACCTGTCATTCGCGTTTCGAGGCAACGACCAGGTACGGGAGGCCATCCACTCGGCTTTCCTGTTTCACGCCATCAAGGCCGGGCTCGACATGGGGATCGTCAACGCCGGCCAGCTCGCCGTCTACGAGGAGATCCCGCCCGACCTGCTGACCCGCGTCGAAGACGTCATCTTCAACCGGCGGCCCGATGCCACCGAACGGCTCGTCGAGTTCGCCGGCCAGGTCAAAGGCGGCGGCACCGCCCGCACGGTCGATCTGGCCTGGCGCGACAGCCGTGTCGACAAGCGGCTGGCGCACGCCCTCGTACACGGCGTCGTGGACTTCATCGAACAGGATGTCGAAGAAGCGCGGCTGGCGAGCGCCCGCCCGCTCGACGTGATCGAAGGGCCGCTGATGGACGGCATGCGCATCGTCGGCGAGCTGTTCGGCGCCGGCAAGATGTTCCTGCCGCAGGTGGTCAAGAGCGCACGCGCGATGAAGCGAGCCGTGGCGTGCCTGCTGCCGTTCATGGAGGCCGAGTCGCAGGCGGGTGGCAGTGCGCGGCCCAAGATCGTCATGGCGACGGTGAAAGGCGACGTCCACGACATCGGCAAGAACATCGTCGGCGTTGTGCTCGGCTGCAACAACTACGACGTAGTCGATCTTGGTGTCATGGTCCCGGCCGACCGGATCCTGCAGACCGCGATCGACGAGCGTGCGGATCTGATCGGCCTGAGCGGACTCATCACACCCTCGCTCGACGAGATGGTCTTCGTCGCGCGCGAGATGGCGCGGCGGCAGATGACGATTCCCCTGCTCATCGGCGGCGCGACCACGAGCCGTCAGCACACGGCGGTGAAGATCGCGCCCGAGTTCGGGACCCAGCCGGTCGTGCACGTTATCGACGCCTCGCGCGCGGTGGATGTCGTGTCGCGCTTGCTGAGTGCCACTGACCGCGCCGGGTTCGATCGTGATGTGAAGGCCGACCAGGAGCGTGTTCGGCAGCAGCACGCCGCGCTCAAGCGGCGCCCGCTGCTGCCGTGGCCAGAGGCCAGCGGCAATCGGCTCGAGACGACGTGGAGCGCCACCGACGTGGCGACGCCCTCGTTCACCGGCAGCCGGGTCGTGGAGGTCCCACTCGACACGATCGTTCCGTACATCGACTGGACCTTCTTCTTCGCCGCATGGGAGCTCAAGGGCCGGTTTCCCGCGATCCTCGATCACCCCCAGTACGGCGCCGCCGCGCGCGATCTCTACGCGCACGCACGCACGATGCTCGACCGCATCGTCGCCGAGCGGCTCCTGACCGTTCGCGGCGTGTACGGCTTCTGGCCCGCTCACTCGTCCGGCGACGACATCGTCATCTACGCGCCAGGTCCGGCTAGCCGGACACTCCAGCCGGCGAAGCCGGCGATGACGCGTAGGTCCGGCTTCAGCCGACCGAGCTACTGCGCTTCAACATGCTGCGCCAGCAGGAACAGCAGTCGGATGGACAGCCGAACCTCTCGCTCGCGGACTTCGTTGCCCCGCACGAGAGCGGACTCGAGGATCACATCGGGGCGTTCGCGATCACTGGCGGCATCGGCGCCGAGGCGCTGGCCTCGGCGTTCGAGCGCGAGCAGGACGACTACCACGCGATCATCGTCAAGGCGCTGGCCGACCGGCTCGCCGAAGCCAGCGCCGAGTGGCTCCACGCGCGGGCACGGGCCGAATGGGGGTACGGCGTCGGCGAGCAGCTCTCGAACGACGACCTGCTCGCGGAGCGCTACCGCGGCATCCGCCCGGCGTTCGGCTACCCCGCCTGCCCGGATCACAGCGAGAAGTACAAGCTGTTCGAACTGCTCGAGGCCGACAGAACCGGCATCTCGCTCACCGAGAGCTGCGCCATGGCGCCGGCGGCCTCAGTGAGCGGGCTCTATTTCGCGCACCCGCGGGCCAGGTACTTCACCGTCGGGCGGCTCGGACGCGATCAGGTCGAGAGCTACGCGGCTCGAAAAGGCATCGCCGTCGAAGAGGCCGAACGCTGGCTTCGGCCCAACCTGGGGTACGATTGATAGTTTGATGGAGTATCTGATCAAGCAGTACCCGCTCGAGACCGGGGCGCTCGAAATCCAGTACATCGAGGAATACTTCGGCGAGTTCCCGCGGAAGAAGACGGCGACGGAAATCCTCACCCGTCTGCGCGACCGTGAGTTCCTGATTCTGATCGCCGAAGCGCCGCTACCCGACGACCCTGGCATGGTCGCCCCTGTCGCCTTCAAGATCGTCCACGAGATTCGCCTGCACGAAAGCGAGCCCAAGCTCGTCGATCTCGTGGCCCGTCTCGCAGACAGCGTGCAGTTCGAGGAGCGGAAGGTGCTCTATAGCTGGATTGGCGGCACCCGGCGCGACTGGCGCGGCCAGGGTCACTTCCGCGCGCTGACCGAGGAGTCGGAGGCCTGGGCGCACAATGCCGGCTTCCACGAGGTCGTCGTCAAGACGAAGAACTGCTTCTACGACATGCGCGGGACGCTCGACCAGCTCGAGTTCAACGTGATCAAGTACGAGGCGAATCGACACGACAACCGCGAGTCGAAGGTGTATCTGAGCAAGCGCCTGACGTCGGATGTCCTGCGATCGCATACCAGCCGTCGCAGCGTCGTCTTCGCCGATTGACATCGCGGAGGCTACAGCCTCCGCTCCACGCACGTCGCGCGGACGCTTCAGCGTCCGCCTGACTTCTTCAGCCAGTCCAGCAGACGACGGAGCGCGCGTGAGACGGCCATGCGCGCGGCATCCGCCGTCGGCATGCCGAAGTGCCTGGCGATCTCGTCGTGACTCCATTGCGCTTCGATCCGTGCCACCACGAGCTGCCGGTCGCGCAGGCTGAGCGTCATCAGCGCCTGGTTGTACCTGAGAGACGGCTTCGGCCTCGACCGCGCGTTCGAGCGGTGACGGCTCCTCGGAGGCCATGTCATCGGGCAGTTCGCACGGGGCGGGATGGCGCCCGATCCGTCGCACTTCGTCGCGGATTCGATTGAGGACCGACTGCCGGAGGTACGCCTGCATCGCGCCGACGTGTCGCGGCTGGAAGGTGTCCAGTCGGCGGAGCACGTGAAGCACCGTCTCCTGAACCAGGTCGCCGGTATCGAGGCTGCCCCGCACCGCGGCCGGCAGCCGGCCGTGGGCCCACCTCTTGAGGTGCGGGATGCTCCGCTGCAGGAGGGCTTCGACGGCCGCGCGGTCGCCGGCTTGCGCCCGCAGCACGAGCTCGATCGTCGGCTCGTCGCTGAGCAGCGCGCTGTCGCCTTCCTCGTCAGGAGGCGGGATCTGGCGGTTCCGGTCGAGAACTCATACGCGGCGCTGCAATGATAGCGGGGAAACTCGGCCGTGCACGTTGCCCTGACGAATAACGGGCGAACAAACAGTGCAGGATCGGGCTCGCCCCGTGTATCCTGCCGGGACCCCTCAATGCTCGGGACCACTATCAGCCATTACCGGATCACCGGCAAGCTTGGCACCGGCGGTATGGGGATCGTCTACGAGGCCGAGGACATCCGCCTTCCCCGCAAAGTGGCGTTGAAGTTCCTGCCTGAGGAACTCGCCGACGACCCGGACGCCGTCCGGCGGTTCCGCCGTGAAGCGGACACCATCGCGACGCTCAGTCACGGACACATCTGCACCATCTACGAGATCGACGAGCACGAGGGACAGGTCTTCATCGCGATGGAGTGTGTCGATGGCGTCAACCTGAAGACCTACATCGCGCGGCACACGCTGACGACCGCGCAGATCGCCGATATCGGTCTGCAGATTGCCGGCGCGCTCGGTGCGGCCCACGCCAAGGGCATCGTCCACCGCGATATCAAACCCGGCAACCTGATCGTGACCGAGTCAGGGGACGTGAAGGTGCTGGACTTTGGTCTGGCACGACGATTCCGAACCGTTGACACCGACGAACTCGGACCCGAAGGATCGACGATCCCGGGACGGCCGGTGGGCACGGCCAACTACATGGCGCCGGAGCGGATCCTTCAGCTGCCGCTCGATCCGCGCAGCGATCTGTTTTCGCTGGGTGTCGTGATCTACGAAATGGCCACGGGGAGGCTGCCGTTTGCCGGCGCCTCCCCGTCTGAAACCGTCTCGAACGTGCTGGACAACGAGCCGGCGCCGCTCGGGACGCTCGCGCCGGACCACCAGGCGCTCGAGGCCGTCGTGCACCGGCTGCTCGCCAAACGCGCGAGCGAACGCTATCCGAACGCGGCCGACCTCATTGCGGCGTTGACGTCGCTCGCCTCACGTTCAACGACGTTAACCGAACGACTGCGTCGCTTGTTCGTCGGTTCCTGAGTCGGTGTGGATCAGATCGAGGCCACTACCACTCGATCTTGATTTCCATGGGTACGTTTTCGTTCTTTCCGCCCGTACGATCGACGGCTTGAACGAAGATGGGGGCGGGTTGCCCGGCGAGCGTCACTTTGAAGAATCCGGGACGGCCGTGTCGGACCCCGATATCGGCGTGCGGCAAGGGATCGTGGCCGACGGCGTCTCCGCCCTGGTCGCTCACTTCGTGACCCCTCCGGCGCTCCCCCGTTCTTCGCCCTGATTGGCTGTTTGACGCCCGCGCTATTGTGATGGCGGAATGACCACTTGACGCTGCCGTTACCTCCAACGTGTCCATCTCCCATGCCAGCCCTCCAGTGTCCACAAGTCCGTGCGTTGAAAGCTCCTGATGCCACGTCGTGTTAAACGACGGGCAGAGTCAATCCGAACGCCCCTGAGCACCGAGGATGCGACGAATGTCGACTCGAGAGGCAAATCGTCCCCGATCCTGTTCAGGCAGCGACCTCCGAAATTGCTCCATGACCTCCCGGGCAAGCGCCGCTTCTCGCTGGGCTGCGGCGCTGTTTTGGACGAGAGCGAACGCCCGGCCTCGCCAGAAGTGTGCGTGCGCCCTGAGCTCCAGCCCAATCGCATCATCGTCGGGAAGATCAGCAAGAGCCTTCGAGGCTCCCTGGCCGTCTCCCGACTCGACACGTTGTCGAGCCATGAGGATGCGCACCCGAGTCTCGAGGGCCACGGATCCGATTGCCTGTGCCTGCTTGAGCGACGATTCAAGGGCGGCCAGGGCGACCCGCGACGACGCACGACTCTCCAGGAGACCGACATAGGCCCTCGCCTCCACGCTTGCCGGATCGGGAAGGGCGTCCGTCCAGAGCTGTGACGCCTTGGCAAAGTGCATTCGTGCGTCGTCAAGTTGGCCGGAACCGATGGCCGCTTCCCCCTGAACGAGTTCGAAGACGGGCCGCAGCGCGCGGCGGCGGGTCTCCACGTCCTGATGTGCGCGTTGGAGTTCCTGATTCGCGGCTTCGAAGTTGCCGAGACGAACGTACGACGCCGCGAGGACGATGCGCGCTTCAGTTTCGTCCTGCCCCGCCCCTCTCTTCAGGATGTCGATCAGCAGATCGCGAGCGCCGGCGTAGTCTCCTGACGCGAGGCGCGATCGGGCCAGATCGGCGGTGATGGGGGCCACCTCATTGAGGAACCCGTTCACCCGGACGATCGACAGGGCCTCGTTGAACAAGCGCTCCGACTCGGAATAGCGGCCGGCGTTGCGGTGATACCAACCCAGCGCGCGAAGGCAGTACGCCTCGAAGTCCCTGTTCTTCCGTGCGCGAAAGACGGTCAGCGCGGTCTGCACGTCCCGAGCCCCTTCCTCCGGACTTCCCGCGTACTCGATGAGCAGCGAACCGACATTCGCCAGGTACTCGGCGGCACGTTGTTCGTCGCCAAGACGCTCGTAAACGGTGATGCTCTGCTTGTGATATTCCAGCGCTCGCGCCCGATTTCCCATCGACTCCTGCGTCACACCCAGGTTCATCAAGACGAGCGGCTCGAGGACAACGTTTCCCACCGCGCGTGCCCCAGTGAGGGCACGGTCCCAGGACGCCACAGCCGTGTCGAGGTCACCCTGTGCTTCCGCAGCCAGAGCGACGTAGTTGTGAGCCCTTGCGATGTTGTATTCGTGACCTGGCGACCTCTCGAGAAGGCTCAGAGCCTCCCGCGCAGACTGGACACCCTCATCACGCTTCGACTTCTCTCCCACTCGCAACACGTCGGTCAGGCAGAACAGCGCCTGTGCTTCAAGCGCGCGATCGCCTCGACGCGCGTACTCGGTTCGCGCGATTCGGCCTTGCTCTTCGGCGCGTGCTGTCTGATTGAGGCGCGAGGGGCCGTACAGCCGGCACAGCTCGAGATGCGGTCGTACGAGTGTCTGGCGCTGCACCAGGGCTTGCTGATACGCGGTCACTGATGCTTCGTAGTCACCGAGCCGCTCGAACCACGCACCCAACTCCATCAGCCATTGGCCCTGGCCGCCATACCTGCTCGCCAGCGCCTGATAGCGCGCAGTGGCGCCCGCCGTGTCCTGCCTGGCTTCGGCCACGACCGCCGCCACAAACATCTGATCGAGGCGGGAGATGTTTTCGGTGACAAGACTGTTTGCGCGCTCCGCCGCGTCGCGGGCTTCGTTGGCGCGGCCCATGGATTGCTGGACGCGACTGAGCCAGGCGTGCGGCAACGGGCTTCGTGGGTCGGCCTCGGCAGCGGCAGCAAAGGCCGCGCGCGCCTGAGCGTATTCGAGCTCTTCGAACGCGCGCAGGCCCTCCTCGTAGTGTCGAGTCGCATCAAGTGAGGCAAATCGACTGCCGGCGGCACCAGGTGTGTATGCAACGGCACGCCATCCTTCGGCGAAGTGCCTCAGAAGCCAATCTGCGAGCTCGGCGATCACATCGTCCGCAACATCCTTTGGCAACGGCGACGCGCGACCGCCGGTCTCGAAGGTCGCCACCTGCGTGCCGGTCTTCGCATCCTGCACGTCTACGCGCCCGCGCCATAGACCGCTTTCGTACAGCAGTGTTGGCACAACAATCAGCGCATTCGGCGTCCCAGCGATCGTCGCCTGAATCAGACCTCCGCTCGACGGATCGGCACCCGAGGCGATCGCACCTCTCACATGCTCGAGGGTTTCATTCCACGGCAGGACCGCGACATTGGGCGAGTCCGTCAAGTCACGTACGAGTGCCAGCGTCAATGCGAGACGATACGGGTCGACTGCGGGATAGCCCGTCTGGTTTACCACGGGCGCGATGACGATGGGGGTAACGCAAGGCAGGCCTGACCCACCAGATAGACATCGCGGCAATGAGAGTCGCCACTGCGATCGCCATCGCCCAGCGTCCCCGCCTCGTACGTGACGTGCGTGTTCTCGAAAGGTCCGTCAGGGGCGCCACGAGAGGTGCCGTGCGCAGTTCGAGTGGCACGGACAACCCTCGGACCTGACGCAGCGCTCGCGCCAGCTCGCGTCCGCTCGCGAAGCGGACGGCCGCGTCCTTGTGCAGCGCGCGGAACACGAGCTGCTCGACCTCCTCGGGCATCTCGGGCCGGATGCTGCGCAGCGGCGTCCGGCGCCTCGTGGCGGATCGCGTGCGCGATCGCCTCGGCATGCGAGCCCTGGAATGGCACGTGCCCGGACAGCATCTCGTAGAGAACGACGCCGACCGCCCAGACGTCCGAGCGCGCATCCGTCGTCTGCCCCCGCACCTGCTCGGGCGACATGTACGCCGGCGTGCCGAAGCTCGCGTTCTCCGCCGTCAGCTTGCAGTGCGTCGACGAACGTCGCCAGCCCGAAGTCGAGAATGCGCACGCCGTCCTCGGTGAGGATCACGTTGCCCGGCTTGATGTCGCGGTGCACGACGCCCTGCGCATGGGCCTTGGCGAGGCCGTCGGCGATCTGCGTCGCGATCTCGAGCGCCTCGTCAATCGCGATCGGACCCGACTCGAGCCGCTGCTTCAGCGTCGGGCCCTCGTAGAACGCCATGACGATGAACAGCTGCCCGTCGGCGGCGGTCTCGATGTCGTGGATCGTGCAGATGTTGGGATGGTGGGTGGCGGACGCCGCCTGCGCCTCGCGCACGAATCGCTGCTTGGCGGTCTCGTCGTGGCTCCACTGCTGCGGCAGGAACTTCAGCGCGACGAGGCGTCCGAGCTTGCGTGTCGCGGGCCTGGTAGACCACGCCCATCGCGCCGCCGCCGAGGCGGGCGACGACCTCGTAGTGCGCGATGGTCCTGCCGACCAGGGGATCGGCATCGGAGTCGTCAGTCGGATCGCTCGAGAGCCTAATCATAAGTCCGGACGATCGACGAACGTGGCTACGACTGCACGGTCAGCACGATCTTGCCGATGTGCTCGCTCGACTCCATCAGCCGGTGTGCGGCGGCCGCCTCCGCCAGCGGAAACGTCGTATAGACGATCGGCTTGACGACGCCGGCTTCGATCAGACGGCCAGACCTCACGTGCGAGTGCCGCCGCGATCTGTCCCTTCTCTTCGACTGTACGGGGCCGCAGCGTCGAGCCGGTAATCGTCAATCGTCGGCCGAGCACGCGGCGCAGATCGATGCTGGCGGTCTCACCGCCCATCAGGCCGATCTGCACGAGACGGCCGTCAACGGCCAGCGCCGCGAGATTCCGCGGCAGATAGCTGCCGCCCATGATGTCGAGGATCAGATCGACGCCGCGCCCGCCGGTGAGCTCGCGGATCACCTCCACGAAGTCCTGCGACCGGTAGTTGATCGCGCGCCGCGCGCCGAGCGCCTCGCAGGCGCGGGCCTTCTCGTCGGATCCGACCGTGACATAGCACGATCGCGCCCCGCGCGCGAGCCAGCTGAATCGCCGTCGTGCCGATGCCGCTCGAGCCGCCGTGAAAGAGCGCCGTCTCGCCCGCCTGCAGTCGCCCGCGCTCGAACACGTTGGTCCAGACCGTGAAGAACGTCTCCGGGATCGCCGCGGCCGCCACGAGATCGATCGAGGCCGGCACTCGCAGACATTGCAGCGCAGGCGCCACGCACATCGTCGCGTAGCCGCCGCCGGACACCAGCGCGCAGACGGCGTCGCCGACGCGCCAGCCCTCGACGCCGTCGCCCACGGCTGGCAATCGTGCCCGACACTTCGAGACCGGGAATGTCGCTCGCGCCGGGTGGCGGCGGATAGGCGCCGCGCCGCTGCAGAACGTCGGGGCGATTCACACCCGCCGCCGCGACGCGAATCAGCACCTCGCCCGGTCCCGGTACCGGATCGGGGCGTTCGACCGCCTGGAGTACTTCAGGACCTCCGGGCGCGGTGATCTCGACGCAGATCATGATGACAGCGAACGATCTACGACAGAGCCTGACGGCAACCGCGGCGACGACAGCAATCGCTCGAAGACCTGCCAGCGCCTCGAGGCGTTCGCAGGCGTGCCGCCCTGCGCCTCGATGTAGCGCTTCACCATGTCCTTGCCCAGGTTGTAGTTGATGACGTAGCTGCGGTACTGGTCGATGAACCGCACGCGCTGCGCCGCCCGCGGCGGCGAGTAGAGCGCGTATCGCTCGAGCCAGCCAGCCGCGCCTGTGGCGTCGATCTCGCCGTTGATGTACAGGCGCGCCGCCTCGTTGCCGGCGTACGAGAGGCGATCGACGAGCGCGAGGATCTCGTAGTAGTCCCCGGCGCCGGCCGGATCGAGGCCGGCGGCCGGGAAAGATCGTGCGTCGTTCGAACGCGATGCGCTCCTGACTCGGGAACGCCACGTCGATGCCGAAGTTCGCCGTCCCTTCCGCGATGAGCGACTGCGGCGAGAAGAGCGGGTAGACCGAGAACTCGACCCAGCCGCGATCGCGCACGAGGTTCTTCTCGAGCAGCACGTTGTAGACGTGGTGGCCCGGATAGCCTTCGTGGCAGGCGAGGTCGATCGCGCGGTCCACGTAGATCGGCAGATCGGTGTTCACCTGAATCAGGCTCTTGTACTGGCCCTGATACCAGTTGTAGCCGCTCCAGCTCTTGTTCGTGACGTACTCGACGGTGAAGCTCTCGCCCGGCGGCAGCGTGACGTGCTCGAGCGTTCGCCGCCGGCATCCGTCGATCGCCGCCTTGAAGGTCGCATCCAGGCGATCGCGCGGGATCACGAAGCGGCTGCGGAACGCATCGTATCGCTCGAGAAGCGGCCCCGAACCCGGGCAGCTTCTTCGACAGCTCGGCCAGCACCTGCTCGAAGCTCGCCGCATCGTTCCGCGGAGCGACCGCGTCGTAGAGTGCCTTCGATTCCTCGTCGAACGTCAGCTTCCTGCCCTGGAGCATCGCGACCCGCGCGCGGAGCGCGTCGAGCTGCCGCGTCAGGTAGCTGTGCCGGAGGCGAATCAGCTCGTCAGCCGACGTGTCGGGCGGCGTCTTCGCCAGCGCCGCGGCCAGAGCCGTCGCATCGCTGTCGATCGCCGCCAGCGTCCGCTTGCTCGACTCGGCCTCCTTCCGCCACTCCGGCGGACCGTAGTACGCGTCCACGTAGTCGGCATCGTGCGGACCCATGGCGAGCACGAGCTTCACGTAGCGCTCCGCCAACGGATTCATCGAGTCGCTCGACTGCGGCGTGCAGCACGGTCATGCAACATCAGACACGCGATCCAGCGGCAGGCAAGTCTTCGCACCTTCGCACCTCGCACCCTCGCACCGGCTCATCGATACCGCTCCCGGATATTCGGAATCAGATACTGGTCGAACGCACTGCGGAAATCGTACACCGGCGCGAAGCCCCAGTCGCGCCGTGCCGCCTGGTCATCGACGTCCTCGGGCCACGAATCCACGATGGCCTGCCGCTTCACGTCGATCTCCCAGGTGATCGACGCGCTCGGAAACGCCGCGGCGACGACGTCGTGAATCTCCTGCGCCGGCGGGCTGAACGCCCTCACGTTGTAGGCCGTACGGGAGAGGCGTTCCCTCGGCGCCTCCGCGAGTCCCAGCAGCGCGCTCACCGCGTCGGGCATCGTCATGAACGGAATACGCGTGTCCGGGCGGACGAAGCAGGCATACCGCTCTCCGCGCGCGGCGGCATGCAGCATCTCGGGGGCGTAGTCCGACGTGCCTCCCGACGGCATGGTCATCGCCGAGATCAGTCCAGGAAAGCGCACGCAGCGGAAATCCACACGGCCGGTGGCGTGCACCGCCAGCTGCTTGTAGAACCTGGCGTAGTAGCGGCCCAGATGCTCGCAGTACAGCTTGTTGCATCCGTACATCGTGCGCGGCGTGTTCCACTCGTCCTCGCGGATCGAGCCCACCCGGGCCTTGGTCGCCGCATCGGGCAGACCGTAGGCGGCGACCGACGAGGGATACAGGAAGCGGACGCCGCGGCCGTGCGACTCGCCTTCCCGCTGCGCGAACTCGAGCAGGGTCAGCGTGCCGTCGACGTTCACGTGATGCGCCGTGATCGGCGTGAACTCCGATCGGGTCGAGAGCAGCGCCGCGAGATGGAAGATGAGATCGACCTCGAACTCCGCGAGCACGCGCTCGAGCAGGTTGGCGTCGGTAATCGAGCCGGTGAACTCGCGATGCACCAGCCTGTGCAGGTCGGCGTCGAGCGGCGCCAGATCGATCGTGACGATCGGACGGCCCGTGCCGGCCAGCCGCGTGATCAGCCCGTGGCCGATCTCACCGCCGGCGCCGGTCACGAGCGTGACTGGTGTGCGCATTCGTGGACTGTATCAACTGGACGCGTCCCGCGCACAACGAGCCTCGAACGCGGTTTCCCGGCCGGTCGTGAACTGGGAAGGACGCACCACTAAGGCCCCAACGCCGCCATCAGGCGTTCGATCTCTTCGCGAACGCCCGCGAGATCCGCGAGCGTCCGCTCAGCCTCGTCGATCGTGGTGCGCAGGTCGGTGGCGCGAGGCGCGCCGCCGCGGGCGACCTCGGCCGCCAGGTCCCGGGTCGTCGTGGCGCACGCCTCGCAGATCGCGACCGTCTGCGCGTGCGCTTCGAGGACCTTGCGGAACTGCTGGCGATCCTGCGGCGTCATGCCGACGCGCTAGCGCGTGGAATCCCCGTCGAGTAAATCGCCAATGCCGCCGAGGATCGACCCGCCTTCGCGTCTCGCGCCACCAGCCGCGGGCGCGGCCTTGTAGATGCGATCGGCCATGCGGCTGAACGGCAGCGACTGCAGCCAGACCCGGCCGGGCCCGGTCAGCATGGCGTAGAACAGGCCTTCCCCGCCGAAAAGCGCGGTCTTGATCTTGCCGACGTACTGGATGTCGTAGCTCACGCTCGGCTGCAACGCGACGAGACATCCCGTGTCCACACGCAGGGTCTGTCCCGCCGTCAGCTCGACCGGATGCACCGTGCCTCCGGCATGCACGAAGCAGAGGCCATCACCCTCCAGCTTCTGCATGATGAAACCTTCACCACCGAACAGGCCGACGCCGATGCGCCGCTGGAACGCGATGCCGATCGAGATGCCGCGGGCCGCGCACAGGAACGAGTCCTTCTGACAGATCAACGTGCCGCCCAGCTGCTTCAGATCCATCGCCAGGATCTTGCCGGGATACGGCGCGGCGAACGACACCTGCTGCTTGCCGCCACCCTGATTGGAGAACACCGTCATGAACAGGCTCTCACCGGTGAGCAGCCGCTTGCCCGCGCCGAGGATCGCGTTCATGACACCGCCGCCCGCCGGCTGACCGCCGTCACCGAAGACGGTCTCCATCGTGATCCCGGGCGTCATGTACATCATCGAGCCGGCTTCGGCGACGGCGCTCTCGCCGGGATCGAGCTCGACCTCGACGAACTGCATCTCGCTGCCGATGATCTTGAAATCGATGTCGTGCGCCCGACGGCCCGGCACGATTGGTGGGGGCGGAGCCGCAGCGGCCCGTCCACCGGCGGAAGGCGCCAGGAACGACGCGAGCTGCGGCACCTCCTTCAGTGGCGTCCAGTTCTTCAGCCCCTCGGTGAACACGAGCGTGTTCCCGTCGATCGTGCCATTTCGCAAATTGGTGATGACATCGTCCTGTGAGACGGGCCCGACCTGATGCCCGCCAATGGCCATGTACCACTGTTGCTGTGACATGCGACTCTCTCTCCCGTCCCTCACGTAGGGGCCGGCTTCAGCCGGCCCAGGCCCGCCTGAAGGCGGACCCTACGAATATCGCGTTACGCCGGCTGCGCGTCGATCCGTCCGGCCGCCTTCTGTTCGAGCTGTTGGACTCGTACTGGCGTCGATGCCAAGCAGATGCGCCAGCTGCGCAAGATATATACGCTCCGCGCCGCTTGGCTGTTCGTCGCCGCGCACCATGCTGTACGCCAGCACGTACATCGTGGCGCGCTGGCCGGTGTCGCTCACACCCGATACGATCTCGGCGAGCGGCCGCGGCTGCTGCATCTCCGCCTCGACGAGATCGCCGACACCCGCCGTCTTCGCCTGATCCAGAATCGCCGCCCGCTCGGCGTCGCTCACGCTGCCGTCGGCGTACGCCGCAGAGATCGCCAGCCGCACAATCCGCATCGTCTCCGGCGACACCGCGCCCGGCTGCGGGCCGACGTTGGGCAGCGGCGGCATGGAACCAGGCGAACCAGCGGAACCGGTCGAACCCATGGCCCCTCCGGAACCCTGAGAGTTCTGCATCGTCTCGAAGATTCCCCACGCCATGCCGGCGGCCGTGAGCAGCGTCGTGGGGTTGGTCCAGAACGATCCGCGCCCGCCGCCAGTGAGGTAGCCGAGCGCGCGCCGGGAATGGCGCCGGCGACCGCCGAGCACGCTGCGAAGCACGCCGTTGAGGAGCATCGATTCGTCCATGGTCTACAGATTCCTCCCGACAGGAACGGCCGCCGCTGGTTTCTCGGGCTCGGGTGTGAAGTCCTCACCAGGGTTGATGAACCGATCGGCCTCGAAGTTGTACTGCTTGTCGTGGAGCTGCCGATATCGACCCCCGAGCGCCAGAAGCTCGGCATGCGTCCCGCGTTCGACGATCTGCCCGGCTTCGAGTACGAGAATCTGGTCCGCGCTGCGGATGGTCGAGAGTCGATGGGCAATGACGAACGCCGTGCGGCCCGACCGCAGCCGCCGCAGGCCGTCCTGAATCATCTGCTCGCTCTCGCTGTCGAGACTGGACGTCGCCTCGTCCAGGATCAGGATGCGCGGGCTGGCCAGGATCGCGCGCGCGATCGACACCCGCTGCCGCTGCCCACCCGACAGCTTGATGCCCCGCTCGCCCACGATCGTGTCGTAGCCCTGCGGGAACTGACTGATGAACTCGTCGCAGTGCGCCGTCCGACACGCCTCTTTGATCTCCTCGAGCGAGGAACCCGGCTTGGCGTATCCGACGTTGGCGGCAATGGTGCCGTCGAAGAGGAAGTTCTCCTGCAGGACCGACGCGAGCTGTTCGCGATAGTCCATCAATCGCAGGCCGGCGAGATCCTTCCCGTCCACCAGCACGCGTCCTTTGGTCGGATGGTTGAACGCCATGACGATGCTGATCAGCGTGCTCTTTCCGGATCCGCTCGATCCGACGAGCGCCGTCGTCGTCCCCGCGGCGGCGTGAAACGAGACGCCGCGCAGCACCGGCTGGCCCTCGTTGTACTCGAACCACACCTCGTCAAACGCGACATCGCCAGTGAGGGTCTCGACAGGTGCGCGCGCGGCATCCTCGTCGATCTCTGTGGTCATGTCGAGGATCTCTCGAATGCGATCCAGACCGGCGAACGCCTCGGTGATCTGCGTGCCGATCGAGGCGATCGACACCAGCGGCGCCGCGACGAGGCCGATGAAGAAGCATGTACATGATGAGTTCGCCGAGGGTCATCTCGCCGGCCAGGATCGCGCGCCCGCCGAGCCAGATCATCAGCACACCGATGATGCCGACGATCACGGTGCCGCCAGCCGTCGTCGCGGACACGCCGGTCATCGACTTGGCGATGTTGCGAAACAGGCGATGGGCGCCCTTGGTGAAGACGATCTCTTCGCGCTTCTCCGCGGTGTACGACTTGACGACGCGGATGCCGCCGAGCGCCTCGGTGAGACGGCCGGTCACCTCGGCGTTGATCTTGCCGCGCTCGCGAAACAGCGGACGCAGCGTATTGAACGCGTAGGCCATGCCGCCGCCGAACGCCAGCAGCACGAGGATCGTGATCGTGGTCAGGTGCCAATTGAGCCAGAAGAGGATGGTCAGCCCCATCGCGGCCGTCACGAAGCCGCCAACCAGTTGCACGAGGCCGGTGCCGACCAGGTTTCTGATGCCCTCGGCGTCGGACATGATGCGGGAGATGAGGACGCCGGTCTGCGTCGAATCGAAGTACCGCACCGGCAGGTGCATCACGTGCGCCTGGACGCGCTTACGCATGTCGGTGATGGCGCGCTGGGCGGCCACGCCCAGAATCTGTCCCAGGCCGAAGGACGTCACGGCCTGAATCAGCGTCGCGGCGCCCGCCGCCAGGGCAATCGGCATCAGCAGGTCCGCGCGTCCGCCGTTCAGGACATCGTCAATGAGGTACTTCGACGAGGCTGGCAGCACGAGGCCCGCCAGACGGCTGATCAGCATGAGCGTCAGGCCGATCAACAACCGCCGGCGGTGGGCCCAGACCAGCGAGCGTGCCTCACGCCATGCGGCGGAGAGCGACACGCCCTTCTTCTTCGGGTCCATCGAGACTGGCAATGTACTACGACGGACGCGCTCGCCGGTTCCGCGCACCGCCTGAGCTCATGTGACCGACCATGACATAATCAAATCTTCCTACCTATGACCGACACGACCACACGCGGCATCCGGATGAGCGATACCACGACGCGCGGGATTCGCATTCAGGTGCGTAGCGAGTTCATCCCCGACCGCAGCTCCCCGCGCGATGGATCGTACCTGTTCCAGTATCACGTCCGCATCTCCAACGTCGGCGCGGAGGTCACGCAACTGGTGTCGCGCGAGTGGATTATCACGAGCGCGGACGGCGAGGTCGAACGCGTCAAGGGCCAGGGCGTCGTCGGCGAACAGCCCACGCTCCCGCCAGGCGGCACGTTCGAGTACACCAGCTATTGTCCGCTCAAAGCCGCCGTGGGATCGATGCAGGGCAGCTACCAGATGGTCACGACCGGCGGCGAGCGCTTCGACGCGGTGATCGCGCCATTCACGCTCGCCGTGCCGAACGCTCTGAACTAGCGCACTGAATGAGTCCGTGGGGGCCGGCTTCAGCCGGCCCGGAGCAGGGCCGCCTGAAGGCGGCCCCTACACTGCGGGCCCTACTTCTTGCCGAAGCTGGCGATGGCCTCGGCCTCCGAGTCGTAGGCGTCGAACACCGTCAGCAGCTTCGTCAACACCAGCAGATCCTTGAGGCGCTTGGTCAGATTCAACAGCTTCAGCGATCCGCCGAGGTGGCTCGTCGTGGCATACACCTGAACCAGCTGACCCAGCCCCGCGCTGTCCACGTAGGAGACGTTGCCCAGGTCCAGCAGCAGCTTTCGATGACCCTGCTGCAGCAGGCTCTGGATCTTGTCTTTCAGGAGCACGTCCCCGCCCTTGCTCAAGGTGATGTCACCCATAATCGCGACGATGGCCACATCGCCGTTCAGTCGCTGTTCAATCTGCATTCGTCCTCCTGAATGAGTTACCGGGCGATCCCGCGGTAGCGCAGGACCAGCAGCGTGATGTCGTCGCCCTGCGCCGCGCCTTGCGAGAACTGTTTCACCGCAGCGAGTACGTGCTCGAGCGCCACTTCGGGCTTCGCGCCGTGACGGCCCTCCAGGGCTTCCACCAGCCGCTCGCGTCCGAACTCGTCGCCGGCCTGGTTCCGTGCCTCGGTGACACCGTCACTGCACACAACGACCAGATCGCCGGGCAGCAGCGGAACCGTCGCGTAGGCGTAGGTCGCGATGCTGAGCAGTCCGAGCACCGGGCCGCCTTCTTCGAGCCAGCTGTTGCCAGTGGCGCTCACCACGAGCGGCGGCTCCTGGCCGGCGTTGCTGTAGCTCAAGCTCCCGTCAGCGGTGATCGCACCGTAGAACATGGTCGCGAATCGCGCCTCGATTGCCCGTCGCAGCAACGCCTTGTTGATGCGCGCCATCGCATCCGCGGGAGCTGGCGCTCACCGGCGCGTGGGCTGCGAAGTTGCTCTGCACGGCCGCGGCGAGCAGGGCCGCGGGAGGGCCCTTGCCGGCCACGTCGCCGAGCGCGAACCCGAATCCGTGCTCGCCGACCTCCAGGTAGTCGAAGAAGTCGCCGCCGACGGTCCGGCACGGAATCGCGGCTGCGGCGAGATCGACGTAGGTCGTTTCGAAGATCGGCTCCGGCAGCAGGGCACGCTGAATGTCGGCGGCAATGCGCAGGTCCCGGTCGAGCCTCGCCTTCTCGGCAGACTCGGCATAGAGGCGCGCGCTGTCGATGGCCAGCGCGGCCTGCGTCGCGAATGCCTCGAGCGAGGCCCGGGTGGCGTCGGACAACATGGTGCTCTTCTCGCGGCCGTCGAGGTATAGGACACCGATGGTCTTCTGAACGATCGCCGATGGCGCGGCCGCCGACATCGGATTCACCAGCAACGGGACGCAGAGGACGTGCCGGATACCGACGGCGATCGTGCGGTCGTGCTGCCCGGCCAGGTCGCCTTCCATCAAATCGCCGACCGTGCGGCTCTGTCCGGTTCGAAACACCTCGCGCGGAATCTTCTCGCTGGTCGTGAACGAAGTCCCCGACAGCGTCGTCTTGCCCTTGCCGCGGGCGATCTTGAACTCCAGCTCACCTTCCGCGTTGGCGAGCATCATGAACCCGCGCTCGGCCTTGGTGACGTCGAGCGCCGAATCCATCACCAGCGTCAGCACTTCGTCCAGCACCCGTCCCGAGCCGATCGCGCGCAGGCCGTTGAGAATGGCGGCCATCTGGCGCAGGTTGGTGACGTCGGAGGAGGCGTCGAGAAATCCCGTGGTCTTGGCGCCATCGGTGGCGAACACCAACTCGATGGCATCGGTGCGGCCGAGCCGAATGCGGTCGCCGTGTTCGAGCACGCGCTCGGTGACCTGCTCGCCGTTGACGAACGTTCCGTACCGCGAGCCGCGATCGCGCAGCAGGAACCGCCCCTCGTCCTGGACGATCTCGGCGTGCTCGCGCGAGACGTCGGTGCTCACAATCTGGAGGTCGGCGGCTGTGCGCCGTCCGATGAGGAACTGCGGACGATCGAGGACGACGACCCGGCGGCCCTGCGAATCGCTGACGTGGAGTCGAGCTTCGCTGGGCATCAGACCGGTTTCGCCTTGATCGCGCCTACTTGCACGGCCAGGCCGGTGAAGTCGTAGATCCGCCGCTCGCGCGCGATCACGCCGTCCGCGAAATCGAAGAGCAGGATGCACGGGATGTCGAACGTCCGCCCGGTCGGCGCCATCCCCATGAAGCCGCCGCGATCGGTTCCTGAGAGTCTGGAGATGAGCACGACTCGATTGCCGTCAACGAGCGGCTCGTCGGCCTGCAGAATGACGTCGGGAAACGTATGGAAGAACGCCTGATAGACCTCTTCGATCCGTGCCCGCCCGCGCGCCAGGCCTCCGCCGAAGGGACTCTCGACCACGCCGTCCTCGGCATGCATCTGGCCGAGCGCGGTCAGGTCGCGCCGGGCCCAGGCCTCCTGGAGCCGTGCGATCAGCGTCGGTGATCTCCTGTCTGGGACATGACCAAGCCTAAAAGCTTAGGAGATCGCCGCCCCTACGGCAAACCAAGAAGTCGCGCCGGGTTCTCCTTGGCCATCCGGTCGACGTCCTGCGACGTGAAGCCTCGAGAGCGCAGCGATACCAGGAAGTCGCCGAATCCGTCAGCCGGCAGCGCGTTGCCCTGCTGGCCAAGGTCCGAGGAGAGGATGCAGTGCTCCGGCCCAAGCTGCCGGATGGCGTCGGTATAGCGATTGATCCGGGCCTCGGCGTCCGCGGCGGTCAGCGAACCGCCGACGAACTCGATGAACGCGCCCAGACTGGCGGCCTCCTGCATCTCGGCCACCGACATCGAGATCGGTGTGTTCATCGCATGCGTGACGATCAGACGCTGAACGCCCTGGCGTTTCGCCTCGCGCAGGATCAGCAGCACCTCCTGAGGCGCCGAGTGTCCCGTGGCGAGCACGAGATTGCGCTTCGCGATGACCGCGATGACGTCCTTCACGGCCGGCAGCAGCTCACCGTTCTTCGTCACCGCGACAAACGGTCGATTCTCCTTCGAGACACGCACCTGGTTCTCGGCATCGAACGTCGGCATCCAGACGATGCGCCCCCAGCCGCCGGAGACAGCGGCCATATGTTCCACCGCGGCCGCGTTGATCCCGCCGACCGTCAGGTTCAGCGCCATACCGCCGAAGATCTCGATGCCGGGCACGACCGTGCGAACGAGGTAGGCCAGGCCGGCCGTCGAGTCGTAGTGGTTCTTGAGGACGATGGCTCGCTGCTTTCGAGCCAGCGCGAGCTTGGCCGCCTGAATGGCGTCAAGCGATCGCGGACGGTCGTCGGGATAGACTGTGGACGTGGATGTCGATCGAGCCTTCGAGCAGGCGAGGCCGGTCGATGGCCTGCACCTGCCCGCTCGGCGCTGCGGCTGCGAGCCACAGGCCGGCACCGATGGCGAGCGCCAGACCGGTACTCGTCGCCCGGCTGCGCGGGGTCATCGTCGTCATTTCGACGCGACGATCCTGCCGGTCGAGAGAGCGACGGTGAGGACCTTGCCCCAATGAAGCTTGATGACGAGGGAACTCCGACCCTCGTCAAACGAAACCGCTCCACCCTCCAGCCAGTGCCGCGAGCCGACCCTCTGGACCACCGACCTGGCGATGTCATCTGCGGGCAGAAGCGCCTCGAGATCGTAGTCGGCAACGACGTTGCCCTGCTCGCCGTAGATGACCAGCGCGTGTTCGTATCCGAGTTTCGCCCACGTATCGAGCGTCACGACATACTTCCCGTCGTCGGCGACGAAGGCCCTGACAGGGATGTTCACCAGCTCGCGGTTCCAGACGACCCGCTCGCTGCCGTCGGCAGCGGGTGCGAAGAGGGTCCCATGGCCCTTTCCGGACCAGACCGACAGCTGCGGCGGCCGCGTCTTGAAACCGTAGGCGCCATAGGCGGCCGCGAACACCTGAGGCCGCGGGCCCGGCCACGAGTCCGCTCCAACGATCGCCGTAGCGATCAGCACGACGCACGGAGCCAGCGCGAGTGTCTTCATTTCTTCACGGACCTGTGGAGCCTGTGGACCGGCGGATTATAGCTGTACGACTAGTCGGGCCGAGGACGTTCGGCGCGATCGAGGACCAGCACCTCGACCGAGTCTCTTGTTGGCTCCAGCCTGAAACCGAGTTGATCCCGCAGCGCGGTCTCGAGCGGGAGACGATTCGGGAGGACCGAGATGTCCGGTGTCAGCGGCTCAGGAGTCCACTGCATGTCCCAGTCGTACCTGCCAGTGAGCGTCGTGCGGTCGATGAGCACCCGGTCGGTCCACGTCCCGATCTGACGGACGAGCACCGAGAACTCGACCCCTCGACCGCCCAGGTGTCCACCGCGCGAAAATCCGGTGCCACACGGGAAATCCGGAATCGGCTCGAGCGCGTCCGGCGCAGCCGGCAGCGGCGTCGCAGGCCCGCTGCAGTTGGGTGAGTCGCGAAGCTGCGGCCCGAGGCCGCGGTCGCTTCTCACCTGCCGGAGCGCATAGACCGGAATGTCGCGAGTCTCGCGACGCACGACGAGACTGAACCGGTCCGCCAGGGCCGGTCTCAGCATGAGTCGCGCCTGGGTCACGAACGCCGATGCCGAAGGATTGCCCTCACCTCGTGCCGTGATGTCGAAGCGGTCCGTATTCACCCAGCCAGGGCCGCCAATGATCTGATCGTCGTGCACCTGGTACGCCGTCTTGATCAGCATCCTCAGCGTCACGTTCGTCGCGATATACCGGGCCCCGGGCGTCACGATACTCGAGGTCCGCGTGTCACCGGAGGCGTTCGGCTTGACCGACACGACCTCGAAGGCGCCGGTGTCGGGACTCTGGGCCGTCTGCAGTCCACCGGACACCGCCAAGAGCATGAGCGACGCAAGGCCGAGCACGGTGCGCATGTCTATGTTGACGCCAGGTCGATCCATTTCTCGACGGTCGGCGGACGGTAGGCGGCAAGCTGTTCGAGCAGCGCACTGGCCGAATCCGAGACCGAGATCATCGACTGATACTCACGCCTGACGAACCCTTCCGTCGTCGAGTGCTCGAGGAACGACAGCAGGCCGTCGAAGTAGCCGTGCACGTTCAGCAGCCCGCATGGCTTCTGATGCAGGCTCAGCTGCGCCCACGTCAGGATCTCGAAGAACTCGTCGAGTGTTCCCCATCCGCCCGGCAGCGCGATGAAGCCGTCGGATAGATCGGCCATGAGTGCCTTGCGTTCATGCATCGACGTGACGACCCGAAGATCGGTCAGGCCGGTGTGCGCGACTTCCCTCTCGGCGAGCGCTCCGGGAATCACCCCGGTCACGTATCCGCCGCCCGCGAGCACGGCGTCCGCCACCGCGCCCATGAGCCCGACCCGAGCGCCCCCGTAGACGAGTCCGATCTTGCGCGCGGCGAGCAGCCGCCCGAGTTCGACAGCCGCTGCACGATACTCGGGCCGCGCACCGCTACTCGATCCGGCGAACACACAGACGCGCATCATCGCTTGCTTCGACGGCCTGCTCGCCGTGCCGGCCTGGATGTCTTGCGCGGGGCCGTTGCGCGGCGCGCCGGCCGCCGCTTGGGGGATTTCGCCTTGGAGGATTTCCTGGCCTTCGGCTTGCGGCTCTTGGGAGACTCCGACCACGTCGGTCTCGCGTGACGAGGCTCATAGATCCCGAGCTCGCCTCCACCCGGCAGTGACACCTGCGTGAGCACGCCCCACCCTTGATCCTGCGGCGCCGAGCAGGTCACGCCCCGGTCCGCCATGCGCGCGACGAACGTCGTCACGTCATCGACCATCAGATAGAGCGTATGCACACCGCCCTTCTCCGCTGGGTGGATGGCGACCTCCGAGGACGGCAGCGCGAAGATCAACCATCCCGATCCCACATCGACATGTGGGAAGCCGAGCACGTCTCGAAGGAATGCGCGATCGGCATCCGCGTCCGCGCTGTAGATGATCACGTGCGCTCCGGCTATCTTCGACATTCGCTCCTCGATTCCCTTCGCGACCGAAGGACCACAGCGTACACGACCGCGTTGACCACGATCACCAGGGCCCCGAGCGCCCATTGGACGTCACGGGACAACGCGGATGGATACAGAACTGGCAGAAGATAGCGTTCGACGAAGCTCGTGGAGTAGACCGTCGCGCCGCCCTGCATCCGCAACCAGTTCTCGAGCGGCGTGAGCGGGCAGATCCACCCCGCGAACTCGACCCACGCGCCCCAGGCCGCGGCCGGAAGATGGACCCAGGCGACGCGCCGCCATCGCAGTGCGAGCACTCCCCCGCACAGCACAAACGCGACAAAGCCGAGATGAACGATGACCGTCGCATCGGCCAGGAGGCGGAAGATCATGCACGTGCCACGACTATTTCGCGGCTGTCGCTTCGATCTCCACGAGCAGGTCCGGGAACGCCAATCGCGCGACGCCGAGCAACGTACCGGCCGGCTGACTGCCCGCCTGTCCGAGATGACGCTGGACGACGTCGTGCGCCTGGAAGAACCGGTCAACGTCCGTCGTGTAGTAGTTGAGACGCACGACGTCACTCAGGGTGAATCCCGACGCTTCCAACACGGTCGCGAGATTCCGGAACGCTTGATCCACCTGCGCGCTCATGTCCCCCGCGTGCATGGGCGTGCCCTCCCCATCAACCGAGGTCTGGCCGGCACAGTACAGGGTCCGGCTCGCTCCCGACACCTCAACTGGCCTGCGAAAACGCGAACTGTTCCTGCCACTTCCATGGATTGACCTTGCGTTGCGCCATCGTCCCTGCTCCTTCCACGTTGTGCGATCCGGCGGCGTCGGGCCGCCTAAAGGCGGCCCCCACGAGACTAGTCGAGATGACCGCGCTCGGAGTCTCCCATCGGGACCTTGCCTGTTGGGAAGTACTCACTCCATCGCTTCGTGACCAGCGCGGCGATGTCGTCGCGGCACGACAGTTCCTTTGGATACCACGGCTTCATGCGCGCGTCGATGACGACCGGACCGCTGTAGGCGATGTGATTGCGGACGATGCGCCGATTGGCGGCATGGATGTCCGCCGCCGGCTCGAACCGCGTGAACGTCGTCCACAGGAAATTCATGTCGCTGCGTGTCGCCCGCGCGGCCTCATCCGAGAGCACGACCAGCGGCCAGCCGGCAAACGCCGGCGACGCCGCGAGACGAGCCGCCGCATCGGGCTCGGATGCATAGGCGGGCGCGGTGACGACGAGGCAGCCGCCGCAGTAGCACGCGAACGTCGCGTGACGCCTGACGGCGCCTCACCACTGAACTGTCGCGGCAGCTCGCGCACCGGATCGCCGAGCCCGAGCCACACGCCCTTCGAACCCTCGTTGACGGTCGGACCGGTGTAGTCGAGCGTGTCCATCGAGAGGTTCGAGAAGACGTAGAGATCGGTCTCGACGTGCGTGCGAGCGAGGATGTGCTCGAATGTCGCACGGAAGTTCTTCACGTCCACGTGGCGGTCGGTCACCAGCAGGAACTTGGTCAGCGACAGCTGCCCTTCGCCGAGAATCCTGAACGCGCTGGCCATCGCTTCGCGCTTGTAGCGCTGCTTGACGACGGCCGTGGCGAGCGAGTGGTAGCCGGTCTCACCGTACGACCACAGCTTTTCGACCGCCGGCATCACCAGCGGGAACAGCGGCGACAGCAGCTCCTGCAAGCAGATCGCCGATGAAGAAGTCCTCCTGGCGCGGCTTGCCGACCACGGTCGCCGGGAAGATGGCATCGTGCCGATGCGCAACGCGCTGGACCTGGAACACCGGGTAGTCGTGCTGCAGCGAGTAGTAGCCGTAGTGATCGCCGAACGGACCCTCAGGTTTGCGCAGCTGCGGAGGAACTTCCCCGAGCAGCGCGAACTCCGCGTCGGCGATCAGCGGATGCGCGCCGCTGCCATGCACCTGCGGGAGGCGCCGGCCGGCGATGAGCGACGCGAGCATCAGCTCGGGCACGTTCTCGGGAAGCGGCGCGATGGCAGAAAGAATCATCGCCGGCGGTCCGCCGAGAAACACCGTCGCTGGAAGACTCTGGCCCGCGCCCTTCGGCGACCGCGTAGTGATAGCCGCCGCCCTTCCCGATCTGCCAGTGCATGCCGGCGCTGCGCGCGTCGTAGATCTGCATCCGATACATGCCGAGGTTGTGCCCCGGTCGATCGGGATGCGTCGTGTAGACGAGCGGCAGCGTGATGAACGGACCGCCGTCCTCGGGCCAGCACGTCAGCGCCGGCAGGCGATCGAGCCGGACATCGGTCGTGACGCGATCGACGACCGGTCCGCTCTGAACCCGCCGCGTGCCGACCTTGAACAGCTCGGCGCCGACGTCGCGCGCGTCCCAGATCTTGCCCGGCGTCGGCGGCAGCAGCGTCTCGGCCAGCTCGACGAGCCGGCGAATCAGTCGCAGCGGCCGATCGCCGAACGCCATCTCGGCGCGGCGCGCCGTGCCAAACAGGTTCGTGACGAGCCTGAAGTCGGAGCCCTTGACGTTGGTGAACAGGAGCGCGGGACCGCCCGCCGCGATCACGCGGCGATGAATCTCCGCGGCTTCGAGGTGGGGATCGACCTGCGCTTCGACCGTGACAAGGTCGTTGTCACGGCGAAGCTGGTCGAGAAACGCGCGCAGATCCGGAAACGACACGAATGGGCTACCGGCTACAGGCTACCGGCTACGGGCTAGCCCTCCGCGTCGGCGCTCGGGCCGTAGATGTTCGGCACCTTCGAGCCCATCGCGCGCAGATACGCCGCGAGCTGGCCGCGGTGGTGGATGCTGTGGTTGTTGGCGAAGCCGATGAACTGCACGGCCGGCCAGTTCATCATGCCGAAGAAGCTGATGGTCGATGTCAGCTTGTCGCCGGGCATCGCGCGCAGCTGCTTCAGCTTCTCGGGAAACGTCTTCTTGTAGAACGCGACGACGTCATCCACGCTCGTGAACTGCGCCTCGGCCTGCTTGGCCGCATCGGGATTCCATTCGAAGGCGCCGTTCGATGATGCTGTCGATGAACCAGATGTCGGCGGTGGCGAGATGCGTCGCCAGCTCCCACGCCGTGCGCGACTTGGCGTCGGGCTTGTAGTTGCGGTTGTCGTTCTTCACCGCCGCCAGCACCTGGCAGGTGGCCGGGAACTCGCCTTCCCACACGGTGGCCATCATGTCGGCCGCGGCTTTCGCCTGTTCTGAATTCATGGCACTCCTCGCTGTCCAGGCGGGTCTGAAGACCCGCCTCTACGTCCGTCGATGATGTTACGGCCGGTCCAGAGGACCGGCCCTATCGTGTCAATTTCCTGTACTTGATTCGGTGAGGCGTGTCGGCTTCGGCGCCAAGACGACGCTTCCGATCGGCTTCGTAGTCCTGATAGTTCCCTTCGAACCAGACGACGCGACTGTCGCCCTCGAATGCCAGCATATGCGTGGCGATGCGATCGAGGAACCAGCGGTCGTGGCTGATCACGACGGCGCAGCCGGCATAGTTGAGCAGCGCCTCTTCGAGCGCGCGCAGCGTATCGACGTCGAGGTCGTTGGTGGGCTCGTCGAGCAGCAGCAGGTTCGACCCGCGCTGGAGCAGCTTGGCGAGGTGCACGCGGTTGCGCTCGCCGCCCGACAGCGTGCCGACTTTGCGCTGCTGCTGCGCGCCCTTGAAGTTGAACCACGACACGTAGGCGCGCGACGACACGGGCCGTTTGCCGACCATCAGCTCGTCTTCACCGCCGGTGATCTCTTCCCAGACGCTCTTGTTGGGGGCCAGCGCGTCGCGGCTCTGATCGACGTAGCCGACCTGCACGGTCTCGCCGAGCCGCAGCGTGCCCGCGTCCGGCCCCTCTGACGCCGGTCATCATGCGGAACAGCGTCGTCTTCCCTGCCCCGTTCGGGCCGATCACGCCGACGATGCCGCCGCGCGGCAGCGTGAAGGAGAGATCGTCCATCAACAGCAGGTCGCCGTAGGCCTTGCGCACGCCGCGGGCCTCGACGACCAGATCGCCGAGCCGCGGGCCGGGAGGAATGTAGATCTCGACCTGCTCGATCTTCTGCGCGGAGTCCTCGTTCAGCAGCTGCTCGTAGGCATTGAGTCGCGCCTTGCCCTTGGACTGCCGCGCGCGGGGCGACATCCGGATCCACTCGAGCTCGCGCTGCAGCGTCTTCTGGCGCTTGCTTTCCGACTTCTCCTCGAGCGACAGACGCTGCTGCTTCTGATCGAGCCAGGACGAGTAGTTGCCCTTCCACGGGATGCCGGATCCGCGATCGAGCTCGAGAATCCACTCGGCCGCGTTGTCGAGGAAGTAGCGATCGTGGGTCACCGCCACGACCGTGCCCTTGTATTCCTTCAGGAAGCGTTCGAGCCAGGCGACGGACTCCGCGTCGAGGTGGTTGGTCGGCTCGTCGAGCAGCAGCAGGTCCGGCGACGTCAGCAGCAGCCGGCACAAGGCCACACGGCGTCTCTCGCCGCCGGAGAGCTTCGTGACCTCGGCATCGGCCGGCGGACAGCGCAGGGCGTCCATCGCCAGCTCGAGCTGCGAATCGATCTCCCAGGCGTTGGACGCGTCGATCTTGTCCTGCAGCCGGCCCTGCTCGTCGAGCACCTTGTCCATCTGCTCGGGCGAGAGGTCCTCGCCGAGCTTCATGTTCAACTCGTCGTAGCGATCGAGCAGGGCCTTGGTGGCGGCGACGCCTTCTTCGACGTTGCCCTTCACGGTCTTGTCGGGATTCGAGCCGCGGCTCCTGGTGCAGGAAGCCGACCGTGATGCCGTCGGCTGGAAACGCCTCGCCGATGAACTCGGTATCCTCGCCCGCCATGATCCGGAGCAGCGAGCTCTTGCCGGAGCCGTTGAGACCGAGAACGCCAATCTTCGCCCCGGGCAGGAACGAGAGCCAGATGTCCTTGAGGACAACGCTGTCGGGAGGATGGACCTTCCCGAGGCCTTTCATCGTGTAGATGTATTGCATGTGTTGGTGGGTCCGGCTGAAGCCGGACACTACGATAGCCGTACGTCGGGGCTACCTTCAGGTGGCCCGATCAGCCCCTGAGTATATCTGACGCGTCAGTGGATGCGGGTGCTGCCGCTGCCGGCGGTCGAGATGTCGCGGACCGGAGAGGTGACGATGCGGCGGCCGTCCACCAGGATTTCCATCCGCAGGCCGATGCCGATCCATCCCACTTTGAGGAAGCTGCCGCCGACGCTGGCGCCGCTGAAGTGCGCGGGTGTGAGGGCCGGAAAGAATTCGCCGCCTTCGACGAGCACCGCATCGCCGGCGGACACGATGATGCGATACATCGAGTTGCGGGTGTGCACGTGGAGGGTCGTCATGGGCGCGAGGTCCCTGAGGTGAACCCCGTGCGTCGTTGCCACCGCGGCTGTAAAGCCGGCCAGTGTCGCGGCTCGGGAGATCGACGTGGTCTCGTCCATGACGTGGGCGTCCCGGTGCCCATTCTACGCTCGTTTGCAACACCGCCTTACACAGGATATTCCTGAGATCGGACCGTTGAAAATACCGAGGGCTTCTCGATTTCTACTTTGTACTCTTGCAGTTCTGGCATGAGGGTCACGATCGTGTGACGCTGGATCGGGAAATATTTGCGCAGCGCTTCGTGGATGTTCTGCTGCGACAGGGAATCCGTCCGTTCGGTGCGGAGGGGAATTCGTCGCGCGTCCCGGCCCAGTAGATGTGTGGCCTGCAGCGAGTTCAGCCAGTAGCCATTCTGGAGCAGGGCTTCCTGCAGGCCATTTTTCTCCTGCTCCTTGATGGCCTGCACGTCCGCGGCCGACGGTCCTTCCTTCTGCAGACGCTCGATCTCGGACATCACCGCGGCGGTGAGGCTCTCGACATTCTCCGGAGCGCTGCCGAACTGGACGCTGGTGGTGCCGTACCCGGGCTGCGGGGAGGTATTGGAGTAGCCGACGCCCACCGAATACGTGCCACCCAGCTTCTCGCGCAGGATGTCGCGGAGCCGCATCTCCAACACCGAGGTTGCCGCCTGCACGCGATGAGTCTCGAGCTCATCGAGCCCGGTGTCGGCGAAGAACGTCATCACGGTCTGGCTGCGCGGCTCCTGCCCCTTCGTCACCTTTTCACGCACGATGCCGGCCGGGAACTGCAGTCGCAGATCGCCGATTTTCGCGTCGCGTGCACCGCGTGACGGCAGCGATCCGAGGTAGGTCGCGAGCAGCGGAGTGATCTCCTCCACCTTGAAGGCGCCAACGAAGAAGAAGGTGAAGTCCGCGGCATTGGCAAAGCGCTGCTTGTAGAACTCCATCATCCGGTTCGGGTCGAGGCTGGCGAGATCTTCGGTCTTCAGTGGACGCGACGTGTAGTGATCCACCGTGTTGATCCGGCGCACGCGCTCCGAGAACACCGCACCCGGACTCTGCGCCTGGTTGGCCAGCGTTCGCCTCGAGCCGCTGCTTGAGGAGCGTGAACGCCGTGGGATCGGCATTCGGCGCGGTGAACTCGAGATACACGAGCTGCAGCGCCGTTTCGAGATCCTTCGGCGTGCTGGATCCGCCGATGCCCTGCGTCGTGACTCGACACGGACGGGGACGCGTTGGCGATCTTCCCGGCCAGCAGCTTGCCCAGATCGGTGGGCGTGAATCCGCCGACGCCGGCCATGCTCACCAGCGAGCTCGACAGCGCCGCGTTGTTGTACTCGGCCGGTGTGGCCAGCGAGAGCCCGCCGCGCGCGTAGGACGTGAAGATGATCTGATCGTTCCTGAAGTCGGTGGGCTTCAGCCAGACCTCGACGCCGTTCGACAGCGTCAGCACGCTCACACCGATTTCGGCAATCTCCCGGCGCGAGCTCACGGTTCCTGGCGTCGGCGCTTTCGCGAGGAGCGCCCGGCCGGACATCTCGTCGCGCCACGGTGTCACCGTCGCGGTCGCGCCGGCGCGAAGCGCCTCGCGAAGCATCGGCTCGGTGACCGCGGCCAGCCCCGCCTTCTCCGGCGCCGAGGCGATCACGACCTGGTTGTTCTCGGGGACCATTCCGCGCGCGAGCGCGGCCAGCTCCGCGGCCGTGATCGTGGAGAGGAACTTTCGCGCCAGATCGACTTCGATCGCGATCCCGGGCGCAGCCTCGGCGTTGAGAAAGTGACGGACCAGCTCGGCCGCCAACGGTCGAGCTCTGTGATTTGTCGCGCTCGTTGTACGCGCGCTCGAATCCGGCGAGCGTGCTGCGCCTGGCCCGATCGAGCTCGGCCTCGCCGAATCCGTGCTGCCGGACGCGGGTCATCTCCTGGGTGATCGCGCTGAGACCGCTGGCGACGGCGCCGTCCTTCACGCGCGCCGACACCGAGAACGCCTCGACCGTCCGGCCGAGGGTATCGTCTCCGGCTGACGCACCCAGGAACGGCGCATCGGGCTGTCGCGCGATCTCGCTGAAGCGCGAGTTGATCATCTGAAACACCATGCCCTCAGCCAGCGACTGCCGGTACTGCGCCATCGTCCGCAGCTCGGTGAGCGGGCGCTTGTACATCACGGTGACTGACGAGGCCTGGGCCTCCTTGTCCGAGACCGAGACGTAGCGCGTCTCCTGATGCGTCGGAATCTCGTAGACCGGACGCGCGGCCGGAGGCCGTGCCGACATACCGGAGAAGTTCTTTCGCACCAGCGCCTCTGCCGCCGCCACCTCGATGTCGCCGACGACGATCACCGCCATGCGGTCGGGCCGGTAGTGGGCCTGATAGAAATCGCGCAGCCGCTGCGGCGGAAAGCTCTTGAGGATCTCCGGCGTCCCGATGGGCAGACGGTCGATGTACCGCGACGCGCCGAAGAGCGCCTTGAGCTGCGGCTCCTGCATCCGCGTGCCGGCGCCCAGACGGCCGCGCCACTCTTCGATGACGACGCCGCGCTCGCGATCGATCTCCGCCGGATCGAGCGTCAGGCCGCCGGCAAAGTCGCTCAGCGCCTCGAAGCCGCGCTCGAGCACACCGGCCTTTTCCGTCGGCACGTCGAGCATGTAGACCGTCTCGTCGAAGCTCGTGTAGGCGTTGACGTGCGCGCCGAACTGCGCGCCGATCGATTCCAGATACGACACCAGCTCGCCCGGCTTGAAGTGCGCCGTGCCGTTGAACGCCATGTGCTCGAGCACGTGCGCCAGACCGCGCTGATCATCTGCCTCGTCTATCGAGCCCGCTTTCACGGCCAGACGCAGCATGACGCGATCGTTCGGCAGCGCGTTGTGACGGATGAAGAAGGTCAGGCCGTTCGGCAGCGTGCCGGTCCTGATCGCCAGGTCGAGCGGGAGCGGAGCGTTGAGGTCCTGTGCGAAGCCAGGCGCGCCGCCAGCCAGGAGCAATGCAGTGACGAGGTATGCTGCCCGGATGCGGCTCAAGATCAGACGGCTCGATTCCACAGTGTCCCTCCCCGGTTACGGTACCAGCGAAGCGGCCGGCTTCGATCTGGCCTCGGCTCACGACGTTCTCGTCCAGCCCCGCCAGATCGTGCTCGTACGCACCGGCCTTGTCATCGAAGTGCCGACCGGTTACTTCCTTGCGATTTTCGCCCGAAGCAGCACGCCACTCAAGCGCGGACTCATGGTCGCCAACGGTGTCGGGGTCATCGACCCCGATTATTCGGGCCCACACGACGAAGTCATGATTCAGGTCATGAATGTCACCGATTCGGACGTCAAAATCAGCCGCGGCGACCGGCTCGCGCAGGGAATCGTCCTGCCCGCTCCGCGCGTCACGTGGGAAGAAGTCAGTGAAATCCGCGAGGTAACCCGGGGTGGCTTCGGAGCAACGGGACACTAGTCGCGGCGTCCGCCGCATCCTCCACGTCGACATGGATGCGTTCTATGCGTCCGTCGAGCAGCGGGACAATCCCGCGCTGCGCGGCCAGCCAGTGGCCGTTGGCGGCGACCCCGACAAGCGCGGCGTCGTCGCAGCGGCCAGTTACGAGGCTCGCACGTTCGGCGTCCGGTCGGCAATTCCGATGTCGCGCGCAGTCCGGCTCTGCCCGTCGCTGGTCATCGTGCGTCCGGACTTTCAGAAGTACCGCGCGGTCTCGCAGCAGGTATTTGCCATCTATCGCAGTGTGACGCCGCTCGTGGAGCCGCTGTCGCTCGACGAGGCGTATCTCGATGTCACCGAGAACGGCTGGGGCGAGGTGCTGGGCATGAACGTCGCGAAGAGGCTGAAGAGCGAGATTCGCGCGGCGACCGGGCTCACGGCATCTGCCGGTGTGGCGCCAAACAAGTTCCTCGCGAAGATCGCGTCTGGCTGGCAGAAGCCGGATGGGCTGACCGTGGTGGCGCCGGGGCGAGTCGAGCATTTCCTGCAGGGGCTTCCGGTCGATGCGTTATGGGGAGTTGGCCCGGTCACCGCGCGCAAGCTGCGCTCGCACGGCATCGACAAGCTGATCGACGTGCGTGTGGCCGATCTCGACGGGCTGCGTGCGATCGTCGGTTCGCTGGCGGAGTGGCTGAAACAGCTCGCGCAGGGCATCGACGATCGTCCCGTGATCGCCGACTACGAGCCCAAGTCGTCGGGCAGCGAGAACACGTTCGTCACGGATCTCGAGGACATCGCCGAAATCCGCGAAGAGATCGAAAGCATGGCACGCGGCACCGCGCGATGGCTCGCCAAGCGCGACCTCTACGCCCGGACGGTGACGATCAAGGTTCGCTACGGCGACTTCACCACCATCACTCGCAGCCAGAGCGAGCCCGCCAGTCGCGACGAAGACGCCCTCGTCCGCCGCGCGATTGCCCTGCTCGACAAGACCGAGGCCGGCCGCCGCCCCATTCGCCTGCTCGGCGTCAGCGTGCACAACCTCTGCGACGCGCCAGTCGTTGTGCCAGACGGACCGCCCCGTCTGCCATTCGACGATCACGGTGACAAGCACCGGCACGGCGGATGAGTCCTTCCGCGCGGCGTGGAGCAAGCCCGCGCTTGCGTCAGACGGCCAACGGCCTCGCAGGCGACGCGAGCCGCGGGGGGAACGACATCGGCCCTCGCGACGGAGGAGCAGCGACGGACCGGCAGGCATTCGCCAGAGAGGTCGTTGGCCGGGCGCAGCGACCCGCCGCGCGGAAGGACTCATCCGCCGGGCCGGTGCTTGAACGATCGGCATGACGTTACGAAAGGCGATGAACGGCCGTCACGACGCCGACGAGGAAGTCGAGGCGGACGCGATCGCCCGCTTGCAGCCCGACGCCGATCGCTTCGCCACCGATGCGCGCCACGCGCACCTGGCTGTCGGGCTCGTCCTCGAACGTGTAGTGCACGTCGTACGACAACTGGCCGTGGATGCTGATCGGCTGGAGGCGGTGCAGGACGGCGTCGCGGGATCCTTTGAGCATGTTCTTAGGCTTTGGGCCTTTGGTCCTTGGTCCTCGGGCTACCGGCTACCGGCTACCGGCTACCGGCTACACTGTGACGCGGCTCACCTCGATGCGCGTCACGGGTTCTTCGCCGTTCAGCGGCGCCGCCTCGATCTTCTCGATCACGTCCATGCCGGAGACGACCCGCCCGAACACCGTGTACTTGCCGTCGAGCGACGGCGTGCGCGCCAGCACGATGAAGAACGAGCTGCTGGCGCTGGCCGGATCGTCGCCGAGTCTGGCCATCGACACGATGCCTCGATCGTGCGGCGTGGGATTGAACTCGGGCTGCAGGTTCCGGACGAACGCCTGCTGCTTCTCGTCGAGCGGCTCGCGCCGCGTCGGCATGTGCCCGCCCTGAATGACGAACCCCCTGACGATGCGATGGAACGACGGTGCCGTTGTAGACGCCGGACGAGGCCAGACGCAGGAACTGGCGCACGTGACCGGGCGCGCGATCCGGAAAGAACTCCAGCGTGATGTTGCCCATCGAGGTCTCGATCACGGCGCGCGCGGCCGACAGCTGCTCGACCGTCTCGGTCGAGAACGGCTCCGGCACCGGCGCCGGCTTCTCGCGAATCGTGACCGTCCTGATCTCGATCCGCGCGTCCGGCACGGTGTTCTTCGCCGGCGCGGTAGAGATCTTCTGCGCGACGTTGATGCCCTCGGCGACGCGGGCGAAGATCGTGTACTGCCCGTCGAGAGCTGGCTGATCCGTGACCGCGATGAAGAACTGATTGCCGGCGCTGTCGCGATTGTTCGGGCACGAGCACCGCGGACACCGCGCCGCGCGTGTGCTTCTCGGCATTGGGCTCGAAGCGCAGCTGGTTCAGGCCGCCGCTGCCGTACTTCGCGCTCTGCGCTGGATCCTTCGACAGCGGATCGCCACCCTGAACGATGCCCATCGCGATCACGCGATGGAACGTCGTCCCGTTGTAGGCGCCTTCACGCGCACGGGTGATGAAGTGCGCCACGTGATTGGGGGCCGCGTCGCCGAGCAGGTCGAACACGATCACGCCGTCACTGGTGTCGAGCACCGCCTGCTTGTTGAGCAGATCGGCAGGCTGCAACGTGGATGTAAAGAACGTGTTGCGCGGCGGAGCGGGACGCTGCGCCCGCGTCTGCGGATCGGCGACGAGCAGGAGCAGCAACCACGGCAGCATCACCGGGATTATCTGCTATATTCAATCGCAGATTGAGCGCGACCGTCTCATCGCTATCACGCGAAGCGCCCCAGTACCGAAGAGTTTTACGGCTTCGTCCAGTCGCCCTTCACGCTCGCGCCCGACCCGCGCTTTCTCTACCTCAGTCAGTCACACGACGCCGCGCTCCAGCTGCTGCTGCAGGCCATCGAGCGCAAGGAAGGCATCGTCGTCCTGACCGGCGACATCGGCACCGGCAAGACCACGGTGTGCCGCTCGGTGCTCGAGCGGCTGGACATGACGTGCTTCACCTCGCTGCTGCTCAATCCGTTTCTGTCGGTCGAAGAACTGCTGCGGGAGATCCTGCTCGACTTCGGCGTCGTCTCACGGGATGCGGTGCGCAGCGGCCGTATCACCGGGGCGACCAAGCACGACCTGGTCAGCACGCTGCACGAGTTCCTGTTGTCGCTCGTCCCCATCGGCGGCAGCGGTGTGCTCATCATCGACGAAGCCCAGCACTTGTCACCGCGAGTGCTCGAGGAGCTTCGGGTGCTGTCGAATCTGGAGACGAATCACTCGAAGCTGCTCCAGATCGTCCTGGTGGGACAGCTCAATCTGCTCGACGTCCTGGCCTTACCCGAGGTGAAGCAGCTCGATCAGCGGGTCACGATGCGTGCGAACCTCAGCCCGTTGACGCGTGCGGACGTCGAGGCCTATATCGGACACCGGCTGTCTGTGGCGCACGGGTCCTCGTCGATCACCTTCGAGAGCGCCGCCATGGATGCGATTCACGCCGCGAGCCGGGGCGTTCCGCGCGTGATCAACCTGCTCTGCGACCGATCGTTGATGATCGGAGCGAGCTTCGGACTGCAGACGATTACCGCGGACGTGGTCTCCGAAGCAGCCGTCGCCCTCGGAGTGCCGGTCACGCGCGCGCGAACGCCACTGTGGGGCGATCGTCTGTGGCAATGGGCGGCGGTCACCGCCGCCATCGTCGCGCTCATCGCCGCGGTGCTGCTGTTTTCCCCGCTGTCATCCGCGTTTTGATTTCAGGTGCTGTCTCAGCGCCTTTGCCCCGATCTTCCCCCGGCGCTTCTCTTCAATCTCCGCGCGCTCGTCCTGCTGACGGACCAGGTAGGCGAGCTCGTCCTGGAGCTTGAGGTAGCTGGCTAGCCGGTCGGCAGTGACGCGACCTTCATCGACCGCTGCCTTCACCGCGCATCGCGGCTCATCGCGATGGCGGCAGTCCGTGAAGTGGCAGCCGGGCGCGAGGACCTCGATCTCGTCGAACGTCTCCCGCACGCTGTTGCCGGCGTCCCACAGCTGCAGCTCGCGCATGCCAGGTGTGTCGATCATCAGCCCGCCGCCTGGCAGCTGGACCAGCTCGCGATGCGTCGTCGTGTGTCGTCCCTTGGAGTCGGCCTCGCGAACCTCGCGCGTCTTCTGCACGTCGGCGCCGGCCAGGCGGTTGATGATGGTGCTCTTGCCGACGCCTGACGACCCCAACAGCGTCGCGGTCCGGCCACCGGTCATGTAACCAGCGACCTGTTCGATGCCCTGATTGAATTTCGGGCTGAGGACGTGCACCGGAGCATCACCGGCGGCGGCGGCGACCTCGGCCACGTGCGCAGGCACATCCGCGCACAGGTCAGCCTTCGTCAGCAGCACGACCGGGGCTGCACCACTCTCGCGCGCCATCAACAGATAGCGCTCGAGCCGGCGGATGCTGTAGTCGCGGTCGAACGACATCACGATGAAGACGACATCGACGTTGGCGGCGACGACCTGTTCGCCGGTCACGTTGCCGGCCAGGCGGCGCGAAAAGCGGCTTCGTCGCGGGAGCACCTCCACGATGGCGCCTCGATCTTCGTCCGGCTGTTTGCGGAGGACGACCCAATCACCCACGGCGGGCAGCTCACCCTTGCTCTCGGCGCGGTGCTTCAGGCGGCCGGCGAGCACAGCCTCGACCTCGCCTTCCTCGACGCCCACTCGGTACAGGTAGTTGAATCCGATGATGACGCGCCCGGGCTGGAAGCCTGCCTTCCCCGCCCAAGGCTCGATCTCTCGAGCCCGGGTCTCGTCCCATCCCAGGTCTTCAAGCGGCATCGCTGTGCTCGCCGCAATCCTGCTCTTCTGGCCTTTTGCCGCGAGCGTTGGGCATTGAGCCTTGTGCATTGCGCATCGTGCATTTAGTCTACGTTGCGTGGCACTGGTTCCACTGATCGCGTTTGGAGTGGCGGCGCTCGGCCTGGTCGTGCTTGGTATCGCCGGGCCCGCCTATCGGCTCGGCGCGGCGCTGCCGACGGCCTACGCGATCATGCGCTGGGCGGAATACATCGGCCTCGTCGCCCTGCTGATTGGAACCGGTGGCGCCGTCTACGCCTACCGCCAGCGCAAATGGAGCGGCGCGATCGTCTCGGCGCTGGCGATGGTCCTGGCGCTGACCACCATCGCAATCCCGCTGACGTGGCAGCGGCGCGCGCAGAGCCTGCCGCTGATTCACGACCTGACGACGGATCTCGAAAACCCGCCGGCATTCCAGGCCGTCATCGCCAAGCGCGGGAACGCCCCCAACACGCTCGATCGGTCGCCGCAACTGGCCGTCCTCCAGCGCGACGGCTATCCGGATCTCGCGCCCGTCACGCTTCCGAACGCCGCCCGCGGCGACCTTCGATCGCGCGCTCGCCGCCGCACAGGCGCTCGGATGGGAGATCGTGACCGCCGACAAGTCGAGCGGCCGCATCGAAGCCACCGAGACAACGCGGTGGTTCGGGTTTACCGACGACATCGTGATTCGTCTGACCCCGTGGGGTGCGGGCACACGAGTTGATGTGCGCTCGGCATCGCGCGCCGGCGCCGGCGACCTGGGCCGCAATGCGGACCGCATACGGCGGTTCCTGGACGACTTAGCGGAGTGACTTCACGAGACTTCGCATGTCCACGAAACCGCGGAGGCAGCGGAGGTTTCTCTCCGCGTCCTCCGCGCCTCCGCGGTTCATTGGACACGTGAAGTCACGTGCAGTCGGCATCATGAGGCTAGACTTCCGCCTATCTCGGAGGATGTCATGAAACGAGCGCTTGTTGGACTCACTGTGCTTGTGTTCGTCGCGCCGGCCCTGGCGCAACGACCCTCAGATCCGGCGCTGCTCGTGCCTGAGAGCGTGCCCGAGCTGGACTATGTCGTGGCCCCGACGCCGGTCACCCTTCCCGCCGGAATGACGATGGGTGCCGCGGCGAGCGTGGACTTCGATGCCAACGGGCATCTGTTCGTCCTGACCCGTGGCGACAAGACGTTCTTCGAATTCGATCGCAACGGCGCCTTCGTTCGCGCGTTCGGCGACAAGCTCTTCACCCGCTCGCACGGCTTGCGCATCGACCGCGACGGCAACCTGTGGGCGACCGATGTCGGAGCGCACGTCGTCGTCAAGATGAACCGCGACGGCCAGGCGCTGCTGACGATCGGAACGCGGGGCGAGGCCGGCGAGTGGAACGAGGCCGCCGGTTCGCGCAAGCTGAATCAGCCCAACGACGTTGTCATTGCCAATAACGGCGATGTCTTCGTCGTGCAGGGGCACACTCCCGGTCCGAATGGTGACGCGCGCGTCCTGAAGTTCAGCAAGGACGGAACGTTCGTCAAATCGTGGGGCGGCAAGGGCAACGGTCCTGGGCAGTTCCAGGTGGCGCACGGCATCGATATCGACGCCAAGGGCCTGCTGTGGGTGGCGGATCGAGAGAATCAACGCATCCAGATCTTCCAGCAGGACGGGACGTTCGTCAGAGAAATCAAATACAAGGGACTGCCGTGCGGCCTCGACATCGGCCGGCAGTACATCTACATGGTGAATGGCTTCGCGGGACAACTGGTCAGGATGGATCTGGACGGCAAGGTCCTGGCAGCGGTCGGAAAGCCGGGCAAGGGCCCCGGCGAGTTCGGCGAGGCGCACATGATCGCCGTCAACGATCGAGACGAGATCTTCGTCGCTGATTCCGTCAACGCCGCGCTGATGAAGTTCGTGAAGAAATAAACGACGCCACCACATCGAGCACACCCTCGAAGACCGCGTCCTTCTGCCGACCGCGGACGGTCAGCGAGTGATCGCCGCTCGGCACGACGTGTAGGGTGGTGTCGGCGTTCATGGTGGCAATCACCGGGCGCAGTTCGTCCGGGGTCCCGAACGTATCGCGCTCCCCTTGCACGATCAGCACGGGCACACGAATCGACGGCAGATGTTCCGTCCGCGGCTTGTCGGGTCGTCCGGGCGGGTGAAGCGGATATCCGAGCGCGACGATCCCCCGCAGGTCCTCGAGTCCCTGCGCGCCCAGGTGGGTCGCCATGCGGCCGCCCATCGATTTCCCGCCGATGAACACCCGCTTCTCGCCACTCCAGTCGCGCGCGGCGTCAATCACGTCTCGAAACGCACGCTCGAGCACCGGCGCCTTGTCCGGGACGTGACGACGGTCGCGCATGTACGGAAAGTCGAATGTGACGACCGAGATGCGTCGGGCAGCGAGGCCCTTCGCCGTGGCGACCATGAAGGGATGCGTCTGACCAGCGCCGGCGCCGTGCGCGAGGACGAGGACCGCCTCGGCCCCCTCGTCAGCCGGATATGCGATCGCTCCGAGACTGCCGAGCGAAGCCACGCTACTTCGTGTAGGGCTGATGCAGGTGAACCGGCTTCGCCTTCGACTTCGCGCGGACGCGGAGATTGATCATCTCCACGAAGATCGAGAATCCCATGGCGAAGTAGATGTAGCCCTTCGGGATGTGCTGATCGAGTCCCTCGCCAATCAGCGACACGCCGATCAACAGCAGGAAGCTGAGCGCCAGCATCTTCACCGTCGGGTGACGATCGACGAACTCGCTGATGGCGCCAGCAGACACCAGCATCACACCGACGGCGATGACCACGGCCAGCACCATGACCGCCAGATCGTCGGCCATTCCGACGGCGGTGATGACCGAGTCGAGCGAGAACACGATGTCGAGCAGCAGAATCTGAATGATGATGCCCACGAACGACGCCGCCGCTCGTTCGCTGCCTTCGCCCTCTTCACCTTCCAGCTTGTCGTGGATTTCGTGCGTGCTCTTGGCAATCAGGAACAGGCCGCCGACGAGCAGAATCAGGTCGCGGCCTGAAATCTCGGTACCGACGATAACGAACCATGGCGTGGTGAGCCGCATCACCCACGTAATCGACCACAGCAGGGCGATGCGAATGAACATCGCCAGCGACAGACCGATCTTGCGCGCGCGCGCGCGATCCTCGAGCCGCAGCTTCCCGGCCAGAATCGAGATGAAGACGATGTTGTCGATGCCGAGGACGATCTCGAGGACCGTCAGCGTGGCGAGGGCAATCCATCCCTCGGCGCTGGACGTCCATGCCAAATGCACCCGATCAGCCAGCTCCGACATCAGCGCAACTAGGAACGCGCCAGCGCGCGGCTCTCGGGGAGGTCAGCCAGCGGCGCCCCACGTCTCGGGGTCCTGCCAGACCAGGGTGGAGAGATACAGGGCGACGTCTTCAGGTGGATAGGACGCGCCAAGAGTGCGGGCCGCGTCGCCGAGCTTCTCGGCGGCGGCGCTTTCAGTTCCTCGTCGGCAATCAGGCCGTCCTCGTGCGCGATGCCCAGCGCATCGAGAAAACTCGCCATCATCGGGCGCTGATGCGTCAGGTGATAGGCCACGAGCAGACGCGCCGCGATCATCTCCGACACGTTGCCCAGCGCCACGAGGTGGCGCGCCTTCTTCTCGGTCGGCAGCGCCTGTGCGCTCTTGATCGCGGAACTTGATGCGCATCGCGATCGCCGCCATCGCTTCCGCCTGCTCGACGGCCGCGTGCTCGTCCTGCCAGAAGGCTTCCGCCGCCCGCTGCTTGCGCTCGGGCGTGAGCAGCTTCCACAGCAGCGACGGGCGAGGGATGTCCGGAGCGTCGGCCATGATCAGATCGATACGTTAACATAGCGCGCATGCCGAAGCTGACCGTTGAAGGGTTTTCCACTGTCGATGTCGAGACTGGCAAGCGACTCGTGCTGGCGATCGAGCAGGACGCCGGGGTTGACATCCTGCACGCGTGCGGGGGCAATGCCCGCTGCACGACGTGCCGCGTCGAGTTCATCAGCGGCGAGCCGCCCAGGATGACACTGGCCGAGAAATCGAAGATGGAGGAGAAAGGCCTGACCGGGGTTCGGCTGTCGTGTCAGATCGTGTGCGACCACGACATGACCGTCCGCGCGATCAGCAGGCTTGAAGGGAGCGGCCGTCCCGATCCCGGTCGAACACCGGAACCGTCGATTCAGCCGCCTCCGGAATGGGTGTAACTGGTAGCCGGTAGCCGGTGGCCGGTAGCGAGTGGCAGTAGCCGGGTCGCTGTAGCTGGTAGCAAGTTCAAAGCTCTTGCTACCGGCTACCGACTACCAGCTACCGAGCTAGTCGATCGAGATCTTCCGCAGCAGGTTGAAGTCCGAGAGCATCTTGCCGGCGCCCAGGACGACCGCCGACAACGGATCCTCGGCGACCTGCACCGGCAGACCGGTTTCAAGACGCAGACGCTCGTCGAGCCGCTGAAGCAGCGCGCCGCCGCCGCTCAGCACGATGCCGCGATCGCAGACGTCGGCAGAGAGCTCTGGTGGAATGCGCTCGAGCGCGTCGCGGACCGCCTGCACCATCTGTCGCACGGGCTCGGCCAGAGCCTCGCGAATCTGATGGTCGTTGATGATGATGGTGCGTCGGCTTGCCTTCGAGCACGTGCCGGCCCTTGACTTCCATCTCCTTGCGCTTCGGAAGCTCGAAGGCGGAGCCGAGCTCGATCTTGATCCGCTCGGCGGTGCGCTCGCCGATCAGCAGGTCGTGCTCGCGCTTGATGTACTGCGTGATGGCTTCGTCCATGGCGTTGCCGGCCACGCGGACCGACTTGCTGTAGACGATGCCGGCGAGCGAGATGACGGCGATGTCGGTCGTGCCGCCGCCGATGTCCACGATCATGTTGCCGGCGGCTTCCGTGATCGGCAGCCCGGCGCCAATCGCCGCGGCCATGGCCTCCTCGATCAGGTGCACTTCGCTGGCCTTCGCGCGATAGGCGCTGTCCCTCACCGCGCGCCGCTCGACCTGCGTGATCTCGGACGGGACGCCGATGACGACGCGCGGGCGGACGAAGCTCTTGCGGCGATGGGCCTTCTTGATGAAGTAGCCGAGCATCTTCTCGGCCGCCTCGAAGTCCGCGATCACGCCGTCACGCATGGGACGAATGGCCGTGATGCTGCCGGGTGTCCGACCGAGCATCTCTTTCGCGTCGTTGCCGACTGCCTCGATCTGGTCGTTGACGTTGTTGACCGCCACGATGGACGGTTCGTTGAGCACGATGCCGGCGCCGCGTGCGAACACGCAGGTGTTGGCGGTGCCCAGGTCAATCGCCAGGTCGTGAGAGAAGAGCGACAACGCTCCGAGAAACATTCGAGGCCTCTTTCGTCCGTGTGCAGGTGCGGATGTCAGTGATCAGTCGGTGGCCGCCTCAGGGGCAAGGAGTGTGCCCACAAACTCGGCCATTCGCCCCTGTCAAAATGCCAATGTTTTCACGCGACTACCCCCATCCCCTGCTCGTCGCGGCAGGCCGATGTCGCAAAATTGACACCTCGAAAACCAAATCCGTCATATCCAAACCTGCAATGAACAAGATTCGGATCGGGGTCAGACCCGGGGTCTGACCCCGGCAGGGTCGTAGCCGGGGGTTCGTCGTCCCTTGAACGGGGCCACGAACTGACGCACGTATCCCGGCGGGACGGTCGCGCCATCGGCCAGGCCGTACGAGGCCGGCCATCGATCCCCGGGCAGATAACAGGTCCCGAACAGCCGATCCAGGACCGGCAGGTGGACGGCGAAATTCTTGTCGATCGCCTCGCGCTCGGCGCCGTGGTGCCAGTGATGGAACTGCGGCGTGGCCAGTACCCAGCGCAACGGACCAAACCGGAACCGCACGTTGGCGTGAATGAACGTCGCCTGGACGCTCACAAACGCCACGTACGCGAAGAGGGGCGGTTCAGCAAACCCGAGCAGGTAGATCGGCACGTACGTGAGCCCACGCGTGACCGCCACGTCCACCAGATGCAGGCGCGACCCGGCAAGCCAGTCCATGACGTCGGCCGAATGATGAATCCGATGAAAACGCCACAGCACCGGGACGCGGTGGAAGGCGCGGTGCACCCAGTACTGGACGAAGTCGGTGAGACACAGAATCGCGACGAACTGGACGAAGAACGGCCACGACGACACCACGCGTTGAATGTCCGCGGAGGCGGCCCACGCAAACAGCGTCATCGCCGGCGTCATCGTCAGGATCGTGGTCACCTGAACGAGGAGCGCGCTCAGGAAGAAGTACACGAGATCGGTGCGCCAGCCCTTCCTCAACACGCCTTGCTCGGGCAGACGGGCAAAGATGCGCTCGAGCGGGACGAAGACCGCGGAGTACGCGATCAGGTTGAGCACGAACCAGTCGAGGCCGAGAAATGGTCCCGTCTGGAGCTCACCGTCGATCGGCACGCGTGAGCCGCCGAGCAGCGCCGCGACGAGCGTGAGGGCGATGCCCGTCATCCCCAGAATCTTCCGGCGGCGGAGACAGACGCTGATGACACCGGCGATGAACGACCAGACCAGGACGAGGTGCAGGAGCGCACGGATGAAGGGCACCGGGTACAGCGCCCGCAACTCGGGAATCGTCAGCACCGACGGGAAGTGAAAGCAGAAGACCGCGGCAAGTCCGATCGCGCCCAGCGCGACCGACACCACGCCGCTCAGCCAGCCGGTGCCGAACGCCCGCGACGATGAACCGCTCACCATCGCTCCGGGAACGCGCGCTCGTCGGCCCGCGGCTCGAGACCCGACACGCGTGTGATGAATCGCTCGCACGTCGGAAAGAAACTCATCGCCGACAGCCATCGGTTGCACCATCCGGTCGCGATGCAGTAGTTGGCGACGTACGGCGCGTGATGATGACGCGCGTGGTCCTCACCGCTCAGGATGATCCCGCGACGCTGCAGCCAGCGCACGGCGGACGGCGGCACCGGCATGTGCGCCCACTGATGGACCTGGTTCGTCGGCAGCGAGGTCGCCGCAAACGTCATCAACGCGAGCGACAGCGCCGCCCCGCCGCTGGCCGAGACCGGCACGAACAGCGCCGCCAGGAGGATCGGCGTGTTCAGCATGGCGACGTCGCCGTTGCAGTCCACAAAGTCGCGGTCAAGGAAGTCGTCTGGATTGACGTGATGCACCCGGAATGGCCGCAGAAAGCGCCGGCCGAGGACGGGCATCGTTTCGCTGAACCAGGTGTCCGCGGTCCAGTGGACGAGACCCGACACGAAGTCGGCGGCACATGCCGCGAGGAGCACGACCAGCGGCGCCCACCAGTGCAAAAGCGTCCCGGTCGTGAACGCCCGTACGACGTTCGCCGCAAGGAGCACGACGGCCGCCACGATGAACGAGATCTCGACCGTCCGCGTGACCCGGCCGATGGCGTCATGTCCGGGCAGGCGGACCTGGGTGGTATCTGCGGAAGCCACGGTTACCTGAAATATCGGAGTATCCAGCCCAAACCGTCACCGTATACCCCCAAACCTGAAGTGGCGCTATATTGCCCCGATGCGAAAGGCCTGCTATCTCGTCGGGGCATTCATCGCGCTCAGCCTCATGCCGGGCGCCGCGCAGGAGGGACATCCCCTCACCGGCACCTGGTCGGGCGACTGGGGGCCGGGCGCCACGCAGCGCACCCACATCACGATCGTCATGACCTGGGACGGGAAGACCGTCAGCGGCACGATCAACCCCGGACCCGACGCGATTGCCGTGCCGGCGATCGCGCTCGACGTGACGAACTGGACGATTCGCTTCGACGCCGACGCCAAGAGCGCCTCCGGCCCGGTTCGCATCAGCGCCGAGGGGCGGCTCGACGATATCGCCTCGGCTCATCGCACGATCACCGGCACGTGGCGCCAGGGCACGGCCAAGGGCGACTTCAAGCTGACTCGGGATTGAGGATGAGCACACACGCATCCCGACGTTGGGCATTGAGCCTTGGGCATTGCGCCGTGATAGGCGCGCTCAGCGCCGTCACCGTCTCGGCGCAGCACTCGGCGATCTACGACAACGAACGCCAGGTGCGACTCGAAGGGCCGGTGACGCGCGTCGAGTGGGTCAACCCGCGCGCGTACCTGTTCATCGACGTGCGCGACGCAAGCGGCGTCGTGACCAACTGGGCGGTGGAGTTTGGCAACCCGATCGATCTCGAGCGCAACAAGTGGTCGCGTCAGACACTTCGCCTCGGCGAGATCGTCACGGTCGAAGGCGTTCCTGCGCGCGGTCCGAAGCGGCAGGCCCTTGCGCGGTCGGTCATCCACAAAGCATCGGGCAAGCGCCTCTTCGAGTCGCCCGCCACACGACCGGCGACGAGCCGGCCGGCGCCCGCGCCACGGTGGCCGGATGGACACGTGCGTCTGGGCCCGGCCCCTGGCCAGAAGGGGTACTGGGGCAACGCCAGCGCGAAGGCCCTGGTCGAGTCCGCGAATCCGCCCGTCGTGTGAACGACGATGGGCTGCTGTTGAATCTCTCCGACGCCGACCGTGTCGCGCCAATGCAGGCGTGGGCGAAGGCGGTGTACCTGCATCGGCAGCGCACGCTGCTCAAGGACGATCCGGTCGCGCGCTGCATGCCGCCCGGCGGTCCCCGCCAGTTCCAGATGCCCAATGGCGTGCAGTTCATCGAGCAGCCCGAGATCGGACGCATTCTCGTGCTGATGGGCGGCGGCAACCGCAACTGGCGCGTGATCTATACCGACGGGCGGCCGCAGGGGCAGGCGGCCGAGGTCGTGCTCACCTACTACGGCAACTCGGTCGGCCGCTGGGAGAAGGATTCGCTGGTCGTCGATTCGATCGGCTACAACGAGCGATTCTGGTTCACGAGCGGCGGGCTTCCCCATACCGAGGCGCTGCATCTGGTCGAGCGGTTCTCGCGTCCGGACATGAACACGCTGAGATACGAGGTCACGGTCGAGGATCCGCGCACCTACACGCGTCCGTGGACGGGTGGATGGACGCTGCAGTGGGTGCCGGGCGAGGACATCCAGGAATACTTCTGCGAGGAAAACGCGGAATCCACGTTTGTACGCTGATAGTCGCGTCGTGTCCGGCTTCAGCCGGACCAGGCAAACGGAGATCACCATGGCTACACGCACACGCGTCGCTGCGGTTCTGTTCTGGCTGATGGGTCTGGGCATGGCGGTGCTGGCGCATCACTCGTTCGACGCCGAGTTCGATTCCAACAAACCGATCACCATCACCGGCGTCGTCACGAAACTCGACTGGATCAACCCGCACGCGTATGTCTATCTCGATTCGAAGATCGCCGGCCGGCGAGGTCAGGCGATTCAAGGTCGAGATGGGCCCGCCCTATGCGCTCACCCGCGGCGGGTGGAAGCGCGACACGCTGAAGATCGGCGACATGGTGACGGTCGAAGGCGCAGCCTCGGCCAAGGACGGCAGCGACTACGCCGGCTCGATGCCGACGACGCAGATGCGCCTGGCCAGCGGCCAGAAGCTGACAATGAGGTAGATGTGAAGATCCGATCTGCGCGGGCTGAAGCCCACGCTCTACGTGCTCGCTCTCGTCGCCGTAGGGCTCGTCCTTTTGGACCGGCCTGACGTCTTCGCGCAACAGCCGAAGGTGACTCTCGGCGCCACAGCCGATCAGAAAGGCTATTGGGAGATCAGGCCCGGCCTCGGCGGCGCGCCCCGTGCCGCCGATGTGCCGTTCCAGCCGTGGGCCAAAGCCCTCTACGACTACCGGCAGTCACGGACCGACCTGTATCCGCCGCTCGTGCACTGCAAGCCTTCCGGTGGGCCGGGGTTCTTCAATGCGCCCGGCTTCGAGATCGTGGAGGTCCCCGAGCAGCAGCGCGTGTTCATCCTCAACATCGCCGGCCCCCACTCCTGGCGGGTCATCTACACCGACGGACGCGCGCATCCGACCGACCTGCGACCGACCTACCTGGGCCACTCGATCGGCAAGTGGGACGGCAACACGCTGGTGATCGACACCGTCGGATTCAACGAGAAACAGTGGATGGTCGGCAGCTACCCGACGACGGAGCGGCTGCACCTGACCGAACGCATCTCGCGGCCGGACGTGAAGACGCTGAACTACGAGGCGACGATCGACGACCCTGGCGCGTACACCGCGCCGTGGTCGCTGAAGTGGACGATCTCCGCGACGTCGAAATCACAGTGGATCCCCGGCGGCGAGATCTTCGAGTACATCTGCCAGGGCGATAACTAGGTGCGATTGGTCTGACGCTGGTCGGTGCGATCGGACTAACGATTGTCCGTGCGATCGGACTTACGTTCGTCGGTGCGAGGACTTTCCCGACTTGGTGCAAGACCCGTCCGAGGTCGGTGCGGGTCACACGAGGGCATGCCGCGTGGCGGACGCGTGCGAGCATGCCGAGCACCAGCGTAGACGGAAATTGGCGGGCGATTCAGCCGCGCCTCTTCCGACCATGCGTTCTCGTTGCAGCGGGTTACCCGAGACCGTTTTGAGCCGCGCGGCGCATGTCGCCCCGAGGCAGCGGGTAGACGCGCGGGCCGCGTCAAGAATACGAGCGGAGCCGATTTCCCGGCGTGCGAGTCGCAGCCGCGATGCGGCACGAAGACGTTTCGGCCAAGTCTCGGGATCTCGAAGGACATCAATGTATCCTTCGAGTGGGTCTCCACTTCAGGGCTAGCGATTCGCCTGACGGTGTCGTGGATTGAATGACTACGGGCGACGCGCGGCGGCATCAGTCATATCGCTGCACATGAGTTGCGATTCGATCTCCAGTCACTCAGCAATTCCCTGAGCACATCGAATCCAGCTTTCTGTGCCGCCGCGGTCTCCCACATCGTTGGGATGCTGAGAACTTGCTGGCCCTCCGTCATGTAGAAGAAGCGCAGGGCCGCGTCACTTCTGATCGATGTCTCGCGCAGCACTTCCAGCGCATGCCAGAGTTCGTGACCGATTGACGCCATCACATCGCAATTCGCCTTGCGTGGATCAACGACGATTCGTAGTATCCGGTGAGGTCCGGACACGGTCACTTTCAGCGGCATGCACGCGCGTACGCCGCGGCATCGTCCGTGTTCTACATACACGATCCCGTCCGTTTCGTTGATCCTGTCCACAACCCGCCGGAACGTGGCTGACAAAGCGTATGCGCGTACAATGAGTCTGGCGATTGTTGGATCAACGGAACGGACACGAGGCATCGCATGATCTCCGGTACGACGATGCATGGTCGCTGGACGGAACATATCTCGCAGCCGCCCAGTCTGAAGCGCAGAAGATGGTTGTCGCGAGCACGAGAACTAAAAGCGTGGCGTTTCGCATTCCGTACTTCACTCCGCTCGCTAGAACGAAGTGGAGCCGCGGTTCCCTCACTCAGAGAGGCTGCGCAGCGCCTTCAAGTGAAGTCGGTGCGTTAGAAGTGCGTTCACAATCCGATCGAAGGATCCCCGCTAGATAACGAAGCGAAGCCACGATTCCCTCACCCATAAGCATCGGATCTCGTTGCCATCGTGGTCTCCGAACGAAGGAAGCAAGATCGAGTGAGGGAATCGCGGCTGCGCTTCGTTATACAGACCGTGATGGTGTCTGCACAGTGTGCTAGCCTTGCCCCCCTGAGAGCACACCGATGGCGTACGCACTCCGTCGGCGCGTTTCTTGATTGTCAATCGTGTCCTCTGAGGCGTTGAAAACGGCCAATGCGCGGATTGTCGTCGCAGATGTGGAACAACTGCGCGCCGACATCTTGCGCGCAGTTCGGAGCATCTGCCCTCGTTGGCTCGCGGATCAGGCAGACGATCTGACTCAGATCGCCGTGTCTCGAATACTCGATCGGCTTCGTGCCACCGAAGGCAAGCTCGAGGCTGTCGCCGGGGTATCTCTATCGCACCGCCTACTCCGTGGTCATAGACGAATCCGACGGCGGCGGCGACTACACGAGATCCCCCTCGAGCCGGACTTACCGGATCCGATCCTGCGAAGACAATCCTGAACGTCAGACGTTCAGTCGCGAAGTGCGTGAAGCGGTCACGGGGTGTCTCGCCAGATTGGCCACGTCTCGCCGTCGCGCCGTGACGTTGCACTTGATGGGTCACTCCTTCGACGAGATAAGTGCATTGCTGGAGTGCCGTTACAAACAGGCGGAGAATCTTGTCTATCGGGTCTTGAGCGATCTACGCGCCTGCCTCAAGAAACGCGGGGTGAAGGGATGAATCAAGTCACCCGGAACGATCCGCAAGACGCATGGATGGCGGAGGTTCTCCGTGCCCGAGCTGAAGACCCGGGTCCACGAAGCGACTGCCCACATCCGGAACGTATCTGGGACGCCGTTCGGCTACAGGTGTCCCTCGATGAACGTCTCGAGATCATCGATCACCTCTCGGAGTGCCCGGCGTGCGCCGAGGCGTGGAGCCTTGGTGCGGAGCTCGCCCCCGCGAGCGAACCATCGGCGCAACCGGAAGAGAACGCGCTCCCGCTGTTCGAGACTGACCACACCGGAGTCATCGCCTCCATTGAGCGCCTTTTACGGCCGGACCGCAATTCTGGTCAGCGCAGCTGCCGTACTTGCTCGTTCGCAATCGGAATCGGCTTCCTTTGTGCTTCGCCCGGCCGCCCGTCCGACCGAAGATGTCGCGGCAACGGTACAGCCACGGGATCAGCAGGGTGCGGCGCTTCCGCAGGGGGATTTCCAACTGCGCTGGACACCTGGACCTGCAGGTTCGCGATACGACGTGACAGTCATGACGCCCGAAATCGATGTCGTCGCGGAAGTCGAGAATCTCGAGGTCACGGAGTATCGCGTGCCACCGGAACGGCTGGCGCGTGTGGCCGACCGTGCGGCGCTCTCTGTGGCGCGTCGAGGCGCACACGCCCGAAGGGTCTTCGCTTCTCGTCGGGCCTTCTCCCCTTGAGCCTGCAAGCGGGGCACGGCACCGCCTGCAACGTTGGCATCCGAACCTGACGAAGCGGCCATTCGAAGTCTCATCGCTGCCTACGAACAGGTCATGGACACGAGAGACTTCGCCGTATTTCGTGCCTTCTGGCCCAACAAGACGACGCTGGATTTCTACACTTTTCAAACAGAACTTCGACTGACCGGCTTGCAAGATGTCGCGTTACTGGTGGAGAGCATTCAGATCGAGGGCCGCACTGCAGAAGCCCGAATAAGGCGGCGGGATACCTTTGAGATCAACGGAAACGCCAGGTGCGGACCGTCGCCCAACCCTGGAGATTCGAAAAGACCGATGCTGCTGGTATTTGGCGGGTGACCGGCTTTCCCCTAGTGTTCGACATCATGCCTGGCGCCGGACCCCGAGATGGCAATCGATAAGAACGACTTCAGTCCGGCTAATGCCCGCACTTCGGAGGACCTAGTCGACGCTCTTCTTCGGCCGCATGTTCGACGCCAGGATCCGCTTGCGCAGGCGGATCGACTTCGGCGTCACCTCCACGAGCTCATCGTCGTTGATGAACTCGATCGCCTGCTCGAGACTCATGCATCCGCGGAGGAATCAGCCGGATCGCTTCGTCCGCGGTTGACGCGCGCATGTTCGTCTGCTTCTTCTCCTTGGTGACGTTCACGTCCATGTCGTTCTGGCGGGAGTTCTCGCCGACGATCATGCCCTCGTAGACCGTCGTCGCCGGCTCGACGAAGATCTCGCCGCGTTCCTGCAGGTTGTAGATGGCATAGGCCGTGGCCACGCCGGTGCGGTCCGCCACGAGCGCGCCGGTCGCGCGCGACCGGAATGGCGCCGTGCCACGGCTCCCACCCGGCGAACAGCGTGTTCATGATGCCGGTGCCCTTGGTGTCGGTCAGGAACTGCGACCGGAACCCGATCAGGCCGCGCGACGGGATCCGGAACTCGAGCCGCACGCGGCCGCTGCCGTGATTGACCATCTTCGTCATGACGCCGCGCCGCGTCCCGGCCTGCGCGATCACGATGCCCTGGAAGTCCTCCGGCACGTCGATGATCGAGCTCCTCCACCGGCTCGACGCGGACGCCGTCGATCTCTTTCGTGACGATGTCCGGGACGCGAGACCTGCACCTCGAAGCCTTCGCGGCGCATCATCTCGATCAGAATCGACAGCTGCAGCTCGCCGCGGCCGATGACCTTCATCTGTTCGGGCGAGTCGGTGTCCTCGACGCGCAGCGAGACGTTGCCGAGCAGCTCCTTGTCGAGCCGGTCGCGCAGGTTGCGCGAGGTGACGTACTGCCCGTCCCGGCCGGCCATCGGCGACGTGTTCACGCCGAAGATCATCGACACCGTCGGCTCGTCGATGGCGATCGGTGGAATCGGCACGTGGTTCTCGGGGTCGCTGATCGTTTCGCCGATGGTGATGCCCTCGATGCCGGCGAGGCAGACGATGTCGCCGGCGGCGGCCTGCTCGATCTCCACGCGCTTCAGGCCATCGAAGGCAAACAGCTTGGTGATCTTCGTCTGCTCGATGGTCCCACCGAGCTTCAGCACCGACACCGGGTCGTTCAGCTTCACGGTGCCGTTGAACACGCGGCCGATCGCGATCCGTCCGAGATAGTCGCTCGAGTCGAGATTGGCGACCAGCATCTGCAGCGGCGCCGCGGGATCGCCCTTCGGCGGCGGCACGTGACTCGACGATGGCCTCGAACAGCGGCTGAAGGTCTGTCGCCAGGCTTGGCCAGATCCGTCGTCGCGACGCCGTCGCGCGCGTTGGCGTAGAGCACCGGGAACTCGATCTGATCCTCGGTGGCGTCGAGATCGATGAACAGGTCGTAGACCTCGTTCAACACTTCCTGCGGCCGCGCGTCGGCGCGGTCGATCTTGTTGAGCACGACGATCGGCGGCAGCCCGCGCTCGAGCGCCTTGCGGAGCACGAACCGCGTCTGCGGCAGCGGGCCCTCCGAGGCGTCGACCAGCAGCATCACGCCGTCCACCATCGACAGCGTCCGCTCGACTTCGCCGCCGAAGTCGGCGTGGCCGGGCGTATCGACGATGTTGATCAGCAGGTCCTTGTAGTGGACGGCGGTGTTCTTGGCCAGGATGGTGATGCCACGCTCGCGCTCGAGGTCGGTGTTGTCCATCACCCGCTCGGCCACCTGCTGGTTGGCGCGGAATGCCCCGCTCTGCCGCAGCAGGCGCATCCACCAGCGTCGTCTTGCCGTGGTCCACGTGCGCGATGATGGCCACGTTCCGGCGAAGCGGGTTGGCGATCTGTTGCGACTTTCGGTGAGAAGACATCTTCCCAGTATAGCTGGCGTGGTGCGAAATCCCTGACGTGTCGTCCGGACCTGCTATGATCCTCTATAGAGGGTCGGATGCCGCTGTTCGAGTACGCGTGTAAAGAGTGCGACAAAGAGTTCGAGCTGCTCGTGCGTGGCAGCGAGACGCCGGAGTGTCCGTCCTGTCACAGCACGGAGTTGCAGCGTCGTCTATCGGTGTTTGCAGCGCACACCAACGGTGGCTCTTCCCCGTCTGCGATGCCGTCCATGGGCGCCTGCGGCACATGCGGCGATCCGCGCGGCCCGGGCGCGTGTTCGATGAACTAATCTCGGACACTGAGCCTTCAGAATCATGGCCGATGACGACAAACCCCTGAAATTGGCGGGAGCCGCGGCCGACACTACCACCGAAGAGGGCCGGCACGGACCGACTCGGCCGCGACCACTCGACGAGCGAACAGGAGGGTGAAGAGGAGACCCTCTCATCCACGTCGAATACCTGGGGCCCGCTCGAGCTCCGCCGAACGATCGGCCAGGGGCGTTTTGGCACCGTACATGTCGCGTGGGATCCGAGTCTCGAGCGAGAAGTGGCTCTGAAAATCCTGCGCAAAGCTGACCAGTCGGCGGCCGTGATTCAGGAAGCTCGACTGCTCGCCCGAGTGCGGCATCCGAATGTCGTGACGGTGTACGGAGTGGACCGGAACGAGAACGCGGTCGGGCTGTGGATGGAGCTGGTGGAAGGCCTGACCCTCAAACAAGTCCTGTCGCTTCACGGCGTCCTCGGGGCACAGGAGGCGGCCCTCATCGGCATCGACTTGTGTCGCGCCGTGGCGGCCGTGCACAAAGCGGGCCTCCTGCATCGCGACATCAAGGTGCAAAACGTGATGCGCGAGGCTGGCGGCCGCATCGTGTTGATGGATTTCGGGGCGGGCGAGATTCGGGCGGAGGCGTCGTCGGGGTCACGGCGGATTGGGACGCCGGCGTATGTGGCACCTGAAATGTTCGATGGCGCCCCGGCAACCATCGCCAGCGATGTGTACAGCGTAGGCGTGGTGCTGTACCACTTGGTGACGAAGCAGTATCCGGTAGAAGGTGAAACGATCTCCGCCGTCGCAGCGGCGCACGCGCGGGGCGAGATGATCCCACTGTCCGATCGACGGCCCGACCTGCCGGGGAATTTCGCCCGGGTCGTCGATCGCGCGCTCCAGCGGGATCCGGCGCGACGGTTTCGCAGTAGCGGAGCGATGCAGCAGGACCTTGTCGGTGCGCTCGAGCTCGAAACCGCCACGGCTCCCTCTGCCACTCGGGTGATTTCCGCCAGACTGCGTCCTGGGATGCCGTCGATGGCCGTCTTGCCGTTCGTCAATCTCGGGCCCGAGCAGGGGCTCGAGGTACTTCTGCAACGGACTCGCTGAAGAACTCTTGACGGCCTTGGGCAAGGTGCAGGACCTGCGCGTCGCGTCGAGAACCTCGTCGTTCGGCGTGAAGCAGACCGACACCGACATCAGGAGCATTTGCCGGCAGCTCGAGGTGGATGCTGTGCTGGAAGGGACGGTTCGCAAGGCTGGCGATCGACTGCGCATTACGGCGCAGCTCGTGAGCGCCGAAGATGGCTGTCATCTCTGGTCGGAAGGCTACGATCGGGAGGCGGCGGACGTGTTCGCCGTTCAGGAAGAAATCGCGCGGAACGTCGTCGACCGATTGAAGGTCACGCTGACCGAAGTTCCGCGGGGCCCCCTGATCCGACGGCACACGGACAGCCCGCGCGCGTATCACCTGTACCTGAAGGGACGGTTCTACTGGTTGCGCCGGTATCATGGCGGTCTCCAGGCAGCGCTTGAACATTTTCAGCAGGCCATCGACGAGGATGCCGGCTACGCCCTGGCACATGCCGGCGTGGCGGATGCGCACGCGATCATCGGCTTCTATTCGTTGCAGAAGCCGCGCATCGCGTTCGCGAACGCCTTGGCGGCTGCCGAACGCGCGCTCGCCATCGACCCCGACTTACCGGAGGCGCACACGTCCCTCGCGCTGAGCAACGTGGGTGACTGGAACTGGCCGGAGGCCGAGCGCCATTTCATCCGCGCGCTGGAGTTGGATCCCAGTCAGGCGATGGCCCGGATCTACTGGTCGTGGCTGATGGTGTTGCAACGCGACAACGCCGGCGCGATGATGCAGGTCCGAACGGCCCAGGAGATGGAACCCTTATCGCCCCTCGTCGACGGGAGCGTCGCCCACACGTTGTACTTGGCGCGGCGGTATGACGAGGCGATCGCGGAATGCCAGAAGAGTCTGGAAGTCGATCCCAGCTTCATCCTCGCGATCCACGTGATGGGCATGTGCCTGGCTCTGCAGGGACGGCTGACTGAGGCCATCGAGATCGGTGAGCGAACGGTGTCGATGTCGGGCCGCGCCCCCTTCTATCTCGCTGTGCTGGGCCACTACTACGCCAGGAGTGGCGCGACCGATAAGGTGCGTGAGCTTGTCGAGGAGCTCGAGGGTATTGCGGATCAGCGGTACGTCCACCCTCACTCCTTCGCGTACATCTATGCAGGGTCGAACGACATCGACCGGGCGTTGGAGTGGCAGGCCAAGGCCTATGACGACGGCGCATCGCCCTTCAACTACTATTCACCCCTGATCGACAACCTTCACGCCGATCCTCGGCACACGGCTGAGTTGCGGCGGATGGGGATGCGCGCATGGGCGAAGGGCACCAAGCCGCACTGATTAGCCGCCGCAGTCGGCTCCTGCCATCTGCAATGACGTCAGTGTCAGCCGCTCGTCGCCGGGCACGTTGTAAATCAATCCGCGCGCTTCCATCTTGTGGCCCTGATGCGACTCGGGGCTGAACGGCTTCGCGCTCAGCAGGAGAAACGTGCGCGTCCCGAGCGGACGGCCAGCCGCGGCCGCCAGCCCCTGCGCCGACGGCACGTCGTCTCGCGTGACGAGCGGGTCAGCCGTCCGGGTCAGAATCCACGAGTTGTCCGGACCGCGCGACAGGCATCCCACCGTCTGCACGAGCGAGAAATTCTGCACGACCGACTGCTCACCCTTCTTGAGGATCTGCGCGGTCGCGAGATCGCTGCCGGTCTGCGCCAGCTCGCTGGCGCCGCTCGGGATAGCCGTTGGTCTGCAGAATGTAGGCGACGATGTCGAGCTTGGTCTGGTCGTCGATGCTGGTGCCGAAGTTCGGCGGCATCGTGTCGCGAATCTTCGCGAACAGCGACGCGATCGACCTCGCTGCCCCACGTCGTGTAGAACCGGTCGCCGGACAGGGCTGGCGCCGTATTGCCCTGCAGCTTGTCGCCGTGGCAGCGCAGGCACGACGAGTTGAACGACGCCTTCCCCCGCTCGGCCTGGGCCGCGCTGTAGACGCCCTGCCAGATGCGCGGCTCGGTGTTCTGCGCACTGAGACCGTTGCGATCACAGCGCAGTCAGACAGACGCACGGCTGAGTAAGGCCGATCGATTGCGCATCCTCTATCAGTGCGCAGCCTTGCGCACGACAAGTAAGGACTGACCGTCCCGTCAGACGCACTCACATCGCATGCGCGGCGGGACGAAGGGTGAGGAACACCGCAACGCCTGGCGCGACCCGCCCTCCGTATCGCGGCGCCAGATACGGGGGGCACGAGGCTGCCAGAGACGCTTCCGCCGAAGCCGATCTGCATCGCCGTAGCCAGGGCGCAGGTAGCGCGTGTAGCCCAGTTGGATCTTGCCGACGGTGAAGACCTCGGTGGACTCGTGCACGTGCAGATCGTGTGCGGGCTTGCCGACGATCTCAACGCGCAGAAAACCGACGTGCCGGTCCTGCCAGTGAGATCGCCGACTCGAGCAGCATCGCGTGCGTGGTGTCGATCGGCTCGTGGTTCATACCCCAGGCGATCGTGGACGCCCAGAGCGTGGACGAGCTGAGCGCACGGTGGTACGACGCCGACGCGGTGACACGCGTCACGTCGTGTCGCGGGCAGGCCCGCCTCGCGCTTCGGCGTCGTTCAACCGTCCCGCTGACACCTGCAGCACCGTCGTCGGCGTCGGCGCCAGGCTGAATCGCGCGGAGTACGAGTCGAGCGCGGCGAGATCGAAGTCCGTGCGATTCTCGTCCGGCTCGCGGCCGTTGAACGCCGACGCTTCGACATTCCAGCCAGGCGGACCCGCGGGTCCGCCTCTACGCCAGCCGTGAATACCAGTCGTGATCACGCCGAAGGTGATGTGCGTGGCGTCGAGCCAGTGATGTCCGATCGGCGCGATCGGATTGGACATCGCCGAGACGCGATGCGGAAACGCCACCGGGCCCAGTGCCGGCTCGCCCGGCCGGGCCGCCGTAGGCAAACCATCGAAGGCCCCGCGCCGAGCGGACGCTCGTACTCGAGCGCGAGCTCCATGAACAGGTCGTGCGGATGCTGGCGATCGTGAATCGTGTCGCCGTCACAGGTTTCGCCCGTCGCCAGCAGATCGGGATAGCCGCAGCCGCCAATCGTCCACGGCTCGAGGCTGAACATCGTGCGAACGCCGACGCGGCCGGCGCCGGCGCGGCGGCGAGCCATGCCCATCACCCAGTTGATGCTGCCGGTCTGGTGCGCGCCGCGATGCTCCGGGGCCGACTCGTTGATGAACTGCAGGAAGGCGTTGCCGTGCCACATCAACTCCCAGCTTCCAGCACGCGCGTGTGCCCGGCATGCATCGGCGTCTGGTCCGGAAGCCACGACGTGCCTGACGCATCACGCGCCGGAAACAGGCTCTCCTCCGCCTGCTCAGTGTTATGCGACGTGCTCCTGCGCCGCTGGCGCCGGCGCCGGATGCTGATGCTCCTGCGCGGAGGCCGAGCCTGCCGCGAGCAGAACGATCGCGAAAACGATTCTGAACATGACCCCGGCCCTTCGCGCAGTCGAAAGCCTGCGCGCTACATGCGATGGAACCACGTAGAGCGGAGGCGTCAGCCTCCGCAGACAGGACGAGGTCTAGACGCGAAGAGGTCTATGAACGCGGACGTGGGTCGAGCGGGGTGTGTGCGCTCGTGCGCGCGCAGCGATCGTTTCGGGTGCCCGACGGTGTGAGCGATGACGATGGCTGCCGCAGGGCCGCTGACATCGCGACGGCGCTCAACGCACGCATCGACAACCGCTGATGGAAGATCGCCGGAGTCGTGACACATCGCGGACGAGACCGCGGCGACGCCACTGCCCTGCGTCGAGCTCTCGTGCCCATGACACGACGCCTCGGATGGCGATGGCGTTCCGTGATGATGGCTCGCAAGCGCGCACGTCAGTTCGCACGTGGCCGCGACCACTGACGGGCCAACCAGGCCAGCACGACGACCGACAGGCGAGAACGCGATGCGAACATCCTCGTCAATCCTGAGGCCGACTTACAGCGTGACCCGACGCAGACGCAGCGCGTTACCAATCACCGACACCGAGCTGAAGGTCATCGCGGCGCTCGCGATCATCGGGACTCAGCAGCAGACCGAACACCGGATACAGCACGCCAGCAGCCAGCGGCACTCCGAGGACGTTGTAGACAAACGCAAAGAACAGGTTCTGCCGGATGTTCCTCATCGTCGCGCGACTGAGTCGCCTGCGCGCGCACGATGCCGCGCAGATCACCCTTGACCAGCGTGACGGCGGCACTCTCCATCGCGATGTCGGTGCCAGTTCCCATCGCGATGCCGACGTCGGCCCTGGCCAGCGCCGGCGCGTCGTTGATGCCGTCCCCGGCCATCGCCACACGCTGCCCCTGCCCCTGAAGCCGCGTGATGACGTCGGCCTTGCGCTCGGGCAACACGTCGGCTTCGACCCGATCGATCCCGACTGATCTCGCGACCGCTTCGGCCGTGGTCCGGTTGTCGCCGGTCACCATGATCACGGTCAGGCCCTCGCGGTGCAGCGCGTCGACCGCCTCACGCGAGGTGGCTTTCACCGGATCCGCCACGGCCACGAGACCGGCGGCCTGTCCGTCGATCGCGACGAACATCACGGTCTGTCCGTTCTGGCGCAACTCGGCGGCCCGCTGTTCGAGCACGCCAAGGTCAATATGAAGCGCAGCGAAGTGGGCGAGGTTGCCGATCGCCACCGTGCGTCCTTCGACGAGGCCGATGACTCCACGGCCGGTCAGGGATTCGAATCTCCCGACCGGCGAGAGCTCCACACCACGGTCGCGCGCGCCCGCAACGATCGCGGCCGCGAGCGGATGTTCGCTGACGTGCTCGAGGCTGGCCGCCAGTCGCAGAAGCGCACGCTCGTCACCGCCTGGAACGGTCTCAACCGCAACCAGCGTCGGCTTGCCTTCCGTCAACGTTCCGGTCTTGTCCACGACGATCGCGGTGACCTTCTCCAGGATCTCCAGTGCCTCCGCGTCGCGGACCAGCACGCCAAGTTGCGCGCCGCGTCCGGTGCCGACCATGATCGACATCGGCGTGGCCAGGCCAAGCGCGCAGGGACAGGCGATGATCAGGACCGCGATCGCATTCACGAGCGCATAAGCAAAACGAGGCTCGGGCCCCACAGTCGCCCACACGACGAACGTCACGACGGACACCGCGATGACCGTTGGCACGAACCACGCCGACACGGTATCGGCGAGCCGCTGAATTGGCGCGCGGGATCGTTGCGCATCGCTGACCATGCGAACGATGCGCGCCAGCAGCGTGTCCCTGCCGACGCGCTGCGCCTCCAGCACGAATGTCCCGGTGCCATTGATGGTGCCGCCGGTGACCGTCGCACCCGGCGTCTTCTCGACGGGTATGGGCTCACCGGTGATCATGGACTCGTCCACCGATGTCACGCCTTCGATGACGACGCCGTCCACCGGCACGCGTTCACCCGGCCGGACACGAAGCCGATCGCCCACGTGCACGTGCTCGAGCGGGATATCGTGTTCGGTCCCGTCGGCCTCGACTTTTCGAGCCGTCTTCGGCGCGAGACCGAGCAGACTGCGAATCGCCGCGCTCGTGCGGCTGCGCGCGCGCAGCTCCAGCACCTGCCCGAGCAGCACGAGCACGACAATCACCGCGGCCGGCTCGAAATAGATCGCGACCTCGCCGTTCACGCGAAACGAGGCAGGAAACAGCCCCGGCGCGATCGTCGCGAGCACGCTGTAGGAGAACGCCGCTTCGACGCCCATCGCGATGAGCGTGAACATGTTCAGGTGACCGCTGCTCACCGACGCAATGCCACGCACCAGGAACGGCCATCCGCCCCAGACCACGACTGGCGTCGCGAGCACGAACTCCACCCACGTCATCGCTCGCGGTGACACGAGATGATGCAGCGGCTGCCCGGGCAGGACCTCGGACACCATGAACGCGAGAATCGGAACGGTCAGTGCCAGCGACCACCAGAAGCGGCGGCTCATGTCGACGAGCTCTTCGTTCGGCTGCCTCCTCGACGGTGACCTCGAGCGGCTCGAGCGCCATGCCGCAGATCGGGCACGAGCCGGGCCCGCGTTGACGCACCTCGGGATGCATGGGGCACGTGTATTCGGGATGCGAGGGTGCGAGGGTGCGCAGGTCGATGGTGCGGAGATGCGGGTACTGACGGACCGGCCTCTGGCCGGTCCTTCACGAGCGTCAGCGGCGCGGTGCGCGACGCCTGCATCGCATGCATGCCGGGACGATAGGCGGGATCGAGATACTTCTTCGGGTCCGCCTGGAAGCGCTGCAGGCAGCCCTTTCCGCAGAAGTAGTAGGTCTTCCCGTCGTGCTCGGTCGCTCCCGGCGGCCCTGGCCGGCTCGACGCGCATCCCGCAGACGACATCCGTTTCCATCCGGTGTACCTTTGACGTACCGATCTTATGACGCTCATACATACAGCCAGGTGCCTCGTTATCGCCGCGATCGCAACCGGATGCAGCAGTGGCAACCCCGAAACCGCCGCTCCAACCACGCCGCAGCGCCACCGGCGTGGGCGGTGAAGGTCGAACCGCTCGACGTTCCCGCGGGCGCCAGTTCCATGGCGCCGCAACTGACGGCCTCGAATCGTGGCGTGCTCGTGAGTTGGCTCGAGCAGGCCGATCCCGAATTCGTGCTGAAGTTCGCCGAGCGCGCGAACGGCGCGTGGTCGGCGCCGCAGAAGATTGCCTCGGACAAGAACTGGTTCGTCAGCGCCGCTGATGTGCCGACCGTTCTTCGCTTGAGCGACGGCACGCTCGTCGCCAACTGGTATCCGGCCGTGGACTTCAGGCTCGAGGCATACGACATCCGGCTGTCGTACTCGAAGGATGACGGAAAGACGTGGGCGCGCCCGCTGGTTCCACACCACGACAAGACCAGAACGCAGCACGGGTTCGTGTCGCTGTTCGAGATGCCGGCCGGCGGGCTGGGGCTGGTGTGGCTCGACGGCCGCAACCAGGGCAAGCAGCCCGAAGACGCCGAGATGGCGATGTACTTCGCCAGCTATCGACACGGCATGGAAGCAGACCGCCGAAGTGTCCGCCAACGCGCGCGTCTGCGAGTGCTGCACGACGTCAGCCGTGGTCACACCCGACGGCGTCGTCGCGGCGTTCCGCGATCGCAGCGCGAAGGAGATCCGTGACATTCACGTCTCGCGTCTCGAGAACGGGAAATGGACGGACGCGCAAGTCGTGCACGCCGACAACTGGGAAATCGACGCCTGTCCGGTCAACGGACCAGCACTGAGCGCGCGCGGACGTCAGCTGGCCGCGGCGTGGTTCACGGGCAAGGACGACAAGGGTCAGGCCTACGCGGCCTTCTCGTCTGACGCGGGGCGCACGTGGGGCGCACCCATCCGGCTCGACGATGAGACGTCGCTCGGCCATGTGGAAGTCGAGATGCTGGACGACGGATCGGCAATTGCCACCTGGGTCGAGTTCGCCGACGACCGCAGCCAGTTCCGGATGCGGCGCGTGGAGCCGTCCGGGATGAAGTCCGCGGCGATCACCATCAGCGGCAACAGTCGCGTCAGCGGCTATCCGCGTGTCGCCCGCAGCGGCAATGAGCTGGTCTTTGCGTGGACGGAAGGTATCGAGGGAGAAGGCGCGCTGAAGGTGAAAGGCGCGATCGCGCGGTTGCCGTAAAAAAGAGGGCCAGCCAAAAGGTCCGGCCCCCACGTAGTTGTCGTCGTAGCGTCGGGTCTTTAGACCCGACGTTCCTTAGTCGACCGTTTCACCCGGACGACGACCCCAACCGAAGCCGTCCTTCGGACGATGCAGCGTGACCATGCGGACGCGATGGTCCTTCGGGTTGCGGCCCGGGCTGCCCGAGATGATGACGTGGTCGCCGGCCTTCAGCGTCTCTCTGGTAACACCCTGGCCACCGAGCTGACCAGCGCCGCCCCATTCGACGGCGTAGCGCACCATCGCTCCATCCTTCTCCTTCACCATCACGTGCACGAAGGAGTGAGGATTCCGAAACAGGAACTGCACCAGCTCACCCTCGATCGTCACCGTCTGATCTTCCAGGTAGGTGGCCGCGAAGGAGTGATGGGCGTATGCCTGCGCGCCAGCGAGACTCGCTGCCGCAACAAGCGCAATAACCAGATAACGCTTCATAGTCTGGTTCCTCCCCTGAAAGAACCCGTCGATTTTCCACTAAAAATGGTAGCCGACTTGCCTCGAATTTGGTCCTGAAGACTCTCTGAATTCTTCGTCAGGAAAGGGCGTGAGGCCCGACTGACTCGGTGCAGGATACAACGAAACCCATCCTTTTGGGCACTTTCGGGCAACGATCCCTTAACCCGGACTATTTCGCGCCGGCGATATATGCGTTGACCTGCTCCTCCAGCAGGTCGAGCGGCAGCGTGCCGTTCCGCAGCACGACGTCGTGAAATTCGCGGACGTCGAACCGTGCGCCAAGCGCCTGCTCGGCCTTGCGGCGCAGTTCCTTGATCTTCAACTCGCCGAGCTTGTAAGCCAGCGCCTGGCCCGGCCTCGCAATGTAGCGATCGACCTCGGCAAGCGACTGAGCGGGTACGTGGAGCGAGAAGTATTCGCGGGCGCGGTCGCGCGACCACCCCATCGCATGGAGGCCGGTATCGACGACCAGGCGCACGGCGCGGAACTGCTCGCTGGCCAGCTGCCCGAACTTCGTCGTCGGATCCGCGTAGACGCCGAGCTCCGAGCCCAGCGACTCGGCGTAGAGACCCCAGCCCTCGGAGAACGCCGCGGCGGTGAACACCTTCCGGAACTCGGGCAGGCCCTGCAGCTCGCGCGCAATCCCGATCTGCAGATGGTGGCCCGGCACCGTTTCGTGCAGCACCAGGGCTTCCGTCCGATACCTGACCTGCTCCTGCGGCCGGTAGGTGTTCATGTTGAACCACGCCGGCCTGGTGCCGTCCGCGGTACCGGCGGTGTAGTTCGACGCCGTCGAGGCTTCGCGATCGGCCGGAATCGGCCGGACGTCCACCACCATCTTCGGGACACGCTTGAAGAGACGCGGCAGCGCGGGCTGCAGCCGCGCCAGCACCTCGCGCGCGTACTGAATCATCTCCGCCTGCGAGGAGAACTTCATGCCGGGCCGCTGGCCCAGTTGCTTCTCGAAGTCGGTGACCGAGCCCGCGAAGCCCGCCGCGCGCGCCAGCCGCTCCATCTCTTTCTCGATGCGCGCGACTTCCTGCACGCCGATCTGATGGATCTGCTCCGGCGTCATCCGCGTGGTCGTATACGCGTGAATCAGCGCGGCATACGCGGCGCGGCCGTTGGGCAGCGAGCTCAATGCCGTCTGCGGCCGGGCCTGCTTTCGGTAGGTGTCGCGGAGGAACGTCTCGAGCCGCGTCCACGCCGGCACGAACTGCTGCTCGTACGCCGTGCGGGCCTGCGCGCGCAGACGATCCTGATCGGCAGCGGCGATCTCTGAGGGGAAGCGGCGAAACGCCCCGAGGAGTGGCGAATCCGCCGCCGCCATCTTCCCCTGCGCGGCGACCTGATCGAGCGTCAGGTCCACGACGACCGCGGGCTGGGCAAGGCCGGCCGCGAGCTGCTCGCGCATCAGACCCGTCGTCTGGTCGATGTAGGCCGGCAGCGCGCGCAGCCGGGCAATGATGTTCTCGTAGTCTTTCACGGTGCGCGCCGGCATCTGGTCGATGACGTTGAACACATCGTTGTGCACGCCGTCCGACTGCGACACGACCTGAACGAGATTGAGATAGTCCTGGGCCTCGAGCTGCGTCCTGAGCTCGTGCTCCATCAGCAACGAGGTCACCAGGTCGGTTGGATTCAGGTTGCCTGGCGACAGGTACATCGCCTTCTGCAGGAACTCCTCACGATCCCTGCGGACGCGATCGCGCGCGGCCTTCGACCAGTCCCGCCAGCGGTCGTTGTGATCGGTGCGCCCGATGCGCGTGGCGGTCTCGGGCTGCACGGCGAGGCGCCACTCCCAGTAGTCGCCGGTCAGTTGCGCGAGCGTTTGCGAGGAAGGACCCGAAAACCGCTCCGGGCCCTGCGCGATGAGCAACGCTGGCGCGAGGCACGTCAGCGCCAGCACGAATCTCTTCATGTGACGATCTTGTGGGCGGCGGGTCTAAAGAGCAAGACCCGCCCTACGGACTCGCGTAGAAGCGGATCTTCCGACCCGCTCTCAAGACGCCGGCAGCCGGAACGCCATGAGCTCGCCCGGAAAGCTCTGGCCGCTGATGGCGACGACGATGTACTGGCGGCCGTTGAGCATGTAGGTCATCGGCGAGCCCGTCTGCGGCGCCGGCATGTAGACGGCGCCGGCTTCCTGACCGGTCGCCTTGTCGTAGGCGCGCAGCATCGCGCCGCGCCGACCGTCGGGCAGCGTGAACATCCCGCCTTCGCCGGCAATCACCAGCGACTTGGTGACCAGCGTGCCGATGCGGCCCTGCCGCCCGGTGCGCGGAATGGTCAGGCCCTTGAGCGCCGGATGATTGCGCATCGTTGTCCGGCGTCTCGCCGTGCGCGATCTGCCAGAGCAGTTCGCCCTTCTGCAGATCGATCGCGTGATGCGTCCGTACGGCGGCTTGATCAGCGGCAGCCCCTGCACCGTCGTCGGCACAGCCGGCGCCTTCGGGTTCGCGGGATCGGTGGCCATGCCCGACACATAGTCCATGTCCGACGCTTTGTTGGGACGCTGGGCACCCGGGATCGAGGCCGAGGACGGACACCTGCGTGTTCGTGAAGATGTAGAACGTGCCGGTCTCCGGATCGTACGAGCCGCCCTGCCAGTTGGCGCCGCCCGGTCGCGTTCGGCAGCATCAGCGTCGCCAGCGGCCCGGCCACTTGCTGCACGACTGGCGGCGTGAAGATCGGACCGATCTTGAACCGCGACGCCAGCTTCACCGCCTCGGCCCGAGCTCCGGGCGTGAAATCGATCAGGTCGTCGATCGACACGCCCTGCCGCTCGTAGGCCGGCGGCTTCGTCACGAACGGCTGCGTCGGATGCGCCTTCTCGCCCGGCACGTCCGACGCTCCACCTTGCGCTCCTCGATCGGCCAGATCGGCTCGCCGGTCACGCGATCGAAGACGTAGAGCCAGCCCTGCTTGCTCGGCTGCACCACGATCTTCCGCATGCGCCCGTCGATGATGACGTCCGCGAGGATCGGCGCGCACGGCAGATCCCAGTCCCAGATGCCGTGCTTGATGAACTGGTAGTGCCACTTGCGCTTGCCGGTCCTCAGGTCGACGGCGACGAGACTCTCGCCGAACAGCCCGGCGCCGGGACGATGACCGCCGTAGTAGTCGCCGGTCGGCATCTCCACGGGCAGGTAGACGAGTGCCGAGCTCCTCGTCCACGCTCATCTGCGCCCAGACGCCGGTGTTGCCGGTGTACGCCGCGGAGTCCTTCTCCCACGTGTCGGCGCCGAACTCGCCGCGGCTCGGGAATCGTGTGGAAGATCCACAGGCGCCTGCCGGTGCGCACGTCGAAGCCGCGCACGTAGCCTTTGTCGTTGCGGCGGCTCTTCGGGCCGGCTGCCCTCGGTATGCGCCGCGCCGATGATGACGACGTCCCTGGCGATGACCGGCGCCGCGTGCAGCCCGATGTCGCCGGTGACCAGGTCCATCTCCTGATCGTTGTCGAGCTTCAGATCGACGACGCCGTTCTTGCCGAAGACGGTGATCGGCGCGCCGGTCTTCGCATCGAGGGCCTTCATGCGGTAGCCGGGAGTGACGTAGATGATCCGGGCCGATCGTCCGTCGGACCAGTACGCGAGCCCGCGTCCCGAGAGCTGACGCGGCGCTTCCTCGCCGCGCTTGCCCTCGTCCTCGCTGTGCATCCACTGCAGCTCGCCGGTCGCGGCATCGAGCGCCACGACCGCGCGGCGGGTGCCGGCGGTGGTGTAGAGCCACGCCGCCGACCATCAGCGGCGTGGACTGGAAGTTGATCTCCGGCCGCGGGCCGAGGTTGTCGGTCTTGAACCGCCACGCCACTTCGAGCTTGTCGAAGTTGTCCTTGTTGATCTGATCGAGCGGCCGGTACCGCGTGCTGGCGAGATCGGCGCCGTAGGTCCGCCACTCTTCGTGGGGGCCGCCTTTAGGCGGCCCTTCGCTCTGCGCGCATGGCACGACCCCGCCGCGACGAGGGCGAGCACGCCGACCACCGCACACACCGTCTGCCGGAACGCCTGAACGGCGTTCCTTGAAGCTTCTTCATCGCGGCCACACCGTTCCCTGCTCCTTGCGCGTCACGGCGCGGAGCCCTTTGTAGACGAACTTCTGGATCCGTTTGCCTTCGTAGGTTTCCGTCGTGTAGAGGTTGCCCTGCGAATCGACGGCGATGCTGTGCACGGCGTAGAACTGGCCCGGTTGACGCCCACCGTCACCGAAGCTGGTGAGCTCTTCGAGCGTGTCGCGGCGCAGGATGCGGATCTTCATGTTGTTGCCATCGGCCATGTAGAGATACGTCTGGCCGGGATCCTTCGAGAACGCGAGATCGAACACCGCGCCGTCGCCCAGGCTGTTCTTCGCATAGGACGCCTCCTTGACGAAGGTCCCGTCCTTCCTGAACACCTGGATTCGGTTGTTCCGGCGATCGCAGACGTAGACGAGTCCGTCCTTCGACAGGTCGGCGCAGTGGACCGGAGTACGGAACTGCTGCACCGGCGCCGCACCCGGCTTGTAGGGACCGAGGTCGGTGTCGTCCGGCTTGTTGCCGTAGGCACCCCAATAGCGTTTCAGCTTTCCCGTATCGCCGTCGACGATCGCGACGCGCCTGTTCAAGTAGCCATCGGCGAGATACGCCTCGTTGGCGGACGGATCGACGAAGATCTTCGCCACGCGTCCGTACGACTGCGGATCGTTGCTGCCGGCGACATAGGTCGGCTTGCCATCACTGCCGGCCGGACCCAGCCGGGCATCGGCCTTCCCGACCTGCAGCAGGAACTTCCCGGCCCGGCTGAACTTGAGCACGTGGGCAGTCGCCCTCGCCGTTGCCGCCGATCCACACGTTGCCCTTGTGATCGACGGTGATGCCGTGATTCGAGGTCGGCCACTCGTAGCCGGCGCCCGGGCCGCCCCAGTGGCCGACCAGCGTTCCGCTCGGCATCGAATTCGAGCACCGGCGGCGCGCCCCGCAGCACTCGTCGGACAGCTTCGTCTCGATCGCCTTCTCCTTCTCGGCCAGCGTCGCCGAGCCGCGATGGATCATCCACACGTGATCGCGCTCGTCCACCGAGACGCCGATCGACGAGCCGAGCACCCAGTGATTCGGCAGCGGCTTCGGCCAGTACGGATCGACCTCGAAGTAAGGAGCCTAACCGTGGTGCGACTCTGCCCAGCCAGATCGCGGACGACGATCAGGCCGGCAGCGATGCCGACGACGAGTAGAAGGACTGCGCGGCCGCGGAGATGCGGATGCGTCGCACGGGAGCCTCTCGAATGCGGCCGGGATTATATCGGGCTTTGGGGCTTTGGGCTTCAGAGCTTTGCGCTTCCGGGCTATCCGGTCCTACCGGCTTCATGCAGCTGATCGGCCGTGACGAACCGCGGCTCGATGTCCACCGGCACGTCCTTCAGCTTGTCCAGCACGGCCTGCACCTGCGGACGGACGACGCCCAGCTTCTCGAGCATCTGCCTGCCCGCCGGCGCGTCGCCGGTCGCCTGCATCGTCATGATGTCGCGCGTCAGATCGGTGACGTTCTTCCTGATGCGCTCCGGGTTGACCGCGAACGTGCCGTCCTGCGCGACGGTCACGCCGCCGTTGTCGAGGAAGTAATTGAGCTGAATGGCCACGCCGCGGCCGTGCGCCTCGGTGATGCCGAAGCGGATCGAGCGGAACATCGACGCCAGATACGTCGTGTACATCGTGTCGTTGAACGCCTTGTCCAGCTTCTCGCGATCGACGAGGAACTGCAGCGCGAACAGGCCCGAGACGTCGGCCTTGGCTTCCTCGATCGTGCTGTAGGCGTCCTTGAACTCCTGGCGCACGTTGGTGGCGCGGCCGCCGACGGTGATGTTGTGCGGCCCCAGGCCGTGCATCAGCTCGTGCATCAGGATGTGCGTGAAGAAGGCGTCGAACGACGACGTGCTTGCGGTCGTCGGCGGCGAGCGCCACCTTGCTGATCGGCTGGAGCACCATCTGGAACTTGGCCTCCTGGTTGTTCTTCAGCATCACCCGCTTCGAGCCCTTCTCGGTGATCACGCGCTCGTCGTTGGGCAGGTTGAAGGCCGCGGTCTGCACGCCGCGATTGGCGTCGCCCGACGAGAACACGGTGTTGACGACGCGGATCGGCGCCAGCGCCCCGAGCTTCGGGTTGCGGAACTTCGGATCGATCGGCAGGTTGTTCTCGATCTCCTGGAGCTCGGACCCGAAGCGCGCCAGCTTCTGCGTCTCGGCGTCGTCGCGGAGCGTGATGAACGCCTCGAACGCCGCCTTGTAGTTGAACCACTCGTCTTCGTAGGTCTCGTACGGGCCGATGGTCGGCTCGATGCTGGCGTCGAGCTCCATCCAGGCGACGTCGCTGTCGTAGTAGTCGTTGCTGAGGAGCGCGGCCGCGCGCTTCTCGAGAAAGCTCTTCAGCGTCGGCTGCGTCGTCAGCGCCGCCGCCTCACGCAGCAGCGTCGCGTCACGCGCGCGATCTCGCCCTGATACTCGAGCGAGTACGGCACGGCCATGAACCTGCCGTCGGGTCCGCGGCGGATCGTCGTGAAGAACCCCGTGGCCCGCGTCGCGTTCGGCGCCCGACAGCCCCTTGAGCCAGGCCTCGACTTCGTCCTTCGTCGCGCCCGCCGGATAGAAGTTCGCTTCCGCCGGCTTTCGCGGGTACGCCGGCGATGAACGGCTCGTTGTGGTCGAGCCGCGACCAGGGTCCCTTGTTGATCAGGAAGTAGTGCAGCCGCGCACGACCGAGCGGCGAGTTGTCGCGCGCCAGGTCCAGCAGCATCGGCTCGTTGCCGTCCCACACCTGCCGGAGGAACAGCGCGTCGAAGACCTTCGCGGCCTCGACCAGCTTGGCCAGCGCCTGCCGCTCGTTGGCGGGCAGCGCGGCGATGTCGGCGGTGAGATCGACGGGCGCAAAGCGCGCGGCCATCGTCTCGAGTTTCTGGGTTTCGGGATCGGTCGTCGTCTGGTCGGTCTGGTCTGCACGGTTGGTTTGGCGCCTCGCGATTGCACGCGGCGACAAGCGCAAGGCTGGAACAGAGAAGCGTGCGATGTCTCATGTGCGAGCACTAGAGCGCAGTGCAAGCAGCCTGCGCGATCTCAATGCACGCCCGAGCTCACCTGGAGCTTGGCCGGGTCGGTGCCCAGGCGGCGGATGCGCCGTCTCCCACATCAGCTCGGGCGGGACGCCGAAGATCAACGACGGATCGACGTCCATCGTCAGCCAGGACGATTCGGCGAGCTCGCCATCGAGCTGCCCCGGGCCCCACACCGCGCAGCCGACGACCACGCGCGCGCGACTCGACGGCGGCGATTGCAGCAGCTCCAGCGTCAGCTGGCGCGACACCGACAGCAGCACGCCGGGACAGACCTCGCGCTGGTCTTCGTCCGGGCCCTGCGACTCGGCCATCACGATCCACGTGCTGTGCGCGTCCACCGGCCCGCCGACGAACAGCCGGAGCTCCGGATCGACCTGTCACCTTCGGATCGGTCTTCACCACGGCGTGCGCGAACTCGTCCATCTGCCGGTTCACGATCAACCCGAACGCCCCGCGCTCGGTGTAGTCACACAGCAGCACCACACTTCGGGCGAAGTTCGGATCGGCCATCTGGGGCATCGAGAGCAGCAGGATCGGCGCGGGGCCAGGCATCGTATCTCAGTTGATTCGGATCTTCTGCAGGCCCTTGTCGTCCGCGTACTCGCGATTGTCCTCGCAGACGTACTCGAGCAGCGTGTAGTTGGGCATGCGGCGATAGGCGACGGTATACGTGTGCGGCTTCTCGAGGGTCACCGGATCGTCAATCGTGATCTCGTTCCACAGGACCGTCGGCGACACGAGCTTCATGCGCTCCGTGATCCGCATCTGCGGCGAGTGCGGCATGTTCTGAAACCGCACGTTCTCCTTGATGCCGATCGTGTCCACGACGAGCGTCTCGCCTTCCCAGCGGCCCGACCGATGACCATAGAATCCAGGCTCGACCTCGTCGAACGATTTCTGCGGCTTGTCCATGAGAATCCGCCGCACCTGCGTGTACGCCTCCTCGATGACCGTGACCTGCCCGCGGCTCTGGAGAATCTCCATCGGGAAGATCGCATTCATCATGCTCGGCATGCCATCGGGCAGGCAGTCGGTGTAGTTGTTGGCGAGCGGCTCGCCCTTGCCTCGGCGGCTCTGACGGCCTGCACGCGCTCCTGCCACTCTTTCTGATACTGCGCCTTCAGCTGCGGCTGAGGCGCCGGAGGCGGCACCGTGGCGTCGCGCGCTCCCCCGCCGCGTGCGCCCGGTCCGGCGCCGTGACGCTCCCAGGATCCGGTGATGTCCGGCGCTGACGGGCTTGCCCTGCGCGCCGAGCGCCAGCCTGGAGCGCTGACACGATTATCACCGCCAGCACGCGCAAGCGACGAGATGAGATGACGTGCGCTCATGGTCGCCTCACTGCGCCTCGGGCGTCCGCTTGAAGCTCCCCGCGGCCGGCACCGGCAGGTCGCGCTTCGTACCGTCCGCCAGCGTCACCTCGAGTCCGAGCCCACCGGGTCGCCGCTCAGGAGCGGCGCCACGATCGCGGTGATCTTATCGCCAGCCTTGATCATGTTCGACCGCCAGCCGACGCGCTGCATCATGTTGATGCTGGTCAGCTCGATGCTGAAATGCTTCATCGTCCCGTCGGGCTGCGGGATGTCCACCTCGAGAAACGCGTGCGGGTTCGTCCACTGAAACTTCGTCACCGTCCCCGTGATCGTCAGCGTCCGCGTATGGTCGAACACGGCGAACGAATGATGCGCCACCGCCGGCGTCGTCATCGCCATCAACAGACCCAGAACCCCTCCTACCCAGGCGGTTCGTCGTGACGTCATGGTCACCTCCGACGCGACGATCATACCTGAGGTCGGCTCTAGTCTTTAGCCTTTGGGCTTTGGGCCTTGGGCGTTGGGCGTTGAGCTCTGGCCCAGTCGATGTGCTCGCGAACGACCGGCATCCTCGAGCGAGGGCCTGTCGGCCGTGTCCGCGTCGAGCGCGGCAATGGCCTCGGCATCGCCGCTGTTGCCGATCGCCACAGCGAGATTGCGCCGCAGGCCCGGCGACCTTCGCGCGCGTCATCGGGCCTCCCTTCGTCATCCGTCGAAGCTCGGCGTCAGGCCGCCGCCAGAGATCCACGAGACGGGGCAGATCGAGGCCGGACGCGCGGCTGCCACTCCGAGTCATCTGACCGCGGCGCGGGGCGATTGTAGGGACAGACCTCCTGGCAGATGTCACAGCCGTAGACGTGGGTTCCGAGCGCGCGGCGATACTCGTCCGGTATTGAAGACCGCAGCTCGATCGTCAGATACGACAGACACCGCGTTCGAGTCCAGCACGCCAGGCTCGACAAGTGCGCCGGTCGGGCACGCCTCCAGACAGCGCGTGCAGCTTCCGCACTGCTCGAGTCCCTGCGTGTCCGGATCGAGCGGCAGCGTGCAGATGATCTCGCCAAGAAACAACCACGAGCCCAGCTCGGGGTTGATGAGACAGGTGTTCTTGCCGATCCAACCCAGCCCCGCGTACTGCGCGTAGACCCGTTCCTGCACAGGCCCGGTGTCCACATACGCGCGCGCGTCGAACGACTCGTCCGACTCGTCACGCATCCAGGCGAGCAACGTCGTCGAGCCGTGCCTTCAGCACGTCGTGATAGTCGTCGCCCCAGGCATACCGCGAGATTCGCGCGACGATCGGGAGGCAGATCATCGATGAGTACGGTCGTCAGTGTTGTACAGGTACCCGTGACGATCGACGCTGCGCGCGCCAGGAACGACGTTGCGGACATCGGCACGCCGCTCGGCGGTACGCGCCATCCATGCCATCTCTCCGGCATAACCCTTAGCCAGCCACTCCTGCAGAAACGACAGCTCAGGAAAGCCGTCGGCCGGTGCGATCCCGCACAGATCGAATCCAATCGAGAGCGGCCTTCTCCTTGATGGCCGCGCGCGCTCAACATCGAGCCCATCTTAGCCCGCGGCCCGAACGACGGACATCGAGCGTTGCGAGGCGCTCGTACTTCTCGGTCACGCTCTCGGGGCAGATTCTGAAACGTGTCCCGTCTGCCCGGATCGAGAAGTGGAACGTTTCAGCCCGTGCGAGCCCTGGCACTTCGCGTGCTCTTGATCGCTTCATGACACGAGACGATCAACACGACATCGACGAGCGCTCATTCCGCTTCTTCTGCGACGTCATTGCCTTTGTCGAGACAGTCCCCTGGGCGCCAGGACCAGTCGCATCATCGAGCAACTGGTCGATGCCGCCGGCTCGATTGAAACCAACCGCGACGAGGCCAACGGCGGCCCGTCGCGGGGCGAGTTCATCCGGTTCAACGAGAATTCGCTGCGCGGCGCGAACAACTCCGTCCACTGGCTGCAGGTGTGTGCTGACCGGAAGATCGGGTCGCAGGAGAAGTGCGTGACGCTGCTGAACGAAGGCCGGCAACTGGCTCGGATGCTCTCGAGGATCGTCATCACGGCCAAGCGCCATGGTGACGATCCACGAGCACGACTATAGGTACAGAGGTACAAGGTATGTACCGGCTACGCGACGCTGGCGACATCAATCTTGCGCGCGTCGTCGATGCCATAGCGAAGCATGGCGATGCGCTCGAGTCCATAGCCGACTCCGATGGCGACGTGGCGCGCGGGATCGCCGCCGAGGTGGCTGACGATCCGATCGCTGAAGACGCCCCACGCCATGACTTCGGACCAGCTGGCCGTCCTCGTCCACCTCGAGTTCCCATGCCTGACTGCACATGGAATACGAGGTCGGCACGATCTTCACGGTGCGGCCGGGCAGCGCGCGGTCGATCGACTGCAGCACCCGGCCGGTCATCTGCCACGGGTCGAGACGCGACCGCTCGTCCACCCACAGCACCTCCGCCTGATGGAACGCCTCGAGATGCATCGCGTCCACCTGACAGAGTCGATAGGCCTTGCCGGCAGCCCAGATGCGCAGCGGCGTGCCTTCGTACCGAACGGTCATCAGCAGCGGCAGCGTCAGGTCGTAGCGCAGAATGCGCGAGTCGTCCACGCGATGGAGCTCGACCGGATCGATGTACATCGCCTCGTTCGCGATCGTCTTCCGCGCCTCCGCGAGATCGACGACTTCGGGCAGCGCCTGCTCGACGAACTCCGGATATGCCGCGCGAATCAGATCGAGTGTTCTGCCGACCGGATTCTCCGGCAGGTCGGTGAGGCGGGGCCGTGCCAGCAGCTCGACCACCTTGGTGGGCAGATCGTGCCGATCTCGTCGGGTCGGATTCCACGCTGTTCAGCCACTTCCATCTCCTTGCGCAGCTTGTCGCGAATGCGCTGCAGCCGCTTGCGCATCGCGGTGTCGTCCACTCCGGCGTTGGCCGCGAGTCGCGCCGTGCTCCAGCTGGCCGTGATACCGGCGGTCGCACAGCTGCCGCTCCTCGGTCGTCAGCGTCAGCAGCGCGCTCGACAGACGCAGCCGCTGCGCCTCCGACCATCGCGTCTCGGCCTCGTCCAGGACCGGCACATCCGGCACGTCGTCCAGACAGAGCAGCGTGCGGCGATGCGCGCGCCGCATGTTGAGCGCGACCGTGATCACGATGCGACGGAGCCAGCCGGCGAACGTCGCCGGATCCTGAAGGTCCCCGAGACGACGAAACGCCGCGCAGATACGCCTGCTGCACCGCATCCTGCGCCGCCGCTGAATCGCTTCAGCACGCTGACCGCCACGGCATACGCCATCGTCTGCGTGGCCTGCGACCAGCCGGCCGTACGCCTCGACGTCACCGGCCGTGCCGCGACGACCAGATCAGCCAGCGTGTTCATCTGCTCGCTCTCATAGGAAAGACACCGCACTACGTGGAATGTGACATCAGGTCAAAGGCAAGGGTCAAAAGCCGAGGGCAAAGGTCAAAGGGCGAGGACAAAGGTCAAGGTCGACGTGGCCTATACCTTTGACCTTTGCCCTTTGACCTTACGACTTTCCGACCAGCTGCCGTGACGACGTACGGCAGGATGCCGCCGTGCTTGAACGCCACGAGCTCCTCGGGCGTGTCGATGCGGACGGTCGCGGTAAACTCCCTGCGTCGAGCCGTCGGTCTCGGTGGCCACCACGAGGATGTCGCCGCGCGGCTTCAAGCCCGAGGCCACACCGATCAGCCGGAATGACTCGGTGCCGATGATCTTCAGCGAGGCGGCGTTGTCGCCAAGCTTGAACTGCAGCGGCAGGACACCCATATTCACCAGATTGCTCCGGTGAATCCGCTCGAACGACTCCGCGATGACCGCCTTCACGCCCAGGAGGAACGTCCCCTTGGCGGCCCAGTCGCGTGACGACCCGGATCCATATTCCTTGCCCGCGATGACCATGAGCGGGACATGGGCCAGCTGATAGGCGACCGACGCGTCGTAGATCGACATCAGCTCGCCGGTGGGCTGGTACTTCGTCCACCCACCCTCGGTGCCGGGCGCCATCTGGTTTCGCAGACGGGTATTGGCGAACGTCCCGCGCATCATCACTTCGTGATTGCCGCGGCGGGCGCCGTACGAGTTGAAGTCGGCCGGCTTCACGCCCTTCTCGATCAGATACTTCCCCGCCGGGCTGTCCACCTTGATCGAACCGGCCGGCGAGATGTGATCGGTCGTCACGCTGTCGCCGAGCACGGCCAGCACGCGCGCGCCGGCGATGTCCTGCAGCGGCGCCGCCGTCCATCGTCATGCCCTCGAGGAACGTCGGCTTGCGCACGTAGGTCGAGTCGCCGTCCCACGCGAAACGGCTGCCCTCGGGAATCGCCAGGCTCTGCCACCGCGCGTCGCCGCTGAACACGTCGCCGTAGCTACGGCGGAACATGTCGGCGGTCACGGCCTTGAGCATCGTCTCCTGCAGCTCGTGCTCGGTCGGCCAGATGTCTTTCAGATAGACCGGCCGTCCCGACGGGTCGTGGCCGAGCGGCTCGGTCGTGATGTCCGTCGTGATCCATCCCGCCAGCGCGTAGGCGACGACCAGTGGCGGCGAGGCGAGGTAGTTGGCGCGAACGTCCTGCTGAATCCGGCCTTCGAAGTTGCGGTTGCCGCTCAGCACCGAGCAGACCACAAGGTTCTTCTCGCGCACGGTCGCGGCGATCTCCTCCGGCAGCGGACCGCTGTTCCCGATGCACGTCGTGCAGCCGTAGCCGACAAGATTGAACCCGAGCTGATCGAGATAGGGGGTCAGGCCCGCGGCGTCGAGATACTCGGTCACGACTTTCGAACCGGGTGCCAGGCTGCTCTTCACCCACGGCTTGCGCGTGAGACCGCGCTCGACCGCCTTCTTGGCGACGAGGCCCGCCCCGATCATGACGCTCGGATTCGACGTGTTCGTGCAGCTGGTGATGGCGGCGATCACCACCGCGCCGTGATCGAGCGTTCCGACCGCCGGCTCCGCCAGTGCAACGGCCGACTGCGCGGAAGCGCCCGCGCTTCCGGATCCTTTCGCCGGCATCTGCATCGACGGCAGCGCCGCCTGAAACGCCGACTTCGCGTTGGACAGCGACGACGCGGTCCTGCGGCCGCTTGGGCCCGGCGAGGCTGGGCTCGATCGACGACAGGTTCAGCTCGATCTCCTCCGAATAGATGGCATCGGGACTCCCCTGCGTCCGGAAGAGTCCCTGCTCCATCGCGTACTGCTCGACCAGCGCCACCTGCGACTCCTCGCGTCCTGTCAGGCGCAGGTAGTCGAGCGTCATGTGATCGATCGGGAAAATGGCCACGGTGGCGCCGTACTCGGGACACATGTTTCCGAGCGTCGCGCGGTCGGCGATCGTCAGCGCGCTCAGGCCCTCGCCGAAGAACTCGACGAACTTGCCGACGACGCCGTGCTTGCGCAGGATCTCGGTGATGGTCAGCACCAGGTCGGTGGCCGTCGCTGCCTATCGGCATCTTGCCGGTCAGGCGGAACCCGACGACCTGCGGGATCAGCATCGAGCTCGGCTGGCCCAGCATGGCCGCCTCGGCTTCGATGCCTCCGACACCCCAGCCCACGACCCCGAGACCGTTGACCATCGTCGTGTGCGAGTCGGTGCCCACGAGCGTGTCAGGATACGCCTCGGTGACGCCGTTCACATCCTGCGAGCACACCACGCGCGCGAGATACTCGATATTGACCTGGTGGACGATGCCCGTGTCGGGCGGAACGACCTTGAAGTTGTTGAAGGCGCGCTGACCCCAGCGCAGGAACGCGTAGCGCTCACGGTTGCGTGAGAACTCGAGCTCCGCGTTGAGCGCGAAGGCGTCCGGCCGACCGAAGTAGTCCACCTGCACCGAGTGGTCGATGACGAGTTCCACCGGCTGCAGCGGGTTCACGCGATCGGGGTTGCCGCCGAGCGCGATCACCGCATCGCGCATCGCCGCGAGATCGACCACGCACGGGACGCCGGTAAAGTCCTGGAGCAGGACGCGGGCGGGCATGAAGGAGATCTCCTTCTCGACGCCCGAGGTCGCGTTCCACTGCGCCAGCGCACGAATGTCGTCGGCTTTGACGAACGCACCGTCCTCCCGCCGCAGCAGGTTCTCGAGAAGGATCTTCATCGAGTACGGAAGGCGGGCTACGCCCGGAAAGCCCGCGCGTTCGAGCGCGGTCAGGCTGTAGATCTGCACCGGCTGATTGCCGACGCGGATCGTGGTTCGTGTGCCGAAGCTATTGAGGGTCGCCATAACCCTCGATGATACTAAAACAGCAGGAAGAAGCTGCCGGATACGGACGGCTGCCGGCGAGTCCGATCGTCGAACACGACGCCCCCGGTCAACACGTTGAACCGGACGTCGCCGCGCAGACCGCCGGCCCGGGGCACACCCCCGGCGCGCGTGAACATCCAGTAGCGGGCGCCGCCCGCCGACGTAAAACAGCCGGCCCTCTTCGATCAGCGTCAGCCCTTCGTGCAACTGGCGGAGATAACCCGCACCTGCCGTGACGAACGGCCGCAGCCCCATGACACGGAATTCGTCCAGCCTGATGACGATGCCCCCGTCGATGAGATAGTGATCGAGACGTTCGACCGCGTCGATCGTGGGCGCTCCCTCGACGTCGCGCTCTACCGTGGTGCGCACGTCCGGATGACCGAACAGTGCGTGCGCCTCGAACCCAATCCTGGATGAGACGTCGAACCCGGCGCGCAGGTCGATCGCCGTCGTGCCGAGCAACCGGCTCGAGGTTTCGAACAGGCGGTACGGAGTGCCGGGCGTGCTCGGGCGCAGATCGGCGTCGGCGTCGCCGAGCGGGGCGCCGCCCAGGAAGCCGATACCCGCGGCAAGCTCGAATCGACGCAGCGGAGGCTCGTTCGTCTGCGCGTGCCCGGTCGCGGGCGTCACCACCAGGAGAAGCGCGCCGACCGCGACACACGCGGCGGACGTCCTGTGCAGCGCCCGTCTCACTTGGGCCGCACCGTGACGTCGAATCGATCGCTTGCGCCTCCCTCGGGCGCGACGACGAGTCGCGGGTGGAATGGTCACCTGGAAGTCCACGATCCACATCGAGCGATGAAAAGAAGCTGTCTATATCGGCATCGTCCAGCGGCTCGACGCGAATGACCTGTGCGCCGGGCGAGAGTCCCGCAATCTGAAAGGCGCCTCCCTCACCGAGGGAGAACCCGCCGACGAGCGCGCGCGTCTTCGGATCGAACGCCACGATGTGCGCGCCGATGACGCCGGTGCCGTTGCGCTGGACTCGCCCGGCGACAGCCCCCGTGCGGTCACGGAAATCGCCATCGGGATACAGATCGGACACGCCCGCGATGTCGTCGGGCTGCAGCGTCCGGTCCGACGTGACGCCCCGGCCGAGCGAGATCGGGAACATCACGGCGCCGGAGGCGAGCACGCGGCGCCCGCCTTCGGGTCGAATCTCGGTCTCTCCCAGCGCCGAATGACCGAGTCCGACGAAGTGTCCGATCTCGTGGGCCGCGACCGACTGCAGATCGAAGCGCCCGGCCTCCCCGGCCGGCCGCCGTGGACCACGTGAAGATGGAGTTGAAGAAGACGTCCGATTCGACAATCTCGCCCGACTGCGTGTCCACCACGAACGAGGTGGCGCCGAGCACGCGATCGAGGTCGGGCTCGGCGTCGAATCCAAACACCGAAATCCCGTCGTCTTCAAACGGCACCGCGCCCGTGAAGCCGACGAACTGAAACGCGATGGACGCAGTGGGCACAGCCTCCCACGTGCCGAATGCGCTGGCGACTTCCGTCTGAAACTGCGAGGCCGAGACGCCCGGGACGCCACGATTCGTCGCAAACCAGCGAACCCGCGGCGCATCCCATTTGAGCGCCGTTGGCGTCGATCCGACCGAGAACGTCAGGTGGAGGTAGGCCTGCGCCGGCTGCGCGTTGAGGCACAGGACCATCGCCAGCAGTACGAGGGCTCGCACCCTCGCACCTCGCACCCTCGCACCTTGCGCCCTTCATCGCCCTCCGCTCCACGATCGCCCGGACGCTGCGTGCGAACGTCGCCAGCTCCATCGGGCGTCTGGAGGGATCGCCGCGGACGACACGGCCCGGCGACTGACGCCACCGCCGGCGGCGTCACGAGACTCTGGCCGGCAGCGCCGCGCACGATGCGATAGACGCCCTGGGTGAGACCGAAGGGAAACGGCACACCAGGCGCCCGGCCCTTGAGGAAGAGCACGACCTCCTCGCCTTCGACGAACTCGGGCGCGCCAACCATCACGCGCCGATAGCGACCGACCTGACCGCCTGGCACGCGGAAGTACACCGGTCTCCCCGGGCTGTCCCTTGAGCGCATCAACCACGGCGACCGTGATGACGGTCTCGATCGTCCGGCGATCGCCAACGATCTGCGGACGGACCGCGACGACGCGCCCCTGGACGACGAGATCGGAGGCGGTCACCATCTCGGAGAATTCGGCCGGAACGACGACCATCGCCGATGCGGCTGTCGTGCACAGAGCAATCGCCGCGCAGGCGACGCTCACTCTCCATCGACGCAGCAGCTCATTCATTGGGTTCCCTCCGAGGCAGAAATCGAGCCGTAAGCCACTTCGAGGACGGCCTCGGCCGCGCGCGCGCTGGCACCCGGCTGTCCGAGCTGCTCGCGGACACGCGTGAGCGCCAGACGCGTGCGCTCGTACAGGTCAGGGTCGGTCAGGAACTTCAGCGTCTCGGCGGCGGTCCGCTCGGGGGTGAAATCCGCTTGAATCAGCTCCGGCACGATGCGCTCGCCGGCGACCAGGTTGGGCATCGCGTACATGTCCACGTGCCCGAACGGCTTGACCAGGCGATAGGTCAACGGCGACAGCCGATACACGACGACCATCGGTTTCTGATGCAGGGTGCTCTGGATGGTCGCGGTGCCCGATGCGGTGATCACCACGTCGGACGAGGCGAGCACGTCGTCGGTCCGATCGCGAACGAGCACGACGCCCGCGTCGAGATCGTCCTCAACGAGCGGGGCGAACAGCGCGTCGGACATGTTCGGCGCACAGGCGACGACGAACTGCACGTCGGGCACCCGCGCGCGAATGAGGGGGATCGCCGCGGCCATGATCGGCACCGTCCGGTCCAGTTCGTTCTTGCGGCTGCCGGGAAGAAGCGCCACGGTCGGCGCGTCAGGCACCAGCCCGCGGTCGTGGAGAAATTTCGCCCGCGGCTCACCGGCCTTCGCCAGATCGACGAGCGGATGGCCGACGAACTGAACGTTGACGCCGGCCTCGCGGTACAGCGCCTCCTCGAACGGAAAGATCACGAGCACCCGGTCCACGTAGGTCTTCATCGTCTCCATGCGCCCGGGGCGCCACGCCCACAGCTGCGGGCTGACGTAGTAGACGATGGGGATGCCGAGACGGCGGAGCGCCGCGAGCAACCTGAAATTGAAGTCCGGGGAATCGATCGCCACGAACACGTGCGGACGCATCTCACGGGCTTCGTCGATGAGCCGCCGCAACATCGCGAACGAGCGCGGCACGACGCGGATCGCTTCGGTCAGGCCGGTGACCGACAGGCCGGCGTAGTCGCCGATGAGATGCCCGCCCGCGGCTTTGAGACGATGGCCACCGAAGCCGAAGATCTCGGCTCCGGGCACGCGCGCCTGCAGCTCCGCGGTGAGCGCGCCGGCATAGAGATCGCCCGACGCCTCGCCGCAGGAGATCATGATTCTCATCGACGGGGGCCGACGTGCTACGGACGGGACGTGCCGCCCGGGTTGACCGAGGCCCGCCGCGGCTCTTTCTTGAGGGTCGCGGACATCAGATCCAGCTGATCGATCGGAATGATCTCGAATTCCGAGAAGCCGACCGAGCGCAGTTGCGAGACGAAGCCCTGAGCATTGCCCACGAGCACGATCGACAGACGATCTGGCTTGATATACAGACGGGCGACACGCTGAATGTCATCCGGTGTGATGGACTGCACACGCTCACGGAACGTGCTGATCTCGTCGAGGGGCAGCTCGTAGAACGAGCGCGTTCATCACGATCGTCGCGATGTCGTTCGGCGTTTCGATGGTAAGTGGAAAGCTGCCGGCCAGATAGGCCTGCGCGTCGGCGAGCTCGCGCTCGAAGACCCGCTGCCGCTGGAGCTTCCCGAACTCCTCGACGGTCAGGCGCAGGGCTTCGCCGGTGGTCTCGGTGCGCGTATTCGTTTCAGCGACGAAGTCGCCGGCCTGCTTCATCGCCTGCGTGTCGGCCTCGGCGCCATAGGTCAGGCCGCGCTCGGACCTGAGGACGCGGTGCAGCCGGTTCGCGCCCTCGCCGCCCAGAATCTTCACCGTCAGATCCCACGCCAGGTAGTCCGGGTGCTTGCGTGGAATCGCGAGTTGTCCGACGCGGATCTCCGTCTGCACCGCATCGGGCTTGTCCACCACGATGAGGCGGCGTGTCGGCGGCGGCGGATCGATCGGCTTCCACGGCGGCACCTCGCCGCGCGCCCATTTCCCGAACACGCGTTCGGCCTGCGCGAACGCCTCCTCGCTGGTCACGTCACCAACAATCGCGAGGAGCATGTTGTTGGGCACGAAATGCTGCCGATGGAACAGGCGCAGGTCGTCCTGCGTGATGCCCATGAGCGTCTCGGGCGTGCCGCTTCCGGGCAGCCCGTACGGGTGGAAGCCGTACACGAGCCGGTCGAACAGGACTGAGGCGATGTAGTCGGGATCCTCGTCGCTGACTTTCAGCGACGAGACCGCACGCTCGCGCTGCCGTTCGATCTCTTCAGGCGCGAACGCCGGATTTCGCGCCACGTCGGCGACGAGATCCATCCCGAACGCGAACGAGTCCTTCATCACCACGGCGTTGACGTACGTCAGGTCAGTGCCCGACCCGGTGCCCAGGGCTCCGCCGATGAAGTCGATCTGTTCGGCAATCTGCTGCGCGCTTCGCGTCGTCGTGCCCTGATCGAGGAGGTGCGCAACGAGCTCGGCGACGCCGCGCTTCCCGGTGGGATCCTGCGCCGCCCCTGCACGCGTCAGGAGCCGCATCGTGATCGCGGGCTGCTCGTGGTGCAGGATGATCATGACCTGCATCCCGTTCGAGAGCGTGCGAATCTCGTAGGGCGGGAACTTGAATTCCTTCGGCTGCAGCGGCCGCGGCGCCGACTCCGCGGGCCAGCTGGCGTTCTGCGCGATGGCTGCAGACGCGCAGAGCAACATTCCCAACGCCCAACTCCCGACACCCAACCACTTCCAACGCCCAACTCCCAAGCGTGTCCTCATCGGGAGCCTCCAGATTTCGGCAGCACATGGAGCACGACCCGATTGTTGGGTGTGAAGTAGGTTTTTGCGACCCGCTGCACGTCGGCCGTCGACACGTTCATGAAGATGTCGAACTCGCCGTCCGCCGCGCCGATGTCGTTGTGGATCACCGCCGAGTGCGCCAGGTGCCGCGCCTTGTCCTCGTTCGACTCGCGGCTGACGATGTAGTCGCGCGCGAACTGGTTCTTGGCGCGCTGGAGCTCATTGGCCAGGACGGGTTCCTTCGTCAGCTTGTCGAACTCCGCAATCAGCGCCTGCTCCGCCGCTTCCGGCGTCTGCCCCGGCTGGACGATGGCGACCGCGTAAAAGAGGTTGGGATCCTCGGTGATGTTGCCGCTGCCGAAGGCGGTCAGGGCAATGCGCTTCTTGTACATCAGCTCGAGCGGGATCCTCGCGCTCTGCCCGTCCGACATGATCTTCGCGGTGATGTGGAGCGGGTACGCATCGGGATGGCCATCGTAGGTCACGTGATAGGCGACGACCACGGCCGGCAGCGGCCATGATTCCTCGATAACGGCGCGCCGCTCCTTGAGCTGCGCGGGCTCCTTCGGGATGTCACGCGGCACGGGCCTGGGCGACTTCGGCACGCGGCCGAAGTACTGCGTCACCATCTGCAGCGTCTGCAGCGAGTCGAAGTCGCCGACGATGGTCACCGTGGCGTTCTCGGGCACGTAGTAGGTGTTGTGGAAGTCGCGGACGTCGGCGATCGACGCGGCTTCGAGGTCGGCCATGCTCCCGATCGTCGGGTGCTTGTACGGGTGTGTCGTGAACGAATGGTCGTAGATGATCTCGGACAGCCGGCCGTACGGCTGGTTCTCGACGCGCATCCGGCGCTCTTCCTTGACCACCTCGCGCTCGCGGCGGAACGCTTCCTCGTCGATGCGCAGCGTGGCCATCCGATCCGCTTCGAGCCAGAGCGCCAGCGGCAGGTAGTGGGCCGGCAGCGTCTGCCAGAAGACCGTTTCGTCTTCGGTCGTGTAGGCGTTGCTGCGGCCGCCGACGCTGGCGATGATCGACGTGTGCGAGTCAGGCTCCACGTTCTTCGAGCCCTTGAACATCATGTGCTCGAACAGGTGCGCGAACCCGGTGCGGCCGGCGCGCTCGTTCTTCGATCCGACGTGATACCAGACCGAGATGTGCACGATCGGCGTCGAGTGATCCTCGGACAGGATCACGCGGAGCCCGTTCGGCAGCGTCGAGATCTGATACTGGAGTTTCGGAGGCCGGACCGCACCATCGAGCGGCGCTGTCGCGATGATCATGAGGCCGACGGCCATGGCCGCGAGGCGCTGCGGCAAGCGGGAACGCGGGAAGCCCATGAATGATTATCCCAGAGGTTACCGGCTGAGCAGGCGAAAGCCGACGGTCACCCAGCTGGCGGTCCCGAACTCGAGCGGGTAGGGATCCACGCGGCGCTCGACGGCGAGAAAGAACTCCATCGCGCCCGCGCGACCCTCGGCGCGCACGCCGCCTTCGACACGAAATCCGGTTTGATTGCCTCGATTCTGCGTGCCATCCACTCCGAGGATGCGCAGATCGCCAGTGGCCAGGAGACCGATGCCGGGGCGAATCTGCACGTCGGTGCGCAGCCCGAATCGATCTCCCAGGAGTAGTCCACGAAGGACTTCTGCACGACACCTCGCACATCGACGCGCGCGTCCAGGCGCGCGTCACCCGCTGTGAACGCGCGCTGCACCCGGCCGCCCATCATGTTCCAGGCAACGGGCACGCTGTTGGCGCGATCGGCGAGGTGACGGGACTGATGGTAGAAGACGCCGGCCAGTTCGACGCGCATCATGCGCAGCGACGCCGACCCACTGAGGATGTAGTTGCCCTGGTTGGGATCGAAGTGGCGGAACTCGTCGCCGAGAATCGCCTGGTAGTTGGCCACGAACGTGGCCCGTCCGGTCCGATAGTCGATGACGTCGAGCTCGCCGCCGAAGTTGGTGTCCCACACGAACATCACGTCGTCGCCCGACAGGTGTTCGGCTGACATGTGAAACGCCGCCCGCGGCAGGAACTCGACCGTCCGCTGCGGGAGATCCTCCGGCGGGAGTCTGGGCCGCCGCCGCGCTTGCACACGAGCACTACCGCCAGCGCCACCGTGGCGCGTGGGTTCTTCGAACTGCCAATGTCACTCGGAGGACCTTTCCGGCTTGGTATCGGCGCTGGAGGTGAGCTGCGCGATCCGCAGCTCGAGGGCTTCGATTCGTCGTTTGAGCTCAGGCAGGCGGCGGAAGATCACCGACGCCTTGCGCCATTCGCGGCTGTCGATGGCCGGATAGCCCGCAACCATGGCTCGCGCGTCGAGGGAGTTGGTCACGCCCGACTGCCCGACCGCGACCGCCCCGCGGCCGATCGTCAGATGGCCGCCGACGCCCACCTGGCCGCCGAACACGACGTCATCGTCGAGGTCGGTGCTGCCAGCGATGCCGACCTGAGCAGCCAGCAGCACGTTGCGGCCAACTGTCACGCCGTGGCCAATCTGCACGAGGTTGTCGATCTTCGTTCCCGCTTTGATGCGCGTTTCGCCGACCGCCGGGCGATCGACGGTCGTGTTGGCGCCCAGCTCGACGTCATCTTCGATGACCACCGTGGCGACCTGGGGGATCTTCTCGTGCGTCCCGTCACCGCGGCGGACGAAGCCGTACCCGTCGCCGCCGACGACGACGCCGTTCTGGAGGATGACGCGATCGCCGATCGTCACCCGCTCGCGCACGGACACGTTGGAATGGATGACGCAGTCTGCGCCGATGCGCGCGCCTGGGCCGATGGTGACGTTGGGATAGATGACCGTCCGATCGCCGATCGTGGCCCCTTCCCCAATCGCGACGAAGGCGCCCACCGAGACCTCGGCGCCGATTTGCGCGTCGGCCGCCAGCGCCGCAAGGCTGTGGACGCCGGGCGATGGACGCCAGGCTGGAGCAAAGAGGCCAACGGCGCGCGCGAAGGCAAGATACGGGTCCCTGGTGCGCAGCATCGCGCATGGCGCGGCAGGCGCATCCTCCTTGAGGATGACGGCAGAGGCGCGCGTCGTTCGAAGCGACTTCTCGTACTTGGGGTTGGCGAGAAACGTGACGTCGCCCGATTCGGCCGTCTGAATGCCGGCGACGCGGCGGATCTCGACGTCCCCGTCACCCTCCAGCCGGCAGTCGAGCCGCTCCGCGAGATCGCGCAGTTTCACGTCGCGGAGAATTGTAATGCGTCCGGGTGTGTCATCATGACTGTGCAGGCCGCATTCGCGGACCGATCGTGTGGCCGCCTTCAGGCGGCCCGACTACCGAATCACCAGACATCATGCTTGACGTCGCGTACCGAGTTGCCAGGCGCATCGCCGTCACCATTGTTGGATTCACCGTCCTGGGCATCGGCATAGCCATGATGGTGCTGCCTGGTCCAGCGTTCATCGTGATCCCGATCGGCCTTGGCATTCTCGGGCTCGAGTTCGCGTGGGCGCGCCGCTGGCTGAAGACCGTGAAAGAGAAGGCCGAAGCTGCCGCGCGGATGGTGACGAAGTCGGGGCCGAGCTCGACGCCGCCGCCGCAACCACCGTCCGGCTGAAGGCGCGACACTACAATCGCGTCCGTAGTGTCCGCCTTCCGGCGGACCTTCATCGCCGACGACGTTGCGTCGTCGGCCTCGGATTCAGCGGCATCGCCGGCTTCCCCGCCGCTTCCCACGCTCCGACAATCATCGCGGCGGAGGCGGCGATCGACTCGTTGAGCCGGCGCTCGAGCACGGCGCGATTGGCCTTGAAGAACGCCGCGTAGTAGGCATCGTCGTACTCGTCGCGCGCTGCCGATCGCGTCGAGGTCCGACTTCAGGATCGGCGGCACGAGCTGCGTCCCCTGCAGCACCACATCGAAGATGTAGTCGCGCGGGTTCTTCACGGCGGCGATCGGCTTGGGCGCGATCGTCCATTGGTCGCGGTAGCGCTCGAACAGGTACGCCTCGAAGCGCGCATGGATGCCGTGCTGGTTCGTCAGCTGGCCGTCGTAGTTGAACACCGCGTGAAACGGCACGTGGGCATCACTCACATAGTGCGTGAGCCACGCCGAGAAGAAGAGCACGTCGAAGCGCCCGAAGGGACCGCGCCGCTCGGTACGATTCGAACGCGCGCCGCAGACTGCCGTACATCTCCTCGACGCGCCACGGCACGGTGCCGTTCTGGTCGATGCGCTGCTTGCCGAACTTGGCCACTGCGGCGGTGTAGTCACGAGGCAGGTCCGTATACGGATACTTCCCGTACCCGTCCCAGTCCAGATCGAGGAAATGATGCGGAGACTCCTGGTCGTCGAAACCAGCCACCTGCCAGGTGTCGGGGTCGATCACGCGCTCGACGAGCGTCGACTTGTATTGCTCGAAGAAGGGCCGCAGCTCGATCGGCAGCAGGCCGATCGCACGTTCCATGATCACTTTGTGAGCTTCATAGCCCCAGGCATGTGTCGATGTCGGCGCGGCCGCCACCGCCAGCACGCCGAGGACGGCGAGCAATCGGCGCATTGCTTTCATTATCAATGCCCGATGCCAATGCTCAAAGCTGAATGCTCTCCCGGCACGTCCAGAAGGACTGCCCTACACGCAGGAAGGATCGTCGAGGCGAAGAATCCGTTCCTGCCGGCGAAACGCATGTCGGATACGGTCACGCGGGTGCCGGCGGGTGTGGTCTCGATGTGCCAAAACGGGAATCGAGACCAGACGAGGAACGCGCGAATATTGTTGTCGCGTCGGGCAGCCGCGACCTGTGGCGCGCCGGTGTTCTTCGGGATCTGCTCCGGGTAGAACGTCACGTCCGCGCGTAACCAGGAGAACGTGCCGGTCTCGTAGTGATCGCCGGCGTCGATGATGACCTGCCGCGCGAATGGCGACAGGGGAACGGGACCGACCATCAGCGCCCGCGGCTCGACACCGTGCGCCTCCTTCCAGGCATTCGCCACGATGCCGCGCGCGGCCCAGCCAGAGGCCAGCATCACGACGATGTAACCGGCCACCGCGACGAGCGCGACGCGAGCAGGACGCGGTCGCCCCCGGGTGCCGGTCATCCACACACCGGCGGCCAGCACCAGCCACATCCACGGATCGATGATGAAGATCGCATCGCCGTAGAACCACTGCCAGCTGACTGGCGTCGCGATGCGGACGCCGTAGTTGTTCAGATAGTCGAGAAAGACGTGCGTATACACGCCGACAAACGACAGCGCCAGCGACCACCCCGCGTGAAATGGACGGTCACCCTGCGAGCCGCGCGCGCGCCTGATCCGGTCGAGCAGCCAGAACACGGCGGTCAGCGCGATCGGCAATGCGATCTGCGCCAGGATGCCGTGCGTCCACCCGCGGCGGAACTCGATCCACGGCGTGCTGGTGGCAAACACGAACACGTCCACGTCGGGGATGTTGGCCGAGAGCATCAAGGTCGCGGCGCCGAAGCGGGTGCGACGGTTGAGGCCGGCGGCGCCGCACGCGGCGCCCACCAGGGTGTGGCAGACGTTATCCACGCGTGCGTTCGCCGAAGACCTGGGCTTCGAAGATGAAGATGCGCGCACCGCGGCGCCAGGCCTCGGCATCGAGACCGGCTTTGACACAGGTGTGGTCGAGAAACGTGTCGCGGTCCCATCCCTGCTCGATCGGCACCTGCGGCAGGAGGAGACCGCGGCTGGATCCGTGCTCGACGATCAGGCCGTGACGCCCGACTTCGATCTCGTCCACGGAGGTGACCTCGCGCTCGCGGCTGAGCACCGAGATCTCGAATCCGATCTCGGGCAGCTCCGCCGTCGTGACCTTGTCGAAGCGCGGGTCCGAGTCGGCCACCGCCTGCGCCAGCTGGAACACGATGCGCCGGATCGGCAGGTTCGACTTCAGGCGCCCCAGACAGCCGCGCAGCTCGCCGCGGTGAAAGATCGAGACGAACGCGCCACGTCGCGGATCGTCGGCGTCGGTTTCAACAGCAGGCGGCGTGGTCCCGCGCACGTGCGCCTCGAGCGCGCGGCGCGCAAGATCCAGGAGGCGCCGCTGCTCGTCGGCGTCGATCAGGTCTTCACTCACCATATGGCGGCGGCCATGTAGCCAACAACGGACGATTTGTCGCCGGAGACGTCACCGGAGTCCGCATACTGTAACAGTCGCGACTGCCTGGCGCCGAGTCGCCGCGCCGCGTCAATCACCGCGACCATCGGCCCTCCCCCGCACGCATGTCTGGGCTCGGCCTCGATCGCCGACATCAGCCCGTCGGCGTCGAGGGTCTCGACGTGCTGCATGACGACCCGGTCGAGCGACGCGGCGGTCACGGCATCCTCGTAATGCGAGAGATCGCTGCTGGCCACGAGCAGTGTGTCCCCGGCGCGGGCCGCCACCGCGCGTCCGATGGCGGCACCGAGCGCAAACGCCGTCTCGCGCGTCTGATGGCCCATGACCAGCGGCACGATCGGCACGCCGGGAAACAGGTGCGCCACGAATGGCATCTGCATCTCGAGCGAGTGCTCGCGACCGTGCGCGGCCGGGAGTTCCACGATGCGGGGCCACTCCGACGCAATCGCGGCGGCCAGGTCGCTGTCCACGGTCACCGGACCGAGGGGCGTATCCCACGCACCCGCGGACCAGATCGAGACTCCCTCGAACGGCACGAAGTGGGATGGGCCGACCAGTGACGAGCGCGCGGACTGCTGATCGCGACGGGCGGCGTTGTAGGCATATGCCGCGACCGGGCCCGAATACATCAGCCCGGCATGCGGAGCAATGATCGCGCGCAGCGGCCCGGCCAGTTCCTCGACGCGCGCGCGCGTCGAGATAGCCGTCCACCTCCGAGACGAGCCGCGCCGGATTGTCCGGATACCAGGTGCCGGCGACGGAGGTTCGCCTGACCGACGGCATCGCCGGATCGTAACTGCGAACCGAGTCACCGCGTGAGAACTCGCTGATGCGCGCGATTACTCAGCCACCAGCCAGCCGGCAGCTTCCGTGCGCCGAAGCTCACGACCGATACCCGCGAGCAGTTCGCGGGCCTGCTCACCGGGAATCTGCCCGACCATCTCCCGAGCCGTTACCGCCTCACGCTCCTCTTGCAGCCAGATCCGATTGGCCGCCAGCAGATGACGCCCTCGAACTCGCCATCCCTCGACTTCTTCTTCCGAGCAACGGACCGACGCCGTTGCCGATTCGAGACCAGCTCGGTATTCGGCCGCCAGGGCCGAGTACACCTTCTCGCTGAGGCCGGCGTTCGAACGAACCGCCTCCAGCTTCTGGAGAAAGTTCTGACATTCGTCGACGCGTCGACGCGACTCGGCCACGCGCTTCTTCAGCCGGGGAACGAGGATGGCCACGCTGATTCGCTGGGCGAGTATCTCGGTTTGGCGGTTGTCGATTTCTCCCAGGAGCATCTGGATCTGTGCCCTCTGCAATTCGAGCAGGTCTTCGAACTCGAACATGCACTCCGACATCTTGTCCACGTCCCGATGAAGCGTGGTGATGCGATGACGCAGATCCGAGACCGGCCCCAGCACCGCTCGGAGAAGCTCGGCATGCTCATTGGCGACACGACCCTTCACTTTTTCGACGATCCCTTTCACCGTGCTGCGCCACCCAGCCTTCTCGTCGCCCAACTCGGTGATCGGAGTCTTCTCCTTCTTGGATGCCAGAATCGCCTCGACGAGGTGGCTGAGCTGCGGCAGCCGGTTCATGATCGGTCGCCACAACTTCGTCTGGAACTGAGCGTCCTCGATGATCCGCTTGTCCAGACGCAACCCATCGGGGTCGAGCGCGCGACCTGACGCTTCGTGGCGTTTGGCAATGTCCGCGACCTTGCCGAGTTGGCCGAGGTAATCCTCGAAGCGCGTCTGCGCTGTGCTCACGAACTCAGCCCACTGTCGCAGGGAGACGCCTGTCTTTGTGTCCACGTACTTGCTGGCTGTCGTCGCGGCTGCCTTGATGGCGATCGAGACAGCTCCGAAGCTGGAGCTTTGCGAGGGCCCATCGAGTCCCAGAGCCTTCATGACTTCAGAGACCTTGCGGCAGGTTTCCAGAATGGAACGGCCCGCGGTGCCAACGTCCTCCGCGGCGTCCTTCAAGGCATCGCACGCCGCCGCGATCGTCTCTACAGACGGTTCCAACATTCGATCGACGGATGAAGAGGCATACATACTTCCTCCCTTTCTCCGAGCTCCTGATCAAGTCAACGAACGGCCTCTCTGACTCGAACAGGTGCGTGATTCGGAGACTTTCACTTCGGCAGAGTCGGAGCGCCCGTGCCCGGGAAAGGCACGACCTTTTGCGCTTCCACCGCGCGAGGCGATAGCATCGCAGGGTGTCCACCACTCTGACGGTCGAAGATGTCGAGCGCATCGCGCGACTCGCGAATCTCGAGCTGACGCCCGAGGAGAAACAGCTCTTCACCCGGCAGCTCGCCGACATCCTGGCCTACGCCGAGCAGGTGCAGGCGGTCGATACCGCCGGCGTCCCCGCGACCGCGCACGTGAACGCGCACGGCGTCGAACGCGAGGATGCACCGAAGCGCGTCGCTGACGGTGAGCGACGCGGTCGCCAACGCCCCTGACGGTGCGCCCGCACGCCGGCCTGTTCCGCGTGCCCCGGGTCATCGGATGACTGCCACTGACCACCGCCAGCGACATCCGCGAGGCGATCGTCACCGGCACGGTATCGGCGGTCGAGGTCTGCCGGGCCGCGCTGGCACGCATCGAGCAGACCAACGCCGACGCTCAACGCGTTCAACCTGGTCGCCACCGAGCGAGCGCTGGATCGCGCCGGCGAGGTCGATCGTCAGCGCGCCGTCGGGCGCCGCGCTCGGACCGCTCGCCGGCGTGCCGGTCGCGCTCAAAGACAACCTGTGCGTCCGCGGCGTGCGCACGACGGCCTCGTCGAGGATTCTCGACAACTTCGTCCCGCCCTACGACGCGACCGTCGTGCAGCGGCTCGAGGCGGCCGGCGCGGTCATCGTCGGCAAGACCAACTGCGACGAGTTCGCGATGGGATCGTCGAACGAGAACTCGGCGTACGGCCCGGTGCGCAATCCCTGGGCAACCGATCGCACGCCCGGCGGATCGAGCGGCGGCTCGGCGGCCGCGGTCGCCGCGCAGTGCGTGCCGCTCGCGCTCGGATCGGATACCGGCGGCTCGATCCGTCAGCCGGCGTCGTTCTGCGGCGTCGTCGGCCTCAAGCCGACCTACGGGCGCGTGTCGCGCTACGGCCTGCTGGCGTTTGCCTCGTCGCTCGATCAGATCGGTCCGTTCACGCGAACGGTCGAGCGATGCGGCGCTGGCGCTGTCCGCGCTATGCCGGCCGCGACTCGATGGACTCGACCTCGTCCGACGAAGCCGGTCCCGGACTTCGCCGCCGCGCTTGACCGGCGACATCCGCGGCGTGCGCGTCGGCGTGCCGCGCGCGTTCGTCGCCGAAGGCGTGGACGAGGGCGTACGGCGCGCGTTCGACGCGGCGCTCGACGTGCTGCGCGACGCCGGCGCCACGCTCGTGGACATCGAGCTGCCGCACGCGCGCTACGCGATTCCGGTCTACTACCTGGTGTGCACCGCCGAGGCGAGCTCGAACCTGGCCCGCTACGACGGCGTGAAGTACGGCCACCGCTCCCCCGCCGCGAAGGACGAATCGCTGCACGACGATGTACAGCCGGACGCAGAGACGAGGGGTTCGGCGCCGAGGTGAAGCGGCGCATCATGCTCGGCACCTACGTCCTGAGCGCCGGCTACTACGACGCGTTCTATCTGAAGGCGCAGCAGGTGCGGACGCTCCTCCGCCGCGACTACGAGCAGGCGTTCAGCGCAGGCCGACGTCATCGCCATGCCCACCAGCCCGATTCCGCCGTTCAAGCTGGGCGAGAAGACCGACGACCCGCTGCAGATGTATCTCGCCGACATCTTCACCGTCAGCGCCAACCTGGCCGGCCTGCCGGGCATCAGCATGCCCGTGCGGGTTTGCGGAACGCGAACGGCGCCACGCCTGCCGATCGGCTTCCAGCTCATCGGCCGGATGTTCGACGAGGCCACGATGCTGCGCGTCGCCGATGCGTATCGAGCGTGCGACGGCCTGGGCGACGGAAGTGGCGCCTCTCTAAATTGCCGCCTTTTTGCACCGTTTCCGCGTGCTGACTTCCGCATTCTGCATTACGATCGGCGCCGCTATGACACAGATCGACCGACGAGATTTGCTCATGCAACTCGGCGCGCTGGGCGTCGCCTCGAGCCTGCCGTGCGTCCGGCCGTCGGCTCAGCAACCGGCGCCGCTGACACGACGAAGTGCGTTCCCCGGCTTCAAGCCCTTCAAGGTGAAGACGAGCGGCGCCGAGATCAACGGCGTCATCGGCGGCTCGGGTCCGCCGGTCCTGCTGCTGCACGGCGCGCCGCAGAGCCACATCACGTGGCGGCTGGTCGCGCCGAAGCTGGCCGCGACACGCACGGTCGATCGTGCCCGACCTGCGCGGCTACGGCGACAGCAGCAAGCCGCCGGACGGCGAGAGCCACGTCAACTACTCGAAGCGCGCGATGGCGCTCGATCAGGTCGAGGTGATGAAGCACTTCGGCTTCGACAAGTTCCCGGTCATCGGCCAGGACCGCGGCGGCCGCGTGACGCACCGGCATGGTGCTCGATCACCCCGACAAGGTGACGCACGCCGCGGTGCTCGACATCATCCCGACGCTACTACCTCTACACGCACGTCGACGATCGAGTTCGTCCAGGCCTACTTCCACTGGTTCAACTACCTGCGCGCCGGCGCCGGGTCCCGAGAACGAGCTCAAGGCGGCCAACGACGCCGCGCTGGCGCGGGCCACGATCGAGATTCAGCTGCGAATACCTGCGCACGATGACCGACCCGGCGACCATCCACGCGATGTGCGAGGACTATCGCGCCGGCGCGTCGATCGACCTGAAGCACGACGAGGCCGACCTGCACAAGAAGATCACCTGCCCGCTGCGCGTGCTCTGGGCCGAGAAGGGCGCGATGGGCCGGCTCTACGACGTGATGGGGATCTGGAACGAGCGCGGCACGAAGGTCACCGGCCGCGCGCTGCCCGGCGGGCACAACCTGCAGGAGGACGTGCCGGACATGGTGCTCGAGGAGATCCTGACGCTGATCAAAGCCTGATGCGCCAGGCGGCTACGAAGACCCGCCTCTTGCTACCGGCTACCGGCTACCGGCCACCGGCTACAAAAACGTACTGTGAACGGAGACCGTCAGAGCCGACGGCCGTGGTTGTCCGGATGGCGGTCCGAACGATCACGTGGCTCCGTTCACAGCACTCCCCGCACGCATACGGTCCGGCTGAAGCCGGACACTACGCATCAGAAATCGATTTGCGCGCTGAACTTCACGAAGCGCGGCTGCAAGACGCTGTTCGGCCGCAGCCACGTGGTGGTCGTCGGCGAGAACGTCTGGTTGTAGGTCAGCACCGCGTCGGAGTTCACGAGGTTGTAGACGTCGAAGCCAACCGTCGTCCGCGTGCGGCCGAACCTCAGAATCTTCGCGAACCGCATGTCGATCTGGTTGACGCGCTCGCCGTAGAGCGTGCCCGGCTCGATCAGGTTGACGGTGATCGTCTGGCTGCCCAGGCCGGCAAACGGGCGGTTCAGGCCGACGGTGGCCGAGTTCGGCGCCGTCCAGTTCGCGGCGAGCTGGCCGCCGGGATCGCTGCGCAGCGTGCCGGAGACCTGCACGTCGACTTTCGGAATCGTGTAGGAGCCCAGTGCCGTCACGCGAGTGACCCATCCTGACGAGGTGTCGCACCACGGGTTCGTCGGTGACTGCGCAAGGACCACCGTCCATTCCGGAATCGCACTCCTCACGTCGCAGTAGTCGTTGTCGTTCGTTCCGCTGTTGAACCCGCCCTGCAGCACCAGGCCGTTGCGCATCCGCGCCGTGACGTTCAGGTTGAGCGAGTTGGCGACCTGCGTCCAATCGCCGATGTTCGACGACAGCGTCTGGTAGTTGTCGTTCAACCGCAGCGCGGCCTCCGGCGTCACGTTGTAGAGGCCGTTGAGCACCCCGCCGCCGCCGCCCGGCAGCCGCGGAGTCAGTGGGAATCGTGACGCCGAACACGCGTGTGGTCCGCGGCCGACCGCGCGCGGTTGTCGGTGGCGAGAGAGTTGACGAGCCACCGCCGCTGGTATCCCACTTCGACGGCGACGCGAGGGAGCACTTCGTGCTGCACCGACACGCCCCACTGCCAGTCGCCCGAACGCACGCCCCACCCCGACAGCAGGCCCGGGTCCAATGTCGAATCGAAGACCTGCGTCCCGAAGTTCGCGCTCGCATTCGCGCCGCAGAAATCGATGCCGTCAGGCACTCCGCCGGCCGGCGTCTGCGTGCCCTGCGCCGCGCCGTTCTCCAGGACGCAGTCCGGCGACGAAATCGCGGTCGTCGTCCTGCCACGTCCGCGTCGTCGTCGTCGACAGCCGCCCGGTCGGATTGAGCGCGATGAACAACCCGCCGTTCTGCGCCGCCTCCAGATACCGACCGAAATTCACCTTGACCGACGTCTTGCCCGTGCCGAACAGGTCGTAGGCGATGCCGCCACGAGGCCACAGGTCGTGATAGCCCTCAACGCCCGTCGTGCGCGGATACGTCACGGCCGTGGGGAAGAAGCGGACCGGTCCGACCGTCTGCTCGGGGAAGTAGCTCCACGCGTGGTCGTAGCGTATGGCGCCCTGCAGCGTCATGCGACCGAGCGTCCACTGCTCCTGCACGTAGAACGCATCGGTGCGGACCGACTGGTTGATGCCGAACCGATTGATGTTCAGCGTGATCTGATCGGGAATGCCGTTGTTGGTGCGGTAATTGATGATACTGATCGTTCCCGAAGTTCTTCCGCTGATCGATGAGCAGCCCGCCCTGATAGCCGAACTTGATGCTGTGACTGCCGGTGACGAGCGACGCTGCCGCGTTCCACGGTTGTTCCAGTTGACGTTCGAGAACCAGTTGAGCGACCGGTAGTTCAGTCCGGGGATGTTGCCGTTGTCGGCACAGCTGGGTGCGCACTGTTCGACGACGCGGATCAGATTCTCCGTCGGGAGGCCGGGAAGCTGCCCGCCGCCGTATCGGCTCCGGTACATGCCGAACCCGGCTTCCAGCAGGAGCCGATTGCTCACCGGCGACGTCCACTTCGCCTGCGACACGCGGTTGCCGTAGTCGCGGTACCCCGCCGTCTCGGGCGCCGCGGTGGCGGACGCCGACGGCGTCGGGGCAGCCGTCGATCCGGCGAAGACCTCGTCGTCGCCGACTGTGCGGCAGGCGTCGCCCGAGAATCCCGACGCGGCGCCGCCTTCGCAGGGGAGCTGCTGGTCCCAGAACACGCGTGAACTTGTTTCGCGGCGTCGCCTGCGCCGTGAGCCTGAGCGCGGTGATGCGATACGACGCCGCCAGCACGGCGGGACGGTTCGTGTCGGCGACATACGTCCACTTCGTCGGGTCGCCGGCGTTGGCGTTGGCGAACATGCCCGGCACGGTACGCTCGCTGCCTTCCTCGCGCAGGTTCGCGTAGAACCACATGCGATCCTTCGCGATCGGCCCGCCGAGACCGAGGTTGAAGTCCCACACCTTCCTCGTCTCACCCGGCGTCGTCAGCCCGCGGTCGATCAGCTCCTGCGAGTAGTTGCTGCCAACCATGCCGCTCGTGACACCGGCGGCGAAGAACGTGCCACGCACGGCGTTGCCGCCTTCCTTCGGCAGCACGTTGAGCGCCGGCCCGCCGCCCTCGACTTCGCCCAGACCGCCCGAGGTGACCATCGCGATCTCACGCGCGTTGCCGACATCGGCGATGTAGGACGACACGCCCGCGCCGTTGAAGGCCGAGCCGACGCTGAGGCCGTCCACGTTGACGCGGCCCTCGTTGGACCGCCCGCCGAAGCCGCCAAACACCACCATGCCCGGCACGACCTGCACGTCGGTCGGCGCTCCAGCCTGGTTGACGCTGTTCGGAATCAGCTGAATCAGGTTGTTGTAGGACCGCGAGGACGGAATCGCGCTGATGATGTCGTTGTCGAGCACCATCTGGCGTTTGATGCTCTGCACGTCGACGATCGGCGACTCTCCGGTGACGGTGATGGTCTCGGTGAGCTCGCCAACGCGCATGTCGATGTTGATGGTCGCGGTGAACGACCCTTCGAGGGTGACGCCCTCGCGCTTGACGGTCGCTGAATCCCGACAACGTGAACGTGACCGTGTACTCTCCCGCCCGAAGATCGACGATGCGGTACTGACCGTTGCCGTCGGTCGTGGCGGTTCGGACCTTCTCGATGAGCGCGGGGCTTGACGCTTCCACCGTGACGCCGGGCAGCACAGCGCCTGACGAGTCCTTGACGATGCCGGTAATCGACGCCTGGGCATGCGCGGCCGACGGCAACAGCACGAACATGGCGACAACAAGACACGCGGCTTTCACACGCATGACCGAACTCCCTTCGTTCCCGCTGGGTGAACTGCGATGAAGTGGGCGCGATTATAGCGTGAACCGTTCACATCTCCCGCACGCTCGTTCCTGGAGCGAACGGAGGGTGACCGGAGGGAACGGATCAGATCCGTTGCCTCCGCCAACCCCCGTTACCTCAGAAATCGATCTGCGCGCTGAACTTCACGAACCGCGGCTGCAGTACCGACGTCGGCGCCAGCCATGAGCCGGTGGGATTGGCCGCCGTCGGCAGCACGAAGTTCTGGTTGTAGGTCAGCACCGGCGCCGAGTTCGTCGATGTTGTAGATGTCGAACCCGACGTTGGTGCGCGTGCGGCCGAAGCGCAGGATCTTCGCGAACCGCAGGTCGAACTGGTTGACGCGATCGCCATAGAGCGTGCCCGGCTCGATCAGGTTGACCGTGATCGTCTGGCCGGCGACGCCGGCGAACGGCCGATTGAGCCCGACCGTCGCGGAGTTCGGCGCCGCCCAGTTCGCCGCCAGGTCGCCGCCCTGGTCGCTGCGCATCGTGCCGCGACCGAGCACATCGATCTTCGGAATGGTGTAGGTGCCGAGCGCGGTCACCCGCGTGACCCATCCGCGTGGTCGTGTCGCACCACGGGTTGGTGGGCGCAGTCTCCGGCAGCAACATCGCGGAGATCGCACGCTCGTCGCTAGTCGGTCTTCGCCCGTGTTGAAGCCGCCCTGCAGCACCAGCCCGCTTCGCGGGCGCGCGGTGACGTTCATGTTGATCGAGTTGGCCACCTGCGTGCGATCCGCGTAGGTCGTCGCCAGCGTCTGGAAGTTGTCGTTCAGCCGTGCCGCCGCCGTCGCGGTGACGTTGTAGAGGCCCCCAGCACGCCGCCGCCGCCGTCCGGCAGCCGCGGGTCGACCGGGATGTTGATGCCGAACAGCGTGTGGTCCTCCGCGCTCCGCGCGCGGTTGTCGGTCACGGCGAAGTTCACGAGCCAGCGGCGCTGATAGCCGACCTCGACCGCGACGCGCGGCAGTACTTCCTGCTGCACCGACGCGCCCCACTGCCAGTCGCCGGAGCGCACGCCCCAACCCGAGAGCAGCGCCGGATCGAGCGTCGACTCGAAGACTTCGCGTGCCGAAGTTCGCGTTCGTGTTCGCGCCGCAGATGTCGATCCGCCGCTCGCGATCGAGATTCTGCGCCGCGCCGGTTCAGCAGGTCGCAGTCGGCGACGGAAGTTGAGGTTCGTATCGGTCCACGCCCGCGTCGTCGTCGTCGACAGCCGACCGGTGGGATTGAGCGCGATGAACGAAGCCGCCGTTCTGTGCCGCCTCGAGATAGCGCCCGATGTTGACCTTGACCGACGTCTTGCCGTTGCCGAACAGGTCGTAGGCGACGCCGCCGCGCGGCCACAGATCGTGATAGCCCTCGACGCCCACCGTGTGCGGATACGTCTTGGCAGTCGGGAAGAAGCGCACCGGACCGACCGTCTGCTCGGGGAAGTAGCTCCACGCATGGTCGTAGCGCAGCGCGCCCTGCAGCGTCATCCGGCCCATCGTCCACTGCTCCTGCACGTAGAACGCATCGCTGCGCACGCGCTGGTGGACCGGAAACGCGTTGATGGTCATGCGTGATCTGATCGGGAATCGCCGTTGTTGACGCGGTACTGCAGGAACTCGGAATTCGTGAAGTTCTTGCGGTCGTCGTAGAGCAGCGCCCCCTGATAGCCGATCTTGATGCTGTGGCTGCCGGTCACCAGCGACACGCCGGCATTCCACTGCGTGTTCCAGTTGATGTTCGAGGACCAGTTGCCCGATCGGTAGGTCAACCCCGGGATGCCGCCGTTGGCCGCGCAGCCGGTCGCGCACTGCTCGACGACGCGAATCAGATCCAGCGTGTTCGAGCCCGGGACTTCCTTGCCGCCCCATCGGCTGCGGTAGGAGCCCATGCCGGCTTCGAGCAGCAGCCGGTTGGTCGCCGGCGCGGTCCACTTGGCCTGATACACGCGATTGCCGTAGTCGCGATACGCCGCGGTTTCAGGCGCGAGCGTCGCCGATGCGGACGGCGTCGGCGCCGCCGTCGATCCGCCGTAGACCAGGTCGTCGCCAGACGTGCGGCACGCGCTGCCCGAGAACCCCTGAGCGGCGCCGCCCTCGCACGGCTTCTGCTCGTCCCAGAAGACGCGACCTTGTTGCGCGGCGTCACCTGCGCGGTCAGGCGCATCGACATCATGCGGTACGACGCCGCGTTGACGGCGGGGCGGGTGCTGGTCGGCGACGTAGGTCCACTTCGTGGGATCGCCGGCGTTGGCGTTGGCGAACATGCCCGGCACGCTGCGCTCGCTGCCTTCGTCGCGGAACGTGCCGAAGATACCACAGGCGGTCCGCCTTGATCGGCCCGCCGATCGCCGAGATTGAAGTCCCAGACCTTGCGCGTCTCGCCCGGCGTCGTGAGCCCGCGGGCGCGCAGTTCCTCCGAGTAGTTGCTGCCGATCATGCCCTCGGTCACGCCCGCCGCGTAGAAGCTGCCGCGAACGGCGTTGCCGCCTTCCTTCGGCACGATGTTCAACGACGGACCGCCGCCCTCGGCTTCGCCGAGGCCGCCCGACGTGGTCATCGTCACCTCGCGCGCGTTGCCGACATCGGCGATGTACGACGACACGCCGGCGCCATTGAACGCCGAGCCGACGCTGATGCCGTCGATGTTGACGCGGCCTTCGTTGGTGCGGCCGCCGGCGCCGCCGAAGACCACCATGCCTGGCACGACCTGGGTGTCCATCGCCGCGCCCGCCTGCGTGACGGTGTTCGGCATCAGCTGCATCAGGCTGTTGTACGAGCGCGTCGCCGGAATCGACGAGATGATGTCGTTGTCGAGCACGGTCTGGCGGCGAATGCTCTGGACGTCAACGATCGGCGACTCACCGGTGACGGTGATCGTTTCCTCGATCGAGCCGACCCTGAGCTCGGCGTCGACGGTCGCGGTGAACGTGCCGGGCAGCTCGATGCCTTGACGCCGAACGGACTGGAAGCCCGTCAGGCTGAAATTGACGGCATACGTCCCCGGTCGCAGATCGACGATACGATAGCGGCCGGACTCGTCGGTCACGGCCGAGCGGACCTTCTCGATCAGGGCCGGGCTGGCAGCCTCGACCGTCACGCCAGGCAGCACGCCCCCTGACGAGTCCTTGACGATGCCGGTTATCGACGCCTGCGCGTGCGCAGCCGACGGCAGCAGCACGAACATGGCGACAACGACACACACGGCTCTCAGACGCATGACCAACCCCCTGTCATCCCGCTTGGTGAACTGCGATGAAGTGGGCGCGATTGTAGAGCCCAACCGCGCAAAACCCGTTTCAAAAAGCCGTCAAATCACCGTGCACTTCGTCTCTTGACCAACGGCCAAAAAGACGGCAAATTGCCCCGTACGCCACGCGTGCAGGCGCCCATGTCGGAAGTCAGCTTCGGCCCCTTTCTCCTCGACCCCTCGTCGACGCGTCTGCTGCGCGATGGAGTGGAGGTCAAGCTCCGCCCGCAGGCCTTTCAGGCGCTGAAGACCCTGCTGCGCCATAGCGGACAGTCGATCGGCTACGAGCAGATGATGGCTGAGGCGTGGGACGGCACGTTCGTCTCGCGGCACACGGTCGACGTCACGATCGGCGAGGTCAGGAAGAGCCTGGGCGAGTACGGGCGCTGGATCACGCACCGGCCGAAGGTCGGCTACTGCCTCGAGATTCCCGCCTCGGAGGAGTTCGTTCGCACCGGATGGCACTACTGGAACCGTCGCACCCGCGACGGGGCCGACCGCGCGATCGAGTGCTTCAAGCGCGCGGCGCAGGAATGCGCCACCGACTTTCGCGCCTTCGAGGGACTGTCCACCTGCTACCTGATGCTGGCCACGTTCGGCATGCGCGCGCCGAGTGATGTCTACGGCGAGTTTCTCGATGCGCACGCCCGTGCCGTGGACGCCGGCGGTCTCAGGCCCGAGCTGCGCTGCAACCGGGCCCACGGCCTGCACATGTTCGAGCACCGGCTCGAGGACGCCGAGACGGAGTTCGCGCAGACGCTGCGGGAACGGCCGACGTACGGAACCGCGCTCGTCCGCTCGGCGCTGCTCTCTGCCACGCTCGGGCAACTCGACAAGTCGCTCGAGGCGCTCGAGCACTGCTCGCAGGTCGAGCCGCTCCTCCCGACCTTGCCGGCCACGCTCGTCCTCGTCAGGATGTGGCGCGGCGAGCTGACGGAAGCCATGGACGAGGGCCGCAAGGCCGTGGAGCTGCACCCGTACCTGCAGATCTCCCGCGTCAATTACGCCATGGCGCTCGAATGTGCCGGGAAGCTCGAGGAGGCGCTCGAGCAGTATCAGCTCGCATCGGTGATGTCGCCCAACCTGCCGTGGACGCGCGCGCTCGAGGCGACCTGTCTCGCGAAAATGGATCGCGTCGAGGCGGCGCGGCGGATCCTCGGCGACCTCGAACTCATGCGGCAAACCGAGTACGTGGACGCTTACTACATGGCCATGCTGCGCGACGCGCTCGGCGAGCGCTCGGACGCGTTCGAGGAGCTCGAACGGGCCGGCCACGAGAACTCGGCGTTCCTCTACTCGATCGACGTCGATCCGAAGATGGATGCCCTTCGCGGCGACGCCCGCTTCGCGCGCGTCCGCCACAGAGATGTCGCGCGATCCGGGAAAACGGGGTAGATTTGACGCGCTTTTGTTGGCAGGGCGGGTGTGCGAATCCGTACGATCGCTCAAGGAGGCCTGAGATGAGCACGAGGCGTGTCGTGTCCACGGGGGTTCTCGCTGCGTTGATTGCCGTCGTCGGTTCCGCACAGGGACCTGCGGTGCCAAAAACACCATGGGGCGACCCGGATCTTCAGGGAACGTTCAGCAGCGAGGCCGAGTTGAGCGTGCCGTTCGAGCGGCCGTCCCAGTACGGCGATCGGCGGTTCCTGAACGACGCCGAGTACGTGCAGCGCCGGGCGCAGGCTGACAAGCAGCTGCTGTCGGACAACTCCGACTTCGATCTCGAGACCGCCGACCGCTCCAACGCGGGAGCCGTCGGGTCGGCGACGTCCCCACCGCCGCACTGGCTCGAGCGCGGCAAGGTGTCGCGGCGTACATCGCTCCTCATCGATCCACCCGACGGCAGACTGCCGGCGCTGGCGCAGCAGAGGCCGGCCGCTGGTCGTGGCCGCGCCGGCGGGCGGCGGGACGTTTGCCGGGCTGGGCTCGTTTGGCGGCACCGCCATCTTCAACGGGCCCGAGGATCTGAGTCTCTGGGAGCGGTGTATCAGCCGCGGCATTCCCGGCGCGATGTTCCCGACGGTCTACAACGCGAACCTGCGAATCGTCCAGGCTCCGGGCGCCGTCGCCATCACCTACGAGATGATCCACGACACCCGCGTCATCCCGATTGGAGCCGCGGCACATGTTGGAACCCCGATTCGCGGGTACAACGGCGATGCGCGCGGACACTGGGAGGGCAACACGCTCGTCGTGGACACCACCAATTTCAGCGACAAGACCAACTTCCGCGGCTCGCGCGAGACGCTTCACATGATCGAGCGCTTCACGCGCGACGGCGACGGCATCGCGTACGAAGTGACGGTCGACGATCCGACGGTGTGGACGAAGCCGTGGACGGCGGCGCTCACGCTGTTGAAGCAGCCCGACGACTCACTGTTCGAGTACGCGTGCCACGAGGGCAACAACTCGATGCGGAACATCCTGAGCGGGTCGAGAGCCGCAGAGAAGGCGAAGTAAGTTGTGCAGTGTAGGCCGGGTCCTGCTCTTTGGACCCGGCGGACATCTGGAGCAAAGTGCTCAAGAAGGCAAGGCGGGTCTACAAAGCAAGACCCGCCCTACACTGCATCTCTACTGCGCGGAGCTCGAGACCGGCCGGCCCTCCACCGTGTACGTGAAGAACCCGATCATCATCTCCTCCCACGTCTGATCGCCCCACCGGACCGTCGCGGTCGGATCCGGATTGTGACGGTTCGCCGTGGAGTTGTCGAAGTGCGCGGCGACGTGGAGCTTCGAACCCTTCGGAAGCATCAACGGCTTCGCCAGCCAGTAGTCGGTCTGCCAGCCGAAGTCGAACTTCGGCACGCGCAGCACGATCTCCTTGCGGCCGTCCGGGTAGGTCGCGGTGTAGGTCATGTCCTTCCCGCGCAGGTGCATGTGCGGGTGCATGCTCCACAGGTTCACGTCCTCGCTGAACGTGGCCTCGGCTTCGATCAGATGATCGGAGGCGCCCGCCGGAATCGCGAACATCGGATTGAGCACCATGCCGGTGCGCACCTCACGCTTCGGGGCCTCTTTCGAGAAGATCAATCCAATCTTGGAACGATCCGTGCCGGCCGTTCCATTGGTCGTGTAGTGGACCTGGAACACCAGCGACGAGCCCTTCGGAATCCGCTTCGCCATACCCGGCAGGAACACCGGGGCGTCTTCACCGACCGCCCAGTTCACCAGCATCTGATCGCCGGTCCGTGCGACTGGTGTCGCGGCGCCTGCCACGGCCGGACGGGGCGCCGCCGGACGCGGCGCGGCTGGCGCGGCGGCCGGCGCGGGCACGGTCGAGGCGATGATCCGGTTGCTCACCACGTTCGGCCGCGGTATCGGCGTGGGCTCCTTCACGTACACGATGATGTGATGCACGTGCGCGCGGTCGCCCGCTCGTACTTCACCGGCCTGCATCCACTTGTCCTCGGTGAAGTTGGTCGGCACCTCGAAGTACTGATATTCGATCTCGCCCTTCGCCGGCACCTGATACGCGACCGGCATTTCGATGACCGCATCCGGCGTGCCGATCTGCCAGCCGTCCGGGAACTTCGGCAGCGCCGGCAGGCGCGACGGATCGCCTTCGGGCGAACCAGCATTCACCCACTTCACGATCGTGTCGATCTCCGGCTGCGTCAGGCTCTGCTCGTTGCGGAACGTGCCGTGCTGACGATCGGCATGCCACGGCGGCATCACGCGCGACGCGACCTTCTCACGAATCGACCCGGACCATGGCCGAACGTCCTTGAAGGTGATGAGCGACATCGGCGCCACTTCACCGGGGCGATGGCAGCTCACGCACTTCGCGTACATGATGGGCGCGACATCCGCACTGAACGTCGGCGCGTTTGTTTCACCTGGGGATCGCAGTTGCGGGGGAGCCCCGCTCGTGACGGTCGAAGCCACTCCGACCCACACACCAATGCCAATCAGGAGAACCAGGCTACGCGTCTCGAATCGCTTCACTCTCATGCGCCTACTCCAAGCCAAAGGCAAGTAGTACGTTTCCAGGTCTTCCGCCAAATGCGCCGTATCCCGAGTTCACATACACCATACCACCGACCACCACCGGGCCGGGCCCGATGAGCGACGCGCCCTTCGCCGTCACGCCGTTGACGCTCGTGAAGTCCTTGTTGGTATCGAACTCCCACACGATCGCGCCAGTTGCGGTCGAGTAGGCACGCAGTGCGCCGTCGTTCGAGCCCGAGAACACGACGCCGGGAATGGCCGTCACGGCCGCGGACTGCGCGGCATTGCACCCGCGCCCGGTGCCGCATGCGGGTGCCGGCGGCGGAGTGACCCAGGTCCGCTGTCCGGTGGACAGTCGGACGGCGTGGAGACCGCCCGGCTTCGGCTGCAGCATGTCCGAGACCGCGAAATATGCGTGATCGCCATCGACGGCCGCGCCCCACTCGAGCCCGCCAAGTACGCCGCCCTGCCCCGCCCTGTACTCCCACATCACTTCACCGTCGTGCTGCGGATCGAGCGCGAAGGCCATGCCTGACTTCTGCGCGATCACCAGCACGTCTCGCCCACCCGCGCGCGCCAGTACCGGTGGGCTGCCGAAGTCGTGATCGGGACCGTTGACCTCCGGACAGTTGGGATTGCCCGCGCGACAATTGCTCAAGTACACGTCGCCAGCCGTCATCTGCCGCATCCAGCGAATCGATCCCGTGTCGAGATCGAGCGCAACCACCGCGTTGGTCGAGGCGTGCGCGGGAGCGCTGTAGGCATTGCCGGTCGCCACATAGACGCGTCGACGACCCTCGTCGACGGTTGGCGCCGACCAGATTCCCGATCCCGATGGCCCCCACAACGGGACACCGGCCGTGCTCGTGCCTCGCCGCTCCAGCGGATCCGGAATCATCGTCGTCTTCCAGATCACCTGGCCGGTAGCCGCATCCAGTGCGCTCACGCTACCGCGAAACGAGCAGCACGGATAACGCGGGTCGGAGCCCTGCGATTCTTCGTACGACGCGACCGGCACGTACAGACGGCCGGCGTGCAGCGTGGGCGATCCTGTGATCCGAGCAAGGGGATGATCGTCGACCCTGCGCGTCCACACGACGCGGCCGGTGTCGGCATTCACGGCGTAGGCGTTGGCGGCGGTATCGCCGAAGTAAATCAGCGCAGCGGAATTGCCGACACGCGCGCCAACCGCGATCGCGGTACGCACACCACCCGCGGCGCTGAAGGTCCAGTGGATACATCCGGTCTTGGCATCGAGCGAATAGACCGTCCCGTTCTGGCTGCCGACGTAGAGACGGCCGCCGGCAACCGTGGGCGACGACCAGGCGACAGACGCATCAGGGAATCCCAGGGCCCACTTCAGCTTCAGCCGGGGAACGTCGGCCGCGGATAGACCGGCCCTCTCGGCCGACTGAAAACGCGTGTTCGTGATCGTCGGGCTCCATCCCGACCACGCGAACCGGGGATCTGGGATCGGGGCTCGGGGATCGCCAGTTGTGGATCGGGATCTATTGATCCCCGGTCCCTGATCGCTGGTCCCAGTAGCTGCACATCGTCCGGACTCGGCACCGGTCACATCACCGCCGACGATCTTCCCCGTCACGAACTCGGCAACGGCACGACGTTCGGGACCGCTGAGTCGCGATCCCTGCGGCCGCATGGCGCCGGTCATGAGGCTTTCGATCACCGCTTGCGGAGTGCGGGCCTTGAGCGCCTCAGGACTGGGCGCGCGTGAGTCGGCCGCGCCGTTATGACAGGACGCGCAGCTTTGCCTGAAGACCTCTTCGCCGCTTGGTGACTGCGCCGACACGGAGAGCGTGGCGCCCGGCGCGAGCAACAGGGTCAGCGCGATCGAGGCAGACAGGAGTCGAGGCGTACGGGCGAGTTTAACATCCGAGGCAACGGAGATTACGGAGGAACGGGTTCACACGGAGAAGCGGAGCAACGGAGACGCAATTTTGACGAAATCTTTCTCCGTTTCTCCGTTCCTCCGTGTGAGGCCGTTCCCTCCGACCCCTCCGTTGCCTTCACGGGCGCTTTGGCATAATGGTCCCAGTCATCCGGGTGCGAATGAAACCCATCCTCACGGCGGCAATCGTAGCCCTCGCGATCACGACGGTGGTCACGGCGCAGCGCGCCCGAACGCCCGCGCCGCCGGTGCTGCCACCCATCTCGATGACGTGCATCCATCACCCGGATGTCCTCGAGTCGAAGCCCGGCACGTGTCCCTACTGCAAGCTGCCGCTCGTCCCGGTGCGACTCGACGCGGCCTGGATGTGCCCGGTACACACGACGGTGACCGAATCCAGCTCCGGCACGTGCCGCATGTGCGGGCGTCAGCTGGTTCCGGTGACGGTGTCGCTGACGTGGACCTGTAGCGCCGATCGCGCGACCGAGCATCTCGAGCCCGGGACGTGCGCGGATGGGTCGCCGCGCATCGGACGACGGTCGCTGCGCGCGCACGGGAACCACAACCCGCAGCACGGCGGCCAGTTCTTCATGGCGCCCGACAACTGGCATCACCTCGAAGGTGTCCATTCGTCCGCGCGCGTGTTCAGGCTCTACATCTACGACGACTACGGCCGGCCGCTCGCGGCGGCGAAGATGAAGGACGTGCAGGCGCGCGTAGTCACGAAGGAAACATTCGATCCGGCGACGCGCAAGACAACCGAGATCAGGACGTTTCCGCTGAAGACCGTGCGCAACCGTCCCTATCTCGAGGCGCGCATCGATCCGGCGACGCTGCCGGCGGAGATGACTGCGAAAGTGAAGTTCGGCGGCGACCAGCCGGAACACCGCTTCGACTTCACGTTCGCGTCGCTCTCGAAGGAGCCCGCGGTGCCAGTCGTGCGGACATCGGAGCCGCTGCCGCTCTCGCCTCCGACGACGCCAGCGCCGGCACCAGTTCCGACGTCCAGCGCCGATCCCAGCCTCACGCCGCCTCCGATACCGACGTCGATGAGCGGCATGCTCGAGCACCTGGGCGCGCGAGACAAAGAGGTCGGCGAGCTCATCGCCCGCGGTGACTTCGCGGCGGTGTGGGTGCCGGCCTTCCAGGCCAAGGACATTGCGATCGCGCTCGAACCGCACCTGGGTCACCTGACGCCCAGGCAGCGCGATGCGGGCGAGCCTGCCCTGGGACGCGTCGTGCGTACCGCATGGCTCCTCGACGCCTCGGGCGACGTCGGCAATCGCGCGCAGATCGAAGCCGTCTACGCGGCGTTCAAGACGGCGATCGCCGACGTACTGGCCGCCTTCGGCGAGGTGGGACAGTGACCCGCAGCATCGCGCGCCTTGTTCTCGCTGGCGTATTCGTGGTCATCGCGGTCGTCCTCGACGTCGAACCCGGCGACGCGCACAAGCCGATTACCTCGCCGTACACGTTCAACGACGATGTGTTTCCGATCCTGCGCGATCGCTGCGGCAAGTGCCATGTCGGCGGCGGTGTCGCGCCGATGTCGTTGATGACGCACGCCGAGGCGGTGCCGTGGGGAGAGTCGATCCGGACCGAGATCCTCGCCGGCCACATGCCGCCGGGTGCTATCGATGAAGCGCCGAGCCGATTCCGCAACGCGCCCGGGTTGTCGCCGCGTGAGATGAACCTGCTGCTCACGTGGGTGACCGGCGGCACGCCCATCGGCGGTCCCGACAAAGATCCCGCGCCAGTCACGCGCGACACCAACTGGCAACTTGGACCACCCGATCTCGCGCTGCCGCTGCCGACTGAGTTCGTGGCCGCCGAGGATGTCCGCGAGCGCACCGCCGAGTTCATCGTCCCGACCGGAACGACCGAAAGCCGATGGGTGAGGGCCGTCGATCTGATGCCCGGCACCGCGGCCATGGTACGCGCCGCCACCATCGCCGTGCGCTCACCTGCTTCGCCGGACGCCGGCGTCGAGCGAGTGCTCGCGACCTGGTTGCCGGGGGATGAGCCACTCGCGCCGCCGGACGGGCTCGCCTTCGAGCTGCCGGCTTCGGCGGAGCTCGTCGTGCGCGTGCTCTATCGAAAGACATGGGAGTACGAGCGCAAGGAACTGCGTGACCGAAGCACGGTGGGGTTGTACTTCGCGCCTGGGCCCGCGACGGCGATGCGGGCCGTCAAGCTGGCGCCCGACTTCACCGCGGTCGCCGCCGCCGATCGCTTCGCGTTCCGGCGCACGATTACCGAGGACGTCCGTGCGCTCGCGATCTATCCCGACGCCGGACTCACCAGCACCAGCGTGAAGGTCGTCGCGACGCGGCCCGACGGCACTCGCGCCAATCTGATCGCCTTCCATCCGCGGCCTGACTGGGTGCGTCGCTACTGGTTCCGCGAGCCGATTCCGCTTCCCCGCGGCACGACGATCGAAGTCACCGCGCTCTTCGACGACGAGGCGCCACTCCTGCCACTCAGCCTCACACCCGCGACATCGATCCGCCCCGACCTGTCCACGATTCGGCTCACTCTGAACGTCGTCCCGTAAAGAACAAACCGAATACAACCACGAAGAGCACGAAGTTCACGAAGACATACGCGGTACCTTTGGCACTACTGAGTTCTACTTCGCGCGGCCGGTGTAGCCCTGCGCGATCATTGGAATCGCGATGAGCCGATTTCTCGCGCTCGGCGTGCCCCAGTCGCCGTAGAAGACGATCCCGAAGAGGGTCTTCTTGTCGCGACCGCCGAACGCCGTGCCATGCAGTCCCTGCGGTCCTCGAATGCTGCCGAGGAAGTCGCCGTTCGGTGCGAAGACGTCCACCGACGATCCCGTGGCCACATACACTCGCCCCTCCATATCGACGGCCGAGCCGTCGCCGGCCTGACCGCCGCGCAGCTTTCCGAACTCCCGCTGGTTCGTCAATGCGCCGTCGGCCTGGACGTCGAAGGCGATCACCACTGCACCGTTCGTGACATAGAGCGTCTTCTCGTCCCGGCTCAGGATGATGCCGTTAGCCCCGGCGACGCCTTCGCCATACTGCGAGACAACGCCCTTCGCGTTGGCGTAGAACAGCCCGCCCCCTGTGATAGACAGGTAGACACCCCCGCGGCTGTCAGCGACCAAGATCGTTCAGCACGCCGCCGACACAATCGAGCGGCTCGCCACGGAAGGAGCTCGCGAATACCTTGCGTTGCGGCTCGAGCTGCAGGATGCCGGCGTTCAGTCCTCTCGAGGCGAGGAACAGCGCGCCGTTCTTGCTGCGCGAGAGAGCGCCGCCGGTATTGGTGTCCTTGTGGACAATCGTGGCGAGGCCCGTTGCCGGGTCGAGCCTCATGACGTTGCTCGCGTCGTTGTTCGCGAACAGCATCGTGCCGTTGTCTCCGGCGATAGGGCCGTCGGCGTTGTTGCCCTCCCAGTGCCAGACGACCTTCCATGTCTGCCCGGCGGCGATCACGCCGGGGATCGCGGTTGACGGCGGCGGTGCGGCTGGTTCCGGCGGCTCTGGCTTGACGTTTTGCGCGATCGGAAATCCGAACGCCGGCGGAGGGGTCTTGCACTTGGCCAGGACGCCCTTGAGTCCGGGATTCTGCCAGGACTGCTGGCTGCTGCCGCGGGCAAATGTCGAAGAAGGACTCTGCGCGAAGCCGGCGGCCACTGCGCAGATCACGAGCACGGCGAGAGCGATTGCTGGTCTCATCATGTTCATCCTGTAGTCCGGCTAAAGCCGGACACTACGTCAGTAGAACCTTGCCCGTGGTCCGGCGGGCCTCGAGTTCTTCATGGGCCTTCCGCGCCTCGGCCATCGGAAACACGTGACCGATTCGTATCGTGAGTGCACCGCTCGCGAGCCACCCGAAGATGGCGCTGGTGCGGGACAGCAGCTCGTCTCGCGTCGCCATGTACTGATTGAGTCCGGGGCGGGTCAGGAACAGCGACCCTTTCGTCCCGAGGATCGCCGGATCGAACGGCGGCACCAGACCGCTCGAGAAGCCGAAGAGCGCGAGCATCCCGCGCGGGCGCAGACAGTTCAGACTCTTGTCGAACGTGTCCTTCCCTACCGAGTCGTACACGACATCCACGCCGCGGCCATCAGTCAGACGCTTCACCTCGGCCTCGAAGTCCTGCTTCGTGTAGACGATGACCTCGTTCGCGCCGGCCTGGCGCGCGAGCTCGGCCTTCGCCTCGGTGCCGGCCGTCGCGATCACGCGGGCGCCAACGATCCGAGCGACCTGCACGATCACCGAGCCGACGCCGCCCGCCGCCGCATGGACGACTGCGGTGTCGCCCGGCTTCAACGCGAACGTGCTGTGCGTCAGGTAGTGTGCGGTCAGTCCCTGCAGCATCACACCGGCGGCAATCTGGAGATCGACGTCCGGCCGGAATCGCGACCAGCTTCCACGCCGGCACGACGGCGTACTCGGCGTACGACCCCAGCGTCATCGCCCAGCCCACTCGATCCCCGACCTTCAGATCGGTGACTCCCGATCCGATCTCGGTCACCACTCCCGCGGCCTCGGATCCAATGACGAACGGCGTCGGCGCTTTCACGCGGCCGATGCGGTACTGCACGTCCAGATAGTTCAAGCCCGACGCGGCGATCTTCACCAGCGCCTCGCCCGCACCCGGACGCGGCACGTCCACGTCTTCGTATTGCAACACCTCGGGACCGCCGACGGTGTGTACCCGAACCGCTTTCACGCCACCCTCCCCGTCCACCGCAGCGCGACGATCGCCATCGCCGAGATCGCCGCCGGGACCGCGGCGGCGTGAAACAGATCCTGCGTCGTCCAGCTATTGCGCATCAACTCGCCGGCAAGCAGCGGGCCGATGAACGCGCCAAAGCGCCCGATTCCGAGCCCCGCACCAATGCCGGTGGACCGCATCTCGGTGGGATAGAACGTGGCGGCCAGCGCATTGAGGCCCGGCTGGCCGGCGAAGATGCCAAGCCCGGCGAGAAACGCGACGACAAAGAGCAACGACAGCGACAGCCCGGGCTGCCCGATCAACGCGAGGTTCACCGCGGCCAGAACAAAACAGCAGGTCAGGACGGGCACGAAGCCCACTCGTCGCAGCACCCACCCAAGCGCCAGCGTGCCGAGCACGCCACCGGTCTGGACTGATGCGCCCACGAGCACCGCGGTTTCCGTCGGGTAGCCGGCGCCGCGCACCACCGTCGGCAGCCAGCTCGAGACGAAGTAAGCGTTCAACACGTTCATGAAGTTCACCGTCCACAGCAGGACGGTGCCCATAGCGCGGCCGTCATCAAAGAGCCGCGCGAGCGGAAAGCGTTCACGTCGCTCGTCGCGTCCGAGCGACTCCGGCAGCCACGCGAACATCGCCGGCAGCAGGAGCAGCGGCACGACGCCGCCGACCACGAACACCGAGCGCCATCCGTATGCGGGAATCAGCCACGCCGACAGGAAGCCGCCGATCATCGCGCCGATCGTGAACCCGTTGGTCACGATCATCATTGTCGTGACGCGGTGCCGGCTCGGGCTGTATTCGCCGATGAGCGCGGTGATGTTCGGGAGGATGGCGCCAAGTCCGAGGCCGGCCAGCACTCGCATGATGATCAGCTCGGGGAGCGAGGTGACACGCGCGGTGAGGAGCGTCAGCACGGAGAAGACGACCGTGGCGCCGAGGACCACCGGCCGGCGGCCGATCCGGTCGCCCAGCATGCTGAACAGCAACGAGCCGAGGAACAGACCGAGCAGTCCGGCGCTGAACACCGGGCCCATGTCAGCGGCGGGTATCTTCCAGTCCTGAATGATGGCCGGCGCGACGTACCCGATGGCCTGGACGTCGAAGCCGTCCATGATCAGGCACGCGCCACACAGCGTGAAGATGGCGACGTGATACGGGCCGATGCGGTCGTCGGACACGCGGGCCGCGCGATTCTCGCTAGGGCCGCGCCGATGCCGAGGCCGGTGCGCCGAGCGCCTTGGCCTCCGCGTCAACATCCTGCTCCCACTGCGTGATCAACGGGAACATGCGCCTGACGATATCCGTGCGCTGACTGGCCAGGTCGTTCCGCTCGCCGACGTCGTTGGCCAGGTTGTAGCAGAAGCGGAACGCCGCCGTCGAGCAACAGCTTCCAGTCTCCCTGCCGGACGGCGCGCTGTCGTCGCGCCTGGCCGGTGATCCGCCAGAACAGTGTGCGATCCGTACGCTGTGCACCGGCCTGAAGCAGCGGCAGGAGGTTGATACCTTCGAGCTTGGCCTCCGGCGGCACGGGCGAGTTCGTCACGGCCAGGATCGTCGCGGTGAGATCCATGATGATGCCGACCTGGGACGAGGTCTTCCCTGCCGGGATTCGTCCGGGCCATCTGAAGATCGCCGGCACGCGGATGCCACCTTCCCACACCGTGCTCTTGCGGTGGAAGAGCGGCGCATTGCGCGACAGCCACTCGCCGCCGTTGTCCTGGGTGTAGATGACCAGCGTGTTGCGCGTCAGTCCCAGGCGGTCGAGGGTCGCGAGAATCTTGCCGACGCCCTGATCCGCTCGCTCGAGGATGGCGGCGTAGTCACGCCGCGTATTGGTCGGATCCTCCTGCGGCTGGACGAAGCGCCCATTGCCCGCCGCAACCGACGGGTGATCGGGTACCTGGAACGGCCAGTGCGCCGCGTTGAACGCCACCTCGAGGAAGAACGGCTGGCTGGCGTTCTCTTCGATGAATTTCACCGACCGCTCGGTGAACAGGTCGGTTGAGTATCCGGTGACGTGGGTTGGCGCGTTGTTCTCGAACAGGTCGTGCTGGCCAGTCTGATCGGTGTGCTGGTAGTAGTCGATGAGCCCGCTCTTGAAGCCGAAGAAGTAGTCGAACCCGTGCCCGCCGGGACTGAACTCCGGCTTGTAACCGAGGTGCCACTTGCCGATCAGGCCGGTTCGATAGCCGTTGTTCTTGAGCAGCTGCGGCAGCGAGCGGCCGGTCGCCGGCAGCCCCTGATCGCCGGCCGTTGTCGCCGCCCCGAGAGGATTCTCGATCCGGTAACGCTGCTGATAGCGGCCGCTGATCAGCATGGCACGCGTCGGCGAGCAGTTCGGCGCGGCGTAGAAGTCGGTCAGCCGCGTCCCGTTCTTCGCGAGGCTGTCGATGTTCGGCGTCTTGATGTCGGGCGCGCCGTAGCTGCCGATGTCACCGTAGCCCACGTCGTCCGTGATGATCAGGACGACGTTCGGACGCGTGGCTTGCACGGGCTGCGCCGCGGCGGGGGCCCCGATCGCGATCGCGACGAGAAGGCTGAATCCAATGCGCATGCGCGTTCCTATTTGAAGATGGCTCGCAGCGAGTCCATCTGCGAAGGATCGATTTCACCGATCTTCATCGGCGTCACCGATACGTAGCCGTTCGATACCGCCCACATGTCCGAGCCTTGCGGACCGGTGCCGCCTTCTTCGAACTGATTCCAGTAGATCGACCGGCCGGAAGGGTGCTTGGTCTCGACGAAGTGTTCCTTGCCACCCTGCTGCATGGCCTGCGTCGTGATCATGTAGCCCTTGTAGCCCTCAGCGGGCATGACAGGGATGTTCACGTTCAGGAACGTGTTGGGCGGCAGGCCCCACTGCTTGATGCGGCGCGCGACGCCGAGTACCTCTTCGGCCGCAAACACGTAGTCGCGCTGCGTGCCGGCCTCGGCGAGCGACGTCGCGATCGACGGCACACCGAGCATCGCGCCCTGGCGTGCCGCACCGACGGTACCCTGAGAGGTACGCCGAGTAGCCAAGGTTGTAGCCGCGATTGATCCCCGACACGACGAGATCGGGCTTGGGCGTCATGATGTTGCTGATCGCGACGTTCACCGTCGTTGCGGGCGTCGCTGTCAGCGAGATCGCTCTCAGTCCGTTCGGCAAGGTCAGGTCGGTACGGAAGACTGGCTCCGTCGTCACGATCGAGTGTCCCTTGCCGCTCTGGTTATCAGCGGGCGCGACGATCGTCACCTGGCCGATCGCCTGAAGGGTCTGCGCCACGATGGCGATGCCAGGCGCGCGAACACCGTCGTCGTTGCTGATCAGGATGCGGTAAGGCGGAGGCTGCGGACGTTGCTGCGCCCACACTGGAGCGAACAGACACGCCAGGACCAGGGCACTGGCGAGAGTCAGTCTCGGCATGGCGCCGAGATTATCAGAATGCGGGGTTCGGGCGCTTTGTCACCCGGTAAACGGCCCAGACCAGCAGTCCGAGCAGAGCGACCGGAAGCAGAGGGGCCAGGAGCGAGAGCATCGCCGTCAGGAACGCACCGATGAGCGCCACGGCGACGACGATCGCGATGATCGGCCCGATGATCAGGCCCAGCAGCCCACCGAGCAGTCCGAACACCATTCCGAAGATGCCGCCAATCAGCTTGAAGAGGAGGCGAATCGGAAACGTAACGATCCAGATGACCGCGCCCAGCAGAATGAACGGGAGTGCGACGGCGCCCGCAAAAGCGAGCGCCAGGGCGCTGAGAATCAGGAAGGCGACCATCCTAACCGGAATTTACGGGACGGACGCCGTCAAGGTTCCGATTCTGAGCGGGTCGTGCCGCCTGGCACCTCGTACAGCACGAGGCCTCGGCGGACCTCCTCCATCGCGACGCGCTCGGCCTTGAACGGGATCGCGCGGGGCGTCTCGATTCCGTCGTCGTCCGCACTCAGTCGTGGCACCGCACCTCGGCGCAACTGCTTGGCGCGCATGGCGGCAACGTCCACGTAGAGGAAACGGCTTTCGATGGGAGGAGCTTTCGGACGTGGGCTGGTCTCGGGCTGGTCTTCTGCGCCCAGAAGGTCGTCTGTATCAGCCATAACGGGAGACTAGCACAAGGAATCGGGGATCCGGGAATCGGAGGATCCGGAGGTCGAGGTCGGGCGATCCGGGATCGGGTTCCTGATTCCCTGATCCCGATCCCGATCCCGGATCCCCTCCGTATTTAGGCAGCGACCTGGACGTTGATGGTCCGCGGCCGCGCTTCTTCCCTGAACGGCAGCGTCACGGTCAACACGCCATTCTTGAAATCGGCGGTGACCTTGGCTGCGTCCACGGTCGTGGGCAGCGTGAACGAGCGGGTGAACTTCCCGTAACGCCGCTCGACGCGCCGGAACTGTTCGTCCTTCACGTCGGCCGGCAGCTTCTTCTCGCCACGCAGCGTCAGCGTGTTGTGCTCGACGGTGACCTCGACGTCTTCGCGATTGACGTCGGGCAGCTCGACCTTGATCACGAGGTCGCGGCCAGCCGTCTCGAAGATATCGGCCGGAGGCACCCAGCTTCCCGGCCCGGTGAGCTCCTCGTCCCGGAGGTACACATCGCTGAGCAGACGAAACGGATCGAATCGAGTAATGGTCATTGTTCCCTTTCTCCTTCACGCATCCACGACTTCGCCGTCCTTGACCTCGTCTTGCTGGCTCGAGGTCTGAGAACGGGGCCCGGAGGCCTGCTGTTTGTAAAGCTGCTCCGCCAGCGCGTGCGAGAGCTTCTCGAGCTCGCCTCGCGCGCTGCGAACGGCCGACACCTCGTCGCCCTTCACCGCCTCGCGAACCGCGGCGATCGCGATTTCGACCTTGCTCACCTCGATCGACGGCAGACGATCGCGGTTCTCGTTGACGGTCTTCTCCACCGAGTAGGCAAGCGAGTCAGCCTGATTGCGCTCGTCGATCAGCTCGCGCTTCGTCTTGTCCTCGGCCTCGTGCGACGCGGCGTCCTTCACCATGCGATCGACTTCGTCCTTCTTCAGGCCGGACGAGCCGCTGATGGTGATCTTCTGCTCCTTGCCTGTCGCGACGTCCTTGGCGGCCACGTTGACGATCCCGTTGGCGTCGATGTCGAACGCCACCTCGATCTGCGGGACGCCCCTCGGCGCCGGCGGCAGGCCGACCAGGTGGAAGCGGCCGAGCGTGCGATTGTCCCGCGCGAACTGACGCTCACCCTGCAGGACGTGCACCTCGACGCTCGTCTGGTTGTCCGTCGCGGTCGAGAAGATCTCGCTCTTCCGCATCGGGATCGTCGTGTTCCGCGCGATCAGCGTCGTCATCACGCCGCCGAGCGTTTCGATGCCGAGCGACAGCGGCGTCACGTCCAGCAACAGCATGTCCTTGACGTCGCCCTTGAGCACGCCGCCCTGCACCGCGGCGCCGATGGCCACGACCTCGTCAGGGTTCACGCCCTTGTGCGGGTCCTTGCCGAAGTACTCCTTCACGAGCTGCTGCACCTTCGGCGTGCGCGTCGAGCCGCCGACGAGGACGACCTCGTCGATGTCCGACGGCTTGAGGCCGGCATCGGCAAGCGCCTGGCGGACCGGACCCATTGACCGCTGGAGCAGGTCGTCCACGAGCTGCTCGAACTTCGCCCGCGTCAGCTTGATCTGCAGGTGCTTCGGGCCGCTCTGATCGGCGGTGATGAACGGCAGATTGATGTCCGTCTCCAGCACCGTCGAGAGCTCGATCTTCGCCTTCTCCGCCGCCTCCTTCAGACGCTGGACCGCCATGCGGTCCTTGCTCAGATCCACGCCGTCGGTCTTCTTGAACTCGGCGACCATCCACTCGATGATTCGCTGATCGAGGTCGTCTCCGCCCAGGTGCGTGTCGCCGTTGGTCGCCTTCACCTCGACAACGCCCTCTCCGACTTCGAGGATCGACACGTCGAAGGTGCCGCCGCCGAAGTCGTACACGGCGATCGTCTCGTCCTTCTTCTTGTCGAGGCCGTACGCCAGCGCCGCCGCGGTCGGCTCGTTGACGATGCGCAGGACGTTGAGACCGGCGATCTTTCCGGCGTCCTTGGTCGCCTGGCGCTGCGAGTCGTTGAAGTACGCCGGGACCGTGATGACCGCATCGGTGACCTTTTCACCGAGGTAGTCCTCAGCCGCGGTCTTCAGCTTCTGAAGAATGACGGCGGAGATTTCCGGCGGCGAATACTTCTTGCCGCGCACTTCGACCCAGGCATCGCCGTTGTCGGCCTTGATCACGCTGTACGGCACGCGCGCAATCTCCGGCGCGACCTCGCCGTGCTTGCGCCCCATGAACCGCTTGATCGAGAAGACCGTGCTCTCCGGGTTGGTCACGCTCTGTCGCTTCGCGACCTGGCCGACCAGACGCTCGCCTTCCTTGGTGAACGCCACCACGGACGGCGTCGTGCGGCCACCCTCCTGATTCACGATCACGGCGGGTTCGCCGGCTTCCATCACGGCAACCACTGAATTCGTCGTTCCGAGATCGATTCCAATGACCTTGCTCATCTGTGCGTCTCTCCTGCTGAATTCAAGGATAGGCAGTATATGAGTGTATGTCAAGCATTATATCTTAGTGTATATAACTCATATACTGAACTAGCTGATTTGACGCAGTTTCCGCCGCTTCCGTTCCCTTCGCACCTTCGCAGCTTCGCACCCTCGCACCTCGCACCCTCGCACCCTCCCGTGCGATGATGGCCGCCGTGGCCCAGTTTTCCTTCGTTCCTGAGGCTGAAACCCGCGAGCTGGCGGGCGACCTTCGCGACCTCTTTTCCGATCTGGATTCGACCCTTTCCGCTGAACAGCGGGTCTACTCGGGTGAATGCCATCCGGCGCTCGACGTGGTCGAAACGCAGTCGGCAGTCGAAATCATCGTGGACGTCGCCGGCGTGCCCGCTCAGGCGCTTCGCGTGCTCTTCAGGGGCGACACGCTGATCGTGGCCGGAGAAAAAGCTCCAACCGGGACCGCCGCCGAGCCGACGTTTCACCTGGTCGAACGAGAGTTCGGCCGCTTTGCGCGTGCCGTGCGGCTCACCGGCGCATTCGATCTCCAGCGCGCACGCGCGTCACTGGTCGCGGGCGAGCTCACGATCGTCCTGCCTCGACGCGCGGATCGCCGCGGCCAGGCGCACACGATCCCGGTGACGTTGGCGGCGGACCATCGCCCATGAACATCCTCTTCATCGGCGACATCATCGGGCGCCCCGGGCGTGAACTGATTCGCAAGGGACTGCGCGGGCTGGTCGAGCGGCACAGCGTCGACCTCGTGATCGCCAACGCCGAGAACTCCGCCAACGGTTTCGGGATCACCAAGGACATCGGCGACACGCTGCTCGAGATCGGCGTGCACGTCATGACGTCCGGCAATCACATCTGGGACAAGAAGGAAGCGCTCGAATACATCGCGACCGAGCCTCGCCTGCTGCGTCCGGCCAACTATCCGGCTGGCGTACCCGGCCGCGGCTCCTACGTCGCGCAGACGGGTGATGGGCGCAGCGTCGGCGTCATCAATGTCATGGGCCGTGTCTTCATGACGCCGATCGACGATCCGTTTGCGGTTGTCCTCCGCGAGATCGAAGCCATTCGCCACAAGACGCGGGTCATCATCGTGGACTTCCATGCCGAGGCCACCAGTGAGAAGGTCGCCATGGGCTGGCACCTCGATGGAAAAGTCACGCTGGTCGTTGGCACGCACACGCACGTGCAAACAGCGGATGACAGAATCCTGCCCAACGGCACGGCCTATATGACCGACTCCGGGATGACCGGTCCGCATGATTCGATCATCGGGATGGAGCGCGAGCCATCGCTGGCGCGGTTTCTCACCGGGCTCCCGACCCGGTTCGAGCCGGCCACCGGCAACCCGCGTTTGAATGGTTGCGTGGTGACGGCCGACGACAAGACCGGCCGCGCGACGGCCATCACACGTATCAGTTGTTCCGACGCCGAACTCACGGCGTTGAGCAAGACGACCGAGCCTCTACACGCGCATCAGCGATGAGCCTGTTCGACCTGCCGTTCGAGGAACCCGAACCCGAGCCTGAGCCCGCACCCGAGCCCCCTGCCCGAAAGCCTCCAGCCGCGAAAGAGCGTCGCATTCACACCGTCTCCGAGCTGTCGGGCCGCATTCGCATGCGTCTCGAGGAGGAGTTCTTCGAGGTGTGGGTGGAAGGCGAGCTCTCGAACTGCAAGGTCTGGAATACCGGCCACATGTATTTCACGCTGAAGGACGCCAACGCCCAGATCAAGGGCGTGATGTTCCGCTCGTCGCTGCTCCGTCTGCGGTTCAAGCCTCAGGACGGACTCCGCGTGGTCGCTCGCGGCCGCGTGACTGTCTACGATAAGAAGGGCGAGTATCAGCTCCTGTGCGAGCACTTCGAACCGGAGGGGCTCGGCGCACGACAGCTCGCCCTCGATCAGCTCAAGCAGCGGCTCGCGCGCGAGGGCCTGTTCGATGAACGCCGCAAGCGCGCGCTCCCTGCCCTGCCGAGAAAGATTGGCGTCGTGACCTCCCTCGAGGGTGCCGCGGTACGCGACATCCTCAAAGTGCTTGGCCGCCGCTATGAGAACGCGCACATCGTCATCCGGCCGACGCGTGTGCAGGGTGAAGGCGCTGCCCTCGACATCGCACGCGGACTGGCGGCGATCGCCCGCGTCGGCGGTGTGGACGTCGTCATCATCGGCCGCGGCGGTGGATCGGCTGAGGACCTCTGGGCCTTCAACGAGGAGGTCGTGGCGCGGGCGATCGCGGGCTGTCCGGTGCCGACGATCTCCGCCGTCGGGCACGAGACGGATGTGACGATGGCCGACTTCGTCGCGGATGTGCGTGCGCCGACTCCGTCAGCCGCGGCGGAGATGGTGGTGGCGCGGCATGACGACTTTCTGGCCCGGATCGATCGGCTCACCCGTCGTCTTGGCTCGGCGATCGATGCGCGGCGGCATCGGCTCGAATCGCGGCTGCGTGCACTCGAGGCACGATCCGGACTCGCCGGCAGTCGGGGTCGTCTGGCGATGCGTGGACGGCACGCCGCGGAGCTGACGCATGAGCTCGGCCGCGTGATGCGCGCGCATCTCGCGCGTCGCGAGCGAACGTATGCGCGTCTGCGCCTGACGCTCGAGACCTTCGATCTGCGGCGGCGCCTTGGCAGCGTGCGAACGCGATTGATCTCGGGTGAAGGCAAGCTGGCGGCGGCGATCGATCGTCGCGTCCACGGATTCGAAGCGCAGCTCGGCGCATCCGCCGCGAAGCTGGAAAGCCTGAGCCCGCTCGCCGTGCTGGCGAGAGGCTACGCGGTCTGCTGGAACGAGGATCGCACGGCGGTCATTCGCGACGCATCGAGCGTGGCCGTCGGCGACGCGATCACCGTCACCGTTGAGCGTGGCGAACTGGCCTGCGAGGTTCGCGACCGCAGGCCGGCAACCGAAGACCGGAGACCGTAGACCGTGGATGCAACGATCAAGGATTTCGAGGCCGCCATCGCCGAGCTCGAAACCATCGTCAAGAAGCTCGAAGAGGGCGACCTGCCGCTCGAGTCCTCCCTGCAGCTGTACGAACGGGGCGTGCAGTTGTCTCGCTTCTGCCACGCCCGCCTCGAAGAAGCCGAGCGGCGCATCGAGATCCTCAACGAGCGGGGCCAGCTCAAACCAGCGCCGGCAGCGCTGACCGAGGACGAGTCGAAGGCGTGACCCCAACCGGGCTCAGCGCCTATCTCGATGCTCGTCATGCCGAGATCGAAACGGCGCTGGCATCGGTGCTACCCGCTCCTCCCGACTGCCCCGCCGTCGTCGCCGAGGCGATGCGGTACAGCCTGATGGCCGGCGGCAAGCGGCTGCGTCCGATCCTGTGCCTGGCCAGCGCCGACGCCGTCGGCGGCGACAGGTCCCTGGCGATGCCCGCCGCGTGCGCGATCGAACTGATTCACACCTACTCGCTGATTCACGACGACCTTCCCGCGATGGACGATGACACCATGCGACGAGGCCGGCCGACGCTGCACGTGGTCGCGGGTGAAGGGATGGCGATTCTGGCGGGAGACGGACTGCTGACCGAGGCGTTTCATCTCCTGGCCCGCGAACCGGTCACGATGGATCCGGATCTGGTCGCTCGCAAGCTGCGGGTGATCGAGACCGTCGCGGTGGCGGCTGGACCGGTCGGCATGGTCGGCGGACAGGCGATCGATCTCGCGTCGGTCACCTCGTCACCATCCGGATCGGTGACGGCTCCACTCGACGCCGACGGCGTGAAGACGATGCACGGCAAGAAGACCGGCGCGCTGATTCGGGGATCGGCGAAGGTTGGCGCCATCATCGGCGGCGGTGACGACCGGCAGGTGGACGCGATCGATCGCGCCGCGGGAGAGTTCGGCCTGGCGTTTCAGATCGTGGATGACATTCTCGACGTCGAGGGCGCGTCCGCCGATCTCGGAAAGACCGCCGGCAAGGACGCCGCCGCCGGCAAGCCCACGTACCCGCAGCTATACGGCCTCGAGACGTCGCGCCGCATGGCGCGCGAGTGCCTGTCGCGCGCCGAGAGCGTGCTGTCCTCCGCGAACCTCGCCGATGCCCATCTGCTCGGCATCGGCCGCTGGATCGTCGAGCGCTCGAAGTGACGGGGGTCAGAGTCGGGGTCAGACTCGGGGTCAGACCTCGCGGTCAGACCACGTTGCATGTCTCGCGTACGACTTGATCAGTTATTGCTCGATCGCCAGCTGGCGCCCTCGCGGGAGCGGGCGCGCGCGCTGGTCCTCGCCGGGCACGTGACGGTGAACGGGCAGACGGTGACCAAGGCGGGCACGGCGGTGGACGACTCCGCCGACGTCGCGCTCCGTGCACCCGATCACCCCTACGTCGGCCGCGGCGGGCTGAAGCTCGCTCACGCACTGGACACCTTTCAGATCGCCGTCGAGGGCCGCGAGTGTCTGGACATCGGAGCCTCGACCGGCGGCTTCACCGACGTCATGCTGCAGCGCGGCGCGGCTCGCGTCGTCGCGCTCGATGTCGGCCACGGGCAGCTGGACTGGCGTCTGCGCCAGGACCCGCGCGTCGTCGTGCTGGAACACGTGAACGCCCGCAGCCTGACGCCGGAGATGCTGCCGGGCAGCGTGGACCTCGTCACCATTGACGTCTCGTTCATCTCGCTGGCCAGAATTTTCCCGGTCGTACCGCCAATCCTGCGGAGCGGCGCCGACCTCGTCACGCTGGTCAAGCCGCAATTCGAGGCCGGTCGCGCCGAGGTTCGCAAGGGGATCATCCGCAGTCCGGCGATCCACGCGCGTGTCCTCGACGAGGTCGCGGCCGCGGGCGCTGAGGTAGGATTGACGCGGGTGGCGTCGACCCCGTCGCCGATCACCGGCCAGAAGGGCAACGTCGAGTTCCTCGTCCACTTCCGGCGGGCCACCTGAAGGCGGCCCCTACGATCCGTTCATGACCCAGGCACACATCGCGCGCGTCGGCATCGTGGCCAAGACCGGCCTGACTGCCGCGGCCGACCATCTCGATCGGCTGGCGACATGGCTGCGCGACCGGGATCGTCAGGTCGTGTTCGAGACCGAGACCGCATCGCTCGCGGGCGCCAGGGCCGGCGCGCCGGTCTACTCGCGGGAGCAGCTGCCGGCCGAAGTCGATCTCGTGGTCGTCATGGGCGGCGACGGCACGCTGCTCAGCATGGCCACACGCACCGCACAGGCCGGGCGCGATATCCCGATCCTCGGCGTGAACTTCGGCAGCCTCGGCTTCCTCACCGAAACACGCATCGACGAGCTTTATACGGTCCTCGAGTCGGTGCTGAACGGCACGGCGACCTTCGATGACCGCGCCATGCTGGCCGCCGACGCCTATCGAGAGCGCGCGCACTTCGATTCGCGCATCGTGCTGAACGACGTCGTCTTCACCAAGGCCGCGCTCTCCCGCATCATCGAACTCTCGGTCTCGGTGGGCAGCGGACTGGTGACCAAGGTCAAGGCCGATGGCCTCATCATCGCGACCGCGACCGGCTCGACGGCCTACAACCTCGCCGCCGGCGGCCCGATCATTCATCCCAGCGCCGACGCGATCGTGCTCACGCCGATCGCGCCGCATACGTTGACCAACCGGCCGATCATCGTGCCCGGTGACGAGGTCATCGAAGTGCGGCCACACGTGCAGGGGAAACTCGACGAGATCTTCGTGACCTACGATGGCCAGACCGGATATCCGCTGCAGGAAGGCGACGTCATCCGCGTCCGCAGGTCCGAACGCCGACTGCGGCTGGTGAAAGCGCCGCGCAGCTACTTCGAGTTGCTGCGCGAGAAGTTGAAGTGGGGCGAGCGGGGCGGACGAGACTGACGGTCTTCTTCCACGTTCGAGTTCAATGTCGAGCAGTCCAAGGCCGCCGGCGTACGTCGAGTGACTGCGGACTGAGCTAGGGCGTCGGCACGGCCAATTGCAGCAGCCGGGAGCTGATCTTCAGACCCGCGCTGTCGGCGGCCTTGGTGTTGATCTGCAGGCGCAGACGATCGTCGTCCCGGAAAATCCGGACGACACCACCACCGCGCAGGAAGGATGTCGTCTCGCCAATCGTCAGAACGGGCTTGCCTCGAGCCGACTGCAGCAGCCTGGCCGACCGGCCGTCCTCGAGAAGGCCGACAAAGAGCACATGACACGCACAGTCCCTTTCGGATCCGCTCAGTCGACGTACCTGCACTTCGCGGCCGTTCAGACGCCTTCCGCGCACCAGCCTGATCACGGTATCCACGAACGCCTCGTCAGCAGCGACGGCCATCACGAAGGGCTCGCTCGAGTGCTCTGGCCATTCGACGAACAAGCCGAGATTAACGAGCATCGCCCCCTTCACGAGCGATTCGTCGAGCTGCGCCGTATGGACGGAGTGGTTGACAGCAACCAGCCCCGCCAGCAGCAGACCGACAACCCGTGAGCGCACTCCGTTCAGAACCGAACCCTCGCTCGCACCCGGAACGTGCGGCCGTCCTGCAGAATCGCCTTCTGGACGTGCTCTTCCGCGCCGGGATCCGCATATCCCGTGTTGAAGATGTTGTGAACACTCACTCCGAGGTCGAGCCGCGTGGTCATCGCCCTCGTCACGGTCACGTTTCCGGTCACAAGCCAGGCACCGTCCCGCCATCGATACTCAAACGCTCGCTGACGCCACGTGCCTCGAGCGCCAGCGTTGATCCGACCGATCCGAGCGGCGCCAGGAAACGAGCGTTCGTCATGTGACGGGGCGAGTTGGAGAGCGACCCTCCGGTCGACGGATCTTTCGCGTGCACGTAGGCGTAGCCGACGCTGGCCGCGATTCCGCTCGCCCAGAACGCTTCCAGTTCCGCGTCGGCGCCGTTGGCGGTGGTGCGGCCAGCGTTGACGAAGTACAACCCGCCGTCGGTTGCCTCGCTGGCGGCTATCGTCCGTTGCTCGATGAGCTGGTCAACGTCGTAATGAAACGCCGACATCGCGGTTCGCAGGTGGCTGCCCATCGTGCTTTCCCACACCAGCTCGTTCGTCATGATGGCGTGTGATCAGCGTCTGGCGGCGCGCTGCGCGCGGAAGTACAGCACTTGGTACTTGTAGACGTTCGCGTTGTGCTCCTTGAGCGTCGTCGCGAACACGTGTGAGCCGTCATTGCGGCTGACGAAGTACAGATACGGGACGTCGGCCGGCGCCAGCGCCGCTTCGAGCGAGGCGCGGCCGGGTGCGGCAATCGGACCCGGCGGCAGACCGGGATATCGATAGGTGTTGTACGGCGAGTCGAAGCTCAGATCGTCGCGTCTGATGTTGCCGTCATACTTCCCCGCTTTCATCAGCGCGTAGACGACAGTCGGATCGGCCTGCATCCCCATTCCGCGTGTCATGCGGTTGCGGTACACCGCGGCCACGAGCGGGCGTTCATCGGCCTTGGCCGTCTCCTTCTCGATGAGCGACGCCAGCGTGACAACCTGTCGTGTCGTCATGCGCTGGCCCTCGGCGCGCGCCCGCAGCCTGTCGTCATAGGAAGACCGAAACCGATCGACCATCATCGCCACGACCTGCGACGCGTTGGCGCGGCGAGTCAGCGGATACGTTTCCGGGAAGAGATACCCTTCGAGGTCCCCGGCTTTCGGGTCGAGATCCTTCACCAGCGCGGCATCACTCGCCGCCTTGATGAACTCGCGCGCCGAACCGAAGCCGCGCGATTCGTACACCTTCGCCATCTCGGCGATCGTGAGGCCCTCGGGAAACGTCAGACGCTGCGTATAGACGTCACCGCCGGCAATCTTCTCGACAACGGCCAGGGCGCTCATCGGCTGGTCGAAGCGGTACTCACCCGCCTGGAGCGTCCGCGAGCGTCCCGACCACCATAGCGCCGCGCGCAGCACCAGATCGTCCGAGACGACGTTCGCCTCGACCAGCCGCCGGCGAATCTCAGGCGAGCTCGCGCCCTGTGGAATCTCGACGAACTGCTCCTCCCCGGCGTAGCCCCGGTAAGGTTCGTGCACGCGGCGGCGCAGTTCGTAGCCCACCAGGGCCCCGGCCGCTGCGAGCACCAGCACGATCACCACCAGACTGATGAGCAGTTTCCGCATCACTGTTCGTCGAGATAGTCCTGAAGGATGATCGCTGCTGCCGCCGCATCGAGCTGTTTTTTCCGGACGCGCCAGTCCTTCTCGCGAAGCGCCAGCCGGCTCTCGGCTTCCCGGCTCGTCAGCCGCTCGTCCTGAAGGACCACGGGCAGGGCCGTGCGGACGCGCAACTCCGCGGCAAAGGCCTCGACGCGCGGGGTCAAGTTGCTCGGCGATCCATCGAGTCGCCGTGGCAGGCCGACGACCAGTGAGACGAGGCCGTCATCCTCGGCCCTGAGCCGCGCCAGCTCGGCAACCGCGCGTTCGAGGGCGTCACCCCCGAGCCCGGACGTGTGCAGCACGCCGACAGGCCGCGCCAGCGTGCCCGTGGCATCGCTGACCGCCACACCGATCCGACGTTCGCCGACATCCAGACCTGCCACACGTCCCACGTCGTATAATTCTCGCATTCCTCGCCACTCTTCGATCCCTCGTTCCGTTGCGGTCGCTGTTATGGCGATTGCACTGGCTGTCGCCATCACGAGGGCGCAGGAGCCCACGGAGTCGTCCGAGACGCAGGCACGGCGGATCACCGACCGAATCCGCGCGCTTCAACGGGAGTCCGAGCGTCTGGCGGGCGAAGCCCGTACGCTCGTCGGCGATCTCCGCAAGCTCGAGATCGAGCGCGATCTGAAGAACGAGCAGGCCAAGCAGGCGGCCGCCGTGACGGCGGAGGCCGAACAGGAGCTGCGGCAAACGACCGACCGACTCGCCAGCCTCGAGCTCCAGCGACTCGCCCAGCTGCCGGACATGAAGTCGCAGCTCGTGGACATCTACAAGCGGGGACGGAGTGGATACGCGCGCCTGCTCTTTGGCGCGAGAGACGTGCGCGAGTTCGCGCGTGCCGCGCGCGCCGTCGCGTCACTCGCCACCATCAGCCAGAAGCGGATGGCCGAGCATCGCCGCACGCTCGACGCCCTTCGCACCGAGCGGGCCGCGTTCGCCCAGCGGGCCCGCGATCTTCAGGCACGCGAAGCGGTCGCCCGCCAGGCCCGTGCCGAGGCAGAGCGCGCGGTCACCGCGCGGACAACCAAGATGTCGGAGATCGACTCGCGGCGCGACCTGACCGCGCAGTATGTGGGCGAGCTCCAGGTGGCCTACGACAAGATCCAGCTGCAGTTGTCGGCCCCGGCCGAGGGCCGCACCGACGCCGTCGCGGTCCCGCTGCTTCCGTTTCGCGGCGCGCTCGACTGGCCGACGACGGGCCGGATCAGCAGCCGGTTTGGACAGACCGAAGGCCGCCTTGGCGGCAGCGCCGTCAGAAACGGTGTCGAGATCGCCTCGACAGAGGAACTCCCGGTCCGGGCCGTCCATGGAGGGACCGTCGCGTTCGCCGATGCCTTCACCGGCCTGGGCACGCTGGTGATTCTCGACCACGGCGCCAATAACTACTCTCTGTACGGCTATCTCGGCGCGGTAGCCGTCCAGACGGGAAACCAGGTGGAAACGGGCGGAGAAATCGGCCGGGTCGGCGCATCCCCAGCTGGGCCGCCGGCGCTCTATTTCGAGCTCAGGATCGACGGCAAACCGATCGATCCCGTACAATGGCTGAAGCCTAGATAACGCCATATTTTCAGAGAGTTGGCTCCATGACATCTCGCACCCGCCTGTGGGTTCTCGCCATTTCGACACCGGTCATCGTGTTCGCGCTGGTTGGCGGATACCTCGGCCAGGCGATGGCGAAAGACGACACGTATCAGCACCTGCGGGTCTTCGATGATGTCGTCACGCACGTCGTCAACAACTACGTCGAGGAAGTGGACCTGAAGCAGGCAATGCGCGGCGCCATGCGCGGGCTTGCCGAAGCGCTCGACGCCGACAGCGCGTTCCTGACACCCGAACTTGTCCGCACCGTCGAGAGCAACTCGAGCGCCGGAGCCAGCCGATGTGGGCATCGAGCTGGTGCGCCAGGTACTACTTGCGGGTCGTGTCGGCTCGTGAAGGTTCGCCGGCGGCCAAAGCCGGCCTGCGCACCGGCGATTTCATCCGCGCGATCGACAACAAGCCGACACGGGACATGTCCTCCTATGAAGGCGCGCGGTTGCTGCGCGGCGCGGTGGGCTCGAAGGTTGCGCTGCTCGTCTTCCGTGGGAATGCCGCCGATCCTCATGAGATCACTCTCATCCGCGAACGCATCACCGGGCCGGAGCTGACGTCACGGATGGCCAATGCGACGACCGGGTACGTGCGCATCGTCGACTTCACCAAGGAATCGCCGGCACGGCTCAAGCAGGCCTTCGACGGCCTGGCCAAGTCCGGCGCGACGCGCTATGTGGTCGATCTCAGAGGCGCGGCTCGCGGCGATCTGGACGAGGGTATTGCGGCGGCGCGGCTGTTCGTTCGGTCCGGCACGCTGTCGGTCAAGCAGACCAAGACCGGGCGTGACGTCGTCACCGCGCAACTGGCGGACGCCGTCATCACGGCCCCCGTGGAACTCCTCGTCGATCAAGGTACCGCCGCCGCCGCGGAAGTGTTTGCATCAGCGCTCGCGGGAAACGATCGCGCGGAGCTCGTCGGCGAGCGCACGCTCGGCCGCGCCGCGCGTCAGCAGCTCGTGAAGCTCCCGGATGGCAGCGGACTGCTGCTCTCGTCGATCCGGTACCTCACGCCCAAGAACGAAGGCATCCACGAGCGCGGACTCGGACCCGACGTCGAAGTCGATCAGCCTGACGTCGAGTTCGGCGCGACACCGCCGTCGAAGGACGAGACACTCGACAAAGCACTCGAACGACTCGCCGAGAAGAAGGCCGCCTAGATCGTTCTTGCTGACCTCCTGACGCCGCGCTGCGCGCGACCACCCTCTGTTATACTGAATGTTTTTGGGCCTGATTCAGCACGTTATAGGCGCGTAGCTCAGTTGGTTAGAGCGCCTCCCTGACACGGAGGAGGTCAGTGGTTCGAGTCCACCCGCGCCTACCATTTTTCCACGTTGCATGAGCGACATCGTCGTCACACTACCCGATGGATCGAGCCGAAGTGTGCCTGCCGGCACCACGGTCGCCGATCTGGCCACGTCGATCTCTCCCGGTCTCGCGAAGGCGGCCCTGGCGGGAAAGGTCAGCGATCGGCTGGTCGATCTGTCGTACGCGCTGACGGCTGATACGCCGGTGCAGATCATCACCTCGAAGAACCCGGCCGACGCGCTGCCGCTCTACCGCCACAGCACGGCGCATCTGCTCGCCGCCGCGGTCACCAACATGTTCCCCGGCGTGCAGTGCGGCATCGGTCCGCCGACCGACGAAGGCTTCTTCTACGACTTCGTCGTCCCGAAGCCGTTCGTGCCGGAGGATCTCGACGCCATCGAGAAGAGGATGCGGGAGCTCGCGGATCAGGATCTGGCCTTCGAGCGACAGATGTGGTCGCGGGACGAGGCGAAGCAGTTCTTCAGCGCCCGAGGCGAGCCGCTGAAGGTGCAGCTGATCGAGGAGAAGACCGAAGGACAGACGCACGTCTCCTGCTACACGATCAAGGACAAGGAGACCTTCGTCGATTTCTGCGTCGGACCGCACGTCCCATCCACGGGCAAGCTGAAGGCCTTCAAGCTGCTGACCACGTCGAACGCCTACTGGAAGGGCGACGCGCGCAACCAGCCGATGCAGCGCGTCTACGGCACGGCCTTCTTCTCCGACAAGGAGTTGCAGGAGTATCTGCGCCGCATCGAAGAGGCCAAGAAGCGCGACCACCGCAAGGTCGGCCGCGATCAGCGCCTGTTCATGTTCCACCAGTGGGCGCCGGGTGCGACGTTCTGGCTGCCGAAGGGGACGGTGCTCTACAACACCCTCGGCAACTACATGCGGGGCGTCCTGATTCCAGCCGGCTACACCGAGGTGAAGGCGCCGATCGTCTTCAACAAGGACCTCTGGGTCACGTCCGGGCACTGGCAGCACTATCGCGAGAACATGTTCCTCGTCGAGTCCGAAGGCGAGCAGATGGGCCTCAAGGCGATGAACTGCCCCGGCCACTATCTGATGTACGCCAGTGAGGTGCGCAGCTATCGCGACCTGCCGATTCGCTTTCACGAGCAGACGCCGTTGCATCGCAACGAGGCGTCCGGCGTACTGACCGGGCCTGACGCGGGTTCGCCAGTTCAGCCAGGACGACGGGCACTGCTTCGTCATGGAGTCGCAGATCGGCGAGGAGGTGGAGCGCCTGCTCGGCCTGGTACAGCGCGTGCACGACGACTTCGGCCTGGAATATTCAATCAAGCTCTCGACGCGCCCCGAGGAGTTCATGGGGACCATCGAGACCTGGAACCATGCGGAAGCCGCGCTGAAGGCCGCCCTCGACCGGGCCGGCAAGCCGTACACGATCAGCGAAGGCGACGGGGCGTTCTACGGCCCCAAGATCGACTTCGACATCACGGACGCGATTGGCCGGAAGTGGCAGTGCTCCACGATCCAGCTCGATTACATGAACCCCGAGCGGTTTGACCTGAAATATGTCGGCAACGACAACGCGGAGCACCGCCCTGTCGTAATCCATCGTGCAATCTTCGGCAGCCTGGAGCGGTTCATTGCCCTCCTGATCGAGCACTTCGCCGGGGCGTGGCCGCTGTGGCTGGCGCCGGTTCAGGCCGTGGTGCTGCCGATTTCGGACCGGCACCGGGATTACGCCGTCGGGGTTCGGGACCGCCTCGCCGCCGCCGGGCTACGGGTCGAACTCGACGACCGGCAGGAGAAGATTGGTTATAAGATCCGAGAGGCCCAGTTGCAGAAGATCCCCTACATGCTGGTGACTGGCGATCGCGAGGCCGCCGAGGGGGCGGTTTCGGTGCGCAGTCGTTCGGCTGGAGATATGGGGTCACGGGCGCTCGACACGTTCATCGCGGACGCGCTCGAGGAGATTCGCCGCAAGGATGGTGCGGGACCAGCAGCCGCGGCGGAACCGCAGAGTGCGTAACGCGCGGGCTTCAGCCCGCGCGGGTTACTGACAGATTCGGAGGACGTTATAGCTTTCGATCGCTCGCCCAGACGTGATGACCGCGTTCGCACGAACGAGCGCATCCGTGTTCGTGAAGTCCGCGTCATCGACGAGACCGGACAACAGCTGGGGATCATGCCGCCGCCGCAGGCACTCATCATCGCGCGTCAGAAGGGACTCGACCTGGTCGAGATCTCTCCGACCGCGGTGCCGCCGGTCTGCCGGATCATGGACTTTGGCCAGTACCAGTATCAGGAGCAGAAGAGGGCTCGCGAGGCCAAGAAGCACCAGCGGGTGATCGAGGTCAAGGAGATCAAGTTCCGGCCGAAGGTCGATGTGCACGACTACGAGTTCAAGAAGAAGCACATCGAACGCTTTCTGGCCGAGGGGGACAAGGTCAAGGCGACGATCTTCTTCCGCGGCCGCGAGATGGCGCATCCCGAGATCGGACGGCGCATCCTCGAGCGTCTGATGGCCGAACTGGCGGACGTCGCGCTGGCCGAGACGATGCCTCGTCAGGAAGGCAATCAGATGCACGTCATCCTGACGCAGCGGACCGGCCGCAAGAGCGCGCCGAAAGCGAAGGCTGAGGCGGCCGAGCCGGAAGCCGAGTAGAGCGGGGTCTTCAGGGAACCCGCGGAGACAGTAATGCCGAAACTGAAAACACATCGAGGCGCCGCCAAGCGCTTCAAGAAGACGGGAACGGGCAAGATCGTCCGGGCGAGCGCCTTCAAGCGCCACATCCTGACGAGCAAGACGACCAAGACCAAGCGCCAGAAGCGCGGCACCAAGCAGGTGTCGGACGGGGACGCGCCGAAGCTGCAACGGATGCTGCCTTATAAGTAGAGAGTACGTAGTGGCGGGTCTTCAGACCCGCCCGGTCAGAGGATGACATGCCGAGAGTCAAACGAGGAACAGTTCGTCGCGCGAAACGGAAGAAGCTGCTCGCACGTGCCAAAGGCTTCTATCAGACCAAGAGCAAGCTGTATCGCGCGGCCAAAGAGTCGGTCGACACGGCGCTGAAATACGCCTATGTCGGACGCAAGAACAAGAAGCGCGAGTATCGCCGGCTGTGGGTAATCCGTATCAACGCCGCCGCGCGCGAGAACGGGCTCACCTATTCGCAGATGATGCGCGGTCTCAAGGCGGCCGGCAGCACGATCGATCGCAAGATGCTCGCCGACCTGGCCGCCACTCAGCCTGCGGCGTTTGCGAAAGTCGCGTCGCAAGCCAAAGCGGCGCTGCCGGCGACCGCCTGATCGATGCACAATGCCCGAGGCTCCATGCTCAATGCTCACACACCGTTGAGCATTGGGCATTCGGCATTGAGCATTGGGCATTGATCCATGTCTGACTCCCCTCCCGATCGTCCGGATATCGACGCGCTGCGTGCGGACTTCCGCGCGCGGCTCGACGCGTCCACGACTGAGGCTGCGCTCAAGGCGCTCCACGATCACTTTCTGAGCCGCAAGTCCGGTACGGTCACCGGGCTGATGAAGACGCTTGGCTCGCTCCCGCCCGAGGCTCGCCGCGAATTCGGGAGCCTCGTCAACGCGCTCAAAGCGGAAATCGAAACCGCGCTCGAGGACAAGCGCGGCACGCTCTCCCAATCGAGGCCGCCGGCGGGCGCCATTGACGTCACGCTGCCCGGGCGCCGGCCGCCAATCGGACATGTCCATCCCTTGATGCGCGTCCGTCAGCAGGTCGAGGACATCTTCACGCGCATGGGCTACGAGATCCTCGAGGGTCCCGAGGTCGAGGACGACTTCCACAACTTCGAAGCGCTGAACATGCCGCCCGATCATCCCGCGCGCGACATGCAGGACACGCTGTACCTCGGCGCTCCGATTGTCGGCAGCACCTGGGGCGCGCACAGGTCACCGGCGCCTGGCCACGTGCCGGAGGCACAGGTCCGCGCCGCCACGCTGCTGCGCACCCACACGTCGGCGATGCAAATCCGCTACATGAAGACGTTCCCGCCGCCGGTACGGATCATCGTGCCCGGACGCGTCTACCGTCGCGACAATCTCGACCTGACGCACACGCCGATGTTCCAGCAGTTCGAAGGCCTCGTCGTCGGCGAAGGCGTCACCATGGCGGATCTCAAAGGCACGTTCGAGGCCATGCTGACCGCGCTGTTCGGCCAGGTGAAGGTGCGGCTGCGTCCCAGCTTCTTCCCGTACACGGAGCCGAGCGCGGAAGTCGACATCTCCTGTCAGAGTTGCGAAGGATCGGGCTGCAGCGTCTGCAAGCAGACTGGCTGGCTGGAGATTCTCGGCAGCGGCATGGTGCATCCCGCCGTGTTCGAGGCCGTCGGCTACGACCCTGAACAGGTCACCGGGTTCGCCTTCGGCCTGGGGCTGGAACGCGTCGCGATGCTGAAATATGGCGCCGACAACATCCGGCTGTTCTACGAGAACGACCTGCGCTTCCTCGAGCAGTTCCCGGTGCCATGAAGATTCTCCTGTCATGGCTGCGCGAGTTCGTGGACGTCTCGGGCACCGCCGAACAGATTGCCACCACGATGTCGGTCCGCGGATTCGCGGTCGAAGGTGTCGAGGCGCTCGAGCACGGTGACGCCGTCATCGACTTCGAGGTGACGGCCAACAGACCCGACTGCCTGTCGGTCGCCGGCATCGCGCGAGAGATCGCAACCGCCCAGGGCCTCCAGGTCCGCCGGCCCGTTGTCGGCGGGTCGTCGCTGTCGGTGATCTCGCTCAAAGCTGTCGAGCAGGGCGACGTCGACATCGTCATCGACAACAAGGAACTCTGTCCTCGGTACGCGGGCGCAGTCGCTGATGTGAAGGTGGGCCCCTCGCCCGATTGGGTGCAGACGCGCCTGCGCGCCGCAGGTGTTCGGCCGATCAGCAACATCGTCGACATCACGAACTACGTGCTGATCGAGCTCGGACAGCCCATGCATGCGTTCGATCTGGCCCGCCTGGGCGGCGGGCAGATTCGCGTGAGAACCGCGCAGCCTGACGAGACGCTTCGCACGCTCGACGGACAGATGCGAACGCTCAAGCCGGACATGCTCGTCATCGCCGACGCCGAGCGTCCCGTCGCGATCGCCGGTGTCATGGGCGGTGCCGAAAGCGAGGTCAGCGGCGACACGCAGACCATCGTTCTCGAGAGCGCGTATTTCGCGCCACTCTCGGTGCGGCGCACCAGCAAGGCCCTCGGCCTCAAGACGGAGGCCAGCATCCGGTTCGAACGCGGCACCGACCCTCGCCTGCCGGTCACGGCCATGGAGCGGGCCTGCGCGCTCCTCGATCTCACCGGCGCCGGCGCGGCCCGGGGCACGATCGTGGACCGGTATCCGCTGCGGGTTGAGCCGGTCGTCCTGCGGCTGCGTCGCGGACGCGTGGCGGGATTGCTCGGCGTATCGGTCCCTGACGTGGACGTCCGCCGGATCCTCGAAAGCCTGGGCTTCGCCGTGCGCGACGCGGAGAGTGGGTGGGACGTCACCGTACCCACGCGACGCGTTGACGTCCTCCGCGAGGTCGATCTCATCGAAGAAGTGGCCAGGCATTACGGCTTCGATCGCATCCCCGTGACCTTCCCCGCGCTCACGACGGCACCGCCGCGAATCGATCCGCGCATCACCCAGACGCGGGCGTTGCGGTCGATCATGACCGGCGCGGGATTCTCCGAAGCGGTCACCTTCGGATTCGTCGCCGAGTCAGCGGCAACGCCGTTTGCGGCCGCCGAGGATCTGGTGCCGATTGCCAACCCGTTGTCGGAGACGTTCGCCGTGCTGCGACCGTCGATCCTGCCGGGACTCGTCGGAGCCGTCGCGCACAACCGGCGCCGCGAGCAGCGCGACGTACAGCTGTTTGAAATCGGCGCGCGGTTCTCACGCGCGCGCGGCGAGCGACGCGCCCTGGCCTGCGCCTGGACAGGTTCCGTCGGTGGCGACCACTGGAGCGGAGGGACACGCGCCGTCGACTACTTCGACATGCAGGGCGTCGTCGAACGCGTCTGCCAGTCGTTGCGCGTGGAGGTGCAGATGGAGCCGCTGCTCGAGTCATGGCTCGTTCCCGGGCGCGGTGCGGCGATCCTGGCTGGCGGCACCCGGATTGGCTCACTGGGCCAGCTGGCCTCGTCCATCGTCGAGCAGCATGACGTGCCGGTGTCGGATGCGATCTTCGTCGCCGAGCTCGATCTGGAGAGCGTGCCTGCGATCGAGGACGACCTGGAGGTCGAGCCGCTGCCTCGGCACCCGTCGGTCACGCGCGACATCTCGATGCTCGTCGCCGACACGCTGCCCGCCGCCGCGGTGCGCCGCACCATTCGAGAGCACGCACCCGCGATCCTCGTGCGCGTGAACGAATTCGACCGGTATCAGGGCAAGGGCGTACCGGATGGACAGGTGAGCCTCTCGCTGCGGCTCACGTTCAGGGGTCCCGATCGCACGCTCACTGACGCCGAGGTGCAGTCCGCAGTGGACGGCGTGCTCACCGCGCTCAAAGAACGCCACGGCGCGGTGCAACGCTAGCAGCTCCGCAGCGGCTGCCTTCGACTTCGCTCAGGCCGGGGAGCCGCCGCTCTACGATGCGTCGAGCGCACGCTTGAGCGTGCGCGTCGCGTTGGGAATTGGCAGTTGCGGAGTTGGGAGTTGTCATGGCACCATCTCCCCACCTCCCTCGATGAAAAGGAACCTAACCGGATGGCCAAACAGGCGGTAGCGACGCGCACTGATCTCGACCCGATCGATCGACTCGAGGAGAAAGTGAAGCTCCTCGTCAGCGTCGTCAGCCAGCTGCGGCGAGAGCACGCCAAGGCGATTGACGACAACTCGCGGCTCCTGCGAGAGCTCGAGAACATGCGCACCCGTCTTGCAGAGACTGAAGTCAGCGGCAGCGAATTGACCGCGCTTCGCGACGAACGGGATCTGGTTCGAGCTCGCGTGGCCGAGATGCTCGAGCAGCTCGAGTCGATCTGACGACAATCGATCGTCAAGGATGAGCAGCGTGATTACGGTCGAGATCGCGGGACAGCGCTATCCGATTCGCAGTGCGCTCGACGAGCGCTACGTCACCGAACTGGCGGCGTACGTCGATCAGAAGATGCGTGCCGCGTCGGATGCGGCGCCGGCCAGTGACATGCTCGGCCTGGCGGTGCTCGTCGCCCTCAACATCGCCGACGAGTTCTTCCGCGAACGTGAGCGCGAAATCCGTCCAGCGACTGGCGACCTGGAGGAGCGCGCGGTGCGCCTGGAGCGCATCGTGGACGAAGCGCTCGCTCAGGTGTCCACCAGGCAAAGTGTGTAGAGGCCTGTTGACCCGTCCTGGGTCGCACGATAAGATTCGTTGAGCTCCTGCTTTGCTCGTGATGGTTTTCGGAGGCTCGTCTGAGCCAACGCTAATCCCAAGTGAGCTGCGAGGTTGCGCGTTGTGCATGCCTCTGCTTCGAGGAAGCCTGAAGCGCAACCAATAACAGCGGCTCCACCTGCTTTCGCAGGTTCACTCGACCTCCCCACACGGCAAAGCGGGGCTCTCTCACTGTTTTCCGCTCCGCGTCCGTTCCCGCGGAACCACTGTGCACACACTCACGGTCGCTGACATCGGTGAACGTGCGCTCATCGCCCGCATCAAGGCGCGAGTGTCGATGCCCTCATGGGTCGTCATCGGTCCAGGCGACGATGCCGCCGTCATCAAGCCGCAGCGAGGCGCGTTCGACGTCCTGACCACCGACGCGCAGGTGGACGGCGTCCACTTCGATCGCCGGTTCGTGCCCGCCGATGCGATCGGACATCGCGCCCTGGCGGTCAACCTGAGCGATCTGGCGGCGATGGGCGCATCGCCACATGCCGCCCTGCTCTCGCTCGCACTGCCGCCGTCCCTGGATCTCGCCACGTTCGAGCAGGTGCTCGACGGTCTGCTGGCGCTCGCCGCGACGCACCACGTCACGCTAATCGGGGGCAACATCACGCAGACGCCCGGGCCCCTCACACTCGACGTCACCGCGCTCGGATCCGCCAGACCGCGAAGGATTCTGACGCGCGCGGGCGCTCGTCCAGGCGACGAAGTGTTTGTCACCGGAACGCTGGGAGAAGCGGCCGTCGGTTTGCAGAGACTCCAGGCGGCCCCGCAGGCAGCGGCCGGCTGGTTAACCGATGCCTGCGTCACACGATACCTGAGGCCGGATCCGCGGGTCAGGGCCGGCATGCTGCTCGGCCGCAATCGTGCGGCCTCGAGCTGCATGGATGTCAGCGACGGCCTGGCTGACTGCGTCCGGCAGGTGGCGGACGCATCAGGTGTGGGCATCACGCTGGAGGCAGCCGCAATTCCGGTCTCGGCCGAGGTTCGCGAGGCACAGAAGCGGAGAGGACAGGATCCGCTCGAGCTGGCGCTCGGCGGCGGCGACGACTACGAACTATTTTTCACGGTCAGGCCAGCTCATCGAGGCCGGCTACGGGCCGTTTGTCAGCAACTGGGAGATCTGCCGATAACACGGATTGGAGTGGTCACGAAAGGTCGGGAGCTGCTGATCCGCGACGACGCGGGACTGCATCCGCTGCCGGCCGGCTACGAACATTTCAGATAGCTCGTCGAAGCCTCTGGAGATAGATGCGAATCCTCGCACGCTACGCCTGGGTGAAGGTCACGGTGCTCCTCGCCGCCGTCGCCGGCTTCGTGTTGCTCTACGAAAGCCAGATGCTGGATTCGCGCAAAACGGCCTGGCAGACGATGACCAACCCTGATGGATCGCCGATGCCTGGCGCGCGCCTGCCATTCAGCGCCACTGCGTACTGCAAGGGCACGACGACCGCGTCAGGCGTGGGCGTGCGGGCGGGCATCGCCGCGGCCGATCCGTCGCTGCTGCCGGTCGGGAGCGTGATCAACATCGCGGTCGGCGACAATCGCTACAATGGCATCTACACCGTGATGGATACCGGCCCGAAGGTGCAGGGTCGCATTCTCGATCTCTACATGTGGAGCTGCCACGACGCGCTGCGATTCGGCCGGAAGGACGTACAGGTGACCGTCCTGCGCCTCGGCTGGGATCCGCGCGCATCCGCCCCCAGCCTCATCGATCGGCTCTTCCGCGCGCGCGCCTCGCGCCGGCCACCGCCGGCAGATCCGCCGCCTGCCGACATTCCGCCTGACGCCGGTTCCGGCGAAGACACGCTCGACGCCGCCGAAGAGGGCGTGCCGGAGTCCGATACACCCCCGGTACCAGAAACACCGGCGCCAGCGACGCCCCCGCCATCGATCTGAGGAAAAGACGCATTAAAGGGTCTCCATTTGCCCGCCGATAGACGAACCATGCACAACCGTGTTCTGGCTGCCGCTCTGCTTTGTCTGGTCCTGTCGGCTCGCGCCGAGGCGCAATTCAGGGTCCCGGATCCCGCGCCTGGTGAGAACTTCGTCGTCGAACTGGGCCTGTTCTTCTGGGAGCCGACGCCAGGCCTGCTGATCCAGACCGGCGGTCTTGCCGCGATCGGCGAGAACGAGGTGGACTTCGTTCAGGAGTTCGGCATCGAGAAAGAACGGTTCAAAGAGTTTCGCAGCGTGACCAAGACCGGAAAGAAACACAAGATCCGCGTCAGTCACGTGCTGGCCGAGTACCACGCGAGCGTCACCCTTCAGCGGACGATCAACTTCGGCGGTCAGACGTTTCCCGTCAGCGTCCCGGCAACCGCGAATCTGCAGTGGAAGGTCTGGCGCTTCGGCTACGAATATGACTTCGTCGCCGCGGACCGCGGCGTCATCGGCTTCATCACGGAGTTGAAGCTCAATACGGTGTCCGCGGACCTCGAAGCAGCTGGCTTCGGCACCGAGCTGACCGAAGTAGAGGCCCCGGTTCCAACGATCGGCGGCATCATCCGCGTGTACCCGCACAAGACCTTCTCGCTGACCGCCGAGATGACCGGGTTCAAAATGCCAGGCTTCATGGGCAAGTGGATCACCAACGCCGTCGAAGATGATCCGGATGCGAAGGTGTTCGACCTGGACATCTACGGAACCGTCAACTTCGGCAGCCACGTTGGCGTGCAGCTGGGCTATCGGTCGCTCTCCGCGGACTACGAGTTCGACGACGACCTCGGCGATCTGGAGTTGAAGGGTTGGTACTTCGGCGGGCTGGTTCGCTTCTAGCCAGGCGGACCTGAAGGTCCGCCTCTACGATCTCCTCTAGCGTTTCCTCGCGACAACCAGAACGAACTGCCGATCGGCATCGGCACGTGTCTGAGCAGCACGGCCTCGACACTCACGAGCGCAGTCAGCAATCCATTCACCGGCGCACTCGGGACGGCGATGTCCACTGCGGCGCGCGGTCCCGATCGGAATCGGCGTGTCAGGCGCTGCGCGAGCCGGGCCGCGACGACCAGGGGAAACACCGACGCGAACACGAACGAGATCCGCTCGGGGCGCAGGCCGGCGCGCTTCGACGAGGCGGCGCGCCGTGGCTGGCGTATAGCGGCGGACTTCGTTCCAGACTTCCGCATGATCGCCGCGAAGGGCGTTGAAGGCGGCCAGCGTCACGACCACCGCTCCACCCGGCCGCACGATGCGGGCCATTTCGCGAAGCGCCGCCACATCCGCCTCCACACATTGCAGCACGTCGAACGCCGTCGCGACGTCGAACGTCTCGGAGGCGAGCGGAATCTTCGTCACATCGCCGCGGAGCACGACCCATCCATCGGCGTGCGCGCGCGCCGGCCCGCTCGCGGTCAGGTCGAACCCGATCGCCCGGCCGTGCGGCTGCAGAAGACGCAGATTGTGTCCGGTGCCACACCCGCAATCGACGAGCCGCAGGCGAGCCCGCCCATCGGCGAGGTCGCCAATCACCGGTGCGACAAATTTGCGGAAGCCTCGAAACCAGAAGTGGGTCGCCTCGGCGCGACCCGTCAGTTCGAGCAGATCGTCCATCGACTAGCGGCGGGCGTTCAGTCGTTCATTCGGATCGAGTAGACCCGTTCCGTAGAGACGCCTGTAGTCCTCCGTCGTCCCGATGATGCGCTTCACGTAGTTCTGCGTCTCGGGGAATGGAATGTTGTCGATGAACTCGTCGACGGGCAGCCCCGGCGCCTCGCTCTGCCAGCGCACCACGCGGTGCTCACCGGCGTTGTAACCGGCGAGGGCATAGTGCACGCCGCCAAACCGATCGACGAGATCCTTGAAGTACTGCGTGCCCAGCCGCACGTTGGTCTCGGGCTGCAGGAGTGATGCGGTCGTGAACCCTTTCATGCCGACCTTGCGGGCATACATGCGTCCGGTCGCCGGCATGATCTGCATCAGGCCGCGCGCGTTGGCTGACGAGCGGATCTCCGCGGTGAACGTGGACTCCTGCGCCATCAGCGCGGCGATGAGATACGGATCCAGCCCGTGAAGCTGCGAGTACTTCTGGATGAGCGGCCAGTAGTCGAGTGGAAAGATGATCTGCAGGACATCAACCGGCAGGTCCTCGCCGCCTGCAGCCAGAAACTGTGGATACGCGCGGCGCATCGTCGTAATGGCGCCGCGGATCGAGTTGAAACGCTCCTGCGCTTTCAGTCCGAGCCCCTGCCGATGGCGAATCCACGCCGTCGTCGCCTGCAGCGGCGGCGTGTCACCCCAGACGCGCTGCGCGTACTGCACTTCCCTGAGCGCATCGTCGTACAGCTGGAGCGCCGTGAGCTCGCGCATCAGCGCGTCGGTCGGTGGGACTTTCGTCGGCGCGATGTTCACGGCGACGGTCTCCGACACGGCCGGCAGCACCGGCTCGCGGCGCGTCGTGAGGAGTGCCGCCGCGAGACGGCCGTAATACGAGTTCCGATAGTCGGACACCACCAGGCGATAGCGCTCGTTGGCCGTCGCCCCGTCGTTCAGTTGATCGCGTGAGCGGCCCGACCAGTACAGCCATGACGGGCGGTAGTCGGCACGCGGAAACGCGGCGGCAGCAGAGTCGAACAGACGAATCGCCTCGTCGAGGCGGCGCGCGCGGTACGCCGCCCAGCCTGCCTTCCACGCTGCCCGCTCCGCATATCGGTGCCGCGGAAACCGAGTGGCCAACTCCCTGAACACCAGGTCGGCTTCCGCATCCTCGTCCACCACGAGATGGTGCGACGCGAGCCCGTTCAACGTCTCGGCGGCCCATTCGCTATTCGGAAAGTCAGCGACGAGCTCGCGCGCAAGAGAGGCGTAGGTCGTCCGATCGCCCATCTCTCGAATCGCGCTGAGATGAAAGTAGCGAGCCTCGGCACCCAACGATGAATCCTTCAGGAACGGCTTCACTCCGTCGCGGGCCGCACGATTCCGATCGAGGTAGTAGTCGCATTCGGCGATCCGCAGCATCACGAGGTCGCGGGTGTCGCCCTCAACGGCCTTGGCGACGGCTTCAAATCCCGCGCGCGCCTGCGCCCACCGTCGGGCATCGAACAAGCGCTGCGCACGACGCTGTGCGCGCGCCACGAGGTCCGACGAGATGACTGACGAGGACTGCAGGCGCTCGATCCCGACCTGCGCGTCGATGGCCTGCTGGCTGAGCGGGCTGTCGTAATAGATGCGACGGTATGTCTCGAGAGCCTGCTCTCGATGACCGAGCGACTCTTCGACCTGCGCGAGCGCCAGCAGCGCATCCTCCGGCACGCTCAGGTTCTCGGCAACGAGACGACGGAGGATCGCTTCGGCTCTCGCGGCGTCCTCTCGCGCCAGCGCAACTTCCGCGGCTCGAAGGGGAACCGCCTCTTTGAGATACCCGTCACGAGCCCTGGCCAGCATCGCCGTGAACACGGCGTCCGCTTCCACGAAGCGAGACAGCCCGACGAGCGCCACGCCGGTGTAATAGCGCGCGTAGTCGGCGGCTGGCGATGTCTGCAAATCCAATCCGTTCAGGAGCGACAATCCCGCGGCAAAGTCCTCGTCGGCGATTGCGCGCGCGCCCTTTGCCAATCTCGCAAAGGCGGCAGAATCCGGCCGGCCCTGTCCGGACGGGCGGGGCGCGTCCTGCACGAACCAGGACCTGCGAGAGATCGGACGGCAGCGGGGCGTGCCGTGTCGCGGTGAGTTGTACGGCGGCAGTCTCGCGCGCGCGGACGTCGTCACCGGCCTGCTGCGCGCCGAGTCCCTGCAGCAACGCGATCGCACACACGAGGATGAGAACAGACCTGCTCACTGAATACTCCCGGAGGACTGATGACCCGTTGACGAGGACGACATGCCCATTGACCTCCCCGTCATGAGGCCCGCGGCCTGTCGTACGGTGATCCCCTCCAACACGCGCCCGGCGTACCGTGCCAGCACGTCGAGAAACGCAGGCCAATAGGGCTCATCCGGCTTATCGGCTACGGGACCATCGGCATACAGCACCGCGACGACCGAGCCACCAACGGCAATCGGCCACGCAGCGGCCTCTCGGCCCTGCTCGTGTCGCGCAAAGTCCGGCAGAGGCTGTTCCCCGCCGTGCAGGCGAACGCCCTGACCAGAACGCACTGCCTCAGCCATGGGTCCGGAATCGCTCAATTCGATGTCGAGTCTCGGCGCGTCCGACGCAAAATCGAAGCCGACCGTTCGCCAGTCCCGCAGCCTATCTCCTTTGACTAGAAATACCGCCGCACGGCCGGCTTCCCGACCGGCTTGCCGGACAAGGTTTTCGAGTACCTCGCCGAACGTCGAGGCCTCGTCGAGCATTCGAACGGCATCGGGCAGGCGACCGGCCGGCACCGCGCGCTCGTCACGGAGGCGAAGCGCCTCGCTCATCTGTTGCAGTTCCGCGCGCGCAGCGTCGGAATCCCGACGCGCTGCTTCGATGTCCCGCAACGTTGCCTCGACGTTCTCACGCGTGGCGTCGAGCTCCTGCCGCGCCTCCTCGAGGTAACGAGTCGCGGTGTCGGCTTCTTCGCGGGCGGTGTCGGCTCGCTGTCGGGCGGATTCGGCCTCGCTTCGTGCGGTGTCGGTGTCGCGGCCGGCCACTTCGATCTGGAGTCGGTTCTCCTCGATGCGGCGATCGTGCTCTTCGATCAGACGTTGATGTTCGTCGCCGGTCTCGTTCAGACGACGCTGCAGGTCTTCGATCTCGCCTGAGAGCCGCGCGCGCTCCTCGGCGTCACGAGCTGCCGACTCGCGCATCTCGGCGATCTGACGCTCAGCATCGGCGACCTGACGCTCAGCGTCACGGCGCACCTCTTCCGTGGCACTCTCCGCAGCCTCAGCCGCGGTGCGAGTCGCCTCTTGAGTCGCGCGCAGCAGCTCGTCCTGGCACGAGCCGAGCTCTGATTCGAGACGGCCTCGAATCGACTCGAGCGCACGATTCACCGTCTCACGAAGTTGATCGTCGAGCGCGGACACGTCTCCGCGCATTATACGGCGTAAGCTGCGTGCTGAGAGAAGTTTGGCGGCTGTTCGCTGGCGCGCTCAGCGAAAGATCTGATTGAGACGGGCCTCGCTCACGAGGCGAACCTGACGCACTCGCCACTGATTCCCGCGGAGCTCCCAGACCTGTGAGATCGGAGAGACGCGAGGCGGCGCGCCGTTGTCGGCTGTTCGCTCGGTCATGACCGCGGTCAGCACGGCCGTGTCAGCCGCGATCTGCACGCTGACTTTATCGAGCGTGCGGTTGACATCGACACTCGCGGGGAATCGCTCTTCGTTGCGGCGCTCATCGGCGAGTTGCAGCCCGTCGCTCGAGAGCGACGCCATCGCCGCCCGGTCCTGCCGATGATAGGCGTCGAGCCACTGTCGCGACGCGGCAATCACCGCGGAGGCAGGAGTTGACGGGCCCGGTGTCGGCAGTTCTGCCCGCGGCGTCGGCTGAGGCACGACCGTTTCCGCTCGCGGCGCCTCGGAGCGTGGCGCCTCGGGTCGCGGCGCTGGTGCTGATCTGGTGATGGCGCTGGCGCGGGCTCAGGGGCTCTTGCAGGTGCTGCCGCGACTGGTTGAACGAACGGCACCGGTGTGGGGCCCGGCCCCGGACCAGGCACTGCCGATGCGATCGGAGGCGGCAGCGACTCTGGCTTCGGACTGCTCGGCGGGTTCGGCTGCGGTCGGGCCGCACCGCCCTCTCGAGCGGCGTTCTCGACCACGAACTGCCGCGTCACCACCTGGCCTGTCCGGCCGAGCGGCAACGCTTCTCCATTGTTCACCGAGACAAAGACCGCGCCGGCATCGCCAACCCGCAGCGACACACTGCGCTGCGCACTGATCCGGAATGTCTCACCCTCGTCCAGCGTGCGCCCCGTGTCGGACTCTCCGTCGATCGTCGTTCGAAGCCATGACGATCGACGGGCTTCGACGCGCAGTGACAGACTCGACGAAGCGCGCGGCGGCGTTGGCCTCTGGTGCCGTTGAAGCAGGAGCCGATGTTGGCGACGCGGCCGGTGCGACGGGCGGCGCTGGCGATGACGCCGTGGCCGCCGGCGGTGTCGCCGTCGATCGTGCTGTATCCGGAGAGGGACCGTTCGGCGAACGAATCCACCAGATCGTTCCAGCGAGGACGACGGCGCCGGTGACTCCAAAGAGCGTGATGAACGTCCTGAGCCGATTCCCTGGCGGGACCGGTACCGCTTCACTTGGGAACGGCGACGACAACAGCACGCGTGACGTCGCCGTCGACAACTGGGGCGCAGCGGCAGTCACCGGAGACATCTGAGGCGGAGGTGCGGTGATGAATGGCTCCTCGAGGATCGAAGGCTCGGGCGGAGGCATCAACGCCGGCGCGTCTCTCAGTGCCTGAAACGGAACCGTGCGCGCGTCTTCGATCAGCGCGTCCATGTCGGCGCGGGCCTCTTCGAGCATGCCCTTGACCGCCTCCTCGGGAGCGAAGACGGAGGCGGACAAATCGGAGTCCTCAGACGAGTTTCCTCCGTCGGTGTCGCGCGAGCGATTCAACAGCGCGCCTGGATCCGGTCGAGCACCCGCTTCGCCAAGCGCGGCCTGAACCTGCGCCGACAGCACGAGCAACTCTCGCCGAGCCTCCATCACGATCTGACGCACATCCCGTCGAGCGCTGGTCACGATCTCCATCGCTTCGCGCTCGGCGGAGCCGCGAACCTCATCGCGAAGGCGAGCAAGCTCATCAGCCTGAGCAATCCACGCGTCGCGGCGCACCCGGTACTGCTCGATGAGGTCGGGAACCGGAGTTCCGGCTGGCGGAGTCGGCTTCGGATCGTTGAACTCGGACATTGTTTCCTGGAGGGCGGTCGGGTTCACGACACCCGACAATTGTGTGATTGTCCCCCCGCCGGCGCATGAAAGTCGAGCGGGAAGTATGGAACACCTGTTGACCCGATCTGCGGGCGGGCGTATAAGGGCCACTCAAACCTGTCAGGGCCATTGACTTGTCGTTTCTCGAGATTAGGAGGTGTCGGCGGAACTGAAATGACGCGCCGGATTCGGCGCAAGGGGGAATTTTCATGCGACGACTAGCATTCCTCGTTCTGTTGGGGCTTGGACTGATCGCGGTCCCGCGTCTCGCGCACGCCCAATCCTCGATCACGGGCGTGGTCCGCGATACCTCGGGCGCAGTCCTGCCTGGAGTCACGGTCGAAGCCACCAGCGATGTGCTGATCGAAAAAGTCCGTTCCGCCGTCACCGACGGCAGCGGCCTGTATCGCATCGTGGATCTTCGGCCGGGCACCTACAACGTGACGTTCACGCTGCCGGGATTCAGCACCTACAGGCGCGAGGGACTGGAACTGGCCGCCGATTTCACCGCAACGGTGAATGCCGACCTTCGCGTCGGCACGCTCGAAGAAACGATCACGGTGACTGGCGAGAGCCCGATCGTCGATGTGACGAGCGCGCGACGCCAACGCACGCTGGATAGCGAGCTCGTGCAGTCGCTGCCAACCGCCAAAGGCTATGCCGGACTGATGGTGCTCATCCCGTCGATGGTGCAGAGCGGCGGCGGAGTCCCAACGTCCAGCTCAGCCCCGGGATGGTCGTGTTCGGTGGCCGCGGCGGCCGCGGCAATGAAGGCCGCGCGCAGGTCGATGGATTGAATACCGGCGCGTCGCTGAACGGCGGCGGCGTCTCGGGTTACCGGCAGGACGTCGAGAACGCCCAGGAGGTTGCGATCACGACGGCGGGCGGACTCGGTGAAACCGAAGTCGGTGGGCCGACCATCAACATCGTGCCGCGCACCGGCGGCAATACCTTCCGATCGCACGTCTTCTTCACCGGACTCCGCGGCGGCATGCAGGCCAGCAACTTCTCCGACGAGCTGCAACAGGCAGGGCTGCGCACGCCGGCGAAAACGAACTACATCTACGACACCAGCTACTCGATCGGTGGCCCGATCAAGCAGGACAAGATCTGGTTCTATTTCCTCGGCTACTACCGTGGCAGCGAGAACACGATCCCCGGCATGTTCTACAACCGGAACGAATGGGACCCGACGAAGTGGGGCTATGCGCCCGACGAGACCCGGCCCGCCCTTTCCGGAGGCCGCGGCCCGTTGCAGCCGGCGCTCCGCCTCACGTTCCAGCTGTCGTCACGCGACAAGCTGAATGTGTTCTGGGACGAGCAGATCAGCAACAACAGCCTCGGCGCCGGGTCAGCGCGACGAATGCACCTGAAACTGGCGGCCGCAATCACGGCTGGCAGCGCGTGCAGCAGGTGAAGTGGACATCCACGGCCACCAACAAGCTGCTGCTCGACGCGGGCCTCGGCACGTACCTCTCCAACTGGAACACACGCGAGCGCTACGACCGAAGATTCCCCGCTGCCTGTCGATGCAACGCCGACTCCTGGTTCAGGTGAACGAGCAGTGCGCGGCCACCCAGCCCCGCGACGCGTTTGGCCGCGGCGGCACGTGCGCCGAGAACGGCGGCATCGCCGGCCTCAACTACCGCAATCAGGCGACCTGGAACGCCGACTGGATCGGCGCGCACACCTGGAACGCGGCGGCGACGTACGTGAGCGGCGCAAACAGCCATCAAGGTTGGATACCAGGGCGCCTACCACGAGGACAATCGCGCGCAGGAAGGCGGCACCAACGATCTGACCTATCGCTTCAACAACGGCATCCCGAACCAGTTGACGCAGCGGCTCGAGCCGTACCGCACGTACTCACGCGTGCGCTACAACGCGCTCTACGTGCAGGACCAGTTGACGCGCGGGCGACTGACGATGACCGGCGCGCTCCGCTACGACCACTCGTGGAGCTACTATCCCGAGCAGTCGATCGGTGGACCGGGCGTGCGTTTCCTGCCAGTGCAGTTCACCTGGCCCGAGACCAAGGGCGTCATCGGCTACAACGACATCACGCCGCGCATGGGCGTCGCCTACGACCTGTTCGGCACCGGCAAGACGGCGATCAAGTTCAACGCCGGCAAATACCTCGAGGCCGCCGTCAACGGCAACGGCAACTACTCGTCGCTGCTTCCGAGCTTCCCGCATCCAGCTGACGCAGAACCGGGCATGGACCGACTCGAACGGCAACTACACTCCCGACTGTGATCTGCTGAGCGGCGCGGCGCAGAACCTGACCGCCACCGGTGGTGACATCTGCGGCGCCTGGGCAAACCCGAACTTCGGCAAGGCCGTTGATGCCAACGGCAACCCGATCTACAGCCTTGGCTACGCGGAGAAGATCCTCAAGGGCTGGGGCACGCGGCCATCCGACTGGCAGATCGGCGTCACGCTGCAGCAGGAGATCCTGCCGCGCGTGTCGATCGAAGTCGGCTACTCGCGGCGGTGGCTGCAGAATTTCACTGTCACCGACAACCTCAACGTCGGCCCGGCCGACTTCGATCAGTTCCAGCCTGGTCGCGCCATCCGATTCACGGCTGCCAGGCGGAGGCGGGTATACGGTGAGCGGGCTCTACAACGTCAAGCCCGACAAGTTTTCGGTACCGGTCAACGACCTGCGCACCTACGCCCCGGACTACGGGACGATCTACGCAGGTCTACAACGGCGTCGACATCAACATCAACGCGCGGATGCGAAATGGGATCCAGCTCCAGGCCGGCACCACGACAGGGCAACGCGTGACCGACTACTGCGACGTGCGTGGTCTGCTTCCTGAGCAAACCGGCGGGTTCTCCACGGGCAGCGAGGTGTGGGCGTACAGTCCGGTCAATCCGTTCTGCAACGTGAAACCGGGTCATGACCACGCGGTTCACGAGCGCGGGCAGCTACATCGTTCCGAAGATCGACGTCATGCTGTCGGGCACGTTCCAGAGCTCGCCGGCCGAGCCACTTCAAGCGAACTGGACGGTCTCGAGCGCCATCGTGGCGCAGACGCTGGGTCGTCCCCTCTCAGGCGGCGCCCCGAACGTGACCGTCAACCTGCTCGCTCCGGATCAGATGCGAGGGGCGCGTGTGAATCAGCTGGATCTGCGGATCGGCAAGGTGCTGCGCTTCGGCGAGCAGCGCGCCACCGTGTCCCTCGACATGTTCAACGCGCTCAACGCGGATACGGTGCTGACCTACAACCAGGCCTTCACGCCTGGCGGTCAGTGGCTCGTGCCGAACACCGTGCTGACGGCGCGGACCGCGAAGATCACTGTGCAGTACGACTTCTAGTTAGTTGGTGGTGGGTGGTGGGTGGTGGTGGTTCGCGATAACTACCAGCCACTAACCACTAACCGCCTACTTCTCGCGAATCGTCGATTCGATCACGTCCGTGCGGAACGCGAACCGCTCCTCGGCACGCGCCGCGATCGTCGTCGCCGCCGAACGCGACGCGAACGCCGTCACACCTAGCGCCAACACCGGCACTGCCCACAGCGCCGCCGGAAAGAAGGATCGCCGCTTCACGATGACGCCTTCAGTCCCCGTTGGGCACACGAATAGTGCGACGGCATACTCAGTCAATCGGCAGACACACTGCACGCTGGAGCCTGAGCACCATGCAGCGGTGTGCAGCCGTGAGCCGCGACTAGACGTACGACTTGCCGGTGCGGCCAGCCAGACTGGCAACGGTCGCAACGAGCTCGGTGGGATCGACGGGCTTCGTGAGGTGCGTCTGAAAACCCGCGAGCAATGCCCGTCTGCGGTCGGCCACTCGCGCCAGCGCGGTGAGCGCCGCCGCGGGAATCGACGACATCGGCGCCTTCATCTGGCGTACTCGCTTCATGAAGTCGTAGCCATCCTGCTCGGGCATGGCCACGTCGCTGACGATCACGTCGGGGAGGAAGCCCTCCTGAATCGTCTGAAGCGCAGCCTGCGCGGTGTCGCACGCCGACACCCGCGCGCCGGCATCTTCGAGCAGACGTTGGACGAGGTCCCGTGCATCGGCCTCATCATCGACGACCATGACGACGATGTCGCTGAGCGGCGCGCCCGGTCGCGGCGGCGCCTCGATGGCCTCGAGCGCTCGGTCGGAGAGCGGTGCCTGCAACGGGAGCAGCACCGTGAACGTGGCTCCGCGGCCGACACCAGCGCTCGATGCCGTCACCGATCCGCCGTGCATCTCTGCCAGGTTCCTGACGATCGCCAGGCCAAGACCGAGACCGCCGTGCCGGCGCGTGGAGGACGAATCGGCTTGCTGAAAGCGCTCGAAGATATGCGGGAGCACATCGGGCACGATGCCCTGTCCGCTGTCGGCAATCTGGACCTGCGCCTGACCGTCCACCGCGTGCAACGCCACGTGCACTGTCCCGTCGCGGGGAGTGAACTTGATCGCGTTGCTGACCAGATTCCAGACCACCTGCTGCAACCGGACCGGATCGCCCTGCACCGCCATGGCGGAATCGTAGACCGTCGTCACGTGCACGCCCTTGGCGTCTGCAGCCGGTTGAGCCGACGTGACGGCTTCATCGATCACCGCGGCGAGATCGACGCGGTGCACCTCCAGCGGAAGCTTGCCGGACACGATGCGGCTCACGTCCAGCAGGTCGTCGATCATCTGCGCCTGCCGGCGAGAGTTCCGATCGATGACGTCAATGGCCTTCCGCAGCGTCTCGCGGCTCTGATCCTGCTTCAACACGCCCACCCAGCCGACGATGGAGTTGAGCGGCGTCCTGAGCTCGTGGGACAGCGTGGCAAGAAACTCGTCCTTCATCTGGGTCGCGCGCTCGGCCTCGGCACGCGCCTCGCGCTCGCTCTCGAGGAGCTCGTTCCGTTCCTCTTCGGCGCGCTTCTGTTCGGAGATGTCGCGAGCAATCGACAACAGTTTGGTGACCCGGCCGGCTTCGTCCCGAATCGGCGTGACGAGAACGTCCCACCATTTCGGTGTACCGCGAGCCGTCGGAGAAAACCCTTGAAACCGCCCTTCGCCCGAGCGAATCGCGTCGGCCAGCGCCGTCGTCGCCAGGCCGGCACTCTGGCTCCAGACGTCGACCCACGGCCGCAGACTGAACGCATGGACGTCGTCGACCTCCATGAGCCGTACTCCGGCGCGATTCATCGACACGAGCCGCCCGTCCGGCTCCAGTATCTGAATGCAATCGCCGGAGTTGTCGAGGATGCTGCGGTTGATCCGCTCGCTGCGCATCAGCTCCTGTGTCGCCGATAACATCGAGCTCTCTGCGCGGAGACGCCCGGCCATCTCGTGTTCGAATGCCGCTCGGCGCCGTTCGAAGCTGCGATCGACGGCGGCCGCCACGATCCCGAGCGTCCCCGCGAGCAGCAGGGTGGCGATCGCGAACACGAGGGAGATTCGTCTCGCGAGGCTCGCGTCGTGCGCCTGCTGCTGGAGTGCGACGTGTTCAGAGGCCTTCATCTCGGCGGCGATCACGCGGATCTGATCCATCAACCGCTGGCCGAGCTCCAGACGCAATCCGCTCCACCGCCTCGGTCGTGCGGCCGGCCTTGAAGGTCTCGACTGCGGTCCGAAGCTCGAGCGCGCGCGACTGACTGAGATCAGCGAGCCGCCTGACGCGCTCCCGCTGGAGAGGATCGCCTTCGACGAGGGCGACCAGCTCCGCCGACGCTGTGGCGACCCGCGGCTCGGCCTGGTTGTATGGCTCGAGGAACGGTTCACTCCCGGTCAACAGGTATCCACGTGCGCCGGTCTCTGCGTCGAGCAGCCTCGAAAGCAACCCGTCGATGGAGCTCAGAACCTGGTGGGTCCGCTCGTTGGCGTTCGAGGCGACTGAGTATCGAAAGTACTGATGGAGAGCAAGTCCACCGGATATAAGAAGCAGTGCAATGACCACCAGAAACACCGCACGCCACCGTGGGGTCGGCTGGAGATCGACAATGGGCGGACGTCCGGTGGTCATGCGACGGAGGGAGACACTCCTACTGTCGCGAGACGCAAAACCTCTGCCAGAGTTCGCTCTACTTGCGGATCAGGTTAGACCGGTAGAGGCGCCTCAGACGGCGCCTGAATCGGTGATCCCGCATTCCTTGATCTTGTTCAGCAGCGTCTTGTAGCTCACGCTGAGGTACTCAGCAGTCTTCCGTCGGTTCCAGCGGAAGCGGACCAGGGCCTGTTCGATGGCTTCGCGCTCAGCGCGCATCGCCGCCGTCCGGGCCAGCGACTGCAGGTTGATACCACCCGAGGAGGTGCCGTCGACGCCCTCGACATCCGCGTCGGTCACCGCGACCGACGACATGGCCTCGACCGCAGCCGCGCTCATCGGGGGCACAGCCCCGCCGATGCCCATCATGGCGGGTTCCGGAACAGCGACCGGAGCCGCGACGGCTGGAGGAGGTGGTGTCGCGACGACGTTGTTCATCTCCTTGGCGTGCGCCAGCTCGGACAGCACCAGCGCCTCGTCCTGCAGCACGACGAACCGCTTCATCATGTTCTCGAGCTCCCGGATGTTGCCGGGCCACGAGTAATCCAGGATGGCGTCGATCAAGACCGGGCTCGGCCTCAGCTGCGGACGGCGATACACGCGCGCGTACTTGGTGAGGAAGAACTCCACGAGCGAGGCGATCTCCTCTTGCCGGTCGCGGAGCGCGGGGACTCTGAGCTCGATCACCTGCAACCGGTAGTACAGGTCCTCGCGGAAGTTCCCGTTCCGCATCATCTGCTCGAGGTTGCGGTTGGTGGCGGCGAGGACGCGCACGTTGGCGTCAATCGGACGATTGCTCCCAAGGCGCGTGAACTGACGGTCCTGCAGCACGTGCAGGATCTTGGCCTGCAGGGCCGCGGGCATCTCGCCGATCTCGTCCAGCATCACGGTCCCGTGCTGGGCGAACTCAAATTTTCCGACGCGCGTGGTCCCCGCGCCGGTAAACGCGCCACGCTCATGGCCGAATAGTTCGCTCTCGAGCAGATCCGCCGGCAGAGCGGCGCAGTTCACTTTGACGAACTGCTTCGAGCGTCGGTCCGACCGCCGATGCAGTTCGCGCGCGACGACGTCCTTGCCGACCCCGCTTTCGCCGCGAATCAGGACATCGACGTCGCTGTCGGCGATGCGTTCGACCATGTCCATGACCGGTCGCATGGCGACCGAGGGACGCCAGCACAATTGCGCGCCGTCTGGATCTTCCGGCATCTGCGCGCCAAGGCGGGCAACTTCCGCGCTCAGGGACTCGCGCTCGAGCGCGTTGCGGATGGCGGCCTCGAGTGACATTTCCCCAAGGCCTTCGGGATCGCCCGGTTTGAGTACGTAGTCCACCGCTCCGAGTCGCACGGCCTCGATGATCGTCGCGGGCGTCTGTCGCCCGGAGAGCATGATCACTTGCGCCGACGGATGCGCGCTGCGGATGGCCCGCAGCGTTTCCAGACCATCGAGGTCAGGCATCGAGACATCGAGCAGGATCACGTGCGGTGCGAGGCCCGCGCGCAGGGCCTCGAGGAGTTCGCCTCCGCTGTGAAAGACGTCCACGGAATAGCCGCGCGTCTTCAGCAGCGTCTGCAGGAAGTCAGTGAATGCGCGATCGTCGTCGACGATACAGAGACGTGCTGTCATGGAGCCGAAGCCTCCTCGGGTAATGCCACGCCAACGGCGCCTCGCCCGTTGGCATACGTCCAGATTCGTCCCCCGGCGTCCGTCACGATACGGCAGGCCAGCGGAAGAGCGATACCGTGTCCCCCGCGCCACGGATCGAACGCCTCAGGTGTCTGAGACACGAGCGCGGCACGGTCGTCCTCGCAGCCCAGCAGGAACCGTGCCTCCTTCTGGTCCTCTTGCACTGAGACGCGTACGTCACCCTTTCGGGTGGACCGGCGCACGGCGCACAGAATCACCGCAAGCGATTGAGCGACACGGTCGATCTGCGGTCCGCGAATAGACCCTGTGAGCGGCAGCGGCTCGGCCGAAACCGTGAGCCCTTCCCCGCCGAGTGCGGCGCACCCCGCGGCGACCTGTTCCATGAAGTCGGCAGCCTGAACCGCTGAAGTGGGTAAGATCTCTACAGCTGTGCTCCAAAGCCACGTACGCGGCGGCATCCTCGCAGAGGCGACCGATGCGACCCAGGGCCTCCATCGTCTGCGTCAGCGCGCGTTGGCGCTCGGCATCCGAGTCGAGGCGATTCTGGTGCAAAAGGCGCAAATACCCCTGCGCTACACTGAGTGGCGCTCGCAGGTCGTGAATGAGCAGATCGAGCGCTTTCCCGGAATGGTTTTCGGCCATATGCGCTGGCACACGAGTTGTTTGCTCACGATGAGTCGCGGACGTCCGCCCTTGGTCTGACAACAGCCGTGAAGTCACAGCCTCGCCTCCTGATCGTTGATGACTATCCCGACGCGCTCGATGTGTGGGGGCTGTACCTCCGCGCCGAAGGGTTCACCGTGCTCACCGCGGCGGACGGCCAGACTGCGCTCGACGAGGCCCTGCGCGAAAAGCCCGATCTGATCGTGATGGATCTCGAGCTTCCGGGAAAATCCGGCTTCGAAGTCGCGCGCGACCTCAAAGCGCGCGCGGAGACCTGTGCGATTCCCTTGATTGCCGCCACCGGTTACTCACAGATCAAACAACTCGATCTGGCCCGCGCGTCCGGCTTCGACGCGGTGATGGTTAAGCCGTGCGATCCGCAGTCGCTCGTCGCGGAAATTCGCCGTCTGCTGGAGCGTAAAGCGACCGAGTCTCCAGCTGCGGGTGAGCAACAGGCTTCCATTGTACGGTAGCTGACTACCTCGAGCGCTCGTAGCGCTACCATGCGCACCTCTGGCACGAAGCCTGCTCAGCACCGACCCGGAGTGCACCATGCCAGCGGATCCCACCACGCAAAACGCGCTCATCATTATCGCAGCCGCGCTCGTCGTTCAAACGCTGCTCATGGTCTGCACCGTCATTGCCATGGCCATCGCCTGGAAACGCGCACAGGCGATGATCGACGCGCAACTCGGCCATGTCTCAACCCGCCTCGATGATGTCGTCGCGCAGACGCGCATGGCCGTCGGCGCGATCGAGCGATCGGCGGCGCAGGTCGATACCGTATTTCACGACGCCGGTCACATCCTGCGAACGGTGACAACCGCGGTCGCTGTTCCGCGGCACTGGTTGATGGCAGGCGCCGCATCGGCGGCGTCAGCCTTCGCCCGTTGGCGTCGAACGCGACGGCAACAACAACAGCCGTAACGCGGCGGCGGCCCGGTAGCGAAGCGACCCCATAGTCTCGGAGGAGGAAACACATGTACCCGCACCAAGACAACAATGCCGGATTTGCCGCCGGCGTCATCACCGGGGCCCTCGTCGGCGCCGGGCTCGCTCTTCTGCTGGCTCCGAAGTCGGGCGCGGCGCTGCGCGATGAGCTCGGCGAATCGTGGATGTCACTTCGTGATGCCGTCGCACGCCGCTACCGCGATCTGGCCGAACGCGCCGGTGTGGAGCTCGAGAATTTTCAGGAGCGCGTAGATCAAACGGCGAACGCCGTCGAGTCGAGTGCGATCAAGCTCGTCGAAGCCGCGGCGCAGGAAGCACGGCAGGTCTGGGGCGACCGATACCCGAGAGGCAACACCTAACGCTGGCACTCCGATTGCTCAATCGAGCGGCATCTCCGCTCGGTGCGCGCTCTGCGAGCCGACACTAATTCCCCGTCAGTGCGAATGGGAGGCGACCTAAAGCCTCCCTTCGCTATCTTTCAGGCCAAAATTCATCGACAGTCGTCACACGCGTGTAACGATGAGCCTCGGTGCGTCACCAGTTCACCGAGAGGTGACGTGGATGAGCAAGTGCACGAAGGTTGGTACGTTGGCACTCCTGGCGATGAATGTGTGTATCGCCGCTCCACTTCTTGCTCATGCTCAGCCAGCTTCCGAGGTGGAGATCTCGTGCGACGCCGGTGACTCACTCCAGGCGGCGCTCGCGGCGCTTGCACCAGGTGGCCGCATCGTCATCCGCTCAGGCACCTGTACCGGAAATCTCTCGCTGAGTCGCGACGTGCGCATTCAAGGGGCCGGCTACGATCTCGTGACCATCAAAGCCGCCGACGCGTCGTTGCCCGTCGTCACGGTGCCACGCGGCGTGACGGCAACGATCAGTGGCGTCTCCATCTCGGGCGGCCGTGTGGGTCTCTGGAACGCCGGTCGCGTCTCCCTCTCATTCAGCCGGGTCAGCGAGAACACATCAGGCGGCATTGAAATCCGCGATCGCGGATCTCTCGAGGGCGACAAGATCAAGGTCGTCCGGAATATGGGACCCGGCATCACCATTCTCGGGGCCGAGGCCACGCTGCGCGGAAGCGTCATCGCGCAGAACGTCACGGGCGGCGAGGGTGGCGGCGGCATGCTGATCGTCGGCGGTCGCGCGGAACTGGTCGGTACGCAAATCGAAGACAACGAAGCCATCAGGGACGGCGGCGGCCTGCTCGCGACCGGCAAAGGCCTGCTCGTGCTCGACCGCGTCCGCCTCTTCCGTAACAAGGCTCGAACCGGCCATGGCGGGGCGATTGCCGTCAATGCGAGCACCGCCGAGATCTCCGGCAGCAGCCTGTTCGAAAACCTCGCCGACGCGGGCAATGGCGGCGGAATCGCCGTGTTGTCCGCCGGCGAGGTGCGGTTGACCAACACAACGGTCGCCTCCAACGTTGCGTCGTTTCATTCCGCGACACCGGGCGGCTGGGGTGGCGGCTTATACGTGGACAAGTCGTCCAAAGCGCTCGTGGTCCACGCGACCATCGTCCTGAATTCGGCGCGGGTCGCGGGGGGCATCGCTTCCAACAACATGGTGACGATGCACTCGTCCCTGATGTCGGGCAACTTCAGCGCGTCGGACGATGGCGAGTGCGGGGGCACCGGGCGGATCGAGTCGAAGGGCTGGAATCTGCTGACCCGGCTCGGCGAGTGTCGATTCATCCTCCGGCCGGGTGATCTGTCGGGCGCCTCGGCACGACTCGGAACGCCAGGTCCCTATGGTGGCGCCTGGGACACCGTGCCGCTTCGGGACGGCAGCCTGGCCATCGACCGCATTCCGCTGCAGGCGTGCGCCGGGGGTATGGATCAGCGGCTCAAGCCGCGGCCGGCGAATGGTGGCTGTGACGTCGGGGCATTCGAACGGCAGGCCGACGACGTCATGCCATAGCCTCAATCGTGAGCCCCAATCCGTCAATCGTCCTTCGTCAATCTCACCGTCTCCGTGTTATTGTCCGCGGCAACCGGCCGCTCTTCTTTCGGACATACATGGAGCACTCGAGATGAAGACGACAGAATCGCAGATCCCCGCCGAGGCCGTCGAGGCCTACAACCAGTACATCCACGGTGAGATCGACAGGCGTGCATTCTTCGATCGCGTCAACAAAGTCGCGGTGTCCACCGTAGCCGCGACGGCGATGGTCGATGCGCTGATGCCCAACTACGCCGCGGCACAGCAGGTCGCGCCCACTGACGCCCGTCTGAAGACCGAATACGCCACCGTGCCCTCGCCGCAGGGCAACGGCAGCATCAAGGGATATCTCGTTCGCCCGGCGAGCGCTGGAACCAACAAGCTGCCCAGCATCCTGGTCATTCACGAGAATCGCGGCCTCAACCCGCACATCGAAGACGTCGCACGGCGTCTGGCCCTCGAGAATTTCATGGCCTTCGCGCCGGATGGTCTGACCTCGGTGGGCGGCTATCCCGGAGACGACGCCAAGGGCGGCGAGCTCTTCGGGAAAGTCGATCGCACGAAGATGTCCGAGGATCTGTACGCGGCCGGCGTGTGGCTGAAGTCGCGTCCCGACAGTACGGGCAAGCTCGGCGTCACCGGCTTCTGCTTCGGCGGCGGCATCTCCAACGCGCTCGCCGTGCGCATGGGGCCGGACCTCGCCGCGGCCGTTCCGTTCTACGGCGGCGCGCCCCCGGCCGCCGACGTGCCGAAGATCAAGGCCGCCGTGCTCGTGCATCACGGCAGCGAGGATGCGCGACTGGTTGCGGCGTGGCCCGAGTATGAAAACGCGCTCAAGGCCGCGAAGGTCACCTACGAGGGCTACATCTATCCCGGCGCCGTGCACGGGTTCAACAACGATGCGACGCCGCAGCGCTACAACAAGGCAGCCGCCGACGAAGCGTTCAAGCGAACGGTGGCGTGGTTCAACAAGCACGTGCGCGGCTGACTCTCTCTCACTCACTCAAAAGGTGGGCGGACATGCGTGACGCATATCGCACTCGCGAGGCGGGCCCGAGGGTCCGCCTCTCTCTCTTCCTTCTGATCTCCGCGGTGTTTGTCGCCGCGGTCGGACACGCGCTCGTGTCGGCGCAGGCCAAACCCCAGGGCAAGACGGTGTGGGATGGCGTGTACACCAACGCGCAAGCTGAACGGGCCACCGCCGTCTTCAGCTCGACGTGCTCCCGGTGTCACACGCTGACGGCCGAGGGCACGCGACCGCTCAGCGGCGACAAGTTCTGGGAGGGGTTCACCCAGAAATCGGTGACCGACCTGCTGACCTTCGTCAGCAAGAACATGCCGAACGGTCAGGGCGGCACGCTGTCAGCCGCGACCTACAACGACCTGGTCGCGCTGATCCTGAAGTCGAACGGGTTCCCCGCCGGCACGACTGAGCTGGCCCCCGAGACGATCCCGAACGTCCAGATCGTTCCCAAGGACGGTCCGGGCGAATTGCCGGCGAATACGCTCGTTCGAATCGTCGGCTGCCTGGCTCCCAAGAGCGGCAGCGACTGGACGCTGACGAATACGACCGAACCCGAGCGTATCGAGAAGACCGTGGTGGGCGCCGACGACGCCACCAAAGCGCTGGGCACCCGAACGACGACCCTGAAGTTCGTCCTGACCCGGCTGGATGCCCACATCGGCAAGCGGATGTCGGTGACCGGGCTGCTCCTGGGTAAGGGAGGGGTGGACGGCCTCAACGTGTCCACGGTGAACCGCGTCGCCGAGACGTGTCCCTAAATAGACGGATTTTTGAGCGATTCGGTATACGTTCGCGGCATAGGTAGGAGGGCCCTATACGGCCCTTGCGGGTGTAAAATTCTTCTGTTGCGACCAGGGCGGGGGCCCGGGTGATCGAAGCCATTGCCCGGCGGCTGTCTGTCTATGCGCTCGGTCGTGTTTCTGGCGGCAGTTGGTTCGCACGACTTTCAATTAGAGGTGGGGCCACGATGCGCACCCAGCAGACTTCCAAGTTCCTCCTGTCATCGTTATTCGCGATTCTGTTGTCGGGCGGCCTGGGGTATGCGGCCGGTGAGAGTCCCATCGTCGATGCCGCCAAGCGAGCCGATGGCGCGACGGTCCGCGCGCTGATCGCCAAACGCGCGAACGTCAACGAGCCGTCGCGTGATGGGTCCACGGCGCTCCTGTGGGCGGCGTACCACTCCGACCTCGCGACGACCCGCGCGCTCATTGCCGCCGGGGCGAACGCCAATCTCGCGAACAAGTACGGAATCACGCCGCTGCTGCAGGCGAGCCGCACCGGTGCCGACGCGATCGTGCAGGCCCTGCTCCGGGCCGGCGCCGATCCCGCGCTTGCGCACCCTGAAGGCGAGACGGCGCTGATGGCTGCCGCGTTCGCGGGCAGCGTGACGTCCGTGCGGCTCCTGATCGAAGCCAACGCCGACGTCAACGCGGTGGACTCGTATCAGAAGCAGACGGCACTGATGCGTGCGGCGGCCGAAGGCCACGCCGACGTCATCCAGGCGCTGCTCGACGCCAAAGCGGATCCCAATCGCAAGGCACACGTGACGTCGCTGGAGGAACGCAAGCACGCCGATCACGCGACCGGCGGCTTCACCGCGCTCATGTTCGCGGCACGCAATGGGCACGAGGCGGCGATTCGCACGCTCATCAAGGGCGGAGCGGATCCGAAGCTCGCCAACGGTGACGGCGCAACGGCGACCGCGATCGCGATCGTCAACGATCGGTTCGACCTGGCGAAGACGCTGCTCGACCTCGGCGCCGATCCGAGCGACGGCGCGCTGTACTTCGCCGTGGACATGCACGATGCGACGCAGGATATGCGCGCCCGCGACGGGTCGCGTCTTCGCGCCGATCACAGCAACACGATGGGCGCGCTCGATCTGATCAAGGTGCTCCTCGATCGAGGGGCCGATCCGAACAAGCCGTTCGTCGGTCAGCTGCACTCCACGACACTGTGCTGCGGTGAAGAGATCAACTCGTCGCCGTTCTATCGTGCGGCCGTTGCCGCCGACGTCGAGGCGCTGAAGCTGATGATCGCCAAGGGCGCCAAGGTCGAGTGGAGCCCCGCAGAGGTGAAGAAGGAAGGCGGACGCGGCGGCGGGCGCGGCATGAACGCGAACATCGGCAAGACCCCGGCGATGATGGCGCTCGGCGGCGGCCGCGGCGCGGCGTTTGCCGCCGGTCCCGGCTTCGATCGTCTCGGACCACCGCCCTTCCGCGAGGAGTCGAACCGCGAGCCGCTCGAGGCGTTGAAGGTGCTGCTGGCCGCGGGCGCGAATCCGAACGCCAAGGATCCGGCGGGCGCATCGCTGCTGCATCAGGCGGTCACGGCGCGGCAGGTTCCGATCATTCGCGAGCTCGTCGCCGCGGGCGCGAAGCTCGATGTGGTCAACAAGGACAACCTGACGCCGCTGCTGCTCGCCGAGAAACCCGAGCCCCCGCCGCCGCCTGGCAACAACAACGACCCGCGCACGTACCGCCGCCAGCGCGATTCACGCGAGGACGTGATCGCGGCGCTGCGTGAGTTGATGAAGCTCGGACCGAACGATCCGGCGCCAGTTCCCCCGCCGCTGTCAGCCGAAGAGAAGAAGAAGGCCGACGCGAAGAAGACGGACGAGGCCGATCAGAATGAAGAGAGTCCTGCTGAGCGCGGCCCTGGTGTGGGTCGGCGCGGCGATGCTGTTCGCGCAGGCGGGCAGCACGTCGCGTGCAGCCTCTCCGGCAGCGCAGACGCCCGCAGCGCAGCAAGCCGCACCGCGCGGCGGCGCAAACGGCGAAGCCCGGCCGCGGCTCCCGTGGCCAGCGGCGACTCCGGCGCCGTCACCCGGCTGACGCTCCGAAACATCAGGCCTGGATCAAGCAATACTGCGTCGGCTGCCACAACAGCCGTGCGCCGCAGCCGGCCAACGATCCCGTCAATCTCGAGACCGCGCGCCTGGACAACCTGCTGGCGCAGGCGGCGACGTGGGAACGCGTGCTGCGCAAGCTGAGCGTGCGCGCGATGCCGCCCGTCGCCATGCCGCGTCCCGCGGAGGCCGAGTACACGGCCTTCACGACCTGGCTTTCGGGCTCGCTCGATCGCGCGTGGCAGGGCAAGAGCAACCCTGGCCGCTATGTCGTCCATCGGTTGAACCGTACCGAGTACGGCAACGCGATTCGCGATCTGCTGGCACTCGACATCGACGTCGCGGAACTGCTGCCGAGCGACGGCGCGGACTTCGGGTTCGACAACATCGCCTCGTCGCTGCGCACGTCGCCGCTGCTGCTCGAGCGGTATCTCACCGCGGCCCAGCGCATCAGCACGCTGGCGGTTGGCGATCCAACCGTTCGCGCTGGCACCACCGAATATCCGATCAGCCGCGAGTTCAGTCAGAGCGGACACATCGAAGGTCTGCCGCTCGGCACGCGTGGCGGAACGCAGGTTCGTCACGTCTTCCCCGCTGACGCCGAGTACAAGCTGTTCGGACGTCTCGTGCGCGGCGTCGAGGAAGGCTACGCCGGTGTCGAGGGCAACGAGACGCCGGATACGTTCGTGATCACGATCGACGGCGACGAGGTCTACTCCGCGCAGATCGGCGGCCCCAAGGATCACGAGGTGCAGGCCAAGGACATGAACGAGGCCAAGGCCATCGTGGACGCGCGCATGACCGGACGCGCGTTCGTGACTGCCGGTCCGCACGACGTTGGCTTCACGTGGCGTGAACGGCCAGGACAGCGCCAGGACGTCTGGCAGCCCGGGCTGCGCGACAGCCAGGAAGTCCACATGATTGGCGGGCTCGCGCGGCTCAAGACCGTCGGCGTCGAAGGGCCCTACAACGTCAAGGGCGTCAGCGCGTCAGCGAGCCGCGAGAAAGTGTTCGTCTGCAAACCGGCCTCGACCGCTGACGAATCGGCCTGCGCGCAGAAGATCTTCACCAACCTGGCACGGCGTGCCTATCGCCGCCCGGTGACCAGCGCCGACGTCGAGCCGCCGATGCAGTTCTACACGCAGGCCCGCGACGGCAAGGGCAGCTTCGACGAAGGCATCCGCGTCGGCGTCGCGCGCATCCTCGCCAGCCCGTCGTTCCTGTACCGCATGGAACGCGACGCGGCTGGCGTGCAGGCCGGCGCCGGGCATCCGGTGAGCGACGTCGAGCTGGCCTCGCGCCTGTCCTTCTTCCTGTGGAGCAGCATTCCCGATCAAACGCTGATGGACCTGGCCGTCGCCGGCCGTCTGCGTCAGCCCGGCGTGCTCGCCGCGCAGGTTCGACGGATGATTGCCGACGAGCGAGCCAATGCCCTGGTCAACAACTTCGTCGGGCAGTGGCTGCAGCTGCGCAACCTCGAGGCCAAGGTCGCGCCGGACCTGCTGATGTTCCCGGACTTCGACGACAACATCCGCAAGGCGTTCCGTCGCGAGACGGAGCTGTTCTTCGGCTACATCCTGCGTGAGAACCGCAGCGCGCTCGAGCTGCTCAGCGCCGACTACACCTTCGTCAACGAGCGGCTGGCGCGACACTACGGCATTCCCGGGGTCTACGGCTCGCGGTTCCGTCAGGTGAAGCTGACCGATCCGAACCGCCGCGGGCTGCTCGGCCAGGGCAGCGTGCTGTCGCTCACCTCGGTCGCGACACGAACCTCGCCCGTCTATCGCGGCAAGTTCGTGCTGGCAACGCTCCTCAACACGCCGCCGCCACCGCCGCTCCCGAACGTGCCGACACTCGAGGAAGCCGCCAAAGGCGCCAAGACCGCGCCGAAAACCGTGCGAGAGACGCTCGAACTGCACCGCGCCAGTCCGGTCTGCGCGTCCTGCCATTCGATCATCGACCCCCCGGGGTTCGCGCTCGAGAACTTCAATTCAGTGGGTCAGTGGCGGGAAAAGACCGAGAACGGCGCAGGCATTGACGCCGCAGGCGTGCTCGCGGACGGCACGAAGGTCAATGGACCTGTTGCGCTGCGCAATGCCATCCTGAGCAGGCCTGATGCCTTCGCAACCGTCCTGACCGAGCGCATAATGACCTATGCGCTGGGCCGGGGTGTCGAACCGTCCGATATGCCGGTCGTTCGGAGCATCGTGAGAACGGCAGGTCAGAGCAACTATCGGCTGGCCTCAATCGTTCAAAGCATTGTCGAGAGCGCACCATTTCAGATGCGGACCCGGCTGGAGCCGGAAGGGACCCCTAATCAGAGTCGCTGAAGTGAGGACACAGTAGCCATGATCATCACGAAGAAGCATCTGTCCCGCCGCACATTCCTGCGCGGTAAGTTTGGCGCCGCCATGGCGCTGCCACTGCTCGATGCCATGGTGCCTGCGCTCACGGCACAAGGGAAAACGGCGGCCAACACGCCGTTCCGGTTCGGTGCGATCTACCATCCGAACGGGGTGTATCCCGACACGTGGCATCCCACGACCGCCGGCGCGGACTTCGAGTTCAAGCCGGTCATGCAGCCGCTCGAAGGCGTTCCGCGATCAGCTGGTGACCGTCAGCAAGATGAAGGCGCCCTGGGGCGAATCGGTGCACCTTGGCGCGAGCTCGGCGTTCCTCAACGGGACCGGCCCGGTCGGATCGCGTGATGACTCCGGCGACGCGTTCGGCAAGATCCAGTCGAAGAAGACCACCGATCAGTACATCGCCGACGTGGTCGCGGGCGACACGCCGCTCCGTTCGATCGAGGTCGGCACCGAGGACATGGGCACCGCGGTCGGCGCCTGCGACGGCTTCCCCTGCACGTTCTTCAACGCCCTCTCCTGGCGCGACGACTTCAGCCCGCTGCCGATCGGCATCAACCCGCGCGTCACCTTCGAGCGGATGTTCGGCGAGACCGGCTCGACCGAGCAGCGCACGGCGCGTCTCAAGGAGAAGCAGAGCCTGCTCGACTCGGTGATGCAGGAAACCGCCAAGCTGCGTCACTCGCTCGGCGCGCCCGACCGGGCCATCCTCGACGAGTATCTGAGCAACATCCGTCAAGTCGAACAGCAGCTCGATCGGATGGAGACCCGGCTCGGCACGATCACCGGCACCGCGGAAGCGCCGGTCGGACTGCCCGAGGCGTTCGACGATCACATGACCGTGACCTACGACCTGATGCACCTGGCCTTCCAGGGCGATATCAGCCGCGTCTTCACGTTCATGATCGGCCACGAGGCGAGCGACCGCGGCTACGCGCACATCGGCATCCCCGAGACGCATCACAGCATCTCGCATCACGGGAACGACGCCGAGAAGCTCGCGAAATACGCGAAGCTGTGCACCTATCAGATCGTGAAGTTCAGCGAGTTCCTCGACAAGCTGAAGTCCACCAAGGACGCCGACGGCAACCTGCTCGACCACTCGCTGCTCTACTGGGGCAGCGGCATGAGCAACGGCAACCAGCACGATCGCAGCAACCCGCCAGCGGTGCTCGTCGGTGGCGCGCACGGGCGCATGAAGGGCAACCGCTCCATCATCACCAAGGAAGAGCCGACGGCCAACCTGCTGCTGGCCATGGCCCACATGGCTGGCGCCGAGATCGAGAAGCTCGGCGCAAGCACGGGGCGCATGGATATCTAAATCGTCGGGTGCTGCGACCCGCCGGTCACGGCGGGTCCAAAGAACAGGACCCGCCCTACACTGTCTGAGACAAGAGACCCGCCATCGTGGCGGGTCTCGTCGTTTATGCGAGGCTTACGACCCATGAAGCACCTGCTCATCGCCGCCACGCTGGCCGTCGCGGCCGGCGCTGCCGCCGTCGCCACCGCGCAGTCCCCAGCGCCGTGCACTCCTTCCGGAGGGCTCACGTTCATTTGCGGCGTGGCCAATCCGGAAGACCTGGTGCTCGTGCCGAACACGCGATGGATGCTGGCGAGCGGCATGGCCCCCGGCAGCGGGCTGCACCTCGTGGACACGCGAGCGAAGACGGTGAAGAACCTCTACGCGGTGGGCGCCGCGAGCACGCGCGCCGATCGCGCGAAATACGCGAACTGCCCTGGCCCGCTCGATCCGAAGCAGGCGTTGCTCCATGGCCTGAGCCTGCGATCCGGGACAGGCGGCCGCTACACCGTGTACGCCACGAACCACGGCGGCCGCGAGTCGGTCGAAGTTTTCGAACTCGATGCCAGCGCGGCGTCTCCGACGGCGACGTGGGTCGGCTGCGTCCCCGCGCCCGACAAGATGTCGTTCAACAGTGTCGCCGCCTTCACCGACGGGACGCTGGTCGCCACCGTGCTGATCACGCCAGACAAGACATTCGCCGACGCGTTCGCTCTCCGCATTACCGGCGTGGTGATGCAGTGGACGCCCGGCACGCCGGCGTTCAAGGCGCTGCCCGGCACTGAACTCTCGGCGAACAACGGGATCGAGACCTCGCCCGACGACCGCGAGTTCTACGTGGCCTCAACGACAACGAAGCGGATCGTCGCCTTTGCGCGCAACAACACGGCCAAGCCGCTTCGCGTCGCACAACTGAAGGAGTTCGGTCCGGACAACGTTCGATGGACCAGCGACAATCGCCTGATCACGGCCGGGATGCTGGACAACGAGCCGGCCTGCGGCGGGGCGCCGAAGGACGAGGCCGGCATCAGATGCCCGCGTGGCTACGTCGTCGTCACGATCGATCCAAAGACGATGGCGGTGACGGAGATCGCGCGTGGACCCGCGACGGCCTCCTTCACCGGCACGGCGATGGCGATGCAGGTTGCCAACGAGCTGTGGCTGGGATCGTTCTTCGCCGATCGACTGGCCTATCGATCGCTCAAGCCATAGGGCGGTTGGGTTGAGGGGGCGGGTCCCACGAACAGGACCCGCCCTACACTGCTCTAGCGTCGAGAGGCCTGAGGCGCCCCACGATACTCGGTTCGCGAGACCACGCCATCGCGGTTGGCGTCCTGGCGATCGAAGGCGGTATGTGACCACGGCCACTCGTCCAGCCGGATGCGCCCGTCGCCGTTCATGTCGATGGCCGCGAAGTTCGCACCGGTGTTCGCGGTGTTGAACTCGCCCCTCGCCAACCGCCCGTCATTGTTGGTGTCCAGCCGGTCGAACGCGTTCCGGCCGGCATCCCACTCATTGGTGTCGACGTATCCGTTGCCGTTGATATCGAGATAGTCGAAGCGATCGTCGCTGGCGATCTCGACATCCTCCTGCCCGTTGCGGCTGCCGCGCCGTTGTGCGGCGACGCTCACTTCCTCACCTTTGAGGGCGCCGTCGTTGTTCCAGTCGTACGTATTGAACGTCTGCGCGTTGCCACGCCATTCACTGCGCGAGATGGCGCCGTCGTTGTTGGTGTCCATCCGCCGGAAGCGCATGCCGTTGCCCGGCACGTTGCTGCTTTGCTGACTCGGCTGACTCGGCTGCTCGCCTGCGGCGCAGAAGCGGACGTTCGAGCCCGGCACCGTCCAGTCACCGGACTGCTGCCGGTACTCCGGCGAGTCCACCAACTGGTCGATGAGCGGCTGCACGCCGCGCCGCGACACCAGGGCGACATTGTTCTTCAAACCCTCGGGATCGGGACCCCGATTGAGCAGATGCCGATACATATCGACGACGACGTTCTCACGCGCCTGGTTGCCGAATCGCTGGAGATGCTCCGGTGATTTCGCGATGCCGCGGACGATCTCGCGAACGGTCATCCGCTTGTTCAAGCGATCGACCCAGACCGAGGCGCCGGCATCGGCTGAACGCTCGAGCACCTGCCGATACACCTGTTCAATGACTTGCCCCGCGTCGGTCGTGCACGGCTGCTGCGCGGCCGCGAGCGACGGGACCACGACAAGCGCGCCGACGAGAATGGCTCCACGCCACATGACATCCTCCTGTTCCACTCCAAACACATGCGTGTGCTGGCAGCGCCGCACGTCCATGGGGGATAGTGCAAGCGCGGTACCCTCGGCCGTAGCGCCTGCAGAGTGGTCGGGAGCGGGACAATGTGCGGTTGAGGCTTGCAGCAACGCGCCGCAGTTGTTACTCTCGCGTGACCCCTACGACACCCACCATGGACTCATCGTTCGGAGATCGGCTCCGGTTGCAACGTGAGCGGCGGCAGATCGCGCTCTCGACGATTGCCGACCAGACCAAGATCAAACTCTCGCTACTCGAGGCGCTGGAGCGCGATGACCTCTCGCACTGGCCGCTCGGCATCTTCGGCCGGTCGTACATTCGCGCCTACGCGCAGGCGGTCGGGCTGGATCCGGCGGCGACAGTTCGCGAGTTCGTCGAGCGGCACCCCGGCTCGGTCGAACCGACAGAGGCATCACTGTCCCACGTGCAGGCGCCTGACAACACCAGCCGCCGGCCTCCGACGCGGATGAAGCTCCTGATCGCGTCGGCCATCGACGCGATTCAGGCACGTCGCGCCGAGCATGCGCATCGATCGCCCCCCGTCGCCGAACGCTCGCCCAGCGTCGCCGAACCGGCGCCGGCGATTGCCTATTCGGAGTCAGTCGCACTTCGGCCGCGCCCGCAGGCGCCGCCGGTTCTGGAGCCCGCCGCCCTCGATCTCGACGTCCGTCGCCCAGCTGTGTACGAGGCTCGGCTGCGCGCAGGAAGCCCACGAAGTGACGACGGCGCTCGAAGATGCCGCCTTCCTGCTTGACGCGGTCGGCCTGATTCTGTGGATTCCGGATTCGATCGGCGTCGTGCTGACGCCGGTGTTCGCGCACGGCTATCCCGACGAGGTGATCGCGCACTCGTCGCGCGTCTCCACCGACGCCGACAACGCCAGCGCGGAGGCCTTTCGAACGCTGACGACCTGTCTCGTCACGGGAAGCGAATTCAGGACCGGTGCGATTGTCGCGCCGCTGCTGACGCCAATGGGATGCGCGGGCGTCCTGGCCGTCGAGCTCAAAAACAGCGCCGAGCAGCGTGATGACGTGCGCGCCGCGATCACCATCCTCGCCGCGCAGCTGTCTACGCTGATGGGCTTCGCGGTGCTCGCTCAGACGATGAGCGCGTAAGGGCGACGCACGTCGCCCGCCTATTCCTTCTGCGCCCGGCTCTGTCGCAGATAGTGCGGACTGTACGAGAGTCCGTACGAGCGTCTTCTGCGTCGCCTCCGCCTTCTGCTTGTTGAACTCCTGCCGGGATTCCTCGATCGCCTTGATCTCGTCACTCGTGCACGCGCGCATGGTGATCGCCTCTCGCGGCACGAAGAAGACCTGCCCGATCGGGATGCTTGGCTCGACGGTGATGCCCTCCCCCGCCTGCAGCACGTAGCGAAACTCGGTCTCGTGCGTGTACCAGTCGGTCTCGACGCGAATCGCCAGCATCGGCGCCACCGGGCGCTCGATCATGTTGAGGATTGGCGAGTACACGGTGTCCCAGCCGGACGGCGTCTGGAAATTGGTCGCGCCGCGCAGCGCCACCGCGCCGGACGGAGTGCCCATATCCTCCGGGACGAGGAATGCCCGCATCACTGCCAGCGCCGCCTCGCGCGACAGCATGGGCGCGCCCACGAACGTCACCTCTTCCTTCATCATGCCGATGCCGCCCACCGAGAGGCTCATCGTGACCTGAAAGATCGGCGTGCGCTTGCCGTCGGACGTGAGCAGGTAGTAGCACGAAACGGTAGCGGCCGTCACCTTCGAACTCGACGAAGAGTGATTCCTTCGGCTCGAGCGGCGCGTAGACCATGAACCCCAGCGCGCTGCCCGCTTCGAGCACGGGACAGTGGCGCGCGTGCTGCGGCAGCAGCGGCCGCGACGCCTCGCGCTTCGGCGCGAGCCCCGCGCCCGGGCGGCGCGAGTTCGGAAAGATACGGACTTCCATGCCCGTATCGTAGTTCAGGACACGCGTTCCGCCGTGACGATGAAACGCTGCGGGGCAGGCCCGATGTAGGTGAACGGATAGCAGGTGATCAGCGTCAGCGTGGACGTGGAGGTCGGCGCGAGCACGTCAACGTCGGTCGACGCGACGATCTTCGTGGCCAAGACCCGGTATTCGAGATCGCCGTCGGCGCTCGCGAAACGGATGATGTCGTTCCGGCGAATGTGTTCGAGAGGACGAAAGAACGTATCGCGATGGGCCGCGAAGACGCTGTTGCCTCTGGTCCACGGCATCGGCGTGTCCGCCAGATGGCCCACACCCAGCACCAGCGCCGCCGCCTCGTCGCCTTCGATGACGACCGATGACAAGCCGAGACGCGGAATCTCCAGGACACCGATCGGTTTCCCTTGCTCTGGAGCCCCGCGCGTGCGCGAGTCCCGCTCGCGTGCGGCTTCCGCGACGAACGGAAGCGCGCCGCTGGAGAGGACCTCCTCCGCACGCATGTAGAGCTCTTGAAGCCAGACAGGCCGAAGGAGCGTGATGGCCGCCAACACGACCATCAACGCTCCCAACACCGTAATCAGAAGCCCGAAGATGCGGCGCATCATCGGGTCACGCTACGACTTTCGCAGCAGTCGCAGGCCGATGCCGCCGGTCGCCAGACCGGTCAACAGGATCAACCCGAGCGGACTGGCCGTCTGCTGGCAGCTCCTCACGGCTCGTCGCCGCAGGCGGTGGCTCGTTCTCGAACGGAGGCTGCTGTGCAGGCGGCTGCGCCTGCGCGATCTGCGACTCGGCCTCTAAGTCGGCGTCAGCCGATGCTTCAGGAGGAACGCCCTCTCCTTCGACGACGCCAGGCGCGTCCGCATCAGCGATCGGTGGGACGTCGACAGGCTCACCCTCGGCGCGGCCTGGCGCCACTTCGATCCCAGCGGCGACTGGTTCGGGCTGACCCACGCGGTTCAAGTCAGCGAGCTGCTTCTTCGAGTAGATGAACTCATAACCGGTGCGGTCACCGACGTACCACCAGGCGCTCACCGCGCGTGGCGCGCTCGCGGGCGTTTCCAGGAAGCGAATCTCGGAGTCTTTGGAGGCGTCCGCACGATCCGCTGGCATCGTCAACAGCAGCGCATAACTCTGCGTGCCCTGCTTGTCACTCACTTGAATCACCCGTCGGGTCGTATCCGGATCCGCGAGTCGGAACATGTAGGTGCCGGCCGGAAGAGTCACTCCCGGAAGCGCGACCGACTGGTTGAACGTGAAATACGTTCGCTTGTCGTACGTGAATGCGTCGGCGGTGCCTGCCATGCCATGGACGAGCAACACCAACGCTGACGCGGAAATGAACCTCTTCAACATGCTGGTCCTCCTTGACCACTGAGATGCGCAACATGCCTGCCGCTTACGAACGCGACCACGACGAAGTCGAGTCGTGAGAGGAGTTTGCGAGTCGCAAGCTCGACCGGTACCTGCGTGCTACGGCTGGCCTTGCGTTGCCGGTGACCGGTAAGCGTCTACACCTGCGTGGGCAAAACCCCGGTCGAGCTTCGCGAAGTGGCCCGCAAGTTGCCCTAAGTCTTGGAGAAGAGAGAGAGGCTCCACATGGTAAGCAAACTCGTCGTGTTGTTGACGCTCGCGGTACTGACGTTAAGTATCGGAGGCCGAGCTGAAGCACAGCCCGGCGACTACCGCACATATTTCACGTTCAGCGCGCCGGTGACACTGCCCGGCTTGACGCTGCCAGCGGGGAAATACATTTTCCGGCTTGCGGATTCCAGCGGCAGCCGCAAGATCATCAACGTGCTGAGCGAAGACGGCAGGCGATCGCTGGCCATGCTCCTCACGATCCCGAACCAGGCGACGAAAGCGCCACAGGATGCCGAGATCCGGTTCATGGAAACTGATGCGCAGGTCCCGCCACCGATCAAGACCTGGTGGTACGCGGGCAAGGCGATCGGCTACGAATTCATCTATCCGCGGGACCAGGCCCTTCGTCTGGCCAAGTCCACGAAGGAACCGATCCTGACGACGGCGAAGGACACGACTGACTTCAGGAACGCCGACCTCGCGCGGATCAGCGAGTCCGGCGCACCGGCCGCGGTCACCGCTCGGGAGAATCCAGCGCCGGCCGATGCCCGCGGTCGTGCGCAGCAGGCCGACACTCCGCAGCAGGGTGCGAGCAGCGCCAGCGCGGCGCCGCGGGATCCGCAAGCGGATGAGCGGGCTCAGGCGAGGACACGCGCGCGAGCTGCCACGGACGGCGAGCCAGATGCCCGGCGTGCTGCTGTTTGGCGCGCTAACACTGACGCTCGGGGTTGGTCTGTCGCGCTGGTCACGCGTTCGCGCGTAGACTGGGTATTAGCAGCGGGCGCTGCACGTGATGTCTACTCGCTCACGGTCTCTTCGTTGGCTCGCGCTGGTCGCCGCACTGTTGTGGCTGCCGGCGCGAGTCACCTCGCAGCCACAGCAGGCGCCACCGACGTTCTCGGCGAGCTCGGATCTCGTGGTGCTGCACGTGTCGGTGCGAGACCGGAGGGGTGCGTACGTCAGCGGCCTGACGCAAGACGCGTTCAACGTGATCGAGGACGGCCGCGCGCAAACGGTCAGCCTGTTCACCGATACCGATACACCAGCAACGATCGGCCTGCTCATCGACAGCAGCGGCAGCATGTACCAGCACCGGCGCGCTGACGATCGATGGTGCGTCGGCGTTTGCTGAAGCCAGCCATCCACAGGATGAGATTTTCGCGCTCGCGTTCAACGAGCACGTATCAGCGGTGCTGCCGGGCGCTGCACCCTTCACGAATGACAGCCGGGTTCTGCGTGGCGCGCTCGAGCAGGGTATCGCCAGCCGCGGGCGCACCGCGCTCTACGACGCGATCTCGAAGGGCGTGGACTACCTCGCCCGCGGCAACCGGGAACGCAAGGTCCTCGTGGTGTTGAGCGACGGCGGCGATAACGCGAGTCGCACGACCAGGGACGATGCGGTTCACAAGGCGCAGGCGTCGAACGCCGTCATCTACACGATCGGGCTCATCGAGGACGGTTCACGCGACGCCAATCCTGCCCTCCTGAAAGAACTGTCGCAGGAGAGCGGTGGCGAATCGTTCCGGCCGAGGGACTCCAGAGGGATTGGCAAGGCTCTCAGCCGGATCGCCGGCGACATCCGTCACACCTACACGATCGGCTACACCTCCACGAATACGGCTCGCGACGGTGCCTTCCGCAGCGTTCGCGTCGTCGTCACCGCGCCGCCCGGGCGTCCGCTCGTCGTGAGGAGCCGCACCGGCTATCGAGCTGGTTCCGACACCGATCGGTGAGGACGATGATGGCGACTGCGCTGGTTCGCTCGAGCGTTGATCGTGATCGGCGCCGCCGCGCTGGCATGGTCTGCGTTTCACATGATGTCGGCCGCGTGGTTTCAGCGCCAGACCGCTGCGACGCTCGAGAGCCTGAGTCGCGCGCCCGCGATCGAACCACGCCCCACGCCTGATACCGTCGGAGTGGGCGAACCGATCGGCACGCTGGAGATCACGCGCCTCGGCTTGTCCGGCGTTGTCGTCGAAGGTGACACCGATGCGGTCCTCGACCGGGCCATCGGCCATCTGCCGGATACACCGCTGCCCTGGCATGCGGGTAACAGCGCGCTCGCCGCGCATCGAGACGCGCTGTTCAGGCCACTCAAGGGCGTTCGCCTCGGCGACGTGCTGCGACTCAAGACGCCGTATGGCGACTTCGACTACCAGGTGCGCGATACGCTGATCGTGAAGCCGGGCGATGTCTGGGTGCTCGATCCCACGCCAGGGACGACCCTGACGTTGATTAGTTGCTGGCCCTTCAACTACATCGGCAACGCCCCGGAGCGGTTCATCGTCCGCGCGGAACGAATCCCCACCGTCAGCCTCGTATCGAACCGCTCCGGTACGTAGGGGCCGCCTGCTCGGCTACGTAGGGGCCGCCTACCGGCCACCGGCTACCGGCTACCGGCTACCGGCTAATTAAACGGCACTTCCTGCTTGTACGTCTTCCCCGCCATGTCCGTGGCGGTGATCCTCACCAGCTTGATGCGTGTGACACCACGGCGGAATCGCGCGCCACCGACCCCGGCGAACTGATCGAGCTGCACGTCCCGGTTCGCGCCCGACTCGATGCGCGGCATCTGCGCCCTGTATGGCGCGAGCACACCGGACGGGACCAGCTCGATCTGACCATCGGCGAACGCCGACCCCGATCGGTTTGCGATGGTGAGATAGGTCTGCTCCACCGTGACCCCGACAGGCGCATTCGGATCGGCAGCGGGACCAGCGCAGGCGGAGACGAAGACCGTGGCGAGAAGAGCACAACCGGCGAGGGACAGGGCACCCGACTGTCGCGTCATGAGCAGCTCCCTTCGTAGACCGTTAGGGTTGAAGAGTGCCGAACGCCGACGAGGATGAGGGTTCGTCCGCCGAATCGAGGAGACGTTAATACGCCCGGAGCCGGGGCGAGTCAATGGTAGCTGGGGTAATCTTGATTCTTGCAGGTGAGCCCTTCTGCCGGTCACCTGCAAGAATCAGATTGTACCCCTAACGCATTCGAAACGCTGCCAGCTGCCGTGATTTGGACGGAGCGGCGACGACCTCGAGCAGATATTCACCCGCCGGCAGCGGGCTGAGCGTCAGGTCGATCTGATGTGACGAGGCGCCCTCCGGCGCACGGGCCACCGGGACGTCGAACATCTTGCGCCCGGCACGACTGAGAATCGCAGCACCCGGCGACGGCGTCTGGCCTTCCGGAGCGTACACATCGAAGCGGATCAGCAAACGCTCGGTGCGCGGAAACTCGCGCATCGCCACCGGGCTCGCATCCGCGCCCGCGGCAAGCGCCTGGAACTCGCGCGCCGTGCGGCCGCGATAGAACCGCGGGGTCCCGATGACAACCGCTCCGCCCGCATAGTCGGGAACCTCGATCGGTCGCGTTTCGCGATCGAGGGTCTGACCCTCGCGGTCCGAGACGATGATCTTCAGCTCGAGCGAGCCGGCCGGAACGTCGAAAGCCACGTTCTGCGACATGCCGGCCGTACCAAGGTCCGCGGGCGCGGTTTCGAAGACGGTTTCACCTTTCGGGTGATTCGCGGTGATCGTGATGCGCGCCGCGGCATCCCCGCGCACAGCGCCCGGGCCGGCTACCGGCTCCCATGCGACCGTCACGCGGCCCTTTCCTTCGGCGCCGCGGCCAACTCCCACCCATGTGCGGACCAGCCGTCCCTCCTGGCTGGACGAGGCGGTCGCCGCAAGGGCGTCGAGGATCGGCCGCGGAGTGACTGGCGCCGGATTGGCGGCGCGGCTGATGTCCTCGGCCGTTGACGCCCAATACCCCTTGCGGGCACGGACGTCCACCTTCGGCCGTTTCACGCGGACACGAATCTGATGAAACTTGCCGTCCGCCTGCGAGACGGTCGGGCTGTAGCCAAGCAGGTAGTAGAGACTCGAATCGCGAAGGATCTGCGCGAGGCCCTCGGTCAACGAGTTGCGATCGACGATCGCGCGGCCATCGGTGTCGTTGGCGAGCTCCCGCAGCGTGTCCTGCGAGTACCGGAGCCGCATGCCGGATGGCATGCGGCCGCATCCGGGGCGGATCGTCGGCGCCACGTCGCTATCGCCGTTCATCAGCCCGCGTGGATCGATCGGGTAGATCGACGTGTTGTGACGGTTGGCCTCCTTCGTGATCTCGCCCAGCTGCCGGGGATCGCTGAACCAGCCTGGCGGGAAGCCTTCGCTGACGAAGATCACCGACTTGCGTCCTTCGCGCATCGAGCCGAGCCGGACGGAGAGCCCTGTGAGGGCATCGCGGACAACCGCATGCCGGATCGGCTCGGGGCTGCCCATCTGCTTGACGTGCTCCTCTTCGATCGGGTTTCGTGGCGTGTAGTCCCCCCGGCGACCCTCGAAGCGCTGGATCGTCTGCACGATCGCCTCGTGGTCGTAGGAGAAGGCCAGATCTCTCACCGACGTCAGCGGATTCATGACCGCGACCAGATCGTTGGGACCGAGCGAGCGAACAAATGTGGACAGCGCATCGCGGACCAGCCGCGATCGCCCCTGGCATACGTGGTAGTCAGCCAGCAGGATGGCAAAGACACGTACGTCGTCGCGACTGGCCTCGCGCTCTTCGGTGTCGCGGCTCAGCGCCGTACGCGTCCGCGCGCCGTCCGATGGCGTGCCGCCGTCGATGCGGACATGTCGAAAGAGATCGATCGCCTGCGGCCGGCCGTCTTCGACGATCTCGAAATCCTCCCTGGCCAGGTCGGTGACCGGATTGCCTTTGTCGTCGTTGACGATGACGTCAACGCGAATGACGTTGACACCGGCGCGGAATGTCGGCTGCGGGGGTGCCTGTGGCGCAGACGGATCCTGGGTGCTCACCAGCGCGGCAGTGGTCAGCATCAGGACGACGACGACGGCGGTAGTGGAGGACCTGCGCATGGGCGCCGGCTGCATTGCCATGATAGCCCTGGTGGGACGAAGTCGACAGGCACGCGTCGTGCTGGTGACAACGGGCCGGGCAAGCCCCTCACGCAGTTTGTGCGCCGTTTTCCCTGTTGTCTGCTGATTTGGGCCCCCGCATCGGTCACAACATGCCGTGGCTATTCCGATGGGTGAGCGTGATGACGCTCGTCACGTGCCTGTTCGCGAGCGCCTCCACGCTCCGAGCACAGGGCGTCGAGATCACGCCATCCGGGGGCTATCGGTTCGGCGGCGACTTCTTCGAGCTCATTACCGGTCAGCCTGTCGATACGGACGGGGCGCCTACCGTCGGGGCCGTCGTCGACATCCCGCTCGGACAAGGCCTCCAGTTCGAGGCGCTGTTCACACATCAGAAGTCACGCGTCACGACGGCGAGCGGCCCCCTTGGCGTGCCGACTCGCTGGACGATCAGCGTCGATCACTGGCAGGGCGGAGCACTCCAGGAGTACGCGGATGGGAGTGTGCGCCCGTTTGCCACCGGCATGTTTGGCCTGACCCGTTATGCCGGTGAGGGTGACAGCGAGATGCGCTTCACGATTGGCGCCGGAGGCGGCGTCAAGTTGTTTCCCTCCTCGACCTTCGGCGTGCGACTCAATGGTCAGGTCTCCGCAACGTTCGTTCATGCCAACGCGACGGTGCTCGGGTGCGGAAACCAGACCTGCCTCGTGAATTTCAACGCCGACATCGTCTGGCAGCTCGAGTTCTCGGCCGGGCTCATCGTGAGAGTCCGTTGACGCGGCCATCTTGCGGACGGTATCAACTGGAAGAGTACCCCTCACAACGAAGCTTCGACCCCGATCTTCCGGCCGCGACAACGGAGCGGCCGGAAGTAAATCGGGAAGGACATACCACTAATCGAACTTGAAGAGCTCCTTCTCCTGCGGCCGCTGCATGCCCTTCTCGTGGTACTCCTCCCAGAGCTTTGCCCACGGGCGGTCATACATGTTGGGCACTTTGAAGGGGATCACCTTGCCCGCGACCACCGGTGTGGCGCGCCCGTCGATCGGGTAGATCGTCTGCACGCACTCGATGAAGGTGTAGGGGTCGCCGGATTCGAAGCCGCTGATGCGCATGAGCGTGCGGGTCATCCTGATCGGCTCCACCAGCGCTTCCGGGTCGTAGAAGATGCCTTCGTGGTTGAGGCCGAGGAACGTGCCGTCCTTGTCACGGTGCGGCGTGTAGATCTCGATCGTCTGCAGCTTGCCCGAGAACTCCGGGTTGCCGTGCACCTTCCAGCCCTGGACGTTCGACGTCCAGGTGATCAGCGCGTCGCCGTCCCAGAAGCCGATCGTGTCGCCGTACCAATGCGGGACTTCCGCGCCGATGTGCGGCATCGGGCCGTCCGTGTTGAACGAGCGGCCGATGTGGATGTTGGTGATGAAGTTGTCGGCGTCGCCGGCGAGGAACTGGACCAGCGTCGGCGTGACGACGACCTGATGCGGCTGATTGGTGACGGCGTGATAGTGCCAGCGGCGCATGAAGCCCTCGGGCCAGCAGTACTGCGCCGGCCACTGCGGGGCGTTCGTGTGCGCGTCGTGATAGGCCTCCTGCACCATCCGCGTCTTGTACTCGTCGGTGAGCAGCGAAAGCAGTGTCGGATACTGATTCCACAGCAGCTCGGCGTACCAGTTCTGACCGCGGTGCCACTCGTAGCGCCCGCTCCACTCCCCCGGCACCGTCGCGTAGGTGTGCTGTGTCGGCCCGCCGCGGCGGCGCGCCTCGTCCATCAGCGCCTCGTAGTGGTCCTTCGCCGTCTTGAATTTGTAGGGGCTGACCATCGCTTCGCGCGGATAGTCTCTGTCGCAGTAGCCCCACGACGCCGTGGCCGGCGGCTTGTCGCCGATCATCCCGCCCCGCCACTGCTGCTCGAGACCGTAGGGACTGTTGCACCGGAAGTAGCGCTTGTCGCTCCACAGCGCGCGGTCGGCGTAGAAGTCCTTCGACGTGAAGACGTCCACCTTCAGTGGCTCCATCCCCTCAGGCGCGGCGCCGTTGCTGGCGGCACCCAGGAACCCCTCGAGCCTGTCGCCGGTTGCCGGGCCGTCGAGCGGCCCTACCAGCCAGTGCTGTGCCGGATAGCCTGTGATCTCCCGCGGCGGCATGGCCTCGATGTCCTTGCATTCCGCCACATCTCCCAGGGGATGGCCGGAACCACGGGCGCGCCGCGGCCCACGCTGGTGAACTCGTCCGGCGGCGTCTCGGTGCACGACATCAGCATGGCCACGAGCAGCGCGGCAAGCGCGGCACGGCCGATCTTCAAGGCACTCATCAGGGTCATGGTCGCCAATGATACGGGACAAGCGGTAGCATTGCCGCCTGACTCGTAGCCCTGACTCTAGAGGCGGACTTCCACCTCACTCGTAGAGGCGGACCTTCCGCCCCACTCGTAGAGGCGGACCTTCAGGTCCGCCTGACGGAGGAACCACGTGCGCGCACTACTGACCATCACTTGCCTCGTCCTCTGGTCGTTGACCGTGGCCGCGCAGAATCCATCGACGCCGGCGCCGAGTACGCAGAAGCCCGGGATGAAGCCACGGCCGCCGCTGCTCTACAGCGAACCCTGGAAGCTCCCGCCGTACACGGGCGAGCAGACGGACGAGAACATGCGCTTCACGCCGGCGGTGGTGACCAACCCGCGTCTCGAGGTGAAGCTGTACGGGCCCGACGCGAAGGTGATCCGCGCTGCGGTCCATGAGGAGCGCTTCGATCTGTGGAACGGGATGACCTCATCGCCAACCGCGGTGACGGTGCGCGACCGTCGTAACTACGTCGACCTGACCGACCCGGCGCGTCTGCGCTGGATCGTGCGGACGAACGCCATCCATTCACTGCACCCGGTCGTCAAGCTCGCCGACGGCAGGCTCATCGTCGGCGACCGCGGCATCGATACGCACGGGGAGTTTCTCTCCGTCGAGATCGCCTTCACCGGCATGCGTTGGTACGGGCTGGACCCGGTGAAGGTCATCGTGCTCACGGAGGTGGTGAACCCCGACCTGCGACGGGTAGACGAGGTCGGACTGGCCATGCTCTCCCCCGGCGGCGGCCACGGCATCGCCGGATCTGCGAATCTGTCGAACGTGGAACTGTTCGCGTATCCAGCTGCTCGTTGATGACGGGACGTTCCCGTCTCTTCAGCGGATCAGAAGATCGGGAAGCTTTCGAGCGAACGCTTGAACATCGCGAATCTGATCCGTTGTGGCGATGAACTCGAAGGCCGTCGCACTGACGGCTCGGGTGTGACCTTCGAGGGTCGCTCTGAGCGCCGCCGGTAGCACCGGACATTCGTCCAGCAATCCCAGCAGGCTGGCCCAGGCTGGGCCGTCGAGTATCGCGATCACCTCGAGGGCGTTGCGCACGCGCCAGGGCGTGCCTGCGTCACGCTGCCTCACGAGTTCGCGCCGCAGCTTGAGGAGATCGCGCTGGATATCAACGTCGATGGACCGGAGATTCGTCAGTGTCGCGATAAGCTGCCCTGCCGCGAACTGGCTGACGTCCTCATACAACACCGCCCAACCCACTTCGAACGCCATCACCAGGCCGTGATCGTGCGCCTCAGCGCCCGGCCAGTGCGCGGGCCAATGCTCGAGACCCACGTTACAGACAGCAGCGGTGGCATCAGACGCCTCCTGCGCCGTGAACGGTCGCGATTGAATAGAACACCCGGCCATGAGCGCATTGGCGAGGAACGCCAGTTCCCTGCCGCGCGCGAGGTACGCGGTGTCATCCGTGTCGCGCGCCTGCTCCATCAGGCTGCTGCAGCCGCGTCAGTCGCGGCGACTCATCGGCTGCGCTCTCGAGCAAGGCTCGCGGTCGTTCGGGCGCCAGACCTGCCTCGGCGAGCAGATCGACGACGGCGTCGATCGACGCGGAGACATCGGCGGTCGCCGGCGCCTCAACGGCTGCCGCTGCCTCGTCGGCGTCCCGGACATATGCGGCAACGATCGGGTTGATCGAAGGTGCCGCATCCGTTCGCCGGTGTCGCGGCTGCCTCGCCATCTGGAGGAAGGCTCGCGCGTCGCCAGGCGTCAGGTATCCCTGGTGCGATCGACGGTGTTCTCGATCGAGCGCCACGTCGTGCAGCTGTTGTTCCGGCTCCATCAGCAAGTCGTCGAGCCCGTCGATCTCCGGCGTGGAGTTGGACAGCCGGCGACTTCCCCGCATCACCGCGTGGAAGTAGTCGTGATGGTCAGCGTCGAGCGCGAGGAGCAGCGTCACGATCGCGTCCCACGCATCAGGCCTTCTCGCGCGGACCAGATAGCCGCCCACTTCGCACGCGAGACTGTCGGCCGCGGCGACACGAGCATCGATTCGCTCGTCATCGCTCTGCGCGACCGGTTCGAAGGTGCCGAGGTCGAAGACGCGCACGTAGCGAGCGAGTCCAGCAATCACCAGGCTCTCATCGATGGCCGCGACGGTTCGCGCGGCGCTCGAGCTGCCGGAGTCAACCAGGAACTCGAGCCACTCGCCGAAGCGCTCCACATCGAACCGCTCGTCCCGCCCCGGCTGTGTGCTGCGCCAGAAATCGAGGTCGAGCACCGAGGTGAGCTGCGCGGGAGTCGCCGCGGCGACGAGCTCTCCGCAGGCGTCGAGTCCTCGATATCGAATGAGCTGATGCAGGGTCTCGGGCGCCAGATGAGGCACGATTCGGGCGAGGAGAGGCGTCTCGAGCAGACGCGCCAGTCGATCTTCGACGGAACCTGTACCGTGCGCGTCGCGCCGATCGCGATGTTTCGACATGGGCCGGTGATAATACCGACCTCTCCGTCGAACAAACAGTCTTGAACTTCGGGTCTTCTGGCCGGATACTGATAGTGGGGCTGCTGATCGCGGCTCGTTCACGCCTCCTTCAGTCGTTGCTGATCGCCTGCGATCAGCGCTTCCTTCCTCGCGCGAGTCCATGGCTTCAACTCGCGTTCTCGCTTCAAAGCCGCGCTGATCGATTCACACGGCTCGGTGTAGACCAGCGACACCGGAAGGCGCGAGCGCGTGTACTTCGCGCCCTTCCCCGAGTTGTGGACCTTGACCCTGTCGTCAGGATTGCGGGCGAAGCCTGTGTACAGGGTTTCGTCAGCGCAACGGACCATATAGACGAAGAACACAGCGTTCGATTGTACCGATGACCGCGACGATCTCAGCTCCGTCGGGTGCTGCCGGAGACACTGGCCGCCGCCCTGCGAAAGAGATCACGGCCGGGGCTCGTGACGAATGCCCACTTCAGAACCTTGACCGGTAGAGGAAGACGGGGCGGCTGCCCTTGGACTGGCGACGCGAACCACTGCGCCAGCGTGCCTTGGGGATCCTCACGCAATTCGTCCACCTGCGCGACGCGATGGACGCAGCCAACCGTACAGAGCGGTGCGCAGCTCTTGACGCGGTGATACTCCGCCTGGAGATTGTCCGTGCTGTACTGATCGAGCGGAATGCCGGGACGACCGCGTTGCTGCGAGCACCAGTGGACGAGACCATCCTCGCAGACATAGAGGTACCGCGCGCCGGCGTGGCACGCCCAGTCGTTGGACTGCCCGTTGGCGAGGTTCTTCTGAAATCGGTTGTAGTTGGCGAAGTCGAACACCGACTTGCCCAGCGCGACGACCTCCTCGAGGATCAGTCGCTGCGACTCGGCAAGCTTCACGAGCGTGCCGCGGCCATCGTGGATGATCCCGGCGGTCGTCGAAAACCCGAGTTCGCGCGCGCGGCGCGCCACGGTCAGCGCATCGCTGGGATTCCTGACGCCGCTGCCGACGACGGCATTCACGGTCACATCGAACTCGGCAGCCTCCGCCAGCGATGAGAGCTTCTGGTCCAGGACCTTGAGGCTCTTCTTGGACACATCGTCTGGCAGGACGTTATCGATACTGATCTGCAGGTGGTCGAGGCCGGCGCGGTTCAGTCGCTCGATCCGATCGCGAGTGAGGAGATAGCCGTTCGTAATCAGCGTGGCGATCGCGCCTCGCCGTCGAATGTGGCTGATGATCGCGTCCAGATCGGGATGGAGGAGCGGCTCGCCGCCGCTCAACGTCACGACCCCGGTGCCGAGATCGACGAGTCGATCGATGCGCTGAAGCACATCTGCGGTCGGCACCGGCGCCGACCGATCGTCGTACTCGTTGCAGTAAGTGCACGACAGGTTACAGCGCCGGGTCGGGATGAGATGGGCCGCAACTGGCTGGTAGCGGAAGCGGAGCGCTCTGATCAGCATGCGAGCCTCGCGCACGCGCCGATGCGCTCCTCGCAGGCTCCGCCGCAGTCGAACCAGAGTCATGGGGGGAAGCCGAAGCGATCTTCTCACACTCGAGTCATCGAGGTGATACAGCAGTCCGTCGGCCAGAACCAGCTCTACCGGTATCCCGGAACTGTTCAACCGTGAGGGATGCAACGTTTAGCTGGTAGATCTCCCTACCCGATAGCAACCCGCCTTGATCCAGGACGGACTCCAGGAGCGCTGACCACTCGAGCGGTTGCACCGCTCCGACGACGACCTCGATCACGAGCGCAGGTCACGTCCCGACTGACGAAACGAGGAAAGTGCCATGAAAGAGAGCTATCACCCAGACCTGAAGGCGCATGTGCTGACCGATGACACCAGCCGCGTGCGCGCAATCCGACACACGCAGGAGTATTGGGAGAGCCCGGCGGGCGGCGGCCTGACGACGGCAGTTGCCTATCTGCGTCACTTCGCTCCCGTCTTCGAGATTCCGCCGTCGACGTTCGACCGGCTGGAGACGAAGGTGAGCTTCCTCGATCCGCGCGCGCAAGACGAGGAGTACCGGCTGTCGGAGGAACGGCGCCAGTTCGATTCGGAGACGTTCGGCTTCTACCAGACCTTTCTGAACGTGCCAGTCTGGCGCGCGGGTCTCAAGGTCGTGGTCAAGCAGGGTCCCAGCCGTGTGGTCAGCTCAGAGAACACGACCCAGCCTGGCGTCGATGCCAAGTTGCCTTCCGCCGACGCCATCGAGCGGTATCGAAAAGTACTGACCAACGCCAATGCCGCGACGGTTCAACGCCGTGCGCTGCAGGCTCAGCCTGATCTCAGGGCGGCGGCGAAAGCCGAGCGGGTCAAGGCGGCAGACAGCGAGACCGAGCGCGAGGGCGAGACATTCGTTCGCAAGCTGTTGTCCGTGAAGAAGAGCGCAAAGGACGAACAACCCACCGCGCGGCTGATCCGCGGCCGATTCTGGGTGTATCGCTACGACGCCGACGAGCGCCTGCCGAAGGGTGATGGGCAGACGGCCCCCGGGACGCAGCAAGAGCCGAAAGTCGAGCGGCCGCGAGGTGCCCCGTCCCGAGGCTTTGCCCTTCGACATCCCTGCCGTCAACGACAAAATCAAGGACGGCGCCTGCTACCTGGTTGCCGAGATCACCTTCGAGGTGTCCGCAGGTCGCGACCGTCACACGTGGCGTGCGCTGGTGGAACTCGAAACCGGCTCCATCCTTTTCCTGCGCCCGCTGTTCGACCACGTCAGTGGCATGGTCTACGAAGACGATCCCATCACGAAGACGGGGACCACCGCACCCAACAGCGGATCGACCAACGCTGATGTTGAACCCGCTGCGTGACGACGTGGTGCTCCAGAACCTCGATGCGCCCATTGCCGGCACGCAGACATCTGTCAGGCACCTTCGCCGAAGTGACGCAAGTCGAGGGTGACGTCATTCCGCCACCGACGCAGCCGACGGGTGTCGATTTCGACTACGACGCGCGCACGAACAACTTCGCGTCGGTCAGTGGCTACTTTCATGCCGACCGGATCTTCCGCACGATGCAGGACCTCGGCTTCGACGTGGGAACCTACATGTCGAACACCGTGTTCCCGATCCCGGTGGACATCCGCTGCTTCAACATCGTCAACGCGCACTGCGTGGGCGACGGCATGGGCGGCATCGGTCACGCGGGCTACGGCGTCATGGACACGACCATCGCCGGCGACCCGCTCGGCCGGGCCTGCGACCCGCGCGTGCACCTGCACGAGGTGCTGGGCCACGGAATCCTCTACGAGGCGGTGGACAGCGCCAACATGGGCTTCACACACAGTGCGGGCGATTCCCTGTCACTGATCTATTTCGACCCGGACTCTCAGTGCAAGGGCGTTGACGGCACGCCGGTGGGCAAGCCCGGCGATCTGCGTTTCACCTACGTGCCCTGGCACCCGACCCTCAACCGCAGGTGCGACCGGAACGTGGCTGACGGCTGGGCCTGGAACGGCTCACGAGACGATGCGCAGTATGGTTCCGAGGAGATCCTCGCGACGACGCTGTTCAACGTCTACCGATCGATCGGCGGCGATTCCCCGAACCTCGGACGGCGTCAGTTTGCCTCGCGCATGTCGATGTACCTGGTCCTGCGCGGCATCGGCGATCTGACGCCGGCCACCGACCCGCAGTACGCGCGCGACTTCGCAACCGCGCTGATGGCCACGGACGCGCTCAACTGGATCAGCGAGGGCGTGTTCGGCGGCGCGTATCACAAGGTCATTCGCTGGGCGTTCGAGAAGCAGGGCGAGTACCAGACGCCGCTCGTGACCAACGGCAGCCCGGCGGACGGGACCATCACCACGGCTGGCGATCCGCCGGATGTCGACGTGTATATCGACGACGGACGCGCCGGCGAGTACCCGTATCAGCACGTGCATTGGCACACCACCACGATCTGGAACCGGCGTGCGCCAGACGGCGTCGATGCGCACCAGGAGCCCGAACTGGGATCGACGAACTACGCCTACGTCAAGGTCAAGAACCGCGGCACGCAGCAGGCGCAGAACGTCGTCGTCCACGGCTACCACAGCAAGCCGGGCGCAGGACTGATCTGGCCCGCGGACTTTGCCTCGTTCACGACGCCGCCGATCTTCATCGGCACGGTCAACGGCAACAACACGCAGGAAGTCGTCGTCGGGCCGTTCGAGTGGACGCCGAACACCAACGCTTACGGTCACGACTGCATGCTGATGGTGGTCGCGGCCGACGGCGACGCAGCCAACGTCGCCAACTTCATCGTCGGCGAGACGATCCCCGAGTGGCGCCTGGTGCCCAACGACAACAACATTGCCCAACGCAATGTCGTGCCGGTGCCGGGCAAGTGCGGAAAGTGCGGACTCATGCAGGGGCTCGATGGGAAGCGCTTCCTGGTGGGCAATCCGAACCCCAGGCGCGGCAAGATGACTTTCAACGTCACGCTGCCTCCGCTGTTGTCCGAGCTCGGCTGGAGACTGGAACTGGAAGGCGTCGGAAAAGGGCTTCGTGCTGGCGTCGGGTGCCAAGCGGGAAGTGACGATCAAGCTGCAACCGGGCAAGTACTTCACGCCAGACGAGCGTCAAGGCGACCAAGGACCGGGACATCCGCATCGAGGTGCTCGCGAACGACAATCTCGTTGGCGGGATGACTTACCGGCTCGACCCAGACCTTTGCAAGCCGTGGAACGATCGGCCGAAGGACAAGAACTGCCTGGATGAGGCGCAGCGGTTGGCAGACTGCCTGGGAATCAAGCAGGAGATCGGACAGGTCTGCGTGAAGGAGATCGTGGTCAGCCTGAAGGTCAAGCAGGGAGACTGCGCCAAGAAAGAAGACTGCTCCAAGAAGGAGGACTGCTGCTGATCGGCTGCACAGCTCCCTCGGGATGAGGCCCGATAATAGCTAGCAGCTTCACATGGCGCCGCCGCCAGCGACCATCGACTGGCTGGCGGCGGTGTCACTCACACACAGACCATCGACGCATGCCTGACGATGCTCGCTCCCAGTCATCTGCAAATATGGAGGTCGTGAAGGCCACGGGCATCTTTCTCGGCGTGAGGAAGGCTCGCTTGGCACGGGGCACGCGAGGTTCCCCGGGCGACAAGGCCGGCGCGGCATTCCTGGAGCTATCACTCGACTCATGGGAGGCTCCGCTGGTGTTCGACGTGACGTCGGTTGAACGTGACGCGCGTGGTTCGACCATCTATCGCGGAACGCTACCTCCACTCGCCGGTTCGCAGGAGGTGATCGCGATCGTCCTGGTCGAGGACGACACTCCCCCGTCGGGGGACGCCGTGGGCAACGCCTGGCACGCGGAAGCGACCCGTTCAACCAAGGGCCAAGGCGTGGATAGCATTCTCGACCTGAGGAATCACGCTGGTGATCCGAGACGCCTTTAGCGAGAATACGGTCGCCGTGGGCACCAGTCGCACGGCTTGATCGCCCAAAGCCGAGGTCTCCCGATGCGTTCGCCCGTCAGCCTCGCGGCCGCCGCCGCTTTGTTCATGCTCGTCGTCGCGGTTCAGCCGTCGGCGCAGGCAGGCCCTCCCCCGCCGCAGGGGCGCGGAGGTGGCGGGCGCGCCACGTTCCCGGCGCAGCAGCGACCGGCGGGCGATCCCGCGCTCATCGCACGCGGCAATGGACTGTATGGTGTCCACTGCCGCGCGTGTCACGGCGTTGACTTGCGCGGCGGCGATCAGGGCGGCCCCAACCTCCTGCGTTCGAATACGGTGCTCAATGACCAGGCCGGCGAACTGATCGCACCGATCGTATTGAACGGTCAGCAGGGAGCGGGCAGCAGCATGCCGCCGATCCGAGTCACGCAGGACGATGCCCGCGCGATCGCCGAGTACATCCACAGCGTTGCGGCGACGATGCGCGGCCAGGGAAATCCGCCGCCAGGTCCCGCACCTGTGCTGAATGTGTTGGTCGGCGATGCCGCCGCCGGCGAGGTGTATTTCAAGGCGAAGTGCGGCACGTGCCATTCGGCCGCTGGCGATCTGCGAGGGATCGGCTCGCGACTTGGCGACCCCACAGCGCTTCAGAACTACTGGATTTCGGCCGGCGGTGGACTCGGGCGCGGCGGACGCGGCGGACGTGGCCGGCCTGTACCAGTTACCGTTACATCTTCGCCCGGACAGAAAGTAGAAGGAACGCTGGTCCGTCTCGACGACTTCTACGTCGTCGTCGAACTCGCCGACGGCACGCAGCGCACGTTCCGTCGCGACGGAGAGCGTCCAGTGGTGGACGTTCGCGATCCTTTGGAACCACACAGGCAACTGCTGCCGACGTACACCGACAAAGACATTCACAACGTGACTGCGTATCTGGTGACGCTGAAATGAAGAGCCGTTTGATCCTCGCTGTGCTCCTTGCGCTGCCCCCGGTGTGGCTGGGCGGCCAGTCGCCCGCCGCGGGCGGCCCGCCAGGGCGGGCGGCCTCGATCCAGCAGCCATTCGCAAGCCACTGTCCGATTCGTGGCCGGTGTATTCCGGCGACTACACCGGCCGTCGTTTCAGCGCCCTGAAGCAGGTCAACCACACGACGGTCAGGAACCTCGCGCTCGCGTGGGTGGCGCGGATGACGGCGGGAAGCGGCGGTGGCGGACCCAACATGATCGTCGGCGGCGAAGGCACCGGCGAGTTCAACACCGGCGGCGCGCCGAACATCAAGGGCTCGATCTTGATGGTGGACGACGTGCTGTACGTGACCGCACCAGACAATGTCTGGGCACTCGACGCACACGACGGCCGTGTCCGCTGGCATTACTACTGGAAGACGCGTGGCGGGACACATATCGGCAACCGTGGCGCGGCGCTGCGGTACAGCACGCTGTTCTTCGAGACTCCAGACAATTACCTCGTCGCGCTCGACGCGAAGACCGGCAAGGAGAAATGGCACGTCGAGATCGCCGACTTCGAGCAGCAGTACTTCTCGACCACCGCTCCCGTCATCGTCGACAACCACGTCATCGTCGGCACCGGCAACGATCTGGATGCGCCCGGCTTCCTGCAGTCCTACGACGCAGACAGCGGCAAGCTGCAGTGGAAGCTGTATCTGGTCCCGATGAATCCCGGTGATCCTGGACTGGAGACCTGGCCGAACCTCGACGCGGCGCGGCACGGCGGAGGCTTTCCGTGGGTCCCGGGCTCCTACGATCCGGAGACGCGGCTGTACATCTTCGGCACCGGCAATCCGACGCCTGGGTACACCGGCGTCGCCCGGCCAGGCGACAACCTGTTCACGTGCTCACTCGTTGCCGTGCACGTCGACACAGGCAAGATGGCGTGGTACTTCCAGACCTCGGCACACGACACCCACGACTGGGACTCCGCGCAGACGCCGATCCTGATTGACGGCGTCATCAACGGGAAACCCCGCAAACTCGTGTCGACCGCGGCGCGAAACGGGTACTTCTACACGCTCGACCGCGTCACCGGCGAGCACATCGTGACGAGCAAGTACGGCACGTACGCAAACTGGGCCAAGGACATGCGTCCGACCGGCGTCATCTCTCCCGATCCCGGCAAGGAAGCGACGATCCCCGGATCGCTGGTCTCGCCCGTCGAAAGCGGAGTCACCAACTGGCCGCCTGCCGCGTTCTCCCCCGATACCGGACTGTTCTACGTGCAGGAGCACAACGGCTTCAACATGCTCTACCTCACGGATCCGGATCCGCGAGGGTCGATGGGTCTTGGAGGCAAGTCGGTCTACGCCCTCGGATCGCTTGGCGATTTCCTCACCGCGATCGATTACCGCACCGGCAAGGCCGCGTGGCGGCATCAATTTCCGGGTGGCGGTGGCGGCGGCCTGTTGACGACAGCAGGGCGGCTGGTGTTTTCAGGTGACGGCAGCGGTAACTTCGCCGCCTTCGATGCGACGAACGGAAAGCCGCTCTGGCACTCGCGGATCGGCAATATCTCGAATGCTCCGGAGACGTTTCAGGTAGACGGACGCCAGCAGGTGCTCGTGGCAGTTGGCGACACGCTCTACGCGTTCATGCTGCCCTGAGTCTACCGGAACGCCTTGGCGGCGTTCCTCGACAGGAGTGCACGATGCGCTACAGCAGACGGGATCTCGGCAAATTGGCTCTGACGGCGCTTCCGGCGGTAACGGTCCTCAGGCAACCGCTGACGGCGCTGGCGCAGGCGCCGGCGAAACCGAATTCGACCGTCAACGGCGTTGACCTCGGCACCATCACGTACAGCTACCGGAGCATGCCCGATCAAAGTGCCGAGGCCATCCTGCGCTACGTGCTCGATTCCGGCATCAGCCGAATCGAGTTCATGGGTGGACCGGTCGAGGCGTTCGCGGGCGCGCCGCAGGCAGCCGCCGGCCGTGGCGGTGGCCGTCGCGGGCAGCCGCCAACGGCCGAACAGCAGGCCGCGCAGCGCGTCGCCGCTGACAGCCTGCGCGCGTGGCGCACGTCGGTGTCAATGGATCGTTTCAAGGCGCTCAGAAAGATGTTCAACGACGCCGGCGTCACGATCTACGCCTGGAAACAGCTCACGCCGAACATGTCGGACGCCGAGATGGAATACGTCTTCAATGTGGCGGAGGCGCTCGGGTGCACGCACACGACGCTCGAGCTGATCGACGATCAGGATCAACTGCGACGCATCGGCCAGTTCGCCGAGAAGAAGAAGATCTACGCCGCGTATCACACGCATCTGCAGGGCAGCATGACGGCGTTCGATCAGGCGTTTGCCCTGTCGAAGGGCAATACGGCGAACGTCGATCTTGGCCACTTCGTCGCTGCCGGCGGCGACCCGGTCGCGTTCATCAAGAAGTTCAACGGTCGGATCTCCAGCGTGCATCTGAAGGATCGAACGACGCCCGCGAACGGTCAGCACAATCTGCCGTGGGGCACAGGCAATACACCGCTCAAGGAAATCCTGCTGACGATGAGGCGGGACAAGCACACATATCCCGCAGCGATCGAGCTCGAGTACCAGGTGCCGGCGGGATCCGACGCGGTCAGGGAGACTGTGAAGTGTCTCGACTTCTGCAAGGCGGCGCTGGCGAACACATAGCGGCGGGTCTTTAGACCCGCCGCTACCTCATTGAGGCGGCTCGGCCAACTACCGACGCTCGTCGAGAAAGCCGAACGCGTGAACGGTCCCCTCGTTGGTGCCGACGTAGACCTGGCTCAAAGCGCTCCAGTAACTACCTGGCGACGCAAAGGTCGTCATCGACTTGCCGCTGTTCCAGAGCTGCCTTGCCCGAGACACCATCGTAGGCATAGAGCACCGCCGGCGATCCGGCCTGGCCAGCTGCCGCCGGGCGTCCGGTTGACAGCGCGAACACGACTCCGTTGACAATGATCGGCGTCGCTGGCGTCGTCAGATCGTTGGACGTCCACACGGGCTCGAGCGACCACACACCCTTGACCTCCGCCACGCGCAGGGCGACGACGGCGCCGTTGCGGATCGCACCGTTTGTCGCGCGAGCGCCCGACGGCCTGCCCGAGACAGGGACGAGAAGCCACCGAGCCTCGGAACCAGGAGAGGTTGCCGTTGCGGCAGCCGCGCGCGCCCATGTCGACAGCGCCTCCGCCGAGATCGAGCCGCCGCTCGCAAAGATGGGCCGCGACACCAGAAGCGGCGTTGCGTGATTCGCACCGCCCAGTGACGCCGAGTCGAGCAGGATCACGCGTCCGTCCTTGGTGGCCGCGGTGACGAGGTCCTTCGTTCCGTGCCGGAAGACGGTTGGGCCGGTCACGAACTCGGCCGTCGGTTGCGTGAACCAGTCCTTCAGCTGCAACGTTCTCGGATCGAGGGCGACGATCGCGTTCGCCTTCCCGTCTCCCGTCACGCGGCCCGGACCGATCGCCGCGAGCAGCGTGTTGCCGTCCGAGGAGAACGCGACCGCACCGACGATGCTGCCGCCGTTCGTGCGATAGGACACAACCGGCTTGTCGGCCGCGTCGAGATCGATCGCGTAGACGCCGTTCGGCGCACCCGCGCAATTTCCAGACGTCGCGGCATACATCATGGTGCCGACCGCGACGGGGTTCGACCACTGCGAGTTGGCCGGAAGGAACGGCGCCGGGCTGCTGCAGGTCCTTGCCGGACTGGAGACCGACAACGTGCAATTGCCCATCACCAGCGACCGCGTACCCGACCATCGCCCGGCCGAGGCCTCCGCCACCGACGTTCGGTGCGCCAGGAATAGGTTCGCCCTGGCCGCGACCCTGTGCACCGCCGCCGGCGCTCCGCCCTGACGGGCCGCTCCGCCCGCACGACCGGCCCCGCCGCGCCCGAGCCTCGACGGGAATGCCCTGGCCGGGCTCGCCAAGCGCACTGCGATAACCCAGCTGATTGCCTCGGCCGGCAGCCGTCGTGGCCGTACCTGCCGGGCGGTGTCGGCGCTGCCGTCCCGCTCACGATGCGCGTCGGCGCTGACGTGATGCCCCCGCTGCAACCGGCCGTCGCCGTGGGCAGCGCGCCCTCGAACGTGCGCGACCAGACGACGTAGCCGATGTCGTTGTCGAGCATGTAGAGCGTTGTTCGAGCTGCCAGCCACGAGTGACGTCGGCACGAACAGCGTGACGCCGCTCGCGGTCACGCCCTGCGTGAGGCCCGCAAGCCCACGGGACTGGTTGCCGAGCTTCGACGTCCACTGCAGTTCGAAGCCGGTCTTCGACATCGACTCGACGGAGATCTTCGGGTCCGTCCGCAGCCAGGACGTGCGCTGCGCATCGGCATATGACGTGGGCCAGTCCGACCAGCCGCGGCCGACCTGGGCGAAGGTCGCGCTGCTGACGATGAGCGAGGCGGCAACGACAGAAAGCAATTCGGTGAAGCGCGCATCTCGATCTCACCTAACGGACGCCAAAGGCGTAGAGCATCCCGTCCCAGGTGCCGATGTACACGCGCCCGTTGGCGACGGTGATGCCGCTGAAGTGATTCCACGACGTAATCGTGTCGCCGCTGTTCCAGAGTTCCTTGCCGGTCTGACCGTCGAGGGCGTAGAGCATGGCCTTTCGAGAGTTGGGAATGCGACGAGCCGCGCCGCTGGAGAGCGCGCCGCCGTACCTGGGTCCGCCAGGCTCGTTCCACGCGGCATCCTGCACAACCTGCGTGCCGTCAACGCCGCTCGAGTACGCGAAGACGATGCCGTTGGCGATGACCGTCTCCTCGGCCATGTCCATGTCGCGCGACAGCCACGCCGGCGTGAGCTGCCACTTGCCAGCGACCTCTTCGAGCTTGAACGCCGCGACGCCACCGCCCTTGGGACGGCTGTGTTCGATCGGCGCCTTGAACGTGGTGCTCACTGGACCCCAGAACGGCACGTGCACCCACTGCGTCCCCTGCGGATCCTGCCAGGCGCTCAACGCGCCCCACACGCCGACGTTATCGAACGCCTGCGAGTCGGCACAGATGAGCGGCGTCGTGTGGAGCGTGGTGCGATGATCCTCGCCACCGAGGCCCTCGCGGTCCAGCAGCCACAGACGGCACTCCTTGCTCGTGCCGACGAGGAACTTCCGGCCGCGGTAGTCGATACGCCACCGGCGTCGTGTTCACGTCGAGGTCGCGGCGCCACAGCCAGTTCGCGTTCGGCGCGCCGAAGAAGTCCACGAGCTGCAGCGTCTTCTTCGCGTCGATCTTCACGCCGACGATGCCGTTGCCGAGGCGGCGGTTCGCCGGGTCGAACAGCGCGTCGCCGGTTCCGAGATAGACGCGGCCTTCGGCATCGATCGCCGCGCCGCGGCGTCCCCACAGACCGCCCCCTGCCGGAATGAACGTGCTCGCACGGCGTGACGCGAGGTCGAACGAGTGGAAGGCGTTCGTCAGACCGCCGCAGCCCTGCGCGGTTGCGGTGTAGATGACGCCGTCCCTGTAGTTGAGCGCATACGGCTTGCCGTTGCCGGGAATGAACTTCTCCGGCGGCGCGACGTTCTCACCGTCGGCGAGATTGATCTGGTGCAACCTGCCGTCCCAGGACAAGGCGTAGACCGTGTACTTGCCCGGCGATACCTGCACCATCGCCGGCACGGCGGTCTGTCCGCCAGGGCAGAGCACGTTGTCGACGGGCGCCTGATTCGTGAGCCGGTTCTCGAACCTCCGGCGCCAGAGCACCTGACCGTTCGCGACATCGATCGCGAAGAGGTCGTCGGTGACGCCCGCCACCAGGCCGACTTCGAGCGGACCCTGCGGCGTCATCACGCTCTCGGCGATGAGCGGCGGAAAGAGGTTGTGCATCGAGCGGGCGGTGCTGTTGAGTTGAACCCGCCACAGAAGCTTCGTCGACCCCACGTTGGCGAGCGTGAAGACCTTCTCGTCCTTGACCCAACCGGTACGAGCGGTATCGACGCCCTCCATGAGGACATCGGTGGCCGAGAGCGTTGCGGCCGCCGAGAGCAGCAGGGCCGACACGATCAGTCTTCGTATGGACATAACGATGCCTGTCGATGAGGCTCTAACAGACCAGGAACGCGAGCGCGCGTCCACAACATTCCTGAGCGCCTGGCCCGTTTTTCATAGCAAAACGATGCCAGGCACCGACTGCTACATGCAGGCCAGGCGCTCCTTCCGCGCTTCGATCTTCTTGTAGTCGAGTCCCGCGACCTTCTTGAGGTCCTCGAGCTTCTTGCACGGACCGTTCTTCTCGCGGTGCGCGATCAGCGCGGCGGCTTCCTTGCGCAGGAGACCGGCGACGCTCTCGAGATCCACGGCAGCTGCCGTGTTGAGATTCAGCGCCTGCTGCGCCTCGGCGGGGAACTGGGTCGATACGTACTGGAAGACGGTTTCGAGTTCCTGCTCGGTGCCCTTGGCGCCTGCGGCAACCATTCTGGCGATCACCTCGCGCCAGCCCTCGGGCGTGTGCCGCACGGACGCAACGGTTTCCGCGCCGTGACAGTTGCCGCACAACTTCACCGTGACGTCCCGGCCGGGCGCTTCTGGAAGCACGACCTGTGCGACGACGCGTGGGCGCCGACGATCCGGCCGCAGCGCACAGAAGAAGTCCGCACAGTACCGGCCACGACGAATGCACGCATCACGACACTCCCCTCACGCATACGACGACAGCTGGCGCGCGGACGGGCCGCGCGTTCCTTCGTGATGCGATTGACGTATCCGCTTTCTCGAAACGCGTCCAACGGATCCGCCGGCAGGCCACGACGTGTCCGCCATTCCGCGATCGACGGCCGCACGTCGGTCGCGAACGCATCCTGCAGGCACCGCTCGGCGGCGACGAGATCGGTGGACCGTTGCGCCGCAGCCAGCCGCTCGTGGTCGACGAGCGCGGCCTTGGCATAGAGCTCCTGCGCCATGTCGACGGTCTGGATCATCGCCTCGATCTTGCCTTTGAGGTTGTGACTCTGATCGATGACGAAGGCGATGTCGGCGCGCGCGCCGGACTGCCATTCGAAGAACAGGATCTCGTGAAAGATGCGGAACACCTGGTACGGATCGATCGACCCGAGCGTCAAGTCGTCGTCGGCATAGCGGCGATCGTTGAAGTGGAAGCCGCCGAGCATGCCTTCGTCGAGCAGCCACGCGACGATCTGCTCGATGTTCTGCGACGCGTAGTGGTGACCGGTGTCGACCAGCACCTTGGCCTGCGGGCCGGCACGCCGCGCCAGCAGCAGCGCCATGCCCCAGTCGGCGATGTCGGTGTGATAGAAGGCGGGCTCGAACGGCTTGTATTCGACGAGCAGCCGCCGATCCGGATCGAGCGACCGCGTGCACGTCTGCGAGTCCCTCGGCAAACAGACGCTTCCTCGCGCGGATGTCCGCCGTTCCCGGATAGTTCGAGCCGTCGGCGAACCAGAGCGACACATCGCGCGAACCGAGCGCACGCGCGATCTCGACGCTCTCGCATGCAGTGATCGAGCGCGCGCCGTCGGATGGTCGCGTCCGGATTGCCGAGCGAGCCGAACTTATAGTCCTGATCCTGAAACAGGTTCGGGTTGATGGCGCCTGGCCGCACGCCGGTACCGGGCGGCCGACGCGCGTCACCGTCGAGACGTCGGCGAGCCCGTTGCGGCAGATCCCATTGCACGTGCAGCGCGACAGTCGGGCACACGCCGGTGAACGCGTGCACCTGCGCGGCATCGGCGAGTTTCTCCTCGAGCGTCACCGCGGCCGCCGGCTGCAGGAACTTGCCGAACCTCGTGCCGGTATCCGCGAATCCCCAGGACGGCAGTTCGATGGTGAATCGGTCGAGCGCTGCGGAGATCCGTGCGGCCAAGTGCTCGCGCATAGCCGCGCATATTACCCGCACTCAGGACGGCATCGACGTGCCTTTTCGATGGCCTGTTGTGTTTTGCTATGCGAAACACATGGGAGTGTTGTGCGGGCAGAAACATTCGCGGATAATGCAGGCCTTTCGCCGCCCGGCCGCGGCCTGCCCCTGTTGGCTTTTATGGATAGCGAAACGCCTCGCGACCCGTATCTGGTCAAATCCATCGTCCATTCGTCGCGCGTGCTGTCTGCCTTCCGCGCGTCGGGCGAGGCCCTGCCGCTGCGTGAAATCGCGGCCCGCAGCGGTCTACCCAAGAGCATGGTCTTCCGTCTGCTCTATACGCTCGAACGCTGCGGCATGATCGAAAAGGTCGGCGAAAACCTCTATCGATCGTTCCTGCGACCGTTCAAGCAGAAGCTGTATCGACTCGGGTACGCGGCACAGGGCACCGACTACCAGTTCTCGAAGGAGATCTCGACCGGACTGCAGCGCGCGGCGGCGGCAGAGGGGATGGACCTGATCTGTCTCGACAACCGCTACAGCGCGAAGATCGCCCAGCGGAATGCCGACATCTTCGTGCGGGAAAAGGTCGACCTCGTGATCGAGTTCCAGACTGACGAGCACGTGGCGCCCGATCGTCGCCGCGAAGTACCGCGAAGCGAACATCCCGCTGATCGCGCTGGAAATCCCGCATCCCGGTGCCACGTACTTCGGCGCCAACAATTACGAAGCCGGATTGATTGGCGGGCGCTACCTCGGTCGCTGGGCGAAACAGCAGTGGCAGTCGAACGTCGACGAGATCATTCTGATCACGCTCGAGCGTGCCGGCAGTCTGCCGCGCATGCGCCTGACCGGCATGGTCGTGGGCATGCGCGACGCGTGCCCGGCCCTCGAGCACGTGCCGGTCACGCATGTCGATGGCGACGGCAAGATGGCGGATTCTTTCGAGGCCATTCGCCGCCATCTCCGTACGACCAAATCGAAGCGCATGCTCGTGGGCGCCATCAACGACCCGAGTGCACTGGGCGCTCTGCGCGCATACCAGGAGGGTGGACGGACCGCTTCGTGCGCGATCATGGGGCAGAACGCGTCACCCGAAGGGCGCGCCGAGCTCCGGGAGCCAGGAACGCGGCTCATCGGATCGGTGGCGTACTTTCCAGAGAAGTACGGACCCGAGATCATGGCTGTGGCGCTCGACCTGCTGCATCGGCGCCCCGTGCCGCCCGCGGTGTTCGTGAAGCACCAGCTCGTGACGTCGGAGAACGTCAACCACGTCTATCCGAATGACGAGTTGATCCCGCTGCCGGTCAGCGGTCCGTCGTAACGAGGCTTCGCGTCAGTAAACACCGCGGCGTTTATCGCGAGTTATCGAACGACTCATTTCGCGCAAATTGTTAAGGCGCCGATTCGCTGGAACGGCGACCCGCTGGTGTCGCGAGCAGGCGAGAGCGCGAAGGTAATCGTGGACGTCACGGCTGCTGCGGGACAACTTCGTAGTCTCCCCGCCGTGCTCCTTCGCGAATAACCCATCCCGGCGCCGCCTTGAACGTCCACCCGTCTCCAGAGATCGTCGCATCGTCGCCGCGTACGGGCGCCGGCAGGCGTCGCGAGCCGCCATCGGGCGCCACCAGCACGCCATTCTCCGCCGCGAGCGTGCCGCAGCGTCCCGACAGGCGATAGGGATTGAAGTACACGGTGCCGGCACCGGGAATCACCACGGCGCCCAGAGAATTCGAGGTGCCGCTGCCTCCGCACGCCATCACAAACACCGGGCCGTCCACAAATCGCTGACGTAACTCGGCGATCCGTGCCTGCCGCTGCTGCTCGCGCAGTTCTTCGGCCGCGCGGAGCTCGGCGTCTCCGCCGCGCGCGGCAGCCGGCGCCGCGTCCGCGACCGGTTGCACCCCGAGATGCTGCTCGAACCACCGTATCAGTGCGGCAAAGGCTCGGTCGGCATCGGCTCCCTCGAACCCGTGTCCCGCGCCCCTGACTGGCATGAATGACGTTGGCACGCCCGCCTTCATCAACGCCGCGTACATCATCTCCCCATGCTCGATCGGGACGGTCGTGTCGGCGTCGCCGTGCACGATGAGCGAGGGAGCTGATCTGGGAGAGACGAAACGAATCGGTGAGAACTCTGCCGCTTCGGCCGCGGTAATGTTGAGGGTCGGCTGCTGCATCGCCATTCGAGCCAGATCCGTCCCCGGATAGTTCGCCACGACCGCCGCCACGCGACTGGATTCCCTGAGCACGGGGTCGGCGGCCGGCGGATTCCCCGAGTCGCCGGTCGTACCGAGCAGCAGCGCGAGGTGTCCCCCGGAGCTGTTGCCGAAGACGCCAATGCGGTTGGGATCGACGCCGTCTCCTTCGCATGCTGATGGATGAAGCGGACCGACCGCCGCATGTCCGCCACGACCGACGACAAGGGATACCTCGGCCGGCTGCCGTGTCTCACGACGAATACGGTAAATCCCTTCTCGTTCAACGGAGGGGCGGTCTGGGCGAAAACCTGGGCGAGCTCCACGCTGGATTGCCAATAGCCGCTCACGATGGCGATGACGCCAGCACCGTTGGGGCGGGCCGAACGGTACACGTCGAGCATAAGCGCTAGCCCGTCGTCCTTATACCCGTACACCACACCAGTCGTCACCGCCGGCTGATTCGCGGGTGCCTGCGCATCGCCGAACACCCGCGCCGGCGCTGAACAGATGCACGCGCCGAAAGCGAACAGCACGATCCACGAACGCAACGAGTGCTCATTCGATGCTCCTCTTCAACTCACACTCACGGCTGCTGCCGTACGGCTTCGTAGTCGCCCCTGCGCGCGCCTTCGCGCACGATTCTAGCCCGGCCCATCAACGATAGAAACGCGCACCTTCGCGATTACTCCCCAAAAGTCCCCTTGTGTGAGCGATTGCGTGGCCTCGCGTCAGTCACCGCTGCGGCGTCACACATGACCGATCGGTCCTCGCGCCGGCAATCACGACCGCAGAGAAACTCGTGCTCGAGTTGAGCGATGGCCGGCCATGGCCGTGCCGGTGACGTGCGGCCAGCCGTCCCGCCCCGCGGAAGCGGATCCCCTCTAACTAATGTTGTCTATCCGCACTTCGATGCGCCTGGTGGCAGCAAGCGCATTTGTCGGACCAACCATCACACCTTAAAGCCGGCGTACGTGGGACGCCTCCGCGCGACGGGCAGTTGACGTTTTTCTGGCGATCGTAAGAAATCGTCGCGCCTCAGGCTTTCAGCCCGTACCTCAGAGCAGCTGGCGGCGCGAACTGAAGAAGAGGTGCCGACGCTGGAAGGACTACTTCACCAGATTGAGGTACGCATCGATCCCGCTCTCACGAAAAGTTATTTCCGGCCGGCCGTTGCGATCGACCGACAAAATGAGGTGAGCGTCGGTGCCCTTGAGAACGTGCTCACGAACGCTCTCCGGCGACAATGAATATTTCTGGTCCCGTATCTGCGCGGACAACCGATCGCCCTCTCGCGCAATCGTCACCTTGAAATCGCCCAGCTGCCAGGCTCCCACGTAGCCGTCGAACACCTTTGGATCGACAGCGATCTCTTTGTGTTCGTGTTCAGGCAGCCCCAGCAGAATCCTGAGGAGTTGAATGGCCAGTCTGGGCGCGCTGGACGAGTCTGAATTGGTCAGCACCACGACGCCGGCTCTCGCGTCCGGCGCCATCCAGATCATGGTGCTGGTTCCTTGCTGCGACCCGCCGTGACCGACAATCTTTACGTCTTCCACGGCTCCAAATTGCCACCCAAGCCCGTACGCCAACCTACCGAGCCCGTCCGACGGCATGGGCTGAGTCCACATCGTGTCTCGCGTGGGGCGCTTGAGCAGGCGGTTATTCATGATCGCCGCCTCGAATCGCGCCATGTCTGGCGCGGACGAGAGCCAGCCCCCGCCGGGAACTTTGTAGCTGGCATCGAGAAATTCGGCGTTCATCACGGCGCCGGATTGGTCTTTTGAGTAGAAGCGCGTTCGGAACGGCACGATGGCGAAGCGCTCGTCTGGACGCGTCTGCAGCATGCCAGCTGGAATGAGAACCATCTCGCGCACGGCGTCCGCGTACTTCTGGCCGGAGGCTCCCTCAATTGCGCATCCGGCGACCGTGTAGCCATGGGTGGAGTAGTTGAAGTGCGTCCCAGGCTGCGCCACCAGGGGATCGTTCGCGAAGAACTTCAGCCCGCCCTCGATCCCATTGTCGAAGTGACGGGTGTTGCCCACCTCGGGATCGGACTGGGATACCGAGTAGGGCTGCTCAGGCACGTTGTAGGAGCGGATCCCGCCAAGATTTCCCAGTAGTTGCCGAGTGGTGACAGGCCACGGCTTCTGCGGGAATGCCGGGCAGTACTTCTGCACCGGTGAATCCAGATCCAGCCTGCCGTGTTCCCACAGCGCCATGGCGGCAGTTGCCGTGAGCGGTTTCGAGATCGAGCCAAGGCGGTACAGCGTGTTGGATGTCGCAGGAACGGAGTTCTCCAGATCGGCCATGCCGAAGCCCGCTGACCACACCAATTCTCCATCCTGCACAACCGCCGCAGAGACGCCAGGCGTCTGGCTTTCCGTCATGAACTTTGAAATGGCGTTCTCGATCTTGGCTTGCTTCTCGGCGGCAAGCTTTCCGGTCTGAGCTGCTGTGCTATTCGCGACGAGCAGAGACGCAAGAAGCCATGCACACGTTGCCGCGACGGCTCTACCTATCTGGTGCCGCAGTCCGGCATCAATGCAGTGTGTCTTTTGACTCATGTCTCACTCCGCCGCTGTCGCGGTGTCTCCGACCAACGCCACGCGACGCCATTCTTCCGCTGCCATCGGCGAGCGTCAAGCGCTCTCATGACAGCTGAATCGTTTCGCCGTTCCAGCGCCACCGCTGCGGTCGAACTTCGGTGCTACGGCCACAACGCCGCCCGCTCGCGGACGAGTGCCAGCACCTGCGCTCCTCCATGTGACCGCGCGGCCCGAGACTTGGGCGACCACTCGTCGCTGCCACGCTCCGATGCAGCGTACTGCGACTCGGTTAACCCGGAGCGCCGGAAGTGCCGTTTGACGAATGCAAGCTCCCGAGTAGTCGGCAAGGGTCTACCGACGGCCGAGCGCCTCTCGATTCGGTCCAGTGGTGGGCGCGCGCGCTGTGGCGCACCTCGACTTCACCCGTATAAACATTGAGCCAACCCGACCATCCTTCAGAATCAGACCGAGGAAATTGCTGGGATCGAGTCGTCAGGAAGGAGGCTCGGTTGCTTCAGGAGCTGACCCGCAGGACTCACGTCGCGGTGCGTCGACGTCGGACGGATCTCGAGGAAGCCACTCCGGGCGGTTCGCTGCACGATGCGCGTTCCCGGCGTCAGTGACATTGGATCTTGTCGCGGTTTCTACCTTGCGCGACGGGACAGCGTGCGACGATCGACCTGAAAGAACGCCCTCAGATTCTGTGCGTCTCGGCGTTCCGTCTGGGCCCCAGTTTCGACGGTGATTGGCCCTCCGCGTCGAACCGAACAATCTCGATTACCATGCGGGGACCATGAGCCTGGCCCCAGGAACTCGGCTCGGACCGTCCGAGGTGCTGGGTTCGCTCGGGGCAGGGGGCATGGGCGAGGTCTATCGCGCGCGCGACCCCCGTCTCGCGCGTGACGTCGCGGTGAAGGTCATCTCAGGCAGCGCCGCGAGGGATCCCGATCGAATCCGCCGCCTGCAGCAGGAAGCCCAGGCCACCGCGGCGCTCAATCATCAGAACATCCTCGCGGTGTATGACGTCGGAACAGCCGACGGTCTCACCTACATCGTCTCCGAGCTGCTCGAAGGAACGACGCTGCGTCACCTGCTGGACGAGGGGCGATTGCACACGCGCGATGCGTTGAAGTACACGATGCATATTGCCGAGGGGCTCGCGGCCGCGCATGACAAGGGCATCGCCCATCGCGACCTCAAGCCCGAGAACGTATTCATCACTGACGGGGGAGTCGCGAAGATTCTCGACTTCGGTCTTGCGAAGCAGGCCGCGGGCGAGCCCTCCACCACCGCCACCACTCAGGTGTCGACCACGCCGGCACCGGACACGCAGCCAGGGACCGTGCTTGGCACCGTAGGGTACATGGCGCCCGAGCAGGTCCGCGGCGGCACCGTCGATCATCGCGCCGATCTCTTTGCGTTCGGCGCCGTGCTGTACGAGATGCTCGGCGGCCGCCGCGCGTTTCAGGGCGACTCCAAGGTGGAGACGATGAACGCGATCCTCAAGGAGGAACCACCCGCGTTCCCGGAATCGACGGCGATTCCCCGGTCACTCGATCGGATCGTTCGCCGATGCCTGGCGAAACGGCCGCAGGATCGGTTTCAATCGGCGATCGATCTGGCGTTTGCGCTCGATACCGAGCCATCGCCGTCGGTGACGCGTGCGGGTGAGCGGCGCGCGGATGTGCCTGTTGCTATGGGTCGCCAGGTAGGCGTCCTCGTCGTGATCGCGATTGCCGTCCTTGCGCTCGTCGCCGGCGCCGCGATCAACCGACTCGTCGCGCCGCGCTCGTCGCCTGCAGCCGCGGCGACGTTCAAGCGGCTGACGTTCGAACATGGCACGCTGCGCGCCGCGCGCTTCGCTGACAACGGCAACATCGTCTACAGCGCCGCCTCGGGCGAACAGCCGTTGAAGGTGTTCCTCACGCGCGATGACGGAGGCGCGACGTCGTTGAACGCGCCGCCCGGACAACTCTTATCGGTGTCGGCCGGCGGTGAGCTGGCTGTGTCGGCGGGCCACACGTTCGATGGGTGGCTCGGCACCGGCACGCTGTCGAGGATGCCGCTGCTCGGCGGCGGCGCACGCGCGATCGCAGACGAGGTGCGTGACGCGGACTGGCTGCCTGATGGAGCGGCGTTGCTGATCGTTCGCCGCACGCAGGGCCGCGATCGCCTCGAGTGGCCGATGGGCACAGTCGTGTACCGACAGCTGGATTTATCAGCAGTCCTCGGATCTCGCGCGACGGGCAGCGCGTCGCCTTCGCCGACCACCCGCTGTTCGGGGACAACGACGGCCACATTGCGGTCATCGACTCCACAGGTCAGGTCACGCGCGTCGCAAACAACATGCGCGGCATTCGCGGCCTCGCGTGGTCGCCGGATGGCCGCGAGGTCTGGTTTGCGGCCGCGACGCCGTTCGAGGACAGCGTGCGGTCGCTCTATGCCGTGAGTCTTTCCGGACAAATCCGTTCTCTACTGCCTGGCGCCATCGATTTCGCGCTCATGGACGTCTCTCGCGATGGCCGTGTGCTGGTGACCAAGGAGTCGGAGTTCAGATATATCGAGGCGCTGCTGCCTGGCGACGCCGTCCCACGTGACGTCTCGTTCTTCGACAACGCCGTCGCGCGGGCGATTGCCGAGGACGGGACGGTACTGGTGACGCGCCAGGGCGGCAGCTCGGTGGTGTATCTGCGCCACGCTGACGACCCGGCGCCCGTGCGGCTCGGCGACGGTGAGGCGTTTGCGTTCTCACCCGACCGCAAGTGGGCGCTTTCGCTCGCGACCGGCGATCCGTGGCGCATTCTGCTGCTGCCGACCGGCACTGGCGAGGTGAAAGAGGTGCCGAATCCCGGACGCCTGGTCCTCAGCGCCGGCCAGTTCACGCCCGACGGACGTCGTTTGGTTCTGCTTGGCGCGCGGCCCAATGAGACGTTCCGCGGCTACGTGCAGCGCATCGACGATGGATTGATCAGGGCGTTCACCGAGCCGGGCATCAACTACATCCAGTCGCGAATCATCATTCTGACGAGCGACGGGAGTCATGCGGCGTTCGTCGATCCCGCGGGACGCGTGCGTCTATATCCCCTCGATGGCGGCGAGCCGATTGTCGTGCCTGGCATGAGAGACGGCGAGTATCCGTTGCTGTGGACACCCGACGCGCGGGAGGTGTTCATCACCAGCGGGCGCACCGCGCCGTGGCGAATCGAACGCCTCGAGTTGGCCACCGGCCAGCGCACGCCGTGGAAGGTAGTCACACCGCTGCAGGCGGCAGGCATTCGTCTCAGTCAGATCGCGCTGAGCCCCGACGGGCGGTCGCTGGTGCACTTCTACTCGCAGCTGCTGTCGGATCTCTACGTCGTCGATGGAGTGAAGTAGGGTCAAGCGCCAATTGCTTTTATGCGTGTCGGTGAGAATCGCTCACGGATAGGTAACGAGCAGTCGCCAAGTGTTTGCGGACGCGCCCGAGTTCACGTCACGCCGCCCGTCTCAGCATGCCAGTCAGAACTCGCGCAGTTCTGACTGGGACGGCACATGCTGTGTGCTCCCGCTTTCCGGCGCCTCTACCTCTCCAACACGTGGCGGCGTCCAGCGGTCGCATCGCCATCGCAGCGTGTGTCCGGTCATCGGAATGGGATTCGCCAGCCTCAATACAAGTGAGCTCGCGCGCGGCCCGCGCACCCCTTGATCCTCAGCGCAGGAACGCCTCCGGCAGTCCGCCATCGACCGGGATGACGTGGCCTGTCGTTGTGGCGCTCTGGTCGCCAGCCAGCCAACAGATGGCGTTGGCGCAGTCGAGCGGAAGAATCGGCCGCCGCGTGATCGTGCGCTGCGCATAGAACTGCGCCAGCTTCGCCCGCAGCTCCTCGGTGGACTCCCCCTCGCTGAACGCGATGTTGTATTTCTTCAGCGACACGATGACGCGGTCGCGCGGGAACATCGCGGAACCCGGCGACGACGGTGGCCGGTGCGATGCCGTTGACGCGCACGTTCGGCCCGAGGCCGATCGCCAGCTCGCGAATCAGGTGATTGATGGCCGCCTTGCTGACGTCGTACGGCTCGCTGCCATGCTTCGGCACGACGGCGTTCGCGGAGCTGGTGAGGACGATGGTGGCGGGCAGCCCCTGCGCCTCGAAGATCTCGCTCGCCTCCTGCGCCAGCACGTGATTGCTGCTGACGTTGATCGCCATCGCCTGGCTCCACACCTGCTCCGGCGGCGTGCCCGGCGCCGGCGTCGGATAGATCGCCGCCGTGTTGATCACGATGTCGAGGCCGCCGAACGTCAGCACGGCGCCGGTGATCGCCTCGCGGATGGTGTCGCGGCTGCCAAGATTCAAGCGCGACCGCCAGCACCATTTCGGCCGACGAGCTGCTTGGCCGCTTCGCTGGCCGCCTCCTGCGCCGCCGCCACGATTCAGATCGGCGACCACGACGTGCGCGCCGCGCTTCGCCAGTTGCACGGCCACGTCCCGGCCGATGCCGCTGCCACCGCCGACGACGAGCGCGATCTTGCGGCTGAATTCCCGCTCGGGCGGCATCCGCTGCAGCTTGGCCTCTTCGAGCGCCCAGTATTCGATGCGGAACGCTTCGAGCCGCGGCAGCGCCACGTAGTTGTGGAAGCTGGAAAAGTGCCTGGCCTGCTCCGGCACGCTTCGCCTGCGGCAGCGTGCCGGTGCGTCGTCGCGCCCTCGAGCGCGTTCGCGCCGGCCATCACGTGAATGGCGTTGACGAAGAACTCGGTGGTGATCCGCGCTTCGCGCTTGTCCTTGGCAAACCCGAACAGCCCGAGCCCGGGAATGACGACCACCGACGGGTTCGAGTCGCGCAGCTTCGGCGACTGCGCGTCGGCGAACGAGTGGTAGTAGGCGACGTAGTCCTCGCGATAGCTCGCCGCACGCGCGGCGATCCGCTCCTTCAGTTCGGCGAGGCCTTCCTTCGCCGGATCCCACGGCACGAACATCGGGCTGATGCGCGTGCGCAGGAAGTGATCGGGACAGCTCGTGCCGAGCCCGCAGAGCTCCTCGGCCCACTGTCGACGCGGCAAACGCCAGCGCATCCTCGGAGCTGTCCCAGTGCGCGATCGTCCGGCGATTCGACGAGACGACGCCGCGCAGGTACGGCAGAATCGCGGCCGCGACCGCGGCCCGATCGCCCGCTCACGCTCGCCAACCGCGCGGCCGCCGAACAGCGGCCGACTCGCCCGCCGCTGATGCTCGTCGATGAACTCGCCCATCTGGTCGATCGTGCGGATGCTGTTCAAGTAGCACTCCTGCTGCGTCTGGCCCCAGGTGAACAGGCCGTGGCCGCCGAGAATGATGCCGTCGCAGCCGGGATGCTCCTCGACGGCGCGGCGCAGCATCAGCGCCAGCTCGAAGCCCGGACGCTGCCAGGGCACCCACACGATCTGCGCGCCGTACTGCTGGTTGAACTCCGCCAGCTTCTCCGTGCCGTTGGCGCTCGCCGCGAGCGCGATCGCCCAGTCGGGATGCAGGTGATCGACGTGATCGAACGGCAGAAACGCGTGCAGCGGCGTATCGATCGACGCCGCGACGCGATTCTCACCGAACGCGGCCAGCGGATAGAACGCCACCATCTCGTCTTCGTGCGCCTCGCCGCGGTAGCGGCGGATCAGCGCCTCGAGCTTGTCCATGTAGAGCATCGCGAAGCCGGACGCCGTGATCGACCGCAGATCGCCGCCGCTGCCTTTCACCGCCAGCACCCGCGTCGGCTCGCCGGTCAGCGGATCCGGCAGATCGAACTTCGAGCTGGTATTGCCGCCGCCGAAGTTGGTGATGCGCAGGTCGTCGCCGAGACGATTCGATCGGTAGCGCAGTTGCTCGAGAGGCGACAGCCGGGACGCCTCCGCGTCGTCCCAGAGGTTCTGCAGGAACTTTGTGTCCGACACTGGCGACGTCAGGCACAGGTGAACTCCAGGTACTCCCGGAACCGCTGGTAATGCGGCTCCCACCGATCGGTCTCGGCGGGCTCGAACCGCTCCACCGGAAACGAGCGATCGATGATCGCGCGCGCCTCGGCCAGCGAAGTGACCGCACCGGTCGCCAGCATTTGCATGGCCACGTTGCCGAGCGCCGTCGCTTCGACGGGACCGGCGATGACGGTGCGGCCGGTCGCGTCGGCCGTGAACTGGTTCAGCAGTCGATTCCGCGCGCCGCCGCCGACGACACGAATCTCGTCGAAGCGCCGGCCGGTGACCTCTTCGAGCGACTCGAGCACGGCGCGGTACTTGAACGCGAGGCTCTCCATGATGGCGCGCGAGTACGACGGCGGGCCAGTCGAGCGACGGCTGCCCGGTCTGGCGGCAGAAGCCATCGATCGCGATGACCATGTCGTCCGGATTCCTGAATCCGGGGCTGTCGGGATCGAGCAGCACATGGAACGGCCGCTCGCTGCCGGCCGCGGCCACCAGTTCGTCGTAGTCGTAGTCGCGCCCCGGCGCCGCCCACGATCGGCGGCACGACTGCAGCAGCCAGAGGCCGCCGATGTTCTTCAGCAGCCGCGTCGTCCCGCACACGCCGCCTTCGTTGGTGAAATCGAGCTCCAGCGCCCGCGGCGTGATGATCGGCGCGGACAGCTCGGTGCCGAGCAGCGACCACGTGCCGGAGCTGAGGAATGCCGTGGCGTCGCCAGCCGGAACCGCAGTGAACGCCGAACCCGTGTCGTGGCACGCCGGCGTCACGATTGGCACGCCGGCCAGCGACGGGTCGGCTTCCCTGCGCAGCGGTCCCAGCACGGTACCCGGCTCGACGATCTCAGGCAGCAGCCGCGTCGGAATGTCCGAGCTCCTCGAGCAGTTCCCGTGGCCCACGTTCGCTTCACGGCGTCGACGCACTGCGTCGTCGTCGCGTTCGTGTATTCGGCCTTCAGCGTGCCGGACAGCCAGAGATTCAGGATATCGGGAATCGTCGCGAAGCGGTGCGAGGCGGCGATCGTCTCCGGCGTGTTCCTGCACGCGGCGTAGAGCTGATACAGCGTGTTGAACCACAGGAACTGAATCCCCGTCGTGGCGTAGACCCGCTCGCGTGACACCTTTGCGAACACCTGCTCCATGACGCCATCGGTGCGCGCGTCGCGGTAGGTGAACGGCGGCTCGACGAGCTGACCCGTCCTCCCGCAGCAAGCCGTAGTCGCACCCCCACGCGTCGACACCGATGCTGTCAGAGCCGCGCGCCGCTGCACCGGTGCGAGCGCGCTCCGCATCTCGTGCCAGAGCGCGGTGGATGTCCCAGCGCAACGAGCCGTTGTCGCGCACCGGCCCATTCGGAAACCGGCACACCTCGGCCAGCGTGATCACCCCACCGTGCAGCGATGCGCGCATGGCGCGGCCGCTTTCGGCGCCGAGATCGAACGCGAGGAAGTTCTTGGCCACGTGTGCGGATCTACGCCGGCGCGTGCTCGACGGCCGCCACCTTTTCCCACCGGCCGCCGCGCGCCGACGTGAGCACGGCGTCCGTTACGTAATCAGTCGCCAGGCCGTCGCGGAACGTCGGCGCCGCGCTGGTGCCGGCCGCCGCCGCCACGCAGAAGTCCGCGAACTGATGAATGAACGTGTGCTCGTAGCCGATCTGCAGGCCGGGCACCCACCAGTGCTTCATGTACGGATGGTCGCCATCGGTGATGTGGATGCTGCGCCAACCGCGCGTGCGCCCCTCGTCGCGATGGTCGAACCATTGCAGCCGATGCAGGTCGTGGAGGTCCCACGCGGCCGACGCGTGCTCACCGTTGATCTCGAGCGTATAGAGCGCCTTGTGTCCGCGCGCGTAGCGCGTCGATTCGAATGTCGCCACCGATCCGTTGCGGAATCGCGACAGGAACGCGCAGGCATCGTCGATGCCGACCGGTTCGACCTTTCCGGTCAGGTTGTGCTTGCGTGACTTGATGAACGTCTCGGTCATCGCCGTCACGTCGTCGATCGGCCCGTTCAGCCACATCGCCGTATCGATGCAGTGGGCGAGCAGATCCCCCGTCACACCGCTGCCGGCGACCGACACGTCGAGGCGCCAGAGCCCTTCTCCGCCCTGCGGAAGATCCGCCGAGATGGTCCAGTCCTGCAGAAATTTCGCGCGGTAGTGGAAGATGCGACCCAGCTTCCCTTCGTCGATCAATTGCTTGCAGCAGCACGATGGCTGGGACCCGGCGGTAGTTGTACCAGACCGACGTTCGCCACGCCCGCGCGTTCGACGGCGGTGACCATGGTCTCCGCTTCGGCAGCGGTGCGCGCGAGCGGCTTCTCGCACATCACCATCTTCCCGGCGCGCGCCGCAGCCACCGCGATCTCTGCATGGGTGTCGTTCGGACTGGCGATGTCGATCAGGTCGATGTCCTTGCGCTCGACCAGCCGCCGCCAGTCGGTTTCCACCGACTCGTAGCCCCAGTTGCTCGCGAACGTCTCGAGGCGGTCCTTGTTGCGTGCCGCGACGGCCTTGAGTACCGGCTCGACGGGGAGATCGAAGTAGCGCGGCGCCTGAAGAAACGCGTTCGAATGCGTACGGCCCATGAAGCCGTAGCCGACGAGTCCGATATTGAGCTTCTTCTTCGCCACGGGCTGCTCCCCTACACCGAAACGGCCACCGGCGCGTTCCAACCGTGCGTGTTGCGCACGTCGATCATCAGCCTCAGCACGTCGTCCCACGTCTGCGGCTTCATCATCGTGTCGTTGGAGAACATACAGCCGTCCCAGCAGATGTGCTCCACCGCGCGCAGTGGCATGTCCCTCGTCGTCACGCAGCCAGAAGCCCGCGTAGCGGACGACGTCGAGCTTGCCGTTCGGATCGTTCGGGAGGCAGTGACGTCCGGTCTTGTCGTGAGAGCCAGACCCCTTCACCGTGCCGTCGTTCTGCGCGACGTGGAAATCGATGGTCCAGGGCCGAAGCGCGCGAGCGACAAGACGGTACGCGTCATCGAGCTGCGCGCGGTCCTTCCAGTCGTAGCCCTCGGGAAGCAGGCGATCGTCCGGCGCGTTGTAGCCCATCGTGAAGAGCAGGTTGTGGGCCATGTCCGCCTGGTAGCCAAGCGTCTTCGGCCGGTTCACCATCTCGAGCAGCTGCACCATCCGCTTCCAGCTGTGCATGCCGCCCCAGCAGATCTCGCCTTCTGCGGCGAGACGCTCCCCGTACCCGTCGGCGATGTCGCACGCCTGACGGAACGTCGTCGGCGATGCGGCGGGTGTTCTCTTCCGGCGCGGCCGCCCAATCGCCGGGCTCGACGCCGAGTCGATGCGGATGACGCCGTACTTGCGGATGCCGAGATCACGCAGCTTCCTGCCGATCGACGCACGCCTTGCGTACCTGCGTCAGGAACTGTTTCCGGTCCTCGTCGCTCCCCATCGCCGCGCCGCCGCCGGTCGGCGGCCACACCGGGGCCACCAGTGAGCCCACGACGAAACCGCGGCTCGCCACCTTGTCGTGCAGCCGCTTCAGCTCCTCGTCACTGGCGTCGATGCTGGTATGCGGATCGAACAGGAACAGATCGACGCCGTCGAACCTGATGCCGTCGACGTTCGCCTGCGCGGTCACGTCGAGCATCGTGTCGAGATCGATGAATGGCTCGGCACCCGGACTGCCCTTTCCAACCAGGCCGGGCCACATGGCGTTGTGCAATGCGGGTCGCGAATGTTGAGACGGCGGCCATGCGCTGCTCCGAGATTCAGTGCGTGCGCGGTTTGCGCAGCGGCTCGTTGTCTGGATTACCAGGCCCGAAGTGCTTGAGAATCACCAGCGGATCGCTGGCGCTCGCATTCTCGATGCGCGACACCGGCTTTCGCCGTCTCGGCCGAGACGAACAGCTCGTCCTGCGTCATCTCGCCGAATCGGATCATCGTCGGCGCGCTGATGCGATGCGTGCCGAACGTACCGTCGCCCTGGACGACGATCAGGCCGTATGCGGCTGCGTCCTTGATCGTGACGGTACGGCCCGGCAGCACTGTCAGCTCCTTCGCCGAATACCAGCTCTGTGCCGTAGCACACCCACTGCTCGCGGTAACCGTTCGGCTTCGCTCTCGGCGAACGGACACACCGGTTGCGGGAACACGCTTGTTATCGTGGCCGAAGTTCGGATTGACGTTGGCGTCCCAATCGAGCATGCCGATGATGTAGTCGAGATCCTGATGCTTGTCCTTCGGGACGTCCTTGACGAGCAGTTCCCAGGGAACCGTGCGCCCTTCGACCAGCGACTGGAACATGCCGAACACGTCGCTATTCACCTGCGGCTCGTAGGTGACGAGCGAGCCGGGCGCGTGCAGAATGCCCGGATCGATCTGCCAGCCGCTGCCAACGTGCAGCCGGTAGGCGCGCGACATGATTCAGGATGCCGTTGTCGCCCTTGCTCCAGTTCTCGAGGCACCGCCGCACGTCGTCTTTCGTGGTGCCCGGCTCGAGTCCCATGAACGTGTAAGGGAAATTGTTGTCCAGCTGGTTGTACTGCGGCGGAAAGTAATACGCCTCCGGCTTGCCCTTGCGCCCGACCAGCTTCGCGTGCGCATCACTCTGGTGCATGTGATGCGGAATCGGTCCCATGTTGTCGAAGAACTTACAGAGGATGTTCCAGCCACCCTGCTTCGACATCACGTCGGCGCCGATCAGCGCATCGCCTGCAATATCGACGGCTTCCTTGAGCTGGAATCGCTGGCCCGATTCGAGCCGGACGTAACTGAGCCCCTCGTCAGCTGGCGTGCCGGGACCGTTGTCGGCGTTCGTCGTCGATGAAAACCAGCGCTCGTTGATTCCGCCGCGATGGGCGCCGAGCGCGTACAGGTCGTCGGGATGCAAGCGAAGACGCCGGCCCGGCTGCATGAACGTGCGGGGAACCCAGCAGGGCTCCAGCCGGAGAATCCCGCCGCCGGCGTCGAGCGCTTTGTGTACGTCGGTGCGAGTGACCATAGAGACGAAGGACGATATCGTTCCTCGCCGACCACATCAAGACAGGAACTCGCTGTCTGCCCCATTTTGCTGTGAGAAACGAAGAGCGGCGATTTAGACCTTCCTGTCTACGACGCTGCCACCATCGCAGAGCGAATACAGGTGCCCGCGTGTTGCGGTCTGCGAAACGATCCGCACGCCCGTGGAGTGTGAAGGCATAATGCCGCGCCATGCCCTCGTCCACCTACCGCGGCCGCCGTGCCGTGTTCATTGAGAACGGGCACCTGCGCGTCACCATCCTCGTCGAAGGCGGGCACATCGCCGAGGTCCTCGACAAGCGCAGCGGAATCAACCCGCTGTGGACGCCGCACTGGGACTCAATAGAGCCATCGACTTTCGATGCGTCTGCGCCACGCTTCGTATGGCGGCGCCGCTGACGGCCCGCTGCTCGCCGGGATCATGGGGCACAACCTGTGTCTGGACATCTTCGGTGGCCCTTCACCGGAAGAAGCCGCCGCCGGCCTGACTGCGCATGGCGAAGCCTCCGTCGCGCCGTACGCGATCGACATGAACGGCTCCGTGTTGATCGCGCGCGCCGACCTCACGCACGCGGGCCTCACGGTGCAGCGCCGCCTCGAACTGCGGCGCGGCACAGTGGAGATCACCGAGACGGTCACGAATCTGACCGCGTGCGATCGTCCGGTCGGCTGGACCCAGCACGTCACGCTCGGACCACCGTTTCTCAAGAACGGCGTGACCGAGTTCCGCGCATCGGCAACCCGTTCGAAAGTCTTCGAAGGAACGTTCGGACCAGCGGACTATCTCGTTGCCGGCGCGACGTTCGACTGGCCACATGCACCGCTGAGCGCACGGCGGCACGGTCGATCTGCAGCGCTACACCGATGCGCCGGCCTCGAGCGCCTACACCGCGCACCTGATGGACCCTTCACGCGCCGAGGCTTTCTTCGTCGGCTTTGATCCGGATGCCCAGCTCGCGTTCGGCTACCAGTGGCGCCGTGCGGATTTTCCGTGGATGGGCATCTGGGAGGAAAACCGCAGCCGGCCGGCTTCACCGTGGAACGGCCGCGAGATCACGCGCGGAATGGAATTCGGCGTCTCGCCATTCCCCGAGACACGGCGCGAGATGATCGAGCGCGGGCACCTGTTCGACACACCGACGTTTCGCTGGATCCCGGCGCGCAGCCAGCGTGACCGCAGAGTACCGAATCCTGGTGTTGCAGGCCGCTCGGGTACCCGATGCGCTTCCGTAGAACCACCACCGCTTTTTGCGGAGCGAAACGCTTGGCGACGAGTGGGTGTCTGCGCTACGGTGCAGCACCATGAGAGCCATGCTGATGTGTGCCGCTATCGCGTTGAGCGGAACGCTCGTCTTCGTCCAGAGCAGCGGTGCTCCCGCACAAGGCGCGCCCCAGCAGGGCGGCCGCGGCGGCGGTGGCGTGTTCGCGCCGATCACCGACGTGCCCTACGGCGACTACACGGGTACACGAGCCTGTGGGACGGACGGACGCTCAACGGGTGGGATGGGGAGAGCGACGTCTGGTCGATCGACAACGGCGCCATCCACGCCGACACCACGAAAACGCCCGGCCAGCATCATCTGCACTACAAGGGCGCCGGTGCCGTCATGCGCGACTTCGATCTGAAGGTCGAGTTCAAGATCTCGGCGATGGGCGCGAATGGCGGCATCCAGTACCGAAGCCGGCTCCTGATGGCGCCGCGCAAGGGATCGATCGAGAACCCCCTCGGAACGCCGATGCCGCCCGGGATTACAACGTTCCTCGCAGCGGTGAAGGCGGGCCTCGCCGAACGCGCCCCCGCGCGCGGCAATGCGCCGGCTGCACCAGCTGGCGATCCGACGCTCGGATTCCAGAATCCGTGGCAGGTCAGCGGCTACCAATTCGATCTCGACTCGAACAACCGCTTTACCGGTCAGCTCTACGAAGGGCAGGGACGTGGAGTCGTCAATCCTCCCGGAGGGATCGTCGAGCTGCTGCCCGGCAAACAGAACCGGCTGGGCACAGTGCATACGACGCCGACAGCCGCGGTGAAGCCGCACAACGGATGGCAGGGCGAGTGGCAGCAGGCACAGATCATCGTGCGCGGGAACACGTTGGTGCACGTATTGAACGGGCAAGTGGTGACGATCACCGTTGACGACAGTGCCGAAGACCGCGCGCGGCAGGGAATCCTCTCGCTGCAGCTCGAAGGCAGTGGCCAGGTGTGGTACCGAAACGTGTACGTGCGGCCCCTGGAGTCCAGTCCTCGCTGACGGCCACTGAGACCTCGTTTCACTGTTCGGTCGTTCTGAGGCGCGCAATTCGCGACGCCCGCGGGACCTCGTCCGATCCCAGTCAATGTCACCGGAATCTTTTGAGAAGAAGGCCGATTCTTGTGGAGATTTGTCGACGGAACGGCGAACGCCTCGCGTTTCGTCATGTCAAACAGCCTCGTCCATGCAGATAGTTTTTGACAGTTGTCACCAGCGCCTCTAAAAGGTCAGTCGCCACTGTGACGTCGCGGGCGGGTCCACGTTCGGCAGACTCAGGAGGTATGCATGCGCAGGCTCGTAAGCCTCACTCTCGTGCTGGTGACTGCCGTCTGCGTCAGCGCACACGCGCAAGAATCAGCATCGTCGGCCATCATCGGTCTCGTCACCGATACCACCCAAGCCTCGCTGCCCGGCGCAACGGTCACGGTCACGCAGGTGGCGACGGGTGCACAGCGCGTCATCGTCACCGATGCCGAAGGGCGCTTCTCGGTGCCAGGTCTCCGGCCAGCGACGTACGACGTGAAGGTCGAACTCTCGGGTTTCACGCCGGCAGAGATGAAGCAGCTCACCCTGCGCAATGGTGAAACTGTCCGCCCCACGCTGACGCTCGCGGTCGGCACGGTTGCGGAGCAGATTACGGTCACTGGTGAAACGCCACTGCTGCAGACATCCAGCGCGTCTGTCGGCCAGGTGATTTCCGAGAAGATGATCGAGGACTTGCCGCTCAACGGCCGAGGCGTCCTGTCGCTGACGGCGTTGTCTGCCGGAGTCACACCTCAGGTCATTCAATCGCGGCACTCAGTTCGGCGCCGCCGGCAGCAGCCGCAACCAGTACGTCACCGTTGAAGGCGGCCGCGATAGCTCGACGAACTACGCGATCGATGGTGTCTACGTTCGTTCGCTTCGCTTCAACAATCTCTCGCTCAACCCGCCGATTGACGCGGTACAGGAAGTCAGTCTGCTGCGCAATTCCTTCTCGACCGAGTACGGCCAGGGGCAGGCGGTCGTGTCGATTGTGACCAAGTCGGGAACGAACCGCGTGAGCGGCTCTGTGTATGACTTCGTTCGAAACGACGCGTTCGACTCTCGCAACTACTTTGCGGCGACCAAAACACCGTTCGAGCGGAACCAGTACGGTTTCACCACCGGCGCCCCAGTGCTTCGAAACAGAGTCTTCGCCTTCGGTGGCTACGAAGGTCTACGCTCCACGCAGGGACGGACGTTCCTGGCGACCGTTCCGAACCCGGCGCTCCTGAGCGGCGATTTTTCCAGTCTCGCCACGCCGATCGTCGATCCGCTCACCGGACTGCCGTTTGCCGGGAATCGAATTCCGGCCGGTCGCTTCTCGAACTTTGCGCAAATACTCGCACCCACTGTGCCGGCGCCCAACAATCCAGGAGCGAGCAACTACCGGGTGGTCAAGGACTTCGTCGACAACGCCGATACGGCGACCTTTCGCGCCGACCAGGTGCTGACTGCTCAACACACCTTGTTCCAGCGCTTCATGTACTACGATGGGCGCCAGAACAATCCCGCGCGTATTCAGTGTGACGGATCTGCCGCAGAGCGGTAAGAACCTGGCGGTCGGCGAAACATGGGTGATCTCGCCCCAACTGGTGAACGAGTTCCGGTTTGGATACAACTACGCGTATCACTTGACCGCTCCCATCAGCCTCGACGGTCGAAACTGGGTCGGCGATATCGGCCTGCGGAATCTCGCCGGCGGTACCGATCCTCTCGACTACGGGCGGCCAGCCTTCAACCTCACGGGTTTCACCAACAACGGCGAGGGCGGCATCACGCAAGGCGCGACGGAAAACATCTTCAGCATCTCCAATGCCACGAGCAAAGTTTCGGGCAGCCACAACTTCCGCTTTGGCATCCAGGCACAGTGGAGAAAGTTCGACCATCTCACCGAGGTGCCTCCGCGTGGGACCTTCGCGTTCAACGGACAGTTCTCCGGGAACCCCGTTGCCGATTTTCTGCTCGGGTACTGCTCGACGTGCACCGGTGCGTTCGGAAGCTCGCGATCGACCTACAACTCGTTCACCTTCGCGCCCTTCATCGACGACGTGTGGAATGTCTCGCGGAAGATGACGCTGCAGCTCGGACTGCGCTGGGAATATCTCGCGCCGTGGGTCGAAAAGAACGGCCTCGAAGGCGCGTTCGATCCTGTGAGCGGGAAGATCGCCTATCACCAGGTGCCGACGAACCTGCCGCCGCAACTCGTTCCGCTCGTGAACAGCCAGGACGGTTTCTACGGTCCCGGCATCATGGAACAGGACCTGAACAACTTTGGACCGCGAGTCGGCGTCGCGTACAACCTCGACGATCGCACCGTCGTGCGTACCGGCTTCGGCGTCTACTATGACAACCTGAACCTGAACGAGCTGCAATTCACGAGACTCGTGCCACCGTTCTACGGACAGTTCTCGTTGACACCTGTCCGAACAGCTCCACTCCAGGTCGATACGCTCTTCCCGAATCTCGACCAGATTCCCCAGTTTCCAGCGCCCTTCTCGCTCGACCCGGCCAACCGGACGGCGTACTCGGTGCAGTGGAACGCCAACGTCCAGCGAACCCTGGGCCGGAGTTATCTCGTCGAGGTGGCGTACACCGGCAGCAAGAGCTACAACGAGCACAAGCGCTTCAACATCAACCAGGCAAGGCCGGGCACGACACCGATCGAGACCCGCGTCCCGTACCCGGCGTTCCAGTCCGCGATTCTCTATTCCTCCGATGGTGGATACGCCTCGTTCAACGGCGTGTCATTCCGTCTCGAGAAACGCTATTCGTCCGGTCTTTTCTTCCTGGCGAACTATCAGCTGTCGAAGAACACCGACAACGGATCAGGCGAGGTCGAGGCGAATGACACGGCGTTTGCGTGGGATCTCGCCGCGGACGAGAGCTACTCGCGTTACGACCAGCGACACCGGAGTGCGTTCAGTTACGGATACGAGTTGCCCTTCGGGCCGGGGAAACGCTGGCTGTCGAGCAGCGGTCCCGTGGCGTACGTGCTCGGAGATTGGCAGATTCAGGGCGTCGCGAGATTCTCGAGCGGCTTCCCCTTCTCGATCACGTCGAGCAACGTGTGTCTCTGCGGCTCATTCATCCCTCAACGCGTGAACGTCGCACCCGGTCGCGAGGAGGACAAAGGCCAGGTGGACGATCCGACACCAGAACGCTGGTATGACAAGACCGCCTACACGGTGGCCCCGACGGGCACGCAGGGAACGGCCGGCCGCAACACCGTCCGCGGTCCAGGGTATCAACGCGTCGACTTTTCCATCACCAAGCGATTTCCCTTCGGTCGGGCTCGGCTCGAGTTCCGAGGCGAGATCTTCAATCTCCTGAACCATACGAACTTCGGGACTCCGGACAACAACATCTCGAATCCGACGGCGGGCGTCATCACAACCGCCGACGATGCACGGAGCATGCAGTTCGGGTTCCGAGTGACGTGGTAGAAGAAGAGCGCTCGATCGAAGAATCAATCGTGACGGAGCAGGCAGCCGTGCCTGCTCTCGTCATCTCCACCGGCGGCGGCCGCTGGAACCGGATCGCCTGCGGCGTCTCGGTACCACCCGTTCAGCATTTGGCGATGCGCGACGAGCGCCGGTCCAGAGCCTGATAGACACAGCGCAAGCCGTGGCGCTGTCTGCCAGCGCTCTCTGGCCTGAACAACCAGGATCGACGGCCAAAATTCCTCAGTCGTGACCGCCTCGCGCCGACCACCGGCGCGCACGCGGCGTTTGTCATCGCAAAACGCACAGCATCGCTTCGTTTGTGCTTGCCGGCCCCCGGCCGCGACCCTACTCTTCGCGCCGTAATCGATTTCATTGGTTCGATTCGCGTGACTCGCCAACCGGTCGGTCTGGCGGGGCCCGGCAATCGCGGGGACACGGAGGAGGATGTCGTGAGGACTCGTTTCGCTCGCGTCGCGTTCGCTCTTGCGATCGCTGTGCTAAGCCTCCCTGGCCTGCTTCAGGCGCAGGGACTCACCGGCCAGATTACCGGCACGGTTACTGACACGACTGGCGCCGTGTTGCCTGGTGCCACGATCACCATCAGGAACGTCGGAACTGCCCTTTCGCGCGAGACAGTCACGGACCCCGATGGCGCATTCGTGTTTCCCGACCTGCTCGCGGGCACATTCGACCTGAACGTGTCCCTGCAAGGGTTCAAGACCTACGAGCAGAAGGGCATCGTCCTCGGTGCGACCGAACGTGTCGCCCTGCGCGCCATCGTGCTCGACGTCGGTGGTTTGAGCGAGACGATCTCAGTGCAGTCCGACGCCGTGCAGGTGCAGACGAGCAATGGGGCCCGCGCCGGACTGATTACGCGCGAGACGATCGATGACATCGCCACCAAGGGGCGCGATTTCGCCGGACTGCTCAAGCTGCTGCCTGGCGTCGTCGATACGCGGAACCGTGAGGCACCCGGCTGGGAGAGCATGAACAATCTCACGATCAACGGCCGCGCATCGTTCAACTTCTCCTATGACGGCGTCACCAACAAGGATACGGGTCAGAACGCCGGAAACTTTGCTGCCCCGGCCCTTGATTCCATCGCGGAGGTTCGCATTCAGGCGTCGAACTTCCAAGCCGAGTACGGCCGGAGCTCTGGCGCGACCATCACCGTCGTCACACGCAGCGGGTCGAAGGACTTTCATGGCAGCGCGGCGTTCTACAAGCGCGACGACGCGATGAACGGCAACGAGTATTCGCGGCGGATTCTGTGTCCCACCCAGCCGGCGCAGTGCGAGGCGCCGCTCTACACGTTCGATAACACCGCGTGGACGATCGGCGGACCCGTGATCATCCCCAACGCGTCCTTCAACCGGAATCGAGACAAACTGTTCTTCTTCTGGTCGCAGGACCTCCTCTCTCGTACGGACCCGGGCAACCTCAACCAGCGCCGCGTGCCGACCGCGCTCGAGCGTCAGGGCGATTTCTCGCAGACGTTCGACAACCAGGGTCGTCAGGTCTTCATCCGCGATCCGCGGCTGCCTGGCAATTGCGCGGCCACGACCGGCGGGCCGGCATGCTTCCCGGGCAATCGCATTCCCGCGGATCGGATCGATGCGAATACCCGGGCGCTCTTGAACCTTTTTCCACTGCCGAACTCCACGGATCCCACAGGCACCAACCAGTTCAACTACGTGTTCCAGACGGAACAGGACTGGCCGCGAAACGATCAGGTCCTTCGCGTCGACTGGAACATCGCATCTGGTACGACCGCGTACGGGCGGCTCCAGTACGGCTATGAAAAGCGTTCAGGCGGCGTCTCGCTCCTCGGTTCGACGGGCGGGTGGCCGCAGATGCCGACGAAGTACGAGATCGACACCGTCAGCTATGTGAACACGCTCCTGCACACGTTCAGCCCGTCGTTGTACGGTGAGTTCACCGTCGGGGTGAACTGGGCGCACCAGTACACGAGCCCGTTCGATGATCAGGCGCGAGACGCGAACGACCGCAGGCTGGTGCTGCCTGGCATGCCGCAGTTCTTCCCGGCGGCGAATCCGGATGGCATCATCCCGCAGGCGACCTTCACCGGCGGCGTTCCAGGCAACCCGCTCCAGTTCGGCATCGAACAGCGGTTCCCGTTCTTCGGATACAACACGCTGTTCAACGTGTCGAGCAACATCACGAAGGTCGGCGGAGCGCACACCTTCAAGGCGGGCCTCTTCGTCGAGCACACGACGCGGCCTGCGGCGCGGACCTCGAGTTTCAACGGCAACGTACAGCTTCAACGCCGACGCGTCCAACCCATTGAATACGAACGTGGGTTTTGCGAATGGGTTGCTGGGCGCCATCACCGATACACCGAGTCGGACGGTCATCCCTCGGCGCACGGCCAGTTCCTGCATCACCGAGTGGTACGCGCAGGACAGCTGGCGCGTGAAGCGAAACGTGACGGTGGATGCCGGACTCCGCTTCTACTACATGACGCCGACGCAGAGCGACGGAGATGAGGTCGCCGCCTTTGAGCCCGGGCAGTGGAGCGGCGCGCAGGCGCCGAGGCTGTATACGCCCGTGTCGACGCCACAGGGACGCATGGCGCTGAATCCCTTGACCGGCCAGATTCTTCCCGCCGTCTACATCGGCAGGCTCGTGCCGGGCTCCGGCAATTTCAACAACGGCATGCAGGTCTACGATGGCACGCCCCACACGGATTCGCCCTTCCGTGTCGCGCCGCGTCTCTCCTTTGCGTGGGACGTGACCGGCGATGGGCGAACGGCGGTCCGCGGTGGCGCCGGCGTGTTCTACGATCGGTACGCCGACGACATCATCCTCGACTTGATCGAGTTGCCGCCGGTGCTCAACACCTACAGGACGAACTACACGACGGTCAACGAGCTGCTGGGCAGCCCGTTGACCGCGACGCCGAGTGCGGTGCGACGGGTCGAGCCGTTCAAGCCGCCAGTCGTCTACAACTGGAGCTTCGGCGTGCAGCGCGACGTCGGGTTCAATCTGATCGCCGACGCGGCGTACGTCGGCAATGCGGCACGCAACCAGCAAGTGACGGTCGACATCAATGGCCGGCCGTACGGCTACGCCTATCAGCCGGCGAGCCTCGATTCGACTGTGGTCGTCGGTGGACAGGCGCAGCCGTTTGCAGACGACTTTCTGCGTCCGTACCAGGGTTTCGGGCGAATCCAGGAGCGTCGATTCGTTGGCGTGGCCGACTATCATGCGCTGCAGTTCTCGGTGAATCGGCGGCGTTCGTCCGATGGGCTCGCGCTCGGGGTCGCCTACACGTACCAGCTCTCCAACAAGACGCTCGGCGCGATCGATCCATTCGTCGAGGACAATCGGGCCAGGAACTACACCTCGAGCGGGCGACGACCGCACGTCCTCGGTACTCAACTACTCGTACGACGTGCCCGACCTGAGCCAGCGGTGGAACAACCTCCTGACCAAGGCAGTCTTCGACAACTGGCAGTTTTCAGGCGTCACAACCTGGACGACGGGCACCTACGGCGGGTTCACCTACAACTACGTGAACGTGCCCACTGGAGCGCTGAGCGGCACGGGCGCCATCAACGGCGGCGCGACCACTGGCGCAGTCGGCGGCGTCGTCGCCAGCCGAGTGGTGCATCACCTGCGATCCGAACCTGCCGCGAAGCGAGCGCACGTTCGAGCGGCAGTTCCGGACCGAGTGCGTCGCCGCCGCCGACGGATCAGTTCCGTCTCGGGACGGCGCTGAACGACGAGTATCTGGGTCCTGGCTACGTGAACTGGGACTTTTCGGTGTTCAAGAACGTGCCGATCGGCGGAACGCGGCAGCTCCAGTTCAGAGTCGAGTTGTACAACGCATTCAACAGCGACCAGTGGACCGCGGCCAACACGAACGCCACGTTCGACTACACCACCGGCGCGCTCACGAATGCGAATGTGTTCGGGAGACTGACGAACAATACCCTCAGCGCGCGACGCATCCAGCTCGGCGCGAGATTTACCTTCTGATGATCAGGGCGGAGAGGAGCGGCGCGCTTCTCTCCGCCGCTCCGTCTCCTTTACGCTCGACCAGCTAACGACCTGCGGTTGTGGCCGCGTGCAATTCGCAACTGCGAGACTGCTAGCTGACTCGCCGAATTGGGGAACCCGCTCCCAGCCGAGATACCGAGGCGCTGCATCCTGGAGATAAGCGTCGTTCTGGACAGCCCCAGCCTCGCTGCCGCACCGTCCCATCCGCCGAGCACCCAATTCGTCGCCTGCAAGGTCGTCACGATGTGGTCCCGCTCGACTTGCGCGAGCGTTCGCGGCGACGCGGCTGGACGGTCGATGCGGCGCTCCGACACCGGCATTCGCAACCTGGGACCAGTCGTGGCAACGACTGCACGCTCGACGACGTTCTGAAGTTCACGAACGTTGCCCGGCCAGGAATGGTGCGTCAATGTGGCCATCACCTCGTCCGGCACTTCCGTCACCCTCTTGCCCTGACGTGCGGCGAACAGTCGAACGAAGTGATGGACGAAAAGCGGAATGTCCTCGGCGCGTTCGCGCAGCGGGGGTATCCGGATGGGGAACACGTTCAGTCGATAGAAGAGGTCGGCGCGAAACGTGCGCTGTTGAATCATCTCCTCGATGTCCTGATTCGTCGCCGCGATCACGCGGACATCGACCGGCGTGGCTCGGCCGCCGCTGCCCAGCCGCTCGACCTGGCGTTCCTGGAGCGCTCGGAGAAGTTTGGGTTGCAGTTCCAGCGGCAGGTCGCCGACCTCGTCCAGGAACAACGTGCCGCCGTCGGCAGCCTGGAACCGCCCGACGGTCTGCGCGACCGCCCCAGTGAAGGCTCCGCGCTCGTGACCGAAGAGTTCGCTTTCGAGCAAACCCGTGGGAATTGCGGCGCAGTTGACCGCGACAAAGCGCTGATGCCGGCGAGGACCGGCCTCGTGAATCGCCTGCGCGATCAGTTCCTTCCCGGTGCCGGTCTCCCCCAGCAGCAGCACGGCACTGTCGACTGACGCGACCATGGCGATCGCGTCGAGGACCTCCGTGAACGCCTGGCTCTCCCCGATTAACTGAACCGCCATATGACTCTCCCGTCTTCGACGCGTTGGTCAGGCCCCGTTGACGTCTCTTTATAGCCAGCGCGCTTCGATCAAGCGATGCACGGGCGGTCATCTGGCGGTCAATTGCGGTGTTGGGGGTCAGATCTTGATTCTTGCGACCCCGCAAGAATCAAGATCTGACCCCGAGACAGCCGCTCCTGTCTCCTCGTGAGGACAACTGTCGGAGTAGACTCACCTCTCCGCGTCGATGGAACCGACAGTGGCACACGCTTCAGCTCGCGTTCGCGTGGGTTCGTTCGAGCTCGATCTCCGCTCCGGCGAGCTTCGTTCGGTCGGCGCGGACGTCACTGCCGACAGGGTCATCCTGAGGGAGCAACCCTTCCAGGTCCTGCGAATGCTCGTCGAGCGTGAGGGAAAGATCGTCACGCGAGACGAAATCAAGAAACGACTCTGGCCGAACGACACCATCGTCGACTTCGATCACAGCATCAATGTCGCAATCGGCGTGCTGCGCCGGGCACTCGGGGACTCCGCGGCCAACCCCCGCTATATAGAAACGCTGGCGCGCCGGGGGTATCGACTGCTCGCGACGGTCGAGTGGCTGGAATCAAGAACTCCGGCCGCCGACGAGACCGATGCGAACGAGGCGGCACCCTTCGGCGATCTGACCGGGAGGAAGGTCTGCCAGTACCGCGTGCTGGAAGTGCTCGGCGGCGGCGGTATGGGGATGGTGTACAAGGCCGAAGATCTCAAGCTCGGACGCCGCGTCGCCTTGAAGTTCCTGCCAGTGGACCTCGCCGGAGACACGATCGCCCTCCAGCGTCTTCAGCGCGAGGCGCAGACGGCCTCGTCCCTCAACCATCCGAACATCTGCACGATCTACGACATCGAGGAATACGAGGGGCAGTCGTTCATCGCGATGGAGCTGCTCGAAGGAGACACGCTGCAGGCGCGTCTGGCGGCTTCGGCGCCTTCTCCCCTTCCGCTACCGACGCTGATCGATATCGCGGCCCAGATCTGCGTCGGTCTCGAGGCTGCACACAGCAAGGCCATCGTCCATCGCGACATCAAGCCCGGCAACATCTTCCTGACAAGGCAGGGGGCCGTAAAGCTCCTCGACTTCGGAGTGGCCAAGCTCGTGGCCGGCGAGGAATCCACCGCGACCGACTTCGTCGAGAACAGATCCGGCGGCCTGGAACCAGGAGTGCCCGTGGGCCTGACACTGCCCGGCTCTGCCGTCGGCACGGTCGGCTACATGTCACCGGAGCAGGTGCGCCGGGAAGCACTGGATGCCCGTTCTGATTTGTTCTCACTCGGTCTGGTGCTCTACGAGATGGCGACCGGCCAGCGGGCGTTTAAAGGTGAAACCGCGATCGCCGTGCAGGAGGCGATTCTGACCGCGACGCCTCCTGGTGTGGAAGCCGTCAATGCGGCTGTTCCTCGGGCACTGGCGTCGGTTGTTGCCAGGGCGCTCGAGAAAGATCGCGAGCAGCGTTACCAGACGGCCACCGACATGCGGCACGCTCTCGAAAGCGCGCGGGCGGATCTGGTGCAGCAACCCGCTGCGCGGCGCCTTCGACGGTGGCTTCCAGCGGTCGCCGCAATCGTCGCGATCGCCTCCCTGTCGATATGGCTTCTGTCGCGGCGCGTCAGCCAGGTCACGCTCGCGGCAAACGACACGATCGTGCTCGCAGATGTCACCAACGCCACGAACGACCGCGTCTACGACGAAGCGCTGTATACCGCGTTGCGGATCAGCCTCGAGCAGACGCCATACATCAACGTGCTCGCCGACTCGAAGGTTCGTGGAACGTTCAGCGAGATCGGCCTGGCCGAAGACGCGACCGTGACCGGAGAGATTGCCCTTCAGATCTGCCGTCGCACCGGCAGCAAGGTCGTCGTCGCGCCGGCGATTGCCGATGCCGGCAACCGGCTCCGCCTCGAGTTGAAAGCCGTGGATTGTCAATCTGGATCCACGATCAGCCTCATTCGACAGGAGGCAGCGAGTCGAAACGACGTTGTCGCCACGCTTGGCATTGCCGCCCTCCAGTTGCGCGGGGAGCTCGGTGAACCGGCCGCGTCAGTGGCCAGTTACAACGTGACGCTCCAGGACGCAACGAGCTCGTCGCCGGATGCGCTCGAGTTACTGACGCTCGGTTACCGACGACACCTGGCTGGCAACCCGAAGGACGCGATTTCGTACTATCAGCGCGCTGTACAGATGGACTCGAATCTCGGACTGGCACATGCCGCCCTCAGCTCTGCGTACGGCAATGTGGGTCAAGTGAAGTCGTCGGCTACGGCCGGCGAGAGAGCCTTCGCATTACGCGAGCGCATGACCGCTCCGGCGCGTTTCAACGCCGAGGGCACATACCATCTCCAGGTCACTGGGGATCTTGAAGCGGCGTGCGCCGTGCTCACGCAGTGGGTCGAGGCCTTTCCACACGACCTCATCGCGCGCAACAACTTCGCCGGGTGCCTCGGGGGCCTGGGAGAGCCGGACCGGGCATTTGGCGAATCGCGGGAGGCTGCCCGGCTCCTTCCGTCGCCCTTCACCTACTGGATGTGGATTGGACGAAGCATTCATGCGGACCGCTTGGCTGAAGCGGAGACGGCTCTCGACGACGCGCGTGGGCGAGGCTTCGATTCGCCGCTACTCCGCGATCTACAGGCCTACCTTGCGTTCTTTCGAAACGACGATGCCGCACTGCAGCAGGTGTGGACGTGGGCGGAAGGAAAGCGCGAAGCACATCTCGTGGTCAATGGAAAGGCGATGGTCGAGGCGGCTCGCGGCCAGTTTCGTGCCGCCCTCCGCACGCAGGAGACCGCGACTGCGATGAGCAGCGGTGTGAGCTATGCGCTCGAAATGGCGCTCATGCGGGCCACGGTCGGCCTGCCAACGTCGGTGCGCGCCACGAGCACGACGAACAGGCCTCTCGGGCCACGGCTCATGAGCGCATTGCTGGCGGCCCGAACCGGACACATCGAAGAGGCCATACGAGCCACGGACGCGCTACGACTGGAATTCCCTCTCGACACGATCGTTCAGAAGTACGGGCTGCCGTTGATTGACGCCACCGTGAGGTTGCACCTGAACGATCCCGCGGGCGCCGTCGCCGCCCTGGAGCCGGCGACGAAGTACAACTTGTCTTACACCAACAGCATCTTTCCGGCCCTGTATTCTTCGTACGTTCGAGGGACGGCCTACTTCCGGATGAACGAGTTCGCTGCCGCGGCGGCCGAGTTTCAGAGGATCCTGACTCACCCCGGCCTGGCTGGCCGCTGGGTGTTCGGTCCACTGGCCAGGCTCCATCTGGCGAGAACACAGCGCGCAATGGGTGACGACACCGCAGCGCTGTCCTCCTACGAGGCCTTCCTCAAGCTCTGGCAGGGTGCAGACGCCGACATCCCGATCTACCAGGACGCGAAGGCCGAGTACGACGCGCTGCGCAACCGACCCTGAGAGTTCTTCGACACTGCCGGTGTCGATCTCGACGCGAGATCGGTGACCAGCCCTCGCGAATACCTTCATTCCCTCAGTAAATCTTCACGCGCTCGCTGGCCCGCGCCGTGCTCCCGTCGATGACGGTTGCTTCGGTCGAAAGGAGATGGCGCGATGAGCTGGTTCACGACGAAGGACGGTACGCGGATCTACTTCAAGGACTGGGGCACGGGCCAGCCCGTGGTCTTCAGTCATGGATGGCCGTTGAGTTCCGATGCGTGGGAGGACCAGATGCTCTTCCTCGCCTCGCGTGGCTTCCGCTGCATCGCGCACGATCGGCGGGGACACGGCCGATCAAGTCAGCCATGGGCCGGCAACGACATGGACACCTACGCAGACGATCTCGCCGCGCTCGTCCATGCACTTGATCTGACAAACGCGATTCACGTCGGGCACTCCACAGGCGGCGGTGAAGTCGCGCGGTATATCGGCCGTCACGGCACGACACGAGTCGCGAAGGCCGTCCTGATCAGCTCAATCACGCCGCTGATGTTGCAGACGCCGGCCAATCCCGGCGGCCTGCCGCTGAAGGTGTTCGACGACATCCGCGCCGGCGTCCTGAAGGACCGCTCACAGTTCTTCAAGGACTTGAGCGCGCCGTTCTTCGGCGCCAACCGGGCCGGTGCATCGGTATCGCAGGGCGTTCGCGACACGTTCTGGCTGCTCGGCATGCAGGCCGGCTTCAAAGGCGTGTACGACTGCATCAAGGTCTTCTCGGAGACAGACCTGACCGAAGACCTCGGGAAGATCGACGTCCCGACGTTGATCGTCCACGGCGACGACGATCAGATCGTGCCGATCGGCGCGTCGGCGCTCCTGGCCGCGAAGATCGTCAAGCAGGCAACCCTGAAGATCTACGAAGGCGCCGGGCACGGACTTACGGCCACGCTCAAGGATCGTCTCAATGCCGACCTGCTCGAGTTCTGTCGTGCGGGCGCGGCGGTTACTGCGTGAGGGTCACATGGCGACGCTACTACAGTCCGCTGCTACGCCCCAGGACACGCTTTCCAGCCTGCTCGCCAGTCAGCGCGCGGCTTTCCTGAGAGAAGGGCCCCCGTCGCTCTCGCAGCGAAGGGCACACCTGAAGAAGCTGCGTGGGGCCCTGATCGCGCGAAGGGGAGATCTGGAAGCGGCGCTCGATGCCGACTTCGGCCATCGCTCCCGGCACGAGACCGCGATCATGGAAATGCTTCTGCTCACGTGGGGCATCGACTACCTGCACAGGAACCTGCGACGCTTCATGCGGCCCGAGCGCCGGCACGTCGCGCTGCCCATGCGCCTCGGCCGCGCCTCCGTCGAGTACCAGCCGCTCGGCGTTGTCGGCATCGTGGCTCCGTGGAACTACCCGTTCTCACTTGCGGTGATGCCGCTCGCGACCGCCCTCGCCGCAGGCAACCGCGTGATGATCAAGCCGTCGGAGTTCACGCCGGCGACGAGTGACCTCCTGGCGACCGTGATCGCCGAGACCTTCTCTGAGGACGAGGTCGCCGTTGTCACCGGCGACGCCTCCATTGGCGCCTCCTTCGCGGCCCTGCCGTTCGATCACCTTCTCTTCACCGGGAGCACGGCGGTCGGCCGCGCCGTGATGCGCGCCGCGAGTGAGCATCTCGTGCCCCTGACGCTGGAGCTCGGCGGCAAGTCACCCGTGCTGGTCGATCGCGGGCAGCCGCTCGACCGCGTCGCGACCGCGATCGCATACGGCAAGCTGGCCAATGCCGGGCAGACGTGCATCGCACCGGATTACGCGCTGTTGCCCGAGGGCGACGTCGATAGTTCGTCGAGGCGTGGGGCACAGCGGTTGCGGCGCTCTACCCGAAGGGGCCGGTGAGCGAGGACTACACCTCGATCGTGAACGTGCGCCATTACCAACGGCTGCATGGATTGCTGGACGACGCGCGGGCGAAAGGCGCGCGCGTCGTCGAGACCGGACCGTCACCCGAGCAGGCGAACCGTCGTGCGCACACGATCCCGCCGACCCTTGTCCTCAACGTTCGTGACGACATGCGGATCATGCAGGAGGAAATCTTCGGCCCCCTGCTGCCGATCGTGACGTATCGCGACCTGGACGAGGCGATCGCGTTCGTGAACGCTCGCCCGCGGCCGCTCTCGCTCTACTACTTCGGATCATCCGAGACGAACCGCACACGCGTGCTGACGCGAACGACCTCCGGCGGCGTCACCATCAACGCCACGCTCCTGCACTACGCGCAGGAGGACCTTCAGTTCGGTGGTGTCGGCCCCAGCGGGTTCGGTGCCTACCACGGCATCGAGGGGTTCCGCACGTTCAGTCACCAGAAGGCGGTGTTCGATCGAGGGACGTGGAATGGCGGCGCCTTGCTGCAGCCTCCCTTCGGCCGGCTCACCGACGTGATCCTGAGCTGGATGCTTCGGCAGCAGGACCCCTCGCGCCCGCCGATCGAGGTTCACAACGAGATCGTGATTCGTGCCTCGGTCGAACGCGTGTGGGATTTGTTGACCGACGTCGAGCGCTGGCCCACCTGGTATCGCGCCTGCCGGTGGGTTCGAGGTCATCGAGTCGCCCGGGTCCTTCCGCTGGAAGGCACACCCAGTGGAGCTGCGCAGCACGGTGGCGACCACCGCTCGACCGCATTCGTTCGCGATCACCGCAGACGCCCTGGGACTGCATGCCGAGCGCACGTTCACGATCCGTCCTGCGCCCGACGGCTCGAGCACGGTCGTCGTCAGCCATGAAACCCAGGTCGGTCTGGTCGCGCGACTGGGCCACGTGTTCTTGGCGCCGCGCCTGCGTGCGGCCAACCAGGTGATGTTCGAGGACCTGGCCCGGGCCGCCGGCCAGCCATAACACAAGGAGATGATCATGAATCCGACGACGGCAACAATCCCCTCCGCGAACAGTACCGGCGCGCCGTACGTGGCGGCAAACTTTGCGCCGCTCAAGAGTGAGGTCACCTCCTTCGATCTGGAGGTGATCGGTCATGTCCCGGAAGCACTGACCGGCCGCTTCCTCCGGATCGGCCCCAATCCGATCGACGATCTGGATCAGGTGCGCCTGGCGCGCCATCACTGGTTCGCGGGCTCGGGCATGGCGCACGGCCTGCGCTTGCGCGGGGGCAAGGCTGAATGGTTCCGCAGCCGCTTCGTCCTTGATCGCAACGCGGCGAAGGCCTTGAGCCGGAAGCCGATTCCCGGGCCGGGCGAAGGCGCACGCGACGGCAACGTCAATACGAACCTCATGAACGTCGGCGGCACGCTGTGCGCCGTCGTCGAGGCGGGCAGCATTCCGATCGAACTCGACTACGAGCTGGCGAGCGTCCGCCGGACCGATTTCGACGGCACGCTCGAAGCGGGGTTCACCGGCCACCCGAAGTTCGATCCGATCACGGGCGAGCACCACGCCCTGGCCTATGAACCGTTCCAGCCCGTCCGCTACATCTCGGTCGACCGCGACGGGCGCGCCACCACCAAGGCGCGGATCGACTTGCCGCACATTCCGCTCATCCACGACATGGCGTTCACGCAGACCTTCATCATCGTCCCCGACTTCCCGGTGACGTTTCAGCCTGAGCTTGCGCACACCGACTTTCCGTGGCTCTGGGACGAGCGCCGGGACTCCCGCATCGGGCTACTGCCGCGCAACGGCGACGTGTCTCGCATCCAGTGGTTCGAAGCGCCGCGCTGCTTCGCGTTTCACTTCGCCAACGCCTATGACGAGGGCGACCTCACGATCATCGATCTGGACAAGCATCCGCGGATGTTCTTCACCGATCAGAACGGCCCCAACGAAGGCGCGCCCATCCTCGTCCGGTGGACGCTCCATCGCCCGTCCGGAAGATTGACGGAGACGGTGATCGACGACCGCGGCGACGAATTCCCGCGGATCAATGGACGCTACGGCGGACAACCCTATCGCTATGTCTACAGTGCGCACTGGGGCAACGACGTGGCCTTCGGCCCGGCGATGAAGCACGACATGCAGCGCCAGACGACCGAGGTCCATGACTATGGCGGGGCCGGATGACGGCGGAGCCGGTCTTCGTGCGGAAGCCGGGAGCCACCGCCGAGGACGAAGGCTGGATCATGTCCTACGTCTATGACCCGTCTCGGGACCTCAGCGACGTCGTGATCCTTGATGCTCAGGACTTCGCCGGGGAGCCGATCGCGACAATCCGCCTACCTGTTCGCGTGCCGCACGGCTTCCACGGCGGCTGGGCGCCCGACAAGATTACCGTCGTCGAGTAGGAATGCAGGGATGGCGGCGCCGTTCAATCGAATGGCGCCGCCACGTTACCCGTGCCGATTAGGGGGCAGGCCAGTCGGATGCGGATGGCGGGCATGGTCGGCACCATCAACGACGTCATACGGTCGAGTATCATGTCCCGGCCCGCATGCACCCGACGCAATGCCTGAATTGCGAGACCGTGCTCTCCGACGGACAGCGCTTCTGCGCACACTGCGGCCAGAAGACCAGCACGCACCGACTGACCTGGACGCACTTCCAGCACGAGTTCTTCCACGCCCTGACCCACGCCGATAGGGGCATCCTTCACTTGTTCAAGGAACTGGTGCTGCGGCCAGGCGTGGTGGTGCGGGAGTACCTGGCAGGCAAGCGTCAGAAGGTCCTTCAATCCATTTTCCTATTTCCTCGTCTCGGCGGGCGTCATCGTTTTGGTTGACGGATTCTTTGGCCGGGAGGTGCCGGAGGTCACGCCTGACCCGGCGGTGCTCGCCAGGTTGACCACGGAGGCCGCGAAAACCAACTACGTCGAGCTTCTGCACCGCTCGTCGGAGGTCACTCACTTCGTGGCGAAGCACGGCAACCTGTTCGCGATAGTGGCCATCCCGATCCTGGCGTTCGTCTGGTGGCTCGTCTATCGACGTCGCGGTTACAACTACGTGGAGTTCCTGACCGCGGCCATGCTGATTGATTCGGTCACCAACGTCGTCCTGCCTTTTGTGATGCAGCCGTTTCGCGGGTCCGACAACCCGGCGGTTGTGCAGAACATGTTGCGTGTTGGTCTTCTCCTGCAACTCGGTTATCTGACGTACGGGCTCACGGGTTTTCTTCAGCTGAAGTCTCTGACGCAGCGTCTGGGCGGGTTGCTGGTCTCGACGATGTCTATACTGACCTGGATGATCGTCTGGTACTCGGTCCTCGGTGCGTATCTCTTCCGAAACCGTCAGTTCTATCGATTCCCGATCAGCATCCTGCGGCTTCTCGTGGGCTTGTAGTCATCTCCGTGGGACTGGATCTTATGAACAGCGTCCGCTCGTCCCTGAATGCGCGTGATTGGCATAGCACGCCGTCCACCGTAGGTATCGATCACCCCACGCGTCGACGGGTTCGATTGCGGTCTGCTCGAAGTGTTCGTTCCAGCTGTATACGATGATGAGCTCCGGATGCAGTGAGAGCGCGCGCTGCCACTGGTCGTGGTACAGCTGCCCATCACGCCGCACATGCTCCATCGGGTTCGGGCGTCCGAGATGTTTGTCGGCGTAGCCCGGAATCACGGGAACGACGCCGTTTATCACAGGCTGCGGACTCGCAGCCCAGAACGGCCAGTCGTACGGATACAGCAGGTGGTCCCGATTGAAGAGATTTCCGCCTGGATCGTACGCTGGGCGAGAAATAGACATTTCGCAGGACTGCGCCGGCCCGCTTGAGATTGAGGAGCGTCGAAAACAGGAGGATGAGCGGCTTACCTTTGTAGGAGAAGTAGTTCTCGTGAGGCGTGAACTCCGTCTGCGCTTTCTCTACCCACTGTGCTCTCCCTTCCGTCTCGTCGTACAGTCCGTCCAACATGACTGCCGCCTTCAGCGCGCGGCCTTTCAAGCGGTCGAAGACCTGGTGCGCAGCGGCCCAACTCGCGGGCGATCGTGCCACCACGTTCACGATGACGAAGTCGAATCCAGCCGTGCTCATCTGATCGAGCTGTGTGTCGATCACTGCCAGGTCCGTCGACTGATACCACCCGAGCGCCGGCCGGGGCGCGGCCGCGTGAATGCGCGTCGCGTCGTTGCCCCATCCTTTGCTGTCCCGCCGGTACCACGTAAAGTAATGCACGCCGACAAGGGGACGCTGCGCGGCAAGTTGCGCGCGGATCGCCGAGGCCGTCAGTTCGCTATCGACCCAATGCCGTAGGCTCGCATTGTCCCAGCCGATTGGGTCACGGCCCAACATCTCGACGAACGTCTGCCGAACCTCTGAGACCCGCCGTGCTTCAGCCGATCCCGCAAGCCGCTGGTGGATTTCCTCGAGAGAGAGCTGACTCTCGACCCAGCGCCGCACAGCGGCGCAATCCCCGTCGAAGGGATCCCGGCCAACAATCGCCAAGTACTGTCGCCGAATCTGCAGCGCTCGCTGGGCTTCCTCAGTCGCCTTGATCGCGGGGAGCAGCTCCGCCTTCTTGGGAGGCAGAGCACCCCACTTCAGTGTGTCCTCGTCCAGGGGCAGCCGACATAACTCTTCGTTGAAGACCTCGATTAGTACGTCGTTCGCGCGAACCTTCCCCGTGCCGGGCGCGACGTCATCGCGTTCTTGCCACAACGGACCCATGAACCAGCCGAGGACAGCTAATGCGACGACAGCGACGGCTGCAACGCTACGAGACACGGATCTGGTCCTTCAAGGCTGAAGGAGCAGCTACAAAACAGGTACGCGGATTTCGGCGACGCGTGGCGTCGAACATGAGGTTCACCGACCCCGATCATTTCAATCGTCTCCGGAGCAAGCGCGTACCGATCCATTGCTTCATCGCTTCTTCCCCTTCTTCTTTCGGGAATGGGGAATGCGCGGCTTCGGGAAAGGCGGTTTCCGCTTTCGGGGTTTGCCCTTCGGCGTCTTGCGTGCCCCCGCCGCGCCGGATGAGGACCAGGTCTTTGGGGATGCCGCGGTACTCGACGGCGGTCCACGGCGATCCGCTGGTCGGCGGCTGCGCGAGGTTCTGCTCGCACACATGGAGTCCGCGGAAGACGATCGGCCGGAGCTTCCCCGTCAGCGACGTGACTTCGATGTGGATATGTGGCTCGGTGCTGTTGCCACTGTTGCCAATAGCTCCCAGCTTGTCTCCCCATTCGACCTGTGCGCCGGCAACAATTCCCGCGGGGATCGAGCCTTTGCGAAGGTGGCGGTCCAGCATTCGTTCGCTGCCATGCTTGACGACCACGTGGTTGCCGCACGCCGGCTCCGGGGTGGGCGTCGGGAAGCCGCTCCCTGGCGTGGCGTTGTCGTCCATGGTGTTGAGCGTGCTCTCCACCGTGCCGTCGGCCATCGCCACCACGTCACGTTCCCACATCAAGTAGTCGTCGTTTGTGCTCTTGCTGCCGCCCGGCTTGAGGTTGGTCCACCCGTTCGCCCAGCGCCATCCCGTGATGTCGTGCGCGTAGATCTGGTTGCCCCACGGACCACCACTCGCCCAGTGCTCGGCGCTCGTGCGAAAGAACGTGGTGGGCAATTGGCTCTTCTTCGATGTGCTTCTCAATGGCCACATGTAATAGCCATCGTCGTTCTGGCTCGAATGGTTGTCGAGGCCGAGCGTGACGGTTTTCGGAGAGGAGAACCCCTCACACCACACGCTCACTCGGACGTTCGGCGGCGCCGGCGTATCGCGGTAGAGGGTGTTCGACGCCGTGGACTCGTCTGGGAACTTCACAGTGCCGTTGCTCCAGATCTTCGTCTGCGCCGTCGCGATCGTTGGGCCACCGTCTTTGGGGTGCCAGCTATCGGACAATTCGAGTCCGACCATGTCGGCGCTTGGCACCGTGCTGGCAGGGAAGCTGATTCGGATCTTGGATACGGTGACGGCCGACAGGCCGGTGTTCTTCATGTCGAGCCGAATCGCCAACTTGAACTGCTCGCTCGCGCCTGTGCTCGACTTCGCGAGCGCGAGGTAAGTCACCTTGCCGGCGACTAACGGCTCGACGGCGATCGTAAGAGGCGGGGCCGCCATGCTCTTGCTGGAGTCCTAGTGTGTCACCGGTTGACCCCAGCGTCATCACACGACTGCGGGCCGAAAATCATTGCAATCCAGCGCGCGTTTCCCGGAACTAGCGCTGCCGGCGACGCGGCGGGCTGTCCGCCAGACGGAATCGGCGCTTCCATCGGATGAAAGGCCGGATAGCTTCCTTTTGCGCTTAGGTCACAGAGGTGTCTGTGACCAAGCTACTGCAATGCTTGCGCGACGAGGCGGATTCCGACGGGTCCGCTGAACTTCTGGGACCGGATGCGAAGAAGACGATTAGAGCATCAGAACTAGGAGTTTATGACATGGCGGACGCGGGTCTTGAACTTGGGGTGCCGCGGGCTTGGGTGTGCCCTATAGAACAGAGGGCCCCGGGCGCCATCTGTCACTATCTTGTCGCCGTAGGGCGATTGGCGTCCTGCGCTGAGAGATCTGATTTATGCGTAGACGGACTGGCTCGGCGCGATGCGCAACCCGCCTGCGCGAATCACGAAAGCTAGAGCAGCTTGTCCTACCCGTTTGTCTGGCGCTGCTCGTTACGGCCTGTGGCCGGAACGAGCCGGTCGTGCCGGCGAGTCCGGTCGGCCCTGACCGCGCCGACAGCGCCGACTGTTCCAACGCTCACATTGTCGGGCGCTGTTTCGGAAGGCGGCCAGCCAATCGACAACGCGGCCGTGCAGGTCTACGGCTCGCAGTCGTGTAGCAGCGGTTGCTCGTCGAGGCAATTCAATGGGGGCAGCGGGATGACCGACGCTGCAGGCCGCTACAGCATTGTCGTTCGGCGGCCCGAGGAAGCGGCCGCAACCGTATGGGCCGTTGCGCGCAAGAACGGATACGTTCAGCAGTGCGTCGCGAGGGCGACGATGCAGGCTGACGCCAGCCTCGACGTGAGGCTGACCTCGCTGGCGAACCTCTCAGCCACGCGCCCGCAATCAGGTCCTGGTTCTCGAACCATTTCAGGTGCGGTCTTCGAAGCGACCGCGACGGGTAGGGCACCTATAGAGGGCGCATCGGTGGGCTGGGAAGGCCTGCTCGATACGGTCCTTGCCGAAACGCGAAGCGATGCGGCAGGTCACTATTTACTGTGCGGCCTTCCGCTGGAACAGTTTCCCGGCCTGTTTGCTCTGAAGCAGGGGTACAGCGGCGTCTCGTATGTAACTGTCGGCCCTGGCAGCAACACGAACGTCGACATCGAGATCGCGCGTCGATAACGCGTCGAGGGTCCGAACCCCAGAGGACGTCGGCAGCTGAGCCCGCTCCGACGTGCCAGAGTCTGTACGCCGCCCAGCTCGAATCCGGATGGCACGTGTAGACCGGGCAACGCGTATATCAACCGAGCCGCTGAGGACATGCGCGGTCCCACACTCGTTGAATCGATGACCGGTCGCGCGTGCCACGCGGCACGACGGTCATTTCGTGGCGGGGCGCAGCACGGAACCAGGCCGCCCTCCTCCGTTTCGATCGGGGTCATCGCGCCAGGTGCGCCAGCTTTCGAGGAGCGCCAGCGACACGGCGAGCGCGACGGTGGCGAAGAAGAGGGCGATGGACGCGGGCCATGGCATCACGAAGCTTGCCGCCAGACCGACGAGGCCGCCCCAGAACAGGACGCGCCCGAGCACGCGGTGCGCTCTGTCCCAGGCCAGCCTGCTGTGCGTCGTCCAATAGACGCGCAGGCCCAGGTAGCCGCCCGGTTTGAACCGGCCTGCCGCCGCTCCTTTGAGCGCAAGCGCCGCCCACATCGCCGCGACCATGGCGGTGATGGTGACGTCTCGAGCCGGCGGGGTGGCCAGGCCGTCAAAGACGACCAGGGCGCTGGCGATGGCGAGCACCGCGAACACCGCCGCGCGCGAGGCCGTGAACCAGCTCGACGGCGCCGCGCGCAACCTGGGCGCGGGCCAGCCGGCGCTGCGTCCCGGCGAACAGGGCCGCGAACATGACGAGGTAGAGATAGCCCTTGGGCGGACCGTCCAGGCCCCGCACGACCATCATGTGCGCCAGCCCGCCGGCCTGGAACGTGAGCAGGACAAGGGCTGCTTTGCCGAGAAAATCGAGGCCGGCGTGCGCAACGGGTGGGGTCGCTGTCGTCATGCGTGTTTGCTCCGGAGCGAAGACCGCGACGGCGCGTCGCCCCTCTTGCGCGCCGCCTTGGCCTTCTGGGTGATGGCGAGCAGGAAACCAATCGCCTCTTCAATGGCCGAGATGTTGAGCCGATAGCGAACCGAGTTGCCCTCGCGCTCGGTTTCGACGAGGTCGGCCTCCTTCAGCGCCGCCAGATGGCCGGTGACCGACGGCCACGCCATGTCGAACGCCGCGGCAATCTCGCCGGACGTCATCGGACGTTTCTGCAGCATGGCCACGATCTGGCGGCGGACTGGATGGCTCAACGCCTTGAACACTGCGCTCATGAGGCATAATCCTAATTAGGATCTATCCTAATTGCAACACCGCTCTTGCGGCAGTCAAACGAGCGTCTCGACATCGTCCCGAACCGACTCGACATGGACATTCCCGTTAATGAGTGCCACCGTCTTCGCGCCGAGCGAGTACCAAAGGAGTCTCAGTCCGGCGGCCATCGAAGGCGCGATTCGGCTGCTCGATCAGCCCGCGCCGACACGTAACGTTTGGAGACATTCTGGAGACGGAAAGAGCGAACCCGCTAAGGCGAGCGGGTAGAACAACTTAAGTGGTGGAGGCGGCGGGAAGTCGGACTTGACACAGTTTTGAAATAGGCCGATTTCTGCGAGTTCGGAATGAAATCGATTCGCCAGAAACGCGAGATGCGCTCAAAAGCCCTGGTGAACCCCCAAAACGCCCCCAGCATCAGCACCACCATCGTGCCTCAGGCTCGCGGCTCGTGGGCGCGGGGCCGCAGCACGGGGCTCTGCCGTTGCAAATTACACACTACTCGTGTAACGATGAATAGACGATGATTCAGTCGTTTGCCGACGAGACAACGGCTGACATCTTTCGGGAGCGCAAGACCAAAGCCGCGCGGCGGATCCCGAAAGATCTGTGGCGCGTGGTCCAACGCAAGTTGAAGATGCTGGACGTCGCCGCGATTCTCGACGACCTCGAATCGCCACCGGGCAATCGGCTTGAAGCCGCTCAAGGGGCAGATGAAGGGACGCTACAGCCTGCGCGTGAACGACCAATATCGGGTGACGTTTCGATGGGAGAACGGGCATGCCTTCGAAGTCGCGGTCGAAGACTATCACTAGGGATCCGCAGTGGCTCGGGCCGGCGGTGTCGCCCGGTGAAATCCTGCTGGAGGAGTTTCTGAAGCCGCTCGAGCTCGGCCAGGTGGAGGCCGCGCGTCACCTCGAGATCTCCCTGAACCGGCTGAACGAGATCGTGCTGGGCAAGCGTGGCATTACCGCGGATACGGCCCTTCGACTCGCGCGACTCCTGAAGACCTCGCCGCAGTTCTGGATGCGGCTCCAGGCCGACTGGGACCTGCATCAAGCCATCGCTCGGTCTTCCAAGGCGTCCTGACAGAGGTCAGGGCACTCTTCCCTACTCCTCAAGCCTCGCACGCGTTGCGTTGATTGCGGTTACGAGCCCTCGCCGGCCTCAACTCGTGGTCAGCAGATCGCGTCGTGCCGAGCACTCCTGTCCCGTCGCATGTCGCCGTGTTACATTGGCCTCCCCAAACACACCGGAAAGGCGCTCCACAGCGAGGTCGCGATGAACCGACGGTCTTTCGTTGTCACCTGTGCACTCACGCTCGGCCTGCTCTCACAGCCATCTGCGGAGGTCAACGTCAGGGATACACGGCTGCTGCATCAGCCGGCGACGAACGGGACGCATGTTGCCTTTGTGTATGCCGATGACTTGTGGGTGGCGCGTCTTGACGGCACCGATCTCCGTCGTCTGACGACAGACGATGGCGTGGAGTCGAGTCCGGCGTTTTCGCCGGACGGGAGTCTGATCGCGTTCAGCGCGCAGTACGAGGGCAATGTCGACGTCTATGTCGTCGCGTCCGAAGGCGGCGTGCCGAAGCGGCTCACGTGGCATCCCGGCCCCGATATCGCGCACGGCTTCACGCCGGACGGCCGCAAGGTGCTGTTCACGTCGGGTCGGTCCGTATTCACCGGGAACTATCAGCAGCTGTTCACTGTGACGCTCGATGGAGGCATGCCCGACCAGTTGCCGATTCCCAACGCTGCAAGTGGCGCCTACGCACCTGACGGCCGGCGGATTGCGTATAACCCCAACGGCCCGCGGTTCACCCAGTGGAAGCAGTACCGCGGTGGCACCGTCTCGCGCATCTGGTTGTATGAAACGAGCAACCACGAGATCGAGAAGGTGCCGCAGCCGGCGACGCGATCGAACGACGTTGACGCGATGTGGATTGGCGATGCCGTGTACTTCCGATCCGACCGCGACGGCGAGTTCAACCTGTACCTCGTACGACACGCGCTCGAAGCGAATCCGGCAGGTCACTCGCCACGACGATTTCCCGGTGCTCGACGCGTCAGCGGGCGGCGGCAAGATCGTGTACGAGCAGGCTGGTTATCTCCACCTCTTTGATCCGGCTTCAGGCAACACACGCAAGCTGACGATCGGCGTGCCCGCCGATCTGCGGGAGACGCGTGTGCGCTTCGTCAGGGGCGCGAACTGGATCCGCAACGCCGTGATCTCGCCGACCGGCGCGCGTGCCGTCTTCGAGTTCCGAGGCGAGATCGTCACGGTGCCGGCCGAGAAAGGTGACGCGCGAAACCTCACGAATTCCACGTCCGCGCATGAGCGATCGCCGGCATGGTCGCCGGATGGGACACGCATCGCCTACTTTTCGGACGCCTCGGGCGAGTACGAGCTGCACATTGCTCCTCATGACGGCAAGGGCGAGACAGCGAAGCATCGGCTCGGTGGCGCCGGATTCTACTCGGCCCTGCGCTGGTCGCCGGACAGCAAGAAGGTGGCGTATGTCGACAACTCGCAGACGCTGTACATGCTGGACGTGAGTGCCGGCGCGCCAAAGAAGATCGCCTCGGCGAAGGTGTACGGCCCGATCAGTTCCGTGACGTTTGGCTGGGCTCCCGATTCGCGCTGGATTGCCTACACCGCCAGCACGCAGCCTCTGGCGATGACGCTCTCGGCATACTCGGTCGAGCAGGACAAGTCGTTCCCGATCAGCGACGGTCTCGCCGAAGTGAGCGAGCCGGTGTTCGACGCGAGCGGGAAGTACCTGTATCTCTTCGGCTCGACCGATGCTGGTCCTGTGCTCGACTGGTTTGCGCAGTCGACGGCCGACAACCGCCGCACGCGCAATGTGTACCTCGTCGTGTTGCGGAACGACTTGCTGTCGCCGATCGCGCGCGAGAGCGACGAGGAGAAGCCGAACGGAACCGCGAAGCCCGAAACCGACAGTAAGACCGAGGCCGATCCAAAAGCGAAGAAACCGGAAGCGGCTGAGCCCGTTCGCATCGATTTCGACGGCATCGAGTACCGCATCCTCGACCTCCCGATTCCCAGTGGCGACTTATCGAACCTGCAGGCCGCCGGCACCGGGTTCGTCTACTACCTGCGCGCACGCGAGAACGAGCCGCAAGCCGACGCGGGCCCTGGCGGTGGGCCCACAGCCGCACTGCATCGTTTCGACCTGTCCAAGCGCAAGGACGAATCGGTTCTCGAGAATGTTCGCGACTACCGCGTCTCGTCCGACACGAAGAAGCTGCTGTATCGATCGCGCGACGCATGGTCGATTACGACGCTCTCGCCGACGCAGCGGGTGAATGCCACCGAGGGACGCCTGGCGACCGCCGATATCGAGGTGCGAATCGACCCGCGCGCCGAGTGGAAACAGATCTTCGAGGAAGCGTGGCGCATCAACCGCGATTACTTCTACGCGCCCAACATGCATGGCGTGGACTGGAACGCGATGCGGCGCAATACGAGCCGTTCCTCGCCGACCTCGCTGTTCGAAGCGACCTCAACCGCCTGAACCAATGGGTTGGCAGCGAGCTGTCCGTCGGCCATCACCGCACAGGCGGCGGCGATCGTCTCGAAACGCCGCGGAACGTGCCAGGCGGTCTGCTTGGCGCCGACTACAGCGTCGAGAACGGCCGGTACCGGTTCAAGAAGGTGTACGGCGGCCTGAACTGGAACCCACAACTGCGGGCGCCCCTCACCGAGCCTGGTGTCAACGTCCGTGCCGGCGAATATCTCCTCGCTGTCGGCGGTCGCGATCTCCGTCCGCCGGCAAATCTGTACAGCTTTTTCGAGAACACGTCCGGCAAGATCATCGAGTTGACCGTCGGCGCCAATGCCGACGGCACCGGCGCGCGCACCGTGCAGGTAGTGCCTGTCGCGAACGAAGGCGCGCTCAGGAACCGCGACTGGATCGAAGGCAACCTGAAAAAGGTGGACGCGGCCACGGGCGGACGCGTCGCGTACGTGTACGTGCCCAACACGGCGCAGCCGGGTTACAGCTACTTCAAGCGCTACTTCTATCCGCAGTCACACAAGGACGCGGTCATCATCGACGAGCGCTTCAACGGCGGCGGACAGGTGGCGGACTATTACATCGACATCCTGCGGCGTCCGCTGATCAGCTACTGGGCCACACGGCATGGCGACGATTTCAAGACACCCACAGCGTCGATTCAGGGGCCGAAGGTGATGCTGATCGACGAGACCGCCGGATCGGGCGGCGATCTCCTCCCGTGGATGTTCCGCAAGTTCGGGCTGGGACAGCTGGTGGGTCAGCGCACCTGGGGCGGCCTCGTGGGAACGCTTGGCTTCCCGACGCTGATGGATGGTGGACAGGTCACGGCGCCAAATCTCGCCATCTGGACGCCCGAAGACGGCTGGGTCGTGGAGAACGAGGGCGTCGCACCGGACATCGAGGTCGAGCAAACGCCGAAGGACGTGATTGCAGGTCGTGATCCGCAGCTCGAACGCGCCATTGCCGTGGCGCTCGACGAACTCAAGAAGCATCCCGCACCGAAACCGACACGGCCGTCATATCCGGTGAAGGGAAAGACGCTTCGCGGGACCGTTCCGCCGACATCGAGCAGCCGGTGAAATAACATACGGTCGTCGTCGCGGAGCTTCTTACCCCATCAGCAAGCGCTACATGACGCGAGGCGGCCGACGCAGGCGAGGGATCACTCGTACGAGAGTGTGCGGTGTCCCGGTGGCCGTACGCGCTGGAGCGCGTGGCACAGTAATATACAACCTCGCTGAACGGACGTAACCTTCTCCTGGGAAGTCCGCCATAACGCCGTCTGGCGCCGAGGGCGCGTGTTCCTCACCTGTCCCAGTTGCGGCCGCCGTTGCACTCGGTTGTACCTTCCCCTGGAACAGTCCTGGCTTGGCTGCCAACGATGTTGGGGCCTCACGTACGCCTCTCGAACGCTTCAGAACTACAAAGATTCGCTTTGGGGCGGGCGAGCGTTCGCATGGATGTTCAGCACGACGCAACAAGATTGGGCACTGTCGATGACGGAAAAGAACCGCACAAAACGTCGCGCAGCCTCTCGCGAACGCTGGGCCGAGCGTCGGTCCTCCCTAAACGCTTCCCGCTCAGCAGAAACGCCCCCAAACCGGGCACGTCGTAGGACCTGATCCAGTTCTAACGTCGTGGCGGGACTCCGGCCCTGGTTCGAAGCGACTCTGCACGACCACTGCTGAGTTCGGTGACCTCCGACAAGAGTTCAAGCGATAATCTGCGCGATGGCTCTTCAGCGGACACGTCGTTGGTTGTCGCGTGAACACGCGAAGGCGATTCTGTTAGTTATTTGCTTCGCCATACTGGGCGGTTGCGACGATAGCGGCACGGCACCACCGACGATGCCCACGCCGCCGGTGACGCCCGCCCCGACACCGGCGCCCACCCCGCCACCGGCGCTGGCCCCCCGGCGGTGCTGGACACGATGAGGCTCTGGCCCGACCTCCATTCCCAGTCAGGGCACGGCCGAGGGCACAGTCATCTCGACGCGTGAGGCGCCAGCCGGCGGCGTGGGGGTCACGTTGTCCAGTAGCGTCGTGGACGTTGCACGCACGCCGGCCAGCGTCACGGTGCGGGCCGGGTCCACGAGCGCCTTTTTCTTCATCTCTGCCGCGACCGTGGCCACGACATCGACCACAGTGATCTCGGCCACCTATGAAGGCGTCACGCGCTCAGCGACGCTGACGGTCGTTCCTTAGCGCTTATCGACAACGCGGAGGAGGTTGACCGCAACGAGGCGCATTGAAGCTTTCGCGCGGCAAGCACGAGGCCGCACTCCATTAACCCGGTCGAGATGCTCGATCGCCGCCAGCGCGGATCGAACGATTCGCGACGGAATCTTTCAACTGCCCGCATCCCCGGGCAGAATTCTTCGGACACGTCGCGCTCGCGGAGCGACGAACACCTGGACTCGCCGACAATGCCAATGTTCGATGACCGCGGACGACTGTCGTCCGGGTGGGCGGCGCGAGGCATCGAATCCTGCCGCTGCGCCTCGCTGTTATTGCGACGAGTGTGTGGGACTACATCAATCGCGGCATGCCTCTCAACCGAAGGGCACGCTGACATCCGACGAGGTGTATCCGCTGACGGCGTTTCTCCTTCATCAACGAGGTGTTCCCGGAGGACCAGGCACTCGACCAGCAGAGTCTGCCCAAGGTCAAGATGCCGATTGACGACGCCTACGCCAAGCCGCCTATTGGAAGCCCAGGACGAAAAGGCTTCCGGGTTACCCTGGACCAGGGCGCCCTCGTTCGTCCGCTCGACAGCCTGCCAACCAGCCAGGTCGGCGGCGCGCCAGTCACGCTTCACGGTAACCACCGAGACGCCAAGCGCCTCGGCGACTTCCTCTTCGCTGAGACCGCCAAAGAAGCGCAGTTCGACGACGCGCGCGGCGCGTGGATCGGCTTTGTCCAACCTGGCCAGCACGTCGTCAAGTGCCAGGAGATCTTCGCTGCGCGCGACTGGATTCCAGCCGTCAACGGCCGACAGGCTGACGCGCTCCTGCACACTGCCTCGTTTCTCGGCCACACGCGCCCGTGCGTGGTCGATGAGGATCCTCCTCATCGTCTGTGCGGCGACGGCAAAGAAATGGGCGCGGTCGTTGTAGGCGATGGGCTGCGCACCCAGCAGGCGCAGGCACAGCTCGTTGACCAGCGCGTTCGGTTCGAGTGTGTGATCGGCGCGCTCATGGTGTAGGAAATGCGCGGCGATCTGTTGGAGCTCAGGATGCAGAACCGCAAATAGCCGGTCACGGGCGGCATCGTCACCCTTCCGCCAGTCGCCGAGCCATCGCGTGATCTGCTGCGAAAGCGGTGTGGATTCCACCGTGCTGCCGATGATACCGAGACGCAGACGGCTCCGCTCCTGGGCCTGCTATCGTGGGCGTCGACCGAAGCAGACTCCGTCTGCCGTGATACGAGATCAAGGAAGCGCCGCTATAGAGAAGAGAAAGGGGTCGCTACGACCTCAGTATGCCTGAGCTTCCTTCGTTCGAAACGGTCAGCCCGGACGACTTCCGGCGAATCAGGGAAGTATTCGAATCGGCGTTGAGCCGACCGAGTCCGAGCGGGGCGCATATGCGGTTCGAGCGTGTGGCAACGGACACGCTGGCTCTCATGGAAGTCGAGCGCATGCTCGCGGCCGACACGGACCATGGCGGTTTGCTCGATCGTGCCGATCTGGCCCGGGGACGCCCCGACTGCATGAGGGGCTCCCGATGCAGCGCTCGTCGTGTCAATGCGATGCTGGGTGCGACCCACCGTTTCTGCTGGGCCTGTGGGACGCCCGTAGGCGCACTGCAGCGCGATGAAGGCCGGTTCAGAGCCGGTGCGCTCTTCGCCAGTCGTTTCCGCATCGTCGCGCGACTCGGTCGCGGCGGGATGGGCGACGTGTACCGCGCTGCACGATCTGGAACTCGGGCAGCCAGTCGCGCTGAAGTTTCTCGACGGGTCCAGCTCGAGCCGGACGCCACGCGCAGGCGGCGGGATTCGACGAGCATGCGCGTGCGCGGTTGCGCAACGAGGTGCGCCTGGCGCGCAACTCGCGCATCCCAATGTCTGCCGCGTCTACGACATCGGCGAGGCACACGGCGAGTCTATCTGTCGATGGAGTACGTCGACGGGGAAGATCTGGCGGCACTGCTGAAGCGGATCGGGCGGGTGCCGACGGACAAAGGGATCGAGATTGCCCGGCAGCTGTGTGCGGGCCTTGCGGCCGCGCATACGAAGGGCGTCCTGCATCGCGACTTCAAGCCGTCGAACATCATGATCGATGGCCGCGGGCGACGTCCGCCTGATGGACTTCGGCCTGGCCGGTTCCAGCCGGTACCGCTCGAACCGAGAGATGCGCAGCGGCACGCCGGCGTACATGGCGCCGGAGCAACTGGCCGGGGATGGCGCGACGGAGCAGAGCGGACCTGTACGCGCTCGGCCTCGTGCTCTACGAGCTGTTCACCGGCAAGCCGCCGTTCGCACGGCAAGACTTCAAGAGCTCCACGCCAGCGCGCGGAGACACCGAGACGACGCCGTCGACGCTCATTCCCGACATCAGTCCAGGCTCGAGAGCGCGATCCTCAGATGCCTTGAACCGGAGCCGAACCTTCGGCCCGGTCCGCACTGGAGGTCGCGGTGTCGCTGCCGGGCGGCGATCCGCTGGCAGAGGCGCTCGCCGCGGGAGAGACGCCGTCCCCCGACCTCCTGGCCGCCTCGGGCCCGAAGAAGCGCTTCCACTGACGGACTGCCATCGCGCTGCTGGCGTGCGTCGCAGCGGTGTTCGCGACGGCGATCTTCTTGTGCCGCGGGTCAGACAGTCGCGCGACTGCCGCTGGAAGGCATCCACCGGAGGTTCTGATGGAAAGGAAGCACGGAGGTTATTCGCGCGCTCGGATACACAGGGGATCCGGTGGACTCCGCGTCCGGCTTCCGCAATGAGAGCGGTTGGCTCGAGTCCGTTAGAGCGGGCGATGTCCGTGAACGCTGACCCGACAGGCGTGGACCGAGCTCAGACTCTCCCTCGCACCCTACCCCGTCGCGTTCCTTCGGTACCGGCAAGGCGCGTCGGCGCTGGTGCCGCCGCTCACCACGATTGACCTCGCGGGGCAATGGAATTTTTTCTCGATCC
>CAVVTC010000016.1:0-277939 GCA_963751025.1 uncultured Acidobacteriota bacterium | reverse complement strand
GAAGGAATTGCTGCCTGAAGTGCCGGACGCTCGGCGACGGCCCGGGCTATGCCGCTGACGAACCTCCAGTTGAACACACAAAGTCGTGTAGTTAGCTCGGTGTCGCGGTCCTGGTGCCGCCTCCGGACGCCGACCGCTCAGACGGCCGAACAGAAGCTGCAGTCATCCGGCCCGGTCACAAGACCGGCCGCAGTTTCATCCGTGCGAGGCACTCGTTGAAACGCGGATCCGCGCGCAAGCTGTCCCACTGTGGCGCCACGGCGAGATGAATCAACGCAGGGTCGTGCGCGTCGATCAAGCGATGAAGATGCTCGAAGGCCGCGTCGAGGTCTCCAGCCTCTGCGCAGTGCATCACGAGCCAGAATCCCTCATTGCCAAGATCGGGTTGTGCGCGCTCCTGACAGCAGCTTACGCGCGCGCTCGAGATCGCCCATCTTCCAGTACGCGGCCTCCGAGCAATTCACGAGCGAACAGATGTTGTGGATCGCGATCGAGCGCCTTGTTGGCCCACACGATCACGTCGTCGTACCGGCGCTGATTCCAGAACGAGCCGGCGATCGCCACATGAGCGAGCGCCGACGTCGAGTCGCATTCCAGACCCTGCAGTTTCAGGTGTAATCCACGCTCCAGGTCGCCGAGTGCCTCCATCAAGAAGCCGTAGAAGAGGTACGCTTCAGCGTGATTCGGGTTGATGGCCAGGGCACGCTGGAAGCTTCGCTCGGCGGCGATCCAATCCCACTCTGCCCAGAACATCACCTGTCCCAGCGCCACCTGTGCGTCGGCGCTTTCATCGTCCAACGCAAGCGCGCGAAGCGCAGCGGCTTTAGCCTCGCGGAACGCTTCGACGAGGACGTGGCGATCGATCGCCTGCGCAACCTTCGCGATCGACAGGCCGGCGTATGCGGCGGCGTACGTTGGATCGATCACCGTCGCGGCCTGAAACGCCGACACCGCGTCGGATAGCTGGAAGAAAGACCCCGAGCGCAGATGCGCCCAACCCCGGGCGACGAGCTCCAATGCTTCCGGCGCTCGGGGCACATCGGTGATCGAAGCATCGTCGGCGACTCGTTTGGCGGTGCCTGGATGCGAGCCCGACCGCCTCAGGAGCTCGAGCCGCATGCATCTGGCTCGCTCGCGCCGGCTTCGCATCGAGCTGACGCTTCAGCGGCCACAGGTCGGTCAACAGCTCGCGCGCCGACTGGTAGCGGTCGTCGGTTCGCTTTTCGAGACACTTGAGCGTGATCCGTTCCAGCTCCGGTGGGGTATCCGGGTTGAGCTGCATCATTGTCTCCGGAGCCGCGTGAAGGATGCGGTCCATCATTTCCGCCCGCGTCGATCCGGAGAACGGACGTTGCCCGGTTGCCATTTCGTAGATGACGACTCCCAGGCTGAACACGTCACTGCGCGAGTCAACATCGCCGCCCACGATCTGTTCGGGGCTCATGTACGGCCCCGACCCGACGACGCTGCCGACGGCAGTCACAGGCTCAACGGTCCAATCGCCATTCAGACTGCCCTCGTCGCTGAGGGCCACTTTCGCCACGCCGAAATCGAGCACCTTCACGACACCGCGGTGCGTCAGCATCAGGTTGGCGGGCTTGATGTCACGGTGCGTGATGCCCTTCGCGTGCGCGAGATCCAACGCGTCCGCGGCCTGCACGGCGATATCGACAACCTCGGGCGGTGTCATTCGACGGCTGATCCTCGCCAGAAGGGTCTCTCCTTCGACGTGCTCCATGACGATGAAGGAGATGCCATCGCTCTCGCCGACGTCGTAGATGGTGGCCACATTCGGATGGTTCAGCGCGGAGGCGGCCTTCGCTTCGCGCGTGAAGCGTTGCATGCGGTCCGCGTCCGCCGCGAACTCTCCGGGCAGGATTTTCAGCGCGACGGTCCGGTCCAGTCGCGGATCGCGGGCGAGGTAGACCTCTCCCATTCCGCCGGCACCGAGCAACGACAGGACCTGATAGTGACTGATGGTTCTGCCGACGAGGCTCGCCTCATGCGACGCACCCGGCGGTTCGGGCGCGATGTCCACTGCCGGCCGCTCCAGGAATGACTCGGCCTCGGCCGCGTACGTGAGAAGCTCCTGCACCTCGCGGCGCAGCGCTTCGTCACCGCCGCATGATTCGTCGACGAATGCGGCACGTTCCGACGGGTCGATATCCAGAGCAGACTGATGGATGCGTTTGACCGTCGTCCAATGGTCCATCACAGGCTGGTTCATGTCGGACTCCTGGATGCGGGGTCTGGAACCGCGTCGCCGCGGTGTACCATACCGTCCTCTGTTCATAGAAGGCGCCATCCGACCGGAAAAACTGTCATGTCGCCGAATTCCGACAGCGGACCCACCGAGCTCCTCCGAGCGTGGAGCCAGGGCGACGGATCCGCCCTCGACCGACTGGTCCCGCTGGTCTATGAAGAGCTCCACCGTCTCGCACGGCGCTATATGCGCCAGGAGCGGCCCGATCATACGCTGCAGGCGACATCACTGGTGAACGAGGCGTACCTGCGGCTGATCGACGTCAATCGCGTCGAATGGCGGAATCGCGCGCACTTCCTTGCTCTGGCGGCGCAGATGATGCGCCGGATCCTCGTGGAGTTCGCCCGCAACCGGCACCGCCAGAAACGTGGTGGCGGTGCGGTTCACGTGAGTCTCGATGACGTGCACGAGCTGCCGAATTCGAAGGACTGCGATTTGTCGCCCTCAGCGACGCGCTCACCGGACTGGGCGCGTTTGATGCGCGTATGAGCCAGGTTGTCGAGTTGAGATTCTTTGGCGGCCTGACGGTCGAAGAAACAGCGGACGTCTTGAACGTATCGCCGGAGACCGTCATGCGGGACTGGAAGACGGCGAAGGCCTGGCTCCTCCGCGAGATCAGGCGAGGGCACTCTTCAGCCTCAATCTAGGGCCGCGCCTCGCGCAATTCGCGCGATTCCCGCTCGTGACCGCCGACGCGAGTCGAACGGCGATGGACGCCCCTATCTTCGGCCACAATCGATTCGGCCGATTCCTGTTGGGTCGAGCTTCGGAATGGGTTTTCTGGTACCGGTACGGGGATTTGCGAAAGGTTGGTTTGTAGAATTTCAAGGGATTGCCGCGTGATTCGCCCTCGCGTCGACTTTCTGGACCAGCCCCGAGTTCATTCTTGCCATAGCCAGACTTACGGCCGTGCGCTGAGGGCGAAGACGTTGCCTTCGGGATCGACCGCGTCGGTGCTGCCCCACGGGCGCTCGAGAAGCGGCAGTCCCATCGCGGTCATTCTCTCGAGGGTCGAGTGGACATCGCGGACGATGAAGGTGAGCTTGATACCCCCTTGCTCGCGCGGCCGCGGCGGCGAGTCGATGTGGATGCTCGCTGCGATTGCTGGCGGAATGGCGTGTAGCGAGAATCGCGCACCTTCGCCCTTGAACTCCACCCAGTTGTCCAAGCGCGTGTCCTCGACGGGCTGGAGCTGCAGGACGTCGCGATAGAACGCCGTCATCCGATCGAGATCCTTCACGAACAGCATCGCTCTGTCGAGTTGCATCGCTACTTCCTGTCTTGGAGTTGCGCCAACACGGTGCTGACGTAGTCCAATACTGGCAGGGCTGCCGGACCTCCCGCTTTCGCATGGGCGATCAGCGGAATTCCGTGCGGTCCGGGAACGCGGGCCAGCCCGGGCCGCGTTTCGAGCGCGGCGCGAACGATGGCGAGCTCGCCGAGCATCGCCGCCGCAAACAGATCGAGTGGTGCCCCGCGATCCAGCAACAGGGCCGCGATGTCACGCCGTCCCATGTGCGCCGCGCCGCCGAGCGCTGTTTCGAAATCGCCGCCGCCCCAGTCCCACGTCGCGCGGATCAGCCGTGGTGTGGCGTCGAGCATCTGACGCGTCGTGTCGAGGTCGCTGTGTGCGACCTGCACAAACCGCTGCACATGATCGTGCGCGAGCGGACCGGAGCGGGGTGGGACGGCGGCCGGCTGTTGAGACAATGAGGGGCGTGCAGTGGCCAGCGCGGCGAAGGCGCCGCTCAGCGTACGGACCACCAAACGACGGCGGTTGAGTATGAGCATTGGATTCATCTCCTGAAGGTAGGCAAGCAGAATGGCCTCCGGCCGCACACACGTCAACGGAGTGAAGCCGTGGAAGCCTGAGCAAACCCTGAGATCCGGCTGAGAACGCCGCAGGCCTCGACCCGCGCTCAGTACAGCCGTGGCACAAGAGGCGATCGGCAGGCATACTCAATGTGAAGAGAGGGCGGTCATTGGCAGATCGATTTCGGTTCGGGGAGTTCGAGTTCGACGTCGCGAGCGGTGAGCTGCGCAAGTCCGGCGCCGGCGACGCAGAACGGCTGCCGCCACAGCCCGCGCGGCTGTTGGAGTTGCTCGTCGAACGCAGCGGCGCCCTCGTCACGCGTGAGGAGATTCGCGAGGGGTTGTGGCGCGAAACGCACGTCGATTTCGACACCAGCCTGCACTTCTGCGTGCGTCAGCTCCGCGTGGCGCTCGGTGATTCCGGCGGCGAGCCACGCTACGTGCAGAACGTGCCGCGCCGCGGCTATCGGCTGGTTCCTGCCGTCACGCGGGTTAGCGACGATCACGTGCCCGTGGTGCCGCCCGTGGCGTCCCGGCGATGGACACGTGTCGCGATCGTTCTCGTCGTCGCCGTGGTCGTCGGCGCATTTCTTGTGTCTCAGTCGAACCGCGAAACGCCGCGCCTTCGCATCGCCATCATGCCCTTCGAGGCGTCAATCTCCGAGTGGATCGTCGCGGAACTGGCGGCGATCGGCGGCGACTCGGTTGGCGTGGTCGGACCGACCACGACCGCGGTGTATGGAAGATCCAACGCCGACCTCCGGCGATTGGCTGCCGATTATCGGATCGACTACATCGTCAACGCGCGTGACCTCGGAGCCGATCGTGGCCCCGGCTTGCTCGCCGAGTTGATTCGCGTGTCTGACGGTGTGCACGTGTGGGTGCGGCCATACGACGACCTTTCCGACGGTCGTCGCCTCGGCCGAGAGATCAGCGAGAACGTCGCGCGCGTGCTCCAACTGCGTGGCACCGACTAGGGCAGCGCGAACACATGCAGTGACTCGTTGTCCTGTCGCTGTGCCGCGGGGTATTTCAGCGGCTTCCAGACGGATGAGGTTCAACCGAAGGGGTTCGGGCCCCGGATGCGCGATCCCGCACAAGCATTTGCGCGAACCGGGCATGGAGCGGAACAGGACGAACAGGGAGCTGGTATACCGGTACGGGGATTCGAACCCCGGTCCCGTGGCTGAGAACCACGTGTCCTGACCCCTAGACGATACCGGCGTCTGGTGGAACTTGTTATTTTACTCGGTCAATTCCCAAGCTCCAACTCCCAACTCCCAACCACTCCCAAACCCCAATTCCCAAGCCAACTCCCAAGAAGCGCTTGGGAGTTGGGGCTGGGAGTGTTGGGAATCGGGAGCTGGGTCTTGGGAGTTACCGCATCGCCGCGAGCGCGTCGCGATAGCCGTCCTCGTAGCCCTGACGGAACCCTGTCCGGTAGTTGTTCTTGTAAGCGTCCTTCGATCCGTACGACCGCTCGTAGCCCTGATCGGCGCTGCGATAGTCGCCGTGCCTCACCGGATCGTAGCGGTCACGGTCGCGCGCATCGTCGAGACCCTTCTCCCACCCGTCGCTGTACCCGCGCGCGAAGGCTGGCTCCTGATAGCCGCGCTGTCGTCCAGGCCCGCGATCGTCGCGGCGCCCCTGAGAGACGTCGCCGCGGACGTTGTATTACCCGGTCCGGTAGCCGGACGTGTATCCGCGACGGAAATCGTTCCGATACCAGTCGCGGTCGCCGTAGCGGCTGTTGTAGCCGCGATCGCCGTTGCGATAGACGTTGCCGCGTTCGAGCTCGAACTGGCGGCCTCGTCTCGCATCGTCAGTGCCCTGCTCAATGCCTTCACGGTATCCGCGATTGAACGCGGCGTTGTTCTGCGCCGCCGCCGGGACTGCCAGTAGCGCGCACGCGGTTGCTGCCAGCAGCCATCGAGACCATGTTCCTGCACCCATTGTCGTGTCTCCCCGCTGGCATGACTCGGGAAATTGCAAACGACACGCCACCTGTGATTGCTGAGGATCTCGCGTGTTTCGTCGGAGATTGCGGCTGACCTGTCCTCAGGTGGTGCTAGCGTAGGACGACGGCAGCTGATGATTCACGTCATCAAGACGATCGACGCCCATGTGGGTGGGCAGCCATTACGGCTCGTCGTGGACGGCGTGCCGCGGCCGCATGGCCGGACCGCGACGCAGCAGCGCGAGTGGTGCCTCAAGCACGCCGATGCCTATCGGCGCGCGGTGGTGCTGGCGCCACGCGGCCACGCCGACATGACGGCGGCGCTTCTCACCGAGCCCTTCTCGCCGCAGGCGAACACCGGCATCGTGTTCATGGACGCCGCGGGGTATCCGTCGATGAGCGGGCACGGGATCATCGCCGCAGCCACCATCGCACTCGAGCGGCGTCTCACGCTGGCGCGCCCCGCCTCGTCTGACCCGGACGAACGCCTCGTCTTCGACACCCCTGCCGGCACCGTGCAGGCGCGCGCCCGCGTCGAGACACGCCCGGGCACGCGGTCGGTGGATTCGGTGGCCATCACCAACGTCCCGGCGTTCGTGCATGCGCCGGCCGTTGGCGTGACCGTCGGACGCCGCGAGCTGCGCGTGGACATTGCCTTCGGCGGCGCGTTCTACGCGATCGTTGACAGCGAGGCCACGGGAGTGGCGCTCGATTCGACGCACCTTCCGGACCTTCGCAGGCTGGGCGCCGCGATCACCGCGTCGCTCAATGTCGCGCAGCGCCCGGTCCATCCGTTCGATCCGTCGATCGGCGGCGTCGCCGGCGTCATCTTCACCGGGCCCGCGACGGATCCGGAGGCGCATCTCCGCAACGTCACCGTCCGCGGCGCCGGGTCGGTCGATCGATCGCCGGGCGGAACGGGTACATCGGCGGTGATGGCCGTCCTCGACGCCATGGGTCTTCTTCCCGACGGCCAGCCGTTCGTACATGAGAGCCTGTCCGGCGCGCTCTTCCGCGGTCGTCCGCTTCATCGCACGGTCGTCAACGCCATACCGGCGCTCGTCACCGAAATCGAGGGCTCGGCCTGGATCACTGGAGAACACACGTTCTTTCTTGACGACGACGATCCTTTTCGGGACGGCGGCAATTTCTGAACTTGCGCGATTGTTCAGGTGAAATATGTTCGTCGCGCGAGCGTATTTCGTTATGAGCTTTCGAGAGCCATGCCTCACTCCCCCGAGTGGCACATTCTCGACAACGACTTCGTACCTGCAGATGCGGGACTGGACACGCCTGTCCGTGTGCTCGCCCATGGCGACTGCCGGCTGGCGATTGCCAATCTCGACCGCAGCGACCCACCCGGCTATACGCCCGGCGGCGTTCCGCGCAGCGACTTCAACGCCAACCTCTTTCGCCTGACGCCGCGGCCGCGCATGCCGGGGATTCGCGTGTCCTGCGCGATCGAAGGCTTCGATCCGGTGAACACGCCCATCCTCTGGAGAGTGGTGTGCCGCCATGTCTTGTGCCGCCACACGAACACGGGTCATTTCCGGTACCGGGGCGCCGCCGAAGTGTTCGACGGCGAATGGCGGGGCGAGAGCCATACGCCGGACTTCACCGTGTTCGGCTCTGGATGTCGATACACCTATAGCGATGAGACCCGCGTGCTCGGCGGTCACGGCCTGCTCATCGTCGCCGTCAGACTGCCGGACGCCACGCTCTGCGACTACGTGCACGTGCGGATTGCCGGGACCAATCCCATGCAGTCCGACGTCTACGCCTATCTCGATGCGCACCTCGAGGGGTACGACGAGAACGTCGTGCACATGGTCCGCGCTATCTTTCAGCACGAGTCGGCGTTTACACAGTTTGCCCGGCAGGCGCAGCGCTCGGCGGCGATGACCTTCACGAGGCGCCATCACGCCGACGGCACTCAGCCCGACTGTCGTGTCCGCTTCGACTGGCCGGACGATCCCCCGGACTTTCCGCTGGCCAGCTTCGACTTCGGCGTCGGCATTTCACAGTTCACCCGCGTTGAAGGTCAGACGATCAGCGCGGAGCTGGCCTGGGACTGGCGGGAGAACATCCGTCGCGGCACGAATCTCTTTCTGGGAAAGCTGCGGAAGAAACTGCAGCCCGACATCACCTGGAAGCACCTGGCGCTGGCCTCCTGGGCCGCGTACAACGGTTCCGGCGAGGCGGCCGAGCGCTACGCCCAGCATCTCTCGTTGAGCGAGGAAGGCGCCCACGTGTCGCTCGATCGAGCGCCGGTTGCGCCGCATCTGGCGCTCATCGAGCCCGTGCGCGAGCTCGGTCCGCCTGGCCAGTGGATCCTCGACGGATCGGTGCTGATGACGTGATAGGGCCGCCTGAAGGCGGCCCCCACGTTCGCCTAAGGCGGCCCCCACGTTGGTACAATGCCGGCTCGATGAACCCGACCGGCATTCGCGCCGCTCTCGTCGCCGTCGTCCTGTGCTGCGCCGCCCGCGCGTCAGCCCACCCGGCGCCGTTCAGTTATATCGATATCGCATTTCGTGGCGGAGCCATCGAAGGGTCGCTCGTCGTGCACGTCATCGACATCGCACACGAATTGAACCTCACGCCGCCCGAACAGGTTCTGGATCCGGCACTCCTCGCCCGTGAGCGGCAGCGCATCCTCGACATCATCACGTCGAGAATCTCGCTCGCGACCGATCGGCCCCTGATGATTCAGTGGGGCAGTATCGAGCCGATGAAAGAGGAGGCGGCCCTGCGCCTGAGGTACCGCATTCCCAACGAGCTTCCGGGCGCGCTGACGATCGACACGAACCTGTTTCCGTACGACCCGATCCACCAGACCTTCATCACGATCTACGAGGATACGGATCTCCGTCAGCAGATGATTTTCAACGCCACGTCGGATCCCCGCACCTACTATCTCGGGACGACGCAGGGCGCGATTGCGGTGATGAAGACGTTCATCCCGTCGGGAACGCATCACATTCTCATCGGGCCCGATCACATCCTGTTCCTCATCGGCCTGCTGCTGCTCGGCGGCAGCTGGCTGGCGCTCGTCCGCATCGTCACGGCGTTCACGATCGGCCACAGCGTCACGCTCTCGCTGGCCGCGCTCAACATCCTCTCGCCGCCGGCGAGCATCATCGAGCCGGCGATCGCGTTGAGCATCGTGTTCGTCGGCGCCGACAACCTGGTGCGCGGAGACGGCCGCGACCTGCGCGCCTGGGTGGCGCTCGCCTTCGGCCTGGTTCACGGATTTGGCTTTGCCTATGTGTTGCGCGAGTTCGGGCTGCCGCGCGAGGCTCTTGGCTGGTCGCTGTTCTCGTTCAACCTTGGCGTCGAGATCGGCCAGCTCGTGGTCGTGCTCGCCGTCGCCAGCCTGCTGACGGCGATTCGCCGTCGCAGTGATGTGATGGGGACACGAGTCGCGGTTGCCGGCTCGGTCGTCGTCATCGCCGCGGGCACGTACTGGTTCGTGCAGCGGGTCTTCTTTCCGGGCGGCGCGTGATCGCGGAGGCTGAAGCCTCCGCTTTACCTCGAATCAGTAGCGCGCACGCTTCAGCGTGCGCGTCGAGTTATCGCCAACGCTTCCACCAGACCAGGGAGACCGCCGCCTGGTGATCGAACTCCGGCCGGCCGAATCCGCGGCGCGCCCGATGGTCCACGCGGACGGTGAGTTCCGGAGTCACCTTGAAGCCGATCGCTTCCTCGACGCCGTGGAGGCGCTGTTGCTCGAGCGTCGCGAGCGGCGTCAACGCGAGCGCGGACATCCGCTCGACACGCCCGGCCACGAACCACCGCGGTGTGAGCGTCTGCAGTCCTTGCACGAACCAGCCTGAGGCGACGCGTTCGCCGCTCGACGTTTCGAGCGTGTCGCGCGTCCACTCGCCGAGGATCGTCGTGTGGCGGTACGAGAACTCGGATTCGATCGTGACGATCGTGGCGTCGCGGTTCTCGGTGATGGTGGGGCTCTCGCCGGCCTTCAACCAGCCGCCGTGGGTCACCGACCCGCCCACGCGCAGACCGACAAACGGTGTCACGCCGCCGCCGATGACGACGTTGTCGAACCGCGGCGGGTTGGTGCTGGAGAACACCCGGCGCGTGCGGAGCGGCGACGTGTCGATCACCGCTGCACGCGCGTCCCAGTGCGCGCCCGAGACGGTCGCGTTGGCGCCGTACGGGTACACGGCACCAAGGAGGGTCGTGCGTGGTGCCCCGAACTCGACGGGCGGTAGTGCGGTGAAGAGTGAGGCCGGCAGCGACACCGTGGGATTGAGCTGCGGACGGAGCATGAGATTGGCCAGTCCGACCGGTGAGGGAATCAGGCCGGCGTCCACGCGAAGCGCAATCGGACCCGGCCGCTGATATCTGACCGCGGCGACCCAGATCTGTGTGTTCCAGTCTCCCGATGCCTGCCGCTGCGCGAAGGGACGAACGATCGCTTCGAACCCAGCGCCGAACCCGACGGACATCACCGCGTCAAGGACCACGCCGGTCGACGGTTGGCCGCCAACCACGCTGGTCCGATCGACCGACGCCGCGGTGTCGATTGCGAGCGACGCCGGGCGAGCCATCTGGCCGGCGCTGGCCGCGGTGGCCGCAAGAACGAAAGCGGAAACGTGGAAGAAGTGGAAGAAGTGGACACGAGTAGACGAGTTCGGCCGGCGCCGCGTCCGATCTCCTTCTTCCACGTATCAACTTTAGGCCGACGCTTCCCGTCCCAGCAAGGCCTGGAGCTGGCGCTCGGGCGCGGACGAGGATTGTGCCAGCGCGTCCTGCAGCGCGTCCACGGATGCCGGATCGAATTGCGTGCCCGAGTAGCGCTGCAGCTCGACCAGGGCAACCGAGGCGGCACGTGCCGGACGATAGGCGCGCGCGCTGGTCATCGCGTCGAACGCATCGGCGACGTGGACGATGCGTGCGTCGAGCGGGATGTTGTCGCCGAGGAGACCGAAGGGATATCCCTTGCCGTCGGGCCGTTCGTGATGGAGCTCGACGATCGCCAGGTGAGGCTCGAGGAACGGGACCTTGCGCAGGATGCGCGCGCCGAGTCCGGGGTGGCGCCTGATCTGCTCGAACTCGTCGGCGGAGAGCGCGCCCGGCTTGCGCAGGATGTGATCGGCGACGCCAATCTTGCCGATGTCGTGGAGCAGCGCGCCCAGCCGGATGATGTCCACTTCGGCCTCGCTGAGCGAGAGCTGGCGTGCGATGAGCACGGACAGCGCGCTGACGCGCTCCGAATGGCCTGCCGTGTACGGATCCCGCGCGTCGAGCGCCGCGGCCAGTGCGCGGATGGCGCCGAGATACGCCGACTGTGTTTCGGCTTCGGCCGCCATCAGCCCGCCCATCAGTTCATTGAACGCGCTGGCGAGCGCGTCGAGCTCGCGGCTCGTGCCGGCGACTTCGAGCGTCCGTCCGAAGTCGCGCGCCGCGGTCATCGTCGCGATGTCGCCGGCGACCCGCTTGATCGGGTCGGTGAGTGCTCGGGCCAGCCACAGGCTGCCGAACGCGGCGAGCACGAACCCGCCCAGCGCCACGGTCCCGAGCGCCTTCAGCGCATCGCGTGTCGCCACGCGCGCGGCGGCGTCGATCGACGCCAGGGAATAGATCCGCACCGGGCCCGCCGACAGCAGCGTACGGATGGCGTACTCCTCGCCGTTCAACTGAGTCGTCTCGCGCGGTTCGCCCTCGCTGGAGACGAGATCGCGCGTGACGTCCTCGGACACCGTCCGGGCAACCACCTGGCGGTTCAGCGTGATCACGATCGCCGCACTCGACAGACCGGCGAGGATCTTCGCGTAGGCGTCGTCGAGGCTCGTGCCCAGCACCAGCGTGCCGACGTCGCGATCGTCGAGTCGAAGTGGAGCGCCCGATGCGCGGAACGCCCCGGCGGCGAGCACGGCCACGGCGTGAAACGACGTCGACTCGCGCGCCGACAGCATCACCTTTTCGTTCACGGGCCACTGCTGCCGGGCGCTGCCGGCGCTGGCGAACACGCGGCCATCGGTGTCGAGGATCGCCAGCACGTTGACCGACGTCACCGCCGCCAGCTTCTCGAGCTCGCGTGTGACGGTCTCATGCGCCGCCTCGAGACGGCGACCGTCGCTCGTTCCGAGTCGGGCCTCGGTATTGTAGGTGTCGAACGCGGCCTTGAGCGTGGGCGTCTCGGCCAGCGTCGCCGTCGTCGCGAGTTGATCCTGTTCGCGACGCTCTTCGAATGCTTTGAACACGCGTGAGCTGATTTCGAGCTTGTCCGTCTCGGCGGCGCGCATGCGATCGCGCGCGTCAACGATGAGCACGATGAAGACGATCGACAGGATGACGGCGACCGTGATGAAGGTCACCGCGACAGTCCGGGCAGCGAGGCCGGGCGGACGTCTCACTGCGCCGGGACCGGAAGCACGAAATCCGCCTCAGTGGCCCGTCCGGAGTCCACGCGCACCGGTACGGTTCTGTCTCCGAGACGTTCATGCCACGCCGTGATCTCTCGCTGGCCGGACGGCACGTTCGCCAGCTCGAATCGGCCGTCCTCGCCGACCATCGCGAACCAGGGATGATTGAAGACCATGATCGTCGCCGTCATGTGCGAGTGAATCTCGCAGAACACCTTGACGACCCCCGGCTTGGTGACCCGGACCGGCTTGGACTCGCCGCGTGGGAACCGTCCGAGGTTGAACGTCTTCACTCGGGACAGCGAGAACACGTTGTGGTAGATCGGGTCGTCATTCGGGAACCGCACTTCGGACCCGACCGGGACGGCGACGACGCGAGGAATGAAATTCTCGTCCTTCTGGCGGATCTCCATCACCGTCGGCTCGGTGTTCATCGCGGGCGCGTCTTTCAGGAAGACGACCACGTGCCGGAGCTCGGAGACGGGAGCGAGTACGGGTTGCGTCACCGGGCGTGTGGCATAGGCTGCGGAGGGCCGCCGGGCAGTGACCGGAATACCGATTTCCACTCGCCCGCGTACAGAGGCACCCTGCTGAGCGGTGGAGGGCGTACCGCTGGCTCCCACCAGCCAGACCAGGCACACCGCCGCCAGGAGCGTGCGCACCCCGCGGACGATCATGGTGTGCATTCTACAGAAGGTTGGGCCCCGCTAATCCACCTCACTCTCCTGATATCGTTCCTTTCATGTTGGGCTTTATGGTCGCACTGACGCTACTCGGGTCCGGGCAGTCGGACCCCCCGGTGGGCCCCGGTCGGGGCGTTTCCGAGGCGCTGGCCCGGGAACGGGCGGCCGCGATACGGGACGTCAGGTACGACCTGTCCTTCACGATTCCCGGCGATCGGCAGGCCCCGGTCCGCGGGCGGGCAGTCGTGCACCTGGTGTTGAGCGCCCCGCGCCAGCTGGTCTTCGACTTTGCTCAGCCGGCCGACCGGCTGCTCGCTGTACGGGCCGGTGGCCGTCAGTTGCCTCCGGCGGTCGTCGACGGTCACATCATCGTGCCCGCCGGGATGACGGTTGCCGGGGCCAACCGGATCGAATTCGAGTTCACCTCCGGCGACGAGGCCCTGAACCGCAACGACGAGTTTCTCTACACGCTGTTCGTTCCCGCCCGGGCGCGGCTGGCGTTCCCCTGCTTCGACCAGCCGGATCTGAAGGCGCGTTACACATTGTCGCTGACGGTGCCTGACGGTTGGCAGGCCGTGAGCAACGGGGCGGGCAGACCGGGCCAGACGCGCCAACGATCTTCGAGTTCGCGGAGACGCCGCCGCTGCCGACGTATCTGTTCGCGTTCGTGGCCGGCCGGTTTTCCATCGAGACCGCCCAGCGCGACGGCCGGACGCTGCGGATGTTTCATCGCGAGACCGACGCCGCCAAAGTGGCGCGAAACCGCGATGCGATCTTCGATCTGCATGCGCGCGCGCTCGCGTGGCTCGAGGACTACACCGACATCCGCTACCCGTGGGGCAAGTTCGACGTCGTCCTGATTCCGTCGTTTCAGTTCGGCGGCATGGAGCACGCCGGCGCCATCTTCTACAACGCGTCGGGGCCTCATGCTCGACGAGTCGGCGACGCAGAACCAGTTGCTCGAGCGCGCCAGCGTCATCGCGCACGAAACCGCGCACATGTGGTTCGGCGATCTCGTCACGATGCGATGGTTCAACGACGTGTGGATGAAGGAGGTGTTTGCCAACTTCATGGCCGCAAAGATCGTGAACCCGTCGTTCCCTCAGGTGAATCACGAACTGCGGTTTCTGCTGGCGCACTATCCCGCGGCGTACCAGGTGGATCGCACCGCGGGCACCAATGCCATCCGGCAGGAGCTGGACAACCTGGACGAGGCCGGTCAGATGTACGGGCCGATCATCTATCAGAAGGCGCCCATCGTGATGCGCCAGCTGGAGCTGATTGTCGGCGCCCGCCGGTTTCGCGACGGTCTTCGCGAGTATCTGAAACGCCACTGCGTACGGCAACGCCACATGGCTCGATCTCGTGCGCGTGCTCGACGACCGGACGCGCGAGGACATCACCGCGTGGAGCCGCGCGTGGGTCGAGGATCGCGGCCGTCCGGAGTTCACGACCACCGTGCAGCTGAATGCGAAAGGCCGTCTGGACGGCATCACGATCACGCAGCGTGACCCGCAGAACAGGGGCCTGATCTGGCCGCAGCGTCTGCGCGTCACCCTCGGGTTCGACGGCGCGCTCAGGGAGCTGCCCGTCTATGTGAGCGGCGCGATCATCGTCGGTGAACGGCGCGAAGGACCTGCCCGCGCCGCAATTCGTGCTGCCGGCTGGCGGCGGGCTTGGCTATGGCCTCTTCCTCCTGGACGAGGGGAGTCGCGACTACCTGCTGCGGCACATCGAGGACGTCAAGGACCCGCTGACGCGCGGAGCCGCATGGGTCACGCTGTGGGACAACCTGCACGCGTCCCGCGTGGGTCCGGCGCCGCTGCTCGATGCCGCGCTTCGCGCCTTGCCGCGTGAGGACGACGAACAGAATGCGCAGCGCATCCTGTCGTATGTCACGCGCGTGTTCTGGCGATTCATCCCGGCCGAGGAACGGGCGCGGCGCGCGCCGGCGCTCGAGGCGGCGCTTCGGGCCGGTCTCGAGCGTGGCCGCACGCAGAGCGAGAAGGCGGCCTGGTTCAACGCGTATCGCGATGTGGTCCTCACGACCGACGGCGTCGCCTGGCTCGCGCGCGTGTGGAAGCGCGACGAGCAGGTGCCGGGGCTGCGCCTGGCCGAGCCCGACGAGATCGCGATGGCGCTGGAACTGGCCGTGCGTGAGGCGCCCGGCTGGGACGAGATCCTGCGGACCCAGATCGATCGCACGCAGAATCCCGATCGCAAGGCGCGGCTGGCGTTCGTCGCGCCCGCGCTCTCGGCCGATCCCGCCGTGCGCGAGCGCGCCTTCGCGCGCTTCCGCTTCGTCGAAAACCGCCGCCGCGAGCCGTGGGTGCTCGAGTCGCTGCAGTATCTGAATCACCCGCTGCGCGAGGCGCATGCGCAACGGTTCGTGCGCCCGGCGCTCGATCTGCTGCGCGAGATTCAGCAGACCGGCGACATCTTCTTTCCGACACGGTGGATGGATTCGACGCTCGCGGGGCACCGATCGCCGGAGGCGGCGAAGACAGTGCGTGATTTTCTGGAGAGCAATCCGCAGTATCCGCAGCGCTTGACGTGGACGATCCTCACGTCGGCGGATGAACTCTTTCGCGTTGCGCGGTAAGGCGGGTCTGAAGACCCGCCTCTACGTCCGTACGTAGGGGCCGCCTTCAGTACGTGGGGGCCGCCTTCAGGCGGCCCGCGCGATCAGCTCTGGACCCAGAGCTTCGGTTTTCCTGTCCCGTCGTCAGTGCCCTTGATGTACCAGTTCTTGCCTTGCGGGTCGTGATCCATCGTCGTCACGAAATCGAACGGCGCCTGGAATTCGATGTAGTCGAAGCCGGTGTCGGACGCGAGCAACTGATGCCATTCGCCCGCAGGGATCAGGACCAGGCTGCCCGGGCCGACGGGAAGCGTGCCCGTGTCGTGCTTCACTTCGCCGGTTCCTTTCTCGATGAAGTAGAAGTGCTCCGGCGTGACCGAGCTGGTCTTCGAGGCGTGGTGAACGTGCCGCGGTGAGTACGCGCGAGGCGCGTATTGCATGCGGCCAAGCTGCAGGTCCCACGCGCCGGACAATCCCGTCTCCTTGTTCACCCAGAAGGTGCGCTCCCGGATCTGCCTCTCATCGACCAGCGATCTGAGCCGCGACTCCTCGAAGAAGTAGCCAACGGGCGACTGCTCGGCGCCGGATTTGCTGGTGTGTTTCGGCACCGTGACGAGCAGAAGCACCAGCGGCGTTGCTGACGCCGTCACCGCGGCTTCCTCGCCTGGTTCGAGATAGACGCCCGAGCGTCGGGGCATCCTGTGTTCAGCGGTCTTGCCCGCGCTCGTGTGCGAGAGGGTCGCGTCTTGGCCCTCGAGGACGTAGACGACCTGCGTCTTCTGACTGCGAGTGGCGCGATAGGTCTTGCCCTGGATCAATGTCCCTGACCGAAACGGATACCCGAGTGCCCTCTTCGGATGGGACGAGGACCCCCGTCACGCGCCCTTCCGCGGTTGGCGCCTTCGTCTTGCTCGCGACGTCGATGACCTTGATCATGCGCGGCCCCCCGTTACGCCAGCGCCTTGGGACGATAGGCCACGCGCGCGACCTCCGAGATCGGCGCCGGCTGCACCGTGGCGCGAATCTCGGTCTGGACGTGCCGCTCGACCGTCGGCTTCGTCGATCCGCCGTGCTCCTCGCCCCAGACCAGCGTCACCTGTGTGCCTGGCTCGGTCTGCTCGCTGTTGAGGATCGCCAGCGATAGCATTGCGCGTTCGTTGAAGTTGTAGCCGGTGTAAGTGGAGAGCCCGATCATCTTGCCGCCGCTCAGCGCGCCGTCGCTCAAGACTTTGTCGTACGGCAGCGTTGAGTAGTTGGCGAGCGGCAGGTCGATGTACTTCGCGACGCTGCGATCGTGGAACAGCGATCCCAGCGCCCGCTCCACATCGTCGCCGTTCCAGACCAGCGTGACCTTCTTCCGCGTCTGCGGGATCTTCTCGAGCGCGCTGCGGCCGATGAAGTCGTGGTCGAACTTCACGAACGGCCCGTAGCCGAGATCGTACGGCGTCAGGTAGTAATCGCGGACGTCGCTGGAGTAGAAGCTGCCGCCGAGCGACGCCATGGCTTCGTAGCTCGTGCCCTTCAGCCATTGCCGGTAGGCCTTCATCGCGTCGCCGGTGTAGACGGCCGGAAGCGGCGAGGGAATCCATCCCGACTCGAGACAGCTGGTGGGATACGTTCGCGCACCCACCTGTCGGAGTCCGAACTCCTTGCCGGCTTCGACGATCGCGTTCTTCACGTCCTCGCCGTGCTCCCACGGCCCGAAGATCTCCCAGCCTGGCTGCCCGACCATGCCGTGGCGAAGCGCCCGCACCTCGTGATTGGCGATCGTGAAGACACCCATGTTGAAGAAGCGGATGTCGGGGGCGGTCTGGCGTGTGATCTTCTCGATCAGCTTCGCGGCGTTCGGGCCCTGGACCTGATACCGATAGAACGTGCGGCGGCCCTGATTGACGGCGGACCGCTCGTCGCGGACGGCCTTCGCGTTGTACTTGCCCGTCTCCAGGTTGTAGTGCACCCAGTTGCCCGCCGGCGGGCGTCCGACCAGGCTGAACCTGTTCTCATCCAGGTAGAAGAGGATCGCGTCGCCGATGACGTAGCCGTCCGGATTGCACGCGACGAACTGCTTGGCCTGATTGACCTTGAAGTTCTTGAAGCTGTTGATGCCAAGGTCAGAGAACAGCTTGAGCGCGTCGGGTCCTTCCACATACAGGTCCGACATGTGGTGAGACTGGTCGAACAGCGCGCACGTGTCGCGCCAGGAGCGCTGCTCGTCCCGCCAGTTCGTGAACTCGTGCCGCACGACCGGAAACGCGTACGGTCCGATCTGCGAATTGCGCAGCAGGTCAACGGGATTGCCGGCGGCTTGCAGAGCCGCTTCCAGATTTTCGTGGCTCATAGAAGAGAGGAATTATAAGCGACGGAGCGCCCTGAAGATCACCAGGTGCCCGGCCAGCGCGGCGACGACCATCACCGCGGGCAGCCAGACAAACGGCGTGTAGGTCACGAATGTCACGACCTGCTGGTCGCCGAAATACCTGATCCGCGGCGTGGACACGATTGCCACCGTGACGACGTTGACGAGCAGGCCGAGCCCGAGCACATTCCACGCGGCGACCAGCCCGCGTCCGCCATGGCCGGTCTTGACGAGCACGGCGACGATCACCGCCGCGGCGCCGGTCACGATATCGAAGTTGCGGCCGGAGTAGCTCATTTGGACCGGCATGATGCCCCGGTCGACGAGCGCGTGCATCGCGACTTCGAGCGGCAGCCTGAAGCTCTGGGCCGCGACCAGCACCCAGATCGGAATCTGTTGCGCGATTCGGGTGCCCACCGGTACTGAACGACAGCGCCAGCGAGACGACGACCACGCCGAGAACGAGGAACGCGAACGGCGGCGGAGTGCGATCCCAGTCCCGGAGAATCCCGCTCGCTGCGGCTGCCCACGTCGCAGCCATCCACGCCACCGTGGCGGCGCCCGTCACCACACCCGTCCGCCGGGCCACTGACAGCGACGCACCAGCACGTCGCCGGGCCTCGATTGCGGACCACACAAGCCCCGCCGCGAGCAGCATCGGCAGCAGCACGAAGACGGCGACGACCGGCTCGCTCATTCGATACGGTGGCACAACGCTGCGAGTCTAGCTGCCGTCTGCGGCGCCGTGTTGTATTCTTTGCGGGCGGAGGATCTCTGTGACGGCGACGACGGTTCTACCGTCCATTCTGGTGATGGATCGAGCAGCGCGGCCAGCACGCGGCTGTGCAGGCGCTTCGTCCGTACGGCCGTCTGGTCGTGGCGGACCGGGCCGACGACGCACGGACGCTGGCGATTCGTGAGTCGCCGGACCTGATCATCCTCGAGGCGGCTGTGGAGGGGATCCCCTTCGATCAGCACGTCGCGATGCTGCGACTGGACCCGGTGTTGACGTTGGTACCGATCCTCGTGACCGGCATGCCAGCGGACGCGTCATTTTCCGCGCGTGTGTTCGAAGCGGGCGCCGACGACTGCGTGCTCGATCCGCTGCTGCCGGAGTTTCTCACGGCGCGCGTCCGGCGGCTTCTCGCCCGGCGCGGCCACGAGCGGCTCGTGCGCAAGCAGCTCGAAGAGCAGCGTCAGCTGGCGCCGCAGACCGAGGCCATCGGTCGTCTGGCGGGCGGCGTTGCGCACAATTTCAACAATCTCCTGACGGTCATCCTGATGTCGTCCGAGCTGCTGATGGCGCAGCTGCCGCACGGATCGCGCCGAGTGGCGAGCACGCCCACGAATCGCACGAGGCGGCGCTGCGGGCAGCGGCGCTCACCGGACAGCTCCTCGCCTACTCCGGTCGCCAGATGCTTCGTCCCGTGGACGTCGATCTCAACGCCACGATTCGACGACATGACCGCCGGTGCTTCAGGGCGTCGTCGGCGAGCGCGTCAGTCTGTCGATCTCTCCCGAGGACGGGCTTCCGCCCGTGCTGCGTCGATCCCAGCACAGATTCAGCGCGCGATTCTCGATCTGGCGACGCACGCCCGCGACGCCATGCCAGACGGCGGCACGATGATCGTCGAGACCAGGCGGGTCGTCCTGACCGAGGCCTACGTCGCGCAGCACATCAACGGTGCCAGCCGGGCGTCTACGTCCTGCTGGCGATCAGCGACACCGGATCGGGTATTGACTGCCGACATGCAGCTGCACCTCTTCGAGCCCTTCTACTCGGGGAACCGTGGTGCGCGCGCCGGTTTCGGGCTGTCCGCGGTCCACGGCATCGTCCGGCAGAGCGGCGGACACATCTGGGTCTACAGCGAGCCCGGTCACGGGACGACGTTCAAGATTTATCTGCCCGAGGCGCCGCGCGAAGTCGCGGGCCAGTGCACCCGCGAGCCGCAAACGATCGCCGACGCTGCCGCGCGGACGGGCCTCGGTGCTGCTCGTCGAAGACGAGCCCGGCGTGCGCGCTGTCGCGCACAAGGTGCTCGAGGCCTGCGGCTACAAGGTCGTCACCGCCAGCAGCGGCGAGGAAGCGCTGGAGCGCCTGCGTAGTCGCGGGCTCGAGCCGGACCTGCTGATTACCGACGTCGTGATGCCCGGCATCACCGGCAGCCAGCTCGTGGCGCATCTGCGATCGCATCGTGATGGGCTTCGGGTGCTGTACACCTCGGGTTTCACCGAAGATGCGGTCGTCCATCACGGCGTGGCCAGTGGCGAGCACTTTCTCTCGAAGCCCTTCACGCCTTCCGATCTCGCGCATAAAGTACGTGAAGTCCTCGGTGGAACCGGACGAGACCGTCTCGTAGGGACGCTTCAGTCGGAGGGCCGCCTTAGGCGGCCCGCAATGGAAACTCATCATGCGTCTTCCGTGTTCGCTCGCGGCGCTCTGCGTCCTGCTGCTGGTGTGTGCGTGCGCGCACGCGGTCGCCGGACAGCAGCCGCCCGCCGCCGCGGGCCATGTGCACTACGCCGAACCCGCCAACGCACAGTCGCAGGTGTCGCCGACCGGTGCGATTGCGCCGCGGCTGCAGAATCTCGGTGCCCATGCCTTCCCGGTGTCCACGCGCAACGTCAGGCGCAGGCGTTCATGAATCAGGGTCTCAACCTCGCCTACGCGTTCAACCATGCCGAGGCGCGGCGTGCGTTTCGTGAGGCGGCGCGTCTCGATCCCGATCTCGCGATGGCGTACTGGGGCCAGGCGCTCGTGCTCGGCCCGAACATCAACGCGCTGATGGAGCCCAATGAGGAGCCGCAGGCGTACGACCTGGTGCAGAAAGCGGTGTCGATGAAGGCTCGTGTCTCGGCGCGCGAGCAGGCGTACATCGAAGCGCTGGCGCAGCGGTATTCGGGAACGGCCGCGGATCGGCAGCCGCGCGATGCCGTATACGCGGACGCGATGCGACGCGTGCACGAGCGGTTCCCGGACGACCTGGACGCGGCGATGCTCTACGTCGAGTCGGTGATGGACCTGCGGCCGTGGGGCTACTGGCAGCGCGACGGCGCTCCGCACGCGCGGCACCGAGACATCGTCGCGCTCACCGAGCGTGTGCTGGCGCGCAACCCGAAGCATCCCGGCGCCGTGCACATGTACATCCATCTGATGGAGGGGACGGCGACGCCGGAGAAAGCGGAGCAGGCGGCGGACACGCTGCTGACGCTCATGCCGGCGGCAGGGCACATGGTGCACATGCCGGCGCACATCTATCAGCGCGTGGGGCGCTATGCGGACGCGATCAAGAGCAACCAGCTGGCGATACTGGCCGATGAGGACTACATCACCCAGTGCCGCGCGCAGGGGCTCTACCCGATGGCCTACTACCCGCACAACATCCACTTCCTGTGGTTTGCGGCGACGGCGGACGGACAGAGCCAGCTGGCGATCCAGTCAGCGCGGCAACTGGCGTCGAAGATCGATGACGACACGCTGAAGAACCTGCCGCTGACCGCCGGGTTCCGCATGGTCCCGTACTACGCGCTCACGCGGTTCGGCCGCTGGGATGAGATGTTGAATGAGCCCGAGCCGCCGGCATTCAGCGCGGTGCTGCGCGCGGTGTGGCATTACACGCGGGGGCTCTCGTTTGTCGCGAAGAACCAGATTCCGGCGGCCGAGCAGGAGCTGCGTCGTCTGATTGCGCTGATGGCCGATCCATCGATGAAGGAAGGGCTGTTTTCGCCCAATATCGCGTCGGCGATCATCGCGCCCGCGCCGGCGGTGCTGGCCGCTGAGATCGCCGCCGCGCGTGGTGATTACGATCTGGCCGTTTCGCAACTGGATCGCGCGGTTCGGCTCGACGACAGTCTCGTGTACACGGAGCCGTCCGAATTCCACTTTCCGCCGCGTCTCGCGCTCGGGGCGATCCTGCTGCAGGCCGGTCGCGCCGCCGAGGCCGAGACCGGTGTACTGGGAGGACCTGCGGCGCAATCGCGAGAACGGCTGGGCGCTGTTCGGGTTGCTCCAGTCGCTGCGCGCGCAGAACAAGATCGCTGATGCCGCGCTGACCGAGGCCCGCTTCAAGGCCGCCTGGGCCCGCGCCGACGTGACCCTGACCTCGTCCCGGTTCGGGAGGTAGCGGTCTGACCCGGGGTGATACACTGTCCCCATGTCAGACCGGGAATTTCTTCGACACGCGCTGGCGACGCTGGCCTACCGCGCCGCCAAGGCTCTGCGCGGCGCGCCGCCGGCTTTTGCGACGATGACGCCTGCCACGGGATCGCGTACGCCCGCGCAGATCCTCGCTCATATGGGCGACCTCTTTGACTGGGCACTCTCGCTCGCGCGCGGACAGCAGACCTGGAAGAACTCGACGCCCCTCGCCTGGGACGCGGAGGTGGCCCGGTTCTTCGACACACTCGACCGGTTCGACGCATACCTCGCGGGCGATGAGCCGCTGCACGCCCCGTGCGCGCAACTCTTTCAGGGTCCCATCGCGGACGCGTTGACCCACACCGGACAACTGACGATGCTCCGGCGGATCGCGCGGCAGTCCCATCAAAGGCGAGAACTACGCGCAGGCGGAGATCGTCGCCGGCCGCGTCACCGACGCACAGGCCTCTCCACACCGCGAGTTCGATTGAAATAAGCGCTGGGGTCAGCATTCAACTCCGCCCCAACTCTGACTTCACTCGGAGCCAGATCTGCTAGGCTCTCGTCCGGAGGACGCCGATGCTGAAGGAATTCAAGGAATTCATCTCGCGGGGCAACGTGATCGATCTCGCCGTCGGCGTCATCATCGGCGCGGCCTTCGGCCGAATCGTGACGACGCTGGTCGAAGGCGTGATCATGCCGCCGCTCGGCCTCATCCTCGGCCGGATCGATTTCTCGAGCCTCTTCTTTGTCCTGGATGAGACCAAGGGGCTTCCCGCGTCGCTGGCGGAGGCCAAGACCAAGGGCATCCCGGTGATCGCCTACGGCCAGTTCATCAACGAAATCGTGAGCTTCGTCATCGTCGCGCTCGCGGTCTTCTTACTGATCAAGCAGGTCAACCGGCTGAAGAAGCCAGCGCTTGCGGCCGCGCCGACGACGAAGGACTGTCAGTTCTGCCTGTCGTCGATTCCCCTGAAGGCGACGCGCTGTCCGAACTGCACGTCGCAGATCTGACAAGGGCCGCCTAAAGGCGGCCCCTACGAAGGCCCCTACATCTCGACCTGCACGCCCAACTCGACGACCCGCTCTGGCGGCAGGCGGAAGAACGCCGTGGCGCGCACGGCGTTGCGCGCCATCAGGACGAACAGCCGCTCCCTCCACACCGCCATTCCCGGACGCCGGGTCACGAGGATCGTTTCGCGGCCGAGGAAATAGATCATGTCCTCCGGATCCAGCTCGACGCCCTGATCGCGCGCCATGCCGAGCGCTTCAGGCACGTGGGGATCCTGCATGAACCCGTACTGCGCGCGCACGTTGTAGATGCCATGCCCGAAGGACTGCACGGACACCTGCTCCTGCGTCGGCACGTATGGCACCGGCGCGGTCGTCACCGTCAGCACCACGACGTGCTCGTGCAGGATCTTGTTGTAGCGAACGTTGTGCGCCAGCGCCGGCGGCGTGCCGCGTGGCTGGGCGGTCATGAAGACGGCGGTCCCCGGCACGCGCGTCGGCGGCGTGGTCACAACCGCCGCAACGAAATCCTCGAGCGGGAACGCGCGCGCCGTCAGTCGATCGGCAACCAGCCGCCGCCCGGTCTTCCAGGTCGTCATCGCGGTGAACAGCAGCAGGGCGATGAACAGGCTGACCCATCCGCCTTGCGGCAGCTTGAGGAGGTTGGCGCCGAAGAACGAGATGTCGATCGCAAGGAACACCGCCGTGACGCCAAACGCCAGCGGCGCCGGCCACCGCCAGCGCTCCGTCATCACCACATGGAGCAGGATGGTCGTGATGACCATCGCCATGGCGACGCCCATTCCGTAGGCGGCGGACAATCGTCCCGACGACCCGAATACGATCACGATCGCAATCGTGCAGACCATCAGTCCCCAGTTCACTTGAGGGACGTAGATCTGGCCCATCTCGCGGGCGGAGGTGTGCTCGACGTCGAGTCGCGGCATGTAGCCGAGCTGAATCGCCTGGCGCGTCACCGAGAAGGCGCCGGAGATGAGCGCCTGTGACGCGATCACGGCCGCCGACGTGGACAGGGCGACATAGGGCAGCAGCGCCCATGAAGGAACCATCAGGAAGAAGGGCTGCGTCGCGTTTGCGTTGACGAGCAGCAGCGCACCCTGCCCGAAGTAGTTCAGCAGGAGCGCGGGCAGGACAAACGCGAACCATGCGATTCGAATCGGGCCCTTGCCGAAGTGCCCCATGTCCGCGTACAGCGCCTCACCGCCAGTGACGACGAGGAAGACAGTGCCCAGCACCGTGAAGCCGTGCCAGCCGTTCTCGCGAAAGAACGTCAGGCCGTGTCTGGGATCGAACGCCTCGAGCACTTGCGGCGCACGGATGATCCACACCACGCCAAGCGACGCGATCGTCACGAACCACACCACCATCACCGGGCCGAACAGCCGCCCGACCCGGTGCGTGCCGTGCTGCTGGATGACGAACAGGCCAATCAGAATCGCCACGGAGATCGGCACGACCCAGTTCGTGAACAAGGGCGTCGCCACCGACAGCCCTTCGACGGCGCCGAGGATACTGATCGCGGGCGTGATCATGCCTTCCCCGTACAGGAGCGCTGCGCCGAAAATGCCGAGCCCGATCAGAACCGGGCGACCGAGAGCGACACCGCGCGAACCCTCTCTGCCGTCACGTCCGGGGAGCAATGCCGTGAGCGCCAGGATGCCTCCCTCGCCCTGGTTGTCGGCACGCATGACGACGACGATGTACTTGATCGAGATGATGAGGAGAAGGGCGTAGAGCACGAACGACAGGACACCGAGCACGTTCTCGTGGCTCGGCGGCACCGCGTGGGATCCGAAGAAGGCCTCGCGGATCGCATACAGGGGGCTGGTTCCGATATCCCCGTAAACGACGCCGAGCGCTGTCAGTGTGAGCGGAAGCAGGCCGCTGCGTCCGCCGTGTGGACCTGGGTCCCCTGGGGCGCTCATCCGAAGTGGTGAGGTTACCACGCACGGGCATCGGTCGGATGCCTTACGCGAACAGGCTGCGGAACGTCAGCTCACGGTGATTGAGTCCTGCCGCGCGATCGAATTTCTCCAGGAGCGGCGGCAGGTCGATCGGCAGCCGCCACTCGTCCGCACGTCCGCCGGACGCCACGAAGCGTGCGGCCGTGTCATCCCACCACGGTGCGATCCCGCGTGAGATTGGCTCGATGACGAGCACACGCCCGCCGCGTTCGACCGTGTCCAGCAGCCGCTTCTCGATCGCGATCCGGATCGCATCTGGCAGCTCGTTGAGCACGTAGGCCGCCACGACGCCCTCACCGCGCCGCGGTGCCGGCATCCGCGCGACGTCCCCCTGACGAGCGCGTCCGCGGACCCCGAGCTGCTGATACGTCCACTGCGCCTCCTCGATCGTCCACGGGTGGCGATCGATGCCGGCGACCGCCGGCGCCGACGGGCACGCGAGCGCCCAGGCGGCGCCTGCGGCGCCCGTGCCGCACCCGAGATCGAGAATCGTCTTCGGAGCGTCGCGTTCCGCGCCGCGCGCGCGAATGACTTCCGTGACCGCAATGAAGTGGAGCGGCGCATAGAACAGCGCGAATGCGGCGCGTTTGCCGGCGCTGTCGAGCGCCCCGTGCACGGTCGATCGCGCGCCGTGGGTCGCCGCTCGATGTCTGCGCTCGACGTACGCCGACGACAGGGCGCGCAGCGCGCGTGTCACTTCCGGCACGCGCAGATTCGCCAGATGCCGCGCTTCGAGCGCGGCGATCCACTCGTCGAAAGCTCCACCCATTGTCGAGATGCTCATCCTACCTTCGCGTGACCGCTACAATGCAGGTACGAGTCCTGGCGGTGTGATGCGAGTGGACGTCGCAAAAGGGCTACGGGACGGCTCGACGCCCCTGTCGTTTGTCTATGACCCGTAATCCGTCTCGACTGGCACGGACTCTGCTGGCCCATCGCAGATGCGTCCGCTGATACTGATTCTGAGTCTTCTCGCGGTTGCGGCATGTGATGAGCAGGCCGTGGCAGGCCCCACGGTCGTCGTCAACGAGCGGTTCACGCTCGCGCCAGGCGAGGTTGCGACCGTGCGAGATGTCGACCTGCGAGTGCGATTCGTGGTCGTGACGGGCGATTCGCGCTGCCCCGCCGATGCGTTGTGCATTCAGGGTGGTGACGCGATCGTGCACATCAGCGTCTTCGATGACGGAACGACATCCGCCTACGAATTGCACACCGGTGATTCCAGCCGGGCGACCGTGACGCACAAGCAGATTCGGATCGGGCTCGTCGAGCTTCAGCCGTACCCGTTCAGCAGCCGGACGATCGCACCGGGAGACTACCGGGCGACGCTCACGGTCAGCCGGTAGCCGGTAGCCGGTAGCTGGTAGGCTGGTAGGAAGAACGCTGAACCCTACCGACTACCGGCTACGAGCTACAGCAAGGAGAGGGAGATGGTCGAACGTCGCGCCGTGATGGGAGGCAGTCTTCTCGCGGGTCTCTCGACCTTGATGTCACCATCTGGCGCCGAAGCCGCTGCCCAATCAAATCTGGAAGGCGTCTCGGACTCGATCGACCAGTTGCGGCGAACGGTTGAAAATCAGTTCACCAACGTCTACACCAACAAGTGGCAGGGTGTCGCGCGCATCCGTCAGCAGCAGCACACCTGGATGAAGTCGACGCAGAAATATCCGGACTTCATCGAGATTGGCATTGACGTCTGGGACAACATCTACGACTGGCACGTCGTCCATCAGCACCCGGTGAACATGTCGCGCACCTCGGATGGCCGCTACGCGATGGTGTTCATGTTCACGACGCTGCTGCTGCGCCCCGATCAGGCGGGCGACTACGTCGGCTTCGCGTTCGACGCCAGCACCGCGCGTCAGCGCACGTTTTAGCGAGCCTGCTCGCAGGGTTCGCCGCTGAGCACCGAGAGCAGCACGAGCAGCCGATTGCCACGCTTCGAGAAGCTGTGCGAGGTGCCCCTGGGAACGGAAACGAACGCGTTCAAGCCAAGCTTCGTCTCGCGGCCGTTCATGATGACCGAGCCCTCACCGCCGAGCACGTAGTAGATCGCATCGGCGCTTTCGTAGAGCCGCTCCGGCAGCGCCTCGTTCAACTGAATCATCGCGGCGCGCTCTGAACCGCTGCAGGAGAGCAGCGTCTCGCGGCGCGGCTGCCTGCCGACGTACTCCTTCTCGAGCAGATCGCCGATGGCGTATGTCACTGGCTCGCCCTTGGGACCGAGTCCGGGTGCGGTCGCAGCCGGCACAGGGGTCGGCGCAGGCACCGTCACCACCCTGGGTTCTGGGGCAGGGCTGAGCGAGACGTCCACATCCGAGACCTGCCCCGCGCGAACGACCACTTCTTTTTCGAACGCGGTGACCTGGTCGCCGCTGAACCGCAGCCGATATGTGCCCGGCTGCAGCCCCGGGAAGTTGACCTGACCGCTGCCGTCGGTGTCGTCACCTCGTTCGGTGGGACCCATCAGGGCCACATGCACGCCGGCGATCGTCGCGCCTTGTGGAGTGGTCACGGTGATGGCCATGCCCGCCCGCGCGCCGGCTGGCGGTGCGGCCCGGCGAGGTGGGGGCGTGGTTTTCGCGGGCGGCGGTGCGGCGGGCGCGCCGGTCGCGGGCGCGGGCTTTTGTGGCGGCGGAGTGGCCGGCGCCTGGGCATGCACGCCCGACACGATGACGCCTGCCAGGAGACAGCTGATCAGCAGCAGGTTGCGCATGGAAGCCATTATCGTGCGATCGACAGGTATAATCCCAGACGGCCGCCAGGGGTATCCCCAAAAGACTGTAGAGCGCGGGCGTTGGCCGCGTCGGGATTGAGAGAAACCCTTGGAACCTGACCCGGTTGAAACCGGCGAAGGGAGCGCGGCGAGTTCGATCCCGCCGCGCACCCAGCCAATTCAGCCCGCCGTTAGCTGTGTCCACACAGGAAGAGCAGGCTCCGATGATCGACTTCGCGTCCGCATTTCCCAATTCCCGCAAAATATTCGAGGAACGGACGGTTCCCATGACCAGGGACGGCGAGCCGATCACGCTGCGCATCCCGATGCGGGAGGTCGCACTGAGTGGCGGTGAGCCGTCGCTGCGTCTCTACGATACGAGCGGTCCGCAGGGGCATGACGTGCGTGACGGTCTGCCGAAGCTGCGCGAGCCGTGGATCGCGGCGCGGCGCGCCTCGGGCCACATCGGCACGCAGCTGTATCTACGCCAGGCGAGGCGAGATCACACCCGAGATGGAGTTCATCGCCGCGCGCGAAGGGCTGCCGGCCGAGTTCGTGCGCAGCGAGGTCGAGCGCGGCCGCGCCATCATCCCGTCGAACATCAATCACCTCGAGCTCGAGCCGATGATCATCGGCCGCAACTTCCTGGTGAAGATCAACGCCAACATCGGCAACTCCGCCGTGCGCTCGTCGGTCGAGGACGAAGTCGAGAAGCTGCAGTGGGCGACGCTGTGGGGCGCCGACACGGTGATGGATCTCTCGACCGGCAAGAACATCCACGAGACCCGCGAGTGGATCATTCGCAACTCGCCGGTGCCGATCGGCACCGTGCCGATCTATCAGGCGCTCGAGAAAGTCGGCGGCCGTCCGGAAGATCTCACGTGGGAGGTGTATCGCGACACGCTCATCGAGCAGTGCGAGCAGGGCGTGGACTACTTCACCGTGCACGCCGGCGTGCTGCTGCGCTATATCCCGATGACCGCGCGCCGCGTGACCGGCATCGTCTCGCGCGGCGGCTCGATCCTGGCGAAGTGGTGCCTCGCGCACCATCGCGAGAACTTCCTCTACACGCACTTCCGCGAGATCTGCGAAATCATGCGCGCCTACGACGTGTCGTTCTCGCTGGGCGACGGTCTGCGCCCCGGCTCGATCGCCGATGCCAACGACGAGCCGCAGTTCGCCGAGCTGAAGACCCAGGGCGAGTTGAACCGGATCGCCTGGGAGCACGACGTGCAGGTGATGAACGAAGGGCCCGGCCACATCCCCATGCATCTCATCAAAGAGAACATGGAGAAGCAGCTCGAATGGTGCGGCGAGGCGCCGTTCTACACGCTCGGCCCGCTGACGACCGACGTGGCCCCCGGCTACGACCACATCACGTCGGCGATCGGCGCAGCGATGATCGGCTGGTACGGCACGGCCATGCTCTGCTACGTCACGCCCAAAGAGCACCTCGGCTTGCCGAACCGCGACGACGTCAAGGCGGGCGTCATCGCCTACAAGATCGCCGCGCATGCCGCCGACCTCGCCAAGGGCCATCCGCGCGCGCAGGCCTGGGACGACGCGCTGTCGAAGGCGCGCTTCGAGTTCCGCTGGCAGGATCAGTTCAATCTGGCGATGGATCCGGTGACGGCCCGCGCGTATCACGACGAGACGCTGCCCGCCGACGGCGCCAAGGTCGCGCACTTCTGCTCGATGTGCGGCCCGAAGTTCTGCTCGATGGAGCTGTCGCAGCAGATCCGCGACGCGGGCATGGAGGAGAAGTCCGTCGAGTTCAGGAAGGCCGGCGAGATCTACGTCAAGCAGTAGACGCGGATCTCGACGCTGGTTGATGGCGTCTTAACCATTGACCCTCGTAGAGGCGGACCTTCAGGTCCGCCTGGAGAAGCACGATGTCGATCAGAGCCGTCAAAAGCGTCGTCCCGTCGAAACCAACGCTCGAAGGCGCCGGCGTCAAGCTGCGCCGCGCGTTCGGGTTCGGCAACACCACCGACTACGATCCGTTCCTCCTCTTCGACGACTTCCGCAACGATCGTCCCGAGGACTATCTGGCCGGGTTCCCGTGGCATCCGCATCGCGGCATCGAGACGATCACCTACGTGCTCGCCGGTACGGTGGAGCACGGCGACAGCCTCGGCAATCGCGGCAGTCTTGGCGCCGGCGACATCCAGTGGATGACCGCTGGCAGCGGCATCCTGCACCAGGAGATGCCGCAGGGCGATCCGCAAGGCCGCATGCACGGCTTTCAGCTCTGGGCCAACCTGCCCTCGTCGCTGAAGATGACCGCGCCTCGCTATCAGGACGTGCAAGGCAAGGACGTCCCCGAAGTCGTAGACGAGGACGGCACCGCGGTGCGCATTGTCTGCGGGACGTTCTGGGGGAAGACCGGACCAGTGGACGGTGTGGCGGCCGATCCGCGCTACCTCGATATTTCGGTGCCGCCCGGAGTTCGCAAGCGGCTCGCGGTCGAAACGTCGCGGCATGCATTCGCGTACGTCTTCGCCGGGTCGGGCACGTTCCGTGATGCATCGGCACCGCGCGCGGTGCAGACGGACATCGTCGGCGGGGAGACACGACCGGACTTCATCGGGAACCGCTCGCTGGTGCTGTTCGATAGCGGCGACGAGGTCGTGGTGCAGGCCGGCGACGAAGGGATCAGGTTCCTGCTCGTGTCAGGCAAGCCGATCGAGGAGCCGGTTGCATGGTACGGCCCGATCGTGATGAACACGCAGCAGGAGCTGCGCGTCGCCCTCGACGAGCTCAATCGCGGGACGTTCATCAAGAAGACGTAGGACTGTGGGGGCCGCCTTCAGGCGGCCCCGGGGCAGACATCCTTCACCCAGCGAAGCGCGCTCGTGTACGCCTCGGGCAGCGTGGTGTGAGAGTCCCGCGTGCTCGACGCGGCCGAGGCCATCGCATGACAGCGGAAGCCCCGGGATCAGCGGCGGTCATCGGCGAGTTCAGCAGCCGGGCGCGAAATCAGTCGAGCAGCCAGCTCGGTAGCCGAACACCCGCCCTCGCTCATCGAGGATCGGCTGACGAGCGACGTGCAGGCTCGTTGGCGTATCGCTGGCAGAAGTGTTCAGGTGGATCTCCACGAACGGTAATCGGCAGGCGGCGCGTTTTCCGCACCCGGGGCTGGACACCCGGTGTCTGGCATATCAAAATACGCGGCGCTACCCCTGACGCGCGGGCTTCCGCCTTCGCCAGAGAACTCGAGGAGTACGCCATGACGCACGTTGATCGTCGGGAATTTCTGGGTTGGAGCGCGCTGGCCGCCGCGGGTCTCTGCGCGGAGGGCATCGTCGCACCTGCATGGGCCCAGGACGTGCGAGGTCTCCCGCTGACGCCGGCCGTGCAGACCGCCGCCGGCAGACTGCGCGGCGTCGTGCGCTACGGCGTCAATCAGTTCTGGGGTGTGCCATACGCGGCGTCCACGGCGGGCGCCAACCGGTTCATGCCCCCGGCAAAGGTCACCGCGTGGACGGGCGTGCGCGACTGCTTCCAGGTTGGCAACCGGGCACCGCAGGATCCGGATGGACCGATCTCGGAAGTGTTTTCACTCGATCGGCAGGAACCGATGGGTGAGGACTGTCTGAACCTCAACGTGTTCACGCCGGCGCTGGGCGGCGGCAACCGCCCGGTGATGGTGTGGTTGCATGGCGGCGGCTTCTCAGGCGGCTCGGGTAACTGGCTCCTGTACGAGGGCACCAACCTTGCGCGCAAGGAAGACGTGGTGATGGTGTCGGTCACGCACCGTTTGAACCTGTTCGGGTTCCTCCACCTGTCCGATCTCGGTGGCGAGAAGTGGGCGAATGCCAGCAACGTCGGCATGCAGGACATCGTCACCGCGCTCGGCTGGATCAAGGAGAACATCGCCGCGTTTGGCGGCAATCCGGGCAACGTCACCGTCTTCGGGCAGTCAGGCGGCGGCAGCAAGGTCACGACACTGATGGCGATGCCGTCGGCCAAGGGTCTGTTCCATCGGGCGATTGCGATGAGCGGCGCGCAGTTGCGCGGCGCGACGCGCGAGAACGCCACGCGTGCGACCGAGCAGTTCCTGGGCAAGCTTGGCGTCAAAGCCAGCGAGCTCGATCGGCTGCAGCAGTTCTCGTGGAAGCAGCTGCAGGACGCGTTCTTCGGCGAGCCGCGGATTCAGGGGCTGGCCGGTGGGCCGGTTGTTGACGGCCGCTCGCTGCCGCGAGATCAGTGGTATCCGGACGCTCCCGCTGTCTCGGCCGACGTGCCGCTGATGATGGGCTCGACCGAGACGGAAGATGCCTGGAGCGATCCGCCGCCCCCGCTGCAGATGTCGGAGGACGAGATGCTGACGCGCGTTCGCCGCATCGCCCGCAACGACGAGGCGAAGGCGAAGGATCTCGTGGCCCTCTACCGAAAGACGCACGCGGGGATTTCGAACACCGACGTGTGGCTGATCATGAACTCCGACAACACGCGGCGGGCCAACGCGCAGCTGCTCAACGAGCTGAAGTCCGTGCAAGGCAAGGCGCCAGCGTATCTGTATTACTTCGCGTGGCGCTCGCCAGTGCACAAGGGGCAGATGAAGTCGTACCACACGCTCGACATTCCCTTCGCGCTCTACAACATCGATCAGGCGGCGTCGATGACCGGTGCGATGCAGGACCGCTACGAGCTGGCGCACAAGATGAGCGCGGCGTTTGCGTCGTTCGCGCGTACCGGCAATCCGAACCACGCCGACCTGCCGAACTGGCCGGCGTTCAACGCGCGGACCTATCCGACGATGATGTTCGGCAACGACTGCAAGGTCATGAACGACCCGAATCGTGAGGCGCGCCTCGCGCTCAAGGCGATCCGGGAGCTTGGAAGCACGACGACCACAGCGCAGTGATCGGCGGGCCGGCTAAAGCCGGCCCCCACTTCTCAATCCGACCAGGTTCTTCAACTCGCGCTGCAGCCGTCGCCGATACCACACGGCGACTGCCGCCAGCGCTGGCGTGACGATCGTCAGCACGACGACCACTGCCGGCCGCAGGAGGAACTCGCGGACGCTCGATTCCGCGCGGTAGTTGTAGAGCCACACCAGATCGAACACGAGGATCACGACATACAAGACGGCCTGTATCGACGATCGCCTGCAGACTCCGCTCGCAGCGCAGTATCGAGACCTCCACGAACGCGGTCGTCGTCGCCGTCACCGGCTGCCACGCGCCTCGACGCAGCAGGCGTCGAGGCCATCCAGGCGATGCCGATGAGGATCCAGATGCGCGATCGCCAGCACGATCACGTCGGGCCGCCGCGAGACGAGTGCCCAGCCGAGCGCGGCGCCGCCCATGACGATCGTGACGCCGACCTCGCCGATGATGCCGCGCCGCATGTTGCGAGTGCCCGCCTCGACTGTCTTCCGCGAGCTCGGTCGGCACCGCCTCCTGCGCTCGCCACTGGCGGCTGCCAGCCTTCGAGCTCGAGATCCGGTTTCTGCATCGTCATCCCTCAGCAGGCGCTGCCGCAGCATCTGCCGCGCCCGCGTCAGCCGGGCGCCGACGTTGGTTTCGGTGATGCCCGAGCACCTCGGCAATCTCGGCGTAGCTGAATCCCTCGAGCATCGAGCGTCACCACCTGCCGTTGATCCGACGGGCAGGGCCTGAACCGCATCCGATCGAGCCGTTCGTCCCTGCTGCTCGCGTCGACGAGCGCCTCCTCGGGATTCGGCCTGCGCGTCCTCGATCTCGAGGTCGGACGTCTGACGTCGGCCAGTGGCAGCCTGGCGCCTGCGTGATGTACGCGATAGCCACGGTTGTGCGCGATGCGGAACATGAACGTGCGCTCGGAGCACTCGCCGCGAAAGCGCGGCAGCGCGCGCCAGATCGCGAACGACGATCTCCTGGAGCAGATCGTCGCGATCGCCCGGGTCGCGCGTGTAGCTTCCAGCCAGTCGCGAGAGCGAGCTGCCGTGCACCGTGAGAAGCGCGTTGAGCCGTCGTTCGAGGTCGCCGGGCGAGAGGGCGCTCCAGTCAACGGTGTCCTCGCTCACGTCAGCCCGCGACGAACTCGTCGCGACTCAACAACCGGCCGGCCGCGATCAGCGCAACGGCTGTGGCCGCCAGCGTCAGCATCCCGAGCAGGCCGGCGTGGACCACGGACACCGTCTCTCCGCGCAGCCCGGCGACCGATGAGCGCCTGCTGCCCGACGAGCGGCAGGGCAAACCACCACTGCCCAATCCAGTCGGGGAAGAAGACGAGGAACATGCCGACGATCATGGGTGCAAACGTGACCATCGACAGCTTGGCGTGTGCGTCCTTGACCGTTCTGGATGTCGCGCCGGTGAGCAGATCGAGCGCGGCGCCGAAGAGCGCCAGGGCACGAGGCCGCACACGATCCACAGCAGCAGAACCCCGGCGAACTGAGGGCGTAACTCGATGCCGCCCCACTCGAAGACAACGGTAAAGGCTGCAAGGGTCAGCACGAGCCCGGCAAGTGTAAACGTCGAGACGCCGATCCATTTTCCAATGATCACGTCACGCCGCGGCACCGGATTCAGCAGCAGCGGGACGAGCGAGCCGCGCTCGCGCTCGCCGGCAGTCGAATCGAGCGCGATGTAGATGCCGCCGGTGAAGGCGGAGACGAGTGCGAACACCGACATCATGCTGAGCAGCAGGCCGGCGCCGCCTCGCTCCGCGGCTGCCGATTGCGAGACGAGGAGAATCACGACTGGACCCATAAGCGCGTACAGCGCCGCCGGCCCGCAACGAGCGTCGATCGCGAAGGTGATCCCGGATCTCCTTGAGCGCGATCGTCAGACAGCCAGACATGTCGCATCCTCCTGACGTCCAGTGAGCACCATGAACGCTTCTTCCAGCGTGGCGCAGCCGGCTGTCCGTGACACTGCGGCAGGATCGCCCTGGATCGACCGTGCGGCCTCTGCGCGATGATCGCGACCTCGTCGCAGAGTGTCCACGACGTCGTGGATGATGTGGCTCGAGAGGATGATGCACGTCCCCTCGTCGCGCATGCGTCTGAGTGCGGTCTTGAAGCCGCGTGCGCTCGGAATGTCCAATCCGTTGGTCGGTTCGTCGAGCAGCAGATTCTTCGGCGTATGAACGATGGCGCGCGCCAGCGCGACCTTCATCCGCTCACCCTGCGAGAATCCTTCCGTTCGCCGCTCGGCCTTGCGACTCGAGGCCGACAATCGCCAGCGCACGCTGGACGCGTCTCGCCAGTTCGGCGCCGGTAAATCCTCTGAGGGCGCCGAAGTACGCGACGTTCTCGCGCGCAGTGAGCCGGGCGTAGAGGCCCTTCTGATCGAGCAGCGCGCCAACTCGCTGACGGCGCTCGGTCGGTGCGGCGGCCGCCGCGCCGTCCACGACGACGTCTCCGCGCGCCGGCTGGTGCAGACCGCTCACGATATTCAGCGTCGTGGTCTTTCCGGCGCCGTTCTCACCGAGCAGGCCGGTGATGGTTCCGTCAGGCGCTGTGAACGAGATGCCCGTGAGCGCCCTCACCGCGCCGAAGTGCATATGCAGATCCCGGACTTCGACCATCGACTTCCTCCGTGTCGTGAAGGTAGTCCGGTCGGACGGAATTTCCTTACAGCGGGATCAGCGGGCGGGTGCGGCGGCCGGCTGCGGCGGCACGATCATGATGATCGTCGGGAACCGCTGCGGCTGCGCGCCGAGCTTCGGATTCGGATAACCCTGCGAACCTCCCCAGGTCCAGTCCTTCACCGTCACACCCGGCGGAAACGCCATCGTCTCTTCGCGGAACCGGCCGATCTCGAACATGTGCGTCGGCGGCTCCTTGAACACGAGGTTGCCCCGCTCGTCGAGTTGCGTGCGGTAGAAGTTGACGATGTCGGCGAATGGACTCGTCGTGCCGTAGATGTAGTAGCGCTGACTGCGTCCGGCGTCGTACGACGCGAGAAACTGCGCGGTCGGATAGACGGGGAACCACACGACGGCGGCGGCTGGTGCGTTCGGATCCTTGGTCGTCTGCGTGGCCGGCGGTTGCGCGGCGGTGCCGGCGCCGCCGATGGCTGCGCAACGGGCTTAGACGCTGGTGGCTGCGAAGGAGATCCGGTGTTTACCGGAGGTTGCTGCGGCGCGCGGCTGTTCACCCGGCCGCGGAAACGGTTGCGGTGTTTGTGCCACGGCCGGTGACGAGAGGAGAACCGCTGCCAGCACGACCCAGCGCATGACTCATTATAGAGGCCTGCGTTGCCTGTCGCGGGACAGCCGCAGGGGCGTCCACTGCTCGGCATCTCGTCCGCCAATCCGACACCCCGGCCGATTTTTCCGAACGATTTTCACGCCAGAAGGCCCCGTGTTGGCTTGGATCGCATCTTGCCTCCGAGCGAGTCAGGTCGAGCAGATGCTCGAACCCGGAGGATCGGGAAGTGGACGACTTCGACATCGCGCCAAGCAAGATAGGTGAGTCAGCACAACGCGTCGTGGACCGCGCGATTGAGGAATCGCGGCGCCGCGATCACGTCGAGCTGACCAACGAGCACATTTTCCTGGCGTTCGCGCAAGTCGAATGGGACACATTCGCGCAGGTCATGTGCGAGCTGGGCCTGAACCCGCACGAGATTCTCCATGAGCTCGAAGAGCACCTCGACGGTCGCCGTCGTGTGACCGGACGGGATCTGCGCGTCGCGCCGTCCACCAAGCTGGTGTTCAAGCTGGCCTTCCATCAGGCGAGCCGCGCCGGCCGGCAGACCATCGAGTCGTCGGATCTGTTTTCAGCCATCTTCGAAGAGAGCCAGGGCATTCCTGTTTCCATCGTTCGCCAGTACGGCGTCGAACCCGAGGTGCTCGTGTCACGAATCGCGACCAGAATGCGGGACAACGAACTGCGCGAAGAGCGCCTGCGCAAGCGATTCGAGCTGCCGCCGTTCCTGAAGAACTTCGCGACCAATCTCAATCTGCTGGCGCGTCAGGACAAGATCGCCCCGGTCTACGGTCGCGACCTCGAGATCCAGCAGGTGCTGGAAATCCTCTGCCATCGCGAGCGGTCGAACTCGGTGATGCTGATCGGCGAGCCCGGTGTCGGCAAGACCGCGATCGCCGAGGGCCTCGCCCGCCGCATCGAATTCGAGCCCGAGTCCGTGCCCGTCCGTCTTCGCGACTGCCAGGTCGTCAACCTGCAGATGAACACGATGGTCGCCGGGACGATGCTGCGCGGCATGTTCGAGGATCGCATCCAGAACGTCATCCGCGAGATCAAGGAGCGGCCGAATCTCATTCTGTTCATCGACGAGGCGCACACGATGGTGGGCGCCGGCTCCGCGCTTGGCGCGCCGTCGGATGCGGCGAATGTGTTCAAGTCGGTGCTCGCGCGCGGCGAAGTTCGCATCATCGGCGCGACGACGCTCAGCGAGTACAAAGAATTCATTCAGGAAGACGAGGCCCTCTCGCGCCGTTTCCGCACGGTGAACGTCGCCGAGCCGACGATCGAGGAAACCCGCCGAATCCTCTATAGCATCCGGCCGCGTCTCGAGCGCAACTACGCAGTCCGCGTCGTCGACGAGGCCATCGAGACCGCGCTGGAGATGTCGCCGCGCTATCAGCGTCATCTCCACATGCCCGACAAGGTCATCGGCTGGCTCGACACCGCGGCTGTGCGCGCGGAGATCGATCGGCGCTGGGAAGTCACCTCGGACGACGTCATCGAGGTGATCTCGCATGCCGCGCAGATTCCCAAGGACATGGTGTTCCGCGACGTCAGCGATCGGTTCAAGGACATCCACTGCCGCCTCGGAAAGCGCGTCATCGGTCAGCACAAAGCCGTCGACGCGCTGGCGCATCGCCTGGTGCTGAACAAGGGACCGCTCAAGGACGGCTTCGATCGCCCGGACGGCGTGCTGTTGTTCCTCGGCCCGACCGGCGTCGGCAAGACCGAGCTGGCCAAGGCTGCCGCCGAGTTCCTGTTCGGCGACGAGAAGAAGATGATCCGCATCGACATGTCCGAGTATCAGGATGGCGGCACGTCGGTGGACAAGTTGATCGGCATGCCGCGCGGTATCGTCGGCAGCTCGCGCGGCGGCGTGCTGACGAATCAGCTGCGCGACAACCCGTGCACCGTGGTGCTGCTCGACGAAATCGAGAAGGCCAGCCCGAGCCTGTTGAACGTGTTCCTCCAGGCGTTCGATGAGGGATGGCTCACCGATGGCCGCGGCAAGCGCGTGTATCTCTCCGACGCGATCGTGATCATGACGTCGAACGCCGGATCGGAGCACTTCCGGAAGCTGCAGAGCCCGCTCGGATTCGCGCAGGGTCAGAACGTGATCGAGCAGGTGCAGGCCGATATCAACAAGGAGCTGGAGCGGCGGTTCCCGCCCGAGTTCCGGAACCGCATCGATCAGGTCGTGATCTTCGAGCCGCTCACCAGGGACGAAGTCCGGCAGATCGCGCTCAAGTATCTCGACGAGGTCACGGTGTCGTTGAAGCGCTGGGGCAAGTCGGTCCACATCGAGGACGAGGCGCTCGAGAAGCTCGTCGCCGATGGATTACAGCCCGGCGTATGGCGCCCGCTTCCTCAAGCGTGTGATTGACGATCAGATCAAGCTGCCGCTCAGCCAGCGGTGGAAGGAAGCGAACAACTTCCGCGCGACGCTCAAGGACAATCAGATCGTCGTCGAAGCGGCCGGACCGCGGCTGGTGGCGGCCACCGAGACCGAGCAGGTCGCCGTCAATTTCTGAGATCCGCGGGCGCGCATCAGGACCGAGTCTCGTACTTGGTCCTGAGCCCATCGAGCACCGTCTTCACGGACTCGCGGTACGCCTTCGGCGCGTACTTGGACGCATAGAGCTTTCTGTAGCCGTCAACGAGCTCGGGATGCTCTGCCTCGAGCCACCGCATGAAATGGTCGCGCGTGCCGCCCTCGAGGTGCATCACGTTCGATCCCACAAACCGCGCCCCGTGATCCACAGCGGCCTTCACCGTCCGCTCGAGGAGCGCGGGCTTCGACGAGATCCCCGGGACAATGGGCGCCATCAGCACACCGGCGTGCACGCCCGCATCGACGAGCTCCCGGACGGCGCGCAGCCGCTGCAGCGGGTGCGCCGTGCCGGGCTCGAGCGCGCGCCACACATCCTCGTCCACGCACGGCACGCTGATACAGACGCTGCATTCGGTGCGCGCGGAGAGATCGACGAGCACATCCTTGTCGCGGACGATCATCGGGCCCTTCGTCACGACGCTCGTCGGGTTGCTGAACTCGCAGAGAACTTCGAGCGCGCGGCGTGTGAGCTTGTACGAACCTTCGATCGGCTGATAGCAGTCCGTGGCCGTGCCAACGGCGACGAGCTCGTGCGCCCATGACGGCTTCTTCAATTCCCGTCTCAGGACTTCGACGAGATTCGTCTTCACGAGAATCACCGACGCGAACTCGTCGTCGGCGCCGAGCTCGAACTGCGCGTGGTACCGGCGCGCGTAGCAGTAGTGGCAGCCGTGCGTGCAGCCGCGGTAGGGATTCAACGTCCACTTGAAGAAGGGCATGCCTTTGACGGCGTTCAGCGCCGAGCGGCATTGGACTTCCTGGTAGCGAGCGGCGTCGGCGCGACGGGTGGCCTCGGTCAGGGCCTCGGCGCCGCCGGCCTTGACGAGGTCAGCGACCTGGCGAGTGGTGGGGTTGGACCTGCCGAGATCGAAGAGAAGTGGTGCAATTTCCATAGCAAACACCGAGTGATTCGTCGTATGTTCGCCATGAGAGTAGCATAGACGGCGGGTCCATAGAGCAGGACCCGCCCTACACGACGGACGGGCCGCCCTACGCCTGAGCGCGCCAGTAGGCGAGGAGGTCGTCGAGCATGCGATCGAACGAGACCTCGGGCGTCCACCCGGTTGCGCGCTCGAGGCGAGAGTAGTCGCCGACGATGGCGGGCACGTCGTTCGGCCGCATCCGGGACGGGTCGATTTCAATGCGCACAGGGACGCGCGATCGCGACACCAGCGCGTCCAGGACCGATCGGATGGATCGGCCGACGCCTGAGGCCACGTTGTAGACGACGCCCGCGGTCCCGGACTTCATGAGCGCGGCATAGGCGCGGACCACATCGCGGACGTCCGTCAGATCCCGGCGCGCGTCGAGGTTCCCGACCTTGATGACCGGCTCGATCTGTCCGCGCTCGATGAGGGCAATCTGCCTCGCCATGCTCGGTGCGGCAAACGCCGGAGTCTGCCGCGGCCCGGTGTGATTGAACGAGCGCGTCACGACGACTTCGAGGCCGTCTTCCTGCATCGACGCGCAGCGCCAGCTGTTCCTGCGCGAGCTTGCTGATGGCGTAGGGGCTCGCCGGCGCGATGGCCTCGGTCTCGGAGATGGGCTCGGACGAGGGCGCGTAGACCGTCGCCGATCCGGGAACGAGCACGCGGCAGCGCACACCCGCGCGGCGCAGCGCATCGAGCAGGTAATGAGTCGCCAGCACGTTGCCGGCGAGCGGCAGCGCTGTGTCGCGCCACGACTCAGCGACGTGCGGCACGCCGGCGCAGTGATAGACCTGCGTCGGCCGCAAGCTCGCGAATGGCCGCGCGCACGCGATCGCGATCGAGCAGATCGACGGTCTCCGGGTCCAGGCCACGACGTGCGACGAGACCGCTTCGCCCTTCAGTGCTTCGGCGATGCACGCAGTGCTCGACGAGATGACTGCCGGCAAAGCCGCCCGCCGCCGGTCACCAGGACAACGTCGCTCACTGCCGGTGCTGATACTGCGCCTGGTAGTACGCCTTGAAAGCCGGGTCCTGCTCCTTGATCGGACGCCACCACCACTCGTTGGTGCGGTACCAATCGATGGTGCGGCCGCAGGCCTTCCTCGAATGGCTCGCGCGGCGACCAGCCGACGCCTCGGAGCTTGGTCGTGTCGAGACAGTAGCGCCGATCGTGGCCAGGCCGATCGGCGACGGGGTTGATGAGCGACAACGGTTTGCCGAGGCCGGCGAGGATGCGGTGCGTGAGGTCCACGTTCATCACCTCGTTGCCGCCGCCGATGTTGTAGACCTCGCCGTTGACGCCGCGTTCGATCAGCAGATCGATCGCCCGGCAGTGGTCGTCCACGTGCAGCCAGTCGCGAACGTTCTTCCCGTCGCCGTAGAGCGGCACCGGAATGTCTTCGATGGCGTTGGTGACGAAGAGCGGGATCACCTTTTCCGGGAAACTGATACGGACCGTAGTTGTTCGAGGCGCGGGTGATGATGACCGGAAGCTCGTAGGTCGCCCAGTAGCTGTAGGCCAGACGATCGGCGCCGGCCTTGCTCGCCGCGTACGGGTTGCGCGGCTTCAGTTCGTCGGTCTCACGGCTGGCGCCGACAGGCACGCTGCCGTAGACCTCGTCGGTCGAGATCTGAATGAAGCGGCGCAGATGCGTCGCGCGCCGCGCCGCCTCGAGCAGCACCCAGGTGCCTTCGACGTCGGTGCGGATGAAGTCGCCCGCGGCCATGATCGACCGGTCCACGTGCGTCTCGGCGGCGAAGTGCACGACGATGTCCGACTGCTCGACGAGCGGTCCGCTCACCGGCGCGTCGGCGATGTCGCCGTGCACGAAGACGTGCCGCGGGCTGTCCATCACGTCGTGGAGGTTCTCGCGGCGCCCGGCGTAGGTGAGCTTGTCGAGTGTGGTGACTCGCCAGTCCGCGTGCGTCGCCAGCGCGTGGCGCACGAAGTTGCTGCCGATGAACCCGGCGCCGCCGGTGACGAGGACGTTCACCACCGGATGCCGACCTCCGAGTTGTCGCCCAGCATGAAGCGGAACGCGCTCGGCTTCAGCGGCACGCGGTAGATCCGGACGTTCTTGCCGATCAGGCTGTCGGTGACGCGGTTGGCCAGGTCCCGCAGCGACGAGCACTCGAGGACGATGCTGTGCTCGATCTCGGTGTCCTGAATCTCGACGTCGTTCATGATCGACGTGAACGGGCCGATGTAGGCGTGCGTAATTCGTGCCCCTCGTCCGATGATCGCCGGGCCCCGGATCACCGATCGCTCGACGACCGCGCCCGCTTCGATGATGACCTTGCCCTCGACGCGGCTCTCGGCGTCGATGTCTCCGTCGACCCGGCGCTCGAAGGTCTCGAGGATCAGCCGGTTGGCTTCCAGCATGTCTTCGAGCTTGCCGGTGTCTTTCCACCAGCCCTCGACCAGCTGCGGGCGCACGGTCAGCCCTCGATCGATCAGGTCCTGGATGGCGTCGGTGATCTCCAGCTCGTTGCGGAAGCTCGGACGAATCCGGTCGACCGACTCGAAGACCTCCGGCCCGAACATGTACACGCCGACCAGCGCGTGGTCGCCGATCGGCTCCTTGGGCTTCTCCACGAGGCGGACGACCTTGCCGTCGCGCAGTTCGGCGACGCCGAACATCTGGGGATCGGGCACGCGCGTCAACAGGATCTGAGCGGCGGGTCCCTCGCGGCTGAACTCCTGGACGAACTGCGTGATGCCCTTGTTGAGCAGGTTGTCGCCCAGATACATGACGAACGGATCGCCGCCGATGAAGCTCTCGCTGATCTTGACCGCGTGCGCCAGCCCTCGCGGCGCGTCCTGCTCGATGTAGGTGACCTTGACGCCCCATCGCGAGCCGTCGCCGACGGCGGCGCGAATCTCCGCCTGCGTGTCGCCGACGACGATGCCGATCTCCTTGATGCCGGCATCGGCGATCGCTTCGATCCCGTAGAACAGCACGGGCTTGTTGGCGATCGGCACGAGCTGCTTGGCGCTGGTGTAGGTCAGCGGCCTGAGCCGCGTCCCCTTGCCGCCGCTGAGAATCAGTCCCTTCACGTCTCGTTACCGCTGGCCACCCAAGGCGCCGAAAAAGTTCGAGAACGTGCGTCAGCCCCGCAAGGACGAATCCGAAGTTGAAGCGCGTGTCCGACGGGAGCGCGACGTTGCTGCTCAGCTCAGCATAGTTGAACTTCTGGAATTCGAACGTCAGTCCGCAGCATTGGGCCAGATACGACACCATGATGTTCTGGTTGACGATGTACGAGCGGGCAATGTCCCAGCCGACGTTGTACGTGCCCGTGGCGCGACCGTCCAGCCAGCGCATCGAGGTCGTCCCCTGGATGAAGTTGGTGTGATTGGTCGGATCCAGGCGGCTGTGGCTGTAGTTGGCGCCGACCGACGCGGCAGCCGCGTTCACGGTCCCGCCGAACGAGACGGTCCGCAGGCCGCGTCCCTGCGCAGACGTCGTATTCGAGTCGCATGTTGGTATCGATCGGCGCCACGGGTGAGACCCGGGTCGTGAGCGCGACCGGTGACAGGTCCACCGGACGGCGGGTGCCGTAGGTGCTCTGATACGAGCTGTCGTATCCACCGGACTGCGGATCGGAATAGTAGGTCTGCTGCAGTCCGACGGTCATGATTTCGCGCGTCGATCCCGCGCACGTTGTCCACGGTCCGGCCGCGCGCAAACAGCCGGTTGGTCAGACCGTAGGTGAACTTGGTCGCGCCGCTCACGACGAAGTCGGAGTAGTCGCTCACGACCGGCGTGCGGTTGTGGTTCTCGATGTGGCTGGTGAAGTCCACGGTGAACGCCGGCTCGATGACGTGCTTGATCCGCTCGGCGAAGCCGCCCTGCAGGTCCCAGATGCGCGTGAAGACGGGGCCGACGATATCCGAGCGGAGCGTCATGAACTGGCGCAGATACGGTTCATCGATGGTGGCTTCGGTTGTCAGCGCTGCGCTGCGCGAATAGTGCGTCGCGCGGTAGGCGGCGCTCGTGTTGAGCGACAGGAAGGTCAACCGCGACATCGGCACCCGCACTGTTGGCGACACATCCAGCCGTGTATAGCCCCTGTCGCTCGTGACGACCCCATCGGAGATCGTGCGGTCGGGTAGGAACGCGGCCTCGACGTTGGCCGAGGCGTAGATCGGCGCGTTGAACAACCGTTGCGGAGACAGGCTCGTCGTCACCCGCGGAGTGCTGCCGTACACCTGCGAGCTGGTCTCCGAGCTGAAGAGTTCAGTCCGTTGATACAGCAGGGTGCTGGACACGGCCCCAAAGGCCGCCGTGAGACCAGCCTCGATCAGCCGCCGGTTGCGCGACGCCTGGTACAGGTTCTGGTGATACAGCTGCTGCGTGGCGAGGTCGGTGAAGTAGTCGAGGCGTGCCCGGGCGCGGATGTTGCGGGTCAGCGCGTGGTTCAGGTTGCCGACAATCTCATAGCTCTCGGTCGCCGCCAGTGTCTGGGTCTCGCCATCGTTCTCGAACGTCGCTTCCTTCTGGTTGAAGCGATAGAACCGGATGTCTCCCGTGGACTGCGCGGCTGCGACGTAACGATACTCGCCGCCCGCGCCCTGGCCGGTGTTCGTAAACCAGTCGTGAAAGAAGGTGGCATCGGTGCTGCGGTTGATGGCCCAGAAGAACGCGTTGCTGATCGCCTGTCCACGGACTGAGGACGTGCCCTAGGTCGGCAGGAGAAACCCGGTGGCGCGCTGATCCTCGCGTATCGGGTAGTACATCGCCGGCAGGTACAGCACCGGCACGCCCTTGACCCGCAGGACGGTGCTCGCGCGCGATCGCGGAGTCATTGAGATTCAGCGTGACGCTGCCGCTCGTGACCTCCCAGCGCGGCGTTGGCTGGACGCACGTCGTGAACCCGCCGCGGGTGATGCGGTACTTGCGCGGTCCGAGCTTCTGGATGATGTCGCCGTAGAAGTAGACGTCCGCTTCCTGATTCCCGAACTGCGAGCGGTCGGCATATTCGCCCAGCGCCATCAGCCCGTTGGCGGTCTGAAACGTGCCGATTCCGGTGGCGGCGTCGTACTCGAGCCGCTCGGCGGAGAGACGGCCTTCTGCGCTCGCGAAGACGACGTTGCCCTGAGCGATCACGCGGTTCGTGTCCAGGAACAGTTCGACCTGATCGGCGAACAGCGTGGTCTGGCTGTCGAGCGGAAGCTCGACCTGCCCGATCAGAATGCAGTAGTCACCCTTGCACTCGGAACTTCCCACTGCCCGCTGGTTGAGTCGATCCAGCAGCCGGGAGCCCGCGGTGGTCGGGGGCTGTCCGGCCGGTTGATCGGCCTGCTGGGCGAGGCAGCCGCCGCCGGCAGGCACACCATCCACGAGAGCAGCACAGCAAGGAGACGCACAACACACAAAATTATCGCAGGATAGCACGCTGCCTGAGGCCGTCGCGGACCGCGCCGACGAGGAAAATGGACCCCGCCACACAGACCATCGGCGCCTTCTCCAGCGCGAGATCGATGGCCCGCGCCGCGTCGGGCTCGACCGTCACGTCGCTGGCGCCGGCGGCCCGCAGATGGCGCGCCAGATCCTCCGGTGGAATGGCGCGCGGAGTGGGTGCAGCCGTCGCGGTGACCGTGGATACATGAGGCAGCAGTGTGTTCGCGATCTCCTGCACGTTCTTGTCCCGCATCACGCCGATCACCAGCGGCGGACGTTCGGGGTGCCATCGCTGCAGGTACGCCGCGAGCGCCCGGGCGCCCTCGGGGTTGTGTGCGGCGTCCAGCAGTACCTGACGACCCTCGTCCAGCTGGATCAGTTCGAGGCGCGCCGGCCATTGGGCATTGGCGAGTCCCTGCTCGATCGCTTCGCGAGGCATGCGCACGCCCTTGTCCCTCGCCGACTCCAGAAGACGGACGGCCACCACCGCGTTATGCGCCTGGTGGGCGCCTCGAAGTCCCAGCGTGACCGGACCGTATGTGGCGTGCGGAGTCTCAATCGTCACGCGCGCGCGCCCGCCGGTCATCTCGGTCGTGCAGCTGCGTATCCACGGCGCTCTCGACCAGCGTGGCCCCGCGATCGGCGGCGACACGCGCCATGACGTCGCGTGCCTCCCGGACCAGCCCACCCAGCACGATGGTCATGCCCGGCTTGATGATGCCCGCCTTCTCGAACGCGATGGCCTCGATCGTGTGGCCGAGATGCTGCTGATGATCGAAGTCGATCGTGGTGATGGCCCCGGCGACCGGCAGGACGACGTTGGTTGCGTCGAAGCGGCCGCCGAGCCCTACCTCGATCACGCCCACTTCGATCGCCGATCGGCGGAACAGTTCGAATGCCGCGGCGGTTGTCGCCTCGAAGAACGTCGGCTGCACGGGCAGAACACCAATGGCTTGCAGCCTGTCGGCACAGGCCAGCACATCGTCAACCACCGCTTCGAGAGCGGCGGTCTCGACCGGCCGGTCGCCGATGACGAAACGCTCCGACAGGTCGCTCAAGTGCGGCGACGTATAGCGTCCGGCGTGGACGCCGGCGGCCCGCAGGGCGGCGTGCGCCATGGCGGTGACCGATCCCTTGCCGTTGGTGCCGGCGACGTGGAGGGAGGTGAAGCTGCGCTCCGGGTGGCCGAGCCCTTCGCACAGGCTCGTGATGTTGTCGAGCCCCAGCTTGATGCCGAAGGTCTCGAGCGCAAACAGACGGTCGAGGAGCTGAGAGGTCAACTCTCGTCTTACCGTCTTACGCGTCCGGCGTGGTGGCGGCCAGGACCGGCACTGGCTCGAACTCGGTCGGCGTCGCGCGCTGGCGCGCTCGGCGCGCATGAAGCGGAGCGTGCGCGAGATGGTCGTCTTCATGTCCCGCCGATCGACCACGACGTCGAGCATGCCGTGCTCGACGAGGAACTCGCTCCGCTGGAACCCCTCGGGAAGCTTCTGCCGGATCGTCTGCTCGATGACGCGGGGTCCGGCAAATCCGATGAGGGCCTTCGGTTCGGCGATGTTCAAGTCGCCCAGCATCGCAAAGCTCGCCGTCACTCCGCCAGTCGTCGGATCGGTCAACACCGAAATGAACGGCAGCCGCGCGCGGTCCAGCCGGGCCAGCGCCGCGGAGACCTTGGCCATCTGCATCAACGACAGCGCCCCCTCCATCATCCGGGCGCCGCCCGAGCACGAGATGATGATGACCGGCTGCCGGCGCGCGAGCGCCATCTCGATGGCCCGCGTGATCTTCTCGCCCGCGACCACGCCCATGCTGCCGCCGATGAATGAGTATTCCATGGCGGCGACCACGAGCTCGATGCCGTCGAGCTGTCCGGTCGCGACAATCACCGAGTCCTTCAGTCCTGTGGCGGCGATGGTCGTTTTCAGCCGGTCGCGATACGGGCGGGTATCGTGGAACTGGAGGGGATCGTTGGACGAGAGGTTGTCGAAATGCTCCTGGTAGTCGCCCTCGTCAAACAGGGCCTTCAGCCGCTCGACCGCGCTGATTCGGAAGTGGTGCGCGCACTTGGGGCAGACGTTGAGGCTGGCCTCGAGGTCCTTGTTGTAAATCAGCTGGGTGCAGCCGGGACACTTGACCCAGAGTCCCTCGGGGACGCGGCTGGGTTTCTCGGCCGTGGAAGACGCGATCGGCTTCCGGGTCTTCTTGAACCACGCCATGCCTCAGGAACTCTAACACGAACTGGCTCAAGGGCTTTCACAGTAGCCGGTGGCTGGTAGGCGGTGGCTGGTCGGTGGCAGGTTCCTGCGGTCACCGGACCACCAGCCACCGGCTACCGACCACCGACCACCAGCTAGGTCCGCGGCACGTAGTACTGGGTCCCCCGGCCCATGCCGTTGATCTGCCTGATCAGGTCATCGAGGGCCTCGTCGCTGCCGGTCAGATCGAGCTGCGAGGTTTCGACGACGAGGAGGGGCGTGCGCGGTGTAGTGGAAGAAGAAGTGCTGATAGGCCTCGTTCAGTTCTTTCAGATAGCGCGGATCGGGGTCGAGCGTGTCGCGCTCCAGGTCGCGCGCGCGCTCGCGAAGACGCCGAACCAGCACCTCGGTCGGCGCCTGCAGGTAGATCACGAGATCGGGTGCGGGGACGTCCGTGGACAGCAGATCGTAGAGACGCTGGTAGATGAAGAGCTCGTTGTCGTCGAGATTCAGATACGCGAAGATCTTGTCCTTGTCGAACAGGTAGTCGCTGACCGTTGATTGCGCGAAGAGGTCACCTTGCCGCATCGAGGCCTGCTGCCGGTGCCGGTTGAGCAGGTAGAACAACTGCGCCTGCAATGCCGAGCCGGCCCGTCCGCCGTAGAAGTCGGCGAGGAACGGATTCTCGGCCTCTTCGAGGATCGCGGCCGCATCGAGCCGTGTCGCCAGACGCTCGGCGAGCGAGGTCTTGCCCGCGCCGATTGGTCCTTCAATCGCGATGTACTGAAATGACATGAACGGGGAGCCGGGCGTTTGCCTCGAGGCTGCATGCTATCATCGCGAGCCGATGCACAAGGCGATCAGGATCGTTGCCACCTGCATCGCGCTGATCGCCAGCGGCTGCGCCTCGGTCCCCACCGTTCCTCCCGTTCCTCGCGTCATCACCTGGGAAGAGAAACTGGGCTGGATCGTCCGCCTCGAGGATCAGCGCATCCTTCGCGACCCCAATCCGCCTCCCCAGATCGTGCTGAGACCCGCGACCCAGCGGGAACCGGCCATCGTTGCTCCACCTACACCGTCCGATCTCATCCGGCTCCTCGGCGATAACGAGGCTCGCGTGCGTCGTCGTGCCGCGCTGGCCGTCGGACGCGTCGGGCTGGCGGAAGGCGTCGAGCCGCTGACGCGTCTCCTTGACGATGGCGAGATCGAAGTGCGGCAGATGGCGGCGTTCGCGCTCGGTCTGATCGGCGAGCGCTCGGCCCGTCCCAGGCTCCTCGACGCGCTCAAGGATCCGCAGCCAGTCCTGCAGGGACGCGCCGCCGAGGCCCTCGGCACTCTCGGAGACCGGGCGGACGCGGACGCCATCAGCGCGATGATCCAGGCGCACGTCAAGGCTGGCGCGTTGATGGGGCTCGCGGCTGACGACCTGGGCCATCCGCTCGCGCCCCCGACCGAGGCTGTCAGACTGGGTCTCTTCGCATTGGCCAGGCTCGGCGCGTACGAGCGCCCTTGCCGCCGCGGTCCTCGCCAACGGACAGCCTGTATCGAACTGGTGGCCGGTCGCCTACGCACTTCAGCGCGTCGGCGACGTCCGCGCGGCTCCGGCCCTGCTGGTCCTGGCCAATACGCCCGGTCGCTTCACGTCATCGTTTGCGGTGAAGGGGCTCGGATCTTCGAAGGCGACGCAGGCCGCGACGATGCTGCGGCAGATCGTCGAAGAGCGACAGCGCCCGGCCGCCGTCGTGATCCAAGCCGTGCGGTCGCTGATCGCCATCCGGGATGCGGGCGCGGTCCCTCTGCTGACGAAGATCGTGGTGGATTCCAAGTCGGACCCGACGCTCCGGCTCGAGTCGATGGCGGCGCTCGGCGCGCTCATCACGCCGGGAGGGCTGGACCTGCTTCTCGACCTCGTATCGAATGCGGTTCCTGGAATTCGGGGCGGCGCTCTCCAGGCACTGGCACGCGTCGATCCCGACACGTTCCTCTCGGCCCTCGCCAGCCTCGAGCACGACCGGGACTGGAGGGTGCGCGTGACGGTCGCCACCGCGCTCGGGACCCTGCCGTCCGCGCAGAGTCTCCCGCGTCTGACGATCATGCTGCAGGACACCGATCAGCGCGTCGTGGCCGCAGTGCTTAGCGCGCTGGCTGCGTCGAAGGCGACCGGGGTCGAACCCGTGCTCCTCGATCGACTCGGCGCCGAGGACCTCTCGGTGCGAACGGCCGCGGCGAACGCGCTCGCGGATCTGAAGGTCGCGGCCGCGGTCCAGCCGCTCGCCCAGGCCTACCGCCGCGACGCCTCCGAGAACAGCTACACGGCGCGGGCCGCGGTGCTCGGCGCACTCGCGCGTCTCGACCCCGCAGCCGCGCGGCCGGTGCTCATCGAAGCACTCAAGGATCGCGACTGGGCCGTCCGCGTGCGAGCGCTGACGCTCCTTCGCGAGCAGAAGGTCACCGACCAGGATCAGGCCGTGCGCCCGGCCGCGGCTGGCCGCACGGTCACCGATCCGCAGTGGCAGGCGATGGTGGCCCCGCCATTCTCGCCGCGGGCGTTCATCGACACCGACAAGGGCACGATTGAAATCGAGCTCGCGGTGATCGACGCTCCGCTGACCGCGGCCAGCTTCATGGCGCTGGCGCGGAAGGGATTTTTCCGCAACGTCGCCATCCATCGGCTGGTGCCCGACTTCGTGGTGCAGGCCGGGGATCCGCGCGGCGACGGAGAAGGCGGGCCGGGATTCACGATCCGTGACGAGCTGAACGAGCTGCCCTATCTGCGCGGGACCGTGGGGATGGCGCTCGATTGGGAAGACACCGGCGGCAGCCAGTTCTTCATCACGCACTCACCGCAGCCGCACCTCGATGCGCGATACACGGTGTTCGGCCGCGTGGTCGCGGGCATGGACGTCGTCGATCAACTGGTGCAGTGGGACGTGGTGAGGAACGTCAGGATCCGAGACGGCGTGAACCCGGAGTGATCTGAGAGAGGGCCAACTCCCAATCCCACGTGCCCTGTCGGGCGTCGGGAGTTGGGAGTTGGAATTGAATTCGGCCTTATCTCTTCTTGGCCGCCTTCTTCTTTCCGCCCTTCGCTTTCTTTGCCATTTGAATCCCCCCTTTCGCCCGTGGTGTGGCGAGCATCGCACCGCACGACCCGGCGCACTCTGCCGCCTGGCACGTCGGCCCGGATTGTCGGAGACCTCGCCTTCGTGCGGGGTGGCTCTCAGTCACCTGACTGAGAGCGCGATTCCTTCAGATAAAAAAAATGGGGTGCTCTATCGAGCACCCCTTGAAGCCTTGCGGGGAAATTACCGCTTCTTCGCGGCCTTTTTCTTCCCGCCCTTGGCAGCTTTCTTCGCCATTGTTTTCTCCTCAGGATTTGCGGCTCAACCTCCGACGGACCACGCGGCCGTCACAACGGGTGGGCTGAGCCATCCACCCTCATACCAGATGTAGATTATGGGTGAGATTTCTTTGCTGTCAAGCACAAAATCGCGTCGCTTGTCAAAAGATCGTGTCGTCGCGATACCCGACGCACGTCCAACCGCACCCACGAAGTCAAGTGTCGGCAGATGCGCGTACGTTCTGCAGCGCGCGTGATCGATCATCATTTCGATCGCACGTGCGGCGCGCGCAGTCCCGCTCTCGCGGCGCTCGCGATCCGATCGGGATCGCCCGGAGGAATGCTCGCGAGCGCGGCTCGATACGCCGTGAGCGCCTCGTCGCGCCGACCAAGATGATCGAGGGTGCTGTCCCATCTGCACCTGTGCGCTCGCGACGATGCCCAGTGGCGCGGAGGGCTTCGTCTCCACAATCGTCCGTAAGTGCGGAAGGGCTGACTCGCTGTCCGAAAGTCGATCGAGCAGCCCGGCGAGGCCGAGTCTCGCGGCGGCCTCGCTCATCTCCGGTTCGGCGACCCGCCCCGCTCGCGCCGCTTCGAGCAGCGACTGCCAGGTCTCGCGGCTGGCCTGCAGATCGTGCACGTAGACGTCCTGCACGTTGGCGATGAGCTGCGGGAACAGCGGATTCGCGGGGTGCCGTTCGCGCAGATCGCGCAGCAACTGCAGGGCGCGCTGCTGGCTGCTTCTCGTACCACAGGTAGATCAGGTGCAGCTGGAAGTCGGCTTCGCTCTGCAGGAGCTGTCCATCCTTGCGCGCGCGCAGCATCTCCTCGAGGCCTTGCACCCTGTTGCCCGCGGGCAGCAGCAGAAGCCATCGAAGCATCCGCAGCGCCGCCGGCGCGACGTCGGCGTAGTAGTGATAGAGGCCGATGCCGAAGTAGGCATCCCGCAACGAAGGGTCAAGGGCCAGGGCCTGTTCGAGCGAATTCTTGATGCGCTTTCCGTCCCGTGCCGCGGCCAGCCGTTCCTCTCTCAGCACCCGCCATTGCGCGCGTGCCCCGTACGCTCCGCCGAGGTAGAACCAGGCTTCCGCGCGTGTGGGCTCCCGCCGGGTCCAGGCCTCGATGGCGGCGATGGCCGCGTCGGAGCGGGTCTGAAATCGTTCGTCGAGCACCCGGTTCTTCGGGTCGAGCTGAATCTGCCACCACAACGAGACGAGGTCGAGTAGCTGACAGGCTTCAGGCGGCGCCAGGTTTGGGCCGCAGGTCTGCGTGAGAAGGGCGGGGACCCGATCGAACCGGGCATCCAGAATCGCGTCGTAGACGCGCGCGAGCTGAGGACCGGCTGTCAGCCCCGACGTCTGCGCCCCGGCGCTCCCTGGCAGGAAGACCAGGAGAAGTACCAGTGCGCTGGCGACGCTTCGCACCCTCGCACCCTGGCACCTTCGCACCCTTACGTGACGCTGGTTCGCAGCAGCTGCTTTTCCGCGTGGCGCTCGACCGCGAGCGTGATCAGCCGATCGATCAGGGCTGGATACGGCAGGCCGCTGGCCTCCCACATCTTCGGGTACATGCTGATGGTCGTGAACCCGGGAATCGTGTTCACTTCGTTGAGAAACAACTCGCCCGTCTCGCCGTTCAGCAGGAAGTCCACCCGCGCCATTCCCGCGCCTTCGACGGCTCGGAACGCCTCGATCGAGAGTCGCCGCACGTTCTCGATTTCCGCGGCCGACAGTTGTGCGGGGATTTCGATCCGCGAGCCATCGGCGTCGATGTACTTGGCCTTGTAGTCATAGAACTCGCGCTCCGGGATGACCTCGCCGGGAACGGAGGCCTGCGGGTCGTCGTTGCCGAGCACGGCGCATTCGATCTCCCGCGGGGTCGGCACCGCGGCCTCGATCACGATCTTCCGGTCGTACTCGAGCGCCATGCGCCATCGACGCATCGAGGTCCGCTGCCGATTTCGCTTTGGAGATGCCGACGCTCGAGCCAAGGTTCGCCGGCTTGACGAACGTCGGATATCCGAGCTCCCGCTCGACGCGGGCCCGGATGGCCGCTGCATCACGGACCCACTCGTGCCGAAGTGCGACGACGTACGGCCCGACCGGAAGCCCCCGTGAGAGGAACAGCGTCTTCATCACCGCCTTGTCCATCCCGACGGCGGACCCGAGCACGCCGGCGCCGACGTAGGGCACGTTGGCCAGCTCCAGGAGCCCCTGCACCGTGCCGTCCTCACCGTACGGGCCATGGAGGACGGGAAACACCACGTCGATGTGGCGGCTCGAGAGCGCGGCGGTCGGCTCGATCGCCTGCAGGGCCGTGCTCTCGGCCTGGCGATGAACCTCCGCGGCCGAAATCGCTTTGGGCACGTCGCCGGTCAATGCCCAGCGTCCGTCCTTGGCGATCTTGATCGGAACGGCTTCGTACCGCGCCGGGTCGAGATGCTTGAAGATCGAGGCGGCCGACGCGATGGAGACTTCATGCTCGCCGGAGCGGCCGCCGTAAATCACGCCGACGCGAAGTTTCTTCACTGAACCTAATAATAAGGCGTTGATGTCGTTTCGCTTTACGGTCAGCGCTACCGACGGATCGGCCCGCCTCGGCAGCCTTCGAGACCCCTCACGGCGTCGTGCAGACGCCGGCGTTCATGCCCGTCGGCACGCAGGGAGCCGTCAAGGCCACCCTGCACCGCGACGTCGCCGACAGCGGCGCCGAGATCATTCTCGGCAACACCTACCACCTGTTCCTCCGTCCCGGCGACGAGTTGATCGCGCGACGGGGAGGTCTGCATCGATTCATCGGCTGGGATCGCCCGCTGCTCACCGACAGCGGCGGATACCAGGTCTTCAGCCTCGCCGAGCGGACGGGTCATCAGCGAAGACGGCGCGGAATTCCAGTCGCACCTTGACGGCTCGCGGCATCAGTTCACGCCCGAGCGGACCGTGGACATTCAGGCCCGGCTTGGCTCCGATATCGCGATGGTGTTCGATGAGTGCCTGGCCTATCCGTCCACGCGCGATGCCGCGGCTGAATCCATGCAGCGCTCCGTGCGCTGGGCGGCGCGTTGTCGTACGCGGCTGACCGAGCTCCGAGACCCGGGCCGCCTGAAGGCGGCCCCTACATCCCTGAACGCGGCCCCTGCATCACCAGCCGTGACGGTCTCCAACAGCGGCCAGGCCCAGTTCGGCATCGTGCAGGGCGGTGTCTTCCCGGACCTGCGACGCGAAAGCGCGGATGCCACGGTGGCGATCGGCTTCGAGGGTTACGCCATCGGGGGACTGAGCGTCGGAGAACCCATCGACGTGATGTACTCGGTGGCCGAGGACACCGCCGTCCGCCTGCCGGCCGACGCGCCCCGTTATCTGATGGGCGCGGGAACGCCCGAGGACCTGGTCGAGTGCGTGGGACGGGGCATCGACATGTTCGACTGCGTGCTGCCGACGAGAAACGCGCGGAACGGGCAGCTTTTCACCAGCCTCGGCCGGATCAACATCAAGAACGCCAGGTACGCCGAGGACGACGGTCCCGTCGATCCCGCCTGCCGCTGTTACACCTGCACGCAATCATTCACGCGCGTATCTGCGGCACCTGCATCTGGCGGGCGAGATGACCGTCGGGTGCCCTTAACACGTTGCATAACCTGGCCTTTTACCTTGACACCATGAAACGGATCAGGGAGGCTATAAAGCTCGCAAACTTCGATAGTTTCAGGCAGGAGTTCCTTCGGGTTCGACTGAAGTCGGACAACACAATGTAGTCCGGCTGAAGCCGGACACTCCGTTAGGGTTATCCCGCCTGCACCACGACTCATGAGTCTTCTCGACCCGTTTCTCCTGGCCATGGCCACGCCCCAAGGGGGGAGTCCCAATCCATGGCTCCAGCTCATTCCGTTCGCGCTGATTCTCGGCATCTTCTATTTCGTGATGGTGCTGCCGATGCGCAAGCGCCAGCAGAAGGTGACGGCGTTTCTCGCGGCGCTCAAAGTTGGCGATCGGGTCATCACGACCGGCGGCATCTTTGGATCGATCACACGCCTGAGCGACCAGTCCGTGCAGCTGCAGGTCGCCAACAACGTGCGCATCGAAGTCTCGCGTGCGGCGATCGTTGGATATCAGGGGCAGGACCCCGTCGTCCCCGAGGGTAATCAGCAATGATGAAAGACATGAAGTGGCGGCTGATCATCATCGCCGCCGTCATCGGGCTGTCCGTCTGGTCGTTCTATCCGCCGAGCCAGAAGGTGCGGCTCGGCCTCGACCTCAAGGGCGGCGTGTACCTCGTCCTCCGCGTCAAGACGGACGATGCGCTCCAATTGGAGACCGAGACGACGGTCGAACGGCTCCGCGACGCGCTCAGCCGCGCCAGCGTGCAGAACGCGAAAGTCGACGTGGTCAGCGCGACGGAGTTCAAGGTCGAAGGCATCCAGAACGACTCGGCGTTTCGCGACGCGGCGGTCGATGCCGACGCCTCGTTCGAGCGGTCCTCGGAGACGAGCGGCTATTCCTACCGCATGAGGCCGAACATCGCCAATCAGTTGCGGGACAGCGCCGTCACCCAGTCGCTCGAAACCATCGAGCGACGGGTCAATGAACTGGGCGTTGCCGAGCCGATCGTCGCCCGGTACGGTGGCGTGGATCAGATCGTCGTCCAGCTTCCAGGTGTCACCGAGGTGCGGCGCGCGAAGGAGATCATTCGATCGACCGCGCAGCTCAAGCTGACGCTCGTCGACCAGGGCCCGTTCCCGAACCGGGAAGCTGCGCTACAGGCCTACAGCAACGTTGTGCCGCCTGATGTCGAGATTCTGCCTGGCCGCCAGGAAGGGGGCGGCACGGCCGGCACCGCGGGGACGGTGTTCTACTCGCTGAAGCGGGCGGCCGCGGTCTCGGGTCGCGACCTTCGCAATGCCCAGCAGTCGATCGACGAATTCAACCGGCCGGCGGTGCAGTTCACGTTGAAGCAGGACGCCGCGGGGCGGTTCGGGAACTTCACGCAGACCAACATCGGACGTCCGATGGCGATCGTGCTCGACAATCGCGTGATGTCGGTGGCGACGATCCAGGGGCGGATCACCGACAGCGGGCAGATCACCGGCATCAACCGCGACGAGATGATCGACACGGTCATTACGCTGAAGTCGGGCGCGCTGCCGGCGACGATGGAGTATCTCGAGGAGCGCACGGTCGGACCCACGCTGGGCCAGGACTCGATCCGCGCCGGCCTGACGGCGGCGGTCGGAGGCCTGGTGCTCGTCGTGGTGTTCATGCTCTTCTACTACAAGCTGGCCGGCCTCAACGCGCTGACCTCCATCGTCGTGAACCTGGTGCTGTTGCTCGGGATGATGTCCTACCTGGGAGCGACGATGACGCTCCCGGGCATCGCCGGATTCATTCTGACGATTGGCATGGGCGTGGACTCGAACGTGCTGATCTTCGAGCGCATCAAGGAGGAGCTCGCGACTGCGCGCGGCGTTCGCGCCGCGGTGAACGCGGGCTTCGACCGGGTGTGGTGGACGATCGTGGACACGCACGTCGCTTCGTTGATCGCGGCCGCGTTCCTGTTCCAGTTCGGTACCGGCCCGATTCGCGGCTTCGCCACGAGTCTGGCGATCGGGCTCGCCTCCAACGTCTTCACCGCGGTCTTCGTGTCGCGGACCATGTTCGAAATCGTGCTGACGCGCCGCCGCGCCGCAACCTTGAGTATTTGAGCTTCCGACTATGCGCATTCTGACTAACGTCAAGATCGACTGGCTGCGCTGGCGCTGGCACACGCTAGCGCTCTCCTGGCTGATCATCCTCGCCGGCGTCGGCCAGATGATCGTCAAGCGGCGTGCCGCTCGGCATCGACTTCGCCGGCGGCACCAACGTCACTGTCCGCTTCGAGAAACCGGTCAGCGACGACGATGTGCGAACCGCACTGGCCTCGATCCCCGGTGAGGTCCAGATCCAGCAGTTCGGCGATGCGGCCAACAACCAGAAGCTGATCAAGCTGCCCCAGGGAACGACGACGGAACAGGGCTCCGGTCTTGACGAGACCGCCGCTACGGTCGTCTCTTATCTGCAGAAGTCGAATCTCGGAAAGATCGAGGTGATCCAGACCGAGTTCGTCGGTCCGGTCATCGGGCAGGACCTGCAGCGCAAGGGGATCTACGCCACGATCGGCTCGCTGCTCGGCATCATGGCCTACATCGCGTTCCGGTTCCGACTGAGCTTCGGCATCGGCGCCATGACGGCGAGCATTCACGACGTGCTGATCACGTTGTCGATCATGACGTTCGCCGGCTACGAGCTGTCGCTGAACGTCATCGCCGCGATCCTCACGCTGGTCGGCTACGGCGTGAACGATCAGATCGTCATCTTCGATCGAGTTCGCGAGAACCTCCGTTCGCACCGCCGCGAGCCGATGAAGGACATCATCAACCTGAGCGTCAACCAGACGCTGCCGCGGACGGTGATCACGGCCGGTACCGTCGTTCTGGCGGTACTGTCGCTGTATCTGTTTGGCGGCGATGTGCTCAAGCCGTTCGCGTTCGCGATGCTGGTGGGCGTCATCACGAGTACGTATTCCACGGTGTTCATCGCCTCGGCGGTGGCCGTGCTGTTGAGCCCGCGTCCACACTCGTCAGCGGCGCCGGCCTCGTCCGGCGACGCGGCCGGCCAGGGCGGGCGCAAACCGAAGCGGGCCAAGGCGTCGTAGCGTTGGCTTGACCTATCTGCTCGCCGCGGTGCTGGGGATCGTGCAGGGCCTCACGGAGTTCCTGCCGATCTCGTCCACCGCGCACCTGCTGCTCGTTGGTCAGACCCTCGGATATCAGGATCCGGGCGGCGTCTTCACCGTGATGATCCAGTTCGGGTCGGTGCTGGCCGTCATGTGGCTCTATCGAGCCAAGATCATTGGTGCCTTCCTCGGGCTGACGTCGGATCCCGCCGCGCGCCGTTTTGCGCTGATGCTCGTGATCGCCTCGATTCCGGCCGGCCTCGCCGGCGTGCTGCTCGCCGACTGGGTGAAGAGCCGGCTCTATCAGAGCCCTGGAGTGATTGCGGCCGCCTTCATCATCGGCGGCGTGGCGATCCTGGCGATCGAGCGCTTCCGACCACGGCCGGTTGTGTTCGAGGCGGAGCGGACGCCCGTGGGGCGGGCATTTGCCGTGGGCATGTGTCAGATGCTCGCGCTCGTGCCGGGCGTCTCGCGGTCGGGCGCCACGATCATGGGCGGTCTGCTGGCCGGTCTCGATCGTCCGGCGGCGGCGGAGTTCTCCTTCTTCCTCGCGATGCCTGCACTGGCCGGCGCCTTTCTGCACGATTTGTGGGACGTGCGCGATCATCTGGCACCCGAGCGCGGTGTGGAAATCGCCATCGGGTTCGTCATGGCGTTTGTCGCCGCGCTGCTGGTCGTGAAACCGTTCGTGCGCTACGTCGCGCGGGCCGGTTTCGCTCCATTTGCGTGGTACCGCATCGTCGCGGGAATCGTGGTGCTGATCGCGATGGGCGCCGGATGGCTGTAATCGGCTGGTTGCGTCGCAGCTTTCTCGCCGGCGTCATCGTGACGGTTCCCCTCTTCATTAGTGTCTTCGCGCTAGTGTGGATCTTCGGTATCATTGAGAGTTTCACGGCGCCGCTGGCCAAGCAGGTCCTGGGTCGCGAGGTCACCGGACTCGGCATCCTCATCACGCTGCTGTTCGTGCTGACGGTGGGGGCGATTGCCACCAACGTCCTCGGTCGCCGACTGCTTACGCGGGGCGAGGGCTGGCTGATGAAGATTCCGGTGTTCCGGACCATCTATGCGCCCGTGAGGCAGCTGGTGGCCGCGTTCTCGCCGGATAATGAGACCGGGTTCAAGCGGGTCGTGATGGTGGATGACCCGAGCCGCGGGCTGGGTCATGGGGTTTCTGACGAAGGAGTTCGAGGTGGACCGCGGTCGTGGTGTTGAAACGGTGATGGCGGTGTACGTGCCGACCAACCATCTCTATCTCGGCGACGTGATGATCTTTCCCCGTGAGCGCGCCATCTTCCCCGACATCAGTGTCGAGGAAGGCGTGCGGATTTTTCTGACCGGCGGGATGTCACTGCCCGGTCGCATCGAAGGCAAGTCCTGAGCGGCCCGCAAAGGCCAACTGACAGGTAACGAGAGGAGTTGAGACTGTGATGACCGAGTCGTTCAAAGGATTCGGCCGTGTGCGTGGTGCGATGGTCGCGCTGGCGATCGTCGTCGTAACCGCGCTGATGGCGCCGGCAGCAACGTGGGCGCAGCAACCGGAGCCGGCTGCCCCTGCGGCGCAAGCCGCCCCTGAAGGCGAGAGGCGAGGCGGAGAGGCCAATCTGGCGCTTCCCGACCTGAGCCTGGTGACGGTTGGGGGCTATGACGGCCGCACGCTGCTGATGATCGGCCTCGGCGTCTCCGCGCTCGGCATCCTCTTCGGTCTGGTCATCCTGAACCAGCTGAAGAACCTGCCGGTGCATCGCTCGATGCGGGAGATCTCCGAGCTGATTTACGAGACCTGCAAAACCTATCTGCTCACGCAGGGCCGCTTCCTGGCCATCCTCGAGCTTTTCATCGCCGCCATCATCATTTTGTATTTCGGCGTGCTCGAGGCAATGGGATTCGGACGCGTCGCCATCATTCTCCTCTTCAGCGTCGTCGGCATTCTCGGCAGCTACAGCGTCGCCTGGTTCGGCATCCGTGTGAACACCTACGCGAACTCGCGGACGGCGTTCGCGAGCCTGGAAGGGAAGCCGTACCCGGTGTATGCGATCCCGCTGAAGGCGGGCATGAGCATCGGCATGCTGCTCATCAGCGTCGAGCTGCTGATCATGCTCTTCATCCTGCTCTTTATCCCCGGCGACTACGCCGGCGCGTGCTTCATCGGCTTCGCCATCGGCGAGTCGCTCGGCGCGGCTGCGCTGCGTATTGCCGGCGGCATCTTCACCAAGATCGCCGACATCGGATCGGACCTGATGAAGATCGTCTTCAACATCAAGGAAGACGACGCGCGGAACCCGGGAGTCATCGCGGACTGCACGGGTGACAACGCCGGCGACTCGGTCGGTCCGAGCGCGGACGGGTTCGAGACCTACGGCGTCACCGGCGTCGCGTTGATCACCTTCATCATGCTGGCGGTGCCTGAGGCCGCGACACAGGTTCAGCTCCTCGTCTGGATCTTCGTCATGCGCGTGATGATGATCATTGCGAGCGCGTTCTCCTACCTCCTGAACGAGGCGATCGCGAAGGCGCGCTACGGAAGCGTCGCGAAGATGAATTTCGAGGCGCCGCTCACGTCGCTCGTCTGGCTGACGTCGATCGTGTCGGTGGTGCTGACCTACATCGTGTCGTACCTGCTCATCGCGGGCCTCGGCGACGGCACGCTGTGGTGGAAGCTGTCCACCATCATCACGTGCGGCACGCTCGCCGGCGCCATCATTCCCGAGCTGGTCAAGGTCTTCACCTCGGTGGAGTCGAGCCACGTCAAGGAAGTGGTGACCTCATCGCGTGAGGGCGGCGCGTCGCTCAACATCCTCTCGGGCCTCGTCGCCGGCAACTTCAGCGGCTACTGGATCGGCCTCAGCATCGTCGCGCTGATGACCATCGCCTATTTCGTCAGCGAAATGGGCACGTCGATGTCGGGACTGATGCTGGCGCCGGCCGTGTTCGCGTTCGGCCTCGTGGCGTTCGGATTCCTCGGCATGGGCCCGGTGACCATCGCTGTGGACTCCTACGGTCCGGTCACCGACAACGCGCAGTCGGTCTTCGAGCTGTCCGTGATCGAGGGTATCCCGGGTATCCAGCAGGAGCTCAAGAAGGACTTCGGGATCAACGCACAGTTCGAGCACGCGAAAGCGATGCTCGAGGAAAACGACGGCGCCGGCAACACGTTCAAGGCGACCGCCAAGCCGGTGCTGATTGGCACAGCCGTCGTCGGCGCGACGACGATGATCTTTTCGATCATCGTCGAGCTGACGGAAAAGCTGACCGTGAATGTCGACAAGCTCGGGTTGCTGCATCCGCCGTTCCTGCTCGGGTTGGTGACCGGTGGCGCGATCATCTACTGGTTCACTGGTGCGTCGATGCAGGCGGTCACCACCGGTGCCTACCGCGCCGTTGAGTTCATCAAGGCGAACATCAAGCTCGAGGGCGTCGAGAAAGCCTCTGTCGAGGACAGCAAGAAGGTTGTCGAGATCTGCACGGTCTACGCGCAGAAGGGGATGTTCAATATCTTCCTGACCATTTTCTTCGTGACGCTGGCCTTTGCCTTCGTCGAGCCCTTCTTCTTCATCGGCTATCTCATCTCGATCGCGCTCTTCGGTCTGTATCAGGCCGTCTTCATGGCCAACGCGGGCGGCGCGTGGGACAACGCGAAGAAGATTGTCGAGACCGAGTTGAAGATGAAGAACACGCCGCTCCACGCCGCGACGGTGGTCGGCGACACGGTGGGCGATCCGTTCAAAGACACCTCGTCAGTGGCGCTGAACCCGGTGATCAAGTTCACGACGCTGTTCGGTCTGCTCGCGGTCTCGCTGGCCGTGCGCCTCAGCGAGCAGCAGGGCGAGGGGCTGAGCCACGCATTGGCGGCGGTGTTCTTTGCCGTGTCCGTGGTGTTCGTGTATCGCTCGTTCTACGGGATGCGGATCGGCTCGTAAGCAAAGCGCCGAGGCGCCGGCTTTGCATGGTTTTCCGGCGTTGTCGAGCCATTTTTGTCGTGCGGCTGAGCGTCAGATTCGGGATAGAATGCCGGTCCCGCGAAGCCGGAGCACTTTTGCGAAGGCGGTGTCTAACCCTTCGCTGGTGTTTTCAAGGGTGTGAGAGGGCCGCCTGAAGGCGGCCCGCCACGAGACACAGAACGTTTCGTTGACACCCTTTTTTGGGCCTAGCTATAATCGGCCGCTCGGCGCGGCTGCGCAGGCGACTCCAGGAGGTAGAAGACCCGTGCCACGTGATGAACGCATGTTCGGCGACATCGTCGACCCCTCCATCAAGCTTGGCAACAAGCAGAGCTACTCGGTCGGGGCCACGATCCTCATCGAAGCCGCAGTCGTTGCGGGCCTGGTCATCGTTCCATTGATGGCTTTCGAGGCCTTGCCGACGCCACCCTCGATGATGGCGTTCGTGGCTGCTCCGCCGCCGCCCCCTCCGCCGCCGCCCCCACCCCCTCCGCCGCCGGCGGCCGCGCCGAAACCGGTGGAAGTGGTGAACCCGAACGCGGCGCCGACGGAACCACCACCTGAAATCAAGCCAGAACCGGTGGACACCAACTTCGAGCGCGCAGGCGTCGAGGGTGGCGTGCCCGGTGGCGTGGTCGGCGGTGTGGTTGGTGGACTGCCCGAGGCGCCACCACCGCCTCCGCCTCCGACCCAGCCAGTGCGCGTCGGCGGACAGATCAAGCAGCCCACCAAGACCAAGCACGTCGCTCCGGCCTATCCGCCGATTGCCCAGTCCGCTCGCGTTCAGGGCGTCGTCATCATCGAGGCCGTGATCGGACCGAACGGCAAGGTCCAGGACGCCCGCGTCCTCCGGTCGATCCCGTTGCTCGACCAGGCGGCGCTCGACGCCGTCAAACAGTGGGAGTTCACGCCGACTCTGCTCAACAACACACCGGTGCCCGTCATCATGACCGTCACCGTGCAGTTCACGCTCAGTTAGAACGTCAGCGCATACATAGACAGGCTATCCCTGCCAGTCCGGCTGAAGCCGGACACGACGGATAGGGAGAAGCGGAGGATGCAGTAATGGGTGTTCGGAAGATGCGTCAAGTAGGTCAGATCGCGTGTGGAGCCGTTGGAGCCCTCCTGCTCAGCACGCCGGCGTTTGCGCAGGAAGGTGCGGGTCTCGACCTCATCGACATGTTCGCGCAGATGGGCGCGGTGGCCTGGGGTGTCGCCATCGTCCTCTTCATCATGTCGTTCTGGTCTGTCGGGATCGCGATCGAGCGCATCTACACGTATAACCAGGCGCGCAAGCAGTCGAAGCTCTTCGCGCCGCAGGTGGCCAAGCACCTCCGTGACGGCCGTCTGAAGGAAGCCATCGCGTTGTCGGCCTCCAAGGACTACCGCTACAGCCACCTGGCCAAGGTCGTGCTCGCCGGTCTGCAGGAGTATCAGTTCCAGCAGGAGAGCGGCACCAGCCTGAACCGCGATGACGTTCTGGACACGGTGCGCCGCTCGATTCAGCGCGCCTCGGCCCTGACCACCAACGACCTGAAGAAGGGCGTCAACACGCTCGCCACCATCGGCTCGACGGCACCGTTCGTCGGACTGCTCGGCACGGTCGTCGGCGTCATCAACGCGTTCGTCGGCATCGCCTCGACCGGGTCGGGCGGTATCGCGGGCGTGTCGGCCGGTATCGCCGAAGCGCTCGTCGAGACCGCGCTGGGTCTCTTCGTCGCGATTCCCGCGGTCTGGTTCTACAACTACCTGACCAGCCGCCTCGAGTACTTCAACGTCGAGATGGACAACTCCTCGTCTGAGCTCGTCGACTACTTCATCAAGAAGACGGCGTAGGTCAGATTTCACGACTGGAGTTTCGCTATGGCAGTTCAACTAGGCGGGGGCACCGGCGTCAAGTCCGACATCAACGTCACGCCCCTCGTCGACGTCATGCTGGTGTTGCTCATCATCATGATGATCGTGGCGCCTCTGCTCCAGCAGGGTGTCAGCGTCAAGCTTCCGGTCGCGTCGAACACGACCGAGAAGCCTGACACGCAGGAGCAGACGGTCCTCGCGATCGACTCGCAGAAGCGGTTCTATCTCAACGCCGTGCCGGTGCTGAAAGACGACCTGCAGCGCCGGGTGACCGAGATCCTCGAGGGCAAGAACGAGCGCATCGTGATCATCAAGGCTGACGAGGATGTCGAGTACAGCGCCGTGATGGACGCGATGGACCAGCTGCGGGCCAGCGGGATCGAGGACATGGGCCTCATCACCGATCCGCGGCGGTCCGCGTCGCCGACCACCCGAGGGGGCGAGTAATGGCTGCCCATCAACACCACGGCGCCGAGCGCGTCTTCCGGGGGAAGAAGCTCGAGGCGAACGCGGACATGAACATGACGCCGATGATCGACGTCCTGCTCGTGCTCCTGGTGATCTTCATGGTGACCTTGCCGCTCAATCAGCGCGGTCTCGACGTGAACCTGCCGGCCGAAACACAGCAGCCGAAGCAGGCGACGCCCGACATCAGCCAGATCGTGCTGAACTACACGGCCGACAAGAAGATCTCGATCAACAACAAGGACGTGGATCTCCGCGATCTGGAGGACACGCTGCGGACGATCTTCGAGGAGCGCACGCAGAAAACCATGTTCATCATGGGTGCCGGCACGCTGCGCTACGGTGAAATCGTCGAAGTCATCGACGCCGCCAAGGGCGCGGGCGTCGAGAAGGTCGGCATCGTCACCGAAGGCATGCGCAAGGCCGCGTCCGGCGGCGAGTAGCGCTGAAGAAGGCGGACCTGAAGGTCCGCCTCTACCTTCGGACCATCACGCGATATCCGTAGAGGCGGACCTTCAGGTCCGCCTTTTCTATTTCAGCATCGTCCGCGCAACCGCGGGGTCGCCGTCGTTCTTCGCCGGTTCGACGCCGAGCGCCCTGGCCAGCGCGTCGTAGACGTGGATGTTCTGGAATGGCGGAAGCTCCACGCCGCTCTTGAACGCGGGCCCTGCCGCGACGAAGATGCCATGCATCGACTTCGCGTCGCGCGGGTCGTAGCCATGCTCCCCTCTGGCGCCGGTCTGCCCACGCTCGATTCGCTGCCTCAGCGTGGCTCGTGGCAGCACCTGCCAGCCTTCGTCGGCCACTCCGACGATCGGCGGAATCCGTGGGTGGTCTCGATAGTGCCAATGCTCCGGCGTCTCGGCGCGCCAGTACACCTTGAGTCGTGGATGGGCGTTGACGAGCGCGCGATAGACGGCTTCCTCACGACCGGCCTTGGGGAACAAGCCGAGCGTCGGGTTGATGTCGACGACCTCGACATCGTCTGGAGAGACGTAGTCATCGAGCACGACCACGCGGTTCGTTGACGTCTCGGCCATCCCGTGGTCCGACACGACGACGATGTTGACCTTGTCGATCAGGTGGCGCCTCTCCAGGCCGCGCAGCAGGCGGCCCAGGTGACCGTCAGCGCGGCGAACAGCCGATCGCACGGCCTCGGACCTGGGTCCGAAGCTGTGTCCAGCCCCGTCGACCTCGTCGATGTAGAGCGTCACGAGGGTCGGCCGCCTGGCGGCCGGTAGATCCAGCCAGCTGAGGACGCGATCGACGCGTGCAGCGCTGGGCAGCGCATCGTTGAACGGCGACCAGATGTTCGGCCGATGGCCCTCGATGGGTGCTTCGGATCCGACCCAGAACATGGACGCCGACAACAGGCCAGCGCGCTGCACCGTGACCCAGATGGGCTCGCCGCCCCACCACATCGCGTCCCGATTCTCGACGCTGTTGCTCATCGACAGGCGGCGGCCGGTTGGCAGGTCCTTGACCGTGTTGGCCACGATGCCGTGGTGGCCGGGATAGAGCCCGGTGACGATCGTGTAGTGGTTCGGGAAGGTCTTCGAGGGATAGCTGGGAATCAGGTCCGCGCTCACGCCCCTGGCCGCCAGGCGGGTCAGGTTGGGAGCGGCGTACGTCGTGCGGTAGTCCCACCGCCAGCCGTCGAACGAAATCAGAATGAGAGTCGGCTTTGCGTCGTCGCCGAGGAGAACCTGCGCGCGTCCCGCCCCGAGGACGAAGCAGACGAGGACGAGCAGAAGCGCCCGGCGATGCACGGGTCAGAGTGTATCGGAAGTAGCGGGTCTATAAAGCAAGACCCGCCCCGGGGCAGTGTAGGCCGGGTCCTGTTCTATGGACCCGGCACGGCGATCACTAGTTGAACGAATACCGGAAGCTGAACATCACCTGATACACGTCGGTCAGGCCCAGCGTCGGCTCGAGCGATCGTGTCAGCAGCTCGTTGTTCACGACCGACATCCGGTAGTTGATCGCGCCGTTGGCGTCGACACCCGGGTTGGTCAGCAACTGCACGCCGGTTACGCCGTTCGAGAACACGCCGCGGATGTAGCGCTGGCTCACGCCCCAGTCGCTGTTCAGGAGGTTGCCGAAGTTCTGGATGTCGACGCGGAACTGCCCGGCGTTGCGGTGGCCGCCGAGGTTGGTGAACACGTCCTGCGTCACGCTGAAGTCCATCCTCTTCACGAGCGGCAGGAACGCGGCGTTGCGTCCGGCATACTCGCCGCGGTGCTTGCTCAGATACGAGTCCTGCGCGATGTAGGCCTCGAAGGCCGCGGCCTGCTCGGCGGGTGTGAAGACGCGCCCGTTGGTGTGCGTGAACACGACGAAGTTCATCTCCGACATGCTGCGCGGGATGTAGATCAGGTCGCTCGGCGAGGCGCCGTCGCCGTTCGCGTCGGCGGCGAAGATGTAGCTGGCGTTGCCGATCGTCTGGGCGTTGAAGAAGGCCGACACCGAGGTGGCGCCCCACCCGAAGTACCTGCTTCGAGTACGAGCCCTGGATGAAGAACCGGTGGCCCGGCGACTCGGTCGAGAAGCCGGTGCCGGGGTCATTCGGGTTGCCCGAGTGCGGGTTGCTCGCCCATGAACCGAACGCGATGGAGCCGGGGTCGATAGTGTTCTTGGCCTCGCCGTAGGAGTAGGCGCCGCGCATCGAGTAACCGCTGGCCGAAATCTTCGACAGGCTCGTCGCCAGCTGCCAGGAGCTGCCGATATCCTGGTTCTTCATCACGATGGCGTTGCTGACCTGATTGCCCGTCGCGTTGTTGATGCGGTTCGAGCAGGCCCCGCCGGTTGGCGCGGTGCACGCGAGCCCGACCCATCGCGGGCGGGTGTCCGCGCCCGTGAACGCTCCCTGCGCGGCCGGCAGGTTGGCGTTGAAGTAGTAGATGCCGTTGACGTCGTGATTGAGGAGGAGTTCGACCGTGCCGGTGATGCCGCCGGGCAGTCGCTGGTCGACGGCCAGGTTGGAGCGCCACACCTGCGGGAACTGGAAATTGGGATCCGTGAGGGCCAGTTCGTAGGTCGCGGCCGGTGCGCCGGTGACGTTGGCCGGCTTGTAGTGATCCGGGTCCGGGTGGAATGGGCGCGAGGTGACGTTGGTCTCGTTGATGAATCCTGTCAGCACGCCAGTGTTGCCGATCTGGTTCGAGATCCAGACATACAGCGGCTGGCCGGTAAAGACGCCCGTGCCACCGCGCACCTGGGTCTGCTGGTTGCCCGCGACGTCCCAGTTGACGCCGAAGCGCGGCGACCAGAGCACTTTTGGTTCCGGGAGCGTTCCCGATGGATACCGGGTCGGCGCGCCGGTGTCGTCAACAAACGTCAACGCATCGGCGTTCGCGTTCGCGTAGCCCGTGTCGCCGAACTTCGAAATGTCGAAGCGGATGCCGGCAGTGACTGTCAGGTTGCGGCCTGGCCGCCATTCGTCCTGCGCCCAGCCGCCTCCCGTCCAGACCTCGAGCGGCTGAATGGGTCTGTCCTGTCCGGGGATGTTGCTGTAACGGACCTGGAAACGATTGAGCGTGACCGGCGACACGGTCCGGTTCGGATTGGCAAGGAAGTCGTTCGCGTCGGTGTAGAAATCCTGCAGCGAGTTGTAGACGTAGGCGCTCTGCTTGCCGGGGAAGAAGATGTTCTCTGACTCGTAGCGCTGCAGGTTCCCGCCGAACGTGAATGAGTGACGGTTGCCGAACTTGCTGAGGCTGTCCGACAGCTGAAACGTTTTGTAGCGCAGTTCGTTGTTCGGCGTGAACGGCTCGGTTCCGAACGAGGTGTAGGTGACGCCACTCTGCAGGATGTCGACGAACGGAAACAGCGTGCTGATCGCTCCGCGGCTCTCGTCCTGCGTCGTGTAGCCGACGAGCAGGCTGTTCGACATGCTGCTGCCGAGCACCGAGTTGAACTCGCCGATGAGGGAGCGGATGTCCTCGAGAATCGAGTAGTTCGAGGCAGCGAAGCCCAGGAAGTTCGTGGTCGTGCTGCGGCCGAAGCCAAGCGAGCTCGACGTCGACAGGCGCTGATCCGTCGATGAGTCGAGGTAGTTGTAGCGGGCGCTCACTTTGTTGCTGTTATTGATGTTGTAGTCGCCGCGCAGCAGGAAGCGGCGCGCCGGGGTCAGCGCCGGAACGTCCACGTCGGTGATCTCCCCGGTGTCGTACTGGAAGCGCTGGTCGAGAAACGAGCTGAGCGAATTCAGGTCCGACTCGAGGACGCGCGTCATGTTGCCTGTCGCCGGAGCTCCGCCCGGGTTGGCCGTGAACGTCGTCAGCGGCCGCTGATCCTTCTCGTCCTCGAACGTGCCGAACACGAACAGACGACTCTTGACGACCGGACCGCCCGCCCAACCGCCGGTGTTGCGGAACGTGAAGACGCCGGGATTGAACACCTGGCCATTGGCTTCCTTGCCGACCAGATCCTGGTTGCGCATGCGATGGTAGAAGGAGCCGGTCAGCCGGTTCGTTCCCGAGCGGGTGACGGTGTTGACGCTGGCGCCGACGAAGTTGCCCTGGCGAACGTCGAAGGGCGCGATGCTGACCTGCACCTGCTCGATCGACTCGAGCGATATCGGCGCGACGCCCGAGGTCTCTCCCGGCTGTGCGCGCAGGCCGAACGAATTGTTGAACGCCGCGCCGTCCACCGTGATGTTGTTCATGCGGTTGTCGGCGCCGCCGAACGAGTTGCCCTTCGCCTGTGGTGTCAGGCGTGTCACGTCGGCGAGCCGGCCGCCGACGCTCGGCAGCGTCGCCAGATCGACGCGGTTGATAGCCGTCGCGGCGCCGGTGCGGCTCGGGCTGAAGACCGGATCGGTGACAGCGGAGACCGTGACCGTCTCTTGTACGGAAATCGCTCGAACATTGAAGGTGAGGTCGCTCGCCACGCCGAGGTTGATCGTGACGTCTTCCTGCGTCTGCGGCTCGAATGCCGTTCCAATGGTGCCGGTGTAGGCCACTGTCACGCTGTACGGACCACCCACACGCATACCTGGGATCGTGAACCTGCCGTCGGCTCGCGTCGCCGTTTCGTAGCTCGTGCCCGAGGGCAGATGGATGGCGATGACGTTCGCACCCTGAATCGGCTGCTTCTGCTCGTTCGTCACGATTCCGCTGAGGGCCCCGGTCGTTACGCCCTGCGCGAATACCGACTCTATCGGGACCACCACAAGAGCGAGCGCCACGAGGGCGAGTGTCCGAAATCCGAGCCGCACCATCACGTTCAACACGCGCTTCATTGAGTCACTCCCAGCACTGAGCATTCAAGTCCCCGGACCCCGCAGCCATTGACGAAAAATAGAAACGGAAGGCCCAACCATACTAAGCGGAAGTTACGGATGGGTAAATGACGGGTATTCGGCGCTGAAGTTGCCGAACACGAAAAAAGGGCCATCCCCGAAAGGAATGGCCCTTCTCCCTACAAAAACGTGCAGTCTACTCGCCGGCGCCGGCGGCGCGCTGCTTCCGCTGGACTTCGACGGCGCGGTCCCGATACTGGTCGGCTTCCTTGAGCAGGCTCTGCTGACGCGACGGGTTCTTCTCGAGATTGGCCTCCACACGCAGCAGGAGCCCCTTGTAGGTCAGCGCCTCGTGATAGTCCGCCTTCAGCTTGATCGCCTTGTCGATCGCCTCGTTGCCCGCGGCGACGAACTTTCTCTTGTCGGCTTCCGAGGTCGTGAAGTCCCGGTAGGCCTTCTCCCAGTAGTACGTGGCGATTGTGTAGAACGCCTCGGGGTTGTTCGGCTCACGCTCGGCCCGCGCGTGGAGCGACTCCATCGTCTTGTCGAACTCGCCCTGCCGGTTGTAGAAGGCGGCCAGCGTGACGTAGACGCCGGCGTCGTTCGGCTTCATCTCGCGCGCTTTGACCAGAAGCTGCTCGGCCTGCTCGTAGTCGCCATTCTCCTCGTAGATGCGCGAGAGATAGCTGTAGTTGCTCGGCTCACTCGGTTCGAGCTCGATCATGCGGCGCAGGATGGGCTCGGCCTGGGACGGGTCGTTCAGCTTGTCTGGACCATAGGCAGCCACGAGGTACTCCATGGCGAGCTTCTTGATTTTCGGATCCTGCTCGACCTCGGTGGACTTCTTGTAGTTGTCGATCGCCTTGGTCAGCATCGAGTCGTTGGTCGCCTCGCCGCGGCGCGCGGGGCGGAACTGGTTGTCGTAGCTGTTACCGAGGAAGAAGTACGCGTAGGTGAGCTTCGGGTCCGTGCAGTCGCCCCCCGAGCTCTTGCAGCTGGCGAGGGTCTCTTCGTACTTCGCTGCGGCTCCCCGGTAGTCCTGCTGCTGGTACAGCTGATTGCCGTCCTTGAACGCCATCACGGCCTTCAGCCTGCCGATCTGGCTGCAGCCGGCCGTGGCCAGACCGAGCATCGCGACCAGCGTGCCCATGGCCATCTGTGACGAAAACTTCCGCATCGCTCAATCCCCCCTGCAATCCGTTCGATGCCCCGACCGTGGGCCCCGCAAGCGGGCCAGTATAGTGATCCGTTTTCGGGCCAGTCAAGGCTCCCGTCCCGGCCGCCGTAGCGACATGCGCGAAGGCGGCTATCATGAAGATGCCGGCACACGCAACCTGTTACCCTGCGGCGAAGACGCCGGGTCACCACGTGGACGAGGTCCGCGTCTGAAGGTTAGACACCGCCTTTCATGATTCGATTCGAGACCCTCCTGGAGAAAGTGAGGGCCTACAGTCCCGAGTCCGACCTGGAGCTCCTGCGGCGGGCGTACGTCTTCTCCGCCCTCGAGCACAAGGGCCAGGTGCGCCATTCCGGTGAGCCGTACCTGATCCATCCGCTCGAGGTCGCCGACTCGCTCGCGGACATGAAACTCGACGTCGTGGCGGTCGCCGCCGGCCTCCTGCACGACGTCGTCGAGGACACGCTGACGACGCCTGAGCGGATCGCGGAGCTCTTCGGCCCCGAGATCGCCCATGTCGTCGAGGGGGTGACCAAGATCGGCGCGATCCCCTTCTCGTCGAGCGAGGAACGCCAGGCCGAGAATTTCAGAAAGATGCTGCTGGCGATGGTGGATGACATCCGCGTCATCCTGGTCAAGCTCGCCGACCGGCTGCACAACATGCGGACGCTGCACCATCTGCCCGAGGAGCGCCGCATCAAGATCGCCCAGGAAACGCTCGACATCTACGCGCCCATCGCGAGCCGCCTGGGCATGAGCAAGGTCAAGAACGAGCTCGAAGAGCTGTCGTTCAAGTATCTGGAGCCGAGAGCCTACGATGCGCTGCGTGCCAAGGTCGAGGCCAAGCGCAAGAGCGCCGAGGCAGTCATCGACGAGCTCACCCGCGCGCTCCGCACCAAGCTCGAGGATGCGCAAGTCCCGGTGATTCAGCTCGACGGGCGCATCAAGCGCCTCTACAGCATTCATCTCAAGCTGAAGCGCCAGAAGATCGATCTGGAGCGCGTCTACGACTTCGTGGCACTGCGTGTGATCACGCAGTCGGTCAAGGACTGCTACGGCGTGCTCGGCATCATTCACCAGACGTGGTCGCCCGTGCCGGGACGCATCAAGGACTTCATCGCCATGCCGCGGCCCAATGGCTACCAGTCCCTGCACACGTCTGTCATCAGCGAGCACGGCTTCCCTCTGGAAGTCCAGATTCGCACCGACGAGATGCATCGCCGCGCCGAGGAAGGCATCGCCGCCCACTGGAAATACAAGGAGGGCCGCGTCGGCGATCATCGCGACGAACGCTATTTCCAGTGGATGCGGCAGCTGCTCGAAGTGCAGCAGGAAGTGCGTGACCCGGCCGAGTTCCTGCAGAACCTGAAGATCGACCTCTATCCGGAGGAGGTCTACATCTTCACGCCGAAAGGCGAGGTGCGCTCGCTGCCGCGCGGCTCGACGGCTGTGGACTTCGCCTACACCGTGCACACCGACGTCGGCCACCAGTGCGTCGGGGCGCGCATCAACGGCCGCATCGTGCCGCTGCGCACGCGACTGCAGAACGGCGACATCGTCGAGATCGTCACGCAGTCGGGTCACAAGCCGAGCCGCGACTGGCTGTCCTTCGTGGCCACGTCGCGCGCGCGCAGCAAGATCCGACACGTCCTGCTCACCGAGGAGCGGACGCGCAGCATCGACCTCGGACGTCGGCTGTTCGACAAGGAAGCGCGCCGCTTCAATCTCAATCCCGTCGACGCTGCTGGAAAGCCCGGAGCTCACCAAATTCGCGGCAGAGTACGGCGCCAAGTCGGCCGACGAGCTGCTCGCGCACATCGGCTACGGCAAGCTCTCGGCCCGCACCGTGCTGCAGAAGTCCGTGCCGCCTGCCCAGCTGCGCGAAGTCGTCGCCGGTCGTCTCGATGGTCAGGCGCGTGCTGCGACCGGGCGGCGCGAGCGCCGACAAAATCAAGGTCCGCGGCGCTGACGATGTGATGGTGTTCCGCGCCAAGTGCTGCAACCCGATTCGCGGCGAGAAGATCGTCGGCTACATCACCCGCGGCAAGGGCGTGTCCGTGCATTCGGCCGGCTGTCCCAACGTCGTCAACCTGATGTTCGATCCCGAGCGCCGCATCGACGTCGAATGGGACAGCGCGGGCGCCGATCAGGCGCCGTACGTCGTGCGGCTCACGATGCAGGTCGAAGACCGCAAGGGCATGCTGGCCGAGATCAGCGCGAAAATCTCGGACATCAACACCAACATCACCAACATGGAGGCGCGCACCGGCGAGGATCAGCAGGCGCGCATCGACATGACCGTGGAGATCCGGGACATGAAGCACCTCGAGAAGGTGATCAAGTCCATCAAGGGAGTTCAGGGCGTGCTGGGAGTCGAGAGAACTGCCAGCGCCTAGCTACGAGCACGGCGATCGCGTCGACCTCGATCTTCACGTCTCGCGGAAGTCTCGCGACCTGGACGGTCGCTCGTGCCGGCGGCGGATCGACGATGTAGCGGCTGTAGACCTCGTTCATCGCCGGCGAAATCGTTCATGTCGGCGAGATAGACCGTCGTGCGCACGACGTGATCGAAACCGGCGCCGGCGGCGCGGAGGAGCGCCGTCAGGTTGCGCATGACCTGCTCGGCCTGCGCGGCGATGTCGCCCTGAATCAGATTGCCGGTTGAGGGATCGACCGGGATCTGTCCCGAGATGAACAACAGATTGCCGGCCTTGATCGCGGGGGAGTAGGCCCCCATGGCCTTCGGCGCATCCGGCGCCGACACGACCTGCCGCATGCTCAGGCCGCCTTGACGACTTTGCCGCTGCGCAGACAGCGCGTGCAGACGCGAATCCGTTTGGTCGCGCCGTTGATGAGCGCTCGCACCGTCTGCAGGTTGGGCTCGAACCGTCGTGGTCCCACGTTGTGGGCGTGGGAAACCGTCCGGCCGACGACCGGACCCTTGTCGCAGATTTCGCAGCGCTTGGCCATAAATCCTCTTTGCCGTCTCCAGATGCTGCGTTCTCGGAGCGCTCCTGGCGCGTCGATGAACACAGGCACAAACCCTAGATTGTAGCAGGTCTACGGCAGAATCAGCGGGCTGCTGCTCTGCGCGGGCTCTTTCGGGCCCGTTCCCTGCGATCGCCGGACCTGAAGCAGGCGAGCGATGAGCGCCAAGATACGCGGTCTCGGATCCGTCGTGCGCCTTCCTGACTTCCCGAGCCCCCTGCTCGACGGCGCGAAGGACGATCGCAGCCTCAGCATCGGAGACCGTCCCGCCCTGCTCCCGAATCCGGCCCAGCAGTGTCGTCAACTCGGTCGCCAGCCGCGTCGCCGGCATCGACGAGGGCGTGTGCTCGTAGATCACGCCGCGTGAGGCGGTCTCGAGCGTCGAGGCGACGGCTCCCGCAGCCTGCGCGACGTCGTCATCGATGATTCGGCTGAACCCCTCAGGCGTGTGTCGAGCAATGGCGGTGTGAAAGAGAAAGAACAACTGATACTGGCGCTCGGTGAGGCGGTGGATCGAGGGAAAGAGGACCGCGACGTCCCGCTCCTGTTGACGCTTCACCTGCGCCGCCGGATGCTCGCGCGCGGCCGTGAGGTGCGGGCAATCATCGGGGCAATCGATCTCGACGAGCCGCTTCGTCGCGCAGCACACCGCACAGATCGTCTGGTTGAGTGCCGGGCAGGCGCGGCGACCTTTGCGCTGGCCGCAGGACGGACAGGTCATCGATTCAGCTTCGCACATCCGTCAACGTGCGTTACCAGTCCGATCCCCGCGCTCGGTGATGGCTCACGAAGGGTCGTCATTCCGGCATCCTTGTCGTCATCCCGACTCTAATCCTTCGCAAATGACGTTGTGATTGATAATCTACACATTGCTTAAATATCTACAATTCGACTTAGATACCAGACCAGAGCCGATCCGTGACCGGTTTCCAGGTTCGTCGCCAGACTTTCCCCGTCTCATCCGTAGAGATGTAGCCTTTAAACTATTGATTATAAATATCTTGTCAGAAAGCGATCTGAGGCGAGCTCGACGCTGTGGCGGTGTCGGCGTGTGTCCGCGAGTTCACAGCGCCGATAGACGGGCCACATATCCGTCGCTCATCAGTGGACTCTCCAGGAGACAGTCGGTTGGAAAACCTGCGCATCAAGACTGGCGTCTAATGTTTCAGCGCAGGGCATCGAGGATCGCGGGTCGTTATAAATCGAGGGTTTTTGGCGTTTTACACGCAGGGAATCGAATGAGGGGCAGCTTGGTTCATATCTCGCATCCGTAACCGGCGGGCGGACAGGGCGAGGCGGGCACTTAAATTGCAAAGCCGCCGACATCATATTGGTAACGGCCTTAAGTAAGGCGACGTGGAAGGGAGCGGCAGGCATCATGGCGACGACAACGAAGACGAAGGTGGCGGCACAGACGAGCCGCTATAACGAGCTCAAGAAGATGCTCGAAGAACGCCGCCGCGAATTGCTGAACGCAGTCCAGGGAAAGATGCGCGACGTTCGGGCTGAGGGCGGCAAGGATCGGGACGTGCTGGATCAAGGCGAGAGCTCCGAGGTCGACATTCAGGAAGACATCGAGTTCGCGCTGATTCAGATGAAGTCCGAGACGCTGAACAAGGTAGCCGCGGCGCTGCGACGGCTCGAGGAAGGCAGCTACGGCGACTGCTTCGAGTGCGGCGACGAGATCGCGGAGGCTCGACTGCGCGCGCTGCCGTTCGCGGTTCGCTGCAAGGATTGCGAGGAAGCCCGCGAGACGGCCGAGCGTCGCGAGCGGATGCAGGCGCAGAAGCGCGGTTCCTCGGCACTGTTCTACGACGTGTCGAACTAAGGGACAGGTTTCGAGTCAAGAAGGCGGGTCCCAAGGACCCGCCTCAACGGTTGCGCGGTCAATGCGAAGCGGCGGGTCTGTAGACCCGCCGTGACGTCCCTCCACCCAAACAAATCCCCTCGCAGTTCTTGCGCGTCTCACCAAAGTAGGAGAGCATCCGCCCATGAACGAACGCGACGACAGTCTCGAATTCGAGGAGCTGGCGGTCAGCGAGCGCCCGCTGTCGGTGCCCGACGAGTTGCCCATTCTCCCTCTGCGCGACACTGTCCTCTTTCCGAACTCGTTCATGCCCCTCGCGGTCGCGCGCGAATCGTCCGTCCGCCTGATCGACGAGGCCATCTCCGGCGGCAAGGTCATCGGGGTGTTCACGCAGCGCGATGCCTCGGTGGAGGAACCAGGTCAGTCGGACCTCTTTGCGGTCGGCACGGCGAGTCAGATCCACAAGATGTTCAAGCTGCCGGACGGAAGCCTTCGGCTGATCGTCCAGGGGCTCACACGGCTGACGCTGGACCAGATCACCGAGACACGCCCGTATCTCCGCGCGCGCGTGACACCGGCGGCCGAGTCGCTGGCCGACGCCGATCGCCTCGAGATCGACGCGCTGCTGCGAAACATCAAGACCAACTTCCAGCAGGTGGTGTCGCTCTCGCCGCTGCTCTCCGACGACCTGCAGACCCTTGCCGCCAACATCACCGAGCCAGGGCGGCTGTCGGATTTCATCGCCTCGAGCCTGACCACGATCGCCACACCGGTAAAGCAGGAAGTGCTCGAGACGCTCGACGTGCGGGCGCGAATGGACGCGCTCAACCGAATCCTGATCAAGGAGCTCGAAGTCCTCGAGCTCGGATCGAAGATTCAGTCACAGGTGCAGTCGGAGGTCGGCAAGAACCAGCGTGAGTACTTCCTGCGCGAGCAGATGAAGGCGATTCAGAAGGAGCTGGGCGAGGGCGACGATCAGACCAAGGAAATCGAGGAGCTCGACGAGAAGATCGACGCCGCGGGCATGCCCGAGGCGGTGAAGAAGGAAGCGATGCGCGAGCTCGATCGGCTGGCGCGGATGCCGGTGGCCGCTGCCGAATACACGGTGTCGCGAACCTATCTCGACTGGCTGGTGACGCTGCCGTGGCAGAAGCGGACCGAAGAGGTCATCGATCTCCCGAAGACCAAGGGCATTCTCGACGCCGATCACTCAGGACTGGAGAAGGCCAAGGACCGCATCCTCGAGTATCTGGCCGTGCGCAAGCTGAACCCGGACGTCAAGGGCCCGATCCTCTGCTTTGCCGGGCCTCCGGGCGTCGGCAAGACATCGCTCGCGAAATCGATCGCGGCGTCCCTCGGCCGCAAGTTCGTGCGCGTATCGCTTGGAGGTATGCGCGACGAAGCCGAGATTCGCGGTCACCGGCGTACCTACATCGGCGCGCTTCCCGGCCAGATCATTCAGGGCATCCGCCGCGCCGAGTCGCGCAACCCGGTGTTCATCCTCGACGAGATCGACAAGCTCGGCTCGGACTTCCGCGGCGACCCGGCCTCGGCGCTGCTCGAGGTCCTCGATCCCGAGCAGAACAACTCATTCCGCGATCACTACCTGGACGTGCCTTTCGACCTCTCGGAGGTGCTGTTCATCACCACCGCCAATGTGCTGCATCCGGTCCCACCGGCACTGCGCGATCGTATGGAGGTGCTGGAAATCCCCGGCTATACCGAGGAAGAGAAGCTGACGATCGCGCGCGACCATCTGGTGCAGAAGCAGATCGCCAATCACGGGCTGACACCGGAGCAGATGACGATCACCGACGATGCCATCCGGGCCGTCGTCCATGGCTACACGCGCGAAGCTGGCGTCCGCAACCTCGAGCGGGAGCTCGGCGCGCTGTGCCGAAAGGCCGCGCGCTGGAGGGCGGAAGGCGCCGAGGCGGCGCTGACCGTGACGCCGATCGTGGTGACCGAGATGCTGGGCGCGCCAACGTTCATGGACGAGGAGATGGAGGAGCGGACCAAGGACCCGGGCGTCGCCATTGGCCTGGCGTGGACCCCCGCTGGAGGCGATGTCCTGTTCATCGAGGTGTCGCGAATGGCGGGCGCGGGCACGCTGACGATCACCGGCCAGCTCGGCGACGTGATGAAGGAGTCGGCGCGAGCAGCGCTGTCCTGGTTCCGCGCGCACGCGGGCACGTATGGCGCCGATCCGGAGTTCTTCAAGAACGCGGAGCTCCACCTGCATGTGCCCTCGGGCGCGATTCCCAAGGACGGTCCGTCGGCTGGCGTCACCATCGCGACGGCGCTGGCGTCGGCGCTGACCAAACGGCCGGTTCGCGGCGACATCGCGATGACCGGTGAGATCACGCTGTCGGGACGTGTCCTGCCGGTCGGCGGGATCAAGGAAAAAGTGCTGGCGGCCCGGCGGGCTGGCATCCGCGAGATCATCCTCCCGCGACAGAACGAGAAGAACGTCACCGAGGATCTCAACGAGGAACTGCGCCGCGAGCTGACGATTCACTACGTGCACAGCGTGGATGAAGTGCTCCTCCTGGCGCTCACGCCGGTGCCGGCGGTGGCCAAGGCGCGCGGGGATCGCAAGGCCGGGCGCCGCGTACCCACGTCACTCCAGTAGGGGCCGCCTTCTCACTCCATAGGGGCCGCCTTCAGGCGGCCCATCACCTACAGCAGCGCCAGCCCGGCGACCGTCTTCATATCGACGATCTCGCCTGACGCAATCATCGCGCGCACGGTCGCCAGCGGGAACGGCCGTGCCTCGATGTCCTCGTCTTCGTCCTGGTGCGCGTGCTCGTCCGAGGCGCCCGGCTGCCGCAAGCCTGACGCCTTGAAGAAGTGCATCTCCTCATCGCAGTAGCCCGGCGTCGGATAGAACGAACCCACACGCTGGATGGTCGATGGGATCAGCCCGATCTCCTCATGACATTCGCGGACGGCCGCGCGGTCCACATCCTCCCCGGCTTTCAGGCTGCCCGCGGGTAACTCCCAGACGATGCGCCCAATCGCGTGGCGATACTGCCGCACCAGCACAACGTCGCCCGAATCCGTCACCGGGAGAATCACGACCGAGCCCGGGTGCCGGATGATCTCGGCTTTCAGCTCGACGCCCTTGGGCAGCGTGATCGTTTCGATCTGCAGCGTGATGACGCGCCCCGTGTAGATCGTGTGAATCTCGCGAGGGACGATGGGCCCATCCATGTGGAGTTTCTCTGAGAGAGGAACGTTTACTTTTTCTTCTCGGGCGGCCAGCCGGGCAGTCCCTCGAGCACCGCCTCGAGGTCGGCGGGCAAGGGCGCGATGAACTGCATGCGTCGCTGTTCGCTCGGGTGCGTGAAGGCCAGACGCGCGGCATGAAGGAACGGCCGTTCGAGCCGTTGGACCGATCGGATGTCGCCCGGCACTCGCCGGTGCAGGCCTCCATACAACGAGTCTCCGACGATCGGATGTCCGATCGCGCTCAGGTGCACTCGGATTTGATGTGTCCGGCCGGTGTGTATGGCGACCTGGCAGAGCGTGAGCCCGGGCATGTGATGTGCCCGTGTGATGCGCGTCACGGCTTCACGCGCATGCTTGGCGCGTGCGGACATCTTTTGCCGGTCGGCCCGGTCCCGCCCGATCGCCGCATCGATGCGACGGCCGGCCTGCACGACGCCCCACACCAGAGCGATGTATTCCTTCTCGACCTCGCGATCGTGGAACTGACGCGACAGCTCCTGATGCGCACGATCGTGCTTCGCAATCACCATGAGCCCGGACGTCCCTCGATCCAGCCGGTGAACGATGCCTGGCCGCAGATGCCCGCCGATGCCGCTGAGGTCAGTGAGATGGTGAAGAAGGGCGTTCACGAGCGTGCCCGACGCGTGTCCCGCCCCGGGGTGGATCACCATCCCCGCCGGCTTGTTCAACACGGCCAGATCCAGGTCCTGGTAGAGGATCTCGAGGGGCAGCGCCTCTGCGCCGAGCGTGGAGGGCGCGGCGTCGGGCGCATCGACGTTCACCTGATCGCCCTCGCGCACCTGCAGGTTGGCCTTCGGAGCGAGGGCGCGAGCCGGAGGGCGCTGGACGGTGACGTGGCCGTCGGCGATGAGCTTCTGGATCTGCGAACGCGAGTAGTCGGCCAGGACCGACACGAGAAAGCGGTCTAGACGGGAGCCGTCAGACTCGGAGGAGACTTGTAGCTGCACTCACGCCGCCGCCTTTCGTCGTCCGCGCAATTCCTGCGGTGTTTCCGGACGGCTTCGCGCCAGCCAGACGAGCATTGCGATGCTGAGCGGGGCGAGGATCAGGGAGATGAACTGCGACGTGGACATGCCGAGCACCATGCCGCGCGGATCGCCGCGATAGAACTCGATGATGTACCGCGAGATCGCGTAGAGCAGCATGTAGGCCCAGAACGTGCGCCCCGCGAATGCCTTCCCCCGCCGCTCGGTGGTCAGCAGGAAGACCAGAATCAGCAGCTCCGCCCCGGCTTCGTACAGCTGCGTCGGATGCAGCGGGATATTGAGCGGCGTGCCGACGTTGGTCGCCGCCAGCGGGTTCGTGAAGACGACCGCCCACGGCACCGTCGTTTGCGTGCCGTAGCAGCAGCCGGCGGCCATGCACCCGAGACGCCCGGTGACGTGGCCGAGGGCAATCCCGGGCGCAAACGCATCGCATGTCGTCCAGAAGGGCATGCGATGTTTGGCGATGTACCAGAACGCGACCGCCGCAGCCAGGAGCAGGCCGCCGTAGAACACCCCGGCGGCTCGCACCAGCGAGAACAGGTCGGCGGGCGAGCGGCGGAACTGATCGAAGTCGACGATGAGCAGCAGCAGCTTCGCGCCGACGAGCGCCGCGATGATGATGTAGATGCCGAGGTCGAGGACGCGGTTGCTGTCCAGGCCGCGCGACTTGCCGCGCGACATGGCGAGCCGCAGGCCGAGCAGATACGACGCGGCCAGCAGCACGCCGTACCAATAGACGGTGATCGGTCCGATGCTAAAGAGTTCTGGATACACGATAGAGCCGCCCCGCTCCGAGCATGTCGAGGATCATCAGTGCCACACCGATGTTAATGGCGGCGTCGGCGACATTGAAAGCCCAGAAGTGCCATGCCCCGCGATAAAAATCGAAGAAGTCCAGCACGTAGCCGAACAGGACACGGTCGATGAGGTTGCCGATCGCGCCGCCGATGACGAACGACAGCCCCAGCCGCGTCAGCCGCTGTTCAGGTGCCAGCATGGCGACATACACCGTCAACCCGACCAGCGCCGCGGTCTGCAGCACCGCCAGCACGGCTGCCTTGAACGGGAAGTCGACGCCGTTCATCAACCCGAAGGCAGCGCCGGAATTGTGGACCCGCGTCAGACTGAAAAAGCCTGGAATGACCGAGATGCTCTCAAAGAGCTCCAGCCGCGGCCGGACGAGCGCCTTCACGACCTGATCGAGGACAACGACGAGCGCCACGACCCACACGAAGAGGGGACTGCGAAGGGATTTCACGTCAGCAGTTGACCAGTCCGGCAAGCGCCTCGACGCACCGGTCGCAGATGCCGGCGCAGTCGGGCTCGGTGCGCACGCTGGGGACGAACCGCCAGCAGCGCGCGCATTTCACGCCGGGCGCCTTCTCAACCTCGACGCGCACATTCGCAGTGTAGGCCGGGTCCTGTTCTGAGAACCCGGCGACGAGCGTCAGTTCGACGTCCGACACGTTGAAGAGCATCGGCAGATCGGCTCGATGGCTCTCGAGGAGCGCCCCGACGGGCCCTGACGCAGCGATGACCACGCGGGCCCCGAGCGACGTGCCGATCACCTTGTCCTTGCGCTTCTGCTCGAGCGCCGCATTCACCGTTTCGCGGACGCCGAGCAGCGACTCCCACGTCGCGAGCAGCGGCGTGTCTGTGAACGCCTCGACGTTTGGAAACTCCTCCAGGTGCACCGACTCCGCGCGCCGTCCCGGGACATGCTGCCACAGTTGGTCTGCGGTCACCGGCAGGATGGGTGCCAGGAGACGCGCCAGTCCATCTGAGATCAGATACATGACCGTCTGTGTGGACCGCCGCTCGTGCGACTTCGCGCCGAGCGTGTACATCCGATCCTTGGTCACGTCCACGTAGAACGCGCTGAGGTCGACGGTCGCCAGGGTGTTCAGCGTCTGCGAGACGGTCGAGAAGTCGTACTCCTCGTAGGCGCGCATCATGCGCTGCGCCGCTGCGCTGTAGCGCGCCAGGGCGAAACGGTCCACCTCGTCGAGCTGGTCGAGAGGGACCATGTCGGTCGCCGGATCGAAGTCGTAGAGATTGGCGACGAGAATGCGGCACGTGTTCCGCAGCTTGCGGTAGACGTCCACGACGCGGGTGAGGATCTCCTTGCTGACGCGCAGCTCCTCGGTGAACTCGGTCATCGACACCCACAGCCGGATGATCTCGGCGCCGCTCTCCTTGATCACCTCCTGCGGGACGATGGTATTCCCGAGGGATTTCGACATCTTGCGTCCCTCGAGATCGATGAGGAATCCGTGCGTCAGGACCTCGCGGAACGGCGGCCGCCCACGCGTCGCCAGCGCCACGAGCAGAGAGCTCTGGAACCAGCCCCGGTGCTGGTCGCTGCCTTCGAGGTACATGTCCGACGGCCAGCCGAGGTCGGCCGCGCGCGCCAGGACCGCCTCGTGGCTCGAGCCCGAGTCGAACCAGACGTCGAGAATGTCGCGCTCGCGCTCGAAGGAGGTCCCTCCACACGACGGGCACTTCAACCCCGCGGGGATGAACTCCTCGATCGGACGCTCGTACCACGAGTCGGCGTTGTACTGCTCGAAGACCGACGCCGCCTGGTCGATGATGGCCGGCGTCAGCACCGCTTCACCGCACGACGTGCAGTCGAGCGCCGGGATCGGCACGCCCCACGCACGCTGACGCGAGATGCACCAGTCGGGACGGTTCGACACCATATTGAAGATGCGATCGCGGCCCCATGGGGGAATCCACTTCACCTCGTGGTCGATCGCATGCCGCGCGGCGTCCCGCATCGTCCGCTTCTGACCGTCCGCGCCGGTGATCACCGGGTCGCCATCCATGCGCACAAACCACTGTGACGTGGCGAGGAAGATGACCGGGTTGTGGCAGCGCCAGCAGTGCGGGTACTGGTGCGAGAACGTCTCGCGGTGCCAGAGACGACCGCGTTCCTCGAGCGCCTTCTCCACGTTCGGGTTGGCGTCGAAGACGCGCTGTCCGCCGAAGAGCAGCACGGTGTCGAGAAAATGCCCGCTCGGTCCGACCGGCGCGTAGATCTCGAGCCCGTACTTCTTGCCGGTCAGGAAGTCGTCAGCGCCGTGGCCCGGCGCCGTGTGCACCGCGCCGGTGCCCTGTTCGAGCGTGACGTAGTCCGCGAGCACGCCGACCGAATCGCGCTCGTAGAGTGGATGCCGGAACCGGATGCCTTCGAGCTGCTCGCCCTTCATCCGTGCGAGCCGGCGATCGAACGGCTTGCCGATCACCTGACCCACGCGCTCAGCGAGTCCTTCGGCGACGATGACCGCGCGGCCCTCGACGTCGTAGGCCGCGTAATCGAACTCGGGATGAAAGGCGATCGCCAGATTCGATGGAATCGTCCACGGGGTCGTCGTCCAGATCAGGACCGAGACGCTGCGGCCGGCCAGCGCCGGCACGCGCGCGGCCAGGTCGGCCCCGGCGTCAGCGCTCAACGGGAACTCGACGAAGATCGACGGCGAGGAGTGATCCTCGGTACTCGACTTCGGCTTCGGCCAGCGCGGTGCGGCAGTGGATACACCAGTGCACCGGCTTCTTCCCTTTGTAGACAAGACCTCGCTCGACGAACTTGCCGAGCGACCGTGCGATGTCCGCCTGATAGCGCGGGTTCATCGTCAGGTAGTAGTGATCCCAGTCGCCGAAGACCATCAGGCGCTTGAATTCGCCCGTCATCACGTCGATGAAGCGGCCGGCGTACTCACGGCAGGCGCGGCGAATCTCGGCCACTGACATGTCGCGCTTCTTCGGGCCGAGCTCGCGATCGACCTTCAGCTCGATCGGCAGACCGTGACAGTCATAGCCCGGCAGGTACGGCACGTCGAAGCCGGCCATCGTGCGGGACTTGATCACGAAGTCCTTCAGGATCTTGTTGAGGGCCGTGCCGAGGTGAATCTGGCCGTTGGCGTACGGCGGGCCGTCGTGAAAGACGAATCTGGGCGCACCGCGCCGCTTCTCGCGGATCTGCCCGTACAGATTCATGGCCTCCCAACGCGCGAGGGCTTCGGGCTCCGCCGTCTGAAGGCTGGCCTTCATCGGGAAGCCCGTGCGGGGCAGATTGACCGTGTCTTTCCACTCGGGCATATGTCGGTTCAGCTGACGTGCGCATCTGCGCGAGCCTCGTAGGGGCCGCCTTCAGGCGGCCCAAACTCTGTGCATCGCGCAATCTGCTGATTGTAGCCCGGCCCTATAATTCGGCGATGGTTCACGAGCAGGTGCTCGATAACGGGCTGCGCATCCTCATCCAGGAGGTGCACACCGCGCCTCTGGCGACGGTGTGGGCCTGGTATCGCGTCGGCTCGAAGGACGAAGGCCCCGGGTTCACCGGCGTCTCCCACTGGGTCGAGCACATGAACTTCCGCGGCTCGACGAACATCCCGCGCGAGAAGGTCAAGGGGATCATCGAGCAGTTCGGCGGGTACTGGAACGGCTACACCTGGATCGACCAGACCACCTATACCGAGACCGCCACGCGCGATGCGCTCGATCACATGCTGTTCATCGAGGCCGAGCGCATGGGTGGGTGCCTCTACGACCCCGCCGACTGCGAGGCCGAGCGGACGATCATCATCTCGGAGCTGCAGGGCGGCGAGAACGACCCCGACACGCTGCTCGATCAGGAGGTGACGGCGACCGCGTTTCGCGCCCACACCTACCGCCACCCGACCATTGGCTGGCCCGCCGATCTGCGGACGATGACCCGGGAGGATCTCTACGGGCACTACCGCCGCTTCTACGTGCCGAACAACGCCACCCTGGTGATCGTCGGCGACCTCGACACCGACGCCGCCATGCGCGACGTCGTGAAGCGTTTCGGACAGATCCCACCCGGTGAGGTGGGACGACGGACGTGCACGACCGAACCCGAACAGCTCGGCGAGCGCCGCGTGATGGTCTCGAAGTCACGGCACGACGGCGTATCTGAAGATCGCGCATCACGCGCCGGCAGCCGCGGACGCCCAGTTCTTTCCGCTGCTCGTGCTCGATGCGGCGCTGACCGGCGCCAAGGGCGTGAATCTCTGGGCCAGCTTCAGAACGCCGCCGCCGCAGCGAAGCGCGCGCCTGTATCAGGCGCTCGTGAACACCGGCCTGGCGTCCGGAATCACCGGCAGCATCGTCCCGACACAGGAACCCTTCGTCTACACGATTTCGGCGACGGCAACCGAGGGCACGCCCCTGGCCCGCCTCGAAGAGGCGGCGGTCGCCGAGATCGACCGAGTTGCGCGCGGGGGGATCACGCCTCAGGAATTGACGAAGGCCAAGACGCAGCTCCGCGCGCGGCTGGTGTTCGAGAACGACAGCATCACCAACATTGCGCATCAGCTCGGCTACTTCGCGACCATTGCCAGCTGGCGCGACGTGCACGCCATGGCCGGCCGCATCGAATCGGTGACGCTCGACCAGGTGTCGGAGGTAGCCGCGCAGCGGCTGGGTTCAGTGCACCGGACGATCGGGTGGTTCTCGCCGGCCGCGGCGGCGGAATGACCGTGCTGCCGGCTGCAGCCTCGCGCGGATCTGGCACCGTCCCGCCATGTGCTGCCCAATGGCGTGACCGTCCTCTCGAAGTCCACGTCGGTCACGCCGGCCGTGACGCTCAATGCCTCCATCAGGGCGGGCGCGGTCCACGACCCGGCCGATCTCAGTGGTGTCGCCCATTTCGTGTCGAAGACGATCGACCGCGGAACCGCGACGCTTTCCGCCGATCAGATTGCCGAGGAGCTCGACAGCCGCGGCGTCTCGCTGGCCGCGACGGTCACGCGCCAACTCCTCTCACTCACATGCACCTGTCTCGTCGAGGACTTCGAGACCGTGCTCGCCCGGTTGGCCGACATCATCAGGCACCCGGCGTTCCCCGCGCCGGAGGTCGAGTCGCGCCGCAGCGAGGTGATCACGCTGATCAGGCAGGACGAGGACAATCCCGCGGTCGTCGCGGTCGATGGCTTGATGGAGACCCTGTACGGCGACACACATCCGTACGGGCGTCGGCTCCGCGGGACTACCGGGACGGCCGAGCGCATCGACGGCGCCGTCCTCAGGGGCTTCCACGCCAGGCACATCTCGCCGTCCAGCGTGTCCCTCGCCGTCGTCGGCGACGTCGAGCCGACGCGCGCAGTCGATGCGGCGTCCGCGGCGTTCGGGGCGTGGGCAACTGCTCGCGGTCCGGCGGTGGAGTTCCCGCAGGTGGCCGAGCCGGCGGGTCGCCGAACGCGGGTGCTGTCGATGATGAACAAGTCGCAGGCTGACATCGCCTACGGCTTCACGGCCATCACGAGGGACGACCCGGCGTTCTATGCCTACTGGCTGATGAACCACATCATGGGTCAGTACTCGATGGGTGGCCGGCTCGGCGACAGCATTCGCGAGCGGCAGGGCATGGCCTACTACGTATACAGCTCGCTCGATGCCAACGTCGCGCCGGGGCCTCTCATGGTCCGCGCCGGCGTGAGCCCGGCGAACGTCGCGCGAACGGTGGCGTCCATCGACGCCGAGCTGACGAGCCTGGTGACCGATGGCCCGACGGAGGCCGAGCTCGTCGAGTCGAAGCAATACCTCGTCGGCTCGCTGCCGCGGACGCTCGAGACCAACGCCGGGATCGCCGCGTTCCTCCAGACGGCGGAGTTCTTCGGACTCGGGCTGGACTACGATGTTCGAGTGCCCGGTCTTCTGCAGGCCGTCACGCGCGACGAGGTGCACGAGGCGGCGCGGCGCGCCGTCAACCCATCGAAGGCCACCGTCGTCGTAGCCGGGCCTTACGATGGACAGCTTTCGTGAACGCACCGCGCATCACCGCAGTTTTCTTCGACGTTGATTTCACGCTGATCTATCCGGGCCCGACGTTTCAGGGTGTGGGCTACGCGCAGTTCTGCGCGAAGCATGGGATTCGGGTGGATCCGTCGCGGTTCGATGCCGCCGTGCGCGCCGCGTCTTCCATCCTGGACGATGCGCAGGAGCACGTGTACGACGCGGAGATCTTCGTGCGCTACACCGGCCGCATCATCCAGGAGATGGGTGGCACGGGTTCGGCGGTTGCTGACTGTGCTCGTGAGATCTACGACGAGTGGGCCGAGAACCAGCACTTCTTTCTGTACGACGACGTGCCATCCGTGCTGCGTGAGCTGGCGTCGCGCGGCCTGAAGATCGGCCTCATCTCGAACTCCCATCGTCCGCTCGTCTCTTTCCAGCAGCACTTCGAGCTCGAGGGCCTCATCACCGCTGCCGTCTCCTCGTCCGAGCACGGCTACATGAAGCCGCACCCCAGCATCTTCACGGCCGCGTTGACGCTGGCCGGCGTGGAGGCCAGCGAGTCATTCATGGTTGGAGACAGCCTCACGCACGACATCGAGGGCGCCTTGCGCGTCGGGATGCGAGGCGTGCTCGTGCATCGCTCGAACGATCCAGCGCCGCAGACCGATGTGCCGGTGATTCGGTCGATGGTGGAGTTACCCGCGCTCTTGCTGCGCTGACTTCACGTGACTTCACGTGCAACGAACCGCGGAGTCGCGGAAACGCGGAGACTCTACAAAAAGTCACTCTATCCCGGCGGCCACATCAGGCCGCGTCCCGCCAGCAGATGCAGATGAATGTGGAACACCGTCTGCCCGGCCTCGCGGTTGCAGTTGAACACCGTCCGGTAGCCGCGCTCGGCGTAGCCATGCTCCTTCGCGATGGCGGCTGCGGCGCGATGCATCGATCCGACCAGCGCATCGTCGGCCGAGCCCAGATCGTTCAGCGTGGCGACGTGCTTGCGCGGAATGATCAGGACGTGCAGCGGGGCCTGCGGGTTGATGTCCTTGATGACCACCAGCTGATCGTCCTGGTGGACGAACTGCCCGGGAATCTGGCCGCCGATAATCTTGCAGAAAAGACAGTCTGTCATAGGTGTTCACGCCGCTCTCATATTCGTTCGATGATGGCGGTGCGAGGGATCCCTTGAAGGTCGGCGCGCACGCGCTCGAGTTGCAGCGCCGGTCTCGCTGAGACGAGCCGGCGCACGTCGTCCTCCTGACCGTATCCGAATTCCATCACCAGCCAGCCGCTCGGACGAAGGCGGCCAGTCGCGGTATCGAGCACCGCCTCGACGTCACGCAATCCGCTCGGTCCCCCGAAGAGTGCGACGTCCGGCTCGTGGCGAACGTCGGCGGCGAGCGCGGGTTTGTCGGCGTCCTTCACGTACGGCGGATTGGCGGTGATGAGGTCGAACGTGTTTTCAATCCCCACCAGATAGGACGTCTGGACGAACTCGATCCTGTCGTCCACACCGTATCGCTTCGCGTTGCCGCTCGCGATAGCCAGCGCCTCGCGCGAGACGTCGGTCGCGGTCAGGCGTGCACCGCTCACTTCATGCGCCAGGCTCACGGCGATGTTGCCGCAGCCGGTGCCGATGTCTGCGATTTTGGGCGCGTCGAGCGAGAAGCTGGTGAGCAGCTCCAGCGCTTCTTCGACGATGAACTCGGTTTCGGGCCGCGGAATGAGGACCGAGGGCGTCACCGCGAAGTCGAGTCCCCAGAACTCACGCACACCGACGATGTAGGCGGCCGGCTCGCGGCCGATGCGGCGCGCGATCCATTGAGAGAATCTCGGCTCGAGTGCCGGTGGGGGAGGGTCAGAGCGCTCGGTGAGCAGACGCACGCGATCCCAGCCGAGGATTGTGCACGCGAACAGCGGCACGTCGACGGCGGCTTCGGCGGGCGCGATGCCGGCGGAGACCAGCTGAACCCGAGCCGCTGCAAGCTTCTCGTGAAGCGAGGACATTACGCTTCGACGTGCGACGCCTGCTTCAGCTTTTCCGCGTTGTAGAACGCCGCCGCCTGCTCGAGCAGCTCGCCCATATTGCCCTCGAGGACGTCGTGGAGCTGGTGGGTCGTGAAGTTGATGCGATGATCGGTGATGCGGCTGTCGCGGAAGTTGTAGGTCCGGATCTTCTCGGAGCGATCGCCGCTGCCGACCTGGCCGCGCCTCTCCTTGGCGATCGCATCCTGCTGCTTCTGCGTCTCCATCTCGTACAACCGGGCGCGCAGCACCTTCATCGCCTTCGCCCGATTCTTGATCTGCGACTTCTCGTCCTGCTGCGACACGACGACGCCTGTCGGGATGTGGGTGAGGCGCACGGCTGAATAGGTCGTATTGACGCTCTGGCCGCCTGGACCGCTCGAGCAGAACGTGTCGACGCGCAGGTCCTTCTCGTTGATCTGGATGTCCACTTCCTCGGCTTCGGGCAGCACGGCGACCGTCGCCGTGGAGGTGTGGATGCGCCCGCTGGCTTCGGTGGCCGGCACACGCTGCACGCGGTGCACGCCGCTTTCGTACTTCAGGCGGCTGTAGACACCCTTGCCTTCGATGGAGACGATCGCTTCCTTCAGGCCGCCGGCGCCCGCATCGCTGCTCGACATGACGTCGAGCCTCCAACCCTGACGCTCGGCATAGCGCGTGTACATCCGGAACAGGTCGCCGGCGAAGAGCGCGGCCTCGTCGCCGCCGGTTCCGGCGCGGATTTCGAGGATGACGTTCTTCTCGTCGTTGGGGTCCTTGGGGATCAGCAGGACCTTCAGCTCCTGCAGGAGTACGTCGCGGCGCGCGGTGAGCGTGGCCAGTTCCTCGTGGGCCAGCTCGCGCATGTCGGCATCGCTGCCCTTGGCCAGTTCCTGCGCGCCGGCGATGTTCTGCTCGACGGTCTTGTACTCGCGGAATTTCTCGACGAGCGGCTCCAGCTCGGAGAGGTTCTTGGCGGCCTTCCTGAACTCGGAGGGGTCGGCCTGGAGCTCTGCCGATCCGATGCGGGCCATCAGCTCTTCGTAGCGCGATTCGACGGTCAAGAGTTTGTCGAACATAGTAGTGTCCGGCTTTAGCCGGACGGCGGAGTCCGGATGAAGCCAGACGTGTGGGTCCGGCTGAAGCCGGACCCTACAGATCGTAACGTATTAACCGCCCGAGACGGGGGGAAGGAAGGCGACTTCGTCCCCCTCGTTCACCGCGGCCGTCATGCGCGAATAGTCCGCGTTGACCGCCACCGACATGGTGCGCTCGTACTCGCCGAGCGAGGGCATTTCGGTCACGAGCGCCCGCCATACTGTTTGGACGGTGGCCGGGTGCGGGACGTCCCGGACCAGCTCGCCCGAGCCGGCCAGATCCCGCAGGCGCGCGAACAACCGAATCGTCACGCGCATGCGATGCGGTGCGCCTCCTGCCGCGCGGCTTCGTCATCCGGATCGGCCGTGGCGCCCTCGAGCCAGACGTCCCCGCCGGCAAAGTGCTCGTGCTTCCAGATGGGCACGATCTGCTTGACCCGCTCGATCGTGTATCGGCAGGCGGCAAACGCATGGGCGCGATGTGGGGAGGCGGCCACGATGATGATGCTCGCTTCGCCAATCTCCAGCCGTCCGATCCGATGGTGGACGCCAACGCGCGTGTCCGGCCACGCCTGTGCGGCTTCGTCGACGATGCGCGTGAGGGCCCGGACGGCGAGCGCTTCGTAGGCCTCGTACTCGAGGAACTCGACGCGGCGACCCTGATTGTGATCGCGCACCAATCCAATGAACGGCGTGATCGCCCCATCACCAGTGCCGCTGCCGGCGAGCGCGTTCACGAGCGCCTGCAGATCCAGAACCTCGTGTGTGACCGCGACCAGCGGTACAGCCATGGATTCAGTATATCGGTCCCTTACCGCCAGCTGAGCGAGCGGTCCTTGCGGTACCAGGGAAGCTTGCCGCTGGCCGTATTCGAAAACGTTCTCGAGGGATTGAAGAGCAGCCGCAGGCTGGCGCGGGCCACGCGATTGCTCGTCCGGGCCTCGATCCACTTCACCAGGAAGCGGTCGAGCGCATCCTCGGCGATGAGCAAGCCGAATGCCCCGACGGGTGTGACGACATGGTCCACCCATCCGGTCGTCTCCGGCTGCATGCCGACGTTGCCAATTGACGCTTCGCTGAGCGGCCCGAACTCGAACTGGAGACTGTAGGCGGCAATCCAGGCGGTCGCCTGCGCCCGCGTCGCCCAGTAGCGGCGGCTTACCCCGAACTCGACTGGCGCGCGCGGGTCGTGATCGAGCCAGATGTACCCGGCCGATGCGCCATGAATCGGGTGACCGATGTAGTTCACCCACCAGGCGTCCGAGTCTTCCCACTGTTGCGGCACCCGGACGGAGCGGCGGTAGTCCTCCCAGAACGGACCGTCGAGCTCACGCCGCGTCTTTTCCTGCGCGGCGATGCGGATGCTGTGCTCGATGAGCAGGAGTTTCAACGAGTCGCCGAGCGCACCGAACACGTCCACGCCGTCGTCATCCTGGACCGTCACGGCCGGTGAAATCGTCTGCGCACGCAGCGGTGCGTGGCCCGCCAGCAGGAAGACGACCGCAAGCAGGATCGACAGAACCTTGACGAAATGGTTCATTGGCCCGTGTCCTTTCCCGAGCTCAGGGCCCTCGCGTATGGCGTTGGCGACGTAGCGCTGCGCGAACGGAATAGCGTGCCGCAGCGTGCGTCCCAGCGCCAGGTGAGACGTGATGGCGGCGGCGAACGTGCACCCGGTGCCGTGGGTGTGCCGGCCGGGCACGCGCGTCTGTCGGAACTCGACGAACTCGCCGTGCTCGTACAGCAGGTCGGTGATGTCGTCGGTCGGAAGGTGCCCGCCTTTGATCAGGACGGCGGTGGCGCCCATCGCCGCGATCCGTCGCGCGGCCTCGCGGCGGTCCTCGTCGCCTCGAATGGTGACGCCGCTCAGCGCCTCGGCTTCGGGAATGTTCGGGGTCACGAGAAACGCCTGACGCAGCAGCTCTGTCTTCAGGCTGCCCACCGCCTCCTCGTCGATCAGCCGGTCGCCGCTCTTGGCGATCATCACCGGATCGACGACGAGGAAAGGCACGTCGAGATCGCGAACCGCCGCCGCGACAGCCTCGACGATGGCCGCGTTGGCCAGCATCCCGGTCTTGACGGCATCGGCCCCGATGTCGGACACGACGGCCTCGATCTGCGCGGTCACGAGATCCGCTGAGACCGCTTCGAACATGATGACGCCGAGTGTGTTCTGTGCCGTGACCGCGGTGATCGCGGACGTGCCGTACACGCCGTGCGCCGCGAATGTCTTGAGGTCAGCCTGAATGCCGGCGCCGGCACCGGAATCGCTTCCGGCGATGGTCAGCGCGGTGTGCACGCGAGTTCCCGCTAGCGTGCGCCGGTGCGCCCCACCAGGCGCCACAATGCCGGGACCAGGCCGGCGGCGAGAGCAAGCTTGATGACGTCAGGCAGGATGAACGGATAGAGACCGGTCGCGAGCGCCGCCTGCATGCCGACCGGCGCGCTGCCGGTCAGCGTGCGCGCGAACAACCCGAGCCACGTCACGCCCGAGACGAAGATGATCGCCAGGCCCGCGAACATCGCGAGCACCGAGGTGATGTACCGGCGATCGAACCCGCGCTCGGCGAGATACCCCGCGACGAACGCCGCCACCGGATACGCCATCAGGTATCCGCCGGTCGGTCCAAGCAGACGCAGCGCTCCGGGGGGCAGCGTGGCCGAAGCCGCGAACACAGGCAGGCCGGCGATGCCGACTGCGAGATAGAGCACCTGGCTTGCGAACGCGAGCCGCGACCCGAGGACCAGACCACCGACGAGCACGACCATCGGCTGGAACGTCAACGGCACGGCCGTCAACGGGAGCGGAATGCTGATCTGCGCGGCAGCGGCGGTCAGCGCCGTGATGAACAGCACCGACGCGATCTGGATGCCACGAGCGATGCCGATCGAGTCGCCGCGCGAGACGAGGACGCGCAGCAGCGTGTCCGAGGTGGTCGCTGTCATGGTGGCAATTGTAGCCCGTAGCCGGTGGCCGGTAGCCCGTAGGAAGAACTTCGATACCCGCTACCCGCTACCGGCTACCGACTACGGAGCTAGGACCAAGCAGGTACTGATACTGGAGGTTCTCCTGTTTCAGCACGCGCAGGCCGGCAGCTGCCGCATCCGCCTCGACCACGGAACGCTCGACACGCTCATTGGATTCGTCGGGGCCAGGGCCGCCGTGGCCGGGCTTCCAGTTCACGATGCCAATGCGGCCGGTCGGCTTCAACGCCTTCGCCAGGTTACGAAGGTAGGCGACGCGATCCTCGACTTCCTGATACGCGTCAACCATCAGGATCGCGTCAAGTGCCTTGGCCGGGAGATTCGGATCGGTGCCGCGCGCCTGCCTCGTCTCCACGTTCTCCAGACCCTCGCGCTGCACGCGGCGCTTGATCGCATTGAGCATCGCCAGCTGCAGGTCCTGCGCGTACACGAGTCCTTTCGGCCCGACACGCTGCGCGAGCCGGATCGTGAACCACCCGGCGCCGGCGCCGATGTCGGCGACCGTGGATCCGTCGGCGACATTCACCGCGTCCATGATCTGGTCGGGCTTCTGCCACACCGCGCGGTCCGGCCGCTCGAGCAGCCCGAGATCGACCGGGGGGAACAGGCGTCCATGGCGCGCCGGCACCGAAGGCGCGGGCGCCTGGCCTGTCAGGCGGGTCTGAAGACCCGCCTCTACGAGCACGAAAGAGATCGCGATCGCGACAACGTAGCGGCGGACTTCGTAGCGGCGGACCTTCAGGTCCGCCGGATCGCGCTCTCATGGTTTTTCTCCGGCAATGCCCGGGCGCGTCATCGCCTCGACCGAGAGGATGCGATCGAGCTGCTGCGCGTCCATGAGCCCGCGCTCGAGCACGAGATCGCGAATGGACCGTCCGGTTGCCACCGCCGCTTTCGCGATGTCGGCGGTCTTGGCGTATCCGATGTACGGACTGAGCGACGTGGCCGCGGCAGTGCTGCGCTCGAGGAGCGCGCGGCAGCGCTCCTCGTCTGCCTCGATGCCGTCAACCGTGCGGGTCCGCAGCGTGTTCATCGCGTTTCGCAGGATCGTCGAGGAGTGTAGCGCGTTCCAGGCGATCACCGGCATCATCACGTTCAGCTCGAGTTGCCCGGCCTCCGCCGCGGCGCAGACCGTCGCGTCGCAGCCGTAGACCTGGTAGCAGACCTGATTCACCATCTCCGGAACGGACGGATTCACCTTGCCCGGCATGATCGACGAGCCCGGCTGCACCGCCGGCAGCGTGATCTCGCCCAACCCCGCGCGTGGTCCCGAACTCAGGAGGCGCAGATCGCTCGCGACCTTCGACAGCTCCATGGCCAGACGCCGCAGCGCCCCGGAGTAGGCGAGCACGTCGCCCATGCTCTGAGTGACGCGAAAGCGATTCGCGGCAGGTGCGACGTCGATCCCAGACAGCGTGGCAAGGTTGGCGACCGCGCGCGCCGTGTAGTCGTCGCCGGCGTTGAGCCCGGTACCGACCGCGGTCGCGCCGAGATTCAGTTCCTTCAACCCGTCCGCCGCGCGCACGACATCGTCGGCCGCGCGCGCGATGCACGCGGCGTAGCCGCCGAACTCCTGTCCGAGCGTGATCGGCACGGCGTCCTGCAGGTGCGTGCGACCGACCTTGAGTACGGATTCGAACGCGTCGGCCTTGCGGCCGAGAGATGCCGCCAGCGCGCGCGCGGCCTCGACGAGCGCGCCGTGCGCGAGCAGCAGCGCCAGACGCGTCGCCGTCGGGAACACGTCGTTGGTGGACTGTCCCATGTTGACGTGGTCGTTCGGGTGGACCAGCCGATACTCGCCCTTCGCGCCGCCGAGGATCTCGGATGCGCGGTTGGCGAGCACCTCGTTGACGTTCATGTTGTGCGAGGTGCCGGCGCCGGCCTGGTACACATCGACGATGAACTGATCGGCGAGGGCGCCGCTCAGGATCTCGTCCGCCGCCTGCACGATCGCCTCTCCCACGCGCCGGTCGAGCCGCGTCAGCGCGATGTTGGCTTGTGCTGCGGCTTTCTTGACGAGCACAGTGGCAGTGACAAGTTCGGCGGGCGCGCGCAGGCCGCTGATCGGAAAGTTCTCGACCGCGCGAACCGTCTGGATGCCGTAGTACGCATCGTCCGGAACCGCGTGTTCACCCAGGGGATCCCGTTCGATCCGGCCCACCACCTCAAATTATACTGGTCGGATGCCAGCCTTCCTCGACAGCGTGCTTGCCCTCGTCGTGCGGACGTCCACCGATCTGCCACCTGATGTACGCGCCGCGATGAAGGTTGCCATGGGCCAGGAGCGCGACGGCACGCAGTCCTCGCAGGCGCTGGCGGTGATTGCGCAGAACATCGATCTCGCGGCCGACGAGGAGGGCGCGATCTGCCAGGACACCGGCATGCCGACATTCGAGGTGAAGGCCCCGGTCGGCGCCAACCAGATCACGATGAAGAAGCAGATCCGCGACGCGGTGGCCGAGGCCACCAGGCGCGGCAAGCTGCGTCCCAATTCCGTGGACTCGCTGACCGGCGAGAACTCCGGCAACAACCTCGGCCCCGGCACGCCGATCATTCACTTCGATCAATGGGAGAACGACGACGAGATAGAGGTGAAGCTGATTCTGAAAGGCGGCGGCTGCGAGAACATGAACGCGCAGTACTCGCTGCCGCAGGAGCTGCCGAATCTCGGTCGCGCCGACAGGTCGCTCGACGGGGTGCGCAAGTGCATCCTGCACGCAGTGTGGAACGCGCAGGGGAAGGGATGCGCGCCGGGCGCGATCGGCGTGTGCATCGGCGGCGACCGGACCTCGGGCTACGTCAACGCCAAGGAGCAGCTGTTTCGCACCCTCGACGATCTGAATCCCGATCCGCGGCTGGCCGATCTCGAAGCGTCGATCATGGGCGAGGTCAACAAGCTGGGCATCGGCACGATGGGCTTCGGCGGCCGCGTCTCGCTCATCGGCTGCAAGATCGGCGCGCTCAACCGTCTGCCCGCGAGCTTCTTCGTCTCCGTCGCCTACGACTGCTGGGCGTACCGTCGTCTCGGTGTCGTGCTGGACGCGAAGAGCGGCGAGATCAAGCGGTGGCTCTATCGCGACGCCGCGAGTCCGGTCGTGCACATGGCCGATCAATCCGGCTTCCCGAGGACCGGCCGCGAGATCGCATTGCGTACGCCGCTCACCGAGGAACAGATCCGATCGCTCAAGGTCGGCGACGTCGTCCTCGTGTCCGGTCGCGCCTACACCGGTCGTGACGCGGTCCACCATCACCTCATGACGCATGAGCCACCGGTCGACTTGCGGAACGGCGTCATCTATCACTGCGGTCCGGTCGTGGCGAAGGACGGCGACGGCTGGAGAGTCACGGCGGCGGGTCCGACGACGAGCATTCGTGAAGAGCCGTATCAGGGCGACATCATCAAGCGATTCGGCGTGCGTGCGGTGATCGGCAAAGGCGGCATGGGTGCCAAAACCCTCGCGGCTCTGCAGGAGGCAGGCGCCGTCTACCTCAACGCCATTGGCGGTGCGGCTCAGTTCTACGCTCGCACCATCAAGAGCGTGGATGGCGTCTCACTGATGGAGTTCGGCACACCAGAAGCCATGTGGCACCTCACGATCGAGGGCTTTCCGGCCATCGTGACGATGGATGCGCATGGGCGGAGCCTGCACAAGGACGTCGAGCAGGAATCGGCAAAAGAGCTGGCGGCGATTGGTAAGTAGCGGCCGGTGAGTAAGATAGGGCCGCAAGGCCCCGCAGCAGTGCTTGCCCGGCCGCTCTGCCGGACGCTATAATTCATGGGATAGGTCAGGAGCCGATATCAATGATTAACGTATCCTCGACAGCCGCGACGAAGATCAACGAGCTGCTGTCGGAAGAAGGCAAGGCCGGCAGCGGGCTTCGGGTGTTCGTCCAGGGTGGCGGCTGTTCGGGCTTCCAGTATGGGCTGATGATCGAGGAAGCGGGCGGCACCGGTGATCAGGTGTACGAGTCCAACGGCGTTCGTTTGTTCGTGGACCCGGTCAGCATCAGCTATCTCAAGGGCGCCGAGGTGGACTTCGTCGACACGGTGACGGGCGGCGGATTCACGATCAAGAATCCGAACGCAACGTCCACGTGTGGGTGCGGCTCGTCGTTCAGCGTCTAAACGTCCTCACAAGAAAGGTCAGGGCCGAGTTGTGAGTTCCCTCCCTGATCTCGGCAGACTGACGCCGACGGGCGGCAAGCGCTCCAGCAAGCGGGAGCAGATTGTCAACGTCTTCCTGCGTCAGGAAGGTCATCTCAGCGCCGACGATCTGGTCGATCTGATCCGCAAGGACGACCATCGCATCAGCCGCGCGACCGTGTACCGCACGCTGCAGTGGATGGTCGACGCCGGCATCGCCCGCAAGGTGGACTTCGGCGAGGGGCGTTTCCGGTTCGAGCACTCGTACCGCCAGCCGCGGCACTTCCACCTCATTTGCAAGACCTGCCACCGGTCGTTCGAGTTCCTGAGCTCCGACATCGAAGGCCTCGTCGAAGAAGTGGCGACGGCCCGGAACTTCAGCGCGTCGCAGAGCGTGGTGCAGATCTACGGGACGTGCGAGGAATGCCGCACCGGCCGGGCGTCGACGCTCGAAGGCGGTCACACCGATCTCGTCTTCGCGCGCGACGCGCTGCGCATCGCGATCGCGACCGAGCGCAGCGGGCTCGACTTCTATGCGCGCGCCTCGCGAGTCACCAAGGATGCGCGCGGACGAAAGGTCTTTCAGGACCTCGCGCTCGAGGAAAAAGAACACCTGGGCAAGCTCGAGGCCCGGTACGCCGAGTTGCTGCGACGGGATCCGCAGCTCGAATCGCGGCCGACGTTCCTGTTCTTCAAGGGCGCCGCGAACGGCCTGTTCGCCGAAGGCGCGGAACGGCTGATGCGCGGCGTCAACGATCAGCAGGCGCTGATGATCGGCATCCGCTGCGAGCGCGGGTCGCACCGCTTCTTCAAGAAGTACGGCGAGCGGTTCGAGGACTCGGAAGGCAAGCAGATCTTCCTCGAGTTCGCCGACGAGGAGCGCGAGCACCTCGACCTGCTGATTCGCGAGTACCGCGCGCTCGTCAAGCGCCAGGGCCGCACCCGTCGCGGCGCCCGCTCGTCCTCGACCGCCACCGCGCGCGTGAGCGCACGGTGACCGTCGACCCTGCTCAGGGTCACCCCGACCCTTCGACAAGCTCAGAGTTGCCCCGAGCAGGGTCGAGGGGCGAGCGATAGTCGAGGGTGATAGACCTTCACCTCCACACGACCGCGTCCGATGGCCGCTGCAGTCCGCTCGAGCTCGTCGAGCAGGCGGCCGCCGCCGGGATCACCGTGATGGCCGCCACCGACCACGATACGACCGCGTCGGTGGATGACGTGCGTACGCTGGCCGCGCAACGAGGCATCGAGGCCATTCCGGGAATCGAGATCACCTCGGTCGAAGACGGTCGTGACATCCACGTGCTGGGCTATTTTCTGAATCCGTCGGACCCGGCGCTTGTGGCATTTCTGGCCGGCCAGCGGCGGACCCGTGTCGATCGCGTGCAGGCGATTGCCGCCCGACTCGCTGATCTGGGCATGCCCGTCGATCTGATTGGCCCCCTCGCTGCGGTCAGTGTGGCAAGTGGGCGTGCGATCGGGCGGCCGCAGGTCGCGCGGGCGATGGTGGCTGCCGGTCACGTGTCGAATACGCGTGAGGCGTTCGACCTGTGGCTTGGCCGCGATCGGCCGGCCTTCGTCCCTCGCTCCGGACCGTCGCCTGAAGCGGTCGTGGCGGTGATTCACGACGCCGGAGGGCTGGCATCACTGGCACATCCTGGCCGCACCGAGATCGACGCCAGAGTCCCGTCGCTTCGCGACGCCGGTCTCGATGCGCTCGAGGTCTATCACTCGGACCACGATCGCGCCGCCTCGGATCGCTATCGGCGCCTGGCTGACGAACTCGGGCTGCTGATGACCGGCGGCTCCGACTATCACGGCGATCCGGTGCACGGCGTGGCCATCGCCGTATCCACGCTTCCGCGCGAGGCCTGGGAACGTCTGCACGCGGCGCGGCATCGACATGCCGGCGCGTGAGGTCGTCGTTCAGCTTCGCACGGTCACCAAGGATTACCGGAGCCTGAGGCCGCTGCGCGTCGAGGCGCTCGACCTGCACGCGGGAGAGATCCTGGCGCTCGGGGGCTTCGATCGCATGACGGGGGAGATCCTCGTCGATCTGATCACCGCTGCCATCGTGCCGGACGCCGGCGAGGTCAGGGTCTTTGGTCAGCTGACGACCTCGATCGCCGACCGCGACGGCTGGCTCCAGACCCTCGATCAGTTTGGCCTGCTCACGGAGCGTGCCGTCCTCGTGGAGCAGTTCACCGTCGAGCAGAATCTAGCGATTCCGTACTCGCTGTCGGTGGAGGACCTGTCCGCCGATCTGCGTGCGCGCGTCGCGGCGCTCGCTCAGGAGATCGGATTCGCCCCGGCCGACCTCGCGAAGCAAAGCGGAGTCCTGCCGCCGGTGGGCCGGCTGCGTCTTCGGCTGGGTCGCGCACTGGCCATGGACCCGAAGGCGTTGCTCGCCGAGCATCCCAACGCGACGCTTGCTCCGGACGAGGCCCGCAGTTTTGGTGCTGATCTCAAGCGAATCGTCAAAGGGCGCGGGATGGCCGCCCTGGTCGTGACCGCCGATCTGGACTTCGCACGCGTGGTCGGCGACGAGGTCCTCGTCCTCGAACCGGCGACGGGCACACTGAAACCGTCATCCGGTTGGCGCCGCTGGTTCTCGTAGACTCGGGGATTTCTCGGGGCGGGAGCGACGGGCGCCGGCGTGAATTGATCCGGCCCCCCGGGGCCGGCCGACGACGCGCGAGCTAGCCTTCGATGAGACGTACGTCACCGGCGCGGGGACCCTTGGTGGATTCCTCGGCCGTGAACTCTACACGTTGCCCTTCGCGCAGCAGCTCGAACACCGCCTGACGGACGGCGCTGCGGTGAAAGAAGTGCTCGATGCCGCCCTCATCGCGAATGAAGCCGAAGCCCTTGTCGATGAGCAGACGAGCGATTGTCCCGGTCGGCATAGCCGTGTCCCTCCGATGCTTCGTCAGAAGCTGGGCCAGTGTAGGGAAGACCTGACTGCGAAGTCAAGCATGCCCAAACCCGTTGTGTCCCCGTAAGTTGTACGAACAGCAGGGCTTCACATTAGGATGCACTCGGTGCTCCCGGGAATCATTCTCGCCGCCGGCGACTCGACGCGCATGGGATCTCCCAAGGCGGCGCTCGCCACGCCTGACGGCCAGACGTTCGTCACGCGCATCGTCGGCACGCTGCGCGAGGCCGGCGTCACCGATCTGGTGATTGTCACCGGCAGACATCACGATGCCGTTGTCGATGCGATCGCGCAGCAGCGATTCCTCGTCTCGCCGCGCATCGTCCGCAATCCGGATCCATCGCGAGGTCAGTTGTCGTCGCTCCTCGTCGGCATGGACGTCCGTGGTCACGCCATCGACCGAGGGCGTGATGATGACGCTGGTCGATGTCCCGCTCGTTCGCGTGTCCACGGTGACCGCCGTCATCGCGGCATGGCGCGAGGCGCGGGCGCCGATCGTGCGCCCGGCCATCGGCGATCGGCACGGTCACCCGGTCATCTTCGATCGCGCGGTCTTCGAGGCGCTGCGACGCGCGCCCCTCGATGCGGGAGCGAAGTCGGTCGTCCGCGCGCACGAAGCGGAGATTGTGAACGTACCGGTGGATGACGAAGGGTGCGTGACGGACGTCGATACGCCGGGGGACTACGAGGCGCTGCGCGGAGAAGTGATCTGTCAGAGTTAACGGAGATGTCGGAGGCAACGGGTTGACACGGAGAAACGGAGGAACGGAGATCAGTACTTTCAAATACTCCGTTTCTCCGTTCCTCCGTGTGATCCCGTTCCCTCCGTCCCCTCCGTTCGAGAACTCTACTTGAACATGTATCTGAGCCCGCCCCAGAACTGATAGTTCACATCCGGGTCGCTCATGCGATCGAAGAACTGGCGCCACTCGACGCTGACGTCGAGCTTGTGCCTCTTCATCTCGTTCTTCCATACCGGGAACCCGGCCGTGCCAAGCCATCCAAACGTGAACTGATCGCCGTGGGTGAAGTCCCACAGCGTGAGGCCGGTGCCCAGCGAGACCCCGCTCGCGAAGGTGTAGCCGACCTCGAGGTCACCAAAGAGGCTCGTGCGATCGGCTTCCTCGAGATTGATCGCGACGCCAATCGCTGGCGTGAACATGAAGCCGGTCTCCATGTATCCGGCCACGTTGATTTGCACGCCACCCTTGATGCCGAAGAGTTTGTCGCCGAATGCGGTCACCGTGTTGTCAGGCATGGTGAAGCCGATTCCGGCGGGATCGTCTTCGTCGTATTGCCGCTGCTGTTTGCCAAAGTACCCGGCGAAGAACGGTCGGAACGTCAGTGCCGCGTCTTCCGCGGCCAGCCGATCCTGTTCGGCTTTCTTGCGGGCTTCCTCGGCGGCGCGCGCTTCCGCGGCCTTCCGCTCCTCGTCGAGCCTTGCGCTTCTCTTCGGCCGCAGCGCGCCTCGGCGGCCTTCTTCGCCTCTGCCGCTTGGCGTGCTTCCTCGGCCTTGCCGTGCTTCTTCGGCCTTGCGCGCCGCGTCAGCAGCAGCCGCGGCGGCGGCTGCCTTTGCGGCTTCGGCCTTGCGCGCCTCTTCCGCTCGCCGTGCGGCTTCGCGACTCGGCTCGCGGCTCATGAGCGAGATGTTGCCGCAGATCTTCGGCACGAAGAACGTCAACGTCTCCGTGAGATTGTCGATCACGAATTGATAGCCTTCGAGAGGCTTGGCACCGGCCCATTCCACTCTCCGCGAGGTGGCCGGCTTGCCGGCTCGACGGAGCGCCATCCATTCGAGCCTCGTCCCCGGCGCGATCGTCGTTTCCATCACCATGCCGCCGCTGAGGATCCTGTTGACCTCCGCGGTGTTCGCGCCCAGGTTGTCCATCTCCAGCACGGCGCGGACATCGCTCTGGATGCCGCGGCTGCGAAAACATCTTCTGCAACTCCCCCACGGTGTTCACCGGCCTGGTGAAACGCGTGGCATCCTCCGAGCTGCCGGATGGGCCGATAGTCGGTCGGGGCGGGCTGCTGTGCGGCGGCGCCGCCTCGCCGGCGTCATCGGCCGACGCCGGCAGTGGGAAAGCCGACTGAAAGGAAAAGCGATGAGGCTCAGGTGAGCAAGGCCTCGGATGCGCGCGCGTGAACTCATGGCCGATACCTCTGCAAAGAGTGAGGTGTTACCTGCTAGCAGTCTAACCTGCTGAGCGTCCGTTTGGCTACGCAAGAACGTAACCGTTCACAGTATTGAGGTGTCCATGCCGCCGCTCGCTACAGTCTGCTCGCGTGCCGGATTGCCCGCGGCGAAACCGACCTTCGGCTATGAAGGCTGGCGTGTCGCGGGAGCGGCGAGCGTCGGCGTGTTTGTCAGCTTCGCGTCGCTGCTGGTCTACACCTTCGGCGTCCTGCTGAAGCCGCTGGCCGAGGAATTCTCCTGGTCGCGCGAGGCCGTGTCGGCTGCATTCGGCATCGCCGCCATGACGGTCGCTGCGTGCTCGCCACCGCTGGGGTATCTGTTCGATCGCGTGAAGCCCACGCGGATCATCGTTCCATGCCTGATCGTCTTCGGGTGTGCCTTCGCGTCGCTGGCGCTGCTCACGCCGCGTCTGTGGCAGCTGTACCTCACGTTCTTCGTGCTCGGAGTGGTCGGCAATGGCACCGCGCAGATGGCGTACTCACGTGCGGTCTCGAGCTGGTTCGAGCGGCGGCGCGGCACGGCACTGGCGGTGGTGATGTCGGGGGGTGCGATTGGCGCGATCGTACTCCCACCCGCGGCGGAAGCGCTGATCGCATCAGTCGGCTGGCGGCGCGCGTGCCTCGTCCTCGGCGCCATGGTGCTCGTCGTCGGAATCCCGATCGTGGCGCGGTTCATTCGAGAGCGTCCGGCCGACCGCGGCGGAGCGAGAGTGCTGGACGGCGTCTCGGTTCGTGAGGGCGTCACGTCGCGCGTCTTCTGGATTCTCGTGATCGTGCTCTTCTCGCAGTCGATCGCCCAGAACGGCGCGCTGACCCACATGTCCGCGCTGCTGACCGATCGCGGCGTTGCCCCGAGCGGCGCCGCGCTCGCGCTGTCGGCGATGGGAGCCGCAAGCCTGCTTGGACGGCTCACGACCGGATGGCTCCTCGACCGGTTCTTCGCGCCGCGAGTGGGCTTCTGTCTGTTGTCGGTGGCCGCGGTCGGAACCTATCTGCTCGCGGGCGCGCAGTCGCTGACGATGGGGGTGGCCGCCGCGGCGTTGATCGGATTCGGCATGGGCGCCGAGGCCGATGTCACGCCCTACATCCTCTCGCGTTATCTGGGCCTTCGCTCGTTCGCCATGCTGTATGGCCTCACCTGGACGGCGTACGCGATCGCCGGCGCGGTCGGACCGGTTCTGATGGGACGCGCCTTTGATGCAACGGGATCGTACACGGCGTTGCTGACGCAGATTGCGGCAGGCACGTTCCTGATCGCAGGCCTGATGCTCTTGATGCCTCGATACGCGCAGGCCTCCGGATGAGGCCTTCTGTGCGGTAGGATTCCCGCATGGTGAACCGTGTCGTCGTCCTGACCGTCGCCGGTCTTCTGTGCGCAGCGCTCGCTCACGCGCAGCAAGGCCACGGGTATACGCCCGCCGACATCGAGAACGGCGGCCTCCTGTATCAAGCCAATTGCACCGCCTGCCACGGACCAGACGGCGACGGCGTGCCGTCGATCAATCTGGGCAGCGGCAAGTTCCGCCGCGGGACCACTGACGATGAGATCGTGAAGATCATCCTCGGCGGGATTCCCGGTACGGCGATGCCGCCGAGCAGCTTCTCCGAAGGCCAGGCCGGCACCATCGTCGCCTACCTTCGCTCGCTCGCGGACTCGCCCGTCGAAGGGGATGCTGCCCGGGCAACGCCGCGCGCGGCCAGGCCCTGTTCACCGGCAAGGGGCAGTGTCAGAACTGCCACAGCGTGGCCGGCATCGGGTCGCGCACCGGGCCATCGCTCAGCGAGATCGGGGCGTCGCGCCGCGCCATCGAGCTGCAGCGATCGATCGTCGAACCGAGCGCCGACATCCGATTGGATCATCGGCCGGTTCGGGTCACGATGCGTGACGGCTCGACGGTCACCGGCCGCCTGCTGAATCAGGACACCTTCACCATCCAGCTGCTCGACGCCAGCTCGCGTCTGCGGCTGCTCGACAAGTCCACGGTTCGCGAGGTCACGATCCCCAAGGAGTCGCCGATGCCGTCGTATCGCGACAAGCTCGATGCGCAGGAGGTTGCCGATCTCGTCACCTATCTTCGAACCCTGAGGGGCCGCTGATGACCAGGACACGCCGATTCACTGCCATCGTTCTCGCCGGTCTGTTCGCAACGGCGATCGTGAGCGGTCAGGTGCGCGAGTGGACGACGTACTCCGGCGACATGCTCGCGCAGCGGTACAGCCCGCTGACGCAGATCACGCCAGACAACGTCAAGAACCTCGAGCTGCAGTGGATCTTCCAGGCGCGCTCGCTGGAGAAGTTCGAGGCGACGCCGCTCGTCGTCGATGGCGTCATGTACACCGTGCAGCCGCCCAACGACGTCGTGGCGCTGGACGCGGCGACCGGCCGGGTGTTCTGGGTGTATCCGTACATCCCGTCGCCGCTCGCGCGGCTCTGCTGCGGCCGCGTCAATCGTGGTCTGGGCATTCACGAGAACACGCTGTACATGGCGACGATCGACGGCCGCCTGATTGCGCTCGATGCGAAGACCGGCGGGCTGGTGTGGAACGTGGCGGTTGGCGGTGCCCGTCCCGATACCGGCTACTCGCTGACCGTCGCGCCGCTCGTCATCAAGGACAAGGTGATCATCGGGACCGCCGGCGGCGAGTACGGCGTGCGGGGATTCATTGCCGCGTTCGACGTCAAGAGCGGCAGGGAAGTGTGGCGGTTCCACACCATTCCGGGGCCTGGCGAGCCGGGACGCGAGACGTGGGCCGGCGAGTCGTGGAAGACCGGCGGCGGATCGATCTGGGTGACCGGCTCGTACGACGCCGAGCTCAATCTGACCTACTGGGGTGTCGGCAATCCCGGGCCCGACTGGAACGGCGACGTACGGCTTGGCGACAACCTCTATAGCGATTCCGTCGTGGCGCTCGACGCCGACACCGGCGCGCTGAAGTGGCACTTCCAGTTCACGCCGCACGACGTGTACGACTACGACTCGGTGCAGGTGCCCGTGCTCGCGGACATCGAGTGGCAGGGCCGGCCGCGGAAAGCGATGCTCTTTGGGAACCGCAACGGCTTCTTCTATGTGCTCGACCGCGCGACCGGTGAGTACCTCCTCGGCAAGACGTTCACGAAGGTCACGTGGACGACCGGTCTCGATGCGAAGGGCCGGCCGCAGAACATGGTGCCGCTGAGTGAGAACGGCGTGCTGATCTATCCGGGTGTTCAGGGTGGCACGAACTGGTATTCGCCGTCGTTCAGTCCGCGCACCGGGCTGTTCTATCTGCCGATGTGGGGCGACACGTTCTCCACGTTCACGCAAGCGGCCCGTCGAATACAAGGAAGGGCAGCGGTTCACGGGTGCGCTGCCAGCGATGCCGATTCGGCTGCTGACGCCGGGTCCGGCGATCAATCGCCGGCGGCCGGAAGATGGATACGGCGCGATCCAGGCGATCGATCCGAAGACCGGCGAGAAGAAATGGGAGTACAAGATGGCCGACGTCGTCGATGCCGGCGTGCTCAGCACCGCGTCGGACGTGCTGTTCTCCGGCAGCCGTGAGGGCTACGCGATTGCGCTCGACGCCAGAACCGGCGCGCTGCTGTGGAAGGCCAACGTCGGCGGCTCGGTCTCGAACGGGCCGATGACGTATTCCCTGGGAGGCCGTCAGTACATTGCGTTCGCGGCCGGCAGCTCGCTGTACGTATACGCGCTGCGACAGAACTGATGCGCTGAACCGAGAGGACGTAGAGGCGGGTCTTCAGACCCGCCATCTCGCGCTCACCGAAAACACGCCCAGCCCGTCGTCTTGTCGGTGCCCGTGCGCACGGCGTCCGCACCAGTGCGAACGAGCACTCGCATGATGCCGTTGTCCCCCAGCGGGATCTCCGCCATCGGCTCGAAGTTCGCGCGGATGAAGGCATCGACCGTCACCGACTCCGCCCGCCATTGCCGCTCCTCGTCGCCCACCATCAGCGCGAACAACACGAACTGACGCTCCATGCGTTCCACGATCCGCCGCTGCGTCGATTCGGAAATCTGATAGCCCTGAATGAACTGGCCGTGCCCGCCGGCGAACAGCCGTCGCGCGTAGGTGAAAAACTCCGGAGCGTATCCGGCGACGAACAGCCGGTGCTCGATGGTCGTGCAGCGGTCGAGATACTCGAAGAAGGGCACGAGCTCCGTGATCCGGTCGCTCGGAATGTGACGCGGCGCGAAGCGTTCCTGGAGTCCGGCGGTACGGTGACGCAGGGCCGTCGGCGTGTACGACAGCCCTCGTCCGAGATCGGTCCGGTTCAGGTTTTCACTCACGTTCCCGACGATGACGATCGAGCTGCTCGCGAGCGCCGTGACGATCGCGATCAGGCTTCCGGCGATGATGCGACGCCACCCGGTCGATGCCTGCAGCGCCCGTCCAGCGAGCCAGGCGCCGCAGAGCGCGGGCAACACCGCTGCGTCGGGAAGACGCACCGCCAGCGGATCGCGCAGGAACCCGACGTTGATCACGAGCGCCAGCGCGGCCAGCGGCACGACGACCGCGAGCGCGCCGCGCCGGTTCCGGCGCCAGTCGATCGCGGCACACACCAGCGTTGCGATCGGCAGCAGGTAGTAGCCGTAGAACAGGCGAGCGTCGTGACCCCAGTCGATTTCATCGAGACGAAGCGCGGTGCGATCGGCTTCCCGGCTGCTGTACGCGGACGCCGCACGCAGAAAGTTGGCCGAGGCCCTCGGACGTCTCGACGTAAATGATGTACGGCAGAAGCAGGACGACGACGAGGGCGCCGAACGTCGCGAGGCGGGCGATGCGCTCACGAGATCCGGCTGCGGGCGCGATGAGTATGGTGGCCGCGACCGCGCCGCCAAGATAGACGCCGTGATCGTGCCGAAGGAGGAATGAGACGGCCACGAACGCCGCCATCCAGACGATCCGGCCGAGCGACGGCCTGGCCAGCCCACGCCCACATGACCAGAGGACCGGCCGCGTACAGCAACACTTTGGGATACGCGTACGGGCGCGGAAACAGCGCTACACAAAGCACAGTCGCCATCACCGCCACGATGAGTGACGCGGACAGGCGGTGAGCGGCGATGAGCACAAGCGCCGCGGCGACGCCGAACGCGACCGAGGTGAGGACGGCTTCCGCAAACAGCGTGTGGCCGAACAGTACCTGCGCGGCGGCGGACGCCGCGTACATCAGCGGTCTGCCCGGATCGAAGAAGTCCCTGGTTGGCCACTCACCGGCCAGCAGGATCTGCTGCGCGCCGGCGAGGTATTCGTGTTCGTCGTTCGGGAAGCTGGCCGTGGCGAGGAACCGGTAGAGGGCGGTCACCACGCCGGCGCAGCACGCAGCGGCTGCGACAGTCCATTTCGCCCGCGGCGACGATCGCACCGCGTCAGGCCTTTCGCGGGTCCAGATACTTGCCGAACTCCTGCTCGAGCCGTCTGGTACATCGGCTTGCGAAAGCTCGTCACGCCCTTGATCACCCGCCGAAACGGCATCCATCGCCATCCGCGTGATTCGCGGTTCGGTTGCGTGGTCAGGCTCCGATTCCCGCGAATGCGGAAGAGAAACCAGTACAGCACCTGACCGCGGCCGGTCTTGTCGCGGCGCGCCTCCGGCGGCAGCTCGTAGACGAGAAGCTCGGAGCAGGCCTTCACGAACATCAGGTCGGATTCCTGGATGCCGGTCTCCTCGGCGATCTCGCGGTAGGCGGCGCGCAACGGTTCTTCCGAGCTGTCGAGTCCGCCTTGCGGCAGCTGCCAGGCGCCGGCGGTATCCCCGCGCTCGATCGCGAGCACGTGGCCGTCGGCGTTCACGATCATCGCGCCCGCTCCGGCGCGGAAGTACTGTGCGGGTTTCGGCACGAGCCTGATGTTACTGTCGTTCCCGCTTCTCTGTGCTCGCTTCTCGGCGTGTTCAGGTTCTAGTGCGTGAGCGAGTAGAGGATCGCGTTGATGCCGAACGCGTAGCCGGGAACACCGAACTTGTAGAAGAACGTCGGGTCGTCTCCCTCACGCTCCCACGAATCACCGATGTCGGTGTTGTGCGTCATCAGGACCATGACACGTCCGTCGGTATCGCTGATGATGCGCGCGTGTGGAGTGGTGCTGTCGGACCCCTGCTCGGACGTGTCCCCGCCGGAGCGCATGAAGTAGCCGATGTTCGGAATCTGCGGCACCTCGCGGACGACGAACTGCGACGTCAGCATCGGGTGCGACAGCGGAAGGTCGACGATCGGATAGTCCGCCGCCGGCAGCACCTTGCGGATCTGCATCTCCCACTGATCCCACTGATAGCTGCCCCAGAAGTCGTCGGCCCAGAGGAACCCGCCCTTCAGCACGAATTCGCGCAGCTTCGCCGCGTCCTTGTCATCGAACCCAGCGCTCCCGGGCGCGGACATGAGGACGAATGGACACTGAAAGAGCGCGTCATCCGTGGGCCGGACGAGAAGCGGGTTCGGCTGCGTTGCGGTGAAGCTCACCGGCGTCCTGGTCAGCTCCGACAGCCGTATCGACATGTTGATGTCGGCGCGTGGGAAGTCCGTGCGCCAACTGCCGCCGGTTCCGGTTGGTGACGGTTCGTAGACCAGCCGGCAGAAGTGAAAGCGGCCGTCGAAGTCCGCCGGCCTCGCCAGACGCACGCCGAAAAGACCGCGACGGAACTGCGCGTCCGCGGTCGCGGCCGCGCCGATCGCGATGACGGCGAGCAGTGCCAGTCGCCAGCGCACTCCGGTGGACCGCACGCGCCAGGTGAGCACTACGGCAGCGGCTTCAATTCCGGCTGGACGCCGTCCGGGAGCGGGTATTTGTCGGTATTGAGCAGCATCGACACGAGCTGGTAGTAGCCCGTCACGCCGATCAGATCGACGACGCCGCGCTCGCCGAACTTGGCCTTGGTCGCCTCGAATGTCTTGTCGCTGACCTGCTTCGACGTCAGCAACTCCGACACGAACGTGTAGACGGTCTCTTCATCGGCATTCATGCCGGTCGGCCGCTTGCCGGTGGCGATCGCGGTGATGATCGACTCGTTCAGGCCGGCGTTCGCGGCCGCGCGACGATGCGCGTACCACTCGTAGTGCGAGGTCCAGTGACGAGCCGTGATGATGATCGCGAGCTCGTTCAGTTTCGGCGGCATCGACGAGTGGAAGCGCATCGACGCGCCGAACTGCTGCGCGAGGTCGCCCATCTCCGGGCTTCGCAGCAGGACGTTGAACGGGCCGGCGGCGCCGCGGCGCTCGCCCGAGATCAGGTTCTCGAACATCTTCTTCTGCGGCGGCGTCATCGTCTGATAGGTCAGCGGCGCGAAGCGATTGCCGATCAGCTTCACGCTGTTGGGATCCGGCGGCTTGGCGTTCGGGCCTGGATTCTGTGCGGTCACGACACCAATAGTACCAAGCAGGCCGACCAGCACGCTCCAGAACGCGATTGTGCGACGCATGTGAGTCTCCTTCAGGTGGCCCTACTTCTTGACGTGGCGTTCGAGCATTCGGCGACGCACGACGGCGCCGTAGACGTTGCCCTGCGCATCGACGCCCAGACCCTCGGCGCCCGAGTGATCGGCGACCGTGGATTCCATGTCCTCGATGAATGCCGTCACCGCGCCGGTCTTCGCGCTGCCGATGCGGATGCCCTTCTTGATGCCGGGCAGTTCGCGGGCGCCGGTGTCAGGGCCGGACTCCGAGTCGGTGACGTAGATCGTGTCGTCGGCCGTGATCGTGATGCCGCTGGGACGACCGAACTGCCGCCACTCGGCGATCAGCTTCCCCTCCTGGTCGAAGATCTGGATGCGGTTGTTCTCGCGGTCGCCGACGAACAACCGTCCCTGCGAGTCCATCGCGATCGTGTGCGGCTCGCTGATCTGCCCGGGGCCCGATCCTTTCGTTCCCCATTCCTTGATGTACTTGCCGTCCTTCGTCAGCTTCACGACGCGGTTGTTCTTCCCGTTGCGATGGCTGTCGGTAATGAAGATCGTGCCGTCGGGAGCGACGAGCACGTCGGTCGGCTGATCGAAGAGATCGGCGCCGGATCCGCTGACGCCGGCTTTGCCGAGCGTCATCAGGACTTTGCCATCCGGGTTGAACTTGAAGACCTGGTGTCCCTGCGCGTTCTCGCCGCGCGCATCGGTCACCCACAGGTTGCCGTCGCGATCCACGGTGGCGCCGTGCGGAAAGATGAACATGCCGGCGCCCCAGCTCGCGAGCAGCTTGCCGGTCCTGTCGTACTTGAGGATGGGCGCTTCCTTGCGGCCGGCACAGGAATTCTCGAAGCAGCGGTGGATGACGAAGATCGTTCCGTTGGGCGCGGGCTCGACGGCCGTGACCGCCGCCCAGGCGACACCGGGCGGCAGCTGACCCCAATCGCGCGTCGTGCGATAGGGCTGCGGAAGATCGTTGCGTACCGAATTCTGCGGCTGAGCTGAGGATGACTGGGTGAAGAACGTCGCGGCGATGAACGCCAGCAGCACGACGCGTGGCAGCATCTCAACCTCCAGCCGCGGAGTCTAACGCCGAGGTTTCGGAAGCGCAATCGAAGAGACGCGCCGGCGCTATAGTGAGCCATGACTACGACGCTCGACAGTCTGCCGGTTGAGATCACCCCCGAGGATCGCGCCTACAAGGGGTCTCGGTACGCCGACATTGTCAGCGCGATCTTCGCCAATCCCTATCAGCGAGTGTGGGGCGCCGCGGGCGAGCCCGCGCTGCCGGTACACAAGGTGACGTTCAGAAGCGTGGCCGGTGGCATTCTCGCCGCCAGCGAGCGGACGATCGATTCGGGCGCCGACCTGCGATGGGGTGCCAATCGACTGGGCTTCCGTCGCCTGGTGCACCCCAACGGCGTGTGCCTGACCGGGACGTGGCGCATCCTCGAGCCGTCGGACTACACCGGCTACTTCACCCAGGGCAGCGTCGCGCTCATCGTGGCGCGGTATTCGACGTGCTGCACGGAAACGCGGCGGGGGCGTACGCGGACGCTGTCACTGGCGGGCAAGTTGTTTCCGACCGTGGACGTCAACCATGCGGAACCGCTTCGCACCGCAAACTTCGTGACCCAGGAAGACATCGGCGGCGCCGACACCGACTACATCAACGACGCCGAGTTGCTCAACGCGCCGGACATTACTGCCTTTCGTCGCGGGGTCGGCGGAGTCCCGACGCTGCTCGTCACTGGCCGTGCGTTCCAGCGTGCCGACCAGGAGCCCGGGATCCGTCAGATGTATGCGGTCGCCGAGCTGGACAAACCGGACGCGGTGCCGACGCGTGCTCCCGAGTTCATGCGGCTCACGATGTCGCCGAATCAGCCGAGGATTCCCGGCACCGATCTCGATTTCCGCGATGAAGTGCTGGCGCAGATCTTCGATCGTGGAAACCCGGTGCCGAAGCGGACGCTGCGATTCACGATCGAGGTCACCGATCAGGGGCAGGTGAGCGGCCCCGCCTTCCGCGTGCGGCGCACGTTCTCGAACTGGCGGGCGATCGGCGAGCTGGTCTTCGACAACGCGGTCGCGTCGCACAACGGCGACGCCGTGCTGCACTTCAATCACCCGACGTGGCGCACGGACAGGAACGATCCGAAGACAGCGACTCGCGTCGACGGCCGCAAGCGGTCGTGACGGCCGCGTTTCCCATCGCCCCGCCGGTCGAGCCGATGCTCGCCAAGCTTGCGGACGCGCTGCCGCCCGACGGCGCGTTCCTGTACGAGCCGAAGTGGGACGGCTTTCGCGCCATTGTCTTTCGCGGCGGCGGCGAGGTGTTCATCCAGAGCCGCGACCTGCGGCCGCTCGATCGGTATTTTCCAGAGCTGCACGACGCGCTGCTGGCGGGCCTCCCGGACGACTGCGTCGTTGACGGCGAGATCGTCATCGCCACGCCGCGCGGCCTCGACTTCGATGCCCTGCAGCTGCGACTGCATCCTGCGGCGTCGCGGGTGGCGAAGCTGGCGAAAGAGACGCCCTCGTCGTTCGTCGCCTTTGATGTCCTGGCGGTGGACGGCGCAGACATTCGCCACCTCGCGCAGAGCGAGCGCCGCGCGTGCCTCGAGCGGCTGCTCGCCCGCGCACAACCGCCGATCCATCTCACGCCGATGACGCGCGATCGCGCGCTGGCGTCCGAGTGGCTGGCGCGATTCGAGGGTGCCGGGCTCGATGGCGTGATCGCCAAGCCGCTCGCCGGTACCTATCAGCCTGGCAAGCGCGCGATGATCAAGATCAAGCATGCTCGCACCGCCGATTGCGTCGTCGCCGGTTTCCGGTGGCACAAGAACGGGAAGAACGAGCTCGTCGGATCGCTGCTCCTCGGGCTGTATGACGATCGCGGTCGCCTGCATCACGTCGGCGTGACGTCCGCGTTCACGATGGCTCGCCGCCGCGAGCTGGCCAGCGAGCTCGAGCCGCTTCGCGCCGATGCCCTCGACGGACATCCGTGGCGCGAGTGGGCCGACTTCGGCGACGGGACGAGGATGCCGGGAGGTCAGAGCCGCTGGAGCGCCGGCAAGGATCTGTCCTGGGAGCCGGTGCGCGCCGAGCGCGTGTGCGAAGTGAAGTACCGACCACATGCAGGGCGACCGATTCCGGCATGCCGCGGTATTCGAGCGCTGGCGCCCGGACAAGCGCCCGGCCGATTGCCGCTACGACCAGCTCGAGGTCACGACTCCTTACGAGCTCGAGAAGGTCTTCGGCGCGGGGACGTAGCCCACGCGGCTCGTTCCTCCGCGCTCCAGCCGCCGGTCTCTTCGTTGGGATCGAGCGCTTCCTGCGCCGGACGGAGATCCATCGGCACGTGCTGCAGATTGACGCGGATGCGCGTCCAGGTGTGAAAGCGTCCTCGCATCGCATCGACCAGCACGTCGGCCGGCTGTAAATGGGCCGCGGCCTCGGGATGTCGCGCCTTCCACCGCTCGAGTCCCGCGAGCGCATCGTCCTTCTTTTCCGCGCGGCCGATTTCAATCAGCGGATGCTTCGGCACGCGTCGTCGTGACGGTTGCACGCGCGCCGGTTCATCGGGTTGCTTCTTGTAATGCGGTGGCCACGGCGCATCGCCGAGGCCGGCCTTCTCATCGCGATCGGAGAGTTCGAGCAGCGCCAGCAGGGAAGCCGGGTGCTGATCGATGTTGGCGTGACGGTCTCCGACCGACGCGAAGCGCGCCGGCATCGTGGCCAGCGTGAAGTCGCCGGGGTCGCACGCGTCGATCTCGTCCCACAGCAGCGGCGCCGAGACGCGCGCATCCGGCTTCGGCCTCACAGAGTACGCCGCCGCCACCGTCCGATCCTTCGCGTTCTGGTTGTAGTCGAGAAACACGCCGTGGCGCTCTTCCTTCCACCACTTGCTCGTTGCCAGCTCGGGAGCCCGGCGCTCCACTTCGCGCGCGAACGCGAGCGCGGCGCGACGGACTTCACTGAAGGTCCACCGGCGCTCGATGCGCACGTTGATGTGAATGCCGCGGGAGCCGGAGGTCTTCGGCCAGCCGACGAGCCCGAGGTCGGTCAGCGTCGCGCGGACGACGCCGGCGACCGCGCGGATCTGCGGCCACTCGACGCCCGGCACCGGATCGAGATCGATGCGGAGCTCGTCGGGATGATCGAGATCGTCGGCGCGCACCGGATGCGGGTGCAGCTCGAGACAGGCCAGGTTGGCCATCCACACCAGCGCGGCGGCATCGCGCGGGACGACCTCCTCCGCTGTTCTGCCGGATGGGAACTTCAGCGCAACGACGTCGATCCAGTCGGGACGCGATTCGGGCGCCCGCTTCTGGTAGAAGAACTCACCGTCGATCCCGTTTGGATACCGGACGAGCACGTTCGGGCGGTCACCGGCGGCGCGCAGGGCACCCTCGGCGACGGCGATGTAGTAGCGAGCGAGATCGAGCTTCGTGTATCCCGCTTCGGGAAACAGCACTTTGCGCGGGTTCGAGATTGGGACGTCGAGTCCGGCGACCGTCAAGACCTCATGTTCAACACGGCTCGGCACATTCCGACTATAGCGCCGGAGACGACCACGTCCGACGGAGGAAAGGAGCAGCACATGAGGGCTGTGCTAAACGGCACAGACGTGGACCGGTCCGATCTTGGGACGATCGAGGCGACTATGAGGATTCGTCGAGCGCTGTTCACTCGCGAACGGCACCACGTTCGTGATTGCCGGAGGTTCAGGGATGCCTGATCCACGAGTCACAGGGCCAGTCGCACGACCAACCGAATGCCCGTTTTGCAACGGCAAGGTCTTCGAAACGCTGGCCAAGGTCATCACGGTGACGACGTTCTGGCGGTGTCGCCAATGCGAAGGGACCTGGACGATTGCCAGCCAGACGCCGGCCTCACCGCGCCGCGCGGTGATAGCGTGACAGGCATGGCCGGCGAAGCAGCGATGCCTGGCCTCTAGAGTCGAAGCACGCTCATCGGGTCGGTGCGCGCGGCCCGGCGCGCGACCGGAAGAACAGCGCCCACGCCCACAATCATCAGCACGAGAGACGCGACGACCAGGCTCACGAGATCAAAGGGACTGCTCGAAACGACGAAGCCGCTCAGCGCTCGCGACGTCCACAGCGACAGCACACCTCCGACCACAAGGGCCGCTCCCACCATCCAGGCCCCCTGTCCGAGCGTCGCCGCAAAGAGGCGCGCTGGATTTGCACCAAGCGCGACACGAAGGGCCAGTTCCAGACGTCGCGAGGCGACGTCGTGAGCGACGACGCCGAACAGTCCGATTCCGCCGAGCGCCAGCGCCAGCAGAGCGAAGCCCATGAACGCGAGCGTCAGCACACGCCGTGCGGGCACGCCGGGCGAATCGGCAACGATATTCCGCATCGATCCGGCGCCCACTGGGAGATCGCGGTCGAGCCGCGCGACGGTGTCGCGCACGGTCGCGATCACGTCCGCGTCCGCACGTGCGCTGCGGACGACGATGAAGCTTGAACGCGAGGGGACCTGCCAGGCTGACAGGTAAACAGTCGGCAAGACCGCTTCGTCGAGTGCACGGTGTGTGACGTCGCTGACGAGGCCAATGATCTCGGCTGGCTGGGCGCGCGCGGCGAACCGGATCTGACGGCCGATTGGCGATTCGAGCGCGAAGAGCCGTTTCGCCAGCGCCTCGCTCACCACGACGCGCGGTGGAGCCGAGGCATTGTCGCGCGCGTCGAACGATCGACCGGCGACCAGGGGTATCCGCATGACCTCGAAGTAGCCGGGGCTCGCGGCGCGAATGACGGCTTCGCGCCCGGGATCGTCCGGGCCCACGCCAATGAGATCCGTCCTGCGCCCGCGGTCCCCGGTCAGGGGAAGCTCGTCGACGATGCCGACGGTGCGCACGCCCAGACGTTGTTCCAGATCGGAGTGCAGCGCCGAATAGAACGAGACCAGGCGTTCACGATCTGGATAGCCCGTCGCCGGCGGCGCCACGTTCATCGTCAACACGCCATCGGCGACGAATCCAGGATTGACGGCGAGCACACTCAGCAGACTGCGTCCAACGAGCGTCACCGACACGATCAGGACGAACGCCGTTGCCACCACGCCGGTCACGAACACGCGGCGCAGCAGGCGCTCTCGTGGTGCTGGAGTGACACTCCGGCGTAACACGTCGGTGATATTTCGTCGCGTCGCGATGAAGGCCGGCACCGATGCCGACATCCAGGCGCAGATCGATGCCAGCAGCGACATCGCACCGATCACTCGCCAGTTCACCGCGATCTCCCGGCTGGCGATGCCGCGGAACTGATCGCCCACGACTGGTGTCAGCCACAGCGCCAGCAGGACTCCACCGATCGTTCCGGCGGCGACGATGGCCGCGGCTTCCAGCAGAAGCTGTCGCGCGATCTCTAAGCGGCGTGCACCGAGCGCGGTTCTCACCGCGAGCTCGCGGCCGCGATCGATCGAACGCACGATCAGGAGCCCGGCCAGATTCGTAAAGGCGATGAGCACGGCCAGCGCCGCGGCGCCAGCAAGAAGGCCGAGCGTGGTCGTCGCCCGGCCGGTGATCGCCGTGCTGACCTTCGTCGCGATTACCCGCGCCGGAGGCGACGCCGCACGGCTCACCTCCTCGAGCGCGGTCAGCGAGCGAGGTGGGTGAGACCGTGGCTGCGAGACGAGCAACCGCGCGAACACGCACACCCGCGCGCACTGCCTGGGTGGACGTCAGCTGAAGCGGCCGCCAGATGTCACCGCGGTCGAGCGCGAAGACGAAGCGTTCCGGCAGGACGCCGACGATCGCATGCGTCTGACCTCCCAGCACGATCTCGCGGCCGATGACGCCCGGGTCGGCGGCGAGTGCGTCTCGCCAGAACGAATGGCTGACGATCGCCACCGGCCGGCCGACATCGTCTGTTGAGAATCTGCGTCCGAGGATGGGAGTGACCCCGAGCAGCGTGAAGAATCCTGGCGTGACATCGGTCGCGCTCGTGCGTCGGGCCGCGCCGAGCCCAGTGAGCGTCAGGTTCGTCGGATCGAACCCTTCGATGACCGCAAGCGATCCGGCGCGGTCTCGCCATGCCTCGAAGGTCGCATAGGAGATCGGGCGAGCAGCGCCCGCCGGCTCATCGAGCGGTGTCTCGCCGGCGGTCACGAGAGCGTCGGGATCGGCGAACGGTGGCGGCGTAAGGATGACGGCATCCACGACCGCGAAGATCGCCGCGCCGGCGCCGAGCGTCAGTGACAGTGTGAGGATTGCGGCCGCCGCGCTGGCCGGCGAGCGCCGGAGCGTCCGTCCGAGATGACGCAGGTTCGCTGCGAACATGCCGTTTGGACGCCCTCGGCGGCGAAAGGGTTGTGTCGTGCGTGCCTCGTGGTCGCGGTAGTCGTCTCAGGTTCGCTCACGCCTGAGCCTCTGCTCGCGTGAGCGCTAGAATCGATGTGTGGCTAGGTCGATCCGGAGTCTTCTCGTCATTGCGGCGCTCACGAGCGTCGTCTCGGCTGCGCAACCCGGGCCGCTGGCTCCGGACGAGTTGCCGGCCATGGCCACCACGAAGCTGGCACAGAGTCTTGAAGCGGCGCGCGCCCATACGCGCCACATCTGGCGCGATGGATCTCCGAGAAACGCGGACGGGACCGTGAACGCCTACATCGAGATCTCGCGCGGCGACCGGCGGAAATGGGAGCTCGACATGCGGGCGAACGCTCGCGCGATCGATCGGATGATGCCGGACACTCTCGGTGGCTATCCGGTCAACTACGGCTTCGTCCCGCAGACCGTGTCCTACGACGGCGATCCGTTCGACGCGCTGGTACTCGGGCCTGCGATCGCCGGCGGCGAAACCGTCCCGGGGATCGTCGTCGGGTTGATGTACATGGAAGACGAGAAGGGCCTGGACTCGAAAGTCGTGCTCTCGAGACCCGGGCCTGGCGGCCGGCCTGCGCACGAATTGACCAAAGCCGATCAGGAACGCATCGGCGAGTACTTCAGACGTTACAAGGAGCACGAGGCTGCCGCTGGCGCGTACTCAAAGGTGCCGGGCTGGGGGTCCATCGCCGAAGGCATGTCGCTCGTGACGAAGACGCACGCCTTCTTCCTGAACTGTCGCGAGCGCTCCGGTCAGCGCTGTGCGATCAAGTAAGCGAAGGTCAGGCTCGTGCCGCTCATGGCAGCTGTCGGACGACTTTGTAGTCGCCTGGCCGTGGGCCCGGCTGCGCGGTCCACCCCGGTCCGACGGTCGCCGTCCACCCGTCGCCCTTCAGCGTCGTCGCATCGACGACAACCGGCGCCGGCAGCGAGACAGTGTCGCCGTCAGCGGAGATCATGGCGCCGTCTTTCGCCTCGAAGAATCCCCACGCGCCTTTGGTCGCCAGGGCGCGGTACACCGTGCCAGCGCCGGGAATGACCGTGGCGCCCATGTTGTTGACCATGCCGCTGCCCGGGCGCGGCACCACCAGCACCGGACCATCGACGTAGCGGCGGCGCAGCTCGGCGATGATCGCCTGCTGGTCGCGATCGCGCTGCTCCTCCGCAGCCCGCAGCGACGCGCCGTCATACCGCGCAGCAGCGGCGGCGGCGTCCGGCGCCGCAGTTACTCCAGCCGCCGCTGAGAGCAGCTGGCCAAAATCTCTCGCCCCAGTGAACTTTCGATGCCAGCCGGGAGACAACGCGTCGAGCAATAGCCCATAACCGGCTCCAGACGCGTAGGCGAACGTCTGCACGAACGATGTTCCCGTCTCCGCCCCCGCCAGCCGGGCCACCGCGTGCCGGATGGCGTCCTGCGCGCTCTCCGACGCGGTCACGTATTGCGTGTACGTCGCGATCCCTTCGACGATCTCGTCGGCGTGCTCGTCCGCCGCGGCGAGGGCGGGAAAGCGCTGGTGCCGCGCGGCGCGAAACGCCAGCGCATCAGCGATGGCGGATATGCGCCCCGCGCCAGAGGAGCCTAGCGCCCGCGCCAGCGCCCGCCACTCGAGCCGCATCCAGTAGCGGCCCTCCAGAGAATCGAGATGGGCGTTCTCGCCGCTGCCTGGAGCCATCTTTGGCATCTCGCTGGTGAGCCCGAGGCCGCCTTGTATGCGATGAAACAGCTCGTGCATGAACAGTCCCCCGCGCTCCGTCCGATCATCCTTGGGGATCATCTGCCAGACGTATGCGACCCACGTCGTGCCACCCCACTGAACCGGCGCGTTCACGACGCCGAGCGCGCGGGGACGGTCACCAGCCGGCGGCGGCTGGCTCGTGGCGATCGTCCCAGTGACGGCGTCCGCGATCACCATCGGCCCGCACAGCGAGACGCCCCAGAGACGGCCGCCGTCCCGCTCGCAGAGCGCCTGGGCTTCCTTGAAATACTCCTGTGCGAGCTGTTGATCGACCTGCGCCACCGCCGGCGGCGGGTGGCCTATGACCACGTACGCCAGCATTGCCGAGCAGAACGCTGATATCCGCATCGTCCCCTCCCTGGCGGTCTTTGAGATGCGCGATTTTATCCCGACGATCAAACGACAGACGCGCAACGGCTCCGGGCCCCTCTTCACGAGGATGTTTCCGGCAGCTCGCGGGGGAACAGGAAGGGGAACAGGGCCCAACGCGGGGTGTTCCCCTCTTGGTACACCCGCGACTTCCGCTTCTTCGGCCGCCGCGTCGAACATGCCGCGTTGCACGAACATCGGTCCGCCCGGCAGCGCGAACGCGTTGATGTCTTTCAGGTTCACCGGCGTGAACGATACTCGTAGACCGATTGCTTCAGTTCCGTCGGCGCCGCGGCGACGAGGCGGTTGCCAATCTGCGTGAGGTACTTCGCGATGTGCTGGTCCTCGATGATGGGTACTGCTTGCGGACTTCCGACGCGGCTTCCTTTCCGAGCTGCACGTCCTGCTTCGGCGTGTAGTTTTTCTTCGGAAGCGTGATCACCGTCTGCGCCGACAGGCTCGCTGTAAGTTTTTGCAGGACGGGGGCAGAAATCTACCAATCGCCTCACTCGCACCGGAGCGCCACATTGGGATCGACCGCCGCGGCGCGGCGGGCGGGCAGGTAGCAGGCGAAAAACGCGGCGCCGACTAACGGAATTGGCGTCACGACCAGGATCCAGGGATCGACGATGGCGACGTCGAGCTCGAGGTACGCGCGCGCGATCGCCCGGCCGACGAGGCCGATCGACAAACCGAACAGGAGCCCGTCGAGCACGGGACGATACCCGTCCAGCAGCACCATGCGCTTGATCTGGCTGGAGGTGGCGCCGAACGACATCCGCACGCCGATCTCGCGCGTGCGATTGGCGATGACGTTCGACTGGATGCCGTAGAGGCCCGCCATCGCGAGAAGGAGCGTGATCGCGCCGAGGCCGATCGCCGTGAGGCCGAACCCGCGCATGACCTGGAACGGTCCGGCGAGCACCGTGCGTCCCGTCCCGATCCTGTCGATCCCGACGTCCGGATCCGCGCGCCGGATCGCCTCGCGCATCGCGCCCACGGCGGTCGGCACCGATCCGGATGCGCGCGTGACGACCGTGACGAGCGGCTGATCGTACTGCTCGAACGGCGCGTAGGCGAGCGGCCGCGGCTCCGCGAAGAGGCTGCCCACGTCCGTGTTGGCCGCGATGCCGACGATGGTGGCCGTCGCGCGCGCGGCCGGCTGGCCGGCGAGCGCGACCTGCCGTCCGACGGCGTCGGCGGTTCCAAAAATCTGCCGCGCGGTGAACTCGCTGACGATGAGGACGCGCGGCGCGCCCGGCCCATCGCGATCGTCGAAGCCGCGTCCGCGAAGGATCTCGACTCCGAGCGTCCGGAAGATCGACGGCGTCGCGGCGACCGCGGTGACCATGCGCGGCGGCGTGTCCGCCGCGCCGGCCTGTTCCGCCGGCGCCATCGAGAGACGCAGCGCGCTCGACACGCCGAAGGGCAGTCCGCCCGTGAGCGACGCCGATTCGATCGACGGATGGCCGCGCAATTCGCCGAGCAGACGATCGAGCGTCCGCCGCGCGCGCGCCTCGCTCCACTCAGGCCCGTCGAGATTGAGGACCGCGACCCCGATCCGATCCAGATCGACGCCGGAGTCGTGCCGCGCTTCCGCGATCGAGTACTTCACGAACATCGTCGCGATGATGAAGAACCCGGCCGCGATCGCGACCTGCCACCGCAGCAGGGCGCGCTGGCGCCGGCGGCGCGGCGGCCCGGGGGTCGATCCGGCGGCGAGCGCGCCGCGCACGTCGATCGTGCGTGTCAGCTGGATCGCCGGCTCGAGGCCGAAGACGACCAGCGCCACGAGGAGTGAGGGCACGGCGACGCCCAACGCCGTCACGTTCAGCACCGGATGAAACGACAGCGTCGTCCGTCCGCCGAACGGCATCGCGAGGCTGATTTCGGTGTCTATCGCGGCGCGCAGCAGCTCGAACACGACGTAGGACGCGATCGCCCCGCCCGCCGCGAGAATCACGCTCTCGAGGCACTGCTCCCGCACCAGCCGCCACCTCGACGCGCCGAGCGCGCGGCGCACCGCGATCTCGCGCAGCCGTGTCGTCCCTCGAGCGAGCACGAGGTTGCCGAGGTTCGTGCAGGCGACCACCAGCACCAGCCCGACGAGCGCGACGAGCGTCATCCCGAACCGGCGCACGGCCGTGTCCTCGTCGTCCGCGATCTCGGCCATCGTCTTTGCCCGCCATGGCCGATCCGTGGCGGTGGGGCTCTTCCCCGGGTACCGCGGTGGAAACGACTGGTCGAGGCGCGCGGCGATCGTCCGCACCTCCGACGACGCCGCGGCGATCGTCACTGTTGAAGCCAGGCGGCCGAAGATCGTGAGCTGCCGGCTCTCGCGCCCCCCGTCTGATTGGGTGCCGAGCGGAATCCAGAACTGCGTGCTGGCAAGCCATCCGCGCGGACCTGTGAACGTGGGCGGCGCGACGCCGATCACCTCGTATCGCTGGCTGGAGATCGTCACGACAGTGCCGACGACGCGGGGATCGGACGCGAAGGTTCGCCGCCAGAGCGCGTCGCCCAGCATCACCACGCGCGCGGCGCCGTCATCGTCGGCCGGCTGAATCGCGCGTCCGCGCGCGGCGCTCACGCCGAGCGTCGCGAAGTACGAGCCGCTGACGGCCTCGCCCATCAGCATCTGTGTCGCGGAAGGCAGAGCCACGCGCCGAATGAGCGTCGCCGACGCGGCCATGTGGGAGAACGATGTCTGCGCCGCTCGCAGATCGTGGAAGTCCGGCGCCGACACCGTGCCTGCGAGCAGCCGTCCGCTGTAGGGCGTTGCGACGATGGCGACCCGACCGGGCTCTCGGACGCCGAGGCCGCGCAGAAGGACCGAGTCGACGATGGAATACACCGCCGTCGTGATCGCGACGCCGATCGCGAGCGAGAGGATCGCGAAGACAGTGAAGAGCGGTGTGGCCCCGAGCCGCCTCAGGGCAAGCCTGATGTCGTTGACCACGCGGGGTAGCCTATCAGGTTCAGGGTCAACAACCGTCTTGTGTTCAACAGCTTCAGCCGGTGGCGAACGCGTCAACGCGCGACATGGAGGCGATGCAGGACAAGCTGAACCGCCTGGACGAAGCATTCCTCTTCGACCGCTCCATCGACATCGAGACGTACGACCGTCACGCCGAGAAGCTGCGCGAGGAGCTCACGCTCGCCCGGATCGACCGTCATTCCGGCCAGCTCGATGAACTCGATGTAGAGGGCATCCTGGCGTTCGCAGAACGCGTTCTGCCGCGCGCTGCCGACCTGTGGGTGCAGGCGTCACTCGAACAGCGGCAGCGGTTCCAACAACTGTTCTTTCCGGACGGAATCGCGTTCGACGGAAACGGCTTTGTTGGAACCCGCGTAACCGCACCGGCCTTCAGCTACTTGCGGCCGATCGAGAGCGGAAATGAAAGGGTGGTGGACCTGACCAGGATCGAACTGGTGACCTCCTGAATGCCATTCAGGCGCGCTCCCAACTGCGCTACAGGCCCACGTCGGTAGGGTGCTCGAAACACCGATCCTAGCACTCGGTTCCGGGGGTTCCAAGGGTTCCGGAGGGAACCCTATCCGAACGGTTCAAAAAGACCGACATGCAGGCAGTGAGGTCCAAACCCTCAAAGCGGGCCCTAGTTGGCGGTCGGTGTCACCGGCTGGGAGCGGCGGTGCGCGAGCGACAGCCAGGCAGCCAGCTGCTGGACCGCCTCCTCGGGCGTCTGGCCGTAGAAGGGCATCATGGCGGTTTGCATGCCCGGGTTCCGTCGAAGCTGGGCACGCCACCGGTTGCTGACGGGCATCACTTCGATCTGGTACGGACGCCCGCCAATGGTCTGTTCGAAATGTTGAACGGTCACTTGTCAGGGGGCCCGACTTTTCAGTCAGGAGCGCCGGTGATCTTACGCCGTCGTCACATGCAATCAAGCGAAGACGATCGCGAAGGCCTCGTCCACAGCCCCTCTTTCCGGGGATCATCGGCCGATCCGTGTGAAGAAAAATCTGCGTTGTCAGGATCTCCACAAGATTTTCACGGCTCGTCCACAGGTTTTCCACAGGCGCGTAGGTCTGACGAGGTTGTACGCGCTCGGCGGGTGTTCGGAAGGTAGAATGCGGCACGGCTTAATGGCTCGTATTCTGAGGATTCTCTGCGTGGTCGCGTGCCTGGTGGCCGCAAGCCGTCCGGCGGGCGCCGCGGGCGAGGTCACGCTGTTCCGTCTGTACCTCCTCGACGGAACGATCCTCACCAGTTACGGGGAGTTCGCGCGAGTCGATGACAGCGTGATCTTCTCGATGCCGGTTGGGGGCAGGCCCGAAGAGCCGCGCATTCAGGTCACGACGGTCAAGGCGGCGCTCATCGACTGGACGCGCACCGACCGCTATTCGGCGTCGGCCAGGTATCAGCGATACGCCGAGACGCGCGGTGAAGAGGACTTCCGCATCCTCAGCAACGAGGTCGCGCTCGCGCTGAACGACATTGCGCTCAGCTCGAATCGGCAGCAGGCCCTCACGCTCGCGGAAGGTGTACGGCGAACGGTGGCCGACTGGCCCCGGATGCACTACGGCTATCGCCAGAGTGATGTCCGCGAGATCGTCGCGATACTGGACCAGGCGATCTCGTCGCTGCGCGCCGCGCAGGGCGCCACGTCCTTCGAGTTGTCGCTCGTGGCCATGGCCGACGCGCCGGAGCTCGAACCCGTCGCTGGCATGCCGAACACACGGCAGCAGCTCGACGAGATGTTTCACGTCGCGTCCATTTCCAAGGGGGCCGAGCGCGTCGCGGTGCTGCAATCTGCGCTGACGCTGATCAACGAGGCTGCCCCCACGCTCTCCGATGCCTCGGCGCTGAAACGCACGACCGAGACGCAGATTCGACAGGAGCTGACCACGGATCGGAAGTACGCGGCCCTGTCGCAGAAGCTCGTGACGCAGGCCAAGGGCTACGCCGCGCGCGCGAGCATCTCCGACATCCAGCGGCTGGTGACGCGCGTCCCGAAGGAGGACGCCAAACTCGGCGCCCAGCGTCCGGAGATGGTGCAGGCGTTGAATTCGACCCTGCAGTCGCAGCTCTTCGCCGCGAGACGGCTGCGCTTGCAGCGCGACCAGTGGCTCCTCCGGCAGTCCGCGTATCGCGAGTATCAGCGCTCGGTGGGATCGTCGCTGCGGTTGCTGGTGAAGTCGCAGGGGTCGCTCGACGCCATCCGGACACTCGAGGGCCCGACGCCCGCCCAGCTCATCGCGCTGCGCCAGCAGCTCAGTGGCGGCGCGGAGCGGCTGCAGCGCATGCGGACGCCTGACTACCTCCGCTCGACTCACGAGCTGCTCGTCGGCGCGTGGCGGTTCGCCGAGAACGCGACTCGCGCCCGCTACGACGCGATTGAAGGCGCCAATGCCGCGGCCGCCTGGGAAGCGTCCTCAGCCGCCGCCGGCGCACTGATGATGCTCTCGCGCGTGCAGTTGGAAATCCGCTCGCTTTTGGAACCCCCAAGGCTGCAGTAGCCCGAACAAGGCACAATGCTCGATGTTGAGCATTGGGCATTGATTGAGAGACCCACACCGCGCGCGACACGCCTCGTGCGCGCGCCAGACCTCCGGACGTTTCGAGACCTCGTCATCACGCTCGCGTGTGAGGGCACGGCGCTCGATGCTCGCGACCGGCTGGTCCTCGTCCCGACCCGCGCCGCGGCCGCGCACCTGATCGATGGCATCGAAGCACGGGCGATCGGGACGTCGGGTGCGGTCATCCTGCCGGAACTCGTCACACCGCGGGAGCTGACCGAGCGCCTTGCCGAGCGACTCGACGCCCGGCGACAGTTGACCGGGGCCGAACGCGAGGCGCTGCTGGGTTCGGCGTGCCGGGCGACGCGCGCGGCCGGGGTCGTCCCACCGTTCGAGATCAGACCCGGCCTGATTTCCGAGATCCTCCGCTTCTACGACGAGCTGCGGCTGCGCAGGAACAGCGTGGACGACTTCGAGCGCCGCGCGCTCTCACTCCTCGAGCCGGGGGCGTCGACCGACCGCGGCGCCGAGCGGCTCGTCACCCAGACTCGGTTCCTGGCCACGGCCTTTCGCGAGTTCGAGCGCCGGATCGCTGAACACGGGTCGGACGAGCACGATCGCCGGGAATGGATTGCGACGACGCCGGCGTCCCGCCCGTATCGTCACGTCGTACTGACGGTGACCGATGCCGCGTTCGATCCATTTGGCCTCTTTCCGGCCGACTGGGATCTGCTGACGCGGGTGCCGAACCTCGAGCGGCTCGATGTGGTCGTGACCGACACCATGCTGGCCGGCGCCCTTCACGAGCGCATGCACCAGGTGCTGCCCGGCATCGAGGAAGTGGCGTTCGCAGCGCAGTCGCCTGCACGGCTGCCGGTGCTGCAGACAACGTCGGACGAGCGGATTCAGCGCGCACGCGATCGCGAGGAAGAGGTCGCCGGCTTCGCGCGTCGCGTCAAGTCCGCGGTCCGGCGTGGCGAGCTCTCGTCGCCGGGCCGCGCCGCGTTCATCGTCCGGCGTCCCCTGCCGTACGTCTATGTCGCGCGCGAGGTGATGCGCTCCGCCGGGATCGCCTGTCAGATGTTCGATGCCCTGCCGCTGGCCGCCGAGCCCTACGCCGCGGCGCTCGATCTGGTGCTGTCGTGCGTCAGCGCAAACTTCGCCCGAGAGCCAGCGATCGCGTTGCTGCGGTCGCCGCATTTCGAATTTTCGGACTCTGGGCCGCCTGAAGGCGGCCCCCACGTTGGCGGCCCCTACGGGCGCATGCATATCGACGATGTTCCCGCGCTCGATCGCGGACTAGCCGAAGCCGGGTATCTGGGTGACGCGGACTCCCTGGAGCGCTTGCTCGAGACGTGGCGCACCGCGGCCCCCACCCGAGGCCGGGCCGAGCAGGCGCTCCGGGCCGGTGAGGTGCTGCGCGCTCTCGTAGGCGAGCTGAGTCCGCTGCGGTCGCCGGCGCCGGCGTCAGCGCATCTCGCGAATCTTTTGACGTTCCTCACGACCCACGAAACACGCGAACCGGGCGATTCGACGGTCGCGCCGCGCACGCGCGGCGATCCTCGGCACGCTCGTCGCCCTGCGCGACGCGTGGGCCCGTTTCGACGACACGCCCGTAGACAGCGACGTCGTGGCTGCGCTGATCCGCCGGTCGATCGAGGTGCAGACGTTCGCGCCGCGAGCCGGCGACTCCGGCGTGCATCTGGTCGATGCATGGAGCGCTCGCTTCGGCGACTTCGACGACGTGCAGCTGGCCGGCGTGGTGGACGGTGAGTGGCCGGAGCCGGCTCGACGGAACATCTTTTACTCCTCGTCGATCCTGCGCGAGCTTGGCTGGCCTGCCGAGTCCGATCGACTCGCGGGCGAGCGGGCCCTGTTCGCCGATCTGCTGCGCCTGCCGGGATCGCGCCTGACGGTGTCGGCCTTCACGCTCGAAGGGGACGCGCTGGTCAGCCCGTCCTCACTCGTCGACGAGATCGACCAGGCCGGGCTCGAGGTCGCGCCGGATGCGGTCGCATCCGCACGCATCTTCGAGTACGAGGCGCTGTGCCTCGAGCCTGCCTCGCCGAAGCCCGAGGGCGAAGGCGGGGCTCCTCTCCGTGCGGCCGGCGCCCGTGAATGGGCCGAGCGGCGCTGGCAGCGGCTGGCCGCCGAAGCGCGAAGCGCGAAAGCAGCCGGATGGACCGACGCGCATCGCGCGCCGGCGTATTCGCTCAGTGCGCTCGAGCGTTATCAGGACTGTCCCTTCAAATTCTTCGCTGCCGACGTGCTGCGGCTCGAGGAGGTGCCGGAGGACGAGTCCACGCTGTCGCCGCGCGCGCGCGGCCGTTTCATCCATGAGGTCTTTCAACGATTCTTCGAAGCCTGGGACGCGCGCGGCGCGGGGGCGATCACGACCGAGTCACTGGACGAGGCCCGCGCGCTGATGGCCGCGGTCGCCGAGCCGCTCCTCGCCCGCCTGCCCGCCGCCGACGCGGCGCTCGAGCGGGCGCGCCTCTTCGGGTCCGCGATCTCGACCGGAAGCGTGGACGTCGTCTTCGAGCGCGAAGCGTCGAACGGCGCTCTCGTCCTGTCGCGCCGGCTCGAACATCGCTTCGAGGGTGAGTTCACGCTGGGATCGGCCGATGGGCGCCGGGTTCCGTTGAAGGGAGTGGCCGATCGGATCGACCTCCTCGACGGCAACCGCCTGCGCATCATCGATTACAAGACCGGCTCGGCGCCGAACGTCAAACGCGCCCTGCAGGTGCCGATCTACGCGCTGAGTGCGCAGGAGCGCCAGGCATCGAGCGACGGCCAGGCGTGGACGATCGATGAGGCCGCGTACATCGCCTTCTCGGGAAAGAAGTCGTATGTGCCGGTGATCAAGTCCGGTGCCGACGGAGACGAGGCGTTGTCAGCGGCACGCGAGCGACTCTTCGCGGTGGTCGACGGGATCGAGCGAGGCGAGTTTCCGCCGCGCCCGCACGATCCGATCATCTGCACGTGGTGCGCCTTCGTGACCGTCTGCCGGAAGGACTACGTGGACCGTGACTAACTTCCGGCTCCCATTCGACGAGGACCCGCCTTCGCCGCGCGAAGCGGAGGGCGCAGCTTCGGCGGGGCAGGCGCCCGAGACCGTCGAGTCGCGGATCGACGCCCGCGACCGTGCCGGACGCGAACGGGCCGTGGATCCCAGGTTCAACGTCGCGCTCGAGGCATCGGCCGGCACCGGCAAGACGAGGATTCTCGTCAATCGCTACGTCAACCTGCTGCGCGCCGGCGTCGATCCCGGAGAGATCCTCGCGCTGACCTTCACGCGCAAGGCGGCGGCGGAAATGCGCGAGCGCATCGTGGCCACCCTGCGCGACGCGGCAGGCCGCGGCGAGTTCCCGCGCGAACGCTGGCGGCAGCTGCGCGATCGCACGGCCGATGTGACCATCAGCACGATTGACGCGTTCTGCCTCTCGCTGCTTCGCGAGTTTCCCCTCGAGGCCAACCTCGACCCCGGATTCTCGATGGCCGACGAGACCGAGGTGCCGCGTCTCGTCAGCGAGTCCCTCGACCGTGCGCTCCGCGTGTGTCGCAGCCTCGCCAGCGAAGACGCGCACGTGGCCCTGGTCTTCGCGCAGTTGGGCGATCGACGCGCACGAGCCGGGCTGGCCGCGTTGCTCGATCGACGCATCGCCGCTCCCGCGGCCCTGTCGCGGTTTCTTTCGGTCGGCCCCCGCGATCTCACGCTGCTGACCGCCGCCCGGCGTGGCGCGACGGCGCTCCTCGACGTGTTCGCGGCGATGCGGGGCGGACTCGATCGCTTTCTCGAAACCGGACCGCTCGAGCCGCCGTTTCTGATCCTGCGCCGGCAGCTCACCGCGCTGGAGCAGCGCCTCCAGGGCGAGGAACCGCTCGACCCGGCCGACGTGCACGCCGCGTTCAGCCGCGCGCGCGAGCACTTCCTCACGCAGGACGGCCTACCGCGCACGAAGATGCTGCTCTACAACGAAGGACGATTTCGCGTCGGCGACCGACTGGCAGGTGCACCGTGATCTCGTCTTCACGCACGCGCCGGCGATCGTGGATGCGCACGCCGCGTATCGCCGCGACCTCAACGTGCTCGTCTCGCGCGGCGTGTGGCGCATGTTCAAAGTGGCCGAGACCGAGTACCGGCGGACGCTCGACGCCCACGCCGTCCTCGATTTCCCGGATCTCCTGCTGCACGCGCGCACGCTGCTCGGCCAGATGGAGGAGTTCGCCCAGAGCCGCTATCGCCTCGAGTCGCGCTACCACCACGTCCTCGTCGACGAGTTTCAGGACACGAGCCGCGCGCAGTGGGATCTGATCGCGCTGCTCACGCAGTCCTGGGGCGAGGGCGCCGGGCTCACCCATACAGGCGCGCTCCAGCCGACGGTCTTCATCGTCGGCGACCGCAAGCAGTCGATCTACGCGTTTCGAGACGCCGACGTGTCGATGCTCCGCGAGGCGGGTCGGCATCTCGAGGGACTGCGCTCGGACGGGGACGTCCGGCGATCGATTTCGCGCAGCTTCCGGGCCGTGCCCGCGCTGCTCGCGTTCGTGAACGACCTGTGCCACGACATCGACAAGCTGCCGGCGCGGACGGATGCCTTCCAGTACGGCGAGGAGGATCGGTTCCCGATCGATGAGGACGTAGTGTCCGGCTCTAGCCGGACAGCCGACGAGGTCCGCCTTGACGAAGGCCGCCTAAAGGCGGCCTCCACGTACGCGGCGGACACTGCAGGCAATTGCGTTATTGGTTGGCGACACACCCGAGGCCTGTGCGGAGACGACAGCAGCGGAGATCGCGCGACTGGTCGGCGAGGGCGCGCTCGTTCGCGACCGGACGACAGGCGTGAGGAGGGCCATCCGGCCCGGAGACATCGCGATTCTCTTCCGCACGCGCGAGAGCCACCGCGAGTTCGAGAACGCGCTCGAACGGCGCGGTCTGCCGTCGTACGTCTACAAGGGCCTGGGCTTCTTCGACGCCGACGAGATCAAGGACGTCCTGTCGCTGCTGTGGTACCTGGCCGACCCGCTCTCGAATCTTCGCGCGGCCGCGTGGCTGCGCTCCCGATTCGTGCGCATTTCGGACGAGGGCCTGCGGCGGATGGCTCCATCCCTGGCGGAGGCCCTGCGTTCGCCGCAGCCGCCGCCAGTCCTCGGATTGCTCGATGCCGCAGACGCTGATGCGCTGACCGCCGCTCGTGTGTCGTCGGCCAGGTGGCGCGCGCTCGTCGATCGGATCCCGCCCGCCGAACTGCTCGATCGCGTGCTCGAGGAGTCGGCGTACCTCGTCGAAATCCGCGGCCCCCGATTCGCGCAGGCCCGCGAGAACCTGAAGAAGATTCGCGCCATCATCCGGCGCATCCAGAACCGCGGCTATGCCACGCTCGACCGCATCGCGTCGCACCTCGATCGGCTCGCCGTCGGCGACGATGCGAATGCGACGATTGATGCGTCGGACGCCGTGAGCCTGATGACCGTCCACGCCGCCAAGGGCCTCGAGTTTCCCGTGGTCTTCGTCGTGAACCTGTCGCGAGGGACGGCCAATCACCGAGGGCCGATTCGAGTCGCGATTGCGGGGACTGACAAGGAGGCCTCGGTGGCCGTCGGGGACTTTCAGTCGAGCGGCGATGACGATCAGGTCGCCAAGGACCTCGAGGAGACCAAGCGCCTGCTCTACGTTGCCGTGACGCGGGCCCGCGACAGGCTCTATCTCGGCGCGGTGCTGAAAGACGGTGTCATGCAGCCGGGCCGCGGCAGCCTCGCCGAGGTGCTCCCGGCATCGCTGCTTGCCCGGTTCAGTGGCGCGGCGACCGCCGGCAATGCCCTCGCGTGGCAGGCATCGTCTGGAGTGACGCACGTGATGCGCGTCTGCGCGGCCGCGTCTGACCGCCCCGGCGCCCCTCGAGACGGGCACGACCGCACGAGCCGCCGCGCAGAGCGTGGCACCGGAGAGCGACTACCTCCCGCTCATTGACGTGGTTGCGAAACGCCAGACCGTGGCGTCAGCGATCGCAGGTCACGAGGACGAACCCGCAGCCGAGGACGGTGCGGACTCTGATCGACTCGTTGGATCCCTCGTGCATCGATTGCTGCAGCGTGAAGGTCTCGCCGGCCCGGTGAGCGATGACTGGCTCTCGGCGCGGCTCGCGTCGCTGGTGCGCGTGGAAGAGTCGATCGCAGTCGCCGATCGCGATGGGCTGCTCGGCCGGGCGGCGGCGGCGTACCGGGCCTTCTCGACACACCGCCAGCTTCGCGCGCTCTATCAGTCGGGCACCGCCTATCACGAGGTCCCGTTCGCGCTCGCGGTTGGCGGTGGGGTCGTCCGCGGCACCATTGACTGCCTGGTCCACGGGTCAGACGGAGTGGTGACCGTGCTGGAGTTCAAAACCGGGCGCCGGCGTCCTGAGCATCGTGCGCAGGCCGATCTCTACCGGCAGGCTGCACATGCACTTTTTCCCGATAGCCGAGTCGTTACACAACTTCTCTACGCCTCGGAGGCCGCCAGTTCCTGACGGTGATCACCGTTTTCAGGCCCAATACCGACCAAAAGGGCGTTTCTGCAGACTGGCGCGCTCTGGCGCCACCCTGCCCAGCTTCGCACTCGGACATCACTTCTGCATTGCACCTGCCGATATCAGCCCATAGAATCAAGTTTTGGAGAGACGATTGACGACGAAAGAGGAGCAACGCTTGGCGCTGACCTGTCCCAGCTGTGGGAACGACCAGAACTTTCTCGTAAAAACGCTGCAGATGCACATCGTCCACCTCGAGGACTCGAGGATCGAGGTATCCGAGGAGGGCAAGCCCAACCTGCTCGAAGTCCTCTGCGACGAATGCGAGACGGCGCTGAATTTCGATGAAGTCGATGAAGCCGTGCGGAAGGAACTGCTGCTGACGCTCGGTGCCCGCTGAGGCTGGCGCCGACCTGCCCTGAGCTACATCGAAGGGCTACCCATCCTCGTCGTCCTCGTCATACTCCTCGAAGTAGTCGCACTCCGGGCATAGCCACTCGAAGGACTTCGTGGTCTTGAGCTGTGAAAAGCCAGGCACGCGATCGGTGATCTGGCGTTCACGCAACTGCATCATCTCTCCGCAGAGCGGGCACTCCTTGGTGACCATTGACATCTCCTGGGGCCGACCCTATCGTACCAGCACAGTTCATGCGGCGAGGCACGTTTCGTCCACACGGCGGTGATTCGGTGGCGGTCAAAGCGGGCGACGACCGTCACGACGCGAGCTGCTTTGCCGACGAAGTCGCCATCGATTTTCCGTCAGTGGACGTAGCGCTCGCGCGCATACGCCGTGCTTTCCTCGCCGACGAGCGCCCCACGCAGCTGCGGACGACCGTCCGGCTCTCCGATCGGGAGGCGCGCACCGGCGCGACCGTACCGCTCGATGTTCCAGTGCACTGCACGTGCCGCCAGTGCGGCGGCCGCGGCGAGTCATGGACCGAGCCGTGCGCGCAGTGCGATGGGAGCGGCGCCGAGGTGCTCCATCAACCGCTGCACGTGACCATCCCCGCGGGTGTACCCGACGGCGCTCGATTCCAGTTCTCGGTGACGCCCCGCCAGAACATCACGACCCGCATCGAGCTGCACGTTCTCGTGAGCTGAGTGGAACGGCACGTCACGCTCCTGGGGATCCTCGCCGGCCTCTGGGGAGCGCTGGCGATGCTCGTGGGTGTCTCGATGCTCCTGCTCTCGGCCGGCGCTCTGGCCGAGCTCCTCGAATCCGTCGGAACGGGCCTCGAGTTCGCCGCTGGTCTGACGGCGACCGCACTGGCCCTGCTCGGTGTCTTCAGCCTGCTCTACGGCGGCGCGCACGTGTGGGGATCCGTCCTGATCCGCCGCCGCACACCGTTCGGGCGCGTCCTCATGCTCGCACTGGCGCTCGTGGACCTGGTTGTGTTGCCCTTTGGCACCGCGCTCGGGATCTACGCGCTATGGGCGCTCCTGACCAACGACGGGCGGCGGCTGTTTGAAGTAGCTGGTAGCCGGTAGCTGGTAGCTCGTGGGAAGTTCAACGTTCTTGCTACCACCTACCGGCTACCGGCTACCGGCTACCAGCTAGAAATAGACGGGATATGGCTTCCATCGATCGCGACGCTGTACTGAACGCGCTTCGCGTCGTCGTCGATCCCGACCTCCGAAAGGACATCGTCTCGCTCGGCTTTGTGAAGGATCTGGCGATTGCCGATGGGCGCGCATCGTTCACGATCGAGCTGACGACGCACGCCTGTCCGGTCAAGGACCAGATGCGGGATCAGGCCACCGCCGCGGTGCGCGCGCTCGGCGTGGCCGACGTGCAGGTACAGCTCACGGCGAAGGTGCGGTCGGCGTCCGCTCCTGAGGCGGGTCGTCCGCCGCTGCCGGGCGTGAAGAACGTGATCGCGGTCGGGGCGGGTAAGGGCGGCGTGGGCAAGACGACCGTGGCGGTCAACCTTGCGCTGTCGCTGGCACGCTGCGGAAGCCGGGTCGGCATCCTCGACGGCGATATCTACGGGCCCAACGTGCCGATCATGCTGGGCCTCCACAACCAGCAGCTCGCGACCGACGAGCAGCGTCGTATCGTGCCGGCGGAAAAGTACGGCGTCCAGGTGATCTCGATCGGATTCCTCACCAACGACGATGCACCGATCATCTGGCGGGGCCCGATGCTCCATCAGGCCATCCAGCAGTTCTTCCGTGAAGTGGCCTGGAAGGATCTCGACTACCTGATCATCGACATGCCGCCCGGCACGGGCGACGTGGCCCTCAGCTTGAGCCAGACCGTGCCGGTCGTCGGCTCCGTTGTCGTGACCACGCCGCAGCAGGTGTCGCTCGCCGACAGCCGCCGGGCCGTCCGCATGTATCAGAAGCTCAACATCCCGACCATCGGCATCGTCGAGAACATGAGCTATCACCGGTGCACCAACTGTCATCATGAAGCCGACCTGTTCGGCCATGGTGGCGGCGAGGCGCTGGCGTCGGACATGAGTGTGCCGTTCCTGGGCCGGCTGCCGATCTATCAGCCGATCCGCGAAGGCGGCGACTCTGGCGTGCCGCTCGTCGTGGCCGAGCCTGCGTGCGAGGCCGCTCGAGCGTTCCTCACGGTTGCCGAACGCACGGCCGCTCAGATATCGATCGCGGCGCACAAGTCGGCGGAGGCCAACAAGGGCAAGATCCCGCTCATCCCCGTTCGTTAAGATGCGGCCGGTCCAAAAGGACCGGCCCCACAGCTCTATGACCGGCCCTACCACGCTATGACCTCCAGCGACATCGATCTTCCCTTCACGAAGCGCACGCTCGCCAACGGTCTCGATGTGATCGTCCACGAGGATCATCACGTGCCGATCGTGGCCGTGAACATCTGGTATCACGTCGGCTCCAAGAACGAGCGGCCGGGCCGCACCGGCTTTGCGCATCTCTTCGAGCACCTGATGTTCGAAGGGTCCGAGCATCACAACAAGGGCTACTTCCCGCCGCTCCAGCAGGCCGGCGCGCTGCTCAACGGCTCGACCAACACCGACCGGACCAACTACTGGGAGGTCGTGCCGACGAGCGCCGTCGATCGGGCGCTGTGGATGGAGTCCGATCGCATGGGCTATCTCCTGCCGGCGTTGACGCCCGAGCGGTTCGAGACGCAGCGGGACGTCGTGCTGAACGAGCGCCGGCAGAACTACGAGAACCGGCCGTACGGCCTGGCGTTCATGGCGCTCAGCGAGGCGCTCTATCCCGCCACGCACCCGTACAGCTGGATGACGATCGGATCGGCCGACGACATTCGCGCCATGCAACTCGAGGACGTGCAGGCATTCTTCAGGACCTACTACCATCCGGCGAATGCGTCGCTGGTGCTGGCTGGTGACATCGACACCGAGCGGGCCTTCGACCTGGCCGATCGGTACTTCGGGGACCTGACGCCAGGCACGCGTCCATCGCCAGTGGTTGCCGACGCCTCGCTGGCGCGCGAGCATCGACTCGTGCTCGAGGATCGCGTCGAGCTTCCGCGCATCTACATCGCGTGGCTGTCTCCGGCGATGTTCGCGGATGACGACGCGGAGCTGGATCTGGCCGCCGATCTCCTGGCCAACGGCAAGACGTCGAGGCTCTATCGCACGCTGGTCTACGAGCGGCGGATCGCGCTGGACGTCTCAGCGCATCAGCACTCGCGCGAGCTGGGAAGCTTCTTTCTGCTGGCGGCGACGGCCGCACCCGGCCAGTCGCTGGCGGATCTGTCGGCCGAGATTGACGCCGCGCTCGACGGCGTGTCGGCGACCGGCCCGTCCGACAGCGAGATGGAGCGTGCGCTGGCGCAGGCCGAGGCGCACTTCATGTACCGGCTGCAGACGGTCGGCGGATTCGGTGGCAAGTCCGATCAGCTCAACGCCTATAACGTCATGCGCGGCAACCCTGGTTACTTCTCGGCCGACCTCGATCGCTACCGTCGCGCGACGCACGAGACGGTTCGCGACGCCTCGCTCCGGCATCTCCGCCGCGACGCGCGTGTCGTCCTCAGCGTGATCCCCCGCGGTCAGCCGGCGCTCGCGCTGGCCGGCTCGGAACCGGTCTCGGTATCGTGACCGGCGTCGACAGGTCGCGGCTTCCCGACGTCGGGCCGGATCCGGCGTTTGCCTTTCCCGAGATCGTGCGGCACCGCCTGCCCAATGGCCTGCACGTGCGGACGCTCGAGCATGCGAGCGTCCCGGTCATCACGTTCGTGCTGCAGGTCGAAGGCGGATCCGGCGCCGATCCGTTCGACAAGGAAGGCCTGGCCGCGATCGTCGCCGACATGGTGGACGAGGGCACCGGCGACCTCAGCGCCATTGATGTGTCCGATGGCCTGTCGCGGATCGGCGCCGACTACGACGTGGACGTCAATCCCGACGTCACCGTCTTCTCCTTGACGACGCTGGTGAAGTTCGCCGAGCGCGGCGCCGCGCTGCTCGCCGACATGACGACGAGACCCAGTCTGCGGGAGAACGACTTCGGTCGCGTTCGCCAGTTGCGGCTCGACCGCCTCACGCAGCTCAAGGATCTTCCGGCCGCGGTGGCCGAGCGTGCGTTTCTGCGTCTCATGTACGCGCAGCATCCGTACGGGCACTTGCCGATCGGCAGCGACGCGGCACTGCGCCGCCTCTCGCTGCAGGAAGTCTCGACGCTGCACGCGTCGATGTTCCGTCCGTCGCGTGCGACGCTCGTCGTGGCCGGCGCGCTCTCGCACGATGCGCTGCTTCGGGCCGCTGCCGTCTTTGGCGACTGGAAGGAGAGCGCCTCGATGTCTGACCAGACGGGGCAGGCGGCGTCGGCACTCGAGCCATCCGGGGTGTCGCCACCGCGGCTGGCCATTGTGCCGCGCGAGGGCGCGGCACAGTCGGAGCTTCGCATCGGTCATCTGTCGGCGCGGCGCAACACGCCGGACTACCCGGCGCTGCTGGTCATGAACGCGCTGCTCGGTGGGCAGTTCGTCAGTCGCGTCAACCTCAAGCTGCGAGAAGAGAAGGGCTACACCTACGGGGCGCGGACCGGGTTCGACTGGCGGCGCGGGCTCTCGCCGTTCGTGCTCCAGGCGAGCGTGCACACCGCCTCGACCGCCGCCGCCGTTGCCGATGCGATTGCGGAGATCGACGGTCTCCGTGAATCTCGTCCGCCGACGCACGACGAGTTGGTGCTGGCGAAGACGTCGCTGACCCGTGGCTACCCGCGCAACTTCGAGACCGTCCAGCAGGTGGCGCGGTCAGTGGCGCAACTCGCACTCTACGATCTGCCCGACACCTATTTCGCCGAGTTCGTCCCGAAAGTGAACGCCATCGGCGAGGGCGACGTCACGCGCGTGGCGTTCCGCTATCTCGACCCGACGCGGCTGAGCACCTTGATCGTCGGAGATCACTCTGCTATTGCAGACTCGTTGACGACGCTCGACCTTGGCGCACCCAGCGTCCTCCCGCTCGAGCGTCCGATCGTAGTGTCCGGCTTTAGCCGGACTACACCGGTCCGCCTGAAGGCGGACACTACGATCAGACCATGCTACGCTACCCGGGTTCCGCCGGATTCCTCCCGTGATGACCGAAGAGCTCGCGCCGACCGTCGATCCCGACCGCGGCATCAATCGCATCACGAGCGTCGCCATCGTGATCGGCGTGCTTGCCGCGATTGTCGCCGGAGCCACCATCTGGCTGCTGCTCACCGATCCGGTCGCCGTGCTGAACGCCGTCGACGAAGGACAGATCTCTCCGCTCGTGCGCCAGCTCGCCGACATCCTGTACAACGCGCTGTCGGGACTGCTGGACTATCTCTAGCGCGCTTTCACAGTGACGTAGAGGCGGGTCTTCAGACCCGCCTGGATCAGGAATCAGGATTCAGCACTGTCTCGTGAGCCTGACCGTTCACACGTTCCACCCGGTACGCGTGTGCCTGCGGTCGCGAGCTGACGATGTTCGCCAATGTCCCATTGACGAAGTGCGCGGCCGCACCATCGTCGAGTGCGAGCGCGCTGGCGATCGTGCCGTCTTCGACGAGCCGTCGCAGCGCCGGTCGGCGCTCGGCTTCGCCGTCGTAGTGTGGACAGCACGCGCCGGCAAGTAGTCCGAGACACGACAGTGGATAGAGGCCCGTGCCTGAAGAATCAGTCACGCCGTTCTCGAACCAACAGATGGCTCCGGCGCTGACGCCGGCCAGCACGGTCCCTGATTCCCAGGCGCGTCGCAAGAGTGCAGGCAACTCCCATTCGCGCCACACCGCCAGCATGCTCTTTGTGTTGCCGCCGCCGACGTAGATCACATCCTGTTCGAGCAGGACGGTGTGCAGATCGGGCGTGCGAGCAAAGAGCGGCACGTGAGTCGGCCGGCAGGGAAGTTTTCGAAACGCGGTGTAGAACGAGTCGATGTACGACTCCGCATCGCCTGATGCCGTCGCCAGGAAACACACCGACGGATTCGCGCGGCGGGCCTGCTGGAGGATGAACAGATCCAGCGCGGGGTTGTCGGGCTCCATGGAGAAGCCCCCGCCGCCCATCGCGACGATGTGAGTATCCACGGGACTGGTCACAGACTCGAGCGAAGGAATTTCGTCAGCACGTACCCGTCGACGAACTTGAACGGCGCCGACCCGCTGCTGTAGTGGCCGCACGGCAGCACGCTGACCTGGTGAGGAAGGCCGCGGCGTGCGAACTCGGAGACGAGCTGTTGCGAGAGGTCGACGGGGAACGTCAGGTCGTATTTCGCATACACCAGCAGCGTCCGCGTGTCGCGGACCCGATCGAGATAGCTGAACGGGCTGATCGGCCGCCACAGACGGCGCAGCCGCTCGAGATCGATGTGCCCGTTCAATCCCTCTCGGACGTGCTGTGTTGAAAGCCCTCGCCACACGACGTCGGCGAACCACGGCGACACGTGGTTGAGCGCCTGGGCGCGGATCTTCGGCTCGTGTGCGGACGTCAGGAGCGACAGACAGGAGCCGAGGCTGGTGCCGAGGATACCGATGCGCTCGAACCCCTGATCGGACAGCCACTGAATCGCGCGCCGCGTATCGAGCACGGCCTGCCGGCACACCTGCACCGTGCGCGCGATGTTCGCGCTGACGATGTAGTCGGCGCGGGTGAGCTCGGGCGGCATGCGCCGGTCGTGATACGGCAGGCTGAGGCGCAGCGCCGAGACGCCGAATCTCGCCAGCAGCCGCGACAGGCCGATATGGCCGCCGGCGTCAGAGTTCCACTGCGGCAGCACCACGACGGCGCGGCCGCGTCCCTTCTTCACGCCGGTCGGCGCTTCATCCCTCGACGGAAACCAGCGCCCGACGACGATGTTGTTCTCGGGATGCGGTGTGGCGAGTGCGCTCGGAAAGCGCAGCGTGCCCGCCTCACCGTTTCGCTTGAGGTCCGCGGGCGCGTCGGTAAAGTCGAACTCGGATGTGCGCGGCGGCGGTGAAGAAGGCCTGGCTGTCGCGCATGACCTCTTCGACCCAGTGCTCGAGCGCGTCCCCCGCGTCGCCGTGGTGTCCGTTGGACGAGATCCAGTCAACGCCCCACTCGAACGGCCGCACGACGCGGTCTTTCGTGATGGACGCGAGATGACGCTCCCAGGCGTGGAAGAACGGTGCGAAACACTATGTGGGCTCGAGAATGTGTTCCATCGCGGATGCGACCGCGAGGAGACCGAGTGTGTCGGTGCCCACCAGCTGCGCGCCGACCGGGAGCCCGTCGCGCGTGCGTCCGCAGGGCATGGTGATCGCCGGATGCCCGGTGATGTTGAAGGGCTGCGTGAGTCGCAGCGTGATGTTGCGAACCGGTTCCTCGACCGTGCCGACCGCGACGGTGGCGGCGCCGAGCTTGACGGCCGGAACCGGCAGCGTCGGCAGCAGCAATCCATCGCGGCCGTTCAGCGTGGCGTTGACCTCGCGTGTCAGCACGTCGCGGCCGCGCATCGCCCGCACGTAGTCTTCCGCGAGGATGTGGCGGCCCATTTCCAGACGCAGCCTGGTGTTCGGCGGTGTAGTCGTCCGGATGGCTCTCCAGCGTTCGGGCGTGGCAGGTCGCGGCTTCCGCCAGGGCGACGTGCACGTAGATCGTCGCGATCTCCGCCGTATGCGCGATCGCCACATCGTCGAGTATCACGCCCGCGCGGGTCAGGCGCTCGCACGATTCGTCGAATCGAGCCGCGACGTCAGGGTCGAGCAGCGCGAAGAAGTACGGCGCGCGGGATGCCGAGGCGCAGGCCACGAAGCTCGCGCGCCTTGATCGGTGCGGGATTCGACACGCCGTCGAGGATCTGATGCAGGACGGCGGCGTCCTCGACCGATCGGCACAGCGGCCCGATGTGATCGAGCGTGCTGCTCAGGGGGACCACGCCACCGGTTGGAATCTCGCCCACGGCCGGCTTCAGGCCGACCAGCCCGCACGACCGCCGACGGAATGCGAACCGAGCCTCCGGTATCCGAGCCGATTGAGGCGTAGCACATCCCGGCGAGGATGGAGGCCGCCGATCCGCCGGAGGAGCCACCAGGCGATCGACTGTGATCGAGCGGATGGTGCACGGGACCGTACGCGGAGTCTTCGTTGGTCGTGCCCAGCGCGAACTCGTGCAGGTTGGTCTTGCCGACGAACACTGCACCGGCCGCGCGCAGCCGCGCCGAGACGACCGAGTCGCGGGCGGCCACGTGTCCGCGGCGCACGCGCGAGGCCGCGGTGGTCGGCGTGCCGCGAAGATCGATCAGATCCTTGAGGGAGATCGGGACGCCGTGCAGCGGGCCGCGGTAGCGGCCGGCGGCGATCTCCTGATCGGCGGCGCGGGCCTGCGCACGCGCCTCGTCGGCCAGCACCGTGATGAACGCGTTGATCGACGAATCACGCTCGGTGATGCGCGCGAGGCAGGCGTCGGTGACGGCTTCGGAGCGTGTCGTTCGCGAGTGAAGTGCGCGCGACAGCGCGGAGAGCGTGCCGCCTTCGCCGCTCGGCGCGCCAGGGTGTTCAGCGGGCATGCTCGGGCGGCGTCTCGGGCAGCTCAGCGGTCAGATCGAGATTCCAGTCGGCCGCGCGCAGCGTGGCCGTGGACCGCGCCAGCCCCTCGAGCAAAGGCCGCAGCGCGGGGAGGTTACGCTGGTCGGCGTCGCGCAGCGCGTGTTCGAGCCATTCTTCGAGAGTCACGTCGCTAATAGCGTACCCTACTATGTCGTAGCGGCAAGCCCAGGCCCGCCGTCATCTCCAATGAGAAAAACGAAGATCATCGCCACGCTCGGTCCGGCATCGCAGAGCGATGCGGCCATTCGAGAATTGATCGATGCCGGCGTGGATGTCTTTCGTTTCAACTTCTCACACGGCACGCACCAGGGACACGCGGATCTCATCGCGCGCGTGCGCGTGGCGGCGCGGCAGAGCAGCCGCACGATCGCCCTCCTGCAGGACCTGAGCGGGCCGAAGATCAGGACCGGCCTGCTGCACGGGCACGTGCCGCTGCAACTGGAGGTCGGCGATGCCTTGACGATCGTGGTCGGCGATGCGCCGGGAGAGCCCGGTCGCGTCTCGACGACGTTCGACCTGCCGAGTGTCGTGCACGCCGGCGACTGCCTGCTCCTTGATGACGGCCGTCTGCAACTACGCGTCGAGGAGGTGGGCAAGGGCGAGCTGCGGACGAGGGTCGTAGACGGCGGTCCGCTTGGCGAGCACAAGGGCATCAACGTCCCCGGGGTGGAGTTCCCGACCAAGGGACTCACCGAGAAGGACATCAGCGATCTGCGATTCGGCGCCAGCCAGGGCGTGGACTTCGTGGCGCTGAGCTTCGTGCAGAGCGCGGCCGTCCTGCGTCAGGCGCGCGAACTGCTGCGCGAGGCGGGCGCACCTGATACGCCGCTCGTCGCGAAGCTCGAGCGGCCAGAGGCCGTCGCCCGGCTCGAGGAAATCCTGCAGGAGAGTGATGCCGTGATGGTGGCGCGCGGTGATCTTGGCCTCGAGCTGCCGCTCGAGCGCGTGCCGCGCATTCAGAAGGAGGTCACGCGGTGGGCGCGCGCGCTCGAGGTGCCGGTCATCGTGGCGACGCAGGTGTTCGAGTCGATGCGCACCGAGCCGCGGCCGACGCGGGCCGAGGTCAGTGATGCCGCGAACGCGGTCGAGGACGGCGTCGATGCGATCATGCTGGCGGGAGAGACCGCCGCGGGCACGTATCCGGTGAAGGCCGTCCAGACACTGGACATCGTCATTCGAGAGGCTGAGTCGATCCCTCCGATCCGGCGTCAGGGCGATCAGGCCGCGGCTCATCGGCGGACATGCCCATGCCGTGTGCGAAGCGGCGGTGACGCTGGCCGAGCGGAGTGAAGCCGCGGCGATCGTGGCGGTCACACGCGAAGGCAAGACCGCCCGCATGCTGTCGGCGCTGCGGCCAGGCGCGCCGATCGTTGCGGTGACAGACGACGCGGGCGTCTCGAGGCGCCTGGCGCTCTCGTGGGGCGTCGCGCCGGTGCTGACCGATCTCACCGGCGACGTCGCCGCGGCGGCGAGCCGGATCGGCGCCGAGCTCGTGACGCGCAAGAAGATCGACGCCGGCGCGGTGATCGTGCTGGTCAGCGTGACCCCCGACCTGTCGGAGGGACCGTCGAACTTCCTGAAGCTGCAACGAGTCTGACTCCCACCAACCACCCACCACCGACCACGAACCGATGAGGGAGTTCACGCACAGCTTGACCATTGAGGCGCCGCCGGCCGTGGTGCTCGATGCGTTTTTCGATCACGATGCGCTGAGCCACTGGTGGCATGTCACGCGCTCGCTGTGCGTGGCGCGACCGCTCGGCGTCTACGCCATCGAGTGGGATCCGACCGTGTGGCGGGACGACGTGCTCGGCCGGCTTGGCGGCGCGTTCAAGGGCACGGTCATCGAATTCAAGCCGGGACGCGAGTTCTTCATCGCCGACGCCTACTGGCTCCCGCCCGACGGCGAACCGGTCGGACCGATGGCGTTCGAAGCCAGGTGCACGCTCGTGTCCGGCCGCACGGTGCTGCACGTCCGCCAGTCAGGCTGGGAGAACAGCGTGCGCTGGTCGCGCTACTACGACGTCATCTCGACGGGGTTGACGCTCGCCCTCGACGAATTGAAGAAGCACGTCGAGCGTCGTTGGAACGAGTGACGGCGGGTCTGAAGACCCGCCGCTACGATGCGCACAAAACGGACACGTAGAGGCGGGTCTTGAGACCCGCCATCCAAAGACGACGATAATCTCCCCATGCACTCTCAGCCTCTCGCGTATCGGGATCAGGAGTTTCTCGAGTCAGAGGAAGCGCGCCCGCTGCGAATCCTCGCCGAGTATCTCGAGCCGCTGCGCCGCTTCAAGGCGCAGAACATCCAGGACACAGTCGTCTTCTTCGGCTCGGCGCGGATTCACAGCCGCGCGCACGCCGAGCAGGCGCTCGCCTCGCTCGAGCGCCGCTTCGGGTCGCGCAGCGAGACGGTGAACGAGCACCTGACGCGCGGCCGCAAGGCGGTCGAGTGGTCGAAGTACTACGAGGATGCGCGCCAGCTCGCGCGCATGCTGGCGGAGTGGTCGCTCACGCTCGATTCACCGCATCACCGCTTCGTCGTCACGTCAGGCGGCGGCCCCGGCATCATGGAGGCGGCCAACCGCGGCGCCTATGAGGCGGGCGGCAAGACGATAGGCCTCAACATCCGCCTGCCGTTCGAGCAGGGCGCGAACCGTTTCATCACGGACGGCCTGCACTTCGAGTTCCATTACTTTTTTATGCGCAAGTTCTGGTTTGCGTATCTGGCCAAGGCGCTGGTGATCTTTCCCGGCGGGTTCGGGACGCTCGATGAGATGTTCGAGATCCTGACGCTGATGCAGACGGAGAAGCTCGAGAAGCAGATTCAGATCATTCTGTACGGCTCCGAGTATTGGGATCAGATCCTCCATCTGGAACCGATGGCGGAATGGGGAGCGATCAGCCCCGGAGACATTCAGCTCGTGCAGCGCGCTGATACGCCCGAGCGCGCGTTCGAGCTGCTCAAGGCGCATCTCACCGAGCATCACCTCGTGCCGCCGACCGTGCAAGAGATGCGTTCGCCCGGGATCGCCAAGACCCGCTCCTGACTGGTGGAAATCTGCTGACTCGACGCCGGTGTTTCAGTAGATCAGGAAGGGCTCTTGTACGGCTGCTCGGATAGTGCATGCCACCCCAGACCCGGGCGTTGTTCCCATCGGCGCGCGCCTGCGTGATGCTGAAATAGGTTCGGCTCGGCTGTAAGGCCGTCGTCAGCGTAAACGTCTGTCGCCGCCGGAAGTGGCTGAGGAGAACGGTCGCCGCCGCGCCATTCTGACTTGGATGCCCGGCAGGATATTCGGGGTGTGAAGGCGTGGTGACGAGTGGCTCCCAGCCCGGCTCGGAACTCGTGCCTGGATTGCCGTCGGTGTCGGCCAGAGGGATCGAGGTCACCGGACGCCATGTGACTTCGTTCGCGAAAGAGCCGTAGAGCCGCTTGGCGTGCCAGATCGTGAACGCGGTGTCGGCCATCGCGATGTTCAGGACCGCGAGCAGCCGGTTGGAGTCGGACATCGACAGGCCGTTCGCATCTGCGATCTGGTTGGCCGCCTGATTCCAGTGGACGCTGGCATTGCCTTCCCAGAACATCGCCAGCGCCGTCTGATCGTCCGTGCGTGTCGACCCCGTCTTGCGACCGAGTGCCTTCACGGCGTTGACGTCGTCTGTGTACGTGTCGCTGGTGAGACTTCGCGGTGGTGGAGGCTCGAACTGCGTGTTGCTGACCAGGCTGAACATCGCCGTGAACGCCAACCCCTGCGCGCTCATCGCCCCGAACGCCGGGGGCGTCGGACGCCACTGTCCGACCGCTGTCCCACCGGTGAACGGAGGGTAGGGACCGATGAAGCCATCGGTCGCGCGCCAGCCGAGCACGGCGTGCGCGACCTCGGTTCCCCAGGCGACACCACGCTCGATGCGCGCCGCGCACGAGTCCTGTCTGCGCCATCCGCCGTGCTCGCACGCGTCGCTCAGCGCCGCGAGCGACGCCGTGTAGCTCCCATCCAATGCGATCTGTCGGGTTGGGAACAAGCCGACCAGCGCCGTGTGCGCGGCGGCGATGACCGCTGCCCGGCGCGACGCGCCACGCGGGGCCTTGTTGTGAACGAACACTGGCGAGTAACGTCCTTCGATGCCGTTGTATGCATCAAAGATCGCCGTGTGCACGATCGCTCCGAGCCGCTGACTCGAGGAGTTTGCCGTATTCGTCGCAATCAGCGTCTCGATGAAAATCTGATTCCACTCCAGCACCTGGTTCACGGCGGCTGGCGGAGATGACTCGCGCGAGGTTTCGACGGGACTGGAACCTGCGACGCCTAACGCGACGAGGAAGGCGACCCCAGTCACTCTGCTGCTGTTGCGCTTCATGGATGTGTGTCCTTTCGCCTGATCGCCTCGATCAGTTCTTCCGCTGGGGCCGAGACCGTGCGATACAATCGCGCCACCCCCATCGAGGCGTCCGAGGACACTAGCGGCGGAAGACGTTACAAATCCTTACAACCGGCCTTCGTTTTTCTTCGGATGTGCCGCTGGTTATGAACGACCCCTCGCAGCTCTCCTACGAGTTCGGACCGTTTTCACTGGATGCGGGCAAGCGGCTCCTGCTTCGCAGCGGTGAACCCGTTCCCGTGACTCCAAAAGTCATGGAGCTGCTCCTTGCGCTGATCGAGCATCGGGATCGCGTGCTCACGAAGGATGAGCTGCTCAAGCAGGTCTGGGGCGACACCATCGTGGAAGAGGGAGGGCTCACCCGGAACGTCTCCGTGCTGCGCAAGACCCTGGGAGAGAAGCCGGACGACCATCAGTACATCGTCACCGTGCCAGCCAGGGGATATCGGTTCGTGGCAGAGGTACGAGAAAGGCGGCAACACCAGAACTCGCCGGTTGCGCAGCCGCAGCCACTTCCGAATCGCGATGGACCGAGGTGGGGCCTTTCGGCGCGTGGCTGGTTAGTGCTGGGCGGCGTGGCTGCGCTCGTCGCCGCGTCTGTCACGTACGCGACATTTCCTGGCCGAGCCACGCCCGCCTCGCAAAGCGCCGTGCTCGCGGCTCCAGCGCAGGCACGTCAGGGCACACTGCCTGCCGTGGACCCCGCCGCGTACGACTCCGTGCTGCGCGCGCGGTATCTCAGCGTCCGGACGACCGACGCCGACACCCAGGCTGCGATCGTGCTGCTCGAACGCGCCGTGGCGATCGATCCCGACGTACGCGCGCGCGTACGCCGACCTCGCGGCGGCCTACGTCACGCGGCTGACATTCGTTACGCCCGAGAAGACCGGGGATCTGGAGCAGAAGGCGTTCGCGGCGGCTGAAAAGGCCCTGTTGCTCGATCCCGGCTTGCCCGAGGGCTACATGGCTCGTGGGGATCTGCTCTGGACCCACTCGCATCATTTCGCGCACGAACGAGCGATACAGGAGTTCCGTCGAGCGGTGGAGCTCAATCCCAAATCAGATCAGGCCCACAGGCGACTGGCGCGTGTGTACGTTCATCTGGGGTTTTTCGAGGAGGCCATCCAGCACGCCGACGTCGCGCTCGCGATAAACCCCAGCAACGCGCAGGCGCTGAATTCTCGAGCGCAGGCCCTCCTGTGGATGGGCAAGGATGAAGACGCGCTCGACACACTCTTGAGCATTCCCGGCCCCGTTCTGCCCGAGCTCGTCGAGGCCAACACCGTGTTCGCGCTCCTGCGTTTGGGCAGACGAGAAGAGGCGTGGGTCCACTTACGTCAGGCCTCACGCAAATACCCTGACGACCCGAGCGGCGCCTTGCCCAGCATCGAGGCGATGCTCCTGGCGGAATCGGAGCCGCTCAAAGCACAAATGCTGATCGAGAAGGTCGCACGGAGGAAGGCGGTCAATCCGTCGCATCACGCCGCGTATTTCGCCGCGGCTGCATCGGCCCGGATGGGCCATGCCGAGGAGGCCGTCCGTTGGATGCGGGAAGCCGCCGAAACCGGGTTTCCCTGCTATCCGTTGTTCGCGCGCGATCCGAACCTGGATCCGATCCGTCAGGACCCGCGTTTCCAGGCGTTTCTCGCGGAGATGCAGAAACACTCAGCCTCTCTGCGAAAGGCGCTGGTCCTCGATCGCAAGTGAACGCGAGTCAATAAAGGAGAAAGCGTTCTCGCACGCTTCTGAACGCCTCTTCATCGGCCTTCCAGCCCGCCGCAATCTCCATCGCCGGCACGTCTGACTCGATCTGTTGTCGCAGCGTGTCCGATCCAGCCAGGATGTCGATCGGGACCTTGTCGTGCTCGTATTCGTACGGCGGCTGCCGCCACGCGAACATCGACGGGTTCGTGCGCTGGAACATGCCGATCAGCGCCACGCCGACCAGCACGGGCTTGAACAGATGCCGCGCCGTCACGTGGATCTGGCACCCGCCGCACGTCTGCTTCGCGTGCTTCTGAAACGTCGGCTCGAAGACCGCGGGCCGGAAGTGCACGCCGGTGAGGCCAAGCGCGTTCATGTCCCGCGCGAAGCGCTCGGCTTCGATCCACGGCGCGCCGACCAGCTCGAATGGCCGTGTCGTGCCGCGTCCTTCCGAGAGCATGATCCCTTCGAACAGCACGGTCCCCGGATAGACGATCGCGGTGTCGAGCGTCGGCATGTTGGGTGACGGCATCACCCACGGCAGATCGGTGCGGTCGGCGTACATGTCACGCTGCCAGCCCTCCATCGCCACGACCTCGAGCGGCGCGCCAATCGTGAAGACGTCGTTGAACAGCCGCGCCAGCTCGCCGATGGTCATGCCGTGCCGCATCGGAATCGGGAACTGTCCGACGAACGACTCGAATCCCGGCTCGAGCCGGGCGCCCTCGACGTCGATGCCGCCGATCGGATTCGGACGGTCGCAGACGATGACCGGGATCCGCAGCCGCGCGCAGGCGCGCAGGCAGTTGGCCATCGTGTAGATGTAGGTGTAGATGCGCGCGCCGACGTCCTGCAGATCGATCACCAGCACGTCGACGCCGTTCAGCATCTCCGCCGTGGGCTCGCGCGTCTCACTGTAGAGGGAATAGATCGGCACCCGGCGGCCAGGGTCCTTGGCGTGCGGGGTCTCGATCATGTTGTCCTGCACATCCGACCGGAATCCGTGCTGCGGACCGAAGATCGCAGCCAGTGTCAGGCCGTCGGCCGCCGCCAGCCGATCGACGATGTGGACGAAGCCGCGGTCGAGCGAGGCGTGGTTGCAGACGATGCCGACGCGTCTGCCGTTCAGACGAGACGAGGCGAGCAGAAGATCGGATCCGAGCCTGACCATGGACACCAATTATCGAAGCGCTTTGCGCATTGCGCAATTCCAGACTGCCGCTGCGTTGACCTAGAACAGTCGGGCATTGTACCGTTCCAAGGTTCTATCTCTTCCTGGAGACTCACAGATGCTGAAGGCCACCGCGGGAATCATGCTCCCGACCACGATCACAGGCTCGCTGCCGCGTCCGAGCTGGTATACCGAGAATTTGGGGACGCGCTCGTTTCTCGATGCGATGGTGACATCGCGGTTCCGGGAACAGTACGTGGACGCGTTGTCCGTGTATCTGCGCGAGCAGGAAGTGGCCGGCCTCGACATCGTGACCGACGGCGACTGCCGGTTCGATCAGGACATCGGCGGCCAGAGCTGGACCAGCTACCCGCCGCATCACATGACCGGGTTCGAAACATCGCACCCCAAGCTGGCCAAGGTGGGGGCGGGCGGGATCGGGTTTCCACGCGGGCACATCCTGCACGACTACCTCGAAGCGCGCGTGATGCCGAAGCTGGTCGGGCCCGTGGGGCGCGGCGAGATGCAGTACGCGGAGATGTTCAAGGCGGCGCAGCGGATGACCGCCAAGCCGGTGAAGTTTGGCACCGTGACCCCCGAGCTCGTGGCGTTCGCGGTCCAGGACGAGCACTACAAGGACATCCCGTCCCGCATCATGGCGTTGAGCGATGCGTTCAACGAGGAGCTGCACGATCTGGCCGATGCCGGGTGCCAGGTGATCCAGATGGAGGAGCCGCAGATCCACCTGCTGGCCGCGCGCAACTACGTGGACAAGGTGATCAACCCCGAGTTCATGCTGAAGGTGTTCAACAACACCGTCAAAGGTCTGAGAGCCAAGACCGAGGTGTGGTGCCACACCTGCTGGGGCAATCCATCGCAGCAGCGGATGTTCGGCAGCGTCCAGAGCTACAAGCCGGCGCTCGAGCTCCTCAATCAAGTGGACGCGGACGTGATCACGTTCGAGATGAAGAGCTCGAACATGATGGACCTCAACGAGATCGGCGCCGCGATTACCCACATGAAGGTCTGCGTCGGCGCGATCGATCATCACACGCTGCAGGTGGAGGCGCCGACCGAAGTGGCGGACCTGATTCGCCAGGCGCTGAAGGTGATCCCGGCCGAACGCCTGGTCCTGTCGTCGGATTGCGGCATGGGCCGCGAGGGCATGAGCCGCCGCCACGCGTTCTACAAGATGGTCTCGCTGGTCCAGGGCACCAACATCGTCCGCAAGGAGCTGGGGCTGCCGGTGGCCGAGAGCCGGGGCGCGGATCCGAAGTTCTCGCTTATTCAGGAGCTAACTAGTAGGGATCCGGGATCAGGGATCCGGGATCAAGAACACGTGCTTTTGATCCCTGATCCCCGATCCCTGATCCCCGATTCCTGCGGAGATCAAGAGTGATTAGGGCAGCGATCGTCGGCATGGGGTGGTGGGGGCGGACGATCGTCGAGTCCGTTCAGAGCGACAGCGACGTCATCCGCTTCGTCGCCGGCGCGACGCGGACGGTGTCACCCGAGGTCACGGCCTTTGCGGACGCGCAGAAGCTCACGCTGGCCTCGGACTTCAAGGCCCTGCTGGCGAACAAGGACGTCGACGCGGTGGTCCTCGCGACACCGCATTCACAGCACAGCGAGCAGGTGATTGCCGCCGCGCAGGCGGGGAAGCACGTGTTCTGCGAGAAGCCGTTCGCGTTGACGAAGACCGACGCCGACGCGGCAGTCGCGGCGACGAAGAAAGCCGGCGTCACGCTCGGCCTCGGCTACAACCGGCGCTTCCATCCTGAGATGACGGCCCTGCGCGACAAGATCAAGGCCGGCGATCTGGGCACGGTGCTCCATTTCGAAGCCACGATGACCTTCCCGAACGCGCTGTTTCTGAAGCCGGAAGCCTGGCGCGCCGATCGGGAGGAGACGCCGTGCGGCGGTCTGACGCCCATGGGCGTGCACGCCATTGACGGCATGATCGATCTCGGCGGCGAGATCGATCAGGTCTTCTGTCAGAGCTTCCGCCGCGTCGTGCAGGTGGACAGCGACGACACGACCTCGATGCTGTTCCGGATGAAGAACGGCGCCTCGGGGTATCTCGGCACCATCACGGCCACCGGGCCAGGGTTCAGCTTTCATGTCTACGGCTCGAAAGGGTCGCTGCGCCTCGAAGGCATGACGCACGTTGCCGGCGCCTCGTCCGAGGAACGCCGGACACGTCTCTTCAGCACGGCGAAGTGGCAGCCAATCAAGGGAGCGGCCGAGACGTGGGAGGCCGCACGGCTCGACGTCACCCGCGCCTGCCTCGAAGCGTTCGGTACAGCGGCCTCGGGCGGCACGCCCTTCCTGATTCCAACCAGCGACATGGTGCATGGCGCTGCGGTCACTGAGGCCGTGGTCAAATCCGCCGCGTCAGGAAAGACCGAACGTATCGCGTAACTCACGCCGGGTCCAAAGAACAGGACCCGGCCTACACTGCCCCAGCGGGCGGGATTCTCGACAGTGTAGGGCGGGTCTTGCCGTTGAGACCCGCCGCTCAGATGAATGAGGGCAACTCGATGGATTTAGGAAAGGGTCTCGGGCCACCTCACGTACTCCACGCTGGTGCACCAGACCGACGACTGGGATCAGCTCTGGAAGAGCGTCAACACCTATCTGCCCGCGGTCAAGGCCCGCGTGGCGCCGGGCCAGAAGTTCGGCGTCTGCCTGCGAACCTCGGCGCCGTCGGCGGCGCTCCTCTCGGCGGAGCCAACCAAACGGGCCGATCTCAAGAAATTCTTCGCCGACAACGATCTGTATCTCTACACGGCGAACGCGTTCGTCTATGGCGTCTTCAAGAAGCAGGTGATCAAGGAAGACGTCTACGAGCCGGACTGGCAGACACCGGAGCGCCGTGAGTACACGAAGCAGGTCGCCGATCTGCTTGCCGATCTCGCGCCGGATGGCATCAACCCGTCGATCCAGAGCGCGCCCCTCGGCTTCAAGCCGAAGGTCACCGGTGACCACGTCGTCGAGGAGTACACGACGAACGTGATCGACGTCGTCGCGCATCTCGTGGGCCTGACGAAGAAGACCGGCAAGATTGTGACGCTCGGCCTCGAACCCGAGCCCCGTTGTTATCTCGAGACGACCGACGAGACGATCACCTACTTCAACAACCATCTCTTCTCGGGCAGGACCGCGCAGCGGCTGGCGAAGCTCACCGGCCTCAACGAGGCCGACGCGGCCAAGGCGATGCGTGACTACACGGGCGTGGTCTTCGACATCGGTCACCAGTCGGTCGGCTACGAGGACATCCCGGCGTCGCTGCAGAAGCTGGTGGACAGCGGCGTCCAGATCGTCAAGCTGCAGGAAGCGGCGTCGATGTATATCCCCGACGTGACGCAGAAGACGGTAGACGCGCTGCAGACATTCGCCAAGACGATTTACCTGTCGCAGACGTGTCAGAAGAAAGACGGCAAGTACACGTGGTTCCTGAATCTGGAAGACGCGTTCGAGGCGTTTCAGAAGGACCCGGGCCCGCGCGAGTGGCGCACCCACTTCCACGTGCCAGTGTTTCTCACGGACCTGGGCCACGGCTTCGGGACGACGCGCTTCGGGCTGGAGCAGGCGCTGGCGGTGCACAAGAAAACGCCCCTCTCGACGCATCTCGAGATCGAAACCTACACGTGGGACGTGCTCCCTGAGCATCTCAAGACCGGTGACATCGTCGAATACGTCACCCGCGAGATCGAGTGGGTCAAGAGTCAGCTGGTCTAAGAGGTTTCGCCATGAATGTCGGCTTTATCGGACTTGGCCGGATGGGGTCGGGGATGGCGAGCCGCATTCTGAGCGGCGGGCACGATCTCGCCGTGTTCGACGCGGTCGCGTCCCAGATCGCCACGTTCGCGGCTGCCGGTGCGCGCGGGGCCACGTCTGTCGCCGACGTCTGCGCCGGTCGCGACGTGCTCGTCACCATGCTCGTCGAGGACGCGGCGGTGATCGAGGTCGCACTCGGCAAGGGCGGACTTTGTGAGTCGTTGTCACCTGGCTCTATTCACCTGATCATGGGTACGCACGGAGTGGCGACCGTGCGAGCGCTTGAAGCGCGCCATGCGGCGGCGGGTCAGCACCTGGTGGCCGCACCCGTGCTGGGCCGGCCCGACCTCGCAGCCGCCGGGCAACTGGGCATCGTCGCCGCGGGGGACGAGCAGGCGCTGCGCCGCTGCGAGCCGCTGCTCGGCCTCATGGGCAGGCGCACTTTTCTCGCCGGTACACAGCCCGAATCGGCCACCGCGATCAAGCTTGCCAACAATGCGGTGCTCGGCTGCGCGATGGTGGCGATGGCTGAAGGCTTCGCGCTCGTCCGCAAGTACGGCGTGGTCCCGCAGGTGTTTCAGGACGTGATGACCGAGGGGTTGTTTTCGGCGCCGGCCTACAAGGTCTACGGACAGAAGATGGTGGACGAGAGCTTCGACCAGGTCGGCTCGCCGATTCATGTCGGATTGAAGGACGCCAACCTCATTGCCGCTGCCGCCGACCTCGCGCGCGTGCCGATGCCCAGCCACAACGTCTATCGCGATCGTCTGCTCGGCGCCGTGGCTCATGGCGACGGCGATCGCGACCAGGCCGTGCTCGCACGAGAGCAAGCCCGCGCCAGCGGGCTCGCCTAGCCTCGCAATTACGTTTCTCGACTCAGGAAAGACGCCGCGGCAAGTGGAGTAGGTCAGCCTCCAAGGCGACTGAACGTCTCCGCTGTGGCGAAACGTCGGCCAAATCAACGGCACCACCTCTTGCTCTTATTCGGGCAGTCAGCGTTTGGCCCGCCAAACGCCCAGAGAAAGGGCCCGAATGAAGTCGTCGTGCGTGCTTCTCATTTTTGCAAGCGTCTTCATCGTCGGCTGTGCCGGCTCATCTCCGCTTTCGCCGGATTCTGTGTCGAGTGCGAGAGCGGTTGTGTCCGCGTCGCCAACCTCCGCCGCGCAGGCGTTCTTTCCGCCGATCAACCCGGCGGAGATCTCGTGTCCGATCCGATGCGCCACAGATCCGTGTCGGGTCGCTGGGCCTCCGCATTGGAAATCGATTTCACGGAGATGGAAGGCACCCACGCCTACGAAATACGAGATCTTCAGGTGCAGCGCGAGCAACGTCTATGAGCCCTTCGCCCGACTCGAAGTCCCCTCGCCCGCACACCGGGCCGAGTGGTATGGGATCAATGGGAAGTACCTGGTCCGGGTTCGCACGATCAACTGCGGCGGGCTCGGCAATTGGTCCGATGAGTTCCTTCATGCGCTCGACGATGGCACGGCCGACCGCCGTTCACCACCGGCGCCTGGACCGCAGTGCGTGACGGGCTGCGAGCCGCCGCCCAAACCGCAGTGCATGACGGGTTGCGAGCCGCCGCCCGGACCGCAGTGCATGGCGGGTTGCCAGCCGCCGCCTGGACTCGCAGTGCGTGACGGGTTGCGACTGAAAGAGTTTACCCGTGCCTCAGTTTCGGCACGGGTGTTCGAAGTCCTTTAGGAGACGCATCAGCCATGATCCCCCCGCTTGTTCGCTTCCGCTCTCTCCTGATCAGAATCAGTCTTGGTCTGGTCGCCGTCGGTTCACTCGTGGCTGCTGTCGCGCTGTTTACTTACGCGCGTCAGACGCTGCCACTACCCTCGTTGACGCGGGTCAGCCAGGGCACTGGGTTGGCCGGGCACACTGCAGGCCGACCCCGATGCCCCTGATCTCAGTGCCACGAATGCACCGCTCTCGTTGTCCATCGACGCAGCCATGGCGTCTGCGCGCGCGCTGGCACAGTTGGACGGCCGTGCGCGCGGACACGTCGTTCGACTGGACTGCCGCGGCTGACATCGGACAGTGCGTTCAGCAACGACACAGATTTCTCTTCGATACGCTCGATCGGTATCGACGACCTCACGTTGATGGCGGCCATCAATCCGTTGGCGGCCGGCTGGCTTTCGCCGGCGCCGAGGACTCGCCAGCTCTTGCGCAGCGAACGTGGCTGCATCCGATGGTGGCGGCGGCGGCTTCGGTGGCGGCGCCGAGTGGCGGCTTCGGGCGGCCCGGCGCTCGCGATGGCGCTCTCAGCCACGGCGCTGAGCGACGATGCATTCGGTAGGTCGGCGTGGCGTCGTACTGTCGCCGCACTAGCGACGCTTCGCACTGGGATCCAGGCACGCAACCGCCAGCCTCGCGGTCGATGCCGATCGCCTTCCGGTCGAACGGATCCGACGGCGTCAATTCAATGGCCGCGCGCTTCGGGCTCGCCGACAGATGGCGGTGAGCCAACCACACGGGCAACGGGAACGGCGGTCCGATGTTCGATGGTGGCGCGTCGCACTCGCCGCGAGGTTCAGAGCCGAGCTCCTCGCGAGTCAGTCGTCGGTTCCGGAGCCATCGAGCCTGCTGCTGACGGCTCTCGGTGCGACCTTCGCGGCAAGGCGACTGCGCCGCCGCACCGCCCGCTAGATTTCGTCGGATCGATACACGACGCCGTGGCGGCACGAGTCACGGCGTCGTGCTGCGTACCGGTCGATGCTCAGCGTTGTGCTTGAACGTGACTACTGCGACTCGAGCCACCACAAGGCGTCGTTGAGATCGGTGAACGCCTTCGAGCTGATGCCGTACTCGCCGTAAGTCGCGGCCAGGTTCTTCATCGTCACCTGCCCCACGGTCTTGTCTGGCTGGACGATCGCCCAGAACTTCCACCCCGCCATCGCGGTCTGCGGAAACCAGTGCTCATGGCTCCACTCGACGTCCTCGGGACGGAGGACGGCGTTCATCCGATCGTCGGACAGCCACTTCGTCGCCTGATGCTTGGTAAGTACTTCGGTGCCGGTGAGCAGGAGATCGCGGAAGGCCTTGCCGCTGATGAACTGATGGATCCGGTGATGGACGATGCGCTTCTCCGGGTGATACCAGAGCGTAGCGAACGGGTTATCGAGGATCGTCACCGCAGGCATGCTGCCCTCTCTTGGATCACGTGTGCCTCACCGAAGCCACAGCCTGCCTCGCCAAAGCCGAAGGCGTAGGCGGGTCAGGCCACAAACGCTGGTGTTATCGGACCGAGGGAGTCGAACTGTAGCGCGCGGCGCATGAGGGTCCGATTGCGGCTGCAATAGCGCGCAAATCGTTGTAGCCGCGTTGTTTGACATGACAGACCGCTATTGCATGGCTGTTGTCAAGCCGACACATTCCGCCAGATATGTCGTTCAAGCAGCTCTTGAAGAAGGGGACGCTCGGCGACCTCAGAGAGCGCGTGTCGGTCGATCGCGATTCGTCTGCCGGTGTGTCCGCCGGCGAGGCGGCGACGCCTGCCCGATCGCTCCGCGTGCTCTACATCACCGGCGACGCGCGTGAATCGCGCATCGTCAGTGGTGCATTCAGTCACTCGCATCCTCATCTCGAATTCGACTTCTCGGTGGAGTTTGCGAGCGCGCGCGCCTATCTGACCGGACAGGTCGTCCACGATGCGCTGGTCGTCGGCTGGAGTGTTCCCGGAGAGGATGCATTCTCGCTCATCAGATATGCGCGCGAGCAGGGAGGTGGCCTGCCGATCATCGCGGCGGCCGAGCAGTCGCTCGAGCTGTATCGCCAGGCCGGCGCCGACGAGTGCGTGCGCAAGGGCGGATCCTTTCTCTCGCGTCTGCCGGTCGCGATCGAGGAGGCCGTCAGGAAGCGGCCTGCGCGCACGGTCACCGTCACCGTCACCCGAACCTTCACACCGGGCGTCGCCACGCTTCGCGTGGCGTATGCCGGTGACGTGGCGCAGCTCAACGCCGCGCTCGAGGGTCAGCTGCCGCCGCTCGAGTGCGTATCGCTCACTGACACGCTCAAGTATGCCGATCTGCAACCCGGTACGCCGCCGTTCGACGTGGTGCTGATCGAGCACGACGACAAGTCGAGCGTCGCCGTCGCCGACGTGCGGGCGCGCAATCTCGAAGTGCCGATCGTGCTGCTGGTGCAGGCCGCCGACGAACGATCGGCGTACGAGACGTTCGGGTCCAGCGTCGATGACTACGTCGCGAAGACACCCGACTGGCCGACGCGGCTCCAGCTGCGCCTGACGGCCGCGCGCACGCGCTACCAGCAGACGCGCGAGCTGGCGTCGCTGCGAGTCAAGGAAGCGCGTCTCCGGTCGCTCGTCGAGAAGCTGCCCGCCTGCATCGTCCGCGTCTCCGCGGACGGTCTCGTGCTCGCGACCAACGACCGGGCCGTCACGCTCCTCGGTGCGAGCCATGCGAATCAGCTGCTGCGCAAGCAGTTCGATGTGATCGTCGATCCCGAGGGGCGCGAGGCCTGGACCGACTTCGTCGTGCGCGTGTGCGCCGGCGAGACACGCTCGGCCGAGGTCTCGATTACCACGCTCGACGGTGTTGTGCGCGTCCTCGAGGCGGCGGCCGTGCCGTCACCCGTCGAATTCGGACGCTCGCCTTCAGCGCTGATGGTCCTTCGCGACGTCACCGAGCGAAAGCGACTCGAGGAAGCCGTCGAAAAGGCGACCGCGCTGGCGGCTGCGCAGCCGTCGGAGGAGGCCGCGCCATTCGCCGGCGACACCGACATCGAGTTGCCCGAGTTTCCCGAGCCGCTCGAAGTACCCGTGGAAACGGCGGTCGATGATTTCCGTGAAGAGACACCGGTGGTCGTCGCCACAACCGAGGATCGGCGGCCGTTGCGCGACCTCGAGGCCGATCTCCATCGCGTGTCCAGTACCGCACGCTCCACATTCGAGGAGCTCGGATCCCTGCTGCGCGATGCCGAGGCACAGCACGATGTGGCGTTGAGCCGGCAGGCAGACCAGTATGCCCGGTTGAAGGCGATCGAGCTCGAGCACTGGCGCTTCTACGAGGCGTTCGTCCAGGCCGCGACGCACGGCGTGTTCAGAGCCACGGCCGAGGGCCGCCTGCTGGATCTGAATCCGTCGATGGCGGCAACGCTCGGATACGACTCGCCGGCCGACCTGCTCGCCGCCAGCGATGCGATCGGCGTCCTGATGGACGCCTCGATCTGGGACGAGGCGCTGGCGCGGTGGCGCGAGCAGCCGGGCGATCCGATCGACACGCGCTGGCTGGATCGCGATCGTCGAGCCCTGACGTTCCGGCTATACGGTCGTGCGTTCGAGAACCCGAAGGGCGAGGGCGAGTGTTTCGAGGTCGTGGCCGAGAACATCAGCGCCCAGCGCGCGCTGGAGGCGCAGCTGCGCCGGGCGCGCCGGTGGGAGGACGTGGCGCGCGTCACGAGCGGCATTGCCGCCGATCTCACGCATGTGGTCGCGTCGGTCAACGACTCGACGGATCTCGACACGATTCAGCGCGCCGCTTCGAAGGCCGTCGCACTGAGCCGCCAGCTGGTCGCGTTCGGCCGCCGCGAAGCACGCGATCTCTCGGCGCTCGATCTCCATGCGGTCGTGGCCCGCATGGAGGACGTCCTGCGTCGCCTCACGGATGAACACATCGAGCTGACGTTCGGGCTGGCCTCGTCACTGCTGCCGGTGCTGGCCGCGCAGCCGCCACTCGAGGAGGCGCTCGTCAATCTGACCGTCGCAGCGGCCGATGTCCTGCCGGCCGGCGGGCGCGTGCACATCGACACGGCGACCGTCGTCGTGGACGGCAGCAACGCGGAGACGCACGCCGGGATCGAACCGGGCGCCTACGGACTGATCTCGCTGACCGCGACGGGCTGGGGCATCGACGCAGGTACCCGTGATCGCATGACGGGTGATGCGCCGGGCGAGGACATTGGCAAGGGCTATTCGTCCGCGGCGCGGGCGGCGGGACAGGCCGGCGGAAGCCTGCGGCTCGACAGCGCAGGCGGCGATTCGATGACGTTCACCGTGTACCTGCCGCACGTGCAGCGCAGAGAGCTCGCGGCGTCGTGACAGTGAGGAGAGGCGGGCTTCGGTCCCGGAGTAGAGGCGGGTCTTCGGAAAGTAGAGGCGGGTCTTCAGACCCGCCTGATAGTGGAGAAGTGACATGTCTTTGACGGAACCTCTCGACGAACCTGGTTCCCCCGATGGTGGCGGCGTCCATCAGCGATCGCCTCGCGTTCCAGGGTCGCAGATTGGGCGCCCGCGGGCGCGGCTGCTGCCGGGGGGAGACGTGGACGTCATCAACATCTCCGAGACCGGCCTCCTCGTGGAAGGCAAGGCGCGTCCGGGCGTCGGCACCATCGTGACGATTCGCATTCAGGGTTCGAGAGCCAAGCTCGAGGGCCGCATTGTCCGCTGCCGCATCTCGACGATTCATCGCGACGGCACGCTCAGCTACGAGTCGGCGATCGAGTTCGACACCCCGACACCCGTGCAGCACATCGTGGACTCACCCGTCGCCGCACAGGCCGGCGCCGGCGAGGGCGATCAGGAAGTCTATGTGATCGATACCGACAATGACTGGTAAGCCGTCGCCTCACGACGACGCACGCTGGCGAAAGGTCGAAGCCGGTGAAGTCGTGGTCTCCAAGGCCGCCGCGGACGTGCTGACGACGAGCGCACCGGTTGGAAGCTGCGTGGCGGTCTGTCTGTGGGACCCCACGTCCGGCGTGGGCGGTCTGCTGCACTTCCTCTGGCCGGACTCGAAGCTCAATCCGGAGCAAGCACAGAACGCACCCGCCTGTTTCGCCGATACCGGCGTGCGGCTGCTCTTCGAGCAGGCCGGCCTCATGGGCGCGGACAAGGGACGCTGCAAGGTGCGGCTGATCGGCGGGGCCGAGATTCCCGACCGCGAGCAGGCCGATCGCTGGGCCAAGCGCAATCTGCTGGCGGTGCGAAGCGTGTTGTGGCGATACGGCGTGTTTCTCGAAGGCGAGGAAGTGGGCGGCACCAAGGCGCGGCGAGCGACGCTGACGGTGTCGAACGGCGAAGTGTTGGTCGGTCTGCACGAATAGCCGACGCGGTAGGGGAAGGATGTCATGGCAGGAGCTGATATGAATCAGGGCAGTGCACCAGCGGCCGAGGTGAAGCCGCTCAACATTCTCATCGTGGACGACTCGGCCACGATGCGCGCGTTGCTGCACCGCGTCGTCGGCCTGGCCGATCTGCCGATCGGCACGATCTATCAGGCGCCGAACGGCCTCGAGGCACTCAAGATTCTCGAGACGCAGAGCGTGCAGGCGGTGTTCACCGATCTCAACATGCCGGTGATGAACGGCATGCAGTTGCTGCGGGAGATGGCCAAGCGCGACAGCTGGAAGGACCTGCTGCGCATCGTCATCTCGACCGACGGCTCCAAGCTGCGGCGCGAAGAAGCGCGCGAGCTCAACGTCAACCTGTATGTCGAAAAACCGTTCCGACCGGAGGTAGTGCGCGATGTCCTCTGCCAAATCGCCAGCGCTGAACCCTGCTGACCTGCATGATGCGCTGCAGACAGCGCTCATCGAGGTCAGCGAGAACGCCTACTTCGTGTTCGTCGAGCCAGCCGACAACGCGCAGTTTGCCGACGCGGTCGGGCTCGTGAAGGACACGTGGCTGAAGGCGTCAGTCGCGTTCGAGGGCTCGTTCGCGGGCGCCGTCGAGATCACGCTGCCCGAACCCCTCGGCCAGTGGCTCGTGACGTCGCTGCTCGGCATGCAGGGAGACGAACACCTCGGCGAGCCGCAGCAGTTCGACGGCGTCGGCGAGTTCGCCAATATGGTCTGCGGTGCCTGGCTGAGCAGGCTCAGCGACGACTGCCTGTTCGAGTTGCGGGTGCCCGCGGTGACGCGCATGACCGCCGGGTGGACGCCGCTCGTCGAGAACCGCGCCCGGCAGGAGCTGGTCTGCCGGATGGTCACGATCAACGAGCTGCCGATGCGGGTCCTCATCCGCTCGGGCCAGCAGGCGGCGTGACGATGCGCAAGAAGATCCTCGTGGCCGACGACTCGAACACCGCGCTGATGATGGAGCGGACGCTCCTCGCCAAGAGCGCCTACGACGTGGTCGTGGCCAAAGACGGCCGTGAAGCCGTCCGCCAGGCGATCGAGGAGAGCCCGGATCTGATCATCCTCGACGTGGTCATGCCGCACATGGACGGCTTCGAGGCGTGCCGCGAGCTGCGGCGGCTCGAGGCCACGCGCGGCATCCCCGTGATCATGGTCACCACGCGCGGAGGTGGCGACGACATGGAGAACGGTTACGAGGTCGGGTGCAACGACTACGTGACCAAGCCCATTCACGGACCCGAGCTGCTGTCGAAGGTCCGCAATCTGATCGGCGAGTAAGGAGAGGATAGGCGGTGTACACCGAGGATTACGTGCAGGATCTGCAGGCGGAGAACGAGCGGCTTCGGACGCTCGTGGACAGCCTGAAGGCCGAGAGCGAGGCGCAAGTCTCGAACCTCGCGTCGCTGTACGTCGCGGTCACCAGCGTGCACGGCGCGCTCGATCGACCCGCGGTGCTGTCGTCGGTGCAGGAGATCGTCACCAACCTGATCGGCTCCGAAGAAATGGCGATCTTCGAGACCGATGCCGCGCACGGCCGTCTCACGCTGCTCGCCTCGATGGGGATCGAGCCCGGGCCCTATCAGGAAGTCACCCTCGGCGAGGGCGCGATCGGCAGGGCCGCCGAAATCGGCGAGCGTCTCATTCGTCAGGAGGGCGGGTCGCTGACCGAGGACGGCGATGCGGCGTTGACGGCGTGCATTCCATTGAATGTGGCCGGCCGCGTGGTTGGCGTGCTCGCCGTGTTCAGACTGCTTCCCCACAAGGGCAGCCTCGACGCGGTCGACATCGATCTGTTCGACGTCCTCGCCGCGCATGCGGCCAGCGCGCTGCTCTTCACGCGGCTGTACGCCGCTTCCGACGGCAGCGTGGGAGCGCCCGCGTGAGCCCGACACGCAATGCGGCGGCGTCGGCGCTCGAGCACTCGATGGCAGGTGTGTCTCCGTTGCCGCCAACGGGCACGCTGCAACAGGCCTACCTGCACGCCGGTCACATGGTCATCTCCAGCGAGCCGTGCCGCGTGACCACCGTGCTCGGGTCCTGCGTCGCCGTCGGCCTGTGGGACCCCACGTCCGGTGTCGGCGGCGTCAATCACTTCCTGCTGCCGCAGGGTAATGAGTCGGCGCGCTTCGGCAACATCGCCGTGCGGACGCTGATTCGCGAGGTCGTTGCAGCCGGAGGGCGGCGGCGCAGTCTGCAGGCCAAGCTGTTTGGCGGCGCCTGCGTGCTGCGCGCGTTCAAGACCAGCGGCACGGGGACCACGCATCTCGGCCAGAAGAACGTCGAGGTCGCACGGCAGATCCTGATCGACGAAGGCATTCCGGTCGCCGCTGAGGACACCGAAGGCGATCGCGGACGCAAGCTGATCTTCCAGACGCACGACGGCGCGGCGTGGGTGAGGAGCCTGTGATGGAGCCCAGCTACATCGATCGCGCCGAGCTGATCCAGATCTTCAGCGCCGAGTCCGAGGAGAACCTCCGTGAGATGGAGGTTGCCTTCGTGCAGCTCGAGTCCACCCCCCAGGACGAAGAGACGCTGCAGGCGATCTTCCGGGCCGCGCACACGATCAAGGGCAACGCCGCCGGGCTCGGGTATCCCGCCCTCGCGAAGTTCGCGCACGCCGTTGAGGACGTCCTGGACGGGCTGCGCACGGGCGCCATCGTCCTCACGACGCCGCTGGCGACGATCCTGCTCCAGTCGGTGGACGCGCTTCGCCAGCTCGTGACCTCGGCGGTCAAGGGGACGGACGAACTGCTTCCGGAACACCTCGAGCTGATCGATGACCTGATGATCGAGGCCGGCGGTCAGGGCAGCCCCGATCGTCGCGAGACGCGCGACCGGCGCACGACCGCTCGGCGCCGCTCGGATCAGGGCGGCTCGGCTCGATCCCAGACGCTTCGCGTCGAGATCGAGAAGCTGGATCGCATGCTCAATCTGACCGGTGAGATCGCGGTCGCCCGGGAGCGGCTGTCGGGGCTCCTCGACGATCAGGAGCGTGCGTTCCAGATTGAGGAAATCCTCGAAGCGCACCGCGCCGCGGATCGACTCTTCCTCGACCTGCAGGAAGAGGTGATGAAGATTCGCATGGTGCCGCTCGGTCCCACGTTCCGTCAGTTCGTGCGCACGGTACGGGACGTCGCCACCGCGCAGGGCAAACTGGCCTACGTCGAGCTGTCCGGCGAGGACGTTGACGTGGACATGAACGTCATCGAGCACCTTCGCGATCCGCTGACGCACATCGTCCGCAACGCGGTGGACCACGGCATCGAGACGCCGGATGTTCGCGAGGCGCGCGGCAAGGATCCACGCGGCCGCCTGTCGCTGCAGGCCTGGCACGAGGGCGGCTCGATCGTGATCAAGGTCCAGGACGATGGGGCCGGGCTGGAGCGAACGCGGGTCATCGAGCGTGCACGCGCCATGGGCTACACCGCCGACTTCGACAAGCTCGGCGACAGCGAGCTGTTCCGCCTGATTCTCGAGCCCGGCTTCTCGACGGCGTCGGAGGTGACCGAGTTCTCCGGCCGCGGCGTCGGCATGGACGTCGTCCGCCGCAACGTCGAGGCGCTTCGCGGCGTGATCTCGATCGAGAGCCGCGCCGGCGCCGGCACCACCATCACCATCCGCCTGCCGCTGACGCTGGCGATCATCCGCGGCTTTGCCGTCGGCGTGGACGAAGAGACCTACATCATGCCGCTCGATGCGGTGATCGAGTGCATCGAGCTCCCGCGCGACGGGAGCGAGGACTTCGCCAGCCGCGGCGTGATCAACCTGCGGGGACAAGCCTTGCCGTACGTGCGCCTGCGCGAGTGCTTCCGCCTCGGCGGACAGCCCAGCGAGCGCGAGAACGTGCTCGTGCTGCGCTATCACGACCAGCGTGTCGGCCTGGTCGTCGATCGGCTCTTCGGAGAGAACCAGACAGTGATCAAGCCGCTCGGCCGCGCGCTGGGCGACCTGCCGGGCGTGTCGGGCTCGGCGATTCTCGGTAACGGCCGCGTCGCGCTGATTCTTGAAGTCGAAGGGTTGCTGCGTGAGGCGCTTCGTAAGTAGGGGCCGCCTCTGACGGCTGCCCGTAGGGGCCGCCTTCAGGCGGCCCTTCAAGTGGGAGTGAAGGAGCAGGAGTGATGAAGGGCATGTTTCGCAACTGGAGCATCGGCAGGAAGCTCACCGGAGCGTTCGCGCTGATGTCGATCCTCGTGGCCGTCGTCGGCGTCATCGGGGCGCTCGACGTCGCCCGTGTCCGCACCGAAGCCGACGTCATCACCTCATCGGCGAGAGAGGCGGGCCGCTTTGCGGCGATTCAAGTCGACATGCTGAAGCAGACTGCCGCGGAGAAGGACTACCTGCTCTCCGGCGATCTGAAGCTGCGCGAGCTGCACCGCAGCCTGGGCCAGCGGGTCGAGGCCAAGCTCGACGCCGAGATCACCAGGGCCCGCGCATCCCGCGACGTGAAGCGTGCCGAAGCGCTGGAGCAGGTCAAGGTCAAGACCAAGGGCTATGAGACGACCTTTCTCGAAGCGGCAGCGCTCTATGAGGCCAAGCGGATCATCGAGGCCGTCAACCTGTCGCTGAACGAGTCGGAGGTCAGGGCCGACCAGATGGTCAGCGGTCTCGGCGAGCTGATTCGCGAAAACGACGCGCAGCTCGATCTGTCGTCACAGACGCCAGTGCTCACCGTCATCGCGATCGCGTCGGTACTGCTCGCGATCTTCTTCGGCCTGCGTCTGAGCCGCAGCATCAGCCTGCCGCTGCGCGCGCTCGCCGACGCGGCCGAGCGCGTCGCCGCGGGCGACCTCGCCACGCGCGTCGAGATCGATCGGCACGACGAGGTCGGACAAGTCGCCGACTCCATCAACGCGATGATCGCCAAGCTCCTCGAGGTGGTCTCCGAGGTGCGCGCCGGCGCCGCCAACCTCGCCGCCGCATCCGGCCAGGTGTCGGCGACCACCCAGAGCCTGTCGCGCGGCACCAGCGAACAGGCCGCCAGCGTCCAGGAGACGACCTCGAACATCGAGCAGATGAACGCGTCGATTTCCCAGAACGCCGACAACAGCCGTCAGATGGAGCAGATGGCGTCCAAGGGCGTGAAGGACGGCGAGGAGAGCGGTCAGGCCGTGCGCGAGACCGTCACCGCGATGAAGTCGATCGCCGAGAAGGTCTCGATCATCGAAGAGATCGCCTATCAGACCAACCTGCTGGCGCTGAACGCCGCCATCGAAGCGGCCAGAGCCGGCGACCATGGCAAGGGCTTCGCTGTCGTCGCGACCGAGGTACGAAAGCTCGCCGAGCGCAGCCAGGCGGCGGCCCGCGAGATCAGCGCCCTGGCCTCGTCCAGCGTGCGGACGGCGGAGCGCTCGGGCACGCTGCTGTCGGAGCTCGTGCCGGCCATCCGCAAGACCGCCGATCTCGTGCAGGAGGTCGCCGCGGCGTCGCGCGAACAAGCCTCGGGCATCAGCCAGGTCAACAAGGCCATCGGTCACATGGACCAGGTGACGCAGCGAAATGCGGCCGCCGGGGAAGAGCTCGCGTCCACGGCGGAGGAAGTGGCGTCGCAGGCCGAGAGCCTGCAGCAGCTGATTGCGTTCTTCCGGGTGAGCCAGCAGGCCAAGCCGACGGAGGCGATTGTCATTCCGCAGCCGGAGTCCAGGGCCCGCCGTTCGGCGCTGTCGCCGGCGACCAACCTGGCGCTGCAGAACATGCTCGCCGAGCGGGCGCGGCAGGCGAATAGCGGGGCTGTCGATCCCTCGTCAGTGGATGCGGAGTTCCAGCGTTTCTGAGGTGGCTATGGAGAACGACGCTCCCAATCAACGGCAGTACCTGACGTTCTTCCTCGCCGACGAGCAGTACGCCGTCGGCGTGCTGAGCGTCAAGGAGATCATCGAGTACGGCATCGTGACCAAGGTCCCGACCACGCCGCCGTACATTCGCGGCGTCATCAACCTGCGCGGCAGTGTGGTGCCCGTCGTCGACCTGGCAGTGAAGTTCGGGCTGCCGACCGTGCCGGTCGGCCGCCGCACGTGCATCGTGATCATGGAGACGACGCTCCTCGGCGAGCGCGTGGTGATGGGCATCGTGGCCGATGCCGTCAGCCAGGTGATTCAGTTCTCGCCGCAGGATATCGAGCCGGCGCCGGCCTTCGGCACCAGTGTGCGTCTGGAGCATCTCGAGGGCATGGCGAAGCTGGGGACCAAGTTCGTGCTCATCCTGAACATGGACCATGTCTTCGCGGCAGATGACCCCGTGGTGTCACTGGCGGGGCAGTCGTTCGGCGCGTCGCCGGCTGAGGGACTGTCGGTCTCGTGAGCCCGATGCGGCCGCCTGCGATCACCGACGTGTCGCTGCAGTGGGAGATCAGCGACGCGCTGTTCGACAAGTATCGCGATCTCATCCATCGCGAGGCCGGCATCGCGCTGACCGAGGGGAAGAAGTCGCTGCTTGTCAGCCGGGTCGCCGGCCGGTTGCGAGAGCTCGGCGTGTCGTCGTTCGAGGATTACTTCCGCCTCGTCGAAGACCCCGCCTCGACCGACGAGCGCGGGCGGCTGCTCGATCGCATCTGCACCAACGAGACGCACTTCTTCCGCGACCCGCGCCAGTTCCTGTTCCTCAACGACACCCTGTTTCCGCGCATCGAGGCCGAGGCCGGGCGCTCCGGCAAACGGCGTATCCGTGCCTGGAGCGCGGCGTGCTCCACCGGCGAGGAACCGTACTCGATCGCCATGGCGATGCTCCACCGGTTCCCCCCCTCGTCCGGCTGGCAAGTCGAGATCGTCGCGTCCGATCTCTCGAACAAGGTGCTCGCCTTGGCGCGCGCCGGCCTGTGGTCGATCGACAAGGCCGGAGACATCCCGCTGCACTACCGCAAGGCGTTCATGCTGCGCGGGACCGGCAGCCAGGCCGGCAAGATGAAGGTCGGCCCCGAGATTCGCGACGTGGTCGCGTTCACGCGGATGAATCTCAACGACCCGGTCTATCCCGTCAACGGGGTCTTCGATTTTATCTTCTGCCGGAACGTGCTGATCTACTTCGATCGCGAGTCCAAGGCGAAGGTCGTCGATCGGCTGATGAGCCACCTCGCGCCGGAGGGGTGCCTGTTCCTCGGCTACGCCGAAACCACGACGACCCTCACCGACCGGCTCGCGAGCGTCGGTCCCAACGCGTATGCGCGCGTCCCGGATGCCAGCGGCGCGCACGCCGTGGCGGTCTGATTTTCCTCGAACCGAGGCGAGCCCACGTGAAAGAGATACCCGCCGCCAACACGCTGAACGTCCTCGTCGTCGATGACTCCGCCGTGATGCGGCAGGTGATGACCACCGTACTGTCGCGCGAGATGGGGATCCACGTCGACACCGCGGCCCACCCGCTGATCGCGATGGGCAAGATGAAGCAGCGCCGGCCCGACGTGATCGTGCTCGACATCGAGATGCCGCACGTGGACGGCCTGACGTTCCTGCAGCAGATCATGGCCGACGAGCCGATTCCTGTTCTCGTCTGCTCGGCGCTGGCGAAGAACGGCGCCGACACCGTGCTGCGCGCGCTGGAGTACGGCGCGGTTGACGTGATCCAGAAGCCCGCCGTCGGCATCCAGGATTTCCTCTACGAGTCGGCGATCATGATGGTGGACAAGGTGCGCGGCGCGGCCGAGGCCCGGCCGCGGCGGCGCGCCTCGATTCCGACGGCGGAGAAGCGGCGTACCGCCGATGCCGTCCTGCCGACGATTCCCTCGCGGACGCTGTCGGTTACGACCGACAAGGTCGTTGCGGTGGGGACGTCGACTGGCGGCACCGAAGCGCTGCGCGTGCTGCTGATGGCGCTGCCGCTCGACGCGCCAGGGTTCGTCGTCGTGCAGCACATGCCCGAGGTCTTTACTGCCAACTTCGCCGAGCGGCTGAACCAGTTGTGCGCGGTGGACGTGAAGGAAGCCAGCGACGGCGATCGCGTCAGGCCCGGCTGCGTGTTGATCGCGCCGGGCAACCGCCACACCATGATCAACCGCAACGGCGCGCAGTACGTCGTGCGGGTCGCGGACGGCCCGCTCGTCGCGCGGCATCGCCCGAGCGTGGACGTCCTCTTCCGCTCCGTCGCGCAGGCGGCCGGCGCCAACGCCGTGGGTGTGATCATGACCGGGATGGGCGACGACGGCGCGGACGGGCTGGTCGAGATGAAGAAGGCCGGCGCGTCAACGATCGCCCAGGATGAGGCGACGTGCGTCGTGTTCGGCATGCCGAAGGTGGCGATCGATCGCGGCGCGGTCGATGAGGTGCTGCCACTGCAGCGCATCGCGCACGCGATCCTGGCGCGCACCGGTCTGGCTCGGCCTGCGTAAACTCAGAATTCAGATACTGTCTGCAATCAGCCCCCTCTTGGCGACAATAGTTTAGAGGCAGGAAGTCCGGAAAGAAGATTTCACTGGGTCCAAAGAGCAAAGACCCGGCTGCTCGAGGTCTCCGAGGCCACCGTGCTTCTGGACTGGCGCGCCGCGAAGGCCTGGCTGGCGTCCGAGCTCCGGCGGATTCGATAAAGGACACCCGATCCCCGCGCAGGCAGAAGCCGGTGCTCTACACTGCAACCGGAGGGTTCATGTCGAGGCTAATCATCACGAGCATCGTTCTGTTCGCGACCATGTTGGTCGGCGAGGCCCAGCAGCCACCCGCGGCGGGCCGGGGACGCGGCGGCGGCCAGCCGGTGCAGCCGATTCAGATGGTGAAGCCGGGGCTCTACGTCGTGCCCGGCGGCGGATCGAACTCGATCGTGCGCGTGACCAGTGACGGCGTCATCCTCGTGGACACGAAGCTTCCGGGCGAAGCCAACTACAACGGGCTGATGGAACAGATCCGCTCGGTGACCATGCAGCCGGTGAAGGTCGTCATCGTCACGCACCATCATGCCGACCATACCGGGAACAACGACCGGTTCATCAGCGCTGGCGTGCAGGTCGTTGGTCACGAGCAGCTGGCGAAGAACCTGGACACGTATCAGTTCGATCCGCGGCCCGCGAAGCCGACGACGACGTACACCAAAGAGCACACCGTGAAGCTCGGAGGAGTGGAGGTGCGCGTGCTTCACCTCGGACGCGCGCACACTGGTGGAGACAGCGTCGTGTACTTCCCTGACGTCAAGGTTGTCGCGACGAGTGATGCGGTGACCACGGGTACGCCAGGACCGCTCGCCGACTACGCCGGTGGCGGCAGCTTCGCGGAGTGGACGCCGGTACTCGACGCGATGTTGAAGCTCGACTTCGATACCGCGATTCCCGGCGCCGGTCCGGTGCTGACGAGAGCGGATGTCCAGATGTTTCGCATGAACATGAGCACCGTGATCACCCGCGCGACGGATCTCGTGCGAACCGGCGTCGCCAAAGAGGAGTTGCTGAAGCAGCTCAAGACCGACGACATCGGCTGGGCGCCGAGGGTGCCGCAGATCGATGCGTTCTATGAGGAGTTGATGAAGAGCGGTACGCGCTAGGCTGGCCCTTGGTCCTTGGTCCTTGGCGGGCTTGGTCCTTGGTGCTTGGACCTGGGACGGACCAGGCACCACGCACCAAGGACGAGGGATCCGCTTACTTCGCGCCTTTCACGTCGATGGACATCGCGACGTTCATCTGGCCTTCTTTCCGGAACTGCACCACCACCTGTGAGCCGGTCATCGTGGCGAGACCTGACAGCCCCTTCTGGGCGCCAGAGACCTTCGTCTGATCGTTGTAGCGGAAGGTCATCTCGGCCGTCGGCGTCTGGATCGTCAGTGAGCTGGCTTTCACGTCCACGTCGAGCAGTTCGCCTTGTGACGTCTGCGTCTGGGCCTCCGCCTGCCGCGTCGCCGCGGGTTGCTTGGCGTGGGTCGAAACCCGCGCATAGGCGAAGAGGGCAAGCCCGACCGCAACCGAGGCGACAAGTGATCGCTGGCTGATGCGCATCGATACCTCCGGTTGAGCGTACCCACCGCAACAGCCGTACCAAGGGCAGGCACGAGCATCTGCGTGCAGTCCGCTGCATAACCTCGACCATGCGCTACGTGTTATCGTAGATCCGCGCCCGATGTGTCCGTCGGGCACTCCAACAATTCAGGGTCAGCGGATGTCACTTCCTCGACGTCGAGCAGTGTGCTTCTCATCTGTGTGTCTCCTCTTTCTCTTTTTCCCACGATACGTCGTGGCGAGAGAGGAGCGCTGATCCCGCGACGTCCGAGGCGACGCGTACGCGCATTCAGGAGATCGTGAACGACTTCATGGCGCGCCTGACGCTGCGCGAGAAGGTGGCGATCTCCGTGGTGCCGAAGAATCCGCTGATGCTGTCAGTCGAATTCGACGACACGGACACCGGATTTCTGCTGTCGCTCGAGGAAGACTTCGTGAACGAGCTGACCGACGATGAACTGCGGGCGGCCATCGCCCACGAGCTCGGTCACGTGTGGATCTTCACTCACCATCCCTACCTGCAGACCGAGTTCCTGGCCAACCAGATTGCGCAGCGGCTGGTGCCGCGCGACAACCTGGTCCAGGTGTACGAGAAGGTCTGGGGTCGTCTGGGCACCAAGGGCGACCTCGCCCGCTTTGTCGGTACAACTGACCAGCCCGTAACCTTTCACCTCTCCCGCCCGTTACCCTGATCGAGATTCGAGAGACGGGTGGACGCGAGCGGCGACGACTACGACGAGCAGTCCCTCATTGAAGCGGCGCAGGCGGACCCTGCGCGTTTCGTGGACCTCTACGAGCGCTATTTCAACCGCGTCTACGCCTATGTTGCCCGGCGCGCCGCCAGCCGCGCCGAGGCCGAGGACATCACGTCCGACGTCTTCGAGCAGGCGCTGACGAACCTGCGCAAGTACCAGTGGCGCGGCGTCCCGTTTGTCGCCTGGCTCTTTCGGATCGCGGCCAACGCGCTGGCCGACCACTGGCGACGGACATCGCGCGACGCCTACGAGCCGCCGCCTGATGTACCGGACAGTCGCGAGTCGGAGGATATCGAGCGGCGGGCGATCGTCGCGCAGCTGGTCGATCGCCTGCCGGACACGCAGCGCCAGGTGATCGAGATGCGCTTCGCCGGCGGGAAGAGCATTCGCGAGATCGCCACGGCGCTCGACCGATCGGAAGGCGCCGTCAAGCAGCTGCAGTTGCGGGCCCTGGAGAACCTGCGCAAGCACCTGGAGGGCCGCGATGGCTGACGCGCTCGTCGATCGGCTGGATCACACCATCGATCTGGTTCTGGCGCGGCGCGACGCGACCGCCGCGCTGAAGGATCCCGAGCTGGCGCCGCTCGCGGTGCTGGCCGCGGAGTTGAGGCACGTGCCGAGCACGGCGTTTCGCGCCCGGCTTCACCGCTTCGGGCACATCTGACACGGAGAACGACGATGACGACACTGGTTACTCGAGGCGACGAAGATTCGAGAAGGGTTCACGACGGTGACACCATATGTTCGCGTCCAGGAAGCGGGACTCCTCGACTTCCTGACGGCGGTCTTCGACGCGAAGGAGACGTTCAGCACCGGTGGCTCCAGTGGTGTCCACCGGGAAGTGCGCGTCGGCGACTCGATGCTGATGATCGGCGAGGGCGGCGTCGAGGTCGGGCAGCCGTTCTCACCGGCGGCGTTTCATGTCTACGTCCCGGACGCCGACGCGGCGTTCCAGCGAGCGCTTGCGGCGGGCGGTACGTCGATGGGCGATCCCGAGGATCGGCCGTATGGCGAACGCGCGGGTTTCATCAAGGACGCCTTCGGCAACCACTGGTACATCGCCACAGCCTTCGGCGCGTCCTACGTGCCGGAAGGCCGGCGGACGATCACACCGTTCGTGCATCCGAGAGGCGTGCCCACGTATATCGATTTCCTGAAGCGCGCACTGGGCGCCGAGGAGGAGTTCCGCCACGAGGTGGGCGGCGTCGTGATGCACGCGCGCCTGCGGATCGGCAACGGTGTGATCGAGATGGGCGACACGCAGGGCGCGTCGGAGACGATGCGAACCGGGTTCTATCTGTACGTCGCCGACGCCGATGCACTGTATGCGCAGGCGGTGGCGTCAGGCGCGAAGCCGCTTTCGCCACCGTCCGATCAGTCCTACGGCGACCGCATGGGCAGCGTCGAGGACGACCAGGGCATCACGTGGTTTATCGCGCAGCCGGCGTAACGGCGGGTCTTTAGACCCGCCGCCTAAAGCCGAAGCCCACCGGCTAACCAGTCTACCAGCCGATAGGCTGACCCTTGGTCTGCTCCTCCAGCCAGGCCTGGAGCGGCGCGAAGTAGTCGAGGATCGCCGAGGCGTCCATCTCGCCGGAGCCGGTCAGCGCCTCGAGCGCCTCGGGCCACGGCTTCGACAGGCCCATCGTCAGCATCGCGTTCAGCCGCTGCCCGGCCTCCTTGCTCTCGTAGATCGAGCAGCGGTGCAGCGGCGTCGTGCAGCCGGCCGTCTTCGCCAGCGCGCGATGGAACTGGAACTGCAGGATGTGCGCGAGGAAGTACCGCGTGTACGGCGTGTTGTCGGGCACGTGATACTTCGCGCCGGGATCGAAGAACTCCTCGCCGCGCGCGCGACGGCGGCGCCACGCCCTGATACTTCAGCCGCAGATCCCACCACGCCTTGTTGTAGTCGCGCCGGCGTGACCTCGCCCGAGAACACCTTCCAGCGCCACTGGTCGATCAGCAGGCCGAAGGGCAGGAACGCCACCTTCTCGAGCGCGCGCGACAGCAGCAGGCCGATGTCGCGCGACGCGTCGGGCGCCTTGTCGAGCAGGCCGATCTTCACCAGATACTCCGGCGTGACCGACAGCGCGATGGTGTCGCCGATGGCTTCGTGGAAGCCGTCGTTGGCGCTGTCGCGGAAGATCATCGGCTGCTCCTGGTAGGCGCGCTGGTAGAAGTTGTGCCCCAGCTCGTGGTGGATCGTCGAGAAGTCCTCCGCGGTCTGGTCGATGCACATCTTGATGCGCACGTCGTTCTGGTTGTCGATGTCCCACGCGCTGGCGTGGCACACGACCTCGCGATCCCGCGGGCGCACGAAGAGCGAGCGCTCCCAGAACGTCGGCGGCAGCGGCTCGAAGCCGACCGAGGTGTAGAAGCGCTCGCCGGCCTTGACCATGTCGACGGCGCTCATCTTGCGGCGCTTGAGGATGTCGGTCAGCGAGTAGCCGGCGTCGGCGTTGGCCGGCGCGACCAGGTCGTAGATGTTCGACCAGTCCTGCGCCCAGATGTTGCCGAGCAGATGCGCCGGAATCGGACCCTTCGCCGGAACCACGTCGCCGTACTTCTGCCGCAGCTTCATCCGCACGTAGGCGTGCAGCTGGAGGTAGAGCGGCCGCACCTGATCCCACAGCCGATCGAGCTCCTTCGTGAACGCATCGGGCGGCATGTCGTACTTCGCGCGCCACATCGCGCCGGTGTCGGCGAAGCCCAGCTCCTTGGCGCCCTTGTTCGACAGCTCGGCGAAGCGCTGATAGTCCTTCTTGCATCGGCGGCGAGATCGTGTGCCAGCCCTCCCAGGCCTGCCGGAGCTCTTTCTCGTTGCGTGACGACGCCATCAGCTTGGTGATGTCGTCGATGTTCAGGCAGGCATCGGGTTTGGCGGCATCCGGACACCACTTGCCCTTTCCGTACACGCCGCGCATCGACGAGACGAGCGTCGTCAGCTCCTCGGACTCTTTCGGATCCGACGGAGTCGCCATGACGAGCGACACCTTCAGCAGATTGAGCTGACGGCGCTGATCGGCGGGCACCTCGACCGGTCGAACCTGACGGCCTGCTTGGCGAAGCGTGAGGCCGCGTCCGAGATGGCCTGCGTCGCCCGCGCGTCCATGGCCTCGGTGTCAGGGGTGATGAAGTTCTGGCCGACCCAGCCGGCGCGATTCGCGTCGATGCTCAGACGGGTGAAGCTGGCGTCCACCTCGTCGAGGAACTGCTTCGCGTCACCCGCGGTCGGCGCGGCTGTGGAGGCGGTGCATCCCGCGGCGAGCGCAGCAATCGAGATCGAAAGGCCGACGGCAACAAGAAGGCGATAGGTCACGATTCCCTCCGTGAAGGAGCGATCATACGCCCGTCGCGCCACTGCCAGCCGGCCCCGCGTCTCCGGTGTCCAACTCAGTGTGAAAGGGACGAGTGGCCCGGCACAAGATCACGGCGCCGAACGTGTGATCAAGGGTGATCTATCATGAGGCCCTCATAAGGGGGCTTCGATGAGACGACAAATCGTGCTCGGCATCCTGTTCGCGGCGGGCGTGCTCACCATTTCCGTCCACGCGCTTCAGCAGCCGGCGGCGCCAGCCGCGGGCCAGCCCGCACCGCGTGTGGTCGAAGTCGACAAGCTGAAGGACAACCTCTACATGATGCGCGGCGCCGGTGGCGGCGGCAACAGCGCCGTGTTCATCACCTCGACGGGCGTGGTGGTCGTCGATACCAAGAATCCTGGCTGGGGTCAGCCGCTGATCGACAAGATCAAGACCGTCACCGACAAGCCGATCACGATGATCATCAACACCCATACGCATGGGGATCACGTGAGCGGCAACGTCGAGTTCCCGGCGACGGTGGAGGTCGTGACGCACGAGAACACGGCGAAGAACATGACCGAGATGCGACCCGCGTCCGGCATCACGCCGCCGGCTGGTCAGCCCGCTCCTGGCAACATCTTCACGCAGAACAACGGCCGCGGCATGCCGAAGCGCACGTTCGGCAAGAAGATGACGATCGGGAAGGACGCCGATCGCATCGACCTCTACTACTTCGGCCGCGGCCATACCAACGGCGACGCGTTCGTCGTGTTCCCGGCACTGCGCTTCATGCACGCCGGCGACATCTTCTCCGGCAAGAACATTCCGCTGCTCGATGCCAACAACGGCGGCAGCGGCATCGAGATCGGCAAGACGCTCAGAAAGGCCGCGAAGGACGCCAAGAATGTGGACTCGATCATCACCGGTCACAGCACGGTGATGACGGTTGCCGACCTGCTCGAGTATGCGGACTTCAACGACGACTTCGCGGCTGCCGTGCGCGCGGCGAAGAAGAGCGGAGGCACCGCGGACGAGTTCGCGAAGACGTGGACGATTCCGGCGAAGTACAAGGGCTACGCGGCGCCGGCGGCACCGCGCCTGCTGTCGAACACGCGCATCGTCTGGGACGAGACGAAGTAGCGGCGGGTCTCAGGAGAGTAGCGGCGGGTCTTCAGACCCGCCGGTCGTGAGAGGTAGAGCGCGGCGGGGATGCCGCGCTCTACGAAACTCACGCGGTCTGAAGCCCGCGCTCTACGCTACGGCCGCGGCTGCGCCGCCTTGACGTCGATGCTGGTCGCAATGTTCGACGCGCCGTCCTTCTTGTAGCTCACGGTCACCTGCGAGCCGGCCATCGTCGCGAGGCCGGACACACCCTTGGTCGCTCCCGAGATCTTCGTGGCGTCATCGTACTTGAACGTCATCTCAGCCGACGCTGTCTTGACCGACAGCGTGCTGGCCTTCGAATCCACAGACACCAGCTCTCCCGATGCGGTCTGCGTTGCCTGCTGCCTGCGCGGGAGCCTGTGCCCGTCTGCGCGGCGGACGCGGCGCCCGGGGATACGTGCTGGCGGTGGAGCCTGCGGCGGCCGGGCGTCCGGGGCCTGAGCGAACGCTGAGCCAGCCATCACCGTGACGGCCCCCAACGCGACGAGCACTCGTGAAGTCGTGTTCATGAAAACCTCCGCGCACACTGGTGGCAACCCCCGTACCATCGCGGTCTCCTGACCGAAGTGCATCACGCGGCGACAAAACTGACGATCGAGGAGCGTAAAAATGATTGGGCTCAGTATCGATCGAGAACTGAGCGATGCCGGTACGGAGGGCAGCGTTCGGCTTGCGACGTCGAGCAGGGCCTAATCGAGCCCGAGTATGGCGCGCGCGACCGCAGGTGTCGCGACGACGCGGTTGTACTCAGCGCAGAGGTTGGCGACGCGCGAGACGAGCTCGGCATTCGACGCCGCCAGCCGGCTCTTGTCCCACCGCACGTTGTCCTCGAGTCCCGTGCGGCAGTGGCCACCCATCTCGAGGCACCAGCGGTTCACGTCGAGCTGGTGGCGGCCGATGCCGGCGGCAACCCAGGTTGCCTCGGGCATCAGCTGCTTCAGTTTGCCGACCTCGAACTCGAGGATGTCGCGATCGACCGGTTGCGCATGCTTCACGCCGAGCACGAACTGCACGTGCAGCGGCGCGTTCAACATCCCAGCACGTGCGTAGTCCACCGCGTTGTAGAGCATCGCCAGATCGAAGACTTCGATCTCCGGCTTCACGCCGTACATCGTCATCTTGTCGGCCAGCTCCTTGATGAGATCGGGCGGGTTCTCGGTACACACGGGTCGGGAAGTTCACCGACCCGGTCGAGAGTGAGGCCATGTCGGGTCGATGGTGCAGCATGCCGCCGCGCTCGGAGCCCACGCCCGAGCGTCCGCCCGTCGAGAACTGAACGATGATGCCAGGGCAGAGCGGCCGGATGCGCTCCTGGAATTCCGCGAACTTGTCCGGGTGTGACGAGGTGGACTGGTCGTCGTTTCTGACGTGCACGTGCACGAGCGCGGCGCCGGCCTCGAACGCCGCGTGCGTGGACTCGACCTGTTCACTGACGGTGATCGGAACGGCCGGGTTGTTCTCCTTGCGCGGCACCGAGCCGGTGATGGCGACGGTGATGATGCAGGCTGCGGCGCGGCGCCTTCGCGCGCGGCGCGTCCAAGGTGCTGGGACACGTCTACTGGAACAGCTGCGGCGCGAACTCGTTGAGATAGTCCCGCCAGTTCAGCCACGTGTGGCCGCCCGCGCTCTCTTTGTACACCGGCGTGAAACCGTGCTTCTTGAAGAGTTCGACGGTCGCGACCGTGTTCTTGATCAGGAAGTCGTCCTTGCCCGTGCTGAACCAGAACAGCTTCAGTCCCTTCTTCATGCTGGTCGAGCTCAGCGCCGCCGCGTTCCGCTGCTCCCATTCCGCGGAGCTCGATGCGGACGGTGGCGCGGCACCTCCTCGTCCGCCGACAGGGAAGACACCGAGCAGGCCCGAGCTGTACACGCCGATGTACGCGAACCTGTCGGGATGCGTCATCGCGATGTTGAGCGTCTGGCCGCCGCCCATCGACAGACCGGCGAGGGCCGTGTTCGCGCGATCGGTGAGGACGCGGTAGGTCTTCTGCACGTATGGCATCACGTCGGCGACGAAGTCGTTGACGAACGGATCACCGGGGGCCGACGTAATCGGATTGCCCGGCGCGCGCGTGTGACCGGCGGGCATGACGACGATCATCGGCTTCGCGGTCCTGGCCGCGAGCAGGTTGTCGAGGATGAAGCCCGCGCGTCCGACCGTGCTCCACGAGTCGTCGCTGTCGCCGGCGCCGTGCAGCAGATAAAACACCGGATACTTCTTCGAGCTCGTCTCGTAGCCGGGCGGCGTGTAAACGTGCATGCGGCGAAACGCCTTGAGGGCCGTCGAGTAGTAGTGCACTTCCGCGACGCTGCCGTGCGGCACCTGCTGCGTGTCCGCGGCCGTCGAGCCGGGCACGTAGACCATGCTCCACGAGTTGTTGTTGGACTCGCTCGTCGACGGGTTGCGCGGATCCATGGTCGCGACGCCGTCCACGTTGAACGTATAGCGGTACGCTCCCGGCGGCACCGGTCCGACTTTCATCTCCCACACACCGTTCTCGCTTTTCGCGAGCGCGGCGCCCGGTCCGAACGGGACGCCCGGGATGTCCGACGCGCTCAGGCTGACCGCCCGTGCCTGCGGCGCGAGGATGCGGAAGACGATCTGCCGGTCGGCCATCACCTCCGGCGACACGACTTGCGGCACCGGCCGGCGGCCCTTGCGCAGCAGCCAGGGCGGCCGCACACACCACGAATGCCAGCGACGCGGAAATGGAACGTCTGTCGATGCGAGTCACTGTCGATCTCCTTGTGCTGCGTAGCATACAATCACACGTTCGAGACATCACCAGACGACTCGCAGACTCGTAGAGGCGGACCTTCAGGTCCGCCTGCGCCTGCCGAAGAGGATGACACCTGTTATGACCGCACTGACGAAAGACGAAGTGATCGCCCAGCTCCAGAAAGAGGTCCGGATTCTTCTGCACCTCGCCGGCAAGATCGATCGCAGCCAGCTCGACTACCGGCCCACGCCCAAGCAGCGCAGCACTCTCGAGCTCCTGCGGTATCTCACGGCCATGGGTCCGATACTGGTCCGGTCGATCAAGGCCGGGGCGTTCGACATCGAGAGGTGGCAGGCCGACACGGCAAAGGCCAACGCCGCCGACTTCGATCAGGTGCTGGCGATGATCGCCGCCCAGGAAGCGGAGTACGCCGGGTTGCTCGGGTCGTGGTCCGAAGCCGACTTCCGCGGTTCGATCGAGTTGTTCGGACGCACCCAGACGCGGGCGACGTGGCTCCTCGAACTGGTGCTGAACGGGTGCGCCGCGTATCGCACGCAGGTGTTCCTGTATCTGAAGTCCTGTGGTCGTGACGAGTTGAGCACGTCGAACCTGTGGCAGGGAGTCGACGCCGCCGTACCCGTGTGAGCGCGGCCGGCTACTGATATTTCTGATATTCTCCTTCGGCGTCAGCGACTCGAGATTCGAGGTGCGTATGCGTTACGCCGTCACCCTCATTGCGTCGGTCGTCATCGTCGGGGTCGTCACCGTTCGACCTGCGTCCGCGCAGGTCGATCTCTCCGGCGTCTGGGCGCCGATCATGCACGAGGACCAGGTCGAGCGCGCGCCTGGTCCCGAGATCGGCGACTACCTGGGCCTGCCGATCAGCGATGCCGGACGGATGCGAGGCGAGACGTGGGATGCCAGCATCCTGACGATGGAGGAGCACACGTGCAAGCCGCATCCATCGACCTACGGCTTCCGCGGCGTCGGCAACCTGCGGATCACCAATAACTTCGATCAGACCAACTTCACGGTCAGCAAGATCGACACGCACATCCAGTGGATGGAGCAGCGGCGCGAGATCTGGACCGACGGCCGGCCGCATCCGCCGGATTTCGATCCGCACACCTGGCAGGGATTCTCGACCGGGCGATGGGAAGGCAACGTGCTCGTTGTCGAGACCAGCCATCTGAAGGCGGGGTGGATGCGCCGCAACGGCCTCGCGCTCAGCGACCGCGCGCGGATGACCGAGCGGTTCTTCCGCCACGGCGATCTGCTCACGCACACCTACATCATCGAAGACCCGGTGTATCTGACCGAGCCGCTCGTCAAGACGAGCGGCTTCCGTCTCCTCCCGAATGGCGCGATACAACCGTACCCGTGCCAGCCAGCTGTCGAAGTCGAGAGAGACCCGGGCGACGTTCCGCATCACCTGCCCGGTCAGAATCCGTACCTCGGCGAATTCGCGAAGAAGAACAACCTGCCGATCGACGCCACGCGTGGTGGCGCCGAGACCGCGTTGCCCGAGTTCAGCAAGAAGCTGGTGAAGAAATGAGTGCGAGGGTGCGACGGTGCGAGGGTGCGACGATGCGAGGCTTGCTCGCGTTCGCGGCCCTGGCGTGCGGCGTTGCGCTGGCCGCCGATCTCGCCGCCCAGGGGCGCGGCGGTGGCGCACCGCGCGCGGCCGCGCCGGCCGCCGAGGTCAGGTCGCGGCTCGTCCAGGGCAATGTGTGGCTGATCAACGCCGGCTTCGTGAACGTCGCGGCACAGATCGGATCCGACGGCGTGCTTGTCGTGGATACCGGCACCGAAGCGATGGGCGAGAAGATCCTCGCGGAAATCAAGCGCCTCGCCGGCGACAAGCCGATCCGCTACATCGTCAACACGCACGCGCATGCGGATCACGTCGGTGGCAATGTCATCGTCGCGAAGGCGGGGCGATCGGTCATCTCCGGAAACTTCGCCCCTCAGGCGGGCGCAGCCGCGGCGAACGTCGCGAAGATCTTCGCGCACGAGAACACGCAGCTGCGCATGAATGACAGCGAGGGCAACCAGCCGGCGGCGCCGGCCGCGGCCCTGCCGACCGACACGTTCTTCACCGTGCGGAACGATCTCTACTTCAACGGCGAAGCGGTGCAGATGCTCCATCAGCCGCACGCGCACACCGACGGCGACATCCTCGTGTACTTCCGCAAGTCGGACGTTGTCGTCACGGGCGACGTGTACGTCAACACGACCTTCCCGGTGATCAACCTTCAGCAGGGCGGCAGCTACGAGGGCCTCGTCGCGGCGCTCAACCGCATCATCGAGATCACGGTGCCCAAGGACAAGCAGGAGGGCGGGACCTACGTGATTCCCGGTCACGGTCGTCTGGCCGACGAGGCCGACGTCGTCGAGTATCGCGACATGGTCACGATCGTCCGCGATCGCATTCGTGATGAGATCAAGAAAGGCCGGACCGTCGCGCAGGTGAAGACGGACGGGATGCTTCGAGACTACGAGGGGCGGTACGGCGCGACCCAGGGCTTCTGGACGACGGACGCATTCCTCGAGGCGGCGTACAAGAGCCTCACGACACCGTCGGCGGCGACCACGCGGGGGAACAAATGAGTGTCAGGGTAGAGCGCACGCTTCCACCTTCGCCCAGGCTACGGCGGACACGTCAGCGTGCGCGGTTCGCGCGACTGATGGTGGGAATGGCCGTACTCGGTGTGATGGCTGCGACGGTCTCGGCGCAGCGCGGCGGCGGTGCTGCCGCGCCGGCGGCGCCGCAGTCACCGCAGGCGACGGCGCCCATCGATCTGACCGGGTACTGGGTGTCGATCGTCAACGAGGACTGGCGATGGCGGATGGTCACGCCGCCGAAGGGCGACTACGCCAGCGTTCCGATCAACCCCGAAGGCCGCAAGGTCGCCGACACGTGGGACGTCTCGAAGGATGGGTCGTGCCTGGCCTATGGCGCCGCTGGTCTCATGCGGATGCCGACGCGTCTCAACATCACCTGGGAGAACCCGAACACGCTGAAGATCGACACCGATGCCGGTCAGCAGACGCGTCGATTCGTATTCGACAAGTCGGTGGCGCCGCCGGCCGCTCGTTCGCTGCAGGGCTTCTCGGTCGCCGAGTGGGAACGCCCGGCGGCAGGTCGTGGCGGTGGGGGCGGTGGTGGTGGTGGCAGGCGGAGGCGGAGGCGGGGGACAGGCTGCACCGCCCGCAGCAGCCGGCGGCGCGCCTGCAGCGGCAGCACCGCCCGCAGCGCCACCCGGCCCGCGATTCGGCAATCTCAAGGTCGTCACCACGCAACTGAGTGGCGGATGGCTGCGCCGCAACGGTGTGCCCTACAGCGAGAACACGACGGTCACCGAGTTCTACGATCGGTTCGCTGCGCCGACCGGTGACGAGTGGCTCGTGGTCACGACCATCGTGGCCGATCCCAAGTACCTCGCGCAGGAGTTCGTCACCAGCACGCACTTCCGTCGCGAAGCGAACGGCGCGAAGTGGGATCCGACTCCCTGCAAGCCCATCTAGCTCTCGTCGCGGCATCCTTCCTGGCGCTCGTCGCTCTTCCGGCGACGAGCGCCGCCCAGCCCCCAGCGTCATGGTTCGGCCAGTGGTCGTTGAACGTCGGACGATCCGCGTACGATCCCGGTCCGCCGCCGTACAAGCGCGCCACCTACATCATCGAGCCGTGGGGCGATGACGGAATGACGGTGATCTACGAGATGGTGCATCCGCGCGGCGGTGTGACGCACCTCGAGTGGACGGGCAAACTCGATGGCAGGGACTATCAGCTGCAGGGTATCGATGCCTTCGTGACCTACGCCTACAACCAGGTGTCGCCTGGCGTCTACGAGACGATCGTCAAGATGGGTGGGCGAGTGGCCGCGAAGTCCACCATCACGCTGTCATCAGATGGAAAGACGATGACGACCACAACGAAGGGCGTCGACCCCGCTGGACGTGCGGTGACGACGATCACGGTGTACGAGAAGCAGTGATCGGGAACGGAGGTTGGCGGAGGCAACGGGTTCACACGGAGGAACGGAGCAACGGAGATTTTCTCAAGAAGATATCGGCCTCCGTTACCTCCCTGGCAGCACCAATCGCTTCACGCCATCCATCAGCCTCGGCACATTGAAGTTGATCAGCAATCCCACAGGACAATCGGTCAGCTTCATGTAGGTGAGTGCCTGCGCTTCATGAACCTTCAAGAGCGCTGCCACTGACTTGGTCTCGACCACGACGGCCTCCTCGACAATCAGGTCGACCCGGTAGCCGGCGCCGAGATCCATGCCTTTGTAGACGATTGGGATCGTACGCTGAGTGATAAATCGCAGCTTGCGCGCGCTCAACTCGAACTGCAGGCACGGCGTGTAGTGGGATTCGAGCAGACCTGGGCCAAGCGTGCGATGGACCTCGATGGCGGAGGAGAGGATCTCGCCAGTGATCGTGTTGAATGGCGCATCGATCAGCATGGCGAGGCGATAGAGCAACTTTCGGGCCCGCAATGAATCGACCGATTGCGTAGTCAGCTGTTCTTCGAGGTGAGAATCCTGCGTAGTAGGCGGACGAGAGAGTACGCATAAAATGTGAACTTCCGCGCTCCTTCGTTGGGAAGAGTCGGATGAGAAAAGGCCTCCTTACGCCGATCGTCGCGTTCGTCACCGCTGGTGTCCTCCCGGTGATATGCCAGGACGAAGCGTCGCGTGTCGGTCCCCTTGCCCTGTTCAATCCTCCGGCTCAGACGTTTGTCGCCCGGCTCGATCCGATCACGCTCGAACCCGCTGGGCCTCGAATCTCCGTCGACGAATATCACGGCATCGCAGCGATTTCGCCAGACGGCACTCAACTCGCGGTCGCGACCGGAGGACCGCGAGGCAAGATCCGGATCATCGACATTCGCCGGATGGAGATGCAGCACTTCGTGCAAGTAGGTATCGCCACGGAGGCGTTGGCCTGGCTTCGGCCTGGGCGCGTGGTCGCGGGGATGGCCTGCAACCCGGCGAACCCCTCTGGTCGCGGCTGCGGGATTGTCCTGGTCGACAGCATCAGCGGCGAGGTCGTGCGTCGCTGGCCTGAGACTGAAGCCGATGCGTGGACGCTGCGGTTCGAACCAGGCGATGCCGCGCCCAAGACGGTTGCGAAGACACCGTTCGGCGTGCTCTTGCTGCTCGCACACGCGACGGAAGTCACGGCGGCACGACTCGTGATGATTGACGACAAGGAAGAACTGCGTTCAGTGTCGCTGGCTTCGATACGCGCGGGACGCAACCGGTCAGTCGTGTTCAATCCTCCGCCGTTCAGCCCGCAGTCCTCCCCGGCGCTAGCGGTTCATCCGACAGGCGACCGCGCGTATGTGATTGGCGCGGAGCCGACGGTAGCGGAAATCGATTTGAGATCGCTTCAAGTTCATGACCATCCGGTCGAGGGGCTTGATCGCGGCAGCGAGTTCGGCGAGCGACGCGCGTTCTGGATGGATGGGAGGATCGTTGTCTATGGCGTCGATCTGGTGACAGGACCTGATGACAGGTGGTCCGACCCAACGCCGGCAGGCGTGAGGGCGATAGACGTCGCGTCGTGGCGTGCGCGAACCATCGACGCCCGCGCGAGTCACGCGACCATCGCGGCTGGGACCCTGCTGGTCTACGGCGGCGAATCCCGTGGACTGACTGGCTATTCGCCCGACGGGAAGGAGCGCTTCCGGCTGTTTGCCGATGACGATCGTTCGGTTGCGTCGGTGCACTGTGACGACCGATATGCGTACGTCGTCAGTGTCGATCGACAACAGACCGGCGCGCGTCTGCGTATTGTGGAAGTGTCAACAGGCAAGGTCGTTCGCGAAGTAACCCCTTCGGCGCGCCTCATTGACCTCGCCCTGTTTGACAGGTAAGGCGTTTTCTCCGTGCGTCTCCGTTTCTCCGTTCCCCCGTGTGATTCCGTTCCCTCCGCCGACCTCCGTTGCCAGATCCAGCAAAGGGCTCGGATGGACGGAATCCGCCTGTCGACAGATTGAGTGCCCGTTCGAAGTTGAAGAGTGTGTGCCGGTGCTCGTTACCGCGCGCGACCGCTCCCGCGACTGCCGCCTCGAACCGGAGCGCCCGCCGCATAAGGACGGCCTGCGCGGGGAACCGCCCCGACGTTGCCGTAGCCGGGTCCGCGCCCGTAATAGCGAGGCGCCCGGCCGTAGTAGGCGGGCCCGCCGCGATAGTAGTACGGCGCTGCGCCACGGTAATAGCCCTGGTACGGGCGATAGTAGACGGGCCCGTATGGGACCGCGTACGGGTAGTGGTAGTACGGCGCGTAATACGGGTACGGGTAAGGGTACGGAGCGACAGGTGCGTACGGGTAAACACCGTACACCGGCGCGCCGATGACGACGCCGGCGCCGACGTGCGGCGTGCCCACACCGATTCCGACGCTCACCTGTGCCGCTGCGGGCGCCGAATAGATCGCCAACACCAGCGCGGTTCCCAAAAACCAAATAGCCTTGCGTCCCATTACATCCCCCCAGGCGCTGCCTCATATAGGGTAAGCCCGGCTGCCGGCTCGAACAACCTGTCAGTTGAGGCAAGCTGAGCAGAGGGAACGGAGGCGACGGAGGGAGCGTCCTTGCGCGCGCCCCGTTACCTCCCAGGCAGCACCAATCGCTTCACGCCATCCATCAGCCTCGGCACGTTGAAGTTGATCAGCAATCCCGCAGGACAATCGGTCAGCTTCATGTAGGTAAGTGCCTGCGATTCATGAACCTTCAACAGGGCTGCCACTGACTTGGTCTCGACCACGACGACGTCTTCGACAATCAGATCGACACGGTAGCCGGCGCCGAGATCCATGCCTTTGTAGACGATCGGGATCGCACGCTGACTGACGAATCGCAGCTTGCGCGCGCTCAACTCGAACTGCATGCACGACGTGTAGTGGGATTCGAGCAGGCCCGGGCCAAGCGTGCGATGGACCTCGATGGCGGCCGAGAGGATCTCGCCCGTGATGGTGTTGAATGGAGCATCGATCAGCATGGCGTGGGACGAAGCAACCTTCGGGCCTGCGATGAATCGACCGATTGGCGTCGTCAGACATCCTTCGACGTTGCAGATCCTGCGCAACCGCCGGATGAATTAGTACGCACAAACTTAATGCTGGACGGAGCGGAGGAACGGAGCCGACGGAGGGAACGGGTCAACACGGAGCAACGGAGCAACGGAGATTTCTCTTCAAGAAGAATGGCCTCCGTTTCTCCGTTCCTCCGTGTGATCCCGTTCCCTCCGCCTCCGTTCCGTCAGCTCCTCATCCAGCGAAGGGATCCGGCGGACGCACCCACCTGAAGCGGCCGTTCAGCAGCCTGAACGTATCGAAGTCCTGGAGCCGGAGCCGAATCCGCAGCGTGTGGCCGTCCATCGTCCCCTCGAGCACGAGCCGGTCCGATGAGGGCCGTTCGAACGTGAACGCGGCGCGCCAGTCGCCGCCGTTGCGTTTGGTCAACGCGATCGCGCGGCGGCTGGTGTCGATCGCCGCTTCGTAGTGCGCGAATGAATCGTCCGTGCGCTGAAAGACCACGACGTCGGGCGTGTCGAAGATCGCCCGGCGCCAGCGGCGGTCGTAGTCGTTGAGCACCGCCGGACGAGACTCGCCGTCAACCGAGAGCTCCTCCACGTTCCAGATGCCGTAGAGCGGCGATCGCGGTACGCCGGGTCCGCCCTCCGCGTAGTACGAGCGTGTGGCCACCCACGTGAACATGCCGATCAGATAGATCCCGAAGGCGACCTGCGCGAGAAGCGCGATGCGATTGCGCACGCGCCGACGCGAAGAGATCTGGCTGTGTCGATGGCTCGGCGGCTCGATTCAGCACGAGGACGTTGGCCAAACGGCGTGCGTCGGGCGCCAGCAGAAACGCGAACATCAGCAGGTAGTGAAACGAGATCTGCTTCAGCCCGAAGTCGTAGGTCATGTTCAGCACGAACACCTGCGTCATGTCCGCCACGCCAATCAACGCCCCGAGCATCGTCGTCTGCGGCAGGAGGAGCAGGATGCCGGAGAGCATCTCCGCGCAGCCGGTGAATACCTGATACGGAGTGGATGCGCCGACCTGCGTCCAGAGCAGATCCGAGAGCGAGAGGTTGCCGACCGATTCGACCAGCGTGACCAGCGACGGCGGTGGGAACTGCGTCGGAATGATCTTCGCCATTCCGTAATAGAACATCTGCGCCGCCATGGCGAAGCGGATGAAGACGCGGAACCACCGGTACCAGGCGTGATCACGGCTCCGGTCCGGCCGCAGCGCGACCCAGGCCGCGGTGATCACGAGGGCCAGCACCACCAGCCAGGCGTTCTGAATCCAATGGAACGCGGTGTCGCCGCTATTGCCGGTGTAGACGAGCGGCGGGCGAAGACCGAAGACGTGCTCCGCGAGCCACTCGGTGACATCGCGCATTGGCCAGGATGTGCCGAGCGCCGGAAACGAGAACCACGGCGTGAGCAGCACGCCGCCCACGATTTGCGTGGCGAGCGAGTAGAGGCTGAAGTAGACGACGCAGAAGCGGAGGACGTACCTGTTCCGGAGCTCACTTGGTCGTCCTGGGAGTCGTTCGCCTCAGGACACCAGGGAGATATCCGGATTTCCAGTTCTCCCGCGCCGCCGGCTTCGACAGGTACGCCTTGGACGCGGCTTCGTCCTTGATCGGCGTGACCTTGTCGGGATCGTATCGCACCATCAGATAGTCGATGTGGTCGTCGATCTTCGTGAACCAGTGTCCGGTGCCGGCCGGGATCACGACGACATCACCTGCCTTGAGCTGAAGGGTCCTGCCGTTGCGAATGTCGGATCCGTTGTTGCCGGGTCCGTTGAACTCGCGGACGGTGAGTGATGTCGCCGGCCGCCGCTGGCGGTCCTGGATGTCCGGCCCGAGCACCAGCGTCGCCGTGCCGTCGATGATGTGGTAGACCTCGCTGACCAGATCGTGTTCGGCGACGGAGTTCGGGGCCGGCTTATCGAGCTTGCCGCGATGCACCATGCCGATGCCCACGTGCGCCTTGCCGATGTCGATGTCGCGGACCTGCTGGTCGATCAGCTTCTCCTCGACGGCTTTCTTGGTATACGCCTGCAGCTCGCTGAGCGGGATGTAGTGCCCGGGGCACATGTTGCAGGTCGGCTGCGGGTCGGTCGGGTTGATCTTGGCCTGCGCGACGAGCGCCACGACCGCGCACGCGGCGCCGGCGATTCCGATGAGAACTTGTTTCATATGACCCTCTCGGTCCGGCTAAAGCCGGACCTACGTATTACTTACGCGGCCAGGGCGGACCCTGATCGGCCTTGGTGACCGGGCCCACGCCCTTGAACATGAAGCGCTGCACGCGTGCGCCGGTGTAGGTCTCGGTCGCGTACAGGTTGCCCTTCGAGTCGGTATCCAGGTTGTGGACGCCGAAGAACTGTCCCGGCTGGCGGCCGCCGTCGCCGAACGAGGTGATCACCTCCAGCGTGCTGCGCAGGACGACGCTGACGTGCTCGTTCACGCCGTTGGCGATGTAGATGTAGGTCTGCTGCGGATCGCGCGAGAAGGTCATGTCCCAGACCGAACCCGAGCGCAGGGTGTTCTTCTCGAAGAACGCCTCCTTCACGAAGGTGCCGTCCTTCCGGAAGACCTGCACGCGATTGTTCACGCGGTCGCAGACGTACACGAAGCCGTCCTTCGAGACGTTGGCGCAGTGCACGGTGTTGAAATGCTTCGAGGGAGGCGCCGCCGGATCGTAGTCGGGGACCGCGCTGTCGTCCGGCTTGCTGCCGTACGCGCCCCAGTGCCGCTTGTACTTCCCGCTGTCGGCGTCGAAGACGATGACGCGGCGGTTGCCGTAGCCGTCGGCGACGTAGATTTCGTTGGCGTCCGGCTCGGCGAAGATCTTGGCCGCCCGCCACAGGTTCTCGACGTCGTTGCTGCCGTTGTGCATGTCCGTGCTTGCCGATCTGCAGCAGGAACTTGCCGGCCTTGGTGAACTTGAGGATCTGCGTGTCGGTGTTGTCGTTGCCGCCGATCCAGACGTTGCCCTTTGTGATCGACGGTGATGCCGTGGTTGCTGACCGGCCACTCGTAGCCGGCGCCGGGTCCACCCCACGAGCCGACCAGGTTGCCGGCCTGATCGAACTCGAGCACCGGCGGCGCGACCTTGCAGCAGATCCCGATCTGCGGCTTCATGTCAGCGGCCTTGAAGTTGTCCTCGACCGACTGCGGCCGATGGATCACCCAGACGTGATCTTGCGCGTCCACTGACAGTCCGATGGTCGAGCCCATCACCCAGTGATTGGGCAGCGGCTTCGGCCAGAACGGATCCACTTCGAAGATGGGGGCCTGCTTGCCCTGTGCCGCCACGAATGCGGTACCAACCGCAGCCAGCAGGACCAGCGCGACAGAGACTGACCGTTTCATCGCTTCTCCCTCAACATTGGCCGCCCGCGCGACAGAGGCCGAGAGTCTACGGGATGAGCGGGATGCGATCAACTCGTGGGGCCGCCTTTGTCACTCGTGGTGGCCGCCTTCAGGCGGCCCGTCTGCCGTATGATTCGCCCGTATGAACCGCCGCTCGGTACTCGCTCGCGGCGCGCTCGCACTCGGCGCGTCAGCCCTGCCGTCGGTCAGGCTTCGCGCACAGGCCGTCGGCCCGGTCATGGCGGCGCTCAGCGCCTACATGGCGGCCGCCAAAGACCGCGCGCTTCCGCCGAACGTCGCCGAGAAAGCGAAGCATCACATCCTCGACACGGTTGCGGCCATGGTGTCGGGTTCCGAGCTGCCGCCCGGCCGCGCGGCTCTCGCGCTCGCGCGGGCCCAGGCGGGTCGCGCGGTGTCCACCGTCGTCGGCTCGAACATCCTCACCGGACCGATGGATGCCGCGCTCGTCAACGGCGTCCTCGCGCACTCCGACGAGACAGACGACTCGCACGGGCCGTCGCAGTCGCATCCCGGCGCGTCGATCGTGCCGGCGGCGCTGGCGCTTGGTGAGGACCTTGGCGTGAGCGGCGAACGGTTGCTGCGCGCCGTGACGCTTGGCTACGACGTCGGTCCGCGGCTGACGATGGCGCTCGGCGGCGTGGCGTTCAGGGACGAGAGCCGCCGCAGCACGCACGCCTTCGCGGGAACATTCGGTTCGGCCGCCGCGGCCGGATGCGTGGCGGGGTTGAGCGCACCGCAGATGCGCTGGGTCCTCGATTACGCGTCGCAGCAGGCGGGCGGCTACGCGGTGTGGGGCCGCGACACCGACCACGTCGAGAAGGCGTTCGTGTTTGGAGGCATGCCGGCGCGCAACGGCGTGACCGCCGCGCTGCTCGTCCGCGCCGGCTGGAACGGCGTGGATGATGTGTTCTCGGGTGACGACAATTTCTTCCGCGTGAACGCGCCGAAGGGCAATCCGTCGGTGCTGATCGACGGACTCGGCGAGCGCTTCGAGATCGTCAACACCGACATCAAGAAATGGACGGTCGGGACGCCGATTCAGGCGCCGCTCGACGCGATCGACACCATCAGGCGCAAACGACCGTTCGAGGCCGACGACGTGAAAGCCGTCGCCGTACGTCTGGCCCCGACCGTCGGCGCCGTGGTCGATAACCGCGACATTCCCGACATCTGCCTGCAGCACATGGTCGCCGTCATGCTGATCGACAAGACCGCGTCCTTCCACGCCGCGCACGACAAGGCGCGCATGCAGGACGCTGTCGTCCTTCGTCAGCGGCGCAAGGTCACCTACGTGCCCGATCCCACGCTGGCCGCGCTGCTGCCGGCGCGGGTCGCCGTCGTGGAGATCACGCTGAACGATGGGACACAGCTGTCGGAACGTGTGGAAGCCGTGCGCGGCACGGTGCGCAACCCGATGCCGCGCGGCGAGGTCGTGGACAAAGCCCGCGATCTGATCGCGCCGGTCCTCGGACCGGCCCGGACCGCGACGCTGATCGAGACGCTGTTCGCGATCGAGACGGTCGCGAACGTTCGAATGCTACGACCGCTGGTGCAGGTCGCCTGACCGGGTTCGGGCGGTGAGCAGGCTGGCGATCACCGAGATGAACTCGCCTTCGTCGAGCGGCTTCGGGCAGTAGCCGTCAAAGCCGGCCGCCAGTGCGCGATCGCGATCTTCCCGATGTGCGTAGGCGGTGACGGCCACGGACGGAATGGCGCGGTTGTGGTCGTTCCCCTGTCTCACTCGAGCCACGAGCTCGTATCCATCGATGTCGGGCATGGCGATGTCGGCGACGAGCAGGTCGAACTTCGTGGTCGACATCGCCGCGAGCGCGACGGGCGCTGACGGACACAGCAGCACCGTGGCCCCGTACTGGTGAAGCAGGCGGACCATCAGTTCCCGCGAATCCTCGTGGTCATCAACGACCAGCACACTCCGGCCCGACAGCTCGAGGGTGACCGGTCCGCGTGTCCGGCTCCCGGCCTCGACGCGCGTCTGGGTGGAGGTCACCGGCAGTGTGATGACGAACGTCGTTCCGGACCCGGGGCCACTGCTGTGCGCCTCGATCGACCCGCCATGACGCTCGACGAGGTGGCGCGCGATCGCCAGTCCCAGTCCAAGGCCGCCATGCAGCCGCGTGGATCGGCTGTCGCCCTGACGGAACCGGTCGAACACGTGCGGCAGCAGCTCGGGAGCGATGCCGATGCCCGAGTCGCGGACCTCGATGGACAGCATGTCGCCGTGGACCCCGCAGGACACACGCACCTGACCGTGCTCGGGCGTGAACTTGATCGCGTTCGAGATCACGTTGCTGAGGACCTGCTGCAGCCGCCTGGGGTCGCCGTCAATCGCCGGAAGCGTATCGGGGATGTACGGACGTCACCTCGATCTGCTTGAGTAACGCGGTCGGAAGCAGCCCGCTCAGCGTGCTGTCCACGAGCGTCGCGACGTTGAGCGCCTGCGTCTCGATGGTGAGCTTGCCGGTCATGATCCGCGAGACGTCCAGGATGTCTTCGATGAGCTGCGCCTGGAGCTTGGCGTTGCGCCTGATGATCTCGATCGCGTGGCGGATACGGGTTGGCGAGCCGAGATCGTGGTCGAGGACCTGTATCCAGCCGAGGATGGCGTTGAGCGGCGTGCGCAGTTCGTGGGAAAGCGTCGCCAGGAACTGGTCCTTCAGCTGGTTGGCCTCCTGCGCATCGGCCAGCCGCGCGAGCTCGGCCTGCTTGCGCCGCGTCACCGCCATGCAGATGCCCGTCATGCGCACCGCTCGCCCGTGCTCGTACTCGATGAGTCCCTTGCTCTCGACCCACCGCTCGCGGCCATCGGCGCCAATGACGCGATATTCGATCTCATAGGGCCGCCCGCCGTCGATCGCCCAGCGGATGGAGGCCCTGACACGCTCGCGGTCCTCCGCGGCAATGACCTGCTCGTAGCTCTCGAACCGATTGTCGAACGCGCCGGCCTCATGGCCATGGATGCGCTCGAGACTGTCCGACCAGGTGCACGGTTCGCGTCTCGAGGTCCATCTCCCAGGTGCCCATGCCCGCGGCCTCGATCGCGAATCGCCGCCGCAGGTCGCTGCCCCGCAGGCTCGACTTCGGCCCTGGAGCGTTCCAGCGCGAATGCGATCTGCACGGCGATCATCTCGGCGAGCTGCCGCTCGTCGTCGGCGAGCGCGCGCGGGGCGTCGTGATACAGCATGAACTTGCCGATCACCCGGCCCATGCTGACCAGCGGAATGAAGGCGAGCGCGCCGATGCCCTCGGCGGCGAACGCCGCGCGATAGCCGTCGAGCGACGGATCCGTCGTGACGTCCGGGACGACAATCGTCTGTGGGTCCGGAGAATCGGGCGTCCACGGTGAATGCCCTTCGACGACGTCGCGGTAGGCGGCGGACAGATGCCGCCACGCCTTGAATCGCATCACGCCGTCGGCGTCGAACAGCAGGATCGCCGCTCGCGAGACGTCGAGCGACTGCGACAGCGCATCGATGGCGGCGATGTAGATGTCCTCGTCGGACGAGGCGCGGACGATGGCGCGCGTCAGCGAGAGACACGCGGCGATCGGCGGCAGGCGTGCTGTCAACATGCCCCTTGAACCCTAGCGAGTTTGATCAGGAAAGACGCCGGAATATCTTCCGAGGCGTTGAGGTTTACACGCCCTCGGGGGGGAGGGCAATTAGGGTAAGTACGTAATCAGGTTCCGGTCAGGGCTCCTGCAGCCAGCCGTGAAGAATTGCGAAGCGAACGACGTCGATCCGCCCGCGCAGCTTGAGTTTGCGCATGGCGTTGGCCTTGTGCACCTCGACCGTTCTGACGCTGATCACGAGATCCTGGGCAATCTCTTTGTTGCTGTGTCCGATGGCCATCATCCGCAGCACCTGTTTTTCACGGTCGCTGACGGTGGGTGCCGGCCGTTCGCTGCTCGTCTCGTTCGCTGTCCCGCGCGCGGATCGCTCGACGAGCGCCGTGTCGATGTACTCGCCGCCGGCCGACACCGTGCGGACGGCCTTGAGCAGCTGGGTCGTGGGACTCTGCTTGAGCACGTATCCCGATGCGCCCGCTTTCAGCAGCTCATCGACGAACGCGGCGTCATCGTGCCGCGTGAGTGCGACGATGGCGGTGTCGGGGCAGCACTGTTTGATCGCCTGCGCCGCGGCCAGTCCGTTCATCTCCGGCATCGACAGGTCGAGGACGACGACATCCGGCTGGTAGCGCTCGGCGTGCTCGACAGCGATCCGGCCATTGGCGGCCTCGGCCACGACCTCGATGTCGCTCTGGGACTCGAGCACCATGCGCAGGCCCTGCCGCACGGTCTCGTGGTCCTCGACGAGCAGCACGCGAGTCCGCTTCATGGGCGTCCTGACGGCTGATCGGAAATCGTGTGGCGCACGAAGATCGACGTCCCGTCGCCGGGAGTGGACTCCACCTGAAGCTCCGCGCCAATCAGGCCGGCACGCTCGCGCATGCCGAGCAGGCCGATGCCGCGCTCTCTGATCCCAGTTTCGTCCGGGTCGAAGCCGACGCCGTCGTCCTCGACGACGAGCACGACGGCGCTGTCGCGCGTCTCGAGCATGACGTCCACGCGGCTGGCGTGTGCGTGCTTGGCGATGTTGGTCAGCGCTTCCTGCGCGATGCGATACAACGCCACTTCCGCCTCGTGGGAGATGCAGACCGGTGTGGAATCCGTCCCCCTGGTACTGCGACTTCGACGCCGTAGTGCTGCGACCATTCGCGCACGTACCGCGGCAGCGCGATGCCCAGCCCGAGATGATCGAGCACCGCCGGACGGAGCTCCCAGGCCAGGAACCCGACGTCTTCGTCGATCTGGCGGGTCAGATCGAGCGCGCGCTCCACGTCTTCACGCGGCCCATCGCCGGCGCGCTGCTGCACGCGCTCGAGCGACAGCCGCAGCGCCGTCAGGCGCTGGCCGAGCTGATCGTGCAGGTTGCGGGCGATGCGGCCGCGTTCGTCCTCCTGCGCGGTCACCACTTTTCGCAGCAGGTTGACGACGTGCAGCTGCGAGGACTGCAGCTCTTTCACGGATGTCTCGAGCTCGGTCGTCCGCGTCGGCGACGCGCTGCATCGAGCTCCCCATGGCCGCGCGAAGGGCGTCGGCCGCGCGTTGCTGGCCGGTCAGATCGCGGGCGATCGTCGCAAACCCGAGCCCGGCCGCCTTCGCCGAGACGAGTCGTCACCGCACTGCAGGTGAAGAGCGCGCCGTCGCTTCGCAGGTACTGTCGCTCGTCGAGCGCGCGGCCCGTCGCGGCGCGCCTGGATCGAACTCCGCGGCCGGCACACCAGCGGCCCGGTCCTCCGGCGTGAAGAGCACTCGCGATGTTCTGGCCGATGATCTCTTCGCTGCCGTAGCCGAACATCCGCTGCGCCCCGGTGTTCCACGAGTCGATCGTGCCGTCGTCAGTGATGGTGAAGATGGCGTAGTCGATGGCGCTGTCGATCATGCAGCCGCAGCCGCTCCTCGCTGAGCCTGACTTCGAGCTCGGCGAGCCGTCGCGCGGTGATGTCCTGGAACATCAGGACGATGCCGTCGATCCGGTCGTCGGTGGTGCGATACGGGCCGGATGCGCATCAGATACCAGCGGCCGATCGGTGGTTCGCACTTCGCGATCGACCGGCCGCAGGTGATCGAGCACCTGACGCAGGTCGTCCTCGAGCTTGTCGTCCACGAGGCGGCTGGTGATGTCCGAGAGCGGGCGGCCGACGTCGGTGCGGAGCAGGTTGAAGATGTCCTGCGCGCGGGGCGTGGTCAGCTTCAGCTGCAGCGACCGATCGAGGAAGATCGTGGCGATGTCGGTGGAGTTGATCAGGTTCTTGAAATCGTTGTTGCTGAGACGCAGCTCCTCGATCTTGATCTTCAGTTCCTGGTTGACGGTGGTCAGCTCCTCGTTGACCGACTGGAGCTCCTCCTTGCTGGTCTCGAGCTCCTCGGCCGAGGAGCGCAGCTCCTCGTTCATCGCCTGGTGCTCTTCGGCCGACGCCTGCGCTTCCTCCACCTGCGCCTCGTACTGCTCGACGACGGTGCGCAGCTGCGCCTTGACGTCGAGACAGCTCGTCCTCGAGCTGCACGGCGATCGGCTCCGGCGTCGGGTCCAGCGGCGCGAGCTCCCCGTGGCGGCTGGTCGCTGCCATCGCTGGTCGGCGAACAGCACCAGGAAGAAGCCGCGCGCCGGGTCGTCGTCGCGGAGCACCGGCCGGACGACGAGATCGAGTCGATGCTCGACGCCATCGATCACGGTCGGCAGGTTCGCGACCTCGACGCTCGATCGCTCTTCGACGCCTGATAGAGGGCCGTGCGCAGCTCCACGCGCAGGTCCGGTCGGATCAACTTGAGCACGTCGCGCGACGGTTCGCCGGCCGGCATCTGCAGATAGCGCGCCGCGCGGCTCGACATGTGCACGAGCGTGTGATCCTCGGTCACGATGAGCGACGGCGGCGCGTACTCCTCGAGCAGCCGGTGGTGCGCGTCGATCGGCGCGAAGCGTTCGATCGGCCGCGGCTCCGGCATGCGGAGGATCGTGCGGGGCAGGGTGACCGTGTGCGCGCTCGGGCACGACGAGCCGCGTGGTCACCATCCGCGTCTCGTAGAGGTGTGCATCTTGCGATCGACGGCGACGAACAGCTCGCTCGCGCTCTCCGGCGACTCCGACGGGACCGAGCAGCAGGTAGCCGCCAGGCCGCAGCGCGAAATGAAAGGTCTCGAGCATCCGCTCCTGCGCCGTCCGGTTCAGATAGATCAGCAGGTTGCGGCAGGAGATCAGATCGAGGTGCGAGAACGGCGGATCCTTGATGACGTTGTGATGCGCGAACAGCACCAGTCTCGCGCAGTTCGCGGCGGACGCGATAGCCGGCGGCCTTCGCGGTGGAAGAATCGCTCCAGCCGCTGCTCGGGGACGTCGGCGACGTCGGACTCGGTGTAGAAGCCCTCGCGCGCCGTCGCGATCGCCTCCTCGTCGAGATCGGTGGCGAACACCTGGACGGCGGCGCGCTCGAGCCGACCGTCGGCGTGCTCGGCCAGCAGCATCGCCACCGAGTACGCCTCCTCGCCCGTCGCGCAGCCCGGCACCCAGACGCGGACCTGATCGCTCGGTCGCCTTGTTGTCGAACAGCCGCGGGATGACACGCTGCTCGAGCGCCGCGAACGCGTCCGGGTCGCGGAAGAAGTGGGTGACGCTGATCAGCAGATCCTTCATCAGCGCGACCGCTTCGTCGGGCTGCTCGCGCATGAGCCGCGCGTAGGCGCCGAGGCTCGAGACGCCGGCGACGTTCATCCGCCGCTGGATGCGGCGGAGGACGTGCCGGCCTTGTAGTTGACGAAGTCGTGGCCGGTGCGCACGCGCAGCAGCGACAGCACGTCCCGCAGCGCATCCGCGTCGTCGACTGGTTCGGCGTCCTCCGGCGAAACGCCGTCGAACTGCGCGCAGGCGCTGGTGGTAGTCGGCGATCCTCGCCGGCATCTCCGCGACCGGCAGCACGAGATCGACCATGCCGGTCGCGATGGCGTTGGTCGGCATGTCCCCGTATGCGGCTTCGGTCGGCGTCTGGGCGATCGCCAGCCCGCCATACTCCTTGACGCGCTTCAGGCCGGCCGATCCGTTCGATCCGGTTCCCGACAGCACGATGCAGACCGCGCGCGAGCCGTGCGCATCGGCGAGCGCGCGGAAGAAGACGTCAACCGGCGATCGGCGCTGCTCCGTCTGCGTGATCTCGGACGTTGAGCATGCCGTCGACGACCTCGAGCCGGCGGTTGGGCGGCACGACGTACACGTGATCGGCCTGGATGCGCACGGCCTGGGACACCTGCGTCACCGGGATGTCCGACGTCATCTGCAGGACTTCGGCGAGCTTGCTGTCGTGATCGGGCGACAGGTGCAGGATGACGACGTAGGCTGAGCCGCTGTGCGTGGGAACGTGCGCGAAGAACGTCCTGCAGCGCCTCGATGCCGCCGGCGGATGCGCCGAGCCCGACCACGAGCAGCTTCTGCGCTGGCACTGGCTCGGATCCTGCGCCACTCGCCTGTCGAGTCAGCCATCGACGGTTCGCCTTTGTCGTCGGGTCTGTAGTGTATAGAACAACACTCGAGGATGAGCAGACGTGAAGCGCGTCGTCGTGGTCGGGACCTCCGCGGGTGGGATCGACGCCCTCCGCGTGCTCGTCGCCGGATTGCCGGCGACTTTCCCGGCGGCCATCTGTGTGGTCATCCATATGTCGCCGGAATCGCCGGGGGTGCTTCCCGACATCCTGCTCGCGCCGGCAACTCCGCGTGTCCGCCGCGCGACCGCGAGCGGCTGCAGCCGGGACATTCTACGTTGCGCCACCCGACCGCCATCTGCTGTCGAGCCGGGTCATGTGCTGGTCACGAGGGGGCCGCGCGAACACGGCTTCCGGCCGGCGATCGATCCGCTGTTTCGGTCGGCCGCGCAGGTCTACGGACCGGCGTGCCATCGGCGTCATCCTGACCGGCAACCTCGACGACGGCACGGCCGGACTGTGGACGATCAAGCGACTGGGCGGCATCGCCATCGTCCAGGATCCGGAAGACGCGCTGTACCCGTCGATGCCGCTCCACGCGTTGCGGCACGTGGGGGTGGATTACTCGGTGCCGCTGTCGGAGATTCCGTCAGTGCTGATGAGCGTCGTGTCTGAAACCGCCGGGGATGCGAAGGCCGTCGAGGTGCCCGAGCATATTGACGTCGAGGTCAAGATCGCGAAGGAAGAGAATCCTCGAGACGCAGGGCTCGAGCATCTCGGCCGCCCATCGCCCTTCGCGTGCCCGGAGTGTCATGGGGTGCTGCTGGAGCTCAGTCAGGAAGGTCGGGCCAGGTTCCGCTGTCACATCGGCCACGCCTATTCGGCCGAGAGTCTGCTCGCGGCGATGAAGGAACAGAACCAGCGACGATCTCGACACCGCATTCCGCGGCCTGGAAGAGAGCGCGCTGCTGTTGGAGCGGATGGCCGCACAGTTGACGGAACACGGGCATCGCGAGGCGGCGGCCAGGATGAAGTCGGAGGCCACGCGGGCGCGCCGGCGGGCAGAGGCCGTCAGAGCTGTCGTGCTCGAGAGCGACGATGTGAGCCTGACCACTCGGTGAAGCGAGCTCGAGCGTCCGTGTCTGGCCGCCATGTTGCACTTCTCGGTGTCGTCGAGAGGAGGCAACGAAATGGGTGTTCTGGGCTGGGTGCTCTTCGGTCTGGTCGTGGGTATCGTCGCCAAGCTGTTGATGCCGGGCCGCGATCCTGGCGGGTTCATCATCACGACGCTGCTGGGGATTGTCGGCGCCGTGATCGGCGGCTTTCTCGGCCGTTCCCTTGGCTTGTACGGTCCGGGTGAACCCGCGGGATTCCTGATGGCGACGCTCGGAGCGGTCGTGCTGCTGTTTATCTACAGGATGCTGCGACGCCCGGCACATGTGTGAGGCTGTAGCTGGTGGCCGGTAGCTGGTAGCAAGAGCTTGGAACGTGCTGCGGGCTCCAACTGTCAGCACCGACTACCGGTGGCCACCGACTACCGACTACCGACTACCGGCCAGCAGTAGAATGCCCGGCATGAGTTCAAGCCGAACCGTGCGGGCATGTGTGTTGACGCTCGTTGCCCTTCTTGGCCATAGCGCTGCCGGGGTGCCCTCCGGCTACGCAGGGCTCGCAGAATGCGCCGCCGGCTCCGCTGCAGCCGAACCCGCGTGCGCCGCTGTACCAGCACACCGGCGAGCAGTACCGCGGCTACGATTTTCCGGGCACGGGCGAGTTCATTCCGTATCGCCTGTTCGTGCCGTCGCGCTGGAAGCCCGGCGCGAGACTTCCACTGCTCGTCACGCTGCGCGCCGGCACCAGCGTGGACAACTCGTATCGCGATCCGAACAGTCTCGTGACGCAGGCCGAGAAGCGCGGCTACCTGGTGGTGACGCCGATGGGATATCGGCCGCTGCGCCAGCCGTACTACGGCAGCCCGTACCGCATCGCGCGGCCGAACGCGACGGCTGCCGCCGACGGCTGGACGCCGGAGGAGAACGAGCGCGCCGAGCAGGACGTGATGAACGTGATCGATCTGGTCACGAAGGATACGGCGTCGATCCGTCGCGCGTGTATCTGCACGGGCAGAACCCGTCCGGGTCCGGCGCCATGCACCTGGGCGCGAAGTTTCCCGATCGCTTTGCCGCGCTGGTGATCAGCTCAGGGCCGATCGTGTTCGACGCGTATCCCTTCGATCGCCTCAAGGGCAAGGTGGGACTGTTGGTGATTCACGGCGATCAGGACACGACCAATCCGATCGAGGCGTCGAAGCGGATGGCGGACGCCGCGAAGGCGGCCGGTGTGAACGCGTCCTTCGCGACCGTGCCGGGAGGGACGCACCTCGCGGCGTATCTGACCTACGCCTCGGAGATTTTCGACTTCCTCGACACTCAGCGGAAGCCATAGGAGCCTGCCGTGTCCGGAGCCGCGCCTCAGTCGCATCCTCAGGTACGGCGTCACGCAGATCATCTACGTGCTGCACGCGGTCAGCCTGGTGGTCGGCATCGTCGGGACCGCGACGGTCATCGGCGCGTTCCTGCTCGGATGGCCGTCGATCATCGCCGTGATCATCAACTACGTGAAGCGCGGCGACGTGCGGGGCACGTGGCTCGAGTCGCACTTCCGCTGGCAGATCCGGACGTTCTGGTTCGGCGTGCTGTGGGTCGCGCTGTGCAGTCTGTTCGTCTTCTTCACGCTCGGCCTCGGCATATTCGTCGTCTGGATTCCGGCCGGCATTCTGGCGATCTGGTTCATCTACCGCATCGCCAGCGGCTGGCTCGCACTGACAAGTGGCCGATCCATGTACATCTGAGTCAGGTCAAAGGGCAAAGGTCAAAGGCGCAGGTCAAAAGGTAAAGGTCAGGGTCAAAGGTGCCAGGTGCTTAGAGTGCGTCCCTTCTGCCCCTTGCCGACCCGAGGCTCCGCAGGTTGTCGCGTACCGGCTGGTGATCGAGATTCGCCACGCGCGCGGCCGTGCCATAGACGAGCGCAGTGATCCTGGCGATCTTGGGAAATACGATCTTGTCCACTTCGTCGGTGACGTAGTGGTAGTCGCGGTGCAGTCCCGTGGTGAAGAAGATGATCGGGACGCCTTTGGAGGCGTAGCTGTAGTGATCGCTGCGCGTGTAGATCGATTCGAGATCTGATGGATCGTTCAGCTCGTAGTTGAGCGTCATCGGCGACGGCAGCGCGGCGTTGGCGTCCTCGTTCAGGTTGTGCAGCTCGGTGCTGATCCGATCCGATCCCACGACGTACACGGTGTCGGCTTCCTTCGGGTCGTCGCACTTGTTCCGCCCCACCATGTCCACGTTCAGCTGCGCGGACACCTTCTCGAGCGGCACCGACGAATGGTCGGCCATGTAGCGCGACCCGGAGAGCCCGCCTTCCTCCGCCGTGTGCCAGACCAGCAGCAGCGATCGCTTCATCCGCGCGCCGCGCGAGAACGCCTTGGCCAGCGCCATCAGCATCACCGTGCCCGAGCCGTCATCGTCGGCGCCGTTGTTGATGATGTCGCCGGGCGTCGGCGCCGGCCGCGTCTGGCCGGTGCAGCTGGCGATGGCATTGAGGCGCTGGTTGACCGCGAACTGTTCGTAGCCGATGTGGTCGTAGTGCGCGCCGATGAGGACGTAGCTGTCTCGCAGCGCCGAATCGCTGCCTTCGATCAGCCCGACGACATTCCGGGTGAGGCGGGTCTGGATGATGTCGTAGGTGGCGTCAACGGTGATGGCGATCGAGACGCCGGCCAGCGCCAGTTCAGGCAGCGGCTCCTGCTTCTCGGCGGCGGCCTTCAGCGTTGCGTAGTCCACGCCCGACGCGCTGAAGACGAAGTTGAAGAACTCGTCGCTGGCGGTGATCTGGGGAGCGACCCTCGAGTCCAGACGCTGCGCGGTCTGGAAGTCCACGCGCTGCCCGGGCGGCCCGGTCGGGGCTGGCGCCGGCGGCGTCGTCGCGGCCGACTGCGTAATCGACGCCACCGCGCGCTCGGTGTCGGTGGCCAGCCGCGCGCGCGCCCCGAGGATCCGAGTGTGCGCGTTGGTCAATCCCTTTGGGCCGGTCCGCCCGAGGAAGACGGCGACCTTTCCGCTGACGTCGCGACGAGCGTAGTCGTCCAGTTGCAGTGGCGCGAACGTCACGCCGTAGCCCGCGAAGGCGGCCTCGCCGTTCACCACCTGCTTCGCGCCCTGGTTTCTCGGGAAGGTGACGCCTTCTCCGTCCTTGAACGTGCGTGTCTGCCCGTTCACGGTCACCGTCACGCTCGAATTGCTGCGCGTCCGCACGCCGAGTACGCGCACCTCCTGGAAGTAGCTGCCCTTGTCGCCACCAGGCTTCACGCCCCATTCCTGCAGGTGCCGCGCGATGTAGGCACTGGCCAGGCCCAGGCCTTCGGTGTACGCCTGTCGTCCCTGCAGTTCATCCGACGCGAGGTAGGTGAGCCACGTCCGCAGGTCGTCCTGTGAGATTGACGGCGCGCGCGGCGTCTGCGCCGCGGCGGTCAGTCCCAGGCCGATGCACAGGGCCACGGCGGCGATGCGGGCAAATTGGGGGCGGATCATGGTCCCGGATTGTATCGCCGCCGGGTGACCTGATGCCTGCCGATGATCAACAATCCCGGCTGAACGGAGATCACTGCCATGCGACTTGTCACTTGCCTCATCCTCTCGCTGTGCTCACTCGTCGGCTTTGCCACGTTCGCGTCCGGCGCAGCAGCCGCCGCAGCGCGGCATCGTCAACGTGACCGGTCAGCTGTATCGCGCGCAGAACAACAACCACTACACCGTGTTCCTGGTGACGCCAGAGGGCGTCATCATGAGCGATCCGATCAACCGCGACTTCGCGCGCTGGCTGAAGGGCGAGATCGCGACGCGGTTCAAGGTGCCGGTCCGCTACGTCCTCTACACCCATCGCGATTGGGACCACGCGTCGGGCGGTGTGGTGTTCGCGGATACCGCGGAGTTCGTCGGCCACCGCAACATGCTGGCCGCGCTCGCGCCGCCGGCGGGCAATCCGCCGCTTCCGGCTGACGCGCTGAAGATGGACGTCAACAAGAACAGCCTCGTCGAGCGCAGTGAGGCAGCGGGCGCCTATGCCGAACGCTTTGCGATGTTCGACTACAACCGCGACGAGGTGATCAGCGGCGGGGAGATCGCGCGCGGCTCAGTGAGCGATGTGCATCCGCCGACGGTCACGTACACCGACCGCCACACCGTCACGCTGGGCGGCAAGCGCGTGACGATGACCTACCTGGGAATCGCGCATGCGGACGACAGCTCCGTGCTGCATTTCCCGGACGAGCGCGCCGTGTTCAGCGCCGACATCATGCAGGTCAAGCGCCTTCCGGGCGGATTGGCCCCGACCGTCGGATCGTGGATCGACGCCCTGCAGACGATCAACGCGATGGACTTCGAGCACGCGCTCACCGGTCACGCGCTGGCCGGCACGAAGAAGGATTCGATGCAGTCGCTGCAGTACCTGCTGGACATCTCGAAGGGCGTGGCGACAGGCATCGGGGCGGGCCGCAGCCTCGCCGAGATCCAGAAGACGCTGACGCTCGACGCCTACAAGGGATTCGAGCGCTGGGACACGATCCGCGAAGCGCACATCGCGGCGGTCTACGCGACCATCGCTGGGCGACGCGATAGCCGCGAAGTCAAAGGGCAAAAGGCAAAGGCACAGGGCAAAAGGCATAGGGCAGGTTCAAGGGTCAGGTCGACCTTTGACAGATACCTTTGACCGATACCTTCACTCTTGACCTTTGCCCTCGTGCCTTTGCCCTTTGCCCTTTGACCTGACGCTGTTCGATTAACATCGGCATGCCATAGCGCGGCCGCAGCGTGATGAGCGGCCACGGCTCGACGGGGTGTCCCGGCACGAGCTGAAGGCGATAGCGCTGCGCCAGCGTCGCCACGCTCAACTGCGCTTCGATCAGCGCGAACTGATTGCCAATGCACTGCCGGGGTCCGGCGCCGAACGGCAGATAGACGAACTTCGGACGATCGGCGCTGCGCTCGGGTGAGAAGCGTTCGGGATCGAACGTCTCCGGATCCTTCCAGTACGCCGGCAGGCGGTGCAGCACGTACGGGATGACGAACGCGAGCCATCCGCGCGGAAGACGGAATCCACCCAGTGTGTCGTCGGCGAGCGCCTGCCGCGAGAAGCCCCACGCGGGTGGGTAGAGCCGCATCGCTTCATCCACCACCATGCGCGTGTACGGCAGGTTCGCGAGATCGGCGTACTCGGGCGGACGTCCGTCGAGCACGGTGTCGATCTCGTCCTCGAGCCGCTGCCGCGCGGCGGGATGCTGCGACAGCAGATACCACGTCCACGTCAGCGCCAGCGACGTCGTCTCCTGGCCGGCCAGCAGGAACGTCGTGACCTCGACGCGCAGCTGCTCGTCGGTCATGCCCTCGCCGGTTTCCTCGTCCCGCGCTGCCATCAGCATCGACAGCAGGTCGGCGCTGTCGGACGGATTGCGCCGCCGCTCGGTGATGACGTAATCGACCGCGTCCCGGAGCACGCGCCGCGCGGCCGTCGAATCGCCGGGCCTTCGCGCGTTGGAACCAGTTCGGCGATGCCGAGCGACCAGAAGCTGTCGCCGACGTGCTCGTTGATGGTGACCCACGCGTCGATCGATCCGCGTCGGCGAACGGGCCGAGGTCGCCGCCGAGCAGCGCGCGAAGGACGACGGTGCGCGTGAAGCGCATCATCTCGTCGGTGACGTCAACCGGCCGTCCGTCGTGACGCGATCGCCTGCCACTCGTCGCGCGGTCTCGCGCGCCGCCTGCGCCATCACGCCGGCCAGCGCCGAGATTCGCTGACGATGAAAGGCCGGCTGCGCGATGCGCCGCTGCCGCAGCCAGAAGTCGTCCTCGCTGGTCAGCAGGCCGTTGCCGATCGACATGCCGCAGCTTCTGATAGAGCGGGCTCTTGTGATAGTTGCGGGCGTTGTCCTGCAGGACGTGGCGGACGTCGGCGGGGTTGGTGATGAGATACCCTCGCCGCGGACCGATCTTGAAATAGGCGACGTCGCCGAAGCGGCGCGCGGCGTCGATGAAGACGCCGGTCGGATCGCGTCTGACCGCCGGCAGCATGCCGAGGATCGGCATGCCGCGCGGGCCCGGTGGAAACATACTCAGCATCATAGCGTCGCCGTCTGTTCACAATCGACGCGCCGACGTTCTCGATTGTGAGCGCCGGTTATATCGACAGTGGGAGGTTCAGTAATGCGGTCTCGATGGCTGTTGGTGTGGCTGGTCGTGCTCTCGGTCACGGCGCAGGCGCAGTGGCTGAACTTCTCCACGCCAGGAGCGCCGAGGACGCAAGGACGGCAAGCCCAACCTCTCAGCGCCGACGCCGCGCACGGCCGAAGGCAAACCGGACCTGTCCGGTGTGTGGATGCACGAGACGACGACGCTCGCGGAGATGAGGCGTCTGTTCGGCCCCATCATCGACGCCGAGATCAAGACGAGCGTGCCCGGCATGGAGCTCGACACCGTGCACAGGTACGCGATCAACATGCTGGCAGACTTCAAGCCCGACGAGCTGCCGATGACGCCGGAAGGCGGAAAGCTCTTCTTGAGAAACCTGACGGGGCGCGATCCCTCGATCGTGTGCGCGGCGCCGCCGCCGTTCCCGCTGGCCGGTCTGCTGTCCGAGCCGATCAAGATCATGCAAGCGCCGCGGATGACGATCGTGCTGTATGAAGCCGGCAACATGTATCGTCAGATCTACGCCGATGGCCGCGCGCTCCCGAAGGAAGTCAACTTTCCCGCGTATCTGGGCTACTCGATCGGCCGCTGGGAGGGCGATGTCTTCGTCGTCGAGACAGCAGGCTTCAACGATCGGACCCAGCTCGACATCCTCGGGCATCCGCACAGCGAACAGATGCGCGTCACCGAGCGGTTCCGCCGCATCGACTTTGGACACATGGACATGGAGGTCACGTTCACGATCCGGTGATGTACACGAAGCCGATCACGCATGAAGATCCCGCACACGATCATGGCCGACTGCCGACATCTTCGAGTCGTTCTGCGAGAACGAGAAGGATCGCGTCCATCTGGAGAACGCCAACCCACGTCGCTGAGCCCGATCAGCGTGGCGCTGCCACCGCTGCGTGACCGGATCCGCCCCGGCGTGCGCGTGCTGTTTGTTGGCATCAATCCCGGCATCCGCTCGGCGCAGACCGGTCACCACTTCGCCGGATTCTCGAATCGCTTCTGGAAGCTGCTGTACGACTCGCGGCTGGTGCCGGAGGCCATGCCTACGAGGACGATGACCGGCTGCCCGAGTGGGGATACGGCATCACCAATATCGTGCCCAGGCCGACGCCGGGCATCGACACGCTGGAGCGCGAGGAGTATGTCGCGGCCGCAGCGAGGCTGCGCCGGAAGATCCAGCGCTATCGGCCGCCCGTCGTCGCGCTCATTGGCGTCACCGTGTTCAGGGCGCTGTTTCCTGAACGTAAGGGTGCGGTGACACTGGGCCTGCAGAAGGAAGCGCATTGGCGAGTCGGCGGTGTTCGTGCTGCCGAACCCGAGCGGAAGGAACGCGAACTACTCGTACCAGGAGATGCGGCGCGCCTTCCGGGCGCTGGCTCGCTTCAGTCAAACCGTTCGACGGTGATCGGTGTCTAATATGGGCGAGAGAGTAGCGGCGCATGAAACGGTGCGTCTTTTCGGGCCTCGTCATTCTCGGCGTGTGTGCGCTGTCGCTGGCCGGGGTCGCGGCCCAACAGGCCGTCCCCTCCACCGCGCGAACGCTGCAGCTGCCTGAGGTTCCCTATCGATACAGCCTCCTGAATCTGCCGTCGCACTTCAATGTGCCGGTGGCGCTGCGCTTCGACAACACACCCGCGGACAATCCGGTGTCCGACCTCGGCGCCACCCTTGGCCGGGTGCTCTTCTACGACACGCGGCTCTCGGCCAACAACACGATCTCCTGCGGCTCCTGCCACGTGCAGTCGCATGCGTTCGTCGATCCCAATCGATTCAGCAAGGGATTCAAGGGCGGCCTGACCGACCGGCATGCCATGAACCTCGTGAACCTGCGCTATCACCCCAGGGCCCGGTTCTTCTGGGACGAACGGAGCGGGAATCTCGAAGCCATGGTCCTGCTGCCGGTACAGAACAGCCTCGAGATGGGGCAGGACCTCTTGAAGCTGCCCGGCATCCTTGCCCGCGAACCGCGCTACGCCGACCTCTTTCGTCAGGCCTTCGGCGACGCCGAGATCACTACCGATCGCATCGCGCTGGCGCTGGCCCAGTTCCTCCGGTCCATGGTGTCCCATCAGTCGAAGTACGACGAAGGTCGCGCCGGCCCGCTGTCGGTCAAGGATGACTTCGCCAACTTCACGCTCGAGGAAAATCGGGGGAAGGCGCTGTTCCTTCGCAACTGCGCCCTCTGCCACCTTCCAGATCAGGACGCCCACTTCGTCATGACCGAGCCGGTGAATACCGGGCTCGACGAGAACACGCAGCGCACCGACGGCGGCGTCGGTGACATCACGCTGAAACCGGCCGACCTCGGCCGGTTCAAGTCTCCGTCGCTGCGTAATGTCGAGGTCACGGGCCCCTACATGCACGACGGCCGTCTGGCGACGCTGGAGGCGGTCATCGATCACTACAGCAGCGGGGGCAAGAACCACCCGAACAAGGACGTCCGGGTGCAGCCGATGCACTTCACCAACTCGGAGAAGGCGGCGCTCATCGCCTTTCTGAAGACGTTGACCGACCAGGAATTTCTCACGGATCCGAAGTTCTCGGATCCCTTCAGGTAGTACACTCGCACGACGCGAAGGAGTGCACATATGCGACGTGGCCCACTCGTTCTCATCGCGGTGCTCCCGTTCACCACATTCGCCTCGGCGCAGACGCCTGGCGGACAGACGAATCTGAGGCTGTTCGAGCTTCCAGCCGTGACCACGCAAATGAGCCCGGACAGTGTCGTCGCTCGAGTGATGTCATTCGATCGCGACAACGACGGTCGGGTGACCAGGGACGAACTGCCCGATCGGATGCACAACCTGCTGTCCGATGCCACTGGCGGGGCCATCGACAGCGCGGCGATCCGCGCGCGTGCGATGACGGTGCCGTCCGCCCGGCGACCTTCGCCACGGCGACTGGCCGCGGCTTCCAGGGTTCCGGTGGCGGCTACACGTTCGGCGATCAGATCAGCCTCTCAACGCGCCCGCACGTGGAAGGAGCGCTGGACGATCTGAGGCTGACTGCCCTCGCTCGGGAACAGGCGCAGGCCATCGTCACGCCGTTCATGGACAAGCTCGAGGCCGACTCCACCGCGCAGCTCGTGTCCGACCTGCACTTCGTGCTGACGGTGTCGCAGCTCACGACCCTGCGGACGCAGATCGACCGTCAGCTGTCCAGCCGGCCCGGCAGCGCGCCGAATCGTGTTGTCCGATCAGCCGACGGTAAGACCTTCCAGGTCTTCATGAGGGGAGGGCCGGACCTGACGGCGCTCATCAACGGCTTCGCCCTGCCGCCCGACCAGACCAAGCAGGCGCTCGCCGCGTTCGCGAGCTTCAAGGAGCGAATCCGTCCCGGCGACGCCGAGCGGTCCGAGCTGGTGTCGCAGTTGAAGGACGTCCTCAACGACGAAGAGCGCGACAACTTCGGCGCCGCGCTGGCGCGCCGGCCGCTGGTCAAGTCGGGTCTGCCGGGCATGATGGCGGGTGTGGTGTCGGCCTCGGTCGGCGGCTTCGAGAGGCGCGTCGTTCGTGGACGGTGCGATCAACAACGCGTTGTTCATCATGCCGAAGACGCCGGCTCCGGCGCCGCAAGTGATCGAGCGGTAGAGTTGGGGGATCGGGGATCGGGATCGGGATCAAAAGCTCTTGATCCCGGATCCCGGATCCCGATCCGATCCCTGATCCCCGATCCCTGATCCCCGATCCCTCCATACCATGGCGTTCTCCCTGTCCTCGAAAGGACGCCTGACCGAGCACGATCTCGGACGCTTTCCGGACGACACCCTCTTTCATCGACTGGCGCGTGCGGTCTGTCAGGCCGGCTGCCTGCCGCGCAAGGAACTCTACGAAGCGTGGGAGACGGCACGACGAGTGCGGCGTCTCTTTCGCGGCGGGCGCGTCGTCGATCTCGGCGGCGGACACGGCCTCCTCGCGCAGGTCATGCTGCTCCTGGACGACTCATCTCCTGAGGCACTCGTCGTGGACAAGGCGCTTCCTCCATCGAGTGCGCGTCTGCACGAGGTACTGGTCGCCGCGTGGCCGCGACTGTCCGGACGCATCACCTTCGTGACCGCGGGTATCGAGGATGTGGCGCTGCTTCCCAGCGATATCGTGGTGTCCGCGCATGCGTGCGGACATCTCAGCGACGTCGTCCTCGATCGCGCGATCGGCGCGCGGGCGCGCGTCGCCATCCTGCCGTGCTGCCACGACCTCGACGTCAATGACGATGGCGATCTGACCGGGTGGCTCGATGGGCCGCTGGCCGTGGACGTCGCGCGTGCCGTGCGCGTGAAGCAGCAGGGCTACCGCATCTGGACGCAGTCGATCTCGGTGGAGATTACGCCGAAGAACCGGTTGCTGATCGGGGAGCCGGTCGACCCTTTCGGTCCCTGGTTCTTAGTTCTTGGTCCCGAGTCCGTACTTAGTCCCGAGTCCGTGCTTGGTCCAAGGTCCCTGGTCCTCCGCCGATCTTGGCCCTCCGTGGACCTTGGCCCCAAGGATCGGACCAAGTCCCAAGAACCAAGGCCCAGGGACTTCTATTGGACGGCGTTCAGCGTGACGTCGAACACCAGCGTGTTGTTGGGCCCAATGCGTGGTGGTGAGCCGCTGCTGCCGTAGGCGAGATCCGGCGGAATCACCAGACGGCGCTGTCCGCCGACCCGCATGCCGACGACGCCGATATCCCACCCGCGAATCACCGCGCCCGTGCCCGAGCCGGAACGAGAAGTTGGTGCTCGAGTCGAACTGCGTGCCCTTGGCATCCGGGCGAGTGGCGTCGTGCAGCCATCCGGTGTACGCGACCGTCACCTGGCTGCCGTTGATAGCCGCTGTTCCCGTGCCGACGACGAGGTCGGTCTGAGAGTACGGCGCGCTCGTTGTGGTGGGACCCGTCGGGCCGCCGTCCCCATCGTCACCGCCGCACGCGACGACGAAGAGCAAAGACAGAATCGGAAGAAAACGCTTCATCTCTACGAGTGTAGCGTAGTGTCCGGCTTCAGCCGGACCAGTCAATTCCCGACAATGGCTTGATACAGCATCGTGGCGAAGTGCGCACGGATGGAGAAGTCTCCGCCGAGCAATTGTGTGCAGTAGATCGCGACGAGGTCTTCCTTCGGATCGATGAGGACGTGTGTGGAGGCCGCGCCTGACCATCCGAACTCGCCGACAGACCCGACATTGCCGCGCTCGGCCGTGCTCATCAGCACCGAGACGCCGAGCCCGTATCCCGTGCCCGGGCCGACACCGCCAGCAGCCATCGCCGTTGGGGTCAGATGGTTCGTGGCCATCAGCTCCACGGTCTTCGGGCTGAGCAGGCGCACGCCGTTCAACTGGCCCTTGTTCAGCAGCATCTGCGCGAAGAGCGCGTAGTCGCCGATGGTCGTCGAGATGCTGTACCCGCCGAACACCTGGTCGCCGTAGCCGCGTCCCGAGGGGGCTGGTGTCCACCGCGAGCTTCTGGTCGCGGCCCATGCTGTAGAGCGGCGGCACGCGCGATTTCCTGTCTGCAGGAACCTTGAACATCGACTCCTTCATCTCGAGCGGGCCGAAGATGCGCTGGCGGACGAAGTCGTCGAACTTCTGTCCCGAGAGTTTCTCGACCAGCGCTGCCTGCACGTCGTGGGCGACGCTGTAGACCCAGCGATCGCCGGGCTGGTACAGCAGCGGCTGCTTCGCGACCTTGTCCATCAGGCCATTCAGGTCGGTGGCGAAGACGTTGGCGTCCTGATACGCCTTGTCGATCGGCGAGCTGCCGAAGCCGTAGCTGAAGCCCGCCGAATGGCGGAACACATCCTGGATGGTGATCGGCCGCCTCGGCGCATCGAGCAGCATGCCGCCCTGCGGTGTGCTGCCGGCGTGGACCTTCACGTCGGCGAAGGCGGGGAAGTAGCGCGACAGCGGATCGGTGAGCTGGAACTTGCCTTCCTCGTAGAGCATCAACAGCGCGACCGACGTGATCGGCTTGGTCATCGAGTACATGCGGAAGATGTCGTCGGCGCGCGTCGGCCGCCCGCTGGCGAGGTCGGCCTTGCCGTAGGCGTCCACGTGCACGACCTTCCCGTGCCGCGCGATGAGCGTGACCACGCCCGGCGTGCGTCCGGCATCCACGTACTCGTGAATCGACTTGTTCATGCGCGCCAGGCGCTCACTCGACAGCCCGACGTCTTCCGGCTTCGAGATCGGCAGATCCTTCGACGTGATGAAGGTCGATCCCGCCGTGATCAGCAGGGCAGCGACGACGATGGCGCCGAGTCGTGTCAGTCGGAACATGCGAGCTCTCCTTGTGGGTTCCGGAGGGTAGCACGACCCGGTCTTCAGTGTTTCGCCACACCGTGGTAAGGTCTCGTCCCTACATTGAGTTGTCTTGTCACCATTTCACGGAGGAGGAAGCTATGAGGACGCCGATCACGCGTTGCTTGGCGCTGCTCCTGCTCGTGGTTCTTGCGAGCACGAGCCTTGCGGCCGCTCAGGCGACGACAGGAAGTATCGAAGGAATCGTGACGGACAATCAGGGCCTGGTCGTCCCTGGTGCCACCGTGACGGTGCGCAACGTCGACACGAATGTGAGCCGGTCGACGGTGACGGGCGGGGACGGCGGCTATCGATTCCTCAATATGCCGGTCGGCAACTACGAGCTGACCGTCGAGCTCGCCGGGTTCGCGCGCTACGTGCGTGCCGGGATCACGCTTGCCGTGAACCAGGTGGCGGTTGTCGAAGTGCAAGTCAGGCCCGCGGCGGTGACCGAGGTGGTCGAGGTCACCGCGGATGCGCCGCTGCTCAATACCTCCAACGCTGAAGTCGGGGTCCGCTTCGACACCCAGCGCGTGGCCGAGCTCCCGGTGATGGGGAGCCGAAACATCTTCACGCTGGCGCGGTCCGCGCCGGGCGTGAGCGAGATCGCGAGCGGGCAGACCAGCTTCGCGTCCGGAACGGCGGAAGCGAACTTCTCGTCGAACGGCGCGCGGCTGCGCTCGAACAACATCATGATCGACGGCCAGGACAGCAACGATCCCAGCGTCACGGGTCGCCAGCAGCCGATCAACAACACGGACATCGTCCAGGAGATCAGGCTGATCACCAACCAGTTCGCGGCCGAGTTCGGCCGCGCCGCCGGCTCGGTGATGAACGTCGTGACCAAGAGCGGTACGAACGACTTCAACGGGACCGCGTTCTGGTTCCACAACGACAACGACCTGAACTCGCGCAGCAATCTCGACAAGTCGGCTGGCCGCACCGAGGCGCCCTACCGTGTGGAGAATCAGGTGGGTGGCACGATTGGCGGGCCGGTTGACCGTGGACGGACGTTTTTCTTCGGCTCGTTCCAGCGGTGGACCGACCGCCGGCTCGGTTCGGGGTTCACGCTGGACGGCGCACCGAGCGACGCCGGTCGCGCCGTGCTGCAGTCGGTGGCGGCCGGGCGTCCGCATGTCGAAGCACTGCTGAAGCACTTGCCGGCTGGAACGCCAAACGGCCGGTCGGCCACGTTCACGCTCGCCGGCCAGACGTTCACGGTCCCTCTCGGTTCGATGACCGGATCGGGGTCGCAGGCCCTCGACAACAATCAGGGAACGGCGCGGATCGACCACCAGCTCACGACCAACCACACGCTGATCGGCCGGTACCTGTTCAGTGATACGTCAACCGACAACACTGGCGCAGTGCAGGTCACCCCGCCCGGTCTCACGGCCAACAGTCCCGCGAACAGCCATTCGTTGAACGTGTGGACCAACAGTGTCTTTGGCTCCAGCACCTCTAACGAGCTCAGGGCGGCATGGTCGCACCTCGGCACCGTCACCGGGCCCGACAATCCTGAGTCACTGGAGATCCCGTCGCTCGAGATCACCGAGCTCGGCATGACCCAGTTCAACAACGCGGCCAGCCGCACGGCGATTGGCCTGGCCGTGAACCTGCCGCAGTTCCGCTACAACGACACGTTCCAGTTGCAGGACAACCTGACGCAGGTGCGCGGCAATCATGTGCTGAAGGTTGGCCTCGACGTTCGGAGTCAGTACGTCAAGAGCTTCTTCTTCCCGACGATTCGCGGCCTCCTCAGATACCCGACGCTCAACGCGTTCGTGAACGACGTCGCCGAGGCCGCCAACATCAACAAGCCGCTCCCGGGCGGCGAGGAGGTCAACTATTACCGCTGGTGGGATCAGGTACTATTACGTGCAGGACGACTGGCGTCTCGGCTCACTCTCGCTCAATCTGGGACTTCGATACGAGCTGCCGGGCAACAACATCGCGAGTCTGATCGATCTGAACGAGCGCATCCTGCAGGCGAACAACAACAACCAGGTGTACGCGTTGAACCCGGTGCCGACGCAGGACACGAACAACTTCCAGCCCCGGCTCGGCTTCGCGTGGTCGCCGAGCACCAGCACGGACGGGATGCTCGGGTGGATCACTGGTGGTGACCGGTTCGTGGTGCGCGGCGGATACGCGAAGACGCACGACTTCGCCTTCCTGAACATCGCGTTGAACATCGTCAGCTCGTTCCCGTACGTCGCGGCGATCAATCGCAGCAACTTGTCCAACGCCTTCTCGCTGCTGCAGTCGACGCCGGCCGGCGTACCGCCCGGGACCGACCCGAATCAGCTGACTCGAACGGTTGTCGCCGAGGACTTCCGTGCGCCCTCGTACGACCAGTTCAGCCTGGGTGCCGAGCGGCAGCTCGGGGCGGACCTCGCGCTCCGCGTCGGATATGTCGGGACGTTCGGCAACGACTTGTTCCAGACGCTCGACGGCAATCCGCGGCTGCCGTTCAGCACACAGCGAGTGGATCCCTCGCGCGGCGTGATCCGGCTGCGCGCCAACGCTGCGGAGTCGTGGTATCACTCGCTCCAGACACAGCTCGACAAGCGCTTCAGCCGCGGGTTGAGCGCGGGTGTGCACTATACGTGGAGCCGCTTCGAGGACACCGCGTCGGAGATCTTCAATCCGTCGGTTGGAGAAGTGGCTGTGGCGCAGGACTCGTTCGACCTGGCCGCCGAGAGGGGACGCTCCACGTATGACCGGCCGCATCGACTGGCGGGCAACTTCGTCTGGGAGCTGCCCTGGCGAATCCAGCAGCAGGGTCTGGCCGGAAAGATCCTCGGGGGCTGGCAGATCAGCTCGTTCTTCACGTTCCAAAGTGGTGCCCCGTTCACGGTGCTGAACGGCTCGGATCCCACGGGCGCACTTGCCGGAATCGACGGGCTGGTCGGGAACGCCATTCGACCCAACCTCGAACTCGGATCTCGACCTGGGCAGCATGACGATCGAAGAGCTCCGTGCAGCGGGAGGGGCGTCGCTCTTCCGGCCGTTGTGCGGAAATCCGAGCCCGACCTGTGCGGGCGAGCGCGTCGGCAACGTGCCGCGCAACTCGCTGCGCGCCGACGGCATCGCGAATCTCGACATCGGGATCGTGAAGAACACGCGCTTCGTCAACGGCCAGAACATCCAGATTCGCATCGAGATGTTCAACGCCACGAATACGAGGAACTTCGGCATCCCGGACGGCCGGATCAACTCGGCGAACTTCCTGAACCAGTGGGCGACCAACGGCGGCAGCCGGCGAGTCTGGGTGGCTCTGCGCTACACGTTCTAGCCGGCGCGCGACCTGTGGATGGCGGGCGAGCGAACGCCTGCCATCCACGCTCAGACGCGCGAGATGTACAGTGCTGGAGTGGAGCGAGCCTTCGGAACGTGGCCGTCCCCGATTTCGGCCGACGCGGTCGCCACGCAGGGCCTTCGGATGGGCGGCGTCGCCGTCGATGGCGACGATGTGTACTGGCTGGAGGGAAGGCCAAAGGACGGCGGACGCAACGTGCTCATGCGCGTGCGGCCCGACGGCCGCCGCAGCGAGGTGACGCCATCGGGTTTCAACGTCCGCACCCGCGTGCAGGAGTACGGCGGGGGAGCCTTCGTGCTCGCGGATCGCACGGTGTATTTCTCGAACTTCGCCGATCAGAGAGTCTACGGCGTCGAGGTCACAGCACACGGAAGGCCGGGCACGCCGTCCGCGATCACGCCAGCCGGCGATTGGCTCTACGCTGACGCGACCTTCGATGCTGCACGTCAGCGACTGATCTGCGTCCGCGAGGATCATGGCGGCGGCCGGCGCGAACCGGAGACCACGCTCGTGAGCCTGCCTCTCGACGGCACGGAGAGCGCCGGCGACGTGATCGCATCAGGCTTCGACTTCTATTCCACACCCAGACTCAACGCCGATGGGTCGATGCTCGCCTGGCTGGCGTGGCGCCACCCGCAGATGCCGTGGGACGGCACCGAGCTCTGGATCGCCGACGTCACGTCATCCGGCCGCCTGGAGCACGAGCGGCGAGTCGCGGGCGGCCCGGCCGAGTCGATCTATCAACCCGGCTGGTCCCCTGACGGCGCGCTGTATTTCGTCAGCGATCGTGACGGGTGGTGGACGCTCTATCGTTCGCGTCGTCTGGAACCCGCCGACGTCGTGCCGGTGATCGAGAACCCTCCCGACCGCGCGGAGTTCGGCCGGCCGGCCTGGGTACTCGGCTCGGCGACCTGGGCGTTTGCAGGTCCATCGCGACTGGTCGTGGCCTACACGCAGCACGGACGATGGTTTCTGGGGATTGTTAACGTCGCGAGCGGCGTGTTGACGAGCCTCGTCGACGATCTCGCGCCTCACGACTGGCTGGCGGCAACGCCGACGCACGTCGTGGCGGTGGCCGGTACGGCGAGAAAGGCGGATGCGGTCGTTCGCATCGAGCTGGCGAGCCGTCGAGTCGAGACACTCCAGTCGTCATCGACGCTCGCGCTGGCCGACGATCAGATATCGATACCGGAGGCCATCGAGTTCCCATCGGCCGGCGGCCGAACCGCGCATGCCTTCGTCTACCCGCCGCGAAATGGAAGCGACCACGGACCGTCCGCGGAGCGGCCGCCGCTGATCGTGATCGGTCATGGTGGGCCGACGAACGCCACGAAGGCGACCCTGAATCCGGGCGTGCAGTACTGGACCAGTCGAGGGTTCGCCGTCGCCGACGTCAACTATGGAGGCAGCTCGGGGTACGGCCGCGAGTATCGCCAGCGCCTCAACCGGCAGTGGGGCATCGTGGATGTCGAGGACTCGATCAATGCCGCCCGGCATCTCGTGCGGCTGGGCCAGGCCGATCCCGATCGCCTGATCATCCGGGGCGGGAGTGCCGGCGGCTACACAACGCTGGCGGCGTTGACCTTTCATCCGGGCGAGTTCAAGGCCGGGGCGAGCTACTACGGGATCAGTGACGTCGAAGTGCTTGCCCACGACACGCACAAATTCGAGTCGCACTATCTCGACACGCTGATCGGGCCGTATCCCGAAGAAGGGGACCGCTATCGCGAGCGATCGCCGGTTCACTTCGTCGATCGCCTGTCGTGCGCGCTGATTCTCTTTCAGGGTCTCGAGGACAAGGTCGTTCCGCCGAATCAGTCGGAGATGATGGCGAACGCGGTCAGGCGGAAGGGGTTGCCCGTCGCCTACCTCGCCTTCGAGGGCGAACAGCACGGGTTTCGCAAGGCCTCGACGATCGTCCGCAGCCTGGAAGCCGAGCTCTTTTTCTACGGCGCCGTGTTCGGGTTCCAACCCGCGGACCGAATCGAGCCCATCCAGATCGACAACCTCTGACGGGCCGCAACGTGGCCTAGCGTACAGACCGGCGGGCGACCTCCTGCCTACGATTGCCCCTCTGAGCGTTTCGTCAATCGGTGCCGACCGATGAGCCCACCCAACGGCCGCACGGTTCGCGGATTCCTTTCGGAGGCGATCACCGAGACCTTCGACGAGCAGGATTCCACCCGCCTCGAAGTATTCGGGCAGGTGAAGGGCGCGGTCCCGGAGGGTGCGACTGTCCGGGCCGTTGTCACCACACTGCACGAACGGGTGCTCGACGAGCAGGTCGTCGGCGAAGCCTCCCTGGACGAGGGCGGCTGGTACCAGATTCAGTACCAGCGCCCGGCAACGCACAGCGAATCAGACACCAGCCTCACGGTCCGGCTGTACTCGCCGAACGGCGAGCTGCTCGGCGAATCGGTGCCGGTGTTGTCGCCGCCGCAGCGAGCGCAGATTCATCTTCGGCCGAGACGCGCGGTGGCGGCTCCTTCCGAGTACGCGCTGCTCGAAGGCGAGGTGGCTGACGGCCTCGAGAGCGGACTGACCGGGATCGAGGGCGCCGACGAAGCCGTGCTCGAAGAGGTGTCAGCCTGGCTCGATGTGGATTCCGAACGGCTCGACGCTGCTCCAGCAGGCACGAGCCCTCGAAAGCGACACCGGGCTTCCGGCGCCGATGTTCTACGCGATGGGTCGCAGCGGGCTGGGACCGTCGCTCGACGAGCTCGTGGACGTCCCGATTCACGAGCTGCGCACGACCATCGACGAAGCCATCGCCGAGGGCATCGTCGATGCCGATCGGTTCAGCACCCCCGACGCGCTCGTCGATCGACTCGCGGAGCAGATCGTGGAGCACGCCACCCGGGCGGACCGGCAGCCTGCCGAACCAGGACTGACCGAGATCCTGTCCGCCGCAGACATTCCTCCGGAAACGATCAAGCGAGTGCTGCGCCAGTACCAGACGCGGTCGCCCGAGGTCACCGATTTCTGGGACTCGTGGTCCACGACCAGCGAAGCAGAAGACCTGGGAGACGACGCGCGCGAAGTCGAGGTCGCCATCGAGCTCGGGGAAGTGCTCGGCCCGGAGCCCGATCTGCTGCGACGGGTGCACGGGCTTCGTCGCGAGGGACGCTGGCAGTCGCCGAAGGATCTCTCGGGGTTCACGTTCGACGATTGGTGCGAGCTGATCGAAGATCTCGAGGCAGATCAGGTCTTCGCCGGTGGCGACCCGGAGTCGGCCGAGTCCGAGGAGGAGGCACAGGAGCGCATCGAGGCACGCGCCGGGGCGATCCTGGACACGCTTGAAGAGGCGTTTCCGAGCGAGTTCATTCGCCGGGAGTTCGCGGAATCGGGCGGGCTGAGCGAAGGCGCGCGAACGGTGATCGCGCGGGCGTCGGATCACGACTTCCTGGGCGGCTCCATTCGCAGCGAAGCGGAGCGCGATCCGCATCTGCTCGACGGCCTCTCGCCGGAGGACGCCGATGCCGCACTCGAGGAGGTCGAAGCCGTCGAGCGGGTGAGCCGTGTCACCGACCGCGCCGACGAAGTGTCGGTGCTCGTCGAGAGCGGGATGGGGTCGGCGATGGAGATTGCCGCGACGCCGCGCCGGCAATTCGTCGCGGCGTATGGTGGCGCACTCGGCGGGCGCGCGCAGGCGGCGCGCGTGCACGCGCAGGCGCAGCAGACCGCGGCCGGCACCAAGCTCGCCGCGCTGCGGCTGATCCAGTCCGTGCAGCACATGCCGTTCGTGCTTGGACCGCCGCCCGATCATCAAGACCATGCCGGACGCGCGCGCCCTGTTCCAGGCGGCCGGCGGCTTCTGCGACTGCGAGCATTGCGGATCGGTCTACAGTCCCGCCGCGTACTTCGTCGATCTCCTGCGCTATCTCAACGTCAGCTCGCCCGAACGTCTCGAGCGTCTGCAGAAGAACCAGGCCGTGCTGTCGCGACTGGCACACTTCCAGCCGCTCGACGTGCTGCTCGGACGACGTCCCGATCTCGCGGATCTTCCGCTGACCTGTGAGAACACGCAGACGGCGCTTCCGTACATCGATCTGGTCAACGAGCTGCTCGAGGCACGGATCACCGGCGGGAGCGCGGCCTTCGACACCGGAAAGACGCCTGCCGACGTCCTGCGTGCCGTGCCCCAGAACTTGTCGCGCGACGCCTACGCGAAACTGCAGGAGGCGGTGCACCCGCTCGAGTCTTCCGTACCATCAGCCGCTCGCACTCGCGCGCGCCTATCTGGCTCATCTCGGCGTCACGCGGCTCGAGCTGATGCGGGCGCTCGGGCGCGGTCAGTCCCTGCGCCTCGCCATCGTGGCCGAGTCGCTGGGCATGTCGCCGGAAGAGTTCGGCATGGTCGCGGGCGCGCCGGCTGAACTCTGGCGTCACTTCGGACTCTCGGGCGAGTCGTATGCGGGCGTCGCCTACGTCGAAGTGCTCAAGCACGCCCCCGCGTTTCTCGAGGCGACCGGGATCACGTTCCAGAATCTCATCGACCTGGTCAGCACGCGCTTCGTCAATGCCGACAACCAGCTGGTCCTGGAGACGCCGACCATTGACTGCAACCCCGACACGGTCCGCCTGGCCGGTCTCGACGAGGCTCGGCTTGTCGCGGATGGTGCGGCTGATCAGGCTGCAACGCCGGCTCGGGTGGTCGTTTCCGATTCTCGACCGCGCGCTCGTGGCGTTCGCCGCCACCGACCTCGACGTCGACGTGCTCGAGAAACTCGCCACGGCACGGGATCTCGCCACTCAACTGCATCGGCCCGTCGTCGAGCTGCTGGTGCTGTGGGCGCCGATCGACACGTGGGGCAAGGACAATCAGTTCGACCGGCTGCTGACGACGCGTGCGGTGACGTGGCGGACGCAGGACGAGAAGACGTTTCAGCTGAAGCCCGATCGGTCCGAGCTGGCCGAGACCGGCGACAGCCTGGACGGTGTGGCGTCGGCGATCCTCGCCGCCTTCCGGATCACCAGCGAGGAGTTCGCGCGGATTCGCGCGTTGCTGACGCAGCGCGGGGCCGCGCCACGTCTCGATCTCGCCGGCCTCTCGGCGGTGTATCGCGTCGTCACCCTGGCCCGCGCAACCCAGCTTCGGATCCCCGCGCTCGATCTGCTGCTGCGGCTGATTCCGTCCGAGGCCGATCCGTTTCGCGATCCCTCGACGACCCGCCGATTCATTCAGATCGTGAATGACGTCCAGGCATCCGATTTCACGCCTGAACGCCTGGCCTACCTGTTCCGGCACGAGTGGGAGGCACGGCGCGATCCCGGTCCGCTGCCGGCGCAGGTCGAGGCCGTGCTCACCAGCATCCGGCGCGGTCTCGCGGATGCCTTCGCCGAAACCAGCCGTCCCGCCGAAGTGACGGGAGACACGCTTCGTCAGAAGCTCGCCGTCTTTCTCGACCCGGGGCTGGTGGACTCGGCGATGGACATTCTGGACCCGCGGACATCGTCAACGCCGGCGGGACGACGGGAGTTCTTCGACCGGCACCTGTCGCGGATCTTTCCCGATGCGGCCAAGGCCGCCGAGCGTCTGTTCGTGACGCCGCCCGCGGACGTCTCGCGTCAGGATCTCGAGACCCGCTGGAAGGCGAACATCAATCTCGTGCTCGAGCACCTGCTCCCGCAGTTGCGAACGCGGCAGCTGCGCGGCTCGGTCGTGCAGGCGCTCGGCGACGCGCTCGGCCTCAGCATCCCGGCGACCGCGCGGCTGCTCGACCAGGTGCTGCGCTCACGCGAACACCAGGGCGAACCGCTGCTGCGCGACTTCCTCGCGATGCTGGGTACCGGCCTCACCGGCGCGTACTACGCCAACAACGAACTGGCGCGGCGAGCCGGCGGTCGTCCGCGTCGATCCCGAGCTGGCATTCTCCTGGGGAGGCGCACCGCCGGCTGACGGCGTTCCCGGCCGCGAGTTCGGCGTTCGCTGGACCGGCCGCCTGATCGTCGCCAAGAAGGCGAGTCATACGTTCTATCTGCAGACCGACGGCGCCGTCCGATTGAGCCTGAAGGTCGGCGGCGCCGAGCGCGTGCTGATCGAGGCGCCGGCGGCCGGCCGCGTCGCCGAACACGCGTCGCAGCCTGTCGCGCTCGACCCGCGCGAACTGATCGAGATCCGCCTCGAGTACCGCAATCGTGGCGGCCCGGCCGCGATGACCTTGCAGTCCGGGACCGGACCCGGCGCGAAGCAGCCGGTGCCGACGACCGCGCTCTATCCCGCCGACGGGCTGTCGTCGTTCGCGCCGGTCGAGCAGAGCTATCGCAGGCTGCACAAGGCCGCGCTCATTCTGACCGGCTTCGGTGTGACCGACGGGCAGCTGGAGTGGCTGAGCGGCGATCCGCCGTTCGTGAACCTGGACGCGCTGCCGATGGAGGCCGCGACGGCCGCCGATGCGGCGGCGCTCTTTCTGCGCTGGCGTCAACTGGCGGGACTGTACGCGGTGCGCAAGAAGCTGCCGCGATCGAACGTCGATCTGTTCGACGTGTTCAAGGCCGGCGCCATGCCCGAGGCGATCGAGCGCCTCGTGCTCGCCACCGGGTGGGATCGCGCCGCGGTCGAGGCGTTCATCGGTCCGGAGGGGTTTGCGATCGACGCCGTCTCCGCGTTGCGGCCGTCGCCGGAGCAGGGAGACGAGCCGACGCTGCTTCGTCTCGCCCGTGCGATGGAGATCCAGCGCCGCGTCGGCGTCGCGCCTGCCACGTTGAACGTGTGGGCCAGCGGGACGCCCGACGCCGACGGCGCGGCGGCGATCGTGCAGGCCGTCAAGGCGCGCTACGACGAGACGCGATGGCTCGAGGTGGCCGGGCAGCTCAACGATCCGCTGCGGGCCGAGCGCAGGGACGCGCTCGTCGTCCTACCTGCTGCCGCGGATGCGCGACCTCGGCGTCAGGAACCGCAATCAGCTCTTCGAGTACTTCCTCATCGACGTGGACATGAACCCCTGCATGCTCACGTCGCGAATCAGGCAGGCGATCGGCGCGGTCCAGACGTTCTTCCAGCGCTGCCTCATGAACCTCGAGCCGAAGGTTCCGCCGCGCGTGATCGACGACAACGACTGGAAGTGGATGAAGAACTACCGCGTGTGGGAGGCGAACCGGAAGGTCTTCCTCTATCCCGAGAACTGGATCGAGCCGGAGCTGCGCGACGACAAGTCGCCGCTCTTCCAGGTGCTCGAGCGCACGATCCTGCAGCAGGAGATCAAGAACGACAACGTCGAAGCGGCATTCGCCGACTACCTCGAGGGGCTCGACGAAATCGCGCGGCTCGACGTCCGCGGCGTCTGGTTCGAGGAACGCGCCACGCACCGGATGGTCAGGCAGGCGCCGAAGGTGCTGCACATCCCGCCGGCGCCCCGCTCGGAGTGGGACGAGGGCACGTATCACGTGTTCGCGCGCACGTTCAACGAGCCGTACCTCTGGTACTACCGGCGGCTGGAGCGCGGCCGCACCTGGACGCCGTGGGAGAAGATCGAGGCCGACATCGAAGGCGAGCATCTCGTTCCCGTGGTCTTCAATCGCCGGATGCATCTGTTCTGGACGATGTTTCGAGAAGTGAGCAAGAAGCTTCCCGAGCTGAAGAGAGAGACGAAAGGCAAGCCACCGTCGCTTGGCAAGGACTGGGAGATCCAGCTCGCCTACTCCGTGTACGACCGCGGCAAGTGGTCGAGGAAACGGATGTCCACGGGCGGCGTCATCGACCAGGGGACGATCGTTCATCATGCGGTGCGATCGGGAACGACAGGCCGTCGGCAGCCACTCGCTGTCGCCGTCCGACTACACGCTTCGCGCGACGGTGAGAAGCGGCGGCGATCTGCCCCAGCTTCACCTCCACCTGTACTGCCGCGCACCGCAGAACATGCACGCCTTCAATCGCTCGATGCTCGCGCCTCGCGAGGTGCAGCTCGATCGCGCGGTTCGAGCTGGACGGGTGCAACGGCGCGCTGGTCCCGGACCGCAGGGAATGGATCCGCCCGGCCATCGTGCAGCAGACGGTGCACCATCGCCGGGGGAGGCGCGGGCGGACGCATGCGGCGATCGGCAACGTCGCGCGCCCTCCGTCGACGTCGCATCCGTTCCGGATCGGTGATGGCGGAAGCCTCAACGCGCCGGCCGGCTATCACGTGGCCGGCATGGGATTCACCGCGGACTCGGCCGCCGGCGCGCTGCTGGCCATGCCGACGGCCGATGCTCGCGGCGTCGCGGTGGCGCTCCGCGCACCCAGGCAGGCGCACAACCGCGCCTTCGTGCTGCCGGTCGTCAACCCGAGTCAGCCAGAGGGTCGCGGGCTGTACCCCTTCTTCTTCCAGGATCGCTTCCGCAGCTACTTCGTGCGCCCGATCTACGCCGACTGGCGGCCGCCGCGGGCGGTCGCCGTCCCCGTGTTCGCGTCAGCGCGATTCGGCCGCGCGCCAGTCCGCGCGATTGGCAAACGGAGTCGCACCGCCGGCGAAAGCGCGGCGTGGCGGCCGCGGCGACGTGAAGACATCGACGAGATCATCGACCGCTCGACGTACGAGGCGCTCGACGCCTGGGAGGACGAGCAGGACGAGGCCTGGCACCCTGACGACGCTGCCGAGGCGCTGTTCCGGCGAAAGCGAAAGCGGAAGCGTCCTCCCAAGCCACGGCCGGCCCGACGCGCCCGACGTCGGTTGCGGTTCCCCGACCTCCTGTACGTCGGGGCCCGGCGCCGGCGCCACGACCGGCCCCACGCCAGTTCGTGATGAAACGGCAGGCGGGCTACCACGAACAGCGGCTGCAGTTCCGCCCGTTCGAGCATCCCGACACGTGCAGGCTTCCTCAGCACGCTGAAGGCGGAGGGCATCGACGGGCTGCTCGACGTTCAACACGACGCGGCCGGCGCGCGGCGGCCGCGATCACGTCCTCCAGCCCGACGGCCGCGTGGGCACGCCGGCCGGGACCGAGCTGGTTCCAGCGGCACTACGGCATCGGCCCGCTGGTGTTCACGCGCAGCCTGCCGCACCTCGACGTGGCCTTCGAGTCGGAGAATCCGTACGCGGCCTACAACTGGGAGCTGTTCTTCCACGCGCCGCTGCAGGTGGCCGTCCGGCTGGCGAAGGACGGCCGTCACGAAGAAGCGCAGCGCTGGTTCCATTTCATCTTCGATCCGACCACCGACTCCAGCGCGCCGAGCCCGCAGCGGTACTGGAGGTTCGCGCCGTTCTACGAGAACAACGAGTACGACAACGCGCGCGAGATGATGCAGGTGCTGTCGTACGACGGGCACGGACGCGCGGCTCGTCGAGCGGCAGCAGCAGGTCCGCAACCAGCTGTCGGCGTGGTGGGAGAAGCCGTTCTCGCCGCACGTCATCGCCCGCCTCCGCATCGCCGCCTATCAGAAGGCGGTGGTGATGAAGTACATCGACAACCTCGTGGAGTGGGGCGACAAGCTGTTCCGCCGCGACACGATGGAGTCGATCCAGGAAGCGACGCAGATCTACATCCTCGCCGCGAATATCCTCGGCCCGCGTCCCGAGAAGATCCCGCCGATCGTCTCGCAGGAGCCGCTGACGTTCCAGAAGATGCGGCACGACCTCAACCTGTTCTCGAACTTCGAGGTGCGGCTCGAGAACCTCCAGGTGCGGCGGCCGTTCCGGATCAACGCGCGCCCGGACGTCGGCGGCGTCACGGCGCGTGCTGGGGATGGCGACGCAGTACTTCTGCACGCCGCCCAATCCGCAGCTCGACAAGTACTGGGACACGGTGGCGGATCGGCTGTTCAAGATCCGCAACTGCATGAACATTCAGGGCGTCGTGCGACAGCTGCGCGCTGTTCGATCCGCCGATCGATCCCGGCCTCCTCGTGCGGGCCGCGGCGGCGGGCGTCGATCTCGGCAGCGTGATCGCCAGCCTCAACGCGCCGCCGCCGCACTATCGATTCCGCTTCCTCCTGGCCCGCGCCATCCGGCTCGCGGAGGAAATCCGCACCTTCGGCGCGATGACCCTGCGGGTCCTCGAGCGACGCGACGCCGAGGGGCTCGCGTCGCTGCGCGCGTCGAACGAGACGGCGCTGCTCGACGCGGTGCGGGACATCCGGAAGAAGCAGGTGCGGCAGGTCGAAGAGGAGCTGGCCGAACTGAACCTGTCGCGCGAGCACGTGGACATGCAGATGCAGCACCTCAACGCGCAGCTCCAGCAGCTGATGAACCCGCAGGAGGAAGCAGCGCAGAAGTCTCTCACCGCGGCGCAGGTGATCGTCCGCCGTCGCCGAGGGCGCCGAGCTCGTCGCGAAGGTGATGCACGCGATTCCCGAGTTCCAGACCGGCGCCGCCGGCGGCTTCAGCTCGCCGTTCGTGACCCTGCAGCTCGGCGGCCAGATGTTCGGCGACGTCGGCCTCGGCGTTCGCCGCCAGCTTCCAGAAGGTCATGAGCAAGCACGAGACCGAAGCCGACATGGCCGCGATTCAGGCCGAGTACCAGCGCCGGCGCGATGAATGGCAGCACGAGGCGCAGCTGCTCGACCAAGGAGAAGGCGCAGATCGAAAAGCGCATTGTCGAGACGCAGCTCAAGCTCGAGATCAGCTCCGCCGAGCTGCGCCGGCACGACCTCGAGGTCGAGAACTCCAAGAAGGTGGCAGCGTACCTGCGCGACAAGTACACCAACCAGCAGCTCTATGGCTGGATGCTCGGCCAGCTGTCCGGCGTGTACTTCCAGCGCCTACAAAGTGGCCTTCGACGCCGCGCAGCAGGCCGAGCGCGCGTTCCGCTTCGAGCGCGGCGATCAGTCCTCGTCGTTCATCGAGTTCTCGTACTGGGACAGCCTCAAGAACGGACTCTTTGCCGGCGAGCGGCTGCTGCTCGATCTGCGGCGGATGGAAGCGGCGTACGTCGAGGGCGATCGCCGCTCGATCGAGGTCACCCGGCACATCTCGCTGCGGCAGGACTACCCGATCGCCTTGATCGAGCTGCTCGCCTCTGGCCGCTGCCAGATTGCCGTGACCGAGGCGCTCCTCGACGGCGACTTCCCGGGCCACTACTTCCGCCGCGTCAAGACGGCGAGCCTCACGATCACCGGCACGCTCAGGCCCCACACCAACGTCAACTGCACGCTCACGCTGCTCGAGAACCGCATCCGCACCGACGCCAACGCCAGCGGCAGCTATGCGCAGGCCGCCGATGCCGACGACCCGAGATTCCTGGTCAACGTCGCGCCCATTCAAGCGGTCGCGACCAGCAAGCCCGACGCCGATGCGGGACTCTTTCAGCTGCGTTTCGACGATGAGCGGTATCTGCCGTTCGAGGGGGCAGGGGCGATCTCGACGTGGCGCATCGAGCTGCGGCAGACGGACAACGCCATCGACATCAGCCAGCTCACCGACGTCGTGCTCACGCTCGCCTACACGGCGCGCAACGGCGGCGCCGCACTGGAAGCCGCGGCGCGCGCCGAGCGGGAGAAAGGGCTGGCACGGGGCGGCATCAAGCCCGAGCCCCAGCACTTCGTGAGCCTCAGGCGTGACGTGCCCGCTGCGTGGAAGACGATCGAGGAGACCGCCTCGGGCCAGGAAGTCGAGGTGCCGCTCCCGCTCGAGGCGCATCGCTTCTCGGGCCGGTATCGCGATCTCGATCTGCGGATCGAGCGTGTCACGGCGTTCGCGATACCTCGCGGCCAGGCCGGCGCCGACGTGCTGAAGCTGCGACTCGATCCGCCCAAGGGATCTGGAACCGAAATCGCCGGTTGGGCGCCGCCGTGGCCGCAATCGAAAATTCTGCGCGCCGGCGGCGAAGCCTCGGGCCCGGCCGGCGTCTGGAAGCTGGCGGTGAGCGCCACCGGCGCCAAGGTCCCCGACATCGTGGACGACATCGTGCTCGTGTTCGAGGTGCGAGCGCGAAAAAGTTGAGGCCCGCCATGGAACGCCAGCGCGTGCGTGTCAACCGTCGGCAGCCAACCGAAGACCTTGCCGCCGACGAGCGTCTGTTCATTCTCGACGAACAGCGCTCGGCGCTGGAGCGGCTCGAGCCGTCCGAACGCGATCGCTATCTCGGCTTCGCCTGGAACGCCGCCGATTTTCCGGGCGGACCCACGGGGCCGAACGAGGATCGCGCCGACCGGATGTTCGCGGCGCTCACGCGCCTGCGCCCGGAGCGTCGTGCGAACCAGGGCGAGACCGCTGCGGTTCGCGCCAGCGAGTTCGACGCCGCGATGCAGAGCAGGATGAGACGCGCGCTGGTTGCCGTGCCGGGCGAACAGGGCATACGCCTTCACCGCGACGCATCGGCCTCGTACGTGCAGATGCGGACGGCGGCGAGTGCTGACGGTGTCACGCTCACCATCAACAACGCGTATCGCGCGCCAGCCGTTGCGCAGGCGAACGCCGCGCGCGCCGACAATCGTCTTGCCGTCGCCGCGTTCTCCTCGCACACGCTGGGCCTGGCCATCGATCTGAACATGTCCCACGGTGGCCTGCGCTTCGCCGAGACCTCGACACGGCCGTTCCGGAATCTGGTCGGGATGTATGCGTCGCCCGTGTACAAGTGGATGTTTCTCCGCGGCGAGTCGCACGGGTGGTTTCCCTATCGTCGCGAACCCTGGCACTGGGAATACAACCCGCCGGGACTCCGGGAGAGGCTGCGTGCGACGCCGAGCGAGCCGGCGAGCGCCGCTCCGACCGAGAGTGACGAGCAGGCCGTCAGCGCTCCGATAGCCGCGATTCGACCGCCGCTGGCGATCAAGGGCAGCGTGGGCCGGGGCGGGCGGAATGCCGCCGCCGATGTGCTGGCCGTGCAGCAGCGCCTCATCGAGCTCCATCTGCTCGAGCAGAGCGACGCCGCGGCGGAGCGTCCGTCGGGCCAGACCGCCGAGGCCTCGCTGCCTCGGACCATCGACGCCATCGAGCGCTTTCAGGGGTCGATGGGCACCGCCGTCGATGGGAAGGTCGACGTCACCAGTCCCACTCGCACGGATCTCGATCGCGCGATTCCTTCGCCGACCGCCGCCGACTTCACGGCAGTCGCGGCGGCGAGAAACAGCGCACGGGTCGCTGTGAGCCGCGGCCTGACGCTGACCGGTCCCGTCGGATCGACCGCCAGCGGAAACGCCCCGGACGATGTGCGCGGTGTGCAGCGCCGGCTGGTCGATCTTGGCCGGCTGCCGGCGACGCATCGCGAATCTCCTGCGGCCTCGTCCGGCGCGGTGTCACAGGCGAATCTGCGCGCCACAATCCAGGCGCTGCGCGCCGTGCAGTCTGACGCGCGCTTCTGGATCGCTCGAGGCGCGTTCACGGGCGCGATCACGCCAGGAGTCGTGGCGCCCGGCGACGGGACCGCCGCGTTTCTCGATCGGGTATCGGCCTGGCGCATCGCCATCGGGCCCCACGAGATCTCATTTCACGATCACGTCGCGAGCAGTGCCACGCAGAGCGAGACCGGCGTGATGTCTGTCGGCACGGTGTCGCCGTCGGCGATCCCGGTCACCGAGTATCAGGCCCTGGGGGTATCGGCAGGTCAGACCGCGGCTCAGGCGGCCGCTCAAGCCGCTGCACTCAAGTTCGTCTCGAATCACGAAGGCAACTTCGACGCGATCAACACCTACGATCGCGCGCTCGTCAGCGCCGGATTCATCCAGTTTGCAGGGAGTCGTGGTCTTCCCCCCTACCTGGCCCTGCTCAAGGCACGGCAGCCGGCGAAGTTTCGCGATCTGCTTCAGAAGTTCGGGATCGACGTCGAGTTCACCGTGGCTGGCGCGGCCATCGGTTCGGCGCGAGTCATCGTGCTCGATCCCGCCAGTTCTTCTATCCAGCGCGGAGCCGCGGCCGAATCGGCCATCCGGAACGACAAGACGCTGACGGCTGCGCTGAGTGTGTCGGGCCGGGATCGCGACGTGCAGCTCGCGCAGATCGAAGCCGCCTTGCGCGACTACGTGCGTCCGGCGCTCGATGCCCCGGTGTCGTGGGCGGCCAACGCCAGCGCCCGCCTCGGACAGCTGCTCCGATCGAAGAAGGGCATGGCCGCGCTGTTCGATCGCGCGATTCAGGAAGGCCTGGTCGCGGCCCGGCGGCGCTTCGAGCGTCTTCTCCAGCGCCTGGTTCGAGGCGCGTCACGGTCGCCGTCGCTCGCCGAGATGCAGCGTCGCGAGGGCGACGTGCTCTCGGAGCTCGAGCGCGATCTGCAGGCCGCCGCGGACGTGGCCGCTCGTGTCACACGCGCACGCGCGGCTCTTCAGACCATGATCGCGGCGGCTGCCGCGGCGGGAGCCGCAGTCGCGCCGATACTGGCGCGGCCAGAGCTGGCGGTCGCGCGCCGGGCGATCGCCGACGCGCGTTCGGGACTCGCCGGCGTCGTCAACGTCGCGCCCTCGCGCAACGTCACCGTCGACGCCACGCTCGCTGCGATGGCGGCGACGCTCTCGACCGAAGACGCGCGCCTGGCGCTGACGCCGATCCCTGCCTCGCTCGAAGCGCTGACATCGCAGCTGACGACGTCGCGGCAGGCGCTGGCCACCGTCGCCGGTCCGGTTGCGACCTCGCCGATGTTTCTCGCGCGGGTGCAGCGAATCCGTCGATCGACGCTCGATTCCGGCCTGACAGAAGCGGTGTGAGCGTCCCGCGACCAGGCGTCCGCCATGACCGAACCGATTACGGTGGATGCGGCGCAGTTTTTCGAGTTCATCGGGAGTCCCGGCCTGAAGGTCGTCCTCGTGTCCGTGCATCCGGCGCACGAATTCAATCGGGCACTCTGTCAGCAGCTTGCGGGAGAGCACGAGACGATCGCCTTCGGGACGATCGATCTCGTCGATCTCGTGACCCGCGGCGGCCCGGCGCTGCCGTTCCTTCATCACGGTCTCCGCGAATGCGGCGCTCCGGGGGCGCTCGGGGTCCTGCCTGGCTACTGCCTCTTTCGCGGGACGGAGATGCTGGCGTGGGACGCCGGCCTGCCGGCGTGGACCGACGCCGGCGGGATCTTCCGCGGCGCGCTCCTCGGGGTGATCTGGTCAGGTCTCACCAACGACGTCAGCTTCATGACCTACGCGCTGCGATTCTCGGCCGATCACGTCGCCGCGCAGCGCGTTGTATTGAAGTTTCGTGAGGCCGCGGCTGCGCCGGATCCCCGTCAGACTCGGGCAGCGCCCTCGGGCGGCGCCGCTCCACCGATTGACGAGATCCATTGGGCGTATCAGATGCTGGGCGTGCCTCCAACCGCGACCGATCGAGACGTCCATCTCGCCTGGCGGCGGAAGCGTGTGGAGAACCATCCGGATCACGCCGGGTCGGACCGCGCCGAGTTCGAGCGGCGCAGCCGCCTCTCGGCGGACATCAATCGCGCGCGCGACATCATCGTCGCCAGCCGCAGCGAATACGAGCGTCGAAGAGCCGCTTGATGTGGACCGGACCAAGGACCAAGGACCAAGGACCAAGGACCAGTCAAGGCACCGGAACGTTCGGCACGCGCGGGCTCTTGATGATTGCGTCGGTAGTGCCGTCCTTGTTGAGGCTCTTGGTGTTGAGGCCCTCGGAATACAGGTCGCTTGCGAGCACCTCGGCAGCGGTCATTTCCTGATCGTCCACGAGCATGGTCCCGGCGACGAGACGCGCCGCGTGACTGTAGTCCACGTACTGCGGCTCGTGACTGGTTTCGACGAAGTTCTGGAGGACCGTCCAGACGTTTGTGCCGTCAGGTTTTTTCTCGGCCTTGAACCACCCGTAGGCCTGAAGCCGATCGGCTCTGGCGGCCTTGGCGATGACCAGGTCCTTCTTGTGACCGGCGACGAGCGGCATGTCGTTGCCGCGCACGATGCCCGCCTCGCTCTTCAACTGCTGCCTGATCGCGAGATCGTGCTCGAGATACGAGGCTGTCGAGATCTGGCAGTCCGGCTTTTTCAGGTACTCGTCGTAGGCGTGCGTGACCAGACTTCTTGTCTTTGGTCGGATCGTAGATGGGCACTTTCTTGCCCGTTGCCTTGTCGGTCTGGCCCTGCATCCAGTAATCGCGCGGCAGGGCGCTGAGCTTGACCGTCGCCGCGTTGAAGATCTGGTCCACCATCTTTCGAGTCGGCAGGATGCACCCGAACTTGTCGGCGATCCGCTGAGCGGTCGCGGGAATCAGCGGCACGATGACGTGGTCTCTGGTATTGCCGACGGTCAGGTACTCGCGCATGACCTGGTAGTGAATCGTGTGCTCTTTCTTGTCCTTGCCGGTGAACTTCACCGTCACCACCGTTCCCTGACGCAGGAACCGCGGGATGTTGCCGCTCACGATCTCGTCGAGAATCTTCTCGTCCCGGGCTGATTTCGCGGTCGGGTGTTTCCTCCAGTCTTTGGGCTCGGTCGCCGGCAGCATCAGCGCCGTCAGGACCTCGCTGCCTGTCCCGGGACGAGTGCGTTCCGGAAGTCGTCCGAGGAACCCGGCTTTGGCGGCTCGATGCCACTCGCTCGCGGTCCGCCGCGGAGCACCGACGACGCTCGGCACGTCTTCCGACGTCACCGCCTCGCGAAACACCAGCATGTCCGGCCGGATCAGTCCGTGCTGGTCGTAGAGCGCCTGTGGCCCGATGTCGTCGCCGATCACGTGAAGCGTCGCGAGATTGCCTTCGCCGAGCGCGCGCTGCACGACGAGATCACCGGCCCGCAAATCGTCGAACGGCGTCGGCGACCCGGGCAATGCGACTGCGGTCCACACGCCACCGGCGTCCGGCGCGTCATCGTCGGTCTCGAAGAACACGTCGGTCGCGTCTTCGCCACGATGGACGATGCGATCGAAGAGCTGTGCGGGTCTGGACTCCATGTCGGTGTTCCTCGTCAGAGCGCGAGCATCGCGCGCAGCATCGCCAGCACGCGATCGCGATAGGGGCCGGCCGAGTAGTCGTACTTGCCGCTGATGCGCCGGCCCATGAAGTAGATCGATCCCTTGACGCCCGCGGGCACGCGTCGAGGTGGCGGCGGCGGTGGCGGCGCCGGCACATCGAGCAGCGTCGCGGATTGCGTGGACATCGTCCGGTAGTCGTTGTTGCCCGCGCCGCTGTGCAGTCGCAGCGCACGCGCCAGGATCGGGCCCTGGCTGAAGATGAGATCCCAGTCCGCGTTGGTGCTGGTCGTGGCCGCGACGTCCCGGGTGAGCGTGGACCATCGACGCTTGAACTCGAGGAGCACCGTGTTGCTGCCCGTGTAGCGTTGAATGAGATCGACGGCGGCGAGGTAGTTCCCGCGGCCCGTCGTCTGGATGATTCCGCGACCGCGGAACTTATAGAAGTCCGCCTGCATGATGAAGCCGTTCTCGGCCAGGTTCTCTGCGGTCGAGAACTCGGTCTGCGGGTAGTACTCCGAGTTCCAGGCGTTGCCGAAATCGCCGCCTTTGTTGGCCAGGCGCGATCCGCCGGCCAGGCTGCCGTGCGTGCGCACGTAGTCGGCGTCGTTGAACAGGTCGCCGGCCCGGCGATTGCCGCTCAGGGTGTTGTAGCTGCCTTTGATGCCGATGACCTTGTCAAAGGCGTAGGCCAGGCCGGGGTGGCGTCCGCGGGCATCGCTGGCGCCACGGCCGCACAGTTCAGGACTGGCCGTGAAGTCGCCGCCCGTCTCGTTCAACACGATGCACATCAGCGCGGCGAAGTCGAGCGCCGTGATGCGCGGCCGGTCGTAGGCGACGGGAATGCTGTTCCAGAACGACACGAAGTGCTGCCTGACCAGAGGAGTGGTGCCCATCGCGAGCGGCCCGCCGTTCGCTCGTTGAAACGGCGGCCGGCCAGAGAGCTGGGTGTTGAACCACGCGGCAAATCCGGCCGCCCCGCGTCGCGAGCAGAACGTGTCGATGTCGGCGGCGCTGGCGAACTCGATGCGCGCGAGCCGATCGATCTCGGGCTGAGTGAGCGAAGCGGGCGTAGTCGGTGCGGTGCCGGCGCTCGGCGCGGGACCGGGCGCGGTTGACGGAGCCGCCACGGATGCCGGTGGCGGCGCGATCGGTACTGGTCGGCTGGCCGTCGGCGCCGGTGGCGGAGCCGGAGGATCGTCTTCGGCTTCGGCAGCCGGCCGGCCGGCGCGAAGGACATCGGCGAGCGGCCGATAGCGACTGAAGACGTTGACCTCGGTGCTTGGCTGAAAGGTGCCGGCGCGCTCGACCTGGATCGATGCGAACCGATCGGCCTGAGGGCACTTCCACCTCTTGGCGACGGCGCCGATGAGATCGATCGACGACGATTCGGCCGTGACGAACTGAATCGAGCCATCGGCCTGTGGCTCGACCCTGTGGATGATTCGAATGTGACCCGTCTTCCACATCGTGTCGCCGGGCATCAGATCGCGGGGCCGGCTCACCAGGTCGAACTGCTGCGTGTTGTGACCGGCGCCGCCGCGCAGGTTCGCGGAGTTGGTGTCGATGCGCTCGCTGCGATCGAAGGCGGCCATGCAGGCGTTGAGCGCCTGCGACACGAAGGCCGAGCAGTCCACGCCGACGCCCATGTCGCTCAGGAACGATTTGAGCCCGACCGCTGACAGGCCGCTCGCCTGCCCGGGCACCGCGTTGGCATCGATGGCGCCCTGGAGGAAGGCGCGTATATCGGACGGCTGCGACTTGCCGACCCTTGCGCGAAAGTGCAGTGCGCGATAGAGCCGAGCCAGGGCTTCGTTGCGCATGAGGCCCGGACGCCGCTGCTCGCCGCGAACACGGCTCGGGCTCGTCGGCTTGTTGATGAAGTACGGGACCGGCACCGCCACATCCCGACCCACTGGCGCTGGCGCCGCGACCACCAGGTTGCGGAAGCTGCTCAGCGTGGTCTCGATCGCCGAGCGCACGCGGTCGAGTGGCGGTACGGCAGGTGTCGCCGGCGCCGGCGCTGCCGTCGGAGGGTCCTCGGCCGTGTCCTCGGCAGGCGCGCGCGACACGATCAGGTCTCGTGCGTCAGGGTCGAGTGCGTGGCTGCCATCGGCGAGCAGCCGGCCGCCGAACACGTGCGGGACGCGGCTGTGGCCCACGGTCCGTGGATTGACCACGGCCTGTGCGCGGTAGTACCGCCGCAGGAAACTCCGCCGCCCTTCGTCCGGCTCGATCTCGCGCAGCGTCCTGTCGATGAATCGATCGACGGCGACGGCGGTCGCCGTCGTGGGCGTGCCGTCGATGAACATGATTCGCAGGCTGCCGCCCCGTTCGTTCATCACGTGCGAACGCTGCTCCGCGGACACGTCGCGCAGCGCCTTCGCATCGCGTTCCAGCGCGGTTCGCAACCAGCCGCGTGCATCGGTGATGACCGATGCTCCGCCGTACGTGGCATCGAAGTAGTGGAAGGCGTGCGCCCCATCACCGCTGGCCATCGAGCGCATGAGCAGGTTCAGCGCCGCGCCGCCACCGGAATGCCCGGTGATGATCACGCGCCTGACCTTCAGCGGGCCCTCCGACGATCCGATCGTCGCCTTGAACGCAGACAGGGCCGCGTCGATGAATCGTTGCAGCCCTTCGCGGTTGGCGATGGCCGGGAACGTGAAGCCGTCGGTGTTCGGGACGCGCGACGCGAACGCGCGACCGTGCGGCACCAGAGCCAGTGTCGGTCCGGTCACACCCGGCGTCTGGAGGTCGAGGCCGCTGGCGTTGGCCTTGTCGCTCAGCCGCATCGCGTTGTGCGACTTGTAGCCGTGGAAGTGCACGACCACGTCGAGCGCGCCGCTGAACCCGCGCGGCACCCGGGCCCAGCGCAGGACGCAGTTCGGCCCGGACAGGTTGTAGGTGAAACCGCTCGCGGCATGGGCGGTCAGCAGCGGCAGATGGACCGTCGTCTCACCGGCGTCGGCACTCGGTGCGGGCGGTGAGTCCTCCGACGTGTCGCCGTAATCAGTCTCACTGTCGTGCTCGGCCTCGAGAAGATCGAATGTGGTGGCCGGCGTGGCCGGCTCGAACCCCGGCCGGTCATCCGGGTGTCGCAGCACCAGCGTGTCGCTGCGAATCAGACCGCCACGTCCATAGAGTGTTCGAGCATCGACGTCGCTCACGGCGTTGACGGTGGCCAGCCGGCCGTCGCCCATCGCTCGCTGGATGACCACGTCGCCCGGTCGCAGCGTCTCGGGCGGCGTCTCGGACAGCGGTGGCGCGGCAACGGTCCAGCCCTCGTCTGCCGCTTCGCCGAGCGCGGCCTCGCCGTCTTCCGCCGAGCGATGGACGTAGTTATCGAAGATCAGATCGGGCCGCTCCCAGTTGGCGGCCGGCGGTCTCGGCGGCGCGGCGACGACGGCTCTTCCACTCGACGATGTCCTGGAGGAGTTAGGAGTCCGCCGGCGGCGGACGCCGAACAGATCGGCGAAGAACAGATCGGCGGCCTCGCGCTCTCTGGATCTCATGATCAGGCCCTTCGGCTTTCGCGGCTTCCGGTGTCCGAGGCGGCGTGCTCGTCTTCTCTCTTGGTCGGCTTTTCTGCCGATCGTGGATTTCGGCGGGCGATAGGGATCGTCGATGTTCAGCCCGGACTGGCGAACGACGTCGGTTCGAAACGCATCCGATCTCGGTCACCAGGTCGTCGCGTTCCGGTTTCTCGAGCCCGGCGATCGTCGAGGCCGCCGCCGTCCTTCTCCGCCTCGAGCGCACAACATCGAGGTTGCTGCCTTCTGAGTGCGGCCTGCCCGGATACTGGCCTGATCGATCTGCGTCTTTTGGGACTTGATCGTCTCGGCGCTCTTCTTCGTTCGCCTGCGTCAGTGCATCGAGCTGCTCGCTCGCGTTCGGCAAGGAGCGTCTCGCGGCGTTCGATGCGCTGCTCCTGTTTCAGCAGGAGACCGCGCACCGCGAGCGCCGGCACGGCCGTGCGAATCGCGATCTGCGCCGCGGCGTTCTGCTGCCCGGACGTGGCAGCGACTGCCGCGGCGGCTCCGGCAATCGCCACCTCATTGCTGTTCGTGATCAACAGCTGACCGAGGACCTGATGCCCGAGGTTCCCGTTCAGGAGCACGACTCCGCCAAGCAGGCGCGCGACGGTGAGGACAGGGCTCTCAGCCACCGTCTACTCCCGTATCCACCATCCAGGCGACCCGTCCTCTCGGTGCCGCCCCGCCCTCGCCGACATCGATCACGAGACTGTCACGACCGCGTTTCGTACGTTCGCCGAGACGTCGGAGGCAGCAATTCCCTCGTCGAGAGGGACCGCGGTGACGGGCACGTCCGTTCGACGCTTGAAGTCTTTGAAGAACGAGTCGGCCAATCGGCTCCGCAGCGACTCGCTCTCGCGAGAACGGTCGAGTGCCATCGAACGTGACGACGCCGCTGATGAAGCGGACGTGCTGCCGGTTGCCGACGACGAGCTGGCCGGTCAGCAGGCTGCCGACCGGCGACAACCACGTCAGCAGGCTCGGCGATGGCCCGAGCGCGAAACCCATCCCGCGCAGCAGGGGATCGATGAACTGCCACAGAAGCTGATTCGCGGCGAGGAGCAGATTGTTGGTCGTCAGCAGACTCCCTTTTTCTCCGAACGCGGCTGCCTGCATCGAGTTCACCACCGAGTTCACGTGCTGGATCTGCGTCGTCGTCGCCATCGAGTCCAGCGCCCGCTGCTGGCGAGTGGCCTGACGACGCGACGAGAGCGTCTGCGTGCAGCACTCGCGATCTGGCCGTCTGGAGCTGCTGCTCGAGGCTGGTGATCCCCTGGAGAAGGCCGACGGTGGAGCGGTCGGCCTGCGCCTGCAGCGTGGCGACCTTGCTCACCAGCTCGGCCTGCGATCGCCGCAAGCTCTCGATCGCCTCGTTCTGCTGCTGGATGGCGTCGAAGGCCTGTCGATCGTTGGCGGCACTGACATCGGCCACGGCAGCGAGATCTTCGCGCCGCGCTGCGCCCGGCACGAGCGTCGCGCGTACCTTGCGCCCCTTCTGGAGCCTGATCTCCACGGGCCAATTGGGCGCGACCGGCGGCACTGGCTGGGGAGCGGAGGGTTTCCGCAGGGTGAGAGGCGTGCGCTCGGATGGTCCGAGGCGCGTGCGTACCGCCTCGCGCGCGCGCTCCTGCGCGCGCTGCTGAACGTTCTGCAGCAGTGTGCGTGCGTTCGTCTGATCGCCGCGAAGGGCGTCAGGGGCGGCGGACAGGAGATCGTCGGGCGTGAGTTTTGGCACGTTCCGTCCCTTACGTGGTCGAGGCCGACGTCGAGGGTTCCTGGTATCGACCATCCATGCCACTTCGAGTGTGTCGAGCACCGACAGCCCGGGGGCCGCCACGCCCGCAACAACCGTGAGCGTGATGGTCAGCGTGCCTCCGGTGACCTTTGCGGTGAGCCCTTTCACCCGTGCGGCGTTAGCCTTGCCCGCGGCGGAGAGCACGACGGAACTGATCGTGGCCACCGCCGGGACGCCGGCGAATGTCTTGAAGTCGTCCCGGTGGTCGAGCGCGATGACTTCCTGGAGATCGATCTCGGCGGTGTATCGATACTGGAGCTCGAGGGGCAGCGGGGTTCACTTCTGATTCGAGCTGGATCGACGGGGATCACCGTTCGCCCGGCCACGAAGCGCTCGTGCTGGCGATCGCTCAGCAGCCACCATCCGGCGAGCAGATTCGCTGCCGGCGCCAGGTACGTCCAGACATCGGCGTCGCGCACCGGATATGGCGACTTTTCCCCGGATCCAAACAGTGCGTCCACGATCTGGTCTCCCACCAGGAAGACGAGGAGCGTCAGCAGCAGCGCGACGTTGTTCGCGCTGAGCGGCGCGCCAGGCTGGCCGTAGGCGGTAAACAGCGGCAGCGACGAGAGCACGAGGAGCTTGTCCCACAGGTCGCGCCGGCCCAGACGCGCGACCGACTCGCGCTCGATGCGAAGCTGCTTCTCGACCCGGGCGCGATGCTCTTCCCTCGCCTTGGCCAGCTTTCGATCGAGCCTGCGGTTGCTGGCCACGATCCGCCGGCGTGTGGCGCCGGTGCGCGCGATTCGCGCATCGAGCGTCCGTTCCGTGTCCGAGGCGATCGTTCGCGACAGGCGTTCGATCGCCTCGCTTTGTGACTGCACGCTGGCGCGACGCCAGCGTGCAGTGTTGTCGGCGAGCTGGCCCAGGTTGCCCAGCGCCCGCACGGGTGCGAGCGATTCGTCAACCCGGAGCCAGACGATACGGCCGTTCGGGAGGATCGCGGCCAGCGACCGGACCCCCCGATACGGTGTTCCACTATCCGTGTCTCCCTGAAGGCGACTGTCGATCACGTCGTCGCTTGAATCGGCCGACACGGGTCGGTTCCTGGCAGAGCATCGAACGGTCGTTCGACGCTACGCCGTCGCCTTCACTGAGAGCGTCTCAGCGGCTTCCGTATCGACGATCCACGCGACCTTGATCTCTCCAGCGCATGCGTCGCCGACCAGAGTCACCACCAGCTGCCCTTCTCGATCGACGATCGCCGATGCGATGGCGACCGGTCCGTCAGGCGCTGCTGACCAACACCACCGAGTCGCCGCGTGGTCTTCCTTCTTGAAGTCGTCGAAGGAATCCTCGCCGATCGCGTCGGTGAGCGGAATCGTGAGTGACGTCTCCGCCGCCACCAGCGTCTTGCTCGGTGATGCCACCGACGAACCTCTCGTGCTGCTTGTCCTTCAGCAGGAAGTACACGGTGGCGCCGTTGCCAATGGGCGCCAGCCATGACCACCAGTTGGCTCCCGTCTTGGCGACCCCCGACTTGCCGCTGAACTGATCGATGAGCTCGTCGCCGACGAGCCATCCGAGCAGCGATCCGCCGAGGATCAGGTTGTTGGTCGCGAACGGGTCGTCCTTCTTCCCGTACGCCGCCCAGAACGGCAGCGAGCTGGCGATGGTCACGCTGTTCATGATCGAACGCTGACGTTGACGACGCAGCATCGCCATCATGCGCTTGCCATGCATGCCGGTCCCGCCGGCGCTGCCGCCAAGCTCCTTGGTGATGCGCGCGTCGAGACGGTTGTGACCTTCGACGATCCGCTTGCCGAGGTCCTTGTCGCTCTTGAGCTGCGACTGGGTCATCCTCCGCACCGCCGACGCCTGCGTGACGGCGAGTGCCCTGATCGCCCGCGAGTTCCTCGAGGTGGCCACTGCCTGGCGGCGCTCGTTCGCGAGCAGCACCGAGCGCAGACGGTTCACTTCCTTGACCGGCGCCAGCGTCGGCATGAGGCGCATCCGGCTGCGACGGCCATTCGGCAGTACGGCGGTGACGACCCCGGCGCCCTGCAGCGTGCCGACGGAAGAGACCTTGGCTGCTGGTCCGGGCTGGATGGTCTTGATCTGGCTGGCGATGCTCCGCTGCGCGCTCGCGGCGCGCTTCGCCTCGAGCCGCTGATCGGCCGCAATCCGACGCGCCCATGACGCGCGCCGATTGCGATCGCGGTTGGCACGGAGTCGAGCCGAGGCGCTGAGCGCCGCTTCGTCGAACGACTCGTCCGCGGCCTCATCGACGGCCTCGTCGAACGCTTCATCGGCCGCCTCACCTTCGTCGGCCGCTTCATCCGCCGCGTACTCGTCGGCGGCTTCGTCCGCCGCGTACTCGTCGGCGGCTTCGTCCATCTCGTCGTACGCTTCGTCGTACGCCTCACCGGCTTCGTCCATCGCTTCGCCCTCGTCAGCGGCCTCAGCGGCCTCGTCGTATTCGAAGCTCTCATCGGCTTCGTCGTAACTCTCAGTCATTTCAGCCTCCTGCTCGGCTCCTTGGGCCGTGCTGTATCTAGGTATCCCGCTGACGTCTGCCGCTCCCATTCCTGTGCGTGCGTGGCTTCGCCCGGTTCACGACAGGAGCGGGCGGAGGCTCACGTTCGAGATCGTCCTCGCCCGCGGAGGTGTCCTCGACGAACGTGATGCGCGCCATCTGCTGCGCCAGGTCGAGGACCGCCCCCGATGCAGCAACCTGCTGTCGTTGAATTTCGTGGACCTTCGCCAGGAGCTGTTCCTGCGACTTCAGCATCCGGTAGCACTGCTTCCGCAGCAGCTGCACCTGCTCGCGCAGCGGCGCCAGGTCACCCTTCTGCAGCGAGTCGATCTTTTCCAGCATCTCCTCGCCCGACCCGTTGTTCTGAAACAGCCTGGGCAGGAGCGGCATGAACGCGCTGATCAGATCACTGGGGTTCGGCTTGTGATCCGATCCGTTGCCGTTGTTCATGCGCGCGATCGCGGACTGCAGGGCGTCCTGCATCACTTTCGACGTGTCTGTATTCACCATGCCCCTACCTCACAAGAGACCGACGTCGCGTGCCCACTCGTCGGCTTCGTCCAGCTCCGTGTAGGCACGGCGCTGACTCGGTTGACTCAATTGACGCTGCTGCTGGAGCGCCTCGTCGAGGCGCTGGGCCTCGTCGCTCACCTCGAACATGTGCACGACCAGCGACGCCCGGTCATCGGAGCTCGCCGGATCGACGATGAACTCCCCGTCCTCGCTCGACGAGGTACTCGGGCACTTCGGGATCCGCTTCGCTGGTTCGCGCATTGAGCTGCATCAGGGCGGGCCCGGTCAGTCCGGCAATGGCGTTGATCACCGCGCCAAGCGGGATGTCCATCGATCGCATGCCGCCTGGTACCTGCGCGGCCGGCATCGGCAGCGCCACCGGCGCGACCGCGCCGGCGCCGGTCATCGCCGCCTGCTGCAGCGACTGCTGAAACTGAGGGTTGGACAGAATCAGCCGCAGCAGTCCGAGACCATCGGCCTGTGGCGCCGTCACGGCCGGCGCAGGCAGCGGCGGAATCTGCCGTTGCTGCAGCGCCTGCATCAGCAGCCCGAGCCGATCGGCGCTTGGCGGCGGCTGCCAGGTGCTGTGGCTGCTGTGGGCGCCCGCAAACTGCTGCGGCGCTCCGGCAAACGGTGGCGCGCCGGCATCGGCGGGCGACGGCTGCGCGAACGGTGCCGCGCCTCCAGGATCGGTGGGTGCTCCTGGCGCCGGTCCGGGCCCAGGCTGCGGGCCCGACTGCGGTCCGATGGCCCGCGACAACTGCGGCGAGAGGAAATCCCACCCTTGCTGCAGGAACGGCGCGAAGCGATCGAAGCTGAAGCCGCCGCCGCTTCGGCTGTCCGGCCGGTTCGCCGATGACGATGAGGACTGCGTCGCAGGACCAGTGGCGCCTGCGGGTCGAGTGCCCGCGGGCGTTCTGCCCGCCGATGGACTGCGGTTCGCCGACGCGCTGCTGCCGCTCGCTGGTCGCGTCGCCGCGCTGCTCTCGCGACGGACCGGTCCGCGGCGGCGGACTGCTGCGCGTTGCCGGGCGCGACGACGAACGCGCTGGTGGTGCGCTCGCCTCCGAGAAGTCGCTGAACTCGAAGAAGCTCATGGTGCTGCCTCGCGCTGCCTCCGCCGAATGAACAGACTGTTGATCCGCGCGCGAGCACCCGTCTGTGCGTTAGCGTACGAACCCGATCGGAAATCTGTTTCCGGCAACGCGGTACCGATCCGGAACGCCCGTACCGCATCCGGTTTCGTGCGTTCTCGTGAGGCGACGGCATTTCTCCATCAATCAGCGACGGCATCGGCCTTGCCTCTGTGATGCGCGTTCACGAGAGACCGCGCGCATGCCGAACCTTGCACACGACACACTGAGGGGCCGCTTCGTTCGGTTCCGCGTTCGCGACATCTACCTTCCGCAGCCGTTCGTGATCCTCGACGAGCTGCATGGGGGAGACGAGCTCGAAGGAAAAGTGGTCGAGGTGTCCGATGGCGGAAAGGACGGAAAGTCCTTTCTGGTGATCGAGGTCACCAGCCTGCGTCAGCCGTGCATCCTGGCGGTCGAACAGATTCAGAAAGTGTTGTAGCAGGTCATGACGCAGCAACGACCGGTCCTCGGCACCTCGCCTGCGGTGGAATCGGGCACGACCGATGGAAACCGGATCCTGCTCGGCCTCGCCGCGCAGGAGCGCGTGCGTCTGCGTGCGTCCCTTCAGCCGGTGACCTTCGCGCTCGGCGACGTCATCTACGAGCAGGGCCGGCGCATCGAGCACGTGTACTTCCCGACCACGGCGGTCGTGTCGTCGCTGTACACCACGGAAGAGGGCGCGACCGCGGAGATGAGCCTCGTCGGCAACGATGGCGTCGTCGGTGTGTCGTCGTTCCTGGGCAGTGAGAACAGTCCTCACCGGGCGGTCGCCGTCGTCGGCGGTGAAGCGTTCAGGATGAAGGCACGGGCGTTGCGCGAGGCGTTCGCGACCTGCCTGCCGCTGCAGAGCCTGCTGCTTCGCTACACGCAGGCCCTGCTGATGCAGATCTCGCAGACCGCCGTCTGCAACCGCCTGCACGTCGTCGAGCAGCGGTTGTGCCGCTGGCTGCTGATGTGTCACGACCGCGTCGACGCGGACGATCTGCAGATGACCCAGGAGTTCATCTCGAACATGCTCGGCGGCCGCAGGGAGACGGTGACCGTGGCGGCTGGCCGCCTGCAGGACGCCGGCCTCATCCGCTACTCGCGGGGACACATCACGATTCTCAATCGCGGCGGTCTGGAAGCCGCGGTGTGCGAGTGCTATTCGAGCGTCGAGACCGAGTGCGACCGACAATGCGCAACGTAGCGGGCGGCGGCATGGCCGGCGACAGCAGACGGCCGATGAACCCCCTCAACTGATCGAAATTGTCCGGCCGGGTGATGTAGACGTTGTTGCCGAGCGCGACCTCGGCGCCTTCGTCGATGATCGGCACGCAGAAGATCACGACCGGCACCTCGTTGCCCAGCCCGGCGCGCTGGCGGATCCGCGCAGCGCTCAAGATCACATCGACAGCGACCCCGTCAAAGCTGACGAGTATCAGGTCCGGGCGCCGGCGACGGGCTTTGGCGACAGCTTCGTCTTCACGTCTCGCCGTGACGATCGCGTAGCCGTCGGTCGTGAGCAGTGCCTCGATGCCGTCTCGTGTTTCTTCGACATCGTGGGCCACGAGCACGAGCGCGGTGTGGAGATCGTCGAGGTTGCGCACGGTGTCGGTGCGCGCGTTCACCAGACCGCGCGTGACGAGAGAGTCGAACAAGCGTGGCTCCGGTGTCTGTGCGTTGAACCACACGCCGCGATGCGCGCGGGCCCATCCGTACGATGCGGCACAGACGGCCCGACGGTACGTCGCTAGCCTCATTTCCGTGGGGGCCGCCTTCAGGTGTGGGGGCCGCCTTCAGGCGGCCCGTCTCGATACGTCGCCAGATTCGCGCACGAAGAGGATCCACACGTGAAGCGCAGACGCGGAGGACGCGAGTTCGGCGGCTGGTCGCGCGAGGAGCAACGCGAAGCCGATCTGTTTTTCTCGGAGCTGCTCGGGAAGCCGGCCGGCCGGACTGAAGCCGCCGGGAGCGAAGCGGAATTCATGCCCGTCGGACGCTGGACGGGGCCAGGCCGCGAGCCGTTCTATGGCGACGAGCCAGACGAGCGATGGAAGGTCGTGGCACATCCCGGTAGCCGGATCGGGGACGATCTTCGCGACGACGATCTCGTGGTGTATCGCTCGTTCAAGTTCCGCGGCTCGGCATGGCGAGGGATCCTCGTTTCCGATCAGGACAGAGATTCACTCTTCCGGGAAGGGACCGACCGGCTCCGCGGCGACGCCGTCATCCTCCGTCGTGTCCTCGTGCGTCCGGCGCCGGTGCCGCGGGTGAGTTTGCCGCCAGGCAGGGGCGAGCCCGACGAGGGCGCCGAGGATCAGCCGTCACCGGCCGCGTCGGTATGCGCACGCGACGTGGCAGTGAACGAGACGATGGCCCTGCTGATTGCCGGCAAGGCGCCGTTCCAGTCAGCACCGGCGAAGTCAAGCGAGCGGCTGCCAATGCTGGTATCCGTGACGACTACAAGTCAGTCGCCGCGGTTGTGCCGGCCACAGCCGAGCGGCGGCTGCTGATCTTCTTTCACGGCAACGGCAACTACGTCACGGTGGCGCCCACCGGTGACGTTCCGGCACGGGTCGAGGCCAGCGGCCATTCGCGGGTGCCGAGATGGGCCAGTGCCGCAGGGCGCGCACGCATCATCGGCGTCGCGATTCAAAGAACAAAGGGGTCGCGGCGGCACAGATCAAGTATGGGTTCCTCTCGCTCGCGGCATCGCAGCAGGCGCTGGCGCCCGCGGATTCCTTCACTGGTCGCGCCGTCAAGAATCCGATCGTGCTCGTGCCCGGGGACGCGGAAGCCGCCACCGCTTCATCGTGGGCTGTTCCACCCAGTGGTCAGTACGGAACCGCCAGCGATGGAAAGCCGAGTGGTCCAGGGACCAAGCGACTCGAGGAAATGGTACTGGAGTGCTACGAGCATCTCCGCTGTCTCCGCAACCCGTCGAACCGTCCCTATCTGGCGCCCGACATGTCTCAGCGCGCGTCCTGGGTGAGCAACATCCAGCGCACCTATGTCGTCGGTCATTCTGGTGGCGGCAAACCGCTCGTCGAGGCGGCCGGTGCGGATATGGTGCTCATCACGCCATCGTCTGTGGCGGGTGTTGGCGGACGTGCCGTCGATTTCTGGCTGTTCGACTGCACCTACACGTTCGGCATCAACAACTACGTGAACTTCTGCACCAACTGGCACACAGCCGGGCTGCTCGGCCATCGTCCCGACAGCGCGCGTCTCGTCTGTGTCTATGGCCCGAAGACGGAGTACGGGGACACTGAGACGGAAGCGGATCTCCTCCGGGCGAGACTCGCAGCCGTGCTGAAAGTCTCCGCCGCCAGCCTCCTCAAGCTGCACGACAGCAGCGACATGTCGTCGCCATCGATGATCAGGACCGTGATACCGGCATTGACCTCGTCAGGCGTGATCTTCATTCGCACGAATGTGACTCACGATCTGATCCCCACGCGATTTACGCCGCTCCTGCTGCGAACGGCCGCGAGCTGAGGCGCGGACGAGGAGTTACCTTGGTGGATTCTCTGCCGCGTTGAAGATCTGCAGGGCCCTCTGGCTGGAGGCGCGGCGCAGCTGAAGAACCCGGATGCGGAGGGGATGGGTCGCCGGCAATGTCGCGATCGGCGCTGGCGCGATGCTGCGCGGGTTCTCGAATTGAAGCGCCACGCCGTCGCTGGCGCTATCGACAGTCACCATCGGGTTGGTCAGCACGCGCTGCAGGGGAGCGAAGCCCGTCGTGCGAAGCTCCGTCGCCGCATAGTCCACCTGCGCGTCCAGGTCGAACAACACTCGCGCACCGAGCCGCCGCCCGCGGAAGGTGTGCGCGAACAGTCCCACGCGTCTCGCCGTGGTCGTCCATTGCGCCAGGCCCACGCCTGCGGGCGCGGGCCCGGTTCGTGCCGTCTCGTTGCGGTTCATGACGTCCGCCGCGGTGAAGTCGGTGACCCGGCCGGCAAAGTTCGGCGCCCGCATCGGGGTGTCATCGGCGCTGCCCTGGACCCGCTGCGGGAGCATGTTGGATTCGTCGATGAAGTTGCCGGCCAGGCCCGCGGCGGCGTTGGCCGGGTACCCGTAGGTGCGAACGAGCAGTCGCATCACCTGGAGCACGCGCGCGTCCCTGGTGACGCGAGTCCAGTTGACGATCGGACCTCGCGCCGTGACGAGCGGCACCATCGCACGTACGCGGGCATCGGCGATGGTGGCATCGGAGACCACGCACATCAGCGGATCGCCACGCTCGAGGGCGAGCGCATTCCGGTCGCAAAAGATGCGCGCGGCGACGAGCAGCGCGTTCCCGCCGGCATGGCCGGTGAGCGGCCTTCCCACGTCCGCCTCGCCGCGCGTCAGCATGGAGATCACCAGCTCCCATTCGCGCTCGGTGAGCGGACCGACATTGAGCGGGCGCTGCTGCTCGGCAGACGTTTCAGCGGATGGCGCCCGGCGGCGTCTCCGGCGCGATGGCCGAGTGCCGGTGAGGTCGGCGAAGAACACATCCGCCTGATATCGCTCGCGACGTGAGATCGAGCCGAAGCCCGCCCGGTGACCTGGTGCGGAGGGACCGCAGGGACACCCGACTCATGGGATCACGCAATCATTGCTATCGGGAGCCGAGTCCGCATAGGACGGTCGCGCGCGCATGCAGGTTCTCCTGTGCGGGAATCACGGCTGCCGTGCAGGCGCAGTGTATGGACGCAGGTGCTCGTCCGTCTGTGTGCCGGCGCACAGACGATGTTGACGCGCACGCCTATCGTTGGCGATCCGTGGATCCCTTCGAAGAATTCGATGCATGCGAACACGCACTGAGGCGGCGCAATCCGAGCTCTTCTTCGCCGATCTGGCTGGCCGTCCACCGGCCTGGCGCAGACACGCCGGGCCCGCGGCGAGTGAGGCGGAGGAGGCGGAGGAGGCGCTGTGGAGCGAGGCGGTCGCAGAACTTCCGGAACGGTACCGGGCCGTCTACGGTTTCGCGCAGATCGCCGAGCAGGCGCTCGACGCGGAAGCCATCGACGAACTGACCTTCGACCTGCTCGAGGCCAACGACGAGGCGGGGCTCGAAGAGTTCATCAAGAAGCTCACGCGCACGGTGACGAAGGCCGCCCGCGACGTCGCGCGAACGGGTGTAGGCAAGGTCGTCACCAAGGCCGTTTCTGATGTCGGGCAGGCGAAGATCGCACGGCAGATCTCCAAGGCCGCACAGAGCGTCGTCAAGGACGTCGGCAAGGTCGGCAAGGCCGTGCCGATGCTCGGGACCATCGCCAAGCTGGCCAGCCGAGGCACGCCGCTCGGCTTGCTTGCCCGCTCGACGTACGGCGCGCTTTCCGCGGCCCTCAAAGGTCAGAACGTGTTCATGGGCGCGCTCGACGGACTGTCGGGCACGCCGCTGTTTGCGGCCGCGGTCAAGATCGGTGGCGCGGCGATCCGCGGCGAGAACCTGATCGCCGCCGCGAAGATGGCCGCAAAGGCCGGCATCGCGGACGTGCGCGAGGCGGTCCGCTTCGCCGCGATGGTGGCGCCCTTCGTGCCCGGCCTCGGCACCGGCATCGGCGCCGCGCTCGGCGCCGCGGACGCGCTCGCCAACGGACAGCCGATTACGCAGGCGCTGATTGCGGGTGTGCGCGGAGCGATTCCGGGAGGGGTCATCGCGCAGGCCGCGTTCGACACCGCGGCGCAGCTCGTGCAAGGCAAACGGCTGGACCAGGCGCTGCTGACGGCGGCGCGCAATCGACTTCCGCCCGGGCCCGCGCAGGCCGCGTTCGACACCGGCCTCGCGCTGGTGCAGGGCAAGAGCGTCCAGGACGCCGTGCTGAAGGGCGGCGCGCAGTTGCTGCCGGCGTCGCCGTACACCGCCGACGCGCTGTCGTTCGCGCGGCGGGCGCTGCGCGGCGAGAACCTCGGGCAGGCCGCGCTCTCGACGGCGGGCAACGCCGTCCTCAGTCGCGTCCAGCAGCAGGGCGGCGATCTGGTCGCGACGGTGCAGGGCCGCGCTGGTGCGGCCGTGCAAGCCGGTGTCGCTGGTGCGGTACCGGGCCGAGTCCAGTTGCCGGCGACGGGCGTGAGCGTCGCGACTGCCGCGGCGGCCGCCGTCAAAGCGCCGGCCCCGGCCACGCTCGATCAGCTGATCAACGTGTCGAATCGCGACGAGAGCCGCAAGGCCGCCTCGTTCGTGGCCAGCCTTCAGGGCAAGGTCGGCGTGACCGCGCGCTAAGCCGCTGCGGTGTCGAGTCGCGTGTCACGGCTGTGGCCGTGATTCGTGCGCATGTCAGGCGAGGCTGCCGGCTGGGTACGGCAGTTGGCGAGGGGCCCTGCATTCCTCCACGAGGCTGAGGACGGCGAAGATCCGCCGGGTGCTGTGTTTGTGCAACGCCTCCGTGCTTGTCAGCGGCAGCGCCGCGAGCGCGCCCGTGTCGTCTTCCTGGACGAAGAGTTGCGGTGGATCGACGACGAGGAAACCCTGTGCGTTGCGCGGGTATCGGCGTTTGCGCGAGCTCTCGCCGAGGGACGGTGGTGTCGGGTCCGTGGGCGACGTGAGGTTTCCGCCGATCGTTTCGACGAACGTCGGCTGCACGTCGACGACGATGTCTCCGTGAGTCTGGTGGCGCTCCGGCAGGTTCGCGAGCGTCCTCACATCATTGGGGCCGATGTTCGGCTGGCGATCCTGAACGATGATGTCGCCGATCTGCGGCGCGCGTTCGGCCGGCGTGAAGGCATGATACGTACCGAGCGTCCTGTTGGCGCGACGGATGCGCGCCTCGCGCGTGTATTCGGAATGCCGGAAGGTGGCGAGCAACAACTGGTTCTTGACCGCCTCGAGGCCGAGCGTGATGGCGGCCCCGCGAACGCATCCGACAACGAAGACGGCGCTCCACGAGCTGAAAGTCGTTTCCGTTGTCCTTGTTTGCCTCCCGCGCCCGCGTGAGTCCGGTGGCCACCCGCGTCCGCATCGTCGGCGTGTTGGGAACGGCGGCGGCGGTGATCAGCGCTGTTCGAACGCTGGCGACGATCGTTGGACGCCGACAGCAGCGGTGTGTAGTTGATCGTCCCCAGCGCCGCCGTCTGCAATGCGGTGAGACGGGCCGGCGCGATGTCCTCGTCCTCCGCCAGGTAGTAGCCGACGAGACGGCCGAATCTCGTCGCGTCGCTCTCGGCGACGGGTATGGCGCCGTTGTGCCATGCGGTCCACTCGGCCCTGGCCCTGGCGCGCACGGCCTCGCGAACCGCCTGCTCCGTCCGCCACACGCCGGGCCCGAAGAACCCGCAGACCTGCACGACCTCGTCCCACGCTTCCTGATCGAGCTCCGAAACGGGAGACGGATCGAACTCCTGAAGCGGCTGAGGATCGAATTTCGCAACGGGCGCAGGCCGTTGGGGCCGGCGGGGAGGACGGCCCAGGAGGTCGGCGAGAAACAGGTCGGCCTCGCGACGCTCGCGCGGCGATCCCCATGCGTCTGCCGACTGAGACCCTCGCCCTGGATTCGATCGTCGCCGCACACGCTGACCCTCGCTCGTCTGGCCGCCGTCCGTCTGTGCGGTAGCGCACCGATAGGCTCCGCGCCGCGCGGTTCCGTACGATGTCGCACAGACATCGCCGACGCGGCCTCGCACCATCGGACGACCATGATCATGGATCCTGCGCTGATGGAGATCGTCGACACCGGTTCACCGGAAGACGAGGTCAGCGTGATCCTTCGCCTGGCGCCAGGAGCGGACCCGCCGCCCACGGCGCGCGTCGTCTCGCGCTTCGAGGAGATCGTGACCGCGCGCGTGCGCCGTGACGCAATCGTGGCCACGCGGCAGAGTGAAGGCGTCGTAAGCCTCAAGGCGACGAGCGTGGTGACCGAACCACCGATAGTCGAGGACGTGGAGTTCGGCGACGCGATCGACGAGGCGTCCGCCGGTCCCTCGATGCCGCCGGCCGCGCTGTATCGGGGGCCTGAAACCGGCCGCGGCGTGGTCGTCGGGGTCTGCGACTGGGGTCTCGACTTCACGCACGCGAACTTTCGCAACGCGGACGGCACGACCCGTCTTCAGGCGCTGTGGGATCAGCGCGGCGAGAACGATCCGCTGGCTCCGGCGCCGTACAACTATGGGCGTCTGCTGACGCGATCGGCGATCAACGCGGCGCTCAACAATCTCGACCCGTTTGCCTCGCTCGACTACGACCCCGCCAGCGCCGACCCGACCAGGACCGGCGCGCACGGCACGCACGTCGCCGACATCGTGGCCGGCAATCGGCGGGAACCCGGCTCCGAGGTTGGCCTCGCCACCGAATCGGACATCGTGTTCGTGCACCTGGCCGCGCCGCAGCTCGACGAGGTCGCCAACCTGGGAGACTCGGTCGGCATGCTCGAAGGCCTCGATTTCATTCGCCAGCAGGCGGCCGGACGTCCGTGTGTGCTGCACTTGAGCGCCGGCAAGACCGGCGGACCGCACTGTGGCAATACGCTGCTCGAGCGCGCGGTGGACGCGATGCTGAAGCAGCCCGGCATCGTCCTGGTGCAGAGCGTAGGCAACTACGCACACACCGCGATGCACGCGCACGCGCGCGTCGGCCCCGATCAGCGCCACGTCCTCGACTGGCTCACGCCGCGCAACGACCGCACCCCGAACGAGCTGGAGATCTGGTACAGCGGACAGGACGTCTTCGACGTCACGCTCATTGCTCCCAACGGGCGCGAGTTCTCGGCCCCGCTCGATAACCGCGCACAGATCGGCGACGGCGCGAGTGTCTGGGGCAATCTCTACCACCGCCTGCACGAGCCGAACAGCGGCCTCAACCACATCGTGATCTATCTCTACACCGCGGCGCCGAGCGGGCGATGGCGAGTCGTGCTGCACGGGCACGAGGTCGTGGATGGCCGCCTGCATGCGTGGATCGAACGCGACGCCAGCGGACGCTACCAGTCGCGCTTTCCTCGCTCGCAGGCCTCGTCCCGGTACACCACCAACACGATCTGCAACAGCTTTCGCGCGATTGCCGTCGGCGCGTATGACGCCACGCAGCCCGATCGGCCGCCGACTCGCTTCAGCAGCCGGGGACCGACCGCCGATGGACGACAGAAGCCTGAAGTCGCGGCGCCGGGCTACCGGATTCGCGCGGCCCGGTCGATGCCGAAAGGCGGATGGCAGGGCGGGTCGAAACTGGTCGTGAAGTCGGGGACCAGCATGGCCGCTCCGTGGGTGTCTGGAACGGTCGCGCTCATGATGGCCGCCGCCGGCCGGCCGCTGACGATTCACGAGATTCGCGCCGCGCTCATCGGCACCGCGGATCCTCATTCGGGCCCGTCGGGCCGATCGTCGACGCGACTCGGCTATGGCTATCTCAACGTGGCCGCTGCGGTTGACGCGGCCCGCGCGATCGGCCGCGTCGCCACGAATGTATGGCCACTTCCGGAGCCGGCCAGAGCGGAAGAGGAATCGAGTCCGACCGGCTGCCCACCCGTGTGGGTCGAGGATGCGAGCGAGGCCAACCTGGACGAACTGCAGATGGAACTGCACGCCGAGGGCGAAGCGGTCGAAGGGGACGAGGCTGTCGAAGCGGACCAGGGCGATTGAAGCGGACGAGGCTGTTGAAGCGGACGAGGCGATCGAAGCGGCCGAAGCGGACGAGGCGATCGAAGAATTCGAGGACATCGCCGCGGACGCGATCGCCGACGCCTTTGACGAGGCGATCGATGTGCCCTTCGCGTGGGAGGACGTGCAGGACGCGCTCGAGACCCTGGACGAAGACGTGTTGACGGGCGCCGACTAGTGGCCTGCCCACGGCGAAGAGAGAACCTGGGGCGGGGCATCCCGGGTGACTGCGTTGCTCCTTCGAATACTCCCGGTATGCTCGGTCGTCGCGCCTTGTCATCCGGGCGCCGCGCTCCGCGATCTGACCCTCTTCGCCGTGGACGACTAGCCGGCGAGCCGATGTTTGCGAATCTTGTTGTAGATGCTGCGCGGCGTGATGCCAAGCAGACGCGCCGTCGCCGACTGGTTTCCGTGTGAGCGCGTCAGCGCGGCCTTGAGAAAGTGCCGCTCGCACGTCAGCAGTGATCGCGCGAGGCTCCAGGCATTGGAATCGAGCACGGATGCCCAGTCCTGATTGGCGGTGTCCGGCGCCTCCGCCGCGGTCGTCTGTGACAGCTGATTCCACACCGTCGGCGGAAGCGTCTCGATGCCGAGTGTCCCGTCGCTCTGCGCATTGACCACGGCATGCCGGATCAGATTCTCGAGCTGCCTCACGTTGCCAGGCAGACTCATCGCCTTCAAGGCCGCCAGCAGACTCGGCGCGGGCGAGAGTGTGCGCTCGCCGCCGTACTTGTGCACGAAGTAACGGACGAGCACCTCGATGTCGTCGCCGCGCTCGGCCAGCGTGGGCGCCGTTGTCGTGAGCAGGTTCAGGCGGTAGAACAGATCCATGCGGAATCGGCCCTGCTCGACGAGGGCCGGCAGCTCGCGGTTGGTGGCGGCGACGATGCGGACGTTCACCCGGTCCTCACGATCCTCGCCCACGCCGCGGACGCGGTTTTCCTGCAGCACGCGCAGGAGCGCGCCCTGCAGGCCGAGCTCGAGGTCGCCGATCTCGTCGAGGAACAGCGTGCCGCCGTCGGCCGAGCGAACCAGGCCACGGCGATCCTTCAAGGCGCCGGTGAACGCGCCCTTGCGATGCCCGAAGAGCTCGCTCTCGGCGAGGCTCGTGCCGAGCGCGGCGCAGTTCAGCGGCACGAACGGACCTCGACTCCGCTTCGGGTCGAGACCATGAATGGCGCGCGCGATCAGCTCCTTGCCGGTGCCGGTCTCGCCGCTGATGAGCACGGGAAGATCGCTGAGGGGACTGATCTTGAGAATCCAGCGACTCGAGCGTCTGCATGACCGCGCTCTCGCCGACGATGCCGAAACGCGCCATCGCTTCGCCGACCAGGCGCTTGTCCTCGCGCCGCTGCTCGTTCTTCCGGATCGTCGCCACGAGGCGCTGTCCGAGCTCGGACGCGAAATCCGGCCGACCGCTGTCGAGCACGTCGTTCACGCCCGCGAGCAGCGCGCGACATCGCAGCCCGATCGGCGCGCGATCCCAGTCGCGCGCGTAGGCGACCACGTCGCAGCCGCGGTCGCACAGTTGTCGCACGAGCGCGAACTCCGCGTCGTCCTGTTCTGCTCAATCCGACGAGGGCGACGTTGTCCGGTGAGATGCGTTGAAGTGTGGCCGCGTTGATGGCGTGCGGGTCGAGGACGTCGGCAACGTCAAGCAGCGGGTGCAGAGCGACGACGGCCGCTTCGCGTGCTGATCTCGACCAATCGATAAAGCAGATCCGAGTCACGACGAACGCCTACATCGGGGATTTCGGCATCCTACAACAGCTACGCGCCGACGACTCGCGATCTTCTGAAAAATGATCGTGTCGTGTCGGTCGCAGCGATGGTTGTCTGAACGAGGTCGCGCGCGGATCGTGCCTGCGCGACCCGATGCAGTAGACAACGACAGAGGCTATGACTTCGAACAGTGGATGCGATCCGACTCATGCGACGCAGAAGTCCGCTCGCATGCTGACCTCGTGGTCTGGCTGACGGGTTGGATGCGCAAGGTACGTAAACCAGATACACAGCGATTTTCCTCACGGCACTTGGAGACTTGATGACGCATCAACACCGAGTGCTCGGCATGCTGTCCCTGCCTCGATCAGGACCTACCTCGACCGCGTCTGCATCGCGGTTGCGGGCCCGCGCATGGCGCGGCCAACGTCGGGTCAGCGCTTCCGCGGTGGTGTTTGGGTACCTGGTCGAAACAGATCGACAGGGAACGCACGCGCGTGCGTACGGAGTTCGAACGCGCGTGATCGTCGACGTGTGGAGATTGGTCAGCTATGCAATAACGGTCAGGAAGAGCGCCGCGACGCAGACGAAGATCAGCAGAAAACCGACGGGTATCCACAATATTCCGAATTCAGATTCCATGTTCCTTCCGGGAAGTGAGTGTGCGGTGTGGCCATCGTCTGATGGCGCTGACGATCAACTATAACTGACCGTTGCGCAGGCCGTCGAGCGTCAGCACGCCGCGGTCGAACAGCTTTCGCACTTGTGCACTGCTCCGGAATTCAGAGAGGAGCGTACGGCGGCTGCTGGTGTAGGCCTGGTCCATGGCGTACGTCAGCACGGTCTCCATCACGGCGCCTTCCTCGGTGTTCGTCTCTCTGAAACGACGCCTGAAGTCGTTCAGGATCGGCGCGAAGGCAGGATGGTCCCAGCGTTCGGCGCCGGCGTCGAGCCTCATGAAATCGTTCAGGACAGCCAGATACGACGGGCTGGCCGGCCGCCGCCAGAACGCGACGTCAGGACCAAACTCGCTCACGTAGTGGGGAAGATACAGCATCGCCTGCGTTGGCACCCGATCGACGAGCGCCGGGTTGAATCGGCGCACCTCGTCCACCGACAGTCCCGTTCGCGTGGTGATCTCCGCCAGCGACATCGCGCGCGTCGTGCGCATCGCATGGATTGCTGTCTGCGGCGTCGACGCCATCAGGTTCCGGACGATGAACGTGTTGCCGAAGACCATTTCGGCGTAGAAATACGAGCGCGGACCGTAGGTGCGATGCACGCTCTCGTATTCGTTGCCCGGCAGCGCGCGCAGGTCGCGGGCCAGCCTGGAGCCCAGAAAGTATCTGGCGCGGACGTCGTCGGCGCCGAGGTGCTCGCCGTTGATCAGCGTCCGTCCCACGTTCGTGCCGCCGGCGTTGTGTTCGGAGAGCGCGGGGATGAACGATCCGTACTTGGTGGCCAGCACAGACAGGTACGCGGCACAGTACGGCGCCTGCGTCGTCTGGTTCTTCCCCTCGATCGGCGTCGAAGAGAAGTGGTTCAGCCGCTTCCAGTTCCGCTGCAGCCACTGGCAGAAGCCGACGGCGTTGGCTTCCGAGCGCCTGGTACCGTTCAGCCCCGATTCGAGGATGACCTGCGCCAGACCAATGTCCGCGGGCACACCGAACCGCTCGTAGATCGCGCCCCACTCGGCGAGAAACGCTCCGTACCTTCTGGCGTTCGGCTGCAGGGCATCTCCACGTGTCGAGTTGTTCAGGACCGGCCCTGTTGCGGCCTCGAGGAGACGTGCCACCTGATCGCGGCGGTCACTCAGTTTGCGAGCGAGCTGTTGCCCGTCCAGGATGTGGGCCAGCGACGGATCGGTCCACACCGCCTGCCGCGTCCAGTTCCCTTTCGTCGGGAAGGTCACGAGCAGTCGTCCGTCAACCGCACTGCCGAACGCGATCGAATGATCGGGCAGCGTGAAGACGTGCTGCCAGAACGCGTAGCCGGGCCTGTAGTTCTGCATGGCCGCGAAGTCGGCTCGACGGCGGGCGTCGACGGGGTTGGCCGGTACGTGCGCCGTTGTGGCCGGTCTCACATCGGCCGCCTGCGCGTTCGGACGCTGAGCGCCGACGGTCCACGCGGCCAGCGGAATCGCTGCCACGAGCGCAGTGGTAGCCACAATTACTTTCGTTCTCGGCATGTGGATGATGCAGGGAACTCTGCAATCGACACGCCCGCGCAGTGGCGTGAAGAACTGGATCAACGGGTGACGAGATTGAAGCCGGGATCCGGAAACTGCCGATCGTCAAGGATTGCGAGCAGGACCACATCGTTTCGTAACATGATGTGGTCCTTCTCACATGAATCGATTCACCTCTCACTCCGACCTTGCGCTCATGCTCAGTGGCGGCGGTGCCCGCGCCGCGTATCAAGTCGGCTTCCTGCGCCTGCTTGCGCGCGAGTTTCCCGACGTCGTGCCAGGCATCCTGACTGGTGTTTCCGCTGGCGGCATCAACGCCGCGTATCTGGCCTCGCGGCAGGAATCGTTTGCCGTGAAGGTCGAGCACCTCGCGGAGGTCTGGGCCGGCATCCGGATCGACGATGTGTTCAGGGTGGAGTTGCGTGATCTGGCGAGCCGCACGGTGCGGTGGGGCGGCCGGCTGCTCGGCGGCGGCAAGTATCCGCTGACTCCGGCGCGGAGCCTCGTGGACACCGCGCCGCTGCGCGAACTGATCAGAAAGCTGTTGACGGCAAACGGTGGGGACGTTCCGGGAATCGCACAGAGCCTCGAGGCCGGATGGCTCCGTGCGATTGCGCTGACCGCCTCGAGCTATACCACCGGCCAGTCGGTGACCTGGGTGCAGACGCGCGAGGACTGCGGCATCGACGCCTGGGAGCGGCCGCAGCGCAAGAGCTTCAGATGCCGCCTTGGCGTGGAGCACGTGATGGCGTCAGCCGCGCTGCCATTTTTCTTCCCGGCCGTCGAAGTTGACGGAAGCTGGTATGGCGATGGCGGCATCCGGCTGACCGCGCCGCTCTCCCCGGCCGTGCATCTGGGCGCGAGTCGCATCATCGCCATCTCGACCCGCTACGCGCGCTCACGCGAGGAGGCCGACCGTCCTGCGATTGCCAACTACCCGCCGCCCGCGCAGGTCGCCGGCGTGCTGTACAACGCCATCTTCCTCGATCAGCTCGATGGCGACGCGCTGGAGATGCGGCGCATCAACGACCTGATCGCCCGTCTGCCGCCGTCCGAGCGCGGCGGACTGCGCCCGATCGATTTGTTGCTGTTGCGGCCCTCGGTCGATCTGGGACGACTCGCGAACGAGTACGAGCCGGAACTGCCGCGCCCGTTCCGGTTTCTCGCCCGCGGGCTCGGCACGCGCGAGACGCGGTCGAACGACATGCTCAGCCTGGTGATGTTTCAGGGTGACTACATCCGACGGCTCATCGAGATCGGTGAAGCCGATGCGGCGGCGAGAATCACCGACATTCGTCAGTTCCTGGAGGGCCCCGCTACAAGCGCTTCCGATCGCGGCGCCGTGAGGGAACGCGAAACGTAAAGCCGCGATCGACGAGGCGGTACAGCAGCAGCAAGACACCGCCGATTAGTAGTCCGGGCAATCCGTAAGTCTGAAAGTTCTGCAGGTCCATTCCGTCTCCGTCTCCCGCTGCTGGGAACAGCGCAGGCGAATCGAAATGCAGGTGACGCTCGTGCGAGGCCGCTCTCCGGCCACCGTTCGATCGTTGATCCCCTGAGTGACGCAGGAGGTCACGGGGCATTCAAGGCCCGCCACCAAAGCCCGTCAAAGCCCAAAGCCCAAAGCCCAAGGCCGAAGCCAAAGACCAAGGACTAGATTCGGCTCGGGTCGATTCCCCAGCCGCGCAGGATCGCGGACTCGTCGTCGGCGCTCGCCGCCTTCTTGAAGCGCGCGCCGGACTGTCCCTTCACGCGCCCTTCGCACTCGGCCCACGTGACGTGCCGCATCGGGACCCCGCCGACAACACTGAGGTACGAGTAGGCGGCGACTTTGCTCTTCGCCGCCACTGAACCAGCCGTACGCTTTGGCAAGGAGGTGTCGTCCGGCAGACTCGAGAATCGGCAAGCGCGTAGCCGTCGAGCGGCCCGACGTACAGGTCCGCGGGTTCTTGCAGCGCAAACGCGACGGAAATTTCATCGGCGCGTTCATTCCCCGGCGTTCCGACGTGGCCTCGCACCCAATGCCACTGCACGTCGCCGCTGGGGCGCGCGCCGACGAGGCTCGACAGCTGCTCCCACAGATCGCGGTTCAGCACGTCGCCGCCCTGCGACGTCTTCCATCCGCGCTTCCGCCATCCCCACACCCACTGCGTGATGCCCTGGATCACGTACGTGGAATCCGTATAGATGGCGACGGGTCCCGGTTGATTCGCCACGTGCTGCAGCGCCGCGATCGCGCCGCCGAGCTCCATCTTGTTGTTCGTCGTGTGAGGCGAGCCGCCGCCAAGTTCGGTGACGTGCTGATCTGGCGTGACGACGATCGCGCCCCAGCCGCCAGGTCCGGGATTGCCTTTGGCCGCGCCGTCGGTGAAGACGATGATTGGCAAGGATGCGCCCTCAGTTGGCCCGGCCTGGCATGCCAGACCGATGGAAGTGCACGATCTTCCACTCCGCGCCGCGCCTGGCGATCACGAAGGTCACGCGCCCGGGCGAACTGATCGTCTTGCCGTCGCGTACGGCGGTGGTCGTGTCCAACCCCGTGATCACGACCGCGCCGTCGGACAACGTCATCACCGATCGGCTCTCGAGCACGGCCCCACGCGGCCGGTCCGTCAGCAGCGCGCGCTCGAAGTATTGCCGGATCTCCGGCGTCTTGAGCACCACGGTTCGGCTGCCGGTGCCGAGAAACATCGCGTCAGGAGCATAGAGCCCGACGATGGCGTCCACGTCCGAGGCGTTGAACGCGGCAGCCCATTTCGCCACGACCTGAAGCGCGTCCTCTTCGGGACCCGCCAGCACCGGCGACACCACAACCGTCGTCAACACGAACACAGAGAGCCAGGTACGCACGAAGGACCTCCACCAAACCCAGATGGGCCGCCTGAAGGCGGCCCCTACGTACGAACGATCCAAGTCTACTCAGAAGTAAAGGAGCCAACCGATGGCGGCGTAAGAGAGGCGTGCGTCACGCCAACATTCGAACCCTGTTCTCGGCGGCCGCCGTGCTGCTGCTTGTCTCCTCGCTCGGTGCCCGGCAGGGGAGTGCACCGGCCCTCGTCACGTGGGGCCATTGGCGCGGACCGTTGCAGACCGGCGTCGCGTCCGGCGCCGCGCCGGTGCGCTGGAACGACACCAGCAATGTCGCCTGGAAGATCCCGATTCCCGGCCGTGGTCATTCGAGCCCGGTGATCTGGGGCGATCGCATCTTCGTCACGACGGCGGTCCCGACCGGCCGGACCGCGGAACCAGCGAGCGCGTCCGGTGGTCGAGGCGGACGTCGTGGCGATGGCGGTTCAGGCGCGCGCGAAGAGCAGCGGTTCGAGGTGCTGGCGCTCGACCGCGCTTCGGGCAAGGTCGTCTGGCAGCGGACGGCTGCGACCGCGGTCCCGCACGAGGGTTATCACGCCACCTACGGCAGCTTCGCCTCGAACTCGCCGACCACCGATGGTCAGCGGGTCTACGCGTCGTTCGGCTCGCGCGGATTATTCGCCTACGACATGAACGGCACGCTCGTCTGGCAGCGCGACTTCAACATTCAGATGCGCATGTTCCAGGAGTTCGGCGAGGGCGTGGGGCCGGTCCTCGACGAGGGCCGGCTGATCGTGCTGTTCGATCACGAGGGCGACGGTGTGCTCGCGATGCTCGATGCCGCCACCGGGCGCGACATCTGGCGCACGCCGCGTACCGACGGCACCAACTGGGCCGCGCCGCTCGTCGTCCGCCACGACGGGCGCAAACAGATCGTCGTCAACAGCCCGCGTAAGGTCCGTGGATACGACTACGAGAGCGGCAAGCAGATCTGGGAGACGGCCGGCCTCGGACTGAACACCGTCCCGCGCGCCGTGCAGCACGGCGACACGGTGCTCGTGATGAGCGGATTCATCAGCCCCGCGCTCATGGCGATCCACCTCGGACGCAATGGCGATCTTGCCGGAACCGACGCTATCAAGTGGACCGCGAATCGTGGCCTGGCGTACACCTCGTCGCCCGTGCTGCACGAGGGGACGCTGTACTACCTGACCGACAACGGCATGGTGTCGGCGGTCGACGCCGAGACCGGCAAGCCGTTGTATCAGCAGGTCCGCCTTCCGAAGCCCTACGCGATCAAGGCGTCGCCCGTTGCGGCAGGCGGGATGCTGTACTTCCCGACCGAAGACGGTGACGTCGTCGTCGCGCGAATCGGGCCCACGCTCGATGTCGTCGCGACGAACACCCTGACCGAGCAGTCGTTCGTGGCGTCGCCGGCCGTCGCAGGCGGCGACATCTTCCTCAGGAGCCGCACGCACCTGTTCCGGATCCGCCAATGAGCCGCGGTCGCGCCTGGAGACTCGCATGATGACCAGCACCGTGATTCGTCTCGTCGCCGTCATCTTCGTGGTTGGCGCGACCGTTGCCGGACACGCACAGCAGCCGCAGATCGGCGTGCCCGTGCCGCCGCTGGGCGCCGGACCGTTCGTGTTCGACACCGCCGAGCAGCACAAGATCCGCGTGAGCGTCGTGGCGAGAGGCCTCTCGCATCCGTGGAGCATCGCGTTCCTTCCTGATGGCGCGATGTTGATCCCGGAGCGGTCTGGCCAGCTGCGCATCGTGCGCAACGGCGTGCTCGATCCGAAGCCGATCGCTGGCGTGCCCCGCGTGAGGACCGACGGCAACGGCGGGCTGATGGACGTCGCGATCCATCCGCGGTTCGCCGAGAACCGGCTGGTCTATCTCACCTACACGAAGCCGGTCGAGAACGGGAAAGGAACGCCGTCACTGGCGCGAGGGCGCCTCGACGGCCACGCGCTGACCGATGTGAAAGATCTCGTGGTGCCCGATGCCTACGAAGGCAACGGGGGCCTCAACGGCCGCGTCGCCTTCGGGCGCGACGGCATGGTCTATTTCTCGACGGGCGGCAACATCGCCAAGGTCGCGCAGGAGCCCACGAGCCTGCGCGGCAAGATCCTCCGTCTCCGCGACGATGGCTCCGTTCCTCCCGACAATCCGTTCGTGAATCGCGCCGGCTATCGACCGGAGATCTACACGCTCGGACACCGCAACACGCTGGCCCTGATCGTTCATCCGGAGACGGGAGTGCTGTGGAACAACGAGAACGGCCCCAACGGCGGCGACGAGATCAACATCATCCTGCCGGGGCGCAACTACGGATGGCCGATCGTGAGCTTCGGGCGCGACTATCCAGGGCCGCGCATCTCCGAGCATCCGACGCGCGAAGGGATGGAGTCGCCGCTGGTCGCCTGGCTGCCGCAGATCGCGGCGGCCGGCATGGCCGTCTATACGGGCGATCGCTTTCCGGCGTGGAAGGGCAACGTCTTCGTCGGCAGCATGCGCGTGGGCGGGATCCCCGGCACCGGCCACCTGGAGCGCATCGTGTTCAACGCGAAGACCGAGGAGATCCGTCGCGAATCGATGCTGAACGAGCTGAAGCAGCGGATCCGCGAAGTGCGTCAAGGTCCGGATGGATTGCTGTATCTGCTGACCGACGAGGACGAGGGCGCCCTGCTGCGGATCGAACCCGCGTCGTGAATGGCAAGAGGTGAGCGTCGGTCGCTCGATGCGCACGGAGAGTGAGACGATCGTCATCGCGTCGCCCGGCTTCGTGACACAAGCCCGATGTACCATCACTAGCCCGTCATGCTCAACGACGAAGACGCCGGTGACGAGCCACGAAGCGAGGAATCACATTGCTCGATGGACCGGGTCGATTCGCCTGGATGACGTGCTGGCGACTGGTTTTTCCGGTTTGCGCGCTCGCGTACGCGGCATGCGCGTCGCCATTACAACGGCCGGCGACAATTCAGCCAGGAACCGGCAGACCGCCCATCACCGACAAGGCGCAGCCCTCGAGGGTCGGCGTCGCGTTCGGCGGCGGCAGCGCACGTGGCATCGCGCACGTGGGTGTCATTCGCTGGCTCGAAGAGCACCGCATCCCGATCGATGTTGCGGCTGGAACGAGCATGGGCGGGCTCGTCGGCGGCGCGTTTGCGACCGGCATGGACTCGGATGAACTGCAAACGTTCATTGCGTCCATCGACTGGGACGAACTGTTTGGCGCTTCCTCCTTCAAGTACAAGAACATCCGGCGCAAGGCCGATGCGCGGGCGTATCCCTCGCGGCTCGAATTCGGATTGAAAGGCGGCATCGTGCCGCCCACCGCTCTCAACAACGGACAGGGCGTCGAGTTACTGCTCGCGCGCATTACCGCGCCGTACTTCGACATTGAAGATTTCGACGAACTGCCCACGCCATTCCGCACCGTCGCGGTCGATCTGCTGAGCGCGCAGCCCGTCGTCATACGAAGGGGATCACTGGCCGACGCCATGCGGGCAACGATGTCCCTCCCGTTGATTTTTCCGCCGATGGAGGTCGATGGACGGATCCTGGTCGATGGGGGCGCCATGAACAACGTCCCGGCCGATGTCGTGCGAGCCATGGGAGCGTCGCGAGTCGTAGCCGTAAACGTCGGAGACCTGTCCGTGCGCGAGGGCGTGAACTCCACCATGCTCGGCCTGGCAAGCGAAACGATGGATGCGATGATGCGGGCGACGACTCGGCGCGCACTGACTTCAGCGGATGTCATCATCAACGTGCCTCTCCAGGACTACGGGTCGCTTGATTGGCGCCGCGCACCCAGTCTGATCGAAGAAGGCTACAAGGCCGCCGAAGCGATGCGGGATCAACTGCTGCCGCTCGCGCTCACGGAGGAGGAATTCGATGCGTGGCGCATGACGCGCCAGGCACGGCGGTGTACGACCCTGCCGACGCCGATGTTCATGCAGCTCGAGGGCGTCAGCAGCAGTGACGCCAGGCGGCTGGAAGTGCTTCTCGCCCGACATCTCGGGGCGCCTGTGGATCCACGCGCCATCGAACAGGACATTGCGACGACCTCGGGCCTCGATCGTTATGAGTCCGTGACATGGCTGTTGACGCGTGACCCAGCTCGCGGCGTGGGTCTGCGTGTCCGCGGCAGAGTCAAGGCATACGCGCCTCCCTTCATGATGCTCGGCGGATACCTCGAGAACACAACGTCCAGCGATTTCCGGATCGCGGCAACGGCGCGTTACCTGTCTTTCGACTCGGTCGGCTCGGGCTCGGAGCTTCGCATCGACGGAACGATCGGATCGGATCCAAGCGCCGGTATCGAGCTGTATCGCCCGATCGGGTCGACCCCGCTGTTTGTCGCGCCCTATGCGGGCGTCCAGACCAAGACGTTCGATCTCGTCGCGCAGAACGTCGTTCTTGGACGTACCGGCAGACCCTCCCGCGAGGCGGGCTCAACGTGGGCGTCAATATCGGCGCGCGAAGCGATGTGCGAGTGGGCGCGTACGTTCAGGACACGTCAGCGTCCATCGAAACCGGGAATCCCGGGTTTCCGGAAATAGAAGGCAAAGAAACCGGAGCAGAAGTGGTGTGGCGCGTTGACACGCAGGACAGCGCGGTGGTACCCGCCACCGGTGTGCGATCACAGGTTCGCCTGTGGCACGTGTTCGACGGGCCCGAATTTGTCGGCGGCCCGCACTCGCGTTTTGACACCGCGCCGACGCAGCTGTCAGGCACGGCCAACCAGTTCTGGAGCCTCGACCCTGCGAGCCGCGTGTTCATCTACGCGGGCCTTGGTACCTCGTTCGATTCCACACCGCTGCCTCCCGACCAGTTCGCGCTCGGCGTGCCATTCGCGCTCGGCGCGTACGACGCGGGTGAGCTCAGGGGCAGTCACTACTACGTGGCAACGGCGGGATACCTCAGACGGGTCGGGCGACTGCCGGACTTTGTCGGCGGTCCGGTGTACGCAGGCGCGTGGCTGGAGAACGGCGACGTATTTGACAGCTGGCAACTTGCCGCCTGGAGATCAAATGGCGGCGCGGGGTTCGTGATGGACACACTGGTCGGGCCAGTCGTTGTCGCCGGTTCGTGGAGCTTCGACGGCCGCTGGCGGACGTATCTGGCCGTCGGACGCACGTTCCGATGATGAACAGTCCATGCTGGCTATCAGCGTGCGGCCTCCATCACCTGCTTCGTCTTGCGCAGCCCCTCCAACAGTCCCTCTTCGACCTTGCCTCTGACGACCGTCTGGACAACGAAACCGGCGGCTCCGCTGAGCCCGTCCGATCGACTGCGGTTGACGGTGATGAACCAGAAGCCCGGACCGCGCCTCGAATCGGGAAGAAGCGCTCGGAGCTCGAGCCCGGTCCAGAAGTAGTGGCTTGCGTACAGCATCTTGGACGCCACGACGGCGCCTTCCGAGCCTTCGCGCACCGCGACGTGATTGATACGGATGATCGGCTTGAGACCGAACTCGGTCTCCTGCCAGTACAGGAACGACCTGAACCCTGGCATGGTCACCTTGGGGTACTCGAGCAGGTACCGTCTCACCTCGGGCATATAGACGGTCAGCTCGGGCATCTTGTCGACCATCAATCGAAACTCCTGGGCGACGAAGGTCGGACGCGATTGGTCCCGGTAGACAGCCAACCGTTCATTGCCTCCTTCCAGATAGCTCGTCACATACCCGAGCGCCAGTTGCTGCGCGATGGCGTTGGCCTCGTCTCGAGCCTTCGCACTCCCCCAGTTGACATTCTTTTGAAGCCGTTCAAGGGCCTCTTTACCGAACTTCACCTCGCAGTCACCGACTCGACAGCTCCGCAGATCCTCCACATCGTCCGCTGACAGGCGCAACTGCGCGAAGTCCTCGAGCCGCGGCGGCGAGCTGATGCGTTTCGTCACCGTGAAACCACCGCCGCGCTCGAAGTTCTCAATGTCGATCACGGCGTCGACATAGCGACGGATGGGTGCGCCGATCCAGATCGCCCCAAACACCGCCACTTCCTCGCTCTCGTCGGTGCCGAGCAGTTTCGTCACCGGGTTGCCTTCCCCGAGCGTCTTCCGCTCCTGCGGTGTCAGCTTCACATGAGCCGCCACGTACTCTTCGACTCGTGACGGCAGCCTGTCTGCGGAACTCTGGGAAGGCGCACTCGCGGCACTGACGAGCAGAATTGCTCCACAGAATGCGGCCACGTTGCGGGCCATCGACCAGCAGGTGAAGAAGGGTACGACGGCACTCATAGCAGCTCCTCCGGTGGGCGAGTTTCGTGGAAATCCTTTGCATCTCGCGTTCCACCAGCGTGGCACTCACAGCCGTGTTCATCCGCGCCTCGCACCGAAGCTGTGCCAATCGGGGGAGAGGGCCGGTGACGCAAACCGATCTTCTGAAAGCGTCGTTGTCGGACGTCAAGTGAAGCGCCAGAACGGCCGCAGCTGCCACCCGACCGCAGCAGCGCTGCGTGGCCGCACGTGCGCGGCGCGACGGCGCTTGGCGGCGGCGGCCAGCGTGTTCGCCTTGAAGCGCCGGACGCTCGCCGAGTCGCCCGACCCCCTCGACACGTACGAAGCACGTCCAAGGCTCGAGTCGAAGACGAACCCGGAAAGTGTCGGATCGTGGCCGGGGATGTTTGTCGTCTGCAAGGCGGGCACGGCCCTGTGGCCGTGGTACCGGTCGTCGCGGAGCACCCACCAGGGATCGAAGTGCCACAGATCCTCGAAGCGTTCCTCATCCCACATCGACGCGTCGCGGAGATCGGCGAAGCGCAGGCGCAGACGATTTCGCCACGCCCAGTCGCGCACGAACAGACCGGGCGCCCAATCGGCCAGCATGATGCGCCCGTCCTCCTCCGCGGTGATCATCAGCATCCGCGTCCGCCCCTCGTCATCGAACAGCGGGAAGAGCGACGCGCGCTCGAGCGACCGATCCTCGAGCTCGAGCCGGCAGGACTTCAGGGAGTGCTGGCTGAGCCACCAGAGGCCCATCAGGCGTCGGTCCTGTCGGATGCGCTCTCGGCCAGGCGCGTTGCCGGTGGTTCGAATGCCGCCGGCGCGAAGGCTGCGAGATTGCCCATCGAAGAGGCCATGTCACTTGGGATGACCATCAGCGCGCCGCGCTCCTTGATCGACTCGTAGGTCATGTTCATCGCGCGAATCCGCAGGGCAATGGGGTTGCGCAGGTACACGCCCGACGCCTGCTCCATCTCGTCGGCCACCGCCCGCTCCGAATGTGCCAGGATGACCCGCGCCTCGCTCTCGCGATCCGCCTGAGCCTTGCGGCTCATCGCGTCCTCGAGCATGCCGGGCAGCCTGACGTCGCGGATCTCGACCGACTGCACGGTGATCCCCCAGTCGCTGGTCTTCGCGTCGATGATCTCCTGCAGCTGACGATCGACCTGCTCGCGGTCCGAGATCATGCCCACCAGTTCGGTGTGTCCAATCACGTCCCGGAGCGTCGTCTGGGCCGCCCAGCTCACGGTGGCGGCGTAGTGCTCGACTTCGACGATCGCCTTCCTGGCATCGGTGACCACCCAGAACAGCACCGCATCGACGTTGACGGGAACCGTGTCCTTGGTCAGCGTCTTCTCGGCCTGGAATGGCGTCGAACGGATGCGCATGTCCACGCTCGCGACCAGACGGTCGAAGCCAGGAAACGTCCAGTTGATGCCCGGCCCGAGCACCCGCTTGAAGCGGCCAAGTCGCAGCAGCACGCCTCGCTCCCATTCCTTGAGCAGCCGTGGCGAGAGGCTGACGTAGATGCCGAGCACGAGGATCGGCACGGCCACCACCACGCCGGCGGCAAGCCAGGCGCCGAACGCAAGAATCGCGGTTGCGAGCACGATCAGGTTCGCGATCGGATTCAATCTACCCTTCACGGTCTGCCTCCTTCCAGATGTCTGCGTTGATGCCGAGGACGACGGCGAGGTTGACCTGGCACGGCCCCTACGATGGCCAGAACCAGTTAACCAATGAAATAACACAATGGCATTAGTGGCAGAGCGCCAGCGACGGGCGGACTAACATACGCCGCGATGAAGTACCTGGCCAGTCAGCTCGGTCTCCTCTTTTCGGAAGGAGAGTCGCGACAGAATCTCACGGCGCTCCTCAAGTACTTCGCCTTCCTCCTTGCCATGATCGCGGTGTACGCCGTTTTCTTCCATTGGATCATGGGCCGCATCGAAGGGCAGCAGCACTCGTGGATCACCGGCTTCTACTGGACGCTGACGGTGATGACGACGCTGGGGTTTGGCGACATTACGTTCACCACCGATATCGGTCGTCTGTTCAGCATGGTCGTCCTCGTGTCGGGTGTCGTGTTTCTGCTCGTCATGCTGCCGTTCCTGTTCATCCGCCTGTTCTATGCGCCGTGGCTCGAGTCGCGCGTGCGATTGCGCGCTCCACGCGAGGTGCGTGCCGGGACGGCTGGGCACGTGATCATCACCGAGTACGACGCCGTCGCGGCCGGACTGGTCGAACGGTTGAACGCCGCCGCGATCCCGTACTTCATCGTCGAGCCAGACCCCGCGAAGGCGGCGCGGTTCATCAGCGACGACCTGTCCGTGATCGCCGGCGAGAACGACAGCCGCGCCACCTACGAGCGATTGCAGTCGCCTGCCGCGCGACTGGTCGTGGCCAACTGCGAGGACACGGCCAACACGAACATCACTCTGACCGTCCGCGAGGTCGCGCCGCACGTGCACATCGCGGCCGTCGTCGAGGAGGAGGACTCGATCGACATCCTTCAGCTGAGTGGCGCCACAACGGTGCTGCCGCTGAAGCGCCAGCTCGGGGAGTCGCTGGCGAATCGGGTGGATACCGGTCGGGCCGAGGCACACGTGATCGGCTCGTTCCACGGTGTGCATGTCGCCGAGTTGCCGGTCCGCGACACTCGGCTTGCGGGCGCGCTCGTGCGCGATACCCGCCTGCGCGAGCTGACCGGCCTGAGCGTCGTCGGGCTATGGGAGCGCGGCCGGCTGCAGCCTGCCTTTCCCCACACGGCGCTTCGCGACAATGCCGTCGCGGTTGTCGCTGGTTCTGAGACACAGATTCGCGCACTCAATGCGCTGATCGCGCGGGAGGATACGTCGGCGCCGGTGCTGGTGATTGGCGCTGGCAAGGTCGGGCAAGCCGCCGCCAGGGCGCTGAAGCAGAAGGCGCTGGTCGTCTATGCGCTCGATCGTGACGAGAAGGCACTCGAGATCCTCGCCCCCGACGTGGATGCGGTTCATGCGGGCGACGCCGCGGACCGGCAGACCATCGAGCGGGCTGGCATCGGCCGCGCCGCGTCGGTGTTGCTGACCACCAATGACGATGCGATGAATATCTATCTGGCGGTGTTCTGCCGCAAGCTCAATCCCGACCTTCGCATCGTGAGCCGGGTAACGCACGAGCGCAATGTCGAGGCGATTCATCGCGCCGGCGCCGATTTCGCGCTCAGCTATACGTCGCTCGGGGTCGACAGCATCATGTCGCTCGTCAACGGCGACGCCACCGTGGTGCTGGGCGAAGGCGTCAGGCTGTTCGAGGTTCGAGTGCCGCCCTCACTGGCGGGGCAACCGCTGTCGCAGACCGGCATTGGTTCACGGACCGGCCTGAGCGTCGTGGCGATGGAAGATCAGCGCGTGCTCACCACACAGCTGACCGGCGAGACGGTGCTTCCCACCGGGGCGACGCTGCTCATGCTCGGCAATGCCGATCAGCGCCAGCAGTTCGCCGAGGCGTTCGAGCGTGCCGGTGGCTGAGCCGTGATCAGGGTTTCGGCGGCGCGCCGCCGATCTGATGGCGCTTGAACTTCCAGCGTCCGTCTTCGCGAACGAACTGATCGTAGTAGTTCGCGATAATCGTGACCTGCAGCCGGTTCTCGGTGTTGGTCGATACCCACGTGCCGCGGCTGAAGCCGGTCGCGGCGTCGCCGGTCACGTCAACGGTCTGGTTCATCACGAGATGGAAATCGCGGCCAGGTACCGACGCGCCGTTCTTGCCGAGCAAGCCTCGGAGAAGGTCGCGGATCGCCGCGGGTCCCTTCGCGGTGTTGCCCGCCCCGCCGAAGAACTCGGCGTCCTTCGCCCACAGCTGCTCGAAGCCGGAGAAGTCGCGATTGTCGAGTGTCGTGGCATAGGCCACGAGCAACGCGCGGATCGCGTCACGATCCTCGAGTGTCTGCACGCGAGCGGCGAGCGCCGCGGGCGACCCGGCCTGCGCCGATACCTTGACGAGAGACCCGGCCGCCACGATGGCACACAGACAGCACAAGCCGATGCGTGTTCGCATGACACTCAACTCCTCACGAAGAGATCCGGCACGCAGAGTCTAACGCAGGCGTGACTCGTGGCGTCTACGTGCACGGCCGGCGTCCACAGGACGTGCCCTACCTACTCTCGAAGAGCACGATGTCATTGGTCACCGTCGATCGCGTGATGGCCAGGCGCTGGCCGTCGCGCGACCACGCAAACGATCGGATCGGACGGCCGTCGGTGAAGCGCGTCAGCTGACGCGGCGCGTCGCCGCTGAGCGGCTGCACCCACAGATTCCCGTTGCTCGCGTAAGCGACACCGCGACCGTCCGGGGGCCAGGAGACCGGCGTGTCGAGCTGCGCAGGGCCGATCGTTCTCGGCGAACTGCAGCCGGGAAGACTGCACACCACAAGTGACGATACGCCGCGTGCCCCCTGCGCGACGAACGCGATCGATCCCCCATCCGGTGAAACGGCCGCGCTGGTGCCATCGGTGATCTTGGTGGGCGAGCCGCCCGCTGTCGGCACCATCCAGATCGATACCGTTCCCCCAAGGATTGAAGTGAACAGTACGGACCGATCGTCGGGCGTGACGGCCAGGAGGTTGGCGGTCACCGAGGCAGCCAGCCGCGTCTTACGGCGACCGTTCGCATCCGCGGTCCACAGGTCCAGCGTGTTGTCGGCGGAAGACACGAATACGATCGTGCCGCCATCGCTGGTGGCTGCAGGCGAGACGGCTTCGAGGACGACATCCTCTGGATTGTTTTTGCCTGGCATTAGTCTCAGGATTGCGGGCTTGCCACCCACGATGCCGGTGTACAACAGTCGATCGCCCGCCCACGCGACACGGTCCATACCCGTTGGTACGCGCTGCACCAGGTCGGCTCCGGTCGTTGCTCCGCCGTCGCCGAGCCACAGATCCATGCGAGCGTCCCTCCGGCTCGTGACCAGACGTCGGCGATCGCCACTCAGACTGATCCCCACGTAGTCGTTCGGATCGTTGCTGAGTCTCGACAACCGACCGGCGGGATACGGCTGCCGCATCAACTGACTCGGAGCACCGAGCTGGGCTGGATAGTTGAGCACGAGCGACCGGGCATCGAGCCAGCTGAGTCCGTCCATCGTCCCGTTGGGAATGGTGACGCTCTCTGTAGACCCGGTGCCACTGTCCACGAACACGATCTGTCCTCCCATTCGGGCCCGCGGACGCGAGCGCAATGAGCCGGCCGTCCGGTGACCAGGCCGGAGCGATGGCTGGTCGCCAGGGTGCGACCAGTGAGATCCACGGCTGGGAAGTTCCCTGGCTGGCCAGCACGCGTTCCTGTCCGCCATCGGCGTTCGCCACGAACAGTTGCGACGACAGCGCGGGACTGAATTGCGTGCGCAGAAACGCGATTCGCTTGCCGTCTGGTGCCCAGGAGATCGGGCTCGCCACGTTGGCGATCAACATTCTGGGCGTGCCGCCGAGAAACGGCACGCGCCAAATCTCCCAGGCCGCTCCACTCGCCTGACGAACGAAGTCGACCGATGAGCCATCAGCCGTAAACGTGGCGCCGAAGAGCGCCACGCCTCGCTCGGGTGGGACAATCCGCACGGTGTTCGTGGTCGCCGTCTCACGTATCCACAGGCTGGAGTCGTCACCATCGCGCTGCACGTAGGCCACGTATCTCCCGTCGGGAGAGATCGCCGGCCGCTCCGCATTGCCGCTGGTTGTCAGCTGCGTGACCTGAAAGTTGGCGAACTGCTGTTGGCTCGGCACCGGTTCGGCGTCTGGCCCCAGCAACCCGTAGAGAGCGGCCGCAGCGACGAGGAGCAGCACGGCAGCGGCGACACCGAATGCCCGCGAGTGGCGTTTGACCAGCCCCACGACGACTTGCGTGTCGGACGACGGAACTGGCGAGGCCGATGGCTCGGACGGAGATGTCGACCGATGCGGCAAGGTTGGACGTTGCCGCTGATAGTGGTGATGCGCTCGACCCGAGTGATGCCTTCAGGTCCTCGAGGTCGTTCCGCAGATCCTTGGCCGTCTGATATCGACGCTCTGGATCCTTGGCGAGCGCACGGCGGATGATGCGTCCGAGCTCGGGGGGAATCGTCGGGTTGATGTCGGTGACCGACTTCGGTGTGTCCTTGAGGATCGACGAGAGGATCGAGAGATTGGTGTCACCGGCGAATGGGCGCTGCCCGGTGGCCATTTCATAGAGCACCACCCCCAGCGAAAACAGATCGGACCGCCCGTCGATCGTCCGACCCTCTGCCTGCTCGGGCGACATGTAGGCCACCGTGCCCAGAATGCGTCCTTCGGCAGTGATCGGCGCAGTGTGTGCGGGCGCCTCGGTCGGCAGCATCGACGCGCCGGCTGCGCCAAGTTGCGCGTCGACGATCTTGGCCAGCCCGAAGTCGAGCACTTTGATGCGTCCAGCCTGCTCGCCTTCACCGAGCATGATGTTGCCGGGCTTGAGGTCGCGATGCGTGATCCCTTTCTGGTGCGCCGCCGAAGTCGCGTCCGCGACGGCGATCCCGATCGTCAGCACTCGATCGATCGGCAGTCCGGTCGCAGGCAGTGCCTCGGCCAGCGATCGCCCCTCCACCAGCTCCATCGTCAGGAAGACCGCGGTGCCCGCATCTTCGACGGAGTGGATGGTGACGATGTGCGGGTGATTGAGCGCGGCCACGGCGAGCGCTTCGCGCGTGAAGCGCTCGCGGCGATCGGCGTCGCCGGCCGCGACATCGGGGAGCAGCTTGAGTGCGACCTCGCGCTTCAGTCGAGGATCGCGCGCGCGATAGACCTCGCCCATCCCGCCGGCGCCAAGCAGCGACACGATTTCATAGGAACCGAGTTGCGTTCCCGGACTCAATGGCATCGGGCAGATTATGTCAGCAGCCCGAGGCTATCGCACGGCTGACGAATCCAGTGCGCGTCGATTGAGCACGCGAACGACGTACTCGACGAATGGCGGCGTGAATATCCTTCCGTGGTCGGGCAGTATTCGTGGATCAACGGCGATCACCTTCGACGCTCCTACTGCGGCGTCGCAGGAGGGCGCGAGTGAGCCGACATCGGCGAGATGCATTCGATACCATGCGTCGGCCGCCGACGGCCGTCCCGTGGTCGGCTGCCGGTAAACGGTCACCGGGTTGTCCTGATAGAGCTCCTTCGATCCGGCAGGCGTGCGTTCGAACCCCCGAAGGATCGTCTGGGGACCGTCCACGTCAGGTGGATCACCCTTCATCGGATCGAGCGTGAGACGGTGAGTCACGAACTCCTCGAAGTTTGCCGCAGTGTAGATGTGCTCGAAGAACGGCACCGGCTCCGCCTCCGTGACGGAGTACGTGACGGTCTGGCCCGCCGGATAGAGCTGTCTCGTGACGCCGTCGGTTTCCGATGAGAACAGCAGCAGAGGAGTCGCTCCTTGCCGGCAGTCACGGCTTTGCTGGTGAACGGCGCGGAACAGGGTCGCGGAGAACGCCGGATTGACGAGAAGTCCGAGGTCGGCCTGAACGCCGGCGCGAACGGCGTCGGTGCGCAGCAGGTCGTCGCGAAGCGCATTGAACACGGCGCGCGCTCCCATGCTATGGCCGACGACGAGCAGCGAACTGCGGCGGTCGGCCCTGGCTCCAGCCCTTGCGCCAGCCAGCCGCTGGGACAGACCAGCGAGCAGCCGGCGAAGCACACCATCACTGTCGCCCAGATGATCGGCCGCGACCAGTCTGTTCCAGAACGTCGTCACGCTGTTCGCCAGCTCACTGGGATACAAAGCACCCGCCCAACCGACGTAGATGCCCATCACGTCCCGCGCCGGGCGCTTACTGAGCGCCGCCGCCTGCCGCTCCATCTGCTCGACCGAGGCGAGCACATCCGACAGGCGGCACACGTAGGCGTCACCGGGAACCGCCGAGTGGTGCCAGCCGTGTACAAAGACCACCACCATCGCGCCCGCTTTGGCCACAGCGCCGTCGACGGCTGTGAGCACGCTATCGAGTTGGGCGGACCGAAGCGGCTGTCCCGTGTCGTCCGCCTCGACGAAGAAGAGGGATCGGCCCGTGGCGTTGCACTCGGTTGCGGGAAGGTCGACGCGGCCGGCCGCACGCGTCGCTGCGAGTGGAACGCGTCTGATCTCTTCGCCGTTGACACGAACCGTTCCGGTTTGGTGATCGAGGTCCCAGTGGACCTCGAGCTTCAGAGGCGCGCCTGCGGCTGGCCGGAGGTCTGGAAGAAGGGCGGCGATCGCCGCGTCGGCCTGGACCGAAAGAGTGACCGCGGCTGAATCACCGGCAGGTGCGGTGTCGAGACGAAGCGATGCGCGCCCTTCACCGAGCGACGCTTCGAGCGTGTGCGACGTACGCATCGTGGACACGACGCGGCGCGCAAATCCCGCGCCGCCATCGTTCGTTGTGCTCGCTAGCAGGGAGTCCATGGACCGACCGGCCTCGAGCTCGTAACGGACGTTGAGTACCGACTCTCGCCTTGGCCACTGTGCCGGACAACGCGGCGGGCGGCAAAAGTGTGCCGCAGTCTTCGACGGTGCTCGGGTCGAGAGTTGCCGTGACCGATGTCTGTAACGCTCCATCGAACCCGAATCGCAATGGCGAGAGCTGGATCGCGCATCGATCGAACGACAGACGCGCGTCGGTGGCGTGCCCACTCACACGTGTCCGGCCGACGTCGATGCACGCGCGGCCGACAGTCAGCGCGCCTGTATCGTTCGCGAAGACGATCTTCGCAGCCTCGCCACGGCCTCCCCATCCAACCGTCCACCCCTCGTCACAGTTCTTGCGCACGAGCGCGGTGCTCATGACGAGCGGAAGTGGTTCGTCGCCGCCTTTCGCGGGCCGGTTGACGAGAGGCATCTGCACCGACACCAGACCTGCCCGGCTGTCGCACTCACCGGCGTTCGACAGGCGCGAGCAGAGCCCCTCGCGAACCTGAAATGTGTTGATGACTTGTGCGGCAAGGGCAAGAACGAGAATCGCAAGACCGGCCGCGATCGCGACACGTTTGTTTCTCAACATCTACGCGCTCCCAACGTGTCGCGTCAGCTCCCACACGCGATTCGCCTCGAAGTATACGGGAGCCGGCCGCGCGTTGAAGTGGTTATGGCGGGCTGGGTCGTACGCCGATGGCGGCGAGCGCGTGCGGACGACGCAACCCGGTTGCCGGCATCGCCTCGGCCAGCGATCGCCCTTCCACCAGGTTTATCTGCCTTCCAACACCAGGAGCGTCTTGGCGGTCCGCGCGTGGACGCTGACTACCGCGCGCGCCACATGCAGCAGCGTCGTCAGGACGACGACCCCGAAGATGACGTCGAACACCCAGCCCACTGGCGTATCGAGCCACGCCGGCGTGAACTGGATGATTCCGACGTCGGCCCTGTCCCACGGCAGCCACCAGTCGAGGCGCTGCGAGATGCCGACGAGCGGCACGGTAAAGAAGCTGACGCCGAGCGACAGCCCGGTGATCGCAGCGGTGAAATAGATGGTGCCGAGCGGCAGCATGATCACGAAGTAAAGGAGCGTCGTCCACGTCCGTCCGTCCCTCAGCATCGTGAGGATTCGATCGACGACTCCGTCCGACGCCCCCGGGTGCACGGGCCGGCGCGGCATGCGCTCGCCGCTCACGGCTTCCAGCAGTCGGCCTTCGGCCAGGGACATGACGCGTGTCATGCCGATGAACGCCAGGAACACGGGCAGTCCGATGATGAGAATCGAGAGCCCGAGTGAGAGCGCCAAACCGGTCACGGCGAAGATGAAATAGAGGCAGCCGGTGGCGAGGCTGAGGACCATGAAGAAGATCGAAACGTAGGCGCGCGGGTCTGAATACACGGAGAAGAATCGGCTCAGCACGCTGTGCGACTGAGCCCTTCTGAAGATCGGCGGCTGCAGCGCCGCTGCGACCTTTGCCTCCGAGTCGCGATAGGCCGCCGCCACTTCGTCCGGCGCGCCGTAGGTGCGCGTGACGTGTTCGAGCAGGTCCGCCTCGGGCATCTCCGGATTCGCCGCGGCTTCAGCGCGAAGATGTTCCTCCGCGTCGTACAGCGCGTCCTGAATCAGCGCCGGGTCCGCGCCGGCAAGCGCCGCGCGCAATGCGAGCAGGTAGCCAACAATCGAACGAGGTGAGGACGAGCTCATGCTTCGACTCCTCGAAGGAAGCGATCGACGAAGTCGCGCGTCTGGGTCCAGATGCCGCTCCATTGCCCGAGCAGCGCGCGGCCTTCTTTTGTGATGCGGTAATAGCGCCGGGGCGGCCCGGCGTCGGATGGCGCGATACGGCTGCGCAGAAATCCGTCCGCGCTGAGCGCGCGGAGGACCGGGTAGACCGTTCCTTCCTTGAACAAGGCTTCGCCTTCGTTCGCCCGTTGCAGGCGCTTGGCGATCTCATAGCCGTAGAGCTCCTCGGACGATGCGTCGAGGACCGAGAGCAGGACCAGCGACACCAGACCGGCGTTGAGTTCCTTCTGGAATTTCCGGGTGTGGCGCTCGTCCACGCCACTACTATTTACTTAACAGTACTGGCTGTCAACCAGTAGCCGCCGACGTCGGCTGCGGGGCCTTTCGCGCCACTTCGAATGCCGGCCTCGCCATGGCCGCAGCCGTGCGTGCCGGGATCACGTGGTGAACAGAAGATCGCGTTCGACCCGACTCAGTTGGGGAGAGGTCGCACCACGATAGCCGCGAGCGCGTGCGGACGACGCGCCACGTCGAGTCGTGTACCCAGACGACGAATCAGGTCTGGCCAGTCGATGCGTTCGTCCGCGTCGTGGCTCACCGGATGCGCGAGGAGGGGCCGCTGACGGAGTGCAGCCGCCCAGTCCGGCCGGAGCTGCCCGGCGGAGTCGATCGCCACGACCTCGAAGAGGGGTCCGTCTTTGTAGACGGCCACGAGCCCCGCGCCATGTTCTCCGCCTATCTCGACTTCGAATCGCACGACACGGCCGAGGGGGCTGTCCTCGAAGTAGGCAAAGATTCCCTCGACCAGCGGATGGCCTGAGGCGAAGAAGTCGATGGTCTCTTTCTCCACAGCCTCCTCGCGGTCGAACGTGCCGACATAGCTGGACCCGCCGGAGACTCCGGGCAGGTTGTCGACCAGCGCATTGTTGCCAAGCTCGATGGCGAAGACGCGGCGCCCTCTCGGGTGCTCGATGGTGAACCCCAGACCGATGCACGCCGTGATCACGACTTCCTGGTTGAGCGCGTCGAGTTCGGCGGGAACGCGCGCGAGGATGCCTGCGGCCATGTCCGCCCGGTACGGGTCGCGATGGAGCTGCTGATACGCCGCCTCGCGGATGCGCGTCCGCGCCGCGTGGGCTTCGCCGACGAGCGTCTCGAATCGTTCTGCGGAGAGCGATCCCGACGGATCGAGCGCGATCTCGTCGAGGGCGCCATCGACGTGAGCCAGCTCCGGCTCCAGGCCGGCCAGCGGTTCGCGAAAGAGACCGAGCGTCTCGAAGAGACGGACCACATCCGATCCGATCCCGGCTGGCGGACGGAAATAGACGATCTCCACCGGGATGCGCCGGCCGATGCGATCGAGCCGGCCGATTCGCTGTTCGACGACCGAGGGTTTCCAGGGCAGGTCGAACAGCACCAGGCGATGGCAGAACTCGAAGTTGCGGCCTTCGCCGCCTGATTCCGTGGACACCAGCAGGCTTGGACCTTCGGGCTCTCTGAACCGGGCGACTTCGGTATCGCGCTGCGCCGGCGACAGGTCCTCGTGGAAGACCGCCGTCGCGAGTTGCGCGCGGTGGCTGAGCGCTGTGCGCAGCATCTCGAGCGTCTCGCGGTGCGCCACGAAGACGAGCGTCTTCTCTCTCGAATCGCGCCAGCGCGGCGTCTGCGACGCCAACCACTCGACGCGCGGATCGCTGGCGTCGATCGCGTCGGCCTGCTGACGAAGCCCGCGATCGTCGGAGCCGAGCGCGGCGGCGAGTGCGGCCCCTGAGGCCAGCGCGCGGCGCACCCGATCGATCTTCTGCCGGCGCGCGATGGCATGTGGAGCCGGCATCTCTCGCACGGCAGTCTCGACTGCTGCCCGCAGCTGCCACTTCGATGGCGGATCGATCGCGATCGGACGACCGATGCGGGGCGGCAGGCCTCCGATGTCGGCACGCCGCGTGGAACTGGTGCATGGTGGCAGCGGCGTCCCCTGCGCGAGACGCGCCTCGAAGCTCACGTCTTCCGGAAACTCGTCGGGACGAAGCAGCTGCAACATGCGGAAGAACCCATGTGCATCGTCTTCGAGCGGCGTCGCGCTGAGGAGCAGAACGTGGCGGCCCAGGCCCGCGATCGGTGCGATCGCTCGCCAGGCCGGGTCGCCCGGGTGGCCGGGAGGGCGGCGGAGTCGCTGGGCCTCGTCCACGACGAGGAGATCGATGCCTGCGCGCACGGCCAGGTCGGTCAGCTGAGGCCGCTCCGTCAGCATCTCCAGGGCGATCACGGCACGACGATGAACGTCGAAGGGGTTGAAGTCGGGACCGAAATCACGTGCCACGTCGGCGAGGCGCTGCGCATCGAGCAGCGTGAACACCTGGTGATACTTGCGCCACAGCTCACCGAGCCATTGAACGGTCAGGACATCGGGTGCGACGACGAGACAGCGCTCGACCTTCCCGGCGTGGACCAGCCGATTCAGGATGAGCGCGGCTTCGATCGTTTTCCCGAGGCCCACTTCGTCGGCGAGCAGCCAGCGCACGGGATCGCTGGCCGTCGCGCGTTCCGCGACGTGTAGCTGGTGCGGAAACAGGCGGACGCGTCCGCCGAGGAACGAACCCAGACCATCGGCCTCGCGGAGCGCCAGAAGGCGCAGAATGTCCAGCCGGGTGACGAAGTCCTCGAGGTCGTCGAGATCGCCCAGCGCGAGCCGCTCGAGCAGCGCGCCCTCGAGCTCGACAGGCCACAGGGCGTGGGAAGACGCCGTGCGCCCGTTCGCCAGTTGGAGCGTTCCGTCCGCGAGTCGCCCGACAATCGTCGAGTGTTCCTGCGTGTCGATGATGCGAACCGGCCTCCCGGGACTGAGATCGACCGGCTCCAGCGCATCCGTGTTCGCGGCGAGCCGCAGTGTCGCGCCCGATCGCGGGAACGTGACGAGGAGCGCCCGCGCCTCGAGCCCGGTCACGCGTCCGATCCCCAGCTCCGGATTGAAACGGTGCGTGAGGTAGTCGCCTTTTTTCCAGGAGGGTGCTGACACCGTTCCGCTAAGGTAGCATTCCGGGAAGGAGATCAGGATGCGCCTGCAGATTGTCACGGCTCTCTCGATTGTGCTTGGCGCGACGGCTGCATCGGCGCAGACCGCCCCGTCCTGTGATCTGCCTCATGCGACGGGCGTGTCGTCGCAGCAACTCATGTCCGGGCAGCGGCCACGAACCTACCGCTTGTTCGTGCCGCCTGGATACGACGGCCGTCAGCGTTTGCCGCTGGTGCTCGATCTGCACGGGAGTGGCGGAAACGCGGCGGGGCAGGCGAGAAACAGCGGCCTTGAAACCCTGAGCGCCACCGAACGGTTCATCGTCGCGACGCTCGAGGGGGAAGGTGGACGGTGGAACGTACCCGTTCAACCGAATCGCCCCGACGACGTGATGTACGTCAGTGACGTGATCGCGCAGGTAGCGTCAAAGGCATGCGTGGACGACACGCGCGTGTATGCGACCGGGTTCTCCGGCGGAGGACGGATGACGTCGCTGCTGGCGTGTCAGCTCGGATCGCGCATCGCCGCCGTCGCGCCGGTATCCGGACTCAGATTTCCCGGCCCGTGCACCGGCCGGGCGATTCCCGTGCTGACGTTTCACGGGCTCGCCGATCCGCAGAATCCGTACGATGGCCACGCCGCTGGCCGCGGTGCGGAGTGGGAGGAGAGTGTGCCCGATGCGCTGGCCAGTTGGGCGCGCCACGACTCGTGCAAGGGGGACGCGATCCTCGAAGACCCTCCAGGCCCGCTCTCGACGATGCGGTACCAGGGGTGTACCGAGCGGAACCGAGGTCCGGATGATCCGGATCGATGGTCTCGGACACACGTGGAGCAAGGTGGAAGTCGACACGACCGCGGTCATGTGGCAGTTCTTCAAGAGCCATCGCCGTCAGCCATGAGTCGTTCGATACACTGATAGCCCGCACATGCTGACCGGGAGACATGCTCGGCGCGCGGGCCGCCTGCTGATCGCTCTCGTGATCGCGTCGGCCGGCTACGCGTATGCGCAGTTTCCGCGCGGCGGCTTCGGTGTGCTGCGTGGCGAGCAGGGTGACCCGGCCGAGCTCCCTCCGGAACAGTGGCCGGATCGCAAGGTGGCCGGATGCCACATGCTCTACACGAGTGTTCGCCGCGAAGCCAACGGTTCGGGCTGGCGCACCGACTACCCGTGGGGACAGCGCAACCTGTTGATCCGGCTGTCCGAGCTGACCAAGACACGCATCAGCGTGCTGTCACCAGGCGTTCCTCACGTGTGGCTCGTTCGACTCACCGATCCCGCGCTCTTCGAATGCCCATACCTGATGGCGTCTGACGTCGGCACGATCGGGCTGTCGGAGGAAGAAGTGGATGGCCTGAGGCTGTACCTCAAGAAGGGTGGCTTTCTCTGGGTCGATGATTTCTGGGGAGAAGAGGCCTGGGATCAGTGGTCGCGCGAGCTGGGCCGGGCCATGCCGCCGAGCGATACACGATCGAAGACGTGCCGATCAGCGATCCGCTGTTCCGTTCGATGATCGAGGTCAAGAAGGTTCCGCAGGTCACCGGTATCGGCTTCTGGCGTGCCGTCCGTGGCAGCACCACATCCGAGCGTGGCGAGGAAACAGCGGTCGCGCACCTGCGCGCCATTCGCGACCGGCATGGCAACATCATCGCGGTGATGACGCACAACACCGATGTGACGAACTCCTGGGAACGGGAGACCGACGACCCGGAGTACCTCTACAAGTTCTCGATTGACGGCTACGCCCTCGGCATCAACGTTCTGCTCTACGCGATGACGCACTGAGCGCCGACTACGCTTGCCGACAGGCGACGATCACGGCGAACGGCGAGCGGCGCCACGGCACGTCCACCGAGAAGCCGGCGCGCTCCAGCAGGCGGATCTCGTCGGCCAGCGGTACGTCGGTGTCCTCGTCGGCCCACGATTCGTAAACACGCCGTCCCTTCGCGCGGCCGCCGAACGTCGTTCCGAGATGCGTGAACCAGACGTCGAGATCGCGCGCGAATCCGCGCGGGGTCGAGGCCGGTGCGCAGTCGCCGTTGATCAGGATGCCGCCGGGACGAAGGGCGCGGTGGCAGCGGCGATAGAACGCCAGCTTCGCACGCGATGTCCGGATGTGATGCAGGGAGTAGCTCGCGACCATCGCATCACACGGTGGCAGGGCCTCGTCGACAAAACTTCCCCTCGTCATCGTCACGCGGCGTGACAGGCGGCCCAGGCGTGTGCGCGCGATCGCCATCATCTCCGGGTCGGCATCGATGCCCCACACGCGCGCACCCGGCGCCGACTCCAGGCACGCGCGCGCGAGCGCGCCGGTGCCGATGCCGAGATCGACGATGGTCCGCACCGGGCGCGCCGCGTGACCGAGCGCGCGAGCGGCTTCTGCATCAGTTCGTCGTAGAGCGGGATCAGCGAGCGGATACGCGTGTCATATTTCGCTGGCGATATGGCGAGGTGCGCGGAGACCGACATGAAGCGATTCTACGCTCGCGCTACCAGCTGAATGTACCTGTCGCGCGCCGGGGTTGTAGCGGTGGACCATGCGGGGGCTAGAATCCGTGCGATGCCACCAACCATATGGCCCGAGGACCCGGAGCTGAAGGCAGGTTTCGGCTACAAGACCCTGACCTTCCGCAGCGACTACGACGGACCCGTCACCGCGACGCTGGTCCGCAACGAGCCGGTCCTGACGGGGACGGGCAAGCCGGCGATTCTCTACATCCACGGGTTCATCGACTACTTCTTCCAGAAGCACGTTGCCTGCAGGTTCAAGGATGAGGGGCACAATTTCTACGGCCTGGATCTGCGCAAGTACGGGCGGTCGTTGAAGGGCGCCAGGCATCCGAATATCTGTCTCGCGTTCGAGGAGTACTTTGAGGAAATCACCAAAGCGCTGGAGATCATCGCTCACGAAGGCGACACGTCAGTGGTGCTGATGGCGCACTCGACCGGTGCACTTCCCGGAGCCCTGTACACAAAGGGTGGACAAGAGCGCGCGATGATCACGCGCATCATCTTCAACAGCCCGTTTCTCAAAATCCCCCGCGCGGGCGCGGGCGTCCTTGCCTTGTTCGGAAAGCCGTGGCCCTTTTGCGACACGGACAATCGCATCAACAAGTGGTACGCGATCAGCCTTCACAAGGATCACAAGGGCACGTGGGACTTCAACCCGACGTTCAAGCCCATAGAGGGTTTTGACGCGTATTACGGCTGGATACGAGCGGTCGTCCGCGCACAGAATCGCATCGAGGACGGCCACGTGTGCCTCGACCAGCCGGTGCTCGTGATGCATTCCGACAAGTCCGCAGATGACAAGGAGTGGTCCGAGAAGCTGCACCGCGCGGACCTGGTCCTCAACGTGGAAGACATCAAGAAGCTGGCTCCGAAGTTTGGCCCGGGAGTCGTCACGAAGGAGATTCCCGACGGCAAGCACGACCTGACGCTCTCCCTCGACACGCCACGAAAGGCGTGCCTGGACGCGATGGTGGAGTGGGCAGGGAAGACGTAGGTGGACTGGACGCGTGGAGGAGTCTCGATGTTGCTCGCGGTCCTTGCGGCGGCCGTCTTGTTCCTGCTGGCACCGGCTCACGCACACGGCCAGCCGTCGCGCTGCGACCGCGCGTGTCTCGAGCGGGCCGTCAATGGCTACTTCGACGCGCTCGTCGAACGAGCCCCGGCTCGTCTCCGCCTGGCTTCGTCAGCGAAATTCACCGAGAACGGCCAGCGGCTCGCACTCGGCGATGGAGTGTGGCGAACCGTCACCGGTCGCGGACGCTACGCGCTGACGATCACGGATGTCGACGCAGGGCAGGCTGTGCTTATGGGTACGATCCGCGAAGCGGACGTGCCAACGGTCTTCGTCGTCCGTGTGAAGGTCGCCGGGGAACGAATCTCCGAGATCGAGACGCTGGTCATCCGCAACCAGATGGCCGCCGAGAGTCTGGACGCGATCGGCGCGCCGCGCCGGTTGTGGACGCAGCCGCTGCCGGCTGCCGAGCGCGCCTCGCGCGCCGAGCTCGTGCGAGTCGGCAACATGTATTTCTCGGGCATCGAGCGAAACGACGGCCGTGGTGAGTATCCGATTGCAGATACCTGTGCGCGGCTCAGAACGGCATCGTCACCGCCGGCGATCCCGCGGCCGTAGTGGAGGCGGGTAAACCGGCGCCGACGGGACGGCCGCGCCTCGGGTGCCGGGCGCAGTTCGAGAGCGGGGATGTTCTACTACGTCACTCGTATACGCGATCGCAGATTCGTGGGTCGTGGATCCCGAGCGCGGGCTCGCGTTTTGCGTTCGCCTTCTTCGACAACGGCTCCGGCGAGGCCCGCAACGGAACTCTTCGTGACGGCACGAAGGTCGTGTCGGGGCCGAGCATTCCATGGACGTGGCAGATTGCCGAGGTCTTCAGAATCGAGAAGGGGTTGATTGTCGCGGTGGAATCGGTGCTCCACCCCGTGCCCTACGGGATGGGCTCCGGATGGAGCACATGGGAGGACGCCATGTCGAGCCTTCCGCGCCTCCAGTAGAACATTACCGGAGTGAACCTGTCGCTCGTCGATTGAGCATCCAGAACCAACCCACCGTCCCGACGTTGATGAGGCTCCACAGAGGCTTGCTGCCAAGTTCCACCGGCGCGATAGGGTTGTAGAGCAGGGCCAACGCGACGAGGACCCACTTCTCCCAGTCGCGCACACCGTGAACGCTGGAGAGGAAGTAGATGCACAACACACAGAGGAACAGCCGCAGCAGCATGTAGTAGCCGTACGGCAGCGGAAGGAGCCCGATGGCGACCGCGATGAGGGCGATCGTGACGACTCCAGGCACACGTCGATTCCCGAACATATTCGCCAACGATAGTGTCGGCGAAATCGTGCGCGACTAGAATCCGTGTGATGCCATCCTTTGAAGACGCAGGCGGAAGGGCGCCGCTATGATTCCGGGCAAGATACTTCGTTTTCTGGAGCAACATGCCAACGTGGCGTTCGCAGGCTCGCGTAATCGCGATCTCGTGCCTCACGGGCACAAGGTGTGCGGGTGGCGTGTCGGCGCCGACCAGCGCACGATGACCGCGTATGTCGCCGGGAGTTCACGCCTGGACTGGTCGAGTCGCTGCAGGAGAACGGGGAACTGGCGGTCACGGTGCAGGAGTTCCCGTCGCACGAGACCTATCAATTCAAGGGACGCTATCTCAGCGACCGTCCTGTGCGGCACGACGATCTCGAGATCGTCGATCGCATTCGCAAGCGTTTTGTGAGGAGCCTTCGGTCAATCTTCGCCAAGTGCCCGAAGACATTCTGGGCACGTTAGTCTCGGCCCCATCGCTGGCCGTCGAGTTCGAAGTGCTCGAGGTCTACCTGCCGAGACGCCCGGACCCGGCGCGGGAACCCGCCTCGTCCCGACGGTGGAGAGCTTGATGACGCGCCTTCCACCCGAAATCCGCCCTGTATTCGAGAGCGGCACGCCGGCTGTGATGGTGACGTGCTCGACCGACGGGAAGCCGAACAGCACCGTCATCTCACAGGTCTACTACGTGGACGAGACGCACGCCGCGCTCTCGTTCCGGTACTCAGCAAGACGATCCGGAATGTCCGCGAGAACCCCCGCGCCTACGTGTGTGTCTTCGACATCCCGGGACCGACGCACTGGGTGTTGCAGCTCGAATTCCAGCGGTCCGAACCGAGGGACCTGTCTTCGACGCCATGGACATGCAGATTGAGGCCATCGCGTCGATGACCGGCATGTCCGGCATTTTCAAGCTGCGTGCAGCCGACGTCTACCGCGTGCTCTCGGTCGAGAGGTTGGGGTATTCGGGCCGGTAAATGTCGAATCAGGGACTGGAGTGAACACATCACCGACCTGGCCCGGAAGACCGCGGAAGTCCAGA
>CAVVTC010000015.1:0-290362 GCA_963751025.1 uncultured Acidobacteriota bacterium | reverse complement strand
GGCGAGGACAGCCCCAAGTGGCAATTAACGGGCCCTCTGGATGTGGTTGAAAAAACTGGGACAGGCGACGCAGACCTACGATATGCCGTAGTCCCCACGGCGGGCCGTCGTCCGTCGCCATCGTCGTTTCGGAACTAGGCGGTGTCGCCAACGCCGAGACTAAGACAGAACTGGAGCAGCGTCCAATAGCCGAGAGGTCTTTATTGATAGACTGTCTCTATCGACACGACCGTGGGCAGAATGGATGGGTTGGGCGACATCAGGCGTTTACAAGCGCGACACAGCTTGTTGGCGGCCGGGGTGTGGGTTCACACGATAGAACGGGCCTATTAATGGCCGATCCTGGATTCTCGTCATGGAACTGAGACACTTGCGGTATTTCGTCGCCGTTGCCGAGTCACTGCACTTCGGACAGGCCGCCGCCAAGCTCCGGATCGCGCAGCCATCCTTGAGCCATCAGATTCGGCAGCTCGAGGACGAGGTGCAGACGAGCCTCCTCCGGCGGACGAATCGTCGCGTCGAGCTGACCGACGCGGGGCGACTCTTTCTTCAGGAAGCGAGAGACATCATCGCGCGCGCCGATCATGCAACTGTGATGGCGAGACGGATCGGGAGCGCGAACGCGGGGCGATTGAGGGTCGGAATTGGCTACTGTACGGATCAAACCGACATCGCGGCACTGCTCGGCGCCTTCCACGATCAGCATCCGGACATTCACGTCGAGACGAAGACGCTGTCAGTGCCTTTGCAGCTCGCGGCGCTCCTCGATGGCCAACTCGATGTGGGATTTGTACGCCCCCCTGTCAGTGACTCCGCCCTGAACAGCGAAGTTGTCATCAGCGAGCCGCTCGTCGTGGCATTGCCGCCAAAGCACCGCCTCGCCTCGCGGCGCCGCTTCCAATTGTCGGCCCTTGCGAACGAACCATTCATCCTGCCGCCGCGCGACGCCGTGCCCGTCTTTCATGATGCGGTCCTCAAGGCATGCCGTGGGGCAGGCTTCGTCCCCAAGGCTCCTCACGGGGCCGATCATCTGCACATGGTCCTCGGTATGGTGGCGGCCGGCGCCGGCATTGCGCTCGTTCCCGCATCCGCCAGCAAGTTCAATCAGGGCGGCGTGGTCTATCGCGCGCTTCGTCCGTCGCCCGACACTCTGCAAACGGTCGTTGCGTGGCGGCGAGGGGACACGTCCGCGACGTTAGCCGAATTCATCAGCGCGGCGCGACGAATGCTGAGTCACACGGCACCAGTAGTTCGGTGATCCCATTCCGCGGTCCGCCGGTCAGAGTTCGGCGCGACGTAACAATTGAGCATTCACAGCGACGACGATCGTGCTCAGCGACATCAGAACTGCGCCCATCGCGGCGGGAAGAACAATGCCCCAAGGCGCCAGCGCTCCTGCCGCCAAAGGGATCGCGAAGATGTTGTACCCAGCCGCCCACCAGAGGTTCTGAATCATCTTCCGGTAGGTCGCCTTGCTGAGCGCAACAACCCGTGGCACGTCACGGGGATCGCTCCGCACCAGGACGACATCGCCCGCCTCCACGGCGACATCGGTGCCGGCGCCGATCGCGATCCCCACGTCCGCGGTCAACAGCGCAGGCGCGTCGTTGACGCCGTCGCCGACCATCGCGACGCGCTTTCCGCGCTGCTGCACTTCTTTGACCTTCGAGGCCTTTTGGTCCGGCAGCACCTCAGCGAAGACAGCATCGATTCCGAGCTCCTGGGCGACGGACTCCGCGACCGAGCGGGCATCACCGGTCATCATGATGACTTCGATGTGCTGAGCGTGGAGGCGTTCGATCGCATCACGCGATTCGGCACGGACCGCATCAGCAATGGCGAAGATCGCCATCGCAGACGTGCCTTCGATCATCGTGATTGCCGATTGCCCTCGCGTAGCCGCGCGCTCGATCGCTGCTTGAAGCGTCGGGTCCACTTGTATGCCGTGCTCGCGCAAGAGCGCGGGGCCTCCGAGCAGAATCGTCCGACCGTCGACCATCGCCTGGACGCCTCGTCCGGGCAGGGCCTGAAAGTGCTCCGCTTTCGGAAGGCGCAGCACACGTTCCTCGGCGCTCTTGACGACGCCCTGCGCGATCGTGTGTTCGGAGTCGTGTTCCACTGCCGCTGCGATTGCGAGCGCGTCGTCGGACGCGAGTCCCTGGCGGGTCGTGATCTCGACAACGCGAAATTCGCCCCGGGTCAGCGTGCCCGTCTTGTCAAAGAACACCGCCGTCACGTTGCGCGCTTCCTCGAGTCCGCGCCGATCACGAATCAGCAGTCCGCTGCGCGCACCGAGCGTCGTCGAGATCGCCACCACGAGCGGAATGGCGAGCCCCAGCGCATGGGGACAGGCGATCACGAGTACCGTCACGACGCGTTCGATGACGAACGACGCGTCTTTTCCAGCAACCGACCACGCGATGAGTGTGATCGCTGCGGCGACGATCGCCACAACCGTCAGAAGCAACGCCGCGCGGTCCGCAAGCGCCTGCGCCCGCGATCGTGAACTCTGCGCCTGTGCGACGAGTCGCATGATCCCCGCGAGGGCCGTCTTGTCACCGGTGCCCGTCACCTCGACTCGCAGCGATCCGGAGCCGTTGACGGTTCCGGCGATGACACGTGCGCCGACGTCTTTGCGGACGGGGCGCGATTCGCCGGTAATCATCGATTCGTTGATGTCGCTCGACCCGTCCCGGACGGCGCCGTCGGCAGGAATGCTCGCACCGGGACGAACGAGGACAACGTCACCGACTCGCAGGTCGGAGACCGCGACAGTCTCCATGCGGTCGCCGACGAGACGAACGGCCGTGTCCGGAAGCAGTTTCGCCAGTTCCTTGAGCGCGCCTTGCGCCTGGGAGATCGATCGCATTTCGACCCAATGACCGAGCACCATGATCGTCACCAGCGTCGCGAGCTCCCACCAGAGATCGGACCCAGGGAAGCCGAAGGTCACCGCCAGGCTGAACCCGAACGCGACCGTGATCGCAAGCGAAATGAGCGTCATCATCCCGGGGAGGCGATCCCGCATTTCGCTCACGGCCCCCTGGATGAACACCCAACCGCCGTACCCGAACACCAGCGTGCCGAAGATCGCTGGGACCCAGCGCGAAGCCACCGGGCCGCCCGGCGCCTCGTAGCCGAACCAGTGCTGAATCATCGGGGCCCAGACGATTGTGGGGATCGAGAGCAGGAGCGTCCCCCAGAACTTCTGGCGGAACATCTCGACGGAATGGCCGGCGTGTTTGTCGTGGCCGCCTACGCCATGGTCGGCTCCAGCAGCGTCGTGCGCATGGTGAGCGTGACCTGTGGCGTCGGAGCTCGTTGCTGGACCGTGTTGGTGTGGTGGGTCGGCCATTTCGCTCTCACCGCTCCCCAGAGCGACCGACCGCCGACGTCAGCGCCGGCACGACCAGCGCAAGGAATGGCGTCGCGATGCGGTCACCGGTGGGAGATGAGTGCGGTGTCTCTTTAGAGAGAAACTCCGTCCCGATCTTCGTGCCGCGCATCATACCGCTCCACGCGTGGGTTACTGAGGGCGTGGACGGACGGTCAGCTGCGCCCTGGCCGCGGCGATGACGTTGTCCACCGTGAAGCCGTACTCCGTCAGCAGCGCCTTGAGAGGCGCCGAGGCGCCGAACGTCTCCATGCCGATGACGTGCCCGGTCGAGCCCGTATACCGCTCCCATCCAAAGGTTGACGCCTGTTCGATGGCGACGCGCGCCGTCACCTCGGGGGGAAGGACTTGGTTGCGGTACTCCTGCGGCTGGCGCTCGAAGATGTCCCATGACGGCATCGAGACAACGCGGGAGCGTACACCTTCGGCGAGGAGCCGCTCGTGCGCCTCGACCGCGAGCGCGATCTCGCTGCCCGTGGCGATCAGGATCACGTCGGGCCGGCCGTCCGGCGCGTCCGCGAGCACGTATGCGCCGCGGGCGACACCGGCCGCCGACGCGTACTTGCTCCGATCGAGCGTCGGCAGGGGCTGCCGCGACAGGACGAGCACCGCGGCCTGGTGGCGCAGCGGCATGATGTAGCGGTAGGCCTCCACCACCTCGTTGGCGTCGCCCGGCCGGAGCGTGACGAGCCCGGGGATCGCGCGAAGCGAGGCGAGGTGCTCGACCGGCTGATGCGTCGGGCCGTCCTCGCCGTCTCCCATGGCGTCGTGCGTGAAGACGAAGACCGTCGGCAGCTCCATCAGGGCGGACAGTCGAATCGCGGGCCGTGCGTAGTCGCTGAAGATGAAAAACGTCGCGCCGAACGGCCGCAGCTTCGACAACGACAGGCCGTTCATGATCGAGCCCATCGCGTGCTCGCGGATGCCAAAGTGCACGTTTCTGCCGCCCGGGCTGGCGGCCTGGAGATCTCCGGCGCCGGCAAACGTCAGCGTCGTCTTGTTCGACGGGCCGAGGTCGGCCGAGCCACCGAGGAACCACGGGACGTTCTGCGCGAGGACGTTCAGCACTTTGCCCGAGGCCTCCCGCCCCGCCACACCCTTCGGATCGGTCGGGAAGACGGGGAGATTCCGATCCCAGCCGGCTGGCAGTTCTCGTCGCTGCATCTGATCGATCTCCGTCGCCAGACTCGCGTGCTGCGATCGGTACGCGGAGAAGCGCTCCGTCCACGTGCGCCGCGCGTCGGCGCCGCGCCTTCCCATGCCCGCGGCGAAGTGTTCGCGGACGCCCTCGGGAACGAGGAACGTGGCGTCTTCCGGCCACCCGTAGACGCGCTTCGTGAGGCGGATCTCCTCGTCGCCGAGCGGCTCGCCGTGGGCGGCCGCGGTGCCCTGTCGGTTGGGCGAGCCGTAGCCGATGCTGCTGTCGAGGATGATGAACGTGGGCCGACCCTTCGTCTTCTGGAAGACGCGGAAGGCATGTTCGATGCGATCGAGGTCGTTGGCGTCACCGACGCGCAACACGTTCCAGCCGTAGGCCAGGAACCGGGCCGCGACGTCCTCGGTGAACGTCAGGTCCGTGCTCCCTTCGATCGTGATGTGGTTGTTGTCGTAGATCCAGCACAGGTGATCCAGGCCGAGATGGCCCGCGAGCGACGCGGCTTCGGCGCTGACACCTTCCATCAGGCAGCCGTCGCCGCAGATCGCGTAGACGTTGTAATCGAATACCTCGAGGCCGGGCCGGTTGTAGCGATCGGCCAGCCATCGCTCGGCGATCGCCATGCCGACGCTGGTCGCGATGCCCTGGCCCAGCGGCCCCGTTGTCGTTTCCACACCGGACACCAACCGGTACTCGGGATGTCCCGGAGCCTTGCTGCCGAACTGACGGAAACGGCGGATGTCATCGAGCGTGACCGACGGATCGCCGAGCCGCTCGTAGTCGGCATTCACGGCGCGCGTCCCCGTGAGATGGAGCATCGACCACAGCAGCATCGAGGCGTGGCCGTTCGACAGCACGAAGCGATCGCGGCCCGGCCAGATCGGGTCCTCGGGATCGAACCGCATGACGCGATTCCAGAGGACGTAGACCAGCGGCGCGAGGGCCATCGGCGTGCCCGGGTGCCCCGAATTGGCCGCCTGGACCGCGTCCATCGACAGCGTTCGAATCGTATTGATGGCGAGCTGATCCATCTCGGTCTGGGTAGGAGTGCTGGTAGTCATGATTGGGCTTCCATGCGCGCAACTTTGCCAAGACGTCGCAAGTGCCGCTCGGCCTGGCTGAACTCGGCGGCGAGAAAGGCCTGGACGAGATCCCAGGCGACGGCGGGTCCGACCGTCCGTCCGCCCATGCACAGGATGTTGAGGTGATCGTCCTCGACGCCCTGCTTCGCCGAGAAGTGGTCGTGGACGAGCGCCGCGCGGATGCCCGCGACCTTGTTGGCGCAGACCGACGCGCCGACGCCGCTGCCGCAGATCGCCACGCCGCGCTGGACCCGTCCCGCGATCACGGCCTTCGCCAGAGGCACGACGAAGTCGGGATAGTCGTCGTCCGCATTCAGCGCGTGTGCGCCGAAGTCGACGATCTCGTGGCCCGCGGCCCGCAGACGCGCGATCAACTCCTCCTTCAGACTGAACCCGCCGTGATCGGTGGCAATGCCCACACGCATGTCCGCTCCTACTCGCCGATCGGCCGGGCCGTCTCCAGCCGCTGCGCTGCCGCGCGGTCTGCGATGACTACCGCCTGGTCCTGCCGGACACGCCCGGCGGGAATACCTGGATCGCCGCGAGACAAGCGAACGAGCATCTCCGCCTTGTCTTCACCGGTGATCAGCCAGAGGACGCGGCGCGCCCGGTTGAGAATCGGATAGGTCAACGTCATCCATCATCACCGTACTGTCTGAAAACTGCGTCGGCCGTGCCATGGCGTAGAGTTGACGGGTGATTTCGTTGCAGATGCTGCTGGCCGCGCTGGTCGGATGGCTCGATCGCGAGCAACGCGATGTGATCGCCTTTCTCCGCGAAGAGAACCGCGTGCTCAAAGCGCAACTGGGCCGCCGCCGACTGCGGTTGGATGACGATCAGCGGCGGCGTACGCTGTGCTTCGGCCAACGGCTTGGCCGCAGCCTGCTGCGCGAGTTCGCGACGCTCGTCACACCGGACACGATTCTTCGATGGCATCGGGAGTTGGTGCGCCGGAAATGGACGTACCCACGCCAGCGCCAAGGGCGACCGGGTGCGTGCAGAGCCATTCGGCGGCTCGTCGTGCGGATGGCGACCGACAATCCGCAGTGGGGATACACGCGGATCCAAGGCGCGCTGAAGAACGTCGGGCATCGTGTCGCCCGTTCGACGATCGCGAGCATCCTCAGAGCCGAAGGCCTCCCGCCGCGTGGTGAGCGGTCGACAGCCTGGAACACATTCCTGCGCGCGCATTGGCCGGCGCTTGTCGCCGCCGACTTCTTTACGACGGAAGTGTGGACGGGTCGTGGGTTGGTGACGTACTACACGGTGTTCGTGATCGAACTGCACTCGCGGCGAGTTCGGTAGGTGGCGCCACACGGTATCCGGACGAAGCATTCGTGCTTCAGGCCATGCGTGAGCTGACCGACGCCGTGGACGGCGTGATCAGACCGGACGGATTTGATTTGCGACCGCGATCCGAAGTGGAGCAGCGCGGTCGAGGCCTTCCTGAGTCATGAGGGCGTTCGGATCATCCGAACACCGGCGCACGCACCAAACTGCAACGCCTATGCGGAACGATTCGTGCGGTCGATCAAAGAGGAATGCCTGGACCGCTTGATCCTGCTCGGCGAGCGCCATCTCCGGGCGCTCTGGCGGAGTTCGTGGCGCACTACCACGCCGAGCGGAACCACCAAGGCCTCGAGAACGAACTGATTGAGCCGCTTGACGCTCAGATGTCGTGGGTCCGTGCGTCGGCGGCAGCGACTGGGCGGCATGCTGAACTACTACTACCGTGCCGCGTAGGGACTAGACGCAGCGGAGTTTTCGGACAGTACACGCTGCCAGCCCAGGAGAACTTCAAATTCAGATGGTTGCGAGCCCTCGAATCAAATCTTTTCTTTCACGGCTGTCGCGAAGGTGGATTGGCCGACGCCTTCCGTCGGAAACGGCGTTTCGGGAAGGCTGCTCGTGTTCTGGAACGCCGCAATCCGCCACGCGCGATCGCGCTTCTGCAGCACCTGAATCTGAATGCCCTCTCGGGGTTCTGGAATCCCAGGCGGTGTCTTCGAACCCTCCATGGACCAGCGGACGTGGGCGACTGCAACATCACGAGCAAGAAACCTGACCTGGACATCGTTGATTTTCAGCGTGCTGTCACGGAAGACGACGACGTAGGCAGCAGTGAGGTTCGTCTCGATCTCGCTTCGACCCTTCCACCACCAGCCCACGACATTCACAAGGTCGCCATCGTCGGTGAACAGCGCGGAATAGGCTTTTGCATCATGGCGATTCCACGCCTCCTGTTGCCGTGACTGTAGGTCCCGGATCTCGGCTTCGTCTCGAGCGTTCTGAGCGCCGAGGGCCGGAATGCCGAACCCTGTCATCAACACGAGAACCGCGCCGACTGACCGTCTGACTTGTCATTGTTGACACCACTCCACATGAACCGTCCGTTGTTGAACTGTCGACGCGATACCGGCTCAATCGCTATTCGAACCGCTGCCCGACAGCGGTCGCACAGCCTTCCCGGTACTTGTTGCCGCCGACGTCGAAGAACTCGCTGACGGCGTTGCTGGTGAAATGATCGGGATCGGTAACGTCGATGGCTTGGCTGAGCCGGTGGGAGCCGGCCTGGAACCCCGGAGTGGCCGGGAAATTCGGCGACGTCCCGAACAAGAGCAGGGCCACGCTCGAGGCTCTGTAGCTGTGAGCCACGCGGCTCCGGAACCACACGCCATGATCGAGGCTGCGCTGTCCGATCGCGAACGCGGGGTTGGTGGTTGTCCCCGTCATCGTTCCCCCTTTCGCGAACGTGAGCAGGGCCGTGAACGACATCAGCGGCACTTGGGACACGCAGTCCGTAAGAGCCGTGACCTGGACCCACCAGGTGCCCTCGAGTGTTCTCGCCTCGGCGTTGGGCGGATTCGCCTGGGCGCTGGCGTTCTGCGCCAGTCCCACGGCGAGCGCACCAGTCAGGACCACCCTGGCGACACCAGCGACGCCACGTCGCTTCAAGATTGCGAGTCTCATCCGCTCCTCCTTCGTTCGCGGGCCGCCGTCACGGCGGCACCGGCGATATCTGTGGGCCATAATGGCGGCCGACGGCCCTGCGGGCCATGGAGTGCGGCTGAAGCTTTGCTGAAGTTCTTCTGAAGATGTGGCAGGTAAGAACCTCTGGCTCTCTCCGTGATGCAGCCGCCTGATGTGCCCAAGACCTTCCGGTTTGGCGACTTCGAGCTCGACGTCGCCGGGTACTCGCTGCGTCGTGGCGGTCAACAGGTTCGACTCGAGCGTCGCCCGATGGACTTGTTGATCCTGCTCGTGCAACGTCGACGCGAACTCGTTTCCCGAAACGATATCGTCGAACGGCTGTGGGGCCCGGGCGTGTTCGTCGACGTGGACATGGGCGTCAACACCGCCATCCGAAAGATCCGCCAGGTTCTCGGCGACGCTCCGGAGACGCCGGCGTTCGTCGAAACCGTGTCGGGAAAGGGGTATCGCTTCATCGCAGCAGTCGAAGCGGTCCAACCGGCGGCCGCTCCTTCCGCGTCGCGTGCCGTCACGCTGGCCGTACTGCCGTTCGAAAATCTTGGCGGAACGCCAGAGCACGACTACATCGCCGATGGCTTCACCGAAGAGGCGACGACGGCCCTGGGACAGATCGATCCTGAGCACCTCAGCGTGATCGGTCGCACGTCGGTGATGGGCTATAAGCGCACCACGAAGTCGCTTGCGGACATCGGTCGCGAGCTCGGCGCCACGCATGTGATTGAGGGCTCAATCCGCGCCGAGGGGAAGCGGTGGCGCGTCACGTCGAAGTTGATCCGTGTGCGCGATCAGGTGCAGACCTGGTCCGCGTCCTTCGACAGCGAGCCGAGCAGCATGCTCGAATTCCAACGCGAGTTGAGCAGGGCGATCGCGGAACCGATTCGGCTGCGGTTGTCACCGGAACGCCTGACCGCGCTCGGCCGCCGCCAATCAAGAAGCCCCGAGGCGTACCGATCTGTACCTCCGAGGACGTCACCTCTGGAATCAATTGACGCCTCCAACGAATCGTCGCGCCGTGGAACACTTCGCACGCGCGACCGAGCTCGACCCGGAATACTCGCTCGCCTGGTCCGGACTGGCAGACGCCTTTTCGGCGAGCCCGATCAACGCGGACGCGCGGCCGCTCGATGTATGGCCGAGGGCTCGGGATGCCGCTGCCCATGCGGTCGGCAGCGGTCCTGACATCGCGGAGAGTCAAACGTCGCAGGGAATGGTCCATTACTGGCTCGACTGGGACTGGCCCGGGTCGGAAGCCGCCTACAGAAAGGCACTCGTTCTGGATCCGAGTAGCGCCCACGCGTATCGCATGCTGGGCGTGCTGCTCGGCACCGGCGGTCGCCACGCTGAGGCGCGCGCGGCGATGCAACATGCCCGAGAGCTCGATCCACGACAACCGATGAATCACGCGCTCTCAGCGCATGTCGCACTATTGGCACGGGACTACTCGACGGGCCTCGAGTTTGCGCGACAAGCGACGGTCTTGGGACCGGCGTTTTGGATCGGCTACTTTCAGCTCGCGTGGGCTCATGAGCGCTTGGGCAACATGGAACTGGCGCTCGAAGCGTTGAAGGACGCGGAAACGTTCTCGAGCGGCAACAGCAAGATGATCTCCCTGCGCGGGTACATCCTGGCGGCGGCGGGCCGCCGCAATGAGGCAGCAGAGGTACTGAGCACCTTGGAGGCAATTGCTCATGAACGCTATGTCCCGCCCTACGCGTTCGCTCTCATACACGCCGGCCTTGAACACCGCGAACGAGCTTTGGAGTGGCTCGAACACGCATACACGGTGCGGGACGTCCATCTTATCTGGTTGCCTATGGATGCGAGATGGGACGCGTTCCGAACGGAGTCTGCGTTTGTCGGACTCATCGAACGCTGCGGGTTCACACGGAGCGCACCGACGCCATAGGCGGGGTTTCCCTGCCTCCTCGTAGCGGGCGATTGACACTGAGCGACAGCAGTCGTCCGTGCGCTGACGCACCGACGCGGCCGGCCGATGTCGCTAGCATGCGCCGGAGGTTGCCCACGAGATCACGACCGGCGCCCAGTCCGGCCGGTGAGGGGTTCGACTGGTTCGTCCAGAGCGCTTCGCCGGTCGAACGGCGGCAGCCCGACTTCTTCTCCGATGCCAGCTGGAGCGAGGCCATTGCGAGCTGGCCCCGTCGCTACCAAGTGGCGTTCGCCTCTGTCCAGCGCGCCGAGCAGGAGCTGGACGCCGAGACCGTGGACGCGCTCACGCTCGATCTGCTGCTGGTCCAGGATTCCGAAGATCTCGAAGCATTTCTCGGCAAACTCACCCGCTCCGTCTCCCGCTCAGTCAAGAAAGCGACCAGGGCGGTGGGCAAGGTCGCGAGCGACGTGGGCAAGGGCGTCGCCACCGTCGCCACCACGGTCGCCCCCATCGTCGCTTCGGCCGCCAAGTTCGCCAGCCGCGCCGTCCCCATGGGCATGTTCGCGCGCGCCGCCTACGGCGCAATCGCGGCGGGCTTGAGTGGCAAGAACATCCTGCACGGCGCGGTCGACGGCCTGGCCGGCACGCCCATCGTCCGCGCCCTCGTCAGGGCGAGCGGTGGGATTCTGCGCGGCGAGAACGTGATCGCCGCGGTCAAGGCCGCGGGCAAGGCCGGCATCGATGACGAGCGCGAAGCGATCCGCTTCGTCGCCATGGTCGCGCCGTTCGTGCCCGGCATCGGCACGGGCGTCGGCGCCGCGCTCGGAGCGGCCGACGCGCTGGCGAACGGCAAGCCGATCACCCAAGCGCTGATCGCGGGCGTGCGCGGGTCCATCCCGGGCGGTCCTGCCGCGCAGGCGGCCTTCGACACCGGCACCCAGCTTCTTCAGGGCAAACGGCTCGACGAGTCGCTGTTAAACGCGGCGCGCAATCGCCTTCCGCCAGGGCCCGCGCAGGCCGCCTTCGATACCGCCGTCGCGATCGCGCAGGGCAAGAACCTGCAGGATTCCTTCGTCAAGGGGGCCGCCCGGTTGCTGCCCCCGTCCCAGTATTCCGCGGACGTGGCCGACTTCGCCAACCGTGCGCTGAAGGGCGAGAACCTGGGCAACGCCGCGCTGACCGTAACGGGCAATGCCGTGCTCCGGCGCGCCAAGCAGCAGGGCGGCGACATCGTTGCCACGGCGCAAGGCCGCATCAAGCAGGCGGCGCCGATCGCCGCGGCCGCGGCCGCGAAGCGGGCGGTGGCGCCAAGCCTGGCTCAGATGATCACCGCCGCAGAGCGCACCAACCGGCGCCAGGCCGATCGGTTTTTCACCGATCTCGTCGGCCGGCGCGCCGCGTCGCCGCCGCCTCACTGATGATAGGAAACAGCCCGCCACGGGCGATCCGCGTGGACCAGTGCCGCTCTCATGTCGTCTCCACCAGTGCGTCGGGCACGGGGCGCCGGGTTGCGCTGTTGCGGGCGCCCCGAGCAAACACGGCCTTCTTACCCACGTCCAGTGCCTGCTTGGGATCCAGCGATCCGTAGAGCTCGATGAGCGTGGCGACGAGCCCCGTCCAGCCGGTCTGGTGACTGGCGCCCAACCCGGCGCCGTTGTCACCGTGGAAGTACTCGTAGAAGAGGATGTAGTCGCGCCAGTGGGGATCGGTCTGGAACTTCTCGAGACCGCCGTAGACCGGGCGGCGGCCGTGATCGTCGCGGGCAAAGGTCCCGACGAGCCGGTCGGAGATTTCCTTACTCACCTCGAAGAGGTTCATGAGCCTGCCGGAGCCGGTGGGGCATTCGATTTTGAAGGTGTCGCCGTAGTACAGGTAGAAGTTCTGCAGCGCCCGGATGATCAGCGCGTTCACCGGCATCCAGACCGGGCCTCGCCAGTTGGAGTTGCCGCCGAACATTCCGGTGTCGGACTCGGCCGGCAGGTAGTCCACGCGGTACTCCTGGCCGTTGACAAAGAAGACATACGGGTGCTGCTCGTGGAACTTCGAGAATCGAGCGGATCCCGTGAGGCCCCAGGAACTCGTTTTCGTCGAGCATCCTCGTGAGAATCCGGCGGAGCCGCTCCGGGTTGACCAGCGCCAGCAGCCCCCGTTCGGCCACGCCGAAATGCCCCGGACCGGTTGGGTGCATCGTCGCCAACAGTTCGGGACTCCGGCGCAAGCGCTCCTGGATGTAACCCATCGCATTCGGCACGCGCTCCCGCTGCTCCTTTTCGACCACGGTGGTGGCGCAGAGCGGGAGGAGCCCCACCAGGGAACGCACCTTGAGCCGCGTGGCGCTGCCGTCGGGGAGCCGCAGCACGTCGTAGTAGAAGCCGTCCTCCTCGTCCCACATACCGCCCTCGCCCGAGCGGTTCATGGCGGCGGCGATGTAGGAGAAGTGCTCGATGAACTTGAACACCATGCCCTCGTAGATGCGGTCGTGGCCTGCGAGCTCGACCGCAAACTCCAGCATGTTCTGGCTGAAGAGGGCCATCCACGCCGTGCCGTCCGCCTGCTCGAGGTGGCCGCCGGTGGGAAGCGGGGCGCTGCGATCGAAGATGCCGATGTTGTCCAGGCCAAGGAAGCCGCCCTCGAACACGTTCTTGCCGAAGCGGTCCTTGCGGTTGACCCACCAGGTGAAGTTCAGCACGAGCTTGTTGAAGATCAACTTCAGGAAGTCGACGTCCCCTTCACCACGCCGTGCCTGCTCGCTGCGATATAGGAACAGGCTCGCGAAGGCGTGGACCGGGGGGTTCACATCACTGAAGTTCCACTCGTAGGCGGGCATCTGCCCGTTGGGGTGCAGGTAGGAATGGCGAAGCATCAGCTCCATCTGCTGCTTGGCGAAATCGGGGTCCACGATCGCCAGCGGCAGTGTGTGGAAGGCCAGGTCCCAGGCCGCATACCAGGGGTATTCCCACTTGTCGGGCATCGAGATGATGTCCTGGTTCAGCATGTGGAACCACTCCGAGTTCCGGCCGTTGCGATAGCCGTGATGGAGTGGGTTGGAGTTGTGCTCGTCGAGCCAGTTGTCGCCATCGAAGAAGAAGAACTGTTTGCTCCACAACATGCCGGCGAGGGCCTGACGCATGATGTTGGCCGCATCCGCACTCACGGAAGGCGGGGTGACCGACTGGTAGAACTCGTCGGCCTCACGACGCCTGGCGGCGAAGACCTCGTCGAACGCCTTCCCGAAGGGTGCGTCTTGATGTGAAGACGTGCGCGACAGGCGCACGCGAATCACCTCGGACTGACCGGCGCCGACGGTGACCGTGTAGTGTGCCGCGACTTTCGTACCCTCCCTGCCGGGGTTCACGGCATCCTGGGCGCCGTGGACGACGCAGTCGTTGACGCCGTCCTTCACGTACGCGCTCTCGTTCTTCTGCCCCGGAAAGAGTCGCTCGTGGTTGGTCTCGTTCTCGGTGAACAGCAGCGGCACGTCGCCTTCGCAGGAGAGGACGAACTCACCGAGCGCGGGATGCGCTGCCATCACCGCGCTCGCGCCGGCCGGCGCCTTGACCTGGCGGAGAGTCGGCTTCTGCGCCGCCCGGTTGGATGCGGCGATCCACGCCGACCAGTCGTTCCGGAACCACAGCGTCGGCAGGAGGTGCAGTTCGGCAGCGTCCGGTCCCCGGTTGGCCGCCGTGATCGTGACGAGGATGTCCTCCGCGCCGCCCTTGGCGTACTCCACGAAGACGTCGAAGTACCGGTCATCGTTGAAGACCCCGGTGTCGAGCAATTCGTACTCGAGCTCTTTTCGGGAACGCTGGCGGTTGGTCTCCACCAGATCGGCGTAGGGATACGCTGCCTGGGGGTACTTGTAGAGGTACTTCATCTACGAGTGCGTCGGCGTGCTGTCGACGTAGAAGTAGTACTCCTTCACATCCTCGCCGTGGTTCCCCTCGCCGTTGGTCAATCCGAAGAGCCGCTCCTTGAGGATCGGGTCTTTGCCGTTCCACAGGGCGAGCGCGAAGCAGAGGCGCTGCTTATCGTCGGAGATACCGGCCAGCCCGTCTTCGCCCCAGCGGTAGGCGCGCGAGCGGGCCTGATCGTGAGTGAAGAAGTTCCAGGCATCGCCATTCTCGCTGTAGTCCTCGCGGACCGTTCCCCATTGGCGCTCACTGAGGTAGGGGCCCCACTTCTTCCAGTCAACCGTGCGCTCACGCGCCTCATCAAGCCTGGTGTGCTCAGTCGTTTTCATGGCGTCCTCGCGAATCAAGCGCTTCTCAAAGTGGCCGGTCATGGGATTGCGCATCCGGAAATGCAAGGCCCTGGCGCCGGCGTTGTCGCAATCAACCGCCGACTTGACCTGCTCGTCCCAGGTGACGGGGATGTCGGGTGCGTCGACTGACTCTCGCGCCGTGAAAGGGGTGTCATCAAGGAAGCCTCTAACGATAGGCAACCGAGACCAGCTGGGCTATGCAGTATCGGCGGCTCACATCGCGGATTCGGACCGACCGTTTCCGCATAGTCACGGGCCGGTGGCATGAGTCATCAACTGAACGACAGGGAACTCGGCTCAGTTGTTTCAGGGAATCGACACCCTCGCTGGCAGGGCCATTGGTCCCGCGGCGATGGAAACGTCACGCGCGTGAGAAGACATTGACGGCGATGGCCACGATTACTTCTGCTCGTCCCGGAGACGGACGCACTCCTCACACAGAGCCGCGCGAACCGCGGCACCAGCCTTGGTGCGTTGCTCAAGCTCGCTCGCGAACTTCGAGGTCTCACGCTCGAAGGGATTGCGAACGAGACCAAGATTCCTCCTCGACATCTCGAGGCGCTCGAATGCGACAACGTGACCGCCATTCCGGCCGGATTCTACCGACGCGCCGAAATACGCGCGTATGCGCGAGCCGTTGGTCTCGATCACGGTGCCTTGGCCCAGCTCGAGTCCGCATTGAAGCCGGTCGAAATACCGCGCGAAATACCGAGAGCCCGGGAGTCAGGCCCGCGCACGTACCTGCTGATTGTGCTCGGCGTCGTGACAGTGGCGGCAGCAGTGTTTGGGCGTGCGATCTCCGAGCGCACCCCAGCGCTCGAACATGGTGCCGAGATACGCAGCGCCACTGATTCACTGCCGAAGCCCGCGCTGCCAGTTCGCGACGCGTCGCTCGACACCGTGACGCCTCAAGGCAAACAGCCGGAACCAGCTGCACGAGAGTCGGCACTTCCGGAGAACCCGATGACCGTCTCGACAGGCGCAGTCGTGGTTTCTGACGCCGGCCTTCCGGTGACAACAGAGACCACTGAGGTTCTCGTATCCACGAACTCAGTCACCGAACTCGTCGTGACAACGCAGCCGGAGGGGGCGCGAGTCACGGTGAATGGAATCGGATGGGGTCACTCGCCGGTCACGGTGAGCCATCTGCCGCCTGGAGACCAACGGATACGAATGAGCAAAGAAGGCTACGCCACCGAAGAACGAGTGCTCCAACTCGCCGAGGGGCGGCGGGAAACGCTCGATATTCGGCTCGAGCGCGCGCCGTAGCGAGACGCTCGACGCGACGTCGGAGCGCGGCCACGAACGCTTGATCCGGACGACTGGTTTCGAACCAGCGCCCCCCTGCGCCGAAGTCACTCCGCAAGTCACGCCGCCACGATGTACAGCGCGGTCGGTATAAGCGGTTGCGAGCCCCCGCACCCAAATTTCCAATTCTGGATCCAGCGCCCGGCACGCTGCCGCATTACCGAAATCAGGCGTTATCGTGCGCGAGGGCGGTGGACAGCTCGCGGTGGGCTTGGGCCTGTGCGAGCAGCGCGTTGGCCTTGGCCTCGAACGTCTGCACGGCGTCAGCGCCGGCAGCGAAGCGGGTTGGTGGCTCTGTGAGCGCAGCGAGCTTCACGACAGCTTCGGCGAGCTTGGCAGGGTCCCCACCCTGCTTTCCATCCATGCTTTTCCAGGCTGCGACGATCTCCTTGGTTCGCTCGGCGTAGTCGTCAATGGTCGGCTGGGCGTAGGTCGTGGAGTCGTTGGTGAGCAGCTCGGTGCGGAAGAAGCCGGGCTCGACGAGCATCGTGCGAATTCCAAACAGGGCGATCTCTGGAGTGAGCGATTCCATCCACCCCTCGATGCCGAACTTTGCAGCAGCATAGGCCGTGCAAAACATTTGGCCGGTGATGCCTGCGGTCGAGGAGATGGTGATCAGCAGGCCTGAGCGCTGCTTACGCATCAGTGGCAAGGCTGCGCGAGTGACGTTCATCGGGCCGAACAGCAGCGTGTCGAGTTGATAGCGGACCTGTTCGGGACTCAACTCCTCGAAAAAGCCGGCGAAGAAATTGCCCGCGTTGTTGACCAAAACATCAACTCGGCCAAACTTCGCAACAGCGGCATCGACCGCGTCCCGCGCATCCTGCGGACGAGTGACATCGAGTTTGACTGCCAGCAGGCTTTCGTGATCGCCCACTGCGGCCGCGACCTTCGCAGCATCGCGGCCGGTGGCGACAACGGCGTGACCGGCGCTCAAGGCTGCCTTCGCGATGTCAACGCCCAAGCCGCGACCAGCGCCGGTGATGAGCCAAACCTTCTTATCAGTCATGGAACGATCCTCATCTGGACCACGAGCGACCACAAGACCTCGCTAAACTTGTGCGGTGTTCATCATCGAACTGATCTACAAAGCTGATCTCGCCCGAATCGACGCCCACATGCGCGACCACATGCGCTTCATCAACGCGCACTATGCGAGCGGCCGTTTCGTGGTGTCCGGACGCAAGGTTCCGCGCGACGGCGGCATCATCATAGCGGTGGGCACCGATCGGGCGGCCATCGAGGCCATCGCCCGGCAGGATCCGTTCGTCACGCTCGGGCTCGCCGACGTGCGCGTCATCGAGTTCCGCGCCAGTCAGCGCGCGAAGGACATTCAGGCGCGCATCGACGGCGAATCGTGACGATCGCCAGCGCCACCGTCCGCTGACCGTCCAACCATCCATCATCGGCACAACGCACGAGAACACGATGAGGACGCCCAGATAGCCTCGGAGCATGCTCAACAATAGTCGGCGACTTGTGCCCGGCCAGCACCGCGAGGCTTTGTGCAGTCTTAACCAGGCATACGGAAAATCCTTAGCGATGCCAGGGTCGAACCAGCTCGCAAGTGTGGCACCATCAGCGCGTGCGCCCTTCCTTTCCCGGCCGTTGCTGGCGGGCGTTCCTGGTGGTGTGGCTGCTCCACTGCCCGCTGTTGGCCGTGGCACGCGGCGAGACCAGGCACGTGTTGGTGCTGTCGTCCTCCGAGCGACCGTTCGCGCCGCAATCCGGCTTTGCCGACGCGCTGGTCAAGGAACTGATCCGATCGTCTCGCGAGCCCATCAATTTCGTCGAGGTATCGATACACGCCGCGCGCGAGAGCGGTGAGGCACCCGATGCCTCGATTGCGCAGCGCATACGGTTCGCGTCTGGATCTCACAGGCTGGACCTGGTCATCACGATCGGCGGGCCTGCAGCCACCTTTGCACAACAGTCTCGCCAGGAGCTCTTTCCCGCCACGCCGATGCTCATCGCCGGCGTCGACCGCCGCTTCGTCGAGAACGGCACGTTCACCGACAACGAGACGACGGTGACCACGCACCACGATCCGGCGCTGATGATCGACGAGATCCTGCGCCTCCTGCCCGAGACGCGCACGGTCATGGTGGTCGTTGGTGCCTCACACGTGGAGCAGTTCTGGTTGCAGGAAATGAAGCGTGAGTTCCGCCGGTTCGACGGCCGGCTGCAATTCAACTGGACCAACGGGCTGTCCTTCGACGAGATCGTGGAACGCAGCCGGACGATGCCGGCCCAGTCCGCCATTTTCTTCGCGATCATGTCGCTGGACGGCAAGGGTGAACCGAGAGTCGAAGCTGACGCGGTCACCTCGCTCCACGCCGCAGCCAATGTGCCGATGTTCGCGTTGCACGGCAGGCTCATAGGACGCGGCATTGTCGGCGGCCCGCTGCTATCCGCCGACGACCTGAGTCGAACGACCACGCAGGTCGCGCTCCGCGTGCTCGCCGGCGAATCGCCGGGCAGCATCACGACACCCACGCAGAGTACCGGCCAGCCGACCTATGACGCGCGCGAGTTGCGACGCTGGAAGATCGATGAGGGCAGGCTCCCGCCGGCCAGCGTCGTGCTGTTCCGCGAGCCGACGGTCTGGCAGCGCTATCAGCGTCCGATCGCGTTCGGCGCGCTGCTTGGCGGGATCCCGGTCGCCGATCGTCCTGCTCGTCGGCCTCATCAATCGACGTCGCGCCCAGGGCCACAGTCCGGCTACGAAGGACCTTCTCACGCCGGGACCTGCGGATGCGACGGTCAGGGTGTGGACCGCGGGCGCCGATGGCCAGCGCGTCGAAGCCGGCCAGGCTCCCGGCGCCGCGCAGCATGACTCGTGGACGGCCGTCGTGCATCCCGATGACGTCGAGCGATGCCGCGAGATCTACCGTCGTGCGCTCGAGAAGCGTGAGCCGTTTCAGATGGAGTACCGCGTCCGCGAGGCCGACGGCGTGGAGCGATGGATCCTCGACACGGGGATCGTCAGGTTCTCCGGGAAGGACTTCGGCGGCTACGTCGGGTCCGCCGTCGACATCACCAGGCTTGGGCGGGCGCACGCGGAGCTGTCAAATCTGAGCCGCCACCTGATGCAGGCGCACGAACGGGAGCGCGCCGCGCTCGCCAAGACGCTGCACGAGGACGTCTGCCAACGGATGATGGCGCTCACGATTCGGGTGCACAACGTGCAAGGCGCGGCGCGTGACGGCGAGGTCGCCGATATCCGCGAGAAACTGGCAAGCCTGGTCAGCGAGATCGCCGCGTTGTCAGACCCGGTCCATCAGCGGCTCGAGCTGCTGGGCCTGACGGCCGCAGGCCGGGGATTCTGCGAGGACTTGTCCGCGCGGTACGACGTGGCGATCCACTTTCAGGATGAAGATGTGCCTCTCTCTCTGCCCTCCGACATCGCGCTCGCCCTCTTTCGGGTGTTACAGGAGGCAACGGGCAACGCGGTCGTCCACTCTGCCGCACGCGAGGTCTGGGTGTTGGTGCGCGGCACCGCCGCCGAGATTCGTCTGCAAGTCGTCGATCACGGGGTCGGCTTCGATACGCAGCATGCCGTTCCGAGCGGCGGGGTTGGGTTGGTGGCGATTCGCGAGCGCCTCAAACTCGTCAACGGCGACAGCGTGATCGCCTCGAGCCCAGGCGAGGGCACTCGTGTCGAAGCCTAATTCGCGAGCGGCTCAAACTCGTCAACGGCGACAGCGTGATCGTCTCGAGCCCAGGCGAGGGCACTCGCGTCGAAGCCTGGGTGCCATTGCGGCCAGCATAACCCCGAGTAGCAGCAGCGGGTTCGAGTCGAACGCGACGTGCCCGAACTCGCAACGCCGGCGTTTCCCTTTCAGGGAAAGGACGACTGGCAAGTGTCGACGCCAGCGCGGTGAGATACTTCGAGCGGCTTCGCGTGCCCAGCAAGAAAATTGTGATGTTCGACGGTGTGCACGTCGTCCACGTCTTTCATTCCGACGCATTCTTGAACGCCCTCACGACAAACGTCAGACCGCTGGCGCACTGAAGTCCGGAACGACTACGCGACGCGGCGGGCGCCGATCGGCAGCACGCGGTGCCGCATGTAGGCGACGTAGGTCGCCATGACGAGCAGCAGCAGGGTGATCGCAGCGGAGGTGTTTTCACCGCGCATCAGGTGGTAGATCGTCGCCGACACCATGACAATCATGATCCCGGCGGCCGCCCAGGTGACGAGCCACGGCTGGATCCGCGTGAATCCTGGAAGGGTCAGCCCCACCGCGGCGAGCACTTCTGCCACGCCCAAGAAGAGCTGGAACCACCGCGGCAGCGACGCGTCCATTTGTGCGGCAATCTCAACCGGAGGCGCGAGAAATAGCCAGCCATGAGCGAAAAACGCGACCGCGAGCAGCACCTGCAGGATCCAGAGCACGATGTTCATGACCTCGTCATCCTCCCCTACTCATACATCGAATGGGTGAACACCGGATCGACATATCACCACGGACAGCCGGGTCGCTAACTGACGCACGAGTGCAGCCCGATCGGGCTCCGACCGATAGATGAAGACGCAGCCGATTCCCGCAGCTTCGTGAGGGTTCATGAAAGTTCTCTACATCGGGAGCGAACGGAGTGACGCGCAGGCCATCGCCACGGCCCTGCGCGGCCTCGACCAGGGCGTCACGGTGTCGTGGGCCGCTCATCTCGACCACATGGCGAGATGGCTCGACGACAACCGGGATCTTGCCGCCCTGGTCGTCGAAGCACCAGTCGACAGTGAGAGCTGGGCCTCCGTCGTGACCCGTCTGCAGGGTCTCACCTGGCACCCCGCGGTTGTCGTCATCATCCCGGAAGGGATCGACATCGCGCTGGACGCCTACCCGGACGCCTGCTGCATTCGCAGGAATCAGTCGCTGTTTCGTGATCTCCCGGTCGTCATCACGCGCGCGATCGAGCGAGCGGCGCGCAAGGATCTCGAGCAGCAGCTCGCCGGCGCCAACGCCGCGCTTCAGGATGCGCAGCAGCGCCAGCGGGTCGCCGTCGCCACGGCCGATCGGCAGTTGGCCGAACTCCACGCTCAATATGAGATCGGCATGCAGCGCGCGGCGGCCACCTGGGACATGGTGGACGAGCAGCTGCGTACAGCAGCGCTCGAAGTGGAGCGCGCGCGACAGAGCCAGGCATCGGCAGCCGCCGACGTCGAGCGCATCACGCGTCAGCTCGCCGAGGCTGACGCGGCCGTCGAAGCGGCAGACGCTCGCACCGCACACGCGCAACGCGCCGCGTCGGAGCAACTCGCCCAGCGGCAGCGCGAGTTCGACGCGCAGATCGCCCAGGAAGCCGACAGACGAGGCAACCTCGAACGGCTGCTCGAAGATGCGTCCGAAGCGCTGGACGATGCGGAACAGCGGCACGCATCGACCCTGAGCGACGCGACCGAACGAACGCGCGAGGTGGAAGCCACACTGCAACTGGCTCGACGGGATCTGGAGGCCAGGGCCGCGGACATCGAGCGCCTCTCGGCATGCGAGGAGGAGCTCAACGCCAGACTCGTAGACGTGATCGACAGCCGTGCCGAGATCGAGCGTCGCCTGGCAGCCACCGAAGCCGCGTTCGACGATGCGGTCACACGCGCCACGCGCGAGCGTCTCGCGATCAGCAAGAAGGCCGCCGAGCGCGAGGCGGAACTCGACGGACAGATCCAGCAGGAACGCACGACGCGCGCCACGCTCGAGCACGCCCGCGCCGATGACGAGATCGCCCTGCGCAACGTCCAGGCTGCTCGTGACACGCTCGAGCGTCAACTGGCCGATGCGACGAGCGCGATTCAGCTGTCGGCTGAGGCACGAGCGGAGCTCGACGCGCAGCTTCAGCAGGAACGCGGGGCGGGTGAGGCGCTCGAGCAGGCGCTCGGCGATGCGGAGAGCGCACTCGAACAGGCACGCCGCGACCACCAATCGGCCGCTGCCGATGTCCAGCGCCTGATCGAACGCGAAGCCGACCTCACGTCGCAGATCGCCGACGTCCAGGCCGCTCGTGACACGCTCGAGCGTCAACTGGCCGATGCGACGAGCGCGATCCAGCAGGCCGCCGAGCAGAGAGCGGCGCTCGACACGCAGATCCTGCAGGAGCTCGGAACGCGCGAGGCGCTCGAGCAGGCGATTGAAGATGCCGAGATCGAGATCGAGCAGGTCCGACGCGAGCACGAGTCGGCCACAGCCGACGTCCAGCGCCTGACCGCACGCGAAGCCGACCTCCTGTCGCAGCTTGCCGATGGCGAGACGGCCCTGCGCGACGCGAAACAACGGCACGATGCCGCGCTGGCCGCGGCGGCCACCGAGTTCGCAGAACACCAGGCGCGCCTCGATCGTGAGCTGCTGGTGGCCGCGGACGAATGCGACCGTCTCACGGAACAGTTGAGCGATGCCGGGGTCAGTCTCGACCAGGCGCGGCAGGACTACGAATCAGCAGTTGCGGACGTCGAGCACGCCACACGACGGGAAGCCGCGCTCGAATCGGAGCTCGCCGAGATCCGGACCGAACGCGACACTGTGGAGCAGTCCCTGGCAGAGGCGCGGGCGCAGGCACTGGAGCAGGAACAGCAAGTCAACATCCGGCTCGCGCAGGAACAGCTCGAGCACGAGAGCCAGTTGGCGGACGTGCAGGAACAGAAGCGCACGCTGGCGATCGACCGCGACGCGCTGCAGCAGTCGCTGAAGGATCTGCAGGACCGATCGCGCCAGCTTCAAGAGACACTGGCCGCCAGTGTCGAAGCCTTCGAGGCCAGTCGTGCAGAGGGTCATCGGCTGTTCGAGCAGGCGGGGCTGGCCATGTTCCGGTGCAGACCCGACGGCACACTCATCGATGCCAATCGGGCGTGCGCGACGCTGGTCGGCCGCCGCGCATTCGACGAATTGCGCGGTGCACAATTCCCGGCCTCGGTCTTTGACGCGCCGAACGCGCTCTTCTGGCTCATCGAGCGTTGCGAGAGCACACGGGTGAAGGAGACCGTCGAGGCCACGTGGCGGCGCAGTGACGGCGGGCGTCTCTTCGTTCGTCTGTCGGCCCGTTCGACAGGACCCGAGGTCATCGAGTTCGTCGCCGAAGATTTCACGCGCGTGCGCATTCTCGAAGAGAGATTGAGCCAGGCCCACCGGATGGAAGCGGTCGGGCGCCTGGCCGCGGAAGTCGCCGTCACCTGCGGCACGCTGCTCAGCGACATCCACGAGAACGGCCGCGAATGGCTCGCCGGCGTGGCCGTCGATTCCCGACCGGGCGGCGAACGGCTGCTCGAGGACGTCAGGCGCGCGGCCGCCCTCATGCAGGAACTGGCCGCGTGCGGCGACGAGCAGCAGGCGCGCACGCCGATGCTGGTGGACTTGAACACGCTCATCCGCGATCTCGAGCCGGTGCTCAAGCGTGTCGCCGGAGGCGAGGTCGAGGTCCAGCTGCAGGACTCCACCTCCCCCTTGAACGTCGATGTCGGTACCGAGCGGATTGAGCGGCTACTGGTGAATCTGGCCAGCTATGGACGCGGGCGCATGCCGTCCGGCGGGCAGCTGAGAATCGAGCTCGGCAAGAGCGTCGTCGATCGCCGCTTCGCCGCCAAGCACCCCAACGTCCGGCTCGGACTTCATGCGCTGATCACGGTCACGGAAATCAGACGCGTCGTACACACGGACGAACCTTCGCCACGTCGTCCCCGAAATCCGGGAGTCGACTTCGGGACCTTGCAGGGCCTCGTCAGCGAATGCGGCGGCCATCTGTGGATGAAAGTTCAACCTCCTGGTGAGATGGTCGCGAAGATCCGTCTGCCGCTCTCGAGCCCGCAGGGCGAGACGCTCCCCCGCGCGATGGTCACTCGTGGCCGTCGCGAGCGTCTGTCGGCCCGCTTGTTTCAGTCCTGAGCCTCAGGACATACAGCCGGCCCTTCAGGGCGTCGACCAGCTCACGCACCGTTTTCTGTCGTGAAGACGCGACCGTCGTCATGCGTGTCCGGCTCGGACTCAGGCGCGCACCACGATGAGAGGTCCGTCAGCAGGTGGACCGTACCGAACCAGCCGTTGCTCGTCCGCCGGAGCACCGCTCCGCCATGGCCACAGAACGGCGGCTGGAATACTCAAGGGCTCGCAGCATCGTGCTACGAGCCCTTGTCGTTTATGCGTTCGCAGCCACAGATTCCAGCCGACATCGACGAGCATCGCGACGAGCGCTGGCGCCGCGAAGGCACGCGATCGATCGGGAGCGCATTCGAGGCCGAGCGCTTCATCGAGCAGGTCGGCTTTGCCGCGTGCCTGACCGATTCTCGACGGTCCGGGCCGTCGCTCTACATCGCCGTCTGCGGGCGTCGCGACGCGATGATGCCGCGTCACGTCCAGAAGGATCCCGAGTCGTCGCTCACGTGGCAGATCAAGGACGAGCTGATCCGCCGCGGCAAGGTCTACTACGCGAAGCTCGCGCGAGGGAAAGCCACGTTCATCGCGCCGCGGATGGTCCCCTACTTCCACGCGGTGTGGGGCGTGCGCAAGGCCGAGGAACCACGCCGGCTCAGTCGGAATGCGCAAGCCGTCCTGAAGGTCTTGCGCCGCGAATGGGAGATGAGCACGGGCGACCTGCGCGATGAATCCGGCGTGCGCGACCGCCCCGCGTTCACCCGGGCGATCGACGAGCTGCAGGCGGCGATGATCGTGATCCCGAGCGCCGTGTACTACCTGCCCAAGCTCACCTACATCTGGACGCTTGCCGTGGGCCGCTTTCCGGATCCCCTCCGCCGCCGCGTCAGCAGGGACAGCGCCCTGCGCGAGATCGCTCGCTGCTTCCTCGCGGGAGCGGGAATGACCATACCGGGAGAACTGGCGCGCGTCACTGGCCTGTCACGACCGGAGGCCGGACTCGGCAACCACGCGCTGGTATCTGAGGGTTACGCGACGCGCCTCGCGCCAGGCGTGTATCAATTGGTGCGGGAGTCGAGCGCATCCCAGCGGGTATAGGCGGTGAGCAGCAACGTCTCGAGCTCCTCGAGCCTGGCGAGTGCGTCATGGATCTCGGCAGCCGGCCGCTTGTAGAACTCCGGAGACGCCACCGCCGACTGAAGCTGCTGCTGCTCCGCCTCGAGCGCTTCTATCCGCGATGGCAGTTCCTCGAGCTCCCGCTGCTCCTTGTAGGAGGGCTTCCGCTGGGTTCCCGAGGATTCGCGGACGGGGATTGCGGCGGCATCCATCGCTGACGCCGCCCCTCGCACGGGCGCTGCCTGCCGGCGCTGCCGCAGCCAGTCTTCGTATCCACCGACGTACTCCTGAACCCGCCCTTCGCCTTCGAAGACCAGCGTGCTCGTGACGACGTGATCGATGAACGCGCGATCGTGGCTGACGAGCAGCAGCGTTCCCTGCCAGGTTGCGAGCCGCTCTTCGAGCAGTTCCAGCGTCTCGATGTCGAGATCGTTGGTCGGCTCGTCCATCACCAGCACATTGAAGGGCCGGGCAAACAGCCGCGCCAGCAGCAGACGATTGCGCTCGCCACCAGAGAGCGCTTTCACCGGAGAGAGCGCCCGCTCGGCTGGAAAGAGGAAGTCTCGCAGGTAGCCATGGACGTGCTGTGTCCGATCGTTGATCGTCACCGTGTCGTGGCCATCAGCGACCGTTTCCCAGACCGTGCGCTCGGGATCGAGCTGCTCGCGCTGCTGATCGTAGTACGCGATCTGCACGTTCGCACCCCGCCGGACCTCTCCCGCATCGGGCTGGAGATCGCCCAGAAGCAATTTGAGCAACGTGGTCTTGCCGGAGCCATTTGGTCCGATGAGGCCGATGCGATCGCCTCGCATCACCCTCACCGTGAACTCACGGACGATCGGCCCGGCATCGAACGACTTGGCGACACGCTCGGCCTCGAAGACCATCTGGCCGCTTCGCGCGCCGGCGTCGGTCTGAAGACGAACCGACCCGACCAGCGATCGCCGCGCTGCGCGCTCGTCCCGCATCGCCAGCAGCGCGCGCACGCGGCCCTCGTTCCTGGTGCGCCGGGCCTTGATGCCCTGGCGCAGCCAGGCTTCCTCCTCGGCCAGCTTCTTGTCGAACTTCGCGTGATGCGCCTCTTCGACGGCGAGCGCTTCTTCCTTGCGCCGAAGGAACGTCGTGTAGTCACCGGGCCACGACGTGAGCTGCCCGCGATCGAGCTCGACGATCCGTGTCGCCACCGCCTGGAGAAACACGCGATCGTGCGTGATGAAGAGCACCGTGCCGGAATAGTCAGCCAGAAACCCTTCCAGCCAGCGCATCGTCTCGATGTCGAGGTGATTGGTCGGTTCGTCGAGCAGGAGCAGATCCGGCTCTGTCACCAGCGCCCGTGCCATCAGCACGCGACGCCGCCAGCCGCCGGAGAGCGTGCGCATGGTGGCGTCGGCGGGGATCTGGAGTCTGGAGAGCGCCATCCCGACCTGGTGTTCGACGCGCCACCTCTCGGCCACGTCGCCGAGCGCCTCGGCGACCACGTCGAACGCCCGCCGGTCGTCGGCAATCAGCACGTCCTGAGCCAGCCGGCCGATGCGCAGCCCTGGCTCGTGCCACACCTCACCTGCCTGAGGCGCCACGTCGCCGCCGACGATCTGCAGCAGCGTGGATTTGCCGGTGCCGTTCCGGCCGATCACGCAGACTCGTTCGCGCGATTCAATCCGAAGGCTGGCCTGCTGAAGAAGTGGAAGATGGCCGTAGGCCATCATGACCTGATCGAGCGTAACGAGGGGCATCCGCACGGTCATCGTTACCATCGGCCGATCAGGCTGGCCATTTCACGACGACGTAGAGGCGGGTCTTCAGACCCGCCTTGATCCATCTGCTCTGTTGACGGCGGGTCTCACAGACCCGCCGCTACGCCGTCGTGACGCTGCAGTAGGCCGGCGCGCTGGCGGAGGCGGTATGCTGGCAAGCCCGGAGACAATCTCGCGTTGCCCGTACCGACCATCGCCGCCTCACTCGTCATCGGTTTGCTGTTCTCGATCGCGGTCGCCGCGCAGACGCCGCAGGAGGCGTCCGGGCCCGGACGCGTTGCGGTCACGATCTCGGTTGAAGGTCTGCGCATCCCGGCCGTCCAGGTCGAGCTTCGCGATGTCCAAGGTAATGTCGTCGTCGCGCGGACAACGGCCGATGCGATTGGACAGGTGACGTTTTCGGACGTGCCTGCCGGTCGCTACGTCGTGCAAGGCTCGCGCGAAGGGTTTGCCGACACCGAGTCCGTCGCCCTTCGACGTCCGCGCCGGCGTCACCGAGCAGGTGCTGATCGAGATGCGCCTCACCTTCATCCGCGAAAGCGTGGAGGTCATCCTGCCGGCCAACTCCCCCACCGAGAGCCTTCAGCCCGTGGCGGTGAGCGACCTGCTCACCGGCGCGAAGATGGACGTGCAGCCGCTGGCCGGCGACGACTTTCAGTCGCTGTTGACGATGTTGCCAGCCATCGTTCGCGGTCCCGACGGACGGCTGCGCGTGAAGGGCGGCGCTCCGACGACGGGAGCGCTGCAGGTGAGCAGCGCCAGCCTGAACGACCCATCGACCGGCGACTTCGATCTCGAGCTGCCGAGCGGCGCCGTGGAGTCGGTTGAAGTGCTGTCGAATCCTTTTGCGGCGGAGTACGGCCGGTTCTCGACCAGCGTCACGCAGGTCAGGACCAGGCGCGGCACCGACGAGTGGATATTCAAGCCCGGCAACCTGATGCCCAACTTCGGCAAGGGCTTCATCGATCGGTTCGAGCCGCGGCTGGCCATTTCAGGTCCGATCAAGCGCGACCGGCTGTTGTTCGGTCAGTACCTGCAGTATCGCTACGCACGCACACCGGTGAAGAGCCTGCCCGACGAGCCGACACTGGGTCTGGACAGCTTCGACTCGTACACGCGTCTCGATGCGGTGCTGTCGTCGCGTCACGCGGTGACCGCGCGGCGTCATCTACTTTCCCGCGCACAGATCACGCCATGCCACGCTGTCCACGTTCCGCCCGCCGGAGGCGACGCCGAAGTTCACGCAGGAAGGGCTCTCCGCGGGCATCGTCGATCGGATGATCCTGACCGATCGCATGGTGCTCGAATCGACGGTTGCCGTCCGCGGATTCGAGGTCGATCAGAATACGGAAGGCGACCGATCGATGGTCTACGCGCCGCAGAGCCAGAGCGGCACGTTCTTCAACAGCCAGACGCGCGATGTCCGCAGTCTGCAGATGGTCGGCGCGTTGACGATCGCGCAGGACCGCTGGAAGTGGGGACAGCACGTCTTCAAGGTGGGCGTGGACATGCAGCGTTCCGGCTTCGACGGCGAGAGCGTCAGCCGCGGGCTCGACGTCGTCCGCCTGGACGGATCGCTCGCCGAGCGCACCACGTATCGTCAGGTCACACCGGAGCAGCGACGTGGACAGCACCGAGCTGGCGGCGTTCGCGCAGGACCGCTGGCGGGTGAACGACCGGGTGAGTCTTCGAACTGGGCCTCCGCGCCGATCGCGAAGCGCTGACCGAGCGGATCAACGTGTCGCCGCGGCTGGGCATGGCGGTCAGCGTGCTGCCGGAAGGCCGCGCCATTCTGCGCGGCGGCTTCGGCAAGTTCGTCGAGCGCACGCCGCTGACCGTCGGCGCGTTCACGCAGTACCGAGACGGCGACGGTGAGCCGGTTCAGCGCCGATCGGCGCGCCGCTGGGTCCCCCCGTCAGCTACGCGCACGTCGTTGACGGCACGCTGCAAAGTCCGCGGAGCCTGGTCAAGACCGCGGCGTGGGACCAGCGATTCGGCCGGCGGGTGTTCTTCAAGGCGGCGTACGCGCATCGCACGGGTTCGCACGCCTACACGCTCTATCCGGATGCGGCCCGAGGCGCGCTCGTGCTGTCGTCAACCGGCAGTCCAGATACTGGGAGCTGGAGACGACCGGCCGCTACCTCGCGAACGATCGGCGCGATCTCACGGTCTCCTACGTCCACTCGCACAGCACCCGGGATCTCAACGACTACGACGACTACTTCGGCAATTTCCGGAACCCGATCATCAGAGCGAACGAGAACGCGCTGAGCTCGACCGACGTGCCGCACCGCTGGATCGTCCGCGGCTCCCTCGGTCTGCCGGGCACGTGGACCTTCTCGCCGATCTACGAGTGGCGGACGGGCTTCCCGTGGTCAGCCGTCGATGAGTTCCAGGATTTCGTCGGCGAGCGCAACCGATCGGGACGGCTGCCCCGCGTCTCGACGTTCGACTTCGCGCTCACCAGACCCTGGCGGTTCAAGAAATACACCTTCACCGCCGGCCTCCGCGTCTTCAACGCCTTCGGCGGCGGCAACGAGCGCGATGTGCAGGCGAACGTCACCGCGCCTGACTACGGCGCGTTCTACAACCCGATTCGACGATCGATCGGCATGGTGCTGTCAACCGGCCTGCCTTAGCCTTCACGACACCCACGAATTCGACATACCATCGGATCGCATGCCACAGACCGTCGAGATCAGCCTCAGGATTCCGTCGCTCCGCGTCCGGCGTGAGGACAAGGACGAACCAGAAACCATCAACAACAGCGATGTCAGGTTCTGCAAGCAGATCGATGTCGACTCCATCCCGAAGACAGGCGTCGTGCTGACGATGTCGATCAGTTCCGGTGAGACGTTCACCTGTGATGTGGTCAGGAGCGACTGGCACCATGACAAGAACATGTTCGTCATCGCCTGCCGCTATTCGAAGCGATCGGTATCCCCTGCCGAATACCACGCGCTGATGAACGCGTCGGACTGGCAGGTGAGAGCACTAGGGATGGGGCAGGTCGCTACGCCGCCTTGCGCTTGCCGGGCTCTCTCGACTGCAGATACCGCAACAGGGCCACCACAGCCACTTCTTCCGCCCGCAATCCGGATCGGTTCTTCCTGACGGCCTTGGACAGGCGGACGAGCACCTTGTCCATCGAACCGTCCACGTAGCTGTCGACGATACCCGGGTGGACGTAGGACTTGCGGCAGACCGTGCGCGTGTTGCCGAGCAGCCGGGCGACCGCTTCGATCGCGAGCACGACGTTCTTCTCCGCCTGCGTTTTTGTCTCCGCGGCGGCGAACTCGCGCATCGCCGTGACGGCCAGCACCGTTCCTGACCACGTCCGAAAGTCCTTCGCGGTGAAGTCCTCGCCGGTGACGTCCTTCAGGTACCCGTTGATGTCGCCCGAATCCACCGGCTGCAAATCGCCATCGTCATCGACGTACTGAAACAACTCTTGCCCCGGCAGGTCGCGGCACTGCTTGACGACTTGCGCCAGGTGGCGATCGTTGACATCCACAGAGTGCCGGACGCCGCTCTTGCCGCGGAACTCGAAGCGCAGCGTGCCGCCCGTCACACGTACGTGCCGGTTGCGCAGCGTCGTCAGACCGAACGACTGGTTCTGCTTGACGTACTCCTCGTTGCCGACGCGAATCAGGCTCTTCTCGAGGAGCTGCACGATCGTGGCGAGCACTTTGTCGCGCGGCAGGCCCGGCCGGGCAAGGTCGGCGCGGGTACGGCGTCGAATCGTCGGTAGCGCGCCGGCAAACCCCTGCATGCGATCGAACTTCGTCTCGTCGCGCGTGGCCCGCCAGTCGTGGTGATAGCGATACTGCTTTCGACCCTTGGCATCGCGACCGGTCGCCTGCAGGTGCCCGCGTGGGTGCGTGCAGATCCACACGTCGGTCCACGCCGGAGGTACGGCCAGCGCCGCGATTCGCTTGAGCTCCGCTCGATTCCGGATGACCTTGCCCTCAGGATCGGTGTACTTGAAACCGCGCCTGCCCTTGTGTCGCCGGATCCCGATGGCCTGATCGCTGACATAGCGCAGCCCGGCCGTTGTCGCGCTGACGACAGAACTGGTGCTCAAAGCACGATTCCGGCTGCGATTTCGTGCAGTCCGGTGCAACGACGTCAGGCCCCGCGGCCGACTCATGCACGGGGCAGTGCAAAACGTCGGCCGCGTCCAACTGATCAGGGTCGATTGATACCAATCTGAGGCGATGGCCAGCCCTCGACGTGCGCAGGATTGCCTGGATTGCCAAGCGCCTTGAGCAGCGACAAGTCGATGCGGTACTGCCCATCCGGAACCGGTTGCGGACTCCCGCCCGGACCACTGATCGTCGTGCCGTCCCACGTGAAGGCGAAGAACGATGTCGCGGTGCTGTTGCGCGGCAGGAACTCTTCGAGGGTCGCGAAGCCTGCCGACGCACCGGTCGCGACGTTGAAGACCTCCATCGTGAGCCGGCGAACCTGGTGATCGAGGTGAAGCAGGATGAACGGGATATCGTCGCCGACCAGCGTGTAGGTGGCGCCCGCGGGCCGGTTGACGAAGTTCGGTCCGACGATCTGCGCGAGCCACGGGAACCCGTTCGGCGTCGGTGTCAGCGCGACGATCGCCTGATAGTCGCCGTTGTATCCGGTGTACGGGACGCGCAGCACTGCTCCACCGTCGTCCGGCGTGAAGCGTGATGTAGCCGCCGAACAGACGCGCCGGCGACGCGGCGCCCGGCGCCGCGAAGGTGACGTCGATCCCGGCATCGTCATCCTTGCGGCCGTGACCACCGACCGACACCGTGGGCTGACTGAACGTCACCGTCGCAAAGCCAGTCGACGAACGCCGGAACAAACGTATTCGAGCCCGTCGCCAGCGCCGGCTCGTGGGAGAGCGTGTACGTCACGGGCACGTCACGGTCGTCGGGGTCGTGACGACGAAGGAGACCATGGCGCTTGTGTCCACCCGTGGAGCTCCGTCAGCGAAATCCGCAGCCGCTTCGTCACCGTGCCAGTCTCGATCTCGCCAAGTGCGAGGCTGCTTGGCGACACGATCGCGTCGGCCAGTACGGCGTCATCGAGGGTGAGCATGCCCGCGCCCTGGCGATGCACGTTGTCGAGGAAACCAAGCCCGGGATTCCCCGACCACAGTGCCGGCCGAGCGGTGTTCTGCAGCCGTTCCTGGACTTCTGTCGGCGACGCGTGCGGGCGCGCTTCGAGGAGGAGTGCGACGGCGCCCGCGACATGCGGCGACGCCATCGACGTGCCGCTCAGATTTCCATATCCGCCCTGTTCGAGCGGAAGCGTCGATCTGATCGTTCCTCCGGGCGCGCCGAGGTCCGGCTTGAAACTGAGGTCAGGCGGCAGACCGTACGACGAGAAGCTGGAAATCAGTCCACCGGTCGGATTCGGCTCGCTCGCCGATCGTGCTGGTCCAGGTCATTGTGACCGGTCCTACGGCGAGGCGTCCGTCAATGAGAACTCCGCGCGCGGCAGTGATGGTGACAACCGGAATGGTGATCGGGAAACCGGCGACCGTGGCGCTGATGAAACCGGGGACGTTGTTGTAGATCACGACGCCGGCGGCGCCGGCGGTCTGGGCGTTGGCCGCCTTCTGACCGAAGGCGCACGTGCCACGTCGAATCAGCGCCACGCGTCCGGTCAAGCTCCCCGCGGGCAACGCGGCGCAGGCATCGTCGATCGACGTCGCGGTACCGGTACGAGCCATCGGGAACGACCCGACCAGCGGCGGTGGCGGGGCCCCTGCCGCCTCGATGTATCCGATCCTGGTTCCGTCAGGACTGATCGTGAAGGACTGACGAGATTCGCGAACCGGTTGTCGAACGACGCCACGCCGATGACGTCCTTGCCAACGCCAGGCGCCGAGGCGCCGTACAGCCCGAGAGCGCCTTCGTTGCCAATCGACGCCACGACGACCACGCCGCGGCTCACCAGTCGGTCGGCGGCCTGCGCCGTCGGGTACTGCGGCCACTGGAGCGCGGCGCCGATGCTCATGTTGACCACGTCGGCGCGGTTGTCGAGCGCCATCTCCATCGCGTCGAGCAGAACATCAGCGGTAGTCGATCCCTCGCACCCGAACACGCGATAGGCGTGGAACGTCACATCCGGCGCAACGCCGTCGATGCCGCCGTTCGCGCCGATGATGCCGCTGACGTGCGTGCCGTGACCGTTGCAGTCGTCTGGATCGGGATCGGGGACGGGTGTGGGGTTGTAGCTTGGCGAGGCCGGGTTGGCGTTGAAGTCATCGCCGACGAAGTCGAAGCCCTTTTCAACGCGGCAGCCGCGGCCGAAACAGCCGCCAAGGTCCGGATGGTTGTAGTCCACACCGGTGTCGATCACGGCGACCTTGATCCGGCGGCCGGAAAGTCCCAACGTGCCCTGCGCAACGTCAACGCCGGTCATGTTCAACGCCGTGATCAGATCGGCAACGGCGCCCGGCTGTCCTTCCTGTTGATGGAGATCGATCCTGGCGACCGGGTACACCGCCTGCACTCCAGGCAGCGCACGCAGCAGTGCGGCGTCGCGAGATGATGCGCTCACTGAAAGGCCGTTCCAGAGCCCGCGGAAATGTCGCCGCTTGGTGTAACGAGCTCCGGCGCGAGTAGCGGCGGAGTGAAAGCCGGCTTCCTCCCGCTCGAGCGTGGCGACGGCCGTGCCGTCAGCGGTTGGCGAGCTCGCGAGTTCGACGAACCAGGTGTCCGACGTTTCGTTCTCGAGCATCGGCACAGACTGTTCGGTCTGCGCGTGCGACATCATGGTGGCGAGCAGCACGCAAGCACTGACAAGAGTAACTCTGCGCATGACGACCTCGCGGGTGTGAGTGACGAGGAGACGTGCCGCGCATTGTATGGATCAGGCACATCGGTTGTCGAGGCCGCAGACAACGATGTCGTGCAGCTCGTGCAGCTCAACCGTGCGACGTGGGTCGGCCTCTACTTCTGTTTTGACCGGCAGCGGCGCCGGCGTCGCGCACGGCGTCGCCTTGAAGTTGGCATCGTTCGGTTCGCGGCGGAACGATGTGCTCGTGTAGAACGGCTGCGTCAAGTAGCGCGGATCCTCGACAATGGTGACCACGTGCAGCCAGTTGTCGCCGTTGGGATGCGTCGGCAGCAGGTGCACGTACTCGGTGATCGTCGCCTGCTCGCTGTAAGGCACGCCGTTCTTCCGCAGGTAGCCCTCACGGAAGTTCGTCGTCGCGATTCGCAGATCGCCGCCGCGATTGATCTGCGCCTGCTGGCGCGGCGGTGGACCACCGCGAAGACCACCGCCACCACCGCCCGGAAGATCGCGTGACAGCAATCCACCACCCGTCACGCGAGGATCGGGCCGGCCGTCGGCCGTGGCGAGTCCACGTCCGACGCCGGGACCTTCCACAGACCGCGCGCGAGAATCCCTGGAGCGTCCGCTCGGCCGGCGGCTGGCTGGCGCGATCGAATGACAGCAGTCGCGTCTGCGTGCCGGCGTCGAACTCCATCTTCAGCGTCTGATCGTCCTGCCACGAGATGCGCACGCGACCCGGCTGTCGCATGATGCCGCCCACGCCGTACGCCTTGCACTGATTGCCGGCTGCGTGTCGGCTTCGATATTCCAACTGGCCGCGGCCTTCCGGCCTTCGGCGTTGACTGGAATACTCGCGACGTCGCCTCTCGGCGGCGTGACCATGCGCCAGCGCCAGTCCTCGGTCACGATCGAGACCCACGTTCCCGTCAGATCGACCGGGGCCAGTGCGCGCCCGGTCTGCGGCGGCGCCGGCGCGCCGCCGGCGCGCGCCTGCCCGGCGACATCAGAACGGCCAAAGGCCATGGTCAACGCGAATATGACGACGCATACAGGTATCGCGGCGGCAAGATGCCGAGTCAGACGCGGATGCATGGTGACCACTCCGTGACGAAGGATACGTCCAGATGGTCGATCAATGCGAGTGGACGGGCTGAACCTCGATTTCGCGGCTGAGCCGTGGGGCAAAAACTGATAGCCTAGGCGGCCATGCGACGAATGCTTTTCGCTCTGTTGATCGGCGTCACGCTCTCGGCGCCACTGTCGTCGGCCTCGGTTGACGGCCTCGCGATCCACTCATCGACCACTGGCACGGGCCCGGCCACGATCGTGTTCGTACACGGCTGGACGTGCGACAGCTCGTCATGGACCGGTCAGGTTCCTGCCTTCGCCGGGAAATACCGCGTCATCACGCTCGATCTGCCAGGACATGGCAAGAGCGGGTCGCCGAAGGACGGCACGTTCTCCATGGATCTGTTCGCACGGGCCGTGGAAGCTGTCCGCGTCGAAGCCAAGGCCGAGCGCATCGTCCTGGTCGGGCACAGCATGGGCGCGCCGGTGATTCGACAGTATGCGAAGCTCCATCCGCAACGCGTCGCTGGACTCGTCGCCGTCGATGGTCCGCTCGACATGCGTGGGTTCCCTTCTCCGCAGATCGGCCAGGGGCCGCCGAAGATGATCGGCCCCGAAGGACTGAAGGCGCGTGAAGGGATGATCCGCGGGATGTTCACACCGCAGACGCCCGTCGCACTGCAGAAGCACATTCTGTCGATGATGCTCGGCGCTCCGGAAGCGACGGCCAACGGCGCGATGGCGGCGGTCTTCGATCCGTCGCTCCGCTCGACAGACGTCATCAAGGCTCCGGCGCTCTCTGTCTATGCCGGCACCGCGCAGGTCCCCAATCCGCAGACGGCGAAAGAGATCCTGCCGAACTACGAGTCGGCGCAAATTGCCGGCACGGGCCATTTCCTCATGATGGAAAAGCCTGACGAGTTCAATCGTCTGCTGACCGCGTTCCTCGACAAGATCAAGTTCTGACCGGGTCAGGTTCGGGACCAGGTTCGGGGCCAGGCCCTCAAACCCCGGTGAAGAGCGGGCGCACACGCTGGCGCGGGGTCTCGGCCCTGCGCCGCGCGGTCTCGGTCTGACGCTCGCTTCTCCACGCCTCGAAGAGCGGCGACCAGAAGATCCCCATCGTGAACGCGAAGAGGTACTCCTCCAGCGGCGCTCCTATGATGCGAATACCGGACAGCGCGGTCAGGTTCCAGTAGTCGTCGTAGAAGGTCGGATACCGCAAGCCGGTCAACACCAGGACGACCGTGTAGACGACGGTGAAGGTGATCCCGCCGGCCCAGACCTGCCATCGCAGTCGCGGACGGAACCATGCGATGTACGCGCCGACCAGCGTGCACGTCAACGCCGCGTCGTAGATCACGTTCAGCCCGAGATGCGCGGTGAAACCGAAGCCGCCGAGAAAGATGGCGCCGAGGATCGCGTTGTCACGCCGGATGTCCTCGTGATTCACGACGATGTCGTTCACCGGCTCGAGCCGCGGGGCGCCGGTCAGACGCTGATAGATGTCGTAGAAACCGCGAGCCACTCGCCAGATGCCGTAGTCGATCGACTGGAACAGCGTGCGCAGCGGACGCCACTCCGGCGCTATGCCGGCGATGCCGCCCACGAAGGCACAGAACAGAAAGCTCTCGAGATCCCAACGGCCGTACGAGAGCACCGATGGTGGATCCCAATACTCAGGAACGAAGATCGGCTCGGTAAAGCCGAGCAGGCTGCAGGCCAGGGTGCCCCACCAGAACTCATGCCGGTTCCGTATCGTGCCGCGCGAGCGGACGATGGCAAAGACGAGCAGCCACCAGGCGAACAGAATGCCGCAGCCGAACAGATACGGATTCATCGAGAGATTGATTTCCATGGAACGCTCCTCGAGGAGCGTCATTCTATTCGCGGAACGGCTGAGAAGGTTGGGCGCATGAATTGCAGCCGAGGAACCGATGCGCCGGCCCCTGCTCGCCCTACTCCTCAGCTTGCTGGTCGTGGCGGGGCCCGTTGCGTGTCACGACGCGCGCGAGCCCGAGCGTGTGCCCGTGGTTCGGTCGATGGACGTGGAGAAGGTAAGCGCCGGCGCGCTGACGCTCCCCAATCGCGCGACGTCCGTCAAGTTCGCGGTCATCGGCGACAGCGGTCGCGGCACACCGCCGCAGCACGACATCGCGGCGCAGATGGTGGCGTTTCGCGAGCACTTCCCGTTCGCGTTCGTGCTGATGCTCGGCGACAACATCTACGAAGGCCCGGCCACGCGCGAGGACTACCGCCGCAAGTTCGAGGATCCGTATCGCACGCTGCTGGATGATGGCGTCAAGTTCTACGCCGCGCTCGGCAACCATGACGACCCGCGCCAGATTGCCTACCCGCTCTTCAACATGGACGGCGAGCGCTACTACAGCTTCTCCCCTCCCGAGGACCTCCTCGCCAAGGTCGTGAGCCACGTGGAATTCTTCGCCGTCGACTCGACCAATCTCGATCGTACGCAGCTGCGCTGGCTCGATGAGCGTCTCGCGAAATCGGATGCCGAGTGGAAGGTGTGCTTCTTTCACCATCCGCTCTACACATCCGGGCGCTATCGCACATGGGCACGAGGCTTCCGCCTGATTCTGGAACCGCTGCTGGTAAGAAATGGTGTGGACGTGGCCTTCTCGGGACACGAGCACATCTATCAGCGGTCCGAGCTGCAGTCAGGCATCCAGTACTTCGTGAGCGGTGGAGCCGGTTCGCTGCGACCCGGCGATGGAACTCCAGCGTCCTATATTGCCCGGACGTATGACAGCGACTACCACTTCATGCTGGTTGAGATCGACTGACGACGAGCTGCACTTTCAGGCGATTTCCCGCTCCGGACGCACCATAGACGCCGGAACGCTGTATCAGGACGGGCGAGACGCGAGGCCCGAAAGCGGCGCTACGCCTCGGGACACGGCGGCCCTTCACTGATCTCGCGCAGGCGCGTCTTGAAGACGCGGACCCAGTCTGCCACCGGCCTCGTCTCCATGACGCGGCTGCGTGGCTTGTCGAACCTGGCCCAGGTGAACAGGTCGGTCAGTTGTGTATCCGTGAGCTGATGCAGCAGGTCGCCCAGGAACTTGCGCCCGCCTTCCGAGATGTGCGCTGACTCGAAGGTTGCGCCACCGTAGGGCATATCTTTCATCGATAGCTTGCACGCAGTGCGGTCGTCCCAGACCTTCGACCGCTCCCATCCTTCGAGGTCCACTCGCTTGGGGCCGAACGTGGAACCGACATCCTGCAGAACCAGGAACGGCTCCCGACACGTCGTCCCTTCAGGCCATGTCTTGGACAGACACACCAGCCGCTGGTTCTCGGGCTTGTTGTCCCAGTGGGCGAGGAAGACGGCGAGCAGACGCAACGCATCCACATGCGCCCGCGGTGCACCACCCTTCGACGGATCGACTGCGTCAAGCTCGAAGAAGGCCCAGCCCTTCTCCTTCTCAGTCTCGATCGGACGGGCGGCGAACTTCTGCTCGACGGCAACCCACTCGAACTCCTCGTAGTCATCATCGTCCGCGACGCGCTCGTAGAGTGGCTGCGTGCCCGTCGCCTCGACGACCTTCGTCGTCACGAACGGTTCGTTGGGACACCCGCGGCAACGCAGCCGCTCGACGATGGTGACCGTGTCTGCCGCGAAGCCAAGTGTGGTCAGGAGTCGGGTGGCGGCCGCTTCGCCAGGAATCTCCTTTCCAGGTCCGTACTTGACGCGCAGTTCCTTGCCGGACTCGAGGACGCAGTGGAACTTCGGCGTGGTGCCGCCGAGATCGCTGAGCCGGAATCGGCACTCGATTGCCTGGGGCGTCGTGCTGTCCACGCCAAGGCTGGCGCGCGCGATTGGCGTCTCCGGCGCGCGCCACACCTGCGCACGCGCAAGCGCGTCGGCCCGCTCGCGATCCGACAACGTCCGACTGTCTTCGTGAAGCGGCTGGTCTTCGGCCGCGCTCGCCTGCGCGCCGGTCGGTGCGCCCGACGGACGGGCGGCTTCGGCCTTCTCATCCGTGCGTGAGCAGCCCGACTGGGGAATCGTCAGCGCGATGGCGATCAGCCCACAGACATACGCCACAGCTCTACGGCGAATCCACATGCCGGCGGGAAATGCACGAACTGAGCCGACCGCGAGGGCGGACCTGAAGGTCCGCCTCTACGGGGCGACTACGGGCAAATCGTAGTCGGGGCAAATCGTAGAGGCGGACCTTCAGGTCCGCCTTGCAATCTTCCGGGCCGGATCGACGACGCTGACTGCCAGGCCGACGCCGACCGCCGCGACAACACCGATCACGTTGTGCCACAGAAACGCGACGTCCGTGTACTTCGCCGCCCAGTGCCACCGACACCATCCCGGCGATGAGCCCGACGAACGCGCCGTTCGCCGTGGCGCGAGGAAAGCCCGCGGCAAGAATGAACACGCCGAGAATCGATCCGTAAAAGAACGATCCGAAGCGATTGACCACCTCGATGAGCGAGCCGAGCTCGGCTGCCCAGACCGCAATGCCGCACGCGAACAGCCCCCACAGGCCGGTCGCGATCTTCGACACCGTGAGGTAGTGCGCGTCGGTCGCCGATGGTCGCACCCACCGCTTGTAGAAGTCGATCACCGTCGCCGTCGAGAGGGAGTTGAGCTCCGCGGCGATGCTATCGGTGGCCGCCATGAGGATGCCCACGATCAACAGGCCGATGAGCCCGATCGGCAGGCGCGTCAGGATGAATGTGGGAATGATGTAGTTGACGTCGGTAAAGCTGGCGTCTTTTTCGGTCTCGCGCAGGAGCCGTGTGGCCCTCGCCCTGACATCCTGCATGGCCGATTCCCGGTTGCGCATCTCGGATTGCGCGGCCGAGACGCGCGCGGCATCGTTCGAGCCGCGAGCGCTGGCAAGATCGATGGCCGCCTGACGTCGGGCGGTGAATACCGTGTTGAACTCCGACTCGAGCGAACGATACGCCTCCGCCGCCGGACCACTGCGCAGGCGTGCCTCCGCGGCGGTACTGAAGATCAGTGGGCTCGGATTGAACGTGTAGAACACGAAGACGAGCACGCCAACGAGCAACACGATCACCTGCAGCGGAATCTTCCAATACGCGCTCATGAGCAGCGACCGGCGCGCCTCGGGGAGCGACCGCGCCGTCAGATACCGCTGCACCTGACTTTGATCGGCGCCAAAGTACGAGCAGAACAGGAACAGCGCAGCGATCGTTCCCGACCAGAAGGTGTACTGATTCGTGTAGTCGAATGAAAAATCAAAGCTGCGCAGACGGTCCGTCGCCGCGGCGACCGCCAGACCGTCGCCCAGGCTGACGCCCTCCGGCAGCCCAAGCACGGCCGTGACGATGATCACAAAGAGGCCGCCGACGATCAGCGTCATCGTCTTGACGTCGGTCCACGTGACGGCTTGCACGCCGCCGAACATCGTGTAGACCACCGCCGGCATGGCGATCGCGAGCGACGTGGCGGTCAGGTTCCAGCCGAGCACCAGCGACAGGACGACGGCCGGTGCGGACACGATCGCACCCACCGACAACCCGCGCGACACGAGGAACAGCAGGCTGGTCACGCTGCGCGTCTTCGCGTCGAAGCGCTGCTCGAGATACTCGTACGCGGTGTAGACGCGGGAGTTGTAGAAGAACGGCACCAGCGTCCATGACAGGATGATCATCGCCAGGGGCAGGCCGAAGTAGAACTGGATGAAGCGCATCCCGTCGGTGTAGGCCTGTCCGGTCGTACCGATCATGGTGATCGCGCTGAGCTGCGTGGCCATGACCGAGATGCCGGCCGCCCACCACGGAATGCTGCGCTTGGCGAGAAATACCCCTCGATCTCGTGGCTATCCTTGGTCCGCTTCAGACCGTCATAGACAATCCACGCCGTGAAGGTAACGACGACGACCCAGTCGACCGGATGCATGGAGACTAGAGGAACGCCTGTTGGAGGAGCCAGAGCCCGGCGAGGACGACGGCCTGAACGAGCAGCACCTTGATGGACGTGGCCCTCACGTCCTCACTCTTCATCGCCGAATTCCTCGAAGAAGAGCAGCTCGAGCGCCATCCGTCTGATTTCCCAATCCGAGTACACCGCCTCGCCGACGACAAAGCGGCATGCCCCGCTGGCGTCCAGCGTCACGACGGCGACGAACTCCACGTCAACATCCTCGCCCCGCACCTGAATCCGGCTGCCTTCGCGCACGAACGTGACGACGCCCTTGACCGTCGTCTCGGTGCCGCGCAACGGCACGTGGCGCAGGACCTCGAACTCCCCCTCGTCTTCGTCGTAGAACTCGAATTTCCAGCGATCCTGCCGCTCGAACAGACCATTGCGTTTGTCGACGTCCTCGCGGACCCGGGTCCGGAGCCGTTCGAACATCGAGCGTGCCGTGCACTGCGCTTGTGCGCCAACCCAGTCGAAGTCGGCCGGGTGTCCTGTGACATGGGGTCATTGTAGCGGGCCAGGAGGGAACGGAGATGGCGGAGGCAACGGATCAACATGGAGGACGGAGAAACGGAGGTGTGATCCCGTTGCCTCCGAAATCTCCGTTGTCGCTCAGTCCTCTCGCAATACGACGTTCGGATCGAGCCGCGACGCGCGCCACGCCGGCACCCAGCACGCGATCGCGGCCACTCCGGAGATGGTCGCGACCACGACGATCATCGTCGTCGTGTCGTTGGGCTGCACGCCGAACAGCAGTGAGGCGATCAGGCGGTTCACGCCGAAGGCGCCGGCCAGCCCGGCGGCGAGGCCCACCGCCGTCAGCACCAGCCCCTGCTTCATCACCTGTCCGAGCACGCGCGAGTGGTCGGCGCCAAGCGCCAGACGAATGCCGATCTCGCGGCGGCGCTCGGCGACCATGTACGACAGCACGCCGTAGGTGCCGACCGCTGCGAGCAGGAGAGCCAGTCCGGCAAAGGCGCCAATGAGCTGCGCCAGCAGCCGCGGGCGCCGGATCGATTCCGCGAACACGCCGTCCATGCCCTGGAGCCTCACGATCGGAACGCTGCGGTCCACTTCGCGGACAGCACGCTCGATCGTCTGTGCGAGCGCACCCGGCGCGAGCGTCGTTCGCAGGACGATATTCATCGTCTCCGGACTGCCAGGGCCCTGGCTGGCCACCTGGTCGATGAACTGGTAGAACTCGGTGCCGGTCTTCTGATCGATGCCGCCCTGCTTGACGTCCTTGGCCACGCCCGACCACGGTGGACCACGGAATCTGATCGCCGCAGCACGGTCGAAGGCGCTGTCCGATTGGGTTCTTTCCTTTCCAGAATGTGTTCACGAGCGTCTCGTTGACGATCGCCACTCGCCCGGTCGAGGCGGCATCGGCCAGTTCGAAGCCGCGACCCTGGACGATCGGAATGCCCATCGTCTCGAAATAGTCGGACATCACGCCCTGGTAGTAGTCCACGTTCTCGAACGGCCCTTCCGGCGGCGCGGTGTAACCATCGATGTCGGTGTCATTGGCGTTGAGTGGGCGGTTCGGCGGCAGGCCGGTCATCCCCGTCGCTCCCTGTACGCCGGGAATCCCGCGCAGCTTCTCGAGCAGACGCTGGTACGCCTGGAGTCGAACCGCCGACTGTGAGGTGGCCTGCGGCAGCGTCATCGAAAAGGTCACGACACGCGACCGGTCGAACCCTCCGTCCACCTGTGTCAGGTTGTAGACCGTACGCAGCAGCAGCCCGGCACCGATGACGAGCATGACGGCCAGGGCCACTTCGGCCATCACGAGACCGCGCCGCACGTGATGACGCGCGGCGTTCGTGGCGCCCTTGGCGCCACCTTCCTTCAGCGCCGTGACCAGGCCTTTCACGCGCGTGTGCATCAGCGGCGCAAAGCCGACGAGGATGCCAGTCGCCATCGCCACTCCAAGCGTGAAGCCGAGCACCGGCAGATCGACGACAACCTCGCTGGTGCGAGGAAGGCTCGCCGGATACGCACGCAGCAGCGCGCTCATGCCAACGCGAGCCAGCACGACGCCGAGCGCACCGCCGATGAGAGACAGCAGCACGCCTTCGGTCATGAACTGACGCAATAGTCTCCAGCGGGTGGCGCCAATGGCTGTACGCACGGCGAACTCACGATGACGTGATTCCGCGCGCGCCAGAAGCAGGTTGGCGAGGTTGGCGCAGGCGATCAGCAGCACGAAGCCGACCGCGGCCTGCAGCACCCAGATGGATTGCCCGGCGGTTCCAAGGATCTCCTCCTGCAGCGGCTTCATCTGGAGAATGTGGCCGTTCCTGCCTTTCAGTGGCACGAACGAGTGGTTTCCAGGTCCTTTCTCCGGAAGATTCAAACGCGATCGCCAGCTCGCCATCAACGCGTCCAACTCGGTTTGAGCAGCTTGCGGGGAGACACCGTCCTTCAGCCGGCCGACGAGATAAAGGTTGTGACTGCCGCGATTCTGACGATTCGCCGGGTTCAGCCCAAGCGGTAGCCAGATCTCGGTGCGCGTATCCATGACGTCCGCACCGGGAGGCAGGATCCCAATCACTTCGTGGCGCCGGCCGTTGATCTCGATGTTCTCGCCGACGATCGGCCGGCCACCAAATGCGGTCTGCCATAGCTCGTGCGAGAGCACGACGACCGGCTGCGTCTGCGGTGCCGGCTGCCCCGGCGCCGGCGGCGGACCGGTGACGTCGGCTTCCCCTTTCGCGAACAGGCGACCCTGCGCGGCCGGCACGCCAAGAGCCGTGAACAAATGCTCGTCGACCAGCGCCGTCCTGACGCGCAGCGGCCGATCGCCGGCAGTGAGGTTCCGTTCAACGGTGCGATAGGCGCCCACCGCCGCAAACGACTGGTTCATCTCGCGGAACTCCATGTACTCCGGCGGCGAGACCCAGAACTCCTCGAACCCCAGGGCGGGAAACTGGGTGGTCAGATACATCAACTGTTCGGGCTTCGGGTACGCGAGCGGCCGCAGGATGACGCCGTTGACGATGGAGAAGATGGCGGTGTTGGCACCGATGCCGAGCGCCAGCGTGATGAGCGCGATGGCCGTGAATCCAGGCGCGCGCACGAGCGACCGTGCGGCAAAGCGGACATCCTGAAGCAATCGGTCCATCGGTCTGTGCTCCTTCTGGCGTGCTTAGACGAGAGTAGCCCACGTGCTGGTTGCGGCCTCGAGACTCTCGGGCCGCCTGAAGGCGGCCCCAACAAAACCTGAAGGCCCCCCACAAAGACGAGCCGGTTCTCGACCATCGCCATGGGTTCGCGATACGATCGCGTCGCATCTCACTCATGTCGCCCCAGTGAAAACGTCTCTCCTTCGGGTCGTTCGGATCGTCATCCGCGCCGACTCCGACCCGGCCCGGCAGGTGCTCTTCGCGAATCTGATGCACGCGCGGCTTCCCGTGCGACTCGCCAACCAGGTGCACGAGCGGGTGGCCGGGACATGGGCGTCCGTCCTGCTGGTTTCGGGCTATGCCCTGGCGGCGCTGCTGAGCATCGCACCTCCCCGTAATCAGGGGGCGCGTGTGGTGGCGGTTGCCAGGCACGCGAATGCGCGACGACAGGTCGCGCGCGTCACCGCGTGGATCGGAGCGGCCGAGTGCGGCTCCGTACGTACGGGGCTGAAGACGCTGGTTCGTCTCGCCGGACTCGGTGGCTTTTCAGTCCTCCTGCCACCACGTCGATTGGCGCGCGCCCTTCGGATCGTTCGCGCGTTCGACAGTCGCTACCCTTTCCTCGTGTCGTGCCGCGCCGTCGAGGCGATCGCCTGGTACACGCGCGGCCGACGCCTGCTCGAGGAGCGGCGGCCCGGAGCGGTACTCGTATCGGGTGATTCCAATCCAGAGGAAGTCGCGTTCGTCGCCGCGGCACGGGCACTGAAGATTCCGCAGGTGTTCGTCTCTCACGCCTATCCGACGCCGTTCTCGCCGCCGCTCGAGTTCAGCCTGTCGATCCTCGAAGGAGAAGAGGCGGTGCAGGCCAGGCGGCGGAAAGGACCGATCACGGGAGAGGTGCTGCTCGCGGGCCTCGAGGGCGAGTCCGCCCCTCTGGACCCGCGACGTGTCGAGCGAGCCAGTCCGGTGATCGGAATCTTCCCGCCCAAGGCGCTCTCGTGGACGACGCTGGCGGCGATCATCGAGGACTGCCGCACGCACTTTCGTGCGCGGCAGATCGTCATTCGCTGGCACCCGAGCATGCTCGAGGCGCCGCGCCTCAGCCATCGTCTCGCCGACCTCTCGGGCATCGTCGAGTACCCGGGATCGGCGTCCTTCCCGGAGATCGCGCGCCAGTGCGACTGGGTGATCGCCGCCGACAACAGCAACGTGCACCTCCCGCTGCTCAAGCTGGGCATTCCCACCGTTGCCGTCAGCAACCTGGGCATCTATCCGAAGAGCCGTTCCGATCTGTACGGCTTCATCGAGCACGGCATTGTCTTTCCGCCGCTCGAATCGATCCGCGACTTGAGGGCGGACACGTTCGCGGCGTTTTTCTCGGACTGCTGGGTGACGCGATTCAAGCAGTACGACGCGTCGTATCTGCTTCCCGAGGGGGCCATCGAGGACGAGGTACGGCGCGCGATACGACAGCTGCTCTCCAGCTCACCGGCGAAAGCCGCGCATGCGTGACATGAGGTCCGAAGCCGCCGCCGAGGCCACGGCGCCCAAGCCGCTGGACGCCAGCGCCGTACAGCCGGCGCCTCGCATAAGGGGACGCAAGCGAGGCGCTCTCCTCAGCCTGCTGGTCAGCGGCGGGCTGATCTTCCTGCTCTACCGAAATCTGAACCTGCGGCAGGTCGGCGAAGCACTGCTGACCGCCGACCGGCTCTGGCTGATCATCTCGATCGGCATGATCGTGCCGATCACGCTGCTGCGGGCGATCCGCTTCTTCTGGGTCGCGCCGGCAGGCGCGTTGCCTGGCATCGGCGAAGCCTTCAAGCTGACCCTGGTCTCGAGCGCACTGAACGTGTTCGTGCCGGCCAAGGCCGGCGACCTGATCAAGAGCTACTTCGTCGCCAGGCGCAGCGACACCTCGACCGGTGTGGCCATTGCGATCATCGTGTACGAGCGGCTGTGCGACATGTTCGGGCTGATCTTCTGGTGTCTGCTCGGATGGTTCGTCGGGCGACCGGAAGTGACCAGCCTGCCGGGAGCGTTCTGGCTGCTGCTCGGCATGCTCGGCGCAATGTGCGGTGTGCTGATTTCCTCCGAGCGAGCCGCCGCGATGTGGCGCACGCTGATGATGCGCATGATCCCTGACGGAAAGCTGCGCAAACTCCGACAGCTCGCCGTCGGATGGCCCGACCTCCTCGAGGTGCTGCGGACACGCCGGAAGTGGATCGTCCCGTTCTCGCTCCTGCTCTGGCTCGGGCATCTGTTCCAGATCTGGCTGTTCACCGTGGCGCTGTCGCTCGACGTCCCATTCACCGTGTGCGCGAGTCTCTCGGCGATCGCGCTGATGGCCGGCCAACTGCCGTTGACGCTTGCCGGCCTCGGCACCCGCGATGTCGCGCTCGTGGTGCTGCTCGCGCCGTACATGGCGCCCGAGTCCGCGGCGGCGATGGGCGTCCTGATCTCCACGCGCAATTTCCTGCCGCCGCTGATCGGCATTCCACTGATGCGGCCGTATCTGGCCACGGTCGTCGATGAAGCGCGGCGCTGGCGTCGCGCCACGGAGCGGGTCGAATGAAGGACCGCTGGCTCCTGCTGATCCTGCTGGCCGCGCTCCTCGTCCGCGTGCAGCTGGCGACGACGCGGGAGTACCTCCACGACGAGGACAACACCGCCATCCCGCTGTCGAAGACTATCTCGTTCGAGCCGGGCAATCTGCACTTGCCGCTTCGCGGTGAGAACCACCCGGCGCTTCCGGCGTATGTCGTGAAGGCCAGCAGCACGCTCTTCGGCACGACACGTCTCGGCTATCGGTCGATGCACGTGCTCCTGGGGCTGGCCACGATCGTGCTGATTTACTCGCTGACACGCCAGTCGTATGGACCGGTGCCGGCACGATGGGCGGCGGCGTTTTTGGCGTTCAACGAGTACTACCTGAACGTCTCCTCGCGGGCGACGGCGCACGTTCCGAACCTGCTGCTCGTCACGGCCGCGGTGTACGCGTTCAGCCGCTTCCTCGCCACCGAGCGCGCGATCTATCTGTACGGGGCCGGCGCAGCGGCGGGCCTGGCGTTCTATTGCAAGGAAAGCACGGGATTGCTGCTGCCGGTGTTCGCGCTGACCCTGCTGATCAGCAGCCACCGGAAATGGCTGCTCAGCCCGCACGTCTATCTCGCCATCATCATCTACGCGCTGGTGATCGCTCCTGACATCGCGTGGAACATGCGGACGAATCCTGATACCGCAACGGTGACGTACAACGATCAGACCCACGGGCAGGCCACATACGCCGCGCACTTGCGCCGCATCGGCGGCCTCGGCCTTTCTCCGTATCCGTCGATGTTCTACTTCCGAAGCCCGCTCAGATCGGTGTACGCCGCCGTGACCGGCGCCGAGCTCAAAGATGAGACGACCGATAACTGGTCGGTGAACTGGGCGATTGGTGCGCTGCTCGTCGGCGGGGTGCTGATCACGACGGTTCGTTCGGCGGGCCCCGATCAGCAGCGCATCTTCCTGCTGGTGATGTTCTGGGCCATCTTCGCGTTCTTCTCGCTGATCAAGAAAGGCGATCCGCCAGGACGCCTCGATCCCGTGAGCTGGATCTGGGTGGAGATCACGATCATCCCGGCGAGCATCCTGGCCGCGGCACGGCTTGCGGACCTCAGCGGAAAGTGGCGCCTTCTGGCGTGGGCGTTCGCGGCCGCGGCGCTGGTGACGGCCTGTGTCCGGCTCCTCGTCGCCGATTACTGACCGACGCGGCTGATCATCCGAACATGCCCGTCGAGGCGGCTCTCCATGACCGCCTGAGCCGAACTTCCGATGGACAATTGAGGGACGCGGGCAGGGAACCCACGCCAGTTCGCGGCGGCAACCCGGTCCACTATTTGCAGTTCAGCTTAGTGCCTGCGAGGCAAGTGGCGATGAACGACCAGCCCATGCTGACCGAATACGGAATGCCCATCGATCCCCAGTCGATGGTCACGCCGCCGGAAGCGACGACCCTCGAGCTCGAGCCCGGCCATCCGGGATTGGGGGACGAGGGCTACATCGAGCGCCGGCGGGAGCTCTTCGCGCGGTGCCGGCGACATCGTCTGGAGCGGCTCGGTCCGCCGATCGTCGAGTACACGCCTGAAGAGACGCGCATCTGGCGCGAGGTCAGCCCGAAGCTCGACGACCTGCACGTCAAGTACGCCAGCCAGACATACCTGGCCGCGAAGCGCGAGCTCTCGATCACGCAGACCGAGATTCCGCAACTGCGTCATCTCGGCGCACGAGTCGAGCGCGAAACGAACATGCACCTCGTGCCGGCCGAAGGCGCGCTGCCCTATCGCATCTTCTATCAGTACATCGGGGAGCGCGGCTTCCCGGTCACGCAATTCATCCGTCATGGCTCGCATCCGGAGTTCACGCCCGAGCCGGACATGATTCACGACTGTCTCGGCCACGTCCCTCCGCTGATGAACCAGGACTACGCGGAGCTGCTCACGCTGATCGGCAAGGCCGCATCCACCGCGACACACGGTGAGCACCTGCTGGCGCTGAAGCGATTCAGCTGGTTCAGCATCGAGTTTGGTCTGATTGAAGAGGCCGGCGAGACGAAGGTCTTCGGCAGCGGCATCCTGTCATCAACCGGCGAGATTCCGTATTCGCTGTTGTCGTCCGAGGTCACGCGCGAGCCCTTCGTGACCGAGACGGTCATCAACACCGACTACGACCCCTCGCGCATGCAGGACCATCTGTTCGTCGCGCCATCGCTCCCCTTTCTACGTCAGGAGCTGGAGGCGCTCGTTCGCCGCTTCGGGCTGTAAACTCTCCTCCTCGTGCTCCATACGCTCGCGATCGCCGGCTATCGATCCCTTCGCGACTTCGTGATCCCGCTTCGCGGGCTGAACCTCGTCACCGGTCCGAACGGGAGCGGCAAGTCGAATCTCTATCGCGCGCTCCGGCTGCTCGCGGAGACGGCGCAGGGCCGCGTCATTTCATCATTGGCTCGTGAAGGCGGCCTTCCGTCAACGCTGTGGGCGGGGCCGGAATCGTTCTCGCGCGCCGTGCTGCGAGGCGAACAGCCGGTCCAGGGAACGCCGCGACAGAAGCCCGTCAGCCTTCGTCTCGGCTTCTGCGCAGAGGACTTCGGCTACGCCATCGATCTCGGCTTGCCTGCAGGACCTGCCGGGTTCTTCAGCCACGACCCTGAAATCAAACGAGAGTGCCTCTGGGCCGGACCGACGCTGCGGCCGTCGGCGCTGCTGGTCGATCGCAAGGGACCGCTGGTCAAGATCAGGCAGGGGAAAGAGTGGGCCGTGGCCACCTATCAGCTGGCGACGTTCGACAGCATGATGACCCACTGCGCCGACCCGCGGAGCACGCCCGAGATGCTCATGCTGCGGGAAGAGATGCGAGCCTGGCGCTTCTACGATCACTTTCGCACCGACGCCGGCGCACCGGCACGGGTTCCGCAAGTCGGCACGCACACGCCGATTCTCAGCCACGACGGCGCCGACCTCGCCGCCGCGTTTCAAACCATTCGACAGATCGGCGACACGCAGGCCCTCACCGACGCGATCAACGACGCGTTTCCAGGCTCACAGGTGTCCGTCACGGCCGATGGCGGCTGGTTCGAAGTCGAGATGCATCAGCATGGACTCCTGCGTCCGCTGAAAGCGGCGGAGCTCTCGGACGGGACGCTGCGCTACCTGCTGTGGGTGGCTGCCTTGCTCACGCCGCGTCCACCCGGACTGCTCGTCCTGAACGAGCCGGAAACGAGCCTGCACCCCGATCTCCTTCCCGCGCTCGGCCGGCTCATCGTCCAGGCCGCCGAGCGCGCTCAGGTCCTCGTCGTCTCGCATGCACCCGTGCTCGTTGACAGCCTGCAGCAGGCGCCGGAGTGTCATTCGATCACGCTCGGGAAGGAGTTCGGTCAGACTGGCGTGGTCGGTGCTGGGCGTAGAGCGGAGGCTTCAGCCTCCGCGGATGATCACGAGCGCCCTGCCTGGCAGTGGCCTTCGCGGTGACGACATGACCACGACACACGACGACTTCACGCTTCAGCCCATCGGCTACATCAGGTCCACGCTGCAGTCACGGAGGGAGGCGCCGAAGCAAGGCTCGGAGGGCGCACCCGATGCGTGGCTCGATCTCGATCCGGCCTTCGCGCCTGGGTTGCTCGGCATGACGGCCGGCGAAGACGTCATCGTCATCACCTGGCTTCATCAAGCCAATCGAGAGGTGCTCGAAGTGCACCCGCGACGCGACCCCGCCAATCCGCTGACCGGAGTCTTCTTCACGCGCTCTCCCGACCGCCCCAATCCGTTGGGACTGCATCGAGTGACCGTGCGCGAGATCTCAGGGCACCGGCTGCGGATCGGACCGATGGAGGCGATCGACGGCACACCGGTCGTCGATATCAAGGTGGTGCTCGATGCTAGTCGGTAGGCTGGTAGCCGGTAGCCGGTAGGCAAGAACTCAGAACCGGTACCAGCGACGCGAACCGCTAAGCTACCGGCTACCGCCTACTACAGCTAGGCTCTACGCCTCCGCGGCGCGCGCGCTGGAGCAACAGCTCGCGCTCGCGGCTATTCTTCGTCAGCGAGGCGGCACGCTCGAACTCGGGCCTGCGCTTCATCGAGCCGTCCGAGCTTGACCAGCAGATCGCCGCGCACGCTTGGCAGCAGGTGATAGTTCTTGAGCACCGGCTCGGACGCCAGTGCATCAACCAGATCGAGACCCGCCGCCGGCCCTGACGCCATCGACACCGCGACCGCGCGATTGAGCTCGACGACCGGCGACGGCATCAGCCGCGCGAGCTCCCCGTACAACGCCACGATGCGCGCCCAGTCGGTCTCCCCCGCCGTGCGAGCGCGGCCATGACACGCAGCGATCGAGGCTTGAAGCAGATATGGACCGCGCGTGCCGCCCAGGCGCTCGGCGCGTTCGATTGCGGCGAGGCCGCGCCGAATGAGCAGCTGATCCCAGCGTCCGCGATCCTGCTCCAGCAGCAAAATCGGCTCGCCAGACGCGCGGGTTCGCGCCGCCGCGCGCGACGCCTGGATCTCCATCAACCCGACCAGGCCATGCACCTCGGGCTCCGATGGTGCGAGCTCGGCAAGGATTCGGCCCAGCCGCAGCGCGTCCTCGCACAGCCCCGGCCGCATCCAGTCGTCACCAGCCGTCGCGGAGTAGCCCTCGTTGAAGATCAGGTAGATCACCTCGAGGACCGACGAGAGTCGTTCAGCGAGCTCGGCTCCGCGCGGCACCTCGAACGGTACCTTGTGCGTCGGCCAGCGTCCGTTTGGCGCGGACGATCCGTTGAGCGATCGTCGGCTCGGAGACCAGGAACGCCCGCGCGATTTCCGTGGTGGTCAGGCCGCCAAGCAGCCGCAGCGTGAGCGCGACGCGTGCCTCCGTGGACAGCACGGGATGACACGCCGTGAAGACCAGCCGCAGCATGTCATCACCCACGTCATCGTCGAGCGCAGCGTCGAGATCGGGGACCGTCTCCTGCTGCGTCTCGAGCTCGTAGCCCAGCTCCTGGTGCTTCCGCTCGAGCATCTTGTGCCGGCGGAAGTGATCGATGGCCCGATGTTTGGCGGCGGCCATGAGCCACGCGCCGGGATTGCGTGGCACGCCGGACGAGGGCCACTGCTCGAGCGCGGCGAGGAGCGCGTCCTGCGCGAGATCCTCGGCGATGCCGACGTCCCGGACAATGCGGGCGAGACCGGCGATGACTTTCGCCGACTCCATCTTCCAGACTGTCTCGATGGCGCGCTGGGTTTCGGTAGCCGTCACGGCTACCGATCACACCATCATCGAATCCGTCCCTGCAAGGCGCAGTTCGTAGGGTCCGCCTTTAGGCGGACCAAAAGCCGGACACTACGGTTTCTGGGCGATGCGCTCCCGCAGGCGCTCTTCCGCCTCGCGAAGCTCCGGCGTCAGCTCCGCTCCGAAATCGGCGGGCTCGAACACCTGCCGAATCTCGATCTCGCTCTCGCCGGCGTGTGGATTCGGGCAGCGCTTGACCCACTCGATCGCCTCTTCCTTCGACTTCACCTGCCAGATCCAGAAACCGGCCACCAGCTCCTTCGTTTCCGCGAACGGACCGTCGACGACCGTCCGCTTGTCACCGTTGAACTTGACGCGAACGCCCTTCGAGCTCGGGTGCAGCCCCTCGCCGGCCAGCATGATGCCCGCCTTGACCAGCTCCTCGTTGAACTTCGTCATGTCCTCCAGGAGCTGCGTAGACGGCATCACGCCCGCTTCGGAATCCTTCGTTGCCTTGACCATCACGATGAATCGCATTGGTTTCTCTCCTCTACTCAGACGTCGAACGAGGCGCGGCGAGATCGACACGAGTCAGCCGCCGCGGCTCCGTCGACATGATGTGTTCACGGTCTCTGGCCTGCGCGGTGCTTCACCGCAGGGCCTACTCGCGACGGGCCGGCGAAGGCGGACGGGCGCGGCGCGTCCGGCGGAGCACGACCTTGAGCCGCGCCAGCAGCTCGCGAAAACTGTACGGCTTGACGAGGTAGTCGTCCGCACCCAGCTCGAGACCCAGGACACGATCGGATTCGTCGATGCGGGACGAGCCGAGCACGATGGGAGGACCGCCGCTTTCCGCGATCTCGCGGGCCAGCGCCAGGCCGGCGTGCTCGCCCAGGTTGAGGTCCAGGAACAGCGCGTCGAAGGAAGTGCGCTTGAGGTTCTGACGCGCCGCTACCAGGGTCTCGACCGCGATCGCGGTCATCCCGCGGGCCCCGAGATACTCCGCGAGCTTGGCCCCCTGGACTTCGTCACCATCGACCACCAGTACCGACTGGAGGCCGGTCTTCGGATCCCGCGTTCACCACGTTGTTAACAACGATACAACCCGACCGCCCCGAACAATCGAAGGGGGCCGGCCGCCTTGCACACGAACTTCAGGGCTTGGGCGGCGGAGGAGCGGCCGGCCGCTCCGTGAACGTACGGCCGTCGGCCAGCAGCACCGAGACGAACAGACCGCCCGGCGATCCGTCGCGCAGCGGACGTACCGTCACCTTCACCTCATCGCCCGTCTTGACCGTCGTCGATTTCCATCCGGCGCGAACCAGATACGCGGGGGACGTCATCTCGACCTTCCAGGTCAACGTGCCGCCTTTGCCATCAGGCACGTCCACTTCCATCCACGAGTGCGGGTTGGTCCACGAGAACTGTTTGATGGTGCCAACGAGCTCAACTGACTTCGTCCGGTCGATGCCTGCGGACGAGTGATGCGCGAAGACGCTCGTTGACGCGAGGAGCACTGCAGCGAAGAACACGGCTCTCATTGAGAATCTCCAGTTACCGGGCCTGGAACTCGGACTGCGTACTAGGAATGTGCGTATTGAGGTCCGGCGTGCACGTCACCTCGGTGACCTCCTGATCGTCCACACGATTCCACTGCTTCGTCCACTTCATCGTCCCTTCCCAGCTTTTCGGGTCGGTCAGGGTGTATTCGATCTGGAGCACGGTTCCGCCCTTCAGCATCCGCATCCGCTCGACGATGCGCAGGGCGTCGGTGGCCGGAATGCCGGCATCGATCCAGTGGTGATCGTTCACGAAGTGCGTCGTGTCTACGACCAGCGTATCGCCCTCCCACTTGCCGATCGACTCGCCGTTGAACGTGCGGACAACGACGTCGGGATCGGAATGCGGACGGCCGTCGAGATACACGATTCGCAGACTGTTCATGAAGTGGCTGACCATGTAGATCGCCGTCGGCAGCTGAATCATCGCGATCGGCCACACCCGGGTCATGATCAGCGGCAGACCCGCCGGCCAGCACTGGCCGATGTCGTCGCGGTAGGCCTTCCCTTCCTTCTGCGCCTTCTGCGCCGCCTCGAAATGCTTCTGCGTGTCCGCCGTCATCTTGTTGGCCGGCGGCGGCGGGCCGAACCGCCACGAGTTCTGGCTGCCGGCCATGTCGATGAACCAGGTGCCGGTGAGATCGAACGGCGCTTTGGGCCGCGGCTTGGCCAGGTTCGCCGGCGCCAGCGGATTCAACGGAATGTCTGACGGTGCCTGCGCCGCGGCGTGCGACTGGAACAGCAGACCGATCGCCGCCGCCAGCATCAATGCTTTTCCCATCACTCTCGCTCCCGGAGCTTCATGCGAACGGCGCCCTTCTCGTCAACGTACTCGCGATTGTTCTCGCAGATGAACTCGACCATCTTGTAGTTCGGCATCCGGCGATACGCGAGCGTGTAGGTGAATGGCTTCTCGAGCACGACGGGATCCTCGATGGTGATCTGGTCGTGCAGCATGTCGAGCGTGACGAGGCGAATGCGCTCGGTGATCCGCATCTGCGTGCTGTGCGGAAGCATCTGATAGGAGGGAACGGACTCCTTGATGCCCACGGTATCGACCACCAGCGTGTCGCCTTCCCACTTCCCGACCGAATGACCGTAGTACCCGGCGGCACCTCGTCGATGGGGAGCTGCGGCTGGTTCATGAAGATCCGCCGCACCTCACTGAACGCCTCGGTGATGAGCGTGATCTGCGACGGCCGCTGGACGATCTCCGCCGGATACGAGGCAACGGCCATCATTCTCGGAAATCCGTACGGGACGCACTGCACGGCCGGTGTGGCCAGCGGCTCACCGCGCTTGACCGCCTCGTCTTCGACGGCGCGGCGCGCCTCGTACGGCTTCGCATACTGCGGCTTCAGCACGATAGGCGTCGGCGGAGGTGGACTCAGTTTCGGATCGGCGCCACGGCCGGCGCGGTACGGCGCCCACACGCCCGAGAGATCTGGAGGTGTCTGCGCTGCGGCGCCTGTGGACCACAGCACCGCAAGAACCAGTAGGACCGATCCAACGCGTAGGGCCGATCCTTTCGGACCGGCCGACGACTGACCTCTCACGGCTGTCCCCCGCGCCCGGGACCATTGCCGAGCACGCGGCCGTCGCGCAGCGTCACCCGGTCGAGCAGACCGCCCGCCTCACCGCTGCGAAGTGGACTCAGCACAACGGTGACCTTGTCGCCGACTTTCACGTCGCTGAACTTCCAGCCGGCCTGCTGGAGGATGCTGGTGCTTCCGAGCTCGACGCTCCAGTGTTTCACCACGCCCTTCTCGTCAGGTACGTCGATCTCGATGTACGCGTGAGGATTGGTCCACTCGAACGCGGTGACCGTTCCGGCCATCGTCACCCGCTTCGCCGTATCGAACATCGCGAACGAGTGATGCGCGTCGAGCGGACGAACGGCGGCGGCGACGATTGCGCAGCACAACACGCTGACGTAGAGGCGGGTCTTTAGACCCGCCTGGCCACAGGCGATCATTTGCCCTTTTCTTTCGCGGCCTTCTCTTCCGCCCGCGCCGCGCTCAGGATGTTCGCCAGCCCGTAGTTGCCCTCATGACAGCCGTATTCAAAGAGCGGCTGCGACGCGTCCCTGCTCAGGTTCATCGAATAGGTCCACGGCTTGGTCCACGTCGCCGGATCGTTGATCGTGACCGACCATTCGACCTTGTTCGGTCCGACTGGCGTGAACCGCTCGACGAGGGTGTAGGTCTCGGGGTTGGCGTTGCGATACGCGCCGCGCTCGTTGAAGTGCTTCGTCTCGACGACGAGCGTATTGCCCTCCCAGCGCCCGCGCGCCGCGCCCATGTACGACGTCATGCTCTTCGCCGGCCGCGGGCTGTCGTCGAGCGGGATCACGCGCGTCTCGTGAATCATCTCGTAGCGGATCGCCACGACGCCGGGCGCCTGCGTGATGTCGTAGGCGTTGCCGTAGATGGCCGGCATCATCGAGCCCGGGACGCCGCGCGTGATGCACCGGTCGTACAGGCTGCGGTCTTCCCACGAGTCGGCGGGGCCGCGGCCACTGTTCTTGCGTGCCATCGCACGCGCATCGGCCGCCTTCTGCCCTGCCGCGGTCAGCGCGGGGATGCGGCCGTCGGCCGGATCGGTGATGAGCCACGCCCGGCTGTTCTTGGCGTTGTAGTGTTCGTACCAGTGAACCGGACCGGCGCCGGTGTCCGCACCGCCAATGCCCGCCGCGCTCGCGAGCGCACGCTGCTGCCGCTCCCGGAGGATCTCGGCGAACTCGGAGTCGTCCACGTCCTCGACGGTCTTGCCGACGAACTGACCGGGCCGCTCCATCGGGATGCCGTTCTCGTCCTTGTTCGTGTAGGTGCCCTGAATATCCGGATCACCCCACGGGGTCTTTGCCGGGACGTACGGCGCCGCGGTCCTGGCCGGCTTCGCCGGCGCAGCGGCGGGACTCTGAGCACTCAGCGTGACACCGACGATGATCACGGCCGCAATAAGAAGGGGTAATAGGACGCGGGCCTGTCTAGTCATGGAAAGTCGCCTCACCCGAGCATCTTGGGCATCAGCGCGCCGGGAGTCAAGTCGGCAGCCAGCGACAGGCCTGACTTTGCCCGCGAATTGACGGCTGCCCCGTTAAAGAAGCCTTCCTGGACGCCGATTGCCGGGATGGACCTTTATGGGCATGACCATTCGACCCTTTCTCTGGGCCACGCTGAGTGTGTGGCTGGTCGCCGGAACGGTGGCGGGCGCGTCGCCGTCGCCGCGGGCGCCGATGACGCAGACCTCCGCGGCACGTCGCGCGTCGCCGGCAAACCGGCGGCGAACGCCGTGGTGTGGCTCGATGCGCCGGGTGCACCCCGGGCGACCGGGTCCACCATCGCGCTCGAGCAGCGCAACATGGCCTTCTTCCCTCGTGTGCTAGCCGCGCAGGTGGGAACGGTCGTCGAGCTGCCGAACAACGACCGGGTTTTTCATAACGTCTTCTCGTTCACCGACGGCAAGCCATTCGATCTCGGGCTCTACCCAACCGGCGCGACGAAGCGGATCACGCTCGACCGGCCGGCCCTGAGCCGTCTCTATTGCAACATTCACCCGCACATGGCCGCCTACATCATGGCGGTCGAGAGTCCCTACTTCGCGGTCTCGGATCAATCGGGCAGCTTCACCATTCGATCCGTGCCGGCAGGAACGTACACCTTCCATGCCTGGCGTCCCGGATCGCAGAAGCTCCTGAGCGGGACGATCGCGGTCGAAGCGGGCAAGGGCCTGGAGGTCGTATGGCCCTGATGCGTCTCGTCCTACTCGTCGCGCTGGCGATCGCGTTCCAGCCCCGTGCGCTCGACGCGCAGACGCCAACGCTCATTTCCGAGCTGGACGTCACGGTCGGCCACGCAACCGAAGGCGTCGACGCCGCCGGCGCGCAGGTGCGTCTCTTTGGCGAGGCGCCGAAGGAATGGCGCTTCTTCGCGGAGGTCTCGTGGGCAGACGTGTGGGGACCGAAGTCTGACGCCTTCGGCTCGGCCTATCCGTACAACCATCGGCTGCGTCCGGTGGAGGTCTACGTCGAGAAGACCGCGCGCCCCAGCGGCTTCCTCACTGGCGTGCGCGCCGGCCGCTACCGAACGCCCTTCGGCCTCTACAGCCGCAGCGATCATCGCTACGCCGGTTTCCTGCGAGCGCCCCTCATTCGCTACGGCGGCTACTGGGCAGTCTCGAACAACTTCATCGAAGGCGGCGTGAGCGCCATCGCGGGGATCCCGGCGCTCCACGCCGAGGTCAGCCTCGGCGTGCCGCAGGACGAGGACCAGTACACACCGCCGCGGCGGCCTCGATCGCGTCGGGCGGCTGCAGGCGACGGCCGGTCCGCTGATCGTCGGCGGCAGCTACATCCGCACACAGCCACCGGAGATCTGGTCGTTCGCAAAGGGCCACACGGAATTCCTCGGTCTCGACGCCCGATGGATGCACGGCGGCGTGCAGGCACGCGGTGAGTGGATCGACGGCCGATCGTTCACCGGGACTCGCACCTTCGGCGGATACGTGGACGTACTCGTGCATCGCCAGGGCATGGGACCGGTGACCGCGGTCGGGCGCGCCGAACGGCTCGACTACCTCGCCGGCCGCCGTTCGGTCTTCGAGAAGCGCTACACCGCTGGTGCCAGGGTCCGGCTGGCGTCGATGCTCGTGGGACACGTCAACGTCGTTCGACAGTACGAGCGCGGCGAGACGCCCGAATCCTCGCTGGATCTCGGTCTCACGTTCACGGTTCGACGATAGCGATCTGGGCGCGCAGGTGAAGAACCATCGTCTTGCGGTGTGGCTCCGGCGATCCGAGGTGCGACTGCTGCTCGCGGTCATGCTCCTCGCGGCGACAGCCGTCGGCGGCCTCGTGCTCGCGACCACACAGGTGATCACCGACAGCGCCCGGCAGCAGGCGCGCGAGGACCATCAGGCGGCGAAAGATGCCTTCGACCGTCTCGTCCAGAGCCGCATCACATTCGCGTCGAGCCAGAGCCGCCTGATCGCGGAGCTCCCCGTCTTTCGTGCCCACCTCACCAATCCGAAGGTCGCGACCGACCGCGCCACCATGCAGGCGCTCGCCGAACACTACCGAGAGAACGTCGCCGCCGACTTCTTTATCGTGACCGAGGGCGCGGGCAGATGGATCGGCGAGACCGGTTGGCCTGGCGACGCCCCTCCGCATGACTTCGTCGAAGGCGTCGCCACCGCCCTCTCCGGCTCGTCCGGGCACGCCATTCTGACGGTATCGAACGCGGTCTACCTGGCGGTCTTCGAGCCGGCGTTGTTCGCCGAAGAGGTCGTGGGCTCGCTCGCCGCGGGCTATCGGCTCGATGACGAGGTGGCTCGAGAACTGGCGGCGCTCACCCACTCTGACGTGACCGTGCTCGCCGGACGCCGTCTGTCCGGAACGAGCTTCGGACAGGAAGACCGGACTCGCGTGTTGACGGCGCTCGAGTCAACCGCGTTGTCCGACGATCTCGAGTGGCTCCGCCTCGGTGACACGACGTTTCTCAGGCGCCAGTACCCGTTGACCATGTCGACAACGGCCGCCTCCTCGGCGTCACTGGTGCTGCTGAAGAACTGGCAGCCGACGCAGGACACACTCGACCGAATCACCTTCCACCTGTCCTGGATCGGCGCGCTGACCTTCCTGCTCTCGGTCGCCGGAAGCGCCGTATTCAGCAAGCCTCTCCGTGACATGGCGGCCGCCGCCGGAGAGATCGCCGCCGGCAACTGGACGCGCCGGGTGCCGGTCGTCGGCAGCTCGGAGGCGATGACGATGGCGACAGCGTTCAACGACGTCACCGACAGCCTGGCGCACTGGCATTCAGAAGCCGCGCACCTGGCCGAGCGGAATCGTGCCGAAGAAGCGCTTCGCAAGAGCGAGGAGCGCTTTTCTCACGAGATGCAGGCGAAGAACCAGGAACTGACGGCGCTGAACCTCGCGCTGACTACCGCCAAGCTGAAGGCCGAGGAGGCCAGCCGGGTCAAGAGCGAGTTCCTCGCCAACATGAGTCACGAGATCCGCACGCCCATGAACGGCATCATGGGCATGACGGAGCTGGCGCTCGACACCGAGTTGACGCACGAGCAGCAGGACTACCTGACGACCGTCAACACCTGCGCGGAGGCGCTGCTCACCATCGTCGACGACATCCTCGACTTCTCGAAGATCGAAGCCGGCAAGCTCAATCTGAGCGCTGTTGATTTCGCGCTGCACGACGCCGTGCGCAATGCCGTCAAGGCACTCGCGGTCCGCGCCGCTCAGAAGAACCTCGCGCTCCTCTGCACCATCGCCCCCGACGTGCCGGCCCTCGTCCACGGCGATCAAGGCAGATTGCGACAGGTGCTGCTGAACCTGCTCGGCAACGCAATCAAGTTCACCGAGGACGGAGAGGTGACCCTCTCGGTAACGAGACGGACCATTGGCGACACGGCCGCGCTCCAGTTCGAAGTCGCCGACACCGGCATCGGCATTCCGCGCGACAAGCAGCGGCTGATCTTCGAGCCGTTCGCGCAGGCCGACGGCTCGACGACGCGTGTCTTCGGCGGCACCGGACTTGGGCTCACCATCTCGGCGCGTCTCGTCGAGATGATGGGCGGACCGATCTGGCTCGAAAGCGAGCCGGGGGTCGGCACGCGGTTCTTCTTCACCGTGCGCGTGACGGCGGCGAAAGGCGCCGTAGACAGCAGTCGCGCACACCGTGCCGCGGAGAGTGGCGTGCGAGCCCGGATTCTGCTGGTCGAGGACGAGCCGGTGAACCAGCGCGTCGCGCTTGGCCTGCTCGAGAAAAGCGGACACGCGGTTACACTGGCCGCCGATGGCGCGGCCGCGCTCGACCGTCTGGCCTCGTCTGCATTCGATCTCGTGCTCATGGACATGCAGATGCCGGTGGTGGACGGCTTCGAAGCGCTGCGGACGCTGCGCGCGCGAGAGGAAGGCAGTGGACGCCGTACGCCGGTGATCGCGATGACCGCGCTGTCGATGGAAGGCGACCGCGACCGCTGCCTCAGGGCCGGCGCCGACGCGTACCTGTCGAAGCCGTTCAGCCGTCACGGTCTGCTGGACGCGATCGAATCCGTCCTGACGGCATTTCCACTTTGACGTAAGCTGGGGTGATGCCCGAGACCCTGCAGTCGCCGTCGCCCGCGCCGTCGCCGGCGACGGTGATCGACTGCGCCGCCTACTGCGGCGGGGCCAGGGTCGCCGATCTGGGCATCGATCAGATTCGCAGCGCGCTGACACGCGACGACCAGTTCGTCTGGCTCGGCCTGTACGAGCCCGAGGAGGATGTGCTGCGGAAGGTGCAGCAGCAGTTCGGACTCCACGACCTGGCCATCGAGGACGCCTACAACGCCCATCAGCGCCCGAAACTCGAGCTGTACGAGGACTCGCTGTTCGTGGTCCTGCGGACGGCCCACATGCCCGCCTCGTCACGGCACCTCGAGTTCGGAGAGACCCACGTCTTCCTCGGGCGCAACTACCTGGTCACCGTACGCCATGGCTCGCTGCGCTCGCACATCGGCGTCCGGCAGCGCTGTGAATCGACGCCGCATTTGCTCTCGAAGGGCCCGGGCTACGTCCTGTACGCCGTGATGGATTTCGTCGTCGATCAGTACCTGCCGGTCGTGCAGCAGATTGAAGAGGAAGTCGAGGAACTCGAGGAGATCATCTTCGGCGGCAACGACACGGGAGACGCGACGTCGCGGATCTATCAGCTCAAACGCGACCTGCTGTCACTCCGCCGCGCCGTGACGCCGCTCGTCGAGGTGTGCAACCGGCTGATGCGCTTCGACATCCCCCACATTCCCGAGGACACGCGCGTCTACTTCCGCGACGTCTACGATCACATCGTCCGGTTGAACGAGACGATCGACGCGCAGCGCGAGCTGCTGACCACGGCGCTCGAGGCCCACCTGTCGCTGATGTCCCACGCGCAGAACGAGCACATGAAGCGCATCACCGCCTGGGCGGCGATGATCGCGGTGCCGACGATGATTGCGGGCATCTACGGGATGAACTTCCGGAACATGCCGGAGTTGGACTGGGCCTACGGCTACCACATCTCGATCGTGGTGATGGTGGGAGCCTGCGTGGGACTCTACGTCGGCTTCAAACGATCCGGCTGGCTCTGAGCCGCAGCGAGTCGCGGCCGATAAGCCCACCAGAGCCGGAATCCAAAGAGCACCGCGAAGCCCGCTGCCCACCGCCAGGGCTCGGTGGTGTCGGCTTTCACCAACTGCCAGAAGTGCAGCGTGCCGCCGGCCGCGGCGACGTACACCAGTTTGTGGAGCGTCCCCCACTTGCGACCGAGCTTTCGGATCGAGAACCGGTTGGACGTGAGCGCCAGCACGAACAGGATCAGGAACGTGGTCATGCCGACGGTGATGAAGGGGCGCTTGACCACGTCTTCGATCATGAACTTCACGTCGAAGTAGTGGATGAACACCACCCACGTCAGCATGTGCAGCACGGCGTAGAAGAACGCGAACAGGCCGATCATCCGCCGGACCTTGATGAACTCGTTCCATCCGGTCAGCCGGCGGATCGGCGTGACGCACAGCGACGCCGCGAGGCAGCCGAGCGCCCAGGTGCCGGTCTGATCGGTGATGTAGTCGCCGGGATTCGCCGTCAGGGCGTTGAAGTCGCCACCGTAGTAGAGCTGGTAGAACCCGTAGGCAAGCGCCGCGGCGGGAGTCGCCGCCGCGGCGAACAGGAGGACCTTGACGAGGGTGATCGGCTTCAAAAATTCTTGCGCAAGTCCATGCCCGCGTACAGGCTCTGCACCTGATCGGCGTAGCCGTTGAACATCTGGGTCCGGTGGTTGGCGATGAAGCTGGGCAGCCGCTTTTCGCGCGCCTGGCTCCAGCGCGGGTGGTCCACCTCAGGATTCACGTTGGCGTAGAAGCCGTACTCGCTCCGCTGCATCTTCTGCCAGGTGTTCAGCGGCTGCTTGTCCACGAACCGGATTCTCGCCAGCGACTTCGCGCCCTTGAACCCGTACTTCCAGGGCACGACCAGCCGGATCGGCGCGCCGTTCTGCGCCGGCAGCACTTCTCCGTAGATGCCGACGGCGAGCAGCGTCAGCGGGTGCTGCGCTTCGTCGAGCCGAAGACCCTCGATGTACGGCCAGTCGAGCGCGTCGGTGTTCTGCATCGGGAACCGGCCCCGGTCGATGAGCGTGGTGAACTCCACGAACGCGGCTTTCGACGTCGGCTCGACGCGCTTGATGACGTCGGCCATCGGAATCCCGACCCACGGGATCACGAAGGACCACGCCTCGACGCAGCGCATGCGGTAAATGCGCTCCTCGAGGGCGTACGGCTTCATGAACTCGTCGATGTCGTAGCTGCCCGGCTTGTTGACGAGGCCATCGATCTGGATCTTCCACGGACGTGCCTTGAAACCCTTCGACCTGTTCTTCGGGCCGTCGCCGGCACCGGTCTCGAACTCGTAGAAGTTGTTGTAGCTGGTCACGTGGTCGTAGAGGCTCGGCGTTTCGGTCGTGCTGAGCGGGCTCTTCTTCACGTTTGGCAGCTTGGCCAGGCCGCCGCCCTGCGCCACGACTTCGTCGGCCAGCGACCCGCAGCCAGCCGCGACGAGCGCGGCCGCTGACGCCTGGATGAACTCCCGGCGCCGCAGGTACAGGCTCTTCGGCGTGATCTCGGACGAACGGATGTCGGACGCCTTCTTGATCAGCATAAGGCGATTATAGGCCCGTTTGAACGGCGGAGCCTTAACACGGCTGGGGCTGGGGATCTGGGACTGGGGAGCCGGGGCTCGGGATTCGGGGCTCGGGGATTCGGGGCTCGGGACTCGGGATTCGGGAGCCGAGCGCCGAGCGCTGGAACTGCGTACTTCAAGGGGCGGCGCGATCGAAGAAACCGCTCACACTGAGCACGGCCGGCGATGTTTCCCAATGAACATAGGTGGAGGCTGAGTTGCTTTCACGGGCGACATGCAGATTCAGTCGTATCGGGATCTCGATGCGTGGCAACTCGCCATGTCTCTCGTGGAAGCGATCTATCAGCTCACCGAGCAGTTTCCGTCCCGGGAACAGTTTGGACTGACCGCGCAACTGCGTCGCGCCGCGGTGGGGATTCCCTCACACGTAGCGGAAGGACATCAGTACGGAACGCGTGCATACCGGCACTACGTCGTCATGGCACTTGGGTCGCAAGCAGAATGCGAAACGCAGTTGGAACTCGCCGAGCGACTGAAACTCGCACCGCGAGAAGCTATTACTCCCGTGAGAGAGGCTGCGGCGCGTGTCGGCCGTGTGCTCCACGGACTCGTAAGGAGCCTTCCACAGAACGGTCAGGAGAATAAGACTCGATCGCTGAGCCCGAGATCCCGAGTCCCGAGTCCCGAGTCCCGAGTCCCCGAGTCCCGAGTCCCCGATCTACCTGACCTCGCGCCAGCTCCCCATCGTCGCGAGGGCCCGCGCAAAGCATCGTTCGGCCCGGGATTCGGCGTCACGCTGCGCGGACGCCGACACGGCCATCGTCAGCTCGGCGTTCGCCGGGCAGATGACGTCCCGGGATGGCGCGGCCGGGGGCGTCAGCTTCGAGAAGTACCGCGCGGCGCCAACGCGGACCCAGGCCGGGCGATCGGCCAACACCGGCGCAATCATCAGCTCCGCCATCGCCGTCCGCAGCGCGGTCTCGATGCCATCGCGCTGCGCGAGCACAGGCGCCGGCGCCAGATCGATGGTCGTGCCCTTGACCGCCGCGCTCACCCACCAGGGCCGGCCGGTCTCGTAGCGAAACCCGTCCACCGTGCCGTGCAGTTCGACCGTGACGCCTTCGGCCGACGCGTTGAGGACGTTCGACAGCGACTCGCGAACGCGCACGGCGAGCCGTCCGAGTTCGCCGGCCGTGACCGGCAGATCCCGCCGGCACGCGGACGCTGATCTGAGACGAGGCCGGTGGCGTCACCGGCGGGCGCGCAGGTTCGGCGGGCTCGACCGGCGCGGAAGGCGCGCTCGCGTCGAGCGCCGTCAGCGCGAGACCCGGGTAGTACTGCGCGAGGATGGCTTCGACTGTCTCGCCTCGGCGCGCGCGACGGCCGGCGCCAATCACGCACATCCCCACGCCGTGGCCGTAGCCAACGCCAGTGAAGCGAACGCTGTTGCCGCTGCGGGTCATCGAGAACGCCGTACTGCGGAGCAGCCTCGGCCCGATCGCCATGCGGAAGGGATCTCCCGCAATCGCGTCCGGGCGAAGGCCTGGTACGTTCAACCTGGCGACGCGACCGGAGTGCGTCCGCCCGTCGATCTCGATGTCGCGAAGCCGATCGCCTCCGAACCCTGCCTTGACCAGCGCCTGGCGGATCTCGGCGAGCGTGAGCGTCAGGACCCACGGCACCTCGTCCTCGTGCACATTGTCAGGGACCGATCGGAGATACGGGAACTTCGTGCCACCCGGCCAGACGTCGGCCGCGCTCTCGGACCTGCCGCCGCACGACGCGGAGTAGAAGATGTCGACCGGCTTGCGATCGAGCGTCAGCACCCGGCCTGCGGTGGCCAACGCCGCGCGCCTCGAGATCTCGTTGGCGCCGCGCATGACCTGACAGTGTGTGGTGTCGCAGAGGTCGAATCCTTCACGGCGATGGCGGCCCTCGTTCACGACGGCGTAGGTGCGAATCGCCACCGCGAGCGCCTGCTGAGCGGCATCGGCAGCGCCGGGCTCGGCCTCGCCGGACAGAACACGCGCGACGTACGTTTCAAGCGGGAATGTCGCGACGCCCCCATTGGTGGACAGGAGACCGATGTCAACCGTGCGCCCCGCGCTCGCGCGCTCCAGTGCCGCATCGCTGATGTCGGTCTGCGCGGGTGTCCTCACCCCGACGATCGCTGCGGCCACGACGAGCACCGCGAACACCCGGAGTGTCACAGCTTCCGTTCACATCCCGGACGACAGTTGCATGGAATGGCCTGCTCGCCGTCCGTGTAGTAGTCGTAGGTGAGCTCTTCACCGGGCTCGATGTTGCGTCCGGCGCGGATCCAGATGTCGTGGCCGACGATCTGGCGTGTAGCAGTTCGGCCGGCACGCGTGATTGATGAAGCGGGCGACGTTGCCGCCGACCTGGGCGTCGCGGACCCAGCGCCGATTCACCGTGAAGCACCAGATCTCTCCGCGCTTCAAGTATCGGGTCTCGCGCTTCAGACTCTCCTTGTGGTCGATCATCTGACCGTCGTAGGTAATGATCCGCCGGTTCTTGTTGATGGGCTCCAGGGCGAAGACGCCGTAACCGTGCAGCGGCGACCGTCGCCGGATGATGTGAGGAAGTTCCCGTTCGCGTGGCATGCAGAAGACAGGATAGCGCGGACTCGCACATAATGGTGGCTACATGGGCGCAACCGGCGTAGGCGCTCGTGAGCTGCTCCAGGCCTGGGGCCGGATCCTCACGGGCTATCGTCCCAACATCTCGATCGAAATCACGAAAGAATGTCCGCTGCGGTGCCCGGGCTGCTACGCCTACGGCGACGAGCACCTCGGCGGAAACGTGACGCTGCGCGGCCTGTCCGACTACAAGGGCGACGAGCTCGTCTCGCGTTTCATGGCGCTCATCGATCGGCACAAGCCGCTGCACGTCTCGATCGTCGGTGGCGAGCCGCTCGTGCGGTACCGCGAGCTGAACGAGATCCTGCCCCAGCTGGCGAAGCGCGGCGTCCACACGCAGGTCGTGACCAGCGCGGTGCGGCCGATTCCGAGCGAGTGGATCGGGTTGCCGCGGCTGCAAGTCGTCGTGTCGATCGACGGGCTGCAGCCCGAGCACGACGAGCGGAGGAAGCCCGCCACCTACGAGCGGATTCTGAAGCACATCGAGGGACACGACATCACCGTGCACTGCACGGTCACGCGCCAGCAGGCGAGGCGCGACGGATATCTCAAGGAGTTTCTCGACTTCTGGCAGGCGAACGCGCACACGCGCCTGATCTGGATCAGTCTGTACACGCCGCAGGTCGGCGAGCTCTCGATGGAGCGTCTGACCGCCGGCGATCGCGCGAAAGTGATCGGCGACATGCGCGGCCTGCGTCCCAGGTATTCGAAGTTCCAGATGTTCGACGGCATACTCGACGTCTACGCGAAGCCGCCCGAGTCGCCGGAGGACTGCATCTTCGCGCAGACCACCGCGTGCTTCTCGTCGGATTTCGAGCACCGGATCGCGCCCTGTCAGTTCGGAGGAAAACCGGATTGCGCCAACTGCGGCTGCATCGCCTCGGCCGGCCTCGAAGCCATCGGGCGTCATCGTCTGAGCGGCAGTGTTCCGGTCGGCAAGATCTTTTACGCGTCGCTCGCGGTCGGCCAGACGGTCGAACGCGTCCGCCGCTCGGTCTCCCCTGCCTGATCAGTAAGGCCTCTGCCGTGTGGTGGGTGCCGGCGTACTCACTTCTGACTGCGCGTCGCTCACTCCCGCGCTCCTCGCCGCTGCAACCGCCTGAGTCCAATCACTTTTCTCGCAGGCACATCGGTTGCACTAACCAGTCGCGTGCGTATCGCCAGCTCGACGCTGCTCCTGCTCATCCTCGCGACGTCGGGTCTCTCGCTGTCGGCCCAGCAGGCGGCGAAGCAGGAACCCGAACCGCAGGACGAGGGGCGGCTCAAGAGCACTGCGCGCAAGCTGGGGACACTCGTGTCGCAGGACGACAAGGACGGCATCTCAATCGAAGCGGGCATCATCGTCGCCGGGTCCGGGCTATCGGGAGGCGTCGGTTATCGCCGGTCGAACCTGTTCAACAGTCCCATCGACATCGAGGTCGAAGGGTCCATGTCGTATCGGCTGTATCAGGCGTACCGGGCGTCGATTGGGCTCCTGGGCGAACGTTCCTCCACGCTCGAGTTCGACACCGCTGACAGCAAAGTCTCGTCGCTCTTCAACGCCTCGGCCCCCAAGACACCCGGCTCGGCGGTATTTCTCGAGCTGCGCTATCGCGACTATCCGCGCCACACGTACTACGGGACCGGGATCGACTCCCTCGAGGAGAACCGCTCGGACTATGCGCTTCGCGGGATGTCGGTCGAAGGCGCCTGGCAGTGGCAGATCACGCCGCACGCTTGGTGTCGGCGCGCGTGGCGGATGGCTGGGTCTCGATATCGGATCCGGGCACGACGACTCGATCGTCAATCTCGAAGATCGGTTCATCCCGGCGACCGTGTCCGGATCGATCACGCAGCCTGCGTTCGTCACGTACGGCGCGGGAATCGTGCACGACACTCGAAGCAACCCCAGGGTCCCGGAAGACGGGCGCATGATCGGAGCCTCGCTTCGCCGGTTCTCGGCGACGGAGATGGAGCAGCACTCGTTTACACGCCTCACGCTGGACGTCCGCGCGTATCAGCGCGCGCTGTCGGACCGGGGCGTCATCGCGGCACGCGGGCTGGTCTCAACCGATCTGACCGGCGAGACCGGCTCGACGCCGTTTTACCTCCAGAACGCTCTCGGCGGCTCGGCTACGCTTCGAAGCTTTCACTCGTATCGGTTCGCGGACCTGGCGCTGGCGCACGCGACCGTCGAGTACCGGTGGAGAGCCCACAAGTACGTGGAGGTCGCGCCGTTTTTCGACGTCGGCACGGTCGCGCCTGGCCTCTCGCGGCTCTCGATGGGCGCGCTCAAGATGAGCCCCGGAGTGGGCATTCGCGCCCGCACCGATCGACGAACCATCGCCCGCCTCGACTGGGCGTGGGGCTCCGAGGGGCAGCGTATCGTGCTGGATATGGGTCCGTCGTTCTAATCTCCACATCCAATCCCGTGGCATGTCCCTTGAATTGATGGGGACAGGCGTATGCTGAAACTGAGGAGGTGGCACGTGGTGCGCACAGGACTAGTAGTGTTGTTCTCCTCCGTATGCATCAGCCTGCCGGGTGTCGCGTCGCCCGTCTTCGCCATACCCTCGCAGCAGGCGCCGGTCAATCCACTCGCGCAGGCGATGGTGGATTTCAAGAAGCGCGTGGACACGTATCTCGAGCTGCGGCGCGCGATCGCGAGCAAGATGCCCGAGGTGAAGGAAACGGGCGATCCCGCCAAGATCAGCGATCGTGAAAAGGCGCTGGGCAAGGCGATCGCCATGGCGCGCGCGAAGGCGAAGGCCGGAGACGTGTTCGGCGTGGAGATGTCGCGCCACCTGCAGCGCATCCTGGCCGAGGACTGGAACTCGCGCAGTGCCGCCGATCGCAAGGCGCTCTTCGAAGAGATCCCTCCCGGTCTCCAGCTGAAGGTCAATCAGGCCTATCCGACGACGATTCCGCTCGTGACGGTGCCTCCGAAGCTGCTGGCACAGCTGCCAACCATTCCCGAGGAGCTCGAATATCGCCTCCTGGACCGCCGGCTGCTCCTGCGCGATCGGGATGCGAACGTGATCGTCGACGTGCTGGTGGGCGTGGAGCCAAAGCGGGCAAAATGAACGCTATGCGCTTCAAGCACCTCCTCCTCGCGTTCACGCTCTCGGTCGGCTGCAACGCGCTCAATGCGCAGCAGGCGCCGGCCCCTCGACAAGGCTCGGGGCAGGCTGCCAGGCCCCCGGCGGCAGGGACGGCCGTTCAGGCGCCGCGCCCCGCGGCCGCGCCGGCCCAACCCGCGATCGAGGTCTCGCCTCCGCAAGACAAGGATGCGGTGCTCTTCGCCATCATCGGCGACAGTGGCACCGGGTCGCGCTCGCAGTACGAAGTCGGAGCGGAGATGGCGAAGGCGCGGCAGATCTTCCCCTTCGAGTTCGTCATCATGCTCGGCGACAACATCTACGGCAGCGAGCGGCCGCAGGACTTCGCCAAGAAGTTCGAAAAGCCGTATCAGGCCCTGCACGAGCAGAAGATCCCGTTCTACGCATCGCTCGGCAATCACGACGATCCGACGCAGCGCTTCTACAAGCTGTTCAACATGAACGGCGAGCGCTACTACACGTTCACGAAGGGCGACGCACGCTTCTTCGCGCTGGACAGCAACTACATGGATCAGCCGCAGCTCAAGTGGCTGGACGAACAGCTGTCGCGATCGAACGACCGCTGGAAGATCGCCTTCTTCCATCACCCGCTCTATTCGTCCGGCGCCCGGCACGGGTCGGAGGTGGACCTGCGCACGCGCCTCGAGCCGATGTTCATCAAGTACGGCGTGGACGTGGTCTTCGCCGGCCACGAGCACTTCTACGAGCGGCTCCTGCCTCAGAAGGGCATCTACTACATCACGCAAGGCGGCGCCGCGAAGCTGCGCGAGGGCAACATCCGCAAGGGCCCGATGACCGCTGTGGGTTTCGACATCGACAACTCCTTCACGATCGCCGAGCTCGGGAAGGACTCGATGGGGTTCCAGACGATCTCCCGCCGCGGCAAGCGCGTGGATTCGGGCACGCTGCCGCTGATGCCGGAGCCCAAGGCATCCGACGACAAATCCCGATCGCAATGATCCGAGGGCGCCATGATTCTGTCATCTTCGGCACGGACGGTCGGTTGTGTCGTGGCATCGTGCATCACGCTCTCGTGCGCACGACCGATCATCGACAATCGTCCGAGTACGCCTGAGGCCCGACCGAGCGCACCGCTCGAGCAACTCTGGAACCAGCCGCAGGACATCGAGCGCCGGAACCTGCTGTCCGGATCGGCACCGCCTGCGCTGGCGCCTGCGCAGGACGTCGAGTACACCGTCAACAAACGTGACGAGTCTGGATACAGCAAGGGATACGACGTCGTCGGCCCGGACGGACGCGAGTGGGACATCAAGGTCGGCAAGGAAGTGCAGTCCGAGATCGTGGTGTCCCGGATTCTGTGGGCCCTCGGCTATCACCAGCCCGCGACCTACTACCTGACCGGGATGGAAGCTGGCCGGAACGTGGGAGGGTGAAGGCGAGCCCGCGCGTTTTCGACTGCAGTCCGATCATGAGAGCGAGGGCGAATGGGCGTGGCTCGACAACCCGTTCAACGGGGTCGAGACCGTTCCACGGCCTCATCGCCGTCAATCTGTTGCTGGGCAACTGGGATTTCAAGACCAGCAACAACCGTGTGTATCGCGCGACCGGCGCCGGCGACGGGCCGGCGACGACGCTACGTCGTCCAGGATCTCGGCGCGACGCTGGGCAAGCCGCGCGTGCTTCCCGATTCCGGTCGGCATCGCGCAATGATATCGACGACTTCGAGGACACCACGCTGATCAAGAGCGTCCGTGGGTCGGAGGTCACGCTCAACTATCGCGGCCTGCGCGGGGAGGTTCTGGAAGTCATGAGCGTCGCCGACATCGTCTGGGCGTGTGAGCTCATGAATCGTCTGCGCGACGCCCAACTCGACGACGCATTCAAGGCCGCGGACTACGAGCCGGCGATTCGCACGCGCTTCATCAAAAAGATCCGCGCCAAGATTCAGGAAGGGCTCGCGCTTCGATCGAGCGTGAGGGCGTCAACCGAGGGGCAGGAATGACCACTCGCATCGAGGCCGGCTGTCGGGCGATCGCCGTGGCCGCACTCCTCGTCTGGAGTACGGCCGGGCTCATCGCTCAGGCGCCGCCGCCAGCGCGCTCAGACTCCGGCGCCGGCACCGGCGCCGGCACCGATGCAGCAGGTGTTGCAGTCGGATGAACTGCTCGGCGATTTCCGCGCCGGACTCGCCGATGCCGCCGTGCGCCTGCCGATCGCCGCACTGCTCGGCGCCGCGCTCGCGCTCCGGCCTCGCCGCGCCTCGTCGCCCCGGCGCGATCCCGCGGTCATCGAAACGCAGATCGTGCTGGCGATTGTCGGCGCGCTGATCATGCTGGTCGTCGGCCAGAGCCTGGCGCGCGCATTCGGCATCGCCGGGGCCGCGAACCTGATTCGCTATCGCGCGAAGATCGAGGACCCGAAGGACGCGGTCGTGATGCTGTCCACCCTCGCCGTCGGACTCGCGTCAGGTGTAGGCCTGTTCGGGCTCGCTGCGGTCGGCACGCTGTTCCTGGTGCTGACGCTGTGGGTCATCGAGGGCTTCGAGACCCACGTCCGCACCTTCCTGCTCTCGGTCAAGCTCGGTGAGGGCACGTCGACGAAACGTGCGGCGGTGGAGCGCCTCCTTCAGCGCGCGCGCGCCGCGTTCGAGCTGCGCACCACGGGCGACGACGAGCTCGCCTACCTGGTCAGCACGGGCGCGTCGTTCAAGACCGAAGAGCTCACGGCGGCGCTGGCGGCGCTCGCGCCGAAGGAGAAGACCCAAATCGAGTGGAAGGAAGAGAAGAAGGCCCGCCCGCTCGAGAAAGACGAGGACGACGATTGAATCTGATCATCCAGCCGGAGGCCGGTCTCGCGCCGGTCGTCAAGGCGATCAAACGCGCCCGCCGTGACCGTTGACCTCGCGATCTTCAGGATCGATCGCGAGGAGATCGAGAAGGCGCTCGCCGCCGCCGTTCAGCGCGGCGTCCGCGTTCGCGTGCTGGTGGCCCATACCAATCGCGGCGGTGAGGGCCGGCTGCGAAAATTCGAGCAGCGCATGCTCGAGGCGGGCGTCACGGTGACGCGCACCGGCGACGAGTTCGTCCGCTACCACGGCAAGTACATGGTCGTTGACGACACGCTGCACCTGTTCGCCTTCAACCTCACGACGGCGGATACGACGAAGGAGCCGCAGCTTCGGCGTCTCGACCAGGGACAAGAGCGCGGTGCGCGAAGCGCTGGCCCTGTTCGAGGCCGACTGCTCGCGCCAGCCGTTCGGGCCCAAACGATCGCCGCTCGTCGTCAGTCCTGAAACCGCGCGCGACATGCTGTCCGCGTTCATCAAGAGCGCCAAGCGGCAGCTGCTGATCTACGACGTCAACGTCCAGGATCCCGCCTTCGTCAAGCTGCTGAAGGCGCAGGCGGCCGCGGGCGTCGATGTCCGCGTGATCGGGAAGTTCAAGGGCTGCCGGCGACGCGATCGGCGTGCGGCCGCTGAAGTCGCTGCGCCTCCACGCACGGGCGATCATCCGCGACGGCTCCCGCGCCTTCGTCGGCAGTCAGAGTCTTCGGCGCCCCGAGCTCAATCAGCGCCGCGAGGTCGGTGTGGTGATCACCAACGCCGCCGTCGCGCGAAAGCTGCGCGACATCTTCGAAGCGGACTGGCTCGAATCGGCGAGCAGCAAGGAAGAGAAGAAGGAAGACAAGAAGCTGATCGAGGCCGCCATCATCAAGCCGCCGGACGGCCCCTGTCGTGGCTGAGTTCGAGTCCAAATCTCGCCGGCTCGCGTGAGCGCCGCCTCGACGTGCGGGAGGATGTTCTCGGCCCCCACGTGCCGATGGAATTCGGCCTCGTCCATCAAGTGCGCCGGCTGCGGAAGCGCACCGCACAGGAGCAATTCCCGCCCCGAGGCCCGCAGCGAATCGGCGAGATCCTGAATCGCCCGCAGGCCGGTCCCGTCGATCGCCGTCATGTTGCGGAGACGCAGGATGACGATGGGCGTCAGCTCTCCTGCGTGCGCCACTGCCGCCAGCTTGTCGGTGGACCCGAACAGAAACGGCCCGTGGATGCGGAAGATCGTCACGTACTCGGGAATGGCCTTGTCCTGCAGCGCGTGCACACGGCCGCGGCGGATGTAATCCGGCGTCACCCGCGACACGGTCGTGGTCGCCGACACCCGGCGGATGTAGAGCAGCGCGGCGATGATCATCCCGGCCTCGACCGCCACCGTGAGATCGGCCAGCACGGTCAGAGCGAACGTCCACAGCCAGACAATGCGGTCGGTCCATCCCTGCTTCCAGAGCTCTGGGATCTCGCGCCATTCACCCATGTTGTAGGCGACGACGAGCAGAATGGCGGCGAGCACCGCCATCGGCACGGCGTCGGCCAGCGGCGCGGCGAACAGCAGGATGACGAGCAGCGTGCAGGCATGAACGATCCCGGCCACCGGAGTCTTCGCGCCCGAGCGCACGTTGGTGGCGGTCCGCGCGATGGCGCCGGTCGCCGGCAGGCCGCCAACCAGCGGTGACACGATGTTGGCCACGCCTTGCGCGAAGAGCTCGACGTTCGAGTTGTGCCTCGTCCCGCTCATGCGATCCGCGACGACGGCTGACAGCAGTGACTCGATCGCGCCGAGCATGGCGATCGTCAGCGTCGGCGACAGCAGCGTCAGGACGAGGTCCGCTCGGAACTGCGGCATGTGAACGTCGGGCAGGCCGGCCGGAATGCCGCCGAAGCGGATGCCAATCGTCTCGAGCGGAAGACCTGCCGCGGCGACGACGATGGTGCCGCCGAGTAGCGCGACGATGTAACCCGGGACACGCGGCACCATCCGGTTCCAGACGATGATGAGCGTCAGGACGCCTGCCGCCACCAGCGTCGTCGGCAACGATGCGGTATCGGCGTGCATGGTGAGTTCGGCCATCCTCGGGACCAGTTCCCCGGGCACGGGGCCCTGCAGCGTGATGCCGAAGAAGTCCTTGATCTGCGTGCTGGCGATGACGAGGGCGATGCCGTTCGTGAATCCGATCACCACCGGCCGCGGAATGAAACGGACCGCCGTGCCCGATCCGGTGAGGCCCATCACGACCAGCAGCGCGCCGGCCATCATCGTGCACATGAACAGGCCGTCCACGCCGTACTGCGCGATGATCCCCGAGACCACGACGACGAACGCTCCGGTCGGACCGCCGATCTGCACGTACGAGCCGCCCAGCGCCGAGATGATGAAGCCGGTGACGACCGCGCAGTAGATGCCGGCCTGCGGCGTCATGCCCGACGAGATCGCAAAGGCCATGGCCAGTGGCAGCGCGACCAGGCCGACCGTGATGCCGGCGATCAGATCCGAAACGAACAGTTGTGGCGTGTAGTGGCGGAGCGCGAGAACCGACGCAGGAAGAAACCGGCGGGTGCCGGCACGTGTGTGCGGCAATGGCGTAGTGAGGTGTCTATTCTACTCCCACGGGCGCAGTGAGCCCTTCGAGGAACGCGACGAGATCTTTCCCGCGTCGAAGCCGCGGAAGCGGCGAAGGCGTCAGTAACCGCACATGCCGTTAGGCACCAGGTCGATGGTCCGTTGCGTTGTGGTGCTGGTGTTCCCCTGCCGGTCCCGCACTTGCAGCGTGACCAGCATCGGCACCTCGCCCTCAGACAGCGTGCCGCCCGAGAGGAACGCGCAGTCGGTTCCCGGCGTGAACGCGACCTGACTCTCGGCCAGGGTCACGCGTCAGATCCTTGCCAGCCACGGCAAAGGTCCAGCGGTATTGCGACGGAAACCCTGTTGACCGGCTGGCGTCGAACACGCAATCCACAGCACCGGCCGACGAGACGATGACACAGGAATCGTCCCCTCTGTTGGCAGACGTGACGCGGAATTGCGCCTCGAGCGGCGGAGGCACCACGGTCAGCACGGTCGACATCACGACGCCCAGGTACCGGGCATTGATGGTCACCACCGTTGTCTCCCTGACGGTGGACGTGTCAACCGTGAATGTGTTGCTCGTCGATCCGGCGGCGACCGAGACATTGGCCGGGACCTTGACGACTGTCTCGTTGGTGCTGTCGAGAGTGATCTGCGCATTGCCTGCCGGCGCCGGCGCGGTCAGTCGGATGGTGGCGGTGGGCTGGACCTGGCCAACGACCGTCGACGCGCTGAGCGTGATCGACTCCAGCGCAGCTGGAGCTGCCGGAGGCGGCGGTGTTGGAGGAGGTGTGGGCGCCGGCGTTGGTGCGGGGTCGGAGTCGGCGTCGTTGGAGTGTCACTGTCACACGCGGACAGCGACATGAGCGCGACAACGAGGAGACCGGCAAACGAGAGCAAGCGAGGCATCAGCAGGAACCTCCAGACACAGGCGACAGGGAGCGACACTCTATCAAGGTGTTGAAAGGCTAATCAATCGGGATCTGCTGGCCAGAGCCAGGCGGCGCCGCGGACGCCGCTCGCATCGCCGTGCCGCGCGCGGGTCAGCCGCGTGCGCGGCGTGTCGGCGACACCGGCTGCGAAGATCTGTGCATGCCACAGGCGCGGGACATGTTCGTAGAGTCGAGCGATGTTCGACAGTCCGCCGCCGAGAACGATGACGTCCGGATCGAGGACGTTGATCACGCCGGCCAGGGCCTTCGCCATCCGCCGCTCGTAACTCGTCATCGTCTCCACGGCGCCGTCATCGCCGGAGGCCGCACGCTCGACGATCTCGTGGACCGCGACGCGCTGACCGGTGCGACGTTCGTGATCGCCCGCCAGCCCGGGACCGGACAGAAACGTTTCGATGCAGCCGTGCTTGCCGCAATAGCAGAGCGGGCCTGGCCACTCGTCAGCCACCGGCCAGGGCAGCGGATTATGGCCCCACTCTCCCGCGATCCCGTTGGGCCCCGTCAACACACGACCGTGCACGACGATCCCCGCGCCAGTCCCGGTGCCGACGATCACGCCGAAGACGACGTCGGCGCCAGCGGCCGCGCCGTCGGTGGCCTCGGAGATGGCGAAGCAGTTCGCGTCGTTGGCGACACGCACCTCGCGGCCGAGCGCGCGCTCGAGATCGGCCTTGAGCGGCCGGCCGAGAAGCCAGGTCGAGTTGGCGTTCTTGACGAGGCCGGTCGCGGCGATCGTTCCGGGAATGCCGACACCAACGGTCGCGCCGGCCCCGCCCGTTCGTTCGAGGTCTGACACCATCGCGACAATCGCCTCGATGGTCGCGGCATAGTCATCGCGCGGCGTGTCCACGCGCAGGCGCGCGACGTCACGACGTCCGTCGAGCGCGATGCCTTCGATCTTCGTACCACCCAGATCGATCCCGATTCTCATGTCGACGGTCGTGCGCGTTTGGACGTCGGCTGGCTCTTGCCCTTGAGATTGAGCGCCACTGCGGCGCGGACGAGATCCTTCAGGGCCGCCCTCTTGACCGTCTCGCCTTCGCAGATATCGATGGCGCGTCTGACATTCCCGTCGAGGCTGGAGTTGAAGAGGCCTGAGGGGTCCTTCAACGCAGCTCCCTTGGTAAATGTCATCTTGACGACCTTCTTGTACACCTCTCCCGTGCAGACGATGCCGCCGTGGGACCAGACAGGGGTCCCCATCCATTTCAATTCTTCGACGATCTCAGGGTCTGCCTCGTGGATGATCTCGCGCACCGTCGCGAGCATCTTCCCGCGCCAGTCCCCGAGTTCCTTGATCTTCTCGTCGATGAGCGCAGAGGCAGATTTCACATTCCCTCCTCTCGAGCTGCGCTCAGCGTAACCCACCTGATTCCTCAATAGAAGTCGTGCGCGTCGATTGACGCGGCGCCGTCAATGCCTTCGACGCGCTCGGCGCGGACCGATAGCACGCCATCCTGATGCTGCAGCACGCCATCGACGATCAGGAACGGGTGGCGGATGACGACCAGCCGCTCGCGATCGAAAAGGTCCGGCCGGATGATGATGTTCGAGATGCCGGTCTCGTCCTCGAGCGTGAGAAACACGAATCCTTTCGCCGTCCCCGGACGCTGGCGCGTGATGACCATGCCGGCGACGCGCACGCGGCGGCCGTTGCGGGCGCCCGGCAGGTCGGAGGCCCGCAGCACGCCGCGCAGCGACAGATCGCCGCGGCGCAGCGCCATCGGATGCGGCCCGATGGTCAGGCCCATGCCGGCGTAATCGGCCTGTAATCGCTCGCCTGCGATCCATCGTTCGAAGTGGGGATCTGGGATCAGGGATCGGGGATCGGGGATCGGGGCTCAGGGATCGGGTTCCTGGTTCGTTGTTCGAAACAGCTCGGTCTTGTTCTTGATCCCTGATCCCCGATCCCTCATCCCTGAAGAGTTCACCTGCCGGCCTGACCGAGCGCTCCACTTGCCAGAGCGCGCTGCGACGTTCGTTCGTGAACGCGTTCAGCGCGCCGATGTCGGCCAGCGTCGTCAACTCGTCGCGACGCAGGCCAGTACGTTGGACGACATCCTCGATCGAGCGGAAGCGGCCGGCCGGGCGAAGCTGCACCGTCCAATCGTGCGAGCAGACGTTGCAGAAGTAGTACGTCCGCGACTCTCGTGCCTGTCCCGGACGACCTCGATCATCGACTCGTCATCAGCACCGCACTTGGTGCAGAGCAGCGGCGGGGTCAACATCTTCGTCCTGTCGAATGCAGCCATGGCCTGACCCACGTCCTTTCGCAAACCGTCCACGTACATGAAGCCGAGCCTGATCGCGCCGTCAGCCTCGACGCGGCAGGCCCAGTCGGACTGCTGCACGTCGATCGGATGGAAGCGGACGCCGCGGCGCTGCGCGTCCTTGACCAGCGTCGCCGGGTGATAGAACCCCATCGGCTGGTTGTTGAGGAGCGCCGTGTAGAACGCGGCGGGGTAATGCACCTTGAGATACGCGCTCGCGTAGGCCAGCAGCGCGAAGCTGGCGGCGTGCGACTCGGGAAACCCGTACAGCGCGAACGAGGTGATCGAGTTGATGATCCGTTCGGCGGTCGCGCCGGTGATGCCGTTCTTCGCCATCCCCTCGCGCAGGTCGATGCCGATCTGCTTCATCCGCTTCTCGGATCGCTTGAAGCCCATCGCGCGCCGCAGCTCCTCGGCCTGGCCGCCGGTGAACCCGGCGGCCACCATCGCCATGCGCAGGAGCTGCTCCTGAAACAGCGGCACGCCGAGCGTGCGTTTCAGCACCGGCTCGAGACAGGGATGCAACGGGATCACCGGCTCCCGGCCGGCGCGGCGATTGAGATACGGGTGCACCATGTCGCCGACGATCGGACCGGGACGAATGATCGCGACTTCCACGACCAGGTCGTAGAAATGCGTCGGCTTCATCCGCGGCAGCGTCGCCATTTGCGCGCGCGACTCGACCTGGAAGACGCCAATGGTCTCGGCCTTCTGCAATAACTCGTAGACGGCGGGATCGTCTTGAGGCAGGTGAGCGAGATCGAAACGGGCTTGATTCTCGGGATTCGGGATTCGGGATCCGGGACTCGACGATTCACGAGCCCCGAGTCCCGAGTCCCGAGTCCCCGATGTATTGACCAACTCAATGGCATCTTGCAAGACAGCCATCATCCCGAGCCCGAGCAGATCGACCTTGACGATGCCCATGTCGGCGCAATCGTCCTTGTCCCACTGAATGACGACGCGACCTGGCATGGAGGCGGGCTCGAGCGGAACGACGGAGTCGAGGGCGCCCTGACAGACGACCATGCCGCCGGAATGCTGGCCGAGATGACGCGGCAGATCCTGAATGGATCGCCACAGCTCGGCGAACGTCTGCATGCGCGGCGACTCCATCGACAGGCCGGTGACTTCCATGTTGCGCGCCAGCGTCTCGTTGGGATCGCGATACTCGAAGTGGTGCATCACCTTCGCGAGCCGGTCGATCTGCTCCTCGTTGAGCGAGAGCGCCTTGCCGACCTCGCGCGCGGCGCTGCGGCCGCGATACGTGATCACGTTGGCGGTCATGGCCGCGCCGAGCCGGCCGTACTTCTCGTAGACGTGCTGGATGACGCGCTCGCGACGATCGCCGCTCGGCAGGTCGAGATCGATGTCCGGCCACTCGCCGCGCTCCTCGGAGAGAAAGCGCTCGAAGAGCAGATCCATCTTGATCGGATCGACCGCCGTGATCCCGAGGCTGTAGCAGACGGCGCTGTTGGCCGCCGACCCGCGGCCCTGTACGAGGATGTCCTGCTGGCGGCAGTAGTTGACGATGTCCCAGACGATCAGGAAGTAGCCGGCGAGCTCGAGCTTCTCGATGAGATCGAGCTCGCGGCCGATCTGCGCGCGCGCCTTGTCGTGATACGGGCGATAGCGATCGCGCGCGCCGGCCTCGGCGATATGGCGCAGGAAGGACATCTCGGTTTCGCCGGGCGGCACTGGATAGCTCGGAAAGCGGTAGCCGAGATCGGCCATCGTGTATTCGAGCCGCTCGGCCAGCGCCGCGGTGCCCGCGAGCGCGTCTGGACGATCCGCGAAGAGCTCGGCCATCACCTCGGGCGACTTGAGATACCGCTCCGCGTTGCGCGCGAGCAGCCGGCCGGCCTGGTCCAGCGTGGTGTGGTGATGGATGCAGCTGAGCACGTCGAACAGCGGGCGATCGCCGGGCGTCGCGAACCGCACGCCGTTGGCGGCGATGAGCGGCACGCGATACGCGTGCGCCAGTTCGGTCAGCGCCTCGTTGTCGCATTCCTCATCGCGCAGCAGATGACGCTGCAGCTCCACGCAGACGTGATCGCGTCCGAAGAGGCCGACGAGCCGATCGAGCATGCCGCCGACGCCGTGATGCCTGGCGTCGAGCACCGGCCGGCCCGCCAGCGCAACGAGGCCGGCGGTGCAGCCGTCGAGCTCCTCGAGCGCGAGCGAGCCTTCCCCTTTGGGCGCCGCGCATCTTCATGCGAGTCACGAGGCGACAGAGATTCTGGTAACCCTCTGGTGAGGCAACGAGAAGGGGAAGACGCCAAACGTGAGCGGCGGGTCCAGAAACCAGGACCCGCCCTACACTGCCCCTTGGCTGTTTCCCGACAGTGTAGGGCGGGTCTTGTTCTGTAGACCCGCCGTCGATCGTGAGTTCCGCGCCGATGATCGCTTTGAGACCAGCCTGCTTCGCGGCCTTATGAAACCGCGGCGCGCCGTACACGCCATCCGCATCGAGCAGCGCGATCGCCGGATAGCCGAGCGCCGCCGCACGCTCGACGAGCGCTTCCGGCAAGGAAGCGCCCTGCAAAAAGCTGAATGCCGACGCGGCATGAAGTTCGATGTACACGGGAGGGCCGAAGTGGAGAGTTGAGCGCTGTCAATCGACGATTCCGTCCACGAACCATCGCTCCGTATCGCGCGCGCGGAACAGCCGATACGTCGCACCATCGGTCAGGGCCACGTCCCACTCGTCGCGATCCCATTGGGCCGGGGATCGGGGATCCGGGATCGGGGACCGGGGATCGGGGTTTGACCGAGGACTTTGGTCCCTGATCCCTGATCCCTGATCCCCACCCTGATCCCCGTTCCACCACCCTCCCGATGTCCGCCATGGGCCGGCGCAGCCGGCGACTCCCCCGCCGCTGAATCCACGTCGATCGATCGTCACGCGTACGGGTTTGCCATTCGCAACACCGACGCGCGCGGGAACCGGATGACGAAAGCGACGGAGCGCGACTGCTACTGCAGGGATCGGGGATCGGGGATCGGGGTTCAGAGGGGTTCGCCGTTCAAGTGTTCTTGATCCCTGATCCCTGATCCCCGATCCCTCATCCCGCGGAGCAAAGCTCCGCATCTCGAACGCGCCCGGTTTCCACGAATCGACCAGCGCCGGCGACCCGCAGCGCGTCTCCCCCATCAGCGCCTGGAGCCGCGCCATGAGCGTGGAAATCCGTTCGGGCGACGGCAGCGGCCGCGTGATCAACGAGAACTGGACGATGCGGGCAGGCGTGGGATCGACGGCCACGACGACGCGATCGATGGGACCGGCGGGGGGATGCGACTCGAGGTCGAGCAGGGCCAGCGTCCGCAGCGTGCGCGCATCCCGGATCGGCGTCGGCAGCTGCAAGGATCGCTCGTGCACCTCGCGCGCCGCACTCTTGCCTACCGCGCCATCGTCGCGGGTCGTTTTGACGAGACAGAGACGCACGTGCAGGACGGCAGCCCCGCGGCCGCGCCGCTCGAGATGCGCTTCGAGCGGCTCCAGGAGACGCCCCAGGACGAAGGCCAGCGGCTCGAGCTCCTCGATCGGCCACTCGAGATCGAGCGCCTGCTCGAATCGCTCCTCAGGTACGGCCGGCACGAGCGGAGCGGCGTCCTCTCCGCACGCGAGCCGCTGCCACCGCACACCAGCCTGCCCCAATCGTGCCGCGACATCATCAGGCGGCAAGGCGGCCAGATCGCCCAATGTACGGAGGCCCCAACGGCGAAACGTCTTGATGAACTCCTCGGGATCGGGGATCGGGGATCCGGGATCCGCGATGGCCGCGAGCAGCATGATGGGCAGCGTGTCGAGCGCAGCAGCCTCGGCGCCAGGCTCGATCACCGTGAGCCCGGCGCGGTGACGGACGATCAGTCGCGCAGCGGTGCGCGTGCCCGCGATCGCCACGCGGATCTGCAGGCCGCGATCGGCTGCCGTGCGACGCAGCTCCTCGGCGATCGCCTTCGCGTCGCCGAACAGCCGGGCCAGGCCGCTCAGATCGAGGAGGACTTCCCGCTCGAAGGTTGCAGCGCCTGCCGGAAGTTCAAGCCGCGGCGAGAACTCGCGCGCGACCTCGAGCAGCGCCTCGGGCGCGCAGCCTTCCGCGGCATACACCACGCCGAACACATCAACCTCCGATCACTGATGCGTTGAGGCTGACAGTTCCATCGATGCGCTTGCGCGGCGACACGACACGTGCGCGCATGTCGATGCCCGCGAGACGCCGGCCGCGATCGGATGTCCCGGCCCATGTGGTCCGGCCAGTCAGCGAGACGGTGAGCCCGCCCGCGCTCCGCGCCAGCGGCTCGGACGTCAGCAGCACGCACGCGGTGTCGCTGCCCTCAATCGCCCGCTGCACGCGCAGCCAGGTCGTAAACGGGATCTGCCTGAGCGCGGCGGGCGGCACGTCGGCCAGATCGATCGCCACGATGCCGAAGCCGCCGGCCTGGAGTACCAGGTTCAATGCCTTCAGCGCGCGATCGATCCGGGATTCGGGCTCCGGGACCCGGGATCCAAAACCAGAACCATGCCGTTGATCCCGAATCCCGAATCCCGGATCCCGGATGTCCTGACCTCTGATCCACAACAGCCGCGACAGATCCACGCCGGCCGCGGCCGCCGACGCCACATCCAGCCGATCGAGCGTGTCCACGAATGCCGCAATCTCACCGCGGGCGGTGGCCGCCGCCACCATGTGGAGAAAGAGCGTCATCCGACCCGACGACCGCGGCCCGGCCAGTTCCGAGAGCTGGCCGCGCGGAAGGCCTCCACGCAGACAGGTGTCGAGCGCGGACACATCCATGGGCATCAGCGCCGATGGATCCATCCGCTCCAGCGGCACCAGCGCCGTCGTCAGCGTGCGATCGAGCTTGCGGTCCCGAAGGGCCGATTCCAGAGCGGCTAGTGCATGATTCGCCATATGTTCGCCAGTGAGAAAGCGAAAATATAGCGAAAATCGTCCGCCGGATCAACAAGTAAGATCAGAGGGGTTTTTCGTTGAGTACCCTCGCCGTTCCCCCCGCTGAGCCCGCACCCTCGCCCACTCCAGCGCCGGCAACCGGATTCCGGCGCATGGCCGCTGCGCTGACCTACCGGGACTTCCGCGTGATGTGGTTCGGGGCCTTCACCTCGACCATCGGCACGTGGATGCAGAAGGTCGCACAGAACTGGCTGGTGCTCACGATCTCCGGCTCCTCATCGGCGTTCTTCCTGGGCCTGGATTCCTTTCTCGGCGAGCTGCCCATCCTGCTGCTCACGCTGGTCGGCGGCGTCGTGGCCGATCGCTACGACCGGAAGCGGCTGCTGCTCGCGTCGCAGTGCATCCAGATGGCCGCCGCGTTCACGCTGGCCGCGCTCGTCTACTGGGACGTCGTCCGCATCTGGCACGTGCTCGCGCTGTCGGTCGTGACCGGACTCGCGCAGGCCTTCGGCGGACCCGCGTATCAATCGCTGCTGCCGTCGCTCGTCGGCAAGAACGACGTGCCGAATGCGATCGCGTTCAACTCGATTCAGTTCAACCTGGCCCGCGTGATCGGTCCGCTCCTCGCCGGCGCGGCCCTCGCCGCCTTCGGCATGGTGGCGTGCTTCGGCCTCAACGGCCTGTCGTTTCTGGCGGTGATCGCCGCGATTCTATCGCTGCACATCCGGCACACACCGCCGGCCACGAAGAGCCGCATGCATCACGAGCTCAAGAGCGGCTTCGAGTACGCGCTCGCGCATCCAGCGCTCCTGAGCCTCGCCGTACTCGGCTTCGCCGCGACTTTTCTCGGCGGCCCGCTGCTCACCTTCCTGCCGCTCTTCGCGCAGAACATCTTTCAGGGCGGCGTGACGCAGTACACCCATCTCATGTCGTTTGCCGGCGCCGGCGCCGTCACCGGCGCGCTGGTCGTCGCCTGGCTCGGCAAGTTCAAGCACATGGGCCGGACGCTGCTCACCCTGCAGGTGGTCTTCGGCGTGCTCGTCGTGCTGTTCGCGCTCACGCGGATCTTCTGGATCAACGCCGTGCTGCTGTTCGGCTGCGCCGCGTGCATGGTGATGGTGTTCGCCATGCTGTCGTCGCTCGTGCAGCTCAACGCGCCGAACGAAATGCGCGGCCGCGTGATGAGCATCTACATGGTGGCGTTCCGCGGCGGCATGCCGCTCGGGAGCCTGGCCGGCGGATGGGCAGCCACGTTCGTCGGCGCACCCACCGTGCTGACCATCAACGGCGTCCTCCTCGCCATTGTCGCGACATGGTTCCTGTTCCGGAGCCATGGCGTGCGGGAAATCTAGGTCAAAAAGGCCAGGGCAAAGAGCCAGGGCGAAGAAGCCGATAAGACGAGGGAGTGAGCTCTCAACCTTCGCCCTCGGCGCGCGGATGGCAGTGTCCGGAGTGCGGCCGTCAGATCCCGCGCTCGGTGGACGTGTGTCGATGCGGCGCGGATCGGAAACGGCTCGAGGCGATCGGTTACAAGTTCGACATGGCGCCTCAGGCGCCGGGATCGTCCCGGGCCGCGGCAGGGGCAGCCAGTACCGGCAGAGCCCGGGCTGGCTGGAATGCTGGTCGGCTACCGATTCGCGCACGTCTCGCGCGCCTGGCGAATCGTCTTCACGCTGCTGTTCCTGATCCTGGTTGGCGGCGCCGGCTATGGCGTCGTGACCTATACCCACAGCCCGCTGCCGCCGACACGGCAGAACGTCGAGATCGTCTCGACGCTCGAGGCGCATACGAAGAACGCCGGATCGGGAGGCAACGCCATCCCCGCGTTCCTGAGACTGCCAGGCGTCGTCGGCGTACTCGAGCCGTCGATGACGGCGCAAGATCGGCTGAAGGATTTGAGCGACGCCGACCTCGGCACGGGCTTCTGCACGCCAAGCCTGGCGAAATTGATTCGCTACGAGTTCCCGGGCTTCTACGAGAACTGGCCCGATGACAAGCTGGAACGCGTGGCGCTGGAGAAGTATCCGGAGTTTCAGGATCGGCTCTGCGCTCTGCCCAGTCAGCTCGGCGTCAGCCCGGATGACGTCGTGAAGTACCGCCTGCGGTCACGCACGATCGTCGAGCTCGCCATCCTCTGGTCACGAACGGCGCTGCTCACGCTGGTGTTCGCGATGGTGCTGCTGAACGTGTACTACCGCCTGCTGGTCGATCGCTTGCCCAGGGCCGCCTGAAGGGCCGCCTAAAGGCGGCCCCCACGTACTGTCCTCACTTCACGCGCTTGGCCACCAGCGACTCCATCGCGAGGTCCGCGACATTGCGCGTCATCTTGATCTCGTCGGCCGACGTCATCTGCCCGGTGTACATGATCTTCAACGGCATTCCCTGAAAGTCCACGTTCTCGACGAACGAGATCTTGTCGCCGTCCACCTTGCCGTCGCTGATCTTCGACTCGCCCGTCATATTGCCTTTGGCCATGCCGGTGAGCACGGTGCCCTTGACGACGAAGTCGAAGGTGTAGATCTGCTCGCCGATCTCGGTGGCGAACGTCGCGGTCCACTTGCCGGTGACGTCGGCGGCGCGCAGCGGCAGCGCGACGACCATCGAGTACGGCGGCCACGAAAATCAGTTGTCGCATGGTCATGCCTTTCCGAGCCGCCCGGCCCTGGGCCGCCTGACGGCGGCCCCTACGTGAACGACTGAAGCCGGACGCTACGTAAACGATCGTGTGAACAGCGCCTCGATCGCTTTCGCGCCGTTGTCGCGCAGCGTGCGCGTGCCGGTGCCGGTGAAATGCGGGTGCGTGATCACGGGCAGCTGACGCGGCATCGAGCGCCTGCCATTCGTCGCCGGTCCAGCTGCGACCAGCCGTCGCGGTCCTGGTCGAAGACATAGAGCGGCTTGTTACACAGCTTCGCGAACTCGGCGCCCCATCCGGTCCCGCCCCGCACGGTCCCGTCCTCGAGGATGGAGCCTATGACGTAGATCTCCTGTCCGTTGTTCACCTGATACCAGAGCGTCTGCAGCACCTTCCGCAGCGTCGGGCCCTCGGTGTAACGGCGATGCATCAGCCGGGAGACGTACTGCAGGCTGACGTCGCCGGCGAGCAGCTCCTCGTGATTGAGCACGCGCACGCCGCGATGCCGCTCGATCTTGTGGCCGTCGAAGGTGAAGTTCACTTCCTCGACGCCGTGACGCTCGGCGCAGGCGCCGAAGTGGGCTTCGGCGCCTGGCGCGCCTCCGCTGAAGAGAATGCAGTCGCTCGGTTTCATCGGAGAAATGATACCGCCGAACGTCTGTCCGGCTTCAGCCGGACTCAACGCAGCGGCAGCCAGATCTCCGTCCGCAGTTCCGCAGGCGGCACGGCACGCGCGTCGTTCAAGTACTCCTCGATGCACGGCGCTTCGGCGGCCTCTTCGCCGCTCTGCGGGAGCCACGTGCCATAGAGCCAGGTGTAGGGGATGTGGAGCTCGGCGTAGGGTCCGACGTGCAGCGTCACGGCGTAACGACCGCCGCGAATCTCGCGCACCTGCAGTTCTCCGCCGGGCACTCGTCCGTCGGGCAGCGTGAGGCAGGCATCGGCCCGCAGCGCGTCGCGCGCGGTCGTCGACGGATCGTCGTAGTAGATGCCGAACGATCGCGTCCCGGGACCGAAGAGACCCTGCCCCGCCGCCATCGCGGCCAGCCGCTCGAACGTGCTGCCGATGCTCAAGTAGTCGCCGTGATGCGCGAGCGCCGCCACTCGAAGTGCCGGCGTCTCCCGAATCGTGGCCTGATGCGTCATCGTCGTGTCCATCGCGTCCTCCGCTCCTGTAGGGCCGGTCCTTTCGGATCGGCCAGTGGATATGGGTGATGGAACGAACGAGGCACGATATCGCCCAGGCGGCACGCCGTAGGCGGTCTTGAACGCCCGCGTAAACGCCTCTTGACTGCCGTAGCCGGCCCGCTGCGCAATGCGCGTCACCGGCAACTCACCGGTGATCAGCTCCACGGCCGCCCGATGCAGACGGAGACGCCGCACCGTGTCGGCGGCGGTCTCTCCCTGCATCGCGTGGTAGATCCGGTGGAAGTGATGCGGCGACAAGCAGGCGACGTCGGCCAGGACGGTGAGGTCCAGGGTGTCGTCCAGATGATCGGCCAGCCACCGGAACACCCGCTCCAGCCGAATCGCATAGTCGCTGCGCGTCGTGGTTCGTTCGTTCATGAGCGCGATGGTAGCGAGGCGATTTTGACTTAGGTTGCTGAGATCGGGGATCAGGGATCAGGGATCAGGGATCGGGGATCGGGGATCGGGGATCGGGGATCAAGGACGCAAGAAGTGACGCTATCGGGAGGGCCGTGAAGTGCAAGAAATGCAAGCTTCCGATCTATTGCAGCGATTTCTGGCCCAATGTCGCCCTGAACGAGATATGCATCGTCGCTCGGCATGACCATTCAATCGTTTCGTGATCTCGAGGCGTGGCAGCTTGGGATGGAGTTCGTCGTTCGGGTCTATGCGGTCACCAGAGGGTTCCCCCGTGAAGAACGGTACGGCCTCACCTCGCAGCTGCGCCGCGCCGCGGTTGCCATTCCATCGAACGTCAGCGAAGGCCATCAGCAGGGCACGAAACACTACCTGCACTTCGTGGTCAGGGCGTTGGGGAGCCTGGCCGAGGCGGAGACACAACTCGAGCTCGCGCGGCGGCTTCGCATGACTGCGGACGATGAATTGGGATCCGTAGCCGATTTCGCCGGTCATGTTCGCCGTGTGCTTCATGGGCTGCGCCGATCACTGGCCGCCCGAACCGACGCCTGATCCCCGATCCCGATCCCTGATCCCTGATCCCTGATCCCTGATCCCTGATCCCTGATCCCTGATCGTGGGATGATGACGCCGTGACGCAGTCGCGTGTCTTTCGTGCGGGGCAAGAAGTCGAGGACCTTTGCCGCGCGTGCAAGCTCGATCGGCTGCATACGGTGATCGTGGTCGATGGGAATGGCTGGCCACTGCGCGTGCAGTGCAGCTTTTGTCAAAGTCAGCACAACTACCGGGGCGGGCCTCGCACAACTTCCTACTCCCAAGGGCCCAGCTCCCAAGCACTCCCAACGCCCAGCCCAGCCCAGAGCCGAGCGCCCAAGACCCAACGCCCAAACGCCAGAGCCCAGTTCCGCTCGTCAGCGATCGCGAAAGGACCGCACCGCCCATGTCGCTTCAGGATCAATCCGGGGATCTCGAGTTGCTGCTTCGCCGCATCATCCGCGAGGAAGCGGGCCTCACGTCGGTGACGCCGGCGCAGAAATGGCGCGGCGGCACGCTGATCCTGAAACCGGGGACGCCGGGGCTTCAGGAGAAGACCTGGCCGATCGAGACGTTCTTCCACAAGGTCGTCATGCTGCGCAATCGCCTGCGCACACTCGAGCAGCAGGTGAATGCGTCAGAGCTACCCGAGGACGCGAAGATCAAGCTCCAGAGCTACGTCAGCGGATGCTACGGATCGCTGACCAGCTTCAACGTGCTGTTTGCCGACGAGAGCGATCAGTTCAAGGGCAGCGGCGGGGACTAGGCAGAGCGCGAGCAGGCGGGTCTAAAGACCCGCCTCTACGTCTCAGCCCTAGGTTGTCGTCGCAGCGAGGCTATTCACTCGTTGCCGCACAGTCTCGATATCCCGCACCGGACGCACTTCGATGCAGCCGGTCTTCGCCCACGGGAACTCCGCGGCGATGCGCACGGCCTCGTCGATGTTCTCGGCCTCGATCAGATTGAACCCGCCGAGCACTTCCTTGGTTTCCGCGAACGGACCGTCGAGCGTGGTCTGACGCCCGTTGCGAATGCGCACGGACTTCGCGGTTGATGCGTCCTCGAGCATCTGCGACTCGATCAGGCGGCCGTCGTGCTTCATCTCGTCGGCGTGAGCCAGGCAGTCACGCATCTTCGAGTCGAAGTCGCCGGCAGGCAGCGCGTCGAGGGCGGCGGGTTCGTTATAGACGAGCAGGATGAATTTCATAGTGGTTCCCACAGTTCTACCGGATTCCCCTCCGGGTCGTAAAGCCTGGCGAATCGACCGTTGGGATAAGACTCGGGATCGACGGTCACATCGAGCCCCGCCGATCGAAGCTGCGCCACCATTGCGTCGAGGCTGCGGACGCGAAAGTTGATCATCCACGACTGCTCAGGCCGGCCGAAGTACTCCGTATCGCGTGGAAACGGCTCGAACACCGTCGGCCCAGCCTCCTGTCGCCATGGCTGTTGCCCATAATCGGTCGGCGTGAGCGTGACGCCGAGGTGCTCCTCGTACCACCGCTTCAATGCCGCCGGATCGCTGGCGCGAAAGAACACCCCGCCGATGCCGGCGACTTTTTCCATCAGCGCGGATCCTAGCGTCAATCGGCGCGCAGCGTCGAGACCGGATCGACGCGGCATGCGCGCCGCGCCGGTAGCCACATCGCGATCAGCGCAGCGGTGCCAAGCACCATCGAGACCAGCACGTAGGTGTGCGAGTCCGACGGCGCGACGCCGTAGAGTTGCGACCGAAGCAGCCGCGCCGACGCCAGCGCCGCGGGTACGCCGATGACAAGACCGGCCGCGACGAGCCGGCCTCCCTCTCTCATCACGAGACCGATCACATCGGCCGGCCTCGCGCCGACGGCCATCCGCACGCCGATCTCACGTCGTCGCTCGTTCACCGCGCGCGACAGCAGGCCGAAGAGACCGATGGCCGCCAGCAGCAGCGCCGCGCCGCCGAACGCCGACGACAACGTCGCGCGATAGCGCTCGTTGGCGACCGTGCGAGCCATCATCGTCTGCATCGTGCCGACGCAGGTGACGGTCAAGACGGCTGTCCACGCTGGTCACGGTCTCGCGCAGTGTCCGGACGAGCCGGGTCGGGATCTCCCGACGCTCGAACGACGAACTGGCCCACGGCGATGTACGGCATCTGCTTCGAGTACAGACGTAAAAGGCCGGCGCGGCTTCGTCGGTGTACTGCCGCGACTTCGCATCGGGTGCCACGCCAATCACGTCGAGCCACATGCGATTGAATCGGATCCGCTGGCCGGTGGCGTTTCCTCGCGAAGTATCGGCGCTCGAGCTCCTGCGAGACGATGGCCACACCGAGAGAGTCCGGGGACCTCTTTGCCAGGCGCGCGCCGGCCGAGCGATCGTCCGCGCGGCGTCCTGGCGCTCGAACTCGCGACCGCGCAGCATCCGCATGCCCATGGTCGTCGAAGAAGCCTCACTGACGACCTGGCGCTGCGCGCTGAACGACTCGCCCGGCCGTCCGCTCACCTCGATGCTGTTCGACCCGTAGCTGGTGCCGAACGGCGGTGACGCCGTCGATGCCGCGGACTCGACGCCGGGCAGCGCGCGAATGCGCGCGAGCAACTCGCTCTCGACCTCGGCGCGGCGAGCATGTCCGGCATCAGCTGGTCGCTGTCTCGGCACCACGCCGACCACGAGCAGCCCTCGGTCGTCGAAGCCGACCGGCTGCGACGTGAGACGGACGACGGTTTCTCCGAGCAGGGCCGCGCCAGCGAGCAGCACCACGGCCAGCGCGACCTGACAGGAGACGATGACGCGCTGCGAACGGCTGCGGAATCGGGCCAGGCCTCGCCCCGATCGAAGCGCGTCGATCGCGCGGGCTCGACGGACGCCTGTCAGCGACGGCGCGGCGCCGCAGAGGATCGTCATCGCGGCGCTGACGATCACCGCGAACACCAGCACGCGCGGATCGACCGCGATCAGGTCGATGCGCGGCAGGCGCGCCGGTGCGAGTGCTCACGAGCGACCGGCGCGAACCACCACGCCGCGATGACGACCCGCGACGCCACCGGCGGCGCCGAGCAGCGCGCTCTCGGTGAGCATCTGCCGCGCCACGCTGCCACTGCGCCGCCCCAAGCGCGCGGCGCACGGCGACTTCGTGACGTCGCGTCCCAGTTTCGCCGAGCAGCAGACCGGCGACATTGGCACACGCGATCACCAGGAGCAGAACCGAGGCGCCAAACAGACATGTACAGCGGCGCTCGTGCACGCTCCGAGCTGATCGTCCGGCATCGTGCGCCAGACGCGACGTGCGCTGGTTGCGGCCCTTGTCCGCCGTTCAGAATCGCCGCGATCCGACTCGCCGCCTGACTCCAGCGTCACATCCGGTGCGAGGCGCGCCACCACACGATAGGTTGTAGTTCTCGCTGCGCTCGCCTGCGGTGAGGTTGCCGAACGGAAGCAGGAACTCCGGCGGCTCGCCCTCGAACTCGAAATGCCGGCGCAAGCACGCCGACGATCGTTCGTGGCACGTCGTCCAGTCTCGTTTGACGTCCGATGATGCCGTCGATCGCCGCCGAACCGGCGCTGCCACGTCTCGTACCGAGACCAGGATGGAATCACTGGCGGTGTCGTCCTCGGCCGGCGTGAACGTCCGTCCGCGATACGGACCGGTACCGAGCGTCGCCAGGAAGTTCGACGTTGCGTTCAGCGCCTGCGCGACGTCGCCCGTCTCCCAGCCAGCGCGACCAGGTCGGCGTCCGGCAGCCAGGCGGCGACGGACGTCGAAGGTCTCCGCCTGTGCCTGCAGGTCGCGGACATCGGGCCAGGAGAGAAGTCCCGTGTCCCAGGAAAAGCTGAATACGGGATCAGTGCGCCAGGCCTGCCGGACGATGTAGACCGAGACCAGCCGGTCCGGCTCACGCCACGGCAGCGGTCGCAGCAGGACACCGTCCACGACCGAGAAGATCGCCGTCGTCGCGCCGATGCCCAGCCCGAGCGTCAGGACAACGGTGATCGCGAGGCCAGGACGCGCAACCCATCGGCGCACCGCGTAGCGAATGTCGGTGGGAACCACAGACATCGGAACCTCCCGAGGCCGTTAGACGCGAATCGCGATCGAGGGGTTGGGCTCGAATCCGGCTACTGGGTCTTCTTCCCGGCTATATAGGCATCCACTTCATGCTCGAGGACGGTGAGCGGAACGGTGCCCGCTGAGAGCACGACGTTGTGGAAGTCCTTGATGCGGAATCGCTCGCCGAGTGCCGTGCGTGCCTTGTCGCGGAGCCTGAAGATCTCGAGCTGGCCGATCTTGTACGAACAGGCCTGCCCGGGATTGACGACGTAGCGTTCGACCTCGCTGGCTTCGATGCCGTAGTCGATGGCCTGCTGACGCGTCCATCGCATCGCGTGCAGTCCGGTGTCCACGACCAGTCGCCGCGCCCTGAACAGCTCATCGTCCAACTGCCCGAGCAGACCCTCCAGGTCGCCCTCGTACCAGCCTTCCTGCGCCACCATCCGCTCGGCATAGAGGGCCCAGCCCTCGCCGATGGCGGAGATGCCGCCGAGCGCGCGCACCTGCCGGAATTTCGGGAGCTGCGGGTTCTCGACGCCGAAGCCTGAGTGGAAGTGATGCCCGGGGATCGTCTCGTGATACACGAGCGTCCGCAGGCTCGCTTTCGTCATGCTCTCGGGTCGCAGCGGCATCTGGAAGATGCCTGGCCGCGACCCGTCGAGCGGCGGCGCGGTGTAGCTGGCGGCGGCGCTCGGCCAGCGGAACCGGGGATACGGCTGCGCGATTACCGGGGCCTTCGGGCGCAGATCGAAGAGCGCCGCGGCGCGGCGATCGGCATCCCGAATCATCGCGTCGATGTCGGCCATGATGCGCGTGCGACCTTCGTCCGTGATCGGGTAGCTGAGATCGGACTGCCAGCTTCTCCATCCGCTGCTTGCACCGTTCCTTCGGTGCGGCCCAGCTTGCGCAGGATCGCGTCCATCTCGCCTTCGATGCGGCTCACCTCGCGCAGCCCGAGCTCGTGGATCTGGGCCGCCGTCATCGTCGTCGTGGTGAACTGTTTCAGCTTGTGGGCGTAAATCGCCGCGCCGTCCTTGTGTCTCCACAGCCCGGCATCATCGGAGGCCATTGGCAGCTGCGACTCGAGGATCGCGATGGCCTTCCGCCACGCCGGATAGACCTCGCTCTCGACGACCTTCGTGGCGTCATCTCTCAACTGCTGCCGCGCGGCCGGCGTCAGCGCCTCGACGCCGTTCATCTTCTCCACGAACGTCGCGACCAGTGGATTCTGGCCGGCGGGTGAACTGACGAACTCCTGCATCTGTGCAATCGTCGAGCGCAGGATGAAACGCGGCGGGCGGATACCCTTGGCCGCGAGTCGCGCGGCTTCTTCGGTCGCTTCGGCGAAGCGATCATCGATCTCGCGCAAGCGGGCCACATAGTTGCGCGCATCCTGTTCGGTGCGTACCGGATGTACGACCGTCATCAGGTTCGGTATCCGTACGTTCGCGCCGTCGAACTGATCCAGTGGAAAGTCGTAGTCGCTGAAGGGCTCGCCGTCGACGACGATCTGCAGTTGCCACCGCATGACGTCGGCGGACACGCGTTCGGCGTCGGTCATCCGCGACCGGTCGAAGGTCGCGAGTTCCTTCAATCCGCGTCGCGCCTGCTCGACGGCATCGCGCCTCCACTCCGCTGTTTCCGGCGTCAGCTGGCGGTCGAGCCGATCCTGCTCGGCGCCGGTGAAGTACCGGGTCGCCGTGGCCTGCCCTGGCCGTCGTCGCATCCACTCCGCGGAGAAGTCGTCGAAGAACGCGCCAATCGTACGGCCCTGTCCGAACACGCCACGCTCAGCCAGCATCAGTGCCAGAATGATCGAACCGACCGCAAACGCTCGCATGCACGCTCTCATGTGTCCCCCGGTCTCGCTGCGACAGCCCGACGGCTGGAACCATAACACGCACTACCTACGATGGCACGGCCGGGGAACCGACTGCAGCAGCAGGTCGTCGCGTCGAATGGTCCGGTGATGCACACGCTGACCGGATAGTCCGACCAGCCTTCGAACGAGAAGGTGCAGCGGGGACGAGGTTACGTCGCGGTCGGAGCCCCGATACGGGAACCGTCGATGACACTCGAGGAGATTCGCAGGTCCGCGGACGCGACCGTGACCGGCGCGACAATCAACCGGCACGTCCTCTGGCGCTATTCGCTCGTGTGGACAAAACCTCCTCAGTCCGGCTAAAGCCGGACACTACGCGCGACGGCCGCCTGAAGGCGGCCCCTACGTTGAGCGATTGCTTACGCGTGCACGCCGGCGAGGTCGTAGTGCGAGACGTCGTTCAGCAGGACCAGACGCGCCTCGCTCGGGCTCTTGAAGTCCAGCAGGTTGAGACAGGCCGGCAGTTGTTCGATGCGATCGCGATACCCACGGATGTCGAAGCCGAGCCAGTGCGCGATGAGCAGACGATTGGTGGCCTTGTGCGCCACGACGAGAACGCTCTGACCGGCATGACGCTGGATGATGTCGTCCATCACGGGACGTGCGCGAGCGAGGACCTGACGGCCGGTCTCGCCACCTTTCGGGGCCATATTCACCGGGTCGCTCTCCCATGCCGCGTACTCGTCGGGATACATCTGCTGCACATCGATGCGGCGCAGGCCTTCCCAGTGGCCGTGATCGATCTCGCGCAGGCCGTCCTCGAACGCCGGCGACAGACCGTGCGGGGCGCCGACGATCGTGGCGGTCGCGGTCGTACGACGGAGTGGGCTCGAGTAGATCGCGGCCAACGGCGCAGCGGCAAGCCGCTCGGCGAGACGTTCAGCCTGGATCCCGCCCTCGGGTCCCAGCGGCACGTCGATCGATCCCGCGAACCGATCGTCGGACGTCAGCGGCGTGGCGCCGTGCCTCACGAGAAAGACCCGGGTGATCATGACGCCGCTCCAAGGTCGCGGGCCGCCGCGCGATCGAGGATCCACGCGACGTTGCCGTCCACCGGCTCGATCATCTGTGCCGGAAACGGCGGCGAGACATCGCGGTCGCGGAGCACCTGGCGAACGATTGCCGCCTTCTCCGCTCCGCTCGCAATGAACAGGACGTCCCGTGCCGCGTTGAACACGGGAAGCGTCATCGTGATCCGATGCGTGTTCAGCCCGCTGACCCAGTGGGCCACGCACCACCGCCGCTGTTCGGCGAGCGCGGGCGTTCCAGGAAAGAGCGACGCGGTGTGGCCATCGGTGCCCACGCCAAGCAATACCAGATCGAACCGCGGCGTCGTGTCGCCCCCGCCAAAGGACGCCCGCATCTCGTCTTCGTACTCCTGAGCGGCACGAGCGGCATCGGCGCTCTCGGTGCGTACGCGATGGATGCTCTGCGGGTGAACGGGGACCCTCGAGAGCAGCGTCTCGTCAACCATCCGGTAGTTGCTGTCCGCATGATCCGGAGGCACATGCCGCTCGTCACCCCAGAAGAACTCGATCTGGTCCCAGCGCACCTGCGAACGATAGGGCTCATACGCCATCACTCGGTAGACGCTCCTTGGCGTAGAGCCGCCTGACAGCGCCACCGAACATCGGCCGCGCGCGCGGACGGCAGCGGTCGTGATGCGGAGGAACTGCCCGGCGGCGGCCCTGCTCAGCGCCTCGGCGCTCTCGGAGATCTCCACCTTCGTCATCGCCTTGTCCTGGCCAGCTTAGCGCGCCCGCTCGTACAATCGCCGATTTGGCATCGACCGTTCCCGTTCCCTCTCGCATGCTCGACGCATGAGCCGCCTGCAACGCTGCCTCAGCCGTGTGCCGCTGGTGCTGTTCCTGTCCGCAGGTCCAACTGGGGCCCAGACACCTGCGCAGGACCCACCTGCGGCCACGACTCCGGACGCGCAGGGACCGGAGGTCGTTGTCGAGCCCGATGAAACCAACTGGAAATCACTGTTGAAGCACACGGGCAGCGACTTCCTGTCGTTCCCCCAGCGGAAATCGACGTGGGTGCTCCTGGCGGTCGGTGGCGGGCTCGCGCTCGCCGCACATCCCGCCGACGACTACGTGCAGTCGCACATCGTCGGCAACCCGACCGCCGACGGCATCTTCTCGGTCGGCAAGGTGCTTGGCAACGTGTACTTTCAGATTGGGGCTGCGCTCACCATGTACATAGTGGGGGAACAGCTCACCAAAGACGCCGACGACATGCGAACGCATCGAGTGACGCACATCGGCTTCGATATCATCCGGGCGCAACTCGTTGCGCAAGCGCTGGTGCACGGCATCAAGATCTCGGTGCGGCGCGATCGACCGACCGGCGAGTGCTGCGCGTTCCCGTCGGGTCATGCCACCACCGCCTTTGCCGCGGCGTCGGTGCTCGAGCGCCACTTCGGCTACCGCGGATCCTGGCCTGCCCTGGTCGTGGCCAGCTACGTGGCCGCGTCGAGGCTCGTGGACAATCGGCACTTCCTCAGTGACGTCGTCTTCGGCGCGGCGCTCGGCGAAGCGATCGGCTGGACGGTCGTCGGCCGGCACGGCAAACCGAAGGTCGCATTGCAACCGATTCCCGTTCGCGGCGGAATGATGATCGCGTTCGTTCGTACCGGAGACTAGAACCCACTCATAACCCGCTGACGCGCGTCGGTGAACGAAGGTACGATCCCGGTCGTGATTGGCGACTTGTCGCGACGCGTGACTCTTCATCCGTTCCTTGCGCCTGAAGAGAGGCCGGCCGGGCCACGTCCCGGCCAGGTGCCGTTTCAGGCACATGTCGAACTTCTCCAATTCTTCCTGGCCCATCGCGATGACATCGTCGAAAGGATCCAAGGGCTGCTGAACGCCCAGCGGAAGCCAATCGAATACCTGCAAGACGGCTCCCGTCTGTCCCGTCACTTCGAGGATGGCTTCTTCATTGGGGTCACCCACAGCCAGTCGCGTCTTCGAGGTCAATTGGAAGACGCGCATTGGGCAAGTGGATTCAGGCCCAAGGAACTCCCTGGACTGCACAACGGCCTGGTCGATCCGGCGGAGATGATGATTCGCGGCTTTCATCTGTGGCAGCAGACGCGTTGGCCGGGGCGCAATGGCCGAGTCCGTTACGCACACACCCTGTTCAACTTGTATGTGATCCGGTGCCTCGAGCTATTGAGCATGCGCCTGTGGGATGCCGGATTGTCCGACGAGCAGCGCCGGCGATCGGCTCTCGCAAGTACAAGGCGTGCTCGACCAGCTCTGGACAAGCACACCGGCCGATCAGCCGGTGCTCGTGCGCGATGCGCGATGGCTGATCCAGATGGCACAGAGCCCCGCGACCGATGACTTGGGAGCCTATTTTGAAGTCGCTGAAAAAATAGCCAAGACTCTTTCGGAAAAGGACCGAATCGAAATCCACAAAGCCGGCGTTCGAATGGCTGCCGGGCACCTGCGTTCACAGATTCGCTACTACTCCATGAAGAAAGCTGTGCCTCTGGATGAGAAGAGCCTGGTCCTGAGCACCCGCAACTCCAATGCCCTTGATTTCGCTCTGTTGATTCAAGAGCTCGTGCCGCTGCTCGAGGCGTATGAACACGCCTGGCACGGCGACGATGGCCAGAAGAGACTCGAATTGGCAGGCGCCATTTGTCAGGGCATTTCTCCCGATCCGGAGTTGTTTCTGAATCGCGTCGAGTTGTTGCGTGCTTACAGCATGATCGAGCATCTCTTCATCACGACTGATCGCGACGGGCACGCTGTCTACACGCCCATGGGACAGCGACACGTTCAGCCTGATCCAGGAATACGAAGCACGGATTGGTCGCTTGGCGAAGCCGTTGTATGACGATTGCTCACACTTCAGGCCGACTGCCGGCGCCTGTTCTCCATATGGCGTCCTCTACGGATTTTCGACTGACCTCGTAGAACACATGGCGCTCAAGACCTTGCAGCCCGATGCCGTGACACGTTTCAGCCTCGAAGATGTCTTTGTCGATGGTGACGCCAACGGCGACAAGCTCGCCTGGGTGAGCGGCTGGCGGAAGTTACCGCACCTCAAGCCGGAAGTCGCAAAGCAGTTCGACTACCCCCAACAGTTTGCCGAAGACGTGTTCAATCGGATCGAGCATGCCCTACGCAGACGCGTTTCAGATGGCGAGGCGAACGCTGTTGTTCAGACCGGGAGCCTGTTCGTCTTACCCGAGGATGATCTAGCGGCTGATTCGAAGGCGTCGCTGATTCCGGATCTTCCAGTCCAGTACATCGGATCGTCGGACGCGCAGATTGTGGCCGCGCAGAAGGCTGAATCGTATGACGAGACGCAGCTCTTGAGCGACCGGCGCGAGGGGAAGTGCGTTCTCAGTTATCAGACACCAGGCGGATGGGTGGCCATTACCAAGTCCATCCTCACCGACGTCTTAGGCGAGGGCCGCGATGTGAAGATTGTCGGGCTACCCCCAGTGGCCGCTGGAGTGTTGACGTTGATGTGTCCCGGTCTGGTGAAGCTCGAATCAGCCAAAGGACAGGCGATCCGTGCCGGTGATTAGACCTTTTTACTCTTGTTCGTAGGTCGTCCGCGATAACGTTTTTCCTGATCACGCGGACGACGAACCGCGGCATGTCGCTCCGCGAAACCGGCTCCGCTCGTCGCAGCTACCAGCTGAACGCCAGGCGCCTGGGGCTCGCTCTCGCCCGTCTTTCGCGGATCCACGGTTTGCTCCGCCCGGGGGGTTGCGGAAGAGGATCCAGCCCTCGCGACGCCGGTCTCGCAAGCCGAGTCTGAAGACCCGCCTCTACGCAGTTGTGAAATAGCTATAGAGGGCACACAATCAGTTCGCCGCTGGCGTCTGAGGCTTGGATCCCGGCTCCTGACGACGGCGGGTGAGCGCCGTCTCGTAGGCCTTCCTGAGCTCTTCGTTCCGCCAGGTAATCGTCGCCTGCTCGCGCAGCCGATCGAGATACTTCTCCCGCTCGCCGCGCAGCTTCTGTTCGCCGATCCGGTTCCCGATATCCCCGCGCGCCTCTGCAAAGGTCTTGACCTTCGAGTCGGTCCGCGATTCGAGCTTCAAAATCTGATATCCGCGCTGTGCGCGAAGCACGCCTGTGATGTCGCCGACGTTCATCGATGCCAGGAGATCTCTCAGTTGCGGCGCCAACTCGTCGGAGTGGATCGGGCCAATCAAACCGCCATTCGCCTTCGACGACGCCGCAGAGTGCTCGCCGGCGAGACGCGCGAACGGCTCGCCCGCGAGCAGTCGCGTGCGAAGCTCCTCGGCACTGGCGCGGACGGCGTCGTCTTGCGCAACGTTGACGCCGCGGTCAGACGTCGGCACTTCCAGAAGGATTTCCCGGAGTGTGATCTCCGTCGGTGACGTGAACTCGGTGCGATGCTGGTCGTAGTACGCCCGCGCTTCTTCCTCGTTGATGCTGATCTTGTCCATGATCTCGACACGCTGCACCTGCGACACGAGCATCCTGCGCTCGATATTCCGGCGCAGGTCCGCGATCGTGAGACCCTCCTGCTTCAGCGCCTCCTGGAAGCGGGCATCGTCTTCGAGGTTTTGCTCCTTCCTGAGGCTGTCGACATACTGCGTGAACTGCTGATCGCCCAGCGCGTAGCCGAACTCCCGGCCACGCTGGATGAGCAGCAGCTCATCGACCGCGTTGAGAATGAGGTCCGGCGTGATCTGAGAGATCGCGCGCTGCAATTCGACGCTGGCAGCGCTCGCCTTCGCCAGATCAGGGCGATTGCGGAGTTCAGCGACCTGGCGCCCTTCGAATTCCGTTTTCGTAATGATTTCGCCGTTCACCTTGACGAGCACCTGCTCCACGATTTCCGCCCGAAGCGGGATCGTGGCGGCGAGGGCGGCCAGTGAGGCGGCGGCAATCGACTGTTTCAGCATGACAGTCCCTTGAACGTCGTTTCTTACTTGACGTCCAGGCGGCCTAAAAAGACTGCCCTGTGTATCAGACGCCTTCCCCCGCCCGTCTGGCCTGCGCTTTTTGGGGAGCCGGCAGGCAGTCGTTCGAGGTCGCGCGGCGCGCCTGGAAGCGTCATGTAAAGACAACGGCTAGACCTTCCTCACGACGCCGTATGCGGCCCGATTCGTGGGTGTACCGTCTGTGCAAGATCGGACAAGGTGAGAGATGGTGGTGCGCGGGAAGATAATGGCCGACAAGGAGGGCGCATGGGAGACAAGGGTGGCAAGAAAGACAAGGACAAGAACAAGCAACAGCAGGTGCAGAAACAGAAACAAGAAGCACAACGGAAACAGGACAACAAGGCCCGGCCGAGCCATACCTAGATCTGTCGCATCGCACACCAGGGAGATGACATGAAGGTCGTAGTCGATTTCAGCATTTGCGATCTCCACGGGCTCTGCGTGGAGGCTGCTCCTGAGGTGTTCCAGATTGGCGACGACGGCAAACTGCACGTCCTGATCGAGACGCCGCCTGACGCGCTGCGCGCAAAAGTGGACAAGGCCGTGCGGGAGTGTCCGACAGGTGCGATCTCGATCGAAGAGTGATCGTGCTCCGATGCTCCGCCGCATCGCCATCGTTGGCGCCTCGCTTGCGGGTCTGCGTGCGGCCGAGACACTGCGCCACCGAGCCTTCGATGGCGAGATCACGCTGATTGGCGACGAGCCACATCGCCCCTACGACCGCCCGCCGTTGTCGAAACAGGTGCTCCAAGGCGTCTGGGAACCGGAGCAGACCTTTTTCCGCAGGAAGGACGGATACGACGCGCTCGCACTCGACATGCGGCTTGGCGTGCGCGCGGTGTCGGTCGACCTCCGCGCCAGGCGCGTCGCGCTTGCCGATGGCACGTTCGCCGACTACGACCGTCTGATCATCGCCACGGGCGCGCGCGTCCGGACCCTCCCGGGCATTGCGCCACGGGCGGGTTTGCTCGTCCTGCGCAGTCTGGACGACGCCATCGCGCTCCGCCTGGAGCTGATGCACGCGACGCGTGTGGCGATCGTGGGGGCAGGGTTCATCGGCCTCGAAGTCGCCGCCTCCTGCCGCGCGCGCGGCCTGGACGTTACCGTGATCGAGGCGCTTCCCCTCCCGCTTTCCCACATCCTGGGACCGACGCTCGGCGACATGATTGCGGCCATGCACCGCGACCACGGCGTGGATCTTCGCACCGGGGTGACGGTGACCGACGTCGTCGGCGAGTCGCGCGTCGCCGGGGTCGTGATCTCCGACGGCTCACGGATCGAGGCCGACGTGGTGGTCGTCGGTATCGGGGTCACTCCCAACACGGAGTGGCTCGAAGGCAGCGGTCTCACGCTCGACAACGGTGTCGTCTGCAACGGATCCGGTGAAGCCGCACCAGATGTGTATGCGGCAGGCGACGTGGCCCGGGTCGCGAACCGGTGGCACGGCGACTCACCGCGAATCGAGCATTGGACCAACGCAGTCGAGCAAGCCGTGCACGCCGCTGAAAATGCGCTCGCCGGCCCGGAAGGGTCTACGCGTTTCTCGTCCGTGCCGTACTTCTGGTCCGACCAGTACGATCGTAAAATTCAGTTCATCGGTCGCGCACGGCCGCACGACGAGATCGTGATCGTCGACGGGTCGCTCGCTGACCGAAGGCTGACGGCGCTCTATCGGCGTGGCGATCGCGTGGTGGCATGTCTCGCCGTGAATCAACCGCGCGCGCTGATCAAGTACAGGAAGCTGCTTGCCGCCGGCGCCTCGTGGGAAGGTGCTTTATCGGAATAAGCGCCGCTATTTTTCAGTCGCGTCGCGGCCGTCCTTCGGCGCGCCTGTCCCGGACGATCCCAGGAACAGCTTGCGGCCGTCGGGGAACGTCACGTCGCGGCCGTTGGCGCGGTTCGTGCCGTTCTTGGCACGATATCCGTCAACGAGGATCTCGGTGCCCTCGGGGAGCGACGCCTTCGTCAGACCGCGACGCAGGAGCGTGTTGGGCGTCCCGCCCTCGATCATCCATCGCACCGTCGTGCCGTCGGCCTCCTTCACGTCGATGTGAATCCAGGTGTGCGGGTTGATCCACTCCACACGCGCGACCGTGCCACGCAGTTGAACGGGCTTGTTCGCGTCGAACTCCGCCGCGAACGAATGATGAGCCGAGACCGCCGCAGCGCTCAGGACGAGGGCACCGCCGACCGCGACAATGACACGATGCAGACGCATGCTACCTCCTGGCTCCAGCCGCGGCTTTTTCTTCCTCGCGCGCGCCGCTCAGAATGCCTTCCATGCCGTAGTTCCCCTCGTGGCACGCGTATTCGAACAGCTCCTCGCCGGTGTTCACGTAGGGAATGGCGACCGTCCACGACTTGGTGAACGTGGTCGGATCGCTGACCGTGACGCGATAGTCGATCTCGCCCGGTCCGACGCGTGTGAAACGCTCGACCAGATGCAGATTCTCGGCGGCGCCACGGTAAAGCACCTTGTCGCTGAAGTTGGTCGTATCGACGACGAGCGTGTCGCCTTCCCAGTGGGCGACGGAGTCTCCCATCCACTGCTGGATGGACTTGCTCACGTGCGGCCGGCCGTCGGTTGGAATGACGCGCGTCCCGCCAAGCATCTCGATCTGGATCGCAACGAATCCGGGACTTTGCGTGATGCGGTAGTTGTTGTTATAAGCCGTCGGGCTCATCGCGCCGGGCATGCCGCGGGTGATGCATCGCTCGAACGTGCTGCGGTCGAGCCAGGTGTCGGTGCCGCGGCCGTTCGCGCCCGTGCCGCGGAACGCCGGCCGCTTGGCCTCGTCCGCGGCTCGCAGCTTCGCAGCCTCGGTCTGCGCCGGCACTCGGCCATCGGGCGGATCGATGACCAGCGACGTTCGTGGTGTCGTGACCTTGGTGCCGCGATCCCACCAGAAGTCGTTGTAGGCGCGCTCGACGTCGCCGCGTGTGCCCTTGCTGCGCCCCTCGTCACCGTTCTGGTCCTGCGCGCGCTTTTCGAGCGCCGCGACCTCCTCCGGGGTGAAGAACTCACGGCCCGCGACGTTCGCCGGGCGCTCGAACGGCGTAATCGTCCGGTTCGAGAAGTTGCCCTGCAAGTCGGGCTCACCCCACGGTGTGCGAGGGGGCGTCCACTTCTTCGCCGTGGCCGCGGGATCGGCCGCCGCCGCGGTGCGAGCGGCTTGAGCCGTGACGGGAGCCGGTGACCCGAGCGCGATGGCACCGGTCAAAGCAGCCGTCGCGGTGAAGAGCATCCTGTTCATGCCAGTGTTCCTTTCGCACCCTGATAGTACTTCGTCAGGGCCGCCTGCCGCCTTCGCGCTATGCGCTTCGGCGCCCAAGGAAGGCGGCCCCTACGATGAACGAGAGCACTAGAAATCAATCTGCGCCGTGAGCTTGGCAAAGCGCGCCGGCAGAATGGCGGTTGGCACCAGCCAGTTGCCGCCGGGGATGAAGCTCTGGTTGTACCCGTTCGGCTGGACGGCACTGGAGTTCAGCGCGTTGTAGAAGTCGACGCTGAACTGAGAGCGCAATCCGGCGAACCTCACCAGCTTGCCGATTCGCAGATCGATCTGATTGATCCGATCGCCGAAGACGTTGCCCGGCTCCACGAGATTGATGGCGAGCGTATTGATCGCACCAGTTGGCGCCCGGCCGAGCCCGGCGGTGATCGCCGCCACCGAGGTGTAGTTGGCGGCGAGCGAATTGCCGGGCAGACTCTGGAACGCCGCGCTGACCTGGACCTCCACCTTCGGGACGAGATACGACACGAGCCCTTTCACCTGCGTTCTGAACGGCGGCTCGACGTGACAGTACGGGTTCAGCGCTGCCGTCTCCGGCAACTGCGCCCGGATCTCGCAGCTGTCCGTCGTGGTCCGGCCGGTGCTGGTGCCGCCCTGCAGCGTGAGGCCATCCCGGATCCGCGCGTTGAAATTGAGCTCGACACCGTTCCATGCCTCGGTCCTCGTGCCGTAGGTGTCCGCGCTCGTGAAGAAGTTGTCCTGCTGTCCAAACTTCTGTGGTGTGACGTTATACAGCTCCGAGATCGTGTGGCCGCCGCCGTCCGGGAGCCTCGGGTCGCTCGGCGCGACGATGCTGAACTTGTCGAAATCGCTCGGCGCAAACGCGCGGTTGTCGGTGACGAAGAAGTTGCCGAACGAACGATGGAAGTAGCCGACATCGACCGACACGCGTGGCAGCAGCTGCTGCTGCACCTGCACACCGAAGTTCCAGTCGTACGGCCTGATTCCCCAGCCGTTGAGAATCTCCGGGTCGTACGTCGTGGTGATCGCTGCCGTCTGACCAAACGTCGCGGAGCCGGCGCCGCACGAGTCGCCACCCGTCGGACGAAGGTCCTGCGCCAGCATGCTCGTCAGGTCGCAGTCCACCCGGTAGTTGCTGTTGGCGTCGATCCAGTTCCGGGCTCCGCTGGAGAGCGTGATGCGGTTCAACGGATTGGTCAGCGAGCCGGTGATCGAGCTTCCGTCCGCCGCGGCCAGGTACTTCCCGAGATTCACTTTGAGAGCCGTCTTCCCGTCTCCGAAGAGGTCGTACACGGCCCCCAGGCGCGGCGTGATGTCCGAATAGGACGTGCCATCCTGCGCGGGGATCACTCTCGCCACGGGGATGTGTGGATTGGGTCCGATCTGCTGCTCGGGAAAGAACCCCGACGTGTGATCGAACCTGATCGCCCCCGACAGCGTCAGTCGTCCGGTCGTCCATTGGTCCTGCACGTAGAACGCATCCGTGCGGAGCTCGGTATCGAACCGTGCCGGCCCGGCGGTCTGCGTGAACGATGCAGGATTGCCGTTGTTGAAGCTGTAGGTGATCCACTGGTCGTTCAGGATCGAGTTGGGGAAGTGGTTCACGATGAACTGTCCGATGTAGCCGGCCTTCGCGCTGTTCCGGCCGGTGACGAAGGATGCGGCTGCACGCCAGCTGTAGACATCGCTGTCGGCGATATACGGCGTGCCTCCGCCCTGGTTCGAACGATACGCCAGCCCCTGGATGCCGCCGTTGTTCGCGCAGCCCGCCGTGCACAACTCCTGCACCGGAATCATCTTGGCGAAGTTCGAGATATTGGGCCGCACGCCGTACCCGTCGATCCTGTTGCTTCCCACACCAGCCTCGAGCAAGAGCTGGTTCGTGGTGGGCGAGGACCACGTGGCCTGCTGCACGCGAGGCGGCGCATGGTTGTTGCCGCGAGCTTCCGGCGACGTCGTCGCGTTGCCGCCGCTGTCGCACGACGTGCAGAGTCGCTGTTCGTCCCAGAAGAAGTTGAACTTGTTCCTGGGGCTGGCCTGCAGCGTGAGCCGGACGTTGACGTTCTTCCACGTGCCATCGTCAGACGCCTGCTCAGTGCCCTTGACGTAGTGCCAGGCGTCGAGGTTGTTCTCGTTGACGTTCTTGAAGATGGAGACGGTTTTCCGGTTGCCCTGATATCGGACGGCCGTAAAGAACCACAGCTTGTCTTTGACAAACGGCCCCCCGACGGCGCCGTTGACATCCCAGATCTTCTTCATCAGCTGCGGCGCGGCGAGTCCCGACGCTCTGATCTCGTCGGTGAAGTTGCTCGTCTGGAAGTTGTCGTTGGCGCCGTTGGCGAAGAACGAGCCTGAGAACCTGTTGCCGCCCTGACGCGGCACCAGATTCATTGCCGGGCCACCGACTTCCGACTCGCCAAGCCCTCCGGCGACTGTGAACACGACTTCCTGCGCGTTGCCGACGTCGGCGACGGTGTACCAGACCCCGGTGCCGTTCAACGACGCACCGAGCGACAAGCCGTCGACGGTGAGACGGCCTTCGTTTCCAGGTCCACCGCGCATCGCAAAGGTCACGGTGACGGGGCCGGCGAGACCGCCGACATCCTGATTGCCTGATACGGTGACGCCGGGAATGAGCGTGGCGAGGCTGTGATACAGGCGCGCCGTTGGAATCGCGCTGATCGTGTCGCTGGTCATCGTCGTCTGCTTCTTCGCATTGACGACGTCCACGACCGGCGATTCGCCGGAGACGGTGATCGTCTCCTCGAGCGCGCCGACCCTGAGTTCGGCATCGACACGGGCCGCGAACGATCCCGTCAGCTCGATGTCCGGACGTTGAACGGTACTGAACCCTGTCAGCTGGAAGGTAACGGTGTAGGTTCCCGGCCGCAGATCCTCGATCCGGTACTGACCGCTGCCGTCGGTCACCGCAGCCCGGACCTTCTCAATCAGCGCCGGACTCGATGCTTCAACGGTGACGCCCGGAAGCAGGGCGCCCGACGTGTCTTTGACCGCTCCCGTGATCGATGCTTGAGCGAGCACCGCCGATGGAACCAGCACAACCGCCACAACCACTAGCGCTCGGAACAAGACCTTCATGAGTGCCTCCGTTCGGCTCGCACGACTGACGCGAGGCACACGTATAACAGGGTTCCCACCAGAGCAGAAATTTATGCGTTGTCCTGAATAAGGCCCGTGACTTATGGCTGGGACATCGCGCAACGTGTCTATGCCTGAAGGTCGAAGAGCGATCAACGCACAGCGCCGGTTGAGGTACCAGGCTCCCCGAGCGCGGGCGGCTTCCTTGGCAGGCTCACGACGAACACGGTGCCGACGCGCTCCTCCGATTCGAGACGGACGTGAGCGCCTAAGGACTTCACGCACTCGTCGACGATCGCGAGGCCAAGGCCCGTTCCGTCGATACCCAAGGTCGAGTCCAAGTCTTGATGGGCGCGATGAAAGCGCTCGAATACCCGGGGAATCGCCTGTGCTGGAATGCCGATGCCGTTATCGCGAACCCGAACCTCGTGCGCATGGTCGTGGGTCGCGGCGGTGATTTCGACAAAACGCTCGGCCTTGTGTGCGTCGCTATACTTGATTGCATTCGCGACCAGGTTGACGAGGACGAGCTCGAGGCGGCCCGGGTCCACGAAGAGTCGCGGCAAATCGTCACCCCCACGCAACGTGACGCCGCGCGCCTCAGACATGTCGTGCAGCTGACGAAAGACCTCGCTCACGAGCTCGGCGAGATCGACGATCTGCTCGGTCGGTGTATCGGCCGTCAGAATTCCCGAGCGCGGAAGCTTCTCGAGCGTGCGCAGGATCTGGAGCGCACGGTCGGTGTTGCGGCGCAATATCGCCACGATCCGATCGCGATTGGTCGCGTCGGACGCAGAACCGTCCGACAGAAGCGCTGCGCTGAACTGCGTCGTGTCGAGCACGTTGCGGAGTTCGTGGCTCACCGCCCGGTTGAACTGCTCGATCCGCGCCGCCTGTTCGGTAATGGTATCCGTGTACTCGCTGAGAAACGTGGCCACGGTCGTCTGCATGAGGACGCGCACGGCTCGGCCGATGCGGTGACAGGCGTCGAGGCATTCGTGTGGCGGCGGCAGAGTCGATAACGCCCTGGTCCGCTCGTCGAGACACTGCTCCAACACTTCACCGAGCAGATCGTATTCGCGCAGGACCTGATGCACAGAGGCCTGTTGCCGATGTCGCAGCTGTCCCAACTCCCGAGCGTGCTCCGTCACCACCGTATTTGCAGCGATATCGGCCACGTTGGGGTCGGCGACGTACTTGCCGATCTCTTCGATGAGCCGTGGAATGTGATCCAGCAACTCGCTCGACGTGAAGACCGCGTTCGCCTCGACAGGCAGCAGCGCCACGAGCCGCTCGAGCCAGCGCAGCGACAGTTCGCGCTGGCGCTCTTGAAGCGCGTGACCGACGTATTGGCAGTACGGCGCTTCGCCGATCGCCATGCTCAGTCTCCTCGCGCTAACCCCGATGGCGCTTTACCTGATGATCGGTCAAGAGAACGTTCGTGAAGAGAACTCATTAGGCGCCGAGGCTACCCTTCAGCACAATACGGGCTTCGACGTACGGCTTCTACAGTCGTTGACCCATCAAAGCGTACTGCTTGCGAACTCGCCTGCGATGACAACGGACGAGGTGTTCGTGGCTCGGCCGTGGCGTGCGCGAAGAGCGCTGACGCCCGCAGGTCGGGAGCAGAGCAGGCGCGGCTCGTATGTGTCATCGGGCATGAAGCAATCGATACGACGCGATCGGCCGACGGGTGAATGCTGTGCGTTTCCCGTCGGGCCATGGCACGAGCGCCTTTGCCGCGGCCTCGGTGCTCGAGCGCCACTTCGGCTATCGAGGCTCCTGGCCGGCGCTGCTTGCGGCCAGCTACGTGGCCACGTCGAGGCTCGTAGACAATCGGCACTTCCTCAGCGACGTCATCTTTGGTGCGGCTCTCGGTGAAGCCGTTGGCTGGACCGTCGTCGGGCGTCACGGCAAACCGAAGATCGCGCTGCAACCAGTTCCCGTCCGAGGCGGGATGATGGTGGCGTTTGTCCGTTCCGGGCGAGTAGAGTCCACCCCGTGAGAGCCCTCGTCGCACTGACACTGACCGGCGTGATGTGCGCCGCCTGCGCGCCGCGCACGACCAGCGTCGATCTCAACGCCGCGCTGCGCGAGCGTACCGGCCACACGATCAAGCCCGCCGACGGCGCGGCCCTTCCGCCAGGCGTGACGCTCGAGGACGGACTGACCGCGGATGAAGCGGTGGCGATTGCCCTCTGGAACAGTCCGTCGTTCCAGCTGGTGCTCGCCGATCTGGGCCTGGCCCGCGCCGATCTCGTCGAAGCCGGGCTGCTGCGGAACCCGGTGCTGTCGCTGCTCTTTCCGTGGGGGCCCAAACAATTCGAGTGGACCGTGCAGTTTCCGTTCGAGGTCTTGTGGCAGCGACCACGCCGCGTCGCCGCGGCGCAGCTCAATCTGGAATCGGTCAGCCAGCGTCTGGTCTGGGACGGACTGACCCTGGTCGCCGACGTGCGCGGCGCCTTCGCCGACACGCTCATCGCCGAACGCCGGCTGGCGCTGGCCGGGGAGAGCGCCATTCTCACGCGGCGAGTGGCGGATCTGACCGAGTCGCGGCTCCGCGCCGGTGACATCAGCGAACTCGAAGCACGGAGTGCGCGCAGCGATGCGGCACGAGTCGACGTGCTGCGCAAGGCGGCGGAATACGATCGCGACCTCACCGGCCTGACGCTCACCGGCATAATCGGCCTCGATCCCGCCGCCCTCCCGATCCGGATGATTCTCCGGCGAGCTGTCGTCCTGCGTGACGAACGACAATCTCTTCCAGGAAGCGCTCGCATCCAGACCCGACATCCGCGCCGCGGAGCTGGCGATCGAAGCGGCGGGGGCGCGCGCCAAATGGGAGCACTCGCGGATCATCACGCTCATCGGGATCATCGACGGCAACGGTCAGGGGTCCGAAGGCGCCGAAGCGGGGCTGGGTGTCAGCGGCGAGTTGCCGATCTTTTCAAGGAATCAGGGCGGGATCAGCCGCGCCGAGGCCGAGCTCGAGCGCGCCAGCCGACGCTACGCGGCCTTGCGCGCGCAGGTGGGCGTTGATGTGCGCACGGCGGCGATTCGCGTGCGGCAGGCCCAGGCCGCCTTCGATGGCTGGTACCGACATCGTGCCGTCGCTCGAGATCGAACAGCGCCAGGCCGAGAGCGCGTATCAGGCCGGCGAAGCACCACTCTTCACCCTCCTGGATGTCGGCCGGCGGCTGATTGATGGCCGCATGCGGCAGCTCGATGCGGAAGCCGCGCTCCAGAAGGCACTCGTGAACCTCGATCGCACCATCGGACGCTCGTGCGCGCCACGCTGAGGGATCGTCGATGAAACGTGTCCTGGCACTCCTCTTCCTGATCGTGCCGGCCTGTTCGCGAGAGCAGCCGGCCCCGGTCGCCCATGAGCCGGCCGCGACCGTCAGCCAGCCGAAGGCCGAGGCTGATCTGACGACGGTCAAGCTGTCTGCCGAAGCGATCAAGCGTCTCGGCATCGAGATCGAGGTCGCGCAGGTTCAAGATGCCTCCGTCACGCGCACGGTCGGCGGCGACATCGTCGTGCCGGAAGGCAAACGGGTGCAGGTGACGGCGCCCGTCGCGGGCACGCTGTCATCGGCGATCGTGCGTGCCGGCGCCACCGTGACCGAGGGCGCGGCGCTGTTCAGGCTCGCGCCGATCAACCCGGCCGAACGCGATCAGGCCGGAGAGGCGCGGCGCGCCGTCCAGGCGGCGCAGGCCGAAGAGCAGCTCGCGCGGCAGCGGCTGCAACGGCTCGAGCAACTGCTGAAGGACGGCGCCACCAGCATGCGCGCCGTCGAAGAAGCGCGGGCGCAACTCGAGGTCGCAACCTCGACGCTGAACGCCGCGCGCGAGCGCCTGAAAACCATCGGACAGACGACCGTGGGTTCCGGCGACCTCCTGATCCGCGCGCCATTTGCCGGAACGATCCTGTCCGTATCTGCGGCGGAAGGACAAACCGTCTCCTCGTCAGCACCGCTCGCGGAGATCGCCCAGGTCTCGACGTTGTGGGTCAAGGTTCCGCTCTACGCCGGCGACGCCGAAGCCGTTGATGCCACCAAACCGGCGTCGGTGACCACGCTCGGATCGCCGCGATCACCGCGGCCGGCCGTGCGAATCACGGCACCACTCACGGCAACGCCCACGTCGGCGTCCGTCGATCTGATCTACGAGGTCAGGGGCAGCGGGCCGGCACTCAGGCCGGGCGAGCGCGTGACCGTGGCGCTGCCGCTCACGACCACCGAACGCGGACTGGTCGTATCCGATCGCGCGGTCCTCTACGACATCAGCGGCGGCACGTGGGTGTACGAGGATCGCGGCGAAGGCGTCTACGCTCGACGCCGCATCGAAGTCGCGAGGCACACCGGCAACCTGGTCGTCGTCGCGCGCGGCATCGAGCCAGGCACCAAGGTCGTGACCGCGGGAGCCGCGGAGCTGTTCGGTACCGAATTCGGCGCAGGCCACTGACATGATGGCCTGGCTCGTCTCGCTCTCGCTGCGCCACCGGATCGTCGTCGTCGTGCTGGCGGCGCTGATGGTGGTGATGGCGTGGCGCACGGTGCGCACGGCGTCGCTCGATGTGTTCCCCGAGTTTGCGCCACCCCTGATCGAAGTCCAGACCGAAGCGCCTGGCCTGTCGACCACCCAGGTCGAGGCGCTGGTCACGGTTCCACTCGAGGCGGCGCTGAACGGAGTTCCCGGTCTCGACGGATCCGATCGAAGTCGGTGCTGGGGCTCTCGTCAGTGGTGCTCGTCCTCGATCCATCGACGGACGTGCTCGCGGCCCGACAGGTCGTTCAGGAGCGTCTGGCCCGGGCGTCGTTGCAGCTGCCCTCGGTGGCACGGCCGCCGGTGATGCTCTCGCCGCTGTCATCACTGAGCCGCGTGATGAAGATCGGCATGACCTCGGACACGCTGTCCCAGGTCGACATGACGACGCTGGTGAAGTGGACCGTCCGGCCGCGCCTCATGTCGATCCCCGGGGTGGCCAACGTCGCCATCTGGGGTCAGCGCGATCGGCAGCTCCAGGTGCTGATCGATCCCGATCGGCTGCGTGCCCACGATCTCTCCATCGACGATGTCGTGCGCGCCGCCGGTGAGGGCGTGTCGCTCACCGCCGGAGGCTTCCTCGATACGCCCAATCAGCGTCTCGCCGTCACGCACACCTCGTCAGTCCGCACGACGAGAGATCTGGCGTCCATCGTCGTCGCTCAGCGTCAGGGCGCGGTGCTGCGCATTGGCGACGTGGCGACCGTGGTCGAGGGGTCACCGCCGCCCATCGGCGACGCCATCATCAACAACGTCCCCGGCCTGCTGTTGATCGTCGAAAAACAGCTCGGCGCCAATACCCTGCAGGTGACGCGCGACGTCGAAGCGGCCCTTCGCGATCTGGGCCCGGCGCTGAGCGGCGTGAGGTCGATCCGACGATCTTTCGCCCGGCGACGTTCATCGAGATGTCGCTGCGGAATCTGAGCCGCGCACTGCTCATCGGCTGCGTCCTGGTCATCCTCGATCCTGCTCGTGTTCCTCGCCGACTGGCGGACGGCGTTGATCAGCAGCATCGCGATCCCGCTGTCGCTGCTGACGGCGGGCGTTCTGCTGAACTATCGCGGCGGGACGCTGGACACGATGGTGCTCGCCGGCCTCGTCATCGCGCTCGGCGAGGTCGTCGACGACGCCATCATCGACGTCGAGAACATCGTCCGGCGCCTGCGCTTGAACCGGGCACTGGCGGATCCGCGCCCCGCGCTCGACGTGGTGTTCGATGCGTCGCTGGAAGTGCGCAGCGCCGTGCTCTACGGCAGCTTGATCGTGGTCGCTCGTCTTCATCCCGGTGTTCCTGCTCGAAGGTCTGACCGGCGCGTTCTTCCGTCCGCTGGCGCTCGCCTACATCCTGGCCATCCTGGCGTCGCTGGCTGTGGCGCTCACGGTGACGCCCGCACTCGCGCTGTTGCTGCTGCCGAAACACCTCGACACGCCCGAATCGAGGCTCGTGGCGCAACCTGAAGCGCCGCTACCGGCGCCTGCTCGAGTCCTTCGTCGATCGTCCGCAGGTCGGCGTTCGCCACGCTTGGCGTGCTCACGCTGCTGACCGGCGGTACCGTGCCATTCCTCGGCGAGGAATTCCTGCCGCACTTCCGCGAGTACAACTTCCTGATGCACTGGGTCGAGAAGCCCGGCACCTCGCTCGAGGCGATGAGCCGCATCACCGAACAGCGCCAGCCAGTGAACTGCTGGCGGTCCCTGGCGTTCGCAACTTCGGATCGCACATCGGCCGTGCCGAAGTCGCCGACGAAGTGGTCGGCCCGAACTTCACGGAACTGTGGATCAGCCTCGATCCGTCAGTGGACTACGAGGCCACCGTCGCCAGGATCCAGTCAATCGTGGACGGCTACCCGGGGCTCTATCGGGACTTGCTGACGTATCTCCGCGAGCGCATCAAGGAAGTGCTCACCGGCGCCAGCGCCACGATCGTGGTGCGTGTGTACGGACCCGAGCTCGCCACGCTCAGGTCACAGGCCGAGGCGATTGCGGCCGGCGATGCGGGGCATCGAGGGCGTGGCGGATCTGACGGTGCAGGCGCAGGTGATCGTGCCGCAGGTGGAAGTGCGATTCCGGCCCGAGACGTGCGGCGGTTTTCGGCGTCACGCCCGGACAGGTGCGCAGCGCGGCCGCGACGCTGCTCGAGCGGCACCAAGGTCGGCGAGTTCTACGAGGAGCAGATGCTCTTCGATGTCGTCGTCTGGGGTACGCCCGATGTGCGGAAGAACCTCGATGCCGTGCGCAATCGTGCAGATCGCCGCTGCCGGCGGGCGGCGTCGTGCCGCTGCAGAGCGTGGCTGACGTCGTGGTCACGCCGACGCCCAACGAGATCACGCGCGAGAACGGTTCGCGCCGCATCGACGTGACGTCCAACGTTCGCGGCCGCGACCTCGGATCGGTTGCGCGCGATCTGCAGCGCGTGCTCGCCGACGCATCAAGTTCCCGCAGGGCTACTACGCCGAGTTGATGGGCGAGTACGCCGAGCGTCAGGCCTCGCTCGTCAGGCTGACGATTGCTCGGCCTGCTCGCGCTCGGCGGGATCTTCCTCGTGCTGCTGATCGACTTCGGATCGCCGCGGACGGCGACGCTGGTCGTTCTCACGCTGCCGTTCGCGCTGGTCGGCGGCGATTGCCGCGGTGCTGCTGACCGGCGGTGTGCTCTCGCTCGGCTCCCTCGTCGGCCTGGTGACGGTGATTGGCATCGCCGCGCGCAACGGCATCATGCTGGTCAGCCACTATCGTCACCTCGAGCGCAGGAAGGCATGGCGTTCGGGCGCGACCTGATCCTTCGCGGCTCCGAGGAGCGGCTGTCGCCCGATTCTCATGACGGCTTCGCAACCGGATTGGCGCTCGTGCCGATCGTGATCGGCGGCGATGCGGCCGGCTACGAGATCGAGCACCCGCTGGCGGTCGTCATCCTCGGCGGCCTGGTGACCTCGACGTTGATGAACCTGCTGATCGTGCCGACGCTCTATCTCAAGTTCGGCCGTCCGGCGGCAACGGAAGCGTCACTGTAAAGACGCTGCCGCTGGCGCCGCTGGATTCGAGGATGAGCGTGCCGCCGTGCGCTTCCGCGATCCACCGCGCAATCGGCAAACCGAGTCCGGCGCCCGCGTAGGTGGACCCGAGCCGGACGAACCGGTCGGAAGATGCGCTCGCGCTGCGCCTCCGGAACGCCCTCGCCGTCGTCGGTCACGCGGATCGTGATGCCGGATGATGCGCGACGAACGCTGGTCGTCACCGCACCGCCATTCCTGGCGTGCCGAACGGCGTTATCGAGCAGATTGCGGATCAACTGGCGCAGCAGCGTCTCATCCCCGACGAACTCCACCGCCGCATCGCCGTCCTCGCCGATCGTGATCTCCCGCTCGCGCGCGAGCACGCGGAGCGCGCGTGCTGATTCGCCCACGAGATCGTCGATGTACACGGCCTCGGGCACCAGCGGCAGTCCCTCGCGCCTCGGCCCGCGACAGCAGGAACATCGCGTTGACGAGACGCGACAGGTGGGCAGACTGTTCGGCGACGATCGTCATCGACTCGCGGTAGTCCTCCGCCGGGCGGGCGTCCTGCGACAGTGCAACCTGCGCCGTGGTCCGCACGACGGACACCGGCGTGCGCAGTTCGTGTGAGGCGTCGGCCATGAACTGCCGCTGCGCGTGGAGCACTCGCCTCAGGCGATCGAGCAGGCCGTTGAACGACTGCGCCAGGCGACCGAGCTCGTCATCGGCATTCGGCGTATGCAGACGCGCCGCGGGCTCGTCCTCGGAGATCGGACGCCGCCTGCGCAGCCATGTCTCCCAGCGGCTTGAGCGTCTGACGGCCGACCAGCCAACCGCCCAGCACGGCGACGATCAGCGCGGCAGCGACTCCCGCCGCGAGCGCGAGCCCCAGCTCCCGGTTCGCGGCGCGCAGGTCGTGCCAGCGGCGCGGCCACCGCCGCGATGTAATCGAACTTCTGATCGGTGACGTGTTCGATGAACGCGCGGGACGGCTCCCCGCCGAGATCGACGGTCGAGTATGTGCGACCACGCGGTACCGGCGGACGCCATGCGGCGATCCTGGTGACGTCCCCATACGGCGAGCAGCCGTCCATCGGGCTGCGTCAGCACGAGCGTTCGATCGGGCGCGACCACCTCGATGCTGGCTTCGTCGGCCGAGGCCTGGATATGAGCCCTTCGCCGAACTCCGTCCGCATGACTCCCTGGAGGGTCGAACATCAGACGGGCGAGTTCCTCGTCGAGACGTTGACGCGACAGACGATCCTGCACGACCAGGACGACCGCCGCACCGGCGATCAGCACGATCACCACCACGCCGCTGTACCACGCCGTGAGGCGTGCGCGAATAGACCAGATCACAGGCCTGCGATCCACTGACAGCATGTACCCCTCGCTTCGGCGCGTGACGATGAGCGAGGGTTGGCCTGACGCTCGATCTTCCGCCGCAGCCGCTGCACACAGACGTCGATGGTGTTCGACAGCGGCTCGTGGGCCGCTTCCCAGACATGCTCGGTCAGTTCGGCGCGGCCGACGACGGCGTTCGCGTGCAGCGCCAGATGCTCGAGCACGGCATACTCGCGTGCGGTCAGGAGAAGCGGCCGCCCATCACGCGTCGCGCGGCGCGCGCGCAGATCGAGCTCGAGTGGACCCGCGCGCAGCACCGACGGCGTCAACGGCCTGCGGCCGCGGCGAATCAGGGCGCGCAGACGCGCGAGCAGCTCACCGAAATCGAATGGCTTCGTCAGGTAGTCGTCCGCTCCGCAGTCGAGTCCCTCGATGCGCAACTCGACCGCATCGCGCGCGGTCAGCATCAGCACCGGGACGTCCGAGCCGTCTTCTCTCAACCGGCGGCACACCGCAAACCCGTCGAGTCGCGGAAGTCCGACGTCGAGAATGACCGCATCGAAGGCTGAGACCGCCGCCGCGTACATCGCGCGCTCACCGTCAATCGCGACATCCACCGCGTAGGCCTGCTCGCGGAGCCCTTTGGCCAGGACCTGCGCGGCCCGCGGCTCATCCTCGACGAGCAGAATGCGCATGGACGATCACTCTAGCCGATGCGAGGGCGAATGGCGGATGCTGAGGTTCGTGGAGGTACCTGAATGTCCTGGCTGGTGTATGCGTTGATCTCGGCCGCCGCGGCGGCGCTGACTGCGATTCTCGCCAAGCTCGGGGTCGAAGGAGTTCCATCGACCCTGGCTACCGCGATCCGGACGGTCGTCGTCACCGGCTTCGCATGGGCGATCGTCTTCGGGCTCGGTGAGCAGCGAGCCGTGTCATCGCTGTCGCGACGGTCCCTGGTCTTTCTGGCACTGTCCGGGCTCGCAACCGGCGTCTCGTGGCTCGCTTACTTCCGAGCGCTGCAGATGGCGCCGGCCTCGCTCGTCGCGCCGATCGACAAGCTCAGTCTGCCGCTCACGATCCTGCTCGCGGGAGTGTTGCTCGGTGAGCCAATCAGCTGGAAGGTCGCGGCTGGCGTGGCCTTGATGACGGCCGGGGCCCTGCTGACGCAAGCATGATCTGGCCGCGCGCCAGGCGGGTCTGAAGACCCGCCTCTACGTGATGACCTGTTTGTAGAGGCGGGTCTTCAGACCCGCTTTGAAGATCACGCCCGCAGGTCGTAGCAGAGCAGACGCGGTCCACCTCCGCGCGTAGATCTCGCGCGTGTTCTGGACGACGTACAGCAGCCCGCGGCTGAGGACCGGCAGCGTCCACGACTCGCGCGCCTGGAACAGCCACGCGCGCGAGATCTCCCGATAGCCCTTCGGCGTCAGATCCATCCACAGCAGGTGTCCGAGCTCGCCGAGACACAGATAGCTGCCGTCAACCGCGAGCAGCGATCCGCGATACGTGCCGACGGTCGCCTGCCGCCCGCCGATCGTTTCCATCCACTCCGGCGTCTCGCGCCACACGACCTTTCCCGTCGCCGCGTCCACGCACGCCAGCGACGCATCGGGCTCGTTGCGGCCGTCGAAGCCGTAGAGATACCCGTCGCGATGGATCGGTGTGTTCCAGTGCAGCGCGAACTCCTGCGTCGTCCACAGGACCTTGTGCGTGAAGTCAGGGTTGATCTGCAGCAGCGCGCCGCCGGTGCGGTAGCTCGCCGAGATGAACACCTTGTTGTCGAAGACCACCGGGCACGACGCGTTGACCGACTCGAAGCTGCGGCTGCGCCACGGAAACGAGAAGTCCACCTTGCCCGTTGCCGGATTGATCGACATCAGCCCGCCGGTCGGCGGATCGGACTCGCCGCCCGCGAACACGAACACGCGCCGCTGGCCGTGCACGACGGCCGGCATCGGCGACGCATAGCTTGGGCCCCACGCCGTTCCCGGCTCGCCACACTTCCTTGCCGGTCGCCGTATCCAGCGCGACGACGCACGGACCGCCCGGCGCGCCGACATTGACGATGAGCAGCCGGCCTTCGACGAGCGGCGTGGAGGCGGTGCCGAAGAAGTCCTGCCGCACCTTGTAGTCGGCGCGGAGATCGCGCTTCCAGAGCACCTTGCCCGACGCGCAGATCGAAGCAGTGCAGCTTCCCTTCCGCGCCCATCGTGTAGACGCGCGTGCCGTCGATGACCGGGCTCGATCGCGGCCCGTTGTTGTAGCCGTAGCGATCCTCGAACACGGTGCCGTACTTGAACTGCCAGCGGCTCGCGCCCGTCAAAGCATCCAGGCACTCGACGATTTCCTCGTCGCCGATCCGGTAGATGTACACCAGCCGATCGCCGGCGATGGCCGGGGACGAATAGCTCGTGCCCTTCGGAAACTCCCAGATCAGCGGCGGCGGCAGCGTCCGACTGAGCTTCGTCTCGGTCGAGACGGCGTTGTGCGTCGGACCGAGGAAGGTCGTCCAGTCGTGCGTTATGGCGCCGGCCGGCAGCGGCTTCGGCTTCGCCGCCACTCGCGCCTGCGCCCGCGCGACGCCGGCGAGCAGCGGTTGCGCGATGAGCGAGTGCAACAGGACACGTCGAGAGATGGGACGCATGTCTGTCGCTAAAGCCGGACGCTGCGTCGTGATTGTAATAGAGTCGTTGCGTTGATGGACTCTTCCGCCACTGTCGATTCCTCCGCCACGGTCGATTCGATCGCCGACGGCGTCAGCCGCTCGCTCGATCCCCGCTGGATCGCCGTGCAGCGCATTCACGGCGGCATCTTCGCGGCCATCGTCTCGCTGGCATCGTTCGTCGGCGTCATCGTGCTCTGGATCGGCAGTCAAATGCTGTTCCTCGGCCTGCTGCTCCTGCCGGTATGGGCCGTCCTGATGGCGCTGCTCGCCTGGCAGGTGTACCGATGGCCGCCGATCGCCTACCGCTTCGCCTCGTATCGAGTAGACGAGGCCGGGCTCGAGATTCAGCGCGGCGTCTACTGGCGGACGACGACCAACGTGCCGCGATCGCGGATCCAGCACACCGACGTCTCGCAGGGCCCGCTCGAGCGTCGCCACGGTCTCGGCACGCTTGTGGTCTACACGGCGGGCACCCAGCACTCGCAGGTGACGCTGTCCGGTCTCGACTTCACCAGTAGCGCGGCGCATCCGGGCGCACCTGCTCCCGACCGACCAGAGCGATGCCGTCTGACCTCATCGCCTGCATCCCTCGTCCATCCTGTTCGCGCTGGCCGGTAGCCTCAAGGCCTTCCTGTTCCCGGCGGTCTTGCTGATCGTCACCGGCCGATCGTCGGGGCCATCGTCGGGGCCATGGGGATGGGGCCCGGCGGACTGGATGAACCGCTCGCTGCCCGGCGAGTTCGAGATCGCCAACTGGCAGTTCTGGATCCTGCTCTTTCTGATTCCGAGCACGATCGTCGGCGATCGCGCGCTACCTGTCGTTCCGGCTGCACTACGAAGGCACGGAGCTCGTGATCCGGTCGGGCATCATCTTCCGCAACGAACGCCACGTGCCGTACGCGCGAATCCAGAATCTCGACGCGATCAGAAACGTCGCGCACCGGCTCCTCGGCGTCACGGAAGTTCGCGTCGAAACCGGAGGCGGGCAGGCGCCGGAGGCGACGATCAGCGTCCTCCACGAGACCGTGTTCGAGGAGATGCGGCGGCGCATCTTCGAGGGGCGGGCCCGTGCCGGCCAGGCGGATGTGGAGCAGGTGGAGGCGCCGGAGCCGTGCCGCCGCTGCCGTCGAATCACCGCCGCTGCTGCACCTGCCGCTTCGGGAACTGTTCCTCAACGGTCTGCTCGACAACCGCGGTTCCGTCCTCGTGGCGACGGCGTTCGGCGTGCTGTGGGAGGCCGGACTGATGCCATCGCTGTGGAATCAGGTCTCCACTGGCTGGTTCGCGCCCGGGACTGATGCGCGACACGGTGCGAACCGTCGCCGCCGGGAGATTCCCTCCGCCCGGCCGCATCGCCCTCATCATCCTCGCGATCATGTCGCTGCTGCTGTTCGTGCGCGTGCTGTCGATGATCTGGTCGGCGATGCGACTGTATGAGTTCCGGCTCTCGCGCGTGGGCGAGGATCTGCGAACGGAGTACGGACTGCTGACGCGCGTCACGGCGACGATTCCGCTGCGGCGCGTGCAGACGATGACGATTCGCGAATCACCGCTTCAGCGTCTCGTGGAGCGGATGTCGGTCCGTGTCGAAACAGCGGGCGGACACGCGGCTCCGGGGAACCCGTCCAAGCAGCCGCGCGAATGGCTGGCCCCGATCATCCGTCGTGCTGCCGTGCCCGCGCTCGTGCGCGAGGTGCTTCCCGGCATCGAACTGGACGCGCTCGAGTGGCAGCCGCTGCACCCGCGAGCGTTTCGCCGCGCGGTGAAGCCAACGATGATTCTCGCCCTCATGCCCGGGCTCCCGTTCTTCTTCTGGTTCGGCTGGGGCGGCCTCGCCGTGCTGCCGTTCACGGTCGCCTGGCTGAGCGTCGTGACCTGGAATCACCTGCGGCACACGCAGTGGGCGGCCAACGAAGACGCGGTGGCCTTGCGCACCGGCTGGCTGTGGCGAGACGTCGTCATCGTGCCGGCCGGAAAGATTCAAGTGGTCGGCCGCGTCGAGTCACCATTCGATCGACGCGCACGCCATGGCGGGCCTGCGCGTCGATACGGCAGGCGGCGCGTCTCCCGCTCATCGGATCAGCATTCCGTACCTCGCTCGCGAGACCGCCGGCGATTTGTACGAGAGGCTGGCGTCACAGACCGCGCAGACGGCGTTTCGTTGGTAGTTGGTAGTTGGTGTTGGTGGTCGGTAGAGGCGGGTCTTCAGACCCGCCTGCCCTATACTCGCCGCCATGGTGAACCTGCGATCGATTGTCGTCGTGCTTGCGGTGCTGATGACCGGCCAGGCACCGGTACCCGGGCCGCGTCTGTACGTCTTCGACTGTGGCACGCTAACCCCTAACCGCGAGGGCGTCGAGCGCTATCACGTCACCATGGCGGAGGTCGGTGAGATCCGGATGCCGGTGCCGTGCTACTTGATCGCGCATCCACGGGGCACGCTGATGTGGGACGTCGGCGTCATCCCTGACGCCGTTGTCGAGGCGCAAGCGAGCGGCGCGAAGGCAAACGTGAATCCGACCGTCGCCGCGGTCGTGAACCGAACGCTCAAGAGCCAGCTCGCGCAGGCCGGCTTCTCTCCCGAGAAGACAACCTATGTGGCCATCTCACACGCCCACATCGACCATACGGCGAACCTCAATGCCTTTGCCGGTTCGACGTGGCTGACGCCGCGCGCGGAACGCGACTTCATGTGGACGAAGGACAATCCGCGGGTCAATCCCGACGTTCTATACCGCGCTCGCCAACAGCAAGATCGTCTTCCTGGACAAGGACGAGCACGACGTCTTCGGCGACGGCACGCGTGATCATCAAGGCGGCGCCCGGCCACACGCCGGGACACCAGGTGCTCGTCCTGCGGCTGGCGTCCACCGGCCGGATCATGCTCAGCGGCGACCTGTATCACTACCCGCAGGAGCGCAGCTTCAATCGCGCGCCGCCCGACAACGAGTTCAGCGTCGAGCAGTCGGCGGCGTCGCGACGCCGGATCGAGGAATATCTGAAGACGACAAAGACGCAGCTCTGGATCGAGCACGACTACAACGCTACGCGAAGCTGAAGAAGGCGCCGGCGTACTACGAGTAGAAGGGCGGGCGCGAACGCCCGTGCGCGTCACGTTCGCTAGTCGGGCGTAGGTTGTTCGACGCGATCGATGACGAGCACGTCGGCCGGGCCCTTGGTCGAGTCCAACTTGAGACCAAGCTGCTCCTGCAGCGCGGTGTAGATTGACGGCCCCGCACCATCGGGAGGAGATGGCGGAGCACCGGGCAACGCCCCGAGAGGCCCTGCGCCCTGGAATTGATCCGGCATCCATTCGAGGTTGATGTCGAAGTGTCCAGTCAGCCCCGTCTTGTCGACGACCACCCGATTCACACGGCCCGACAGATTGGATGCGAGCTGGGCGATCGTCATGCCTTGCGCCAGGACCTGACCGGGGCCGCCTGTCGATCCGCACGGCGGAGGCTGGCCAGGAACAAACGGTGGAGGCGGAGGGGCGGGCCCGTTCGGGGGATAGAGCTTGGCCAGGATCGCCACGCAATCGACCGTGGTTCGCGTGAGCCGCGGGCCGAGCCTTCTGTCAGCGGCGGCGATTGAGAGCACGTACAGAGGGAGCTCTCTGGTCTCGCGGTGCACGCCCAGCCGGAACCGGTCTTCGAGCAACGCCTGCAACATGAGGTTCATCGGACCGACGGCACCACCGGGTATCAGCGAAGGCACATCGCCCGAGGCCTTCGCAACGATGTCGAACCGTTCGGATCCGATCCAGCCAGGCGCGTCAACGATCCGGGAATCCTCGGTGATCCCATATGCGTTTCGTATCAGCACTCGCAGCGGCACGTTCGTGGCCGTGAACCGTCCTCCCGGCTCACTCCTGATCATCACGCGTGGTTCCCCCGATCGGTTCGGCTTCACCGAGGCGACTTCGAACGTTGGACGCGCAGTGGGGGCCTGCGCATGGACGGCCACGAACGCGAACGCGAAGATAAGTGCGGCTCGCACGAAGATCATGGCTTTCACTCCACGTTGAAGGTGACCGTTTCCCTCTGGACCTGCCCGGTCACGAAGCGCACGGCCGTCGTCAGTGTGTAGGTATCGGCTGGCAACGTATGCGTGCAGCCGATACCCATCTCCAGCCAGGAGGGAGATAAGTGCCGCGAGAGCGGATCCGAGGCCGGACCCTCCATGAACCCGATCTGTGAGTCATCCACCTGGACGCCGTGACGGTTGCGCAGTTCCCATCGCGCGCCCGCGACCCTCGCCGCCTCCACGGGAATGGAAATCGCCACGAGACCAAGCGGGTAGAACTGCAGCGCGGGCACGCGCAGCCCTGGCCCCCCCCACGGTTGCGATCGGCGCCGGGGACACGATCCGATAGCCGCAATACGTCCCACGAACGGATGAGAACCGGACTCTGAAATCCTCTCCTATCGCCGCGATATTCTTGTATCGCCACTCGTCGATCTGATCTGCACCGGCTGACTGGGTCTCGATGGCATCGGGTGGACCAAACATCAGGTAGACGCGTCCGCGATCGGTATCGAAGCCCGGCGTGGCGGCACTCTTCGGATCGGCGAAACGCTCTCGCGCGAACTGCACTCGACGGATGAACTCATCCCGGAATTCGTTCGGCGGCGTGCCGGGGCTCGGATCGCGGCGCGCCCAGAATCGCTCGATGAACGCATCCCGTTCCTGCGGCCCTCGAAGCTCACCGGTACTCACGCATGTCCTCGGACGTGAGGATCGACTGAACCTCGAACGCCCATTCATCGCCGTCGAGCCACTCCAGTGACACGGGCTGAGGAAGCGTCGAGTCCGGCGAAATCCACCTTGGCTGGATCGGTCGAACGATCAGTCTCGACGGAGTGGCTACCCGCTGCGACAACGCGCGCACGGGGGTGGCCACGAGACAGAAGGCGGAGGCGGCCACGCAGGCGGCAACGGCCAGGATCCGACGGGTCCGCGAGACACGAGCCGAAGACGTGTCGTCGAGAATCCGGCGGATGCGCTGCGGCAGGAACGTCCCCGGCATGAAGGCGCCCGCAAGATTCACCCGCCCGCCACTGCCCAATGACCGGGCGGTATCCAGCAGGTACTCCGAGTAGTCGTGCGGATCGTGACCGCGTGCGAGCACGGCATCGTCGCACGTCTGCTCCGCGAGAACAGAGAGCCGACGCTCCAGCCACCAGGCGAGTGGATGAAACCAGAAGACCGCGCGATTGAGCAGTGCCAACCACTGCACGAGCGGATCAAGGCGACGAACGTGTGCGTGCTCGTGAGTCAGCACGGCATCCAGCTTGAAGGGTGACCACTCTCGCCAGGTCTCGGGCAGGATCACGACCGGGCGAAGCCATCCCACCGTGACCGGCGACGCGCATGCGGCGCTGGTCAGTCTGCCGTGACTCATGACTGACCGGCTTACGAGCCGGCGTGCTCTCAACGTGCCAATCGCGAGTCGCAGAAGCAGGACACCGGCGACCACGGCATAGACGAGCGTGACGACATCTCGCCAATCCCAGACGACACTCTCGGCGCCACGTGCCTGGGTGGGAGGCGACGCCATGTCCTCGACAAGTGACGTGCTGACCGGTGCCAGTGGGGCTGGCGCTCCCATGACAACCGCGGACGCTGACTGTTGTTGTGGCAGCACCTGCATCGAAGCCTTGGGACCCCAGAGGGTCCACAGTGGGAGCAACAGCATCGCGATCACGACGCACGTCCACATCGCGTGAAGGAGCGCGGGAGCTCTCAGACGTGTTGCCCACAGCACGCCCCCGACACTGGCGGCGATCAAGGTCCCTCTGACCGCAGACTCGACCAGCAGTTGCTCCATCACTTCCCCCCTTGCCGTCGGCTCCGAACGAACGCCTCCAACTGTTTCAGCTCGGCGTTGCTCAAGACTTTGGCGTCCACCATCCCGGTCACCAGTTCTTCCACCGAACCCTGGCATAGGCGGTCGATGATCTGCCGCACCGCGCGCGCGGCCAGACTCCGCGACGGCTCGATCGCGTGGTAGATGTACGCCCGTCCTTCCGCCTCGTGTCGCAGATACCCCTTCTGCTCCAGCCGCCGCAGTAGCGTGCGAACCGTGGTTTCCTTCACGTTGCGTTTTTGGGAAACGACCTGATGAACCGCTTCAACCGAGGACGGCGCGGCATTCCAGACCGCCTGCATCACGAGGTTCTCGAGCTCTGTCAGGGGAGCGCGCACACGCGCGCCTTTTGCGGTACGTGACGTCATGGTAGATCTTGTACCACACGACGGCGGCCGGTCGCAAGGTCCGGAGCGGCTGGGGGTTACTGCTCCGGGTGCAGCGCCTCGGCGAGCGCGATACGGGTGCCGCGACGGGCCGGCACATAGGACGCCAGCATCGCCACCACGATCAGCAACACCGCGGCGATGGCAAACGTGGACGGATCGCGCGGCTCGGTCTGATAGAGCAACGTCTGCAGCACGCGCGTCGCGCCGGCAGCGGCGACGAGGCCGACCCCCACGCCAATCGCGGCGAGCGTGAAGGCCTGTCCGATCACCATCCGAAACACCATGCCGTTGGTGGCACCCATGGCCAGCCGCACGCCGATCTCCTGCGTGCGCTGCCCCACCGAGTACGCCATCACGCCATAGACGCCGACGCCCGCGAGCAACACCGCCATCGCCGCAAACGCGACGAGCAGGGTCATGATGACCCGAGGCCGCGCCATCGTGAACGCCACCACATCGTCCATGGGTTGGACGTCCGCCAGCGGCAGCTCGGGATCGAGCTCGTGCACGGCCCCGGCGATGCCAGTGGCCAGGGACTGCGGGTTGACGCTCGTGCGGACGACGAACGTCATGATGCCGGCCGCCAGCTGCGGGTGCGGAATGTAGACGATCGGAAAGGCGTCAACGTCGAGCGACGCGATCTTGATGTCCTTGACGACGCCGACGATCTCATACGGCGAACCGGGATTACCGATGAACACGTCGATGCGCTTGCCGATCGGGTCTTCATCGGGAAAGAGGCGCCGCGCCGCTGACTCGCTCACGACAATCACGCGTGGCGAATCGAGTTGATCGGCGGGCGTGAAATCGCGCCCCGCAACCTGCGCAATGCCCATGGTCTTGAAGAAGCCGGGCGTGATCGGCCTCACATCGGTCGAGGACCCTTCTCCAGGGGCTGGCTGCGGCCGATCGCTGCGCCAATAGCCGGTCCTCATCCCGCCGCCCCGCCCCATGGGAAGAAAGGTAATGCCGGCAGCCTGCTCGACTCCCGGCAGCGTACTGATGCGTGCCAACGCGTTTGCGTAGAAGCCCGACCGGTCGGCCGGCGTCGGATAACGCACCGCCGGCGTCTGCACGCGCGCCGTGAGCACGCCTTCGGGCTTGAACCCCGGATCGATGTTCTGCAGGCGGATGAAGCTGCGAATCAGCAGACCCGCGCTGACCAGCAGCACCAGCGACAGCGCCACTTCGGCGACGACCAGACCACCGAGAATCCGACGCGACCTCGGCCCGCTGCCGTGGCGGCCACCGTCGCGCATGGTCTCACTCACCGACCGCGAACCCACGATCGCCGGCACGAATCCAAAGAGCAAGCCCGTGGCGAGCGCGAGCCCCATGGTGGCGGCGAGCATCCACGGATCGAGCGAGACCTGATCGAGCCGCGGTACCGGAATGCGATCGGCGACAAGCGCGAGCAGCCCGCGATGAAACGCGTAGGCGAGGACCAGTCCGGCGACACCGCCCGCGGCGCCGAGCAACAAGCTCTCACTGAGCAGCTGGGCGAGGAGACGCCGGCGCCTCGCGCCGAGCGCGGCCCGGATGCCGAGCTCGCGTTGACGCACCGTGCTTCGCGCCAGGAGCAGATTCGCCACGTTCACGCACGCGATCAACAGCACCAGCAGAACGGCACCGGTCAGGATCAGAAGCGCCGGCTGAATCGGTTCGACCATCTGCTCGTGCACCGGCACGAGCAGCGCGGACCAACCCGTGTTCAGCCGGGGCGCCTCCTTCTCGCGCTCCGCCATCAGCTGGCGCATTTCGTTGCGGGCTTGCTCGAGCGTGACGCCATCGCGAAGCCGCGCGAACCCATATGAGAAGCCGCGGCCCTGCGCGGCGCGGAGTTGTTCCACGTCCCAGCCGTACGGGATCAGATACGACAGCTTCTGACCGACGAGCGTGAAACCCTCCGGCATGACGCCGACGACCGTGCGCGGGACGCCGTTCACTCTGATCGTCGTGCCGACGACATCGGATCGCCCGCCAAGCCTCGTCTGCCAGAAGTCGTGGCTGACCACCATCACCTGGTCGTTGCCCTGCAGGTCTTCGTTGGAGGTATATGCGCGTCCCATGGCCGGCTGGACGCCAAGGGCCGCGAAGACATCCGAGGACGCGACCATGCCCTCGACCTCTTCCGGCGTGTTGCCGACGATGAGGCTCAGTCGCGCCGGGCCGGCCATCCCGAGGTGCTCGAGCGATCGCGTCCGTTCGCGCCAGGCGACGAAATTGGACTGAGCGATGACATTGCGGCGAATGTTCCGTCCGGGATTGGTTTCCCAGATCGTGACGACACGATCGGGATCCTGATACGGCAGCGGCTCGAGCATCACGCCGCGGACGACGCTCAGCGTCGCCGACGTCGCGCCAATGCCGAGGGCGAGCGCCAGAATCGCTGGCACGGAAAAGCGCGGGGCCCGGACGAACGACCGCAGCGCAAACCGCAGATCCTGCAACAAAGCGCTCATCACAGACTCCTCCGACCCATCTACGAGGCCTTTGACGGACGGAGGTGCTAAAAAGTTGGCAGGTCCTTCCCGACGCAGGCTGGTCTGAAGACCAGCCTCTGCGGCCTACGCCCGCATGCTGGGACGCAGACCAGGTCCGCCCTCGTCGTCATCCGGTGAGGGTGGTTTGCGCGGGGTGATCGGATCCTCGGGCTCGTTGGCCGCACGTGCCCGGCGGTCCTTCATGAACAGCAAGATCGCCGCGACGACGCCGACGAGGGCCACGAACAGCGGAAAGAATTCGAATAGGAGCATGTAGGGCGCGGGGTTTCAGCCCGCGCGGTCAATCGATCGTGAAGGCGACATAGATCAGCGCGCCTCGCCGCTCGACCTGCAGCGCAACCGAATCGCCAACCTTCATCGGGTCGAGCGCCTTGCGCAGCGCGGCCAGGTCAACGATCCAGTTGCCGTTGACGGCATGGATGACGTCGCCAGGCGCGAGGCCGCCGATGTCGGAATCAAATGTGCCGGCCGTAGCCGAGACCACGACGACGCCGGATTTCGCTCGCAGCGACGGCATCATCGCGGCGACCTCGGGCTCGAGCGTGACACCGAGGATCCCGAGACGTGGCACCACGTTCTGCCGCGGATCGGCGAGCGCGGTGATTCTCGACAGCGCGTCGGGGCGCTCGACAATCGTCACCGGTATGGTCGTGAGCTTCTCGCCGCGCAGCACCTCGACCTTCACGACGTCGCCGACCGACTTCCGATACAGCGTGACGTTGAGCTGACGGCCGTTCTCGATCTGCTTTCCGTCAACCGACAGCACCAGATCACCGATCGCCAGACCGGCACGATCGGCCGGCCCACCCGGCACGACGTCGGCCAGCACGGCTCCCCAGTCGCGGGAGAGGCGCAGTCCCGCCGAGAGCACCGGCGTCACCGTCTGCGCGCGCACGCCGATCTCGCCGCGCCGGACGCGGCCACTCTGCTTGATCTGATCGAACACCGCCCGCACGATGTTGCTGGGCGCGGCGAACCCCAGGCCGCTGTTGGCGCCTGACGCGGACACGATGAGCGTGTTGATGCCGACCAGCCGGCCCCTGGCGTCGATGAGCGGACCGCCGCTGTTCCCGGTGTTGATGGACGCGTCGGTCTGGATGTAGACCATCGGCGATTCGGGTTCGAGCTGACGCGCGACCGCACTGACGATCCCGAGCGAGACCGAATTCTGCAGCCCCATCGGGCTCCCGAACGCCAGCACCACCTGCCCGGCTTTCAGCGCATCCGAATCACCGAACGCGATTGGCCGCAGACCGCTGGCCTCGATCTTCAGCACCGCGATGTCGGTCTCATCGTCCGCGCCAATCAGCTGCGCGGCGACGACCTGCGTTCGTCGCGCCAGCACCGACTGCCCCGTGGCCGCGACCGGCACCTCGACCCTGATTCTGGATGCCCCACGGACGACGTGCGCATTGGTGACGATGAAACCGCCAGCATCGACGATGACGCCCGATCCGCTCGCGCGCACGGGAGTCACCAGGTCGGCCTGGCCGACGATACCTTCCCGGGTCGCGAGCCCGGTCGTGAAGATCTGCACGACGGCCGGATCGACCGTGCGAACGAGCGCCTCGATCGACCCATCAATGTCGGCAAGTGAGGGCGGCGGTGCGGCCCCCGGCCGGGTCTGCGCGAGCGCTGTTGGGCACCAGAGCGCAACGAGGATCGCGCCGGCACAGAAGGTCCATCGCAAGCCGTCTCTCGTCATGGAGTCATTCGTCGCTTTCGTGGGTTCTCCACGCATCATACGGCACCCTCGCGGCGTCCTATATGCAAACCCGGCCCGTGCCATCAGGCGGCCGCAGGCAGGGTGATACGATCGGCCTTTCTCGTCCGATGGGGTTCCAGTGCGTCAGCGCGCGCGTGCCCCGGACCCCGACTGTTCTCATGAATTCGCCTTCTCAACGGTCCGACCCGGCTGTCATCATCGCGATGATCTGCTCGGGCGCCGTGAGCGCGCAGTTCATCGCCGGCAAGGCCACGCGGGACGCGCTGTATCTCGCCAACCTGGACGTGACGACGCTGCCGTCAATCGTGATCGGGACCGCGGCGCTCTCGATCGCGCTGGTCTTCGCCAGCTCGCGCGGCCTGCAGAAGATCGCGCCGGCGACGTTCGTGCCGGTGGCCTTCACCGTCAGCGGCGTCCTGTTGTTCGCGTCATGGCTGCTGACGTTTACGATGCCGGTGCTGGCGGCCCGCCTGATCTATCTCCAGATCTCCGGTCTCGGGCCGATGCTCGGCTCAGGCTTCTGGCTGATTGCCAGCGAGCGGTTCGACCCCCACACCGCGCGCCATCACTTCGGGCGGATTGCCGGAGTGGGCACGCTGACCGGCCTTGTCGGTGCGCTGGTCGCCGAGCGCGTGGCGCTTTATGGTGGGCGTGAGCGCGATGCTGCCCGTGCTCGCGGTGGTCAACCTGTTCTGCGCGTGGCAGATCAGACGGCTCGCGCGTTCGTCGCCATCGTCACAGCGGTCCGCGCTCGACGAGGCACCGCCGGATCTGGCCGCGGTATCGCCGCAGTCGGGCCTGCACGTGCTGGCGCGCGCGCCGTATCTGCGCAACCTGGCCGCGCTCGTGCTGCTGGGCACGATTGGCGCCGCGCTGGCTGACTACGTCTTCAAGGCCCAGGCCGTGGAGACATTCGGACGCGGCGAGAGCCTGCTCCGCTTCTTCGCGATGTACTACGCCGGCGTCAGTCTGCTGTCGTTCATCGTTCAGACGACCGCGAGTGCGCTCGCGCTCGAGCGCCTCGGGCTTGGCCTGACGGCGAGCACACCGTCACTGGCGCTTGCCGCGGGCGGACTCGTCGGGCTGATCGCTCCCCCGGCCTTGTCGGCGCGCTGCTCGCCCGCACCGGGGAGTCGGTGTTGCGCGGCTCGCTCTTCCGGACCGGCTACGAGATCTTCTACACGCCGATTGCGGCCGACGAGAAGCGCGCGGCCAAGTCGATCATCGACGTCGGCTTCGATCGAGTCGGCGACGCGATCGGCGGCGGTCTGGTGAGCCTCTTGATCCTGCTGCCGGCGACACGCCAGTACGGCGCGATCCTGCTGGCGGCGGTGGCCTGCTCCGCGGTCGCCATCGTCGTCGCGAAACGCCTCAGCACGGGCTACATCCAGACGCTCGAGAAGAGTCTGATCGATCGCGCCGTCGAGCTCGATCTGTCGGACGTGGAAGACATCACCACGCGGACCGCGGTGTTGCGAACGCTGCGGACGCCGTTCACGGCCGGCCTGACCCGCGAGCGCACGGGGCTGACGACGGTGGAGACCTCGCTGCCGGTCGGCGACCCGGAGGTGATGGAGATTCTGGCGCTGAAGTCGCGCAACCGCGAGCGCGTACTGAGCGTCCTGCACAGCGAAGAGGGCCTGGCGTCGCCACTCGTCCCGCACGTGATCCCGCTCCTCGCCTGGGATCCGGTCGCGGAGGATTCAGTCCGCGCACTGCGGAAAGTCGCTGAAGAGCGTGTCGGCGAGCTCATTGACGCGCTGCTCGATCCCAACCAGCCGTTCGCGGTCCGCCGGCGGCTGGCGCGGGTGTTCTCGGTGTGCGTCTCGCAGCGGGCCGTTGACGGCCTGATGCTGGGCCTCGAGGATCTCCGGTTCGAAGTGCGCTTTCAGTGCGGGCGCTCCCTGGCCTCGATTGTCGAGAAGAACCCGCGCGTTCGCATCGATCGCGAGCGGGTGTTCGACGTCGTCCGCAAGGAGGTCGCGGTCGGGCGGCCGGTGTGGCAGAGCCATCGGCTCCTCGACAGCGTCGATGACGAAGAGCAGCGATCGTTTGTGGACGAGTTCCTGAAGGACCGGGCCGGGCAGAGCCTCGCACACGTCTTCACGCTGCTGTCGCTCGTGCTGCCGACGGCTCCGCTGCAGATCGCGTATCGCGGGCTCCACACCGACGACCCGAAGCTGCGGGGCACGGCCCTCGAGTACCTCGAAGGTGTGCTGCCGCAGGACCTCAGCCAGCGGTTGTGGCCGTTCCTCGGCCGCGACCAGCAGCCGGCGACGCGCGACGTCCGCGCCCGGAACGAAATCCTCGCCGACCTGCTGCGCTCGAACGAATCGATCATGCTGAACCTCGAGGAGCTGCGCCGCCGCGTGGATCGCGGCGCCTGACCGACGGACGTGATACGCACCAGCCAGGAACCACGGAGAATCGCGCCGCGCGACACGCCGACCTCGTCCTCGGCCGGCGACAGCGGTCGGACGTCCCGTCTGCCGACCGAGCTGCTCTCGGAGCAGGCACAGCGGCTGGTCGTGTTCAGCACGGTGGGCCTGGTGCTGTGGAGCTTCGCGCTCCTGCTGGACTCGTTCATCATGCCGTGGGCAGCGGACGGGTGGGTCCGCAACTGGCGATCGATCACCCTCGAGCTGTGCGGCGCGATCGGCTCTGCGGTGATGTGCTGGTATCTGAAGCGCTCAGAGACCACGCTCGAGGAGAAGGGCGACGCAGGCATCGCGATGATGCTGATGCACGCGGCGGCGATCGCGGCGTTCAACGCCTGGGCGGTCCCGCCGATCCATGGGGACATCCTGCGGATCTCGTGGATCTGTGTGCTGATCCTGATTTACGCCATGATCGCCCCCAGCACGCCGCGCCGCATGCTCGCCGCTTCGCTCGTCGCGGCGTGCTTCGATCCCCTCGCCTACTGGATCGCCTGGCTGCTCGGTGGACAACCACTCGCACCCGCCTACGTGTTCATCATCTGCTGGCCGACGTATGCCTGCGCGTTCGTGGCCGTCGTGCCGGCGCGTGTCCTGCAGCGCCTCGGTCGGCGTCTGCGCGAGGCGCAGGACCTCGGGAGCTATCAGCTGGTCGAACGGCTCGGGGCCGGGGGGATGGGCGAAGTGTGGCGCGCGGAGCATCGTCTGCTGGCGCGCGATGCCGCGATCAAGCTGGTGCGGCCGGAGGTCCTCGGCGCGCGCGATGAGCACGAAGCGCGGGTGACGCTCAAGCGGTTCGAGCGCGAGGCGCAGGCGACCGCGGCCTTGAGCTCGCCGCACACGATTCAGGTCTTCGACTTCGGCATCACGCAGGACGGCACGTTCTACTACGTGATGGAGCTGCTCAACGGCCGCGACCTCGAGTCGCTCGTCCGTGAATTCGGTCCCCTGCCGCCGAACCGCGTCATCTATCTCCTGCGCCAGGTGTGTCACTCGCTGGCCGATGCGCACGCGCGAGGCCTCGTGCATCGTGACATCAAGCCGGCCAACATCTACGTCTGCCGCATGGGCCTCGAGTACGACTTCACGAAGGTGCTCGACTTCGGGCTGGTCAAGATGCAGGCGGGGGCCGGACGTACCCGGGACCCGCAGACGCTGGCGACGATCGAAAACACGACGCCGGGAACGCCCGCGTACATGGCTCCCGAAGTCATCCTCGGGGACTCGGAGGTCGATCGCCGGGCGGACGTCTATTCCCTCGGGTGTGTCGCCTACTTCCTGCTGACCGGCGAGCTGGTCTTCGAGGCGGACACCTCGATGAAGATGTTGATGCAGCACCTTCACGCGCAGCCGTCGCCGCCCTCCGAGCGGACGGAGCTGGCCGTGCCGCGCGAGCTGGACGAACTGATCCTCGCGTGTCTGCAGAAAGATCCGAAGCTGCGGCCGCAGGACGCGGGCGAGCTGTATCAGATGGCCTGCCAGTGCCGCATCCGCGATGAATGGAGCTCGGACGAAGCGAAACGCTGGTGGCGTGCACATCTCCCGCAGCTCACTGGCCCGTTGACCGTCAGCGAGCCACGGCGTGATACAGCCGCGGCCGCTACGATGTAGCATCTCGGGTGTGGCCGAAACCCATCGCGTCGTGACACCTCAGAAAAGCATCCTGGAACGCGCTTTTTCGCTCGTGACCGACGTTCGCGCTGGCGAAGGCGTCAGCGCGTTGTTCCTCGCGGCGAACGCCTTTTACCTGCTTGCGTTCTATCAGGTCCTCAAGATCGTCCGCGAGGCGCTCATCCTGAGCGAGTCGGGCGCGGTCGTCGCCAGCTACGCCTCCGCGGCAATGGCGGCAATCCTGTTCGTCTTCGTGCCGGCCTATAGCGCGTTCGCCGCGCGTGTCAACCGGGTCAAGTTGATCAGCGGAGTGACGCTATTCTTCGCGTCGCACCTCCTCATCTTCTACGTGCTGGGGAACGCTGGAGTCAGGATCGGGCTCGCGTTCTACATCTGGATCGGCGTCTTCAATATGGTGGCGGTCGCCCAGTTCTGGTCGTTCGCGAACGACCTGTACAGCAGTGAGCGCGGCAAGCGCCTCTTCCCGCTCGTGGGCGTCGGCGCCACGCTGGGCGCAGCACTCGGCGCGCTGCTGGCCACGGTCGTGTTCGGCGGTATCGGGCCCTATACGCTGATGCTGATCGCGGCGGTCGGTCTGCTCGTCCCGGTGGCGCTCACGATCATCGTTAATCGCCGCGAAAGTCGGGCAAATCGCGAGCAGGACGTCGTCGCCGAGAAGCCCCTGGCCAAGGCCGACGGATTCAAGCTCGTGCTCAGCAGCCGGTATCTGCTGCTGATCGCCCTGATGGTGCTTGTCTTCAACCTCGTGAACACATTGGGCGGCACCTACATTCTGGGCACCCTGATCGCGCAAGAGGCTGATGCTCGCATCGCCGCAGGCGCCGCTGGCGGGTTGGACAGGCGCGCCTTGATCGGCGTCATGTCGGGGACGGTGATCACCTCGGCGAACATCGTCGCCTTCCTGGTGCAGGCGTTCCTCGTCTCGAGAATCTTCAAGTACATCGGCGTCCGCGGCGCGCTGTTCGTGCTGCCGGCGATCGCCATGACCGGGTACGTCTCGGTCGCGCTGTTCCCGCTGTTCGCTGTGGTCCGGTGGGCGAAGATCTTCGAGAACGGCACGGACTATTCGCTGCAGAACACGACCCGGCATGCGCTGTTTCTGCCGACGAGCCGCGAGGCCAAGTACAATGCGAAGCAGGCGATCGACGCCTTCTTCGTGCGGGCCGGCGACCTGTTACAGGCGGTCGTGGTCTTCGTCGGAGTCGAACTGCTGGCGCTCACGACGCGAGGATTCGCGCTGGTCAATGTCGTCCTCGTCGGCGTGTGGCTGCTGCTCGCCGTCGGGATCGCTCGCGAGCATCGAAAGCTCGTCGGATCCGAAACTACCACTCGACACGCGGCTTGATGCATTACTCGATACTGATTTGTCTTCTCGCACTCGCGGTCTGCGTCGCCACGCCTCTGGGCGCGCGAGCGCAGGAGCCGGCGACGCGCGCGGAAACCCTGCAGACGCAACGCGAGGAGAAAGCCAGGAACCTCGAGCCACCCGAGGCCAATCGCCTCGAGCGCGGGCTGATGGCCCTCGAGAGCGGCCGCCTCTTCGAACGTCTGCTGAATCCCGCCGAGGGGCTGTACCCGAAGTTAGGGAACGTCACGAGCGGCAGCGGATTCTCGCTTGGCCCGGGGTACCGGCACGCCGGGATGTTCGGCGGGCACGCGGACTTCAGCACGTTTGCCGCGGCGTCCTTGAAGAAGTACTGGATGATCGACGCGCGGCTGCAGATGCCGCGCCTGGCGAACAACCGGGCCGGCGTCGAACTCTACGGGCGGAAGTACGACTTTCCGGAAGAGGGCTTCTACGGTCTCGGACCGGACTCGCTCCGCGAGAACGAAGTCATCTACGGCCTGGCCAGCACCGTCTTTGGCGCCACCGGCACATATCGCCCGACCCCATGGCTCAATATCGGGGGCGGCGTCGAGCACTTCTCGCCCACAGTCAGGGCCGAGACCGGACTCGGCGAGATCCTCAGCATCTTCGATCCATCCGAGCTGCCTGGCGCGCTGGCGCAGCCGGAGATCTTCAAATACCAGGCGTCGATCGACGTCAACACGCGTCAGCCGCGCGGAAATCCCCGGAATGGCGGACGCTACGCGCTGACGTATCAGCGGTTCGACGACAGCACCGGCGGCCGATTCTCGTTCGACCGCGTCGAAGTAGACCTGCAGCAATACATCTCACTGCTGCGTGACCGGCGAGTCCTGGCGCTGCACGCGCTCGTCTCGACATCCGAGGCCGACGAAGGGGCCGAGGTCCCGTTCTATCTCCAGCGAACCCTCGGCGGCCCCGACGACCTCCGCGGCTTCAGGTACCTCCGGTTCCGTGACCGGAACATCCTCCTGCTCCAGGCGGAGTACCGATGGGAGATCTTCACCGCCATGGACGGCGCGATCTTCTACGACGCCGGCAAGGTCGCCGCACGGCGCGAGGACCTCGACCTGAAGGACCTCGAGTCCGACTACGGCATCGGCTTCCGGTTCGGCACGATTAACGGCGTGTTTCTCCGCGTCGAGGGCGCGTTCGGCAGCTCCGCGGGCGCGCACTTCATCCTGAGATTCGGGCATGTCTTCTGAAACACGTGGGGGCCGCCTTCAGGCGGTCCTGGGCCGGCTAAAGCCGGCCCCTACATTTGCGGCCCTGGGCCGGCTGAAGCCGGCCCCTACGTGTCTTGCGGTCCTCGCCTGCGTCGCGCTCACGTTGACGACGAGAAGCGCAACACCGGCGTTCTTCCCCGACGACCCGCTGCAGGTGGACAACGATCGTGCGCTCGACGCCGGCAAGGCCAAGCCGATCGATGGCAGCAACGGGTACGACTTCACCGAGCACACGTTCATCAAGCCCGGCGACCACCGGCCGATCCGCGCGGCCAACGTCAACACGCTGGACGAAGTCCCGGACTCCACCTGGTTCACCAATCGCATCGGCGCGCCGGGCGATGACGATCGACGAGATCGTGCGCGGCCCCAACGCCGGGGACACGCCCAACATCGAGGGCTGGCCGGTCGTCGAAGGCAAGAGCAGCGGGATCACCCCCGGCTATCGCATCGTCGCGCCCGACGGACGTCTGTATCAGGTGAAGTTCGATCCGCCGAGCAACCCGGAGATGGCCAGCAGCGCCGAAGTGATTGGCGCCGCCTTCTATCATGCCGTCGGCTACAACGTCGTCCAGGGGTACGTCGTGGACGTGGACCCGGCGAAGATCGTCATCGCGCCCACGGCCACCACGGTGGACATGCGCGGACGCAAGAAGCGCATGACGCGCGAGCGACATCGACAAACTGCTCGCGCGCGGCGCGAAGCTGCCCAACGGCAAATACCGCGCGACGCTCAGCCGGTTCGCCGATGGCAGACCGGTCGGCTACTTCAAGTACTACGGCACGCGCCCCGACGACCCGAACGACATTCACCCGCACGAGCATCGCCGCGAACTGCGCGCCAATCGCGTCTTTGGCGCCTGGCTGAACCACGATGACTCGCGGGCGATCAACAGCCTCGACATGCTCGAGGGCCAGCCGGGCAAGCAGTACATCCGGCACTACATGTTCGACTTCGGATCGACCATGGGCAGCGGCAGCACGATGCCGCAGGTGCCGCGCGCCGGCAACGAATACATCCTCGAATGGGGACCGGCACTCAAGACGCTCGCGACGTTCGGACTGTACGTCCGGCCCTGGATCCTCGTGGACTACTGGGAGGGCGCGAAGTCGGTCGGCCGCTTCGAGGGCGACTTCTTCGATCCGGTCAAGTGGCGGCCGGATACCCGAACCCGGCGTTCAACAACCTGACGCCGGACGATGCGTTCTGGGCGGCGCGCCTGGTGTCGAAGTTCAGCAACGAGGCCATTCGAGCGGTCGTCGCCAAGGCGCGGTACAGCGAAGCCGGCGCCGCCGATCACATCACGTCAACGCTGATCAAGCGGCGCGACAAGGTATTGCGCGCGTGGCTGACGGGCGTGAATCCTCTCGTCAACGCGAGGATCGGGTCGGACGGCATGCTCACCTTCGAGAATGCCGCAGTCGATGCCGGCATCGCGAAGCCGCCCCAGTCGTATCGCCTCGAGTGGTCGCGATTCGACAACGCGACCGGTATCGCGACTCCCACAATCGTGGGCGGGGTCGTTGCCGGCACGTCTGGCGTCGTTGAGTCGCCTCGCTTCGAGGTGCCTCAAGTGCCTACGCTTCGTGATGCGGCCTTCATCAGAGTGAGCGTCCAGACGATCCACGCTGACTATCCCGCGTGGGCCAGCCCGGTCACCTTCACGTTCCGCCGTGCCGGCGCGGGATGGGAGACCGTTGGCCTCGACCGAACCGAGCCCGCCACCGTCCAAAAGTAAAACCCGCTGTTAAGAACTCGATACCGCGCCGTTAAGGTGTTGACAGGGATCGACGTTTGCAGCGGAAGCGCTGGATTCCATGAAACACCCGGTTTACGCTCTGATCGTTGCGGCCTGTCTGTCTGTTGGGCTGGCCGGCACTCCGTCCGATGTTTCGGCGCAAATCCTTGTGCCGGAGCCAGTTGCCGAAGCTTCTAGCGATCGGCTTTCATCCGATTTCACGCCCAGCCTGGGACGGATTTTCGCCGACACCATTACGGATTTCCGACGCCTGCCGTCGCTGGATTCGGCCGTGATCCTGGCGATGGGCGGCCTCGTCGCCGCCATCGGACATCCGGCCGACGTCCGCGTCTCGAACGGCTTTTCAACCGCGCAGTCGATGAAGGGCCCCTTCACCGCGGGCCAGACGCTTGGCGGCGCGACGACGCAACTGGCCGCGGCACTCGGGACCTACTCGATCGGTCGCATGACGGGCAATCAGAAGGTCGCCGTGATTGGCGCCGATCTCATGCGGGCGCAATTCGTCTCGCAGACGATCACGCAGGCCATCAAGTTCAGCGTCGGCCGCACGCGGCCCGACGGCACGTCGCTCTCGTTCCCGTCCGGTCATACCGCCTCGTCATTCGCGACAGCTGCGGTGCTTCAGCGTCATCTCGGATGGAGAGCGGGCATACCCGCGTACGGCGTCGCGGCCTATGTCGCCGCGTCACGCATTCAGATGAAGCGGCACTACCTCAGCGACGTCGCCTTCGGCGCCGCGATCGGGATCATGGCGGGGCGCACGGTCACGATTGGCCGAGGCGAGGCGCGCTTCGCGGTGGCGCCGGCCGCTGCTCCAGGCGGTGCTGGCGTGAACTTCACCTGGGTCGGCGGCAAATAGGGTCCGGGATCGAGGGATCGGGATCAGGGACCCGGGATCGCGAAAGCTCTTGATCCCCGATCCCCAATCCCCTATCCCCTATCCCCTATCCCCTCAGGCCAAAAAGGCCCAATGCCTTGATCGAAGTAACGACCATGTAACGGATGTGTTAAATCTGCTACGATCCCTCGGTTCCCCGAGGTGACATGGCCCGCTTCAGTCTGATTCCGCGCGAAGAGCACTTCTTCCACGACTTCGTCGGCCTGTCCGAGGAGATTCGCGTCGGCGCGCGAACGCTTCGTCAGATGCTGGCCAGCAATCCGCCGGACGGCAGCAAGGCGGATGTCATCAAGGACCTCGAGCACGCCTGCGACGGGCGGACGCGGTCGATCATCGACCGGCTGAATCGCACGTTCGTGACCCCGCTCGATCGCGAGGACATCCACGCGCTGGCCATCTCGCTCGACGATGTCATGGACGCGATCGACGCCGGCGCAGCCGTCATCCGCCTCTACAAGATCACCGAGATTCGCCCGCATGCGAAGCGGCTGGCCGAAATCATCTGCGACTCCACCGATCGCATCACCGAAGCGCTCTCCGTCCTCGAGAAGCACAGCCAGGGCGTCCTCGAGCTCGCGGCCCGCGTCAACCAGCTCGAACGCGAGGCCGACCGTGTGCATCAGGACGCCATCGTCTCGCTGTTCGACGAGGAGCGGGATCCGATTGCGGTGATCAAGTGGAAGGAGATCTTCGACTTCCTCGAGGCCGCGACGGATCGGTGCGAGGACGTCGGCAATCTGCTCGAAGGCGTGGTCGTCAAGCACGGCTGAGCCCACCCGCCTCCCTCACGCATGGACAATTCGCTCGTTCCGGTTCTCGCGCTGATTGCGGTCGCGCTCGTCTTCGATTACATCAACGGCTTCCACGACGCGGCGAACTCAATCGCGACCGTTGTCTCGACGCGCGTGCTCTCGCCGGGCAAGGCCGTCATCTGGGCCGCATTCTTCAACTTTGCCGCGGCTGCCATCTTCGGGACGGGCGTCGCCCAGACGGTTGGCTCCGGAATGGTGGACCTCAGCATCGTGACCTTCGCGGTGATCTTCGCGGGCCTCACCGGCGCCATCATCTGGGACCTGATCACGTGGTACTACGGGCTGCCCACAAGCTCGTCGCACGCGCTCTTCGGCGGTTACGCGGGCGCGGCGATGGCCAAGGCCGGCTTCGCGGCGATCATTGTCGCCGGCTGGACGAAAACGCTCATCTTCATCATCGTTGCGCCGCTCATCGGTCTTGTGGTCGGGCTGTTCATCATGAGCGCCAGCCACTGGGTCTTCCGACGGGCCACGCCGCGGCGCGTGGACAAATTCTTCCGGCGAATGCAGCTGGTGTCCGCGGCGGCCTTCAGCCTGATGCACGGCGCCAACGACGCGCAGAAGACGATGGGGATCATGGCGGGGGCGTTGTTCACGGGCGGATTCCTGCAGCGCGACGCCTCGGGCGCACTGCCCATTCCCGCATGGGTGGAGTTCCTCGCCTACAGCGCGATCGGCCTGGGCACGCTGTCCGGTGGCTGGCGGATCATCAAGACGATGGGAACGAAGATCACGAAGCTGACGCCGATGGGCGGCTTCGCGGCCGAGACGGGAGCGGCGCTGGCGATCTACACCGCCACGGCGATGGGGACCGGCATCAGCACGACGCACACGATTACCGGTGCCATCGTCGGTGTGGGTTCGACTCGGCGTCTCTCGGCGGTGCGCTGGGGAGTGGCCGGGCAGATCGTGTGGGCGTGGCTGCTGACGATTCCGGCCTCGGCACTCATCGGCGCGATTACCTACGAGCTGATTCACCTGCTGGTCGGCACGTCCTGAACTGATGGGATAATGACGCGACGTGGACATTCTCGTCGCGGAAGATGACCGAGACATCGCCGATCTCGTCGCGCACTACCTCACACGGGCCGGCTGGCGCGCGCACATCGCGATCTCGGGCGACGAGGCGCTCGCCAGCGCACGCCGAACCCCCGCGGACCTGATCATCCTCGACGTCATGCTGCCGGGCCTGAGCGGCCTGGAAGTCTGCCGCGCGCTTCGCGCCGACACGAAGACGGCCGCCATTCCGATCATCATGCTCACGGCCCGCGCTGAAGAAAGCGATCGGATCATCGGCCTCGAGATCGGCGCCGACGACTACATCTCGAAGCCGTTCAGTCCCAACGAGCTGGTCGCCCGAGTCCGGGCGCTCATGCGAAGGTCCAAGCGGGGCGAGCCGACAGGTTCGACGCTCGCCTTCGGTCCGCTGGTGATGGACCTCGGCCGCCACACTGTCCTGGACGAGGGCCGTGAGGTGAAGCTGACGGCGAAGGAGTTCCTGCTGCTGCAGTATCTGCTGCAGCACCGTGGACGCGTGCTCTCGCGCGACCTCCTGCTCGGTGACGTCTGGGGCTACCGCTACACAGGCGGGACACGCACCGTGGACGTGCACGTCCGTCGTCTGCGGGAGAAGCTGCCCTTCCTGGTTGACGCGCTCGTCACCGTGAAACAGTTTGGTTACAAGCTCGTGGAAGATGGGGTCAGATCTTGATTCTTGCACGCGGGGTTCTGCGTGCAAGAATCAAGATCTGACCCTGATGCGCACCAGCTTCCGGACGAAGATCTTCATCGGCTTCCGTCGTCGCCGCCGCGATCTCACTCGTGGCGCTGGCGGCCGTCCTGTCATGGCAGGTCCAGGGGCAGCAGCGCAGCGCGCTCGAGCGTCGCCTCACGGACGAAGCGACGCTAATCGCCGATCTCCTCTCTCAAGTCACCACGCTCGAGGGCGCGGCCCTCGACGTCGAAGCCGATCGCCTTGGCCAGCTGGTGTCGAGCCGCATCACGCTGGTCGCCGAGGACGGACGTGTGGTCGGCGATTCGAGTCAACCTGCGGAGACGCTCGGAACGCTCGAGAACCATGCGTTGCGCCCGGAGGTCGTCGCGGCCCGCGAGCGTGGCATCGGCACGAGCCAGCGCTACAGCACGACCGTCGATGCCGACATGCTGTACGTCGCTGTTCGAGCATCCCATCCTGTGGTCAGGTTCGTACGCCTGGCCTTGCCATTGACCGACGTGGACGAGCAACTGGCGGCGATCCGCCGCGCGGCGCTGAGCGCGATGGCCGTGGCCATTCCAATCGCGCTGGCGGTTTCGTGGCTGCTGTCGGCGCCGCTGGCGCGCCGCGTTCAGGCGATTGCGCGCGTCGCGGATCGCTATTCGGCCGGGGACCTGTCGCGATCCACGTACGACTACGGCACCGACGAACTTGGCACGGTCGCCCGTGCGCTCGACACCTCGGTCCAGGAGCTGGGTGGACGGCTCGAGGATCTGTCGCGGGATCGCGCGCGAATGGGCGCCATCCTCGCCGGCATGGTCGAGGGCGTACTCGTCGTCGATCGGCAGGGGCGGCTGCAGCTCGTGAATCGCGCCGCGCAGGACATGCTGCGCGTCGATGCGGCCGCCACCAGCCGGTCGTATCTCGAAGTGATTCGGCATCCCGACGTCGCCGCACAGTTGACGCGGGCGCTCCGTGGTGACGAAGTCGGCAGCCAGGAGGTGTCGCTCGCGCGCGATCCCGGTCGAACGTTCATGGCCAGGGCCGCACCCGTCTCCGGCACCGGCGGCGGCGGCGCCGTGCTCGTCCTGCACGACATCACCGATCTGCGCCGGGCCGATCAGATCCGGCGCGACTTCGTCGCCAATGTGTCGCACGAGCTCAGGACCCCGCTCACGGCCATCCGCGGATACGTGGAGGCGCTGCTCGACGACCCGGCAGACGCCGACAGCACACACAAGTTCCTCGAGATCATCGCGCGGCACACGACACGCATGGAGCGGCTGGTCAAGGACCTGCTGCGCCTGGCGCGTCTCGATGCGCGTCAGGAGGCGCTGGAGATGGCGCGCTGCGACATGCGTCAGATCTTCAGCGGCGTGATTGCGGATCTGTCGCCGGCGATCGAAGCCAAGGGGCAGCGCGTCGCGATCGAGGTGCCCGTCGAGGCCGCGCAGGTGGATGGCGATCCGGCCAAGCTCCACGACATCGTCCGCAACCTGGTGGAGAACGCCGTCAACTACTCGCCGGACGGCGCCGACGTTCGGCTCGCTGCGGCGACGCGTCAACGGTGTACATACCATCACCGTCGCCGACTCCGGACCTGGAATACCGCAGGAGGATCTCGGGCGTGTGTTCGAGCGCTTCTATCGGGTGGACAAGTCGCGCTCCAGGCCGGGAGGCACCGGTCTGGGCCTGGCCATCGTCAAGCACCTCGTCGAACTGCATGGCGGCGAGGCGCGCGCCGAGAACGCGGCCGCCGGCGGCGCAGTGTTCACCGTGAGTCTTCCGGTGGTGTCAGAGTAGCGCGGGCTTCAGCCCCCGCGTCGGACTCCCTTACGACGCGCAACACGGCGCGTGCGGTGCGTCGACGACGGTCAGCGTCCGGCCGCAGCACTTTTCAAACCGCTTCCGATCGCGGCCGGCGGTGGTCACGTGAGACATCGCATGCGCGGCGTTGTGCACAATGCCCTTGATGACTGGATCGACGTCGGCCAGGCGGTAGTGCATCCACGTGGCGTCTCGCCGGGCCTCGACAAGGCCGGTGCGCCGCAGATAGGCCAGGTGCCTCGACACCGTCGGCTGCGGCAGATGCAGGCTGTCGTGGATCTCGCACACGCAGACTTCGCCCTCGACCAGCAGCGCCAGAATACGCAACCGCGTCGCATCCGCCAGTGCTTTGTACGCCGACTCGACCGTCTTCAAGTCCGCAGCCATTCACCCTCTTTTATATTCGCCTTGACAAATATATCATACGGCCTCTATATTCGCATTAGCGAATATAAGGAGCCTACCGTGAGCGACATCAAAGACATCGTCCAGGCCAGATACGGCGAAGCCGCGAACCGGGCGAAAGCCGGGCAGGCGGCGACCTGCGGATGCGGCAGCCCTCGGCCTGCTGCGACAACGACCCGATCACCTCGAACCTCTACGACGCCGACCAGACCTCGGTCCTCCCCTCGGAAGCGGTGCTGGCGTCACTCGGCTGCGGCAACCCGACGGCCCTCGCCGAGCTGAAGCCGGGCGAGGTCGTCCTCGACCTCGGATCCGGAGGCGGCATCGACGTCCTGCTCTCCGCCAGGCGCGTCGGGCCAACCGGCAAGGCCTACGGCCTCGACATGACCGACGAGATGCTCTCGCTGGCGCGCGAGAATCAGGCGAAGTCAGGATTGACGAACGTCGAATTCCTTCGCGGCGAGATCGAGCACATCCCGCTACCCGACAACTCGGTGGACGTCATCATCTCGAACTGCGTCATCAACCTCTCCGCCGACAAGGATCGCGTCCTCGGCGAAGCATTCCGGGTGCTCAAGCCTGGCGGGCGCTTTGCCGTCTCCGATGTCGTGGTGCGCGGCACTGACATCCCACCGGCCGTTCGCCGCAGCATGGAGCTCTGGGTCGGCTGCGTGGCCGGCGCGCTCGAGGAGTCGAGTTACCGCGAGAAGCTGGCCAGCGCAGGATTCGAGGGAATCGATCTGGAACCGACTCGTGTCTATCACGCCGACGATGCCCGGCAGTTTCTCGAAGCAGGCGGCTTACCCGCCGAGGATCTCGCCAGGGAGATCGACGGCCGATTCATGAGCGCCTTCGTCCGCGCAACCAAACCGGTCCCGGATCGCTCCTGCTGCGCGACGACGTGCTGTAGCTAGAGGTGAGGTCTTCAGTCGTCGTCGACGACGTAGCTGAAGACCTTCCACCCGCCGTCCTTCTCGATGAACGCGCCGCAGACGCGTAGCGTCGGTTGACGCACCAGACGGGTCGGCAACCACGAACGTCGCGTCGCGATGGACCACGTAGTTCGCGTACTTCGTCGTCCCGGCAAACGTCACGCGCTGCAGCGTGTGGCGCTTGCCGCGCTGGGCCATGAGCGTCCGCGCAAGACTCAGGTTGCTCTTCTGGTGAAGGTCGCCCCACACGTACGAGAACGGCAGATTCCGCTCGGGCCGCGCGGCCGGGAGGTCCGGCCACACATGGTCCCGGAACTCCTGCTCGCTCAAGCGCAATCGCATCGAGCCTCGCGCGATCGCCGCGCGTCAGCGCATCCAGAACCCCCGCCGCAAGGGCCTCTGAAGAGGCGGACGTATCGGCCAATGGAGGCACCGAACTACAGGCTATCCCTCCAAGCAGGCCGAGAGCGGCCACGAGAACCCATCGACGATGCATTGGCTTCAGCGTACACAAGAAAGGACGGGCCTCGCAGCCCGTCCCTCTTCTCGGGCCGCCTGAACGCGGCCCCTACGTTGATTCGGCGACGCCAGGCTCAGTTCTGGGGGAACGACGTCCAGCCGTCCATCCAGTTCGGTGCCGGCGCCGGCGGCACCGCGCCGATGAACGTCACCGCCTCGAAGAAGCCGTCGTTCGGCGGCAGGATCGGTGCCAGCTGGCCACCCGCGAGCGACGCCAGCGGTGGCTGGAGGTTCGGGTTCACGATGGCCGCGTTACAGGTCGCCGCATTCAGGCCGGCCGGCTGGTTGAGGACGATGTTCGGGAACCGGCCGGTGTTCATGTACGCGGTGACGCTCGAGTGCATCGCCTGACCGGGCGTCACGACACCCTGGGCGTTCAGATTGTTCCAGGACGCTCCCGCACCCATCTGCGACGTGCCGTTGTCGACCTGACCAGTGGTCGCGGTGTTCGTCGTCTCGATCTGGAAGCCCTGACGCATCCCCGTGATCAGGAAGTTGCGAATCGTGAACGCCGTGCCGCGACGCAGGTTGGCGGCCCGCTGAACCTCCGACCCGATTCCAGCCGGATCTCCGCAGATGGTGACGTTGTACACCTGCGGACTTCGAACGCGGCAGCACATTGTTGCTGAACTCGTTGTTGTCCGCCTCGATAGCGTTGTCGGCATCGTCGCCCCGCTGCAGGATGGCTGCGAACTGCACGCGGCCGCCCCAGCCGAACGTCCAGTCGAGACCGTCATCGGCGGCGCCCGACATGACCAGATACTTGCCGTCTACCGTGCCGCCGAACCACTCCATCGCATCGTCTCGGCTCAGATGCGACTGAACGTGATCGACCTGCGTGCCGCGGCCGACGGCCTGGAAGGCGATGCCGTTCAGCTCGTTGTCGGGGCTGAACTCGATGCCGCCGAACTCGACGCGCACGTATTGCAGGATGCCGCTGTTGTCGTTCGGATCCGTGCCCCCGTAGACACCGGTGTCACCCTCGCCAGCGGCCTCGCCGCTGCCGAAGTTGATCGGCGCGCGGCCGTTGATGATGATGCCGCCCCAGTCGCCGCGGCCTCGCTGGCCGATTGGCTGGTCGCTGGTGAACACGATGGGCGCCGCCGCGGTTCCGATGGCGTTGAGCCGGCCGCCGCGCTCGACGATCAGCGTGCCGACGCTGCCCGACTCGCCGATCGACACGCGTGCCGGCCTGGATGTTGAGCGTGCTGCCGGACCTCACGAACACGGCGCCGCGCAGAACGTAGTAGTTCGCGCTGGTCCAGGTCTCGTTCGCGCCGACATCTCCGGTCACCACGATGACCGGCTTGTCGATGCCCGGCACGTTCACCGGCGGCGCCTGATCGGCAGACGTGCGCACACCAGGAACCACGGCGAGAGCGGCCGCGGCCGCCAGAGCAAGTGCGATGCGTGAGAGGTGCATGATTCCGTTTCTGCTCCTTGAATTCGTCATGGCCGGCCTCAGAACACGTTGTAGCCGAACGAGAGCGACACGGTTCGGCCCGAGCTTGTACAACCGCTGCGTTTCCTCGGTGCTCAGCGTCTGCGTAAAGAGGTAGTCGCTGTCGGTCAGGTTCTCGACGTTCAAGCCGGATGTTCAGAGACGCGCACTGCGCTGTGACAACACCAGGTCGAGCCGTGCCGCGGCCCTGTTCGATGATGTCCGGGGCCTCGTTGGCGCCGACGTCGGAAATGCGATCACCGAAGTAGTTGAACAGCAGCCGCGTCGAGAAGCCGCCGACGAAGTACTCCGCCGGCGACGTTGAACAGGTTCTTCGATTGCCCCGCAAGCGGCCGCTCGGATGACGTCTGCACACCCAGCTGCTCCGGCGACAGCGTGATCTTCGAATCCACGAAGGTGTAGTTGGCGTTGAAGAACAGGTGATTGCCGAACTGGCGCCCCGCCTCCAGCTCGAGGCCGAAGTTTCTGGCGTTGTCGGCGTTCTGGAAGGTGGCGATCGGGTTGGCCGCCGCGATCACGACGCGCTCGATCGGCTTGATCGAAATACTTGAAGAACGCGCTCGCCGCGAGGATACCGCGGCCGCCGCTGAACAGCTCCCACCGCGCGTCGAGGTTCTGAATCAGCGCCCGCTTCAAGTCCGAATTGCCCTTGACGGCGCGATTGCCGACGACGTCGGTGAACTCGAACTCGGCCAGCTCGCGGAACTCGGGCCGGTTGACCGTGGTGCTGTAACTGAACCGCAGATTGGCCTCGTCACCGACGCCCTGGACGAAGTTCACGGAGGGGAATACGTCGGTGTTCTTGTTCTGCGCCTGCACCTGGGTCTGGAAGAGCCCGAACGGATCCAGCGTCGTCACCGTCTGATCGAAGTTCTCGATGCGCGCACCGGCCACGAGTCGCGTGCGGGCCGCGAACGCGACATCGACCATGCCGTAGCCGGCGGCCGTGGTCTGCTCACCGTCGTAGGCGTCGGTCGGCCTGGTCTCCTCGTTGAACCGCATCGCCGTTCCGATGTTGCTGGGGATGAAGATCTCCTCCGGTGGGAGCCGGTTGTCGAACTGGAGATTCCCCGCGTCAGCTTTTTGCGTCGTGATCGGGATGAAGTGGAAGCGCCGCGAGCGGAAGTCGCGACTGCGATCCACGTAGTTGACGCCGAACTTGTACTGCGTCGGACGCCCGCCTGCCGTGTTGAAGACCGCCCAGTTCACGCTCGACGTCCATCGTGTCGTCGTTCAACTCGTTGAACATACGGAAGCCGCTCTGCGACTCGTCCGCGTAGGTGAACGGCGTCGTCGTCTCCGGCTGGCCGACCGCCGAAGCCACCCGCTCGTAGAGCGTCTCGCGCAAATCCGGTTCGTCCCGCGTCGCACGCGCGTAGTTCACGCGCCAGTCGATGCGGCTGTTCGACGCGTTCTGGAAGAAGTGCTCGCCGCCGATGGCGTTCGCGATCAGTCCTTCCTCGATGAATTGCAGCCGGTAGTTCTTGTATTCCCGCTGGTTGTCGAGATTCAGGCCCTGGAAGAAGCGCCCCTCGTCGCGGCCGCTGTGGGTGTAGAAGTTCTCGATGCTCAGCCGCTGGCTGGGAGCGAACTGGTATGCGACGTTGCCGACGATGCCGAGCTGTGCCTTCTGGGTACCAGTCTGGATTCGAATGGGACTGGTGTTCTCGAGAGTGCCCGGCGCCCGAGATGCGGTAGAACCCTCGGAGCTCGTCGAGGAATTGCTCCTTGTAGGAGTGCGTGACGCTTGCCACGACCCCGAGCTTGCCGGCGAAGCGGTTGCCGAACGTTGCGCTCCAGTTCTGACCGGGCTTTCCGTCCTCGTTCACAGGCACCCAGAGATTCTCGAGCGCCCGCCCGTAGTCCGTGATCTGGTTCGCCGTAAAGCCAACATCGGGCGTGTAGATGCCCTGGCGAACAATCTTGTCGCCCGGGAAACTCGAGGGAAGCGCTCGCGCGCCGTTGTCGAAGCCCCACGCGTCGCGGCTGCCCAGAGGGCTCATCGGGATGCTCGTCCCGGTCGCGGTGGAGTAGAAGTCCAGCCCGTACGAGAAGTCGACGACTGGCTGGTTCGGCAGCTTCATCGGCACGATCTGCACAAGGCCGCCGGCGAACTCGGCCGAGCGGTCGGGCGAGTACGACTTGCTGACCTGAACGCTGTCGATGAGACCCGGTCGGGAAGAGATCGAGGGGAACGACCTTCTTGTCCGGCTCGGTCGTCGGCAGCACCGAACCGGCCAGCGTCGTATTGCTATAGCGCTCGCCAAGGCCCCGGACGAACACGTACTGGTTGTCCACTAGCGACAGGCCCGTCACTCGACTCATCGCCGCGGCCGCATCGCTGTCGCCGTTGTTCTTCATCTCCTGCGACCCGATGTTGTCGCTGATGACCGACGACTGCTTGCGCTCGATGAGCTGCGCTTCGGCCGATGAGGTCTGGAGGTCGACCGCCTGCGCGACAACCGTCACCGTTTCGGCGAACTTGGCCATCGTCAGCCCGACGTCGGCCGTGAGCGTGCGACCGGCAGCCTCGATGGTGATGGACCTTTCCTGATAACCCTCGAGGGCGATCTTCAGCGTGTGCTTGCCCGGCGGCACCTGGATCACATACCGGCCATCGACGTCGGTGTAGACGACTTCCTTCGTGTCCACCACCTCGACCGGCACGCCCGGCAACGCAATCGCGTTGGTCTCGTCACGGACGACTCCGACCACGCGGGTCGAACCCTGAGCCGCCTGCGCCTCGGCCCAAGCCGGCGCAACGACGCTCAGCGCGAGCGTGCAGACGAATAGCACTTCCCTGGCCCTGCCTCGAAGACTCATAAGCTCCTCGGTGATTGATGCGAACGTGAGAGCACTCAGAACGGACTGACTCTATTGGCGGGCGTTGATAGGTATGTGACGCAAACGTTTCTGCCGTGTAAATTGGATTTCGCCGGGGCGCGACGCTGCAGGCGGCATCGTGAGTGCCGATTTACTGAAGGTTAGGAGGGTAAGAACCGAAACAATTTACACACATGTAACATGGGCGTCATGCTATGGTGATTCAGGACAGGATGAGTCTTCGGCCTATCGGTGGGTGCCTCGTGCTCGTCGGTCTTCTCGGGAGTATCCAGAGCACTTCCACGGCCAGCCCCTCGAATTCAGCAACACTTCCAGACGCCCCAGTCCTCAACCTGCGTCTCACCGCGTCAAGGGAGCTACCGAACCTGAGCCGAACGGCTTTGGTCAAAGAAGCCGACGCCATCTGGCGCGAGAGCGGCCATCTTCGACTTCGATGGCTGACGGGAGACGCCAATCCCGACACCGGCATGACGCTTCGAGTGCTCGTGACTCCTCGGGCCGTAGCCTCGACGCTCGACGGACATCGCTGGGCCGTGGGCGAGCTGCTGCGATTCGATCGCAGCGGGGCCATCGCCGTGGCGTCGATCACGGGCGCACAACGCATCGTCGACCAGACCCAATCATTCCGGCTTCTGGATGTGGAGCTGATGTCCCAGCATCGGCTTGGTGTCGTGCTGGGAAGGGCCGTCGCGCACGAGATCGGTCACTACGTGCTTCGGACCAATACCCACGCACCGTACTGGCCTCATGCGGGCAGCCATCGACGCGCGAGAGTTCGCCGATCTGCGCTCAGGATCGTTCCGTCTCGATCGCGAGGCCCAGGCACACCTCGCGGCACGCGCGACCGGCATTGGCGTTGTCGAGAACGCCTTTTCCTACTCGACCCAATAAGTCAGTCGAGGCGCAGCACCATCGCCGTGGCAGTCGTCGGACAGGCGGATCGGAACTCGACCGACCCGAGCAGTGAGTCCGGGACCTCGTCACGCGCCACGATCCCGAATCCCAGGCGCGTGAAAAACGATTCGGCCGTGGTGGTGAGCAAGTAGACGACGTCAAGGTCACGCCGCCTGACATCGTCCAGCGCCGCAGCAACAAGCTGACGGCCGAGATGCTGACCTCGAACGCCCTGCTGCACTGCCAGTGAGCGCAACAGGGCGCCATCCGGAAAGAGCTCCAGCGCAACGACGCCGACGACATGCTCACGATCGGCGGCAACCCACACGCACTCCGGATTGTCCGGGAACCCGTCGAGCGGCAGCGCGTTGGCAACGAGCAGCGCCCGTGCCGGCGTCAGATCGGCGGATAAGGCTGACCGGATCTCGATCGCCGCCATCAGCGTCCCCACCCCTTCAGGCGAATCAACTCCTCCACACGACCGCGTACCTCGTCGCGAATCTCCCTCACTCGCTGCACGGGCTTCCCTTTCGGATCCTCGATGGGCCAGTCGTCGGTCTCGGCACCAGGAACGAACGGACACTCATCGCCGCATCCCATCGTGATCAGGTGCTGCGCCGACGAGGCGAGCTCCGGCGTCAAACGCTGCGGCGTCGCGTGTTCGAGATTCAGGCCGACTTCGCGCATGGTGATGACGACCTCAGGGTGGACGCGTGTCCCAGGCGACGTCCCAGCCGAAAGCGCGCGCGCCTTCCCAGGGTCGGCCAGCTGATTGAACAACGCCGCCGCCATCTGGGAGCGCCCGGCATTGTGCACGCAGGCAAAGAGAACGGTGTGCTTCTCCACTTCTGTGTATAGTTTCACTCATGCATCCGTGGCATGACAGCTACGTTGACGACGCCATTGTCGGCGACGCCTTTCCGGTCGTCATCGAGATCCCCAAGGGCAGCAAGAACAAGTATGAGCTGGACAAAGAAACCGGCCTGCTGAAGCTCGATCGGGTGCTCTACAGCGCGGTGCACTACCCGGCCGACTACGGGTTCATCCCGCGCACGTTCTGTGACGACGGCGACCCGCTCGACGCGCTGGTGCTGAGCCAGGAGCCGGTCTACCCGCTGACGCTCGTGGAGGCGCGCGCGATCGGCGTGATGCGGATGCGCGACGAGAAGGGCATCGACGACAAGATCGTCGCGGTGAGCGTGCACGACCCGGCGTTTGCGGGCTACACGGACAAGGCGCAGCTGCCCGCCCATCTGCTGATCGAGCTGCGGCGGTTCTTCATGGACTACAAGGCCCTCGAGCACAAGCAGGTCGTCATCGAGGACCTGCTTGGACCCGAGGAAGCCGTGACGATCATCCGCGACGCCCTGGAGCTCTATCGGAAGCTGCGCCGCGGCGAGCTGCTGAAAGCGTAGGAATCATGGCTGCAGCCTCATTCAGGCGCGGTCACCGCGAAGAAACTGGTGGCGCATCGCGGCGCATCCGCCTACGCGCCGGAACACACGCTGGCCTCCTATCGGCTCGCGCTGCAGCAGAACGCCGACTACGTCGAGCAGGATCTGGCAGTCACCAAAGACCTCGTGCTCGTGTGCCTGCATGACGAGTCGCTCGAGCGGACGACGAACGTCGAAGAGGTGTTTCCCGATCGGGCGACCGTCGATAAGGCAACTGGCAGGAAGCAGTGGCTGGCCGTCGACTTCACGCTCGCCGAGATCAAACAGCTCGATGCCGGCGCATGGTTCGACGCCCGATTCGCTGGTGAACGGATCCCGACGTGGGAAGAAGCCGTGGCGGCGGTGGGCACCGCGGCGGGCCTCTATCCGGAGCTCAAGACACCGGCGCTCTATCGTGAGCGCGGCATCGACCAGACGAGCGCTCTTCATCGAGTCGGTGAAGCGGCTCGGTCTTCACACCCGGGCGCCCGGTCGCTGATCGTCCAGTCGTTCGACGAGCAGCCGCTGAAGGACCTGACGCGCCAGTTCCCCTCACTGCCTCGCACGTTCCTGATCGACAAGCCGCGACGGCCCACGATGGCTGACCGCCGCCGGTCTTGCCGAGATCGCGCGGTTCGCCACCGGTATCGGCCCGGCCAAGGCGCTGCTCGACGGCCGGCCCGAGATCGTGAAGTCGGCGCACGCCGCGGGTCTCACGGTCACGCCCTACACCTTCACGACCCGCGCCTCGTCCGGCTCCGGCCGCTTCGCCTCGATCACCGACGAGATGCGCTATTACCTGTCCGACCTGGACGTGGACGCGGTATTTACCGACAACCCCGACCGGTTCCCGCGCTGAATGCGCGCCGTAGCGGCGGGTCTTAGACCCGCCGTCAAAATACGCCGGTCGATCAAGGCGGGTTCTGAAGACCCGCCTCTACGACGCGCGTAGTTTTACCTGCCAGTTGCCCTATTGTCGCTGTGGGTACACGCGACACCAGCATCGTGCGGTTGATGAGAGTTGTGACCCTGCTGCTTGGATGTGAGGTCTTATGAGCGAGGCACTCCTCAACCCCTGGATGGCTGCTTCGTTTGCCGCTCTCGTGGTCCAGTCGACCATGCTGACGGTGCGGCCCTGATCACCGCGACCCTGATGTTCCGCGCGCCGGCCTGGGTGCCAAGCCAGCGTCGAGCGCCGCAAGCGCGCTCTCGATCGGTTGTCGTCCTTGCTCGGCGCCAAGTCCTATCGACACGCTGGCCGTGATTTTGGTCGTCGGGTTCAAGGTGCTACAGGCCGCAGTCTTTGTCGGCTGGTGCCTCATTCACGCCGACGGCAATCTGCGGCCGTATCTCCTCAGACGTACAGGGTCCTCGCCGGCGGCATCGTGCTCATCGCCGCCGGCCAGTTACTGAATCTGAGCGTGTTTCGCGCGCGCTTGGAAAGACGGGCGTGCTTCTACGGCAACAGGCTGGGACAACCCGTTCCGTGGCAGCGCAGGTTCCCCTTCACCTGGTTTGAGCATCCCGAGTCCTGCGCCATCAGGGCGTACTTCAGAACGCGACAGCGTTTCCGCCGATGGGCGCCTCGCGCGCGCGAAGAAATGAAGGGGGCGAGACCTATTCGGCCTTGACGTTCTCAGCGCGCGGACCCTTCGGGCCCTGGCCGACCGTGAACGTCACTGCCTGGCCCTGGGACGAGATCTTCGAATCGCACGCCGCTGCACGCCGTGTGATGGAAGAAATATCCGTGCCATCGGGCGTGGCGATGAATCCGAATCCTTTGTCCGTCGTGCGCTTAACCGTGCCGCGAGTCGTAGTGGCCATGCTCTGGTCCTTTCAAAAGTTGGACGCGGCTGGCTTGGAGATTCTGGCGCGCAGGCGACAGGGGCATATATGCGCAGGCAGATCAAACGCGGCGTAAATCCAACAGAGAAAACCTACTTTAGCACAAGGCCCGAGCTCAGGCTCTGGCGAAGGAACGATTCCTCGTCTCGACCAGGAAACGCTGCTCCACCAGCGTCGCCAGCACGGCCGTGCACAGAGCCGAGTCGAAGTGCCAGAGCCTGGAGGCCTGAGCCACCGTCAGCTGCAGCCCCGGCATCTCGAGAAACTCGCCGGGTGCGTGGGGTCGCCGACCACATTGGGCCGCGTAGTTGTTGGCAGCCGCCGAAGTCTGCGCGATGCCCGACACTGGAATGCGGGAGCGGCGTGCAGATGAACGTCACCGGCTCACCCGATAGACGCTGTTGATCGCCGCGTATCTCCGAGTCGCGCAGTGACGACGTTCTGAAACGGCGTCGTCCAGATCATGCACTGGTCGTGCTGTTGTACGGCTGGTGATACGCCGACAGGCCGACGTCTCGATCGTGGAAATTGGTCGCGGCTTCCGGATCAATTCGGTGTGTCGCCCGAAGAGCAGGGATCGGGGATCGGGGATCGGGGATCGGGATGGGGGATCAGAAGAGGACGACGAGTCCGGTGACCACGAGTGCGCCGGCCCAAAGCCAATCGAGGTTGAACCAAGCGGTGCGCAGGATGGCGAGACCAACCTTGCGGTAGACGATCCACGCGATCAGCGTGGTGACGATGAGATACGTGAGCGTGTGAATGCCGACAGCCAGTGCATCCGTCAGGGGAGCGCTCGCGACGCTACGCGGCGTGCGCGTGGGGGCCTTCAGCCGACACGGCGGCCTCGACCTGTATCACGAACGGCAAGACCATGACGCCAGCTCCGTGAGCTGAGGCCATCAGGAACGACCAGATCGTCGAGATCGCGAAACCCGACCTGCATGCCGCCGAAGCGCGGGTGCCGGTGCCGCCACAACCTGTAGCGCGCCCAGCGTGACGAGCGTCGCGGCGATGACGAGCTTCAGGATCTCGAGCGGGATCACGACCTGAGCGATCGCGGCAACGGCCACGACAACACCAACTGCCGCGGCGTGGCCAAGCGCGATGGGCGGCAGTGCGCGCCACACGCCGGAGGCGCGCCCCTGCTGCATGCCCAGCGCCACGGCAAACAACCATCCCATGCCGGGATTGATCCCGTGGTAGGCGCCGAGCGCGATCATCGCCGTCCAGTCCATAGCCTCATTCGTAGAGGCGGGTCTTAAGACCCGCCTCTACCAGACCCGCCTGACCTCACGAGTAGCAGTACGAATCGGACGAGGCGTCGCCGCCTTCGAGGCGCACCTGGTGTGTGCGCATGGCGTCGGACTCGAGGAAGAATCCCTTCTCCAGCTCCATGCCGCCTTCCGGGTTCACGTTGGCCTTCACCATCCAGCCGCGAACACCGTCGGGATAGAACTGATCGTCCCACGGCGTGTAGAGACCGTTGGTGAAGTACACGCGCTTGCCGTCGCGGCTGATCTCCACCATCTGCGGACCGCCGTTGAGCGGCTGCCCCGGCTTGGAGGGATGCGCGGCTCGACTGACGATGCCACCGATTCGAATCGAGCCAACCTTCTTCGGATTGAACGGATCGCTGACGTCGGTACTGAATGAACTCCCCGGTGCCCCAGCAGGACACGTACAGGAAGCGGTCGTCGAGCGACAGATTGATGTCGGTCACCAGCGGCGCCACCGCCTTGAAGCCTTGAAGCAGCGGCGGCAGCGTCGCCGGATCGGCCGGCTCCGCGGGAATCTCGATCACTTTCTTGACCGCCCACTTCGCCTGTCGATCCGTTGTCGCCGCCTTCGCGATACCACACCCAGATCGACGAAGAGAGATCCTTGAGTGACACGACGACGCCGACGAAGCCGTAGGCGCGGGTCGGGTCGTGCGCGGGCCGCAGCTCGAGCACCATCTGCTGCTCGGCGCCGAGGTCGATCTCCTGGATGTGGCGGCGCCGGCGGAGGTCCCACACGTGAAGCTTGCTGCCGTACTTGCCGCCGAGCAGCAGATCCGGGTTGACGCCGTCCTTCACCATGTTCGGCGTGCCCCAGGTGCTCGTCACCATCGTGTCGTATCCCAGGTGCCACCACACGTCGTAGGCGAGCTGCTGCGGACCGCGGTCCAGCTCCCATCGGCCGCGCATGTCGAACGTCTCGGGATCGAGGATGAAGGTGCCGCCAGGGCCGTCTCCGCCGGGCGCACCGAGCGCGCTGAGATACACGCCGTCAGGCCCGCAGTGCACGGTATGAGGCGACGAGTAGCCGGCGCGATTCGCCAACTCCGCCGGCTCGATGACCTTCACGATCGTCGGGGCACGAGGATCGGGCTTCGTGTCGAGGATGTGGATGCGCGACGAGTTGATCCCCGGCACGATCAGATACCGCCGCTCCATGTGCGGATGCGGTGCGTACGGACAGAGACACGAGCTGCAGGCGTTCCACCCGAAGTGATGGAGCTCGTCTCCGACGTTCGGCATGTCGGTCTGGCCCGACCTGCCGTCCGTAGCCCTTCGAGGCGGGATCGAGGTCCACGACGGCGATGGCATCGGGGGCGCCGCTCTTCTTCGGATTGATGAGGGCCAGGTAGGCGAGCTTCTCTGGCGGTGACTGCATCGCCATCTTCGGTGACGGGTAGAACGTGGGATCCGGCTTGAGCAGCGGCATGGCGATCCTCCGATCGGTGGAGGCCTATCGTAGTCGATCCTAGGCCGTCGCCCAGGATCCGTTGCGGAAGAGCGTCAGCGCGATATCGACGTTGGCGCGAAGCGCCTGCTTGACGGCGGGCCAGTTCTTCTCGCATCGCACCAGCGTCTTCCACGAGTAGAGATGCTTCGGCTTGTGGAAGTCGCTGTTGGCGACGTACGGGAAAGTGCTTGAGGCTCGTCACCGAGAACAGGTCGTCGCGATTCGCCGGCCTCCCACACGTCGACGAGATCCGACAGCTCGTCGCGGTGGTCCCACAGATAGCACGTGCTGATCTCGATCCGCCGGGTCGTCCGGTGATGCGGATGGCAGGCGATGCTCAGACCGCCCTGTCGGCGGATCTCCTTGAGGATGTCGTTGGCGGACTGATCGGCGCTGACGTACTTCGCGATGTCGAGGGCGATGATGTGCGAGTTCTTCTTGCCGCGCAGCCGGTTCTGCGTGATCTCGGCGCCGGGGATCGACGAGCATGTTGTACTGCTGCAGCGCGCGCTCGGCCTGCGTGCGGATGTCGTCGAGATAGGCGTCGAAATCGGTTTCCCTGACGCCGAACGCGCGGCGGCCGAGCGTCGCCAGCCGCCCGGCGCGGGCCAGCAGGTCGTTCTTCATCAGGATGTGATCGGTGATCGCGATGACGTCGAACTTGCCGGTCGATCCGTAGAGATCGATGACCTCGGCGACCGACAGCTTCCCGTCGCTCCACTGGGTGTGGACGTGGAAATCACAGAGAAGAAATGGCTCGTATCCGGGCATCGTGACCTTCCAGCTATTCCACGTGTTCCACTTTTCCAGCTTTCATCTCTCTCACGTCGAGATGTGTGGTGTCCTTCGGTCGATGATGCAGAATCTCCGACGTGAAATTGCGGACGTAGAGCCTGAAGACCGCGCCCTTCCCCATCGCCACGTACCGGCGCGCCGACGTGTAGAGGTAACAGTCGTGATAGAGACCCACGCGTCCGATGGCGAAGAGCCGCCGGCCGATGATTGGTGTCCTCGCCGTGAAACTCGATCGAGGTGTCGAACCCGCCGATGCGCGCCAGCGCGTCGCGCGGACGGCGAAATTGCCGCCGTAGAAGATCGTGCCGATCCGCAGGATGTACTTCACGAGCAGCTGCGTCGCCGGCGCCAGCGTGAAATCGTAGGCGCGGATCAGCAGCCGGCCCCACCAGTCCCAGTCGTAGAACCGGTACGGGTCCGGAGAGGGCGATCAGATCGGGGTCGCGGCGCAAATCGCCGCTCGACACGCGCGAGCCACGTCAGCGGCGCGCGGCAGTCGGCGTCGACGTAGACGAGCACGTCCCCGGTCGCCAATCGCCGCCCGGTTTCGCGCGCGACCACGAGACCCTTGCGCGGCTCGTCCACGACGCGAACGTGCGGCACCTGCTGCGCCACGGCGCGCGTCGCATCGGTGCTTGCATTGTTGATAACCAGGATGTCGTCGGGGGGTCGTGATTGTGCCAGAAGGGAATGGAGGCACGCGGCGAGATACTGCGCCTCGTTGTGGGCGCAGACAATGACGCTTATCGTTAGCGCCACGCCTGCGCCCCTCCTACCGTGTGCCGTGGTATACCCACGTGCATGTCTCTACGGTAGTGGTGCGATGTGACGAGCCGATCACATTACCGGCACGACTGTGTTAAAACCCCAAACTCGGGGCCGATACTGCACCTTTAGACACGCTGAACCATGACAGACACGCTGGCGATCATTCTCGGGGGCGGTCAAGGCTCTCGTCTGTTTCCCCTGACCTCGACCAGGTCGAAGCCCGCCGTGCCGATCGGCGGGAAGTACCGCCTGATCGACATTCCCATCAGCGGCTGCCTGCACGCGGACATCCACCGCATCTTCGTGCTGACGCAGTTCAATTCCGCGTCGCTCAACCGGCACATCTCCAACACCTACCGGCTGGACCGCTTCTCCGGCGGCTTCGTCGAGATCCTCGCCGCCGAGCAGACGCCGGACAACCCCAACTGGTATCAGGGCACCGCTGACGCCGTCCGCCAGGCGGCCCGGCACTTCGTCCAGCACGACGCCAAGTACGACCTGATCCTCGCCGGCGATCATCTCTACCGGATGAACTACGACGAGCTCGTCGATGCGCATCGTCAGCAGAAGGCCGACATCACCATCGCCGCGCAGCCGGTGGACGCCGAGACCGCGACGCAGATGGGCATCTTCCGCTTCGATCGTGACGGCGTCATCGTCGCCTTCGAGGAGAAGCCGAAAGAGGCCCGGCTGCAGGAGATCGGCCGCAGCATCCCGGCCGGCTCCACCTTCGCCGAGCACAGCGACGACCGGCCGTTCATGGCCTCGATGGGTGTCTACGTCTTCTCGCGGCGCGTGCTCATCGACATACTCGAGCGCGAGTCGGGACACGACTTCGGCCGCGAGCTGATCCCGGGCGCGCTCGGGAAATACAAGGTGCGCTCGTATCTCTATCGCGGCTACTGGGCCGACGTCGGCACGATCGAGGCGTTCTACGACAACAACGTGATGCTCGGACGCCTCGATTCACCCTTCCACTTCTGGGACAAGGATCGTCCGATCTACACGCACCTGCGGCACCTGCCCGGGTCGCTGATTCCCGACGCCCGCGTGCGGGACTCGATCGTCTCCGAAGGCTGCTATCTGGCCGGCTGCGATGTCGAAAACTCCGTGGTCGGCGTGCGCATGGCCGTGCGCGAAGGCTCACGCATCACACGTTCGGTGCTGCTCGGTGCGGACTTCTACGAGTACGGCGGGCCGCCGGAGGGCGTCACGGGTCTGGGTATCGGAAAGGACGTCGTCCTCGATCGCGTGATCGTCGACAAGAACGCGCGCATCGGCGACGGCGCGCGCCTCGTCAACCAGCAGAACGTAGAGCATGCCGACGGGGATGGGTATTACATCCGCGGCGGCATCATCGTGGTGCCGAAGGGCGGGGTGGTCAAGCCTGGAACGATCGTGTAGCCGACTATCGGCCCGACGGAAAGAGCATGAGGAACTGGCGGCCGTCGGGCATCAGGTCGAACTGCCGCCGATACTCAGCCTGAGCGAAGCCCTTGATCGGTAGCGCTGTCGGCTCACTGCGCGACGACATGTCCTTCGTGTTGACCGCGAGCCGAAACATCTGATGGTCACGATCGAAGTAGAGAGACTGGCCATCTGGCATCCACAGCGGATGTGAGCCACCGTCTCGCGTCACCTGGTAGCGAGCGCCAGTGCGCGGGAATGGCTCGATCCACACCTCATAGCGGCCGGTCTCGTTGGACGCGTACGCCATCCACTTGCCATCGGGCGAGATGGCGCTGCTGTGTTGCGCCGAGCCAGGCACATCGACGAACAGCGTGACCGTCCGCCTCGCCATGTCGAGCAGTGAGATCCCGTAGTCGCCGTTCCCGGTCAGCGTCAGGAACCGCATGTGTGACCCGCCGGCGATCCAGCCTTCGGCGGCTCGGGTGTCGATCAGATGCTCGGCGCTTCCGGTGCCGTCCGTGCGTTGCCAGTACAGTGAGTCGGGACGATCGCCGGAGATGATGAAGACCAGGCGCTGGCCGTCAGGCGACCACATCGGCGCCCAGTTCGCCACGCCTGTCAGAGGGAACGGCCGCCGCCCGGCGGTATCCGCGAGATCCGCGGTCCAGAGCCGAAAACCGTCCGGCCCTTTGAGGTCACGCGTTTCGAACGCCACACGCGTGCCATCAGGCGAGATGCGAGGCGCGTAGACGGACGCCGGCAGCTGACCGAGAACCTTCTTCGTGCCATCAACGTCGACAAGCGCGAGCTCGTAGCCGGCGGGCATCTGGGCACGCGCACCGCTGCCGACTTGCCATCACGGCGACTGCCGAGAATCATCAGCAAGCCTCTGCGAATCATCGATCGATTCACTCCGCTGTGAGTGTTCCAACCGGATCGACGGCCGCGGCCCTGCGCGCCGGTACGTAGCTGGCCAGCGCGGCGGCCATTGCCAGCACCGCCAGCACCGCTGCATACGTTGGTGGATCGAGCCGCTCGACACCGAACAGCAGCGACGACATCCACTGCGTCAGCGCGACGGCTGTCACCAGGCCCACTGCGGCGCCTATCGCCGTCAGCGTCAGACCTTGCCGCACGAACATCCGCATTAGCTCGGCCGGCGCGGCGCCGAGCGCCAGGCGGATACCGATCTCTCGCGACCGCAGCGAGACGAGGTAGGCGATGACGCCGTAGATGCCGATGACGCCGAGCACCAGCGCCATCGCGGCCGCGATGCCGAGCATGACCAGTGCGAACGACGTCCGCGCGATCGACTGGTCGTACAGATCCTTCATCGTCCGGACCAGGAACACCGGCATGCTCGAGTTCACCGACCACACAGAGCTTCGCACGCCGTCGAGCAGGCTTTCGCGGCCGGCCTGCTCGCTGCGGATCACGAGATTGACCGCGCGCATGACGAACCGCGGCGTGCCGGCAAAGTTGTCCATCAAGACCGGCCAATACGCCATCGCCGGCGCGGCCTGGTGCAGCGCATCCTCATGGACTTCCTCGACGATGCCGACGATCTCGCGCCAGACGATCGACGCCGCGGGCGCGGACTCGTGAATGCGCTGCCCGAGCGCCGCCGCGGGTGAGCCCCAGACTTCACGCGCAAAGTTCTCGGAGACGATGACGACGTTCGTGCGTCCGTAGATGTCGTTCCATGTGAAGTCACGGCCGGCAATCATGCGCGTACCGATCGCGTGGAAGTAGCCGGGCGAGACGACCTTCATTCGCCGTACCGGAGGGGTCGTCCCGGGTGCGTAGGTTGTGCCGTCAACGTAGACGGCGTCCTGCCAGACGCGGAGCGGTCCCTCCATCGGCACCGCGCTGGCGAAGGCGGCCGCCGTGACGCCAGGGAGCGCCGCGATCTTGTCGAGGATCTCCTGCTGCGTCCGCGTTGTACGCTCGGCGTCGGGTACCTGCTGTGGAGGCACCCAGACTCTGGCGGTCTGGAGATCGGCTCCAGGCATGAACCCGGGTTCGACGTTGAGCAGGGCTTGAAACGTTCGGATCATCAGGCCGGAGCCCACCAACAGGACGAGCGCCAGCGCGACCTGGACGACGACCAGTGCATTGCGCACCCGCTGCCGTTCGCGGCTCGCGCTTGCACCGCGGGCCGAGCCGCCGAGCGCCGGGCCTTGCCGCGTGATGTGCTTCAGTGCCGGCAGCGCACCGAACAGCACGCTCGAGAGGAGGGACACGGCGACGGCGAAGGCGATCACACGCACATCGAGCGAGATGTCCGCGACGCGCGGCAGCGTGACCGGCGCAATCGCGACGAGCAGCGTGAGACCGGCATGCGCGAGCGCCACGCCCAGGGCCCCGCCGGTCAGCGACAGCACCACGCTCTCGACCGACACGGCTCGCGCGAGTTGTCCGCGGCTCGCACCGAGCGCCGTGCGCACCGCGAATTCCTGACGACGGCTCTCGGACCGCACCAGCATCAGGTTGGCGACGTTGGCGCACGCGATCAGCAGCACGATGCCGATCGTGCCCATCAGGATCCAGAGCATGTCGCCGACACCGCCGATGACGCGATCCTTCAACGGCCGGACCGTTGGCGTGATCCGCCAGCCCTCGACCTGCTGCCGCCCGCCGCCGTTGGGCGTCAACGGCCACGCGTTGAGCCAGATCGGCAGCATGCGAGCGATGTCGGTGTTGGCATCGGCCGCGGTCGCGCCAGGCTTCAGCCGTGCGAGACCGGACATGTTGAATCCGTCGATCCTCAGTCCGTTGCGATTGAGCACGATGGGCACGATCACTTCGAAGGCCGGGCTCCATGTCCAGGAACCGGAAGCCCTCGGGCATGACGCCGATCACTTCGGCCGGGCTCGAGTCCACGCTGAACCGGCGTCCGATCACTGAGGCGTCGCCGCCAAACCGCCGCTGCCAGTACGCGTGGCTCAGGATCAGTGGCAGGAGCGCCGATCCGCCGGGTGTCGTGTCAGCCTCCGAGAAGATCCGGCCGCGTTGCGGCTGGACGCCGAGCGCTTGCAGCACGCCATACGTGACGAACAGCGCGCGCGCCTGCTCCGGATCTCCAAGACCGGTGATTGTCCGTCCGCCGTCGCCATAGAGGCCGATCTGCTGGAAGACGCGACCTTCGTCGCGATACGTGAAGAGCTGCGTCGGCGACATGCGGAGCTCGGCGAGGTTGACGCCGGGCGCCGCGTGCTCGAGGCTGACGAGCTCCTCGGCGTGCGGATACGGCAGCGGCTTGATCAGCACGCCATCGACCACGGCGAAGATCGCGGTGTTCGCGCCGATGCCCAGGGCCAGCGTCAAGACGACCGCAAGCGTGAACCCGGGACGCCGCCTCATGCCGCGCACGGCCTGGCGCAGATCGCGGCCGAGCGTATCGAGCAGGCTGATCGTGTTCATGCGATAGATCTCCTCGCGGATCCGCACCGTGTTCCCAAGCTTGATGTGTGCCGCCCGTTGCGCCGCGTCACGCGACATGCCACGCGCGACGTTCTCGTCGGTTTCGATCTCGAGGTACGAGCGCAGCTCCTCGGCGCGATCGCGATCCCAGTGCGCTCTGCGGAAGAACCGGCGCCAGCTCATGGCTACTCCGTCGAAGGTTTGAGAATCCTGCCGATGGCGCGGACGATTTCTTCCCAGCGCGTCGTCTGTGCCGCCAGTTGCTTGCGGCCGGTGGGCGTCAGCCGGTAGTACTTCGCCTTGCGGTTGTTGTCGGACGTGCCCCAGAAGGACGCGATCCAGCCGCGGTTTTCCAGCCGGTGCAGCGCGGGGTACAAGGAGCCGTGCTCAATCTGGAGCACGTCCTCCGACCCGCGCTCGATGGCATGCGCGATGGTGTGGCCGTGCGCCGGGCCCATCACCAGGACCTGAAGCACCAGCATGTCGAGCGTGCCCTGGGGCGTCTCGCTCTGGAGGGGCGATTCACGCACGCGGCACAGTCGACCCCTCACTCCACACGGTGATCTATGCATCAGAATCCCTTCAAAATTGGCTATACGAGGATATATTGCTCTTTGTTCAGAAGATTATCTAGTGGAACGACCATGCCCCAAACTCCCCATGGTTTGGGGAGTCATTGGGAGTTGTGGAGTTGGGTGTAGTTGGGAGTTGCGGAGTTGGGGATTGGGAATCGACTGAGATCAGAAAGACGACACGCCTGACAGCGAGGCGTCGATCTTGCCCTTCAACGCGGCCAGCGTCTCGGGACTCCCCTCGAACAGATCCGCGGGATACTTCGCCTCGCGGATCATCGCCTTGTAGATCGCGTCGCTCTGATACAGGTTGAGCCCGAGGCCGGCGAGATACTGCAGCTTCAGGTTGCGGTCGGTGTTGATGATCGCATCGCTCAGCCAGGTCTTCATGTCCGACTTGCGGCCGGCGTAGGTGCCGAACAGATCGACGGCCGAGTTGATCCCGACTTCGCCCAGCGACTTCGCGATCGCGGCATTCGCCGGATCCGAGAGTCGCTTCTGCACGTCGTCGATGTTGATCTTGCCGCCATCGACCTGGCCGAAGAGCACGAGGTCGTAGCCCTGTCCGTTGACCGTGTTGGCGAACACGGCGCCGTTGGGGAACACCTCGAGGAACGTCCCGATCTCGCTCTTCACCGCCGCCTCGCTGCTCTCGTACAACTGCACGAACAGCGTCACGACACCACCGGGATTGAGGTGGCTCCTCACCACCTCGAAGAACTCCCTGGTGTAGAGCGTCGCGGCGCCCTTGACCCAGGGGTCGAGCGGATCCGACGTGATCGCGTCGAACTTCTCGTCCGTGGTCAGCAGGTAGTGCCGCGCGTCGTCGAGATGGATCTTGACCTTGGGATTGTTCACGACGTTGAAGTTGTGCTCGGCGAAGTGGGTAGACACGACGCGCGGGACCAGCGGCTCGATCTCGGCGATCGTCTGGTCCTTGACCATCGGATCGATCGAGACCGCGCCGGCCGTGACGCCGGCGCCGCAGCCAATCACCAGCACCTTGGTCGGCGTCTTCGGCACCAGCGTGGTGATGTGGCCGAGCATCCGCTGCAGCCGCATGTCCTGCGGCTCGCTCGACGCCTGCACTTTTCCGGCATTGTGATAGTTGAGCACGCCCGTCGGCGTCCGGGTGACGGCGACCGACGCGGTCACGCCCTCACCGACGTACACCATCTCGTTCTGCCCGACCCACGTCGCCGCATACCGTCCGTAGGCCACGAGGATCCACGGGATGGGAGCCACGGAGCGGGCCAGCAGGCCGGCAACGAGCGCGATCCCGATCACGACGACCGGCGTGGACGCCACCAGGGTTCTGCGCTCACCCGCCGTTGGCATCAGCATCAGGAGTCCAGCCATCGCCGCGACGCCGATCAGCACCTGCTGCGTCGTCTGGCTCCCGACGGTGCCGACGAGAACGAGGCTCACGACCACCGCACCGACGATCGCGCCCACCGTGTTCGCCGCGTAGACGCCGCCAACGAGACGTCCGGAGTCCTGTCCCGGTCCGGCGACGCTGGCCAGCGCCAGCGGGAAGCTCGCGCCCCAGAGGATCGCGCCGGGCAGCATCACCCAGATCGCGCGCATGAGATCGAGCTGGAAGTTGAACATCAGCGACGTCGAGATCGACGGGTTGATGGGCCAGTACGGCAGCGACACGCTGGTGGCGTACGCCGCCCAGGCCAGACACACGCACAACCCGAGCTGGCACCAGCCGAGTGCGATTCTCGGGTTCGACAGGTTGCGAGCCATCGCCGATCCGAGGCTGCTGCCGATGCCCAGGCCGACCAGAAACACGGCGAGGATCAGCGAGAAGGTGTACGTCGTCGCGCCGAAGAGCAGCGACAGCATCCGCGTCCACACGACTTCCGATCCCAGCGCGGTGAGGCCGGACAACGCGATGGCGATGTAGACGAGCCGCCGCACGTCGGCTGGAACGGCCGCGACACTCGGCGTCTCGGCAGTGGCCGTGATGACGGTGTGCGGCGTGCGCGCGGCAACACCCAGCGCAAGCAGCGCCACGATCGACGTTGAGCGCGACGGCCGCGCCCGTGGCCGTCGGCATATCGAAGACGCGCAGCAGATAGAAACCGGCGAGCAGGCTGCCGACGACGGCGCCGGCGAGGTTGCCGCCGTAGAAGTAGCCGAGCCACGACACGCCCTTCGGCGTGGTCTCCACCCAGCGCGCGATCGCGGGCAGCGTCGCGCCCATCAGGAGCGTGGGCGGCAGCAGGCAGATGCCGGCGACGATCGCACGCAGGACCAGGCTGACCTGTCCCGTGCCGGCGATGCTCGTGTAAATCCGCCCGACGATCGGCACCGCGAAGAGCACGATCACGCCGAAGACGGCGATCCCGAGCTCGAGGTACGCGTAGACCTTGAGCGGATGATGGCGCGGGTTCAGATACTTCGGCATCAGCAGGCTGCCGAGGCACATGCCACCCATGTAGATCCCCAGCAGCACGCCCAGCGAGACGGCGGACGAGCCGATGTTCAACTGCAGGAGCTGGAACCAGACGACTTCGTATATGAGGGCTGCGCAGCCAGAGCCGATGAACAGCAGCAGGAGCGCGGGAAGCCAGCGCTGAGCCGCCGCTTCGGGGCTGGCTGCCGGCCCCGCGGTCTCTTCGAGGTTTGTCACCCGGGGATACTATCAAACCCGGCCGGGCTTGGGTCGTAACCCAGATTTAACCCCGACGTCACGGCCCGGAAATCCCCGTTTCTTACCGTGGACGTTGTCAATCACGCATGGAAACGGAGTACCGGTGCCACAGACAGCGGAAACGACCCGCGCCAGCGATGTCGGCATGAGCCGCGTCGGCGGCGCCACCCGCACTCAGGTCCTCGTCGTCGACGACGAGCAGGACATCGCCGGGCTGATCAAGCACAGCCTGGAAAAAGGTGGCGACATCGAGGTCGACATCGTCGGGACCGGTGACGAAGCGCTCAAGGCGGTCACCGATCGGACGCCGGATCTGATCGTGCTCGATCTCAATCTGCCGGTGCTGAGCGGCCTCGAAGTCTGCCGCATTCTGCGCGCGCGCGCGAGCACCGCCCGCGTGCCGATCATCATGCTGACCGCGCGCACGAGCGAAAGCGATCGGGTCACCGGGCTCGATGTCGGCGCCGACGACTACATCACGAAACCGTTCAGCCTTCGCGAGCTTGCGGCGCGCGTCCGCGCCGTGCTGCGTCGCGGCCACGTCGTCTCCGGCAACGGCGACTCGAAAACTGAAGCGTTCGTCTACCGCGGCAAGCACCTGGTCGCCGATTTCGACGCGGTGGCGGTCAGCGTGGACGGAGAGTCGGTTCGCCTGACCCGGCGCGAGTTCGAGCTCCTCCGCTATCTGGTCGAGAACAAGAACCGCGTCCTCTCACGGGACCGGCTGCTCGAGCGCGTCTGGGGATACGACCGGCTCGTGGAGACCCGCTCGGTGGACGTGCACGTCGGTCGTCTGCGGGGGAAGCTGGGGGCTGCCGGACGGCAGATTGAAACTGTCGTGGGACTGGGCTACCGGTTCGTGGAGTAGCTCGAGGTTTCTAGGATTCCTTCCAGCCCGACAACTGCAGATTGAGCGCCTGACTGGCGAATGCCATTCGCGCGCGCTCAACCCGATGCCAATCGGTGTAGCGAACGTTCAAAATCACCTGACTATCCTGCTCATCACGCACTTCCCATCCGGTTCCGCGGCCGGCATTGGTAATGGTGAATCGACGCGTTTGATCAGCTTTGTGGAAGATTCGCGCGTACATAGAGTCCGATCTATACCTCCACACCGCCGTCGCTCCTGTAAACCTTGTGTAAATCTTGCTGTGACTCGCGGTACTTCAAGCAATTCAGGCACATAGGTTGCCCACCCGAACGCGCAGTGCCCCTGGCCTGATGCGTGCGGAGACCGACAACCCGCCCTCGCACGGCTCACCGTCCACGTGATAGATGAGCGGCTCGGTCGAGGCGATCTCCACTCGCGTCGCGACCGACATCGTGACGCCAGGTACATCGGCGAGCCTGCCGCGAAAGAGCTTCGGCGCGTGACGCAGCACGCCCCACGGCGAACGATCATCGACAACGGTCACATCGAGCAGCCCGTCGTCGATGCGCGCGTCGGGTGCGATGAGCGCGCCGTTTCCGGTACTGGCGGCCGTTGGCAATCGCCACGAGGAGCGCGCGCATGCGTCGCGACTGACCGTCGGTGGCAACGACGAGGTCGTGCTGCGAACGACGGAAGATCTCGCTGCCGGCGATCTCGAGATATCTGGCGAAACCGCGGCGCGACAGTCCGGTCGCCGCGAATTGATGCGCGATGCGCGCATCGAGTCCGACACCAGCGAGATTGAAGAACAGTCGGCCTTCGATCTCGCCCGCATCGATCACCCGTTCGCGACCGCCGAGCGCGATGTCGAACGCCAGCTTCGGATCGAAGGGGATGCCGACCTCGCGGGACAGTCCGTTGCCGGACCCGCTCGGAATGATCGCAATCGACGCCGGCGTGAATGCCAGCGCGGAGGCCACCTCGTTCACGGTGCCGTCGCCGCCCCATGCGACACACCGCGTCACGCCGCGACCGAGCGCCGCCAGCGCCAGCTCGCGGGCGTGACCGGAGCGCTCGGTGACAAACACTTCTCCATCGACCTGATGCCCGACGAGGAATGCGGTCGCGCGCTCCGCACGCTGACGCGCAACATCCGGCCGGCGGCCCGCTCCAGAAATCGGGTTGATGATGACCGCGACGGTCTCGCTCACGTAGCGAGTTTACGCAGAACCTTGGGCGTGACGAACCAGACGAGCGTGCCGCCCGCCTTCGACGAGAGACCGGCCACGTCGATCCGGCAGATGCCGCCCTTCTTGAACGGCAGCGGGCGCCGTGCGCCGATCAGGTGTGCGGCGAGCTCACCGAGATCGGGCTCGTGTCCGACGAGCGCGAGGCGCGAGCGCTTGGCGGCCTTGGCCAGGTGCGCCATCACGGTCGCCGGGGAATGTCCTGGCGCGAGCGCGTCGAGCAGTTTCACCGTGGGCCGGCCATCGATGCCCGCAGCGAGGAGGTCGGCAGTCTGTCGCGCGCGCACGAGGGGACTGGTGAAGATCTCGTCGATGGTCGCCTCGAGACCTTTCAATCCGCCGACACCTTCCTTGAATCGACTGATGCCGCGCTCGGTCAGCGGGCGCTTGCTGTCATCCGGCCAGTCGTCGCCGCGCTCCGCGGCGATCGCGTGACGCACGAGGTAGATCTCAGAGGGAGGCATGTGATTGGCCTAAGCCGCTGAGGCACTGCCGAGCCGGCCCCCGCGCGCGGTCACATAATCGCAGATCCCGCGTAACGCCTTCCTCTCGTTCATGTAACGGACGTGTAACCGTCGGCATTCATTTTCCAGACGGCGCACGAGCCGATCGAGATCACCCGACAGCTTCAGGTTCGGCGCACCGGCCCGGCTCTGGATGGCGCGCGTGCGCGCGATCAGCATCTCGAGATCGTGCATGCGCCCGAGCAACTCCTGTACTCGCTTGAGCGTGCGGATGCGCGCGGTGGCTCGGCTTCCGCTGAGATCGCGGGCGATTTCGAGCGCGTAGCGCAGCTTCTTCACCGCAATCCGCACCTGGTGCAGGCGATCCGGAAGGTAGATCCCGGCCGCATTGTCGATCGCCGCGCGAAGGCCATCGGCGCGACGCGCCGCCCGCGCCATGGCGGCCGCCGCTCGACCCGGATCGCGCGCCCCGCGCGTGACCGGACCGCGGCGTGCGGCTTCCACGGCCTTCTTCTGCAGCTTGGGCAGGTTGTACTGCTGAATTCGCCTGACCATCTCGGCGCCGACCCGCTGTCGTTCCTCGGTGACCAGCTGACGCAGGCGCGCGATCGCCGCCTCGGGCACGTCGCCCGACGCGCGCATCTGATCGAGGTTGAGCAGCGCGACATCGAGTTCGCGCACCGGACCCAGGGCGCGCGTCAATCGGCGAACCGACTTGACGAGCGACTTTCCGGAACGGCCGCGCGCGATGAGCGGGAGCGCCTCGCGGATTCGGCGCGTGGCCACGCGCGCCTGGTGAACCGAGTGCACGTCTCCCTTCCGCGCACCGGGAAGTGTGCGGCTCAACGCCGCCAGCCGCTGGCGGATGAGAAGCTCGGACGGGCTCGTGCGCTTCATGACGTGACTCGTCTCGACCTACTATAAGTCGGACTCATCTCATGCGGATCGCAGCCATCGACATCGGCACAAATTCCGTCCACATGATCGTCGTTCGCGTACGAACCGATCTCTCGTTCGAAGTCGTCGATCGCGAGAAAGTCATGGTCCGTCTCGGCGCCGGCGGACTCGACGGCAAGGCCCTGACGACGGACGCGATGAACGCGACACTGCAGGCGCTGTCGAAATTCAAGCGGCTCGCCGAGTCGCATCGCGTCGACGAGATTCTTGCGGCGGCGACGAGCGCCACGCGCGAAGCCCGCAACGGTGGAGAGTTCCTGTCGCGCATCGAGCGCGAGACCGGCATCCGGCCGCGCGTCATCACCGGCGCCGAGGAAGCGCGGCTGATCCACCAGGCCGCGGTCTACGGCGTGGACGTCGGCAGCGCGCGCGCGGTCGTCATCGATGTCGGCGGCGGCAGCGTGGAAATCACGCTCGGCAACGCGACGGCGATTCAGGCCGCGCGCAGTTTCAAGATCGGCGTCATCCGGCTCACCGAACGGTTCGTCCAAAGTGATCCTCTCTCGGGCCGCGACGAGCGCAAGCTCTCGAAGCACATCCTGTCGGAGATCGGCCGGCACTGCGATCAGATCACCTCGATGGGCTTCGATCGGGTGATTGGCACGTCCGGCACCATCCTCAGCCTGGGCGCCGTCGCCGCGACCGCCGCGCGCGGGGCCCCGCCGGCCGAGCTCCGCAACCTGCGCGTCTCGGCCAAGCAGATTCGCAAGGTCCGCAAGGAGGTCGTCGCGCTGGACCCGGAGCAGCGCCTGGCCGTGCCCGGCCTCGATCCACGACGCGCCGATCTCGTCGTCGCGGGCGCCGTCCTCCTCGACACCATCCTGCGCCGGCTTGGCGCGGAAGAGCTCACGCTCTGCGACCTCGCGCTGCGCGAAGGCCTGGTGCTCGACTACATCCGGCGCAACCGCCGGCAAATCGCCCAGGTGGACAAGATCCCCGACGTGCGGCGGCGCAGCGCCCTCGAACTCGCTGAACGTTGCAACTACTACGCCGAGCACGCCCAGCAGGTGGTCCGGCTGGCGCTGGCGCTGTTCGATCAAACCCGAGCCGTGCACGGGCTGACCGATCGCGAACGCGAGTGGCTCGAGTACGCGGCGTTGCTCCACGACATCGGCGGGCTCATCAGCTACGCGCGCCATCATCGGCACTCGTATTACCTGATCAGGAACGGCGACCTCCGCGGCTTTCATCCCGACGAGATTGAGGTCATCGCGCTCGTGGCGCGCTATCACCGTCGCGGAACGCCGAAGCGATCGCACGAGGAGTACGCCGGACTGTCCTCAACCTTGCGCCGGACCGTCCGCACGCTGGCGTCGATCCTGCGGGTGGCCGAAAGCCTGGACCGCAGTCATGCGCAGTCGATTTCCGGACTCGAGCTTCGCGACCGCGGCGAGGACGTGCTGCTTCAGGTGCACACCGGCAGCGATGCTGAACTCGAGGTCTGGGCCACCAATCGTCACCTTCAGCCCTTCGAGAAGTTGCTCGGCAAGCCAGTCCGGCTCGAGTCCGCCACAGCCGCGATACCGGCACCGGTGAGCCCCGCGCGAGGTTCTCGCGCGCCCCGCCGGCCTGGCGTGCGGCGCGCCCGTGTAACACGGATTTAACACCAAGGAAACAGGCGCGAAATTCATATTCGATAGCGTGAGGGCGTGACCAATACGCTTGTTCGCTGCGGTCTGTTGCTGTTCGTGTCTGTCCTCATCGTGTCGTGTGGAGGGGGACAGACCTCGTCCACCGGTGGCGCGGCTGCTGCACCGTCCGTCATTCAGATCGACGGGTCGAGCACGGTCTTTCCCATCAGCGAGGCCGTCGCCGAGGAATTCCAGAAGGCCAACACCTCCGTCCGCGTGACCGTGGGCATCTCGGGCACGGGCGGCGGTTTCCAGAAGTTCTGTCGCGGCGAGACCGACATCAGCAACGCGTCACGCCCGATCAGCAAGAGTGAGATTGAGGCGTGCTCGAAGGCCGGCATCGAGTACATCGAGTTGCCCGTGGCCTTCGACGGCCTGGCCCTGGTCGTGAACCCGAAGAACTCGTGGGCCACGTCGATCACCATCGCCGAGCTCAAGAAGCTGTGGGCCCCCGAGGCACAGGGGAAGATCATGCGGTGGAATCAGGTGCGCGCCGGGTGGCCGGATCGCGAGATTCACCTGTTCGGCGCCGGCGTCGATTCGGGCACCTACGACTACTTCACCGAAGCGACGGTCGGGAAGCAGGGCGCGAGCCGCGGCGACTTCACCTCGAGCGAGGACGACAACGTGCTCGTCCAGGGCGTCAGCAGCGACGAACTGGCACTGGGATTCATACCACTGGCCTACGTCGAGCAGAACAAGGCGGCGATGAAGATCGTGCCGGTCGAGGATGGCAAGAAGGACAACGGCGACGGTCCGATCGTGCCGACCGCCGAGACGGTGCGCAACGGCACGTATCAACCGCTGTCCCGTCCGCTCTTCATCTACGTCGCCCGCAAGGCAGCCGATCGTCCCGAGATCCAGAAATTCGTCGAATCGTATTTCACCGCCGAGTCGCTGCTGCGCGAAGTCGGCTACGTCGAGCTGACGCCGCAAATCTACGACCTGGCGAAGAAGCACTTCGCCGACCGGAGAGTGGGAACGGCGTTCGGCTCGGGTGAGTCGCAAGTCGGCTTGACGCTCGAGAAGCTGCTCGCCCGCGAGCAATAGGCAATGAAGCGGTTCGAGTTCCTGATCGAGTGGGGCCTCTTTCTCTGTGCTCTGCTCTCGATCGGCACCACGATCGGCATCATCGTGGTGCTGACGATGGAGACCGTCGCCTTCCTTCGCGAAGTCCCGATCGCGGAGTTCCTCTTCGGTACCGAGTGGACGCCGCTGTTCTCGATGCCGCGCTTTGGCGTCCTGCCCCTTGTCGTCGGTACGACGCTGGTCTCGCTGATCGCCATGCTGGTGGCATTGCCGATGGGACTCCTCAGCGCGATCTACCTCAGTGAATACGCGGGCGCGCGGGTCCGGCGCGTCGTGAAACCGGTGCTCGAGCTGCTCGCCGGGATTCCCACCGTGGTGTACGGCTATTTCGCACTCCTGTTCGTCACCCCGCTTCTGCAGCGCTTCATTCCCGGATTGGCCGGCTTCAACGCGCTCGGCCCAGGCATCGTCATGGGCATCATGATTCTCCCGCTCGTGTCGTCGCTCTCGGAAGACGCGATGCGCAGCGTCCCTCAAGGATTACGGGAAGGCTCGTATGCGCTTGGCGCGACCAGGATGCAGACCAGCGTGCGTGTGGTGGTACCGGCGGCGTTCTCGGGCATCACGGCGGCGTTCATCCTCGCCGTCTCTCGCGCCATCGGCGAGACGATGATCGTGGCCATCGCCGCGGGGCAGCAGCCACGGTTCACGTGGGATCCGACGGTGCCGGTCGAGACCATGACCGCCTACATCGTCCAGATCAGCCTCGGCGACACGCCGCAGGGCACGCTCGAGTACCGCACCATCTTCGCCGTCGGGATGCTGCTGTTCATCGGAACGTTCGGGCTGAACCTGGTGAGCGCCTGGCTGCGCGCGCGTTACCGCGAGGAGTACGCGTGAACCAGGTCAACCCCGTCGCGCTCAGCGGCACACACGGCGGCCGGACCATTGCCTGGCGCCGGATCGCCGATGTCGCCTTCCAGGCGATCGCACTGCTCGTGCTGCTGATCGCGCTCGCGTGTCTGGGCGCGCTGATCTTTGACATCGTCTCCGACGGCGCCGGACGTCTGTCATGGGACTTCATCACCAGCTTCTCGTCGCGCCGGGCGGCACAGGCGGGTATCTGGTCCGCACTGGTGGGCAGTATCTTCATCATTGCCGTGACCGCCGTTCTGGCAGTACCAGTCGGCGTCGCCGCAGCCATCTACCTCGAGGAGTACGGCGGCCGCAGCGTCGTGGCGCGCATCATCGAGCTCAACATCACCAACCTCGCCGCCGTCCCGTCAATCATCTACGGGCTGCTGGGGCTCGGGCTCTTCGTGCGGATGATGGGCATGGGACGCAGCGTTCTTGCGGGCGCATCGACGCTGGCCTTGCTCGTGCTACCGGTGGTCATCCTCTCGACGCGCGAGGCGCTCCGCGGTGTGCCCGGATCGCTGCGGGAGGGTTCCTACGCCCTGGGTGCGACCAAGTGGCAGACCATCTGGTACCAGGTGCTGCCGGTCGCCGCGCCGGGAATCCTGACCGGGCTCATCCTCGCCTTGTCGCGAGCGATTGGAGAAACAGCGCCGCTGATTATCGCCGGCGCGGTGACGTTTGCGACGTTCGCGCCCGATTCGATCTGGTCGGCATTCACCGTGCTGCCGATTCAAATCTTCAATTGGGTGTCGCGTCCGCAGGTGGACTTCCACGCCAACGCCGCCGCGGGCATCATCGTGCTGGTGCTCCTGCTCCTTTCCATGAACGCGACCGCCATCTGGCTGCGCGATCGTTATCAGAAGAAGGGGGCAGCGTGAGCACCGCCCCGCCTCGTCCGCTCGCCTCTCTTGGCCAGCTGGCGTCCGGCCGCCAGGACACGAGCGATGCGAACGCGCCGTGCAAGATCGAAGTCGAGCGCCTGAACTTCTTCTACGGCGACAAGCGGGCGCTGCAGGACATCTCGATTCGCATCAAGCCGCACCTGGTCACCGCGTTCATCGGGCCATCGGGCTGCGGAAAGAGCACGTTCCTGCGCACGCTCAACCGCATGAACGACATCATCGTCGGCACGCGGGTCGAGGGGCGAATCCTGATCGACAACGAGGACATCTACACGTCGGGCATGGACGTCGTGCAGCTCCGCCGGCGGGTCGGGATGGTGTTTCAGAAGTCGAACCCGTTCCCCAAGTCGATCTTCGAGAACGTCGCGTACGGACTCAAGATCAACGGCCTGGTGGGCACCAAATCGGAGTTGGCCGGGCGGGTCGAGGAAAGCCTGAAACAGGCGGCGCTCTGGGACGAGGTGAAGGACCGGCTGCACGAGTCGGCGCTGGCGTTGTCGGGCGGACAGCAGCAGCGGCTGTGCATCGCCCGCGCCCTGGCCGTGCGGCCCGATATTCTGCTGATGGACGAACCGGCATCGGCGCTCGACCCGATTGCCACGCAGCGCATCGAGGAACTGGTCTACGACCTCAAGAAGACCTACACCATCGTCATCGTCACCCATAACATGCAGCAGGCGGCCCGGGTGTCCGACCACACTGCCTTCTTCTGGCTGGGCCGGCTGGTCGAATACGATCGGACCGAAAAGATTTTCACGGCACCCGCCGAAAAGCTGACTGAGGACTACGTGACCGGGAGATTCGGCTAGTGGAGCGACAGGTACCGCATTTCCGGGAGGAGCTCGAGGCCCTGCAGGGGCGGTTGCTCGAGATGGGCGGCCTGGCCGAGGAGCGCGTACGCGCGTCGGTCCAGGGCCTCGTCTCCAGGGACGCGGCGCTCTTCGCCAAGGTCCTCTCGGGTGACGAGCCGATCAATCAGCTCCACATCGAGGTGGACAACCGCTGCTTCCGGCTGCTGGCGCTGCACCAACCGATGGCGACCGATCTGCGGGCGATTGTCGCCGCCGTGAAGATCAACACCGATCTCGAGCGGGTGGGCGACCTGGCCGTGAACATCGCCGAAGCCGGCATCCGCTACATCAGCCACCCGCCCGTCAAGAAGCTGATCGACATCCCCCAGATGGGCGACATCGCCCAGACCATGCTGCGCGACTCCCTCGACGCCTTCGTCAAACGCGACACCGCGCTGGCGCATCAGGTGCTGAATGAGGACGACCGGCTCGACTCGCTGAAGACGCAGGTCTTTCGCGACCTGCTCACCTACATGCTCAAGGACCAGGGCACCGTCGAGCCCTCCCTCGATCTGATCCTCGTGTCGCGTCACCTCGAGCGGATCGGCGATCACGCGACGAACATCGCCGAGGACGTCATCTTCATGGTGTCCGCACTCGACGTCCGTCATCACCCGCCCGCGCCGGTGGAAGACTGAACGGCGCTCAATTCCCAACGCCCGAATCCCAACACCCAACTACTCCCAACTCCCAATCCCCAAGAACTCCCAAAACCTACAACTTGGGAGTTCTTGAGAATTTGGGGGTTGGAAGTCCTTTGGAGGTTGGGGCTTGGGAGTAGTTGGGAGTTGGGATTCTGGCGTTGGGAGTTATCATTGGTCGGATGGGCGAGGCCCAGCTATGCGCACTGTGTCGTCTCCGTCCGGTCGAGGCACGCTGGCGACCGTTCTGCAGCGAGCGGTGCCGCAGCGACGACCTGGTGCAATGGGCGGATGGACGATATCGAGTCGCCAGCGATCCCGTCCCCGATCATGACAGCGACGCCGAGTCGGACTCCCCGCAGCGAGACGAGGGCGATTAGGGGTACGTACTTCGACGAGTGATTCTTCCTTCATATGGCCGATACGCTCACGATTACCGATAACCGGACCGGCAAGCAGTACGAGGTCCCGATCACCGACGGCATCATTCGCGCCACCGACCTGCGCCAGATCAAGACCGCGCCGGACGACCAGGGGCTGAGCACCTACGATCCGGCATTCATGAACACGGCGGCATGTCGCAGCCGCATCACCTACATCGACGGCGACCAAGGCATCCTGGAGTATCGCGGCTACCCCATCGAGCAGCTGGCCGAGCATTCGACCTATCTCGAAACCGCGTATCTGATCATCTTCGGGCAGCTCCCGACCGACACGCAGCTCAAGGAGTGGGTGATGCAGATCACCCTCCACACGATGCTGCACGAGAACATCAAGAAGCTGATGGAGGGATTTCAGTACGACGCCCACCCGATGGGCGTCTTCCTCAGCACCGTCGGCGCGTTCTCGACCTTCTACTCGGACGCCAAGAAGATCTTCGATGAGGGGGCGCGCAAGAAGCAGATCCATCGCCTCATCGCCAAGGTCCCGAGCATCGGCGCGTATGCCTACCGTCACAGCATCGGCCGCCCCTACATCTACCCCGACAACGACCTGAGCTTCGCCGGCAATTTCCTCAACATGCTGTTCCGGATGACGGAGCTGAAGTATCAGGTCAACCCGGTGCTCGAGCGGGCGATCGAGGTGCTGTTCATCCTGCATGCCGATCACGAGCAGAACTGCAGCACGAGCGCGATGCGCGGCATCGGCAGTTCGCATGTCGATCCGTACTCGGCCATGGCGGGCGCCGCGGCGGCACTCTACGGTCCACTGCACGGTGGAGCGAATGAAGCCGTGCTGCGGATGCTGACCGATATCGGATCGGTGCAGAACATTCCCGGCTTCATCAAGCGCGTGAAGGCCGGCGAGGGCCGCCTCATGGGGTTCGGCCACCGGGTCTACAAGTCGTACGACCCGCGGGCGAAGATCATCAAGCAGACCGCCGACGCGGTCTTCGAGGTGACCGGCAAGAACCCGCTGCTCGACATCGCGCTCGAGCTCGAGCGCATCGCGCTCGAGGACGAGTACTTCATCTCCCGCAAGCTCTATCCGAACGTCGACTTCTACTCCGGCCTCATCTATCAGGCGATGGGCTTCCCGGTGACGATGTTCCCGGTGCTGTTTGCGATCCCGCGCACGTCGGGATGGGTGGCGCAGTGGGAGGAGATGCTCCTCGATCCGGAGCAGAAGATCTCGCGACCGAAGCAGGTCTATATCGGCGCCACGCGGCGGGACTACGTTCCGCTGAGCAAACGGGGCTGATCTGGTGCGATCGCGCTTGCGATGGTCGGGTGCGATCCTTCTTTCGCCGGTCGGTGCGATCGGCCTCGCGCGTGGTCGGTGCGAATGCTGCGCGACGCGTGCTCGACCGTCGCGCTGGTCGGTGCAATGATTGCCTGCACGGGCGACGGAAAGCCCGCGAACGATCGAACGACGCACCGACACACCGCGCAAGCTCGAGATCGCACCCAAGCTCCAGTTCGACAGCAAGCGGGCATGGGAGCATCTGCAGAAGCAGGTGTCGTTCGGCCCTCGGCCATCCGGCACGCCGGCTATCGTGGAGACGCGGCGCTACATCATCGATCAGCTGAAAGCGGCGGGCATCGAGTCGAAGGAGCAGATGTTCATCGGCATGACGCCGCTCGGCGAGGTGTCGATGGCCAACGTGATTGCCACGATTCCCGGTAAGCGGCGCGATCGTCTCGTGCTGGCGAGTCACTTCGACACCAAGCTCTATCGCGAGTTCCGATTCGTCGGTGCGAACGACGGCGCCTCGTCCACCGCTGCCCTCCTCGAGCTGGCCCGCGTCCTCAAACAACGACAGAACGAGTTCACGATCGAGCTGCTCTTCCTCGACGGCGAGGAGGCGCGGATGCCCGAGTGGCGAGGCCTGGACAATACCTACGGCAGCCGCCACTACGTGGACGCGGCGCGCACGACGAAGACGCTCAGCAGCCTGAAGGCGCTCGTACTGCTCGACATGATCGGAGACCGCGAGCTGAAGATCCGCCGCGATGCGAACTCCACGCCGTGGCTGGTGGACATCCTCTGGGCGGCGGCGGCAAAGCTGGGCCATTCAGGCACGTTCTCGAACGAGCTGACGACCATCGAAGACGATCACGTGCCGTTCCTTCGCGCCGGCGTTCCAGCGGTTGACCTCATCGATCTCGAGAACCCGACCTGGCACACGCCGCAGGACACGCTCGATTTCGTCAGCGCCCGCAGCCTGCAAATCGTCGGCGACGTCGTCCTCGCCGCGCTCCCCGACATCGAAAAGCGGCTCGCTGCCGGCAAATCGGGGATCTCGGGATCGCGAGATCAAGAGCGCTGCGTCGCCCCGATCCCTGATCCCCGGGTGTATTCTCTTGCCATGGCGACGCTGACACTGAAGGTGAACGGGCGCTCGCGGACGCGTGGACGTCGACCCAGCGACGCCTCTGCTGTACGTCCTCAGCGACGACCTCGAGCTGCGCGGGCCGAAGTTCGGCTGCGGTCTCGGCCAGTGCGGGTCGTGCACCGTGATCTCGAACGGTCAGGCCATCCGATCGTGCGTCACGCCGGTCAGCTCGGTGACGAGCGCCGAGATCACGACGCTCGAAGGCCTCGGCACGCCCGAGAAACCGCACCCGATTCAGCAGGCGTTCATCGACGAGCAGGCCGCGCAGTGCGGCTTCTGCCTGAGCGGCGTGATGCTGACCGCCAAAGGCGTTTCTCGACCGGAACCCGCGCGCGACCGACGAGCAGATTCAGCAGGCGCTCTCCGGCGTGCTCTGCCGCTGCTTCGGCAACGCGCGCATGCTCAGGGCGATCAGGCGCTACGCGAACGGAGCGGCGCGTATGAGATCCCGCGACTGACCTCCGACGCGCGGGCGCGCCGCTGCGCCCGAGCGCCGGCTTCTCGCGCCGATCGTTCCTGAAAGGCTCGGGCGCGGTCATCGTCACGTTTGCGTCGGCGGGCGTCACCGACCGGGTCACCGGAGTGCTTGCGCAGGGCATCAACGGAGCCGGGAGCGCCCAGCTCGATTCGTGGATCGCCATCGGCAGCCGACGGCACGGTCACCGCATACACCGGGCAAGTGCGAGTTCGGTCAGGGCCTCTACACCGCGCAGATGCAGCTCGTCGCCGAGGAGTTGTGCGTGCCCGTTCGAGCGCGTGCGCCTGATTCAGTGCGACACGTCGATGACGCCGGATCAGGGAACGACGTCGGGCCAGCAGTCGCATCCGGCGAACTTCAATCGGGCGAACCTGGCGCTGGCCGCGGCCACGGCACGCGAAACCCTGGTGCGCCTGGCGTCGGCGCGGCTGGGAGCGCCGCCGTCAGGATCTCGTCGCGCGAGGACGGCGCCGTCAGCGTGCGAGCCGACGCCGTCGCGGCAGGTCGACTACGGCGCCCTCGTCGGCGGACGACGATTCGAGGTCCAGCTCGATCCGCAAGGCGGCGCGCAGGCATCCTCGCGAGTGGACAGGTGCTCGGCACGTCCGTGCCGCGCGTGGACATGCGCGCCATGGTGACGGGCCAGTTCGAGTTCGTGCACAACGTGCGCGTGCCCGGGCATGCTGCACGGGCGCGTGGTGCGGCCGCCTTCACCGGGCGCGACGGTGGCGAGCGTGGACGAGAGCTCGGTGCGTGGCATGCGCGGGCCTCGTGAAGGTCGTCGTCAAGAACAACTTCGTCGGCGTGGTTGCCGAGAAGCCGTGGCAGGCCATGCAGGCCGCGGCGAAGCTGACGGTGACGTGGACGCCGGGACCGCGTCTCGCGCCGCAGCGCGACGCCTACCAGCAGATCAGAAAGGAGCCGTCCGCCGATACGCTCCTCGTGGATTCAGGCGACGTGGACGAGACGCTCGCGTCGGCCGCGACCGTGCTGCGCGCGACCTATCTCCACCCCTATCAGATGCACGGATCGATCGGCAGCTCGTGCGCGGTCGCCGATGTGCAGGCGGACAAGGCGACGCTGTGGTCGGCGACGCAGTCGGTCTATCCCGACTCGCGAACACGACCGCGACCATCCTCGGCCTGCAAGCCGGACGCCGTGCGCGTGATCTACACGCGCGGCGCCGGCTGCTACGGCATCAACGGCGCCGACACGGTGAGCTACGACGCCGCCGTGCTGTCGCAGGCGGTCGGCAAGCCGGTGCGCGTGCAGCTCTCCCGCAAGGACGAGATGGCGTGGGAGAACTACGGCAACCTGTTCGCGATCGATCAGCGCGTCGGGTCTCGACGCAAGCGGCACGATCGTCGGCGTGGGACTACGAGGCCTGGTCCGCCGCCAAGGGCGGCCGGCCGGGCTACAACACGCCAGGCAACGTCGTCACCGGAACGCTGCTCGGCTTCAACCCGGCGCCGTTCAACCCGCGCACGCCGGCGCCCGCGCCGGCGACGCCGCTCAACAACGGATTCGAACACCGCGCCGTCGTACATCGCCGGACGCGTGCGCGACTCGCAGAATGGCGCCGGCGTCGTCCGCAGCGAGCGCGTGCTGTCACATCGCGTCAGGTCGCCGTTCTTCACCGGGCCGCTGCGCGCGCCCGAGCGGCTGCAGAACACGTTCGCGCACGAGTGCTTCATGGACGAAGTCGCGGCGCACGTCAAAGCCGATCCGGTGGCGTATCGGCTGCGCCATCTGAGTCACGCGCGTCTGAGCGAAGCCGTCCGCACGGCGGCGAAGGCCGCCAACTGGCAGGCGCGTCCGTCGCCGCGGCCAGCAGTCGGCGCAACCGGCGTGGTCAGCGGCCGCGGCATCGCCTGCGTCTGCTACGAAGGCGACAACGGCTACGTCGCGATGGTCGCCGAGGTCGACGTCGAATCAGGACACCGGGCAGCGTGCACGTGACTCGACTGGTCGTCGCCCAGGACTGCGGCCCGATCTCGAACCCGGACGGCATGCGCAACCAGATCGAAGGCGGCGCGCTGCAGGGCATCAGCCGCGCGCTCGGCGAGACGGTGACGTGGGACGAGGAGAAGGTGACGTCGATCGACTGGCGCACCTATCGCTCGCTGCCGCGTCGGCTTCGCCATCCCTGCGGATCGAGATCGGTGCTGATCAACCAGCCCGACGAAGAAGCCTGCGGCTCCGGCGAAACCGCCGATCACCGTCGTCGCCGCGGCGATCGGCAACGCGATCTTCGACGCCACCGGCGCCCGCATCCGCGAGGTGCCGTTCACGCCTGAGCGCGTGAAGGCCGTACTCGGATCTCGTACGCAGTGTCCGGCTTTAGCCGGACCAAACGCCCCGATCCTATTTTCTGAGGTTGTCCTCGACGAACTTCTCGAACTTCTCGTTTTCCAGACAGATCTCGTCGATCAGCTCTGCGTCGACGACGATGCGTTGTTTCAGCGTGACCGTCCAGGGTTTCGTGTAGCCCTTGGGATCATCGACGGTCACCTTGACTTCGAGGTGTCCGAAATCCGGGCGGCGGATTTCTTCGCGCACCTTGGCCGCTTCGGTCAGCGCGCTTCCATTCCAATCGATCCACGTGTCGTGGCGCAGTCCGATCGTGTCGATCACCAGCGTATCGCCAGACCATCGTGCCGACGAGTATCCCTGCCATGATGGGGTCGGGTCCTTGGGCAGCGGTCTGCCATCCGTGAACACCTGGCGATATCCGGCGTTCATTTCATTCAGCACGACCAGCAACTGCGGCGAGTGGACGAACTTCAGCAAGTGCGGCAGCCCGTAGGCGCGCAGGAAATTGTCCGGCAGGCATCTGATGTGTGGATCGTCGATCGCTTCGTTCTCCGTGCGCTCTTTGACGATCGGTAATTGCCAGGGTTGATACGGCAACCCTCCCGGAAGATCGACGCCAATGTTTCTCATCTGCCGCGAGGCGGCGATGTTCTGGTCGTCGGAGCGCTCGTCGGCGGCGCGTGCGGACGCCTGCGGACCGCGATTGGGCTCTGCCGTCGCCCAGATCCCGGACAGATCCGGCTTGCCATCGGCCAATCGGGGCGCGGGCGCCGTCATGTCGACCTTCCCATCGGGCTTCCGTGGCACACCGGCAGTCGGATAGTTCAGCCACTGAGCGTTCAATGGATCTGACGCCAATGACGTCTGGAGAACGACGGCAGCCAACAGTACGAACCGACGCATGAATCGCACATCTCCTCCTGTGAGTGGCCGTTAGCTTATCGTGATCGAGTCACGCAATGGATACTCGTACCTCGCCACGTAGTACGGCCCGACCTGACGGAAGCTGTGAAACTGGAAGCCGAAGCCCTCGTACAGGGCGCGCAGCTTCGGGCGTGACTTGTCACAGTCGAGACGAAGATGCGTGCGGCCGAGCCCACGCGCGCGATCGACGGACCACTGCAGCAGCGCAGTCGAAATACCCTGGCCCTTGAAGCGGCGTCTGACCACGAGCCGATGGACGAAGGCCGACTCGCCAGGCGGCAGGTCGGGCCAGAAGAGCGTGTCCTCGAGCTGAAAGCGGATCGCTCCGGCTGGCTCGCCATCCACGAGCGCGAGGACGAACTGGCCGGCCGCGGTCTCGGCCGCGATGCGGTCGTGTGACAGCTCCCCCTCGTCCCACATCACCTCGCCGAGCGCATCCACCCACTGCGCGGCTTCGACGAGCATCGCCTCGACAACGACGGCCTCGGCCGGCTGCGCCTGTCTGATCTCCAGAGTCATCGGCCGCAGTGCGAGTCAGGCCGTGCCTTCGTCGAGCGCAGGCATCTGCTGGGACACGCGTCGCGCGCGCAGGCTGTCGCCCGCGTAGACGGCCAGCCCCAGCCACACGATTGAGAAGCCGACGAACTGCGTCCGCGAGAACGGCTCGTGGTACACGAACACGCCGAGGATGAACTGCATCGTCGGCCCGATGTACTGCAGGATGCCGATTACCGACAGCGGCACGCTGCGAACCGCCGCCGCGAACAGCAGCAGCGGCACGGTGGTGACGAGGCCGCCGCCGATCATCAACGCGTCGCTGGCGGCGCCAGTGCGCAGGAACGCGCCGTCGCCCGATTGATGAAGGATCAGGAGATACACGATCGCCAGCGGTGCGAGGAGCGCGGTTTCGAGCGTCAGCCCGGCGAGCGGGTCGAGCGGCGCCTTCTTCTTGGCCAGACCGTAGGTGCCGAACGACGCCGCCAGGCCGAACGCAATCCATGGCAGTGCACCATAGGCCCACGTCAGCTGAATCACTCCGGCAGTCGCCAGCGCGATCGCGACCCACTGCGCGGGCCTCATCCGTTCGTGAAAGAAGACGACGCCGAAGAGCACGTTGACGAGCGGCGTGATGTAGTAGCCGAGACTGGTCTCGACGATGAAGCCGGCGTTGACCGCGAAGATGTAGAGGAACCAGTTCACCGCGATGAGCGCCGCGGCAATGGCGTAGAGTCCGACGACGCGAGGTGGGCTCGAGAACGCCGACCGCACGCGCCGCCGGGCCGCTAGCAGGATCAGCAGAACCGCCAGCGACCAGACGATCCGGTGGCCAAGCACCTGAATCGCCGGCACGTGCTGCAGCAGCTTCCAGTAGATAGGAACCAGGCCCCAGATCGTGTACGCGCCGACACCTGCCCAGAAGCCGCTCACCTACTTTTCAACTTTTTCCACTTTGCCACTCTTCCACTTGCCGACCTCGATCATGATCTCCGGCTCGGTGAGCACCGTCGCTGAGGCTTTGGCGCGGCGGAAGACGCGGTCCACGAGCTCCTCGTCCACGGCGATGCCGCGGCGCTCGAGCCAGAACACCACGTTCGACCGCCCCGACATCGGACCGACCTCGATCTGCTGCGCGCGGCCGACCAGCCGCGCCGGCACGCCTGGATACACGGTATCGGCGAGCTCGGTGTCGTTCTTGTTGAACGCCTTGACCACGGCGGCGGCGTGAACGCCGGTCGCGGTACGGAACGCATCGCGGCCGAACACCGGATAGTTGTCGGGAATGGGCTCGCCAGTCGCCGCGGACACTGCCTGCACCAGATCGTTCAAGTGGGTCAGGTCGCGCTCGATCCATCCCATCAGCACGAGATTGACCATGAGCAGATCCATCGGCGTGTTGCCGACGCGCTCCCCGATTCCGAGCATCGTCCCGTGCACACGGGACGCCCCGGCCTCGAGCGCGGCGAGGCTGTTGATCGTGCCCATGTCCCGATCGCGATGGCCGTGCCAGTCGATGCCCACGCTCGCGCCGCTGGCCTCGACGACCCGCCCCGCGAACCGCACGACCGCCCGGGCGCCGGCCGGTGTCGCATGGCCGACCGTATCGGCGATGCAGAGCCGATGTGCGCCGGCGTTGATGGCCGTCTCGAACAGACGACGCAGGGTCTCCGGATCCGATCGCGTCGTGTCCTCGGTGACGTACATCATCTTCAGGCCTTGACGCACACCGAAGCCGATCGCCTCTTCGGTGCACCGCTGCAGATAATCGACGGTCCAGTCTTCGGCGTACTGACGGATGGGACTCGATCCGATGAAGCAGCCGCACTCGATGGGAAGACCGGTGCGCTGCACGATGTCGGCGATGGGCTGAATGTCGGCGATGACGGTGCGGGCCACGCAGTTGGCCTGGATGTGCAGGCGGCACTCGACGATCTCGGAGGCCAGCCGCTCGACGTCGCGCACGACGTGCGGCCCGGCGCCGGGCAGTCCGATGGCTGCGGTGTCGATGCCGATGCGATCGAGCAGGTGCAGGATGCGCAGCTTCTGCTCGATCGTCGGCGCGCGCACCGACGGCGACTGCAGCCCGTCGCGCAGCGTCTCGTCGTTGAGCTGTACGACGGGAGGCTTCGGCGGCGGCGACTCGAGGTTCCAGTCGAAGATCAGATCATCCACGACCAGACCTCGTCGTCGTCCGCCTTCAGGCGGACCCTTCTGAACACGAGCGCGGCGATCAGCCCGGCGGTGGCGACGCGACCGCTCCACCTCGAGCCCTCGAGCACCGCTGCGCGATTGGCTGGACCCATCACCTCATCGATGGTGACCTGTGGCCCGCGTCCGTCACGCGCGGCCCGGTGCGCGGTGATGTAACGGCCCACACCCGCACTGGTCCCGCGATCCTGCGCCACACAGAATGCGATCACCGCGGCAAGGACGACCAGGCCTGCGAGGCGTCCCACGATTCAATTATAGGGTCCGCTCAACAGGACAACCCGGTCACAGCCATTGCCACGGCGACAACGACAGCGACGAGGACGAGCGGCCACCGGGAACGGCGCCGATGCTCGAAGATCGAGCCCTCGGAGGGCGGCTTGACCTTGGGATCGGTCGTCGCGCGGCCGCAGCGGTAACAGATGAGCGCATTCTCGGCGATTTCAGTCTGGCAGAAACGGCACTGCATGAGTGGTCTGCGGTCTCGGGGCTTCGGTCTACTGTCTACGGTCTACGGTCGTTGGTAATGTACCACCGTAGACCGTAGACTGAAGACCGTAGACTGAAAACCGATCTCGATGATTCCGCTTCGCGACGTCATCCCTTCTCGCACGACTCCCTACGTCACCGTCTCCCTCGTCGTGCTGAACGCGCTGGTCTTCCTGTATCAGCTCTCGCTTGGCGACGCGATCAACGACTTCGTGTTCTCGTTCGGTCTCGTTCCCGCGTACTTCTCGTGGCCAACGGTCATCACCTCGATGTTCCTCCACGGCGGCTTCCTGCACGTGGCGGGCAACATGCTCTACCTCTGGATCTTCGGCGACAACGTCGAGGACCGGATGGGTCACGGACGGTTTCTGGCGTTCTATCTGCTCTGCGGAATTGCCGCCGCGCTCGGCCAGACGCTCACGGCGCCGAATTCGCCGATCCCGATGGTCGGCGCCAGCGGCGCGGTCGCCGGCGTCATGGGCGCCTACTTCGTCCTCTACCCTCACTCGCGAATCGTGACGCTGCTGCCGATCTTCTTCTTCATCCAGATCATCGAGGTGCCGGCGATCTTCTTCCTCGGCATCTGGTTCGTGATGCAGTTTCTGAGCGGCGTCGGATCGATTGCCACGGCGACCGGCGGCGAGCCGGCCGGCGGCGTCGCGTTCTGGGCCCACATCGCCGGCTTCGCCGCGGGCCTCGTCGGCGTCTTCCTGTTCAAACAGCCGCAGCGAGAACGGGTGGAATGGTGGAATGACGTCAGGTGAGCTTTCAGGTCAAAGGGCAAAGGTCAAAGGCACAAGTCAAAGGCGCAGAGGGGAAGGTACGAGGGACCGACGTCCAGGTTGGACGCACTTGTACCTTGTCCTTAGCCCTTGGCCTTTTGCCCGTTGACCTCGGCCTTTGACCTTTGCCCTCTGACCTGACCGAGACTCACTTCTGCTCGGAGATCTTCAGCAACAGATCCTGCGCTCGTTCAAAGGACGGCGCGATCTCGAGCGCGGCGAGCGTCTGACGCTTGGCTTCGGCGTACTGGCCGGCGGCCAGGTGCGCCTCGGCCAGTTCCACGTGGGCCTGGGCGAGGTCGGGCGGGTTCGAGCCCAGGACGCTGCGGAACGCGCGCACGGCCGTGACGGCATCCTTGCGCTTGAGGGCCAGTCTGCCGAGTGACGCCTCGGCTTCCCGATCGAACGGATCGATGGCCACGAGACGACGATAGGCGTCCTCGGCGCGCGTCGCGTCGCCGGTCGGGGCGACCAGCTCGGCGAGCTTCCTCGCCGACTCCACGTCGGAGTGGTCCACACGCATCACTGTTTCCAGTGCCTTGATCGCGCGGGCCGTATCCTTCTGCTCGAGGGCGATCTTCGCGATCATCGTGTGCGGGTTGTTGGCGCCGTTCGCGCCCGGGATGATCTGCGCGGCGCGCTCGAGCGCGGCGATCGCACCGGCGCTGTCCTTGGCTTCGTGAAGGGCCTGGGCCAGGCGCATCTGCACGCCGAAGCTCTCGGGGTTCGCGACGGCAAGGGCCTTGATGTCGTCCGCCGACATCTTCTCTTTCATCTCGGGCGTCTTCAACGCACGCCGCAGGTCGCTATACTGCTTGTCGAGACGGGCATCGAATCCCGTCTGCAACTGCGCCAGCGACGCCCCCAGGCCTTCCTTGATCGCCGTCTCGTCCTCGAGACCTTCACCATAGGCGCGCAGCAGCGCGTGCAGCTTCGGCTCGCCGTAGGTCTCGACGATGTGCTCGACAACCAGTGAGGCCTGGTAATAGGCCAGCGAGATCATCTTCGGATCCTGGAAGCCTTGATTGAGCACGTCGAGCTTCATGACCTTGCCTTCGTTGAGGGCGTGCGCGAAGGTGATGTCCATCTCGCGGCCCCACTCGGGACGCGCGCGCCTTTCTTCCCACACCGACGTGCCCTCGGTGAGCCACCGCGGCACGCGCTGCTTCGACATCTGGATCGTGAAGACGTGGGCCAGTTCGTGCCACAGCGTCTCGCCCCAGTTGAAATCCCCGGGCGGCCGCGCCTTCGGCGAATCGAGCGTCACGACACGACCGAAGCAGGCGCCGAGTGCGCCGATCATGCCCGGCAGACCGATCGTGCGCACGGCGAAGTCGTCGTGCTTCGGGAACATCTCGATCAGGATCGGACCGGCCGGCGTGAAGTTGTAGCGCTTCGAGAGCGTGGCCATCGCTTCCTTGGCGAGCGGGATGGCATGTTCGCGCATGACCGCGGCTTCACTGGGATCGAAGCGGAAGATCAGATCGCCGTCGGTGATGGTCTCGAACTTGTCGAGCGTGTCGAGCAGCGTCAGCGAGTTGTACGTCTGCTGATCGAAGCCATCGTCCTTGAAGGCGCGCTCGAGGGCACGGCGGGCGCCCGGCTCGTCGCCGGTGCGAAGCAGATGCCGCCCGAGGTCGGCGTGGGCCCGGCTGTTCGCATCATCAATCGCCAGTCCGCGACGGACCAGTGCCGCGGCTTCATCGAAGCGATAGTTGCGCGCGGCGTGATCGCCGGCCACGCGATACACCTCGCCGTAGATCGGGTTGATCTTCAGGACCTGCTGGACTCGCGTCTCGAACGCGGTCGTCTTCCCTTCGAGGAAGTCGATCGCCGCCTCGAGCGAGTGCGCCTCGATGCTGTTGGGATTCACCTTCAGCGCGCGCTGAACGCCCTCTCTTGCCTCATCCCGCTTCCGGTCGTCGAGAGACATTTCCGCGGCGAGCAAGTGGGCGGGTACCGAGTTGGGATTGGTCTTGAGCGCCTTCTCGATCGCCGACTTGGCCGCCGGCGGATTCTCTTCAGTGGCGATGCGCGCGACGCCGAGGATCGCGGGCACATGCGTCTCGTCCGCCTTGAGCGCATCCTGGAAGGAGCGCATCGCTTCCTTCCGGTCGTACTTCTCGAGGAACAGTTCGCCCCACGCCGTGTTCACGGCGACGTCGGTCGGCGCCAGTCGATTGGCCTGCCGGAAGAACCCGTTGGCGTCCTGGAAGGCCCCGAGCGCGCGAGCCGCCAGACCCAGGCGCAGGAGATCGGGCGCGGTCTGCGCGTCCACTCTCGCGACAATCAGGCGCAGCATGCGCACCGCATCGCCGCGACGGCCCAGCTGCATGTGCAGAAGTCCAAGCTCCAGCGCCGCGTCACTGCCTGGCTGGGCAGTGGCTGCCGGAGTCAGCAGTTTCTCGGCCTCGGCGTAGCGGCCACGGGCGATCTCGGCGCGGGCGCGAATGGTGATCGACCGCGCGTCGGTGGCCGACCGCAGCAGGCGATCGACCTCGTCATACTGACCGGCATTGAGGGCGCGAAGAGCGGCATCGGCTGGCGTGGCCGGGGCGGCCGGCCGGCTCTGCGCCGACGGCACCTGCACCGCAGCGAACATCACCAGCGCGCACACGACGAAGGCGCGACGGAAGGTCATCAATGGTCGTCCGCTCATGTCTGTCATACGACGCGTCGTAATGTTCTTTCGGCGGACCTGAAGGTCCGCGCGGGTTCTTTCGGCGGGTCTGAAGACCCGCCGCTACGTCCGGCTCCGTAGAGGCGGGCCTTCAGGCCCGCCTTGTCGTGAGTATAGTTCCATCGCCCGCTCCTCCGCGGCCATCCGCCGGAGCAGGAGCCATCCGAACAACACCGTGCCGATCGGACCGGTCACGCGCGCGCGAGTCATCAGGGCCATGGCCACCAGCTCGCCAACCACGCCGATGTAGTTCGGATGCCGGAACCACCGGTATGGACCGGTGGTCACGAGCGGCAGGCCCGGCACCACCAGCACCTTGTACGTCCAGCGTGTGCCGAGTGACGCAATCGCCCAGAACTTCAGCGCCTTCGCCGCGAACATGAGCGAGACGCCGGCAAACGTCATCGGCCCTGGCTCCACGCCGATGACCGCACCCTCGATCGCCATGGCGACGAACACGCCGGGGTACGCCAATCGCATCATGGCGAAGACCGGGTCATCGGCTTCGCGGGCGCCGTGCGCGCGGAGCACGCGCTCGTTGGAGGCCGACAGCCAGAGCTCGGCGAGCATCATCACGAGCACCGCGAGCAGCGCCACGAGCGGAAGGGCGAGATGCGTCGGCATGCTCAGGCTTGCCGTCGCGCAAGAGACACGTCACCGGCGAGGCGAATCAGGTACTCGACCGGCAGCGACCACCACGAGGACGCGGCCGCGGCGAACTCGAGCGCACGCGGCGACCCCACCATCGCACGGAGCGCGCGATTGATCCGCCATTTGCCCTGGAACTCGCGCCGGCGCTGCATACCCAGCCGCACACACGCGGGCTGACCGGACGCGAGCTCGTCGAGCGCGGCCTGCGCGGCAAGCTCTCCGCCGCGCAGCGCGAAGCGAAGACCGTCACCGGTCATCGGATCCACGAAGCCGGCCGCGTCGCCGGCCAGCAGCAGGCCCGGGCATCCCGCCGCGCGCGCGTTCACCGCGAGCGGCCCCATCACCGTCACCGGCGACACCTGCGTGGCACCCGCGAACCGATCGCGCAGCATCGCATCGGCCTCGAGCGCGCGGCGCACGATGGCCTGCTGCTCGGCTCGCGGCGTGGGCAGCGCGCCGTGCCCGTCAGTCACCACGGATACATTCGTGAGGCCTCCAGGTAGTGGCGCCACCCCGATGTACGCGCCGCGCCGGATGTGCATCTCGCCTCGCTGACTCATGCGCGTGACCTGCGAGAAGTACGCGCCGAACGCCCACCGCCGCGGCGCGCGGCGCATACGCCGCCAGCTTCACGCGCGCGGCGACTCTCGACCCTCGACCATCGGCCGCAATCACAACGCGCGCACGCAACTCACCGGAACTGGCCCCCGCCAGACGCACACCCACGACTCGGTCGCCCGCGACGAGGGGATCGCTGACGGCGACACCCGTGTCCACACGCGCGCCCGCAGCGGCAGCAGCATCGAGCAGCAACTGATCGAGGCACCGCCGCGTGAGCGACATCCCTCGCAGCCCGTCGGGATAGTCCGCCGAGACCTGCGCACCTGGTCCGGTCACGGTCATACCGGTGATCGGCAAGGCACAGGCGCGCACGGGCTCACCGATCCCGAGGCGGTCGAGGATCGAGAGCGATCCGGGATTCAGCGTGTCGCCACACAGCTTGTCGCGCGGGAACGTGGCGCGATCGATCAGTCGCACACGCACACCGGCGCGTGCGAGCGTGAGTGCGGCTACGCTCCCCGCCGGCCCGGCACCGATCACCAGAACATCGGCGTCGCGTGTCCCGCCGGAGTCGTGGCGGGCGCGGTTCACCGCGCGCGTCCCAGCACGAGGGCGCTGTTCTTCGATCCGAAGCCCAGGCAATTGCACAGCGCCACGTCGACGTCGGCCTCGCGCGGAGTGTTCGGAATGAAATCCATCTCGCAGGCGGGATCAGGATCGTCGAGGTTGATCGTGGGTGGGAGTACGCCTCGCGTCATGGCCAGGGCGGTCGCGACGACGCCGGCGGCGCCGCTCGCGCCCTGCGGATGACCGATCATCGACTTCGTGGACGATCCGGGCACCGCGTCTGCGTGACGGCCGAAGACGCGACGGACGCACTGGGCCTCGATGCGATCGTTCAACTGCGTCGAGGTACCGTGATAGTTGATGTAGCCGACCTCTTCCGGGCGCCGGTCGGCGCGACACAGCGCGGTCTCGATACAGCGGACGATCTCCACGCCATCGGGATCCATCTGCACGCGGTGATAGGCGTCGCAGGTCGATGCGTAGCCTTCGATGCGGGCATAGATGGGGGCACCGCGGGCGAGCGCGCGCTCTTCCCGCTCGAGCACCAGCATCCACGCGCCTTCACCGAGCACGAACCCGTCGCGCCCACGATCGAAGGGCCGCGACGCCGCGGCGGGACGATCGTTGTACTTGGTCGAGACGGCTCGCATGCGGGAGAAGCCGAAGATCATGCCCGGCAGCACGCAGCCATCGGTGCCGCCCGACAGGATCACGTCGTAGTCACCAGACCGAATCAGGGACGAGGCGTAGCCGATCGCGTCGGTCGAGCTCGTGCACCCGCACGAGAGCACGTGACTCATCCCGCGCAGCCCCAGCGAGATCGAGATCTCACTCGACACCATGCCGCAGATGCCGACCGCGATCGCGTACGGCGTCACGTGTCGGCCGCCGGTCGTGAAGAAATCCTCGTACTGCTTCTCGCCGATGTCGATGCCTCCGCCGCCGCTGCCGATCAGCACGCCGGCGCCCGACTCCCCTGCTTTCAGACCCGCGTCGCGCCAGGCCTCTCGTCCGGCAACGACGCCGAAGAGCGCGGCGCGCGAGTACCGCTTCGGATCGGCGCGCCCCTCATGATCGTCATCGCCATCGAGCTCGAGAGCGTCGGCAATCGACATGGGTGGGACCCATGCAGCGACCTGACAGGGATACGTTGAGGCGTCGAACTGCGTGATGGCACGCGTCCCGCTGCAGCCGCGGCTCACGTGCTGCCAGAACCGCTCGCGCCCGACCCCGAACGGCGAAACCACACCGATGCCGCTGATGACGACGCGATGCGGCCCGGTGGACGCCATGAGGCCCATATAATACCGGGCCGTGCAGGATCCAGGCCGCGCGGCAACCCCGACCGCGCAATTGGTTGCCTGGATGGGCGCCGGCGTCTTCGTCCTGTCGCTCAGCTATTTCCTCTATAGCTACTGGGTCGTCTTCGGCCGCACAGTGGACGGTCCTCTGCGGGCCTCGGCCGTCGTGTGGAATATCGTCCTCTTCTCGGCGTTTTCCGCACATCACAGCCTGTTCGCGCGGGAATTCGTCAGGCGCACGTTGACCCGGGCGTTCCCCCACCTTGAGCGATCGTTCTATGTCTGGGTCGCCAGCCTGTTGTTCATCGTCGTGTGCTGGCAGTGGCAGCCGGTGAGCGGTGTGGTGTGGGAACTGAGTGGGTCACTTCGCATCGCGGTGGCGCTCGTCCACGTCGGAGGAATATTCCTCTCGGTGTACAGCGCCGCGCTCATTGATGCCTTCGAACTTGCCGGCGTTCGGCAGCCCCACTCGCGCGCCAGTGGAATTCAAGACCATGGGCCCATACGGGTTGGTCCGCCATCCAATCTATCTGGGTTGGTTTCTGATCGTGTTCGCGATCGGCACGATGACGATGACGCGATTCGTCTTTGCGGTGGTGAGCTGCGCGTACATCCTCGTGGCGATACCGTTCGAGGAACGATCGATCAGGGCGTCATCGGGCGAGGCCTACAACCGCTACGTGAAGAAGGTCCGCCGGAAGCTCATCCCCGGACTTTACTGATCTACTCGTCGTAATCCTCTTGCGGCAGACCTTCCAGTTCCTCGAGGAATACGATCGTCCGGTGTGATGGGATCTCGAACCGCTTCCCGCACGACTTGCAGGTCACGTCGCCATCCACGCGAATCAGATGATCTTTGCTCTTGCCGAAGATGGCGCGGTCGCGCTCGTCGGCGCCCGGCGGAACCTGGGCCTTCTTCGTGCGACGCATCCATCTGATGGAGTAGTCGTTGGTGCGCCGGCAGCGGGGGCATTGGAACCGGGCCGGCCGCTGTTCAGGTTTCTCGGTGAAGAACTGTCGCTCGTCCACGCCGGAAGCGTACCACGATAGACTGGACGGGACGCGCCTTGGCTGATACTCCGCCCACCTCGCCCGCTCTGCCGTCAGAGCTCCCAGTGCTGCCACTCCGGAACACGGTGGTCTTTCCACAGGCGCTGCTGCCACTGGCCGTGAATCGCCCAGTATCGATGGAAAGCGTCAACCGGGCGCTCGGAGGCGACCGCCTCCTGCTCCTTGTCCTGCAGGATGACGACTCCGACGAGCCGACGGCGGAGAATCTGAGGCGAATTGGAACGGTCGGTGTCATCCGGCAGATGGCCAAGGCGCCGAACGGCGGCGTCAACATCATCGTCGAGGGGCTCGCGCGGGTGCGCGCGGACGTCTACACGCGATCGGGGACGTCGCTGCGCGCGCAGATCACGCCGCTGCCGGAGAAGGCCGAGAAGACGATCGAGGTCGAGGCGCACATCCGCCGGATCCAGGAACTGATCTCGAAGGCCGTATCGATCACGAGCGGGTTCGCCGAGGAACTTCGTGACGTCGTCAACAGCATCGAGGATCCGCTTCGCCTGGTCTACGTATTGGCAACGCTGATCGACATGAAGGCCGGTGGACAAGCAGGCGCTGCTCGAAGAGGACGACATCCTGAAGAAGCTCTCGGCCGTGGCGGACGCGCTGACGCGCGAGGTGTCGCTGCTGGAGCTGAAGGGCAAGATCGAATCCCAGGCGCAGCAGGAGATGACCGACGCACAGCGTCAGTACTACCTGCGCCAGCAGCTGAAGGCGATCCAGCAGGAGCTCGGCGAAGGCGAAGGCAACGAGCTGCTGGAGCTGCGCAGCCGGATCGAAGCCGCGAAACTGCCGGAGGCGATCAACACGTCGGCGATGCGTGAGGTCGATCGCCTCGAGCGCATGCCCGCGTCGTCACCCGAGTACCAGATGCTGCGGACCTACATCGACTGGCTGCTCGATGTGCCGTGGGCGACGACGACCGAGGATCGCCTCGATCCCGTCGAGGCGCGCCGCGTGCTCGACGAGGATCACTACGACCTCGACAAGGTCAAAGAGCGGATCGTCGAGTACCTGGCGGTGCGGAAGCTCAAAGGCGACATGAAGGGCCCGATCCTCTGCTTCGTGGGTCCGCCCGGTGTGGGCAAGACGTCGCTCGGCCAGTCGATCGCCCGCGCGATGGCGCGGAAGTTCGTGCGCATCTCGCTCGGCGGCGTGCGCGACGAGGCCGAGATTCGCGGACATCGACGCACGTACATCGGATCGATTCCGGGCCGGATCGTCCAGGCGCTCAAGCAGGCCGGGGCGATGAACCCGGTGTTCATGCTCGACGAGATCGACAAGGTGGCCGCCGGCTTCCAGGGCGATCCGGCGGCAGCCCTCCTCGAGGTCCTCGATCCCGCGCAGAACCACGCCTTCCGCGATCACTACCTCGAAGTGCCGGTGGACCTCTCGAAGGTCCTGTTCATCGCGACGGCGAACCAGCTCGGCACGGTTCACCCGGCACTACTCGACCGCATGGAGATCATCCAGCTCGCCGGATACAGCGAGGAGGAGAAGCTGCACATCGCGCGCATGTACCTGCTGCCCAGGCAGATGAGCGAGCACGGCCTGCCGCCGGGGTCGATGGAGATCACCGATGCTGGACTGCGAACCGTCATCGCCGAATACACGCGGGAGGCGGGTGTCCGCAACCTGGAGCGCCAGCTTGGCGCAATCGCCCGGAAAGTCGCGGCGCGACTGGCCACGGGAGGCGTCGTCGAGCCGGCCTCAACGGTCGTGGACACCGAGCAGGTGGACGATTACCTGGGCCCCGCCCGATTCAAGAAGGAGATGGCGTTCCGGACCTCCCGCCCCGGCGTGGCGACCGGCCTGGCCTGGACCGAAGCCGGTGGAGACGTCCTCTTCATCGAAGCGACCTTGCTTCCAGGCGGAAACCAGAACATCATTCTTACGGGCCAACTCGGGAATGTGATGCAGGAATCGGCGCGCGCCGCCCTGAGTCACATTCGGGCAAACGCCGAGGAGTTGGGGATTTCGCCTGAATTCCTCGCGAAACACGATCTTCACGTGCATGTGCCGGCTGGCGCCATTCCCAAGGATGGTCCGTCGGCGGGCGTGACGATGGCGACGGCCATCCTGTCGGCGGCGCGAAACACGCCGGTGCGGCAGGATGTGGCGATGACAGGCGAAATCACGTTGAGCGGATTGGTGCTCCCGGTCGGGGGCATCCGCGAGAAGTCGCTGGCGGCACGGCGGTTCGGCATCAAGACCGTGATTCTGCCGGCGCTCAACGAGCCGGACCTGGCGGAATTGTCTGAGGAGATTCGTCGAGACATGACGTTCGTGCCCGTCGAAACCCTGGAGCAGGTCATCACAGTCGCACTCAACGGTCAGCCACCACAGACCAATCACTGGGCCGAACCGAGCGGTGCGGCCCACTCAGCGCGTTAAGGCCTTCCCACATTGGCACAAGCGATCGTCTTCTACATTTCCGGTCACGGATTCGGTCACGCCTCGCGATCGATCGAGGTTATCAACGCCATCCTGACCCAGCGCCCTGAAACACGGGTCGGTGTCCGAACTTCGGCGCCACGCTGGCTGTTCGATCTCACCGTCAAGGGGAAGGTCGCGTACAGCACGCTCGAATGCGACACCGGCGTCGTGCAGGTCGATGCGCTCACGCTCGACGAGGCCGACAGCATCCGCCGCGCGCAGTCGTTTCACAGCGACATGGTCACGCGAGCGGCCAGCGAGACGCGCGCCCTGCGCGAACTGGGCGCCGGCTTGATCGTCGGCGACATCCCGCCGCTCGCCTTTGCGGTCGGCGCGTCCGCTGGCATTCCGTCGATCGGGCTGGCGAACTTCACATGGGACTGGGTCTACGCCGACTACCCGCGCGTTCGACTCGCGCCGTCGCTGCTGCCGACCATTCGCGGCGCGTACGCCAAGGCGTCGATGGCGCTCCGGCTGCCGATGTCGGGTGGATTCGAAAGCTTCTCGAACGTGCGCGACCTGCCGTTCGTCGCCCGGCACGCCTCGCGCACGCGTGAAGAGGTCTGCAAGGCGCTCAAGATCCCGGCGGACAAGCCGATCGTGCTCGCCTCGTTTGGCGGGTATGGGCTCACCGCGCTCGACACGGACGTCCTGTCGAAGTTCAAGAAATACACCGTCGTCACGACGGTGACCGCGTCACTTGACCAAGGGACGACGGGATGCACCGACCACCGAGAAGAAGGGCTCGGTCATCACCATCAATGAAGAGGCGATGTACGGCGTCGGCGTGCGCTACGAAGACCTCGTCGGCGCCGCCGACGCGGTGGTGACGAAGCCGGGCTACGGCATCGTGTCCGAGTGCATCGCCAACGACGCGGCGATCCTCTACACCGGACGTGGCCACTTCCCGGAATACGACGTCATCGTCGAGGAGATGCCGAAGTACCTGCGCTCGGCGTTCATCAACCACGACGACCTGTTTGCCGGGAAATGGGAGTCGCACCTCGACAAGCTGCTGAATCAGGCGAAGCCGAAGAAGAAGCCCGAGACCAACGGCGCCGACGTGGCCGCGGACATCCTGCTGAAGGCGCTCGACAAGCCGCCGCGAGAAGCCTCGCGGCCGGCCGAAGGCGAAGTTCTAGTTCGTAGGGGCCGGCTTCAGCCGGCCCTCAGAATCTCCTGGACTTGGTCTTCAGCTTCCCGCCGCCGTCGGCCTTCTGGCCGGCGAGCAGGGCTTGCGTCAACGTGGCGATGTTGCCGTAGGTGACCAGCTTCGGCCTGGCATACGGCTGTTTGGCGGGCGTGCGTGTCTCGTCGCTCATGCTAGTAGGGCCGGTCCTTTCGGACCGGCCAACCGACCGTCCCCGGCGATACCCGGCAGCTCGACACGAGCGCGCCGAGGTCGTCGCTGAACTTCAATTCTCTCACGGGCACTTCCTCGACGAGCCGGCACAAGACGTCGAACTCACGCGCCCTCATCGAGCGATCGAGAAAGGCACTGCCGTAGGTGTGGCCCACCAGCGTCATCAGCGCCAGCCGCGTCGGCAAGAGACCGATCGCTGGAGGATCGCACGCTGTTCGCTCTCCAAGGACATAGATCGCCTCGAGCGGCACTGGAGTTCTCGTGAAGGCGAACCCCGCATCGACCAGGTCGAGATAATGCTTGCCGGACGGGTCGCTCTCGAGAGGGGCCCCACCCGACCGAAACAGTGCCGCCGCCGAGTCGCGCCAGACCTTCAGTCTGGAGTGACTCGGATAGACCATGAGGCCGCCATCGGTCGCATCAAGTCGCACGACATCGTCCGACAACATCGGGTAGCCCAGGACCGCGAAGGCGGCTGCGGTCGAGGACTTCCCGGCCCACGAGTCGCCGACGAAGAGGAGCGCCCGGCCGTCAATCGCGACCGCGCTCGCATGGAGCGGTACTGACCCACGCAGCCGAAGCACGAATGCCAGCACGTAGCTGGTGAGATAGCTCGCCGCATCTCGGCGTTCGCCAATGCCGACGCCGACTGCACGATGACATGACGGCCGGCCCGGTCGATCACCAACGTCGTATCGTCGCGATAGGTGACGCGATATCCCTCGTCGTTCGCCTCGATCAACACGTCGGGCTTGCCAGAGGCGTCGACGCTGGAGCTCACGTACCAGCGCGAGCCACCGGTCCAGACCTGTTGTGCGTGCGTCCCGCGAATCGAGATCGACACGTCGGCGGGGACATCGGCGGTGACCTGATGCAAACCGGGAATGGGTGCATCGGACGCGAGGGTGAGCCCGCACGCGCGATAGACAAAGTCCGGCGGCGCCACGCTCATGCCGCTCCGCTCGCCGCAGTCGCGCAGCGCAGCCACGTCGCGAGGGCGACCGCCGCAAGCGTGCCTGGCTCGTTCTCGGTCAGCAGTCCTTTCTCGCGAACCAGGGCTCTGAACTTGCGGATGTCCACGAACCGCGCGAGCTCGGGCACGGCTTCGATGGCGGCGACCGCCTGAGGCAGCGTCCACGGCCCGTGCACGGCGACGACGTCCGCGGCCAGCGGAGACTTCGGCCGCGTCCGGATCTCGTCGGGCAGCGCACGCATGGCGGTGCGTGCAATGGTTTTGTTCACGCACCAGGGGTGGGTTGGCAGCGACAACGCGAGCGTGAGGAACCGCACGTCGAACAGAGGGTATCTCAGCTCGACCGGCCGTTGCGTCGCGCCTGGATCGTGCGCCTCGAACATCGCCGTCCACCACGGGTCCACCATCGCGCTGAGCGCGGCGCCGCGCGGTCCTTCGGCCGGTTCCCTGCGACGATCGATTTCCCTGACGCGCGCATCCGGATCGAAGCATCGCCTGAAGGAACCAGACAGCCATACCGGCACAATCGAGGGAGGAGGCGACCACCACTGCCGGACGGCCGATCGCGCGCCGATTGGCGGAAGCGCGCGTGCCTGCCACGCCGAGGTACAGAAGTCGCGAACCAACGGGCCGAGCGGTACCCGTCCAACGAGGTTGAGGAGAGTTGATGGCAGGAGCGACGGATCGCCACCGTCACCCGTGAGCACGACCCCACTGTGTCGCGAGACCTGCGCGAGCAGATCGGCCATCATCGCCGTCATCGGCTCCGCCGACGGCTCTGGCGGCAATAGCGACTCGTTCCATCGCTCGAACCAGCGATATCCATCCATCGCGTAGTGCTCGATGGGCATCCCGATGGCTTTGGCGACCAGCGTCGAATAGTGACGTTCCTGATCCTGTTCGACGGTGTCGTACACCGCGGTATAGGCCCGCAGCGCGGTCGGAGTCGAAGCCGGGCCCACGACGCTGGCTGCGGCCGCGGCGACACTCGACGAGTCGAGACCACCACTCATCAGGATTCCTGCTGGTCCTGAACGGACGCGATCGCCGACCACGGTCTCCAGCGTGCTCACGTAGCGCTCGATGTACTCCGCTGGAGTGCGGAGGCGAAGGGACTCCTCCGGTTGAAGCGTCCAGTACCGGCTCAGTCGCGAACCGCGTGACGATACGGTGAGCGTATGTGCCGGCGGTACGCGCGCCACATCGGCGAACGAGGTGCGTGACGGTTCCAGGCACGTCCAGAACAGCAGGAAGTCCCCAATCGCCTCCTCATCCAGCCGTGCCGACACGTGCGGATGACGACGAACGCTGCGCAGCACGCTGCTCACGATGAGTGTGCCGCCCACCTGGGCGTAGTAGAGGGGCTTCACGCCCAGGCGATCGCGGACGCAGAACAGGTGACGATGCTCCGAGTCCCAGACGCAGAAGGAAAAGTCGCCAAGGAGGTGCGACGCGCAGTCGGTGCCCCAGAGCTCGTACGCGGCGAGCGCGAGAGCGACGTCCGACGCCGCGCCCAGACGCCGATCGAGGCCGGCCTCGAGCCGGCGGACCAGCGCCGCGCGATCGTCCAGACGTCCGTCCATGACCATGCGCAGCCGGTCGCCACACGCGAGGGGCTGTGGCGCGTCGAGGTGATGCGGTGACCGCAGCGGCGAGGCGCCAAGTCCAACACGTCCGGCTGCCCACACGACGCCCGACGCCGCGTCGTACGGCGGGACGTCCATCATGTTCCGCAGCAGCCGTCCGTCAATCGGGGCGCCGCTGGTATCGAGCATCGCGACGAAGCCACTCATTGCGCGGGTCTATTGTAAGGGCCTGTCGACTGCGCTCGGGGCAGGCGGTCACGAGTAGGATGGGCAGCGCATGATGACGAGCGAGCTCGAGTTCCACGCATTCTGTCTGACCGACACCGGCTCACGGCTGGATCAGTTCGCGGCCGCGATTGCGGCTCGTGTCAAACCCGGTGACACCGTCGTTGATCTCGGAGCCGGATCCGGAATCCTCTCCTTCATCGCCTGCCGGGCCGGCGCGCGGCACGTCTTCGCCATCGAGTCGAGTCCGTCGCTGGAGTTCTCGCGACTGCTCGCATCCCGCAACGGCTTCACCGATCGCATGGAGTTCATCGGCAAGCCATCGACCCAGGTCGTGCTTCCCGAGCGCGTGGACGTCATCGTCGGCGACATTCACGACACGTTCGGCCTCCAGCCGATGGGACTGGCGGCGATGGTGGACGCGCGCGATCGATTTCTCAAGCCGGGCGGAGCGCTCATCCCGAGCAGCATCCGGCTCATGGCAGTGCCGGTCGAGGCGCACGATCGTTACGCGAGGACAGTGGATGTGTGGCGCCGGCAGCTGCACGGAGTGGACCTGTCGGCGATGACCGCGCTGGCCGCACATCGGCCGACGGCCGCGCGCATCGAACGGTCGCAGCTGCTCGCCGAACCAGCCGCGCTGACCACGATCGATCTGCACCGCGTCACGAGCCTCCACACCGGCGGCGAGACACAGGTGGTCGTGACGCGCGATGGCACCTTCCACGGCGTGTGCGGCTGTTTCGTCACCACGCTCGCTGACGAGGTGCTGATGGGGAACGTGCCTGGCGATTCCGGCACGACGAACTTCGCGCAGGCGTTCTTCCCTCTCGAGTCACCCGTGCCGGTCCTCGCCGGCGATCGCATCGTGATCCGGATCGAGACGCATGATGGGCTCGCGGCCCGATGGCAGGTGGAGGTGACGCGCGCGGCACGGTCGATCGCGCGCGCCGACCACTCGACGCTGCTCGCCGAGGAGTTGTCGAAGGAGACGCTCCGCAAGCAGTCAGAGGACTATCGCCCGACGCTGAAGGCGCTCGGCGCCATCGAGCGGGATCTCCTCGAGCGCTTCGACGGGACGCACTCGGCCGCGGAGCTCGAGTCGTGGCTCGTCGCGCGGGCCGCACCGGTCCTGCCATCACCGCGAGAAGCGGCGGCCTTTCTCAAGCAGACCATCGAGCGCTTCGGGTAGCGTCACGGCACTACGAATCACCGGAGTCGATCATGCCTGACTGGAGTCACGACCTTCGCCGGCGACTGTCCGAACTGCGCCTCAGTCCGGCCCGGGAAGCCGAGATTGTCGAGGAACTGTCGCAGCATCTGGACGACCGCTACGAGGAGCTTCGCGCGGACGGTTCGAACGACGCTGACGCACGGCCCCTGGCCCTCGAGGAACTGACCGAGGCAGGCGGGCTCGCACAGCGGATGAAGGCCCTCTCGCAGGCACACACGCCGGCGCTAATCGTCCGTGGGCACACGGACAGCGGGTTCCTGCGCGGCGTATGGCAGGACCTGTGGTACGCGCTTCGTACCGTAAGAAGCAGCCGGGCCTCTCGGCCACGATTGTGGTGACGCTCGGATTAGGTCGCCGCGGGCAAGGCAGCAGCGGCGTTTCTGGCGTCAGCGATCGAACGCGACGGCTAGGTCTGCGCGAGCAGATCTATGAGATTGATCGCGAGCCCTGGCATCAACGGAGTCGTTAACACGTCGTGCGCCTCGCGCGCGAGTTCCGCATCGCGGGGAAACGATCCGTCGCTCTTCCGCCGGAACACCGTCACGAGATCGAGCTCCGGGTCCACGAGCCAGTATTCCCGCACGGCCTCGCGTTCGAACAGCCGACGCTTGATCTGCTCGTCCGTCTTCCGCGTCCCTGGCGACAGAATCTCAATGACCAGCGCCGGTGCACCCTGCACGTTCTTCTCGGTCAGGATGTCCGCCTGATCACCGGCAATGAACAGCAGGTCTGGCTCGACGACATCCCACCGCGTGAAGATCACGTCGAACGGAGCGACAAAGACTCTCCCGACCCCAGGGTTCTGCCGCAGATACAGCTCGATCTCGAAGTAGAGCCGGCCGACGAGCACCTGGTGACGCGTGTTCGGCGCTTGCGGTCACGTAGTGCTCCCCGTCGATGATCTCGTGCCGCTTCCCGTCGTCCGGGAACAGCAGGAAATCGTCGTAGGTGAGCCGGGTATCTTGTGGTGTCGGATACATGGGGTCTCGTCCCTCCACGCCGGCATCGTGACATCGTCCCCCTCCGGTATGTCAGGAGTGCTATTGGTGTGCCACTCGAAAACAGGCGAGATCTGGCGGGGAGGATCGAGACTGTGGCAATTCCTGCGCCGCGCGGGTACACCGCGGGGCGCAGGTTCTGCGATGAGTTCGCCGGCGGCGTGAGGCTCAGTTCTCGGACGGCTTGTCGATGCGATCGACGACGAGCACTTCGACCGGACCCTTGGTTGACTCGAGCTTCAGCCCCAGCTGCTCCTGGAAGGCGGTGAACAGTCCCGGCGGCGCGTCGGGATCGTTCGATGGCGGCGGGACTCGCACACCCATGTTGACGAACTGCGAATCGTCCGGCGTCCATCGCAGCGTGAAATCGTAGCGGCCCTGAATTCCCGGTCTTGTCGATCACCGGTCGATCGAGCACCGCCGTCTGCATCACTCCCGCAAGGTCACCCATCGTCGCGTTCATGCCGGGCAGTGTCCCAAGGCCCTTGAAGAACAGACCTGGGCAGCCCATTCGGATTGGTGTCGTTCTTCGTGAGCTTCGGCCCACCGGGTGCGACGGTGATCGCGTAGACCGGGAGCTCTCGCTTCTCGCGATGGAAGGTGAACTTGAAGCGATCCTCGAGCAGCTTCTTCATCATCGCGCTCAGCTGCACACGTGACGGTGTGCCCTGGCTCTCCGGCTGCCCGGTGACGTCGTACTTCTCCGACTCCATCCACGGCGGGCCGCCGACGATCTGCCTCGCGTGCAGGTCGTAGGCGAAGGTGATCAGGTCGTTCGCCGTCGTGTTGATGGTGAGCACCTGCCGGCCTTTGACCGTGAAGACCTTGCCAGGCCGATCGGGGATGCTCGGCTTGATCGTCGCCACTTCGAAGACCGCGGGCGCGTCGGCGGCCATCGGCTTCGGTGGCGCGGGGATCACCCACGCGGTGTCAGGCGTCGCTTTTCTCAGCGTCAACGACAGCCCACCGGCGCCCTGCGTGAAGGTGCCCGAGATCGTGTTCCCGTCGGCACTCAGCGTTCCTTCGAACGTGCCGCTGATGACCGCGATCGACATGCGCAGGGTGGTGCCCTGCAGGGAGATGGTGGTGACGGGAATACCCTGGGCTCCCTGATCGATGCTGTGCATCGTGGCCTTGAGACCGCTGCCCTCGCCGGCGATGACGAACACGAGTCGCAGTTCCTTGCCGGCCTGCAGCGTGCCCTGCCAGTTGCCGGCGATGTTCTGCTGGGCGTTCGTCGTCACACCCAACAGCACTCCAAGGACCACAATCACGCGCGTCACTGTTCTCATCGGCAGTCTCCTGAATCCCAGCGTTAGCGTAGCACGCGGATCAGCCGGTCACATCTGCAGGATCCAACGAATGCCGCCGAGAATATGTTCCTGATACATGGCGTTCTGCCATACGTCCTCGCGATGGCCGAGCGCCGTGTAGAACACACGGCCGCGTCCGTGGCTCTTCGCCCACGCGAGCGGCAAATCGCCTGGCTGACCCGATTCCGGCAAGCCATCGGCGGGATGCCGATCCAACGACAGCAGCATCGTGACGCTGCCCCGGTTGGACTTCGTGAACTTGTAGATCTCATCGAACACGCGGAACCGCGATCCGAGCGGACTCGACGCCGGATGCGACATGTTCTCGACGATCGCGTCCACCGTGGCTTGATCGCCGTGTGTCAGGAACTCGTTCCCCAACATGTCCAGATAGGCCGGCGCATCGTGATAGGTATCGGATGCGCTGTGCATGCCGGCAAAGCCATGGCCCTCTTCGATCCAGGCGAGGAGCGCGGCGAGATCGGGCACCGGGAGACTGCCAGTCGTGTTGGCGAACACGATCGCGTCGATGCCGGCAAGCGCCGGACGCGTCAACATGCGCGCGACGTCAGCGGCCGTGCGGCAGAAGGTCGTCGTGAAGAGACCGGAGCGCCGGCCAAGCTCGGTGATGGTGGATTCTGCGACCGGGATGGAGCTGTGTCTGAATCCTTCGGTGTGCGTCACGACGAGCAGACGACGCGGCGCGCCTACGGGTGTCGGTGAGACGAAGCCGTCCCGAGACCCCGAGTCGCTCGAGCACGACCACACCAGCATGGCCAGAGCCAGCACCGATCCCGGCCGGACCAGTCGCGCCATTCCTACATCCTACGCGCGCCCACTGGTTGGTGGCGTAACATCGTTTCGTGCGTCACGGCAGAGGAACACGAACACTCGGCGTATGCGTCGCGCTCCTGACGCTTGCGGGATCTCCCGGCGGACAGGAGTCGAAGCAGATGGCGATTACCTTCGACGATCTGCCATTTGCCTACGCGAGACACCTGACCATCGATCAGCAGCGCGACGCCGTCACGCGGGTGCTGGCGGCTCTTCGCAAGCACGAAGTCACGGCAACCATGTTCGTGATCGGGCAGGCGGTCACGGATCAGAATCGCAGCCTCGTTGACGCCGTCGTTCAGGCCGGGCACCCGATCGGCAATCACAGCTTCTCCCACCGCGATCTCGGGACCATCTCTGCCGAGGACTACGTCGCGGATATTCAGAAGGGCGGGGACGTGATCGCGCCCTGGCTGAAGGGCACGCACTACTTCCGATATCCGTTCTTGCGGCAAGGGAACACCGCGGAGAAGCGCGATGCCGTTCTGAGCGCGCTCGCGACGCGCGGCATCCGCGTCGCGCCGGTCACGATCGACAACGACGACTTCCTCTACAACCAGCGCGTGATTGATGCGCAACGCGGCGGGAACGACCATCGATGTCCGCCAGGAGTACCTCGATCACATGATGCAGGCGGCCGCCTATTACGATGCGAAGGGGCGATCACGGATGGGCCGTCCCATCAAGCATGTCCTGCTGCTGCACATGAACTACGTGAATGCGATGTATCTCGACGACCTGCTGCAACGTTTTCGGGAAGATGGCTGGTCGTTCATTACCTTCGAAGAGGCGCTGCAGGACGAGGTCTACCGATTGAAATACGACCACGTTGGCGTGCGGGGCGCCGGCCACCTCGACGCGATCACCGTGCCGGCGCGATAGGCGTACCTGCATGCGCAGGGTGGCATTGGTCGCGTGCGGGTTGGCGCTCCTGAGTGGCCTGCTCGGCGGTCAACAAGATGGTGACTGGCCGGCATACGGTCGCGACGCAGGCGGTGAGCGGTTCTCGCCGCTCGACGGCATCAACCGCGCGAACGTGGCGTCGCTCCAAGTCGCCTGGACGTTCCGCACGGGCGATGCGTACCAGCCGCCGCGCGGGCGGCCAACAGCGTTCGAGGCCACACCTCTCTACGTCGACGGCACGCTGTATCTGAGCACGCCTGTCGGACGCGTCATCGCGCTGGACCCGGTCACCGGACGTCAACGATGGGTATTCGATGCCAAGGTGCCTCGCGACGCGGGCTACGGCGATTTCGCCAGCCGCGGCGTGTCGATGTGGCGGCGCGGGCGTGAGCGACGCATTTTCGTCGCCACGATCGACGCGCGACTCATCGCCCTGAACGCGGCCACCGGTCAGCCGATCGCGAAGTTCGGCAACGGCGGTACGGTTGATCTTCGGCAAGGGCTGCGCATCGCGCCGACAGGATTCGCGGACTATCAGGTCACGTCACCACCAGCCGTGATCGGCAACACGATCGTCGTCGGCTCGGCGATTCAGGACGGCGCGACGACGGCCGAGCCGAGCGGCGAGGTCCGCGCCTTCGACGCGATCACGGGAGCCTTGAAATGGCGTTGGGATCCGATTCCGCAGGATGCCTCTGCCGTCGGGGCCGACACGTGGAAGAGCGGGAGCGCCACGCGCACCGGCGCCGCGAACGTGTGGTCGGTGATCGTCGCCGATCCCGCGCGCAATCTCGTATTCGTGCCGACGAGCAGCCCGAGCCCCGACTACTACGGCGGCGAACGTCTCGGGGACAACCTGTTCTCCGATTCCGTGGTGGCGCTGCGCGCCGACACTGGCGCGCGCGTCTGGCATTTCCAGACGGTGCATCACGACCTCTGGGACTACGACGTCGCCTCGCCGCCGATCCTGTTCGACTGGCGCAAGGACGGACGAACGGTCGCGGCCGTCGGCGTCGCGTCCAAGACCGGCCACCTCTTCGTACTCGATCGCGAGACTGGGAGTCCGCTCATTCCAGTCGAGGAGCGCGCGGTTCCGAAGAGCGACGTTCCAGGCGAGGAAGCCTCGCCGACGCAGCCGTTCCCCACGGCTCCAGCGATCGCTCGCACGCACGACACTCACGGCGGATGAGGCATGGGGGCTGACCGACGAGGACCGCGCCTGGTGTCGAGACACGATCCGCACGCTCCGCGCCGAAGGCTTCTTCACACCGCCCTCGCTGCGTGGAACCATCCTCGTGCCGGGCAACGTCGGAGGTATGGCCTGGGGCGGCGCGGCATACGACCGCGTGAACGGCCTGCTCGTCATGCCGGTGAACAACATCGCCGCGGAAGTGCGGCTGATTCCGCGAGGCGACGTCGAAACCGAGCGAAGCGCGGGGCGGCTGGGAGGTGACTTCGAGCTCCATCCTCAGCGTGGTACGCCCTACGCGCTCGTGCGGCGGTTGCTGCTGGGTCCGAAAGCGCTGCTTCCCTGCACGCCCCCACCGTGGGGCACGTTGACGGCCGTGAGAAGCGCGACCGGAGAGATCGCCTGGCAGGTACCGCTTGGCAGGTTCCCTGGCACCGAGAACGCACGCGACGGGGCGCAGTGGGGATCGTTGGCGCTCGGCGGTCCGATCGTGACCGCGGGCGGATTGGTTTTTACGGCGGGCACGCTGGAAGCCGCCATCTACGCCTTCGACGTGCAGACCGGCCGTCAGTTGTGGACGGGCACTCTCCCGACGAGCGCACGATCCACGCCCATGACCTATCGCGGTCCAGACCGCCGGCAGTACGTCGTCATCTCCGCGGGCGGCCATGGCACGCAGATCGGGCCGCCACTCGGGGACTACCTCGTCGCCTTTGCATTGCCTGTAGCTAGCCGGTAGCCGGTAGCCGGTAGCCGGTAGCTGTAGCTCGCCTGTCAGCGCACTTCGATCTCGACGACGCGCGCGTTGCCCGCGCCGAGGCGAACGACGTGATGCGTGTCGCCCGGAGGCACAAGGATCCACTGCCCCGGTTGGGTCAGCTGCTTGAGCCCCACCGGCGCCCCGGGGTTGGCCTTGGCCTGTGTATCGGGTCCGTCGGACATTACCGAGCCGCTGATGAGGACGGCGATCGTCGGCACGTCGTGCTTGTGCGAGGTTTGAGATGTGTCGCGGCTCAGATTCACGTCATAGAGCCTGAAGGAGCGCGCCTCGCGCGTCATCTTCGTGGCTAACCCGCTGGCGGCGGGGGCCGTTGACCATCCACTGGTCCGGAGGTTCTCGACCGCAAACAACTGGTACGCGGTCTTCCCCACGTTCTCGACCTTGTGACTCCCCGACTTGCCGGCGTACTCGGCGACCGTCGCATCGCCGAGCGGACGCGGCGGACGATCGGTGGCCGGCTCCTTACCAGTCTGGATACGCGTGTTCGTCCCGCTGGTCATCGAGACCGTGACGATGTCGAGGTCGTGCCGGTGATCGAGCGAGGTGTCACCGGCCGGGATGTTGACGTCGAGGATGCGGAGCTGCTTGTTCTCGAACGTCACACGGTGCCGCGGCTCTTTGGACAGCGGAACCTGCGCGGCAACGATCGTGGTCGCGGCAAGGACGAAGAAGCCAATCCAGCGAGGAACGCCGCTAAGGCGTTCCGGGAGACGGCGTGATGAAGTCATGGCCCACGATCATCCCCTAATTGGCGCCGCCAGTGCCAGTCCCGAGGTAAGATTTGGCCCTTACATTCGCTGGAGGTTTCGCATGACACGTGTCGCCCTCGTCCTCGGTGCCCTCACAGTTTCAACACTCGCGTGGGCGCAGGCGCCAGCGGATGCCGTCGAGAAGGCGCTGCTTGCCGCCCCCGCCAACCTGAGCAAAGACGCGACCGTGGTCGCGTTCAAGCCCGACTACACCTACGAGACGATCAGGAAAGGCGGGAACCCCTTGGTCTGCTTCGACCGGTCGGGTCTGCCGGGGCAGCAGCCGTTCTCCGTGGAGTGCACCAGCCTCGGCAATCTGCCACGGGTCGCGCAGAACTTGAAGTTCGAGGCGGAACCGGACCGCACGAAGCGGCAGGCCGCGCTCGACGCGGCGGAGAAAGACGGCTCGCGCGTGAAGCCCGAGTACGGCTCGGTCTGGTATCGCCTGCAGGGCAAAGACAAGGAGACGGCGCGCATGCACATGACCGTCGCGGTGCCCGGCGCCACCACGCAGTCAACCGGACTGCCCGACAACGGGAAGTCGGGTGGTGCCTGGATCATGAACGCCGGCACGAGCACCGCCCATCTGATGATCCCGGGCCACTGAGGCTCGTGAGGATGAAGGCGCTGCTGATCGTGGGCGTGCTCGCCCTGGCCTCGCTGTCGGCAGCGCAAGGCAGAACGCAGACGTTCGTCGGCACGATCACCGATGACATGTGCGCCACCAAGGATGGTCACGCGACGATGCGGATGGGGCCGACCGACGCCGAGTGCACGACGGCCTGCGTCGCTGCGCACGGCGCCGAGTACGTCCTCACCGACGGGACGCAGGTCTACACGCTGAGCGATCAGAAGACGCCGGAGAAGTTCGCGGCGAAAAAGGTGAGGGTCACCGGCACGCTGGACGCCAAGACCAAGAGGATCCAGGTGGCGTCGATGACCCTGGCCCAGTAACCCTTGTCGCGCCGAAGCGCCCTTCGGCGCGAAGGCGAGCGGCTCGCGTGACCCTCGACGACCTGCGGCGTTTTGCGGTCGCGCGCAGCCTGGTTGCCCCCGGAACGCTGCAGAAGGCGCTCGACGTGCTCGGCTTCGTGCAGGCCGATCCGATCCGCGCGCCGGCGCGAGCCCAGGACCTCACGCTCCGCCATCGCGTGGCCGGTTATCGTGCCGGCGATCTCGAGCGCCTCTACGGCCGGCTCGACATCCACGAGGACTTCTTCATCAACTACGGCTTCGTGACCAGCGCGCTGCAGGCGCTGATGCATCCGCGCGGCGGTCCGGTCCCATGGAGCGCGGCACGCGGCCGGCACGTGCGGGCGCTGCTGGATTTCGTCCGCGCCAACGGACCGGTGCATCCACGCCAGGTGGACGCGCATTTCTCGCACGGCACGGTCACCAACTACTGGGGCGGCTCGTCGAGCGCGACGACGCACCTGCTCGATGCCATGCACTACCGCGGACTGCTGCGAGTGGCGCGCCGTGAGGCCGGAATCAGAATCTACGCCGTGCACGAGCATGCGGCCGTGCCGCGCGATGCGGCGACGCGCGCCGCGCATCTCGACGCGCTCGTGGACGTGGTCGTCGGCAAGTACGCGCCGTTACCCGCCTCCAGCCTGTCGACAGTCGTGCGACGGCTGCGTTTCGCGGTGCCGCAATGGAGGGGTGAGCTCGGCAAGACGCTGCAGCGCGCGAAACGCCGGCTCGCTCACGCGCGCGTGGACGGCGTGGACTGGTACTGGCCGGCGTCCGAGGATCCCGCATCCGCCGCGAGTCGACGACCAGGCGCGTCTGCTCGCGCCGTTCGATCCCGTGGTGTGGGATCGCCGGCGTTTCGAGATGCTCTGGGGCTGGGCGTATCGCTTCGAGGCCTACACGCCGGTGCCGAAACGCAAGCTCGGATACTACGCGCTCCCCCTGTTGTGGCGGGATCGCATCATCGGCTGGGCCAACGTGGCCGTGAAGGACGGGACCCTCCGGCCCGAATTGGGCTACGTCGCGTCCCGTCCACCACGGGACCGCGCGTTTCGTCGCGCACTCGACGAGGACATCGATCGCCTGCGGCGGTTTCTCGGCCTCACGTCGTAACCGCCACCGCGCCGAACCGCCCGTCAGGTCCTTGCGCGAGAAAGCCGTCAGGTCCTTGGGCGAGAAATCCGGCGAACAGCTGCAACAGCACGCGCTCGCAGGTGACGAGGTCGAGACCCAGGAAGGCCGCCGCCTCACGGGTCGTGAGACGAAGGCCCGGAGCCGCCTCGAACTCCTCGCGAATCCACTGCACGAGCTTTCGAAAGTACAGAGTTTTCATGTGGGCTCCGGCGGCGTCGGCCTGCACGGTATGAATGTATGGAATGAACATGCAGACCGACGCCGGTGTTACATCAACGCACGACATTGAGGATGACGCCGCCGTAGACGCGATGTCCGTACCGCGTCCCCTGTCCGAAGAATGCCGGAGCGTCATCCTTCCCCTGCACGGCGATGAAACGATAGTCGCCGCGCAAACCCCATCGCCCCGCATACCACTTGACCCCGCCGCCAACGTTGCTGGTCAGGAACGTCGTGGTGTCGCTGACGCCGACGTCCGCCCGCTCGAAGAGACTCAGCCCGCCGAGACCCGCGGTTGCGTATGGCACCACGGAGCCGCGGCCGCCTGACAGAACCAGGTTGCCGCTGTAGTTGAGGAAGTGCGGCGTCTTCACATCCGCGGTGCCGGTCACGAAGTCCAGACTTTGCGAGACGCCCAGCAGACCGCTCACCTCTCCTTCGACGCCGACGTAGCGATTGAAGTTCAGCGTCGCGCTGCCACCGAGGTCGTAGTTGCCGAAGCTCGGACTGCCGGTGTCACTGGCCTCGGTGAAGAACGTGGCGCCTCCGGGAATGATCGTGACCTCCACGGTGCCCGGCCCGGGCGCCGATTCCCTGGTCTGCGCCTGCGCATTCCCTGCGCCTGCTGCGATAACTGCGAGTACTGCGATCCAACGTGTCATGACTGCCTCCTTGATCGATTTATGAAACCGGTATCCCGCCGAGAGCTTTGTAGACCGCGATGACGCTCGTGAAGACGCCCGCCTCGGCCTGGGCGACCGCGTCCTCGGCCTGCAGCTGCGTGCGCTCCGCGTCGAGGAGCGCGAGGAAGTCGACGACGCCTTCCTGGTAGCGCACGCGCGCGATCGTCGCGGCCCGCGTGCTCTCGCGCGCCTGGTCATTCAGCTTGACGAGACGCGCCTGCTCTTCGCGATAGTTGACGAGCGCGTTCTCCGTCTCTTCGAGCGCGCGCAGCACCACCTGCTCGAACTCGGCGACAGACTCGCGTGTCGCGCCTTCCACGCCGCGCAGGCGAGCGCGAGCGCTGCCGATGTCGAAGGCCGCCCAGCTCAGCGCCGGCGTCACCGCCCACGCGCGCGAGTCGGAGACGTTGAACAGGTTGCCGCGTCCGGCGAGCAGGCCGAGGAATCCGCTGATGCTGATCTGCGGATAGAGCTCGGCGGCCGCCACGCCCTCCTGCGCCGTTGCCGCGGCCAGCCGCCGTTCAGCCGCGAGCACATCCGGCCGGCGTCGCAAGCAGCGATCCGGGTTCGCCGATGGCCAGCGCCTTCGTCAGCGGCGGATAGGCGCGCGGCGACAGATCGACACCGAGCGCACCGGGCCTCGCGCGCGATCAGCACGGCGATGTGATGCTCGCGCTGCGCGATGGCACTCCTGATCGGCGGAATGCTCGCCTCGATCGCCGCGACGCGCGCCGCCGCACTCGCCACGTCCTGCTCCTCACCGATGCCGGCATCACGCCGCACCTGCGTGAGGCGCAGCGTCTCCCGCTGGTTGGTCAGGCTGCGCTCGGCCACCGCGAGCTGCTGCTGAAGACCGCGCACCTCGAAGTAGTTGCGCGCCACTTCCGCCGCCACGCTCACCCGGACGTCGTCGACATCGGCCTCGAAGCTCTCGGCCGTTGCCGCCGCAGCCGCGCGACCTGCGACCGGACGCGGCCGAAGACGTCGATCTCCCAGAACGCATCGAAGCCGGCGCGATACGTCGTGACGGGACGGGGTCGTTCCGAGAAGCCAGGAATCGCCTGATCCCGTCGATCGACGCTCGCGCCGGCTACGGCCGTTGGAAATCGATCGAGCGCGACGTCGTCGAAGAACGCGCGTGCCTGATCGACGCGAGCGACGGCCATGCGGACATCGTGGTTGGCGGCCAGCGCTCGCGTCACCAGCTCGTCGAGCACCGGATCCTCGAACTGCTGCCACCACCGCGGATCGAACGACTGCTCCACGGTCGAGCGCCGGGTCGGCGTTGCGAAACGTGGCCGGTGCGACCGTGGGCGCGACGTAGGCCCCGCAGGCTGCACGCCGCCGACGAGCGCCAGAGAGAATCGATCCGTAGCGTACGAGCTGCAGAGCGTCATGATCAATGTCCCTTCCGCTGAGTCGATGTGCCGCGGCCTGACGTCAGGCAGCACGCCCGCCTCTGAGCGTGCGCCGCGCGACGCGTCAGCCGGCCGATGACGACGTAGAACACCGGCGTGAGGAAGAGGCCGAACAGCGTGACGCCGAGCATCCCGGCGAACACCGCGATGCCCATCGCCTGCCGGATCTCGAAGCCCGCGCCGGACGAGAAGACCAGCGGCACGACGCCCATGATGAACGCCATCGACGTCATCAGAATCGGCCGCAGCCGGATGCGGCAGGCCTCGAGGATGGCGTCGCGAGCGGACAGCCCTTCCTCCTCGCGCTGCTTGGCGAACTCGACGATCAGAATCGCGTTCTTGCACGCCAGCCCGGCGAGCACGAGGAAGCTGATCTGCGTGAACACGTTGTTGTCACCGCCGGTGAGCCAGACGCCGGCGATCGCCGAGAACAGCGTCATCGGCACGATGAGGATCACGCGTCAGCGGCAGCGTCCAGCTCTCGTACTGCGCGGCCAGCACGACGTAGACGAGCAGCACGCAGAGCGGGAAGACGAAGCATCATCGTGTTGCCCGCGAGCAGCTCCTGATACGCCAGCTCGGTCCACTCGAAGGTCATGCCCGGCGGCAGCTCCGTGCGCAGCACGTCGGCAATCGCCGCCTGCGCCTGCCCCGAGCTGAAGCCCGGCGCCGGACCGCCGTTGATCTCGGCGGCCGGATAGCCGTTGTAGTGCATCACCTGATCGGGTCCGTAGCTGCGTGAGACCGTCACCAGCGATCCCAGCGGCACCATGTCGCCGCTGCGCATTGCGCGTCTCGAGGCGCCGAATCTGTTCGGGCTGCAGGCGGAACGCCGACTCCGCCTGGGCGTTCACCTGATAGGTGCGCCCGAAGCGATTGAAGTCGTTGACGTAGAGCGAGCCGAGATAGACCTGCAGCGTCTCGAAGACGTCGGTCAGCGCCACGCCGTAGCTCTTCACGCGCTCGCGATCGACGTCCGCCTGGATCTGCGGCACGCTCACCTGAAAGCTCGAGAAGAGCCCGGCCAGCGACGGCTGCCTGCTGCGCCTTGGCCATGCCGTTCTGCAGTTGCGCGTAGAGCTCCTCGAATCCGGTGCCGGCGCGGTCCTCGACGTAGAGCTTGAAGCCGCCGACCTGTCCGAGGCCCTGCACCGGCGGCGGCGGGAAGATCGCGACGATGGCTTCCTGGATCTCGCCGAAGAACTGCCCGTTCAGCGCCTGCACGATCGCGCCGGCCGCGAGATCGCGGCTGGTTCGCTCCTCGGCCGGCTTCAGGACGACGAACGCGATGCCGGCGTTCGGACGCGTTGACGAAGCCGTTGATCGACAGGCCCGGGAAACGCGACCGAGCTGAGCACGCCCGGATGCTTGAGCGCGATCGACGACATCTTGCGAATCACCGCTTCGGTGCGATCCAGCGTGGCGCCGTCAGGCAGCTGCGCGAACGCGACGAGATACTCCTTGTCCTGCGTCGGCACGAACCCCGGCGGCACGCGTGAGAAGCCGGCCGCGGTGAGCCCGATCAGGCCGACGTAGAGCACGATGGCGACCGAGGCCACGCGCAGCACGCGCCCGACGCCCGCGGTGTAGGCGCCGGACGCCCGCGCGAAGAACCGGTTGAAGCCGCGGAAGAACCACCCGAACAGCCGATCGGCCACGCGCTGCACCGCGTCGCGCGGCGCTTCGCGCGGCTTGAGCAGCCGCGACGCCAGCGCCGGGCTGAGCGTCAGCGAGTTGAACGCGGAGATCACCGTCGAGATCGCGATCGTCAGCGCGAACTGCCGGTAGAACTGCCCGGTCAGTCCGCTGACGAACGCGGTCGGCACGAACACCGCGCAGAGCACGAGCGCGATCGCGATGATCGGACCCGACACTTCCTCCATCGCCTTCTGCGTGGCCTCGAGCGGCGGCAAGCCCGAGCTCGATGTGCCGCTCCACGTTCTCGACCACCACGATCGCGTCGTCCACGACGATGCCGATCGAGAGGACGAGGCCGAAGAGCGACAGCGTGTTCAGCGAGAAGCCCATCACCAGCATCACGGCGAAGGTGCCGATCAGCGAGACGGGCACGGCGACCAGCGGGATGATCGAGCGCGCCACGTCTGCAGGAACACCATGACGACGATCACGACGAGCAGGATCGCTTCGAAGAGCGTTTCGACGACGGCCGCGATCGAGTTGCGGACGAAGACCGTGGGGTCGTAGACGATCTGGTAGTCCACGCCCTCGGGAAACGCCTGCTTCAGCGTGTCCATCGTCTGCCGCACCTGGTTCGACGCTTCGATGGCGTTGGTCCCGGGCCGCTGGAAGATGCCGATGGCGACCGCCGGCTTGTTGTCGAGCAGGCTGCGCAGCGCGTACTGGTTGGCGCCGAGCTCGACGCGTCCGACGTCGCGCACACGCGTGATCTGTCCGTCCGGCGTGGCGCGGACGACGATGTCGGCGAACTCGTCCTCGGTGGTCAGCCGGCCGCGGGTGTTGACCGAGAGCTGGAACGTCGTGTCGGATGGGCGCCGGCTGCGCGCCGAGCACGCCGGCGGCGACCTGCACGTTCTGCTCGCGAATCGCGCGAACGACGTCGGACGTCGTCAGCCGGCGCGACGCCAGCCGATCGGGATCGAGCCAGACGCGCATGCTGTACTCGCCGGCGCCGAACACCTGCGCGCTGCCCACGCCGGGGATGCGCGCCAGCTCGTCCTTCACCCGCAGGTTGGCGAAGTTCGAGAGATACAGCTGGTCGTAGCGGCCGTCGGGCGAGACGAGGTGCACGACCATGATGAAGTCCGGCGTGGACTTCTCGGTCACGACGCCGATGCGCTGCACCTCGGACGGCAGCCGCGGCAGCGCCTGCGCCACGCGGTTCTGCACCTGCACCTGCGCGTTGTCGAGGTCGGTGCCGAGCGCGAAGGTGACGGTCAGCGTCATCCGGCCGTCGGATGTCGCCTGCGAGAACATGTAGAGCATGTCCTCGACGCCGTTGATCTGCTGCTCGAGCGGCGAGGCCACGGTCTCGGCGATGACCTTCGGGTTCGCGCCCGGATAGGTGGCGCGCACGACGACGGTCGGCGGCACCACCTGCGGGTACTCGCTGATCGGCAGCCGGAAGAGCGCCAGCGCTCCGGCCACGACGATCACCAGCGACAGCACGGCGGCGAAGATCGGACGATCGATGAAGAACTTCGAGAATTTCATGATGAGCTGATCCATCGCCTCGACCACGGGAGTGACCTGCACGCCGGGCCGCACGCGCTGCAGACCATTGATGACGACCGACTCGCCGGCCTCGAGACCGCTGCGAACGACGCGCAGGCCATCGACGATCGGACCGAGCGTCACGGTGCGGTACTGGATGTCGTTCTTCGGCCCGACGACGTAGACGAACTTCTTGCTGAGATCGGTGCCGACGGCGCGGTCCTGAATCAGCAGCCCCTGTACGTACCGCGTGCCGGCCAGACGCAGCCGCACGAAGAGGCCAGGCGTCAGCTGTCCGTCGGTGTTGCGGAACATCGGCCGCGCCGCGAATCGTGCCGGTCGCGCCATCGAGCTGGTTGTCGAGGAAGTCCAGGTGACCCAGCGCGCGGGAAGCCCTCGTCATTGGCCAGCGCCATGCGAATCGGCAGGTCGGTCGAGCGCGGCGCGACTGCTCGGCCGTGGGCCGCCGCGTCCCGCGGTGTACCTGAGGAAGATCTGCTCGTCGGCGTCGAAGTAGGCGTAGACGGGATCGAGCGACACGACGGTGGTGAGCAGCGTGGCCTCGCCAGGCCCGCTCGACACCAGGTTGCCCTCGGTGACGATCGCGCGGCCGACGCGGCCGTTGATCGGCGACGTGACCTGCGTGAACTCGAGGTTCAGCTCCGCGGCCCGGAGCGCGGCCTCGACGGCCGCCGCCTGCGCCGTCGATTCCTGCGCGAATGCCGCGCGGCGATCGTGCTCCTCGTTCGAGATCGCGTTCTCGGCGCGAAGGCGCTCGGCGCGCTGCAGCTCGGAGTCGGCGCGCTGACCCGTGGCTCGCGCGCGCGCGAGCTCGGCGCGCAGACGATCGACCTCCGCCTGGAAAGGCCGCGGATCGATCTGGAACAGCAGGTCGCCTCGCTGGACGATGGCGCCCTTCCTCGAAGCGGACCGCCGAGACGAGACCCGATACGCGCGGCCGGACTGTCAACCGAATCGACGGCCTGCAGCCGGCCGGTGAACTCGTCCCACTCGGTCACGTCGCGCTCGATGACCTGGGCGACGGTGACCTGTGGCGGCGGTGGTGGACCTTGTTGCGCTGCTGTCTGTGAGCAGCCGGCAGCGACGATCGTGAATGCGAGCGATGCGAAGAGCGTGGGTTTCATACGCTCGCAGTGTGTCTGTCACGCGGGTGGCGAACAATCGGGCAGTGGCCGCAGATCCAGCTATCACGTGAGCATCAGTTCGGCGCCAGACGTCTCTCGGATGCCGGACTACGACTTTTGGACGATGTGCACCCTCGGCCATGCGGGCATCTCGTCTTCGCCGGGGAAGTTGCTCAATAATGGGAAGTGTCAGGGGAAGGAAGAGATGGAGCACCAGATGGAATCGCCGAGCGGCGCACTCGTGACTGAGCCCGTTGGCTGCGGTGTCGCGTCAGAGGCGGCACGCTCCTCCCTCGATGCTGCGAGACGTGGACTCGCTGCGTGCGGCGCTGACACGCGAGATGACTGAGCGCCGACGCGCCGAGTGCCTGGCGAAGATTCAGACCGACGTCGTGAAGTTCGCGGTCGATCTGCTCGTCCGCGAGCCGGACATCGACGGCTTCTTCCGCGCGCTCCTGCAAGACGCTCGCCGAAGAAGGCGAAAGCCACAAGGTCGGCGTCTGGCTGATCGACGAGGACCAGAAGGGCTGCGATGTCTGGATGGTGCACCTGGAAGGCCAGGTGTTCACCGCCGACAGTCCCGAGTGGAAGACGACGGAGTTCCCGCGCCAGACCTTTGCGCGTCATCTCTTTTCGTATGAGCCGGGCTGGCATCAGACGGTTGAATACAGCACCGATGACGAGCGGATGCCTGCCAGCGTGCGCGACTTCATCCGTCAGGAGGGGCTCAGCGCGACGCTGGTGGCGCCGCTCGTGATCAGCGACAAGAACCTGGGATGGATCACGCTCTGCACGCGCGAGACGCGCGACTGCAACGAAGGTCAGTGGTGGCGCATCGCCCTGATCGAGGCCATCGCCAGGCAGGCTGCACTCGCGCTGCATCACAGCCGACTCGTCGAGCAGAAGCGTGTCGAAGAGCGGCGCAAGGCGATCCTCGAGGAGCGCAACCGCCTCGCGCGCGACATTCACGACAATCTCGCGCAGGGATTCGCCGCCATCCTCATGCAGCTGCAGGGCGCGCAGCGCGAGGCGTGTTCGGTGCCGCCGGCCGTCGTCCCGCAGCATCGAGACCGCCGTCGATCTGGCCCGCACGCACCTGACCGAGGCCCGCCGGTCCGTCGGCGCGCTGCGGCCGAACGTCGGCACCAGCGAGGACGTCGGGCGTGCGATCAAGCGGCTGGCCGACCTCGGTCAGCGCACGACGACCGTGCCGATCGAGGTCCAGGTCGACGAGCTGCCACGCTTCGGCGACGGCGTCGAACGCGAGATCCTCGGCATCGCGCAGGAAGCGCTGACCAACGCGGTCCGTCACTCGCTCGCGAAGCGCATCACGATCCGCGCGTCCACCGTGAACTCGCTGGGTCTTCGTCTGTCGGTCGCCGATGACGGGCGCGGGATTCCACGGGAGCGGTCCTCGGCCGGATTCGGCCTTACCAGCATGCAGGAGCGCGCCGATCGCATCGGCGCGTCGCTGACGATCGTCACCGCACCGCGAAGCGGCACGGAAGTCGTGCTCGCCTGGGAGCCCTCGTCACTGCCGACGCAGGTCTATGCCGTCAGCTGAGACCGTGGCGCCAGCGACGCGGGCCAGCGTGCTGCTGGTCGACGATCACGCCCTGTTCAGGACCGGCGTGGCCAACATCATCAACCAGGAAGCCGACCTGCACGTCGTCGCCGAAGCCGGCAATGGCGTCGAGGCCCTCGCGGCGTTCGATCGGCATCATCCCGACGTGACGCTGCTCGATCTGCGGATGCCGGTCATGGAAGGCGTCGAGGTCGTGCAACGCTTCGCGAACGCGATCCGCGTGCACGGGTGATCGTGCTGACGACCTACGACACCGACGAAGAGATCTCACGCGCGCTCAAGGCCGGCGCGAAGGCCTACGTGCTGAAGGACATCTCGGCCGACGCGTCTGATTGCCTGCATCCGCGACGTGCTCGCCGGCAAGACCTACCTGGCGCCGGCCGCGGCCGCGAAGCTGGCCGAAGGAGTCACGCGCGTCCAGCTGACGCCGCGCGAGCTGGCCACGCTGCGGCTGCTCGCCGACGGCAAGGCCAACAAGGAAATCGCCAACGAGCTGGGCATCAGCGATCGGACGGTGAAGACCCACCTGGGTCATCTCTTCGAGAAGCTGGGCGTCACCAGCCGCACCGAAGCGGTCAAGGTCGCGAACCGCCGCGGTCTCGTGCGGTTGGGATAAAAGCGTTGATCCAGGCGGGTCTGAAGACCCGCCTCTACGTCTCACGCCCGCGCGAGCACCAGCGTCTGTGGCGTCGGCGAGAGCGGCTGGGCGCGCCGGTCCGAGAAGCCCGCGTCGCCGAGCATCGCATCCAGCTCGCTGAACGTGTACGCCTCCCCACTGTCGGTGGCACCGAGCATCTGCAGGCTGAACGACGCGGCGATCGGCGGCGAGACGCGGTCCTCGTTGGGCACGAACTCGACGATGGCAATCGTCCCGCCGGGGATCATCGCGCCGTGGATCTTCCGCAGTAGTCCGGTGTTGGTGGCCACGTCGAAGTGATGCAGGAAGTTCGGGACGAGCACCAGATCGTAGCCGCTGCCGAGATCGACATCGAACGCGCTTCCCGGGATCGTGTGGTAGCGACCGGCGACACCAAGCGCGGCGGCGTTTTCGATAGCCACCTTCAGGACATCGGCCCAATCGGTTCCGTAGACGGTCGCCGCCGGATTGGCCTTCGCCACCAGCAGTCCGAAGAGACCGTGCCCGGCGGCGATGTCGAGTACCTTCTGCGGCTCGCCCGGTCGCGCCACGATCGGCGCGAGTTCTCCAGCGCTCATGCCGAGAAACGGCGCCATCGAGCGCGCGAACTCGACCCACACCGGATCGTTCGGGCTCACCGTACTCGTCCCGATCGTTCCACCCTTGCGCACCGCACCGGCGAGATTCTTGTATGAGCGTGACCGATGCGATCGTTGGCGAGAAAGCCGGCGATGGAGCCGATGTACGCGGGTGAACGCGTGTCGAGAAAGGCCGCCGCGGTCGGCGAGCACGAGGTACTGCCCATGCTCTTTGGCAAGGAATCCACGGACGGTCAGGTAGTCGCAGAGGATGCGGATGCCGCGCTCGGACGCAACGGCGCGTTCGGCAATCGCGGCCGCCGTCACGGCGCCGCTGCCGATGTGTGTGAACACGTCGAGCTCGATCGCGCCCTTGAGCGCCTGTGTGAGCTGGAACGCGCAGAGGGCCTCCATGACGAGGCCCGGATCGGGATCGGGTAACGAGTCGGCCATGAAGAAGCGGGTTGCGATCAGACGCTGGCCGGAGCGCCTGCGGTCAGCGCCTGCCGCACCGACGCTCCCGCATCGTCGATCGCCACGCGTCCGGTGTCGATGATTCCAGCCAGACTGAAGAAGGGATGAATCATCCCGTCGTAGCGTTTGAGGACAACGGCCACACCGGCACTCTGGAGCTTGCGCGCATACGCTTCGGCCTGGTCGCGCAGCGGGTCGCACTCGCCGGTGATGACCATGGCCGCGGGAAGACCGGTCAGGTCGCTGGCCAAGGACGGCGACGCGTACGGCGCGCGCCGATCCTCGGCGCTCGGCACGTACGAGTCGGCGAACCAGTCCATCAGTGCGTGCGAGAGGAAGTGATTCTCCCCGTACTCGCGCATCGACGGGCTGTTGTCGGCGAAATCGGTCAGCGGGTAGATCAGCAACTGGAATTTCAGCGCCGGACCGCCGCGATCGCGCGCCATGAGCGCGACGACGGTCGCAAGGTTCCCGCCGGCGCTGTCGCCGCCCACGGCAATCCGCGCCGGATCGACGCCGAACTCGGCGGCGTGCTCGGCGACGTAGCGAGTGGCGCCATACGCGTCTTCTGCCGCCGCCGGAAACCTGTGTTCAGGCGCCAGGCGGTAGTCCACTGACGACCACGACGCAGCCTGATGCCCGGGCGAGGCTCCGGCACAGCCGGTCGTGCGTGTCCAGATTGCAGATGACGAATCCGCCGCCGTGGAAATACATCAGCGCCGGCAGGTCCTGCTCGAGTGTCGGCCGATACACCCGGACCGGAATCTGCTGCACGGGCCCGGGGATGACGCGCGTGTCGACCTGCGCGACGGGCTCTTCCGCGCCGCCGAGCTCGATCATGTTGTAGGGTACCTTGCGCGCCTCATCGAGCGGCAGCTGCTCGAGCGAGGGGCCCGCCGGCCACCGCCAGCATGTCCAGAAACGCTTTGCATTGTGGATGGAGTGCCATGGGGCCTCCTTATACACCACGCTGAATATGATCGGGAAACTATGAGTCATACACACGCTCGCTCGGGTTCGTGGACGGTACTGGCAATGGTGGTGCTCACGTCGTCGCTGGCGGCGCAGGACTGGCCGCAATGGCGCGGGCCCGGGCGGGACGGTGTCGTCACCGCGTTTCGCGAACCGGCTTCTTGGCCGAAGTCGCTGACCAAGAGATGGCAGGTGGAGGTCGGAACCGGCTATGCGACCCCGCTCGTGGTCGGCGAGCGGATCTACGTCTTCAGTCGCCAGGGCGAGGACGAGGTGATGACGGCGCTCGACAGCCGTTCGGCGAAGGTGATCTGGCGGACGAGCTATCCAGCGCCGTTCAAGATGAACCCGGCCACGGCGCCGCACGGACCAGGACCCAAGTCCACGCCAACCTTCGCGGACAATCGCCTCTTCACGCTCGGCATGAGCGGCATGGTGACCGCGTTCGATGCGCAGAGCGGGAAACAGATCTGGCAGAAGCCGTCGCCGCCGGTCGAGCCGCTGTACCACACGGCAATGTCGCCACTCGTTGACGGCAACAACGTGATCGTTCACGTGGGCGGCCATGACAACGGCGCGCTGACCGCGTTCGACGTCGCCACCGGCGCCGTCAGGTGGAGCTGGAATGGCGACGGTCCGGCCTACGGCTCTCCCCTGCTGTTCAATCTGTCAGGCACGCGCCAGGTGGTGACGTTCACGCAGAAGAACTTCGTCGGCGTCTCGGCGGCGACGGGCGAGCTGTTGTGGCGCCGGCCGTTCACGACGCCGTCCAACACCACGAGCCAGACGCCGATCCTCCACAAGAACATGGTGATCGAGATGGGACGCGGCAACGGCGTCACCGCCTTCGTGGCGGCATCACGCGCGGGTCAGTGGACGACAGAGAACATCTGGCACACCGACGAGGTGTCGATGCACATGAGCGACGCGGTCGTCGTCAACAACGTGCTCTACGGCCTGTCGCATCTGAACAGCGGCGAGTACTTCGCGCTCGACCTGGACACCGGCAAGGTGCTCTGGAAGAGCGAGCCGCGGCAGGCCGCGCACGCCGCGATCGCGCGGGCGGGCAACACGATCTTCTCTCTCGAGGACGACAGCGAGCTCGTCGTCCTCCGTCACAATCCCATGCGCTTCGAGCCGATCACTCGCTATCAGGTCGCGACCACGGCCACGTGGACGCAGCCGGTCGTCTCGGGCAATCGCATCTTCGTCAGGGACGTGTCGTCGTTGACGCTGTGGACGACGGACTGAATGGGCCGCCTGAATGGGCCGCCTACTTTCTGTGGTGCGGGCCCTGACGCCGGCCCCCAGGTACGTGGGGGCCGCCTTCAGGCGGCCCTATTTGCGCACGAAGGTGACGTCGCCGCTGCCGCCGTGCTCGTCGCGGCTGGCGGCGACGAATCCGTAGCCGGTCAGCATGTCCGCGATTCGCCGCCCACCTTTCGAGGTGGTCAGCTCGATGTGAATCTCGCGAACGTCCTTCCGCTGCAGCGTCCGCTCGCCTCCGGCAATGACGTCCTCGCTGATGCCGGGCACGTCAATCTTGATGTAGTTGGGACAGGTCATCCCGTAGTCTTCGATCAACTGGTCGATCGACAACACGAGCGCCGCCTGCCGGCCCGTGTACGCCTGATCCTTGCCGAGAAAGCTGAAGGACTTCCCGGCCGCAAACTGCGAGACCTCGAGCTGCGCAATCGACCGCGCGCGACCGAGTCCGGCCAGCAGGCACTGCACGCGGCTGTCGAACCGGTTGGCCTCGCAGTTGGCTGACAGCAGGAAATAGTTGACCGCCGCCGGCTCGAAGGCGACGACGTGGACGTCGCCGCGCAGGGCGGCGTAGAGCGTGAAGACGCCGACGTTCGCGCCGACATCCCAGAACACGCTCCCGGGCTGGAAGGCGTCGATCCAGGCGATGGTCGCCGGCTGCCTGGTCATCACGGTCATCACGCGTCCGCCGGCGCTCCCGAACGGAACGAACGACAACGGACCGCGCGGTGTGTCCACCGACATGACCTCTTCGACGAGCTCCTGCGTCACGCGGCCCTGCATGCGCGCCCGCGAATCCCCCGGAAGGTTCTGCAGCCGGTACTTCAGCAGCGCGAGTTCCTTCTTGGCGTAGATCTCCTCGCGCTGCACGCGGTCGCGGCCTGGAGCGTCGTCTGACTCGGTCATCGATGACGTGAGAGTGTACTTGCTCGCGGCTGGAATCGGCTACGATCGCGCCATGCGACATCTCCGCACGCTCGTCACCGTCGCGATCGTCATGGTCGCGTGCACCGCGGGAGCGACGCGCGTGCACGCCCAGGCGTCAGGCGAGGCGGTCGTCCCCTACCGGATCGCCGTACCCGACGCCGTCCTCAACGACTTGAAGGACCGGCTCGCCAAAACGCGCCTGCCGAGCGAGATCGACAACTCAGGCTGGGATTACGGGACCAATCTCGCCTACCTCAAAGAGCTCGTCACCTACTGGCGAACGACCTTCAACTGGCGCGAGCAGGAGCGCCGGCTCAATCAGCTTCCGCAGTTCACGACGGTCATCGACGGCATTCCGATTCACTTCGTTCATCAGCGATCCAGTCAACCGAACGCGACCCCGCTGGTCATGATTCATGGATGGCCGGGATCGTTCTTCGAGTTCACGAAAGTCATCGGTCCGCTGACGGAGCCGACCAAGTTCGGTGGCAGCGCCAGCGACGCCTTCCACGTCGTCGCGGTGTCGCTGCCAGGTTTCGGCTTTTCGGGAAAGCCGCGGAGCGGCGGGTACAACCCCACGCGAATGGCGCGAACGGTCGCACAATTGATGGCGCGGCTTGGCTACGCGCGCTATGGCGCTCAGGGCGGCGACTGGGGCGCGTCGATCGTCCGCCAGCTCGGTCTCGTCGATCAGTCACGCCTGATTGGCCTCCACAGCAACATGTGTCTGGCGAACGCGCCGCCCGGTCCCAATCCGAACGAGGGAGTCCCTGAGGCGGATCTGAAGCGCGTGCAGGCCGCCCAGGCAGGCAGTGCCACCGAGCTGGGGTATTTCCAGATTCAATCGACGCGTCCGATGACGCTCGGCTACGGCCTGAACGATTCGCCGGCCGGACTCGCGGCGTGGATCGTCGAGAAATTCCGCGCCTGGTCGGACTCGGGTGGCGATGTCGAGAAGAAATTCACGAAGGACGAATTGCTCACGAACGTCATGATTTACTGGGTCACAGAGACGGCGCCTTCGTCGGTCCGGATCTACTACGAGAACCGAATCGACGCTGGTCTCAGTGGCCGTGTCGAGGTGCCGTTCGCCTGCGCTCGTTTTCCACGCGAGATGTTCGCCATCGTCCCCACCAAGTGGCTCGAAGCGCAGTACAACCTGCAACAGCTGACCGACATGCCGCGCGGCGGCCACTTCGCGGCGCTCGAGGAGCCGCAGTTGCTCGTCGATGACGTCCGCAAGTTCTTTCGCGGACGGCGGTGAGCCGGTTATTCGAAGATCTCTTCGAGACGACAGCGGAAGCCGTCGATCACCAGGCTGAGGTCGAGCACATCGTCCAGGTCGCGCGAGCGTCGTCGCTGGCGCCCCGCGCGGACGCGAGCGTGACCGTTCTCTCGTCGGGATCCACGATGACGACGAGCGGAACGCCTCGCGTCAGGTACTCGTCGATCTTCGTTCGGATCTCTCCAGGCCGATCGTCTGGCGACAGCACTTCGATGGCCAGATCCGGCGGACCGTTCACGAATCCGTGACGGCGGAGTGACAGCAGGCGATCCTGACGTATGAACGCGAGGTCCGGGCCCCTGACGGTATCGGGGTTCGAGGTCAGCGTGAAACCAATCTCGGTGCCCACGATCCCGAGACGCCGGCCCCGCAGATGGCGCTGCAGCAAGGATCCAAGCTGCACCACCACACGACCGTGTTCGGGGCCGACCGGGCTCATCTCCACCAGCCGGCCTTCCACCAATTCGAAGCGGCGAAGGTCGGGCCGCCGTTCGAGCTCCTCAGCAGTGACCGGGCGCGTGGCCTCGTGCATAGCGTGGTTCCGCATCGCATTTTAGCATCGTCGTAGCGATATCGATGCCGCGCGGATTGTTCAAGGAATCAGCTGAAGCGGGCAAGAACCCCGCAGAAAATCAGATCGGCGACAGCTCGGATGTACGCGCGATCTGCGACGTCGTCTGAAGCTCGCTGAAGCGCGCGATCTCTGCACCGGTGACGATGCCATCGCACTCGATCCAGGCGTGGGCGTCGAGTGCGTCGCCGTTCCTGGCCACGCCGAAGCAGAGACGCGATCGCAGGGCGCGACGTCCGAGGAGCGCGTGCAGGACCAGGCTCTCTCGCAAACAGGTCCGCCGAAACGGCAGGATCTGGTAGGCGACCGCCACGAATCTGGTGAGTCTCAGGACCTCGCTTGGAGCCGGCGCTGCTGATCGCGTGTCCGACGACAGACGGCTGATTCGCTCCAGCAGCCGCGAGAACGGCATCGCCTTGAGCACGACCTCGATCCACACGGCAAGACCGATGACCTCGACCGCCGTGTGATAGTCAGTCATCGTCATACGGCGAACGCGGCACAGCCAGGTCTTCATCGATTCAGGCCGGCTCTCGGGGCATCACGATTCCCCGGTCGCGAAGTTCACCAACCAGCCGCGAGACATCGTCAGTCACGACATCCCGCTCGACGTCGTACTCCTCGACCATCACCTCGCAGACCTCGGCGATCGTCCTGCCTTGCTGCAGCAGTTGCCACACGCGCGTGCCGACGGCATCGAGACCGTAGTACACGCCGGACTCGAGATTGAGGAGAACGGTTTCTCCGGACAGTTCGCGAGTGATGACAGAGGGATGGACGACGAACTGATCGGGCGGGGCGACATCCATGCGGATGTCACGTTATCACGGGGCGGCCGTGGTCACGCTGCGGACGTACGCATCCTCGAGGTCCGAGAGCTGTCGAAGCCGGGCTCGCGCATCGTCGGCGTCGCTGGCCGTCTTGAACGGTCCGACTCGTACGAAATACAGGAAGCCTTGCGATTCAGTCGGCGACGGCACATCGAATGCCGGGAACCCAGACTGCGTCAGCCGCTGCACCAGGCCCTGAGACCGATCCTGACTCGAGAACGCAGCCACCTGGACGACCCAGGTATTCTGCGACGCAGGCACTGCGACCGGAGCCGCATCGACGTCATCGGGATCCTGAGCCTGAGGCGCAGCAGCCGCCGCGTTCGCAGCAGGCGTCGCGGCCGGGGCCACAGCAGCCTGAGGCGCAGCGGCCTGGGGTGTGGACGACATGCCTGCTTGAGCGACGGACGGCACAGCCGCCGGCGCGCGTGACGCGGAACGCTCACGCTGCGCCGTGACCGCGATGCCACCCGCAACGAGAACGACGCCCATCCCCACTGCGCCAAGGCCAATGGTCTTCAGCCAGGCAAAGCGCGCTTCGCGTCTGACCTCGCTGTCCATACGCCACTTCCACACCGGGGCGGCGGATGCGCCAACCCTGAGATCGTCGCGTGAGGGTTCCGATTCGCGCCGTGGCGCGGTCGGCGGCAGATCCAGCAGCGCGTGCAGCTCGGATGGGCCGGTCATGGCTTCAGGGGCACGCCGGCGGTCGAACAGGCCGTTCAGATCCGATCCCACTGACGCAGGCGGCGGTGGAACCGGCACCGACTCACGCTCTCGCGGCACGGGCCTGACGGGCGTCGTGTCGATGACCTGGCCCGAAGACACGACCTGACTCGACACCAACTGCAGCTCCTCGATGGCTCCGGCGACAAGCGGGGGTCCGATCACGGATACATGCTCCAGATGGGCGCGCGACAGCGCGCGATCGCAGATCTTGTTGACGAGGCGCGGAATGCCGTTCGACGCCGCATGGATGATGTCGATCGCGGCGGAGGCGAACTTGATGCGCTCGCGCGTTCCACCCACCATCGCCATCCGATGCGCCACGTATCCGGCGACGTCTTCTTTGGTCAGCGGCCTCAGCTCACAGCGCATGGTCACGCGCTGATCGATCTGCCGCATCTGAAACTGTTGCAGGCGCGTCTGCAATTCCGGCTGACCGACGAGCACGATCTGCAGCAGTCGGCGCCCGGCCTCGAGCTCGGACAGCGCGCGAATCTCCTCGAGCAGCGGTGCCGCCAGGTGCTGGGCCTCGTCGATCACCAGCACCGCGAACGCGTCCACGGATTCGAGCGAGGTCAGGAACTCGTACAACTGGTAGCTCAAGTCGGGCCGTGACGCACCCGACAGTCGCCCGCGCCGCAGATCGTCGATCGACACCTCACCGAAGTCGACGAGCAGCATCCGAAGCAGGTCTTCGCGCGACAGAGATGGATCGGGAACGAAGGTGGTGAAAGTCTTGCGATCGAGCTGGTAGAGGGCGGCGCGGCACAGCGTGGTCTTCCCGGTGCCCATCTCGCCGGTGACGACGACGATCCCCTCGCGCCGGCGAATGCCGGCGAGCAGATCGTCGAGCACCGCGGTATGGCCGGGGCTTCTGTACAGCGAACGCGGATCCGTCGAGAGGCTGAACGGCTTCCCCTTGAGGCCGTAGTACGGCTCATACGTCAGGGCGCCGGCGTTCGCGGCCGATTGAGGACCGTTATCCGCGAGATCCGCTTCCGACGGCACGACGTTGTCGGGACCGTAGCCTTTCCACTGGCTCATGTCGTAGGCATCTATCGGCGCGGACTTCCCGCCAAGACAGGCCACCCCCAGCCATCTCCAGCCAACAACGGCATTTCCGGCCGGATTTCGGCACTGGTGCGCAATTCTGCGTCCTACTCCGTGCCAGATTGCCAACCGATACACGGTCATCGGGGAACCGCCATCGATGGCGGTTCGCCGGCGACGGCATGCAGACGACGGATCCACAACGACTTCTTCGCGACGCTGGTCCGCTGACGCGGCCCCGCTCGTCCGAGATCCACCTGCGCGATCGGCTGAGCGTCTTCTACCGCTATCGCTATGTCGCCGTGCTGGCATTCCTCATCGTCGTGGCCGTCTCCGGCCTTCGTGCCTATTCGCAGACGCCGATGTACCGCGCCAGCGCGCGGATCCTGATCGATCTGGAAGACGAACGGTCGCTGGCCATGGAAGGCGTGAGCACCACGAGCAGCACCGCCTACATGCAGGATCCTGAGCCCTACTTCCAGACGCAGTACCGCATCCTGACCGGCCGCGAACTCGCGCGTCGCGTCGTCGCCAGAATGCAGGGCGGACCCGGAGCCGCCGCGGCCGTCACTGATGGACAAGCCGGCGCCTTCGCCTCGCGCGTCTCGGTGGAGCCGGTGCGCGCCAGTCGTCTCGTCGACGTCGTCTTCGTCTCGGACGACCCGGCGCTCGCCGCCACGTCGGCGAACACGCTGGCCGAGGAGTACGTGCAGCAGAACCTCGATCTTCGCCGGCTGAACATGGAACGCAGCCTGGAGTGGCTCGCGCAGGAGCTCGCGCGTCAGAAGACGATCGTCGAGGCGAGCGAGCGGGCCATGGCGCAGTACCGCGAGGATCAGAACGCGCTCTCGCTGGAGGACCGGCAGAACATCGTCATTGCGCGGTTGAACCAGCTGAACGACGCCGCGACGCGCGCGCGCACCAACCGCGCGCAGAAGGAATCGCTGTATACGCGGCTCGCCGGTCTGGGAGCGAAGGGCGCGGCCGCGGGCTCGATTCCCGAGATCCTGCAGAACCCGTACATCCAGTCGCTGAAAGCGCAGCTGGCCGAGCTCGAGCGACGGAAAGCGCTGCTCTCCGAGCGCTACGGCGACAAGCACCCGGAGATGCTGACGGTGAACGCCTCGATCCAGGACGCGACCCGACAGCTCAACGTGGAGATCGCCAAGGCGGTGGAAGCGATCCGCCACGACTACGACTCGGCGATGCTCGAGGAGCGGACGCTGGCCAGCGCGCTCGAGGAGCAGAAGGAGATCGCGACCGATCTCGATCGCAAGAGCGTGACGTACACCGTGCTCCAGCGCGACGCCGAGAGCAATCGCGAGCTCTATCAGACCCTGCTGCGTCGAGAGAAAGAGCTGCAGGTGCTGGCCAACAGCCGCGGAAACAACGTCCGGCTGGTGGAGCAGGCGGCGATACCGGGGGCGCCCTTCAGTCCCAACCTGCAGACGCTCGGTCATGTTCGGGACGATCGTCGCGTTCCTGGTCGCGATTGCCCTGGTGCTCGGGCTCGACTATCTCGACGACACGATCAAGACCCCGGAAGACATCACGAAGCTTGGACTGCCGTTCCTCGCGTTGATCCCGGCGGTGCGGATCCGGACGGGATCGGCCCACGCTCTCGGGACACAACGACTTCAGCGAGGCGATCCGTTCGCTGCGTACGTCCATTGCGCTCAGCACGCGCCAGGGCGGCAGCATCGTGCTGGTGACCAGCGCGCAGCCGCTCGAAGGTAAGACGACGACCGCCTGCAACCTGGCCACGGCGCTCGCGTACGGTGGCGCGAAGGTGCTGCTCATCGACGCCGACATGCGCCGGCCTGGCGTGCACCGGGCCTTCGGGCTGGAGAATCGATGCGGCCTGTCCGAGCTGCTGAACGGACAGGCCCATATCACTGAGGCGGTTCAGCGACTGGCCGAGCCCAACCTGTGGGTCATGTCAGCCGGTTCAGCGCCGCCCAATCCGTCCGAGCTGCTGGCATCCGGCCGGATGGAAGCGCTGCTCGGACAGGTGCAGCAGGGTCCCTTCGACTGGGTCATCGTCGATACACCTCCGGTCCTGGCGGTCACGGATGCATCGATCCTGACGCAGTGGGTGTCAGGCGTCGCGTTTGTCGTGGGATCGGAAATGACCCGCCGCCGGCTGGCGGAGCGGGCGATTGAAACGCTGGCGGCCGGACGGCCGCGCATTCTGGGCGCGGTGCTCAACCGCGTGGATGTGTCGCGCAACAAGTACTACTACGCGCGGCACTACGGATACGGGAACCGCTATCTCGTCGCCGAGGGCTAGCTGAATGGTTGGTGGTTGGTGGTCAGTGGTTCGTGGGTTACCACCAACCACCAACCACCAACCACCACCGATCTTCAGGCGGCCCGCAACCACTTGAACATCCCACTCCACACACGCGCCGCGTAGTAGACCGGCAGCAGCGCGCGGCTGTTGAAGCCATAGGCGGCCCGCATGTAGTCGGCGGGCGGGAACAGATGCTCCCGCACGAGCCGCGCTGCGGCAACGGGCCTGAGCGCGCGACAGTCGGACACCAGGCGATCGACGGGACGCAGGCCCGCGCGAAGGAAGATCGCCGAGGGTTCCCCTCGTGCGCGAACCTAGAGACGTCAGGACCTCGAGAGGGATTTCTGTCTGAAACCGTGCCTGGGCCTGCTGCAGTCCATCCAGGCAGACGGCGCGAATCGATCGGCTCACCGCACGTTCGACGAAGGTCCTCCACTCGGACGGTTCGAGGCCTGTCGCCAGCAGGTGGATGTCCTGAATCCAGATCGGCTTCTCGAAATCAGGGTGGTGAGCGACGCGATGGACGCAGGCCACGAGCAGCGCATCCACAGACGAGAGCACGCGCATCGGGGCTTCCTGCACGCGGACCGTCACGCTTCGCTCGAGGAGCTCGTCGTGGGTCAGCACCTGGGAGACGACCTGAGGATTGGCAATTCGCCAATGGATATCGAGCGCGTGCTCGATGCCGAGATGATCGACGCGTTCAAACGGCGCCTGATACATCACCAGGTCTCCCGAGACGAACACGCGCCGCTCGTAACCCAGCGATCGCAGAATCGCGAACACCGGCACACGACTCTCAGGCGCAATCAGCACGTCGGCGTCGTACCGCGGACGGCTGCCATGACTCCGGATAGTGCGTGTGCGCAAGCGCCGCGCCCTTGAACACGACCGGCGCCGCACCGGCATCCTCGAGCGCGCGCAGCACTCGGGTCAGCTCCCGAACCTGCACGGCCTCCGTGAGAACGGTGACGGCGTCGCCTGTCACATGACTCCGGAACCCATGACCGATCGAAAGAACATCTCCCGGGCAGGTGCGTGCTTGAGCAGGGCGACGATCAGCTTGCGGTGCCGGTTGAACGACGCCGTCCGCCGCACGATCGGCATGACGCCATCGGTACGGGCCAGCGTAAACAGCCCCTCGATATCCTCGTCGGGCATGCGCTGCGCCAGCAGACGGAACGAGAGCTGCGTGTCGAGCTCGGTCTCGAGACGGGCGCGCCAGCGGCGCTCGTATTCCGAGAGGCGCGCGGACGAGACGTCTCCCTCGTGCAGGGCTGCGCCGAGCACACTGGCGCCGAGCGACGCACTGACGAGGCTGTAGTAGATGCCTCCCCCGGTCGTCGGCTTGACGAGACCGGCGGCATCGCCAATCACGATGAATCGATCCCCGTAGGTCCGCGAGATGCGGCTGAGAGGCAGGATCTTCTGCCGAGGCGCAGCGGCCGATTCGAGATCGACGCCCCAGCGCGAGGCGATACGGGCGACCATGCGGGCGAAGTAGGTCGGAGCCTGAGCGTCCGCCATCACGCCGATGCGGGCAAACGTTTGGCCCCGGCGCCAGACCGGGACGACCCAGGCAAAGCCCTGGGGCGCGATCTCACTGCCGAAGTGCACCTCGACGTCCCCGGGTGTCTCGGCCGGCACCTCGCGCTGCGCGGTGTGGAGCAGCAGCGAGGGCACATCCAGGCCGAGCTGACGATGAAGCGCGTAACGCCCGCCGCACGCCAGCACGCACGAACGGGCGCGCAGCGGCATCTGTCCCGCGACCTGAATCGACACGCCGTCGCCGTCGCACGACACCGAGCTGACGCGGGCGCCTCGCACCAGCTCCGCACCGGCCCGAACGGCGTCGTCGGCGAGCCGCTGGTCGAAGGCCGCGCGGTCGACGACCACGGCCTCGACCACGCGAGTCCGGTGAACGATCTCCTGACCTGTGGGGGAAATGAAGCGAGCGGTGGTCAGCTCGTTGAGGATGGCGTCGGTCGAGAGGTTGAACTCGGCGAAGGCCTCACGGGCTAGTACGCCCGTGCAGTGAACCGGATCACCGACGACCTGATGCTCTTCGAGGACGGCGACGCGAAAGCCTCTCGTCGCCAGTTGACGTGCTGCCTGCAATCCAGCCGGGCCTGCGCCAATGACGACTGAGTCATACATTTAGTGGACCGTATACGCTGAGGGAGTACGAGTCACTACGAGCCTCCGACCGCGATCACCCGGCCGCGACAACGGAGCGGCCGTAGTCATCACGAAGGACATACCCACAAAGAGGAGTTTCCACATCGTTAGCTCGACTGTCAACGTTGACAGACGCGACCGGACTCATTCGGCGCGATTGGATCTCAACGGACGAGCGCGTCGAGCTCCCACAGACAGAGCTGGCGATCGCCGTCTTTGCTCTCGCTGACGACGCACAGCGGCTCCGAGAATGAGAACGGCGGGCGCGTGAAATTCACGCGCCGGAAGCTGCCAATCGGGATGTCGTGATACGTCTGCACATCGCGATCGTTGGTGAGCAGGAGATATCGCACGCCGCTGGCGCGGAAGTTCTCCAGCGCGGCTCGAATCAGGCGCGTGGGCAGATGAATGAAGCAGTCGCGGCACAGCACCGCGTCGGCCTCGGGCAGTCGATCGACGACGATGTCCGCGCAGGCGAAGCGGATTCGATCGGTGCCGTACAGTCTCGCGTTCCGCTCGATCAGGTCGGGGACGATGTCCACGCCGACATAGCGATCGAGCGTCCCGGCGAGGTGCCGCATCCAGTGGAAATCGCCGCACGGCGCATCGAGCAGCGACCGGATGCCGTAGCGCTCGAAGACGGCCGGCAGCTCACGTCGAATGGCATCGGTCGCGGACGTGCCGGACCCGCCACCGGAGGCCGATTCCGAATCGCCCCACAGATTCCTGTCGTAGATTCGCTCGAAGATCTGCCGGCGGTGGGCGCGGCCGCGTACGCGGTGCCGCAGTTCGTCCCGCAGCCGCCACGCCTGCAGACGCAGGCGATCGATCGCGGGGCCGACCCTCACGAAGCCGTCCATCCTGGACATGTCAGATCTTCGAGCCCCGGGTTTCCCATGTTCCACGGAAGGTGATCCAGAACGAGAGGAAGATCAGTCTCACATCGAGCCAGAACGACTGCCGGCGGACGTACAGCAGGTCGTAGCGGAACTTCCACCGCCGAGTGATGTCTCGCGGCGCGTAGATCTGCGCGATGCCCGTGAGGCCCGGCCGCACGCTCGACCGCTCGTCGAACCCCGGCACGTCCTCGAGCTTCTCGACGACTCCCCGTCCGGCGACCTCGATCTCTCCCGGTCGCAGCGCCCGCGGTCCCGTGAAGCTCATATCACCGCGAAAGATGTTCCACAGCTGCGGGAGCTCGTCCATCGCCGTCGCGCGCAGCACCCGTCCGATGCGCGTCACCCGCGGGTCGTGCTCGGTCGCCTGAATCGCGCCGACCTTGGCCTCCGCGTCGGGAATCATCGAGCGGAATTTCCTGACGTCGAAGGGCACGCCGTTCAGGCCGGAGCGCTGCTGCCCGTAGAACACCGGCCCCCGTCCTCGAGCTTGATCAGCGCGGCGATCACCGCCCACAGCGGCGACGAGGCGATGAGACCAAGACCCGACAGCCTGACGTCGAGCGTCCGCTTGGCGATCATCCGGATGCGGCATACGAGGGGCACGCGGAACGAGCGCGGCGCGCGAACGACGTCGCTGATACAGCGGCACCGTCTGCCCGGCACATCGTCTCGGCGGTGAACAGCTCGTTGACCCTGGCGCGGCCAGCGTCACCAAGCTGGTCTCGCAACTCCGGGTCGTCGATCAATCGGGACACGGCGTCGATGCAGCTCGAGACATCGCCCGCCTTCACGACAAGGCCAGTCCGTTCGTGCTGATTGACCCAGGACGTCCCGGTCTGCAGCTCCGTGCTGACCACGGGATGTCCACACCAGCATCGCCTCGAGCTGCACCATGCCGAAGGCTTCCTGCTTGCTCACCGACGGCAGCACCAAGACGTCGCACGCGTGATACCACGCCTGCAGTTCCGCCTCGGAGACGTCGCCAACGAAGCGCACGCGGTCACTGATGCCCAGATCGGACGCCAGCGCCATCAGCGACATCGAGACGCGGCCGTCGCCGACGATGACCGTCTCGGCGTCGAGACCCTTCATGGCCTGAAGGAGCACGTCCACACCCTTGTAGCCGACCAGTCGTCCGACGAACAGCACGATGGGCGCGCTGGTCCGGACGCGAATGGCCTTCACACGCGACGCGGTATCGCTCGTGAAGCCGATAGCGCGAGCGGCTCGAGACCGTAGGGAATGACGGTGCACTTGCGCTGATAGCGGGCCAGCGCGGGGATCTGCAGCATCGGCGGCGATGCCACGACGATCCGCTGGGCCCGTCCCAGCGCGAACTCGAGAAGCGGCTCGTAGAAGAGTCGATATTGCAGCTTCGGGCGGATCACCTCGCTGTGAATCCACACGATCAGCGGGGCCGCGGGTCGCGCCAGCGCGTACGCCAGCAGCGCCATCGGATTCGGTTCGTGCAGCACGATGACGTCGGCCTCCGCGCGCGCCAGCCACATCGGCAGCGAGGGCGCAACGGATACGGCGCCAATGGTCGCGACGCTCGCCACCCTGCGAACCGGCACCCCGTCCACGATCTCCTCGGTCGTCCGATTGACCTTGTTCAGCACGAGAGCGTGGCTCTCGACCTCCGCGCGCTCGCCGTGACACAGCGTCTCGACGACGGTCTCGATGCCGCCGCGATCGGGCGGGTAGTACTTCCCGAGATGCAGGACGCGAAGCGCGCTCATTGTGAGGCCGCGATCCGTTGCGGCACGAGCACGGAGATGTGGGATCAAGTCGCGATAGAGCTCGGTCATTTGCCGCGCATGCTCACGCCAGCTGAAGCGTCGCGACTGCGCGAGGCTGGCCGCGCGACGCTCGCTCCAGTCGGTCGAAGCGGCCGACCGCTCTTCGAGCAGTTCCGATATCGCAGCCACCCAGGCGCCGACGTCGCCCACGGGCAGTAGGTCGCGGCCGGGCCACCAACCTCGATCAGTGCGCCAATCCGGCTCGCGACGACCGGCGTCGCGCAGGCCATCGCTTCGGCGACCGGCAGGCCGAACCCTTCCCGCTCGGACGGCTGAAGCAGGATCGTGGCCCGACGATACAGCGCGGCCAGCACTCGCCGATCGACGAACGGCAGCACCGTGATCGCCCGTTCGAGCCCCAGCCGTTTGACCAGACGCTCCTGCGCGGGAGTGAATGTATCGCCGACGCGAATCAGCCGCAGTGCCGGCCAGTGTCTACGGAGCAGGGCGACCACCTCGAGCAACACGTCGATGCGCTTGCGCATGATCGGTACTGCCGACGTGCAGGAGCTCCACGCGACTCGGGGCTTGCCGCGCCGAGCACGTCCTCTACCTCGCGATCGGCGCGAATATCCGGTCGGTGCGTGCACGTCGGGTGCACGCCGTTGGGAATGACGGTTACGCGGGATGGGCGAACGATATCGTGCGACACGAGCTCGTCCCGCCCGGCCTGACTGACGCAGACGATCCGGGCCGCCGCCTGGAGACCCTCGATCAGGCGATGCGCCAGGGCACGCGAGACGAACGTGCCGCCGCGCGATCCGGGCAGCGCACCCTGAAACGCGTCAAGGTCGTGACACGTGACGATGGTCCGATCGGCGGGCAGTGCGCGCACGAGATTCGCGTAGCTGTGATCAACGACGTGAAAGATGTCGAATTCCTCGCGTCGGGTCTCCAGCCAGCGCGGATAATCCCACACTCTGTTGGTGATGCGATCGGCTCTCTGTGCCAGACTCCCGTTCCCCACGAGCGGCAGCCTCGTGAGCCGGCGGACCATCGGCGGCCGTAGTTGGGTCGGATCGACGATGCGCAGGTCGGGCGCCTTGAGGTTGAGGAGCAGCATCTCCGCAACGAGGTCCATGCTGTGCCATCGCTCCTCGCGGAGATCGGACACGATGGCGACGCGCGGGAGCTTCACGCCACGCGCTCCTGATCCGGTCGTTTCGTGTCGGCCGCGGCGGCGCGTTTGCGCGCGATCAACCAGCGCTGCGTGCCCAGCTGTGGTCCAAGCCACTCCACCGGCGACGTCGACTCGCGCACGAGGTCGAAGTCGGCGCTGACCATCGCTCGAAGCCATCGCCAGTTGAAGCCCTTATGGTCATGAAACGTGCTGCCGTCGTCGTGTGAGAAGACGGGGCGCGTGATGTGCTGCGTCGATCGCGCACAGATGCTGCGCAGTAGCTCCAGCGCGGTGTATCCGGTCGTGCCCGGATAGTGCCCGACGCCGCGCCAGCCGGCGATTCGACGGACGATCTGCTTCACAACGACCGGCAGTCCCGTCTCGATTGGCACGCTGATCACCAGGGTGCCGCCCGGCGCCAGCAGCCGCCTGAACGTGTCGAGCAGCGGCGCCGGGTCGACGACGTGCTCGAGGACCTCCATGCAATAGACCGCGTCGTAGGCGCCCTGATGCGCCGGCCGATCGAGGTCCTCGATGAGCATGAAGTGGAGGCCCTTCTGCTGCTTGAACCGCTCGCGGCAGTCGGTGACGATCGCCTCCGTCAGCTCGGCGCCAACTGCCAGCCGCGGCGCTGAGGCGCCGTTCAGCAGGAGACCGAGGAACGTGCCATCTCCGCAGCCGTAGTCGAGCGTCCTCGCGCCGGCGACGTCGTGGGCCAGACGCAGACCGGTCGCAAACCGTCCTCGATGACTCCACGAGATGAGGCGAGAGCGGCTGTTGATCTGCTTCTGGGCGTAGAAGCCGGAGCGTATGGATTCGAGAAGGATGCTCATGCGGCGGCCTGCTGTGGCGCAGTGCTGGTGTCGCCCCACGCCGCGTCGGCGAGGGTCCGATGGAGTGCGCGAAAGGCCCTCTCGCGGCTCCACTCGCGGGACACGTACTCGCGGCCTCGACGAGCCTGCTCGCGAGCCGCGCCAGGATTGGAGGCGACGCGCAGCAGCGCCTGCGTCATCGCGCCGGCATCACGTCGCGGCGTGAGCGTCGCGTATTCACCGAGGTGCGCCTTCATGCCGCCGACCGCGGTCGCCACGACGGGGACTTCGCAGGCCAGCGCTTCGAGCGGTGAGAGCCCGAGACCTTCCTCGAGCGAACCCTGAACAAGGACATCGGCCGCGCGCAGGTAGTCGGCGAGCTCGGTCATCGGATGCGCCGCCGGCCGCCCGAGCACCCACTGCGCTGAATCGGCGATGCCCATCGACCGCGCGAGCTCCATGAACTGTTCGTAGCCGCCGCCGAGATTGAGCAGGACGGCATTGAGTCCGCGCGCGCGCGCCTCCCCCACCGCTCGAAGCACGGTCTCGGGATCCTTCTCGTGACTGATGCGACTGGCGAGGACGACGAGGAAGGCATCGATCGGGAGATCGAGCCGCCGCCGTAGTGCGGTCCGCTCGTTCGCGTTCACCGGGTGAAACGTGGCGACATCGACGCCGTAGTAGTAGCCGGCCTCGGTGCGGACGCAGCACTTCTCGGCAATCTCCTTCAGGTATGGGCCTAACGCGACGCAGCGCGTCGCGAGCCGGCCGTTCACGACCATCAGGGTTCGAATCACGACCTCACCCGCCCACGCCGCGACGGCACTCACGAGACCGCGTTCGCGCCGGCAGCGGAAGTACTCGACCGGCGGCAGGGCCATGGTGGTCACGACCGGTACGCCGCGAAGGGCGCCGACGAGGGTCGCGTTCAATGAACCGCGGAGCATCTCCTGCGACAGCACGACGTCGAACCTGGAGACGTTGCCCCAGAGGTACGCCAGCGATCGCAGTTGAAATGACGCGCGACCGCCGGCAATCTCGTGCACCTGAAGACGCGCTCCGCTCGCGGCCACACGGGTCTTCAGCGCGCTCTCCGCGTAGGCACGGGCCGGAACCGCCATCGTGAGATCGCAGATCTCACTCAGGCCCACGACGAAGCGGATGTCCGTATAGCCCTCGACGAAGAAGAGGACCCGCGGTCGCCTCTCGACGTCGTTCGAGGCACGCCTCAGCTCAGCCATTTCTACGGGGTTTATCGGTCGATCAGGCCTGGGCCCATCGGGGCTGCGCGAGGCGCGACGGTGCCGATGTCCGCCGGGCGACCAGGATGCCCTGGTGCGAGTTGAAGGGCAGACTGCGGCACACGAACCCGGCCTTGTCCAGGACGGCCTGGCAGCGCGCCCCGGCGTTCGGAACAATCGAATCGTGGTACTCGAGGGCCAGTTCGTCGATGGCGGCCAGCGTCGCCGCCGATGCCGACTCCAGCATCTCGACCTCCGCGCCCTCGGCGTCGATCTTGACCGCCACGTGCCGGGCGCCGGTCCGGGCGATCGCGCAATCGAGCGAGACAGTCGGCACTGATACCGACACGCCGCCGATCGCTGCACCGGTGCTGGTGCTCGAGAGCACGCTCGCTTCGCCGCTCCACAGCAGCACCACGCCGTTCTGCCCGGTCACGGCGTCACGGAACACGCGGACTCGCGACTCGAGGCCGTTCTCGCGGATGTTGCGGTTCAAGGTATCGAACGTCCGTGGATTCGGTTCGTACGCGTCCACTTTCACGTGCGGACCGCTCCACGCGCGATCGAGCGTCACCGAGCCGATATTGGCCCCGATGTCCACCAGGTACTGCGAGCGCCTGGCCAGCGATCCGTACTCCGATCTGGCGAACACCGTGTGCAGCAGGAGGATCGGATCGTCCCCGGGCCCGTGGTTGAGCACGAAGCCGCGCCTGAACTGCAGGACAGGCACCGGCTGCGCGCGGCGGTACGCGGCCCATACGTCGCGCCAGTTCCGCAGATAGCGGAACATGCGCCAGAGCACCTGCAGCGCCCAGAGCTTAGCCATGAGCGTGGGCGCCAAGACACCCGTGACGCGCGGCGTACGGCATGCCCTCTTCGGTCAGCAACGGGCGGCTCGGTCCGGCATAATGGCGCGCCGTCAAGGCGCCGTAGTCGAGCCCGGGTTCGAGCGAGATCGCGTACGAGGGCGAGAGATATTCGACCTGGCCGCGCGCTCCGGCGCAGAGCGCGAACAGCGTCTGCTCGATCCACCCGCTGGGCCGGCGCACGTCCGGGTGCTCGAGCATCCGCTCGCAGAAGTCCAGATCGACGAGCGACCGCGGAACGACCGCGATGCCGCTGTTGACGCGCTCAGGCATGCGAATGCCGAAGGCCGACGCGGCATCCGCCTCGGTCAGGTTATAGGTGCTCGCCGGATCCCGCTGGAAGAGCCAGGCGTCGGCGGGCGCCCGTTCCACATGAGCGCAGAGTTCGCTCGGCGCGCGGAAGAACAGCACATCGCTGTCCAGGATCACGATTCGCTCGGCGGAGGCGAGCAGCACCGGATCGATCAGCTTCATCATGAACGGCGACTGCCGGCGGGCCTCGACGAGCCGTGGGCAGCGATCTCCGAGTGCCTCACCAACACGGGCATCCGCCTGGTCCTGCGTGATGACACGGGCGTCGGGGATGTGACGACGGAAGCGGCTCGTCATCCTGGCCGTGCACGCTCCCTGCACATGCACGACGGCCGGCCACCGCACGCCCGACGTTCGATAGAGCGTCTTCAGAGCCCAGATGGCGCACAGGTAATCGCCACGATGGCAGAGCAGATGGACTTCAACGAGGGCGCGGCCCGGCACGTCCGCGTAGACCGGCGCGGTCCCCAGCACCTGGCTCCACTGGCGCCAGCGGCGAAACGCGCGCACGGTGCCTTCAGTCTGCACGCGCCGCAACGTGCGCCACCAGTACCGGTGACGAAGCTCCGCACCGAGTGTGGCGCGCAGGCTCATGATCGCTTCCGCAGCACGGTCAGGCTGTCAACGGTGTCCACCACCGCGAAGCGCGCGTCTCGAAGAATGACTTCGTTGGTCACCTTCACGCTGCCGGCCTCGTCTATCGGCCGCTCCGGTGTCGAGCGGCTGTCGTGCAACGCCACGACGCCTCCTGGCTGGACCAGCGGGCTCCACGTGCGCCAGTCCGCTAGCAGCCCTTCCTCGCTGTGATCGCCGTCGATGAACACGAAGTCAACCGGTGCGTGATCGCGCGCGGCGGCGTCGCCCGTCGTCCGCAGCCACGTCGACGTGTCCGTTGGAGACGGCGTCCACTTCGCGATGCGCGATGTGTTGCTGCGACGCTGAACCCGAGACGCCCGACCGGAAACGGATCGACGGCGCTGAGCACACCTTGCGGATCCATCGCCGCACGAAGACGTCTGGTCGTGACGCCGTGCCACACGCCGATCTCGACCAGCCGGCGACGGCCCGCGGCATGACGCGCGAGACAGTCACGCTCGGCCTCGGTCGTCTGCGTGGTCGCCGACGCCAGGCCAATCTTCCAGGCGATGTAGTGGGACAGGACGCTCACAGCGCCTCGACAGCTGCAGACGATTCGCGGCGCCAGTGGTCCGCGTGTGCGTCAACGCCTCATAGACTCGCAGAACGGGCTCGGCCGAGCGATCCCAGGTATAGCGGCCCTGCGCGTCCGCGCGTGCGGCCCGACCCAGCCGAGCGCGGAACGACCGGTCGGCGCGCAGGGCGTCCACGGCCGACGCCAGCGATTCAGGCGACCGAATCGGCACCAAGAGACCGGTCTGCTGATCGACGATGATGTCCTTCATTCCACACGTGGACGTCGTGACGATCGGAAGGCCACTCATCATCGCCTGCATGAGCGTCAGGGGCGTCCCTTCGAACAGGCTTGGCAGCAGAAACAGATCTGCGCCGCGAACGCCGCGGCCATGCCGAGGTCGTCCGCTGGCGTGTCACACTCGATGCGCGCGCGGACACGTCAGGAAACTGCGCGCGCACGAAGTCCGGCGACACTCCCGCACCGATCACGTCAAGCGTCATGTCAGCGATGACGCTCCGCCAGGGCCACGAATGCCGGCACGAGATCCTCGATCGCCCTTGTTCTTTCGCCAGGTCGCCGGCGAAGAGCACGCGCGTCGCCCGGGAATAGTCGCGCCGCTCCGCTGAAGCGCGCGTAGATCTCGTCTGCCCCCGGCATAATGCGGGTGACCCTCTGCCGGCGATCGGCCGCAGTCGCCGAACGAGGATGTCTGCCGGTCCTCATCATTGACGCAGAAGACGTGGTCCGCTCGACGGAGCGCGAAGTCGCCAGGCCACAGCGCGCTCGGCGGATACGTGATGCGCGTGCGCCAGCCTGGTGCCTCGCGGCCGAGACGGCCTTCCTCCTTCGCCAGCTCCCACGCTCGCCGCTCGAGGCCGTGGCTGGTGATCACGACCGAGGCCGCGCGGCGAGCGCCGGCCGACGAGCACAGGCGCGGCGCTCGGCTCGTGCACGTTCACGATGTCGTACGGACGGCCCATCCGGTCCGGCTTCGATCGCCTTCGCACGCGAACCGCCATCGGAAACCCGACCCGTCTGCCCCACCATCCCGCCCACGCCGGCGGTACATCGTCAGCACAGAGGTAGTCCACGTCGTGGCCGGCCGCCTCGATTCGATCGTGGATGAACGCCATGAGACGGCTCATGCCGCCTGTTCTGGCGCGGGGGACCTGATGGGCAACGAGGATGCGCATCGACGCTAGGCCACCCGCGCGACGTCGTCGAAGGCGCGCAGCAGCAGATCGACGTGCGTCTCGAACGAGAAGTCGGCCGAGAGATGGCCCGCGCCTTCCCGCAAGCGCGCATGCGTCTGTGGATCGCGCAGGCACGCGACGATCGCGTCCGTCAGACCTTGCACCGTTGGCGGATTTCCAGCAGCGAGGTGCCCGTTACGGCCCGGCGTCAGCCACTCGCCGATGCCGCCAACGTCGAATGCCGCCACCGGCAGTCGATGGCGCGCGGCTTCCAGGCCGACCAGCGCCAGCGGTTCCGGCCAGAGACTCGGGAGCACGAGGAGATCGGATCGCGCGAACAGTGCCTCGAGGTCGCGGCGCGGCCACCCATCCCGTGAACTCCACGCGCAGGCGCCCGTCGCGGCAAATGTCCGATGCCAGCGACTCCCAATACGCGCGCTCGGGCCCATCGCCGGCGAACGTCAAGTGCAGCGGCCGCCCCAGCGCTGCGACCACGCCGGCAGCGACTGCAGAAGCTCTCGCCCGCCCTTCAGTTCGTCCATGCGGCCGACGAACAGCAGCCGCCAGGGCCGGCCCTCGTCAACTGGCGCGGACGCGACAGGCGACACGGATGGCTGCGCCGGAACGCTTCGAGGTCGGATCCGCACTTGACGTTGAACACACGAGACGCCGTCAGCCCGTGATTGACGTACTCGTTCTGCATATGCGCCGAGTGCGTCACGATCGCGCCGTATCTGCGACAGCAGTTCCAGCCGGTCGCGCTGCTGGCGGTACTGACGCACCATCGTGACCGGGCTCAACCCACCGCATCCGCTGGGGTAGTAGTGCGCGAGGCATTGCCAGCCGAACCGTGCGGTCGCACGGCGTGACGTCGGGGCGCCGCGTGGTCTTCGCGCCGCTGATGCAGGTGCCGTAGTAGTTGTGCGCGAAGAACACGGCTGGGGCGATGTCCAGCGTCCGCCGCTCGACCTGCGGATCGAGCATCCCGTGTGAGTAGAGCAGGTGTGGCCGCCACGATCCCGAGACCGGCAAGCGCGGCATCGAGACCGAGATCGGCCACCGACCAGACAGGCGCCTTCGGCGGCAACGGAATCGGTCGTAGTCAGCTGGCGTATCGACCTCGTGCCACAGCCCGAGATCGTGACCGGCCCGCTGCAGATGCGGCACGACGGCGCTCAGGTACGTGCCCGGCCCTCCGATGCGGCGGTTGCTCCAGTTCAGAATGGCGATCCGCAGCAATCGCGCTCAGGAGCGCTCAGCCTTCCAGTGACGCCACAGGCACGCACAGGTTGTCGCTGAACAACCGTCCGCGCAGCAGTCCCAGGCTCAAAGACTGCCACGTCACCGACGTCCACTTCGGCACGGCGCCGGAATCCGTGTACGAGATCTGCGGCGGCTCGAAGCCCGCTTCGAGGCACAATCGCTCGAAATCACGACGCACGAGCGCGGTGAGATGGGCCGGATAGCTTTCGTCGAGAAACGCCACATGATGGCCGCGCACAATCAACGAGGCCAACGAACGAATGCTTTCCTGATTCGGCGTGGTCAGCAGGAGCTGACCACCGGGGCGCAGCAGGCGCGAGAACTCCCTGAACACCGCGCGTGGGTTCTCCAGGTGCTCGATCACTTCGGTCGAGATGATGGCGTCAAACGACGCGTCCGGACACGGCAGTGGGGCGTTGAGATCGGCCTGGAGCCACGCGATGTCGCTGGGCATGCTCGCGGGCCTGGGCAGCAGATCGGCGCCCGTGAGCGTGCAGGGGCAACCCTCTGCAGCGAGCCGCCCGATCAATGTGCCGGTTCCAGCTCCGAACTCGAGTACCTGCCCTCTCAGTCCCATCGCCCGCACGGTCCCGAGCGCGGCTTCGTAAATGGCGTCGCCGCTCGTGCCGCGGCTGGCCTCCGCGGCATGCACGCGCCGTTCGAGCAACGCAGCAGACGTGCTCAGGCCTGACATGGTCAGCAGCTCCTCGGAGTCAGCAGGAGCCATTCCTGAGGACCGCGGATTTCGCGGGCTGCTGCACGGGCTTCTTCGGGAGACAGAAATTCCAGATTCACATCAGGCGTCACAAGTTCCGCTTCCGTGATCACGCTGACGTCGTGCGTACGCGCGAAGCGCTCACGGAGGGCAGCCCCGGCGCCGGGCGTCAGGTTGTCGTGGACCTCGACGATCAGCGTCGAGGAGTCCAACGCCGGCGTACGTGCCTCCGAAAACAGCTCGCGCTCGAACCCTTCGCAGTCGGAGATCACGAGACTGCCGGGCCGCAGATGGCGATCGAGCCATTGCGGCGAACAGTAGGCGGCGACCGAGACGTTCGTCGTCCGGTTGAGATCGGCCATCTCACGTGTCGCGCGTCGCGCCCACGGATCCGTATCGAACGCGATGACCTGGGTGTCGGTCATGTGCCGCGCGAATCCCACGGCGTAGTAGCCAAACTTCGCGCCGATGTCGAGAATCTCGCGGTAACGCTGTCCCAACGCCTGCGCAATCCAGGGATGGAGTTCGGCTTCGTAGGTGCCGAGCAGGAACGGCCCCAGATGCTCGCATCTGGTCAGCTCCGAGAGCGCCATGCCGCGAAACGGCCCGGACTGCACCTGTGAGCCGAGGTGCTCGATCAGTCTCTGATTGAGCTCGAGCAGTCCCCAATGGCGAACGAGCCGGTGCGAATGGGCACGAGCACGCGCCGACAGGATGGTGGTCGTGGTCTGTGGCGCCACGGCCTGCATCGCGTGCCTGGCGACAGACTTGAGAGACGTGACACTCGATCGGCGCATCGACTCAGGCCGCCCTCAGCGCCGAGATCACGCGATCAACCGCGAACGCACTCTGGTAAAGCAGCCGTCCGCGCCGCGCGACGCGTTGCCTCGCACCGCGGTCGTGGAGCAACTGCACCGCAACACGGGCGAATGCGTTGGAATCGGCGAGGTCCACCAGGACCACGGCCTCGTGCTCGAGCCACAACGCTTCGGTCAGGTGGCCTTTCGTCGTGACGAGAGGGCGGGCCTGGGACAGACAGGCCATGGCACTCGTACGGCGAGAGCTGATGCCGTCGGGATACGGCTGCACGAACAGGTCGCAGGCCGCGATGTGCGCGCTGAGATCATCCGCTGACAGATATCCGGCAGCGTGCACACGAGTGGACCATGACGGATGCCGATCGAGCAGCGTGTCGCGATAACGCTCGCCACCCGAGCCAAGCAGCAGGAGCGACGGCGCGAGTGAGTCTTCCATGAGCGGCGCCAAACGTGTGTCGAGGAGCCGCGTCACCTCCATCCCGTACGATCCGAAATGTCCCAGGAGCGGCCGGCCGTACGCCGAGTACTTCAGCCGGATCGCCGCAGCGTGAGCGGCGCTCGCATCGGCGACGCAACCTGGAACCGGCAGCCACTGCATGGGCAGATCGCGGCCGAGCGCATAGGGCCGCAGGAGCGGCTCCCAGGCGGGAATCGACATCCAGACCTTTCGCGACGCTCGCAGCAGCACCATCGTCATCAACCGGTGCACGCACGCCATGGCGAGATGGCGGAGCGGACCGCGGCGGAACTCGAGATACGGCTCGTGCACCATCAGCTCGATGGCGTCTCCGGCGCGAGCGCGTCTGGCCAGCCACAGACAGAACCACACGTTCATCGAGTGGTAGCCGAAGCCATGCGGCACCCACTGCACGAGCAGGCGCCGTGGAGCGGGGAACGTGTTCAAGCGCTCGTCGAGGCGCTTCAGGTCCGCCGGACCAACGCGCCCAAGATCGGGATGCACGTGGAGACCCGGGGTGGCCGGGCCCTCGGCGGCACGCGGGCACCAGACGTGCACCTCGTCGCCCATGCGCGCGAGTCCTTCCGCGACCTGACGCGTGTAGTCGCTGACGCCGCCGACGTCTGGCGGGTACTCGCTGGTGACGATGTGCCAGACGCTCATGCGAGGACGTTCCGGTGCACGAAGAGACAATCGGTCTCGTGCGTCGGGTCGATGTCGAACGTGCTCCACGACCGCGGCATCGCCCGCCCCCGCACCAGGGATGCCGGCGTGAAGCCGAGCCTGTCGAGCGTCTCCGCCAGCTCACCGGGTCCGCTGCCGGCTTCAGTCAGGCGCGGCCCGTTGACCTCGATCATGGCGTGCTGGACGATCCCGCGCGCCAGCGCGACAGCGCCGCCGGCCAGCACGAGCGGTTCGGCGCCTTCGACGTCGACCTTCATGAGATCGATGCGATCGACCCGCCACGTCCGCACGCACTCGTCAAGCGTCCGCGCCGGAATCTCCACGCGCGTCCAGTCGGCGCGTGGCAGGACCGTGGCGTTGTAATCGAGACGCGACGGCGGCAGGTGCAGCGCAATCGAGCCCGCCGCATCGGACAGCCCGCACATGGATTCGTGCACGTTGCTGGCGCGATTCAGCGAGAGGTGATCGTGAAGGGTCGCGAAAGTCCTGGGGTTTGGCTCGATCGCGTAGACGTGCCCGGTGGGGCCGACGAGATCGGATGCGAGCAGTGAAAAATAGCCCGCGTGCGCGCCGACGTCGAGGAACGTTCCCCCCATCGGCAGGAAGGCTCTCGCCCACCGCGTCATCTGTCGTGCGAAGCAGCCCATGAAGATCTGCCGGTGGATCGCATTCGACAGATCCAGCGTCATCGTGTACTGGCCAGCGATGATCGCTTCCCTGGATCCGCTCCGCGGGGTCAAGGGATTCAACAGCGCTCCCTTCCCCTTGATCTGCAGCGGCCGTCCGGCCGCGATCACGCGCTCGAGAATCGTCATCCGCGCGCGCTCCCGGCCACGGCCACATGCGACCGCTCCTGCCCGTGTGACGGCGTCCCGTTGTACGCGTCGAGACAGCGGTTGACGACGCTGCCCCACGTAAAGCGGGCGAGCACACGCCGACGACCGGCAAGACCCATGATCGAGGCCTCGGTCGGATTCGCGCGCAACCAGGAGAGACGCTCGCCGAGTCCGGCCGGATCGTTCGGCGGCACGACAAACCCGGTGACGCCGTGGTCCACGACCTCTGGCATGCTCGCCACATCCGTACAGATCGCCGGCGTTCCACACGCCATGCCTTCGAGCAGCGTCTGTCCGAGCAGCTCCGGCACGAGCGTCTCGTAGCCTTCGTCAGTGCGATACACGCTCGGCAAGACGAGGCACATCGCCCGACGGTACTCACGCACGAGCGCATCGTCGTCCAGGCCGTGAAGGAACGTGACCGCTTTCCCGCGAGCGAGTGTGGCCAGTCGTTCCTTCGTCGCGGGATCAGGCACGGGACCGACGACGGTGAGCGGCATTCGGTGCGGAAGTCCTCGAATCAGATCGGGCACACCTTTGTGTGGAAGCAGACGGCCGACAAAGAGCGCGCCACCCTCGCGCGGAACGAGAGGGTCCGGCGAGAACCGCTGGGTATCAACGCCGCCGCCAATGACCTGCGCGCGCGCGAGATTGGCATGGCCGTGAATGCGACGGCTGTACTCGCTCAAGTGCAGGTGGCCATGGAACCAGGAATCTGTCGACAGGTACGCAGAGATGTCCCAGCCGCCGCCGCCGAGATCGCTGACGAACACGCGCTTCCCCGTCAGGCGGCACCAGGCGGCCGTGGCGCTGCTCACGAGCACGTGGTGCTGATGGCAATGAACGACATCCGCTTGCCGCAACTCGCGAAACACTTCGAGACTGAACGGATTCGTTCGCTGTCCGCGGACGAACCAGGGGTTTCCCAGCGTCCGCACCCGCAGCGCTCCGACCTGCTCTTCGCTGGCCAGGTCGCCAAACGTCACGAGCGTCGTCGGCACGCGATCGGCCATCTGTCTGGCCAGTTCGAGTGCGTATCGCTCGGCCCCACCGACGACGCCGCTGGGGCCGAACAGCGCTGGAACGATGTGGACCACCTTCATCGGGCGAGCGCGTCTGCGGGTTCAAGGAGACGCCGTGCGAACTTCGGAACCCGAGACAGCCAGGGCTGCAGACGGGCGGTCAGCATCGGGCCGAGCGGCGGCGACTTGAGCGCGGGCAGCATCACCGCGACATACACGGCGCCAACAGCGACCGCAAACGGCGCGAATCTCGGAAGACCTGACGGAGTCCACACGGACAGGAGCACGGCGACTCCAGAGACGAGCGGGATGAACCTCGTGAGCCACGGAACGAGCGGTGTCAGAAACGCCGCCGGCGACCCGCCTGCCTCGTGTGCCAGCGCCCGCAGGTTCAGTGGCAGGCTGATACACGCGATCGAGACGATCGATCCGAGCGCGGCGCCGGACACGCCGAGGACGGGCACGAGCAGCACCATGACCAGGAGACCGAGCAGACCTTCGGCGACCGAGGTCAGAACCAGGCGGCGTTCGTATCCGAAGCAGAACAAGGTATAGACGAGCGTCGAGTTCATGTGCCGCATGAGCATGCCGGCGAGCAGCAGCGCGGTCAGGCCGATACCCGCGAAACTCGTTTCACCCACCCACCAGATCACGAACGGCTGGTTGATCGCGAGCACGACGGCGACGATCGCTCCACTGAAAAGAAGGGTGACCTGCGCCACGCTTCGCGACACGTTGAACAGGTGTTCGCGCGGGGCCGAGCTCCTGAGCTCGCTGAGCGCCGGCAAGGCCATCTGCATGAACATCTGCGGCTGATTCGCGAGCATCATCAGCAGCTTCCCCGTACACGCGTACGGGACCACGGCTTCGGGCCCGAGCATCTTGCCGATCACGACGAGGTCGGTGCCGCCGAGCAGCACCTGCGCAACCTGGTTGACGCCGATCCAGGTTCCCTTGGCCAATTGATCACGAGCGGCGCTAAACGCCATCGAGGGCAGCCGCGCGGGAAGTACCTCACCGTGTGCGATCACCAGGCGGCGCCAGCCGGCGATCGCGGATATCAGCTGTGTGGCCACCCAACCGGCCGACAGCGAGTACAGTCCGAGGCCGGCTGCAATGCCTCCGATCGTCGCAGCCGCACCAACCGCCCACGCGACGAGCTGCACCCGACCGAGAAATGCGAGGTCCTGCAGGCCCTGGAGCACGCCGTTGAAGAGACGGAGCGGAAACGCGACGACGAACGTCACGATCACGATGGCGAGAGGCCATCGCAACGGCGCCCAATCCGCCGGCAGGAACCACACGATGAGACCGCCGACGAGCGCAACGGGAGGGATCTGCCAGACGACGATCCGCGCGGTCTGGCCGACGATGGTCTGCAGCTCAGAGTAGTCGCCTTTGGCTCGCCCGGCCGCGATGGCGACGTCGCGAGGCACGAGCTGCACCACGCCCAGATCCATCAGAGCCAGATAGACGAGCACTTGCGCGCCGAGAAGCCAGAGACCGTAGTCGTGTGAGCCAAGATTGCGCAGCAGGTACGGCGTCAGCCACAGCCCCACCGTCACGGTGACAATGGCATGGACATATCCGACACCCAGCCCGCCAACGAAGCGACGGAGGCGGCTGTCAGCCATACGCCTCCTCGGCGCCGGCGTCGTCTCGCTCGACGGCATTGGTCATCGATCCGAAGAGACCGCCAGTGATGGCCCAGAACAGAATGCCAAGCTGCGTGTTGAATACGGCGCCGGTGAGACACAGACAGACGATGGTGAGCTGCAGGCACAGCATGATGGTGGCGATGTCCTGCTCACCCTGCGCGCGCGCGCGAACAGCGGCTCGATAGCTGACATGCAAGGCGACGATGAGCGCTCCAGAGTAGAGGAGCAGGAGAGGCACGCCGCCATCGAGCAGCCAGCCGGTCGGTTGAACCTCAACGTGGATCGGCGGCGCCAGCCACAGCGTCGGATCGGCGAAATACACGTTCATCATGCCCCATCGTCCGAGGCCAGCGCCCAGCGGAAACTGATACAGAAGCTCGGACAGCGTGTAGCGGATGAATGTGCCCCGCTGATCCTGAAACACGCGGAAGACGCCGTCGCTGGCGAGCCCCGAGAACCTGTCGGAGACGGCGTCGCCGCCGACGGTTACCGCCCAGAAGTACGACCCGGCGACGAGCGCGACGCCGACCGCCACGGTCAACATGCCCTCGGCCGTCCGGCCTTGCCGAAGCCGGAGGATCGCGAAGACACCCACGCTCGCCGCCGCGACCAGGGTGAGCGATCGCACGTGCGTCAGGTAGAGCGCGGTCATGCCGACAACCGCGGCTGCCACGCAGCACAGGCGCACTGTCCATCGCCGCCCACGCCCCAGGCCCAGCGAGAGCCCGAGCACCATCGTCATCATGCCGGCGACAGCGGCGCCCCCCGGCATGTCACTCAAGCCTGGCGGCCGGACGATCTCACGGCCATCGGCGCCGGTGTAGGTGAGCGCATGAATGATGTCTGGATTCAGTGACCGGGCCAGGACGCTGAACTCGGGCGGAAGAAAGCGTTCGGGGAAGTACACCTGGAGAACGCCGAGCACGGCGCCGAGGGCGCTCGACACGAATACCACCCAGAGGAGGCGCTCAATCTGCCGTTGACTCCGTACCGCGCGAGCCATCCAGAACGCTGGAGCCGCGATGCATGCCTGAAAGACGACTTGAGCGAGGCCTGCCAGCAGGTGTGAGGACTCGTGGAGCAGGTTCAACAGGAGCAGCAGAACGGATGCGACGAGCCATCGCGTGCTGTCCGGCAGGCGATCACCCGTCGAGTGCCGGAAGTAATAGACGATGGCTGCCCCACTCAGGAGGTACGGAATCGCGCGGACGATAGGCCGGAACGCCTGGGCGCCGGGGATGAAGAGCACGAGACCCCAGAGCAGCTGCAACGCGATGAACGCCTCGGCGAATCCCCACGACTCCTCGTCGGTCGCCGACGCGAACTCATCGACGTAGCGAACGTCGTAGGTCAGCGCGCTAGACGGATGCCATGGACTTGACATACACACCTGTCAGATCGAAGAGCACCTTCTCGTAGCTGTCGAGCATCCGCTCGAGGGTGAATTGGGGCACACGTCGCAGCCCGGCCGCCGACAACCCGGCGCGCCGTTCCTCGTCGCCGAGAAGTCCTGCGATCGTGACGACGAAGTCCTCGTCAGCCGGCAGCAGCGCGCACCCTTCGTGTCCCAGTACGTCAACGCTGCCCGGATTCTCGGAGGCGACGACGGGCGTCCCGCACGCCATCGCCTCGAGGTATGGCAGACCGAAACCCTCGTAGGTGCTGGGCGAGGCATAGACCCATGCGCGGCGGTACAGGTCGGCGAGCTCGGCATCGGTGACGCCAGTCAGGTAGGTCACGCCGGAATGCGCCGGCCCGGTGGCGCCGACGACCGTGAGCGACGCGTCCGGATGCATCGGACGCACGGTGTTCACGAACCCCTCGAGCAGGAATCGCCCGCGCTTGCGACCATCGAGCGCGCCGACAAACAGCACGGACGGTTCCGGAGTCTTCTCCACCGGCCACGGCGTGAAGATGCTGTCATCCACACCGTGCCGAATGACATGGGCGACGAAGGGGTTGTCGCGTGTCGTGTTCTCGCTCACGGCAACGACGCCGCGGCTCACGAGTGCGGTCAGCAACTCCTGTCCATAGACGCCAAGCTGCAGGAGGCACCGCCCGATCGATGTCGCCGAACGTGCTTCCCCGAGCGCGCTGCCGTGCATGACGCGAAGCACGGGCTTGCCAGTCAGCGGAACGAGCAGGCTGTCGCCGTGCGCGATGACGGCATCGAACTCGCGATAGTCCGGTACGAGCGCCAGCACATTGCCCAGATACCCCATCGTCAGCCGTCGTCCGGTCCACGTGTTGACGAAGGCCTTCCATGGAAGCTCGCGAACCTCGTACGCCGACCCGACCGGTTTCGGATCGTGGCTGAACACCACGACCTCGTGATTGCGACGGGCGAGGCCTTCGGCCAGCGTGTGCGCGGCGCGCTCGATGCCGCCGCGCTTCTGTCCCTCGACGGGCAGTCCGTAGCTGAGCATGGCGACGCGCAAGCGGGGAGGACGAGGCATGGCTTCAGGCAGCCGAAACGGAAGACAACACGTGATGAATGCGCCGCATCTGACGCGAGGCATCGCAGAGCGCACCGCGCCGGCGTCGGGCAGCGGCGCCGAGACGCGTGCGCAGGTCGCGATTGGTGATCAACTGCTCGAGGGCACCGGCCAGCGCGATGGGATCCCCGGGCGGTGTCAGCATGCCGCATGAGGCATCGACGATTTCACACGCCCCGCCGATGCCGCTGGTCACGACGGGCAGGCCGGCATGCATCGCCTCCACGAGCGATAACCCGAAGGGCTCCGGCGAGGTGTTCGCCTGGCAGAACACATCGGCCGCGTCGAGCAGCACCGGCACATCGCTCCGCTCTCCGAGGAATCGCACGCGATCGGCAATGCCACCATCGGTGACGATCGTCTCGAGCGTCCGTCGATACCTCATTTCTGCCGGTCGCTGGGCTCCGCCCACGATCCAGCAGGTCCAACCGGGACGATCACGCAGCCTCGCGAGCGCCTCGAGCAGGACGTGTTGCCCCTTCCACGATTCGAGCCTGCTCACCTGCACAATAACCACATCACGGTCAGGTGTCGTGAGCGTTCGTCTGAGCGCCGCACGGTCGTTGTGCGTTGTGGATGCCTGCGGTGACGAGACCGGATAGTAGACCTGCTCGACCTGCGCATCCGACAGCCATCGCGAGAGACGCGACGCACTGAAGTGACTGTTGCAAATCGCCAGATCGGGCCGCACGCGACGAGCCAGCCGTTCGAGCCAATGCCGGCCCTCACCTGCCATGTGCACCCAGAGGACCACGGGGGCTCCCGCTCGCCGGGCAACACCGCCGAACACCACGTACGGCCACGGCTGGTGACAGACCACCACGTCGTAACGCTGACGACGCAGCAAGGCCGCCAACGCGCGCCGTGCCCGGATCAGCGTATGCGGTCGGCTCAGTCGAACCCTGCCCAGCACGTGAGGGCGATGACCGAGCGACTCGAGCTCCTGGCTGCATCGTCCCTCGAAGCACACAGCGAATTCGGAATCCATTTCCGGCACGACCGCCGATTCGCGCGCCAGCGTGGCCAGGAAGGTCTCCACGCCGCCGTACATGTTGCCGCTCGTGAGATGAAGAACGCGCATCAGTGGGCCGAGGCGAGGGACTGATAGATCGATGTCAATTCGCTGGTCATGCGGCGACGACTGAAGGACCGTTCCGCGGTGGATCGCCCGGCGGTGCCGAGCCGTTGTCGCAGGCCCTCGTCGCGGGCGAGTGTGTCAATGCAACGCGCCAGCGCGGCGGAATCTCCGGGCTCGTAGCCGAGCGCGTTGACACCTGGCTCGGTCAGTTCCGCGGCTCCCCCCGCACGACTGGCGACAATCGGCTTGCCGCACGCCATGGCTTCGGCGATCACGAGTCCGAACGGTTCGGGGTCGGTGCTTGCGTGCACGACCATGTCGAGGGCGCGCATGGCCGTGGCGGAGTCCTGAACGAAGCCCGTGAATCCAACCCGTGACTCGAGGCCCAGCGATGACACGAGCGCGCGCAGTTCGGCGATCGACACCTGACTGCCGGATGTCTCGTACACCGCGCCGCCGACGATGTAGCCGCGTACGGGCAACGAACTGCGGGAGGGCGGCGACGCGCTCAGAAAGGTCTCGTGTCCCTTCCAGCGCGCGAACGTCGCGACGAGCCCGACGCGCAGGACGCCGTCAGCGGCAGGCAGTCCCGACGCGGCATCGAGATCGAGTCGAGGGCCGGCCGGCGAAAAGCGTTCGAGATCGACGGCGTTCCACACCGGATGAATCGCGACTGCATCGCCACAGACCTGACGCAGGTCGTCGGCAACGCTTCGTCGAGTTGGCGACGACGGCCGCGCAGCGATGCGCGTAGCGCCGCAGCAGTCGGGCGGTGAACGGCCGGCGACCGGCGTAGTCGTGCAGATGCCACAGCACGGCCGAGCCGCGCGGTCGCGCCCACGCGCCGAGGACGTGCATCTTCAGTCCGTTGGTATGAATGACGTCCGGCGCCTCGGCCACGCAGAAGGCCGTCGGAGCCGGCGCACATAGCCAAGCACGGGAACCGCGACGTGCCCGCGCATCGCCCGACGAACACGATCCGCCGCCACCACCCTCGCCCGAGTCCCCAATCGCCGAGTCTGGCCAGCGACGCGGGGAACGGCACAATCCGCACCGGCACACCCAGGGCCTCCACACGTGCGACGAGTGGTCCGTCCGATGCCACGATGAGACGAAGCGACCAGGAGGGGTGGGATTCGCGAAGGCCAGCGAGCAACTCGTGAAGCGCCGCCTCGGCGCCGCCGGTCTGGCCAGTCGGCGACAGGAAGACGATGCTCACAACAGCCGTTGCGGCACGACGATCGTGTCTCCCGGCGTCACGATGTCAGTCGGCTTGGCGTCGAGCTCCTTCCGCTGGTTGTCCACGATGCGAACGATCTTGAGGCGGCGATTCGATCCGCGCTCGCTGATCCCGCCGGCGGTGGAAATCGCCTGGAGCACGGTCATGTTCCGCTCGAGCACGTATGAGCCGGGGTTGCGGACCATGCCGATGACGAAGAAGCGCTCGGCTTTCGGGACGAAGATCGTGTCGCCATCCCTGATCGTGAGGTTCCGCGACAGCCTGCCGTCCTCGATCTCGCGCAGGTTCACACGCATGACTTCCGCATCGCGCTGGTTGGGCAGCGTCGGGCCATCGACCACTGGCGTTTTCGGATGCAGAATCAGCACTTCGCCGCCCGCGGCCGGTGTCGGCGAGCCCGCCTGAGCCAGGGCATCGAGCAGTGTGATGGATCCCGAGAGGATGTACTTCCCTGGCGTTCGCACCTCGCCCATCACGAAGACGCTTTGACTGCGGAACTGCTCGACGTCGACGGTGACCTGCGGATTGCGGAGATATCCTTCCGCCAGGCGCTCCTTCAACAGCGTGGCGATCCCGCCGACAGTCCGACCGCCGGCGTTCACGCGGCCCAGGAACGGGTATCCGAACTGTCCGTCGTTCTCGACGCGGAAGCTGCCGGAGAGCTGCGGCTCGTAGAAGACGTGCACGGCCAGGACATCACCCGGACCAACGACGTAGTTGGCACGCTCTCCTTTCGAGGATTCCTGAGCGGCCGCGAGCGCGAGAACGAGGAACAGGACAGTTTTCACAGTTAGAGTCCGTAGATGATCGACCCGAGCACCCGCGTGCGCTCGTAGTTGCGGCCGATGGGTTCGGTCGAAGTTCGTTCGGTGTGCTCGTAGGTCAAGGCGAACCGCGTCTGACTCTGAATCTGGATGCCGATACCGCCGCCGAGCGAGGTCGTCACCTCGCGACGGCCGTCGAACGACGTGCCCGCCGATGCGCTGGTTACGAATCTCCCGCACCTCGCCGATCCCGAGCACCTCGAGCGGCCCGAACACGCGCTGCGTCACGGTGATCGCGGCCACCCGACTCGAGGTAGTACGGCTGATTAGGATCGTAGGAATAGGCGACGTCGCGGCCTGGCATCGACGTCGATCCGCACGACGTCCGGCAGCGCGTAGTGCAGGCGCGCCGATCCCGATCGGCCCCGGTACTTCGCGATCGCCACATCGGCCGGCATGAACGACAGATAGCCCACCTGCACGTCGCCGGTGATCGCTGCTCCGGTGTCGAGAGCCACGGTCGATGCGACCCGCATGCTGTCGGCATCCCGCAGCGGCAGACGCGTGAACCGAGCGCGGTCGAGTCCGCCGGTGATCAGAATCGTCGTCAACGGCGTCGGGCGCAGGCGCACTCCCGCGGCCACCGACATCCGTCTGGTGATTGAGCTGGTCGGCCAGCAGGACCGACAGATACTGCTTCGTTCTCTCCGTACGACGTCCACGATCGGCTGGCCCATGCGGTGAGCGCCGTGATCGGGGTGACGTCCTGATCGAGTCCCACCGTCGCGATCGTCTGGGTATGACGCACGCGCGCGTCGATCTCGTATCCGTCCCGGTCGCCCCGGCTTACAAACCCGAGCGAGGCAAACGGACGGAAACCCGGGCTCGTGACCTCGTAGCGCCCATCGAACTGCATCGTCAGCGATCGCTGCTCGGAGTACGTGCGGAGTACACGAAGTCGCCTGTGCCAGTGCCCACGAACCGCGTGTTGCCGACGGGCATGACGACGTAGAGCCGTGGTGTCAGCGAATACGTCAGATCCGACCGCGGGTTGGTGGGGTCGTTGAACACATTCGAGTCCATGCCCGCTTCTCGCAGCGCGATCTGCGGATAGAGCGAGACGGGCCCGGCGAGGAAGACTCGAGTGGACGGGAGGAGGGGATTGGCCTGCGCCCAGACGTCACTGGCAGACAGGACGGCCACGACGGCCACCATGGCCGCGCCGATCGCCGACCAGCGACCCCGTACAGGTTCATTCGACTCACGCTCCCGGCGGTGATGCCCACAACATTCAGTAAATTCTGTGAACCAGGCGTAGCTTCGCCCCCTCGGTTACGGGAACGAGCACAGGGTCACAGGCGGTACAGCACCCCTTATCGACCCTCCTCAGGCTGAGCCTTAGGTCCCTCAGCCAAGGGCGGCTGAGTTGGTCAGGAGTACAGGCCGGTCAGTTCTTGATGCAGGTGACGAGCGACCAGATAGGCGGGAAGCTGACTTTCTCGATCGAAATGGGCGTGAGTTCAGACTGGGCGAGGAACCCGGGAAGGTCGAGATCGGCCTTGAAGCCGATGTGGACCGTAAATGGTGAAATCGCTTTCTCTACTCGAGCGACGACCGGCGTCCGGCTCCTGAAGTGGTTCAGGATGACGAGCTTTCCACCCGGCTTGCAGACGCGGCGCATCTCGTTCACGACGCGCACGGGATCGGACACGACGCTGATCACGTACGGCGCGTAGACGATGTCGAAGGAGTTGTCAGCGAAGGTGAGATTGGCGGCGTCCATCTCCTGGAGACGGACGTTCGTGACACCCTTCTTGACCACGCGCTCGCGTGCCTTTTCAAGCATCAGCGCCGAGAAATCGATTCCGGTGACGTGGCAGTGCTTCGGGTAGAGCGACGCGTTGATGCCCGTGCCGACACCGACTTCGAGGATCTTGTCGCCGGGCTTGATGCCCATGCGCTCGAGGGCGATGAGCCGTCCTGGATGGAGGGTGGGACCGAACGTGAGGTCGTAAACCTTGGCGATCTTGTCGTAGACGCGTTCGACGAAATCATTCTCGACAGCGGTGACCGACAGGGCGCGTGTGGCGACGTCGGGACCGAAATCAGTATTTTCTCGTTCGAACAACGCCATTCGCGGGCTCCCTCTGGACCGTGGGTTGATGTCCCACAGCCCCGTTAGCTGTTTCGCAGACTAACTGATTCGGCTAAAACACGCGTCGAGTTGGCCCGCGCGCAGCGCCGTTCGGCACTATACAAGCCCCAGCCGGTCCCTACAAGCCCTGTTTACATCCACCTTCACGCGATCAGCTCGAGCGAGAGGTCAATTCGGCCGAGCGGCGCGATGACCAGGACGCCCTGCACACGATCTTTCAGGGCCTGATAGACCTCTCGCGCAATCGCGATTCCCTCAGCGGCTGCCGACTCCGGCGTGCGCGCGCGGCGCAGGCGCTCGAGCACGGCATCAGGAACCTGCATCCCCGGAAGTTCGTTGGCCATCCATTCCGCATCCAGCATGTTCTCGAGCGGTCGAACACCGAGTAGAACCGGAAGTCCCGATCGCTCGAGCCGTGCGGCCAGACGATCGAACGATCTCGTGTCGAACACCGGTCTCGTGACGATGAATTCCGCGCCCGCTTCGAGCTTGTACTCGAACCGGCGTATCTCGCGATCGAGATCGTCGGCCGCCGGATTGACCACGACGCCGACGTGGAACGCCGTCGGCGCACCAATCGACTGGCCGCCGACATCCACGCCGTGATTGAAACGCGAGACGGCGTTCAGCAGGCCAATCGAGTCCACATCGACGATCGTCGCCGCGTCGGGATAATCAGCGACGAGCGGCGGGTCACCGGTGACGACGACGAGATTGCGGATGCCCATGGCATGAGCGCCCAGCAGATCGGACTGCGATCCCAGCAGACTCCGATCGCGCGCGGAATACTGCAGGACGGTTTCGATTCCGGTCCGCTGCTGGATCATCACGGCCAGCGACAAGGCACTGAGACGCGGTCCAGTCTGTCCGTCACGGATGATCACCGCGTCCACGCCCTTGACGCGCAGGCCGCGCGCCTGTTCGATGCTCTCGTCGCCCGCATGACCTCGAGGCGGGACGAGTTCCACGAGCGTGACCCAGCGCCGGCGCGCCAGTGCGCTGGCCAGATACGACTTCTCCGATCGATCGATCGGCGTGACCACGGGTGCGGCCGCACGTGCGCCTGCCTGTCGGCTTGGGGACTTCACCGGCGCGTCGCCGCTCACGGCCGACTTGATCTGGCGAATGTGATCCGGCGTCGTCCCGCAGCAGCCGCCGACGAGGCGTACGCGAGCGGCGAGGAATCGTCTGGCGTACGACGCCATGTATTCGGGCGAGGTCAGGTAGAGCGTGCGTCCTTCGATGTCGCGCGGCCGGCCCGCGTTGGGCTGCGCGGACAGACGCGCCGACGTCAGCGCGGCCATCCGCTCCAGGGCTTCGAGCATGTGCGCAGGCCCGATGCTGCAGTTGATGCCGATGACATCGGCTCCGGCCGCCTGCAGCGCCGGAACGAACTGCTCCGGCGGCGTGCCATCGAGGCTGTTGCCTTCATCCTCAATCGTCATCTGCGCCACGACGGGCAGCGCGCAGACGCTCCGCACCGCGGCGATCGCGGCCGCGATCTCGTTGACGTCCCGGAACGTCTCGAGCATCAGCAGATCGACGCCGCCGTCGACCAGGGCCTGCGCCTGTTCACGGAAGTACGCCTGGGCCTCGTCGGACGCGGTCTTGCCCCACGGTTCGATGCGGAGACCGAGCGGACCGATGGCGCCGGCGACGTAGGCGCGCTCGCCGGCTCCAGTCCGCGCCAGTCGGGCCCCGGCCCTGTTGATATCCGTGAGCTGATCGGCGAGGCCAAACGCCTGCAGCTTGATGCGATTGGCGCCAAAGGTATTGGTCTCGACGACGTCCGCGCCGGCGCGGACATAGTCCGCGTGGACCGCCGCGACCCGGTCAGGATCGGTCAGATTGAGAGCGTCGAAGCAGCGATTGATGAAGACGCCCTGCGCGTAGAGCAACGTGCCCATCGCGCCATCGCAGACGAGCGGGCGTTCGTCGAGGGCGTCGAGAAATGGCGACAATTCGCGGCGCGGACTGCGTTCTGCGCCGGAGGAGCCACCAGAAGATCGGCCTTGTCCCAGATGAAGTCGTCCTTGCTGTAGACGGCGAGCTCGTAGTCCTTGCCCATGAAGATCGCCGACACCGGACAGGCTTCCTCGCACATGCCGCAGAAGATGCAGCGGGTCTTGTGAATCTGATAGATGCTGGCGTAGCGCGGACCGGCCATCACGGTGCCGTCGTTCTCCGCGGCCTCCAGATAGATGGCGTCCGCCGGGCAGGCCACCGAGCACAGGCCGCAGGCGACGCACTTCTCGAGGCCGTTCTCGTCCCGCATGAGCACCTGCTTGCCGCGGTACTTCGGGAAGACCGGAACCTTCTGATACGGATAGTTGACCGTCACCGGCTTCTTGAACATGTGCCGGAAGGTCGTGACGAACCCCTTGATGAGCGGACCGATCATAGGGGTTCATCATATCAACTCCCAAATCCCGACTCCCAACTCCCAACCACTCCAAACTCCCAAGAGCCAAAGGACTACAGGATTCGGGCGGGCCCGCCGAAAGTCCACGTGCGTGGACCATCAGCCCAGCGAGCGATTCCGGCCCCTTGACGGCATCCGGGGGCTGGCCATCGTCATGGTGCTGGCGGTGCACTCCTCCGACCACAGGCGGGTGGCGTGAGCTGTCCCGCATGTCTCTCGCCGAAAGTCGATCTCCTGGAGCGCGTGAGCGTTCAGGAACTGGCGGCGTCGTGGGCGCGTGCAGGTGTGCACGCCTCCGGAACGACACCCGATGCCATTCACGACTACGTCCGCGAGGATCTCGGAGCGGACGATGTGAGCATGCTGTCCTGTCACGAGTGCGGGATGGAATTCGCCGACCCGCGAAAGACGTGGCGTCCCGACCACTACCCTGACGAAGCGCACGGACTGGGATGGGATCACGATCAGGCGCTGACGGCACTTTCGACGTTACCGCGTGGCGCGCTGCTCGACATCGGTTGTGCCGACGGACAGTTCCTCGAGAAAGCCGCGGCGCTGGGCTATCGCGTCACGGGAATGGACTTCTCGAGCGAGGACGTGGACGCGGCCAGACGCCGGGGCGTAGACGCGTTCGTGGGAGACCTGAGTCGAGAAGGTAATCTGGCCTTCGGGAATCGTCGCTTCGACACCATCACGATGTTTCAGGTGATCGAGCATCTCGAAGAGCTCGAGGCCGTCTTCGCGCAACTGGCCCGGCTGGCCACGCCGGATGCCACCTTGATGATCGGATGCCCGTCGCCACTGCGCTACACGAGGGCGTGGGCGCACACGGATCGGATCGGCCACAGCGACTACTGGGACTACCCGCCACAGCACTCGCTGCGCTGGTCGGCTCAGGCACTGCGCGCGTTTCTGACGCGCCAGGGATGGAGCGTGTCGTCAATCGCTCACGAGCCGCTCGAATGGATTGGGGCGGCGGCACACCTCACGGCCCTGTCAGGTGGACGTTCGACGTGGTACGGCAGTCCCGTCCGGCGCCGCATGCACACGCTCGGCTGGCTGACGCGCATTGCCTGGCGCCAGGCTCGAACGCCAGCGACCGGCATTCGCCTCTTCGCCTGCGCCACCCGACACGAGGTCATCCCATCTCGGCCGCTGACAACACCCTCCGCCTCTGTACAATGGGCGACGTGGAACGCCTGACCCCTGAGCAGTTCCTGCTGACGCTGCTCGTCCGGCTGGCGGCGATAGCGGTGCTGGCCACGATGCTGGCTCGGTTCCGGCGCTTTCGCCACATTCTGATCTTCGAGCGCCGGGGATGGGCCGATCGACTGGTGTTCGCGCTCTCGATCGGATTGCCGTTGATGGCCGGCGTCACGAGCCGTGTCATCCTGAACTACGACGCCGCCGACCTGACGCTCGAAGGGGCGTTGCTGGCCGGGCTGATTGCCGGTCCGTATGCCGGCGCGCTCGTCGGTCTCATGGTGGCGATTCCCGCCGCTCATCGCCGGCGAGTTCATCGCCCTCCCGCTTGCCGTCGGGTGCGGCTTCGCGGGTGGCGGCCTGCGCGAGGCGTGCCCGAAGGAAGCCATCTGGAAGTTCTCGCCCTTCGTCCTGATGGACCTCCCCAAACACGTCTGGCACATGATCAGGAAGTTCGAGCCCAACTGGCAGATCATCCTGCTGCTCGTGCCCGTCGCGTTCGAACTCCTGCGGCTCACGCTGGGCGTCCGCTTTGGCGCCGACAAGCTGTTCTTCCTCAGCTCACCGTCGCCGTGGATGATGACCATCGTGGTGCTGTCCACGGCCATCGGCGTGGCGACGCCGATCAAGATCTGGAACAGCGCGCGCATCGAGCATCGACTGCAGGAGCAGGAGAAGCTGCTGCTGGCCGCCAAGATCGAGGCGCTCAAGAGTCAGATCAATCCGCACTTCCTGTTCAACACGCTGACGTCGATCTCGTCGCTGATCCGCTCGCAGCCCGACACCGCGCGCACGCTCATCATCAAGCTGTCGGCGCTGCTGCGCCGGCTGTTGCGCAGCCACCAGCATTTCGTGACGCTGCGCGAGGAGCTGGAGTCGATCGACGAATATCTCGACATCGAGGCCATCCGCTTCGGGCCGAAGCTGCGCGTGAAAAAAGAGATCGGTCCGGACACGCTCGGCATTCTGGTGCCGAGCATGATCCTGCAGCCGCTGGTCGAGAACTCGATCAAGCACGGGCTGTCCCGAAAGGTCGGGCCGGGTTCGATCACCATCCGCAGCCACCGCCTGTCGGGGCGCGCGGTCATCGAGGTCGAGGACGACGGGATGGGGTTTGTCCTGGACCGGCTCGGAGAGCCGATGTCGAGCGGGATCGGACTCGCCAACGTCCGCGAACGCCTCGCGGTCGTGTACGGCACCGCGTACCAGCTCACGCTCAACAGTGAGCCCGGCCGAGGTACGAGCGCGCGGATCGAAGTGCCTGAACTGGTCGCACCTGAGCAGATCACGGCATGAGCGCATTGCGTGTGGTCGTCGTCGACGATGAACAGCTCGCGCGTGAGGAGTTGTGCTACCAGCTCGAGCAGCTGGACGGCATCGAGATCGTGGCCCAGGCCAGCAATGGCATCGAAGCCATCGGAGCTGTTGAGCGGCACGAGCCCGACCTCGTCTTTCTCGACATCCAGATGCCCGGCCTCGGAGGGTTCGAGGTCGCACGGCGACTCCTCGAACAGGAGGATGAGGCCCCTGCACTGGTGTTCGTGACCGCCTTCGACCAGCACGCCATCGAGGCCTTCGAGGTCAACGCCGTGGACTACCTGCTGAAGCCGGTCGAATCAGGCCGGCTGGAGCAGGCGCTCCAGCGGGCCCGGCGGCGGGTCGAGGCGGAACGCCAGGGACCGTCCACGGCTCCCACGAACGATCAGCTCGAGCAGATCGTCAAAATGATGGCCGGCCGCCAGACCAGGCGAGATCAGGTGGCAATTCGGGTCGGCGAGCGGTTCGTGCTCGTCCAGGCGGACGAAATCATCTATGCCTCACTGGCCGATGAGTCGATTAACATAGTGACAGGGCAGGTGGCGGGCACGTCGAACTACCGGACACTCGACGAACTGCAGGCACGGCTCGACCCGGACGTGTTCTGGCGCGTGCATCGCTCGCACCTGGTCAACATCAACAAGATCAAGGAGATAGTCCCTTGGTTCAGCAGGAACTACATCCTTCGGATGAAGGACGCGAAGGGCTCGGAAATCCCGGTGAGCCGAGCGCAGACCAAGCGGCTCCGGGAATACCTGAAGCTCTGAGCGAGCCGGTCGTCGATCCGGTCAGCGATCCCCCGCCAGGCGAGATGCGGTCAAGCGAGTTCCGTCTCGAGGTCGAGGAGAAGCCGTCGGTCGTCATGATGCAGCGGCTGCATGTGTGGAAAGACGAACTGGTCGCCTGGTTCAAGACGCTCTTCTCGGCCGCCGTGTACGCGACGCTGATTGTGACGTTCGGATTCCAGGTGGCGCGGGTCGAAGGCCAGAGCATGGCCCCCACGCTGGCCGACCAGGATCGCCTGATCGTCAACAAGTTCGCCTATCGCCTGAACGCGCCGCGGCGGGGCGACATCGTGATGCTCTACTACCCGCTCAACCCGGACAAGTCGTTCGTGAAGCGGGTCATCGCCGAGGAAGGCGACGAAGTCCGCATCGTGGACGGCCGCGTGTACGTCAACGACGTGCCCCTTCCGGACGACTTCGTACCGCCGGAGTATCGCAGCCACGACGAGTTCGGGCCGACGCGCATCCAGGAAGGCTATTACTTCGTGATGGGCGATCACCGGAACAACAGCTCCGACAGCCGGCACTGGGGCATGGTGCCGAAGAAGTACATCATCGGGCGCGTGCAGCTGCGATGGTGGCCGATCCCTCAGGCGCGCGTGTTCTGACGCCTTCGCGGGCGCCGCACGGTGGCCGACCGATATACCGAAGTCACGCGGGTACTGAACCGCGTCCTACTTCTCAACCTTCTCGTCGCCCTCTCGAAGATCGCGCTTGGCTATTACTCCGGCGCGGTCTCGATCCTCTCTGACGGCTTCCATTCGCTGACCGACTCGGCGTCGAACGTCGTGGCGCTGGTCGGCGTCTCGGTCGCCCGTCGTCCGCCTGACGAGAATCATCCGTACGGTCATCGCAAGTACGAGACGATGGCCTCGCTCGGCATTCTGGTCTTTCTCGTCGTGGTGCTGGTCGAAGTCCTGACCGCGGCGGCGGATCGTCTGGTCAACGGCGGCACGCCACGCGTGTTCCCGGAAGGCATCGGGCTGATGACGGTCACGCTGATCATCAACCTGTTCGTCGTGTCGTACGAGCTCCGCGAGAGCCGTCGCCTGAACAGCGAGGTGTTGCGGGCAGACGCGAAGCACACGCGCAGCGACGTGCTCACGACCGGTGCGGTGCTGGGCGCCCTGCTCGGTGTCTGGTGGGGCTACCCTCTCCTCGACCCGATGGCTGCGCTCCTCGTGGCCGGGTTCATCGGTCACGCGTGCTGGAGCATCGCGCAGGAGGCCTCACGCGTCCTGGGCGACGCGATCGTCATCCCCGAAGCGGAGGTCCGCACTGTCGTGCAGTCCGTTGACGGGGTCATCGGGTGCGAAAAAATCCGGACCCGCGGCTCGGCCGACTACGCCTTCCTGGATTTGCACTTGTGGCTTGACGGGGATATGCCGCTCAAGACGGCGCACGCCGCCTCGCATGTGGTCAAGGACCGGCTCATGACCCGGTTTCCGCAACTCGTGGATGTCGTCATTCACATCGAGCCGCCACCTCGTATAAGCTAGATCCTTTGCGTCACTTCACACCGCGTGCAGCGAGGACCACTGAGACACCATGAAGAGTCTGGAAGATCTGCTGAAAACCGTCGGGAACCCGGTGACCATGCTCCGCAATTCGCAAGTTGGCGCCTACGTGTATCCGGTCGTACCGGCCGAGTACTCGAACTGGCGCGACGAACAGCGCGCGTGGAGAGACTCGTGCGTCCTGTTCGACCAGTCGCACCACATGGTCGAGCAACTACGTCGAGGGCCCGGATGCCCTGAAGCTGTTCTCGTATCTGGCGACCAACAGCTTCAAGACTTTCCCCGTCGATCGCGCCAAGCAGTTCATTCCGTGCACGTATGACGGCTACGTCGTCGGCGACGGGATTCTGTTCCACCTGGCCGAGAACAGCCTGTTGTACGTCGGGCGCGCGCCGTCGGCGAACTGGATCCAGTTCCACGCCGAAACCGGCGGATTCAACGTCACGACGTCGAAGGACGACCGCTCCCCGGGACGCACCAGAGGCAAGGCCGTCATCCGTCGCCACTACCGCTTCCAGATTCAGGGGCCCAACGCCGCCAAGCTGATCGCGAAGCTGAACGGCGGCCCGATTCCAGACATCAAGTTCTTCAACATGGACGTGGTGAAGATCGGCGGCCGCAAGGTGCGCGCGCTTCGTCACGGCATGGCCGGTGCGCCCGGTCTCGAGATCTGGGGACCCTACGAAGAGGGCGAGGACATTCGCGACATCATCGTCGAGGCCGGCAAGGAGTTCGATCTCGTACAGGTCGGCAGCCGCGCCTATCCGTCGAACACGCTGGAGTCAGGCTGGATTCCGTCGCCGCTGCCCGCCGTCTACACCGGCGAGAAGCAGAAGAAGTATCGCGAGTGGCTGCCGGCGGCCAGCTACGAGGGCACCGGGTCGCTCGCCGGGAGCTTCGTCTCGAGCAACATCGAGGACTATTACATGACCTCGTACGAGCTTGGCTACGGCAACTTCGTCAAGTTCGACCACGACTTCATCGGCCGCGAAGCGCTCGAGACGATTGAGAAGAAGCCGCACCGCCGCAAGGTGACCTTCGCGTGGAACGCCGACGATGTGGGCAAGATCATGCGGTCGATGCTCGACCCGGGCGGGGAACACTACAAGTACATCGATCTGCCGCTGTCGAACTACGGGTCGGCGTCGTACGACAAGGTGATCGGCAAGGGCGGCAAGAACGCCGGTCTCTCGATGTTCGCCGGCTACAGCTACAACGAACGGGCGATGCTCTCGCTGGGCGTGGTCGATCCGGACGTCCAGGTCGGCGACGAGCTCACGCTGGTGTGGGGCGAGGAAGGCAACGGCACCGCAAAGACGACTGTCGAGCGCCACAAGCAGCTCGAGGTTCGCGTCGTCGTGAGCCCGGTGCCGTACTCGGCCGTCGTGCGCGAGACCTACGCCGCCGGCTGGCGCAGCACGGGCAAGCTCTGAAATCGGTTGGTGGTCGGTAGTTGGTGGTCTGAGTGGTCCACTGACCCGACCACCGATCCCTAACCACCAACCACCAACCGTTAGTGACTCGATGCCGTCACCGGCGAACCGGCGACCGCGCTTCGTGGCACATGTCGGCGCACCCCCGCGAGCGATACGAGCACCAGTCCCATCAGAACCGCCCACGATGTGAAGTAGCCGGAGGGTCCGCCGGCCCCGAGCGCCCAGCTGCCCACGTACACCGCGAGCACGTTGCCGATCCGGCCGACGGCGACCGCCGTGCCGACGCCGGTGCTGCGAATGTCGGTCGGATAGACATTGGCCGCCAGCGCGTACATCGTCGTCTGTACGGCATTGAGGAGACCGCCGGTCAGCGCGAACATGATCATCAGCAGCAGCGTGTCGTTCGGATCGAGCGGAAGCCCCGCCATGATCAGTGAACAGACGATTGCGCCAGCCGACATCCCGAGCATCGTCAGCCGGGACCCGAGGCGCTGAATCATCAGGGCGCCGAGGATCGCGCCCGTGACGCCGCCGAGATTCGACCACAGGAGGGCGCGGCTGGCTTGCGGCTGGGTGAAACCCACGCCAGTCAACATTGGCACGACCACCTGGATCAACACGTAGTTGACCATCAGGCAGAAGAAGAACGAGCCGAAGAGTGCAAACGTATCGCGACTGAAATCAGGCGTGAACAGCGACGCAAACCGGCTCTTGGACTGCGTGGCCGCTCCAGCGCTCTCGACATAGGCCACGTCATCCGGCACGGCATGGCCCATGCGGCGCATCGCCCTGGTGAGCTCGGGCCACCGCTCGCGATGGCGGGCGAGAAACCGCGGCGACTCGGGCAGCACTTTCCACAGGATGAGCGGCCAAGGACCACCGGGACAAGCCCGCCGGCAATGAACAGCGCGCGCCAGCCGTAGGCCGGGATGAAGCGCGCGGCGAGCTCGGCGGCCAGCATGCCACCGAGAGGGATGCAGACGATCGTGAGCGTCACCGCGAACGGCCGCTGACGCCGCGGCACGTACTCGGACGCGAGCGAGGCGGCATTCGGCATCGCGCCGCCAAGACCGATGCCGGCAATCAGCCGCAGCGCGCCGAGCATGAACACGCTGTTCGCCCAGGCAATCGCGAAGGTCAGGACCGCAAAGGCGACGACGCTGCCGAGGAGCGCCGTGCGGCGTCCGTAGCGGTCGCCGAGCATTCCGCCGATCGCCCCGCCGATCATCATCCCGAATGGGCCCAGTGGCCAGGGCATCGTTGAACTCGGGCCGCGTGCGGCCCCATTCCTTCATCAGCGACGGGATCGCATTGGGCAGCAGCTGATTGTCAACGCCGTCGAGGATGATCGTCAGCGCGGTGCCGAAGATCAGCAGCTTCTGGTACCCGGTCCAGCGGCCTTCGTCGAGCACCGCACCGACATCAACTGTCTTCATTCAGGTCCTCTCCCTCTGCGCGGGCCGCCTGAGCGGCCCCGACGTACAACATGAACGCGTGCGGGGCCGCCTTTAGGCGGCCCGAGTATATCAACGACCGCTTATGATGCTCTGACGTGACCGACGCGGTACAGCTGCTCCTCGAGATCTTCGCCAACGACCTCTTGCCTGTCTTCGCCATTGCCGGCGCGGGTTTCCTGCTGGCGAGATTCGCCGGCGTGCAGGTACAGGGCGTCTCCCGTCTCACCTTCCACGTCCTCGCGCCGGCGCTGGTGTTCAACGTGCTGGTGACGTCAACGCTGGACGCGGCGCAGTCCAGCCGGATGGCGCTGTTCTACCTGCTCGTCGCGATGTCCGCCGCCGTGATGGCCAGGCTCGCGGCCATCCCATTGCGACTCGACCGGCGAACACTGAGCGCATTCATGCTCGTCGTCGTGTGCTCCAACAGCGGCAACTACGGCCTCCCTGTTGCGCTGCTGGCATTCGGTCGCGAGGCGCTGGCGTTTGCCAGCGTGTATTTCGTCTGCAGCGCGATCTTCAGCTACACCGGCGGCGTGCTGCTGGCGGCCAGTGGCCAGCGCAGCGTGCGCGACGCGGTCGCTGGTCTCTTTCGCGTGCCCGCGTTCTACGGCGCGATGGCGGCACTCCTCACCATGAGTCTCGACCTGTCGATCCCAGCGATGGTGATGCGGCCAGTCGGCATGTTGAGCGACTCGGCACTGCCGCTGATGATTCTCGTGCTCGGCATGCAGATCGAGCGGGCGACGATGCCCGAGCGGCCGGTGGTCGTCGCGGCGGCCGTCGCAGTGTCGCTCGTGCTCACGCCGCTTGCGGCGATCGGCTGGGCCCACGTCGTTGGACTGCGTGGCGCTGCATTTCAGGCTGGCGTGCTGCAGTCGTCGATGCCGACGGCCGTGATGACCACAATCCTCGCGCTGGAGTTCGACGCGATGCCGCAGTTCGTGACCAGCGTCGTGTGTTTCGCTACGCTGCTGAGCCCGCTGACGGTGACGCTGCTGATCGCATACCTGCAGCGTGGTGGGTGATGAACGCCGCCACGCCACATCCTGCGATCACTCCCGCGAGCGGAATCGCGGTGCCATTGGCCAGCGCACCGACGAGCGCGCCGGTTATCGAGGCCAGCACGAACTGAATCGTGCCGAGCAGTGCCGAGGCACTTCCTGCCACCTGCCCGTGTGGCGCCATCGCGAGCGCCGTCGTGTTGGGCACGACGAAGCCGTAACAGGTGATGAAGAAGAACAGTGGTACCAGGAGGCCGGCAAATCCACCTAAGCCGCTATAGGCATCGACGAGCAGCACCAGACCCGCGATCATCGCTATCAGCAGGATCACACCGACAATCCGCCTCGCGTCGACGCGCGTGGCCAGCCAGCGATTGACCTGCGACGCCGAGATGATCCCGAGTGCGTTCACACCGAAGAACAGTCCATAGCGTTCGGGCGGCACATGAAACAGTTCGATGAACACGAAGGGTGAGCCCGAAATGTACGCCAGCAGGCCCGCAAACATCAGTGCGCCCGACAGCACGTATCCCATGTAGGTGCGGTCGCGAACCAGCCGCGCGTACACGGCGAGCACGGCACCAATCGGCTGATGGCGCCGCCGCGACACCGGCAAGCTTTCGGGCAGGAACACTCCGACGAGAATGAGCCAGACGATCCCGTAGGTGGCCAGCACCCAGAACACCGATCGCCATCCGAAGTTGATCAGCAGTTGCCCGCCGATGAGCGGGGCGAGAATTGGCGCGAGGCCCATCACCAGCATGAGCATCGACAGCATCCGGATCGATCCGACCTGATCGAAATAGTCTCGGACCACCGCACGGGGAATGACGATCGGCGCACAGCCACCGAGAGCCTGCAGAAAGCGGAACGCGACCAGCGCGCTTACGCTCCCGGCCCACGCACACGCCATGGACGACACGACAAAGACCGCGAGGCCGAACAAGAGCGCCGGCTTCCGTCCGACCGCGTCGGACAACGGTCCGTAGAACGCCTGTCCAATCGCCATCCCGGCAAAGTAGGCGGCGAGGCTGACCTGCACCGCTGCGGCGTCGGCGCCAAACTCGCGGCCGATCGTGGGCAGCGCCGGCAAATACATGTCGATGGCCAGCGGGCCCATCGCCGTCAGCGCTCCCAGGACCAGTGCGAGGCGACGATACTCTGAGGTCGTCACCGCTTCGCGGAACGACGATAGTGCCCCGATCTGCCACCGGTTTTCTCAACGAGGCAGATGTCGCCGATGACCATCTCTTTGTCGACGGCTTTCACCATGTCGTAAATGGTCAGGGCCGCGACAGACACGGCAGTCAGCGCTTCCATCTCGACACCAGTTTTCGCGTCGGTGCGTACGCGCGACTCAATTCGGTAGCCGCGCCGGGTCGGCGTCAACTCGACGCTGACGTGGGTCAACGGCAGGGGATGACACAGAGGAATGAGTGCGGAGGTCTGCTTGGCGGCCATGATGCCGGCGAGGCGCGCCGTTAGCAGCGGATCACCCTTGGCCACTTTGCCCGTGCGGATCATGGTGAGTGCCGCCGCGCTCATCGTGATCTCGCCGCGCGCCAGCGCCTCACGGCTGGTCACGGCCTTGCTGCCGACGTCCACCATGCGGGCCTTGCCGGCCTCATCCAGATGCGAGAGCCTGGCGGACGGGCGCCGGCCTCGCCCGCTAGCCATCCTGCTGATCTCCCTGGGCCAGGTAGAACGAGAGACTCTCGAGCGACACGGTCAAATCCACGCTCTTCAGCTTGACGTGGGCGGGGACCTTCAAGGCTCCGGGTGAAAAGTTGAGGATCGCTTTGACGCCGGCGGCGACCACCTGGTCCACGACCGGCTGCGCGTGCGGCGCCGGCACGGCGATCACCGCGATGTCGAGCCGCTCCTTGCGGACGACACGCTTCAGTTCCTTGATATCGAAGATCGGGACGCCGCTGCGCGACTCGTGGCCGATCTTTTCGTTCGCCGCGTCGAAGAGTGCAGCGATCTCGAATCCCTCCTGACGGAATCCCGGGTAGTCGGCCAGCGCGAGACCGAGATTGCCCGCGCCCATGATGGCCACGCGCAGGTTCCGATCGAGTCCAAGGATCTGGCGCAGGTGCCGGCGCAGATCCTTGACGTAGTAGCCCACGCCGCGCACACCGAACTCGCCGAAGTAGGCGAGATCTTTCCGTATCTGTGCGGCGTTGAGATGGAACTGCTCGGCGAGCGCCTGGGACGAAATGGTCTGCGTCCCACCGGCATCGAGCTCGTTGAGACACCGCAGGTAAACCGAGAGTCGATTGGTGGTGAGTTCCGAGACCTGTTCGGGTGTCGTCCTCCGCTTGTTCGAACGATTCACAAGGTTCTAATGCTACCATCTCGCGCCATGGCACATCAGACGACGCCGAGCACAAAACCCAAGGAATCTGCCACTTTCCAGCCGTACGTGCCGGCCTCGCAGATGATGCCCGAGTTCACCGGCAAGGCCATCGTCCTGGGCGTCCTGTTCGGTCTGATCTTCGGCGCCTCGACCGCCTACCTCGGGTTGCGTGCCGGACTCACCGTCAGTGCCTCGATCCCGATCGCCGTCCTCGCCATCTCGGTCCTCAAGAAGCTGGGCGGTTCGACGATCCTGGAAAACAACATCGTCCAGACGATCGGATCCGCTGGTGAGTCGCTGGCCGCGGGCGTCGTGTTCACGATCCCGGCGATGATCTTCCTGCTGCCGCTCGGACCCGCCTATTTCACCTACACGCAGATCACCGTCCTCGCCATCGCCGGCGGCATTCTCGGCGTCCTGATGATGATCCCGCTGCGGCGCGCGTTGATCGTGAAGGAACACGGCGTGCTGCCGTTCCCCGAGGGCACCGCCTGTGCCGACGTGCTGGTCGCCGGCGAACGAGGCGGCTCTCTCGCCAAGACGGTCTTCATGGGGCTGGCGGTCGGCGCGATCTGGAAGGGCCTCTCGTGGATCGTCCAGATCTTCCGCACCACGATCGGGTACACCTTCGCGCGCAACAGCTTCTTCCCGAACGCAACGCTCAACGTGGACCTGTCCCCCGAGTACATGGGCGTCGGGTATGTGATCGGGCCGCGTATCGCCGGCGTCATGTTCGCCGGCGGCGTTCTGTCGTGGCTGGTGCTTTTGCCACTGCTCTCGTATCTCGGCAACTTCATGACCGTGCCGCTGCCGCCAGTGCCGGCAAGCGGACTGCGGATCGATCAGATGAGCGCGGCCCAGCTGTGGAGCGCCTACATCCGGTACACGGGTGCGGGCGCTGTGCTGGCGGCAGGCCTGATCACCCTGGCCCGCACGATCCCGACCATCGTCACATCGTTCAAGGACAGCGTGAAAGATTTCGGGAGCGGCGCGGGCGCCGTTCAGGCACGCACTGACCGTGACCTGCCGCTGAAGATCGTCCTCTTCGGGTCGCTTGCCCTGGCGGTGTTCCTGATCTTCGCGCCTGGCACGCCGACGCAACGGCAACGTGCTTTCGGCCATCCTCATCGTGCTGTTCGGCTTCTTCTTCGTGACCGTCTCCTCACGCATCACCGGCCTGATCGGCAACTCGTCCAACCCCATCTCGGGGATGACGATTGCCACGCTGATCCTGACGTGCACGATCTTCGTCGGCGTCGGCTGGATCGGCGATACCTACGCCCCCATCGCGCTGGGCGTCGGCGCGGTGGTCTGCATCGCCGCCGCCATCGGCGGCGCCACGTCGCAGGACCTCAAAACCGGTACATCGTGGGCGCAACGCCGTCCTCGCAGCAGATCGGTCTCGTGATCGGGGTGGTAACTTCGGCGTTCGTCATCGGCATCACGACGCTCTACCTGCACCAGGTGATGACGATCGGATCGGGTTCGCTGCCCGCGCCGCAGGCGACGCTGATGTCCACGATCATTCGCGGGCTGCTCAGTCAGAACCTGCCGTGGGGACTCGTCCTCGTCGGCGTCTTCATCTCGGTCACGCTCGAGCTGTGCGGCATCAGGTCGCTCTCCTTCGCCGTCGGCTCCTATCTCCCAATCCAGACGACGGCGCCCATCTTCATTGGCGGCGTGGTGCGGTGGTGGGTAGAACGCAAGACCGGTCAGCGTGAGGAGTCGGAAATCAGCTCTGGCACGCTCTTCAGCTCGGGGCTCATCGCCGGCGGGTCGCTCGCTGGCATTCTGTACGCCGCTCTCTACGGCAACAATCTGCTGCCGGCGGCTGATGATGCCGAAACACTCGGGCTTATTCCGTTCCTGCACGAGGGAACGGTAGGCATTGTCGCCGGTGGACTCCTCTTCGCGACGCTGGCGGTCATCGTCTCGCGGATGGGGAGGCGGACGCTAAAATAGAGGGGTGACCAGGCTCGCTCTTCGAGTCCTCCTCATTCTGCTGGTGGCCGCGGGAACCGCGCGGCCCCAGACGGCCCCGACACGCCGTCTCACGACGATCGACTCCCTCAAGCAATACCCGGGCTTCTACCATCTGCAGAACGTCCTGCTCCGCGGCGAGATCGCCGAGGAGGGCACCAGACTTCAACTGCGCGCCGACGATCAGATGATCCGCGTCCTCCTCGAAGACGGAGCGTCCACGAAGAGTGGCGCGATCGAGTTGCGCGGCGTGCTGATCGACGTCGGACGTCTCGAGCCTGGCGATCCCCGCGTAGGCGCCTACGCGGAAGGACGCGATGCCGATCGCTGGCCACGGCCCGGCGAAGAGCTTCTCGTCCGCGTCAACGACGTCGCGCAGCTGCCTCCATCCGCCACGCTCGCCTCCATTCGCGCCATCGCGCTCGAGCCGTGGAAGTACGACACGCAGAAGGTCACCGTCACCGGCAATTTCAGGGGGCGGAATCTGTTCGGAGATTTGCCGGGCGCTCCCGGCAAGAGCCGCTACGATTTCGTCCTGCGCGGCGTCGAGGGCGCGATCTGGGTGACGAACCTGCGGCCGCGCGGGAGTGGATTCGAACTCGACGTCAACCGGCGGGTCGATACGGACAAGTGGCTCGAAGTCACCGGCACGATCGTCAGGGATCGAGGCCTGGTGTCGCTTGACGCCACACGGCTGGCCCTGGCCAAGACACCACAGGTGACCGATGCGCCGGCGGAGTCGGCGGCACCGCCACTGCTGCTTCAACCGGTCCAGGTCGTGTTCAGCTCGCCGACCGATGGAGAGACGGACGTGGCCGCCGCCGGAGCGATCAGGATTCAGTTCTCAAAAGGACTCAGCGAAGCGTCCCTCGCCGGTCGGCTGCGCGTGTCGTACGTCGGGGCGGCGGCACCCGATGCGGGCCTGCCGTTCCAGACGACCTACGACGGCGCCAATCGCGCGGTCGTCCTGAGAATGGCGCAGCCGCTCGAGGCATTCCGAACGGTGAAGGTCGAGATCCTCGACGGGCTGAAAGCGTTCGACGGCGCGCCGGTGACGCCGTGGACGATCTCGTTCTCCATCGGTGGATGAGCGCGGAGGCGTCAGGGAACGACTTTGAATTCCGTGATGCGCTTCTGCTTTCCCTGCGTCACCTCGACCGCGTAGTCTCCCGCGGCAAACGGCGAGAGCAGGGTATCGATGACGATCCACCTGAAGGCGCCGGAAGGATCCTCGCGCTCGCTGACCTGCGCGGGCACTGACAGCTCGTTGCGATTGCGATCCAGCGTGCGAGCGGTCGCCGGCGTCGGGTCCGCTGTCGCCAGCTCCAGTCTCAACCGATCGCTGCGCGTGAATCGCGGATCGGCCGTCCGGAGATACCTCGGACCGGTCGAGAGCCCACGCCGCCACATGACGGCCTCGCCGAGTGCCGAGCCCTCGCGCAGAACGACTCGCGCGGTATCGGTCAACTCGACTTTCTCGTCGGCCTGCGAGCGGATGCGCACGCTCACCGCGTACTCACCCGCGGCGATGCCGCCGGTTTCGGGCACCTGGATGCCGAACGGGCCGTCATCGGCTTTCAGATCCACCGTGCGTGACACCACCTCGGTGCCGTCAGCGGCCAGAACCACGACCTCGGCCTGAGCACCGGCGGTCCATTCCAGGAGTCGCCGGGTCTGGTAGTCCAGCTCACCGACGATCCAGAACGCGCCGGGACGACCGTCCTCAGTCGGCTCGCGCAGCCAGGTCGATGTGCGAATTCTGAATGGAGCGCGGGCGTTGAAGCCTGCGACTGTCGGCGCGGTAGCGGATGCCCGGTCTGCTCCCCTGGAGCCAGATGCGCCGCCGCTGATCAGTTCGTCGGCGGTGCGGCCGCGGTACCCGCGCCGCACGCGGACCTTGACGCCGTCGCGCTTCACGCGGACAGTGATCGCCCGAAACCGTCCGTCTAACTTGGTATTGGACGAGGAGTAGGTCATCAGGTAGTACGAGGACACGTCCTCGACGATCCGCGTGACCTGCGCGTCGATGTTACTGCCGCCGACCACGACTCCGTCGGTGTTGTCGGCGATGAAGCGAAGGCTGTCCTGACGTGAGGCCGCGTTGGTCGTGTCGCGGCCCCTGCCGGCCGGCTTCTCGCTGCCCGTCGTCGCCTCGAGCGGCACTCGCGGATCGATCGAGTAGAACGTGATGTTGCCGCGATTGGCTTCCTCAGTCAGCGACCGCAGCCGCAGACTGTGATCGAGTGCCGCCAACGCGACCCGGTCGGTGTCGCACTCCACGCGATTGACTTCCTTCGTGCCGCCGGTCTCTTCGGACTTCTCCTTGGTCGGCCGGCGAAGCAGCCGGTCAACGAGCCCCGGATCGCCACCTTTCTGTGATGCGGTCAGGTTCTGATTCTCGCGGAAGAGGGCCCAGCCTTCCGAGACGGTGAGGACGGCTTTGCGCTCCTCCCGCAGGCCGCCGAGCTGCGCGACGAGCTCGTCGAGCGCGTCGAGCGTGATCTTCTCGCGCCGGCGCGCCTTCATTTCGGGGGACGGACCGGGAGAGTTGGCGCTGACCGGCGGGTAGCACGCGTCGTAGAGTTCTTCCTTCGGGTCGCGGCGACCGGTACGTCCTCGTCTCGCCCACTCCCAGTCGCCCTGCATGATGTTCGAGATGAGCGTCGCCTTGCGGCCGAACGCGACCTCCTTGGCCGACATCTCGGGTGTCATCACCGCGACCATGTCGTCGGCACCGACAACGCGGTCGAGGAACTTGATGAGCGGCAGCCGCAGGTTCGATGAGGTCTCGATCTGTGTGTGGTAGGTATCGAGGAACACCACGAACACCCTCGCCCGTGACGATCCGGCCGACCCGACCTTCACGTGCTCGAAGGTACCGATGGTCTGCGGTACGCCGTCCTCGATCAGCTCGACGTCGCTGGCTTTGAGGTCCTCGACGAGCGTCCCGTCGACGGTGGCGTGCATATCCACGCGAACGTCGTTCGCCGCGGTTCGGGACGTTGGTTGGTCCTGGGCCCGCAGCGACACGGCCGCGAGCGTCAGAAGAAGAGCGCAAGAGAGTCGACCCACAGGGACCCCGATGGCAGGCTGGCTTTTGGAGTGTAACCCGTCAGGGAACGACTCGGAAAGCCGTTAACTGCTTCGACGGACCCTGGGTGACTTCGATGGCGTAGTCCGCCGGACCGAAGGGAGCCAGTGCCAGATCGGCGACGACCCAGCGGAAGGCACCTGACGGGTCGGGCCGTTCGGTGACCTCCACCGGCACGGTCATAGGCTGGCCGCTGCGATCGATGAGGCGCGCCGTGGCAGGTTCGGCCGACGAGGTGGCCAGCTCGAGGCGAATGCGCTCGTTGCGCCGAAATCGCGGATCGGCCGTGCGCAGATGCTGCGGGCCGGTGGACGGTCCTCGCCGCCACATCACGGCATCGCCGAGCGAGGTGCCGTCCTTGACCGAGACGCGGACGGTGTCGCTCAGCGCGAGCTCGCCGTCAACCGGCGAGCGCAGCCGGATGCGAACGGTGTAGTCCCCAGCGGCCGCGCCAGGGGCGTCGGGGAACTCCACGGTGAATGCGCCGTCGGCCGGTCTGAGGTCGAGCCGTCGCGTCGCCACCTGAGCGCCGTCGGCGGCGATGACCGCGACATCGACCTGGGCGCTGCCGCTCCACGCCGCCTGCTTCTTCGTCTGCTGATCGAGCTCTCCGACGACCCAGAACGCGCCCGCGGTTCCAGAGGCCGCCGGGCGCGACCATGCCGCGGCTCGAATCTGAACTGCGCGCGCGCGCTGAAGTTCACGACTGGCGGTGCCAGAGCGCGCGCGGCGACGGCAGCCGCGGCCGCTCCGGCGCGACTCGGCGCCGCGCCGCCGCGCGAGAGCTCCGCGCTCGTGAACCCGCGATAGCCCTTGCGGGCGCGGACCGTCAGACCCGGTCGCTTGACGCGGACGCTAATCGAGCGGAACGAGCCATCGAGCTTCGTATTGGTCGTGTAGTACCCCATCAAGTAGTACGACGACAGGTCGTCCACGATGCGGCGTAGCGCGCCGTCGATGTTGTTGGTGTTGATGACGAACGTACCGTCGGTGTCGTTCGCCAGAAGACGCAGCGTATCTTGCCGCGCCCTGAGGTTCGCGGCATCCTCCTGCAACGTGGGCGGCTTCTCAGGCCCGATCGGAGCATCGAATGGCACGAGGCCACGAGCGTACACGGGATAGAACGTCACGTTGCCGCGATTGCCGATTCGGGTCAGCTCCTGAAGTCGAAACTCGTGGTCGAGCATCGCCAGCGCCATGCGATCCGCCTCGCACTTCACCCGTGGCGATCCCTGCAATTGCGACGTGTCGGAAGGCGACGGCCGCGGCGGGCGCAGCAGGAAGTCGCCGGGACGCCAGTTGGCGGTCTCCGAGCGGGCGCGCGAGCTGCGAATCCGGCCGGTAGATACGCCATCCTTCCGTGACCGTGATCACGGCCTTGCGTTCTTCGCGTATGCCGGCCAGATGCACCATCAGATCCTCGAGGGCATCGAACGTCAACTTCTCCCGGCGCCGCGCCTTCATCTGCGCCGTGATGTCCTCCTATGCCACCGACTCGGTGGATAGCACGCGTCATAGAGATCCTCTGCCTCGTCGTTGTCCGCCCCTCCGAGGCGGCCGCGGCGCCCCCACATCCACTCGCGCTCGAGGAGTTTCGTGATCACGGTGGTCTTGCGCCCCAGCGTGATTTCAGTGGCTGACATCTCGGGAGTCATCAGCGCGACGAAGTCATCCGGGCCGAGCAGGCGATCGACGAGGTTGATCAGGGGCTGGCGCATGTTGGCCGAGCCCTCGATCTGCGTGTGGTAGGTGTCCATGAAGATCACGAACACCCGCGCCCGCGGATTGCCCGCCATCTCACGGCTCTGCGTGATCGTGTTCGGCTCGATGCGCGATTCCTGTGGAGCCGTCCGCACCCTGACGTGCTCGAACGCGTCGATCTTCTGCAGCACGCCGTCCTCGAGGATGTCGATCTCGTCAACCTTGAGATCCTCGATTGGCTTGCCGTCGCGCGTGGCGTACATGTCCACGCGGACGTAGTTCGCACCCGTCCGGAAGGTCGGCTGGTTCTGCGCCCCGATCGAGACAACCGCGAGCGCGAGCAGAGCGGCGACAGACACTCGGGTCACATGGACTCCGAAAAAGCAGGCTGGCTGAGGGGAGTTTACCTTAGGTCCAGAGAGGACCCTGAGCGAGGAGCTTCTGGACTTCGCCGCGGACCTGGTCAATGAGCGCGTCCCGGTCGTCGAGCGTGAGACCCGCGGTCGGGACCGGCTTTCCGAGACGCACACTCACGTTCACCGGCCGGACGAACGCGCTGCCCTTCCGCATGGCGTCGCGCCCGCCCTGAATCGCCACCGGGACGATCGGCACCTGGGCCTCGATGGCCATGATGAAGCCGCCCTTCTTGAACGGGAGCAGGTCTCCGGTACGGCTGCGTGTGCCTTCGGGAAAGATCAGAAACGAGTTGCCTTCACGGAGCGAGTCCGAGCCTCTGGCGATGGACGCGAAGGCCTTCTCGCGGGCGGCACGATCGACGGCCACGAAGCCGGCGACATCGAAGGCGGTGCCCATGATCGGGAACTTCCGCAGCTCCGCTTTGTAGAGGACCTTGAGCCGCGGGTGCAGCACCTCGAACAACACCGGCGGGTCCACGTTGCTTTCGTGGTTGGAACAGTACACGACGGCCGTCCCTGGCACATTTTCGCGGCCGCTGACCTTCCACCGGATTCCTGCCAGCGCCAGTGCCAGACGCACGCCACCGTGCCCCAGCCGATACAAGCCGTCCGTCGATCGCAGCACGATCCCGACGAGCAGGCCGATCGGGCCGGCAACGGCGATGTAGGCCAGGGTCACGACATACGTGATCACGGAGCGGACGACGAACATCAGGGGTGCACTGTACAGAAAAACGCCCGGACAATTCGTCCGGGCGTGAATTTGGGGTATACGTGGCGCGAACGCGGCTACGAGGCTCGCGCGGCCGCTCGGCGCGGCGCGGCGGCCATGACGACGGGCGCCTTGACGGTCTTGGTGACCTTGGCCCGCGCCGTGGCGCGTGCGAGGTTGCGAGCCTTGACCATGAAGCACTTCTCGAGCGCGCGATCGACCCTGGCCTCCACCTCCAGCGCCTTCTCGCGCATCACTTCCGACACCTCGGAGATGATGAGCGCCTTGGCGCGGTCGAGCATCCGCTTCTCGCGGAACGACAGGCTCTTCGACTTGCTCAGGAACGTGAGACTCTTCAGGACGTCGGCCATGTCGTAGATCGACCCGGTCCGCATCTTGTCCGAGTTGTCCTTGAAGCGCCCTTTCCAGTTCTGATGATTGTCGATGCGGCCGTCACCGAGCAGGCCGAAGAGACGTTCGACCTCTTCGTCGGTGATGGCCTTCCGCAGACCTACGTTATCGACGTTGGCGACGGGCACGAGCACCGTCGTGTCGTTCGACACGATCCGCAGATGAAAAAAGCCGCAGGTGGTACCAAGAATGGTTTTCTCTTCGATACGTTCAACGATGCCGAGTCCATGATTCGGGTAGATGACCTTGTCACCGAGCTGGAATGTCACGTTTCCCCCGTCGAAGGTTGGTGGTAGGACCGCGTCCTCTGCTGGGAACAGCACCCATGAGTATACCGCAGTGACCACGGTCTATCAACGAAAATGCCCAAAAAGAGCTCGATTTTGGCACTTCAGACCCGCCATCTGCCCATTCGCCGGACCCCCTTCGACCAGTCACTTTCGACACCTAACTCATACGGCCGTCAGGACTTGGAATGTAGAATCGACTTGCATGTGTCGCCTGGTGGTCTCCGTCCTGCTGAGCCTGGCGGCCGTTGCGAACCCCTTAGCTCAGCCGGCCGTCCTGGCCCCCTACTCCCCTACCCCGATGGACGTCGTCGAGCGGATGCTGAAGCTCGCGGGCGTCGGGTCGCAGGATGTCGTGTACGACCTGGGATCGGGCGACGGCCGCATCGTGATCGCCGCCGCCCAGAAGTTTGGCGCGCGCGGCGTCGGAATTGACATAGACTCGGCGCTCGTCGCCCGGGCCCGGTCGAACGCGCAACAGGCCGGTGTCGAGGGGCGAGTGTCGTTTCGCGTGCAGGACGCGATGACCGTGGACGTGTCCGATGCGACGGTGGTGACGCTGTACCTACTGGCCGCGTCGAACGTGAAGCTGCGCCCAATCCTCACCCGCACCCTTCGCCCCGGCGCCCGCATCGTCGCGCACAACTATCCGATCGGGGACTGGGAGCCCGACGTCGTGGACACGTTCACCGACGCCGCCGGCACCACGCGAACGCTGTTCCTGTGGACGGTGAAGTAGGGGCCGGCTTGAGCCGGCCCAAAGATCTACGCGCGCGCCATCGCGAGCTCGACGATCTCCTCGACCAGCTGTGAGTAGGTGCGGCCCGACTTCCGCGCCGCCATCGCGAATTCAGCCTTCGAGCTGAGCCAGGGGTTCGGGTTGACCTCGATCACGTGCACGCGCCCATCGGCCTGGAGCCGCATGTCCACGCGGCCATAGTCGCGCAGTTCGAGCGCCTGATAGGCGGCCACTGCCGTCTGCTGCAGCGTGGCGACGGCCTCTTCGGGGAGTTCGGTCGCGATGGCCGACTTCGTATCGCGATAGGCCTTCGTCCCCTTGCCCCACTTCACTTCCGCCGACGCGATGCGCGGCGTGCCGTCCGGAAGCTTCGACAGATCGAGCTCCACCACCGGCAGCGCCTCAGGCTTGTCGTTGCCGATCACGCCTACGTACAACTCACGCCCTTCGATGTACTCCTCGATCAACACCGGCGAGTCGAAGTTGGCGTGCAGCCAGTCCATCCGCTCCATCAGCTCGCGAATCGAGTTGACCACGGCGCTGAACTCGATGCCGATGGATCCGTCCTCGCGCGCCGGCTTGACGATGACCGGAAAGTGCAGGTCGTGAGAGAAATCGAGACGGCCTCGGAAGGACTTGGCGAAGACCGGGGTATGCACACCATGGAACGCGAAGATCTTCTTGGCGATCGCTTTGTCCTGCGCCAGCATCAGGCCGTGCGTGCCCGAACCGGTGTATCGCTTGCCAATCAGCTCCATGAAGCCCGCGATCTTGAAATCCGCGGTGTCGTCGTCGGCAAACGACTCGGTCAGGTTGAAGACGAGGTCGCATTCCATGCGGGCGAGCGCGAGCAGGCTCTTCGGCGTCCCGTCGAGCTCGTGCATCGAGCACTCGTGGCCCTGCTTGGCCAACACCTCGCAGACTTCCTCCTCGACCTCCTTTTTGTCGAGCGTGCGGACGACAGGAGACTTCTCGGCGGACGGTGCCGGCTCATCGCTCTCGTCCACGAGCACACGGTCGTACAGGACGACGATCTTGAGTTTGCTCATCGCTGTTCGAACTGACCGCGAGTGAGGAAGTTCATCGCCAGCGTCGTCGTCAATGCGGTGACCTCGACGAGATAGCGCGCCTCCTCACCAACCTCGCCCCACAGCTTCATGCGCTCGCACGTCCGGCAGACCGAGTCGACGAGGGCCCGGACGATCGGGCGCCGGACGCCCGTCCAGTACGTGATCTTCTCGACCAGTTCGGACGCGTACTTGCTGACGATGACGGCCGCCGGCCTGGATTCCTTTCGGCGGCGGGTCAGAAAGATCTGCGCCAGGTGCGCGTCGATCTCGATGTCGACGCGCGCCTGCTGCTCCTGCGCCGCCTGCTCGTAGAACTGCTCGACGGTCACGCTGATGTCGTCCGGCGTGAGATCCACTTCGCCGGTCTTGACGATCGGCTCCACGTCCGCCAGCTTCCGTGCGAACCGATCGACGTAGCGAAGCTTCCGGATCGCCGGCCAGCCTTTGTACTGCCGGCGCCAGGGACTGCGGGGCGTGAGCCACACCGCAAACGTCTCGGCAAAGTCTTCGTCGGGATGCTTCTGCGCGTACCAGCCCTCGATGTGCCGGACGAAATGCTTGCTGAACGGCACCGGGCGATAGTCGTCGCGGTAAGTGCGGAAGAAAGGGCCGAAGAGGTCCCGCCATTCCGGTGTGGTGTAGAGCCGATAGGCGTAGTTGAAGACATGCCCGGCCTCGTGCCGCATGTACATCATGATCTGGCGCTCGTTCTCGAGCGCGTCGGCCGCCTTTTCGATCTTCTGCAGCTTCGGATCGGCCAGATAGAACGGAATGCCGAGCACCGGCTGCTGATCGGGGCATCCCCACTGGTCGGTCAGATAGCAGACCGGACGAAAACGCTTCAGCCCGCGACGGTCCAGTTCCTTATAGAGCTGCCGAACATACACCTCGACAGGGGATCCCTCGACGCGCAGGCCCAATTCGCTGACCTTCTTGCCGAGGACCCCGCGAATCTCGGGGTCCAGGGTCTCGAATCTGGCCACGCACGGATTATCACCGCTTTTCGTGCATCAACGCGAGCGTGTTGCCCTCGCCGTCCCTGAAGAACGCCATCCACAGCTCGTGATCGGGCATCTTCGCGATCAGGTGCGGCGCGTCGCGGAACTCCACGCCCTTGCCCTTCAGATCCGCGTAGACGGCGTCGATATCGTCGACCTTGAAGTACAGAATCGAACCCGGATGGTCGAACTCCTTCTCCTCCGGCACGCGTCAGCATCAGACGGATGCCGCCGCAGTCGAAGAACGCCAGCGACGGCGGCGCCTGAAAGAGAAACGTCATGCCGAGCATGTCGCGATAGAACGCCACGGCGCGCGGCACATCTTTCACGACCATCGCGACCTGGCCGATCGTTGAGAGTTTGGTCATGGCTTGCGCTGACTCTACACTTACTTTTCCACTTTTCCACGTCCCCACTTTTCCACTTGGCCAAGACGCTCTTCGTCATGACCCCCGTCGGCTCGGCCGGTGACGTCCACCCGTACATCGGCATCGGCCGCGCGCTCCGCGCGCGCGGCCACGACGTCGTCATCGTGACCGCCGGCGCCTTCAAGACGGCGTGCGAGCGGGCGGGTCTGGGCTTTCACGAAACCGTCTCGGCTGAAATTTTCGACGTCATGTCGAAGCATCCGGATCTCTGGCACTCGAGGAAGGGCCTGCAGTTCGTGATGGGCACGGTGCCAAGTACCTGCGGGCTCGGCTACGAGCGGGTCGCCGATGTCTATCAGCCTGGACGAACGGTGCTCGTCGGGCATGCCCTCAGTTTCGCCACACGCCTCTTCGAGGAAAAGCACGGAGTGCCCTCGGCGACGCTCCATCTGGCGCCCTCGATCTTCCGATCCGACTATCAACAGCCGGCATTCGCACCAGGAAGAACGCTCTCCGGCGCACCCCGATGGGTGAAGCGGACGTTCTGGTGGGCGGTAGACCGCTTCCTCGTCGATCCGATGATCGTGCCGACGCTGAACGAGTTCAGGCGAGACCTCGAGCTGCCTCCGGTCTCGCGGGTCCTGCGACACTGGATCCATTCACCGCAACGTGTGATTGCGCTCTTCCCGGACTGGTTCGGGCCTCCGCAGCCGGATTGGCCGCCGGCGCTGCGCATGGCCGGGTTCCCGCAATACGACGAATCGGATCACCAGGAGCTCGCGCCTGGCTTGCTTCGATTTCTCGATGCCGGCGACCCGCCGATCGTGTTCACTCCCGGATCGGCCAATCAGGATGCCGCGTCGTTCTTTCGTGCGGCGGTTGATGCCAGCGCGCGTCTCGAGCGGCGCGCCCTTCTGCTCACGCGCTTCACCGACCATCTGCCGACGCTCCCCGCGGACGTGCATCACGAAGGCTATGCCCCCCTCTCGACGCTGCTGCCGCGGTGCGCCGCGCTCGTCCATCACGGCGGGATCGGCACGCTGGCGCAGGCACTCGCCGCCGGAGTCCCGCAGTTGACGATGCCGATGGGGTTCGATCAGCCGGACAACACCACCCGCCTGCTTCGTCTCGGCGTCGCCAGGTGGGTGGCACCATCGAAGTTCACCGGCGAACGAGTCGCGCCCGCTGCTCGACAGCCTGCTCGGCGAATCCGGCGGTCGCGGCCGCGTGTGCGAAGTACGCGGCGCTGCTCAAGGACAGCTCGGCGCTCCAGCGCACGTGCGACCTGCTTGAGGAATTGAAGTCCGGCTGAAGCCGGACACCAGGTCCCAAGGACGCTCAGTCAGCACGATCAAAAGTGAGAAGGTGACTGGCGTCGAAGCGTTAGGATTGTAGGCTCAAAAAGAAAAGAGGGCTGGCATGCCTAAGACGCGCGTTTGTCTACCGCTGGTACTGTTTTGCCTGGCCATCTCGCTTTCCGTGGCGCCAACCGCGCAGGAGCCGACAGGAGCTGGCGCTCGGCGCGGTCTCGTCAGCGTCCATGCAACGGCGTCGTCCGACCTTCGGAACTGGGACGCGACGATCGATCGGATGGTGCGCGTCCGCCAGTTGGTGGTCACGGATTCCCGTCCTGACCCCGACATCGCAGATCGCAGCCACGAAAGCCTGGCGCAATTCCACGATGGCATCCCGGTCTATGGCGGAAGCCTGTCCCGCCAGACGGCGCAGGGCGTAGCGGTGTCTATCATCGGCACGGTATACGAGGGGATTACCGTCGATTCGGTCCCGACGCTGAGCGCGGTTGAAGCCGTGCTCGCACTTGCGACAACCACCGGCGGCCGGCTCGCCGGCGGCGCGCCGCAGCTCGTGATCTTCCCCACACCTGGCGGCGAATACCGTCTCGCGTACCGCGCCACGATGAGCGACTTCAAGACTTACCTGGTTGATGCCGCTTCGGGGATCGTGCTGTGGACGACCGACGAGATCTATACGCAAGGTCAGGTTGGCACGGGAACTGGTGCTCTCGGCGACACGAAGAAGGTCAGCACCACGCAGGCGGCTGGGGGCTTCCGGACTCACGATCAGCTCCGCCCCGCTCAGATCCGCACCTTCGACACTCGCGGGAACACGGCGACGTTCAATCGAATCCTGATACCTCCCGGCGTAGTCGTCGACAGCGACTTCGCCATCGACGCAGACAACACGTGGGCCGATCCGGCGGTCGTGGACGCACACGTTCATGCGGGTTGGATGGAGGACTACCTGTTCAAGCAGGTTTCCTGGACGGGCATCGACAACCGTGGGACCACCATCAGCTCCATGTTTCACAGCGGTTTTCTGAACAACGCGGCCTTTTTCTCGGCGCCGTTTGGCGCCGACGGCCGCGGCATGTTCGTCTTCGGACGTACGACGACTGGTGTTCCGCTCACCACCATCGACGTCGTCGGCCACGAGATGATGCACGGCGTCACGCACGCCGCGGTCCTGCAGCGCACCGGCACCGGACTCCTCGGCGCCACGTTCTTCGAACCCTCCGTACCGACGACCATCACGTTGGGTGGCTCGACGCTTTCGTGTGAAACGGCGGTGGCGACCCTTCCCGACGGCAGGACCCTGCCCTTCTTCTGCATCGGGGGGCGCTTCGCCCTTGCGGCCAATCATGGCGGCGCGCTCCACGAGGGCTTCTCGGATATTTTTGGAATCGCTGCCGAGTTCTTCCATCAACCTGCCGGCACGGGACCGCTGCGAGCGGACTACAAGATGGGGGAGGACCTCATCGGGTTCGGCCCCAACCGTGCGGCCGACACGCCGGCCTCGCTCATCGCGCTGCCCTCCACGCTGGGTCCGACTTTCTATCCCGACCATTGGAGCCGCGCCTTCAAGTTTCTATTCCTCGTCGTATCGGGTACTCGCACGAATCCAATCGCGATCACCCCTGTGCCGTGGGTGCTGGTGGGAAGCCAGGTCGCGGTCCTGCCAACCGACGATGGCGGCGGGGTCCACCTGAACGCGACGATCATGAGCCACGCGTTCTACCTGGCGATCGAGGGCGGACGCAACGCGACGTCGGGTATCACCGTGACCGGTGTCGGCGCGGCCAATCGGGCGCAGATCGAGCGGGCGTTCTTCCGGGGCATCACGCTGCTGCTGCCCAGTGCGCCGAGCATGCAGCTGGCGGCATCGACCATCATTCAGGCCTCGAGCGACCTTCACGGCGCGAACAGTGCCGCGACCGCTGCGATTCGACAGGCGTTTCAGGCCGTGGGCCTGGTCCTCTGAGTACCAACCATAATTGGCAGTATGTCGGCCGACTACGAAAAGCTCGGACTCTTCTACCTCGGGAAACAATTCGATCTCGGAAAGCGGACGCGTCTCGACGATCTCGTCCTCTACGACTCTCGCGATCTGCTGACCCACGCCGTCTGCGTCGGCATGACCGGCAGCCGTCATGAAGATGCTGTTGCCCTCACCGGGCATCGTGATGAGCTGCGTGAGCTGCTCGCGGCCCTCGTCGGAGCGCAGGTCGATCTCGATCGAGCGCTTGCCCTTCTGCAGGCCCGACCAGAACAGGCTGTCGCCGCCGGAGGTCAGCGGCCAGCGCTTCCAGTCCAGGCCGCCGCCGGGGGCGTCGAAGCGGATGACGTCGGCGCCGAGCTGCGCGAGCGTCATGCCCGCCGTCGGCGCGGCGACGAACGCCGAGCCCTCGATCACGCGCACCCGTTCAGAATCCCGACCGTCATCGCGAGGACCTGCCTTTCGAGTTCGCACAAACGATTGTCGAGCGATGGCGCCTCATGCCATCGCTCCCACAAGGCGCCAGTCCAGGACGTCGTCCAGCGCACCGTCGGCGCGCTGCGCGGCGACCTCCACGCGCAGCGTGACGAGGCCGCCGCCGTCGGGCAGCGCCTCGGTGTCCTCCAGGTGCACGGTGCTGCGCAGCACGTCGCCCTCGAAGACGGGGGCGAGGTGATTGCAGTGATGCCAGCCGATGATCGTCACGAGGTTGGGCAGCGTCTTGGTGATGTGCGCGGCCGCGATCCCGATCGTGTGGCCGCCGTAGACGAGGCGCTGACCGGAGTGTGCGAGCCCGGATCGGAGTGCGCCTTCGCGAGGTTCAGCGACATCCGCACGAGCTCGGGCGCCGCCGTGACGCTGTCGCCGCCGTCGAGCACCCAGGTCGTCGGCGCGCTGAGATCGGCGAAGTGCTTCCCCGGGACCGCGCTGCGATAGGCGGCGAGGTCGATGCCGTCGAGCGTCGCGGCGAGGGCATCCGGCGGCAGGTCGGCGGGAAACTGATCGAGGTCGTCGGCGTGCGGCTGGGAGGCGCCGACATCCTTGATCGGCAGCATCGCGCAGCGCCAGTAGTCGAGGATCGCGCGGTCCTCCTGGTCCTTCGTGACGATGTGCAGCACCGCGAGGCCCGTCGGCTTGCGCCCCTCCTTGATCGCGTTGCGCTTCAGCGCGACGATCTCGGTCGTCGAGTACAGCGTGTCGCCGATCGCCGGCAGCCGGCGCAGCATGAGGCGGCGGTAGAAGAGGTTGCCGATGACCCGCTGCGTCGGCAGCGTCGACTGCCCGATCGAGACGTCGCAGACGAGGTTGGGGTGCGCGAGCCGGCGGCCCGCGACGCGCTCGGAGAGCGACGCGTCGAGCGCGAGCCGCAGGCGGTCACCGACGATCGACTGGTGCAGTGCGGCGTGCCCTTCGTTCAGCGTCATCGCGGGGAACTCCACATAGAGGTCGCCGACGGACAGCTCCTCCCAGTAGGGCCCACCGACCGACACTGGTTCGCTGGCGATGTCCGGCTGTGCGCTCATACGGCAGACCTCGTTTCGACCCCTGGCTGACGGGCCGCAACGTACACGATTGTCGGCGACGATTACTCCCCCGCGGCGCCGATCCGCAGCACGAGCCCGCTGACGTGCCGTCCTTCAGGGTCGTGCAGCGCCTCACGGGGCGGGGCGGTAGCGCCGGCGCACGACGAAGGCGATCTCGTCGCCGGCGACGAGCGGCTCCTGCGGATCGCTCGTCGCGATGCCGTTGATCGTCGCCGCGCCCTCGCCGGCCTGCGCGAGCGTCGCCGCGCGGATGTCGCCCTCGCCGACGACGGTGACGAGCGGCGCGGGCCGTGCCCGGGCAGCCTCGTACTGCGCGGGCTCGTTGAGGTTCAGCAGCGAGTCCAGGCCCGGGTCGCATTCGGCGAGGGCGTGATCGGCGAGCAGCGCGGCCTCGTCGAGGCGGTGCACGCGGAGACGCTCGAGCAGCGGCCGCGTGCCGAGCACGTCCGCGGCGAGCAGGTCGCGCACATGCTCGGCCACGCGCGTGCGGTAGGCGGCGGCGAGCGGATGGGGAAAGCCGTGGGCGACGGGCAGTGCGGCGTCGAGCCGCTCGTCGGCATTCAGCGCCGCGACGACGGCGTCGATCAGCGCCGGGTGCAGCAGCGGCGCATCGACGCCGCTGACGAAGATCGCGTCGGCGCGCCCACCCACGGCGGCGAGGCCGGCCGCGATCGCCTGCAGCGGGCCGCGCGCGTCGCGCGCGTCCTCGGCGAGATCGACGCCGGCGGGCAACCGGGGCAGCTCCTGGCCCGCGGCGCGCACGACGACGACGGGCCCGTCGACGGCGCGGCCGACGATGCCGGCCGCCCGGCGCACGAGCGTCGAGCCGTGCCATTCCAGCAGCGCCTTCGGCGATCCCATCCGCGTCGACCGGCCGCCCGCGAGGACGATGCCGGCGACCCTCACGCGAGCGCGCTCTGAAATGCGGCGTAGGCGTCGTCGCCGAAGAGCCAGAACCGCGCCTCCTCGACGGAGGCGTGCAGTGCCAGCGCCTCGCGTGTCGCCCCGATCGCGACGGTGGCGGCGCCAGCCAGCGGATATCCGTACACGCCGGTTGAGATCGCGGGCAGCGCGACACGCGCGCAGCCGTGCTCGGCTGCGAGCGCGATCGAGCGGTGATAGCAGGAGCCCAGCAACTCGGCCTCGCCGCTGTCGCCGCCGCCCCAGCGCGGACCGACGGCGTGGATGACGTGCTTGACCGGCAGCCGTCCGGCGCCCGTGATCTTCGCGCTGCCGGTGTCGCAGCCGCCGAGCTCGCGGCACTCGCGCAGCAGGTCGGGACCGGCGGCGCGGTGGATCGCACCGTCGACCCCGCCGCCGCCGAGCAGGCCCGAGTTTGCGGCGTTGACGATCGCGTCCGCCTGCGCGTCCGTCGTGATGTCGCCGCGGTGCAACGTGATGACTCCCATGACTTCGTAGTCTGAACACGCGTGAGCGATCTCGCAGAGAAACTCGAAGCAGCAGCACCGCTGCCGCCACGCGCGCTGGCGATCCGCGCCGGCGTGCCCGACCCCTCCGCCGTCATCGCGTCCTACCGCGCGGTCGGACGTGACTCGCGCGCGACGATCCTCGACCTGCTGGGGTCCGAGTGGTCCTTCGCGGGCCAGCGCGTGCTCGACTTCGGCTGCGGTTCGGGCAAGGTCATGCGCCACTTCCTGGCCGAGGCCGAGGACTGCGAGCTGTGGGGCTGCGACATCGACACGCGCTCGGTCGACTGGATCAACGCCGAGCTGCACCCGCCGCTGCGCGCGTTCGCCAACGGCGAGGCGCCGCCGCTGGACCAGCCCGCGTCGTCGTTTGACCTCGTCTGGTCGGTGTCGGTGTTCACGCACCTGACCGATCACTGGGCGGGGTGGCTGGCGGAACTGCACCGCGTCCTCAAGCCCGGCGGCCTGGCGATCGTCTCGTTTCTCGGCGCCGCGATGTACGAGGTCTGGAACGACGAGGAATGGGATCCCGACCGGATCGGCATGACGGTCCTCAACCACGGCCAGGACTGGGAGCTCGGCGGGCCGACGGTCTTCCACTCGCCGTGGTGGCTGCGCGAGCACTGGGGCCGCGCGTTCGAGATCGCCGAGCTGCGCGAGGGCAGCGCGCCGCGCGAGCACGGCCTCGTGCTCCTGCGCGCCCGCGCGGACGTCGAGGTCACGCCCGCACTGCTCGCGAGGATCGACGCCGCGCGGGAGCCGCGCGAGATCGACGCGCTGCAGTGGCAGGTCCACATGCTCCAGCGCGAGGCGACCGCACTGCGCACCGCCCGCGATGCGCTGGCCCTGTCCGACGCGCGGCGGCTGCCGCGGCGCGTGGCGGGGCGCATCGGCCAGATGCGCCGCGGCGACGGGTGACGACGCGGCGAGCCGGCCGCGGCTAGAGCGGCATCTTGCCGCGGCCGCGACGGCCCGCGGAGCCGCTGCGGCCGATGGCCTTCTGCGCCGACTGAAACGGCTTGGAGAGCCAGTGGCCGAGCTTGCCCGGCGCCATCCCGGCGCCGCGCTGGCCGACGCCGACGGCCTTGTGGCCGCCGCGCTGGGGATGACGGGACAGTCGCGGGAAGACGAACGCGAGGACGAGCAGCAGGACACAGAAGATGGCGACGGCGGCGATGAGCATGACCCTCGCAATACCCATCCACCGGTCGGCGCATCCTCGACCGGACGGATCGTCCCCGGGTGACGCCGGGCGTTGCTGCGCGGCGCACCGCATGCTCGATCATGCGTGCCGTTGGGCCAGGGCTCGTGGCCTGCGACCGGCGCGTGGCAGGCGTGCGTGGCAACTCCATCCGGCAGCTGCAGCGGTTCACGCGGTGTAGCGCATGATGAGCGACGGGACTTCGGCGGCGGGCGGCAACTCCACGCCCATGGCGTCGCGGTAGTGCTGGACCGCGTCGACTTCGTGGTCGCGCTGCAGTCCGTGGCGCTCGTAGAAGCGGATCGCTCCCGTGTTCGCGGCGACGACCAGGAGCACGTAGCTCGATCCGCCGGGTAGGCGCCGGTGCAGCTCCTCGACGAGCAGATGCCCGATCCCGCGCGCGGTCTGCTCGGGATCGACGTAGATCCGATGCAGTTCCGGTTCGCGGGCCGCCGAGTCGAAATGCAGGTAACCGACCACCCGCTCGTCAGCGTCCTCGGCCACCAGGAAATGCGCCCCCTCTTCGCCGGCACATCGCGCGATCGTGCGCTCGAGGGCCGTCGTCGTGTACGTCTGCGCCACGACCGCGTCCACGAGCATCTTCGGGACGGCGTCCTCGTAGGTCCTGCGGAACGCAACCGAGCCGAACGCGGCGATGGCCGCGGCGTCCCTGCGCTCGGCGTCTCGGATCTGGAGGATCTGCGGGCCGCGGCTGGCAGGGGGCCGACCCATGGCCGTGCGACCTTCGCACTCTGCGACGAGCCACGCAAGATCGTGCCGCTGCCCATGGCGGGCCCAGCGCTTGGTGAGGTACGGTCGCGACGGAGGCTGGGACAACGGCGATGGAGAAGGAGACCGCGATGGAGAAGAAGCTTGGAGCTGCACTGGCGACGGTGATGCTCGCCCTCGGCTTGGGTGCGGGCGCCGCCGGCGCGCACCCGGTCGCCGAGCCCGGCACACCCAGCTGCCACGGCGAACGCGTGAGCCACGGGTCCAGCGACCATGGGCAGACCCCCGGCGATCGCGTCGCGGAGCTGAACGACATCATCACCAACGGCCCTCCGCCCGGCGTGAGCGAGTTCGTGGACATGATCCGGGACTTCTTCGGGGAAGAAGCGACGGTTCAGGAGTTCCACCGGTTCGTGCGGATGCACTGCTCCGCCTAGGACACGACACGCGAACGTACGCCGGGTGTTCCCGGCGCCCGATCCGCGCCTGACGGCCGCCGGCGCCCGCCCACGTGCCACCAGCACGACGGCGGGACACCGTCGACCGTCAGATCGCGGCCGGGCATCCGGGAACACCTCGCCGGAACTTCCGGCCGGTGCACCGCACCGGACGAGGCGCCGTCAGCGGCGAGCACGCCACGCGCCGCGGCCGGCCGCTGCTTCCGCCCGTCCGGGGCGTTCAGGACAGAGGCGCCGTCCGGACTCGAACCGGAGTAAACGGCTTTGCAGGCCGCTGCGTAGCCACTCCGCCACGGCGCCGGGAGAGACCGGGCAAGGGTACCGACCGTCACAGGACCGGGCGTGAGCGCCAAGACCACACGATGGCTCGCCCGCGTCTCAATCGGCGTTGGGGGAGCCGTGTCGCGTATGTGTTCGTGGTGAGCAGGTTCGCGACACGGTGTGTGCGTCGGCGGTCGTCGTGGCGGGTTTGTGCCCTATGCCGACAGAAAACGGCCACGACGACGCACGCCACAGCGGCAGCTACATCTAGGCGTCGCCGCCCTCCTCGGCCAGCCGCATCGCCTCGCGCGCGAGCAGGCCCAGGCGGGCCTCGCGCACGAGCGGCACCTCACGGCGCCGCTTGCGGACGTTGCCGAGATTGATCTCCGTCGTCACGATCGCCTCCTCGTCCTCGGGCAGCGAGCAGACGATCTCGCCCCACGGGTCGACGACGTGCGAGCCGCCCCAGAAGCGCAGGTGCTCGCCCTCGTCGCCGACGCGATTGACGAACACGACGTAGCACTGGTACATCCGCGCGTAGAAGACCGTGATGTCGCGCCAGTACGTCTGCGAGTCGTAGCGCTCGGGGAAGCGGCTCTGCGAGGAGTTCGTCGGCACGAGCAGCACGCGCGCGCCGTCCTGGATGGCGAGAAACGCGAGGTGCGGCTGCCATGCGTCGTTGCAGATGAGCGTCGCCATGCGTCCGTGGCGCGTGTCGAAGGCGCGCATCGTCTGGCCGGGGGAGAAGTGCTTGCGCTCCTCGAAGACGTCGTACGTCGGGAGGTAGAGCTTGCGGTGCGAGTGCACGAGGCCGCTCGCGTCGTAGTAGGCGGCCGAGTTGTAGTTGTGCACGCCGAGGCCGTCCTCGTAGAGGCCCATGAGGACGTCGGTGCGCAGCGCGTGCGCGGTGAGCTCGGTCAGCCGCGGATCGTCGGCCGACAGCGACACGTCCTCGTCGACGCGCCCGAGCGCGTAGCCCGTCAGGAACAGCTCCGGGAAGACGACGAGGTCGCTGCGCTCGCGGCCCGCCTGGCGCACGATCTCGCCCGCCCGCGCGAGGTTCGCCTCGAGGTCGCCGAGCTGGCTTGCCGCCTGTGCGAGCGTGATCCGCATGAGGTTCGCGAGAGTAGCGGCGCAGCGGCCTCGTACCCGACGAGCGTTGATATCCTCGCCGCTCCCAGGGCGATTAGCTCAGCTGGGAGAGCGCCGCCTCGACAAGGCGGAGGTCACTGGTTCGAGCCCAGTATCGCCCATCACGAAAGGCCCGCGACGGCGGGCCTTTCGCGTGTGCGGACCGCGCGGCCGGCCTGCGGATCAGCGCCGCGGCGCGGGCGTGAACGGCGCACTGTCGGATGCGTTGGAGATGCCGTCGCGGTCCTGGTCGCTCGTCGGCCACAGCCCCTCGCCCGTCAGCTCGTGGGGGATGAGCGCGCCCGCGGCGGAGGAGGACGCGGCCGTGCCGGAGCCTACGGAGCCGACCATCGCGTCGAGCTCGTACCAGCTCGTCGTCGGGAAGATCGGCTCGTAGCTCGCGCCGCCGCCGAGGTCGGGCATGATCGTCAGCGTCGGGGTCGTCGGCTGCTCAGGAGTGATGACGAGGGAGCCGGGCGCGGGCGCGCCGGTGGACGCCATCGTGTCGGGCAGGATGACCAGCGGCGCGGGCTCGGCGGCGGGCGCAACGGCGGTCGCGGCCGGGACCGGCTCGACGGCGACCGGGGATGCGGGAGCCGGTGCGAGGTCCAGTGGCGGCGGCGCCGCGAAGCTCAGCTCGGGCGGCGCCGGAGGCGGGGGTGCGATCGGAGCGGGCTCGGCGACGGGCGCGGGCGGCTCGTAGTCGGCGACGGCGGGCTCGCAGGGCGCGCAGCCGGTGTCGGTGGGCATGGTGTCGGTGAATTCGATCATGACGTTCTCCTCGCTCGCGGTCTTGCAGGTGATGACGCGGCGGACGCCCGCAACGGTTCCATCGCGTTCGAGCCGAGGGTTGCGTCCATGGCGAGAAGCCCGCGTCAAGCGGGCTTCTCGCCGTCTGCGGCAGATTGGCGGTGGGTGAGCACCGCCCGACCATCCGCGCCCGCCATTGCACGGGCGTTGGCGGCGCGTTGTCCGCGCCGCGGCGGTCAGTGCACGCGCCGCTCCAGCAGCCGCCGGTCGGCCTCGACGCGCTCGCGCCACGCCCGGCCGGCGCCGTGGCGGACGTAGAGCTCCAGCGCGCCGTCGAGCTTCTCCGCCGCGCCCGCGCCGTCGCCGGCGCGGGCCAGCGCGCGGCCCCACTCGTGCAGCGCCTCCGCCTCGCCGTCGCGCAGCCGCTGGCGCCGGAGCGTGGCCAGCGCGCCGGCGAACGCGGCGACGGCCTCGTCGGGGCGGTCCTCGTGCGCGAGCACGACGGCCTCGGCCAGCTGCGCATATCCCGCCCTGCCGCGCCAGTCCTCACCGTCCCCGGCGATCTCCAGGCAGCGCTCGACGTGGACGCGCGCCTCCTCCAGCCGCCCGGCCTCGGCGCGCACGCGCGCCAGGTCCGGCCGCGCCCACATCTCCCAGTACCGGGCGCCGCCGTCGACGACGATCGCGAGGCCCCGCTCGAGCAGCTCGCCGGCGACCTCCGGCTCGCCATGCAGGTAGCGCACCCACGCCGACAGGCGGTAGGCGGCCCACTCGTCCCAGCGGTTG
>CAVVTC010000014.1:0-243785 GCA_963751025.1 uncultured Acidobacteriota bacterium | reverse complement strand
CGTGACGCTGCCCAAGGGGAGTCCGCGCAGGGGGTTGCTGGGACACGGGAGCATCTTGTCGATCACGGCCTACAGCACGCGCACATCAGCCGTATTGCGGGGCAAGTACGTGCTCGAGAATCTGCTGGCCTCGCCACCACCGCCGCCGCCGGCCGATGTGCCGTCGCTCGACACCGAACGGTCCGGGAAACCGCTGTCGATGAAAGACGCGATGCAGTTGCACCGCGCCAGTCCGGCGTGCGCCGGATGCCACGCCAAGATGGATCCGATCGGTTTCGCCCTGGAGAACTTCGACGCACTCGGGCGGTGGCGTGCCGAGGAGAACGGGCGTCCGCTCGAAGTCACGAGCGCGCTGCCTGACGGGACGGTCGTCGATGGCGTCGAGGGCGTGCGGCAACTCGTGCTGCGCGAGCCTGCGCTCTTCGTCGAGGCTCTCACCGGCAAACTGTTGATGTATGCGCTGACGCGTAATGTCCAGCATTACGACCAGCCGACGATCCGCGTGATCGCGCGGGAATCGGCGCGCCAGAACTACACCTTCGCCTCGCTGGTGCTGGGCGTGGTGAACAGCGTCCCGTTCCAGAGCCGAATGGCGCAGGCTGCGCCCCAGTAAACGCAGGAGACCGCATGACGTTCCTCACCAGAAAAACGCTGACGCGGCGGACGATGCTGAAGGGGATGGGCGCGAGCGTCGCGCTGCCATTGCTGGATTCCATGATGCCCGCGCTCTCGGCTCAGGCGACAGGGTCGAGGCAGGCGCCGATGCGGCTTGGGTTTGTCTACGCGGCGCACGGCATCATCCATTCGGAGTGGAAGCCGCGTCAGACGGGCCGCCAGTACGATCTGCCGCCCAACCTGCAGCCCCTTGCAGGTGTGCGCGATCACTTCAACATCTTGACGAACCTTTCGCATCTCGAAGCCGATAGCAAGGGCGACGGCAGCGGCGATCACAATCGCGCCGCCGGCGCGTGGCTCACTGGCGTGCATGCCTACGACCGCACGCGTCCGGGCACCGAGATCCGCCTCGCCACGTCGGCCGATCAGATAGCCGCCAGGCATCTGGGCAAGGACAGCAGAGTCCCCTCGATCGAGATGACGCTCGATCCGGCGACGCAGGGCGCGTGCGATTCCGGCGACTGCTTCTACGTCAACACCGTCTCGTGGCGCAGCGACACGTCGCCCAACATGCCCGAGATCCACCCGCGCGTCATCTTCGAGCGCCTCTTCGGCGACGGCGGCAGCGCCGAGCAGCGGCGCGTCCGCATCAAGAAGCAGGGCAGCCTGCTCGACTCGGTGCTCGAGGAAACACAGACGCTCACGGCGACACTCGGCCGCTCCGACACGTCGAAGGTGCGCGAGTACCTGGATTCAGTGCGCGAAGTGGAGCAGCGCATTCAGCACGCGGAGTCCAGCCTCGAGGAATCGATCGAGCTGCCCGACCGTCCGATTGGCATCCCCGCCGGCTTCGAGGACTACGCGCAGCTCATGTTCGATCTGCAGCTGTTGGCCTTCCGCAGCGACATCACGCGCGTGTTCTCGCTGATCATGGCGCGCGAGCTGAGTGGGCGTTCCTACAGCCAGATCGGCGTGCCCGGCAACCATCACCTGATCTCCCATCATCGTGAGGACGCCCAGCTCAAGTCGCAGAAGGCCAGGATCGACACGCATCACATGCGCCTGCTCAACTACTTCCTGGAGCGGATGCGCGACACGCCGGACGGCGACGGCTCGCTGCTCGATCACAGCGCCATCCTGTTCGGCAGCGGCATGGGCGACGGAAACCTGCACCGCCACAGTGACCTGCCCGTCCTGGTGGCGGGCAAGCTGCACGGCAAGTTCCAGACCGGCTACAGCTTCGACTACACGCCGGACACGCCGATGGCGAACCTGCTCGTGACGATGCTCGATCACGTGGGCGTGCCGATCGCGAAGCTGGGCGACAGCACCGGGCAGCTGTTACTCGACTACGAGCGCGCGGGCGCGGCACGCGCGCGAGGCTAATTTCTTGAAAGGTCGGAACTGATGCGATTGAGTCGCGTTGTCTCGACGGTCGTTCAATGCGTCAGCGTTGCGCTCGGATTGTTGTGCGCCTCGGTGTCCCTTGCCGCCGACGGCCCGGGACTTGTGGACGCGGCCAGGAGCGGCAATGTGGAGGCGGTCCGCTCGTTGCTCAAAGGCGGCGCCGACCCGAACCAGTCGGCGCCGGATGGCTCAACTGCCGTGCACTGGGCGGTCCATAGCGACAACCTGGCCATGCTGAACACGCTGCTCGCTGCCGGCGCGAAGCCCGATGGCGTCACTCGCTATCGGATCGCGCCGCTGACGCTGGCCGCGCAGAATGGCAACGTGGCGCTCGTCGAGCGGCTGCTGGATGCTGGCGCCAATCCCGATACGGCGTCCGAAGAAGGACAGACGGCGCTCATGACCGCGGCCCGCAACGGCAGTGTCGCTGCGGTGCGCGCGCTGCTGAAGCGCGGCGCGCAGGTTGGCCTGGCGGAATCCTTCCGCGGGCAGACGGCGTTGATGTTCGCTGCGGGCGAGGGCAACACTGACGCCGCCAAGTTGCTGCTCGAGTTCGGTGCGAAGCTGAACGAGCGCTCCAAGGGCGGCTACACGCCAATGCTCTTTGCCGTGCGCAACAACCGGTCAGAGACGGTCAAGTTCCTGTTGGAGCAAGGCGCCAACGTCAACGACCGCATACCCGATGGCACGTCGGCGCTCAGCATCGCAATCCTGAACGCCGATTTCGACCTGGCGGCGCAGTTGCTGGACTCCGGCGCCGATCCGAACGCACCTGACCCGCGCGGCCATCCGCTGCACGTGGTCGTCTGGTTGCACCAGCCGGGTGCCCCTCCCGACTTCGCGATGAACGGCGAGGATCCGCAGTCCGTCCCACGCCCCCGCGGCAAGCTCTCGCACCTCGACATGGCGAAGAAGCTGCTCGCGAAAGGCGCCGATCCCAATGCTCCGATCACCTGGAAAGAGCGCCGCTTCGGCAGCGGCGGGCTGGCGCGCAACCCGGCGAACCTGAATATCGGCCGGCACTATCTGACCTACGAGGGCGCCACGCCGTTCTATCTGGCAGCCCGCAACGGCGACGAACCGATGATGCGTGTGCTGTCCGCCGGCAGGCGCCGACCCCGTGAAGTCCACGCGCTTCGGCGTCACGCCGTTGATGGCCGCCGCCTGCCTTGACTACTACGAAGGGGAGACCGCTGGGCCCTTCTCGGGCGTTCCGGAATCCCAACGGCTGGAGGCCGTGAAGCTCGCGCTCGCGCTGGGCAACACGATCAACGCCCGGACCACCTTCGGCGATTACAAGATGATCGGTACGCCGGAGGATACGCTGCTGCGCTATCCAGACAACTTTCAGGACCTGACCGACTTGGGCACAGGCGACCCGCGCTTCGCCGAGATGACCGCGCTGCACGGCGCGGTCATCTGCAACCAGCCGTCAATCGTCAAGTACCCTGATCGAACAGGGCGCCGAGGTGAACGCGAAAAACCGGCTGGGGTGGACGCCGATCATGATCGCGGGCGGCCTGTACATCGCGAATGCCCATAAGACCTCCCCAGGGTCAGCCCAGATTCTGCGCGAGGCGTTGGCCGCGCGAGGCCTGAACGGCCGCTGAACGCGAGCCAGGCTCCGCCCGGACCGGCGAGCTGCGAGCTTGGCTCCGCCTCGCGAGATGCAGTAAGTGTCAACGCTTCGTGCATTGTCGTCCTGCGCAGCTCGAGTGCTCCCCGAGCGGCGTCTACGATGTGAGTCCAGCCCGAGAAGCCACTCCCTCACGGGTCCATTCCGAAGACATGGGTGACACCCTATTCCGAAGACATAGGTAACACTTGCGCCCGAAGCAGTTTTCAATCGCTTCGGTTGGCTCTGTTCGGTTCGGCTGGCTGGAGCGTTACAGCAGATGTGCGCTTTGGCTTCGCTCCGGCCACAGAGACCGCTGATCTGGGCGAGGAAGGGGAAGGCCGACCCGTGATTAAGATCGACGAGCAATCCCACAAGTTGCACCCGCGCCTGCGCGTCATTCGGAACGGCGACCAGAACGTCAACGCGATCCTCGCGACCCTGTCGCAGACCGTCGCGTCGGCCGTGCCGTTCCAGCCAGAAGACCGGCCGGTCGCCGAGATTTTGCAGCAGTCGCTGGGCGAGTCGCTGAACTACGCTTCGCAGTCGGAGCAGCGGCCGATCCGCCGACTGGCGAAGCGGCCGAAGCTGGAAGACCAGCCGGCCTCGACCGGGGCCTACGTCAACGTCTTCCTCGAGTTTCACCGCGAGCTGCCGGGCTGGTCTGGTGCCGATCTCGAGAGCGCCATCGCGGCGCTGCGCGAGCGAGTAGCAGCTTCGGTTCAGAACGCGCCGAATCTCTTTGCTGGAGCTCCCCTTAAGAGACGCAACTTCATGAGCGCCACGGTGCCCGTGACCCTCCTCGACGATGTGTCGCGAGACCCGGTCGTGGCGTTCGTGCACCAAGCCGAGTCGCTCAAGCTGTCCGTGCCTCTCGCCGAGCCCGCCCGCGGAAGCCCCAATCGCGTGCGATTGGCACCGCAGCCAGGCACGGGCGCGGAAAGGGCGTGCTTATCGGCATAGTCGACGTCGATGGTTTCGACTTCGCCCACGCTGACTTTCTCCGGCCGGATGGGACGACGCGGTTCGTGGCGATCTGGGACCAGGGTGGCGATTTCCGCCAGTCGCCGAACCCCTTCGGTTACGGCGCCGATTTTACGCAGGCGAACCTCAACGCGGCGATCCGGGCAGCCAAGCTCCCCGGCATGCCGCCAGCGACGATGATCGAGCTTCAATCACAGCGGCAACCGGGCTCCCACGGTACCCACGTGGCGAGCATCGCCGCCGGCAACGCGGGCGTTTGTCCCGAGGCCGACATCGCGGCGGTGCTGATCGACGTGCCGATGGTCGACGACCCGATCGAACGCCAGCGCACGACTTTCAGCGACAGCAGCCGGATTACCCACGCGGTCGAGTCCCTCCTACAGGTGGCGAACGGCCGCCCTGTTGTTATCAACATCAGCCTGGGCACGAACGGTGGCGCCCACGACGGATCGAGCGGCGTCTCACGGTGGCTCGATGCGTACCTTGGCAGCCCGGGCAGGGTCATTTGCGTCGCCGCCGGCAATGCGGGTCAGGAAGCTGCAGAGACCGAAGACGATATTGGCTGGATCATGGGGCGGATCCACACCAGTGGGAGGATCCCGTCGCGTGGGCTCGAGCAGGTGCTGGAGTGGACGGTGGTGGGCAACGGCATCGAGGATGTATCGGACAACGAGCTCGAGATCTGGTACGGGCCACAAGACCGTTTCATCGTCTCGCTGCAGCCACCGGGGTCTACGGAGTGGATCACGGTCAAGCCGCGTGAGTACGTTGAGAACGTGCGGCTTCAGAGCGGCACGACCTTGTCGATCTACAACGAGCTGTACCATCCGACCAACGGCGCGAACTACATCGCTGTGTACCTGGCCCCCAACCGGGAGCGAGACAATTTTCGAGGAATCCAGCCCGGCGTGTGGCGCGTCCGGCTGGAAGGGGACGAGATCCGAGACGGCCGCTTCCACGCCTGGATCGAGCGCGACGACCCCGGCGAAGTCGGTCGGGCTCGGAACCGGCGTTTTTTCCGGTTTCCGTCGTTTTTCTCGCAGCGCTCGAACGTCGATTCGCACTCCATTGGCTCGCTCGCGTGCGGCCATCGCGTGATTGCCGTAAGTAACCTGGACGTGGTCCGCCAGCGGATCGCGGCGTCAAGCAGCCAGGGGCCGACACGCGACGATCGCCAGAAACCGGAGATCGCGGCGCCGGGCACCGACATCGTGGCCGCAAACGGGTTTGCGGAATCGGACGACGCGTGGATTTCGATGAGCGGTACCAGCATGGCCAGTCCATACGTGGCCGGCGTTGTCGGCGCTCATGCTCGGCGCCAATTCGGCGATCACGGCAGCACAGTGCGTCGGGATTCTGCAGCGGACGGCGCGCCCGCTGCGGGCGCGAGTTACGACTGGGTCAACCATGCAGGGTACGGACGCATCGATCCGGAGGCGGCCGTGGAGGAAGCGCGAGCGGCAAACCAGCGGACGAAGCTCCGCTAGCGGGCTGGAGCTACGACAGATGCGACTGACCATCTTCGAAAGCGACCAGGGCGATTGCCTCTTGTTAGAAGGAAAGAGCGGCCACCTGGTGCTCTGCGACGGAGGAATGCGCCGGAGCATGAGCGAGGTGGTGCGCCAGGAGCTGTCCAACCTGGGTCGGGCCATCGACCTCGGTGTACGTGTCCCACGTTGACAACGATCACATCAGTGGCGTTCTCCAGATGCTGGAGGACGAGGCGCTCTGGCGCGCGTTCGATCACCTGACCGCTAACGGCGAGACGGTCAAGCAGCCGAAGTTTCCTCGCCCGCCGGAGATCCTGGGCATCCTGCACAACGCTTTCCGCGACATGGTGTCGCAAACAACAAGTCGCTGGCCAACGTGCTCGTGAATACCGCGCCGGCGCTCTACGCGACCGGCGTGCCCGAGCTGGCACATGGCCGCCGGACGACATGATGAACATTGCGCTTGGTATTCCCGAGGCGATCAAGGTGTCGCGGCTGTGCAAGGACGACGCGCTGGACATTCCCATCAACAAGCCGCCGGGCGTGCAAAAGGCGAGCAAGCTTCTCTTTGCCGGACGTCCAGGGAATGAGTTCACGCTGGGCTCGATGGAGTTCACGCTGATCGGCCCGACCGCAGGACGAACTGAAGAAGCTACGGACCGGGTGGAACAACTGGCTGCGTGAAACCCGGACGAAGTCAAGAAGATCCGGGCGAAGCTGAAGCAGCAGATCGACGCGTTCTCGAACGGTGATCTGTCGGGCTCGCCATTCGACCTTCGCGACTGGAACGGCGTGCCGGATCACAAAGGTGTCAGCGCGCCCAACGTGGCGTCGCTGATGTTTCTCGTCGAGGAAGACGGGAAGACGCTTCTCTGATGACGGGCGATGGGCAGCAGGACTTCATCATCCAGGGACTGCGGCGCACCGGGCACCTCGGTGACCGACGGTATCCACGTCGACGTGCTCAAGGTCCAGCATCACGGCTCCGAGAACAACCTGGACACTGACTTCGCGCAAGCACGTGTCGGCCGACCACTATGTGTTCTGCGGAAACGGGTCCACGGAAACCCGGAAGAGTCGATGATCCAGCGACATCTTCAATTCACGATTGGGGACAGCCGAGCCGCGGGCTCTCGCTCCGACCGGCGAAGGACCGCGACTTCCATTTCTGGTTCAGCACGACATCCGCGGCGAGCGATGACCGCTCCTGGAGCCCGGACGGAGACCTTCAAGGCGCGTGAGGAACACTGGTCGACGACGCTACGAGAAGAAGGCACAAGGCAGCGTTTGAAGGTGCACTACAACCAGGGCGCGTCCGTCGATCTGGACATCTAGACCCATCTGCGCTTACGGCAACGCGAACGCGACGAACTCCGCTGCGTGCTGTTGACCGCCAATGGCAAATACCACGTACTGCTTGCCACGGTGCATGTATGTCATCGGAACGCCGGTGGCTCCCGCCTCGAGATTGGTTGTCCACACGAGCTCGCCAGTGCCCTTGTCGAACGTGCAGGAGTGGGAACAAGGCCGGCGCGCGCCCTCTTGGCGCGGCCAGGACCCTCTTGCTGATTGTGGAGAAGAATCCGCGCGCGCGGCGCGTTATAGCTCGACGTCGGCGCGTTCGCCGATCAGGCTGGCCAGGCGATTCGGATCGACCGGCTTGACCAGATGATGGTCGAACCCGTGCTCGGACGAACGCTTTGCATCCTCGAGGGAACCGTACCCCGTGAGTGCCAGGAGCAGCAAGCCCCGGCCGTGCGGCTGCTCCCGGATCCGTTTCGCGACCTCGTACCCGTCCATCTTGGGCAGACCGATGTCGATGATCGCCACGTCGGGCTTCACGACGTTCAGCAGCTCGAGCCCGCGGACACCGTCTGGGGCGTCGTAGACCGCGTGGCCGGCGAGCTCGAGCGTCATCCGCAGCATCTCGCGCGCGTCCGCGTTGTCCTCGATCACCAGGATGCGTCGCGGTGTTGCACGGCGTTCCAGCGGCGGTGACACCGCGACAAACGGTGTCGCCGGCGGAATCTGCCGCAGCCGGACGATGAAGCGGCTTCCGCGCCCCTCTCCCTCGCTCGACGCCACGATCGTCCCCCCGTGCAGCTCCACGAGGCGGCGGACGAGCGTCAGCCCGATCCCGAGACCCCCCTGCGCCTGATCGAGCGTCCGATCGGCTTGCACGTACAGGTCGAAGACGAAGGGCAAGAGCCTCGGCGAAATCCCGGCACCGGTATCCTCGACGCTGAGCACGGCGTCGCCGGCCTCGGAACGGAGCGTCACTCGGATGCTCGCGCCGGGCGAGGAGTACTTGATCGCGTTGGTCACAAGGTTCGTCAGGATCTGCTGGAGCCGCTGGGCGTCCCCGTCGACCCACACAGGACTCTGTGCTGAGGTCGATGTGCGTGCCCATCAGCGCGCCACTCGTGAAGGTGGCGACCGCCCGGCCGACCGTCAGGGCCATATCGAGCGGAAGCCGATTCAGCCGGATCTTGCCCGACACCACGCGCTCGACGTCCAGCAGGTCGTTGATCAGGTGGGTGACGTGGGTCACTTGGCGCGCGATGATGTCATGCGCGCGGCTCAAGGACGCTCCTCCACCCTGCGTCAGCTCGAGCACCCGCACGGCGCTGCCGATGGCGGCGAGCGGTGTGCGCAGCTCGTGGGAGAGCATCGCCAGGAAATCGTCCTTCGTACGGCTGTCACGCTCGGCGCGGTCGCGGGTGGTCCTGGCCTGGAGCAGTTCGGTGAGGTCGTTCACGATCAGATTCAGCCGATTGCCTTGGCTCGAGACCGTCGTGGTCAGTGAGAGGCTCACCTCGAAGGTGCCTGAGTCCGAGCCGGTGAACCGGCTGCGGCATCGTCCGTGGCCCGATGCGACCAGCGTCTGGAAATCGTCCCGGTCGTCCACGCTCACGAACCGGTTCATGCGGCTGCCGACCACGGACGCCAGCGACTCGCCGACGAGCGCCGCGAAGCGGGCGTTGGCGTACAGAATGTCGCCGCGGTCCGTGAGCACGACGGCCCCTTCCTGCATCTGTTCGACGAGGTGCCGGTAGGGCTCATCGGCGCTGTGCAGGGTGTAGATCCGGCTGCCTCTCGGGCTTTCGACGACGAGCGCATCGATCTCGCCCTGACGGATCGCACGCAGCGTCTCCTCGGCGTCCGCCAGGCGCGCGCGCAGTGTCTCGGTCTGGTCGTGAGGATCAGCGTGGCTCGTGATCATCGCTGGCTATTCCCCCCGTGGTCCGGAGACCGAAGGAGATCGAGTCCGAGGAGCGTGCGTTGTCGGTTGGACATGTCGCCGATGATCCGCCGCATGGGTAACGGCAGCTTCTTGATGAGCGTCGGCGCCGCGATGATTTGCTCGCCCTTCGCCAGGACCGGCTGCTGGTAGATGTCGACGACCTCGAGGTCGTAGCGCCCCATGAGGTACTCGTCGCAAATCGCCCGCAGGTTTCTGACCGCGCGCTCCGATCGGTTCGTGATGCCCGTGACGTACAGCCGAAGCACGTAGCGTTCCTCCGCTGGTGCGTGAGCGGCCTTCTCGAATGTCGCACGTACGCCGTTGCGGTGTTTCTGGGTCATGTGGCTAGTGGCGCACTTTCAGGTCGAGGCCCACGAGGACGCGGTCCGTGTTCGAGAGGTCGCCGATGATCTTCTTGATCGGTTCCGGCAACCGCCGTACGAGCGTTGGCACGGCCAGGATCTGGTCGCCCTGTGCGAGCTGCGGATTCTCAATGAGATCGATGACCTCGATCTCGTAGCGGCCGTGCAGGTGTTCCTCGCAGATCTGCTTCAGGTTTCGGAAGGCCAGGGTCGACTTCGGCGTTTGTCCGGCGACGTACAGGCGCAGCAGGTAGGTTTCCTCGACCTGTGACGGGGCGCTCCTCGCAGTGTTAGTGGGCTGCATGGTGATCCACTCCCTTCGGCGAGCCGTTCGCGGCGATCTCGAGCCCGCGATCGGTCAGCACGAACTCACGAAGCTCGTTCGAGTGCGCCATGCCGCGGGACTTCAACACATACAGCCCTCTCCGATGGCGCCCCCCGATATCGTCGTTCCCCAGCACGATCCACGTGTCCATCAGCGACGAGATGACCGTCTCGGTGCGCTCGATGTTGGTCCACCCCGGCGTGAGACTCGTCAGCATCGCCGTGATGTTCTCGGTCTTCAGGTGATCGATCAGGCGCGTGAGCATCGCCTGGACGTCGGCATAGGTGCCTACCGTCATCAGGTTGGTCACCGGGTCGATGACGGTGACCGTCGGCTTGAATTGGGCCACGACCTGATGCATCGTCGCGAGATGGGTCTCGAGGCCGTAGCGCGACGGCCGGTCGGCGTGGAACTGCAGCAGTCCGGCCGCGACCCAGGGTTCGAGGTCGATGCCGATCGAGCGCATGTTCCGGAGAAGCTGCTGCGGTGACTCCTCGAACAGGAAACAGAGGCAGCGCTCGCCCCGGCGGCACGCCGCATCGAGAAAGTGCGACGCCAGGCTCGTCTTCCCGGTTCCGGCCGCTCCGGTCACGAGCACGGTGCTGCCCCGGTAGTACCCCTTCTCGCCGAGCATGCTCGTCGAGGCGTGGGATGCCGGCGGAGATACGGTCCAGCGGCGCGTCGTGCGCCAGGGCCATCGAGGACACCGGCAGCACGCTGATGCCGGAGGTGTCGATGAGGAACGGATACTCGTTCGTGCCGTGGTGGGATCCGCGGTACTTGACCACGCGCAGCCGGCGCGTCGAGACCTGATCGTGGACGCGGTGGTCGAGCAGGATCACGGCATCCGATACGTACTCCTCGAGCCCCTGTTTGGTCAGCAGGCCGTCGCCGCGCTCGCCCGTGATCACCGCGGTGACGCCCTTGTCCTTCAGCCACCGGAACAGCCGTCGCAGCTCCGCGCGCAGGATCGACTCGTCCGCAAGACCGGCAAAGAGCGACTCGATGGTGTCGAGCACGACGCGCGTGGCGCCCACCGATTGGATCGCGTAGCCGAGGCGGACGAACAGGCCTTCGAGGTCGTACTCGCCCGTTTCCTCGATCTCGGCGCGTTCCACGCGCACGTAGTCGACGGCGAACTTCCCCTCCGCGATCAGCTTCGGGAGGTCGAACCCGAGCGACGCGACGTCGGCGGCAATCTCTTCGGCGTTCTCCTCGAACGTCATGAGCACGCCGGGTTCGTCGAACTGGATGACACCGTTCACCAGGAAGGTGAGCGCCAGCAGCGTCTTGCCCGATCCCGGCCCTCCGCAGACGAGAGTAGGCCGGCCTGTCGGCAGCCCGCCGCGCGTGATCTCGTCGAGGCCACGGATGCCCGTGGGGCTCTTCGCCAGCGCGCGGCCGTGCTCCGGAACGGGCAGCACGGCGGTCTGGCCTGGTAAGTTGTCCATATCGGTCCGTCGAACGAGGCCTCTGATGGTGATTCCGCGCCATCGTAGCGAGTGCGCTCGGCGGCCGCTGTTCCCAACTGAACAATGGAAACACTCGAAAAGGCGTGAATATCGGGGCCGCGAGGACGTCGGCTCGTTGAGGCCGCCGCGTGACCTACGGCAACGCGAACGCGACGAATTCCGCGGCGTGCTCTTGACCGCCAATGGCAAACACCACGTACTGCTTGCCACGGTGCATGTACGTCATCGGAGCGCCGGTCGCTCCCGCCTCGAGATGGGTCGTCCACACGAGCTCGCCCGTGCTCTTGTCGAACGCGCTGAACTGATTCCCGCCGAAACCGGGAGGCGTGCCGACGGTGATTTGATCGCCGACGGTCGCAAAGAGCAGCGTCTTGGTGGCGATCAGCGCCGGAGCGCGACGCATTGCCGAGCGGCCCCAGTTTGAGATGCGCGATGGCGGGATGATTCCGCGGGCCATCGCCGTTCGGTGCGGTCCACACCTTTTCGCCGCGATTCAGATCGAGGGCCGTAATACGCCCGTATGGAGGTTTCACCAGCGGCAACCCGCGGGGGCCAACGACCCGAGTGTTATTCGAGACTCGATATCGCAGGTTCGATGATTCGGGGTTGCCGGGCATCATGTTCTGGGCGATTGGACCGGTCATGGAAGGCACGTACAACCTGCCGGTTTCAGGATCGAAGGCGGCTCCGGTCCAGTCAGCACCACCAACCGTTCCGGGCATCTGAATCGTCCCCTGCTTGCCGTCCGGCCCGGGCTCGGGTAGCGACCCCGGCGTGAACATCGGAGCCAGGACGTACGTCCTGGCGATCGCGAGCGCCTCGGCACGCAGTTCCGGCGTGAAGTCGATCAGATCATCCTCGGTGATCCCCTGCCGATCGAAGGCCGGGGGCTTCGTCGGAAACGGCTGTGTGCGCGACGCTCTTTCTCCGGGCACTGTCGCAGATGGAACGGGGCGTTCCTCGATCGGCCACACGGGCTTGCCCGTCACGCGGTCGAAGACGTACGCGAACGCCTGCTTGGTGACCTGGACGACCGCCTTGATCCTCCGGCCCTCGACGGTGAGGTCGGCCAGAATCGGCGCAGCAGGATTGTCGTAATCGAATATGTCGTGATGAACGGTCTGGAAATGCCACACGCGCTTGCCGGTTGTGACGTCGAGGCACACCACCGAGGTGCTGAACAAGTTGTCGCCGAGGCGATGGCCGCCGTAGTAGTCGCTGGTCGCGCTCGTCGTCGGCAGATAGACGTACCCGAGCTCCTCGTCCGCGCTCATCATCGACCAGACGTTGGCGGCGCCGGTGTACGCCCATGACCCGTTTTCCCACGTGTCGGCGCCGGGCTCGCCGTCCTGCGGAATTGGGTTCCACGTCCAACGCAACGCGCCGGTGCGGACGTCGAATGCGCGGACGACGCCAGGCGCGCCTTCCTTCCTCGTGGCGAAATCCTGATCGGTCATCGCCGAGCCGATCACGGCGACGTCGCGGACGATGAGCGGTGCGCCGTTCCAGCGCCAGCTGCGGGCGCGCGGGTCGAGTCCGGCCGAGAGGTCTACGCGCCCGCCAGTGCCGAAGGACGGGATGACCTCGCCGGTCTTCGCGTCGAGCGCGTAGAGAAACTGGTTGCGGTACGAGAGGATGCGATGCTCCTTCCCGTCGGTCCAGTACGCGATGCCACGCAGGCTCGCCGATCCGCGCAGCGGGTCGTCACCGGGCTTCTGTACCCAAATCGTCGCGCCTGTTGCCGGATCGAACGCCTCGGCGAGGCCAAGGCCGTTGCAGGCGTAGAGCACGCCATCCACCATGATGGGAGTCGAGCGGAAATTGTTGTTCGGGCGAAGCGCCGGCGACAGGGGGATGTCGGGCGGCGTGTGCGAACGGCGCCACGCCACTTTCAACGTTCCGACGTTCGCTCTGTTGATCTGATCGAGCGGCGAGTATTTGGTCGCCGCGTTATCCGCGGAATACATTCGCCACTGCCCATCGTTCGTGCCAGAGGCAGCGTCCCTGGACTGCAATCGCGCCAACGAGCGCGGCGGCGGCACACATCCCACCCAGACGACGTGACGCGGTCATCGGCCAGCTCCTTCCGTTCCGGACAGGACTCGAACTTTACGATCGAACCCGCTCGATCGGGAAGCGCTTACTTCTCGGTCAGGTACGGCCTCAGCATGGCGTCGAGATCCTCGCGGATCCTCGTCGCGGCGGAGCCTTCGCGGTGGAGCGTCCAGGCCAGGAACGAGCCGCACAGCGTCACCTCGATCATCCGCGCCAGCGCCTGGGCGTCGGTTCCGGCGCGGAGCTCGCCCTGCGCCACGGCCTCGGTCACGAGCTGCTCGTAGTGCGCCCGCGCCGCACGCACATGCCGCAGCCAGTGGCGCCGCAACGCCGCGTCCGCCCAGTCGCTCTGCATGTACGCGAGATTCCGCAAGGCCGCGCGCGGTGACGCGGCCAGCCTGGCGAACGGAGCCGCCGCGGCTCGCAGCTCCTGCAGGGGAGAAGCGGCACGTGCGCCCGGATCCGGTGGTGTGCCGGCGGCACCGACCGCGGCCTGACGCCAGTGCGCCAGTATCAGCTCGCGCTTGGAGCCGAACCGCTGCACCAGCGCTCCTGCGGTCACGCCGGCCTCCGCCGCGATGGCGCCGAGCGTCAACTCCGCCGGCCCGACGCGCCGCATCACACGCCCCATGGCCGCGAACACGTCCGCATCCTCCGCTTTCCGGCGCCGTGGGCTCATCGCGTGATTATGACCGGTACGGCCTCGACGTTGACGTCTCGCGGCGCGCGCTCTAAACTAAACGTATGTTTAGTTTCAAGGATCGCGGGGTCATGGCGGGGCTCGTCGTGGCTGCGCTCCTCGTTACCGGCAACGCGAGCGGGCAGGAGGTGCCGACCGTGACCGATCCGTCGAAGACCATCCATGGCGAGCGGAGCCCGCGCGCCCCGCGCGAGCTCGACGTCTTCGCGTTCCTCATCGGCAAATGGGACGGCAGGGGCAGGACCAGACTTCCGGACGGGAAGGTGGCCGAGTACCCGGTTGCCTGGATCGGCCGCTACATCCTGGATGGGACGGCGATCGCCGACGAGGGGCACGGACCCTATCCCGACGGCAGGCCCTTTCTGGGGATCACCTTCCGCCAGTACGACCAGAGCCGGAAGACGTGGGTCATCGAGTTTCTGAACGTCTCCGAGTCGTTCCTGACGGCGGCAGGTGCATCAGGGCACTGGATCGGTCGCCGTGAGCGGCCGCACCGTCACGGTCACCTCGGAATCACCCGGCATCGTCGTCCGCGAGCACTATGTCGTGCCGGACGCCGACAACTGGGTCTATCGGCTGGACTCATCGAGCGACGGTGGACGGAGCTGGAACGAGGGGGCCATCGAGTTCACCTTCCGCCGCTCGAAGTAGACGCGTCGAGCGACGAACTCAATCGAGCCGCTTCAGCAGCACTTTCGAGTTGCGGGCGCTCTGGTGATATTGCTCCCGGCGTGCCGGTGGAAGGTCGTCGGCGGTGCCCTCGACGAACTTGGCCTTGGACTGGAAATACGTAAACGCCTGTGTGGACAGCGCCAGCAGCTCGCGCAAGCCCAGTTCACGCGCACGGCCTTCCACGAATTGAATCAGCTTGCGCCCGATTCCCTGATTCTCGTGTGAGGGGCTCACGTACAAGCAGGCCAGCTCGCCCTGGTTCTCTTCGCGATAGACATGAAGCGCCACGCAGGCCACGGGATTCTTGTCGATCTCGAAGATGAAGTAGTCGTCGAGATGACGCTCGATCGAGCTCTTCGTGCGCTTGAGCAGTTCGTCGGCCTCGACCGCCTGTCGCGTCAACATCTGTATCGCGTGCACGTCCTTCCTCTTCGCCGGGCGGATCTGGTCGTACTCGTTGGCATGGATCAACGTGCCGTATCCATGGTTGTCGAACACCTCGCCCAGCAAGCCTTCGTCGAGCGTGCCATCGATGATGTGCACCCGCGGAACGCCGCCGTTGCAGGCCAACACGGCGTGCCTGGCCTTTGACAGCATCTCGTGCGAGAAGCCGGTACGGTCGCGCTCGAGGAGTTGACGGAGGTCGTCCACCAGCATCTGTCGAATCGGCTCGCCGTTGTAGAGCAGTCCTTGCTGAGTGGTGACGAAGATCAGCTTCACGGCCTTGAGCTGCTCGGCGACAGCGACGGCCATCGCGTCGGAGTTGACGCGATACGTCTTCCCGTCGCCGTCAAATCCGAGCGGCGGGATGATCGGGATCACGCCTTGCGCCAGCAGCGATTGCAGGAAGTCTGCGTCGACGCGTTCGACGCGGCCGGTGTAGAGGTGATCCACGCCCTGGATCACGCCGGCCGGATGCGCCACGATCCCGTTCGTGCAGGCGGCGCGAAGGTCGTTTGCCGACAGACCCTCGAGAATCTCGTGGGTCAGGCGGTTCGCCGCCGTCAGCGCCAGGTCGAGTGTCGCCGCATCGGTCACGCCCGCCCCTTCGAGGTCGGAGGCCAGCACCTGACGTTCGTCGGCGAGCGCTCTGATTTGCTCGGCGGCGCCATGCACGAGCACGACACGTATGTTCAACGAGCGGAGGAGCGCGACGTCGAGCAGCACGGTGGCCAGACTGTCGTCGACGACGATCCCGGCATCAATCGCCAGGATGAAGGTCTTCTCGCGAAACTGTGGGATGTACTGCAGGATGCCGCGCAGGTCGGTAAGTTTCACGTGTCGAGCTCACGCCTCAATGCGGCGTTGCCTCTTTGACCCCCATCGTAGTCTAGGCGCTACGCCTGCGCCTCATCTCGACAGCCAAAAGCAACCCTGCGACCCTCCGTCTCGCGCTTTGACAAAAAATTTGGTTGGCCCCGCGGTTCTCCATGTCAGTGTGTTGGGTATGCGGCATGTTCTGCTCGGCTCTGTCCTCATCGCCATCGTCAGCGTGCCGGCGGTCAGCATCGGTCAGTGGCTGCGCTATCCGACGGCGGATGTGCCGAGAAACGCTGACGGCACTCCCAATCTGACGGCGCCCGCCCCGCGACTGCCGGACGGCAAGCCAGACTTCTCGGGCCTCTGGCACGTGGCGCTGCGCAACCCGTGCAACGCGGCCCTCAACCGGTTCTCCGGCTGCACCGAAATCGGCGGGTCACCGCTCGCGCGGGATCTCGGAGTGAATCTCCCCGGCGGCCTGCCGTATCAACCGTGGGCGGCGGAGATCGTCAAGCAGCGAGCGGCCGACGACAGCCGCGACGATCCCCATGTGCGCTGCCTGCCCGACAATCCGCCGCGACACTGGGGACTGCCTCACCTCAATAAGATCGTCCACACGCCAAAGCTGCTGGTCGTGCTCTACGAAGTCAATGCGATGTACCGGCAGATCTTCACCGATGGCCGGCCGCTGCCCGACGATCCCACGCCGGGATGGAACGGCTACTCGACCGCCCGATGGGAGAGCGACACGCTCGTCGTGCAGACCATCGGCTTCCGCGACAACCTGTGGATCGACCTGCACGGCAGCCCGATGAGCGATGCCGCGAAGATGACCGAGCGGTTGCGGCGGCCGAACTACGGGACGCTCGACGTGGAAATCACCGTCGACGATCCCAAGGTGTACACGCGACCGTGGACCGTCCGGATGGATCAGGTCATCGAGCTCGACACGGACCTGATCGACGAGTTCTGCCTGGAGAATGAGAAATCGTACGAACGGATGCAGCGATCCCGCGGCAAATAGGAATGGCGGTGCGCCGAACGGGCGTACACTGCACCGCTGCCGACAACGAACGCGCGCACGTGGGGGAATGACGTGAGGAACAGGACGCTCTTCGGACTGCTGCTGGTGTGTTTCGCGTGGGGTGCCACCGCGAACGCGGCGCAACCTGCTACGACCACGTGTGACCGCGAATGCCTGCGCGGCAAGGTGACGCAGCTGCTGCATGCGCTGGTGAAGCACGACGTGAGCGGTCTGCCCGTTGCCGCCACGCTGCGCGTGACCGAGGATGCCGTCGAGAAGCCGCTCGCGAAGGTCGGCCTCGTCGGCACGGTGACGCGCCTGCGCGGCTTCCGTCAGGACATCATCGACGAACGCGCCGGCGTGGCGGGCGCGCATGTCATCGTGGAGGAGACGGGGGCGCCCGTGCTGCTGGTGGTGCGGGTGAAGGTGGCCGCCGACACGCTCACCGAAATCGAGCTCGTGGCCACACGCGGTCGCGCGGAAGGGCTCATCTTCAACATCGATGGCCTGAGCTCGCCCAGCGCCATGATGAACTACGCGCCTCGTCCCCAACAGCTCGCCACTCGCGACGCGGCGATCAAAGCGGCGCTGCACTACCCGGAAGGGCTCAATGCCGCGAAGACCTTCGCCGCCGTGAACGCCCCCTTCGCGCCCAACGCGTATCGCTACGAGAACGGCCAGGTGATGGCCGGGCCCGACTGCAAGTTCGCCCCCGGCTGCCAGAACATCTCCACGCAGTCGCTCGCGATTTTCGAGCGCCTCGGTGACGTGCAGACGCGTGTCATCGCCACTGATGAGCGCATGGGCATCGTCTGGCTGCGCATGGCCTGGGGCGTGCGCGAGCGCGGCGGCGATCAGCTGACGGTGTGGGAGATGTTCAAGGTCTACGACGGCCAGATCCACGCCGTGGAAGCGTTCATGCGGATTCTGCCGGTGGAGAAGCGCAACGGCGGGTGGGAGTAACGCGTCTCCTCACTCCTTCTTGAACAGCCTCGAATAGTCGACCGTACTTTCGCAGACGAACTCGCTGACGAACTCGATTTCCGGACGGAACGCGAAGGTCCGCCCCGGAATGACCCACGGCCTCTCCCACACGTTCGGATCCTCGACCGTCACGTCGTACTGCAGCGCCCCGTTCTCGAGTCGCCGGAACCGTTCGACGACGTGCAGCGCGTCGGTGTGCATGAAGCCGTGCACCTCGGTCTTGTCGTTAAAACCGATGGCGTCGATCACCAGCGTGTCGCCGTCCCAGCGGCCGACCGACGTGCCCATCCAGGACGGATCCGGATCGACGGCCTGCGCCCGTCCGTCGATCGGCACGAAGCGGACGGCCATTGGATACTCGTAGATGATCACAATCAGCGTCGGCGTGTGGACGATCTGGAACGGATACGGCGTGATGTAGGTCTGCGGGATGCCGAGCGGGTTGCAGTCGTTCCCCGTCGTCAGCGTCGTACGCCCCTTCACGTCGTTCGGCCCGCCGCGCACGATGCGGAACTTCTCGGCGCCAGGTTTCAGTGGCGGAGGCGTGGCGCCCTGCGGAAGGCCCGCGCTGCCGTACACGCCCGAGAGATCGGGCTTCCCGTCAGGCCTCCGCGACAGCGTGAACGAAGCCGGCGCCGGTTCGCTGGCCGCCACGGGCTTGGTCCCTTCGACCGTCACCACGACGCTTCGTGACGGCCCGCCCTTCATCGTCAACGTGTAGGTGGTTGTCGCGGTCGGCGTCACCTGTCGGCTGCCGCGCGGCGTGACCGCGCCGACGCCCGGGTCGATCGCAACGCCGGACGGATTCTCCGTCTGCCAGACGAGCAGCACCGGCTGCCCCGGTGTGATCAACGCGGGCCGCGCCTCGAAGGAGACGATGCGAGGCGGAGGCCCACCAGCGCGCTGCGCATCGACTGTTGCCGAGAGTGCCAGGACGATCAGAAGGGGAACCGCCCGACGCATGGCCTATTTCCCCGCGAACTCGACCGCGTCCCGCTCGTTGTCGAGGCAGAAGTACTCGTGGATCTCGCCGCCGGGCGAACCGTCGTAGTTCGTGTACTGCCAGGGGATGTCCCACCCGCCGCTCCACGTGCGCGTGTAGGCGCCCTTGTCGTCGATCGTGACCTCGTAACGCAGCGTGTCGAAATTGATCCGCGTGAAGCGCTCGATCAGGTGCATGAAGCGCGTGTGCGGCAGCCCGCCCCTGATGAACCAGAACTTCTCGTTGTAGCCGACCGTGTCGACGACCAGCGTGTCGCCTTCCCACCGGCCGATCGAGTCGCCGAAGTAACTGGGAATCAGCTCGTCCTCCGGCGGATGCTTCCGTCCCGGCTCCATCGCGACGCGGCGCCAGTCGCGGTTCTCGCCGTCGATGATGAAGATGCGCTGCAGCTCGGGCTGGTCGATGATCTCCATCCCGTTCGGCACGGTGAAGAAGCGCATGCCGCCGGCAGGCTGGCACCGCGCGTGCGGGTCGTCGAGGCCGCCGCGCGACTGCCGGTACGCGTACAGCTCGCGCGCCCAGTCCTGGAACGGAACCTGATCGAGGGTCAGATTCGTGGGCAATCCCTGCGGGCCGATCGGACTCCCGCTCATGACGTTCCAGAATCCCTTCACGCCGGGAACCTGGCTGAGGTTCACGCGGCCATCGGGCCAGCGCGGCGTCGGCTTCGAGGACACCGGCGCCGCGCCGCGTCCGCGGCCGCCACGACCGGCGCGCCCGCCCTGGGCGTCCGGTGGTGCTGTCACGCCTGCTGGCGCCTGTGCTTCAGACGAGGGCATCCACCACGAGAGCGCCAGCGTGAGCGCCGCGCAGATGGCGAGCGATCGGTTGCGCATCGGCGTGACCTCCTGCTACTGCGGTTCGGCGCGCTGGCCTTCGCTCGAGCCCGCCCCGAGACGCTGGCCTGTCGCCGTCATCGTGACGGTGCGCGCGTTGCCGTGGGGGTTGCCGCTCTTGGCCTGGGAACCCGTCACGGTCACGAGATCGCCGATCTTCATCGTCGTGCGTTTCCAGCCGCTGCGCGCGATGACGGCCGGCGCGCCCATCTCGAACGCCCAGTTCGTCACCTTGCCAGTCTTCTCGTCGCGCACGTCGATGTAGAAGTACACGTGCGGGTTGTTCCATTCGATCTTCGTCACCGCGCCGGTCACGTTCAGCGGCTTGTTGCTGTCGTACTCCGCGGCGAACGAGTGATGTGCCGAGGCCGAAGCCGCCGACAGACAGATGATGGTGGCAAGCGCGAGGACAGGAGCTTTCATGGGACGTCTCCCTGATTCGCCGGAGTGTCTCAGCGGTAATAGTCGCGATCTCTCGTCAGCGTGAAATCCTGCTTGACTCCCGCGCATACCCACGTGCCCGCGAGCGTGCGCCGATCCGACCCCAGGCGATCGATCTTGCCGTCGACGACGCAGCGCACGGTTTTGCCCGCGTCCTTGGCGTCGATCTCGAAGTGGAGGAGCCAGCCCTTCGCCGTCAGCCTCGCGTTCTGCAGCGCCATGCTCTCGAAGCCGGGGTTCACAACACCCGTGATCTTCTCGCCGTCGTAATCCATCACCACGGTGATGTCGGTGCGGTTCTTCGCGTTGGCGCCGCGGTCGCCGTGCCAGGAGCCGACGAGGGGATGCCCTTCCTGGGCATGCATGACCCCAATAACTCCCAACGTCAAGAGCCCAACGCCCAACGCCCACGTTACTGTTCGCATCGTGCTGCCTCTAGCGCGCCGGCTGCGCGGGCTGCGGGCCGAAGAGCGGCCGATAGTCGCGGTTGTTCTCGCAGACGAACTCGAAGATCTTCTTCATCGGCGGCACGTTGAAGCGGAACGAGCGATTCACGGTCCACGGCGCTGCGAACACGTTCTCGTCTTCGATGGTGATCGTGTAGTCGACACCGTCCTCGACGCGCGTGAGCCGCTCCACGGTGTGGAGCGCCTCGGTGTGCCGGTAGCCGCCGATCTCGGTCTTGTCGTTGTAGCCGATCGTGTCGACGACGAGCGTGTCACCGTCCCAGCGCCCGACCGAGTCGCCGAGCCAGGCCGGATCCGGATCGAGTTGCTCGCGCTGGCCGTCGAGCGGGATGATCCGGAACGTGCCCGGGTACTCGTGGAAGATCACGACGTAATCCTTGCTCTGGATGATCTGGAACTGATAGGGCACGCCGAACGCGTCAGGCGGGATGAGGGGCATGCAGTCCGAGGGTACGGCCCGTGTCCTGCGGGTTGGCCGCGCGGTTCACGCGGTACTTCTCGGCACCCGGCTTCAGCACCGGACCGGCGGGCGCAGTGCCGGGCCCCGCGGCGCCGCCGCGGGCCGCGCCTCGTCCGCCGCCGCCCCCGAACGCGTAGACACCCGAGAAGTCAGGCTTCCCCTCCGGCGTACGTGCGATCGCCTTGCGAGGGTCCGAGACTGCCGCGGTCGCTGCTGTAGCAGCGGGTGCTGTCGCCGCCGCGACGGGCTTCGTGCCCGCAATGGTCACGGTGACCGTGCTCGTCACGGTGCCGTTCGTCAGCGTATATGTGGTCGTGGCTGACGGAGTGACGCGCGCCGTGCCGCGCGGAATCACGCGTCCAACGATCGGCTCGATCGCCGGAGCCGCGGGATTCTCGACGTGCCATACGAGCAGCGCGGACTCGCCGGGCTTGATGGACGCCGGACGGGCTTCGAAGGTGACGATGCGCGGAGGGGGTCCAGGGCCGCGCCCGCGGCCTGCCGGAGGGGCGCCGGGTGGCGCCCCCGCCTGGGCCAAGGCGACGGCGGGCACGGCGAGACATGTCGCCAGCACGATGATCGGAAGTACACGCATACCTGTCGCCCACAGCCTCGGCGAAGGGGGACGCATTACGAGCGGATTTCCCGGCCGTCGGGCAGCTTCATCCGGTTGGCGATCATCGAGGGGGCACCGCTCTTCGCGGGCGCGCCGGTCGCGCTGATCACCTCGCCCGGCTTCACCGTCTTGCTCGTCCAGCCGTAGCCGCGCAGATGGTTGAGGCTCATCATCTCGCACTCCCACTCCACGATCGCGCCCGTCTTCGGATCCTTCACCTCGATGTAGACGAACGCGTGCGGGTTCGTCCACTCGAACTTCTTCACCGCGCCGGTGATGGTGACCGGGTTCTGGGAGTCGTACATCGCCGTGGAATGATGGGCGCCGGTCGCGACGGCCATCAGCAGCCAGACGGCCGCCATCGATGTCAGCAGTCGCACGCTCATGGGTATCTCCTGCATAGATGCCGTACTGATATGACAAAACGTGCCGGGAGTGTATAGCCAGGATATGCCAGCGTCAACGCTCGTGAAATAGCTGTGCCACGTCGCTGCCGCCGAGTGTCCGACGCTGGCGAGAATCTTCCGCGTCCTTGGACAGGACTTCTCTCGCGTTCAATGACACCTTGGCTATCGAGGCTCCCGGCTCTCGTGGGACGAACCCGAGGATGGACCCCGACGGCGACGGACTGTCCCTGTCTCTTTTTGGACGCGTCTCGTTTCGCCATCGCGAGGGTTACATGGTGGTGCAGCCAAGATAGCCTCCTCCTTGACACGCGTGGGCGAAGGGGCGATAGTCCGCGCAGTCGGGGCATCCAGGAGGTTCTCGCTCATGAATCGAATACTGATCCGATTGCTGGTGGTGATGGCTATCCTCGGCGCGGGCGCCAGCCTGGCGAGCGCGCAAAGCCTCGCCGGAACCGTGCGCGACACCTCTGGTGCCGTGCTCCCGGGTGTGACGATTGAAGCGTCGAGCCCGGCGCTCATCACCAAAGTCCGCACCGGCGTCACCGACGAAGCGGGGCAGTATCGCATTACCGATCTGCCACCCGGCACCTACAAGGTCACCTTCACGCTGCCCGGCTTCGCCACTGTCGTGCGCGAAGGCGTCGAGCTGTCGGGCGGTGGCGTCATGACGATTGGCGCGGAGATGCGAGTGGGGGCGCTCGAGGAATCCATCACGGTGACCGGCGAATCGCCGGTGGTGGACGTCCAGACCGCGCGCCAGCAAACGGTCATCGACGGAGACATCGTCCGCGCGCTTCCGGCGTCGCGGAGTTATGGCAACTACATCGCGGCCATTCCGGCGATTCAAGGCACCGCCGCCGGCGGCGGCGCATCCACGATTAACAACTTCTTCGCGGTACGCGGTGGCCGAAGCACCGAAGGCCTCATCCAGCTGGATGGGATGAACGTGGGCGCACCGGGCAACGGCGGTGGCGTGTCCGGGTACCTGTACGACATGTCGAACTCTGCGGAAGTGCAGGTATCCATTTCGGGCGGCCTTGGCGAGGCCGACCGCGGCGGTCCGGCCTTCAATATCATCCCCAAGACCGGGGGCAATACGTTCAGCGGGACCGGCTTCACGAGCTACGCAGGCAAGTGGGGGCAGTCGAGCAACATCGACGACCACCTGCGCGCACTGGGATTCGGCGAGCAGCCGGCCCTCATCAAGAGCTACGACGCGAATCTCGCTGTGGGCGGACCGATTCTGCGCGACCGCGTGTGGTTCTACGGCAATACGCGCGCGATCGGTACCTACCAGGAGCAGCAGAACCTCTACGTCAACGCGAATGCGGGAAACCCGAATGCCTGGACGTGGGTGAAAGCCACGAACCGAGCGTTCGCAACTCCACCTCCAAGACACTGAACGCCGTCCGTCTGACGTGGCAGGCCACCCAGAAGAACAAGATCGGGTTCTACATCGACTACACGAAGAACTGCAGCGCCGGCGCCTATGCGGAAGGCGGCGATCAGTGCCGGGGCCCCGGTAAAGGCTGGACCGCGACGGGACCTGGTGTGACTCCGGGCACGGCGACGGTGTCGCCCGAATCGGGCAGCATCTGGGACGCGCCCGCGAAGATCATGCAGGGCATCGTGGACGTCACCGTTCTCGAATCGCATCCTCTTCGAGAGCGGCTATTCCGCCTTCTACACCGACAACGGCGATCCGCGACCCTACGGCGTCTTGACGGACTTCATTCCGGTGACCGAGCAGTCCACGGGGGCTGGTGTGCCCTTCGCGAATTTCATCTATCGTGGCTTCAATCCGGCGCCGTCGAGCAATCAGATGCACGCGACGTGGAAGGTCGCCATGTCGTACATCACGGGCAGCCACAGCATGAAGTGGGGCTACCAGGCCGGCTACATGAACGCGGAGAACATCACGTACGTCGGCCGGCAGATCAGCTACCGGTTCAACAACGGCGTGCCGAATCAGCTGTCGCAGCGCGTGGGAACGAACCAGACCAGCAACAGCCTTCGCTACGACGGCTTCTACGTCCAGGACCAGTGGACGCGTAAGAAGCTGACGCTCCAGGGCGCGTTGCGGTTCGAGAGCGCGTCCAGTTGGGCCCCGGAGGGACAGAACGGCATCATCGCCGACAACGAGTTCGGTGGGCCGTTCCTGCTTCCACGCACCGAGGGTGTGCAGGGCTACCACGACATCACGCCCCGGTTTGGTGCCGCCTACGATGTCTTTGGCAACGGCAAGACGGCGCTCAAGGTGAACGTCGCGCAATACCTCCAGGGCGCATGGACGGGCGATGCCTACACCATCAACAATGCAGGCTCGACGCTCGTGACGTCGATCAATCGCTCGTGGTCGGATAACCTCACCCTTCCGGTGGGCACTCCCGGGCGCGGCGATTTCGTGGCGCAGTGCGACTTCATGAATCCGGTGGCGAACGGCGAGTGCGGCGCGTGGTCGGCCAACAACTGGGGCTCCTTCAACCAGACCACGACCGTCAATCCCGATGTCCTCACGGGTTGGGGCACGCGCAATCGCGACTGGCAGTACAGCGTCGGCGTGCAGCAGGAAGTGGCGCCGCAGATCGCGGTCGAGGTCAGCTACAACCGGCGGGTGTGGAGCAATTTCTTCCTCACCCACAACCGCGCGCTCACGGCCGCGGACTTCGACGAAGTCACCCTCACTGCGCCGTCGGATCCACGCCTTCCCAACGGTGGCGGCTACCCGGTCACCTTTCTCACCCGCAACACGCGGAGCACGCTTGGCGCGACGGACTCGGTACTACACCACCACCGACGACTACGGTGACGAAACGCACTACTGGCACGGCGTTGATCTCTCGTTCAGCGCCCGGACGCGTTGGGGCCTGACGGTTCAGGGCGGCACCAGCACGGGCCGCGGCGTGAACGACACCTGCGACGTGACGAACGCGCGGTTCGGCCGGTCGATGACGCCGACCATCGGGGCCGTCGGCGCGACGGGCATCGTCGATGGTCAGGCCAGCTGCGATATCGCGGAGCCGTGGCTGACCAGCCTGCGCGGGCTCGGTTCCTACACCGTCCCGAAAGTCGATGTCATGGTCAGTGCCATCTTCCGTTCGCAAGCCAACGTGCAGCCCGGTGCCGCCGTGGGGACCAACGGCGCGTCGCGGCCCGCGACCTATCGCATGACGGCCCCCCAGTTCCTGGCGGCAACGGGACGACCGCTGGCTCCTGGGTTGGCCACACAGGATGTGGACCTCATCCTGCCGGGCACGGAGTACGGCGAACGCACCAATGTCGTGGACATGCGCTTCGCAAAGGTCCTGCGGTTCGGCAAGTATCGAGCGAACATCGGTATGGACGTCTACAACCTGGCCAACGCCAACACGCCGACGACGTACGAGACGGTGTACGACCCGGCGACGAACGGGGCGCGATGGATGCAGCCGACGGCCGTGCTGCTGCCGCGATTCATGCGGTTCAACGTGCAGTTGGATTTCTGATCGTCGCGAGAGCGAGAAGCACGCGAACGTCCGACCCGACGGTCGGCAGCAGCTCGCTGCGGACACGGCGCTTCGTCGAAGTCGGCGCGGCGCCGCGCCCTATATAACCGCACACCGCTTGGCCCTCAGTCCCGGCACACGTCTCGGTCCTGATCTGACGCAAGTTGACCGCGATCCGATCGAGCGAAGGCACGACATGGGCTCGCTGGCCGTGCACGGGCGGCCGCGGGCGACGGGTGACTTGGACGTGTGGGTGGATGCGACGCCGGAAATGCCGCGAAGGTCATGTCGGCGCTCGAGCAGTTTGGCGCCCCGACCGCGCAGGTGAGTACCGAGGATTTCAGCCGGCCCGGCACGTTTCCTAGACAGTGATCGTCAACTGGCCCTGTTGAAAAAATAAACGCGGCCCGTCCGCATCGGGTGGTGTATAAGGCCTGGATGGCTTTGCATCGCACGCAACGAGACGCAGAGTCGTCTCTTCACGGCCGGAGGATGCGATGAGGATGAGACTCACTGTGCTGGCCGGCATGGTCGTGGCCGTGCTGATGGCCATGTCGGCTGGTGCCCAGCAATCGGTTCCCATCAACGCGACGCTGCCGGAGATGCCGAAGCAGACCACTCGCACCGGCAAGCGTGTCAACCGCGTCATCGATATGTGGCTGAAGGGTCAGCCGGTCTATTACGCCCAGATCAGCGGCGGCGGCTACGAGCAGGGCAAGCAGATGGCGGGCACCAAGGCCGACTACATCACCTACGAGATGGAGCACGGCCCGCTCGACTTCAAGGAACTGCGAGAGTTCATGCGCGGTCTCGTGGACGCCGGCCCGACGCGCACCGGCCACAAGACTCCGCCCGTGATCGTCACGCTGCCCATCTCTGGTACGACCGACGCCCTGCGTGCGAACGCCTGGATGATTCAGCAGGCGCTGGCCGCCGGCGTGCACGGCATCCTTCTGTGCAACGCCGAGAGCCCGGAAGCGGCCCGTCTGATGATCGAGGCCGCGCGCTATCCGTTCGCGCCGCGCGTCGACGGCCTGGCGCAAGGCACGCGCGGCAACGGCTCGCAGGGCTACGCGGCGACCATGTGGGGCATCACGCCGCAGGAGTACATGCGCATCGCCGAGCCGTGGCCGATGAACCCCGATGGCGAACTCCTGTTCGGCCTCAAGATCGAGAACCCGCGTGCCGACGCCAACGTCGAAACCTCGGTCCGTGTCCCTGGAATCGCGTTCGCTGAATGGGGCCCCGGCGATCACGGGTTCTACCTGCTGGGCCGCCCCGGCACGTATCAGGGCGGCGGCGAAGCGGCGCCCCAGATGGCGGCCGTGCGGCGCCGCGTGCTCGAGGCCACGAAGGCCGCCGGGGTGAAGTTCCTCAACGCGTGCACCGAGCAGAACGTGATCGATCAGCTCAAGGACGGCGTGATGATCTGCACGGGCGGAGACTCGCCTGCGGCAGATAAGGGCCGCGCCTATACGAAGCGCACGGACCCGTGGTAACGGATAGGGTTACTGGCGCTTGACGTCATCGATTGGCCACCCCGACGGAGGCACGAATGAGACTCGTAGCGACGGTCATCGCGGTGATTGTTCTCGGTGCTGCCTCCTCAATTGCCGCGGCGGGTACGAGCGCGTTGTTCATCGGCAACAGCTTCACGTATGGGTTTGGCTCGCCCGTCCGGTTCTATCGCGCCCACACCGTCACTGACCTCAACGGCGAAGGCATTGGCGGCGTGCCCGCGCTCTTCAAAAGCTTTACCGTCCAAGCTGGCCTGGAATACGACGTGTACCTGGAAACGAGAAGCGGCAGCGGCCTGGACTTCCACCTCGAGAACAAGCGCGATCTCATTGCGACGCGGCCCTGGGACATCGTCGTGATGCATGGGCACAGCATGTTGGATCTCCAGAGGCCGGGGGACCCGACCAAACTGATTGAGACCACACGTCAGATGGTGGAGTTCCTTCGCGGCCGGAATCCGAGCGTCGCGATCCACCTCACGGCGACCTGGTCACGCGCCGATCAGGTCTATCGGGGGAATGGGCCGTGGGCGGGGAAGCCGGTCGACACGATGGCGCAGGACGTGCGCACGGCGTATGACAAGGCGGCCACCGGTGCGCCGGGCGTCAAAGGCGTCATTCCGGTGGGCGAAGCGTGGACCCGTGCGATACGGACGGGAGTGGCCGATCCGAATCCGTATGACGGGATCGACGCGGGCAAATTGAACTTGTGGACCTACGACGCGTACCACGCCAGCACCCATGGTTACTATCTCGAAGCGCTGGTCGTCTTCGGCACCCTCACGAAGCGCGATCCACGCTCGCTCGGTGAGCATGAGTGCTCTGCTTTCGAACTCGGCTTGTCACGGCCTGAGACCAAGGCACTCCAGCAGATCGCCTTTGACGAGTTGATGCGTACCGAGTCGGTCGCACCCGCGCCAGTCGTGTTGGTCAAACCTGGGGAACCCGCGCGGTGTACGGACGCACGATGAATCCCGATCGAGGTCGAAACGCCATGTCACGGCGCCATCGCGGAGGATCACATATGAGAATCGCTTCGTGTGTCATCGCGGTGCTGCTGGCGGCGACGTCCGCCCTCGCGCACCACAGCAACTCGGCGTTCGACGGCGACAAGGTGATGGTGCTCACGGGCACGGTGACGGAATGGAAGTGGACGAACCCGCACGTGTGGATCTTTCTGTCGGTCGACGATCCCAAGGGCGGCAAGGTGCAGTGGGAAATCGAGGGCCGTACACCCGGCCAATTGGTCCGCGCCGGCTGGTCGAGGACGACCCTCAAAGCCGGCGAGACGATTACCGTGGATTTCAGCCCGGCGAAGGACGGCACCCGCACTGGCCTTCTCACGCGCGTCAGGCGCGCTGATGGCACCGTGGTCGGGGCGCCGCCGGCGGCTCAGTAATCACAGATGAGGGGAAACATCATGTCGAAGACCGTTGCTGTGTTTTCTTCGGCGCTCCTGTGCCTGCTGTTCGTATCGATGGCATCGCTTCGCGCGCAAGGGACGCCCCCGCCGGACTTCACCGGTGTGTATTCTCCGATCGACCCGTTTGGCCAGGCGAGAGGCGGCCGCGCAGCGGGGGCTCAGCCGGCCGCAGTGCCTCCACCGGCCGCGGGGAATCGCGGCGGGGCCTTGCCGCCGCCGCGACCGGTATTGGTGCTCGATGGACGTGCGGGCCGGCCGGAAAACGCGCCGAAGCTGACGCCTGAGTACCTGGCCAAATGGGAAGTCATTCGGAAGTCGCGCATGGCCGGATCGGATGAATTCGATCCGAACGCCAGGTGTCTCTCTGCCGGCATGCCCAATATGATGAGCATGACCTACGGCATGGAAGTGCAGCACACGAAAGACAAGATCACCATGTACGGCGAGCTGAACGACGTGTATCGCCGGATTTTTCTCGACGGCCGCAAGCCGCCGCAGAGAGTCCTCGACGATCCGACGTTCGCCGGCTATTCCACCGGGCATTGGGAAGGGGACACGCTCGTCGTGGACACGGTGGCCATTCGCGAGGACGCGTTGTTCGACACGTTCTCGCCGCACAGCGACCAGTTCACCGTGCGCGAGCGCATCAGGTTCACGTCGCCTGGCATCCTCGAGGATCGGATCACGGTCACGGATCCGAAAGCGCTGCTCGAACCCTTCACCTCGGTTCGTACGTATCGGAAGGTGTCCGCGCCGAACGACGAGTTGCGCGAGTTCTCGTGCGCGGAGGGATTGGCGTCCGCGAAGTAGGCGTAGAGGAGTAAGACATATGCGTCGATCGATCCTGTTGTGTGCCGCAGCCGTGGCGATCGCGGCGCCGGCGTTCGCGCATCACGGCCCCGGCACATTCGAATTGGCCAAGACCGTGTCGTTCACGGCTGCCAGGCTGACCAAGATCGAAATGCTGAACCCGCACGGGTGGCTGTACTTCGAGACCACCGAGCCGGACGGCAAGGTGATGAAGCACCGCTGCGAGATGCGCTCGGCGCATGTGCTGCGACGCTCCGGCTGGTCCCCCGAGCTGTTCAAGTCAGGCGCGATGGTCGATATCACCGCCTCGCCCGATCGCGCGGACGTGGCGTCGTGCTATCTGCAGACGATCGTGTTCGCGAATGGCTCGCGCATGGACCGCTACGGGCAGTACGTCAAGGCGCCCACCGGCGAGGTGAAGGAAGTGCGCGGCCCCATCAAGCCAGCGAATCTGAATCGGCCGGCGCGAAGGCCGAGCGGCGAGCCGAACATCACCGGCGACTGGGCGCCAGAACAGTCGGTGATGGCGAATCCGCGTGGCATCGGCGGCGGTATGGTGCGTCTCAGCGCGCTCCCTGAGCAGCCGCCGGAAGTCGGGCAGCGTCAGGCCCGCGCGGGTGGCGCCGGGGCTCCGGCTGCGGGGGCCGGTCGGGGACGTGGCGCTGGAGGACCTCGAACCTATGGCGGCACCGAGGTCACCGAACGTGGTGAGAAGGAGGCTGCCGCGTTGACGCGGGAGGACAACCCCCGCTTCAGGTGCGAGACCACGAGCATCATCTTCGACTGGACGTTCGACGGTCCCGTCAACCGGATCACGCAGAACCGGGACACGATCGTCATCGAGTACGGCCAGATGAATCTGAAGCGGACGGTCCACATGAACATGAAGCAGCATCCGGCGAACGTGAAGCTGACGCGCGCGGGTCATTCCACCGGCCGCTGGGAAGGCGACACGCTCGTCATCGACACCGTGGGCTTCCTGCCGGGTGTCCTGAACGGGGCGATCCGCCACAGCGATCAGATGCACGTCGTCGAGCGCTTCACGCTGGATCCGAAGACGTTTCAGCTGGCGCGCGAGTGGGAGGTCGAGGACCCGCTCTACCTGAAAGGCAAGGCGACCGGGCGAGACGCACCCGTGATGCCGGCCGACGCCCCCTATACCGAAGACAAGTGCAAGGAACAGGGGTTCATCGATTATTCGAAGCAGACGTCACGGAAGTAGTGAGGCGCTGGCCGAACGTGGTCCGCAACAGTTCCCCGATCAGACGATCGCGCTGGTTCGATCGAGCAGGAAATAGTTGAACTCGGTCGGCCAGCGGTATCCGAGAACCCGGTTCGCCTGCGCCTCCATCTCAGTGACTGCGTCGCCTTGATTGCCACCGAGCAGCAGAATCTTCTCGCCCTTCATTCCGGTGTAGAACGCGACGTGTCCGGTCGTGCTGCCGGTGCTCGACGAAGGCGGAATGATGGTGATGCAGCCGTATACGGGTGAAGGAAGCGGGGTGCCGAATCGCAACCACGCTTCCGCGGTGGCGTATCCCAGGTGCGACGCACCCGCACGCTTGAGGCACCAGTTGACGAACGCGGCACACCACGCCGTGACACGCCAGTCTCCTGGATCCACCTCGTGAGTCGTGGCGATGTCCCACGATCGGCCTTTTCTTCGCGGATCGCGCGCCGGGTCGGTCTTCACGTCGTCGAAGTACTTGACGATGTCGGGATTCTTCCGTGTCAGGGATTTCCCCATTTCGGCTCGAACAACATCTTCAAGCAGATAGCTCGGCTGACCGGACGCCTTCTGCTGCGCAAGGGAGAGATAGAACAGTTTTGCGAAGCTGTCGTAATCGGCATGCTCCTTGACGTTCTTCTGCAGCTCTTCCCGAGCGAATTCCATCCACGGTGCCTTCGACGTGTCGAAGCGAATGGAATCCGTTTTCATATAGGCCGGTGCCATCGGTACCGCCGGCTTGCCCGCTGAAGTCTTGGCCATGACGCTTCCTTCGTCGAAATGAGACCGGGGGCGAACTCAAGGGCGGCGCATTGTCGTGGTCGGCTGCCGGTTTACGTCCAACTATGGTGGAGGGAGGGCGGGGCGGATAGCGGGCAGACCTAACGCTTTCCGCCGAGATCGAAGTCCCGCCAGATCTGCTGAAGGGTCGCGGGATCGATGATTCGCGTGTCTGCTTTCGCGGGCTCCTTCTCCGAATACAACACAAGGGTCACCGTGCTGCATCGTGGCCCCAGTGCTGCCGGATCGAACACGTACAGGCCTTCATAGACCGCGTCCGTCTCGGAGACGCGCAGTTCGAGCTTGAAGGGATGGATGGGCGTGACCTCAGCGCTGCCGCAGTAGGCCTGAAGCCGCTGGAAGCCTGACTTCAGCCGCTTGAGCGCTGGCAGGGCCATTCCCTGCGTGTATGCGGCGCCCCGCGCCATTTTCGACCAGAAGCTTTCCGCCATCTTCGGCGTCACGCGCACGAGCAGCACCGGCGGAATGTCCGCGATGTACTCGGACCAGTTGCTGAAATCCTGATTCGGCTGAGACTGCGCGGCGAAGTTGAGCACCGGCGTGATGAATGCCACGTCGAACTCGGCCGCCGCCATCTGATAGGGCTTCAGGCTGCCTGCGCGACGCTTGACCGCGTCTTTGAACGCGGCGACGGGAGCAGGTTCCGCCGGTTCTACGGGAAGGTGCGTCGCACTTGGAGCGGGCGCATCCGTCATCTTTCGTGCTGCTGCCGCCACGAGCTCGCACGCCCCGTCGATACGCACGACACGCGTCGCGCCGCGCCTGGGCTCCTCGCGCTCGCCCGGGAGCGTGCTGAGTCCCACGAGGTCCCCCGAGGCAGTGAACACTGGTCCGCCCGTCCCGCCCGTGGCGAGCGTCAGGTCGGACGCGATGCCCTGCGAGTCGACGCGGCTCACTGCTCCGGGAGTCCAGCCCTTCTCCTGACGAAGCGGTGCCGCAAGTGCGAAGATCTCCTGCTCGCGCGCGAGGGGTGTCGGGCTGCTGCGCGGGCATCCAAGCGGCACCGGTGTGATTGACGCCATGACCGCCGGGTTGATTCGGACCAGCGCGATGTCGCGCTGACGATCGGCTTCAACGACGGTCCCCGCGACTTTGATCGAGCGCGAGATCTGCACTTCGACCGACGTGGCGTCGCCAACGACTCTCTGGTTCGTGGCGATGAGTCCGGCCGCGTCAACCAGGAATCCCGACGCGTGTGCGGTCGGAGTCCACAGTTCGACCACGCTGTCGAACCACTGCCGCAGCAGGAGCGAGGTGTCGGTGGCGAGCGGTGTCGGTGTGTCTGCGTTGTTCGTTCCCGGCAGAATCGGATCTTCCACCGCGTTGGCGAGCGTCAGGTCGAGAGCCGAGTCGCGGCCGGCGACGATGTCCAGGGTCTGCCTCCAGCGATACGCCTTTCCCTGAAACACCAGAGGCTTGTCTGATTCGACGGTGTAGTTGCCGGGACGCAGCCTCACGTTGACGGTGCCATCGAAGCCCGTGAGGATCCGGCGCACCTCCCTCGTCGGGGGATTGTCGCTGATGATCAACGCGTGGCGCGCAAGCGGCGTGACCCGTCCCGTTGCATCGGTCAGGACGCTTCGGATATTAAGCACGACGAGTGTCTGACCTGCGATCGCGACCGGGGCAACGGCCAGAATCGCGAGGACAAGCGCGCGGCCCATGTCCCTCATCCTACCAGCCTAACCGCGCGCTCGAGCGTGCGATTGTCCGGAGCCCAATCAGCAGTGGATCCTTCGCGCGGTGGCGGACATGGTTACCACAATGAGGATAGCGGCCACCCACGTTATGGTTCGTGACGGCTCAACTCAATCCGGCTCCAAGACGGTTCGCCGGTAGCTCCACACGAACGTTCTACCGCAGGCGGTGATTCGCGCGTCGCGCGAGCGTGGACGCCGAAGAAGTCGCGCCCGAGCGACGGCAGCTATTTTGCTTGGCCGCGCTTGCACTGGACGAGGTGTGCCCGCCGAAAGGTCGAGGAATGTGTCACTGAATATCACCCTTGCTGTTTTCTTCGTATCCGGTTTCGCGGCTCTGCTGTATCAGGTCGCGTGGCAGCGGGTGCTGGTCATCTTCTCGGGTGCGGATGTCTACTCGGCGACGATTGTCGTCGCCGCCTACATGGCCGGCCTCGGATTGGGTAGCCTCGTTGGTGGGGAGCTGGCCGACCGGGTCCGCGCACGGACCAGTCTGGTGTTGTTCGCCGTTGCCGAATCGGCGATCGCCGTCTTTGGGTTCTTCAGTACGACCGTCTACTACGACGTCCTCTATCAACGTCTCGGGCATGTCGCACTGCCCGCGCCGGCGATGGTCGCGCTGCTCATCGTCAGCCTCCTGTGGCCGACGTTCTTCATGGGCGCCTCGCTGCCGCTGCTCTCGAAGGCGATGACTCCGCAGCTTGACCGCGCCGCCCGTTCCATCGGCACACTTTACGGAGTGAACACCCTCGGCGCCGCCACTGGGGCGCTCATATCCACCTGGGTGATCCTGCCGGCCTTCGGCCTCGAGGGCAGTGTGCGCGTGGGTGCCATGCTCAACGCCGCTTGCGCATGCGCCATGTTTCCGATCGCACGTCGTTTCCGTCTCGACGATGCGACGATACCGTCCTCCGAGCCATTGGCGACGAGTGCAGGTGTCATCGACGTTCCCAGTTCGAGCACTTCGCAGCTGTGGCGCTGGTCGATGGTCTATGCCTGCTCGGGATTCGTGGCGCTCTCGCTCGAGATCGTGTGGTTCCGTCTGCTCGGCGTGATGACCAAATCCAACGCCTTCACCTTTGGCAGCCTGCTCGCGCTCTATCTCACGGGCCTGGCACTGGGGTCCCTCGTCGGAAGCCGCGTTGCCGCGCGCGTGCGACGTCCGGCCACCGTGTTTCTCGGTATGCAGGCGGCGGTTGGATTGAGCTCCTCGGCGCTGCTGTTGTTGGTGGTGTTCAGCGCGACGCGTATCGATATCCTGCGAAACTATTTTGGTGCTGAAAGCTGGTTGAGTCTTGGTGCGGCGTTTCGCGGTCTGGCCGCCACGTTCGCGGGCCTGCTCGAGGGCAGGTTCGAAGTGGCTCCGCTCGTGCCAGAGCTGCTTCTTGTATACGGCGTGCTGCCTGCGCTGATGGTGGTACCGGCCACGTTCCTGATGGGATTCAGCTTTCCCGTCCTGCAGCGGGTCGTGCAGACCGACCTGGCTCGCATCGGCCGAAGTGTTGGCACCCTCTTGGTGGCGAATGTTGTCGGCAGCATGGCCGGTGCCATGCTGACCGGATGGGTGCTGCTGGATCTGATTGGCACGGCAGGGACGTTCAGGTTGCTGACCGTCATAGGCGGTGTGTTCGGTGTATGTGCGTGGATGTCGTCCGACAGATCGAACGCGGGGCTCACGGTCCGTCGACGCGCGCACGCGAGCCTCGGCATGGCGAGCGTTGGATTGGTGGCGGTGCTCTTCGCGATTGCGCTCGTGGTGGTCATGCCGAAACAGGGGACGCTGTGGGCCGCCGTGCACGGTACCGAGCCTGAGGACATGTTCTTCGGCGAGGACGGTTCCGGCGTGTCGATGCTCAAGACACGACAACCGGGCTACGAAGGCAAGGTCGCTGTCTTCGTCAACGGCCTGTCGCAGAGCACGATCCCGTACGGCGGGGCCGATACCGCGTACGCCGGCGGCATCCACACCGCCCTCGGCACGCTGCCGGTGATGATCCATCCTGATCCGCGCGACGCGGCTGTGATTGGTCTGGGTTCCGGAGACACTGCCTACGGGGTCGCGGGACGACCAGACCTTGAACGGATCACCGTCATCGAAATCATCCGTCCTCAGCTTCCCACGCTGCAAGCACTCAACCGCCAACGGCCCGATGGCGGGTTGACCGGACTACTCACCGATCCGCGAGTCAATCACGTTTTCGCCGACGGGCGCGTGCATCTGCTCCGCGGTGGACGCTTCTACGACATCATCGAAGCCGACGCGATGCGTCCGCGCAGTGCCTACGCAGGCAACCTGTACTCCGAGGAATACTTCACGCTCTTACGTGATCGCCTGAAGCCCGGCGGTCTGGCGACGACGTGGGAGGCGACGCCTCGCGTGCGTACCGCCTTCATGAATGTCTTCCCGCACGTGTTAAGCCTTCCCGACATCCTGATCGGCAGTACTCGCCCGATCGTGTTCGATCGGGCGGCTGTCGAGGCCCGTCTGGCAGACCCACGCGTTCGCAGGCACTACGAACTGGCGGGCATCGACATCCGCGCGCTGCTCAGCCCGTATCTGCAGGCGCCGGTCATCGTCGGACCTGACGATGTTCGCGACAACGGCGCGGAAACGCTCACCGACCTGTTCCCCAGAGACGAGTTCGACATCAGTCCCGTCATCAGCAGGTTGACAACGACTCCCGCTCACGCTCAGCCACGCTGAATCGCGGTCAGCGCCCGCAGACGCCGCGGCCGTTGATCCGGTTGGGACGCTCACAGCGGAGTAACGATCATGATTCGCAGAGCATTGATGATTCTCGGAGTCGCCGTGATGGCAAGCGGCAGCGGTGCACGTGCCCAGATGCCAGCCGGCTACGAGCTGGCGCTCGTCAGCGTCGATGGCACGAAGAAGGTGCTCGGTCAGCTGCCGCCGACGGTCTACGCGCCTCGCGTGTCGCCAGACGGCACGCGGGTGGCTTTCGAAACGCGTGACCTCAAAGGACCGGACGGTTTTCGCCTCTGGACCGCGGATCTCATGGATCCCGGCGGGAGGCGGCCGTTCCCTCTGACCGGCGTGGCGAACTGGGCGCCGATGTGGACACCCGACGGTCAGCGGCTGGTCTTCATCATCTCCGGCGATCGTCCCGACTCGCTGTACTGGCAGCGTACGGACGGCACCGGAAGCGCCGAGCACCTGATCGACACCCGAGCCGCCGAAGGCTGGACCGCCGGCGGGTCACGGATGCGGTTCCTGACGCTGACCGGGAACGGCGACTACGGGATCTCGCTGCTCGACATGGCGACGCGGACGGTCACGCCGCTCGTCGATTTGCCCGGCTCGGCGCAACACAGCAGCAACATGTCTCCCGACGGCACGTGGATGGCGTATACCTCGAACGAGACCGGCCGCTACGAAATCTGGATTGAGCCCTTCCCTCGTACTGGCGCGCGCTATCAGGTGACTCGCGACGGCGGCTCGCATCCAATGTGGCTCCCCGACGGCCAGGCGCTCTACTTCGATCGCGACCATCAGTTGTTCCGCTTGGCGGTGAACGCGAAGGACATGTCGTCGCGCGCAGAGCCCACGCCGCTGCCAATCACAGGGTTTGCGCAGGCCGAGTATCGTCGCCAGTTCGACCTGATGCCGAACGGACTGCAGTTCCTGATGCTCTTTCCCGTCAGCGCACGCTGATCGTAAACAAACGGCGTCCCGAACCCCGGGTGCTCGGCTTACACTACGATTCATCCATGCCGCGGCTGCGTGCTGGCATCGCCGTCGTGCTCGCGCTGATCGTCGTCAGCGGAGCGATGTCGCTCGCGCAGCGGTTCGGTGTCTTCGAAGGTGCCGGCGCCGGCATTCGGGTGCCGCCCGAGGACTTCAACGACGGTCGATTCACCGTCTGCAAGTGGATGTTCCGTAGCGATCGGTCGGAACCGAGCGGAATCGGCTGGAGCACCGACTATCCGTTTGGCGAAATCAACCTGCTCACGCGAATCTCGGAATTTACGAATATTCGCGTCAGCCGGCGCGGCGGCGATCTCAACTACTGGGTCGTGCAGCTCACCGACGACCAGTTGTTCGAGTGTCCGATGCTGATTGGTTCGGATGTCGGTACTGCCGCGCTCTCGAAGACGGAGGTGCAGCGCTTGCGGGATTACCTGCTGAAGGGCGGGTTCCTCTGGGTGGACGACTTCTGGGGCACACGAGCCTGGGATCAGTGGGCCGGCCTGATCACGCGTGTGCTGCCGGAGTTCCCGATTGTCGACGTCGCGCCAGGTAATCCCATCCGGCACGCACTGTTCAACATCACCGAGGTCAAGCAGGTGCCGAGCATTTTCGCGTGGGGCGGTCCCGGCAGCGACCCGCGGGAGCGGGGGAGCGACAGTCCCCATGCCAACTTCCGCGCCATCGCCGATGGCCACGGTCGCATCATGGTGGCGATGACCCACAACACCGACATCGGCGACTCGATGGAGCGGGAGGGAGACGATCCGGCGTACTTCGCGGCGTATCTCACCTGACGGTTATGCGTTGGCGTCGAACATCGTCGTGTATGCGTTGACCCATTGAAGACACGTGAAAGAGCCTGAGGCCGGGTCCGTGCGCCGACGGAATCAGCGGCCGGCAATCAGTCGGCTGGCTCGAGTTGGTGTTTGAGGAAGAGCCGGGCGGTCTGCAACTCGCGTTTGACGGTGCGTTCGCTGATGTGAAGGAATTCGGCGATCTCGGCCACCGAATAGCCGGCGAAGTAGTGCATCTCGACGATCTGGGCCTGGCGGGCGTCCAGTCGCTCCAGCCGCTCGAGCGCTTCGTCCAGCCCCAACACTTCTTCCGACTTCTGTGAGGTCATGCCGATGTCATCGGCAAGATCCACCTGCTGCTGGGCCTCGCCACCGCGCTTGTCGGCGAGCCGGCCCCGGGCATGATCGACGAGCACGCGGCGCATCGCGCGTGCGGCAGTGGCGAAGAAATGCGCGCGATTCTCGAAGGTCACGTGTTCGCCGCCGACCAGTCTGATGAAGGCCTCGTGGACGACGGCGGTGGGCTGGAGCGTGTGGTCGCTCCTCTCGCGCCGCATCATCGAGGCGGCGATCTTCCGCAGCTCTTTGTAGACCAGCGGAACCAGCCGTGTGGCAGCCTGCCCGTCACCGCTCTGGATCCGCGCGAGCAGTTGCGTGACGTCACCGCGGTCGGTCATGGGGATTCGTGAGTATAGCGTTCGACTGACGTGGCTACTCCATCTCGAGCCGCTCGTACGCGAGCGTCAGTTCTTCCATCGCGACATCCGTCCCCTTCGCGTTCAGCGGTCCGCTCGTGTGCTTGATGATTCGCGCTCGAAGGAGCTTCCAGCTCATCACGATGGCGGTGTGGTCCTCGTTTTGGAGCTGTATCAGCACGGTGCGGAGGGCGGCCTGATCACCGTTTCGGATCTGATCGATCCAGTGGTAGAGGCCGAGCGAGCCGATGATCCCGCGTTTCAGCGTGACGTCGCTCACCCTGGTGAGACCGGTGAGCTTGCGCGGGGTGTTCTCCCTTTCGTTGCCGTTTCGATATTCGATCACGTCGACGCTCATGGAGATCCCGCTGCACTCCTGAAAGCCCGCCTCGAATCCGTCGCTCGTGCCCGTGCCGAGATCGACCAGGAAGTTGAATTGAGTGTAGGGACGCTCGCGCATGACAGCCATATCAACCCTTCTTGGTCTTGGCGCCCAGCCAGACCAGATCCTCGAACGTGAGCTCGAGCTCCTCGCAGGCGACATCGCTCTTCATGGCATCGAAGGCGGGCCCGGACCAGCGGCACGGCCACGCGCGCATCAATCTCCACGAATTCACAATCTCCCCGCCCGGAGCCGAGAGCTGACGGATGGTGACATCGCGCCGGTCATCTTTACCGCTCACGATATGCCGGCGCCAATCGTAGAGCTCCGTTGACGTCGTGAGGGCACGTCTGAGCACGATCGTCGCGAACCGATGAACGGGATGATCCGGATGACCTGAAAGCTCGGTTTCCGATCTCAGTGGACTGACCTCCGCGAATCCGAGCTCCCGATCACCGATCAGGACCTCGAAACAATTGACTCGCAGCAGGGCCTCCGGCTGGCGCGACGGCACGTCGCGATGCTAACGCGGGCGCTCAGCAAGAGCAACGTTCGTTCTCCACGCGCGTTCCGAGGCCACGTCCTTCGGAGCGAAGCCTCCTGCGCTAACATCGCGGCGCCCGTGTGGGAATCGTGAGGAGACCAAGATGCCATCACCAGGACGACCCGAGCGCGACGAAAAGCCGGGAGCGGCACGCGTCCTCAATCCGCTGTATCGAGAGCGCCTGTTCGCACTGATCGACGGCGCACCGTTCGTGCGCCACATGGGCATGCGTATCACCGACATCGCCTTTGGCCGCGCGACCTTCGAGATGACGCCCGCGGAGTTCCGTCTGCAGCCGCTTGGCGTCGTCCACGGCGGCAACATCGCCACCCTGATCGACACGGCTACCTTCTGGGCCTGCTACGTGTCGATGGGCAGTGACGAGGACGGCCTCGCGTCGGTCGATCTGAAGCTGAACTACCTGGCGCCGGCGCGCGTGGAGGCCCTGTGGTCCACGGGCACGCTGATCAAGGCTGGAAAGACGTTGTCCTACGCCGAAGCCGATGTGCGAACCAGCGACGGGCGGCTCGTCGCGCACGGTACGTCGACGCTCATGCGACTGCCGGGCCTGGGTGTGAAGCTCGGGATTCCGCTCTGGGCGGAGTAGCGCTGCGCGGCAAATCGACGCGCGGCACGTCGATGGGGTCACAAGATCAGGAGCTCAAAACTCGCCAGGCGTTGCAGGGGGTCGCCGTATGCCACCACGTGGACTCGATGACATGATCGAGGACATGGCCTCTTCCAAGTCGCACGCCGCAGACAGCCACGACCTGATCCGCGTCCAGGGCGCCCGCGTGAACAACCTGAAGGACGTCAGCGTCGAGATCCCCAAGCGACGCCTGACGGTGTTCACCGGCGTGTCCGGATCGGGCAAGTCGTCGCTGGTGTTCGGCACCATCGCGGCCGAGTCGCAGCGGCTGATCAACGAGACCTACAGCGCGTTCGTGCAGGGATTCATGCCGGCGATGGCCAGGCCGGACGTGGACGTCCTCGATGGCCTCACGACCGCGATCATCGTTGACCAGGAGCGGATGGGCGCGAACGCCCGCTCAACGGTCGGCACCGTGACCGACGCCAACGCGATGCTGCGAGTGCTGTGGAGCCGCATCGGCAAGCCGCACATCGGCCCGGCGACCGCCTTCTCGTTCAACGTCCCGACGCGGAAGGCGAGCGGCGCGATGACCGCCGACAAGGGCCGGGGCGAGCGGACCGTTGTGCGCGACCTCGTCTTCCTCGGCGGCATGTGTCCGCGCTGCGAGGGCATGGGGCAGGTCAACGACATCGATCTGTCTCAGCTCTACGACGATACGAAGTCGCTCAGTGAGGGCGCGCTCACGATCCCGGGCTACACCGCCGAGGGGTGGTACATGCGCACCTTCGCGGCCATTGGCATCGACCCGGACAAGCCAATCCGCAAATACACCAAGAAGGAGCAGCACCTCCTCCTCTATCAGGAGCCGACCAAGGTGAAGGTCGAGAAGTTGAACCTCACCTACGAGGGGCTGATCCCGCGGCTCAAGAAGTCGTTCCTGTCGAAGGATGTCGAGGCCATGCAGCCGCACATCCGCGCGTTCGTGGAGCGGGCGGTCACGTTCACGACCTGTCCCGACTGCCGCGGTACACGGCTCAACGAGGCGGCGCGGTCATCGAAGATCAAGAAGGTCAACATCGCCGATGCCTGCGCGATGCAGATCAGCGATCTGGCCGAGTGGATGCGCGATCTGAAGGAGCCGTCCGTTGCGCCGCTCCTGACGAAGCTCCGGCAGACGCTCGACTCGTTCGTGGAGATCGGACTCGGCTATCTCAGCCTCGACCGGCCGTCGGGGACGCTCTCGGGCGGTGAAGCGCAGCGCACCAAGATGATCGGCCACCTCGGATCGTCGCTCACCGACATGAGCTACGTCTTCGACGAGCCGACGATCGGGCTGCACCCGCACGACATCCAGCGGATGAACGAGTTGCTGCTGCGGCTGCGCGACAAGGGCAACACCGTCCTCGTCGTCGAGCACAAGCCCGAGACGATCGCGATCGCCGATCGCGTCGTCGATCTCGGTCCCGGCGCCGGCGCCGGCGGCGGGGAAGTGGTCTTCGAGGGCACCGTCGATGCGCTGCGGGCGAGCGGCACGCTCACCGGGCGGCATCTCTCCGACCGCGCCTCGTTGAAGCCGACAGTGCGGAAGCCGTCTGGTGTGATGAAGGTGCGCGGTGCGCGCACGCACAATCTCAAGAATGTGGACGTCGACATCCCGCTCGGCGTGCTGGTGGTGGTGACCGGCGTGGCCGGGTCGGGCAAGAGCTCATTGATCCACGGCTCGGTCTCCGGCCGGGACGAGGTGGTGACGGTCGATCAGACCGCGATCCGCGGCTCGCGGCGGAGCAACCCGGCGACGTACACCGGTCTGCTCGATCCGATCCGGAACGCGTTCGCGAAGGCCAACGGCGTCAAGCCGGCGCTGTTCAGCGCCAACTCCGAGGGCGCGTGTCCGACGTGCAACGGCGCCGGCGTGATCTACACCGACCTCGCGATGATGGCCGGCGTCACCTCGGTCTGCGAAGAGTGCGAAGGCCGGCGGTTCCAGGCCTCGGTGTTGAAGTACCGGCTTGGAACACTCAACATCGCCGACGTGCTCGACCTGTCAGTCCAGGACGCGGTCGCCTTCTTCGGTGCCGGCAGCGCGCACACGCCGGCCGCGCACGCGATCCTGTCGCGGATGGCCGACGTGGGTCTTGGCTACGTGCGGCTCGGCCAGCCGCTCACGACGCTCTCGGGTGGAGAGCGCCAACGGCTCAAGCTCGCGACACACATGGGTGAAGAGGGCGGCGTCTACGTGCTCGACGAACTGACCACCGGGTTGCACCTGGCCGACCTCGAGCAGTTGCTCCGACTCCTGGACCGGCTGGTCGATTCTGGAAAGTCGGTCATCGTGATCGAGCACCACCAGGCGGTGATGGCGCACGCCGACTGGATCATCGACCTTGGGCCGGGCGCGGGTCACGACGGCGGACGGATCGTGTTCGAAGGCACGCCGGCCGACCTGGTGGCGGCGAAATCCACGCTCACCGGCGAGCACCTGGCGGCCTTCGTGTCGCATAATGAGCGACGTTCGAAGAGGTACTCATGACACGCATGCTTGTCCTGCTGGTCGCCGGGTTCAGCCTCGTCATGGCCGGCCGGCCTGTTGTCGCCCACCATTCGGAAACAGCCGAGTACGACTCGACGAAGCCCGTCAAGGTCACGGGCACGATCACAAAAGTCGAGTGGCTGAACCCGCATGTCTGGTTCTATGTCGCCGCGAAGGACGCCACCGGCCAGGTCACCACGTGGGGCTTCTCCAACGCGCCGCCAGGAGCGCTGATGCGCAGAGGCATCATGAAGGATGCGCTCAAGATCGGGGCCGAGGTGACCGTCGAGGGTGTGCGTGCCCGGGACGGCTCGAACAACGCGTCCGGCCGGCGCGTGATCTACGCCGACGGCACGAACGCCTTCACGGCAACGGAGAGTGCGAAATGAGTCGCCGATGGATCGCTTCGGCCGCGCTTGCGGTATCGCTCGTCCTCACCGGCGGGCGTCAGATGTCGGCTCAAGACGTTCCGCGGATGGCGAACGGCAAGCCGGATTTCTCCGGCATGTATACGCCGCCCTCTACGGTGAAGGGCACCGGACCGCGCGGGAATCTGATCTTCAACGCCGACAAGATGGCGCCGGTGAAACCTGGCGCCGAAAGCCTGCTCTATCGTCCGCGCACCGGCGATGCGCGGCTCGACGAGCCCCGGGCGATGTGCCTGCCGGCTGGCTTCCCGTCCGGCATGCTGTACATCCTTCCGATTCAGATCGTGCACAACCCCAAGCACATCGTGATCATCCCGGAGCTCCAGCGTGCGGCGCGGATCATCCCGACCGACGGCCGGGCGCACAGGACAGGGATCGAGCCTTCGTACTACGGCGATTCAGTCGGCAGGTGGGACGGCGACACACTGGTGATCGAGACGGTCAACTTCAAGCCGTGGATCCTGGATGATTACCACTACACGGACCCGACCAAGAGCCGCTGGCACACCGATGCGCTTCGCACCACCGAGCATCTGACGCGCGCCGGTGACAAGCTGCAGTACCGCATCACCATCGACGACCCCAAGATCTTCACGCGGCCCTTCTCGCAGGATTTCGAGCTGACGCTTCGGCCCGACTGGGAGTCGCTCGGCCTTCTGGAGTACGTGTGCGAGGAGAACAACCGCTGCGCGGGAGGCAACTGCCGCCCGTCAGGGACGCCGTAGCGAGTCCGCGCCTCGCCGGAGCGAGGCGGCGTGGTCGTCATCGACAGCATCGAGCGTCCGACGCCGGACTGAGAGCCTGCCTCGGTGCGCGGAGCGGATGCCATTGGAGTCGAGGAAGGTTGCTTCTTGCAGTTGGATAACGACTAAACTCTGCGGGTCCGCTTCTCGAGCCCATTGCTTTGGCCTTAGCGACCGGCACGCGCATCGGCCCATACGACATCCTCTCCGCCATCGGCGCAGGGGGAATGGGCGAGGTGTACAAGGCACGCGACACGCGTCTGAAGCGCGATGTCGCGATCAAGGTCCTGCCGGAAACCTTCACCACCGATCCGGATCGCCTGGCCAGGTTCCAGCGCGAAGCCGAACTCCTGGCCACCCTGAGTCATTCGAACATCGCGCAAATCCACGGACTCGAGGAATCGGGCGGCACGCTCGCGCTCATCCTCGAACTGGTGGATGGGCCGACGCTGGCCGATCGGCTTGTGGAGGGTCCGATTCCTTTGAGCGAGGTGCTGGCCATCGCGCGGCAGATCGCCGAAGCGCTCGAAGCGGCGCACGAGCGGGGCATCGTGCATCGCGACTTGAAGCCGGCGAACATCAAGATCACTTCTTCAGGGACCGTGAAGGTGCTCGACTTCGGATTGGCGAAGGCGACGTCGGACGATCGAGAGATCGTCGATCTGTCGCAGTCGCCGACCATCACCGCCAACGCCACGCGCGCGGGCGTCATTTTAGGTACGGCTGCATACATGAGCCCGGAGCAGGCGCGCGGGCATGCGGTCGACAAGCGGGCCGACATCTGGGCGTTTGGATGTGTGTTGTTCGAGCTTCTGACGGGGCAGCGCGCCATTCGCGGAAACACGACCTCCGACGTCCTGGTAGCGGTCTTGACCCTCGAACCGGACTGGACCCAACTACCCGCATCCGTGCCACCTCGAGTGGTCGATCTCGTCCGACGATGCATGAGGAAGGATCCGCGTGAGCGCCAGCGCGACATCGGCGACGCCCGGATTGAGCTCAACGAGGCGGCTGCGGCGCCTGGCGCCGCGGTGCCCGCCCCATCTTCAGCGCCGGCTCCGAGACCCGTGTGGCAGCGGGTGGCGCCAGCGGCGCTGGCCGTCGCCGGGTTGGCCGGCATCGCGTTCGGATTATGGCCACGCTCCGGCCCCGTGGACGCGTGGGTCAATCCGCTCGCCAGTGCGCGATTCACGCGCGTGACCGATTTCCCGGGCACGGAAACGCAGGCCGCCATTTCGCCTGATGGCAGGTTTATCGCGTTTCTGTCCGACCGCGACGGGCCGATGCATCTGTGGTTGAACCAGGTCGGGACCGGGCGGTTCAGCAACCTCACCAAGGATCTCCCCGCGTTCGGTTTCACTTATAACGTGAGGTTTCTGGGGTTCTCAGGCGACGGATCAGAGATCTGGACAACGAGTCTCGCGAACCGAACAAGCGTGATGCCGCTCATCGGCGGTGAGCAGCGTCCGTTCCTGGTTGCTTCGTCCATCAATCCGGCGTGGTCGCCCGATGGCGTGGCGCTCGTCTACCAAAATGCCGTTGACGGCGACCCGCTGTTCGTGGCCGATCGCTCTGGCGCCAACGCGCGTGAGATCTTCAAGGACCAACCGGGTGTCCACAACCACAATCCCATTTGGTCCACCGACGGCCAATGGATCTACTTCGTCCACGGCAGTCCCGATGCCGAGCAGATGGACGTGTGGCGCATCCGGCCCTCAGGCGGAGCGCCGGAGCAACTCACCGATCACCACGCACCCGTGAGCTTCGTGGCCTCGCTCGACGCGCGCACGCTGCTCTTCGTTGCGCCTGCCGAAGATCGCTCAGGACCGTGGCTGTGGTCGCTCGATGTGGAAAGCAAGCTGACTCGACGCGTGACCACAGGACTCGAACAGTACCTCACGGTCGCCGCCAGCGCAGACGGCCGGCGCATTGTCGCAGCCGTCGCCAACCCCAGCGCGCGTTTGTGGAGCCTGCCAATCGTCGAACGCGTCGCCGACGAGCGCGACGTGCGCTCGTTCTCGGTGCCGAGTGTGCGCGCACTCGGGCCGCGGATCCGTGGGGCATCGCTGTTCTACTTGTCCTCGCGCGGGGCGGGCGATGGACTCTGGCGCGTCGAGGATGGGCAGGCGTCGGAAATCTGGAAGGGGTCGGACGGGGCTCTCGGTCAGCCAGCCTCTGTGTCGCGCGACGGCCGACGGGTCGCCATCGTGCTCCGGAAGGGAGGCAAGGGCCACCTGACGATCATGGCCGCGGACGGCTCGGACTCCCGGGACGTGGCCTCGTCAATTGACGTCCAGGGCGGCACAGATTGGGCCCCCGACGGCACGGCGATTGTGACCGGCGGTATAGATGCGCAAGGCGCTGGATTGTTCCTCATCCCAGTCAACGGCGGCACGGCCGCGAGATTGACGAAGGGGATCGGGAGTAATCCCGCGTGGTCGCCCGACGGCAGCCTGATCGTGTATGCCGGCCCGAATCTCGCGGGACAACAACTCCTTCTCGGAGTGCAGCCCGACGGCACGGCTGTCGCATTGCCGCCGATGTACGTTCCGTCGGCGTCGCGGGCGGTTAGCCATCGGTTCCTGCCTGACGGCACGGGCCTCGTGTACATGAATTGGCAAAAGGCCAACAGGGAATTCTGGGTGCTGAATCTCGCCACAAAAGCGACGCGACAGATCGCGAACCTCACGGCCCCGGACGAGATCCGGAACTTCGACATCACCCCCGACGGCAAGCAGATTGTCTTCGATCGCCTTCGCGAAAACTCGGACATCGTGCTGATCGAGCGGCCGTAAGTAACAGTGCCGGACAACTTTGGTTTCTTCTCCTAGGCCCGTCCCCAGATCTGGCGCGCGACGTCGACGACGAGCTGCATCTTGCGCCACTGCTCGTCCTCGGTGAGAAGGTTGCCTTCGAACGTGGACGCGAACCCGCATTGCGGGCTGAGGGCCAGGTTGTCCAGAGGAACGTATCGGCTCGCGTCCTCGATGCGCTGGATGATCGGCGCCCTGGGCTCGAGATCGGCGACCTTGCTGCTGATCAACCCGAGCACGACTCCCTTGTCCCTGGGCACGAAACGGAGCGGCTCGAAGCTCCCTGCGCGCTCGGACTCGTACTCCAGCAGGAACAGATCGACGTTCAGCTCGTTGAACAGCTTCTCGGCTATCGGGTCGTAGCCGCCTTCGGCGTACCACTGGCTCCGGTTGTTGCCGCGACAGAGGTGGATGGCCACGACGGCGCCCGCGCCGCCGCGCGCCCTCGACGCAGGCGTTGTCCACGCGGATGGCTTCGTCGAGCGCCGCCTCGGGGCTCACGCCCATCTCCGTTCGCAGGTACTCTCGCCACTTCGGATCGAGATAGTAGCTGTAGCGCGGCGCGTCGATCTGGATGTACTTGACGCCGTCTTCGAGCAGCGCCTGCACCTCCGAGCGAATGATGGGTACCACGTCCCAGAGAAACGCCGAATAGGTGGGATACGCTCGTTCGCTCAGCCCTTTCTGATACGCGATTGCCGGAAACTGGTTTGCGCTCGGCAGCGTCATCTTGACGTCGCCATGCGCATGGCGCGTCAGGAAGCGGCTTTCGTGATCGGTGAGGCGCTTCTTCTGTGCGAGCTTGCCGACGACGAGGCCCGCCAGCCTGACCTGCTTGGCCGTCGTGCCGCCGGTGCTGACGGATTGTCCCTTCCACTCTCGCGCGACGGACCCGTCGTTGTCGAGACCATCGACGGAGTCGTAGAAGTCGCTCATGAAGCCGTGGCGGCGCAGCTCGCCATCGGTCAGGATGCGGAAGCCAAGCGCGCGCTGCCGCTCGAGGAGCTTCAGAATTTCGGCGTCTTCGATCTCGCGCAGCGCAGCCGGCGTGATGCGTGGATCCGTGCGCGCATCGAGAATCGCGCGTGGCCGAAGGAAGCTGCCGACGTGGTCGGCGCGATAGACGACCGGCATGCCTATCTGAACGCCAGCTTCGCCTTGCGCTCTTCTTCGGCCCTGATCGACGGGCCGAAGAGCTTCTGGAAGAAGCCTTCCTTCACCAGCCGATCGACCGTGCTGTTGTCGATGAGCGTCCGATAGTCACCGCCCTTCAGCACCGCGGCCAGTTGCGGGTTCACCTGCTGCTCGATCACCGCATTCACCGCGCCGGTGAGCACGTAAGGCACGCGCTCGAGCAGGTTGGCTTGGCGGTAGCCTTCGTAGAAACGCTCGACGTCGGCCGTTTGCTGTTTGTCGTACGCCTGATACGCCTTCACCGCAAACGCCTTGTCGTCGTAGAAACGCTTGATCGCCTCGGCGTGCGCTTTGATCAGCTGTTCGGGCAGCCGGGGGTTCGCGGTCACGGTGCTTTTCCGCATCAGGTATGTCGTGGCCGCGAAGATGTCGTCGTGGTCGGCGAGGTTCGCCAGCACCTTGTAGCCCGCGTCCTCGACTTTGTAGTACGCCGGCGGCGTCAGCAGCGTCGCGTCCGCCCGCCCGCTCGCGAGCGCCGCTGCGCGGGCGTTCGCGTCGGCGCCGGCAGCGATCCACTGCACGTCTCTCGGGCCCATGCCGAACTTGGCGAGCAACGCGTTCGTGTAGTTGTACGGCGGATCGCCGATCTGGCTGACGGCAATCGTCCTGCCCTTGAGATCACGGACAGTGCCGATCTCCTTCTTCGACATCAGCGCGAAGAACGGACGGTAGACCGAGCTGCCGACGATGGTGAAGGACGAGTCGCGGGCGCTGGCCTGCATCACCGACTCGAGGTTGTAACTACTGAGCTGTGCCTCGCCGTTGACCACCATCGCGATGCCGGCGGGATGGCCCGCGAACACGAGCGTGACGTTGAGGCCATGCTTCTCGTAGTAGCCACCTTCTTTGGCGAGAAAGAGCGGCCACGACGCGCCGCTGCGGGTCGGGAAGTTCACCGTGATCGTCTGCGGCGACTGCACCTGCACGAGCGTCGTCCACGCGACGAGAACAGCGGTTGCGATGGCGAACAGCCGGGCCTTCATGATGCCGAAGTATAGCGCCCCTACTGCCGTGCCCAGAGTGCGACAATCACGGTCTGAACGTCCCATTCGATGCGAGGTGAGGCAGTGATGACAGTGGCAAAACGGAAGGCGCTCGGGCGCGTGGCTGCGCTCGTTGCGGCGATGGTGCTCACCACGGCCGCGACGCCGCGTACGCAGACCGCTGGTCAGTCAGCTGGCGATGCACTGGCGGCCCGGCTGCTGAAAGGTGCCGTCGACGTCCATGCGCACATCGACCCCGACAGCGCCGGGCCCAACAGTTTCCAGGCGGCCCGGTTGCTCGACGTCGACGACCTGGCCCGGCTGGCGCTCGGTCGCGGGATGCGAGGCTTCGTCGCCAAGCAGCATCACGATACGACCGCGCACGTCGTCTACATGACGCGCAAAGCCGTGCCCGGCATCGAGGTGTTCGGGTTGGTCGGCTTGAACCGTGCGATGGGCGGCGTCAATCCGGCGGCGGTCCTGCACATGGCTGAAGTGAAGGGGGGCTGGGGCCGCATCGTGAACATGCCGACCTGGGATGCGGAGTTCTACGTGAAGAATTCGAACACCCCCGCGCGCCCGTTCGTCAGCGTGTCGCGCGACGGCAAACTGCTGCCCGAGGTCACCGAGATTATCGCGATCATGGCCAAGACAAAAACGCGGGACAGCGGCGGCCGGATGGTGCTCTATACCGGTCACAACTCACCGCAGGAGTCGCTCATGATGGTGCGCGAGGCCGGTCGTCTGGGTGTGCCAGTGATGGTCTCGCACCCGATGATCGAGTTCATTTCGATGCCCGTCTCCATCATGGAGGAGTCGGCGAAGCTCGGCGCGTACCTCGAGATCGTCTCGGCGTTCGCGACGGCCAAGAACGCCGATGAGGAGATCAGAAAGCACGTCGAAACGATTCGGAAAATCGGTGCGGACCGGTTCATCCTCTCGAGCGATCGCGGTCAGGCCAACGGACCGCAGCACCCGGATGCACTGGTAGCGGCGGCCAAGGCGCTGATGAGCCATGGCATCACCGAGGCAGAAGTCAGCCGCATGATGAAGGACAATCCGGCGCGGCTTCTTGGTCTCACCTCTTCGTCCAGCCCATAGACGGACATGCCGTCTCTTCAGCGCCTCGCGCCTTCGAACACCACCCGCCCGCCGACCATCGTCATCGTCGGCGTGATGCGCTTGATCTCGGCCGCCGGCACGGTCATGTAGTCGCGGTCGAGCACGACGAGATCCGCCTGCTTGCCGACCTCGAGAGAGCCGAGCGTCTTCTCCTGGAAGAACAGGTATGCGTTCGAGCGTGTGTGCGCGATCAACGCTTCCTCGCGCGTCAGCGTCTCGTCGAGCACCTTGTTGCCGCCAACGTCGAGACCGCTGACCACCCATCCCAGCGTCACAAACGGACGGTAGTGCGAGACGATGGTCGCGTCGGTGCCCAGGCCGAAGACGATGCCGCTGTCGGCGATCCGGCGCAGAGGCATGCGCGCACCGGCTTGCATCGCGGCGCCGTGGACGCCGAGCGTGATGCCCATCGCCTTCGCGCGCGCGATGTTGGCTGACGAGATGTCGTAGATGTGACCGAGCGTCCAGCGCAGGCCAGTGAGCGGCTGCGTCTGGTGCACCTGCTCGAGCGTGTCGAGCAGATCCGTGACGGCGTTGTTGTTGATGACGTGCTGGTGGACGTGCCAGCCGGCGCGCGCCGCCGCGGTCGCAAGCTTGCCGTACTCGCTCATGATCGCCGCGGGCCAGGGATCCTTGCGAGGCGCGAGATCGAAGAACGGTCCGTAGAGCACCTCGCCCAGGCCGAAGATGCCGTGCTGGCCGTCGAACTGGTTCGGTCGTGAGCGCGCGATGAGCTCCGCGGCTTTGGCTGCCGACGCTGGATCGGCCGCGTTGAAATTCAGCGTCTGCCAGAGTCGAACTGGCAGCGGGCCCTTCGCCGCGCGCGCGGCCAGGAAGTCGGACTGACCCAGGCTGTAGACGCCCGTGAGGCCCGGTCGAGTTGAGCTCGCGCATGAAATCCGTGAGGTTCTGCTCGCGCTGCGCGGCTGAAGTCCGGGGCATCGCGTCGTACAGAGCCATCGGCGGCTGGAACGACACGAGACCCTGCGCATTGCGACGCGCGCCGTCCGCCGGGTTCAGCCCGACCGCTTTGAGCGCGAGGCTGTTCGCGTAGACGACGCTGTAACCTTCCTGCACGAACAGTGGATTTCTCGGCGCTGCGCCGTCGAGTTCCTCGAGCGTGAAGCCGCCGGGCGCGTCGGCGAACTGCCGCGGCGTCCAGCCCCCTTGCACCATGATCCAGTCGCCGGGTGACAGGCTCGCCGCCTTGGCCGCAAGAATGCGCAGCGCTTCGCGGCGCGAGTCCACGCCTTCGAACCGGGCCTGCTGGTGCCAGGTGTCGGCGCCGCGCGTGAAGTGGAAGTGGTTGTCGATGAGGCCCGGGATGACGGTGGCGCCGGCGACATCGATCACCCGCGTGTTCTTGCCCGCGTAGCGCGCGATCTCCGCGCTCGTGCCGGTGGCGACGATGCGCCCGTTGGTGATGGCCAGTGCCTCGACGATGCGGAAGGCCGCATCGACCGTGAGAATCTTGCCCCGGGTGACGATCGTGTCAGCCGCTTGCTGGGCGAGCACACCTGGAGCGGTGAGGATTGCGAGCAGAACGAAGCTTGCTGCCGCGAGAGTGCGCATCACCTACCAGACCTTGTTCGGGCTCTGGACCGCTCCGGACAGGACGGCCTTCCGAACGTCGTCGATGGTCTTGAGGCCGCCTGGGGCGGTGCCGCCCCACTCGAATCGAGTTGCCGCCGGCGTCCAGTGAAACAGTGCCACGTGCCACGTGTGGGCGATGCCGCCGCGCTCGTAGTAGACGAGGCAGTGAAAATCGTTCGAGCACCCCGCCGCGACCAGCCGGCGGATGGGCAGCTTCGGATTGCCGATCGCGTCGGTCACTTGAAACTCGGTTCCGGGCTCGGCGATGTCGAGGTCCCGGGTGCCGAACATCGTCTGGAGCTGATCGCGGACACCGAGCGGCAGTCCTCTGATGGACGTGATGATCGCGAACTGCTCGTTCTTCAGGTGGGCCCGCAGCGTCTCGGACAGTGGACCAGTGGGCGCCGCCTGGCTGCCGATCACTACGGCTGACCAGAGGCTCACGCCGATCGCGCAGAGCAGTCGTGTGCGACGCATCGATATACCTGAGAGTATCAATTACGGGAAGGCGGGTCTAAAGACCCGCCTCTACTTGCGCGCGGCGAGCGGCACCGGTGCGCCGACGAGCTGATCGCGGCTCGCGCCGGCCTTCGGGCGGAACTTCTGCGGGCGACCCACGTGCACATCGGCGGTGTAGAGGTTGCCGTCGCTGTCCACGCTGAACTGATGCACGCCCCAGAAGCCGCCGGGGAACTGGCCGAAGCTGCCCCACGAGAAGAGCAGCCGGCCGGTCAGGTCGTACTTGAGAATCTTCTGCGTGTTGCCGTCGGCAATCCACAGATGCTGGTCCGCCGACATGAGGAACGAGTACGGACGTCGGATGCCCGGCCACACGTCGAGGAACTTGCCGTTCTCGTCGAACACCTGCACGCGGGAGTTGGCCCGGTCGCTCACATAGACGCGGCGCTTCGCGTCGATCGCGATCGCATGCACCGTGTTCATGTAGTTGGGGCGCGTCTCGATCGGCTCGTTACCCTTCATGCCCCACGCCATGAGGAACTTGCCGTTGCGATCGAACTTGGCGACGCGCGTGTTGGTGTAGCCGTCGCTGACGAAGAACGTCCCGTCCGGCAGCCACGCGATCTCGGTTGGCCTGCCGAAGTGCCGATCGTCGTCACCCGGCACCTTGAACTCGCCGAGCGTCATCACCAGCTTCTTGCCGTCGTTGGTGAACTTGTAGATCGAGTGCGCGCCGTCGTCGACGAGCCAGACGTGGCGCTCGGGGTCGTAGGGATTGATCTGCACGCGGTGCGGCCGGATGAACAGCTTGTTGTGCTGCTCCCACGACTCGATGAGCCGGCCGTTGCGGTCGACGACGTTGACGATATGGTCCCAGCGCGGATGACTCGACGCATCGGCCTGCGACAGGTCGAAGTTGGCGGCGTTGCGCGCCGGGATGAAGTTCTCCGCCGGTGTGCGCGTGTCCTGCAAGGCTGGCAGGCAGCCGCGGCTGAAGATGAACACGCGGTCCGGCGATTCGGCGAGGATGCCGGCCGTGGCGCCAATGACGAAGCCGTTGCCGCAGTAGTTCTGGGGCCAGTTGGGCACGACATCGTACGGGCCCGTTTCGTTGCCGCCGCCTTTACCACCGACCTCCGTCATCGCGCGCGTGACCGGGTCGTTGGGCGGGAACGCGGGCTTCGCCGTCGCGCTGGACGACTGCGGACATCGCGAGACGCCCTCCGGCCAACACCACGACCAGCACGACGAGCAGTGACAGCGTTCGAGTACTCATGGCTGCGTAGTCTAGCCCAGGTCAATGTGGTTCGCCGATGGTCACCGGCAGATCCCGCTCCACGACGTTGCCGCTGATGTCGGCCGCCCAGCCGCGAAGAACGTAGTTCCCGGGTTGCAACAACCCCGTATCCCACAGCCCCTCGGTCAGTCTGCCCGCGTTCGAGCCGATTCGTGACGATGTAGCGGTACTGGGTGCGTCGGCTACCGTAGAACGGGATGCCGCTGCCGGCGCCGTAGACGCGGTGCGGCGCATCCGCGTCCGGCCCGAGGCGATCGAAACGCAACGACGCGGGCCGTGTCGCGAAACCAGTCGCCGGCGATTTGTCCACGTGGAGGACCTGATACCCGAGCTCGTACGGGGCCAGACGACGCGAGGGGGTGTTGTCGTCTGTCTGATCCCAGGCCTCGATCACCACGTGCACCCGGCCGGCGAGGTGCAGCCGGTTCTGCACACGCGCGGTCTGCGGGCGCCACGCCTCGTCATAGACGCGGATCGCCGTCGGCTGGAATCGTCGGCGCGACCGTGTCCTCGAAGCGCACGAGGCGGAAAAGGCAGCGGATTGTATTCCTCGCCTGGCCAGCCCACGTTCAGGTGCACGTGATTGAACCGGTTGACCGTACCGATCAGATCGCCGGCGGCAAATCGCGCCCCCCGCTTCACGCGCAGGCGCATCAGCCGACGGCGCCTGCCCGCGGGCGCGTCGTAGTTGGCGACGAAGCGCGACGAGTCGACCTCGGCAGTCGCGGGCGCGGCCGGCGCGGATGTGGACGTAGGCTGAGATCGCCGATCCGCAGCCACTCGTCGAGCGCGCCGAGCCCATTGTTCGAGATCGGGCTGGACACGATGCCGTCGCGGACTGCGTAGACGCGCGTCCCCTGCGCGACGCGGACGTCGATGCCGCGGTGGAACCGCTCTCCCTCGTTCGCCGCGCACCTCGCCGAAGCTGCCGGCAATCTCGTGTGGGTCGGCAGAACGGCGCCACGGGCCAGAGCAACGGCAGCGAGCCGAACGCTTCCGCGTCGAACTGCGGGCGAACGGCTGGCGACGTGGGCGGCTGCAAGGCCGCGCTGTGAAGTGGCCACCACCATCCGCACGAGCGCGTTTGTCGTGTCCGCCACGACCAGATGGCCCGGCCGAAGCAGCGCGACGCCCGACGGGCTGCGGAACTGTGCGCGATCCGCCCGCACCGTCTCGGAAGCCGATACCCGTCGCCCGCGAGCGTCCGAACCGCCGCCATCCGCGCGACACCGACGACGACGATGCGCCCGGCCTCATCGGCGACGAACAACTCGCCATCGGGCCCGATGGCAATGCCGAGCGGACGGAAGAACCTCATCGCGCTGTATCCACGACGGTGTGGTCACGTGACCGTTCCGATCGATGGTCCGAACGATGTCGTTTCCGGTGTCGGCGACAACGAGGACCCCGCGCGCGTCGATGGCGATCCCGGTCGGAGTGTCGAAGCTCGCGCCCGTCCGCGACCCCATCTTCCGCACCGGGCCGGCCTGATCCCGCCAGCGTGCTGACCGCGCCGCTCGGGTCGATCACCCGGATGCGGTCGTTGTACGAGTCCGCAACGACGATGCGGCCGTCTGGTGCGACGGCGATCCCGATTGGTCCGTTGAAGCGCGCCTGGTGCGCGGGACCGTCCGACGTAGCCCGGCTGTACCGTCGCCGGCGAGCGTCGATACGTAGCCGTCGCGGGCGATTCGGCGAATCGCGTGGTTGCCGGTGTCTGCGACGATACACGCTGCCGTCGGCGGCCAGTGCCAGGCCCGAAGGCGTGCTGAATGCCGCGCGGCTGCCGACGCCGTCCGCGAACCCGCGGACACTGCCCGCCAGCGTCGATACATGGCCGTCCGGCGAAATGCGCCGAATCAGGTGCGCGTGTCCCGCATCCGGCTACGAAGATCGTCCCGTCCGGTGCGGCCGCGATCCCAAAGGGTTCAGAGAAACGGGCGCGCGTGCCGATGCCGTCGATGCTGCCTCGGACGCCGTCGCCTGCGAGTACCGCAACGGTCGCGTTCCAGTCCGATTCCAGCGGTGGGATGGGCGGAGGCTGCAGTCGACGCCAGACGTACGTCGTGCCAGTTGCGCCGACTGAAAGGGCGACGAGAGCGACCACGAAGACGATCGCGAGAGTGCGGCGCACGTGTAGGGGCCGGCTTTAGCCGGCCCTGGGCCGCCTGAAGGCGGCCCCTACATGTCCGAAGCCCGTTATCGCTCCTGATCGCCGCCGGCGGAGCGCCACCGCGGCCGCCGGGCCGCCGGCACGGGCGGCCTGCGGGCTGCCGCGACGCGGTCGAGCCTGGCCGCCGAATGCGCCGGCGCCCGAGGCCGTCGTCCTGCGGGCCGCGCCGCGGACGGATGATGCCGCGATCGAGATCCGCCGCGATCGCACGTTCTTCGGCGCGCTCGCCGGCCAGCGCGTTGCGCACGGCACCGTTCCCTTCATGGCACTCGTAGGGAAGCAGTACGCCGCCGTCGAGTGGTGTCAGCGGAATCGAGATCGTGAACGGCTGCGGATACGTCTCCGGATCGATCACGGTCAACTGGTACTGCACGATGTCGTCAGCGACCCGACGGAAACGCTCGACCATCGTCATCTTGGCGCTATGGCGCAGGCCGTTGCCGTTCGCGCCGATGCTGGTCTGATCGGTCAGGTTGGTCGTCTCGACGACCAGCGTGTCGCCTTCCCACCGTCCGCGCGAGTCGCCGAGGTACTGGCGGATGCCGTTGTTGATGTGCGGCCGGCCGTCGGTGTAGATGACGCGCGTGTCGTGAATCATCTCGTAGCTGATGGCCACCATGCCCGGCGCCTGCACGATACGGTTCCCGTTGCCGTAGATGACGCGCACGACCGATCCCCAGATTCCGCGTGTGATGCAGCGGTCGTAGTTGGTGAAGTCGTCGAAGGTGTGGAACGGGCCGTCGCCGAACGTGCCGCGGTCGCCGATGCGCGCGCGTTCCCGCGCCGCCGGCAGCGGCTGCGGCTGGATGCCGTCGGGCGGATCGACGATGTACGAGGTCTGGCGGAAGGCGCGCCGGGCGAAGTCGCCGCGGAACGAGCCCACTGCGTTCTCGCCGGTCGTGATTCCCTGCTGAATCTGCTTCTGTCGCGCCGCCCACTGTTCGTCGTTGAGGTACAGACCGGTCGGCGCCGCGCCGCCGCCCCGGCCGCCACCGCGTGACACGCCGAATGTGGCGTCGTCGCTGCTCCATACGCCCTGGAGGTCGGGCTCGCCCCACGGTGTCTTGGGCGACGTCAAGTTTGCGGGCGCGGGTCCGCCGTTGAATGCGGTAACCACGAGCGCCGGTGCCGTGGCCGCGCTACTTGCTCTGACCCTGGCTCGACACGGGCAGCGTGGCCACGACGACCAGCGCTGCGACGCCGCACGAAAGAAGAACTCGCCTCATCATGGCCTGCTCCTGATGAACTGCTGCGGGCCGCCTCGATAGCGGCGCATTCGCCGCCTATCTTACCGCTCCTGGGCTCCCGTTTGAGTTACGATACCGGCCACCCCGAGCTCGTCGTCAACCCGAGCGCGGGTGATGCGACGACAGGCAGGATTCCTCGTTATGGGAGCGCGACAATCGATGCAGAAGTGGTTTGCCGCAGTTGTCGTCGTTGCGCTGACGCTGACGGCCAGCGCGCAGGATCGGGGCGGCGGTCCGCCACCGGGCCGCGGCGGTGGTGGCCCACAGGGCCCGCCCGGTGGACGTGGCGCGCCTCCACGTCCGGCGGCCGGCAACGGGATCGAAGTCGGCGGCTGGTGGGCCCGCCTCGACGACCCCAAGGAATCCCGAACGGGACTCAAGTTCGTCACGATGGACAAGGGCCTCCACGCGACGACGGGCCCGAACGTGATCCTCTACGACCCCGAGGAAGACTGGGAAGGACCGTACACGACGAAGGCCACGTTGACGATGACCAAGCCTGCCAGTCATCAGGTGGCGTACGGGTTGTTCGTCGGAGGCCAGGACCTCGATACCGACAAGCAGCGCTATACCTATTTCGTGATTCGACAGGACGGCAAATACCTGATCCGCAAACGCACCGGGGCGACGACGGCGAACGTCGCAGGCGACTGGACGGATCACGCGGCGATTCAGAAGCCCAACGCGCAGGGCAGCCAGACCAATGCGCTGGCGATTGGCGTTGGCCGCGACATGGTCACGTTCATGGTGAACGGCCAGACAGTCGCCACGCAACCCAGGAGTGCGGTGGACGCCGTCGGCATCTCCGGGCTGCGTATCGGGCACGGCCTCGACGTGCACATCGAGGGGTTCTCCGTCGAACAGACGAAGTAGCAGCCGCCCTAACGGTCTGCTCGGTTGAAGTCGCGAGATACAAACCTGCGCCGCAGAGGTATCGACCCGGGCGCGATCGTCGCGCGATCAGCCCGCGAATGATGCTGCGGGTGGCCGCCGCCGTCGCGGAGCCGAACAGCTACTTAGGGGGTGGCGACGAAGGCGATATTCTTGTCGTCGAGATCTCGGTGAGAACACCCGCGCCGACAGGATGTTGGTCGACCCCAGGACGCCGTCGCGATTCTTGTCGGCCTCGAGAATGAGGCGGGATTTGCCGGCTCCTGAATTCACGTCGTTGAACACCATCGTCTTCTGATTGAAGCAGGCGACCTCGGTGCCGCAGATCTTGGCGAGACGTTTCAGAAAGTTCGGGGCACGCCCGGCCGTGCAGGAGGTGAAAGTCAGACGCTTGACCCCGCTCGCCTTCAGCGCCAGCCCGATCTGCTCCAACGCCTCGAAAGCTTCATGTCGCTTCTGCGTGATCGCAAAGTCGCCGTTCTGCTCCTTGATGTTCTTCTCGTCGATCGCTTTTTGGGTCGGGGGATTTCCAAATGGGATCGGCTCGAGGTAACGCGCGACCATGTGGTCCCAGAAGAGCCCCTTGCGTATCTTTTGGCGGTTCCAGTCGAGATTCACGTCCGTGTCGGTCGGATCCCAGTTCAGCACACCGCCGTCTGGGTCTCCGGGCACCGCACCGCCATGGCCGCTCACAATGATCACCACGCCGTTCCCGCCCGCCAACTTGGCCGCCGCCGAGACCGCCGTCACGACCGCGGTCCACGTAAACCCGCTGATCTTGGAGACCGTCGTGCTGCGCGAAGCGAAATCAACCGCCGGGAACTGCGCCTTCACCTGAGCATCGACCCCGGCGAACTGATTCGCCCAATCAAGTTCCACCGGCTTGGACGACGCGTGTACAACCACTGCCTTCATCGATGCTCTCCGGTCGTCCCGATCAGCGGCGAGGCGGAAGGAACCTCAGGCCTGCACAGGAATTCAATTCTCGAAGACGCAGCTCGAAGGCCAGCATGTCGCTATCGAGCGATGCGATGGTCATCTTCCCGACAATGTTATCTGCCGTCGTCTGGTAGCTCTTGTTGATGATGCTGCGCTTCTGCTTGTACGCCAGAACGGCGGCGGCGGTGGACGGCCCGTAGGACTTCGCCTGCAGATCCGTGGAATCGATCTTGGCTGCGTCCAATATGATCAGCGCTGTCTGTATCTTCGCCACGTGATCACCGGTTGCGCCCGGTGTCACGTGAGCAGGGTCACTGACGAGGCATGCCTCGAGTCTGGTGTCGCCCCTGAAGTTCCGTGAGGTCAGGCCCATGACAAATATCTCCGACGGCTTCGCGGCAGCCCCTGCTGTGTCGTGAGCGTTGCAGGCTTCGTCCGACGGGATCTCGTAATTCAGCCATCGTATACACGCGCGAACACGTTATACAAGCGGACAAACACATGGATCATCCTGGCAACTCGGTCGGCATCGTGTTGCACGCTTCAGAGGTGCCGGCTTTCATGGCCGCGCGGCCGGCCCTCGGCTGGATCGAGGTCCACGCCGAGAATGTCATGCATGAACCAGGTCTGGTGCGGGCGCTCGCCGCGCTCAGGCCCGACTACCACCTCAGTCTGCACAGCGTCGGCCTGTCGCTCGGCAGCGCACACGGTTTGGATCTGGAGCACCTTCGCCGTCTCGCGGCACTCCACGCCTTACTCGAACCGCATCTCGTATCCGACCATCTGTCGTGGAGCACGAGCGGTGGATTTACCTGAACGCTCTGCTGCCGCTGCCGCGCACCGTTGAGGCTGTGGATGTTGTCTGCCGCAACATTGACGCAGCGCAGAACGCGCTCGGCCGGACGATACTGGTTGAGAACGTCTCTCGCGGTACGTCCGCTACCGGCACCGCGAGATGTCGGAAGGCACCTGGATGACCGAGGTAACCCGACGGACAGGCTGCGGGATGCTCTGCGATCTCAACAACGTCTTCGCGAACGGCGCCAATCTGGGGGAGTCTCCGCACGAGATTCTCGCTTCATGGTCGCAGGTGCCGATCGGCCAAATCCATCTGGGCGGCCACGCGAGGGTGCCGTGCGGCGAAGGATGGCTGCTCCTCGACGAGCACGGCGGGCCGGTGGATCCGGCGGTCTGGGACCTCTATTCGGCCGCGATGGGAATGTTCGGTCCGAGGCCGACGCTCATCGAATGGGACACCGATGCCCCGCCGCTGGCGGTGCTGCTCGAGGAAGCGGGACGGGCCAGCACTGTACTCGCACGGCTTGCCGGTGCAGGGAACCCGCGATGACGCTGTCCGACCTGCAGGCCCGGTTCGCCGATGCCCTTCTCACCGGCAAGGACGACAACGTGGTCTCGCTTCTCGACGACACCGGCCTGCCCGCGTCCGCGCTCCTCGACATCTACCGAGCTTCGATCTTCGCGAGCCTGACGGCAACGCTGGCGCGTACCTTTCCGCGCGTCCGCCGGACACTGGGAGAGGCGGCCTTCCGTGAGGCGGCCCAGGCCTTCATCCGCGCTTGTCCGCCGACAACGCCCTGCCTTCGCGACTACGGCAACCGATTGCCGACGTTCATGCAAGGCCGACATTCGGATTCGGACTGGGCGGCGGTGTCCGACCTCGCTCGGCGGGAGTGGGAGGACCATGTCCGCGACGTTGATGTATAACTGGCGCGGAGCGGTGGATGCGTAACGGGATACTGGCTGCTTACGGATTGATGCTCGCCGTCTCGGCCATGTCGGCGCACCAGCTGACCGCGCCCGCGGCGGATCCCGGGCTCGTTGAAGCGGCCAAGGACGAAGGACGGATCGGGGTTCGTGCCCGGCTCGGTCGCAGGCTGACGTCCTCGGTCGCAGGGCTGACGTCAACGTCCGGTCCGACGAGGGGACCACGGCCCTGCTGCGGGCGGCGCATTGGAACGATCTGGCGACAGCCGATCTGCTGATCCGCGGCCTCGATGTGCACATCGAGGGGTTCACCGTCGAACAGGTGAAGTAAGCCGAGTCCGCGTTTCAGTCCGCCGGCTCGATCCGGAGCATCACGGCGTCGGCTTCGTCGGTGAGCAGATACAACAGGCCGTCGCGGCCCTGCTTCACGTCGCGAATTCGCCGCCGCAGATCGACCAGCAGCGGCTCCCGACGCAGCTCCTCGAGGTTCTTGTTGATCAGAATCCGGTGCAGCTGCCCCGTGCCCGGAATTTCCCCGTAGCGCATGCCGGTGACGAAGACATCGCCCTTCCATTTGGGCAGACGATCGCCCGTGTAGAAGGCGATGCTCGACACCGCGATCGACGGCATCCAGAGGACGATCGGATCGCGGAAGCCTTCCTTCGAGAACGGCCCCTGCCACGGACCGCGTAGGTGCGCCCGAGACTGATGAGCGGCCAGCCGTAGTTGCCGCCCGGCACCAGGATGTTCACCTCGTCTCCGCCGTTCGGCCCGTTCTCGATCTGCCAGATCGCGCCGGTGAGCGGGTGCTTCGCCATCCGAAGGAACGTGCGGTGGCCCATCGTGAAGACTTCGGGCCTGGCGTCGGCGCGGCCGACGAACGGATTGTCGGGTGGCACCTTGCCCTCGTCCGTGAGCCGCAGGATCTTGCCGCCGAGCGTCTTTGGCGTCTGCGTATCGCCGCCTCCGTGCGCGACGTACAGCATGCCGTCGCCGCCGAACGCGATCGGGCCGCCGCTGCCGCCTTCGCCCACGAAGATGTCCCTCGTGCCGGTGAACGCCTTGCCGTCCCAGACGCGCACGCGCCACCGCCACCGTCGTCCGCGGCGCAGCGCCACGACCACCTCGTCCTGCCGCGGGGGCGGCTGGCGGCGCGGCGGCTGGCGGCGCGGCGCCCGGCGGGTCGAGCGGCTTGGTGTAGCTGATGTAGACGGCACGGTTGCGTTCGAAGTCCGGGTGCAGCGCCAGGTCCGTGCCGGAGAGCCCCGCCCCGATGGCCGTCGGCGCGCCGGGCACGGGCTGCGGATCGACCACGCCGTTGCGCACGACGCGGATTGCGCCCCCGCGTTCGGCCACGAGGATCGTGTCGTCCGACACGAACGCCATGCTCCACGGTTACTGGAAGCCGCGCGCGTAGACGCTCACGCGGATGTTCTGTCCCTCGGCGGTCTCGTAGCGGACGGGCGCGTCGGGCAGCGGAGGAATCTTGATGCCCTGGGGCGCGACGGGCGTGTTGCCGCGCATCGGCACTTCCTGCTGGGCCGCCAACGGCATGACGACGATGGCCAGCGCGGCGGCGGAGAGAAAACAGAAGAATCCCTTCATACCTCGTCTCCCGGGCAATTGAATTTCAACGATACAGGATTATGCATCGTATTCAAGCGCCAGGATCGGAGTGCGTTCGGCGACCGCATGACCAGCGTGGTGGACCCGAACGACGCCTCGACGGCGATTCTCTTCGGCGATGGCGCCGGTGCCGCGCTGGTCGAGGACGGGGCTGATCCAGAGTTTGGCGTGATCGACGTCCTGCTTCGCACGGACGGCTCCGGCGCGGGCGCCCTGATTCTGCCGGCCGGAGGCAGTCGCCACCCGGCCTCATCGGCGACGGTGGCGAAGGGTGGGCACTACCTGGTGCAGGACGGTGGAGCGATTTTCAAAGCGGCCGTCTCGATGATGTCGGACATCGGCGTCGCGCTCATGTACCGGAATGGCCTGTCGGCAGCGGAGGTTGACTGGTTAGTGCCGCATCAAGCCAACCAGCGCATCATGGATTCGGTGGCGTCCCACCTCGCGCTCACTCCCGCACAAGTCATGTCCAACATCTCGGACGTCGGCAATACGTGGGGCGGCAGCATCCCCGGGTGCCTGAGCACGTGGCACGAAGCGGGCCGCTTGCAGTATGGCGCTCGACTGCTGCTCACCAGCTTCGGCTCCGGGTATGTTGCGGGCGGTGCTTACGTACGCTGGCTGGTTCCGGAGCCGAGACTACCTGCGCGAATTCCCGATTAGAGCAGGGAGCTGAGGCGTGTGTAGCCGGCGCGGCTCACCGGCAGCCGGCGGCCGTCGGTGAGCACCGCCACGCGGTTCTCCCGCTCGTCCTGATCGACCCGCACCAGCCGCGCCAGGTTGAGCAGATACGAGCGGTGGATCCGGACGAACGCTGGCCGGGTCGAGCGATGCCTCCGTCTCGGCGAGCGTCTGCTCCTTCAGGTAGTCCTTGCCCTCGGACCTGAAGCACACGTAGTCGTCCTGCGCCTGCACGTAGTCGATCTTGTCCACTGGAATCACGTGCACCCGCGGACCGTCCCGCACGAGCACGCGATGCGCATGTCCTTCCCGCGGCCTGGCGGCGGCCATCGCGCCGGGCGATGCGACCCGTTCGCCGCGGCCGAGTCGCTCGCGCACGCGGGCGAGCGCCTCGCTCAGACGTTCCGCGCTGATCGGCTTCAGCAGGTAATCGACCGCATGCACCTCGAATGCGCGCAGCGCGTACTGGTCGTACGCGGTGGTGAAGACCACCGCCACATCGCGTCCGACCAGATCGAGCACTTCGAACCCGTCCAGTTTCGGCATCTGCACGTCGAGCAGCAGCAGATCGGGCGTCAGCTCCGACACCGCCTTCACGGCCTCGAAGCCGTTGGCGCACTGCGCCACGACCTCCACGTTCGGTTCGGCGGCCAGGAACTCGCAGAGGACCGCCCGCGCCAGTGGCTCGTCGTCCACGACGGCAATGCGCAGTGGGGCAGATGTGGGCTCAGGCATCGACGGTACAGGGCAGATCGATGGCGACACGGAATCCGGTGGGACTCGCCGCCGCGTCCAGGCGCGCGGCGCCCCCGAACACGAGGGCCAGTCGTTTGCGCACGTTCTCCAGCCCGACGCCGCCGCGCTTTCGCGGGACGGCGTCCGGGTCGCGCGGGTTCTCCACGGTGATCGACAGACGATCGCCGCGTCTCACGATGTCGAGCCGGATCGTGCCGCCGTCGACCAAGCCGGCGATGCCGTGCCCGACGGCGTTTTCGAGCAGCGGCTGCAGCACGAGCGGCGGCACCTGACACTCCAGCGCGCTCTCGTCGATCGACCGCTCGACCTGCAGGCGCGCCCCGAACCGTACCTGCTCGATGCTCAGAAACCGTTCCGCCAACGACAACTCCTCGGCGATCGTAATGCGTTGCTGCGTGCTGACGCGCAGCGTCGTGCGAAGGAATTCCGCCAGCAGCAGGCACATGCGCCGCGCCGCCGCCGCGTCGCTGCCGGTCAGCGCGCTGATCGAGTTCAGGCTGTTGTAGAGAAAGTGCGGGTTGACCTGCGCGCGCAGCGCGCGGAGCTCGGCGTCGCGCGTGAGCACCTGCAGTTCGAGCTGCTGGCGTTCCGCGGTGCGGAAGGCCTCGAACGCGAGCACCACGTAGTGCACCGACAGCACCAGCAGGAAGAGCATCACGCTGACCGCGAACAGGAACGGGACCTGGGCGCGGAAGCGGGAGGTGACCGGCGCGAATTCGGGCATCGATTCGAGCGTGGCGAGCCAGGCCTCGTTCAGCGCCAGCCACAGCGCGGCGCCGACCCACGCGGCGACGATCGCCGCGGTCAGCACGCGCGGCACGGTGCTCGTGGCCAGCGGCGTCGCGCGGCACACGTACCACGCCGACAGGCAGACGAACGCGTAGACGAGCAGCGGCGGCAGCACCTGCACGAGCGCCTCGGGCCACGTCAGCCCCTGCCGCGTCAACACGCCGCTCTCGAATACGCCGATCGCGCACCACAGAGCGAGGTAGCCGCCCAGGCGCTCGAGGCGAGCGAGGATCGGGTGCATCAGCTCTTAATCTCGATGCCGCCCATCACGACCAGGCCGCGCAGCACCAGGCGCGGAGCCGGCGCTGCCCCCGATGGTCTCGGCGCCACCCGGCAGAGGCGGCAGCCGCTTGTCGTCGATCCCTCCCATCACCGGCACGATCGGCGTCACCACCGTCCACGACGGGGGCACGATGATCTCGCAGCCGCCCATCAGCGGCAAAGATATCGAGCGACGGCCTCCTCGCCAGGAGGAATGGTGGCCTGTCGCAGATCGAGCTGCGCGCCGCCCATCAGCGCCGTGATCTCGCCGCCGCGGAAACGCTGCGGCGGTGCTGACGCGCTTCACGCCGCTCAGCACGGCGAAGATGGCCAGCGTGTCGTCGGCGTCGGCGCCCGACGCTTCTCTGGTGCGGCGTCGCATCGCCTGCGACACCAGCACGGAGCCGATGCCAATCAGGACCATCGGCCAGAACAATCTCCCAGAAGCGCACCCGCACGATCCCGAGCGAGTTCAGCAGGAGCCAGCCGCCGATGAGCATGACGATGACGCCGTTGATGCCGCCGCCGATCCGGCGGGACTGATTGAAGATCATCGCGCCGATGGCCATGATCACCGCCGGCCACCAGCCGCAGCACCTGATCGGCGACGACCAGGTTCAGGCGGTCGAGCACCAGCACGACGCCGAAGAGCGCGATCGCCACGCCGACGATCGAGCCGCGGCGTCATCAGGCTGCCGCGTTCGAGTTCATTGTTGTCCATCGACATCGCGCGCTCCGTCCTTATGAGGTGATCGTGAGACGACCGAACATGCACCAGCCCGCGAAGCACGAGCCGCGGCGCCGGACCTGCGGCGGCCTCCGCCTCGGGCAGCGTGAAGCGCTCGTCGCGCACTCCGCCGATCGCCGATATCGCGCCGGTATCGACCGTCCACGTCGGCGGCACGCGCAGGACGACCGCGCCCATCGCCGAGAACACGTGCACGGTCGCGTTCGCGCCGGGTGCCAGTGTCGCGTCGCGCAGATCGAGCTCGGACCGGCCCATCACGTTGGTGACGTCGGCGCCTTGAAAGGCCGTGGCACGGCTGGTGTGCTCCGAGCGGCCCATCACCGACACGACGCGCACGCGATCACCTGCACTGGCGTCGCTGCTGAAGGATCGCATGCCGGACATGCCGGACACCTGCAGGCCGACGACGACGGCGATCCAGATGCCGAGCACGGCGAGCGATGACAGCGGACGATCGGGACGACGCAGCCGTTTGGGCCGCGGCGGGTCCGCCGGTCCGCCAGGCAGATCCGGAGTGCTGCCACCGTGGCCGTCTCGCCGCCGTTGAGCGCGACGATGAGGCCGAACGCGATGATGAAGATCGGCCACGATTCCTCGAGCGACACCCACCCGGTCTCGCCGAGCAGCAGCCACACCGCGGCGGTGAGGAACAGCAGACCCTGCTTCGGTTCCCCGGGGTTCGTCTGGAGGAACCTGGCCAGCCCGATGCCGCCGAGGATGAGCGGCCACAGCGTCCACTGCTCCCGCCACTGAAACACGCCGGCACGGTCCAGCACGATGGCCAGTACCGGTCAGGACCAGCATGGCGCCGATCACGATATTGCCCTTGCCCGTGCGCGATCGCTCGTTCATCGGTGGCTCCGTTACAGCAGTTCGAGGAGGCGCATCAGCAGGTGCTGGAGCGTCGAGAAGGCCAGTCGAGCCAGCCCGCTCAGCTCGTGGGCGCTCATGGCGTCCACGACGTCGAGCGGCCGGGCGAGCAGCAGCCAGACAACCAGTGCCGCCGCGGTGGCACTTCCCAGTGCCGCCAGTTCCACCGCCGTCGTCGCTGCATTGCGCGTCATCATGGCTTACCCCCGATTTCCTCTCAGGTGAGGTTACGAGAGCAGACGGCCGCGTGGACGGGGCTTTCGGCCAATGGCGGCCAGACCCCGGCGAATGACGGCTGGAGGCCGGTATAAACTTGCCCGAGACGTAGCCCCCGCGGTTCGGCTGATCGCGAGAAAGGAGCGGCATGCGCGCCAGAGTGGAGCAGATCGGCATGGTCGCCGCGTGCCTGATGACCCTGTCGATGGCCGTCGGCCCTGCGGCCGCGACAGACCCGCTCGGCCTCGTTGACGCAGCCAGAGCGCAGGACGAGTCGAGAGTCCGCGCACTGCTCGAGCGCAAGGCTGACGTGAACGCCAGATCCGCCGATGGGTCCACGGCGCTGCTGTGGGCTGCGCACTGGAACGATGTGGCGACGGCCGACCTCCTGACCCGCGCGCGGGCCGAATGCCAACCTGGCGAACGATCTCGGCATGACCCCGCTGTCGCGCGCCTGCACGAACGGCAGCGCCGCGCTCGTCGAGCTCCTGCTCAAGCGCCGGCGCGAACCCGAACACCCGCATCGCCACCGGTGAGACGCCGATCATGACGTGCGCGAGCAGCGGCAATGCCGACGCGGTCCGCGTGCTGATCGCGCGTGGCGCCGACGTCAATGCCAAGGAGCCGTCGCAGAACCAGGACGCGTTGATGTGGGCGGCAGCGGAGCATCATCGCGAATGTGGTCCGCCTGCTCGTCGAAGCGGGATCCAATCCTCGGGCCCACACGAAGAAGGGATTCACCGCGCTGCACTTTGCCGCGCGCGAGGGCGACCTCGAAAGCGTGCGGCAGCTGCTGGCTGTCCGGCGTCAACGTGAACATCAGGTCGCAGCCGGACGAACCTGCGGAGGCTGCGAAAGAAGGACGGTGCCGGACGCACCGCCTCCGGCACGGCCACGGAGCAGTGCGGCCCGCGAGGTCCCGGATATCAGGCGACGATCTCCGCGGGCAGCACGCCGCTGCTCGTCGCGACGGTGAGAGGCCACGTGCCGCTCGCGCTCTTCCTGCTGGAGCAGGGCGCCGACCCCAATGTGCTCGATGCGGGCTTCACGCCCCTACATTGGGCGTCGGGCACCTGGGAAGGCGGGATCTCGAATCCGGTGTACGGCTTCATCGATCCGATGAGCGGCATCCCGAATCGTCAGCAGAAGGTGGCGCTGGTGAAGGCGCTCCTCGCGCACGGCGCGAATCCGAACGCGCGCATGACTCGAACGGCCGCCGGGATTTTCAGGGTTGGGTGGCGGTTACGAGGATGCGGCCGGCGCAACGCCGTTCCTGCTCGCCAGCGCGGCGGCCGATCTCGAGATGATGCGACTGCTGCTGGCCGCGGGGCCGACCCCACGCACGTGACCGACACGAAGGCGACGCCGGTCATGGCCGCATCGGGTCTCAATCGCGGAATCGGCGAGAGCCCGATCACCGAAGCGCAGGCGCTCGAGGCCGTCAGGTTCCTGTTCGAGCTCGGTGCCGATGCGAAGGGCGCCACCACGAACGGCGAGAACGCACTGTTCGGCGCGGCGTATCGCGGGTGGAACACGCTGCTTGCGCTGCTCATCGACAAGGGAGCCGACGTCAACGCCGTCAGCAAGGCCGGCGTCACTCCATGGCTTGCGGCCTCGGGCTACGGCGATCGCCTCGGCGGCGTGCTCTACAACAAGGAGGGCGCGGACCTCCTGCTGAAACACGGCGCGGACCCGAAGCTCGGAAAGCCGTGTCAGGCGCAGAACAAGTGCCGGTGATGCTCAGGCGATTGACACTGCGGCGGACGCTCACGACGTGCGCGTGCCTCGCGTGGATCGGAGCGGTGTGCGTCGACGTGCACGCGAGCCAGTCTCGCGTCCCGAAACGCCGGGGCCACAAAGCAGTGCGCCGGGTCTACAAGGCAGACGCCGGGTCTCCAAAGCAAGACCCGGCCTACACCGCCCGCGCGAGCGCTGGTCACGAAGTACTGCGTCACGTGTCACAACGAGCGACTCAAAGACGGCGAACCTCCTGCTCGACAAGGCTGACCCGGACCAGCGTCGGCAGTTCCGCGGACACGTGGGAAAAAGTCGTCGTGCAGCTGCGCAGCCGGGCGATGCCGCCGGTGAACATGCCGCGGCCGGACAACGCGACGTATGACGCTCGTCGCCACGTGGCTGGAGACGGAGTTGGATCGCGCCGCAGCGGCGCGGCCGAACCCGGGCCGGCCGGCGGACCTCCATCGGCTCAATCGCACCGAGTATGCCAACGCGGTGCGTGACCTGCTTGGCGTCGAGATCGATCCGGACGTCGATGCTGCCGCCGGACGCACAGGCCCACGGGTTCGACACCAATGCCGACGCGCTCGGCGTCGAGCCGGCGCTGCTGGATCGCTACCTGACCGCGGCAGCCAAGATCGCCCGCGTCGCCGTCGGCGACCCGACGCATGCGCCCCGCGGTCGAGCGCTACACGGCGGTGAAGGGCAACTCGAACGAGCAGACGTGGCTCTGGCAGACCGACCGCCTGGAGAATCGTTCTCGCTGGGCTCGCGCGGCGGGATCGCGGCGCGCCACTACTTTCCGGTCGATGGCGAGTACGTCTTCAGGGTCCGGCTGCTGACGGACCTATGCCGGAGTCATCCGTGGGCTGAACGCGCCGATCGCGATCGAGATTCGCGTCGATGGCGCACGCGTCGGGCAGTTCACGATCGGCGGTACGCCGACGGAGCCTCGCGACGATGCCGACGAGATGCTGCAGGTGCGCGTGCCGTTGAAGGCCGGCCTTCGCCAGGTGCTCGCCACGATCGCTCAAGTCCGAGCACATCAAGGCCGAGGGACTGGGACCGGCGCGGGTCCCGATCTGGAACCGCGAAGGCGACGTGCCGAGCGCCGAGCTCTCGATCTCGTCGCTGCTGATCGGCGGGCCGTACAACGGGCGCGTGCCGAAGGATTCGCCGAGTCGTCATCGCATCTTCGTGTGCCTGCCCGGCGAGCGCGCAGCGACGAGGCCGCTGCGCGACGAAGATCCTGTCGACGCTGGCGCGGCGCGCGTATCGGCGGCCGGCGACGAATGACGATGTCCAGACGCTGCTGGGTTTCTATCAGAGCGCCCGTGCCGACGGCGACTTCGACACCGGCATTCGCGCGGCGCTCGAGCGGCTGCTCGTCAGCCCTGATTTCCTGTTCCGCATCGAAGCCGATCCGGACGACGTCGCGCCCGGGACCGCGTATCGTCTCTCCGACGTCGAGCTCGCCTCGCGCCTGTCGTTCTTCCTCTGGAGCAGCATCCCCGACGATGAGCTGCTCGATCTGGCGATTCGCGGACAGACTGCGGGACGCCGGCGTCCTCGATCGCAGGTGCGACGGATGCTCGCCGATCCGCGAGCACGCGCGGCGCTGGTGGACAACTTCTTCGGCCAGTGGCTGCAGACGCGCAACGTCTGGCTGCTGACGCCCGACGCGAACACCAAGTTTCCCTGGTTCGACGACAACCTGCGCACCGCGTTCGTGCGGGAGACGGAGCTGTTCCTCGACGATCAGCTGAAAGCGGACCGCGGCATCGCGGAGCTGCTGACGGCGGACTCGACGTTCCTCAACGAGCAGCTCGCGCGCCACTACGGGATTCCCGGCGTCTACGGAAGCCACTTCCGTCGCGTGACGCTGGCTGACGAGAACCGCTGGGGGCTGCTCGGCAAGGCGAGCGTCCTCGCGGTGACCTCGTACCCGACCCGCACGTCGCCGACCATTCGCGGCAAGTGGCTGCTCGAAAACATCCTGGCGGCGCCGGTGCCGCCGCCGCCACCGAACACGAACACCAACCTCGACGAGAGCACGATCGGCAAGTCGGCGTCCGTGCGCGAGATGCTCGAGCAGCATCGCACCAACCCGGTGTGCGCGTCGTGCCACGCGCGCATGGATCCGCTCGGCTTCAGCCTCGAGAACTTCGATGCGGTCGGCCAGTGGCGCACGACGGACGGCGACGCAGCCGATCAATGCGACCGGCGTGCTGCTCGACGGCACGAAGGTCGACGGCCCTGCCGCACTTCGACGCGCGCTCGTCGCGCAGAAGGAGCAGTTCGTCAGGACGGTGACGGCAAAGCTGCTGACGTACGCCGATCGGCAGGGAGATGGAGTACCGCCGATGCTCCCGCGATCCGCGCGATCGTGCGGGCGGCCGCCGCCGACGATTACCGCTGGTCGTGCGACGATCCTCGCGATCGTCAAGAGCACGCCGTTTCAGATGAGGAGGTCGCGGTCATGATCGTCATGAAGAAGGCGATTTCGCGGCGCACCGTGCTGCGCGGAATGGGCACGGCCGTGGCGCTGCCGCTGCTGGACGCCATGGTCCCGGCGCTCACCGCGCAGGTGAAGACGCCGGCGAAAGCCGTCCGCCGCCTCGGCGTCGTCTATCACCCCAACGGCGTCATCTACGAGAACTGGCTGCCCAAGGGCGTGGGCCGCGACTTCGTGCTGTCGCGCGACGCTGGCGCCGCTCGAGCCGTTCCGCGATCAGTTGATCGTCGTGACGGGTCTCTCCAGTCATCAGGCGGAGGCGCTCGGTGACGGCGGCGGCGATCATTCGCGCGCCTCGGGCACGTATCTCACCGGCGTCCACGTCAAGAAGTCGGACAGCGTCGTCGAGAACGGCATCTCGATGGACCAGATTGCGGCCCGGACGTTCGAGAAGGAGACGCAGCTCTCGTCGCTGCAGCTGACCGCGGACGACAACAGCCTGGTCGGGTCCTGCGACGTCGGGCTACAGCTGCGCCTACAGCAGCACGCTGTCGTGGCGGACGCCGACGCTGCCGTTGATGGCGGAGAACAACCCGCGCGTGGTGTTCGAGCGGCTGTTCGGATCGAGCGACAGCACCGATGCGCGCGTACGCGCGTCGCGCCTGCGCCAGGACCGCAGCATTCTCGACTCCGTCACCTCGCGTGTGAGACAGCTGCAGCAGAAGCTCGGTCCGACGGACAACGACGAAATTGAGCGACTACCTCGAGTCGCTCCGGGACACCGAGCGGCGGATTCAGAAAGCGGAGGAGCAGCGCACGAAAGAGGGGCCCGAGGTCGATCGAGCCGTCAGGCGTGCCGGACGGGTTCGAGCCGCACGTGGAGCTGCTCTACGACCTGCAGGTGCTGGCCTACCAGTCCGACCTGACCAGGGTGATCACCTTCATGTATGGCCGCGAACAGACCGGCCGGGCGTATCCGCAGATCGGGATCCCCGAGCCGCATCATCCGCTGACGCATCATCAGAACGACGCGGCGAAGATGGAGAAGTGCACCCAGATTCAGATTTATCACGTCGCGCTGTTCGCGGCGTATCTGGAGAAGCTGCGGACGACGCCCGACGGCGATGGCTCGTTGCTCGATCACGTGATGCTGCTCTATGGCGGCGGGATCAGCAACAGCGACCGTCACACGCACGGCCCGCTGCCGACGCTGCTGCTCGGCGGCGGTGCGGGCGCATTCAAGGGCGGCCGCCATCTCGTGTATCCCGACGACACGCCGTTGACGAACCTGCAGCTGACGCTCCTCAATCGGCTCGGGGTTCCCGCGGAACGCTCGGCGACAGCACGGGACAGTTCACGGAGCTGTCCGATCTGTGAAGACGATCGCCACTGCCTGGTTGGCGCGGTTGCGTTGTGGCTCGATGCGGGGACGGTCGCGCACTTCCGCAGTCTGAAAGTCACGCCGGAGAAGTGAGCAACGACAGCACGGCGAGAGATGGCCAAGAAGAAGAAAGCCACGCGACGGAAGAAGGCCGCAGCCGAAATCGGTCGGCCTCAGCACCGATGCCGTACGCACGGCCGCTGATACACGCGAGGTCCGGGAGTTGACGTCACGCGTCAGCGAGGACGGCGGCGCCGTGCTGGGGACGTACAACGATCCCTTCGGAGGCACGCCCGTCCTCCTCGTCGCGCTGCCGATCGATGCCGTCGAGCCGACGCCCTACCAGCGCGATCCCTCGGATGCTCACGTGAAGCGGCTGATGACGGTCATCGAGAAGGTCGGCCGGTTCCTCGATCCGCTCGTCATCGTGCGCAACGACGACGGCTATTGGACGCCGAACGGGAACCATCGCCTGCAGGCCATGCGGAAGCTGGGCGCCAAGACGATCACCGGCCTGCTCGTGCCCGAGTCCGACGTCGCGTTCAAGATTCTGGCGCTGAACACCGAGAAGGCGCACAACGTGAAGGAGAAGTCGCTCGAGACGATCCGCATGGCCCGCGCGCTGGCCGAGCGGGGCGCGGGGCGTGAGAGCGACTTTGCCTTCGAGTTCGAGCAGGCGCCGTTTCTGACGCTCGGCGCCGCCTACGAGCAGCGGCGCAGCCTCAGCGGCGGCGCCTATAGTTCGCTGCTTCGCCGGATCGAGGACTTCCTCGACGAGCCGCTACCCAAAGCGGTACGCGAGCGCGAGCGTCGGGCCGCGAAGGTGCTGAAGCTGGACGAGGCCGTGTCGAACGTGGTCGCGGCGCTGAAGGAGCGCGGACTGACCAGTCCGTATCTGAAGCCTTTCGTCGTCGCGCGCGTGAACCCGATCCGCTTTTCGAAGGCGACCGAGTTCGACTTCGACGAGGTCATGGACAAGACGATTGCCGCCGCCACTCGCTTCAAGGTGGACCGTGTGAAGCAGGAAGACGTGGCCAGGATCGGCGGCGCCCCGCCTGAAGAGGACTGAACGGCAGAGGCGCGACTGGCATTCGTTCTGCACCCTGTTCACCGAGGGCTCAGCCGATGAAACGACGATGGTCAGCCGTTCCACTTCTTGCGTTGAGCGTTGCCGCTGTCTGGTGGATCGCGTTGAACGCGCAGCAGAGCAGCACACCGGCACCGGCCACGGCGTCCGACGCGAAGGTCATCGCAGAGTTCAAGGACAAGGTCGATGCCTACGACAAGCTCCGCCAGGAGCTTGCGCGCAAAGCTCCGCCACTGAAGAAGACCGACGACCCGGCTGAGATCGCGCTCGCGGAGAAAGCGCTCGCCCAGCACATCAAGGCCGCGCGTGCCGGGGCGCGCCCTGGCGACATCCTCACGCCGCCGACCCAGCGTGTGTTCAAGCGACTCCTGAGTCCGACCCTGAAGGGAGACGAGGGCGTCGAGAACAAGATCGTGCTGAAGGAAGATCGGCCGCCATCCGGGAAGATTCCGTTCGCGGTGAACGCGGCGTATCCGAAGGATCAACCGCTCTCCACGGTCCCTCCAGACATCCTGCAAGGCGCTGCCGCCGTTGCCCGAGGCCGTGCAGTACCGGTTCGCGGGGAAACACCTGCTGCTCTATTGCACGCGAGGAAATCTCATCGTCGACTACATGTTGAATGCGATTCCATAACGGAGCTGCTGACATGCGGACACTCAGGCACTTCAGGCTGGCCGCACTGCTGGCGGCGATCTTCGCCGCCGGCGTCGTGGCCGCGCAGGACCTCACGCTGCCGAGGAAACCCGGATCGGTGAAGTTTGCGGTCATTGGCGATTCGGGAACCGGCGACAGCAATCAATACCGCGTGGCGAAAGTACTCGCGACGTCGCGTCAAGCCTTCCCGTTCGAGTTCGTCGTCATGGTCGGCGACAATCTGTACGGCACCGACAGCACGGGCGGTTTCGAGCGGAAGTTCGAGACCCCCTACAAGCCGGTCCTCGACGCCGGCGTCAAGTTCTATGCGGCGCTCGGAAATCACGACAGCCCGAACCAGCGTTTGTACAAGCCGTTCAACATGAACGGCCAGCGTTTTTATACGTTCAAGCCGAAGGATGGCGTGCGGTTCTTTGCGCTCGACAGCAACTACATGGACCCCGAGCAGCTCCAGTGGCTCGAGAAGGAGCTGAAGGCGAGCGGATCAGACTGGAAGATCGCCTTCTTTCACCACCCGCTGTATTCCTCGGCCGAACGCCACGGCTCCGACACCGCGTTGAAGGATCAATTGGAACCGCTGTTCGTGAAATACAGCGTCGATCTCGTGCTGACGGGCCACGATCACGTGTACGAGCGGACCAAGCCGCAGAAGGGGATTCAGTATTTTGTCGTCGGCAACTCGGCGAAGCTGAGGAAGGGCGATCTCGAAAACATCGGCATCACCGCCAAGGGCTTCGACACGGGGTATGGGTTCATGCTCGCCGAGATCGACGGCGACCAGGTCCACTTCCAGGTCATCTCGGATCAGAGCAAGACGATCGATGCGGGCACCGTGCTGCGCAACCGGCAACCGAACGCGCCGGCCAGTGCGCCGCCGGCAACGGTCACGGTCCCGAAGCAGCCCAAGAAGTAAGAGCGAAAGAGGGCGGACCCGCGGGCCCGCCCTTCGTCGTGAGGTTGTCAACGAACCCGTGCGGGCCCGCCTCGAGGATCAGAAGTTGAACTGCGCGCTGACTTTCAGGAGGCGCGGCTGCAGCACCGAGTTCGGGCGCAGCCATGTGGGATAGAAAACCTGAGCAAAAACGGCCGTTCAGGCGGAGATCGGCGACAGGTAGCGGTTGAGGAGGGGAGCGAACCGGGCGTCGGAGCGGAAACCGTCCGCCGTCGGATCGAAGCGCAGGGCATAGAGCCCGGACACGCTGTCGTCCACGGCACGCTCGAGGTCGGCGAAGGCGCCATCGCTGTCACCGAGCGCGAGGCGCAATCGGGCCAGGGCATAGGCATCGACGTACTCACGCCGCCCGCAGTCGAGGAGCTCGTCGAGGATCGCGCGGGCGTCTGCCGTGCGTCCGAGCTTTGCGAGGCAGGCGCCCTCGAGGCCGCGCGTCCACGCCAGGCCCTGCGTGATGACGCCGCCGATGGAGATCTGCTCGACCGCGGCATCCAGGCGACCGGCACACTCGAGCGCCATGCCGTAGTAGACGCGGGTCAGCATGAGTACCGGATGCAGTTGCACGGAGCGTGCGCCCAGGGTCAGTGCCTTCTGGTCTTGCGCCGCCAGATGCGCACGTTCACTTCGGCGGTCGCGGTCAGCGGCTGAAGCGGGGCGGCCGCCAGGCCGTGCGCGGCGGAATCGAGCGCGGCGTCGAGATCGCCCATGGTCACGAGGACCAGCGTCCGGCGGACATGCGCGAGGGCCAGTTGCGGACTGAGGGCGATGACCCGATCGAATTCTGCGAGCGACTCGTCGAGCCGCCGCTGGTACATGTGGATGGCGTGTGCGTAGTTGCAGCACAACTCGGGCGTTGGATCGACCAGGCTGACGGCGCGTTCGTGCGCCTGGAGGAACGCCTGGAACATCTCCCGCCCCGGTCGCGTGCCGAACGACGCCATCATCAGGTAACACGCGGCCTGGCCCTCGAAGGCCCGATGGTCCTGCGGCGCTTCGACGGCGGCGCGGTCGAAGCACTCGAGTGCCTGCGTGAACCCTTCACCCGACCGCAGGTTCGCGAAGTGCCAGCCCATGCGAACGAGCGTCTCGGACTGCGGGACTCGCAAGGCATACCCAAGCTTCGGGCGCCAGACGATCCACGAACCGCAGTCGCCCAGGCACTTTCGCACCTCTCCGAGCGTCACGTTGACCGTATGACGCGACACGGCGGTGCCACCCCACGCCTCTTCGATGAACTGGTCGTAATTGAGGAAGCGTCCAGAATGAGCGATGAGTGTCCGCAGTGCCGCAAAGGCCTGCGGACGCATTTTCACTTCGGTGCCGTCACGAAGCAGCCGGCTGGATGCGCCATCGACCTCGAACGGGCCGAAAGAAGAGTCCTCCACTCGCCCGGATCGTACCAGAATCGACCGATTGTCGATTCCGGGGCGCGCCGTTCGACGTAGGAACAGAGACACAGGAGGCATCGATGGCGATACAGCAGAGCGCAAAGATTTTCCCGTTCTTGTGGTACGCGAAGGAGGCGGAAGAGGCGGCAAGACTCTATGCGTCGATCTTTCCGAATTCTCGTGTTGACCGGGTCTGGTCGCTGCCCACCGACTCGCCGAGCGGCCCGGCGGGTTCGGTGAAGGTCGTGGACTTCGTGCTCTTCGGCCAGCGCTTCCAGGCGATGACCGCGGGACCCCATCACGACTTCAACGACGCCATGTCGATCGTTGTGCTCTGCGACGATCAGTCGGAGCTGGACCGCTATTGGAACGCGCTTCTCGAGAGCGGCGGGAAGCCTCAGGCGTGCGGGTGGCTGAACGACCGGTTCGGTGTGCGATGGCAAATCGTCCCGGCGGTGATGGACGAGATGATGCACGACGGCGACGGTGCCCGTTCAAAGAGGGTCGCTGACGCCATGATGAAGATGGTGAAGCTCGACATCGCGGCCCTGGAGAAGGCGTATCGCGGGTGAGTCAACGCTGCTTCGCAGCGGCCGTCGAATCCGAGACAGAACCGTGCTTCACCGTCACGAGGCCGCGATTGTACGCTGGAGGACCCCGTCGCGCGCGTGATCGCGTTCGCGAACGAAACGCGCCATCGGGCTCCACATGAACCACCGCGGAAGCTGTCTGGCGAGAGCAGGAAGCCCGTCGACGACCACCGAGCGACAGCGAATCGCGTCGTCGTATTCGATGTGTCCTAACCAGACGCGATAGAAGAGCGCCAGATCCGCACGGACAATCAGATCCGAATCGAACCCTGGAGGCGTCACACAGACCGAGACCTCGCGCGGCTCGAGCAGCAACCAGACGCGTCGTCCGTGAGGGCCCGTGAAGTCGAACTCGACGACCGTACGCCGATCCGGCAGCCGCTCGCGATCGATGCGCTGGTGAATCCTCCAGATCAACAGTCCCGCGTCCAGTTCTTCCGGCTGCGGCTCGCCGAAGGCCCAGCGCACGCCCCACGCGCCAAGCGACTCGATCACCGTCTTGAGATCACGACCGGCTTCCGACAGGTGATACGCGGCGACCTTCGAGTGCGCAGCGGGCAGCCGCTCGACGACTCCTGCGTCTTCGAGATCCCGCAGACGCGACGCCAGCAGCGAGCGTGAGATGCCCGGCAACCCGCGCTCGATCTCGTTGAAACGATGGCTGCCAAGAATGAGCTCGCGCACGATGAGCGGCGTCCAGCGATCCGCCAGAATCTCCGACGCCCTCGCGACAGGACGGTACTGCCGGTATTTCTGCATGGCGCATGCTGGCACGGCCGGATATCCGCGGCCAGTCCAAATATTGAACCGGATCAGTCCGATCGCCGCACTTCCGGGCGGGCGTCTCAGCCGCGTACGGTCACGTCATCGACATTCACTGGAGGTGACTATGATCCGCGCATGGAGAAGGCTGGCGGCCGTGGTGGTGGTTGGGCTCGGCGTCGCCGCGCCATTCCACTCGACGCCATCCGCTGAGACGTCCGATCACGGACGCGCTGTTGCAGACTGGAGTCTGATCGCCCAGAACACCATCGTCGCCGTGGGAAAGAAATTTCCCGGCGAGGCGGCCGTGTACATGGGCATCGTCCACGCGGCGATTTACGATGCGGTCGTCGCCATCGAGGGCGGCTACCGGCCATTTGCGATCGCCCCACACGTACCGCCGAAGGCGTCGGTGGATGCCGCCGTCGCCGCTGCGGCGCACCGCGTGCTCGTGGGACGGTTCCACGATCAGCAATTCGACCTGGATGGTGTCTACGAGGTCTATCTGAGCGGGATACCGGACGGGGAGGCCAAAACCAATGGCATCCAGGTCGGTGAAGAGGTCGGGCTCGGGATGCTCCAGCTCCGAGCCAACGACGGGCTCGATACCATCGTTCCTTACCTTCAGCGAGCCACCCGGTCCGGGCGTCTATGAGCCGACCGCACCGGCGACACCGCTTGGTACACGGATGCCGCACGTGCTGCCGCTGGCCCTGGACGACGCGTCTCGATTCCGGCCACACGGACGGCCGGCATTGCGCAGCAGGGAATACGCACACGACTTCAACGAAGTGAAGAACCTCGGGCGTGTCGACAGCAGCGTGCGAAGCGCGGAGCAGACCGCCGTGGCGCGGTTCTGGACCGACCATGACATTCCTCAGTGGAACCGCAACCTGCTGCGGCTCGCCGACGCTCAGGGCCTGAACTCGATCGAGACCGCACGGATGCTGGCCATGGCTCACGTGGCCGGAGGCGACGCGATGATTGGGTGCTTCGATGCCAAGTATCACTATCTGTCCTGGCGCCCCATTCATGCGATCCAGCGCGCAGACACGGATGGCAACGCTCGCACGCTGGCCGATCCGATGTGGCAGCCGCTGCTGACGACGCCGAATCATCCGGAGTATCCGTCAGCGCATGCCTGTCACACCGCGGCCATCGCCGAATCGCTGGAGAGCTTCTTCGGTCCAGGCCGCCTCCAGTTTTCGATGGATAGTCTCGTGACCGGCGACACGCGCCACTACAAGCGATTCAGGGACGTGGTCGTCGAGGTCAACAATGCCCGGGTGTGGGCAGGCTTTCACTTCCGCTATTCGCAAGAGGACGGAACGAGGCTGGGGCGGAGGGTCGCCCGGTTCGTGACCAGGAACTTCTTTCAACCGCTCGACTGATCGTAGGCGGGTCTGAAGACCCGCCTCTACGTCGTTGTGAGGTGGGTCGTGCCAGACCCGAGCGTAGCGGCGGGTCTTTAGACCCGCCGTCAACCCCTTTAGTAGTTCACCGTGAAGTTCAGGCGCACGAACCGCGGCGGGTAAATAGCCTCCGGCGTGTAGAACGTGTCGCTGCCGACCGTGAACGTGTCCTCGTAGGCGGTCGCGTAGTTCGTGTTCAACAGATTCCACAGGTCCACACCGACGTCGATGCGCGTGCGGCCGAAGCGCAGCAACTTCGCGAAGCGCATGTCCACCTGCGTGCGGCGGCCCTCGCCAAACAAGCGGTGATCGCTGTCGGTCAGGTCGATCATCGAATTGCCGGTCAAGATTAACGACGGCGGCAGGAAGCCGAGCTGATCGCGGACCATGGTGTTGGGGACCTGCCACTGCGCAGCGACGGTCAGCGCCGGCTGCGAACGCACCGTCGCGCTGACGAGCACGTCGATCTTCGGAATGGTGTAGCTGCCCAGCCCCCGGACCGTCGTCTCCCACGGATCGACGTCGCGGCAATCGCGCGGGTTCGGTCCCGCCGGGGTTCCAGCGACGGCGTTGTTGTAGTTCACCACCACGTGGCAGCGGTCGTCCACGCGGCGGCCGGTCTGCGTACCGAGCGACACGAACAAGCCGTTCCGCATACGGGCATTCACGTTGAAGTTGACGCCATCGTAGAAGCTGTCGCGCTCCTTGCCGCCCTCGCCGTAGGTGCTCTCCGGAGTCAGGAAGTTCTGGGCCGCAGTCGTCGTGTTCGCCACGTATGTGGTGACCGGATAGCCGCCGCCGTCCGGGAGACGCGGGTCGTTCGGCACCGTGAGGGTGTAGTTCACCCAGTCGGTCTGGTGATTCCGGTTGATGTCGTTGGTGACGAAGAAGCCGTGGAACGTGCGGCGAATGTAGCCGACCTCCGCCGACACACGCGGCAGTATTTCCTGCTGCAGCGTCACTTCCGTCTGGTAGTCGTGCGTGCGCACGCCCCAGCCCTTGAGCAGCTCCGGATCGACCTGGGTTGCCGCGCCGGGCCTGCCGAAGTTCGCGTCGTTGCCGATCACCACCGCACAGGTGTCCACCTGCCCGGTCGCCGGCCCCTGCGCCGCGTTGTTCAGCAGGTCGCAGTCCACCACCTTGTCGTTGTCGTTGTCGGTCCAGTTGCGATTGACCGTCGCCACCAGCGTGGCCCCTTTGTTCGTGGATGTGAATGGCGGATCGTTCGAGGCAAAGCCCAGATACTTGCCCCAGCGGAGCTTCAGCGCCGTCTTGCCGTTGCCGAACACGTCGTAGCCGATGCCCGCCCGCGGGCTGATGTCGTTGTAGGCGTCCACGCCGGGCGTCTTCTCGAACGTAATCGGCGCCGGGTTCAGGAAGGAGGTTTCGGACACGCCGTTGCCCTCGACCGGCGCGTAGCTGCTCGCCCGATCCCACCGGACCGCCGCCGACAGGGTCAGGCGGCTGCGCGTGTACTGGTCCTGCAGGAAGATGCCGTGGAGCTGAGTGACCGTGTTGTTGCTCCGCGTCGGCAGCCGGTAGGTCACACGATTGGGCACGCCCTGGTTGAAGCGGTAGGCGAGCTGGTTCTCCTGGGCGATGGTCTCGTCGAGTTGACGCAGCCAGTACCTGCTGGTAACCCACCTTGACGCTGTGTGAACCGGTGACGTACGCCGCGCCCGCGTTGTAGCTGTTGGTGGCGCCCTCGGCGTAGCCCCACTGCTCGAGCCCGCGGTAGACATAGTTGGCCGACGGCGCCCAGCGCAGCGTCGCGGCGTTTTCCGCGGTGCAGCCGGGGTGCCGCAGCGCCGGATTCGCGTTGGTGCACGCCAGCGCGGCCGACTGCTCCGTCACCGGGATCAGGTTCGTGATGCCGTCCGGCGGCGGGAAGCCGAACGCCGGGTTGTAGCGGAAGAACGTCACGCTGGCGTCGAGCAGCAGCTTACCGGTGACCGGCATCGTCCACTGCGTCTGGGTGAGATGGAACGGCCACTCGAAGTAGCCGCGCCCCGCCGTGCCGGTCGCCTCCGGCGACTGCGTGGTCGTGCCGAGGCCGACCCAATCCTCGCCGCGGTTGTGACAGCCCTCGGTCCCGACGCCCAGCGGCGTGCCCTCGCAGCGCTTCTGGTACTCGTAGTTGACGTTGAAGCGGCTCCGGCCCGCCTGCGCGGCAAACCGTCCCATCGCCATCATGCGGTCCTGCACCAGCCGCGCGTTCACCGGGCTCGACATCCAGTCCCATCGGGCCGCGTTGCCGGCATTCGCGTTCGCGGTGATGCCTTCGACAGCCGTCTGCGTATCGAGGTTGCGGTACTGCCCGTAGAACCAGAGACGGTCGCGAAGAATCGGGCCGCCGAGTGAAAAGCTGGCGTCGTGCGCCTGGATGATCCCGGGCGTCTCGGTCAGGCCGAGGGCGCGGAGCTCGTCGTTGAGGTTGTCGCCGCGCGACCAGTCGCCGGCGAGGCTCGTGAACGCGGTGCCCGCGAACGTGTTGCCGCCCGAGCGCGGGACGATGTTCATGATCGGGCCGCCGGTATCCGTCTCGCCCAGCCCGCCGCCAACGCGGATGGAGACTTCCTCGACGCCGACCGCATCGTAGACGTACGACGAGACGCCGCCGCTGCGCGCCGCGCCGACGGTCATGCCGTTCACGGCCATGCGCCCTTCGTTGTTGGCGCCGCCGTTGGCAGAGAAGAACGTCATCGTCGGCGACAGCGCGATGCCGTTGCCATCCACCGTCAGGCCGGGCGTCGCGTTGAGCAGCGCACCCGCCGCACGTGACGCGGGGATCGACTGGATCAAGTCGCTGTCGATGACGACCTCGCGACGCGCGCTCTGCACGTCGACGACCGGCGACTCGCCGGTGACCGTAATCGTCTCCTCGATGCCGCCGACTCTCATGTCGGCGGGAATCGTCAGCGTCTGCGAACCGGTCAGCTCGATGTTGTCCCGCTTGACGACGTTGAAGCCGGGCAGCGTGAACGTCAGCGAGTAGGTGCCCGGCCCGCAGATCGACGATGCGGTACTGGCCCGAGCCATCGGTGGTGGCGGTCCGGACCTTTTCGATCAGGGCCGGGCTTGCGGCTTCAACAGTGACACCTGGCAGCACCGCGCCAGACGCGTCTCGGACGGTTCCCGTGAGGGACGCCTGCGCAAATACGGTGGCCGGGAGGAGGAGCACAACGAGGAGCGTCAGACTCTTGAGCACGGTTCGCATACAGAGCGTCTCTCCCTTCATGAGCCGGGTGCATTGCATGCAAAAGCGAGGAAGAGTATGCACCCGTCAACTGAAATGTCAAATGAATCTGGGTGCGTTCCGTGATACGAATAGCCCGCCAGAACGGCGCTGCATGCAGACTGTGGGTCGTTAATTGAAATATCTCTGATGTCACGCGCGATTGAGCCGGCCGTCCAGCCCGTCCGCCATCCCCTCCGGGCGCCAGGGGCCTCCCGATGTCGCGTCGCAGGCGGCGCGGGCGCTCTTCAACCTTCGCGAGCTGCTGATCCGCGGCGAGTTCACGCCGGGGGAGCGCGTGTCGGAACTGCCGCTGGTCGCGCGGCTCGGCGTCTCGCGCACGCCCATCCGGCTCGCGCTCGAGCGGCTGGCGCACATGGGGCTGCTGGACGTCTGCGCGAGTGGCGGATTCACCGTGCGCAGGTACACGCCGACCGAGGCGCTCGACGCGATCGAGATCCGCGGCGTACTCGAGGGCACGGCGGCCCGGCTCGCGGCCGAGCGTCTCGTCGAACCCGCGGAGGCCGGCGCGCTGCGTCACCTGGCCGAAGCCATGGACCGCCTCGACCGCCTCACGCTCGATTCATTTGCCCACTACATGGATCTCAACGAGGCGTTTCACGCGGCGGTCATCGATCTGGCGAAGAGCGAGATGCTGAAGCGAGCCATGCAGCAGGCAGTGTCGCTGCCGTTTGCGTCGCCGAGCGCGATGGTGTTTCCGACGTCCAGCCTCGCGCACGCCGACGAGGCGCTGGCCCTTGCCAAGGTGCATCACCGAAGCATCGTCGATGCCATCGAAGGGCGGCAGGGCACTCGCGCCGAGCACGTCGCCCGCGAGCACGGCTTCATTGGCCGACATGTCCTCGCCATGGCGCTCTCCGACAGCGAGGCCCTCAGCAAGGTGCCTGGCGCGTCGCTCATCGATTTGTCCGAGCGCGCGCGAACGGCGTCCTCTACTTGATGTTCGGGCCCATGTGCTTCGTGGACCGCTCGTTCTCGTTGCAGATGAACTCGAACAGTTCCGTGTCCGGCATGAGACGGAGCTTGGTCGTCGCTGTCCACGGCTTCGTGTAGTACGTGGGGTCGTTGATGGTGATGTCGATCTCGAGCGATCCGAATGTGGGGCGCCGGAATCGCTCGGTCACCGTCAGCTTGTCGCTCGCCGGGAGCCCCCCGTGATCGAGCCACTGCTTGCCGTTCAGTCCGCGCGTCTCGACGACCAACGCGTCGCCGTCCCAGCGGCCCTTTGAATATCCCATCCAGCTCGGATTGAGATCCTCGGCCCAGTCACGGCCGTCGAGATGGACCTGCCGCCACAGGTTGAACGCTTCGTAGACGAGCACGACGAGTTTCTCCGTCTGGACGATCCGGAATGGCACTGGCGCCATGTTGATCTTCGGGACGCCCTGGGGAAGACAGTGCGCGTCAGGCTCGTCGTAGCCGAGCAGCCCGGTGGCGCGCGCGGTGTGGATCTTCCGCGCCTCGTCGGTCATCGGCACGTTCTGGAGTCCGAGGTCCGCCGCCAGGTTCGCGAAGTAGCGATAGGTCGGCATGTAGATGCCCGACAGATCGACTTTGCCCGATGCGGTCTTCGGCGCCGCGGCCGCCATGTTCGGCTTGCCGTCCGGTCCAAGCGGAACCGTGTCCTTCGGGAGATTCTCTCCACTGGGCGCCTGCGGGAACCGTGGCCAGCAGGAAGGCGATCGCAAATGTGGTCGCGGCGGTCCTGATCATTGGATGCTCCGTATGCGCAACGAGCATATCCGACGAGCCACCCAATCCGCAGTACCCGGAACGGGTGAGCCAGTCGTCGCCGCAGCGCGCGTCATTCCGCCCGCCGGCGACTCCGCCATGACGCAGGGGTCACGCCTGTGACCTTCTTGAACGCCCGACAGAATGCCGCTTCGGACTCGTAGCCGACCTCGCTGGCGACCGCGCTCACCGGCGCGGCTCCAGCGGCGAGCCGGCTCGCCGCCAGCTGGATCCGCCAGCGCGTCAGATACAGCATCGGTGGATGACCGACAAACGATGAGAATCGTTCGGACAGCACCGACCGTGACGTGCCGACGTCGCGCGCCAGGTCGGGCAGCGTCCAGGCACGTGCGGGCTCGGTATGCATGCGCGCAAGCGCGCGCCCGACGACAGGACAGGTCCCGCAATCCGCCCAGCCAGTTCGCCCTGTCTTCCGACGCTGTCGTCAAATAACTGCGCAACACCTCGACGAACACCAGTTCCGCGATCCGCAACAGCACCGACCGGCTGCCAGGTCCCAGGCGGTTCGATTCGGCGATGGCGAACTCGAGCAGGGCTTTCAGCCGAGGTCCCGAGTCGCCGTGGAGGCGCACGCGTACGAGCGACGGCAGCGTTGTCAGTCCCGGGTTGAACGGCAGGGCATCACACCCCAGGAAGCCGCACACGAGCTGGAGCCGCTCTTTCCCATCGCCACCCTCGGTGACGACGAATGGGAGCTCTCCGTTGACCATCGCGCGAAACCACCCGAGCGCATCGTCGGTGGTCCAGCCGGTTCGGAGTCCGCATGGACTCGCGAGCTGATAGGGATGTCCGTGCGGGACGATGAGCACATCACCGGTTTCGAGTCGCAACGGGGCCTGTCCCGGTGACTCACACCAGCAGGCTCCCTCGCTGACGACGTGATAGGAGACGACGTGCTGCGCTCGCGGAAGGATCACGGGCGCGAGGTCCGTTGAGGCGGGCGCGTCAGCGACCCACGGTGTGCGGGCATCGACGAGAAGAGAAGAGCGCTCCCGTCAGCCGCACCACTTCGAGGACGTCCGACAGCGTGTCCGATGCGTCCATTTCCTGGCGATCGTATACCGCGGTGAGAGAGCCGGACGATCGGGCAAACAAACGGGACGCTCAGGACTGGCGCGCAACGGCACTCACTCCTTACCGTGAGCATCACGACTGGAGGAGCCATGAGTGCGCACTGTATGTTGGCGATTCGCGGATGGTGTGGTCCCGCCGTGGCCTTGAGCGTCGCAGTGCTGCTGGCGACGCCGACCGTCCACGCCCAACCATCGCACGCTCCGGACGTCATCGCGTCGTGGAACAGCGTGGCCCATGACATTGCCGTCGCCGAGGATCAGTTCCTGACGTTCAAAGGACAGCGGGCGCTCGCGATGATGCACCTGGCGATGCACGATGCCCTGAACGCGATCGTGCCGGTGTACGAGACCTACGCGTTCCGCGGCAGTAATCGTCTGGCGCATCCGATTGCGGCGGCGGCACAGGCGGCGCACGACGTGCTCCTGTCCCAGTATCCCGGCCGGCAGGCGGCGCTCGCGGCTCAGCTCACTCGATGGCTTGCGCAGGCCCAGGACGGCGTGGCCCGCACAGCGAGGGATTCGATCTGGGCCGGGCAACCGCGAAAGCGATCCTCGCGCGGCGCGACGGTGACGGATGGGATTTCCCCGGTGCTGTACGAATTCACGGAAGGCCCCGGTCGCTATCAGACCACGCCGCCCTGGAACGGCTTCGTCGCACAGCCGGGATTCCGGTTCGCGACGCCGTTCGTGCCTCGAGTATCCGCAGCAGTTCCGGCCGCCGCCTCCGCCGCCGCTGCGGACGAAGGCCTACGCCCGTGCCCTCCGCGAGGTGCAGGATACGGCGCGGTCGACAGCATGCGTCGGACGAACGATCAGACCGCGTATGCGATCTGGTGGATGGAATTCGCCGAAGGGTCGGTCAACCGTCTCGCGCGTCAACTCGTGAGCGATCGGCGAATGCATCTCTGGGCGGCGGCCCGTCTGTTCGCGCACATCGGTGTGGCGCTGTACGACGGCTACGTCGCGACGTGGGACGCGAGGTACGCATACAACCACTGGCGCCCGTTCACGGCCATTCGGGGCGCAGGCACCGACGACAACCCGAACACGACGCCAGACGCCGGCTGGGATTCGCTGCGTCCGGCGCCGCCGTTTCCGGATTACTCGTCGGCCCATGCGGCGGCGTGTGCCGCGTCGTTCGGCGTGCTCGGTGACGCGTTCGGGCGCGAGTTGTCGTTCACGATGGAGACGACGACCGCTCCGCCAGGCATGCCGACGCGCACGTTCGACAGCTTTCCTGCGGCGGCTGCCGAGTGCGCCGACTCACGCGTCAGGCTCGGATTTCATTTCCGATATGCGACCGACGCCGGCCTCGCGCTTGGACAACGGATCGCGCGGTATGTCTCGAGCCACGCTCTGCGGGCGCGCCGGCACTGAGGGGTGCCCGACACGCGCGCCGCGATCCGTCAACGGCGAAATGCCCCTCAATTCCGTACGCCATGCCAACGCCCTCCTCGCACGTCTGAACGGACGCTGAGGCGGCGATCCCCCCCCGTTTTCGGTATCCGCACACGATTTCGGCCAACCTCCTGTTCGAGTTACAGTAGGCGGCATGCTGGCGAGGGGAAGGTCATCATGAGGGCGAAGTGGCTCGGGGCTCTGTTCATCGTCGCGTGCGTCGTGGCACTGACGGCGTGGACCAGCATTGATACGGTTTCAACGGGCGTCTTTGCTCAGGCCCCACCCGGACAAGGCGGCCGCGGCGGTGTCCCGGTTGGCGCGCCAGGGGGCGGACGTGGACGAGGCGCCCCGCCGCCGATCCTCGGTCCGCCGGCCGGCGTCGAGCCGTTGCCCATCGACCTGTTCTCATCGAAAAACTTCTACAAGGATCGGGCGAACTGGCTCGACAAGCGCTACTACCGCTGCAACACTCCGCGTCAGCTGTACGGGATGTGGGATCAGCAGCGCATCGGACCGAAGCCGCCCGAATCGGCGTCCTGGGGCGACTGCAACGTCGACTGGAAGCGGGAGCAGATCGTCAGCCCGTATTCCTACAAGACGGCGAAGGAACACTACGACGCGCTGATGGCCCAGGCCAAGGCGAAGGGTGGTCCGACGGTGTACACGAAGGCCACGGTGCCGGACTGGGACGGCTACTACGCACGCGACGGCGCCGCGGACCGCGGCTCTGAATGGATTTGGGGCGCGACGCAGGCGCCGACGGTGCTCGCGCTGCTCACACCCGAGTATCAGAAGCGGATGGTGCAGTCGGCCTACCACGAGGCGGTCACCAACGCGCCGCAGTGGAGCGCGTCGTTCTGCTGGCCCGAGGGATTCATCCGCTGGTGGTCGCAGCCGTCACAGGCGGGCAACTTCCAGCTGACGATGACGCCGTGGAACGTGCAGTTCCTGTCGGGCATCGCCGACAACTTCCTGCGTCAGGTGATGGTCGGCAAGACCGAACACGTGCACAAGGTGCCGCAATGGTTTGGCGAGACGATCGGATTCTGGGACGGCACGACGCTCGTGACGTGGACGGCGAACGTCCAGGCCTGGCAACTGTCGCATGCGATGTTCGAGAACAGCGACAACCTGGAGACCATCGAGACGTTCAAGCCGGCGCTCGACGCCGGCGGCAAGTTCATCGGCCTCGATCACGAGACTATCTTCTACGACCCGGACGCGTTCATCACGCCGGTCCGCGCCTCGTTCCGTTTTGCCCGCCGCGCGACAACCGACGATCCCGCTCGCCGCTACACGGTCATCCAGTGCCTGAGCAACATCTTCAACACCGATGGCCGGCCGAAGCAGGTGACCGCATCCGACCCGCGCTTCGTGGACTACTACGGGCGCCCGTGGGCGAAGAACTGGGAGCAGAACTTCGAAAAGGGTTGGGACAAGCCGCAGGACGAGCTTCCCTCGGCCATCACCGACATCTTTAAATAGCGTGGTGGATTCTCAATAGCGTGGTGCGTATTTTTTCCCGGCGGGCCAGAGGCCGGTGAGACCTGATAATACGGTTGCGGAGGAGTCATGAGAACGCGCACAGTCAACAGTCTCGGTGATAGCGGCGTCGCTGGCGATGCTGGCGGTCCTGCTGCAGATCACCGTCTCGGCGCATCATTCATTTGCGATGTACGACCAGAAGAAGGTCGTGACGCTCACCGGCGTCGTCAAGCAGTTCGTGCCGCAGGCCAACCACGCCGAGATCCACTTCATGCTGTTCGCCGACGATCACAAGTCGCTGGCCAAGGGGAAGGACGGCAAGTACGTCGAGTGGGGCATCGAGATGGCGGGCACCGCCCAGCTCGAGCGGCAGGGAATTTCCCCGAAGACCTTTGGCGCCGGCACCGTGTTCAGCGTCCACCTGAATCCGCTGCGTGACGGCTCGAACTTCGGTGCGCGCGTCGGCGCCCTCTCCAAGTGCCCGACAGATCCGGCCACCAGCAAGCCGAAGCTCCCGGAGCCCGGCAAGCACTGCGATTCCGTGGCGGGCAACACACTGATCGGCGGCACCACTTTCTAAGTGAACGGAGCGGGGCGGAGCTAACGGTTCATAGATGTGAACCCGTTGCCTCCGTCTCCTCCGTTAGCTCGACCCGCCAATCGTCCCAATCAAATTTCTTCACGCCTCAGTCAGCTGTCACCTCGCTGTCGCCGGTTCGTGGCAGACTACCCGATCGCTGACATCGGGAGGTTGCGATGACTGTTGCTACATCGACACTGCTCGGCCGGCCACTCTGGTACGAATTGATGACCAGTGACATGAAGGCGGCCGAATCGTTCTACAGGGCCGTGGTGGGCTGGGGGACGTCGTCATTCGACGGCGCGGGGCAGCCCTACACCATGTTCAATCGCAGCGGTGACACGTCGATCGGCGGCGTGATGAAGACGCCGGACGAGATGAAGACGCCGCCGTTCTGGTCCATGTATATCGGCGTGCCGAAGATGGAGGAGACCGCCGCCCATATCAAGCGCCTGGGCGGGAAGGCACACACCGAGGTGATCTCGATCCCCGACGTCGGCCGCATGCAGATGATGGCCGACCCGCAGGGCGCGATGTTCTACATCTATGAACCGGCGAGCGCCGACCATCCCGAGGAGACCGCGGCGGCCGTCGGTGATGCGTCGTGGCGCGAGTTGATGACGACCGACTGGAAAGCGGCGATGAAGTTCTACGAGGAGGCCTTCGGCTGGCAGCGGAGCGAGGCGATGGAGATGGGGCCGATGGGCACGTACCAGATGTTCAACCGTCCGCACGGAGACATCGGCGGCATGATGAACAAGCGGCCGGAGATGGCGAACGTACCGCCGAACTGGCAGATCTACTTCCGCGTGCCCGACGTGCACGCCGCCGCTGAGGCCGTCAAGGCGAACGGCGGGCAGGTCATCAACGGCCCGATGGAAGTGCCGGACGGCGACTGGATCGTGAACGCCCTGGATCCGCAGGGCGCCGCCTTCGGGCTGCACCACAAGAAGAAGTAGCCCGGGCGCCGTGGGCGGGCGCGAGCAGGGTATGCTGAGGCCATCGGCTTTATCGGTGCCATGGCCACGAACCGCTCGCGCCCGCACGACGTCACGGACCGTCTGCTTGCCGGCGTCGCGCCCGATGCGCGGCGGGCCATCATCGCTGGATCGCGCCGGCGCACCCTCCGCCCTGCACAAGTACTCTTCAGGTGCGGAGAGCCGGCCGAGCGCCTGTTCGTGTTGCGCACGGGGCGCGTGCAGTTCGGCCGGCTCGCTCGCAACGGCCGCCAGATCGTCATGGCGATTCTCGCGCCGGGCGACGTCTTCGGCCTCGGCACCATCCTGACCGAGTGACATCGACTACATCGGGACCGCCGAATCGCTCGAGAGCGGCGAGGTCCTCGTCTGGACGCGCGAGACGATTCAGACGCTTGCTGCCGAGCACCCGCAGCTGTCGGAGAACGCGTTGCACGTCGCGCTGCGTTACGTGGCCATGTTCGCCGAACGGCACGAGAGGCTCGTCACCGTCACTGCCGAACAACGCCTGGCCCGCGCGCTCACACGTCTTAGGATTTCGGACCGGTACCCGCAAACCGTCGGGTATCGACGTCCGCATCAAGAACGATCAACTGGCTTCCCTCGCGGATGTGAGCCCCGTTACGGCCAGCCGCCTGCTCAAGCAGTGGGAAAGCGACGGCGTGATCAGCAAGAGCCGTGGCATGGTCCGCATCATCTGTCCGGAGAAGCTTCTGCTCGACTAAGTTCCGGTTCGACCGGCTTTAGGAAAGGCGTGACCATGCGCACCGTGTGCAGCCTTGTTCTCGGAGTGCTCGTCCTCGGTCCGGCGTCGGCGTCCGCGCAGGAGCCACCTCCCGCGCCACCGGCCGACTGGGGGCCGATGAGCATCAACCTCGAGGACGTTCCGTATCCGCATCCGGTCCTCTATCACTCCTTCAATCTCGAAGGCCAGGACGTGCGCATGGCCTACATGGACGTCCCGCCGGGCGGAACGCCCAACGGCCGCAGTGTCGTACTTCTGCACGGCATGAACTTCTTCGGCGAGGCGTGGACCGAGACGATTGCGATCCTCAGCAAGGAAGGCTACCGCGTCATCGTGCCGGATCAGATCGGCTACGGACGATCGTCGAAGCCGATCCTGCACTATTCGATCAGCACGCACGCGTCGAACACCAAACGGCTGATCGACGCGCTCGGCATCAAGACCACTGACATCGTCACGCACTCGATGGGCGGCATGGTGGCCAGCCGCTTTGCCTCGTCGTATCCGGACGCGGTCGGCAGCCTCGCGATGATCAACCAGATCGGCCTGACCGATGCCCGGAGCGCGCGACCGTGGCGCGACACGTCCGAGGTGTACAAGGCGGCGCTGGCGCGCGACTACACCGAGATCGTCCGCGGCATGCGCGCGTACTACGTGAACTGGAAGCCGGAGTACATGAAGTACGTGAAGATTCACTACGGGTGGATCAAGAGCGGTGACTGGCCGCGCATGGCGATGGTCCGCGCGCTGCAGCAGCAGGCGATCTATGCCGACCCGGTCGTCTCCGACTGGCCGCGAATCAAGGCGCGGACGCTGGTGATCGGTGGCGAGAAGGACGGCGCCGACTATCCCGGCGGCGCCCGACGCGTGGCCGAGAGCGTCCAGCGCGGGCAGCTGTACATCATCCCCAACGTCGGCCACAACCCGCAGTTCGAAGCGCCGCACCTGCTGTATCCGCCGCTTCTCAGGTTCCTGAAGGGCGAGGACGTCGGCACGATGAAGGGCACGAAGTAGCCCACCTCACGCCCATCGCCGTTCGGCCGTTCCGAACCCACCATCCTGTCGTTATTCCTTATCGAGGGATCAGCCTCGCGATCCCTCATAATTCCGGCACAACCAGACCAGCAGGGAGCAGTGGCCGATGGACTACATGCAGGAACTCGCCAGTCATCCCGACATGCCGCAGGCGCTCGATGCGCTGCGACTTCGCTGGCAGGAGCTGTTTGCCGCCACTCCAGGCCCCTCGCAGCAGCCGGCGATGCCCTCGAGGTCCTCAAGAAGAAGTGGGACACGCTCTTTCGGCGCGAGCTCCACGACCCGGATCCGAAGAGCATCGAAGAATTCATCAAGTTGCAGTCGTGCTGGGAGGTGACGAGGCAGCTCGTCGAAGAGGGTCTCGCCGACGCTCACCAGAATGCGGCGGGGGTCCAGCTACCTGATCGAAGAACATCCGAACGTCTGGATCGCTCAAGTCGTCCACGAGTTCTATCGGTTGCCGGAACTGGCCGCCGACGCCTGGCTCGAGCTCAAATACTGCGAGCAGTTTCCCAACCAGCTCGCGAACCATGTCCGTGCCCATGCCCGCCGTGGATGGTTCGGCGGCCAGGAAAGGCCCACGACGCAGGCGTAGCGTTCGGCTGAGAAGATCTCACCGGTGAAGACTGCCGCCGCCAGGCACGCCTGCGATCGACCCGGAGTCGCGGCGCCAGGAGATCACGCAGCGCCAGCGAACGCCTGCGGCTGGTGCACAAACCGCCACATTTCATCCATGACCTCATCCATCGCAAGACCTCGCCGGACACGTGGTTTGGACGCACACGGCCTCCGGGCGGTGAGACCGATGAGGAGATGGCGTATCGCCTGATTGCGAACCCGAAGGAGGTCAGCGATCTCGCGCGACACGCTCAAAGTCCCGGTGCCGTTCAGCATGGTGCTCCAGAGCGAACTGGAGCAGATTCGTCAGCCACTCGCGAATGGGTGCGCGAGACGTCCGGATGGGGAGCGCACCACCTCCATGCCGCGCGACCCGATGGGTGGCGAGCGTTCAGACAAAGGGCGCGTCGTTCCGGCAGGCGCTTCGCGAGGATCTGCTGGGACTCGCCTTCTCGGGCGGCGGCATTCGCAGCGCGACGTTCAACCTCGGCGTGCTGCAGTCGCTCGCCAAGATCGGCTCTGCTGAAGCATTGCGATTACCTGTCAACGGTGTCCGGCGGCGGGTACATCGGCGGCTGGTTCACCGCCTGGATGCACCGGCAATCAGGCACGCGAAAGCGCTCGGACGCGATCAACGACATGCAGCGACGGTTGTCGCCGGTTCGCAACGCCAATCCGGTCGCCGGCGCGGTGCGTCCCATCCGCTATCTCCGAGAGTACAGCAACTACCTCACGCCGCGCACCGGATTCCTGAGCGCCGACACCTGGACCATGATCGGCATCTTCACGCGGAATGCCCTGCTCAATCAGGTCATTCTCGTCTCGCTCTTTGCCGGGTTGCTGCTGATGCCTCGCGGGATCGTCAAGCTCGCCGGGGCCGGCGCCGCGACGTCGACGGCTTGGATCCCTGGGCGCTGATCGCGCTTCATTGGCGTGCTGCTCTCGGGGGCGACGTGGATTCTGATCAAGAACCTTCGGCGTCTGGACCCGCTCGGCAGTGAAGATCGTGAAGACAAAGCGGCCGCCGTCGCCAGGGCCGCTCGAAGGAGGAGGTGCCCAGGTACGCGCGCCCGTTGGCGATCCAGTTGGGCGTCGTGCTGCCGTGGCTCCTGGCGATGTCGCTGCTCATTCTTCGCCTTCCGGACATCCTCACCGTTTTGCCCGCCAGCCGTGTGACCGCCGCCGTCGCCACTCTGGGCTGGCCGCTGCTGCTGTCCACGATTGTTGCGGTATCCGCGTCGCTCTATGTCGCGCTCATTCTGGGGTTCGGCAAGGCTGCGCGCTGCTGGAAGGGCGATCCGCGGCGGACTCATCAGATCGTTCGGGTCTGCCATCCTCGTCGGTGGCCTCGCGGCTGGCGCCGTGTCCCTCGCGCTCATCCAACTGTTCGAGATCGCGGGCCTCGATCGAGGAATCGCCAGGCCCTGGCACGCCGCGGTGCTGGGTGGGCCGGCGGCGATGCTCGTCATTTCGATCCTCATCATCGTCGTCCTGGGAATGCTCGGCGAGAAGTTTCCGGACGAGCACCGCGAGTGGTGGAGCCGCTTTCGCACGTTCATCCACATGTACACGGTGGGTTGCCTCGCCTGGTTTGTGTTTGCGCTCTACGTGCCGTGGGCCTGGCACCGTCTTCAGGACTACTCGCAGGTGAGCCAGTGGAGCGGGTGGACTGCGCTGCTCGCGTGGCTGGGGTCGACGTTCGCCGGCGTCAGGGCCGGTGGCTCCGCGGAGGAGAAGAACGGCGATGCGCCGCCCGCCGGGATCACCACGGTGTTGATACGCGGCATCTCATTCGTCGCACCGTACGTGTTCATCGTTGGACTCATCGTCGCCATCTCGCTCGTGCTCGACGTGGTCGTCCGCCATGACAATCCGATGGGTAACCTGAGCGGAAGCCTGGCCTACTGGACCTACGTGACGCAGTGGAACGATGCAGGACTCTGGATGCTCGGGCTGACGCTTGGCTGTTTCGCCGTCGGACTCATGTTCTCGTACCGAGTGGACATCAATGCGTTTTCGATGCACCACTTCTACAAGAACCGGCTGGTGCGCGCCTATCTGGGCGCCTCGCATGACGATCGGAAAGCCGACTGGTTCACCGGGTTCGATCCCGACGACGACGTGCGTCTGGCCAAGCTGGATCACGCCAACGCCAAAGACGACGAGCACAAATATCCGGGGCCGTATCCGATCCTGAACTGCGCGCTGAATCTCGTCGGCGGCAAGGATCTGGCGTGGCAGGAACGCAAGGCAGAATCATTTGTCTTCACACCGAAGTACTGCGGCTTCGATCTCGATCGCGCGGTGCTCAACAAGAGCACGATCGGCTACGCCGAGGCCTATGTCCCGACCAGCGGCCTTCTACCGCGACGGCGAAGGCCCGCTGCTTGGCATGGCCATGGCGATTTCAGGCGCGGCCGCCAACCCGAACATGGGACAGGCGACGAGCCCGGCATTGGCGTTCCTGCTGACGGTCTTCAACGCGCGTCTTGGCTGGTGGGTGGGCAACACACGAAACCGGAAGTCGGCGTCGCAACCCGGACCGCCGTTCGGTCTGGCCTATACCGCAAGCGAACTGACCGGCAGCACCGACGACGAGAAGGCAGTACGTCAACGTGTCGGATGGGGGCCATTTCGAGAACCTCGGTGTCTATGAACTGATTCGCCGCGGCTGTCGTTACATCATCGCCTGCGATGCCGGGCAGGACGGTGACTTCACGTTTCAGGATCTCGGGAATCTCGTCCGCCGGTGCCGTACCGATTTCGGTGTGGAGATCGATATCTCGCTCGATCGCATCAGGGCTCGTGATGCGCAACATGTGGAGCCAGGTGCACTGTGTGGTCGGGAAGATTCACTATCTGAACGTCCCGAGGCGTGACTGGCGCGGGCAGCTGCTGAACGAGGATGACCTCCCGCTTCGGCCCGGCGATCGGCCGGCGTACGAGATGGGCTATCTGATTTACCTCAAGCCCTCGATCACGGGCGACGAGCCCGCACGACGTGCTCGAGTACGGTCTTCGCGTCCCGGAGTTCCCGCATGAGTCCACCGCCGACCAGTGGTTCGGCGAGGGACAGTTCGAGGCCTACCGCCGGCTCGGCATGCACATCGGCGAATGCGCGTTCAACCGTTCCAGAACGACGATCGCCGCCGGTTCGCGACATCGGCTGGCTGTTCGAGCGGCTGCACAAATTCTGGCATCCACCGACGACCGTGATCGCGCAGCACTCCACCGAGCACACGCGCGTGTATTCGACGATCATGGAGCGCGTCCGCACGATCCCGCATCTCGCATTCCTGGATCACACGCTGTTCGACGGGCTGCCGAGCACGACGCTCGCGTCGATCGGCGGCGCGCCTCTGTCGCCAGCCGACGAGCGCAGCGAGTTCTACGTCATCAACTCGATGATCCAGCTGATGGAGGACGTCTATGCCGACCTCCATCTCGAGGACAACTTCGATCATCCCCATGTCGAAGGATGGATGGCGGTCTTCCGCCGGTGGGCGATGCAGGAGGCCTTCCAGCGGACCTGGGCGATCAGCCGGTGCACCTACGCGGAGCGCTTCCGCAGGTTCTATGACGACCGGCTGGTGAAACGCCGCATCGGTCGCCGGCCAGCTGACGTTCGAGTCGAACTTCATTGCCGCACATCGTGGCCGTATTGACGCCGGCAAGATGGGCAACATGATGAGTGACTTCCGCGCACGCGATGGAGGCCAAGGCCGACGTCATCGAGCTGGACGTGCGGAAGCTGAAGGGTGACACGCTCGTGGTGTTTCACGACGACGCGCTTGGCGGCACCAAGCTGTCAACGGTTGACTACCACGGCCTTCCAGGCTCTGGCCGGAAGCGTCGGATATTCCCACGCTGTCTGGACTGCCTGAACGAGCTGAGAGGAAAAGTGCGCCTCGACATCGAGTTGAAGGACAAGGGCAGCGTGCCGAAGGTCCTGCGAGGAGATCCGGAAGGCAGCCTGGAACACGGATGATTTCGTCCTCACCTCGTTTCTCCCCGAAGTGCCTAAACAGGTGCGGGAGCTTACGGGAGGACGCGCAGGTAGGGCTGCTACTCGAGGAGCCCGATCTCGTCGTCAAGGCGCGGCGAGTTCTGCGGTCGCCCGACGTCGAGTTCATTGATTTCCTTGGCCCGGAAAACGGTTCGTGGCTGACAGGGGATCTGCTCGATGAGTGCAAGGCATTCGGCATGCCCGTGGTGCCGTGGACGGTGAACGACGAGCAGAGGATGCAGGGATTTGTTCAAGCATCCTGCTGTCGCCGGCATCATCACCGATGAAGTGGAGACCGCGCGCAGGGCCAGGAAGTCGGTGCGATGACGTGAGATCATCGGGTGTGGACGTTCCGAGGGCGCTCGAGGCGCTTGACGCCCGGCTCAGAACGCTGCTGCCCGAGGACTACCAGGACTCGTACGAGGACGTCGAACCGAAGCCGATGCGATCGGCCGGGCTCAAGTACGACGCCGATGGCCAGGTCGCGTGGGATCAGATCTGGGGCAGCTTCTGCGATCTGGCCATGGCGGGCGGGCCTCCGCACAAGGGGGCGCTCCTCGAACCCGGGATCGAAGCCGACATCAACGCGCAGTTCGGCCGCTACGACGAAGTGGCTGAAGAGATCTGTCGCGGCATCACGCTGGTGACCGGCTTGCGCGCCTACGTGGCTCCGGAACCTGGCTGGGTCTCGGTCACGTGTGCCGGCGACGCCATGGCCGGCTGGCTGATGCGCGCCATCGTCATGGAAAACGTCGCCGCACGCCGCCGCGGCGCGATCCTCGAGCTGCCGGCGGCGCCGCACTTCCGCATCGAGAAGGAAATCAAGAACGTCATCACCGTGATGGCGAAGACCTGCCACTACTGGGTAGGACACATTCCTCACGACCAGCAGCAGGCGATCGCCGAACTGTTCAACACGATGGCCGGCGAATCGCCGTTTATCGAACCAGATATCTCGGCGGGTCTGCCTTCGACTTCGCTCAGGCCAGGAAAGACCCGCCGCTACGATTCCATCGCTGCGACCGTCGCTGCACTGATTCAGCGCGAGACGGGTCTTCATCGATCGGATCATCACTACCCGGGCTGGCTCGGCGTCGAGTGCCCGAGCGTCCGCGGCGCCGTGTGGATGATGCGCGCGCTCGTCGCGACCAACGTGCTGTCGCGTCGTGAAGGGACCACGCTGTTCGTGCCGGTCAACGCCGCGACCGACCCGCGTGGAACGATCGTTGCCAGTGCCGTCGGGCACGTCTACCGATGCGCCTCAGTCCGGGGTGCGCTGGAGAATGGGATCGGGGATCGAGGGACCGGGGATCAAAAGCTCTCGATCCCTGATCCCTGATCCCTGATCCCTGATCCCTGATCCCTGATCCCCGATCCCCCACCACGTTCGGACTAAAATCCCGACATGGCTGTTCCGCTCGATCGTCGTCACTTTCTTGCCGCGCTGCCCGCATTGGCGCTGTCGCCGCGGATGCTGGCTCAGGCCCCGGCGCGCGCGCCGTTCCGGGTCAACGGGCTCAGTCAGATCACGCTGACGGTTTCCGACGTCGCCCGGTCGCTCGACTTCTACCAGGGCCTGTTCGGCATGCCGGTGCAGGCGAGGCAGGGTTCGACCGTGCTGCTGCGGATCGGCAACGGACCGAGATTCCTCGCGCTCCGTCAGGCGGCGGCTGGTGAAGGTCCGAGCATCAGCGCGCTTGGATTCGGCGTGCAGGACTTCTCCGTCGATCGCGCGATGCAGGCGCTCACGGCTCACGGCTTCACCGCCGCGCCTTCGACCGCGGACAAGCCGGGACCGAAGCAGATCCTCGTTCGCACGCGCCGGCAGACCGAAGGCGGGTCGCCGGACGGCAGCACGCGCGACCTGTTCGCGGCCGATCCGAGCGGCGTCGTCTTCCAGCTCCACGACGTCAGCTACTGCGGCGGAAGCGGAGCGCTGGGCAATGCGTGCCCGATGCCCGAGCGATCGCCGAAGCCGGGACTCATCGCGCTGAAGGACACGAGTCACTTCACGATCGCGGCGAGCGATCCGAACACGGTGCCGATGTATCTCGAGCTCTTCGGCTTCACGCCGATGGTGTATCAGGCGCAGACGCCGGCGTGGCAGGTCGGCGGCGGCGTCCACTTCCTGATGTTCATCGGCGGCGGTGGTCCGACGCGCGGCGGTGCCGCGGGCGCTCCCGGCGCCGGTCGCGGTGGCGCGGGGCGCGGCGCGCCCGACGGCGGACGCGGCGCCGGCGGCGGACCCGCGCGTGCGGCCGGCATCGATCACGCCTGTGTCGCGATGGAGAACTTCGATCCGGCGGCGGTCACGAAGCTGCTCGTCAGCTATGGCCTCAAGCAGCAGGACGGACAAGGGCGCACGCCGCTGGTCACCTACATCTCGCTGCGCATGCCGAATCGCGGCGGCGCCGAGGGCGGCACGCCGGAGCTGTATCTCACCGACCCGGACGGTCTCGCGATTCAGCTCCAGGACGTGAAGTACTGCGGCGGCGGCGGATTCCTCGGCGAGGCGTGCCCGCCGCTGCCTCCCGCGTGACGGGCCATTCGCAGCGATCGGTGACCTCGGAGCCGTACGAAATCCTTGCCCCGATCGGCGCCGGCGGAATGGGTGAGGTCTATCGGGCCAAAGACACCAGGCTCGGCCGCGATGTCGCCCTGAAGATCCTGCCCGCGCACCTGGCGGCCGATCGCGACCGGCTGTCCAGGTTCCATCGCGAAGCGCGCGCGGTCGCCGCACTCAATCACCCCAATGTGGTGACGCTCTATTCCGTAGAGGAAAGCGAGGGCGTTCACTTCCTGACCATGGAGCTCGTCGATGGGCAGGCGTTGTCGGCGGCCATTCCACCCGAAGGGTGGCCCGTCGCGCGAGCCGTGGACGTTGCGGTGGCCGTGACGGACGCGATCGCGGACGCGCACGACAAGGGGATCGTCCATCGCGACCTGAAGCCCGCCAACGTCATGATCACGCGCGACGGGCGGGTGAAGGTGCTCGACTTCGGCCTCGCCAAGGAGATGCGCGGTCTCGCCGCTGACGAGGAGACAGTGGCGTCGTTCGACCAGACGAAGGCGGGCGTCGTGATGGGGACCCCGGCGTACATGTCGCCCGAGCAGATTTCTGGCGCCGCGATTGACCACCGAACGGACATCTTCTCGATCGGTCTGCTGCTCTACGAGATGACGACGGGACGCCGGCCGTTTCAAGGCCGGACGCACGCCGAGCTGTCGGCGTCGATCCTGCGCGATTCACCAAGGCCGTTGTCCGGCACACACGTGCCTGCGGCCGTCGCGGCGCTGATCGAGCGCTGCCTGGCGAAGCGCGCGGGCGATCGCATCCAGACCGCGCACGGTCTCGTCAGTGAGCTGCGAACCGTCAACCGCCCCGCAGCCTCGTCGACCTCGAGGCCGTCCATCGCCGTTCTGCCATTTGCGAATCTGAGCGCGGACAAGGAGCAGGAGTATTTCAGCGACGGCCTGGCCGAAGAGATCATCAATCTGCTCGCGAAGGTGGACGGGCTGAAGGTGATCGCGCGGACCTCATCCTTCGCGTTCCGCGGCAAGTCCGAGGACGTGCGCAGGATTGCCGAGGCGCTCGATGTGGCGCACGTGCTCGAAGGCAGCGTGCGGCGCGCCGGCTCACGGATTCGCGTGACGGCGCAGTTGATCGCGGCGGTGGATGGCGGACAGGTGTGGAGCGAGCGGTACGATCGCGAGTTGACCGACATCTTCGCCGTCCAGGACGAGATCTCCGCGGCGATCACCGGGGCGCTGCGCCTCAAGCTCTCGGGCCCGGCCGCGGCCCCGCAGCGGTACATGCCGAAGCTGCCGGCGTATGACGCCTATCTCAAGGCGAAGCATCATCTGGCGAAAGTGACGCCGGAGTCGTTGGAACTGGCGAAGCGGTGCTACGAATCAGCCATCGAGCTCGATCCGGCCTTTGCCCTTGCGCACGTGGGCTTGGCGTCCTACTGGCAGACGATGACGATCTTCGGTCAATGCCCGCCGCATCGATCGGTTCCCACGGCGCGGGCGGCGATTCAGCGCGCGATGCAGATCGACGCATCGCTGCCAGACGCCCACGCGCTGTCGGGCTACCTCACGGCTTTCTACGATCTGGACTGGGATGCCGTCGAGCGTCACTTCGCGTTTCCGATGGCGCAGCAGGTGGGCAACGCCATCGTTCGGCCGATGTATGCCGGAGTGCTGTTCCAGCGAGGCCATGCCGAGCAGGCCATCGCGCTCGCCGAGCGCGCGATCGAAGAGGATCCGCTGGAGGTGTGGCCGCGCATGAACCTGCACGCGTATCTGCAGGCGGCGGGACGGGACAAGGACGCATACGCGCAGGCGAAGAAAGTTCTCGAGCTCGATCCGAATCTCGTCGTGGCCCGAGTCTCCGTCGCGCACTTCCACGCCGTCTGGGGCGAGATGCCGGAGGCCGTGGCCGCAGCACGGTTGGCCCGTGAGGTCGGTCCGTGGTATCCGGACGCGATCGCCACGCTGGCAGCGGTGCTGAAGGTGAGCGGCGAAGAGAGCGAAGCACGCGCGCTCTACCAGTTGCTGGGAACCGGGAAGGAATTCGGTGACGCACGCGCACAGGCCGTTTACTACCTGTTGTGCGGAGACGTCGAGACCGGTGCTGACTGGACGGAGAAGGCGATCGCGGAGCGCGACCACTCGATGATGTATTACGTGCGGTTCGTCATCTCGAAAGGGTTGAGAGCGAGCAGCAGGTGGCCGGCGATCGCCAGAATGATGAACCTGGGCTGACCTTCCGGGCCGCCTGAAGGCGGCCCCCACGTTACACTCAACGTATGCCATTTCTCGTCGGGTGTCTGGCCCTGTCGGCGCCCCGATTCGCCATCGCGCTCGTCGTGATCTTCAGCGACTACATCGGCCGCGCCTACGAGACGGTCCTCTGGCCGTTCATCGGATTCCTGTTCATGCCGCTGACGACGCTGGCGTACGCGTGGGCAATCAACAGCCGCGGATCCGTAGAGGGTCTTCAACTCGTCGTGGTCGTGATTGCCGTCCTGATCGACCTGGGTATCGTCGGCGGGTCTGCGTCAGCACGAAAGCGGGCGAAGAAGGGCGGGTAGGCCCGATTCGCGCGGGCATGACGCTTGCTCGATAGCCGTCAGCGTCGGAGGCGCGCACACATGCGTTTCTCACTGTTGGAACCCGAGTTCGGCTGGGGTGAGAAGGATGAGCCTGGTCCCCAGACCGAGGATTCACGTGAGCGGGGCTTCATCGGCGACGTCGATGAAGACGACATGGGCCAGTCGTCTGGGCTCGATCCTGACGAGGTCGGCGATATTGCGGATGAGGGCCCGGGACACCGCGGATGACGTAAGTCGGCGCGGATGAGCGTCGCGATTCACTACGACTCATTTCCTTCACGCCATTTCTTCGCGCTATTTCTTTCCGATGGCGAACAGCGTGCGCGCGCCGCGGACGTACATGACGCCTTGCGATAGCGCCGGCGTGGCCATCAGTGTTTCCCCGATCGAGTTCGTGGCCAGGTGCTTGAACGTCGCCCCGGCTTCGATGACGAGCATGTCGCCGTCTTCGTTGGACAGATAGATCTTTCCATCGGCGGCAACGGGCGAGGCGCTGTAGCCGCTGCCGATGAGCGGCAGGCGCTGACGATAGATCTCCTTGCCAGTAGCGACGTCATAGGCGTCGAAGACGCCGTTGTTGGCCAGCACGTACACGATCCCGCGGTAGGCGATCGGTGTCGGCATGTACGAGCCCCGGCCGCTCCAGCTCCAGGCGATGGAGGGTCTGCTCGTTGCGCCGGCCGATAGCGTCAGGTCTCCACGCGCGCCGGGCCGGACGGCAAACAGCGGCCGCTCCGGCGCGCGGCCGCTGGCGACGATGTGCAGCCCGTTCGCGAAGATCGGCGTCGGCGCGGTGATCTTCGAGCTGCCACCGAGCGTCCACAACTCGCGGCCGGTCTTCGGATCGTAGCCACGGATGAAGTTCGACGCATTCGTGATCAGCTCCGGCCCGGCGGTCGTCGTGACGATCGTCGGCGTCCCCCACGACGGCAGCTCCACGCGCTCCGTCTTCCACACCGTTTCTCCCGTCTCGGCATTCAGCGCCAGCAGGAACGAATCGGTCTGCGTATCGCACTGCACGATCACCAGGTCGTTCCAGATGATCGGCGAGCTGGCTGGTCCCCACTCGTACGACGGGATGTCGTAGGCGCCCATGTCCACACGGCCGAGATCGACGGACCAGCGCAGGCCGCCGTCGAAATCGTAGGCATGAATCCCCTGCGATCCGAACCAGGCGACGACGATGCGGCCGTTGGTGGCGGGGGAGCTGCTCGCGTAGGTGGACTTGATGTGCCGCTTGTTGCGCGGTTCGCCCTGCGCTGCCGTTCGCTCCCAGCGGATTCTGCCCGTGCGCGTGTCGATCGCGTAGAGCATCCAGCGGTGCACCGATCGGTCGTCCGACGCATCGCCGTCGCCGTAGAGACCGGGCTTGAACGTGGCATCCGGACGGCTGCTGATCGCGCTGGTCACGAACAGCATGTCGCCCCAGACGATGGGGCTGGAGTGCGCGAGCCCGGGAATCGGCCGCCGCCACAGGACGTTCGCGCCCGTTGCGGGACTCCAGGTGTCCGGGAGCCGCTGTCCATCGGCGACGCCTGCCGCTTCGCGTCCGCGGAACGATGGCCAGTGGCCGGCGCCTCGCGCTGGCGGCAATGCGCCCTTCGCGGTGCCGCTGCGTGCGTACGATGCGACGCGGTTCGATCGCCGCTTGACCGCCGGGTGGCGACCACTCGCTGCGATCGAGAATCATCCGCCGCACCGTGCAGGCGTCCTCGACCAGGGTGAAGCTGACGCGCGCGCCGGCCACGGAGAAGGTGTAGCGTCCGGCGCCGGTGCAGTCGGCCGGCCCGTTCGAGAGTTGCAGGGTCACCTCGCGGCCGCTCGTGCTCCAGGCGCCGGCCATCGACGGCCAGCCTTCACCCGACAGCGTGAATGTGCCCGGCCGGATCGAAGCGCAGCGTGAACGCGCGCATCACGATCGGCGCGGTGGGCAGCGCCTCCTGGGCAGACGGCGATACCGTGATCAGGCACGCAGCCAGGGTGCATGCAATGAGTGTGGCTCTGGCCGGAACTCGCGGCGACATCAGCGTCATTATCGCTCTCGACCACCGAACGCGCTAAAGTTGCCTCGATGAGGATCGCACTCCAGGGACTGTTCCTCGCGGCGCTCGCGGGCGCGGCGGTTGTGGTGTCTGGCAGGACGTCCGCGCAGTCGCCGGAACGAATCGACTACGCGCGCGACATTCAACCGCTGCTGCGCGCCAACTGCTACGGCTGCCACAGCGCATCGCTGCAGAGCGGCAACTTCCGCCTCGATCGCCGCCGCGACTCCATGCCCAATCGTGTCGGCGCCAACAACGCGCGCATCGTCCCCGGCAACAGCGCGGTCAGCCGGCTCTATCGTCGAGTCGCTGGCGGCGAGGCGGGACTGCAGATGCCGCCGACCGGCGCGCTGCGGCCCGAGGAGATCACCACGATCAAGACGTGGATCGATCAGGGCGCCGAGTGGCCCGACGAGCTCGCGGGAGAGACGCCGTCGCCTCCGGCGAATCCGTTGGCGACGCGGGTGCTGGACGCGCTCCGGCTCGGCGATCGCCGGAGAGTCGAGCAGTTGCTGAAGGCGAACCCGCAGGCGGCGCGCGCGACGGGATCCGGTGGCATCACGCCGCTGATGTACGCCGCACTCTACGGAGACATGCCGTCGGCTCGATTGCTGCTCGAGATGGGCGCGGACCCGAACGTCCGCAACGATGCCGGCGCAACCGCGCTGTTGTGGGCGGTGGACGATCCAGCGATGACGCGACTGCTGCTCGAGCGCCGTGCCGATCCGAACGTGCAATCGCTGGACGGCCGCACGCCATTGCAGGTGGCCGCCGGCCGTGCCGACGCCAGCGAGATCGTGAACGCGCTCCTCGACCACGGCGCGGACAAGGGCACGGCGCCGATTGCTCCAGTCGCCGCGGCAAGGGCCGGCAGGGTGGACACGGCGCCTGCGCCGACCGTGAAGAGGCCCGCTGCGCCGCGAGCCGTGCGCGACGCGGTCAGCATCAGCCTTCCGCTGCTGCAGCATGCAGACGAGGTGTTCCTCAAGACCGCGACATGCGTCTCCTGTCACAACAACAGCCTGTTCCAGATGACCGCTGAGGTCGTGCGGCGCAAGGGGTTCCGCATCGACGAAGCCAGCGTCCGCGAGCAGATGGCGAGAACACGCGCCTACCTCGAGAGCTGGCGCGAACGCGAGCTGCAGGACATCGCCGATCCCCGGACGCATCGATACGACGGCCTACATACTCGCGGGGCTTGCCGCGGCGCGGTACCCGTCCGACCCGGCGACCGATGCGTTGGCGCGCTACGTGAAGCGGCGTCAGCTCGCCGAGGGCGGATGGCGCGTGGCGGCGGATCGACCGCCGATCGAGTCGAGCGACATCGCCGTCACGGCCCTTGCGCTACGCTCGATGCAGGCCTATGCGCCGGCGCCGCAGAAGGCCGAGTACGCGCGCGCGATCCAGCGCGGCGCGGCGTGGCTCGCGCAGGCCCAACCGGCGAGTACCGAGGATCACGCCTTCCTGCTCCTGGGTCTCGGCTGGTCAGGTGAGCGCCAGTCTGCGATCCGGAACGCCGCAAGCGCGCTGATCGCGCAGCAACGCGCCGACGGCGGTTGGGGTCAGATCCCGACGCTGGCCAGCGACGCCTACGCCACCGGTCAGGCGTTGACGGCTCTCGCGGAGAGCGGTGCTGTGAAGCCGACCGATCCGGCGTACGAGAAGGGCGTGCGGTTCCTGCTCGGCACGCAGCTCGAGGACGGCTCGTGGCACGTCCGCAGCCGGGCCGTCCCGATCCAGCCGTACTTCGACAGCGAATTCCCCCACGGCACGGATCAATTCATCTCTGCCGCGGCGACCAACTGGGCCACCATGGCATTGGCACTGGCCGTACCGATGATGTCCTTGCCTGCCGATCAGTGACGCGCGATGAACTGTGCGAGTCCTTCCGCCACGCCTGCGGGCTGCACAACCTGCAGCGCGTGAGTCGCGCCAGGAACCACGCACTGCTCGGAGTCGGGCCACCACTCGCGAACTCGCTCACCGGCTTCTTTGTGGAACGGCAGCGTCGCGCTTCCCATCATGAAGAGCACCGGCTGCCGGACCTGGCGTGCTCGGGACGAATCGAACTGCCACGCGCCGACGCCGGGCAACTCGAACTGGAAGAACGTGCCGGCGTCTGATTCAGCTTGGGTGGCTCCCCCGGGAACGGCGCGATCGGCGACTGGCCTCCAGCCGGACCCGAAGACGTGGCTGAAGAGACCATCGATCCCACCGGCCGAATCTCCCGCGGTGAAGCGCTCGACGGCTGGCGTCAGCGCCGCCATGTGCGGGCCGGTCGACGGTACGCCAAGCAGTGGCGGTTCGAGCAGCGCCAGCGACCGTACCGCATGGGGCGCGTTGCACGCCAGATCGAGCGCGACGAGCGCACCGCTGGAATGTCCGACGACGTGAGCGGGACCGGCGCCGAGATGCGGCAGCAGTTGCGCCGCGTCTGCCGCGGCACGCGCCATGAAGCTCTCGGGCGGTCCTCCGGCAGCCGTGCTCTTCCCGTAGCCTACTTCGCCTGATCGAACAGGACCAGGTGGCTCGTTCGCTGAGTCGTGCCCACAATCAATCGATCGCTGCCCGACCACGTGGCGCCACGCACGAGAACGTCAGCGGGGAAGTCGATCACTTTCTGAAACGGCGTGCCCCGGCGCAAGTCGGCGATCCAGATCGAACTGGCCCCTCCACCGGGATTGACGAAGCCCGCCAGGCGCTGACCGTCTGATGAGAGGACGGCAAAGCCGTTGGAAAGGTTGAGGGCTCTGAGAACATCGATGGAGGCCGAATCGCCGCCTTCACGCACGAACGCGACGTGAGTGCGGTTCGGAGTGCGTGCGTCGCCCGGGAACGGCTCGAGGTAGCCGAGCGCGTCGCCGACAAACCCGATTGGAGTCACGGCCGGCCCCGGCGTGCGTACGGGTTGGATGGTCCCGTCAGCCACGCTGACCGACTGGAGCGTCGGTGTATCGCCGGTCACCGCGAACACGATCCGCCGGCCGTCCCGTGACCACACGAGTCGATCGACGACGTCGGCGTCGACAAGCCGCTCCGGGATGCCGCCGTCGGCGCTCATCGTCCAGATGCTTCGACGTCCGCCGCGGTCTGAAACGAAGGCGAGGCGCGTCCCGTCCGGAGAGAATGCCGGCTGCTCGTCGAAGGCGTTACCCGAGGTCAGCGCGCGAGCCATCGTGCCATCCGGGCCGGACGTCCAGAGATTCTGAAAACCCGATCGCGATGAGGTGAAGACCAGCCGGGTGCCGTCGGGTGACATCGTCGGATCGAAGTCGCCGGTCGAGCCACTGGTGATCGCCTGCGTCGAGGCGCTCCCATGCGATCGAAAGGAGGGTCAGCGCTCGGCGAGACTGGACCAGCGAGCTGACCAGGGTCTGCCCGTCCGCGGTCATCGACGCTTCCGCGAACTCGCCGACGCCCGTCGTCAGCCGTGTCGGTTCGGACCCATCGAACGGCCGCCACCACAAGGCGAGATCGACGCCATGGGGATTTGCCGAGTAGATCAGCCCCTTGCCGTCAGGTGTGGGAAAGGCAAAGACCGCGCGCCGCGCGGTCGGCACCACCGGCTCCACCGCTCCACCCTCGGCAGCGACGCGATAGATCGAGGCCGGCTCTCGATTCGCCGTCGAGAAGGAGTAGTTGAAGTAGATGTAGCGCCCGTCGTGGGACCAGACCGGCCAGTGAATGTGCATCGCGCCGCGCAGCGCGGCCACTTCGCGCGGGCTGCCGCCGTCGGATCGGGCGACCCACAGCGAGTCTCCCGCCGACGATCCGGGCCGGACAAAGGCGATCTGCGTGCCGTCCGGTGACCAGCGCAGCGCGCGACCGAGCTCCACGACCTTGCGCGGCGCGCCGCCGAGCGGCGCCGGGATCACCCAGGCGTCGTAGCGTGCGGCCGGCGTCCCTTTGGTGGCGCCGGCGTCGAAGGCGATCATCGAGCCGTCGGGAGAGATGGCCAGACCGCCGAGGTCGGCGCGGCTCTGGATCTCGAGCGTCGTCGACGCCGTGAGGTTGATCGGGATCGCCGCCGCTGAGAAACCTCACCCACACATCGGTCGGCCCTCGCGCGTTCGACAGATAGGCGATCCACTTGCCGTCAGGCGAGATCGCCGGGCCGAATTCGGAGGCCGGGCCGTAGCCAAGCTGTGTGACGCGGGAGAACGTGGGCGCGCGGTCAACGGCCGTCCACATCGGCCGGGTGGCGGCGACTCCGAGGCCGAGCGCGACGATCGACACCACGGCGAAGGGCACGGCGAACCGGCTGCTCCGGACCGGCGTGACACTCGCGGCCGCCGTCACCGGCTCCTTCTCGAGTTCGTCGAGTTCGAGCTGCACGTCGCCGATGTCGCGGGTTCGACGGCTCTGATTCTTTTCCAGGCAGCGCTGAAGGAGACGGCGAACGCTCCCCGGCGTGTCTCCCGGCAGGAGCGACCAGTCGGGGGCGTGTTCGAGAATCGCGGCGATGGTGTCGGAGAGCGTCTGGCGCGCGAACACCGCGCGTCCGGTGAGCATCTCGTACAAGCACGCAGCCAAACGCCCAGATGTCGGTCCGCTTGTCGATCGCCTGGCCGCGGGTCTGCTCCGGACTCATGTACGCGGCGGTTCCGAGGATGACTCCCTCCCGCGTGGCCGACAGCGTCATCGTCGGCGATTGCGTCAGATCGCGGGACGGTGTGAGTTCGTCGAACTTCGCCAGTCCGAAGTCGAGGACTTTGACCGCGCCGCCTCTCGTCAGCATGATGTTTCGCGGCTTGAGGTCGCGGTGGACCACGCCCTTTTCATGCGCGGCGTCGAGCGCCGAGACGATCTGCCGCGCGATGGTCAGGGCGTCGCCGACCTTCAGTCCATGCGCGATCCGATTTGCCAGCGTCTCGCCTTCGACGAGTTCGAGGACCAGGGCCCGCACGCCCTTCGCCTCTTCGATGCCGTAGATCGCCGCGATGTGCGGATGATTCAGTGCCGCCAGCGTCCGTGCTTCGCGTTCGAAGCGGGCCAGCCGATCCGGATCGCTGGTGAACGCGGCGGGCAGGACCTTGATGGCGACGTCTCGACCGAGACGGGTATCCCGGGCGCGGTAAACTTCGCCCATTCCGCCCTCGCCCAGCTTGTCGAGGATGCGGTACGGGCCGATGTCCTCAGGAATCACGGGAATCGGGGGATTATAGACGGCATCAGTCCTGGGCGTGGGGAGAAGCGACACCATGAAACTGTCCGCAGTGCTCGTTGTCGTCACACTCCTCGCCAGCACGGCGAGCGCGCAGTGGAGCTATCGGGACCCCAGCCGCTCCGCGCACCGCCGACGGCCGGGTGGACGTCAACGCCCCGCCGCCTCGTACGGCATCAGGCCTGGTGGACCTGTCCGGCATCTGGCAGACCGACATCAAGTACAACGCCAATCTCGCCGCCGATCTGAAGCCGGGCGATATCGTGATGACGCCGTGGGGGCAGGCGCTGTTCGACGAGCGTCAGGACAACAGGGGCAAGGACGATCCTGAGGGGTTCTGTCTTCAGCCTGGCGTTCCGCGCGTGAACGGCGTGCCGTTTCCACAGAAGATCATCCAGACGCCGAGCGCGATCGTCATCCTGTACCAGACCCGCACCACGTTCCGCCAGATTTTCCTGGGCGGCCACACCCTGGCCAAGGATCCGCAGCCCACCTGGATGGGGTACTCGAAGGGACGATGGGAAGGCGACACGCTCGTCGTCGAGACCACCGGCTTCAACGAACGAACGTGGCTGGACGATGCCGGCCATCCGCAGTCGGAGCAGAGCAAGGTCACCGAGCGGATCCGTCGTCCGTCGTTCGGCCGGTTGCTGGCGGAGATCACGATCGACGATCCGAAGGCCTACGCGAAACCATGGCGCGTGACGCAGGCGTTCCAGCTGATCGCTGACGGGGAATTGATCGAGTACATCTGCAACGAGAACAACCTCGCGCCGCCGCACCTGGTGGGGAAGTAGCCAGCGTGACGGTACCTCCATCCGTCCAGCGGATCGACAAGTTCGACGTGCTGCGCCGGCTTGGCCGCGGCGGCATGGGGAGTGTGTACCTCGCTCGCGATCCGGACATCGAACGCCTCGTCGCCATCAAGCTCCTGAACGAGGGGTTCGACGAAGAGGACCTGCGCGGCCGGTTCAGCGCCGAGGCGAGGTCGGCCAGCGCGCTGCGTCACCCGAACGTCGTCACCATCTTCCAGACCGGCACGTTCCTCGGCCGTCCGTTCATCGTCATGGAGTACGTCGCCGGCGAGACGTTTGCCGACATCATCGCCAGCCGGAGGCCGGTGCCCATCGGAGAGAAACTCGGATGGCTGGACCAGTTGCTGGCCGGACTTCACTACGCGCACACCAAGGGCGTCGTCCATCGCGACATCAAGCCCTCGAACGTGATGGTCGACCCCGAGGGGAGCATTCGTATTCTCGACTTCGGCATCGCGCGACTCGGAGACGGCGGCCTCACGCAGACCGGTACGTTGCTCGGCACGCTCAACTACATCGCGCCCGAGCAGCTTGCCGGAAAGACGGTTGACGCGCGTGCCGACATCTTCGCGGCCGGACTCGTGGCCTATGAGTTGCTGGCTTCGCAGCGCGCGTTCCCGCAGGAGTTTCCTGAAATCGTCACCCAGATTGGGTTTCATGACCCGCCGCCGCTCGAGGAGGCGTGCCCGGGGATCGATCCTCGTCTCGTGGCGATCATCGGACGCTGTCTCGCGAAGCAGGCCGACGATCGATATGCGGACTGCGCTGCCGTTCGACGGGTTCTCGACGCCGTGCGCAAGTCGCCGAGTGTGCCCGAGGCCGCGCGCACCGCGGCGCTGATTGCGCCGGCGCCATCGCCGCCGGCATCCATGCCGGCAGAGTTTCCGCCTACGATGGCGATCCCGCGCCGGCCGAGCGCACCCTCTCCCGAGACCACTCCCGAAGAGGTTCACAGGCCCAGTGTGCGCGCGTCAGGACGTCGTGTCGCCGTTGCCGGTGCGGTGCTCGTGCTCGCTGCGCTCGCAGTCGTCGCGTGGCGAGTGACGATGTCCTTCGTTGGCCAACCCGACGAACCGGCACGCGTTGCCACCGACGCGCGCGAGCCGCTTCCGCCGCCGGCCGTCGCCGCGCCAGATCGTGTAGGCGCCGCGCCCGCTGGGACTCCGACAGCGGCCTCGTCCGCGAATCAGGAGGCGGGACAGCCTCAGCCCGCTAATCCGGTGCGCCCGACAGTCGATGCCGATCGCCCGTCACGCGCAGCGACCAGAGCGCCGGAGCCTGCCCCGGTTCGCGTGGGCGGCGCGGTGCCGGCGCCAAAACTGGTCAAGCGCGTCAGTCCCGTCTATCCGTCGCCGGCGTTGTCGGCGGGCGTGCAGGGGATCGTGATCCTCGAGACGACCATCGGGCCCGACGGCAAGGTCCGCGACGTGCGGGCGATCCGACCGATTCCGCTCCTCGATGGGGCCGCCATCGAGGCCGTTCGTCAGTGGGAATACGCGCCGACGATCATCAAGGGCATCGCCGTTCCCGTGATCACCACAGTCGCCGTCGAGTTCAAGCTGACGCCGCCCAAGCCGATCCAGGTCGGCGGCGCGGTCAAGCGGCCGACGCAGATCAAGCGTGTGGATCCGGCATACCCTGCCGAGGCGCAAGCCGCGGGGGTGCAGGGCGTGGTCATCATGGAAGCGACGATCGGGGCCGATGGCAAGGTCACTGATGTGCGGGTGCTCAAATCGATTCCGCTACTCGATAAGGCGGCGACTGACGCGGTGCGGCAGTGGGAGTACACGCCGACGCTGCTCAATGACGTGGCCGTGCCGGTGCAGATGACGGTCACGGTGAACTTCGAGCTGAAGGCGCCGACGGCGCCGCCTGCCGCGCCGCCGGCCAAACCTCCGGTGAAGTGACTCGCGAGCCTTGCGTTATGGTGTGACCTCGCGAACGAGCCACTGCTGGTTCGTGCCGCCGTGCGGTGTGTACTGAATCACCGACGCACCATCGTCGAGCGAGGCGCCCGCAACGTCCAGTGCCTTGCCGCTGTGCTGAGCGATGATACGAACGTAACCGCCCGATACCGGCTCGAGCGTCCACAGCTGGTTGTTGCCGCCGTTCGCCGGCTACTGAATCGCCGGCGCCAGATCGTCGATCAACGCGCCGTAGACGTCGAGCACCTTGCCGCTGTGTCGAGCCACCAGGCGATAGGCGCCACTCGACACCGGCTCGAGTTTCCACTGCTGGTTGGGGCCTCCAGTGCAGGTCCACTGGATGACCGCGGCAGCATCGTCGGTCGACGCGCCGTAGACGTCCAGGCACTTCTCGCTGTGGCGGGAGACGATCTCGACGTAGCGGCCGCGGACCTGATCGACGATGGCGCCGGTGAAGGCTTCGACGAACGGCCGCCCGCCAGCGAGCAGATTCGCCCTGGTCATGTAGTCCACTGGAATGTCGGCATGCGCGCCGACGTTCTCGATGTAGTGGGCCGTCGGATACCCGGGGACCTGCACCGGTGCAATGCGTGTGACCAGCGAATTGGTGTTCGAGGTGAACGCTTCGGAGTAGGGGCCGGCCGGCCAGCCGCTGACCGATCCGCCGGCGCCGTTGGTGCGCGTGCCGACCAGCGGTCCGCGCTGATTGTCCTGGAGCATCGCCGGAAAGATGTCGCCGGCCGAGATCGAGAACTCGTCCACCAAGACGACCAGCGGCTTGGTGTAGGCGAGGATGTTGCCCTGCGCGTCCCGGGCCGGCTGGTTGCCGTGCATCTGCAGACTGCACGCGGGAAGCGGCGAGGTGCGAGCACGACCCTGACTATAGGCAGCCTCGAGTTCACTCAGTATCTGCTGGTACATCGCGATGATGAACGGGTCGCCCGCGCGCACCGCCGCTTCGAGCGCCGCGTAAATGGCGTTGAGGCGATCGACGGTGACCCGCACCTCCTCGCCGAAAAAGAAGAACGGTTGCGGAATGAGGTAGGACGCCGCGGTCAGCATGTAGCAGCCACCGCCGGTGTTGCGCATGACGTCCACGACCAGTCCGTCGGTGTTCTGCTCGAAAAACGCGATTTCGGTTTGCAACTCCAGCAGCGCACTGGCGGGCGGCGCGAAGTTCGGTAGTCGGAGGTAGCCGATGCGCACGCCGTCGGCCTCGTAGGTCCCCGAGAAGTGGAAGTCGGTCGCCGTGCGCCCGAGCCGCTGCACGAAGTTGGCTGGCAGGCCGGCGAAAAACACCGGTGTGCGCTGCCCCAGGCCCAGCACATATCGACGCGGGACCACGTCGCCGGCAGGGGAGACGGTGTCACCGAGAAGCAGCGGGTCGTTGTCCGGGAGACGGAAATTCGTCAACTCCAGCCACGGGTCGTAATACGACGGCAGGTTCTGGTCGTCGCCTGGCAGCGCGAACAACGACGAAGTCGACGGACTCGTCACTGGCCCGATAAAACGCAGCGGCCTGCCCGTCTTCAGCCAGGGGATCGAGAATGACTCCTGGCCGCCGCCCGCTCGCGCAATGACGACAATAGCCTGATCCGGCAGATCGATCGTGCGCGGCAGTCGCGACTGCGGACGGAAGGTCAGGAAGTCCGCCACTGTGCGTCGCGTGGCTTCGTGGATTGGCTCTCTTGAAGAAGCGTGAGAAATCCGCCATCAGCTCCTCGACCGGCCGCCCGTCCACTGAGATCAGCTCGTCACCGGTCTGAAACGGATACTGCTGCACCGGCAGGCGCGTGCGGTTGATGGTCTCGATGAGGACCCTGTCGTCGAAGATGTCGACGGTGAAGCCGAGACTGGCGATAAAGTTCGATGGCATGCTGAACGACGAGTGCGTGTCGTCCAGGCTGGCGACGTACTCGAGGGCAATCTCGAAGAACTCGAGATCGTCCGCCGACCGCGCCACTCGATCGAGCCACGGTCCGATGTCGAGGAGATCGAATCCGAACAGCTGCCGCTTCCACTCGTATGGTGCGTAGCGCCTCGCATAGAGGGCGGCCATGTTCTCGAAGTCGTGCAGCTTCTGCTCCACCGTCAGCTGCGCCCATGCGGGCGAGGCGACGAGAGTGGCGATGATGCTGATCGTGAGGAGAAGCGTTCGTGCGGTGATGCGTGTCATGTTGTCCCCCGACTACGATCCGGCAGGCGCCGAAATGTGCGCCGGATCCTACACCTGAGCACGCCGTTCGATGTCAAAGTCTTGCAACTCATCCGAGCGGAGCTGAGCCGCAGACGTTACGGCTGAGCGTCGCGTATCGCCTTTCCGCGGCGTCGGGCCCGATGGTTTATCCTGCTTGAGCTTCGCGAAGGAGACTCGCCCGTGAGCCGTATGCATCTGTCGTTTTCCGCACTGTTCGCCGCTGTTGCGGCGCTGCTTGCCACGTTCGGGTCCGTCACGACGCGGCCCAAGTGCAGCGCGAGAGCACGCATGACTTCTCGGGCGCGACACTGACTGCGTCACCGACGACCAACTGGCCGACCAACGGCGGCAACCTGTTCAACCAGCGCTACTCACCGCTGAAGGCCATCAATCGCACGAATGTGACGCAGCTCAAAGGCGTGTGGCGTGCGCGTCTCGGCGGCTCGGGGACTGCGCCCCAGTACTCGGGCTTCGCCGCGCCGATCGTCTACGAAGGCATCGCGTATATCAGCACCGGCGCGAACGATGTGTTTGCGGTGTCGCTCGACGGCGGCGAAACCCTCTGGCGATACGACGCGAAGCTCGATCCGAACATCACCTCTGTCTGCTGCGGCTGGAACAACAAGGGCGTCGCGATCAGCGAGGACAAGGTGTTCATCGGACAGCTCGATGGCAAGCTCGTCGCGCTCGATCGCTCGTCGGGCAAGGTCGCGTGGTCGATTCAGGCCGAGCGCTGGCAGGAGAACTTCTCGATCACCGCTGCGCCGCTGTACGTGAACAACATGGTCATCATCGGCTTTGCCGGCGGCGATCGCGGCACGCGCAGCCGGCTCAAGGCCTACGACGCGAAAGACGGCCGTCTGATCTGGACCTTCTACACGATTCCGGGCCCCGGCGAGCCAGGCCACGACACGTGGCCGAAGGACAACGACTCGTGGAAGTATGGCGGCGCTGCGATCTGGCAGACACCGGCTGTCGATCTCGAGCTCGGTCTCGTCTATTTCTCTACCGGCAATGCCGCGCCGGACTACAACGGCGCCTTCCGCGCCGGCGACAACCTGTATGCCGCGTCGATGCTGGCGATCGAGCTGAAGACCGGCAAGTATCGCTGGCACTTTCAGCAGGTCCATCACGACATCTGGGACTACGACGCGGTCAATCCCGTCGTCCTGATGGACGTGAACATGGGTGGTGCGCGTACGCGCAAGGCAATCGTCGAAGTCGGGAAGACCGGCTGGGCCTACATCCTCGATCGCGAAACGGGCAAGCCGCTCATCGGCATCGACGAGAAGCCCGTGCCGCAGGAGCCGCGGCAGAAGACCGCGGCGACGCAGCCGTTTCCGCGCGGCGACGCCATCGTTCCGCAACTGATCGAGATTGCGCCGGAAGGACACGCGCTGGTCAACGACGGCCGCATCTTCACGCCGTTCGTGGGCTCGACGCCGACGCTCGTGTTGCCTGGCATCTGGGGCGGGGCCAGCTGGCCGCCGAGCTGCCTACGATCCGGTGCAGCAGCGGTTGTTCGTGTGCGCCTCGTCGGTGATCAACGGGTTCACCGGCGGTGGCGATCCGAAGTTCGTCACACCGTCGGGTCCCGCCGCGTATCTTGGCGGCGCGACGACGTTCACGCGCGCACCGCGGAGCGGGATCATTGCGGCGCTCGACGTGACGACCAACAAGCTCGCATGGCGGTACCAGTGGCCCGAGCAGTGCTATAGCGGTACGCTCGCCACCGGCGGCGGACTGCTGTTCGTGGGCCGCAACGACGGGCGTCTGTTGGCACTCGACTCGGCAACCGGCAAACAGCTGTGGGAGTTCCAGACCGGCGCCGGCATGCACGCGCCGGTCAGCACGTTCGAGCACAAGGGAAAGCAGTACGTGCTGGCGTACTCGGCCGGCAGCGCGCTGATCGGATCCGCGCGCGGCGACAGCGTGTGGCTCTTCGGTCTCGAAGGGACGATGGGTCCGGTCCAAGCTGGCTCGCCGGTGTCACGAACAGCCGCGGCTACGCCGCCCGCGACTGCCGGCAGAACGTAGTGTCCGGCTTCAGCCGGACCTCGTCGAAGGTAAGCGCCTCTTCACGCAGAACTGCGCCGTGTGCCATGGCGACGACGGTAAGGGCGGACACACCGGCGGTGCGCCGCTCGACAAGGTCAGGGATCTCGATGTGGCGATCCAAACCGTGACCAACGGCCGCAACACGAACATGCCGCCGTTCCGCACCGCGTTCACGCCCGAGCAGATTCGCGACGTGAGCGCCTATGTCGTCGAGACGCTGGCGCGTCAGGTGCCGCGCTAGGCCCATGTGCGTGTCCCGTTGGGGACTTCTCGTCCTCTTCGCCGTGGGCGCCTGCGCTGATTCGCCTGACGTGACACCGACGCCGGTCTCGTCCGCGCCGCCGGCGCCTTTGGTCGTCACGCTGACGCAGATGTCCCTCGAGCCACAGACCGTCGTCAGCGGCGAAGCGGCTCAGGGCACCGTGTCGCTGTCGATCGCCGATCCCGCGGGCGGCATGGTCGTGAGGCTGGCGAGCAGTCATGCCGGGGCGACGGTCCCGAGCCAAGTCACGGTGCCCTGGCGAGGCCCTAGTTGAAGATCACCTCGAGTCGAAGTGTCGTAGCCACGATCGCGGCGACGTAGAAGACACATACTGCGCCGACGACGGCCGGCGCGAGCACACGCCATGCAAATCCAGTCTCGGTCGTGCGCGCCGCTCGCCGTTGGCGTCGCTCGAGTTGCGCGCGGCATCTCGCTCGCACGCGTTCCGCCCGCACCGGATCCGGCGTGAGGGTGATCAGGTCGAGGGTGTCCACGCCCGCATCGTGAGCATCGCAGGACGTCATGTCGTGATCTCCTTGAGTGATGCCAGGACCGTCGACTCACTGTCGGTCAGACGACGCACGAGGAGCGCGCGCGCCCGGCTCAATCGCTGACGCATCGCTTCAGTGGTCACACCGCAGATCTCCGCAGCCTGCGAATGTGGCAGTCCCTGGACCAGCACGAGCAGCACCGCTTCTCGATAGGTCGAGCGGAAGTGCGGCGAGCGCCGTGGCCAGTCGCCGCCCGGTTTCGCTGGCCTCCAACGCCTCGAACGGCGACGGCCCCGGACGGCCGTGGGGCCAGAGGCCCATCAGACCGGCTTCGTGCGAGTCCTCGAGCAGCCGCGAGCGGCAGTAGCTCGCGTGCACGTGTCGGGCGACGGTGAACAGCCATGGACCGAGGCGGGTGTCTGGGCGAAGGCGCCGGGCATGCTTCACCAGCCGCAGCCAGGTCTCTTCGAGCAGATCCTCGGCGACGTCCCGTTTGTTCGACAGCCGGGCGAGAAAGTTGAACAGGCGGCCGTTGAAGGCCTCATGCACCGCATCGAACGCGGTGGGGTCGCCCGTGCGCAGGCGGCCGACGAGCTGGAGCTCGAGCTCGCGATCCATCTAGTGGACTGTATCAACTGGAAGAGTACCGCTCACAACCAGCCTCGACCGCGGTTTCCCGGCCGCGACAACGGAGCGGCCGGTAGCGAAGCGGGAAGAACACACCACCAAGTCATAACGCGGCAGACACCAGAACGTGACGCGTCACGCTGCCGCTCCTGGAGCGTTATAGCAGGCTACGACGCTTTTCAGGAGGTGAGGTTTGGAAGTCCTTTACAACGCCGGGATTATGGCTCTTGCCAGCATGTTCGTCGGCGTTCTGCCGTTGGCCATGGGGATCGTCTACGCCATCTGGCCGAACGAGCAGCGACTCGCGCTGATGCGGCCGTTGTCGCTGGCCACGGTGTTCGCGGCGGTCGCCGGGGTGGCGGTGGGTTTCATCAATTCGTTGATCTTCATCGTTCGCGGCGACACGGTCACCTTCTCGGCGCCATTCTTCGTTGGTATTGCTGAATCGCTGGTCACGCTGTTCACCGGATTCGGCTGCCTGACGGTCGCCTGGCTGTGCGTGACGATCGGGCTCTGGCGGCGACCGTGAGCGTGGTCCTCGTCCCTCGTCCATTCATGTCGACGTCGGTCGATGCGCGCGAAGGAACGAGCGGATCTGGCGCACCGCGAGCGGAATGCGCGCCTTCGGTTCCTTCCACGGGAACATGCTGACCTCGGCCTTCGGCGCCAGCATCGCGGCCTCCATCGCCACGGCATACGGGTGCGACGGGACGTCGTCCGGCAGGATCAGTACGGGCGTCTGGCATTTGCGCACGAAGTCGCGCGTCACGGTGAAGACGAAGTCGGCGTTCGTTCGGTACATCGTGGTCAGGAACCTGTCGACCATCGCCATCGTGATCTCGGGCCGCCGTTTGACCAACTCGGGGCCCCAGCCCTTCATGTTGTTGTCGTAGAACAGCGTCGGCTGCTCTGGCCGGTAGCCGCTGGGCTGTGCGAGCACGGCGGCGACGACACGATTCGGCGCGCGCTCCAGCAGGTTCCAAATGAAGGGGCCACCGATGCAGAAGCCCATCACCATGAACTTGTCGATGCGCAGGTGATCCATCAGGCCGATGTGATCGTCGGTGTAGGCATCCCACGGCCGATCGATCTCGAGCGGGCCGGAGGACTGACCGCCATTCGCGTTGCGCAGGTCCGCGCCGATGCAGCGGTACTCGTTCTTGAACTCCGCGAACGGGTTGAAGGGATCGCCGTTGTGGAGGAAGGCGGTCGTCGCGTTCAACCCGCCGCCGGCGATGAGCAGCAGCGGGAAGCCCGACCCCTCTTCCTCGTAACGGATGCGGACCGGCCCTTTCTCGTAGAAGGTCGTGGCCGCGATGCCGGACCCGGCCTGACCGAACACGCGCGATGCCGCGGCCATCGCCGTTGCCGCAGTGCCGGTTTTCACGATCTTGCGTCTGACCGGATCCATGGCGTCCTCCTCAATTCCTTCGCACCCTCGCAGTCCCTCGCAGCATTCGCACCCTCGGACCCTCGGACATCAGTCCGTCGGCGCCACGTTGCGGGTCTGGATCAGCCACTGGCCGTTGACGCGCACCAGCTGGTCGACGCTGCGGCCGGCGGCGGCCACGCGCACCGGCGTGGTCTGACCCTGCGCTCCGAACACCGTCTGCCAATACGCATCGATGCGCGCGTGATCCTTGTCCACGAACGTCACCTGATGGTTCATGGTCATGTGATACATCGGCGCGCTCGGCGTGCCTTTGGCCGCGGCTGCCGTCTGCCGTTCTTTGATGTCGGCGACCATCTTCGTCAGGGCCGCTCGACCCTTCGTGGCGTTCCCGCTGCCGGCGCTGAACTGGCCCTCCGGCGTGTACGCCGCCGCGTACGCCTCGGCATTGGCCGTATCGAGCGCCCGCGTGTAGCGCCACATCAGCGCCTCGATCTCGACGCGGTCCTTCGCCTCGCGCACCGCGGTGTCCTGCGCGCCCAGTTGCGTCGAGAAGAACGCGGTGGCACAGACAATGGCCGTCACAGCTAGGATTCTCATGGATGTCATGAACGTCTCTCCTTTGTCCGGCTGCAGCCGGATTCGACTCAGGTCCGGCTGAAGCCGGACACACTACCCAGGTCCGGCTGAAGCCGGACACTACTTTCGTGGCGTGAGCCGCCAGATCTCCGCGCCCGCGATCACGTAGACCGATCCGTCCGGCGCCTGGCGGACGAACCGGATGCGTCCCTTTCGATCCGCGAGCAGTTTCTCCTCGGCGGCGACACGTTCGCCGTTGAGGACGAGACGCACCAGATGATGCCCGTACTGCGCGGACATTGCGCCGATGAACAGATTGCCTTTCCAGTCCGGGAATAGGTCGCCGGTGTAGAACATCATTCCTGACGGCGCGATCGACGGCACCCAGAAGTAGATAGGCTCCTCGACGCCCTCCCTGCGGTTCGCACCGCTGCCCACCGGCACGTTCTTCCGGCCATCCGCCTGGCGCGCGTCGTACTGCGTTCCATAGGAGACGTCGGGCCATCCGTAGTCGCGCCCGGACCTGACGATGTTGATCTCGTCGCCGCCTTGAGGACCGTGATCGACGGCCCACAGCTCTCTTGTCCCCGGATGAATCGCGGCCCCTTCCGGATCCTTGAACCCGTGCGCAAAGGTCTCTCGCAGCACGGTCGCGCGGTTGAGCCACGGGTTATCTCGCGGGATCGAGCCGTCACGATTGATGCGAATGGCGCGGCCGGTGAAGTTGCGGCGGATATCAGGGTTGTCGGTGAAGTCGTGACTGACGCCGTCGAGGTCCGAGTCGTAGAACCGGAAGCGATCGGCGCCGAGGACGAGCAACGTGCCGTCAGGTGCCAGCACGATGTTGCGCTCGACGCCTTCGGCCAGCACCTCGACATCCTCCAGCGTGCTGCTGTCTTCGCTCAGTCGCGCCCGTGCCACCCGCTCGGTGCCCAGATCCATTGTCCGACGCTCGGCGAACGGTTTGGTCCACACGTCTTCGTAGAAGTGCGTGATTGGCCACGTGGCGGGAGCCTGACCCCGCGGTGGAGCGAAGTACGTGATGTAGAGGGTGCGATTGCGGGTGAAGTCCGGATCCAGCACGACGTCGTGCAGTCCCTGCGCCGCCGTTGACTTCACGGGCGGCACTCCCGCCAGCGGCGCCGAGACCACGCCACCTTGCCGAACCACGCGCATCGTGCCGCTGTTCTGCGTCACGAGCAGCGAGCCATCCGGGAGAAACGCAAATGCCCATGCGCCGGTGAGTCCGCCTGCCACCTGCTGCACCGCGATCGGCGGGGAAGGTTTCGCGGGCGCCGGCGCCTTGGTCTGACCGGCAAAGCCCGGCCTGGGCTCAGGCGATTGCGCGGCCACTGCCGAGAACAACACCGTTCCTGCAAGCGCGGCCGACGCAAAGACGAATCTAATGGACATCTTCATGGCACCATTCGCACCCTCGCACCTGCATTCTCGAGGGCTATGTCTTACCACGAAAGACCACGAGCGGCGGTCACTTCCGGCGGGTGCCGGCCTCAGTGCCCTCGACGTAGTGGATCGCGATATTTATTGCGGCGCCGGCCGCCGAGAACTCGACGATCGAGCCGGACCATGAGAACCGCGCCGGCGAGAGCGCGACCAGCGACTCCTTGCCCTTGCCGTCGTAGTCGAACCAGAGGGTCGTGCCCTCCAGCGTCACGTTGATCACGTGCTTGTTGCCGTCTCCCTCAGCGTCGTACGTGCCAACGTAGCGTGAGAGTGTGGCGGCCGGCACGTCCACGACCTGCGCCGGCCTGGTCGCTGACATGCGCTCGCGGCTCTTGTGGTGGTTCTCGCAGAATCCCTCGAGCATCTCGCTGTCGGTCTGCAGCGCGATCGGCGTCGAGAAGGTGATCGGTTTCGCGTACACCCTGGGATCCACCATCGCCACTTGGACGTCCATGCGCCCGATGTCGCGACGAGTGTAGCGTTCGGTAATCCGCAGCTCCTCGGTGTGCGGGTGACCGCCGAAGTCGAGCCACGAACGGTCGGTGTAGCCATTGCTCTCGACCACCAGCACATCGCCGTCCCAGCGTCCGACCGAATAGCCCATCCAGGTCGGATTGGGAGCGGACTCCAACGACCGCCCGTCCATGAAGATCGGCCGGTGCATACCGTCGTCGTACGCGATCAGGATCAATGTGGGTGTCTGGACGATGCGGAACTCGCGGTAGCGCGTGCTCAGAGTAGGCGGGACCGAGGGGCAGGCACAGCGTTTCCATGCTGTCCTTGCCGAACTCGAGCTGACGCGTGACGAAGAGCGAATGCGCCCACGGCGCCACGTCGCTCGTCTGCAGGTCGGCGGCGATATTGTTGTAGTACCGATCGCCGCCGTCGTTCCTCCACAATCCGGACAGATCCGGCTTGCCGTCCGTCGTCCGCGGCGCGGGTGCGGTCAGATTGGGCTTGCCGTCAGGAAGCCGGGGAAGGCCTGGCGTCGGAATCTTGAGCCACTGCGCGTCGAGCGCGAGTCCTGCGATCAGGGTGAAACTCAAGCACGCAAGCAGCCGAATCGAACGCCTGTGTCTGTGCTCCATGGTCGCGCCCATTATAGAGGCGCATGTGTCGCGCCTATTTCGCGAGCATTCGACGATGCATGCGCGAGAGGATACCTCAAGGGCCCGTAGTCGATTACCATGCGCCCATGATCCGGAATGCTCTGGCGCTCTCCATCGTCGTTGCCCTCGCGTTGACGGCTTACGCGCAGACGACGAGGCCGATACCGCGGCCGCCGGCGCAGCAACCCGGTGCGCCGCCGGCCGGTTCGGCAGCCGCCGACGGGTATTCGCCGATCCCGGAGTGGGCCGGACAGACGAAGGCGCCGCGCGTGTTGGTGAGCGTGCCGTTCGCGATCGACGTGGTCTCGACCGGCATCGCCAACGGCTACTCGATCGAGTTCATGCCCGACGGCCGCATCCTGCTCGTCGAGCGGCCCGGGCGGCTGAAGATCATCGACCGGTCGGGCCAGATCTCAGCGCCGGTCGCGGGCCTGCCGCCGATCCACGCCGGCGGCCCCCAAGGACTCGTCGGCGCGATCGCGGATCGGGAATTCACGACGAACCGCACCGTCTATCTCGCCTACACCGCACCCGATCCGAATCTGCCGTCGCTCGCCCTGAGCAAAGTCGAAGGGCCTCTGCCGAGACTCGCGGGCGTCCTGACGATCGCGCGTGCCCGGCTCTCGGCCGATTCGAGCCGGCTCGAGGACGTGCGTGTGCTCCTCAATGCGGAAGGGATCGGCGGGCGGATGATTCAGTCGCGCGACGGTACGCTGCTGATTTCTTCGTCCATTCCGGCCGGGGTCGGCATCCTCTCCGAGGACTGGCCACAGCCGCAGCAGCTCGACAGCCTGATGGGGAAGCTGCTGCGCATCAACACCGACGGCACGGTGCCGAAGGACAACCCGTTCGTCGGACGGCCGAACGCGCGCGGCGAGATCTTCGCGCTCGGCCTTCGCGACGATCAGGGCCTCGCGCTGCATCCTCGAACAGGACGCCTGTGGGCGAGCGAACACGGACCGCGCGGCGGCGACGAGATCAACGTGATCCAGAAGGGGAAGAACTACGGCTTTCCCGTCATCGGCTACGGGCACGATTACAACGGCAATGCGATCAACAAGGATCGAACGTCGCAGGCCGGCATGGAACAGCCCGCGTACTTCTGGACACCGGACATTGCACCCGGCGGCATCTCCTTCTACAACGGCAAGCTGTTTCCCGCCTGGCAGGGCGATCTGTTCGTCGCGGCGCTGGCCGGCAAGCATCTCGCCCGTCTCGTGCTTCAGGGCGAGCGGGTGATCGGCGAGGAGCGCTTGCTGACCGATCTCGATGCGCGGATCCGCGACGTCAAGGAAGGGCCGGACGAGGCGCTGTACGTGTTGACCGATCGCGACGGCGGGAGACTGCTGAGACTCGTTCCGCCGAAAGCGTCAGCGGCGAAAGGTCAGACCAAATGAAACGATGGCTGCCGTGGATCGGATGGCTGTTCTCCCTCGCGGCCGTCTCGATCCTGTTGATGAGAAGGACCTAGACAGCCGTAGCGTCCGCCTTCAGGCGGACCGGGACTAGTGCGTCATCGCGTAGAGCAGCACGTTGACCGCGACGCGATAGCCGTCGATCGAAAACTTGTAGAAGTACTGCGGGTCTTCGCCTTCACGCTCCCACGAATCGCTGACGTCCGTGTTGTGCGTCATGAAGACCATCACGCGCCCGCTGCGATCGGAGATCGCGCGCGCGTGGACCTCGGCGCTGTCCGCGCCACGCTCCGATGTCTCCCCCCGTCCAAGCCAGGTGCCGATGCCGGGAATCTGCGGCACGCCTTTGAGGTCGAACATCGTGTGATACAGCGGATGCGAGCTCGGCAGATCGACGATGGGGTACTCCGTGGCGGGGAACACCTTGCGGATCTCCGCTTCCCAGACGTCCCACGCATACGAACCCCAGAAGTCATCCACCCAGAGGAACCCGCCCTTCAGCAGGTAGGTCCTGAGCCGGGCGGCCTCCTCGGTGGTGAAGAACAGCCTGCCCACTTCCTGCATGATGATGACCGGGCACTGAAACAGCTCGTCGCTCGTCAACTGCACGATGAGGTGACGCGGCTGGCCCGGGGCCTCGAAGCTGACCGCAACCTTGGTCAACTCGGACAGCCGAATCGACAAGTCGATCTCGGCCAGGGGATAGTCGGTGAGCCAGCTGCCGCCCTCGCCGCGCGGGTTCGGCCGGTAAACGGCCCGGCAATAGTGGAACAGCCCGTCGTAGCTGTCGGGCCGCGCCAGGTGGGCGTCGATGCTGGTGTCGCCGGTTCGGCGAAACTGGGCGGCGGCGAGGCTCGCGATGAGGAGCGCGGCTGGCACGCAGACGGCAAGCGTCCGACGCCTCATCCGTCTACTCTACATCTCGCACCCCGGCCACGGTACAATCCGCTGTTCTTTTGTACCTGGCCATCAAGGAGGAGTTGCAGTGGTGAAGAAACTGGCGTTAGTCATGTTCTGCTTCGCGTCTCTCACCGGGAGCGCGATGGCGCAGGACGCAAAAACCGTGATCGCCAATGCGAAGAAGGCATTGGGCGATCCCACGTCGATCACGTATTCAGGATCGGCGAAGGATGTGGCGTTCCAGCAGTGTGGCGCCAATGCCACCGCGATGAACTGTCAGGGGACGCACGATCCGATGCGGCCGATCAGCAACTACGTCCGCGTCATCGATCTCGCGGCGCCGGCGTCGCGTCACACCGGAGGCACGAACAACATCGGCGCGGGTGGCTCGACGACCGTGACCCCGGGAACGATGTTCCAGCAGGTCACGCCGCAGCAGGCGGATGTGTCGGGACCGTGGAACCAGTCACTGGAGCTGTACATCACCCCGTGGGGCTTTCTGAAGGGCGCCGAGGCGAACAACGCCACTGCCAAGAAGGACGGCAAATACACGGTGCTGACGTGGAGTCCCACGGTGAAGGCGCCGTCGGGCAAGAGCCTACACCATCAACGCCTACGTCAACGACCGGAACCAGATCGAGCGCGTCGAGACATGGGTCGGTGAAAACATCATGGGCGACATGCACATCGTCGCCACCTACTCGGGGTGGAAGGATTTCGGCGGAGCCATGGCGCCGTCGAAGATCGTGCAGACCCGCGGTGGCTGGCCGTTCTTCGAAGTGGATGTGACGAGCGCGAAGGTGAATCCTCCCGACCTCGCGACGCTGGCCGCTGCGCCGGCGCCGGCCGCGGGTCGCGGTGGTCCGGGCGGCGGCGCGCCTGGCGGTGGCGCGGGCCGAGGCGGTCCGGGCGCAGGCGCCACCGGCGCTGGTGGTCACCAATGAAAAGCTCGGCGAGGGCGTCTACCGACTGACCACGGGACCCGGCAGCTACGATTCACTCCTGATCGAGTTCAGGGACCACCTCATGCTCCTCGAGGCCGGACAGTCCGAGGCGCGCGGGCTCGCCTACATCGCCGAAGCGAAGAAGTTGGTGCCCAACAAGCCGATCCGCTACGTCATGAACACGCACCCGCACTCCGATCACACCGGCGGGCTGCCGGCGCTGGTGGCCGAGGGCGCGACGATCATCACGCACAGGAACAACGAGGCGTTCTTCGAGAAGGCGCTCAACACGCCGCGGACGCTGCTGGACGACACGCTCGCGAAGAACCCGAAGAAGGCCAGGGTCGAAGCCGTGGGCGACAAGAAGGTCTACTCGGATGGGACGCGGACCGTCGAGATGTACCACATCTATCCGGCGCCTCACTCGAACGGCCTGATGGTCGCGTATCTCCCGAAGGAGCGGGTGCTCTTCCAGGGCGACTTCTCGCTGCCCGCGCCTGGGCAGCCCGGCAACGATCACGTGAAGGCCCTGGTGCCGGCGCTCGAGAAGCTCAAGCTCGTGAACTGGGATCGCTACATCAACGTGCACACCTCCGCCACTCCCCAGACCAAGGACGAACTCTGGAAGGCGGCTGGGAAGTAAGAAGGCTTGGACGTAGGGCCGGTCCTTTCGGACCGGCCTTACGTTCCGGCTCAAGCCGGACACTACACGCGGCCCGACTGAGGCAGTCACGTCTCAGAGACCGGTCTAGTGGACCGGCGGCAGCAAGTGGGCGATCCTGCGGCCGATTCCCGCCCCCTGCTTGTACCCATCCCTGACCGCATCCACAAAGTGAATGCCGGCGTACACACGCGACGCGCCGTTCTCGATTGCCGCGTCCGAGAATCCCCTGAACTCACGGACGGCACCCGGCTCGGTGACGCTCGTCGTGGAATACGGAGTTCGATCGCCGAAAAAGTGAATCAGCACATGGGCGGCGGCCGCACCGAGAACGGTGTGCGTCGACGGGTAGTCGGGGACTGGCGGCGTAATCAGGTACGAGCTCCAGTTCTCGTCGGCCTCGGTGAAGCGATTGCCGTCCGACGCCGCCATCCGGATCGCCGTCACCGGCCGCCAGAACCGGAAATCGTACTTGGCTTCGAATCCGGCGATAAATCCATCCGCCATGGCGAAGTTCGTCAAGGCGAGAATGCGTGCGGACGTCCAGAGTCCGACGGGTTCCTGGCGAAGCACCGTGTTGGCGATTCGATTCCAGCCGATTGGCGAGTCCTCGTACCAGAACCGGGCAATGAGTGACTGCTCTTCGGTGCGAACCGTGCTGTTGACCTCACCGATCTCCTTCACGAACGCGAGATCGGCCGCATAGGCCGCACTCTTGAGCGGGAGCGGCCCAGGGAGGCGATGCGAGCGAAGGTCGATGCCGAAGGGAGTGACCGAGCCCCAGCCCGGTGCGAAGGCGAACGGTCCGAGGGGAGGCGCATCGAACGGTGGCGTGAAGGCGTAATCACCCGGCACACCGGTCGGTACGTACGGTGTCGCGAATGCTTCTGCCACGCCGTCGTCCATGCGACGCTGCAGGATCAAGTCGGCCGCCGCCGCCCCGACGGCAATGCCGCTCTGTTTCGCGGACCCGTTGGGGATCGCGGCCAGCGCAGCAACATACGCGTTCTCGATGAGCGTCAACTGCGTTGGGATGAGCACGACCAGCACATCGTGCGCGGCCGCGGCCACTGCGGCATCGGGCGAGGCACCCGGCGTCACGGTCAGGCCTGGTGTATAGAACTCGTACCGCTGATGAATGGCATTGAGGGCGTCGTGGATGGCCGCGTGCAGCATCGCGTAGGCTCGCGACTGACTGAGCGGATCTGACCCCTGTGTCGGCAGGAAAGCCCTGGTCGCGATCGCGTTCCACTCGAGCGCCGCATTCGTTTGCGCGCCAGCCTGACGCGCCGTCGAGACGCCGGACACGACGATTGCGCAGATCGCAGTGAGAAACAAACGCCGGGCGCATGAAACTCTTCGTGTCATATAAGCTCCTTTCAGGTTCCCCTTTATCGGACGCGTATCCTAGGCCTGTATGTATTGATGAGATGCCGCGTGGGGGCACACGCGTGGCGCACGAGGAGAGGGAGGTGCGCGAGCCGGCTGATGCCGCTCGTCGACGGCGAGCTGGTGAAGAAGGGCTACTTCAGATTCCTGTAGACCGCCTCTTCGACGCCCGCATACACCTTCATCGACGCCTCGTCGTAGAACGGCAGCGTCTGCATCATCACGACGACGCCGATCTCCTTGCTCGGATCGATGAAGAAATGCGTGTTGAAGATGCCGGCCCACGTTCCGCTTCCCGGGCTGCGGCGGTTCGACTGCTTCTCGGCGGCGAGCTGGAAGCCGAGTCCCCACTTGTCCTTGCCGGCGCCGAGGGGGAAGTTTCTCGACAGCGACTGATTCGACGACTCCTGCGGCTGCACGACCCCGCTGCCCATGTGGTTCTCGAAGATCGTCTTCACCGAGCGCTCGGTCAGGATGCGCTTGCCGTTCAGCGTGCCGCGATTGAGGAGCATGCGCAGGAACAATCCGTAGTCGCTGGCGGTGCCGTAGAGGCCGCCGTCGCCTTGCACCTGCGCGGGCAGCGTGGCCGGCACCGGCCGCTCCACGAACTTGCCGTCGTTGCCGCGAGCGCTCACCGCCACGACGCGCGGGATCTTCGCCGCCGGCACGAGGTAGCCGGTGTCGTGCATGCCGAGCGGCGTCAGGATGCGCGACTCGAGGAACGCATCGATCTTCTGACCCGAGATCGCCTCGACGACGTGGCCGAGGACACGCGTGCTGGCGCCATACGCCCAGCTCTCGCCCGGATCGAAGAGGAGCGGCATCTCCAGCTCGGGCTTCATCGTCGTCTGCATGATCTTCGTCAGCGTCGGGCTCGAGAACCCGTAGCCAATGCCCGAGGTGTGCGTCAGCAGATGACGGATGGTGATCTGACGTTTGGCCGGGCGCGTCTCGTAGGTGCCGTCGGCCGCATTGAACTTGCTGATGACGAGCGGGTCCTTCCACTTCGGCAGGTACTTCGCGACCTCGTCATCGATCTTCAGCTTGCCTTCATCGACGAGCATCATGATCGCGATCGAGGTGACCGGCTTGGTCATCGACGCCATGTTGAAGATGGTGTCCTTCGCCATCGGCGTGCCGGTGAGCGTGCGGCTCTTGCCGAAGGCCTCGTTGTAGAGGATGCCGTCCTTGTTGACCACGGCGACGACGGCGCCCGGAACGTCACCGCGATCGGTGGCGGCCTTGAGGACGTCGGAGACGGCGGCGGCTCCCTGTTGCGGGAGCGTTGGCGCAGCTGAAATGACAGTGATGAGAAGAAGTGGAAGAAGCCAAAGCAGACGTTTCATGGTGGTCATCCTAGTGCGTTTCCAGTGTGGACGAAAGGCATCAATTCGCCATGTACCCGGGACGCGCCTTGACGTTCACGCGCCGTCCTTTGATCCGCACCTCGAGGCGGTGCCATCCAGGCTTGGTCGCGCCCTTCGGGGAGAAGCTCACGAGGTAGCGGCTACGGAACTCCTCGAGCACGCGTATGAACACCGCCCGCAGGTTGCGCGTCGATTCAGCTTCGATAGCGGATCCACCCGTTGCCTCGGTTAGATCGCCGAGAAACGAGCCGCCGGATCCACGTACTGACACGCCATAGACGACCACGCCGGTTCGACGAGCCACGTCGAGCACCCGGCTCGACGATAGCCAACTTCCTGTATCGACGCCGTCGCTGAATATCAGTGCGAGCGATCGTCCGCCTTCCTTTTCTCCCGACACCAGCGCCGCGTACGCGGCGTCGGCCAGGGCGGTGCTGCCGGCACTCTCGACATCCTCGGGTTCCAATGCGTCGAGCACCGTCCGTAGCGGGCCGACATCCGACGTTGGCGTGCTTCGTCGCGACACCGCGTGATTGAACGTCAGCAGCGACGCGCGGTCGTCCCGGCGGAGCGCGTCGAGCAGCGCGTGGCTGGCGCCGCGAAGGTCGCGCAGGCGCTCGCCCGACACGCTGTAGCTGAGATCGAGCGCGAGGATGACATGTATCGGGAGCTGCTCGAAGCTGACCAGGTCCACCGTCTGTGCCACGCCCTCGTCGCGGATCTCGAAGTCGGCAGGGCCGAGGCCGCGCACGATGCGTCCGCCCTCTGTGACGAGCACGTCGACACGGACTGATTCGGTTCGCGTCGAGAATGAAGGCTGCTGCTGCGACGATGGTCGAGCCGACACCGCGAGCAGAATAGCCATCACGCGGATCACGGCGTGGCCTCTTCGGTCAGCAGGCGATGGGCCTCCGCGAGCAGCGCCTCGGCGTCGCGTCCGGCCGCCTCGTGATACGTCCAGAACGGGTCATCGTCGCGCGCGGCGTCAGCTGATCCCGACAGCACGAGCTCGAGCGTCTGACTGGCCGCGAGGGTGTCGCCGGCGCGCGCTGCCAGTTGGCTCAGCGCGAGGCGCGGGGCGTGAGCCATCGGATACAGAGTCGCCGCACGCTCGTAGGCCGCTCGCGCCTCCTCCATGCGTCCGAGTGCCTCGGCCGCGTCGCCGGTGAACAGGCTCCCGTAGGACTGCAGCATCGGTGGAGCAGACGCGTCCACGCGCCGAAGCTCGGTGAGCGCATCGGCGTGGCGATCCTGCAGGCTCAGCACCCGCCCGAGGCGGAGCCGAGCGTCGGCGTTTTGCGGATCGATGCTCAGCGAACGCTTGAAGAGCGCCTCGGCCCGGCCAAGCTCTGTGCGGGTGGAACCAACACGGAGCGTGATGCCTGGCGGTGGAGTGGCAGACCTGACGAACTCCTGCACCGAGGACGAGGCGAACGCTTCGTGCAGGCCTCCCCCGAGCATCGTCACCACCGCATCGTCGGGAAACAGGCGAAGCGCCTCGTTGAAGTGGTCCGCGCGCAGATGCACCTCGCGCAGCAACACGGCGCTCGATGCGCGATACCACGCTCGCACGCCGCTGTCTGCCGGCGCCACCGGACGCACGAGACCCAGAATCGCCCTCGCGAACTTCCACTGGTCGGCCGCACGATCGACGCCCACCTGACGGCCGTCGGCGAAGAGGATGTTCGCGTCCCGTCTGGTCGAAAACGGAGAGACCGGACCCGCCACCACGTCTCGTGGATTGGTGAGCGCCACGTCGGTATGCAACAGGGCGCCGCGCTTCAGCAGTCGATTACGCGCGGCGGAAACCTCTCGATCGTAATCCGGTGTGGAGGCCTTCCGGCCATCGCGGCCGCCAAGCGAAAGCGCTAGACGACGAAGGCGATCGAACTCGGACCCGGTGTACGCGATCCGCGCGGAGAACCCTCCGCGCGGGCTGTCGATCCAGGTCCGGAAGGCGTTGCTGTGCCGGGGGTTCTCCATCAACTCGTGCAGCGACTGGAGTTCGATCCACAGATCGTCGAGCTGCGCCGACGTCCACTGCGCGACCCGCGCAACGGCATCGTCGGTGTTTCCCGAATCACGCTGGCGAATCGATTCGACCCAGACGTGCAGGCGGTCCACACTGGCGCCGCGCCGATTCAGGTCGGTCGATATCGAGGGGTTGGACAACCCTTGCGCGTGCAGCGTCGCGGCCGTTGCGGCCACGGACAGGATGATGCTCAGTCGGGCACGACGCACGCGCCAGATCCTAGCGCTGGGTATCGCCTCGCGTCGAGGCATCAGCACGCCGGACACTGGCATGTCACTCCATCGGCGGCTTATACGTAAGTCCCTTTCGCGATCCGAAACTGTTTGCGCTCAGGATGTTGCAGGCGCACAATCGGGCGACAAATCTGGAGGACAACGAATGCAGCGACTGCTTCGGGTGATCGTACTGGTGTCACTGGCGCTCATACCCTCGACGGTATTGGCGCAGGCATCGATCGTGGGCACGGTCAGGGATGCGTCAGGCGCGGTGGTCCCTGGCGTCACAGTTGAAGCGTCGAGTCCGGCGCTCATCGAGAAGGTTCGCTCGGTGGTGTCGAACGGCACGGGTCAGTACTCAATTGAGGATCTCAGGTCGGGCACCTATACCGTCACGTTCGCGCTGCAGGGATTCACCACGGTGAAGCGCGAAGGCATCGAGCTGTCGGGTTCATTCGTCGCCACCGTGAACGCGGACCTCAGAGCCGGCGGGCTGGCGGAGACGATCATCGTGAGCGGTGAGGCGCCGATCGTTGACGTGACGAGCGCACGCAACCAGCAGGTGATCAGCGGACAGACGCTCACCGAGATTCCATCGTCCCGAAACTACTCCGCCTTCACGCATCTCATCCCGGCGATCAACGTTCAGCAGAACGATTTCTCAGGCTCCAACCCCGCGCTCTACAGCGTGTTCCAGATCCACGGCGGGCGCCGGAACGAGGGACAGGTCCTCGTCGACGGCATGAACGGCGGCTACCAGGGCATGGGCGTGTCGGGCTACGTGCCCGAGGTCGGCAACGCGCAGGAAGTGGTGTTCAGCCTGAGCGGCGGGCTTGGCGAGTCCACCACCGGCGGCCCGCAGATGAACATCATCCCCAAGCAGGGCGGCAACAACTTCTCCGGCAGCTTCTTCATCAGCGGCACGGGTGACTCCTTCCAGGGCACCAACCTCACGCCGGAGATCGAGGCGCAGGGGCTCACCGCCGTGAACTCGATCAAGAAGCTGTGGGACATCAACCCGTCGTTCGGCGGCCCGATCGTCCGCGACAAGGTGTGGTTCTACGGCACCTACCGCTACCAGGTCAGCCGGCAGAACGTCGCCAGCATGTGGGTCAACAGGAACGCGGGCAACCCGAACAGCTGGACCTACGACCCGATCCTGACCGAGCAAGCCGTTGCCGACGGCGATTGGAACAACGGCTCCGGGCGGATCACGTGGCAGGTGACGCCGCGCAACAAGTTCAGCGCCTGGACGAGCCTGCAGTACCACTGCCTGTACTGCAACGGAGGCGGCGATGGCACCGGGCTTGGTTTCGGAGCGGCGATCAGCTCGCCCGAGGCGACTCAGACGAACGAGAACCAGCCAAGCATGCTGACGCAATTGAGCTGGACCTCCCCCTACACCAATCGCTTGCTGCTCGAGGCCAACGCGCAACTCGGGCCCTACTTCTGGTGGGGCAGCCGTCAGAAGAACGCCTACGACGACACGATGATTCAGGTGCAGGAGACGGCGGGCGCCATTCCCAACATCTTTTACCGCTCGTCCAATTGGTCCGGGCACACCGGAACGACGAACATCTTCCAGGGGGCCGTCTCGTACATCACCGGGTCGCACTCGGCGAAGGTCGGCTTCCGCTATCACCACAACATGTCGACGTTCCCGAAGAACTACTACAACAACACGCTGCTCGAGTACCAGTTCACGAACGGCGTTCCCAGTCAGGTGACGGCGTTCGCCGATCATGCGTCGGAGCAGGAACAGCAGCAGACGATGTTTGCGTTCTACGCGCAGGATCGCTGGACGCTCAATCGTCTCTCGGTGCAGGCCGGGCTGCGCTTCGAGCACTTGGGCGATTACTTTCCCGAGCAGCGGATGGCGCCAAGCCGCTTCCTGCCCAACGGTCTGGTCTTTCCGGCCGAGGACGGCCCGCTCAGTCAGAAAGACCTGATGCCGCGGATCGGCATCTCCTACGACGTGGCTGGCAACGGGAAGACGGCCCTGAAGTTCTTCGTGGGCCGCTACGTGACGACGTTCAACACCGTTGACGAGTGGGCGAATTTCAGCCCGGCCGGGCTCGGGCGTTTTACGAGCTCGGACGCGCGGGGTTGGACCGATGCGAACAGCAACTTCGTCCCGGAATGCAACTTCCTGAACCCGGCGCCTAACGGCGAGTGCGGCCCGGGGAATCCGAATTTCGCCAGGCAGGTCCCCTCTCAGCTGACGGTCGATCCTGCATTCGTGGAGGGATGGAACACGCGTGAGTACAGCTGGGATATGACGGCCGGCATCACGCAGGAGATCGCGCCACGTGTGTCGCTCCAGGTCGACTACGTCCGGCGGAGCTGGGGAAACATGCAGGCCATCGTCAACGATGCGTTGACGGCGGCCGATTTCGACACGCTGGGTCTACAACGTGCCGCCAGGATAGCCGCCTGCCGGACGGCGGCGGCTATGGGCTGACCTTCCGCGACGTGAAGCCGGACAAGATCCAGCAGATCAGGAACCGGCTCACGTTCGCCAACGAGGTCGGCGGCGCCTCCAACAAGTTCAACGGCGTCGATGTGACCGTGAACGCGCGTCTGCGCGACGTCACGCTCCAGGGCGGCACCAGCACCGGCAACGTCGTCGAGGACTCCTGCGGCGTGGTCACGGAGAATCCCGAGTACTACATCTTCGGTCCCTGGGGCGGCACGGGCGGGTTCCTCGACACGTTCCTCGGCGGCATTGGACAGTGGCCGCAGCAGTTCTGCCATCGCGAGTCGGGATGGAAGACGAACATCAAGGGGCTGGCGTCGTACACGGTGCCGAAGATCGACGTGCTGGTCAGCGGGACGTTCAAGAGCCTGCCGTATCCCGGGAACGAATTCCCCTCCGTGCAGAGCCAGAGCCTCGGCGGACAGGTGCTGGTATTCAATATCCCCGGCGTCGTCAACACGTCAGGCCTGAACCGGCCGTTCAGCAGCGGAAATCGTCGTCCAGTTCCTGAACATCGTCGAGCCCGGAAAGTCATACGGCGATCGCCTGAGCTCGATCGATCTCCGGTTCGGCAAGATCCTGCGCTTTGGGAACACACGGTCGTTGCTCAACTTCGACGTCTACAACCTGTTCAACGCGAACACGACAGAGGTCTACCAGCGGAGTTACTCGGCTCCCACGGCTCCGGGCGCGACACCGCGGTCAACGTATCTCGATCCGCTGTCGATCATGTCGGCGCGGTTCTTCAAGATCAGCGCGCAGTTCGATTTCTAGCCTCGAAGCCAACGTGGGGGCCGCCTTCAGGCGGCCCTCATGCCGCACCGCATACACTGGAGTCCTCATGAATCGTTTCTTCTTCGCAGTGTGTACGCTGAGTGTTGCGGCCGGTCTCGCGATCAGCGCGCAGAGCGGCAGCCCGTCAACGACGCCGGCGAAGCGCTACGTGCCGGTCACCGATGAAATGCTGTGGAAGCCGGACCCGGCGAACTGGCTGTCGTGGCGGCGCACGCTCGACGGCTGGGGCTACAGCCCGCTCGATCAGATCGATCGCAACAACGTCTCGCGCCTGAAGATGATGTGGACGCGCGGACTTGGGAACGGGCGGCGTCGAGGCGACGCCGCTCGTCTACGACGGCGTGATGTACGTCCCCGGCCCGGGTGACGTCATCGCCGCGATCGATGCGAAGACCGGCGACCTGGTCTGGGAGCATCGCCGAAAGCTTCCGGAAGGCATCAACGGCGGCACCAACCGCAACATCGCGATGTGGGGCAGCACGCTGATCGACGGCAGCGCCGACAATCAGATCTACGCGGTGGACGTGCACACCGGGAACATGGTCTGGGAAACCGCCGTGATGGAGGCGAAGAAGCGCGCGCGATCGAGCGCCGGGCCGATCATCGCCAACGGCAAGGTCATCACCGGCCGGCAGTGCCAGCCCGACGCCGGCAACGACGCGTGCATCATCACCGCGCACGACGCGCAGACAGGAAAGGAAGTGTGGCGGACGCGGACGATTCCGCTGCCTGGTCGAGCCGGGATACGACACCTGGGGCGACGTGCCGATGAACGAGCGATGGCACGTCGGCACCTGGATGGTGCCGAGCTACGACCCGGAACTGAACCGGATCTTCGTCGGCACGTCGGTCACGATCCCCGCGCCCAAGTTCATCCTCGCGGGCAACGACCGCACGTACCTCTACCACAACTCGACGCTGGCCCTCGATGCCGATACCGGAAGATCGTCTGGCACTACCAGCACGTCGTCGATCACTGGGATCTCGATCATCCCTTCGAGCGCCTGCTGGTCGAGACGGCGATCGCGCCCGATCCGAAAGAGGTCGCGTGGATCAATCCGACGCTCAAGCCCGGCGAACGCCGCAAGGTCGTCACCGGCATTCCCGGCAAGACCGGCGTCGTCTACACGCTCGATCGTGCGACTGGCGAGTTCCTCTGGGCGCGGCCGACGATCATGCAGAACGTGATCAAAGGCATCGACGGCGCCTCGGGTAAGGTGACCGTCAACCCCGAAGCCATCTTCGCCAGGATGGGCGACACGAAGATGATTTGTCCCGGCGCGCAGGGCGGCAAGAACTGGCCGGCCGGCGCCTACAACCCGCGCACGAACGTGATGTACATGCCGATGCAGAACCTGTGCGGCAACTTCACGCCGAATACCGACAAGCGCGATCCGTCCAAGGTCTACGGACTCGACTTCCCGACGATCATCGCGCCCGGCACCGATAAGGTCGGCGCGGTCTGGGCGATCGCCGTGGACACCGGGAAGACGCTCTGGAAGTACGAGCAGCGCGCCGGCGTCCTCTCGCTCGTCTCGACCGGCGGCGGCCTGATATTCGGCGGCGATGCCAACGGCCGGTTCCGCGCCTTCGACGAGCGGTCCGGAAAGGTGCTGTGGGAAACCAACCTCGGCGCGCCGGTGAGCGGGTATCCCGATCACGTTCTCTGTCGATGGGAAGCAGTACGTGTCGGTCGCGACCGGGCCGTCGGGCGTGGCGACCTCGACGCTTCGCGTGACGCCGGAGCTCAAGCCGAGCACGACCGGGCAGGTCTTCGTCTTCGCGTTGCCATAGATGTAGTGTCCGGCTTTAGCCGGACCTCCACATGCTTACTCTCGACGACCTCGTCATTCACGAGCGCTTCGTACGCGCGTCAGGGCCGGGCGGCCAGAACGTCAACAAGGTGGCGACCGCCGTCGAGCTGCGAGTCAATCTTGCTGACTCGTCGCTGACCGACGAGGTCAGGACCCGGCTCGTGGCGTTGGCCGGAAAGAGAGTCACGGCCGACGGCGTGCTGGTGATCGACGCGCGCGAGCACCGGACGCAGACGCAGAATCGTGAAGCCGCGCGCGCCAGGCTGTCGGCGCTCCTCGAGCAGGCCGCGCGCCGGCCGAAGACGCGGCGGAAGACGAAGCCGTCGAAAGCCGCCAAGGAGCGCCGTCTCGAATCGAAGAAACTGCGGAGTACGGCGAAGGCGCGTCGGCGGAGCAGTATCGACGACTGACCCCGCCGCCAACTGGTAGAATAGAGGGTTCATGATCTCTACCAGCGGCGTTTCCATGCGGTTCGGCTCCAAGGTCCTGTTCGATGACGTCTCGACGACGTTCTCCGCAGGACGGCGTTACGGTCTCACCGGGCCGAACGGGTCGGGCAAATCCACCTTCATGAAGCTCCTGACCGGCGAGTCGGAGGCCCAGCAGGGCACCATCGTCCGCCCGCGCAAGGTCGGCGTGCTTCGCCAGGACCAGTACGCGTTCGACAAATATCGCGTCATCGACACCGTGGTCATGGGCAACAAACGGCTGTGGGATGCGCTCGCGGAGCGTGACGCCTTGTACGCGAAGTCAGAGATGTCCAACGAGGACGGCATGCGCCTCGGTGAGCTCGAGGGCATCGTCGGCGAAGAGGACGGCTACTCGGCGGAGAGCGATGCGGCGGTGCTCCTGCAGGGGCTCGATATCGCGGACGCGCTGCACGAACGGACGATGGCCGAACTGCAGGGCGGTCAGAAGGTCCGCGTGCTGCTGGCGCAGGCGCTCTTCGGTCATCCCGAGGCGCTGCTGCTCGACGAGCCCACCAACCACCTGGACCTGGACTCGATTCACTGGCTCGAGGAGTTTCTCACCCGCTATGAAGGCACGTTGATCGTCATCTCACACGATCGGCACTTCCTCAACCGGGTGTGCACGCACATCGCGGACATCGACTACGAGACGATCATCGCCTACACCGGCGGCTACGACGACATGGTCGTCGCCAAGACGCAGATTCGGTACGAAGATCGAGGCCGACAACGAGCAGCGCGAGAAGAAGATCGCGCAGCTCAACGACTTCATCGCCAGGTTCGGCGCCGGCACGCGCGCCAGCCAGACCACGTCGCGACGCAAGGAAGTGGAGCGGCTGCAGACGACCGAGCTGGCGCGCTCGAACATCCAGCGTCCATACATCAAATTCACCACGCGCCGGCCGTCGGGAAAAGTCCCGCTCGAGTTCGAGGGCGTGAGCAAGGTTCACGGCGGCGTCAAGATCGTTCCCGGCTTCAGCGCGGTGGTCAATCGCGGCGAGAAGGTCGTCATCACCGGCCGCAACGGCGTCGGCAAGACGACGCTGCTCAGGGCGCTGCTCGCGGACGCGCCGGACCAGCCGCGCACCCCCGCCGACATCGACGGCGGCACGCTGCGCTGGGGCCACGAGGTCTCGGTCGGCTACCTGCCGCAGGATCACACCGGCGCGATCGAGAAGGGCATGACGGCCGTCGAATGGCTACACCGCTTCGACCCGGACTCGTCGAGGCAGGAGATCCACGGGCTGCTCGGGCAGATGCTGTTCAGCGGCGAGGAAGGGCTGAAGCCCACCCACGCACTCTCCGGTGGAGAAACCGCGCGCCTGCTGTTCTGCCGGTTGATGCTCCTGAAGCCGAACGTGCTCGTGCTCGACGAGCCGACCAACCACCTCGATCTCGAGGCGATCAACGCGCTCAACATCGCGCTCCAGAAGTACGAGGGCACGGTGCTGCTCGTGACGCACGACGAGGATCTGCTCGAAGAGGTCGGCACCCGCGTCTGGCAGTTCGAGCGCGGCCGCATCGTTGACTTCAAGGGCACCTACGAAGAGCTGACGGGCGTAACTGGTTAGTGGTTAGTGGTTGGTGGTTTTCTTCTTGGTGGTTGGAGGTTAGCGGTTTTGTGGTTTATGGTTTTGGTAAGCACGAACCACTAACCACCGACCACCAACCAGTTCAGAGGATCGATGCTGAGCACCTTGATCGCCGACGCCCGTTACAGCGTGCGCCGATTGGTGGCCCGCCCCGGCTACGCGCTGCTCGCAGTGCTCACCCTCGCCCTCGCTGTCGGCGGCACCGCTGCCACCTACGGCGTCGCGCGCGGCGTGTTGTTCGAGCCGCTTCCGTACGCCAACGCGCGTGAGGTCGGCGTCTTCTGGAAGAAGACCGACTGGACCGAGGAAGAGTTCCTCTTCATCCGTGGTCGCGTCCCGGGCTTCAGGCAGGTCGCGCTGTACCGCCAGCGCGACGTGATGCTGCGCGATGGCGACGAGCCGGCGCGTCTCGTCGCCGGCGTGACATCGTCTGCCGAGATCTTCGACGTGCTCGGCACGGCTCCTCATCTCGGTCGCACGTTCCGTGCGGGTGACGATGTGCGGGGCGCCGGGCCGATGGCGGTCGTGAGCTATGGCTTGTGGCAGGAGATGGGAGGTAACGAGTCCATCCTCGGCTCGCGCCTGACGCTCGACGGTATACCGCGCACCGTGATCGGCGTCATGCCGCGCGGATTCTGGTTCCCCGATCCCTCCGTGCGCGTCTGGACCACTGCACCGCTCAGTCCAGAATCCCGAAGTTGGAACTCCACGCTGGTCGGTCGCGTGGCGGCGGGCTACGACGTCGAGGCGATGGCGGCGCCGGTTGCGCAACTGACCGCGATGCTCGACGATCGCTTTGACTACCCGGCGCAGTGGGACAAGACGAAAGACCCGCACATCACGCCGATACGGGACGACCTCACGGGCGCCATGCGCCCGGCGCTGTTTGCCACCCTCGGCGCGATGGCGCTGATCCTGTTCATCGCGTGCGCGAACGTCGCCGCGCTGATGCTCGGCCAGGTTGACGCGCGAGCTGTCGAGTTCGGTGTTCGCTCGGCGCTTGGTGCGAGCCGGCGGCGCCTGACGCAACCGCTGATCGTCGAGGCGCTGTTGATCGCGACCGCTGCCGGCGCGCTCGGCGCGGCGTTCGCATGGGGCGGCTTTGCCTTCATCACGCGCGCCCTTCCGCTTGGCGCATGGGCCGATTCCGCATCTCCGGACTGGCGTGTGTTTGCGTCGGCGATGGCGATGGCCATCGGCGCGGCCTTGCTCGTCGTCCTCGTGCCCACCATCTCGCTCTCACGCGGCGATCTGCGCGGCGTATTGAACAGGATCCGAACGGGAGGCATCGAGGGGCGGGGCGGCCGTCTGGAGAACGCGCTGGTGATCGCCGAGGTCGCGCTCGCGGTGATGATTGCGGTCGGCGCGGCGCTGCTCGCGCGCAGCGTCGGCAATCTCTATGCGGTGAATCCTGGCGTGAATACTGATGGTGTCGCAGTCGTGGACGTGATGCTCGGCCGCCTCAATCGCGTGCGCTCGGAGCAGACGCTCGACGAGCTGACGACGGCGCTGGCGCAACTGCCTGGTGTGCGCTCGGTCGGCGTCGTGCAGACGTTGCCGCTGCGCGGTGGCGGCTACAACCTGCCCCTCCGCGTTGACGAGCGTCCTGACATTCAGGGCATGACCACGGAGTACCGCATCGTCACGCCCGGCTACCTCGAAAGCGCCGGATTCACGCTTCGCCAGGGCCGCACGATTACCACCGCTGATCGCCGCGACACTGAGCGCGTCATCGTGATCAACGAAGCGCTCGCGCGGAAGATATTTTGGCGGCGCAGATCCGATCGGGAAAACACTGGGTGGCGACATCGGCCCGGGCTCTTCGCGGGTTGTCGGTGTGGTCGCGAACGCCGTCGAGAGGAGCCTCACCGATCCCGTCGAGCCGGTGCGGTATGTCGCGGTCGCGCAGATGCCATGGATCGATCCGCCGCAGTCACTGGTCCTGAGGGCGGCGCCCGGCGTGGACGAGGCCTCACTGCTCGACCCCGCGCGGCGCACGATCGTGCGCGTGGCGCCCGGTGTCGCGGTGCAGCAGACGACGACGATGGGACGCGTGCTCGATGTGGCGATTGGCCCGGCGCGTCAGGTCGTGCTGCTGCTGTCGCTGCTGACCGCGCTCGCGCTCATCCTCGGCGCGGTGGGGATCTACGGCGTGATTGCGCACTTCGCGGCGCGCCGCCGGCGCGACTGGGCGATCAAGGTTGCGCTCGGGCTTCCCGGCTCGCGTGTGATCACCCACGTGGTCGGCCACGGCGCGTTGCTTGTGACTGCCGGGATCGCCGTCGGCGTTGCCGGCGCGGCGGCGCTCACGCGGCTGCTGGCGTCGTTTCTGTATGGAGTGAGCGCGATCGACCCGATCGCATTTGCCGCCGCGGGTGCGGCGCTGCTCGCTGTTGGCGTGCTCGCTGCCCTTGTTCCTGCCTGGCGCGCGGGGATGACCGACCCGCTGATCGCCCTGCGCGAGCCGTGATCAGAAACGTAGAGGCGGGTCTTCAGACCCGCCTCTACCAATTCGCGTATTGACGGCGGGTCTAAAGACCCGCCGCTACACGAGCCGCGCTTACCAGCGCGATTCGTTGCGCTGACGGCCGCCGCCGTATCCGCCACCACCACCGTTGCCGCGCGGCGTCATCGGCTTGGCCTCGTTGACCGTCAGGCTGCGCCCGCCGTACTGGTGCTTGTCCAGCTCGCTGATCGCCTTCCGTGCGCCTTCGGCATCGCTCATCTCGACGAAGGCGAATCCGCGCGCCTGACCGGTGGCCCGGTCCTTGACGACGTTGATCGTGCTGACCTGGCCGGCGCTCTCGAACAGCGCCTGCAGATCGGACTCCGTGGTTTCGTACGGCAGGTTGCCGACATACAGCTTGGTGCTCATGAACTACTCCTGCATCCCGTTGGATGCGCGTGAATCTGATGGCAGGCTCGAGCGACATGCTCGGCGACGAAACGCAGGAGAGGCGAGAAACACTCGGATCTGATGCGGAAGGCCTGAAGCGCAGCTGTCAGAAAGGCAGGCGTTAGTGTAGCACACCGACGGCAGGGAAGCCTTGGAGGCCTGCATTTCGGCGTAACATGTGCCCGTCCGACTGCGGTCGGACGTCACCGGCATGAGCGCTCTCGAAGGCCGACAGATCTCCCACTACCGGATCCTGCACCGCGTCGGGTCCGGCGGCATGGGCGTCGTCTACGAGGCCGAGGACCTGACGCTGGGCCGGCACGTCGCGCTGAAGTTCCTGCCGCGCGACCTGCAGCGCAACCCGCAGGCCCCCGAGCGCTTCAGGCTCGAGGCGCGCACGGCGTCGGCGCTCAATCATCCGAACATCTGCACGATTCACGAGGTCGGCGAAGAAAACGGCGAGTCGTTCATCGCCATGGAGCTGCTCCAGGGCGAGCCGCTGGATACCTACCTGCTGCACCATCGGCTGACGATGGCCGAGATCGTGAACATCGCGATCGGGATCGCCGACGGCCTCGATGCGGCGCACGGCGCCGGCATCGTCCATCGCGACATCAAGCCGGGCAACATCTTCATCACCAGCCGCGGCGAGCCGAAGATTCTCGACTTCGGTCTGGCGAAGACCGCTGTCGATCAGACGAGGCGGCTCCAGGCCGCTGGAGCGAGCGAAGCGCTCACCATCGCGCCGGAGCACCTCACCAGCCCGGGCACGGCGGTGGGCACGGTCGCCTTCATGTCCCCGGAACAGGCGCGCGGCCAGGAGCTCGACGCGCGCAGCGATCTGTTCTCGCTCGGTGCCGTGCTCTATCAGATGGTGACGAACCGCCTGCCCTTCGAGGGCGAGACGCCGGCGGTGATCTTCGACGGCATCCTCAATCACGATCCGGTGCCGGTGAGCGCGCGCGCGGCTGATGTCCCGCCGCGCCTGCAGGACGTCATCAGCAAGGCGCTCGAGAAGGATCGCGATCTGCGGTTCCAGAGCGCGGCGGAGATCCGCGCCGAGCTGAAGCGCATCAGGCGCGACGCGGGCTCAGGAAAGGCTGCAGCGAGTTCGGGTCCAGCCGCCACGCACGCGTCATCGGCGTCCGGTCAGATCGGTGCGCCCGCTCTTCACAGTTCCGGCACCACGCCAGCGCAGACGAGGAGGCCGCGCGCGCTGTGGGCGTTGGGACTGGTGGCGACGCTGGCGCTGCTGGCAGCGGGTGGCTTCTGGGCCTACCGCCGATTCGCGGCGGATGCGACTCGCCCGCTCGACGTGACGTCCATGCAGGTGACCCGGCTGACGCAAAGCGGCAACGCGTCCGCCGTGGCGCTGTCTCCCGACGGACGCTACGTCATCTACGCGCTGCGCGAAGACGAGAAGCAGAGTCTCTGGGTCCGGCAGGTGGCCACGCGCAGCGACGTTCAGGTGCTCGCGGGGGAGGTCTGCCAACTACCGAGGCCTCTCCTTCACACCCGACGGCAACTATGTGTACTTCGTCCGCACCGACGCCGAGTCCAGGACCTACTCGTCCCTCTATTCGATGCCGGTGCTGGGAGGAACGCCGCGACAGCTTGCTGCGCGATGTCGATACCGCGGTGACGTTCTCGCCCGATGGCCAGCGGCTCGCGTTTGTCCGCGGCGTGCCTGATACCGGCAAGGTCAGGCTGCTCGTCGCCAACGCCGATGGCACCGGCGAGCAGACGCTCTGGGAGGTTGACGCCGCGGTTAACACCCTCGGGATCCTGGCCCCCGATTGGTCGCCAGACGGCCGCTCGATTGCGATGTCCTGGAGCCTTCCGCGGCGCAGCCACCCTGACCATCGTCAACGTGGCCGACAAGACCACGCAAACGTTGTATCGCCATCGCGGCAACATCGGCCGCCCTCGCTGGACGCCCGACGGGAAGGGCCTCCTCGTGCCGCTCGACACGCTGATCGCCGATCGCGCGCAGATCTGGCACATCGCCTACCCGGGTGGTGCGGCCAGCCGCTTCACCAACGACCTGACCGACTACAGCCGCTTCCACTTCGATCGCACGGCGGATGGCAAGACGCTGGCGATCGTCTCGGAGTCGCCGGTCTTCAACATCGAGGTGTTCGATCCCGCGAACGGCTCGTCCCGTCCGCTCACCACAGGAGGAGTGGGAGGAGGACCCCGGACGATGACCTGGGGCGGCGGCAGCACGCTGTTCTACAACTCTCGGGCAGAACATCTTGCGCCGCGACCTGCAGGAGAGCATGCCGCGTCAGCTCACGACCGAGGGAACGGTCAACCTCAATCCCTCGGCGTGTGGCGACGGCTCGCTCGTCTATCAGACGTTCAGCGACGACCGCACCGCGATCTGGAGAATGGACGCGGACGGATCGAATCCGCGCATCATCGTCGGCGACGGCAATCCCGTCAGCCCGGAGTGCTCGCCCGACAGCACGTGGATCGCCTATGTGCATCGCCGCAGCCGATCAGCAACTGGCTGCCGTTCGCGCGCCGATCGGTGGCGGCGCTCCCACCGAGCTCATCGCGAACCTGTCTCGCGACAACGTGCACATCTCCCCAGACGGTTCCATGGTCCAGTCCATCGTCTGGGACACGGCGTCGAATGGCACGTCGGTGCAGGTCGCCCCAGCAACCGGAGGCGCCGTCCGCTACACGTTGAAGCTTCCTGCAGGAGCCAGCGATCCGAGGTGGTCGCCAGACGGGAAATCGCTGCAGTTCTCGCTGACCCGTGCGCGGCGCGGCCAACATCTGGGAACAACCGCTGACCGGAGGACCGCCGCGGCAGGTGACGTCCTTCACCGATCGACAGATCGGAGGCTTCGCCTGGTCGCGTGACGGGAAGCAGCTCGCCGTCCTCCGCGGCCTCACTGCGTTCGACATCGTCTTGATGAGCAACTTCAACCGCGGAGGTTAAAGCCTCGTCTCACGGCTCTCGATACACGCGCGTCGCCCACGCGGCCTACAATCACAACAGGCCGGTGGCATTCAATCTCACGCGCATCCTTCGCTCCCGGAACCGCGACAACACTCGCCCGCAGGCCGCCAATTCCCGCGGAATCGAGCGCACGATCGAACTCTGTCGAGGGCTCCTCTCGGAACGCGGCGAAGTGTCCGGTGCCCGATTAGCGGCCGAGGCGCTCAGTGCCTATCAGCAACTCGACGACGAACAGGTCGAGCACTTCTTCGATCGACTCGTCGAGGCTTTCTCGGTAGATCCCGAAGCGATTCGGCGGACGGCCGATGCGTATCGACTCGACGCGTCACCGACCACTCTTATTGCGCTGCAAAACGCCGTGGAACCTCCACGGCAGGAGTTGTTCCGGCGGTGCAATATGGCGCCAGGAGGAACTGCCGTCCTGGTCGACATGCGCCGGCGACTCTTGCGCACACTTGCCGACCATCCACATCGCGCTGAAATCGACGCCGACCTGACGCACCTCTTCAGGTCGTGGTTCAATCGCGGCTTTCTGACGTTACAGCGGATCGACTGGCAAACGTCGGCGGTCGTCCTCGAGCGTCTGATTCAGTATGAAGCCGTGCATCAGATTCAAGGGTGGCGCGATTTGAGGCGGCGTCTTGAAGCCGATCGCCGCTGTTATGCGTTCTTCCATCCCGCGCTGCCGCAGGAGCCGTTGATTTTCATCGAGGTCGCGTTGACGCGAACAGTGACGGCTCAGGTGCAGCCGCTGCTCGACCCCGACTCACCGGTGGACGATCCGGCGCAGGCCACGTGCGCGATCTTCTACTCGATCACCAACTGCCAGCAAGGACTGAGGGGCGTGTCGTTTGGCAACGTCCTCATCAAGCAGGTCGTCGAGGACCTGGGCAAGGAGTTTCCGCGGGTCAAGACCTTTGCGACGCTGTCACCCATTCCCGGGTTTCGCTCGTGGCTTGTCGAACGAGCCGCCGTCGCGCCGGCATCGATCTCGCCAGCGCTCGCGACGCTCGTTTCGAAAGGTGATGACATCGCCGCCGCAGATATCGCGGCTGCTCCGCGTGCGCTTCGGGAGGAGATGATCGCACGGTGTGCACGCTATCTGATATCCACGAACGGCGGCGGTGGAGCGCAGGATTCCGTCGCTCGTTTTCATCTTGCCAACGGCGCGCGGCTGGAGCGTCTCAACTGGATGGGTGACACCTCCGCTACCGGGTTGCGTCGTTCGTACGGTCTGACGGTGAACTACGAGTACCGCCTCGCCGATCTGGAACGAAACCACGACACCTACGCCAATCAACAGCGCGTCGCCACATCACGCGCGTTTCAACAACTCGCGAGACCGCATCGTTCAAACGGTCGATAACACAAGTCCGTAGGCCTTTCGTCTGCCACAGCCGAGCTGCGATAGGGGGTGGAATCATCAAGCGACTTATCACGGCGAAACATCGCTATTGAAAGGTAGAATCCGCCGTCACCGAGAAAGCAGGCAGCCGTTGAGCCCATCGGACCAATGGAAAGAGATCTCGGCGCTCTATGCTGCGGCCCTGGAGCGTCCGGACACTGAGCGCGCCGCGTTCCTGCATGAGGCGTGCGGCAGTGACGAGGACCTTCTACGCGAGGTCACATCGCTCCTCGACTGTCACACCGACGCCCAGCAGTTGCTGACGTCGCCGGCGGCACAGGTCATCGTCAATGCGATGAGCGCCGAAGCGGTGTCATTGGCGGGACGGCAGGCTCGGCGCCTATCGCCTCGAAGCTCAGCTTGCGACGGGTGGCATGGGCGATGTGTACCGCACCGTAGACACCCGTCTGCACCGGCCGGTTGCCATCAAAATACCTGCCGCACCACCTGCGAGAGGACGCCGCGCGCCGAGAATGGTTCGAGCGCGAGGCGCAAGCTGTTGCAGCGTTGCACCATCCGCACATTTGCGTGCTTCACGACCTCGGACAGGCCGACGGGATCGACTTTCTGGTCATGGAGCTGCTCGAAGGGGAGACGCTGGCGGACCGGCTGACGCGCGGGCCGATGCCTATGGACGAAGCCCTCCAACACGCGGTCGCCATCGCTGATGCGCTCGTGGCCACGCATCGCGCGGGCATCGTGCATCGTGACCTGAAGCCCGGCAACATCATGCTCACCGAGTCGGGCGCCAAACTGCTCGATTTCGGGTTGGCCAAGCTGCAGCGTGTGGATGGGGCCAGTGACGAGGTCGATACGTCTGCGGCTCTCGCGTCCCCTCCGGGCGGAGCAGACGTGCCGACACGGAGCGCACTTCGGCGGCACCCTTCCCTACATGACGCCGGAACAGCTCGATCGCAAAGAAACGGACCATCGTTCCGATATCTTCGCGTTTGGTGCCGTGCTTCACGAGATGGTGACCGGTCAACGAGCGTTCGACGGTTCGCAGAGGTCAGACGAGACGGTGCTGAACGCCATCAAGACTGGAGTGCCGGCCGCCGTTCCACCGCATATCAGTGCCGCTGCGCCAGGCCTCGACGCGCTGCTCCAGAAGTGCCTGCGGAAGGATCCAGCCGATCGCTGGCAGGACGCCGAGACTATGATCCACGGGCTTCGGGCCGTCGCAGCCGCCGCGATGCAGCCAGCGCGATCCGCAGCGCGCACCGGTCGCAGTGCGGCAATGGTCTCTGACGACCGTCGTCGTCGCCGCGCTTGTCGTGTGGGGAGTGCGACAGAGAGGCGGCTCCATCGCCACCGTCGAAGCGCCGTCCCTGGTGATCGGCCGACAGCAACAGCTCACCGCCGCCGACGAGATCGAGTTCGATCCGTCCTTTTCGCCCGGAAGCGATCTGATTGCGTATCCCGTCGGGCACGGCGCGAGATTCCGGCTCGTCGTGCGTGAGGTCGGAACGAACCGCGAGATTCCGGTGCCGGTAGACCAGGACGGGCTGCAGTTTCAGCCACGGTGGTCACCGGACGGGAACACGCTCCTGTACCTGGCCCGTGACGGCGTTTTCGTGTGGCCACTAAGTGGCGGCCAACGGCGCCGTGTCGCCTCACCATCGGACGCGCCGGGGACCTACACCATGTTTCTGCGTGAAGGGCCGGCGATCACCGCTGCCGCGTGGTCGCCGGACGGCCGCGAGATCGCGGTTGCGTACGGTGGCAATCTCGTTGCGCTCGAGAAGGACGGCAAATCACGGCGGCCACTGGCGGCCAGCCCCGACGAACTCCACTGGTGCGACTGGTCGCCGAAGGGCACATGGATCGCCTGCACGGCGGGGAATCTCCACCTTCCCTATTCCGAACACCACTTCGGCAACATCGCGCCTTCGTCCATTGTCCTGGTTCCCACCGGGGGAGGTCAGCTGATCGAGATCGCGCCTAAGACGTCAATGAACCAGAGCCCAATCTGGTCTGCCGATGGTCGTCGCCTCTACTTCGTTTCGAACCGCCACGGAACGAGCGACATTTACGGCATCGACATCAGCGAGGACGGCACACCCGTTGGCAATACGATACGCCTCACCACCGGTCTCGGGGCGTTCTCGATCGTGATGTCCGGTGACCGGGAGCGACTCGCCTATGCCCAGCTCGCCGCGCGGAGCAATGTGTGGTCGCTGCCGATTCCAACCAACGGCCGTCTGGTCGATATCGCGGGCGCGCGCCAGCTCACGAGCGCCAATCAGGTGATAGAAGCGATGCACGTAACGCCTGATCGAAAATGGCTCGTGTACGACTCGAATCTCCACGGCAACTCGGACATCTTCCGTATGCCGCTGGACGGGGGGGAGCCGACGCGACTCACGACGGACCCTGCCGATGACTTTGCCCCGGCCGTGTCGGCGGACGGGCGTTGGGTCGCATTTCATTCGTGGCGGACGAAGTCGCGGGATATCTTTGTCCAGCCATTCGACGGTGGGCCCGCCCAGCAGGTCACCGCATCGTCGGGCCAAGAGAGCTTCCCGGTCTGGCTGCCGGACGGATCGCTCGCGTTCGTCGACCAGGCTAAGAACGCCGATGGTCTGTTCCGGGGAACCTTCCTGACACAACCTAATCCCAGGGGCGGATGGGAGACGCCCAGACTGTTGCTGCCTCGTGCAGGAGGGTTGAAAGTCGCGCGCGATGGGCGATTCATCTATGCCCTCGACACCAACATCCATATGAGTCGTCGAGACGACTCGGCGTCACGCGTCATCTACCGGCCGAACCTCCCGGAACTGCCCCATCCCGCTCAATTTGGTGTGGGTGACGACGGAGAGACGGTTTACTTCAAGGCGCACGACGCCGCTGGTCGCGCGTCGTTCTGGGTGCTGCCGTTGACGGGTGCACCAGCGAGGATGCTGGTTCGTTTCGACGACCTGTCGCGACCCTCTCGACGCTGGGATTTCGCCGTCGCCGATGGACAGTTCTTCTTTGCAATCGACGAGCGCCGCAGCAACATCTGGTTGGCCGACGTCGTGGAGCGCTGAACGACTCGTCGAGCGGATGCAGCGAACGTCCCGTGAAGGTACGATGCACGCTTCGCTATGCCTCGCACGTCAAGCCATTCACCGCATGTCACGACTCTCCTGCTCGCCTGGGGTAACGGCGACGAAAACGCGCTCGAAGAACTGATCCCGCTCGTCCACCGCGAGTTGCGCCGGATGGCGCAGCGAGCCATGGCTGGAGAGAACGCCGGTAACACGCTGCAGCCGACGGCGCTTGTCAACGAGGTCTACCTGCGACTGGTCGACATCAAAAGCGTGCAGTGGAACGACCGCGCGCATTTCTTCGCGCTGTCGGCACGGCTCATGCGCCGCATCCTCGTGGACCTCGCCCGTTCGAAGCGTTATCAGAAGCGTGGCGGCGGTGTGCCAACTGTCTCACTCGACGACGCCTCCATGCCGGCGCAGGAGAGGGCCGAGGACTTGGTGGCGCTCGATGAGGCGCTGGAGCGTCTGAGCGCCATCGATCCTCGCCGCAGCCAGGTCGTCGAACTGCGCTTCTTCGGGGGCCTTGGCGTCGAAGAGACGGCCGAAGTTCTGAACGTGTCACGCCATACGGTCATGCGCGACTGGACTCTGGCGCGCACGTGGTTGTTCCGCGAACTCAGGTCAACGCCTCGGAAGCGTACGCCGCAATCATAGGGCGACGCTCTCATCGTTCCCCACCAGCTCCAACCAACTGCCTGTTCTGCGACTTCTCGACGGCGTTTCCCGCTTAGCCCAATAGCGGAGGGCGCGTTCCCGCTCTTGCCCGCCCGCTGGAGGCCATATGACACGGGGCAGGTCGGGGCTCATGGCGGCGCTCGCACTCGTGCTGTCGATTGGCTACACTGCGCATGCGTCAGACGACGTACCTGACGTGCACGTGGAGATCATCGATTACACGCAGGCCGGGTCGACCCTGGTGGCCGCTCGCGCGGAAGTAAGGAGAATCTACGAGCCCGCGGGCATCCGGCTGCTGATGACCCTGACTACTAGTCCGCGGCCCAGGGTCCCGGATGCCGTGCAAATTTTCGTGCTCTCGCGCCCGATGTCCGAGCGCATGCGGCTGACGAGCCGCCTCCCCCGAAGAGTGCTAGGGCACGCCGCGATTGCGGCGCGCCGTGTCGTACGTCTTTTACGATTCCGTGGTTGAGGAATCGACGCAAGAGACTCGTGCCGGTGCACTCGGGCGTGTCATCGCGCACGAGCTCGGGCACGTTTTGATTGGGGAGCCCGGCCATTCGGTCGAGGGAATAATGCAGGCCGGTCTCAACCTGCACGCGCCGGTCTCCCCTGCACTGCTGGCCGAGCAGGCGCGGGCGATCCGTGACCGACTCCAGGCGGTGCGCCGTCTGGCGAGGGTTATCGAATGATGCTCAGCGCATCAAGCCGCGTGGTTCGAGATGATTGTGCCGAGAGCTGATGCCTTGCGACTGGCCCAGCACTGAGGCCCGATTCCTGATTCCTCCGAGCGTCAGCGCGGCGCTTTACACGACCAGTTGTTGCCGCATCCTTCAGGTCGCCGCTGCCTTTGTATTCCGCGGCCTGCGGATACGGGCACAGCGGACGGGTCATGCCCTTCGCGCCGGTGCCCAGCATCGTGTCCGGCGCGATGCCCTTCTCGACCCACTTCTCGAGCGTGCCGATCGAGTCGAACGCGTTCACGCCAGGGCCGCCGCCGCAGTGCCCCATGCCGGGCACCATGAACAGGCGCATCCAGTCGCTCTGGTTCGCTGCCCATCTTGTTCAGCACCTGCTCGTAGTACCAGATCGTGGTTTCCGGCGTGATGCCGGTGTCGGACCAGCCGTGGGTGATCAGCAGCTTGCCGCCGCTCGACTTGAACTTGCTCAGATCGGGATTGACGGCATCGACGTAGCCGATCTTCTCGTCGAGGAACTTCATGTCGCGATCGAGATCGAACTTCTGCCAGTCGACGTTCGGATCGTTGTAGGCGATGCGCACCAGATCGAACGACGCCGCCGGGCGCCTGGTTCGCTACGGCTGCTGCGCGTTGATCGGATTGCCGAGCGCCTGGCCGGAGAAGATCAGCTCGCCCTTCGAGTTCTTCACGCCGCCGTAGAACGTCTCGACGGTCTTCATCTGCGCGTCGGTGAGGCACGCGTTGCCTGACGTCTGCCCGCCTGGCACTTCAGCGAGGAGAAGTTCACCTTGCACGCGCGCGGGTTGTTCAGGAACCCTTCCTTCAGCGTGTCGCACGTGTTCATCACCAGGTTGTTGACGAGCGCGGCCTGTTCGCGTCGAGATGGCCTGCTCGGGATGGCGCGACAGGTTGATGCTGCGATCGATGCCGGCGGTCCACATGTGAATGTGACGGTTGGCCAGCGAGCCGGCGATGATGCCGTCGTAGTCGTCCGGGTAGCGCTGCGCTTCCATCAGCGCCATGCGCCCGCCGGTCGAACAGCCCTTGAAGTAGGAGATACTGCGGGCCGACGATCGTAGAAGGCCTTGACGATCTGCTTGGCCTTGACGGTCATCTCGTGCGTCGCGCGGTAGCCGAAGTCGATCATCTTCTCCGGGTGACCGATCGCCCATGCGCCGCCCTGGTCCTGATGGCCGGTGTCGGTGCCCGCGGTCGCGTAGCCAAGCCGCAGCGCCTGCGGCATCTCGTTCGTTCAGCCCCTGAATCGATCCGGCGAAGCCGCCGTTGCCGACGCCCATGAACTTCCCGTTCCACTTGTCCGCGGGCGGGAGCCAGAGCTCCATGTTGATCAGCGAGTCGGACGATGGGCTTGAGCACGAGCTGCACGCGGCAGTGGGCCGGAATCATCACCGGCGGCGGTGGCGGCGCGGGGTTCGGTGCGTTGGCCGTCCCTCGCCCTCGACCGCCGCCTCGCGCCGGCGCGGGACCTTCGGGCACCATCTCGGCGCTGGTGATCGGTGGCCTTGTCCAGCTTGAGGCCGGTGAGACTCTCACAGGGTGTCGCGGCCGCGGCGGCGCTCAGAAACATGAGGGCGATGCTGGCGATCATGGCGATCCTCCTGGCGGGTTATGACCGGGTGCACGATACACCAAGTCCGGCTGAAGCCGGACACTACGCACGCTAGGTCCGGCTGAAGCCGGACACTACGTCCGGACCAGCTAAGCCGGACACTACGTAGGCGCGAGCCGATCGATCTCGGCCAGTTCCTCTCGAGTCAGCGTCCAGTTCACGGCCGCCACGTTCGCGCGCACCTGCTCGGGCGACGTCGCGCCGGCGATCACCGATGCCACGCGCGGCTCGTGTGCCAGCCAGGACATGGCGAGCTCGAGCAGCGTGTGTCCCTCGCGCCGCCGCGAACGCCTTCAGCGACTCGGCGACGCGCACGTTCCGGTCAGTCGTAAATCGCGTCGTCCAGGAGAGCGACAGGCGGCTGTCCTTCGGCGCCGATTGTCCCGGCTCGTATTTGCCGGTCAGTAACCCGCTTGCCAGTGGGAAGTAGGGAAGGAACGCCAGGCCCAGACGTTCGCACGCCGGCAACACACTCCGCTCAGGCTCGCGAACGAGCAGGCTGTACTCGTTCTGAACGCTGACGAAGCGGGCGGCGTCCGGCGCGGTTGCGCGGGCGGCCTCGTCCAGCTGCGCGGCGGAGAAGTTCGAGCAGCCGATCTCTTTCACCTTGCCGGCCTTCACCAGTTGATCGAGCGCGCCGAGCGTGTCGGCGATCGGAACCTCCGGATCGGGCTGATGCAGCTGATAGAGATCGATGTAGTCGGTTCGCAGTCGTCTCAGACTGTCCTCGGCGGCGCGGTGGACGTACTCAGGCCGCGCGCCCTTCCGCTTGTCGTCTACCGCCATGCCGAACTTCGTCGCCACGATCGCCTGCTGCCGTCGCCCGGCGAGCGCACGGCCGAGGAACTCTTCGCTCTTCGTTGAACCGTAGATGTCGGCGGTGTCGAAAAAAGTGATGCCGGCCTCGAGCGCTGCGCTGACCACGCGAGCGGTCGCCGCCTCGTCAATGCGCATCCCGAAGTTGTTGCAACCCAGGCCCACGACCGAGACGCGCAGCGAGCCGATCGAACGATGTTCCATGTGAGGAGAAGAGCCAGAGCTGTAGCGCTCGGGCGACGTCCTTCCGGACGTGCCGCGTCATCTAGTCGAGCTAGAGCTTTGCGTAGAGCGCGAGCAGGCGAGTCCACGCCTTCTCGGCATCCGGCATGTTGTAGACCGTCGAATCCGGCGGGCACCAGCCGTGCGCGCCCGAATACACTTCGATCTCCGCGGGGTTACCGGACTTCGCGAAGGTCTCCTTCAGGACATCCTTGTCCATCGGTCTCGTGCTTGTCGTCGTTGGACGCGATCGCGACGAGCAGTGCCGCCTTGGTCTTCGAGACCTGCATGTGCGGGCTGCTGGCCGGATCGTTGCTCACCAGGCCGCCGCCATGGAACGAGGCCACGGCGCCGACGCGATCGGGATTCGCGGCCGCGGTGCGGAACGCCATCGGCCCGCCCATGCAGTAACCCTGCGTGCCGATCTTCCGGTTCTTGGCGACCGGCGCCTGCGAATCCAGCCACGCGGTGAACGCCTTCGCATCGGTCATGTGCGTGGGCTCGCTCAGCGTCTTGGCCAGCGGCAGCAGCTCTGGAATCGGTGTCGCCGCGCCCTTCGACGGCGGTCGGCGCTTTCTGCGTGCGGTAGAACGGATTCACGACCAGCACCGAGTAGCCCGACTCGGCGAGGCGCTTGCCCATCTGGCGGAACGCCGGGCGCAGCCCGAAGATGTCCGGCCAGATCAGCACGGCGGGTGCCGTGCCGGTCGCCACGTGCACGAAGTACGCGTCGCAGTTGCCGTCGGGCGTCTTGATCGTGACGTCCTGTTCCTTGACGTCGACGGCGTTGACAACCTTCGGCAGCATCATCGCCACGCCGACGCCGACCAGGGCGCCGAACTGGCGTCGCGTCACCAGCCCGCGCTTCTCGGCCTCCTGTCGATCTTCTTCAAAATGATCCTGATCGCACATATTCGCTCCTCGTCCTCAAGTCATCCTGCGGCAATGCCGCACGCCATGGGGTGAAACTCTATACCAGCTATCCGCTACCGGCTACCAGCTACCACCTACCGCCTACCGGCGAGCGCGCGCCGTTCCTCGCCCCACGGATCGTTGACCGCGCGCGTTTCGGTATTGAAGACCATCGTTGGCCACTGCTCCGGGTTCCATGGGGCCCATCGTGGAAGGCCGGAATGGTTGGGGTTGCCCGTGCGCGCAAACGCGACCCAGGCCTCGCTCATGTTCTTCGCCAGCTCGTAGCGCTCGCGTCCGGTTCCGGTCATGAACGGGATCAGGTCCGGATGATCGAAGACGAACGGCAGCTCCATGCAGTGCATGCAGCGCAGCTTGCCGCCGCGTAACGGCGAGCGCCAGTTGAACGAGTAGAGATAAACGGGTGCGCGCCGCTGCGCGAACTTCCGCTCGGCGATGGTGTACGAGGCCTGCCGCAGGATCGACGTGTCCCCCGCGATCACGGCCGCGAGGTCGCCGGCCGAATCATTGGGACGGCCAGCCCGATACAGCGCGATCACGCGCGCCGCGTCGGCATCGGCGATCTTCAGCATCTGCTTCACGCGATCGCGCAGCTCCGCGTCAGTGGTGGGCTCTGACGTCCAGTACGGATCGTCGGGATTGCCGTACGGAATGCCTTCGCACTCGTTCGACCCGGTGAGGATCGGAATGTCGGCGGACTGTGCCGACGCGGGCTCGAACGGATGCGCGGGCAGCGTCCTGCCATCGACGACGGGAACGTAGCGGAGAGAGATGTCCTGCGCCGGGCCACTCTGCCCGGCTTGCCCGCCGGCTGCACCGCCGCCAGTCAGCGCCGCGACGATCCGATCGGCGGGAATGGTCTGCAGGCGTTCTGCCTCCGTCGCAGGAATGCCCAGCCGCGCGAGCAGCAGCTCCGCGGCTTCGCACCGCGCGCTCCGGCGCCAGTCCGGTCACGGCCGTGTCCGCCAGCGTGCTCATGATGATCGCGCGGTGAAACAATCCTTTCGCGGCGGGGAAGGCCGTCAGCATCGCGGTCTTTCCACCGCCGCCCGACTGCCCGAAGATCGTCACGTTGCCGGGATCGCCGCCGAACTGCCCGATGTTGTCGCGCACCCACTCGAGCGCCAGCACGAGATCGCGCAGTCCGAGGTTGGCGGTGTCAGCGAACCTGCTGCTCACGCCGCGAAGCCCCGCCAGCCACAGGTGCGCGAACGCATTCAGCCGATGCGTGACCGTCACGACCACCACGTCGTGATGTCGTGCCAGTGCGTGGCCGTCGTAGAAGATCGAATTGCCCGAGCCCGTGCGCTGCCCGCCGCCGTGAAACCACACCATCACCGGCCGCTCGTCCTGTTGCCGGTTGACGAGGTCCAGACGTTCAGCCGAAGGCAGTCCTCGCTCATCGGACCAGAGCCGGTCAGCGCATCGCCGATCTCCGGGAATCATCGGGCGGAACGGCTGAAACGCGCGCGGTCCGAACGCGGTCACCTCGCGCACGCCGGTCCACGGCTGCGGGGAGCGGGCGGGAAGAAAGCGGTTGGGCCGGCGGTGTCGGCGCCGTAGGGGATACCGCGAAACACGCGGACGCCTTCTTGAATGGCGCCGCGGATCCGGCCGCTGCTGATTTCGACGACGGGGCCAGCTTGCGCGAGCAGCCGCTCGTGCGACAGGGCGGCCAGTACTGATGCGCCGCCGATCTCGAGAAACGCGCGTCGATTCATGGTGGTTAACGGAGCTGAGCGGAGGTAACGGGATTACACGGAGAAACGGGGAAGCGGAGTTGCTTTTCCTTGGAGAAAAGACCTCCGTTGCTCCGTTCCTCCGTGTGATCCCGTTGCCTCCGAAACCTCCGTTCCCTCTGCTCCTCTCAAATAGCGCGCAAAGTTTACCTGAACGCCCTTCGATTGCTTGACGGCTCGCGCGTGACAGGTCTCTAATCGGCTCGAATGAAGCGTCGCTGCTGCTGGGTCTGGCTCTACTGCGTATTCGCCGGGTCGCTCATTGCCAGTCAGCAGACCGGGCAGGCCCCGGATGACTCGGCTGCGGCGTCGCGGTGGTGGTCGCCCGGCGATGGCGCGCCGCTGGCCGCGTATGTGACCTATCCGAACACGCATGGCCAGCTCGGCATCCTGAACACGAGCGGGGCGATCGAGACGAAAGGGCATCCGTTCTTCGAACCGATTGGCGGGAACGGCCGCGCCTGCGTGAGCTGTCACCAGCCCGCGAATGCGATGTCGATCTCGGTCCAGACGATCCAGGAGCGCTGGCGTGCGACGCGGGGAGAGGACCCGATCTTCGCGCCCGTCGATGGCATGAATTGCCCGGACCAGCCACGTGGTGATCCGAAGTCTCACTCGCTGCTGCTGGAGCGCGGGTTGTTTCGCGTGTTCCTGCCGTGGCCGCCGAAGGCGGCGAACGGGACCGTCATCGAGCCGGAGTTCACGATCGAGGTCGTGCGGGATCCGTCCGGCTGCAACACGAGCCCGCGATACGGCCTGAACAGCCCGACGCCGATGGTCTCGGTGTATCGGCGGCCGCGCCCGGTCGCGAACACGAAATACATCACGCACCAGAACTTCGGCGTGGGGTCCTTCGTCGGCAAAGGACCGATCGCAACCGACCGCGATCCGGAGACGGGACTGCCGACGTCGATGAACATGATGTCCGACGCGCGCGTGACGACCCTCAAGGCGCAGGCGGTCAGCGCGGCACAGAGCCATCTGGAATTCCGCGGTGTCCCGGATGATGCGCGGCTGCGCCGCATCGTCGAGTTCGAGAGCCAGGTGTACGCCGCACAAGCGCGTCATCGTGTGGCAGGCGACCTGATGGAGCCATCAGGCCCACCAGGACTTGGCGTGCGCAACGTCGCCAACGAGCCCGCCGGCGTCCTCGGCAACAACACCACCGCGTGGGTGTTTCCCGTCGGTGAGGTGTGGAAGACGCTTCCGGAGGCGAGCGCGGACGAGGCACAGCGGAACCGCATGCGGGAGTCGATCGCGCGCGGCCACGATGTGTTCATGTTCCGCACGTTCTGGATCCGCGACGTCCAGCATCTGACGACGGTCGGCCTCGGCAACCCGACGAAGCGGACCTGCTCCACCTGTCACGGCATGCACATGACCGGCATGGACGTCGCGAACGGATGGATGGACCTCGGCACGATGAATCTGCCGTGGGCGGTCGAGGAACCGCAGAATCCGTGGAATGCGCGCAAGCCGCAGATGCCGCTGTTCAAGATCACGTGCACGCCGGAGGCGGCGCCGCATGCGTTCCTCGGCCGCGTGATCTACACGCAGGATCCCGGTCGCGCGCTGATTACCGGCAAGTGCCACGATGTCGGCTCGATCGTGATGCAGCAGTTCCGCGGGCTCGCCGCCCGCGCGCCCTATTTCGCCAATGGCTCCGCGGGCTCGCTGCGCGAGCTGGTGGATTTCTACGACCGCCGCTTCAACATCGGGTACACCGATCGCGAGCGCGACGATCTGATCAACTTCCTGAGCGCGTTATGAAACTGGTTGGTGGTTGGTGGTTAGTGGCTCGTGGCTGGTTCATGGTTCGTGGTGGGTTGATGGTTCGTGGCTGTGTCGTCGTCCTGCTCACGACGACGATCGCGCATGCCGCGGTGCCGCCGAACCATCGCAACTTCGTGGCCTGTCCGATCGTGCGCGATACGGCAACGGTCCCGTGCTGGCTCGCCGAGTACCGAAGGGCAGCTGTACTTCCTCACCCTGCAGACCGATGTCAGCGCGCCCGTGAACCCGCCGTGGCTGGGACATCGAGTGCTCGTCGAGGGTGTGGTCTCGGAGGAGCCGAACATCTGCGGCGGCAAGGTGCTCAAGCCGGTGGTGCTGTCGGTGCTGCCCGAGCTCGATGCGACGTGCAACACGATTCTGCCCGCCGAGGAGCGCTACAACCTGACCTTCGAGCCACCTCGTCCCCCGGGGCCGAGCGGCGGGCGTCTGGCGTTCGGCAACCCGGCGCCGCGCGGCTCTACCGTCGCCACGCCGGGACCGCGCACCATCACACTGCAGTACGGCTTCGACGGCACCGTCGTCTTTCGTCACGCGCAGGCGCTGCAGCAGATCCTCGAGGCCGCGCAGCGGAGCAAAGCCGCGCGCGTGGAAGTCGTCGGCTACCGCGCCGCGGTGTTGCTCTCGAATGGCACGACGATGACCGAGAAGGCCGGCATCGGACGAGGACGTGCGGAGCAGGTCGTTCAGCTGCTGAAAGATGCCGGTCTCACGAGCGTCGAGTACCGGGTCAGTTCGCAGGACGCGCCAGCGCCGGACGGAGTTGACGACGACGCGTTTCGCCGCGTCGAAGTCACCGTAAGGTAGGGATCGGGATCGGGATCCGGGATTCGGGATCAGGGATTCGGGATCAAAGGCTAGAACGCTGGCTTGTGGCGGCTTAGAATCAGGTCGGTGAAGCGAGCCCTCTGTCTCGGCGTCGCCGCTGCCGCCCTGACTATAGCGGCCTTTGCACAGGTCCGGCTGCAGAGCCAGCCGGCTCCAAGCCCTTCCAGCAATGCCGAGCAGGCGCGCAAGACGTTAGACACCTACTGCGTCGCGTGCCACAACTCGAAGGCCAAGGCCGGAGGCGTCGCGTTCGACGCGCTGCCGCTGGACCCCTCACTCGCTCGGGCAAGCGCGGTTCACGAGCACGCCGACGTCTGGGAGAAAGCTCTGCGCAAGCTGCGCGGCCGGCAGATGCCGCCGCCGGGAAGCCGCCAGCCGGATCAGCAGCGAGATCGATGCGTTCGTCGGCGTGGATGGAGACGACGCTCGATAGCGGGCCGCCTCAAGGCGGCCCCTACGTCGCGAAGCGCGCCGGGCATGTGCCGATTCAACGCCTGACGCGGACGGAGTTTGGAATCGCCGTCAACGGTCTGCTGGGCATCGAGCTCGATGCCGAGGCGCTGCTTCCGGCGGAGATCGAAGTCCACGGGTTCGACAACATCGCCGCGGCGCTGAGCGTCTCGCCGGCGTTCCTCGATCAATATGTCGCCGCCGCGCGGTTCGCGGCGCGACTGGCGGTCGGCGAATCCAGACCCAAGCTCGCCAGCGCTCACTATGCGCAGCCGGTCGAGGGCGATCAGCCGCTCCACATCGACGGCCTTCCGCTCGGCACGCGCGGCGGGATGAAGTTCAGACACAACTTTCCCGCCGACGGCGAGTACCGGTTCACGATCCCGGACGTGGGCGTCGATCTCTATTCGCGCGCGGTGGAGACTCGCCACACGCTGGTCATCCTCGTGGACGGCCGCGAAGTGTTTCGACAGTCGGTGGGCGGTCCGGAGGATCTGAGGATCGTCGATCAGGGTGGCGCGCCAGGACGGGCCGAGATCATGAAGCGGTTCGCGAACATCCCGGTGCAGGTCAAGGCCGGCACCTACGATGTGGCGATGACCTACATCGAGCGGGCCCGCGTCGAGTCGGATGAATTCGTCGGCTTCCTGCCGGGTGACGCGTTCAGCCGGGGCGATCGTGAACCGCGGCTGCAAGCCGGCGTGGACGTCGTCGGGCCGTTCAATTCTCCCGGCGTGTCGGACACGCCGAGCCGCCGGAAGATCTTCATCTGCCGGCCAGGACAGATCGGCGGGTCCAAAAGGACCGCCCTACGAAGAAAAGGCCTGCGCCCGCCGCATTGCCGAGAACCTGGCGCGACGCGCGTTCCGCCGGCCGGTCACGAGCGAGGACATCGATTCGCTGATGCCGTACTTCGACAGCGGGCGAGCGAACGGTTTCGATGCGGGCATCGAGCAGGTCGTCGCCGCGGTGCTGGTCAGTCCCGAGTTCCTGTTCCGCGCGATCCGGACGCCGGAGGGCCGCCTGAAGGCGGCCCCCACGTCCGGCAATGCGGCCCCACGGCGAGCGATTTCCACTGAGCGATCTGGAACTGGCATCGCGCCTTTCGTTCTTCCTCTGGAGCCAGGGGCCGGACGAGCCGCTGCTGAAGATCGCCGCTGCCGGCAAACTGCGCGACCCGAAGGTGCTCCAAGCCGAAGCGCTGCGGATGCTGAGCGACCGCCGCGCGGCGAGCCTGGTCAGCAACTTCGCGCTCAAGTGGCTGGACCTCGACGACCTCGATGCGGTCGTGCCGGATCCGAATCTGTTTCCGACGTTCAACGATCAGCTGCGGCAGGACCTGGCGGCCGAGATCGAGTCCTTCGTCGCGAGCGTGCTGCTCGGCGATCGCAATGTCGAGCGACCTGCTCACGGCCGACCATACGTTCCTCAACGAGCGGCTCGCCCGGCACTACGGCATCACGTCGGTGCTCGGACCGCAGTTCCGTCGCGTGACGCTCGAGGACTCGCGGCGCCGGGGGCTGCTGGGCAAGGGCGCCATGCTCCTGCGAACCTCGTACGGCGATCGCACGTCACCGGTCCTGCGCGGCGCGTGGGTCATGGACAAGTTGATGGGCACGCCGCCGACGCCGCCGCCGCCCGATGTCGAGACTGATCTCTCACAGCAGAAAGGCGAAGCGCCGAAGACGCTGCGGGCGCGGCTCGAAAGCCATCGCTCGAAGCCGGGCTGCAACCAGTGCCACGGCGTGATCGATCCGATCGGCCTGGCGATGGAGAACTTCGACGCCATCGGCCGCTGGCGCGACGTGGATGTGGAAGCCAAGGCGCCGATCGATGCCAAGACCGTGTTGCCGAACGGGCGGCCGGTCGATGGACCATCGGAGCTGCGCCAGGCGCATCTTCGGCGGCAGGGACCTGTTCGTGCGCGCGCTCACCGAAAAGCTCATGATGTACGCGGTGGGCCGGGAGCTCGAGTACTACGACATGCCGCAGGTGCGCGCCGTCGTTCGCCGCGCCGCCGGACAGGACTACCGGCTCTCCGCGATCGTCTCCGGCATCGTTGTGAGCGATGCCTTCAGGATGCAGGCCTGTGAAGGACTGACTATGTTCATCACCAAGAAACATCTGTCACGCCGGACCGTGCTGAAAGGCGCAGGTGTGACGCTCGCGCTGCCGCTGCTCGATGCGATGATCCCGGCCGCGACCGCGCTGGCCCAGACGGCCGCCGTGCCGAAGATGCGCATGGGATTCTTCTACATCCCGCACGGCGCGATCATGGGCAACACGTCGCACGGTCCGCAGATGGACCGGTGGACGCCGAGCGGATCGGGTGCCGACTTCAAGCTGAGTCCGATCCTGCAGTCGCTCGAGCCGCATCAAGCGCTACGTCACCTCGTTCGGCAACCTGCAGAACAATGCGATGGTCGGCGGCGTGCACAGCCTGGCGCCGGCAACCTGGTTGAGCGGGATGAAGCCGGACCGGAGGTCCGCCGGCGCGAGCATGTCCACGACGCTCGATCAGGTGGTGGCGAAGCATATCGGGCAGGACACCACGCTGCCCGTCGCTGGAACTGGCCGCGGAAACCACGCAGCAGGCGGCGGCGTGCAGCGGCGCGGCGTGCTTCTACAACACCACGCTCTCGTTCCGCGACGCGCATTCGCCGCTGCCGATGGAGCACAACCCGCGCAAGGTGTTCGTGCAGATGTTCGGTGAAGGCGACACGCCCACGGAACGCACCGCGATCTCGAACCAGACGATGAGCCTGATGGACCGGGTCCGCGATCGCATCGGCGCGCTGCGGAAGGATCTGGGAGCGGGCGATCGCGCGGTGCTGGACAGCTATCTGGAGACGGTGCGTGAGATCGAGCGGCGCGTGCAGCTGGCGTCGAGCCGGGATCTATCCGGCATCGATGTGCCCGAGGCCCCTATCGGCGAATTGAACGCGTTCGGTTCGCAGGTCGATCTCATGTTCGATCTGATCGCGCTGGCGTATCAGGCCGACCTGACGCGGGTGGCGTCCTACATCATGGTGGCCGAAGGCACCAACCGCACCTACAACCACATCGGCGTGTCGGATTCCTTCCATCCCGTCTCGCACCATGCGAACGACATGAGCCGGCTCGAGAAGCTGGCCAAGATCCAGACGTGGCACATGGAGCGCTTCGCCGCCTTCCTGGGCAAGCTCGCCAAGGTCAAAGACGGAGACGGCACGCTGCTCGACCACTCGATGTTCCTGTACGGCTCGAACATGTCCAACAGCGATCGGCACAACGGTCATCCGCTGCCGACCGTGCTGGTCGGAGGCGGGAACGGCACGCTCAAGGGAGGGCAACACCTGGAGCTGCGCGAGCCGACGCCGCTCGCGAATGTGCACCTGACGATCCTGGACAAGATCAACGCGAAGCAGGAGTCGTTCGGCGACAGCACCGGGTTGATCGCCGGGGTGTGACGCTTCTCCGCGTGACCTCACGTGTCGCACGGGACTGCACGTGTCGCGCGTGACTTCACTCGCCTTACGACACACCGAGGCACTGAGGCACCAAGTTTTCTTTTCACGCTGCGGACACTCCTCCGCGTGACTTCACGCGTCGCACCTGACTGCGCTGGATACACGAACCGCGGAGACGCGGAAACGCGGAGGTCGTTGGTTGACGATCACGCGTTGACGAACGTTCTTGGCGCCGGGTGGGGAGACCCGGCGACAGGCCCCGAGTAGCGTCAACGCGAAGGTGCCTTCACGTGTCGCACGTGAACGAGCCACGCAACCACGAAGCTCACGAAAGTCACGAAGATCACGAAAGCGCTTTTGGATTCTCGTATCCTTCGTGAGTTTCGTGGTCTTCGTGGTTGGAAGGTTTGTTCGCTCGAATGTTGGTCGGAATTGAACGGACGCCTTACTTACCGCGCGAGCGCTGCATCCTCTCGTACGACTTCTCGTTCTCCAGACAGAACTCGTCGATGAGCTCCGTGTCGACCTCGATGTTCTGCGTCAGGTTGATCGTGAATGGCCGGGTGTAGACCTTGGGATCATCGATCGTGATCTCGAGGTTCAGCGTCCCGTAGTTCGGCCGGCGCATCCGCTCGGTCATCTTCGCGGCGTCGCTCATCGGGCTGCCGCCCATGTCGATCCACAGGTTGTCGCGGAAGCCAGCGGTCTGGACGACGAGCGTGTCGCCCTCCCAGCGCGCGGTCGAATAGCCGTTCCAGCCGGGCGTGGGGATCCTCGGGCAGCGGCCGTCCGTCGATGAAGATCTGCCGGTACATCGCGTTCACTTCGTAGAGCAGCACCAGCAGCTTCGGCGTGTGCACCGCCTTGGTGAGGTGCGGCAGCGTCCAGGCTCGCGGCGGATTGTCGGGCAGGCAGCGCACGTGCGGATCGTCGCGGCTGTCGTCGGCCGCCCGCTCTTTGGCGAGCGTGGCCGCCCACGGCTGATAGGGCAGGCCGCCGGGAAGGTCGAGGCCAAGGTTGCGATTGAGCCGGCGACCCGCCAATCTCGCTTCCGCACTCGACGAACTGACCGGTACCGGGAACGCACCGATTGGGATTCGACGCGTGCCAGATGCCCGAGAAATCCGGCTTGCCGTCCGGCAGCCGCGGCGCCGGCGCATGCAGATCGGGGGAGCCGTCGGTCTTTCTGGGCACGCCTTCCGTCGGATAGCGCAGCCACTGCCCGACCACCGGCGCGACAGTGACGGCGATCAGCACACACCCCAGCAGGACACCCCGCATACTCCCTCCGGTCCGGTTGCTCACGCGAGCAGGAAATGACGCATACTACCGCGGGCACGCGATGATCGATCGCAGACAACTGCTCACTGGCGTCGTTGGCGGCCTGCTCGGAGGCGTGGCCCTTCCTCGCCGCGGCGCGGCGCCAGACGCCGAGCGGCGTCCCGCTGAACGATCGACTCTCCCTCATCACGAGCGGCGGCACGAATGTGCTCGCACTCGCGACCGCTGACGGCCTGGTGATGGTCGACAGCGGAGCGCCGGAACTCCGCGATCGCTTGCTCGAATCCCTCAAGCCGTTATCAGGCGGTCGTGTCACGACGCTGTTCAACACGCACTGGCACACCGAGAACACCGGGGCCAACGAGGTCCTCCGTCAGGGCGGGGCGACGATCGTCGCGCACGAGAACACGCGGCTCTGGATGGCGACTCCGACATGGCTGCCAGACGAGGACCGCTACCGGCAGCCGCGACCGAAGGACGCGCATCCGACCAAGACGTTCTACGTCGATGGGTCGATGAGCGTAGCGATCGGGGATCGGGGATCAGGGATCAAGGGCGGAAGTGAGCGCATCGACTATGGCTATCTGATCGAAGCGCACACGAGCGGGGACATCTACGTCTTCTTCCGCGACTCGAACGTGCTCGCTGTGGGCGACGTCGCATCGCCCGTGCGCGATCCGGAACTGGATTACCTGACCGGCGCGTGGATCGGCGGTCGCGTCGATGCGATGGACCGGCTGCTGACGCTGGCGACGAGAAGACGCGCATCGTGCCCGGGCTTCGGCCCCGTGATGAGCCGCGCGGAGCTGAAGGCCGAGCGTGACGTGATGAAGACCATCTACGACCGCACGGTCGATCGCGTGCGGCAGGGCGACTACGTCGATGACATGCTCAAGGCAGGTGTCATGAACGGGCTGGCCCGGACGTGGAAGGATCCCCGCCGATTCCTCACTGCCGTTCACAAGGGACTGTGGGCGCATCACAACAAGCTGGATCACAATGTGGTGTAGAAAGTGGCTGACAGGTCCGCCTAACGGCGGCACTACGTTGCGTTCGCGATGTCGGTCTGCGCTCGCCGTCAGCGCTCACGCGCAATCCACGCTCGCGGATCGGATTCAGTCCGGCGATCGGCGTGCGGCGCTGGACCTGATTGCCAAGGGCGCCGACGTCAACCAGACGCAGGCGGACGGAACGACCCCGCTGCATTGGGCCGTCGTACACCGTTCGATCGCGAACTGGTCCAGACCCTGCTGAGGAAGGGCGCGCGCGCCGAACATCGGTCAACCGCTACGGCGCCAGCCCGCTCGGCGAGGCGGTCAGGGTTGCCAACGTCGAGCTCGTCGCGATGCTGCTCGAAGCCGGCGCCGATGCCAACGTCGCCAACGAGGACGGACAGACGGCGCTGATGCTCGCGGCGCGCACGGGCAACGTCGCGGTCGCGAAGCTCCTCGTGCAGCATGGCGCCGACGTCAACCGTCGCGAGCGCTACCGCGATCAGTCGGCGGTGATGTGGGCGGCGGCGCAGAACCATCCCGACATGGTGGCGTTCCTGGTGTCGATGAAGGCCGACCTCTCGGTGCGCGCGCGCGCGAACGAGTGGGAGAGCCAGATCACCAACGAGCCGCGCGTGCAGTACCGCCCGACCGGGGGTCTGACCCCGCTCCTGTACGCCGCTCGTGCGGGTTGTCTCGAGTGCGTGAAGACGATGCTCGCGGCCGGCGCCGACAAGGACCGGCCGAACCCGGACGGCATGACGCCGATGATCATGGCGCTCGACAACGGCTACCCGGCCGTTGCGCGCTACCTGCTCGATCAGGGCGCCAACCCGCATACCTGGGACTGGTGGGGGCGAACGCCGCTCTATGTCGCGGTGACGATGCGCGGAGGACTGGATGGTCGAGCGGGGCGACGGCCGCCGGAGTCGCTGGAGTTGATCAAGGCGCTGCTCGCCGCCGGTGCGAATCCGAACGCGCAGCTCGCGTTCAAGGAACCGAGCCGCGGCGGACGCGACAACCGCTTCAGGGACGATCTGCTCACGACCGGCGCCACGCCGTTGATTCGCGCCGCGCAGACCTTCGACAACGACGTGGTGCGTGCGCTGCTCGAGCACGGCGCCCTCGTCGATCTGCCGAACGCGTCGGGCGTCACACCCTTCATGTCCGCCGCCGGCATCGGCACGCGGACCGGCGGGGGAGTCCTCGGCCCCGGGATACCCGACAACGTGGTCCAGCTCTCGCTCGAGACGATGGAGATCCTGCGCAAGGCGGGCGCGGACATCAACGCCCGCATCACCGATACCACCAGCCTGACCGCACGCATCGCGCGGCCGAGCACGCTGACCGGCCGCCAGGGTCAGACGACGCTCTTCTCTGTGGCCGAGTCCGGACGGACCGAGGTCGTGAAGTATCTGCTCGCCCACGGTGCCAAGGTGGACGTCGTGGACGACACGGGCAAGTCACCGATCGACGTCGCCGCGGGAAACCGCGGCGGTGAGGGCCAGAACCGCTCTCAGGAGATCGTCGCCCTGCTCAAGGGCGTCGGCGTCAGCCGGTAACGCCCGTTCGGGCGAATCCCGTTCGCGCCGATGCCGACGCCCGCTGTCTCCATCGTCAACGTCGGCTATCGCTCGACGAACTACTGGGTGATCAGCGCCGGTCGATCGCGCGTCCTCGTGGATCTCGGCTGGCCCGGCACGATCGGCACGATGCGCGCCAACCTCGGTCGTGCCGACATCCCGCTCCAGGAGATCCGCTACGCGCTAGCGACGCACTATCACATCGATCACGCCGGCCTGGCGCAGGATCTCAAGGACGCCGGCGTGCCCCTGCTGGTGATCGACGTGCAGGTGCCGTTCATTCCCCTGATGAAGCGGCACATCAAGGCTCAGGATCAGTTCACCGACATCTCCCTGTACGGGAACGTCGTCATCTCGATCCCGGAGAGCCGCGCGCTGCTCCAGCGACTGGGCATCGCCGGCGAGATCCTGCACACGCCTGGGCATTCGGAGGACAGCGTGTCGGTGCTCCTGGATGATGGCCCGGTGTTTACCGGCGATCTCACCGATCCGAGTATGGTCGGCGCTGAGAATCCGGATGTCGTCCGCGCGAGTTGGCAGCTATTGAAGGACCGGGGCGCGACCCAGGTCCATGCCGGTCACGGCCCGATTCGTCCGTTGCCGGCGCTCGATGCGTGACAACGCTCGGGAGACTTCACCTGTCGCACGTGACTGCGCTTGATGCACGAACCGCGGAGGCGCGGAGGTCTTACTTCGAGGGTTCTTCCGCGGGCCCACGTGCGACGCTGTTGATCTGGCGGATGGCACCGAGATGGTAGGCGAGGTGGGCGATGCTGCCGAGCATGCCATTCAACTCCGTCTCCCGCACGTCGCGCGGCGTGCCCAGCGCCTCGAGCCAGCGAGTCGCCTCGGTGCGAAGCTCCGTGCGCCGCGTCCGCCATTCGTCCTCGGAGACCATCGTCTTCTTCCAACTGGTGCTCCAGTCCGCGCCGGCGAACGGATTTTCGCCGGCGGTCCATTGGTTCATCAACGACAGGCCGTAGCGGAGGTGATCGACGTGCGCCGCGATGGACGATCCGGTCGGCGTTGGCGCCGAGGCCGCCTTTGCCGACAGCTTGTCGATCGACCGGAGCAGCCCTTCGTCGCCGCCGTTCAACATGTAAGCGCCGTCAGCAGGCGCTCCGTTCACCAGCTCACTGAACAGCGTGGTCAGTGTCCTTGACAGTTCAGCCGTGTGCATAGTCCGACATCGCTCCTATCGGATCGTAGATCCGCGAGGAGCCGTACCGAGCTGAGCCGCTGATCGCGCCAGGCGGCGTTAGAACTCGATGACGAGACCGCCCGAGGGCACGATGGGCATGAGCGACTCGGTGGTGTCGAACACACGCCCCGTGCGCTCGACGGAGTAGCTGGCGTTGCGAAGGTTCTCGTGATTCAGGACATTCGCCACGTCGACGAACACGACGAGGCGCCGGCCCGACCAGGTGAACGCGCGATCGGCGCGGAGGTCCAGGCGCGAGTAGGCCGGCAGCCGCAAGGTGTTGCGTTCCGGCACCAGCCCGTAGAACACCGGGCGATCGTTCACGACAGGCCGCTGGCCCAACACAGGCGGCGGCGGCGCCTCGCCGATGTATCCGAGCATCGGGTAGTTCGAGCCGTATCTGTACCGCGCGCTGAGGCTGGTCCGGCTGGAGAGACGATAGTTTCCGTAGAGCGAGAGCGTGTGCCGCTGATCCGCATCGCCCCAGAAGCTCTCTCCGGTCCGCGTGTCTGTATACCGCAGGCGACTGAAGGCGTAGCCCGCCCAGCCGGAGAATCCGTCAGCCGCATCGCGGCGCACGACGATCTCGGCTCCACGCGCGTCGCCGCTCAGCGCGTTCACCCAGGGTGCGTTGAATGCACCCGGGCTGACCACGTTCGAGACGATCTGCGGCTCGGCGCCCGGCGCCCACAGCACATCTCGCTCCTCACGCATGTAGACATTGAAGAGGATGCGCGTCTGTCGAGGCAGCGCCTGCTCGATGCCGGCATCGACGTGCAGCGCGCGTTCCGGCTGGAGATCGTCGCCGCCGCCGCGAATGCCGTGCACCTCGTCGAGATCCGGAAACTGGCGATAGATACCGCTGCCTCCGCGAAGGCGCGTGCGCTCGGACAGCCGGAACTCGCCGTTCACCCACGGAGAGGCAGTGGTCGATCCGGTCAGCGACCAATGGTCGATGCGGCTGCCGGGCGTCACCGTCAATCGCGACCCGAGCGCGAACCGCACCTGTCCGTACACCGACGCGGCCGCCGCGTGTTCGTCATAGGTGTTGAGCGTGATCTGGGGCGTCGTCGCTGAGAACTGCCGGACGATGGCGCTGCGGCCGTCGAGGCGTTCGGCATCGCCGCCGAACTCGACGACCACGTCCGTTGTCGGCGCGAACGAGGCATCGACGCGCCATCCAAACCTGGTGGACCGCGACGGTGTCGAGCGTGGCGCCATTGCGATTGTCGTTGTCGAAATGCAGGCCGGTCGAGTACAGCCGCTGTGTGACCGCCAGTCGCGGGCTCGGAAGGTATCGCCACGACAGCGACGACAGCCACGCGCGGCTGACGGCGGTGTCGAATCTCGTTGACGCCGATATCCGGATCGCCTTCCTCGAACACCGCGCGACCGAGGAGCGCGCTGATTGACACCTGGTGCCGGGGACTCACGTCGTAGACCGCCTTGGCCTGCGCATCGACGAAGCCGAACGCGAATCCCGCCTCGGGATCGATCCGCTTGATCAGATAGTCGAGATAGCTGCGCCTGATCGAGGCGAGCCACGATCCCTTGCCAGATGCGATCGGGCCTTCACCGAGGAATCCCACGCTGGTGCCGCTCAATCCTGCGCGTCCGCGAAACTCGTCGCGGCTGCCTTCACGCGTGGACATGCCGACTTCGGCGCCCATCTGCCGACCTGTGCGCTGGGGATAGCTGCCCGGAAGCAGGGACACGCTGCCCAGCGTGTCGCTGTTGATCATCGCGATCGACCCGCCGTCGGTGATGCCGTTGACGGCGTGCATCAGATAGCGCGTCGGGACGCCATCGACGACCAGACCGACGTAGCGGAACGGATTGCCGCGTACGGCGAATTCGCTGTAGAAGTCGTCGGTTGCCGTGGCCGACGGCAGGGACTGCACCGCCCGCAACGGATCGTCGAGGACTGCGCCGCGCAGGGTTTCGAGCTCGCGGCCGTGGAGGGACGTGCCTCCCGCGACCGAATCGGACTCGCGTCGGAGTGAACCCGACACACTCACGCGCTCGGTATACGCGCCAGCACCTTCAGACAATCGGATCGTCATGTCCAACGGCGCATCAGCGACGTCGATATCGGTGCGTAGCAGCGCGTATCCGATGACCGATGCGGCGATCGTCTGCCGGCCGCGCGGCGCGGTCAGGCTGAATCGTCCGTTGGCGTCTGTGTCAGCGCTATTCGACACCCCCTCGACGTAGACCGTCACATTTCTGATTGGCTTCTCTGTGCGATCGTCGATGACGATGCCGGAGATCGTGCCGGTCTGGGTTTGCGCCTGCGCGCTGTCTGCCTGCGCTGGCGCTGTGGCGGCAAGAGATACGGTGAACAGAACGACGGCTCGAACGGTCTTCATGGTCGCAGGCCGAGAGCACGATGGATGCCAGCGTCGTGCCTCGCTGTGGGCGCACGATACAGCGCGAACCGGGCGGCTCTTCGCGATGGCTGTCACCACGCCTGGACACCTCGTCTTCGCGACGCGTCAATCGGTGACGAACTTCCGTTGGCTGGTGACGAACGTCTCCTGGCTCGAGAGAAGCGCGGTCAACGCGCGAACATCGCTCGTGTGTGCGAGGTTGGCGAGTTCGGTCCACGCGTGAGCCGCGGCAGAGGGCGTCAACGTGCGACCGGCGCAGTCGGCGAACTTGGCCGCCAGCTCCTCGTCGGTGAGTCGTCCCGGATACCCGCGTGCGCCATCGACGGCCTGGGACCACTGGCGGCCGTCGCGCAACGACACCGTCACGCGTGCCTGCGAGAGAGGTGCTGCCGCGTCGAACGACTCGTTCGCGCGCAGCATGACTCGGGGCAGAAGTGCCTGCACGCGTGGGTCACGGATCTGTGTCACGTCGAAGGTGTCGATCCCGACTCGCGGATAGACGAGGGCTGCGGCGGCGCAGAACGGCATGCTGAACTTCGCCTCCAGCCCGGTCGCAGGGTTCGGGTGGATGAGCAGCCGCGGCGTCATCGAGTCCACTTCCACGTCGATCGACTCGACCTGTTCGGCGGTGATGCCCTCGCGGCGCTTGATTCGATCAGCGCGTCGAGCGGCGGATGCGTGGCGGCGCATGAGGGATACAGCTTCACCGTGATGCCGGTCTCGAGGATCTCCCAGCGCGACGCCCAGATCGGCAACCGCGGACTCGAGCGACGGCTGCTCGCTGTCCATCGCCGTCAGATAGCCCTGCGGCCCGTCGATCGCGTGCCGGCTTGCCGTGAATCCGCGCTGCGCGAGCCGGGCCGCCATCACGCCATTGCGCGCGGCCATGCCCGCGTGCAGCGGCTTGACCATGCTGCCCAGGTTCTCCTTCAGCCCGCAGGCCGACGAGGCCGCAATGCCCAGCGCGTGTCGCGTGGCGTGCGCGTCGAGGCCGAGCACCCGCGCCACCGCCGCGGCCGCGCCGAGCGTGCCGATCGACGAGGTGCAGTGCCAGCCGCGCTCGATGATAGTGACGCGGATTCATCACGTGGCCCAGCCGGCACTCGAGCTCGAATCCGACGACGTAGGCATCGAGCAGTGCGATCGCCGGCGACTGCGCGAGCTCGCCTGCGGCGAGGAGCGCGGGCACGAGCACACAGCTCGGATGAGCGAGCGACACGAAGCACATGTCGTCGTAGTCGAGCGCATGCGCGGCCACGCCGTTGGCGAACGCCGCGAATCCGGGGCTCGTGTGGAGCGATGTTCCGAGGACACGGCACTGGCCGGCACCTTCCTCTGTTGCGAGTGACTGCGCGATGCGCGCGGCGGGCTCGCCGGCGCCCGCCAGCATCACGCCAATCGTGTCCTTGAACGCGATCGCGGCGCGTGCGCGTGCCTCAGATGGCACCACCGCGCTCACGATGAAATCGCTCAGCGCTTCGACATCGTCCCGGATCTCGACGCTCATCTCAGTCCGTCAGAGCCTGACCGCGATACGCTGCGACCGCCAGATGCCGGCGCGTCATATGGTCCCCGTCGCCATGCGTCCCGTAGACTACAGCACCAATGCGACTTTCCCAGGTAGTGAACATCGCCGACCTGCGCCGGATGGCGAAGCGCCGCCTGCCGCCAGTCGTCTTCGACTACATCGACGGCGGCGCGGAGGACGAGATCACGCTGCGCGCGAACGAGCGCGTATTTTCCGACGTGACGTTCAGGCCGCGCCAGTGCGTGGACACGCCGGCGCCCGATCTGCGGACCACCGTGCTGGGCACGACGTTCGACGTGCCGTTTCTGCTGGCGCCGCTCGGGTTCTGCCGGATGTTCTATCCGCGCGGCGAAAGCGTGTCGGCGCGCGAAGCCAACGCCGCGGGAACGGCCTACATCCTCTCGACGTTCTCGGGCCAGCGCCTCGAGGAAGTGCGGGCGGATGCGCCGGGCGCGCTCTGGTATCAGCTCTACATCCCTGGCGGTCGAGCCGTGGCCGAGGCCACGATCGCGCGCGCCCGCGCGGCGGGTTACTCGGCGCTCGTCGTGACGATCGACACACCGGTCAGCGGCATGCGTGAACGCGACATCCGGCGTGGCGCTGGTCCGCTGCTCAAGGTCCGGCTGAAGCCGGACACTACGGGCATATCCAGCATGCGCGCGATGCTGCCACACATCTGGCAATTCGCCACCCACCCGCGGTGGGTGATGGGCTATCTCGGCGACGGTGCGCCGCGCGTGTTTCCGAATGTTGAACTGCCTGGAGTCGGCGCGATGCCATGCGGCGATACGGGCGTGCTGCTGGCGGAAACGAACGTGACGTGGAAGGACCTCGTGTGGATTCGCGATGCCTGGCGCGGTCCGCTGGTGGTCAAGGGCGTACACACCGGCGACGTCGCACGTCAGGCGGTTGATGCCGGCGCCGACGCGGTGATCGTCTCGAATCACGGCGGCCGTCAGCTCGATGGTGTGGCGCCGAGTCTTCGCGTGCTTCCCGAAGTTGTCGCCGCGGTCGGCGATCGCGTGGACGTGTTGATGGACGGCGGCGTGCGCCGCGGCGCCGACATTGTCAAAGCGCGTTGTCTGGGCGCGCGTGCCGTGCTGATCGGACGTGCCTACGGCTGGGCGCTCGGCGCAGCTGGTGGCCCGGGCGTCGCCCGCGCGATCGCGATCCTCAAAGCGGATCTGAACAGGACGATGCGACTGCTCGGCTGCGCGTCGATGCAGGAGTTGGACGGCACGTTCGTGGATGACTCGTCCTGCCGCGCACGCTAAGCCGAGTTCGCTCGGATCGGCCTGCACATTGCAATCTCTCACTTCATGGGAGGGAACCATCCATGAAGACTCCACACCTGTGCAGCGCGAGCGCGGCGTTTGTGTTGGCCACAGCCATAGCCGCGTTCGCACAGTCGGCGCCGCAGCCGGCGAGCCCAACCGCACAAGCGAACAGGCAACAGGAAACGCAGGTCACGTTGGTCGGCTGTGTGATACGCGAGACGGAGTACCGCAAGGCGAACGAATCCGGCAAAGGTGGCGCGCTCAACACTGGCGTCGGCAGCGGTAATGAGTTCGTGCTCGTGAACGCCTCACGCATTACGGCGGGACTGCCACCGTCGAACAGGGAATGCTCGACAGCCAGCGGCGGTGAAGCGTGTACGAGTTGACGGGGAACCGCGAGAAGGAGCTCGAGCAGTTCGTCGGCCGCCGGGTCGAGATCACCGGCACGGTCAAGGAAGCGAAGACGACGCAGACGCCAGAGGGTGCGACGAGGCCGACGGGCGGATTCGATCCGATCAACCGGGACCTGAAGCTGTTCGAGGTCGAGGTCGCCTCGTTCCGTGAACCTGCGGCCGGTCAGAGCGCGGCGGTGACGCCGCCGGCATCACCAGCACCGCCGCAAGCGGCTCCGCCGCCGGCGCCGGCTGCGCCTGCCGCTCCGCCGGCGAGCGCGCCACCGCCTGAGCCACAGCCGCGTGCCTCGACCGAACCGCGGGAGACATTGCCGCGCACGGCGAGCTCGCTGCCACTGGTGGGGCTGATCGGACTGCTGTCGCTGGCGAGCGGACTCGCGTTGCGACGTCGCGCCTGAATCGAGGCGGCCGCTCTCGGCGGGCAGAATCAGCCCGCCGAGCCGGCGTTGCCGTTGCCTGTTTTGGGGGTAGATCCGGATACGTCAGGACGCCTAAACTTGACTCCGGATGAGTGTGCCAGTGGATCCGCGCGGCCAAACACGCAGGCAGATATTGAAGGGCGCGATCGGCGGCGCGGCCGGAATCGTCCTTGGCGCCCGCGCGTCTCTGGCGGCGGCTCAGGCCGTAGAAGGGCCGCCCAAAGGCGGCCCCTGACGTACAGAGCGGCCCCTACGTACGACTGGCCGACGATCTCTTCGTCATCACGATTCCCGGCGAAGCCAATGTCGTCGCGCAGACGAGGCCGGATGGCGTGCTGCTCGTCGACGGCGGCATCCGCCAAGGCCTCCGATGCGCTGATGAAAGCGATCGCGGGTCTGCCCGGCGGCGGTCCGGTTCACACCCTCTTCAATACGCACTGGCATCCCGAGCAGACCGGCTCGAACGAGCGGCTCGGGAAGGCCGGCAAGACGATCATCGCGCACGAGAACACGCGGCTGTGGCTGACGACCGACGTCACGTGGCCGTGGAACGGACAGCGCTTCAAGCGGCTGCCGAAGATCGCGCAGCCGAACAAGACCTTCTACACGACCGGCAAGCTGGATCCGGGCATTCGCTTACGGCTACATCCCGGACGCCGCGCACACCGACGGCGATATGTACGTGTACTTCCCCAAGCAGAACGTGCTCGCGGTGGGCGACGTCGTCTCGAATCAGGGCTGGCCGGTCGTGGACTGGGCCACCGGCGGCTGGATCGGCGGCATCGTCGGCGGCCTTCAGCGGCTGCAGACGCTGGCCAATCGCGGAAACGCGGATCGTGCCGGGGCGCGGGCCGGTGCTCGGTCTGGCAGACCTCAAGGCGCAGGCCGACATGTACACGACGATCTACGATCGTCTGACGACGCTGCTGAACAAAGGCCGCGGCCCGAGCGAGGCCGTCGCGGCCAAGCCGACCAAGGAATTCGATGCGCAGATGGGCAATCCCGACGAGTTCGTGCGCCGCGCGTTCGAAAGCCTCTGGGCATACTTGTCGCCGGACGCATAGGCGATGAACGAATGATGCGATCCCTCGTCAGCCGGTCCGAAGGACTGGCACTCCGCTGTCTTGATGCTGGCTGGCGTGGTGTTCGTCGCGTCGCTGGCGCGCGTGTTCACTGCGCCTCAAGTCGCAGCCCACGTCCGCGCGCTCAGACCGCCGACGCGCAGAAGCAGCTGGCGACCATCAAGCAGTACTGCGTCGCCTGTCACAACGACCGCGCCAAGACGGCGGGCGTCAGCTTCGAGGGCATCACGCGCGGACAGCATCGGCCAGCACGCCGACGTGTTCGAGAAGGCCGTGCGCAAGCTGCGCGGCCGCGTCATGCCGCCGCCCGGAGCCAAGCAGCCCGACGCCGCGGCCGCCGATGCGCTGGTCGCCTGGCTCGAGAGGCTCGCTCGATCGCGCGGCAGCGCCGCGAAGGCGCACGTGCCCGACCAGGTCGTCCTGCACCGGCTCAATCGCAAGGAATACGCGAACGCGGTTCGCGATCTCCTGGCCGTCGAATTCGACGCCGACGGCGGTGCTGCCGGCCGACGACGTCGTCGAGGGCTTCGACAACATCGCGGCGGCGCTGCAGGTGTCGCCGTCGTTCATCGAGCAGTACGTCATCGCGGCGCGCGCCGTCGCCGTGAAGGCGATGGGCCGGCCCGATGCGCGGCCCGGCGGGTGGACGTTCCGCGCCGGCCCCGGCACGCAGCTCACGCACGTGCCCGGCCTTCCGCTCGGCACGCGCGGCGGCATCCTCGCCAACGTCGATCTCCCGTCGACGGCGAATACGCCATCGACATCGCCGACATGGCCACCCACATCTGGGGCAACGGCATGGAGTTCGAGAACCCGCTGGTGGTCACGCTCGACAACAAGTTGATCTACGAGACGGTCATCGGCGGCGAAGAAGACATGAAGCTCTACGATCAGGTGCAGAACGGCGCGCTCGATCGCGTCAACGCGCGCCTGAAGAACATCAAGTTCTTCGACGACCGCGGGACCGCACAAGATCGGCGTGGCGTTCAAGCGCCGGACGTTCGCCGAGTCCGACGATCAGCTGCAGATGTTCTCGCGGGGCGGCGGCCAGGATCGTCTGTATCGCGTGAACTCGTTCCAGGTCCGGGGCCGTTCAACGCGAAAGGGCTCAGTCCGACGCCGAGCCGCGAGCGCATCTTCGTCTGCACGTCCGGCGGCGGATGCGACCGCCGATGCACAGGCCGCATGCGCGAAACAGATCATCGCGTCGCTCGCCAAGCGGGCCTACCGGCGCCCGGTCACCGCCGAGGACGTGAACGAGCTGTTCGCAGTACTACCAGGGAGCGCGAAGGCGGCCTTCGAAGGCTCAGGGCTGGCTTCGAGGGCGGCATCCGCAGCGCCGTCACCGGTCTCCTGGCGAGCCCGTTCTTCCTGTATCGCAGCGAGCGCGTGCCCGGCGGTCTGCGTCCCGGCGCCACCTACGCGATCAGCGATCTCGAGCTGGCGTCGAAGCTGTCGTTCTTCCTCTGGAACTCGATCCCCGATGACGAGCTGCTGCAGCTCGCCATCGCCGGCAAGCTGAGCACGCCCGCCGTGCTCGACCAGCAGGTGAAGCGCATGCTGGCCGATCCGCGCTCGATCACGCTGGCCAGCAACTTCGTCCACCAGTGGCTCGACATGAAGCGGCTGGACGAGATCGTGCCGGACTCGGCGGTGTTCCCGTATGCGTCGGGCCGATCCGATCCGCGCGAGGACTTCCGCACCGAGCTGACGCTGTTCGCCGACAGCATCTTCAGGGAAGACCGCAGCGTCGTCGATCTGCTGAGAGCGAAGCACACGTTCCTCAACGAGCGCGTCGCGCTGCACTACGGCATCACCGACGTGAAAGGCGATCGCTTCCGCCGCGTCGAGCTCGCGCAGTCGGCGCGCTGGGGCCTGCTCGGCAAGGGCGCCGTGCTGATGGCGGCGGCCTATCCGAACCGCACGTCGCCGGTCCTGCGCGGCGCGTTCGTCCTCAAGCACATTCAGGGCGTGCCGCCGGCGCACGCCGCCGCATGAACGTGCCGACGCTGGACGAGAAGGACATCGGCACGACGAAGGCGCTGACGGTGCGCGAGATGATTGCGAAGCATCGCGCGAGCCCGACGTGCGCGGCGTGCCACGCGGTGATGGACCCGCTGGGCCTGGCGCTCGAGAACTTCGATGCCACGGGCATGTGGCGCGACCGCGATCGCTATGCCGGCGCGGCGATCGACGCCTCGGGCGTGCTGCCCGACGGCACGCCGATCAACGGGCCGGACGACCTGCGGGCAGGCGCTGCTGCGTCGTCCCGAGCAGTTCGCGCAGACGTTCACCGAAGGGCTGCTGACGTATGCGACCGGGCGTAAACTGGAGCACTACGACATGCCGACCGTGCGCCGGATCGTGCGCGGGGCGGCGAGCAGCGACTACCGGTTTTCGGCGCTGGTGCAGGCGGTGGTTCGCAGCGAGCAGTTCAGGATGCGCCGGGTGCCCCAGCCGGCTGGCCGAGCGAGCGTGCAAGAGTGCGCGACGCAAAGTAGGGGCCGCCGAGTTGCAGGTCAGAGCCGCATGGCACGGAGAGACGACATGCATCGTGTTCAAGAAGCACGTCTCGCGGCGTACGGTGTTGAAGGGCGTGGGCGCCACCATCGCGCTGCCGCTCCTCGATGCGATGAATCCCGCCGCCACCGCGTGGGCGCAGACGCCGGCCGGCTCGACGCCGAAGCGGTTCGCCTTCATCGGCTTCCCGCACGGCGCGATCATGGACAAGTGGTCGCCGGCGCAGACCGGCGCCAACTTCGAGCTGTCGCCGATCCTCCAGCCGCTGGAGCCGCTGCGGCAGCATCTGACCATCGTCTCGGGGCTGCGCAACAAGCCGGGCGAAACGCCCGAGCCGCACGGCTACATCGAGATGACGTGGCTCAGTTGCGTGAAGCCGTGGGAGCACGGCGTGGCCAGTCCCGACTCCGGCGTCAGCGCCGACCAGTTCGCCGCGCGGCACATCGGTCAGGACACGCGCGCTGCCGTCGCTCGAGCTCACGACGGCGCTCGGCGGCGCGCGACTGGCGTGGCGCACGCCGACGCAGTCGCTGCCGCAGGAAGGCAACCCGCGCGCGGTGTTCCAGAAGCTGTTCGGCCAGGGCGACACCGACGAGGAGCGCGCGGCGATCCTTCAGGAGACCGGCAGCATCCTCGATCGCGTCAAGGGGCAGGCGGCGCGGCTGCAGGCCAGCCTCGGCGTCAGCGACCGCGTCGTCGTCAGCGACTACCTCGACTCGGTGCGCGAGATCGAGCGGCGCGTGCAGATGGCGTCGAAGGCGGACATGTCCCGGCTCGACATTCCGGACGCGCCGGTCGGCACGCCGAACGACCTCACCGAGCACTTCAAGCTGATGTTCGATCTGATGGCGCTGGCGTTCCAGGCCGACATCACGCGCGTCATCACGTTCTCGATGGACCGCGAAGCGAGCATGCGGACCTACACGAACCTCGGCATCGCCGAAGGGTTCCATCCGCTGTCGCATCACGGGAACAATCCGGAGAAGCAGACCAAGCTGGTGCAGATTCAGCGCTACCACACCGAGGTGTTCGCGAAGTTCGTCGAGCGGCTGTCGAAGGCGCAGGAGGCGGGCGGCACCGTGCTCGATCACTCGACGATCCTGTTCGGCAGCAACATGAGCAACAGCGACAAGCACAACAACGATCCGCTGCCGTCGGCGATCCTCGGCCACGCGCACGGACGGATCAAGGGCGGTCAGCACGTGAAGTATCCGCAGGACTCGCGCTTTGCCGATCTGCTGGTGACGCTGTTCGACCGGAACAACATCCCGGTCGAGAAGCTCGGCGACAGCGGCGGCATCCTGTCGGAGATCTGAGCGATGCGATGCGCGTGATCGATTCGGCGTTCAGAATTCAGACGCTGTCGTACGGCGCTGGTCTCGGCGTCTGCGTTCTGCATGCTGCGTTCAGAACTCATCGTGCGCGATCGCCGCGGCATCGATGCGACCGCGGCGGAGTCGACGCTGCTCGATGCGGCCGAGCGCGGCGATCGCGCGGCGGCGCTGCGGCTGCTGGCCAAAGGCGCCAACCCGAACACGCCAGGGCCGGACGGCACCACGCCGATCATGTGGGCGGCGTCGAACGACGACGTCGAGCTGGTGCGCGCGCTGATCAAGGCCGGCGCGAACGTCAAGCTGAAGAACCAGTTCGGCACGTCCGCGATCACCGAGGCGGCGATCGTCGGCTCGGCGCCGATCATCGACGCGCTGCTCAAGGCCGGCGCCGATCCCAACACCAAGAATCCGGAAGGCGAGACGCCGCTGATGGCGGTCGCGCGCAGCGGCAAGGTCGACGCCGCAAAGCGGCTGCTCGAGGCGGGAGCCGACGTCAACGCGAAAGAAACCTTCGGCGGGCAGACGGCGCTGATGTGGGCGGCTGCGCAGGGCCAGGCCGAGATGGTCAAGCTCCTCGCCGCGAATGGCGCCGACCTCAACGCGCGCGGCGTCATCCGTCAGTGGGAGCGCAAGGTCATCACCGAGCCGCGTCCGAAGGACATGAACAAGGGCGGCTTCACGGCGCTGCTCTACGCCGCGCGCGAAGGCTGCGTCGAGTGCGCGCGGCACCTGATCGCCGCCGGCGCCGATCCCGATCTCGAGGACCCGGAGCGGATCACGCCGCTCAACATGGCGCTGCTCAACCTGCACTTCGAGTTCGCGGCGTACATGATCAAGGCCGGCGCCGACGTGAACAAGTGGGACCTCTTCGGCCGCTCGCCGCTCTACATGGCCGCGGATGTCAGCACGCTGCCGGTGAAGGGAACGGCGCGATGGCCGTGCTCCCGAGCGAGGATTCGATCACCGCGCTCGACGTCGGCCGGCTGCTGCTCGAGGCCGGCGCCAATCCGAACCTTCAGCTCAAGCGCCGCCCGCCGTATCGCGACGTGCCGCAGGATCGCGGCGGCGACACCATCCTGGCCCAGGGCGCGACGCCGCTGCTGCGCGCCGCGCGGGCCGGCGATGCGCCGTTCGTCGAGCTGCTGCTCAAGCACAAGGCGCTCGTCGATCTGCCGAGCAAGGAAGGCGTCACGCCGCTGATGGCGGCGGCGGGCGTCGAGTTCGGCACGCGCGTGACGCGCGGGCGCAATCGCACCGAGAGGGCGTGCTGGCGACGATGCAGCTGCTGCTCGACGCCGGCGCGGACATCAATGCGAGGATGGTGACCGAGCCGGGACGCAACCCGGCAGACGGCCTGTCGCAGGCGGCGTCATTCGCGGCCAACCTTCGGCGCGCCGAGTCAGGTGCCGAGCGCGGCTGCGGTGCCGCACCAGACGGCGCTGCACGGCGCGGCGGAGCGCGGCTTCACGTCGTTCGTGAAGTTCCTCGCCGAGAACGGCGCCGATCTGCAGGCGAAGGATGCCAGCGGCAGAACGGCGCTCGATCTCGCGAAAGGCGTCGGCGTGCCGGGTGTTCGCCAGGCAGCGGGGGAGGGGTTCCCGGAAACCGCCGCGCTGATCGAATCGCTGATGACGGCCAGGGGCGCCACGCCGGCACCGTCTCGCTGACCCACGCCATCGGATCGCTCCGCTGACCGACTCGGCATGAGTGGCGGCTAAAATCGGTCAAATTTCCCGGTTTCGCTCTCCGAAGTTCTATTCGTAGCTACCCCGTTTGGGGGTACTCCATCGGCCAGGATGACTGCTAAGATCCATCGTTGATACGGGACGTTGACCCGGATCAAGGGGAGACTGGATGACTCGCGTCCTGAAGGCGTGTGCGGTGTCTCTGCTGGGCGCCGCGGTGTTCGTGGCGGTCGCCGGCGCCAGCGGAGATAGTCCGCTGACCAAGGCAGTGAAGGCGGGCGACCTCCAGGCTGTCCGCGCGCTCGATCAAGTCCGGCACCGACGTCAACATCCGGTCGGGAGACGGATCCACGCCTCTCCTCTGGGCCGCCCACGGCGCGAACGTCGAGATCGCCCGCGCGCTCATCGCCGCGAAAGCCGCCGTCGACGCGGCCAACGATTACGGCATCACGCCGCTGCTGCACGCGAGCCGCACCGGCGATGCGGCGATGGTGGATCTGCTCCTGCGGTCGGGCGCCAATCCGTCACGCGCGCATCCCGAAGGTGAGACGCCGCTCCTGGCGGCGGCGCGCTCGGGAAGCGTGCCGACCGTGCGTCTGCTGCTCGCCCGCGGCGTCGATGTGAACGCGGCGGAGACGTTCCAGAAGACGACGGCCCTGATGTGGGCCGCCGCGGAAGGCCACATCGAGGTGGTTGACGTGCTGATCGAGGCCGGCGCCGATCGCGAACCGCCAGGCGCACATCACGTCGCTGACGGAGCGCGCACAACGCCGACCATCCGACCGGCGGCTTCACCGCGCTGATGTTTGCCGCGCGCGCCGGCAACGACGCGCTGGTGCGCAAGCTGGTCGCCCGCGGCGCCGACCTCAACCTCAAGAACGGCGACGCCGCGTCGGCGACGATGGTCGCCATCTACAACGATCGCTTCGATGTGGCGGCCACGCTCATCGAGCTCGGCTCCGACGTCAACGACGGCTCGCTCTACGTCGCCGTCGAGATGCGCGATGCCACGACCGACCAGTTCGCGTTCGACGGGTCGCGGCGGCGGCCGGATCATCCGCAACACGCAGACGGCGCTCGATCTGATGAAGATGCTGCTCGAGCGCGGCGCCGATCCGAACCAGCGGTTCCAGGGCCAGTTCCACTCCACGCACATGCCCAACACCGACCGGTTCGACAACACGCCGTTCTTCCGCGCCGCCGTCGCGGCCGACGTCGAAGCGCTCAAGGTGATGGTCGCGCACGGCGCCAAGCTCGATCAGATGCCGCCGGTGGAATCGGAACCCGAGAGAAAGCCTGGCGATATCAACGTTGGGGGTCGCCGCGCCAATCCCAACGCCGGCCGCACGCCGGCGATGGTGGCGATGACCGGTGGACGCGGTCCCGGCGATGACGGGCGGGCCGGCCTATATCCGCGACGGCGCGGCGCCGTATCGCGAGCCGGGCAGCCGCAAGCCGGAAGACGCGTTGGCGCTGCTGCTCGAGCGCGGGCGCGAACCCGAACGCGAAGGGTCCTGACGGCGCGACGCTCCTGCACCAGGCGGCGCGTGTCGGCAACCTCGAGATGATCCGCGCGCTGGCCAAGGCGAAGGTGGACTTCACGCCAGAAGAACAACGATGGCTTCACCGCGCTCGATGTCGCCGAAGGCAAGCAGCCCGCCGGAGGCGCGGGCCCGCGCGGCGGCGGACCGCCGGGCGGCGGCCGCGGTCGCGGACGCGGCGCGAGCCGCGAGGATGTCGCGAAGCTGCTTCGTGAGTTGATGGGCCTGCCGCCGGCGCCCGCATCCACCACCGGCGGAGGGCGCACAGCAGTGAAAAAGGTGCTCTTCGCGGCCGCGATACTGTTCGTCGCCGCCGCTGTTCCACGACGACGCAGGATCGCGGGACGCGAACGGCCGGTCGCCGAAGGACCGGCCCTACCCGCGCCGCAGACGCCGGCGTCGGCGAAGGCCGGCCGTTCGGACGGCCGGTAACGAAGGCGGACGTTCCCATCGCGTATCCAGGCGATGGTGACGAAGCTACTGCGTCGGCTGTCACAACACGCGGAATCCGCTTCCGGCCGGCGCGCCGCTCGCGCTCGACAAGGCCAACCTCGCCGATCCCGGCGCGGACGCGGCGACGTGGGAGCGCGTGGTCAAGAAGCTCGGCGTCGGCGCGATGCCGCCGCAGGGATCGCCGACGCCCGGCGCACGCGGAGCTGGCGCAAGTTCAGGTCGGCGCTCGTCGCGCAGCCTCGACGCGGCGGCCGCGAAGAAGAGCACCCCGGGCACGCTACGTGCTGCACCGCCTGAACCGCACCGAGTACGCGAACGCGGTTCGCGATCTGCTGGGCGTCACCGTTGACGTCGCGGATCTGCTGCCGAGCGATGGCGGCGACTTCGGGTTCGACAACATCGCGACGGCGCTCACCACCTCGCCGCTGCTGCTCGAGCGGTATCTGTCCGCCGGCTTGCGGATCGCCGAGCTCGCCGTCGGCGATGCCGGCGCCGAGCCGGGCACCGCACACCTACACGATCAGCACCGTCGTCACGCAGACCCAGCACGTGGAGGGGCTGCCGCTCGGCACGCGCGGCGGCATGCTGGTCCGTCATCACGTTCCCGGCCGACGGCGAGTACGTGTTCTCGGGTCGTCTCCTGAAAACCGTGGCCGAAGGGCTGGTCGGCGTCGAAGGACACGAGACGCCGCACCACTTCATCGTCACGATCGACGGCAAGCAGGTCTTCTCCGCGCCGATCGGCGGCAAGGCGGACCACGAGGGCGCCACCGAGAACAAGCCGGTGCGCGCGTGAAGAGTTCGACCAGCCGCATGATGTCGCCGCGCATCAAGGTCACCGCGGGACTCCACGAAGTGGGCTTCACCTTCGTCGAGCGGCCGACGCAGGAGCAGAACATGTGGCAGCCGTCGCTGCGCTCCAGCCAGGAGGCGCACAACCCCTCGGGTCTGCCGCGGCTGCGCAACGGCATCATCGAGGGACCGTACGGCGCCAACGGCGTCAGCGAGGCCACGTCACGGAAGCAGCTGTTCGTCTGCACGCCGAAGATCGGCGGCGCAGGAAGCGCCGTGCGCGGAGCAGATCCTGTCCACGGTTGCGCGGCGCGCGTTCCGGCGTCCGGTGACGAAGGCCGACATCGAGGCGCCGCTGGCGATCTATCGCGAGGAGCGGAGCGCGGGCGGCGACTTCGACGCCGGCATTCGCTCCGGCCTGGCGAGGATTCTGACCAGCCCGGCCTTCCTGTTCCGCTCTGAGAGCGACCCGGCGGCCCTTCCCGCCGGCGCGGCGCATCGCGTCACCGAGCTCGAGCTGGCGAGCCGGCTGTCGTTCTTCCTGTGGAGCAGCATCCCGGACGATGAGCTGCTGAACCTGGCGATCGCCGGCCGGCTGCGCGCGCCGGGCGTGCTCGAGGCGCAGGTGCGGCGCATGATTGCCGACCCGCGCGCCGACGCGCTGATGACGGCGTTCACCGGGCAGTGGCTGCAGCTGCGCAACCTGGACAAGGTCACGCCGGACGTGCTGCTGTTCCCCGACTTCGACGACAACGTCCGTCAGGCGCTGCGCCGCGAAACCGAGCTGCTGTTCGCGAGCATCGTGCGCGAGAACCGCAGCGCGCTCGACGCTGCTCGATGCCGACTACACGTTCGTCAACGAGCGGCTGGCGCGGCACTACGGCATCCCCGGCGTCTACGGCTCGCGCTTCCGCCGCGTGCCGGTGACCGATCCGAATCGGCGCGGCCTGCTGGGCCACGGCAGCATCCTGTCGATGACCGCGGTCGCCGACGCGCACCTCGCCCGTGCTGCGCGGGAAGTACATCATCTCGAATCTGCTGAACACGCCGCCGCTGCCGCCGCCGGCGGTCGTGCCGGATCTCGAGGAGAGCGCGCACAAGGACCGGCCGTCGACCGTGCGCGAGCAGCTCGAACGGCATCGCGCCAATCCGGTGTGCGGCTCGTGCCATCGCAACATCGATCCGGTCGGCTTCGCGCTCGAGAACTTCGACGCCGTCGGGCAGTGGCGCACAGACGACACGGGAAGGGCTCGCCATCGATGCGGCCGGCGTGCTCGCCGATGGATCGAAGGTCGACGGGCCGGTGGCGCTGCGGAAGGCCCTGCTGGCCCGGCCGGACGTGTTTGCCGGGACGATCACCGAAAAGATGCTGATCTACGCGCTCGGCCGTGGCCTCGAGCCGGTCGACATGCCGGTGGTTCGCAGCGTCGTCCGGAACTCCGCCGCGCAGAACTACGCAATGCAGTCGATCGTGCTGGGCATCGTGCGCAGTACGCCGTTTCAAATGCGGACGAAATTGACCGATACTGGTACCGCCGCGCCGGTCACGACCCAGGCGCCGCCAAGGAGTAGAGCCGAATGATCGTCACGAAGAAGCACCTGCCTCGCCGGACGTTTCTGCGCGGGGCCCTGGGCGCGGTGGTCGCGATGCCCTTCCTGGACGCCATGATTCCGGCGCTCTGCGGCGCAGGCGGGCAAGCGGCCGTTCCGCTTCGGCGCCATCTACGTGCCGAACGGGATCTACCCGCAGCTGTGGCATCCGGAGACCACCGGCAGCGGCTTCGAGTTCAAGCAGATCATGCAGCCGCTCGAGGCGTACCGCAGCCACCTGGTGACGATCAGCGGGATGAAGGCGCCTGACGGCAACCCCGACATGGGCGGCGTGCACATGGGCGCCAGCGCGGCGTGGCTGAATGGCACCGGTCCCGGTCACCGACATGGCGAAGTTCGTCGTCCAGTCGAAGAAGAGCATCGATCAGTACATCGCCGACCAGGTCGCCGAGGACACGCCGCTCCGGTCGCTCGAGGTGGGCACCGAGGACATGGGCACGTCGGCCGGCGCGTGCGACGGCTATCCGTGCGTGTTCTTCAACGCGATCTCCTGGCGCGACGACAAGAGCCCGCTGCCCGTCGCCGTGAACCCGCGCGTGACCTTCGAGCGCATGTTCGGCGAGAGCGGGCTCGTCACGACGCCGCCTGGCGAACATGCGGCGCAAGCAGAGCCTGCTGGACTCGGTGGCCGAGGAAGCGCGCCGCATGCGCCGCAAGCTCGGCCCGGCCGACAACGCCATCCTCGACGAGTACCTGACCAACATCCGCGACGTCGAACAGCAGCTCGATCGCATGGACGCGCGCGCCGCCGCCACGCCGGAAGGCGCGGTGGCGCCGCTCGGCATTCCCGACAACGTCGACGACCACCTGACGGTGACCTACGACCTGATGGCTGCTGGCGTTCCAGGCCGACATCTCGCGCGTCTTCACGTTCATGGTCGGGCACGAAGGCAGCGGCCGCAGCTACGCGCACATCGGCATCCCCGAGCCGCACCACCCGGTCTCGCACCACGGCGACACGGCCGAAGGCATTGCGAAGTACGCGAAGCTGACGACCTATCACGTCGCCAAGCTCGCGGAGTTCGTCGGCAAGCTGCAGGCGACCGCCGACGGCGACGGCACGCTGCTCGATCGATCGGTGATCTACTTCGGCAGCGGCATGGGCAACGGCAACGCCCACGATCGCAACAACCCGCCGGTCCTGCTGATGGGCGGCGCGAACGGCAACCTCAAGGGCAACCGTCACATTGCCGTCGAGAAGAAAGAGCCGACCGCGAATCTCCTGCTGGCCCTCGCCGGCCTCTCCGGTGCGGAGGTCGACAAGATCGGCCACAGCACGGGAGTGCTCAGCCTCTAAGAGACGGCGGGTCTGAAGACCCGCCGCTACGATGCACGCTATCGATCGTTGTAGAGGCGGGTTTTTAGACCCGCCTCTACCTTCCCCAGGTTCCTCTCCTCTCCAATTCCACGTCCGACTGCAAAGTGAAATAGCAGTGCGCACTGCGTGCGCCCGTCCGGGTTGTCAGACGCCCGAGGGACGGATAGGATCAGCGGCCCATTAGCCCCACTCCTCCCGCTCGCCATCGAGCCTCGACTCTCACATCGTCGCGGAGGTGTTGTGATGACTGTGACCAGTGCCCGACCCTGGGTTGCCGTTCTGGCAGTTGTTCTCGCAATGAGCGTGTTGAGTTCGGCCGCGCCACCGGCGTTCGCGCAAACTACGTCCACGATTTCCGGAACCGCCAGAGACTCGACCGGTTCTCTCCTGCCAGGCGCAACGGTGACCGCCACCAATGCCGCGACGCGCGCCGAGCGTTCCGCCGTGACCGACGCCGAAGGCCGATACCGGCTCACCGGGCTGCCCGCGGGGAGCTACGAGATCCGCGTCGCGCTGACTGGATTCAGGACAGAGGTACGCGACCGTCGAGCTGAACGCCGACACCGTTGCCGACTTCAGTCTGGGCGTGGAGCTCCAGGAGCAGATCGTGGTGACCGCGTTGAGGCGCGCCGAGCGCCTGCAGGACGTGCCCGCCGCGATCGATGCATTCGACGCCGGCATGATCGAGCAGGCCGGCATCACCAGCATGCGGGACTACGTCGGCATGGCGCCGCAGATCTCGCTCATCGAGACGCAGAACATCGGCTTCGCGTTCGTCAACGTGCGCGGGCTCTCGCAGGTCCGCAACTCCGAGCCGACCGTCGCCGTCGTCGTTGACGGAGTGCTGCAGACGACCGGCCTCGGCTTCTCGGAGGAGCTGTACGACATCGAGCAGGTGGAGGTGCTTGAAAGGACCGCAGGGCGCGCTGTACGGACGCAATGCCAGCGGCGGCGCCATCAACATCACGACGCGGCAGCCGACCAACGCCCTCGAGGGGTTCGCGCGCGCCGGCTTCGGCAACGGCGAGAACAAGACCTTCACCGGCTCGGTCAGCGGCGCGCTCGTTCGCGACGTGCTGCTCGGCCGCGCCGCGGTATCGCTCAAGGATGCCGATGGCTGGCGGGACAACATCACGCTCGGGCGGAAGGGGCGACTACTACGCGGATCGTTCGGTTCGCACCGGCTGCTCTGGAAACCGTCGTCCGACGGTGAGCGGGGACCTGCGGTTCTCCTATTCGAATGCCGAGGCTGGCGCGTCGCAGTTCGTGTCGAATGCGCCCAACTTCGTGATGCCGCCGCCGGTCGGTGGACTGCCCGGCGCCGCCGCCAACTTTGACGGCCGGAGCAACGGCACGGCGCCGGTGCTGCCGGGTGTGCCGGCGTCGATTGCCGCGCTGGTCGGCGATCCGAACAACACCAGCGTCCAGATGCAGGGCAACATCCCCGGCGTTGACGAGCGGGAAGTCACGGCGATATCCGGAAAGATCGACTGGCAGACCAGCATCGGCACGTTCACGTCGGTCACCTCGTTCGACACGCTCGATCTGGTCGGCACGCTCGAGACCTTTCCGTACTTCCCGTTCCTGCAGTCATCGGCGGATCCGACGGCCGGCACGCGCGACGATGCGCTGGTGCTGCCGCCGGCGCTGTACGGACCGCTGGCGACCGTCAACGCCACGACCGGTCAGAACCGCTTCCATGACGCGTGGAGTCAGGAGTTCCGTCTCGACGTCGCCCGACAAGCAGCGGCTGCGGTGGATCCTCGGCGGCTACATGGTGGCGACCGATCTGGACGTGATGATTTCGGTGAACCGCGATCTCGGCGGAGGCGACGTGGTACAGGAGACGGACCCGAACATCGGCGGCGTGAATCCGACCGCGCCGTGGAACGAGCGATTCGTCGCCGCGGTCGCACCGGTGTTCACCGCCAACCCGGGCGCGATCCCGCCGTCGTGTCTGCGGGGCCCGCTGCCCGCTCCGGTCTGCGCGGCGAACCTCGCCAACCCGAACCAGAACGCCGCGCGCGCTGTCCTACAACTTCGACCGCAACGACAACAACGCGTTCGCGATCTTCGGACAGACGAACTTCGATGCGAGCGAGCGTGTCGAGGTGTCGCTCGCGCTCCGCTACGACCGCGACGATCGGCAGCTCACGATCATGGCGCCGCAGACCAGTATCTGCCGGTGTTTCCGTTCCCGAGCGGCCGCGAGGGCGACGTCCGCGACGAGGTGTTCGACGCGTGGCAGCCGAAAGCGACGATCCGCTGGAAGCCGAACGACGCGCTCTCCGTCTACGGCGTGTATGCGCAGGGCTTCCGCAGCGGCGGCTTCAATCTGAGCGGCGTGGCCGCCGGCGTCGCTGCGCTCCGATCGGCGGGCGTGCCCGGCATGCCCGCGGGCGTGCGAGGATTCCTGGGACCAGGAAGACACGCGCGGCGTGGAGTTCGGCGTCAAGTCGAGTCTGCCGCGCGGCGCCGGGAGCTTCGGTGCCTCCGGCTTTCTATACGCGCATCGACGACGCGTTCACGTTCTTCTTCGTCGCGCCGTTCAACGCGCAGATCATCCGCAACATCGACGAGGCGCAGGTCGGCCGGCTTCGAAGCCGACGTGTCCTGGCTGCCAGTCAGCGGGCTGCAGCTCGATTTCGCCGTCGGGCTGCTCAACAGCGAGATTCTGGACACGACGTGGGTCGGTACCGGCGGCGTTGATATCACCGGCAAGGAGCTGCCGTTCAACCCGAACTCGACGATCAACGCCGGCGTCGGCTACTCGCGACCGGTGCCGGGCGGATGGCAGGGCTTCGGGCGATTCGACTACGAGCGCCTCGGTCGCACGCCGTTCGATCCCGAGAACTTCGCGTTCCGCGATCCGGTGCATCTGCTGAACCTGAGCGGCGGCGTCACGGCACCCGGCGGCTGGGAGGTCGCGATCTGGGCCAGGAACCTGACGAACAAGGACTACCTGGCGGAAAGCATCAACCCGAACGGCATCTCGTGGCTGGCACGCCCGCGTCAGTGGGGACTCGAGCTGACGAAGCGATTCTAGAAACGGCGGGTCTGAAGACTCCAGAACGGCGGGTCTGACGACCCGCCGCTACGTTCATGCGTCGTAGAGGCGGGTCTTCAGACCGCGCCTTGACCGGTTGCCTCAGTTCGGTCGGAACAGGTCCTGGGGAATTCCGGCCGCGTCGAAGAGGAAATCGCGCGAGTTCTCGAGCTGCCGGCGCAGCCGGTGCAGATCGACGCCGAGCAGACGTCCCTCCCACTTCAGCACCTTGCCCGCGACGATCACCGTCTCGACGTTGGAGCGCTCCATCAACGACACGACGGCGCCCGGCACGACGTTGAGCGGCGCCACGTTGATCGCCTCGGCGTTGAGCAGGATGATGTCGGCCTCCTTGCCCGGCGTCAGCGACCCGATCTTGTGATCGAGCTTCAGGTCCCTGGCGCCTTCCATCGTGGCGAAGCGCAGGACGTCGCGCGTGGTGAGCAGCTCCGGCAGGTCGGGCGGGTTCCCGGTCTCGAGCGCCATCTCGTTCACGAACGCGCGCTGCAGGGCCATCGTGGTCCGCATCTGCGTGAACATGTCCGCGGTGAGTGTGCACTCGACATCCACGCTCAGCGACGGTGCGATGCCCATCGCGAGCGTCTTGAGGATCGGCGGCATGCCATGGCGCATGTTCATTTCGATAGGCACCGCGAGCGACACGCCGGCGCCAGCATCCTTGACCTTCTGCCAGCTCATGTCCGACATCCCAGTCATGTGAATGAACAGGTTGTCGGCACCGAACTGGTTGGCCGCAGCCAGCGCGTCGAACGGCGGACCCAGGCCGAAGCTGCCGACGATGTGCGCGGCGATCGGAATCTGCAGCTCGCGTCCGATGGCCCAGGCGGCTTCGAACCCCGGGATGTAGAGCTCGCCGCCCATGATCATCGTCAACAGCTGATCGCTCGACGAGAAATACTGCTTCTTGATGCGGCGCGCATCGGTTGGATACTGATTGCCGGGAACGGCGCCGGCGCTCTCGAAGTACCCGAACGCGGCGCGGCGTCTCGCGTCAGCCAGACCTTGGATCGCTGCATCGGAGTGTTCGGGAGAGTGATGGATCTGCGAGATGTCATGCACGGTGGTGACGCCGCAGTCGATCTGGCTCAGGCCGCCGAACAACTCGTTGATGTAGACGTCCTCGGGCCGGTACACCGGAGCGAACTTGCCGAGGATGAACTCGAAGTAGTTGATCGCGCCGTGCGGCTTGCCGTCGTTGAACAGCAGTCCGTCGGCCAGGAAGCTGCGCAGCGCCGTCTCGAACTGGTGATGATGCGTATCGACGAACCCGGGCATGACGATGCGCCCGCGGGCATCGATCACGCCGGCGCCGCCGACACGCAGGTTCGGTCCGACGGCAACGATCTTCTTGCCCTCGACCAGCACGTCCGCTTCGACGAAGTCGCCGACCTGCGGGTCCATCGACATGACGTGGCCGCCGCGAATGACGTAGCGTCGTCCAGGCCGGCCGAAGTCCCTGAAGTGGTCATCATCGCCGTCTGCTGCCGCGGCGGCGGGCGCTGAACAGGTTCAGCCCCGCCGCGGCAGCCCCGGTGGCTGCCGACGCTTTCAGGAAGTCGCGACGCGATTGGCCTCGTGGAACAGAGTGGTCGTGCGGTCTGCCCTCATCGCACATCTTGCACATGGTCCGCCTCCTCTTCGAGCCTGGGGGGGCCGCATTGTCGATCAGTTTTCGTCGAACTGATGGGCAAAAACGTACTGATCGTACAGGTTGAATCAAGGCAATGCGGGCGTCGCGAACACCCCTCTACAACGTAGTGTCCGGCTTTAGCCGGACATTCGAATCCAGCACGCTGAACACCGCCGCCGAGTCCTGGCGTGCGCCGCCGCGCTGCTGAAGCCTGTCGAGCACATCGGCCGCCGCGGCGCTGGCGGGCAGTGTGATGCCGAACGCTGCCGCGAGCTCCAGGACGATGTGAATGTCCTTGTGGTGCAGACGGGACTCGACCTTCCCCTCGAAGTCGCGCGCGATCATCTTGGGCGCCTGCAGGTCGAGCATGCGGCTGGCGGCGAATCCGCCCATCAACGCCTCTTTGACCGCACGCGGATCGACGCCGGCCCGCTCGGCGAGGAGCATCGCCTCGGCCGCGCCAAGCTGGTTGACGATCGTGCAGATCTGATTGCAGGCCTTCGCCACCTGACCAGCGCCGCTTGCGCCGACGTGGACGATGCTCTTCGCGTACGACGAGAGCACGGGACTGACCCGATCGACGGCGGCTTTCGAACCTCCGACCATGATCGCGAGCGTGCCCGCCTCCGCAGCCGCACCTCCGCCAGACACCGGCGCGTCGAGCATGTCGACGCCGCGGGTCAGGAGCGTGGCGGCAATCCGCCGCGCTCCGTCCGGCGCGATCGTGCTGTGATCCACGACCACCGATCCCGGACGTGCCGCCTGGGCGATGCCCTGCTCGCCAAGCACCACCTCTTCGACGGCCGCCGTGTCAGTGACCATCGTCAGGACGATGTCGCTCGTGGCCGCGACGTTGGCTGGCGACGTGCCGGCGCTGGCTCCGGCCGCGGTCAGCGCCGCGATCGCTTCGCGCCGCCGCGCCCAGACCGTGACCGCATAGCCGCGCTTGAGCAGGTTCCGAACCATCGGCGTGCCCATGGTCCCCAGGCCGATGAATCCAATCGTCGTGGACATAGGACTTATAATCATCCATCCCGTGCAGCTCTCACTACAGCATCGACAAGTCGGCTACATCACCGTCGTCACCTGCCGCGGCCGGCTGGTGATGGGTGAGGAAGCCGACGCATTGCTGAAGCAGATCGACGATCTGCTTCCGACGCACTCGCGGCTCCTCCTGCACCTGGGCGAGATCGACTACATCGACAGTGGCGGCCTGGGACTGCTGGTGCGGTGTCTGACCCGCGTGCAAAATGCCGCGGGGCAGTTGAGTGTTTGCGCGCTGTCGCCGAAGGTGAGCGAGGTGCTCCGGATCACCAGGCTTGACGGCGTGCTCCGGCCGTACCTTGCCGAGGCTGACGCGATCGCGCTGGCTCACGACGACGCTCACGCCGGCGACTCCGATTCCACCGGTGAGCGGATCCTGTGCGCCGACGCCTCATCCAATGTGCTCGCGTATCTTCGTGGGCTGCTGAAGGAAGCAGGCTATCGAGTCGTCACCGCCGACAATCTCTACGATGGCGAGATTCTGCTGAAGGCGATGCGGCCGACGGTGGTCGTGGTCGGCGCGGCGTTATACGGGCTGCGCGGGACGCGATCGGCCGACGAGTTTCACCGCCGGCTGCCGCCCGGAGGAGTCGTCGTGCTGCCGGCGGCGTTCTCGAGTGATGACGCGGGCGAAGCCGCCGGCACGCTTCTCGGGCAGGTTCGCCTGATTCTCGGCAGCGCGGCTACCTAACGCCTGTGGCGGGCATCGGATGATTCAAGTTCGTCATCCTGGTGCCGATCACCGGGATATGTCGATTTCCGCTGTCTCTGAAAGTTCCGCGCCGCTGCCGAGTGACGTTGACCGTCAGGTCGCCGTGCTGAAGAAAGCGCGTGACGTGGAGAAAGCCACGGCCGAGGCCCTTCTCGAGCTCGTGAAGCAAGCGCCGGTGCTAAGCTGCGCGCGTATGGCGCGACGCTTCATTCTTTATTGTGTGCCACTCCTGCTGCTGTGTGATGTAGGCACGGACGCCCGGCAAGCAGTCCAGGGACGGTCGCCTGGATTCGAGATTCAGGAAGCCACGATCGACGGGATCCAGCAGGCGATCCTCAAGAAACAGATCACCATGCAAGGCGTCGTCGAGGCCTATCTGAAACGCATTCAGGCCTACAACGGCACGTGCGTCAACGAACCGCAGGGCATCCTGGGACCGGTCACGCCGATCGCGCATGCCCGGCAGATCAACGCCCTCTCCACGTTGAACCTGCGGCCTGGAGCTCGCGGCAAGTGGGGCTTCGACCCGCGCAAGGCGCGGAGCGTGACCGACAAGGCAGACGATGCGGCGAACATGCCGGATGCGCTGGAGACGGCCGCGGCACAGGACCGGCAGTTTGCAAGAACCGGGCGCTTCGTCGGTCCACTCCATGGCGTCGTCCTCGCCATCAAGGATCAGTACGACACGTTTGACATGCGCACGACGTCCGGTGCGGATGCCGACTACGCCAACGATCGGCCACCGGACGATGCGACGTTCGTGAAGCGATTGCGGGACGCGGGCGCGATCGTCCTGGCGAAGGCGAATCTCGCGGAGTATGCCGTGGACGGTGCGCGCAGCTCGTTCGGCGGGACCTTCTGCAACCCCTACGACACCGAGCGTGAGCCCGGGATGTCGAGCTCCGGCTCGGCCACCGCGGTGGCCGCCAATCTCGTGACGTGCGCGATTGGTGAAGAGACGGTCGTGTCGATCCGCTGGCCCGCGTCAGTGAACAACCTGGTCGGTCTTGCGCCGACGCAGGAGCTGGTGAGTCGCGACGGCATGATGGGCTCCGGGCTCGTGATGCGCGTCGGACCCATGTGCCGGACGGTGCAGGACACGGCGAGGGTGTTCGACGCGTTCGCCGGCTACGACCCGAAGGACGAGCTGACCGTGTTCAGCGTCGGCCGCACACCGCCAAAAGGGTATGCAAGCTTTGTGGGCTTGCGCCGTCTCGATGGCGTGCGCATCGGCGTCCTGCGTGAGTACATGCGCAAGTCACTGCTGGCGAAGGCAGACGAGGAGAGCATCGGGCTCGTCGAGAAGGCGATCGCGGACGTGCGCGCGCTCGGCGCGACGATTGTCGACCCTGGTCCCGAGGGCGAGTTGTTCACGCCGTGCATCGCCCGATATGCGCCGGAGCTGTTGAACTCCGCGTTCGCGCGACAGTACCCGCAGCTCTTTCCGGCGGACGCACCCGGATCGGCAGGGGGAGATCAGCTCGCGACGCTGCTGCAGCTGCAACAGGATCCGGCTCGCGTTCCGCCGCAGCTCTCGCTGCGTACCTTGAACGCTGGAGGGTTCGGCCCGGCTGGCGAGGGGAAGTACATGATCAACCGCTACCTGCGCGAGCGCGGGGACGCCAACATCAAGACCAACGCCGATCTGATCGCCAAGGCGCGGTTCTATCAGGACCCGAATTTTCCGGATCGCAAACAGGCGCGAGAGCAGGCCGAACGCGCGACGGTGCTCGACACCTCAGCGCGTCTGCAAGGACGTTTCGCCGTGCAGACGATGCTGCTGCAGTGCATGGAGGAGCAGCGTCTGGACGCGCTCGTGTCGCCGATGTCCACGGTTCCGCCGCGCAAGCTCACGTCACCGCGCGAGCCGGCGTTGAACGGCCGCACGCCGATTGGATATTCATTGATCGGTCAGCAGGGATTCCCGGTGATCACCGTACCGGCAGGATTCACGACAACCGTCTGGGATCGCGTAGCCGACGGGAGCGGCACGCGTCTGGTCGGTCCGGTGTCAGCCGCGCTTCCCGTCGGCGTGGATTTCATTGCGCGGCCATTCGGCGAGCCGCTGCTGTTTCGAATCGCGTCGGCCTATGAAGCGGCGACGAAGCACCGAAAGCCGCCGGCCGATTTCGGATCGCTGCGGTAGGTGGGTCTAAAGACCCGCCTCTACGACCTGGGCCCAGGCGGGTCTGAAGACCCGCCTCTACCCGCGTCAACGATCGCCAAGCTGCGCGCGGGCCTCGGTGATCGCCGGCACGGTTGACCTGATGATCTTCCAGCCTTCCTTTACGCGGCGCACGACATCGGGCGCGCTGCCGGCGGTGATGCCGCACGCCACCTTGCGCGCGTTGCAGGCCTTCAGCACCTGCTGAAACGCGGCTTCGACCTCGGGCGAGCTGGCCGGGACGCCCATCGAGCGTGAGAGGTCGGAGCCGGCGCCGAGAAACAGCGCGCCGACACCGGGAACGCTGGCGATCGCGTCCACGTGTTCGAGACCCTCGACCGACTCGATCATGACGACGGCGAGCAGGTCGCCGTCGGGATTGAGCGGCCACACGTCGGCGCGGCGTTCGTATTCGGCCGCGCTGACGCCCCAGGCGTAACTGGCCGCCGCCGTCGAATAGCCTCGAATGCCGACCGGCTCGCGACGCGTTGAGCCCCGCATCGGGGGATATCGCATCGTCCGCACCGCGGTCAGCGCCTGGGCCGTCGTGTCCACGCCGTTGAAGATCACGCCCATCAGCCCGATGTCGAGCGCCTGCTTGACGACCCACTGCGACTGATCCGCTTCCGGCGGAAAGCGCGCGAACAGCGCCACGTTCGGCTGCGCGCTCTTCTTGGCGACGATTGCGGCCTTGTCAGTGAGACCGGCAAGAAAGATGGCGAGCCCGGGAAAGTCGAGCGGGCTGTGTTCCATGTCCGCGTAGACGAAGTCCACCGGCGCACGCGCGGTCTCGCGGGCGTGGGCGAGCGAGAGATCGCCGGTGTTGATGAGGCCGTAGACCGTCCTGCCTGCGGCGAGCTTCGCGACCACCGGGTTGAGGTGGCCCTTCGACTCGCCTTGCTCGCTCTGGGCAGGGCCGGCGGACTGCTGCGCTGCCGCCGTGAGGAGCAGGCACGAGGCCAGGAGCAGGGTGGACAAGAGTCGCATGCGCGAATCCTACATGTTCACGGTAAGCTACTCGCGCTTTTCTTGAAGGAGCTTCATACATGCTGACTCTAGGACGCAGCCTCGTCGGAGCCGTGGCCATCATCGCGGCCGTATCGTCCACCCTGGGCGCGCAGTGGCCGGCGTACCCGACGCCGGGAGTGCCGCGCACGGACGGCAAGCCGATTCTGGACGCACCCGCGCCTCGGACACCCGAGGGGAAGGTGGACTTCTCCGGCATCTGGAATCGCGCCGGCGGCGGAGGCGGTGGACGCGGACGGCAAGGCGCACCACCGGCGCCAACGACGACGCCCGACGGGATCCCGCTCTCGGGGTTTGGCGAGGTCGCCGGCCGCGGCTACCCGTTGCCGCTGCAGCCGTGGGCCGCCGAGCTGAAGAAGAAGCGGATGGCCGACAACATGAAGGACAATCCTGATGTGTGGTGCCTGCCGATTGGCTTGATGCAGTACCACAACCATCCACAACCGCGACAGATCGTTCAGACGAAGAACCTGATCCTCATTACCTACGAGTCCAACTACGGACTGCGCTACATCTACATGGATGGCCGGCCGGCGCCGAACAACGATCCGCAACCGTGGTGGTTCGGCTACTCGCGTGGCTGGTTCGAGGGCGACACGCTGGTGGTGGAAACGACGAACTTCCTTGGGGACGAGCGGGCGGGCTGGCTGGATGTGAACGGAAGTCCGTATACCGATGCACTGAAGATGACCGAGCGCTTCCGTCGTCCAAACTTCGGCACGCTGGAAATCGACGTGACCATCGACGACGCGAAGGCCTACACGAAGCCGTTCACGGTGCGCGTGAACCAGCGGATCCTGGTCGATCAGGAAATGATCGAGTTCGTCTGTAACGAAAACGAGCGATCGACGCATCACATCGAGCCCCCGAAGTGGCATGGCGCCCAGGAAGTAGAAGGGCCTGCAGATACGTCGTCGGAAATGCTGACATATCGGCATCACTGGACGGACGAGGGCAGTCTCCCGAGGATCGCGAGCGGTTTGTCGTTGGCACGACTCTCGCCAATCGACGCGAACATCGCGTAACGATTTCAGTGAGGGGTGACATGCACCGATTCGTTCTCGTTGTCATCGCGCTGCTGAGCACGGCGACCGTTGTGAGCGCTCAGCACAAGACCCCCTGGGGCGATCCCGATCTTCAAGGCATCTGGAGCAACCAGAGCCCGACGCCGGTCGAACGGCCGGACGCCCTGGCCGGGAAGGCCACGCTCTCCGAGGCGGAGGCGGCGGAATTCGAGCGGACGTCCCTCGAGCGGCTGCTCACGACCTTTGCGCGCGAAGTGCCGATCAGCGGCGAGCTGAACGGAATCTGGCTGGAGACGGCGAAGGGAAAAGTGCCGCCCGGTCGGAGCACGTCGCTCGTCGTGGACCCGCCGGACGGAAAGATCCCCTACACGCCTGAAGGCCGGAAGCGATGGGACGCGGTGCCGAAGATCGGGCAGCCGCTGAAGGCCAATGTTCCCGAGGACAGGACGGAGGCCGAGCGGTGCGTGACGACGGACGGTCTCCTCATCCCGAACCCGTTCTACAACAACTACTTTCAGATCGTGCAGGCCCCCGGTCACGTGGCCATCGTCACCGAGATGATGCATGAGCACCGGGTCATTCCTCTTGGCGAGCGGCCGCATGCCGGATCGGGCGTGCGGATGTGGCTGGGCGATTCACGAGGATGGTGGGAAGGGCAGACATTGGTCGTGGAGACCACGAATTTCAACGACAAGAAACTCTTCCGTGGCGCGACCAGTCAGCTGCATCTCGTCGAGCGATTCACGAGGCTCGATGCCGACACGATCGAGTACCGGCTCACGGTGACCGATCCGGCGACGTTTACTCGGCCGTGGACGCTGGTGAACGGGCTGCGGCGGTCCGATGACGGGATGTACGAGGTCGCCTGTCACGAGGGCAACATCGGCCTCCAGGGCATTCTCGCGGGCGCGCGCGCAGAGGAAGCCAAGCAGCCGTAGAGCGCACGCTTCAGCGTGCGCGTGGCCGTGTCGTGTTAGTCTCCGCTCCATGAAGTCGCACATCGCTGCTCTGTTGATCGCTGGGCTCCTGGCGATCCCGTCTATCGCTGCCGCGCAACAGCCGAGCCCTGACCAGAAAAAGCTCGACGTCATGGTCGGCAAGTGGAGCATCGAGGTGGACACGAAGGCGACCCCGTTGTCGCCGGCAAACAAGGCATCAGGCGCCGAGGAGTGTCAGTGGTTCGCCAATCGGCACGTCGTCTGTCGCAGTGAGGCCAAGGGGCCGGCAGGCACGTACAGCCAGATGCGGACGCTGAGCTACCTCCCGGCGCGGAAGCAGTACGTCGCGTATACCGTGGACAGCCTGGGCAGTGCCCTTGTCGCGTACGGACAGGTCGCGGCGATACCTGGACGTTCACCACGGACCAGCCGGCGTTCAACATCCGGTTGACGCTGAAGATCGCCGCCGGCGGGTACACCGCCCTCGCCGAGTTCGGAGGAGCGGATGGCAAGTGGGCTGCCTCTCTCCGAAGTGAAAGGCACGCGCGCGAAGTGAATCACACCCGCGCGGCGAGCACGCGCGCCGTGAGCTGCTGCGACGCCAGCGAGAACACGCAGTAGGCGGCGAACCAGTAGAAGCCGGCTCCGAACTCCGCAATGAACGCGACGAGCGGCGGACCGGCGACCGGCGTGCTCTGACTCGCCATCGCGGCGAGATAGGTAATGAACAGCGCGACGACGAAGACGTCCGCCATCGACCACTTGGCGATCGCTTCGACGAACGCCAGGGTCTTCCGCCGCCGCGTTTCCTGTGCCGCGAACATCGGCCCAGCCCGACGAGTACCGTCTTGACGAATGGAACGACGACGCTGAACAGCAGGATCAGCGTCGCCGGTATGGGACTGCCGACTTCGTACAGACGCTGCACGGAGCTGACAATACTCCGCGTCTGCTGAAACACCTCCACGTCTCCCGACGCTCTGCTGCAGCGACGCGGTCAATGACGGCGTCACTTTGTCGATGATCATCTGACGCAGATCTCCGCCAGTCGCCTCGAGCAGTCCGACGACGGTGGGGTTCATCATCGCTTTCAGGGCATTCAGCGTGTCGTCGTTGAGCCCTTTCTCGAGCATCATCGGCGCCACCTGCGCAATGCCGTCGCGGGTCAACACACCGCGGATGGTGAGCACCGGGGCGAACAGGCCGGGGATGAGAAGGCCGAGAGACACGACGAGAAGGACGAGGACGAGCCGCCGCGTAGAGGAGGAGGTGGAGGTCATAGGGATTCAGGCAGCGGTGGGGCCGTCACGTCCAGCTCAGGTCGTGTGTGCCGAAGGGCAGATCGCGGAAGCGCTTGCCGGTGATCTGGAAGATCGCGTCGCCGATCGCCGACTGGACCGACGTGGCGCGGTCGTGGCCCATGCCGAGCAGCCAGTGCTTCGGTCGGGAAGAAGCGGATGTTGATCGTCGGCGGGTCCTCGTTGATGCGCGACAACGGGAACATGTGGAAGTTGTTCTCGACGATGCGGCCGTCCGTGATCGTGCAGGCCTGGTGCATCGCGTCGTTGTAGAACCAGGTGATCTGGCCTTCGATCTGCTTCTTCACCGACAGCGGGTTGACCAGGCCGAAGCCCGTCTCGTGCGCGACGTCCACGCGTTCGAGCTTGACCTTGCCCTCGCGGCTGACCGAGACGGTGTGCACCATGGCGCTGATCGTCGCCATGCCGTCGCCTTCGGCGCCGCGCTCTTCCAGGGCGATGGCTCGTGCCGTGCCCTTCGGGAGCGGCGTGCCCCAGCCTGACATCTCGGCGGCCATGTCGAGCGCGGTGATCATGTCCTGCTTGTAGGGCAGGTTCGTGCGGGCGAGCAGCTCGCGGCGATAGAGATACGGATCCTTGCCCGCGGCGCGCGGCGAGTTCGTCCATGAAGCTCTCGCGATAGAACTCGTGCGCGGCCTGACCGACGCCGCGGCGCGTGCCGACCGGAACGTGGAACTTCGTCGTGTGGTTCGAGTAGCGGTAGTTCGGCACGTGGTAGCGCGAGGTCACGTGGAACGACGCCTCCGGACCGAACCCGCCTTCCTGCATGGCGGTCCGCACTTCGATCGCGATCGGCCAGCCGTCGGCGTCGAGGGCGGCCTTGAGCCGCGCCACGCCCATGGCGCGATACGTGGTGCCGATGAAATCCTCCTCGCGCGTCCACAGCATGTGGATCGGCGTGCCGCGGTGCGCGTTGGCGATCATGATCGCGTGCTCGGCCTGCGGCCCGTTGCCGTTGCGGCCGAAGCCGCCGCCCAGGTGGCACAGGTGCAGGTGGACGTTGGTCTCGGGAATGCCGGTGATCTTCGCGGCGCTGAAGCGTGTTTCCTGCGGGCTCTGATCGCCGATCCAGATGTCCACGCGATCGTCGGCGACGAGCACCGTGGCGTTGCCGGGCTCCATGCGGGCGCGCGGCAGGAACGGCGTCGAGTAGGTCGCCTCGACGATCCTGGCGGCGCCCGTGAACGCCGCGTCCACGTCGCCCTGATTGGCGCGCACCGTGCCGGGCCGGTCGAGCGCCGCGAGCAGCGCCTCGCGCATGTTCGCCGAGTTGAACGCCGCGTTCGCCGGCGGAATCTCCCACTCGATCGGCATCTTGTCGATGCGCGGTCTTGGCCTGATACCAGGTGTCGGCGACGACGGCGACGCCGCCGCTGAAGATGCGGCCGCGGGTCAGCGCCGGATCGGGGATCGGGAACTGGACGGCGGAACGCACGCCCGGCATGCGTGCGGATCGCCTCGAAGTCGTAGCGCTTCGACGTCGCCGCCGTAGACCGGGCAGGTCTTCACGGCCGCCCACTTCATGCCGGGCAGGCGGACGTCGATCCCGTAGATCGCCTGGCCGGTCACCTTCGAGCGGCACGTCGAGGTTCTTCTGCTCGGTGCCCATCAGCGTCCACTGGTCCGGCGGCTTGATCGTGATCGTCTCGGGATTCGGATGCGGCGTCTCGGCGGCGCGCTGCGCGATCCGGCCGTAGGTCGTCGTCCGGCCGCTCGGCGCGTGCGTGATGACGCTGTTCTTCGCGGTCAGCTCGGTCACCGGCACGTTCCACATCGCCGCCGCGGCCAGCAGCAGCCGCTCGCGCGCTTCGGCGCCGGCGAGCTGCAGATAGTAGCGGCCGTCCTTCACCGACGAGGCCGCGTTCGTCCGCATCCGCCGGTAGAGGCTGTCGGGAATGCCCGCCACGCCGATGCGGTCGCGATTGCCGAACGTCGGCACGCCGCCGCCTTTGGGATCGGCGGCGCCGTTGCCCGGCACCTTCAGCGTCCACGCCGGCGCCTTCTCCCGCGCGTCGCGATTCGCGGACGCGTACTGCGGGCGCACCTTGCTCCAGTCGCACTGCAGTTCCTCGCAGACCATCATCGCGTTGGAGGTCCAGACGCCCTGGCCGAGCTCGGTCTGCGCGATGCGGATCGTCACCGTGTCGTCCGGCGCGATGACGATCCAGGCGTTGATCTCGCGCGTCGCCGGCTCCTCGTACCAGATGCGCGGCGGGCGCGCGTCTGCGCGCTCGCGCGCGACGGCAGCCAGAAGCCGAGCACGAAGGCTCCCTGCGCGGCCGCGACGGTGGCGAGGAACTCGCGGCGATCGACGCTCGGATCGTCATGCTCGCGCCGTCCCCCTCCTCATCAGCTCTGCGGCCAGGTGAATCGCCTGGCGGATGCGGTGGTAGGTGCTGCAGCGGCAGGCGTTGGTGATCTGCGGCGTCGATGTCGGCGTCGGTGGGATTCGGGCGCGCGCGCAGCAGGGCGAGCGTGCTCATGATCATCCCGGACTGGCAGTAGCCGCACTGCGGCGCGTCGAGCTCCTTCCAGGCGACCTGGATGGGATGGCTGCCGTCGGGCGAGAGGCCCTCGATGGTCATGACCGGCTTGCCGATGGCCGTGGCCGCGGGGACGCTGCAGGATCGGACCGGCCGGCCATCGACGTGCAGCGTGCAGGCGCCGCATTGCCCGATGCCGCAGCTGAACTTCGTGCCCGTCAGCCCGACCTGATCGCGGATCACCCACAGCAGCGGCGTCTGCGGGTCGGCGTCGATGGTATGCCGCGTTCCGTTGACGATCAGCTCGAACGCCATGGCGGATGGCCGAGATTCTAGCCGATGGGCAATCGGGGTCAGGCCCGGCGGCGAACTCAGCTGCAAAGCTGTAATCGCGTGTGCAGAGACGAGACGCAATTCGCGTCAGGAACCAACGAAACAGCACGCGGCTTCATCCAGCTTATCAATTTATCTCGCTGCACCAGATGGAGGTTAAAGTGCGGATGCCCTAGCGCGGGTCTTTCCCGGGGCTGGCGCGGCTGTTGCCCTACTGCGCGCCATGTCCTGGAATATCCCCCGGTTTCCTGTTGCCGCTCTCGTCGTCGCAATCCTAGAACTTTCTGCCATTGCCGCCCATGCACAGCCGCGGCAACCCAAGCTCGACAAGCTGGACGAACGGCTCTCGAGGAGCGTTCGTGCCGGCGACGTAGACACGAAGCGGGTCATCATCCGGACGATCCCAAACGGAGTCCCCGGCCTGACGAGCACGTTGACGGCCAGGAGACATGCGGTCGTTCGCGCGCATCGGAGCATCAACGCGCTGACGGCACGCGTGCCTACAGCTGCCCTCAGGGACCTCGCGAAACTTCCCTATGTGGAGTCGATTTCGATCGACGCCGTGGTCAAGGCGTCGGACTACTCGTGGGGCTCGACGCTGCGCGGCACCCTTGGTCTTCCTCTGTATCCCGTCGGCGGCGATGGCGTAGGCGTTGCGATCGTCGACTTCCGGAATCGAGGCGGGGTCTGACTTCGACGATCGGATCGTCGCGTTCTACGATTTCACCGAGGGGGGACGCGAAGAACCGGCGAGCGACGACTACGGACACGGTCACTCACGTGGCCGGGTTGATCGCGGGCGACGGAAGCCTGTCGAACCGCCGGTATCGAGGTGTGGCGTACAAGTCACGGCTGATCGGACTCAAGGTGCTCGACGGGAACGGCGCGGGATATACCAGCGACGTGATCAGCGCGATTGAGTTCGCGACGGCGAACAAGGAACAGCTCGGCATCGACGTGATCAATCTCTCTCTTGGTCACCCGATTCTCGAACCGGCGGCCAGCGATCCGCTGGTCCAGGCCGTCGAAGCCGCCGCGCGCGCCGGCATCATCGTCGTCGCCGCGGCCGGCAACTACGGCGTGTCGCCGGAGACCGGCCAGCCTGGATATGCCGGCATCCTGAGCCCCGGCAATGCGCCGTCCGCCATCACCGTCGGGTCGGTCAGAACGTCCGACACCGACGTGCGCAGCGACGATCGCGTCGCGGAGTACAGCTCGCGCGGACCCACCTGGTACGACGCGGCAGCAAAACCTGACCTGGTCGCTCCTGGTCACGGGCTGGTGTCGGTGGCGGCGAGATCGAGCGCGCTCTATCTGAACAATCCGTCGCTTAGAGCCGGCAAGTACTATCTGCAGCTCAGCGGAACGAGCATGGCGGCGGCAGTCGTGAGCGGCACAGCGGCGTTGATCGTGCAGGCACATCGCGACGCGTTTCCCTCAGCTCCGCCCCTGACGCCGAACGCGGTGAAGGCGATCCTGCAGTACACGGCGCTGCCGGCCAGCACCGACGAGGGCACTCGCTACGACGTTCTGACGCAAGGAACTGGCAGCGTCAATCCTGCAGGAGCGATCGAACTGGCGGCGCACATCGATACGTCCGCACCACTCTCGTCACAGTGGCTGGTCGGCGAGATCAGCACGTCCACGGTCATCGACAACGAGACGCTGTACTGGGCCGGAAACATCATGTGGGCCGATGCCGTCGGCTCCGGCATCGTGGTCTATGTCAACGACCCGGCGTGGGCGCAGAACATCATCTGGGGCAGCAGCATCGACTGGGACGACAACATCATCTGGGGCAGCAGCGTCGTCTGGGACGACAACATCATCTGGGGTAGCAACATCATCTGGGGCAGCAGCTTGATTGGCGTCTCTGACGGAGGCTCCACCGAGTGGGGCACCGCGCCGGGCGCCGGTGCACAGGCTGCGTGGGGATCTCTCGACGGTACTCGGTGACGGCCGAGTCGATTCTGACCTCGCCGTAGCGTTAACCATGCGTCCTCGACTTCGAATGTCCGCGGAGGTGTTCGCATGAGGCGTCATCCGCTCGCCGGCCGGATTTACGTATTCGCGATGATCGCGCTCGGAGCGGTCCTGATGGCGAGTGCGGTGTCGTCGTGGCAGCTCGCGCGTCCCGGGCTGTTTGCGGTCCTGCTGGTGATGTCCGTGATCAGTTCGTCGCTGAAGGTGGAGATGCCCCTCGGCGTCGGGAGCTCCTGCATCTCCCTCTCGTACGCGGTCGACTTCACGGCCCTGCTGCTGCTCGGTCCGGCGCCGACGATGCTGATCGCGGTCGCCAGCGGCTGGTCGCAGTCCACCTTCCGCATGAGCGTTCCCAACCCGGCGTACAAGACGCTGTTCAGCATGGCGACGCTGGCGGTGAGTGTCGCCGCGGCAGGCGCGACGTATGCCGGCCTCGGCGGCACCTATGGCGCAGTGTCGTCGCCGCCGCTGCAGCCGATGATGGCCGCGGCGCTGGTCTATTTCCTGGTCAACTCCCTGGCGGTTGCGGCCGCGTTCGCGCTGTCATCCGGGCGCGCGTGTCCTCCGCGTCTGGCACGACAGCTTTCTGTGGACCATCAGCAGCTACGTGGTCGGAGCCATCGCGGCCGGCATTGCCGTCGAAGTGTTCCAGCGGGCTGGCCAGTGGCACACGGCGCTGGCGTTCGTGCCGCTCGGGCTCACGTTTCGGAGCTACCGGATCTATCTCAAACGCATTGCCGACGAGCAGCGGCGCGCGTCGGAATCGGCGCAGCTGCATCGGGAGAGCACAGAAGTGCTGGCGCGAGCCATTCAGGCGAAGGACGATGGCGGCAGCCGCCACGTCGAGCGCGTGCAGTATTACGCGACGATGCTGGCGCACGGCCTCGATGTGCCTGAGCGCGATCGGCAGGCTATCGAGATTGCCGCGCTGCTGCACGACATCGGGAAACTGGCCGTGCCCGAGCACATCCTCTCCAAGCCTGGCCCACTCACGCCGGACGAGCGGAAGAAGATGCAGATGCACGCGCAGATCGGCGCACAGATCGTCGGCGCGGTGCCGTTCCCCTGCCCGGTCGCGCCACTGATTCACAGCCACCACGAACGATGGGATGGGGCTGGATATCCCTCCGGACTGAGCGGCGAACAGATTCCGCTGGGCGCGCGAATCCTCTCAGTCGTCGATTGCTTTGATGCCCTGACGTCACGCCGCCCGTATCGGCCGGCGCTGCCGCAGGACGAGGCGGTGCAGATGCTCCTCGACGAGGCTGGCAAGGCCTTCGATCCGGCCATCGTCACACGATTCACCGAGCTGCTTCCGGTGCTCACGCCGCCGGCCAATGACGGCATGACGCGCCGGCTGCCGGGGACCGAGCGCGCCGGCGACTCCGCCGCCGGCGAACGGGGCGAGCGGATCGGCGCCGACGCCTTCGCCGAGATCGCATCGGCCAACCGCGAAACGAACGCGTTGTATGAGATCGCGCAGTCGATGGGTCGCAGCATGAGCCTCGCGGACACGATGGCCTTCGTCAGCGAGAAGCTGGGCGCGCTGGTGCCGGTGTCGATGTGCGCGTTGTTCGTGCGGCGCGGCGACGAGGACTTGCGTTGCCGATTCGTGACTGGTTTGTATGCCGATCGACTCGAGAACGCGTCGATCGCCGAGGGACATGGACTGAGCGGCTGGGTCGTGCGGCACCGGCGGCCACTGGTCAACGGCGTGCCCGCCGCCGAGTTCAACGCCGCCCAGGCGTCAACGGTGAGCCTGCATCTCCAGTCCGCGCTGATCTGTCCGCTCGCCGTCGGCGATGAGGTCATCGGCACGATCGCGGTGTATCACCAGGGCGTCAATTCGTACACCGAAGACCATCGCCGCGTGCTCGACCAGGTGGCGCACCAGGCCGCGTCAGTCGTGCACAACACCCTCATCTTCGAACACAGCCAGGAACAGGCCCTGAAGGATGGCCTGACTGGGCTCGCCAATCAGCGCGCGCTGCAGTTCCAGGCGGCACGTGAGATCGCACGCGCACGCCGGACGACGGACCCGTTCTCGATCGCGCTGCTCGATCTCGACGACTTCAAGATCATCAACGACGAGTATGGACACCTGGCCGGCGATCGTGCGCTGCAGGAGGTCGCCAGGGTGCTGCAGCAGTCGACGCGGTCGTACGATACCTGCATCCGCTATGGAGGCGACGAGTTCGTGATCCTGCTTCCGTCGTGCGATCGGCGTGAGGCCGATGATCGGTGCCGCGATCTGCAGCGCGCCGTCGCGGAGTTGTCGCTGCGCTCACCCGATGGCCGCGATATTCCACTCCGCGTGAGTGCCGGCGCGAGTGTGTTCCCCGAGGACGGCGATACGTACGAGCGGTTGTTGGTACGGGCCGATCGTCGGATGTACAGGAACAAGGCCCAATCCAAGACGCAGCAGCCGGCGGTGCCGGTTGGCCAGCCATGGGGGCGGCCACATCGGAGCGCAGCACGTTGACATCGCACTCTTCGTGAGGAGCGCCGATCGGCGGCGCCGATGAAACGCCGCCGAAGTCGGGTACGATGTTCTGCCAACCGTCGTGAATTCACGTCTGCAGCAGCTTCAGCCTTACCCATTCGAGAAACTCCGCGCGCTGCTGGCCGGCCTGACGCCGGCCGGCACGCCGATCCGGCTGTCGATCGGCGAGCCGCAGCACGCGACGCCCGACCTGATCAGGCGCGCGCTGCATACACACCTCGACGGGCTGTCGGTGTATCCGACGACCGCGGGAGGCGATCCCCTCCGTGACGCCATCGCCGGATGGTTCGAGCGGCGCTATCACGTGACGCTCGATCCGCGCACGCAGGTGCTGCCGGTGAACGGCACTCGCGAGGCGCTGTTTGCGTTCGGGCAGGCGGTGATCGATCCGTCGCGCGCGACGGCGGCCGTCGTCTCGCCGAATCCGTTCTACCAGATCTATGAAGGCGCGGCGATTCTGGCCGGCGCCGAACCGCTCTTTCTCAACCAGACGGACGCCACGGGCTTCGCGCTGGACCTCGATTCCCTCAGCGCCGGCCAGTGGGCTCGCACGCAACTGGTCTACGTGTGTTCGCCCGCCAACCCGTCCGGCCGGGTGTTGACGCTCGACGAGTGGCGTGCGCTGTTCGACCGGTCGGATCGCCACGGCTTCGTCATCGCGTCGGACGAGTGCTATTCGGAAATCTATGGCGACCGGGCGCCGCTTGGTGGGCTCGAGGCCGCGCAGCAGCTGGGCCGGGCCGGTTTTCCGAGGCTGGTGGTCTTCAACAGCCTGTCCAAGCGATCGAACGCGCCCGGGCTGCGCGCCGGTGCGGTCGCCGGCGATGCGACGCTGCTCCAGCAGTTTCTGCTGTATCGCACCTATCATGGATGCGCGATGAGCCTTGCCGTCCAGCACGCCAGTGTGGCGGCCTGGAACGACGAGGCGCACGTGGAAGAGAATCGCCGGCAGTATCGCCAGAAGTTCGACGCACTGGTGCCCATGCTGGAACCGGTGATGCAGGCGCCCAGGCCGGATGCCGGCTTCTATCTGTGGGCGCGCGTGCCAGGCGGGGATGACGAGGCGTTTGCGAAGGATCTGTTCGCGGCGACGCACGTGACCGTGCTGCCGGGACAGTATCTCGCCCGGGACGCACACGGCACGAACCCGGGACGCGGCTACGTACGGATGGCGCTCGTGCCTGAACTCGCAGACTGCATCGAGGCGGCCCGGCGCATCGTGGAATTCTGTAGATCACGGGCCGCCTGAAGCGGCCCCTACGAAGGCATATGGCTACTCACACTCTCGAATCACTCATCGACGCTGCCTTCGAGCAGCGCGCCAGCATTTCCCCAAATCAGGTGCCTGGGGATCTGTCGCAGGCGCTCGCCGAAATCATCGACGGCCTGAATGCCGGCCGTCTCCGCGTGGCCGAGAAAATCGACGGCACGTGGGTCACGCACCAGTGGCTGAAGAAGGCCGTGCTGCTGTACTTCCGCGCCCACGACAACCGCGCGATCGACGGCGGCGCGACGACGTACTTCGACAAGGTGCCGCTGCGCTTCGCCGGCCTCTCCGATGCCGACTTCAGGCAGGGAGGGTTTCGCGTGGTGCCGCCCGCCGTGGCCCGCACCGGCACGTTCATCGGGAAGAACGTCGTGATGATGCCGTCGTACGTGAATATCGGCGCCTACGTTGACGAAGGCACGATGGTGGATACGTGGGCGACCGTCGGCTCGTGCGCGCAGATCGGCAAGAACGTTCACCTGTCTGGCGGCGTGGGCATCGGCGGCGTACTCGAGCCGCTGCAGGCCAACCCGACGATCATCGAAGACGGCTGTTTCATCGGCGCCCGCTCCGAAGTGGTCGAAGGCGTCATCGTCGAAGCGCATTCAGTGCTCGCGATGGGTGTCTTCATCAGTCAGAGCACGAAGATCTACGACCGTGCGACCGGCGAGATTCTGTACGGCAGGGTGCCGTCGGGATCCGTGGTCGTACCCGGGAGCCTGCCATCGGCCGATGGCAAGTACTCGCTCGCGTGCGCCGTCATCGTGAAGCGTGTGGACGAGCAGACGCGGGCCAAGACGTCGATCAACGAGTTGCTGCGCGCGTGAGCGACATCCAGGCCGACACGCTGCAGCTTGCCAGGCAGCTCATCGCGTGCCGATCGATCACGCCGGCAGACGGTGGCGGACTCGGTCTGGTGGCGGCGCGCCTGTCAGCGGCCGGCTTCCAGTGCGAGCGGATCGATCGCGGACCGGTCGGCAACCTGTGGGCCCGGCATGGGTCGTCGGGGCCGCTCGTCTGCCTGGCTGGTCACGTCGACGTGGTGCCGACCGGCCCGCTGGAAGAGTGGACGAGCGATCCGTTCACGCCGACCGAGCGTGATGGCCTGCTGTATGGCCGTGGCGCCGCGGACATGAAGGGGTCGGTGGCGGCAATGATCACCGCGGCCGAGCGAGTTGCCCGCACAAATCGTGGCCGCGGTTCGGTCGCCGTCCTCCTCACGTCCGACGAGGAGGGCGATGCGGTGGACGGCACGGCACTTGTCGTCTCGACGCTGCGGCGTCGCGGCGAGACCATTGACGCGTGCATCGTGGGCGAGCCGACGTCATCCGAGCATTTCGGCGACACGATCAAGAACGGCCGCCGCGGATCGCTGAACGGCAGGCTGCGTGTCATTGGCCAGCAGTGTCACATCGCGTACCCCGAGCGCGGCCGCAACCCGATTCACGATGCCGCGAGCGCGCTTGCGGCGCTCGTCTGGACGCGCTGGGATCGCGGCAACGAGTACTTTCAGCCCACCAGTTTCCAGATCTCGAACATCCATGCCGGGACCGGCGCCGCCAACATCATTCCTGGCGCGCTGGACGTGTGGTTCAACTTCCGGTTCTCGCCAGAATCCACCGCTTCATCACTGCAGTCGCGCGTGCGGGAGATCCTCGACGCGCATCGCGTGACCTGTGAGCTGGAATGGACGCTGATTGGCGAGCCGTTCATGACGCCGCGAGGCCCGCTCGTGGATGCGCTGACGCGCAGCGGTGCAGTCGGTGGCAGGCGTGCGACCCGAGCTCTCGACGACCGGCGGGACGTCGGACGGACGGTTCCTGGCGACGCTCGCCCGCGAGGTCGTCGAGTTCGGACCGCTCAACCACTCGATCCACAAGATCGACGAACATGTGCGCATCGCGGATCTCGGGCCGCTGTCGGCGATCTACGAACGAACGATCCAGACCATCTGGAATGGAAGGTCCGGCTAAAGCCGGACACTACATGTGAACGTGAGCGGCTGGCTGAAGCCGGACACGACGTTGTGAAGGAGAGTCACATGAAGCGACGGACTATGGCCGCGGTGCCGGCGGTTGCGGTCGGTGTGATGCTGAGCGGAATCTCAGCCCTCTCTCAATCCCAACCCACGACGCGGGGAGCGGCGTCTGACGGATCGCCAGCGTGGTTTCTCCAGGGATCGTTTCCCGATCCGACCGGCCGAACGATCGTCGATGCGAACGGAGGCGTCACGATTCCACCCCGCGGCGGTGGACCCGGCGCCGCCACCAACGCGGCGCCCACGGCGATACCAGCGCCCGCCGTCGCGGACACGCCCGCCTGCCGGCGCTCGCCGCTCTGCGGTAAACGTGGCGGCCGCTCTCGCCAGTCGCTGCAGCGGGTGCAGTGGGCACAGACGATGGGCTACACGTTCACGTACCCGTACGTGCTGCCTCCAGGATTTGGCGGCGTTCCCGCTGTCGCGCTCGACTCACGAGGGAACCTCTGGGTCTTTCAGCGCGCGGACCCGGGGAAGCCACAGCTGTTCAAGTTCGACCCGAATCACAAACTGATTCTGCAGGTCGCGCCCGGACGTCATTGGCTATCAGGACAAGGCGCACGGCATGGCTGTCGATCCCGAGGACAACGTCTGGATCACCGCCGCGACGAGCGCCACCGTGATGAAGCTCAGCCCGGAGGGAAAGCTGCTCTTGACCCTTGGCGAGCGAGGCCGCCGAGGGGACTGGGACGAAGCCAAAGGGCAGCGGCTGCTCTGGCAGCCGGTGATGATCGCGTTTGCCGCGAACGGTGACGTGTACATCGGCGAGGGGCACGCCAACGAGAGTCCGAACGACACGGATTCAGACGATCCCGCCAACAACCTCGGCGCGGCGCGGATCATTCATCTCGACAAGAACGGGAGATTCATCAATCAGTGGTTCGGCAACGAGGTGGGGCAGGGCAAGTTCAGCTCAGCGCACGGCCTCGCGGTCGATCCGCAGACTGGCGACGTCTGGATCGGCGATCGCGAGGATACCGCGTCGTGGTCTATTCGAGCGATGGGAGGTTTCTCAAGACGATCCAGATGAGGAACCTGGTGTGCGCGCTCTACTTCGACTCGCGCGGCAATCCGTGGATGGCGACGGGACAGGACGGCCAGTTCCTCAAGCTGGATCGGAACGGCAAGGTGCTCGGCGCCATCGGCAACGGCATGGGCATCGGCGCCGGTCAGTTCATCGAAGCCAGCTACTGGGTGATGGACAGGCAGGACAATCTGTATGCGGGCGACACCAGCGTCGGTCGCGTCACGAAGATGGTGGCGCCCCGCAAGTAGTCGCAGGACGCCTCCACGTTTCACACGACTCGCCGCGCGTGTCGCCTATTTTCCTGCCGGCTTCGGTGCGGCCGGCGGCGTGATTCCCGCGAACACCGCATTTCTGATCGGCTTGATCGTGCGGAGATACGCGAAGATGGCCTTCAGGTCGTCGTCGGTCATGTTCTGATAGACCACGGACGGCATCGGCGGCATGATCGGCGTGCCGTTCGGCTTCTTGCCGGTCCGCATCGTCGCGAGGAAGCTGGCTTCGTTGTAGCGGGTTCCGATCCCGGTCGTCGGCTCCGGCGTCAGGTTGGACGCAACGCTGTAGCCCCACGGCCCCGTCCACGCTGTCAGATCCAGCGAAGCGTGCACCTCTGTCTTCGTCTCCGACGGCAGCGCCGTCGTCGAGGGGCGCCCGGACAGCGCACGCGTGAGGTCGGGCGTCATTTCCTTGATCTTCGGCGAGTGGCAGTCATGACATCCGGTGATCGTGACCAGGTAACGGCCTCGCTCGACCTGCGCATTGCCAGCCGCCTGTTGCGCCTCGCTCCGCGAAGCCACGAAAAATATGCCGGCTGTGATGATGACAGTCACTGCCCATCGTGCGGGGCGTCGGAGGATGTGCTGATCCATGCTCGTCGTCTCCAATGGGTTGATGTGCCTACAGCCGCACGCTGCCAGGGCACGCTCGCAATGTCGTAGGAGCATATCATTCGCCCCTGCGAAGCGCGCCCCGCAGCTTGTCGGCGAGCGATCCGAATCCCTGAGCAGGCGCGACATCCGCGCGTTCGGTGTACTCGCGCACTTCGTCGCCCTCGCGCATCTTCTCGACCGCGGTGACACTGAGACGAATGCGCTTCGCCGCCGCGTCCACTTCGAGGACGACGACCTGGATCTCGGTCCCGACGGGAAACGCCTTCTTGATGTCGCCGCCCCGCGCGACGCCGCTCTCGCTCAGTGGGATGAGGCCATCGATACCCGGCTCGAGCTCGACAAACGGCCCGAACTCCGCCACGCGCGTCACGCGGCCGCGGTGCAACTGGCCGACTCGGTAGCGCTCAGGCACCATCGACCACGGATCGTCGAGCAACTGTTTGAGACCGAGGGAGATCTTCTGCTTGTCCTCGTCCACGCGCAGGACCTTGACGGTAATCGCGTCGCCGGGCTTGACCACCTGCGAGGTGTCTGCCACGCGCGCCCACGCCATTTCCGACACGTGAAGCAGGCCCTGCACGCCTCCGCCCAGATCCACGAACGCGCCGAACTCGCGCACTGACGCGACGCGTCCGCTCATCACGGCGCCTTCGACGATCGACCTCCGAACGTCAACAGCGGCTGCCTTCTGCTGTTCCTCGAGCAGCGCACGCCTCGAGACGACGATGTTCTTGCCGCCCTCTTTGTATTCGACGATGCGGAACTGATAGACGCGACCTGCGTGCTGCTCGGGATCGGTATCCCGGATGACGTCGATCTGCGAGACCGGACAGAAGGCGCGTTGCCGGGCAATGCGCACCTCGTATCCGCCCTTCACGGGTCCCACGACCTTGCCATCGACCGACAGCCCGGCGCGGAAGGCCTCCTCGATCTGCCGCGCCGTGGCGGCGCCCAGCGCCAGCCGGCGTGACAGCTTCAGCCCGCCCTGCGTCGAGACGACGGTGGCCTGAATGCGGTCGCCGACGGCGACTTCGACATCGCCCTCGTCATCCTTCAGCTCGGCGATGTCGATGACCGCCTCGCTCTTGCCGCCGACATCGACCAGCGCCGATTCCGCGCCGATCGCGACGACGATGCCTTCGATGGTCCGGCCTTTTTCGATGCGCTTCGCCTGCGTCGATGCCTCGAACATCGTCGCGAAATCTTCCTCGGGCTCGTCCACTGGATGCTCCTCTCGACACCTTACTCCAGGTGGAGTCAGTATGTAGAAGCATGGGGATACAAGACAACTGAGCCGCCGCGCCGCGATCGGCGCGATTGGCGCCGCCGCGGCGGCGGTGGCGGCCGCGTGCGGTGAGTCACCGACCAGCCCGTCGTCCACGTCAACCGGTGGAACGACGACGAGCACGAATGCCACCTGCGCAGTCACGCCGACCGAAACGATCGGACCGTATCCGTCGCGCACCGACATGATTCGCAGCGACATCCGCGAGAACAGGGGAGGGACCCCGCTGACGCTGACGGTGAAGGTCGTCAACGTCAATGGCAACTGCGCGGCGGTCGCCGGCGCCGACGTGGAGATCTGGCACGTGGACGCTGCCGGCGATTACTCGCAATACGGATCGCAGACGGCCGCCACCTTCCTGCGCGGCATCCAGACGACCAACGCCGCTGGAGAGGTGACGTTCACGACGATCTACCCGGGCTGGTATCAGGGACGCGCCACTCACATCCACGCAGAAGTCACGATGAGTGGACGCTCGATCAAGGTGACGCAGATTGCCTTCCCCGAGTCCGTGAACAACTCGGTTCACACGACCGGCGTCTACGCCTCGCGCGGAACGAATCCGATCAGCAACCAGTCTGACGGCATCTTCGCCGACAGCCTCGCCTCCGAGATCGTCACACCGGCGGGCGCTCCGTCGAGCGGCTATGCGGCGACGTTCCAGATTGGTGTGTCGCTCTAGGAGACTGATGATGCACAACGACGATCGACCCATTGGCCGGTTCCTCAGCCGGCGCGAAGCCCTCGCTCTGTTCGGAGCGTCCGCCACCGCTTCTCTGGCACACCGAGCCTCCGCACAGTCAGGCGAGAGTAGCCGGCTTCTTGAGATGCCAGATTGCGTCGCGCAGCCCGAACAGACCGAGGGGCCGTACTTCGTGGACAAGGTGCTCGAGCGATCGGACATCCGGCTCGATCCGGCGACGGGCAGGCTCAGCGCCGGAGCGCCGCTGGCGCTGCAGTTCGTGCTCTCGAAGGTGACGTCAACCGGAGCGTGCGCCGTATTGCCCGGGGCGCAAGTGGACATCTGGCACTGCGACGCGCTCGGCGTGTACTCGGATGTTCGCGACCGCAGTGGCGACACCGTCGGCCAGCAGTTCCTGCGCGGGTATCAGGTGAGTGACGAGACAGGGCTCGTTCGCTTCACCACGATGTATCCCGGCTGGTATCGCGGCCGGGCGGTCCACATTCACTTCAAGATCCGAGTACCAGGCGAAGGCGGAGGCACCGACGAGTTCACGTCCCAGTTGTATTTCTCGGACGAGCTCACCGATCGCGTGCATGCCACCCAGCCGTACGCCGCGAACAAGGGACAGCGCCTGCTCAATTCCCGCGACATGATCTTCCGGGAAGGCGGGACGCAGCTGATCCTGCCGGTCGTCGAGGAGGGTGGCGGGTATGCCGCGACCTATCGCATCGCCATGCGTCCAGGCGCGTCGAGCCGGGCGCCGGTCGGCCCAAGGCCACGCGGCCGGCGCGGCTGAGGCCAGATTTCGAGCGGAAACGATTCCTGCGGCGGACGGCGTATCCTAGTGGACCGGCGCAGGCTTCCGCCCGCGCGATCCATTGAGAGGACGCAATGAAGCGATTCGTTTTGACAGCCATCGCCGCCGCGGTCGCCGTGGCCACCACGCAGCTGACGGCGATGATCCCGGAGCAAGTGAAGATCGATTCCGGTCTCCTGGCAGGCACCGCGAGCGGTCAGCCGACCGTGCGCGTGTTCAAGGGCATTCCGTTCGCCGCGCCGCCGCTCGCCGAGAACCGGTGGAAGGCGCCGCAGCCGGTCGCGAAGTGGGAGGGCGTGCGCAAGGCGGATGCGTTCGGCGCGCCGTGCGCCGCTGGTCCCGCCGGCGGCGGACGTGGTGGTGCTGGTCGTGGCGGCGGTCGTGGCGCCGCTCCTGGCGCGGCCGCACCTGATGCCGCCGCCGCACCTGCGACGCCAGCCCCGCCGCCACGTGAGCCGGCGCGCAGCGAAGATTGCCTGTATCTCAACGTCTGGACCAGCGCGAACAACGCCGAACGATCGCCGGCCGGTGATGGTGTGGATCTACGGCGGCGGCTTCACCGGCGGCTCCGGCGGCCTCGCCTGGTATGACGGCGAGAACCTCGCCTCGAAGGGACCGGTCATCGTCACGATCAACTACCGCCTCGGCTCGCTGGGCTTCTTCGCGCACCCTGAGCTGGCCAAGGAGTCGGGTCACAACGCGGCCGGCAACTACGGGATGATGGACGCCATCGCCGCGCTGCAGTGGGTGAAGAAGAACATCAGCGCCTTCGGTGGCGATCCGAACAACGTCACCGTTGCCGGCGAATCCGCGGGCGCGATCATGGTCGGCGCGCTGGTCGGCTCGCCGCTGGCCAAGGGCCTGTTCAATCGCGCGATCGGTCAGAGCGGCGGCTGGATGGGTCTGACGATGGGCCGCATGGCGCCGGCGCAGAACGCGCTGGCCAACGGTACGAAGACGATGGAAGCGCTCGGCGTGAAGACGATCGCGGAGCTGCGCGCCAAGCCGCTGAACGAGCTGACTGGTCTGTCGGCTGGCGGTCTCATCGTCGATGGCTACGTGATCCCCGAGGACGTCTCGCTGACGTTCCATGGCCGGCAGGCAGAACGCGGTTGACGTGCTGACCGGCTCGAACAAGGACGAAGCGAACTTCGGCGTGTGCGGCGGCGGCGGGGGACGCGGCGGCGGCGCGCCGATGACCGCCGAGACGTTCAAGACCAACGCGCAGCGCAAGTTCGGTGAGGCCGCAGACGATTTCGTGAAGCTGTACGGCGTCACGGCCGATGCCGAAGCGCAGCCGGCCAACCACATGGCGTGCGCCGACGAGATCAACTGGAACATGCGGCAGTGGGCCGTGGCGCAGGCCAAGGCCGGCAAGAAGGCCTACACCTACTTCTTCACGCGCATCCCGACGATCAACGGCGCGCCCTCGCCGAATGGCGCGACGCACACGGCGGAGATCTCGTACGCGTGGAACAACCCGAAGGGCCAGGCGAATCAGACCTGGAACGACGTGGACATCAAGCTCGCCGACCAGATGTCGTCGTACTGGGTCAACTTCATCACCAAGGGCGACCCGAACGGCAACGGCCTGCCGACGCTGGCCCGAGTACAAGGACCTGATGGGCGGGCGAGTGATGGTGCTCGGCGACACCGTGCAAGCGGAAACCGGCGGCGCCGACGGCGAAGCTGTCCTTCTACCAGGCCGCGTTCCAGCGCCTGCTGAAGACGACCGGCACGAACTAGCGCTTCACAACGACGTAGAGGCGGGTCTTTTAGACCCGCCTTGATCGATCCCGCCGTTTCCACGGCGGGTCTAAAGACCCGCCGCTACACAGCGCGTCGAGCTATTTCTTCGCGCGCCCCTTGGCCGGCGGCGGCGTGTGGACACCACACGCCGCGCCGTGCGTCGTCACGCCGGCGCGTTGGGCGCTCATCAACGTGATCGATGTCTTCGTCGTCTTCGGATCGAATCCCTGCTGGCAGTACATCTCGACGCAGTACTTCAGCTCCACTTCGCCTTCGTAGTTGCTCTTGAAGTGGACCTCGTACGCCGCGTGGTGCGCGTCGTTGATCAGTTTGAAGGACGAGAACTGATAGGTCCCCTGCGAAGGCACCTTGGCTGCCTGGCGTGCGGCGGCGTTCAACGCGGCTTTGGGACAGCCGAAGGTCATGGCGTTCAAGTCGCTCAGGCCGTCGGTCTCCGGCGCCTGCTGGCCGGCGGCGGCCGCCACGCACGCCGTCAGCGCGATCGCGGTCGTGATCAGAACGTTCTTCATTTGCGCCCCGTTGACTACAAGCCGGTACTGGACGACCTTGTTGCTGAACGTCGCGACGTAGACCTTGCCGTTGGCCACGACCGGCGTCGCGTACTTGGCGAAGTTCCCCATGTCGTTGGCGGGGTTGGCGTCGCTGTGAAAGAGCTGCTTCAGCTTGCCGCCGGGCAGCAGCGCCGTCGCGTCGTAGGCGACGAGCGCGCCGTGCACGACGGCGGAGTTCGCGTTGCCCTGCGTCGGGTACACGCCCCAGACGACGCCCGTCCCCGGAGTCGTGCCGTTCGACGAGACGACCAGTCGTCCGCCGGGCATGCCGCCGGGCGCGGGCATGTTGCCCGACGCGAACTGCGTCCCTTCGCCGCGGAACGAGATGACGCGCCTGGTGGCGAAATCGACGTTGTAGGCTTTGATGCGCTCGTTCTCTCCCCAGAGATAGAGGATTCCGGTCTTCGCGGTCTCCATGTACACGGGCGTTCCGTGAATGTGATGGCTCTTCCCGAATGGCGTCTGCGCCGGCAGGTTGCGATCGCGATTGACGATCGGCCAGTTCGGATTGGCCGCGGTCGTCGTCGGCAGACCGGCGGCGCCGTTCGGCGCGTTGGGGAGATACGTGGCGACGAAGGGCAGGTTGAACTGCGGATCCCAGGTCGTCTTCCCGAGATTGTCCTTGTTCAGGTTGTAGAGAATGCCGTCCTTGCCGCCGCCGATCAGATTGCCTCGCTCGGGGATCAGCACGACGCCGGCAGCGCCCAGGTCCTGGTCTTCGTCGGCGCGCCCGAAATCGCTGAACGCGCCCCAGAAGTCGGCGACCTCGAGCTTCGGCTTGCCGTTGTCCACGCCGGCGACGCCGGCCGTGTAGCGAAGCTTCACGAAGCACTCGCCGAAGTTGCCGGCCATCGTCCCCGGATCCATGCCGTTGCCGGTGGCGAGGTAGATGTGATCACCGTCGATCGCGGGGCCCGAGCCTGACATCCAGATCCCGCCCGCGCCTCCTCCCGGCGTGACATTCCAGACCGCCGGTGTCGGCGTGAAGCCGGCATCACGATTGAGGCCGCGCACGTCGTAGGCGACGACGAACCCATGTCCCGGACCGCGCGGATTCTCGCCGTTGATCGAGAACGAGATCACGATGGCCTTGTTCCCCGTGCCGTCGGTCAGCAGTCCGAGGCCGGCGCGCAGCTTCTGGTACGGCGTGGTGAAGCCGTTGGCGATCGGGCCGCCGCCGTTGTCGGCGGTGCCGGCGATGAGCACTGGCGGCTTCTGATCGGCGAGCGTGTTCGCGTCGAGCATCCAGAGCATGTTGTTGCGCTCGGTGTTCGGGCTCGTCGGGTTCGGCTTGCCAAACGTCGTGACGTAGATCGTGCTCGTGGCCACGTCGATGACGGGGGTCGCCGTGATGCCCCAGCTCTTGTAGAGCAGCCACCGGTCCATCTGACCGGGATCCGGGCGCGGGTCGAACGGCGGCGTGAGCTGACGCGTGGCGAGCTGGGCGCCGGTGTTGACGTCGAACACGAAGGCCGTGTTCGTCATGGTGAACACGTAGAGCCTGTCGCCCACGATGAGCGGCGAGACGTCGATCTTCTCGTCGACGACGAACTCGCGAAGTCTTCTTCAGCTTGGGAACGTTCGCCGGCGTCAGCGACTGTTTCGAACCTGTTCCAGCCCTGGCGGGTGTTGTTGACGCCGACGGTCCAGATATCGACGGCCCCGACCATCGACGCCGACACGAGCGCAGCCATCACCACCAGCCCGCTCGTGCGTGAGAGCCACTTCATGTTCAGACTCCAGAGGGAATCCCGTTGTATCAGAAAGATCTGTCAGCCGCATCAAAAAGGCGAACGTGTGCTCACTTCGCGGGTGCAGGCGCCGGGGTCGCGCCCTTGGTCTGCTCCTCGACAACCCGCCGCGCCGCGTAGTTGACCACATCGGCGTCGGTGCGCGCGGCGGTGAGATACGCGGTCCGCAGCAACTGCTCGCGGCGTCCCTTGAGCGTCGCCGTGATCCGCTCCTTCACGTTTGGCGTGGACAGGTCACGCTGTCCCGCGAGCTCGTGGGCGACGACGAACACGATCGTGTGAGCGCCGCCGCCGCTCACCACGCGGGCCCGGCCGGGCTCGAGTTTCAGCACCGTATCGCGCAGCGCCGGAGCGGCCTGCTTGATCGCCGACATCGGTACGAGACCCAGGTCGCCGCCCCGCGGCGCCGACTCCGGATCCTCGGAGAAGTCTCTCGCCAGGTCGCCGAACGGCGTGCCGCTCTGGAGACGCTCCATCAGCATCTTCACCTTCGCGGCCGCGGCCTGCGGCGTGCTGGCGTCGTCTCCGGTGCGGTTGGCTATTTGCGCGTCGCGCACCGGCGTGACGACGATCTGCGCCAGGTGATAGGCCTCTTCCGGCAGGTTGAACTGGGAGCGGTTCGCGTTGAAGAAGTCCGTGACCTGCTGATCGGTGACGGTGATCTTCGATCCGATCTCCTGCTCGAGCACCTTCCGCGTGATCAGCTCGCGCCGTAGCCGGTCCCGCATGTCGGCGGTGGTGAGGTTCCGCGTCGTCAATTCCTTCTGATAGGCCTCGTCGCTGATGCCCTGTTTGGCCTCGGCGTAGGCTTTATCGACGTCGCTCTCGGTGACTTCGATCTTCAGCGTGGGGGCTTTCGCCAGGAGGATCTCCTCCATGATGAGCTCGTCGAGGATCCCGAGCTTGGCGGCACGTGGCTTCCTCCGCCGCTAACGGCTGCGCGGGGTTGCCGGTTCGTCGAAAGGTCTTTTCGACATCGTCGCTCGTGATCTCCTTCCCGTTGACGACCGCCCAGGCGTTGGCGGACACGGGCGGCGCAGCTGGAGTTGTCGATCGACAGGCGGTGGCGAGGCAGACGGCTGATAGTGCGGCCGTGACAGAGAGGCGATTGATTCGGCTCATGACGCTCTAAGGATATACGGGGTCAGATCTTGATTCTTGCACGGTCTGATACGGACTCGCCTGCGCCAGCGGGGTCGTAGTTCGACGCCGATGCCGCCTCGGCGCGACGAATCTGCCTCCACACCGTCGACGGGTGGCAGCCAAGCAGCGTCCCGATTTCGCGCAAGGTGTAGCCGAATCGCCAATAGGCGTCCGCGATCGCCTTCAGGCGCGAATCACGATCGCGGGCTGTGGCGAGCACGGATTCGAGACTCGGGCGGACCGCGTAGCGTTCCTCGTGCGAGAAATCACAGACGTTGCGGTGCGGTTCGAGCGCGATCGCCACGTCGGTCCTCAATTCATCTGCGCCGAACACCACTGTCTCGGGCGGTGCAGTCTGTCCGCGACCGGCGTGTACCAAAGCGACAAACTGCCGTTGTGCCTCGTGCACGCTGACGTCGAATGCGTTCCAGACAGCATTGAGCGTAAGGAAAGGCGGCGGCTCACAGAGTCCCGCCGTGGCGGAATAGCTGCTCCATCGCCACGCTCCTGGCTCGTCCACGAGACCAGCTTCGACCGGGTTCAGCATGATGTATCGCAGGACCTGCAGGAAATACTCGTCCCGGTCGACCAGCAGCCCTTTAAAGCGACCCTGCAGGACGTGACCGACGCGATCATGACGGCGATTGAATGACTGACTGTAGGCGGAGTTCAGTTGCTGCATCATGCGCGATAGAGGGCAGGCATCGGGCTCGAGCAAGAGGTGGAAGTGGTTCGGCATCAGGCAGTACGCGTGACAGAGGACGTCGAATCGAGATGACGTGGATTGCAGGAGCGCCAGAAACCGTTCGTAGTCCGACGCATCGACGAACGTGGGCTGCTTCGCATTGCCGCGAGATATCACGTGATAGAAGGCATGAGGGAAGTGGAGCCGAAGGGGACGCGCCATGCGCGGCGTGTCGCAAGGCTGGGGCCATCGCGGCGAGATTGGTCTCCTCACGAGGTCGACGCTGGGATCGGAAGCAAATCTCCGGAACGGGGGAGTCACGGATCAAGAAGTGAGCAAGGATTGCGTAACCGTTGAGGCGATAACGATGCAGATTCTGCAAAGCGAGCGACGGGGTCAGATCTTGATTCTTGCGTTCCTTCAGCCGTGTATGCGATCCGATGCAAGAATCAAGATCTGACCCCGTCCATCCCCTCCCAGACGAGGATCTCGCCCTTCCCGATCACCGAGGTGTCGCCAAGGTAGCGTTGATAGGTGCCTGCGTTCGCGTCGAAGGGAATCTGCACGCCCAGGGTGGCCAGGTGTTTCACGGCCACGCCCATGAACGACGGCACATAGGCCGATGAGTAGAGGAAGCTCGGAAGCAGGGGAATCGGCTTCAGCGAGATGATCGTCCCGCGACGCATCCAGGCTCCCGTTCGTAACTCGGCGCCGCTCCGAAGGACGATCGTGCCGCCCTTCATCTCGAGGCCCGCGAAGTCCCTGACGGGCCCACCGATCACGATCAGCCCGCGTTTCATCCGCATCCCGATCTCGAGACCCGCCGAGCCGCCGATGACGATCGTCCCGTCGGTCATGCCGCGGGGACTGCCTCGATACGCGGCGCCGATCTGACCGCCGGCGTTGCCGGCGATCCGGATGAGGCCGCCCGACATCTCGCCGCCCACCCAATCCGACGCGCTCCCGGAGACCTCGATCGTGCCGCCCTTCATGTACGCGCCGAGGTGCATGCCGGCATTGCCGTCGACGGCCAGGCGCCCGCGCGTCATGCCGCGGCCGAGCCATCTGACCTTCTTCAGGTCGCCGCGCAGCTCGATCTCGTCGCCGCCCTCGCCATCGACCGTGAAGAAATCGTCAACCCGGCACTGCTTCTTGCCGAGAAAGACCGGCAGAGCGCGGACGGCGCCGTGATCGAGGCCGGCCATGACGTCCGGACAGATCGCCTCGGCCTCGAGCGGGACCCCTTCGACAGGTTCCTTCAGCGTCAACGTGATCACTGCGGCACCGACGATCCTGACGGCGAGCACGGCACCGTCTCGGGATGCTTCAGCCGCGTCATCTCGGTGGGGTAGTTCTCGAACGACAGCGTGTAGACCTTCTGGAACGTCGGCCTGATGAACTCTTCGATGCCGGGATCGAATTCCGGATGCACGAGGAAGACGCGTCCCTCGGTGAGCGCCCTGATCTCACCCTCTTCGACGACCACCTTGCCGCCCTTGAGGACGTATCTCGGATACGTGAACATCACGCCGTCACCGTCAGGCTTTGCCGAGTAGATGGTCACGTCGCCGTCCGCGCCAGCGCCGAGATGCCCTTTCTGCTTCAGCCCGAGCGCGCGGGCCGGCCCGGCCGACGTGATGATGACCATCTCTGAGATGGTGTATTCACGATCGAGTTCGGCCAGCGTGATGCGATTCAGCGATTCAGGCGGGAGCTTCCGCACTTCCGACTTGCGGAACTCGGCGTCCATCAACAGTCGAAGGATCTCCGGGTATCGCCAGAAGCCGCCGCCGTTGGGATGATCCGTCGTCAGATACACGCGCCACGGATCGTCGATGAGCAGCAGCAGCTCGAGGCCGACCGCCCACTGGATCGCGTTCACGACCTTATGGTTGTTGTAGACGTAGGGCACGATCCCGCAGCCGGTCTCGTTCTCGACGTCGAGATTGCCCCACTTGCGTCCGGTGAGCTCGTGCAGGAAGTGCTGCCACGGACCATCGGCCGTGATCGTCACCGCGTCGCCGAAGAGGATCGCGCCGACGTCGCACGTCAGGTTCTTGTGCTTCATGAACTCCGCGGCGATCTCGGGCGCCCCGGACCGCATCGTGTTCCAGTCCTGGCCGCCGTAGGCGTGGAACTGCAGGTGCGCGAGGTGCGCGCGATGCCCCTGCAGCAGGTTCATGGTCTCGATCGTCGAGCCGATGTTGCCAGGCACGCCGAGGTTGTTCTGATGCAAGTGCATCGGATGCGGCAGTCCCAGCTCGTCGACGATGCGCGCGAGGTCCATCACGATCTGCGCGGCCGTGACCTTCGAGTAGCCCTCGATCGGCTGGTGCAGCTGGTTGGCGTTCTTGCCCCACTTCCACGCCGTGACGCCGCCAGGATTGACCGCCTTGATGCCGAACGTCTTCGACGCCCACAGCATCCAGCCCGACAAGCGACTTCGCCCGCTCGAATTCGCCGGCCTCGAGCAGATCGAGCATCAGCTCGTTGTTGGCCATCAGCAGCAGCGTGGACTTGTCCACGATCGGGATGTCGTGCATCTCCTCGTGGGTGTGCTTGGCGGAGAGGATCGGGACCGCGGCTTCGTTCACCGTCGTCCAGCCCATGCCGGCATACAGATAGCCGGTGGCGAAGGTGGTGGGCGTCAGGCCGCCGATGCCGGCCCGCAGCTCCGGCGTGTGCACGAATTTCCGGGCGACGCGCTGGTTCTCGGGAACCAGGCCGCGCGCGAAGTTGAGCGCGCCACCGGCCACGTGGGTGTGCACGTCCACGCCGCCGGGAAACACCAGCATCCCGGTCGCGTCGATGGTGCGAACGTCGCTGCCGCTCACGTCGGCGACGACGCGGCCAGACGCGTCGATGCAGATGTCCTTGACGACGCCTTCGACGCCGTTGGCCGGGTCGTAGACCCGGCCGCCCGTGATCCTCACCATTGGGTTGAGCACTCTTGGAGATCGTAGTACTCGCGCTGGCCGAGGCGTCGGCTAGGCGGTGCCGCGTCAGTCTGCACGCACGGGCCCGCGGGACGCCATGCGGGCTTCCGGGCCACGGCGGCGATGATGCGGTTGATGATCTCCTCGTCGGTAGGATATGGCGATTTCAGTCCCGGCCGCAGCGTGATGGGAATCTCGTCCATCCGGTAGGCCGTTCCCCCGGCGCTGACGCCGGTCACCGCCGTGGTGAAGTGCACGCGAGCCAGCTGGCTGGTGTGCGTCACCTTGGGATCGAGCACGATCGTCGGCGTTCTCTTCAAGTGTTCGATCGCCGGCTGCGGCATCGTCGCACCCGGATCCGCGCCGAGCACGAGCGTCGCGTCGTTGTCGCCGCGCACGAGCAGATCGACCGTCGAGAACTCTCCGGGGTTGAACCGTGGATAGCCGCGGCTCAAGTTCACGCCGAAGGGGTAGCCGGTCGTCCACCGCAGCACGACGTCGGCGCCGGTCACGTTCCCGTGACCGCGCATCGGCATGCACACGAACTTGGTGAAGGCGTTCATCTCCGCGGCGATGTTCAGAATGCCGGCGGAGTTCATGTGCTTGCCGCGGGTCATCGACAAGACCCATGCCGAAGAAGATGACGCCGAACTTCGCGCGCTTCATCCGCGTCGACGAGGTCCTTGATCGTCTCGAGCGAGAGTCCGATTTCCGCCGCCCGCGCCTCGTCGACCGGCTGTCCCTTCATCAGCGCCCGCATCGTCGTGCCGAGCTCGAAATCCTTGCCCGGCTTGATGATGAGCGCGATGTCCGCGGCCTTGCGCCGAAGGCGTCTCGCGGATATCGATCGTGATCATGGTCCGGCCCTTGCGGCCCTGGGGGATGAACTTGCCCTTCTGCATGATCGTGTACTTGGTGAAGTGACGGGGATGACACTCCGCCGGGTTTCCACCCCAGTAGATGATGAAATCCGCCCGGTTCTTCACTTCACCGAGTGTGCACGTGACCTTGCCACCCAACTGGGCGGCTATCTCAGTGGGGCCGTGTCAAAGCGAGGTGTGGCTGTCGACCACACCTCCTATCATCTCGGCGAGCGCGACGGCGCCGCGGCTGGCCTCGCAGGTGACGTTGCTGAGGCCGTAGACGAGCGGCATGTTGGCGTTGTAGAGAATGTCGGCCGCCACTTCGACCGCCTCGTCCACGGTTGCCGGCTGGCCGTCGATCAGCGCATCCGGATAGTGACGCTCGGCGGTGTGAAACCTGAAGTGCGCGTCGCCAAGGCTGCAGGCATTCTTGGCCTTGACGATCTTCTCGCCCTCGGCGTGCAGCTCGATGTCGTCACACACGCACCCGCAGAAGGTGCACGTCGCGTTCCGGACAATCTCCATGGATCCCCTCTAGCGTTCTACCCAGGCTGTTTGTCGCCCGTACCGGGCGACACGAGGAACGTTCAAGCCAGCTCCCGGCCGCGGAAACTCCCTCGAGTCCGTCGCGGCTGGAATCGTCCTTCCTCGATTTCCGTCCAGTGAGGCACCTGCTCTTCCGGCAGGATCCCGAACCGGATCGCCTGCTCCCGATCTACCGTCTTGGGTCGACGATTCATGTTCGTCCTCGGGGGCCGTCGCCGTGCAGGTGCCGAAGCCGGCGGCTCCAGCAGCTCTACCTCGACCTCCCAGCCCTTCGAGAGGGGCATCCCCGTTCCGTCCGTATATTGTCCCATCAATCGGCACGTCGGCGGACCGTAGGGGATGAAGATGATGCCGCTCGGGGTCTTGCCCTCGACGCACTTGAAGGTCTCTTCACCCCAGAGCGACCGGACCCGGACGGTGCTGCCATTGGGCACGCCGATGTCCTTCATGTCGCCCGCGTGCATGATCATCGTGCTCACGGTCGCCTTGTAGTCGTCGAGAAACTTGCCCGAGCTGACCTGCTGCCCCTGCTTCGTCGTCCGTCCGGCGTTCATCAGAAAACGCCGGGTACCCGACGCGAGCGGGGTGCCTGTGCTTTCGAGCGGGTTCCCGATGCTGTCGTCCATCCGGTCGATCGTAGCAGGGTTAGGGTCAGTCTTGATCCTTGCATGTCCTGCAAGAATCGAGATCTGACCCCCTCCTGAGCCAGACGAAGACGATCGAGCTCGGCGTGCTCGATCTCGAATCGGCCGCATCGAGCGCAGTCGATGCGGAACACATCCATGTCCACGACGCGCCGGATCCGGGCTCGCTGCTGACACCGCGGACAGATCCAGAGCTTGTCGCGCAGCGCCATTCGCAGCTCCCGCGCCGCCTGGTCCCGGGACCACTCCTGCTGCACTTCGAGCGCGAATGCCGGGAATCGCGTCTCCGGCCAGCGATCCTCGAAGTCGATCGTCCACGCTCCGTCAGAGAGATCGTGCACGTCCATGACGCGCACCGAATCTTCGACCTGCAAGTGCCTCAGCAGGTCGTCGGCCAGGCGCCGCAGTTGAACAGCCTCGAGCGCGATCATCGGAGCGCCCTCTTGTCGCCGTGCCTCACGGTGACGAACGTCCGGTCGAGATACTCGAGCAGGGGCACGACGATCCGCCGGCTGCTGCCGAGCGCCTGGCGCAGGTCGCTCACGGTTGCCGGACCATGCTGCGCGATGAACGTCCGCACCTGCGCGGTCGCCTGCGCCACGGACGAAGCGCTCATGACGAGCTCGGCGTTGATCTCGACGACCTCGCCAGTTTCGATCAGGAACTTCAACGCCCGCTGGGATGCCGCGTCGGGCGTCAGCTCCTTGCGCGAGGGCGGCTCCATCGGTCGGGCGGTGAACGCCTTGTCTCAGCGTCTCGCCCGCGGTTCGAAGCGGTTCGGGGAGCTGCGCGCGGTGCGAGGCGCGGTGAACCACCGAGCCCGAGCGCGCGAACCCTCGTTCGGACAGGCTCGCGATCGACGCGATTCGAAGAGCTTCATCGATCGGAACGTCGGTCTTGAGCGCGTTGCGCAGGTCGGTCAGGGGCAGGCCAAGCCGTTCGGGGTTCGTGCGATGCGCCTCCTCGACGAGTTCGGCCGCCCGTTCAACGGCGCTGGTCCACGTCGCCGCTGTCGGCGAGGACGTCGCCTGCGGCCACGACCGTTCCCGCCTGAATCAACTGGCCTGCAGCGGCCTCGATCTCTTCGCGAGCAAAACGGGTTTTTACGAACGCACGCGATCGGCGAACCGCGGTGTCGCGAGCCACGTACGCCGCCACGAATTGCGCGGGGTCGTCGAGCGCATCAGCGACGCGGCTCCAGCCACGTCAGCCGCGCCGCGTGGCGAAATCCCCTGCGCGTCGCATCGGGATCGAGCACGACAGCGCCTGCCAGCGTCTGCTGCTCGGACCAGTCGCGCACAGTCAGGTGGTCGCCGGCACACAAGAAGACCGGCGCCTCGAGCCGCAACTGCGCCAGCTCGCGGCGTCCAACCGGCAGCTCCTTGCCCGAACCCAGCGCTACGTGAGCCGGCACGTTTCCACTGCCATAGTGGACCCGGACGCGAACGCCGTCCTTCAAGGGTCTGTTCGCGCGCGGCGAGATCTCCAGCATCACGTCGAGGCAGTCACTCGAGCCGCCCATCTCTGGCAGCGTGACCACGTCGCCGCGATGCACGCCTTCACCGGGGTTCACATCGGCCAGGTTCAGCGCGGTACGGGTGCCGGGCCCGCTCGCCTCGACATCACGGCCGTGCGACTGGATTCGGCGGATGCGCGCCGGATGCCCGCCCGGTTGAATGACGACCGACTGGCCCCGGCGCAGCGTGCCCCCAACCAGTGTCCCGGTGACGATCGTTCCCGTTCCGGGCAAGCGTGAACACCCGATCGACGGCCAGCCGGGGTTTGCCGATGTCGCGCGACGGCGGCGCGACGGAGAGCTCGCGCGCCAGCGTGGACTTCAACGCGTCGAGCCCTCGTCCCGCGACGACCGACGTCGGCACGATCGGCGCATCTGCCAGCGCGGTGCCCTGCAGGCGCTGACGGATCTCCGAGACCGCGGCGGCTTCATCACCGGCCAGATCGGACTTCGTGAGTGCCACCACCGCTCGACGCACGCCGAGATACGTCAGGATCTGGAGATGCTCCTCCGTCTGCGGCATCCACCCATCGTCTGCCGCGACGACCAGCAGCGCGAGGTCGATCGAACCGACACCGGCCACCATGTTCTTCACGAAGTCTTCATGTCCAGGAACATCGACGATGCCGACCTGGAGAGACGAAGAGGACGCCGGCGACGGCAGATCGAGATGCGCGAAACCCAGGTCGATGGTGATGCCTCGCGCCTTCTCTTCGGGCAGACGGTCCGGATCGGTGCCGGTGAGGGCCTTGATCAAGGCGCTCTTCCCGTGATCGACGTGGCCGGCGGTGGCTACGATGTAGTGCGTCGCGTCTGACATCGCTGGTCAGCCGGCCGAAACAGCCAGGAGCGCGCCGATCACATCGGCGTCCTGGTGCGGAAAAATCGTCCGCAGATCGAGTTTCACGCTGCCGCGGGCGACGTAGCCGATCACCGGCACCGGCTGGGCGCGAAGAAGGGCAGTGATGTCCTGCGCCGCCAGCTTCGGATGCCTGACGTCGATCGTCACCGACGGGAGCGCGGACCGAGGCAGTGTGCCTCCGCCGATCTGCGCGCGTCCGCTACCGATGCGAACCTCCAGTGAACCGCCGTCGAGCGCGGCGACGATTCGTTCGGCGCGACCGCGCAGTTCGTCGTTGCCGGCCTGCATCATCTCCACGACGGGAGTCCGTGTGTCGCCGCGCAGGTAGCCGTCCACCGTGGACTCGAGCGCCGACAGGATCAACTTGTCGCAGCGAAGGGCACGAAACAGCGGCTCCCGCTTGAGCGCGTCAATCATCTTCTTGCGGCCGACGATGATGCCAGCCTGAGGACCGCCGAAGAGTTTGTCGCCGCTGAAGCACACGAGATCGACGCCCCGCTTGACCACCTCCGCTGGAGTCGGCTCGTGCTCCACGCCTTCGACGTTCTGGGTCTGCACGATCGCGCCGCTCCCGAGGTCCTCGACAAAAGGAACCCGTTTGCGTCGAGCCAGTGCGGCGAGGTCTTCGGTGGACGGCGACTCCACGAAGCCGTCCATGAAGAAGTTGCTGCGATGCACCTTCAGAATCAGCGCGGTATTGCGGTTGATCGCGCGGGCATAGTCGCCAATGCCGGTCTGGTTGGTCGTGCCGACTTCGCGGAGCCGCGCGCCACGCGCCTCGAGCAGTTCCGGAATCCGGAAGCCGCCGCCGATCTGGAGCAGCTCGCCGCGCGAGATGACGACTTCGAGCGCGGCCGTCCGGCAGAAGTGGTCGAGGATCAGGACCAGCGCGGCGGCGTTGTTGTTGACGACGGCGGCCGCTTCGGCGCCACAGAGAATCGCGAGCCCGTGTTCGAGATACGCCGCACGGGCACCGCGCGCACCGGCGGCGAGGCTGTATTCGAGCGTGCTGTAGTTGGCCCCGATCGCCGACAGCGCGCGGATGGCTGTCGGGCCCGAGCGGCGCCCGGCCGAGATTGGTGTGGACCAGGATTCCGGTTCCGTTGATCACCGGTGTGAGACGGGAGGCACGCAGGTCGTGCAGGCTCGAGCGGATGTCTGCGACGATCGACTCCGCCGCTGGGATCGTCTTCTTCGATCGAAGCGAATTCAGATGGCGGCGTACGGCGTCGACGACGACAGGCGCTGGAAGGCCTGTGTCACCAAGCGACTGCAGGACTTTGTCGACCGACGGTATCCCTCGAAGGCGTGATGTCTTCATGATCGTCGGTCAGACGCGCCCGAGGCGTTTTCAAATGAGCTGTCAGGCAACGGCGGAATCGCTCTGACTCGCCTCGAGCCTAGGTGGGAATCGGTGCCGGTCGCGACGTGCCGCGGCACGTCGCGCCAAACGGGAGAACCACCCGATCCGCCATCGAGCGAGCGGAGCGAGCGAAGATGGCGGAGAGGGTGGGAATCGAACCCACCCCTCGACACAAAGTGCCGAGGCGACGATTTTGAAGACCGTGACGACCACCAGGCACGTATCACTCTCCACCTTCCATCCTATCGCGCTCTACACCACGCGCACGCCGGGCGCCCCGGCTTCAACCTCGCCGATGACCGCTGCGCGATCAAAGCCGTCGGCATGGAAACAGTCGAGGACTTCGCTCACCGACTCCGGTGCGCACGCCACCAGCAGGCCTCCGCTCGTCTGCGGGTCGGTCAGGATCGCCTGCTCGACGGCGCCGTGGTCCGTCAGGTCAACGAGGCTTCCGTATCCCTTCCAGTTTCGTGACGAGCCTCCGGTGACGTACCCCGCCGACGCCAACTCGCGCGCCTCGGTCAGCAGCGGAACGTCGTTCCACGTGACGGTCGCGTGCACGCCGGAGCCCCGGCACACTTCCAGGAGATGGCCGAGCAGCCCGAAGCCCGTCACGTCGGTGAGCGCGTGGACGCCGGGAAGCCGCGCCAACCGCGGGCCGGGCGTGTTGAGCTGTGTGGTGCTGGCGACGAGCTCGCGGTACTGCGCGTCGGTCACCTTCTGCTTCTTGATCGCCGCACCGTAGAGGCCCACGCCGAGCGCCTTGCCGAGGACGATCTTGTCACCGGGCTTCGCGTCGGCATTGCGCTTGATGTGCCGTGGATTGACGAGGCCGATCGCCACCAGCCCGTAGATCGCTTCGACGGAATCGACACTGTGGCCGCCGGCGACCGGGATGCCGGCGCGCTGGCACACCGACTCGCCACCTTCGAGAATGCGCCTGATGGTGTCGATCGGCAGCTTGTCGATCGGCATCGCCACCAGCGCCAGCGCGAACAGCGGCTGGCCTCCCATGGCGTAGACGTCCGAGATGGCGTTGGTCGCGGCGATGGCGCCGAAGTCGAACGGATCGTCGACGATCGGCATGAAGAAATCCGTGGTCGCGACGATCGCCTGGTCGTCGCTGATGCGATACACGGCGGCATCGTCGCTGGTCTCGATGCCGACGAGCAGATCGGGCGGGACCAGGCCACGGCCACCTGACTTGGCGATGATCTGTTCCAGCACCGCGGGCGCGAGTTTGCACCCGCACCCGCCACCGTGTGAAAGACTCGTCAGCGGCACTGTCATGAGAGACATGTCCTTGTCATTGAGCGCGTTGGCCTACATGAAATTGCGAGTGTGAAGCGCCGACAGATCCGCCGCTTCTGCCTCGGGAAATCCCAGCCGGACGAGGCGCTTTCGGCGGCCCTCGTCCATGTCCTGAATCAGCTGGAGACACGCGTCGGGATCCCTGCCGCAGCGCCTCGTGCGCCCACGATCCGGCGGCCATCAGCAGCAGCGCGTCGAACACCTCGGCGTTGAGTCCGGCGGTGTGGCGCAATGCGTCGTGACGACGACGCACGGCCTCAGCGAGACGCGGGCGAAAGTCCGGGCTCTCGCTGCAGATGCTGCCCGAGATGAGAAAGGCCGAACGCCACGTGTCGCGCCTCGTCCTGTGCGGCGAGTCTGGCCACCGCGGCCGTCACCGGATCGGGCGCGTACCGCTCGATGAACCACAGCAGCGACAGAAAGGTTCCTTCACCGAGCACCGAGAGCAGGAATGACGCGATCGCGAACTCTGGTTCCTCGACGAGCGTCTTGAGCGACGTCTGGCCGCCGATCGTCGACCGGCCAAGCTGGCTGCGCTTCAGCCTCGCGCGCCGGGTGAACACTTCGATATGTCGCGCCTCGTCAGCCGCCTGAACTGCGAGCACCTGCATGACCTCGCGGAAGTGCGGGTGCATCTGGGCGATGAACCGGCTCGGCACGATCAACGCCGCGGTCTCGTTCTCGATGAGATACGTCATCACCTGCACGACGGCGTTCTCGAGATCCTCGTCGAGGTCGAACGGGGTGTTCCACGGGATCGCCGTGTCGGGATCCCACTGGGCGCCGACCGCCTGCTGATAGAGGCGCGCAGCCTCGTCCGACCACACCTCGAGCTTGTCCGTGAGATGGAAATCGAACTCGGGCGTGCCCGGCTTCGATCGTGGCGCCGCGCGCGGCCAGTCCCCACGAGCGCGGCGGATGCTCGGCGACGCGTCGTCGCCGTCGCCGCCTCTCCGGCGCGCGCTGGCGCCCGCCCATCGTTCCGCCTCGGCCGCGCCGGTCACGATGTGGGCATGCCCGCGATCGGTGCCCGGCACCGGTTGCCACTCGAAGCGGTGCCCCTCGGCACGGCACCAGGCGCGCAGATTCACATCGAGGTCCGCGGTCTCGCCGGTGACGCTGATCGTCTGGCCCGGCGCAGCACGCCGCACCTCCCGCTTCACCAGGAGGTAGCCGCCCTCGGCGAACCCGAGCGTGCCGAGGTCTACCTGCATTGCGCCTCGACGCCGGTCACGAACGCATCGATGGTGCCGAATCGGTCGACCGCCGCAGCCAGCTGCGCGTACCCCGTCACGCGGCCTGGCACCCACGCCTTCAACCCTTCGAGATCGAGCAGCGGCCGGACCTCCGCGTCACCGTACGACATCGTCAACAGCAGCTCACGAAAGCGGGTCGAGCGTGCTCCGGCTGGACATCGTCGAGCACCGTGAAGTTGCAGTGATCGTAGCCGTCGGTCTGCGCCAGGATTCGCGTCGCCGCAGGCTGCCGAGATGTCGCTTCTCGAGCGAACGCCAGATGGTTCGTGTCGAGGATGCAGGCGGCGTCCGCTTCACCGCGGAGGAGTGCGCGAATGGCGTCACGCTCACCGCCGATGTGATCGCCATGCTTGCCGACCAGCGTGTCGAACACCCGCACCTGGAAGTCCCGGTCTGGCATGCAGTCCCTGATCGGCGAGGTGGTTCAACGGGATCAACGTCGCCTGTGGAGAGTCGCGTGCCCCCACGGCCACGATCCTGCCGCGGAGGTCAGCGATGGTGTTGATCCCGTCCGTCGCGCGGACCACGATGACGCTGCGGAGATCGCGGTCGGTATCGCGCATGCAGATGGCCTCGGCCCGGCGGCCAAGACGGACGGCGATGCGCTCGGTCTGGAGCCAGGCGAGCGGAGAATTCCAGGCGACGTGAATATGTCCGCGGAAGTGCGCTTCGACCTGGCGCTCGTAGTTGGAAAACAGGACGTAGTCGAAGGGCAGGTCCGCGGTCCGGAAATACTCCTGGAATCCGTCCCAGATGGCGACGACCTTCTGGTCGTAAGCCACGGCGCCCAGAATGAGGTCCGTTGTTCGTGGCGTCGAAGTGACGTCATGGGCGCGGTCCTCAGAACAGCGGCTGCCCGCAGACAGCCTTGCCGATGAAGTCGTACAGAACATCGGTGGTCGGCCCCATGACGCCGGCGGCATGCGCATCACGGAAGTGGCGCTCCACCGGCGAGATCCTTGCGAAACGCCGCGCCGCCGCACACGCGCATCGCGGTGTCCACGACTTCGATGGCCGACTCTCCGGCGGCAGCTTTGCAGGACAGCACTCTGAGCATGGCGTCCGCACGGCCGCCCTCGAGCGCCAGGATGGTGTCGCCGAGCAGGGTTCGCGCGAGGTCGGTCTTCACCCGCATGCGGGCGATGTAGTTGCGGATCGTCGGCAGATCAGCCAGCGCTGAGCCGAGGTGCGCGTAGCGGATGCCGCTCGCATGTTGTGCCGTCCGCTGCACCGCGCTTTCCATGATCCCGACCGAGCACGCCGCGTTCAGGACGTTGAACATCGGCAGCACGGCGCCCATCATGATGTCGAAGCCTTTGCCGTCTTCGCCGAGCTTCGCCGCTTCTGGGATCCGGACGTTGTCTGCCGAGATCGGAGACGAATCGTTGCCGCGCAGTCCCAGTCCGTCGAACGGACCCTGAACCTGAATCCCGGGAGTCGTCGATGGCACCAGCCACAGGGTGCTGAGCCCGGCACCCGCCTGCAGCGGCTGCGAGGACCAGACGTAGGCGGTGGCTCTCGACGCCGACGTGACCCAACTCTTGCGAGCGTTGAGGGAGACCTGCGCCGTTGTCACGGGTGGCCGTGCTGACGGGTGCCCAGAAGTGACTGCGCGAGCCGGCTTCGCTGAATGCGAGCGTGCTCAGATGGGCGCCGGTCGCCGCGGCCTGCCGGACATCACGAGATCCGAAGGCTTCGAGCACCGCCGTCCCGCAGTAGTGCATGCAGGCGACCATTGCCGTCGATCCGCATTCCTGCGCGAGGCGTCCGACGATCGTCGCCGCCCCTCGAAAGCCAAGGCCGAGGCCACCAACGTCCGGCGCGCTGACCGCGCCCATGAGCCCGGCTGCGGAGAGCGCCTTCAGTGCCCGTTCGGGAAACGCACCCTGGCGGTCAACGCTCGCCGCGTCCGGCGCGACGATGTCGGTACAAATCTCTTCGAGTGTCGAGACAAACCCAGCGGGATCTGGAGACATTGCGCACCTCGGCAACAGCCACCGAGGCAGCAGACGGACTGCGGGCTACGGTGGCAACCTACGCGTAGGCTCGACGCCGTCGAGCCGTGGCGTCATTCAAAGTCTGGAATGGGGTTTCACGACTTCTATCTTACTTGGCGGTGCGGATCGGCGGCACGGGTCGGCTATCGTGCTGGCTCGAACAACTCGATTGGGTTCCCATCGGGATCGTCGATCTGGATCTGTTTCCCGCCCGGACCCGTCTCCATCTCGTTCCGAAAATGGAGGCCGGCCTTCTTCAGGGTCTCGATGAACCTCTCGAGATCGCGGACCCGTAGCACGACACGGTTCCAGCCGCCGGGTTCCTGCGCCTGGCCATTGGGCATTGGCCGGGACCCTGAGGCTTGTGGGCCGCTGAGCAGGATGTCTGCGTCGCCGAGCGACACGTTGGCAAACGCGGGAAGCTGCTGGTGCTTGAGCGTGAAGCCCAGATGCGTCGTGTAGAACTCGACCGAGCGAGCCACGTCTTTGACCTGATAACGGACACCATGCACGGCCTGGACGAACGTGTGCGTTCCGGTGGCAGTTGGCATTTTCTCTCCCTCCGGTCGTGAGCGGGATGCCGATGAGGGCGCAGCACCCTCATCGGCGGGATGACCAGTCTTTACTCGCCTGGCCGACGCTCGATCGTCAGTCTGTCGGTGACGTTACGCACGCCGGCGACCTTTCGCGCGATCTCGACCGCTTCAGTCTTCTCGGCGTCACTCTTCACCGTTCCGGTGAGTGTCACCGTGCGGTCTTCTGTGTCTACGTCAATCCGCAGCCCCGACGTATCCGGGTCGGCCAGCAGTTTCGTCTTGACGGTGGCGGTAATCGTCGCATCGCTGGCGAGAGACGCGTCTGGCTCTGTCGCAGGGCCAGCGATGTCGGGGGGCGGCGCCAGTGATTCAGACGCTACCGTGAGCTGATCCACGACGTCGGTGACACCGCGGGTCTGACTCGCAATGCTGAGCGCCTGTTTCTTCTCCTCACCGCTCTGAACCTCACCGCTCAGCGTGACGATGTGGTTCTGCGTGTCAACGTCGATGCTTCTGGCCTTGACCAGGTCATCCGACGCCAGCTGGCTCTTCACTGAGGTAGTGATGCCAGCGTCCGATTGCGCGCAAGCCGTTGCGAACATCATGCAGGCGAGAGCGCAGAGCAAACAGGATTTCATACAGCCTCCCTTTGACGGGAAACGAATGCAAGTTCCGGTATCTGAGCCAGTCGCGGGATCGACTATCCTCAGTGCCCTGCTCGTCAGTGGCTATGAGTGCTCATCCACACATTTGTGCGACTTCCTCATCCGCCCAGCACATCCTCCCGATGAGGGAGCAGTACCGCCGGGACATGAACTGCCAGATCGTCCACGACTCGATCCATCGCCGCGCCGGCTGGACCATGACGTATCTCCTCGCGGTGGGAGAGGTCGCGGCAGGGTTCGGATCGATCGCCATCGCCGGACCGTGGACGGACAAGCCGACGATCTTCGAGTTCTACGTCCTGCCCGAGCATCGGTCGCGCGCGTTCGATCTGTTCGAGGCGCTGCTGACGGCGAGCGGCGCACGCTTCATGGAGATCCAGTCCAGCGACCTGGTGCTGTCGGTGATGCTGCACACCTACGCCCGCGACGTCACAGCCGAAAAGATCGTGTTTCACGATCGGCTGACGACGGCGCTACCGTCGATGGGTGCGGTCCTGCGCTGTATGACGCCGGAGGCCGAGACGCGCCGCTGCATCGACGAGCGACAGGGCGGTCCAGAGTGGACGCTCGAGCTGGATGGGGCGACGGCGGCGACAGGTGGAATCCTGTTTCACTACAACCGGCCCTACGGCGACATCTACATGGACGTCGCCGAGCCATATCGTGGCCGTGGCCTTGGCTCGTATCTGGTGCAGGAACTGAAGCGTCTCGCGTACGAGCTCGGCAGCATCCCCGCGGCACGCTGCGACCTGGCGAACATCGCCTCGCGCAAGACCCTGCAGAAGGCGGGATTCGTGCCCTGCGCGAACATCCTCAACGGCACCATCGCACCGCCCGGTGCAACGGAACCACAGCACGCGTCACCACTCATATAGGTTTCGCCGATAGCGCCATAGGCGGTGCCGTGAAGATCACGCGCCACGGGCGTTGGATCTACAGGAGGCTGTTTCATGACTCTTCGCCGCCTGCCTACCGTTGTTGCACTGGCTCTCGGCGCCGGGCTGATCTGCCAGCAGCCCGGAGAAACTGCCCAGCCCAGCGTGCCCCGCGCCCTGCTTGGCGTGCCCCTCACCCCTGAGTACCGGGATGCCGACAAGGCACTCGCGAAGCAACTGGGTCAGGCGCTGCAGATTGAGCTCAAGCACGACGACAAATTCAACACCTACGGCGACCTCATCGAGCGCCTCACCACGACAACGGACAGGTACCTCGTCAGGATGACGCCGTACGCCTTTGTTGCGGCCGAGATGCTGGGTGCCAGGTTGGAGGTGCTGGGGACCTACGAGAGCGTGGCGACGGGTAAGACGACATACCGGTCGTACTTCGTGGTCAACAAGCGGAAGTTCGAGAAGTTCCAGCCGAACATCGACGGCATCCACGAGTATCTCAAGAGCCTTCCGAAACCCGCGCGCTTCGTCTATCACGACAAGTTCAGCACGTCGAGCTACCTGCTCCCGGCTCTCTGGTTCCGGTCGCACCGGATCTTCGCGACCGAGCAGCCGGCCAACTCCGTGCTCCGAGTGGAAGCGCCCTCGTCCTCGAGCAGTGAGTCGGTCGAAAAGGTGGCCGCCGATCAGGCGGATCTTGCCGCGGTGTGGGATGGGACCAAATCGAAGTTCCCGGACAACCCGGACGTCCAGTTCGTGCCGTTCTCGTTGACGCTTCCGAACGATGTGCTCGTGGCCTCGATGTCGCTCGACGAGGCAACGAAAGCCGCGATCCGGAAGGCCATCGACGAGAGCCCCGAGATCGGGATTGGCGACTTCAAGCGCTGGAGAAGCATCGACGACGCGCGCGAAGCGCTCGATGCGCTCAACGAGCTGAAACGGGTGGCGAAGATGGCTCCGGCGCCCGTCGTGGTGCGCGTGAACGCCGACCAGCCTGATCGCAGCGAGGAGGTGGCCGTCGCAGAAGCTGCCCGTCAGGCGATCCGGCTGGCTGGCACCGAGTTCGTGCTCGAGGACCCGAAGTTCCACAGCGCCGCTGATGTGATCTGGACGGTGAAGTGGGTCCATGACGGGGCCATTCGTCTCGCGTCCGAGATGCAGATGTCGAAGCCGGAGCTCACCGAACGGTTGAAGCAGGAGTTCCAAATAAGCTTCACTGCGACCGAGGGAGATCTGACGACGAGGATCGTGTCGCTGATTCACTCGCGCATGCACCGCGTCCGCTACCTCTGGCCGTATCAGGAACGGGCCCCGACCGTGATCCGCGACGTGGACTTTGCCATCTCCAAGGGCGAGAAGGTGCACGTGCAGCGTCTCACCTGGCGCGATCCGGACCGGAACGACTACGTGCCGGCGGAGACGTTCGATACCGAGCCAGTCACGATCAGTGCGGCCACGTTTGCGTTCGACAAAGGCGACTTCGTCCGGACGACCACGGGCACCGTGGACTTCCAGAACCCCATGAGCGACGTGGCCTACAAGGTGGTGCTCGAGCGCCGCTCGCACGAGAGCACGATCTCGAAGGTCCTGGCCGGCAGCTTCATTGCCTTGTTCCTGCTCACTGGCGCTGGCGCCGCGTTCGACCTTCGCCGCAGGCTGCTGCCGCCGGCACCGCAGCCGCCGCGTACGTTTCCACAGATATGCAGAGACATGGCTGTCCGGCTCCATCGCGTCTGGAACAAAGACTCGCTCACCGACGCCGACGTGCTCTTCTGCAACCGGCCCCGCGTCGAAGAGCAGATCGAGGAGCTGAAGGCCAGGGGGCTCGTGCCGGCGTCGATGGGTGGCATTACTCGCCTGGCGCGCGGCGTGACGGCCGGCGTGGGCGTGCCGTTCGTGAAAGCCGTCCTGTCCGGAGAAATCTCCAGGAGCGTCGAGCTCGTGATCGATCAGTCGAGGGTCGGGGACACGATGCGGCTGGGCGCGCTGCTGCATCTGATGATTCGCAAGGATCTGATGTCCGGCTTCGTCGGCCGCCCGCTGGAGTGGGATGCCCTGAACGAGGCCGTGCGCACGAATCTGCCCGACGCTGAGGGTGGTGACCTGCTCATCCGCCCGGAAGACGAAACCGTCGTCAAGATTGCCTCGCGTCACTTTGGTCAAGTGCTCAACGACGGGATGAAGCACATCAGCCTGCTGCGAGGAACGTGGTCGGTATCGAAGCAGGACGAACGATGGGTGGCGCAGCAGCGCATCGAGTTGCAGGGGCCCCTCCAGGTCCGAGGTGCGTGTCTCACCGCCGTGCTCGTGGAGTTCAACATCCCGAGCGACATCGAGGGCGTGGCCGACGGCTCGTCGCCGACGCTGGAGTGCTGGGTGCTTGGCAAGATCGTGCGGCACTCGATCGTTGATGACGCGGGAGTGCCCCTCCTATGGCTGCACATCCGCACCATGGCGCTGCTGCAGGACAAGGCGCTGCTGCACGACAAGGCGCCGCAGTAGGAGGAGTCATGGCACCGCAGATGCTCGCGGCGGAGTCGACTGGGACGCTGACCTTTCCTGTTCCGGAGCCGGCAGCAGGCCCGGTCATGTCGCGACGATGGCGATTCGCGCGTGGAAGACTGGCCGCATTCCTGCTGGTGGTCGTGGTGTGCGCCATCAACCTCGGCGAGACCGCGCTGGAGGGGCGATGGTCGGCGGCCATGACGGCCCGAGGTCTCGAATTCGCCAGCGCGCTGCATTGGCTCGAAGCGCACGTCAGCTTCGAGAACAAGGCGGTGCGCGACGTCGTGTCCGTCTATGGCTTCTCGCTGGCGTACTTCGTTCTCTTCCCTGTCATCGTCGTCGCCACGGCGGTGGCCCTGGCACGCAAGCCGAATCCGCAGGCGTTCCGCGCCTTTGCGTTCGCGCTGGTGATCGACTACGTGTGCAGCGTGCCGTTCTTTCTGCTCTTTCCCGTGCCGGAGCGCTGGTCGTATCCCGAAGCGGGCGCGATCCTGCTGTCCGATCTGTGGGATTCACGGTTGATTGAAGCCTTCAGGCCGATGAGCGGGCTCGACAACTGCTTCCCCAGCTTTCACACGTCGATGACGGTGATCGTGGTCCTGTGCTGCTTCATCTATCGTGTCGGCTTCCGCATGACGATGGTTCCACTCGGGGTGATGGTGGCGATGTCGACGTACACGCTCGGCGTCCACTGGGCCGGCGACGTCATCGCCGGCACGGCGCTCGGCATCATCAGCGTGGCCGCCGGGTGCCGTCTGGCCGAGAGGGGAGCGCCCGTCGATCTCGACAAGGCGACGTCGCGCTCCATGCCCTACGACCTGACGGCCCGAACGACGGTCAGCCTACTTCTTTGGGGCTGACCCGATCGTCAGCAAGAACCCGCTCGGCTCGGTGACCTCGAAGGCGCGGGTGCCCCACTCGGTGTCGTGCGGCTCGGTCTGCAGCGTGATGCCTGAGGCCTTGGCTCGCGCGGCGACCTGATCGATGTCGTCATTGGCCTCGATATAGATGCGCACGCCGACGCCCTTGATCCGGTCGCGGCCCTTCTTGCCATCGTCCTGGTTCAAGCCCGAGGCGGGCCTCGCCGGCCCTGATCATGACGCCCGAGCAGCACGCCGTTGTCCTCCCAGCGATCTTCGACCTCGAAGCCCAGCCCGGCGAAGAAATCCAGGCTCTGCTGCAGGTTGTTCACGGTCAGGCTCGGCATCACGCTCGTGCCCCGCAATGTCGCGTTCTGTGTTACGGCCATAGTTCCTCCACGCTTATCCAAGATTGACAGTTCTACTACCGCGGGCGGATAGTGTCGAGCACAACAGAGAAGCCCTTCCATGACCAGAGCCTTTGCGATTGCCGTCGTGGCGGCCGTGTCGTTCGCCATCGGTGCATCAACGGTCGCGGCGCAGACGACGACGCCGCTGCACGAGAGTCAGTATCCGGACGTTGACATCGTCTATGGGTCGACCCTGTACGCGGCGCGATGCGTCACGTGCCACGGCGCCACAAGGCGATGCGATTGGCGGCGTCAACCTGCGCAGCGGCAAGTTCCGGAACGCGCAGAGCGATAACGATCTCGCGCGATTCATCAGGGCCGGTTCGCAGGCCGCGGGGATGCCGCCGTTCGCGCTCGACAACGCGGAGATGGCCGGCGTCATCGCCTATCTGCGCAACATGAACTACGTTCGACACCGCGACGGTGAAGGCCGGCGACGCGGCACGCGGCCGCGCCATCTTCGAGGGCAAGGGCGGCTGCGCGCGTGCCATCGCGTCGGCCGCGTCGGCTCGCGCGTGGCGCCGAATCTCAGCGACATCGGATCGCAGCGCAGCCCCGGCTCGCTCCAGCGCTCGCTCGTCGATCCGAGCAGCCAGATGATGCCCATCAACCGGCCGGTGCGGCTGGTGAAGAAGGACGGCACCATCGTCAACGGCCGGCGGCTCAACGAGGACACCTACAGCATTCAGGTCATGGACGACAAAGAGCGGCTGCATTCGATGCTGAAGGCTGACCTGCGCGAGTTCACGATCTCGAAGACGTCGCCGATGCCGTCCTACAAGGACAAGCTCAGCTCGGACGAACTCGCCGACCTGATCGGTTACTTGCTGTCGCTGAAGGGGCAATAGCACGATGTCACTCGCACCCTCGCACCCTCACGCTCTCGGACCTTCGCACCGTCGCACCCTCGCACCGTCGCACTGCCGAGTCGTGTGTTGTGTGGCAGCGATAGTCTGTCTGATGTCGCTCAGTGTCCATGGCCAGGTGACGTCTCAGCGTCTGGTCAATGCGACGACCGAGCCGCAGAACTGGCTGACCTACTCCGGCAGTTACTGGAGTCAGCGTTTCAGCACGCTCGATCAGATCACGCCTGCCAATGTCAGGAACCTGAAGCTGCAGTGGGTGTATCAGTCGCCCGTCGCCGGCAACTGGCAGACGACGCCGCTCGTCGTTGACGGGATGATGTACATCACCCAGCGCCCGAACGATGTGGTCGCTCTCGACCCGCTCACCGGCCGCGTGTTCTGGATCTATCGCTACACCCCCAATCCCGATCGCATCGTCTGCTGCGGGGCCAACAACCGCGGTGTCGCGATCCTCGGCGACACGCTGTTCATGGGCACGCTGGACGCCCACCTGATTGCCATCGACGCGAAGACCGGCCGGGAGATGTGGAAGACCGAGGTCGCCCCCACGACGTCCGGCTACTCGATCACGCACGCACCGCTCGTGGTGAAGGACAAGGTGATTGTCGGCGTCGGCGGCGGCGAGTACGGCATCCGCGGCTTCATCGCGGCGTACAACGCCGATACCGGCAAGGAAGCGTGGCGCTTCTACACGATCCCGGGTCCTGGCGAGAAAGGCCACGAGACCTGGGAGGCGTGCCCGCCGAAGTCCGAGTACGTTCTGCGATCCGGAGGCGTGGAAGCACGGCGGCGGATCGATCTGGATGACCGGCTCCTACGATCCGCAGCTGAATCTCACCTACTGGGGCGTCGGCAACGTCGGTCCCGACTACGCCGGCGCGCAGCGGCCCGGCGACAACCTCTACACGGCCTCGATTGTCGCGCTCGATGCCGACAAGGGCACGATCAGATGGCACTACCAGTTCACGCCGCACGACGTCTATGACTACGACGCGGTGCAGGTGCCGGTGATGATCGACAACTGGGGCAACACGGGCATCAACGTCGTCGCGTGGGCGAATCGCAACGGCAACTACTACGCGCTCGAGCGTGCCACCGGACGGTTCCTGCTGGGCAAGCCGTTCGTGAAGGTCAACTGGATGAGCGATTTTGACGAGCGCGGCCGGCCGAACCAGACGCCGCAGCCGCCCGGCGCGCCGACGTATCCAGGCAACCAGGGCGGGACCAACTGGTATTCGCCGTCGTTCAGTCCGCGCACCGGTCTCTTCTACATCTCCGCGTGGGTGGACTACGCCAGCATTTATGGTCCGAGCCCTGTCGAGTACAAGGAAGGACGCAACTTCACCGGCGGCGGGCCGAGAAACTTTTCGGCTGTGCCCGGCGCGCCTGGTTTCTCCCGCGGCGCCCCGATCAACACCTGGACCGAGGCAGCCGGCCACGGCGCGGTGATCGCACTCGACGCGCGAACGGGTCAGCAGCAGTGGAAGTTCGACATGACCGACGTGACCGACAGCGGGATCCTGACCACCGCGTCGAACCTGCTGTTCACCGGCGGGCGCGAAGGCTACTTTCAGGCCCTCGACGCGCGCACGGGCGCGCTGCTGTGGAAGACCAATCTCGGCGCAGCGATCAACAGTGGTCCGATCACCTACCGTATCGGCACCAAGCAGTACGTCGCCACCGTGTCAGGACTGTCACTCTTCGTGTTCGCGCTCGAATAACAGCATGGCGTCTCGAGGGCTGGATCCTCTTTCGCAAAGGTACCCCACCGCGCAAGCGTGCGTTACGAGTCCGTTGGACGCGTGAACGCGGGTCGATGGCGGCCGGAAGATGCCGATCTGCCGTTACGCGCTTACGCCGACCAGTCATACAGGGCCAGGCCAAACCTTCGTGACATGGAACCCTTCGCAAGCCTGTGTCAGGCGGCGGTCTTCGAGCGGTCTGACGCGCGATGCAGACTCGATTCTGGCGGCCAGTGGTCGGTCGTTACGGGAATACACTGGTCAGCAGACAACTTGTTAGCCAGAGAGGCATTATGAGTTGGGACATCTTCGTCCAAGACGTTCCCGGTGCCGCCAAGGTGGTTGGCGATATTGCCGACGACTTCGAACCACGTCCCCTCGATTCTCGTGCGGAAGTGATTCGGCGAATACTCGAAGTCATTCCTGATGCTGAGTTTTCCGATCCCTCCTGGGGATCGGTCGAGGGGCCCGGTTTCTCGATCGATGGAATCTTCGACCTGAAGTCCGCGGGCGATAGCCTCAAGAAGTGGCGGACGTACCGGGATCAATTGCTCGCCAAGCGGGATGCTGGCTAACCGCGCCGTTGCAGCGGACGGGGCTTGCGCCCCGCCGCTGAACGGCAGATCGTTAGCCGGACCGGCGAGTGTGACGCCGTTTCGATCGCCGTTGCCAGCGACTGCCCGTGTTGATGAGAGGTACCATGAAACGTCACCTAGCGAGCGTTGTCAGTGCGGTCATTTCGACTTCGCTGCTTGGGTGCGCTGGCCCACCGACAGCCCCCTCGTTGTCTGCCCCGATGCGCGCAGCCTTCGCTGGAGACTACACGCTGACGGTCCAGATTGACGAAGGATGTGTCGAGTTCGAGTCGCGCAGAGTATGGGTATACCGCGCGATCCTCGAGGATCTGGGCTACCTGTCCGTTCGCGTCCTTGGCGGAGCGTTTACGGAACCCACAGCGGTGGGCCAGCTGTATGTGTTCGACAACTCGCAGTTTCGCTTTCTCTTGAATATCCACGACGAGCTCTTTGACCGAATTCCGGCATCGCAAGAACTCCTGATCTATGCCGCCGGCGACGCGACAGGAACCGCGTCGAGCATCTCCGGTGTGGTTCGCGGAACGGCCTCGCTCCAGGGACGCTCGGGGAATCCTTGTGCCGGTTCGCATTCCTTCACGTTTCTTCGGCAGGCGGGGTTGAACGACCGGGAAGATAGGTAACAGAGTTAACCGCCGGTTTACTCTGTTACCCATGTGGTCGATCTGTACCCCGACGCCGTCTAACATCGGCTTGCAGCCGGCGGCGGTCTGCTCGATCTGTGAATCCGCAGCGGCTGAAGCCGAAACGTTAGGCGGTTACATGATGAACTGGAGCACCTCGTGGTAACGCCTTCTCGGAAGCGTCAACTGCTTGCGCTCTACCTCGATTACCTTGTCTTCACCGCCGTTTTTCAGCCTGTTGCATGGGCCCTCCGGTCGATGGCTCCGGCGGAGAACTGGCTCGTGTCACTCGCGGTGTTTCTGGGACTCAGATGGGTGGCGTGGGCGTTGAAGCTTGTGACGCCGGGGCAGTGGGCATTGGGAATACACGGTGGCCAAGTCGCGACAGTGGAGCCACGCATCCTCGAACGAGAACGGTGGTGGACGGCAACTGGCCGGCACATTGCTCGTGTTGGAGGGGTCGAAGAATGTGGTGCGGTGGACTCAGGGGCTGCCGGTTGAGCCCCTACTGGGGCTCGCATCGCCGGAATGGATCGCAACGAGAGCGATCACGATACTTGGTGGCCTGAATGTCGCAGCGGGGTTGTTGGTCCTCCGGACGCGATCGGCCGGCGCGGCGATCGGTATCGCCGTCCTGGGAGCCGAGGTGGTTGCGGCGATCATTCACCGCGAGGACTTTCGACAGTGGGCGGGTGAGGCGGTCGTCGCTCGCCGTGCACTGCAGGGGCTGCCAGTCCGTGAAGGCGAGGTGGAGATGATGCAGTCCCTAACTGCTACGGTATTGCCACTCGTGATCGCCGTTGGTGTCATTTGGCTCTTGGCTGTCGCGGTGCGCTTCAGAACCAACACCCGCCTACCATCGCATGCAGCCGACGGCGTTGCGAGCACGTGACCGCCGCGGCTGATGCGTCACGTTGGCCGTACTATTCTTTGAGGGGGCACAACGGTTTGGTTCGAGCCGAATATGCGGCACGGTATTCATTGCCGGAGTGATGACGGTCACGCGGTGTCGTGCGTGGTCCTTGAGATTGTCCCGACTGACGGCTAGCAGCGGCTGCACCTGACGACGGCCGGCGTGGTAATCTGCCCTCGAGCGGCCGTCACAGGGGAGCCCGCCAGCGTTATCCCGACAAGCCAATGCCGCGGTTCCGCGTATTGCTCAAAGGTGCGCCGTCTTTCTGCTGGATGTGGAATCGCAGAAGATTGACAGACTGGGCTTTTACACGACGCGATGGGTCCAAGCGGCATCGGCAGACGAAGCCGGAGCTGTCGCCGGTCAGCTGGTCCTCAAGGAGTTCGAGCGCAACGGCACCAAGAACCCACCGGAGCAGCCCATCCAAGTGGCAGTGGAAGAACTCCGAAGAGGTCACCTGGTTCGAAGCAGTGCGGAAAGGGCCAGGGCACGGATTCACTTTCTATCCGGACGCAGCATCGTGAAGCGGGATAACAAGGCGTTGCAGCTGCCGATCACCCTTCCTCGCTCCGCTCGGGCGGGTGCTCGCAGCTGAACGCCAGGACGTTAGCCGGATCGACGACAAATGTCCACGCTGCTGTTGACAGGTCCGAGACTGAGACGCTGCTCGATCCGATCACGCTGCTTGCGGGGCTACGCCGGGCGTTTGTCGCCTATTCCGCTGATTCGGCAGGGAGGGCCCATCGCATCCGTTCTCAACTGCCTGGCCCAGGCACGGCAACCGTCTTGTTCCCGGGCACCACGCCTGGAGTGCCTGCGTATACCGTGAAAGTCCACGCGAAGTTTCCCGCGCAGAGCCCGGCGATTCGCGGCGTATTGTGTCTCCACGACGTTGAGACAGGGAATCTTCTTGCGATCATGGACTCCACGCATCTGACGGCCGTGCGGACCGGACTTGCGGGAGCGCTGGCTGCAGACGTGCTTGCGAACGCGAGCGCAGATACGGCCGCCGTCATCGGTGCTGGCGTTCAAGGGCGGTGTCAACTTCGGCCTCGTTCGCCGCCCTGCGTCGGCTTCGTCGGGGGCGTCCGTGCACGATGTAGTGCCGGCGCGATCGCTGCCTTCGAGAAGAAGCCGTTTGCCTGAACTCGGATTCGCGGTGGAGGTCGCTGACTGTGTCGCGGATGCCATTCAGGCCGGTGAAGTCGTGTTCACAGCCACGTGGGCCAGGGAACCCTCCGCGCTACCCGGGATGCTTGGTCGTGGGGCGCACGTCACGACGCTGGGCCCCGATGAGCCCGGTAAAGCGGAAGTGGCTGCTGAGGTGATTAGGAATGCCCTGTTTGTTTGCGATGATTGAGGGCTTGCCGTCGAAATGGGCGCCCTGGGCGGAGTTGGCCTCGGCTCGGATGCAATCGCAGCGGAGTTGGGCGAGGTGCTCGCCGGATTGCACCCTGGTCGCACCAGTTCGAACAGGTGACGGTCTATGGCGGCGTTGGGCTGGCGTTCCAGGACGTGGTCGCAGCATGGACGATTGACGAGACCGCCCGGCTTCGTGGGAGTGGGCAAGGAGATCGACTTCATTGGGTAGGCGGCAACCTAAAGTAACACTGACCTCCCTGCCGGCTAAGACGCTTCGCAAGGTGCTTCTCGACCTCCCGGTGACGGCATGGCCTTACGGTCGAATTGTCGCTCTTCAGGACTGCTCGCTTGGAATTCCTGGCGACACGGCAGACCGCAAGAGACGGATGCTAGAGGTTGAAGGTGTCGCAGAACGCACTCGGGCTCGATATAGGTCGTTGGCCGAGTTGACTCACGCCCCCTGTGAGCCGCAGGAAAGACAGGTGCAGACTTTCAGGTCTGCCTTCAAATTGCTGCAACGAGCGAGCCGGTTTCGCGGAGCGACATACACAGCTTGCCGTCGCGGTGCCCCACGCTGGCCCT
>CAVVTC010000013.1:0-129120 GCA_963751025.1 uncultured Acidobacteriota bacterium | reverse complement strand
CTCGGGAGCGGTCAACGTCGAGTCGCAGCAGCGGAATCCCACGTCGCTCCTGAACTGGACCAAGCGCCTCATCGAAGTGCGTCGGCAGGCCCGCGTGTTCGGCCGCGGCTCGATCGAGTTCCTGAAGCCCGACAATCACCGCGTGCTGGCATTCACGCGAACGCTCGGACGCGAAACCGTCCTCGTCGTCAGCAATCTGGCGGGCACCGCGCAGGCGGTGGATCTCGACCTGTCCCGACTGGCCGGCGCGATTCCGATCGAGATGTTCGGCGGCAGCGTCTTCCCGCGCATCGGCGCCACGCCGTACATCATGATGATAGGCCCGTACGACTTCTACTGGTTCAGGCTGCGACGGCTATGAAACTTGTCGTTCGCGCTTCCCGGTTCTCACTTCTCAGTTTGTGTTCACGTTCGGGTTCGGGTTCGGGGACCAGACGTGGAGACTGAGAGCACGCTTCCCGACGCGCTCCTGCGGCAGCTGATTGCCGTCGGTCAGGTCGATGTCCTCGTCGGCCTGCCGACGCTCAACAACGCCGCCACGATCGTCGACGTCGTCCGCGCCGTGCACCTGTCCTTCACCCGCGACTTTCCGCGGCTGCGCACGGTCATGATCAATTCCGACGGCGGATCGACCGATGGCACGCCGGACCTCATTCGCGGCGCGACGTTCACCGAAGCGGACCGCGTGCAGACGTCGCATCCGCTGCGAACGCTGCATCGCGTGCTCGCGCCCTATCACGGGCTGCCAGGCAAGCACACGGCGCTCCGTACGCTCTTTGCCGCGTCCGAGCTCACTCAGGCGAAAGTGCTGGTGGTCATCGATCCGGGCGGTCCCGCGACGAACCCGGAGCGCGTGACCGAGCTCATTGCGCCGATCGTGCGATCCGATGTCGAATTCCTCGCGCCGCGGTATCGACGCCACCCGCGGGACGGCATCCTCATCACGCAACTCGTGCGGCCGCTCGTGCGTGCGGTCTACTCCATCGGTCTCGACGAGCCGCTCGGCGCCGAGTTCGGCTGCTCGGGGCGCTTCGCGTCGCACTGCCTCGAACAGGACATCTGGAGCCACGAATCGGCCAGGTTCGCGATCGATCTCTGGCTGCGCACCGAGGCCTCGGCCGAGCGGTTCCCCGTCGGCCAGATTTGGCGTCCGGTCCCGACGGCGGCCGGCAGCCGCACCACGCTCAGGGACGTCGTGCACCAGGTCGTGGTGTCGGTGGTCGAAAGCCTTCGCGCGCACGAGTCGTTCTGGCTGAAAGCCAACGCGATCGCGGAGCTGCGCACGTGGGGCGTCGATCCGGTCGTGACGCCGGACGCCTCGCCGTGGGACTACCAGGCCCTGGCCGACCAGGCCCGTCGCGACATCGCCGAAATCAAGCCGTTGCTCGAGGACGTGCTCGAGCCCGGGCTCTTTCTGCGGGTCATGGAGAACGCGTCCGGCACGACCGCGCGACTCGACGATGAGCTGTGGGTGAGGACGGTGTACGGATTCGCGACCGCGATTCAGCACGGCCGCGCGGCCATCGACCATCTCGCCGACATGTTCGCGCCGTTGTACATGTGGCGCGCGGCGGCCTTCATGGCGGAAGACGGCGTCCGAACCGCCGGACGTGATACAGGGCCGGCTCGATGCGCTGTGTGAGATGTTCCTACGCTTGAAACCGGCGCTCGTCGCCAGCTGGTTGGACGGAAGGTGAGGTCACGATGATTCAGGAAATCGCCGATGCGCTCGTTCAGTCGTGGCGGAACTTCGCCACGGCGTTCGTGCAGTTCGTGCCGCGACTGGTCGCCGCGCTGATCATCTTCGCCGGCGGCTTCGTGATCGCGCTGGTCGTCCGGCGGGCGATCCAGCGCTTCCTCACGTGGATGGACTTCGATCGCCTGACGCTGCGGAGCGGCGCGAGCGAGATGCTGCGGGTCGCCGAGATGCCCACCGCGGAGGTGCTGATCGCGAAGATTGTCTTCTGGATTGTCTGGATCGGATTCATCGTGTCGGCGGTCGACACGTTGCAGCTGACGCCGTTTCAGGGACTGGTCGAGGAGTTCTTCAGGTTCGTGCCGCGCTTCCTCGTCGCCCTGCTGGTGCTCGCGGTCGGCTTCCTGGTGGGCAACTTCCTCTGGCGCGCCACGCTGCTGGCGTCGGTGAATGCCGGGCTGCCGGGCGCACGTTTGCTGAGCGGGGCCCTGCGCGTGCTGGTCATTGCCATTGGTGTGGTGATGGCGCTCGAGCAGGTGGGCCTCGCGACGTCGGTGATCCTCGCCGCCTTCGCCATCACGTTTGGCGCGCTGATGATGGGACTCGCGATCGCGTTCGGCCTTGGCGGCCGCGAGGCCGCCAAGACGCTGATCGAGGAGCAGCTCAGAGCCAATCGCGAGCGCGAGTCCGACGCCGCTCCGCACTTGTAACCGGCCATGGCGTTTCGCCGTTCAAGTGGCGTACTGCTGCACCCGACGTCGCTGCCGGGTGGATTCGGGATCGGCGACCTCGGCCCCGCGGCATTCGAGTTCATCGATCTTCTCGCGTCCGGCGGGCAGCGACTCTGGCAGGTGCTGCCGCTCGGACCGACCGGCTACGGCGACTCTCCGTATCAATGCTTCTCTGCGTTTGCCGGCAACACGCTCCTCATCAGCCCGGAGTTATTGGTCGAGGACGGCCTGCTGTCCGCGGGCCACCTGAAGGTGGCCCCTACGACAGACGTGGGGGCCGCCGACGTGGGGGCCACCTTCAGGTGGCCCGACAGCGACAGCGTGGACTTCCCTGCCGTCATCGCCCATCGCCAGTCGCTGTGGCCGCACGTGCTCGAACGATTCGACGCCGCCGGCGCAAGCCCGATGCGCGATCGCTTCGAGCGTTTCTGCCGCGAGCAGGCCGCCTGGCTGAACGACTTCGCGCTGTTCATGGCCGTGAAAGAGGCACACGAGCACGCATCATGGACCGAATGGGAGCGGGACATTGCGCATCGCGATGCGGCGGCGATGGCGAAATGGTCCGTCCGCTGCGCGCGGGAGATCCGGCTGCACACGCTCACCCAGTTCTTGTTCTTCGAGCAGTGGCAGCGCGTGCGCGACGCCTGTCACGCGCGATCGATTCAGATCATGGGGGACCTGCCGATCTTCGTCGCCCACGACAGCGCGGACGTCTGGAGCCGTCAGGAGCTGTTCCGCCTCGAAGACGATGGTCAGCCGTCCGTACTTGCGGGCGTGCCGCCGGACTATTTCAGCGCGACCGGTCAGTTGTGGGGAAACCCGCACTACAACTGGGATGCACTTCGTGGCTCGGGATTCGCCTGGTGGGTCGAGCGCTTTGAGTCGCTGCTGACGCTCGTCGATGCGGTGCGCATCGATCACTTCCGCGGGTTCGAGGCGTCCTGGGAGGTGCCGGCCAGGTCAACGACTGCCACCAACGGGGAATGGGTGAAGGGCCCAGGCGCCGCACTGTTCGAGGAGATCAGATCCGCGCTCAAGCTGGAGCACCTGCCGTTTGTCGCAGAGAATCTCGGCGTCATCACCCCCGACGTGGAAGCGCTGCGCCGGCGCTTCGAGCTTCCCGGCATGGCGATCCTGCAGTTCGCGTTCGGCACCGATCCGCAGGCGCCCGACTTCAAGCCGCACAACTACCCACGCAACCTAGTCGTCTACACCGGCACGCACGACAACGACACGACGGTGGGATGGTGGACGAGTGCCGTTGGCCACAGCACGAGGTCCGACGCCGACATCGCGGCCGAGCGCGATCACGCGACGCGATACCTCGGCCTCGAGGGTCGACCCTTCGACAAAGCCCAGGGCAAGGAGATTCACTGGGAGTTCATCCGCGCGGTGATGGCGTCGGTCGCGGACACGGCGATCGTTCCCGCGCAGGACCTGCTCGGCCTGGGCAGCGAGGCGCGCATGAATCGTCCCGGCACCGCGAGCGGCAACTGGCGCTGGCGCCTGCGTTCAGGACAACTGACGCAGGACACGATGCGACGACTAGGCGTGTTGGCGCAGACCTACGATCGCGCCTAGCTAGAGCCCAGACGCCGAAAGCCTAGAGCCTTACGTAGCGGGATCTTTCTGTCGCGTCTTGACGATGCCACCCATCAGGCCGATGCCGATGATGACGAGCGCGCCGGCGATGATCCAGGTCTGGCTGACTCCAAGGCGTGACGCACCATAGGCAAGCCCCGCCACAACGAGGAGCGTGCCGATCAGGTAGATCACCATGTTGGTCATGCGCATCCACTCCTAAGGCGCCAGGCGGACCTGAAGGTCCGCCTCTACGAGTTCGCCTCTACGTGGAGTGCAAGCGCAGCGCCAGAAGCTAGCGGCTGAGCAAATCGCGGATGAATGGAAGAGCCTTCACCGACACGCGGTTCTTGCCCTTGCGCTTCGCGTCGTAGAGCGCCTGATCCGCTCGCGCCATGAGGCTCTGCATGGTATCGCCGGCTGAGCACTCCGCTGCGCCGCAGCTCAGCGTGATGCGCGGGATGCTCGAGGTCGCGCTCATCGCGGTCGTCATCTGCGTCAGGATGGCGCGCAGCCGGCTCTCCGCCTGTCTCAACGTCAGTCCCGACGCCAGCACCGCAAACTCGTCGCCGCCGATGCGTGCGACGACGTCGTCCTGGACGGTCGAAGTGGATCCCGGCCAGCTCGAACAGCTGCTGGTGAATCTTCGAGCCGTTCTTCACCACGAAGGGCAATCGAGGCACCGGCCTCGGACTCTCGAGCGTCTACGGCATCGTCAAGCCGAGCGGCGGCTACATTTGGTGCGACAGCACACCAGGCCAGGGAACGACGTTCTCGATCTACTTCAAACCCGCGGCCGGCGGGCGGAGTCGGAAGCGCCAGGCACCGCCTCGCACGAGCGTGCGGCAGGCGGCGACGAACGCGTGCTCGTCGTGGACGATGAGCCGGCAGTCAGACGGTTGCTGGCTCGCATCCTGCGCTCGCGCGGCTACGACGTCTTCGAGACCGAAGACGCCCATTCAGCCCTGGCCTTCATGGGCAGCGCGAGCCGCCAGATGGATCTCGTCGTCACCGACATCGTGATGCCGGCCATGAGCGGCGTGAAGCTGGCCGAGCAGATCAGGTCGCAGTGGCCGGCGGTGAAGGTCCTGTTCGTGTCGGGGTTTCCAGCGAGCGAAGCGCTGCCGGCCATGGAAGCCAGCATTCCGCTTCTCGGGAAACCCTTCACGCCCGAAGAAATCGAAGCCAAGGTCAGAGAGCTGCTCGACAGCAGAAGCCGCCCGTAAAGCAAGGCCGCCTGAAGGCGGCCTCCACGATCTGAAGCGAGACGCTTGAGCACCGATTCGGTTTACGATCACTGATTGGTGATCGGCGATCCTCAGGTCATGCCGGGCTGGCGAGTGACGAGCGCACTCGTCGCGCTCATTTGCGTCGCACTCGCCACCCCGCCGCGGGCGCAGGACACATCAGCGCCAGCACCGCTGACCCTCGTATCCAAAGACGGCCGCCGCACGATTCCCACCGTCATGAACAACGGCCGCGAGCTGATCGCGCTCGACGATCTCGCCGCATTCTTTCAGGTGTCCGTTCGCGAAGACGCGCTGGCCGGCGGCTTCACGGTGTCGTATCGCGGCAAGACCATCGTCGCGTCAGCGGATCAGCCGATGGCGTCGGTCGATGGCCGGATCGTCACGCTTCCCTCGGCGGTGGTCCGCTCCGGCCGGCGCTGGCTCGTGCCGGTGGAGTTTCTGCCGCGCGCCCTTGGGCCGATCTACGACCAGAAGATCGATCTGCGGCGCCCGGCACGCCTGCTGCTCGTCGGCGACTTGAGAGTGCCTCGTGTCGCGGGGCGCATCGACTCGGCCGGTCCACCAACGCGCGCCACCATCGTCATCACGCCGGCGACGCCGGTCACGGCGACCACCGAGACCGGCCGGCTCGTGCTGCGCGTCGAGGCCGACGCCCTGGAACCGGTGTTTCCGGTGACGGCCACCGGACTCGTGGATGGCATTCGGATCGGCGATCAACCGAATCTCGTCGTCGTTGCGTTGAGTCGTTCGGCCGGCACCGCGCGAACGACGGTGAGCACCGCGGACAACACCACGCGAGTGGCGATCGAGGTCCCGGTCGGGGCCCAGACCCCGGATCCGCGAGTGCCCACTCCCGAGCCGCCACGAATCCCGAGTCCGGAGTCTCGAGTGCCCGGACTCGAGCCCCGACAGGCGCTGCAGACACTGGCCATCGACGCCGGTCACGGCGGCGACGACATTGGTGTGCGCGGGGCCGACGGTCTGGAGGAAAAGCAGTTGACGCTCGACGTCGCGCGACGACTGCGCTCGCTCGTCGAACGGGGCCTCGGCGTGCAAGTCATCCTGACCCGCGAAGAGGACCGGCGGGTCAGCATCGACGAGCGCGCGGCCGCCGCCAACAACGGCAAGGCCGACCTGCTCATCAGCCTGCACGCCAATGGCGCGCTGTCGGGATCGCCATCAGGCGCGGAAGTGTTCTACGAGCGGCTCGATAGAGAAGGCGAAGCCGTGAAGCGTTCGACCGCGGCCGAATCGGTCTCGTTGCCAGTCGTCAGCGGCGGTATCCGGACGATCGAGTTCGTGCCGTGGGATCTGGCGCAGGCGCAGCATGTCGAGAGCTCGGCGATGCTGGCGCAGATCGTCGAAGAGGAGCTGCGCGGACGCGTGCCCATGGGCCAGCGTCCGCGGCAGCAAGGCCCGATGCGCCTGCTGTCGGCGGCCAACATGCCGGCGGTCCTCGTGGAGATGGCGTACCTGACCAACAACGCGCAGGAGAAGGCGGCCGCGAGCGACGAGTTCAAGAACTCCGTCGCGCAGGCGGTGTACAACGCCATCGTCCGCTTCCGCGGCTACCTCGAGGAGACGTCCGCTCCGTGAGCCGGCGCGCGAAGGCCTATCTGGTCGCGCTGCTGATCGCGGTCCGGCGCCGTCGGTGTGGGCCCTGGTCCGGCTCCTGTCCGAACCGGCCGCGGCGCCTGTGGTTGCGACCACGCCGACCGCTCCCTCCGAAACCGGCGCATATCACGGCCACGCTCTACTACGGATCGTCCGATGCCCGCGCGCTCGTGCCGGTCCGGCGCGACGTGCCGGCCGCGACGAGTGTGGTCGAGCAAGGGCGGCAGATCCTGGCGGTGCAGTTCCAGGACGCGCCACAGCCGTACGTCCAGGTGGTTCCCAAAGGGACGAAGCTGCGCGCGTTCTATGTCACCGAACGCGGCGACGCCTTCGTAGACCTGAGCGGAGACGTCGTCAGCGCGCATCCCGGTGGATCGCTCACCGAGCTTCTCACCGTCTACGCGGTCGTGAATGCGATCACGACGAACCTGCCTGCCGTCCAGCGCGTGCAGCTCCTCGTCGAAGGACAGGAAGTCGATACCATCGCCGGACACGTCGATGTCCGCCGGCCGCTCGAGCGCGATTCGACGCTCGTGCGCGATTCGCAGACAGATCCGAAGCTCAAAGCTCAAGACTCGAAGGTCAAAAATGACTGCACGTGTCGGTAACGATGACTGCACGTGACTTCACGTGATCACGAACCGCGGAGGCGCGGAGACGCGGAGGTTGTCTTTCGTCACTGACTGCACGTGCAGTCATTAAGAAAAGAAACCTCCGCGCCTCCGCGCCTCCGCGGTTTCGTGGAACGCGAAGTCACGCGCAGTCATTGTTCGAGTTCGCCTCGCGTTTTGAATTACAGTTGCTTAGATATGAGATCAGACGGCCGCCTCGCGGAACAGCTCCGACCCACGCGCATCACACCCAACTATCTGATTCACGCCGAGGGTTCGGTGCTCGTCGAAGCCGGAAAAACGAAAGTCATCTGCACGGCCAGCGTGGAGGACCGCGTACCGCCGTTTCGTCGCAATTCCGGCAAGGGCTGGATCACCGCGGAGTACGGGATGCTTCCTCGCGCCACGACGACACGATCGCAGCGCGAGTCCACCGCCGGCAAGGTCGGCGGCCGCACGCAGGAGATTCAACGGCTGATCGGCCGCTCGCTCCGAAGCGTCGCCAGGCTGGAAGAGATCGGCGAGCGGACCATCACGCTCGACTGCGACGTGATTCAGGCCGACGGCGGCACGCGCACGGCGTCGATCACCGGCGCCTTCGTCGCGCTGGTCCTCGCCGTCCAGAAGATGCGCGAACAGGACATGATCCGGACCATGCCGATCAGCGACTTCGTCGCCGCCACGAGCGTCGGGATCGTCGAAGGCGAGCCGATGCTCGACCTGGCGTACACGGAGGATTCGCGCGCCGACGTGGACATGAACGTGGTCAAGACCGGCGGCGGCCTGTACATCGAGCTGCAGGGAACCGCGGAAGCGCTGCCCTTCGGCCGCGAAGCCCTCAATCGCCTGCTCGATCTCGCCGACACCGGCGTGCGGCAGCTCATCGCGCTGCAGCGCGGGCTCGTCGGCCAGTATCTCGAGAAACCAAAGGGGTGACCGAGCGAAGCGAGTCGAAGTGGCGTCTGCTCGTCGCGACGACCAATGCCGGGAAGCTGCGTGAAATCCGCTCGTTGCTCGAGCGGCGCCCCGGTCGAACTGTCCACGCTCCACGACCTGGATCCGATCGAGGAGCCAGAAGAAACAGGCGCGACCTTCGAGGAGAACGCCAGGCTCAAGGCGCTGTACTACGCGTCGCGATCCGGCCTGACGACCGTCGCCGAGGACTCGGGGCTGGTGATCGACGGCATGGACGGAGAGCCGGGAGTCCGATCGGCCAGGTTCATTCGACCGGACGCGTCGTACCCGGAGCGGTTCGCGGAGATCTTCCGGCGGCTGGCCGGACCGCCTGTCAAGAACCGGGCAGCGCGATTCGTCTGCGCACTGGCCGTTGCCGACGAGGACCGGATCGTCTACGAGGCGCGCGGCACCGTCGAGGGCAGGATTGCGCATGCGGCCCAGGGAGACCGTGGGTTCGGGTACGACCCGATCTTCTACTACCCTCCCTACGACGCGACCCTCGCCGAGGTCACCGACGAGCTGAAGCTCGCGGTCGCCCACCGAGGCCAGGCGTTCCGTGCCCTCGCGGCGTGGCTGCAAGAGCGCTGAACTTCCCACCTCGAACCACATTTTCCCTTCACACTTTCTACTGCGCGCGTGGACGAAAAGGTCCTCCGCGTGCAGGGTTCCCGTCAGCGCAAGAACCTCTGACTTTCCCAGATTGGACGATCACCAATACTGTCGAATCCGGCGCGCGAACTTTCGCGACGTTGTGTGCGCACCCGCGCATCGCTTTGGGCGTGTGCCATCCGCTATGCCGTTGGCTCCCTGGTTGCCTTATAGATGAGCATGTCGGTTTTGGTAACGAACGACGACGACCTGTCACTACGACAAGGACGGGTCGCATGAAGGTCCGCATCAACGACCCGCGCCTCCGGCGCAAGGTCGTCTGGGACTAGGCCAGACACGCATATGAGCGCGGTGTCCTCCACGGGTACGTTCTGGCTGGGTTCGCGACTGGCTGTCGCGAAGTCACGAGCCGGCGAAGGGTGATGCATCCCGGGCGATGAGCCTGGAGCATCTGCCCGTCTCCGCGAGTGTCTTCGTCATTGCCGTCGTGGCCTTGGGCTGCGCCGTACTCATTATTCAGGGACCGCGCCAGATCACGCACCCGACGCAGTTCGTCGCCCTCCTGGCGGCGTCGGTGCTGGCCTCGAGCCTGCGGCTGCGGCTGCCGCTCGGCACGAGCGCCTCGAACCTGTCGATCTCCTACAGCGTGGACTTTGCGGCGTTGCTCCTCATCGGCCGCGAGATGACGATGCTGGTTGCCGGCGCGAGCGCGTGCGCACAGTCGATCTTCGGGACCAATCGACGCAACCCGGCGTTCCGCATTCTGTTCAACGCTTCTGCGCTGGTGCTGACGGTACAGGCCGTCCGGCATGACGTTCACGCTATTTCGGCGGACAGCCCGGCGAGCTCGATTTCCAGTCGATCGCCAAGCCGCTCGTCGCGAGCGCCCTGGCCTACTACCTGGTCAACACGTTCATCGTCGCCACCGCTGTCGGGCTCGCGGCCCGGCAGCCGGTGTGGACAGTCTGGCAGACGAACTTCCTGTGGACCGCGCCCAGCTACTTCGTCGGCGCCGGCGCCGCGGCTGCTGGCGCCGTCCTGTGGACGACGAGCCAGTGGTGGCTGCTGCCGCTGGCGGCCGCGCCGGTCTATCTGACGTTCCGCTCGTATCGCATGTATGTGGACCGGATCGCCTCCGAGAAGCGCCACAAGGAAGAAGTGCTGCGCCTGCACGGCGACACGGTCTGCCGCGCTCGAAGCGGCCCGCCGATCCGAGCAGCGCTACGCGCTGGCGGCCGCTGGCAGCAACGACGGTCTGTGGGACTGGGACATTCCGGCCAACACGCTCTACTGCTCGGACCGCTGGAAGCTGATCATCGGACTGTCGGCCAACGCCAGCGTCTCGACGCACGAGCAGTGGCTGGACTACGCCCACGAGGAAGATCGTCCGGCACTGGTCGAAGCGCTTCGCGCGCATCTGGATGGTGAGCGCGCGCATTTCGAGCACGAGTATCGCGTGCGGCATGTCCGCGGCGAGATCCGCTGGGTGCTGTGCCGCGGCATCGCGGTCCGCGACGACGCCAGCCGGCCGGTTCGCATGGCCGGCTCGCTGACCGACATCACCGAGCAGCGCCTGGTCCGCGACTCGCTGGCCCAGGCGGCGCGCCACGATCCGTTGACGAACCTGCCGAACCGCACGCTCTTCAGCGAGCTCCTGCAGCGCGCGATCGCGCGCGGGCGCGCGTTCGTCGTCGCACCAGTACGCGGTGCTGTTCATCGACCTCGACGGCTTCAAGCTGGTCAACGACAGCCTTGGCCACATCGTCGGCGACCGCTTCCTGGTCGCGATCGCGCAGCGGCTGCAGTCGCAGCTCAGACCCGGCGACTCGCTGGCGCGGCTGGGTGGCGACGAGTTCGCGGTGCTGGCCGAGAACTTCGCCACGCCCGAAGACGTGTGCGCCGTCGCCGAGCGGCTGCAGGCCGCGCTCGCAGATCCGTTCCGCATCGCCGAGCACGAGCTGTTCGGGTCGGCGAGCATCGGCATCGTCGTCGGCGGCGCGCAGTATCGGGCGGTGGATGCCGTGCTTCGCGACGCGGACATCGCGATGTATCGCGCCAAGGCCGCCGGGCGCGGCGGATACGAGATGTTCGATCCGGACATGCATGCCGCGGCGCTGGCGCGTCTGACGCAGGAGACCGAGCTGCGGCGCGCGGTCGAGCGCAAGGAGTTCTCCGTCTTCTATCAGCCGATCGTGGAGCTGGCGACGTCCCGGATCATCGGGCTCGAGGCGCTGCTCCGCTGGAAGCGGGCCGACGGACACATCGACTCGCCGGCCGAGTTCATCGCCATCGCCGAGGAAACCGGGCTCATCATCCCGCTCACCTCGCACGTGCTGGTCGAGGCCTGCTATCAGGTCGCGGCGTGGCAGCAGATGTTCGGACGGCCGCTGCAGCTGTCGGTCAACGTGCCGTCGAAGCTGTTCATGCGCGCCAGCTTCGTGGACGAGGTCGAGGCGGTGCTGGCGAGCAGCGGTATGGCGCCGGCACAGCCTGCAGCTCGAGATCACCGAGAGCGTGTCCTCATGAACCATTCCGACGTTGTCGATCAGAACTTCGATCGGCTGCACCGGATCGGCGTGGCCGTGCACCTCGACGACTTCGGCACCGGCTACTCCTCGCTCAGCTACCTGCAGCGGTATCCGGTGGATGCACTGAAGCTCGATCGCTCGTTCGTCGCGCGGATGGGCACGCACGAAAACGACGTCGTCGGCGGCGCCATCGTGAAGCTGGCCCGCGAGCTCGGGATGGGCATCATCGCGGAGGGCGTCGAGACGGTGGCGCACGCCGAGCAGCTCAACGGCGCTCGATTGCCCGCATGCCCAGGGCTTTCTCTTCTCGGAGCCGCTGACGGCCAGCGCCGTCGTTCCGCTGCTGGCCAAGGAATTCGCGCCGGCGCTCGCCAACGCCTCGTAGGCCGCAGCCCTCAGATCTTTCGCAGCCGTACGCGGCGCACAGCGTGATCCCGGCCCTTTTCCAGAATGACGTGCGCGCGCTCGCGTGTGGGCCGCACGTTCTCGCGCAGGTTGACCAGGTTGATCGACCGCCAGATGCTTCGCGCGGTCTCGATCGCCTGGTCGGAGGTCAGCGCCGCATAGCGATGGAAATAGGATGACGGGTTCCTGAAGACCGTCTCCCGCAGCGCCAGGAAGCGCTCGACGTACCACTGCTCGATGTCGTTCTCCTGCGCGTCCACGTAGATCGCGAAGTCGAAGAAGTCCGAGACGAACATCGGCATCGGCCGGCCGGCCCGGCTCCCGCCCGTCTGCAGCACGTTCAGGCCCTCGACGATGACGACGTCCGGATGGCGGACGGTCTGGTACTCGCCCGGAACGATGTCGTAGCGCAGGTGTGAGTAGACCGGCGCCTGCACTTCGGCCACGCCGGACTTCACGTCGGCGAGAAAGCGCACGAGACGCCGTACGTCGTAGCTTTCGGGAAACCCCTTGCGGTCCAAGATGCCGCGCTCTTCGAGCGTCGACTTCGGCAACAGGAAGCCGTCGGTGGTAATGAGATCGACCTGCGGATGGCTGGGCCAGTGCGACAGCAGCGCCTGCAGCACGCGAGAGATCGTGCTCTTGCCCACCGCCACGCTGCCGGCGATGCCGATCACGAACGGCACGCGCGGGCTGTCGGATCCGAGAAACGTCGCCGTTGCCTGATGCAGGTTCTGCGTCGCGCCCACGTAGAGATTCAGGAGACGCGAGAGCGGAAGGTAGATGTCGGCGACTTCGTCGAGCGACATCCGCTCGTTGATGCTGACGAGCGGGCGCAGTTGCGGCTCGGTCAGCGGCAATGGCGTCGAGGCGCGCAGGCGCGCCCACTCGGCCCGCGTGAATTCGACGAACCGCGAGATCGCCACCTGATCGCCAGGGCTGGACGTCACACGTGAATTGTAGTACGGGCAACGTCTGAACGACCCCTGTCGGGGACAGTCCGGGGTCAGAAATGGGGTCAGACCCCATTCTGACCCCACCAAACAAGCCATTTACGAGACCCTCGCGCTGGCGTAACGTTTGCCTGGGCGTCCGGTGTCGACGCGCCTGTTGCGCGTCCCCGCTTGCGGAGGTTCAGCCCATGCGCGTGTGGGTCCCCCTGACTCTGGTCCTCTTGACGGCGGGCAGCGCCAGCGCCCAGTCCGCCGCTCAGGACCCGCGTCCAGTGTCCAGACCGTCACCTGACTTTCTCTTCGGCCGCCCACAGCGGGACCTTCGGCATTCGCGGCAGCTGGGTATTGGGCCGCAACGGCAGCGACTGGTACGACTTCGTCAGCGACCAGCTCACGATCGAGCCACAGGATTTCAACAGCCCGGGGATCGGACCGGACGGTGGAATCACCCTGACCCACCGCATCGACATCATGATCGGCTTCGACTACGGTCAGCAGACGACGCACTCTGAATACCGGCGATACGTGGACAACAACCGGCTGCCGATCGAGCAGCAGACGCTGCTCCGCAGCGCTAACATCGGCGCCGGCCTCAAGTTCGCGCTGACCGAGCGCGGGCGCGACGTTGGCCGGCTCGCCTGGGTCCCGCGAAAGCTCGTCCCGTATGTCGGAGCTGGCGGCGGCGCGATGTGGTATCAGCTTCGCCAGTCGGGCGACTTCGTCGACTATGTCGACCTCTCCGTTTTCCCTGACGTGTTCGAGTCGGAAGGATGGACGCCCAGCGTTCACGTCATGGGCGGGGTGGACGTGAGAGTCCTTCGTCGCGCGTACGTGTCGTTCGACGCGCGATATCTGTGGGCCTCAGGCGATCTCGGACGCGACTGGATTGATTTCGATCCGATTGACCTCTCTGGACTCAGACTGTCGGCCGGCATCAACTTCATCATCTCGGAGATGCGATGAAAACGCTTGCTTGTCGGATTCGCGCTCGTGCTCCTCGCCGTCGCCGGCACTCGCGCAGAACACCGGTGCTGACCGATGGAGCCGCTGGACCGGCTGCTGGGAGCTGGTCACGGAGAACTCGCGCGAGGGCGCACCTGGCCCCAGTGCGGCGCGACGCGGACAGCGCGCACCGGCGCCTGACGACAATCGGCCACAGGTCTGCGTCCAGACAACCGTGGACGGCGGCGCCACGTTCACCACGACGGGTCGGCACGCAGACACCGATTGTCCAAACTGTTTTCCCCGATGGCACCGGGCATCCGATCAGCGAGGACGGCTGCACGGGCACGCAGCGCGCCGAGTGGTCGGCTGACGGCCTGCGTCTGTACGCCCGAGCCGAGTTGACGTGCAAAGACGATCAAGGCATTCGCCGCGTGTCCGGTCTCGCGCTCATCGGACCAGACGGCCGGTGGACCGACATGCAGGCGGTCGATGTCTCGGGACGTGAAAGCTTCCGCGTCCGGAAGTATCGGCGGGTAGACGGCGCCGCCGTCATGCCGAGCGGTTCGCGTACGGCGCTGACCCTCGAAGACGTGAAGGAAGCGATCGCGAAAGTATCGCCGCGAGCCGTGGAAGCCGCACTCGTCGAGACCCGCGCATCGTTCGACCTCACCAGCAAGCATCTGCTCGACCTGGAGCGCCGCCGGCGTTCCCGACAGCGTCGTCGATCTCATCGTGGCGTTGTCCTACCCTGATCGATTCGTCATCGAGCGCACCGCGTCCGTCGATCGCGCGATGTCGCCCATCATCGACGATCCGTTCACGGTGGGCTGGGCGTTCGGCGCTCCGGTGTGGTCCGACGTCTTCTACTCGCCGCTGTACGGTCCATACTCGCCGTACTACTACTCGCCGTTCGCGTATCCGTACCTACATCCCGTCTACTTCGGCGGTGGCGGCTACATCGTCGACGGCGGCGGCGGAGGCGGCGGCCTTCCCCAGCAGCCGAGCGGGCGCGGGCGCGTCGTCGATGGACAGGGCTACACGCGAGTACAGCCCCGCGGCGCAGAACCACGCCATTCCCGAGCGGATCGACGGCGAGTTCGAGCGGCGGGGGCGGCGGCGGCTCCTCGACTTCGTCGTCCTCCAGCGGCAGTTCCGGTAGTTTCGGCGGCGGCGTGTCGAGCCAGGGCTTCTCGAGCGGCGGCGGGGGCGACGGCGGTCGCACGGCGCAGCCCCGATAGAGCTCAACGCCCAACTCCCAAGGCCCAACACCCAACCACTCCCGACCTCCAACTTTCAAACGTTGGGAGTTGGGCGCAGTTGGGATCGGGCCTTGGGGGTTGGGACTTGTCGCAGTATCCTCACTCTCATGATCAACTCATTCGGGCGGGGAATCGTCTGGCTGACGACGCTGATCGCGCCTCGTCACGAGCGTCGCTGGTCACGCGCAGCAACCGCCTGCGCCGGGCGGGCGTGCCCAAGGACAGGGACAGCAGGGCGGACGCGGCGGCGGGCGCGGCCAGCGTCCCGAGTGCGTGAACCCGAAGATCCCGGCCGCTGAGTGCAATGTCGGTGCAACGCCGATTCAGTGGGCGGATCCGGTGCTCGGCGACGGACCGTTCGTCGTCGAATCCGCGGTTCCCGCGCATCGCAATCTTCGCGTTGTCGTCATGGCGAAGTTTCAGCAGCCGTGGTCGATCGCATTCCTTCCCGACGGCAACATCTTCGTCACCGAACGTCCCGGTCGTCTCCGCATCATTCGCAACGGCGTGCTCGATCCGAACCCGGTACCGGGCGGCCCGCGCGTGCATGCGCAGGGGCTGCAAGGGCTGATGGACGTCGTCCTGCACCCGCGCTTCGCCGAGAACAAGTGGGTGTACATCGCGTATCACAAGCCTGTCCCCAATCCGGATGCACCACCCACCGCGAGCGGCGCCCCGGCGATGGCCGGCGCGACGACCTTGATGCGCGGCACCTGGAATGGCAGCGCACTTGTCGACGTGAAGGACATCTTCGAATCGGGCGCGACGCGCACCGAGTCGTCGCGGATCGGATTCGGCCGCGACGGCATGCTGTACATGTCGATCAGCGCCTCCGGTACGGGTCCGGATGTGTTCCGATCCGCCGATCCGAACGACTACGCCGGGAAGACCGTGCGCCTCAGGGATGACGGGACCATCCCCCCGGACAATCCGTTCGTCAACAAGCCCGGTTACAAGCCGGCGATCTACACGCTCGGCCACCGCAACGGACACTCGATGGCGCTCAATCCCGAGACGGGCGAGTTCTGGGTCACCGAGCAGGGCCCCAATGGCGGGGACGAGGTCAATGTCCTCAAGGCTGGTGCGAACTACGGCTGGCCGTACGTGAGCCACGGGCGGAGCTACATGGGACCAAAGATCTCGGAGAACCCATGGCGGCAGGACTTCGAAGCGCCGACCGTCGTCTGGGTGCCGTCGATCGCCGTGGCCGGGGGAACGTTCTATACCGGTGACCGGTTTCCCGGCTGGAAGCGAAGCTTCTTCGTCGGCGGCCTGCGCGAAGGCGAAACGCCGCGCACGGGACAGATCCAACGCATCGAGTTCAACGACAAGTGGGAAGAGCTGCGCCGCGAGCCGATGCTGCGCGAGCTGCATCAGCGGATTCGCGACGTCCGCCAAGGGCCGGATGGGCTCCTATACGTGGTGACTGGCGAGGATCAGGGTGCGTTGCTCAGGATAGAGCCCGGCGAGCCGGTTCGGTAGTTACCTCAGCCGGACATCCTTCGGCGGCCAGCAGTTTAGTCACTCAGCAGCGTCTGTTCGCATGCATAATCTGACCGTTCGTCACAAAAACATTGAGCCGATGAGGGGACGCCTCAAAGATTGCTCCCAACAGGATTCAATACTGTGACTCCAGGCGGATTCACGAGAACTGCGGCCGCGATCGTCGTGGCCGTGCTCCTGACGGCGACTCGAACACCGGCAGCCAGGGCGGTGATCGACGACAGTCTGCTCGTGCGCATTTATGACAACGTCGGCGTGCTCGGCTCCGAGCTCGCCTCGGCGCTGAGAACGACGCACGAGATTCTTCGACGCGCCGACCTGAACGCGGATTGGGTCCAGTGCCGATCGAGGCGTGATGGGCCAATGCCGGCGGTCTGTGACCAGGCGCTCTCCAGCGGGGATGTGGTCGTCCGGCTGATTGTCGGATCGGAGGGGGAAAGCGGGGAGCGCCGCGCCCTCGGGTATTCCCTCTTCGACGCCAACGGCGTGAGCGGCTTCGCGACCGTGTACGTGGACCGCGTCGATTGGCTCGCAAAGCGCGCGCAGTATCCCCGCGCGCCGGTCCTCGGTCGTGCGATCGCGCATGAAATCGGGCATCTCATTCTTCGCTCCAACGCGCATACCGACACGGGCCTGATGCGGGAGGTATGGACGGCCGAGCAGGTGGTGCGGAATCGCCGCGAGGACTGGACGTTCTCCGCCGATCAAAGCGGTGATCTTCGAAACGCGCGCCTTGCCAACATGGGAAACGCGAAGAAGTCCCGGCGACCTCGCACGTAAGCACACTCAGAAAGTCGTCCCCGCCCGGGTAGAAAACGCCCACTCGTGTTCCGGCCCGGCACACGATGGACACGCCTGCACGCGCGTGCAAACAAGATCTAAGACCCATCTTTTCAACACTTAAGTCCCCCTCCCCAGCGCCCGATAACAGGGAACAACAGTTGCTGAGTCTGGGACGAGTGGTTATGAGACGAGTACTGCCGAGCGCGTTTGAGCGGGTCAACAAAGAGCTGTGGGTACTGTTCTCACTCTTTGCGATCGCCCTGCTCCTCAATTACTTGATCGCGGCGCAGCGAATGGTCCTCAGCTTCTATGTGCTGCCGACCATCGCCTCGGCGTATTTCTATGGCCGCAGGCACGGGACGCTGACCGCGTTCGCGAGCGTGCTGCTCGTCGTCGGTCTGCTGCTCTTCCGAAATTCGACGACCACGGCTGCAGGCTTTCAGGTGGGCGTCGCGTATACGCAGTGGCTCGAGGTCGCGGTGTGGGGCGGTTCGCTGATCATCACCGGGTACCTGATGGGCACCCTGTACGAGCACAAGAACCTTCAGATCAACGAGCTTCGCGAAACCTACCAGGGCGTGTTGATGATCCTTCGCCACTTCATCTCGAAGGATACCTACACCGAGAATCACTGCTATCGCGTGTCGGTGTACGCGACACGCATCGCGGCGCAGATGAATCTCGGTGCGGACAAGATCGAGGACGTCCGGGCGGCAGCGCTGCTCCATGACATCGGCAAGCTCGACATCAGCCGCGACCTGCTCTACAAGGCCGCGAAGCTCACGCGCGACGAATACGAAACCGTGCAGCAGCATGTGCCGCGCGGCATCGAGATGCTCGAGCCGGTTGGCGGCGCGCTGCGCCGTGTGATTCCCATCATCCTCGCGCACCACGACAAGTTCGACGGGTCGGGCTACAACACGACGAGCGGCGACGCGATCCCGCTCGAGTCGCGGATCATCGCCGTGGCTGATGTCTACGACGCGCTGACGAGTGATCGTCCGTACAGGAAGGCGATGTCGCCGTTCGAGGCGCGCGACGTGATCACCAATGGCGCGGAAACGGAATTCGATCCGAAGGTCATCGCCGCTTTCAATACGCTCTTCAAACGCGGCGAGCTCGAGATCTGGTCGGCGCCGCTCTCCGCGGCGTGACCGATTGCCATTCGTCTTCCCCGAGCGGCGACGCCCAGCTAACCGCTTTCACCGACCGGCCGGCTTCTCGCTGATCGAGCTCCTGGTCGTCGTCGCGTGATTGCGATCATCGCCGGCATCGCCATTCCTGCGTTCATGCAGGCGCGCATGCGGACGAATGAACGCGCCGCCATCGGGCGGTGACTTCTGTCCTGACACATCACACCTACCGGCTCCCAGCTGCAGGCAGCACGATCGACAGGCCAGTACGACCCTCCGAACAATCGAGCGTCATATGACCCGCGTGCAGCTCGGCGACGCGGCGCGCCGCACGCAGCAGCACCAGCGCGGCACTCGAGACGCTGCTTCCGTTCATCGACAGGTCCGGCCACTCGGTCTCGGCCAGCTTCGACCGCCAGAAATGCGGGAGCTCCGCGCCATCGTGAATCGCTGACAGGGCGACGGTGCCATCGGCGCGCGAGTTGACCTGCACGGACACGGCCTTCGAGCGCGTCGTCTCGAAAAGGACCGTCGGCGCAAGAATCACCGCGCCGAGCGACGCGGCGAGCAGGTCTTCATCGCCGGAGACGGTCTCGCCCACTTTGCGTCCCGACGGGAAATCGAGCGTGAGACCGCGCAGACGTCGTTCCGCCGCCGTCTGCTCCGCGGCTCGCTCGACGACGGTCCTGGCGGAGACCTCGCGGCGTGCGACCGACACATCTCCCTTGAGCACGCGCGCGGCGAGAAGTAATTGCAGCGCGCGCGCGGCTTCGGCGCGCACCAGATCGACAGCCACCGTCTGGGTCAGCGTCGAGCCGGGCGCCAATAGATTCGCGGACGAGGCGACAGCCGTCAGACAGTCGGCAAAGGCGGCAAACGTCAGGTCGGTCGTCGGCGACGGCGGTGCTGGCGCCACTCTCGCGATCGGCATGTCGGTCGAGGGCGTATTGCTCGCGGCCGCGAGGATCGGCGCCTGCTCGTCGTCCACACGCTCGATCACGCACGGGATTCTGGCCAGGCCGGCGGCCAACGCAGCCGCAAGCCGTTTCCTTCCCGCGATAACGAGGTGTCGCCCGCCGCGGCTCCGAACCAGCAGCGGCTGCAGGACGCCGTGGCGCCGGATCGACTCGACGAAGGCCGTCGAGGGGTTCTCATGGTCGCCATGGGGAGACTCGAGGCTGCGGATTTCGAGGAACCTGATGGGCGAGTTAAGGAGCGACGAGTCGAGTTGTTCCACGTAGTGAGCGTCGGCCCTCATCCGGTAGCGCGGGGGCAGGCCCTCTCGAGTGGGAGGAGCGGAGTCGTCTCCGAGGCGAAGTGCGTCCAGCCCTGGATCGGTATCTGACATGCGTGGGTCTTGGGAAGCGTTAGGTCTGAATCGGTTGACAGGGAGGCCAGGGTGCGTGCGTCTTGGACGGAACCACCGACCGATACGGATGAGTATAACCCACGAGACATCCGCGGGGATGGGCTATAGGGCACGGGCGAAAGACCGATAACCCCTTCCGGAAGATGAACGAGACCGTCTACCTCTTCGCCCTGAGCGTCCCCGCCCTGCTCGAGCAGATCATCGCCAGCCAGGCCGGACCGCGCACGCCCGTCGTCGTGCCCCGTCGCACGGAGAAACGGGCCTGACATGGAAAACGTGGGGGGATCCGTGGAACGAGATCGTCGTGATACTGCCCGCCGGGCCGAAGTCGTCCGCTCGGTGATCGAGGAGATCGTGCACAACGGCGTCCCGGTTCTGACGATTCGGGACATCGAGAGCTCGCTGCAAGTGTCCTCCGAAGCCGCCGCCCGGATCGTCGAGCGTCTCGTCAGCGCCGGTCTTCTCGTGGAAGCACGAGACGGCACGTGGATTAAGGTTTCTCCATAAGCCCCCCCTTTCTCGCTGGTCTTTCCTCTGGATTTGCCGATAACAGGTCCAGTGGAAGCGCTTGTACTGATCACCGTTCTAGCCCTGACCGTCGCCGTCGCAGCAGGTCTCGCAAAAGGGGTTCTCAGCCTGGTTCTTCGCCTCATGGCTGACGAGGTTCCCCCGGTCGCCGCCGCGCGTTAGGTCCGAGCCCGACCAACCCACGTCCCATGTCTCGATTCAAAGTCGACAAGGATCGTGTCGCTGCCAGTCTGTCCCTGGCTACTGAGCAGACCGTCAGCGGTTGCTTCTTCGTGCTCGGGTCACTGGCAAACGCCGTGGGCCGGGAGCGCGTCGGGGACCTGCTCAACGCCGAGGACGGCTTCTTCCCTTTCCAGCGTGACGACGGCACGACCGCGCAGTTCAACCGCGCGCACGTCGTCTTCGTGCGACTGCCTGCCGGGATTGACGAAGAGGCGCTCGAGCCAGGCTACGACGTCGCACTACGCCGCAACGTCGTCATTACGCTCTCGACGGGCGCACGCATCGACGGAACGGTGGCCGTGTACGCGCCGATTGGATATGACCGTCTGAGCGACTATACGCGCCGGGCCAGGCACTTCCGGTATGTGGCTACGCCGTTCGGCTCAGTGATCGTCAACTCCGATCACATCGTGGAAGTGATCGAGAAGGCCGAGTAATGACCGGAGACACGCCAGTGACCCAGCCCGAGACCCTGGACCCGACCGCCATCGACCGTCTGTTCCGCCTGATGTGCGAGCGTGGAGCGTCCGACCTTCACCTGTGCGTCGGCATGCCGCCGCTCGTGCGAAAAGACGGCGAGATTCAGCCGCTGGAGCCCGAGGCTCCGGCGCTGACGCGGGACAACGTCGGCGACCTGCTGGATCCGATCATGCCGGAGAAGAACTGCGACGAGTTCGAGAGACGGCACGACACCGACTTCGCGTACGAGATCTCTGGGCTCGCCCGGTTCCGCGCCAACGTGTTCATGGATCGCAAGGGCCCCGGCGCGGTCTTCCGTGTGATTCCGTCGAAGATTCTGACCGCCGAGGATCTCGGGTTGTCGCCGCACATCCTCGCGCTGTGCCGCTTGAACAAGGGCCTGGTCCTGGTGACCGGACCGACCGGCAGCGGCAAGTCCACGACGCTGTGCGCGATGGTGGACTACGTCAACAAGAACCGCAGCGACCACATCATCGCCATCGAGGATCCGATCGAGTTCGTCCACGAGAACCGGCGTTGCCTGGTGAACCAGCGCGAAGTCCACACGCATACCGACTCGTTCAAGGACGCCCTGCGCGCGGCGCTGCGCGAGGATCCGGACATCCTCCTCGTCGGTGAGATGCGCGACCTCGAGACGGTCGCGATTGCCATCGAGACCGCAGAGACCGGTCACCTCGTGTTCGGCACGCTGCATACCACGACCGCCGCGTCCACGGTGGATCGGGTCATCGATCAGTTCCCGTCGGATCGCCAGGCGCAGATCCGCACCATGCTGTCCGAATCGCTGCGCGCGGTCATCGCGCAGACGCTGTGCAAGAAGATCGGCGGCGGGCGTGTCGCGGCGCTCGAGGTGCTGATCGTGACGTCCGCGGTCAGCAACCTGATTCGCGAGGGCAAGACCTTCCAGATTCCCTCGATCATGCAGGTCGGCAAGGCCGTCGGCATGGTGTCGCTGAACGACTCGCTGCTGGCGCTCGTGACGAAGAAGTTGGTTGCGCCGGAAGAGGCCTACGCGAAGTCCGTGGACAAGCCGGGATTCGAAGGGATGCTGAAGCGCGCGGGGATCGACACGAAGTTCGCGGCCGGAGCGGCCGCGTAGCACATCTGGTGGCCGCCTTCAGGCGGCCCTTCGCGTCTCAGACCCGCCCAGCCGGCAAGGGCGGGGCTTCGAACGTGCCGCCTTCGCAGAGCGTGCGATCGGAATCACGGGTTCGCTGCGGACGGCGTTGACTGGCGTCGATCGACAGCGCCAACACCAGGCACAGAAACGACAGCAGCGGCAGCCCACTGAGTAGCGCCCCCACGACCCATCGTGAATGGATTTCAGGAAACACGTCAAAGAACGACACAAGCCAGAACGTTCCGAAGAGAACGAGCGCCGCGGTGATCGACATGACGACGGCGCCGACGATCTGAATACGGGCAAGAACGCTCATGATGACCTCGGCCATCGCTGGGAGCAATGCGGAGGCCAGGAGACGAATCGCAGTTTTCTGGAACGAAAACCGCTCAATCAGCGGCGTGAGCGGAGCAGGCACGGACGGATTTACGACACGCTGTCTGGATAGCCGACACGCCGTCGTCGCAGTCGATACTCGCAGGGGCTAGGGAGAGACCGTGAGCACCTGCTGCAGCGTCAGGCGCAGCAAGCTGGAATTGAGCGGCTTGGAAAGGGTCGCGTTCGCGCCGAGCAACTCGGCCGCACGCAGGTAGGGACCGAAGACTGCCCCCGACATCGCGACCGTCTTCACGGCGGGAAAGCGCTGGCGGATCTCCTGAATCATCTCGATGCCTTCGCGATCCGGCATGACCAGATCCGTCAGGACGAGATCCACGTCCTCGAAGCCGAGAATACCGAACGCTTCCCGGCCGTTCGCCGCCAGCCGCACCTCGTACCCATCGGGTGTGAGGAACTCGAGGATGACCCCGCGAATATCGGGGTCGTCATCGACGACGAGAATCCGGGGAACACTTCGAGACACCTGTTTCTCTGAATACAGAATCGGGCCAGAACAGGCCCGGCGCGAGTCAGGAAATCCCTGAAGGGCCTGGGCTTAGCGCTCGAGAGAGACGAGCCCCGATCGGACGGCGAAGCGCGCCAGCCCCGCCACGTCGTGGATCTCGAGACGCTGCATCAGCAGGCGCCGATGCGTCTCGACCGTCTTGCCACTGAGATGCAGCCGATATCCGATTTCCTTCGTCGATTGCCCTTCGGCAATCATCTGAAGAATCTCGCGCTGCCGCGCGCTCAAGAGCTCCAGCGGACTGGTGATCGGCGTCTTGCGCTCGAGCACCTTGGCCACGACGGCGGGCGCGAGCCGGCTGATGAACACCTCTCCGCGCTGCACGGCGTGGATGGCGCTCACGACTTCAGACACGGCGGCGTCCTTGAGGAGGTATCCCTTGGCGCCCGCCCGCAGACACTGGGCGATCCGCTCCTCGTGACAGTGCATCGAGAGCATGATGACCTTGCACATCGGCAGTTCGGCCGCCAGTCGCCGCGCTGCGTCAATGCCATTCAGGCCGGGCATCGAGATGTCCATGAGCACGATGTCGGGAAGAACCCTGCTGGCGACCTCGAGCGCCTCGTGCCCGTCAACCGCTTCGAAGATCTGCGGCTCGTCCAGCGTGTGCTCGAGCAGCGTGCGGATCCCGGCCCGCATCAGTGGATGGTCGTCAGCGATCAGTAGTTTCATGCTCATACAGTTGCCGTCAACGGCACGCGGCATTCGACCATCGTGCCGCCCCCTCGTCTCGAGCGGATCTTCAACGTGCCGCCGACTTCTTCGAGCCGCTCCTGCATCCCCATGAGGCCGAGATGACCGTCGAGCACCGCCTGGCGCGCGGCTGGCGCCACATCGAACCCGGTGCCGTCGTCCACGATGCGCACCGAGAAGAAGTCCGCGTGCGCGAGCGCGGAGACCGCCAGGTGATGGGCTCGGGCATGCTTGACGATGTTGATGACGGCCTCGCGCACGACGCGATAGCAGGCCAGCTCGCACTCGCGTGAGAGCGAGACCTCGTCGGCCGGCGTGTCGATCAGGACCCGGAGCCCTGCTCGCCGGCCCTCCGTCCGTGCCAGCGTGGCAAGCGCGGGAATCAACTGACCTTCCTCGAACGGTGCGGGGCGAAGCGACCGCGACAGCTCCCGGACGTCGGCAATGAGACCGTCCACCGCCCCGACCGCGTCCGTATTGGTGCGCCGGTTCTGGCCGAGCAGCTGATCGAGCTCGATCTGCATCTTCAGCGCGGCGAGCTTCTGCGCGATGTCGTCGTGGAGTTCGTGCGACAGCCGTGCGCGTTCGGCTTCACCGGCTGACTGAAGCTGCAGCACCAGATCCCTGTGCAACATGGCCGACTGCCTGCCGGAATCGACCGAGGTCGCGAGCAGGAGGAATGTGACGCTGAGCATGCAGGCGAACGCCTGCACCGACAGGTGCGCGAGCAAGGTGTCCGAGGTCGCGTACGGCCCGATTCCCAGGTGCGTTCCCAAAACGCAGAATCCAGCCGTCAGGACGATCACCGTAGACGTCCCCGAGAGGCCGAAGCGGATCGCCGCCCACACGAGAAAGGGCAGGAGCTGAAACGGCTGCGGGAACGGACCGCGCGCCTCGTTTGGGACGAGGAAGATCCACCAGGCCGTCATTACCAGGCCGACGAGCATCGCCGCGCCCTCGATCACTCGGGACGGCGTCCACCGTTCCCGCTCATCCTGGCGGCGCCCCAGCGCGAGAATCATCGGCGCGATCACGATGACGCCGCTGATATCGGAGGCCCACCACGTCCGCAACACGGTCCAGAAGTGAGCGTCGGTGATCGACGCCGCGAAGGCCGCGGCGATCGGGGCACCGACGCTGACCGAGAGCACGAAGTGCCTCATCAGGGCCAGGATGTCCGAAGGCTGGCGAAGCCGAATGGCCTCGGGCGCGTAGCGCCGAAGCAGCACCGTGGCGAGAAGCGACTCCCCGAAATTGATGATGACGTATCCGACGCTGGTGACCAGGTGGAACCCGGCACCGAGATTGGCCGCCACGCCGCCGATGAACGCGCCGGCCGCAATCGCGGCCCACCGTTCCCGAGGCGCCAGCAGCAGGATCCCTGTCAGCAGGCCACTTGCCGGCCACACCGAGCCGACGCCTGCCGAGACACCGAGCGACAGGCCGACCCAGCACATCGCGAAGTAGGCCAGCGCCACGGCGAGTGAAGCGGCGACGTCGTTCACGAGGCCCGTGCGGTGTGGGATGGTCATGGCAGATTTCTCGACGGGTCCTGGAGCAATCTGATGACCAGCCTCGAAATCAGCTATTTTCGAACAGAATCGGCGCACGGCCCCGTGGGATCTGGGCTGGATGGCCGGAACTCCGACACCAGGACAGCGCCACCGACACCATGTGGGTCAGAGTTGGGTCGGAATTGGGGTCGGAGTTGGGGTCAGACCCCACCCTCAGGCAGGTCGGAGGGCGCGGTTCAGGACCTCGTCAACAGTCCGGCGCAGGGTCTCCAACTCGATGGGTTTTTTGAGCGTGGCGTCGATGCCGAATCGTTCAGCAGCCGACAGGAACTGGCCGTCGAACGCGCCCGACATCGCGATGATGCGGAGGGCGGGACGCAATTCCTGGAGGGCCTGAATGGTCTCGATGCCGTCCTGGTTGGGCATGAAGAGATCGGTCAGCACGAGATCGATCTGGGGCTCGCGACGAACGATGTCCACGGCCTCCTTCCCGTCGGCGGCAAGGAGGACCCGATATGTTCCGCCCAAGAGACTCGGAAACAGACTTCGAACAGCTTCGTCGTCATCGACGACGAGCACGGTGCGCGTGAGCGCGAGCGCTGTATCCGGCACGTCAGCCGGGCCAGCGACCTCGCGGACCTTCGCGGACAGTACCCGCAGGCGTGAATGGCTTCGGCAGATAGGCCGCACCCGCTTCGATCACGCGGCGCGCGCCAACCACATCGTCTGTATAGCCTGAGGTGTAGATCACTTTGAGCCCCGGTCGAAGCGCGGAGATGCGCTCGGCGAGCATCCAGCCGTCCATGCCTGGCATCACGACGTCGGTCAGCAGGATGTGAATCGGGCCGGTGTGCTCGGTCGCGATGCGGAAGGCCTCGTCGCCGTCCGAGGCCGCCAGCACCCTGTAGCCCAGCCCTCGCAGGGTTTCGATGGCCAGTTCGCGGACGAGCGGCTGGTCTTCGGCGATAAGCACCGTCTCTGAGCCCTGAACCTGCGCGGGTCTGGTCGGCGCCGACATCGCCGGAACGAGGTTGGCTGACACCTGCGGCAGATAGATGTGGAAGGTCGTGCCCTTCCCCACTGCGCTGTCCAGCCTGATCGCTCCCCCACTCTGCTGCACGATGCCGTACACCGTCGAGAGGCCGAGCCCCGTGCCTTTGCCGCGCTCCTTGGTCGTAAAGAACGGCTCGAAGATGTGGCGCATCGTCTCTGCGTCCATGCCGCTGCCGGTGTCTGCGACCGAGAGCACGATGTAGTGGCCGGGCGGCACATCAGCCTCGCCGCCGGGCACCTCCTCATTCCTCGTCGCGATCACCAGCCGCCCTCCCACCGGCATCGCGTCACGCGCGTTGAGGACCAGATTCATGACGATCTGATGCAGCTGTGACAGATCGGCCATCACATGATCCGGCGCGGCCTCGAACCGCGTGATCATCTCGATGTCCTCGCGCACGAGTCGCAGCAGCAGGCGCTCGGCGTCCGCGACTGCGGTGTTGAGCGCGAGCGCGCGGGGCTGTGTGACCTGCTTGCGGCTGAAGGCGAGCAACTGCTCCGTCAGACCGGCGGCGCGCACCCCGGCCTGCTGAATCGCGTCCAGGAACCGCCGATTCGGATCGCCCACTGCGAGCTTCCCGAGCACGACCTCGCTATAGCCGTTGATCACGGTGAGCAGGTTGTTGAAGTCGTGCGCGACGCCGCCCGCCAGCCTGCCGACGCTTTCGAGCTTCTGCGCCTGCAGGAACTGCTCTTCGAGCTTCTTCCGCTCGGTGACGTCGGTATGCGTGCCGACGAGCCTCACCGGCTTTCCGCTCTGATCCCGCTCGACGACCTTCCCGCGGCTGAGCACCCAGATGTACTGTCCGGACTTGCAGCGCATCCGGATCTCCATCGAGAACGTGTTGTGGTCGAACTGCGCGAACCGGGCGAACTCGGCATCGACGACTTTCGCATCGTCGGGATGGGCCATCGCCATCCAGGAATCCCATCCCAGTCGGAGCTCGCCCGGCACGTAACCCAGCATCGTGTAGTAGCGCGAGCTCAGGTGAAGCTCGCCGCTCGCGCGGTTCCAGTCCCAATAGCCTTCATCGATCGCGTCGAGCACGCGCTCGAGACGATCGCGGCTCACGCGCAGCGCAGCTTCGGCGCCCCGGCGCTGATGATCGCGTTCGAGGCTGTCGAGGGCGTACGACACGCTGGCCGCCATCTCGCCGGCAAGTCTGGCCTCGGCCTCGTTGAAGAACGACGTCTCCGCCGCGCACAGCGCCAGCACACCGATTTCGCTGCCGCGCTGTCTCAGCGAAAGCACGATGGCGGATCCCACGCCGTGGCGTTCAGCCTCCGCCATCCACGGGGCCAGCCCGGTCTCGGCGCGCAAATCGTTGTAGATGATCGAGTGACGATCCGAGACACCGAGCTCGCTCCCGCCTGAGCCGAGCAGCACACTCATCGGGACGGCGTCGAGATACGCCGCCCCATCACCGGCGCGCGCCACCAGCACCACCTTGCGATCGGCCTTGAACGTACCCACAGCCGCGACGCGAAACCCGCCGTGCTCGACCGCGATGCGGCACACACGGTTGAAGAGCTCGGCTTCCGAACCGGCCTGCACGATCGCCTGAGCGGACTCGCTCAACACGGCGTACAGGCGGTTCAGTCTCCGGATCTGTGCCTCGGCGTGGCGGCGCTCGCTGATGTCCCGGATGATGCTCTGGACGTAGTCCCGGCCCTCGACCTGGATACCTCGCACGCTGACTTCCGCAGGGAACGACGTCCGGTCCTTGCGAAGTGCGCCGGCCTCGAAGACCATGCTGCCCTTGTTCTTCAAGGTCCGCCACCGCTCATTGAAGACCGCGTCCTCTTCGGGTTCGCGAAGCGCACGCACGTGCAGGGTGAGCAGTTCCTCTCGCGAGTAGCCGAACCACTCCACGGCGCGGTCGTTCACCTCGATGATGCGACCGTCGCCATCGATAAGCAGGATTGCGTCGTTGCCAAATCGGGTGAGGAATCCGTAATGGTCCACGAGGACCTGCCGGTCTTTCTCAGCCTCGGCACGCTGACGCTCGAACGTGGAGCGCTGATATCGCCAGATCAACGCGATGCCCGCCGCGCACGTCAGCACGAGGACCGCGCCGATTTGCAGCAGCCGCAGCAGCGCTTGCCGCATCGGCGCATAGGCTTCGTCAGCGTCGAGCGAGGCGACGACGAACCAGTCCGATTCGGGTACGCGTCGCGCCGAGGCCATCACACGGACGCCGGATAGAACACCGGGACTCGCCCCTTCAACGCGAAGCGCCGCGCGCACGACCGGCGAGTCGCCGTTCGAGATGTTCTCTCGCAGCGTCATCGCCGATCCGGGTTGACGGCGTGGCGCGCTCAAGTAAAGCGCGTCGTCTTCGTCCCGCTTCACCAGCAGCACGTCGCCAGACCGGCTGTCGGACGGCCACGTGAGGATCAGGCGGTACCTGGGAATGGACGGGTCGATGCCGAGCACGACGGCGCCAATGACTTCTCCGGCGCTCGTCCTGAGGCGAGTGGCCAGTGTCAGGTGCGATCGCGTGACGGCCGAATCGCGGGGAACATCGCGGAAGACGATGCGCTGGGATTGAAGGGCCTCCGCCGCCAGTTCGGCGTACCGCTCCGGCGATACCAGCAGATCACCCGCCGCCAGGCGCATCCGTCCCGCGGTGTCCACGAGCACGATCTGTTCGTACTGATACTGAATGCGTATCGCATCGAGCCAGGAGCGCAGCTGCGCTTCGGTCTCCGGCTTCGCGATGCCGCGCATTACGTCCGGAACGGCAGGCATGAGCTGGGCGCCGGCCACCGCTACCGCTGCGTCGCCGAGCCGCTCGGTGCGCCAGGCCGCCACCTGCTTCGCCTTCTGATCGGCAACCTGATCGATCCGCTGCCGGAGCTCGACGTCAAACTGTCGTTCCTGAGTCGTGTGGGCGTTGCGACCGATCACCAGAATCGTCGCGACCAACACCAGGAACACGACGATGTGGATGCGCGCGCGCGGACCGGTGGCCGGAGCGGGCCTGCGAGTCATGATCGAAAGGCGGACATACTGGCCCGGCCGCCGCGGGTGTCCAGAGAAAAGGCTGAGCTGCTACTTGCAGGCGCCGTCGGCGCCGCGAACACTCACCACGCGGAATTCAGGCAGTTCGAACCCGCCGGTACCGGTAGTCGCGCCGCCTCGCTGTCTCGCGATCGACTCCTGCGCCGGGTCCTGCGCGCCAGCCTGACCCGCGGCGTTCGCTGACGGCCACAGGCCGCCTCGAATCGCCAGCTTCTTCCCTTGCGGACCGCCAGTCAGGTACACCATCTTGCCCGCGTATTTCCGCACGCTCTTCCCGGTCAGCCGGTACTTGCCGCCAGCGGTCTCATTCAACGTGAAGGAACCCGATGCCCCCGGGTCCGCACTCACACACCCCACGAGTTCCACGGGACTACGAGTATCTGACGTGGCGGATGGTGTTTGAGCGAGGAGCAGGCTCGCCGGAACGAGGCAGAACGCGAGGACGATGGCGGATGCTCTGAGCATGGTCCCTCCTCGAGCAGGTGGCTCAAACACTGTACTGCAACAATGTCACGATGGCGAGCATCGCGCTCTACACTCTGCTGTCGGTCATCTGGGGCTCGACCTGGCTGGTGATCAAGGTCGGCTATGGCGGGCTTGGCCCCTTCAACGTGGCGGCACTGCGGTTTTTCCTCGCCGGCGCGGTGCTTGCGGTGATTCTCCCCCTCGTCAACGCGCGATGGCCGCGCGGGCGCACTGAGTGGTCGCTGGCCATCTGGGTCGGTGTCGTGATGTTTGGCGCTGACTACGGATTGATCTACTGGGGCGAACAGTTTCTCGACAGCGGTCTCACGGCGATCCTCTTCGCCACGCTCCCCTTGATCACCGTCGCCTTCGCGCATGCCTACATCCCTGGCGATCGGATCACCGCTCGCACGCTCGCCGGCACGCTCCTCGCCTTCCTTGGCGTCGTCGCGCTCTTCGGCGAGAGCCTGCGCCTCGACTGGTCGAAGCTTGGACCGATGGCGGCCATCGTTGGCGGGGCCGTCTGTGCCGCGGCAGCCGGTGTCGCGAGCAAGCGTCATGGCGGCTCGATGCACTCCGCGACGCTCAACGCTCCAGCCATGCTCGTCGGCGGTGTGACGCTGGCCGTCACGGCGTTGGCAACCGGCGAAACACTCCAGCTGCCGAGCGACTGGATGACCTGGGGCGCGATCGCCTACCTGGCGATCGCGGGAAGCGTGGTGACGTTCCTCGTCTACTTTTCGCTGCTGAAGACCTGGAGCGTGACCAGCCTGAGCTTCATCAGCGTGTTCACACCGGCGATCGCGCTCGCCCTTGGCTTCGTGTTCCTCGGCGAGCAGCCGACGGTCTGGTCGGCGGTAGGCGCCAGCCTGATCCTGTCGGGCGTCGCGCTGGCGCTGACCGGAAAATCGGCCTCGAAGCGTTAGGTTCTCCCCCGCGCGTCGTTGATCGGATCAGGAGCGCTTTGCGCTTTGATAATTCACGACTGAGCGACATAATCGGGACGATCCCGAGATAATCCGTCGTTTTCAGACGCACCCGGTTCCATGTACCCAGACGACGACGCCGAAACCGTGTTCGCCGGCCGGCCCCCAGTGGACGAGCCCGCCGATACGACCGGCATTCCGGCTTCTGCCGGCGCTCGTCCGAAAGAGCCGCGTGGGCCGCTCAACCCCGGCCAGCAGTTCGGGTCGCGCTATCACATCCTGCGTCAGCTCGGCATCGGCGGCATGGGCGCTGTCTATCAGGCCTATGACCAGGAGCTCGAGGTCGCGGTCGCCCTCAAGGTGATCCGGCCGGAAGTGACTCGGGACGCGACCGCCGCGCAGGATATCGAGCGGCGCTTCAAGCAGGAACTGCTCCTGGCGCGTCAGGTCACCCACAAGAACGTCGTCCGCATTCACGACCTCGGCGAGATCGACGGCATCAAGTACATCACGATGCCGTACATCAAGGGGGCGGACCTGGCGACGGTGCTGCGCAAGGAGCGCCTGCCGGTCATCGGGGGTCATGTCGCTCGCCAGGCAGATCGCCGCTGGCATGCAGGCCGCGCACGACGCGGGCGTCGTCCATCGCGACCTCAAGCCCGCCAACGTGATGATCGACGGCGACGACAACCACGCGATCATCATGGACTTCGGCATCGCGCGTTCGACGTCGCGGGTCGGGCCGGTGCCGGCACCATCGACGGCGTCAGGGGTGCTCGATCCGGCGATCAGCGAAGACGTCACGCGATACGCGGCGACCATCGCCGGCGAGGTCGTCGGCACCATCGAGTACATGGCGCCCGAGCAGGCGCGCGGCGAGCACATCGATCAGCGGGCTGACATCTACGCGTTCGGCCTCATGATCTACGACATGCTCACCGGCCGGCGCCGTTCCGAGCACGCGGTCAGCGCCGTCGGCGAGTTGCAGCGGCGTCTCGCGCAGCCGCCGCCCCCGGTCAGATCAATCGTCCCGGAGGTGCCGCAAGCCCTCGAGCAATTGCTCACTCGCTGCACGGAGCCAGACGCCGCGAAGCGCTTTCAGACGACGGCGGAGCTGGTCGAAGCCATCGAGCGGCTCGACGACAACGGCAAAGTTCGACCGAAGAAGCGCGTGGTCCGACTGCCGTTGGCGGTCGCAGTCGCCACAGCGCTGTTGACACTGTCTGGCTACATCTACTGGGCCACACGCCCTCCTGTCACGCACGACCCGGTCACGCTCGTCATCGCAGACTTCGTGAACAGCACCGGGGATGCGGCGTTCGACCGCACGCTGGAACCGATGCTCAGGCGGGGGTTGAACGAGGCGGGGTTCATCACCGTCGTACGATCGGAGCCAAATCCGCACGACGTTCGGTGTCCAGCCCCCCGAGAAACTGGACGACACGACGACGCGCGAGCTGGCGCTGAAGCAGGGCATCGGTGTGGTCCTCGCCGGTTCGATCGACCGTCGCGGGGACGGTTACGAGATTTCAGTCAAGGCGATCAAGACGGTAACCGGGGAGGTCGTCGCCGACACCAGACGTCGAGCCTCGAACAAGGACCAGGTTCCCGACGCGGCGACGAGACTGGTAGCCACGGTTCGGAGGGCGCTCGGCGACGAAACCTCGGACTCGGCTCAGTTGCTCGCGATGAGGAGCCTGTCAACCACCTCGATGGAGGTGGCCGCCAATTACGCAGCTGCGCTCGCCGCGCAGTCCAATGGTCAGCCCGAGGAGGCGCGACAGCGCTATCAGAAGACGGTGGAACTGGAGCCCGACTTTGGTCTCGGCTATCAGGGTCTGGCCATCATGTCCCGGAATCTCGGCAGGCTGCAGGATGCTCAGAAGTTCTCATTGGAGGCGCTCAACCATCTCGCAGGGGATGACCGGGCGAGAGCGGCTTGCCGTTCGCGCCTCTTACTACTTGAATACCGGCGACTATCAGCAGTGCGCGAAAGGGTACAGCGAGCTGATCGCCCAATACGCCGCGGACGCGTCCGCCCACTCCAACCGCGCGGGGTGCCTGTCGAAATTGCGGAATATGCGTGAGGCCGTCGAGGGTGGCCAGCGTGCGGTGCAAATCCTGCCCAAGCGTGCGACCCTCCGCGCCAATCTGGCGATGCTGGCGAGCTACGCAGGCGAATTCCAGACTCGCAGAGACAGAAGCCAAGAAGTTAGAGGAGCCGACCGATATGGCCACGCTCGCAGTGGCCTTCGCCCAGTTGGGACAGGGCCTGCTACCGGAGGCGACCAACACCTACCGAACGCTCGGAACGATCCCCTCACGTGGCCCATCCTGGATGGCGTCCGGCATGGGAGACCTGGCTGTCTACGAGGGCCGGTTCTCGGAGGCCGCGAAGATTTTCGAGCAGGGCGCCGCCACGGATCTCGCCGACAAGAACGCGGATAAGGCTGCCAGGAAGCTCACCTCGATGGCCTACGCACATCTGATGCGGGGCGATAAGGTCCAGGCCATCGCAGCTGCTGAAAAGGCGCTGCTGACGAGCAACGCGGTGACGATCCGATTCCTGGCGGCGCGCGTCCTGATAGCAGCGGGCGTCGTCGCCAAGCCGCAGGACATCGCCACCAGCTTCTCCGCCGAGCTTCCGGCGGAGCCACGAGCCTACGGCAAGATCTTAGAGGGTGAGATCGCCCTGAAAAATGGCGACCCGCGTCTGGCGATCAAGGTTCTGACCGATGCCAACAACGTGCTGGATACCTGGTTGGCTCACTTTGATCTCGGGCGCGCCTACCTGGCGCTCAGCGCGTTTCCCGAGGCAGAACTCGAGTTCGAGAGCTGCATCAGCCGACGCGGCGAGGCACTGTCGTTACTCGTCGACGAGGAGCCCACCTACGGCCACTTCCCGATCGGTGTACTGCTATCAGGGTCTCGCCCGGCAAGGACTGAAGAACGCGGCGGCGGCCGCGGCGTATGGTGAGTACCTCAAGATTCGGGGCAAGTCGACCGAGGATCCCCTGCTCCCTGAAGTCCGCAAGCGCGCCGGCTCATAAAAAGCAGGGCGAGATGGCTCGCCCCGCTCTCAGTTCTATCTGCTCGAGATCACTTCTTCTTGACCACGATGGTCACCGTTGCCTCGTTCGAAATCGGGCTCATCGTGACGGATGGATCACGGCTCCATGTGCCGTTGTCTGCCTTGTACTTGAAGGTGTCCGTTCCATCCCAGTTCCTTCTGGGCATGTAGCTGAATGAGCCGTCAGCGTTGAGCGTCAGCGTCCCATTCGCCGGCTGGACCGTCACGCCAGCACAACCTTCAACGATGAGTTCGGGCTGTCAACGTCCGTGTCGTTCACCAGCACTCCTTGAGCCGCGTTGATGACGAGGGGCACCGTCGTGTTCCGGACCGTTACGTAGAGGGGGTTGTTGTCGTTGACCGCCACCGGCGCGCGATTGATCGCCGTGATGGTCGCCGAGTTCGTCGGCGCGGTGCAATCCGCCCCGGAGGCGTTGCAGTCGTGCTATCAGGTTGAGATTCCCCTTCACCCAGTATGTGAACTGCACGGTGTTCGGAAGCTCTTCATTGTCGACGATGAATGTCGTCGTGGCGTTCGGTGTCGTTCCCACCAGGATGCTGTCGTCGATAAATCGTGGGCCCGTCACGCGGTAGCCGCTGATACTCCGACGTTACCCACGTTGGGTGACTTGGCTTGCCAGCCGTTCGAGCAACCGGTCCGATGAAGAGGCACGTCGCGCCAGGTCTCCAGCACCTCTGCTTCCATCACGCCGTTCGGGGGCGTGCTTCCCGACAGTGTCCTTATCGACGCCCTCGCCCAGGAAGTCGATTTCGCCCAGGAAGTCGATCTCCCCCAGGAAGTCGATCTCGCCCAGGAAGTCGATCTCACCGAGGAAGTCGATCTCACCCAGGAAGTCGATCTCACCCAGGAAGTCGATCTCACCCAGGAAGTCGATCTCGCCCAGGAAGTCGATCTCGCCCAGGAAGTCGATCTGCTGCGACAGTCCCAGGAGATTTCGCCCGGCGCCAATCTGGTCCAGGCGGACGTGAGTCCAGTCGTTGAAGCCGACGAGCGTGGGCACTGAGGGCACCGTCAAGGTTGATATCCGGGGAATTCGGGTTCCAGGCGATCGCGGATGATACGGTCGCGGCGTCGACGCGAGCCATGTCGATCCCGGTTGGCGGATGGAGGCCATCGGGGAACGGCCGGCCGTTACAGAACCTCTTCGCCGCAGGGAATCCCTGTGTGAAGGCGGTCGTGCCCGGGACTAACGGCTCGTACCAGGCGGTGCGGTACGGCAGCGTGCCCAGAGACGTTGGAGTCATTGACGTCTCGTTGAGGCTCGCGTTCACGGCGCCGGAAAAGTCCACGTGGGGTTGATTGAGGTCGTCGAGCAGCCCGCGCGCCTGAAACAGATAATTCATCACGCTCAGGTGGTTCGATTTGCACTGCGGCTCGAAAAACGTCGGCGTCGTCGCGTTGCCCCAGACGGGCGCAGGCCCCCCGTGGTAGAGCCCGATGTTGTGCCCGAGCTCGTGCACCGTCGTCGAGACCTGCATGAAGTGCGTGCCCGACGAAATTCGTGGTATCCCAGCCACCCAGCGCGATCAGTACGCTACTGCCCGGCAGATGAGCGATGCCTGACGTGCTCGAAGGCACGTGGTAGTTGATCGGGTTGAAGGCGGGGTTCTCGTCCTCGGTACAGTCACCCCACCCCATCGTCGAATGGGATGGCGTCGCCATCTGAATCCAGACAGGGAAGGGACTTCGGCTTGGCACGCGCGTGTGCGTACAGAACGTGATGAAAGATGTTCGCTGCGGACGCCATCGAATCGGACCCGGCAGTTGCCGGTGTGGGTCGGCGATCCAGGCAGTGGTCTTGTTGTGTGACTTGCTGTGCTGGCGTGAGCTCTTCGCCGTTGGGTCCGACCGGAGCCCCGGCAAAGTACCTTGAAGCCGCGCATCCAGCCGACCGTGCCTGGAAACGCCGGGAACTGACACGTTTCGAGAGCCTGCATCACACGCTGTTTCCACGATGGTCTCGCCGCCGCGAGCATTGGTGGTCCCCTGGACGAATCGATTCGGATCCGATGTCGTCAAGGCGTAATCGGCACCGAGAACGGGACCGACATCGAAATGCACCTTGATCCCGTGGCCGTCGAAAATCCCGGCCACCTCGTTCAGAACCGCTGCTGACGGTATGTGATTGTGCGCAGGCGCCGAAACGGACGTCACCAGGGGAATGGGGCCGGCGCCGGAATTGAAGGGCGCGCAGAACTTGTTCGTGAGCGCCTCGTCGGCGTTACATACGTCCGCGTCCCACGCCCCGTAGGTGGTTGGGCCAGCAGTCCGCAGGCCGTTGATTTCGACGAACATGTCCCGCTGCGTCGTGGTCGCCCCCATCGCACTCAGATTCGGGAGCGTCTGGTTGTTTGGATCTTTGAGCGGTGTCAGTGGCGTTGCGGCTCTCCAGTGCGTCGGGCAGGCCGTCAAGATCGACGTCCGCGATCGCGGTACTGAAAATGACCGCGTTCCACGTCACGCAGTCGTATCCCCCGCCACCCGAATGCTCGACGCTCGTCGTCGCTGTTTCGCCGTAATCGACACTCGAATTGTTGCCAGGAGACACATACGAGCTCACGTCGTGGAAGGTGGCTCGATACGACCGCTCCGAAGACGTCGCACCGGCAAACGGATTGCTCACGATCAGTGTGCTGTTAGTCTTATCGCTGAACAGGATTCGATCGTTCGGGTTCGGTTGCCCACTGGCGGCGATATGTGTGAGCCGTGCTTTTACGACACCCGCGGCAAGGGTTGCCGACGAGGACCCGTAGAAACCTCGAAGCGTCTGTGTCATGGCCGTGACGAGGTCAGGCTTCCGCATGAGGCCCTCGTACATGACAATCCTTCTCAAGGGATTCAGGGGCCTTTCAAAGGGGGGAGTCAGCGGTGACATCGTCCACCGGATTCCGATACACCACCATCAGCACGGCGCCTGCGCTTTCCGGAACCTGGTTCCCGCCGCCTGCATCTGGCAACTTGACGGTGTGCGCACCGTTGGCCAGTCGCTTTCCCGTCGGACCATTCGCGTCCATCTGCGGAGGCAACAGCCGCAGCACGTCGGCTTTGAGCGCCCACATCGTCAACGGCTTGTTCCCGGATGAGAAGCAGGTGGCGCCCGTCCCCAAATCGTCGTGCGTCTTCTTCACCAAGCCGACCTCTGAGTCGACGACGTTCTGACCGTTGAACTGAACGCCCGTCTCAGGATTGGAGACGGTGGTCAGATTGATCGTCTCCCAGTACAAATACGCGGCAAGAATGTCGGCGTTGGGAGGTACGCCGCTGATGTTGATCGTGCCCGTCGAAAAGCCGCCTGAGCTTGGGTTCTGTGAATTCGTGAGATCGACACTGCCAACCGCGTAGTCGCCGGTCACCGGGAATCCACCCGCGTACTGCAAGGGGTCGACTGGGGAGGCTTGACCACCCGCCTGTGTCCGGAGGAAGACGAGTGTCAGGACGAAAAGCCCAGCAGCAGTGACCTTCCTCAATCGATTTGCCCTGGTTCTCGACCGCCCGGTTGCCTGCATGACTTTGAATCGAGACATGACTCCCCTGCTCCAGATTCTTGGTATTCGGTTGTAAATAGAGATGGCGAGGCCAAAGGCCCTGCCAATCGTTTCTCATTTTGCGTTCGCTTGCACAACAAATTAACGCTCACTCTTGGCAGAATGAACAAAAAAGCAGACAGGATTGTTGGTAGGGACGAAGAAGGCCGCCTAAAGGCGGCCTCCACGAGGACTTTATGGGCTTACGAGGAAGTTGCGGGGGCCGCCTTCAGGCGGCCCCTGTCTACTTTGCCTTGGGCGGATCGCTGGGGCCGCCGGCGGAACCACCGAGGAACAGACGCTTGCCGTCGGCGAGCACGAAGTTCCGGCCCACGGCCTTCTCGGTGCCGTCCTTGGCCTGGTAGCCCTCGACCACCAATTCGGTTCCTACCGGCACCGTGTTCTTGGTGACACCCATGCGAATCAGCTGATTCGGGCTGCCACCTTCCACCATCCAGGTGTGGACCTTGCCGTCCTTGTCCTTCACGCCGATGTGGAACCACGAGTGAGGATTCACCATCTCCCACTTGATCAGCGTGCCTTTCAGGTTGAGCGGCTTGTTGACGTCGAACTCCGCGGCAAAGGCATGGTGCGCGCGCACCTGCGTCACACCGAGCAGCACAGCAACGACCGCAACCGCGATGGCGAGCTTCATGCGCATGGCTAGTTCGAGCCCTTCTTCTGTTCGGCCGCCTTCTTCTCGTCGGCGCGTGCGCCGGCCAGGATGTTGGCAATGCCGTAGTTCGATTCGTGGCACGCGAACTCGAAGATCGGTCCGTCGGTCTTGGCCATCGGGGCTTCAGCCGTCCACGGTCGCGCCCACGTCGCGGGATCCTCGACCGTGAAGCGGTAGCTGATCGTGTCGTCGGCCGTGCGCGTGAAGCGTTCGGTGACCTTCAGGTTCTCGCTCGCGCCCCTGAATGCATTCTTCCCGTTGAAGTTGGTCGTCTCGACCACCAGCGTCTCGCCTTCCCAGCGGCCACGCGACAGGCCGACCCACTGGCGCACCTGTGAGGGCGGCTGCGGCCGCCCGTCGAGCGGGATGATGCGCACGTCGTGAATCATCTCGGTGAGGATCATCACGTAGCCCGCGCCCTGGACGATCTGGTAGTTCGCGTTGTAGCCGGCGTTCTGCAGTGGGGGTCCGGCTCCGCCCATGATGATGCAGCGCGAACCGATCGGCATGTTCTCCACGGCGTCGTACTGACCGCCTGCCGCCTTCCGTGCGGCCGCGCGCTCCTGCGCGCGCTTCTGACCCTCGGCGGTCACCGGCGGAATCTTGCCGTCGGGCGGATCCACGATCAGCGACGTCCGCAGGTTCTTCGCGAACGTCGACTGACTTCGATCCAGTCCGAACTGGCTGAAGTCGTAGTGCACGTCGGCGGTCGTCCCCGGCTCGGTCTGCTCCGCTTCGCGGAGCGCCGCGGCCTTGATCGCCGCTTCGGCTTCGTCCGGTGTGTAGATCTCTTTGGTCACACCATTCGGCCGCTCGAGCGGCACGTAGGTCGAGTTCGTCCAGAACCCCTGCAGATCGGGCTGACCGTCGGGCGTGCGCGGCGCCTTATACGCCTTCCCGGCTGCAGCGCTCGCGGGTGCGGCTTTGGCCGTCGCGGGCTTCGCGGGCGCCTGTGCCTGACCGGCGAGCGAGATCGTGGCCGCAAGCGTCAGAGCCAGCGCCACCGTGGTACCACGTAAGAAGGATCGCGATCGAAGCCTCATCTGCCTCTCCATTTCACCGGACTACTTGGCCGGCTGCTTCCGCAGATGCCCATAGAGTAGATCTTCCGCGAACTCTACGCACCGGAATTCGAGAATCTGGGCGTTCCGCTCGACGTGCTTGTAGAGCGGCATGCTCATCTTCCAGGGCCGCGAAAACACCTTGGGATCCTCGATTGTGACCTCGTAATTCAGCGTCTCCGCGCTCCGCGGCGTGAACCGCTCGACGACGTGGAGTGCCTCGCTGTGAAAGTTTCCTGCCCGATCGAACCAGCTGAGGTCGTTGAACCCCTTCGTATCGACGACCAGCGTCTCCCCTTCCCAGCGGCCGTTCGACCAGCCCATCCAGCTGTCGGCAGGGGCCTCGGTCTGATCGGTCATGTAGACCGTCCGGACGGCGCCGGCGAACTCGTGGACGAGCATGATGTGCTTCGTGCCCTGAATGATCTGAAACGGGAAGCCTTGATAGGTCGCGCGCGGGACACCGGGCAGGTAGCACTTGATCTCGGGATCGAGCTTGAGCCGGTTGGCGTAGTTCTCCTGCTGCTTCTTCCGCGCCTCTGGCAGATAGGGAATCTCGCCGCCCTCGACCACACCGAGGCCTGCCGGCACCGCACCCGCGGCCCCGAGCTCACGGACCGGACTCGGCGCGGCCGGGTGCGGCTCGATGTTCCAGTTCGCGGTGTTCATCGTCTGCCAGATGCCGTTCAGATTCGGCTTGCCGTCTGGCGTGCGCGGCGCGCGATACGCCGGCGCCTGAGCCATCACGCTGGTAAGGGCGAGCAGCACGCCGCACGCCACGGCGGCCGTCATCGTTCCGATCAGAAAGCGGTTCTGCACCTTCGCACCCTCGCACCTTCGCCCGTTCATTTTGAACCCTTCTTGAGTGCTTCTTCCTGCCGCGCGCTTTTCTTCGAGCCGCGCGCCAACCAGTGTGTTGTAGAGGCCGAGGTTGCCCTCGTGACACGCGTGCTCGAAGATCGGCCCCACGGTCTTCCTCATCGCCGATTCAGCGGACCACGGGCGCGTCCACATCGACGGATCGTCAATCGTGAACTTGTTACTCGATCGTGTCGTCGGCGACGCGCGTGAACCGCTCGATGACCTTCAGGTTCTCGTCGAGCCCCTGAACGGATTCTTCCCGTTGAAATTGGTGGTCTCGACGACGAGCGTCTCGCCTTCCCATCGGCCTCGCGAGACGCCCATCCACTGCCGCACCTTCGCGTCAGGCTGGGCACGGCCATCCAAGGGGATCGTGCGCACGTCGTGAATCATCTCGGTGAGGATCATCACGTAGCCCGGCGCCTGGACGATGTGGTAGTTGCTGTTGTAGGCCGCATCCATCATCGGCGGCCCCGGGCCGGCCATGATCAGGCAGCGATCGTCGAGCTGATTGCTTTCGGCTGAATCCCACCGGCCGCCCAGCTTCTTCGCGTCCTCGGCCCGCTCGCCGAGTCGCCGCTTCCCTTCCGCGGTCACCGGCGGAATCTTGCCGTCCGGCGGATCCACGATCAGCGACGTTCGCAGGTTGCGGACGAACGCCGACTGACTGCGATCCAATCCGAACTGACTGAAGTCGTAGTGCACGTCGGCGGTCGTGCCTGGCTCGGTCTGCGCGCTCTCACGCTGGATCGCCTGCTTGATCGCGGCTTCGGCTTCCTCCGGCGTGTAGAGCGCCTTGGTCACGCCATTCGGCCGCTCGAGCGGCGTGTAGGTCGCGTTGGTCCAGAACCCCTGGAGATCCGGTTGTCCATCCGGTGTGCGTGGTGCCTTGTACGGCCGCGTCTGCGCGCTGGGCACCGACGCCGCGAGAAACACCGCCGCGACCGCACCGAGCACGAGCCGTTTCATTTCGTGTCTCCTCGAAGCGCGAACGCGAACAGCGAGTTGCCTGCGGCAATCGTCACGTACTGCTTGCCGTTCACCGAGTAACTCATCGGACCCGCGTTCACCTGACCACCGAGCGCCGCCTTCCACAGCAGCGCGCCGTTCCTCGCGTCGAGCGCGAAGAAGTACCCCTCTTTCCCGCCGCTGAACACCACATCGCCGGCTGTCGACAATACGCCGGCCCACGTGATGTCGTTCATCTTGTATTCCCACTTCGGCTCGAGCGTGCTGGGGTCATACGCGCGCACCACGCCGTACGCTTCGTCCTCGTTGTTCAGGAAGTTCTGCAGATTGATCTGCCCCATCGTCGTCTGGCGCGGATTGATGCCGTTGGCGCGCGGAAACTCGCCTTCGACCGCGACGGTGCTCGAGTTCTCGAAGTGCGCAACGTAGTAGAGACCCGTGCGTGGGCTGAACGAGGGCGGGGCCCAGTTGGTCGCCCCGTGCACGTGCGGACGGATCACGGTGCCTGCCTTGGACGGCACCATGCCCGGGACACGCTGCACGCGACCCTTGGCGTCGAAGCCGTCTGCCCAATTCACCTTCACGTACGCCTTGCCGTGCAGGAACTCGCCGGTGACGCGATCGAGGAGGTACATCAATCCGTTCCGATTGGCCCACAACATCACCTTGCGAGGCTTTCCGCGGAACTGAATGTCAGCGAGCAGCGGCACCTGGGTCGCGTCGTAGTCCAGCTCGTCGTGCGGCGTGAACTGGTAGTGCCACTTCAGCTTGCCCGTGTCGGCGTCGAGCGCGACGACGCTGTCGCTGTACAGGTTGTCGCCGAGCCGCGACCGGCCGTCCCAGTCAGGCGCGGGGTTGCCCGTGCCGAAGAACGCGAGGTTCGTCTCCGGGTCGTACGCGCCGTGGTTCCAGACACCAACGCCGCCCGTCATCCACGAGTTGCCCGACCACGTGTCGTTGCCCGGCTCGCCCGGGCCGGGAATCGTGAAAAAGCGCCACTGCTCCTTACCCGTCTTCACGTCGAAGGCCGCGATCTGCCCGCGGATCGGACCGTCTCCGCCCGCGGTACCGATGATCACCTTGTCCTTCACGATGAGGGGCGACATCGTGATCGAGTAGCGCTCCTTCGCGCTCGCCACGGTGGTGTTCCAGAGAATCTCACCGCTCTTGGCGTCGAGCGCGAGCAGGTGCGCGTCGATCGTGCCCATGTACAAGGTGTCGCCAAGGATGGCGAGCCCGCGGTTGACGCGCCCGCAACAGGTTCGCGCTTCCGGTGCCGGCGTATACGTCGTCGTCCAGAATGGACGGCCGGTTTCGGCGTCGAGCGCGACGACGTCGTTGGGAGCCTGCACCGTGTAGAGCACGCCATCGACGACGAGCGCCGTGGCTTCGAACTTCTCGAGCGATCGCGCCTGCCAGATCCACTGCAGCTCGAGGTTCTTCGCGTTGGCCGTCGTGATCTGTGTCAGCGGGCTGTATCGCTGATTGAACACCGTACCGGAATACGAGAGCCAGTTGTGCGGCTCGCGATCCGCCCGCAGAATCCGATCGAAGGTCACCTGCGCCTGCAGGGACCCAACGGCGACGACCGCGGCAACCAGTGCGAAGAGACCAGTTCGTCGAGTCATGGAGTGGTCCTGCCCTTCAACGACACCAGATAGCTGACGACGTCGGCGAGTTCCTGCGTGCTCAACGTCGCTTTGTACGACGGCATCGGCGACGGGATGAAGCCGTGCTCCTTCACGTTGCTCTTCGTGAACGACCGCAGCTGCTCCTTCGTGTCCAAGACCTGGATCGTAAAGGTGTCGATGTTCAGCAGGCGTCCGGTGACCGTGCCGCCGTCCCTGGTGACGATGCGATAGAAGCGTCCCGTCGGCAGCACTTCCGCCGCCGGATCGACGAGCGAGCGTTCGAGATCGGCGGAGCGTCGCAGTTGCCCGATGCGCGTCAGGTCGGGCCCGATGCGCGAGCCGACGCCACTCACGCGGTGGCACTTCGCACAGCCGCCCTTCCCGTCGAAGATCGCCTTGCCTCGCACCGCGTCGCCGGCCGCGGTTGCGGTGGTCTTGGTGGCGGCAGTCGCACGAAGGTAGGCGACCACCTTCTTGGCCTGCTCCTCGGACATGTTCGTCGCCGGCATTGGCGTGCCCGGCACGCCCTTGCGGATGACGGCGACGAGATCCTCATCGGTCTTCGCGCGTCTTGAAGACACCGCGTCCGAGATCGATGCCGGGAATCTCGTTGCCGTCGGGCCCATGGCAGTTCGCGCAGCTCTGTCGGAAGACGCGTCCGCCGTCTTCGATGTCGGACGCCGTCTCGTGTTGGGCGTACACGACGGTTCGTAATTCAAAATGCAGAATGCAGAATGCAAACACTGCGCCGAACGCAATGATGACGACGTAGACTCTGTCGCATCTCATTCTGCATTCTGAATTCCGCATTCTGCATTACAGGTCGCTGCATCAGTTCTCCGGGTTCGCTCCGCCGCGACCACCGCCGCCCGGCCCGGCGCCTCGACCGCCGCGACCACCGCGGCCGGTGTCAGGCGGTGGGAACGCGTACGCAACAAGCTGCGCGCCTGACGTCGCGGTCCCTCTCGCGCCGACGACGATGAACTGACGGCCGTTGTGCATGTAGGTCATCGGCAGGCTCACCTGCGGACCAGGAAGCGGCGTCTGCCAGATCTCCTCGCCGGTCGCCTTGTCGTAGGCGTGGAACACGGCCTGTCCGCCGGAACCTTCACCAGCGAACACCAGCGTCTTCGTCACCATGATGCCCGCCTGCGATGGACTGCCGGTCTTCGGGATCGTCAGGCCCTTCAGCGCCGGATTGTTCTTCACCGCCGGCGGCGTGTCGCCGTTCGGGATCTGCCAGGCGATCTCGCCGCGGTTCATGTTGTACGCGGTGATGCGGCCGTACGGCGGCTTCAGCAGCCGAAGCCCCTGAATCGTCGGCAGGCCCTGAGCGAACGTGTAGTCCGTGTCCACACCGCTCGTCTTCGGATCGGTGTTCGGCACCAGTCCGATCACGCCCGGCGTTGTCGTCGATCCCACATACACGAACCCTGTCTCCGGATCCGCAGCGCCGCCCGGCCAGTTGGCGCCACCACCGAGGCCCGGCACGACGATCGTTCCCTTGTGGCCGTCCACCGCCAGCGTTCCCGGTGTGTAGATCGGTCCGATCTTGTAGGGCTTGATCGCTTCGATCGCTTCCGCGCGCAGCGCCGGCGTGAAGTCGATCAGGTCGTCGACCGTGATGCCCTGCAGGTCGAATCCGGGCGGCTTGTTCGGGAACGGCTGCGTGGGAGAGGTCCATTCCTTCGGCACGTCGGTCTGCGGCACCGGCTTCTCGGTCCAGCCAAACACCGGCTGTCCGTTGGTGCGGTCGAACACGTACGCGAACGCCTGCTTCGTCAGCTGCACGACGGCGCGCACCGGCTTCCCGTCCACCGTGAGGTTGAGGAGAATCGGATGCGGCGGCATGTCGTAGTCCCAGATGTCATGGTGGACGAGCTGCTGATACCAGATCATCTTGCCCGTCTTGATGTTCAGACAGACAAGCGTGCCCGAGAACAGGTTGTTCCCCGGACGATGGCCGCCGTACACGTCGTTGGTGGCCGATTCAATCGAGAGGTAGACGTATCCCAGTTGCGGATCGGCGGAGAACGGTCCCCACACGCCGGCGTTCCCCGTGTACTGCGCGGAGTCGCCTTTCCACGTCTCGTATCCGGGTTCTCCCTCGCGCGGGATGGTGTGGAACGTCCAGAGCTTGCGTCCATTGCGAACGTCGAACGCCATGATGTCGCCCTTGACGTTCGAGCGGTTGACCCGCCCTCCAGGTGTCAGCGCGGGGCCGACGACGATCACATCGTTCGAGATCACCGGCGGCGAGCTGTTGCCGATGCGGCCCGTGGGATCGAGCGGGACATCGAGATCGAGATGTTTGAAGAGATCGATGGTGCCGTTCTGCCCGAAGTTACGAACCGGCACTCCGGTCTTGGCGTCGAGCGCCACCAGATTGAAGCCCGGCGTGACGAGGACGATGCGCTCCTCCTTGCCGTCGGTCCAGTACGCGACGCCGCGGTGGACCTTGCGCGGTGCGGCGTCGAAGCGCGCACCTTCCTCCGGCCGCCACACCCACAGCGTCTCGCCCGTGCCGGCATTCGCGGCGACGACGGTGCGGCGCTGTCCGGCGGTGAAATAGAGGATGCCGTTCACCATCAACGGCGTCGTTTCCGTCGTCACCGTCTCGGCCGGCGTGCCGAAGTTGTCGAACTTCCAGGTCCAGGCGACCTGAAGGTTCTTGACGTTCTCTTTGTTGACTTGATCGAGGGCCGAATACCGGGTGCTGCCTTCGTCGGCGGAGTACGCGCGCCATTGCCCGTTCCCCGAGCCGTTCTGGCCGACACCTACGAGCGGCCACAGCCCCATTACGAGCAGAAGCCCCAGAAACGCGTAGCGACGCGGTCGCATCATCGATGTCCCCTCCCCTTCGGTGCGGGAATGTTGCGCCGGGGGCGGTTCTATGTCAAACCCCATGATGAAGGGGGTAGGATGTCGCCGGAGGGCACGTATGTCGCTGGCTGCCAAGGCTTCCGCCGGATTCGCCTGTCTCCTGATCGCCTCGTCCTCCGTCCTCGCACAAGGGCTCGTCACCCAGCGCAACCTCTCTCTTGCCCTCGCGAAGACGATCGCCGAGGCGACGCTGGCGGCGTGCAAGGCGAAGGGCTTCAACACCGCAGCAGCGGTCGTCGACCGCGCCGGCCAGGTGCTGGTCATCCTCCGCGACGAGCAGGGCACGGCGCAGATGGCCGAGATGGCGCGTCGCAAGGCCTACACGGCCAGGATGTTTCGTGTCTCGACGATGGAATTCCAGAAGCGGACGGCGAGCGACCCGGGCCTGCTGCCGCAGCGGGACGTGGAGGACATCCTCGCGCTCGGCGGAGGGGTGCCGATCCAGGTCGGCGGTGACACGATAGGAGGAGTGGGCAGTTCGGGGTCCAGCCAGGAAACGGATGACACCTGCGCCAGAGCCGGGCTGGCCAAAGTCGCGGACATGTTGAAGTAGGCGATCGGGCTGCTTCTTGCAGCGAGAGGACAGGCGGGATTGAGAGGGGACCAAATGGGTAGAACCATGCTGTCGGCGATCGTCGCAAGCATCTGCCTTGTGCCGCACCTCAGCGAGGCGCAAGGGACCCCAGGGTCAGGAATTCGCGTGCGACACCAGGGGCTCCACGCGGCGGGTCGTTTGGAGCCACCATCCGCCCGAATCCGCCTCAGCCTCCGAGCCGTCCAACGCTACCCCCGGGAGTCCCCATCGTTCCGCCCGCGCCGCTACCCCCGGGAGTCCCCCTCGTTCCACCCGCGCCGCCGTCGGCGCTCGACTCTGTCGATGTATTTCGCGCCGGGCCGCGAACCTATGTGCCTGGTCGCCAGCGGTTCCTGGGTGGATATCGGCTCGGCGGGTACATCACAGATCCCTTTGGCTATATCAGCCAGCCGTACGCCCCGGCTGATGCCAGTGACCCCCGCGATACTGCGGGCACTGGTTATCTGCGTCTCGATGTCGAGCCCGACACGGCGCGGGTCTATGTGGATGGTCTCTACGTCGGACTCGTGAGCGACTTCCGCCGTGCGCCGCGCGCACTCGACGCGGGACCGCATCGCGTCGAGATCAGGGCTGACGGCTTCGAGAGTCAGAGCGTCGACGTGAGCATCCGCGCGAACGACACGCTGTCGTATCGGGGAACGCTCACACGGAACGAGCAGCGAGCGGCGTTGCCCCCGGCGCCGCCGAAGACCTTCTACGTCATTCCTCGCTGCTATGCGGGCGATACCCGTCCTCGCGCCGACCAGTTGCCGGCAGGATGTCGCGTCAGCAACATGCGCACCATCCCGCCGGTCGTCGCTCCACCAGGGCGTTAATGATTTAACGAGGCTGCGGCACGATCCGGATGTACGGCAGCGGCGATTTCCAGCCGTCCGGGTACGTCTTCTTCGCGTCCTCGTCCGATACCGCGGGAAGAATGATCACGTCCTCGCCCTGCTTCCAGTTCACCGGCGTCGCCACCTTCTTCGACGCGGTCAGCCGGCACGAGTCAACCAGGCGCAGGATCTCGTCGAAGTTGCGGCCCGTGCTCATCGGATAGGTCAGCATCGCCTTGATCTTCTTGTCGGGACCGATGACGAACACCGATCGCGCGGTGGCATTGTCCGCGGCGGTGCGCCCTTCGCTCGTGTCGCCCGCGGTGGCCGGCAGCATGTCGAACAGCTTGACGACCTGCAGCTGAGGATCGCCGATGAGCGGATAGTTCACGGCGTGGCCCTGCGAGGCGTGGATGTCCTTCGACCATTTCTCGTGGTTGCTGACGCCGTCCACGCTGATGCCGAGGACCTTGCAATTCCGCTTGTCGAACTCGGGCTTGATGCGCGCCATGTATCCAAGCTCGGTCGTGCACACCGGGGTGAAGTCTTTCGGGTGCGAGAACAGGATCGCCCAGCCGTCACCTATCCACTGGTGAAAGTTGATTGTGCCTTCCGTCGATTCGGCCGTGAAATCCGGCGCGACATCGTTGATTCTCAGCGACATGAACAGCCTCCTGTGGTGTATCTGGTCCAAGCCAAACGTCAAGAGTAGCACCCTCGCTTCACCGTCGATCCACGCTCCAGATGAACGCCGTCAGATCCGCGACGTACCGATCCGGCTCCTCCCAGTGCGGACTGTGCCCGGTGCCCGCATAGACCACGAGCCGCGAACCAGCGATCGCACGAATCAGCGCGTCCTGTTCGGCGCGAGGAACGAACGCGTCGCGATCGCCCCAGATCAACAGCGTGGGCACCGCGATCTTCCCGAGCTGCGGCAGGAAATCCAGCGTCGTCAGCGGCTCGAGCGCACCCCTCCACACCTGAGCCGGGACCTTCAGGCTGTCGGCCACCACTCCTTCAAAGAAGTCAGACGGCACCGGCCTGGCGATCGAGCTCTGTTGAAAGTCGCGAACGAACGCCGGATCGACCGGGTCCGTGAACGTCGAGACGGTCTTCCACAATTCACGCACTTCGTGGTTGCCCATGCGCGGCGCAAGCGCGCCCTCGAGCACCACCGCTCTCGTGCGTGCCGGGTAGTCGATCGCAAACCGCTGCGCGACGACCGAGCCCATCGAGTGGCCGACCACTATCGCCGAGTCAATGCCCATCGCATCAAGGAACGCCGCAAGATCCTTCGCGAAATCGGCTGGGCCATACCCAGTCTCCGGTTTCCCCGAGCTGCCATGTCCACGCTGCGTCACCGCGAAGACGCGCAGCGATGACGGCAGCAGCGGGAGGATGCGGTCGTACGAGCGCCTGGAATCCGAATACCCGTGCAGCAGTACCACCGGCGTCCCGCGCGGGTCGCCGCGCTCGACGTAGTTCAGCCGGACACCAGTGGGCAGATCGACGTATCGCCCGTGCCGGTCGTCGTCCATGATCCGCGACGAGGTGAGCCGGATGTCGGTGCGCGCCCAGGCGCGCTCGAATCGGCGTTGCGCGTCCAGGGCATCGTGGACGCGATGCTGCGCGCGCAGACTCTGCGCCAGCCCGAACAGCGACCAGCCGTTTTCACGGAATCGCGTGAGGTCCTCGCGGTAGACCGCCTCTGCATCCGCGGGACGGTTCGCCTCGAGCAGGACGGCGCCGAGAATCTGCCTCGGCGGGTGATGCCAGACCGGCGGCTCGCTGTAGGGCATGCCGTCCTCGATGGTCACCGCTTCGCGAAGGTGCGCGATCGCCGCATCGGCATGGCCTTCGCGCATCGCGCGCTCTCCGTCGAGGATCCGCGACGCGATCTGCAGGTTGGTCAGCAGCGGCAGATCCTTCAGCGTCGTGGCAAACGCCTCGTGCTTCATCGTGCCATTCAGCACGACCAGCTCGGCGCCCGCGCGATCCAGCTGACCGCGAGCGACAAACGCCAGCCCCCGCGTGTAGTGCCAGATTCCAACCGCATACGGCTCGGTCGCCGGCGGCTTCGGCTCCGTGAGCACCTCCTGCCACAGGCCGAACCGCGCGTAGGCCAGCATCGGCGTCACCGGGAAATCCGCCGTCCACGCCAACGCGCCAGCGTGATGGTGCGGGACCTTCTCCGCCACTCTGCGCGCCGCATCAACTGCGACCGCGCGGCGCCCCTCGAACGTCGCGGCCGCCCACAGGAAGTGCAGGTTGTGCGGGTAGTAGCTGACGGGATAGAGCCCCTGCGCCTGGCACTGCGCCAGATAGTCCTCGTCGGCGCGAATCGCCCGCTCGTTGGCTTCCGCCGCGTCCGCGTATCGGCCAACGCGAATGTAGATGTGCGCCGGCATGTGGACCATGTGTCCAGCGGCCGGCATCAGCGCGCCGAGCCGATCCGCGCTGCGCTCGGCGCGATCGGGATCGGCCGACGCCTCGAGCAGATGGATGTGATAGTGCAACAGTCCGGCGTGATCGGGCGACCGCGCGATCGAACGTTCCAGGGACTCGAGCACGCGCGCAGTCACCGGCTTCGGCGATCCATCCTTCTGCCAGTAGTCCCACGGCATCGTGTTCATCTGTGCATCGGCGTACAGCGTCTGCACGTCCGGGTCGTCCGCAAACCGTTCGGCGACCTTCTGCATCGCGACCGCGTAGGCACGATCGAGCGCCGGCCGATCGCCACCGCCCTCAGGGGCATAGCGAGCGGCCAGCGCCTCGATCAGCGCTCGCTCGCGCGGCGTGACCCGCGACGCGGCGGCCAGCGCAGCCTGAATCGCGACGTACGCCTGGCGACCGCTGTCGAGAGTCATCGGCGCATTGAGGTTGGGACCAAGCGCAAGCGCCTGGCCCCAGTACGCCATCGCGAGCGCCGGGTCGAGCCGGGCCGCCTCACGGAACGCGCGGATCGCCTCCGCATGATTGAACGCGTACAGCAGCCGCATGCCCTGGTTGAAGAACCGCTGGGCCTGCGGCGTCTTCGTCGTGATGGGCACGTGCAGCGTCCCCAGGCCGCTCAGCTCGGGTGCAAATGCCGCGGCGTCGCGGGTGGATGATGCCGGTGCGCCCGCAACGGGGACGCCGCACACGACGATGACGGCCACCAACGAACACGCCCGTATCGCCGATCTCACAGTCAACATGACTCGCTCACTCACTTCTTCGCGGCCTTGCCGGCCACGACGATCTCGTTCTCGACCGAGAAGACGCCGAAGACCTCGCGCGCCCTCACTTCTGCAATCTGTTTGTCCGCAGCGCTATCCACGACGCCGTACAACGTCGTCTGACCATGGCGCACGACGATATGAATCGAGTAGAGCCCCAGTGGTTGATACATGCCCGGGAAGCGGCGCGCCTCGTAGAGCTCTCGCCGCGCGCCGGCCTCGCCACCCGACGCATACCGGGACAGAAAGGCGTCGGTGTAGATCTTGTAGAAGGTCACCCACCTGATCCGGTCGTCCTCGTGCGACGGTGGAAGCACTTCGAGCCGGTTGGCGACTTCGTCCACGCCAGCGGCCCGTTTGGTCGCGATTTCAGCCGCGGTCCTGAGGCTGCCGTTGTACGTGTAGCCGGTCAGTGTCACGGTCCGACGTTCGATCCCGAACGCCATGAAGTCGAACACCCCGTAGTACGGCAGGCGCTCGAGCGCACGCCGCACCGAATGCCTCGTCTCCGATCGGCTCATCGTCTGTGCCGACGGTCCTGCCGTCGACACGATCACCCCACTCACGCCAGCGCCGACGACGAAGCCTCGGGCCAGCCGAAGTGCCGTCATGATTCGCATCACCGTCCTCCTTCCGCGCCGTATCGCGTGGCGTAGACCAACGCGCCGCGCTCGTCCTCGAGTTCCTCGTCAACCACGCCTCCCACGCACGGCTCACCCAGCACGACGCGACCGTCAGCGTCGAGCGTGATGAGGTCGCATCCGTGCAGCTGCGTCCCACCGACGTCGGACGCGTAGACGATGGTCAGCTCTCGAGTGTCCGGGTCCCACGACACGCGCTCCAGATCGCCGCGAACGGAGTGAATGCCGAACGGCACTGCCGCCCAGTGACGCTTGAATGCCTCGATCGTGCTGTCGTGAGATGCCGCGCCACCGTTCGACCGGCGCTCGAATCGCGCTGTGTCCTTGTAGAGGGCGAGCAGCGTGTCGAAGTCGCCTTCGTTCCAACAGGAGACCCACAACTCCGCCCACCTGATCGCTTGCCTGCGCGTGAACATGTCCCTGTCTCGCTTTCGTGCCGCAGCGCTTGCCCCGAGTGAAATCGAGGTGTGCCGCACGTTGATCCATGTGAGCGAGCTATGTGCCAGCGTCGAGGTTGTGGGTAAGGCATTGGCGCAAGCGCGCCAGGATCAATGAGTTGCACCGGGAGGAGTGAGTCGTCGCCGGGTCCGGTCCGGCAAACGGGAGGTGCTCAGATATCTGCAGTCGTGCCGAACTGTCGGCACGCGAATGGGCCGCCTGAAGGCGGCCCCCACGAAGGCGGCCCCTACACGTCGTGAGGGGCTTGAATTCCCAGCTTCTTCATGCGCGACCAGACCGTGGATCGCCGCATCCCGAGCAGTTTCGCGGCGCCTTGCGGACCGGCCAGGACACCACCGGTCTGGGCCAGCGCACGGAGGATGTGCTGCCGCTCCATGTCTTCCAGGGTCGGGAATGCCCCCGTGTGCCCACGGTCGCGGCCCAGGACACCGAGATGTTCCTCGAGGATGGACGGCCCATCGCACAGGATCACGGCTCGCTCGAGCACGTTGGCCAGTTCCCGGACATTCCCTGGCCAGTCGTACGCGATCAGCCGGGCCAGCGCTCCCGCATCGATGCCGCGCACGGCCTTGCCCATCCGGCGGCCGAAGTCGGTCGCAAAGTGCGTGGCCAGCAGCGGCACGTCCGGCTTGCGCTCGCGCAGCGACGGCAGATGGATGGGAAAGATGTTGAGGCGATAGAACAGGTCCGATCGGAAACGGCCGCGGGCCACTTCCTCTTCCAGGTTGCGGTTGGTGGCGGCAACCACGCGCACGTTCACCTTGGTCGGTCGTGTGCTCCCCAACCGCTCGAACTCCTGCTCCTGCAGCACGCGCAGGAGCTTGACCTGCACGTCGGGCGACAGCTCCCCGACTTCATCCAGGAAAATCGTGCCGTTGTGCGCGAGCTCGAATCGTCCCTTCTTCTGCTGCACCGCTCCGGTGAACGCGCCGCGCTCGTGCCCGAACAGCTCGCTCTCGGCCAGGCTCGATGGCAGTGCGGCGCAATTCACTTTCACCATCACGCCGTGCCGCCGCCGACTGAGGTTGTGAATCGCCCGGGCCGTCAGCTCCTTGCCGGTCCCAGTCTCACCAAGGACGAGCACCGTGGAGTCGGTGTCGGCAACCATCCCGATGGCCTTGAACACCCGCCGCATCGCCGCCGACTCCCCGACCACCTCGCCGTAGCTCCGTTCGACCTTGATCTCCTCCTGCAGGTAGATGTTCTGCGACTCGAGCTCTTCGGCCCGCTTGCGATCGGTGACGTCGCGGGCGATGAAGGCGATGGCCGGATGACCATCGACCCGCACGCCGAGCACGCCCGTGCGACCCTCGAACCATCGCTCGCCCGCGAGCACCTTCAGCGAGTACTCGAGCGTCTGGCTCGTGCGCGTCTCGAGCGTCCGCTGCACGAGGCGAAGATGCGCGTCGGCGACCGGCGCCGGCAGGATGTCGTGGAATCGCCGGCCCCTCATCTCCTCCGCGGCGCGGTAGAGGAGGTCCTCGCGCGAGGTGAGAATCTCGACATAGCGCCCTTCCTCATCGACGACGAAGACGAGGTCGGGCAGCGCGTTCAGGATGGCCGCCAGCCGGTTCTCACTGCGCTCGAGATCCGCGGTGCGCGCGACGACGCGATCCTCCAGCTCGTTGGCATAGCGCTCGACGCGTCCGCGGAGCTGTGCCTGCCGAATCGCGACGGCCAGCGAGCTGGCGACTTCCTGCGCAATCTCGACGGCCGCGGGATCGAAGCGATGCTCGTCGAGTGACGTCACGTTCAACGCGCCAATGAGGTCGCCATCGGCAAGCAGCGGTACGTGGATGACGGAGCACGTCCCGGTCGTGAGCGTGTCCGTGAGGACGCTCTTCGAACCCAGGCTGCGCAGGCTTCCAACCAGGCCGGCCTGTAATTCTTCCCGGACACCGAAGGCTTCGATCGGGATCGCGGCGCCGTCAACCGGCTGCTCGTGGCTTTCGTCCCGCGACGCGATGATCGTTCCCGTTCCGTGCATCAGGTCGAACACCGCCACGCTCGCGCGGCGACACGGGATCAGACTCTGGAGGTGTCGAAGCGTGGCCGCCGCAATCTCCTCTTGCGAGCGCGACCCGAGGATGTCCAGATGGATGTCGTGCAGGACGCGCAGCCGGCGGTTGTACTGCCGCAGTGCATGGCTCGCCCGCTCACGCTCGGTGACGTCGCGCTGGATGCCGAAGTGGCCGGTGATGCGGCCCTCGGCGTCGTAGAAGCAGAGGTAGTCTCCCTCGACCTTGATCGGCGTGCCGTCGAGCCGGCGCTCGTCGGTTTCCACATGCAGACGGCCATTGTCGAAGAACTCGCGCCAGACGCGGCGCCCATGCGCAAGGTTGTGCTGGAACAGATCCCGCGGCGTGGTGCCGAGGAACGACTCACGCGTGGCCCCGTACTGGGCCAGCATCGCGTCGTTGACCTTGGTGACGCGCTGGTGCTCGAACACGTAGTCGAGGACGCGTTCCTTGTCGATCGAGTCGTCCCATTGGACCGGCTCGTCGATCATCATGAAGAAGAAACCGTCCAGCGACTGCGAAAAGAAGAGCTCGAGACGATCGTCAGCGTTCATCGTCAGCCGGGCAATAGTATCTCCGTTCTACAATGGATCTTCTCGGGAGCGAATGCTGGCCGCCAACGATCTCCGCTCGATTCTCAACGCTGCCGAACAGGCGGCCGCACGCGAGGACGCCGCAGCGGCAGAACAGCTGTTGCGGCAAGCGCTCGCCCTGCAGGAGTCGACCGAGGGCTCCCCGCGTGACGAGATCGCCAAGACCCTGAACAACCTCGCCGTCGTCTGCGAGATGACCGGCAAGCTGAAGGACGCCGAGACCTGCTATCGGCGCGCGCACAAGATCGCGATGGCCAGCCTGCCCGCGAGCGACCCGTTCGTCACGACCAGTCGCGAGAACCTCGAGGCATTCTGCACGTCGCAGGGCCTTCCGCTCGTGCCGGAGCCGCCGCCCGCACCACCTCGCGTCGAGCCATCGACTCCGCAGGTCGCGCCTCCAGAACGTAGAGGCGGGTCTTTAAACCCGCCGACGCCGACACCGGTGCGCGCCCAGCCGGCGGCTGCAACCGCACGGCGCGCTCCATCACCCCCGCCACAGCCTCCACGACTGGCCACGGCGGTGCCCGCGAAGACGCCGCGCGGACCCTCACGAGTAGTCATCGTCGGCGTACTGTTCCTCAGTGCGGTCGCCATCGGGGTCGTGATCGCGCGCAACTGGCTCATGCCTCCGAGCGTGGCCGAGCGCGCGGAAACCGTCCCGCAGTCCGAGCCGCCGTCGGACCGACCGCCTGAGCCACGGGCCTCAGCCCAAGCCGGTCGCGGCCGCGCCGAGCCCGGTCGCACCGAAACCCGAACCTCCGCGCGCGCCGGCGTCCTCCGCAGAGGTAACGGTCGTGACCGCGCAGCTCTGTCGCAACCTGACGAGGACAGGAACGTGGCGCTGCGAAGCGGCGAGCGGACCGCAGGCGCCCGGGGCACTGCACTTCTACACACGCGTGGCGTCAGAGCGAGACACCGTGGTCGAGCATCGGTGGTACCGGGACGACCGTCTCCATCAGCGCGTCGAGCTTCGCATCCGTGCGAACGCTGGCGGGTTCCGCACCTTTAGCCGCAACACGATTGGCCCCGATGGGGCCGGACAGTGGAAAGTGGAGTTGCGCGCCTCGGATGGCCGGCTGCTCCACGAAGAGACCTTCGTGGTGCAGTGATAGGATCCGGCCGTCTTCAACTCGAGCAGGGCCCGTCCTCTCGGTTCGAGTAGGGCCCGTCCTTGTGGACGGGCCAATGCAGTGGAGTCTTCGATGAGATCAATTCCGACCCGATCACGATCGCTGGTGTGGCTTTCGGTTCTGCCGGTATGCGCCGTGTTAGTCATCGCGGTCGTCAGCGCACAACAGAACACGGTCGTGCCACAGCCACGGGCCAACGCGCTTCCGGCGCCGGCTACGGCGAGCCCGAAGCCGAGCCGGCCGGCGCCGAAGCCCGAAGGCGTGACGCCATCGGTGCCCGCAGGCTTCACCGTGACGACGTACGCCGAGCTGCCGTCGCCGCGCATGATGGCGTACGCGCCAAACGGCGACCTCTTTGTCAGCTCGCCCGGCACGAACACCATCACCGTGCTGCGTGACGCCAACAACGATGGCACGTTCGAGGCACGCGGCACCTACGCGCAGGGCGGCGCGGCTCCGCCGCGTGGCGGGGGTGCAGGTGCCGCGGCTGGCGGCGGACGACGCGCAGGCGGACCTCCTCCCGGATTCGGCCAGCCGCCATCCGTGCTTGGGGCCGCCGCGCCCGCGTGTACACCGCCGCCCGAATTCGTGAAGCGTGAGCCGGGGACGCTCGCTGCACCATTCGGCCTCGCGTTCCATGACGGCTATCTCTACGTCGGCAACACGGCGTCGCTGGTTCGCTACAAGTACACGAATGGCGATCTGCAGGCGCAAGGCGAACCCGAGAAACTGATGGACCTGCCGTCGGGCGGCCACTCGACGCGCAACATCGTCTTCAATCGTGCCGGCACGAAGATGTATGTCGCGGTCGGTTCACAGTCGAACAACGATGCCGGCGAAGACTGCCGGCGCGCGGCCATCCTGGAATTCAATCCCGATGGCACCGGCTATCGCGTCTACGCATCGGGCATCCGCAATCCGGTCGGCCTCGCGCTGCAGCCGGGCACCGACATCGTCTGGACGGCGATCAACGAGCGTGACAACCTCGGCGACGATCTGGTCCCTGACTATGCGACGTCGGTGAAGGAAGGCGGATTCTACGGCTGGCCGTATTCGTACATCGGCAACAACTACGATCCGCGCTACGTCGGCGCGTTCCCCGAACTGGTCAACAAGACGATCGTGCCCGACGTGCTGATGCCGTCGCACGCCGCCGCGCTCGGCATCACCTTCTACACCGCCACGCAGTTCCCGCAGCGCTATCGCAACGGCGCCTTCGTCGCGCTGCACGGATCGTGGAATCGCTCGGTGGCGTCCGGCTACAAGGTGGTGTTCTTCCCGATGAACAACGGCCAGCCAGGTCCGATCGAGGACTTTCTCACCGGCTTCCTGGCCAGCGACGGATCCAACGGCTCGCCGATTGCGCAGTGGGGCCGGCCCGTCGGTGTGACCGTCGCCCGCGATGGTGCGTTGCTCGTCTCCGACGACTCTGGAAACAGGATCTGGAAGATCAGCGCTTCGCGCTGATCTTCAGGTAAGGGGCAAGGTCAAAGCGTAGGGCGGGTATCAAAAGTGCCTCTAAGTTGTGAGCCCTGGCCCTTTGACTTGGAACCTTTGCCTGCCTTTGGCCTTTGCCGTTCTACTGACTGCACCTTATCGAGCCCCTCGGTGAGCTCGATGTAAGTCCCCCAGGGATCGGTGATGAAGGCGATCGTAATCCCCAACGCCGGAACGGGCGTATAGGGACGATCCAGCTTGATGCCCTGCGCCTCGAGGTTCTTGACGAACGCCTCGAGTCCCTTCACCTCGAACCCGATGTGATCGATCACCCGGCCGCGCGTGCCAACCACCGGAGCTGGTGAATTCGACACGCTGAGACCGATGCCCGGAAGATCCGACCCCATGATCCCGTTGGTCGCCGCGGCGCGTGGCTTCGAGCCGAAGATCTTCACGTACCACGCCTGCACCTCTTCCGGCTTCTGGCTGAAGAAGTGCACGTGATGGCTGACGATGGGCATCGTCTGCTTCTTGATCTCGACGATCTCCACTTTGATGTCGTCCGGCCCGATCACGTACGCGATGCCCGACACGTCGCCGCCGCTGGTGAGCCCGATGTCGTCCTGGACCTTCACGGCTGCCGGTGCTTCAGCGGCCGTGACCATCTTGTAGCCGCCGGCTTTGAGCTTGTCGACCGTCTGCCGCAGGTTAGGCACCGAGAACCCGAGATGATTGACCGTGCTTCCGCGGCTCCCACCCGTCGGCATTCCGGGGTTCATGAACAACAACGCGTTCGGGAACTTCACGATCTCCCGGTTCTGTGTGCCGATCGTGATGGCCGCGCCGCCCAGCGTGTCGACCCAGAACTTTTTGTGATCGGGCACGCTCGTGACGACCAGGTGGTGATGGCCGTAGACGATCGGGCCATCCTTGGCCGCCAGCAGCTGCGCCGACGCGTACGGCGCCGGCGCCAACGCGATGATCGCCAGAGCGAATAAGACACGTGCTCGAATCATGATCTCCTCGACGATCCAGGCGGGTCTAAAGACCCGCCTCTACAACCGTGGTCATTCGTAGCGGCGGGTCTTTAGACCCGCCGTCGTCCTGTTATTCGTAGCGGCGGGTCTTTAGACCCGCCGTCGTCTTTAGTTCGCCGCGAAGCAATACAGGTAACCGTTGCCGCCGGTGGCGACGAGGTTCGCCTGCGAGCAGCCGCGTGACGGATGCGCGTTGTTCCACGACGAGCCCGTCGCGCCGCGGCCCATGCGATCGACGTGTCCGAGCTGTGCGGATCCGGCGCCGTCGGTTGCCGCCGTATAGTTCGAGCACGTCGAGTCGCCGGCGGGATTCACGGCCAGCGTCCCGTCAGACCCCGAGCCGGTGATGATGTCATGCTGGTTCGGCGTATCGCCGACGCCGTTGACGACCGTGCCCTTCTCGGTCAGCGCGGTGTCCTTCTTGAGGTTGTTCGCATCGGAGTGCAGGTCCTCGACGCTCTTGGCAATGACGACGCCCTTGGCGTTCATCCACGGCCCCTTGCCGATGCGATCCTTCGCGTTGACGGCCGGCTGCCCCGCGGCTGCTGCAGCGCTGAGATAGGCGCGCCACGTGCGACCGCCTGCACCCGCGGCCGCCGCCAGGGTCTGGCAGATCTTGTCCGCGCCGGCAAGACCACCGAGGTTCGCGCCGTTGCCGGACCCGGCACTGGTCACGAAGAACGACATCTGATTCTGCTGCGCCGACACGCCGAACGACGCCACGGCGGTCAGCGTCATGACAACGAGTGCAACGGCCATCCACTTGATTCGTGTGCTCATTTCGATGCTCCTGGCTCGGGCTCGAGCCTTAGTAACGCCCCATCATCTTCATCCGTGACGACGTAGATCAGGCCGTCCGGACCCTGTCGCACGTCGCGAATGCGCTGGTGCAGTTCGGACAACAGCGTTTCGCGACGCAACTCCTCCATCTTGTCGTTCAGCACCACACGCTCGAGGCCGCCGGTGCGCGGCACCTCGCCGCGGCGCGCGCTGCCCACGAACAGGTTGCCCTTCCAGGTCGGGAAACGATCGCCGGTGTAGAACGTCATCCCCGTCGGCGCGATCGAGGGAATCCAGAGGATGAGCGGCTGCTCGATGCCAGGGGCGAGCGGCGTCTCCGACCAGCGTGGCCCTTCATAGGTGCGGCCGAAGCTCCACTTGGGCCATCCATAGTTGCGGCCCGGCAGGATCACGTTCACCTCGTCGCCGCCGTTGGGTCCGTGCTCCGCTGTCAGGACCGCGCCCGTCGCCGGGTGCACGGTCAGGCCGAGCTGATCGCGATGGCCCATCGAGAACACTTCAGGCCGGTATCCCTGCTTGCCGACGAACGGATTGTCCGGCGGCACCGTGCCATCGTCACGAAGACGGAGCACCTTGCCGTAGACCGTGTTCGTGTTCTGCGCCTGGTCACCGAACGGCGCGCCGGTGGTGATGTAGATCATCCCATCTGGGCCGAACGCCATGCGTGACCCGCTCGCGCCGTTGTTCCAGTCGCCGACGAACAACTCCTGAACGTTGGTCAGCGCCTTGCCATCGAACTTTCCGCGGGCCAGCGTGATCGCGCTCTGCCGCTGCTGCGGGTTGGTGGCGCTCACCTCCCCGGCCTTGTTGTAGGTGAAGTAGATCAGACCGTTGGTAGCGAACCTGGGGTGCACGGCAACTTCGTGAAGGCCCCCGGTCCGGAACGCCGGCGTCTGGGGAATCCCTGCCACCGGATCGGGCTCGACCTTCCCCTGGCCGGTAGCGCCGCGAATCACGCGCAGCCGGACGCCTCGCTCGGTCACGAGCGCATCGCCATTGGGAAGAAACGCCAGGCTGAACGGATGCGCCAGGCCTCTGGCGACGACGGTCACCTTCACTTTGTGCTGCTCGGCCGTGTCGAACGAGTACGGGCCGGGGGTCAGCGTGACCGGCGCGATGCCGATTTGCGGCTGCCCTTGCTGGGCGATCACTGCAACGGACGCGGCAATCAGGGCCGCCAGACACACAAACGAACGTGACATAGGATTCTCCAACCCGCGATTCTATACTCAGAATCGTGGGGGCCGCCCTCAGAATCGTAGGGGCCGCCTTCAGGCGGCCCGCAACAGGACCTTCACGACCGCACGACATGAGCCAGCCGACCGACACACGCGCGCGACACGCGCGCTCATCCCGCCAGCGCTACAAGCATTTCGTTCGCGACTACCGCGACCAGAAGCTCGACGACCGTACGGACGAAGCCAGCGGCAAGAAGTCAATCGAGGAGGGCGCCAAGAAACACAACGGGGAGGGCGAGGAGGAGAAGCCCACGCTGCTCGGTGGCAAGCGGCGCGAGTATCTGCGCGAGTACCTGCGGTGGCTCTGGCCGCACCGCTTTGGCGTCGCCACGCTGTTCGGGTTGGCGCTGATCGGTACCGCCCTTCAGATGGTCGAGCCGCTGTTCATGCGGTACATCATTGACCGCGTCCTGCTGAACACAGCGCTCGACACCCCCGCTCGCCTGACCCGTCTCAACATCGCGGGCATGACGTTCCTCGCGGTGGTCCTGCTGTCGTCGTTCGTCGGCGTGATGCGCGAGTACCGGCAGCGTCTGCTCAACAGGCAGGTGATGCTGTCGCTGCGCCGCACGCTCTTCGACCGGCTGCTCCGTCTCCCGCTGCCGAAGCTGTGGGACATGAAGACCGGCGGCATCCTGTCGCGGCTCACCGGCGACGTGGAAACGACGAGCGGGCTGCTGCAGAGCGCCATCGTGTCGCCGTCCATCTCGTTCATCCGTCTGTTCATCGCCATCGGGGTGCTGCTGACGCTGAACTGGCGACTGGCGATGATGGCGATGCTGGTCATTCCCGGCGCGATGCTCATGAGCTTCGTGTTCTCGCGCCGCATTCGTCCCATCTACCGCGCGGTGCGCAAGGACGTCGAGGAGATCGACGGCCGCGTCGGCGAGACGTTCTCCGGCATCCGCGTCGTGCGCGCCTTCGGACGCGAGAAGCGTGAACTGCTCGACTACATGCGCGGCCGGCACACCGTCCTGCGTAAAGAGCTGTTCGCCCAGCGACGCGAGCTATTCCTCTGGACCGGGTGGGGGCTGCTCATCTCGAGCGTGAACGTCGTCATCACCTGGTATGGCGGGTACCTGAACATCACAGCCACCGCCTCAATCGGCGACATCATGGCATTCCAGTGGTACATGTTCCTGCTCCTCAACCCGGTCTGGAACATCGTCAATTCGTTCTCGGAGCTGCAGCGATCGCTGGCCGCGATGGAGCGCGTGTTCGAAGTGCTGGCCATGCCGGATGACAAGCCGGACCGGCCGGACGCGCGACCGGCGCCCGAGGTCGTCCACGAGATCACGTTCGAAGGCGTCGAGTTCGAGTACCGCGAGGGCCGGCCCGTCGTCCTCAACTTCAACGTCACGGTGCCCGGCGGCTCGGTCGTCGCGCTCGTCGGACGCAGCGGCGCGGGCAAGACGACCGTCACCGACCTCGTCGCGCGCTTTCACGATCCGACCAAGGGCCGGATCCTCGTCAACGGATCGGACATCCGGGACTTTCGCCTCAAGACCTATCGCGATCTGCTGGCGATCGTGCAGCAGGACGTGTTCCTGTTCGACGGGTCGGCCCGCGACAACATCGCCTACGGCCGCCACAACGCGAGCGACGCGGAGGTCGAGGACGCGGCGCGCCGTGCGAACGCGCACGAGTTCATCGACAAGCTGCCCGAGCGGTACGACACCTTCGTCGGCGAGCGCGGCGTGAAGCTTTCCGGCGGCCAGCAGCAGCGGCTGGCCATCGCGCGAGCGATCCTGGCGTCGCCGCAGATCCTGATCCTGGACGAAGCGACAAGCAATCTGGACACCGAAAGCGAGCAGCTCATACAGGCGTCGATGGCTTCGCTCCTGGCCGGGCGGACCACGTTCGTCATCGCCCACCGGCTCTCCACCGTCCGGCGCGCGAACCTGATCCTGCTCATGGAGGACGGCCGCATCATCGAACGCGGATCGCACGACGAGCTCATGGCGGCGCGCGGCACGTACTACGAGATGGTGCTGCGACAGGCGGAGTCGGCGGGAGAGAGTATCGAGGCGGTCCTCCGCTGAGCGTAACGTGTCCGGCGACCGTAGTGTCCGGCTTCAGCCGGACCTTCCACGTGACTTCACATGTCACACGTGACTTCACTGGACACGCCAACCGCGGAGGCGCTGAGACGCGGAGGACATTTAGGGTTTCTTCGTCTTCAGACCTGCCAGGAATTCCGACGGCGTCTCAACCCGAAGGTCGTATCGCAGCGCCGAGACGAAGTGGCGGCGGTTGTCGGTGACGACGACGCGAGCGCCGGCGGCTCGCGCGACGTCGGCGATGTGCGAGTCGTAGATGCGGCCACCTGCGACCACGTCGTGCGCGGCGGCACGAAGCATCGGGAGACGATTGCCGGCCGGCAGATCGTGGACAGCCATGCGCCCGAAGACCTCTTCCTCGAGCAACCTCAGCGCATCGGCTGGCGAGACTCTGAACTCGGGAGGCAGCCGCGTGGCGACGGAGTAGAACTCGAGACAGCAGTGCCACGCCGTCGCCGCATCCGGCACCTTCTTCTCGGCGACGGCGTGCATCAGCGACTGCGCCGGAGCGCTCTGCGGACCGAAATCCACCAGCCCAGCGAGGATGACGCTGGTGTCGAGGAAGACGCTCACGGCCAGCGATTGCGCTCGTCTTCAACGAGCGTCGCGATGTCGAGGGAGGGACGCGCATCACGCGACACCGTCGGCCGCGCGACGAGCCGACGGCCGACTTTCACCAGCTTCGGGCCAGCCGCGACGCGCTCCAGCCGGACGCCCGTATCGTCTTCGGTGATCTCGAGCTCCGCACCCGGCGTCAGCCCGGCCCGCTCGCGGATGCCGGCTGGAATGACCACCCGGCCTGCCTTGTCAATGGTCGTCCGCATGCCATTAGTCTACCAGTGCAACTCGTAATGCGCCTTCCCACCCAGCCTGCGAGGCAATGCTCGACGACAACGGCACATGCGGAGGAGCGTTTCCTCGCGAAGCTGCCGAAGCAAGTCAGTTGCTTCCGGATAGTCGCCGCCTTCTGCCGCTTGACGGAGGAGTCGCTCGGGTTCTCGACGATCACGAGGGCTCCGGTCGAGTAGCGCCACCGCGAGGTGGTACCGAGCCTCTTCTTCACCGAACTCGGTCGTCGCGGAGTCCGCGCTGGTCGCGCGGCGGTAGGCCCGAATGGCTGCTGTTCGATTGCGGCGCGTTCCTACTCCGTAGTGAAGGCAGTAGCCGACTTCCAGCCAGGCGTCACCGTGCTGCGGACCAGCCGTGCGCTTCCACCAATGAAACGCCCTTCGGAAGTTGCCCAGCTCTCGATAGGTCGCTGCGATGTTGTTCGACGCAATCGAAGACCCTCGCCGAAGCTCCGCCTTCAGCTTTTGAATGGCCAGCGCTCCGCGCGTCGAGTCGCCCATGTTGTTGCTCGGTCAACGTGTCGTGGGTTTACGTGTGTATCTCGGCCGACACCGCACGGCTCTCAGCATAACGTCACACTGAACGGTCCAGCGTTGACGAGAACAGGACCAGGGCTGCGTCAACGCCCAGTGGTCGGGGCCGCGCTTCCGCTCTACGCAACGCTCGTCCGCCTGAAGGGGCACTGTCTCACTTTGAAAGACCAAAAACTGTACGGCGGTGTCGAATAGGATTAGGAGAACCACCATGCGGCTCAACGGCTGGCAGAGGCTTTGGCTACTAGCTTCGATTCTTTGGGCGGTTGTAATTCTGGCACTCGCAGGGATTCTTCAGTCCGGCGGCAATCAGACCATCCCGAGCGCCAATGTGGCCCTGCTCATGGTGCGGTTGTGGATCGTGCCAGTCGCGGCGGTTTATGGGTTCGGCCTTGGCCTCGCTTGGGTCCGCCGCGGATTTCAAGTCGAAGCAAAATAGCCCACTGCCCCTGAAGGCGGACACTACGTTTCGGATCCCGGTCCGGCTGAAGCCGGACTCTACGACTTCAGATGCGCCTTGAGGAACCTCCCGGTGTGGGACGCCTTGCAGCGCGCCACATCCTCGGGGGTTCCCGCGACGACGACGGTGCCGCCAGCGTGACCGCCTTCGGGACCGAGATCGATGACGTGATCGGCGGTCTTGATCACGTCGAGATGGTGCTCGATGAGCAACACCGTGTGACCGGCGTCCACGAGTCGATTCAGCGACTCGAGCAGCCGCTCGACGTCGGCGAGATGAAGTCCGGTCGTCGGCTCGTCGAGGATGTACATCGTGTGCTTCGAGCGCTGCAGCGTGCTCATCTCGCTGGCGATCTTGATCCGCTGCGCCTCGCCGCCAGACAGCGTCGTCGCCGACTGGCCGAGCGTCAGGTAGCCGAGCCCGAGATCGGCGAGCACCTGAATCTTCCGGCGGATGTTCGGCTCCTCGGCGAAGAACGCGACGCCCTCCTCCACCGACATGTTCAGCAGGTCGTCGATGGTCTTGCCGCGCAGCGTCACCTCGAGCGTCTCGCTGTTGAACCGCGCGCCCTTGCAGGCGCCGCAGGTCACCTCGACGTCCGGCATGAAATAGAGCTGCGTCGTGATCGCGCCCTCGCCCTGGCATTCCTCGCAGCGGCCGCCCTTGACGTTGAAGCTGAAGCGCCCGGCCTTGTAGCCACGCTCCACTGACAGCGGCGCCGCGTGAAGAGGTCGCGGATCGTGTCGTAGAAGCCGATGTAGGTCGCCGGATTGGAACGGCTGTTCCGCCCGATCGGCGACTGATCGATGTTCACGACCTTGTGCACGTGCTCGGCGCCGTCGAGGCCGTCGTGGTCGCCGGGCAGCGTGCGCGTGTCGACCAGCTTCTTCCACAACGCCTTGTAGAGAATCTCGTTGACCAGCGTGCTCTTACCGGATCCCGATGCTCCGGTGATCGCCACCAGCTTGCCAAGCGGGATCGCGACGTCCACGTTCTTCAGATTGTTCTCGCGTCCGCCGCGAATGGTCAGCGTCTTGCCGCTGCCGGTGTCGACGCTGCTTCGGCATCGCAATCGAGCGCCTGCCCGACAGGAACTGGCCGGTCGGCGACGCCTTCGACTTGAGCACATCCTCGAAGCTGCCCTGCACGACCACGGTGCCGCCGTGCACGCCCGGGCCGGGCCCCATCTCCACGATGTGATCGGCGGCGCGAATCGTGTCCTCGTCGTGCTCGACGACGATCACCGTGTTGCCGATGTCGCGAAGACTCTCGAGCGTCGCGATCATCTTGACGTTGTCTTTCGGGTGCAGGCCGATGCTCGGCTCGTCGAGGACGTAGAGCATGCCCATCAGCCCCGACCCGATCTGCGTGGACAGCCTGATGCGCTGCGACTCGCCGCCAGACAGCGTGCCGGAGCGGCGGTTGAAGCTGAGATAGTCGAGCCCGATTCCGAGCAGCAGATCCAGGCGGCCGCGGATCTCCTTCAGGACATGGCGCCCGGCGTCGGCGCCGCGGCCGGACGGCTTGACGGTGCCGAGAAACGCCTGCAGCTCGTCGAAGTTCAGCTGCCCGATGTCGTAGACGGTCTTGCCTTCGATGGTGAACAGCAGGCGGCTCGCCCGCAGCCGCGCGCCCTTGCAGTCGGGGCACGTGTGCTCGACCATCACCTTGTCGAGCCACTCCTCCATCCTGGAGTTGGCTTCTCCGCGCTGGCGATAGCGGCGGTAGTAGCGCTCGATGCGGCGCGCGATGCCGTTGAAGCCGACCTCCTTGCCCTCGTGATCGTCCCGCTTTACTCGCGCTTCGGGCGGCGAGGTCAGCACGACCTTCTTCGGATCGATGCCGTAGAGCACCGCCTGCCGCACCTTCTCCTTCAGATCCTTCCATGGCGTGTCGAGCGAGAAGTCGAGCCCCTTCGACAGGCTGAACATCACGCGGCCGTCCCACGTGTCCGGGTTGTACTTGAAGGCCTCCTTGACGAAGCAACCGCCGCGGATGCTGCGCTTCGGATCGGGGATGAGCAAATCGGGATGCGTGAGCTTGTCCACGCCCAGCCCGCCGCAGGTTCGACAGGCGCTCTCGGGATCGTTGAAGACGAAGTAGGCCGGGCCGATCTCTCCGTAGACGAGGTGATGCGTCGCGCTGCTGATGCTCCGGTAGAACCGGTCGGCGTCTGCCTTGCTCGCACCGGCGAGCACGTGGACCTGCATCAGCCCGTCGCCCACCAGCAGCGCCGCCGCCACGCCGGCCTTGATCGCTTTTTCGTGCTTCCGGTTCACGACGAAGCGATCGACGACGGCGTCCATGTGCTGCACGGCCGATTCGTCGAGCTCGAGCTGCGCGGCGATGTCCACCGACTTCCCGTCCACGATGACCCGCCGGCAGCCCTTCTTGCGAAGCTCGGTGAAGACGAAGTCCAGATCCTCGCCGTAGACCTTGAACACCGGCGCGCGCAGCTCGATCTCGGCCCCGGCCGGCAGCGACAGAATCGCTTCGAGAATCTGGCTCGCCGATCGGCTCGGCGTCGTCTCTCCGGTGCGCGGACAGTGCGGCTCGCCGATGGTGGCGAACAGCAGATTCAGATAGCTCGCCACGTCGGTCATCGTCCCGACCGTGGAGCGCGGGTTGCTGGTCAGCGTCTTCTGCTCGATCGAGATCACCGGCGACAGACCGAACACGAAGTCCACGTCCGGCTTGGTCACCTGGGCGACGAATCGCTTCGCGTAGCTCGAGAGCGATTCCATGTACCGGCGCTGGCCTTCGGCGTAGATCGTGTCGAAGGCCAGGCTGGACTTGCCGGATCCGGACAGCCCGGTCACCACGATGAGACGGTCGCGCGGGATCTCGAGCGAGATGTTCTTGAGGTTGTGGACGCGCGCGCCTTCCACCGCGATCGTCGTCCGTGCGGCCTTGGCCGCTCTCGAGTCAGGTCGCCGGTTCATCGTCGAGGCGGATCGCCGGCTCGTAGAGGCGGGTCTTCAGACCCGCCTGTGATGAAAAAGGCGAGCTCCTGCACGTCGGCGTTGCTCTTCCTGGTGAGACGCGCAGCGATCGAGGCCTTGCCGATCCGTCCCTGATCCGACAGGTACTCGCACGCCGTCGTCACGCCGCTCACGTTGAACTGTCGCGTGAAATGACTCTCGATTTCGGTGGCCGATCGCGCTTCCCCGGCGTCACGCAGATACTCGACGACCGGCGCGAAGAGCAGCTCGGCGCGCTCGCCGACGTACGCATCGATGGCGTCGAGCGCGGTGTGGACCGCCCGTGTCGTTTTCTTCGAATTGAGCATCTCGGTGTAGATGACTTTGAAGAACTCCGGATTGAGCCCCATGGCCTGTGGCAGCACTTCGCGATCGGCGAGCAGGCCACGCCCGATGATCTCGATCTGGGCGAGCGGTGTCGCGGCGTACAGAATCCACAACGCGGTGTAGTCGAGATCGGCCCGCGTCACGAACCATTTGTGCGCCTTGTGAATGCAACCCAGCGCCTGCGTCGCCGCATTGAGCAACTGGAACTGGGTGTCGCGATCGCCGATGCTGCTCAGGTGCGAGCAGAGCTCCTCGATCGATGGATCGTGCGTGTAGAGCAGGCGTCCCTTGGCCAGAAACGAGTGCATGAAGGAGTTGGTGACCGAGCCTTCGACGGTCTCGCGAAACCGCGTGCGCGGCATCAGCAGCGCGTGCACGTTCACGCCGTCGGCGTAGAGCGCGATGTCTCCGGCATCGACTTTTCTGTCATCGATGGTCACCAGCACCAGATCGATGTCGGACTTCGCCCAGACGGTGTCGTGGGACAGGCTGCCGCAGAGGATGACGGCGAGGATCGAGCGATCCTCCTTGATCTGTTCGACCAGATCGTCGAGCGCGGCCGAAAACTTCTGATGAACCGTTCCGCTCATGGACTCTGAAAGGATAACGTAGTGTCCGGCTCTAGCCGGACCAGTTGTTCGCCGATAATCCTCACGTGCCCAACTGCCGTAACTGCGGTGCGCCGCTGCGAATCATCCGCGACAAGGGTCTGCTCATCTGCGATCACTGCAGCACCGAGCAGGAGGCGCCGGCGATCCCCGAGGAGCTGGAGCTGCTCGGCGAGACCTCACAGGCGTGCCCGGTCTGCTCGACGCCGTTGTCACAGGGCCGGCTGCACGGCCATCCCCTTCTCTGCTGTCCCAGCTGCGCTGGTCTGCTGATCGGCATGAACGTCTTCACGACGATCATCGACGCCGTGCGGGCCTACGACGTCGGCGCACTTCGGACCACGGTGCCATCTCGGCAAAAGCCCGGCGAGCGCACGTTGAACTGTCCGTCATGCGGACAGCCCTTCGTCAGCCATCACTACGGGGGGCCGGGGAATGTCGTGATCGACACCTGCAGCCGGTGTCTGGTGAACTGGTTGGACCAGGGCGAGCTCCGTCGCATCGCGCTCGCCCCGGACCGCCAGCGATCGCCCGTGGACTTGGACTCTGGACTTGGACTTGGACTAGGACCAGGGACCAAGGCCCAAGGACCAAGGACCTTTTCTAGTCCGCCACCGACTGCGCGACCAGATCTTCGAAGTCGCGCTGGATCTCGCCGTTCGACGTCTGCACCATCAACACCGCGGTCAGCTCCTCCTTCGGATCGACGAAGAAGTGCGTGCCCTGCGCGCCGGTCCAGCCGAACGTGCCATCCGACAGCATCGTGCCCCGAGCGGCGTGGTTGATGACGACGCGCACGCTGAGGCCGTAGCCTTCACCGGCCGGACGGCCCGGCAGCGTGTCGAGCACGTGCGCGGCGGACATCATCTCGACGGTCTTGCGGCTGAGCAGCCGCTTGCCGCTCATCTCGCCCTTACCCGCGAGCATGATCCCGAGCGGGAGGTAGTCTTCGGCCGTGCTGTACAGGCCGCCCGATCCCCGGAAGTACACGTTCCTCGACATCGTGTCGTTCGGTGTCGGCGTCTTCGACAGGCCGTTCGCCGTGCGGGCATAGACGGTCGCGAGGCGGGGCATCTGCGCGTCGGTTGGCCAGAAGGTGATGTCCTTCATGCCGAGCGGATCGAAGATGCGCGTGCGGAAGAACCGATCGAGCGGCATGCCCGAGACGATCTCGAGCACGCGGCCGAGCGTCTCGAAGCCCGCGCCAGGGCTGTAGGTCCACCGCGAGCCGGGCTGGAATTCGAGTGCCGTGCCTCCGAGGCGCGGAATGTACTGCGCCAGCGTCTCGCCGTCCTTCCGCGCGATCTTCTCGATGTCGCTGTTGCCCATCGGGCCACTGCCAAGGCCGGACGTATGCGTCAGCAGATCCTTGATCGTGACTTCACGCTGCGCGGGCATCGTGTAGAACTGCGGGGGTGGTGGCGGACCGCCCGCGCCCGCACCGCGTCCGCCGGGCGCCGGCTGCGCGACCGCCACTTTCATGTTGCGGAACTCAGGAATGTAGCGGGAGACCGGATCGTTGATCCGCATCTTCCCTTCCTCGACCATGAGCATGATGCCCACGCCGATGACGGGCTTGGTCATCGAGGCGATGCGGAACATGTTGGCCGGCGTCATCGGCTGCTTCGTCTCGAGATCCATGACGCCTTGCGCGTTGACGTACGCGACGCGCCCCTTGCGTGCCACCGCGACGACCGCGCCCGCAAGGTCGCCCGCGGCGATCCGCCGCTGGATCATCTGGGCGACGCGTTGCAGCCGCTCGGCCGAGAGTCCGACTTCTTCAGGCTTTCCAACTGTGGGGGCCGTGCCGACCGGCAGGGCGAGAAACGCGAGCAGCGCGAGACAGAGGACGGCAGTTCTCATCATGGCCTCCCGGAGAATTCGGGAGGATTATAGGCCCTACAGATGTCGCCCGTGACGGCACATGTCACGCGTAACTGCGCTGGACGTACGAACCGCGGAGGCGCGGAAACGCGGAGAACTTTGGCCAAATCCCTCCGCGTCTCAGTGTCTCCGCGGTTTGTGAGCGAGTGAAGTCACGTGCGACAGGCGAAGTCGCGCCGTCTACTTGCGAAGAACGTCCTCAAAGAACCGCAGTGCCCTCGGATCCCCCGACTGGCCGAGCCAGAACATGGCCTGGCGACGGACTTCGACGTTCCGGTTGTTGCGGGCGACCTCAATGAGCTTCGGCACGCCCTCGTCCTTCGGCAGCTGGCTCAACGCGAACACGGCCTTTTTCTTGACCTCGGTATCCGGGTCGGTGTCGATCGCGCCCGAGATGGTGGCCAGGGCCTTCGCCCCCGCTCGCTGCGCGATCCAGAACAGCGCGTCGCCCCGCAGACGGGCGTCCTTGCCGTCCCGCGCGAACGCCAGCAGGCGATCGAGCGCCAGCGGATCGGCATGCAGCGCAATCGCCACAACGGCCTGATTCTGAAGACGACGAGCCGCATCGCCGGTCGTGAACCGCGTCAGCCAGTCGAGGCTTGCGGTGGCGGACACACCGGTGAGCCATCTGACCGTCAGGCCACCCGCGTCCAGCGGACACTCGGCCGAGGCGAAACGAATCCGATCCACCCGCCGGTCCGCGAGCCGGTAGAGCACGTACAACGTGTCCGAGCCCTCGAGCTTCACCGGTCCGACGCGGCGCACGCGGCCCCCGTCGCTGCCGGACCAGCAGCCGCCGTCATCATCGCCACGTGACGTCGTCGCGACGGCGTATCCGATCCACATCGGGTCTGTCGTTTGCGAGAGGACCGCGTCGAGCTCGCGGTCGAGCGGTCCTGTCAACGCGCGCGTCTCGAGCGTACCGTTGACGACGGTCGGCGTCTGCGCGACAGCGGGTCCCGCGCCGACGAGCAGCCCGAGACGACGAGACCGCACCATCGCGACTTTCGCATGGCGCAGCATCGCACCCTTACTTCAGCAGGTCGAGCAGGTACGCGGTCGCTTCCGGCGAGTTCATGATCGCCAGCTTCTCGACGATGCGCCGCTTCAGATCGCGGTCCGTTTCCTTCTTCGCCAGCGTGACGAGCGCGCTGGCATTGCCGGAGATGAAGAGTCCGTCGATCGCCGCACCCTTGACCCCAGCGTCGGTCTGCTTGTTGTAGATGTTGACGAGCGTGTCGCCCGAGCGGCCCCCACCGGCCATGCCGAGTTGCCTCACGGCCTGCCGGCGCAGATCCATGTTCGCGTCGGAGTTCGCGACCTCGGTCAGGTGCGCGACATCGCCGCTCATCATCATGCCCTGCAGCATCTGTTGCCGGACCTCGACAGACGACTCCTTCTGATAGAGCTGCCACAGCTCGTCGCGCGCGCCCATCATGCCGAGCTGACGGACGGCTTCCGATCGCAGCTCTGGCGACTTCTCGCCGGTGGCGGCGGCGAGCACGCGCTGCTTGTCGCCGGCCATCATGAACGAGCGAAGCACCTGTCGCTTGATGTCGAGGTCCGCCGTGGAGCCGTAGATCTCGCTGAGCACCTGCCGGTTCGCGGCGCTGTTGTGCATGCCGAGATACTGAATCGCCTTGCGCTGCAGATCCGGGTTGGCGTTGCCCTTCGCGATGCCGGTCAACACCTGCTGGGCACGCGGTGTGCCGCTCTGCGCCAGGACGAAGAGCGCCCGCTCCTTCAAGCGCGGCGACTGGTTACCCTGCAGGATCTGCTCGAGCAGCGGCACGCCCTGCGCCGGATCCATGTGCTGCAGGCCCTGAATGGCCAGCAGCTTCAGGTCGTCATCACTCTGCTGATCGGGCGAGATCGGCTGCCCGGCACGCTGCCGCACCTGAAGTTCGAGCGCACGCGCATCGTTCAGCCATCGGCTCATCGGAAAGTTCTTCAGCAACTCGGCAACGGTGGTCAGCGCTTCAGTCTGGCGATTCAACTGGTTCAGCGAATACGCCTGCCAGTACAGCGCCGCATCCGCGCGCGGGAAGCTCGAGTTGGTCAGCGTCCGGAACTGCTCCGCGGCGCGCGCCCACTGCCCCCGGTCGATGGCGTCACGGGCGCGCTCGAACCGATCCTCGCGGCGGTCGCGTTCCTGCTCGCTGCGCTCGCGTGCCTGTTCCGCCCGCTCCCGCTCCTGCTCGGCCCGTTCTCGATCCCGCTCAGCGCGCTCGCGTGCCTGATCGTCGGCAAGACGCGCCAACCGGGCTTCGTCCTGCACCGCCCAAGCCGCGGACGGCGCCGAGAACGCCAGCCCGCTCACGATGATCGCGCCCGCGATCGTGTATCCCATAAGCACTCTGTTCATAGTCCCTCTACCAGGTCGGCCTCTCGCGCCGTTCGCGCTCGCGCATCTCCGCGGTCGTGGCGCGCAGCCGGAAGATCAAGTCCTGATTGCTGATTCGCGCCCGCACGCCCGACAGAACATTGGACGTCTCAGCCTCGCGTCCGTTAGCGATCTCTACCAGCACCCGCTCGACGTCTTCCAGCAGGTCACGGGTATCGGCATCGCCAGTCTCTCCAATCGACCGCCGATAGAGCCGTCCGTCGGCGACGAGATCGGCCGCCCGCTCCCGATCGCTGGCCAGCATCACCGGCGCGGAGTCATCGGAGTTCACCAGGCTGACGAGCACGCGCTGCGAGCGCTCGAGATACTCCTCGACCTCGCTGCGCAGCAGACGTTCGCTGATATCGGTCACATCGGCCACGGAATCGGTCGAGCGCGCCGGCGCCGTATCCCAGACCCGGCCCAGCGAGAACGCCCCGATGGCGAGCGCCGCGGTCCCGACCGCAAACGCCCATCGCGGGAGTTCGAATCTCCAGCCGCCCTGGAAGGGCCGGCTAAAGCCGGCCCCCACATCGGGCCGCCTGAAGGCGGCCCCTACGTTGCGCGCGATCTGCGGCTCGAGCCGGGCCCACATCTCGCGCTCGAACCCCTCGGGCGCCTCCGGCACCGGCTCCGTGTTCACGAGCGCGAGGACACCTCGGAGCTCCCGGTCCAGTGCCCGGCAGCGATCGCACGCCTCGAGATGCGCCCGCATCGCCGCGCGCGCGTCCGGCGATCCTTCGCCGTAGTAGTCGAGCAGCAGATCCTCGTCGGTCACGTGCGTGTCCTGGTTCACTTCACACCTCGCCGCTTCATGCCTCGACGAACGGCGCCAGCGCGGCGCGCATCTTGCGCACCGCACGGAAGATGCAGTGCTTCGTCGCACTGGTCTTCAAGCCGAGCTCCGTTCCAATCTCACTGATCGACATGCCTTCGACGTGACGCAGCATGAACGCCGCCCGCTCGGTCGCCGTCAGGCACGACATCGTCTCGCCGACGCGCGTCCCGATTTCACCCGCGAGCACCAGTCGGTCGGCCGCGGGCTGCGGAGTTGACACTCCGACGTCAGCCACGTGCTCCTCGAGGTCCACCGGGTCGTACGTCGCCTCGCGCCGTCTGGTGGACCTCAGGTGATCGATGGCGCAGTTGACGGCAATGCGTGTGAGCCACGTCCGGACGTCAGACCTGGCCTCGAACCGGCCCAGCTGGGCGTGAACTTTCAGCCAGATATCCTGAACGACGTCCTGGGTGTCTTCCGTATTTCGAGTGAAACGGAAGACGACCCCGAAGAGATAGCGGCTGTGCTGCTCGACGAGCACACGGAAGGCGTCGATGTCGCCGTCGCGCGCTCTGGCGACAACCGCCGGGTCGCTCTCGTGCATGCCTATGGCTTAGACGATGCTTCAGCCCGGCGGTTGGCCTCGAGCGTCGGCGGGATCCGAGCGTTTCTTTCGCGGATACTCGCGACTATTTGCACGGTCGTCATGGACCTTTCGTGGATTCGACCAAGCGAGCACGCCTGCACGCGTTGGCGCAAGTGTTGCTCCCTAGGTTAATCAGCCAGTTACCTGAAGGGTCGGAGCCATGAAACGTTCAGACAAGCTAGACAACACCATCGAAGAGTCGTTCCCGGCGAGCGACGCCCCGGCCAACACGGTCGTGACCGGCGTTCGCGTCGGGCCTTCCGCTGAGTTCGTCGTACGCGACAACCCGGAGGAGAGCCGCCTCGAAACCGAAGTGAACGGGCAGATTGCCACACTCAGCTACGAGCGGCACCCGCACGCTGTCGTGCTTGTCGAGACGGAAGTACCGCCGAGCCTTCGCGGCCGCGGCGTAGCCAACGCCCTCGCGAAGTGGGCGATCGAGACGGCCGAGCGTGACGGCCTTCGGGTCGTGGCGGCATGTCCCTTCGTGCGGGCGTACATCAGACGCCACACCCGCAGTCGCAGCGGCGAGTGGTCGTCAACGACGCACTGACCGGCGATCAGCGAGCCTTCCCGATCCACTTCTCGTTGTCGCAGTGGTGCTCGAGCAATTCGGTATCCGCCAGCAGGTTGAACTGTGTGGTGACCGACCACGGCTTCGTGAACGCCTTCGGGTCCTCGAAGGTGAACGTGATCTCCATGTGACCGAAGTCGGTGCGACGGAGGCGCTCGGTCGTCCTGAGCGCCTCGGTATGAGGTGTGCCTCCCGCATCCAGCCACGACTTGTCGTTGAAGCCCGCGGTCCGCACGACAAAGGCATCGCCCTCCCATGACCCGACGGAATACCCGAGCCACGCCGGCTGAGGGTCCGCCGGCAACGGCCGTCCATCCGTGAAGACCTGCCGCCAGTTGTTGAACTCCTCGTAGAGGACCAGCGTGACGCCGCGCATCTGGAGGATCTTGAACGGCAACGTGCGCGTCAGCATCGCCGCGGGGATGCTGTGCGGAAGACATCGCTCGCTCGGCGCGCCGACGCCAAGCGCCTTCTGACGCTCATCGTGCAGCGCCTTCGCCCACGGGAGAAACGGCGCGCCGCCTGGCAGATCGGTGGCGATGTTGTACAGGTATTTCGATCGAACCCTCCCATCGGTCTCCATCACGCGATCGCCAACCACTTCCCAGACGCCTGACAGGTCAGGCGTGCCGTCGGCGGCTCTCGGCACCGGCGCCGTGAGATTCGGCTTGCCGTTCGGGAGCCGAGGGATGCCGGGCGTCGGATAGTCGAGCCACTGCGTGCGAGCCGCGGCCGACCACATCACGCACATCACCGCGAAGACCGCCACACGTCTTGCCGCGCTCACATTGACCTCCGAGTCCGGCTCAACGCCGGACGCTACTGAGTCCGGTTAACGCCGGACCCTACGTGTCTCGGCGTAGAACTGCGCGAGCAGGTTTGCCGCGACCTGACGCCGGTACTCCGCCGTCGATCGCAGGTCGTCAATGGGCGCGATCTCGCGCTGAAGGAGGTCCTGTGCGTCGGCCAGGGACGCACCGGTGCCGAGTGCCTCCTCGGTCTGTGAAAGCCGCAATGGCGTCGGTGCCACACTGCCGATCGCCAGACGCGGCTTCGTGTCCCAGACTCCGGCGACGACAATCTTCGCGATGGCCTGTGCGGCGCGCGTGCCGACCTTGCGGAACCACTGGCGCCCGCGGACGGCGGGGACCTCAAAGGCGACGATCAACTCGTCGGGACGCGCAACGGTCTGCCGGTAGCCGGTGTAGAACGAGGTCATCGGTACGCGCCGAGTCCCTGACGCGCTGCGCAGCACGACGATCGCATCCACTGCCAGCAGCACGGGCAGCGTGTCTCCGGCCGGTGAGGCATTCGCGACGTTGCCGCCAAGGGTGCCCCGATTCTGAATCTGCACGCCGCCGACCTCACGAGCCGCGGCGATCAACATCGGCAGGCGCCGGCGAATCATTCCCGACTTGATGATCTCGGTAAACGTCGTCAGCGCTCCGATGCGAAGCGTTGTGCCATGCGTCTCGATGCCACGCAGCGTATCGAGACGCCACAGGTTGAGAAACCGCGTCGGGCGCAGCGTCCCGAAGTTGAGCGCGACGTACAGGTCCGTGCAACCAGCCATCGGGACCAGCGGGCCTTCGCTGCTCAGCATCTTGAGCGCGTCGGTCAGCGAGCGCGGCTCGAGCAGATCGCGGCCGAGGACAGTCCCCTGCATCAGCGTCTCCGCGCCCGTTGCACGGATCGATAAATCGCCGAGTAGCCGGTGCAGCGGCACAAGTTCCCGGCCAGGCCCGTCCTGATGTCGTCGAGGCTGGGTCGCGGGCCGAGCGCCGCGGCGGCCATGATCATTCCCGGCGTGCAGATGCCACACTGCGCGCCGCCATGCTCCACGAACGCCCGCTGAAGCGGGTGCGCACCGCCGAGCCCTTCAATCGTCGTGATGCGCGCGCCCTGCACCTGCGCCACCGGCACCAGACACGAGTTGACCGGCTCGCCGTCCATGAGCACCGTGCACGCGCCACACTCCCCTTCGCCGCATCCTTCCTTGGTGCCGGTGAGTCCGCAGTCCTCACGCAGCACGTCGAGCAGACGCGCGAGCGGGTGCGCCTTCACGGTGACGGTCTTGCGATTGACGGTCAGACGCATAGATCTCCCAGGCGGGTCTGAAGACCCGCCTCTAGCGCCTCTCGTCTCTCGAGTGTCCGGCTTCAGCCGGACCTTCGCGATTGCAATGACGCCCGCATGATCTTCTCGGGCGTCGCCGGAATCTCCGCGATGACGACCCCCGCGTGTCTGAGCGCGTTGACGACAGCGGGGGCGGGACCATCGATCGGCATCTCACCCACACCCTTCGCGCCGAATGGCCCGTGCGCATAGGGGCGCTCGAGAATCTTGATCGTCATCGGCGGCGTGTCGAGCGTGGTCGGGATGATGTAGTTGGTCAGCTGCGCGTTGGCCATCCGGCCGTCGCGCATGACGACCTCCTCCAGCAGTGCGTAGCCAAGCCCCTGCGAAGACCCGCCCTCGATCTGTCCCGCCGCGAGCAGCGGATGAATCGCGCGGCCGATCTCATGGACCGTCGTGAACGCCACCGGCGTCGCCTGGTAGGTGATCGGATCGACTTCGACCTCGACGACATCGCAGCCCCACCCGTAGCTGCCGTACGCGTCGCCCCGATACGTCTCATCGTCCCACTCGAGGCCGGGAGGCTTTTCGTACTGCGTGGTGACGATGAACCCACCGTGTTTCTTCCAGTACGCGGCAGGCGTCATCCGCCCGAGCCGCGTGCGCATCTCCTCGGCGCAGCGCTGCAGCAGACGGCCGACGATCATGCACGTACGCGATGCGACCGTGGGCCCGCTGTCGGGTACCGTGGCGGTGTCGGCCACGCTCACGTCCACGCGATCGTAGGGAATGCCCAGCGTGTCGGCGACGATCTGCGCGTGCATCGTCCGCGTGCCCTGGCCGATCTCCGTGCTGCCGACGCGAATCTGCACACCGTCGCTCGGTCAGGGCCAGGGAGGCCTTCGACGCCAGCTTCACCTCGCCGCCGCCGGTGAAGCCGGACCCATGAAAGAACAATGACAGGCCGATGCCACGATTCGATCCGGCGAGCGCCCGCCGCCGCTTCGAGAAGTTCGTGCGGCGTCCCGCCTCGCGCAGCACCTCGAGCGCGCTGCAGTCCTTGCCCACCTTCTGTCCCGTTGCGGTCGTGTCGCCGGGCCGAAGCGCATTGCGCGCGCGCAGGCGGAGCGGATCGATGCCGAGTCGATCGGCAATCACGTCCATGTGCGTCTCGACGGCGAACTGTGTCTGCGGCGCGCCGAACCCGCGAAACGCGCCGTTCGGCGGCGTGTTGGTCATCGTCACGCGGCCCCTGGCGCGAATGTGATCGCAGCGATACGGACCGCTGGCGTGGATCATCCCGCGCGACAGCACGACACCGCTCAGCGTGGCGTAGGCGCCGCCATCGAACACGACGTCGATGTCCATGGCCGTGAGCCGGCCGTCCTTCTTCACGCCCGTGCGATGACGAACGACCGCTGGATGACGCTTCGTCGTCGCCAGCATGTCCTCGACACGGTCGTAGATCAACTTGGCGGGACGGCCCGACTTCATCGCCACCAGCGCGGCGTGGCCGGCGATCACTGACGGGTACTCCTCCTTACCGCCGAAGCCGCCGCCGGTCTCGGTCTGGACGACCCTGACCTTCTCCGGCGGGAGCCCGAGCAGCACGGTCAGCGCGCGATGGACGTAGTAGGGACACTGCAGCGAACCGTACAGCGTGACGCCACCGTTCTCCGGCACCGCGACAACGCCGTTCGGCTCGATGTACAGCTGCTCCTGATGTCCGGCGCGGTACTCGCCCTCGACGATCACGTCCGCCTCAGCCAGACCCTTCTCGAGGGCCCCTTTGTCGATGGCGATCGTCTTGAAGGACAGCGATGAGCGCTCCGCGTCGTAATTGGCGGCGGTCTCTTTGTAACTGATCGCAACTTCGGCGGCGGCGAGCCGCGTCACGATCGGCGTGAGCCAGCAACAGAATCGGTTCTGCGACGTGGCGAACCTCCGATGCCGCGAGGCTCGGCTGGTCTTCGTCGATCAGCGCGACGATGTTCCGCCCGGGCACGTCGCGGTGGTCGACGACCGTGAAGCCGTCGCGATCGAAGTCGTAGCGGATGTCCGCGATCGCGCCGGCTGGCACGGTTGATCGGATCGTGCGAACGTAGAGGACGTTGTCGAAGGGAATATCGTCGATGTAGCGGGCGCGGCCGGTCACCTTCTCGTGGCCCTCCTTGCGGAGGACGTTTTTTCCGACAGCACGACGCTTTGCCACAAGAGAGCCCTCGACTTCGCGACTGCCTGCGATTGTAATGGATTGAGCCTATCGGGCGGACGCGCATTGACTCTCGCAGACTTGAACGCCAGCGACCGTGACGGATTCGTGGCCGCGATCGGGTGGATCTTCGAGCACTCGCCCTGGGCCGCCGAACGTGCGTGGAGTCATCGTCCGTTCGGATCCCTGGACGAGCTGCACGGCGCGATGATCGCTGCGGTGTCGGCGTCGCGCCGCCGAGGAGCAGCTGGCGCTGCTGCGCGCACACCCCGATCTCGGGAGCCGCGCGCGCATGACCGACGCGTCGACCAGCGAGCAGTCGGGCGCCGGTCTCGACAGCCTCACGGCCGACGAGTTCGAGCGGCTGCAGCAGCTCAATCGGGCGTATCGCGAGAAGTTCGGATTTCCGTTTCTCTTCGCGGTCAAAGGCAGCACGAAGCACGACGTGCTGGCGGCCCTGGCCGCCAGGCTGCCGGCAACGCCCGACGACGAGTTTGCGGAAGCGCTGCGGCAGGTATTCCGGATCGCGTGGTTTCGGCTGCAGGACGTCGTAAAGTATCGTAGCGTCCGCTTCAGCCGGACGTAGGTGGACGGACCTCGTAGTGTCCGGCTTCAGCCGGACCCTGGAGATCCTCGTGGAACAGTTCGCCAGCGGCTGGAAGCGCAGCTACTACGGCAAAGGCGACGTGACCGTCTATCGCCTGAACCGCGACGGCCAGACGCCGGCCGGTCAGAGCCCGGTGTTCGGCGCCAACGTGCTGATGCTCCTCTACGGCGACGCGTTCTGGCCCACCTACACGACCGGCGACAACACCGGGCTCATCGCCACCGACTCGATGAAGAACTTCATCCAGCGCGAGACGATGAACTTCCAGGGATAGGACCTCGAGGGCTTCTGCCACTTTCTCGCCACGAAGTTCCTCGCGAAGTATCCGCAGGTCGAAGGCATCCAGGTGTCTGCCGACGAAATCCCGTACGCCGGGATTCGGCGGGCCGGCATTCACCCCTTCTGGACCAGAACGCGCGACCGCGCGCGTCGAGCTCAACCCGGACGCGTCGTCGAGGCACGCTCCGGCATCCGCGGCTTCAAGCTGCTGCGCCTCGGCGGCAGCGCGTTTCACGGCTTCGTGCGGGACGAGTACACGACGCTGCCGGATCTGATGAACCGTCCCCTGCACATGTGGCTCGACCTCGACTGGCGCTACACCGAGCCCGACGCGGCGTTCAACGGCGGCCAGATGGTCGCCCGCAGTGCGCGATCTCGTGCACGACGTCTTCGAGTCGTTCGAGTCCGGCAGCATCCAGCAGCTGATTCACCATCATCGGCACGCGGATGCTCGACGACAACCCGTCGATCGCCGAGGTCCACCTCGAAGCCAACAACCGGACGTGGGATACGATTGCCGAGCGCGGAAGCGAGCTCGGCGTCTACACCGACGCGCGGCCGCCGTACGGGTGTCTGGGACTGAGCCTCAGACGATAACATGGCGCGCCTGTCCACTCACGTGCTCGACACCTCGCGCGGCGACCCCGCCGGCGGGCATCCGCATCGAACTGCATCTCATCGACAGCGGAGGACGACGGCTGCTCGCCACGTCGGTGACCAACGCCGACGGCCGGACGGATGGTCCGCTGCTCGCCGGCGACCGTCTCGAGGTGGGCGTCTACGAGCTCACGTTTCACGCGGGCGACTACTCTCGCGACGGCTTGGCGTCGCACTGACCGACCCGCCGTTCCTCGACGACGTCGTCGTCCGCGTCGGCATCGCCGATCCGACCGGCAGCTATCACGTGCCGCTGCTGCTTTCGCCGTACGGCTACAGCGTCTACCGGGGTTCGTGATGCTCGCGACCAAGGCCCGCGAGGTCATCCAGTGTTGCCGTCTGCTGGCCGCATACTCGGAAGAGCCGGGGTGCACGACGCGGACGTTCCTGTCGCCGCCGATGCGCGACGTTCACGCCCATCTTCGCGCGCTGGATGGAGCGACAGCGGGCATGGCGGTCAGGCTCGACGATGCGCGGCAACCTGCGCGGCGTGTACCCGGCTCGTCGCCCAACGCACCTCGGCTGTTCATCGGCTCGCACCTCGATACGGTGCCGCACGCCGGCGCGTTCGACGGCGTGCTCGGCGTCGTGCTCGGCGTCGCGCTCGTCGAGCTCCTCGAGCGCCAGCCGCTTCCGTTCGCCATCGAGGTCGTCGGCTTCTCCGAGGAAGAGGGCGTGCGCTTCGGCGTGCCGTTCATCGGCAGCCGCGCGCTCGTCGGCACGCTCGACGAGGAGCTCCTGGAGCGACACGGACACGCAGCGGCGCGATCGTCGGCGACGCCATTCGCGACTACGGCCTCGACCCGTCGCGTGTCGGCCGCAGGCGCGCGTTGAGGCCGGACGCGCTCGGCTATCTCGAATTCCACATCGAGCAGGGACCGGTGCTCGACGGCCTCGGCCTGCCGCTCGGCGTCGTGGACGCCATCGTCGGACAGAGCCGCCTGACGGTGACCTTCACCGGGGCGGCCAATCATGCCGGCACGACGCCGATGGACGCGCGCCGGGATGCGCTGGCCGGCGCCGCCGAATGGATTGGCGCCGTCGAGAGCCTCGCGCGCGACACGCTGGGTCTCGTCGCGACGGTCGGACGCATCGACGCGCGCTGCCAGGAGCCACCAACGTCATCCCGGGCAGCTGCTGACCAGCCTCGACGTCCGGCATCGCCGAGGACGCGCGCGCGCGCAGCGGCCGTCGCGACGCCTGCTCGATTCGGCGCAGGTCGATCGCCGGCGCGGCGTGGGCTCGACGTCGCGATGGGACACACGGCTCGACCAGCCGTCGACCGCGATGGACCCGGCCTCGTGGCGACGCTCGAACGGGCTGTCAGCCGGCAGCGGCGCATCCGTGCATCGCATGCCCAGCGGCGCCGGACACGACGCGATGATCATGGCCGCGCGGATGCCGGCAGCGATGCTGTTCGTGCGCAGCCCGGGCGGCATCAGCCATCACCCGGACGAAACCGTGCTCGAGGACGACGTGGCCGCCGCGCTCGCGGCCGGTCAGCATTTCTCGACGACGCTGGCGCGGAGCGCTCGATGTGATCGACCTCGTCGTGCGCGGCGGCACGGTCGTCACGCCCGAGCGGCCAGCGCCGGGCGGACCTGGCATCGAGGACGGACGCATTCGTCGAGGTGTCGCCGGACCTCGCGCGGCGGCCGGCGAGGAGATCGACGCGCGCGGACTGCTACGTCCTGCCAGGCGTCATCGACGTGCACGTGCACTTCAACGAGCCCGGCCGCACCGACTGGGAGGGCGCCGCCACCGGCAGCCGCGCGCTGGCCGCCGGCGGCGGCACGCTCTTCTTCGACATGCCGCTCAACTCGACGCCGTGCACCGTCAACGCGCGGGAGTTCGACCGCAAACGCGCCGCGCTCGAGGCGTCGTCGATCACCGATTTCGGATTGTGGGGCGGACTCGTCCCGGGCTCGGTCGCCGACATGGCCGAGATGGCCGCCCGCGGCGTCGTCGGCTTCAAGGCGTTCATGTGCGCACTCGGGTCTGCCCGAGTTCCCGCGCGCCGACGACGTCGACGCTGTTCGACGGGCTTGCGGGAGGCCGCGCGGCTCGGCCTGCCGGTCGCCGTGCACGCCGAGAGCGAGGAACTGACGCGCGGGCTCGCCGAGCGAATCACGGCGCGACAGCGCGCGGCGTTCCTGGACTCGCGGCCGGTCGCTCGCCGAGCTCGAGGCGATCCAACGCGCGCTGCTGCTCGCGGCGGAGACGCAGGCGCCGCTGCACATCGTCCACGTCAGCTCGGGCCGCGGCGTCGCGCTGGCCGCCGAGGCACGGGCGCGGGGCGTGGACGTCTCGATCGAGACCTGTCCGCACTATCTGCTACTTCACGGAGGAGGACGTGGAGCGGCTCGGGCGCGGTGGCCAAATGCGCGCCGCCGCTGCGCGCGGCCGACGAACAGCAGGCGCTGTGGGACGCAGCTCGTGCGCGGCCACGTCGACATCGTCGCGTCCGATCATTCGCCGGCGCGCCCGTCGATGAAGAGCGGTGACTTCGTGTCGGCCTGGGGCGGCATCGCGGGCGTGCAGTCAACGCTGGCCGTCCTGCTCGAGCAGCGGCTGTCACGAGCGCGCGGCTGCCGCTCGAACGCATCGCATCGCTCGCTGCCGCAGAGCCCGCTCGCCGATTCAGAATTCGCGGCAAAGGCTCGCTGGCGACGTGGGCAAGGACGCGGATCTGACGCTGATGGATCTCAACGACCAGTTCACGCTCGCTGCCGATGATCTACACCAGCGCCACAAGCATGAGCCCGTACCTTGGCGCGATCGTTTCGCGGCCAGGTGCGCCGCACGATTCGACGCGGAGAAACAATCTTCATGGACGGACGGATCACGGCCGGCAGAGCGGCCGACTCGTCCGGCCCGACTGTGACAGGAGTCACGCATGTCCGACGTCGTGATCACCGCCGGCCCGTTCACCCTGACCGCGCGATTCGAGGCGGCGGCGCCCGCTCACCTGCCGCCGCATTCCGCGAAGATCCTGCCGCTCGAGGCGAAACTGATCGCACGTGCGCTGGAGCGGCGAGTCAACCTGGGTTCCGCTGGGCGATCTCGAGATCGGCGTGCCTCCGAGAACGCCACGAGCTATCCCCGTCCGGGCGAGATGCTGCTGTATCCAGGCGGAGTCAGCGAGACAGAAATCCTGATCCCGTACGGGCGCACGAATTTCGCGAGCAAGGCCGGCCAGCTGGCCGGCAATCACTTCCTGACCATCGTCTCCGGCATCGAGCACCTGCGCGAACTCGGACGGCTGACGCTGTGGCAGGGCGCTGCAGCCGATCCTGATCATCAAGACCGCCTGAGTCCGCAAAGGCGCGCATGAGCCGGCCCTTGGAGCGTTCTTCGCCGCACTCGCATCGTCGCCAGGGGCGACGCGTGCTCGTCCGTCCAGGTCGACGCGCCTGCCCTGCCTTCAACCGGTGACGGTCTGACCTGGATGCGGTGGAACGACAACCAGCCAACACTCGATCTGTGGTGCAGACAGTGTCGGCCGGCCGGTCCTCGAGATGCGGCCGCCTTCCCGCAAGCCAGGCGACATCGTCGGCATGCGCATTCTGAGCTGGAACGTGCACGTCGGCGCCGGACGTCTCGAAGAGCTGCTGCCGCGGTGGCTCGAGGACGCCGCCAGCGCCGGGATGGGCCTCACCATCTTGCTGCAGGAAACGTTTCGCGCCGGCGATGCGGTGCCCGAGGGCTATCCGCCGACGCTGCAGGTGCCGAAGGCGATTCGTCCTCGGCGGCCGACGATGGACGTTCGCGAGCATCGCCGAACGTTCGGATTGTCAGTCGCCTACGTGCCGTCGATGAGAAACGGCCCGGCGACGAGCTCGCCGAGCGGGAGGATCGCGGGAACGCGATCCTGTCCACGGAGTTGCTGATCGATGTGAGGGCGATCGAGCTGCCGTTCGGCAAGCAGCGGCGCGTCGCCGTGTCCGCGCTCGTCCCGCGCGCGCGCCGGCGAGCCGCCGCGCAATCGATCCGCGTCGTCTCGACGCACTTCGATACCAACGTCATCGCGTCGCGCAGTCGGCGGCGCTCAGCGAACGCATGACGTTCCTCACCGACGTTCCGCTCTTCATCGGCGGCGATCTGAACTCAGGCGCGGGCTGCACGATAACGCCGTCCTCGCGCTCGCCAGCCGCCTGCCGCTGGCGTCGTGCGGCACCGGGCGGACCAACCGCTGGCCGCTGCGGCTCGACGTGCTCGTCCCCATCGGCCGCCTCGACTACATGTTCGCGGCGACGCAGATCAGGGATATGGTGCGCAGCTGCGAAACGCTGCGGATGCATACGGCTCGGATCATCTGCCGCTGTTGATGACGCTGCGGTATTAGCCGGTAGCGGTAGTCGGTAGCCAGGTAGCTGGTAGTCGTAGCGTAGCCGTAGCGTAGCGAGTTCGAGTTCCTACCAGCTACCGGCCACCGGCTACCAGCTGCTACTCGCTGCGCAGCGTCTGCGCGGGATCGATTCGCACGGCGCGAATCGCCGGTGGCAACTGCGGCAAGCGCCGCGGCAACCGCGAGCGTCAGCAGCGGCGTCGCGATCGTGGAGGCGTCGGTCGCCTTGACCTCGAAGAGAATGCTCTCGACCAGGCGTCCGAACGCCAGCGCCGCGGCGAGGCCGAGGATCGCGCCGACACCGACCGGACTCAGCATCTCGGTCGCCACTCGCTGGACGACGTGCGTGGCGCGCGCGCCCGAGCGCCATGCGGACGCCGATTTCGCGCCGCTGCTGGATCACGGCGTAGTTGAGCACTCCGTACAGCCCTATCGCCGCGAGCAGCAGGGCAAGCACGGCGAAGAAGAGCGACAGCGTCGCCAGCAAGCGCTCGCGAACGACCTGTCGCCGGATCAGCGTGCTCTGCGTCGTCGCCAGGACAGGGGTGTCCTTGTACGTCCGCGACACTTCGCTCCGCATCGTTGCCGCGAGCATCAGCGGATCGCCAGCCGTGCGGACGAACAGCGTGCGCTGGTTTCCCGCTTCGATCGGCACGTACACGGTCGGGCGCATCGGCTCGCGCAGGTCGTAGTAGACCGCATCGCGAACGACGCCGACGATCTCCATGGGCACATCCATGTCCTTGTCTAGCCGGACGATGACCTGCCTGCCGACGGGATTCTGCGCGCCGAAGTAGACCCGCGAGAACGTCTCGTTCACGATGCCGACGCCTGGCACGGGCCGCTTCTCTCGATCGAGTGTCGGAGGCGTGTCGTCGATGCGGAAATCACGTCCTCCGACCATCCCGATGCGCATCGTGTCGAAGTACGCCGGAGAGACGCCGAGAAAGTACGGAGACACTTCTTCAGCCTGGCGAGGGGCCACATAGACCGGCCATCTCCACCGGTTCTCGCTCAAGCGGCGCCCAGGTCGCGACGGCCGCCGACTCGACGCCTGGCATCCCACGGATCTGGTCGGTCAGGGCGGCCCACACGTGAGGCGGCTGCCTCTCACCCGGCCGGTTGATGTCCAGCAGCAGCAGGTGCTCCGACTCGAATCCCAGTGGCCGATTCGACAGATTCCGCAACGTCGTGGCGAACAGACCGGCGACGAACAGCACGAAGAGACAGAACGCCATCTGCCCGCCGATCAGCGAGCGCACGAGACGCCGGTGGGCGTGCGGGTCGTCGTGGCCCTTGATGGCGCCGAGCGGTTGGACGGCCGACGCCCGCAAAGCGGGAGCCATACCAAACAGCACGGTGACGGTCAGCGTCAACGCCAGGCTGAACGCCACCGAGCGCCAGTCGAGATCGAGCACCAGTCGAATCGGTTCTCCGATCTGGGACAGCAGCGAGACGACGAACGGCGCCGCCCACCACGCGAAGACGGCGCCGACGACCGACGCGCAGATCGCGAGCAGCGCGCTTTCGACGAGCACCAGCTGGATGAGACGCCGGCGCCCGGCGCCAATCGACACGCGCAGCGCCATCTCGCGAGCGCGGGTGATGGCCTGGGCCGTGAGCAGATTGGCGACGTTCGCGCAGGCGATCAGCAGCACGAGCACGACGAGCCCGGCGAGGATGAACAGCGGACGACGGAATGTACGTTGTGGACCGGATGCTCCGCTTCCCGCGGGGGCGAGGAGGATCTTCTCGTTCAAGTAGGCGGTGATGAGTGGCCCGGGTGTCGTGGACGGGAAGTTCTTGACGGTGTCCTGGCGGTCTCTGGCGAGCTGCGCCTGCACCAGCTCGCGCACCTGCTCGAATGAGCTGCCGGCATTGGGGCGCACCCAGATCCGGAACCAGGACCAGCCCGGCGCATTGAGCGCCTGCGCATTCATCGCGGCCGGAATGAACAGGTCGGCCATGCGTCCGGGCTCGGTGCCGGTGAATCCCTTCGGCGCCACGCCGACGATGTCAAAGGGCTGGCGCCCGATTCTGGAACGACCGGCCGATCACGTTCGGATCCCGCGCGAAGCGCCGGGTCCAGTAGTCGTAGCTGATGACGGCCACGGGATGACCGCCCGGTGTCACATCGTCACTCGGTGTCAGCAGGCGCCCCAGCGCCGGCTGAAGCCCGAATGTCGGAAACACGTTGCCGGAGTAGTACTGCCGTATCACCGGCTCGGGTTCCGTGCTGTTGTCGACCAGGGCCAGCTGACGCGCGCTCGTGCCGACGACCATCACGTCGCCGTTGGGTCCGATGGCGTCTCTGTACCGGCGGAACGTCGGATAGTCGAAGTCGTCACGGTAGTCCGGCTCACCCTGCGACGTCATCGAATTCCATCCGAGCACGAAGAGCCTGTCCGGCTCGGCGACGGGGAGCGTGCGCAGGAGAACGGCGTCCAGCAGACGGAACGCCGCCGTCGTTGCACCGACGGCGAGGCCGAGCGACAGAATGGCTGCCAGGCTTGCGGTGCGATGCTTCCTCAGTTGTCGCCACGCGAATACCAGGTCCGAAGACACCGAGTGCAGCCACGGCCATCCGCGCTGATCGCGAAGCGCTTCCATCGTCTGCGACACGCCGCCGGCGTGAATCGCGTGCGCTGCGCGCGGGGTTCGCGTCGCCACGCCGATTCGCGTCCTCCGCGGCCAGCTCCATGATGGAGCCGCAGCTCCTCTTCCAGATCGCGATCGCGCCGGCCGCGGCGCAGCGTGCCGAACAGGCGATGCATCCATTCGCGAAGCGTGCCCATGCGATCTCCTCTCCTTACTGTTCGCGAAGCGCGGTCAGCGGCGGCAGTGTCGCGGCGCGATGGGCCGGCAGCCAGCTTGCGCCCATGGCCGTCGCGCCCAACAGAACACACGCAAGGCCGATCACCCCGAAGTCGTGCGGCTGCAGACCGAAGACCAGTGCCCGTGCCGACCCGGCCGCGGCGAACGACGCGATGGCTCCGATGGCCAGGCCAACGGCGACAAGGCGTGCCGCCTCGCCGAGCACCATTCGCAGGATGTCCTGCCGACGGGCGCCGAGCGCCATGCGCACGCCAATCTCGTTCGTCTGCGCTGCAGCACGAGATACGACATGACGCCGTACAGGCCAATCGTGGCAATCAAGGCGGCGAGCTGCCGAAGAAACCCGACAGTCTGGCCATCAGCCGTTCGGTCAACAGGGCGTTGCGAATCGTGTCGTCGAACGGGCGCACGTCGGCGTCGAGCAAGGGACTGAGGTTCGCGACGGCGCGCGCGACACGCAGCGCCGATCTCACTCGGGCGATGCCGCCGACCGGATCATGACGTCCGTGAACTGACGCGGATCGACGATCTGGGTGATTGGCACGCAGCGCGATCGGTAGAGCCTCCTCGCGCAGCGTGAAGAACTTCGAGTCCGGAACCTGTCCGACGATCTCGTACATGTCTGACGTGGACGGCCCGGCCTGGCGGCGGAACCGCTGGCCGACGATGGCTCCCTGCGAGACCGAGCTGCCGCGCGAACGCTCGGTTGACGATCGCCACCCTGGGCGCCTGGCTCGAATCGCGTGTCCGTGAAATCACGACCGGCGATCAACGGAATCCCCATCGTCTTCAAGTAGCCGGCACTGGTCGGCGTTGACCCTGACCACGCTCGTCGCAGTGGTTCCTCCGCGGCGTCTCGGCTGCACGGTCATGCTGCTGCCGGTGCCACCGAGCGGCACGTGCCGCACCTCGGCCGCCGAGATCACGCCGGGGATCTGGCGAATCCTGTCCAGCACGGTCGCCGTGAACGCGGCCCGGTTCGGCTGTGGGATCGACAGCGAGGAGAAATCCACGCGAGCGACCGCCACGTTCCGGGATTCGAAGCCGAGCGTCCACGGCCAGGCAGGTTTCGCAGCGTGCGCCGTGAACAACAGCCCGCCGAAGAGGAGCACGAGCGAGCAGGCGACCTGCGCGATCACCAGCGCACGCCGGAGTCCAGTCGCCTTCGCGACCGCCGGAAGGACTCCGCACCGTGGCTCTCATCGCATCGACGGCCGAGACGCGCGAGGCGCGCCAGGCTGGAATCAGCCCGAAGGTCAGCAGGCGAGCGACGCAACCCCCAGCATGAACGCGATCAACCGGAGATCGAGCGGAAGATCCAGCGACAGCCCGATTCCGAGCAGCCCGACGAGCGATCGGCTGATGCACCATCGCACACGACAAGACCGGCGACGCGCCCCACCGAGCGCGATCAACGCGTTCTCGACCATGAGTTGCCGGACGAGACGAACCCACGAGCCGCCCACCGCAAGTCGGACGGCGAACTCGCGCGCACGCGCAGAGGCTCGCGCGAGGACGAGGCTCGCCAGATTGGTGCAGGCAATGAACAGCACGAGCGCCGTGGTCAGCTGCAGGATCAGCAGCGGATCTGCATAGCGGCTTCGCAGCGCTCGAGACGCCCGCGGCGCCGGGAGCCGCGCGGAGCGTGAAGGTCAGATAGTCCTTGACCAGGTTCGGTGGATAGTTCGCCGGAAGCGAGTCCTTGAAGAGCCCTGGCGACGCGGCGTCGAGCTGTCCGTTGACGACATCCAACGACCGACCGGCGGGCATCCGGCCCATGACCGTGAGCCACCAGACGGTGCCATTGCCAAGCCAGCCTGGCTCGCTGCCGAGCGCGGCGTGCGAGCAGATGGGGACGGCGACGTCGAAGGCGCGCCCCACCTCCACACCGGAAAAGCCCGGCGCCGCGACGCCAATCACTTCCACCGGTCGTTCGAATTGAGTGACAGCGTCCGTCCGATCGCGGCTCGGATCGCCGCCGAGGTATCGCTGCCAGAAGCCGTAGCTGACCACCGCGCCCGGCGCGCAGCCTCGGCCGATCGTCGGCGGCGGTGAACGTGCGTCCCGCGTGCGCCTCCACGCCGAGCACCTTGAAGAAGTCGCCGCTGACAAAGAGTCCGCGTGCAATGCGAGGTCCGATGCTGCGGTCGGTCCGAAGGTCCGTGTTGGCCCACGCGAGCACACCCGAAAAGACGTGCTGGTGATCGCGAAGGTGCTCCCACAGCGGATTCGTCAGCGCCGGGTACACGGTTGCCCGGCGGCCCAACCACCGCGTGGTGTCAGCCAGGTCCACGACGACGAGCTGCTCGGGATCCTTCACGGGCAGCGTGCGGATGCGGATGGCGTCGAGCAACTGATAGATCGCCGCGTTCGCGCCGATGCCCAAGCGCCAGCGTCAGCAGCGCCACGACGGTGAAGGACGGCGTGCGCCACAGCGCGCGGACACCATGACGCAGATCGCGCGATCACCTCGTCGAGCCACGGCAGGCCACGCTGATCGCGAAGGGCATCCATGGCCTGCAGCGCGCTGCCGACGCGAATCTGCGCCGTGCGCGAGGCCGCTCGCAGCGGCTCGCCGCGCCGATGCGCCTCCTCCGTTGCCATCTCCACGTGGAGCCGCAGCTCGTCTTCGAGATCGCGATCGCGCCGGCCGCGGCGCAGCGTTCCGAGAAGGCGATGAATCCACTCGCGGAGGAGAGGCATCAGTGCGCTCCTGTTCAGGCGTCGCCGCGCAGCAGCGCCTGCATGATGGTCGTCATCCGGTCCCAGGCCTGCTTCTCCTTCGCCAGCTCACGGCGGCCGGCGGCCGTCAGCGCGTAGAAGCGGGCCTTGCGGTTGGCATCCGTCGTCCCCCAGCTGCCGCGCAGCAACCCGCGCTGCTCGAGACGCATCAGCCCCGGATAGAGCGTGCCCATGTTCAGCTGCAGCGCTCCGCCCGACACCTGCTCGAGCCGCGCCGCAATCGCGTAGCCGTGCTGCGGCCCCATCGTGTCGAGTGTCTGCAGCACCATCAGATCGAGCGTGCCCTGCAGGACGTCGGCCTTGGAGGACTCTCTATTAGCCATGCCAATGGAATATCACTGGCTACATTAGACTGTCAAATGAACGAGAACGTTCGCTGCCGCTGGCAACGTGGGGGACTCCCCCGCGCCAGGGGCAATCCGATCGGCGATCGCCCGCGTAGTAGATGTCGGAGGCCCCGATGTCGCTCGTTCGCCAGGCGTTCCTGATCCCTTGGGTGTTGTCGCTGGCGGCCGGCGTTGCATCGGCCCAGCAAGCCGGCATGATTGTCGGGCGCGTGACCGATCAAACGGGTGCCCCGCTTCCCGGTGTCACCATCGAGCTGACCACCCTCGATGATGATAAGGCCACCGTCAGCGATAACAGCGGCGTGTTCCGGCTCGACCGCATCCCCACCGGCCCTGCTGAGCTGACATTTCGCCTGATCAACTTCGCGGTACAGCGTCGAGCGGTAGACGTACGCGACGGACGGACCTTGACGGCCGATGTCGTCCTCCGGCTCTCGCTGAAGGCCGACGTCGTCGTGACCGGGACGTCAACGTTCCGAAACATCGCCGACATCGAGAACCCCGCCGAGAACCTGGTCGGCGTCGCGTCGGCGGCGAGCCAGGGCGCGATCACCGCCGCGCAGCTGGAGGTCCGCCCGATCATGCGGCCGGGCGAAGTACTGGAAACCGTGCCGGGCCTGATCGTCAGTCAGCACAGCGGCGAGGGCAAAGCGAACCAGGACCACGTCCGTGGCTTCAACCTCGATCACGGGACAGACTTCTCGACGACGGTGGGCGGCGTGCCGGTCAACATGCCGACCGGCGCGCACGCGCACGGCTACTCCGATCTCAACTTCCTGATCCCCGAACTGGTGAGCGGTGTGCAGTTCAAGAAGGGACCGTACTTCGCGGACGAGGGCGACTTCTCCGCCGCGGGCGCCGCCAACATCAACTACGTCAATCGCCTGGATCGTCCACTCTTCGAGCTTGCCGCCGGACAGGATGGCTGGGAACGAATCGTCGGCGCAGCCTCGCCGCGTGTCGGTGCCGGCCACCTGCTGGGCGCGATCGAGCTGAATCACAACGACGGCCCCTGGGTTCGCCCCGACGACTATCAGAAGATCAACGGCGTCCTGCGATACAGCCGCGGCGACAGTCGAAACGGCTTCTCGATCACCGGCATGGGCTACTGGGCCGACTGGGACTCGACCGATCAGGTGCCGGACCGGGCGGTCGCCAGCGGACTCATTCCGCGCTTCGGACTCCTCGACGCGTCCGACGGCGGCACGATCGGTCGCGAGAGTCTGGCGGCGGAGTTCCAGCGATCGCATGGCCCGTCATCCATCCGCGCGACGGGCTATGTGCTGCACAACCGCGTGAACCTGTTCTCGAACTTCACCTACTTCCTCGACGATCGGGACAACGGCGATCAGTTCGAGCAGGCAGAGCGACGGACGACCACCGGGGGACGCCTCACCTATCGCCGCCTCGGCCACGTCTTCCAGCGCCACACCGAGAGCGCCGTCGGCGTGCAGCTTCGACAGGACTGGCTCTCACCGGTTGGGCTGTATCACACCGCAGCGCGGCAGCGTCTCTCGACGACGAGAGAGGACGAGGTCGGCCAGACGATGGCCGGCGTGTACGCGCAGAGCGAGATCGAGTGGACGCGTGCGTTCCGTACCACGTTCGGCGTGCGCGCCGATGCCTATCGCTTCAATGTCACGTCGAGCGAGCCGCTCAACTCGGGCGACGGAGCGGAGGGCCTGGTCAGCCCCAAGTTCTCCGCGGCGTTCGGGCCATGGCACGGCACCGAGCTCTACGCCAATGCAGGCATGGGCTTTCACAGTAACGACGCCCGGGGCGGCGTCATCAGCGTCGATCCGCTGACCGGTGAGCCGGTCGATCGAGTCACGCCGCTGGTGCGCGCCAGGGGCGCGGAGCTTGGGGTGCGTCACGGTGCGGCTCCGCGGACTTCAATCGACGCTGTCACTGTGGTATCTCGGCATCGACTCCGAGCTCGTCTTCGTCGGCGACGCGGGCACGACCGAGCCGGGACGCCCGAGCCGTCGCGTCGGCGTCGAGTGGACGAACTACTGGCGTCTGCGCCCATGGCTGACCGCCGATGCCGACCTCTCCTTTTCTCGCGCCGAGTTCACCGACGCGGATCCTGTCGGCGCCAGAATTCCCGGCGCCCTGGCTCGCGTGATCTCCGGCGGGCTCAGCGTCGAGCCTCGCCAGCCGATCTTCGGCAGCGTTCGCGTTCGACACTTCGGCCCGCGGCCGCTCATCGAAGACGCGACGGTGCGCTCGGAGGGCACGACGTTCTGGAATGGTGAGGTCGGCTACCGGCTCTCGAACAAGGCGCGCCTCGTCCTCGAGATGTTCAACCTGTTTGACTCGACGGTATCGGACATCGACTACTTCTACACGTCGCGTCTACCCGGTGAGCCGATGGAGGGAGTGGCCGACGTGCACACGCATCCGGCTCTCCCCCGATCTGCGCGCGTGGGATTGCGGTTGTCCTTCTAGCCCGGGCCGCCTAAAGGCGGCCCCTACGCGATCCGAAGCAGCTTCATCGCGTTGCCGCCGAGAATCGCTTCCTTGTCGGTATTGCTCAGGAACTTCGCGTTGAGCACGAAGTCGATCCCCACCGGCCAGTCGAAGGGATAGTCGGTGCCGTAGACGATCTGGCCGACGCCGGCCTCGGCGATCAGGTGGCGCAATCCATCCTCGTGAAAGATCATCGTGTCCACGAGGAGTTCGCGCCGGAAGTACTCGCTCGGCTTCTTCTTCAGCGCGCGGCAGTCGTCACCGTTGCCGCCGGCACGGCCGCACAGCGCGTCCGATCGCCCGCTGTAGGAGGTCAGATATCCGCCGGCGTGCGCCGCGCAGATTTTCAGGCCCGGGAAGCGATCGAGCGTGCCTTCGAAGATCAGGTGCGACAGGAACACCGTCGTCTCGAGCGGGTTTCCGATCGTGTTACCGAGCAGGCCCTTCCCCTGCAGCCGCTGATTCTGCGTCGTCCCCGGCGCCGGCTGCGGGTGCATGAACAGCACGATGCCAAGCTCCTGCGCCTTGGCCCAGAACGGATCGAACTTTCGGTCCGACAGTTCCTGGCCCTCGACGCTGCCGCCGATCGCGGCGCCGCGGAGTCCGAGCTTCTTGACTGCGTAGTCCAGCTGCTCCGCCGCGAGATCTGGATGTTGCAGCGCCAGCGTCGCCATTCCCACGAATCGATCCGGATGCTTGGCGCACCACTGCGAGATGCGCTCGTTCTGCAGCGCGACGATGTCACGCGCCAGCGCGCGCTCGGCGCCGTAGCCCCACGCGTTGACGTTGATCGCCTGGTAGTCGATGCCCTGCGCGTCCATGTCAATCAGGCGCTGCGGATTGCCAAGGACGATGTTGCCCGTGAGGTTTCCTTTCACGGCCGCCGCGAGCGGCGTGTCCTTGACGAGATCCATGACCTCGGGCACAAAGCAGTGCGCGTGGAGATCGACGGTCTTCACGCGGCGGCCGCCGATAGTCACCTCGCGGCGTTTGCCTGGAGGCGCGCCGACCTGGCGCGACGCGGCGCGAGCGTCCAGAAGACCAGCGCCGCTCGCGAGGATGCCAACCGTCGCACCCGTCGCCGTCGTGATGAACTCTCGTCGATTGCGCATGTGGCGCCTCCGTGCCGGGCGATTATACGGTCAGAGTCCGAAGTGAATGCCAGCGCCGATGTACGAAATGTCGTCCTGAAAGAACTGGCCGTACGGCGAAGGCCCCTCGTACACCTCGAAGAGCAGCATGATCAGCCGCCCGGGATGACCTTCGGGACCCGGACGCCCCAGTTCGATGCCGAAGCGACCGCTTACCGCCGGCGACCAGTCGTGGAGCTCGGTGGTTTTCACGTCGACGCCGGCCAGCATCTGAACTTTCCGCGCGCGACCACTGCGCAGCTCGGCGCCCACATGGAACACCGAATCGGGCAGCGTGTCGGGCTCGCGCCGGAAAAGACGCTCGGCGCCGGCGTAGGCCCGAAGCACACCGATTTCCTGCGAGACGAGCACCTCCACCGACTCGAACGACAGATTCTCGCGGACGATCTCTTCATCGCGAAGAAGGTATTCGTCGCCCAGATGAGAGCTCTGGTGGTACAGCTTCGCGCGCACGCTGAAGCCGTTGCGACGGAACGTGACCGGCAGCCCGATGAGGTAATCCGCATTGATCAGATCGTTGGACGCCGCTCCGAGATCGAACTGGGCGAAGATGCCCCCGACGACATCCAACTGGAAGCCTTCGCCGGCATCAGGACCTCCCACGCGCACCAGGCCAAAGGCGTCGCCCAGGCCCACTGAGGCAATCGACGTTCCCTCACCAGTCGGATCGTCGAGCGAGCGGAATGTGCCGCGCAGGAAGCTGATGAAGGAACGCGCCTCCTTGGGATCCGCAATGAGCGGACAGAAGATCTGGTCTTCGGGAAGGCCCACCGTGCCCGTAGCCTCTGACTCGTGCACGCCGGCGCCGCATCGCGGCGCATCGACCGTCTGCGCGCGCAACCGGAGTTCGCAACCAGCAGCAGGAGGACTGCGAGCATCACACCAATCGAAATGACGACGACAATCTGCCATGCGCACCACTCCGGGGAGAGGATGCGGATTGTATTCGCGAGGTCGCAACCCTGATAGAGCCTCGCGATCGGCCTGTTCCTGCTACTGTCGAGTGCAACTTCCCCTTCGGGCTATAATCCGCTCGGACTTGCCGCTCGCCCAGGGAACCCAACTCGGCGCATATGAAATCATCGCGGCTATTGGCGCCGGCGGCATGGGCGAGGTCTATCGCGCCCGCGACACCCAGCTCAACCGCGACGTCGCCCTGAAGGTCCTGCCCTGACGTCTTCGCGGGCGACCCGGATCGGCTCGCCCGTTTTACCCGAGAAGCGCAGACGCTGGCCTCGCTCAACCATCCCAACATCGCGCAGATTCACGGTCTCGAGGACGGCTTGGCCGGTTCGCGCGCTGGTCATGGAGCTGGTCACGGACCGGACCTCGCGCAGCGGATCGCACAAGGACCGATCCCGGTTGACGAAGCCGTCGCCATCGCCAGACAGATCGCCGACGCGATGGAGGCTGCACACGAGCAGGGGATCGTCCACCGCGATCTGAAGCCGGCCAACATCAAGGTGCGCGATGACGGCACGGTGAAGGTGCTGGATTTCGGCCTGGCGAAAGCGTTCGAAGGATCCGGACCGACCAGCCCGGCCGCCCCGCTGTCGCTGTCCCCGACGGTCGCCAGCCCGGTCATGACGGGCATCGGGATGGTGATTGGAACCGCTGCGTACATGGCCCCCGAGCAAGCCAAGGGAAAAGCCGTCGACAAGCGCGCCGACATCTGGGCGTTCGGCGTGGTGCTCTACGAGATGCTGACCGGGCGTGCGCTGTTCGAGGGCGAAACGGTCTCCGAAGTGCTCGCGTTGGTCATCATGCGCGATCCGGATCTGACCGCGCTCCCCTCGTCCGTGCCGCCGCAGGTCAGGCACGTGCTCGCCCGCTGTCTCGTGAGGGATCCGAAGATCCGGCTCAGGGACATCGGCGAAGCGCGTCTCGCGCTCTCCGGATCGTCGCTCGTGCCCGCGCCGGATGTAGTCATTCCTCGAGAGACTCCTCGAACGACCAGCCGCCCGCTCTGGCCCATCCTCGCCGGCGGACTGGCTCTCGCGCTCGCGGTCACAGGATTTGCGCTGTGGCGTGTCGCCACTGCGCCGTCGGACGCGCCGGTCACCCGCTTCGAGGTGCGGCCTCCGGACAAGGCGTCGCTCGTGCTGGTGGGAAGGCCCGGCCTCGCGCTGTCGCCGGATGGATCGATGATGGCGTTCGTCGCATCCGCGGAGGGCATCTCACGGCTGTACCTCCGATCGCTCGCCGACATCGCCGCCCGGCCGCTGCCGGGAACCGAGGGCGGCTCCAATCCGGTCTTCTCGCCCAGCGGCACGGAGATCGCGTTCTACGCCGCGGGCCGGCTCAAGAAAGCCACACTCGACGGGACGGTGACGACGGTGACGGAAGCCGGCGGTGATGGTGACCCTCGTGGCATCACGTGGCTGCCGGACGGTTCGCTGGTGTACGCGTCGCTGGCGGTCGGTCCACTCCTTCACGTGCCGTCAGCGGGAGGCACTCCGCGTCCGATCACGACACTGGACGAGAAGAAGTCCGAGCGCACGCATCGCTGGCCTTCTGCCCTTCCTGGCGGCAAGGCCGTGCTCTTCACGGTCGGCACGGTCGCCAGCCCGGACAACTACGACCGTTCGGCGATCGAGGCCGTGGAGCTGGCCACTGGTCAGCGGCACGTTGTCCTCACGGGCGCAAGCTCGGCGCGTTATGTCAGCACCGGACATCTTCTGTACGCGCGCGAATCCAGCCTGTATGCGGTGCCGTTTGATGTCGATCGCCTGGCCACTCACGGATCTCCGGTGAAGGTCCTGTCCGGCCTCAACGGTGACACGACCACCGGCGCCTCCCATATCTCGATAGCCGAGAACGGGACGCTGGCCTACACGCCAGGCAGCGCGCTCGCAGCGTCGAATCGACTTGTGTGGGTCGATCGAAAGGGAGTGGCGCAGCCGCTGGAATCGCCGCAGGGTCTCTACTTCGATCCGCAGTTGTCGCCGGACGGCACCCGGGTCGCCGTGGTCTGGCAGACCCTCACCGCAGGCTCGGGCGACATCTGGATCAGCGATCTGTCGCGCAAGACGTTTACGCGCCTCTCGTTCAGCGGCAACGCGAATTCGCCCGTCTGGTCGGCCGACGGCAGGACGATCTACTACGTGTATATCGATCCGAACGGGGCCAAGACCACGATCATGCGCAAGCCGGCCGACGGCAGCCGCGACGCCGAATCCATTGTCGTGCTCGAGACGCGTGCGTTTCTGAAGGCGGTCACTGGCGACGGCGCGTTCGCGATCCTGGACTACGCCAACCCCAGCACGGCAGGCCGGGAGAGCGACGTGGTGAAACTGCCGCTCGTCGCCAACGCCAAGCCGGAGCGCCTCGTGTCGTCGCGATTCGACGATTATGCCGGTGTGTGGTCACCCGACGGACGATGGCTGGCGTACCAGTCCGACGAGAGCGGACGAAGTGAGGTCTACGTGCGCGACGTGTCCGGCGCCGGCGGCCGCTGGCAGGTCTCGACGACCGGCGGCGAGGAGCCGCGGTGGTCGCCCGATGGTCGCGAGATCTTCTACCGGAACGAAACGCAGTTGATGGCGGTCTCGGTGGACACGCGAACGACGTTTGCTGCCAAGCCGCCGACCGTGCTCTTCGACGGTGTGTACAACCTTCGTTCGGATACCGGTGTCAGCTATAGCGTCCATCCCAAGGCCGATCGCTTCCTGATGATCCGACTCAGCGACGAAAACGCTCCGTCCTCGATGGTGGTCGTCATGAACTGGTTTGCCGATCTGCGGCGTCTCATGTCTGCGGCGCCTCGATAGTCGCCCGGGTTGTGACGAGAGAGGATCGGAGCTGCCGTTGGTCCGGCTGAAGCCGGACACTACGGCGTCTCGAGTCCTACGGCGTCTTCAGCACATCGATGATCGCCTGCGGCTTGTCCGCCGCAATCACCAATCGATTCCGCGTGGCGAGATACGTGTAGCGCACGTTGATATGCGCCTCGGCGATGCGCTGGAACACGCGCGCCGCCGCGCCGGGCTCATCGGCGACCGGCACCAGCGCTACCTGCTGCTCCTGCACGATCCGGAATCCGCCGTCGCTCAGACACTTCCGTGTCGCCGGCAGGTCGGTGGTGAGCACGTGCACGACGCCGCTGATTTCGATGTAGCCGTCGATGTTGATGCCGGCGGCGCTGACGCATCCGATCGCCTTGGCCAGCATCCCCGGCCGATCGTCGGCGAGCGTGACGGCGAGATCCGCGTCCAGATGCGGCGTGATCCCCATACTCAACTTTTCACTTTCCACTCTGCTCGCTTTACTTCGTCTTCAGTTCCTGCTGCCTGAGTTTCTCGAGCTCCTCGAGCTCCAGGTTGTTCGTGCAATAGAACTCGTAGATCTCGCCGTTGCCCAGCGTCCAGCGGCGTGGCGCGGACTTCCACGGCTTCAGCAGCACCTTCGGATCGTCCACCGTGATCTCGACGATCAGGTAGTTCATCGAGGGACGGGTGTAGCGCTCGGTGATCCGCAGCTCGTCGCTGTGGTACCAGCCGTTGGGCATGATGTAGGTGCGCTCGTCGAAGCCGATCGACTCGACGACCAGCGTGTCGCCTTCCCATCGCGTCGTGCTGTTGCCGTGAAAGAAGGGCTCCGGACTCTTCGGCAGCGGGCGTCCATCGAGGTGAATGACACGCCAGTTGTTGAGGACCTCGTAGAGCTGCACGAGCAGTCCGGGCTTGTGCACCATCAGCGTCGTGTACGGGTTCTGCAGCCAGATCGCGGGGACACCGCGCGGCATGCAGTTCACCGACGACTTCGACAACTCGAGCTCGGTGGGCGTCATCGACTTGATCTTCGCCAATGCCTCGGGCCGGAACTGCGGCGGCTCTTCGGGCGTGAGCTTCGGATCGAACGTGCGTATGGCCGCCGGATCCACGCCGAAGCGGCCGGACACGCCCTGCCCCGCACCGTTCGGGAACCACTGGCCCGTGAGATCCGGACGTCCATCGGCCAGACGGGGCGTCGGTCCGCCAGGCGGCAGCGGCTTGATCGTGTACTGATCTGGTGCGCCCTGCCCCGAGCCCTGAGCGCCGAGCCCTGCGCCGTGCAGAGGGCCAGCATCAGGACGGCGATCAGCGCGCGACGAACATGCGGCATCGTCATCGCATTAGTCCTGGAGCTGGCCGACCTGGCGCAGGACACCGTCGGAGAACTTGAGCGTCCCGGCAGCAGCCGCGTTTGGCTTCCCCGTCTTCGACAGACATCCTCTGATCCACACGTCCTTGTCGATGTTGTCGAGGAAGACCTGCCGGTCGGTGCCGTTCCTGCGCAGCGTCACCGGCGAATACGCCTGGAACGACCAGTGCTCGACCTTGCCGTTCGCCTCTTTGACGTCAACGAAGAAATAGGGGTGGGGGTTCTGCCAGTCGAGCTTTCGCAGAGTGCCGGTGAAGTCGCGGCACTTCGTGCTGTCCCATTCCGCAGCGAAGGAATGATGCGCGAACGCAGGCGCGGCCAGCAGCACTGCCCCACAGACGATCGCCGCCACGCCCGGAACGTTCCGTGTCGTCATGTCGAACCCTCCGTTCGTCGCCATGATAGCGCTCTGGAAGTCGCTTGCGACGTCTACGTTTTTCCCTCCAAGGAGAACCGGTCCGCTCAGCGCACCTCGGTCAACGAGCCTCGTGACGGCGTCAACTTGTTCTTGATCCGGGTGAGCCCCGCAGGCTGCTCGAGGGCGATGTCGTACGCCTCACCGGCGTACACCAGCATGGGCTTCCCGAAGGTCAGGCTCTTTCCCGCGATTTCATTGGTTCCGGTACGCAGCGCATAGATGGCTTTCACGTTCAGGCCCTTGATACTCGGTTCCTGCACCACGAAGGCCGCGACCTCGTCGTCGAGATCGATGCGCTTTCGCTCGCGAGCCTTGATCTCCAGGTTCCGCACCAGATCGGCCTGACCATCCTCGGTCTTGGCCAGCACGTCGTACGCGCCCGGAGCGATCGGCAGCGTCACGCCGAGAGCGGCCGTCGACTGACGAATGAGACGGCGGTTTCCCGTCGCGCGATCGACGAATACAATCTCCTTGAGCTCGGGGAAACCCTTCCGCGTCAACGGCCGCACTTCGACTGCGCCGACGAGCGCGTTCGGATTGATGCGCACGAGGGTGCTCTCTTTCACGTTCACGTTTGCGGCCAGCAGAAACACACCGCCGCCACTGGTTTTCACCAGCACGTCGTAGGTCTTGGGTTCGACGATCACTGGAGTGCCCGGCTCGGGTTGATACCTGATGGAATACGAGCCGCCGCCGGTTCCCGCTCCCGTATCGACGACGTGAATGCCTTCCACTTTGGCGAAACCCGCGTCGAACGCATCGACCTGGATCGCCGGCACAGCGCTGTTCTCCGGACGAACGCCATCACCCGAACCGAACCTGGCAGCGCGTCCAGGCGGCGCGATCAAGTTGAGGTTCTTCCGAGCCACCTCGTTTGTCGGGTCCTTCTGGATCGCCTGCGTCAGGGCTTGCTGCGAGGCCGCAACATTCTTCGTCTTCGTGTACTCGACGGCGAGGTTGTTGAAAATGGCCGGCACCGGAACCTGGTTCGCGACCTGCTCATAGAGACGAACGCTCGCGGGATCGTTCTTCCTCGCCGCCGCGACCGCCTGCTCGATCAATTGCTTCAACTCGTCCGACAGTGCCTGACCCGTGTACTTCTGGTATTCCTGCGCGATGACGGAGATGTTGTTGATCACCGTCATCTGACTCGAGTTGTCGATGGTGACGGTGTTGTTGTTGCCGGTAATCGACACCGCATTGTCGCCGGCGGGCTTCTCCCCGCTTCCTCCCATCAGCTGCGGAACGATGGCGATCAGCGCGAGCACGACGGGCAGCGCCACTAACACCACCCACCAGTACTCTGGGAAAGTTCTTTGATTCACCAGCCATGGGCAGATCTCCAGCCAGCGAGGCGTCGTGCAGTAGTGATTGCGGGGTGTGGAAACGTTACGGCGCTGATTATGGCTCCGCCCGAAGCCAAGTCAACGGATTAACCGTTGAACCGCTCAATCCAGCACAGCCGTGGAGAATGTCATGATGTCGAAGTCGCGCGCGCAACAGTTCCACGGCAGCCGCTTACAAAAACGCCAGTCACCACCTGAGTTTGTAATCGGCGGGAGCCGCGTTCGACTGCCAGACCACGGGAAAACCCACGGGATTTACGGCTGGCCTCGATATTGCCCACACCAGCGTGATTCTCCCCAGGAATCACCGCGATGTCCGACTATCCGTCTATCTCACGACGTCAGTTCTGCGCGGGCGCCTGCCAGGCCGCGTCATGCGCCACACTCGCCACGCTCGTCGCCGCGTGCGGCGGCGACGGTTCGTCGCCGATGTCGCCGGACGGCCCGGCCGCCTCGCCGCTCAGCGTCGTGCCCAGCCAGTTCGCGAACTCACGCATCACAGTCACGGTCACCGGCACGCCGTTGGCCAACGTGGGCGGTGCGGCTCGAGTCGACTCCAACGCCGGCCTGTTCCTGATCTCCCGAACCAGCGACACCGCGTTCACGGCGATCGACGGAGACTGCACGCACGAAGGGTGCACCATCACTGGCGCTGCCGTCACCGAGTACGTCTGCCCGTGCCACGGGTCGCGCTACAACCGCAGCGGCCAGGTGCTGGCCGGTCCCGCCAGGTCTTCGCTCCGGCAGTTCGCCACCACCTTTGCGAACGACGTTCTGACCATCTCGCTCTGAGTTCCGCCATGGCTCAACTGAACCCGGAAATCGATCATCTGCTTCGCCGTGCCGGATTTGGCGTCAGCGCCGCCGAGGTCGACACCTACAAGGACATGTCGCCGGCGCAAGCCGTCGCGCATCTGGTCGACTACGAAGGCCGTCCTGACGATGTCGATGCCCGCATCGGCCGGCCCGACCACATCCAGGTCTCCACCGAGAAGGACCTCTTCTCACCAGACATCGACATCGACGACGCACGGCAGCGTTGGATGTTCCGCCTGATTCACACGCGGCGTCCGCTGCAGGAAAAGATGACGTTGTTCTGGCACAACCACTTCGCCACCGGCTACAGCAAGCTGGCCAATGACTCCGGCATGCTGGTGGGCGCCAAGATGCTCGCGCACAAGCCGAGCACCCTGCGCGGACCGCAGGGACAGATCGAGCTGTTCCGCCAGTACGCGCTCGGCAACTTCCGCAATCTCCTGGTGGAGGTGGCGAGGGATCCCGCAACGCTGGTCTGGCTCGATGGTCAGAGCAACACCAGAGCGCGGCCGCAGGAGAACTTCGGCCGCGAGATCATGGAGCTCTTCACCGTCGGCGTCGGCTACTACACCGAGCCGGACGTGTACGCCGCCGCCCGTGTGTTCAGCGGCTGGAACCTGCAGCCATCGGCGGAATACACCAAGGACGACTACGGCGACATGAACGCGTATCAGCAGTTCGTGTACAGAGCCGACCAGCACGAGACCGGCGCCAAGACGTTCTCGTTCCCGATCTACAGCGGCGGTGGCCGCACGATTCCCGCCCGGAGCGAGTCCGAGGGCATGCAGGATGGACTGGACCTGATCGACGCCCTGGCGATGCACCCGGAGACCGCGCGCCGCATGGCGCGCAAGCTCTGGAACTTCTTCATCAGCGAGATTCATGAGCCGGATCCGGCCTTCGTCGAGGGCACCGCCGGCGTCTACCTGCAGAACCGCACCGAGATGCGACCGGTCGTGCGCTACATCCTCAGCTCGCCGTGGTTCAACAATTCAGGGATGTACCACGCGCGGTTTGCCTGGCCGGTGGAATTCGTCACGCGGGCCATCAAAGAAGTGGGCTGGCAGAACTTCTCGGTGGACAAGGTGCGATCGCCAATGGCCAGCATGGGCATGCTGCTCTACGAGCCGCCCGATGTCGCCGGATGGCCGCTCGGCGCCGGCTGGTTCTCGACCGGGACGATGCTGGCGCGAACGAACTTTGCCGCCACCGTCGCGTCGAGCCAGAAGGACTTCCTCGCCGCCTCGCTGGCAGCCGATGGCTCGTCGGCTGACCGCCTGCTCGAAACGATGCTCAAGCGCGTGACGCCGGCGCCCTTCGACTCGGCCCCGCAGCAGGCGCTGATGAACTACCTGCTCGCCGATGGGGCGTGGACCGGCAGCGAGAACCAGGTCGCGACCAGAGCCGCCGGACTGGCTCGTCTCCTGGTCGGATGCTCCGAGTACCAGCTCGTTTAGAGGACACCGACGATGAGCGTATCTCGACGAATCTTCATCCGTGACGGTGTCGCCACCGTCACACTCGGGCTCGCGGCGCCCTCGTTCCTCAGCGCCATCGCGCACGCGCAGGGCAACCCGAATCGACGCCTCGTCGTCGTCTATCTGGGCGGCGGCAACGACTCGCTCAACACGCTGATCGGGTATCGCGACGCGGCGTACTACAGCCGCCGTCCGTCGATTGCCGTGCCTGCGGGGCAGGTGCTGCAGGTCGGCACCGATTCCTCCGGCATGACGATGGGTCTGCATCCGCGGCTCGGCGGCCTGCTGAACATTTACAACGAAGGGCGTCTGGCGCTGGTGCAGCGCACGGGGTATCCGAACTCGAGCCGCTCGCACTTCGAGGCCACTGACATCTGGGGCACGGCCAACCCGCAAGCCTCGACGACCTCGGGCTGGCTCGGTCGCTATCTCGATACGCTCCCCCGGCCGCTCGACGCGCTGGCCGCGTGGAACACCACGGGCGAGACGCCGCGCGCGCTCCTCTCAGGGACATCAGGCGTGCCGTCGATTCCGAACTCGTCGACCTACACCTACGCGAGCCCGAATCGTGGCGCTGCCGCGCTGCAGGAGCGGGCGGCCGCGCAGACGATGGCGACCAACGCGGCGGCGGGCCGGCCGCATCTCGCATTCGTGAACGCCTCCAGCCGAGGAGCGATCGAAACACTCGATCGTGTGGCGGCTGCGGCGCAGTACGCGCCGACGGTCGTCTATCCGAACAACGGGTTTGCGCAGTCGCTGCGTACCGTCGCCGGCGCGATCGTGCGCGGCGTCGGCTCACGCGTGTATTGGGTGCAGACCGGCGGCTACGACACGCACGCGGGTCAGGGCGGTGGCGGCGGCGGCGCCTACGCGAATCTCATGGGCACGCTGGGCGACGGGGTGGGGGCCTTCTACACCGACATCCGCAACCAGGGCCTGGCCCCCGACACCACCATCATCGTCTTCTCCGAGTTCAGCCGGCGCGTGTCCGAGAACGGCAGCGCGGGCACCGATCACGGTGCGGCGGGCGTGATGATGGTGCTCGGCGGATCGGTGCGCGGGGGCCTTTACGGAACGGCACCGCAGCTATCGCCGGGTCATCCAACGCTCGAAAACAATTCTGGCGATGTTCGCCACGAAACCGACTTCCGGTCCGTCTACGCGAGATTGCTGGACGGATGGCTGGGTGTGAACTCGGTGCAGATTCTGAACGGTGATTTTCGCGCCGGCGCGCCGGCCGTCTTCTAGGACTTGCAATGAAGATCGTGAATCGATTCTGTCTGACGTCGTTCGTGGTGTTGAGCCTGGCTGGCCGGGCGCTGGCCCAGACCACTCCGGACGCCGCAACCAATCCCGCCGCCACGAACTATCCCGCCGTGACGTTCGGCGTCGTCTCGTTCCTGCAGTACGCCGCCGAACTGCACGAGCAGGACGGCTACAACGCGTTCGACGTCACCCGCGGCTACTTGAACATCCAGGCGCGACTGTCGGACCGCATCAAGGTCCGGTTCACGCCGGATGTGCGGCCGACCACCGACGCCAGCCTCGACAGGAACCTGGCGCTGCGGCTGGAATACGCCTCGCTCGACGTCCAGGTGAGTGACAGCGTGGCGGTCATGTTCGGCCTGCACGAGATGCCCTGGCTGACCTACGAGGAGTCGGTCAACCGCTACCGCGTGCTCGGACCGTTCTTCTCGGAGCGCCTGGGACTGCTTCCGGGAGCGACCGACCTTGGCGCGAGCATCAAGGCCTCCACCGACACGATTGACGTCCACGTCGGCGTCTACAACGGTGAGGGATACGGACGCGCCGAAATCGACAAGTTCAAGAGCATCGACGGCCGCGCGACCTTCCGTCCGTTCGGCGAAGACAGCCAGTTGAGCAAGGTGAGCATCTCCGGGTTCTACCAGTACGGCTGGTACGCGGAAGACCGCCCGCGCAACGTGGCCATCGTCATGGGCAGCTACGAGGGCGAGAAGGTCGTCGGCACGGCGCAGTATCTGACCGCCACGGACAACCCGTTCGTCGCCGTAGACATTCAGCGCCGCGGCTTGTCATTCCACGGCGAAGTGCGGCAGGGTCTCACCGGCTGGGCCGGTGTTGTCGGTCTCGACTTCTTTGATCCGGACGCGGAGAACGACGGCGACCAGAGACGCCGCACGGTGTTCGGCGGCGCACGCTGGGGTCAGGTGGGACGCGCGCGCCTGGGCCTCGTGATCTCGCTCGAGCAGGAGCACTCGACCGTCAACTCGCAGTTGCTCGCGCGCCGGCTGCTCGCCCAGACGCACATCGAGTTCTGAGACTCGCGCTTACCTGCTTCGGCTATCGCACGTGAACGGCCGAGTGGGCTGCGCGAAGATCGCAGAAGACCTGACTCTCATCGTCGCAACGGAGGCCGTGAGAGGAATACGGGCAGAAAATATCGACGTTGTATGTTCTGGCGACGTCGTCCCACAACTGCTCGAGTCGAATGGCCGCATCCACCGCGGCCTTCCTGCAGGAGTGTCGCCGCGGCATCTCCGCAGACCGATACGCGAGGCGGGTCCCGTTTCGAGCCTCTGGCCGCTTCCAGGATCAGCGCGCCGGCCCCGTTCCAGAATCGTGCTTCGTCAATCCGACCGTCGGCCATGAAGCTGGACAACACAGCTGGCACATCCAGCCAGAGCATCTCCTCTCCCTGGTGATGCGATCGATGTCGACGCCGTCCGCCTGCAGTCGCTGATACAACTGATCACGTCGTGAGCTGGCGACGACGATGATCAGACCGTTCCCGGCATCCAGCGCGGCCTCGGCAAACCTCACGTAGTCATCCAGCAGCGACGATTCGTCGGCATAGAACCCGGCCTCGTGGCACCGGATCTCCCGTACGGCCCGCCCATCGATGGTGGTCTCGAAGCCACGGCCGGCGAATTTTGGACTGACGAAACGTTCGCCTCCGACCACTGCATCCATCGCATGCAGCAACTCGCGCCCAGCATCCGATTTGAGGATGTAGCCGCGGGCACCGATGCCCAGGGCGACTTCGGCGATGTCCAGGTACTGCTGCTCCGTCACGAACAGGATTCGTGAACTCGGATCGTGTGCAAGCATTCGTCGAGCAGCCTGGATACCGTCCTGGCTCGGCAGCCCGATATCCAGGAGAATCAGATCCGGTTTCAACTCCCGGGCCTTTTCAACGGCGTCGATCCCATCGGAGACCGCACCGACGACCTCCCATCGGGACGCCTGTTCGAGCACCGAGCAGATATAGTCACGCCACCACTTGTGGTCTTCCACGACCAGGACGCGACGATTCGTGTCATCGGGGCACCGTGGCGATGAGTGCTCGTGCCCCTGAGCCGTGGTTCGACAGGATTTCCAGGCCGCCGCCGTTCTGTCGAAGCCGCTCGCGCATGCTCGGGATGCCCACTCCGACGAAGGCCCAGTCACCGGTGTTGCTCCGGCGACGGCACGCGGGACACTCCACGGCCATCGTCTCGAATCTGCAGGACGATGTGCGCGGCCTGGGGTTCGAGGCGAACTTCGGCAGTGTCGCTGCCTGAATGACGGACGACATTCAGAATCGCCTCTTGAACGACCGCAAACAGATCTCGTTCGAGCGCCGCCGGCAGGCGCTCCATCGCCGGCGGCACGTCCAGAGTGACACGAAGGCCGCTTCGTGTTTCGAGTCCGTCCACGAACCAGCGCACAGCCGACACGAGGCCGACCTCGTCGAGCATCGGAGGATGGAGCAGATAGGACAGCGTCCGGATCTCCTGCAGGCTCGTGTCGCACAGCGTCCGGCAGTCGGCGAGAATCTGCGCGGCCTCCGGGGACACCCCCGCCCGCTCCAGCCGCTTCAGATTCATGCCGACGCCCGGTCAGGTTCTGGGCTGTCGTGTCATGCAGCTCACGCGCGATCCGGCGGCGTTCCTCGTCTTGTGCATTGAGCAATCTGGCCGGCAGCTTGCCGCAATTCTTCCTCTGCGGTCCTCGTCTCCGTGACGTCGATTGATGTCCCAATCAACTGTCGAGGGCGGCCATCCGGAGTCCAGGCGAAGACGGTGACGTTGCTGCGCACCCATCGCCATTCTCCGTTCTTGTGTTTCAAGCGAACGAGGCGCGTGAACACCTCGCCGTCGGCGGCTCTCGCATACTCCTCGTTCATGGCCGGCAGTCGCGCCAGATCCTCCGGGTGGAGGGCGGTCTGGAGAAACGCTTCGCCTGAACTCAGATAGTCGTCTTCTGTGTAACCCAGCATCTCCCAACCGCCGTGGTTCACGTACAGATTGCGCTTCTCGACGAGGTCATAGACGAACAGGACTCCGGGCATCGTCTTCGCAATCTGTTGAAAAAATCGCGTGCTCGTTTCCAGATCCAGCGTGGCCTGCGTGTCTTGACTTGTCTGAAGCGCCTGTTCCGAGCGCCGCCGCTCCACGTGCAGGATGGAGGCGAGGTGTTCGGTCAAGGACCGAAGAAACAGCCTGGGTTGTTCGGGCAAGAGTCCGCCAATTCTTTCTGCGACTAGTGCCCTCAGCCGGTGAAACGCCTCAGACGCGAACGTGGACGGATCCCTGGGGAGGGGCGAAACCAATCCTACACCGGTGCTCCCGAGCCCGCCATCGCGGACGAATGCCGGGCACCCTACTTCGCGCTCGGCGAGTCCGGCAGCCATCTGCTGACGACGTGCAGTTTGGTGCGCGGGAGCTCCTGTTTCCGCTTCGCGACGAGAATGCGCTGTCCGTCGGGCGACAACGCCCACGAGGGTCCGGGGCTGTCGTTGAATTGCGTTTGAATGATCAGGCGCGGCTGCGACCACTCGAACACGGGGCCGAGGCGCACTCGAGAGCTGAACCAGCGATTGCCGCTGCGGTAGATCAGCTCGTCGCATGTGCGACACCAGCGCGGCTCCGTTCCGGCGTCTGCCAGCTTCTGCACACGTTCACCAGCGGGCAGCGGCCGAACATTGAGACCGCCTTCCGCGTACGCCAGCCAGCGTCCGTCCCTCGACACATCATGCGTGGCCGCCAGAAAACTCAAAAACTGAGGGGGCGACGAGGACGTGCCATCGGCGGACACTGGGACGACCGCCGTACGGTTACCCGGAAACTCGTAATACGTAAGCTGCGAGGGGTCGCTGGTCCATGTGTTGACCGTGAGCCGCGTGCGTGATTCGGCAACCGTGATCGGCGGGCGGTCCGAATCGATCTGTTGAATCAGGATTCTGTACGGCTTCCCCTCGCTGAAGCTCGTATAGGCCAGCGCCTGTCCCGAGGGCGACCACTTCGGCCATCCGGCGCTGTCGGGTGTGGCGAGACGCCGGGATGTATCCTGCGCGACGTCGTAGATGACGATGTAGTCCCGATTGTCAACGACTTGAATGGCCAGCCGACGGCCGTCGTCGGAGAGGTCGAACATGCCGTAGACCCCCGGCTCGATCCGAAGGAATTCCGTGCGGTTCTGCCGATCAACCCACGCGAGCCCCGCCACGGCGACGTCTCCGCCAGGCACGTAGACCATCAAGCCGGCCGACGACACCGCCAGTTGCAGATGCGGATAGAGGGCGTGCATACGAACGCCCGATGCGATCGGCTCGGGCTCCCCTTCGATCTGTTCGCGATCGGCGTTGAAGCGAGCCGCAAACACGCGGCCCGAACGGCCGAACACGAGATGCCCCGTCGAGGTCAGGCGGGCGTCGTAGCCGTTCGTGACCAGTGTCTTGGACTCGTTGGTGGCCAGGTTGTACAGGACCATTTGCGCAAAATCGGCGCCGATGCCGTTGACAACCATTGTGACGAGCGCGGATTTGCCGTCTGGTGTGACCCGGCCGTACCGGAATCCGTCACGAGGGCCGGCAACGATGACGGTTGCGCCGCCTCTCGGGCTCATGCGCACGAGTCGACGTCCTTCCTCCGCGGCCACGAAGATCTGGTCGTCCTGCGTCCACGTCCCGACGATTCCAGTCGTGACGTCACCAATCGTGCTGGTCGTTCCCGTCGCGAACGAGTACGTCTTCACCTTGTCGTTCGTGAGGAATCCGAGCCATCGACCGTCGGGCGAGAAAAACGGATGAATGGCCCCTTCGGTTCCGGGGAGCGGATGCACCTCGAAGCTGTCGAGCCGCCGCTCGAAGATACGACTCGCCCCTCCCGACGTGCCAACGTAGACGAGGCTCCGCCCGTCCGGGGAGACATCGAGCAGCGTCGAGTCATAACCGACGGCGGCCGCCTCCGAGTCGAGGGCGAGCGGCGCATCGCCAGGGAGATCGATTTCGGTGCTGAGGCGTGGCGGAGGCGGCACGTCGCCTCGAGGACTGCTCGTCGTCAACAGCGGGAGCAGCCAGAGAGCGCCGAGCGCTCCGGTCGCGAGCGCAGCCGCGATCGCTGCGGTGAGCGCGAGCGTTGACCATGACCTGGCCGACGAGCGGTCGGCCGGAAGGTTCGTGCTGCTTCGTGTGTCGATCGCATCGTGCAGTTCGTGCACGGCGTCAGCGACATCGCGGAGGCGAAGCTTCGGGTCTTTCTGCAGGCAGCGGCGGACCACACGCACGACTGGTGGTGGTGCCACGGCAGCCAGCGCGCTCCAATCGGGTTCTCGTTCGATCACTCGCGCAATCGTTTCGGACACATCGTCGCCGTCGAAGGCACGCGTGCCGACCAGCATCTCGTACATGACGCATCCGAACGCCCACACATCGGCCCGCTTGTCCACGGCCCTGCCACGTGCCTGCTCGGGGCTCATGTATGCCGCGGTTCCCATGATGACGCCCATGGTCGTCGCGGCCGGACTGATCAGCGTCGGTGACTGTGAAGAGTCTGGCGTGAGCCTTGCGGATGGCGCGAACGCCTTGGCGAGCCCGAAGTCGAGCACTTTGACCGTGCCGTCGTCGCGCACCTTGATGTTCGACGGCTTCAGATCGCGATGCACGATGCCCTGCGCGTGTGCCGTGTCGAGCGCCTCACCGATCTGAAACGCGATGGCGAGCGCTTCGTCGACAGGGATCTGGCCGTGCACGATCCGGTCGGCGAGCGTCGGGCCTTCGACGAGCTCGAGCACCAGCGCTCGGGTGCCGTGCCCTTCTTCGACGCCGTAGATCGCCGCGATGTTCGGATGGTTCAGCGCGGCGAGCACCTGGGCCTCGCGCTGGAAACGGATCAGGCTTTCTGGATTCAGCGCGAACGCGTCGGGGAGTACTTTCAGGGCGATGTCCCGGCCGAGAGCCGCGTCATGGGCACGATACACCTCGCCCATTCCGCCGCGCCCCAGCAGCGCACGCACTTGATACGTGCCGAGACGATCGCCCGCCGTTAGCGACATCGCGCAGCGATCCTACTGTGCAATGGTTGGGATTTCAGCGATTGGACGCCGCGGCACACGGGCCACGATGGTCGTCCCCCGGCCCGGTCGCGACTTGATGAGCAGCTCTCCACTCACCAGCTTCAGACGCTCCTTCATGCTCGTGAGGCCCAGCCCTCCGCCGGCGACTGCCGTTTCAGGATCGAAGCCTGACCCTTTGTCGCGCACGGTCAATTGGAGTGCGTCCGGCGTTTCGCGAAGCTGCACCTCGAACTGGCGGGCTCCGCTGTGTCGCACCGCGTTGTGCAAGGCTTCCTGCAGCACCCGGAACAGGCACAGCGCCGTCTCCGCGGGCACTCCAGGCTGGATCTCCGCGGAGCTAAAATCGACCTCGACCTTGTGCTGCGCCGCGAGTTCCGCACAGAAGCCTTTCGTCGCGGCGACAACACCGAGATACTGCAGACGCGACGAGTGCAGCTCGTGCGCGAGCGCTCGCACGCTCGCCGAGATCTCCGCGGTTTGGGCTCGAAGGGCATCCAGGTGGCTGCGGCCCTCGTCAGACGTGTGCGATCGAATCTCTGTCAACTGTTCCACCGTCACCGTCAGCAGGGCCAGCCGCTGACCGATGTCGTCGTGCAGGTCTCGTGCAATCCGCGCTCGCTCTGCCTCCTGCGCCTGAATCAACCGGCGACTGAGGCTCGAGAGGGCTTCTTCAGCTCGCTTGCGTTGCGTGATGTCGGCCACCATGCCGATGACCCGTAAGACCCGCCCGTGCTCGTCGAAGTACGCGCGGCTGTTGCGTTCCACCCATACGACCTCGCCGTCCGGCCGGATCATTCGGTAGCTCACCTGAAAGAGCGGGGTGTCGGGCGTCAGGCGCTCGAAGGCGCTCACGAGAAGATCCTGATCGTCGGGGTGCACCTTCTCCAGCAGTTGCCTGCCGGTGTAGGGAGTCGCGCTATCGACACCGAGAAGGTCAGCGTCTCCCGAGCGCAGCATCTGATCCGTGGCGGCATCCCAGGAATAGGCGAACATCTTGCCGGCTTCAGCCGCCAGCCTCAGACGCTCCTCGCTTTCCCGCAGCTCTTCTTGCGCGCGCTTGCGGTCGGTAATATCCCGGACGACAGCCACGTAGTAGGCGCGGTCGATCGTGACCGGCTTGATGGTCACTTCGACGGGAAACGTGGACCCATTTTTCCGGTGATGCACGCTTTCAAAGACCACGACTCCCTTTTGAATCGACTCCTGGAGTGTCTTCCTCGCGGATCGATCGAACGCGACATCGACGTCCAGGACCGTGAGCGACAAGAGTTCCTCTCGGCTGTAGCCGAGATCACGGCACGCTCTTTCATTCACGTCCAGGAACCGCAGCGTGGCGGGGTCGATGACTTCGAGTGCGTCGTTGGACCCGTCGATCAAGCTGCGGAACAGTGCGAGCGCGTTCTCACGCTGCTTGCGCTCGGTAATGTCCTGGACGGTGCCGCGGAGCCCCACGATGCGCCCGGTGGAATCACGCTGGACTTCGCCGCGCGCCGTGACCCAGATGCGCGTGCGATCGGCACGAATCATCTCGAGATCGAGCTCGTACCGAGGCCCCCGTGCGGAGCGCCTCTTCGACCGCACGCTGCAACTGCACCCAGCTGTCCGGGGAATAGATGCGTTCCGTGGTCCTTGTAGCTGACTGCGCCCAGCTGTGGATCCCGGCCGATGAGGTGATAGAGCTCCTCGGACCATCGAACCGTATCGGTATCCGGGTCCCACCTCCAGCTTCCGACACCGGCCAGACGCTGCGACTCGCGAAGCTCCATCTCCTTGCGCCGCACCGCGTCTTCGGCGTCACGGCGCTCGGTGATGTCGACACATGATCCGATGTAACCCGCAAACGAGCCGTCCGGGGTGAAGAACGGAACGCCTGCGTCGAGCACCCATCGATATTCCCCGTCATGACGCCGCAGCCGATACTCCATCGTGAAGCGATCTCTGCGGTCGAATGCACTGGTGTAGGTACCCAGACACGTCTGCACATCGTCCGGATGCACGCCGTCAGCCCACCCGCTGCCCAGTTCGCGCTCGATGGGCCGCCCCGTGAAGTCCAGCCAGCCCTTACTGAAGAAGGTGCACTGCTTGTCGGGACCCGACATCCAGACGAGACACGGAGCGACATTGGCCGCGATCTGAAACAGATCCTCGGTGACCGGCAAGACGCCAACTTTCGCGTTCCCAGTCATGTGACCACCTTCCGCCCTCATTCACGCGAGTCACGGGACACGGAGCGTCGGGATTGTGAGTGAACGGCGCTGTGCGCGCGGTCAGGATAAGGCAAGCGGAGCGGTAGGCCAATCAAATTTCGATCAGATGCCCATCTATTTCGAGTCCGTGTGCAGCAACACTCACGACACGCCACTCGCGGATGAGCTTTGGCGCGTCCACGTCTCTATTCGCCTCGGACAGACCAATTGAGAATCACATTGAGCTGGCGCGGCACCGACCCTGGATCGCGCTGAATCATCAGGAATCGCTTGCCGTCCGGCGACACGCTGAAGCTGTGGAAGCGCGGGTTGACGAGAAAAGCCGACCGATCGAACAGGCGTTGGGGAGCGCCGAAAGACCCATCTGGCCGCATCGCCACGGCGACCACGGCGTCTCCGGTCATATAGAACAACTCTTTGCCGTCGCGCGACCATCTGGGGAGGACTCCGCCTCCAGTCGAAACCGGGACTCCGGTTCGCGCCACTCGGGTACGACTGCACGTAGATCTCATTTCGCCCGGACTCGTCAGACGCATACGCAACCCAGCGCGGCCCGCCTGTCCGGGCCCGGCGAGAACTGGCCACTCATTTCGTTGAATGGCGTGCCCCGTAGCAGCGAGGTCTTTCCGTCCGGCGACAGCGTCCACAGGTCCCGAGCGGTCTTGGGGTGGATTTCGTGATACAGCAGGGTCCCGTCCGGCAGCATCGAGTACGGAAACTGGTCGTAGGGCCGTTTGAGCACGACTTCGGCGGGCCCGGATCCGTCAGCAGGTTGCCAGTAGATGTCCCAATCGCCGCCGCGATTGGACGCGAAGAAGATTCGCGCGCCGTCGCCGCTCCACAAGGGAAGAATGTTGCTGCCGGTACCCGACGTCAGACGGATGCGGGTCCCGCGTTGCAAATCGTGCATCCACAGGTCGCAGCTCGGTACCTGACCACGGCCTTCAGCCCGTCCGGCGACAGGCTGACCTCCCGATACAGAGCCTGGTCCTTGACGAGCGGTTCGATCTTTCCTTCCCGGTCGGCCCAGACCAGCGATGTTCGTGCCGGGTTGCCGGTGGCGTACACAGCCGTACCGGTCGTCGAGACGGCCAGCCAGCCAACGGCTTTCGTTTTCAACGTCGTAATACACGTCGGTGAGGACCGACGCATCGACGCTGGTGAGCGCGGGGTGCGCGGCGTCGAACGGAGCCGCCCTGATTGCGGCGGTCTGATCGACGAGCAAGATGCGACCTGTGGACCCGCTTGTCGCCTCGAACCTCCCGGAGGCAAACCGCGTCACGGGCAGCACGACATCCCATCGGCCCGAATCGAGCGACAGCACCGCAGTTCCCTGCGTTTGTCCCCAGACGGTGAACAGGACGCTTCGTCCCCCGGGAAGGGCTTGCGGAAGCGACGTGCGCGTACCCCTTGGCCGCGCCGTCGGGCTTGGTCAGCGATTCAGGCGTCCCGCCGCTGGCAGGAATCCGCAAGAGTCCGGAGCCGAGCGACGCCGCGTAGATGATCGTGTTGTCGTCGTTCCATGTCGCGCCCATGAGGATTGAGCGCTTCGGCCAGCCGGATCGGAGCGCCGCCACTGACCTCGGCCTTCTGAAGCTGCCCCTGGGCGAAGAACGCCACCCATTTCCCATCCGGCGAAAAGAACGGTTGCAGCGCGCCGCTCGAACCAGCCACCGCGCGAGGCTCGAACGAACTCAGATCGCGCAGGTAGAGCTGCGCATCGTCGGTCCCCTGGCGGGTGACGTAGGCCACGGTCTGGCCGTCGCGCGTGATGGCCGGATACGAGGTGAGTTCCTGACCTGGTGGCAACGGAATCGTCAGGCGGACCGCGGTCTTCTGAACGGCCGCGGGTCGGTTCCAGATCGCGAACGCCGCAACGGCCAATGACACGACGGCCACCGCAGCGGATGCCCAGACCAGCCAGCCGCCGACTCGGGTCGTCCGCTGCCGGTCCGCCGGCGCGGCGTCATTCGCACTCGTCCAGCGCGAGGCGCACGTCGCCCATGTCGCGAATGCGCTGACGCGGGTCCTTCACCAGACATTGCCGAATGCAGTCGTACGAGATGCGCCGGTACATGTCGCCGGGAGGGCCTGCCACGGCGGCTCGGACTTCATCACCTCGGCCAGCGTCTCCGACACGTTCTCACCTGAGAACGCCCGCCGGCCCGACACCATCTCGAACAGCACTGCACCGAACGCCCAGATGTCCGAACGCTTGTCGACCGCCTTGCCGCGCGCCTGTTCGGGGCTCATGTACGCGGCAGTGCCGAGGATCAACCCGACCTGCGTCATCGCGGGTGTGATGAGCGTCGGCGACATCGACATGGCGTTCGAGCCGTTCGGAACCGTTCGACACGTTCGGGTCGTTCGCCTTCGCCAGGCCGAAGTCGAGCACCTTCACCGTGCCGTCAGCCGCGGACCTTGATGTTGGCCGGTTTCAGATCGCGATGGATGATCCCCTGCTCGTGCGCCGCTTCGAGCGCTTCGGCGATTTGCCTGGCGATCGCCAGCGCCTCATCGACTGGGATCGCGCCGTAGCGCAATCCGCTGGGACAGGTCGTCGCCCTCGACCAGTTCCATGACGAGGGCGTGGTGGCCTCCCGACTTCTCGACCGCATAGATGCCGGCGATGTGGGGATGATTCAGGGACGCGAGCGTCTTGGCCTCGCGCTCGAACCGCGCCAGGCGCTCGAGATCGGCCGCGAATGCGTCGGGAAGGATCTTGATGGCGACCTGGCGACCGAGCGTCGTGTCGGTGGCTCGGTAGACCTGTCCCATCCCCCTTCGCCGATCGGCGCAGTAATTTCGTAGACGCCGAGGTGCGTGCCGGGTGTGAGGGCCAAGGATGAGGTGAGTATACGGAGCAGAACCGGGAGCCAACTCCTGCTACGGCACTTCGAAGTCGATGACTGCGTCACCTCCCGCTGCGACCTCTGTGTAGACCGGAGCGAAGGTGCCCACTCTCACAGCGTAGAGACCAGTGACGCGATCCCTTGGTAGACCGCACAAGCGGTACCGGCCCTGGGAATCGGTCACGGTGTCGGCCACGACGGTGTCCATCGACATTTCCCAGCCCATCACCGCGCCCGCCAATGGTTGACGCTGGTTGTCCTTCGTCGTGTAGACGGTGCCGCCGATCTGTCGGGAGTTCGGAAGAACGGGAAGCCCGGTGATGACGACGTCCGTCTGCGACAGCGTCAGGTCCGCGTTGTGTCGCCGGCGACGCCACCGTCGCGCACTGTTGGAAGTAACCGACCTTCCACGCGCGTACGTACACGGTGTCATGGTGTTCAGGGGCATTGGCAATCCGATAGCGTCCTGAGCATCCGCTCTGACTGCCCCGCCCCCAGCTCCATACCATGCGGACAACCTTCGCAGCGGGTACACCACGACACTCGCCGCGGTCGGCCTCCCGGCTGCATCGGTCACCTGTCCTGTCACCGTGACCAACGGGAAGACTGAAGGCGGAGGCGGTGTTAGCGCCGTTGGCGCCGTGGGACTGAGGGGGGCCACAAGCCGCCGCCGCACCCTGCGACGAGACTGCCAGGCACGTCGCACACAGGTTGAGGCACGCACGCTGTATCAGGCACATGTTCGCGCCCCCTTCACAGGCAGTATAGGTCGAGCAAGAGAGGCGGCAACCGCAATCTCGCCATCGCTCGCGTGCAGAGGGCGGCCGGCACCGCGCCAGGTGAATACGCTGCGTGACAGCTGACGGTGAGGCTTTCGTGTGGCTTGCCCGCCGCGACTCGAACGCGGGACCCCCGGCTTAGAAGGGTGAATCCTGTGAGGAAGCGACCCAGTTCCAACATATTGCGAGGACTGCCACGCGGACCTAGCCGCGCGTCGCCCAGGACGATTGCGACCGACGGATGGATCCGCAGTTCCCAAAGAGCCGCGTGTTACTGGAGCACGACAGACCGGACCGACTCACTCTTGCGGGGCTTCAGGGACATACCTCGCCCGCCGTTGTACTCACGGCTTACGATATGGAAGCGCTGCGGTCTGGCGACCTGCGCCGCGCGTCGCAATTGGCGAGCGGGGTCTACAAGCTCACGCCAGTAACCGCGTAGAGACGACGCCCCTCGGCCCCTCCGCGTGGCCCGCGGGCGCGGCTCATCGGTGCGAAAGGCCTACGTGATGTCGTTCACAAAGACACATGCTCTCGCAATAATACTTGCTGCGGGCCTCAGCCAAGCGGTCGCACTGTCCCAATCACCGCTGCCCCAAACGGAGTCGAGTCTTTCCAGAAACCCCGCCCTGGTACGTGACTGGGCAAATCGCCTGCTGGCCAACGACCCGAAGGTCCGCGCAACCGCCGAAGCCGACCTGGTCCAAGTAGGGCGGGGTTCGTTCCCTCTGCTGAGACGATTCCTCGACCCTGAGCATGAAGACCTGCATGTTGTGACTTTTCAGATCATCCAGCGAATCGGTCCTCCTGCCATTCCGCTGCTGGTGGACCTGCTGCGGCATGAGTGGGCCCCCCTCCGGCGAGGCGCCATCAGTGAATTGATTGACCTGGTACCGCATACAGAAACGATTCAGCCGGCGTTGAGGCGGGCGCTGAGAGACGAGGATCCGATAGTCGCGGGCGATGCCGCACGCGCCCTGGGCGCGTTGGGCAAGCGTGCCAGCCCTTCGGTCGGCGCGCTCGTCAACACTCTTTCGCACGAGGATCCATACGTCCGCGTCTACGCGGCGGAGGCCTTGGCCTCCATCGGTCCGAGCGCGGCCAGTGCGACAAGGGTCTTGGCAGAAGCCCTGGCCGATCCCATTCCCGGCGTTCGATGGGCGGCGTGTGAGGCCCTCGCAAGCATCGGTCCGGCTGCGCAGTCTGCAGTGCCGCAGCTCATCGAAGCGCTGGAGGATGAATTCCTCTATGTGCGAATCTTCGCGGCCGGAGCCCTGGGAAGCATCGGACCGAAGGCGCAGTCGGCCCGAGAGGCGCTCAGGGCGGCAGCAGACGATCCCGCATTGCGTGACGAAGCAGAGTGGGCGTTGAGTCGAATCGCTGGAATCAAATCTGGAGCGCCTGTCGCGTCGCACGTTGTGCCCGCGCCTTCCGGCGCGCCCCCGCTCCAGACGACAGTCGTCCAGACGGGCAATCCTCCGGTTGATTGGGATACGACCACCGGTCGGAACATCGTCTGGAGTGTCGCGTTGGGAAACGAAACCTACGGTCGTCCCGTGGCTGCTGGCGATGCGGTCTATGTGGGCACCGACAACGCAAGGCACATGAACCCCGCCTACCAGAAAGACGCCGGCGTGCTCATGGCATTTCAAGCGAAGGATGGCCAGTTCCTCTGGCAGGACGTGGCTCCGCGAGTAGAGCGAGGTCTGCGAGAGTTTCTGTTGCCTTCGACGACTAGTACGCCGTACGTGGAAGGGAACCGGTTGTACTACGTCACCGCCGAGTGCCAACTCCGAAGTCTCGACACGCAAGGTTTCCGTGATGGCGCGAACGACGGTGCGTATAAGGATGAAGTCTTCCAGGACAACGCTGCGGCCGACATCGTCTGGGAGTTGGACATGTGTGGCCGCTTGGGTGTCTTCCCGCATGAAGCCACTCGTAGCGACGTGGCGCCCGTGGGTGATCTGCTGATGGTCTCTACTTCCAACGGGCTGAATGAAGGTCACACGCGCGTCCCATCGCCGCGCGCCCCAAGTCTGATCGCGGTGGACAAGCACTCGGGCGACGTGGTGTGGCGCGCCATCGGCGCGGGCGCGCAGGTGCTGCACGGCCAGTGGTCCAGCCCTGTGGCGGCCAACGTCAATGGGCGCATGCAGGTGCTCTTCGGCGGAGGCGATGGCTGGCTGCGGGCCTACGACGCGGGTTCGGGTCACGAAATCTGGCGATTTGACGGCAACCCGAAAGATGCCCGCTGGCTGCCGCGCCCCGGCGTCCTTTCGCGCAGTTTCATCATTGCTTCACCGGTCTTTGCCGGCGGCCGGGTCTTCGTGGCGATGGGACAGAGTCCTGAGCACGGCAACGCACCTTCACTTATTCACGCGATCAGTCCCAGCGGCCAGGGAGACGTCACCGCGAGCAGGCTCCTCTGGACTTCTCGCGAGGTCGGTCGCGTGGTGGCAACGCCCATCGAGAAGGACGGTCTGCTGTACCTTGGGGACGTTGGCGGATGGGTTTATTGTCTGGACGCGGCAACCGGCACGCTCGTCTGGAAACACGACACGTACGGGGCTATTTGGGGAAGCTTCCTGTTGGCCGGTGACCGGCTTTACGTTGGGAACGAAGATGGCACCATGACCATCCTTTGTACCGGACGGCGAAAGGAATTGCTGGGAGAGATCGAGATGGATGGGGCGCTCTATTCGCTTCCGTCACTCGTCGGCGATGCGCTTTGGCTGACCACTTCAAAGCGGTTGTACCTCATCGCGACAAAGCCTTGATCCTAAACGCGAATTTCTTTTGTCCTTCCTGAGACATAGGCCCAGAATGGCGCGCCCGCCGCGACTCGAACGCGGGACCCCCGGCTTAGAAGGCCGAGTTTACTGCGCGGACGCCGCTTTGTTCTCAGTAGTTTGCGCCGTTGCCCACGCGTCCCACCCACGCGATCGCGCCGCGCGGGTTCGGGCCGGCGCCCACCGGCTACGTTGAATCGGTCGGCGCGACGTTGATCGGAAGCGCGCGAACCCGAACGCGCGACGGTTCAAACGTGACGATACTGCCACTGTTGAGCGCGTCGACAAGTGGCGGAAGGTTCGACAGCATGGCTCGCGCCAATGCGTCCGGCTTGCGCGCTGCCTTTCGCCCCGAAACTGAATCACCGAGGGCTTCTGCGTCGAGCGGGTGGCAAGGAGCGTCCCGAAATCCGTATCGGCAGACACGATGATCCGATCCTCAGCGGCGGCCCGATCGAAGATCGTCTCATCGTCAGATCGATGCAATTGGAGCGCCCGAACGTGGAGTGCGTCGTGACCGGCCTGCTCCAAGAGAGTCGCCAGCGCTGGCGACAGGGCGTTGTCGACGAGGAACCTCATTCACCAGCGGCGAGAGGCAGTGCGCGTTCCCTGACCGCTTCGGCCGCAAAGAGAAGCGCTTCGCGGATGTCCTCGGCTTCGAGATCGGGATAGAGCGCGAGAATCTCGGAGGTTGCTTCCCCTTCAGCCACCAACCCGACGATCGTCGCGATTGGAATCCGAAGGCCACGTAAGCACGGCACCCCTCCCATCTGGCGGGGGTTGATCGTCACGCGCCTGAACTGCATAGACTCCATTCTAGCCCTTGAGCGAGCCGTTTCCCCTATGGGTCCTGGTCCGCAGCAAGAAGCACTCTAACGCTTGATCCCATGAACATTGACGCGTTCCCGGCTTCGAAGCTCCGCAAGGAACTCTGAGAGCGGCGCGGTATGTCCACGGTGACATTGCGCGATCGCCGCGAGGAGCATCCTCTCGGTCTCCGGGTCCGCCTCGAAGGTGCCGTCTGGGGGGCGTTCAGCGGACGGCCTACTGTCCACCGGGCGCTCCTTTTTTCGCAGCCTGTGATGTCGCGCGATCACTCTGACCACGCGACTGCGCCCAGGCCTTCTCGACCCGCTGCGTAGCCGCCACCAGCTTCTCGGGCACGACCATCGCGTACCGCTGCGTTGTCTTCGGCGACTTGTGGCCCAGCAGTTCCTGAATGTCGGCGATATCGGCGCCTGCGCGACGAAGCAGCGTGGCGTAGGAGTGGCGCAGCTTGTACGGGTTGAATGGCGCCACCTTCGCGGCCTTGCAGGCGAGCATCCAGGACTTGTAAAACGACGATGTCGAGAACGGGCCAACGGCGCCGACGCGCAGGAACAGACGGAAAGCCGAGACACCATCCGACGTGAGCGGTTTCCAGTGCGTCTTGCCGCCCTTGCCCGACGGTCCTTCGACCATCGGCACGTCCTCATCGAGGTATGACCGGATGTGCAAGTCGGGGTCGAGCCGCATCATCTGCGACGGCCGCATGCCCGTATGCGCAAGGACCAGGGCGCGCGCGAGCGTCTTCCAGCCGCGGTTGTTCATGGCCGCCCGGAACCACAGCTCATCGAGGACGCCGATGATGATGTGCGGCGGGCGCGAGTCGGGCTTGGGCTCCGGTTCTTTCGGTCTCTTGACGCCCTTGACGGGGTTGTAGGCGTCCTCGCCATCCAGCTCGTCGTAGAGCGTGGAAAGGGCCGTCATGCGGTGCCGGATGGTGCTCGCGGCGACACCGGCGTCTTCCCAATCCTTCACCTGTCGGCGGACCTCATCCCGTGTGATGGTGTGCCGGCGTCGATTCTCGAAGCGATCGAGCCATGCGTTGATCTCGTCCTCGCGGCTGTCCGCGTGCGCGAGCTTCCGCTTCATTTTGGAGAGGTAAGCCGGCAGGTCAGCTTCAAGAGTCCCGCGAGCAGGAACGATGCCCTGACGCAGCAGCCTGGCGCGCTCCTGGGTCTGCCAGGCCTTCATTTCGCGCAGCCCGGTGTTCGGGGGAACGTCGTCTCTCGCTGGTGTCCTCCTCGCTTCCGATCGCCGACAGCCACCTTCACCCGGAAGGCTCCGCTTCCAAGTCGGTAAATCCCCGCTGCGACCGTCTGCTGAATCTTGGAGGACATAGCTCGAACTACTTGCGAAACCTGGAGGCGACTCGACGCCGTAGACCACCGATGGAAGACGCGAGAAACGTCTCGACAGCCTGCCGGCTCCAACGTGGGCGGTTGTCAAGCTTCGGTAGCTCCGGAATCGGGAACGTGCCGTCCCGTCGCCGACGCTCGATCGTGGACCGGGACACTCGTAACACGCTGGCAACCTCGTCGATGAACAGAATGGCGGCCATCTCTGATGAACTCGCGTGAGCGAGCCCTGGTGCCTCTTGCGACGACGAACTCTCGAACATCATAACCATTCACCCGTGGAATCCAGAACGGCGAGCCGCTGTCGGCAGGCTGCGGGCTCGTGCCCAAGCATCAGCAAGACGCGTGCTCCGTTCGGCGCCGCTTGTCAGATCGCGTCGGTGCCCGTCACGTTCATCGATGACTAGCGATGAAACGCGGTGATGGCCGCTGACCGACCTTGGAGCGCGGTGATGCGTGGTGAACAGCGACGGTAGGCGATGGGCAGATCTGCAACGCGGTGTCGCCGACTACCTCGATGAACACAGCAGCGTGCCGGGCCTGGCCCCGAGCGTCAGTGTCGGATTTCACGACGCTGGAAATGAACTGTCCGCAGACAGACCTTGGCGCTCCAGTCGATTCAGTAGATTTCAAGTCGTTTCATCGTCTGACTCCGAATCATGTTTCTGACGCGCATCGGAAGAAATTGCACGATGAGCGTCGAGCTTCGGCCCACTTTTCTTGTGCCCTACGCTCACGCGGCCGTCAAGGACGCTCCGCGCCGCTTCGCGGTGCCTTCCTTTGGTCGGCATCCTTGACGGCCGCTTCGCTGCGGGCTGATGTGCTCATAGGGCCGAAGCCAGGAGTCTGAACGCCTCCTTCCTCCCCCGAGGTGAGGTCGAATGCCGCGCGATCGTGCGGACGCGTCAGCTGTGCATCGAGCCAGCGCAGGAGCTCCGCGTTCGAGCGCATCGACGGAACGCCCTCGTGCTCGATCGCGGCCAGGACTGCCCCGCCAATCAGGATCTTGCGACGGGTATCGCGTTTGCGTTCTGTCTGACTCGCGCGCGCGACGAGGCGGCTCTTCGCGACGCGCAGGCGCGTGAGCCGTTCGTCGAGCACCTGGATGCGAGTGCATGCGTTCGGATTCAGACATCGTCACCTCCGTTGATGGCCCCATCGATGCAGCGCGGATGCCACTGGGCGCCGAGCGTGCGGGAGCCCGACGAGATTGGCCAGGCGCGACCGCGGGTCGGCGGCCTGCAGGACGGCGAGAGCCGGCCATTAGGCGCACTTTGGCGTTTCTCCGAAACGCCCTTGCGTGCGCCTTATGGCCGGCTGAGAGAGGAGCCATGAATGGACCTGTATCGAAAAATCGCCCTGGCCCGGCGGCGGCGGCGCCTCGACGTGGTGGCAGCTCCTACCACCTGTCGTTTCGCTCCGGGTCGCGCGGCGGCGGGTCGTGTGCCCACGCCTGCGCACGACTACATCACCCGCGAGACGGGGAGTACGACGGACGACGGATCGTGACGCCGCGATCTACACGGAGTCCGACCACATGCCCTCGTGGGCGGAAGACGACCCGCAGCGAGTATTGGGATGCCGCCGACCTCTACGAGCGCGCGAATGGGCCGCCTCTACGTCAGCGCCGACTTCGCCTTGCCGCGCGGCCTGACCCTCGACGACCAGGTCGCCCTCGCCCACACCTTCGCCGCAGCAGCTGACCGCCGAGGAGGAGCTGCCGTACACGCTGGCCGTCCACGCCGGGGTCGGACGCCGACGGGCAGGAGCACAACCCGCATGCGCACCTGATGATCTCGGAGCGGCAGAGGTCGAGGCACTGGCGAACAACGCCGAGCTGCGCAGCATCCTCAGGCAAGAGCAGACCTGGCTCGACCAGGCCGAGCGCACCGTCGGCGAGGTGCGACGCTGGCGGGACCTGGAGGCCTACCGGTTCTGGCCGGGCGTGGTGTACCGGTGGGCACTGGCTTTGGCCTTCGCCCTGGCGGCGGTGTGGACAGCCGGCGCCGGATACGCGCGGGTCACGAGGCCACATGCGGCCGAAATCGCGGTCCTGCGTTCACGCGCGGAGTTCATTGATCTGGTCGAACGACGCGTGGCGACGATGACGGCAAGCGAGCGCCGGCAGTTCGATGCCCTGATGAAGGGGAAGGCCCAGGACAAGCGCTGACGCTGCCGTCGCGAACTACCGGCACGTGTGGGGCCGCTCCCACCTCCCGGCGAGCGAATTGACGCGCATTCGCGGCTAATCGACCGTCGGCTTCTCGAGGCGATCGATGACGACAACCTCGACCGGGCCGCGAGCGCTCTCCAGCTTCAGCCCGAGCTGCTCCTGCACTGCGGTGAAGATGTTCGGCGCATCGGGATCTACCGGGGGACCGGGCGGCCCGAGTCCCGGCTCCGGCATCCACTTCAGCGTGTAGTCGTAGTAGCCGGTCAGCCCGGTCCGGTCGATCACCGGCCGGCTCACCAACTGGGTCAGGCCCTGGGCGAGAATTGCCATCTCGATGCCGCCCTGACTGAGGAAGCCGATGTTGAGGCCCGGCGGTGGACACGCGCCGGATGCAGTCGGTGCCGTCGGCGGCGAGGCTCCGCGTTGCGGCGCCGTAAGAAGCGCCACCGATTGCCGCACGGCACTCCGCCGAGGTCTCCTTGAGCGACGGCCCGAGGCGTCTGTCGTTGCGGGCGAGCACGAGGTTGTAAACGGGCATCTCACGAGTTTCAGTGTGCGCCACCATCCTGAAGCGATCCTTCAGCAGGTTGGTCATTAGCACCGGCAGCACGCTCACCGGGACACCGTCTGGAATCGTTCCGGCGATCGCGTAGCGCTCGGTATCGATCCACTCCGGCAGGCCGACGAGGCGGTCCCGGTCCAGCGGTGCACGGAATGCCTGCGCGACCAGCCACCACAACGGCAAACCAGAGAAGTCGTAGCGCGTCCCCCTCGTCCCGCTCCGCGGCGCCGCGCCTCCAGACGCGTCGAACGGCTTGATGGACACCACCTCGAAGCGCCGCTCCGGATCGACCTGTGGCCCGCCAGCTGTGACGCCCGGTAACTGCCCGGCGGCGAATGCCGCCGCGTCGATAGCGCCCGTGACGATCGGGAGAGCCAGCGTCACCGTCGCAGCGATCGCCAGCAGCACGCGCTTCGACAGCGTCAGGCGCAGGCCAATCCGGTTCGCGAGAATCGCCTCGATGCGGCCCCTGATGTCCGCGCCCCCGACGCCGGCCACGGCCATGTGCGGCGTCTCCACATAGCGCCGGCAGACGGTCACAATGCCCTCGGCGTAGGCGACCGGTTCTGCCGTTTCGGCAACGACGTGCTCGTCGCACGCCTGCTCGCGGGTGGCGACCAGACGCGACGCCGAGCCACCAGACCATCGGATGGAACCAGAAGAGGGCCTCCACCAGCATGTGCATGGCAGCCGTGAGGTTGTCGCGGCGCCGCACATGGCAGACCTCGTGAGCCAGTACCGCGGTGAGCTGGCGCGGCGGTCAGGTACTCGTCGATCCCCTCCGGCAGCAGAATCACCGGGCGTCGGAGGCCGACCACTCCTGGTTCCAGCACGGTGGGCGCGGTGCGAATCTCAATCCCGCCAGGCACGGGCGTCGTCGCAGCGAACGGCGTACTGGTGCGAACCGCGGCGCTGATCTCGGCGCCACTGCCGCACGCGCCGCAGAACGATCGCCGCGAATCCGCAGGCCCACATCGTGAAGAGGAGCGGCGCGATCCACTGTGGTTGTGCAGCTGAGGTGACCATCGTCGTCGGGTCCACCCACATCACCGCGAACGGCGCACTGAAGTCGCGGGCGACGGGAGACGCGACAGCCGACCTGATCGGCGCCGGCGCCTGCTGCCATTCGAGGAGCCCACCGGCTGCGGCCAACGCCGCAAACGGCACGAGGAACTTGGCCGACGCCACGAGCCAGAGCCCGTAGCGAAGCCGCGCGCGATTGTGGCGCAACGCAAGCGCCAGGATAGCGATGACGCCCGCAAACAGCGTCGATTGCCACAGGTGGTTGAGGAGGAGAGCCGTCATTTCTTACGCGTCCTTTCCGCGCCCTGCTGCTGTGACCGCTTTCGAATCGCCTTCTCGAGATCCTTGACGTCGTCCAGCGTCAGCTTTCCCGCCTCGGCGAGCTGCTGCATCATCGGCTGCGCTCGGCCGCCGAAGAAGCTGAGGATGCTGTCGAGAACACCGTGGCGAGCGATGTCGCGTTCGACAATCGGCTCGAAAATATGCGCGTTGCCAATTTTGCGTGTCCGGCGCAGGGCGCCCTTCGCTTCCAGTCGGTACACCGTGGTCTGCACCGTCGTGTACGCGGGCCTGGGCTCCGGAAACCCTTCCTGAATTTCGCGCACCGACGCGTGGCCGCGCGACCACAGGATCTCCAGTATCTGCAGTTCAAGCCGGGCCAGTTTCGGGAGCTTCTTGATCATCTACTATCCAGATGGCTAAAACTACTACTTGGTAGTAGACACTGTCAAGCGACGACGGCATCGGCTTTTCATTCGGTGGGGTTAGACGACAAGGAGAACGATTCGGTTAACCCAGGGGGGTGTTTGCAGTCTTTCGTCGGCGGCTCGAATCAGGCGACGAGCCCGAGTGCTTGGCCCACGCGAGCGCCCACGCGAACGGGCTGCCCACGCGGTTTCCCACGCGCATTTTGACGGGGATCGCGGCCACCTGACCGACAGTGACGGAACGTGACCGCGCGACTTCCCTAGAGAAATCGAAAATCTTGGCGCGCCCGCCGCGACTCGAACGCGGGACCCCCGGCTTAGAAGGCCGGTGCTCTATCCAACTGAGCTACGGGCGCGTGGACTTCATGTTACTAGAGCGACAGGACTTCATGGACGCTGTCGCTCTGTGGCGTGGCTGACGCCAACGCATCGGTGTCAGTTGTGGTGTCAGCTCGGATCTCCGCCTGCGATTCCTCCGGATTGACATGCGACAGGTGTCGCGTCTAAGATGCGACACCTGTCGCATATGCCGAAGCCAGCCACGGACCGCCTGACCCGACGCGAGCGGGAAATCATGAACGCGGTCTTTGCCCTCGAGAATCGTGCGTCGGCCGAAGACGTCCGCGCGAAGCTGACGGCGCCGCCGAGCGATTCGTCGGTGCGCGTCATGCTCGCCAGGCTCGAGCGGAAGGGGTTCCTGCGCCATCAGCAGGACGGCCTCCGCTACATCTATTCCGCCACGATGTCGCCGGCCGTCGCCAAGCGCACGGCGCTGCAGCAATACCTGCACACGTTCTTTGGCGGTTCGCTCAGGCAGATGATGACCGCGCTCGTGCGCGAGGGATCGTGGGATGACGAGGACCTCGACGCGCTGAAAGCGGAGATCGAACGGGCACGCAAGGGAAGGAAGCAGTCATGAACGCCTGGTTTGCAGAGATCGCGATTGGAATCGGAGCATCGTTTGCTGCGACCCTGCTCGTGAAGGCGACGCTGACCCTCGCAGTGGCGCTCGCCGTGACGGGACTGGCACGCCGGAGCCGCGCGGCGGCTCGACACGTGCTGCTCGTGGCCGCCTTCGCCGTGCTCCTGGCGCTGCCGGCGGCCTCGTTCGTGATGCCCTCTCGGGGCGTAACGCTGCCCGCCCCGCCCGCCGCATCGTCTGCGCCGGTGACGGCCGTCGTCCCGGTAATGACGAGTCCGTCTCCGACACGTCTCGGCGCACAGGAATCAGGCGATACGTTTCGGATGGATTCAGGCATGACCGCGTCCGCGCTTCTGTGGACAGTCTGGGGCGCTGGCGCGTTGCTCTGTCTGTTGCCGGTGCTTGCTGGGACGTGGCACTTGCGCGCGCTGCGTCGATCCGGCTCGTCGTGCGCCCGCGGCGACGCGTTGTTGCGCAGGCTGTCGCCCGAGGCGGGACTGCGTCGGTCTATTGCCGTGCGGGTGCACGAATCGATTCCCGGTCCGATGACATACGGCACGCTCCGGCCAGTGATTCTGTTGCCCCTCGATGCCGAGAGCTGGAGCGACGATGCATTGAGCCGCGCGATGATTCACGAACTGGAGCACGTGCGCCGCGGCGACTGGTTGAGTCAGTACATGGCACGAATCGTTGGTGCGCTCTACTGGTTCCATCCGCTGGTGTGGATGGCCTGGAGGCGTTTGAGTCTCGAGGCGGAGCGGGCGTGCGACGACGCGGTGCTCAGGCGGAGTGAAGCAACGGCGTATGCCCGTCAACTGGTCCTGCTGGCGGAGCGTCTTGCCAGCACTGCCACACCGCCGCTACTGGCCATGGCGGCCTGCCGCGATTTGAGCACGCGCGTCCGCGCGGTGCTGGACGGGGCCCAGGCGCGCGGTCGCGCGGGAGCACTACCCGTGGCCACGGCTATCGTCGCGGCTGCACTGTTCATTGCCGCCGTGGCGCCGCTGCGTGCCGTGCGCCAAGGACAGGCGCCTTCGGACGGCGCGCAGCAACCGCCGCTGGCCTTCGAGACCACATCGGTGAAACCCAACAAGTCCGGCGAGGAGGAGCGGTACATACGGATTGATCCTCGTGGCGACGGTCTCACGGTGGCGAACATGCAGCTGCGACAACTGATCACGTTCGCCTATCAGATCCAGGGTTTCCAGCTCGAGGGAGGGCCCGGCTGGATTGCTTCCGATCGCTTCGACATCCTCGCCAAGTCCGAGCGTGAGGTGCCGGCGACCGGGGCCTTCTTCGGCGGCCAGGAGCCGCTCAGAATAATGCTGCGGACACTGCTGGCGGATCGCTTCAAGCTGGTGATGCACAAAGAGACGAAGGAGCTGCCGATCTTCGAGCTCGTGGTCGCCAGGCAGGATGGCAAGCTGGGTCCGCAGCTTCGCCCCGCAGCGGTGGACTGCGCGGCACGGGCAGCCGCTGCCAAGGGAGGGACGCCGCCGCGCGTCGCCCGGCCCGCCGGGGCCCGGCTCCTGTTTTATGAACATGAACCCTGTCAGCGTGAGGGGCGGCGGAGTGACTCTGGCGATGCTGGCCAACACTCTCGCGGGGCCTGCCCAGCGCCTGGTGCTCGATCGCACCGGACTGACGGGCAACTGGGACCTCGAGGTGAACTACACACCCGATCGGTCACAGGTGCCCCCGGGCGTCGAGCTGCCGTCGTCGATCGATCCCAACGGCCCGTCGCTGTTCACCGCGATCGAGGAACAGCTCGGGCTGAAGCTCCGTCCCGCGCGCGGGCCGGTCGAAGTGCTCGTCATCGACGCGGTTCAGCAGCCCACGCCGAACTGAACTGAGATGTCGGGCGCGGACTCTCTATGTACGTCTGCCAACAGCCGGTACCCATCACGCCAGCACGTACGATCGCATGCTGATGCCCGGCCACTGAAAGCCTTCGCAGAACGTCTGCACCGGCCCGCCCGGTTCGACCAGGCCGAGTGAATAGAGAAACGGCAGGAAGTGGTCGTACGACGGGTGCGCGAGCGTCGCGAGTGAGCCGAGCGACAGGAAGTCGATCGCATCCGAGTGTCGTCCGCTCGCCACGGCCGACGCCATTCGCTTGTCGAACTCCACCGCCCAGTCACGCGGAGTTTCGGTGACTCCAGTGCCGCCGCGCTCCCCGAGATTGTGGACGACGTTGCCCGACCCGATGATCAGCACGCCCTTCGACCGAAGCGTCCGCAGCTGCTTCGCGAGCTCGTAATGAAACGCCGGCGGCCGGCCGTAGTCGATGCTGAGTTGCAGCACCGGAATGTCGGCGGCCGGGAACATGTACTTCAGCGGCAGCCACGTGCCGTGATCGAGTCCCCAGCTCGAGTCACGCTGTACAGGCGTGTGGCCCTGCAGCGCGCGTTCGACTTCCCGCGCCGCGGCTGGATGGCCGGGAGCCGGATACGTGAACTCGTAGATCTCGCGCGGAAACCCGCTGATGTCGTAGTTCATCTGCGGTGCCGCGCTCGCGGTCACGAGCGACGCTCCGCGCGTCAGCCAGTGCGCCGAGATCATCAGGATCGCCGCCGGCCGTGGCAGCGAGCGGCCCACCCGATTCCACTGAGTGGTCCAGACATTCGGATCGATGGCGCTGAACGGCGTGCCGTGCCCGACGAAGACGACCGGTAACGGATCGGTCGCCGGCAGATCCTGCAGCACGCTGACCGCGTCCTGCAGTGATGCCGGCTTGCGAAACGCCAGCGTGGCAGCGGCGCCGACGCCGAGCGCCCCGAGCGCGGCCAATACGGCGCGTCGGCTGTGCCGGTCGTTCCCCGCATGTTCCGACAGGTGATGAGATCCCTTCTGGCGTTTCCTGCTCGACATCTTCGCTTCCTGTGAGGTCTCAGTATATCGGCGGCGCACCCTCGACGCGGAATCCCGCGCAAGGCGAGATGAAGGCGCGCGTAGTCCGTCGCCTACCGGTTGACGAGGTTGGAGTCGCGGCGCATGATACGCACGTCATGCATCGGATGAGAGCGCGCGTGGCTATTTCGATGTGCAGTGCAGCACTCGCCGCGAC
>CAVVTC010000012.1:0-306546 GCA_963751025.1 uncultured Acidobacteriota bacterium | reverse complement strand
GATGACCGGCAGCGGAAAGACCGGGCTCGGGATCTCGTTGATCGAAGAGGCAGCCATCGACGGTATCCCGGTGCTGGCCATCGATCCCAAGGGCGATCTCGGCAATCTGCTCCTGACGTTTCCGAACCTCGCTCCCGCCGACTTCGCGCCGTGGATCGATGCCGGCGAGGCGCAGCGACACGGCAAGACGGCCGACGCGTACGCCGCCGAGACCGCCAGCCGATGGAAGGACGGTCTCGCGGAGTGGAACCAGGACGGCGCGCGCATCGCACGCCTGAAGGCCGCTGCCGACGTCACCGTCTACACGCCAGGAAGCCGGACCGGCACGCCGCTGGCCGTCCTTGGATCGCTCGGGCCGCTCGCGGCCGACGCCGGCGAGGACGCGCAGTCCGACATCGCCACCACGGCCTCGAGTCTGCTCGGCCTGGTCGGGATCGAGGACGTGGAGCCGCACAGCCGTGAGCAGGCGCTGCTCGCGGCGATCCTCTCGAGCCGCCCGGCAAGCGCTGCCGCGGATCTCCGATGGCTCGTGCAGCAGATTCAGCGCCCGTCCTTCGACAGCATCGGCGTGCTCGACCTCGAGACGTTCTATCCGGCGCGCGAGCGACAGGAACTGGCCCTTCGCTTCAACAGCGTCCTCGCCGCACCGGGCTTCGACGCGTGGAGCGCCGGCGAGCCGCTCGACGCGGCGGCGCTGCTCTTCACGCCGGCCGGGAAGCCTCGCATCGCCATCATCTCCGTCGCGCATCTCGACGACCAGCAGCGCATGCTCGTGGTCTCGCTGGTGCTCAATGCCGTGCTGAGATGGACGCGACGACAGACCGGGACGAGCTCGCTGCGTGCGCTCGTCTATATGGACGAAGTGTTCGGCTATCTCCCGCCAGTCGCCAATCCTCCATCGAAGCTGCCACTGCTGACGCTCCTGAAACAGGCCCGTGCCTTTGGCGTGGGGCTGGTGCTGGCGACACAGAATCCCGTCGATCTCGATTACAAAGCGTTGTCGAATACCGGCACCTGGTTCCTCGGCAAGCTGCAGACCGAGCGCGACAAAGCACGCATGCTCGATGGCCTCGAGGGTGTGTCGTCTGGTCTGGATCGACAGGCAATCGATCGCGCACTGTCGTCGCTCAGGGGACGTGTGTTCCTGATGCACAACGTCCACGAGCAGTCGCCGATTGCGTTCGAGACGCGCTGGGCATTGTCCTATCTCCGCGGGCCGATGGGACGCGAAGAGCTGCGCCGGTTCGCAAAGGCGCCCGAGAGCGCCGCGCCCGCGCCGCCTCCCCTTCCCGGAACCGTTCCTCCACCGCCGACCCCAGCATCAACCGCGGCTTCGCCGATGAAGCCGGTCGTGCCTGCGGGCATCGAGGAATACGTGCTCCCGGGCAACGAGGGGACACCGTCCGAGTACGAGCCCGTCCTGTATGGCGCCGCACGCGTGCAGTACACCGACGCGAAGCGCGGCATCGATGTGACGCGCAGTCTTCAAGCCATCGTCTCGTTCGTCGCCGGACCGGTTCCCGTTGATTGGGATCGAGCCGAGGACACGCCGCATCTGCCGGAAACGCTCACGACGCCGGCGGCTGGCCCCGCCGCCACGCATCTGCCGCTCCCACCGGCGGCTCTGGACAAGAAACGGTATGCCGCCTGGACCAAGGAATTCAGTACCCTGGGTCGCGCGAGCGCAGCCACTCACGGTGTACACCGTGCCGGCGATGAAACTCGTGTCGAAGCCCGAGGAAACCGAGCGCGACTTTCACGCGCGGATTCAGCTCGCCGGGCGCGAGACGCGTGATGCGGCCGTCGAGAAGCTGAGAGATCGCTACGCGCCGAAGCTCGCGCGGCTGCGCGAGAAGGCGCACAAAGCGGAAGAGGCCGTCGGCAAGGAGCAGCAGCAGGCGTCGCAGCAGAAGCTGCAGACTGCCGTGTCGTTCGGCGCGACGATGCTCGGCGCGCTGATGGGCCGTCGTGCGGTGTCGCTCTCCACACTGGGCCGCGCGACCACCGCGGCGCGAGGCGTCGGCCGATCGGCCAAAGAAACACAGGACGTCGCCAAGGCTCAGCAGCGCCTGCAGGAGGCGCAGGCCGAATTTGCCGCGCTCGACGCCGAGCTTCAGCGCGAGGTCGCGGCGCTCGAGGGCGTTGGGAGTGGTGGAGTTGCGGTCGAGACCATCGAGATCAAACCCAAGCGAGGCGGCGTTGAAGTCAGGATCGTTGCGCTGGCATGGAAACCGAACGCGTGATCGTCGGTTCCAGTTCTACGGTGCTACCCGAGAGCGCGCTCGGTTGCCTGCTCTACGGGATTGAGGTTGCCGCTCGGCCGATTGTGCGGGTCCACAGGAAACAGCGGAGGTTGCGCCAGGAATCGGGGCCGCTCACCTTCGTGCGGCTGCGCGGCGTGCACCAGGAACGGATGACACAGGTACACCGTGCCCGCATCGCCGGTGGCAGTCACGATCGGGTGGTGCGCACTCGCAGCGAATCCATCAGCAGCCAGCTCCCGCAGCGTCAGCCCGTCCTCTCCTGCTGGAGCCAGTTGCCGGGCGATGTCCGCATGTGACCCGACACGGATCCGTGTCGGCGCATCGCGCTCCCCGACATCGGAGAAGAGGAACAGCATCAGCAAGGCACGGCCCTTCGAGTGGATGTTGGCACGCCAGGACAAGAAGTCCGGCGTGTCCGTACCGAAGCTGGCGTCGATGTGCCATCCGGCGTCGCCAGGGTCAACGGCCGATGGAAACCGCACCGGGAAGGTTCCCATCGCTGCCGGGCGACGCCAGCGTCCTGGACCCACCAGTTGATCGAACGCCGCGTGCAGCCGTCGCGTGTTGGCAGCCTCGACGAACGGAGCCTGCGTGAACATGCCCAGCCGGATGACGGGTTGCGTCCAGGTCGTGGGATCGTCCGGGCTGCATCCAGTCGCCTTCCAGAGGATTGCCCGGGCCGCATCGGCAAGCGCACGCGGGAACGCGTGATCGATGCGAATGAATCCGTCGGTGATGAATTGTTCAACCTGCGCAGATGTCAGCCCGCGCACCTCAGGGGTGACGTTGTCCATGCGTCAGCCGAGAAAGACCTCTTGCGTTGCGATAGCAACGGAAAAGGTGTCGTGAGACGCGACACTCACGGTGTTACGCGCTGTCCGTTTCGCTCCTCGCCTGGCGCCACACCTCCGCTGATCAGTTCTCCGGGCGCGGTGTAGGCCTCGAACAGGCCGATGACAATCGCGCTGACCAACGGGCCCAGGACGATGCCGAGCAAGCCGAACAGGCTCACGCCACCAAGCAGGCTGATGAACATCAACAACCCGTTCATCTGCGCCCGGCCGCTCAGCATGACCGGGCGAAGGACGTTGTCGATGCTGGCCACGACTGCCCCGCCCAGTACCGCGAGAATGACGCCTTTGACGACCTGGCCCGTGGCGAGCAACCAGATTGCCGCCGGCATCCAGACCATCCAGGTGCCGACGAATGGCAACAGTGCCAGGAGCCCCATCATGACGCCCCAGAACACCGGGGCGCCGAGACCGAGCACGGCGAAGACCAGCCCCCCGGCAAGCCCTTGAAGCGCGGCGATCAGCACGCCGGCCGCGATGCTCGCGTAAACGAGATCGCGCGTCTGTCGGATCATCCGCTCGCGGCGCAAGTCTTCGAACGGCAACACGCCGCGCAGGTCGCGCATGATCGTGTCTGCATCACGCAAAAAGAAGAACAGGGCAATCAGAGTGACCAACAGCTGAAAGAGCAGGACCGCGATGTCGGCGATCAACCCGCCAACGCGAGCAGCCACGAACCCCCCGGTCTTCGAGATGACGTCTTCGACGAGGCTCTTGAGATCGACGGATTGCGCCCCGGGGATCAAGATGCGAATCCGGTTCCACGCCTGTTCGAACCAGGCGAGTTGCCCCGCGAACGCGTCTCTGTCCACCGCCGAGAGGGCAGCGCCGCTTTCCTGCACGAATGCCGTGAGGATGACCAGCCCAGGTCCCACTATCAGCAGCGTCACGACCAGGGTGCTCAACGCCGCCGCACGCGCGTTGCCGTGTCGTGGGATCAACCGCTCGTGCCAGGGGTAGACGACAATCGCCAGGACAGCGGCCCAACCGAGCGGTGCGAGGAATGGGGTGAGTATCCGCAGAAACACGTAGCCGAGCAGCAACACAATGCCGTAGAAGAACACGGTTGCGACCCGCTCGCGCTCTTTGACCAGGGGACTTCTCACGGGGCCTCGCGAGGGATCATACGGGTCAGCGTGGGCGACACGCTATGACGACTGGCGATGACTGCGCGGATCAACCAGCGGCCCAGGTTCTGGCGGGCATCTGCGCCTCTTCGACGTTAGCTCATCGTTGGTGCGGGGCTGACGCATGCCGAGTGGGCTCAGTTCACAGTCCAGAGCGCGAGTGTCGAGACGTCCTTCACGAAGATCCGATTCCCCGAGACCGCTGGCTGCGCCCACGTCGCGCTGGTGGCGACGGTGTATCGCTTCAGCTCCTGAAACCCGTTGGGGTTGACCCGTCCGACGACGAGCTCGGCATCGTCCTCGAGCGAGAAGACGATGTTGCCGGCACGGACGATCGGCCGCGTTCTCGGCCTGGCGCGGCATGCCGGTCCACAGCGTCTTTCCACTCTTCACGTCGAGCAGGAAGTACTGGCCGCTGTTCCGATGCGACAGGCCGAACAGCGTGTCGCCGACGAGGACGCCATTCGCCATGTAGAGCGAGATGCCGGCGTTCTCCCACACGTTCTCGGTCGTCCACTGCTCGCCTTTTCTCACCAGGCGAATCGCTGCGGTCGGATTCTGGTAGCCGGCGATGATCAGCGTGTTGCCCAGCAGGATCGGATTGATGATGTTCTGCGTGTACTCGGTTTTGTACAGGCCGGCGCCACAGCAGGCGGCCGTCGGCGGCCGATACGCCAACGATGTTGTCCTGCGTGAGCGTGATGATCTGTCTGACGCCGTCGACGTCGGCCGCGATCGGCGACGCGTACGACGGCCCGTCGCCGGTCCACGACCACTTGACGTCGCCGGTGTTCGCGTCAAACGCGGTGAGCGCGCCCTTGTCGTGGCCGCCGACGTGCACGATGACGAGTCCACGGTCAACGAGCGGCGACATGGACGTCCCATAGAGCGGCAGCGGCGCGCCGCCGGGCTTCTGCCACAACTGCTTGCCGCTGGCTGCGTCGAATGCCGTGACAATGCCGCCCATGCCGAGCGTGTAGAGACGGCCGCCTGCAAACGTCGGCGTCGCCTTCGGACCAGGCCCGTGCGCTTTCGCCGCCGGGTTCATCGTCACCGGCGCGGCGTAGCGTGTCTGCCAGATCGCTTTTCCGGAGTTCGCGTCGAGCGCCTGCATCACCTCGTTCGCGCCCTGTCGCGCGAACACGTAGATGCGATTGCCGACGAGGACGGGGCTGGCGTGCCCCTCGCCGACATCGACCTTCCATTTCTGGGTGAGCCGCTCCGGCCAGGCCTTCGGCTCGACGAACGAGGAGACGGCCCCGTCGCGATTGGGCCCGCGGAACTGCGGCCATTCAGGGCCAGGGCCTTGAGCGATGATTACGGCAGGGGCGACGATGAGCACGGCGAAGAGCGTTTGCTTCAGCATCCTAGTTCGTCCCTCCGGGAGTCTCGCGGTTCAGCCATGCTTCCCACGCGGTCGCGTTGAACGGCCTCCCGAGAAAATCTCCGACGAGCGCCGCCGCGGGCTTCGAACTGCCGGGCGCGAAGATCGCATCGCGATATCGCCGCGCCGCGCCCGGAGCCGAGAGGTTGCGCGCGTCGAACCCGCTGAACAGATCCTTCGCAATGACCAGCGACCACATGTACGTGTAGTAAGCGCTGGCGTATCCCGGGTTGGCGAGGTGCGTGAATCCGCTTTGTCGGTACGTCCCATCCACGTGGGGGAACGGCAGATAGCGGTTGTGGATCTCCTTCCACAACCGGGTGGTGTCGACGCGCTTCGGATCCCGGTCGTGAAACGACAGGGAGGCTCGCGCAAAGACCATCTGGGCCGCGCATCTCGAGGCCCTGGCCGAACTCGCTCGCGCGCCGCATCTGCATCACCAGCCTCGCCGGAATGGGCTCGCCGGTCTGGTAGTGCGTCGCGAACGTCGCCAGCGTCGCCGGATCCCAGATCCACTCCTCGAGCATCTGTGAGGGCGCCTCAATGAAATCACGCTCCAGACGGACGCTGCTCAGGCCGTACCATGTCCGATGGCCGCCGACCAACCGATGCACGACGTGCCCGAACTCGTGAAAGAGCGTGCGCACTTCGTCGTGCGTCATGAGACCTGGATCGTCGGCACGTCCACCCGGCAGACTGGCGACGAGCACGGCCTCGGGAATGTGCTTGCCGGCCGCGCCTTGCTGAACCGTGCTGAGAAAGGCGCCGCTCCCCTTGTTCGAGCGTGGGTGGAGGTCCAGGTACACGCGACCAACCAGGCGCTCGTCCTCCAACATCTCGTACACACGAACGGAAGGATGCCAGACGTCGACGCCGGTGACCGGCCGATAGCTGACCGCGAAGATCCGGGACGTCACGTCGAGGACGCCCTGGAGTACGCGGTTGAACGGGAAGTATGGGCGTGTGGTCTGAGAATCGAAGTCGTAGCTCTTTTTCCGGACCTGTTCTGAGTAGTACGGGCGATCCCAGACCTGCATCGACGAGCCGGGAGCGCTCTGACGTTTCAGCGCCAGACAGTTCGTCGAACTCGCGTTTCGCTTTGGGCCCCGCCGCAGCGACGACGCGATCGATGAAGGCGGACACGCTCTTCACGTCGCCCGACATGCGCGACGACATGTCGTAGCTGGCCCAGTTCGGATAGCCGAGCAGACGAGCCATCTCGCCGCGAATGGCGAGAATCTTGTCGAGCACCGTCACGTTTTCCGGAGAGGCGACGGTGTACAGCTCGGTGTACATCCGCTTGCGAAGCGCTTCGCTCGACGCGTAGGTCAGGACCGGCCGGGCGTCAATGGCGTCGGAGGTGATCGTGATCGCGCCCGATGCGTCAGGCTGATGACGGGCAATGAAGTCGGCCGGCAGGCCGTCGAGGTCCTTTGCGCTCGGGACGGTAAATCGACGGCCGAGCTCGCGCAGGTTCCGCAGGTACTCGGCCATCAGCACTGTCAATTCGTCGCGCAGACCCTTCAGGCGGACACGCGTGGCCTCGGGTCGATCGACGCCGGTTCGCCGGAGATCGCGAAGCGTGCGCTCGACGTAATAGCGCGTCTCGGCATCGAGTCCGTCGAGACGGAGGTCCTGGAGCGCGCGAAACACGTCCGGTCGCATCTCAATGTCCGACGCGAGCGCGCTGACCCGACGATCGAGCTCGTCGCCAAGCTTGCGCATCGCCGCATCGGGATGGACCGCCGCCATCAGACTCGCCTGCCCGCCGGCGGTCTGAAGCTGGTCGTGCATCTCGTCGTACGGCTCCAGCGTGTTGGCGACGGTCCGTGGACCGGTGACGGCGAGAAGGCCGTCGAGTAACTGCTGCGCCCTGGCGAGGCGCGCGTCGACGACCTTCTGCAGCGATGCCGCGTCAGAGACGCCGGCGGTGAACGGAGCGTTGACGTCCTCTCGAAGCATCGCCGGCTGCCCGCCCTGAGCGAGCGCCGCGAGTCGAACGGGCTGCGCTGCGGGTGAACCGGCCAGGACGAAGGCCGCGATGGCCGTACAGATCAAGGGCCGCTCGAAAGAGCGGCCCCGAACATGAACGTGAACAGAGAAGCGAGAACTGAGAAACGAGAACGACATGATGTTCTTTACGCCGAGCATTCTCCGTCCATGACTTCCGGCGCGAACGTATGCGTCTCGCCAAGGTCAACGTAGTCCTGATCGGTCGTCTCGTTCGGCAGGAGCAGCGCCAGATCCTTGAGCGCGTCGGTGGCCATTGCCGGCGGGATGCGGCGGAAGAACGCGCCGAGCTCCTCCTGGCCCTCCCGCTTCTCCTTGTATAACCCGATGAGGCGATCGACGGCGTCGGCCAAACGGTGCACCGGTACCTTGGAGACGACCTTGCCGAAATGCGCGACGCCTTCGTCTGACGCGCCGCCGCCGACGAGGACGAAGTACTGCGGCACGGCGCGGCTTCCCACCTTGCGCACGCTGCCCTGGAATCCAATCGAGCCGATGTGATGCTGACCGCAGCCGTTCGGGCACCCGCTGATCTTGATGGTCCCAGACGGCACCAGATCGACAAGGTCCGAGCGCGTGCTGAGGAACTCAGTGAGCACGCGGCCGAGACCGCGCGACTGCGTCACCGCCAGGCGGCAGCTCTCCGCGCCCGGGCAGCTGACCACGTCGCTCGAGCGTCCCGGCGTCAGGCGCCGCGAGCCCCGCCGCGGCGAGACGCTGATAGAACGGCTCGACCGACGAGGTCTTCACCCAGCGATACAGCACGTTCTGATCGACGGTGAGACGCATCGACCCGTCGCCGTACGCCTCGGCAAGATCCGCGAGCACGCGCATCTGACCGGCGGTGAAATCGCCGAGCGGCAGCCGGACGATCAGGTGGCAGTAGCCCCCCTGCTTCTGCTTGCTGACGTTGCTGCGCATCCAGCGCACGTAGCTGTCGGGCAGCGCCTTCAGGCGAACCGTACCCGGGAGGATCCCCGGACCGTTCACCGGCGTGCTCGCTGCGGCCGCAACAGCCTGAAGCGTCGGCGGATCGGCAGGCACCCAGTCCGGAGCCTGCTCCGAGTGTGGCGTCGCGTCGGCAGTGAACGGCAGCGACGCGCCACCGTCAGCCTTGAACTCGGCCAGCGCCGCCTCATAGCGCTCGCGGAAGCCGTCCCATCCGAGCGCCTTGATCGTGAACTTCAGGCGATTGCGCGAGCGATGCTCGTAGTCGCCGAAACGGTGGAAGACACGCACCACCGCCTCCGCCACGTTGAACATCTCTTCGACCGGCATGAAGTCGTACAGCACGTAGCCGGACACCGGCAGAATCGACGTGCCGCCCGCGACGGTCGACCCGGAAGCCGCGCTGTCCATCCTTGATGCGGGCGCGCCAGCCGATGTCGTTGATCGAGGCGAACGCGTGATCCTCGCGGCATCCCTCGAACGCGATCTTGAACTTCCGCGGCAGCTTCGCCGCCAGCGGATGACGCAGGAAGTAGCGCGTCAGCGCTTCGGCGTACGGCGTCACGTCGAAGATTTCGGTCTCGGACGTCCCGGCATACGGACAGCCGGTGATGTTGCGCACCGAATTCCCGCACGCCTCTCGCGTGGTCAACCCTTCATCGCCCAGCTCGCGCATCACCTCTTCGACGACGCCAAGCTGCACGAAGTGGTACTGGATGTTCTGACGCGTGGTGACGTGACAGAAGCCGCGCGAGTAGCCGTGCCGCGACGCCGGCCAGCGCCCGCATCTGCGAGGACGTGACGATGCCCTGCGGGATCTTGATCCGCAGCATCTGCACGCCGTCCTGGCGCTGCCCGTACGTGCCCCGCACCAGTCTGAATCGCCGCCAGTCTTCAGGCGAGATCTCGCCGCGCTCGTACTTGCCGAGCACATCGACGAACTCGTCGATGTCCCGCTCGTCTGCAAAGTCGAGACGCGCGCGCCCCATCGTGTTCGCATCAACTCCGGCCATACTTCACCTCGTCCGCATCGCCTTCCCCCTCGTAGTGTCCGCCTTCAGGCGGACCGCCAGTCCGGCTAAAGCCGGACACTACGGATCGGTCAGCGCGTCACGGACTCGAACCACTTCACCGACGACGACGACCCCGGCCACACCCTCAGGCGGTGCGACCGACTCCAGATCAGACAGACGTCCGGTCCACGTCCATTCATCAGGCGTGGACGCGCCGCACACGATCGCGGCGCGGGTCTCGGCGGACCATCCATGGGCGATCAGCCGCGTCGCGAGCTCGCCGCGCCCGGCCAGGCCCATCATCGAGACCAGCGTCAGACCGTGCGGTCGAATCGCGGCCAGCGTCGCCTCGAGGGCATCGCCCGTTTGCCCCGCCAGCACCACAAAGGCCGACGCCACGCCGCGGTGCGTGACCGGGATGCCCGCCAGTTCAGGGGCGGCCACCGCGGTCGTCACGCCTGGCACGACCTCGAACGAAACCCCGGCATGGGCCAGGGCCAGCGCTTCTTCGGCACCCCGGCCGAACACGAAAGGATCGCCGCCCTTCAGCCGGACGACGCGTTTGCCCTGACGCGCGGCGCGAATCATCAGACGGTTGATCGTCTCCTGCTTCACGCTGGCGCGGCCGGCGCGCTTCCCGACGCAGAAACACTGCGCGTCGGTCACCGCCCGCAGCGCCTCGGCATCCACCAGCGCGTCGTACAGCACCAGGTCAGCTTCTTCGACGCGCTTCAGCGCGCGAACGGTCCACAGCTCAGGATCACCGGGACCCGCACCAACCAACGACACTCGGCCTTCGGCTCTCGTCAACTCCCTACTCCCGCGTCCCAACTCCCAACGCTCATTTCTTGTCGTACAGACTGTTCAACGTCTCGAGCAGCATCGGCCGCCGCCGCTCCATGGGCACGCCGTCGCGCTTCCACGCGAGACGAGCCTGATCCGCCGCCGACATCCATTCCTCGAGCTCGCCGGGCAGCCACGCATCGAGCGCCTCGCGCAGCAGCCCGGCCAGCGCCGGCGCGCGGCCATCTGTCGAGATCGCGATCGTCACGCCGTCGCGCCGCACGATCCCGCCGGCATACGCGGTCGCGTTCGGCGGATCGTCAACCGCATTCACGAACAGATGCCGCCGTTCGGCTGCCGTCGAGCACCCGCCGGTTGACCTCGTGCGGCGCCGCCGCGACGACGTACCACGCCTCGTCGAGGTCCGCGGTCTTCAAAGCCTCGACGTTCGATCATCACGCCGGGCTGCTCGAGCTCCGGCCGAATCTCCGGCGCCACCACCGTCACCTGCGCGCCCTCGGCGAGCAGGCCCTGCAGCTTCCCCGCCGCGACCTTTCCTCCACCGACGAGCACGACCCGGCGGCCGTTGAGTCGCAGAAACGCGGGATACATACCACCCACCACCAACCTCCAAGAACCACCCACCACTAACCACCAACCATCTCGCCCGGCGTCACGACCCGTTCGAAGTCCGCGAGCCCGCGACCGATGCGCACCGGCCGTTCGACGCGGTCCTGCATCACCTCGGCGGTCTTGTAGCCGTTGCCGGTGATGCACACCACGACCGACTCGTTCGGCTTGATCACTCCGCGACGCACGAGCGCGCGCGTCGCCGCGAGCGTCGTGCCGCCGGCGGGCTCCGTGAAAATGCCTTCGGTGCTCGCCAGCAGCTGAATCGCGTCGAGGATCTCCTCGTCGGTGACCATCGCTCCCGTGCCGCCGGTTTCCTTGACCACCTTCACCACCTGGAACCCGTCGGCCGGATTGCCAATCGCCAGCGACTTCGCGATCGTGTTCGGCTTCACCGGCTCGGGGAAATCCTCGCCCGCTTCGAGCGCGCGCACGACGGGCGCCGACCCAGTCGGCTGCGCGGCATGAATGCGCGGCAACACGCCTTCGACCAGGCCGATTTTCTTCAGTTCGTTCAAACCCTTGTAGATGCGCGGCAGCAGCGTACCGCCGGCAACCGGCGACACGATGTGATCGGGATAGCGCCAGCCAAGCTGCTCGGCGATCTCGAACCCCATCGTCTTGGCGCCCTCGGCGTAGTAGCTGCGCAGGTTGATGTTCGCGAACCCCCAGCCGTATCGATCCGCAATCTGCGTGCACAGCCGGTTCACATCGTCGTAGTTGCCTTCGACGGCGATGACGTGCGGGCGGTAGATCGCGGCGCCGAGAATCTTGGCCGGCTCGAGATCGTGGGGAATGAAGACGTAGCACGGCAGGCCGAGGCGCGCGGCGTGGGCGGCGACGCTGCCGGCGAGATTCCCCGTGGATGCGCAGGAGAAGACCGGAAAATTGAGCTCCACGGCGCGGGTGGCCGCCACCGAGACCACGCGGTCCTTGTACGAGAAGGTCGGATGGTTGACCGAGTCGTCCTTGATATAGAGCTCGGCGAGGCCCAGCTCCTTGGCCAGCCGCGTCGCGCGCACGAGCGGCGTGAACCCGGAGTTGAAACCGGTCCGCGGCTCCTCCACCGGCAGCAGTTCCAGATAGCGCCACAGCGATCGCGGTCGCGACTCGATCAGCTCGCGCGTCATCACGCTCACGCACCGCGTCGTAGTCGTACGACACCTCGAGCGGACCCATGCACTCGGTGCACACGTACGAGGCCTTCAGCGGATATGTGGCCCCGCATTCGTGGCAGGTCAGCCCGGTTACGAATTTCATAGCTTCCCTCATGCGCATTCATCAACGCCGGTGCGGCGGCGCCTTGATGAACATCCAGTGTTCGAACCGTCGCGTCCACGCCGTTGCGCGCGTACAGCGACGCCAGCATCTGCTCGAGCCGTCCCGCGTCCCGTCTGGCCAGCAGCGCCACCGATGGACCCGCACCAGACAGGAATGCCCCGAGCACATCAGGGTCCTCGATCGCGAGGATCTCGCCGAGCAGCGGCACCAGCGACGCGCGAGCCGGCTGGTGCCAGCGGTCGTTGACCGCTTCACGCACGCGGTCGTACTCGCGATGCTGCAGCGCGTGCACCAGCGACAGCACACGCTGGAGGTTGAAAATCGCGTCGGCGCGCGAGACGTGATCGGGAAGCGCCGCGCGCGCCTTCGCCGTGGCCAGACCGACGGCCGGTGTCGCCACGATCACACGGACCTCGTCGGGCCACGTCCATCGCATGGCCACCGGATCGCCGTGCTCCATCTGCAGCACGGAGTTCAGGCCGCCAAACAGCGCCGGCGCCGCGTTGTCTGCGTGTCCCTCGAGCGCGGTCGCCACGCCCAGCAGCGTCTCGTCATCGACCGCTTCGGTCACGCGCTCGAAAATGCGAAGACCCGCCACCGTGGCGGCGGCGCTGCTGCCGAGACCAGCCGCCATGGGGATATCACTGGTCACCTCGACCTCGACCGACGGCGCACGGACCCCGGTCCGGCGGACCATCGCATCGAAGGCGCGTTCGACCGCGTTCTGACCACGCACGGGCGGAGTGCTCGACGCGACCGTCAGCCGCGCGCCACCGTCATCGCGCACGGTCACGATCCGCGCGCGCAGATACAACTGAACGGCGACGCCGAGCGTATCGAAGCCGCCACCCAGGTTGGCGACCGAACCCGGCACCACCACTTCGCCCCTTACTGTCGTGGACGGCTCACCATGAAGGGACTTAAGTGACACGAAACAAAAACGATATCACGGATTTCCACCGAGGAGCATGGGCAGGCCGAGTGGCGGCGCAGCGTGCCAATCCGCCTGGCCAATCTCGGCAAGTGCCGCATCCAGCGCGGCTTCCGCACACGGTCTCCAGGGTAATCACAAATGGCAGCTGGTCTTTGGGATAGCCCGGTTCCTGCAGAAGCGCATCGACGTTGATGCCATGCCGGGCCAGTGCCGCGGCAATGAACGCCAGGATCCCCGGCTGGTCGTGCACCACGAAACGCAGGTAATAGGGCATGGGAGGAGGCGCGGCCGGCGAGCCGGGCAGCCACTCCTCTATCTCATGCCGGCGACGGTCGGCGGTCAGGGACAGCAGATCGGAGACCACGGCAACGGCCGTCGCGGGGCCGCCGGCGCCGGCGCCGCTGAAGTTGGTCTCGCCACCATACTTCCCGAAAATGCTGACGATGTTGTTCGCGCCCTCGTTGCGGCCGAAGCTCGACCCCTGCGGGACCAGAGCAGGTCCGACCCAGGCGTGAAAGCTGTCGCCGAGAATTTGCGTCTGCGACACCTGGCGAATCGTGCATCCGAGACGATGTGCGTACTGAAGGTCGGCCGCGGTCAGCGGCCGAATCGATCGCCGCGAGACCTCCGCCAGCTGGAGATGCCGCCTGAACGCCACGCCGACGAGCACGACCAGCTTGGCCGCGGCGTCGTGGCCATCGACGTCGGCGCTCGGATCGGCTTCCGCGTAGCCGAGGCGCTGCGCATCGGCAAGCACGACCTCCATCGCCTCGTGCGTGGCCGACATCCGGCTGAGGATGTAGTTGCACGTGCCGTTGAGAATGCCCGCGACCGCCACCAACCGGTCACCCGCCAGGCCTTCGCGAACGCCGTGAATCAACGGCACGCCGCCGGCGACCGCAGCCTCGAACCGCAGCTCCACGCCTCGCGTGGCGGCCGCCTTCAGCAGCTCCGGACCGTGAGCCGCGAGCAGCATCTTGTTCGCCGTCACCACCGAAGACCCGCGCTCGATCGCGCGGCTCACCCACTCGCGCGCCGGGTTCACGCCTCCGACAACCTCGACGACGATGTCGGGCGCCGACGCGAGGACCTGTGCGTAGTCGTCCGTCCAGGTGATGGAGGACGGCATCCACGGCGCGCGCTTGCGAGCGACGTCTCGATTGAAGACATGCGTCAACTGCAGGCGCCCGGCAAGCTCCGGCCGTTCGACCAGAATCTTGGCGACCGACGCGCCGACCGTACCGAATCCCAGGAGTGCGACGTTGAGCGCTCGTTGCGACATTGCTCTACAGTCTAGCCGGTAGCCGGTAGCCGGTAGCCGGTAGCCGGTAGCCGGTAGCGGTAGCTGGTAGCGTAGCCGGTAGTCGATGGCTGGTCGGTGGTAGCCGGTAGTCAACGGAAGACCGAAGACCGTAGACTGGAGACAGTGAGCACTTTTACTGTTGGCATCATTCAGGATCACGCGACAGCGGATCTGACTGACAACGTGCGGCGCGCGGAGCGGCTCGTCCGTCAGGCCGCCGGCAAGGGCGCGCAGATCATCTGCCTGAAAGAGCTGTTCAACGCGCCGTATTTCTGCAAGGCGCAGCGAGCCGAACGCTTCGACCTGGCCGAGCCCATTCCGGGGCCCAGCACCGACGCGATGCAGAAGCTGGCGCGCGAACTGGCCGTGGTGATCGTCGTACCGGTGTTCGAGCGGCAGGCGGCGGGCGTCTATCGGAATTCAGCCGCGGTCATCGATGCCGACGGTTCCCTGCTGGGCGTGTACCGCAAGATGCACATCCCGGACGATCCGCTCTTTTACGAGAAGTACTACTTCACGCCGGGTGAGCACGACGAGCGCACCGGGAGCGCCGGCGGGTTCAAGGTCTGGAAGACACGCTATGCGACCATCGGCGTCCTGATTTGCTGGGACCAGTGGTACCCCGAAGCGGCGCGCATCACGTCGCTGCTCGGCGCCCAGGTGTTGTTCTACCCCACAGCCATCGGCTGGCACCCGGCCGAGAAACGCGAGTGGGGTCAGGCACAGGTCGATGCGTGGAAGACCATGCAGCGCTCGCACGCGATTGCCAATGGCGTCTACGTGGCATCACCCAACCGCATCGGACATGAAGACGAGCCCGGCACGGACGGGATCACGTTCTTCGGCCACTCCTTCATCACCGATCCCTTCGGCCGCTATCTCGCCGAAGCGGGCGAGAGCGAAGAGATCCTGATCGCGACGTGCGACCCCGCGCTCATCGAATCCGTCCGCCGCAACTGGCCCTTCCTGCGCGACCGCCGAGTGGACGCGTACGGCCCGATTCTGAGCCGCTACCTCGGAACCTGAACGAAGCATGTCGTTCACAGTTCTCACGTCTCTTTTCTCGGTTCGTGTTCACGTTCGACGTGCGAACCGCTAACCGAACCTGACACTGAACACGAACTGAGCACGGGAGAACCGAGAAGCGTGAACGACAGGTTCCGTATGCCGGCCGAGTGGGAACCCCACCGCGCCACCTGGATCAGCTGGCCTCACCACGAGCCGGATTGGCCGGGCAAGCTCGGGCCGATTCCGTGGGTCTACGCGGAGATCGCGCGCGTCATCGCTGACCACGAGACCGTCGAGATTCTCTGTGCGTCGGACGACATTCGCGCCGCGGCGAGCGAGGTCCTCGACGCGCACGCCGTTCGCCCCGACCGTGTTCGCCTGCACATCGTCCCGACCGATCGCGTCTGGCTGCGGGATTCAGCGCCAACCGCCGTCGTCAACGAGACCGGTCAGGTCGTCTTGCTGAACTGGGGATTCAACGCCTGGGCGAAATACGACAACTGGTCGCAGGACGCCGGCGTCGGCGCGGCCATGGCGGCAATCACGTCGCTTCGCCGCGAAGAGCCGCACCTTCCAGGCAGACAGGGTCCGGACGGGCACGGCCGCGTCGTCCTCGAGGGTGGAGGCATCGACGTCAACGGCAACGGACTGCTGCTGGTGACCGAAGAGTGGCTGTTGACGGACGTGCAGGTGCGCAACTCCGGCCTCACACGACACGACTACGAACGCCTGTTCGCCGAATGGCTCGGCGTCCATCACACGATCTGGCTCGCTGAGGGCTGCGTCGGGGACGATACGCACGGGCACATCGACGACATCGCGCGATTCGTGAGCCGCGACACCATTGTGCTGGCCGTCGAGCCCGACCCGAGCGACGACAATCACGCGCGCTCGATGGACAACCTGCACCGCCTCAGGCATGTCGCGCGCATCCCTGGCATTGGTCCTCTGCGCATCGTCACGCTTCCGTTCCCTCGACCAGTGATGATGAAGGGCGAGCGGCTGCCGGCGAGCTACGCGAACTTCTACATCGCCAACGGCGTGGTGCTGGTACCGACGTTCAACGACCCCAACGATCGCGTTGCACTCAACACGATCGCCGAGCTGATGCCGTCACATCGGGTGGTCGGGATTCACTCCGTCGATCTGGTGTGGGGATTGGGGACGCTGCACTGTCTGACGCAGCAAGAACCTTTGTCGGTTGGTGGTTAGTGGTTCGTGGTCACAACCACAACCAACCCACCAACCACCAACGACACAGACATCGTGGCGCCCGGCATCGCGACGCCGGCGATTTCCTGATAGCTCTCGTCGAGCAGGTTGCGTCCGTCCACGAACAACTCGAGGTGCTGCCCGATTCGACGGCCGATACGCGCATCGAGCAGGACGTAGTCGAACGTACCCGTCGAGCGTGAGCGGCGACGGTACTCGACGCGCGGCGCGGCGCTGAATCCTGCCGGCAGCGGAATCACGGCCGCGGCCACAAACGAGTGCGGCGCGTAGTCGAGCACGTACTTCGACAGTTGATCGACCGCCGCGGCGTCCACATCGAGCGCGGTGTACTCCGCCATCACCATGGGCCCGCTCGCAAAACTCTTGCGGACGCCCAGCTCGACGCCGCGCGTGTCCACGTCCCGGATGTTGTAGGTCCTCCACCGTTCAGCCGTTGACGGACGCAGCCAGTCGATGACGTTCTCGTCGGCGCGCACGAACATCGTGGCCTGCGCGATCCATCCGCCGGGGATGAGGAGGTCCGCGCCACCCTCACCCGCCCACGCGGTCTCGGGACCCACCTCCTCCCGGGCCAGGTTCGCCGGGTCCGAGTAGTAGCGCTCGGTGAACGTCGGCACGCGGAACGCGCGAGCCGCCGATGCCCGCAGACGAACCGTCGATGCCGGCCACCATCCGATCCCGGCCGACGGGTTCCACGACGTGCCGAACTCGTTGTAGCGATCGACGCGAATGGTGCCGTCGATCTGTGCGCTCCGTCCGATGTCCTGGCGCCACTCGCCGAAGCCGCTGACGCGGGCGGTCGAATGGTCGCCAAGATTCGTCGAGCGGATCCAGTCGCCGCCGCCTTCAACGCCCACCGTCAGCGTGCCTGCCCCGCCGACGCGGTGTGCGCCGCTGATCGCCGCCAGCACGGCATGGGTCCGATGCCGGTTGTCGGACAGCTGCGGCTGCAGCTGATTGAAGAGAAACCGGTCGCCGTGCGAGCGATACGACGCGACCGCGGTCGTGCTCCAGCCGGCCATCTCGCCAAAGCGATGATCGGCGGCGACCAGCGTCTGATTGGTCCATTCGCGCGACGGGGCATTCCCGCCGTAGAAGTTATTCGCGCCGAATTCCTTCCAGAGATGCGAGAACGAGACGCCACTGCTGTCGCCGAGCGAGGTGCGCGAGCGCACGATGGTCGTCTTGTAGTCGCGGTCGTACATGAATCCGGACGACCGATCGACGGAGCCCGACAGCGCCTCGCGGACACTGCCGCGCTCGAATCCAACCTGACCTCGGTCCTGCGGCCGTACCGAAACTGCCGCCCTCAACGACGAGCGCCGGCTGCTCCACGGTGCGCCGCGTGATCACGTTGACCGTGCCGCCGAACGCGTCGGCGCCGAAGAGTGACGAGCCGGGTCCGTACAGAACCTCGATGCGCTCCACCGCGTCGAGCGGAACCGGTATGTCGCCATTGTGGTGGCCGGACTGGGCGTCGTTCAGGCGCACGCCATCGACGAGCACGAGCATCTGACCGAAATTCGCGCCGCGCACGGCGAAGTCGCTCTGCACGCCGGCAACGCCACGCATGCGGACGTCGATCGAGGCCGCCAGCCGCAGCGCATCGGCCACCGACTGCACCGGCAGCCGCGCGATCTGCTCGCGGGTGATGATCGTCATCCGGCGGGCGACCGTGCCCAACTCGACCGGCCGGGCCGCGGCGGTCACCACGACCGTCTGCCGGAAACTATCCTGGGCAAACGCCGCCTGGGCCATCAGCGAGACGCGTCGCAAGGGCGACAGCCGCTCGCACCTTCACAACTCGCACCCTTCGCACCCTCGCACCTTCGCACCTTGCCATCGTGTGCAACAGCGGCACCCCACGCCTCCTTCGCGTTGCATCAGGCCATCCCCGATGCCGATTCTTGATCCGTCTCTTCATGCGAAGACCCTCGTCGCGGCTGGTTCTCGTTACGCTGCTCGCCGGCGCCGCCGGCGCGTTGCTGCAGTGGTCCGCCTCGGGCGGGTTCGCCGAGATCTCGCCGAGCCGAATCGCGACGCTGCCGGTCGCGATTCTACTCGGGCCGTGGCATGGCATCGCCGCCACCATCCTCGCGGCGCTGCCGGGTTCTGTGCGGCCGGTCGTCCTGGTGATGCGGTTGCTCGAAGTCCTGATCGTGGGCGTCGCCACCAGACGCGGGCATTCTCCTCTGATTACAGGAAGCCTCGTCCTGCCTCGTCAACGCCGCGCTGCTCGCGGTCGCGCCCGAGGTATACGGGCACTCGGCCAGCAGCACGTGGTCCCTGGCGATGCAGCAACTGCTGAACCAGATGGTGCCGGTCGTGGTGGCCAACCTCCTGGCCAACATCGTGTCGTCCGGCATCTCCGAGCGCACCGGCGTCCGCCCGCAGCGCTTACGCACGTTCGCCTTTCACGGCTTCGTGCTCGTCGCCGTCCTGCCGGTCGTGATTCTGAGCGCGGCCACCGGGCAGTTGCTTGCCGGCGCAGCAGGAATCCGAAGGGAGCTCTCAGCTCAACGCCATTGCCGACCGCCCGCCGCGACCGCATCCAGGAATTCGTCGATTCGCACGTTGCCGTCGTGGAAACGCTGGCGTTCGGGCTGTCGCACGGAGAAGCGATCCGCGCCGGCGGCAGGCGCTGATCGAGAGCTATCCGCATTTTCATCCGACCTTCGATCACATCACGATCGTCGATCGCCGCGGCATGGTGCTCGACAGCACACGGGCGCTCCCGGCGGATTCAGATCTGATGCGTGCGAGGCGTTGGCGACCGCGAGTACTTCAAAGCGGCCATGACTGAGAAACGCACGACGATCTCCGACGTGATCGCCTCGCGCCTGGATGTGACGACGCCAACCGTGATCATCGCCGCGCCCTATCTCGACCGACAGGGCGAGGTCGCCGGAGTCGCCTGCGGCATCCTGAGCCTCGAGTACTTCACGGCGACTGGTGCGCCAGAACGGCTCGATGCCTGACCTGACCGTCACGATCCTCGATCAGCGGAACCGCGTCATCATCGCCAGTCATGGGGCGCATCGCCGCGGACTGGACGACCTCAGTGCGGATCCGGCGATTCGAGTCGCCCAACCTCGTCAGGACCGGCACCTATGAGTACGCGCGACCCCGATTGGACGGCAGCCACGAGGACTTCCTCGTCGCGCTGGCAGAGGTGCCGGGCACCCAATGGCGGGTGCTCGTCGAGAATCCCGTGTTCGGTCTCCGTCTGCAGTCCACGCGCTACTACGCGTTGACGCTCGGCTTGATTGCGCTGGCGCTCGGCGGGACAGTGCTGATCGCGCACCGCTTCTCCAGCGCGGTCACCCGGCCGCTCGAGGATCTGGTGCGGATCGTGCGAAACGTGACGGCGCAGAACGCGCCCGTGCCGGCCGCCACGAGCCCGCTCGCGGAAGTGGCCACGCTCATCGAGGACGTGGACACGATGCAGCGCCGGCTCGGCGACTCGTACGAGCAGCTGCGTCAGGCGCTGGCGCAGCGCGAGCAAATCAACAGCGAGCTGCAGTTGATGACCACCGATCTGGATCGCAAGGTGCGCGAGCGCACGTCCGAGCTGCTGGCGGCCAAGCGCATGGCGGAAGAGGCCAGCCGGGCGAAGAGCGAGTTCCTCGCCAACATGAGCCACGAGATCCGCACGCCGATGAACGGCATCATCGGCATGACCGACCTCGCGCTGATGACGCCGCCTCTCGGCGTACCCAGCGCGACTATCTCCAGACCGTGCGCGGCTCGGCCGAGTCGCTGCTCGTCATCATCAACGACATCCTCGACTTCTCGAAGATCGAGGCCGGCAAGCTGGAAATCATCGCCGTGGACTTCTCGCTGCGGACCCTGCTCGGCGACACACTGAAGCCGATGTCGATTCGCGCGGAAGAGAAGAAGCTGCGCCTCACCGTGGACGTGAGCCCGGAAGTCCCCGACGGCCTCGTCGGCGACCCGGTCAGCGCTGCGCCAGGTCCTCGTCAACCTGGTGAGCAACGCGCTGAAATTCACCGACGCGGGAGAAATCCTCGTGCGCGTGGTGCACGACCAGTCGGTCAGCCCGACAACGTTCGGGCCAGGAAGCCGGACACTACGGGCGAAACCCATCGCGAGCGATGCTGCACTTCAGCGTCGTGGACACCGGCATCGGCATCCCCGAAGACAAGCAGGTTGCGATCTTCCAGGCCTTCACGCAGGCCGACGGCTCGACGACGCGCCTCTACGGAGGGACCGGACTCGGGTTGTCGATCTCGTGGCAGCTCGTCTCGTTGATGGGCGGCCAGATTCAGGTTGAAAGCACACCAGGCCGAGGGAGCGCTTTCTATCTTCTCGATCGCGCTGCCGCTGGCGGCCTCAACCCGTCGCGGCCAGGCCCGCGCCGCCGGCGGTCGCACCGCCGCTCGATACCACGCCGCTCCGGGTGCTCGTCGCCGAGGACAACCTCGTCAACCGGACGCTCGCCGAGCACCTGCTGCGGCGCCGCGGGCATCAACCCGTCATGGTCGTGAACGGGCGCGAGGCCGTCGATGCGCTCGAGGACCAGTCGATCGACCTGGTCCTGATGGACCTGCAGATGCCCGAGATGGACGGCTTCGAGGCGACAGCGGCCATCCGTGCCCGCGAACGCCGAACGGGCGCCCGAATCCCGATCATCGCCCTGACGGCCCACGCGATGGAAGGCGACCGGCAACGCTGCCTCGACGCCGACATGGACGGCTACGTGTCCAAGCCCATTGACGCCGTTGAACTGTTCGGCGTGATCGAGGACGTCACGCGACCGGCCGCAGGGCCCAGCGCTCGCGTGTCAGGGCCGAGTGCTCATGCCCCGGGGCTGGGCAAGGCCTCCTAGTGGTCCACTAGAACTTTCCGCATTGCGAAAACGCCGTCACGGGCGTAACATCCGCGCCGTCAGAGCCGGTCCGGCCCAACCTCTGTCCTAGGAGGCACGAATGAAGCGCGCATTCGCCGGCGTGGTTACGTGTCTGTGTCTGGCCCTCGTTCCCACCGCGGTCTACGCCCAAGCGTCGATTACAGGGGTCGTGAAAGACACGTCAGGCGCCGTGCTGCCGGGCGTGACCGTCGAGGCGGCGAGCCCGGCCATCATCGAGAAGGTCCGCACGGCCGTGACTGACGGATCGGGTCAGTACCGCATCACCGAACTGCGGCCCGGGGCTTACACCGTCACCTTCACGCTGCCCGGCTTCAACACCGTCAAGCGGGATGGCATCAATCTGACCGGCGCGTTCACCGCGTCGGTTGACGCCGAGCTGCGCGTCGGCGCCCTCGAAGAAACGATCACCGTCACAGGCGAAGCCCCGATCGTCGACGTGCAGAGCACGACGCGCCAACGCGTGATGGACCAGGAAGCCATCGGCACGCTGCCGACCGGACGCAACATGTTCAACCTCGGCGTGCTCATCCCCGGCATCTCGATCTCGACTGGCGGCCTGGCGTCACAGGACGTCGGCGGCGCGCTCGGTCCCGAGACCCGCGCGCTCGTCGCGCATGGCGGCAACACCAACGATCAACGCTTCATGATGAACGGCGTCTCGCTCAGCTCGATGATTGGCGGCGGCTGGGGCGGCGGCGCGATTCCGAACGCGACCGGCGTGCAGGAGATGGTGTTCGACACCGCGTCGGTCAGCGCGGATCTGGCGAACGGGCGGTGTGCGCATCAACTTCATCGCGCGCGAAGGCGGCAATCAGTATCACGGCAGCCTCTTCGGCAACTTCGCCAACGACTCGATGCAGACGACCAATGTCAATGCGGAACTGCTGGCCCGCAATCCGGCCCTGATCAACGCCGGCACGGTGGACAAGAACTGGGACTTCAACCCCGGCTTCGGCGGCCCGATCAAGCGCGACAAGTCTGGTTCTTCGCCAGCGGCCGCTCGCAGGGTGCGTACGTCTTCGCGCCGGGCATGTTTTACAACAACAACGCGAACGATCCGCACCAAGTGGACCTACGAGCCCGGATCTGAGCCGGCCGGCCTCACTCGAGAAGACGTGGCTCGACGCGCAGCTTCGACTCACGTGCCAGCAGGCGACCAGAAGAACAAGATCGGCCTTACTTACACCCAGCAGGACTTCTGCGCCTGCCACGACGCGATCACGCGCCACGACGGCGCCGGAAGCCGGCGTAGACAGATCGGTTCCCGACGCAGCGTGTGGTTCTGCTCGACTGGACTTCGCCGCTGACAAACAAGGTCCTGATCGAGGCCAGCGGCATCCATCGCGTGGAGCGCTGGGGCAACATGCACCTGCAGACCAAGGGCCTCGATCCTCGACCCGGTATGATCGCGGTGACCGAGCAGGGCGCAACGTGCCGGATCGGCGCCGTGCCTCAACTACCGCGGCCGGTCGCGCGACGCTACAACAACTCGTGGAACAACAACTTCCACTACCGCTTCAACGTGTCGTACATCACCGGCTCGCATGCCTTCAAGGTCGGGATGAACAATGCGCACGGGTACCACGAGAACCTGAGCTACCGACCAACATCGCTGGCCTACCGGTTCAACAACGGCGTGCCGAACCAGCTGACGATGCGGGCGCTGCCGCACACGCATAAGAACAACGTGGATCAGGACCTGGGCATCTTCGCGCAGGACAAGTGGACGATCAACCGCGCTGACCGTCGCCCTCGGCATCCGCTTCGACTATTACGCGAACAGCTTCCCGGAGCAGACCTCGGGCCGACGCGCTTCACGCCGGCCCGCAACCTGACGTTCCCGGCACACGAAATCTGAGCTACAAGGACATCACGCCAAAGAGCCAGTTCGTCGTACGACCTGTTCGGCAACGGCAAGACGGCACTCAAATTGAGCCTGAACAAGTATCTGAAGGGCCTTGGAACCACCGGCGGACTGACCGGTCGGCCCGAACCCGATCAACGCTGCTGGCTACCACGGCGACGCGGAGCTGGACCGATCAACGGTAACTTCATCCCTGACTGCAATCTGCTGAACCCGCTGGCGCAGAATCTGACCGCGACCGGCGGCGACTTCTGCGGCCTCGTTCGAGCGACGCGACGTTCGGACGGCCGACGCCGACCACGGTGTTCGATCCCGACCTGCTGATCGGCTGGGGCAAGCGCGTTCTACAACTGGGAGTTCTCGACCGGCGTGCAGCACGAAATCATGCCGCGCGTCTCGATGGACGTCGAGCTACTTCCGCCGCTGGTACGGCAACTTCATCGTCCAGGACAACCGGGCCTGGTCACGGCGGCGGACTACGACTCGTTCAGCGTGACCGCGCCGTCGGACCCGCGTCTGCCGGATGGCGGCGGCTACACGGTGTCGGGCTTCACGAACCTGATCCCGAACGCAGAATTCGGCGCCCGGTCGAACAACTTCACGACGCTCGCCGAGAACTACGGCAAGCAGATCGAGCATCTGGAACGGCGTGGACGTGGGTGTGAACGCACGGCTCGCCAACGGCGTCTTTCGTGCAGGGCGGCACGAGCACGGGCCGCACGTCCACCGACAACTGCGACATCCTGCGCGCGCTGCCGGAGATCAGTCCAGCGGCGTGCCCGTACTGTCACCAGGACACGAATTGGCTGACCCAGTTCAAGGCTCGCGGCGTCGTACACGATTCCGCGCATCGACGTCTCGATCGCGGCGACCTACCAGTACCTGCCGGGCCCCGCGATCAATGCGCAACTGGGTCGATCCCGTCGGCCGCGATCGCTCCCTCGCTTGGCCGTCCGCTGTCGGGTGGAGCAGCGACCAGACCGTCAACCTGGTCGACGCCGGGCACGACGTACAACGACGGGTTGAATCAGCTCGATCTGCGCTTCGCCAAGATCCTCCGGATCGGCACGACGCGCACGACGATCAACTTCGACCTCTACAACGCCACGAACTCGAACACGATCCTGACGCTGAACAACGGGTTACGTCACCACGACGACGCCGGCGACGTGGCAGGTACCGACCGCGATCCTGCAGCCGCGCTTCTGGAAGATCGGCGCGCAGTTCGATTTCTGACATCGGAAGCCCCGGAGGAGACGCCTCCGGGGCCGACGACCCCCCAAAGGCCCGCCCGCCAACTTGGACGGGCTTTTGCCATTGACTTCATTGCACAAATGCGTGCGCAGGCATAACATCTGGCACGTCAGAGCCGGTCCGGCCAACCCTCAGGAGGCAGAATGAAGCGTGCACTAGCCAGGAGCGTGGTGTTTCTGTGTCTGGCCTTCGTGCCAGCCGCCGCATACGCCCAGGCGTCCTTTACGGGGCTCGTGAAAGATACTTCCGGCGCTGTTCTTCCGGGCGTCAACGTCGAAGCATCCAGCGCGGTGCTGATTGAAAAGAGCCGCTCGTCGGTGACCGACGGAGAAGGCCGGTACATCATCCAGGATCTCCGCCCTGGCACCTATCGAGTGGCGTTCACGCTTCCCGGATTCAAGACCGTCGTCCGCGAGAACCTCGAGCTTCTCGGCACCACCGTCATCACCGTGAACGCGGACATGGCGATTGGAACGGTCGAAGAGACCATCACCGTGTCGGGCGCCACGCCGACGGTCGACCTGCAGAGCACGACCCGGCAGGTATCGATCACACAAGAAATCGTCTCGAACCTTCCCAGCTCGCGGAATCCATTCGCGCTCGGCGTGCTCATTGCCGGCGTCAGACAGGACGTCGGGGGACGCGATGTCGGCGGCGCGGTCGTGGCGGAAGTCGCATCGCTGGTCGCCAACGGCGGCCGGACCGGCGACCAGCGCATGATGGTGAACGGCGTGGCGCTCAGCTCCGGCATCGCCGGCGGGTGGGGCGGCGGTGCGGTGCCGAACGCGTCAGGTACGGCGGAGTTCGCCATCGACGTTTCAGGTGTTGATGCCCAGGCCGCGACCGGTGGCGTCCGCGTCAACTTCATCCCGCGCGATGGCGGCAACCGCTTCTCCGGCACGATCGCCGGCAGCTTCGCCAAGGACAGCTTCGCCTCGGACAACTACACCGGCACCGACGTGCAGCAGCGCGGGCTGGCGGCGCCGAGCAAGATCAAGGGCAACGGCGAGTTCAACCCCGGCGTCGGCGGGCCGCTCAAGCGCGACAAGCTGTGGTTCTTCCTCTCCGGGAAGTACGTCTTCGCCGACAACTACGTGGCGGGCATGTTCTTCAACGAGAACGCCAACAAGCCGGCCGAGTGGCGCTATGTTCGTTCGACCCGGCAGGCGATCCTGCATCAGGACCAGCAGATCTTCCAGGCACGGCTCACCTATCAGCTGAATCAGAAGAACAAGATCGGGTTCACGTTCGACCAGGAGGCCTACTGCGGCTGTCCGAACGGAGTGACAGCGACGACGTCGCCGGACGGCGGCAATGACCGTCGCTTCCCGACGCAGCGGTTCGTCACCGCCGACTGGACGTCGCCTGTCACCAATCGCCTGCTGCTCGAAGCGAGCGGCATCCATCGCGTGGAACGCTGGGGCAACATGCACCTGCAGACCGGCAAGGGTGAGAACCTCGATGCCATCGCGCCGGGCATGATCTCGGTGACCGACAACCCGAACCCGGTGACCGGCGGAAGCCTCACCTACCGGACCGCCGCGCAGTTCAACAACTCGTGGAACTGGAACATCCACTATCGGGCGGCGGCCTCGTACATCACCGGCTCCCACAACTTCAAGGTCGGCTTCAACAACGCCTACCTCCATCACGAGAACACGACCTACACCGATCCGGCCGCGCCGTACGCCTACAACTTCGCGAGTGGGGTACCGACGACGATCAATTATCGGATCGCGCCGCGAACGATTGCGGTCAACGTCGATTACGACTTCGGCGTGTTTGCGCAGGATCGCTGGACGATTGGCCGATGGACACTTTCGGGCGGCGTCCGCTACGACGCGTTCAAGAACAGCTACCCCGCACAGTCGATCGCGCCGACGACCCTCGCGCCGGCGCTCAACATCCGGTTCGATCCGATCGACAACCTGTCGTGGAAGGACATCACCCCGAAGATGGGCCTGACCTACGACCTGTTCGGTAGCGGCCGGACGGCGTTGAAAGCGACGCTGAACAAGTACCTCGAAGGCATGGGCACCACCGGAGCCGGCGGCGTGCCCAACGTGTCAGACCTGCCGAACCCGATCAACCGGTTGAACACGCAGACGAGCCGTCCGTGGACCGACAATGGAGCGAACGGGGGAATCGCGAACGACTTCACCCCACAGTGCAACCTCCAGGACTACACCGCCAACGGCGAGTGCGGCGCCCTGCTCAATGCCGCCACGTTTGGCAATCTCAACCCCGCCACGAGCTACGATCCCGACCTGACGCAGGGCTGGGGCAAGCGTTTCTACAACTGGGAGTTCACGACAAGCGTCCAGCACGAGTTGGTGCCGCGCGTGTCGCTCAACGTCCAGTACGCCCGCCGGTGGTACGGAAACTTCCGGATCTACGACGACCGGTCGATCGCAGCAGCCGACTTCGATCGATTCACGATGGCGGTCCCGAACGATGCCCGCCTGCCCAACGCCGGCGGCACGCTGACGGGATTCGATGTGAAACCGACGGCGCCGACGACGCAGAACCTGCTCGTCACGCTTGCCGACAACTACGGCCAGCAAACAGAGCACTTCGACGCCGTGAACGTCTCGGTGCAGGCGAGGATGCAGAACGGTCTCATGGTGCAGGGCGGCTTCGGACCGGGTCGCCAGGTCACCGACGACTGCGACATCGTGGATGACCTGCCCGAATTGCTGCAGGTGACGGCGTTGATCCCCAACCGGACCTCGACCACCACGGCGAGACCCCTGGAGCGCTGCCACGAGAACAACGGGTGGCGGACGGGCGTCTCGGGTCTGGCGTCGTACACGATCCCGAAGATCGACGTGCTGGTCAGCGGCACGTATCAGAATCAGCCGGGAGCCCAGATCAACGCGAACGTCGTCAACTACCCGGCGGCGTCAACGACGCTCGGACGCGGGTTCACCGGCGCTCCGGCAGGCCGCGGCTTCAATCTGCTTCCGGCCGGTGAGGTCTACATCGAGCGGTTGAATCAGATCGACTTCCGTGTGGCGAAGCTCTTCCGAGTGGGCACCACGCGAACGAGCATCAACTTCGACTTCTACAACGTCATGAACTCGAACTCGGTGCTGACGGAGAATCAGACGTTCAGCGCCGCGTGGAGAACACCGCAGTCGATCCTGCTGCCGCGCCTCTTCAAGCTCAGCGCGCAGTTCGACTTCTAAACGACGATGGGCCGGTCCTTCGCGGGCCGGCCCTGACCTTCGCTGTAACTCAAGACTCAAAACGCAAAACTCAAACACTGTCCGCGCGCGCTGGCGCGCGGCGCTCGGTGGCCGCTAAGCACCGCTGCGAGGTGCGAAGCCCGGACACTGTTTGAGTTTTGCGTTCGAGTTTTGAGTTACGCGCCGAGAGCTGACCGCGACGCGGCGCGGTTGCGGGTAGGTGTCCCACACACAGTCGAGGAACTGGCCGACCACGTGTGAGGCCTCGCTCTTGCGACTCGCGACGCACACCTCGATGGTCGCACCGGGATCGCCGACAGGGAGGACCGCGACGCCGCTGGCGGGTTGCGGGCTGGTCAGGGGCACGCCGAGACAGAGATAGACGCCTTTTCCGGAGGCCACCATCATCAACCCGGCGTGATTGTAGGGACCCGCCCCCGGCGTCGGGATCATCGGCGGCGTGAGACCGTTGCGCGCATAGAGCTCGAGCACCCGGTCGTAGAGCGCCGGTCCCATATGCCGGTCCCACAGCAGGAGCGGCACGTTCGCCAGGTCGCGCAGCCGCACTTCCTGTCGGGAGGCCAGCGGGCTGTCGTCGGCGACGACGGCCTGGATGCGCTCGTGGAAGATCGGGACGGCGTCCACGAGCGTCTCGTCGAAAGGCGGTCTCGTGAACACCAGGTCGAGCGTCGAGTTCCGCAGGTGTTCCTGACAATCGTCCGAGCAGTACACGTCGCGGACCTCGAAGGTCACGTCCGGATGCTGCTTCGTGAATTCGACTCGCAGGCGGTTGACCACGTCCCACAGTCCCCACCCGATCCCGATGCGAATCCGGCTTTCCTCGCCCCGAGCCATCTGACGCGCGGTCTCGCTGAACTCGGTGCCGGCGGCGTCGAGCGCCCTCGCCTTGTCGAGCAGCCGCTTGCCGACATCAGTCAGGGTCACACCCTGGCGATGGCGGACGAAGAGCGTCAGGCCCAGCTCTTCCTCGAGCTGATGAATATGGCGGCTGAGCGGCGGCTGGGAAATGTGGAGTCGTTCGGCGGCCTTGGTCACGCTCAGCGCGTCGGCCACGGCAATGAATGCCTTTATGTGCCGAAAGTCCATGGCGGCGGGATTCTATACCAAATCCGTATGCCTGCGACTCGAAAGATGTATTGGACAGTTGACCCGTCGCACGAGCGAGCGTATCCGCCGTCAGAGTCACGGTTTGCGGCCTACAGGAGGGTTGCGCATGCGTGGTTTGAAGCTGGTTCTGCTCGCACTTGCGATGGTGGTGAGCGCCCCGCTGGCGGCGTTCGCACAGGCAACGCTCGCGGGCCTGGTCAGAGATACCTCTGGTGCCGTCCTGCCTGGCGCGACGGTCGAAGCGTCGAGTCCGGTGCTCATCGAAAAAGTGCGGTCGGGTGTCGCCGACGGCACGGGCAGATACACGATCCCTGACCTGCGCCCAGGCACCTACCGGGTGACGTTCTCGTTGACCGGGTTCAAGACGGTCGTCCGCGAGACCGTGGAGCTCAGCGGAACGGGCGGTCTTCACGGTCAATGCCGACCTGGAAGTTGGCGGCGTGCAGGAGACGATCACCGTCTCCGGTCTGACGCCGATGGTCGACCTGCAGTCGACCACGCGCCAGGCGGTCATGGACCAGGAGATCGTCAGCGCGATTCCCAGTTCGCGCACACCGTTCACCGTTGGCGTGCTGATTCCCGGCGTGCGCAAGGGCGCGTTTACCGGGCAGGACGTCGGCGGCTCGGTCGTCCAGGAAGTCGCCTCGCTCGAGGCCAACGGCGGTCGGACGTCCGACCAGCGCATGATGGTCAACGGCGTCGCGCTCAGCTCGATGATCGCCGGCGGATGGGGCGGCGGCGCGGTGCCGAACGCGACCGGGACCGCCGAGTTCGCGATCGACGTCTCCGCGGTGGACGCGCAGGCCGCGACCGGCGGCGTCCGCATCAACTTCATCCCGCGCGACGGCGGCAACCGGTTCAGCGGCGCGATCGCCGCCAGCTACGCCACCGAGAGCTTCGCCGGCGACAACTTCACCGGCAGCGACGTGCAGCAGCGAGGTCTGTCGATCCCCGGCACGATCAAGGGGAACGGAGACTTCAATCCCGGATTTGGCGGGCCCATCAAGCGCGACAAGCTGTGGTTCTTCCTCTCCGGACGCAAGCTCTTCGCCGACAACTTCGTCCCCAGCATGTTCTTCAACGCGAACGCGAACAACATCAATCGCTACGACTACGTGAGGTCGCCGAACCAGGCCGTCCTCCACCAGGAGCAGTCGATCTTCCAGGCCCGCTTCACCTGGCAGGCGAGCCCGAAGCACAAGATCGGCGTCACCTTCGACCAGGAGAGCTTCTGCGCGTGCACGACCGGCATCGGGCCGCAGCCGGAGGCGCCAACGTGTCGCCCGAGGCCGGCAACGATCGGCGCTTCCCGCTTCAGCGATTCGTCACGGTTGACTGGAACACGCCGGTCAGCAACCGACTGCTCGTCGAAGCGAGCGGCATCCACCGCGTTGAACGCTGGGGCGGTATGGATCCGCAGGTCGGCAAGCTGGGAAACATCGACCACTTGACGCCCGGGATGATCTCGGTGACCGACAGCCTCAACCCGGTCACCGGCGGACCGCTCACCTATCGCGCCGCGCGTGACCGTACAACAACTCGTGGAACTGGAATATCCACTACCGGGCGGCGGTGTCCTACATCACCGGTTCGAACACGGTGAAGGTGGGCTTCAACAACGCCTACGGACATCACGAGAACACGACCTACAGCTCGCCGGCGATTGCCCTACAGCTACAACTTCGCCTCGATGGTGCCGAACGCGATCGTCTACCGGATCGTGCCGCGAACCGTGGAAGTGAATGTCAATCGCGATATGGGGCTCTTCATATCGGACAAGTTGACGACCGGGCGCTGGACGCTGGCGGGCGCGATCAGGTTCGACTCGTTCAAGAACAGCTTCCCCGAGCAGTCGATCGTCGGCAACTACTTCGGACGAGACCTGAACATCCAGTTCCCCGAGCTCGACAACCTGAGCTGGAACGACGTCACCCCGCGGCTGGGCGCGACCTACGACGTGTTCGGCAACGGGAAAACGGCGGTGAAGCTGACGCTGAACAAGTACCTCGAGGGTCTCGGAACGACCGGGTTCGGCCCCGCGCAGGTGACCGACGCACCCAACCCGATCCTTCGTCTGTCGGAACAGACACAGCGTGTCTGGGCCGACGCCGACACCGACTTCGTGCCCGATTGCGACCTGACCAACTTCGCGCCCAATGGTGAGTGCCTGGCCGTGGACAACCCCAACTTCGGCACGATCATCCCGGGCAGGACCTACGACCCGGACCTGATGACCGGCTGGGGAAAGCGATCCTACAACTGGGAGTTCACGACCAGCATCCAGCAGGAAATCATTCCGCGAGTGTCCCTCGACGTGCAGTACGCGCGGCGATGGTACGGCAACATCCGCGTCATGGACGACCTCGCGGCGACCCCGGCGAGCTACTCCCCGGTCACGATTACCGCGCCTGCTGATTCGCGTCTGCCGGACGGGGGCGGATACACGCTGACCGGACGGAGTCTGAGTCCAACGGTCGCGCCGCCAAGCTACTTCATCACCTTGTCGAACAACTTCGGCAAGCAGACCGAGCACTTCGACGGTGTGAACGTCACGCTCAACTCGCGGCTGCAGAATGGGCTGCTGTTTCAGGGCGGATTCGGCACAGGCCGACAGGTCACCAACGACTGCGACGTCGTGGACGATCTGCCGGAAATGCTGCACACGTTCTTCGGGGATCCGACGCGCGCGTTCTTCTTCGCCGCGCGCCCAGCCGAGTTCTGCGAGCAGAACAACGGGTTCCGCACCTCGGTCCAGGGCCTGGTCGCCTACACGATTCCGAAGATTGACGTGCAGACCAGCGCGACGTTCCAGAACCTGCCCGGCGCCGTCGTGCAGTCCAACGCGAACTACGGCGTGATCCCCGGCGTGGCCGGTCCGGGCCCGTTCATCCCGTTCCAGGCGTTCCAGATCGTGGATCCGGGCGAGCTCTACGTCGAACGCCTGAACCAGCTCGATCTGCGTCTGTCGAAGCTCCTGCGCTTCGGACGCACGCGAACGATGATCAACTTCGACTTCTACAACGTGATGAACGCGAACTCGGTGCTGTCCGAGAATTTCGCGTACTCGAGTGTCACCCCCGGCCCGGGCGTATCCGGATGGCGATCGCCGACGTCGATCCTGCTGCCGCGTCTGTTCAAGTTCAGCGCGCAGTTCGATTTCTGATCTCACGACGCGGCGGGGCCGCAAACCAGAGTGGCGGGTCCAGAACCAGGACCCGGCCTACACTGCCAATCTACGTATAAGCCGCTGCCAATCTGCTGTGTAGGCCGGGTCTTGTTCTATAGACCCGGCGGACTCTACGGCCGACACGAGCCGCGCTTCGTACTTCGGCATCTCCCCTCTGAGCCGTCCGGCTCTCGGCGGCATCCTTCGCCCGCTCGGCTTCAGCGACGCCGCGCTTCATCCATCCCAGCGCTTCGTCGCAGCGCCCGAGCTCCGCGAGCGCCAGCGCAATCGTCTCGCCATGCACTGGCGACGGGTCAGCGTCGTTCACCGCCACGGCCAGCTCCAGGGCCCGGCGTCCATCGCGCAGCGACAGGTCCGGAGCCGACGCCAGCAGCCGCGCCAGCGTCGTCGCCGTCGCCGCCCGCCCGGGAAACCGCTGGTGGGCGTCCTCGAGCGCGGCAATCGCGTCGCGAAACCTCTGGCGATCGGCGAGGAGAATCGACACGCCCACGTGCACGGTTTCCACGTCGATCTGAGATGGACGCGCGCGCGCAAACGTCTCGATGGCCTCGTCAGCGCTGCCAAGCCTCAGCAGCGCACCGATGAGGGCGTCGCCAACACCGGCCTCGTCCGGTGCGTCCCGAAACGCGCGTCTGCAGATACCGCACCGCGTCCGCGTCGTTCCCGAGCTGCACGAGGGCGGCCGCGAGATTGATCCGCGCGGCGACGCTCGATGGGGCCGCCGCCAGCGCCTTGGTGAACGCATCGGCGGCGTCGCGAAACTGACCGGCCTCGTACGCGCGTCGGCCCTGCATCACCCACGCGCGCTCTCCGCGCACCAGCGTCTGCAGGCTCTCGACGAGAGGATCTGCAGCGTAGACACCGCCCTGACCGCGACGCTCGAGATGCGCGCGGGCCTCGTCGAGCCGGCCCATCCCGCGATAGGCCATCGCCAGCGAGTAGTGAATGGACGCCGCCTGTGGGACGCGATCGAGGACGAAGCGGTAGTGCTCGACGGCCTCGGCGTAGCGGCGTTCGCGCAACGCGACATCGCCGAGGCCGCGGCGGGCCACGGCCGGATATGTCTCCACGACGCCCTGAAACTGCTCACGGGCGTCGTGCAGTCGATTCAGGCTCAGGAAGATCTCGCCAAGGTGTATCGCGGCGGCGCGATCGCCCGGCTGCAGACGACGGGCCGTGGCAAACGCCTGCGCAGCCTCTTCGAGGCGACCGGTCTGCTTGTAGAGCGAACCGAGCAGATGAAACCACTCGCCGTTGCGCGGCGCCAGACGCCCGGCGTTCACATACGCCGGCTCGGCGGAGTCGAAGAATTCGTAGGCGTGGTAGACGCGGGCCAGCGATCCATACGCGTCAGCGGCGTCTCTCGATCCGCCCGTCTTCGCGACAACCTCGAGCATCTTTCGATGCTCGTCTTGAATCTGATCGGCGACCGCGCGTTCGAGACCGTCGATCCGAGGCAACGGGACAGGGAGCAACGGTGGCTGCGTGTCAGCGGTTCGCGGTGCGCACGCGACCAGCACCACGAGGATCACGGCGATCCGACGACGTCGAACCATGATGTCCTACAGGGCCCTCGCCGGTTTGCCGCGCTCGAGAATCCAGTAGCGATCGGCGGCAAGTCCACGAAAGTCCTCCTGGTCGCCTCGACCCCAGTGCACCCGGACCGTCTGAGCGGACTGGTCCTGGTCGAGCCCGAACACCACGCGAGGATCACCCGCTGCGCAGTAGCTGCCGTCCGTCTGCACGCGCTTCACCCGGGTACGGCGGCCGACCAGTTCGACCCGCGCCTGAAGCGCGTCGCGACCGTATCGCGTGTCAACGGCGCGGATGCCGAGCCAGTGGCCGCGCGGGCTGAGCTCGTTGATGAGGACTCGCGCCGGACCGCTGTTGTTGAAGACGACCAGGTCCACGGCTCCGTCGTTGTCGAGATCTCCCGCGGCCACGCCGCGTGCGACGTTGAGCGGAGCGAGCGCCGATCCGGCTCGCTCGCTCACATCCGTGAACCGTCCCCGGCGATCGTTGCGAAAGATCTGGTTCCGCTGTTTCAGCGGATACGGATCTCCAGCCTGCACCTGCCGGCTCAAATGCCTCACCGCCCCATTGGCGACGAAGGCGTCGAGCCATCCGTCGTGGTCGTAGTCCAGGAAGCGCGTGCCGAACCCGGTGAAGCCAAGCGTGAACAGACCGCTCTCGGTGGTGCGATCTTCGTACAGCCCCTTGCCGAGGTTCAGATAGAGCGTGTTGCCTTCGTTGTCCAGATTGGTGACGAACAGGTCCTCGTCGCCGTCGCCGTCGATGTCTCCGAGATCGATTCCCATGCTCCCCTGGGGCTGTCCCATCCGGTTGACCGCCACGCCCGTCAGCAGCGCCTCGTCTGTGAACGTGCCCGACCCGCGCTGGTTGATCCAGAGCTGATTCGCGTCGCCGTCGTTGGCCACGTAGACGTCCAGCCAGCCATCGTCGTTGTAGTCCGCGGCCAGGACACCGAGTCCGCGCGCCGCGGCCCGCGTGATGCCGGCGCGCGCCGAGACATTTGAGAACGTGCCATTTCCCTGGTTGCGGAAGAGGGCGTCAGGCACCGGTGCGTACACGAGGGGGTTGCAGTAGTCGCGGGCGGATCCGGCGGAGAAGCAGGCGCGCTTCATCTCGACGCGGAAATCCACGTAGGTGGCCACGAAGAGATCGAGCCACCCGTCTCGATCGAAGTCGAAGAACGTCGCGCTCGTGCCCCACGCGGGAACGTCGGTACCGCTCGCGGCCGTGACGTCGGTGAACGTCCCGTCGCCGTCGATTGCGGAACATGCGGCTCGCACCGAGGAAGGTCACGTAGAGATCGACCCATCCGTCGTTGTCGATGTCGCCGGTAGCGGCGCCCATCCCGTAGCCGACGACGGTGAGACCGCTGCGCTCGGTCACGTCGGTGAAGCGAAGTCGCCGATCGCCGTTCAGCCCGAGGTCGTTGCGATACAGTCGGCTGCGCGCCGGAGACTTCGCGGCTGCGCCGGCCGCAGCGTCGATCCCTGAACCGCGAACAGATCGAGATCGCCGTCGTTGTCGTAGTCGAAGACTGCCCCGCCGCTGCCGATGACCTCGGGCAGGAGCAGGTCTCCAGCGGCGCCGTTGACGTGGACGAAGTCGAGCCCCGTCTCCTTCGTCTTGTCCGCGAAGATGCTGCCTGGCTGTTGCGCGGATCCGAAGGCCGCCATCGCCAGCCATGACAGCGTCAGGCCAGTCGCGAGTCGCATCCGAGGGGACGGCGCTGCCGGGCACTTCACGCCCGAATCTTATCGCGGGCCCTCATCCAGGAGCGCGCACGCTTCAGCGTGCGCGGTGGCGTCGCACGGACGACGCGGCGGCTGAAGCCGCCGCTCTACGATGAGGGCTGGGGATGGTGAACCGGATCGTCGTTCGCCCACGGGATGCGGCACGGGCGTCCGCTTTCGTATAACCGCAACATCTCCGAGAGACGAGGCATGGTCTCCGTACAGGCCGGCCCGGCGTGTCAGGTCGATCGCCGTTCGCTGCCACCGGACGGCATCGCTGAACCGCCCCAGCTCGGCCTGCGTCATCGCCATCGTCTCGGCCAGCGCCGGCGTCTGCTGGTTCTTCAACAACGCGGTCATGATCGCGTCGGCGCGCGCGCCATCCCGGATGCGATCGTCCGGCGCCGCGGACAGCAGCCGTGCGAGCGCGTGCGCGAATCCGAGTTGATCGGGAAACGCCCGCACGTCGCGGTCGAGGCGATCGCGCGCCTCCTGATATCGTCCGAGCCGCACCAGGCCCATGGCGTAGCCGAAGCTCGCCTGAGAGACCGCAGGATTGATGCGAAGGACTTCGGCGTAGTGCGGCAGAGACGCCTCCACGCGTCCGTTGCGACGAAGCGCATTGGCCAGGCTGAACCGAGCCTCGAGGTATCCGGGATCGTGGGTCACGGCATCGGTGAATGCCGCGACTGCTGCCTCGTCTTGCCCGCGTGTCTCCATCAGCACCCCGATCCCGAAATGCGCGCGCGCGAGCGACGGCATCAGGCGAACGGCCTCCCGGTACTGCTCGAGCGCAGGCTCGGCCTTCCCCTGCATGAAGAACGCGGTGCCCAGGTTGAGGTGCGTGAACGCATTGCGCGGCGCGATCTCGACGGCCTTCGACAGCTGCGTCACGGCTCCCGGCCAGTCGCGCGCATCGAGCGCCTGCGCGCCGCGCGTCTCGTATGCCGACGCGTTCTGCAGCAGGCCGGCGACGTCGGCCATCAGCGGATCGACCGGGGGCAGGTCGACTTCACCGCGCTGGCGCAAATGGGACTCGGCTTGCTGACGGTTGCCGAGCCCGCGGTAGGCCATGGCGAGCGGGTAGTGAATCCGCGTGGCGTCCGGCGCAATCGTCAGCGCGTCCTCGAGATACGTCACCGCCTTCTGGTAGTCCTGTGTCGCCAGCGCGGTACGGCCAGACCGTACAGCACCGCTCCCGATCGCGGCTCGATCGCCTGCGCCCGGTCGAGCAGTTGCTGTGCGGCGTCAGGGCGATTCGCAGCCAGCTGCAATTCCGCTCCCCAGATGAGGCTCGGCACGTGATTCGGCTGCGCGGCGAGGGCGCGCGTAAACGCGGCCGCGGCCTCCTCGAGGCGGTTTCCGCGTCTCAATGCGTGGCCCAGGAAGTACGGCCACCGCATGTCAGCAGGAGCGAGTGCCCCGGCGTTGACGAAGCACGCCTGCGCGGCATCGAAGTACTCGGCGGCAAGAAACATCCTCCCCATCTCTCCGTACGCGTCGGCCCGCGTGCGCGGCAACGCGCGACGTGTCGGCAATGGTTTTCGTCAGCGCCGCGTATCGATCCCGCAGCTGCCCCTGGACCTCGGTCGAGGCGTGCGACACATCAGGCAGGGACACGGCCCGCAGCGCCGGCGTTTCGATGGCCGGGCCGCGTGATCCGGGCCGTGACAGGCGACCCCGAGCGCGATGCAGCGCCAAGCCACGAACCGCATCACTTGCCGCTGCCTTCCATCAGCGTCATGTACCGATCGACCGCGACACTCGCGAACGTTCTATCCGGCCGCTGGGCCATCTGACGCGAACGGTCACCGGCGCCGCCGAGTCGCCAAGCCCGACGAGCACGCGCGGATCGTTCGCCGACGCGTAGCTGCCGTCAGCACGCGCACGCGCCAGAGCGAGCCACCACTCTCGCGAACGATCTCGACACGGGCGCCGACGATGTCGCGGGCCGCCGAGTCGACCTCGATGTGGCCCTTCGGTGGCGGCCTCACCGCTTGTCGCGGTCACTTCTCGGTCGGGCCTTCCAACCGCAGCCCCAGCCAATGCTTCCCCACCGCCGCCTGATTGATCAGCAGTCGCGTGGGCCCGTTGTTGTTGCCGATCAGCACATCGACGTCGCCGTCGTTGTCCACGTCGCCGAACGGCCGCTCCGCGACCGACCTCCGACGAGCGCGAACGCGGCGCCGGCACGCGCGGTCACGTCTTCGAACCGGCCGCTGCCGACATTTCGCAGCAGCAGCTTCTTCTGGTGCATCGGAAACGGATCGCCGGCCTGTCTCAACGCCTCGACGATCTGCACGGTACCGTTGACCGCAACGAGATCGAGCCGGCCGTCGTTGTCGAAATCGAGCCACGCCGCGCCGAACCCGGTGAACGGCAGGCTCGCCGGCCCGATCGCCGAAGCGCGCGCTGGCATCGGTGAAGACGCCCGTGCCGTCGTTGACGTAGAGATTGCTGCCCTCGCGCAGTCAACTCCGTCATCACCAGATCCTCGTCGCCGTCGTTGTCGAAGTCGCCGGCGTCGACGCCCATGCTTCCTTCGGCTTTGCCGCTCACTGGCAACGCGACTCCGCCGAGCAGCGCGCCGTTCTCGAACGTGCCGTCATGCCGGTTCAGCCACAACTGGTTCTCCTTGCCGTCGTTGGCGACGTAGATGTCGATCCAGCCGTCGCCATTGAAGTCGGCCGTGGACACGCCGAGCGCAGGGCCGAACTCGCCGGCGACGTGGGCGCTCGCCGTGACATCGGCGAACGTACCGTTCCTCGATTTCGGTACAGCCGGTCGGGCAGCGGCGCGTAGCTGTCAGGCGTGCAGTAGTCGCGAGCGCCAGTCGGGCTCGAGCACCTGCGTGTTGCCCTCGAGGCGGTATCGCAGATAGTTGCCGACGAACAGATCCAGCCACCCGTCGCGATCGATAGTCGACAAACGACGCCGAGACGCTCCATGAGGCTGATCGGTGCCGCTCGCCTTCGACACATCGCTGAACGTGCCGTCGCCGTTGTTGCGAAACAGCTGATTGGGCGCGTCGAACTTGGTGAGATACAGATCGACCCAGCCGTCGTTGTCGACGTCTCCAGCGGCGACGCCCATGCCGTAGCCGCGGGCCTCGATCCGGCTGGCGGCCGTCACGTCGGTGAAGCGCAGCGTGCGCGTGCCGTCCGCCGCGACCGTCAGGTCGTTGCGATAGAGCCGATCGTTGGACGCCTCCGGCTGAGCGAATCCGCCGCCCTGAACCAGATACACATCGAGGTCATCGTCGTTGTCGAAGTCGAAGAGCGCCACGCCAGGGCCGAGAATCTCGGGCATGTAGAACTGACCCGACATCCCGTTGACGTGGACGAAGTCGATCCCGGACGGCGGCGGCCCGTTCCTCGAACCACTCGTCTGCCGCCGGGTCGGAGCCGTTGCCGAGGGAGTGCTCGAGCCGCCGCAGGCGGCGATCAGCATGAGCGACACAAGTCCCGCTGGACGACCAAACCGATGCACTCGGGAATCCTACCCCTACTTGCGCGTCAGCTCGATCGCGTTGAGGACAGTCTTGGTCATGCGGGTCACGTGCAGCGAGACCAGCACGGCGCAGATCCCGATGAACGCCATCTGAGCACCGGTCGCGGCGAACAGCAGCTTCGAGTGGCCGTCCGCGTCCGCTCGCGCATGTGCCGCGAGGAAGCCGAACGTGAAGAGGATCGCGATGAACAGAAGGACGATCGCCGTCAGGATGAAACGCTTCGAGCGATCGACTCTCTTGAGCGCGACATGAACGCTTTCAGGGTCGTGTGCCATTACGCAGTTCCTTTCGAAGGCTCTTGAGGCCGAACGCGAGCCTTGACTTCACGGTGCCTATCGGAATCTCGAGAACCGCAGCGACGTGGGCGAGCGGCATCTCTTCCCTGAAGTGCAGGACCAGCACCGCGCGGCTCGCCGGACTCAGCGCCGGGCTGTCGAGGAGCTCCGTCAGTCTGTCGTCTGACATATCAACGACGGGCGCCGCGATCTCTTCCAGCCTGCCATCGTCCACGTTCGAGTCAGACCAGCGCTTGCGCGTCTTCAGATGACGGAACGCCGCGCGGCTCGCGATCCGGAACGCCCAGGCGCGAAAGAAATCCGGCTGCTCGAGCCAATACACCTTGCGCGCCACGATGACGAGGACGTCCTGCAGGATGTCGTCGGCGTCGTCAGGCCCGACGAGCCCGGCGACGTAGCGGCGCAGCGGCAGCTGCACGCTGCGCAGCAGCAGCTCGAGCGCCTCGCGGTCGTCGCACTGCGCTCGTAAGACCCATTGCGCTTCCTGTATTGGCGTTGGCACGCGGGCTCATTGTCTAAGAGGCGGTCGAAGGCTCGAAAGTTCGATCACTGGACGCACCTCGATCGGCTACACTCTGCGACGCTATTCTTCATTCTGCGGGGAGGTCCTGATGAGACGTGCCGCATTTGTGGCTGTGCTGGTAATGGCCCTGGCCGTAACTGCCTCCGGGCAGACAAGCCAGACGCCGAAGAAATTTCTGGGCGGCCCGCTGACCATCGAGGACCAGGGCAGCTTCTTCGTCGGCGGCGTGCAGAAGGTCACCGACTACGCCGTCGTGCCGGGCCGCCCCCTCCGGGCGCCGCCGCGCCGACGACGCCTCCACCAGTCACGCCCCAACAGATCACCATCGGTCAGATGTACGTGCAGTTCCAGATTCCGGCCAAGAAGTACGGCGGCGGCTGGCCCGTCATCATGGTGCACGGATCCACGCACACCGGCGCCTGCCTCGAGGCGACACCTGATGGCCGCGAAGGCTGGTATCCGTACTTCGTCCGCAACGGCGTGCCGAGCTACGTGGTCGATCAGGCCGGACGCGGCCGCTCGGGGTTCGACCAGTCGGTGCTCCACGAAGGCGAAGCGCGGATGGCCGCGCGGCGACACACAGGGCGCAGCGGCAACTGATTCCGAGCTTCGGCCGGATCACCGACAACGGTGCGTGGACCGCGTGGTTCGGCCATCTCGTCCCGGCCAATTCGACCGTGCTGACCGGCACGCTGATTCCGCATGGCGCCGCCAACGACCCGAACCCCACGCCCGACTCCTACAAGCACGTCGCGCCGCTCTTCCCGATCGAGACGGTCGATCAGAGTCTGGTCAGCCGCACTGGCGCGATCGGCCCGGCGCCCGGCGCTCCATCGCCGTACTACGCGCTCGAGTACTACAAGCAGCTGGTGCCGAACGCCGAGGTCACGCTGCCGGGCTCGACGTGCGCGAACTGCGATCCCAAGGAACTCTCGCCCGCCAACACCTGGACGCCGCAGAACCTGGCCACGCTCGTCGAGCGGCTCGGCGGCGCGATCGTCGTGACGCACTCGCAGTCGGGGATCATGGGCCATCACATGGCGCGCATCCTGAAGGAGCGCGGCCATCTGGACCTGCTCAAGGGGCTCATGACGCTCGAAGGGTCGTGCTCGCTGACCAACAGCGGGCTCACCGCCGCCGACTTCGACAACATTCCGTACATGGCGCTCAAGGGCGACTACACCGCCACGAGCATGGTGTGCGAGGACACCGTCAAGGCGATCAACGCGCGCCGCGCGGCCAAGCAGGGCACCGCCAAGGCGGAGTATCTGAAGCTGGATGACATGGGCATCCTCGGCGTCACGCACATGATGATGCTCGACAAGAAGAACCTCGAGATCGCCGACATCATGCTCGAGTGGGTCAAGAAGAACGTTCGCGGGAAGCAAGCGCTGAGAGCCGCCCAGCTGAGGGCCGCCTCAGGCGGCCCTCGTACTCGTCGAAAGCACAGGAGCGCAGATATGAAGAGACTGTCGAGGCTGTTCATCATCGCCGTATCGATCGCGCTCGGCGTCACCGCCTGCACGAGCGCAACGGCGCCGGCGTCGGCGCCCGCGCGCCACCGGCGGCGCGGCCGCCGCGTCCGACGCGGACAAGCAGTGGACGATGCCGAACAAGAACCACGTCGGCGACGCGCTACAGCGGGCTGAGCGAGATCAACACGGAGAACGTCAAGAACCTGAAGGTGGCCTGGTCGTTCTCCACCGGCGTCCTGCAGGGGACACGAAGGCGAGCCGCTGGTCGTCGGCAACACCATGTACGTTGCACACGCCGTTTCCGAACATCGTCTACGCCCTCGACCTGAGCAAGGAAGGCGCGCCGATCAAGTGGAAGTACACGCCCAAGCAGGACCCGGCGGTGATTCCCGATCGCCTGCTGCGACACCGTCAACCGCGGCGTGACGTACGACAACGGCAAGATCTTCTTCAATCAGCTGGACACCAACACGGTGGCGCTCGATGCCGAGACCGGCAAGGAGCTGTGGAAGGTCAAGCAGGGCGACTACAAGCAGGGCCAGACCGTCACCGTCGGCGCCGATGGTGATCAGGGACAAGGTGATCTCCGGAATCTCCGGCGGCGAGTTCGGTGTGCGCGGCTTCGTCACCGCCAACGACGTCAACACCGGCAAGCAGATCTGGCGGATGTACAGCACCGGACCGGAGGCCGAGGTCGGCTTCCCGGGATCGGTGGAAACGTGGAAGGGTGAAGAGTGGAAGCGCGGCGGCGGCACCACCTGGGGCTGGTACAGCTACGACCCCGAGCTCGACCTCTTCTACTACGGCACCGGCAACCCGGGCTCGTGGAATCCCGATCAGCGGCCGGGCGACAACAAGTATTCGATGACGATCTTCGCGCGCAATCCCGACACCGGGAAGGCCGCGTGGGCGTATCAGAAGACGCCGCACGACGCCTGGGACTACGACGGCATCAACGAGAACGTGCTGGTCGACATCAACCTCAATGGGCAGCCGCGCAAGGTGCTGGTCAACTTCGATCGCAACGGCTTCTCCTATGTGCTCGATCGCAAGACCGGCGAGCTGCTGCAGGCGAATCCCGTTCGTCCACGTGAACTGGGCCAAGAGCGTCGACCTCAAGACCGGCAAGCCGATCGAAGATCCCGAGAAGCGAACGTCGGCGACCAAGAACACGAAGGACATCTGTCCGTCGGCGATGGGCGGCAAGAACCAGCAGCCGGTGTCCTTCTCGCCGCGCACCGGCTTCTTCTACGTGCCGACCAACAATCTCTGCATGGACTACGAAGGCGTCGAGGTCAAGTATCAGGCCGGCCAGCCGTACGTCGGCGCGATCGTGGTGAGCAAGCCGGGCCCGGGTGGCAACCGCGGCGAGTTCATCGCGTGGGATCCGACGGCGGGCAAGAAAGTGTGGGGCATCACGGAACCGCTGTCGGCATGGGGCGGCGCGCTCTCGACCGGCGGCGACGTGGTCTTCTACGGCACGATGGAAGGCTGGCTCAAGGCCGTCAACGCCAAGACCGGTGACGTGCTCTGGAAGTTCAAGACGCCGTCCGGCATCATCGGCAACCCGATGACCTACGTTGGCCCGGACGGCAAGCAGTACGTGGCTGTGCTCTCGGGGATCGGCGGATGGTCGGGCATCGGCGTCGCCGCCGACATGAGCCTGGAAGATCCGACGGCGGGCCTTGGCGCCATTGGCGCGTTCAAGGACCTGGCGAGCTTCAGCAACCAGGGCGGAGTCCTGACGGTATTCGCGCTGCCGTAACACTCGTCGGCGTTTCTTCCTCCTTCTCGCCTGCCCGGGGATCGTCCTCGGGCAGACGAAAGGACCGCTACGGGTCTGCTCGGACCCGGAGAACATGCCGTTCTCGAATCAGAAGCTCGAAGGATTCGAGAACAAGATCGCGGCGCTCATCGCCAAAGAGCTGGGCACGACCGTCAGCTACACCTGGTGGGGACAGCGGCGTGGCTTCATCAGGAACACGATGAACGCGACGCTGCAGGAGGGACGCTGCGACCTGGTGATCGGCGTCCCCGAAGGATACGACCTGGTCAGCACGACGCCGCCCTACTATCGCTCCACATATGTCTTCGTGTATCCGAAGGGTAAGGGCATCGCCGTGAAGTCGCTCGACGATCCGGCGCTCAAGAAGCTGAAGATCGGCGTGCACCTGCTCGGCGACGACTACACGAACCCGCCGCCGGTGCACGAGCTGTCCAAGCGCGGCGTCGTGGACAACGTCGTCGGCTTCAGCACGTTCTATTCGGCGGAGAATCCGCCGAGCACGATCATCGATGCGGTGGCGAGTGGCCGGGTCAACCTCGCCATCGTGTGGGGACCGATCGCCGGATACTTTGCCGCCAGGCAGCGCGTGCCGCTCGAACTGGTGCCCGTGCCGTCAGGCAAGGGCGACCTTCCGTTTGCCTTCAACATCTCCATGGGCGTCAAGAAGGGCGATGAGGCGCTGAAAGCGCGTGTGGACAAGGTGCGGCGGGAACGCAGCGCCGAAATCGCGGGTATCCTGAAAGAGTACGGCGTGCCTCTTGTCGACGGCGGGCGGAATCATTCGAAATGACACATCAACTTCGACTCATGGGTGGCGGCGGACTGCTCTTCCTGACGGTGGCGATCGGTGTCATCTCGAACGGCAGCCCAGTTGGAAGCGCGCCACAAGCCGCTGCGCAGCCGGCATCGGACACCTACAAGAGCGTCTATGACGGCTGGAAGTGGTGGCATGTGTACTGTTACCGCTGTCACGGCACCGATGCCGTCGGCACGACCAACGCGCCGAATCTGATCGATCCAAGCCGGAAGCTCTCCTCCGCCGAGTTCCTCAAGGTCGTCATGAACGGGATCCCCGACAAGGGGATGCAGGCGTGGGACAAGCTCCTCGACCGCAAGCAGGTCGCGGAGATTCACATGTACGTGCGCGCCAGGACCGACAAGGTGCTGCCTCCGGGACGACCGGATGAAGTCGGCCCGAACGGCAAGGCGTGGGTCCCGCCCGCGGGCTGGCCGGCGCGTTAGTCCCAGGGTTCGACGTACGGCGTCGCAAGGGCTGGATCCTCTTCCGCAAACCGGCTCCGCTCGTCGTCGCCACCGGCTGAAGCGTGGCATCTGGGGCCTCGGCCGTCTTAAGCGGATCGAGCGGAGGCTTCGCAAGCGGCGCTCTAGCGCGATCAGGCCTTCGCTCGATCCCTGCCGCGCTAAGCGCGGGCCACGCATGACAGCTTCTGTTTTCTGCTTACTTTGCAGTTCACGATCGTTGTCGGTTTCTGCCACGTTTCGGCGATACTCGCGAGTGATCGCGCGTAAATCGCCGGCGGCACGCCGGCTGCACCGTCATCGGGCATGTCCATGGCAACTGCCGACACGCTGAATCAGATCACATCGACCATCATCGAAGCAGCAATAGACATTCACCGAGCCCTCGGCCCCGGGTTGCTCGAAAGCGCCTATCTCGCACTGCCTGACCCGCGATTTGCCCGATGCGCGTGTTCGAATCGAGCTGCAGAAGGCGGTGCCACTGATCTACAAGGACGTACGAATCGCTTGCGCGTATCGCGCCGATCTGGTGGTCGAAGAGAGCGTCGTGGTCGAAGTGAAAGCGATAGAAGAATTCGCGCCGATTCACGACCAGCAGCTCTACACGTACCTGCGGCTCGGGAATTATCCCGTCGGACTTTTCCTGAACTTCAACGCGCCGACGATGAAAGCCGGCATCAAACGCATCGTGAATCGCTTCCCGGACAAGTCAGCCGCCACGCGTGGCCGGCGGCCTTCGGCCGGCCCCATGGATCGAGCGAAAGCGTGATCGCAAGCGCCATGAGGATGCAGCGGGCGCTTGCCATCACGCCTCCGCTCATCGATGCCGCGCGAAGCGAGGGCCAAGCGTGGCGGCCTCGCGTACAGCGCCTCGCGCCTCGCAACGAGCGAGCCGGTTTCGCGGAGCGACATGCCGCAGGTCCTCGTCGCGTCAAACCGGTCCGGGATGTCAGTGCAGTGTTTCGCGCGTCGGAAGATCCTTCAGCAGCGACGTCACGCGTCCGTGTGCGATGACGGCCTCGGGCACCTCCTGCAGTGCCGCGAGATAGCGCTCGGCGTATCTCTTCTCCGCTTCATCGGGCGCGACCACCCGCCGCGCCTGCGCGACGATGGCGTCGATGTCCACGGTGGTGTCGGGCGCCTCGGCGTCGAGCGTCTCGTCGATGCGCACGATGAGCTCGGAGACCGGATGCAGCCACGCGAACTGCGGATCGGCGACGATCACCCGCAGCAGCTCGCCGCCGCTCATCCGCCCGTGCACGCGCTCGTACGCCTTCCGCTCCCAGTCGAGCAGCGTCTTGTGCAGCGGCATCAGCGCCTGACGCAGGTCGGTCAGCAGCCGGCGCTCGGAGGCCTTCATGACGTCTTCCAGCGAATCAGTGTCACACCCAGCAGCAGCAGCGCGACACCCATCACCCGCGTCGGTGTGAGTCGGACCACCGTACCGCCAAACAGCCCGTAGTGATCGACGACCAGCGCCGCCGTCAACTGGCCGACGATGATCGACGCGAGCGTGAGCGTGGCGCCGATCTCCGCGGTGAGCACGATGGTCACCACGATGAAGATGGCGCCGAACGCGCCGCCGGTCCAGACCCACCACGGCGCGCCGCCGAGACCGACCGTCACTGGCGCCGGCTGTCGCGTCGCCGCCGCCACGATCAACAGCAGCACCAGCCCGACGACGAACTGCGCGGCCGCGGCCCAGAGGGGACCGCCCAGCAGGAGGCGCAGCCGTGTGTTGATGACCGACTGCGCAGCCACACCAGCGCCGGTCACGAACGCGAGCAGAAGATAGAAGTTGTTCACGGACGCTCCGCGAGATGGAGCCTGAGCCTGTCCAGGTTCCATGCTCCGGGAAGATACCTCACTCGAGCGGGCCGTTGGAACCGAGCGGGCCGCCCGCGCCTTCCAGCAGGTGGCGCGGCAGCCGCTGGATATGGGCGCACTCGAGGCACTTCACGGTCACGTGCGTCCCGTGCGTGACCGGTTGCGGCATCAGCAGCGCCGCGGTGGCGCCGCACTTCTGGCAACGATACGCGGCGTCGGGATCGTGCGACATGTCGTGCGTGTTCCCCCGAGTAAATGCCTCGTGCGCTACTTCGCGCCGCCCAGCTCCCGGACCGGCTGTCGTCCCTCGACCTGACCGCCCGAATACACTTCCATCCCCATCGAGCGAGGCGGAATCGGGAGTCCTTTGGCTGTGGCGTCCGCGACCATCTTTTCGTACGCGCGCTCGCCGCTCAGCGCGTAGCCAACCGCGCCGTTGCCCTCGTGGCACGAGTACTCGAACAGCTGATAGTTCGGCTGCTGCGTGATCGTCAGCCGCACCGTGAACGGCGCCGTCCACGTCTCCGGATCCTCGACGCGGATGCGGTAGTCGATCATCTCCGGGTCGATACGCGTGAACCACTCGGTCAGCTTCAGCTGATCGCTGTGCAGCCCGGAGAAGCTGGTCTTGTCGGTGAAGTTGGTCGTCTCGACCACCAGCGTGTCACCTTCCCAGCGGCCGCGGCCGTCACCCATGTACTGCTTGATGCTCGACGCGATGTGCGGGCGGTTGTCGAGCGGGATCACGCGCGTGTCGTGAATCATCTCGTAGCTGATGATGACTTCGTTCGGCGTCTGCGCGATGCGGATGCCGTTGCCGTAGAGCACCGGAAAGATGCCGCCGACGCCGCGCGTGATGCAGCGGTCGTACAGGCTGAAGTCGGTGAACGTGTTGAACGGGCCCTGGCCGAACGTCCCGACGTTGGCCATCGCCTTCCGGCGGGCGGCGGCGGCGGGAGTGACGGGCGGGATCTGGCCGTTCGGCGGATCGACGACGAACGACGTGTAGCCGAACGTGCGGACGCCGAACTCGTTGCGCAGGAAGGTCTCCTGGTTGACCGCCCGGTCGCGGGAGGATTCGTCGCCGCCGGCCCGGCGGGCGAACTCCTCAGGCGTGAGCGACTCGCGCGTGCCCATCGCCGCCTGCCGCGATGTCGGAACGCCGCGCATGTCGTCGCTCGTCCAGATGCCGTCGAGATCCGGATGCCCCCACGCGGTGCGCGGGGCTTTCCAGTTGGGATCCTTGGCCTTGGCAGCCGTGGTTTCCGCCGGGATCGCCCGTTGCGCGGATGGCGTGATCGTCGGACCGAACCCACGGCCCCCACCCGGGCCCCGGCCTCCGGCACCCCCGGCTGGAGCGGCAACTGGCGCTTGTTCCTGCGCCATGGCTGAGATTTCTGGAAGCATCATGGCCAGTCCGATGGTTCCCGCACAGGCGACCACGGACCACGAGACCCTGGAAATCTGAAGCATTTCCGACAACTCCTTGGGATCAGGGTTCAACTCTGACCCCACTCCGACCCCACATTTTCCCACGCCTGCCCCCGTCCCGCCATCGGGGCTCATCTGGATACGTATGGCCCTATACTCTTGGATGGTCGGAAGATCCGCCTCGACATGGCTCGGGGCGGGCGATAATCGCTTCGGGAGGCGTCGGTCATGAGAACGAGCCTGATTGCTGTCGTGGGGTCACTGCTGCTGGCGTCGGCTGCCGCGGCGCAGAGTCCTACGTTCTACAAGGACGTCCTGCCCATCCTGCAGGCCAACTGTCAGACCTGCCATCGCCCCGGCGAAGTCGCCCCGATGTCGCTCGTCACCTACGAGCAGGCCAGACCGTGGGCACGCGCAATCAAGACCGCCGTCGTGTCGAAACAGATGCCGCCGTGGTTCGCCGATCCCGGCTACGCGCATCTGGCCAACGAGCGCAGGCTCGTCGATCGCGAAATCGACACGCTGGTGGCGTGGGCCGATACGCGGAGCACCGGCTGGCGACCCGGCCACGGCGCCGCCGCCCCTCACCTTCCATGACGGCTGGAACATCAAGCCCGACGTCATCGTGGAGATGCCGAAGCCGTTCGACGTGCCGGCCCGCGGCACCGTCAACTACAAGTACATCGTCGTGAATACCAACTTCGCAGAGGACATGTGGGTGACCGCGGCCGAAATGCGGCCCGGTGATCCGGCGGTGCTGCACCACGGGAAGGTCTGGGTGCGGCCGCCCGGATCGAAGTGGATGGAGAGAGCGATCCCGGGCGAGGCGTACGAGTCCGAAAGCCACCGCGACATCCTGGGCAGGAACGCCATCGAGGAAGGCAACGACATCCTGGGCAAGTTCAATCCCGGGCTCGGCGCGCAGCGCTTCGACATCGGCGGCTCGGCGAAGTTCGTCCCGAAGGGATCGGACCTCGTCTTCGAGCTGCACTACACGACGTCAGGCAAGCCGGCGCCGGACGTCTCGAAGCTGGGTCTCGTGCTCGCGAAGGAGCCGCCGCAGACCCGCTACTTCTTCCACGCCGGACCGACCGCGCTCAACCTCGCGATCCCGCCCGGCGAGGGCAAGGCGGAAGTGGTGAGCGAGATCACCTTCGGCGAGAACGCGAGGCTGGTCTACGCGCAGCCGCACATGCATCTGCGCGGCAAGGACTTCGAGCTGCGCGTCGTCAACGCCGCGGGCGAGAAGACGACCGTGCTGAAGGGCAACTGGAACTTCGAGTGGCAGATGGGCTATCAGTTCGCCGAGCCGATCGCGCTGCCGAAGGGATCGAAGCTGCAGCTGGTGAGCCACTTCGACAACTCGACGGCCAATCGCTTCAACCCCGATCCGGCGAAGAAGGTCGTGTGGGGTCCCCAGAACTGGGATGAGATGAGCAACTGCTTCATCGGCGTGCTCTTCGACCGCAGCACGGCGCCCGAGAAAGTGTTCCTGCGCTCGGGTCCGAGCCTGCTGCCGCGCGGCGAGGCTGGTCCGACGCTCGAGGCCTTGAGCCGCGTCGATCCCAATGCCGTGGCGCCCGCGACCAACGGCAACATCAATGCGAACGTGGCACCGGCCGGCAATGGTGGCCCCGAGAACTTCGACCAGCAAATAGCTTCTGCCTGTTTCCGACGGCGATCGGCGCCTGCGCGATCGCCTGGTCCAGCCGGGGAGTCACTTCCGTGTGGCTCCCCGAGCAGACCGACCACCTGACGCGCGCACGCGTCGTGCGCCGATTCCCTCAGTCGCTCGAGTCCACTCCCCCGCCGTTCGTTCAGCACGCCATTGAGGGCATCGTCGCGCTGCTGACCGGTGAGGCGCGCGATCTCACGGACGTGCGGCTGGACCTCGAATCGGTCCCGTCATTCCATCAGCGCGTGTACGACGTCGCGAGACAGATCAAGCCAGGAACCACGCTCTCGTACGGTGAGGTCGCGGCGCGCGTGGGCGAACCGGATTCCGCCCGCGCGGTGGGTCAGGCGCTCGGCCGTAATCCGATTCCGATCATCGTGCCCTGTCATCGCGTGCTCGCCGCGGACGGCGGCACAGGCGGCTTCTCCGCGCCGGGCGGCACGGCGACGAAGCTGCGCCTGCTCGCCATCGAAGGCGCACGATTGTTGTAGGGGCCGCCTTCAGGCGGACTTCACGTGTGTCCGGCTTTAGCCGGACCTCACGGTCCGCCTGAAGGCGGACACTACGGTTTCGCGGTCGCCGCGCGCCTTCTTGAAATCGCCGCCCTTCATGAACGTCAAGGTGGACAGGTCGAAGTACTTCCGCATCGCGGCCGAGATCTGCTGCGACGTCAGCGCCTGCACCTTCTTCTCCAGCTCGCCGTCCCACGCCATCGTCCGGCCGAACTGCGCCTGGCCGACGAGGCGGCCCGCCAGTCCGGCATTCTGATCGCGATTGAGCTGCTGACCCTGCAGCCAGCTGGCCTTGCCGGCCGCGATCTCCGCGTCGCTGAATCCGTCCTTGAGCAGAACGGCAATCTCATCCCGGAACGAGGCCTCGACCTTCGCGGCGTTCTCCGGCGCTGAAATCGCGTTGGTGATGAACAGCCCGCTGTCGTCAGTGGGCGCGACCGACAGCGAGGATCCGATGCCGTAGCTCAGGCCTTCCTTGCCGCGGATGCGCGCGAACAGCCGCGAGTTGATGCCCTGGCCGAGCAGATAGTTCGCGAAGAGGATCGCGGGATAGTCTGGACTCTCGTCGCTGATGTTGATGCGCGTGCCAGCCAGGAAGAACGCGTTCGTCTTGTCCGGTGTCTCGAACGCGCGGCTGACCGGCTCGATCTTCTGATAGGGATTCCTCACCCGCGTGTACGGCTTCGGGCTCTTCCACGTGCCGATGCCGCTCGACACGATCTTCATGGCGACTTCCGGTTCGAAATCGCCGACGATGGCGACCTCGGCGTTGCTGCCGCCGTAGAAGTTCGAGTGAAACTGCTTGACCTGGTCGAGTGTCAGCGACTTCAGCTCGGCTATCTCCTCGTCGAGCGACGGCACGTACGCGGACGTCTCCCTTCGGGTACGGACTGAGATGCTGCTGGAACGCGCGCATCGTCACCGCCTGCGGCTCGGTCTTCTGGCTCTCCATGCCGGCCAGCGCCTGCTGACGCAGCGTGTCGAGCTCGACCTGCGGGAACGACGGCTCGCGCAGCACCTCGTTGGCCAGCTCCAGCACCGCCGGCAGGTTCGCCGCGATGGTTTCGATGTTGACGGTCGCACCCGTGGCACCGCCGCCGACGAACATCCGCGCCTTCAGCTTGATCGAGCTCGTCCTGGATCTGCTGGCGCGTGCGCTTCGTGGTGCCGCGCATCAGCAGCTGTCCGGTCATCGACGCAATCCTCGACTGTCCGACGAGCGCTTTCTCGTCGCCGAACGACAGCCGGATGACCGCCGACACCGTGTCGCCGCGCGTCTGCTTCGGCAGGAGCATCACTTTCGCGCCGCCCGGCAGCGACGTACGCCGCAGCCGCGACTCGATGTTGGCCGGTGACGAGTCGAAGACCTCGCCGGCCGCAACCGCCGCGTTACCCGTGTAGCCCTTGAACGCCGCAACCAGGTCCGGCGCCGTCGGGATCTCGGCGCGATCCGGTTGTTCGACCGGGATGAACACTCCCACAGTCCGGTTGGCCGGCTTGGTGTAGTACGTGGCCACGCGTTGCACGTCGGCGAGCGTGGCCTGCTTGATGCGGTCGCGGTTCAGGAAGAAGAGCCGCCAGTCGCCCATCGACGCCCAGTTGCTGAGCGCGAGAGCCATCTGCTCCGAGTTGTTGAACTGCAGCTCGATGCCGGAGAGCATGCGGTTCCGCGCCCGCTCCACTTCCTCGCTCGTAAACGGCGTCTTGGTCACCGCGTCAACGGTCGCGAGCAGCGTGTCTCTCGCATCGTCCAGAGACGACTCTTTCCTGACCTCCGTCAGGAGCAGCCACATGCCGGCTTCGCGCAGCTGCAGGCCCTGCCCGCCGACGTTGGACGCCTTTTTCGTCTCCACCATCGCCTTGTACAAGCGCCCCGACGGGCTGTTGTCCGCGAGGATCTGCGAGGCCAGCTGCACGGCCGGGAAATCGGGATGCGATCCCGGCGGCACGTGATAGCCGACCACGACGTTCTGCACGTCGCCAACACGACGGAGCGAGACCAGACGCTCACCGTCCTGCGTCGGCTCGTTGGTGTAGAGGGTCGGGATCGTCCGCTGCGGCCGCGGCAGTGGTCCGAAGTATTTCGAGATGAGGCCGAGCGTCTTGGCCTCATCGATCTTCCCGGCGACAACGAGGACCGCGTTGTCCGGCTGGTAGTGCGTCTTGTAGAACGCCAGCAGACGGTCGATGGGGACGTTCTCGATGTCGGCGCGGGACCCGATGACCGCCTTCCCGTAGTTGTGCCAGAGATACGCCGTCGACAGCACGCGCTGGTAGAGCACGCCCAGCGGTGAGTTCTCGCCCGCTTCGAACTCATTGCGGACGACGGTCATCTCGCTGTCGAGATCTTTCCTGGAGACGAACGCGTTCACCATCCGATCCGATTCGAGATCGAGCGCCCATTCCAGGTTGGCGTCGGTGGCCGAGAAGGTCTCGAAGTAGTTGGTGCGCTCGTAGCTCGTGCTTCCGTTCGGGCGCGAGCCGTGGTCCTGCAGTTCCTTCGGGATGTTGGGGTGCTTTGTCGAGCCCTTGAAGAGCAGATGCTCGAGCAGGTGCGCCATGCCGGTCTCGCCATAGCTCTCGTGCTTGGAGCCGACGAGATACGTCGCGTTCACCGTGATCGTCGACTTCGACTGATCGGGGAACATCAGTACGCGCAGCCCGTTCGAGAGCGAGTACTCGGTGATCCCTTCGACCGACGTGACGCGCTGCACGCCGGCTGGCAACGTCACCGCGGGACCCTGCGCCGACACGATGCCGGCAGACACGCAGACCAACAGCGCGAGCACCGCGCACAGCATCCGGAGAGACTTCATGACACGCTCCTTGGGCGGGTCTGAAGACCCGCCTCTACGTACAGCGTACACGTTCACGTTGAGAGACCGGGCGCACCGTCCTGACACTTGGGGCACAGGCGGCGGTAGATGTCGCAGCCGTCGGATCCGTATTCGTGATCGCAGACAGTGCAGTGCAGAATGAACACTCGCTGCGCGGGCGCGCTTCCGACGCGGTCCGTCTTGCGAATCACTTCCTGCCCTTCACGATTGCGGTAACCGATGGTCGTGATGCGATCCCACGAGAACTCCGTGTTCAGGGCGCTCACTCTCCGCGCACGTTCGATCTGCGCGGTCGCCGCCGAGTCCTCGATACCAATCTCACGGAGCCTGGCCCTGAGGTCATCCTCCGTCAGCAGGGGCTCGTGCTCGAAGAAACGCTGCACCGCCTCCGGCCACCGCTCTCCGGGTTTCGGCGGGAACGTGCGGGCGATCATCGTTTCCGGATGGAGCAGGAGGAACCGCTCCCCTTCGGGGTGGGGGACGCAATGGACGAAGGGGGGACGGCCGACGTTCGACATGAGCGCCTTATCTCAGGCTCTTGAGCTCCGGGGCAACGCCCTGCGGGAGCGGGAACTGGTCCACGACCATCATCATCGCGACGAGCTGATAGGCGCCGAGCGTGCCCACGAGGTCCACGACGCCGCGATCGCCGCCAAGTACGCTTCGCGCCGCCTGCAGCGTGGCGTCACTGACCTGTTTCGTCGTCAACAGCTCGTTGCAGAAATCGTAGACGACCGCCACATCCCGGTCCATCTTCGCCGGCCGCCGTCCATCGCGAATGGCATCGATCACCTCATCGCTGAGACCGGCGCTCACGGCGGCACGACGATGCACGTACCAGGCGTAGTGTGCAGTCCAGGCGCGAGCGCCCATGATGATCGCGAGCTCCGTGAGCTTGGGCGAGACGGTCGAATACCCCTCGCGGCCGGCGAAGCGCGCGTAGGCGATCGTCTTCTGCGCCAGGTCGGCGAAGGTCGGGCTGACGATCATGACGCCGAGCGATCCGCTGATGTCGCCGCGAGGCCCGCTCAGCACGCTCTTCACGAACGCCTGCTGGTCCGCGGTCATCGAATCGTACGATGCGGGCCTGGGAATGCGGCCGCCACGAAGGCTGGACACCGCCTTGCGCAACTCCTCGAGCGACGGCTGCTTCGGTGCCTGCGCGCGAGCGAGCGTGAAGCCGAGCAGAAGACCGGCGACGCCGATGATACATCCCGACCAGAATTTGAGGCGCATAAGTGTCTTCCGTAGAGCGGAGGCTTCAGCCTCCGCGGTTGTAGAGCATCTTCTGCGATCGACTTCCCTGCGACCGCTCGAGGGTCAGCACGTTGCCGGCCACTGTGTAGACGTCGCGGATCTCGAAATTCACTTTGCCCTCGGGCCCGTCGATGCTCCGCTTGATGGTCACGACCAGATTTCCATCCTGCCGCCGGGCGCTCGCGCGCGTGTCCCACCCGAGCGGTCCGGGCACCGGATTCTCGGATCCATCGAGCCTGTAGGTGGCCGCGACGAGCTGATTCTCGATGCCGGTGTTGGTCTGAATCGTCACCTCGGTCGCCGATTCGGCGATCACCATCCGCGTGGCGGTGGAGTATCCCGCGAAGTTTCCGCGTCCACCGCGCCCGGCCGGGTCGAGCGTCCACGTTCCGGCGAGCCCGGACGAGGTTTGCGCGGCCAGCGCGAGCAGTGCCGCGAGTACAACTGCGCGCATCAGTTCGCGTCGCCCGTCACGGTGTCTTCGCGATCACGCTTCAGGATGATGCCTTTCGCCGCCGCATCCTGCTCCGCCTTCTCCTGCGCGCGCGCCGCGCTCAGGAGATTCGCCATCGCGCGATTGCCTTCATGGCAGGCGTACTCGAAGATCGCTTCCCTGTCGTTCCGCGTCAGCGGCATCGCGAACGTCCACGGTCGGCTCCATGTCGTCGAGTCGTCCACGGTGACCGACCATTCCACCTTGTCGGGAGAGATCGGCGTGAAGCGCTCGATGAGGCGCAGCGCCTGTGGATTCGAGCCGCGATACGCCGGGTCGTCCCGGAAGTTGGTCGTCTCGACGACGAGCGTGTTGCCGTCCCAGTATCCGCGTGCGTCACCCATGTAGCCGCGAATCGCCTCGCCAAGCTTCGGACGGCCATCAAGCGGGATGACACGCGTCTCGTGCACCATCTCGTACGAGATCGCGACGAACCCTGGACCCTGGATGATGCGGTACGAGTTGCCGTAGTTGGTCGGCATCATCGAGCCCGGCAGGCCGCGGGTGATGCAGCGGTCGTAGAGGCTGCGATCCTCGTACGAGTCGGCGGTGCCGCGGCCGCGTCTCAGCGCGGCCCGCGCCGCCGCCCGCGCGGCGGACGCCTTGCGACCCTCGGGAGACATGGCCGGCACCTTGCCGTCGGCAGGATCGACGACGAACCACGGCCGGCTGCCCTTGTGGGCTTCGAAGCGATCGTAGAACGCCGGCGCGCCGCCGAAGTTGCCGGCGATCGGATCGCCGCCGCTGAACGGCGAGTTCAGCAGCACTTCGACCGCGCGCTCGCGGACCAGATCGGCGAGCTCGTCGCCCTTGATGTCGTGCATCGTCCGGCCGTCGAATTCGGCGGGCCGCTCGAACGGCGTACCTTGCTGGTACTTGTTGGAGTAGTTTCCCTGGATGTCGGGGTCGCCCCAGGGCGTGCGTGGCGGGGTCCAGGTTTGCGCGGCGGCTGAAACCGAGACCGACAGCAGCGTGATGGTCAGCGCAACTCGCGTCTGCATGCAAGGCGTTATACGCCCGCAGCTGCTGGAGATCAATGTAGTCGGTGGCCAGTAGCCGGTAGCCAGTAGGAAGAAGACCCGGAACCGCTATCGGCTACAGGCTGACCAGCTACCGGCTCGTCGGAGTCTGCGTCGAAAACACCGTCGTCTTGCCAGTCTTGTCGAATGCGAGCACGTCGTACGGCCGCGGGTTCGGTCCTTCCATCCCCGGTGAACCGATCGGCATGCCGGGCACGGCGAGTCCGGCGATCGCGGGTTTCTCCTTCAGCAGACGCTGAATGTCGGCCACCGGGACGTGTCCCTCGATGACGTAGCCGCCCACCAGCGCGGTGTGGCACGACCGGGCCTGGGGCGGAATCTTGTAGACCTGCTTGACCGCGGGGAGATCGTCCACGTTGGACGCCGTCGGCGCGAAGCCCGCGCGCCGCAGGTGCTCGACCCAGCTTGAACAGCAGCCGCAGGTCGCTTCCTTGAAGACCTGAACGGCAAGCGGCTTCTGCGCCTCGACGCCGCCGGAGGTGACGGCCAAGCCGAGCGCAAGCACGGCCAGAGCGACGGATTTTTTCATGAATGATGCCTCGAGACGATTCTACCTTGAGGCACCGAGGGGACGCGCAGGCTTCGGCCTGCGCGATCGAAATCAATGGAAGACGAGCTCGACCGAGGGCGGCCCTGACCCGCACGAGTTGTGCGAGTGCACGCGGGCGTAGAACGTGCCGCTGGTTCCCGATCCGCCGCCAGTCCACTGGTAGTTCGTGTGCGTCGTGTTGTCTCGCACGAGGTCCGACGCGCCAGACGCGGTGCCAATCTGGATGTCGTAGTCGGTCGCGTTGGCGACCGCGGTCCACGTCAGCGTGCGTGTGCTGCCGGCCAGCGTGGATATGAGATTGGTCGCAGCGGCAGGCCTGCACGACGTCGATGGAGGTGCCGGCGGCGCTGTGGCCGGCGGTGGTGTGGGGGCGGTTGGCGCCGTCGGAACGGTGCCCTCGTCTTCACCGCTGGCGCAGCCGGCGGCGAGCAGAACAGCCAGCACGATCGACCGAAGCCCGAATCGAATCACAACACACACTCCTGTCCTCGAAAGGCGCAACGGCCGTACCGTGCCTGGCAAGGTGCGAGGGTGCGAAGGTGTGAGCGTGCGAGAGGGCGAGGGTGCGCAAGAAAGTGCGAAAGTGCAGGAACCGTGCGTTACGTTTTCGGTGCTGAGCGCGCGAATTCGTGATCAGCGACGGCCACCGTCGCACGCTCGCACCTTCGCACCGCGCACCCTCAACCAGGCGTTCCGTCGTCGTCCGCGCCGAGTTCCTCTTCGGCGTGCTTGATGTCGGTGCTGTCGGCGCCCGTCACATCCTCGGTCAGCGCGACGGCTCCCGTCTGCCACTCTGGCTCGTCCGCGTGCGGGTCGCTCCAGGAGTCGGCTTCGAGTGCGCCCTTCCTGAAGTCCTCATCGATTCGCCGGTCCGCGCGTGGGTCCATCTCACATCTCCCTGGCGAGGTGCGGCCGCTTCAACGGGTCGTTGCGAGCGGAGCGGTACATCGCGGACTCTACACCCGCCGAGGACCGAGATCCAGTGTCGTTTTCATGACGAGACCTCACGGTCGAGTTGGAACCTGACAGCGGTGATCGCCGTCTACCGAGCCGTCCATGATCGCGGAGATCCGCTACGCGTTTCGGTCCCTCGTCCGTGCTCCACTGTTTTCGGCCAGCGTCGCCGCGACCATCGGCCTGGGGCTGGGCGTGCTGTGCTCTGCCGTCACCTTCCTCAACGCGTACGTGCTCAAGCCTGTCGATCTGCCCGACCCTTACGCCCTGTACGGCCTCACCTGGAACACCGCTGACGTCAGAGGCCACGCATTCACGCTCGCGGATTTCGAAGCGCTCCGCGACAATGCACCGCAATTTTCGAGCCTCGCGGCAGGCCAGCAGACGTGGGTGATGCAGGGCGACAACCTCATGGCCGGCGGGCTCGTCACCGGGAACTACTTCGCCACGCTTGGAGCCACTCCTGCACTGGGCCGGCTGCTGACACCGGCCGACGCCGCCGCCCCAGGCGAGCATCCCGTCGTCGTGCTCTCCGATCACGCCTGGCGGAGCCGATACGGCGCAGACGCGAACATCGTCGGCACCTTGATTGAGCTCGGGCGTCAGCGGTTCGAGGTCGTCGGCGTCACGCCGCCTCGGTTCGGGCTGTCCGGTGAGGAGTTGGTGGGGTTCTGGGCACCCCTGACAATGGCGCGCGCGTTCAGCGTCGCGGATCCATGGGACCCGGCGAGCCCGCCTTCACTGTTCGTCGTCGGCCGCTTGCGAGCCGACGCAACCGAGCCGCAGGCACGGGCGGCGTTCGACGTGTGGCTGCGTCAGCGGTTCCCGGCCGGCACCGACTCGGCCCCGACCGCCGTGCGCGTGGAATCGCGCGCGACGCGCCTGCCGCTCGACGGACCGGTGCTCGCGCTGTTCGCGTTGATCGTGGCGGCATTCGGCCTCGTCCTGCTGGTGGCGTGTGCGAACGTGACCAATCTGCTGCTGGCCCGCGCGCTCGCACGGCAGCGTGAGATCGCCGTCCGGCTGTCGCTCGGCGCCGGCCGATGGCGGGTCGCACGACAACTGGCGATCGAAAGTCTCGTGCTTGCTGTTCCGGCATCGGCTGTGGGCCTGGCGATCACGATGGTCACCGCGCGGGTCGTTCCCGCGCTCATGCTCGCCACGTGGCCGCGTGATGTCATCGCGATCGACATGCTGGTGTTGCCGATCGATCCAGACGCTCGTGTGCTCGCCGTCCTGTTCGCCGCCGCTGTCGCGTCGGCACTGCTCGTGTCGCTGGCACCCGCCGTTCGCGCCGCGCGCGCGGATCTCGTGCAGGCCTCCAAAGGTGGTGCCGCGATCGACCCGCGTCGATCGCGACTGCGCACGGCACTGGTGGCGATGCAGATCGGCGCGTGCACGCTGTTCCTCGTCTGGGCGAGCGGATTGATCGACCAGACGCGCCACATCGCCAATCCGGATACCCGTCTCAGCCACGAGCGGGTGGCAAACGTTCAGGTGACGGGGAAGCGTCGTGCCGCGATTGCCGAGCGGCTCGCTGACCGACCCGACGGTGGAGCGCGTCGCCGCGGCAATGAAGCCGCCCCTGGGAGGACGCACTCGAATCGATTGGCGTGGTGGCGTCGGCGACGCGACTCGAACGGATCGCCGGCTTCACGGCCGTCTCGCCGGAATACTTCCCGATGCTCGACATCCGCATCGTGCGAGGCCGTGCGTTCACAGCCGAGGAGGCCGATCAGAATGCTCCGGTCGTCCTGGTGAGCGAGGCCACGGCGCGTCTGCTGTGGCCCAACCTCGATCCGATCGGACAGACGCTCGAGATTACGCCGGCCAGCGTACGCCGCGCCGCGCGGCGTCCATCTCATACCAGCGTCCGTGTGATCGGCGTCGCCGAAGACGTGATCAATGGCATGCTGCTCGACGGCATCGACGAGACGTGCATCTACTTTGCAACCAGCTTTCGATCGCCCATGGCTCAGACGATGCTGGTGCGCGCGCGTCGCGATGTGGCGAGCATGAGAGCCGCGGTCACTGGCGGCCGTCAAGGCGATCGAGCCGGACGCGACGTTCCAGTTCTTCTCGCTGCTGTCGATGATGGGAGCGATGGGGTGGATATTCCAGGCATTCTCGACAACGGCGTCGGTCCTCGGCGCGATCGGTCTGGTGCTGGCGTTCTCGGGTACCTATGCCGTCGTCGCGTTCCTGATGACGCAGCGTACCCGCGAGCTCGGCATCCGCATGGCGCTCGGTGCGACCGTTCAAGGCATCGTCTCGGGGATGGTCAATGAAACGCTGCGAATCGCGCTGGTCGGGCTCGGCTGCGCCCTGGCGCTGTCAGCACTGGCGAGTGGCTATTTCAGCGGACTGGTGCCCTTCATTCCCGTGTTCGGCGCGCGTGCTTATGTGACCGGCACGGCGATCGTGCTGACGGCCACGGTGATGGCCGCGTTGCTGCCCTCGCTGCGCGCCGCGCGCATCGATCCGTCGAAGGCGCTGCGCGTCGACTAAGTGCGATCGTCGTGTCCGGCTTTAGCTGCTTGTCAGCGTCCGGCTTTAGCCGGACCGGTGCTACGATGCGCCCGCGGAGGAGGTCACTGTGACGTACTTTGCGAGGCCCGGTGTCGCCATCGGCTTCGGCGCGTTCATGCTGTGCGCCGAGACCTGCCTTCATGCCGAGAGCTTTCTGGCCGCCGGCGCGACAGCATTCGAGCTCCCGTTCTACGACTGGACCGCCGGCGTATTCCTGCTCACCGCAGGTGTCATGAGCCAACGCTCGTGGACATTGACCAGGCGTCAATACCAGGCCGTGGCCTGGGGCTTCATGCTCAGCCTGCTGTTCGGTGCGTTCGTCTCGCAATTGCAGGAGTGGTTGACGACTCCCAACGAAGCGGAGTGGGGCATCTCGGAAGGCGGCTTCCTCGGGATCATCGTGACGCTCGTCGTGATTGCGCTCTTCGGGCTCGTCAGCACGCTGAGGGCTGGTGATTCGCCGGGCTCCTCGCCTGCCTGAGCTGACGATCAAGAGTTGCAATTGCCTGGGAACCGAGCGAAGGGAATGGTGCCGGAGGGGGGAATCGAACCCCCATGACCTTGCGGTCACCGGATTTTGAGTCCGGCGCGTCTGCCAGTTTCACCACTCCGGCGTACACAACCAACGATCAGTCCGGCTGAAGCCGGACACTACATCGTCCAGCTGAAGCCGGACGCTACGGCCGAGGCGCGAAGCCGAGCCGCTCAAAGCCAGTATACTGCCCAGACACACACCACCGACTCATGACACACATCGGCAAGTCCCTCGCCTTCGACGGCGAGCTCACTTCGGACGAGGATCTGCGGATCGACGGCACGGTCAAAGGTCACCTGCACGTCCGCGACGCCACGGTCACGGTTGGTGAATTCGCCACGCTCAACGCCGACATCCGCGCGCGGCAGGTCGTCGTGAGGGCACGGTGGAAGGCTCGATCGCCGCCAGCCTTCGAATCGAGCTGACCGCCACGGCCAAGGTCAACGGCAGCCTGACCGCCGAACGCGTCGTGATCGCCGAGGGCGCACGGTTCAACGGCGGCGTGGACATGGGTCGCCGGACGATCGCCACGAAGATGGCGCAGTACAAAGCCGGCCAGACCGCGGCGAGCGCCTACGCACTGCAGCTCAGCCCCGGATGCATCCAGACCTCACGCATCTGCAACACATCGACGAGCTCGAGACCTTGCTCGCCGAGTCGAGCCATCGGCCGCTCCTCCTCTTCAAGCACAGCGCCTCGTGCGGCACGAGCTTCGAGGCCCTCGACGAGCTGATCGATCACCTCAACGACGAACGTCTGCCGGCGCGCTACGCGATGATCACCGTCCAGACCCATCGCGAGTTGTCCACGGCAGTCGCGAGACGACTTGGCGTGCGGCACGAGACACCGCAGGCGCTCCTCATCCGCGAGGGCCGCGTGGTGTGGAGCGCGTCGCACTTTCGCGTGACGGGCGGCGCGCTGGAAGCCGCAATCAGGGAACAGATCCGCGGCGCGCAATGACGCTCGCGACCATCCGACCGTCGTAGTCGCCCTCACGACTGGCCAGCACCTCGAGCGGGCGGACGAGGACGACGAGCTCGCCAGCCTCCAGCAGAAAATCAGGATTGGTCGGCTTGCCGCGCGCCGCCTGCGCGCGCGTGAACGTCTCGTAGACGAGCAGCCCACCCGGCGTCAGCGCCTCGATCAAGGCCGGAAACAGCGGGCGATGCAGGTAGTGGACGACGACAATGACGTCGTAGGTCGAGGGCGGGAAGGGGCTGGCAGCGCCCTCGATGTCGCGGACGTCGGCGACGAGCGGCAGCCGGCGCGCCTGGGCCTCCTCGTTCAGATCCCGCACGGCATCGACGTCTCGATCGACGGCCAGCGTCGTCAAGCCGCGCTCGGCCAGCCACAGCGCATGCCGTCCTCGTCCGCAGGCCACATCGAGCGCCTGACCCGCGCGCGGGAGCAGGTCCGCATGCTGTGTCAGCCACGACGCCGGCCTCGTCACGACAGCGCCTTCGCCACGGCATGCCCCGCGACCCAGCCTGATGACCACGCCCACTGAAAGTTGAAGCCGCCCAGCCGACCGTCCACGTCGAGGATTTCCCCCACCAGATACAGTCCCGGACACACGCGCGACTGCATCGTCGCCGGATCGATCTCGTCGAGCGGAATGCCGCCAGCCGTGACTTCGGCGTATCCATACCCTCGGCTGTCGAGTACCGCGACCGGCCCTTCGACGAGCGCATGCACCAGCCGTCTTCGCTCCTCACGACCGACATGCGCCATCGTCGTATCGCGATCGATGCCGGCAGCATTGAGCCACGCGTCCGCAATCGCCGCCGGCAGACGACTCGAGAGCACGGTCATCGCCTGGGCGCGGGACCGGTCGCGCTCCTGATCGAGCCACCATGCGTCCAGCGACTCGAACGTCTCGCCGGGACAGAGGTTGACGACCACATCCGCGCTCTCGCCGTCGAGCCGCGCGCGATGCCAGTGACGTGACATGTTCAGCACCACCGGCCCGCTCATGCCGAAGTGCGTCCAGAGCAGCGAGCCCTCGAGCCGTACCGCGATCCGCCCGTCCACGCGCAGGCTGAGCGATGCCGACTGGGATACGCCCGCGAGCGACGCGTGGCGCTGGCCATCGAGGACGAGCGGCGCAAGCGCGGGCGTCGTGTCGATGCAACCGTGCCCGAGACCACGAACCAGGTCGTAGCCGAGACCGTCGCTGCCGGTCTTCGGGAGCGAGCGGCCGCCGGTGGCGACGACCACGGCGCGCGACGGACACCGCGGAGGCCGATCGTGTCCGCGGAGGCTAAAGCCTCGGCTCTACGATCGATCGAGAGCGTAAAGTCCTTCTCGCGGCGAATACCTGTCACGCGATGCTCGGTGTCGATGGCGATGCCAAGCCGCGCAGCCTCGGCCAGCAGCGCGTCGAGCACTGTGCGGGACCGATTGGTGTCCGGAAACAGTTTGCCGTCTTCTTCCTCGTGCAGCCGGACCCCGAGCTCCTCGAAAAACGCGGCGGCACGCGCGGCCGGAAATGCGCGCAACACGTTTCGCACGACGCGGGACGAGCCTCCCCAGAAGTCGCGCTCGGTCACCTCGCGATTCGTGACATTACAGCGCGAGCCCCCGCTGACCAGGATCTTCGCGCCGACACGTCGCGCACCGTCGAGACATCGGACGCGAAGATGCGGCGCTGCCCTGGCCGCGAAGATCGCGGTCGCCAGTCCGGCGGCCCCTGCTCCGACCACGACGAGATCCAAAGGCCGCCTGAAGGCGGCCTCTACATCCGAACTCACATCACGGACAATACCCGAGATGGCAGACGCGACCACCAGACAGCCGACCCTGTCCGGCGACGTCATCGGCGGCGTGACCACGTTCTTCACGATGGCCTACATCGTGGTGGTCAATCCCTCGATCCTCTCGACACCGGGCACCGGCATGCCGTTCACGGGCGCGATGACGGCCACGGTGCTCATCGCGTTCAGCATGACGCTGCTCATGGGCCTCTACGCACGACTGCCCTTCGCGGTCGCGCCGGGCATGGGCCTGAACGCGTTCTTCGCGTTCACCATCGTGCTTCAGCAGCAGGTGCCGTGGCAGACCGCGCTCGGGATGGTGTTCTGGGCCGGCGTGCTGTTCCTGCTGGTCTCGGTCACGCCGCTGCGCGAGGCCATTGCCCTGGCGATTCCGGCAGGCCTTCGGCTGGCCGCAGCCGCGGGCATCGGCCTCCTGCTCACGTTCATCGGGTTCCGTAATGCCGGACTCATCGAGGGCGACCCGGCGACATTGCTGCGACTGGGCACGCTGGACCACCGCACCGCCTTCCTGCTCGTGGGCGTGCTGGTGGCGGTCATGCTGCAGCGCCGCAACAACCCGCTGGCCTACCTCGCGTCGATCGTGCTCGTGACCGCCGGCGCGTGGACACTCGGGTTCGCGATGCCGCCGGAGAGCGTGGTCAGTGCGCCTGACTTCTCCTCGGCGTTTTTGAAGCTCGACATCATGGGCGCACTGCAGCTCGCGCTCCTTCCGGCAATCATCTCGATCCTGTTCACCGACTTGTTCGACTCGCTCTCGACCTTCATCGGCGTGGCGAGCGCCTCGGGGCTGACCGAGCCGGATGGTCGTCCGCTCAATCTCAAACGCGGGCTCGTCGTGGACTCGCTGGCGACGCTGGGCGCCGGCCTGGCCGGGACGTCGTCGGGCACCGCCTACGTCGAGAGCATCGCCGGCATCCGCATGGGCGCTCGCACGGGACGCGCGTCGGTCGTCACCGCGTTGTGCTTTCTGCCCTGCCTCTTCGTCGGCCCGCTGGCCGCAGCGGTGCCCGGCTACGCGACCGCCGCCGTGCTGGTGCTCGTGGGGCTGTCGATGTTCCAGTCGGTGACGACCCTGAACTTCGCGTCGATCGAAGACAGCCTGCCGGCATTCGTGACCATCGTCCTCATTCCGCTGACACTGTCGATCACGCAGGGCATCCTGTGGGGTTTCATTCTGCACGCGCTGCTCTACGCCGTCGTCGGACGAGCACGAGAGGTGTCGGCCGATCATGTGGGGGCTCGCCGTGCTGTCAGCGGGACTGCTTCTGATTCGCCTAACGGGTCCGCCTAAAGGCGGACCCTACGTCACAGTCCGCCTGAAGGCGGACCCTACGTACCCGGGTCGAACTTTCCGGCTCGCCAGTCGCCGCGCCGGATCGCGTCCGGGTTGTCGAAGCGAAACGAGCCGTGGACGAGTCCGGTGACGCCGGGAATCGCGGACAGGCTGGCGTCATCCTCGCGCGAGGATTCGCACCACTGCCGCGCCACGAACAACTGCGCCGCGCTGCCTGCGAACACGGGCGCGTACGCCTCGGACAGCTGGTCCGCGAGTCGAGGCATTCCGGTTCCGTCCAGATAGTTCTGCACGTACCCCGTGCCTCGATGCATCGGCCATAGCTGATGCCACATCGACGGGCACTGTGACGAGCTCTGATTGATGATGAGGCGATCGACAAGACCGTGGCGGACCCAGTCGCGCCACGGCAAGGTGGCGTTTCCCAGCGGCGGGCCAAGCACGTCGCCACGCGCGCAGCCGACCGCGAGTCGTTTGCCGATACGTCCGAGCGCAAGTCGCAACTCACTCACGAGCGCGGTCAGATACCAGCCGAGCAGGTCGCCGCCAGACTTGGATGTCGAACGTCTCGCGCATCACATCAACACCACATTGCTCGAGAAAGTCACGCCGCGCCGGCTCGTTGTACCCGAACTGGTCGGCTGTGTCGGCCGGCCGCGACTGTGACCGGAGGCATACGAACAGGCCGTCGAACTCCGTCGGTGCGATGAGGCTCGTCCACCGTGCGATGAACGCGCGACGCGCCTCGGGATACGCCAGCGAGACCACTCCCTCCTGCCGCTCGCGTCCGTCGCGATCGGTCACCAGCCACTGCGGATGATCCCGCGTCAGGATGCTCTGCCACGCGACGTGCTGGCCATGCATCTCGTTGTGATAGCTGACGCGTCGCACGGACTCGGGCGCCAGCTGCCATCCCTCATCGAAGACGGTGACATAGAGCCAGGGCGACAGTCCCGCCTCGCGGGCCAGCGCCGGCACGATGGTGAAGTCGTCCCAGCCGATGCCACGGGCCGACGATTCCGAGGGATGACGGTAGCCCTGAGCCGCCGCATACGTTCCCGGGATCCGTGAGCGCAGCATCCGCCAGTGCAGGCTGCCCGCCCCAAGCTCGTCTCGCCACACCGGCATCCGACGCCGCAGCTTCTCCGGCGTGTCGAGTCTGCCCTCCCCGTCACCGAATGACAGGTGGTCCCCCCATGACACGCTGACGATATTGCTCATGGTTCGGATCGGTCCGACATTCGAGTCGTCGGATCGTTCACTCCGGACGCGCGTTCTCGCGACCGGGCATCACGACGATGTGGCCTGCTGCGTGCTCCTGTTGCGGGCAGTCGTCGCCGCGCGCGACGATCGTCCCAACGACTCGACCGAGGAAGTCGCGCTGCGTCCGTACGCGACAGCCGCACGCCAGGGTCTTCTCGCCTTCGTCCGTCATGTTCCACAATTGTAGTGGGGTGTTTACGGACGGGATGACTACGAACCGAACTGATCCGACAGTGCTGTGGCGCATGACGCGTGGCCGCTCGGCCGCTCACGCCACGATCTTTCCAGGCGACGTTCAGCACACCGTCACCTGGTTCTTCGACGGCGTCATGGATCGCGCCGAGCAATACGACTCGATCGAGCTGGCGATGGCCAGGTCTGAGGAGGTCCGCGGCATGCTGATCAGGGACGGGTGGAAGGAAGCCTGAACGTCTATGATCACGAGGGTGCCTACAGCCAAGCTTCACAAGACCGTCGGGGTTCGCGTCGGCCGCGTCCAGGTCGGTGGCGGCGCGCCGGTCGTCGTCCAGTCGATGACGATGACGGATACAGCCGACGCGGCAGGGACGGCGCGGCAGTGCATCGAACTGGCCGAGGCTGGATCGGAGCTGGTGCGCGTCACGGTGAACCTGCCAGAAGCGGCGGCCGCGGTGCCCGAGATCAAACAGCGGATGCTGGACGCCGGCTGCACGGCGCCGCTCATCGGCGACTTCCACTACAACGGCCATCTGCTGCTGACGCGGTTCCCGGCGTGCGCGGCCGCGCTCGACAAATACCGCATCAACCCGGGCAACGTCGGCACTGGCCGGCGGCGCGACGAGCAGTTCTCCACGATCTGCAAGGTGGCGATCGATCACGGCAAGCCGGTGCGCATCGGCGTCAACGGCGGCTCGCTCAACCAGGAGCTGGTCGTTGCCAAGATGGAGGAGAACACCACACGCAACCTGGGGAAGAGCTCGGAAGAGATCCTCAACGAGTGCATGGTGATCTCGGCCGTCGAGTCCACGGCCCTCGCGCTCGAGACCGGCTTGCGGAAGGATCAGATCATCATCTCGTGCAAGGTGTCGCGCCCGCGCGATCTGATCGCGATCTACCGCGACCTGGCGCGCAAGACCGATCAGCCCCTGCACCTCGGGTTGACCGAGGCGGGCATGGGGATGAAAGGGCTTATCTGGTCGGCATCGGCCATCGGCGTCCTGCTCAACGAAGGCATCGGCGACACGATCCGCGTGTCACTGACCCCGCGCCCCGGCGGCGACCGGCGCGAAGAAGTCTATGCCGCGTGCGAGCTGCTGCAGTCGCTGGGGATCCGCGCCTTCGCGCCCAGCGTGACCGCCTGCCCAGGCTGCGGCCGCACGACGAGCAGCACGTTCCAGGAGCTGGCCGAGCGCACCCAGGACTACATTCGCGAGCAGATGCCGATGTGGAAGCGCACGTACGACGGCGTCGAAAACCTCACCCTCGCGGTCATGGGCTGCGTCGTCAATGGACCGGGTGAATCAAAGGCCGCGAACATCGGCATCAGTCTTCCGGGGACAGGCGAGGCGCCGAACTGCCCGGTCTTCATCGACGGCGAGCACTTCACCACACTGCGCGGCACGTACGACGAGCTGGCCGAAGGCTTCCGCGCGCTCGTCGACAACTACGTCGAGACGAGATATCCCAAGCGCTCGTAGACCCATGTAGCTTGAGTAGGCTCGGGGCAGTGTAGGGCGGGTCTTGCTTTTTAGACCCGCCGTCCAGTCCTTCGGCAACTCACGAGCGTTGCGATCGATCCTCCGTGATGAGCCGTGCACCGCGCTGGAAGGTGAGATAACGCGACCGCCCATTCGAAAAGGACGACGACCCGGTTGCGGAAGCCGATCAGCATCACGATGTGCAGGAAGAGCCAGGCGAGCCAGCCGATCGGGCCTGCTAATCGTGCCCATGGCAGGTCGGCGATCGCCGAGCCGCGGCCAACGATCGCCATGTTGCCGAGATTGCGATAGACGAACGGCACAGACGATTCGCCGCGTACGCGACGCAGGATGTTCTTCGCCGCATGCGCCGCGCCCTGCATCGCCGTTTGCGCAACCCCGGGAAGCAGCTTGCCACCTTGATGGAGAAAGGCGGCCGCATCTCCAACGACGAACACCTCGGGATGTCCCGGAATCGAGAGATCGGGCTCGACGAGGACGCGACCGGCGCGATCGAGTGGCGCTCCCAGCGTGGCCGCGAGCGGCGAGGCGGCGACGCCGGCTGCCCAGACGATCGTGCCAGCATCGAGGCGCTCGGTGCCAAGCATCACACCGTGCGCGTCGATGTGGGTCACCGCCACGCCTTCCCTGATCTCGATGCCGAGCCGCGTCAGCGACTCCCGTGCAGCGGTCTGCAGCTGCTCCGGAAACGTGGCCAGAATCCGACTCGCCTCCACCAGGACAATCCGCGCCCGCGACGTGTCGATGGACCGGAACTCGTCGCGCAGCGTCTGACGCGCAATCTCGGCCAGCGTCCCGGCCAGTTCCACGCCGGTCGGCCCTCCCCCGACCAGAACGAACGTGAGCAAGTCGCGCTGGCGCGCCGGGTCGGTCTCGCGCTCGGCACGTTCGAAGGCGATCAGAATGCGCCGCCTGATCGTGATGGCGTCCTCGAGCGTCTTGAGTCCGGGCGCGTACTGCTCCCACTCCTCGTGACCGAAGTAGGCGTGCCGCGACCCGCTGGAGACGATCAGGTAGTCATAGTCGAGCGCGGCGCCGTCGGCCAGCTCGACGCGGCGCGCCGCGACATCGACGCGCGCCGCCTCGCCGAGGAGCACGCGAGTGTTCCTGGCGCGGCGAAGAATCCACCGAATCGGCGCCGCAATGTCACCCGGCGACAGCGTGGCCGTGGCGACCTGATACAGCAGTGGTTGAAAGACGTGGTGATTCCGCCGATCCAGGAGCGTGACCTGCACGCCGGCGTTCCGAAGAGCCTTGGCGGCCGACAGTCCGCCGAATCCGCCGCCGACGATCACCACATGTGGGCGTGACAATGTGCCTCGACCGCAACGACAGCCTACACTATGAAGTCGTGAAGACTACCCCGATCTTGACCGCCGCACACGTCGTGGACACGGTGTGCCCGCTCGATTGTCCCGATGCGTGCAGCCTGGACGTCACGCTGCAGGATGGCCGCATCACGAGCATCGACGGATCTCCGCACAACACGACGACCAACGGCTACATCTGCGCCAAGGTGCGCCGCTTCAGCGAGCGCGTGTACGGCAGCGATCGTCTGATGCATCCGGCGATCCGCAAGGGTCCGAAGGGATACGGACTCTTCGAGCGAGCGTCGTGGGACGATGCCATGGCGCTCATTGCGACGAAGCTGGAGGAGGCGCGCGAGTCCTGGGGCGGCGAGTCGATCCTGCCCTATTCCTACGGCGGCTCGAACGGCCTGCTCACGCAGGACACCGGCGACGCCACGCTGTTTCGCCGACTCGGGGCATCGCGGCTCGCTCGCACGGTGTGCGCCGCGCCGACCGGGGCCGCCAACGAGGCGCTCTACGGCAAGATGCCGTCGGTCACCTACGAGGATTTCCCCGACGCTCGCCTCGTCATCATGTGGGGCGTCAACCCGTCAGCGTCTGGCATCCACCTGGTCCCCTTCATCCGCGAGGCGCAGCGCAACGGCGCCGCGCTCATCGTCATCGATCCGCGGACCACGGCGCTCGCGAAGCAGGCCGACATCCATCTGGCGATCAAACCAGGCACCGATCTGCCGGTGGCCCTGTCGATCCACCGCTTCCTCTTCGAGGAGGGCCATGCCGATCGGGCGTTTCTCGACGCCCACACCCGTCACGCCGAGCAGCTGCGCGCGAAAGCGCTGCCGTGGACGTTCGAGCGCGCGGCTGCGGAAGCCGGGGTCTCCGCGGCGGCGATCGAGGCAGTCGCGAAGCGGTACGCGGACGCCACGCCGGCGCTGATCAGGTGCGGCTGGGGCCAGGAGCGCAACCGCAACGGCGGAAACTCCAGCCTCGCCATCCTGTCGCTGCCGGCTGTCGCGGGCAAGTTTGGTGTTCGCGGCGGCGGCTACGCGATGAGCAACACGGCGGCGTGGGGCATCGAGCGCACCTGGATCGGCGCGCAAGAGCCCGCGACTCGCCTGATCAACATGAACCAGCTCGGACGCGCGCTCACCGAGATCGATCCACCGGTCCGCGTCCTGTTCGTCTACAACTCGAACGCAGCGGTGACGTCGCCCGATCAGCGGCGCATCATCCGCGGGCTCGAGCGCGACGATCTCTTCACCATCGTGTTCGAGCAGGTGATGACCGACACGGCACGCTACGCGGACGTCGTCCTGCCAGCGACGACCTTCCTCGAAGGCTACGACCTGGTTCGTGGCTACGGCCCGATCAGCCTGCGACTCGGCAAGCCGGTGATCGAGGCCGTCGGCGAGGCGCGGCCCAACGCCGATGTCTTCGGCGAGCTGCTGCAGCGGCTCGATCTCGCCGAGCCCGCCGATCCAAGCGGCGAGCTCGAAGAGATGCTGCACGTGATCGCGCACCTGCCCGGCTCGTGTGGGGGCGAGCTGAGCGAGCATGGCGCAGCGATCCCGATCGCCGGGGGCCGGCCGATTCAATTCGTCGACGTGTACCCACGGACAGCCGACCGCAAGGTCGATCTGTTTCCGCAGCACCTGGACGCCCTGTCGCCCGCGGGCCTGTACGGCTATCAACCGGACCCGGCGACGAGCGAGTATCCCCTTGCGCTGATTTCACCTGCCAGCGAGCGCACGATCAGTTCGACGCTCAGTGAGCTGCCGAGGCCCGAAGTCCGACTGCTGATGCATCCCGAGGATGCCGCGGCCCGTGGACTCAGCGACGGTGACGAGGTCCGCATCTTCAACGCACTGGGGGAAGTGCGATGCGGCCTCCAGGTTGGCACATGGGTTCGGCCAGGGACCGTGGTGCTGCCGAAAGGGCTGTGGCGCAAGCACACAGCCAACGGCTACACCGCAAATGCCCTGGCCCCCGACTCGTTGACCGATCTGGGCGGCGGGGCGTGTTTCAACGACGCCCGCGTCGACGTGCGACGGGCCAACGGGTCGGGAATCTCTCCGGCAGACGGCCAAAGTTCTGGCCGAGCCGGCTAAAGGTCAGTCCGCGCGACGAACCATTCCCGGCATCGGAGCCTTCATGTTCTGAAGCTCTGACGCGGGAATCGGCACGAGCCGGCCGCGACCACCGCGACTGCTCTGACCACCCTTGCGGCCAGCCGCGCGTGCCTCGTCCGGCGTCCACTCGTGGGCCGTCCCCTTCTCGTGGGCGGCGCGACCACCCTTACTGGCAATCTCGCGCTGCTTCTCGCGACTCATTGAAGCAAATCCGCGACGTTCTTTGCGCGCTCCGTCCACAGTACCCTCCTACTGATTCGGTCTCCATGCGCCACCGATTCCGAAGTCGCGCATGATTTCGCCTGCCCTCCTGAAGTTCAAGGTATGTGCCAGGACTGTAAGCGCCAGCTCATCCAGAATAGTGCCTGCAAAACCGCCCGAAAACCGACATCGTCACCGGACGCTGACGGCCCGCTGTGATGTGTATTCCGACAGACGAGGTTCCTGGTGTGTAAATCGGTTCTTGATAGCGCAATTTCGCGCGTCAGGAGTGTGGAGGTAACATGCCCTTTATGGACGAATGTGCATCACCCGCTCCTGATCGTCCCGTCGGCAACACCAGCGGCCGGACGGTGCACTGCGTGAAGTTCCAGAAAGACCTTCCCGCGCTCGATACGCCTCCCTGGCCAGGCGATCTCGGACAGCGGATCTTCGACAAGGTTTCCGCGCAGGCATGGAAGCTGTGGGAAGAGCGGCAGAAGATGATCCTGAATGAATACCGGCTGATGCCCTGGCAGAAGGAAGCCCAGGAGATCATCGCGAAGCACATGGAAGATTTCTTCTTCGGAGAGGGCGCCGCGCTCCCTCCTGGCTTCGTCCCGCAACAGGCCAAATAGATCGCGCAGACGCGGACCTTCCAGATCGCGGGTAGAGGCGGACCTTCAGGTCCGCCGTCAGAATCAGCGGCGCGTCAGTTCGATCTCCCGCTCGATGTCGAATGCCAGCGTCGCGTGCGCGTCGCGGAGCGACTGCTCCACGCGGGCGGGATCGCCGCCGCTGGCGAAGATGAACCCGAGATAGCTGCGGCCTTCAGGGAGCGGGAGGACGACTTCGTCCGGCTTCGCGGTGATGCGCAGATCGTCAACGCCATCGATCGCGAGGGCCGTGTTGATGCCGCTGACACCTCGGTACACGCCCCGCCTCGGAATCGGAATCATCATCACACCCGACGCCTCTGCCGACGTGGTCGCTCCCGAGATGTCTTCACCCAGCGCGTGTCGCAACAGCACCTCCTCGAGCGAGAGGCCGTTGCCAAATCGCACGGCTCGAGCGCACAGACCACCGATCGGACGCGGCGCGACTTCGAGCAGGTAGACGCCCTGCGTATTCACACGGCACTCGGCGTGAATGGGCCCGTGCCGCAGGCCCAATGCTCGCGCCGCGATCGCGACCTGGTCCACGATGGCCCGTTGCACGGCCTGCGACGCGCGTGACGGCGTCACGTAGATCGTCTCCTCGAAGAACGGGCCGACGAGCGGATCGGGCTTGTCGAAGATGACGAAGACCCTGAAGACGCCATCCGTCATCACGCCCTCGATCGCGAACTCGTTGCCCGGGATGTAGGACTCGATGAGTGCGCGGCCATGGGCCTCGTCGCGCTCGCTCAGGACGTCGGGCGACCGCAGCAGCCGGGCCAGGCGGTCGAACGCCCAGACGAAGTCGCTGGCCCGATCCACGCGCATCACGCCGCGACTTCCCGACAGCGCGAGCGGCTTGATGACGAGGGGGAACGTGCAGGTCGCCGCGATCGCCGCTGGATCGTCGGCAATCGAGACGTCGAAAAAGGCTGGCGTGAGCAGACCCGCCGTCTTGAACGCGCGCCGGCTGGCGAGTTTGTTCCGGCTGGCTCGAACCGCAGGCGAAGGATTGCCCGGCAATCCGAGCGACTCGGCGACACACGCGGCCAGAACCGCCGGCCGATCGCCAACCGCGATGACTCCGTCTGGACGCGTGTCGGCACACGCGGCGATCACCGTCGCGACCGAGCCGGCCTCGTCCCAGAAGCGAACGGGAATCGCTCGATCCGACCAGGGATCCTCGAGGTGATCGCACCGATCGCTGGCAAAGATGACCCGCACGCCGAGCTTTTCGGCCGCGTCGCCAAACGATCGGATCTGATACCCCGTCGTCGTCGCCAGAAGCAGGACGTGCTTCATACCAGGTCGATTTGCTCCGGCCCAGGCTCCGCGCAGCAGTACCACGCCTCGGTCATGTAGGGTGGGGTCAGATCGAGGGTCTGACCCTGAGTCTGACCCGGGTCTGACCCCGGGTCAGACCCCCGGCGGCGTACGCGGTTTCTGCGATCGCGGCGAAGGCTTCAGTACGCAGAAATCCGCGATCCGGCAGTTCGCATGACCGCTGACTGCAATGCATCGACGCGCGGATCCGCATGCCGCCAGGGCCAGGTCAGCGACGCCGCATCGAACGGGGCCACGACGTCCCTGATGTCGGGCAGCTCCAGCAGTCGCGACTCGGCGGTCACGAGCAGCCGAATGCCCAGCTGCATCGGCGCGACTGCCTCGATCAGGCGCAGCGCCTCGATCTGCTCGAGCAGATCGATATACCCCTCGAGTGTGGTCCACGGCGTGAACGGCACGAAGGTCGGCGCCAGCGTGACGCCGGCATCGCGGCACAATCCGACAGCCTGCACGAAGTCCGCCCGGGTGTGCCCCTTCCGGAGCTTCGCGAGGACGTCATCGTCAACGGACTCGACCGCGCTTGTGACGAACAGGCATCCCGTCTGCTTCAGCAGCGGCAGCAAGTCCGCATGATCGAGCAGATGCTCGATCTTGATCGTGACATCGTAGGTGAGCGCCGGGAACTCCGTGGCCAGACGTTCGACGAGCCGGCGAGCATGTGTGGGACCGTTGAAGAAATCCGGGTCTCCGAACGTGATGTGCTCGGCACGCGCGGCCACGTGCGCGCGTATGTCCTCCATCACCACGTCGATCGGCACGGCCTTGAACCGCCCTTGATACACGGGAACGATCGGACAGTGCCGGCACAAATGCTTGCATCCGCGCGTCGCATCGGTGCTGCCGACGACACGTCTGGTGCCGTCGGGCATCTGCAGCGCGGCATACCGGGTCAGTGGCGGAAGCGTCGTTCGATCGGGGACGAGGAATCTCGTTGGTCCTTGGGAATTGGCAGTCAGTTGGGCGTCGGGCGTTGGGCCGTGGGAGTTGACGAGATCCAGTAATGCCTGCTCGGCATCTGGTCCGAGCACCTGCGCCCCGCGCTCCTCGAGCCACGCGCGATTGAGCGGCGCGTACAGCCCGTAAGCAGCCAGCCGTGCACCCGGATTGATCGCCCGCACGCGCTCGAGCAACGGCGCCGCCAAGCGTGTCGCCGTGTGCATCGGCAAGAAGAAAGCGACGAGCGACGCCGCCTGGATGTGCGCGTCGGCGAGCGGCTCGCGCGAGGTGTCGACGCAGTCCACTTCGATACCGGCCTGACGCAGCCAGGCCGCCGGCGCGGCCAGCCCGAGCGGCTGGCGACCGAGGTCATACGTGGATATCAGGAGGGCGCGCACGCTTCATTGTTCCACGTTATCCTTGCCGTCGATGCAGGACACCGGATTCTTCGGCCACCCGCGCGGGCTGTCCACGCTCTTCTTCACCGAGATGTGGGAGCGCTTCAGCTACTACGGCATGAGGGCCTTCCTCATCTTCTACATGGTGGCCTCACCAGCATCCGGCGGGCTCGGCTTCTCAGACGCCGATGCCGCATCGATCTACGGCACCTACACCGCCAGCGCATGGGGCCTGGCGATCTTCGGCGGCATCATCGCCGACAGATTTCTGGGCCAGTACCGCAGCGTGCTGATAGGCGGCATCATCATCGCGCTCGGGCACTTCACACTGGTGTTTCCGCCCGTGCCCTTCTTCTATGCCGGCCTCGCACTCGTGGCGATCGGCACCGGCCTGCTGAAGCCGAACGTCAGCAACCTCGTAGGGTCTCTCTACGAGCAGGCCGACGCTCGCCGCGATGCCGGCTTCTCGCTCTTCTACATGGGCATCAACATCGGCGCCATCGCCGGTCCGCTGATCGCCGGCTATCTCGCGCAGCGCGTGGACTGGCACATCGGATTTGGCTGCGCCGGGGTCGGGATGGCCCTTGGCCTGACGCAGTATGTGCTCGGCAAGAAACGGCTCCAGCCCGGGCTCGATCGGCTCGCGGCACAGCGGAAGCCGCAATCGCCAACTCTGTCTGGGACGACGCCGGTGGGTAGTGGGTTCCTCGGCTTTTCGGGGGACGAATGGAAACGCATCGGCGCGATCGTCGTCTTCTTTCTGGTGGCCACTCTGTTCTGGGGCGCGTACGAGCAGCAAGGATCGACATTGAACCTGTTCGCGGATCGCTACACCCGCCTCGAGATCTTCGGATTCTCGTTCCCCTCGTCGTGGTTCCAATCGGTACCGCCGATCTTCGTCGTCATCTTCGCGCCGATCTTCGCGTGGATGTGGGTTCGACTCGGACCTCGCGAACCGTCGGTGCCCGCCAAGATTGCCCTGGGCGTTCTGTTCATGGGCCTGGCGTTCCTCGTGCTCGTCCCGGCAGGAGCGATGGCCCAGGCAGACGGCGGCACGCGCATCAGCCCGTGGTGGCTCATCGTCGGTGTATCTGCTGGCCGAGTTCGGCGAAGTGTGCCTGTATCCCGGTGGGACTCAGCGCCGTCACCAAGGTGTCCCCGGCGCGCATCGTCGGCTTGATGATGGGTGTCTGGTTCCTCTCGAATGCGTTCGGCAACAAGCTCGCTGGATGGTCGGCGGGATTTTTCAGCTCGATGCCGCTCGAGACGCTCTTCAGCATCGTCACCGGCGTGCTGATCGTCACCGCTCTCGTCATGTTCGCGCTGGTCAAACCGCTTCGCCGTCTCATGGGTGACACCCGTTAGCGGTCACAAGTATTCGAATGGCCCTCGAGAAATACAAAGCCAAGCGCGACTTCACCAAGACGCCCGAGCCTGCCGGCACGACGATCGCGAAATCGCCGGCGGGCCGCACGCCGCGGTTCTTCTGCGTGCAGAAGCATCTGGCCAGTCATCTCCACTACGACCTGCGCCTCGAGCACAACGGCGTGCTCCTCTCGTGGGCCGTGCCCAAAGGGCCGTCGCTCGATTCGACGATCAAGCGACTGGCGATGCACGTCGAGGATCATCCGATCGACTACGGCGAGTTCGAGGGCGTCATTCCCTCGGGCTACGGCGCAGGGATTGTGATGCTCTGGGACCGCGGCACGTGGACGCCCGAAACAGACGATGTGGCAGCGTCGCTGGCGAAAGGCGACCTGAAGTTCACGCTCGACGGATACAAGCTGAAAGGATCGTGGGTGCTGGTCCGCACCAAGGGACGCTTCGCCGGTGCGGGATCAGAGGGTGAGCCGTGGCTCCTCATCAAGCATCGGGACGACTGGTCCGGGCCCATCGACATCGCCGAGTTCGCGCCGCTCAGCGTGAAGACCGAAGGCGACTTCGCGGACATCCTGTCGCAGGACGACCCCGACGTGTGGAAGTCGAACCGGCCCGCCAAGGGCGGTGAGACCGGCGCGCTCTTCGAGCGCATCGTCAAACGGGCACTGGAACTGCGCGAGAGTTCTCCGGCACCGGCGCGCGCCGCCAAGACGACGACATCGCGCACCATGAAAACCAAAGCGACGAAGCCGAAGGCCAGTCAGGCAAAGACGGGAAAGAAGCGATAACTAACCACCAACCTCGCCAGGCCCCAGCACGCGCATGATCGCGGCGGCGATGCGACGCCACTCGCCCTCTTCCCGAACCAGTTCCTTCCGGCCTTTGCGCGTCAACGTGTAGAACCGCGCCTTGCGGTTGTTCTCCGACGTGCCCCAGTCGCACCGGCCTGCGGGTCAACCCAGCACTGCTTCTGAAGGCGAACTCGTCGCCAGCAGACGCTGGCTCAGGACCGACCACACCGCGAACGCCAGACGACGACGATCGTGGCGCGCCATGTCGCTGTTCCAGAACGGCCCCAGCACTGCCTCGACGCCCGCGTCCAGATCGCCGAGCTCGAGTGGCGCCTTGTGCTCGGCCGCGTAGTTCCGTAAGACCTCAGCCGAGGGACGTCTGCTGTTGGCGATCACGACGTCCACGCGGCGGCCGATCGCGCGCTCCACCCAGCGAACCGCTTCCGCCGCGGTGAACCCTTCCATGCCGCGCCCTTCGGTCAGCAGGTTCGTGATGAGAATGATCGGTCCACGCACGTCGGCCAGAGCTTCCTTCACGCCGAGCACGAGCAGCGGCGGCAGCAGGCTGGTAAAGAAGCTTCCCGGACCGATGATGACGGCGTCGAACGAGCGGATTGCCTCGGCAACCTCCGGATGAATGGAGACCTGGGGCTCGAGCCAGAGGCGCCGCACCTCATGGCCGCGCGACTGGCCCGCATCGACCTCGACCTCACCCCGCGTGCGCGTGCCGTCGGCGTACTCCGCGCAGACCGATGCCAGTTCGACGGTCACCGGCCACACCCGGCCCTTGCACCCGAGGAGCGCGCGCAAGCTGTCCACGGCCGAGAGAAAGTCTCCGCTGTAGCGCTCCATCATCGACAGCAGCAGGTTGCCGCCCGTGTGGCCACCGAGCCGATCGCGCGGGTCGAGCGCCGGCAGACGAGCCAGCAGCACGTTGCGGGCTTCGCGTTCGTTCCGCGACAGCGCGAGCGCGCACTTGAGCACGTCGCCCGGCGGCAGCACGCCCAGCTGGTCGCGAAGCTGACCTGAACTGCCGCCGCTGTCGAACATCGTCACAACGGCATTCACGCGGAGCCACGGATTGGCCTTCAATCCGCCGAGCAAGCTCGGGAGGCCGGTGCCACCGCCGACACAGCCGACGTTCAGCTCACGCAGGTGCATGAAGAGCATTTGTACGCGTAGACATACAATGGCCTCATGACGTCGAACTGGTCGACCGCGGCGAAATCGCTGGCGGCCGATCTTCGCACTGTGTTCGGCGACCGCTTGCGCTCCGTGGTCGCCTACGGTCCTCACCTCGAGGGAGACGCCGACGCGCCGTTGTCCTGCCTGGCGCTCGTCGCCAGCCTCACGGCCGAGGATCTGCAGGGATGCGCGGCGCTGGCGCCGCGCTGGGCGCGGGCGCAGGTCGCCACGCCGCTGATTCTTCCGGAGTCCGAGTTCAGACGCTCGCTGGATGTGTTCCCGCTCGAGTACGGCGAGATCATCCGCGCGCACGACCGCGTGTTCGGCGACGACCCGTTTGCGGGTGTGGCGATCTCCCCGGATGATCTGCGCCGGGCGTGCGAGACGCAGATCAAGAGTCATCTCGTCCACCTGCGCGAGGCGTTCATCGAATCCGGCGGGAAGCCCGGCGCCGTGGCCAGCCTGGTCAAGGCATCGGCGCCGGCGTTCACGGCCCTGCTACGGAACGTCGCACGGCTGACCGGCGTCCTTACGCAGTGATCGTGCCGATGCCACTCGCCTCGGTGCTAAGGCGGCTCAGATCTCCGAGCACCTCGTGGCCGATCTTCTCTCGCTCGAGCATTCACGCGGCATGGTCGCCGTTGATTCGGCACGTCTCTTTCCTGAGTACCTCGCCGCCTCCGAGCAGCTCGCGAATGCGGTCGACACCTGGCGTGCGTAGCCACGACGCGCGCACAGACGGGAGAGGCATGCACGTGTGTTCCTGGCTGCCCGTGTGTCTGCTCCTGGTGGCATCGAGTGCGCTCGCGCAGCCGCAACCGCCCGAGCTGACGCGGCCGGTCAATGATTTCGCGAGCGTGATCGACGCCGACAGCGCGCGTCAGATGGAGTCGCTCATCCGCTCGCTTCAGGAAACCACGGGCGACGTCGTCGTGGTAGCGACCATCGACTCGCTCGAGGGCGAGGACATCAATCAATACGCCGTGAAGATGTTCGAGAATCGCGGCAGGGGCATCGGCCAGAAGGGCAAGGACAACGGCCTGCTCGTGCTCGATCGCGGTCAAGGACCGCAGCGTCAAGATTGAAGTCGGATACGACCTCGAGCAGTTCATCACCGACGGGTTCGCCGGCGAGACGATCAGGGAAGAGATGGCGCCGCAGTTCAGGCGTGGCGCCTACGGCGCCGGACTCGCCGCCGCGGTGACGCGGATCATCGGGCGCATCGCCGAGGGCCGCAATGTCAGCATTTCCGGCGCGCCGCGGGTACGCGCGTCGCGGCGGAGGGACACCGGCTCAGGTCGAAACTTCATCGGTGTCATCGTCATCATCTTCATCCTGATCAATGCGATCGCCGGTCGCCTTCGCAGACGGGGGCGGCGACACTGGGGCGGCGGGTATGGACGGCTGGCACAGCGGCGTGGGGCCATTCGGCGGTGGGTTTGGTGGATTCGGCCGTGGTGGCGGATTCGGCGGCGGATTTGGCGGATTCGGCGGCGGCGGCGGGGGCGGCTTCGGTGGATTCGGCGGCGGCCGCAGCGGCGGCGGCGGTGCTGGCGGATCCTGGTAGGGTTGGTGGTTGGTGGTTCTTGGGAATTGGGAGTCGGGAGTCAGGAAATTGCTAGTCGGGTATTGGAGGTTGTGATGAGGCTGATTCGTAAGGCCGGTGTGACGGCGGTGCTCGTTGCGCTGGCGGTGGGTCTCACGGGCTGCTCGTACAACACGTTCGTCAGCCAGGACGAAGCCATCAAGAGCCGGTGGGCGGAGGTCGAGAACCAGCTGCAGCGACGCAACGATCTGATTCCCAATCTGGTCGAGACGGTGAAGGGCACCGCTCAACAGGAGAAGGACGTCTTCGGCCAGATCGCCGACTCGCGCGCCAAGCTGTCGGGCGCGACGACGCCGGAGCAGCGGATGCAGGCGGCCAACGAGCAGAGCACGGCGCTGGCGCGGCTGCTGGTGGTGGTCGAGAACTATCCGGAGCTGAAATCGAACGCCTCGTTCAACCGGCTGATGGACGAACTGGCGGGCACCGAGAACCGGCTCGTCGGTCGCCCGTATGCGGTACAACGAGCAGGTGCAGCAGTACAACACGTCACGGCGCCGGTTTCCGTCGAACGTGACGGCGGGCATCTTCGGATTCAAGGAGCATCCGCTGTTCAACGCACCGCCAGAAGCCGAGCGCCTGCCAAAAGTCAACTTCGGGAACAAGTCCTAGCCGCGGACGCCGAGGTGAGATGCCATTCGTCGATTCGCTGCTGCCCGAGTTCGACCATGAGATGAGCATCACTCGCAAGGTGCTCGAGCGTGTGCCGGACGACCGCTTCGGCTGGAAGCCGCATGCGAAGTCCTACGGGGCCGGGCAGCTCGCTCAGCACCTCGCGACGATCCCATGGTGGGGGACCATGACGCTGAGCGAGGACGGGATCGATCTCGCGCAGTTTCCTCCCCTCGCGCCGCTGCCGGGGTTGGCCGAGGTGCTGAGGCTCTTCGACACCAACGCGACGGGCGCGCGGGCCGCGCTGGTGGGCAAATCAGACGCCGAGCTGAAGTCCCCCTGGTGGCTGAAGCGCGAGGGCCACGTGATCTTCACGATGCCGAAGCACGCGGTCTGGCGATCGTTCGTGATCAGCCACACGATTCATCACCGCGCGCAGCTCGGCGTCTATCTGCGTCTGCTCGACATTCCCGTGCCGTCCACGTATGGCCCAAGTGCCGACGAGGGCGGCCTCTGAGTGAGTGCGCGATGGCCATGGGCGGCCGGCGGCATCCTCTTCGTCCTGCTGGCCACCGCCAACGGCGCCGGGTACCGCTACGGCGTCTCCGATCAGGCGTTCTACCTGCCGGTCGTCGAGCACGCCATCAATCCTGAGCTCTTTCCACGAGACGGATCGCTGATCGACGCCCAGGGCCGGCTGATGATCACCGACGAGATCATCGCCGCGGTTGCGCGCCTCACCTCAATCCCCCTCGAGACGCTGTTCCTCGCCGGCTATCTCCTGTCGGTCGCACTGATCTGGATCGGCCTGATCGCGATCGGCAACCGCGTGTACGCAACGCCGTGGGTGACGCTCGCGCTCGTCGCGGCCTTCACCTTGCGGCATCGCATTCCGCGCACGAGCGCAAACTCGTTCGAGCCGTACTTTCATCCGCGAATGGTGGCCTTCGGCTTCGGCCTGCTGGCGGTGGCCGCAGTGCTCCATCGCCGCGCGTGGCTGGCAGTCCTGCTCGTGGCCGCCACGGGCTTGACGCACGTCACGACGGGTCTGTGGTTCTCGATTCTGATCGGCGTCGCCCTCGTGATCCTGCAGCCGTCGCTTCGCCGCGTGGCCGTCGCGGCGGCGGTTGCTGCGACCGGCATCGGCGCCTGGGCGCTCACGGCAGGTCCACTGCGAGCGTCGATGACGCGCATGGATCCGGTGTGGCTACAGGCGGTCGCGAGCAAGGACTCGCTGTTCGCGTCGCAGTGGCCGCTCTGGGCCTGGATCGCCAACCTGGCCCTGCTTGCTGTCCTCTGGTGGGCCTACCGGCGCCGCGACCGCAACGGCGCTGCCCGCCCCGAGGACGCCGCACTGGTCTGGGGGGCCACAGCGCTGGTGGCGGTGTTCCTGCTCACGCTGCCGCTGGTCGTCGGCCGCCTGGCCTTCCCGGTGCAACTGCAGATTTCGCGCGTGTTCTGGCTGGTCGATGCCCTGGCGACCGTCTATGTGCTGTCGCTGCTCGTCGATCAACGGATGGCCAAAGCCGTCGCCATCGTGCTCGTGCTGGTATCAATCTCACGCGGGGCGTACGTGATGCTCGTCGAGCGACCCGATCGCGCGCTGTTCGCGCCGCATCGGGTCGAGTCGCCGTGGGAGGACGCGATGCGATGGGTATCGCACCAGCCGGTCACCGCACACGTACTCGCCGACCCTGGACACGCGTGGAAGTACGGGACCAGCGTGCGCGTATCGGCGGCCCGCGATGTGTATCTGGAGGACGTGAAGGACTCGGCGATCGCGATCTACTCGCGCGACGTCGCCCTCCGCGTCGTCGAGCGCGCGGCAGCGCTGGGCGACTTCACCACGTTGACCCCGGAGCGCGCCCGATCGCTGGCGACGACGTACGACCTCGACTATCTCGTCACCGAGGCTCACCTCGATCTTCCGATGAAGTACGAAAACGCCCAGTTCCGGATCTATGCGCTGACACCGGGCGATGACGTCCGCGCACGCTAAAGCGTGCGCGCTACGTGTGCCGGTGTCCCCGAGTGACTGTGTGCCCGTAGAACGGAAGCTTCGCCTCCGCGGACAGCAGCCTCCGCGATCACTCGTACCTGAGAGCTTCCATCGCGCTGATTCGCGTCGCACGACGAGCCGGGACGTAGCAGGCTGCGAGTCCGACGATCGCGAAGATCCCGGCAGCCCCGGCGAACATCCACGCGTCAGGAGGTGGCACGCCGAATCGCGCACCAGACAACAGCTTGCCGGCGCCTGCACCCATCAGTAGTCCGACGGCCGATCCGATGATGACCAGCGCCATCGCGCGACGCAGGACCATACCGACGACCACCGAACGAGTTGCGCCGAGTGATATGCGAATGCCAATTTCCCGGGTGCGCCGCGTCACCGCGTACGCCGTCACTCCGTAGATCCCGATTGCCGCGAGCAGCAGCCCGACGAGCCCGACGCTGCCGGCGACAATCGCCGCGATGCGCAGTTGCGTCACGACAGGGCCCGTCTGCTGGCTTTCGAGTGTCTGTGCGGTCAGCACCGGAAGATTCCGATTCATCGAGGTAATCAGCGCGCGCAGATCGCCGGCAAGGCGTCGCTCTCCAGACGTCCGTGCCAGGATTGAGAGCGCCGGCCGAATAGCGCTGCTGGATCGGCACGTACAGCGCGAGCGGTGCCCCCTCACGCGCCCGTCCGTACTTGAGGTCGCTCGACGACACCCACGATCAGTACGCGCGTGCCGGGTGGATTCGGCATGTTCAGGTTCCCGGTGTGGAGCATCACGTGCTGCCCCACGGCGCTCTTTCCAGGCCAGAAGCGCTTCGCGACACCCTCGCCGACGATGGCAACGGATTGGCCACCTGCGCGGTCGTCGGCGGTGAAGTCCCGGCCCTCGACGAGCGGAATCCGCAACGTCGCGAAGTACCGCGAGTCCACCATCGTCCAGTTCGGATAGAAGAAGGGTTGCCCTGGCGGCTGCTGCACTCCCGGAACCGTCAACCCGCCAAAGCTCATCGAGCCCGGACCCGGTACGCGATCGGCGACGGTGGCCATCTGCACGCCCGGAAGCGCCCGCACGCGTTCGATCAGCTCGCGGACGAATGGGGGCCCGGATGTGTCGGTGTATCCGGCCATCGACAAGTTCACCGACGCCACGTCAACATTCCGGGGATCGAAGCCGCGGTTGATGGACGACACACCGTCGAACGCGCGCACGAGGATCGCCGCCACGACCACGAGCAGGATGCTGAACGCCACCTGCGCAACCACGAATGTGTTCCGCAGACGCGTGCCGATCCAGGGGCGCCTGCGCATCGTCTTTGAGTCCGGACACGACGTCGGCTTTCGACGCGTGCAGCGCCGGAGCCAGGCCCGAGAGCAGCGCCGCCGTCAGGGAGATGCCGAGGGCGAACAGCACGACGCGCGCGTCGAGCGGTACCGAGAGACTGACCGGAATCGGAAACGACGGAAGCAGCGCGACGAGCAGCGTCGTCAGCAGCCGCGCCAGCGCGAGTCCGCCCGCGCTCCCGAGCGCGAACAACAGGATCGTCTCGGTCAGCAGTTGACGGACGATGCGCGCGCGGCCGGCGCCGATGGCAGTACGCAGTGCGATCTCGCGGCGCCGTACGGTTGCCCGCGCCAGCAGCACGCCAGCCAGATTGGCACACGCGATCGCGAGAACCACCGAGACGATCACCATGAGCAGCGCCAGAAACCCGGCGACCGGCAGACGGAGACCGGAGGGAATCGGCGACGAGGACTCCGCACTCCATGTGAACGACAGGTCCGATGGCTGCATGCCTGGAGGAATGAACTGGTAGGTGATCGGGAATTCGCGCGCCAGCGCCGCGCCGAGCGCCGTCATCTCGGCCGAGGCCTGGGCTCTCGAGTAGCCAGGTTTCAGTCGTGCGCCGAGCATCAGCCAGTCGGACTCGCGGCTCGTCAGACGGGGAATCGCGGACTCCGCGTTGGCCACGCCCGCCATCGACATCGGTATCCACAGATCGGGCGTCACGACGGTCATTCCTCGAAAGTCTTCGCGGGCCACGCCGACGATGGCCACGGGGTATCCGTTCAGGTACACGGTCCGGCCGACGACTGATCGATCGCCATCGAAGCGGCGCAGCCAGAAGCGGTGGCTCAATACCGCAATCGGACTCGCGCCGGGCTGTTCGCTGTCGCCGGCGCCGAACACTCGCCCGTACATCGCGGCGACGCCGAGCACCTGAAAGTAGTTGGCCGTGACGACATTGGCGAAGACGCGTTCGGCGCTGTCGTTGACCCGCAGACTCAGTTCTTCCAGCGCCAACTGATACGCGTACACGCCGTCAACGGTCGTTCGCGCGCGTCCGGATCTCGAGATAGTCCGGATACGAGATCTCGTCGATGCCCGGCTCACCGCTCGCCCGGCGACGCACGATGTCGATCAGACCTTCGGGCGCCGTGACGCCGGTCGCCGAGCGCAGGAGCAGGCCATTGGCGACCGTGAACACGGTGGTCGTCGCCCCGATGCCGATCGCGAGCGACAGCGCGGCGGTGAGCGTGAACAACGGATTGCGACGGAGCAGCCTCGCCGCATAGCGAACATCGCCCAGAAGCGTCTCGAGGAACGCCCCCGCTCTCGCGTCCCGCACCTGCTCCTTGACGGACTCGATGCGAAGCTCAATCGCCGCGGCACGCCGCGCATCCGGCAGGGCCATGCCGGCGCGCACCTTTTCCTCAACAAGCAGGTCGAACGCGGCGCGCATCTCGTCGTCGAGCTCACGCTCGACGCGGGCTCGGCGGGTCAGGTTGCGCCACAGGCTCGCGACGCGGGACAAGAGTGTCATGGCGGCGAGTCCCTCAGGCTTCCAGTGCTTTGGCCATGGCGAGGGCGATTCGGTTCCACTGCTCGGCGGCCTCGCCGAGCTGCCGCTTCCCCGCTTTCGTCAGCTTGTAGTACTTGGCGCGCCGGTTGTTCTCCGACGCCTCCCATTCCGAGGTGAGCCACCCGGATTCCTCGAGACGATGCAGCGCGGGAAAGAGAGACCCTGGCTGCACGGCGAATGTGCCGCCGGTCATCTGTTCGATGCGCCTCGAGACCCCGAGCCCGTGGAGCTCACCGGTGGACAGGGCCTTGAGAATCAGCAGGTCGAGCGTGCCTTGCAGGAGACTCGAGCGTTGGGTCATGCGGCAGCCGCCTCTCGTATCGAATGGCTATACGAGAAGCAGTCTCCGCTGGTTCCTATCGAATGTCAATAGGAGTGGCGGGAACGATCACGGCGCGATGATGTGGAGCGACGGGAAATAGGTCTTGTAGCGCCTGGCGTCGCGGGTCAGCAGCGTGAAGCCGGCGATGGCGGCGTGCGCGCCGATGTAGAAGTCCGGCATCGGCGAGCGCCGGTCGCCGCCCCGCCGGCGATACTTGACGAAACACTGGCCGGCCAGGAACGCGGCCTCGAACGGCAAGGGAAGGCGCCGGTAGTAGTTCGCGGGAAGCGCCTCCTCGACATCCTCGATCCGCTCGAATCCGACCGAGACCTCGGCGTAGATGACGGGATTGATGATCAGCGTCCCGGCGTGCGCGGCTTCCGCCAGTTGATCAGCCGACCAGTCGCCCCACTCCTCGTCGTCGGTGATCACATCGAGGATCACGTTGCTGTCAACCAGCGTCGCCCCCACGTCAACCCCGCGTGAGTTTCATGATCTCGTCAGTGGTGATGCGACGGGTCCCCTTGCCGCGCATGTGATCGATGAGCGCACGGCCACGATGGGGACGGCGCGGCGCCGCCGCCTTCTTCATCCGCACGGCGTCGCGGTCGATCTCGAACTCCACCTCGGTGTTGGGAAGGAGCCCGAGCTTCTCCCTGATCTCCATCGGAATGGTGACCTGTCCCTTGGTCGTGATACGCACGGTATTACTCCTACAAGTAAGAGTAATACTCGTGGCACCCGTCGTCAAGGCGAGGTGACGGGCCGCCTGAAGGCGGCCCCTACGAGCCCAGGAGCTACGACCGCAGGAGCTCGTGGAGTCCGCCTGGCCGGCGCAGCTTGGTGACCCACACAATCTGCCCGATGTGCAGTGCGTTGTGATGCGTGACGTGCATCAGGATGCGTGCGAACGAGCTCGGCCGTCCGCCGGCGTTGGTCGTCTCGACCAGACGTGCCGGCGTGAGCGTGTCGAGCACACGCTGGACCGTGGCACCAGCGCCCTCATAGACCCGGAGGAGGCTCGCCTTCGGCGGCTCGCCTCGCGCGCCGAACTCGGCCTCCCGGTCGCGGATATCGGCTCCTCCCCCAATCGCGTGCCCGAGGTAGAACTGGTTCGACCCGGCCAGATGCAGCACCAGATTGCCGACCGCGTTGGCCTGTTCGTGGGGACGCCACCACACGTCCTCCTCCCCCAGCGCGTCGAGACAGGCGCGAATCTGCCGGGGATATTCGTCCAGCAGCCGGCTCCGGACGATGGTCAAAAACTCGGCGTCGAAGGGTGCGTCCATGGGGCGCAATGATAAGCTCTCACGCGGCGCAGGCGGCCACACGCGTGCGTCGAACGCCCTTCGCGAGGTGCGACCGTGACACTGAGACAGTGCGTCGTGACGATGGTGATGGCAGCCGCGCTTGCGGGAGCGTCGCTCCCGGCCACGGCTCAAAGCGGAGATAAATTCACTGCCCGGCTCGGCTGGGTGCCGACGGCGGGCGCCGCCGATCGCGCCAACGTCACCGGCAAAGGATCCGCGACCGGCACGCTCAGCGGCCGGAAGTTGACGATCAGCGGAGCGTTCGACGGTCTCGCCGCGCCGGCGACGGTCGCGCGGCTCCATCAGGGCGTCGCCAAAGGCGCACGCGGCGCTGCCATCACCGATCTGACGATCAGCAAGGCCGCCAGCGGCATGCTGTCAGGTTCGGTGGATCTGACCGTCGCGCAAGTTGACGCCCTCCGTCAGGGCAAGCTCTATATCCAGGTGCATAGCGAGAAGGGCGTGGCCCCGGACGGCAGCAATCTCTGGGGATGGTTGCTCAAGTAGATCGTCTGCGATGAGGTGGGACATGGGTTTGCGTAAGCCTCTCTTCGTTGTTCTCGGCGCAGTGCTCACCTGCAGCGTCATGCTGGTCTCGGGTCAGCAGCCATCGACCGCGGGACCGTTCACCGCCGAGCAGGCGAACGCCGGCCGTACGGCGTTCCAGGCGAACTGCGCCGGCTGTCACGGTGCCGATCTCATGGGATACCCGCCGCTCGCGGGTGCCGCGTTCATGGGCGGCTGGTCCACGCGCAACACCCGGGATCTGTTCGGGCTGATCCAGACGACGATGCCGACGGACAGGCCGGGCGCACTCTCCGCGGACACCTACGTGAACATCATCGCGTTCATCCTGCAATCGAACGGACGCACACCCGGGACGCAGCCGCTGACCGCGGCGACCTCCGTGCTGATCGGTGCACCGGGATCGGCGCCTGCCGCAGCACCGCCTGCGCAGGCCGCGCAAGCCCCGGCACCGGCTCCCGCAGGACGAGGCGCAGGAGCTGCGGGCGCCGCGCCCGGTGGCGGACGCGGTCAACCACAGGCCCCGGTGGTCGGGCTCACGGTCGCCGGCGAAGTGAAGGACTTCGCGCGGGTCACCGACGAGATGCTGAAGAATCCTCCTCCGGGCGACTGGCTGACCATCAGGCGCGATCAGTTCGCGTCCAACTACAGCCCGTTGACGCAGATCACGCGTGACAACGCGCAGGACCTTCAGCTCGTGTGGGTCGCGCCGATGGCCGAAGGCGGCACCAATCAGCCGTCGCCGCTCGCGCGCAACGGGACGATCTTCCTGAACAACACCGGCGGAATCATTCAGGCGCTCGACGGTAAGACCGGCGATGTGATCTGGGAACAGCGTCTGGGCACCAACACCGCGATGCGCGGCATGACGCTCTACGACGACAAGCTGTATCTCGCGACGAGCCAGGCACACATCGTCGCCCTCGACGCGAAGACGGGCAAGGTGGCGTGGGACGTCGCGATGCCGGATGGCCGCGGCAGCTCCAGCGGTCCGCTCGTGGCAAAAGGAAAAGTCATCGAAGGCATGGGCGGCTGCCAGCAGTACATCGAGCAGAAGTGCTTCATCAGCGCCTACGACGCGCAGACCGGCAAGCAGCTGTGGCGCTTCAACACGGTCGCGCGCGAAGGCGAACCGGGCGGCGACACGTGGGGCAGCCTCACGAACCTGTTTCGCGCCGGCGGTGAGACGTGGATCACCGGCAGCTACGATCCCGATCTGAACCTGACCTACTGGGGCACCGCGCAGGCCAAGCCGTGGATGCCGGTGAGCCGCGGGATGTACACGCTCGACAAGGCGCTCTATACGAGCTCCACGGTAGCGATCGACGTGGATACCGGCAAGCTCGCGTGGTACTACTCGCACGCCCCCGGCGAAGCGCTCGACCTCGACATCGTGTTCGAGCGCGTGCTGGTGGATTCAGGCGGACAGAACCTGGTCTTCACCGCCGGCAAGGACGGCGTCCTCTGGAAGCTCGATCGCAAGACCGGCAAGTATCTCGGCCACAAGGAGACGACCTTCCAGAACGTGTGGGAGAAGTTCGATCCGCAGACTGGCGCGCCGATGTACCGGCAGGACATCATCGATCACGAGATCGGCCAGTGGATCGACTCGTGCCCCAGCACCGAGGGCGGCCACAACTGGCAGGCGATGAGCCATCACCGCGGCACGAACAGCCTGATCATTCCGCTCAGCCAGAGTTGTTTGTCGATTCGCGCGCAGAAGATCGAGCAGCGGGCGGGCGGCGGCAGCGGCGGCGGCGCCGACCGGCGCTTCTACGAGATGCCGGGTACCGACGGCAATATCGGCAAGCTCGCCGCGTACGACGTCAACTCGATGAAGGAACTGTGGTCGCTGCAGCAGCGCGCGCCATTCCTGACCGCGGTCCTCTCCACGGCGGGCGGCGTCGCGTTTGTCGGCGACCTCGATCGGGGCTTCAAGGCCGTTGACGTGCGCACGGGCAAGATCCTGTGGCAGACGCGGCTGGCCACGTCGGTCCAGGGCTTCCCCATCTCCTTCAGTGTGGACGGCAAGCAGTACATCGCGGTGACGACCGGACTTGGCGGTGGAAGCCCGAGGCTCGTGCCATCGACGATTGCACCTGAGATCAGAGTGCCGACGACTGGACAGGCACTCTACGTATTCGCGCTGCCAGATCGTAAATAAGACGGAGACGAGAATATGAAGGCACGTTCATTCGCGAAGTCGGCTCTCCTGGTCGCGCTCGTCGTGTTCACCGCGCGCACCGCGGCTGCCCAGTCCTGCGAGGCACTCTCGTCACTGAAGCTTCCGGACGCGACGATCACGTTGGCGCAGCCGGTCGCGGCCGGCGCGTTCACGCCGCCGGCAGGCGGACGTGGAGGCGGCGCGCAGTTCACCGATCTGCCGGCCTTCTGCCGCGTGGCCGCGACGCTCAAGCCGTCGGCGGACTCCGACATCAAGATCGAGGTCTGGCTGCCGGCCGCCGGCTGGAACGGCAAGTTCCAGGCGACAGGCAACGGCGGCTGGAACGGCAATATCGACACCAACGCGCTGGCCACCGGCGTCCGCCGCGGCTACGTCACCGCGAGCACCGACACCGGGCATCAGGGCGGTGGCGGCCCGTGGATGCAGAACCGCGAGAAGCTGATTGACTACGGCCATCGCGCGGTCCACGAGATGACCGTGAAGGGCAAAGCCATCGCCGCGGCGTTCTACGGGAACCAGCCGAGGCTCTCCTACTTCACGGGGTGTTCGGCCGGCGGACGCCAGGCGCTCGTCGCCGCGCAGCGCTACCCCGAGGACTTCGACGGCATCGTCGCCGGCGCGCCGGCGCTCAACGCCACCGGCCGCGCGGTGTTCGCGATGTACGTCGCGCAGAATCTCCACAAGGACGAGGCCGCGTACATCCCGGCGACCAAGTACCCGGCGATCCACGACGCCGTGCTGCAGGCCTGCGACGCGGTGGACGGCGTGAAGGATCGCGTGATCGAGAATCCGACCAAGTGCACGTTCGATCCCAAGGTGCTGGCGTGCAGCGGCGCCGATTCGGCCACGTGCCTCACGCCGCCGCAGGTCGAGGCCGCGCGCAAGATGTATCAGGCGGTCGTGAACACCCAGACGAAGAAGGAGGTCTTCCCGGGCCTCGCGTACGGCAGCGAACTGGGCTGGGCCACGTTCGGCGCGCCGCAGCCGTTCGGCATCGGCACGCAGATGTTCCAGTTCATGGTCTTCAACAATCCCGAGCTGGGACTACAAGACGCTGAATTTCGACAGCGACATGGCGCTCGTGGACAAGGCGGAGGCCGGTCTCATCAACGCGCGCAGCACCGATCTGAAGAAGTTCACGGCGCGCGGCGGCAAGCTCATTCAGTATCACGGGTGGGCCGACCCGCAGATTCCCGCGCCAAGCAGCACGCAGTACTACCAGAGCGTCGTGGACGCGATGGGCGCGAAGACGGTGATGGACAGCTATCGCCTGTTCATGGTGCCCGGCATGAATCACTGTGGCGGCGGCCCCGGCACGACGACGTTCGACATGCTCACCGCGCTCGAGCAGTGGGTGGAGAAGAAGCAGGCGCCGGACTCGATTCCCGCGTCACACGTGACCGACGGGCGCGTCGATCGCACGCGCCCGCTGTGCCCGTATCCGCAGGCCGCGACTTACAAGGGATCCGGAAGCACAGACGAAGCCGCGAATTTCGTCTGCAAATAGATTTGTTTCGATCGGGACGAGGATCGGGATCTTAAGACCCGCCTCTACAGATCCCGCCTAATCCTCCGTCGGCCTCTCCACGCTATCGATCACCAAGTGCTCGACAGGTCCTCGTACGGACTCCAGCTTCAGGCCAAGGTCGCGCAAGGCGTCGAAGATCGTCGGCCCGTCATCGATCGGCGCGGCCGGCGCGGGCGCGGCGCCTCCCACTGGCGCCGTCGTCAGGCTTCCCTGCTGCATGGAGTACTGCAGCTCGTAGTCATAAAGACCCGTCAGGCCCGTGCGATCGACGACCTGCCGATTGACGTTGCCCGACAGGTTTCGCGCCAGTGCCTCCATCGTCTGCCCTCCGGCGCGCATCGTGATCACCGGCAGGCCTCCTCCAGCAGGAGGGCCGGCATTCATCGAGATGGTGCAGATGGGACGCTCGCCTGGACCTGGCATCGCAAACGGAATGGGTTGACCCGCGCGGCCAGGCCCCCCTGGGCCAGTGCCTCTCGCCGCTTTGGCCGCGGCGAGGCGCTCTTCCTGAATCTTCTGACAGTCGTCGGTGGTCTTCGAGAGCTTCGGGCCCAGCTTGCCGTCGCTGCGTGCCAGCACCAGCGCATAGATCGGCACGTCTCGCGATTCGCCGTGGACCTTCAACTTGAAGCGCTCTGCCAACAAGCCGCGCAACATCAGCATCGTCTGATCCGGACGTGAACCCTCCGGCGCCTTGGCGACGATGTCGAAGCGCTCGGAGTCGAGCCAGCCTGGTCCTCCGACGAGCTGATACCCCGAGACGCGGTACGCCTGCGTGATGAGCATGCGCAACGGCAGGTTGGTCACATTGAAGCTGGTGGGCAGCGTCCGCATCATCATCATGGTCGGTCCGCTCTTATTCGACTTGACCGACGCCACCTCGAACTCGAGATGCGGGGCATCCCATGGTGGTGGCGGAGGCGCTGTCTGAGAGGAGAGGCTGACCATCGTCCCGGCCGTCTGGGCGGACAGGGTCGCGACGACAGCGAACGGGACAATCGCAAGCAGGTATCGCAATCTCGACCTCGATGTATTGACGTCTCCGTGCCCGCTTCAGTCTGCCCGCGCTGCAGTGACGAAGTATACAATCTGCCCCATGTCAATCTTGAAGCGCTCGTTCACGGCGCTCGCGGCTGTCGCCCTCTTCACCGCGGTGTGGCTGGCTGCTCCTGGACTGGCTCAACAGCCGCCTGCGGCGAAGACGGCTGCTCCGTCGATCCTTCGCAGCTATCAGAGCGTCACGGCTGCGCGGCTGCGGAACCCCGAGCCGGGAAACTGGCTCTCGATTCGCCGCACCTACGACGGATGGGGCTACAGCCCGCTCACCGAGATCACGACCGCCAACGCCGGACAGCTGCGCATGGTGTGGAACATCCCCACCGGCGAAGGCCGCGTCCACGAGGCGGCGCCGGTCGTCAACAACGGCGTGATGTTCATCACCACGCCCAATAATCAGGTGATCGCGCTCAACGCGAAAACCGGCGAGCAGCTCTGGAGATACAAACGGCCGCGGCCCGCCGGACGCCTTCGTGCTGCACGACACGAATCGTGGCGTGGCGCTCCACGGCGACAAGGTCTACTACGCCGCCGGCGAGGCGGTGCTCGTCGCGCTCGACGCCAGGACCGGCAAGGAGGTCTGGACGACCACGGTCGCCGACAACAAGTCGGCGTACTACCTCACGCTGGCGCCGCTGGTCGCGAACAACAAGGTGATGATCGGCGCGTCGGGCGGAGAGTTCGGCGTGCGCGGCTTCGTGGCGGCCTTCGATCTCGAATCCGGCAAGCAGTTGTGGAAAACGCACATGGTGCCGGCGCCGGGCGAACCCGGCAGCGAGACGTGGCCACGCGGCGATCAGTGGAAGACCGGCGGCGCCCCGGTGTGGGTGACTGGCAACTACGATCCCGAGACCAACCTCTCGTTCTGGGGAACCGGCAATGGCGGTCCGTGGATGGGCGACCAGCGGCCGGGCGACAACCTCTACGTCGCATCGACGGTCGCCATCGACGTGGCGACGGGACAGATCAAGGGGCACTTCCAGTACAACCCGAACGAGTCCTGGGACTGGGACGAAGTCTCACCGCCGCTGCTCATCGACTATCAGCGGAACGGACGCACGATCAAAGGACTCGTGAACGTCGCGCGCGACGGCTATCTGTGGTTCCTCGAGCGCACGTCCGGCAAGATCAATTTCGTCGAGGGCAAGGCGTACGTGACGCAGAACGTCTTCCGCGGCCTCGATCCGAAAACCGGGAAGCCGGATGTCGATCCCGCGCACAAGCCGGGCACCGGCAAGCGCGCCGAGTTCTGTCCTGGCTCGCACGGCGGCAAGAACTGGCCGCCGATTGCGTTCAGCCCGCTGACGCGGATGATCTACATCCCGGCCAACAACAACCTGTGCGGAGCGCTGATGGGCGTGCCCGTGAAGTACACGCCCGGCAAGGCATTCGCCGGCACGCAGTTCGGCGGCCCTGGCTTTCCGGCGCCGGGCGCCGATCACGTGGGTGGTGAAGTACAGGCGTGGAACGTGGACACGGGTCAGCGCGTGTGGCGGCATCGATACGAGTTCAGTCCGAACTGGGGCTCGATGCTGGCCACGGCGGGCGGCGTCGTGTTCAGCGGCGGCACCAACGACCGCAAGGTGCATGCGTTCGACGCTGCCACCGGCAAGCTGCTCTGGGAGTTCGTCACCAACTCAGGGATCGTCGCGCCACCGAGTACGTTCACGATAGATGGGAAGCAGTACCTCGCGGTCCTCTCGGGCTGGGGCGGCGACGTGCGCGGCATGAACGTCGGTCTCGGCCGCATGTTTCCGGGGAAGGTCGCCGAGCCACCCGAGGGCGGCGGCATCTGGGTCTTCGCGTTGCCGTAAACGAGGCAACGGAGGCTTCGGAGTAACGCTGACGCGGTGTAGCGCGTTTCCTCCGCGCCCCCTGCTACCTGCGCGGCAACGAACGACCTCATAGCTACGATTTCGGATCCACTGGCGTCGGGATCTCGTACCAGATCTCGACTTCGTACCCGTCAGGATCGGTGAAGAACACGTAGGGCTCGCCGGGCACGAACTCCCCGCTCTCCTTGATCGTTCCACCGGCCTGACGGATGGCCGTTTGTGCCTGAGCGATGTCCCTCGCTCGCTGCAGGCGGAAACCGAAGTGCACCACGCCGCCTGGCTTGCCTGCCTGGCGCGGCTTGCGCTCGAAGACCAGCACGTCGCGGCTTCCCGGCGTCTGCGCCTGGACAAAGTCGTCGCTCTCGTAGACGGCAACCATACCGAGAATCGACTGATAGAAGCGGAGCGACCGCTGCGGATCGCGCACGGCGAGCGCGACGTGCGTGAGGCCGTGCGTCTTGACCGGTCTACTTCTTGCCACGGGACACCTCGGTCTGTCCCGACGCGAGCACGTGCATGCGCGACTTGAATCGCCAGCCTTGCGGCGTCTTCACGTACACGTCTTCATAGCGGCCCTGCGCTTCGACTTTCCCGGGCTCGCCGTCGAGCCCGATCGCGATCAGGTAGACCTTTCCCGTCGCGCCTACCGGCGCGGGCTCGATGACGTGATTCACCAGCATGTGGACGATGCCGGCCCAGGGGACGTCCTTGCAGTCGGGCATACCACCGCGCGCGGCCTCGGCGAGACGATCGCGTCCGGCGAATGTGTTGAGCACTTTCCCGTTGCGCGACGTCGAGAACGTGCCGTCCGACACATAGAGGTCCGCGTAGTCGTAGCCGCGGTTGGTGCACTCGTCGATCGCGTAGGCGTATTTCGACACGAGCTGCTGAATATCGATGTAGTCCTGCGGGGTGAGCGTGGCGGTCTGCGCGTGGAGAGACACGCTCAACACGACGGCCGTCATGCCAGCGCCTCCGAATCGACGTCTGCTCATCGTCCCAGCTCCGCAATCAAGGCGTCCACCTGCTGATACTGCAGACATCCGCCCGTCGGCGGGCTCTGCGGACATCCCGTCGAGCGCCAGCCGTAGTCGTCTTCGAGGATCTTCACGATCTCCGCCTTCGTGCTGCCCTGTTTGATCAGCCCGGTCAGCCGGCCGCGCATCGTCTCGAGATCGGACTTGAACTTCACCAGGTCGGCCTTGGTCGATACGGGACCGTGTCCGGGGATCACGGTGTCGAAGTCCAGCCTCAACGCGCCCTCGAGCGTCTTCGACCACTCGATAAAGCTGCCGCCCTGGACGTAGTCCACATAGATCGGCACGCCCGGGGGCCGCGGCTTCGCGGGCGCTGCGCCGCGCCCACCAGCACGAGTCGCGAGGAATAGATCGCCGGTGTGAATGGCACGTTGCTCGGGGAAGTAGATCACGGCGTCGCCGCTCGTGTGACCACGCCCGAAGTAGTACGCCTGCACGTCCTTCCCGCCGAGATGCACGTCGAGCTGATCGGTGAACGTAATGCGCGGCAGTCCGATCGGTGTGCCCGGCGTGTCCTCGTAGTACGGACGCTTCAGGTCCTTGAGATTGGCGTAGACGTTCCGGTGCGCGATCACCTCGGCGATCGGCAGCATCTTGAAATCGCCGCCGGCATGGTCGTCATGCTGGTGTGTGTTGATGACGTACTTCAGCGGCTTGTCCGTGACCGTCTTCACCTGCGCGAGGATGTCGGCATGGTTGCGATCGAACATGTCGTCCACGAGGATGACGCCGTCGCTCGTCGCGTAGAGGGCGACGTTGCCGCCCTCGCCGGAGATCATGTGCAGATCGCCCTTCACCTGCTGGGTGCGAAGCGGGCCTGGCGGCTTTGCCGTTTGCGTGTACACAGCCCACGCGCCCTGCAGCACGAAAACGGCGACGAAGAGACGAAGGAACGTCGCTCGGCTCATGCGCGCGAATATACCCCAGGCGGGTCTGATAGACTCGTGATAGCCGGACTCCGACACGACGACCTCTACTGGTAGGTCACTGCGCCCCCCGGACTGATGATCGCCAGCGGTGCGGCTTTGTCTGCATTTATCGTGGCGCCGGCCAGGTACACAGCCACTCCGGTTTCGCATCCACGGGGACTTCAAAAGTGGTCTGCACGCCTCGCACCGCAACGTGTCGTCTCGAAATCGATTGACAGCCCTTCACGATCTGGCCGTATTGCGGCAGGCGATGGAAGCTCCAGGCCATCTGCGCCCGCGCTGGCTGCACAGCGGTGAGCAATAGCGCCATAGCCGTCGTAACGGCAGCGCCTGCGCGGGCCGGAATGCGATCGATCCACGCAAATAGGGTGATAACCGCCGCTGGCGTCAGCACCAGAGACAAATACACTTCCTCGAGCGGGCCCTGCCACACGGCGAACAGCGCCACTGCGGTGAGGAGCGGCCCAAGCGAGATTACGAGTAGCGACGGATCACGCGTGAGTAATGCTGTCGCCATCAATGCCGCCACGAATCCTGCCGCAAAGAGCGACAAGGTCTTCTGATCGGCGTCGAATGGGCGAACCAGGTTGAAATGCAGGGCTCGTGCGACAAATATCGTGCTCGCACTGAGGTGAACGGCATCACCCGGTTTGTTCACAACGGCGGCGAGACTGCTGGTGATGCGGCTCGGTGTCGTCGTCTCTGCGCGTCGGCTCGTCAGGAAGGGCGCCTCGAGGAGCAGAATGAGTGTCGTGATGATAGCGACTCGGGCTCCGACTGCTCTCCAATCGCGTGCCCACGCCGGGGCTGCGATCAGCCACGCGATCACCGGAACGGCGACGATGAAGCCGGTCGTGTGACACTGCACGGCGATCCAGCTCGCAACACTGGCGAGCACGGCCCGAGCGATGGTGACGTCGCGATTCCAGAGGACGAGAGCGATTGCGATCTTGGCGTAAGCCGTTGCGACGGGCGGATTCCAGATCGTAGAACTCAGCGTCGCGTCGTAGCCGCAGGTCGCCGCGGCAACGACGATCAGGATGGCGACCAGCGGCGACCGAAAGCGGCGGAACAGGGCAAGAAGGAGAACAGCGTCGGCGGCCGACTGGAGGAACCCAACGCCGAATCCTCCGGCGTGTGGCAAAGAGCCGATCAGTGGGTGCGCAATGCGCGCGACCAGCCAGAGGAACCAGTAGTAGGCGGGGCCCAATGTGGTGCCGCCGGCGGTGCTGGGCACGCCGGAGCGCGGCAGATCAGCAAGAGGCCCGAGCGCCAGCGCCCAATCCCTGACCTGATCACCTCGGAGCCAAAAGGCGTCGCTGATGCCATGCGTGCGAAACCACAGGACATACGAAAAGACGGCGAGCGCAACAAGTAGTCGCCACCCAGGCCCGATTGACCACATCGCGTCATCGACGTCCCGACCTTTAGATGCGGCGGGCGGCCCCTCGGCGATTGCCGCCCGGCGAATATAGCGCATCAACATAGCCTTGCTTTGGGCTTTGGGTGGCCCAGCCCAACGCCAAGAGCCTACAGCCTAAGCCGCAGGCTGCGGAGCGTATCGAGGTTCTGCATGTCGTAGCGATCGATCCCGATCACATTGGGCCTGGTGTTGCCGGACTTCTCGGTCTCGATGAGGATTGGCAACTGGCTGAACCGTGGATCGTGCAGCAGGCGGCGGAACGGCTCGAGACCGAGACAGCCCTGGCCGATGTGCTCGTGCCGATCGACGCGGCTGCCACACGGCTTCTTCGAATCGTTGCCGTGAAACACCCGCAGACGCTCGAGGCCGACGATGCGATCGAAGGCATTGAACGTGTCGTGATAGCCGGACTCCGACACGATGTCGTAGCCGGATGCGACGAGATGACAGGTGTCGAGACACACACCGACGCGCGCCGAGCCATTCACGCGCTCAATGATGGCGGCGAGGTGCTCGAAGCGATGTCCAAGCGTCCGGCCCTGCCCCGCCGTGTGCTCGAGCAGGACCATCGTCTTGTTGCGAGGGCGGGCCTTGAAGGCAAAGCGGATCGCGTCGGCGATCAGACCGAGGGCCGCGTCCTCGGTGCCTGACGTGCAGACGCCGGGATGAATCACCACGCCGAGCAGACCGAGCGCCTCGGCGCGAACGAGCTCGTCGACGAAGGCCGCCAGCGTCGGCTCGCGCAGCGCGGGGGATGCGGTCGCCAGGTTGATCAGATAGCTGGCGTGCGAGACGACGGGCGTGATGCCGGTTTCTTCAATCCGCCGGCGAAAGGTGCGGACGTCGGCAGGATCGAGCGGCTTGCCGCGCAGCTGGCGGGCATTCTTGCTGAAGATTTGGAGCGCTTCGCAGCCGTGGAGCACCGCCCGCTCGACGGCGTTCGAGATGCCACCGGCCACGGACATGTGAGCGCCTATACGCATGGCCAGGGTCGCTGTAGTGTCCAGCGGCAGCCGGACCCGTTAGGGCAGAATATACGACTCATGACGACGTCATTCAGAGCTTCGGGCCGGGCACATGTTTGAAGAAATCGTCAACCGGCCAAGTCGCTGGCGGACCTTCTGGCCGGACGTCAGCGATCTCGCGGGTGCCCGCGAGGCGATTCGGCTCGCAGTCTGGTTCGCGTACCTGGCTGCGATCCTCGGTGTGATCGCGACCGTGGTCACGCTGCTGGCCGGCGGAGACGTCCTGACTCAGCTTCAGAGTGTCCTCATCTTTGGGATCATCGGGTTCGGCATGCAACGCAGATCGAGCATAGCCGCGGTCATCGGCGCGATCCTGGTTGCCGTTGGGATTGGCGCCGCGTTGGCACAAGGGCAGCTTCCGGGCGTTGTCAGTCCGTTTCTTCTCGTCGGGATGATCAATGGTGTTCGAGGCACGGTCGCGTGCAAGAGGCTCGCCCGAGCCGAAACAGAGACGGCGGCGACGTCATGAGATCACACTGGATCTTCGCGGTGTTCGTTGCCTCGACGCACGCGGTGCTGGCAGCTCAGACCGGCGGCACGCGTTGGAGCACTCCAACGGCGGTGCAGATCGACGCGGTTTATCCTGACATCGAGACGCTCTACAAGGACCTGCACAAGAACCCCGAGATCGGATTCCAGGAAACGCAGACCGCGGCGAAGCTCGCCGCGCGCATGAAGGCGCTCGGCTTCGAGGTCACGACCGGCGTCGGCAAGACGGGCGTGGTCGCGATCATGAAGAATGGCGCCGGACCAACCGTCATGTTGCGCACGGAGCTCGATGCGCTGCCGGTTGCGGAGAAGACGGGCCTCGCGTTTGCCAGCACCGCCACCACGAAGAACGCCGCCGGGCAGCTCGTACCGGTCATGCACGCGTGCGGACACGACATTCACATGTCAGCGTGGGCAGGGACGGCGCGGCTCATGGCCGAGCAGAAGGATCGCTGGCGCGGCACGCTGATGATGGTCGGTCAGCCGGCGGAAGAAGGACAGGGCGGCGCCGCCGCCATGTTGACCGACGGCCTGTTCACGCGCTTTCCGCGCCCCGACTTCGCGCTGTCGCTCCACGACGACGACACGATGCCGGCGGGAACGATCGGCTACCACGCCGGGCTGTTCCGCGCGATGTCGGATCGCGTGGAGATCACCGTCTACGGCCGAGGGGGACATGCGGCCATGCCGCACAACGCCGTCGATCCCGTCGTCCTCGCCTCGCGCATCGTTCTGTCGCTGCAGACGATCGTCTCCCGCGAGAACAACCCGAGCGATCCGGTCGTGATCACGGTCGGGTCGATTCACGGCGGCACGCAGGCCAACATCATTCCCGACGAAGTAAAGCTGGAATTGTCGGTGCGGACGTTCACGACCCAGGTGCGCACACGGACGCTCGCCGCGATCCGTCGCATCGCGAAAGGAGAAGCCGACGCTGCCGGCGCCTCGCGCGAGCCTCTCGTTGTCGCGCCGGCGACCGCCAGGCCGCCGGTCGTCAACGATCCGGCTCTCATCTCCCGTCTCGCCGCCGCGCTGAAGTCCGCGCTGGGCGACCAGAACGTCGTAGAGATGCCCGCGAAGATGACGTCGGAGGACTTCGCCGAGTACGGCGCGGCAGGCGTGCCGATCGCGCTGCTGCACATCGGCGCGGTCAATCGCGCGAAGCTGGACGAATCCCGTCGAACCGGCATTCCCGTGCCCGCGCCTCACTCACCCGAATGGGCGCCCGAACACGAGCCCACGCTGAAGGCCGCGATTCGCGCCGAAGTCACTGCCCTGCTCGAACTGCTCGCTGCACGCTGACGGCCGTCCACGGCGTCCCGCCACCGCTGGCTGCACTGTCGTTGCCCGTCGCTGCCTCCAGTCGATATGCTCCTGATCGGTCCATGCCGCTCTCCGCTCGCATGATGTGGCTCATCGGGGCAGGCGGCGCCAGTCTGATCGCGCTGACCATCTCGGCACAGATCTATCTGTCGATGCTGGATCACGGGCACTCGTTCGCCCGGATGTTCGCGTGGCAGTTGTGCTCGTGGAGTGTGTGGGCGCTGGCCACGCCGACGGTCCTGCGCCTCGGCGCGCGACTGAGCGAGCGGTCCACGCAATCGGTCTCCGGACCCGTCGCCGGCACCGGTCTGCTGGTCATCGCCGCCACATCGTCATCGCGTCACTCTCGACGGTCGGATTCCAGCCATACGCCCCGATGGAGACGTTCGGACTCGGCGGATCGCTGATCATCCACACGCTGTCGGTGCCTGCGGACCTGGCCGTCTACGGCATCCTGCTGCTGATCGGCTCGTCGCTGGCCGTCTATCACCGCGCGCGGACTCTCGCCATCCGCGAATCACGCCTGGAGGCCGACCTCGCCCGCGCCCAGCTCGACGCGCTGCGGCTGGAGATCGAGCCGCACTTTCTCTTCAATACGCTGAACTCGATTGCCTCGCTGATTCGTCACGCGGGCCAGCGACCGCGCGCTGTCGATGCTGCTGGGCCTCAGCGAGTTGCTGCGAGCGACTGTGGATGGCCGCCAGCACACCAGCACGCTCGGCGAGGAGACGGCGTTCGTGAAGCGGTATATCGACCTGCAGCGCGTGCGATTCAGCGATCGGCTCGACGTGCGCTATGCCATCTCGCCCGAGTCCGAGTCCTGTGCGGTGCCGGCGTTCCTGTTGCAGCCGCTGGTCGAGAACGCGTTCCGCCACGGCGTCGCCAAACGATCGGGGCCGTGCAGTCTCGAGCTGTCGGCGTCGATCGACGAAGGAGAGCTGCACGTCCGGGTTCGTGACGACGGCGCGGGGCTTCCCGAGGATTTCAACGTGGACGATCACGCGGGGACGGGCCTGCGCAATACGCGGCTGCGACTGCAGCGCCTCTATGACGGGGCCGCGAGGCTCGACCTCGAGCGCGCGGATGACGGTGGAACCGTCGCCCATATCCGGCTGCCCGCTCATACCGGCGCTCTGCATCGGCCTCCGTCGACGCTCCAATGACCACATTCCGGGTTCTGGTCGTGGACGACGAGCCGCTGGCGCGCGAGGCGGCGGTAACGCTCCTGCGTCGCGATCCCGAGATCGGCGGAGTCGAGGAATGTGCGGACGGCCTGAGCGCACGTGACAGCATCGCCCGCACCCGTCCGGACATCGTCTTTCTCGACATTGAAATGCCCGGGCTGAGCGGCGTGCAGCTCGCCGAAGACCTGCAGAGCGAGCCGCCGGTGATCGTCTTCACGACGGCGTTCAGCCAGTACGCGGTCGGCGCATTCGAGGTGGCGGCCACCGACTATGTGCTGAAGCCGTTCTCGGATGAGCGGTTCCTCGAGGCCCTCGGGCGGGCGAAGCGGCGCGTCCGCGAAAAGCGCCTGGGCGAGCTGGCCAGCCAGATGGCGGGCGTGGCCGCGGAGCTTCAGCAGCGCGACCCGAGTGAAGAGTCTTCAGGTGCGGCGTCGAGATATCTGCAACGACTGTCGCTCAAACACGGCGAGCGCACGATCGTGCTTCGCATGGACGAGATCGTCTGGATCGAGGCCCAGGACTACTGCGTGATGGTCCACTCGACGCGGGGACAGCATCTGGTGCGCGGGTCGCTGACCGCCCTCGAGGAGCAGCTCGCGCCCGAGACCTTCGTGCGCGCCCATCGCATGGCGATCGTGAACCTTCATCACGTCCGTGAAACGCACGATCGTGACGGGCTTCATCTCGTGCTGTCGGATGGCGCGCAGATCGGCGTGAGTCGATCGCGCAAGCCGCACGTCGAGACGCTCCTGTCACCGCGGTTGCGGTGAGCGGCGGTGTGCCGGCTGCGAATGGAGCCGGTCGCCGGTCGCTGCAAAGACCTGGCAGCCGGGGACGGAACGCGCGACAATCCTTTCAATCAAGCGGAGGCATCATGAGTGTACGGACGATAGGTCGAGCGGCTGGCGTGGCCGCAGTGATTGGCTGGATCGCGGTCGTCGCGATTCGGGGTGCGGCCCTCGAACAGGGACCCGTCACCGCCTCGTCTTCGAAAGCGATGCCGAAGTACGACGCCAAGCGGGATCTGCTGCTTCCGTCCGATTACCGCACGTGGGTGCTCGCCGGCTCGTCGCTCGGGTTGAGCTACTCGGAAGGGGGCGGGGGCGGCGGCATGCAGATGTTCAACACGACGCTCATCGAACCGACCGCGTATCGGCATTTCGTCGAGACCGGTGAGTTCCGTGACGGAACGATGATGGTGCTGCTCCTCCAGGGGATCGGGACCAACGCCCTGCCTGCACGCCGCGGCCAGTTCGCCACCGACGCGCATGGGATCGAGATGGCCGTCAAGGACACGTCGCGTGTGCCCGAAGGGTGGGCCTACTACAACTTCGGCGGCTCGATGATGGGCGGGCTCAGGACGTCAGCGGCGCCGCAGCCGAAGGCCAGCTGCTACAACTGCCACATCGAGCACGCCGCCCGCGACAACGTGTTCATGCAGTTCTACCAGATGCTGCGCGACGTCGATCCGCGCGCCGCACGCAAGTAGAGCGCGGTCGGGCCGCCTGAAGGCGGCCCCTACGGGCGTCGCAGTGTATCGAGCATCTCGAACACCACATCAGCAACGGCGTCCGGCTGACTGTCGGCAATCAGGTGCGAGCTGTCGGGGATCTTCTTCCAGCTGCCGCCGAGGGCTTCGCGAAGGCTCGATGCGCTTCCTCGGTCTCGGCTCGAATCGCGTCCGGATCGACGAACCACTCCGCGAACGACGGCATCAGCTGCCGCGAGCTCGACGCGGACAGCACGACGAGCGGCAACCCGGGCGACAGCGGTCGCGCCTGCTCGAACTCTCGCAGCGTGGTGTTCAGTCCGCGCGTCATCGCGCAGATGGCCGTCCATCGACGGGCGCCGTAGGTGACCGCGGCCGATCGCCGGGCGCCCTCCGAGTCCTCGCCGAGGCCGAACGGATCCAGCAGGCGAATCACGCCGAACCGCGACAGCGCACCGACCGTGCACGCCAGCGCGGTGATCCTCCAGGAGTATGACGCCAGGCGAGGCACGAACAAGCTGTTCGCCGCGTCCACGAAGACGATGCCCGCGACGCGCTCGGGATACGTTCGGGCAAACATCTCCGCCGTCAGTCCACCGATCGACGAGGCGACGAGGACGAAGGGCCCGGCCAGCTTCGCGCGATCCTGCAGCACACCAAGGTCGCTGGCCGTCCCGCCGATGGTGGTCACGCCCGGCGCTGCGTCGCTCCACCCGTGTCCCAGGCGGTCGTAGCTGCACACCCGCGTGCGAGTGGCCAGCCGCTCGCGAGCCTTCGACGAGCTGAGCGCGTTGCCCCATCCGCTCGACTCGAAGATCACGGTCGGATCCATCGCATCGTCCCGGCCGATGCACACCAGATGCAGCCGTCGTCCGCCGATGTCCACCATCGTCCCGGTCGGCGGAAACTCGCGCGCGGCCTGCGCGTCGGCGTATGCCTCGTAGGTCAGGCCGGCGATCAGGAGGAGCACGAAGACTCCGACCCACGACAGCAGCAATGCCTTTCGGCTCGGGAAGAGCCACCGCGGCACTTTCGTGACGTAGTCATCCCATTTGCGGCCATGGGTGCGCGCGAGCCACGGCTCCTCGCCGAACACGACGCGCAAGATGGAACGCCGTCGTGACGATCAGCGCGTAGACCAGGAGGTTCCACGACTCGAAGGCCATCGACCAGCCGAGGAGGATCAGGCTCACGCCCACGTACATCGGATTGCGTGAGAAGCGATACGACCCCGACGAGACGAGCAGCCGCGGCGGATCCCACGGGGCGAGCGTGCCCTTGCCCGTGACGAGGAAGTCGCGGACGCACCAGAGCAGGAGCGTGATGCCGGGAACGAGGAGGACCAGGGCGATCGGGTTGAAGGAGCCCTCGCGGACGCGCGGCCACGCCATGAACAGCGGGGCGGCGAACGCCACCAGCCCGGGCAGGGCGAGAAAGGCCAGCAGCGCGCGGATCAGCATCGCGTGGATGCTATCAATTCCCGGCGACAAGTTTCTCAGTTGCGAGCGACGCCACGGGTATGGACCGCCATCGCCACCTCGCGGGCCGACTCGAAGGCTCCGTTCATCCACGAACTCATGTTCGTCATGTAGTCACCGGCGAAGTGCACTCGACCATCCGGTTGCCGGAGTGCCGCGAGCGCTTCAAGCGCCTTCGCCGTTTCCGAACGCCATGACCCACGGCTCCACGGTACACGGGGCCAGGAGACAGAGAACGCCGTCTCGAACTCGGTGGTGTACTGCGGGTGAATGCCGGCGCCCTGCTCGAGCGCGAGCCGTTGCCGTTCGGCAGGGGGGCGCTCACGCATGGTCCTGGCAAAATCCAGGTAGTAGCCGACGAGGATGCCCTTACGCTCGTTGAGGCCGTGCGGTGGATAGATGATCTGTCCGATCTCCTGGTCCGTCCACGACCTGCCGCCGTAGATCTGGTCGTCTTCCTCCCAGAAGCGGCGCTTGAACTGCAGTCCGATCTTGCCCGCGCCATCGTAATTGGCCGCCGCGATGGCCGATTGGACCGGCGGCGAGAAGTCCTTCTGGATTCCGCTCAGCACCGGCAACGGAATCGTGCTCACACAGTAGTCGGCATCGACGCGCTTCAGTCGTCCATCCGCATCGGCGTAGATCGCCCACACTCCGCGTTCGCTCTGTCGAATCTCGCGCACGGCGGCGCGATGGGTAATCCGGTTCCCGAGGCGTGCGGCAAGTGCCGCAGGCAGGCGGTCCATTCCTCCGGCGACCTGCATCATCGTCGGCTGAGAGTCCCAGTCGATCCCCAGTTGGAAGTTGAAATTCCCGCCGAGCAAGTCGTGTAACGACAGCGGCGCAGACCGCTGCTCGTAACCGCTGCGCCGTGGTGAGCCGCGGTACTGCCGCTGCTGATCGAGTGCGCCGAGCTGGCGCAGATACGCAAGGAGTCTGTCGCGATCTTCGGTGGTCAGCGGCTGATCGAGCTGCGCCTGCGACAGCGCCTTGCTCAGCAGCTCCGCGATGTAGCCGTCGAAATCTGCCCTGGCTTCGCGGAGACGAATCCGACGTCCAGCCAGCGTCGACGATCTGGTTTGATACAGGTAAGCAGCATCGGAGTCCGCCACGAAGACTTCAACTGGCACCTGTAGCTCGCGGCAGTACGCCAACGTCGTCTCGTGATGATGCGAGATGCGCATGGGTCCAGCGTTGAAGTAGAGGCCTTCATCGAACGCAGCCGTCTGTGGCGAACCCTCTTCTTCGCTCACCGTGCCGCGGCGGACGGTGAACACCCGGCCGCCCGGCCGCGCGCGGCCCTCGAGGATGCGACAGTCGTAGCCCACTTTGCCGAGCTCGTACGCGACGGTCATGCCGGCAAGTCCGGCGCCGAGGACCAGCACGCGGACACCGGAGACGCGGCCGCTCAGATCGAAGCGCGCCTGGGACGGCGCGGCGAGCAGACCGAGACCGGTCATCGCCTCGTACGTCAGGGAAGCGCCGCCGGCCGCGGCAACGCGTCTCAGGAAACGACGTCGCGTCAGAGCCATGCTGGAGGAGACGCTCGGGTCGTTCGAACCGTTCGAACGACCCGACAGATTTACTTGTCGAGAGGACTGTTTCTCACCTGGAACTTCACCAGCTTGCTCGTCGTCCCCTTGCCGCCTTCGGCGTGGAACGGTGCGCGCGTCGCGTAGGTGGTCCAGATGCCCTTGCCCTTCCAGCCGCCCTTCGGATCGTCGATCCGGCCGTCGATGCCCTTGGCGTAGAAGCCCATCGGATACGGCACGCGGAAGGTGAGGAACTTGCCGTCCACGAGCGCGAGCAGCGCTTCGGATCCGTTGCCGGTTGCGAGTGGGATGTCCTTCCCGATGCCGAGCATGTCGAAGCGATCGGTGAAGTTGTAGTACGCCGTGTCGGCGCTCGCCGAGTCCACCGCACCTTTGTAGTTGGGACCGGGGAGCGGATAGAGCGCCCAGCCCTCCGGGCAGTGCTGACCTGTAGCCTCAGGGCCATTCAGCCGTGCCTTGCATTTGCGCCGATCGAAGCTGGCCAGATGCCCGCTCGAGAGCACCGTCCACACCACGCCGCTGCTGTCCACGTCCATGCCGCGCGGCGCGAAGCCCTGCGCCGTCGCCTTCGGGTTCTTGAACGGCACCTCGTAGACCTCGGACAGCGCCGTGTTCGACGGATCCGGACCGAGCACGATCCGCACGAGCATGCCCGGCATGCCCAGCACCGATCCCCAGATCGATCCATCGACCGGGCTCGGCGCGACGCCGTAGAACGGCGCGTTCACCCGCTTGTCCTTGGTCGGATCGACCGGCTGATCCGGCTCGACATACGCGTCGCGCTTGCCGTTGCCGTTGGTGTCGAGCACGAACACCGTCCAGCCCTGGGCCTTCTGCTCGTCCCCGGTCTTGTCGTAGATGCGGGTGTCGAACCAGCCTTCGACCGGACCACCGCCCGTGAACCACAGCACGTCGTTGTCATCGAAGTTCAGGTGGTGGGTGCCGAAGCACGTGTCGATGGTCGTCACCTTCTTCGTCTTCGGGTCGTACATCTGCATCTGCCGCCCGCTCTGCGCGACCGGGAACGCCTTCGCCGATGGATGTGACGATCCCGCCTTGCAGAAATCCGCAGTCTGGTTCGGACGGATACGCGCGGCAACCCAGACTCGCGACTGCTTGTCCATCGCGAAGCTGTGCGCGCTGGTCTGGCTGGTCCAGATCGCCTCGTCGCCCCAGTACGCGGACGAGGCCGCCGGCGGCGTCTGCGCCTCGCTCGGCGTCTTCGGGTCGCGCACCATCAACTTCACCTGCGTCGCCGCATGGCGTGTCGGCTCGACAACGGGCATGTAGTCCGCGCTGGCTTCGAGGGCGCCATAGATCGGACCGTTCGCGTTCACCGTCGGGTTGCGCTTGTCGCTGGCGATCTCGTCGTGGAGGTAGGCCTTCGGATCCGCCCAGTCCCACATCGTCACGACGACGTTGCGCTCGCGGCCCTGCGGCCGGGACGGCGCCGTCGCTGGCAGCTCGCCGCCCGCGATGCGATCCGTCCAGTCGGCCCACATCCCCAGCGCTCGCGGACGACCGACCTGATCGAAGCGGGCGATCATTCCGCGACCCGCCTGCCCGGACTGGACACGGCGATCCCAGGCCGCACTCGAGTGCTCGAACTTCCCGAGCCTCTCGGGAATCTCGCGCGTCGCCTTGTTGCCCATCTGATGGCAGCCGGTGCAACCGTCGGTGTTGACGATGTTGCGAATCCACTCGCCCTGGCTTCTCACGGTCGTCGCGATGCCGTTGCCCGACGGACCCGTGCCGGGGAAATCGCTCGCCGGCGGCACCTGCAGCAGCGACAGCCAGTACTGCGCGGGGTAGTACTCGGCAGCCACTCGCGGACTCGGCGCCGGAACAGCGGTCAGCGCCAGCTGCCGTCCCGGCGTCGCCTCGCGTCTTCGGTGAATCCACCAGACCGTAGCCGCGCACCCACACGTCGTAGTTCCCCTTCGGCAGATCCGGCAGCAGGTAGCGGCCCTGATCGTCGGTGACGACACTCTTGATCAGTCGTGTGGCCAGGTCAGTCGTTTCCGCCACCACCCACACACCAGCTTCGGGACCCTTCGGCCCCGTGACCACACCGCCGATGTCATCGGCATCGACCGAGACGGCGCGCGGGGCTTGTGCGCTGCCCACGCTACCGACGATTCCGGCCAGTATCAGCGCAACCCCGACCGCAGTTAATTGGAGATGGAGCACTCGTCGCGTCATCGGTGGACCTCCCTCAGGAGCGGAATGCTGGGCGCAATATACTGCTACTGCTGTTCTCGGGAAAGGACGATCACCATGCCATTCGAACCACGCGCCACATCGTTCTCCATGGCCAATGCTCAGATACTGGCCCAGGCCGCGGCCGTGGCCTACGAGGAGCCGGCACAGGTGCGCGAAGTGGGCGAACGTCAGCGGCTTCACCGGACCTTTCGACTTCTTCGACAACGCACGACACGCAGGGATTCGTTGCCGAGAGCGGCGACGCCATCGTCGTCGCGTTTCGTGGCACGCAGCCGAACCGTCCGATGGACTGGTTCGTGGACGCTCAGGGCCACCCGTGGAAACTGGGACCACAACGATCGGCGAGGTCCACGACGGGTTCTACAGCGCGCTCCGCAAAGTATGGGGCGTCGCCCTTCCCAAGGGCGAAGTGCTCCCGAAACGACTCGTGAACAGAGGCAACAAGACGATCTGGATCACCGGCCACAGCCTCGGCGGCGCGCTCGCCGAACTGTGCGCGGCGCAGGCCATGTTCGTCAGCAAGATACCCGTCCAGGGCGTCTATACGTTCGGACAGCCGCGCGTCGGCAACAAGGACTTCGCCGCCGCGGTCAACGAGAAGCTCGGGTCCGGCATCTTCCGGTTCGTCAACGATCGCGACATCGTTCCACGGGTGCCGCTGTTCACGATGGGCTTCTGTCACTACGGCAACCAGACGTTCTTCGACTCCGATGGACAAGGCACCGATGCACCCTTCGCCGTGGAGACGCTGAAAGGTGCACTCTCGCTCGGCAAAGGCGTGTTCAACCTTGCCGTGCTCGGACAGGTCGCCGGCCTGATCACCGACGGCGTCAAGGGCCTCCTCAACGGCGACATCACCGAGGAGCACGAGAAGGCCTTCCGCGAGCGGGCGACGAACATTCTCAAGGGCGGCGTCGAGAAGATCGAAGACCACAACATGGAAAAGAACTATCTCGTCAGGCTGAAGACCAAGCTTCCCCAGGCGTGACCTTCGAGCCCTCCGACTACAGGCCGCTCTACACGAACGGCCACGTGCAAACGGTGTATGCCTGGGCGAAGCCGCGGACGTTCCCGCGGCTTCCTGAGGCCGTGCCGCGCTTCTTCGACGTGGCGCCGGACGCGCGTGTGCTGGCGCACTGCCACTGGCACCCGGACCCGGCCGGCCATCCATGCCTGATCCTGCTGCACGGCCTCGAGGGTTCGAGCGCGGCCCACTACATGGGCGGCATTGCGAACAAAGCCTGGACCAGAGGCTGGAACGTCATCCGTCTGAACCAGCGCAATTGCGGTGAGACCGAGCACCTGTCCAGAGGCCTGTACCACTCCGGACTGACCAACGATCCCCTGCACGTGATGCGTGAGATCGTCGAGGTAGACGGCATACGCGCGGTGGCGGTCGCCGGCTATTCACTGGGCGGCAACCTGACGCTGAAGCTGGCCGGAGAGCTCGGCCACTCGTTCCCGGCGCTGAAGGCGGTCTGTGCCGTGTCGCCGACGATGGACCTTGCGCTGTGCGTGAAGGCGCTCGAGCGCCGCTCGAACATCGCCTACGAGTTCAACTTCGTCCGCCGGCTCAAGGCACGCATGCGGCGCAAGGCGGCGATCTTTCCCGATGTCTTTTCGCTCGAGCGTCTCGGTCGTGTGTGGACGGTCCGGCAGTTCGACGAGGCGTACACGGCGCCGCACCACGGGTTCCGCGACGCCAGCGACTATTACCATCGGGCCAGCGCGATGCGGGTCATCGATCGCATCTGCGTACCGGCGCTGATCCTCACGGCAGAAGACGACCCGTTCGTGCCTGTCGATCCGTTTCGCGAGTCCTCAGTGCTGAGCAACCCGAACGTGAAGGTGGTGGTCACGCCGCACGGCGGGCACTGCGCGTTCATCGAACGCGGCAATGGCGAATACGACGGCTATTGGGCCGAGCGGGAGATTGTCAGATTTGTGACGTCGCATCTCTAAGCGGGTCTGAAGACCCGCCTCTAGGTCAGCCCCAGGTTCTGCATCAGGATTCTGGCAAACTCAGGACCCTTGCCGCTCTCCTCGTGCTTGAAGTACACGAAGACCTCCTGACAGCCTGCGGTCTTCTCGCGAATGACGTCGGCCCACCTCGCGATGTCGGCATCCTGATAGCCCTCGTCTCGCAAGCGGAAGTAGGCGTAGTCGGCCGTGATCTCGATCGGGGTCGAGAGCTTCTCGCTGTCGGCGAGGCACAGCGCGAGGTTGCGGGCACGCAGGCGAGCGTAGACCTCCTCGTCCAGCCACGAGGTGTGCCGGAACTCGAATGCCGCGCACACCCGTGGCGGGAAGGCCTCCAGAAACGCATCGAAGAGCGGCAGGTCCTTCTTGAAGTTCGGCGCCAGCTGGAACAGCAGCGCGCCGAGTTTGGGGCCGAGCGTCGCAGCGGTTTCGAGGAACTGCCGGACCGGATCGGCGCAGTCGCGCAGCCGCCGATCGTGCGTGATGCGCTTCGGCGCCTTCAGCGTCAGCTTGTAGCGATCCGGCGTGGCCTTGTTCCACCCGTCGAGAATCTTCTCGTTGGGCGTGCGATAGAACGTGTAGTTGATCTCGACAGTCGGGAAGCGCTCGGCGTAGTACGGCAGCATCTTCGCGGCCGGCATCGTCTCCGGATAGAAACTCCCCTTCCACTCCGGATAGTTGTATCCGGAGGTCCCGACCCAGATCGCCACGCTCAGGCCATCCTTGCCCACTTGATGAGCGTACCGAACGTCGGCGGCTTGCCGTGCATCAGCAGCCCGATCTTGAAGATCTTGGCGGCGAACCACATGGCCGCCACCGCCGACGCCACGCCGATGACGAGGCTCAGCGCGACCTGCCAGAACGGAGGCGGAGTGGTGGACGCCAGGCGAATCATCATCGCGAAGGTGTTGACCGGCGGCACGAGGCTCATGACGACACTGAAGGTCGAGCTCGGGTCGCGACCGATCGGCGTCGCGAAGAACCATGGCGCCATCAGCGCGAGCATGATGGGCGTCATCAGCGACTGCGCTTCCCGCATCTCGTTCACCGCCGCGCCGACGGCGGCGAAGACCGACGCAAACACCAGATACCCGACCAGGAAGAACACGATGAGATACACGATCAGCATCGGCTCGATCAGCCCGAGCATCGCGAACGAGAACAGCATCAGGGCGCCGATCGCGATGTAGAGCGCCAGCACGAGCATGCTGACGGCCATCTGTCCGAGGATCTTGCCGGCCATCAGTTCCAGAGGCGAGACCGCCGACAGCAGCACCTCCACGACGCGGCTCGACTTCTCTTCAATCACCTGCGTCAGGAGCGTCTGGCCGCCGATCATGATCCCGAACACGAGCAGGCCGGCGAAGATGAACGGCAGGAACCGGTTGAACCCGACGTTCGTCCGGCGCTCCTCGCCGGCGGTCACCGTCACCGACGTCGAACGCTGGACGCGCATCACGGCCTCGACCTGTGCCCGGTCCATGTTGCGTGCGCTCACCCGGGCCGTCACCAGCGACTCCCGCAGGGCGTCGAAGATGGTCGTCTCGACACGCTCGTCGAGATTCTCGGGCACGTAGATGTCGTAGGTCCCGTACTGACCCTTTCCGTCACTGAGCGCGATGGCATCGGGATGCACCACGACGAGCGCGAGATGGCGCAGTCCGCCGGCCTCGGCGTTCGCGGTCAGCCACCGCTTCTCCTGCTGGATGTCGGCTGCCAGCGGCCGCTCGAGAATTGTGAACACCGGCACCGCGCCCATCGTCCGCTGGATGGCCTCGTCTGAGGCGCTGCCCGCGACCGTGCGGACAGCTTCAGGCGTGTTCTCGAGGGCGCGCCGCGCACCCTCGGCGCGGCGCCTGGCAATCGCCTGCGGCGCCAGGCTCACGCGCAGGCCCTCGAGAATCCGGCCCGTGGGATCGATCACCGCGACCTCGCCCCTGATCGCTTCGCCCTGCGTGTTCATCAGGCGCGGCATCACTGCGACCAGCAGGGCGATGATCGCTGGCATCACGAGCAAGCCGATGACGAATCCCTTGTTCGCTACGGCAGAGAGGAACTCCCGCTGGGCGACGAGCCAGACTCGATTCATGCGAACGCTCCCTCCGTCCCGGCCGCCTGCAGCCCGGCGCGCAGGGCGCGAGCCGCATCACTGCCCGCTCCGCCTTCCGTGACGATCTTGATGAACACGTCCTCGAGACGAAGCCGGGAGAGCTCGACACGCGCCGGCGGCACCGCTGCGGCCAGCCGCGCGATCGCACCCGCTGGATCAGTGCCTTCGACGAGCAGCACGGTGTAGCCCTCGCCCACCGCCTCGACGCGCTCGACCCCTGGCACTCCCCGAAGGCGCGACGGATCCGCGCCAGGATCGAGCGGCTCGAAATGAATCGTCCGCCGATCGAACTGACGCCGGAGCCCGGCGACGGGCTCGTCGAGCACCTTGTGTCCCTGGTGGATCATCACCACGTGCTGGCACATCTCTTCCGCGTTGGCCATGACGTGCGTGGACAGCAGCACCGTCGCCCCGCGCCGATGCTCGCGCACGATGTGCTCGCGCAGCAGGCGAACGCTGACCGGATCCTGGCCGCTGAACGGCTCGTCGAGAATGAGCAGGTCGGGCTGGTGAATCACCGCGGCGATGAACTGCACGCGCTGGAGCATGCCCTTCGACAGATCCTCGCAGGGCTTGTTCTCCGTCTTCGGGAGATTCATGGTCTCGAGCATCTTCGGCACGACCGCGGCCGCGGCGTCCCGGCGCATGCCTTTCAGCTGCGCCATGTAGATCAGGAACGCGCCGACCTTCATTTTGCGATAGACGCCACGTTCCTCCGGCAGATAGCCGATCCGATCCTTGGCCTCGAGCGCGGAGCGGTGACCGAGCACCGACAGCTCGCCCGAATCGGGAAACAGGATCGACATGATCATCCTGATGCACGTCGTCTTGCCGGCCCCGTTGGGACCGATCACGCCGTACAACGCGCCACGGGGCACGGTCAGCGAGATGCCGTCAACCGCTTTCGTCGCTCCGAACGATTTCCTCACGTCGCGCAGGACAAGCGCTGACTCCATGAACATCCTTCCCTGGCGGGTTATATCACGCGGAGGAGCAGTGGCCGGGGTGTGTGAAAGTTGTTACAGTGGACGGAATGCGGGTCCTGTGGGTTCCTCTGACGGCCGTGCTCGTCCTCGCCGGCTGTGGCCGCACCGAAACGCCAGCGCGAGAGTACCAACTGCAAGGTCAGATTCTGGCCGTCCGTCCCGAGCGGAGCGAGGTCGTCATCAAGCACGGAGACATCAAGGGCTTCATGCCCGGCATGACGATGCCGTTCACCGTGAAGGATGGCGCGCTGCTCCAGGGCAAGGAGGCAGGCGATCTGGTGACCGCGACGCTGGTCGTCGGTGAGGTCCAGGCGCACTTGAGCACGCTCGTCAAGACTGGACACGCAGCGGTCGAGACGGCGGCGCCGCCTCCGCCACCAGACATCCGTGAACCCGGCGAACAGCTGTCCGATGCGAAGCTCGTCGATCAGAATGGCGTTGCGACCTCCCTCGCGTCCTATCGCGGGCACCGCGTGGCGCTCACCTTCATCTACACGCGCTGTCCGCTGCCTGAATTCTGCCCGCTGATGGACCGCCACTTCGCCGACGGTGCAGAAGACGGTGTCGAGCACGCCCGCGATGGCCGACGTCAGGCTCGTCACGGTGACGATCGATCCGGCCTTCGACACGCCCGCGGTGCTCAAGGCATACGCGGCACGAAGGGGCGCCGACCCGAAGATCTGGTCGTTCCTCACCGGCGAACCGGCCGACGTCAATCAGTTCGGATCGCAGCTTGGCGTGTACGTCGAGCACAACCCGCAGAGCGCGATCGACATCACCCACAACCTTCGAACGGCGATCATCGATCCCGATGGCCGTCTTGTGAAGGTCCACAACGGCAATTCGTGGACCCCGACAGAGCTCGTTGCCGACCTCACCGCGGTCCCCGCTCCCAGGCGCTGATCCGGTCGAGCCACCGGCGCTTCCGCTGACCCGCGCGGAACGTCAGGTCATCGGCCGGCTTCGCTCGCCGCTCGCCGTCCAGGGATGGCTGAACGCGCTGCCCTACAACTCGGAAGCGGGGGGCGAGACGCTGCGCAGCTTCCGCGGCGTCGTCCGCACCGGCACCGCGCACTGTCTCGAGGCCGCGCTCGCCGCCGCGGTGATCATGGAGCAGCATCGATATCCGCCGCTCGTCCTGAGCTTCGAGTCGATCGACCTGCTGGATCACGTCATCTTCGTCTATCGCGCACCGACCGGATGGGGATCGGTGGCCCGCTCGCGCGACCCCGGTCTGCACGGTCGCAGGCCGCTCTTTGCCACACCGCGCGCGCTGGCCCTCAGCTACGTCGAGTCGTACGTCGACCTGACGGGCGGGATCAAGGCCTACGCGGTGGTGGACCTGCGAGTGATGGGGAACTACGACTGGCGACTATCGGAGAAGAGTGTCTGGAAGGTCGAACAGATGCTGCTCGACTGGCCGCATCGGAGACTCGTTCCGTCGCGCGACAAGATCGACGCGATGCGGCGCCGGTATCGCCGGTTCCTCGACGAGCACGGCTTCAAGCCCTGGAAGTATTACAAGGGACGCGAGCGCTGGGCGCCCCTGCCACCCGAGTTCGCGCATCGAGGCTAGCGTAGAGCGCGGTCTTCAGACCGCGCGGATCAATCCAAATCGAAATCGCGCAGCGGCTTGGTGATCGGCTCGGTCCTCGCCTGCTTCAACGCCTCTTCGAACCTGCGCGTCAGGGCGTCGTCGCGCGACTTCTCCGCCTCAACCGATTGGTCGAACAGCGAGTCGCGTCGGGCCGCCTCGGCAGCGAGAATCCGCGTCGCATCGTGTCAGTTCGGGCTTGTCGCCACGCTCGGGCTCGTGGTGGGCGATGATGCGACCGAGGTTGGTGTCAACGACTAAGGTTGACCTGCAGCACGGACAGATAAGCTCCAGCTCGCTCTTCAACTTCGCCATTTCCTGCATTCTAGCTGGTTCGTGGTTCGTGGTTCGTGGTTAGTGGTACAACCAAGAAGCACCGTGAACCGCAACCAACCACCAACCACCAACCACTAACCAGCATGGCCGACTCGCGCTGGCGGCGCCTTCGGGTGGCGACGTACAACATCCATCGGTGCCGGGGGCTGGACGGACGCACCAACCCGGCGCGCATCGCCAACGTGATCCGGGCGGTTGACGCCGACATCGTGGCCCTGCAGGAGGTCATCGGCGCGGGACCCTCGTCTGCCGGCCATGCCGAGGAGCTCGGCGCGCTGCTCGGGATGGGATGGGTCATGGCGCCCACCCGCCATCTGCGCGGGAACCTGTTCGGCAATGTCGTGCTCAGCCGGCATCCAATCCTGCACCACGCCCATTACGATTTGTCCTGGAAGACGTGCGAGCCGCGGGGCTGCCAGCGGGTAGACGTGGCGATCGGGACCGACACACTGCACCTCTACAACGTCCATCTCGGAACCGCGTTCCTGGAGCGTCGCCACCAGGCCGAGCGCCTGGGAAGCATCGTGCACGATCGCCGCGTCGGCGTACCGAAGGTCGTGCTCGGAGATTTCAACGAATGGAGCCGCGGACTGGCGACGAAGGTGCTGAACGAGCGGCTCGAAAGCATCGACCTGCGCGCACACCTCAAGCGGCGCCGTACCTATCCCGGCGTCTTTCCGGTGCTGCACCTGGATCACATCTATTACGAGGGCACCATGGACGTCGTCGGCGTGGAGCTGCCGCGGACCCGGCTGTCGCTGATGGCGTCGGATCATCTTCCGCTCGTCGCCGAGCTGAAAATCCGGTTTGCATAGGCCTGCCCTGAGCGTGTCGAAGGTTATGATCCGCCGCATGTTGTCACGCTCGCTCGCCTGCGCCCTCGCCGTCCTGCTCCTCTCGCTCTCACCGCTCGTCGCCCAGCGCGATGCCGACCCGGGCCGCCTGAAGGCGGCCCCCACGGACTGGGTGCAACTGTTCAACGGGAAGAACCTTGACGGGTGGACGCCGAAGATCACCGGCTTCCCGCTTGGCGAGAACTACGCGGATACTTTTCGCGTGGAGAACGGCGTGCTCAAGGTGTCGTACGACAAGTACGCGGCGTTCGAGAACCGGTTCGGGCACCTGTTCTACAGCCGCGAAAAGTTCTCCAGCTACACCCTCGCCGCGGAGTACCGCTTCGTTGGCGATCAGGCCGCCGGCGCTCCAGCGTGGGCCATTCGCAACAACGGCCTGATGCTGCACAGCCAGTCGCCACAGTCGATGGGACTGAACCAGGACTTTCCGATTTCACTCGAGGTCCAACTGCTCGGCGGCGCGCCCGCGCCCGAGCGCACCACGGCCAACGTGTGCACGCCGGGGACGGAGATCTTCATGAAGGGCGCGATGGTGCGCGGCCACTGCACGAACTCGACGTCGTCAATCTATCGCGGCGACGTGTGGGTGCGCGTCGAAGTGGACGTCTGCGGCGGCAAGCGCCTGACGCACCGCGTCGAGGGTCAGACCGTTCTGGAATACGAGATGCCGCAGATTGGCGGCGGCTCCGTGTCGAACTTCGATCCGGCGGTGAAGAAGGATGGGATGCCGCTGACCGAGGGCTACATCACGATTCAGGGTGAGAGCCACCCCACGGAGTTCCGGAAGATCGAGCTCCGCAACCTGCCGGGGTGCAGCTAGCCTTCTTCCTCGAACTCTTCCTCTTCGAGCGGAAGAAAGCGAGTCGGAGGGCGCAGCGCTTCGCGGTAGTCGTAGATGGGCAGGTTCCGCACGTGCAGTGACATCGCGCAGCCGGGAGCCTTGTCCTCGACCACAACAGTCACCGGGCTTCCCTCGACACCCTCGCGGAACGCGATGCGACAACCGCAGGCGAGTCGGGCGTGCGTGAAGCCTTTCAACATGCCTGAATCATACTACAGCAGCGCCTTGATCTCCCGCTCGAACTGCTCCTTGGTGGCGATGCCTGTGTGCTTCTTCGCGATGATGCCGTCGCGTCCGATGATCACCGTCACCGGAATCCCGAGCAGCGGTCCGAACGCGTTCTGCACGTCCTCGCGCCCGTTACCGACGAGCAGCGGGTAATTGACCTTGTACTCCTCAGCGTAGGGCTTCATCTTCTCGGCGGGATCGTCCACGGAGAAACCCAGGACGACGAGATCGTCGGCGTATTCCTGCTGCAGCTCGACCAGTGACGGGATCTCGGCCTTGCAGGGCCCGCACCACGTGGCCCAGAAGTTGATGAGAATCACCTTGCCCTTGAACGAGTCGAGCCTGCACGTCCACGCCGTTCATGTCTTTCAGCTTGAAGTCGAGACGCGCGGGCTTACCCGCCGCGGCGGCGTCCTCGGGCTCTCCGGGCGATCCAGCCGCCGGTCCGGTCGCGTAATCGTCGGTGTGATCGATGCCCGGCGCCATCCAGATGAGCAGCAGCGCCAGGGTCACCGCCCCCATCGCCAGCCACGCCGCTTTGCGTGACAGTCGGGGCTCCGGCGGAAACGCCGCTTCAGCGGGGGCCGCGGCTTCGTCGCGGCGCCTGTCTGCGACTCCCTCGTCCGGGACCTGCGGAGATTCCTGGTTGTCTGACATGCTCTCCTCTAGCGCTGCGCTTCCTTCATCATGTACCGGGTGGCCTCGTCGAGTCGATCACTCTTCTCCGTCGGCGAGACGAGCACGAACGTCGTGTTCTCCCCGCGTCCAGATCTGCGATCGATGACCGAACGTGACCAGATCCGTGGCATGACGGGTGACGCCGTTCAGGACGAAGAGCGAGAGATCCTGCGCCGTTCGATCGATACATCACGTGCGGAATCAATCCGTCGGCGTACAGACACCGCCTGACGCCGAGCAGCTGCATGCCGGCCGTGGATGGCGGCACGTGAATCTTCCAGCCGTACTGCTGTGAAAGAAACTGTTCCGCCTCTTCGGCGCTCATCGACGACTCTTCGCCCACGAACAGTTTGAAGCATTTCGAATGATCGGCGGTCAGCTGCGCGGCCAGCACCGCGTCTGATCGCCGCGTGGCCAGCGAGAAGATCGCCGACGCCGTGAACACCAGCAGGATGACGCTGAGCACGGTGGGCACGAGCGTCCGGCGCCAGCCAGGCACACGAGCGCCCGCGGACCCGCCCTGGACGATGGACTCGCAGCGCGAACGGAGCCCGGGCGGCAACGGCTCCTCACGAAGGCGCGCGGCGTGGTGACGAAGCACGTCTGCCCGCCGCGTTCGCCGGCCACCACCAGACGACACGAGGCGCAGCCCTCGAGGTGACGATCGACCTCGACGCGGTGGTCGGCCTCGATGAGGTCGTCAACGTAGGACGTCACGTGCGCGACGACGAAACGGCAATCACTCATCGCGACACAGATACCTTTGCATCCTGGCCTTTGCTCTCAACGAGCTTCTGGAACAGCAGCCGTCGTCCTCGCGAGATGCGAGACATTACTGTACCGATCGGCACGTCGACCATCTTCGCAATCTCCGCATACGAGAATTCCTCGACGTCCCGCAACCAGACGGCCTGTCGAAACGCCTCGGGCAACTCGTCGAGCGCCGCGCGCAGGTCCACGTCCATTGTCGCGCGGAGGAGCGCCCGCTCCGGGGTCTCGAACTCGGTAGGGCCATCGACCGTCGAGGCCAGCTCCTCGATGCGATCGCTATCGATGTCCACCGCCTCGCGGGCCGTGTCGCGCACCCGATTCCGCCACGTGTTGTGAAGAATCGTATACAACCACGCCCGCAGGTTCGTACCGCGCTCGAACCGGCTCTGAAACCGCAGGGCCTTGACGACCGTGTCCTGAACGAGATCTTCAGCGTCGGCGCGATTCCGCGTCAACCGCATGGCCGTCGCGTAGAGCGGCTCGAGGTACCCCAGCACCTCGGTACCGAACGTGTCGGGGGCTGCGTTCTGGCGACGTCCGAACATCGGCGGCCACTCAGGCCCCTCGGTAGAACCCTGATCGAGGGCGGGTTTATTCCACCCCTCGGGATAACTCAGGACGCCCTGAGCTACAAGGACGGGCGGAACCGGAGACTTCAAAGCAGTATACCGTCCGGGGGACAGCCATCCTGTCTCACTCTCAGGAACTCGTAAGCGCCGATCGAGTCAGCCGACAGAATCTGACGGCCGTTTCGATGGAACTCATCGGTACATCCTTTGCTCCTGCTCGCACAATCCTCGGATTGCGACTGTCGCTGCGTCAGCAGTAAGATCGCCGTTCGCACCACCGGATGTCCGCCGGTACGCGAGCCCGCCCTGAGCGACGTCGAAGGGCCGAGTCAGGCAGGGCCGGACCCTGCAAGGAGAAGTCACATGATCTGCCTTCGCAGGGTGGCGATCGCTGTCGCGTGCGCGTCAGCGTTCACCCTGGCCGTGGAGCCTGCCGCGGCCCAGACCCCGTACATCCCGTACTTCGGCAAGAACCAGATCCGCTACGACAACTTCAGCTGGTACACGTACGAGACGGATCACTTCGTCATGTACTACTACCCGGAGATCGAGCCGCACCTCGAGCGGATGGCCGGGTATGCCGAAAGCGCCTATCAGCACGTCAGCTCCGAGCTGAAATACGACCTCGGCCCACAAGGTCCCGCTGATCCTGTTCCAGACGAGCAGCGAGTTCCAGCAGCAGAACGTCATTCCCGGCGCGGCGCAGGAAGGCGTCGGCGCCTTCGCCGAGCCGACGCGCCAGCGCATCGTCATGCCGATGGACGAGCCGCCGGATCTGCTCTACCGGCTGATCGTCCACGAGCTGACGCACCAGTTCGACTACGACATCATTCCCGCCTCGCTCGTCCGGCGCGGCTCGCCGCTGTGGATCCACGAGGGGCTGGCGGACTACATGACCGGCGAGTGGCGGCCGCATCGACCTGATGTCGGTGCGCGACGCGGCCGTGGCCGACATCATCCCGAAGATGAGCAGGCTCGAAGGCTACGGCGACGTCGGCGGCGCCCGGATGATCTACAACCTGGGCCACGCGATCTTCGAGTTCATCGAATCGAAGTGGGGCAAGGACGGCCTGCGCAGCTACCTCTTCTCGCTGCGCAAGTCGGTGATCGGCGGCGGCGAGGACGCCTACCAGGAAGCGTTCAAGATCACCGCCGAGGAGTTCGACCAGCAGTTCGACAAGTACCTGAAGGATCGCTTCAAGCCGTTCCGCGACAAGGAGCGGCCGGCCGACTACGGCCGCAACCTCGCACCCAATCCGGAGAAGACGCCGTATCGCGGCGTGCTACACCGCCGAGCCGTCGCCGTCCGGCGACCTGATCGCGATCTTCACCGGCAACCGCCGCGACCGCGAAGGCGACATCGTCCTGGTCTCGCGCAAGGACGGCTCGGTCGTCCGCAACCTGACCAACGGCTTCGACAAGGACAAGGGGTTCGAGTTCATCTGCCACGCCCGGCGGCCGCTGGATCACCGTGCCCTGGCTGACCTGGTCGGCGACCGGCGATCGGCTCGCGTACTTCGCCCGCACCGAGAAGTCGCGCACGCTGATCATGCAGAACGTCCTGACCGCGCGACGTCGAGGACCGCATCGAGATGCGCACGCTCGACGAGCCCGAGTCGCCGGACTATCTCGCCCGACGGCAAGCAGCGTGGTGTTCGCGGCGCTCGCAGGACGGCGTCGGCGACATCTTCATCGTCGACCTCGCGACGAGGGCCATCACCAACCTGACCAAGGACGCCTTCGCCGACTCGGCCCCGACCTGGTCGCCCGACGGCCAGTCCGTCGTCTACCTCGCGCGCATCAGCGGCAACGAGAAGCTGTTCCGGCTCGACCTCGACGTCGGGCCGCAAGACGCAGCTCACGTTCGGCACGCACGACGACGGCGCGGCGCAGTTGCTCGATGCCGACACGCTGGTCTTCCCCTCGACGGCCACCGATCCGTCGCAGCCGATCGACCCCGACGTCGCGCGCAACGGGAAGATCTACAACATCTGGACGCTCAGCCTGAAGACCGGCGAGCTGCAAGCAGTACACCGACGCCGTCGGCGGCAACCTGTACGACGATCGTGCTGAAGGACGGCGACGGGCACGCCGCGGATCGGCGTCATCAGCTACTACAAGGGCGATTACGAGCTGCACACGCTCGAGCGCCGCGATCCGATCGTCACCGCCGCGTCGTCCGACTTCGGAGCGCCCGGCTCGAACATCATCGACTTCCAGTCGCCGCTGTCGCACACGCTGGTCGCCGACAAGAAAAAGAAGAAGGGCACGTTCGAGAAGATGTTCATCGACGGGCGCCCGCCGGTGAACGTCGGCGTCACGAGCGGCGGCGACATCTTCGGCGGCACGGCGGTCACCTTCAGCGACGTGCTGGGCGACCAGCAGTTCAGCCTCTACGCGGCGTCGATCTCGCAGTACCGCACGCTGTCGCTGTCGTATCTGAACCTCGCGCACCGCTTCAACTATGCGATCCAGGGCTACTCGCAGACGCAGTTCTTCTACGGCAGACCTCGAGAGCGTCTTCTACGACCCGAGCCTACTCCGGCTTCATCGATCGCGACCTGGCGATCGCCACGCGGACGGTCCGCGGCGGCACGGCGTTCGGCATCTGGCCGTTCAACCGCTATCGCCGCCTCGAGGTGTTCGGCGGCCTGCTGCAGTACAACGAGTCGTTCAACGATCCGATCCTGCAGGAGTACTCGGAGGAGTACCAGCAGGACCAGTTCGGCCGGCCGCTGCTTCCGCTCGGGCACGTACATTCCGTTCGGCGTCAACTTCGTGCAGGAGACGACGGTGTTCCGCGAGTTCGGCCCGCTCTCCGGCAACACGCATGCGCGCTGTCGCTACGAAGTCGCGCCGAAGATCGGCAACACGCTGTCGCGGCAGACCGCCGACATCGATGCCCGCTACTACCAGCGCCTCGGCGCGTCCGGGCTGCTGGCGCTGCGCGCGCGCGGTGTTCAAGAGCTGGGGCGACGCGCCCGACTTCATGTACTTCGGCGGCAACTCCGAGATGCGCGGCTACGAGTACCTGCAGTTCGTCGGCGACCACGCCGCCTTCCTCAACGCCGAGCTCCGCTTCCCGTTCATCGAGGCGATGCTGACGCCGGTCGGCGTGCTCGGCGGCATCCGCGGCGTCTTCTTCGCCAACATGGGCGGCGGCCACTTCGACGGCCAGGCCGTTCAAGTGGTTCGAGCGACAGCTCCGAGGTCTATACGCCGATCATCGGCTACCAGCAGATCAACTTCACGCAGCAGGCGCCGATCTACGGCCCGCCGCGGTCGTCGACGGCCTGCGGCTGGTCGACGCGCGCGCCTCCTACGGCATCGGCCTCGAGACCTTCGCCCTCGGCTTCCCCATCCACTTCGACTGGTGCGTGGAAGACGCTGTTCAACAAGGACTGGGAGGACCTGCTGTTTGCCGGCGTTCGGCGGCAGCTCGGAGTTCCGCAAGCCGAAGTTCTCGGTCTGGATTGGCTACGACTTCTAGAGCTCGAGTTGGTAGGCTCGGGTCGTTCGGAGTCGTTCAGGTCGTCAGGACGGTCTCGACACGAACGGCCGGCGATCACGCCGGCCGTTCTACGGTACCGACCGAACCGAGCTGCTCTAGAACTTCTCCAGCCGCAGCTCGCTCTGCTCCAGGTCCATCGACACGCGGTAGGGCGCCAGGAACTTGTGGCCGACGATGCCACCGAGCTGGAAGCCGAGGAGCACGCTCGGGCGCGCGCAGGTTGAGCACCACCAGCGGGAAGTTGCGGTACTCGATGCGGTCGAAGTCCAGGTCCATGCCGGGCATGCAGGAACGCGTCGCGATCCCACCCCGACGTGCCCCACACGCGCAGCGGAATCCGGCGGAACGGTGACGCGCGGCAGCGCCTGCGCCGTCTCGGCGCTGATCGAGATCACCTCGCCGCCGGTGTCGACGACGAAGTAGGTCGGGTGCGTTCGAGTTGAGCATGCCGCGCACCATCGCCAGGCGATGGACGCGCATCGGCAGCTGGATGTCGGCGCTTGACCGGCGGCAGCTTGCGGCCGATCGTGAGCAGCCGCTTCTGGTAGTCGATCATCATCGACATCCCGAGCGACAGCGGCGAGAAGCTCTCGCCCTCGCGCTTCGGAATGCCGCGAAGCGCCGGGTTCTTGATCAGCACCGGCAGGTTGCGCACCTGCAGCGTGCCGAACTCGAGCTGACTTCGAGCTTGCGCCAGCTGCAGGCCGCGCAGGCCCACTTCGCCGACGCCGGCGCTGAGCGTGTAGGTGATCGGCCGGATGCGCTCGCGCTGCGCGGTTTCGCGCGAGAGCACCGTCTCCTCGGAGCCGGTGTCGAGCACGAAGTCCTGCGAGCCGGCCGCCGTTGACGCGCGCCTGCACGACGATCTTGTCCTTCACCAGCGTGAACGGCATCGTGTGGAGCATGCTCAGGTCCTGCTCGTCGATCTCCACCGGCGCCGAGCCGCTCGAACGACTCGAGGAACTCCACCTGCGCGCGCGCCCAGGCCGCCTTCTCGCTGCGGTCCTTGTTGGGCAGCAGGTTGATGTAGTTGCGTGTAGGCGTCGGCCGCCTCGTCGAACCGGTTGCAGCCGCTCGTAGATGTCGCCGATGAGCGGCGTGGATCTCGCCGTCGCGCGGAGCGCGCGGCCGAGGCGGCCAGCGCCTCGTCGAGCGCCTCGTCGCAGCCGGCTGCGTGGCGGCCAGCGACGCGGCGACGCCGAACCGGGCGCGCGGACGACTCGGGCGCCTGCGCCAGCGCGTCGCGGTACGCGCGATCGGCTTCGTCGAACAGCCCGGTCGACCAGAGCGCGTCGCCGTAGAGCGCCATGCGCTTCGGCGTCGTGGGCGCGAGCTGCCCTGAGCGTCTCGGCTTCGCGCCGGGCCAGGCCGAACTCGGCGACCCTCAGCGCGGTGCGGACCTTGCCTTTGCGGGCGCGCAGGCCAGAGCCGGGTCGTCGGCCTGCGCCGCGCGTCGAACGCCTGCAGCGCTTCCTGGTAGCGGGTCTCCTCGAACAGCAGGTCGGCGAGCTGGAGCTGCAGATCGGCGTCGGTGTTCGACGGCTCCGCGAACGACAGCGTGGCTCCGACGAGCAGTGCGACGCATGACCGAGGCCGCGAGTCGACCGCGGCGAACCGTCGACCGTCTGCATGGTCCACCCTTCTGACGCGGGCAATGCCGACTCACCGCGACCCGCAACGGAGCCGTCGGCCCGACTCGGCCGGATGCCGCCGTCTACGTTTCTGGAAGTACTGCGCGTTCACCGGAATGAACCGCTTCCACTTTTCCGGCGTCTCGTCGAGCGCGAAGATCGCCTCGACCGGACACGCCGGAACGCACGCGCCGCAGTCGATGCATTCGTCGGGGTGAATTAGAGCATTCCGCCGTCTGGACTCGGGTTCGTCCTTCCGCGGATGGATGCAGTCGACCGGGCAGACATCGACACAGGCAGTGTCCTTCGTGCCGACGCAGGGTTCGCAGATGATATACGCCACGCTGTCTCCTTGAGAGACGGGTGTTGCAGCCGAGGAGTATAACCCGCCGCTGTATCGGCATCCTGGCCGCCCTTGTCGTGCTGGCGTGCACAGATCTGCGTTCGGCGGAGCAGCCGTGGCGCGAGGCTCCCGAATACCTGCAAGCTGCTCGCGCCGGGCCAACCCGTCATGCCGCCTATCGCGCGTATGTCTCGCCGCTCGACCTCGACGCCACGCTGAAGCAGCTGCTCGCCGACCCGGCCGTGCTCCGCCCGCCCGGGGCCTGGCAGCCGCGAGCGATGATTCCCTACGACGCGTTCGGGCTGGCCGGCAGCTACAATCGCTGGAAGGTGGCTGGCCTGTACGGAAGCCGGCGCGCGCACGTGGCCTGCGGGCCGCGTCTGGACCAGGGGCAGATGGAGTCCTGGACCCTCATCGCGCCGTATCCCGACGCCGGACTGGAACGTCTCGAGCCGGGCACGCTGATCATCGTCCTTCGGATCCCACGCGCTGACGTGCCGTGATTCGCATAGCCTCGTCGCTGACCAACCGGATCTTCCTGGCCTGCACGCTGCTGGCGATGCTCTCGCTCGGGTTTGCGTTCGCCTTCGTGAACGCGCGGGCCCGGCCGAGGTCGAGGCGGACTGGGCGCGGGATCGCCGAGGCCGGGACGCTGGTCGATCAGAACCGCGCGCCATGCGTCACCGACGTGATCACGACCATGGCACGAGCTTGCCGCCGACCCGCCGAAGCTCAAGGCCGCGGTCGAGACGAGGACCGACCGACGATCCAGCCGCCGCCTCCGGAGTTTCTCAGAATCATCAACGCCGATCTGCTGGTGCTCACCGACCCCAGGGGCGTCGTGCTCGCCTCCGCCGGGGCCGACGCGACACGCTCGCGCTGCCCAGGGGCACGTCGGACGATGTCGAGGAGATCATGCGTTTCGTGCCGCATGCCCGCGGCGTGCTGCAGCTGGTCAGCGTGCCGATCCTGACCGGGCCGCCGCCCGACCCAGGCGTTCGTCGGGCGGCTGACCGTCGGGCTTCTTCCTGGACGACGGCCTGGCGCGCGCAGTTCAGAGGCGTCACCGGACAGCGAGATCGCGTTCGCGGCCGATGGCCGCGTGCTCGCGTCCTCGCTCGGGCCCGAGCGCTTTCCGTGCTCGACCAGGCGCTTGGCGCCACCAGGCCGATCGCCGATTCTGTTCGGCGGCGACGAATACGTCTGGTCCGCTCGCGCCGGGCCATGCATCCAGCGGTGCCGGCAGCCCGATCACCCTGATGCTGCGGTCGCGCACCGAGCGCCTGCGGTTCCTCAACACGCTCCGCGCCGGCCTCGTCGGCGCGCTCATCGTCACGCTGCTCCTCGCGACGATCCTCAGCTACGCCGTCGCCCGCACGATGACGCGGCCGCTCGCCGCGTCACCGGCGCGATGCGCGACGTGGCCGCCACCGGCGACCTGACGCGCAAGTCCCGTGCGCAGCCGCGCCTGGGACGACGAGGACGCGCGGCTGCTGGCGTCGGCGTTCAACACGCTGACCGAATCGATCGCCCGCTTTCAGCGCGAAGCGGCGCAGCAGGAGCGGCTGTCGTCGCTCGGACGCCTGTCCACGGTGATCGCGCACGAGATCCGCAATCCGCTGATGATCATCCGCGCGTCGCTGACGCTCGCTGCGCCGCGACCACGTCAGTCGCTGCCGATCGCCGCGAGGCCGTCGCCGACATCGACGAGGAAACGACGCGGCTGAACCGCCTGGTCACCGATGTCCTCGACTTCGCCAAGCCGATTCGCTTCGAGCTGGCGCCGGCCAACCTGAACGACGTGTGCCGCGCGTCGGCGGCCGCCGCCTGGGCCGGACATGACGAGGAGCGAGGTCCAGCTCGAGCTCGACCCGGACATGCCGATCGCCGATCACCGACGCCGAACGGCTGCGCACCGCGCTCGTGAACATCCTGACCAACGCCCGCCACGCGGTCCATGCCACTGCCGCCGCGCGGTGCGGACGGCGCCGACATCGGACCGGGCCGGCGGCGTCGCCGTCGCCAGCCAGCCTGGTGTTATCGTCAGGACGCAGTACGCGGCCGGACGGGTGGCGATCACCGTCCAGGACCACGGCACCGGCATCAGCCGCGGACGACATGGCGCACATCTTCGATCCGTACTTCACGACGCGGCGGGAGGGCACCGGACTCGGCCTGCCGATCGCCAAGAACATCATCGAGGGCCTCGGCGGCACGATCGCGGTGAGCAGCCGCTCGGTGAAGGCACCGAGATGCGCCTCGACCTGCCGCCTGCACCGCCGAGGACGCCGCATGAGCGTCCGCGGCGGCTCGATCCTGCTCGCCGACGACGAAGAGAAGATCCTCAAGCGGCTGGGCCGCGCGCTGCGCGACGAGGGGCACGAGGTCGTCGAAGCGTCCAGCGCCCGCGAGGCCCAGCGTCAGCTCGCCGAGCGCCCCTTCGACCTGTTCGTCGTCGACAACCTGATGCCGGGCATGACCGGCCTCGAGTTGATCCGCGAGGTGTCGTCGTCGATGCCCGAGTCCGAGCGGCCGCAGATCGTGATGATGACCGCGCACGGCTCCACGCAGATCGTGCGCGAGGCGTTCAAGCTGGGCGTCGAGGACTTTCTCGAGAAGCCGTTCGAGGTCGACGAACTGCTGGCGCTGGCGCGGCGCGCGGTCAAGAGCCAGCGGCTGCAGACGGAGAAGCAGTACCTGCTCAGCGAGCGCGACGCCGAGTTCAACCACTACGGCATCGTCGGCCGCAGCCGGGCGATGCAGGACGTCATCCAGCGCGCGGAGCTCGTCGCGGCAGACCAAGAGCACGGTGCTCATCACCGGCGAGACCGGCACCGGCAAGGAGATGGTGGCGCGGCTCATCCACCACCGCAGCGCGCAGCGCGAGATGCCGCTCATCAAGGTCAACTGCGCGGCGATCCCCGACACGCTGCTCGAGTCGGAGCTCTTCGGCCACGTGCGCGGCGCCTTCACCGGCGCCACGATGACCAAGCGCGGCAAGTTCGCGCTCGCCGACGGCGGCTCGATCTTCCTCGACGAGATCGGCACGATGAGCACCGCCGTGCAGGCGAAGCTGCTGCGCGTGCTGCAGGAGCGCGAGTTCGAGCCGCTCGGCGCCGAGCGCACGCAGCGGGTGGACGTCCGCGTCATCGCCGCCACCAACCGCGATCTCAAGCAGATGGTCAGCGACGGCCGAGTTCCAGGAGGACCTGTACTACCGGCTCAACGTGATCCCGATCGAGATCCCGCCGCTGCGCGAGCGGCGCGACGACATCCCGACGCTCATCGACCACTTCGTCGAGAAGCATCGCCAGCGATCCGGCAAGCGCATCGATCGCGTGGACGCGAGCGTCGATCGAGGCGCTCGGCCGCTACGACTGGCCGGGGAACGTGCGCGAGCTGGAGAACACGATCGAACGCGCCGTCGTGCTGGCCACCGGCCCCGTCGCTGACCGCGCAGTCGATCTCGCTGCTCGGCGCCACGTCCGCGCCGTCGTCGGGACTGCCCTCGCCGCGGCTGCATCAGAACCTGGAATGGGTGGAGCGCGAGACCATCCGGCGCGCGCTCGAACAGGCCGGCGGCGTCAAGAAGGATGCGGCCGAGCTGATGGGCATCAGCCAGCGCGCGCTGAGCTACTACCTGGCGAAGTACCGCATCGATTGACGACATTGCGTAGCATCGACGGTTTCGACTCCCGTCGCGGATTACCCAGTGTCGGTAATCCTTGCGCGGCGCCGGCAGAGCCGTCGTTATCTCAGCAGAGCCATTCACGCGATATTCGCCGCAATACTCAATCGGGCATCACGTCTTGCCTATCGTGCGGCGGATCAGCCTATGCGCCGTGATTGCAGCAGTCGTCATCGCGAGCCTCACCTCATGTCTGCGACGGTCGGCGTGGTCGCTCAGGCCAGCCAACCGGCGGCAATCCGAGGCGGCCGCAGTCAAGAATCCGGTGAGCCCCACGGCAAGTCCATCAACAGAGCCGTCAGGCGTCATGAAGCGTGCTCGCGCTGCCATGGGCCGACGGCCTCGAGATCGACGGTCACGGTCGGCCGAACGAGTCGAGTCTCGCCGTTGACGGATCCGCGGACGGCGTGCACGGCATCGAGATCAAGAAGGTCAAATCACGCAAAGAGATCCCTCAGCGGCGCGGCGCCAGTCATGATTCGGAGATTCACGGCGTGACGAGGCCGAGCCGATTTCCACCGATCATGTGGACATCGTCAACTACCTGCGGAGATCGGTCATGACGACATGAAAGGCACGCTGGTCGTGAAGGCGCAGGACGCTCACCAGCGCCCTGAGGAGAGTCGGATGCGTGCGTACGGGTACGTCTACGGGGTGGCCCTGCTGCGATCGCGTTGTGGGCAGCGCGGCGTGTGACGAATCGCTGTCCGAGCATCACCGGCCCGACGCCCAACCTCGATACCGACCTTCAGCAGCATCCAGAAGCGAGATCTTCAACAACGAGCGATTCGTCGGGCAGGCTCGCGTGCATCCAATGCCACAATGCTGTGGGCAGCTTCTTCAACGGGCTCGATCTGATCCCGGCCGTCTCGTATGCGAATCTGGTGGGCGGCGCCGAGCCGCGGTAAGGCGGGCGCCATGCGCGTGATTCCCGGCGATCCGGAGAACAGCTATCTATTCACAAGCTCGAAGGGCGGCCCGGCATCGTCGGGGCGCGGATGCCGCTCACCCCGCCCTATCTGACCGACGGGCAGATACTGGTGATCAGACGCTGGATCGAGCTCGGCGCGCGCCAACGACTAGGAGCCAACGACATGAGCTGGTTGACGAATCATCGCTCGCGGTCGCCGTGCTTGCCGTCTCGTGGCCGCAGGCGGCAGCGTGCGCAGAGCGACACGCCCCGCCGCGCCGGCCGCGCAGGCCAGAGGACGACCCCGATCGCGATCCCAACTCGTCGCAGCCGGACTTCACGATCGTCAACCTGCCGACGACGCTGCGCGTGCCGCGGTTCAAGAGCGCGTTCCGCGTCACGCACCGCTTCGGCCGGCCGCTCGGCGCCGGCGATTTCGGCGACCTCGCGGGAGACCTGTTCGGCCTCGACTCCGGCGCGCAGATCGGCCTCGAGTACCGCTTCGGGCTCATTCGAGGCGGGCAGGTGGGCATCCACCGCACCAGCAGCAAGACCATCGAGTTCTTCGGGCAGTACAGCGTGCTGCAGCAGGCGAGCAACGGGATGCTTGGGCTCGACGCCTTCGCCAGCATCGACGGCACGGACAACTTCAGCGACAGCTACACGCCGGCGCTGGGCATCGTCGTCTCGCGGGAGCTTGGCGAGTTACGGCGCGATCTACGCCGAGCCGATGTGGGTGAACAACTCGAACCCGCTGCCGAGCGAGCTGGCCGACGACAACGACACGTTCATCCTGGGTCTCGGCGCGCGCATCCGGATCCGGCCGACCGTCTACCTGGTCGGCGAGTTCATTCCGCGGCTCGGCTTCGAGCCCGGCGTGAACTACGGCACGTTCGGCATCGAGAAGCGGGCCGGCGGACACGTGTTCCAGCTCAATTTCTCGAACGGCTTCGGCACCACGATGGGCCAGCTCGCGCGCGGCGGCACCGGCAGCGAGGACTGGTATATGGGCTTCAACATCTCGAGGAAGTTCTTCTGATGACCAGACATCGACTCATGGCGGCGTCTCTGATCGTCCTGCTGGCGTTCGTCGTCTCCGCGTGTGGCGGCGACGACGATCCCGGAACGGGCCCGTCCGGCGGCGGCGGTGGTGGCGGTGGCGGCACTGGCGGCACGGTCGCCGCCACGATCACGATCACGGCGGCTGGCGTGTCGCCGCAGAACGTGACCGTCGCCGCCGGGTTCGCGCGTGACGTTCGTCAACAACGACATCCGGCCGCACGACATGGCGTCGGATCCGCATCCCGGCGCACACCGATTGCCCGGAGATCAACGTGGGCTTCATTGCAGCCGGGCCAGAGCGGCACGACGCAGAACCTGAACACCGTGCGCACGTGCGGCTTCCACGATCACACAGCAGGACCGAACACGTCGCTGCAGGGCACGATTCGGATTCAATAGCACTGAAGGCCGGTCCGAAAGGACCGGCCCTACTCTGCAGTCTCGCCCGGCATCAGCTCCAGCACCTGAATTCCCTTCGGCTCGACGAGACGCTTCAGCTCCTCCGGCGTGCCGGTGAGCATCGGGAACGTTCCCCAGTGCATCGGCACGACCTGCCGGACACCGAGCATCTGGCACGCGCTCGCCGCATCGACGGGATCCATCGTGAACCGATCGCCAATCGGCAGGAACGCGATCTCCGGCTGGTAGCGCTCGCCGATGAGCCGCATGTCCCCAAAGAGGCGGTGTCGCCAGCGAAGTAGATCGTCCGCCGATCCTCGAGCCGGACGACGAAGCCGGCCGGCTCGCCCATGTAGACCATCTGTCCCCCGTCCATGAACCCGCTGCTGTGGCGCGCGTCGGTCATCGTGATCGTCAGACCGGCCAGCTGCTGCGAGCCGCCCTTGTTCATCGGCGCCACGTTCTGCAGGCCCTTGCGGCCGAGCCAGTCGCACAACTCGAAGATGCCGACGACCGTCGCTCCGCTGTCGCGCGCGCAGAGGACCAGATCACCGATGTGATCGGCGTGACCGTGGGACACCAGAATCACGTCGGCTTTCGGCGGCTTCTTCAGGGCCTCCGGGCACGACGGATTTTCACGCAGCCACGGATCGAACAGGAGTCGTTTCCCGCCAGGCGTGCGCAGCAGGAACGTCGAATGGCCGAACCACGTGATTGCCAGCTTCTGCACGTCCGCGATTGTAGCGAACCAACCTCGGGGGCGGATGTCTCCGGAGAACACCGTGCGTGTACACCGTCAGTTCCGGTTTTCGGAGTGAGACATCCGGCCACGAGGTTGGTTCGATGCAAATTGAGAATGCGAGAGTGCGTCCGATACACTAGATAAAGGAATGTCCGTCGAAGCGCCCCTTCACTTCGTTGCCCCGCGCGAGCCCAAGCCTGCCTGGCTCAAGGTGCGCGCTCCGGGGTCGGACAACTACGTCCGGCTGAAGGGGATCATGAAGGACCTGAAGCTGAACACCGTGTGCGAAGACGCGCGGTGCCCGAACATCGGCGAGTGCTGGCACCATGGCACGGCCACGTTCATGATCCTCGGCGACGTCTGTACCCGCGCCTGCTCGTACTGCGCGGTCGCGCATGGCAGGCCGACCGAGCTCGACACGGCGGAGCCGGCGCGGGTCGCGGAAGCGGTCGCGCGCATGGGGCTGCAGTTCGCCGTCATCACGTCCGTCGATCGCGACGACCTGGCCGATGGCGGGGCGTTCATCTTCGCCGACACCATCCGCGTCACGCGCGCGCGGGTGCCGTCGTGCCGGATCGAAGTGCTGATTCCCGATTTCCAGGGCGTCGAGTCGTCGCTGCGGACGGTGCTCGACGCCGGCCCTGACGTGCTCAATCACAACATCGAGACCGTGCCGAGGCTCTATCGCATGGCGCGGTCAGGCGGACGCTACCCGCGATCGCTGGAACTGCTCGATCGCTCGCGACGGTATCGCCCGGACATCGCGACCAAGACCGGCATCATGGTCGGCCTCGGCGAGGAGCGCGACGAGATCCTGGCCGTGTTCGACGACCTCCGGCGCATGGGCGTCTCGATTCTGACGATCGGGCAATACCTCCGGCCCTCGCCCGCGCACGCGAAGATGGCGCGCTACTACCATCCCGACGAGTTCGCCGATCTCAAGCGCGCCGCGCTCGAGAAGGGCTTCGTGCACGTGGAGTCCGGTCCGCTCGTCCGGTCGTCGTATCACGCCCACGAGCAGGCCGACGCCTTCGACGCCCACCGCGCATAGATCTGCACGCATCCCAGGATTTCTGGGCGGGCCAGACCTTCTCTGGGAAATCCCTCGGGTTGCTCCGTCAGTCACTCCGGGAATCTGTTTCCAACCCGTCACGGATCAGCGGGTTACCGCGAATCCGCCGTGCTGGCGGCCTTCTTGCTAATTTTTGGAGCGGATTACAAACATGAATTCCGCGTCGAGTGGCAGCTCGCATCCGTGCACGTTGTTCATCGGCTCCGAGCCTTTGCTCGCGGCGTGGAACGCCCGCGCCAAGTCGGTGGACACCGTGATTCCCGTCGCCCATACCGACCTCTCGCAGGCCCTGGAGATGATCGGCACGCGGCGCCCTGACGTCGTCGTGATCGAGCAAGCCGTCGCGGCGAGCGGATCGGGATCGGCACTGATGGCGAGACTGCACAACGAACGCTACGAGCGTGGAATCGAGATTCGTCTGCTGCCGGCCGAGCGCGCCGCCGACCTGATGTCGTCCGAGCCCGGAGACGTGCATCCGCAGGTGTGGCTGTCGGTGCTCGCCGAGCCGCTGCCGGCGCGGCCACAGCGACGCGCCACGCGCGTGCGCGCCCGCGATGACGAACAGGCGCTCATCGACGGCACGCCGGTGATCCTGCTGGATGTCTCGGCGAATGGCGTGCAGGTGCTCTCGACGATCGTGCTGCGCCCGCAGCAGCGGATCCGTCTGGTGATGCCGCCGGACCGCGGCGCGGTGAAGACGGCGGCGGTGGTGGCGTGGTCGACCTTCGAGATCGGACCCACGCCTCAGTACCGCGCGGGAATCGCGTTCACGCGTGCGATCCCGGACCTGGTCGGCGAGAACACTCCACAGGCGTAGCGCGCGGCCCCTCGACTCTTGCGATTCGCCGCGCGCGCCCGGGCAGTGGTCGTCAGGCGGCGGCTTTATACGACCCGCGCGACTCGCGGATCTTGCGCTGACGCCGCACCTTGACCAGAACCAATCCCATCCCTGCAATCACCGCAAAAAGCGCCCACATCATCACGGCCTCCTTCACTGGCTGAAACCGCCTGCAGCGCGCAGTGCGAAGGCGGGCGTCTACGAGAGGGCAAGGCATGTGCCGGCGCCCAAGCTGGGCCGTGACGTTCGTCCAATTCGTTCGAAGCACGCCACTTAGGAACCTGCGATCGTCTCGCGTCAGTCGCCGGTGATCGGATCGACACCGCAACGTTGTAATCGGGTTGCAGTCTTGTCAGTGGGCGAAAAGCCTGACAATGGCTCGGCCCGCGGTATCTGCGAGATCGCGGCGGGAGCGATGGTGATGATGGCCGGGCCGGCGCGATCACGCGGGTCTCAACAGCAAGACCCGCCCTACTTGAAGATTCGCAGCAGCTTGGTGACCGGATCGAAGAACTGATCGACCACACGCTCCTTGAGCGGGATGATGGCGTTGTCGGTGATGTGAATGTGCTCCGGACAGACCTTGGTGCAGCACTTGGTGATGTTGCAGTAACCGATGCCGTGCTCGTCCTTGAGTGCGGGTACCCGATCCTCGGTGTCGAGCGGATTCATCTCGAGGTTGGCCGCATAGACGAAGAAGCGCGGGCCGATGAACTCCTCGTGCTTGCCGTGGTCGCGCAGCACGTGACACACGTCCTGACAGAGGAAGCACTCGATGCACTTCCGGAACTCCTGGACGCGGTCGATGTCGCGCTGCGCCATCCGCCAGGTGCCGTCTGGCTTGTCAGGAGTCCTCGGCTTGAACTTCGTGATCTTCTTCTTGACCCGGAAGTTCCACGAGACGTCGGTCACCAGATCCTTGATCGGCGGGAACGCGCGCATCGGCTCGACGGTCACCGGCTCGTGCAGGTTCACCTGGCTGAGGCGCGTCATGCACATCAGCCTCGGCTTGCCGTTGATCTCCGCCGAGCACGAGCCGCACTTGCCGGCCTTGCAGTTCCAGCGCACGGCGAGATCCGGTGCCTGCTCGGCCTGAATCTTGTGCACGACGTCGAGGACGACCATGCCGTCGGTCACCTCGGTGTGAAACGTCTGGAACGTGCCGTCGCTGGGGGCGGAGCCCCCATCAAGCGCAGGATGTGTGCGCCAGATCTGGAACGTCGCGGTCGTCGCCATTAGGACTTCTGCTCCTCGATGACTGCTTTCAGGTGGTCCGGCATCGGTGGCAGCGGGACGCGCGATATCTGGAGCGCGCCGCCGCTTCCCTGCTTCACCATGATGTTGAAGGTGCCGAACTCGGCCATCTTGTCCGGATAGTCCTCGCGGAAGTGGCCGCCGCGGCTTTCCTTCCGCTCGATCGCCGATCGCGCGATCGCCTCTGACACCGTCAGCAGGTTGCGCAGATCGAGCGCGGTGTGCCAGCCGGCGTGAAACTCGCGGTGTCCGCTGACGCCAACGCGGGCGGCGCGATCCTTGAGCTGCTGGATGCGCGTGACCGCCTCCTGCATCTCGCTTTCCTGCGAACGATGCCGACGAGGGCCTGCATCGTGTCCTGCAGATCCGACTGCACCTTGTATGGGTTCTCGCCGGAATCGCCGCGCTCGAACGGCGTCAGCGATTCCTGCATCGCCTTGTTCACCGCGCCGTCGTCCACGCGCGCCTGTCCGTGCTCGCGCGCCCACTTCGCCGCGTACTCGCCGGCGCGCTTGCCGAACACGATGAGGTCCGACAGTGAGTTGCCGCCAAGACGGTTTGCGCCGTTGATGCCCGACGCGCATTCGCCCGGCCGCGAAGAGTCCTGGAATCGTGGACATCTGCGTGTCGCGCATCCACGCGGATGCCGCCCATGATGTAGTGCATGGTCGGCCCGACCTCCATCGGCTCCTTCGTGATGTCGAGATCCGCCAGTTCCTTGAACTGGTGATACATGCTCGGCAGCTTCCGCTTGATGTGGGCCTCGGAGTCCTTGATCTTCTCCTTGATCCAGGCGATGTCGAGAAACACGCCGCCATGCGGGGACCCGCGGCCGGCCTTCACCTCGCGGTTGATGCAGCGCGCCACGTGGTCGCGGGTCAGCAGCTCCGGCGGACGGCGGGCGCTCTTGTCGCCCTGCGTATACCGCCAGCCTTCTTCCGGGTCCGACGCGGTCTGCGGCTTGTAGTTGTCGGGGATGTCGTCGAACATGAAGCGGCGGCCTTCGCTGTTCTTCAGCACGCCGCCTTCGCCGCGCACGCCTTCGGTCACCAGAATCCCGCGTACGCTCGGCGGCCAGACCATCCCGGTCGGATGGAACTGGATGAACTCCATGTCGATCAGCTCGGCGCCGGCGCGAAACGCCAGCGCGTGCCCATCGCCCGTGCCTTCCCAGCTGTTGCTGGTGATCGCGATACGCGCGTCCCGATCGCCGCCCGTCGCCAGGACGATGGCCTTGGCCTGAAAGACGTGGAAACGCCCGCGCTCGCGGTCGTAGGCCAGCACGCCTGCCGCGCGCCCGCTGTCGAGGATCAGCTCGATGACCGTGTGCTCCATGTGCACGGTCATCCCCTTGTACACGGCGTGATCCTGGAGCGTGCGAATCAGCTCCAGACCGGTGCGGTCGCCGACGTGCGCGAGCCGTGGATAGCGGTGGCCGCCGAAATTGCGCTGGTTGATGCGCCCGTCCGGCGTGCGATCGAAGACCGCGCCCCAGCCCTCGAGTTCGCGCACGCGATCGGGTGCTTCCTTCGCGTGCAGTTCGGCCATGCGCCAGTTGTTCACGTACTGGCCGCCGCGCATCGTGTCCGCGAAGTGCACTTTCCAGCTGTCACGATCGTCGTTGTGCGCCATCGCCGCGGCCATGCCGCCTTCGGCCATCACGGTGTGCGCCTTGCCGAGGAGCGACTTGCAGATCAGCCCGACGGACACGCCGGCGTCCGCAGCCTCGATCGCCGCGCGAAGGCCGGCGCCGCCGGCGCCAATGATCAGGACGTCGTAGCTGTAGGTCGTGTAGCTCGCCATCAGATGATCCTCACGTCGGTGAGGACGCCCATCGAGCACAGCCGGACATAGAGATCCGACAGCGCAACCGAGAACAGGCTCATCCAGGCAAACAGCATGTGGCGTCCGTTGAGGGCGCTCGAGCAGTTGTAGCAGGCGTGGCGCATGGGCGACTTCGAGACCTCGTCCTTCACTCCACCGACCAGATGCCGGATCGAATGACAGCCCAGCGTGTAGCTGCTCAGGAGCACAACGTTCACCGCGAGGACCAGTGTGCCCACGCCGATGCCGAACTCGGCCTGACCAGTGACAGGATTCGCGAACCAGAGCGCCAGCCAGACGTCGTACGAGAGCACCAGGAGGAACACGCACGCGGCGTACGCGAAGTAGCGATGGACGTTCTGCAGGATGAGTGGAAAGGTCTTCTCGCCAAGATAGCTGCTGCGAGGCTCACCCACCGTGCACGACACCGGGTCCATCCAGAATGCCTTGTAGTAGGCGCCGCGATAGTAATAGCAGGTGAAACGGAAGAGACCCGGGAACGGGAGAATCAGGAGCGCCGGCGAGAACGGCGCCAGCGCCGGCCACCAGTCCGGCTTGGGTCCCAGCAAGGCGTGAGGAGAGGCTCCCCACAACTCGGGCGAGTAGAACGGAGACAGATACGGGCCGTAGGTATAGTGCGCGTTCTGGAACGCCGCCCACGTCGCATACACGATGAAACTGCCGAAGACCGTGAACACGATCATCGGTTCGACCCACCACCAGTCGCGCCGGTAGGTCTCTCCGAACCCACGCGGCACGAACTTGACGGGAACTGCCTCCATTCACTGCCCTCCATAAGCTGGTAGCCGGTGGCCGGTAGCTGGTAGCGGTCTGAAGACCCGCCCTACCGGCTACCGACTACCACCTACCGGCTAGGCCGCAGGCACGATCGCCAGCGCGGCCTGTCCACATTCATTTGCGACGGTGAGATACCGCCGCACGACATCGCTGCCAACCACGTACGGATGCTTCTCGCCAGGCTTCCTCGCCTGAACGGCGGGAAGCTTTGTCTTGCTGCCGTCGTAGGCGGTGTGGTTCGACAGGATGACATCCGCGCCCGCCTTGGTCACGATGTCGCGAAAACGAGCAGCCGACTGCGTGTAGGCCTCGAGCCGCGGCCGGTTCCGGCCGAAGTTGAACAGCGTGCCGCCCCATGCCGCGGCAAGATGACGCTGGTTGCCGTCGCGAAGCGGAATGAGCGTCGAGATGGTGCCGTCGGTATGGCCCGGCGTCAGATACAACGTCAACGTGGTATCCCCGAGCGTGAGCTTCATCCCGTCGGTGGCGACCATGTCGCGCTTGGGTTTCCAAGCCGGATTCAGCTGATCCAGCAGATCGTAGTCGGCGGCCGACATGACGACCCGCGCGCCGTACTTCTCCTGGAGATACTTCGCGCCAGCCGCATGATCTCCGTGGCCATGCGCCACGACGACGTACTTGATGTCTGCCGGGTTGAGCCCCAGCTTCTTGAGTCCTTCGACGACCTCGTCCTCGACCGAGTAGTCGTAGATCGCGTCGAGCAGGATGATGCCCTGCGACGTCGTGATCGCCCACGCCGAGTATTCCGTCATGCCGACGTAGTACATGTTGTCGAAGACCTTGACGGGCTCGGCGTGCCACGTCTCGCGCGCCGGTGGTGAAGGCGGCCCGCCGGCGCGGCCCGGCCCGCCGCCCCGCGGAGCAGAAGGCTTGGCGAGCGCGAGCGCGCCGTCGCACAGCGGCGTGACCAGACCCACGTGATCGGTGCCCGCCGCCGCCTTCGCCGCGTCGATGTGCTTCTGCGCCTCGGCGGAATGGTCTGCGCGCCGACGCACTCGCAACACGATGGCGAGCAACGCAGCACATCGAAGCTTCGTCACAACGCACCGCTACATGGTTGGTCCACGGAATCAACCACTCACCGCTAGCCACTAGCTATTCCGCTTCGGTTTATACACGTGCGTGCTCTGCCCGAAGAAGACCTCGGCGCTCTCCATCAGCGATTCCGACAGCGTCGGATGCGGATGGATCACGAGCTTCATGTCTTCCGCAGTCGCACCCATCTCGATCGCCAGCGCGCCCTCGGCAATCAGTTCGCCCGCGCCCGAACCGGCGATGCCGACGCCAAGCACGCGGCCCGTCGTCTTCTCGAGCACCAGCTTCGTCAACCCCTCGGGCCGGTCCACCGTGATCGCGCGGCTCAGCGCGCCCCACGGGAACTTGGCCACTTCGACCTCGACCTGCTCGGCCTGCGCCTGCGATTCGGTCATGCCGCACCAGGCGATTTCGGGATCGGTGAACACGACGGCTGGAATGGCCTGCGGCTCGAATACGGTCTTGTGGCCGGCGATGGCTTCGACGGCGACGCGCGCCTCGTGCGACGCCTTGTGCGCGAGCATCGGCTCGCCGGCGACGTCGCCAATCGCAAAGATCGACGGCTCCGCGGTGCGGCGCTGCGGGTCGGTCTCGATGAACCCCTTCTGATCCACCTTCACGCGCGTCGTCTCGAGACCGGGGATCTTCGAGTTCGGCCGGCGGCCGATGGCCACGAGCACGCGATCGAACACCTGCTCCTTCTCGGCGAGATCGCCTTCGAAGGTCACGCGGATGCCCTGGCCCTCCTCGACGACCTTGACGACCTTCGTGTTGAGCATGATGTTCGCGAACAGCTTCTTCAGCCGTTTCTCGAGCACCTGCACCAGATCGCGATCGGCGCCGGGGAGAAGCCCCGGCGTCATCTCGACGACGGAGACCTTGCTGCCGAGGGTTGCGTAGACCGTACCGAGCTCGAGGCCGATGTAGCCGCCGCCGATCACCAGCAGCGACGTCGGCACGTCCGGCAGCTCGAGGCCTGACGTCGAATCCATCATGCGCGGGCTGTCGATGCGAGAGCGACGGGATCTTCGTCGGGTGGGAACCCGTCGCCAGAATCAGGTGCTCGAACTGCACCTCGGTCTCGCCTGCGGCCCCCGCGACCTTGAGCGACTTCGGCCCGGTCAGCGTCGCGCGCCCCTGCACGAACTTGACCTTGCGCATCTTGGCGATGCTGCCAACGCCGGCCGTGAGCTTGTCCACCACGCCTTGCTTGTAGGCGCGGAGCTTGTTCACGTCCACCGTCGGCTCGCCGAACGTCACGCCCCAGTTGCCGGCGTGCTTCGCTTCGTCAACGACCTTCGCGACGTGGAGCAGCGCCTTCGACGGGATGCATCCCCGATAGAGACAGACGCCGCCGGGGTTCTTTTCTTCGTCGATGAGCGCGACCTGCATGCCGAGGTCCGCCGCATAAAAGGCCGCCGCATATCCACCTGGGCCAGCGCCCAGCACCGCTACCTGCACAGATTCCGCCATCAGCCGACCAATGAAAGAAGGAAGGGTTGCTCGACCGCCTCGACGACCCATCGCAGGAAGCGCATCGCATCAGCACCGTCGATCACGCGGTGATCGTACGAGAGCGAGAGCGGGAGCCGCTGCACCGGCTCGAACGCGCCGTCTTTCCACATCGGCTCGATTGCGCCTCGCGAGACGCCCAGGATCGCCACCTCGGGCCAGTTGACGATCGGCGTGAAATAGGTGCCACCGATGCCACCGAGGTTCGAGATCGTCATGGAGCCGCCGCTCATGTCGTCGACGGTCAGCTTCTTGTCACGCGCGCGCTCCGCCAGCTGATTGAGCTCGACGGCGATCTGCGTGATGTTCTTCTCGGCCGCGTTCCTGATCACCGGGACAAGCAGGCCCCGATCGGTGTCCACGGCGACGCCGACGTTCACGTATTTCTTGTAGACGATCTCGCCGCGCTCGATGTCGATCGAGGCGTTGAACTGCGGGAACTTGCGGACCGCCGTCGCCAGGATGCGCACGAGCATCGCCGTGACGGTCAGATTGCCGCCGGCCTTCGCGACCTGTTCCTTGTGTTTCTTGCGGAGCTCTTCGAGGGCGCTGACGTCCGCCTTGTCGAACTGCGTGACATGCGGAATCGTGTTCCACGCGTAGCTGAGATGCTCCGAGGTCGCGCGGCGGATATTGCTCCACGCCTGGCGATCGACCTCGCCGAATTTGGCAAAGTCGGGCAGCGGCCTCGCCGCTCGGGCTGAGCTTGCTGGCCCGACTCCACCCGCGGCGCCAATGCTGCTGAGAATGCGTCGGGCATGTTCCTTGACGTCATCCTGAGAGATGCGTCCGTTCGGTCCCGTGCCTTCGACATCGTTGATGCTGACGCCGATTTCACGCGCGAGGCGGCGCACGCCCGGCGAGGCCGGGGCAGCGCGTCCGTCGGCGCGAGGCGCCGGGGCCGTAATGGGTACCGGAGCGGGAGCCTCGGAGGCCTGCTTGACCTGAGCGGAGTCGACGGGCTTGCCCTGAGCGGAGTCGACGGGCTTGCCTGGCGGTCGCGGCCGCGCCGGCATCGGCACGACCTTCGCCGGCGCCGGTGACGGAGGAGGCGCCGCAGCGGCTGGCGCAGCCTCGGGTGCGGGCTTCGCGGGCTGGGCGGCCGCGGCAGCGCCGCCGCCGTTGCTGGACGACGGCGCGTCCACCGTCAACACCACCGCGCCGACTTTGATCTTGTCGCCCTTCTTGACCCGGATCTCCTTCACCACACCGGCGACCGAGGAGGGCACTTCGATCGTGGCCTTGTCGGTCTCGAGCTCGAGAACCGGCTGCTCGCGCGCGATCGTATCGCCGACTTTCACGAGCACTTTGGTCACGTCGCCGCCGGCGACGTTTTCACCGAGCTCTGGGACTTTGAAGTCTGTCATTCGCTGTAGGGCGGGTCCTTTTTGGACCCGCCGCGTTCGTCAGGCAATCGCCGGGTTGGGTTTGTCGGGGTTGATCCCCAAATCCTTCACGGCTTTCTTCGCGACCGATGCCTCGAGCACGCCGTCGCGCACCAGCTCGCTGAGCGTGGCCAGGACGATGTGCTTGGCATCGACCTCGAAGAAATCGCGGAGCGCCGCACGTCCCTCGCTGCGGCCGAATCCATCGGTCCCGAGCGAGGTCACGCGCCGACCGGTCCAGTGATCGATCCCGTCGGGCAGCAGCTTGACGTAGTCGGACGCGGCGATGATGCAGCCGTCCGTGCCGGCCAGGCACTGCGTGACATACGGCACGCGCGGCTTCTCTCCCGGGTGCAGGCGGTTCCAGCGGTCGACCGCATGCCCGTCGCGATAGAGCTCCTGGTAACTCGTGACGCTCCAGACGTCAGCCGACACGTTGTACTGCTGCGCGAGAATCTCCTGCGCCTTCAGCGCCTCATTGAGAATCGCACCGCTGCCGAGGAGCTGAGCTCGAGCCTTCGACTTCTTCTCGGAGGCCCGCAGCCGGTACAGCCCTTTGAGGATTCCCTCGCGCGTACCGGACGGCATCGGCAGCATCTGGTACTGCTCGTTCATCACGGTGATGTAGTAGAAGATGCTCTCGCCGTCCTTGTACATCCGGCGGATGCCGTCCTCGATGATCACGGCGATCTCGTACGCGAAGGCAGGGTCGTAGGAAATCAGGTTCGGGACCGCCAGCGCCAGGAGGTGGCTGTGCCCGTCCTGGTGCTGCAAGCCTTCACCCGACAGCGTCGTCCGGCCGGCGGTGCCGCCGAGCAGGAATCCGCGCGTGCGCGTATCGGCAGCGGCCCAGACGAGATCGCCGACGCGCTGCATGCCGAACATCGAGTAGTAGATGAAGAAGGGAATCGTGTTGATGCCGTGGGTCGCATAGGCGCTGCCCGCGGCGATGAACGAGGAGATCGACCCGGCCTCGGTGATCCCCTCTTCGAGAATCTGCCCTTCTTTCGCTTCCTTGTAGTACAGCAGCACGTCCATGTCGACCGGCTCGTAGAGCTGACCGACGTGCGAGTAGATGCCGACCTGACGGAAGAGCGCCTCCATGCCGAAGGTGCGCGCCTCGTCCGGAACAATCGGCACGACGAGCTCGCCGATTTCCTTGTCGCGCAGCATCTTCGCCAGCATCCGCACGAACGCCATCGTCGTCGACGCCTTGCGGCCTTCGCTGCCCGAATGGAATTCGGAGAAGAGTTCGGGGAGGGAATCGGTCTTGAGGGGTTCGAGCTGAACTTTTCGAGAGGGGACGAAGCCACCGAGTTGCTTCCGCCGTTCCAGCATGTAGCTGACTTCGGGGCTGTTGTCTGGTGGCCTGTAGAACGGCGCCTTGGCCACTTCCTCGTCCCCGATCGGAATACCAAATCGGGTTCGAAACGCTTTGAGCTCGTCGTCGTTCAGCTTCTTCTGCTGGTGGGTGATGTTCTTGCCTTCACCCGCCTCGCCGATCCCGTATCCCTTGATCGTGCGGGCCAGGATGACCGTCGGCTGACCCGTATGGGTCACCGCGGCGTTGTAGGCCGCGTAGACCTTGATCGGGTCGTGGCCGCCAAGCGTCAGCTTCTTCAGCTGTTCGTCCGACAGGTGCTTGACCATGTCGAGCAGCCGGGGATCGGCGCCCCAGAATTGCTTGCGGACGTACTCACCTGATTCGACGGCGTACTTCTGATACTCGCCATCGACCACTTCGCCCATGCGCTTGACGAGCAGGCCGTCCTGATCCTTCTCGAGCAGGCCGTCCCATTCGCTGCCCCAGATCACCTTGATGACGTTCCACCCGGCGCCGCGGAAGATGGCCTCGAGCTCCTGAATGATCTGGCCGTTGCCGCGAACCGGACCGTCGAGCCGCTGCAGATTGCAGTTGATGACGAAGATCAGGTTGTCGAGTTTTTCGCGCGACGCCAGCGTGATCGCGCCGAGCGTCTCGGGCTCGTCGGTCTCGCCGTCGCCGAGGAACGCCCACACCTTTGAGTTCGATCGCTTCTTCAGGCCGCGATCTTCCAGGTAGCGCATGAAGCGCGCCTGGTAGATCGACTTGATCGGACCGAGACCCATCGACACCGTGGGGAATTCCCAGAAGTCCGGCATCAGCCAGGGATGCGGATACGACGAGAGCCCGCCGCCCGGCTTCAGCTCGCGGCGGAAGTTCTCCAGCTTCTCGGCCGAGAGTCGTCCCTCGAGAAACGCGCGGGCGTAGATGCCCGGCGCCGCGTGTCCCTGGAAATAGATGATGTCGCCGTCGTGATCGTCGCCCTTGCCCTTGAAGAAGTGGTTGAACCCGACTTCATAGAGCGTGGCCGCCGACGCGAAGGTCGAGATGTGACCGCCGATCCCGTCTTCCGCCTTGTTCGCCTTCACCACCATCGCGAGCGCGTTCCACCGGACCAGGCTCTTGATGCGCCGTTCGATTTCACGGCTGCCCGGGAACGGCGGCTGCTCGGCTGGTGCGATGCTGTTGATGTAGGAGGTGTTGGCGGTGAAGGGCTGCGAGACACCGCTGCGGCGGGCATGATCGCTGAGCTCGCGAAGCAGGCGGCTGACTCGAGCGGGCCCGCCGGACTGGAGCACGTAGTCGAGCGACTCGAGCCACTCGCGCGTCTCGAGCGCCTCGATTTCCGCGGCGTCCTTGGGTGCTGTGTTACGCATGGATCCTCTAAACAACTTATTCTAGTCTCCGTTGCGGTCCCGATGAAACCCGTATCGGCCAACATTTTCCCGCGCGTCACACCGGCGTCTCTCAGCGCGCGTCTGGCTGATGTTCACCATGCAATCGTGTCATGTGAACGCTGTCCGCGCCTGCGCGCGTACTGCCGGACGGTCGCACATGAGAAGAAGCGCGCCTACCGGACAGAGACCTATTGGGGCCGGCCGGTGCCCGGCTTTGGCGATCCTGATGCGCGGATGCTGCTCGTCGGGCTGGCGCCCGCGGCGCACGGCGCCAATCGCACGGGGCGCGTCTTCACCGGCGACGGCGTCGGCGGCTCCGGCGACTTCCTCATGTCGGCGCTGCATCGTACCGGCTTTGCCAACATCGCGACGTCGCGTCACATCGATGACGGGCTCACGCTGACCGACACGTACATCGTCGCCGCGGTGCGGTGCGCTCCGCCCGACAACAAGCCTGTGCCGGAGGAGATCATTCGCTGCCTCGATCACCTCGAAGCGGAAGTCACCGCGCTGCCGCGCGCGCGTGTCGTCGTCGCGCTCGGCAAGATCGCGTTCGATACGTGGCTGCAACTGCTGCGGCGCCGCGGAGTACGCGTAGCGCCGCGTCCGCAGTTCGCGCACGGTGCGGTCGTGACGATGAGTGATGGTCCGGGCGGACCGCACAGGCTGATCGGGTGTTATCACCCAAGCCGGCAGAACACGAACACGGGGAAGCTGACGCCGCCGATGATGGAGAGGTGTGTTCAGGAAGGCGAGGAAGTTATTGATGTAGGGGCGACGCAGCACGTCGCCCCTACGTCGTCGATCGTGCTAATTGACTGCGCCCGCCTTGAACTTGAAGCCCGCCTGCGGGTCGCCCTTCGCGGTACAGCCCGTGGCACTGCTTGCAGTTCGCGGTGGCGTTGCCGGCAGCCATCTGCGCGGCCATCAGGTCGCCCTTTGCTGCTGCAGCCGCCGCGTCGGCAAAGCCCATGCGCGCCGACGCCGCAAGCTTCACCGCATCGTCCTTCTTCTGGGCAGCCCAGAACTTCTCGATGTCGGCGAAGGCCGCCGAGGCCGTCTTCGCAGGGGCAACGGCGTCAGCAACGACGCCGGCCTTGAGTGCCTTCTGCACCTCGCCGTTTGCCTGGGCCGCCTCCTTCATCTTCGCCGGATAAGTCGCGGGTGTGAGCCCGCCCTGCGCCTGCAGGCTGTAGCTTGCGCTGACCACCAACCCGAGAACCAGAACTCCACAGAGACTTCGCATACTGAATCCCTCCTCACGACCGGTGCAATCGCGACTGCCCGGGACCCGGGTGCCGCGCACGCCGATGGGGTGCGGCCGGATTATAGCCTTAGATCGAACCGGCCTTCAGCCTGTACCAGCTGGTTTTCGTCCTGCTCGCGATACTGCTTGTGGCAGGCCGCGCACGTGGCCCCTACCTGCTTGAACGCCGCCAGGACGGCCTGCTGATCGGGCATCGGTGCGTTCAAGGCTTGCTCGACCGCAGTGACCTTGGCGACCGAATCCTTGAGCATCACCACCGCATCGTCCTTCTTGTTCGCGGTCCAGAAGCCCTCGGAATCCATCAACGCCTGTTTGACAATCACCACCTGGGCCTTGGCATCGGCCCACGACATCGACTGAATGGCCTTGCCGGTTGCGCCCTGGGCAGGGGCAATCCGCTTCATCGTCTTATCGAGCTCGTCCGCGTTCGTGACTTTCTGGGCTACCGCCACCGTACTCACCAGGGCAACAAGAACGACAGTTGTGTAGGTAAGAAGCCGACGCATTAGGTGTCCTCCTCGGAGTCGATCCGTTCGACTGACCCATGCTCCCCGATTCGGAGCTGTTCAGGCAAGCGCGCGGCGAAGCGTCCGCTCGTCGGCATTGCCGCCGGTCATGACGCAGACGACACGGGCGCCGGCAGGAAGGTTCGCCTTGCGCGCAGCAGCAAGGGCCGCGGCTCCCGCGCCCTCGGCCAGGTTGTGGGTGCAGCGCAGCGCGGCGGACATGCCCTCTTCGAGCTCCGACTCCTCCAGCGTCACCACATCGTCCAGCGCTGACTTCAGGATGTCGAAGGTCAGGTCGAAGGTCGTCCGCGTCGCGATGCCTTCGGCAAACGTTTCCGTCTGCCCGACCACGCGAGCGGGTCCGCGCCACGACCTCGCGAACGCGTCCGCGCGAACCGCCTGCACACCGATGACCTTGGCTCGTGAGCCGACGGCCGTTCGAACGATGGAGCAGCCGCAGGCGCCGCTGCCTCCGCCGATCGGCACGAAGACGTAGTCGGCGTCGGGGCACTCTTCGAAGACTTCGACAGCATAGGTCGCCGACGCCGGCAATGAGGTGAGGCTCGTTCGCGGAGTGCACGTAGCGCCATCCCTCGCGCGGGGCCACCTCCTCCACGCACTCCCGCGCCTCGTCGAAGTCGTGCCCGTACTCGAGGACCTCCGCGCCGAGCGCGCGGATGGCAGCGTTCTTGTCGGGATTGTTGCCAACCGGCACGACGATGCGGCAGCGAACGCCGTGAAGCCGGCAGGCCAGGGCAACGGACTGACCGTGATTCCCCGTGCTCGCGCTGATGACGCCGCGCTGCTTCTCCTCGTCGCTCAGTCTGCGCGACGAGATTCAGACCGCCGCGGACCTTGAAGGATCCGGTCGGGTTGTGATTCTCGTGCTTGATCCAGGTGGAGCGGCCAATCCACTCGTCGAGCAGCGGATGGCTGAGGAGCGCCGAGGGCCGCATATGCGCGTAGACGCGAGCCCGGGCGTCCAGGATGTCGTCGTAGGACGGGGCCTCCACGAGCGATTATGACCGCGTCACCGTGACTCGAATTGTCCGGACGGACACGAACTCGTCGCGGACGGTCACCGCGAGATCGGGCCGATTGCTGATCAACGCATCGGCTCCCCACGCCAGCAGTCGCTGCATGTCGCCGGCCTCATCGACGGTCCAGACCTGCACGTCGAGGCCGGCACGATGCGCGTGACGGATGAACCGGGGCGAGACGATACGCAGCGTGCCGGCATGCTCGGGCACCTGATATCCGCCATACGCCGGTCGCACAGACCGGCCACGCCGCCCACGATCGGTACAAGGCCAGGCGGACCTCCATGCGGCTGGCGCCGCTGGCCATCGCGGGAAGCGCCTCGCGCGCGGCGGCCAGACTTCGAGACCCGTAGCCGGCGGCGCATACCCGATCCACGGCGCCGGCGCGCCGAACCTCGGCCACCAGGGCGCTCGCCATCTCCGTCGTGTCCGGCTTCATCTCCACAATCATGAGTGCGTTCGGATAGCGTTCGAGCACCGCCCGCAAGGTCGGGACGTTGACGCCGCACCCCCGGAACGGATGCGTCCCGGCGGCATCGGTGAAGTGATAGCCGGCGTCCACGCGCGACAGCTCTGCGGCCGTTTTCATCGAAACCGGTCCCGATTCCGTCCGTGGTGCGATCGAGCGTCTCGTCGTGGCAGACCACGACCATCCCGTCGGCCGACAGGCGGACGTCCAGTTCCAGGCCGTCGGCACCGGCGGCCAGTCCACGATCGAAGGCGGCGATGGTGTTTTCAGGACCCAGCGCACAGCCGCCGCGATGCGCGAAGACGCGCGGGCGGCCGTCCCGCGAAAGAAAGGCACAATGCTCAATGCTCGATGCTCAACGGCCAAAAAGGCAAGAGCTTGGCTCTCGCCATTTGGCTTTCGGCTCTGGGCACCAAGAGCCCAGAGGCAATAGCCCAGAGCCTGATAGGATCAGCCTTATGTCCAAAAGGTCGTCCATCTCCACGCTGGGTGCGACTGCGTCAGGCTGTCGAGCGGGGTGAGGTGGCGCATCGGACCGTGCAGGAGGAGGTTCGCGAGAACCTGATTCAGGCGCTGCGCGGCGGCGGACCGTTGTTCCCCGGCATCATCGGGTACGACGACAGCGTCGTACCGCAGCTGGTCAACGCGCTGCTCTCCCAGCACAATTTCATCCTGCTCGGCCTTCGCGGTCAGGCCAAGACACGTCTGCTGCGCGCGCTGGTCACGCTGCTCGATGAAGAGATCCCGGTGATGCCGGGATGCGAGATCAACGACGACCCGCTGGCGCCGATCTGCGCCGCGTGCCGGACCCGCATCGCGACCGACGGCGACCGCACGGCCGATCGACTGGCTCCCGCGGCACCTGCGCTACGTCGAGAAGCTGGCGACGCCTGACGTCACCATCGCGGACATGGTCGGCGACATCGATCCGATCAAGGCCGCGCGGTCCGGCCTCCAGCTGTCGAACGAGCTGACGATGCACTACGGCCTGCTGCCGCGCGCCAACCGCGGGATCTTCGCCATCAACGAGCTGCCGGATCTGGCCGGCAAGATTCAGGTCGGTCTCTTCAACATCCTGCAGGAAGGCGACGTCCAGATTAAGGGCTACCCCGTGCGGCTGCCGCTGGACGTCCTGATGGCGTTCACGGCCAACCCCGAGGACTACACCGCACGCGGCAAGATCATCACGCCGCTCAAGGACCGCATCGGCTCTGAGATTCGCACGCACTATCCCGCCGGCCGCGACCGACGCCATGGCGATCACCGCGCAGGAGGCCTGGCTGGCGAGAAACGGCGCCGCGCCGCGCGCCGCCGTGCCGACATTCGTCGCCGAAGTGGTCGAAGAGATCGCCTTCCAGGCCCGCCAGGATCGCCGCGTCGACAAGCGTTCGGGTGTCAGCCAGCGTCTGCCCATCTCGGCGATCGAGAACGTGGTGTCGAACGCCGAGCGGCGCGCGATTGCCTCGACCGAGCCGGAGGCGGTTGCCAGGGTCACCGACGTCTACGCCGCGCTGCCGTCGATCACCGGCAAGTTCGAGATGGAGTACCAGGGCGAGCTGAAGGGCGCCGAAACGGTGGCGCGGGATCTGATTCGCGCCGCCGTGGCCACGGTCGCGGATGGCTATCTCTCGCACCTCGAGACGCGGAGCGTGATCGAGTGGTTCGATCTCGGCGGCAGCCTGCAGCTGAGCGACACGATGAGCGCCAGCGACGTCATCGCGCACGCGCGTCAGGTCCAGGGACTCGAGGAGCTGGCCTACGCGGCCGGCGTCCCCACCGCAGGCATCGACTCCACTGCTCGCCTCGGGAATCGACTTCGTGCTCGAAGGGCTCTACGCCACCAAGAAGATCAGCCGCAGCGAAGAGCGCGGCTATCACGGGACGGAGCCGGCCGCGCGCAAGCCGGCGCGGGAGATGAACCTCGACGACGAGCCGCGTGTGCCGTCGGGCGGCGGACGGAAGAAGTACTACAATTGAAATACCGCTACACCAAATACACCGGCGACCTGCTCGACGAGATCGATCTCGACAATCTCGTCTCGAAGCTGTCCGACCTGCTGCTCTCGAGCGGCTTCAACAATCCCTGGGGCCATCCGCTCGACAGCGAGGAAGACCGCACGATGCAGGCGCTGCACGACGCGATCCTCGAGGCGCTGTTCAGCGGCGGCATGCTCTCGGAGGAGGCCATCCAGAAGCTGCTCGGTGAACCCGCCGACGGCGATCAGGAACGGGCGCGCCAGCAGATCGAGGATCTGATCCAGCAGATCATCGAGCGCATGATGGAACAGGGCTTCATCACCGGCGCGCCGGATCTCGACAAGGAGCGCGAGCACCGGCGCGGCGCCGGCGGCGGAGTCGGCGAGGACACCGGACCGGTGACCTTCGAGGTCACCGACAAGGCGCTGGATTTTCTCGGCTATCGAGCACTGCGCGATCTGCTCGGATCGATCGGGCGCAGCGACTCAGGACGCCACGACACGCATCACCTGAGCACCGGTGTCGAAACCGCGGCCGCGCCAAAGCCCTACGAGTTCGGCGACACGCTGAACATCGATCCGAGCAGCACGATTCTGAATGCTGTTCGGAGGATCGGGATTCGGGACTCGGGATCCGGGATTCGAGTCCCGAGCCCCGACTCCCGAGTCCCGGCCATCGACGTCGACTATCCGGATCTCATGGTGGCGCAGAGCGAATATCAGAGCTCGTGCGCGACGGTGATCATGCTCGACTGCAGCCACAGCATGATCCTGTACGGCGAGGATCGCTTCACGCCCGCCAAGCGCGTCGCGCTGGCGCTCGCGCACCTGATCCGGACGCAGTATCCGGGCGATTCGCTGCGCGCCGTGCTCTTTCACGATTCCGCCGAGGAAATTCCGCTCAAGCAGCTCGGTCGCGTGCGCGTCGGGCCCTACTACACCAACACGCGTGAAGGGCTGCGCCTGGCCCGGCGCATCCTCGAGCGGCAGAAAAAGGACATGCGCCAGATCGTGATGATCACCGACGGCAAGCCGTCGGCGCTCACCCGTCCTGACGGGCAGATCTACAAGAACGCGTTCGGACTGGATCCCTTCATCGTGTCGGAAACCTTCGCCGAGGTCAGCGCGTGCCAGAAGGCGGGCATCATGATCAACACCTTCATGCTGGCGCGCGATCACGATCTGGTGGCGTTCGTCCGCCGCGTGGCGGCCATCTGCCGGGGCAAGGCCTACTTCACGACGCCCTACACGCTCGGGCAGTACGTGCTGATGGACTACATGGATCGCAAGACGAAAACGATCCACTGAGATCTGCGCTCATGATCCTGCCACCGACGATTCCGATTTTTCCGCTCCCGAACGTCGTCCTCTTCCCGAACGTGTTTCTCCCGCTCCATATCTTCGAATCGCGCTATCGGGCGATGGTCAGGGACGCACTGGCCAGCGACCGCATCATCGGCATGGTGCTGCTCCAGCCCGGCTTCGAATCGGACTATGAAGGGCGGCCGCGCGTGTACCCGGTCGGCTGCGCGGGCGTCATCACGCATTCGGAGCCGCTTCCGGACGGCCGTTTCAACATCGTGCTGCGGGGGCTCGAGAAGTTCAGGATGACCGGCGAGGACACGACGCGGCCCTACCGGCTGGCCCACATCGAGGCGGTGCCGGAAGTCGCGACCGACACCGACTGCGCCACGATCAAGCAGCAGCGCCAGCGACTCGAGGCGCTGCTGGCCGCCGCCGCCGAGCATCGCCGCGCCGAGATGCGCCTGCCGTCAACGGTTCCGGATCAGGACCTGGTCAACTCGCTCGCGCAATACGCGTCGTTCGAACCCATCGAGCGTCAGGCGCTGCTCGAGTGCGACGGCGCGCTCTCGCGGTGTCTGGCGCTCATCGAGCTGCTCGAGATGAAGACGATGGCCGCGCGCGGGGCGACCTGGGCCGGCGGCTCAGTTCACTGAAAACACGAAGAGGCGGACCCGATGGCCCGCCTCCTTCGCCGTTGTCTTATCGAGTCGCCGTTATGGCGTCCTGATCGTCCAGGTAAACGTCCGTGACCTCGTGAGTGAACCGTCGGACACGGTGACCGACACGGCATAGGTCCCGATCGTGATCGGCGAACCGCTGATCAGACCGGTCGAGGCATTGAGCGACAGCCCGGCGGGCAGGCCCGTCGCGCTATAGGTGAGCACGTCCCCGTTCGCGTCCGCCCCCACCAGCTGCAGCGATACGGTCTGACCAATCCGAGTGGTCCGGTTGCTGACATTCGCCAGGGTCGGCGCGACGTTGCGGTTTACGGTCAACACGTCCGTCGACGTGTTCCCGGCCGCATCATACGCCGTCACCGTGAACACGTTGGCGCCACTCTTTAGACCGACGGTCGCACTCCAGCCGGTTGTGCCGATGGCCGTGCCGCTCCCGCCGCGATCGTTGACCCAGGTCACGCGTGTGACGCCAACGTTGTCCGATGCCATGCCGCCGATCACAATCGGGGTCGCCGCCGTCTGATACAGCGTCGCCGACGTGGGTGTGGTGATTTGCACCGAGGGCGCGACGTTATCGCCGACGCTATAGGTCACCGTCAGGACATCGGTTGTCGTGTTGCCCGCGGCGTCACGCGCGGTCACGGTGATGACATTCACTCCGCTCAGCAGCGTGATTCCCGGTGCACTCCAACTCGTCGTGCCGGTCGCGGTTCCGCTGCCTCCCCGATCGTTCGACCAGGTCACCTGGGTGATGCCGATGTTGTCGTTAGCCACACCTGCCACTGTCAGGCTCGACAGGCCGGTCGTGTAACTGGTGGCCGACGTCGGTGCGGTGATCGCCACGACCGGCGCCGTCGCATCTGCCGTCACCGTCCAGATGAATGTCTGCGACGCAGACTGGGCGCCATCGAACACCGTCGCCGTCACGCTGTAGGTTCCGGCCTCGGTCGGCGTTCCCGACAGCATGCCGGTCGAGACCGTCAGCGCCACGCCCGGCGGAAGACCGTTCGCACCGTAGGTCAGCGCGTCGCCGTCGGCGTCACTGCCAGTCAACTGGAGAGAAACGGGCTGGCCCGCCTCACTCGATTGCTGGCTGACGCTGGCGAGGGTCGGCGCTGTATTCCACGTGACCGTGATCACATCGGTCGCGGTGTTGCCGGCCGCATCACGGGCCGTCACGGTGATCACGTTCTGACCGCTCAGGAGCGCAATGCCCGACACGCTCCACGCCGATGTGCCAGTCGCAACGCCGCTGCCGCCGCGGCTGTTCGCCCAGCTCACCTGCGTGACGCCAACCAGGTCGCTCGCCGTTCCGGCCAGCAGGAGGGAGCCTGAGGTCGCGGTAAAGCTGGCGGCCGATGTCGGCGCGGTAATGATGACGACCGGGGCCGTTGTATCGAAGGCAATCGTCCAGACGAACGTCCGTGATGCCGACAGCGTTCCATCGGATACGGTCGCGGTCACGGAGTACGAGCCAGCGGCGGTCGGAATGCCTGCGATCGCGCCGGTGGATGCCGTCAGCGACACCCCCGGCGGCAGTCCGGTCGCCGAGTACGACGAGCGGATCACTGTTCGCGTCCGTGCCAACGAGCTGCAGCGATGCCGCCTGTCCGATGTTCGCTGTCTGGTTTGCTATTGCCGCAAGCACCGGAGCGACGTTGAACGTCACGGTCAACACGTCCGTCGAGACATTGCCGGCCGCGTCACGCACGGTCACGGTCACTCTGTTGAGGCCGCTCTGCAGCGCGATCGCACCGGTGTTCCAGGTCGTCGTGCCGGCAGCGATCCCACTGCCGCCACGGTCGTTCGCCCAGGTCACCTGCGTGACGCCGACACCGTCGCTCGCGGAACCACTCACGGTCACAGAGGACGAGGTCGTCGTGAACGTCGCGGCAGATGTCGGGCTGGTGATGGTCACCACAGGCGCCGTCGTATCGACCGCCCCGATCGTCCAGGTGAACGAGCGTGATGCGGTCAGCGCCCCATCCGACACCGTCGCAGTCACCGAGTAGGCGCCCGCGGTCGTCGGCGTGCCCGAGATGAGACCGGTCGCCACAGACACGGCAAGGCCGGGCGGCAGACCCGTCGCGCCATATGTCAGCGTGCCGCCCTCCGGATCGCTGCCCGCCAGCTGCAGCGTCACGGCCTGACCCGCGCTCGAGGACTGGTCGCTGACGCTCGCAAGCGTCGGCGCGACGTTCGCGTAGCCGCACACCTCAGCGGACTGCGGTCCCTCGATCGGACCGGCAAGATACGCGGACACCGTGAAGCAGTAGCGCTGGCCGAGCACGGCGTTCGCAAACACCCAGGTCGTCGTCAGGCCGACGTCGTAGTGCTGCGCGTACGATCCGGTCTGCGCGCCAGCGTGCACGATGTAGCCGGCAATGCCGCTCTCGGTATTCGCGTCCCACATCAGACGAATCGTTCCCGTGGACGCCGATGCGTTCGGCGTGATCGTCCATGTGAAGGTCTGCGACGCCGACAAGGCGCCGTCTGACACCGTTGCCGTGACCGGATAGCTTCCGGTCATCACGGGCGTTCCGGCAATCAATCCGTTCGACGGTGTCAGCGACAGCCCCGGCGGCAGTGCCGTGACGCTGTAGGTCAGCGCATCTCCGTTGGGATCGCTGCCGCCAAGCTGCAGCGATGTGGATTGGGCCAGATTGCTGGACCGCGTTCCCGGGTTGGTCAGCGTGGGCGCGCCGTTCACGGTGATCGTCAACACGTCGCTGGCGGTGTTACCGGCGGCGTCGCGTGCGGTCACGGTCACGACGTTGGCACCGATCTGGAGCGCCACGGCGCCCACCGTCCACGTGGTCGTTCCGGTAGCGGTGCCGCTGCCGCCTCGGTTGTTCGCCCAGGTCACCTGCACAACGCCCACGTTGTCGCTGGCCGTGCCATTCACCGCGACCGAGGTCCCGGTCATGGTGTGCGTCGCCGCGGACGTCGGGCCGGTGATCGTCACGGCGGGCACCGCGGTATCGGCCGCGTTGTACGTCACCGTGAGCACATCGCTCGAGGTGTTGCCAGCCGCGTCGCGCGCGGTCACCGTGAGGATGTTGACGCCGGTCTGCAACGCGACGTTCGCAGCGCTCCAGCTCGTCGTGCCGCTGGCAGATCCGCTGCCGCCGCGATTGTTGACCCACGTCACCTGCGTGACCGCGACGTTGTCGGCGGCCGAGCCGGTCAGCGTGACCGTCGACGTGGTCGTCGTGTGACGTCGCCGCCGACGTTGGACCGCTGATGGTCACCGTCGGTGCGGTCACATCGGGGGCCGTGATCGTCCACGTGAAGGACTGCGACGCCGTCAGGACTCCATCTGACACCGTCGCGTTCACGGTGAATGCGCCGGCGGACGTCGGTGTGCCCGAGATGAAACCTGTTGACGACTGCAGCGTCAGACCTGCCGGAAGTCCCGTCACGCTGTAGCTCACGGCCTGTCCGTCCGGATCGACACCCTGCAACTGGAGCGTCGTCGCCTGCGACAGTTGCGACGTGCGAGCGCCAGGATTGACGAGCGTCGGGGGCCTGTTGCTGTACCCGCAGACTTCGTTCGACGGCGGGCCTTCAAGCGGTCCGGCGACATACGCCGTCACCGCGAAGCAGGTACCGCTGGCCGGCGAGAGCGGTCGTAAACGCGTAGCCCGTGAATGGCCCCACGTCGATATGCTGCGTGTACGCTCCGGGCTGATACCCACGTGCACGATGTAGCCGGTCACAGCCGGCTCCGGGTTGGCGTCCCACATCAGGCTGAGGGTGTCGGCCGCGACCGTGCGCGCGGGTCCGACGATCATCAGCGACGCGAGGACAACGAAAACTTTGGACGAGAATGTACGTGATTGCATGTTCGTGACGTCCGTAAAATCGACAAGGGTTGCGAGACCCTCGAACGTCACGATCGGTGGTCGTGAGACGACCAGGCTTCAACGAAACCAAGCTACACTCGCTCAGTCATTTAGTAGGATCGAGCGGTGTCGGATCGCGGGCCGATCCGGGCGCAAGCCGTGGATGCCTGACCGACAGAACCGTGATCAAAACGTCGGCTGCCCGACACCAATTCCTCGTTCGGCGAAGGCCGAGAGCTATCGCGTGAGCGCCGTGCGAAGAGCCAGATGATGAGACTCGCGACCGCGACGAAAGTCAGCGTCGCCGGCGTGCTGTATCGCCTCGCAAGCCTCGCGCGCCGGCTGACCGGACGCTCGCCAGACAGCGTCGTCTGCACCCGCGGCACGTTCGTGTGGGCCCTGAATCTGCGCGATGGAATCCAGCTGTCGATCTATCTGTTCGGGGCGTTCGAGCGGACGACGGCGCGCGCGCTGGCGACGCTGCTGCCGGCGGCCGGCGTCGCCGTGGACGTGGGCGCCAACATCGGCGCGCACACGCTTCCGATGGCGCGCCGCGTCGGCGCTGCCGGGCGCGTGATTGCGCTCGAGCCGACGCGGTGGGCGGTCGAAGGTCTTCGCCGGAATATCAGCCTCAATCCAGACCTGGCCCGGGTCATCACCGTGCATTCGGCCGCGCTCGTGGCGCCCGGTGAGTCGCTGAGCGACGAGTACTATTCGTCATGGCCCGTCTCTCCCGCCGAGCGGCGCCATGCCGTGCATCGCGGTGTGCCGCACAGCGCCGAAGGATCCATCGCCCTGACCCTTGACGAACTGGTCGCCCGCGAAGCGCTGACACGGCTCGATGTGGTGAAAATCGACGTCGACGGACGAGAGTTGCGAGTGCTTCGCGGCGCCGGCAGCACTCTGTCCACGCTCCGGCCCAGCGTGGTCCTCGAACTCGCACCCTATGCGCTGAGGGAGCACGGCGACTCCCTCGATGATCTCGTTGACGTCTTGAGCGAGGCACGCTATCGATTCGTGGACGAACGGTCCTTTGCTCCACTTCCCGCTGACGCCAGCGCGCTCGCTCGGATGATTCCAGACGGTGGCTCGATCAACGCGGTCGCGATCCCGATCGAGCGTCAGCCCTCGACCGGGCGGAGGAGCTGAATGGACAAGGGCCGTCCCCACCCTGCGTTGGGGCTTCCGATCGCCGCCGTGCTGTTGCTCCTGGTCGGACCGATCGTCGGCGCCACGCCCGATGACGAGGAGTACCGAAACGCCATCATCAGCCTCGTCCTGCATGCGCGGGCTCTGCTTGACGGTGTCTATCCGTACTGGACGTCATCGCTCGGCTTCGGGCTGCCCCACCCGCTGCACCCGGCTCTGCTGACGCATCCCTTGGTACCTGCTGTTCGGACTCCTCGCCCCCGACACCGCAGCGCGGATGCTGTATGCCGCGCACGCGGTCGTCGGTGTCGTCGGCTGCTGGTGGCTCGTGCGCGCGCTCGGTCCCGGGCCGTGGGCAGCCGGACTGGCGAGCGCGACGTGGGCGCTGTCAACGCCATCCGAGAACTACGCGCTCACCGACTTCTGGCCCTCGGCATTCGTCGTCTGGTCCTGCGCGCCGTATCTATGGCTCTCAGCCATCCGCGTGCTCGACCCTCAGGGCGGCGGCCGGCGATGGATTGACGCGATTGCATTCGGACTGGTCTCGGGTCTGATCTGGGTGAACGGGCACAACGGATACGTGCCCGTCTTCTTCGCGCCCCTGGCCATCATGTTCGCCGCGCGCTGGCGCCAGGCCGGCCGGCTCTGGCCCGGCGTCGCGCTTGCGGTCGGTGTTGGACTGGCGGTCGCGGGCCCAACGCTCGCCCAGCTGCTGTCCGAGGTCAGCTACTTCCCTGCGCCTCGAGCGCCTCACCTTCCCGACCCCGCTGGGATGGCCACAGCTTCTCGACATGGTGCTTCGACCGCTGTCATTCAACTCACCCGACGGGATGATGTCGGCGGTCCTCTCCAACGGAGCTCGCACCCCCTTTTTCGGTGGACCGTGGTTCCTGCTCGCCGTTGCAACGGCCGTCGGCGTGGGGACCTCTTCCCCTTATCGCCGAATCCTCGCGGCCGGGTTCGTCTCGACGTTCGCACTGATGCTCATACCCGCCCTCGAGCGCATCGGCATCGTGCTGTCAGGCGTGTTTCTCTTTCGCGATCCGATGGTGCTGTGCGGAATCGCGCTCGGCAGTCTGGGATGGCAGGCGCTGGCCAACCGGTCTCGCCGGGTGGCAACCGCGGTGGCTGTACTGCAGGTGACGGCGCTCTTCGTCGCGGCATGGCCATTCGTGAACCGGGCGTTGGGCGGACGCCCACTCGTCGCTCCCGTTCTTCACGGCACGTCAACCACGGCTTCGCTTCGCATGTGGTCTGCGCGACTTTCCGGCCGTTGGTACCTGGCGCCCGAGTTCGAGACGCTGATGTTCGACCATCGCGTCAGGAGCGACGGTCTCTGGGTGAACACCTGGCTCTACTCCGGACTGCCGGTGGTCAACGGGAACTTCAAGGGTGTGTCCGCCGACAGCCTGTATCCCAGTCAGGTGCTACCCATCGGCCGGATCTTCGGACATCCTGCGACCGTCTCCAGTCCATCGACGCTGGACGTGCTCGGCGTCGGGGCGGTGCTGGCCACCCCCACTGAGCCGGTCGCCTCGTCACTCGAGGAGGTGGCGAGAATTCCGACGCGCGAGGCGGGCGACCTTCGGCTGCTTCGCAATCCGGATGCGTGGCCCGGCGCGGCGTTCGTCGATGAGGCCACGCTTCGCGCGGAACTCGAGACGCTTCCGGGCTGCACGCTCGGAGGTGTGCTGTGTCTCGACCTCACGCCGGTGACCGCCGCCGCTCACGACACCAACGTCGACGTACAGCGCAGGCACGGAAACATCGACGTCCGGTTTCGGACCGATGCGGTCACCCCGCGATGGCTGTTGATCTCGGAGATGCATCGGCCCGCGTGGACGGCCCGCACCAATGGCCAGTCTCTACCGGTGACCCGCGTTCTCGGTGGCCTGATCGCCGTGCAGGTGCCTGCTGGCGTGGACACCGTTGAACTGCGGTATCGGCCTGGACTGCTGATCCTGCTGACGTGGGTGTCGCGCGCAACGCTGGTCGTGGTGGTCGTGATCCTGCTGGTGGCCGTCGCCAATCGCCGCCAACCCTCGCAGTATCTCTATCGCACGCTGGCTCGCTACGTGGGCTACCACCTGCCCCCAGACGCGCGGGTCGTCGAGCTCGCGCCGCGGTCGCCGCTGCTCCTCGAGTCGTTGGAACGTCCACTCACACGCGTCGCCTTTCCTGCAGCGGAGACTGCCGTGGCACCGGCGAACGCGTTGCGCGGATGGGACGACCTGCGCGCCTTTCAACCGGACCGCGTGATCCTGAACGGCACGCTGCACTACGAGCGAGACATTCAGGCGCTGCTCGAGCAGCTGCATTCGAACTGCACGACACAGACGCGAATCATCATCGTCTACTACAGCAGCCTGTGGCGGCCGGCGCTGAGACTCGCCTGGCGCTTCGGCCTCACGACGAAAGGGCCCGACGAGAACTGGGTGACACCCTCGGACGTCTCGAATCTACTGCGCCTGACCGGCTTCGAGCTGGTCAGCGAATCGCAGCACATGCTGCTGCCGATGCGCATTCCGCTGGTCAGCGCGTTCGTGAACCGGTGGCTCGCGCCGCTGCCGGTCCTGCGCTGGTTCACGCTCGTCAACCTGGCGCTGGTGCGCACCGCGCCGTCAGAAGCGGCAACGCCGCAGTCGGTGTCGGTGATCGTGCCGGCGCGCAACGAGCGCGGCAACATCGCGGGAATCGTCGAGCGGGTGCCGCGGATGGGACCGGCTGACGAGATCATCTTCGTCGAGGGCCACTCGAGCGACGGCACCTGGGACGAGATTCAGGCCGTCGTCGCGCGATATCCGGATCGCCGCCTTCGCGCCTTGAGACAATCAGGACGGGGCAAAGGCGACGCGGTGCGAGCGGGCTTCTCCGCCGCCACCGGAGACCTGCTGATGATTCTCGACGCCGACCTGACGGTGGCGCCAGAGGACCTGCCCAAGTTCTACAAGGCGCTGACCTCCGGCCTCGGCGAGTTCATCAACGGCAGCCGCCTGATCTATCCGATGGAACGGGAGGCCATGCGCTTCGCCAACATGGTCGGCAACAAGTTCTTCGCGCTGGCGTTCTCGTATCTCCTCGGCCAGCCGCTCAAGGACACGCTCTGCGGCACGAAGGCCCTCAGTCGCCAGCACTACGACCGCATCGCGGCCGCGCGGATGTACTTCGGTGATTTCGACCCGTTCGGCGACTTCGACCTGCTGTTCGGCGCCGCCAAGCAGGGGCTCCGGATCGTCGAGCTTCCGGTACGCTATCGAGAGCGGACGTACGGCACGACGAACATCCGCCGCTGGGTCCACGGATGGCTGCTCCTCCGCATGACGGCGTTTGCGGCGCGCAAGATGAAGTTCATCTGATCGGGGCCGCCGTGGGTCATCTGGATTATCCTCACACGCACACACATGATTGAGCGATACGGGCGTGGATGCCTGTTGCACGACAGTCTGAAGACCTACGGCCGGAACTGGATCGGCTCCTACACGATGGTGCTGGAGCAGGTGGTGCTCGGCTATCCAACCAGCGACGTGCTCTTGAAGATCATGGCGCGCAAGACGCGACACGAGGACCTCAAGTATCGCGGCGTCGAGATCGGCTCGCGGTGCATCATCCGCTCCGAGGCGGTCATCTATCGTGACGTCCAGATCGGCAGCTACGTGCGCACCGGGCACAAGGTGCTGATTCGTGAACGATGCCGTATCGGGGATCACGTCCTGGTCGGCACCAACGTCGTCATCGACAACGACACGGTCATCGGCAGCCGCGTCAGCATCCAGTCGATGGTCTACATCCCGACTGGCACGATCGTCGAGGACCGCGTGTTCATCGGCCCGAACGTCGTGTTCACCAACGACCGGTTCCCGATCCGGGTCAAAGGGCCGCTGACTGCGCCGAGAATCTGCCGCGGCGCCTCCATCGGCGGGAATGCGACGATCCTGCCAGGTGTCGTGGTCGGTCGAGGCGCGATGGTCGCGGCCGGCGCGGTGGTCACCCGCGACGTCCCTCCCTGGCACCTGGCCATGGGTGCGCCGGCACGTTTCACCAGGCTGCCGCGCCACCTTCGTCGCGTGAACCAGATCGTCTAGTGGTATGTCTTACCCATTTCACTGACCGGCCGCTCCGTTGTCGCGGCCGGGAAATCGCGGTCGAGGCTCGTTGTGAGCGGTACTCTTCCAGTTGATACAGTCCACTAGGATGCGTCTGGCAGGAGCCACCGTACTCGTCACCGGCGGCGCCGGATTCATCGGCAGCCACCTCGTCGATCACCTGATTGAGCGCGGCGCATCCACGGTCATCGTCGTCGACACACTATGGCTCGGGCGCGAGAGCAACCTCGCGGATGCGCGCGTCCGTCGCCCGGACCTCGAGCTGCTGAAAGAGGATGCCGCCGACACGGATGCGATGCGAGCGGTCATCGAGCGTCATCACGTCGATGTCGTCTTCAACCTGGCCACGAGACCGCTGGGGAACAGCTTCACCGACCCGCGCGGCGCCTACATGACCAGCGTGGACATCGCGGTCAATCTGGCGGAACTGCTGCGTGGCGGCGCCTTCGGCCGGCTGGTGCACTACTCGACGTCCGAGATCTACGGAGACGCGCTGGTCGCTCCGATGCCGGAGGATCATCCGACGCGGCCGACAACGCCTTACGCAGCCGGCAAGCTGGCGGCAGATGTGCTGCTGCAATCGTGGATCGAGCTCTTCCGGATTCCGGTGTTGACGATCCGCCCGTTCAACAACTACGGGCCGCGACAAAACGATCGCGACTACGGCGCCGTGATTCCGGTCACCATCCGCCGGATCGCGTCGGGTCAGGCGCCCATTCTCGAGGGCACCGGCGATCAGACCCGCGACTTCACCTTCGTGCGAGACACCGTCAGACTGACGGCCGACCTCTGCGAGACCGAGGCGGCATGGGGACAGACGCTGAACGTCGCATGCGCCCGCGAGGTGCGCATTCGTGACCTCATTGAGGCGATCTGCCGCGAGATGGGATACACCGGCGACTTCGAGCATCGCCCCGCGCGCCCGGGCGATCATCGCCGGCACCTCGCGTCAACCGAGCGGGCGCGCCGGCTGGTCTCGTTCGGTGATCTCACGCCAATCGATACGGGCATCGCCGAAACCGTGGCGTGGTACCGCGAGCCGCGTGCCTCGGATCGCATCTGACATGCCGTCTCGCAGATCTCGTGGTATGTCTTTCCCGATTCACTGCCGGCCGCTCCGTTGTCGCGGCCGGGAAATCGCGGCCGAGGCTCGTTGTGCGCGGTACTCTTCCAGTTGATACGGTCCACTAGCGTGCTCGTCACCGGCGGGACCGGCTTCCTTGGCCGGGCACTCCTTCAGCGCATGGCCGGCCGACACGAGATCTTTGCGCTGGCCCGGGATCCTGGCGTCGCGCCGATCATCGCCGGCGTCGAGTGGATCGAAGGAGACTTACGCCGGCCGCTCGCACACATCCGCCTGCCTCGCCGCGTCGGCGCCGTCGTGCACCTGGCATCGGTGCGCGAGCCGTCGGACGGCGCCGGCCCCGAGGAGCTGTTCACCGTGAACGCGGGAGCCACCGCGGCGCTCGTGGATTACGCCGCTCAGGCCGGCGCGCGGCGATTCGTATACGGGTCAACCGGCGGCGTCTATGGATATCGCGCCGGGCGAATCCGCGAAACGAACACGCCTGCGCCGTTCGATCTCTACACGTTGAGCAAGTGGCATGGAGAGACGGTCATCGCACGCGAGCGCCGGCTCTCCACCGCCGTCCTGCGATACTTCTTCCCGTACGGCCCCGGACAGCGCGCGGGGATCGTTCCGCGCCTGGCCAGCTCGCTCAAAGAAAGCCGGCCGGTGACGCTCTACCGGCAGGGACGGGTGCCGCATCTCAACCCCGTCTTCGTGGACGATGCCGCGGAATTGACGCGGCTGGCGCTGGCCTCCTCACAGGATCTGGTGCTGAACTGCGCGGGTACCGACGTCGTGACCGTGCGTGAGCTCGCTCGCCGCATGGCGGCGATTCTCGACGTGACACCGCAATTCGTCTCCGGCCGCGATCCCCGTGTGGGCGACATGGTGGCCTCTGTGGCACTGTCGGCCCGGCAGCTGAACTTCACGCCGAGCGTGCGTCTCGATGCCGGACTCCAGCGGACGCTTCTGAGTCCCGCGTGAGCGACGGTCCTTCCCTCTCGGTTATCGTCCCGGCCTTCAACGAGTCCGCCACCCTCGAGGCGGTCGTGCGCGAGATCGATCGCGTGCTCGCGAAGTGGCCCGGCTCACACGAGATCATCGTCGTTGACGACGGAAGCAGGGATCGTGACTGGTGAGATTGCCAGACAGCTCGCACTCGAGTTGCCGGTCGTTCGCGTCGTGCAGCTGCCGGAGAACCGCGGCTACGGCGCCGCCCAGCAGGCCGGCCTGGCGCACGCGCGCGGCGAGATGGTGTGCCTGCTGCCAGCCGACGGGCAGATCCCGCCGGCCGCGCTCGATGCGTACCTGCGCGCCGCGCCCGGCGCGGACGTCATCATCGGCGCGTATCGAGTCCGAGCGGACTCGATCGCGAGACGGTTGTCATCCTGGGTATACCGGACGGTCGTGTGGATGCTGTTCGGCGTGCGAGTCCGCAACATCAACGCACCGAAGCTGTACCGGCGCGCGCATCTGGCTGGCCTGCCGCTGTCGTCGAGCGGCGGTTTCGCCGACGCGGAGATCGTCATTCAACTGCACGCGCGAGGACGCACGTTCGCGGAGGTGGAGATCGACTGCCTGCCGCGGACGGCCGGGCAGTCCAGCGTCGGCTGGGGTGCAGCGTTCCACGCGCTGATTGAGCTGGTGAGGTTCTGGCGCTCGGGTCGCTATCGCTGACGGTCGCCTGTGGCCGGATAGGCCCGCCACAGGCCCACCGCACAGAGGATAGCCACGCTCCAGAACGCGAACACGAGATCCATCCCCTGCACAGGCACGAGAGCCCGGGGCAGAGCCACCCACGCCAGATAGACGAGCGCTCCACCGATCAACAGCCGATGGTGGCGAAGCGCGGAACGAGGACGCAGGATCACGGCGGCGCCGATCAGCATCGCCGTCCACGCAGCGGCAAAGATCGCCCACTGCCACCACGACAGGCGGAGATACCGATACCGGACGTTCATCAGCAATCGTTCTCCGTATCGCCCGACGTCATTCGCATCGACATCGATGCCAGCCCGAATTGCCGGCCAGCCGTATGTCCAGCGGCGCTCGGCCATGAACGTCGTATAGGCGAGAAACGCCGGCAGTTCGGCGACGCCGCCGAACAAGGTCCTCGCGTATTCCGTGGGATGCTCGCGGATGTACTGCACCCACAACGGCCTGGCTGCGGCGACCACGTCTGCGGCCGACCGGACCGGCGCGTGCGCAGCGATGTACTGGTCCACGACGCGATCCTCGTACCTGAGGCCGAGGCTGTTCGGATACCGGCCCACCGCCGTCAGCAAGGTGTAGTACACGTGATGCTGTGGCGGCTTCTTCAGATATGCGAGACGCCAGCCGGCATAGCGATCGAGCCGCACATCGCGGTGCAGCTTCATCGCGGCCGGAATGACCATCGTGACCAGCAGGAAGCCAGCTGCGAACGCGGCCCCGATCTGCGCTCGTCGTCGCAGACCGCGCAGCCCGAATGCGAGCAGCGTCGCGACCGTGAGCAGTACGGCCAGTCCGTGCGAGTGTCGGGTCAGATCGACGACGCCGGCGAGGACGCCCACGCCGATCGCTGAGGGCCACATTCGTCGATCCGCCGAGGTCAGCATCGCGGACCACCAGACGAGCGTGGCGAGCAAGAGCAGCGGAAAGAGCGACGTGATCGTCTGATTCGACACCTGGCCGTAGATCAGCATCGCCAGTCGATGGCCGAGGATCAGGAGCAGGATCAGGACGACGACGCCCGCCGCCGTGGACCGGAACCTCCAACTCACCGCCCACGCGAACAGAAACGCAGACGCGACGTACAGGAGCTGGTGCAGTTGTGCGACTCCTGCTCCGGTCAACGGCCCGGCGATCACCGACAGCATCTGCAGGAAGAGCGCGTACCCGATGTCGTCGAGTCCCTGCTCGAGCGGCTCGCCCCCCGGGAGGACCATCACCGTGCCCCACTGGTGGGGCGCGTTCGCGACCGCAATCGTCTGCTCCAGGCCGCCCATGTAGTAGGCGGTGCTGTTCAGCGCCACGCCGGGATCGACCTGCCAGGCACGGGTAATCAGGAGAACGATCAGCAGGGCGAGGGCGCTGACGGCCATGCTTCGCCGACGAGCAGGCGATGCCTGGTCGCGCTGGCCTTTGACACCCGAGACGTGAATCACCCCTGCCACGTGTCTCAGCACCGATCGATCGAACAGCGCATCCGTGGCCTGAAGGATCGCGCGCGCGACGCCGCGAGGAAACGGCGTCAACAGGTGCGGCAGCACGTAACAGCTGTACGACGCCGTGGCAGAGATACCGCCGGCCTCGCACCACGCCAGCAGTCGTTCTTCGGTCTGCAAGGCGTCCGGTGCGGCCTCCTCTTTCCACAGCGGGATGAGGCGCATGGCCGTGTCGAACACACCTCGAAGCGGACTCCGATGCGGGTCGAGAGAAAACCAGCGCCCTCCGTCCCTGAGCGCGCGACCGGCATGACCCACGACCGACGCGGGCGCGGTCAAGTGATGCAGGACGCCGTGAACCACCACGGCGTCAAGCCCATCGTCCACGACAGGGAGGGCTTCGGCGTCCGCAATCACGGTATCGACGGTCAGTCCGGCTTCAGCGGCCTTCTGCTGTGTCTGCCGGAGCAGCGCTTCGGTCAGGTCGAGAGCGATGACGTGGTGCCCGCGTTCCGCGAGCCGCAACGCAACCCGCCCCGTGCCGGCGCCGATGTCGAGGACGAGGGAATTCGCCGGCAGGGACGCACCCCACCGGTGCACCGTGAGATCGTCGAGCGCCTGGTAGAACGGTGAGTTGACGACATCGCGCTCGTAGCCGTCGGCCTCGTCGGTGAAGAACCGCTCCTGCTGCGACTTGTGGGCATCACGCGGGACGGCTCGACCGACCGCGTCGCCAAGCTCGTAGCGCGAGGCTATCCGTGCCCGGCGATCGGGTGACTGTAGGGCGACCGCCCTCAGATCGAGCAGTCCTGATTCGATCGGATACCAGGCCGTGCATGTCGAGCAGCGGATCGCTCCGTCAGCGATTCGACCGTTGGCCGTGTCCGACAGTGGTGGGTGGAGATACGGATCCGCCGGACGAAGGGGCGAGCGACACTCCGCACAGCAGAACAGCGCCAGGGTCGTCAGACGCATATCGCGGCTGGAACCGGAGAGCTCACACGGCCGCGTGCGCGCGAGCGAGCCGGGCATCGTGCTGATGCGCAGCGAACCACTCGTACGTCGAACGCAGACCGTCGCGAAGAGGAATCCGGTGACGCCAGCCCAGTTGATGGAGGCGAGTCACATCGAGCAGCTTGCGCGGTGCGCCGTCCGGCTTCGTCGTGTCGAAGACCAATCCAGCCGAGGGATACACGAGATCGCGTACCAATTCCGCGAGCTCACGAATCGTCACATCCTCGCCCGTACCCACGTTGATGTGGTCACCTTGACTGTAGTGAGTCATGAGGAACAGGCAGGCCTCGGCGAGATCGTCGACGTGGAGGAACTCCCGGCGAGGGGCGCCGCTGCCCCAGATCTCGACCTCGGGCCTGGCCGCAGCCCTGGCATCCTCAAACTTGCGAATCAGGGCCGGGATGACGTGCGAACTCGTGAGGTCGAAGTTGTCGCCCGGCCCATAGAGGTTCGTGGGCATCGCCGAGATGAAGTCGCATCCGTACTGAACGCGATAGGCGCGGCACAATCTGATGCCGGCAATCTTCGCGATCGCGTACGGCTCGTTCGTCGGCTCGAGTGGACCCGACAGCAGAGCCTCTTCTTTCATGGGCTGAGCTGCGTCTCTCGGGTAAATGCACGAACTCCCCAGATACAGCAGCTTCTTCGTGTTGAACAGGTAGGCCGCATGGACAACCGTCGCGTGAATCATCAGGTTGTCGTAGATGAATTCCGCCGGTCGCGTCGAGTTCGCCAGAATGCCGCCGACAGTGCCGGCAACCAGGAAGACGGTACTCAGGCGAATTCTTGCGGAACCAATCGTTGACCGCTGACTGATCACGGAGGTCCAACTCCTCACGACCGACCGTGAGAAGCTCACGATAACCGTCCGCGTGCAGTCGCCGGACGACGGCGGATCCAACGAGGCCTCTGTGGCCGCTCACGAAGATCCGACTTGAACGTTCCACCGGCGGCTAGTCTATCGCGACGCGTTCACGCACCGATACGTCGTCTACCCAACAGATGTCGCAATGACGACGATGCGCATCGGTTGAACGACACTTCGCATCGCTCCAAGAGGCCGAAAAGAGAACGATTCGACGTCGCGGTGAGTGCGCCACGCTGTGATGATTCTCTCGGCGATCCCCCGACGGATCTCAATCTGAAATACAGGAGCGTAAAGGCTCTACTGAGGAACGCAATCGGAGCATACACTTCTGTAACGGGCAAATCCTCCTAAGTAACTGATCTGCAGTCACTTAACGGTTAATCGCTGACGTGGCTGAACCTTTGCACGAAACTCGAGCATGCGAGTGCTGCGGCTGCGGGTTCTCACAACGATTTCAGCGTTGCTGCTGATGGTGCCGGTGCTGGCCCACGGCCAGACCCTGACCGCGATGTGGGATCCAAATCCTCCGGCCGACGCGATCACGAGCTACGAGATCTGCATCGGGACGACCTCGGCGTCGTGCAACTTTCAGCTGGCCAGCGTGCCCGCGAACGAAACCTCTTACACGTTCTCGCCGACTGCGGGAGTCCTGTATCACCTCGCCGTCAGAGCCGCCAACGCGGCCGGCCCGGGCCCCTTCTCGTCGGAAGTGGTGATCTCGATTCCGGGACTGACTCAGCCCGCGAACCAGACCAGCACGGCCAACGTCGCGATCAGTCCACTGAGCCTGTCGGCCACTGACCCGGACGGCGGCTCGCTTCAGTTCACGCACAACGGCCTGCCCTTCGGGCTGTCGCTCAATCAGAGCTCTGGAATCATCAGCGGTACGCCGACATCAGCCGGCTCGTTCAACGTGACGGTGTTCGTGTCTGACGGCACGGTGACGACGTCGCGCACGTTCACGTGGACGGTGAACGCCGGCAGCAGCGGCCCCGATACGTCGGCTCCGAGCCTGGCGATCACGAGCCACACCGCAGGTCAGACCGTGAATCTGGCGAACGTGACGCTGGCCGGCACGGCGACCGACAACGGAGCGGGCGGCAGCGGCATCACGAGCGTTACCGTGAATGGCGCAGCGGCAACGGGCGGAACCGCGGCCGGCAGCACCAGCGCGAGCTGGAGCCGGAGCGTCGCGCTGGTGGCAGGTCCGAACACGTTCACGGTCGTCGCGACTGACGGCGCCGGCAACGCTCGAACCGCGAGCATCACGATCAACCGGCCGACACCGGACACGACAGCGCCATCGCTCTCGATCACGAGCCATAGCTCCGGTCAGACCCTGAGCGCCCCAACGATCACGCTGGCGGGCAGCGCGAGCGACAACGGCACCGGCGGCAGCGGCATTACGAGCGTGACGGTGAACGGCAGCGCCGCGGCGGGTGGCTCGACGTCGGGCAACAACACCGCGAACTGGAGCCGGTCCATCACGCTGTCGGCCGGAACGAATGTCGTGACAGTCGTCGCGACCGACGGTGCAGGCAACGCGCGAACGACGCCGATCACGTTGATCGCGCCGACACCGAGCGTTTCAACGACGGGCACGACCGTGGTCCCGAACCCGGCGAGTCCGCAGCTCACGGGGACGAGCGTGACGCTGACGGCCGGCGCCTCGGGCGGCACGGCACCGTATTCATACAAGTGGTGGGTCCAGAAAGACGGCGGCGCATGGACGCTGCTGCGCGACTGGAACACAAACACGACGTTGACCTGGACCCCGAATGCGTCAGGCAGCTACGCAATCGGACTCTGGACGCGCAGCGCCGGGTTCACAACGGACGTCCCGCAGATCACGGCGCAGTTGGCCTACAGGGTGACGGCCCCGCCTCAGGCTCAAGCCCCGCCGCCGCCGCAGACGCCGCCGCCACCATCGATCACCCCGATGACGACGTCGCTGGTGGCCGACCGGACCAGCCCACAGGTGGCAGGCACGACCGTGACGATTACGGCGAATGCCGCGGGCGGTGTGGCCCCGTATGCCTACAAGTTGTGGCTGCAGCGAGATGGCGGCACGTGGACGATGTTGCGCGACTGGAGCGCGAACACAACGTTCGCGTGGACCCCGACTGCGTCCGGCAGCTACATGCTCGGAGTCTGGACGCGCAGTGCGGGCCAGACGGCGGATTTGCCGCAGATCACGGCGCAGACACCCTTCACCGTGACCGGATCGAGCTCGGCACCGCAGCCGCCGCCAGCTCCGCAGCCGCCGGCGGGCGGCCCGATGACGGCCACGTCGATGGTCCCGGACCGCAGCAGCCCGCAGAGTGTGGGCACCGGAGTGACGTTCACGGCCAGCGGTACCGGCGGCACGGCACCGTATGCCTACAAGTGGTGGGCGCAACGAGACGGCGGCGCGTGGGTCATGCTGCAGGACTGGAGCACGACCACGGCGTTCACCTGGGCGCCGAGTATGGCCGGCAGCTACCGGATCGGACTCTGGGCGCGTAGCGCGGGTGTGACGACGGACCTGCCGCAGACCACTTGGCAGGTGAGCTACGTGGTGACGTCTGGTTCGGCCCCGGCACCGCAGCCCCCGGCGCCACAGCCGCCTTCGGCGGGTCCGATGACGGGCACGTCGATGGTCCCGAGCGTGGCCAGCCCACAGGCCGGAGGCACCGCGGTGACCTTCACGGCCAGCGGTTCCGGCGGTTCGGCGCCGTATGCCTATAAGTGGTGGGTGCAGCGGGACGGCGGCACGTGGTTCATGATGCAGGACTGGTCCACGAGCACGACGTTCACGTGGACGACGAGTGTCGCGGGCCGCTATACGATCGGGCTCTGGGCGCGCAGTGCCGGCGTGACGACGGACCTCCCGCAGATCACGTCGCAGGCGACATACGTGATATCGACAACCGTGCCGTCAGTCCCGATGACGAGCGCAACGGTGACATCAAGCCAGGCGAACCCGCGAGTGGGAACGTCGGTGACGTTGAGCGCGGTTGCATCAGGGGGCACGACACCCTACTCGTATCGATGGTGGGTGCAAAGGAACGGCGGCGCGTGGGTGATGCTCCAGGATTGGAACACAAGCGCCACGTTGAACTGGACCCCGACGGAGACGGGAAGCTACATCATCGGGCTCTGGGCGCGCGGCACCGGAAGCGCGACGGATCTCCCCGAGACGACTGCCGTGAAAACGCTGCTCGTCACTCCGTAGCAGCACAGGCGACCGAGTCGCTGCCACATCGTTTTTCACGCGGGCGCTGGAGATCCGGCGCCCGTTTTTTTTTGGAATCGACCCGCCCGATCGGGCGGCCGCGTCAGCGACTTTTCTCTTCAGACAGGACGAAGTACAACGCGACCGGCGCCAGGACGATGCACGCCGCGATGACGAACACCAGCGGCAGGCTTTTCTGCAACGCCGCGGTCACGAACGCGGCCACGTCGCCGACTCCTGACGAACCGGCACCGAACGTATAGGCCGCGAGCCAGGCCGCGATCACCTCGAACCGAAGGCCACGCGATGCCGACGAGCGCAGCCGCCAACCCAAGCGCGCACGCGCCGGCAATCCCATGGAACCACGTCATCGGACGCGTGGCCGCCTGGGCCGCCTCGAGCCGCGCACGCACCGCCGACCGCCACCAGACTTGCCCGGCCGCCGGCACGCGCACCTCAGAACGCGAACGTTCCTGATCGACCGACAGCAGGTCCGCGACTGACACGACGTCCCGGCAGATTTCGCAGTCGGCCGCATGCTGCTTCAGTTCGTCGTCGGCAGCCTCCCAGCGCCGGCTCAACACCGCCGCAACGACATCGTCTTCGTGGGAGCAGTGGTGAGTCACGACCGACCTCCAGACCGAGGGTTGCCGAGCAGCGTCACCAGACGACGACGCGCGCGAAAGAGCAGCGATTTCAGGCTGGCGGTTCTGAGACCCAGCTGTGACGCGATCTCTTCGTGGGAAAACCCCTGCGCGTAGGCCAGCCACAGCAGCGTGCGCTCACGCGGCTTCAGTTGTTCGAGCGCGCGAGTCACCTCGATGCGCCGCAGCGTGCGGTCGCCGACATTGCCCTCGTCGGTCGCCATCGGCACATCCGACGCCTCACTCAGATCGACGGCATTCGTGCGGGCTCGCCTCCACTGATCCTTCACGAGATTGGTGGCGATGCGGAACAGGTAGTGGCGGCGGTGGTCGTCGTTGTCGAAGTTGGTGCGCGTGCGCAGGAAGCGGTAGTAGGTTTCCTGGAGGAGATCGTCGGCGAGACGATCATCGCCGGTCGTCCGCGCCAGGTACAGCCAGATCGGCCGTGCCGTCTGGTCGTAGAAGACGCGGAACGCCTCTTCGGTCATCTGGAACGTTCGCTCGGCGTCCTCGAAGGCCCCCGTGCGTTCCATATCCGTGAGTGCGAGCTCTCGTATTCCTGTCCTCACGCTTCCGTACTCTTCGGCCGGGGGACCAGACCCAGCCGCGTGGAGAGCACGTAGGCCAGAATCGCCGACGCGGTGAACCCCACTCCCAGCGACAACGCCAGCACACCGATGATGAAGAAGCCCTCCGCGGCCTCTTGCGAGACGTTGCGCAGCTGGACGAACCAGAACCCGCTCCCGAGCGCAGCCAGCACGAGACCGGCCTGCAGCGACCAGATGATGCGCGAGATCGGCGCGCTCGCCACGCGGGGCTCCTGATCCAGCGTGATCGGCGCCGACTCCAGGAAGCGTCGTCCTGCCGGCGACTGGATATACGAGAGCAGATCCTCGTTTGTTGTGAGCCGATCGAGGAGCTTCGTGTGCACCTCGGCCTGCGTGCGCGACAGCCTCAGCCAGCGCCGGTGATCGATGATCGACCGCACGACCCACACGAAGACGCCAAGAAACGCGGCAAACCCCTGCCGCGACGCCGGTGCCGGCGAGGATCATCTGGAACATCTCGAGCGATCGTTCCGTGGTCCGGGCTCGTAGTATTCGAACCTGCCGAGGAAATACGACGGATTGCGCGCGATCTCGGGATGCTGCTGAAGGAAGGCTGCCAGCACGGGATACGGGCGCCAGATAGTCCGGCCGGCTCATGAGCGACGGGTCCCGCTGGAGGACCTCCCCGACTGCCGGCGGATGCTCGCGCAGCAGCTGCATGAAGCCGCTACGCGCGTGTCGTTGGCGTCACCCGTACTCCCGGAATGACCACTTGCGGGGCCTGCTGGAGCCTGCGGAGGATTGGGGCGTTCCTGAGCGTCGAGGCTCGCGGCCGTCAGCGCCAGAGCGATAACCGTCGAATGAGCAATGCGATGCATATCCCCTAATACGGGGAGGCCTGGAAAAGGTTAACGGGCCTGTTCACGGGTAAATGGCACGAATTGAACGGGAATCGTCCGCTTCTCGACCACGCCGTTCGCTCGTCTTCTCGACGATGGTCATCCACTGCGGGCCGCCCTGCGCGCCGACCGGGGCGACGAGACGGCCACCCGCAGCGAGCTGCTCCACCAGCGGCCGCGGGATCTCCTCGGGCGCGGCCGTCACCATGATGCGATCGAACGGCGCCTGCTCCGGCCAGCCGGCATAGCCATCGCCGGCGCGTATGTGAACGTTGTTCCTGTTCAATTCCCGCAGCACCCCTTCGGCACGGCGCGCCAGCTCGGGGATGATCTCGATGGTGTACACGTCGCGCACGAGCTCGCTCAGGACGGCGGCCTGATATCCCGAGCCCGTTCCCACTTCGAGGACTTTGTGGGACGGCGCGACGCCAAGCGCCTCGGTCATGTAGGCAACGATGTAGGGCTGCGAGATGGTCTGGCCGGACCCGATCGGCAGCGGCCCGTCCTCGTAGGCCTGCGCCCTGAGCTCGGGCGGCACGAAGCGCTCGCGCGGCACCGAGCGCATCGCATCGAGCACTCGGGCGTCTGTCACGCCGCGCTGCCGGATCTGCTGTTCGACCATCGCTTCCCGTCGAGCGCGCAGATCCGACTCGCCGTTCTGCGCTGCTGTCATGCACCCACCCAGCATCGTACACACCGCGATGCCCAGACGAGCGAGCAGGACATCAGTCCTGACGGAGCCTTTCGACGAGGACGTTGATGATCCGTTCGCCATGAAAGCGACCGTTCTCGATGAAGATGTTTCCCGTCTGGCGACCCGCGACTGCCCCGCCGGCGATGAATAGATTGGGCACGTTGGTCTCGAACGTTTCTGGACTGAGCGTCGGCACGAGCGTGTCCGGGTGGCACTCGATGCCGGCGCGCGTCATCAGGTCCACATCTGGATGATAGCCGGTCAGCAGGAACACGCCCTCGGCCGGAAGCTCTTCCCGTGTGCCGTTCGTGTCGATCACGACGGCAGTCGGGGTGATCGCCACGACGCTCGACTCGAACCGGGCGGCAATAGAGCCCTCCTTGATGCGATTCTCGATGTCGGGCCTGACCCAGTACTTGATCGAGTCGCCGAGGGCGGCGTGCCGATGGACGAGCGTGACATGCGCACCGCCTCGAAACAGTTCCAGTGACGCCTCGGCCGCTGAGTTTTTCCCACCGACAACGACGACCCGCTGACGGTAGTACGGGTGCGCATCGGTGTAGTAGTGAGACACGTGCGGCAGGTCTTCGCCGGGCACGCCCAGATAGTTGGGCAGGTCGTAGTACCCGATAGCCAGTACGACGGCGCGGGCCTGCCGTTCACGTGTCACGCCCCGTTGCGTCGTGCTGACCGCGAACACCCCATCGTCCTGTCGCTCGATGGAGATCACCGTCTCGTGAAACGAGATCTGAATCCCGTACGTGTCCACGACACGGCGGTAGTAGCGCAGCGCCTCGAGTCGGGTGGGCTTGTCGTACGGCGTGACCAGCGGCAGGCCGCCGATCTCCAGCAGTTCCGGTGTGGTGAAGAACACCATGTGCATCGGAAAGTTGAAGATCGAGTTGACGAGCACGCCCTTCTCGACGATGACGAAGTCGAGCCCCTGGCGTTTGGCCGCGATCGCCGTTGCCAGACCTGACGGACCGGCCCCGACGATGATGACGTCGCGAACGGGCATGGCTTAGACCGGGCGGGGAGCGGACGCGACGCTCGCGCGCTCGAGCCTGAACGCCTGATGCAGCGCTCGAACGGCGGCCGTCGCATCTGACTCCGCCACGACGAGCGAGATGTTCCGCTCGGAGGAGCCCTGCGAAATGGCGATGACGTTGATCCGCTCGGCGGCCAGCGCGCCGAACACTGTCGCGGCGATTCCGGGTGTCCCTCGCATGCGATCGCCGATCGCGGCGACCACCGCCACCGGCTGGGCCGCAATCTCTTCGATGTGGCCCCGCGTCAGATCGAGTCTCGAGCGCCGCGCGAAGCGCCCGCACCACGCCAGGCGCCTCCGCCGAGCTAATCACGAAGCAGATGTTGTTCTCGGACGAGGCCTGGGAAATCATCAGGACGTTCGACTGCTGCTCGGCCACGACATCGAACGCCTTCGCGACGATGCCGGGAATCCCCTGCATGCCCGTTCCGCTGATCCCGATCAGGCTGACGCTGCGAATCGAGGTGACCGCCTTCACGCCGGGCATCGACGGATCGCCTTCCACGCTCACGCGCGTGCCGGGGTGCGACGGGTTGAAACTGTTCAGGATCCGCACCGGAATGCGCTGGCGGAACGCGGGCAGGATCGTCTTGTAGTGCAGCACCTTCGCGCCGTAGTAGGCGAGCTCGGACGCCTCGCTGTAGGAAATCTCCGGCAGCGTCTGCGCGCCCGACACCTCCGACGGATTCGCAGTCATCACGCCATCGACATCGGTCCAGATCCAGACTTCGTCCGCATCGAGCGCGGCGCCGAGGATGGACGCGGAATAGTCGGACCCTCCGCGGCCGAGCGTCGTCTGGACGCCATCCACGGTCGCGCCGATGAACCCGGTCACGACCGGGGTCGCGCCGCGAGCCAGCATCGGCGACAGCCGCTCGCCCGTGCGCGCACGCGTCTGGTCCATCAGCGGCTCCGCCGCGCCGAACTGGTCCGTCGTCACGAGCAGCTCGGTGGCGTCGATGGACGCGGACTCGCGCCCGCGCGCGCGAATCGCCGCGGCGACGAGCGGAGCGGCGAGCATCTCGCCGACACCCGAGATCGCATCGAGCAGCCTCGGCGTCAGCTCGTGGACCATCGACAGGCCGAAGCACAGCTTCTCGAACCGATCGAGCCGGCGGTCGATGTCGGCAACGACCGCATCGCGAGCGGCAGGATCCGGCACGATCGTTTCGGCGGCGGCTCTGTGCATCGCGAGCAGACGCTGTCGAATCTGGGGATCCCAGTGTCCGGTGGAAGCCGTGCGTGCCGCGTCGATGAGCGTGTTGGTCACGCCGCTCATCGCGGAGGTGACAACGGCGACGCGGTGACCGTGATCGAGCGAAGACGTAACGAGGGTGGCGGCCTGAGCAATGCGCTCGGCGGACCCGACCGAGGTCCCGCCGAACTTCATGACAATGAGCATAGGGCGAGATCGATTATTGATCTGGCGAAACGGCGAGGCGGTGTCCGCTGAGCCGTGGGCGAGGTCGTGTCCCGTCGCTTGAAGCAGGACGGTCGCAATGTTAGCAGGTTGAAAACTAGCGCAATTCTGTCCAGATATTGGAGAAATCGTCGGTCCAGGCCGCGCGCGCATCAGCCACGAGGCTGGTCCAGCGCGAGTCCGACGCCAGGCTCTGGAGGCGCTCAGGACGACGGGCCATCACGACCCACTCCGACGCTTCAAATCCACGCTTGGAGTCAGCACGCTTGTCCAGACGCGTGAGCGCGGTCAGGCCGCGCTCGCGCGCGAACCGCGCGATCACCGGAGCGAGCTTGATGTGGCGATTCGAGATGTGGAACGCAAGCACACCATCCGACGAGAGGCGTGTCTCGTATCCGCGCAGGGCTTCGGTCGTCAGCAAATGAATCGGGAATCGCGTCCGAGCTGAACGCGTCGAGCACCAGAATGTCGTGAGCGACGTTGCTCTTCGGCGAGCGTCAGCCGTGCATCGCCGAGCACGACCGAGCACTGCGCACCGCAGTGGTCCAGATACCGGAAGAATCGCGTATCCCGCGCGATGCTGCTCCACGGCTCCATCAATCTCGTAGAACGTCCACTGCGAGCCAGGACGCGCGTAGGCGGCGAGCGTGCCGGTGCCAAGGCCGATCACGCCCACGGATGCCGCGTCGCCGCCCAGCGTCGCGAAGACCTGGCCGATCGGGCTCTCCCGATGGAAGTACGTCAGCGGCTCGGGATTGGCATCGCCGACCACCTGCCGTCCGTGCGTCGTCGTCCCGTGGACAAGTGAGACGAAGTGCCGGGACGGCGTCGGTCCGCACGCGGTAGACGCCGAAGAACGTGCGATCGGCGTACAGCGTCTGCCCGCCGCCCGCCGGTGCGACGGCATTGCCAATCGCCAGCGCCGCCAGCAGACCGACGATGCCGACCGAGAATCGCGCGGTGTTGTGCTTCGCGCCGCTCCAGAAGATGAGCGCCGGCGCGCCGAGAAACGCCATCGTCGGGAACCGCGCCACGCCACCCAGTCGCGCGCCGACGAGCAAGCACGGTCGCGAGGACCGGCCGCGAATGCCGGCCGCAGCATCGTTCGCGGGTTGGCGACGGCCTCGCGGAACTGCGTCTTCGGGACGCAGACGAGCGCACGCGAACGCGATGGCCAGCGGATACTCCGCGACCGACGTGAACACCTGCGGCGCGACGAGCGTGTTGAACACGCCGCCGAGCACGCCGCCGGCGGCCAGCCAGAGATAGAACTCGGTCAGATGCTGGACGCCCGGACGATCGCGCGCCAGCTCGCCGTGACACAGCATCGCCAGCACCGTGAATCCGAGCACGTGAATCGGAATCGCGACCCACAGCGCCGCCGGCGCTTCCGACACGATGAGCAGCACGAGCGGCAGCAGCACGCTGGGCAGCAGCCGCCGCACGTTCGTGTGCATGCGCATCGGAGTACCACCCGAATGCCACGATGAACGTGAGCAGGTAGCACGACGAGCGGCAACACCCAGAGCAGCGGCACCGGCGCCACGTCCGTGGAGAGATACGTCGTCACGCCCAGCATCAACGTCGATGGGCGCAAACGACAACGCCAGCCACCGCAGACGCGTGCCCGCTGTCAGCGGCTGCACGGGCCGCGCGCGCATCAGTCGTGTGCGCGCCACGTCGGTCGAGGACGACGCCTCGCCGCAGCACGACTGATCGCGCAGGCCGTCAGGAGCGCGGCGACGATCGCGTAGCCGACCTTCCAGATCGCCGTCTGCCGGCCGAGCGGAATGGCCGGCTCGAACAGGATCGGAAACGCGAGCAGCGCGGCGAAGCTGCCGACATTGCTCGCCGAATACAGCCAATAGGGATCCGACGATCGATTGCCGACCGACGAGTACCAACGCTGCAGGAGCGGAGCGGTCGCGGCAAGGACGACGAAGGGCAGACCGACGCTCGAGCCCATGGTCCGCAGCAGCCACGCGATCGGCTCATCGGTCGCCGCGGCGGTGTCCTGATCGACGCCGATCGGCAGCAGCAGCAGCGGCAGCCAGACGATGCACGCCGTGGACGCATGCGTGCCGGCGAATGCCCGAGCGCCTGGATGCCGGCGTGGCCGTAGGCGTACCCGGCCAGCAGTGCGGCCTGGAAGAACAGCATGCAGGTGGTCCAGACCGACGGCGAGCCGCCGAGCAGCGGGAGCACCATTTTCGCGAACAGCGGCTGGACCCAGAAGATCAGCAGCGCGTTCAGGCACAAGAGCGGTGGCGAAGAGAACAGGCACTCCTCGTGTTTCGGCTGATCTCGACGAGCGCCGCCAGTTGATTGAACTGTATGGACTTGCGCAGTGATGCTCAGGAGCGCAGCGGACCATGGACGAGCTGCAGATGAGTGCGGGGTCGGAGTTGGCGGTCCGATTGGACGCTGGCGCCAGACTTTCACGCGAGCGGCGCGGGGAGTTGCGACTCGCCCATCAGGAATTCGTCGATGGCGCGCGCGGCGCTGCGGCCCTCGGCGATCGCCCACACGATCAGCGACTGGCCGCGCTGCATGTCGCCGGCGGTAAAGACGCCGGGGACGTTGGTCATCCATCGCGCGTCGCGCGCCACGTTGCCGCGATCGGTCATCGTCACACCGAGGTCGGAGAGCAGCGCGCCCTTCTCCGCGACCGACGAAGCCCATCGCGAGCAGGACCAGATCGGCCGGGATCTCGAACTCGCTGCCCTCGACGCGGACGAACTGCACGCGGCCGTCTTTCTTCACCATCTCCACCTTCACCGCATGGAGCGCGCGGACGTGACCGGCTGCGTCGCCCGAGAAGCGCTCGGTCGAGACCGCGAAGAGACGCTCGCCGCCCTCTTCGTGCGCGGTCGAGACCCGGAAGATCTGCGGCCACTGCGGCCACGGGTTGTCGGCCGCGCGCTCCTGCGGCGGCCGCGGCAGCAGCTCGAGCTGATGCACCGGAGGCCGCGCCCTGTCGATGCGCCGTCCCGAGGCAGTCGGCGCCGGTGTCACCGCCGCCGATGATGATCACGTGCTTGCCATGCGCGGTGATGAAATCGGCGTCCGGAATCTCATCGCCCTCGCATCGCTTGTTCTGCAGGGTGAGGTAGTCCATCGCGAAGTGGACGCCGGCAAGCTCGCGGCCGGGCACGGGCAGATCGCGCGGCTGACCGGCGCCGCCAGCGAGCAGCACGCGCGTCGTAGTCGCCGCGCAGACGGCTGGCCGGCACATCCACGCCCACATTGATGCCGGCTCGGAACACGACGCCCTCTGCTTCCATCACCGCCAGGCGGCGATCGAGGTGCCGCTTCTCCATCTTGAACTCGGGAATGCCGTAGCGCAGCAGTCCGCCGATGCGATCGGACTTCTCGAACACCGTGACCGAATGTCCCGCGCGATTGAGCTGGTCGGCCGCGGCCAGGCCCGCCGGGCCCGAGCCGACGATCGCCGATCTTCTTCCACGTCCGCGTCGTCGGCGGACGCGGAGTGACCCAGCCCTCGTGCCACGCCCGGTCGATGATCGCGACCTCGACGGACTTGATCGTGACCGGATCCTCGTTGATGCCCAGCACGCAGGATCCCTCGCACGGCGCGGGACACAGCTTGCCGGTGAACTCCGGGAAGTTATTGGTCGCGTGCAGACGCTCGATCGCCGCCTGCCAGCGATCGCGATAGATCAGGTCGTTCCAGTCCGGAATCAGATTCCCCAGCGGACAGCCCTGATGACAGAACGGAATGCCGCAGTCCATGCAGCGGCCGCCCTGCATCTCCAGTTCGCCGGCGGCGTACGGCAGGTACACCTCCTGCCAGTCCTTGATTCGCTCGGCGGCAGGACGCGTGGGGTGCTTCTTGCGATGGACCTCGATGAACCCGGTCGGCTTACCCATGGACTGGCGTCCCCGCATCCTCCACGGCGACCTTGGCCGCAATTCCAGTCAGGGTGAGCGTAGTGACGACCGGCTCGTCCGCCTCGACCTCGGCGGCCCGTCGAGCCTGCTCGGCGAGCGCACGCTTGTACTCGCGCGGCATCACTTTCACCATGCGCCGCAGCATGTTCGCGTCAGCGAGGAGCCCTTCCGCGTAGTGACTCTTGGTGAAGGTCACGTGCTTCATGATCGCGACGCGGATGAAGTCCAGATCCTCGTCGGTCAGCAGCTCGAGATCGACCATGTCGCGATTACATCGCCGCGGGAACGTGCCATCCGGATCCAGCACGTAGGCGATACCACCGCTCATACCGGCCGCGAAGTTGCGCCCGGTCCGTCCGATCACGACGACACGTCCGCCGGTCATGTACTCGCAGCCGTGATCGCCCACGCCCTCGACCACGACGTTCGCGCCGCTGTTCCTGACACAGAAGCGCTCGCCCGCGACGCCGCGCACGTAGCCCTCGCCGCTCGTCGCGCCGTAGAACGCGACGTTGCCGATGATGATGTTGTCCTGCGACTTGAACGTGGACAGGCGTGGCGGATACACGATCAAGCGGCCGCCCGACAGACCCTTGCCAAAGCCATCGTTGGCATCGCCTACCAGCGTCATCGTCATGCCGCGGGGCGCGAAGGCCGCGAAACTCTGTCCGGCCACCCCGGTGAACGTGATCCGGATCGTGTCCTCGGGCAGACCGCAGCCACCGTGCCGCTTCGTCACCTCGTAGCCGAGCATGGTCCCGACCGTGCGGTCCGCGTTGCGGATGTACGCCGAGAGATCGACCGGCTCCTTGCGCTCGAGGGCGGGCATGGCGGCGCGAATCAGGTCGTTGTCGAGCGTGACGTCGAGCTCGTGATCCTGCTCGCGCACCTTGCGGCGGGCGACCGAGGCTGGCAGCGCCGGCTGGTGCAGCAGCGGCGTCAGGTCGAGGCCCTTGGCCTTCCAGTGCTGGACGGCGCGATCCACGTTGAGACAGTCGGCGCGGCCGATCATCTCGTCGATCGTGCGGAAGCCGAGCTCGGACATCAGCTCGCGCACTTCCTCGGCGATGAACCTGAAGAAGTTCTGCACCAGCTCCGGAGTACCGGTGAACTTCTTGCGGAGCTCCGGATCCTGCGTCGCGATACCGACCGGGCACGTGTTGAGATGACACACGCGCATCATGATGCAGCCCATCACGACGAGCGGTGCCGTGGCGAAGCCGTACTCTTCGGCGCCGAGCAGCGCCGCGATCACGACGTCGCGGCCGGTCTTCATCTGCCCGTCGGTCTGGACGACGATGCGGTCGCGCAGCTTGTTGAGGACGAGCACCTGCTGCGTCTCGGCCAGCCCGAGTTCCCACGGCAGCCCCGCGTGCTTGAGGCTGGTGAGCGGGGACGCACCGGTGCCGCCGTCGTGGCCGGAAATCAACACGACGTCCGAATGCGCCTTGGCGACGCCCGCCGCCACGGTGCCGACGCCGCCTTCGGCGACGAGCTTCACCGAGATCCGCGCCCGCGGATTCGAGTTCTTCAAGTCGAAGATCAGCTGCGCCAGATCCTCGATCGAGTAGATGTCGTGATGCGGCGGCGGCGAAATCAGTCCGACGCCCGGCGTCGAGTACCGCGTCTTGGCGATCCAGGGATAGACCTTGTGCCCCGGCAGCTGACCGCCCTCACCCGGCTTGGCGCCCTGCGCCATCTTGATCTGCAGCTCGTCGGCGCTCACCAGGTATTCGCTGGTGACCCCGAAACGGCCTGAGGCGACCTGCTTGATTTTGCTGCGCTTCGAGTCGCCGTTGGCCAGCGGGATGTAGCGCTCCGGATCCTCGCCGCCCTCGCCGGTGTTCGACTTCCCGCCCATGCGATTCATCGCGATGGCCAGGGTCTCGTGCGCCTCCTGGCTGATCGACCCGTACGACATCGCGCCGGTGGCGAATCGCCTGACGATCGCGTCCACCGACTCGACGTCCTCGATCGGCACCTTCGGTCCGGCGGGCTTCAGCCGGAACATCCCGCGCAGCGTCGCGCGACGCTCGTTCTGGACGTCAACGGCGCGTGAGTACTCCTTGAAGATCGTGTATTGCCCGCTGCGCGTGGCGTGCTGCAGCTTGAACACCGTGTCCGGGTTGAACAGGTGGTACTCGCCGTCCCGGCGCCACTGATACTCGCCGCCCGCCTCGAGCTCCTGCGGCCGCACCGGCTGCCGGCCGAACGCGCGCGCATGTCGAATCGCCACTTCCTCGGCGACGATGTCGATGCCGACGCCGCCGATGCGCGAGGTCGTGTGCGTGAAGTACTTGTCGATGAACGACTGGCTCAGGCCGATGGCCTCGAAGATCTGCGCGCCGCAGTAGCTCTGCAGCGTCGAGATCCCCATCTTCGACATCACCTTCAGCACGCCCTTGTTGAGCGCCTTGATGTAGTGCTCGATCGCCTTGTCGCGCTCGATGCCCGGCAGCATGCCCGTGGCGAATCATGTCGTCGATCGTCTCGAACGCGACGTACGGGTTGACGACGCCAGCGCCGTAACCGAGCAGCAGCGAGACGTGATGCACTTCACGCGCGTCGCCGGATTCGACGACCAGCGCGCAGCGCGTGCGCGTGCCCTCGCGCACGAGATGGTGGTGCACGCCAGCGGTGGCGAGCAGGCTGGGAATCGGCGCCAGTTTCGGGCTGACCCCGCGATCCGACAGGATCAGGATGTCGAAGCCCGCCGCCACCGCCTCGCTCGCCCGCCGGCAGAGATCGTCCATCGCCTGCTCGAGTGCCGGACCGTCGTTCTCCGGGTCGAACAGCATCGACAGCGTCGTCGATCGGAACGGCGTGTTCGGCGGCAGATGACGCAGCTTCGCCACGTGCTCGTTGTGGATGATCGGGTATTTGATCTTGATCTGCCGGCACGACTCCGGTTCGGCCTTGAGCAGATTGCGCTCCGGACCGATCGTCGAGCCCATGTCCGTCACCAGCTCTTCGCGAATCGCGTCGAGCGGCGGGTTCGTCACCTGCGCGAAGAGCTGCTTGAAGTACTCGTAGAGCAGCCGCGGCTTGTCGGAGAGCACGGCCAGCGCAGTGTCGGTGCCCATCGAACCGATCGGCTCCTCGCCGCCCATCGCCATCGGCGCAATGAGGAAGCGGAGATCCTCCTGCGTGTAGCCGAACGCCTGCTGCCGATTGAAGACGGTTTCGTGCTCCGGCAGCTCCGCCCGTGCGGCAGGAAGATCGTTGATGTCGATCAGCTGCCGGTCGAGCCACTCCTGGTAGGGATGCTCCGCCGCCAGCTCACGCTTGATCTCGTCGTCGTCAACGATCCGGCCCTTGACCGTATCGACGAGGAAAATCTTGCCCGGGTGGAGGCGCCCCTTGACGAGCACGTCCTGCGGCTCGACGTCGAGCACACCGACCTCGGACGCCATGATGACCAGGTCGTCCTTGGTCACGTAGTAGCGCGACGGCCGGAGACCGTTGCGATCGAGCACGGCCCCGATGACCTTGCCGTCGGTGAAGGCAATCGACGCCGGACCGTCCCACGGCTCCATCAACGACGCGTGGTAGTGATAGAACGCCTTGCGCTCCGCGCTCATGGACTCGTGATTGCTCCACGGCTCCGGAATCATCATCAGCAGCGCGTGCGGCAGCGAGCGGCCCGCCATCACCAGGAGCTCGAGCACGTTGTCGAACGTCGCCGTGTCGCTGCCGCCTTCGCGGATGATCGGCAGAAGCTTCTTCAGATCGTCCCCGAACAGCTCGCTCTGGAGCAGACCTTCCCGCGCCCGCATCCAGTTGATGTTGCCGCGCAGCGTGTTGATCTCGCCGTTGTGCGCGACCAGCCGGTAGGGGTGGGCCAGCGGCCAGGACGGGAACGTGTTGGTGCTGAAGCGCTGATGCACGAGCGCGAGCGCCGACTGCAGACTCTCGTCCGACAGGTCGGGGAACATCGGCTGGAGCTGCTTGGCCTGCAGCATCCCCTTGTAGATCAACCGCTGCGACGAGAGGCTGACGATGTAGAAGAAGCGGCGCGAGAGCGCGTTGATCTTGAGCGCATCGACCGCATGCTCGATCCGCTTGCGAATGACATACAGCGTCCGCTCGAACCGGCCCCGGCCATCCTCCGTGGAGACGTCCACGCGGGCACCGATGAATATCTGCTCGAAGATCGGCTGCGTGGCCTTCGCGCTGTCGCCAAGCAGGCTGTTGTCGGTCGGCACCTCGCGCCATCCGAGCAGCGTCTGCCCTTCTTCCTCGGTGATGCGCGCGATCAATTCCTTGATGCGATCGCGATCGGATTCCTCGCGCGGGAGGAAGACGAGCCCGGCGCCATAGCCACCTTCGGCCGGGAGCGCGAACGACACCGACTTGCGCAGGAACGCGTCCGGCGTCTGAATGAGAATCCCGGCGCCGTCACCGGTATTGGCCTCGCAGCCGCACGCGCCGCGGTGCTCCAGGTTGATGAGGACCTGCAGTGCCTTGCGGACGATGTCGTGCGATCGCCGGCCCTTGATGTGTACGACAAAGCCCACACCGCAGGCGTCGTGCTCGGTGCGGGGGTCGTACAGACCCTGTCCAGGAGGTGTGAAGCTGATTCCCGACGTCAACATGGTCGCCACATTGTGCAGTCGCGATGACTATGAGGGAAATACAATGATCTGAGAGATTCAATCTCTTCCGCTGATGCAAACGGGGCGGACGCCTCAGCCGTAGGGACTTAGCCCACCTCGTACCACCCGGCCCACACCACCCTCACTCCCGCCCTCTGACCCCTCATTTCTGCCAATCCACTGGAATTCAGGCGCAAATATGTGTGTTCCATGCCTAAGATCACCGCGAACCGAGGGCCTCACGAGCTGGGCTCGACCCGTACCAAGGCCGAGCCCTGATTCCTGGGGCCTTCCGTGTTATCAGGAGAGCGATTGCATGCATGCGCCGATGAAGTACGTCGAGAAGGGTCTGGCCCTCACGGCCAATGGCATCTGGCAGGTCTTTTCGACCGCCAATCGAATCAAGCAGAACCCCTCGTTCATTCCGCGCTGGTCGGACAAACCGCTCCTCAAGTCGCATCAGAAAACCAAACCGCCGCTCGGCTGGCCGCGTGAGACGGATTCGCTGTGCCCCGACTGCACGCGCGAGGCCCGCAAGGCCATCCTCGACGGCAAGAAGGACGTCAGCGTCCTCCTCAACGAGAAGGTCGGCGAGATCAAGGCGACCATCCTCGAGAAGGACGGCAAGATCGTCATGGTGAAGGACTGCCCCATCCATGGCCACTTCGAGGACACGATGGCCATCGACCCGGCGTTCTTCAAGCACCTCGAAGAGTCGTTCCCGGGCCGCGACATCCGCGCCCACAACGACGAGAAGCTCCACAACCACGGCAGCTCGACCGTCCTTCACGGCCGCGGGTCGGTGCTCACCGTCGACCTCACCAACCGCTGCAACATGATGTGCGATCCATGTTTCATGGATGCAAACCAGGTCGGGTTCGTCCATGAGCTGGCCTGGGACGACATCAAGCAGATCCTCGACAACGCCATCACCATCAAGCCGCGCCGGCAGATGTCGGTGCAGTTCTCGGGCGGCGAGCCGACGATGTCGCCGTACTTCCTCGACGCGATTCGCTACTCGCGCAAGGTCGGCTACAACAGCGTGCAGGCGGCGACCAACGGCATCGAGTTCGCCAAGAGCCCCGAGTTCGCGAAGGCCGCGGCTGAAGCGGGTCTGCGCTACGCGTATCTGCAGTTCGACGGCATCGGCAACGCCGCCAACTCGCACCGCCGCGTCGGCAACCTGTTCGACGTCAAGCTGCGCGCGATCGAGAACCTCTATCAGGCCGGCGTCGACATCGTTCCGGTCATCACCATCGTCAACGGCGTCAACAACGAGCAGGTCGGCCGCGTCATCGAGTTCGCGCTCGACAACCCGAAGCGGATCAACTTCCTGTCGTTCCAGCCGGTGTCGTTCACCGGCCGCGACGAAGAGATCACGCCGGAGCGCCGAGCCGCGCAGCGCTACACGCTGTCGCATCTCGCGCACGACGTGAAGAACCAGGTGGGCATCGGCGAGCCGATTCGCGACTGGTTCCCGATCTCGTTCATGTCCACGTTCACCGACTGGGCCGACGTCGTGCACGGGCCCGATCGTGAATTCGGTCAGCTCACGTGCGGATGCCATCCCAACTGCGGCATCGGCATGGCGGTGATGATCGACAAGGAAACCAAGGAAGCCGTCCCGGTGACCGCGTTCCTCAACGCCGATCGCCTGGCCAAGGACGTCGCCAAGGTCAACGACGCCGCGCGCGGCAGGTTCCTCTCGGTCGCCGGCATGGCGCTGGCGCTGATGCGCAACTACGACCCGTTCAAGGCGCCGACGCACTTCCGCATCATGGACCTGATGAAGAAGTTCGATAAGACCTTCGGCGCCACCGGCAAGAACTACGGCAAGGTCACCGGCGACCGGACGATGGACGACATCGCCAAGCGGCGGTCGGATCGCTGGAACTTCCTGTTCATCGCCGGCATGTGGTTCCAGGATCTCTTCAACTACGACTTCCGCCGCACGGAGATGTGCATCATCCCCTACGGCACGCAGCAGGGTGAGATTTCCTTCTGCGCCTACAACACGGGCATCGGCTGGCGGAACATCCTCGAGAAGATGCACATGACGGCCACGCTCACCAAGTGGTACGAGGAGCACGGCCGCCACGAAATCTTCGCCGGCAACAAGGCGGTCCCGCTCGCGAGCAAGGACCACTCGCTGGTGCTCAACGCCGAGGCCGTGGCCGCCGGCAAGCAGACCGACCTCGACGATCTCGGCATCGCCAAGAACGCGCGCGAGGAAAAGCTCGCGGCGCGCAAGCAGGCGAACATGTCGCCCGAAGAGATCCAGAAGCACATGGAGATGGAGCGGCTCTATCGCCAGCAGGTGCTCAAGGAGCAGGCGACGCTTCAGATTCAGGGCCTCGGCGGCGCCAAGAAAAAGAAGCAGGACGTCCAGGAAGTCACGCACAAGGACGTCGTCTAGCTGGTAGCCGGTAGCTCGGTAGCCGGTAGCTCGTAGCCGGTAGCGGTTCACGGCCGGTGGTCTTCGGACCCCGGCCGTTTTCTTTTTCGGGCTACCGGCTACCACTACCGCTACGTCAGTCAGCGTCGCCGAAGGCCGCGCGGCGGCGGGCTGCGCGAGCACGAGACAGAGCAGTGCGACGGCGTACCTCGTTGACCTTCATCGTTTCCTCCACGGCCATTCGGGCCTTTGCATGATAGTCGAAGGCAGCCGGCCGGATTCGACAGCGGCACCGGCTGTTAGAATCACGGCGTGAATCTGCAGGGACGAACGGTCCTCGTGACAGGCGGGGCGTCGGGGCTGGGCGGGGCCGTGGTCGACATGGTGGTTGCGGCGGGTGCGCGCGCGGTCATTCTCGACGTCAACGACGAGAAAGGGCGCGCCAAAGCCGCGCAGCTGGCAGGCACCGGTCCTTTCGGGCCGGCCGCGGTGCGCTTCGTGAAGGCCGATGTGACGCGTGAGGCCGACGTTCAAGCCGCCGTCGACACCGCGACGCGGGAGTTCGGGCAGCTCGACGGCGTGGTGAACGCCGCGGGGATCCCGGCAGCCGAGCGGGTGCTGGGGCGGGAGGGCGTGCTGCCCCTCGAGCGTTTCACGCGCGTGATTCAGGTCAATCTGATTGGCACGTTCAACGTGATCCGCCTGGCCGCCGCGGCCATGGACACGAATACGCCCAACGCGGCCGGCGAACGCGGCGTCATCGTCAATACGGCGTCGGTCGCCGCGTTCGACGGACAGATCGGACAGGCCGCCTACTCGGCGTCCAAGGGCGGCATCGTCGGCATGACGCTGCCGATCGCCCGCGAGTTCGCGCGCATCGGCATCCGCGTCATGACCATCGCGCCGGGCACGTTCGACACGCCGCTGCTCGCCGCGCTGCCCGAGGCGGCGCGTGTCTCGCTCGCGCAGCAGGTGCCGTTTCCATCGCGGCTCGGACGTCCAGAGGAATACGCGGCGCTGGTGCGCCACATCTTCGAGAACGAGATGCTGAACGGCGAAGTGATTCGCCTCGACGGCGCGATTCGAATGGCACCGAAGTAGAGATCGATGCTCGGACGATGCTCGACTCTCGCTCACCGGCGCGGCGGCCGGACTCTTTCACGTCCTCTCCGGTCCCGATCATCTGGCCGCCGTCGCACCGCTCGCCGTGGACGAGCGGAAGCGCGGATGGATCGCGGGATGCACGTGGGGCATCGGTCACGCATCCGGCGTCGTCGTCGTTGCCGTGATCGCCGTGCTGTTGCGCGAGATGCTGCCGTCGGTCGACGTCATCTCGGCATGGGGCGAGCGTATCGTCGGCGGCGCGCTGATCGGCATCGGCGCTCTGGGCGCTCAGGCGAAGCGCCCGCATTCGAGCTGATCGCCGCACAGTCACGGCCGCGTCTCACACGATCACCTGCACGTGCAGGCCGGGCCAGCCTGGGTGCGGCGGCTCGGACACGCGCACGCCTCGTTCTGCATGGGCGTCCTGCACGGCGTCGCCGGCAGCTCGCACTTCTTCGGCGTGCTGCCGGCGCTCGCGCTGCCGACGCAGAGCGCGGCGCTCATCTACATCGGTGCGTTCGGAGTCGGCACGGTCGCCGCGATGACGGCGTTCGCAGCGGCAGTGGGCCTGCTGGGCGTACACGCCGGGAACAATCCACGGCTCCACACGCGCCATGATGACTGTCGCGGCCGTGCTGGCGATGCTGGTCGGCGGTGTGTGGCTTATTGCGCCCGCAGGCGTGATGAGGCTGCCGGCGTTCACGCGCGGCGTCGTAGAAGACGAACGCCTCGCGCGCCTGCGCCGGTCCGGTCGCCTGGAAATGACGGGTCCGCCGCTTTCCGCGCCGTGCGAATCGACGGACAGCAGCATCTGGTGCTGATCGCTGCGCCGACCGGGCACGCGCATGCCTTCAGTGACGACTCGAGCGTCGACAGAGCGTCTCGTCGAGCGCGCCGAGCACGTCCGGCGATCCCGACTGCGCGGCCGACATCAGGAACGGCTTGACCGCGACTATGCGCTCCACCACGCCACGCAGCTGCTCCGCATACTTCTCGGACGCCTGCGGATCCTCGCGGGCGATCGGGCGCCGGGCGAGGCGCGGCGCGGGTGCCGGCGGCGCGGCCGCCGGCGCGGTGGCGCGCGGGTGACCGCCTCCGGCGCGGTCATCGGCCACGTCAGATCGATGTAGACACGCCGGCCCTTCGGTGCGCACGTTGGTCGCGCGCAAACTCCGGCAGCGTCACGTGCGCGCGCAGAAACTCGGCCGGTCTCCGACGCCTGCACGCCCTCAATCGAGACCCGCTCGACCAGATGCACGCCCTCGGGCGCGCTCCACTGCTGCTCCTGGATTTGCGTCGGACATCGGACCCACGTCGAGAGTCGAGGACGTTCTCGGTCGCGTCGCTCCCGAACCTGTCTCGGCTCGAGCGGCAGCTCGAAGACCAGCGAGAGACGGTCGGGCGCGCCGATGCAGCAGGATGTTCGGATTGCCCTCGGCGACGTCGGGCTCGACCTCGTTGCGCGGCGCGTTGCGAAGCGTTTCGTCGACGAAGATCCGCGCGCCGGTGAAACCCGAACGCGCGAGCCGGCGCTGCACGCGCTCGGCTTCATCGAGTGACGCGATACGGCCCGACCATCGCCTGATGCAGCTGGCGGCGGCCCGGCGAGACTCTGCGTGAACGAGGGGAATCCGAGCGTCCGGACGCGGCCAGCGGCGTATCCCGCGCCGTCGCTGCTGTCGAGGGAGGCGATCGTCACGCTGAAGCTGGCTCCGGTATCGAGTGTCGGCGCCTCTGGCAGTTCTTTCCACGCGAACATCGACGCCATCGCCGGCTGCGGCGCCATGAAATACAGGAAGCTGCCGCCCCCAAGCAACAACAGGAGCGCCGCGGCCGCGGCCGTCTGTCGCTTCAGCCGCAGGTAGCGCGTGTGGACGTCCGGTACCGAGTAGCCTCGGTTGACCTGGTTGATCTGGCGCACGCCAGGCCGGCGCATGAACTGACCGAGCTGCTCCTCGTTGAGCAGCACAACCGCGTACTGCTGATCGGGCTCGAGGACCGCGTCCGACTGCGAATGTCGGCTCAGCACACCTGCTCCCGCAAGTCGTGCACGGACAGTCCGACTCTCTTTCCGCCGGGTTCGACGAGATAGAGACGATCGCCGATGTTGACCTCGCGATCGCGCAAACTACCTGCCGGCAGTTCGACCACCGCGTGCGCCGACGGATCGACGGCGATGCGCCACGGGCCCAGTTCGCGGACGACTTTCACCGCGCGGCCCATGTCATCGACGAACACGGCGTCGATGTCGAACCGCATGAACATCGTGTGAATCGAAAAGCACGGCGCGATGATGAGCGCGCTCGAGCCCTCGAAGTCGGTGCGGCCGAGCAGGCCCTTTCGGCGATCGCGCCGTGTCACCGCGACCTCGACTCGCTCGGCGAGCGCCTCGTCGGTACGCTGGTTCACCAGAGCCAGCCCGTCTCGCCGCAGCGCCGAGGGCGCGAAGGCGGGCGTCGTGGCGTCCATCAGCCCACCTCGACGGCGCGGCGGCCCTGGCGTGAGGGCGGAGGCACGGCGGCCTCGGCCCTGTCGTCGTCGAGGAAATACGCGGCGCACGCCGCGTCGAGATTCTCGCGGGTGAGCGTCGGCTCCTGCCCGCGATAGCGGCACAGCGCCGTCACCTGGTCGAGCAGATCGCGCGGATGGCACGCACGCAGCGGCCGATTGGTCGGCTCGTAATGCCGGCGCTGCAGATAGGCGGCCATCACCGGGTGGAACTCCATGTCACGGCGGCGGCAGTTCATCTCGAGGATGCTGGTGAACTGATCGATCGTCGGATCCTCGACGTGAATCTTGTACGGAATGCGGCGCAGGAAGGCTTCATCAGCCAGCGACATCGGGTCGAGGTTCGTGGCGAAGACCGTCAGCACGTCGAAGGGCACTTGAAACTTCTTGCCGGTATGCAAAGTCAGGTAATCGATACGACTCTCGAGAGGCACGATCCAGCGGTTCAACAGGTCCTCGGGGCGCATCCGCTGGCGGCCGAAGTCGTCCACCAGGAAGATGCCGCCGTTGGCCTTGAGCTGCAGCGGCGCCTCGTAGAAGCGCGCCAGCGAGTTGAACCTGAGGTCGAGCATGTCCAGCGTGAGCTCGCCGCCGACCATCACGACCGGACGACGGATGCGAATCCAGCGGCGGTCCCTCGGCTCGGCCGCGATGATGCTGGTCGGACTGGTCTCGAACTCTTCGAGCGGCTCGTGACTGATCGGATCGAACATCGTGACGATGTGACCCTCGATGTCGATGGCGTACGGCATGTACATGTCGCCGCCGAGCGTGCGTCCGAGGCCTTCGGCCAGGACGGTCTTGCCGTTGCCCGGAGGCCCGTAGAGGAAGATCGCCTTGTTCGCGTTGGCGGCCGGCCCGAGCTGCTCGAGGATGTGATCGCTGACGATCAGATGCCCGAAGCCGTTGCGCAGTCGCTCGCGATCGATGAAGCCGCGCGCGGCGGCCAGCGCGCGCATCTGCTTGACGTAGCTCGAGAGCGGCACCGGAGCCGCGCCCGTGTACTGATTGATCTCGAGATACTGCACCGCGCGCGCTCGACCGAGGTCGGTCATCGCGTAGCGGTAGCTGGCCGACGATGTACCGGTGGTGCCGCGCACCTCGATCAGGTGTTCGCCACGGATGCGCTCGATGAGCGGCTCGAGGATCGCGAATGGCAGTCGCAGACGTTCGGCGAGCATGAGCCCGGTGGCTTCACCGCCGTACAGCGTCTTGATCAGGAGCTGTTCGATCTGGTCGGCGCCGAGACCGGTATCCTCCAGCGTGACTGGAACCGGCGGAGCCGGGGTGCGCGTGCCTTCGACTGTTGCGGCCGTCATTTGTTGTCATCATTGGGAAGAGGACTTGAACGAACTTGATCGCCGCGGGTCCGATGGTGACCACAAAGATTGCCGGGAAGATGCAGAACACGAGCGGGAACACCATCTTGACGCCCGTCTTGGCCGCCGCCTCCTCCGCGCGCTGCCGGCGCTTGGTCCGCAGCGTCTCGGAATGGACGCGCAGCGACTGCGCCACGCTGGTGCCGAACTTGTCGGTCTGAATCAACATCGCCGCCAGCGACGACAGGTCGTCGACGCCGGTGCGATCGGCCAGGTTGCGGAGTGCGTCGGAGCGCGCGTTGCCGGCTCGAAGCTCGAGGTTCACCAGGCGGAGCTCGTCGGAGAGATCCTTGTGCGCGAACGCCAGCTCGTCGCCGACCCGCTGCAGGGCCTGATCGAGGCCAAGACCCGCCTCGACGCTGACGACGAGCAGGTCGAGCGCGTCGGCCAGCGACAGGCGAATGCGATGCTGCCGGCGCTTCGCCAGGCGGGCCAGGCCCATGCCCGGCAGCAGGTAGCCGAGCGCGGCGGCGACGAGCGCGAACAGGACGCTTGGCTTGCCGAAGAGTGGCGTGGACATCAGGAGGAACGCGAGCAGTCCGCAACCCAAGCGCAAGCCGACGAACACCGCCAGCGCTTCCGCTCCGCGGAAGCCGGCGCACACCAGCCGGCCCTTCAGCTTGCCCATCTCCGACGCCGACGTCGGCGCGTACTTGCCGAGGCGCGTGAGCGACCGCTTCAGGCTCTCGCCGTAGGGTGAGGGCGCATCGACCTCCATGCCCGAGAGGCCACGCAGCTCGCCCAGGCGCCGCTGAATCACGCCGCCTCCGGCGGGTGACATCGCCATCGCCGCCGCGGCGATCAGCAGCGAGACGAACAGGAACGCGAGAATCGGCAGGAGCAGGACCACACTACACCTCGATCTTGATGACCTTTTGGATCCAGACGTAGCCGATCGCCTGCATCACGATGGCGCCGCCGATCATCTTGTGCCCCATCGGCTCCTCGAACAGGAGCTTCATGTGAACCGGGTTGATGAACATGAGCGCGACGGCGAGCGCCGCCGGAAGCGCCAGCAGGACGTAGCCCGTGAAGCGGCCGTGCGCCGTATGCACACGAACCTGCCGCAGAATCTTGAAACGCTCGCGCACCACGTGCGCGAGGTTGTCGAGAATCTCGGCCAGGTTGCCGCCCGTCTCGCGCTGAATGGTTACCGCCGTGACGAAGAATTTGATGTCGAGAAGCGGCACGCGCGCGGCCATCTGGTCGAGCACCTCCCGCACCGGCAGACCGAAGTTCTGCTGCTCGAATGCCTTCTTGAACTCGATGCCGACGGGCGCCGGAAGCTCCTCGGCCACCATGCCCATCGCCGTCTGGAACGCGTGCCCGGCGCGAATCGCCCGCGACAGCAGGTCGAGCGCTTCCGGGAACTGCTCCTCGAATTTCTTCAGCCGAGCGGTCCGCTTGTGCTTGAGCCAGAGGATCGGCAGGGCGGCGCCGACGAGGCCGGCGACCAGGGCGGCGAGCAGGTACCTCGACAACACGAAGGCCACCAGCGCCATGACGAACGCCGCCAGCACGCAGAGGAGCATGACCGCGCTCGGCGTGGTCGTCATGCCCGTCTGCTCGATCAGCTTCGCCAGCGACGAGTTGGCGCCGCCCAGCGCTTTGTCGATCCCGGGTAGCGGTCCCTTGGTCTCGGTGATGAGCGTCGGCTGCCCGACGAGCGGGTCGCGCGTCAACGAGACTTCCTGGAGGCGCCGATCGAGGCGGCGCGCGGCGAGCCATCCAGGCAGATTCATCATGCCGAGGTAGGCCCCGATCACCGCGCCGGTCACGAGCACGAACACGACGAAGGCGGCGACCATTACCGGACCTCCGTCACGCCTTCGAACATGTCGGTCGGCAGAAGGATGCCGGCGGCCTTCATGCGCTCGGCGACCTTCGGCCGCACGCCGGTGGCGCGGAAACGGCCCGCAACCTTACCTTCCTTCGTGATGCCCACCTTCTCGAACACGAAGATGTCCTGCATGGTGATGATGTCGCCTTCCATGCCCGTGATCTCCGAGATCGTCGTCACCTTGCGCGACCCGTCGGCGAGACGCGTCTGCTGCATCACGATCTGGATGGCCGACGCGATCTGCTGGCGCATCGCCTTCTCGGGCAGGTTCGTCGCTCCCATCGCGATCATCGTCTCGATACGGGTCAGCGCGTCGCGGGGCGTGTTCGCGTGCACCGTGGTCAGCGATCCGTCGTGACCGGTGTTCATCGCCTGCAACATGTCGAGGGCTTCCTCGCTGCGCACCTCGCCGACCACGATGCGATCCGGCCGCATACGGAGGGCGTTGACCACGAGCTGGCGCTGTTTGATGGCACCCTTGCCCTCGACGTTGGCCGGCCGCGTCTCCAGGCGCACGACATGCTCCTGGTGAAGCTGGAGCTCGGCCGCATCTTCAATCGTCACGATGCGCTCGTCGGGCCGAGATGTAGCTGGATAGCACGTTGAGCAGCGTCGTCTTACCGGCGCCGGTGCCGCCGCTGATCAGACAGTTGAGCCGTGCCTTGACGCAGTTCGACAGGAAGTCGAGCATCGGCTGCGTCAGCGCGCCGAGCGTGACGAGGTCCTGGGCCTTGAGCCGTTCGGCCGGAAAGCGGCGAATCGAAAGCATCGGACCGTCCACGGCCAGCGGCGGAATGATCGCGTTGACACGCGAGCCGTCCGCGAGTCGCGCGTCAACCATCGGCGAGCTGTCGTCCACGCGCCGTCCAATACGGCTGACGATGCGGTCGATGACCCGCATCAGGTGGGCATCGTCCTGGAACGTGGCGGTGACGCGTTCGAGGACACCGTTCCGCTCGACGAAGACGTGACGATAGGTGTTGACGAGCATGTCGCTGACACCCGGGTCGCTCAGCAGCGGCTCGAGCGGTCCCAGACCGAAGACGTCGTCCAGGACTTCGGCGAAGAGCGTTTCACGTTCGCTGAGACTGATCGGCGTCGCCTCCTCGGAGAGGAGGAGTGCGAGCAGTGTGCGAATCTCACCTTCGGCGCGCGAACGGTCGGCGTGTCGCCAGCGCTTCCAGGTTCAGGCGATTGAGCAGCTTGCGGTGAACCGATGCACGCAGCTCGAGATACTGCTGGCGGACCGGCTGGTGCGCAGCCGCGCCCGGACGCAGTTGCGGAACGAATCGGCCCCGTCGGGGGCGGTGTCGAGGGAGCAGCTGCGCGCATGGCTTCAGTTACCAGATGGACGCGAGGCGCTGCAGGCCCAGCGGAAGTGGACCGCGCTTGACCGGCGGCTCGGCGCCTCGACCGCATTCGGGTCGAGGATGCGGCGGGCGAAGCTGTCGAACTGCGACGCCAGCTCGGTGTTGCCGGCTGAGCGCCAGCGGCACGCCCGAGTTGAGCGCCGTGGACACCGTCTTGTAGTCGCTCAGGAAGATCTGGTGAGATCGGGTGCCCCAGCGCGTTCTCGATCTGCGCCGGCGGAATCGGGATACGGCTCGGCGGCCCGGTTCAGCAGCACGCGCACCCGATCGCCCGGACGCGCCGAGCTGACCGATGCGATCGAGCAGCCGCTGCGCGTTGCGCACCGACGGCACGTCGGGGTTCGCCACCAGGAAGATCGTGTCGGCGGTATACAGGGCGGCGACGGCGCACGGCGTTCATCTGCGCACCCGCGTCCACGATGATGTACTGGTACTGGCGGCCGAGCAGGCGGAACACCTCTTCGAGGGCGCCGCTGTCGGTGGGGCCAGGCCGATCGAACAGATCCGAACCGGCGAGGATTTCGAGCCCGGACTTGTGCTTGACCACGAGCTCCTTCATGAACTCCTGATCGAGCCGGTGCAGGTTGTCGAGCGCGTCCAGCATCGTGTAGCGGCTGCGCACGCCCAGAAAGAGGGTGACCTCGCCAAGACCCGCCTTCAGATCAACGATCAGGGTGGGGCTCTTCTTGATCTGCGCGATCTCGACAGCGCAATTCACGGCGAGCGTGGTCGTGCCGGCGCCGCCCTTGGCGCCGAAGAACACCATCGTCGTGGCATGCGAGGCTCCGGACGGGGCCGCGGCGCGGCGCGCGGATGTTCGCCGCAGCGCTTCGTCGAACGCCTCCGCAGGCGGCGGCCACGCGAAGAACTCGTTGGCCCCGGCTCGCATCGATTGAATGACCAGGTCGGCGTCGACCGCGGCAGCGATCGCGAAGATGCCGGCGTTCGGCCAGCGCCCGCGCAGCTGCTCGATGGCCGGCATCGCCGCTGCGTGGCTCGCGCGAATGTCCACGATCACCACGTCCGGCATACTGGCTTGTGCCGCGTGCTCGTCGATGAGACGAGCCGACACGGCGCCCGACCGGAGGCGCCGTGCAAGGCTGGTGACGAATTCTTCGTCGTCGCTGACGATCAGTGCGTTGAGTTGCGCCATAGCTATCCGTCCGCTGTCCGCTGGTGTCGCTATCGCGAGGATCGCTTGGCGAGCTCAGCCTGATATGCCGCTTCCGTGGCACGCAGCCGCTCGGACGCCGCGTCGATCTCCTGCTGCCGCTCCTGCAGCAGCCCGGCCTGACGCTTGGCCTCCCCGGCCTGCTTCTTCTCTTCGGCTTCCCGCTTCTTGGCCTCTTCCGCCGCCGCCTTGTCGGCCTTGGCCTTCTCCTTGGCCGCCTGCGGCGTCGCGCTTGGCCTGTTCCTTCGCCTGCTTCTCGGCCAACTCGGCGTCGCGCTTGCGCTGCTCGCGCATCATCTTGTCGATGCGCTTCTGCTCGGCAGTATGCTGCTTCGCATCGACGGCCGTCCCGGCCGGCTGCTGCACCGCAGGCTGCTGCTCCGCGGCACGCTGGATGGCTGCGGCCTGCTCGGCGGCGGCGCGCTGCTGCGCGTCGATCTTCGCGGCGGCGGCCATGGCCGCTTGCTCGCTCGCGTCGAGCGTCCTGCCCGCATCGTTCACGGCCGTCGCCGGCACGGTGCGGCCGTCGCATCAGCCTGCGACCGCGACTGCGGCGTGAACGCCGGCGGCAGCGGCGGCTTCGCCTGTTGCTCGGTGACCGGCGGCATGAACGTCTCCGGCGTGCGCGGCAGCGTGTTGGTCACGCCCGTTGAATCCGCCTGGCAGGATCTCCGGAGTGATCATGACGACCAGCTCGGTCTGCTCCTTGCTCGCCACCTTGCTGCGGAAGAGATAGCCGAGGATCGGGATGTCGCCGATGCCCGGAATCTTCTGCATCGTGGACTGCATCTGGTTGTTCAGCAGACCCGCGATCGCGAACGTCTGGCCGTTCCGAAGCTCGATTTCCGTCTCAGTCCGGCGCGTCGACAGCGCCGGGATGCGGAAGCCGTTCAACACCACCGCGTTGCCGAAGTCGAGCGTGCTGACCTCGGGCCTCACCTTCAGGTTGACGCGGTCGCCGTTGATGGTCGGCGTGAAGTTCAGGCGCACACCGAATTCCTTGAACATGACCGAGATGGCCAGGTTGGCGCCCGAGCCCTGCGCGATGGGAACCGGGAACTCGCCGCCGGCGAGGAAGCTCGCCTCCTTGCCGCTCTGCGGCAACCAGGTTCGGCTCGGCCAGGCTCTGGAACAGCCCGCGCTGCTGCATCGCACGAATCACCGCGCCAAGGTCGTACTTCTGATTGAAGAAGAACAGGTTCAGGAAGTCGCCGAAGTTGATCTTGCCTTCGGCGCTGGTGACCTCCGCTGCCGAATTCATTGCTGGCTTTCGTCCACGCCAGATCGGTGTAGGTCGGCCCCGGTACCTGCGGCGTCGCGATTCGCCCGATGGTGTTCTTCACGCCCGATGGACTGGTGAAGTACGTCGCGCCGAGCTCGCTGATGGCGCTGCGGCTGACTTCTGCGAACCGCACGCGCAGCAGCACCTGCTGGGTCGGTGGCCCAGGCTGGGCCGACAGCAGCGTGACGACGTCGTCCTTCTTCTCGACGTAGCCAGCGGCGACGGCGATCGCCTTCTCGGCGACTTCCTTGCGCGAGACGCTGCCGGACAGCACGATCGCCTTACCGTTGCTGTGCGCCTGGATGTTCTCGCCCGGAAACAGGTTCCTGATCTGCTCGTTGAGCGCCGGCCAGGTCGCGCTGCACCATGATCTCGTAGCGCTTCACGCTGCCGCCGCGGTTCCACACGAACATCGAGATCGCGCCGGGCACCTTGCCGTGCACCAGCAGCTGGTTCGGCGACGTGACCAGTGCGTCGGCCACATCGGCGCTCGTCAGCGAGACGCGCGAGATCGGCTCACCGAGGTCCACGAGCGTGGAACGCCCGACCGTGAGCCGCACCGCGTTCGGGTCGCTGACGACGCTTCAGGTTCGCGCGCCGGCACGGCATTGGCCGGCATCGAGGCCAGCGACGGACGGCCCGGGAGCCACCTGCGCGAGCGTGCCATGCGGCGTCCCGAAGACGCCGATGATGAACATCTGGACGCCGCACGCTGCGGCCCACTTCTGCTGCCCTGTCATTCGCATCGTGCTACTCCTGCGCCACGACTTCGCGCGCGCGCTTGTCACCGCGGATGATTTCGACCGTGGGTGCCGGCGCGGGCGCCGGGGCGACCTGCTGCGGCTGCGGCCTGCGTCGCGTCGACGCCGACGCGACCCTGCGGACCGGGGCTCCGGTGCCCATCAGCACGGCCGGCTTGATGCCGTACGTCACAGGGGCCGTCTTGTCGAGCGGATTGCGAAGGGCGAGCTGAATCTTGCCCTCCGTGCTGGCCAACGTGAGCTTCTCCGCCTCGTCCGGGTTGACGATCAGCGTGACGACGCTCACCTGAATCGGCTTGTTCTTCTCGTCCTGCTCGATCTTCGTGCCCGCCGCCAGCACCTGCACGTTGGTCAGGATCACCTTCGAGGTCACGTCGGTCTGGTTCTGTGTCGGATTCACGGTGGCCACGACGTCCACGCGCGTGCCGGGCAGCACATACCCCGCCACGCCGACGACGTCGTTCACGCGGACCGACAGCGCCCGGAAGCCTTCAGGAATCACCGGCGGAAGTCCCGCACCGGCTTCCTTCGACGCCAGCTTCGAGGGCAAGAACGGCTCGTTGGTCATCACCGGCATGATGAGCCCGCGGCCAATCAGGTCTTCGGGCTTCCCGAATGAACCGGCTGGAACGGCGTTGCTCGGCCACTGAATGGCGCGCAGATCTTCTTGACGAAGCGCCGCGCCGATCTGCAGGTCCTGAGCAGCGACGATCACCGCACTCGTCGGAATCGACGTCGCGGTGCGCGCTCTTGGGCACGTTCTGCATGTACTGATAGGTGCCGTACGCGAACGTCCCACCAGCTGCCACTGCCAGCGCGAGCACGATGAAAACGCGGATGCGAGCCATAAGATACGAACCTCTCTATCGCTGCAACGAGTTCCGATGTCGCTGGGGGCCCGGGGTCACCATGAGAGCGCGGCCATCACGACGCCAATCGCAATCGCCGGCGCATACGCAAACCGATTGTCGGCCGCCGGTGATTCGATCGCCGCGACCGCCGACGTGCCATTCGCCACCAGGCGCGCGGTCGATCCGATGGTCTGCGCCAGCCGGCGACGACGCACCGCGATCACCAGCGCCAGCACGCCGCCGGCGATGGCCGTAAAGAAAAAGGCGCGGACCGTTGTGCTGGTCCGAGCAGGGCGCCGGCCGCGGCGAACAGCTTGACGTCGCCGGCGCCAGTCGCGCCAAACACATTACCCGGCAACATGAAGGCAAACCCGAGGAGACAAGCCGATGATGGCGCCTCCAAGGCCCACCGTACCGATCTGAGCCGCCGCGAGTCCGAGGCCGACGACAGCCAGCGAGCCGGTCAGCGCGTTCGGAATCCTCCTCGTGCGCAGGTCGATCACCGCCGCCAGCCCGGTGGCTGCGCCGAGAATCGCCAACACCAGCGCGTCAGAGGGCGTCTGTAGCGGCGGCAATGGCATCCCAGAACACCGTTTGAATCGTCGTCCCGACTTGAGTGACCGCCCCAACGGCGACCACGGCAATCAGCGCAGCCAACAGCGCGTATTCGAGCAGGTCCTGTCCGCTGGTCTGCGGGCCCAACCGCCGCCACACTTGATTGGTCATGCGCTGAAACATGTCGCTTGTCCTCCCGAGATCACGCGAGGGGGAGGGCGGACACCAGTCCGCCCTCGTCATGCCCCTCCCGACTCGGCTTCCTAGGGATTGGCCTTGCTCAGCTCGGCGCTGATGTCGGTGAAGATCGACTGCACGCCGCTACCCGTCGAGGTGATCACGCCAACGCTGACCAGCGCGATGAGCGCCACGAGCAACGCGTACTCGAGCAGGTCCTGACCCGATTCGTTCTTTCCGAGCTTCGCGCGAAGGTAGTAAACGAGGTTCTTGAGGTTCATGACGTCCCTTTCCTTCAAGCGCGTCGCCATGATGACGCGCGCTCCTGTTTGAATGCGGCCACCCGCCTGGGCTCGACCGCGACCACATCACTGTTGAGCGCAACGCATGTGCCACGCCCGCGATCGTGTGGCCTTGCGGCGAGGACAAAGGACTGTCGTTCCACCGGTTTACAGCGCGGTTGGACCGGACCACGGGGCTGTGCACGAATGTGACGGGCTGGACGCCGCGCCGCGGCACATTCGTAATCGGCGACGCCCTTTTCGTTTGCGCGAGCGGTGCGTCGAGGCTGGAACGCTGGCTGACGCGCGAACGCCGAACCGTGAAGAGCGCCACACGCGATTTCGTAAGACGCACTTGCGGATTTCGATCGTCACGCGCAGGATCGGCGTCCGCTCATCGCGCCGCGGAATGGTCGTAAACCTGTCTGGACGTGGAAGTACGGCTCGATCCCCTGGATCGGGAACGTGGCTTGCGATCACTGCCACTGCTGGAGTGTCTAAAGGAATAGTGCTGTATGCGACGGGTATTTGGCGACGCCGTTATTTCGCTCTGTGCGGTGCTGGCACTGCTGCTGATGCTGGTCTCGGTCGATCCACGCGTCCGCTATCAGGTGTCGGGCCTGTGGGGAGGATCCGACGCCTCACCCGTGAGCGAGCATCGGCCATCAGCTGGGCGACGTATCGTGCAGGTAGTGCTGTCAGCTGCTCGTGACCAGGGCATCGACAATGCCCCCCTTATGATCTTCGCGCTGGCGTCGACGGTGCTGGTGTTGTTCATGCTGCGAACTTAGCGAATGCAACTCATTCTTGCTATCGACAGTGACCCGCGACGGTCGGAACAACTGGCATCAGTGGTCCGCGCCAGGCTCAGGGTGGATCTCGTACAGGCGACAGGCGCCGGCGAGGGGCTGCAGGCGCTGAAGGATCGGATTCCGGATCTGATCCTGACGGCCCCGCTGCTGTCGCCGTTCGACGACGGTGTGCTCGACGAGTATCTCCGGGACCTTGGCGCAGCGGGGGCACACGTGCAGACGGTGCGCATCCCGGTGCTCAGCGCGGGGCCCAAGAAGAAGGCGTTGGCGACGACACTCTTCTCGCTGGGCCGCAAGAAACGTACGTCACCGGCGGCGCCGGATGGCTGTGACCCCAAGGTCTTCACCGACGAGATCGCCATGTATCTCTCACGCGCCGCCGACGCGCGGCAGAGTGTGATTCATCTGACCGAGGCGTCGCCTCACCAGGACGAGGCGCCACCGAGTCCGGTTGCCGTGGACACGCGGGTGATGAGCGAGGAACTCGTCGAAGAGTTCACCTATGCGTACACGTCGGATGGAAACGTTGCGCCGGCTCGGCCGGCCAGCATCGAGGCCACTGAGCCGTCGTATGCCAAGCCGTCGTATGCCACAGCCGTCGCATGCCGCGACCGTCGTATGTCGCGCCGTCGTATGTCGAGGTCGCCGAGCCTGCACAACAAGGCGAGCGAGCTGTGGGATGTCGAGGCGACCGAATCGTCGTATGTCGACGACGCTCGGAACACGCCGACTCCCATCGTCGAGACGGTGGCCCACGCTGATCCACCGATAGCGCCAGAACCGGATCGACAGGTTCCGAGGACGAGCGCCATCATTCGAAGCGGCTCTCGCGGCGATCCGGGCGGCCTGGGTCAAGCCGGATGCACCGGCAACGGCGACATCTTCGGTCGCGGCGGCCAAGCCACGCGCCACCTCACAAGGCGACGTGGACTTGACGAACACCATCGACGCGCTGAAACACGTCGCCGACAACCCCTCGACGCCCCCCGCGAAGCGTCAGCCGGACAGGCCGAAGACGCGGCCAGAGAAGGTTCCCGGCCCGAAGATGGGGGCGTCTGAAGGACGCTCAGCAAGACGTCTGGGGCGTCTACGATTCGGACCGGCGCGAACGTTCCACTCTCGTCGACAAGCTCGACGAAGGCACAGGCCCCGAAGAGGCGCCAGCTCGCCCCGGGGGAATTTTGTTCAGGTGATCGCGCATGCACGCTCTATTACCAGCGCGACCACGCCCCGCACTTTCGTTCCGACAAGGGGGACTCCAATGAATGCGAGCGGCTGTCAGTCAACACAGAAATCGCGTAGGAGATTTCGCAGCGAACGAGGCGCCGCGCTGATCGAGGCGGCGTTGACTTTGCCGCTCCTTCTCCTGGTCTGTGTCGGGATCATTGAGTTTGGTCGCCTGTATCAGACGTGGCAGGTGATGACCAATGCCGCGCGTGAAGGCGCGCGCATCGCCGTCCTGCCATCCCAGGTCAATGGCGGAGTCGACGCCCGGGTCCGTCAGTATCTGCAGATGGGCGGTCTCAATTCGACAACACCGTGGGCGTCATGTCACTCCCGTGAACGTCTCGTCTCGGAGCCGGTGGAACCGCGTCCGGGTCGCGCGTCACGGTTACCTATCCGTTTACGTTCATGGCGCTGCAGCCGGTGGCCCGGCTCATCGTGGCGGGTCCGATGGCTGGCGCGCCGATCACGCTGACCTCGTCGGCCACGATGCGGAACGAATCGCAGTTCTAGGCCATCAATGACATTTCAGAGGTGTTCCATGCGCAACAGGATCCGACACCTTCGACGCAACGAACGCGGAATGACGATGGCGTTCGTCGCGATGGGATTCATGGCGTTCCTGACGGCGACGACGCTGGCTATCGACGTCGGGATGTTCATGTCCGCGAGATCGCAAGCACAGACTGCCGCGGACTCCGGGGCATTGTCGGGTGCGATTGCGCTGGCCTTCAACGACTTCGACAACCGCACCCACGAGCGGTCCAGCGGTTTCTGCCGCGATCTCAGCGGCGCAGGCCAATACGATGATCGGCATCTGCGCCATCGGTGTGGCCGGAAGACGTGACGTTTCCCAACGATCCGGCGGGCCAGCCGACACGGGTCAAGGTGTGGGCGCGCCGCAGCGTTGCGCGCGACAACGAGATTCCGACGATCTTCGGAAGCGCTGTTCGGCGTGGACTCGGTTGACATCGCTGCAACCGCGACGGCGGAGGCGGCACGCGCCAACGCGATCAACTGCATCAAGCCATTCATGATCCCCGATCGATGGACGCGAGACGACCCCGGACCGTTCGATCCGATGACGAGCCGGTTCCAGATGTACGACAACCAGGGGAATCTCCTTCCGATTGGCTCACGCGATGTATACGTCCCTGCGAATCAACCGGGCTACACCGGCTGGACCGCTGCCGACAAGGGCACCGAGCTGATCCTTCGCGCCGGCAACGGCAACAACATCGAGCCGACCTCGTACCAGTCCTGGAGCATGCCAGGTAATAACGGTCTGATCGGCGGTGAGTTCTATCGACACAATATTTCCGGCTGCAATCGAACCTTCGTCACGCTCGATCCGAACAATCCGCTGTTTCTGCTGCAGGAGCCGGGCAACATGCAAGGGCCGACGGATCAGGGCATCGACGAGCTGATTGCCCTGGATCCCTACGCCCACTGGGATACATCGTGCGATTGCGTCAGGGGCAGCAACGCCCCGATCAGCCCGCGCGTGACCCCGCTGCCGCTCTACGACCCCAGAAAATACGTGGAGGGCAAAGCGAACGGGCGCAACGCCGATTTCTGGCTCGCCAACATCCTGGGCTTTTTCATCGATCGCCGCGTGGGCAACCAGGTCTACGGGTTCATCACGCCGATCAGCGGTGTCATCAACCCGAATGCCGGTCCCGCGCCCGCTGGCGCATTTCCGGTGGCGATCAGGCTGGTCCAGTAAGGCAAGGCTCGTTCACGAGCCAGTATCCATCGCCTTCATCAGCGCAAGCAGCGCTTCGCTGGCCGGTGTCTCGACGCCAGCCGTCGACTCCCTTGCGCACGATGACGCCGATGAGCGCGTCGGCCTCCATCGTGCGGCCGCGCTCGCGGTCCACCATCGTGGACGTGCGCATGCCGGACGCCCGCTCGGTCCACGCCAGGTGCTCGTCGATGTCGGACTGGCGCAGATCGATGCCGAGCGCCCGGGCCACGTCGGCAACCTCGCTCATGATGCGGACAATGAGCGCGCGGGTCTCAGGCAGGGCCAGCAGTTCGGCCGGCGTTCGCAGGGTCACGGCCGACACGGTGTTGAAGCTCGCATTCCACATCAGCTTGCGCCAGCGCTCGCGCTGAATGTCGGGCGAGACCTGGACCTGCTGGCCCGTCGCGGCGAGCACCTCGCGCACCGCTTCGAGCCGCCGCTCGTCGAAACCCTGTCGCGCGCCAATCGAGATGCGGGCCGGCGCCGCATGGCCCACGACCCCAGGTTCCTCGATCGTGGCGCCCACGTAGACGGCCGCCGGCAACACACGGCGTCGGCCGAAGCGCGCGGCGAGCTGCTCGTCGGACTCCACTCCATTCTGCAGCGCGATGAGCACCGTCTCGTCGCCGACGGCGGCGGCGAGGTCATCGAGGATCGATTCGGTCTGGTGTGTCTTGACGCATACGAGCACCAGGTCCGCAGACCCGCTGTCGGCCGCGCGCGCGTAGGCCGACACGTGAGGCACGTCGATGTCGCCCAGCAGCGGCGAACGAATGCGGAGCCCGCGGGATCGCATCGCCTCGAGCTGCGCGCCTCGCGCCACGAAGTGCACATCGCGCCCGGCCCGCACGAGCAGCGCTCCGAAAAACGCCCCGACACCTCCGGCCCCATAGATCAGGATTCTCACGGCACGTACTCCGTCGGTGGAAAGGTACCTTGCAGGTACCGGTCCCTGTCGTCCGGTCGATAGATCCGGACCTGCGATGCGACCTCGGCCATCGGCGGCCAGTCGAGACGAGCGACGGCGCTGCCGGCAAACCGCTGCCGGAAGTCCGGCTCTTCGCGGCGCTCGAACAGGAGATATGGCTCGTAGCCCTTGGCGCGCAGAAACGCGATCGCTCGATCGAGCGAGGCTGGATCGAGCCCATCCCACACCATCGTTTTCAGTCCGGCGTAGAAGCGGACGCTGCCGCTTTCGGAGCTCGTGATGACCACCGCATTCCGTGGCAGTCGATCGCCGACGAACAGGCCAGCCCGCTCGAATCGCGCCTCGAGCTGCTGCAGAGCGAACGTCGGCCGCTCCTGTGCCTCCCGCACATACAGCCCTGCCAGGGCGAGGACCAGCCACTGCACCGACCCATTCGACCGCCGGCACACGAAGGCGGCGCAGGATCGCGTCCAGCACCGCGACCACGAGGATCAGCACGAGTGGGATCGTCGGCAGCAGAAACCTGAGATACGACCAGTCATCGAACACGACGTAGGGCACGTAGAGCGCGAGGTTCACGAGACACATCGTGAGAAAGAGTGCGGTCAGTCCGCCCGGCAGCAGCCACGGTGCGAGCAGTGCGAGCGCGACTGCGGGCGTGTGCGTTGACCACAGCCATCCCAGGTATCGACCGAGGTTCGGCGCGACGTGGCTGATCGAAAACAGCGCCGAGAGCGAGCCATATCCGGACGCGAGCGGCGATCCGTAGAACACCTGCTGCGTGATCGCGACGACGGCGCAGCCCGGCGCGCAGCAGATGGCATAGGTCATGGCCATGCGAAGGCGCTCCCGCCACGTCCGCTCCGGGCGCACGAGCAGAAACACGCCGATGGCCAGTCCCAATGGAAGGAGATTGGGACGCATGACGATCGCGGCGCTCGTCGCGAGACCGCCAACCAGGCTCGAACGGCGGCTGGTGCCGGTAACGGCCGCCACGGCAACCATCCAGAGCGCGGCCGCCGGCACATCGCTCATCGGCTGAATCGCCTGATAGAGGACGATTGGACTGACGGCCACGAGCACGCTCGAGAGCACGCCGACGCCCGCACCGAACCGCGCGCCGACCACCGAGGTCGCCGCGACGAGCATCGCCGCAAACAACGGAAGGACGAAGAACGCGGCGCGCGGACCTCCGAGAGCCACCAGTGGCGCCATCGCGATCGACAGACCCGCCGGGCAAATGGGGACGATCGCGCCAGCGACGGTTGGAGAGGGCACGTGCCCGGCAGGGGCAAATGCGCGACCGGCATCCGCCCAGGGGGCGTCGAGTGCCAGGGGCTCTGGCACTTGAAGCCCGGTGACATGGCCCTGCGCCAGCCCACGGATCACGTCGGCCCATCGCTCGGCCTGGTGCACGTAGCAGTACGAATCGGACCCGCCAGCGACCCAACTCCCCCAGCGAACGGCAGCGACCATGAGGGCCCCGATCACCATGGCGAGGGCGATTCCGCGCATCTCTCTTGCGCCGAAGGTTAAGGCGGTCGAAGACAGTATCACCCGCCTCCGAGGCTCGCCAGTCGAGGCAGGTGTCTTGCAGCCGTGTCGATGAGCCGCCAGTGAATTCCGTCTCGACGCGCGCAATCCGTGATCGCACGACCGGTCCTGTGATCGCACTTGGGGAACGTGTGCGCGGGCTTTCCGGTCTCGTCGCGCGAATTCGCTGGCCACGGTCGCAGCGCCATGCCACCAACCATGCGATTCTCGGTGCCACGCTGCTCTGGATCGCCGCGCGGTCATCGGTTCGCCGGGCCCGGCGATCGCAGCATCGCCGGCCCGTTGAAAGGCGCGGACTTCGTCCACTTCTACACGCTCGGCCACCTGGCAGCCGCTCACCAGGTAGACACGATCTACGACATGCAGACATTCCACGACGCGCAGGTCGCGCTCGTACCGGCGTCCAAGCCCGATCTCTACCCCACGGTGTATCCGCCTCAGGCGGCGCTCCTGTTCACGCCGTTCAGCGGATGGTCGTATCGGCCAGCACTGCTGATCTGGAGCGCCGTGACAATCGCGCTGTACGGCGTGATCGTCTGGAGCGTCTGGCGTCGCGTGGCTGGCCGGCTCCCGAACCGACGCCTGATCGTCGCCGCGGCGATGGTTTTCCCGCCGTTCTGGAATCTGGTCCTCTTTGGGCAGATCAGCATCCTCATCCTGGCCGCGTTCTGGCTCGGATGGCTCGCGCTCGAACGGGACGCGCGTATCTCGCCGGCGCGGCGTTCGGCCTTCTCGCGCTCAAGCCGCAGTTTGGCATCCCGCTCGCCGCCATTGTGCTGGCCTGCGGCGAGTGGCGCCTGCTGGCGGGCGCGGCCGCATCGGTCGCCGCACAGGCGGTGATCATCTGGTCGGCCCTGGGTGCATCGGTGTTCGCGGCGTTTGCGGCCTCGTTGCGAGTCACGCTCACCTACGTGGACCTGCTCGAGTCGAAACCCTTCAACAGCCACTCGCTGCGAGCGGTCACGCGGCTGGTGCCGAACGCGATAGGCGTTCCACTCTGGCTGGTGCTCAGCGCGATTGTGCTCTGGTACACCGTGCGCGTCTGGAAGAGCGACGCCCCCGTTCGCGTTCGACTCGGCGTCGTCATGCTCGCATCACTCCTCGTCAACCCGCACGTCATCGTCTACGACGTGACGCTGCTCGCGCTGCCGCTTCTCTGGTTCGGCGCCTACATGCTCGAACCGCCGCGCCGCGAGGATGCGCCGGCGTTCGGCGTGCTGATCTATTGGCTGTTCGTGGCGTTGTTCATTCCGACAGCCGCCAGAGTCATTGGCCTTCAGGTCTCGGTGCCGCTGATGATGGGCCTGCTCGTGTGGATGAGCCGCGCGGCAACACACGGCTCGAAGGCGCCATCCAGCGCGCCGAGCACTATCGGCCTGTGACGACGGGGTGCTCCAGAGCATGATCGGACTTCCTGGCCTCCTTTCCTTCGTACGCTGGCAAACCGCTTGCTAAAGCAAGTCCTCTCAGCTCACTGACCCTCTCGAACTCGCAGGCCGCGGCTTCGACGGGGTCGGCAAAATCTGTATCGCGATTTCAAAGTTGCAAGAACAGGCCTGCCTGCGCCCCACGTTCTATCCGACCAGTGGCGACGAGCCACTCGCGCCGGAGGTGCACCCGCTCGAGACTGCACACGACGACATCGAGTTGACGGTCGTGATGCCGTGCCTCAACGAGGCGGACACGCTGGCGACCTGCATTCACAAGGCTTTGACGGCCATGGAGGCAGCCAGCATCGACGGCGAAGTGGTGGTCGCCGACAACGGCAGCTCGGACGGCTCGGTCGCGATCGCGCAGTTCGCGGGCGCGAGAGTCGTGCCGGTGGCCGACAAGGGCTACGGGGCTGCGCTCATGGGAGGCATTCAGTCGGCTCGCGGGCGCTTCGTGATCATGGGGGACGCGGACGACAGCTATGACTTCGGCGAGCTGCCGAAGTTCGTCGCGCGTCTTCGGAGCGGCGACGATCTGGTGCAGGGATGCCGGCTGGAGTCGGGCGGAGGTCGCGTCCTGCCGGGTGCGATGCCGCCACTGCACCGCTGGTTCGGCAATCCGTTCTTCTCACGCATCGCCCGCAGCGTGGTTCCGGGCGCCCGTGCACGACATCTACTGCGGGCTCCGGGGCTTCAGAAAATCGTTCTTTCAGCAGGGTCTCGATCAGCGCTGCACCGGTATGGAGTTCGCCACCGAGATGATCATCAAGGCGAGTCTCGTTGGCGGGCGAATCAGCGAGGTCCCGATCACCCTTCACCCTGACGGCCGCACGAGTCATCCGCCGCACCTCAAGACGTTCCGCGACGGTTGGCGGACGCTGCGCTTCTTCCTGATGTGCTCGCCGCGGCGGCTGTTCCTGCTGCCCGGCCTGGTGCTGCTCGTTCTCGGGCTTGCCGGCTACACGATCGCGATGCCGGGACTCACGATTGCAGGGATGACGTTTGACGCGCACACGCTGCTGTTTTCGAGTCTGGCGGTCATCTGCGGATCGCAAAGCATGTTCGTTGCCGCGCTCGCCAAGACGTTCGCGATGACCGAAGGCGTGCTGCCCCATGACGCACGCGTGGCCCGGTTCTCCAGGATCCTGACGCTCGAACGCGGGCTGGTCCTCGGCGTTGCCACCGCAGTCGTGGGGGGTGTGATGCTGCTGAGTGCCTTGAACGAATGGCGCGTCCAGGACTTCGGCCACCTGGACTACGCAGTCACCATGCGAGTCGTCGTCCCGGGAGTGACCCTCGAGCGTGCTCGGCTACCAGATGATCCTGGGCTGTCTGTTCATGAGTCTTCTGACGATGCGACGCCGATGAGCGCGGGCACGGCAGTTCGAGTTCGACGCGTGTGCAGCTACCTACGACTCGGCGCTGAACCACGGTCTCTCGCTGTCGGGTGAGTCGCAAGGCGTACTTCGCCCACGCCCGGATCGCGTGGCTGTCGTCCCGTCTGGCGCAGCACGGGTACGTCGCCGCGCGTGTCCTCGACTACGGCTGTGGGACCGGTGGAAGCGCGCGGAGATGCTCCGCGACCTTTTGCGAGCCGCCTCGGTGCGAGGCGTGGACGTCTCGAGTAAAAGCATCGAGATCGCACGCCGCGACTACGCGGACGCGGCGATCGACTTCTGCACGATAGACGAGATGCGACCCGCCGGCGAGCAACGACCTCGCGTATTGCAATGGCGTCTTTCATCACGTCGAGCCGCATCACCGCGCCGATGCGCTCTCATACATCCGCGAGGCGCTGTCCTCGCGCGGGGTCTTTGCCTTCTGGGAGAACAATCCCTGGAATCCGGGTACACGGCTGGTCATGCGTCGCATCCCATTCGACCGTGACGCGCAGATGCTGTCGGCGCCGCATGCTCGAGCGCTCCTGCATGGCGCCGGATTCGACATCGTCGGTACGGACTTCCTCTTCGTCTTCCCGCGTGTGCTTGCTGGTCTGAGGCCGCTCGAGGCAAGACTCACGCGAATACCTGTCGGAGCCCAGTACATGGTGCTCTGTCGGAAGCGCTGATGACCGGCTCCAGTGGAGCGCTGCTGATCAATCTGTCCGTGGCGGTCGGATTGCTGGTCGGCTTCCTTCTGCTCCCTCGTGTGACTCGATCCTGGAGATGGAGCCCGGATCGGCTGGTTGCGTTCCTCGACAGCCCCTGGGCGCCGGTGGCCGCCGGCCTCCCTGACGTGTGTCATCGTTCGCAGCGTCTGGGGATCGTTTGCCGAGCCCGGCATCATCCACGACGAGCGCGCGTACCTGCTGCAGGCGGAGATCTTTGCGCGAGGACGGTGGACGGCCGCGGTGCCGCCGATTCCTGCGTTCTTCGAGCAGATGCACGTGTTCGTCGAACCGGCCGTGTTCGCAAAGTACCCACCGGCTCACGCGATCATGCTCGTTCCAGGCATCTGGCTCGGCTTGCCTGGCCTGATGCCCACGTTGCTGGCGGGCGTTGCGGGTGCGCTGACGTTCTGGCTGGCCCGACGGCTGTCACACGTGTGGGTGGCGCTCCTGACCTGGATGCTGTGGACGACCGCTCCGGCGACCCTGATCTGGGCGACATCCTATCTCTCGGAGAGCACCAGCCTGGTCATGTGGCTCGCCGCTGCGAGTGCGACGGTGCTCTGGCTGGAATCGAGGAAACAGCGATATCTCGTCTGCGTCGCGGTAGCCCTCGCCTGGGGCTTCGAGGCCCGGCCGCTGACGATGCTCGCGCTCGCCGCGCCGCTCGGATTCGTGATCGTGCGCAGGTTCATTCAGTCCGGCGGATGGCGGGCAGCGGCGCTTCCGATGCTGATCGGCGCGGTGCTGTTGGGCCTTGGCCCGGTGTGGAACCACCAGACGCTCGGCCACTGGACGATCGATCCGTATCCCCACTACTCGCGGATGTATTTTCCGTTCGACAAGCCAGGGTTCGGCGTCGATCCCGCTCCGCCTCTTCGCCAGGTCCCGCCGGAACTGACACCCATCGATGCCTGGGCGCGAGACGTCCATCGGTCTTACGTGCCCTCCGCGGTTCCCGTCGCGCTCGCGGAGCGGATTGCCGCGGTGCTGATCGCGTACACCGCCGGCTGGCGTCTGATCATCGGCGCATTCCTGCTGGGAGGGCTGTTGCGCGCACGAGGGGCGGCGCGGGTGTCGATCGCCGCGAGCCTCAGCCTCTTTGTCGCCTATCTCGTCTTCGCGCATCCCTCTGGCTGGGTCGTGTACTACGTGGAGCTCCTGCCGGCGCTGCATTTCCTTGCCGCTGACAGGCTGGTCCGAGTACTCGATCGGTCCAAGGAACAATCGGCCAGCGATTCCTTTCGCCTGTCCCCATTCCTCGCGCGCGTGTCGGCGGCTGCGGCGCTGCTGCTTCTGCCAGTCTGCCTGAGCGATCTCGTCCTCGTGCGCGCCGGAGTCGATCGCCGGAACCAGTTCAATCGGCAGGCGGACCAAGCCATCAGCACAGCGCCGCTGAATTCAATCGTCTTCGTTCGGTACGCCGCGGCCCAGAATCCACACCGGGCGATCACGCGCAATGAAGCGGATCTCGGGTCCGCGCGAACATGGGTGGTCTACGACCGTGGCGCCGAGAATGCCCGTCTGCTCGACGTCGCGCCCGACCGAACGCCGTACCGACTGAACGCATCGACCTTTCAGCTCGAGCCGCTCTCGGATCGTTAGGGGTTGCTGGCGGCGAGGTCGCTCAGCACGAGATCAGGCGTGAACTCGGATAGCGCCTCGATGGCCTCGTGGGATCGAGTGTGGCCAAAGCGCTCACGCAGCGTCCGCTACGTCGCGATCACGTCGGCACGACGCTCGCACATCTGTCGAAGACAGGGTGAGCTGAGCGCAGCTGCGGGCATTTTCGGGCTGCGCTGGTTACAGTTTTCGCGGAGCTGATCGCAAATGCGCAATCTGCGGAACACGTCTGACCCCACATGGAACGAGAGGAGCCAGGCTCGCCTGACGGCTCGAGGCGCTGGCGTACTCGCAAGCCTCATCGTGTGGTGTGTCGCCGGCACCGGCACTGTCGCATCCGCTCGCGATGAGTCGCTGACCGTGTTCCTCAACCTCCCGATGACCCATGGTTTCAGCGATGCGACGCATGCGCTGGTCGAGGCGCAGGAACTGGTCCGCGAGCCGCTCTCCGCTGCTACCGAGCTTCGCCTGGTTGACCGCGCGGAGGATGCCGATGTCGTGCTCACCGTGCTCGGACGGGGAAAAGGCGACGTCGAATTGACCGCCGCGCTTCGCATGCGTCAGCCGCAGCATCGTGGCGCCACCCGTACCAATTGCCGCCACTGAACGCTACATCGCCATTCTCCTCACAACGGGATCGTGTCGGACGAAGGCCATCACGGTCGAAGACGACCTGCCCGATTCCTGCCACCGTCGAATCTTTGTGGGCGTGGGGCTCAGCGAGCCGGATGCGCGCCGGCCTGCGAAAAAACGCCGGCTGAATTCGTGGGAAGCATGCGCAGCCGATGCCATCAGAGACGTCCGGGCGTGGCTCACCTCGAACGCGACGCGCCTGCGCACGCTCCGCTAATTCGTCTTTGTGCTCTGCGTGCCTCGAAGTCGCTCGATGAGCAGCACCTGTAGCGCGCGGACGCCGTCGCGCCATTTGATCTTCTTGCCTTCAGCCCGCGACCGCGGGGCGAACCGAACCGGCAGCTCGTGGATGCGGTGCCCGCCTCGCAGCAGGCGCGCGGTGATCTGCGGCTCGATGTCGAAGCGGCTGGCGGTGAGGTTCAACGAGTGCGCGATGTCGGCGCGCATGATCTTGTAGCAGGTCTCCATGTCGGTGATCGCCGACCCATAGAGCACGTTGGTGGCCGCGGTCAGCATCCGGTTTCCGGCAATCGTCATGCGCGGTGCGCGCGAGGTGCCGTCCAGAAAGCGCGACCCGTAGACGACGCTCGCCTGGCCGCTGACAATCGGCGTGCACCAGCGCCGCCAGTTGCGCGGGATCGAGCTCGAGGTCGGCATCCTGAATCGCGATGATCGTCCCACGTGGCACGCGCCAGGCCGGCGCGTATCGCGCTTCCCTTCCCGCCGTTCTGCGGCATGCGGATGACCGTGACCGCAAGCCCTTCGCCGGCGGCGGCTAGCCAGCACCTCTCCTGTTCCATCGGTCGAGCCATCGTCGACGATCAGGATCTCTCGAGGCACGGGCAGATCGATCGTGAGGAGTCGATCGATGACCGCCCTGACGGTTCTGGCCTCGTTGAAAACGGGAACGATGATCGAAAGACGTTCCGGACGACCGTTCACCGGCGTCTGGCCGGCGCCGGCTTCGGAGGCGGTGCGGGACTGTACTCGAGCATGACGTTGCTGATCACGGCGATGGGGCGTCCGGGCGCGGTGAAATTGTCGGTCCCGTCCACGCGGGTCACCGACAAGTTTGTCGCCCAGTATACTCACGCCGTTCTCTTCCGCATCGACGACGAACACAATCCGTTCGGCGCCGGTCGGGGCCACGGCCTTCAGCCCGCCAGGGCCGCTGCCGCCCTTGATCCGGTCCACGAGATCCGCCGCCGTGCGGAACTCGTTCTGCACGTAGAACCGCGAGAGCAGCGTGTTGTCCAGCGCGAGCACGCCGATCGTCGCTGTGTAGCGGTGGTAGGCGCGGTTGGTCTTGATCTGCTCTTCCGAGTAGGTGTGCCGGTTGTGGAGATCGAACGACAGCGTCACCGGGCCCTGATGGCGCGGAAACGGAATGACGATGCCGCCGGCGGGATCGCGGCCGATCTGCACGTCACAGAACAGCACGTCCGTGCGGACGCCCTGCCCGAGTGTCGTCGGGCAGTTGTAGACTGCCGGCTCGGTGATCGGTGGCAGCGGCTTCGGCGGCGCCGGTTTACGAGTGGCCGCCCGCGGCGCCGGTTTCTTCGTCGTCGTCGCTGGCGGCTTGGCGGTCTGTGCCGCCTCCGCGCTTCGCGCCGGGGCGCTCAACGCGCCGCAGAGCGCAGCGATCAGGATGATGGCCGCCGCCCGCATCTCAGTCGCCGATGCAGGCGAGCCCGGGCGTATCGGAGACCGTGTGAGTCGCCGCGACCGCGGATCAGCTCGAGGAATTCCGACCGCGTCCGGGCGTTGTCGCGGAAGACACCGAGCATCGCGCTGGTCACCGCAAAGGAGTTCTGCTTCTCGACCCCGCGCATGGACATGCAGAGATGCGTGCCCTCGCAGACAACGGCCACACCCAGCGGATCGACTTTCTCGCGAATGGTTTCCGCGATCTGGTTGGTCATGCGCTCCTGAATCTGCAGGCGGCGCGCGAAGACGTCCACGAGCCTCGGGATCTTGCTGAGGCCGATGACCCGCGTCTTCGGGATGTACGCGACGTGACATTTACCGAAGAACGGCAGCAGGTGATGCTCACACAGACTGTAGAAGTCGATGTCCTTCACGATGACCATCTCGTTGTAGTCCACCGTGAACAGCGCCTCGTTGAGGACGTCGTCGATGTCCGCCGCGTATCCGCTGGTCAGGAACGCGAGCGACTTCGCGACGCGCGGTCGGCGTGCGCAGCAGCCCTTCCCGAGTCGGATCCTCGCCGAGCTCAGCGAGCAACTGCCGGATGAGATCCTGCATCAATCTATTCTAGGGTACGCAGGGGCCGCCTTTCCGGCGGCCCGCGGGCGGCGGCCTAATTTGATGCCCCCTTCGACCCGGACGCGGCCTGGGCATCCTGCACTCGCTGCGCGCGAAGGATGTTGGCCAGCCCGTAGTTCCCTTCGTGGCACGCGTACTGTCGATCGGGCCCTCGAACGCGCGAATCGCATACTCACCCGACCACGACCCTGTCCACGTCGGACGGATCCTCGACGGTGAAGTGGTAGTTGATGGTGTTCTTGTCCACGCGGGTGAACCGCTCGACGACGTGCAGCGTGCGGGTGTGGCTGATCTCCTGACGTGTCGTGGCTGGGGGCCCGCGGAAGTTCGTCTGATCCGTGAAGTTGGTCGTGTCGACGACGAGCGTGTCGCCTTCCCAGCGTCCAGTCGAGTGTCCAGCGAGGTATTGGATTGCTGACGGAGGATGCGCGCGTCCATCGAGATGAATGATGCGAGTGTCGTGCATCAGCTCGTGGCTGATCACGACCGCGTCGCGCGACTGCAGGATCTGGAAGTTCGCGTAGTAGGTCGGCGGGATCATCGGCGGCCCGACGTTGCCCCAGCTGATGCAGCGCTCGGCCAGCGAACGCGTCTGCGCGCTGTCGGAGACACCCGTACCAGCGCGATTGGCAACCCGCGCCGCCTCGCGCTTGCGCGCGTCCGCCGTCAGCGGCGGCAGCTTTCCATTGCGCGGATCATTCACGAGCGACGTGCGCAGCCGGACAGCTTTGTCCTTGGTGTAGTGCTCGTCCTGCCAGATCGCGTCGTCGTAATGGAGGTTGTCCTTCGGCTGGGCCAGGAACTGATCGCGCCGCTTCTTCGCGTAGGCGGCCGCTTCCTCCGGCGTGAGGATCTCCTTGTCGCCGAACTCGGCTGGACGCTCGAGCGGTGTCACGGTGTCGTTGGTCCAGAAGCCCTGCAGGTCCGGATGACCGTCGGGTGTTCGCGGCACGGCCCACGGCCGGCCGCCGCCTGAGCGGACAGCGTCGCGCACGTGGCGATCGCGGCGAGAGCAGCAGCAACGAGAAGTCGCATTACCGAGCCTCCTCGGGGGCAGTGTCCCACTGGATTGGGCGCCTTGTCTACGGTTTGCGCCGTCTACCTCGCCCCGGCGCTGATGCCAACCGTGAAGCTCCGTCCGCGCGCGGGGGCGAACTGGAAGTGCTCACGATAGTAGATGTTGCCGAGGTTCTCGACGGCGAAGATCAGGCTGAGTTGATCTCTGCCCCGCGTCAGCGCGACGCCCCAGCCAAGCCGCTGCACCGTAAAGCCGTCGAGCGAGAGCAGATCCTGCGCGATCCGGAACGGCGAGGTGAGCAGCGTCGGTGTCACTCGCGTGACATCGGTCTGGGTGCGGACGCCGTACTCCGCCCACCAGCGTCCCCGCGGCTCGGTGAACCGCACGGCGGCAAGCACCTTCACCGGCGTGATGTTGTCCGCCGGCTCACCGTCGAGCGCGCTGCCGTCGAGCGGGTTGATGCCCTTCGTGATCGTGCCGCGCATGAACGCGCTTGAGCCGCTCAGGGTGAGGACGCCCTGTCGGAACGCCAGTGGCGCGTCCGCGGACAGCTCCACGCCATGGATGCGGACGTCCGCGTAATTGCTCGTCTGCACCAGCGGACCGGAGGGCGTCACGGCGGTGGTCAGGTCCTGGACGATGAAGTTCGTGTACTGGTTGACGAAGAGATAGGCGCCGCCCGACACGAACGGGAAGTTGAACTTCGTCCCGGCATCGAAGTTATGGCCCTGCTCCGGCTCGAGCGTCACGTTGGGCGCAATGCTTCCGGCCGTCGCCGGTCCCGCAAACAGCAGCTCCTCGAGATTCGGATGGCGATAACTGCGGCCGTAGCGGATGAACGGGCTGATGCGCCCGCCGGCATAGGCGACCAGGCCGATGTCGCCGGTGAGCGCCTCCCTCGCGTAGGTCTCACCGTTCGGATCCGGCAGCGTCGCCGGATTTACGGGCGGGTTGGCGCCGGCGACGACTGAGGCCACGTCGTAACCGGGCGTGCGGTCCGTCGTCACGTTGTAGAAGTCGCCGCGCAGACCGGCGACGAGAGAGAGGTTCGGGATCACCCGCCACTCGTCCTGAGCGAAGATCGCGATGTCGCGGAAGCTGGCGTCAGGCACGCGAACCGGGTGCGCAATGGCGGCAGGCCCGAGCTGGACCGGCGCAGGAAAGACAACCGGTGCAGGTCCTCGCTGGCCAAGCGCCACCTGTCCCACGAGCGATGTCGTCGTTGACGTCGTTCGCGTATCGCTGCTGCGATCGCGATAGAAGGTGAGCCCCGTCGTCAGCACATGCTTCGATGACGGGACGAACACGGCCTGCAGATCGAGCCCGGGTGTCGTGACGCGCTGCTCGGTGTCGGAGAGCACGTCGAGTCGAAACACACTGATTGGAAAGAAGGCCACCGGCGTCGGCGCCGGAAACTGCACCGGCAACAGGTTCCGCAGCAGCCGCTCGGTCTTCTGATAGTGCGCGGTCAGCGACAGGTTCGCCAGCCACGGTGTGACCGCCCTCGCCTCGTAGCGCGCCGACACCCGATCGAGATCGCTTTGCGGCAGGGACGTCGCGTTGAAGAAGTACGGCGACGCAAAATCCGGGAAGCCGACGTCGGTCATCTGCCGCCGCTGATAGCGGACGCGGAACGTCCGGTTCTCGCCGAGCCTCACCAGCCCCGATGCGTTGACGAAGTTGCCGTGAGCGCCGGAGTTGGGCACGTCACGGCTCGTGCGCACGTAGGGCGCATTGAACGGATCGGGAAACGCGTTGAACGCGAACCCGAAGTTGTCATCGATGGTGTCGCCGCGATTGAGCGCCCCTGAGGTGAAGAGCGGGTTCGTGTCTTCAACGCTGAAGTCGCCGGTCTTGTAGTTGTCGTACGACTCCATCCCCGCCTGGAGCCGAATCGCGTAGTTGGGAGCCGTGGCCCCGATCGTGGCGGTCCCGCGGGCGCCGTTCTCGTTGGAGCTGTAGAAGCCGTTGAATCCGTACAGCAGACGCGTGTCGCCAGAGAACCCCGGCTCGTTGGTGATGATGTTGATCGTGCCGGCCAGTGCGTCCGATCCGTACAACAGCGTGCCGGCGCCGTTGACGATCTCCATCCGGCTGATCGCGTCCGGCGAGATCGAGCCCCACTTCCGCACCCTGTCGATCGGTGGCTTGACGCGCGGTGTTGAGCCGCTCGCCGTCCACCAGCACGAGCAAGCGCGTGGAATCGAGCCCGCGCAGACGGGGTCTGACCCCGAACGGGCCGTTGCCGACCGGTGTGATGTTGGCGACGGTCGTCAGGGCATCGCCGGTGGACAGCGTGTTGTCCTGTTCGATCGAGGCGCGCGTGACGGTCTCGACGTGTAGTGGAATCTGGCGGGTCTCCCGCTCCGACCGTGCGGCGGTGACGCTCACTTCGGCGTTGAATACGCCAAGATCGAGCTGCACGGCGAGCTCGAGGGAGGCGTCCGCGCTGTCGATCACGACCGTGCGCGCGGCTTCTGAAAAGCCCAGTCTGGTGATGATGACCAGATACGTGCCGGCCGATGGCGCCTCGATCTGAAACCGGCCGTCGGCGCCGGTGTCCGTCTCGGACTCCTGGCCTGTCGCCACGCCACGAAGTACGACGCGACTGCCCGGCAGCGCCGCTCCAGTGACATCGGATACGAGCCCACGAACGGTGGCCGCGAAGGCGGGGGCAGCGACGAGAACGGTTACCAGAAATGCACAGAGACCCTGAATCACAAACCTCATCAGGGCATTGTAGTGTGGCCGGTCCAAAAGGACCGGGCCTACTCGTAGCGAAGGGCGACGATCGGATCGACCTTCATCGCCCGGCGCGCCGGAACGTACAACGCAAGCATCGCGACGCCGGCCAGGACCACCGCCACGCTGACCATGGTCATCGGATCGCGCGCGCCGACGCCGAACAAGAGGCCAGCCATCAGCCGCGTCGCGGCGATCGCGCCGGCAATCCCGATCACGAGTCCGATGCCGGTCAGCATGACGCCGCGATCGAGTACCAGCCGTACCGAGCATGCGATTGGAGGCGCCGAGCGCGGCGCGAATGCCGATCTCGCGCGTGCGCTGCGCGACCGAATACGAGATCACGCCGTAGATGCCGATGCCGGCGAGCACCAACGCGACCGCGCCGAAAATCCCGAGCAGCACGGAGGGCACGCGGCGGCCGCCCATGCTCTGGCTCTTGATCTGCTCCAGGCTGCGAATGTCGCTGATCGCCTGGTCCTTGTTCACCTTTCGGATCGCCGCGGTGACGTCCGTCTGCACCGTCAGCGGATCCACGGCGGTTCGAACGTTGAGGACCATCCCGTACACGGGACTCTGCTCGTTCGAGACGTAGACTCCGGCGCTGCGGTCGTCGGCTGGTCCGCCAATCTTCTCGTCGCCGATGACGCCGACGACTTCCCACGAGACATCGGGACCGAGCTCGGTCTTCCCGGCGATGATCTCCTGAATCAGGATGCGCTGGCCGATCGGATTCTCTTTCTCGAAGTACCGCTTGGCGAGGCGTTCGTTCATCACCAGCGCGCGCGGAGCATTCCAGGTGTCGCGGTCGGACAGGGCACGGCCCTTGAGCATCTTGATGCCGAGCGTCGAGAAATACGACGGGCTGACGACCTTGAAGAAGCCGCCCGAACGATTCGCAAGATCCACCATCGGCTGGTTCGCCGGCTGCATCGGCATCCCGTAGCAGGTGCCTTGCAGCGGCGGCGCGCAGCTGTAGGCCGTCTCGCGGACGCCGGGAACCGCGGCAACGGCGTCGCGGATGCTTTGCAGGTATCTGTTCAACGCCGCGGCGTCTGGATAGAGATCCGTCGATGTCGGCAGGCGTAATGTGAGGATGTTCGTCGCATCGAACCCGGTGTCAACGGTCATGAGGCGGAAGAAGCTGCGCATCATCAGACCCGAGGCCACGAGCAGCACGAACGCGAGCGCGATCTCCGCGACGATCAACGTATCCCGAAGGCGACGCCGCCCCGCGCTGCCGCTCGAGCCGCGACCTTCTTCCTTCATCGACGAGGCCAGGTCGGGCCTCGTGGCCTGAAGGGCCGGCGCCATACCGAACAGGACACCCGTGATGACCGACACCGCGATCGCGAACAGCAGCACGCGCATGTCCATCTCGACCACGATTTCACGCGCGAAGGCAAACTCCGGCAACGCGAGCTTGATGCCGTTCATTGTCGCGTAGCCGACGAGAATCCCCAGCGCGCCTCCGCAGAGAGAGAGGACGACGTTCTCGGTGAGGAACTGCCGGATCAAGCGCCACCGGCCGGCGCCGAGCGAGGCGCGCACGACGACTTCCCGCTCGCGGGATACGCCGCGAGCCAGAGCCAGGTTCGCGAGGTTGGCGCAGCCGATCAGGAGCACGAAGCCCGTGGCCGACATCAGCACCATCAGCCCCGTGCGCATGTCGGGCCCGACGAGGGTGCCGGCGTAGTTCTCCACGATCACGCCCCAGCCTTTGTTCGAGGCCGGGAAGTCGTTCGCGATCCGCGCGCCAATCACGTTCATGCTGGCCTGCGCCTGCTCGATCGACACCCCGTCCTTCAGGCGCGCGAACGAGGTCAGCCAGTGGAAGTCCCTGGTCATGTTCGAGGGCTGGAACGCGAGCGGGCGCCAGACCTGGGCGGCGGCGCGGTCGAAGGAGCTGCCCTCGGGCAGGACGCCGATGATCGTGTGGGGCTGGCCGTCGAACTGGACCACGCGGTTCACGATGCCGGGGTCAGATCCGAACTGGTTCGCCCAGAGCGTGTGACTGATGATCGCGACCTGGTGCTTGCCGAGCTGATCCTCGTCGGGAAGAAATACCCGGCCGCGGGCCGGCGTGATCCCGAAGACCTTGAAGTAGCCCGCCGACACCCGGGCGCCGCGCAGCTGAATCGGCTCCGTCCCGCCGGTCATCGTGACATTCCCGCCGGTCTGAGCGGACATGAAATCGAAGACCGTGTTGTCCTTCTGCCAGTCCAGGAAGTTCAGCGTCGAGATCCCGTTGCGCTCGCCCTGCGGCGGCTTTTCCAGCACGCGAACGATGCGCTCGGGCTGTTCGTAGGGAAGCGGCTTCAGGAGAATCCCGTCCACGAAGCTGAAAATGGCGACGTTGGCACCGACGCCGATGGCCAGCGTCAGCACGGCCACGGCCGTGAATCCCCGGCTGTTCTTCAACGAGCGTATGGCGTAGCGGAGATCCTGACCAAAGGACATCGACGCGCCTCCCAGGCATGCCTCGCCGAAGCCGCAAGGCGAAGGCGGGTGACGCTTCTAAGACGAGAACCGTCCTGGTTCGGTTCGCTCAGGTGTCGAAGAAATCCACGATCCCGGTCTCCAGCGAATACTCCGCACCGACGATGTGGAGGCCGGTTTCGTTGATCAGTGATTCGAGCAGCTCGGAGCCATGCCGCAGATGGTCCACCGATGCGCGCACGTTCGCACGGACCGCCTCGCGCAGGAGAGCGTCCGGATCCAGACCCGGTCGTCCGGCGATCAGCGTCTCAATCGACGGGCGGACACGATCGACGATGGAACGCAGGTTCCTGGACTGGCTCGTGGCTGTCCCCTGCAGCTCCTCGAGTGTCGCGATGATCGCCCCGCATTGGGTGTGACCCATGACGACGACCAGGCGTGTGCCGTACCGGGACGCGGCAAACTCGACGCTGCCGACTTGCGACGGCGCCACGACGTTGCCGGCAACACGGATGACGAACAGATCGCCGAAACCCTGGTCGAAGACCAGTTCGGCCGGGACCCGGGAATCCGAGCAGCCAAGGATGATGGCAAACGGCTCCTGCCCTGCCACCAGCGCCACGCGTCGCGCCGCGCTCGACGCCGAGGTCGTCGTCACGGAGGCTGCGAATCGGCGGTTGCCTTCGCGAAGGCGATCGAGTGCGTCGAGAGCGTGAACCACGTCGGAGCTGAATGCTACCATCCGGCCAGCCGATGGCCTGAGTCAGCGGCTAGAGCAGGATGCGAAACACGTAGTCACCCTTGCCGAACTTGAAGCCCAGGTGCTGGCCCACTCTGGCGATCCCGCGGTTGGTGATCTGGGTGCTGTAGACCACATGGTCCATGCCCAGTGCCTTCAGGTGGTAGTTCAATTCCGAGATCACGCCAACGAACCCGTTGCCTGGCCGCGGTGACGCCATGGCGAGCATCAGCTGCGCGATGGACGTTTTCCAGGCGGGCGCTTTGTCCTGGTGATACTTCACCGTGCACACGGCGCCCGGACTGGAACTGTCGGTGATGTACGTGGCGTCGGCGAACCCGCGTAGAAGCGATGCGCGAATCCACGTCTCCATCAATCGGACCACCTGGTCTCTGGTGATGAAGGGATCGGCGCTGAACCGGTCGAACGGATTCTCGATGCTGCGCGCCAGCGCCGTCAGGCAGTCCACGTCCGCGGCCGTCGCCAGACGACAGCGGAAGCGTCGAGGGTGTTCGTAGTGACGAAGCGGTTGATGAAAGTACAGCCGCGTCTCGATGAGCGAGAAGCCGCGCGCGGTCAGGGCCCGGGCCGTCGGCAGATCGCGTGAATCGACGACGGCGAAGAGATACCGGACGTCACGGCTCTTCGCCAGCCTGGTCAGCGCGTCGATGGCGGGCGTGTAGTCGGCCTCCGGACAATACCCGTTCTTCTTCAATGGAAAGATGCCGTGCAGCCTCGCCACGCCGTAGCCGAAGAACGCCGAGTCCCAGGGAAGACGCTCCGCGCACACCGCCACTTCGGTGCCGGCAGTGATGGGATACGCCATCCGCAGATCGTCGGCCGGGTCCACCTCCCGCAGGAGTGACGCGACGTGCACCGCGCGATCGCCGTCCGGGGAGACGCCCCTGATGAAATCGAACGGCGACCACGGGACGCTTTCGAGCATCAACGACCTGGCCTCGTCAAGCCGCGACGTGAGCTGACACAGTTCCATTCGGCGCTCCTCCGGGCGCTTCGCGATGCGACATGATACAGTCCAGCTGGCCAAGATGCTGTCGATCGTCATTCCCGTGTTTCGGAATGAGAAAAATATCGATCGCCTGGTGCAGGAGCTGGAACGGATCGCCGGGATCGCGACGATGCCGATCGAAGCAGTCCTCGTGGTCGACGGCAGCCCCGACCGCTCGCTCGAGTCGCTGCGCGAGAGGCTCCCCAGCGCGAAGTTCTCATCCCGGCTCGTCTCACTGAGCCGAAATTTCGGCGCGTTCAACGCCGTACGCTGCGGCCTCGAGCAGGCGACCGGCGACTACCTGGCGGTGCTCGCGGCCGATCTCCAGGAGCCCGCGGACCTGGCGTTGACCTTCCTCGACATCCTGAAGCGGGACGAGGCGGACATCGTGTTTGCCACCAGATCGAGCCGCGACGATCCGTGGTTCGACGAGATCACGTCAGACGCGTTCTGGTCCCTGTACCGGCGCTGGGTCCTGCCGGAGGTTCCTCGCGGAGGCGTCAACGCCGTCGGGTGCACGAGAGCGGTCTGCGATCGTCTGCTCGAGCTCCGGGAACCGACGACGAATCTGATCGCGCTGTTCTTCTGGCTCGGCTTCCGCCGGGCCTACGTGCCGTACCACCGGGAAGCCAGACGCGACGGCCGCAGTGCCTGGACGCTGGGCAAGAAGCTGCGCTACGGGCTCGACAGTCTCTTCAGCTTCACCGATCTGCCGATTCGGCTGCTGCTGATGCTCGGTCTCGTCGGCACACTGACCGCCGTGGTCTTTGCGGTCCTGCTCCTCAGTGCCTCGCTAGCCGGGCAGATCACCGTACCGGGCTATGCGCCAACGGTTCTGGTCGTGACGTTCTTCGGGTCGATCACGAGCCTCGGACTGGGGATCCTCGGCCAGTATGTGTGGCTCATCCTCCAGACGACGCGCGGGCGGCCGGGGTATCTCGTCGATGGCGTCGAGCGCTTCGAGTCCGCGCGTGCGCGACCGCCCGTGGGGATACCCTCGGCACGATGACATCGCGGGTAGCATCCGCGCTGCGGCACGTCGCGTTCGCGGTCGCCCTCGCCGGGTTGTTCCTGTTCGCGACGCTCTTCCGATTCCTGCACCTCAAGGACGGCTTCCCCAACGATCATTTTCTCTATCTCGCCGGCGCGCAGCAGATCCTGCTCGGCGAGTGGCCCACCCGGGATTTCGTGGACCCGGGCCACCCGCTGATGTACGTCACCTCAGCACTGGCGCAGATACTGCTCGGACGAACGTTGTTCGCCGAGGCGATGCTCGTCGCCGTGGCATTCGCGCTCGCCGCGGTGCTGACCGCGGCGGCGGTGCGCGAGCTGACCGGGTCGCGAGTGCTGGCGATTCTCGCCGGGGTGCTCGAGATTGCGATCGTGCCGCGCACCTATGGCTATCCGAAGCTCCTGGTCTACGCGGTCGGGTTCTTCGTGCTGCAGCGATATGTGACGCGCCCGACGACCGGCCGCCTTCTCGCCGTTGCGGCGGCGATCGTGGTCGCATTCCTCTTTCGTCACGACCACGGCATCTATCTGGGAATCGGCGGAGTGCTCGCGGCGTTTCTGGCCGCAGCGCCCGGAGACGGTCGGGAACGATGGCGCCGCGCAGCGACGCTCGCCGGAATCACGGCGCTCATGGCCGCTCCGTACTTCGTGTACCTGCAGGTCTACGGCGGCGTGTGGTCGTACGTGCAGACCGGCCTCGAATTCCGTAGCGGCGAGTTGTCGCGTCAGCCGCACGTCTGGCCAGCGATCTCCGGCGGAGAGCCCCATCAGGCCGCCTTGCTCTCCTTCTACTGGGCGATCCCGATCATCGCCGCACTGCTGCTCCTCGCCTTTCGCCGTCGCGAGGACGCGAGAACCATCGTCGCCAGGGTGGCGCCGCTCGTTGCGGTCACGCTGCTCGTGAACTGGACGTTTCTTCGGGATCCGCTGACGACGCGTCTTCAGGATGCGATCGTGCCGGCCGTGACCCTCGGCGCGTGGCTGACGGCATCCGCCTGGAATGCCCGGCACCGCTGGATGTGGCGACCGGCGTCGGCGTTGCTGATCGCGCTCTTCGCCGGCTCGGTGATGCGCGTCGGCTCCACGATCGAACAGCTCGATCGCGCCAGCCTGCTGGTGACGTGGAGGCGGTTACCGGAGTTCCTCGACGAGGTCGGCTCGGCGCTGCGGGCCTCGCACGCGGAGAAGCAGCTCCCCAGCCGCACCGCACATGCACTGTGGACGTTCTATCCCTACATCGAACGATGTACGACGCCGAATCATCGTCTGCTCGTCGTCGGGTTCGCCCCGGAAGTGCCGGTCTTCACGCAGCGCGCGTTTGCCGGCGGCCAGTCGGCATTCGTTCAGGGCTACTATGGGTCGGAAAAGTATCAGCACGCGGTGCTGCAGCATCTGGCCCGTGAGGTCGTGCCCTTTGTCGTGATGCCGGCGGAGGTCGCCACGACTCAGTTCCGCGCCGGCTTCCCGCTCGTGGCGAACTACGTGAACATTCGCTACGTGCCGCTCGTCACGCTCGGCGCCGACGCCGCGACCGGCGTCCACATCCTGTTCGACAGCACGCTGCCCGTCGCGGCGCGCGACCCCGCAACGGGGTGGCCGTGCGAAGTCAATAACGAGTGGACCGTGTTCGCGAAAGGGGTCGGCCGCTAAGCCGATGGTTCAGGCGGTCCGCGGAATACGAAGCGTCGACCGGTTGCTCAGACCACCAACCGCGGCTGCAAATGCGTTGCGATGGTCCGCCGTCCAGGGCGACTTGAGTGTCTGACGGAGGTCACCGATGAAGCGTTCCACGTCCTGGACCTTCGCCTGACACGCCTCGGCAGCCTTCGTGAGTTCTTCCCCTCGTCGATGAAACAGCACGTCCCACTCACGCTGACGCGCCTCCTCACACATGGCCGTGTGATAGAGCATGCCGTCTGCGCGATTCCGCGTGTGCGCCGAACCGTGAACCTCTGCGACCGTCGCCGGTATGTGCGCGAGCGTCGGTTGTCGAATGGCGATCGATGTCACTCGATACCCTGGCCACAGGTCGGCCGACAGGCGGTCGAACGCCAGCGCGGTACACGCGGCAATCGACCGCTTGACCGTGCGCACCAGCTGTTCGGCCTCGGTGTTCTTGAGCGCCAGCGTGTCGTGCTCATAGGGCTGGCTGGGCACGCCCGTCTCGATGAGCCTGACACGCCGTCGATCGACGACGATCGGCTCGCCCTTCTCGGCGGCCGCAACAACGAGGATGGCCCATCCACTATGGTCGGCGACGCCGACCACGACCGGCCGTCCGCTCGATCGATTCGGATCGCCGGCGGCTTTCGCCTTCGTCGGCATGCGTAGACCTCACGGGCGCGTCGGGGTTCCGAACTGCAGCATGTAGCCGTTGTTGTCGTAGATGGCGAACTCGCGCACGCCGTAGTGGAATTCTTCCATCGGGTATGCGATTTCAACCCGGTCCTTCAGATCGGCCCAGAGTGCCGCCACATCGTCTACGTTGAAGTAGAAGGAGCCGGTGAAGCCCGGTCGATCGAAGGGGACATGGGCGTTCGGCGTCGCGACCATCAGCCCAACGCGGTCGCGGGAGAGTGATGCCCAACCGTCCGCCTCGCTCATCCCGTCACAGGTAAACCCCAGTCGATTTGTCCAGAACTGCACCGTTGCAGGCAAGTCTTTGGTCCGCAGCATCGGCCGCATCGACTGAAAGTTGACGCCCATCGTGTCTCCCCTCCTGCCCTTCGCGCTCACCGCTCCAACACGCAATGGCGGCAAGCGTAGTGAAGATGACAGATTTTCCGTCTCATTGACAAAACCATCCAGAGATCGTTGAATGCCCGCGAACACCCCGTCGAGGCTACCCGCGCTGTCGTCGTCTTGGAACCCACTCGGTACTTGAGGAGGCCCCCCATGCGTCGAGCGTCGAAGGTCTTCCTGCTTCTGACTGCCGCTGTCCTGCTGCCGTCTTTTGCGTTCGCACAAGGCACTCTGACCGGCACCGTCAGAGACGAATCGAATGCGGTGCTTCCGGGCGTGACCGTCGAGGCGTCCAGCCCTGCCCTGATCGAGAAGGTGCGCATCGGGGTCACCGATGGCGCCGGGCAATACCGGATCACCGGCCTGAATCCGGGCACGTACACGCTGACCTTCAGGCTGACCGGCTTCAACCTCGTCAAGCGGGAAGGGATCGAACTCAGCGGCACCGCAACGCTGACCATTCCGGCCGACATGAAGGTCGGCTCGCTCGAGGAGACCATCACGGTCACTGGCGAGTCTCCGGTGGTCGACGTCCAGACGACGCAGCGCGAGACCGTGCTCAGCGCCGACATCGTCGCGGCCATTCCGGGGAGCCGCTCCGTCGGCACCCTGCTGAATGCCGTCCCCGGCCTGAACGTCAACGACGGCGCGCTCGCCGCGTCGCCGACGATGACCTTCTTCGCCGCGCGCGGCGGGCCGATCAACGAAGGACGCATGGCGATCAACGGCATGACGATCGCGGCGCCGTTCAACGGCGGCGGCGTGTCCACCTACATCCTGGATTCGATCAACGTTGACGAGGTCTCAGTGTCCGTCGCCGGCGGTCTCGGCGAGTCGGACATCGGCGGACCGATGATGAACCTGGTGCCGCGCTCCGGCGGCAACCAGTTCCGCGGCTCGGCGTTCTTCAACAACGCGGGGGACTGGTCACGCGGCAACAACCTGACTCCGGAATTGACGGCGCCCCCTCCGGGACCGAATCTCCAGGAAACGCCCGGCATCATCAACTCCTACGACACGAGCGTCTCCTACGGCGGCCCTCTCAAGCGCGATCGGCTCTGGTTCTTTGGCAGCTATCGCAGCCTGGAAACCGCAGCGGCCGTCCCCGGTATCATCGCGAACAGGAACGCCTTCGACGCCTCACGCTGGGATTGGATGGGCGACCCGACCGTCACGTTGCGGACGAAGCAGGGGCGCGCGAGCTATATCGGCAGGATCACGATGCAGGTGTCTGCGAAACATCGCGTCTCGTACAACCAGGAGTACCAGCGCCGCTGCGAGGGATCGACGCTGACGCTCGACAGCGACAACGGCTGCAACAGCCGCGGTGCTGACTGGGTTGCGGTGGGAGCGGGCAACGCATTGATATCCCCCGAGGCCAATAACCTCTACTTCGGCAACCTTCCGTATCACGTCAACCAGGCGATATGGACGGCGCCGATGACGAACAAGCTCCTGCTCGAGGCGGGCTTCACCCGCTTCATGTTCCGCGGCGGAACGACGGGCCGGCCGGCGCCGGACGGCATCATGAACATGATCCAAGTGGTCGAGCAGTCCACGGCGATCAATCCGGCCACCGGCCTGCAGTACGCGCCGCGGGCAAACTATGTATATCGTGGCCCCTCGCAACTGGAACCCCAATTACGCCAACCCGAACAACTGGCGCGCCTCGGCCTCGTACGTCACCGGGTCGCACGAGATGAAGGTCGGCTATCAGGGCTCGTATATCCGCGTCAAGAACTGGTTCTTCGTTAACGAGCCACAGCTGGCGTACCGGTTCAACCAGGGCGTGCCGAACCAGTTCACGTTCCGCCTGCCGGAGTGGCACCAGTCCGATCGAACGGCAACGGGATCGCTGTACGTCCAGGACAAGTGGACGCGCGGCCGGCTGACGCTGCAGGGCGCATTACGCTACGACCGCGCCTGGAGCTTCACGCCGGCGGAGCACAACGGGACGGAGCTGACGTCACCGTTCAACGCGGCGCCGATCAGCTTCCCGCGAGACGCCCGGCGTCGACTCGTTCAACGACATCACGCCGCGCTTCGGCGCTGCCTACGACGTGTTCGGCAACGGCAAGACGGCGCTGAAATTCAATATCGGCCACTACCTCGATTCCGCAACGAACGACAGCGAGTACACGAGCAACAGCCCCGCCGCCCGCATCGTCCGCACGGGCACCCGCAACTGGGACGACCGCACCTTCCCGGTCGGCGATCCACGGCGGGACAACAAGGTCATCGACTGCGACATCATGAACTTCGCGGCAAACGGCGAATGCCCGGCGGCGACCGGCGACACCCTCAACTTCGGCCAGGCCTCGGGCAACATCACCCAGGTGAACCAGGAGACGCTGCACGGCTGGGGTGTGCGTCAGAACGACTGGCAGTGGGGACTGACCTTACAGCACGAGGTGATACCCGCGCCTGTCGGCGGAGGTCTCATACAACCGCCGGTGGTTCAACGGGCTCAAGGTGACCGACAACACCCTGCGCGGTCCCGCGGACTACGAGCAGTTCACGATCACCGCCCCATCGGATCCGCGGCTGCCCGGCGGCGGCGGCTACCCGACTCACGTTGTCGCTGGTGACGCAGGCGGGTTCGGATCGCGGCGTGCAGAACTACGTCACGTTCGAATCGGACTTCGGCCCGGAGCGCGACTCGCACTGGGACGGTGTCGATTTCACGCTGAACGCGCGCCTCAGACAGGGCCTGACGATGCAGTTCGGGACAACGACCGGGCGTTCCGTCGAGGACAACTGCGCGACCACAAGCGTGATTGACGGGGCCGGCCTGATCAAGGACCTTCGCAACTGTCGCGACATCGATCCGTTCCAGACCACGATCCGGGGGTTGGCATCGTATACGGTGCCAAAGGTCGATGTGCTCGTCGCCGGGACGGTGCGCTCGCAGCCTGCGGTCGAGCGCGTCGCGAACTGGGCGTTCCCCAACGCCCTGATCCGGGACGCCCTCGGACGACTGCCGCCGGGATCAACCGCGACCGGCACCACGACCGTCGACATCCTGGATGCCGACCATCGCCTGTTTGCCGACAATCGACGGACACAAATCGACATGCGCTTCGCGAAGATCCTTCGATTCGGATCGCGGCGCGTGGATGTCGGCGTCGATCTCAGCAACCTGCTGAACACCAACTACACGACGACGTACGAAAACGCCTATCAGTTCAGCGCGGGCAACACGGCGCAGGGCGGCACCTGGAACAACCCGACCGCCATCTACTCGCCGAGGTTCGTTCGCTGGAACCTGTCAGTGGACTTCTGATCGGATGCACGTGACTTCGTAGAGGCCGAGGCGCGCGGTTACCGACCGCCGCCTCGAGCTTCGATCAACCGAAGCGATTCCCGGCTCACGAAGATCCTCGCAGGGTACTGCTCGCCCCACCCGAGCGGCGTCACATCCCGATACTCGCGCAGCGGCCCGCCCCCGTGTCCCTCTTCGAGCCGTGCCCGGAGGGACGCCCTGACGTTCGGATCGGCGCCCCGGTCCAGCAGGAGGCGCGTGAAGCGCGCTTCGTCCGGCTGACCCTTGCCGTAGTTGACCCAGAAGTTGCGCTGCGAGACGACCGTCGAGAAGAGCGCGGTGTAGCCGCCGAAGCCGTCGGCATCGATCGCCGACCGCGCGTCGGGATCCATGCCCCGGCCGAGCAGCCACTCCGCGATCTCCAGTTCGTCGAAGTACGCGGCGATATGGAGGAGCGTCGTTCCGTGCACGGGTGTCCCCTGAGCGGTGTACGGCTCCCGAGCGCAGGCAGGGGCGAGCGGGAAGACGTCGGCGATGTCGAACGTGCGCGCGAGGAGGCCCGGGTCGCGCGCGAGGTGCGCCTCGAGCAAGTCGATGCGCCCGCGATGGAGCGCCATCACCGGCGTGTCGGGCGGTTCGAAGCCGTGCTCGACGTACATCTCCAGGATGCGATGTTTATCCGCCGGCCTCCGGCTGTCGGTCCCGAGGAGGTGCTCCATGGTGTTGTGGTCCACACCCTCGGGCCCGACGACGCGGGCGCCGAGCGTGAGCAGGACGGCGGTGCCCTCGACGCTCAGCGTGTACGCGGGACCGGCGAGCGTCCATTTCTCGAGCGGCCGCCCGGCGAGATCGTGGATCATGCGCACCGTGTCGGGCTTGCCCTGCAGCGCGGCCCGTCCGGCCGCGGACTCGAGATCTGTGGCGCCGTGCTCGTGCAGCAGGCGGATGAGGCGGTCGCGGCCAAGGTTCGCCGCGTATGTCATCGGGGGGCCCCAGTTGCTGTCGGTGCGGATCAGGACATGTTCGTGAATCAGGTCCGGATTGCGCGCGATGAGCGCGAGGACCTCGTCAGCGTCATCGCGCCAGATGGCCTCGGCGAGTTGCACGGCGTGCGCGAGCCTCGTCCAGCTCGAAGCACTGTAGCTTCGTGCGAGCACGAGCTGCGCGTCGGCCAGCTTCATTGAAGAGGGATCGATCGATTCGGAATGGTGCTCGCGGAGTTCGGCGATCGCATCCGCCTCGCCGGCATGCATGGCGCGGAGAAGTTCCTTCGCTTGACGATGAAGCTGTTCCAGGTCGGGGCGGACTGGCAAGCGGCGGACGCGCATGACGAGCCTCCTGGCATGTGCCCGTGGTCCGCTGGCGTCGGGCAAGGAGGTTCGGCGATCACGTCCGAACGTCTGACGATCTGATCAGGTGGACTCAGTCCTGTCCGCGGACGGGAGGCGTCCTGCACGCCCGGGCCTCAAACTAGCACCGAGCGGCGACCCCAGGCAAGAGCAGCTCTGTCGTCAGCAGGGGTCAACGACTCGAGTGACGAACCCAGCTGAGTACAGGTGTGAGCCATTCGTCGTGAGGCCGGAAGAACGCACCATGATGTTCTCCCAGGTTGATGCGTACCTCCGACCGTTCGCCGGTCGCCCCGGGCTTGGCGAACAGCGACTGACATGAACGTCCAACCTCGTCTGACGCTTCATACACGGAGAGGATTCGTCCCCAGACCTTGATAGTCGGATCCGCTGAAGTCTCCATCACCGCAGGCGGCAAGCAACACGAAATTGACCCGGGGGTTCTGCACGAGCGCGGACGTCCGCATGGCGATTCCCCCGCCCTTCGAAAAGCCGACCACCGAGACCTGCTCCGGCGGCACGCCAGCGCGCAACAAGGCCCGGACCTGATCCGCGACGTGGCTGGCAAACATGTCCATGTCCGTCATCGGCGGGCGTTGTTCGCTGATGACGATCAGCCCGCCTGCCGCCAGCCTATCCAGGATCTGCTGATACTCGTATGTGCCCCACGAGGGGTGCGTCGGCCGCCGACCTTGATCTTCGATGATTCTGCCGTGCAGGTAAATGACGTAGCGCGCCCTCACGTCTGGTGTTCCCGGCAGTCGATCATGCACGCCGCCCTGTTGAGCAAGAGCGCCGTGATACGTCAGAAAAGTGCCAACCAATACTGCCGTCATCAAACGCTTGGTGCGCAGCGTCATGTGCTCGTTCGCCGCCTTTCGGAGTCCGCTAGCCCTCGTCCCCGTCGCTCGCAGGTTGAGCAGGAGACAGCACCGCCAGCTGCCTGCGTGGCGACAGAAGGATGGCTCTGCCTTTAAGGATCTCGTTGCCGACGATGCCAGTTGTTCCTGCCATCATAAGAGTAGCGCCAAGCAGCGCGGGCAACGATCCGCACCGGAGCTGCATCCTGGCGTTCCCGAGATCGGCGGTCACGCTGTAGGTGTCAGTTTCAAATGTCCCGAAGCCCGGGTAGAAATCTGACACTCGACCCGCAGCCGGAAACGTCCGCAACGAGTCGTCCTGAAAATACGAGAGCTGCGCTCCGGTGTCGACAAAGAACCTGTGCTCCGAACCGGCGATCGAGACCACCGCGATTGGAATTCCCATGAAGTCATCGAGGTGGACGCGATCGCCTTCGAGTTCAAGACTGGCTTCGGCGACAACGAGGCGGAGCAGGGGTGTGTCAATCAAGAGGTCGAAACAAGAAAGGACGTCAGTACCGATCAACCCAGCGGTGGCGGTACCAATCGCATCGGAGAGACTGCGAGCAGTAAGCCCCATATAACTTTCAGGAACGTCAAACGCCTTGCCATCGAAACGGAGTGGGGAGCGGCTGCCAAAGCTGGAAGGCGCACCCGTGTCTAACGTCCATGCCTCCCCGTCGATGTCGACGAAGTAATGTCCTTCACGAAAGACAAGAGGATACTGAATCATTCTTGATCACGATGTAACAGCACCCGTCTCACGTCGGCGTTTCAGCCGCGGCGGCTCATGATCGCACTGGCCGCTGACGGCTGCAAACGCGTGTGAGGCAGTCGATGTGAGCCCGCATGCAGCCGGGCACGAAGCTGTCTCATCGAGACGACGGGATATCCGTTGTGGAGAAGATTGAACAGCAACAGCCAGCCCGCCGTGTCCCACCAGCCAGACGCGAGCGCCCACACAGTGATGGCTGTGATCGCAAGGAGTATGAAGAGGTGCCCCGTCTCGGCGTCCTTTGTGCGCTCAATCATCGTCTCTCGTGCTGCAGGCTGCGATCTGAGGAGCGCGGGGCTCGCGGACCACAGCACACGGCGCAACGCTCGCCGGTACCAACGCACGCCCAGCAGGTCGTACACGCGTCCGGCCTTCTCACACCGACGTGTGGCGTAGTATGGCGCCGGCAGTCTGAGGGGAACGACGTTCGAGGCGAACATGATGGCCCACATCATGAGCACCCAGTTGACTCCGAACGCGAAGACAATCGATCGACCATACGCGCGAGCGCCCCACACAAGGGCCACGGCAAATGTGACGGTCAGCGTCGTTCCGGTCAGCCACCGGAGCCATGCCGCCTGGTGTCGTGGTTGATCGGCCATCTCTGCCTACTGTGCGCTGATCACGTCTGACGGTTCGAGCCGTAGCCCAGTTCCAGGGCGATATCGGTGATCCGGTCGATAAATGGCCGCTTCGCTTCCGTGTACGCCTCACGATCAGCGTGATATTCCTGTGCCAACCGCCATTTGAGTGCCTCGTATTCACTCGCAATCCCTGAATGCGCACGGAGGTAGTCGCGAAAGGCCATCGGCCGCAGCCACTGCGGCGTGCCTACCGGAATGAGATGCAGGTGATGCGTGCGGAACGCGGGAGACGGTTTGCAGAACCAATGTTCGAGTTCGGCTTGGTACGGCGCGTAGGAGTAGCCAACGGCGGTCGCTGCCGCGATTGCCGGGCGAGACTGCTCGAGCGTGTGTACGCCTGCCATGATGTCGATCACGGGCTTCGCGGCAAGTCCGGGGATCGCAGTACTGCCGATGTGCACGATCGGCCCTGCAAGCCATGGCGCCAATACGGGACGAAGGACGTTCGCTTCCTGGTCGAAACGCGCCGGCCACGCGGAATCGTAGGGCACGATTTCAATCGGCGCTTCCATGGTCATGCGATGGATCGCACGCTCAATTGTTCGTCACTGGGCGTCTCCGAGCGACCAGTGCACCATCGCGGCATTCACCGGTCGGGCGAATCGCCACTGACGCTTGCGAACGATCTGCCTGACCTGCTCTGCCAGCGGGGCGCAGTCGAAAAACCGAATCGCTCCCGCCTCGAGAACCGGATACACGGCGAGAGTGCATCGCACGCAGCAGTGCGTCCCTTTCGGATACTCGTGATGGAAGTGCGAGCGCATCACGCCGAGGGCGAGGTCGCGCTCCACGGTTTCAAAGAACGAGTGGTTGGCGAACCGTCGTCCAAGGGCCTTCTGCCCCGCGATCAGGAGCGCGCTTCTGAGGAACGTGCCGATGGGCGCGCCGGAGACAGTGAAGCCACCCGGGTGGCGGATCGTCTTCGGTAGCTTTATCTCGGGAAAGGAGTTGAGCGCGGCCGGCAGCGTATCGCGTACGAATGCGATGTCTTCACGCGAAAGCGATCCGCGCGCTCGCGCCCGCTCGGCGACAACCCAGAGTCTTTCATAGTTCACGTCGATGGCGGAGTGGCTCGGCATAACCTTTGCGGTGTCGCGTCCCATCAAAGCTGGCCTTGAGCGGTTGTGGCTCGGCGGTCTCACGCGGGCTTCAGCCGCGGCGGCTCAGCGTCGCAGCGGCCGCCGCCGGCTGCACGCCGAAGTTAGACGCCGCTAGCCCGTGCTGACTGAACAACCAAACAGCCTGTCCCGCCACGGGCGCATCGCGCTGCCAGCGTCGTCACCCTGTGGCTGTTCGGCCTCTCTTGCAGTCGATTCGTAAAAGACGCTCGACGACGAGTCTCCCTCGCAGCTCATCGCCAAATCGGAATCTCCAGCCCAAGGCCCCACGTGATGATATGGCCGTCGTCAGTCGAAGGCCCCCTGATCCGCTTGCCGTAACCCACGCTAAGCCGTACGCCTAACCCCCAACCGACCTCGCCGCCTACATAAGTAGAGTTGGGGGAAGCGCCGCGTGGGTTATCCCATGTTCGAGTGACCACGGCTCGAAAATCCACATTGCCCACATTCCCGAGCAGCGCCTTTCCTCCCCACACCTGCATCCCGCCGGCTCCAACACTTCCGCCGACGATGAGGCCGCTGCCTCCATCACTGTTCTTCACATCATCGTGGGAAAAGAACAGTGATGCACCGACGTTCCATCGAACCGGATTGGCGTAGTTGCCGTCGAGAAACACGGCTTGGAAGTCACTCGCTTGGACGTTCGCCGGACACAGGCATGCGATCGCCAGGATCGTGGCAGCTGCGTGGGCGGGAATGCGAACACGCACTAGTTCCATGTCGTCCCGGAATGCGCAAAGTGTCTGACACTCTGATTAGATAGTTGGTGCATGTAGGCCTAACGCCGCAGTCCAGCGGCCGCGCGCTGCGCTGCCCCCTGCCGCTGACAGTGGGCGCGACGGCTCCAGCGCGTGTTAGACGGCAGTTGGAATCCCCTCGATGATCGATACGCCCGCCGGCGTGTCAATCTGTCGCGTGAAGCTGAACCCGGCGTTGGTGAACAGCTCCGTGTACTCCTGGAGGGTCCGTTGCTTTCCACCAATCGCAAGCATCCACAGGTCCAGCGTTTTAGGCCAACTTAGGCCCGGAGCCTCAGCGACAATCGCTTCGATGATCAGCAGCTTCGCATGAGCCGGCGCCGCTGACCGAACATTCTTCAGGATCTTCCTTGCGTCCTCGTCGTTCCAGTCGTGGATCACTTCCATGAGGAGATAGGCATCACAGACCGGCAGATCGCCCTTGAAAAAATCGCCCGCCTGGAGAGTGAGTCGGTCGGACCTCACGCCGGATGCTTGTTCGACCACGTGCTGCTGATCAAACAGAACGCCGCGGGCCCCAGGGGCGCTCATCAGCACACGCTGCAAGAGGTGGCCCCGTCCTCCCCCAATGTCTCCAATGACACCGAAACCCGAGAAGTCGTACGCTCCGACGACGCCAGCGACTTGGCCGTGCGCCTTCGCGGTCATCGCCTCGTCGAAGATGCGGCTGGCCTCGGGGTTGGAGGAGAGATAGCCCCACACGCCACCGGGCAGGACCTCCTCAGCCGTCGGCAACCCGGTGCGGAGTGAGTGTTCCAATTCGCCGATGACTGGCCAGAAGGCCGGAAGGCCGAACATCCGTACAAGCGCGCGCATCGATTGGGGATGATCCGCACGCAGCAACCGTGACGCGGCAGTATGACCGAAGTGGCCATCGCGATAGTCGAACACACCACTTGCCGAAAGCAGACGGAGCATTCGCTCGAGAGCCCCGGAGTTCGTGCCAGTTGCAGCCGCCAGGGTCGCGGCGCTTTGCGGAACATCACCCAAGGCGTCGGCTATCCCGAGATTAGCTACCGCATGCAGACAGCGAGGCAGGACCGCTCCCCCGGAGATCTGGAGCAACGTGTCGACCGGTGTCGCTTGCGTCGCAACCGTGTCGGTGATCATTCATCCCTCCTCATTCCAGAGCTGCGCTACCCTCGGTAGTCCGGCTAACAAGTAATCTGCCGGCCAGTGTAATCCGGCAACGACGGCCAGTCGCCGTCAGAAACGATTCTGACCCGCAGCCCCCGCTCTCCTGCAAGTCACCATCCGATAGGAGCGTGCATGGCTTCACGGCGTTGCGTCCACGTTCGGCTCCCTCATTTCACTGGTCCGCATAATCCCATAGAGGCAGGTCGTATATTCCCGACGCCGTTCGAACCGCCCTCACTCGTCCAACGGACTCGTCACCCCGCGCCCGCCTCGATCCAACACGTCGTATACACCATCGTCGTCGTCACGTCACGATGACCGAGCAGGTCCAGGATTGTGCGAATGTCGTAGCCCCGCTCGAGCAGGTGCGTCGCGAACGAGTGCCGCAGCGAATGACAGCTCGCAGCCTTCGCCAGATCCGATTGCCGCACCGCGGCCTTGAATGCCCGCTGCAACACCGTTCGTGCAAGTGATGCCGTCGCCGTACCCCGGGAATGTCAGCCAGATCCTTACCAGTCTCGAGCCCGGCTCGGGCGCGCTACACCGTGAACGCGTAGAGCGTCACGCCGGCCGCGACCGCGATGTACTGAACAGGGTCCGGGCTAGGACGCCGAGCACGGTGTGGGGCTCCAGGCAGAGCCGTCCTCGACCTTCTTGAAGTGCGAGCTCGTGACGAACCGCGAGGTGAGATTCTGCGGGTCCTCGACGGACGTGGTGACGATCAGCCATGCATCCCCGTTCGGCTCGCTGGTGCGATTGATGTACTCGGTCACTCTGGCGTTCGCGCTGTAGGGCACGCCATTCTTGCGCAGGTAACCGGGTCGCAGGTTCGTGGTGATCACGCGCAGGGACCCGCCGCGCGGCCCCGCGCCGCCCCCGCGTCGTCCTCCGCCCGCGACCTGCCAGGTGGCGATCGAGGTGCCTTGCCAGCTCGGCTCACCACGCTGCGCGGCCGCGGCGAAATTCAGCAGGCGCGTCTGCGTGCCGGCCTCGGTCTCGATCTTGAGCGTCGTGTCGTTCTCCCACGTCACGCGAATGCGACCGGGCACGCGCATGATCGCCGCCGCGCCATAGGCGCGGCACTGCTCGCCGGCAGCGGTGTCCTTCGCCGGGTCCCACGAATCAGCCGCCTTCGTCGCCTCGGGCGTCAGCGGCAGGCTGGCGTAATCGCCCTTGGGCGGCGTACGCATCCGCCAGCGCCAGTCCTCGGTCACCACCGACACCCACAGACCGGTCAGGTCCACCGGCGCCGCCGCTCGCGCCGTCGGCGGCGCGCCGCCCTGGCGGCCCTGCGCGGAAAGTACTAATCCGAATGTGACGATCGCCAGGGTCAGGGCCGCGAGGGCCACCTGAAGGTGGCCCCTACGTACATCGAACGGCGGCCGCACCACATTTACGCTCTTCATTTGCCGCGAGCCGGTGTGCGTGCGGGAGCGGGCGCCGGTTTCTTGCCGCCGCCCAACGTCACGTACACCGCCTCCACGAACATGTCCGTCGTCCACGGTCCGGACGAGGCGCCGTAGCGCGGCTCGTAGTCAGCCGTCGGCCGCGCCGCCTTGACCTGATCGAGCGTCATGCCCTTGTCGATCATCGCCTTCACGCGGTCGCGGATGATGGTGACCATGTCGCGGAAGTACGCGACGTCCGCCGAATCACTCAGCCGGCCGTGACCGGGAATCACGAGCGTGCCGCCTTCGGTCCTGAACTCGGCGACCGACAGATCGAGGATGCGATTGAGCCCGTCGATCACGCCGTTGATCGTGCCGCCATGCTTCACGTCGATGACGGGATAGGACATCGTCGAGTAGATGTCGCCGGCGGCAATCACATCGGAGCCGCGGAACCACACGAGGCTGTCGCCGTCGGTGTGGGCCGACGGCTGATGAATCAGCTGAATCCCTTCGCCGTTGAAGAAGTGACTGAGCTTCATCGAGTCGGTGTAGTACGTGTCGGTCGGCTGCGCGTCAGGAGGAGCCTTCACCTCGCCGGGCTCGGGCTCGATCAGCCGCTGCAGCACGTTCTCATGGGCCAGAATCGCGGCCCCTTCGGCGGCATCGGCGATGTTGCCGGCGACGTTGCCACCTGTGAACGTCCGGCCGGCCATCCGGATCTTCTCGTTGCCACCGGCATGATCCGGATCGGCGCTCGTATCGATGATGTAGCGAATCGGCTTGGGGGCAGGCTCACTGTTGCGGCTCGCCACGCTGGACCGCGTCTCGGCCCCACGCCCGAGTGGCGTGTCGCGCAGGTCGAGCCCGTCCTGCAGCCTCGCAACGGCTTCGAGCACCTGGTCGCTCATCTGCGCGCGGCCCGCATCGACCATCAACACGCCGTCGCGTCCGACGGATGCGGTGATATTGGCGCCGGCCCCGAGCAGCACGTAGACATTGCCGCGCACGGGCAGGATCTGGACGCCAGACGTAGGGCGGACCTGAAGGTCCGCCTCTACGCGTTTCGGAGCCTCCGGACGCGTCGCAGGCGGTGTGCGTGCCTTCGCCAGAAAATCCGGGTACATGGTCTCGGCGCCACCGCGCGTCGCATCGATGGGCAGCTTGTGACGCGTCGCGAACTCGGTCGTATACGGATTGGCGCCTGGCAGGAAGCTGGGAATCTCGCCCTTCTTCCGGTCCACCTCCTGGACGACGCCGCAGGGATATGGCGGCACCTGCTGCCGCAGGTCGAGCTCGTAGTCGGTCGTGCGCACGAAGGGCTCGGTCAGGTAGACCGGATCGTTGATGATCGTCATCACCGTGAGCAGATCGCCGTTGCGAATCCAGTGCTCGGTGAGCGTCGCCTTGTCGCTGCGCGGCAGTCCGTTGCGACGCAGGTAGCCTTCCTTGAGATGCGTCACGGTGACGGTCAGCATGTCGCCGTTCCACTTCGCCGTGGAGAAGCCGGCCCACGTGTGCAGCGCGTTGGCTGGCGGATGCGGCCGGCCGTCGAGATAGATCGCCCGGTCAACGGAACGCAGCCACTCGGCATGATAGGCCGTCGTCTCGCGCGAAACGGGATCGACCTCTTTCGAGATGCGCAGGTTCGACGGACCGCGCCAGATGTAGTCGGCCGAATGCGGACGGCACTGCCATTCGGGCAGCGTCTGAATCGACGCGTCCCAGGTTTCAGCGCGCAGGCGTGCCGCGTCGTTGATCGGGATGCCGAGGTAGTCACCCAGCTCGGGGCCCGGGACACGCTCCGGCTGGTCTTCCCAGAGGCGCGGCGCCCACTCGCCCGAGAAGTCCACTTGCGCCGACACGGGAGCGGCGGTGCACAGCGCGATGAACAGGAAAAAGGTCGAGACCGCTGAACGACTGAGGTTCATTGGGGACCTCGCACGCTATCGAATAGGAACTTGCTCACGCCACAGTCCGAGCGCGAGCTGCGCCGGACGATCCGACAGGCTGAAGAGCACGGCATCCTCCGTCGCCTCGTGGGACAGCGGCGCCCAGGACGGGGCGACGAAGATGTCCTTCGGGCCCCAGGCGTAGGTGGTATCGCCGACGCGCGTGCGGCCGTGCCCTTCGACGACGACGAAGATCGCCGCATCGGTTTGACGATACGCCGTGCCGCGGAAGCCGGCCGGAAGGAGCTGCATGAACGCGCCAATCGTCGGCATCGGATACCCGCCGGTCGCAGGGTTCACGAAGCGCATCTTGATTCCGTGGCACTCGTGCGGCGGCTCCGCGCGGCGGAGTTCCTCGAGCGTCTCGCGGCTGCGCGAGTACGGGTAGTTGAAGATCGGCGACGAGGGCCGCGCCGGCGAATAGTTCACCGGCAGCATGTTGGCGCCGTACCGCGACAGCGAGTCCCCGTCGGGAACCACGTTCGGCTGGACCTCTCCCGGATAGTGCTCCGCGAAGCTGGTGTCGAACAGGTTCACGATCGGAATGTCGAGACCGTCGAGCCACACGGTCGGTGTATCACCCGGATTGCCGTGATCGTGATACGTCCACGACGGCGTCAGGATGAAATCACCCGGGTTCATCCGCGTCCGTTCACCCTCGACGGCGGTGTAGGCGCCGGCGCCCTCGAGGACGAACCGAAGGGCGGACGTCGCATGCCGATGGCACCGCGCGATCTCGCCGGGCAGAATCAGCTGGAGTCCGATGTAGAGACTGCCGGTCGCGCGAGATCGGCCGCGCAGCCCGGGATTCTCGAGGATGAGCACGCGCCGCTCGGCTTCCTTCTCGGTCAGGAGCCGGCCGGCTTCCATCAGCAGCGGACGCAGATCGTCGTAGTGCCACAGCACCGGCACAGCCTCGGGCCGCGGCTCGGGCGGAATGATCGCGCCGAGCACTTCCCACAGTGGCGCCGCGCCGCGCGCGTCGAGGCGATCGTAGAAGTCCTTGCGCTCCGGTGTGAGCGTCGGCTTGGTGAAGAACGTGCTGCTGGCCCCGTCCACGGCGCCTAGGCTCCCGCCGTCGCCGCGCCACTCATCGCTGAAGACGAGCCTGCCGCGCCGGAGCCTTGCGCAGAGGCGGGGGCATCCGCCCTGGTGACGACGGCCATGCTGCCGATCCGATCGATGGTGGCGACGATGGCATCGCCGGCCTCGATCGGGCTCACGCCCTCGGGTGTGCCGGTGAACAACAGATCGCCCGGCTGCAGCGTGTAGAACGTCGAGGCCATCTCGATCAGCTCGGGCACACCGAGAATCATGTACTTCGTGTTCGACTGCTGGCGGACCTGACCGTTCACGGAGATCTGCAGATCGAGCGTGCCGGGATCGGGAATCTCGTCGGCGGTCACCAGCCACGGTCCGAGCACGCTGTACGAGTCCGGCGACTTGCGGAAGCTGCGGTCTTCGCTGCCGCGAATCGAGATGTCGAGACCGATCGAGTATCCGGCGACGAATTTCAGCGCGTCACGGCGGGACACGCGGCTGGCCGTTCGGCCAATGACGACCGCCAGTTCGACTTCATGATCGGTGCGCCGCTTCGCGCATCGGACAACGATGCCCTGCCCCGGCCCGACGAGCGAGCTCGTCGCCTTCAGGAAGAGACCGGCGCTGTGAATCGTGAACGTGTTCCGCCGGGTTGTTGCCGTGGAGCTGCGGGTTGTCGCGCACCTCGTCGAGATGCTTCTGATAGTTGACCGGCGCCGCGATGATCTTGCCCGGGTTGGCCACCGGGCTGAGCAGCGTCACCCGGTCGAGCGGGAGCACGGGTGCGTCCCGCGCGAGCTCGCGGGCCCGCGCCGCCACCGCATCGAGGTGAGCGATGAAGAGGTCGTGCTGCGGGAACGGATAGCTGTGCGACGGCAGCACGTCGAGTGCCACCGTGACATCTCTGACCGTGTTGCCCTCGACCAGCCCCAGGCGTCCCTCGTCAAACCTGCAGAATTTCATAACACACGCCGCGAGTGGAGTCCCCCAAACTATCTGAGCGGACAGCCGTTACAGTTGGCCCTTCGAGACGCTCAGGGCAGGCACGCGAGTATACTGCGCGGGTTCGTGTTTCTCAAAATCTGACATGGCAATCGTACGTAGGGGCCGCCTTTCCGCCTACGCCAAGGCTTCGGCGAGACAGGCAGACGGCCCATCCCAGGAGCGCGCAATGACCCAACCGGCGGCCAGGACGATCAACATCGGCGAGACTGCTCGAAAACAGCGCGGTCGGTCCGCTGCAGATCCGCGTCTTCATGCTCTGCATGATCTGCCTGATCATGGACGGCTTCGACGTGCAGGCGATGGGCTACGTCGGCCCGGCCGATCGTCGCAGCGACTGGGGAGTCGGCGCGTCGGCAGCTCGGTCGGTGTCTTCGCCGCCGCCAACTTCGGCGTGCTGATCGGGTCGCTCGTCTTCAGCATGCTCGCCGACAAGATCGGCCGACGGCCCGGTGCTCGTCGGCGCCACGCTGGTCTTCTCCGTGATGGCCATCGCCACCGCCTTCGCGCAGAACATCGAACAGCTGTTCTGGCTGCGCTTCCTCGCCGGGATCGGCCATGGGCTGCATCATCCCGAACGCCACCGCCCTGGTCGGCGAGTTCAGCCCGAAGCGAAGCCGCGTGACGCTGATGATGTGCATCACCGTGGGCTTCACGGGCGGCGCGCTGCTCGCCGGAGGGGTGTCGCTTATGGCTGATCCCGCGGTTCGGCTGGCGCTCGGTCTTCATGTTCGGCGGCTTCGTGCCGCTCGTCATCGGCCTGCTGATGGCCTGGGGACTGCCGGAGTCGCTGCAGTTCCTCGCCGTCCAGCGGACGAAACGGCGTCGATCAGCTGGCGCGACTGGCTGAGGCAGCTCGATCCCCGCGTTGCGTGATCGACAGCGCGACACGATTCGTCACCAACGAGGAAAGCCGCAGCGGCGTGCCCGATGGTGCATCTCTTCCACGAAGGCCGCGGTCCGACGACGATCCTGTTGTGGATCGTGAACTTCATGAACCTGCTGATCCTCTATTCGCTGTCCAACTGGCTGCCGACCATCGTCATGGGGATGGGCTACACGCTGCAGACGGCGAATGTGGTCGGCACGCTCACTGCAGGCCGGCGGCTCGATCGGCACGTTCGGCCTGGCGTGGATCATCGCGCGCAAGCGGTTCCTGCCGACGCTGGCGGTGACGTTCGCGCTGGCGACCGTGAGCATCGCGTTCATCGGACAGCCGGGGCTGACGCTGCCGATTCTGATCGTCATCGTCTTCATCGCCGGCTGGGGCGTGATCGGGGGCCAGCCCGGCATCAACGCGCTGTCGGCGACGTTCTACCCGACCTACCTGCGCTCCACCGGCGTCGGCGCGGGGCTTGGCGTCGGCCGCACCGGCGCGATCATCGGCCCGTACGTGGGCGGCGTGCTGCTCGCGCAACAGTGGACGCCGCAGCAGTTGTTCTGGGTCGCCGCGGCCCCGGCGGCCGTCTCGACTGCTGTCATCCTGACGCTGCGAGTCGTGATGAGAGCGCCGGCACCAGGTGCAGCCGCGGCGCCGGTCGCGCACTAGCCTCTCTGGCGGGTCCAAAAGCAGGACCGCCCTACACTGCCAAGAGACAGGACAAAGAGCAAGGTAGGCCGGGCCTTGTTCTTCAGACCCGGCGACACTTTAGGAACGACGTTTGCCTCTTGGCGCGATATCCATGTCGCGTCCGAAGAGGCTCTCCAACGTCAGCTATGTCGGCCGCAGTCGCTATTTCCTGACGTTCTGCACGCGCGAACGCCTCGAGGCATTCACGGACCCTGAAGTCGCAGCGAGGACGCTCGAGCAAATCCAGCGTACCGCGGCGATCGAACGGTTCGCGATTCTTGCCTACTGCGTGATGCCGGACCACGTGCACCTGCTGGTCGAGGGACTGGATGAACGTTCAGACCTCAACGCTTCGCGAAGATGGCCAAGCAGCGATCGGGTGGACTCTATCGAAGGCGCTTCGGGAAACGTTTGTGGCAAGAGGGCTACTTCGAGAGGATCCTGCGAGATGTCGATGACGCGCAGGACTATGTGCATTACATCATCAACAACCCAGTTCGCGCGGGACTTGGCGCGGGGTCGAAGTATACGCACGGCGGGTCCAAAGAACAGGACCCGCCCTACACAGCAGATTGACAGTGTAGGCCGGGTCTTGTTCTTCAAGACCCGGCATCACGGAAATTCGCTTCTCTTAGAACTGATACTTGATCCCCAGCTGCATCACGCGCGGGGCGCCGGCTGTCGTGATCTGGCCGAACGTCGCGGTGTTGTTCAATGCCGTCGCCGGCTGTCCCCACTGGAACCAATTGAACGCGTTGAAGGCATCGACCCGAACTTCGATCGCCTGGGTGCCAGTCACTCTGATCAGCCGGCTCAACGACATGTCGAGGTTGCGCGTGCCCATTCCGCGGATGCCGTTGCGCGGCTGCGTGCTGCCGAGTGTGCCAGCGGCCGGCTGCCTGAACGCCAGCGGGTTGAGGAACCGCCGGCCACCGTTCAGCGGATTGATCGACTGATCACCGTACGGGTCGTCGAGCACCTGCTCCGCACGCTGGGTGCCGGCCTGCCCATTCAGCGCGATGTCCGCGCCGGTCGAGACCGTCAGCCACGGACCGGTCGCGGCGCGGAAGCCGCCGACGAGTCTCCAGTCGGAGAACGCCGTGCGCATCGCGGTGTTGTCGAAACGCGGCGACTGCACGCTCGCGGTCAGCGAGAAGTTGTGCAGACGGTCGGCCGTGCAGTTGCCCTCGTCGTAGCCCGGATCCTCCGGCTTGTTGTAGCCAACGCCGACGTTCGTCGTACCGCCGCCATTGCCGTCCGGTGATCCGAAGCAGTTCGAGAGCGTGTAGTTCGCGGTCCACGTCGTCATCGGCGTTGAGCCGCGCACCGACAGCAGCATGCCGTCGTAACTCTGGCTGCCATCGCTCACATATTGATCGAGCTGCCCGTAGAACCTGCCGTTGTTCGGGTCGAGCACGGTCAACGGACGACGCGCGTTGGTGTTCTGAGCGTTGGGTGCCGCACCGGTGCCCGGTACGGGAATGAACAACGCGTTGTTCAGGGGCCGTGATTCCCAGATGTTGTTCGTCCGGCTGCCGACGTAGCCGATCGACGCGAACAAGCGGGAGCTGATTTGCCGCTCGAGGGTCACGTTGAACGAGTGCACGTTGGTCGCCACCAGGTCGTTGGTCAGCGATAGGAACGGACCGTTCAGCGAGAACGGCGCGTTCTGGTCGAACGTGACCGGGAAGATGTTGGTCTGGCCGCCCGGGCTGCCGAGGAACGGATTGTCGAGACCGCCTGGCGGGTTATTGAGGCGAACTTCCGAGCCCCACGGCGGCGCGACCGACGTGTTGAGGTGGAACTGCGCGTTCACGAACTCGTACGCCTTACCGTATGCGGCGCGCACCGAGGTCTGGCCGGAGCCGGTTGGATCCCAGGCGAGACCGACGCGCGGTCCGAAGTTGTTCCAGTCGGTCAGCATCCCGGCTTGCGACGGGAAGTCCTGGTCACCGGGGAAGTACAGCCCGGCCGGCCCGTTCGGGAATACCGTGCTCCTCGTGCTGGCGCGGAATCGATCCAGGTCGAACTGATAGACGGCGCCGTTGACCAACTGCTGCGGGAAGAACGGCTCCCAGCGCAGGCCATAGTTCAACGTCAGGCGCGGGCCGACTCTCCAGGTGTCCTGCGCATACAGCCCGAGCGACTTCCCTTCCATGTCGAGCGTGTTCGGCGCCGCCTGGACGAAGCCGTTGTTGGCAGCGAGTCGGCCGACCATGAAGTCGGCGAGTCCGAGCCCGGTAATCGTGCCGTCAACCGCGAACTGGCCCGGCGACCGTACGTTGGCCGACGACAGCGACTTCCATCTGGCGTAGGTCCCTCCGAACACGTACTGATGCGCACCGCGCACGAGCGTCAGGTCATCGCTGATCTGCCAGGCAGGCGTGTCGAACGTGGACATGCTCTCGGTGCCGCCGCCGAGCTGAAAACCACCCGTGATGGTCAACAGCATGTAGTGCGGCATGTAGCTGTAGGTGTTGATGCCGACTTCCGGCGCCGAGAAAAAGTCCGTGCTCGTCCGGTTGATGTCGGTGTTGTTGAACGCAAAGCGCAGCTGGTTGAACGTGCCTGCATTGATGACCCAGTTCTCGCCGAGCGTGAACGTCTGCGCCAGGTTGTCGCGGCCGCCGATGCGCGTGACCAGCAGGTTCTGCTCCGCCGCCTCGAGGCTGAAGGGCGGTGGCGTGAACTGTGACGTCGCGATGTAGCGGCCAAACAGCGAGTGTGCCTCGCTCATCGTGAAATCGACTTTGGCGACGTTCTGCCATTCGTCGGTCGCACTCGGCAGACCGTACTGCACGAGGCCGCACGGGTCGGTCGTCGTGGGCAGCCGCGACACGATGTTGAGCGCCGCCCGGCTGAACTGCGTGGGATCCACACGGTTGCCGACAAACGGCGTGCCCAGGTTGCGTTGCACACCAGCGTTGCAGGCCGGCGAGGCGAAGGCGGTGAAATCACCGGCCAGCATCGCCGCGGTCGGCACGAACGCGCGGTTGTCAGTCGGATTGACGTCGCGTCTTGGTCCCCTGGTAGCCAAAGAAGAAGAACAGGCTGTCGGTCTTGATCGGTCCGCCAATCGTCACGCCGTACTGATTTCGCTTCAACCCGTCGTCCTTGCGGGAGCCGTCCGGGTTCTTCGTCGCGAACGGATCGGTGGCGTTCATGCTGTGGTGACGAAAGAACTCGAAGGCGTCGCCGCGGAACGAGTTCGTGCCGGACTTAGTGACCGCGTTGACCGCGCCACCCGAGTGCGTGCCGTTCTGCGCCGTCATCGCGCTCGTCTCGGCGCGGAATTCCTGCATGGCATCGGGGAACGGCAGCGGCAGGTTCAGGTTGTCGTACGGGTTGTTGTGCATCGCGCCATCGAGGACCCAGGACACGCCGAACGCCAGGCCGCCGGCCAGCGAATACGCCTGGCCGCCGTTGCTGCCGCCCATGCTGCGGCTCGTCGCGTTGAGCTGTGGCTGAGGCACCGCAGCGGGAAGCAGCGACAACAGATCGGCCGGATTGCGGCCGTTCAGCGGCAGCTCCACGATGCGCTTGTTGTCCATCACCTGGCCGATGCCGAGGTTGCGCGTCTCCACCGTCTGCGTGTTGGCAGTGACAGTAATGGCTTCCTGTACCGTGCCGAGCTCCAACGTCACCGGCACGTTCGGATTGCTGTTGACCTGCAGCACGATGCCGGTCTGGATGGACGTGCGGAACCCCTGCAGCGAGACATCGAGACGGTAAGGGCCAATCGGGAGAGCGGGAAGAAGGAACAAGCCGTCGGCATCGGAGACGACTTCGCGTTTGAATCCGGTGTCGGTCTGCGTCGCGGTGACGTTGGCGCCAGGAAGCACCGCGCCGCTCGTATCCTTCACCGTGCCGGCAATCTGGGCTGTCGAGCCCACTTGCGCCAGGGACACGTTGACAGCGACAAGCACCATGACCAGTCCGCTGAGCAACGTACGGAGTGCGCGTCTCATCCTGACCCTCCTCCCGAAGTGTGTACCCGCAGTTGAATCAGAGAGCTTCCCCGCCCCCGAGCCATGCGCGCGACATCATCGACCGCGACGCGCGAGCCTCGTGAAAGTGGCCGGAGTATACTCCCGAGGTCCCGGTTGTTCAACACACTGACATCTCACATCTGACCCAACCACACGATGAAATACGCGATGTTCTCGCCCGGATTCGACCCGGCGCCGCGCCTCGGTCTGCTTCGCGGCGACACGCTCCTCGACCTGAAGACCGCGTCCGCGCGCGACTGGCCTGACGCCCCGACAACGCTCGTCGATCTGATTCACCGCGGGCCCGACGGGTGGCAGCGAATGGCCGCGATCGGCGCGCAAGCCAGCGGTGCGCACAGCCACACGGCCTCGACCGTCCGATGGCATGCGCCGATTCCGCGTCCGGCAAAAAATGTGTTCTGCCTCGGGCTCAATTACGCCGCCCACGCCAAGGAAAGCTCGCAGGCTCGAGGCCGCGAGATGAAGATTCCGACGGTGCCGGTCATCTTCACCAAGGCGCCGACCACCGTGAGCGGGCCCTTCGACGACATCCAGGTGGATCGCCAGGCCACTCAGCAGGTGGACTGGGAAGTCGAGCTGGGCGTCGTGATCGGCACGAGCGGCCGCAACATCAACAAGGCAGACGCGCTGCGGCACGTGTTCGGCTACACGGTCATCAACGACCTCAGCGCGCGCGATCTGCAGCAGCAGCATATGCAGTGGTTCAAGGGCAAGAGCCTCGACGGCTTCTGTCCGATGGGACCGGTCGTCGTCACCGCCGACGAGTTCGGCGACCCGCAGGCCAGGCGGCTGCAGCTGCGCGTCAACGGCGTCACCAAGCAGGACGGCTCGACGGCCAACATGATCTTTCCCGTGGACGTGATCATCGAGTGGCTCTCGAAAGGCCTGACGCTCGAAGCCGGCGACGTCATCGCCACGGGCACGCCGGAGGGTGTGGGTATGGGCCGCACGCCACAGGAGTTCCTTCAGAACGGCGACCTGGTTGAAACTGAGGTCGAAGGGATTGGGATACTGCGAAATCGGATTGTCGATTTGTGATTCGGTGATTGGTGATTCGTTGTTGATTGGTGATTGGTGATTTTCGATTGAAGACAAGCTAGCAATCCGCGAAGTGGTCGAGAACTGGGCGCTGTGGCGCGACGCCGGCGACTGGGAGCGCTTCGCGACCGTCTGGCACGACGACGGCTGGATGACGGCCACGTGGTTCCAGGGCCCGGCGCAGCAAGTTCATCGAGGTGAGCCGCGCGGGCTTCGAGCGCGGCGTCAGCATCCTCCACTTTCTCGGCGGGTTCACCTGCGACGTCGCCGGCACACGCGCCGATCGCGCAGACCAAGATGACGATCAATCAGCGGGCCGCCGTCGATGGCCTCGAGGTTGATGTGGTGTGCACCGGGCGCTTCTACGACTTCTTCGAGAAGCGAGCGACCGCCCTGAGCGACCGACGGATCGAAGGGTGGGCCATCGTGCGCCGCCAGCCGATCTACGAGAAGGACCGGATGGACCCGGTCGAGCCGTCGCGGCGGCTGATGCTCGATGTCACCGTGCTCGCGAAGTTCCCCGAGGGCTATCGCCACCTCGGCTACCTGCAATCGAGGAACGGGTTCACCGTGAAGGGCGACCTACCGGGCTTGCGCGGACCGGCCGTCGAGACGCTCTACGCGGAAGGGCGGGCGTGGCTGGCGGGCTCGCCGAAACCAGGGATTCCGCCTGTAGGGTCAGACCCGGTCGACACGTGCCTGACACCATGCAGAACGATGAACACACGGAAACTGGGACCGTTCGACGTCTCCGACTCTCGGACTGGGCTGCATGAGCCTCTCGCATGCCTACGGCACGCCGCCGCCACCAGATGCCGCGGCGCCGTTGCTCCTGAAAGCGCTCGACCTCGGCTACACGCACTTCGACACCGCGGCGCTGTACGGCTTCGGCGCCAACGAGACGCTGATCGGCCGCGCGCTGAAAGATCGGCGCAAGGAATTCGTCCTCGCCACCAAGGGCGGCATGTTCCGGAACGCGCAGGGCCAGCGCGAGATCGACGGCCGGCCCGAGACGCATCAGCCGCAACTGCGAGGACAGCCTGCGGCGCCTGCAGACCGACGTCATCGACCTCTACTACCTGCATCGCTGGGACAAGCGGCTGCCGGTCGAAGAGAGCGTCGGCGCGCTCGTCGCGATCTCGTGAAGGAAGGCAAGGTCAAGACGATCGGCCTCAGCGAGGTGTCGGCCGCGACCATCCGCAAGGCGCATCGCAGTGCATCCGATCACGGCGGTGCAGACCGAGTATTCGCTGTGGACGCGCAATCGCGGAGGTCGCCGTGCTCGACACATGCCGCGAGCTGGGAATCACGTTCGTCGCGTTCAGCCCGCTCGCGCGCGGCTTCCTGACCGGCGACGCTGCGCGACGTCTCGACGTGCCGCCCAAGGACATCCGCCTGGCGATGCCGCGCTTTCAGGCGCGAGCACTTTCGAAGAACCTGCTGCTGCTCGACGGGCTGTCCGCGCTCGCCGCGCGAACAGGGCTGCACGATGGCGCAGCTCGCGCTGGCCTGGCTGCTCGCACAGGGCGCCGCACATCGTCCCGATTCCGGGGACGACGCGGCTCGATCACCTCGAGGAGAACGTGGGCGCCGACAGACGTCACGCTGATCGCGCGAGATGCAGCGACCGGCTGAACGCGCTGATCAACCCGGCGACGGTCTCGGGCGCGCGGTACAACGCCGGCGGCGCAGACCGAAATCGACACAGAGGAATCGCCTTCGCTGAAGGCGGAACCACGTAGCACTATGAGTCCCGCTTCAAGTGACACCGGGATGGCTCGTCTACCACCCGAACCCCTCGAAGCCCGCGTTCACGGTTCCGCGCGGGATCAGTGGACGCGCACTGTCACGTCTTCGGCCCCGGCGACGAGTTCCCGTATGCGCCCGAGCGGAAGTACACGCCGGCGGACGCCTCGAAGCATCAGCTCTTCGCGCTCCGCGATCGACTGGGCTTCGACAAGAACGTCATCGTCCAGGCCACCTGCCATGGCACCGACAACCGCGCGCTCGTGGACGCGCTCCGCGCGTCGAACGGCCGGGCCCGCGGCATCGCCACCGTCGATCGCGCGTCACCGACGCCGAGCTGCGCGAGACTGCACGAGGCCGGCGTGCGCGGCACACGCTTCAACTTCGTGAAGCGGCTCGTGGACTTCACGCCGCGCGAGGTGCTGAGCGAGATCGCGCAGCGCATCGCGCCGCTGGGCTGGCACGTCGTCATCTACTTCGAAGCCGCCGACCTGCCGGAGCTGTGGGACTTCTTCACGTCGCTGCCGACCACCGTCGTCGTCGATCACATGGGCCGGCCGGATGTGACCAAGCCGGTCGACGGCCCCGAGTTCGAGCTGTTCGTCCGCATGATGCGCGAGCACGAGAACATCTGGTCCAAGGTGAGCTGTCCCGAGCGGCTGACCGTCACCGGTCCGCCGGCGCTGAACGGCGAGCGCAACGCCTATCGCGACGTCGTCCCGTTTGCGAAACGGCTCGTCGAGACGTTCCCCGACCGCGTGCTCTGGGGAACGGACTGGCCGCATCCCGAATCTCAAGGACCACATGCCGGACGATGGCCTGCTGGTGGACTACGTGCCGCACATCGCCACGACGCCGGAGCTGCAGCGGAAGCTGCTCGTCGACAACCCCACGCGGCTGTACTGGAGTTGAAGGTACGTATTGAGTGTGTTGTGCAGACCACGAACGACCGACTGGAGTACGATGAAGATTTGCCTGGCGGGCACCGGGGCCATGGGCGAGATTCACGTGAAGGCCCTGGCGAAGATCGAAGGCGTCGAGATCGTGTCGATTGCCGCGCGCACCGACGAGAGCGCGAAAGAGTTCGCGGACGAAGTGCAATATTCCCTTCGCCTCCACCAATCTCGAGGCCTGCATCGACCGCCCGGGCGTCGACGCGGTGATCCTGACGACGCCGAGCGACCAGCACCACGACCAGACGATCTCGCGCTGCGAAGGGCAAGCACGTCCAGGTCGAGATCCCGATGGCGCTGAACCTGGCCGACTCGCAGCACATGCTGGACGGCGGCGAAGAAGGCCGGCAAGGTCTGCATGGTGACGCACACGCGCCGCTTCCCGAGCCCGCATCGCGAGATTCGGCAAGCGCATCCAGGAGGGCACGTTCCACCTGCACCACATGGTCGTCGAGACGTATTTCTTCCGCCGCACGAACCTAACATGCACGGCCAGGCGCGATCGTGGGTCGACAACCTGCTGTGGCATCACGGCTGCCATTCCGTGGATCTGGCGCACTGGATTCTCAACGAGCCGAACTGGGAGGTGCTGGGGACAGAAAGGGCCCGGATCACAAGGAGCTCGGAGATCCCGATGGACATCAGCGTGGCGATGAAGTCGAAGAAAGGCCCGCTGTTCACCATGGCCATGTCCTTCAACAACAAAGGGCCGTTCGGCGGCTTCTACCGCTACATCGGCGAGGAAGAGACCTACAAGGTCTACCGGGACTCGATGACCGACAGCGAGGGCAAGGACGTGCAGCTCGACCCGACGCTGGCCTTCGACCGCCAGGACATCGAGTTCGTCGGCGCCATCCGCGAGGGACGCGAGCCGGAGTCGAGCGCCGCCAGCGTCGTCCCGACGATGGCGTTGTTGGATAAGATCGATAAAGCGATGAACGCGTAACCGGTCCGGCGGGTCTACAAAACGACGGCTCGCACCGACAGCTGCGGTTCAGCGAGCGCCGTAGAGGCGGGTCTAGACCCGCACTGACAGAGGAGCAGACCAATGGGTGAAATTGTTGCCGCCATCGGAACGTGCCATACGCCGTACATGTTCACGCGGCCGCCGGACGAGGACCCGAATCAGCTCGAGCAGGCCGGCCGGGCGCATGAACGAGCTCGGCAAGGTGCTCGACGAGACCAAGCCGGACGCGATCCTGTTCTTCGGCGCCGATCACGTCGAGACCTTCTCCGTCAGCTGCGTGCCGTCGTTCGCCATCGTCGCCGGCGACCGCGCGATGGCGAAGTTCGCCGGACGCGAGCACAACCTCCCGATTCACCGCGAGCTCGCCGAGGACATCCTCAACAAGCTGGTCGTCGATCACAACTTCGACATGGCGTATTCCGAGGATGCGGAGCTGGGGCACGCCTTCTCGATTCCGTTCGAGTACGTGATCGGCAAGCGCAACATTCCCGGTCGTCCCGTTCTTCACCAACGTCTACGTGCCGCCGCTGCCGACGCCGCGCCGCTGCGAGGCGCTGGGCAAGGCGATCGCGAAGATCATCAAGGGACGCAAGGAGCGGGTGGCGATCATCGCCAGCGGCGGCATGTCGCACTTCCCCGGCACCACCAAATACCTGAATCCCGAATTCGACTTCGATCGCTGGCTGGTGTCGCAGTTCGAGGCGGGCAACGGCGACGCGCTGCTGAACATGACCGGCACGCAGCTCGACGAGGTCGGCAACACCGAGATGCTCAGTTGGGCGGTCATGTTCGGCGCGATCGGCGCGTCAATCGAGGGCGAGCTGATCGACTACATCCCGACCTGGCACCACGGCCTGGGCATGATGCGCTTCCTGCCCGAGCGCGCGCGCACGAACGCGCCGACCAAGGTCGCCGAGCAGTACGGCGGCTACAAGTTCCTCAACCAGGGCTACATGTTCTACAAGCACCCGCCGTCAGAGGCGTACGGGCTGAACAAGCTGCTGTTCGAGTCGCGCCACAGCCAGGATCTGCGCGAATCGCATCATCAACGACTTCGACAACGGTGTGCGACGAGTACGACCTGCACGGCACGCAGCGCGAAGCGGCCAAGTCGATGATCAACGTCGGCAAGGGCGGCAAGGTCAGCGATCACGTCGGGCCGCTCGCCGAGGCCGGGTGTCACCCGCTGCAGGCGCTGATGGCGCTGCACGTGATCTTCTCGACCAGCCACGCCCGCGGCCAGGCGGCGATGGCCGGGGCAAGCACTGACGCAAGGCTCAATGCATTGATGCATTGATATGGACCGACACGGCGCCATGTCCGGCGGCGCCCGCATCGACTACTCCGTTGCGGGCGCGCCCACCGATCCGGCGCTCCTCTTCATCAATTCGATCGGCACGACGCGGGAGTTGTGGGCGCGGCAGCTGCCGCGCCTCTCGAAATCATTCCGCGTGATCACCTACGACGCGCGTGGGCACGGCTTCTCGCAAGCCACCGTCGGCGACTACACCATCGAGCAGTTGGGCCGTGACGCGCTGGCGATCCTCGACGACGCCGGCGCCGAGTCGGCGCACGTGTGCGGCATTTCGCTCGGCGGCATCACCGGCATGTGGCTGGGCGTGCACGCGCCGCGCCGGATACACAGCCTCGTGGTCGCCAACACCGCGGCGCGCATCGGCAGCGTGCAGATGTGGACCGAGCGAATCGCGTTCGTTCGCGAGCAGGGCATGGCGGCGCTGGCCGACATGACGATGCCACGGTGGTTCACCGAAGCGTTCCGGACCCGCGAGCCGCTCACCATCGAGCAGTTCAGGGCCATGGTCGCGTCGTGCTCGACGGATGGGTATCTGGGCTGCAGCGCGGCGCTGCGCGACGAGGATCTTCGGGAGGCGATTGCCGGCATTCGCTGCCCGGTGCTCTGCATCGCGGGCAGCGCCGACGTGGCGACGCCGCCCGACGCGCTGCAGTTCATTCACGAGCGGATCGCCGGGTCGCGGCTGATCATGCTCGACGCCGCTCACCTGAGCAACGTCGAGCAGAACGAGGCATTCAACCGCGCGCTGTTGGATTTCCTGGGACCGTAGAGGCGCGTCTGTAGACGCGCCTGGCGATCGCGAGGCAGAGCCGCTGACGAAGGCGGGTCTGAAGACCCGCCTCTACTCTGAACGACCCGCCTCTACTCCGTCACGGTGACCGTGATCGTTTCGCAGAGACCCGGTCATCGTCGCGTGACTGTCGTCGCCGGCCTGCACCACGAGCTTGTGCGAACCGGGCGCCAGCTGCATGTCGATGGTGTTGTTGCCCATCCCGAAGTGCACCCACGGATTGGCCTTCGGAATCACCGTGCCCGCCGGCAGACAGTCCGTATCCACGCCGAGGTGGTAGTGCCCGGTGTTGGCACGCACGGCGTCGGGCGCGATCTCACCCGGCGGCACCGCGGCAATCGTGAACATGTCGCTGCGCGAAGACGATGTGCACAGGGCTCTTCACCGTGGCGCCGCTCTTCGGCTCGGCGAAATACACCTTGCCACCGCCCGGATGCGCGGTGTGATCGGCGGCCGGAGCGGCGGCCGGCGCCGCCGCGGGCGTGCCCGCAGGCTGAGACTCAGGCGAACTGCCACACGCGGCAACCGCAATCGACGCTGTCAGGATGAAGGCACCAACCACACGAAAAGCCATCGCGACTCCTTTCAGGGGTGAACCCTGGACGGAGGGAATTATACGGGGGATCGGGGATCGGGATCGGATGGGGATCGGGGATCAAGGAGCTCTGGATCTCTGATCCCGATCCCGATCCCGATCCCCGATCGCTAGCCTACAATCCAGCGTATGCGGAGTCATCGAGCTGAACTGCGCACTCGCGGCCATCGCGATCGTCGCCGTCGCCGCGGCATGCTCGCGAACCACGGAACAGACGGAAAAGGCTGCCGCGCGCGCGGTTACGTTCAACGGAGACATCGCTCCCATCCTCTTCGACAACTGCGCGAGCTGCCATCGTCCAATCGAAGACGCTGCGTCGCCGAACTCAGGGCCTGCCCGCCGAAGCCTTCGGCGAAGGCGGGCTCCTCCGATGATCCGCTCTGCGTGGCTGGTGCGCCGTTCAGCGTGCTCGACTACGGCGCGGTTCGTCGCTACGCGCGCGCGATCTCGTCAGCCGTGCAGCGCCGCGCGATGCCGCCGTGGCTGCCCGAGCCCGGACACGGCGAGTTTGCCGGCGAACGGCGGCTCGGCGATGATCGATCGCGCTCATCGCGAAGTGGGTCGAGAGCGGCGCGCCCGAGGGGAATCCGGCCGACGCGCCAAAGCCGCCGACGTTTTCCGGCGGATGGCAACTTGGCACCCCCGATCTGGTGCTGACGCTGCCGGAGGCTCGTACCGATCGCTGCAGCCGCAGCCGGGAACCCGCGACGTGTTCCGCAACTTCGTCATTCCGGTACCGATCACCACGACGCGCTACGTGCGCGCCGTCGAGTTCCGCGCCGATCGCCCACAGGTGCTGCACCACGCGGACGTGGCCATCGATCTCGGGCGGGTGTCGCGCGCGCTCGATCGTGCCGAGCCGGGTCCCGGTTTCGCGGCGATGGACGGCGCTCAGGTGTACAACGTGTACGGCTGGTCGCCGGGCAAGGTGCCGGTGATGGAGGCTGTCCGACAACGCGTGGACGCTCGAGCCCGGTGCCGACTTGATCCTGCTGCTCCACATGATCGCGGGTGCACAGAGCGAAACGGTGCAGCCGTCGATCGGCCTGTTCTTCTCCGACACGCCTCCGACGCGCACGCCGATCAGCGTGAAGCTCGAGGCGCATGGGATCGCCATTCCCGCCGGCGAGCCGAACTACGTCGTGGAGGACAGCTACGTGCTCCCGGTAGACGTCGAGGCGGTGAGCATCTATCCGCACGCGCACTATCTCGGGAAGGAGATGCGCGGAACGGCGACGCTACCCGACGGTTCGCAGAAGGATCTGCTGTGGATTCGCCAGTGGGACTTTCGCTGGCAGGACCGGTATCGCTATCGATCGCCGGTGTTCCTCCCGCGGGGCACGCGGCTGTCGATGCGGTTCACCTACGACAACTCCGCGGCGAATCCGAACAACCGTCACGATCCGCCGCAGCGCGTGCGATCGGGACCGCGCTCGACCGACGAGATGGGCCAGCTCTGGATCGAGGTCGTGCCGCGCCGCGCGGAGGACGCGGCAGTCCTCAACGCCGATTTCGTCCGTCGCTCACTGGTCGGCCGCCATCGCGTCGGCCGAGCTGGACGTCCGGCTCGATCCGCAGGTTGCCGCCGCGCACAATGTGCTCGCGACGAGGTATCTGCAGCGGGACGCGTTGCCGACGCGCGGGCGCAGCTCGAAGAGGCGCTGCGTCTGGATCCCCGCGACGCGGAGGCGCACAGTAACCTCGGGACGGTACTGCAGGCGCAGGGGCGGCTCGCCGACGGGATGCAGCATCTGCGCACGGCTGTGCAGCTGAAGCCGAAGGACGACTCTGTGCGCTTCAATCTTGGCGCTGGCCTGCTCGCGGTGGGGCAGCCCGATGCAGCGATGCGCGAGTTCCGGACGGCGATCGCCCTCAATCCGGAGAATGCGGACGCGCACTTCAACCTGGGCGTGATCCTCGGGCCGCGCAACCAATTGGACGAGGCGATTGCGCACCTGCAGCGCGCGGTGGAGATCAACCCGCTCAACGCCGATGCGTATCACAATCTGGCAGTGGCCTACGGACTGCAGAGGCGAATCGACGAAGGCGATTGCGGCAGCGCAGGCGGCCGTGCGCCTGAAGCCCGATTCCGCCCCGGCGCGGGAGCAGTTGCAGCGACTGCTCGCCGCGCGCAATCGGTAAACGCCACGAGCTGTACAGAAAATAGGGCCGGGTCCTGTTCGGAACCGGGCCCTTCTCGCCCGTGCTACCGGCAACCGACTACCGGCTACCGGCTAGCGCTAGAAGCTCACCGTGAAATTCAGGCGAACGAACCGCGGCGTATAGATTGCCGTCGGGTTGTTCCACGTGCCGCCCTGCGCTGTGTTGCCCATGCTGTACTGATACGTGTTGTCGAACGTCGTCGCGTAGTTGGTGTTGAGCAGGTTGGCGATGTCCACACCAATGTCGGCGCGGGTCGAGCCCAACCGGACGATCTTCGCCACGCGCATGTCGACCTGCGCGCGGCGATCCTCCCAGATCCGGCGGTCGTTGTCGAGCAGCGCGATCGTCGTGTTGCCCGTCGCCGTCGCCGCCGGGGGGAATGCGCCCGAGCAGCGCCCGGCGTCGAGATCACGCGTGTTCGGCACGTTCCAGGTCGCGATCCGCTCCGCACCTCGGCTGCGAGCGGAAGGTGCCACTCACCAGCACGTCGATCTTCGGAATCGTGTACGACGCCAGCCCGCGAAGCGTCGTCAGCCACGGCTCAACGTCACGGCAGCCGTGCAGGTTCTTCGTCGTCACGTTGGCCCCGGCCGACGGATCGACGATCCGGTCGATCTCGCAGAGGTCCTCGACCTCACGGCCCGTGCCGGTGCCGATCTGGAGCATCAGCCCCTGGCGCAGGCGGGCGTTGAACGTGACATCGAAGCCGTGCCAGTAGTTCTGGTGCTCTTCACCGATGAAGTCGCCGTCGAACGTGATGTTGTTCTGCGCACCGCGGTTCGCGGCCGCCGCCGCCGTCACCGTGCGGAGCGTGATCGGGTAGCCGCCGCCGTTCGGCAGCCGCGAGTCGCTCGGTGCCGTGATCGTCCACTGCTCGTAGTCCTCCGGACCACGCAGCGTGTTGTCGGTCACGGTGAACCCATGACACCAGCGGCGCGCATAGCCGACTTCGATCGACATGCGAGGCATCAGCTCCTGCTGCACCGTCACGCCCCACTGCCAGTCGTTCTCGCGGACGCCCCAGCCCGTGAGCGTGGCCGGATTCGCGATGCGTCGTGGCGCCCGACAGGCTGCCGAAGTTCAGGCCATTGCCGGTCAGCGCCACGCACTCGCCGTTGGCGGTCAGAACGAGCAGGTTGCAGTCCACAACCTTGTCATTGTCGTTGTCGGTCCAGCCGCGGTCGTACGTGCTGACCGTCCGGTTCGCCGGGTTATTGCGCGTATAGGCGCTGTCATTGGTCGCGGCATCGAGGTAGTGGCCCATGGTGAACTTGAGGGCCGTCTTGCCGTTGCCGAACACGTCATACGCGACGCCGAAGCGCGGCGTGATGTCGTTGTAGGCATCGACGCTCATCAGCTTGTCGAACTGGATCGGCGCGGGGTTGAGAGCCGACGTGCCAGTGGCCCCGTTCTTCACCGGCCGGGCTCCAGCTCGAGGCACGGTCGTAGCGCAGCGCGCCCTGCAGCGTCATCCGGCTGCGCGTCCACGCGTCCTGCACGAAGAACGCACGCCACCGACGTCGTGTCTGCCGTCAGCCAGTCCGGGATCGCCACGCTGACCTGGTTGGGCACGCCCTGATTGAAGCGGTACGCGAGCAGCGTATCGTTGCGCACGCGGCTGGTCTCGTTGATCAGGAGCGAGCCCTGGTACCCGACCTTCATGTTGTGCGAGCCGGTCACGTAGGACGCCGACGCGCGCCAGTGGTTCGGGTTGCTCCAGTTGTCCGCGTACTGCGACAGCGCGCGATAGACGTAGTTGGCGCGCGGTACCGGGTTGATGTAGCCGACCGCCGCGTTCGCCGTCGTCGACTGCTCCGTGACGCCGATGTCGAAGATGCCGTCCGGCGGGCAGCTGTCCAGGGCCGCCTGCGTGATCGTACGACAGCCGGCTGTACCCCGCCTCGAGCAGGATCTTGTTGGTCATCGGCGCCGTCCACAGTGCCTGCGTCAGCTAATACGGGAACTCGATATAGGCGGTCGCGGCTTCGGGCGACGTCGTCGCGCCGGCGGAGGCGATCCAGTCTGGCGCCGCGCGTGTGGCAACCGTTGTCGGTCTCCCTTTGCAGCGGCGCACCCTCGCAGCGCGTCTGGTACTCGTGCGAGAAGTTGATGCGGTGCTTCTGGGTCACCTGCGCCGTGGCGCGGCCGATGTACATCTTGCGGCCCTGCGTCTGGCGTGCCGGGAGACTGGCGTCCCTGACCCAGTCCCAGCGCGCCAGGTTGCCGGCGTTCGCGTTGGCGACGATCCCCTCCACGGCGGTCTCGGTGTTCAGCTGGCGGATGCTGCCATAGAACCACAGGCGGTCACGCTTGATCGGTCCGCCGTACGACACGCTCGCGTCGTAGGCCTTGATGATGCCGGGCGTCTCGGTGATGCCGGCGGCCCGCAGCTCGTCGGTGATATTGTCGCCGCGCGACCAGTCGCCGGCGTTGTTGTAGAACGCCGACCCGCGGAACTGGTTGCCGCCCGCGCGCGGAACGAGGTTCATCACCGGGCCGCCGGTATCCGACTCGCCCATGCCGCCCGACACCGTCACCGACACCTCATCGCTGTTCACGGTGTCGAGGATGTAGGACGACACGCCGCCGCCGTTGAACGCCGCCGCGACCGTCAGCCCGTTCACCGTCATGCGGCCTTCGTTGGTCTGGCCGCCGCGCGCGCTGAAGAACGTCATCGTCGGCGTCGGGTTCAGGCCGTTGGTGTCGACCGTCAGGCCGGGCGTCGCGTTGAGCAGGTTGCCCACCGTCCGCGCGCCCGGAACGGACGCGATGACCTCCTGGTCGAGCACGGTCTCGCGGCGCACCGTCTGGACGTCAACGACGGGCGACTCGCCGGTGACGGTGACTGTTTCCTCGATGGCGCCGACCCGCAACTCGATCGGGATCGTGAGGACCGCCGACCCGGACAGGAGTGATGCCGTCGCGCTTGACGTTGCTGAAGCCGGGCAGCGAGAACGACAGGCTGTAGGTGCCTGGAGGCAGCTCGATGATGCGGTAAACGCCCGCGTTGTCGGTTACGACGGTGCGGACAGCTCCCTGGATAGCGGGGCTGCTGGCCTCGACTGTCACACCCGGGAGCACGGCACCCGAGGCATCCCTGACGGTACCTGTGAGAGTGCCCTGCGCCGCCGCAATCGACGGCAGCAAGGCGGCGGCAACAACAAGCAGCACATACTTCAATCCACGCATGGAGACTGACTCCTTTGGAATTCCCCCGCAGTTTCACGAGACCACTGCAGTCACGATTACAGGGGCTACCCGCCCGATTCACACCCGACGATACGAGGCTCTCGCAAACTACACGGACGCACGCTGACGAATGGGAAAATCAATGCACAAACAGCCCAAGGGATGGGCCAGTGGCGCTCGCATCAACGCCATGTCTCGCGCCGGAAATCTACGCCTGTGTTAAGAGGATGTCAATCGTATATAGCAGTCATGGCAAATCGGTATAGACGAGGGTTATAAGCCCTTCCCCACCCCTCATCCACATACCGGACCCGAGTTCTGGTCAACTTCGCCGCGGCCCGGAGAAATCGAGGCCCAGCCCCCGGTCCAGTTTGCTCAGAAGTCCCACTGCGCTAGGCTTCGTCCACGTATTTCACGCCAAGTTCCGTCAGCTTGCCGCGCAGTCCGTAGAAATCGAGGCCCAGCTCCCCGGCCTTGAGGCGAGCCCGGGACTTTTCCTCCTTGTTCACACGATCCTGGGAGAGCCGCGCCACCTCGCCCGCGGCGTGCCGCGGGACCACGACCACGCCGTCCACGTCGGCCACGACGACGTCGCCGGGTGCGATCGCGGCGCCGGCGCACACCACCGGCACGTTCACCGAGCCGGCTGTCGCTTTCACCGTGCCCTGTGCGTGGATGGCCTTGGCCCAGACGGGGAACTGCATGCTGGTGAGGTCCGCCACGTCACGGACGCCGGCGTCGATCAGCAGCCCGACCACCCCGTGCGCGCGCCCCGACACCGCGAGGAGCTCGCCGAACATCCCGTCGGTGGACTCTGAAACCGTCGTGACGACGAGCACGTCGCCCGGACGACAGAGCTCGATGGCGGCATGAATCATCAGGTTGTCGCCCGCCTGACAGGAGATGGTGATCGCGCTGCCCGCCATTCGAGCCGTCGGATAGATCGGCCGCATGTATGGGTGCAGCAGGCCCGAGCGGCCCTGCGCTTCGTGCACGGTAGCAACGCCGAGCGCGCCCAGTGTCTCGATGACGCTGGCATCGGCGCGTGAAATGTTGCGAACGATCGTAGGTTTCACTCGAGTCTCCGACAGTGTAGGGCGGGTCCTGTTCTCTGGACCCGCCGGAAGCTCACGCGGGAATGCGGGTGTTGAAACGGGGTACACCCAGCGTACGTTGCTTTCGAAGATCTTCTGGCGATCGGCGGCGGAGATCGAGGCGGCATCGACGTATCGCTTGGTGTCGTCGTAGTAGTGCCCCGATTCGGGGTCGATGCCGCGAACGGCGCCCACCATCTCCGATCCGAACAGGATGTTGTCGGCGGGAATGATCTTCAGCAGCAGGTCGATCCCCGCCTGGTGGTAGACGCACGTATCGAAGAAGACGTTGTGGCGAATGAGATCGGCCAGCAGCGGCCGCTTCATGTCCTGCGCGAGACCGCGATAGCGGCCCCAGTGGTACGGCACGGCGCCACCGCCGTGCGGGATGATCATCCGCAGCGACGGGAAATCCTTGAAGAGGTCGGCGGTCAGAAACTGCATGAACGCCGTGGTGTCGGCGTTGATGTAGTGGGCGCCCGTCGCGTGAAAGTTCGGATTGCACGACGCGCTCACGTGGACCATCGCCGGCACGTCCAGCTCCACGAGCTTCTCGTAGAACGGATACCACGCCCGATCGGTCAGCGGCGGCGCATTCCAGCGTCCGCCGGACGGATCCGGATTCAGGTTGCAGCCGATGAACCCCAGCTCGTTGACGCAGCGCTCGAGCTCGGCGATGCAGTTGGCCAGCGGGTCGCCCGGCGTCTGCGGCAGCTGGCAGACGCCGACGAAGTTCTGCGGGAACAGCTCACACACGCGATGGATCAGGTCGTTGCAGTGGCGCGACCAGTCGAGGCTCGTCGCGCGCGTCACCGATGTGATGCGCCATCGCCGAGGCGCGCGGAGAAAAAATCGTGACGTCGGTGCCGCGATCGCTCTGGAACTTCAGCTGCGGCTGGACGCTCTCGCGCAGCTGATCGTCGGAGACCGTTGATCGGACCGGACGGAATCGCGACGGATGGATCCTTCAGTGCGGCGATCTGCGCGTCGCGAAATGACCTGCAGCTCTTTCGGCGCGGTCGTGTAGTGCCCGTGGCAGTCGATAACCATGAATTTTCGATTCTAAGTGGAAAAGTGGAAGAACTGGAAAAGTGGCGACGCATAAGAGGCGGAGCGCGCCGCAGGGCGCATTCTGAGCCGGCGCGCCGTTCGACGCCGTGGAAAAACGGGCTCTCCACATGGCTTCGGCGACCCGCGCAGCTCCGTGAGCTGCGCGGCCATCACGCTGCGAGCCCGTTTTACCGCGCTGCGCGGGTGTCACGGCGCTCACAGGCGCGCCTCTCAGAACGCGCCCTGCGGCACGTGAGTGCCGAGCGTCGCTGGCGGACTCGCTCACCGTGACGGGGCAGTGGGAGACATGCTGCGGCAGCGAACCATGCGAGCGGCGCGTCGCACGCGACAGACGGGAAAACACGTCGCAGGGGAGAAGGCCGGCCAGGTCACGGACCTGGCCGGGTCGCTTCCCCTCATCCCGGAGACGTGTTTTCCCGCGCCGTCGAGCGGTTCGCAGAGCAGCATGTGTCCCGCTGCCCCATCCTGCACTTTTCAGAGGTGAGGCAGGTGAAGAGTGGGAATGTAAACTACTTCGTCACGGAAGCCGTGATCGCGGTGCCGGTGCTCTCCACGAGCGTGGTGTATCGATCCGCGGGGATGTCGGACCACTCCTCGGTTCGTCCGCTCGGCCAGAACACCTTCACCTTCACCGGGCGCGCGGCCGCCGCGCCGAGGCCAACCAGCACGCGCGGATCGTTGGCCGAGCCGTAGCTGCCGTCCGCCCGCGCGCGTCTCCAGATCGCGGGGCCCTGGTCCCGGGTAATCATCACGCGCGCACCGAGCGCATCCCTACCAGTACGGCCGGTCCTTTCGGACCGGCCGTGAGCAGACGCAGACCAATCCAGTGCGACCGGCTGCCGATGGCGTTGACCAGCACACGCACCGGTCCGTTGTCGTTGGCCACGACGATATCGGTGTCGCCATCGTTGTCGAGATCGCCAAAGGCCGCACCGCGGCCAACATCCTCGGTCGCGAATGCCGGCCCGGCCCGAGCGGTGACTTCCTCGAAGCGGCCCTTGCCGATGTTGCGGAACAACTGCCGGCGCTGCTGAAGATGGAAGCGCTCGTTGGCGGCGAGCGCCTCGGCGGTGTGCGTCACCGCTCCGTTGGCGATCGCCAGATCGAGCCGGCCGTCGTTGTCGGCGTCCAGCCACGCCGCGCCGAAGGCCGTGAACGGCAGCGTTCTGAGGCGGAGGCCGGCGTGGGCGCTTCCCTCGACGAACACTCCCGAGCCGTCGTTGACGTACAAGTCCGCGCCCTGCCCGGTGAGTTCGCCGACGAAGATGTCCTCATCGCCGTCCTCGTCGAAGTCGCCCGCGTCCACGCCCATGCTCGCCTTGAGCCGCCCTTCGGCGCTGACCGCCGCGCCGGCGAGGAGCGCGGTATTCATGAACCGCCCGTTGCGCTGATTGATCCACAGCTGATTCGGAGCGCCGTCGTTGGCGACGTAGATATCGATCCATCCGTCGCGGTTGAAGTCGGCGGTGGCGATGCCCAGCGCGGGACCGAACTCGGTGGCCATGCCCGCGGCGACCGTCACGTCGCTGAACGTGCCGTCGCGATTGTTGCGAAACAGATGGCTCGGCCGGGCGCGATAGGCGCTGGGCGGGCAGTAGTCGCGCTGACCGGAGACGCTGTAGCAGACGACGTTCGCTGGCGATCGAGTAGTCGAGGTACTGACCCACGAACAGATCCAGCCAGCCGTCGCGATCGACGTCCACGAACGCCGCCGACACACTCCAACCCGGATCGGCCGTGCGGCTCGCGGCGGTGACGTCGGTGAACGTGCCGTCGCAGTTGTTGCGCAGCAGTTGATTCGACCCGAGCTTGGTGACGTAGAGATCGACGCAGCCGTCGTTGTTGATATCGCCGGTCGCGGCACCCATGCCGTAGCCGCGCACGTCGATGCGACTGGCCTCGGTCACGTCCGTGAACCGTAGGGCCGGTCCTGTCGGACCGGCCGAGCCCGTCCGAAAGGACGGGCCCTACGTCGTTGCGAAACAGACGCGACGTCAACGGACTCTTCGGCGCGACGAGCGCGCTCTCGATCAGCTTGCCGCTGAACATCTCGCCCTGGACCACGAACACATCGAGATCGCCGTCGGTGTCGTAGTCGAAGAGCGCGATGCCGGGCGGCATGACTTCCGGGTAGTAGAAGTCACCGGTCATCCCGTTGAAGTGCGTGAAGATCAGGCCGCTCTGCTCGGTTTGATCGACGAACCACTCCGCTTCGGCGATCGGAGGCGCCTTCTCGACCGGCCGGCAGCCAGCGAGGCCGAGCAAGAGGCCGTACAAGAGAAAGGGCCGCATCGTCACGCGGCCCTCATGCTATCTGACGCGGAGGCGAACGCCTCCGCTCTACGCGATTCACTAATTGCGTGTGACCGTGAACTCGCCCTTCCTGCCGGCCTGCGTCCACGTGCCGTGAAAGAGCCGCATGATACGCGCCGATGTTCTCGAGCTTACCGTCCACGCTGATCTGAACGGCCTTGCCGGACGCGTCCTTGCCTTCGGCCTGCATCTTCACCACCCACGCCGACGGGTCGGTGTAGTCGAAGGTCACCGACTTCACGGTGGCCGCTTCGGGGCCCGGATTGATCACGCCGGTGATGGCCTTGCCGTCCCAGTGCAGATCGAGCAGCAGGCGGTTCGGGCTGTCCGCGGGACCCCACTGGCCGCTCCACTGCCCCTTCAGCGGGTGGCCGAACTGCGCGTGCGCGACCACGAGACGGCAGCGCGAGCGCGACGAGCGACGAGGGCCGCTCGCATAAACAGCCGAACGCATCGACACCCACCTAGCGGGTTCCCGCACTCGCCGGACTTCGCTGGCCAGGCTGCGGACGCGGACCGAAGATCGGCTGGCCCAGATCGTCCACCAGCCGATTCAGATACTGGTTGTTCTCCTGGCAGATGTACTCGGGAAGCTCGCCGCCCTCGCGCCAGGGGATGTCCCACGCCATCGTGAACGGCCTGGTGTAGGCGCCGGGGTCGGTCACAGTCGCCTCGTAGTGCAGCGTGCCCTTGTTCGGACGCGTCCACCGCTCGACGACTTCCATCTGGTCGGTATGCGGGTGTCCGAAGTAATCGAGCCAGCTGTTCTCGTTGAAGCCCTTGTTCTCGACGACCAGCGTGTCCGGATTCTCCCAGCGGCCGATCGAGTAGCCAAGATAGGTCGGGTTGAGCGCGTCACCCTCCGGGAACTTCCGGCCGTCCATGTAGATCTCGCGCCAGATGTGCGTCGCCCCTTCGAAGATCATGAAGATGCGCTTGTGCTCCGGCTGCTGGACGATCTCCATCTGATACGGCGTGGCCATCATCCTCGGGCCGCCGGGCGGGAGGCAGTAGCCTTCGGGGTCGTACTTCGATTCGTTCTTCGAGTTGTAGTCGTACACCGCTGCCGACCATGGCATCCACGGCATCCACGGCTCGGACTTCGATCCGCCGCGACCGCCGCCGCCGCCACCACCACGGGCGCCACCGCCGCCCGCGCGGGCCGCTGCCTGCAGCCTTCTGGATTTCAGGAATCAGCTGGCCGTCCGTGCCGACGACACGCATCGCCATGTTGGTGATGTAGGGAACCGCCCACACGCCCTTCTCACCCGGGATGCGGCCGAAGTTCACCGTGCCATCTGGAAGTCGCGGGGTCGGCAGGACGGGACCGGCCTGGCGGCCGCGTCCGCCGCCGCCTCCCCGCCCTTGTGCGGCGGCGCCGCCTTCAGCGCCGCCCTGCTGCGCGCCCAGCACCCAGGCGCTCGATGAGAACACGACGACCGCCGTCGCGCTGAGCAGCGCGGCACGAAGACTGTTCTTCAAGGGCGTTCCTCGTTACTGCGTGGTGCCCTGGCTCGACGCCGCGAACAGGCGCTTGCCGTTCATCATCACCGACCGCGCGTTGCCGGTCGGGCTGCCGTCCTTGGCCAGACTGCCCTCGACTTCCACCACGTCGCCCGCCTTCATCGTGTTCCGAGTCCAGCCGGAGCGCATCAGACCGTTCGGGCTGCCCATCTCCATCGCCCAGTTCGTGACCTTGCCGGTCTTCTCGTCCTTCACGTCGATGTAGAAGAACGTGTGCGGGTTCATCCACTCGACCTTCGTCACCGTGCCGGTCATCTTGAACGGCTTGTTCGCGTCGAACTCGGCTGAGAACGAGTGGTGGGCAGATGGCCCGGGCGCTCGTGAGCAGCACGAGTCCAGCAATCACGACAGCAAACTTGGTTCGCATCGAACAGACTCCTCGGAAGCTAATACTGCGGGGCGCACCTTGACCGCCGTTGCAGGGGCACGATAATTCTGACGCTGACGGCCGGTGTCAAGGGTGCACGAAGACAGAGAGGCGTCCTTCAGTGCAACGGCGAGAGGTCGCGGGGGGCCTGCCGGTTCCGGTCGCTGCGATGGAACGTCCGGCCAGTCGCCTTCCGGAGCCTGAAATACGGCTGCAGCACTTCCATCGAGTGCTCCACGCCACCGCGAGATGGCGCCGCACCTCCTCCGCCGCCTGCAAGGGGTCGCCGCTGCACACGGCCTCGGCCAGCTCCTGATGGCGGGTCGGGGGATCATCGGTCTTGGGCTGCCGCATCACGCAGAACCAGATCGACGCCAATGCGTGCGTCTTCTCGATCGCGTCGAGCAGCGCCGGACACCGCGCGCACTGCGCGATCCGCGCGTGCAGCTTCTGGTGAACCGTCTGGTACAGCGGGCGATCCAGCTGCATCGACAGCTGGTCCACGCGCACAGCCAGCTTCTTGAGCTCGGCCCGCTCGCCCGGCGTGGCCACGCGGGCAAATCGCATGGCCGCCTGCACCTCGAGCGCTTCACGCACGACGTAGTGTCCCTGCACGTCTTCGGGGGAGGGAATGCGAACGCGCGTCCCGGCCCGCGGCCGGCTCTCGAGCAACCCTTCGATCTCGAGCCGCAGCAGCGCCTCGGAGACGGGCAGGAAGCTCATACTGAGCTCGGCGGCGAGCTTCCGCCGGGAAATGACCTGGCCAAGGACGATGTCGCCGCGCAGGATCCGCTGTCGCACAACGGAGTACGCTTCCGACGCCAGACTGGATTGTTCCGCAGACTCTTTCATGGGCAGCCCCGCATTCTCATCCACCTACAACGACATAAGGACGCTCGTGGAACACCCGGGGTTCGCGAATCTTACGCAGGTAACCCGCGCGATGAACGTATACATTGGACGAGAGAATGAGATAAGTGGTTTGAACATCTAAGATTACGGACCGCAATGCTATCATCGCCGCGCGTGGACTGCCGCCGGCGGACTCCCTCGCGCTTCGCGCGTCTCCTCTTCCCGGCCTCCTGACGCTGCTGTCCCTCACTGGCGCCGCGTGCGCGGGCGGGCCGGGCACCGGGGCCCTCGACCGCCTTCATCCCTGCACAAGTGCCGAAGGTCCCACCGATGCCTACTGCGGTACCCTGACGGTGTTCGAGGATCGGACCCGCCAGGCCGGCCGCCAGATCAAGCTCTGGATCGTCGTCCTGCCCGCGGTGCGTCCCACCGGCAGCCGATCCGCTGTTCTTCCTGGCCGGCGGGCCTGGCCAGGGCGCCGCGCAGCTGGCGCGCCAGATACGCGTGGCCTTCCGCTCCGTCCAGCGCACGCGGGACATCGTCCTCGTCGATCAGCGCGGCACCGGGAAATCCAATCCGCTGAACTGCCGCTCGGACGCGAACTCGCTGCGCGAGATGACGGAATCGAACGACTCGGGCCTGGACCGGTTGAAGCGATGTCTCGCGGGCTACGACGCCGACGTGCGCCTCTACACGACCAACATCGCGATGGACGACCTGGACGAGGTGCGCGCGCTATCTGGGCTACGACCGCATCAACCTGTACGGCGGGTCGTACGGAACCCGCGCGGCACTCGTCTATCTCCGCCGCCACGGCGAACACGTGCGCGACGATGATCCTCGACGGCGTCGCGCCGATGGACATGCGTCTGCCGGTGTTCACCGCGCGCGACGCGCAGCGCGCGCTCGACAAGCTCCTCACCGACTGCGAGGCCGACGCCGCGTGCAAGCGAGCCTTCCCGGACCTGCCGGCGCGCATCCGCAACCTGCTGCGGCGTCTCGAGCAGGAGCCGCCGACCGTTCGGATCGTGCATCCCGCGCACCGGCGTCGCCGAAGACATCGCGCGTCGAGGCGCGCGTCGTCGCCAGCATCCTGTTCAGCGCGCTGTATTCGCCGCTGACCGCGTCGATCGTGCCCGCGCTGGTCGATCACGCCGAGCGCAACGAGTTCCAGAGCCTGTTCGCGCTCGGACTCGCCGGCGAGGGCACCGACGAGAACATGAGCGTCGGCATGCAGTTGTCGGTGCTGTGCAGCGAGGACGCGGTGCGCGTCACGCCGGCCGACATGCAGGAGGCCACGGCGGGCACGCTGTTCGGCTCGCACCTGCTGGGCAATCAGCTCAAGGCGTGCGAGATGTGGCCGAAGGGTGCAGGTGGACGAGTGCCTACTACGAGCCGGTGGTGTCCGACGTGCCGGCGCTGGTCCTGTCGGGCGATCTCGATCCCGTGACGCCGCCGAGCTGGGGCGACGCGGTCGTGAAGTCATCTGACCAATGGCGCGCCACATCACGGTGCCGGCCACGGGCCACGGCGTCATCGGCACGGCGTGCGGCGCGCAGCTGATTCAGGACTTCCTCGACAGCGCGGCGTCCGCGTCGCTCGATGCGTCAGTGCGTCACGCACCGTGAAGCGGCCGCCGTTCTTCGTGACACCGGCCGGCCCCGATCCTGCGCACGGCCCTGGCACAGCCCTCGGCCCAGCCCTGCCCCTAGCCCTGGGTCGGAACCATGATTCGCGTCGAACAGCTCCGCAAGAAGTTCGGCGACCGTGACCGCGGTGAGCGGCGTCAGCTTCACCGCCGACGAACGGCGCCATCACCGGCCTGCTCGGCCCGAACGGCGCCGGCAAGACGACGACGCTGCGGATGCTCTATGCGGTGATGCGGCCCGACGGCGGGCAGCATCGCGCGTCGACGACGTCGATGCGATCGCCGACGCCGCAGGAGGCGCAGGGACGGCTGGGCGTGCTGCCCGACGGCTTCGGCCTGTACCCGCGGCTCACCGCGCGCGAGCACATCGACTACTTCGGCGAGCTGCACGGCATCAGCGGCGCGCAGCTGCGACAGCGGACCGACGAGCTGCTCGACCTGCTCGACATGAATGCCATCGCCGATCGCCGCACCGCGGGCTTCTCGCACGGCGAGCGCACCAAGGTCGCCCTCGCGCGCGCGCTCGTCCACAGCCCGCAGAACGTCCTGCTCGACGAGCCGACCAACGGCCTCGACGTGATGAGCACGCGGGCCGTGCGGACCGATCGTCCGCCGGCTCCGCGACGAGGGCCGCTGCGTGCTCTTCTCGAGCCACGTCATGCAGGAGGTGTCGGCGCTCTGCGACTCGATCGTGGTCATCGCGGCGCGGCCGCGTCGTGGCGCGCGGGACGCCCGACGAATCTGCGCGCCGCAGACCGGCCACGACAACCTCGAGGATGCGTTCGTGGCGCTGGCCGGCGCTCGAGCGGACGGCGGACGACGAATGACCGTCGCGCGCAGCGCTGCGGCAGGTCGTGATCGTCATCGCGCAAGGAGCTGAAGGACTCGCTGCGCGATCGGCGCGCGCTGTTCGTCGATCGTCTTCAGCGTCGTCGATCGGGCCCGTGCTCATCGGCTTCATGATGAACCGCGTCGCCGATCGGCAGCGCGAGGCCGAGCAGGTCCGCGTGCCCGTCGTCGGGCATGCAGCACGCGCCGGCGCTCGTGGAGTGGCTGCGGCAGCAGTCCGGCGTCATCGGTCGTCGAGGGGCCGCAGGATCGCCGAAGAAGGCGGTCCGCGATCAGGACAGAAGACGTGGTCTGATCATCATCCCGAAGAACTTCGCCGAGACAGTTCCGCGCGTCGCGGCCGGCACCGCTGCAGATCGTCGCCGACAGCTCGCGCAACGACGCGCGGCCCAGGTCGAGCGCGTGCGCCGGCTGCTGCAGCAGTACAGCGCGGAGATCGGCAGCCTGCGGCTCATCGCGCGCGGCGTCAGTCCGGCGTGCCGCCGCCGTCGACCTCGAAGACATCGAGGTCTCGACGGCGCAGCAGCGGGCCGCGCAGGTCCTGACCTTCATTCCGATGTTCATCATCATGGCGGCGCTTCGTCGGCGGGATGCAGATCGCGACCGACTCGACGGCCGGCGAGCGCGAGCGCGGCTCGCTCGAGCCGCTGCTCGTCAACCCGGCGCCGCGCCTGGTGTTCGTCGCCGGCAAGTGGCTCGCCGCGGCGCTGATCGCCATGGCGAGCGACGGCGCTGACGACCGTGCTGTGCGCGATCCTGCCGCGGTTCCTGCCGCTCGAGGAGATGGGCATCCGGTTCCGGATCGGGCCTGAGCACATGACCGGCATCATCGCGGCGGCGCTGCCGATGTGCCTGTTCTCGGCGGCGCTGCAGTCGGCGGTCGCCACGCTGGCGCGATCGTTCAAGGAAGCGCAGAGCTACATGGGCGTCCTGGTCCTGCTGCCGATGATCCCTGGCGTCATGGGCGCGCTCTATCCGATCGGCAACGCGCCGTGGATGTACGCGACGCCCGTGTTGGGCCCATACGTGCTGTTGACCAACGTGCTCGGCGGACAAACACCGTCGATCAACGCGTTCCTGACGTCGGCAGGCATCTCCCTCGTCGCCGCGGCCATCCTGGTTCGCATTACCTCGACCCTCTTCGAAAGCGAGAAGATCATCTTTGCCCGATAAAACTGTGCAACCAGCGGTTCAGGCCGAAGAGCGCCGGATTCAGACGGCGCGCCAGGACGGCGACGACGAGGCCACGACGTGCCCGCGCTGCGGCGAATCGCACGATCTGGCCAAGGTCAAGGGCTGCATCAAGTGCCTGAAGTGCGGGTTCAAGTTCGATTGCAACGGGTGGTAGGGCCGCCTTCAGGCGGCCTCCCTTGCACAGAATTTCGGCTGCTCGCCTAACAGTTCCCGCCCGTTTCAGCCGATAGTCGCAACACGGTGAGCCAGCAATTTCCCTTGATGCCGCTCGAGGGCGGTCGCGTGCTGCGACACTTGCCCGGTGGGCAGGACGCGCAGCCCTCGGCGGGCCAGTCCTCGTCCGGCCTCTTCTCGCTCACCTACGAGCCGTACTACGGCCTGCATGGAAAAACCCTTCAGCCTGTCGGCCGACCCGCGATTCCTCTTCCGAAGCCCCGAGCACGCGCCAGCGTTCGAGGAACTGCTGAACGGTATCCGCCGGCGCGAAGGACTCATCACATTGACCGGTGAGATCGGCACCGGCAAGACCACGCTCATCCGGTCCGTGCTGCAGCATCTCGATCGACGGACGTTCAGCGCCTTCGTGCCCGACCCGTTCGTGTCGCGCGAAGACCTGTTGAAGATGCTGCTCGTGGACTTCGGCGTGGTCTCGATCGCCGATCTGAAGCGCGGCAGCCTGAACGGCGCGTCACGCCCCGACCTGAGCTACCCGCTGTACCAGTTCCTGGATTCGCTGGCGCCGCTGCAGGCCTTCGCCGTCTTGATCATCGACGAGGCGCAGAACCTGCCGCTGCCGCTGCTCGAAGAGGTTCGCATCCTGTCCGACCTCGAAGGGCGCGAGAAACTTCTGCAAGTCGTGCTCGTCGGACAGCCCGAGCTGCGCGCAAATCTGAAGCTTCCCGAACTGCGGCAGGTCAATCAGCGAGTGTCAGTGCGCTGCGAGTTGACGCCGCTCGGCAAGGACGGCGTCGCCGGATATGTCGGCCATCGCCTGCGCATCGCCGGCGAGGGCCAAGCCCGCGTCGAGTTCTCGGATGCGGCGCTCGACGCGGTCTATCAGGCGTCTGGCGGCACACCGCGTCTGATCAATCTGATCTGCGACCGTGCGCTGCATCGCGGATTCGCCGCGCGCGTCGGACGCATCGAGCCAGGCTTCGTGTGGGATGCTGCCGCGGATCTCGGTTTCGAGGCCGGTGCCGGTGAAGTCCGCTGCGCCCGCGCCAGCCGAACCGAAGGGGGAACCGGCGCGCCGCGCGAGTCCGCTCCACTCCGCCATCCCAGCCCATCGCACCGGCGCTGTTCGCGCCCGTGCAGACACGGAGCGCCGTGCGAGTGCCCAGCACCGAGCGGGAGGTACGCGCGGATTTCGTGCCCGAAGGGCACGCCGAGCTCCTCAACTCCTCGGTGGACGCGGGCATCGCGCGCGGATGGATGCTCGTTGGCGGTGTCGTGCTCGTCGCGATACTCGCCCTCGGCGCATGCTGGTGTACACGCGCGTGCAGGCGCTCGGCGACATTCCGCCGCTGACGTTCCCATCGACACCACTGCAAATCGTTCCGACAATCGAGCCTGTGCTGTTGCCCGACCCGCCGCCGCTCGGACCCGAGCCGTTCCCCGCATCCGACCCACAGTGAGTCCTGGGCCCCTCGCGGGGTCAGCAATTCCAGCCGCGTTCCACGGTTCAGGCTGTGCAGTTTCTTCGGACGTGTCACGGGCGATACGGTCCGGTTAGCTCGATCGACTTGGCCGATCGCCGGAACACTCGGCAGTCCTCTGCTCGATCTCGGCACGACCATTGCGGATGCTCCAACGCCCCGACCCCCAGACGCACGCGTTTGTATTGATGGGAGTTGGGAGTTGGATGTTGCCGAATGTTGTACCTGGCGGGAGGACTGCTCGCTCTGCTGATCGCGAACCGGACGTGGCGGTGGTTGCGACGACCTCGCGTCGAGGTCCCGCCGGTCAGCGAACGTTGGCTTGCAGAGCGGCGTGGGGCGAGGGAACGTGATTACATTTTCATTGGGTGCAGGCAACGGAGGGCTCGGAGGCAACGGGTCCACACGGAGGAGCGGAGCAACGGAGAATTCTCTCGGTTGATAAACGACCTCCGTTTCCCCGTTCCTCCGTGTTAGCCCGTTGCCTCCGAAGGCTCCGTCCGCTTAGCTCTAGGAAGCCGCCGCCAGCTCGACCGCGAGCTTTCCAGCGCTGACGTAGTCGATCTTCCCCGTGCCGAGGATCGGCACCTTTGCAACGTGCGCGATCGAGCGCGGCACGAAGATCTCCGGAAGCCCGGCTTCGCGCGCGGCGCTGGCCAGCGCGGCGCGAGTGGCATCCGCCTGATCGGTGATGAGCACGAGCTGCTCTCCCCGTCTTCGCATCCGGCACTGACACGACCGCGTGCATCGCTGACGGCCACACTCGGGCGACGAGCTCCTCGACGGCGCCGAGCGGCACCATCTCCCCTGCCACTTTGGCAAAGCGTTTCGCACGGCCTTTGATCGTGACGAAGCCTTCGGCGTCGATCTGCACGATGTCGCCCGTGTCGTACCAGCCGTCTGGCGGCGGATCGAGTACGCCCGGGTTCTCCGCACGCAGGTAACCCAGCATCACGTTCGGTCCGCTGACAAACAGTCGCGCGGCGTCGGCGATCCCTTCGACCGTCTCGAGGCGGTGCTCGACTCCTGGCAGCAGACGCCCGACGGTGCCTGCCTTGAAGTGCATCGGCGTGTTCACCGCCAGCGCCGGCGCGGTTTCGGTCGCCCCGTAGCCCTCGAGGATGCGGATGCCGAACTTCTCTGACCACACGCGCCGCGTCTCGGGCTTGACGCGCTCGGCGCCTGCAAACACGTAGCGCACTGAATAGAAGTCGTAGTTGTCCGCGACGCGCGCGTACCCGGCGAGGAACGTATCGGTGCCGAAGAGGATCGTCGCGTTCACGCCGTAGGCCAACTCCGGAACGGTCCGGTAGTGCAGCGGCGAGGGATACAGAAACACGCGGACGCCGGCGAGCAGCGGCAGGAGCAGACCGCCGGTCAGCCCGAAGCTATGGAACACGGGCAAGGCGTTGAAGACGATGTCCTTGGGGCTGAAGTCGACGACGGAGCCCAGCTGATGACGGTTCGCGAGCAGATTGCGGTGGCTCAACACGACACCCTTCGGTGTGCCTTCCGAGCCGGACGTGAAGAGCACGACAGCCGGATCGTGTGCGCGCTCGCGCCGGTGACGCGGCCGGGCCATCAGCGATCGAACCAGCGCACGAATCCGCGTGGTGATCCCGATCTCGCCGCGCACGTCCTCGAGATACAGCACCGTCGTCTGCGACGCCAGGGCCGCCACCATCGCCTCGAGCTTGGCCTTCTCGACGAATTTCCGCGCGGTGACGACCAGCTTGATCTCAGCGGCCTTGCACGCCGACTGCGCGGCGGCCGGACCGGTCGAGAAATTGAGCATCGCGGGCACGCGACCCTCGGCCTGAAGCCCGAAGAACGTGACCACCGCCGCGCGCGAGGTCGGCAGCAGCACGCCGACGCGTTCGCCTGGACTCGTGCGCGCGGCGAGGACACCGCCGAGCGCAAAGCTCGCGGTGACGAGTCCGCGATAGTTCATCGGCTTGAACTCGATGTCGTCGGCGATCGCATGACCACCGCCATGCTGCCGGCGCGCTTCGAGCAGCGCATCGAACAGCGTGGTGTCGATCTGCGCGGTGGCGAACATCGTCTGCACCATCTCGTCGCGAAGTGCGCGCCGCAGGGCGGCGCGGCGCGCTCGACCAGTGATGCCTTCAGCCGACGTGAGTCGTTTCGGTGGCAGGATGCGGATACGGAGACGCGGGAACCATCGCCGCCGGACCTTGCCGGCGAGTCGTGAGAAGGGCGTGAACTCCGCGCCCTCGATACGCACCATCACCAGCGCCGCCTTCGTGCGTTCAGCGATGACCGCGGGACCTTCGTACACCTTCATCAGAGCGCCGGTCGTCGTGACGCGGCCTTCAGGAAAGATGATGCAGGCCGAGCCCGCATCAACGGCGCGAATCATCGAACGGATCGACAGCGGATTGGTCGGATCGACGGGAAAGGCATTGACCATCGCCAGGAAGGGCTTCGCGTACCACTGCTTCGCGATGAAGGTGTCCACCGCGAAGATCGGATCGCCGGGCATGAACGCGCCGAGCAGCAGCCCGTCGAGGAACGAGGCGTGGTTCGCGGCAATCACCGCATGCGGCATCGCCGAGCGGGCGTGCTCGAGCCCTTCCACCTGCACTCGATACAGGATTTTCAGGATGAGCCGCATCACACCTTTGAGGAGTGAACGCCGCACGACCCACGCAGAGTACACCGCGACTGGAAACGTGGTGAAGCCAACCAGCGCGAACAACTCGCCCATCGTCAGACGCTGAGAAAGGAGAGCTGCGGCGCCGGTCGCGGCGGTCATGAACAGTGCGTTGATGATGTTGTTGGCCGCGATGACGCGCGACCGGTGGCTCGGCTCGCTCTCGTGCTGGAGAATCGCGTAGAGCGGCACGGTGAACAGCCCGCCGGCCATCGCGATGCCGATCAGATCGACGATGACGCGCCAGCTGCCCGGCCTGGCCAGGAATGCGCTGGCGTTGACGAGATCTGCGCTCGTCGAGGTCGCCAGCACGTTCGCGCTGGCCAGATGCAGGTCGATCGCGAACACGGCCATCGCGGCGGCGGACCAGGGGACGAATCGGCCGCTGACCTCACCGTGAAGCAGTTTCTCGGCGAGGATGGATCCGATCCCGACACCGATCGCGAAGAGCGCCAGCATCATCGTCACCACCTGCTCGTTGGCCACGAGCACGTCTTTCGCAAACACCGGCAGGCCCGAGACGACGATGAACGCGAAGAGCCAGAACCAGGAGGTGGCGAGGATCGGCAGCAGCAGCTGCGGCCGGTTCGTCACGTGCCGGACGACGTCGATCGTGTCGTGGAGCAGACGCACACGCGGCGCCTCGCCGCTGTACGACGGCGGCGCAGTGGGAATCTGACGGGCAGTGAGCCAGCCCGCGATCGCGGCGACCACTCCGAACGCGCCAACCATCAGCGGGCCGCTGCCGAAGAGCGCGATGCTGCCGCCGATGATCGTGCCCAGCAGGATCGCGAGGAACGTGCCCGCTTCGATCAACGCGTTGCCGGCGACCAGCTCTTTCTCGTCGAGGTGCTGCGGCAGCAGCGCGTATTTGATCGGCCCGAACACGGTGGAATGCGTGCCGAGGCAGAAGAGCGCGACGAGCAACACCGGCACGCTGCCCTGCCACAGGCCCCACCCGCCGAGCAGCATGATGCCGATCTCGGCGAGCTTGACCCACCGCGCGATGACTGACTTGTCGAACCGGTCCGAGAGCGTGCCCGATGCGCCGGAGAAGAGGAAGAAGGGCGCGATGAACAGCGCGCTCGCGATCATCGCCAGCGTCGCGGCGTTGATGCCCGCCTGCTCGGCCAGCCGGAATGTCACCAGGATGCCAAGCGCGCTCTTCAACAGGTTGTCGTTGAAGGCGCCGAGGAACTGCGTGACAAACAGCGGTGCGAACCGGCGAGCCGTGAGCAGTTGGACGAGAGGCGATCGCATGGACATCTCCTCGTAGAGGCGGGTCTTCAGACCCGCCTACCTTCACGCGGCGGGTTCGCGCCGCTCCACCGCGGTGATGGCCGCCCACGCGGCGGCGATCAGACGTTCACACATCGAGCCCAGAGTGATCGGCAGGCGTCCGTAGGCAGCGAACGTGACCGGCTGCAGGACGACGCCGAAGACGAGCGCCGTGGCCAGATCCGGCGCCTGCGCCGGAATCTCGCGCGAGGCGATGGCCTTGTCGAGCACCGAGCGCATCACTTCGACCGGCGTCAGCGTTCCGGGCTCGAGCTTACTGAGCTGCCCGTGCTGGATGAACAGCAGGAACTTGAACAGCGTCGGGTTGTCGTCGTGCGCGCGACAGAAGCCGCGAATCATCGCGGCGACCTTGCCGCGAGCCGTGGACTCCTGCTCGGCCAGTTCCTGCAGCGTCACCGCGAAGGCGACGTAGTGGCGCTCGAACGCCTTCCACACGAGTTCGTCCTTGCCCTCGAAGTGTCGATACAGCGCGCCCTCTGAAAGTCCCACCGCACGCGCGATATCCCTGATGCTGGTTTCGGCCACGCCCTTTTCCACGAACAGGCGAACGGCGGCCTGTTCGATGCGGTCGCGGGTGTCGGCGAATCGGTGTCTCGGCATGTGCGTAGTGCCTTCAGGGCGTAGTGTCCGCCTTCAGGGTGCGTAGTGTCCGCCTTCAGGCGGATTAGTGAATAAACGTTTACTCACTATACGAGTTCTAAGCCCTGCCGTCAAGTCCTCGATTTTGTTAGGAAAATCAGCCAGCCTGGCGCGCCTGTTACCCTGTAGGCCCAACTGCGGACATGATCGGCACCCGCCTCGGACCCTTCACGATTCAGTCACTGCTCGGCGCCGGCGGCATGGGCGAGGTCTATCGCGCCCGCGATTCGACGCTCGATCGCGACGTCGCCATCAAGATCCTGCCGGAGGTGTGGCTCGCCGATCCCGATCGACGGGCGCGCTTCGATCGGGAAGCACGCCTGCTGGCGTCGCTCAACCATCCGCACATCGGCGCGATCTACGGCGTCGAAGATCTCGGTCAGACGCGCGCGCTCGTACTCGAGTCTCGCTCGATGCGTCCCACGCTCGCTATCAATGACTCGATACCAGCGTCGGCGGACTCGCCGTTCTGCGAACAGAAGCGCTTTCTCGATCCGCCGACAGATCGCCCGACGCGCTCGGCCACTGAGTTCAACATGACCGGCATCGTCCATCGCCGTGAGTCTCCGAGCGCGCTAGTCGGGTCAGTGTCCGGTCTTGCAGACGTGCAAAGATCCGCGCGACCAGCCGGACCCTCGTGACCTGCGCTGTCACCCCTCGAAGCCAGAATGAATGTCACGTAGAATGTCGCAGCCCACTCGTCCGCCCCATACAGAGCCTGTCGTGAACGCGCCCCTGTTCGAACTCTCCGCAGCAGATGCCGTCAGCTGGTTGCGCGGTCTGCCCGAGGAGTCTGTCGATCTCCTGGTCACCGATCCGGCCTACGAGTCGCTCGAGAAGCATCGCGCCGTCGGGACGACCACGCGGCTCAAGCACAGCAAGTCGTCGAGCAACGACTGGTTCCGCGTGTTTCCGAACGAGCGGTTCGGCGAGCTCTTCACCGAAGTGTTCCGCGTGCTCAAACCGGACACGCACTTCTATCTGTTCTGCGACGCGGAAACGATGTTCGACGCCAAGCCGAAGGCCGAACTGGCGGGTTTCAAATTCTGGAAGCCGCTGGTGTGGGACAAGCGCACGATCGGGATGGGCTATCACTACCGCGCGCGATACGAACTGATTCTCTTCTTCGAGAAGGGCAAGCGCCGGCTCAACGACCTCGGCATCGCCGACATCATCGCCGAGCCGCGGATTCGCGGCGGCTATCCAGCCGAGAAGCCCTCGAAGGTCTCGAAGGTGCTCATCGAACAGAGCTCGAAGCCCGGCGACGTTGTCGCCGATCCATTCATGGGATCCGGCAGTGTCGGCGTCGCCGCGTTGGAGTTGGGCCGCAAGTTCATCGGCACTGATCTCTTTCCAGGAGCCGTACGTCACACCGCGGATCGATTGAAGGCGTATGGTGCCGGTCGCGAGCCCGATAATCTACCAGCTGCTGATCAGGCCAGCCTGCTCGACGAAATGATCGTCTCGGAGACATGACCGGCGGCGACTACGCGAACCTCGTCGCGTCCTACGTCTCGAAGCGGTTCGGCGCACGCGGCCTCAAGGTCTATCGGGAGATCCATGTCGGCAAGACGATCATCGGCAAGAACCGCCGCATCGACGTCTTCGTCGTCTGCGAGCCCACCAACAAGGCCTTCGCGATCGAATGCAAGTTCCAGGACAGCGAAGGCACCGTAGACGAAAAGATCCCCTACGCGCTGGACGACCTGCGCGCGCTGCCGATGGCCGGCTGTATCGCGTACGCCGGGACCGGTTTCTCCCAAGGCGTGCGCTACATGCTCGAAGCCTCGCCGCACGCGGCCTACTGCCTGCCGCTGCCTGAACAGACCGACTCCACGAACGAGACGCGCGAGCTCGATCATCTGCTCGCCACCTACTTCGGCTGGTGGGACGTCCTCGTCGGCACAAGCGAGCCCGTGTAGTAGCGGGCCTCAGCCGGTACCGGGTAGCCGGTAGCCGGTAGCCGGTCCGCATCACTGCAATGCCGCGCGCCGTCCAGCGTTTAGCTCCGCGTCGGCTCCATTCGCGATGTGGGGGCCGCCTTCAGGCGGCCCGGACCGCGTGCTATCCTCACTCGGTAACCGTGATGAGCGATGAGCCGGCCGACTGATCTCGTCCAGGGCACCCTGGACCTGTTGATTCTGAAGATCCTCGCCCTCGAGCCACAGAACGGCTGGGCGATCAGCCTGCGCCTGAAGCAGGTGTCGAGCGACGTGCTCCAGGTGAGCGACGGATCGCTCTACCCCGCGCTCCACAAGCTCGAACAGCAAGGCCTGATCAAGGCCGAGTGGAAACCCAGCGAGAACAACCGCCGCGCCAAGTTCTACGCGCTGACGCGCAAGGGACGCCGGCAGCTCGAAAAAGAAACCGCTGACTGGCAGCGCCTCTCCGGCGCGATCTCGCTGGTCGTTCAATTGCCCGAAGCGTAGGCGGATCAGCTCTCGGAAGTGTAGGCCGGGTCCTGTTCTTCGGACCCGGCGGAACCCACGCCACCAGCTAGACCTCCGGCGGCGCGCTCATCACCTCGCGCACTTCGATCGCCATGTTGATCGGCTTGCCGCCCGGCCCCGGCGCGGCCGATGCGGTCGCGGCGAGCTCGTAGGCACGCTCGGGGCTGTCCACGTCCACGATCCAGTAGCCGGCGAGGAACTCCTTCGACTCGGCGAACGGGCCGTCGGTCACGTCCGGCACGCCGTTCTTGCCCGCGCGCACGAGCCTGGCCTGTCCCGGCGACGCCAGCCCCTGGCCGTCCACCCACTCGCCGGCCTCCTGCAGGCGCCTGGCGAAATCTTTCATGAAATCGATATGGGCCTTGAAGTCTTCCGGCGCCCAGTTGACCACGCCCCAGTCCCCCGCTCCCTTACCCCGGGGGGCATTCATCATCATCATGAACTTCATTGGTTGCTCCTTCCTCTATCTTCGCGCCTCAACTGGCGCTTTCATCCATAGGTCGGAGCCGACCGGCGTTTCTCGACATGCGATGTGTCCCTGAACCGGTCCGATCCTGATCCCTGATCCCGTTCGGCGCCTGGACTTGACTTGTATGAATGAACTAGTACAATGAGTCATCCGTATGGAGCAGTAGGAGGTGGACGATGATGCGTTTCTTCAGACCCAACGGGAGCGCCCTGCTGACACTCGTCGCCGCGCTGGTGCTGGCCACCTGGCCGTTCTTCGGCACGTTCACCATGGGTGCGGTCGTGGCCGGATTTTTCCTGAGCCTCTGGATGCGCTCATGGCATGACGAGCATCCGACCACGGTCGCCGTACCGGAGCGGCCGCCGCGCTCGGAGATCAACCTGTCGCCGATCCCCGTCCGCGGAGACGCCGCCGGCCTGCTCTTCGCTGTCGGCTCGGTCGTCACCCTGCTGGCTCTGCCGCAGCTGCGATGGTTCCTGATCGCGTCCGTGGTGTGCTCGGTCATTGCCGGCGGCGTGCTGATCGCCTGGCGGAGCCGGACTACTTCCGGATTGTATGAACCTCACCCAATTCTGGGGTCGATCCGGTGAGCCATCCCTTGACGACCTCGAACAGGACGACCGGCTGTGGCTTGTTGACCTCGAGGAACACGGCGGCGTGGACATCGATGCCGATGAGCACCATACGCGGGTCGTCCTGCGTTCCATGGCGTGGGTCCGCTTCCTTCGGGAACCACATCTTCCAGTCCGGCGCGTAGAGCTCGTGGATCTTCGCGCGGTCGCGCGTCACGCTGGCCACTCCTGACACCGACACCCATTCCCGCGTGCGGTCCTTGTAGTACGACAGGTTGACGTGCGGATCGTTGTCGAGGTCGCGCAGCTTTGGCGCAGTGTCGAGCGTGACGAACCAGAGATCGGCGCCGAGCGCGCGCTTCTGTGTCGCCATCGCGCGCGACTGCAAGTGGCCATCGGCGCGGCGAGTCGTCATCATCGCGATCTCGATGTCGGCGATCTGGCTGTAGAGCTTTTCGAGTTCCTGCTTCATGCGTCACCTCTTCCGTCGATCCTCGTGGCACTCGTTCTGGTGACACATTCAAAATGGACGCCGCGGCGCAACTGTGGCTCCAGTCTTGCTCCCTGCCCGGCATGACCGATGGGCTGGACACTCTCGTTCCCGTTCCCGTTCCCGTTGAGACTCCGGTCCGTACGTCGCGGCGCCGACTCCAGAACGTCGCCTTCACGCTGCTGATCGTCGCCATCACCGTGCTGCTGCTTCGGTTCATGCAGCCCGTGCTGATTCCGCTCGTACTCGGCGCCCTGCTCTTCTATGCGCTCGATCCCGCCGTGGACCGGCTGGAGCAGATCCGGGTGCCGCGCATGATAGGCGCGGCGCTGATGCTCGCGATCGTCCTCGCGGGATGCGGCACGCTCGCCTACTCGCTGCAGGGCCAGGCCCTCACCGTGATCGATCAACTTCCTACGGGCGCCCGCAAGCTGGCCGCGTCGCTGCGAAGGGCGCCCGGGGCCGAGCCGGGGGCCGTTGAAAAAGTGCAGCAGGCCGCCGACGCCTTGCAGGGCACTCAGAAGCCGGCGCGTCCAGCGCCCGGCGTCATGCGCGTGCAGATCGAAGAGCCGCTCTTCGAGGCGCGCACATTCTTCTGGTCGAGTTCGATCGGGCTGATGTCGGCCGCGAATCAGCTCATGATGATCGTGTTCCTCACCTACTTCATGCTGCTGTCCGACCAGCTCTTCAAGCGCAAGCTCGTTGAAATCGTCGACACGTTCTCGCGGAAGAAACTCACCGTGTCGGTGCTCGAAGACATCGCCGGCCAGATCGAACGATTCCTGGTGATTCAGATCCTTACGAGCACGGCCGTCGCGGTGACGACCTGGGGCGCGCTCTGGGCGCTCGGACTGGAGCAGGCGGCGCTGTGGGGACTCGCCGCTGGAATCCTGAACTCGATTCCGTACTACGGGCCGCTGCTGATCACGGCCGGCCTGTCGATCGTCGGCTATCTGCAGTTCGGCACGCTCGGGATGACCGCGGCCGTCGCCGGTGCGGCCCTCTTGATCACCACGCTCGAGGGATGGTTCCTGACGCCGTCGCTCATCGGACGCGCCGCGTCGATGAACCACGTGGCGATCTTTGCCGGACTGCTGTTCTGGAGCTGGGCCTGGGGCATCTGGGGCATGCTGCTCGCCGTACCAATAATGATGGTGATCAAGGTGGTCTGCGATCGCGTGGACGCGCTTCAGCCGGTGGGGCACCTGCTGGGTGATTGAGTCGGCTCAGCGCAGCCTACCGAGACGCTTCGGATACAGCGTGTGGTGAGGACGCGGGCGGCTGGGACTCGGACGCTGGCTCGGTTAACTCTTCCATTCTGTCGGTGAGACCTCTGACGTCGGTCTTCTTCGCCAGGTCGCGAATCTGCTCCGGCGTGACCGCCGTCTCCACCTTGAGATGTCTCGCGATGTCCTGCAGCAGCTGAAGCACTGCGGTCATCTCGCGCTCGGCCAGCAGATCGATCTGCAGGTTGAGATGACTGCGTTTGTCCGATTGCCTCGCCAGTCGATTCTGGCTGGCCAGCACGAACCACGCGAGAAAGATGGCTTCCAGCGACAAGGTCATGGTCAGCAGCGGAAACGGAAACGGGTCGAATGGCCTGACGCCGGGAATCAGACCCACGTTGGCGGTGACCCAGAAGCCTAACCAGACGATGTGAAGGACGAGCACGGGGCCGCCGACGGCCGTGCCGGCGATCCAGTCCGCGATTTGTTCGGACTTCGACCGTGTCAGAAGCGTCTCGCGCTCCCATGCCTTGATGGCCTCGACGTTCTCCTCCAACGCGGCAGTGGGCGTGGGTCCCGTCCGCGGCGCACCCTCCGCGATTCGATTCTGATTGCGCGTCGCCGCGGCCACGCGCTCAACGTCGGCGTACCGCTCGTGTGCCTACCATGTGCTTCTCCATACCTATTTTCGGCCCGACGTGCCGCAGGCAGCGCGTGTCGCACGCGACGTCTCGATACCAGCATCATCGTCGCCGCCTAAGCACGGTGTGCGCCAATTCCTCTTCCCTGGTACGCGAAATGCTCTTTACACGGTTGCGACGTTGTATGACCCATCGCGTGAATGCACCAGGTAACGAACCAGACCCATGGCGAAATCGGTACGTCCCAAGGCACCCAGGAAACAGAGCACCACACGGAACAGCCGCGCCACAGTAAGCGGTCCTGCCACACCGGATACCTCTGGGCGCGGCGACGCGCTGGCCGAAAAATTCGCGGGGACACAGGATCTCGCGTCGGCCTTCCCGTTCAATCCCAACAAGGCGGCGGAGTACGACCCTGAGGCCGCTCTCGCTCCGCGCACGGGGCCGTCGGTGAAGCCGGACGATCCGATCGTCGGGTCAAGCACCGTCAGTGAAGTGAACGGGTCAGAGAAAACTGGGAGCGGCGGTCCGCCTGTCGGACACAACCCAACGTCGGGGCCACTCGATCGCGTACGTGTGGATTCCACCGACCGCGCGTTGACGACCAATCAGGGCGTGCCGATCGCCGACAATCAGAGCTCGCTCAAAGCCGGTCTGCGCGGGCCGACGCTGCTCGAGGACTTCATCCTCCGCGAGAAAATCACCCACTTCGACCACGAACGCATTCCCGAGCGGATCGTGCACGCACGCGGCTCGGCGGCGCACGGGTACTTCGAGTGCACCAAAGCATTGCAGGAATACACGCGCGCCTCGTTGTTCGCCGAGGCGGGCAAGCAGACGCCGGTCTTCGTCCGCTTCTCGACCGTGCTCGGGGAACGCGGCTCGACCGACACCGCCCGCGACGTGCGCGGATTCGCGGTGAAGTTCTATACCGACGAGGGCAACTGGGATCTCGTCGGCAACAACATCCCGGTGTTCTTCATCCAGGACGCGATGAAGTTCCCCGATCTGGTCCACGCCGCCAAGCCCGAACCGCACTTCGCGATGCCGCAGGCCGGGTCGGCGCACGACACGTTCTGGGACTTCGCGTCGTTGATGCCCGAGATCACGCACATGTTGATGTGGGCGATGTCGGATCGGGCCATCCCCCGGAGCTACCGGACCATGCAGGGGTTCGGCGTGCACACCTATCGTCTCGTCAACGCCCGCGGCGAGTCCCATTTCGTGAAGTTTCACTGGACGCCCCGCGCCGGCACGCATTCGCTCGTCTGGGACGAAGCCGTCAAGATCTCTGGAGCCGATTCGGATTTCCATCGCCGCGACCTGTGGGAAGCGATCGAGGCGGGCGCGTATCCCGAGTACGAGCTCGGGCTGCAGATCTTCACCGAGGAGCAGGCCGAGGAATTTACCTTCGACGTGCTCGACGCCACGAAGATCGTGCCCGAGGAACTCGTCCCGGTCGTTCCCGTTGGCAGGCTCGTCCTGAACCGCAATCCCGACAACTTCTTCGCCGAGACGGAACAGGTCGCCTTCTGCGTGGCGCACGTCGTGCCCGGCATCGACTTCTCGAACGATCCACTGCTGGCCGGCCGCATTCATTCATACGTCGATACGCAGATCTCGCGTCTGGGCGGCCCGAACTTCCACGAGATTCCGATCAATGCGCCGGTCGCGCAGGTGCACAACAACCAGCGTGATGGCATGCACCGCCAGGCGATCCATCGCGGCCGCGTGTCGTACGAACCGAATTCACTGGCCGGCGGGTGTCCGTTCCAGGCCGGGAAGACAGGGTTCGTCTCGTTCCCGGAGCGGCGCGAGGAAGGCGATCACAAGGTTCGCGGCAAGGCCGAGCGATTCGCCGATCACTACACGCAGGCGACGCTGTTCTGGAACAGTCAGTCGGACGTCGAGCGGCAGCACATCGTCAACGCCTTCAGGTTCGAGCTCTCACGCGTGCAGACGCCGGCGATCCGCGAGCGCATGGTGTCGGGGCTGATGAACGTGGACGCGGACCTGGCCGCCGCCGTCGCATCCGGCCTTGGCTTGCGTGAGATGCCGGAGCCGATGCCGAAGGTCCTCGAGAGAGACGTGACGCCGGAAGTCTCGACCTCGCCGTCTCTGTCGCTGCTCGCGCGGCCGGGAGACGGCAGCATTCGCACCCGCAGAGTGGCCATCCTGGTAGGCGATGGCTGTGACGGTCCTTCGCTGGTGGCGCTGAGCCAACGGTTGACCGAAGAAGGTGCGGTCCCACGATTCGTGTCGGCCACGCTCGGAACGGTGGAGCCCTCCTCGGGCGAGGCCATCGAGATCGATGTCAGCATCGAGGCCGCGCCGTCGGTTCTCTACGACGCGGTCGTGCTGCCCGCCGGCGCCGATGCCGTACAACAGCTGCTGACGGATGGCCGCGTGCTCGAGTTCATCAAGGATCAATACCGCCACTGCAAGAGCATCCTCGCGTTCGGCGAAGGCACCCAGCTCCTGGAAGCGTGCGGCATCACACCCACGCTTCCGACCGGTGAACCGGATCCCGGACTCATCGTCGCCACGCCAGACGACGATGCGGCGGCCGACGCGTTCGTCGCGGCCATCGCCGCACATCGGCATTTCGCGCGGGAGACTGACCCGCCGCGTGTATAGCCGCGAGCGCACAACTGCCGTGACCATTCCCGCAGCTGGTACCGCACTGCTCCTCATCGATGTCATCAACGATCTCGCGTTCGAGGGATCAGAGGAACTTGTCGAGCAGGCCGACCCGATGGCGACCCGGCTGGCGGCGTTGAAGCGCCGGGCCGTCGCGGCCGGCGTGCCCGCCATCTACATTAACGACAACTTCGGCCAATGGCGGTCCGACTTTCGGCAGACGATCGCCCACTGCACGGCGCGATCGTCACCTGGCCGCATCGTGTCCCGCCGGCTGCGGCCGACCGCGAAGAGACTATTTCGTGCTGAAGCCGAAGCATTCGGGCTTCTTCGACACCACGCTCGACACGCTGCTCGACGCGCTGCGCATCCGGCGCGTCATCCTGACCGGCATCGCCGGCAACATCTGCGTGCTCTTCACGGCAAACGATGCCTACATGCGCGAGTTCACGCTCTTCGCGCCGTCCGACTGCATCGTCTCGAACACGCCAGCCGAGAACGACCACGCCCTGCGGCAGATTGGGACCGTCCTGAAGGGCAACCTGACAGGCTCGACACGCCTGGTGTTTCGGCGCGCCAAGCGATCCGGCGCGGCCCCGCGGCGTCGGGCGCGCCGCCGCGGGCCCGCACGACCGGGCGTGACATAAGCCCTGGATGCGCCAGCGGATCGGGACTTGCACTCGTGAGTGGCATGTTGAAGTTCCTTGGCGCTTATGCTCTGGCAAAGGTACTCGGCTTTGGCTTCATCACGGCCATCCTGATCTACATGTTGATCGGTAATTCCGTCAAGAGGAGCAACACCATGCCAGACAGATATCCGTTGGACCAGTCGTTGAAGAACTCTGCGGACGTGATGGACGACGCGGTGAACGCAGCCACGGAGGCTGTCGACGAAGCTCGTCAGACGATCGCGGAACGGTTGAGCAGCACACGGACTATGTGCGCAACATCGATGCGAAGCGCATGCTGTCAAACGTCGAACGCGTGGTCAAGGACAATCCCGGTCCGTCGCTGGTCATCGCGGCGGCATTCGGGTTCGTGATCGGCCGGTCGCTCACTCGCAACTAGCGCGGCAGGAGGTGAGCCGTGAATCAGGAGCGAGCCGTATCTGACGTCCTGCAGGACATCCTTCGAAACCTGCAGGAGATCGTCCGTTCCGAAGTGCGCCTCGCCAGGGCCGAGATTCGCGACGATGCCAGGCAGACGGCGGCATCGGCGGTCTGGATCGTCGCGGGAGCCATCGGCGCGTTGAGCGCGTGGGCGTTTCTGTTGTGGACGATCGCCTTCGCGCTCTCGACCCGGATGTCGATGTGGGCCGCCACACTACTGATCGCCGTCGTGCTGGCCTGCGCAGCCGGCGTGCTGATTCCCGCTGGCCTGCGGAGATTCAAGCGAATCAATCCCATGCCGGAGCGAACGATTGCGTCGATCAAGGAGAACGTGGCATGGATGAAACACGCGAAATAGAAGCAGCATATCGACCGCACCCGCGAACGCCTCGGCTCACATTTGAAGGAACTGGGAGACAAGGTTGACGCGGCCACCGATTGGCGCGAGCACTTCCAGGCGAGTCCGCACGTCTTTCTCGGCGCGGCATTCGCCGGCGGCGCGGCGCTCGCGATCGCGCTGCACGCGAGGTCGCCGCGGTCGTTTTCAGATGACGCCGGAGAGTCACCTCCCTTCGCCGGCTTGAGACCGGATTCCGCGCAGGCGCAGGTGCTCGAGCTCTGGCACAACATCAAGGGGGCGCTGATTGGCGTCGCCAGCGCCCGCGTCATGAACTTCCTCGGCGAGTTGGTGCCTGACTTCGACGAGCACTATCGGCGGGCGGAGCAACGCATTGACGCGGCGGCTCAACTGAGCCGCCGCTGACGCGGCTGCCGGTGGAGAGCGGCGTCCCGTTCTTCGGCGCTGATCTCGACGCGCTCCCGTTTGATGTCGAGCCGCAGCCGGACGAACAGGCTCATGTAGACGTTGGCGACCCACACCAGTGTCAGCCATGCGATGAGCGCTCCGGTCCACCCGGTCACGAGCAGCCTGAAACCGGTGAGGGCCACCGCGCCCGCGGCCACGTAGTGGCTGAAGCAGGACTCGCAGGTGAACACGTAGAAGAACTTGCGCGCGTACATGCGCCGGCTCTGCTGTTGCCGGCGCAGACACCACGTCCGAAATTCAGCGAACACGTCCTCGTGCGTGACCGTCCACGAGACGCAGGCCACTGGCGCCGCGAGAATGAGCAGCCAGAACAGCTGTATGGAGAGAGCGGGAGTCACCGCGGGCATGTGTTGCAAGCCTCGCGCCCGAACGAGTCACGCTGCGGTGCGTGACCTCATGAGGCCGCGCGCTGCTCGGCGGGCTTCGTGGCTCGCATCAGGTTGTGCGCGGTGTTGACAATGGCCACGTGCGAGAACGCCTGCGGAAAATTGCCGACCAGCCGCCCCGCTCGCGTGTCGTACTCCTCCGCCAGCAGTCCCACGTCGTTGCGGAGCGACAGCAGCCGCTCGAACAGCTGCTCGCGCTTCGTCTACGCGGCCGAGCAGTACGTAGGCGTCGGCACAGCCAGAAGCTGCACGCCAGGAACGCTCCCTCCCCGGCCGGCAGCCCATCGTCGGTCGGCGCGTGTCGTAGCGCCGCACGAACCCATCGACGAGCAGCTGCGCTCGACCGCGGCGACCGTCCCGCGGATGCGCGGGTCGTCAGGCGGAAGAAAGCCGACCGTGGACAGCAGCAGCAGGCTGGCGTCGAGCTCTTTCGAGCCGTACGACTGCACGAAGCTCCCGTGCTCGCGATCGAAGCCGCGCGCGCACACCTCCTCGTGGATCGCCTGACGCGATCGCGCGCCAGCGGTCGACCGGCCCGGCGAGCCCGAACTCCTCGACGGCGCGGATGCCGCGATCGAACGCCACCCAGGCCATCACCTTGGAATAGGTGAAGTGGCGCGGCCGCCGCGCACCTCCCAGATGCCCTCGTCCGGCTGCTGCCAGATCGACTCGAGGTGTGTCGAGCAGCGCGCGCTGAAACGCCCAGTCGGCCTCGCGCTGCGACCAAGGCCGCCGCGGCGCGCCTGGTGCAGCGCGTCCATCACCTCGCCGAAGACGTCGAGCTGCAGCTGGCCGTGCGCGGCGTTGCCGATGCGCACCGGCGCGGAGCCCTCGTAGCCGGGCAGCCACGGCATCTCGATCTCCGGCAGCCGCCGCTCGCCGGCCAGGCCGTACATGATCTGCAGCTGCGCCGGTGCTGCCGGCGGCGGCGCGCAGCAGCCAGTCGCGCCAGGCGCGCGCCTCGTCGTAGTAGCCGGCGTTCATCAGCGCCAGCAGCGTGAGCGTGGCGTCGCGCAGCCAGCAGTAGCGGTAGTCCCAGTTGCGCGCGCCGCCGATCTGCTCGGGCAGCGACGTCGTCGGCGCCGCGACGATGCCGCCGGTCGGCGCGTAGGTCAGCGCCTTGAGGGTGATCAGCGAGCGCATGACCGCGTCGCGCCCACTCGCCGTTCGACGTGCAGCGCGCCGCCCACTCGCGCCAGAACGTCTTCGGTCGCGTCCAGCGACGACTGCGGGTCGATCGCGTCCGGCGGCGGCACGTGCGACGGCCCGTACGTCAGGACGAACGGCACCGTCTCGCCCGCGGCCACGTCGAATTCGGCGACCGTCGTCAGGTCCTCGCCATGCAGCGCGCGCCGGCGTGTGCAGCATCACCATGTCCGGACCCGCGATCGCGCGCAGCGTCCCGTCCTCCAGGCGCGTGACCCAGGGCACCGTGCGGCCGTAGTCGAAGCGCAGCACCAGCTCCATGCGCATCCGCACGCGCCCGCGGTCGCCGCGCACCAGCCGCACGATGTCGGAGTTGCGGCCGCGCGGCGGCATGAAGTCGATGACCGTCGACGGCGCCGTCGGCCGTCTCGATGCGCGTCTCGAGGATCAGCGTGTCGCCGCGATAGCGGCGCGTGATGCGCGGCGCCGCATCGGCCGGCTGCGATCAGCCAGCGGCCGTGCTCCGGGCCGCCGAGCAGCGCCGCGAAGCACGCGGCGGAGTCGAAGCGCGGCCAGCAGAGCCAGTCGATCGAGCCCGCGCGCGACACCAGCGCCGCGGTTTCGCAGTCGCCGATCAGCGCGTAGTCCTCGAGCGAACTACTCATGTCTTCGCGAACTCAACTAGGCACTGAAGTATGCAAGAAAGAGGACCTGACGCGATTCACCGCGCGTCGCTCGGGCACCCACTGGAGGGCCGCAGGATTGGCTGAATGAGCCTCGGATGCCGACGGAATCCATGTGGGGTTCTCCGCTAACTGACTCCAGTGTACTGGCACGGGAGCACAAGCGATTTCAGATGCGGTGCGCGAGGATCGCGGATGACTGCATTCGCCAAAGTGCGCGCGCTCTATCGCGCCGCACGGTTGCTGGGCCGGACTCTGGCGCGCGCGCGCTGAGTAACCCTCTCAGCGCTTCAGCCCACAGGTCTTGACGGTTACCGCAGCAGATCGAACTGCCGCACGTACTTGACGATGAAGGCGCGATTGATCGGGCCGAGCCCTTCGAGGCTTTCGGTGTTGTTGTAGACGACGAAGAGCCCGGTGCCTGCCGTCTCGAGCACATGGAAGCGCAGGTTCGTCGACCAGCGGTTCGAGCGGTCGTTGTACTGCACCAGGCTCTGGAGGAACACCGACGGCGTGAAGTTCCAGGTCACCCGCATGTTGCCCAGATTGGTGTGGAACGAGCCTTCCGGCAGCGAGATCGATCGATACGTCCAGCCAGTGTCGATAGTGAACCGTCCGCCTTCGCGGATGACCACCTCCACGCTGGGACTGTTCTCGGTGCCGGTGAGGAAGGTGCCCACGTCCCACTCCAGCTCCGCGGAGATCCACCGCCGTTGGTCCGTATTCGCGTTCAGCCCGAAGCGCAGGCCGCCGTGCTCGCCAACGGGGACGATGACGCCGGGATAGATCTCGAACGGCTCGACGAACCCTTCCCACGTGCCGTTGAGCGCCGTGTCGATGCGGTTGCCGTTCTCCCAGTCCCAATGGTTGTCGATGTGGAGCTCGGCGTTCTGCAGACCGCCATCGAGGTAGTCGTAGCGCGTGTAATTGATGTGCGGCGCCCACTCGCGGAATCCCCAGTCGCGGATCCTCTGCTGCCGCATCGTCTCGAAGTAGCCCACGTTGAATCGGCGGTAGCCGCCCTCCTTCTCGAGGAAGCCGACCTCGGGATTGAACGCCTCGCCGGTGCGCCCGTACTCGAACACGGCCCGATGCGTCCCATCGTCGTATTCCGAGTCGACGTTGAAGGCGAAGTCGCGGCCGGAGAGTCCAGGCGTCTCGGTGCGGGCACCGAAGCCCGCGAGCGTGAGGTACTCGCCGACGCCGACGCGCGCGTCCGCGCCCCACGTGCGATTCCAGTCGCCAGGTCCAGACAGGTCGCCGGTGGCGGAGCGATTGACGAACATCGCGCCGATGCCGGAGCGGTTGCGCAGCTCGCGGCTGACGCGCAGCACCGAGAAGTTGTTGCCGGGCAGCAGGCCGACGTCCTCGGTCTGCATGTTCAGCACGCCGACGTTGAAGCCGCTCACCTTGCCGGTCAGACGCCCGCCGCCGCGAATCGGCACCAGGTTCCCGTCATCGTCAAGGCCGATGCGACGGCTGAAGAACAGATCGACTTCCTCTTCCTTGCCCACGGTGAAGAGACCGGAGTTCTCCAGGAAGAACGGACGCTTCTCCGGAAAGCGCAGGTTGAAACGCGTGAGATTGATCTGCTCAGTATCAACCTCGACCTGCGCGAAGTCGGTGTTGTAGGTGAGATCGAGGTTCAGGCTGGGTGTGATGCCGAACTTGACGTCGAGCCGAAGCCGCCATCGAAGTCGGTCTCCAGTCCTGGCGCGAAGTTCCGGTCGGCCGAGCCGACGACGTAGGGCAGCACTTTGAGGTTGCGCGGCGTCTCGAGCTCGAGGCCGCGCAGCTTGCCGGCTGAACTCAGTCGGCCCAGATCGTGTTCGCGCGGCAGCGACGACCAGTAGGCGCGCTCGCGCGTGCGCTGGATGTTGCGGAAGAAGTTGACGCCCCACGTCTGCGGCGCCGATCCGTAACGCAGCGTGCGCAGCGGAATCCGGAACTCGGCCACCCAGCTCGTGGCCGTGACGGCGGTGCTCACATCCCAGCTGCCGTCCCAGCTGTCTTCCTGCTCGCCCTGATCGCGCACCTGCGCGTCGTACTGCACGCCGGCGGCGTTGGTCCCGAAGACGAATCCATTCTGCTGGTCGCGGAACGTATCGAAGATCATCAGGAACGAGTCCGACTCGTCCAGCTCGGCGTCGCGCCGGGAGTCCGTCGTGACAATCAGCGACGGATTGCGGTCGTGCAACACGACGCCCACGTAGATCGCATCGTCGTCGTAGAGGATGCGGACCTCGGTGCGTTCGGAGGCCGGCTGTCCTTCGAAGGGCTCGGCCTGGACGAAACCTGTGAGCGGCGTGGCGTCCTGCCAGACGCGTTCGTCGAGCGCGCCGTCGATCGACGGAGGGGCCTCCGTGACGCGGCTGGCCGACGAGACGGGGCGCGACGCGAGGGTCGAACTGACTGCCGGCTGCCCGGACTGGGCCGAGACCGATAGGTGGAAACGCCGACAGAATGACGATGAGACGAGCGACAGCATTCGTAATCCTACGGCAGATACGCCGGCGCGCGCGCCGTTGTGTCACCCCGGTGGCCTGAAACGCTGACGTCACTGGATCTCGCGTATCACACGCCGCCGGCCACGCGTGCGCGCAATTCCCAGGCGTTCTCGATGGCGGCGCCGCGTGCAGTATTGTCGAACACACACCATACCTCCCCGGCGCTCGCGTTGATTTCGGCGCAACGAAACCAGCGCGATTAGCGCTGGAGATGCGTTCCAGCCGATCAAAACGAAATGCTGATGCGCGCGGAATCGACCAACCCGCCGTCCCGACGCGGATGTCCGCAGCCCCAGCCATGCCTTGCTACGATCGCGTTCGATACGTGGAGGAGATCTTCTTCGCCACCTCCACATCTCGGTCGGTGACTTTGCCGCCCATGTCGTAACGCGTCAGTTCAAAGGTCACTTCGCCATAGGCGATGTGCACGTCGGGATGGTGATCAACCGTCTCAAAATAGGCGAGAAGGCTGTTCACAAAGCTGAGCGACTGAACGAAATCCTGAAACTCGAACGTCCTGGACAGCTTGTTGTTCGCGAGCTTCCAGCCAGATAGCCGCGGCATGACGGCGCGCAGCTCTTTCGCGGTCAGAATTTTAGGCTTGTCCACGGTGCGTATGGCTTTCCCCTAGCGTCGTGTGCTGCGCGTGGTGCGGGGCTGATTCCACCACCTCGTCATCAAAATGGCGCCCGCCACCACCGCGCCCAATACGAGCTTCGGCCGTGTCGGCGGACTTGATGGGGCGGGCGTTGCCGGTACCAACTCCCCAGAGGACGGCCGCTGTCGAAACGCTCGTGCGGCACGCGCGCCGAGCAGCCGTTTTCCTTGCGCGTTCTTCTGCCCTGGGGCTTTTCCATATGGAGACGCGTGTTCGATTTCCGCGTTCAGCTCCGCGCCGGTCAAGATGGCAATACCCGAGACATAGAACCAGAGCAGCACCACGATGACGCCGCCGACGGTGCCGTAGGAGCCTTCGTAGTCGGTGAATCTGGCCACGTAGATCTTGAAAAGGAGCGACACCAACAGCCAGAGAACGGTTGCAGCGACAGCACCTGGCGTGATCCACACCCAGTCCTGATCCGCGTCCGGTCCAAAGTAGTAGATCACGCCGATACCGATGACGATGAGGACGAATACTAATGGCCACTGCAGGAGCAACCACGTCCACTCGAATGGTGCGCCCCAGCCAGTCGTGTGTCCCAACTTCTCGGCGAGCGTCGGGCCGACAAGGACCAACGACAAGGCGACCAGGACCGTCACCGCCACCCCGAGCGTGAGGCCGATGGCGACGAGTCGGACTTTCCACCACGGCCGTCCCTCATCGATGTCGTAGGCGCGGTTGAGCGCCCCGACGATCGAGACCAGCGCCGCGGAACTGCTCCACAACGCACCGGCGACACCGAACGTGAGCAGGCCGCCGCTCTCGTTGTTGGCCAGCCGTCGCATTTGCTCTTGAATCAGTTCGAGGACCTGCGCCGAGACGAAGGGGCCAAGGGATCGACCGACATCGTCGGTGATGTTCGAGAGAGGAAAGAAGCTCGCGAGTGCGAGGAGAAACAGGATGGCAGGAAACAGCGCGAGGAAGAAGTAATACGACAGCTGAGCCGCCAGGCCGAGCACATCGTCATCGACGACTTCACGCCACGTGCGACGCGCGAGTTCAGACCACGAGAGGGATACCGCCTCGAGCACACGATGGTGAACTGCAAATGCTGAACCGCGTGCGCGTCCAGCTGACTCGGCTACGCTGGGGACGCTAGAAGGCGACGATGCCGCAGCCACGAAGCACGACCGCCAGGAGCACGGTCGCGACGATCGAGACGACGATCGAACCGCCGCACCCCAATCGATTCGAGTAGAGGCCAATCATCTCGCGGCTCCACGCCAGCGTGCGAGCAGCGCTGAGGGATGGTCAAAGATTCCCACGGCATCGCGCAAATCCCCGTCGGACCAGTGACCTCCGCACCGCAGCGCGATCGCGCCAATGCCGGCCCGTCTGGCCGCTTCGATGTCATATGGGGTATCGCCGATCATCACCGCCGATTCGGGACGAGCGCTGGAGCGGGCGAGGGCCGCGTGCACGATGTCTGGATCCGGCTTGGACTCCGACGCGTCGTCCTTCGACGCTCGCTGAGGAAGGAGATCGGCGACGCCCGCGCGTTGAAGCAGCGCATCCATTTCACGGTCACCAGCGGACGTTGCGATGACGAGCTGAGTGCCTTGCTCGAGTAGATATTCAAGCAGCAGCCTGGCGCCTGGCGTCGGCTGGAGGCCCGGCAGAAACGTCTCGAAGATTGCCTTCTTCCGTCGTCCCATCGACTGTCCCAGCGTCGAGTCCTCGCTGACGCTGGCAACCGCGGGGAGCAGCTTGTCTGCGCCCATGCCGATCAATGGTCGAATCTGCCCGATATCGACCGTCACCTCATGCTCACGCAGAGCCTGCGTCCACGCTTCCGCGTGCGCCGCGTTGCTGTCGATCAGCGTCCCGTCGACATCGAGCAGCACCGTCTCGAACTCGAAACCCGCGTCACGGCGCGCCCTCTTCCTGCTATTCACGCGATGGGACCCTCCGGCCAGTGAGCTGACCTGCGATCACTGTGCGACGGCGTGCGTCGGAGGCAGCGGCATCCACTTGCCACACCCTCGCTGTCCGCAGTCATGGTGGAAATGCTTCGCCGCCATCTCATCTGCCGCAGCCATCGCCGCCTTCAGCGTGTCGTATCGCGTCGGAAATTCAGGAGGGAGCGTCGTCTCCTCTGATCGAACCGTCCAGTCGCCTTCTGGGAGAGTTCGCATGATCGACACCGATACCGGCGGCTCCACCTGATGCTTACGCTCCCAGTGATACGTTTCCATCGTCATGACGTCACCTCTGCAACGGGCGACTATCGAGCAAGCTGCGTGCCTTCCCCACCCATCTGATAATGGTCGGTATGTTTCCCTGGGTCACGATTCTGAAGCACGCCCCCACAATCCTCGCGGCAGCCGACGCCCTGCTCAATCGAGTGAGAGCGACCGACGCCGGCGATCCCACCCGCAGCGTCGACGCGAGGCTCGCCGAGTTGGAGAACGACTCGCGCGCGTCCGCTCAACTGACGCAGGACATGGCTCGGCAGATCAACGCGCTCACCCTTGCGCACGAGAGCGCGGCACGGACGGCGCGCCGGGGTCTCGCGCTCGGCATCGCCGCCCTCGTCCTGGCCATCGCTGCCGTCATCATCGCGATCGTGATGTAGGGGCGCCATGCCCCTGCTCCTCGCGCTCCTGCTGATTCCGCTGCTCGTCATCGTCCTGATTCCGGTGTCGCTGGTGCTGCGCATCCGCCACGGGGGGATGCGGCGGCAGGCGCGCGGCTGGCTGGTGACCGCGAACACGATCGGCATCATGCTCTCGACCGCGATGTTCATGATCGGCGCGCTGATCACGAGTCGATGGGTGCCGGAGGCGATGCGGTACTCGCTCGCCGGCCTCGGCGTCGGCGCCGTGCTCGGGCTCATCGGGTTCGCGCTGACACGATGGGAATCCAGCAGCGGCGTCGTGCACTTCACGCCGAATCGCTGGCTCGTGCTGACCGTGACGACTGTCGTCGCCGCGCGAATCTTCTATGGTGTCTGGCGCGTGTGGGCCGGGTGGCAGGCTGGTGTCGAGCGGCTCGCGGAGGTGACCGCCTCCGGGATCGCGATCTCGATCGCGGCTGGCGCGGTCGTGCTCGGCTACTACTTGATCTACTGGATCGCTGTCAGTCGTCGTCTTCGATCGTCGCGCACACGCTGACGGGACGTCATACCCGGAGATCACTCACGGACTCGAAGAACCTGCAAGATCATCCGTCCCAGCGGGCGCTCTCGATCCAGTCGTCGATGCGCCTGGGCCGCTTTCCCCAGCGGATAACTGGCCGTGATCGGCACGCCAATCTTGCCCTTGCCGAAGCGACGATTCAGCTTGTCGAATTCACGCGGACTCGCGATCGGCATCGAACGTTCGCAGGCGGAACGTGGCGCCGCTCCCTGGGAGCCGGTTCGATGCCGTTTGGGTAGACGAGGCGTCCCTTGGGGCGCATGAAGTCGAGACACCGCTCGAGCTCGTCGCCTCCGGCCAGTGCAAGCACACCATCCAGTCCGTTGGGCGCGAACCTTCTGAGTTGATCGGTGGAATATCTGCACGCCGCGCGTCGATCACACGATGAGCCCCGAGCTTTCGCACCAGACGTGCCGCCGCGGCGCCGGATGCGGTCGCGATCACGTGGGCCCCGCGTTGAACGGCGAATTGAACCGCCATCGTGCCAACGGCACCCGACGCACCGAAGATCAACACGGTGTGGCCCCGCCGTAGCCCGAGCGCGTCGATGCCCTGGAGTGCGGTCAACCCGGTGGTGGCAACCGCGCCGGCATCGCGCAGATCGAGCCCCTTCGGCACGCGGCCCACGTGCTGAGCCTCTGCCGCTGCGAACTCCGCGTAGAAGCCGCCCTGACGATTGCCGAACTCGTATGCGTAGACGCGGTCACCGAGTTGAACGCGCCGGACGCGTGCGCCTTTGGCCACGACGATTCCGGCGCCGTCCACTCCAGGCACCAGGGGGAATCGTGGTCGCCCGGGCTTTCGCCACGAGCCATCGCGGATCGAGGCATCCCAACTGCCGATGCCCGCCGTATCGATCGCGATGAGCACCTCGTTCGGTCCTGGCCTCGGCACTGGGACTTCGTGCAGGGCCAGGGCCGACGGCGGACCGAATCGATCGACCGCCGCAGCCTTCATGGTGTCGGGGATAGCACGCGCCCATCCGTTGGTTCCACTCGAGTTTCGACGGTACGCCATACGAATGTTGAACGGATGCACGATCACCGCCAGTGACGGCTACAGCCGAGCGTGAGCGCCTGTCACACTTCGCCGCCGCCATCCGTCATGGTGAGTAAGTGCGAGGGAACCGATGAAGAGGCCAATTCTCCTGACAGGCGGCAACCCTCAGATCGCGAAGGCCGAGGGCGACGCGCCGGTGCGCGCGTACATCGCGGCGATGCCCGGCTGGAAACGCGACGTCGGGCGCAACCTCGACGCGCTCATCGTCGCGCACCATCCCCGGCGTGCGCAAGGCGATCAAATGGAACTCGCCCTTCTACGGAGTCGAGGGCCAGGGCTGGTTCCTCAACTTCCATGCCTTCACGAAGTACATCAAGGTGGCGTTCTTCCGCGGCACATCGCTGAGTCCCATGCCGCCTGGCGAGTCCAAGCACAAGGAAGTGCGCTACGTCGACATCCGCGAAAACGATCAGCTCGATGAGGCACAGATGGCGAAGTGGATCCGGCAGGCGGCGGCGCTGCCCGGCTGGGTCCCGTAGCGCTTCGGCCGTGCACATGATTCCTCGAGTTTCACACCAACGTCTGAACCTCTGGCAGGCGCTCACGAAGCCGGCCACGCCCGTCAGCTTGGGATGATTCCTGCATCGATTCCTACTGCTCGCCTCGCAGGACGGAACACCATGCTCAGGCGACAGCAGAACTGACGAGAATCAACTCGTCAAGCTCTAAGCGTGTCATCTCGATGAGGATCTCGAGCCATGACCATGAACGAGCCACAGACGTGCGGTAAGGGCCTCGCCGACCGCTCGGCCTTTCCTGCTCGAGTCGGCGCGTTGACCGCCGCGATGGTCGACGTGCTCGAAACGCACCAGCAGACACTCGACTTCACCGACGACAACGCGAGGACGGAGCTCACCGCGTATCAGCAGCTCGCGAACGATTACCGCCGCCTCACGTCCCAGCTTCGCGCGACCGCCGATCGCATGCTCGGGTATCGGGAGCTTCCGATGGCCCGGCATCATGCGCAGGCCATGCTGTCGCCGGAGATACGCGGCACGCTCGCCAACCTCGTGGAACGCGAGCGCGAGCTCGCGGCGCTCCTGAAGACATGGGTCGAGGAGGATGAGGCGATGCTCGACGCATCGAAAGTGTCACCATGACGTCGGCCTTGAGGGCCGACGAGATTCGCGGATGAAGCGATTTGCCTCAGGTTCGCCCGACAAGGCGCAAGGGTCGTTGTCAACCGGCAGTCAGCGGCGCTACGCCGTGATAGAAGCGCCATCAATTCTGGGCCTGAAGCCGACAGGGGTCGATCGTCTCGCGCAGACGTTGCTCGGGAACGGCTTGGCGCATCGCCTGGACGCGAGGCACGCCGGGCGTGTTGAACCGCCGTCATACAGCCACGACCGTGATGCGGAGACGGGCGTTCTCAACGCCCACGCCATCGCGGCATGGAGTCCGCACCTCGCCGATGCGATTGGCCGCGTGCTCGACAACGCCGAGTTCCCGCTGGTTCTGGGCGGCGATTGTTCGATCCTGCTCGGCGCGATGCTCGCGCTCAAACGGCGCGGCCGGTTCGGACTGCTCTTCATCGACGGACACGCCGACTTCTACCAGCCGGCGGCGAATCCAAACGGCGAGGCGGCGTCGATGGATCTCGCGTTCGCGACCGGGTACGGTCCTGCGCTCGTGACAGACCTCGAAGAGCGTGGTCCGCTGGTCCGTCCGGCGGACACCGTGGCGTTCGGATTCCGAGACGCGGACGAACAGCGTCAGTACCGGCAGCCAGCCGCTGGCGACGGACATCCTGGCCTTTGATTTGACCACGGTCAGGCAGATGGGTGTCGATCAGTCGGTGCACGCGGCCCTCGAACGAATGACGCGGCCGGACATCGAAGGCTTCTTCATTCATCTCGATGCCGATTGCCTCGACGACGGCATCATGCCCGCCGTGGACTACCGCCTGCCCGATGGTTTCAGCTGGAGCGACGTCACTTCGATCTTGAGACAGGCTTTGGCCAGCGGGCGAGCAGTTGGGTTGGAAGTCACCATCTACAATCCTGCGCTCGACGAAGACGGGACGGCTGGACGCGAGCTCACCGACGTCCTGGTGGGGGCGCTTGGAACATCGGCGCCCTGGAGGCTCGTTCGCGAAGCCTGAGCAGCTGTTTCTGATGGTGCCGTCCGTGCACCAGATGGAGCGTTCTCCACTGTGGCGCACTCAACGCACCCAGAATCGGATGGTCGAGCAGCTTGACGTGGCGGCCGAAACGAGCTTCACACCGCGCGATGATCGCATCCATCGCCGCAAGCTTTCCCCAGATCTCGTTTCGCACCTGCTCCACTGGCATCCCCCTCGGCAGCACCATTGTGGGAGCTCTCTCGCCCGGCGGGCATGTAGCGGAAGTTCACGACGAAAGTCAGCACGCGAGCCGCTACCGCTGTCAGCCAAGTCCGAGCTAAACGGGAAAATGTAGTAACATCACTACATGAAGCTCGGACTGCGCGAAGCCAATCAGCACTTCTCCAAAGCCATCAAGGCCGTCCGCGCAGGCAAGGAAGTCGTCCTGACGGAACGGGGCCAGCCGATCGCCGTCATCAAGCCAATCAAAGACGAGCACGAGTCAGAGGCCGCGCTCAAGCGCATGGCCGACGAAGGGCTGGTCACGCTGCCTACCCGCAAGGGGCCCTTGCCACGCTTCGAACCGATTCCGATCAGCGGCAGGCCTCTCTCACAGACGATCATCGACGATCGCGACGATCGCGCGTAGTCTGCCATGGACTACGCGTATTTCGATACCAGCGCGCTCATCAAGCGCTACGTCGAAGAACTCGGGCGTCGCGAGGTTCTCGGACTTCTCCGCAAGAACCATTGCGTCGTGTCTGCGGTGCTGGCGGTCGAAGTGCGCAGCGCATTGCGCCGGCGCGTGGCCGAGAAGACGCTCGATGCCAAGCGAGTGGCGGGCATCCTGAAGCGGCTCGCCGCCGACCGTGCCTACTGGACGATCATCGAGGTGTCGCGCGACGTGCTTGCGACGGCGGAGTCATTGAGCGGCGCCCATCCACTGCGCGCACTCGATGCCATTCACGTCGCGTCAGCGAAACTGTTCGCCGATCGAGCGGCCTCGCAGACCTTCACGTTCGTCAGCGCAGACAGGCAACAGACCCACGTCGCCGAAGCGTTGGGGATCAAGACGCGATTCGTCGGGTCTTGAGTGGTGGCGATCACGGGCGACGGATAGATCCGATTGAACTCGCTGCAGACCGTCTTGACGGTGGTCGGCCCTTTGTCGCGGGGCAAACGAACACCGACGACGAATGCGGCCACTAGAAGGAGCGCTGCTCAGTCCTCGATCGCCGACAAATCGAGTCGGCCGAGACGCTCCGGATCCGCGAGGATGTCGATCTCGACGACCTTGCCGCCGGCAATCGTGAAGCCCATGACGGAGAACAGCCGGCCGTCGGGGCGGCGCGACACAAACCCGAGATGGCCGTTGACGAGGACGAGCTGACTGGACAGACCGCTCCTCGAGAACGTCGCGGCCTGTGAGGCGACGGCGCTCGCCCCGCGCACGACCCGTGACAGGCCCGCGAGCGCACCGCCGTCAGCCCGCAGCACGATATCCGGATCGAGCACGGCGACCAGACCCTCGAAGTCGCCCTTCTGTGCGGCGGCCATGAACGCATCGATGACGCGCCGCTGCTGACGCAGGTCGCGGTCTGCATTCGAGGCTCTGCCCTGGACGCGACGCCGCGCGCGGCTGGCGAGCTGGCGCGCGGCAGCCGGCGAGCGGTCCACGATCGGCGCGATCTCGTCGAACGTCATCCCGAAGACGTCGTGCAGCACGAAGGCGAGGCGCTCGGCCGGCTCGAGGGTCTCCAGCACCACGAGGAGCGCGAGTCCGACCGAGTCCGCGAGCATCGCATCGGACTCCGGATCCCCGTCGGCGCGGGTGATCACCGGATCGGGCACGTACGTGTCCAGGGAATCCTCGCGGCGCGAGGTCCGCGTCCGCAGCATGTCCAGGCACACGCGCGCGACGACGGTCGTCAGCCAGGCGCGCAGGTTCTCGACGTCGCTGACATCGGCCCGGCCGAGTCGAATCCAGGATTCCTGGACTGCATCTTCGGCTTCGCTCGGTGACCCGAGCATCCGATACGCCACGGCGCGCAAATGCGCCCGGTGCTGCTCGAACTCTTCAGCGAGACCCTCAGGTGTAGGCATCCGTCACATTCCTCCGTCGCTATCCGTCATGGTAGTAACTGCGAGGGAACTGATGAAGATCAAACTCACCAGTTGCATTCACCTCACGCAGCTGATGCGCTGGTAGGCGGACTTGCCTCACTGGGAGACGCATGAACATGAGCGACGAGACCCTGTCATCGCGTGACACCCATGGTGCCGGCGCAGCACATCGAGGGCCGGATCCGCTCGTGACCGGCAAGCGCGTGCTCCTTGCCCTCGGGCTCTGGCTGCTCGCTGCGGTCGTCATCGGTACGGCGACCGTCTTCGCCGCTCGCAGCAGCGATACAGCCGCCGTCACGGCGATCGTCGTCGCCGAGGTCTACACGCTGCTCATTGGCGCCCTGATGATCGTCTTTCGCCCGCGCACGGCACAGGCGCTCGGGCTGGTCCGTTGTCGCGGCGCGGATGTCGTCCTTGCATTCGCCGCATGCGGGGGTGCGTACGTCATAGCGGCGGCGATTCAATCGGCTGTTGGGCCGTGGCCCTGGTCGAGCGCGATCACGATCTTGATGGCGATGGGGTCCGATGACGGTCGCCTCGCGACGGCGGGGCCGGCCGTTGCCGGGATCATCGTCATTCGCGCCTGCGTGCTCGCCGCGCTGGGAGAGGAGACGTTATTTCGGGGCGTGCTGTACACGTGGCTCCGGCAGCGGCTTCCGGCGAGCGCTGCGATCCCCGTCTCTGCCGCGGCATTTGCCGCGATCCATGGCTTCCCTGCGGTTCTTCCCCTCGCTTTCGTCATGGGGCTCGGCTTCGGTTGGGTGCGTGAGCGATCCGGTTCAACGGTGCCAACGGTCATCGTTCACGCGGTTCACAATGCCGCGCTCATCGGGTGGGCGTACTACGCCAGCGGCTGGACTGCGCGGCTACCGACGTGGGGAGGCTCGTGAGCGACGAGCCATCGTCACATTCCTCCGTCGCCATCCGTCATGGTAGTGACTTCGGGCTCGTTTTCAGAGGAGGTTGCAGTGATGTGGAACACGTGGGTTCGGCAGATCCATCGCTGGCTGTCCATTGCCTTTACGGTGACCGTCATCGCCAACTTCATCGCCCTGGCACAGGGGGACGGAATGCCTCCGCCCTGGGTGACCTACTCGCCGCTGCTCCCGCTCGCCTTGCTTCTGTTCAGCGGTCTGTATCTGTTCATGCTGCCGTACACCAGCAGGTGGCGCAGCCGCCGGCGCGCCGACGGCGTTCCAGCCCTGGAGTGACATCTGAACCTCTGGCAGGCGCTCACGAGGCCGGCCACGCCTGTCAGATTGGGATGGTCCTGCATCGATTCCCATTCCCGTGGCGGGCGATCACCGGCGTCCTGCTCGTCGGCGCCCAGCCCGACCAGATGCCGATCGACGAATTCGACGAACACATCCGCTGCGACATCCTACGGCTTTCCTCACGACGAAGAGTACGCCCTGCCCCATCTGCGGAGCGCGTTAGAGCTACGATCGCCTGAAGAACGGAGGAGCCATGTCGACGATTGTCGGGGTCTGTGGAAGCCTCAGAAGCGCCTCGTTCAACATGATGCTGCTGCGCGCGCTCACTGGTGCCGCACCGCTGGGCACTACGATCGAGATCGCTTCGATTCGCGAGATCCCGTTGTACGACGGCGACCTCGAGGCCAGCGGCGGAATCCCCGATCCAGTACAACGGCTGAAGGAGTCGATCGCCAGGTCGGACGGGCTCTTGATCGTGACCCCTGAGTACAACAACTCGATGCCAGGGGTGCTGAAGAACGCCATCGACTGGCTGTCGCGGCCACCTGCCGACATCCCGCGTGTATTCAATGGCCGGCCTGTGGCGTTTGCCGGCGCGACACCGGGACAGGGCGGCACCAGACTCGCCCAATCCGCATGGCTCCCGGTCGTGCGCACGCTTGGGATGCTGCCATGGTTCGAGAGCCTGCTGATGATCTCTGGCGCGGGGAAAATCTTCGACGCGAGCGGAGCGATCACTGACGACGCGACGAGGGAACGCGTTCACCGCTTCGCCGAAGGATTCGCGCGTTTCGCCACGGCGCAATCGCGCGCACGGAGGGCCGGTGATCAATGATGCCGCCGACGCTTGCGGGCGCAGAACCGTTGGGAACTGCCGAGCGGCGTTGTAGCATGCGCCGGCGACTCGGCTGAAGCTCCATCATCGTTCGCTATTCCGAAGTGAGCGACACGCTGGTGTCCGCGCTGTCCCATGCCTTGAACAAAGACTCGGTTACTCGAGGGTTGTGACGTCGGCTCAGCCAGCCTAGCCGGCTTACCGGCGCCGTGCACTCGTGCGAAAGCGAACGCGACAATCGTGGAACCGGGGAATGCCTCGCGGCGCGAGAAAGTACAAGTGTTAGTTGCACCCTTTACGAGGCTTTGAAACCATCTCTAAGCACCGGCCACCTCTTTCATGGAGTCGCGGATCTGGTGCTTCAGCGGTGCTGATCGGACGGTCGGAGTGGCGCTCAATCCAGGAGGCACGTGCGCCTCAACCTGATGGCGTCACGTCGTAGGGTTTGAAGCTCTTCGGCCGGTTCTTTATCTTCATCTTGGAATCGGGGGAGCAACCGCTGACCCGATCGGAATGCTGCCGGGCCAACCGACACCGGAAATTCATGTCGCCCGGCTTTGGATCACCAGCGTGCCCCACGGCAGCGATACGAACGCAGCAGGACACGGCGCCGGATAAGGGCACTGATTTTGCCCCGCGCGCGAGCGCCCTGAGCGTTTCTGGCGAGACGTGAAGCGCAGAGCGACGAGAAGTTGGCCGTCCGCCGGGCCATTCCTGGACCTGTACGGGTAGGCCGCGGCGTCGCGCTGACCGCTGCACAAGGCGCGCGACTTCGTGGCGATGACAATCCGAGCGCCATGGCGACTCACACGCGCAGAAGAAGATGACTCGCGCCGATCGCTCCGCCGCATCTCGGGCAAGTTCCAGGAGTTGGCTTGCTGCTACTGGACAGGCGATCTGCATGCCCTTTCCAGTGGCGATGCTGCTGTTTCCCAAGGTCGGCATCCAACGATAGCGACGCCACCCGAGAAGTTCTTCGAACGCGCTTTCCCTGAAACCAAGGGCCCGACCGGACCGACGGTACCGAATGTCCACAAAAATCGGAGGACTGAAGCCGCGCTGCGCCTCCGCCGCGTCAACAGCCGCGACCAGTTGCGGAGTCGCGTTACCCATCCCCAGAATCCCCAGGAAAACATCGAGAGACGTTTCATGCCACGTGTCGATCAAATCGAAAGCTTGTCCAGGGCGTCGCACAGTTGTCTCCACGACCCTGTGGGATGCCCGAGCGCACTATTATATGGAGCTCGCCCGAGCGTCTCAACGTTCCTCTCGCTGCGGATCCGGTTCGCTCTCCATATTTTTGGCTTCTGATTTCGCCTCTTAAGCGCAACAGGGCAACGATCGTCGCAACTGGAATCCGAAGACCGCGAGAGACACGGAACTCCGCCCATCTCGCTGGGATTGGTCGTGATCCTCTTGAACTCCATATTTCGACCCTATTGGATGTCCTGAGCGGTGAGAACCAGCTCCATACGATCGGCTTCGGAAGCTACGGCCATCAGGTAAGTGACGAACTCGTTCTGCGTCAGTCCGATCAGCGGCGCCACCGCTTCGGCCAGCATACGGCGTTGGCCGTCCACGCGAAACCCGACGAGATTGCTGACCCTGTTTCTCCTCCAGGCCCACCGGTGGGGATCGTCATGAACGGCCATCGCGTCGAGCGTGCTCGCAGTCGCAACGGTAGCCTCCATCCTGATGCCGCCCTCGACGTCTTCGATCGCACCGAATGACGACGGCTCGCGTCCTTCCGCCGAACCAGCACGTCACGACACTGTCAGCGACTCGAAGCGGTGCCGTCGAGCGATTTCACGAGCTGGTTAAGTTCGGTCGACATGGCTTCCCGTTCGTCCCTCACGAGACAGCGTGAACCGGATCAGTCGGCTCCTGGTCGCGATCGTCCCACAGCGCCTCCTCGATGCGATCCGCAGACGTGACCCGACTGACCAGCCAGGAAACGCGAAGAGTCCCAGCGCCGGCTCGCCTAACAGCACTTCCTCCTCGACGGTCAGATCGACGCCGCGGTCGTCCGCCTCCTCGATGATCCCCACTGTTCAGGCACGCGTCGCGACAGGCGCCGGACTTCCTCAAAGATCTCGATCGTCCAAGCGGCCTACCGGGCTAACGCACCGCACGACGAGGTGCTCACCGAACGTATCAAGTGAAGCTCGAAGTGCTGGCTACGACCGGAAGGCCACTTGATCGTGCCCGGAAGCGAGTACAGGTCGATCGGCTCGTCCCACACAATGACCGCAGAGCCGCGAGTCCCGGTGAGACCGAAGTCGAGCCGCCATGCCGGCAGACATGTCTCGCGTTATCGCCAGGCCGCGCCGGCGGCCGGCAAGTCGGAACCCTGAACCGGAAAGGCAGTTGTCAGCGGAGTGCTGATAGGCTCCGGCAGGTCGGCACTGCCCGACGATCTCCTGGCTGACGTTCAGCTTGGAGGACTCTCGAGTCCCGCTGAGCCCTTCGTGCATCAGGCGAATGAACTCGTGCATCCGTCGCAGAACGCGACGCACCTGCAGGCGCTCTACTGTGTCCTCGAGGTGTGGGTAGAACACTTGCAAGCGACTGTCATCGGGAAGAGTGTCGCCAGCCATTCGCGGTGACGTTCCGTCTTCGAACGGACACGGTCGATACGTCCGATTCGCTGTTCGACTGCGGAAGGCGTCCAGGCGAGTCCATAGTGATAGACATCCGAGCAGAAGGTGTGCAGGTCTTCGCCTTCCTGCAGGAGATCTGTGGATAGCAGCACGAACGGATAGCCAGGCATGCGGAACTGGCGCACGAGTGTCTTGCTCACTTGTCCAGTCATCCCGCCCACCGGCTGCTGCTGTCGCAGCAAGCGGCCCAAACAGGCGGCCGGCCTCGCGCAAGCGGCCTCGTCCGTGCGTTCGGCTCGTTGACATCGAGGATCAGATCGAAGTGTTCGGCAGCCGCCGCAAGCTCGTCGAACGCTCGCCACTGGCGATCCGGCGAAACCCTTGTTCGCTGCAGTTCCAGCATCGCGAGAACGGCGGTGAAAGAGAGTCTCATCAGTTTCAGTCTCGGGTAAGGCGCCTGTTGGTCCGTGCCGCTCGGGTCTTCAGAGTCTGCCGCTGACACATCGCGACAATGTAGAGATCGATCACGGATTGCCGAGCCTGGCCGATCGCACCCAGCAGCTCGCGACGAAGCTCGCGCTCTCGAAATGCCGCTTCGAAGTCAGCGTTTACGGGATCCGGCCAGATGGCAGATTTCAGCGCTGGCCACTCGGGCAGTCGCAGCGCCGTGAAGAACGTCTCATACTCCAAGGCGGTCGGAGTGGTGGGCGCTGTCGCCGGCTTGGACTGCCGCCTCAACTCGAATCTGAGCTGCCACACGACGTCCGCGTTGGCCTTCAGGCCGGCTCGACGGCTCGCTCTCTGAGCAGATCGACAGCGCCCCCCTGAGCCGCTTCGAACAGTTCGCGTCGGCCGGGTCGCTTTGTCTGTGTCAAATACCAGCCGGCCCGCGCGATGAGTTCGGACTCCGCTGTCTCCGCGGACAAGCGAGTGGCGCGTGCGAGGGCGGCCATGACATTACCCGGCACAACGCCGAGGAGGCTCGCAGCGTAGTTGTCCTCGAAGAACGTCGACAGCTCGTATCGAGCTTCGGCAAACCGTTGGCTGAACTTCGCCCCGCTTAACCAGCCACCCTCAGGACCCTCACCTCTGAAAGAACCAGGCAAATAACGTGTCGTCACCGCCGCGGTCCTGTTCGCCCTCCCGGCCAGCAGCCGCTGGCGCCCATCCTGGCGGCGAGTCGGGCCTTCCGGGTCAACGCTCGAGTCTCACGGTAAGTCGCGTACAGTTGTTCGATGTCGGCGACGAGCTGACAGCCGAACCCTTGAACCCGTCGCGCAGGCGATCAATGAGCCAATCGTTGTAGCTGAGATCCAGGCGCTCCTTGACTTCCCACACGGACGCGACGCGCCGCAGGAACACGAGGCCTTCCTACCTCGCTCTCCACGCGTTCAGACGAGGTGCGACACGAGGGCGTCCATCTTCGGGTGTGGCAGCTCTCGGCCATTGAACCTTCTGCGGTAGTCGGCCGCCAAACGATTGATAGACTCGACGTCGATACCTTAAACGCGAGTTGCCTGGCAGAGTAGACGCCTCCGCGGCTGCGGCTTGAGCCAACAAATGTCCAAATCAGATCCCAACAGCCTCTAGCTGGGGACCTTCCGGAAACGCTGCCCACCGCAACAGATTGGCATATCGACGCGCATGGCGGCGAGATGACTTGCCAGTCTGATCTGAGCGTCGGGATCGATCGAGCCATTCTCACGCAAAACTGAAACAGGAAGAATCTCCTGGGCCTGATACTTCTTCATTCGTTCGCGCGAGGCCGGTATCAAATCCTCGTCCTCCATCTGAACCAAAAGACTCTCAGGTGTCCGTTGGCCCTGCGTGAACAACGGGAAATCCACAAACGGCAACTGCTCCGTCGGCGGTTCATTGAAGAGATACACGTGGCCGACGAAGTGCTCGAACATCCGGCCTGAGCGACCCTTGATGTTGTTGAAGGTAAAGAAGTCGATCTGCCTCTCTTGCGATCTTGTTATCGAACACGATGACATTCTTAGCCTTTGTGTTCACGCCCTCGATAAGAGTCGACGTGCAGACAAAAACGGACGCGCAATTCGTTGAACATCCGAACGACATATTGAGCAAGGGCCCTAGGAATCTTGCCATGGTGAATGCCAATACCACGGGTCAGGGCCTGGCCGAAGATCCACTCGGGATGATAGTGTCGCGCTCCAATCGGCGGCTGGCTTCAGGTCCTCCGCATCCATTCCGGCGCCGGCGGCTAACAACGCTCTGGCCACGTCGTTCGCCCGTGCGGGAGACCGACAGAAGATCAAGGTCGGATCCTTTAGGGTTTGACAAAGTTTTACCAGGCGATCAATCTCGTTATCAACGCCACCAATCGTAATCTGCTCGGACACGACGGTTGCGAACCGTGTTGGATAGAAATAACACTTAAAGGCGGACTCGACGCCCTCGGGAATCGCTGGATGTTTGGGCCGAGCAGGTAGAACGCCCCCCAGCCTCCGCAATTTGTAAACGCCTGATTCAAAGCGACCGTGCGCGATTCGTCTTCACTCAGAGCATCTAGCTTGTAGAACTCGTCAATGACGAAAAAGTCGATGGCAGGAAAATCCTCGTAAGCAACCGCCCGCTCTGCCGTGAAGACGAAGATATTTGAATCCGCTGGGCGCTGTGACAAATGGGTCACAATCTTGTAGCGCCTGGCAAATTGGCTCAAACGGCGCCGCGTTTTTCATCGATA
>CAVVTC010000011.1:0-198597 GCA_963751025.1 uncultured Acidobacteriota bacterium | reverse complement strand
GCGGCCGTGGCGCAACCAATCGCGGGCCCCGCGCCGCCATCGAGCCCCGGACGCGACGGGGCACGCCAGCCGCTCGCTCGAGGACTCGCTCGGCTCAACAGGGGCGCCTCGGCGCTGTCCGTCGACAGGACGGCGCCGACGCCGTAGAGCACGACGCCGAGCCCGCCGGCGAGCGTCGGCGAGCCGACGGCGGCCCGCACGACGGTCGGCTCGACCCCCCAACGGTCCGCCCACCCACTGGCCACGCCGGCAACGACGCGGTCGGGACCACGTCGCACCTCGCAGGCGGTCGGGCGCGTCGAGCACGTGGGGCACCTCCCAAGTCTCCCACGCGACGAGCCCGACGACCATCAGGGTCGACCCCGCTCGCTCGACAGATAGCTCGGGGTTTCACGAGGGACATCCCCGATGGTCCGCGGCGGCGAACATCCGTACCGTCGTCGTCGTGGACCTCGCCCCGCCGCCGGCCGACGCCTCGCCGGCACCGCCCCCCTCGAGGGTCGACGGGAACGAACCACCCGCCCGCATCGTCGGTGGCGTCGCCGCGCTCGTCGCCGACCGCCTCGACGTCGACACGCTGTGGGTGCGGATCGCGTTCGTGCTGCGCCGTCGTCGGTGGCGTCGGCGTCCTCGTCTACACGGCGATGTGGTTGGCGTTCGTCGTCGGCGCCGATCCCCACCGGCGCTGGGCCCACGTCATCGGGGGCACCCTCCTCGTCGTCGGCGTGCCGCTCGCGCTGACCCACGGGTTCACGTTCTTCGATGGGCCGTTGGCGGTCCTGGCGCTCCTCGCCGGGCTGGCCGATCACGCTCTGGCAACCCCGATCGCCGTCCGCCGCCGCGCCGTCGCCCCCCGGGCCACTCGAGGCGACGGCGGAGCCGTCGGCCAAGCAACACGCCGGACCCGTCCGACGCGGTCAACCCACCCCGGCGGCGCCCGCGGCTCCCCCGCCCGCCGAAGCGGCCGGCGCGTCCGCCGTCGTCCTCGGTCGCCTTGCGCTCGGGGTGGCACTGCTCGTCGGCGCCGTCGGCGCGCTGATCGACCAGGCCAACGGCGGGCGGCTCCACCCCGAGCAGTGGCTCGGCGCCGCCGCGATCGTCTGCGGCATCGGGCTCGTCGTCGGCGTGTTCGCCGGGCAGGGCTCGATGGCTCGTCGTGCCGGCGGCGATCTTCGCCGGCGTCGGCTTCGCCGCCGGCGAGGCGAGCACACGTCGGCATCGAGCCCTCGGCCCTCGTCGGTGACGAGTCCGTGTACATCGGTGGTGGCGATCCCGGCGGCTGGCGCCGGCCAGAGCACGTCGTCCTCGGGTCGGTGGACATCTCGATGGACCCGGCACCCCGGTCACCCGTCGTCATCAACACCCGCGCCGCCATCGGCGAGGTCGACGTGTCGGCGGCCGTCGACGTCACGGTCGAGATCCGCGCCGTCGTCGACCACGGCGACGTCCACGTCGAGGGCCTCGAGCAGCCCGACGGCACGTACACGGTCGGGCCGGCGGGTGCGCCCGACGTTGTCGTCGACGCACGGGTCGGCCGTGGCCGCATCAACGTCGAGCAGCACGAACGGGTCCCGATGGACCTCCCACCGGTCGTGCCCGGAAGCCGGCGGCAGATCGTCGACGAGGTCACGCTCACCAACGACGAGCACCTCGTGCTCGCCGGCGGCGAGGCGGTCCTCGACCTCGATGGCACGGTGCTCACCGGGACCGCCGTGGTCCGCGACCGGGTCACGGTGATCTCGACGTCGGTCGGCGAGTTCCAGGTGCTCCCCGGCGGCCTGCTGCTCACCCCGTTCGGCGAGCTGCTCGACCTGACGGCACTGCGTGTCGCCCGGAGCGACGAGGTCGCTCCACCCGTCGACCGTCCGGCCGCGACCTCGACCGTCCCGACCGTCCCGACGGTGCCGACCATCCCCGTGCGACCGACCGCGCCCGGCTCCGGAGGCTGAACCGCATGCCTCGCCATCCGTTCGATCCCATCTCGGCGGTGCTCGGCATCCTCGCGGTCACCACGGGACTGTTCGTGCTGCTCGGCGCTCCGGTCGACGTCGACAACCACGGCGGCGGGTGGATCGCTGTCCTCATCGGTCTCATCGGACTCGCCATCATCCCGTGGCACAGACCTCGCCGCGACCCCCGGTGCATGGACGAACCACCGCACAACAACGGGGTGGGATCCGACGCAACGACGTCGACGTGTAGGTGCCGCCGCACCGGCCATCATGGTGGCGTGCCTGTCACGGGCGACCTGTTCCTGCCGCCGTCTGGAGAGCAGTTCGAGCTGCGCTGCGGGGTCCACCACGCCGTGGTGACCGAGGTCGGGGCGACGCTTGCGCCTACACGTTCGCCGGCGAGGCCATCATCGACGGGTTCGACGTCGACGAGATGACGTCAGGTGGCCGGGGCCAGGTCCTCGCCCCCTGGCCCAACCGCTTGGGGAACGGCCAGTACACCTTCGAGGGCAGGCCGAGCGGGTACCGCTCAACGAACCGGCGCGGGCGAACGCCATCCATGGGCTCGTCCGTGGCTGACGTGGTCTCCGGTCTCCCAGTCGGCGGACGCCGTGTCCCTGCGGTGCGTGCTGCAACCCCACCGGCGTACCAGTGGCGCCTCGAGCTGGAGGTCGAGTACCGGCTCGGTGCCGCGGGGCTCAGCGTGTCGACGACCGCCAGAACCTGCCGTGTCCGGCACCGTTCGGGATCGGCTTCCACCCGTACCTCATGGCGGGCACCGGCGACGATCGACCAGGCCCTGCTGCTGGTGCCCGGACGGCGACGGTTGCTCACCGACGACCGCGGCCTGCCGGTCGGGGACATGGCCGTGGCCGGCACGGCCTACGACTTCACGGGGGGGCGCCCGATCGGTGACCCGTCCTCGACACCGCGTACTCCGACCTGCTCCGCGAAGGGGACGGGCGCTGCGGCGCCGTCCTGGAGCCGACGCGGCGGCACGATCCGTGTCCGCTCTGGATGGACGCCAACTACCGGTACCTCATGGTGTTCACCGGCGACACGCTCGAACCCCACGACCGTCGCCGGCGCGCCGTCGCGCTCGAGCCGATGACGTGTCCTCCCGACGCGCTGCGCTCGGGGCGCGACCTCATCGCCCTCGACCCGGGAGCCCGATGGCAGGGCACGTGGGGCCTCGACCCCTTCCGGATCGTCAGTACTCCGGGAGGAGCTCGGCCAGGTTGATGCGGCCCGCCGCCTCGATGAGCGTGAGGTGCCAGAAGGCCTGCGGGAAGTTGCCGAGGTGGAAGCCGGTGGCGACGTCGAACTCCTCGGCGTAGAGCCCGAGCGGCGACGCGATGCGCACAGCCGCTCGAACAGGTCGCGGGCCTTGCGGTGCTCGCCGACGATCGACAGCGCGGAGACCAGCCAGTACGAGCAGATCAGGAACGTGCCCTCCTTGCCGGACAGCCCGTCGTCGGTCTCGGTGGTGACGTAGCGCAACACGAATCCGCTCTCCGTCAGCTCGTCGGCGATGGCCAGCACGCTGGCATGGGCCCGGTCGTCGTCGCCGGGCAGGAAGCCGAAGATGGGCGCCAGCAGCGTCGAGGCGTCGAGCGCGTCGGTGTCGTAGTGCTGGCGCAGCACGCCCCGCGTGCTCACGCCGTGGTCGAGCACGTCGGCGCGGATCTCGTCGGCGGTGGCCTGCCACGTCGCCTGCAGGCTGCGATCACCGCGCATCTCGGCCAGCTTCGCGGCCCGGTCGAGCGCGACCCAGCACATCAGCTTCGACGACACGTAGTGCTGCGGCGCTCCCCGCGCCTCCCAGATGCCCTGGTCCGGCTCCGGCCACACCTTCGTCGCGCACGTCGCCTGGGCCTGCACGAGAGGCCACAGCCGTCGGGGCAGGCGCTGACTGCGGCGGAGTGGAGCAGGATCGCGTCGAGCACCGCTCCGAAGACGTCGTTCTGGCGCTGGTCGAATGCCCCGTTGCCGATCCGCACCGGTCGGGCGCCGTTTAGCCGCTCATGTGGTCGAGCGTCGATTCGCTGAGATCGCGCCGCCCATCGACGCCGTACATGATCTGCAGCCCACCGTCGTCGTTGGGCTCGAGGTCGGCGACGAACTGCATGAACTCGTCGGCCTCCCAGTCCAGGTTCAACCAGTGCAGTGCCTGCAGCGTGAACGTGGAGTCGTGCATCCAGCTGTACCGGTAGTCCCAGTTGCGCTCACCGCCCGGGGTCTCCGGCAGCCCGGCCGTCAGCGTGGCGACGGTCGCGCCGGTCGGCATGTACGTGAGCCCCTTGATGGCGAGCGCGGAACGCTGGATCGGTTCCCGGTAGCGGTGGTCAGGGATGCGCGCCCGGTCCAGCCACCGCCGCCAGAACGTCGCCGTCGTGTCGAGCCGCGACGCGGCGTCGTCGGCATCCCGGGGCCTCCGATCCGCTCCCCAGGACAGCGTGCAGTACAGGCGGTCGCCGGGCTCGAGCACGTGGCGACCGCGCACCCGGCCCGACTCGATGCCCACCCGCAGGTCGGTCGTCAACCGCAGCCGCGCGTCGCCCCCGGTCGCGTCCGCGACGTGGCCGTCCCCGTCGACGATCGACCACGTCGCGGCGATCCGCCCGTAGTCGAAGACCGGTTCGCACACGAGCTCCAGCTCGACGCGTCCGTCGAAGCACTCGGCCACACGGACCAGCGTGTGCTCGGCGTCGTCGTCGGCGGGCGGCCGCGAATGGGGCGTGACGACGTCCGGCCGCGTGCTCGCACCCATCGTCAGCGCGTCGCGGACCACCATCCAGCCCTGCGGCGTCTTCCACGTCGTCACCAGCACGTTCGTGCCGGGCTCGTAGTGCCGGGCGGTCGGCACGTTGATGCCGAACGGACCGAACCGGAACATTCCCGCCTGGCGGTCGAGGAGGGCGCCGAACACGCTCGCCGAGTCGAACCGGGGCACGCACAGCCAGTCGACGGATCCGTCCGGCGCGACCAGCGAGCCGGTGTGGCAGTCGGACAGGAACGTGTATTCGGCGATCGGCGGGAACGGCGACGGCGACGCGGCGCTCGCCAGCCCGGCGTCGGCCGCGTCCTGAGACGTCTCGGTGACCACGATGACCCCCCTTCCACGGGTATGACCATCACACCGATCCCGGCCGCCGGTGGCATCGCCCAGGATGGACGAATCCCCGATCGTGTCCCATCTGCGAGCGCGCCCGATCGGATGTTCAACCCGTCCGGGTGAGGTGGACCACGCCGGCGTGGTCGCCGCCGAACGGGCAGGTGAGTGCGGCGGGTGCCCCCGAGGGTGAAGGGGGCGGCTCCAGCCCGGGGTCGAGGGGATCGAAGCCGGTGCGTCCGACCGGCCGCGGTGATCAGCGTCGGCGGGCCACCAGGTAGGCCCGGCGGGTCGGCGCCTCGTGGTCCGGGATCGGCTCGCGCTCGAGAGTCGCCTCGACCACGAGGCCGGCCGTGGTGAGGACATCACGCAGGTGCGCCGGCTGGAGGAAGCGGAAGTCGAGCTCGACGGCCTCCCCGAACGGCTCCTCGACGTGGCGGACCTCGTCGCCCACGTGGATCGAGACGATGGCCACGCCGCCCGGGCGCGCCGGGACATCGGGCCGGCCGCGTCGAGGACGCCGCCGACGCGGTCGTCGCCCTCCACGCCACGGACCACACCACCGTGTACCTCTCGGCCTGCGCACGTGGTGGACCCGGACACGTCCGGTATGTCGATCGTTCGCTCTCTCTCGTCGACCGGTCGATCGTCAAGCAGATGGCCATGCGGAGGACGATCTTCGCCGTCCCGCGCCGGACGCATCCGGCCGTGGTCGCCGGCGCCGCGTTCGCGGGTCGCCGAGGCCCAGGCCCGCCAGCTGATCCGCGACGTCGAGCGGGCCGGCTCGCACACCGACGGCGCGGCACGGCTAGCGGCGGTCACCGGAGCGGGCCCGAACGGGCAGCTGAGGTGGGGGCGCGTGCGAGTCGGTCAGCACCGTGGCTCGGCGACACGAAGGCCCCGTGCGCTCTGCCCCTCCACGACGTCGACGCCGTGGAGGTCGACGTCGAGGACGGTGGCCGGGCTACCCCGCCCGACGACCGCGAGCCGGTCGAGCCCGTGGAGCCGTGCCGCCCTGCTCCCGGCGCTCGATCCGCGACGATGGGGTGCGCGGGCGCGCCTCGGACCGGGCCGGCACGGAGCGGAGCTGTTCGACCGGGCCGGCAACTTCGGCACGACGGCGTGGTGGGACGGGCGCATCGTTGGTGCGTGGCATCAGGTCGGAGGCCGACGACGTCGTCGTCCACCGCTCGAGGACGTCGGCGCGAGGCCGTCGTCGAGTCCGAGCCAGGCGGCTCACCGCGTCGCTCGCCGGCGACCGGCCGGGCGCCCGCTGGGCGTCGCCGCTCATCGGGCGCCTGCGCGGCTGAGGGTCAGACGACGACCGCCTCCGCGACCCCGGGTGCCAGCCGACCGCAGACGTCGGGGCCGAGGGCGTCCTCGATCGTGGCGCGGTCCTCCTGGAAGTGGCTCCAGCCGCCCGCCTCGATCAGGATCGTCGGCCCGCCGACGTGGGTCAGCTCGACCGCCATCACGCCGTGCGGGCGGTGTGCGACAGGGCCCACTCCACCGCGGTGTCGGCGACGGTCTCCCAGCCGGGTGCCGAGGGCAGGAGGTGCGGACCGTCGAACTCGATGACCTCGGTGACGAGGCCCTCCGCCTTGTAGTGCTTGGCGTTGGAGTGCTGGAGCGACGGCGGCATCAGGTGGTCCTCACGGCCGGCGACGAACAGCAGGGAGGGCGCGACGCGTTGTGGTAGTCGACCCAGTTGTCGTCCTTGCCGGGGTGGATGTTGGCCAGCGCGCTGGCCCAGAAGATGGGGCCGGACGCCGGGATGTGGTAGCGCTCGTAGAGGGCCAGCGACTCCGCCTCGCTGAACGTGTTGGCGAACGCGTAGTGCCACTGCTCGGGTGTGAACCCGACGGCCCGGTGGCGGTTGGCCGGGTTCTTGAGGACCGGGAACGTCGCTCGCACCTGGGAGAACGGCACCCGCTTGACGCCTTCCGTCGGCGCCGAGTTGATCGCCACCCCGCAGGCGCCGAAGCCGTGGTCGAGCAGGATCTGGGTGAACACCCCCCCGGCCGAATGGCCCATCAGGATCGGTGGGGTCTCGATGGCGCCGACGACGGCCTCGAGGTGCTCGATGATCTGCGGGACGGTCACGGCCTCGATCGGCGCCGGGTCGGCGTTCAACGCCTCGACCTCGACCTCGAACCCGGGGTAGGCCGGCGCCAGGACCTTGTAGCCCTTGGCCTCGAAGTGGGCGATCCAGTCCTCCCAGCTCCGGGGGTCACCCAGAACCCGTGGATGAGGACGATCGTGTCAGGCGGTCCGGACTCGGTCATGCGTTGCTCTCCCTGGTGCGCGTGGACCGCTCATCATGCCCCGCCTCCCACCGTCCGTGCCGGCCCCACCGACAGGGTGGCAGGCTCGACGTGGTGGCCACCTTCGCGACCGTCGACGAGTACATCGACTCGTTCCCCGCCGAGACCCAGGACGTCCTGCGCCGGATACGCCGGACGGTGCACGACGCCGTCCCCGGCGCCGACGACGCAATTAGCTACGACATCGCCACGATCACGCTCGACGGCGCGCGGTTGTGTACTTCGCCGGGTGGAAGCGCCACGTCAGCGTGTACCCGATCCCTGACGGCGACGCCACCTTCGAAGCGGAGATCGCCCCGTACCGCTCGGGCGCGAGCACGGCGAGGTTCCCGCTCGGCCGGCCGATCCCCTACGACCTGATCGGTCGCGTTCCGTTGCTCCTGCGGGAGCAGCGCCCGTGACGAACTCGTTCGACGTCAGATGGTTCGATGTCGATGGAACGTTGCTCCGCTCGGCCTTGCCCCCGGCGGACGACGACACCTGAACGAGCTGCTGGCACGCCTGCAGGCGCCGGTGCGGGAGGTGCGCCCGCCGAGGATGACCGTCGGTGCCTCCGTCACCCGAGGGGGTGAACTTCACCCGTCCACGTGCGAGGGCCGAGGCCATGGGTAGGACACGCCGAATGGTGAGCCGAGCGAGCACACGACCTGGCTCGGCCGAGTCACCGCCCGACGGCACGACTCCCGAGGACGCGCTGCGGGCGTATCGGGCGACGGGTGATCGCACGATCCGCAACCGGGTGGTCGACGACCACCGCTGGCTGGCCGTCGTCATCGCCCAGGACTACTGCACGGGCAGCGAGCCGCTCGACGACCTGATCCAGGTCGCCTGCGTCGGGCTGCTCAAGGCCGCCGAGCGGTTCGATCCCGAGTTCGGCGTCGAGTACCGGACCTACGCCGCCGTCACGGTCCGCGGCGAGCTCCGTCGCCACTACCGGGACGCGACGTGGGCCGTACGCGTGCCTCGGCGCCTGCAGGAGCTGCGCTACGGATCCGCGCCGCGACCGACGTGCTGAACGAACGGCTGCGCCGCTCGCCGACCACCGGGGAGCTCGCCGCGTACCTGCGCATCGATCCTGACGAGGTCATCGACAGCATCTGCGCCGACAGCAACTTCCGCTCGCTCAGCCTCGACCACGATGACGGTGAGGCCCGCTCGTCGGGACGCACGAGCGCCCTCGACGGCGCGTTCGACGACGTCGAGGGCAGGGATGCCTTCGCCGAGTTGTGGGCTGCTCCCGGACCGGCTCCGGCGGGTCGTCGAGATGCGCTTCATCGACGAGATGAAGCAGTCCGACATCGCCCACGAGCTCGGTGTCAGCCAGGTGCAGGTCAGCCGGCTCCTGCGCAGCGCCCACGGCCGGCTGCGAGCGCTGCTCGAGCACCGCCGCTCGCTCGCCGACGGGGCCGTCACGTCGGCGTGACGCCGCGGCGGTCAGGCGAGTCCGGCGACCGTGATGGCTGGGTCGACCGACGCCAGCCGGCGTGCCGCTGCGGCGACTGCGGCCGACGGGTTGCGGACCCGCACCGCCCGGCCGCCGAGCGGCGACCTCCGCCGCGCCGAACGCACGACCAGCGCAAAAAAAAAAAAAAAAAAAAAAAAAAAAAAAAAAAAAAAAAAAAAAAAAAAAAAAAAAAAAAAAAAAAAAAAAAAAAAAAAAAAAAAAAAAAAAAAAAAAAAAAAAAAAAAAAAAAAAAAGCGGGCGAACGACATTTCGGGACCGGTGGCGACGCGTGCGGAGAACTCGTGGGTGCCGGGGGTCGGCATGGGGTAGGCATGCGCCTGATCGACATCCGTGCGGTCGGGGACGGGACGGTCGAGTTGCGGTTCCGTCTCCCAGCCGACCACCCCGGCCAGCCCGTCGCCGTGGCGGGAGACTTCAACGGTTGGGACTGGACGACGACGCCGCTCGACGGCGACGGACCGATGCTCGAGGCCTCGTGGTGGTCGCGTTCGTGCCCCAATACGAGTTCCGCTACCGCGGTGCGGACGGCTCGTGGTTCAACGACGAGCACGCCGACGACTACGTGCCCAACGAGTTCGGTGGCGTGAACTGCATCGTCGAGGTGCCACCGCCCGGTGGCGGCTGAGCCGGCGGTCGGCACGAGCGCGAGGACCCGCCGCGCTCAGGCCCAGCCGTCGATCGTCTCGCGCGCCAGGTGGTCGGTCACGTCCTCGACCCGTCGGCGGCGGGAGAACGCCCGCCGTTGGCGTGTCGCCGAGTTGCCGCTCGCCAGCACCCGGTCGACCGTCGCCACGGCGTCCTGCTCGGCGGGGGTGCCGATGTGGGGGCCGACGAGGTCCGTGAACCGCCGCACGAGGCGCTCGGCGGGGACGCTCGCCCCGCTCGCGGGGTCGAAGAGCTCGCCGGCCAGTCCGAACCGACTGGCCCGCCACGTGGCCACGGCCAGCCACTCCGGCCGGTGGGTCGGACGGGGTTCACCGTCGCGCACCCGCTCTGCCGTCCACCGGGCGAGCCCGCGGCTCAGACCGGCGAGCATCACCGTCTCGTCCACCGTGGTCGCGGCGTCGGCGATGCGGAACTCGAAGGTCGGCGTGTGCTGGCTCGGCCGCAGCCACCGTTACAGCATCGCGACATCGGCGATCGCACCTGACTCGACCAGCCCGGTGGCGACGTCCTGGTAGTCGGACCACGACGAGAACTCGGCCGGCATGCCCGCCGTTGGCCAGCGCGACCACAGCTGGACCCGGTAGCTGTCGTACCCGGTGTCGGTGCCGGCGAAGAACGGCGAGCTGGCCGAGAGCGCCAGCAGGACGGGCAGCCACGCCCGGGACCCGTTCATCACCCGGATGGACTCGTCCCGATCGGGAACCCGACGTGGGTCTGCGAGCCGCAGATCACCTGCTCCCGGGCGAGCTGCTGGTAGTCGTCGAGCATCCGCTCGAACCGGGCGTCGGCGGTGACGGCCTGGTTGCCGACGTCGGTCGTCGGCACCGACCCCGCCGACACGAGGCGCAGGCGTCGTGTCGCCGCGAGGTCGGCGAGCTCGCCGCGCCGCGTCGCGCTGGGCCCGCAGGTGGCCGAGATCGGTGAACACGTCGGTCGAGTCCTCGACGAGGGACCGGTGCAGCTCGGCCGAGTACGAGCCGTCGCCGGCCGCGATCAGCTCCGGCCCCCGAGGGACGAGGTCCGCGGTGGCGGCGTCGACGACGAAGAACTCCTCTTCGACCCCGATCGTGAAGTCGGCCGTCTCGTCATCCATTGACCGGGCTACCCGAGCTCGGCCCACATCCGGGTGGCGGTCGGCGACAGCTCGACCCCCCAGTCCCGGCACACCGCCCGCAGGATCAGGGTGCTGAGCAGGCACCCGCGCTCGGCCGGGTCGCCCGGGCCGAGCGCTTCGGAGAAACGCGACCCGCCTCCCATCAGGCGACCACAGCGGCGCGATGCCATCGGCCGCCAGCTGCGTCGAGTGGCGACTGGCCAGATCGACGAGCCACACGCCCGTCGCATCGGTCAGCGAACTCGCCGCGAGGACGAATTGACCATCTGGAGAGACGCGGAAATTGAACATCGACGTGGGGACTTCCAGCGAGCCCTGCGGCACACCCGATCGGTCGACCCACGTCAACTGTTGTTTGCTGGCCCCGGCCCGGAACGCGAGCAGATCGCGTGAGGCGGAAACGACGCTCCCTTCGGCCAGCGATGGCGCGGTGATACCGCGCGAGAGGAGCACCGCGCGCCCGCCGAGGCGGAGACGATCGGCATCGAACGGCTCGGCCATCAACATGTCGTGCTGCACGTAGAGCAGAAAGCCCGGCGCGACATAGATGGCCGCAACCGCATCGTCCAGGAGCCGCGTGCTGGTTCGTGAATCGAGACTCGAGACATACACGCCGGCTCGCGTGTTGTCGGGACTGACGACCTGATACAGGAAGCGGCGTCCGTCCGGCAGGAACTGGGGCCACGCGTGCGCGACGTCGAGAGCCGTGTGATCGAGACGTGTCAACGGCGACACCGGGCCACCTGTCGAAGCCACCGCGAACAAGCCAGTCATCCACTCGGCGAACACGATCACATCGTCAGCGCCCCAGCTGCCGCCCGCGGGCGCCCCGCCGACCGGTGCAATCGTCCGCTGCCGTTTGCCCGTGACGTCGGCTGCGACCAGCCGACCATTCCGGAAGAACGCGACCATCTGGCCGTCAGGTGAAAAGAACGGATGCGAGGCCCCCTCGGTGTCAGGAAGCGCTCGAGCGTCGACGGCGTCGATCGCGCGAATCCACAGCGCCGTCCTGCCGGTGCGCTCGTCGCGGGCGACGAACGCGAGATGCCGGCCGGCTGGCGACACTGCGCCGCCCGAGACGATCGTCGTTCCCGGTGGAGCAATCTGCTCCAGGCGCACGGATGCATTACGGCGTCGATCGCCCGTCAGCGCACTCCGGCCAGCGACGATGGCCGCGGCGATGACGATCGACGATGACCAGCGCGGCGGCGATTGCCGGTCGCCAGTGCCGGGACGCGAGGTGAGGCTCACTGGGGTTGGAGCCTGACACAGCGACGTCCGGCATGACCTCGGGCACGGGTTCGGCCGGTTCGACCGACTCGATCGTCCCCACGAACCGATAGCCACGGCGTGGAATGGTCTCGATGAACGAGGCGTGCGAGGGGTCGTCGCCGAGCGCGCGCCGGATGACCGATACCGCGTGAATCAGGCTGTCGTCGGTGACGGCTACGTCATGCCAGACGGCGGCGATGATCTCCTCTCTCTCGACGAGCCTGTCGCGGTGCGTGACGAGGTAGGCGAGCGCAGTCGAGCGCGCGAGCGGGAGATGCGATCGGCTCATCGCCGCGTCGGAGCTTGCGGCCGCGCGAGGTCGAGCGTGAACGGACCGAATCTGCACCGTCGAGCGCCGACGGGACAGGTCGCGCTTTCCGGCATTTTCAGCGCTTTCCTCAGGACTTTCGGGCGAGTCTACACCTACAACAGGCGCATGTGGGAACGGCCGGGAGCTGTTTTGGAGGTGGCATCGTCGCATCGCACGGCGTTCTGAGCGGCTGGTCCATCTGGGCGCGCAGCCGGGCAGCAGGCCGCGGGCGGCGTGGCGCGGCCGCGCCGATCCCGATCGACGCCGACGACATCGCCGGCGTCGTCACGAGCGCACGCGGTCCCGAGGCCGGCGTCTGGGTGATCGCGGAAACCACTGATACGCCGACGAAGTTCCGCAAGATCGTCGTCACCGACGATCGCGGGCGGTATCTGCTTCCGGATCTGCCGGCGAAGGCGACCTTCACCATCTGGGTCCGCGGGTATGGGCTGATCGACTCCTCCCCTGTCCGCTCGCTGCCCGGCCGGGCGCTCGCCCTGACCGCCGTCGTCGCTCCTGACGCGCGAACAGCGGCGCGAGTCTACCCGGCGAACTACTGGTACTCGCTGATTGACGTTCCCGCCGAGAAGGAATTTCCGGGGACAGGACGCGGCCGGCAACGGCATCGCGCCCGAGATGCGCACGCAGCACCACTGGATCAACCAGATCAAGGCCAACTGCAACGTCTGTCATCAGATGGGCAACCAGGCGACGCGCGAGATCCCGAAAGCGCTCGGGACGTTCGCGTCGAGCGTGGCGGCATGGGATACGCGCGTCCAGGTCGGGCAGGACGGCCAGGGCATGAGCAACATGGTGACCGGCCTGGGACGCCGGCGCGGCCTCGAGATGTTCGCCAACTGGACGGATCGGATCTCGCGCGGCGACATCCCGCCGGCGCCGCCTCGTCCGCAGGGTGTCGAGCGCAATCTCGTGCTGACGATGTGGGACTGGGGTGGTCCGGCGACGTTCGCGCACGACGAGCTGACGACCGACAAGCGCAACCCCACCGCCAACGCCTACGGCCCGATCTACGGCGTCGACTGGGGCAACGACGGATTCCTGATCGTCGATCCGCTGGAACACTCGGCGCAGGAGATCCGGATTCCGGTGCTCGATCCGAAAGTGCCGCCGGGCAAGGCGCAGAGCATGCCGGTGCCGTCGCCGTACTGGGGCGACAAGCTGTACTGGTTCGATCCCGCGATCACCAATCACGCGGCGATGGACGGCAAGGGGCGCGTGTGGATGTCATCACGCTTCCGCCGGCCCGAGAACCAGCCGGCGTTCTGCGGAACGCATCCATCGGCGGCCCTCGCGCCGCAGAAGAGCAGCTTCCGGCAGGTGCAGTACTTCGACCCGAAGACGCGGCAGTTCAAGCAGGTGAACATCTGCTTCGACACGCACCACGTCCAGTTTGCCGGCGACAAGGACGAGACGCTGTACGGCAACGGCGTCTTCAGTGGTGCGATCGGCTGGATCAACACGCGCATCCTCGACGAGACGGGCGATGAAGCCAAGGCGCAGGGCTGGTGCCGCGGCTATCACGATCTGAATCAGGACGGCAAAGTCGATCCGGCGGTCGATCGTCAGATTGCGGTGACCGTGATCTACAGCGTGATTCCGCATCCGACCGACGGCAGCGTGTGGGGCGCGGCGCCGGGCCCGATGCCCGGAAAGATCCTTCGCATCGATCCGAAGACGTGCGTGGGTGAAGCGTACGAGCCGCCGTTCGATCCCGCGGCGGGCGTCGTCGGCTACACGCCGCGCGGAATCGATGTCGACTCGAACGGCGTGATCTGGACGGCGCTGGCGAGCAGCGGGCATCTCGCCAGCTTCGACCGCCGCAAGTGCAAGGGGCCCTGCAGGGCCCTCGGCCACCAGCGGACAGCACTGCCGCGAGGGTTGGACGCTCCATCCGGTGCCTGGGCCGCGATTCAAAGGCGTGCGAGGCGATGTCGCGGTGGATTTCCAGTACTACAACTTCGTCGATCGCTTCAACACGTTCGGTCTCGGCAACAACATGCCGTTCGCGAACGGCACGAACTCCGATTCGCTGCTGGCGTTGCGGCCGGACGGAACCTGGCTGGTGTTCCGCGTGCCGTATCCGCTCGGATTCTTCTCGCGCGGCATGGATGGCCGCATCGACGATCCGAAAGCCGGCTGGAAGGGCCGGGCGATCTACGCGGACTATGGACCGAATGCGGTGTGGCACATGGAAGGCGGTCTTGGCACTCGGAGCGCCGTCGTGAAGTTCCAGTTGCGGCCCGATCCGCTGGCGAGGTAGCGAACATGTCTCTTCGCCAGCTCCACGTGAGCTGTCTCGCGCTCGCCGCAGGTATCGCGCTCGGCGGCACCGTCCTCGCCCACGTCGAGCTCTCGGGCGGCTGGGGACAGCGGTTCCACGAAGATCTTCCTGAACGCGGCGCCGGCCCCGAGATCGGCGACTACGTCGGGCTGCCGATCAACGACGCGGCACGCTTGCGCGCCGACTCGTGGGACGCCGGGAAATGGACGATGCTCGAGCGGCAGTGCGAACCGCATCCGGCCGACTACGCGCCGCGTGGTCCGGCAAGCATGCGGATCACGAGCACCGTCGATCCGGTGTCGCAGGACGTGATTTCCTGGCACACCACGATGATGTGGATGCTTCCGCACCGGGCGATCCACATGGACGGACGTCCGCGCCCGTCGCCGTACGCGCAGCATAGCTGGCAGGGCTTCTCGACCGGTGAGTGGGAAGGCGACATGCTCAAGGTGACGACCACTCACCTGAAGGAGGGCTGGCTGCGCCGCAACGGCGTGCCGCGGAGCGACAAGGCCACGCTCATCGAGGACTTCATCCGTCATGGCGACTACCTGACGCTCGTCACGATCGTCAAGGATCCGGTGTATCTCACCGAGCCGTTCGTGCGCACGTCGAACTGGGTGGCCGATGCGGGCTTTCAGCTGAGCCCGTTCTCGTGCATCCCGACGGTCGAGATCGAGCGGGCTCGCGACGAGGTGCCGCACAATCTGCCGGGCGAGAACCGATATCTCAGCGAATTTGCCACGCAAGCACGGCCTGCCGACCAGCGCCGCACGCGGCGGTGCGATGACGATGTATCCGGACTACCTGACACAGCTGCGCACGGTGGACCGCAAGTGATGAGACGCCTCGTCAGGTGGTGCGTGGCGGTGGCCGTAGTGGTGGTGACGGCCCGAGCCGCGGAGATCTGTCATCGACGCCCAGGGCGATCTCGTCGTCCTCCCGGCACAGGGAAGCGTCTACGTGCTTGTTGGTCCCGGCGGCAACTCCACCGTGCAGATCGGGTCGGAGGGGCCGCTGCTGGTCGATACGCAGCCCGCGGCGATGAGCGCGCGGGTGCTCGAAGCCGTACGCGGCCTGAGTCCTCGTCCGATTCGGCACGTCGTGCTCACCAGCGGCGGCGACCAGCAGGCCGGCGGCGCGGCGACGATCTCCAAGGCGGGGCGCTACATCCGCGTCATCGACTCGATCGACCCGCGTGGACTCGACGCGCGCGCGTCGATCATCGCGCACCTCAACGTGCTGAACCGAATGAGCGCAGGCAAAGCGCCCTCGGACTCCTGGCCGACCGATACCTACTTCACGCCGGAGTGGTCGATCTTCTCGAACGGCGAGGCCGTGCAGCTGTTTCACGTGACCGCGGCCACCAGCGACGGCGACACGATCGTCTTCTTCCGCCGCTCCGACGTCGTCTGCGCCGGCGCGATCTTCGATACGACGGGATATCCGCGCTTCGATCCCGAGCGCGGCGGCACCATTGCCGGGATCATCGAGGGGCTGAATCGCGTGCTGGATCATCACGGTGCCGGGAGAGAACCAGGAAGGCGGCACGGTCGTGATCCCGGGCCGCGGGAGGCTGAGCGACGAGACCGACGTCGCCAACTATCGCGACATGGTGACGATCATCCGCGATCGTGTCCGCGCGATGGTCGGCGAAGGGACTCTCGCTGGAGCAGGTGAAGCGCGCCAGGCCGACGATGGATTACGACGGGTTGTTCGAGAGCCGGAGCGACTGGACGAGCGACATGTTCATCGACGCCATCTACCGCGATCTCCGCAGGTCGAAGCGATGATCCTCCGCAGCAGCCGGGCGTGTGTCGTGGCCGCGGTGATGATCGCGACAACGATGTCCGAGTCCGCCATGGGACAGGGTCGCGGCGGTGGCGACTGGCAACGCGCGCGAGGGCGCGTTGATCGACCTCACCGGGCAATGGGTCTCGGTGATCACCGAGGACTGGCGGTGGCGAATGGTCACGCCGCCGAAAGGCGATACGGCGAGCGTGCCGCTGAATCCTGCCGGACGAAAGGCTGCGGAGGCGTGGGACCTGACCGCGGATCGCGCGGGCGGCCACCTGTGCAAGGCGTTCGGGCCGCCTGGATTGATTCGCCAGCCCGGACGCCTGCGCATCCGATGGGAAAACGATTCCACGCTCGTGATGGAGTCCGATGCAGGAACCCAGACCCGCCGCTTCCACTTCGGGCGAACGGGTCAAGGCGGCGCGCGAACGCTGCAAGGGCATTCCGAGGCGCGGTGGTTCAGGCAGCCGCAGAATCGCGGCATCTTCGGCCGCGGCGGCGCGGCGCGCGGCGGCTCGCTCGAAGTCGTGACGACGAACCTCACTGCAGGCTACCTGCGTCCGAACGGCGTGCCCTACAGCGAGCGTGCGGTCGTGAAGGAATTCTTCGACAGCTTCACGCTGCCGGAGGACGGGACGTGGCTCATCGTGACCACGGTGGTTCAGGACCCTGAATACCTGACGCAGGAGTTCGTGATCAGCTCGCAGTTCAAGAAGGAGACGGAGCTGTCGAAATGGAATCCGCGTCCCTGCGACATTCCCGCGCCGGTCGCCCCGGCGCGCGCGGCCGCACGATGAGCGCCGGCTGGCGGTCGCGAGTCAGGTGCGGTGCTGCTGGTGGCAGCCGCGGTCTGCGCGTCCACCGCGATCGATGCGCAGTGGGTGAAGCACCGCACGTCCGGCATTCCGCGCACGTCCGCGGGCATCCCCAATCTGTCGGCGCCCGCACCGAGGACTTCCGACGGCAAACCCGACTTCTCCGGGATGTGGATCACCGCGCCCGCCAACGCGCTGCCGTGCGGACGTGGTCTGGTGGAGTGCGGCATCGAGCTGCCGATGTCGCGCGAGGGCGGCTACATGGGCGCGAGCCTTCCGGCGGCCTGCCGTACCAGCCCTGGGCGGCGGAGTTCGTCAAGAAGAACATGGCGACGAGCTCCAAGGACGATCCGCACGGTCTGTGCCTGCCCGATACGTTCCTGCGCGCGTATGGCCTGCCGCATATCGTGAAGTTCGTCCAGACGCCGCAGCTCCTCATCGCGCTCGAGGAGTACAACGCCGACTACCGGCAGATCTTTCTCGACGGTCGGGCGCTGCCGGACGATCCGACTCCCTCGTGGAAGGGCTACTCGGTCGGCCGCTGGGAGGGCGACACGCTCGTCGTCGACTCCATCGGTTTTCGCGACGACCTGTGGCTCGATTTCCGCGGCAGTCCGTTGACGAGCGCCGGCAAGGTCCGCGAGCGGATCACCCGGCCGGACTTCGGTCATCTGAACATCGAGGTGACGGTCGACGACCCGAAGGCGTACACGCGGCCGTGGACCGTCCGCCTTCAGCAGCAGATCATCGCGGACACGGAGATCATCGACGAGATCTGTCTCGAGAACGAGAAGTTCATGCGGCGCCTGCGCGGGACGCCGTAGGATCATGAGGTCGATCCGCCGGTCGGGTTCTATCGGGTAAGCCGATGTGGTCGCCGAGGAGTGAACACATGTGCGAATGATTCCGGGGTGCGTGTTCCGCTCGCCGCCCTCGTTGTGGCGACCGTCGCGTCTCTCGCGGCAACTCCGGCGCCGCCAGATCAGGCGAGTCCCGCACCGGCGGCGAATCCCGTCTCCGCGGCGGGTAAGACGATCACTGCGGCCGAATGCACGGCCGAGCGGCTGGGGAGTTCGATTGCCGCCGTCTGCGATCGGCGAGCCGGTGCGAAGCGTGACGTTGTCTGCGCCGTCGTGGGTCGAGTCCGCGAATGGCGCGCCGGCACATTGCCGCCTGAACGGATCGATGGCGCCGATCGATACCGCCAGCACCGCCAGGCCGATCAATTTCAGCGTGGTGCTGCCGGCGTCGTGGTCGCGGCGTGCGGCGCAGCTTGGCGGCGGAGGGATGAACGGCATCATCCCCAATCTGACCGGCGGTGGACCGGGCGCGCAGGGACCGTCGCTGCTCGATCGCGGCTTTGCCACATACGGCAGTGACTCCGGCCATCAAGCCGCGTTCGGCCGCGGCCGAGGCGGCCCGCCGCCAGGAACGAACACGTCTGACGACTGGACGCTCAACGAGGAGGCCATCAAGAACCTCGGTTACGCGCAGATGAAGAAGACGCACGATGCGGCGCTGGTCATCATCGAACGCGCGTACGGTGAACGTCCACGATTCAACTACTACATCGGCTCGTCGCAAGGCGGACGCGAGGCGCTGACGGTCGCACAACGGTATCCCGGCGACTACGACGGCATTGCGGCGAACGTCCCGATCGTCGAGCTTCTCCAGCTTGATGCTGGCGCCCGAGTTGATTCGCATTCACGAGAAGCCGCTGGCGAACTGGGTGACGCCTGCAAAAGTCAACGCCATTCGCGGCGAGTTCATGCGCCAGTGCGACACGCTCGACGGCCTCGCCGACGGCATCATCAACAACTACATGGCGTGCCGCGCCATCTTCGACGTGACGCAAGGCGCGCGCAACCGGCGGCCGTGGGTGGCGAAGCGCTGCCCGAACAACGTCGATCCAAACCCCGAAGATACGAGCGCGAACGCGTGTCTCACCGACGGCCAGATCTCGACGCTGGAGTTCACCTACAAGCGCTACCCGTTTGCCGCGCCGCTCGCGAACGGCACGCGATCGTTTGGCATGTGGGTGCCCAATACCGATCCATCGGGCAGCGGCCTGATTCTGAATGCGCGGTTCCGAGGCCAGGAAGGCGCCGCCGAGGGCGCACCGATGCACTCGCATCTCGGCGTGCTGGGCGTGACCGGGTTCCTGATGAAGAACCTGTCGGCGAATCCGCTCGACTACGTCGAAGGCGGCGCGTTCAACCGCCGCCGGGAAGAGCTCTCGGCCATCCTCGACGGGACCAACCCCGATCTCTCGGCGTTTCAGAAGCGCGGGGGCAAGATGGTCGTGACCATTGGCACGAACGACACGCTCGCCTCACCGGGTGCTCAGCTGGACTATTACCAGTCGGTGCTCGATCGGATGGGCCGCGCCACCGTCGATCGCTTCGCGCGCTTCTTCGTGATGCCGCAGACCGGACACGGGTTGAGCGGGACGAGCTACGGTGTCAGCGGAGAAGGGAAGACTCTCGTGTCGGGTCCGATCCCGAATCGCTACGACCAGCTGGGCCTCCTGTTCGACTGGGTCGAGAACAACACGGCACCCGGCATGTCGGTGACTGTCACCGCCGGCGAGAGGAGTCTTCCGCTCTGTTCGTATCCGACCTATCCGCGATTCCGCAAGGGGGAGCCCACCTCGGCGAGTGCGTACGAATGCGCGGCGGCCGAGTCCAGATGAAGCTCGGCGGCAAAACGAGGGAAGACCAGACACCAGAGAGCAAGACGAATCAACAACTTGGACTGTAGATTCCTAAGACGCTGGTGACAATCCCGCCCTCGTTTTTGCGATCAGTCGTTCGTACGGGGTCTGTCCATCCAGTGCCCCATTCGGTTGCTGCGCGTGTCGTCGCTTAGGGCGTTCAGACTCCTGTCAGGCGCGCGTTCCGCAGGCGCTTCTGTCCAGGACACAAAGGAAATGAAGCGGCTGAGTTTGCGCCGACGGACCGCCGACACGACAATAGCTGCCGCAAGTGAAGCACGCGATCGCTGCCTTACCGTGAAAGCCTCCTCCGCCCTCCGTGGCGAACAACGAACCAAGCGGAGCCGCCCAACCGGATCTGAGTCGGTCTTCTGGAGTTGTCTGTCATGTGGATCACTCCTCTGGCCCACCGGTTCGTTCGTCTCGTCGTCACCGCAGTAGCAATGACAGTCGCCGTGACGACGACAGTCAGCGCGCAACAAGGAGCGACGTACCAGATCGTCTCGAGCTTCCAAGTCGCGGAGGGAAGGCCAAACGGCGTGATCCAAACACGCGACGGCCAGTTCTATGGGACAACCGCTGGCGGCGGGGCGGCTCGCCCCCCCGCTGATGCCGACTGGGACCGTTTTCGCGATGGATGCTGCGGGCGCACGCACGACGCTGCACACGTTCTCTCCTCCTTCGCGGCTCCTTCTGCGCCACCTCCGACGGCACACCGTTGTCGAACCTGTTCGAGGGGGCCGACGGAAGCTTGGACGGAACCACGCACAACGCGGTTCTTACCTTCCTCAGTCCGCCGGGACAGGTCTTCAGGATTAGCCCTGCAGGCGACTTCACGAACCTATCTAGGACCCTCTCCTTGCGAGCGGGAGTGATTCAAGCGCGTGACGGAAGGCTGTACGGAACTGCGTTCGGTGGCTTCCTAAACTCGTTTTCAGAAGTTACGGGTCTGTCTTTAGAGTCGAAGCGAATGGCACGGGCACGGGTCTCCACAGTTTCGACGTCACCGAGAGCGCGTTCCCTGTCGCAGAGCTCGTCGAGATTGACGACGGCAGCCTATACGGCACAACGCAGGGCGGCTCCTCGTTTCCGCCAGATCCTCCGGGGCCAATACCTGGAGCGATCTTCCGGTTTGACCCGGTGACTGGATCGTTCGCGATTCGCCACGTGTTCAGCGGGACTGACGGAGCCAGGCCGTCCGGCCGGCTGATTCAAGGCACCGATGGTCTGATCTACGGGACCACGACCGAAGGTGGTGCGTACGGGTTCGGCACGGTGTTCTCGTTCGACGCCGCGGGCATACTCACCACGCTGCACCACTTTGCCGGTCACGATGGCGCGAACCCGGGCGCTGGTGTCATTCAGGGATTCGACGGCCGTCTCTACGGAGTCACCGGGAATGGCGGCGCGTTCAACTTCGGCACCGTCTTCGTGATGAATGTCACGGGCGGACTGACGACGCTGCACGACTTCGCGGCGGGCGATGGCACGAATCCCGTCAACGAGCTGATTCAGGCCAACGACGGTGCGTTCTACGGCGCGACTCCGGCAGGTGGACCAGACGGTGGCGGCGTGATCTTCCGTGTGCGTCTCGCACGTCACCGCCTGACCAGTACGTCGAGATCGTCTCGCGGAATAGCGGCAAGTGCCTCGACGTGTACGGCGCGTCAACGGCCGCGGCCGCATCCGTGATCCAATGGACCTGCCATGGCGGTGCGAATCAACAGTGGCGGCTCGAGCCGGCCGGCGGCGGGGCGTTCCGCCTCCTCGCACGGCACAGCGGGCAGGCACTCGACGTCTATGGTGCGCTGCTCGACGACGTCATCCCCATCATTCAGTGGCCGGCGCACGGCGGCGACAACCAGGCGTTCACGCTCGAGCCCGCCGAGGACGGCTACGTGCGCATCGTCGCGCGTCACAGCGGCAAAGCGCTGGACGTCGAGTTCGCCTCTTTGGACGAGGGCGCACGCGTGATTCAGTACCCGCCGCACGGCGGAGCGAATCAGCAGTGGCTCCTCCGCGCGGTGGCAGTCAACAGCGCTCCATGACTGCGGTGGGACGAACCTTGAATGAGTTTCGGCCCCACTGGACACCGAAGGAACGAGCGGCTGAGTTTGCGCCGACGGACCGCCGGCACGACAATAGCTGCCGCAAATGAAGCACGCGATCACTGTCTTACCGTGAAAGCCTCCTCCGCCCTCCGCGGCGAACAACGATCCGAGCGGAGCCGCCCAACCGGATCGTGAGTCGGTCTTCCGGAGTTGTCTGTCATGTGGATCACTCCTCTCGCCCACCGGTTCGTTCGTCTCGTCGTCACCGCACTCGCGATGACAGTCGCCGTGACGACGACAGTCAGCGCTCAACAAGGAGCGACGTACGAGATCGTCTCGAGCTTCCAAGTCGCGGAGGGAAGGCCAAACGGCGTGATCCAAACACGCGACGGCCAGTTCTATGGGACCACCGCTGGCGGCGGGGCGGCCGCCCCCCGCTGAGGCCGACTGGGACCGTATTCGCGATGGATGCCGCGGGCGCACGCACGACGCTGCACACGTTCTACTCCTCCCTTCCCGACTCCTTCACTCGCCTCGACGGCACACCGCAGTCGAACCTGTTCGAGGGGGCCGACGGAAGCTTGTACGGAACCACTTTCAACTCGAATTTCACGGCCATTCCGCCGGGACAAATCTTCAGGATTCGCCCTGCAGGCGACTTCACAACCCTATCCAGGGCGCACTGGTTGCGAGCGGGAGTAATTCAAGCGCGTGACGGAAGGCTGTACGGAACTGCGTTCGGCGAGCAGATAAACACCTTCTTCCACAGTTACGGGTTTGTCTTTAGAGTCGAAGCGAATGGTGGCACGGCCACGGTTCTCCACGAGTTCGACGGCACCGATAGCGCGTTCCCTGCCGCAGAGCTCGTCGAGATTGACGACGGCAGCCTCTACGGCACAACGCAGGGCGGCGCCTTCTTTTTTCCACGATCCTCCGGGGCCAATACCTGGAACGATCTTCCGGCTTGACCCGGTTACTGGATCGTTCGCGATTCGCCACGTGTTCAGCGGGCCTGACGGCTCCAGGCCATCCGGCCGGCTGATTCAAGGCACCGATGGTCTGATCTACGGGACCACGACCGAAGGTGGTGCGCTACGGGTTCGGCACGGTGTTCTCGTTCGACGCCGCGGGCACACTCACCACGCTGCACCACTTTGCCGGTCACGATGGCGCGAACCCGGGCGCTGGTGTCATTCAGGGATTCGACGGCCGTCTCTACGGAGTCACCGGGAATGGCGGCGCGTTCAACTTCGGCACCGTCTTCGTGATGAATGTCACGGGCGGACTGACGACGCTGCACGACTTCGCGTCGGGCGATGGCACGAATCCAGTCAACGAGCTGTTTCAGGCCAACGACGGCGCGTTCTACGGCGCGGCACACGGGCGGACCAGACGGTGGCGGCGTGATCTTCCGTGTGCGTCTCGGCACGTCACCGCCTGACCAGTACGTCGAGATCGTCTCGCGGAATAGCGGCAAGTGCCTCGATGTGTACGGCGCGTCAACGGCCGCGGCCGCATCCGTGATCCAATGGACCTGCCATGGCGGTGCGAATCAACAGTGGCGGCTCGAGCCGGCCGGCGGCGGGGCGTTCCGCATCCTCGCGCGGCACAGCGGGCAGTTACTCGACGTCTATGGTGCGCTGCTCGACGACGTCATCCCCATCATTCAGTGGCCGGCGAATGGCGGCGACAACCAGGCGTTCACGCTCGAGCCCGCCGGGGACGGCTACGTGCGCATCGTCGCGCGTCACAGCGGCAAAGCGCTGGACGTCGAGTTCGCCTCTTTGGACGAGGGCGCACGCGTGATTCAGTACCTGCCGCACGGCGGAGCGAATCAGCAGTGGCTCCTCCGCGCGGTGCCGTAACAGGCCGGTAACACTCCCTCCATACTGTATGGATGCGCCGATCTCCGACGGATTGGCGACAAGGGGAGGATTGTTGATGACACGTGCGCTTGGGATGACCGTGCTGGCGGTCGTCATCGCGTCCGGTATCCCGGCGACAGCCCATCACTCCAATCCGCTCTACTTCGATATGTCCAAAGCCATCACCTTGGAAGGCGAGGTGCTGCGCGTGGAGTGGATCAATCCACACGTCCTTCTGTATCTCCAGTCGAAGAATGACCAGGGCCAATCGGAGACATGGATTCTCCACGGCTCTTCGCTCAACAACGCGTTGCGTCAGGTGGGCTCGATGAAGGAGCGGCTGAAACCGGGCACCGCGATCTCCGCTCGTGGGTTGCCACCGCGCAATCCGCTGTTTGTGAACGACGTGCAGACGGTCTTGCTGACCCGACCCGACGACGCCAGACAATCCCCGCGCATCGTCGGAGCAGGGGAGATCAGGTTTTCCAACGGCGATGTTGTGGCCTTTGGCGGAGGACCGAGGTTCTGAAAAGCATGGCACGAACGACGATGGCGACGGCCGCCGTGATCGCGGTCCTGGCGGTTCCAGCGGCCGTGATCGCGCAGCGGGAGGCTCCTGCCGAAGAGAGGCCGGCGTTCGAGGCCGCGACCGTCAAGCTGGCTGCGCCGGACGCGCCGGCCGCCACGCGCAACCGCGTGATGCAGACCAGCCCGAATCGTCTGAACATCCCCAGCATGACGCTGACGTGGCTGATCTATGCCGCGTACGGTGACGGAGGATTCAACACGTCGATGAGTGTCAGGGGCGGTCCGGACTGGGTGAACAGGACGGCCTTTGCCGTCGAAGGTGTCGCATCGGGGCCAGCGACGCCGCGGCAATTCCGGCTCATGCTGCAGCGCCTTCTCGACGAGCGCTTTGCGTTGAAGATCCGGAACGTGACCCAGACCGGAGACGTGTTGACGCTGGTGGTGGACCGAAGCGACGGGACCCTCGGTCCGAAAGTCAAGAAGTGGGATGGCACCTGTCCGCCGGTCATGCCCGCGCTGGTTTTCCCGGCGCCACGCCGACCGCTGCAGAGGAACGGGGACACGTTCGTGGTCGGGCCAGCGTCGGAGGCGGATGATCCTGACGTGCCGTACTGTCCGACAGGCTATCGAGTCGGTGGGATCATCGTCGATGGTGCCACGATGTCCACGGTGGCAGAGGTCCTCTCGCTGCCGCCGGCGCGGGCGTTGCTCGGCACGATCACGCAGGATCACACCGGCCTGACAGGTCGCTACACGCTGGAGCTCGATTACCTGTTTACCCCGTCGCCTCGGCCGCTCCTGCGGCGTCACCGGAGTTTGCCGGCCCCTCCTTGTCCACCGTCGTTCGGGAGCAATGGGGATTACGGCTGGTGGCGGGCAAGGGGCAGCTGAAAGTCATCGAGGTCGAGAGCGCGCAGCTGCCGACGGCAAACTGACAGGAAGGACCGTCGTGCAACGAGGTTTGGGTGCGCCGGTGGCCCAGAACCCTCGTCCCTCCCGGCGCGCCTCTGCTTCAGCACGCGCGAGCGCCGCGTCAGACGAATACCTGATGTAGTGACACGCCAGTCCGGCTTTGACGAGCTCGACACTCGCATCGCCTCCCGGAACCACGACTCTGGCAACGAGTCGACCGTATCGATCGACATCACGTCCTTCGATTCTCGCGCGCTGGTCGAACAGGAGCACGCGTGTCGATCTCGTCGCGACGTTGCTGAACGGTTCGTTCCGTTCCGGTGCATCGATGCCGTCAAGACGTATCCGGATTGTCCGCTTCTCACCCGGCCGCAGCACATCCACGGTGTCGCCATCGACGATCGACACGACCTTCGCATCGAACGCCACACCAACCAGGCCGCGAACCTGCGCGGACCCGATGGCCGTGGCGGCGAGCGCCAGCAACAGAGCGATTCGGAGAACCTGTCGCATTGCGACACAGTCTACTTGGGAATCTGAACAGCATCAGGCGAAGTGTCACGGTTCGATCAAGGCAAGGAACGCCTTGTTCTGCCTGAACCTCCGGAACTGAACGTCGCCCATCACGGTCTCTTTGAACGTCGGGTCCAACTCGAGCACCCTCTTGACTTGCGCAACCGCACGCACCTGGTCGCCGCTTTCCCGGTACGCCAGAGCGAGGAGTCGTCGCGGGTGTGATGCGTGAACGCATCCTACACCGAGACATCTCCGCGAAAGAGGTACGCTGTCGCAGCATGGCCAAGGCTCTCTCTCCGACGATGACGGTGCGTGATTTCGAGAACGGCTATTGGTATCGCGAGCAGCTGAAGGACTTCGCCGAGCGCATCGGTATCCCTGGGGCGACGAAGCTGCGGAAGGACGAACTCGAAAAAGCCATCCTGGTGTTCCTGCGCACGGGCAAGGCTGCGCTGCCGACGAAGCGTGCACTGCGCCGGACTGGTCTGAAGGACGTTGAGCGCGGCCTTCACCTGAAGCTCCGCATCGAGCACTACACGAGCAACCGTGAAACGAAAGACTTCATCATCGAGCAGGGCCGCCGGATGGCGCCGGATGTTCGCGCAGAAGTCCGGGGTCTGGTATCGCCTGAACCGCTGGCGAGAGGAACAGATCACCAGCGGCGCGCGCCCGACGTACGGCGATCTCGTCCGGCAGTACATCGCCCTCAACAGGATGCAGCGATTCGACAGGGTCCCCATCGTCGTGCTACGTCAACTTCATCTCGGATTTCCTGGCAGCGGACACGAAGGCGACGCGGCCAGAGATCATCGCCGCGTGGAAAGAGGTCAAGAAGCTGGATGTTCCAAAGGACTATGCCTCGTGGGTCAAGGCGCGGGCGAAGCGCAGGTAGAATCTCCGTGACCATGCGAAAACTTCTGCTGATGGCGGTGTTGTCGATCCCGGTCGCCATGCAGGCTCAGTCGGGCCCCGGGACCAATCCGCTCGCGGCCGATGTCGCGCGGCTCTCTCTCGAACTGAATCCGCAAGTGGTGGAGTGGCGGCGCGATTTTCACAAGAACCCCGAACTCGGCAACCGCGAGACGCGGACCGCCAAAGTCATCGCCGATGAACTGAGGAGACTTGGCTTCACCGTGACCACCGGCGTCGCCACGACTGGCGTGGTCGGCGTGCTCAAGGGCGGGCTGCCGGGCCCCGTGGTCGCGCTGCGCTCGGACATGGACGGCCTCCCAGTCACCGAGCAGGGCGACCTGCCGTTCAGGTCCACCGCCACAGCGCAATGGAACGGCCAGGACGTCGGCGTGATGCATGCGTGTGGTCACGACAACCACATGGCGATCCTGCTGGGCGCTGCCACCGCGCTCGCGCGGATGAAAGACCGGCTGCCGGGGACTGTGAAAGTGATCTTCCAGCCTGCAGAGGAAGGCCTGCCGGCAGGCGAGGCTGGCGGCGCTGAGCAGATGATCAAGGAGAGCGTCCTCGAGAATCCCAAGGTCGACGCCATCTTCGGTCTGCACGTCGTGCCGTATCCCGCCGGCACCGTGACCTACCGCTCGGGCCCGGCGATGGCGAGCGCCGACACGTTTCTGATCACGATCAAGGGCCGGCAGACGCACGGCGCGGTCCCCTGGGGCGGGATCGATCCCATCGTCATCGGTTCGCAGGTCGTGATGGGACTACAGACCATCATCAGTCGCACGGTGAACATCACCGAAGCGCCGGCGGTCGTGACGGTCGGCCGGTTCACCGGCGGTAACCGCTCGAACATCGTGCCCGAATTCGTGGAGCTCGAAGGCACCGTGCGCGCGTTCAACGAGGATGTGCGCAAGAGCATTCACGCGCGCATTCGCGCCATCGCGACCGGGTACGCCGAAGCGGCCGGCGCCACGGCCACCGTGGATATCGGCCGAGGCACCACCTATCCCGTGACCGTCAACGACCCCGCATTGACCGAGCGGATGCTGCCCACGCTCCGGCGTGCCGCTGGCGCCGACAACGTGCGTGTGGGACCGCTGGTCGGGACCGCGGAGGACTTTTCGTACTTCCAGCAGAAGGTCCCGGGCTTGTTCGTGTTTCTCGGCGTGACGCCGCGCGACCAGGACTACACGACGGCGCCGCAGAATCACTCGCCGCTGTTTTTCGCCGACGAGTCGGCGCTGCCGGTGGGTGTGAAGGTAATGACGAACCTCGCGCTCGACTATCTGTTCGGAGGCAAGTAGACGTGTCGGTGATGCCGGCGGCCGACACGGCGCCGACCGTGCATTGGTACAACGTCCGCATCTGTCACTGGATCAACGTCATCGCCTGCGCGTATCTGTTCTGGAGTGGCGCCCATATCCTGCTCGACTTTCCCGAGCTGTACTGGGGCAATACGGGTTACCGGGGATATCCAGCGGCGTTCAGGCTGGAGGACTGGGGCCTCTCATGGGACGAGGCCGGCGCGCTTGGCGACCGCAGGTGGGGACGCAACTACCACTTCACCTTTGCCTGGGTGTTCCTCATCAACGGCCTCGTCTACGTCGGCTGGAATCTGTATTCGAGACACTTTCGCAACCGGATGCTGCCGGCTCGACACGAGCTCACGGTCGCCCATGTGGGAACGGAACTGCGCGATCATCTTCGCTGGCGATCGCGCAGGCACGCATCGGACGGCAGCTATGGCACGCTGCAGAAGACGTCGTACCTGATTCTGATCTTTGTGTTCGTCCCGCTCATGATCTTGACCGGTATCGCGCAATCTCCTGGCTTCACCGCGGCGATGCCCTGGCTGCTGGATCTGTTCGGGGGCCGTCAGACGGCGCGGACGCTTCACACGATCGGCACCGTGATGCTGGTGCTGTTCGTGGTTGTCCACGTGCTCGAGGTCGCGCTTGCAGGATTCGTCCGCCGCGTCCGCTCGATGATTACCGGCAAGTGAATGGCAAAGTAGCGGCGGGTCTTCAGACCCGCCGTGCGAGGAAGTGATGAGCACACCGATCTCACGTCGCAGGTGGTTGACGACGAGCGTGCCCGCGCTCGGTGGTCTGCTATTGACCGGATGTTCGGAGACGTTCGTGCCGCCGCACGTGCGCGGCGGATTGATCGGCGCGGCGGATGTGCTGACGATGAGCACCAATCGGCTGCTGCTGTCGGGCCAGCAGTTGGCGCGCGAATATCCGCGAAGTGAGATCGCCGATCCGTTTCCGACCTGGAACCAGACCAACCCGCGCAACGAGGAATATCAGCGCCACCTGTCGGAAGGGTTCAGGAACTTTCGCGTGCCGATCAGCGGTCTCGTCCAGCGTCCGCGCGACCTGTCACTCGACGAGATCAGGAGCCTGCCTGCCCGCACGCAGATTACCGCTCACGTGTGCGAACAGGGCTGGTCGGCCATCGGCGAGTGGACGGGCGTACCGCTCCAGCGCGTGCTCGAAGCGGCGGGCGGCGTCACGCCTGCGGCGCGCTACGTCGTCATCGACACGTTCGATCGGTGGTACGAGGCGTACGATCTGTTCGAGGTGGCGCATCCGCAGACGATCCTGGCCTACGGCCTCAACGGCCGCGACCTTCCGAGAGGCAACGGTGCGCCCCTCCGCCTGCGGGTCGAACGGCAGTGCGGATACAAGAACCTCAAGTTCCTGCGGTCGATTCAGGTCGTGGACTCGGTCGCCGGCTTCGGCAGGGGCACGGGTGGCATCAACTCGGACTTCGGGTTCCACTGGTTCGCGGGCGTCTAGTCACAAAGGAGCACTCCTATGCGCGCATCCTCGATGTTGTTCTTTGTCGTCGTGCTGGCTACGGTCGCAGTCGGGGCTCAGGTCAACATCCGGCCCGGCATGTACGAGTACACCGTTGACCTGAAGATGGTGGTTCCCAAAGAGGCGGAGAAGGCTGTGCTGGATGCGGCGGGGTTCGAGGGGCAGAAGAGACGCGATTGCATCTCCGAAGACGAGGCCAGGCAGGCCAAGGAGGACGTCGTGAAGTTCTTCGCCAGGGAGATGGACCAGCAGGAGTGCAAGATGTCCGACGTCAAGGTCACTCCGACCAGCGTGGCTTTCACGAGCACGTGCGTTGACGATGGTAAGCAGATCGTCACGCGCAACGAGATGACGTTCGGCCCGGATTCATTCGCCGGCGTGACCACGATGAAAGGCGACGGAGGACTGGCGTCTTCGGGGAGGATGACCGCCAAACGCGTGGGTGACTGCAAATGACGGGCATCACCACGAATGGGCTTTGACGCCCAGCTCGCGTAAGCGCTGCTCGAGCGGACCGAGCCGCTCGCGGTCCCCCGCGCCGACGCGCTGCCAGAAGTCCTCTTTGTGATAGACCTGAACCACCCTGAGCAATTCGGGCTGGAGCGGCCCTCGGCGCGATCATCTATCAGCGCGACCGAGGGCCCGAACGTTAGTTCGTTCCAGTGCTGCGCGGCGACCCGCCTCCAACGACGGCCTGCATGACCATGTTCTCGAAGTCGCGCAGGAACTCCTGATTGGAGGTCTGTGTCATCGCGACCGCGATCAGCTTCTCCTTGCGATCGACCCAGAAGTGGGTGCCGAACGCGCCGCTCCAGCCGAAGCTGCCTTCGGAGAGGAACGAGTTGCGCGCCACGGGATCGTTGACGACGCGGACGCTCAGGCCGTAGCTCTCTCCCCGGGGCCGGCCCGGGCAGCGTGTCGGGTGCGAACACCGATCCCATCAGCTCGACGAGCCGCGGACTCAGGATCCGCACGCCCGTTCAACTCGCCGCCGTTGGCGAGCATCAGCGCGAACTGCGCGTAGTCGGGCGCCGTGCTGACCAGGCCGCCGCCGCCGGAGAAGTAGACGCCGTTCATGAACCCGGGACTCTGCCCGGGCCGCAGCCCGTCGGCGCCGCGCGTGTAGAGCTTCACGAGCCGCGGGTTGCCGGTGGGGACGATGTAGCTGGTGTCCTTCATCTCGAGCGGATCGAAGATGCGCTGCTTGAGGAATCGATCGATCGGCATGCCCGAGGCGACTTCCACGATCGCGCGACAGCACGTCGAATCCAGCGGCGGCGCTGTAGGCCCAGCGCGTGCCGGGCTGGAACTCCAGCGGCACCTTGCCGAGTCGCGGAATGTAGTCGGCCAGCGTCTCCTTCGGTCCGGCAGCGACAGCGCGATTGGCGAAGTTGCTGATCGTGCCGCTGACGACGCCCGAGGTATGCGTCAGCAGATCGCGGACCTGGACTTCGCGTTCGACCGGCACGGTGTAGAAGCGCGGCTCCGGCGCGGCGCCGCGCCACCGGCGCGGCCAGCGGGCGCTGCGCCGCCGGCGCGCGCGCCAGGCGCCGCGGCCTGCGGCACGCCGACGGTCATGTTCTTCCACTCGGGGATGAACTTCGAGACGGGATCCTGCAGCCGGACTTTCCCTTCCTCCATCATCATCAGGATCGCCACGCCGATGACGGGCTTGGTCATCGACATGATGCGGAAGATGCCGTCCTTGACCATCGGCTTCTTCGCGTCGAGATCCATCAGGCCGTGCGCCTCGTGATGCGCGATGCGGCCGTTGCGCGCCACCAGCGTCACGGCGCCGGAGAAGCTGCCAGCGGCGATGTGCCGCTGCACGAGTTCGGCGACTCGCTTCAACCGCTCGCTCGGAGAGGCCGACCTCTTCCGGTTTCGCCGTCGGCGCCGCGGCGGTGAGCGGCCGGGCGAGAATACACGGCGCAGGCCAGGATGAGAGCGATTGATGCGGCTCGAGCTGTCTTCAGCATGTGGTGACGACCTCCGTCGCGCGCGATTGTAGTCCCAATCAGAAGCCCAGGGTCAGATTCAGCCGCGCGTACCGCGGCGGGTAGATCGCCGTCGGGTTGTTCCACGTGCCGCCCATCGCAGTGTTGCCGGCGGTGTACTGGTACGTGTTGTCGTAAGTCGTCGGGTAGTTCGTGTTGAAGAGGTTCTCGCCGTCCACGCCGACGTCGAGACGCGTCTTGCCGAAACGGAAGATCTTGGCCACGCGCATATCGACCTGCGTGCGGCGATTGTCCGCGTACAGCCGGTGTTCGTTGTCGAGGAGGGTCACGTTCGTGTTGCCTCCCGCCGTTCCGCCTGGCGGGATGCGTCCAAGCAGCGCCTGCACGAGATGCAGCCGGGAGTGGTGCACGTGTTGGGCACGGGCCAGGTGGCGACGAGCCCCAGCGGCGGCTGGGAGCGGACCGCCGCGCTCACCAGCACGTCGACGCGCGGAATGGTGTAGCTGGCCAGACCGCGTATCGTCGTCTGGTACGGCGGCGTCAGGCGGCAGTCGCGTGGATCAGGGCTGTCGATCTTCACGACGGTCGCGCACGTGTCGTCGATCTTGCGGCCGGTGTTCGTGCCGAACTGGAGGATGAGTCCCTGGCGCGTGCGCGCGTTGACCGTGAAGTCCACGCCCTGCCAGTAGCTGGAGCGGGCCGGTCCGAAGTCGGTCTCCCACGTGATGTGGTTCTGAGCCGGGATGGCTGCCGCCGCGGCTGTCGGCGTGTAGAGCGTGATGGGATAGCCGCCGCCGCCCGGGAGCCGCGGGTCGGACGGCGCGTTGATCGTCCACGCGTCGTACTGCGATGGATCGCGAACCTGGTTGTCGGTGATGGTGAAGCTGTGGAACGAGCGGCGCGAATACGCGACGTCCACCGACACGCGCGGGAGCACCTCCTGCTGCACGCCGATGCTCCACTGCCAGTCGTAGTCACGCGCGCCCCATCCCCTGAGCGTGTCCTGGTTCACCTGCGTGATGTTGCCGGAGACCGCGCCGAAGTTCAGGTTGTTGCCGGTGAGCGCCGCACACTCTCCGTTGGCCGTCAGGATGGCGAGGTTGCATTCGACAACCTCGTCCCCGTCATCCGTCCAGCCCCTGGGCACGGAGTTGACGATACGGTTGGCCGGGTTGTTTCGCGTGTAGGCGAGGCCGTTGGTCGCCGCCCCAAGGTAGCGGCCGCCACTGAACTTGAGCGCCGTCTTCCCGGTGCCGAACACGTCGTATGCCACGCCGAACCGCGGCGTGATGTCGTTGAAGGAGTCCACGCTGGGGGTTTGCGGGAACGTGATCGCGCTGAGTCCGAGCTGGGGTGCGGCCGTCCGTGGTGCCGCTGAGGCCGGCGGGACTGTAGCTCCATGCGCGGTCGTACCGCAGGGCGCCCTGGAGCGTCATGCGGCCGCGGGTCCACGTGTCCTGAGCGAAGAACGACTGCGTCCAGGTCCGGTCGGCCGTTCCCCATTCGGGGATGCGGACGGTGAAGCCGGTCGGAACGCTCTGGTTGAAGTTGTAGGACAGCAGCGTCGGGTTGGAGTGACGGATCGTGCTCGCGGCCTGGTACGCCCCCTGATAGCCGACCTTCACGCTGTGCGAGCCGGTCACATACGACAGAGACGCGTTCCAGTTGTTCGGGCTGGCGGTGTCCTCGCGGTACTCGGAGACCGCGCGGTACACGTAGTTCGAGCGCGGTGCGTACTGCGCGTTTGTCACCGGGTTGATGGCGGTGGACAGCTCCGTCACGCCGATGTCGAAAATGCCGTCGGGGGGAAGGGACAGGAAACCGCCGGCGTGGACGATACGAGTAGTACGTGCCGCCGGCTTCCAGCAGCAGCCGGCTCGTCATCGGGTTCGTCCAGCGGCCCTGCACGACGGTATACGGGACATCGAGGTAGTTGTTGGATGCCTCGGGCGACGTCGTCCCTCCCGCCGCCACGGCAACCCAGTTCGCGCCGCGGGTGTGACAGCCGTCGGTCTCGCTCCTGAGCGGTGATCCGTCGCATCGCTGCTGGGACTCCCAGTTCACCGTGACGCGGTGTTTCGCGGCGGCCTGCGCCGTGACGCGCCCGATGTAGATCGATCGCCCCGCCGACAGCGCGGCCGGTCAGGCTGTCGTCCCGCACCCAGTCCCATCGGGAGAGATTGAATGCGTTCGCGTTTCCGACGAGGCCCGGGGACGGCGGTCTCGGTGTTCAGCTTTCGATAGCTGCCGAAGAACCACAGGCGATCGCGCACGATGGGCCCGCCATAGGAGATGTTGGCGTCGTACGCCTTGATGATGCCCGGCGTCTCGCGGAGGTTCGGCCCGGGCGGCGGCGCCGTCAGCTCCGGAGTGAGATTGTTCCCGCGCATCGTGTCGTTCGAAAAGTTGGTGAAGGCCTGTCCCTGGAACGTATTGCCGCCCGACCGCGGGACGATGTTGAGCACCGGTCCGCCCACGTCGGTCTCGCCCATGCCGCCGGCCACCGTGAACGCGATTTCATCGACGTTCACGGTGTCGTAGATCAAGGACGACCCGCCGCCGCCCGCGAACGCGTTGGCGACCGGCATGCCGTTCACGTTGAAGCGGCCTTCGCTGTTCGGCCCTCCCCTCGAGAAGAAGAAGACCAGCCCCGGCGACGGGTTCAGTGCGGCACCGAAGGTTTCCACGCCGGGAACCATGGTGATGAGCGACCCCGTCGACCGCGTGCCCGGAAGCACCGAGATCACATCGCCGTCGACCACCGCCTCGCGGCGCGTGGACTGCACGTCCACCACCGGACTCTCGCCGGTGACGACGATGGTTTCCGTGAGATTGCCGACGCGCATCTCGATCGGGATCGTCAGGGTCGCCGAGCCGCTCAGCTCCACGCCCTCGCGCTTGACCTGGCTGAAGCCCTGCGAGCGTGAACGTCAGCGTATAGACGCCGGGGTCGAGGTTGACGATGCGATAGATGCCCGCACTCGTCGGTCACGACGGTGCGGACCTTTTCAATGAGGGCAGGACTCGAGGCTTCGACGGTCACGCCGGGCAGCACGCCGCCAGAGGCGTCGCGCACGGTGCCGGTCAGCGTGCCGCGAGCCAACGCGCCCTGCGCCGCCGCGAGCGACGGCAGCATCAGGGCTAGTGCGACGAGGATCCACAGGGACGAGCTTCGTTGCATGCGAATGCTCCTTAGTACGCGCCGAGGCGTTGCCGACGCAGCCCGTGGACAGAAGTCGGGCGTTGGCGCGGATACTGCCGAACCCGCTTCTGAACAGTCAAACGTGATGAGCGATATGCCTGCGGGGAATAGCGATCGAGTTCAGATGACGGAGCCGGTCCGGCTGAAGCCGGACACGACGACAGGGTCCGCCTGAAGGCGGACACTACGTCAGGCGGACACTACGTCGAGATCGAGGCCGTTGAGATGACCGGTCGCGTCGCCGAAGTGGTCCATCCGCGTGCCCATGCGATCCATCATCGTCAGGAACAGGTTGCACATCGGCGTCTCGCGGCGATAGACGACACGGCGTCCGGTCTTGATGACGTTCCCGCCGCGGCCGGCAATCAGTGTGGGCAGATCGTGATGCGTGTGCGAGTTGCCATCGGCGAGGCCCGCGCCGTAGACGATCATCGAGTTGTCGAGGATGGAGCCGTCGCCTTCGGGTGACGCCTTCAGCTTCGCGATCCACTTGGCGAACTGTTCGACGTGATAGCGGTTGATGCGGGCGACCTTGTCCATCAGCTCCACCTGATTGCGGTGGTGCGTCAGCGGATGGTGTCCGTCCGGAATGCCAATCTCGCGGTAGGCGCGAGAGGTGCCCTCGCGTGTCACCAGGAACGTGGCCACGCGCGTCAGGTCGGCCTGGAAGGCGACCGTCATCATGTCGGTCATCAGCTGGAAGTGCTCGGCGAAATCGCTGGGCACGCCGTACGGCTTCTCCATGCGCGGATCGATGGCGCTCTCCCGCTCGGCGCGCGCCAGCTGCTCCTCGATCGCGCGAATGGATCCGAGGTACTCGTCCAGCTTCCGCTGGTCGGTCGGTCCAAGCCCTCCGCGCAGCGATCGCGTGTCGTCCCTGATGAAGTCGAGGATGCTGCGGCGGTGGAGTTGACGACGCGCCCGCGCCTCAGGCGTCAGCTCGGCGCCGTCGCCGAACAACCGCTCGAACAGCGCGCGCGGATCGAGAATCGGCGGCAGCGGCTGCGTCTCGCTGCGCCACGCGAGATTGTTCGTGTAGGCGCACGAATAGCCTGAATCGCAGTCGCCCGCCTGGCGCGCGTCCTCGAGTCCGACTTCGAGCGACGGGAAGCGCGTCTGCTTTCCGATCTGGTTCGCCACCAGCTGATCGCACGACACGCTGGCCTTGATGTCGGTGACCGTCTTCTTCACCTGGACGCCGGTGAGATACGAGCCGCAGCAGCGGCCGTGGTCGCCGGGTCCGTCGAGCAGCGCCCGCCCGGTGTTGTGCGTCAGGTTGCCGAGCAGAAGGATGTCGTCCTTGAGCGGCGCGAGCGGCGCCAGCGTCTGCGGCAGCTCGGCGAGCGGCCCCTCGTACGCAGGGTTCCAGTGCCGCATGTCGATGCCGTTCGGCACGTAGACGAACGCCATCCGGACCGGCGCCTTGCGGCTCTGCGCGCGCGCGAGTGCCGGGGTCATGGCGTCGAGGAACGGCAGCGCGACGGCGGTGCCGAGCCCGCGGAGGAACGTGCGCCGTGGCAGCGCCTGGCGTGTGATGAACATCAGCGAGCTCCGGTTGCGTCTTCGCCGCGCCTCGACTGGAACGGCAGGCTCTTCACGATCTGATGGACCATCGTGCGCAGCCGGTAGTCGTCCGCCGCGACCGCGCGGTGGATCGACTCGACCGTGCTGCGATCGTACGGCTGAAGGCTGCGCCGCAGCGCATACGTCAGCATCTTCGAGGTCAGGGTACGCGAAAACTGAGGCAATTGCGAGACGAGCAGCGCGCGCATCTCTCCGGGTGTGTTGAAGCGCTGTCCGTCCGGCAGCGTGCCGCTCGCATCGATCGGGAACCGGCCGTCGGCGTCGCGCCACCGCCCGATCGCATCGTAGTTCTCGAGTCCGAAGCCGAGCGGATCCATGTTGCGGTGGCAGGCCGCGCACGTGGGATTGCTGCGATGGACGGTCAACTGCTCGCGCATCGATCGTGTGCCGTCGCCAGACGATTCGCTGAGCGGCGGCACGTCATCCGGCGGCGGCGCCGGCGGAATGCCGAGGATGTTCTGCAGCACGTACTTCCCGCGAATCACTGCGGACGTTCGCGTCGGATAGCTCGACACGGTGAGCACGCCGCCGTGGCTCAGCACCCCGCCGCGCCGGTCGGTGGTCAGCTCGACGCGGCGGAGCTCCGGGCCGGCCACGCCGGCGATCCCGTAGTGAGCGGCGAGGCGCTCGTTGAGGAAGGTATACGAGGCGTTGAGAAAGTCCGTGATTGGCCGGTTCTCGCGCAACACATGCGCGAAGAACATCGTCGTCTCCGCTTTCATGGCGTCGCGCAACTCCGGGGTCCACTGCCTGAACAGATCGGGATCCGGTTTGACGACATCGAGGTTGCGCGTCTCGAGCCACTGACCGGCGAAGTTGGCGGCAAGCTCGGACGAGCGCGCGTCGGCCAGCATGCGATCGACCTGCGCCGCCAGCACCTGCGCATCGTTCAGGCGTCCAGACTCCGCGACCGACAGCAGTTCCTCGTCAGGCATCGAGCTCCAGAGGAAGTAGCTGAGGCGCGATGCCAGCTCGAACGGCGAGACCTTGTGGACGAGCGCAGCGTCCCGCGGGTTGGGATCGCGCTCGATGCGGAACAGAAAGTTCGGTGAGACGAGCAATGCCTGGATGGCGAGCTGGACGCCGTGCTCGGCGGAACGCCCGGATGACGAGGCGTTACCGCGCGCGCCGAGATCCGCGATGCGCATGAGCGCATTCAACTCCCGCGTTGTCGGCGGACGACGGTAGGCGCGCCGCGCGAGGCCGGCGACGATCTTCTCGACGCACGCGCGTCCGGACGCCGGGTTGCACGTCAGGATTCTGCGCCGGCTCTCCTTGTCGGCGGCGGGCGCATGCGGGCCGACGAAGACGATGGAGTCGAGAAACTTGTTCTTGCGTCGATCGTAGGCGGCATCGTCCGGGAGCGTGGTCACGAAGTCGTCGCCGATGAACCCGGCGCGGAAGACGTGGTCACCCTCTGGCAGCACCAGCCGGAGATCTTCATCGGAGTACGGATCGAAGTAGACGAGGCCGGACGGCTTGGTTTGAACCGTCTTGGTCGTCAGCAGTGCACCGTCCATCCAGAAGCCGAGCGTGACGGGAGCGGCATCGCGCCCGTTGACCGGCGGTCGCTCGCCGGGCAGCCCGATGCGCACGATGTACTCGCCGCCGAAGTCGATCCGGTGTTCGGCTTCGATGGTGCTGCGATCGAGACGACGAATCTTGCGGTCGCGCGCGCGATAGTCCACCTCGATCGGCTTGGCGGGAATGTCCGTGGAGATCGCCCAGGACGCAATCCGCTCGGCGGCTGCGAGGTAGCGCTCCATCAGCAGGGGAGACACCGTCAGCAGATCCGCCATGTTGTCGAACCCGTCGCCCGAATCGTCGGCCGGGAAGTACTTCTCCGCGCGAAAGCGAACGCCGAGCAGGTCGCGAATCGTGTTCGTGTATTCGTTGCGATTGAGTCGATGCGCGGTCATGCGGCCCGGATCGGGTCGCGTCGAGGCGTCCGCACGTTCGAGCGCGCGCTCGATGTAGGCGACCATCGCCGGCAGTTGCGCCGGCCGCGCAACCGGCGCCGGGGGCATGTCTCCAGCGCGCAGCCGCTGCAGCACCTTCTCCCACGTCGCGCGTTGCTCGACGAGCGATCCGGCCGACATCAACCCGGTGACGGTGAGGCCGCCCGAGGCGACTCGATCGTTGTGGCAATTGGCGCACGTGCCTGTCAGCACCGGGCGAACGACGCTCTCGAACTCGTCGGACTGACTGAAGATTGGCGCTGTCCGGCCGACGAACAGTGCGAGGGCGACAACCGCTCCGCTGATGGCGACGCTTCTCATCTCACGCACGTGGGCCTCCTCGTCCGGCCCGCGGCGGCGGCTGCGCGGTCACCATCTCGACGTACACCTGCAGCACGCGCTCCTGCTGATCGGCTTTGGCGATCAGATAACGATGCCGCCCGTTCGGTGACGGTGCGAGCGTCGTGCGTCCGTCATCGGCGACCGTGATCGTGCCGGGCGGCGAGACGTCGAAGTACGACTGGTCGGTGCTCACGGCCTGAAGCGCCGCGGCGAGCGATCGCGACGGCGCGTCGTACGGCGTCGGCCTGAACGCGCGGTACGCGTCAACGATCGGGTGGTGTGTCGCCCAGGCAGTTCCCGATTCGAGGCTGCGGCCTGGAAACGGCAGCGCCTCGCTCAATTCCGTGCCCGCCATGATGATGGGCGATGGCCATTCCGCGAGCAGCCGGCGAAATCCTGTCACGTCGCGGCGGATCATCGGATCGACCGGTCCCGCTGCGAACCGTCCCGCAGCGATGCTCAGTACCCGCGTCTTCCTGGTCACCCAGTCGCGGCCGTCGGGCCGTGCGATGACGCCCAGGAGATTGACCGGCGGCCCCGCCAGGACGACCGCGCCGTTCTGATCGATTTGCGCGCTCAGTCCATTGCGGATGACCGCCACCGGGTCGGCTGTGTCATTGAGCACCGCACGCGCGCGCGGGTAGCCGCGTCCGTCTGCCACGTGATTGGCGAGCACTGCTGACAGCATTGGCGGTGCCTGATTGGAATCCTGTGTTCCCTCAGTGGACATGCCAATCGGCCGCACGAGACGTTCGGCGACGGTATCTCCGCCCTGCTCGCCGGCGTAGAAACGCGCGATGAGATCGAGAAAAGCCACGTTCAGGAGATTGAAGCGGCTGGTGCTGAGCGCAGCCAATCGAATCTGCCGGCGGCTGTCGAAAGCGAACAGCATCGCCAGCGCGAGCACCTGATCGATCTCGCCATCGAGCGAACTGTCGAAGGCGACACCGAGCGGCGGCGTTCGCGGGGGCGCGGCCTGCATCACGGCTTGCGCGGAGGTTCGTTCATCGAACGCTCGACGGTGTCGCGCGGATCGGACGAGACCGGATGGTCGCGCCAGAGCCAGCGCATCATCTCGGGGAGGATCGCCCCGCCCATCGCCTGGCCGTGCCGATTCATGCCCCAGGTGTAGTTGACGTCGTAGCCCTTCTTCGTCGAGCGCGTCGGCGAGGCGAACGTTCTGATAGAACCAGTCGCGTGTCTGGTCGGTACGACCCGTCTCTGCGCGATCGCGCGATTGTCGTTGCGGCCGTCCTGCAGAAACACGCGCAGGGGCTTCTTCTCCGATTTCAGCACCAGATCCGGATACGCGTGCCCGCCGCGCAGGTTGACGAAGCTGCCGACGATGCTCAGCACCTTGCGGAAGTGGCTGGGACGCTCCCAGGCGACGGTGAACGCGGCGATCGCTCCCGAGCTGGCGCCGCCGATGCCGCGGCGTTCGGGATCGTTCGAGATGTTGTAGTCCTTCGCCAGCGCCGGCAGCAGCTCGTCGACGATGACGCGGGCGTAGCGGTCGTCGAGCGAGTTGTATTCCGTCGGACGGTTCGTATCGCGGTCGCCCCAGTTCTGCGGCGTCGGCTCCGGCTGTTCGGGACGGCGTCCCGGGTTGATGAAGACGGCGATCATCACCGGAATCTCGCGGCGATGAATCAGGTTGTCGAGCACGTTGTGCGCGCGGATGTTGCCAGTGGGGTTCTTGAACGCCTGGCCGTCGTTGAAGACCATCAGGCTCGCCGGCAGTGACGAGGAGGACCTGGGCGGGAACGTAGACCCAGTAGGTGTGCAGCGTGCCGGGATAGGCCGCACTCGGCAAGGTGAACGGGCCGCGGACCTCACCCTTCGGCACGCCCTCCTGCTCGAGCGAGTCGGGACCCAGGCGGTAGAAGCTGTCGGGGTTGGGCGGGGCAGGAATATCCTGTGCCGCGGGTGCCGAGGCCAGGGCGACCAGCGCCAACGACGTTATCGCCGCGACGATGCGCATCGGATTGAGATGATCGTGCGGAAGGGTAAGGCCGTCAAGACGCGTAGATTCAGTGACGTAGGGGCCGCCGGATTGGCAACGTAGGGGCCGCCTTCAGGCGGCCCTTTCGTCAGAGGTTTGGGGCGATATTCCCCACAGGAATATCGTGTTTTCACCCTTGAACTGATCGGCCAGTCATGCGACGCTCACCCCGTGAATCGGGTGTGGGGAATCATCGCCGCGGCCGGGGTGTGCCTGGCCGCCTCGATCGGCTCGCTGAGCGGGCAGTCCGCGCAGCCCGCCACGACATCCTCGGCGGGGCGATCCGTCGAACAGCCACGCGCGCTGTTGGACAAGTACTGCGTCACCTGTCACAACGATCGACTCAAGACCGCCAATCTGTCGCTGCAGGGCCTCGACCTGATGAAGGTGGCGGACCACGCCGAGGTGTGGGAGAAGGTGGTCCGGAAGCTGCGCGCCGGCGTGATGCCGCCCCCCGACGTCCCGCGCCCGCCGCTCGCCGAGTACGAGGGGCTGCGCGACTGGCTCGAAGCCGAAATCGATCGCACAGCGGCGGCGCACGTGAATCCCGGGTCCGTGGTCCTGCACCGGTTGAACCGGACGGAGTACGCCAACGCCATCCGCGATCTGCTCGACCTGCGGATCGACGTCACCACGCTGCTGCCGCCTGACGATGCCGCGCACGGCTTCGACAACATTGCCGGCTCGCTGACGATCTCCCCGACGCTGCTCGAGTCCTACGCGACCGCGGCCGCGCGGGTCGCCCGCATGGCCGTTGGCTACTGGAAGTCGCCGACCGAAGCCACGTATCTGGCGTCGAGCGACGCCTCGCAGAACCAGCGTCTCGACGACATGCCCTTCGGCACGCGCGGCGGCATCGTCGCCCGTCACGACTTTCCCGCGGACGGCGAATACAAGTTCTCGATTCAGAACTTCGGCGTCGGCAGCTTCATCCCCGGCGAACAGCTCGCGCTCATCATCGATGGCGAGCGCGCGCATGTGTGGCCGTACCGCGGGGTCGGGCTTGCCGTGGGCATGACCGCCGACGGCGACGGCACGCTCGAAGTCACGGTGCCAGTCCGCGCCGGCTCGCGTCTCGTGGGTGCGACGTTCATCGCCACGAACTATCGACCGAGCCTCGATCTGATCCGGCATTACGACCGCAAGTCGCTCGAGAACAACTCGATCCCGCAGATGCAGAACTACCCGGCGATCGGGTTCGTTCGCATTCAGGGTCCGTTCAACGCGCAGCGTCCGCCGGACTCGCGCCAGCCGGCGCAAGGTGTTCGACGTGCCGGCCTTCGGCGAAAGTCAACGACAGCCGACGTGCGCGAAGCAGATCCTCACCACGCTGGCGCGCCGCGCCTACCGCCGCACGCCGACGGCGCCGGAGATCGCGACGGCGATGACCTTCTTCGACGAGGGCCGCAAGGGCGCGACCTTCGAGGATGGCATCGAGTTCGCGCTGCGCTTCATCCTCGCCAACCCGCAGTTCCTGGTCCGCGCCGAGCGGGAGCCCGTCGCCGGCTGCGCGCCGGGCAGGCCTATCGCATCTCCGATCGTGGAGCTCGCGTCGCGTCTCTCGTTCTTCCTGTGGAGCAGCATCCCGGACGAGGAGCTGATTGCCGTTGCCGGTCAGGGACGACTGAGCCAGCCGCGTGTCCTGGAACAGCAGGTGCGCCGGATGCTCGCCGATCCGCGCTCGGACGCGCTGGTCTCGAACTTCGCGCAGCAGTTGCTGTACCTGCGCAACCTGCCCTCGACCTCGCCTGACGGCATCTTCTATCCGAACTGGGATGACGAGCTGCGCCGCAGTGTGCAGCGCGAGTCCGAGCTGTTCTTCGAGAGCATCATCCGCGAGGACCGCAACATCCTCGATCTGCTGACCGCCGACTACACGTTCGTCAACGAGCGGCTGGCACGGCACTACGGCATCCCGAACGTCTACGGCTCGCGATTCCGCCGCGTGACGCTGCCGCCGGAGATGGATTACCGGCGCGGGATCCTCGGCAAGGGCAGCTTCCTCGCGGTGACCTGGACGCAGAACTTCCGCAGCTCGCCGGTCAAGCGCGGCGTGTGGGTCCTCGAGAACATCCTCGGGACGCCGCCGCCGGAGCCGCCGCCGAACGTCCCGGCGCTCGAGGACACCAAGAGCGACGATGGCAAGGCGCTGACGCTGCGCGAGCAGATGACGCTGCATCGCGCCACGCCCGACGTGCGCCGGCTGTCACAAGATCATGGACCCGATCGGGTTCGCGCTCGAGAACTTCGACGCCGACGCGAGCTGGCGCACGAAGCAGGGCGGTGAGGGCGGCGTGCCGATCGACACGAAGGTGACGCTGTTCGACGGACAGGCCGTGGACGGTCCGGTCGGGCTGCGGACGGCGCTGATGCGCTACTCGCCGCAGTTCGTGCGGATGTTCATCGAGAAGCTGATGACATACGCCATCGGCCGCGGCATGGAGTACACGGACATGCCGACGATCCGCGCCATCGCGCGCGACGTCGACGAAGGACGACCAGCGGTTCTCGGCGATCGTGCTCGGAGTCGTGCGCAGCGCGCAGTTCCAGATGCGCACCAAGGCGGATACGACGGTCAGTACTAATTGATGTGAGGCCGGCTCGCGCCTTGAGCCGCCGAAGGCGCCTACGAGGGCCAGAACGATGTTCATTGCCAAGAAGCACATGCCACCGGCGGACGTTCCTGCGCGGAGCCGGCGTCACGCTGGCCCTGCCGCTGCTCGAGTCGATGGTGCCGGCGCTGACGCCCCTCGCGTCTGACCGCCGCGGCGCCCGTCCGGCGGTTCGTCGGCATCTGGCATCCGCACGGCGCGGCGCCGGGATACTGGAGCCCGCTCCAGGAAGGAAAGAACTTCGAGTTCTCGTACATCACCAAGCCGCTGGAGGCGTTTCGCAATCGCGTCGTGCTGATCAGCGGGCTCGACATGCCCGAGGCGATGGCGACCACCGACGAGCCCGGCGGCGACCACGCGCGCGGCGCCGTGCTCCTCTCGGGTGCGCGGCCGCGGCGGAACGCGGTCAGCCCGTTCCTCGGCATCACCGTCGATCAGCACATCGCCAACAAGTACGGGCAGGACACGATCCTCTCGTCGCTGCAGCTCGGCGTCGAGGACACCGGCAATTTCGGGAACTGCAACTGGGGCTACAGCTGCGCCTACACGAACTCGATCTCGTGGTCGTCGCCGACGACGCCGCTGCCGACGCAGGTGAACCCGCGCGTGGTGTTCGAGCGGCTGTTCGGCGACGGCACGAGCCCGGAAGAGCGGCTGCGCGATCGGCAGCGGAACGCCAGCATCCTCGACGCGGTGGTCGGGCAGCTCGGCGCGTTCAAGACCAGTCTCGGCGCCGGCGACCAGGCGCGCGTCGACACCTACGTGGAGAACATCCGCGAGCTCGAACGGCGCATCCGCATCGCCATGGACAACGCGGTGAAGGAGCCGGAAGGCGACGTGCCCGTTCGGGCTGCCGCAGAGCAAGCACGATCACTTCCGCCTGATGTACGACCTGATGGCGCTCGCCTTCGAGGGCGACATCACGCGCTCGATCACGTTCATGCTCGGCCGCGATCTGAGCGGCGCCAGCCTTCCCCGAGTCGGGGTTCACCGGCGGCTGGCACGGCACGTCGCATCACGGCGACAAGCCGGAGAACATCGCCAACTACGCGAAGGTGAACCGCTACCACGTGCAGAACCTCGCCTACTTCTGCGAGAAGTTGAGCAAGATCCCCGACGGCGACGGCACGGTGCTGGATCACGTGCTGATCTACAAGGGCAGCAACATGGGCAACTCGCACCGGCACGCGCACGAGAAGGTGCCGGTGGTCCTCGTCGGCGGCATCGACGGCACGTTCAAGGGCAACCGCCATCTGGTGTTCCCGGACAACACGCAGCGCACGTCGAACATGCTGCTCAGCGTCCTGCACCTGTACGGGATCGAGATGGACAAGATCGGCACGAGCACCGGGCGGCTGCAGCCGCTCGAGATGGCATGAGACTCGTCGCCGCTCGCCGTGCGCGTCGCTGTCGGTGCTCGTCGCGTCCTGTCGTCGGTGTCGCCTGTGACGCGCAGCTCTGCCGCCGCGCGCGACGCGGCCGCAGGTCGTGCCGCCGCAGGGACCAGTGCGTCAGGTGATCTTCAAGAACTGCACGTCGTGCCACGGCATCGACGACTACGCGTACAACGCGCTCGACCGCGCGGGATGGGACGCGCTGCTGACGACGCAAGCATCGCGACGTCATGGAGTCGCTCGCTGCCCGACGACAGGAGCGCGTCCTGCTCGACTGGCTGGCCGAGCGCTTCGGCCCGACGACGAAGCCGTTTCCGCGCGCCTACGTGGCGCGGGAGGTGACGACGTTCTTCTCGCGACGCCGAGGCCGAAGCGCTGATGAAGCGGGCGTGCACGTCGTGCCACGGAATCGAGCGCGTGAACGGCGCGCGCTTCAGCCCGGATCGGTGGCGCGTCGTGACCGTGGACATGCGGGAGCGCGGCGCGAAGCTCGAAGACGAGGAACTGGAGCGGCTGGTCGAGTGGCTGGGCCGCACCAAGGGCACCAACGACAGTGAACGGCAGTAGCCGAACGGTGCTCGTCAGTCGTGCGTGCCGCTGATCGCGGCACTGCTGGTCCTCGGGACCGGCGCCTGCGGTGGCCGACGGCCCGGCGCTGAAGCTGCGGGCGACTGCAGCGGCTGCCGGCACGTCGTCGGCACCGATGACGATCGAATTGTCTCGCTGGTCCACGGACGCCGAGCGAGCGCCGCTGCTGAACGCGCTCGCGGCGCCGCCACCGTCGCCGCCCGCCGCACCCGCAGGCGCCGCGCCCGCGGCCGGTCGCGCGGGTCGTGGCGGGCGTGGCGGCCGTGCCGCCGCTCCGCCTCAGAGTCCCATCGAGAGGCTGACCACCGCCATCAAGGCCGCGCCGACGTTCGGCTTCATCTGGGGTGATGGGTCCGACCGGCTACTCGATCAAATACGCCTGGCGTTCCGCTGTCGCCTGACGGACAGGAGCGCATCGTGCTGGTCGACCGACCGCCGGCTCGGCGCGCACGAACCGGCGTGGCCGACAGCGATCCGGGCCGGCGGCCGACGCGGAGTTCACCGTGATCGAAATGCGGATCGACAGCAAGGGCATCGGCGAGGCCAAGGCCTCGCTCATGTCCGCGGTCGTTGTCGATGCCGACGCAAAGACGCTCGCGCTCGACGGCTATGCCGCCGCCCCGGCGCTGCTCAAGGTGACGCGATGAAGCGACTCATCGACGTCCAGTCGTGTCCTCTGTCTCGCTGTCCTGCTGCTCGGCGCGCGGCTGGCGCACGCCGCAACCTCTGAGGTCGCCGACGCGGCGCAGCGCGGCGATCGCGCCGCGGTTCGCGCCGCGCTCGCGCGCAAGGCCGACGTCAACGCCGCGCAGATCGACGGCAGCACCGCGCTGCATTGGGCGGTGGAGCGTGACGACCTCGAGATGGCGGACCTGCTGATCCGCGCCGGCGCGCGTGTGGCGGCGCGGACCCGGGAAGGCGTCACGCCCCTCCAGCTCGCGGCGACCAACGGCAGCGCGCCGATGATCGATCGGCTGCTCAAGGCCGGCGCCGATCCGAATGCGGCGCTCACGCCGGCGCGGCGACACGGCGCTGATGATGGCGGCGCGGACGGGGAAGCCGGACGCGATTCGCGCGCTCGTGGAAGCGGGCGCCAACGTCAACGCGAAGGAGACCTGGGGCGGCACGACGGCGCTGATGTGGGCGGTGTCCGAAGGGCATGCCGACGCCGCCAGGCTGCTGCTCGTCGGCTGGCGCCGACGTCAACGCGCGCTCGCACTACGTTGCGGCGGCCAACGGCCGCGGGTTCGAGGGGCGCACGCCGGTGGCGAGCAGGACCGAGCCCGAAGGTCGAAGAGTTCGCCAGCGGCTGGCTGACGCCGCTGATGCTGGCCGCCCGCGAAGGCGACGTCGAACTGACGCGAATCCTTGTCGAGCGCGGGCGCCGACGTCAACGCGGTCGCCGGCGACGGCAAGACGGCGTTGGCCCTGGCGATCTTCAACGGCAACTACGAGGTGGCGTCGTTCCTGGTCGACGAACAAGGCCGACGTCAACAAGGCCGACGCGCAGCGGTTCACGCCGCTGTTCTGGGCCGTCGATCGCCGCAACATGGAAACGGCGCCGAACTTCCCGTGGATGGTCACGGCCGATCCGATGCCGCTCATCCGCCAGCTGCTCGACGCCGGCGCGAATCCCAACGCGCTCGTCAACAACACGCCGCGCGCGCGGATGCGCGAGGGCTCTCCGCGCATTGTCTTCGCCACCGCGCTGATGCGCGCGGCCTTTGCCGCCGACCTCGAGCTGGTGAAGCTGCTGCTCGAGCGCGGCGCCGATCCGAAGATCATCTCGCGAGACAGCGAGACGATGCTGTCGGCGGCGGCCGGCCTGGCCTTCATCCACGGCTATCACCGCGGGAAGGTCACCAGAGGATCGGCTGCAGGTCGTGAAGCTGTTCGTCGAGCTGGGCAACGACGTCAACTGGCCGGACGACTACGGCATCACGCCGCTGATGGCGGCGGGGAACTTCGGCAACGTCGCGATCATCCAGTATCTGATCGACGCCGGCGCCGATCTGAGCGCGCATGACCTGGGCAAGAAGAACGACGGCCAGTTCGGCTCGAGCAACGAGCCGCTGATGCCCGTCGACTATGCCATTGGCGTCGGCACGTTCGTGCCCAACAACGCCGTGATCATCCACGAAGACGCCGTGGCACTGATGGCCAGGTACATGAAGGAGCGCGGCATCACGCACACGACGTCCGAGTGCACGCTGCGCGGCTTCACCTGCTCGCAGGTCAACGTCGATCCGAAGGTCGCGACCCCGGCGGAGATCGTGCGGGCCCGCAAGTTCGCGATCGGCCATCAGCTCGAGGGACTCACCGGCGGGCTCCAGGCGAAGTAGGGGCCGCCTTCAGAAGTAGGGGCCGCCTTTAGAAGTAGGGGCCGCCTTTAGGCGGCCCGGTAACAACACCGGCTCTACGTCTTCAACGGGGGTTCCATGCGGAAGCTTGCCACAGCTCTGTTCCTCGTCGTGTTGGCGTACGCACCGGCCGACATGCAGTCGGTGTCCACCGCACAGATCGCCGGTGTGGTCCGCGATGAAAGCGGTGGCACCCTGCCGGGAGTCACCGTCACCGCGACGCAGACCGACACCGGCCTCCGGCGCGTCGTGGTCTCGGACGAGACCGGCGCCTACATCCTGCCGAGCCTGCCCGTTGGGCCGTATCAGCTGGAGTTCGTGCTCTCGGGCTTCCGCACGTTCGCGCAGACCGGCATCGTCCTGCAGGTGAACTCCAATCCGACGATCAACGCGACGCTTCCTGTCGGTAACCTCTCCGAGACGATCACCGTTGCCTCGCAGACGCCGCTGATCGAAACGCGCAGCTCCGGCATCGGCATGGTGGTGGAGAACGAGCGCGTGCTGGAACTGCCGCTCAACGGACGTCAGACGCTCGATCTGATGTACCTGACCGGCATCGCCGCACCGAGCGGGACGCTGAGCGGCGCCCGCGGGGGAGTCGCCAGCGCCGGATCGCCTGGAACGATCGCGGTCGCCGGCGGTCTGCCGAACGGGACCACCTACGTGCTCGACGGCAGCACGCACAACGACCCATACAACAACTCAGCGATGCCGTTCCCGTTTCCGGAAGCGCTGCAGGAGTTCAAGGTCGAGACCAGCGCGCTGCCCGCGCAGTACGGCTATCACTCGGCAGCGGTCGTCAACGCGGTGACGAAGTCGGGCACCAACCGGATCGCCGGTTCGTTGTTCGAGTTCGTGCGCGACGATGCGCTGAACGCGACGGACCCGTTTGCTGCGGTCGGGCCGGACGGCAAGCGGCGGAGCGACGGCCTGAACCGGAACCAGTTCGGCGGCTCGCTGGGCGGGCCCGTCGTCCGCGATCGCATGTTCTACTTTGTCGCCTATCAACGGACGCGTGTGCGCCGGGTGCCGACGTCGAACTTCCAGTTCGTCCCGACTCCGGCGATGCTGGCCGGGGATTTCACCGCCATCACGTCGCCGGCGTGCAACGGGCGGCAGATTACTCTCAACGCGCCATTCGCGGGCAATCGCATCGACCCTGCGCTGTTCTCGCCGGCGTCGCTGAAGCTGACGAGTCTGCTCGGCGCCACACCGGACAATCCGTGCGGCCAGGTCTTCTTCGACCGCGTCGACGACAGCGACGAGGATGTCGTCACGACGAAAGTCGACTACACATTCAGCGGCTCGCATTCCATCTTCGGCCGCCTGCAGTTCAACAAGTACGACTCGCCGACCAACTACGACGGGACGACCGCGATGTCGTTCAGCCAGTCCTCGTTCAAGAACCGCGTCTACGCCCTGGCGATCGGCGATACCAAGCTGTTCGGCAACAACGTGGTCAACTCCTTCAGGGCCACGCTCAACCGCGGCAACTACACCAAGGACATCGTCCCGCTGTTCGACTACTCAGATCTCGGCGTACGAGCGACGTCGGTGATGCAGGACTACATGCGGCTGGCCGTGACCGGAGGATTCAGCGTGATGGGCCCGGGGGCACTGCCGACGGGGACACCGACCTGGACGTATCAGTTCGCCAACGACCTGAGCATCGTCCGTGGCGCGCACCAGTTTGGTGTCGGTGCCGACTATATCCATAACAAGTACGACTCGACGTCGTACCTGGCAGCGTCCGGCAACACGTCATTCACCGGGCAGGTGACGGGACTCGGGCTCGCCGACTTTCTGCTCGGACGTGCGGCGTCGTTTTCCGCGGGCACGCTGACCGGTGTCAACGTGCAGAACCACTACATCGGCATCTACGCACAGGACAGCTGGCGCATCTCGCCGAACCTGACGCTGAACGTCGGCCTGCGATGGGATCCGTATCTGCCCGTCTACAGCGCGGAAGGACGGCTGACGCGATTCGATCGCGACCGCTTCAACCAGGGCCTGGACAGCAGCGTCTTCCCCTTTGCGCCTCCCGGACTGGTATTTCCGGGCGATGACGCGATGCCAGGGCAATCGATTGCCAACAACGACTGGTGGAACTTCGCGCCGCGTGTCGGAATCGTCGTCGATCCCAAGGGTGAGGGTCTGGAGACGCTGCGTGCCTCATACGGCCGCCTGTACGACCTGCCACACATGCAGACATACTCCGCGCAGGCGCAGATGTCGCCGTGGGGCAACACGTCTACGGTGACCAACATGCCGCAAGGATGGGACAACCCGTGGGTGGCGGTGCCTGGCGGCGACCCGATTCCGTCGGTGATCAACGGTCCAAGCGCCGCCTCGAGGTTCCCCCTGGGCGCGAACTACACGACCTATCCGCTGGAGCTGCCGGCCACCGAGACCGACCAGTGGAACGTCAGCTATCAGCGGCAGATTGCCCGGGACTGGATGGTGTCGGCGAATTATCTCGGCAACGTCGTGAGGAACGTGTGGACGGCGAACCAGATCAATCCCGCCGTGTTCGGTCCCGGCGCGACCGTCGCAAACACGAATCAGCGCCGGCAGCTGTTTCTACAGAATCCGGCGGCGGGCCAGTGGTACGCCAGCATTCAGGAGCTCGATCCGAACGGCACCTCGAACTATCACGGGCTGCTGCTGTCGATGCAGCGGCGGCGCGCCGATGGGTTCTCGCTGCAGGGTAACTACACCATCTCGCGCTGCATCACCGATCGCTGGAACCAGGAGCCGGGTGTGTCCGGCACCCCGTACTTGATTCCAGGCGATCGCGAATCGGACCGCGGGAGGTGTCAGAACTCGCCCGAGCACAGCCTGAACGCGTCGGTGGTCTACCAGGTGCCGGCGGCCGGCAGTGGCGTGACGGCGGCACTCACCGGCGGCTGGCAAGTGTCGGCGATTCTCAGCGCGCGTTCCGGTTCGTACTTCAGTGTGATCACCGGAGTCGACAACGCGCTCTCCGGGCAGCCGAATCAGCGCGCCAATCAGGTGCTCGACGATCCGTTCATGCCCGACCCCACGTTCTCGCAGTGGCTCAATCGGGCAGCGTTTCAAGCACCGGCGAGCGGCACCTACGGCACGATGCCGATCGACGCGATTCAAGGGCCGGGGCGCTGGAATATCGATATGGGGCTGTCGCGGTCGTTCCGCACCGGCGCGGAGCGGCAGGTGCAGCTGCGCTGGGAGGTGTTCAACGTGCTGAACACCGTCAATCCCGAGAATCCGGTGGCGACGCTGAACAGCCCGGACTTCGGCAGGATCACGGCGCTGGCCGGTGGAACCGCGCCGCGCATCATGCAGTTCGCGGTCAAGTATCTCTTCTAACTGTCTACCGTGCTGCTGCCGGGAACTGCTTGCGCTGCAGCGACCACTGCGTGTCCTTGCAGAGCCCGCAGTCCTCACCGACGAACCGCTTCGCGCTCTGCGCATCGCCGCGAAGCTGCCAATTGAGCCAGCTCACCGCGACCGACGCGGCCGCGCCACCATTGGGCTCGTTGAAGGTGCCGCCGTGGCCGACCGGAAGATTCGCCATCGCCGCCGGCACGTGCGCGATCCGCTTGAAGTCGTCCATCCCGTTTTCATACGCGATGTCAGTGGGTCCACCCTCGATGTAGATCACCGGCGTATGCAATGTCTGCAGCACTTCCTTGCCGACGTTGACGCCAGTCATGGCGGTTGGGCCGTTGTTCAGCACGCCGCTGTTGTGGATCACCAGCGTCTTCACTCGTGGATCCTTCGCCACCTGGAGCGCCTGTACGCCGCCGCAGCTCCAGCCCGAATACGCAATCTGCGCGGCATCGATGCGACCGAAGTACGGACTGCCGGCGCGCTGGTTCTCGGCAAGTGCCCAGTCCACGGCGTCGGTCAGATCGGATACCTGCGTGCGCGGCGGCGGGATCTGGCCTTGGGGCGTCGCTGGACGCGCCTCCCGCGGCGGCGCGCCGGGACCGCTCAGAATGCGGCCGCTCGCGATCACCAGATATCCATGCGAGGCGATCTCGAGCAAGTGGAAGCGGCTGCTGGCGCCATCGTCCGAACATCCGCCATTGCCCCAGGCCACCACGCCCAGCTTCAGTCCGCCCAGAGAGCCGAGGTCCTTCGGGCGGTAGACCACGTGCTTCGGCAGCGACGACACTTCCTCCTTCATCGCCGGGAAGCGCCCGGTGCCGGGCGTGTCCGGCCGCGCGTTGATCTCCGCCTGCCGCTCGAGCGCCGCCGGGTCCGGCCGCGGAGGCTGTTGCGCAGCCGCCGCCACGCTGACACACGTGAGCACGACCGCGAGTGCGGTTCGACGATAGAAGCGAAGGCGGTTGTCATGCGTGGTCATCGGCACTCCTTTTTCGCGTGGCGCCCCAGGTTCCCTGGCGGCCGTCAGCGCATCTACGCCGGGCGATGTCGTCGCCTGTGATGAACCGCGGCGTGTGGTCCCATTGCAGTCAACGCCGCTGCCGTCTCTCTCAGCACACCGCGCAGCCACGCGTGGCCGGCATCTCGATCCACTCGCGGATGCCAGAGCATCGCTTCCTGTAGCACCGGCAGCGGTACCGGCAGCGGAACGAGCCTGATTGGGTGTGACGCCGCCAGCTTCTCGGCCAGCCGCATCTGCATCGTCGCAATGCGGTCGGTGCCGACGATCAATGCCGGCAGCGCGTGATAGCTGGGCGCCACGACCTGCACGCGGCCTTCGAAGTCGGCCTCATCTCCAAAACGGTCGTCGCCGCTGATACGAGTGTCGTCGGAGAAGCTGACGATCGCTCGAGGGAGGCGACGATACTGGTCCGGGTGGAGCGTGTCGCCCACACTCGAGTGCCCGGTCCAGACGATGCCCGTGAACGTGTCTTCGAACAGGACCTCGTGCGGTGACGAGGCAGGCGTGTACGCTTTCGGCAGGATGATGAGATCGAGTCCGAGGTCCTCGGACTCCATGATCCGCTCTCGCAGCGGGATGATGACCACGGTGACGCCCGGCGCGTCGTCGCTGACCCGCCGAAGTGTGTCGGCCAGGAGCACGGTGATGGCGTAGTCCGATGCCGCGATGGTGAAGACGCGTCGCGACGTCCCGGGATCGAACGGCACGTTGACGATGATGGTCTGCTGGACCTGCCCGAGAATCGAACGCACCGGCTCGACCAGTGTTTCGGCCAGCGGCGTGAGCGTCATGCCGCCGCGGCTCGGGACCAGCAGCTTGTCGTTGAACGACTGGCGCAGGCGCGCGAGCACGCCGCTCATCGCCGATTGACTCAGGTGCACGCGGCGGCCGGCGTTGGTGACGCTCTTCTCGGACAGCAGCGCGTCGAGTGCCACGAGCAGGTTCAGATCGAATCCGTGAAGGTCCATGACGGCCGAGGCACGGGCATGGTATCTCAGGACGCCATTGGCGCCCTCGATGCCGGCCATCGGAAGAAACGATTTGCCCGGGTAGCAAGCGCGGCGGCAGAGTAGGCAACGTGTCACGCACGTCATTTGCTCTTGCGGCAGTGGTGTCCCTCGCACTGTCGTGGCCCGCTGCCGCACAGGACGGTGGCCGCGGCGCAGGGGCAGGTCAGGGCGCGGGTGCGCCTCCCGGACGCGGCCGCCCGGCCGGGCCGGGCTACCCGAAGTTCTTCGACGCGAACATGCCGTTCCAGCCGCGCGACCTCGCGGGCGTCTGGACGCCGAACGGCAACGGCTTTGGCGGGGGCGGACGGTGCCGCGATTGCGGCGACCGCGGGTTCAGCCTGGAGTTCCCGGTCTTCACTCCCGCAGGCCAGGCCGCCTTCGATCGGAACATTCCGTCGTACGGCCGCCTCAAGGACAGCGACGATGCGAAGGCGCATCCGGAGGAGCACATCGGCCGGCGTCGTGCTCGACCGCCGGCATTGGGCAACGACACGTATGGCACGTGCAATCCGATGGGGATGCCTCGTGCCTCGCTGTATCCCGATCCCGTCGAACTGATCGTGCTGCCCGATCGCATCCTGCAGCACTTCCAATGGGGATACGGGCTGCGCACGATCTGGATGGACGGACGCAAACTGCCCGCGCCGGAAGACGTCGACATCCCTCGATGGTGGGGCTATGCCGTTGGTCGATGGGATGGCAACACGCTGGTCGTCGAATCCACGGGATATGACGAGCGGACGTGGATCGATCACTTCGGTTATCCGCACAGCGACGAGATGGTGCTCCAGGAGCGGTACACGCGCCTCAACTACGACACCATCGAGTTGAAGATGACGCTGACCGATCCCAAGTACTACGCAAAGCCGTGGGTCAGCGAAACCAAGCGGATGCACCTGCTGCCGAAGACGTTCATCCAGTCGTCAGGATGGAACGGTCTGCTTGAAGATCTCTGCGCACCCGCCAACGAGCTGGAGTTCAACCGCCTCATTCGCGACCCGGCGGGTACCGGCAAGCCGGCGGAACCTGGAGAGAGACGATGATCCGCGTGCGCGGGGCGGTCTGGTCCGTTGTCGTGGTGGCTGTGAGTCTGGTGGCATCTGGCCTGCTGGGCGCTCATCACGGCACGCTGGTGTCGTACGACCGCGACAAAGCCTGGACGGCCAAGGCCGTCGTCACCGACTTCCGCTACGTCAATCCACACGCGCAGATCTATTTCGACGTCAAAGACGACAAAGACCGCGCCGGGCAGTGGAGCGGCGAACTGCTGCCCAATCCCGCGCAGCTCATCGCCAGCGGGTGGACGCGCAAACGATCGACCGAGATGCTCAAGGCCGGAACACCGATCACGATCACTGTGGCGCCTTCGCGCGCAGGCGGCATGGTTGTTCTGGTCCTTCGCATCCTGAACGAGAAGGGTGAGGAACTTCTCGGCGCTGCGCCGCCACCCGGTGCCGCCCCGCGCCCCGTCCCATGACGCGCCTGCCTGTCGCACGACGGCTGCTCGCGTCTGTGCTCGGACTGACGCTTGCGTCTGCGATGGCTCACGCGCAGCGCGGCGGGCCGCCACCGGCGCCGGCGTTGCCTCGGGTTTCGGCGCCGATCGATCTCACCGGCTACTGGGTGTCGCTCGTCACCGAAGACTGGCGTTACCGGGTGGCGACGCCGCCGAAAGGCGACTACGCCTCGATACCGCTCAATCCTGCCGGCCGGAAGGCTGCCGACTCGTGGGATCCGGCGCGCGACGAAGCCGCCGGCGAACAATGCCGGGCATACGGCATCGCCGGCGTCATGCGGTTGCCCGGTCGGTTGCAGGTCGCCTGGCAGGACGATCGGACGCTCACCATTGAGACAGATGCCGGCTCACAGGTCCGGACGCTGCGGTTCGCAGCCGCCCCACCGGGTGCTGCCGACTGGCAAGGCACGTCGCAGGCCTCATGGGACCGCATGCAGGGGCCGATGGGTGCCGGGATCCTCTTCGGCGGCGGCGGGTTTGGCGTTGGCAATGCGGCGGGCGGTTCCTTGAAGGTCGTCACGAAAGGGATGAAGCCAGGCTATCTCCGCAAGAACGGCGTCCCCTACAGTGCCGATGCGGTGATCACCGAGTACTTCGATCGCTTCGATCTCCCCGGCGGCGACGCGCTGATGGTGGTCTCCACGGAAGTCGTGGATCCCGCGTACCTGACCCAGCCGTTCTGGACCAGTACGCATTTCAAGAAGCAGCGCGATGCCACCGGCTGGAAGCCGACGCCGTGCACAGCAAGATGACCCAGCACAGAGTGATGATTCACCATCGCGCCCTGGCCATCGTCGCGGCACTCCTCGTCGTGTCGGCGATTGGCATTCGAGGGCAAGCCCCTGCCCCTGCGTCGGCTCCGGGATTCGACGTGTCCGGGTATTGGTCGCCGGTGCTGCATGAAGATTCCATGGACCGCGGCGCCGGTCCGGAGATTGGCGACTACGGCGGCATTCCGATCAACGAGGCGGCGCGTCTCTTCGCGCTTTGTACGACCCGTCACGACTCACGCTGCGGCATCACCAGTGTGACGGCTACGTCGCGCCGTACCAGATGCGCGCGCTCGGGAACGCGCGGGCGTGGGAGGAGCGCGATCCCAGGACGCATCGTCTGATTGCGATCCACTGGTTCAGCCAGACGTTCGAGGGCAAGCGGACGGTTTGGATGGATGGCCGGCCGCATCCTCCCGCCTACGCCACTCACTCGTGGATGGGATTCTCGACCGGACGCTTCGTCGGCAATGCCCTCGAGGTCCGGACCACGCATCTGAAACAGGGCTGGTATCGGCGCAACGGCATGCCAGAGAGCGATCAGGCAACGCTCCTGGAATTCTTCGTCCGCCATGGCGATCGACTGACGCACACGGTGGTGGTCTCGGACCCGGTCTATCTCGAGGAACCGCTGGTCACGACGACCGACTTCTTCCGTCAGCCCACCGATCATCAGAACTGGCTGTTCCCGTGCGACGACGGTGAACAGGTCCTCGGCCGCGCGCCGGACGATGTGCCGAGCTATCTGTTCGGCCAGAACCCGTTCGTCAAGGAGTATCGAACGAAGCACAAGCTCGCCGCTGCGGGTCATCTCGGTGGCGCGGCGAGCCTCCAGCCCGAGATCGTCTCCACGCTGTCCGCGGCCAAAGACGATCCGTCGCTCGAGCTCCCGTCCCGTGGTGCCCAGGCGACGAGCAAGGCCGTGCCCACGGAACCGGCCGACGGCGAGATCCACATCCAGCCGGTGCGCGGCAACCTCTACATGCTCGTCGGTGATGGTGGAAACATCGTCGTGCAGGTCGGCAGCGAAGGCGTGTTCGTCGTCGACACTGGCACCGGTTCGCGCACCGCCAAGACGCTCGCGGCCATCCGCACGCTGAGCGACAAGCCGCTCCAGTTCATTGCGAACACCAGTTTTCTTCCCGATCGAACGGGTGGCAACGAGGCGCTACGCAAGGCCGGGGCTGACCTGAGTGTTCGGGGGACGTTCTTCTCGCTGCAATTCCGCGATGCCGGCGTCGGCGCCACGATCATGGCGCATCAGAACGTCCAGAACCGGCTGAACGCGGCTGAAGCGTCCGGCCGATGCGCTGCCGACCGACACCTTCCTCGAAGAGCGGCGCCGCACGTTTCACAACGACGATGCGATCGAGATGCTGTGGCAGCCGAACGCGATCACCGATGGCGACAGCCTGGTGCACTTCCGGCGCGCCGACGTGATCGTCACGGGGAACATCTTCACGACGACGCATACCCGTTCATCGACGTGGCCAGCGGCGGCACCGTCGATGGCGAGATCAAGGCGCTCAACCAGATTCTGGAACGGACCGTGTTCGAGCATCAGGGCCAGGGCGGAACGCTGGTCGTGCCGGGCCACGGGTATCTCTCGGACGAGCACGAGGTCGTCGAGTACCGCGACATGGTGGTCATCGTCCGCGATCGCATTCGCGCGCTCGTCCGGTCCGGGGCGACGCTCGAGCAGGTGAAGGCGGCGCGGCCGACCGCGGATTACGATACGCGGTATGGAGCGACGACGGGTCGGTGGACGACGGACATGTTCGTCGAAGCTGTCTACCGGACTCTGCCACGCAAATAAGCGAGGACACGACGATGACCCGGACTCGATGCGATCTCATCGTCGTGCTGATGTGCGCTGCGGCCCTCCCGTTGAACGCACGGCAGAATCAGCCTCAGGCACCTGCCAAGCCGGACTCGCCCGCGATCATCGAACAGCTCGATCGGCTCAAGAAGTCAGTTGGCCCGCGGTGGGCCGATACCGTGCACTTCTGGTGTGAGGCGCCGCGCGCCAATCGCCCGGACGATCCGGCCATTCAGCCAGCGAAGCTCTTCGACAACGTGTACGCCATCGGCAACGTCGGCACGGTCGCCTACGTGATCCAGACGTCGGCGGGTCTGATGATGATCGACGCGCTGGGCGCGAATCAGGTCGAGTCGGATCTCCTGCCAGGGTTCATGAAGCTTGGCCTCGATCCGGCGCAGGTGAAGACGATTCTGGTCGGTCACGGACACGCCGATCACTTTGGTGGCTCGGCGTATTTCCAGCAGAAGTTCGGCTCGAAGGTCTACGTCTCGGCGGCGGACTGGACGTTGATGGAGACGCCGCCGCGCGGTCGCGGCCCGGGAGCGCCGCCGCCGCCCCTCGACTCCGCTCGGGGCGCCGTGAGCGATAGTCGAACGCGGCCGCACCTCCCAAGCGCGATGGCGAGCTGCGGGATGGAGAGTCAGTCACGCTCGGGAACGTCAGCGTGCGTGCCGTGGCTGTGCCTGGCCACACACCCGGCTCGATGGGCTTCGTCATCCCAGTCATCGATCGAGGCGAGCGGCACGTGGCCGCGCTCTTCGGTGGGTCGTGGCTGACACCGGGACTGCTGAACGACGAGGCGATGAAGACCTACATCGCCTCGGTCGGCCGCTTCAGGCAGGCGACGGTCGATGCCGGTGTGGATACCTGGATGCAGAACCATCCGCTGATGGTGCCGTTTCAGGAGTGGCTGACGAGACTCGCTGCGCGACGCGGCGGCGAGATGCACCCGTTCGTCGTCGGCCGCGCCGAGTATCAGAAGTTCCTTGACGTGATGGACGGATGCAGCCGGATCGCCCTCGCGCGCCGCGTGAACTGAGCGCCATCACGATTGGTCGTACCTGGTTGTGAGCACGATGGCGGAGACTCGCGCATAATCGCGGCATGAAACTCCGACTCATCGCCGGCGCGACGCTATTCACCGCGGTGACGTTTACGGTGTACGCGCAGGTGCCTGCACCTGTCACACCCGAAGCCCTGATCACGGCCGCCAAGCGGGCCGCCGGAACCGACCATGCTGGAACGTTTCTCCGCATCTGCGTCGCCCCCGACAATCTCAATGCTGGCGGCCCGCGTGGCGGAGGGCCGGCGCCGCGCGGCGGGGGGCCAGCGCCTCGCGCCGTGCCCGACCGCGCCACCTGGTACGCGAAGCCCTACAAAGTCTTCGACAACCTCTATTTCATCGGCACCAGGATCCACTCCGCCTGGGCGCTGACCACGAGCGCAGGGATCATCGTCATCGATACGCTGTTCGACTACGCGATCGAGCCGGAGATGATCGAGGGCATGACGACGCTCGGCCTCAATCCGCGCGACATCAAGTACGTGTTGATCAGCCATGCCCACGGCGATCACGATCAAGGTGCGGCGCTGCTGCAGAGTCGCTACGGCGCCAAGATCGTGATGGGTGCCGCCGACTGGGATGCGACGCTCCAGCGCGCCGCCTCCGCTCCCGGCGGCGTGCCGAAACGCGATATCGCCGTGGGGCGCGAAGGGCTGAAGCTCACGCTCGGCGATACCATCGTGGACGTCGTTGCCACGCCCGGCCATACGCCGGGCACGCTGTCGTACTTCTTCCCGGTCAAAGACGCCAGACGAACGCTGATCGTTGCCTACTCGGGTGGCACGGCGTTCAACTTCCCGCGCCAGGCGGCGAACTTCGCGATCTACCGCGACAGCCAGCGGAAGATGACCGAGGTCGCCGAGGCGGCTGGCGCGACCGTCCTGATGTCCAATCACACCGAGTTCGATCGTGCCTACGACCGCGCCCGGATCGCGCAGCTCCCGCGCGCGGCGGGGGAGAAGCACCCGTATGAGGCCGACACCGCGACGGTGACGCGCTATTTCGAGATGGCGGGGAACTGCGCCGAGGCGCAGCGGCTGCTGATCCAGTGAGTAGCCGCGCGCACTTCCTGACTCAATTTTGACGAACACCGCTTGGAAGCGGCGGCCGCACCGGAATAACGCCGATCTGCAACCCGATCGATCTGCGCTCACCGTAGCCGAACCACGTCGAGCGTGGTCGACGTCTGAATCGTGCCTTCTGTCGTCACCGTTGTGAGAACGAGATGGTAAACGCCTATTGGAGCGCGCGGCGGAACCCTGAACGGCAGTCTGAACGATTGGTTCATCCCCGGTGGCAGACGCAACGGGATCGAACCCACCGTGGTCTTGAGGGGCGAGGTCAACTCGATCGTGACGACGACCCGTTGAGTGACCTGTGAGAAATTGTGGATGCTTCCGGTGAGCCAGACGGTTTCGCCCGGCCGCGCCGACGCTGGATTCACGGTCAGGCTGACGCCGCAGCAGACAACCGTGACGGTGAACTCAGTGTGCGCGGTGTTGCCCGCGCCGTCGGTGGCTGTGCACACGACCGTCGTGCGCCCGATCGGAAGGGAACTCCCCGATGCCGGGAGGCAGCCTACGTTGACGACGCCGGAGTCGTCGGTCGCGGCAGGCTCGACGAACGTCGCTGTCGCACCGGCCGCGCTCGTCGCCGCCAGGACGATGTTTCCGATGTCGCCGATGGCCGGTGGTGTGGTGTCGCCGCCGCCGGCGGTGACGATCGCGACGGCCCACGTCGAGAAGTGGCCGACGACGTTGCTGAAGCGGACGATGGCCGGCGTGTCGGTCGTGGGCTGGCCGGTGGCATCGAGCAACTGAACGAGCACACAGCCGTCAGCGCCTGGCGCCTCGCCGTCGCCGCACAGCGGGAAGGCCTGGTAGGCACTGCCCTCGGCATCGCCTCTGGTCGCAAGCGTGGCCGTTCCTGTCGCGAGCGCCGCCAGCAGGTCATTCGCCGTCGCGGTGTCCAGACCGGCGACGTAGATATCAAAGCTGAGCGTCGCGTCCTCATTGAGCGTTGGCACGCCAAACGTGAACTGATAGGCGGCCACCGGATCGATGCTGGCGGTGCCGCCGCCTGCGGTCAGGCCCAACTCGGGCGCGAGCGTCACGGGGTCGAGCCGAGCGATCGAGAAGCTGACCGGTGCCACGAAGCTGCCTGCCGGCAGCTGCACCGTCATGAGCGGCATCCGGCGTCGCGTTGCTGACCGTCGTCGTGCCCGCAGCCGTGGTGCCGGTGATCAACGTGTAGCCGCTCGTCGTCAGCGTCATGTTGCCGCCCGCTGCTGCCGGACCTGGGGTAAACGTGCCGGTGCCGCACGATTCCACGGTGAGATCGCCACCGACGGTGGCAAGAGAGCCGAGCGTCACGGCGGTGCACGGGCCGTTGTTCGCGATGGTGACTGGCCCGTCTACGAAGTCGACGTCGCTGAGGTCGATGCCGGTGGCGGAGGTGTTTCCACTGATATCGACCGCACCGCCGACGGTATCGAGCTGGCTCAGGTCGACGCCGGTGGCCGAGGTGTTTCCGTCGATATCGATAGTCCCGCCTACGGAGTCGAGTTCGCTGAGGTCGATGCCGGTGGCTGAGGTGTTTGCACTGATATCGACCGCACCGCCGACGGTATCGAGCTCGCTGAGGTCGATGCCGGTGGCCGCTTCGTTCCCACTGATATCGATCGTGCCGCCGGTGGTATCCAGCTGGCTGAGATCGATGCTCGACGCCGACGTGTTGTCAGTGATGCTGACGTTGAAGTCGACGGTGTCGAGCTCACTGAGGTCGATTGAGGTTAACGTCGCGTTGTCATTGATGCTGACGTTGAAGTCGACGGTGTCGAGCTCGCTGAGGTCGAGGGAGGTTAACGTCGCGTTGTCATTGATGTTGACGTTGCCGTCGACAGTGTCGAGTTCGCTGAGATCAATGCTCGTTAATGTGGCGTTGTCGTTGATGCTGATGTTGCCCGTGACTTCCGTCACACCCGGCAAACTGACCTCGCTCGCGTTCGAGCCGACGATGAAGATGTCGCCGTTGAGCGTCGCCGGCAGGGCGACGTAGTTGTTGACGATGTTGAGTTCCGGAATGTCGACCGTATATCCGGGCGGCAGGTTGAAGACCGGCACGCCCAACGGCAGCGCGACGCCGGACTGGCCGGTGAAGAAATCGCTCTCCGTCGTGCCGACGCCGGCCATGTCGCTGTACACCATCAGCTCGAAGTCGAGCCTGAGCGGTTGATTGGGCGCGGCGTTCGTGACCGGCGTGACAAACGCCTGATCGATCGCCGACGCGGGGAACCCGAGCGACAGCGGCGCGAACACGCCGGTCTGATTCAGGATTCCCGTGCTGCTCATATCAATCGCGCTCGTGCTCTGCATCAACGTATTGAAGCCGCTGAGCCTGACGAACAGGAACACGCCCGCCTGGCCGAAATTCGGGTGACTCGCGAGCGTTCCGCGCATCCGGAAGTTGAGCGACACCGGGATGCTCGGCGCAGCCGGGCCGGCAATGACCACATTCTCGATCTGGATCCGGGCGCGGCCGGTCGCCCCCGAGCTCGTGCCACAGCACTCGTGCGCCGATTGGCTCGAGGCGCGGAGCGTCGTCGCCGCCGCTTCAGCGGCCGCGATCGCCGTGCCGCTGACGCATGGAGCGGCATCAGGGCCGACGGTCGCCGGCGCGGTGGGCGAGCTGACGGTCTGATTTTGCGCAGCGTTGCATCCCCCGCCAAAAATGACCGAGGCGTGAAATCCCGGGCCGTTTCCTTGCGCGTGTGCCTCGCCAACGACGGCAACGATCAATGCGATGAGCAGCAACACTCTGAACGTCATGACATCCCCGTATAATCCCCGCGTGGAGTGGACAGGAAGGCGCGCGCCCCGCGCCTGCCTCAACTTGTTCAGTCATTGCACTAAAGCGTAAGAACTCGCGAAAAGCGCTCATGGCGGTAGACGGAACCCCGGCATTCGTCCCGAGCGGGCACCGCTGGGAGCGCCTTCGAGCGGTATTTCACGCCGCCGTCGAGCAACCGGCGTCATCACGATCGGCATTTCTGGCACGTGCCTGCGACGGCGACCCCTCGTTGCAGGCCGACGTCGCCACGCCTCCTCCGCGCGCACGACGAAGCCGGCGCCTTTCTCGAGTCGCCGGTCGGTACGGACCGCGTTCACGCTCCCCGATGGACCGGCACTGGACCCGCTTGGTGACCCGGGCCAGCCACGGCCCGAGCCGCGGGTGATTTCGCATTACCGCCTGGAAGACCGGCTTGGGGCAGGCGGCATGGGCGTTGTGTATCGAGCGACCGACACCGCGCTTGGACGCGAAGCGGCGTTGAAAATCCTGCCCGACGTGTTCACGCCGGCGCTGCGTGAGCGATTGCGGCACGAAGCTGACGCGTGCGCGCGCTTGCAGCACCCGGCCATCGCCACCTACTTCGAGTCTGGCGAGGACGGTGGAGTGGCGTTCATTGCGATGGAATTGGTGCGCGGCCACACGCTGCGTGCACGCTTACTCGAAGGACCGCTGCCTGTCGATGACGCGGTCGCGATCACGCAGTGCCTGCTCGAGGCGCTGAGTCATGCGCACGCGTTGGGCATTCTTCACCGCGACATCAAGCCGGAGAACATCATCGTCACGAAACACCACGCGGCGAAGCTCGTGGACTTCGGCATCGCCAAGCATCTGCTCGTCTCCGAGCCCGATCGGTTGACCGCCGCGCTGACTCACGGCGCATCCGGTTTCGTCGGGACGATTGGGTACATGTCACCGGAACAGGTTCGACACGAGACGCTGGACGTGCGCTCTGACGTGTTTCAGGTGGGTGCCGTCTTCTACGAGATGCTGTCCGGAAGACCCGCATTCACTGGACGCACAACTGCCGAGCGGCTCGCGGCCGTCCTTTCCAAGGATCCGGCCCCATTCGACCGGCCGGGCGTCGGGCCCGAGCTGACGGCCGTGCTCGAGCGGGCGCTGTTCGCGTGCGCTCGATCGGCGGTATCCATCCGCGCCGGCATTTCTGTCAGACCTGCTGAAGATCACCGCTGGCGAGTGGTCGGCCGATCTGCCGGCGGCGCTCGCCGTGCTGGACTTCCAGAATGAGATGGACGCGCCGGCCGACGACTGGATCGGCAGCGGCATGGCGGAGAGTCTCGAGCTCGACCTCGCCCGCTCGTCTTCGTTGACCGTCGTGGCTCGCGACAAGGTGTTGAGGGCGAGTCGCACACTACGTTCGACCGATCCCACCTCACGCGCGGCGGAGCTGGGCCTGGCGTTAGGCTGTCGCTGGGTGCTCACCGGGACGTGCCGCCGCCTTGGGCCAGCGCTGCGCGTCACCTTTCACCTCGTGGAAGCCGCCACCAGTCACTCCATTGCCGTCGAGACGGTGGATGGGACGCTCGACCGGATCTTCGAGATCCAGGACCAGATTGCGGTGACGACTCGCGCGCGGCTGACCGTCGAGACGTCGGCCGAGCACTCCGTCCAGCGCCTGTACGACATTGTCTGCGTACGAGTGTTATGCGCGTGGTCAGCGATTGGCGACCAGACTCGAGAAGGGGTCCTTCGACCAGGCGCGCGAGCGGTTCGAACAAGCGGTTCAACAGGATCCACTACATGCCAAGGCGCTCGCCGGTCTCGCGAACATTTTTGCGTTACGGCACACGTACACGACCGAGTCCGGCGATTCTCGAGAGGGCGATGTCCTTTGCCCGGCGCGCCACCGAGGCTGATCCGACTCTGGCCGAGCCGCACGTCTGGCTTGGGTATGCGCTGATGCGCTCAGGGCGGCTCACCGAGGCCGAGACATCGCTGCGCCGTGCCCGCGAGCTGAACGGCTCGTCGTTCTATGCCTGCTATTTTGGCTCCGGGACCGCCATTCAGCTTGGCCGACTGGACGAGGGCCTGCGCCTCGGTCGCCGCGCCGTCGAGCTCGAGCCGAATGCCGGCATCACGTGGTGGGCACTCGGCTGCGCCCATTTGCTCCTCGGCCACTTCGAGGACGCCCTGTCGTGTTTCGCTCGTACGGCGCAGCGAAATGCCGGTCCAGACGCGTTACAGCCCGTGCCCGGTATCGGGGGCGTACACGGGCGAGTGTCTTCGGCGGCTGGGCCGTTTCGATGAAGCGCGTGCGCGGTGCGTCGCGGCGCTCGAGGAAGTCGAGCGCACCGATTACATGTACCGCGATACGCATCGCGTCCTCTCACTCGTCACGCTTGGCCGCATCACCACCGCGCAGGGCGATGCCGAGGCGGCTCGCGCAGCATTCCAGCAGGCGCTGGCACATATCAAAGGTCGGCCTCGCATGACTGCCGGAGGCGCACTGAGCGTGCAGGCGCTGGCAGGCCTCGCCCATGTCGATAGCGACGTTCGAGCGTACGGCGACGCGTGCCGCCTGCATCACCTGCGAAACGAGCTCAATTTCAGCTGGGTCCCTCTCTGCGATGACACGATGACCTGCCTCGATCTCGCGCGTGCCGCCAGAGCGCTTGGCAAGGCAGAGGACGCACGAACATTTCTCGATCGAGCACGGGCCGCCGGTTGGGTGCACACCCAGGAGACGAACTGGTGACCGATAATTCGCCGTCCATGTCCGAGAACCTCACGCGCGAGGACGTGACGAGGCTGCTTGCCGAATGGCAGCGCGGCAGGGATGCAGCCGCGCTCGACAGGCTCCTGCCGCTGCGTGTACGACGAACTGCGCCGGATTGCTCGTCGGCGGCTTCGGGCCGAGCGCACTGGTCACACGCTACAAACGGCGGCACTCGTCCACGAGGCTTACCTCCGTCTCGTCGATCAGCAGGGGGCGACCATCCAGAATCGAGCGCATTTCCTGGCTATCGCCGCACAGTTGATGAGGCAGATTCTCGTCGACCACGCGAGGCGGCGACGCGCGGGCAAGCGTGGCGGTGGCATGGCGATGACGATTGCCCTCGACCAGGGCGCGATGCCCGTCGGCCCGCCGCGATGTCGATCTGCTCGCGCTGGATGAGAGCCTGGAAAAGCTCGCAGCGATCGACCCGCGGCAGAGTCGAATCGTCGAGATGCGCTTCTTCGCGGGGCTCGATGTCGAGGAGATAGCGGAGGCGATCGGGGTGTCACCGGCGACGGTGCGCCGTGACTGGGCGATGGCCAAGGCATGGCTATACCGTCGCTTGTCTTCCTGACATCGAGAAGCGCCTCGTCAGCGGCTGCAAAGCAGAATGATAGAGTGTGCGGCACACGGAGCAATGAGATGAGAACCCGAATCGCCTCAGGGGTCGCTGTGGGCCTCTGCGTGTTCGTCGTCCTGGTTGCGCTGACGCGCGCCCAGACGGTCTATCCCACGGGCACCACCATCTACGACCCCGACCGCGCGTGGAGCGGATACACCGTGCTCTCGCCGCTCGGCACGCAGGCCGTGCTCGTCATCGACATGAACGGCACCGTCGTCAAGCGCTGGGAGGGCTTCAACAATTCCGCGGGCGGGCCGGCGCGCGTGCTGCCGGGCGGGGTCGTCATCGCCCCGGTCGGCGCGCGTCCGCCGTACCAGGAGTCGCTCGAACTGGTGCAGCGCGATTTCGCGGGGAAGGACATGTGGCGGTTCTCGCGCGCCGAGGAAATCAAGACGCGCGAGGGCGCGACCGTCTGGTCCGCGCGCCAGCATCACGACTGGCAGCGCGACAGCTTCCCGGCCGGCTACTACTCGCCGGACTACACGCCCGCAATCGAAGGCGGCACGACGCTGATCCTCGCCCACGCTGACCGTCGGCAGCCGAACGTCGCCGACGTGCCGCTCGAGGACGACCGCCTCATCGAGGTGTCGTGGAAGGGCGAGATCGTCTGGGACTGGCTGGCGAGCGACCACATCGACGAGCTCGGGTTTCGCCGAGCGACGCACGCAAGGTCATCAAGGCCGCGGCCGCTTCAACAAGGCGCGGGGCAGCTACGACTGGCTGCACATTAACTCGGCGACCTATCTCGGCCCCAACCGCTGGTTCGACCAGGGCGATCAGCGATTCGCGCCGAACCACGTGATCATCAGCAGCCGCGAAGCCAGCCTGCTCGCCATCGTCGGCCGCGACGGGAAGATCGTGTGGCGGCTCGGCCCCGACTTCAGCGCATCGAAGGAGCTCCGCACGATCCGCCAGATCATCGGGCAGCATCATGCGCACTTCATCCCGAAAGGACTGCCCGGCGCCGGGAACCTGCTGGTGTTCGACAACGGCGGATCGAGCGGCTACGGCTTCGCCAGCCCGATCGCGCCCGACGGCCGCGGCGCGTTTCAACGCGCCGGCTCGCGCGTGCTCGAGATCAACCCGGTGACGCTCGAACTGGTCTGGTCCTATCAGAATGCGCGGTTCTTCAGCACCAACATCAGCGGCGCGCAGCGGCTGCCGAACGGCAATACGCTGATCACCGCGGGCGCCGGCGGGCGCATGTTCGAAGTCACGGTGAAAGGTGAGATCGTCTGGGAATACATGTATCCGTTGTTCAGCGGTGCCAACAACGCGAATGCCGTGTACCGCTCGTATCGCGTCCCGTACGGGTGGATTCCGCAGCTCACGGCGCCGTCAGAGAAGCGGGTGACCCCGCCCGCCCTCGGAGACTTCAGGGTTCCCTGATGCGGTTCCGACACTCTGCTTGACTCCCCCTGCAACGCTCATCAGAATCCCCTTCGGAACCGGCACCCTGTGGCTCCCCCAACCGGCCACGACGTCACCCAGTTGCTCCACGCCTGGGCCGCTGGAGATCTGGACGCGCGCGAGCGCGCCCTGGTACTGGTGTATGCCGAGTTGCGCCGCCGGGCCGCGGCGCAGCTGCGGCGCGAGCGTCCCGGACAGACCCTCCAACCTACAGCGCTCGTCCACGAGGCCTACATCCGTCTCGTCGATCAGCATCGCGCGGACTGGCAGAACCGCGCGCAGTTCCTCGCCGTCGCCTCGCAGATGATGCGACGCATCCTCGTGGATCGCGCCCGGGCGCGTCATGCGGGGAAGCGCGGTGGCCAACAGGCTCGTGTGACGCTGGATGATGCGGCCGGCGTCGCCGCGCTGGCCCCGTGCATCGACGTGCTGGATCTCGATGTGGCGCTCGAGCGCCTGGCAGCGTTCGACTCGCGCAAGAGCCGAATCGCAGAACTGCGATTCTTCGGCGGCCTCTCGCTCGAAGAGACTGGCCAGGTACTCAACGTCTCCGCCAAGACCGTCGAGCGCGACTGGCAGGCCGCACGCGCGTGGCTGTTCCGGGCGCTCTCGCCGCGTCCTGCAGAAGCCGGCGATGACGCCTGATCGCTGGCAGGAAGTCGATCGCGTCTGGCACGCGGTGCTCGCCCGCCCCGAGCACGAGCGGGCGGCGGCAGTCGCCGAGCTGTGCGCGGGAGACGATGCAGCTGCGCCGCGAGGTCGAGTCGTTGCTCGAGAACCTCGGCCAGGCGAGCGCCGCGGGCTTCGGCGTTGCTCCCGGACTCCGACGAGACGCGGATCGATCATCGGGCGGCATCTCGGCTCGTACTCCGTGCAGGCGCTGCTCGGCGTCGGCGGCATGGGCGAGGTCTATCGCGCGCACGACTCGACGCTCGGGCGTGACGTCGCGCTCAAGATCCTGCCCGACCTCTGGCATGGACAATGCGGATCGGCGCATGCGCTTCGATCGCGAAGCGCGCGCTCCTCGCGTCGCTCAACCATCCGAACATCGGGGCCGATCTACGGCGTGATCGAGCGACCCGGAGCCGGTACGAACGCCACGGTCAGAGCCCTCGTGCTGGAGCTGGTCGAGGGCGAGACGCTCGCCGATCGCATGCCTGCACAGAGCGGAAACCGCGGCCTGCCGCTGGATGAGGCGCTGCGCATCGCCGCGGCAGATCGTCGACGCGCTCGAGGCGGCGCACGAGCGCGGCATCGTGCACCGCGACCTCAAGCCGGCCAACATCAAGGTCACGCCCGACGGCGCGCGTGAAGGTGCTCGACTTCGGGCTCGCGCGGGCCGTCGAGCGGTCGATGAATCGGCAGCCGGAGATCTCGCGCACTCTCCGACGATGACTGCGCGAGGCACCCACGCCGGCGTGCTGCTCGGCACCGCCGCCTACATGAGCCCGGAGCAGGCGCGCGGACGCGCGCGTCGACAAGCGCGCCGACATCTGGGCGTTCGGCTGCGTGCTCTACGAGATGATCACCGGCCAGCCGCCCTTCGAGGGCCACGACGTGGCCGAAGTGCTCGCCAACGTGATCAAGGCGGAGCCCGACTGGGACGCGCTGCCTGCCGGTACGCCGCACGCGGTCAGGCTGTGCCTGCACCGCTGCCTGCAGAAGGACGCGCGCGAGCGGTTCCACGACATCTGCGACGTGCGGCTCGCGCTCGCGGGGGCGTTCGACTCGCCGCCAGGCGAGCACGTGCTCCAGGACGATGCCTCGTTGGGCGTGGGCCGGTTGGGCCGTCACGCTCGTCGTCGCTGTGGCAGCTCTGGTCGTTCTGCTGACAGCGACGCCGCGCCCCGCGGCGGACATGCCGGAGACCCGCCTCGACATCGTCACGCCTCTCGGCGTGAACGCGTTGGCGATCGACATCTCCCCCGGATGGCCGCAGCGTCGTCTATGAGGCGATCGAAGGGACACGGTGGCTTCTCTGGCTCCGGCGTCTGGATTCCACCGACCCACAGCCGCTTCCCGGAACGGACTTTGCGACGATGCCGTTCTGGTCGCCCGACAGCCGATCGATCGGGTTCTTCGCTAACGGCGAGCTCAAACGGATCGATCTCGCCGAAGGCTTCGTGCGCACGCTGGCGCCGGCACCGAACCCGAGAAACGGCACGTGGAACCGCGACGGGACGATCGTCTTCGGCGGGGTTGGAATGGGGCCGCTGCACCGCGTTCCCGCCGGGGGCGGATCTGTGACGCAGGTGACCGACCTGCTCGCCAGTCAGACGAGCCACAGGTGGCCCCAGTTCCTGCCCGACGGTCGCCGCTTCCTGCTGATGGCCCTCGGAACACCTGAGGTCAGGGGCCTGTACGTCGGCTCGCTCGACGATCGGACGGTGCCGAAAGGTGTCGGACCGGGAGTCAGCGTTCTTGTTCGTGCCACCGGATCACCTCCTGGTGGCGCGCGACGGCGGCCTGCTCGCCCGGAGATTCTCAGCCGATTTCTCGCGCGTCGACGGAGAGGCACGGGCCGTCGCCCCGAGGGTCATGCTCCACCCCTTTACAACCGGCTACGCCGCGTTCCGTTCGTCCACGACCGGCCACATCGTCTACCGGGCCTCTGGTCCCCCTGATGCAACTCGCCTGGCTCGATCGGACAGGCCGGCAGGTGAGCACGGTTGGCGAAGCCGATGACACGCAGATGATGATCAAGCCACCTGTCGCCCGACGGGAAAACAGTGGCCGTGCAGCGCCTCCTCAACGGCAACCCCGATGTGTGGCTGATCGACCTCGAGCGTGGCGTCCCACGCCGCCTGACAGTCGCTCAGGGGTTCGATGGCGCCGCTGTGTTCTCACCTGACGGCCGGCGCATCGCCTATATGTCCGACGCGGCCGCTGACGTGTTCGACACGCTCTACGAGCGCGCCGCCGATGGTACTGGCGACGGCTCGCTTCTGTTCAAGTTCGGCGTTGTCGCCAATCACTACCCCGCCGGACTGGTCGCGGGATGGTCAATTCATCCTCTACGAGCACGAGAGCCCGGAGACGCAGTCGGACCTGTGGGCCCTGCCGCTGACCGGGTCCCGGCAGCCGAATCGAGATCGGGAGAACCCCGTTCGTCGAGACGGATGGGCGGTTCTCGCCGGACGGACGGTGGACCGCGTACATGTCGAACGAGGCAGGACCCTCCCAGATCTTTGTTCGACCCTTCCCCGGCCCGGGACCGAACCAGCCAGGTGTCGTCCGTCGTTGGTCGCGATGCCGCGGTGGCGGCGTGACGGTGCTGAACTCTTTTACGTCGCACGAAGGCTACCAGTTGATCGCCCTGCCGGTGACACGGCGCGGCACGGCACTGGAGTTCGGGGCCCCGCGAAGGCTCTTCACGTTCCCCCAAGGATGGAATGGCATGTTCGAGCCGGCCCCTGACGGCCAGCGTTTCCTCATCTCGAGAGTCGTGACCGACGCGAGCCCGATCACGGTGATCTCGAACTGGAAACCGCCGGTCCGCTGATGGTCCCGAGGCCCGATGTCCCTCCGCGCCGCGATTTTGCGCGTTCCTCCACAGACGCCGCCTCGTCCGGCGGCCCGCCTCGCCCGGCGGCTCGGAGGAACCCGCCATGCGCACCCCACCGACGACGCCCGATCCTGCTTTCGCTTCTCGCCCTGAGCCTGGCACTGCTCGTCAGCCCCGTCCTGTCAGGAGACGAGGCGCAGGACACTCACATTTCCCGATCCGCCCCACGATGATGCGATCGGGACACACGTCGGCTCCATCAACACCTGGATCCGCCGCGTCACGCTCTCCGCTCCGGCCAGCGTCCACCGCGCGGGGCTGAGCTTCTCCGAGATCCGCGGCACGATCGAGGGCGTGGGCTGGGGCGGGCAGCCGGTGACGATGCGGTGCCACTACTCGTACGTGCTGCCATTCGTCCTCAGGATCCCGGCAGCCTGGAGCGGCGGGCTGGTCACGTTCCGGCACGGGGCCGCCGGGCTTGCCCTCTGGGAAGAACTCGAAGCTGCGCTGGGCTCCAGAAGCATCGGGCGCATCTTCCACGAGACGGTGGACCGCTTGGTCTCCGACGTTGCCCTTGACCCCGCGCGTCAATGGGCGTTCTTCGCTGTCAATTACGTCGGCGTAGCAGCGGGCGGCGTGCACAATACGCTGCTCGCTCAGTGGCGAGCAGGAGTGCACCGAGGGCACGGCGACACAAGGCATCGTGGACGTGACGATGACGCGCGACCACGCGCTGCTCGCGCGGCACCTCCTGAAGAAGCTGCGCGGCCGCGAGCCCTCGATGGTCCTCGGCACCGGGCACTCCGCGGGCACGACGGTGCACATGCTGCTCAACGCCGGCTTCGATCACCGGCGCGCGGGCGTCGTGCAGCCGGGCGACAACCATCTCACGCCGTACGATGCGGCGTCGGGCCGGATCTTCGACGGCTTCCTGTCGCTCCAGGGCGGTGCCGGTGCGCCACTCGGCGCTGTCTTCACCGAGCGGCGTGTCGGCGCCGACGATCTTCATCAACACCGATGTCGATCGGCCCGGCACGCTGGGCGCCATCAACGGGATCAACGAGATGGTGCTCAATCCCGCGCTCAACGTCCCGAATCTGGTTCGGCTGTACACGGTGAGCAACATGCCCCATATCGACTCGGATTTCGTCCTCAGCGCCGTGCGCCCAGGCAGCGACTTCACCGACCCGGCGAGTCCGCAGTACTACCTGGGAGGCGGCGACCGGCTCAAGCCGCTGACCGGCGCGCTGCTCGATGCGCTGGCGCGGTGGGTAAGCGACGGCATTCCACCGCCCCCGTCGCTCTTCAACGGCGAGTTCAAGACCGGACCCGACCGCATCGAGTTCCATCGGACCAGCCCGTCGACGACGGCGTTTCCTCTCGTGGACGATGTGAGCCTCGATACACACGTCGGGCTCCCGAACCCTCCCGCACCGCTCACGCCCGCGCAACGGACGGCGTGGGTCAACGTGCGAAACGCGCTCGGCGCGGCAGTCGGCTCGATTGCGCTGCCCGAAACGGCGTGCCGCCGCGGCGGGATCCACTTCCTCGGAGCAGGCCCAGTTGGCGCTGCGGTGACGCCCTTCGACGAGCCAACGTTCCTCAACCGATGGGGATCGTCCGCGGCTCACCAGACGTGCCGCGTGCAGACCGTGGAGGCGCTCTCGGCATTGGGGCTCTACGACGAAACCGTCGTGACGATCGACGTCCTTCCGGAGACCTTCCCGAACGTCGTGACCCTCGGAGCAGGGGGACGGCTCGACGTGGCCATCCTCAGCACCGCTGGGTTCGACGCCACCGAAATCGTGCCCGGCTCGCTGCGCCTGGCGAGCGCCAGCTCGTACGGTGGTGCCGATCACCCCGCTGACACGCGGGCCCGACCGGTGGACGTCAACGGCGACGGCCGCGCTGATCTGCTGGTCGAGCTCGACATCGATCGCCTGCGTCTCAACCCCGGCGACATCATCGTGGATCTCTGGGGCATGACCCGGCGCGGCGTGGCGTTCACCGGATCGGACCTCGTGGAGATCGTCCAGACGCCGTAGCAACGCGGATGGACCGTCGCCAGACGCCTGCGCTAGCCGATAATGCCGTCATGAGTTTGAGGAGAGCGGTTCTTGCGGGCGCACTTGGTGTTGCCGTTGCCGTCGGCGCGCACGAGGGACGTGTCGGTCAGGCACAGACGGTTCAGGTGCCGATCTTCGAGTACGACCCGACGTTTCCCAAGCCGCTGACGGAGACGTGGGCCATCGGACCGATTGGCGGCATGGCAGTCGATCGCCAGGATCATCTCTACGTCGTGCAGCGCCCGGGCGGGCTGCGTCACCAACGAGCGCTTCTCGGGCGCCGACGACACGCCGCCGAAGGCCGACTGCTGCATCCCGGCGCCGCCGGTGCTGGAGTTCGATCAGACCGGCACGCTGGTCCGTTCGTGGGGCGGCCCGGGGCCGGGCTACGACTGGCCGCAGTCCGAGCACGGCGTGTTCGTGGACCACAAGGACAACGTGTGGCTGGCGGGCAACGGCGCGAAGGACGCATCAGCTCCTGAAGTTCACGCGAGAGGGGAAGTTCCTCGCAGCAGTTCGGCAAGCCGGGCATGAGCAAGGGCAGCGCCGACACGCGCAACATGCGCGGGCCGGCCAACCTCGCCGTGGACCCGGACGACCAACGAGGTCTTACGTGGCCGACGGCTACGGCAACCGCCGCGTCATCGTGCTCGACGGCGACACGTTCGCGTTCAAGCGGATGTGGGGCGCCTACGGCAATCGTCCGGACGATGCCGATCTCGGGCCCGTTCAACCCGGACGCGCCGCCGGCGCAGCAGTTCCGGCTGCCGCACAACATCGCGGTCTCGCGGGACGGGCTTCGTCTACGTGGCCGACCGCCCGAACAACCGCATTCAGGTCTTCCGGAAGGACGGCACGTACGTCAAGGAGTCGTTCATCGCACGGCGGACGCTGCTCGTGGGCGCCGCGTCGGGCTTCGCGCTGTCGCCGGATCCGGAGCAGCGCTTTCTCTACATGATCGACGGCGCCAATCACCACGTCTGGATCCTGAACCGCGAGACGCTTCAGGTGATCGCACGCTTCGGGCAGCAAGGGCTGTGGGGCGGCTACCTCAACGTGCCGCATGCGATTGCCGTCGATAGCAAGGGCAACATCTACGTCGGCGAGAACTTCGATGCCCGCCGGTTCCAGCGCTTCCTCTACAAGGGACTCGGGGCACCCAGGGCCGGCACCATACCGCCAACGACGATCGTGCGATAGCCGCGCTCCCACACAGTGGCCCAGCTGGCGACGTTATGACGAGCTCGAGGCTGTGACGACGGGGTAGAATCGGCCGTCGTTCGCTCAGGAGACATTCATGAAACGTGCACTCGTTCTTGGCACAGTCGTGCTTGCCGGTATGCTCTCCGCCGCCGTGTCGGCGTGGCAGCTGCCGCCGACACCGCCCCCGAACGTCAAGGTTCTCGTCGCCGACAAGCTGAGTGACAACCTCTTTGTCATCCGCGGATCCGATCCGCAGGCCTTCGTCGGCGGCAACACCGCCGTGTTCATCCAGGCCAACGGTGTCACGCTCGTGGACTCGAAGGTGCCCGGGTGGGGTCCGCCCCTGATCGAGAAGGTGAAGGAGTTGACCAGCAAGCCGATCACCACGCTGATCAACACGCACACCCACTTCGATCACACGGGCGGCAATCCGGATTTCCCGGCCACCGTGGAGGTGGTGACGCACGAGAACACGGCGCGCTACATGAAGGAGAACAACCCGGTGAGCGGTATCACGGGCGACATCCCGGACGTGTTCAAGAACTCCGGCGGACGCGGGCTTCCGAAGCGGACGTTCAAGGATCGCCTGACGCTGGGCTCCGGTAACGATCGCGTCGAGCTGTACTACTTCGGCCGCGCGCACACCGGCGGCGACGCCTTTATCGTGTTTCCGGTGGCGCGCGCCCTGCACACCGGCGATGCCTTCCCGAATAAAGGCGTGCCGATCATGGACGCCAACAACGGCGGCAGCGGCGTGGATTACGCCGATACGATCGCCAAGGCGGCGGCGCTGTCCAACATCGACACCGTCATCACGGGCCACGCCAACACGACGTTGACGATGGCGGAGGTGAAGGATACGCGGACTTCAATCGGGCGTTCGTCGATCACGTGCGTGCGGCCAAGAAAGCCGGCCAGACGGTGGAGCAGGCGATCGAGTGGAAGGTGCCCGAGCGATTCCTGAAGAACGGCTACACGCAACCGATGCCGAATGGGCTGCGCTCGAACGCGCAGGTGGTTTGGAATGAGATCAAATGAACCAGCGCACTATTCCGACCGTGCATAACTGATATTCGAGATTGACACCGTCCAACTGAACGGAGACTCTCGTAGCGCGGTTGGCACTGAAACATCCCGACCTCAACCTCCTGCCCATCGTCGTCGCGCTCTACGACGAGCTGAGTGTGAGCCGCGCGGCGCGACAGCTCGGCATGAGCCAGCCGGCCGTGAGCAAGGCGCTGCGCCGGCTGCGCGAGGCCTTCGACGATCCGCTGTTCGTCCGCGGGCCGAGCGGCATCGTGCCGACGCCGCGCGCGCATGCGATCGTGCGCGCGGCGCGACCGCACCTGCAGCACCTGCAGGAGGATCTGCTCAAGGGCGAGCGCTTCGACCCGGCCACGAGCACGCGGCCGATCGTGCTGGGGCTCTCCGACATCGCGGAGATGGCGTTTCTGCCGTCGATCCTCGAGCATCTTCGCGTCCACGCGCCGAAGTGTCCGGTCAGCACCGTCACCGCGCGAGACGCGCCGCTGGCCGAGGCGCTGGAGAAGGGCGACGTCGACGTGGCGGCGGGCTACTTTCCGGCGCTGGCGCAGCGGAACTTCCGTCAACGGCGGCTGTCGAAACACGGGTTCGCGTGCCTGATGCGCGCCGGCCATCCGCTGTGGAAGAAGCGGCTGACGGTCTCCGCCTTCCTGGCCGCCGAGCACATCGTCGTTCGCCGCGAAGGCCGCAGCCAGGAAATCCTCGAGCGCTTCATCGAACGGCGCAAGATGCGCCGGAAGATCGCGATGTACACGTCGAACGTGCTGAGCGTGCCGTTCATCGTGATGGACACGCAGTTTGTGGCCACGCTGCCGTACGCGGTCGTGACGCGGTTCGCTCGCTGACGCCGAAGGTGGCCGCCGCGCTGCCGCCGTTCGACCTCACCTACGACCTGAAGCTGCACTGGCACCGGCGATTCGACAACGAGCCGCGCAGTATCTGGCTGCGCGAACAGCTGGCCGCCGTCTTCAAGGATCACCATTGGCTGCCAGCCGCCGGCAGGCCCGGCGCCGTTTCTCGAGTCGTAGTGCATGAAGTGGGAGCCGGATTAGCCACTGGGCGAGAGGATCACCATGAAGCGAGTGAATCGCACATTCTCGTGTCGCGCTCAGCCGCGATGTCGCTGGTGGTCGATCGCGCATGCGGCAGGGCCCGCAAGGCGGGCGTGGTGGCGCGGCCGGTCGGCGGCGGTCGCGGCGCCGCGCCGGCATTGCCGCCACTGATGCAAACCCCACCGAAGCCGGCCATCGCGAACGCCAAACCGGTTCGGTCGTGCGAAAGCCTGGCGACCGTGGCGCTGCCGAACACGACGATCGAGTCGGCGGCGGTCGATCCGAACAATCCGGGCGTCTGCCGCGTGACCGCGATCACCACGCATCCGCCGATGGGCGACAAGGTGCGCATCTGGGTCGCGATTCCGACGTCGAACTGGAACGGACGCTTTCTCGGAAACGGCGGCGGCGGGTTCGTCGGCGGCAACGCCGCGGGCGTCAATCAGCCGGTGGCGCTGGGCTTTGCGGCCGGCGCGACCGACACCGGACACGAAGGCGGCAGCGGCAGCTTCGCGCTCGACGCCAACGGGCGGCTGAACTGGCAGGCTATCCGCAACTTCGCGCACGTCGGCATCCACGAGATGACCGTCACCGGCAAGGCGCTGACGCAGGCGATGTACGGCGTGGCGCCGCGCTATTCCTACTTCAACGGCTGCTCGACCGGCGGACGCCAGGGACTGATGGAGGCGCAGCGCTACCCGCAGGACTACAACGGCATCGCTCGCAGCTGCGCCGGCCATCAACTGGAACCGAGCTTCCATGATGCAGCACGCTCTGGGGCCCGGTGCGTGATGAACGCGGCGGCGAATCCCGTCGCCGCGTGCAAGCTCGCCGCGGCGACGGCCGCGGCGATCGCGGCCTGCGATGCGCATCGATGGCGTGAAGGACGGCGTCATCGAAGATCCGAAGCGCTGCACCTACGACCCGAAAGCGCTGGTCGGAACGTCGGCCGGCGACTGCGGCGCCGTTCACCGAGGCCGACGCCGACGTCATCCGCAAGCTGTGGGAAGGCCCGCGCGCGAGGACGGCACCTTCCTCTGGTACGGGCTGCCGCGTGGCGCAGACCTGAATGCGCTGTGGACCAGCCGCGGCACGCCGCTTCGCCCGTAGCCGTTCGGCATCGTCGATGGACTGGTTCCGGTATTTCCTGACGCAGGATCCGAAGTTCGACGGCAACGCCGTCACGCCCGCCGCGTTCGAGCGGTTCTGGGATCAGTCCGTCGAGCAGTACGGCGATCGTCATCGGCACCGACAACCCCGACCTGACCGCGTTCCGCGATCGCGGCGGCAAGGCGATCGTCTGGCACGGCTGGGCCGATCAGCTCATCTCCGCCGACGGCACGCTCGACTACTACACGCGCGTGCAGCAGCAGATGGGCGGCGCGAAGAAGACGGCGGAGTTCATCGCGCGCTTCTTTCATGGCGCCCGGCGTCGACCCATTGCGGCGGCGGCGCCGGGCCCGCAGCCGACCGGGTCTGATCGAGGCGCTGCTCGCGTGGGTCGAGGACGGCAAGGCGCCGGAGACGCTGACCGGCGACGCGCCGCGATCAGACCGGAGCTGTCACGCGCTCGCGGCCGTTGTGCGCAGTATCCGCTCGTCGCGAAGTACAAGGGCAGCGGCAGCACCGACGACGCGGCGAACTTCGTGTGCAGCACGGGTTCTAAGGAACGCGTGAGCGCCGTTCCGGACGCAGGTCGGCATCGTCGGCGCAGGTCCGGCAGGACTGCTGCTCGGCCACCTGCTGCACCTCAACGGCATCGATTCGGTCATCGTCGAGAACCGCAGCCGCGACTACGTGATCGATCGCGTGCGGGCGGGCGTCCTCGAGCAGGGAACGGTCGACCTGCTGAACGCGATGGGCGTCGGTGCGGGACTTCGACGCGCGCGGGCTGCGGCACGACGGGCTCTTCGTCAGCTTTCAGGGGCAGCGGCATCGCATCGATCTGGCCGAGCTGACCGGCGGCAAGGCGATCACCGTCTACGGACAGAACGAAGTCGTCCGCGATCTGATCGACGCGCGCATCACGACGACGCGTCCGCTGCATTTCGAAGCCGAGCATGTGTCGGTCGGCGACCTCGACTCGTCGAAGCCCGTGCTTCGGTTCCGGCATGGCGGTACCGATCACGAGGTGCGCTGCGACTTCATCGCCGGCTGCGATGGATTTCACGGCATCTGCCGTCCGTCGATTCCTCAGGGCGTGCTGACCGTTTACGAGCGGGTCTACCCGTTCGGCTGGCTCGGCATCCTCGCCGAAGCCGCGCCCTCCTCCGACGAGCTCGTCTACACGCTCCACGAGCGCGGGCTTCGCGCTGTTCAGCATGCGCTCGCCGAAGATCACGCGGCTCTACCTGCAGGTGCCTCCTGACGAGCCGATCGAGCAATGGTCGGACGAGGCGATCTGGGACGAGATGCTCGAGCGCATGACGACGCGCGACGGCTGGAGGCCGAATGTCGGCCGCATCATGCAGAAGGGCGTGACGCCGATGCGCAGCTTCGTCGCCGCGCCGATGCGCCATGGCCGTCTGTTCCTCGCCGGCGATTCCGCGCACATCGTCCCGCCGACCGGCGCGAAGGGACTGAACCTTGCGGCGTCGGACGTCCTCGTGCTGGCGCGGGCGTTGAAGGCGCTTCTACGAGGGCGACCGCACCGACTGGCTGGACGAGTACTCCGACGTGTGCCTGCGGCGGGTCTGGAAGGCGCAGCGGTTCTCGTGGTGGATGACCTCGACGCTGCATCGCTCTCCGGACGAGAGCGCGTTCGACCATCAGCGCCAGATCGCCGACCTCGATTACCTCACCAGCTCGCGTGCGGCGATGACGAGCCTCGCGGAGCAGTACGTCGGGCTGCCTGCGGAAGTCTCGCTGGGTTCCGCAGGGCTGAACTCGGATATCCTCAGGGCACCATGACCAAGCAGCCCATGCAGTTTCTCATCGCCATCGCGGTCGCCATCGCGGCCGTGGCAACTCCGCTCGCGCAGGGTGCTGCGGCACCGCAAGGCGCACCGGCGGCTGGACGTGGTGGCCCAGGGGGGCCGGGCGGAGGACGCGGCTTTGCCCCGGTCCAAATCGGACCATCGGCGCCGGTACCACCGGAGGTGGCGATCCCGAGGCCGACGGCAGCCGAGATCGAACAAGTGAACGCAGCCCTGAAGCGCCTCATCGCCGGCGACGGTTCGTCCGCGCAGCCGCTGCTGAAGCGGTACGAGCCGCTGATGCTGTTGCAGACGCCGCGCCTGAACACCGCGGCCACGTTCACGCAGACGAACCAGCGCCAGGGGCCGCGGCATGAAGGCTTCGTGGCCACGGCACAGCAGGGCAACATCGATCTCCTCCTGCATGGCGATTCGATTACCGACTGGTGGCAGCTCGAGGCGAACAAGCCGGTGTTCGACAAGTACTTCGGTCACATCAAGACCGCGAACTTCGCGGTGGCCGGCGACACGACGCAGGGCGTGCTGTGGGGACTGCGCAACGGCGAGGGCCAGGGGTTTCAACCGAAGGCGGTCATGCTGATGATCGGCACGAACAACAGCGGCAGCCACACCGCGCCGGAAATCGCGGAAGGCGTCGGCGCTGTCGTGCTCGAACTGCGGCGGAATTTCCCGATGGCGAAGATTCTGCTGCTCGGCATCTTCCCGCGCAGCGTGCCGGGTGATCCGGTGCGCGACAGGCTCGCCGAGGTCAACCGCATCGTGTCGAAGCTCGACGATCAGCGGTCCGTGTTCTACATGGACATCGGTGCGAAATTCCTCGACGAGAAGGGCGTGTTTCTGCCCGATTCGTTCCGGCCCGACAATCTGCATCCGCAGGCCAAGGGATACGAGATCTGGGGAGAAGCTGTCGGTGCGAAACTGGCGGAGCTGATGAAGTAGGAGCAGGCGGACCTGAAGGTCCGCCTCTACGCGGCGGGAGGAGACTCATGAGGGCTATCGTGGCAATCGCGTTCGTGGCGGCGCTCGTGCCGGCATCGTCGTTCGCGCAGGCGTCGACGCCGCGCTCATCGCCGCCGTCGTCATCGAAGCCCTCCGCACACAAGGCAGGGCAGACGTTCAAGGAGTGCCGCAACTGCCCCGAGATGGTCGTCATTCCATCGGGCTCGTTCATGATGGGATCGCCGGCCGACGAACCGGATCGCCGCGAGAACGAGCGGCAGCATCGCGTCACCATCGGCCGTCCCTACGCGATCGGCAAGACCGAGGTCACCTGGGATCAATGGGAAGCCTGCGTGCGCGACCGCTGGTGCGACGGCGTCGGCGTCGAGCACGCGCTCGAAGACGAATGAAGACGGCACGCCGAACAAGGCATTCGTGGACTGGGGCCGCGGCACGCGCCCGGTCGTCGGGCCGAGCTGGTTCGATGCGCAGACATTCGTCGGCTGGTTGAACTGGAAGACGGGTGAAGACGATGCGTATCGGCTGCCGTCTGAAGCCGAGTGGGAGTACGCGGCGCGCGCCGGCACCACGACGGCGTATCCGTGGGGCGCCAAGCTCGATCACAACTACGGTAACTTCGGCGGCCGCGGCCCGGGCTCGGCGGCAAGGCCGACGGCCGCGACCAGTGGGTCGACCAGACCGCGCCGGCCGCGTCGTTTCCGGCGAACGCGTTCGGCCTCCACGACATGCACGGCAACGTCTTCGAGTGGGTGGAGGACTGCTTCGAGGCCGACTTCGCGCACGCGCCGGCGGACGGCTCGGCCAACAAGCAGGGCAACTGCGCCAACCGCGTGTTTCGCGACGGCACGTTCCTGAGCAATCCGTACATGCAGCGATCGGCGCGACGCGGCGCGCCGTATCCGGCGACGCGGCGCGGCCGCAACTACCTCGGATTCCGCGTCGCGAAGACGCTGGAGTGAACCTGCCATGATCAGTTCTCTCGTCGTTATGGCTGCTGCGGCGTTGCTGCAATCGCCGGTGCCTCAGCAGACAGGGTGCGATGCACTGAAGACGCTCTCGAGACCCCACCTCACGATCACCGCGGTTGAATTCGTCGCGGCCGGGGCAGCATCGCCGGGGCGCGGCGGACGCGGTGGAGCCGCGGCGCCTCTGCCCGCGCACTGCAGACTCACCGCCATGCTCACGCCATCGTCAGACTCGAGCATCGAGATGGCGCTGTGGCTCCCGACCGAGAACTGGAACGGGAAGTTCCTGGCCGTCGGCAACGGCGGGTGGGCGGGCACGATCCCATTTGACGCGATGGCCGAAGGGTTGCGGCGCGGGTATGCCACGGCCTCCAATGACACCGGTCACAAGGGTGGCACCGCGGCATTCGCCGTCGGTCATCCCGAGAAGGTCGTCGACTTCGCCTATCGCGCGATGCACGAGATGACGGTGCAGTCGAAAGCGATCGTCCAGACGCTTCTACCGGCGCGGTCCGCAGCTCTCGTACTACCAGGGCTGTTCCACCGGCGGCCGCCAGGGCCTGATGGAAGCGCAGCGCTACCCGGATGATTTCGACGCGATCATCGCCGCGGCTCCCGTCAACAACATGGTGCACCTCAACGTCTCGCAGGTCGCGCTGCAGGTGGACATGCTGCGGAACGCGTCACGGCTGCTTCCGCCGGAGAAGAAGACGCTGTTCGCCAATGCCGTCGTCGAGGCATGCGATCAGCGAGACGGCGTCAAGGACGGGATCGTCAGCGAACCGCGCGCGTGCACGTTCGATCCGGCGGTGCTGGCCTGTAAAGTCTGCGGACTCACCGGGCTGTCTGACCCCTGAGCAGATTGCGAACGCGCAGGAGCGCGTGGGCCCCGGCGACGACGAAGAGCGGAGCGATGGTGTATCCGGGACGGTCGCCGGGCTTCGAGTCCGGTTGGCGCATACCGACGCCAGGCGCGCCGCTGAACCCGCTGTTCACCGACATGCCGCGTTTCGTCGGACGGCAGGATCCCAACTGGGATTCGATGACGTTCGACTTCGAAACCGATCTCGCGCTCGCATTGAAGAACGGCGGTTCCATCGAAGCCACCGATCCGGACCTTGCGAAATTCAAGGCGCGCGGCGGCAAGCTGCTGCATGTATCACGGCTGGGCCGATCCCGGTCCGGCGCCGGAGAACACCATCAACTACTACGAAGCCGTGATCAAGAAGCTCGGCGGAAAGCAGGACGACTGGATGCGGCTGTTCCTGATGCCGGGCGTTGGCCATTGCGGCGGCGGCGTCGGGCCCGACCAGGCGGACTTCCTCGGCGCGCTCGAACGCTGGAGGGAGCAGGGCGTCGCGCCGGGTCAGATTATCGCGACAAGACCGGCTGGTCGCGGTGGATCGGCAACGCCGATGTCCCGGCCGTTGTGCCCGCATCCGCAAGTCGCCAGGTACACCGGCTCAGGCAGATACGGACGAGGCGAAGAACTTCACGTGCGTCGGACCTTGAAGCGCTACCGGCTACGGGCTACGGGCTACCGGCTACCAGCTACCGGCTAGTGGAGCCCTACTCGCTGCGCAAGGCGATCGTCGGATCGACCGCGATCGCTCGCCGCATGGGAAAGAACGCGGCAGTCAGCGCGATCAGCGCGAACAGGAGTGACACCAGCGCGAACGTGGCGGGGTCCGTCGGTGTGACACCCCACAACTGCGACTGCAGCAGTTGTGTCGCGGCCACGGCGCCGGCCAGGCCGGTCACGAGGCCGAGCGCGACGATCACGATGGCGTGCCGGCCGACGAGGGCGATCACTTCCCGCGCCCGCGCGCCGAGCGCGACGCGAATCCCGATCTCGCGCGTGCGCTGCGTCACCGAGTACGCCATCACACCGTAGATGCCGATCGCGGCCAGGACCGTCGCGGTCAGCGCAAAGGCGGTGATCGCGAACACGAGATACCCGCGCTGCGGCAGCACGAATCGCAGCCGCTGCTCCATGGTCGCGACGCTGGCCATGGGTCGATCCGGATCGACCTCGCTGACGACCCTGCGTGCCGCCGGCAGCAGACTCATCGGATCACCGGCGCTGCGGATCATGAACACCATCTGCCCGACGATAGTGGCGCCATTCGATGGGTACATCGAGGGGTGCTGCAGGTACGACGTGTAGATCGCCGGTCTGTAATCGCCTTCCAGCGTCAGGGGGATGTCGCTGACGACGCCAATCACCTTTCGCGGCCGCTCCTCGGGGGAATTCAGGATCGTGAACGTCTGGCCCAGAGGATCCGATTCGGGCCAGAACCGTCGGGCCGCGCTCTCGTTGATGATGGCGACCCACTCGCCGGCGGCGGTGTCGTGTTCGTTGAAGTCGCGGCCGCGCAGCCGTGGCGATCGGATCACCGTGAAGAAGTCCGGCGTCACCAGGAAGTACGCCGCGGTCTGCGCGCGGCGTTCGTCGAGGTGTGAGGCATTGGCCCCGACACCGATGGCGAAGCTCGCCGACGATCCCCCGTTCGAGAAGCGCGGCTGCGAGCCGGCCCGGCTGATGGTGGCCGATGGCACGACGAGGCTGTTCAGCAGATGTGTGGACACACCGGCAACCGACTGCGCTCCCGGAATGCTCCGCAGGCCGCGGTGTATTCGCTCGAATGCGATCCGGGGTGGCGGGTTGATCTCGAAGTAGGGCAGGCCTGTAATGGTGCCTCGGCGCGTCAGGTAGTCCCCGAGCGGAAGTCGCAGCTCGAAGGTCAGCAGCCCCGCCGGGTCGAATCGCAAATCCCGCGACATCACACCGAGGAAGCTCTTCATCAGGAGCCCTGAGCCAATCAGCAGCACCATCGTCACGGCGATCTGCGCGGCGACGAGCGCGCTTCTCAGCTTCGGTTGGCGCGCACCGCTGCCGGCCGACTCCTTCAGCGTGGCGGTCATCGACGGCCGCGCGTGGACCAGTGCTGGAGCGATGCCATAGAGAAGGCCCGTGACGATCGACATCGCCGCAGTCGCGCCCAGCGTCCGCAGGCTCAACGCGACGTCGCCAATCGCAACCCCGCCCGGCGGAGGGTTCATGGCCACGAGCCCGCGGATGCCCGCCCAGGCCACCACCAGTCCGAGCACGCCGCCGCCGAAGGAGAGCAGGACGCTTTCGGTCAGCAGCTGGCGGACGATGCGCCCACGCCCGGCGCCGAGCGCCGATCGAAGCGCGATCTCGGGACCGCGTACGAGACCGCGCGCCAGCAGCAGGCCCGCCACGTTCGCGCAGGCGACGAGCAGTACCAGGATGATGGCGGCTTCGAGCGTGTAGAGCCGTCCGCGGGTCCAGCCGAACATCGCTTCGCGAACCGGCTTGACGCGAACGCCCCAGCCTTCGTGCTGCTCCGGATTTGCACGGGCCAGCCTGGCGGTAATGGCGTCCAGTTCCGACTGGGCCTGTTCGACGGTCACATCGTCCTTGAGCCGTGCCGTGACGACGAAGAACCGCTGTGGGTTGCGCGTCTGCGAGCGATCCATGCGGAGCGGGATCCAGTAGCTGGTCTGCTCGTTCGGATAGCGGAACGCGTCCGGCATGACGCCGATGACCGTCCGGTTGACGCGGTCGAGCCGCACCTGATGGCCGATGATGTCGGGACGCCCGAAGAAACGCCGCTGCCACAGCCGATGGCTCAGCACGATGGACTCGTGCGGGCGTGCTCTCGGAGGCGCGCTCCTCGTCTTCGGTGAAGAGACGGCCGAGCTGCGGCTGCACGCCGAGCGCCGCAAACGACTCGGCGCTGATCGACTGGCCGCCGATGCGTTCGGCCGGTGCACCGGCGTCGGCGCCGAAGTCGGCGTTGTGGCCCATCGCCGCGCCCATCTGCGCGAACGATCGGTTCTCGTCGCGCCAGGCGAAGTAGTCGGCGATGCGGGCGTGTGTTTCCTGCGCCGGGTCGTCGAACGGATACGTGCGCAGCACGACCACCCGTTCGTCGCGCGGGATGGGCAGGCGTTCACGCACGACCATGTCGAGGACACTGAGGATCGCGGTGTTCGCGCCGATGCCCAGCGCCAGCGATGCCAGTGCCACGACCGTGAAGCCAGGATTGCGGCGCAGCATGCGTGCGCCGTAGATCACGTCCTGTCCCAGATCGTGGACCCAGCCGATCGCGCGCGTGTCGCGGACTTGTTCCTCGAGCAGCGGGATATTGCCGACGGCGCGACGTGCGGCGAGGCTGGCGTCTCGCTTTGACATGCCGCGCTCGATGTACTCCTGCGTCAACTGCTCAACATGGAAGGACAGCTCGCGGGCGAGCTCATCGTCCACGTTGTCCCGTCGAAACAGCGCGCGCAGGCGCTGCCGCGCGACGCGCAGGAAGCGGAGCGACATTACGCCTTCTGCAGCAGCAGTCCCACGGCCGACGACAGCCGGTTCCACGATTCGAGCTCGCGCGTCAGCTGGCGCTTGCCGTCGCGCGTGAGCTCGTAGACCTTGGCGTCGCGACCGTGCTCGCTGCTCTTCCACTCGGCCGAGATCCAGCCCTGGTTCTCGAGGCGGTGCAGCGCCGGATACAACGACCCCTGCTGGACCGACAGCACATCGTCGGAGAGGAGCTGAATACGTTTGGCGATGGCCCACCCGTGCATCGGCTCGCGAACCAGGGTCTTCAAGATGAGTAAGTCGAGCGTACCTTGCAGGAGATCAGAGGGCTTTGGCATGACTTGACAAGCATACCTCGATTATCGACAATCGAACACCTAGAACATCTACAGCCGGTAGCCGGTAGCTGGTAGCCGGTAGCCGGTGGCTGGTAGCCGGTAGGAGGTTCGCGGTTCTGCGTATGCGAGTTCAGTTACTCGTTCTGTGTGCGGCGCTCTTGATGAGTGCGCTGACGGCCGCGAGCGACGGCCTGCAGGTCCGCGGCGTCAACGGCCAGGCGTTCGCGCTCTTTGCGCCGAAGGGACCGGCCAGCGTCGTCTTCTTCATCGCCACCGACTGTCCGATCTCGAACTGGTACGCGCCGACGATCCAGCAGGTGTGCCGCGAGTACGGATCGCGCGGCGTGGACTGCACACTCGTCTACGAGGACGTCGACCTCGGCGCCACACCGGCGGCGCTGGACGCGGACGTGCGCACGCACCTGCGCGAGTATCGCTACGGATCGATGTCGGCGACCGTGGACCGGACACGCGCGGTGGCGAAGCGGGCGAAGGCGACCATCACACCGCAGGTGGTCCTCGTCGACCGGGACGGCGCGATCCGCTATCGCGGCCGCATCGATAACGCCTACGCCGATCTCGGCAAGCCGCGCCAGCACGTCACGTCGCACGACCTGCGCGCGTCGCTCGACGCCGTGCTCGCCGGCCGGGACGTGCCGACGCCAGAGACTGAACCCCTTGGGTGCTACATCGTGGATCCCGCTTCGATTCGCAGGTGACAAACATGCGCCGATATCTGCCGCTTGCTCTGCTCGCGCTGGTGGTGATCTGGTCCGCCGCCGCACTGGCCCAAACCTCCCGTCCCGGCCGCACACCCGCGCCGGCGACGGTGACCTTTGCCGAGACGATTGCGCCGATCGTCTACGCCAACTGCGTCACCTGCCATCGCGCCGGCCAGGCGGCGCCGTTCTCGTTGATCTCGTATGAAGACGTGGCGAAGCGGGGCGCGCTCATCGCCCGCGTGACCGAGTCGCGTTATATGCCGCCGTGGCACGGCGACACCGATTTCGGCGGGTTCGTCGGCGAGCGGCGGTTGACCACCGAGCAGATCGCGACGATCGGCGCATGGGTGAAGCAGGGGATGCCGCGCGGCGACGAGCGTCGCATGCCGAAGCTGCCCGAGTTCGCGGCCGAGGGATGGCAGCTCGGTCAGCCCGACCTCGTGCTCGAGATGCCAGCCGGCTTCGACGTGCGCGCGACGGGCGCAGATGTGTTCCGCAACTTCGTGATCCCGACGAAACTCACCGAGGACAAGTGGGTGCGCGCGATCGAGTACCGTCCTGGCGCGCGCAAGGTCGTCCATCACGCGATCTTCGCTGCGGTACCCGGCGGCAGCCTCGCCGCGATCGACGGCGCGGACGGACGTCCCGGCTTCGGAGGGATGGGAACGGTCGGGATCGCGGGCGGTGGCGCCGATTCGCAGGGCCTTGGCGGCTGGGCAGTTGGCGCGACGCCGCAGATGGCTCCGGAGGGTATCGCGACACGCCTTGCGAAGGGGTCGGACTTCCTGCTGCAGGTGCACTTCCACCCGAGCGGCAAGCCCGAGACAGAGAAGTCGCTGATCGGCATTCACTTCGCCGAGGGACCACCCGCGAGAAGCCTGGTGTCGGTGTCAGTGCCCGCACTGTTCGGAGTCGGCGCCGGCATCGACATCCCGGCCGGCACGCAGGATACACCATCAAGGACTCGCTCACGCTTCCAGCGGACATGAAGGTGCATTCGGCTGGCGCTCACGCGCATTACCTGGCGCGGCAGATGAAGGCGGTGGCGACGCTGCCCGACGGGTCGTCGCGCTCGCTGCTCTGGATCAAGGACTGGGACTTCAACTGGCAGGACGGCTACGTCTACAAGCAGCCGTTCACGCTGCCCAAGGGCACGCGCATCGACGTGACGATCACCTACGACAACTCGGCCGAGAACCCGCGCAATCCGAACAACCCGCCGCGCCGGGCGGTGTTCGGCGAGCAGTCGTTCGACGAGATGGGAGCTCTGCTGTTCGACTTCGAGCTGGTCAACAAGGCCGACATGCCGGCGGTCGATCAGGTGCTCGGGCAGCGCTTCAAGGAGGCCATCGGCGTCGCCGGTAAGAACGGCACGCTCGGACGGTTCCTCGCCCGCGCCAACCGTGAGCGCGGCGGCCGCCAGCAGCTCTCGGTGCTCGATCGCACCGGGGCCATCGTGACGCGCGTTGCCGATCCGGCGTTTCTGCAGCACGCGGCGATGTCGCCCGATGGTTCGCAGGTCGCGGTCCTGAAGGTCGATTCGGAAACGAGCAACGAGGACATCTGGATCTACGAGATTGCCACCGGCCGCGGCCGCGCCCTGACCAATGACGAGCCGCGCGAGATGACGCCGGTCTGGTCGGCCGACGGCCGGTCCATCGCCTTCATATCGGTACGCGACAACACCTACGGCGTCTATCGCCGCCGTGTCGATGGCAGCGGTACTGAGGAGCGTTTGTATCTGCACAACACCGGCTCGACCATCTTCCTCACCGACTGGTCGGCCGATGGACGGCTGCTGACGTTCTGGGCCAACGAACGGATGTACGTGATGGCGGTCGGCGATACGACGCCGGCGGAATTGCCGAATACGCGCGGGGGGCGCTTCTCACCAGATGGACGGCTGCTGGCGTTCAGCGGTCCTGCCGGGGCGCCGAACAGGTTCCATGCCTACGTCGTGCAGCTCGATCCCTCGTCGCCGGCGGCGCTGGCGGCGTCGCTGAAGTCCACACCGCGCCAGGTCTCGATCGAGAACGCCATTGGCGGATTGTTCTGGAGCCGCAACGGGCGTGAGCTGATGTTCATGTCGCAGCCGCCGAAGCCGATGATCATGGCCGCGGATGTGACGAGCACTGCAAGCGGAATCGAGTCGGGCACGCCGCGTGTGCTCTTCGCGGTGCCGCCGGGCATCGCCGGCCCGGCGCAGTTGAGCAGCGTGGCGACGCCGGACGGCGAGCGGCTCGTGTTCGCGTTGAGCCAGCCGCGGCCGGCGCCGGCGACGACTCCGGCTCCCGCGCGCTGATCCTTGGCCGTCCGGCCCGTGCGACCGATCGCGAGCGCCGTGTCAATTGCACGGCGCGTCGCGATTGGCGTACAGCTCACCAAGCGCGGTTGTGGCGAGATGCTCCAGCCGCGCCTTGCGCGAATAGTCCTCCACGCCTTCTGCACTGAGCAGCAGATATCCAGACTTGATCGGACCGGGCACGTTGCTTGATGGACTGCCCACTGACAGCCCCACCCCTGCCGGTACAGCGACGATCTCGCGCTCGTACGTCATCGTCAGCAAGGTGTTGCACCATGGTGGCCGGCGCGGGTCGAACGTGAGCCGCGGCGCCAGCTGGGCGCGAAAGACCTCATAGCGTGAAGAGTCGTAGTTGAAGAGGTCAGTTCTCCAGAGGCGATAGGTCGCGAGGAACGACGGCGCCACGAGGAGATTCGCAGCGACGGCGCCGACGACGATCCAGGTGCGAAGGTGTGTGGCGACGAGCACCAGCAGCGAGAGCAGGAGGAACGGCGCCATGACCCGGCTGATGCTCGCCTCCGAGTCGAAGTAAAAGCCGAGGAGCGCCAGCAGCGCGAGGCCGAGAGCGAGCAGGTTGAAGAGATCGACCCTCAATGAGAGCGGCGCGGCGAACACGCTGCGCCAGGCGGCCGCGCACAGCACGGCACATCCCAGGACAATCGCCGCAGACTCGAACATGACGTGCTGGTAGAACGGGGCCCCCAGGAACGGCGCCACCTCGAAGATCTCCGCATTGTCCCGAAGGTGATCGAAGAAGTACGTCGCAATCATTCCGATCGCGCCGCTCGAGGTGGCCGGGGCCCACTCGATCGCCAGGCCAGGGATCGGCGCACTGAGATAGCGCCAGAGCAGCCAGAAGACGGGAATGCCCAGCGCGGCGGCGAACGTGGCCAGCATCAGGCGCAGCGGCCGCTGCCACGGCATCCCCACGAGCACCAGCGGCACGGCAACGATCCAGTTCGTGGGACGCAGCACCGATGCGATCGCCAGGATCACCAGCGCGCCCAGCAGCAGCCTTCCGCGCCGCTGTGTGTCTGGATGCAATAGGCGCGCGGCGAAGCCGGCCATCACGATCATGACGGCCTGATTGAGCGATTCCTGCATCGTGATCGACGCCATGAGGAGCACCCACCATGACGTCAGGATCACGGCACCGGCGACGACGATCTGCAGGCGGGACAGCCGGCTCATCGCCAGGAAGATCGCGGTCGCCAACGCGAGAACGGCCAGGTTGAACATCGGCCCCGAATACAGTTGCCAGCCGACGATGCGGCCGATGAGGCCGTAGATCACCGGAAACGCCGGCCCATGGACGGAGAAGTGCGTGAAGGCCAGGGGCGCCGGCTGCTCGTAGGCGGTGAAGTAGCCGCCGCCAAAACCGGCCTGCACGAAGGCCGCGATCTGTCTCTGGTAGGCGATCTCGTCGGAGACCAGTGGGAAGTAGTCGAGGAGCGTCGCGTCGAACAGCGTCGCCAGCAGCACGCAAGCTCACCAGCGCCGGCGCGGAGACGAGGAGAGTGCCGAGAGCGATGCGGGAGCCGCGTGACCCACGCGCACCCGCCATGCTACGCGCCGCCCACGCGTCCCGCGCTGGGCGACGAGGCGGGTGACGGCGTGTTGTCTGCGGCCGGCACCGCGGCCGCGCGCCATCGACGCCCGTCGCGCCACAACCACAGATAGCCCCAGATCGTTCCCAGCACGTTCATTTTGCTCTTGCCGGCCCGCAACGACGTGTCCAGTGTCATCGGCACTTCGGAAATGCTCGTGCGCAGGTACACCATCTTGAGCAGCAGTTCGACCATGCACTCGAATCCCGCGCGCTCCACGATGCCGGGCCCGTAGCAGCGCTGAAGATTCACGATCACGCTGCCGCGATACAGACGATAGAACGAGCTGACGGTCGCGATTCCGGCCAGTCCCAGGACTTCCTTGACGAAGACGTTCGCGATGCGGCTCAGCACGACCCGCCAGGTGCTCGTGTGCTCGATGGCCCCTCCGTACAGATAGGGGCTGGCGAGGATCACGTCGTAGCCTTCGCGCGCGCGAACGAACATCGCCGACAACAGCTCGAGTCGCGACGTGTTGTCACCTTCCATGGTTGCGACGTAGTCGTCCGGACCCACGCGTGTGGCCAGGTGGGCGAATCCGGTGGCAAACGCGCGTCCAGGTCCGCTCCGGCTCTCATGCCGAAGCACGGTGAAGTCCAGGCCGTCAGCCAGCTTTCGCGCCGTCTCACCGGTTCCATCGGTGCTGCCGTCGTCAACGATGACGAACCGCGGTGTGATGTGCGGTGGCAGCTGCGTAGCCATACGACGCATCGACGCGATCAGCGTCGGCAGGTTGCCGGCCTCGTTGAGCATCGGCACGAGGACATGCAACGAGCATCGTGGATCCATAACGCGCTACCGCACTGTGGACGTGGCGATGCCGAGCTGCCGGCGTCGCTCCACCTGCCAGCGGATCGTCGCCGGCAGGCCGGTCTCCAGATCGACCCGCGGTTGATAGTCGAGCAGCGACTGCGCCAGGCCGATGTCGGGCACGCGCCGCCGCACGTCTTCATAGCGGCCGAACGTCTCGTACGGAATGATCGTCAGCTTCGGCTCCTGCTCGCCGCGCACCAGACGCCAGATCAGCCGTGCGAGCGCCTCGATCGTGATCTCGCGGGTCGATCCGATGTTGAACACCTGATTGCTGGCGGCGGGATTCTCGATCGCGCGAACGATGCCGTCAACGTGGTCGGAGATATACGTGAACGAACGGGTCTGCTGTCCGTCGCCGTGAATCTCGCACGGCTGATCGTCGAGCGCCTTGTCGATGAACACCGCCTGCGGACCACCCCACCACGAGAGGTGCTGATTGGGGCCGTAGCCGCCGAAGAAGCGCAGCAGGACCACGTCGATGCCGTAGCGCTCGTGCACGGCCAGCAACAGCTGCTCGCCGTACATCTTGGAAATCGCGTACGCCCATCGTCGAACGCTGGGAGGCCCGATGACCAGATCGCTGTCCTCTCGAAAGGGAAGCGCCGGGTTCTTGCCGTAGACGTCCGAGGTCGAGGCGGCGATCAGCCGCGCGCGGTGACGACGCGCCGCATGGGCCACGTTCATCGTCCCGACGGCGTTGATGGTCAGGGTGTCGAGCGCGTCGCTGTAACGCGGAATCTTGTAGGCGGCAAGGTGCACGATCGCCGACGCGCCGTCGCAGGCCTCGTCGAGGGCCGGTTCGTCACGGATATCGATGCGATCGAGCGTGAACGCCGGATTCGCCAGGAGTGCGGCAACGTTGAGCTCGGTGCCTTGCGAGAGGTTGTCGATGCCGCGCACGGTGTACCCGCGCTTCAGCAGTTCGGCCGACAAGTTGGATCCGATGAAGCCGGCGGCGCCGGTGACAACCACGGTCCCGCTCACCGCGCGCTCCTGGTCACGGTCTGCTCCAGATGCGTCACGCAGCGTTGTGCGGCCTGCCCGTCACCGTGAAGTGGCGGGCGCTCGGAGCGCGGTTGCAGCGACTGAACGGCTGACCGTATTCGGCCGCCATCGGCGCCGGCCAGTACGGCCCACCCCGCGTCGACGATCTCCACCCACTCCGTTTCGTCACGAAGGACGATGCACGGCACGCCAAGGAAATAGGCTTCTTTCTGCATCCCGCCTGAGTCGGTGAGGATCATCCGAGCGTCGCGCTCCAACTCGATCATGTCGCGGTAGCCGACGGGTTCGATGACGTGCACGTGTGGCGCCGGCACCCAGCCGACGCGTTCGATGGCTTTCCTGGTTCGCGGGTGCACGGGAAAGACCACGGGCTCGTCGAGCGCGTTGAGCGTTGTCAGAATGGCGCGAAGGCGATCGCTGTGGTCGGTGTTCTCGGCGCGGTGCACGGTCGCCAGCAGGTAGCTCCCGGACGCGAGGTTCATCCGCGCACTGGCGCCTGGCGACTGCGTGCGCTGGAGGATCCAGCCGAGCGCATCAATCATCACGTCGCCGACCATGTGGACATCCGAATGGATGCCCTCTGCCGCTAGGTTCGCGACGGCCGCGGGAGTCGAGCAGAGCAGCAGGTCGGACACATGATCGGTCAGGACGCGATTGGTCTCCTCAGGCATACAGCGGTTGTAGCTCCGTTGACCTGCCTCGACGTGCGCCACCGGCACCCGTAGTTTGGCAGCGGCGAGCGCACCGGCCAGCGTCGAATTGGTGTCGCCGTAGACGAGGACCCAGTCCGGTGTCTGTTCGAGCAGGATCTCTTCGAGGCCGGCCAGCATCCTCGCCGTCTGTGCGCCGTGGTGGCCGGAACCGATTCCCAGATTGATCTGCGGGGATGCGAGCTCGAGATCGCGGAACTGCGCTGCCGACAGCGCCTCGTCATAGTGCTGTCCGGTGTGCACCAGAATCTCGGTGTGCCCGGCCGACTCGAGCGCCCGGCGAACTGGCGCGGCCTTGATGAATTGCGGACGCGCGCCGACCACGGTCAGGACTCTCATGTCACCGCGAGCGCTGCCGCCCGCACTGCGGCCACGACCGTGTCCTGTTGCTCGTCCGACATCTCGGGATAGAGCGGGATCGCGAGCAGCTCTTCGCTCAGTGCGTCCGAGTTCGGGAAGGCGCGCCCGGCGACGCCGGCGCGGAACAGCTTCGTCCTGTGCAGCGGCCGGGGATAGTAGACCGCCGTCGCGATTCCGCGCTCCTTCAACGCCTGTTCCATTGCCGCCCGCTGGGCGACTCTCACGACATACAGATGGTGCACGTGCGTGGCATCCGCCTGCTCGACCGGCGTTCGCACGTTGGTGCCGGCGAACGCCTGCGCGTAGAGGCGGGCCCGCCGGCCACGCTCCGCGTTCCAGGCATCGAGGTGTGGCAGCTTGATGCGCAGGACCGCCGCCTGCATCTCGTCGAGCCGGCTGTTGTATCCGAGGATTTCCGGATCGTATTTCTCCTTCCAGCCATGCGTGCGAAGCACGCGCACGCGATCGGCGAGATCGGCATTGCCGGTGACGACCATTCCACCGTCGCCGTAGCCGCCGAGGTTCTTGCTCGGAAAGAAACTGAGGCAGCCGACGTGCCCGATGGCTCCCGTGCGCCGCCCGCGGTACATCGAGCCGAGCGCCTGCGCGTTGTCTTCGATCACCGACAGACCGTGCGAGGCCGCCAGGTCCATCAGGCCGTTCATGTCCACCGGCTGACCGAACAGGTGCACGGGTATGACCGCGCGCGTCCGCGGGGTGATCTCCGCGGCCGCTGCCTCGAGGTCCATGCAGTAGGTGTCCGGATCGACGTCGACCAGGATCGGCGACGCACCGACATGGAGCACAGCGGAGGCGGTGGCGAGGAACGTGTAGTCCGGCACGATGACTTCGTCGCCTGGCCCGATGCCGAGCGCTCGCAACGCGAGGATCAGGGCGTCGGTGCCTGAGGCCACGCCCACCGCGCTCCCGAGGCCGAGATAGCTCGCGACCTCGCGTTCGAGCGCCTTCGTATTCGGCCCCAGGATGAAGTGGCCGCCCTCGAGGACGGACCTGATGGCGGCGTCGATGTCGGTTTGAATCGTGCGGTATTGAGCGACGAGGTCGGCCAGGGGAATGGGCATATGCAACGCAGGCGTGCGAATCGATCGCTCAGGCGTCGGCCGGTTGCACGCCGTCATCGCCCCGGAGGTACGCGGCGCCACATTCGGCGCAGGTGGCGCGCGCGACGCCCGCGCCGGCAAAGGCGAGCTTCACGCCGCACCGGCAGACCCAGCCGCGAGGTTTCGCGGGGTTTCCGTACACGAGCGAGTAGTCGGCCACGTCGCGCGTAACCACCGAGCCGGCGCCGACAAACGCATACCGGCCGATCGTCGTGCCGCACACGATGGTGCTGTTCGCGCCAATGCTCGCCCCACGACGGAAGATCGTGCTGCGAAACTGATCGCGCCTGGGCACTTCACTCCTCGGGTTGATGACATTGGTGCAGACTGCGCAGGGTCCGAAGAAGACGTGGTCTTCGACCAGCACGCCTGCCGGCAGGAACACGTTGTTCTGGATCTTCACCTCGTCGCCGATGACGACCCCGGTCTGGACGAAGACGTTCTGGCCGACATTGCAGCCGCGCCCGAGACGTGCGCCGGACATGATGTGGGTGAAGTGCCAGATGCGCGTGCCGGCGCCGATTTCTGCGCCGTCATCGATGCAGGCGGTCTCGTGCGCGAAATAGTCCATTACACCCGCGCGGGCGCCACGACCTCGTTGACCGGAACGGGAATGCCGCGCTGGTCCATTGATCGCTGGCTCGCTTCAAGAACACGCAGCACGGATAGTGCGGAAGCGCCGTCGGTCAGCGGCCTGGTCCGACGCGTGACACAGGCCAGGAAGTGCTCGCACTCGAGGCGCAGCGGTTCCGCATCGTCGATCTCGAGAACCGTCTCGGCATCGTTGCGCGGCACCGGAACGCCATCGGTCCACTGAAAACCTTTGTCGTGGATTCGCAGCTTGCCGGTTTGCCGCGTATCGTCGAAGACGGCCATCTTCCGCTCGCCGACGACGACGAGGCGCTGCTCTTTGTAGGGGTGGAGCCAGCTCACGAAGATGTGCGCCCCGACCCCGTTCGCGAACGTGAGGTTGGTCACGGTGGTGTCCGCGATCCCTGGCTGAAGATAGGTGCCCCCGATCGCGGAGACCGTTTCAGGCTCCGCACCCGCCAGGCTGTGAATCACCGAGAGATCGTGAGGAGCAAAGCTCCACAGAATGTTCTCCTCGTGGCGCACGCGACCAAGGTTGAGACGGTTGGAGTAGATGTACCAGAGACGCCCGAGCTCCTCGCGGGCGACGAGCTCATGGAGGCGCGCAATCGCGGGGTGGTACTGCAGGATGTGTCCGACCATCAGCACGCGATCGAGCGAGTCCGCGAGCTCGACGAGCTCCGACCCCTCACTGTAACGAAGCGCGAGCGGCTTCTCGACGAACACATCTTTGCCGGCGCGAAGGGCGGCCCTGGCGCCGGCGTAATGGAGAGCGGCCGGCGTGGCGAGCACGATCGCCTGGACATCGCTGGCGAGCAGTTCGTCGAAGCGGGTGGTCGTCTGAACGCCGGGGGTGAGCCGGGCTTGTTGCTGAAGCGCGTCCGGGTTCGAATCACACAGCCACTGCAGCGCGCCGAGGCCATGGAACGTGCGGATCAGGTTCTTTCCCCAGTGTCCGCACCCGACCACGGCGACACGTGGGGTTCGACTGCCTGTCATGTGATCGGATCTGTCTCTGGCACCGTTGGTCGGCACTCAGTATAGCCTGAGCGACCGACACGTCCCGGTTAGAATCCATCTATGCGACTGCACGGGGCCATGCTCTTCGTGAAGGACCTTGGCCGCATGACGGCCTTCTACAGCGAGGTGCTCGGACTGCAGCCGCATGCGGACACGCGGCTCGACAACTGGGTGGAGTTCAGAGACGGCGCCTCGCACTTCTCGCTGCACGCGATCCCGGCCGCGATCGCGGCCGGGATTCAGATCGAGTCGCCGCCGCGTGCGCGCGAGCAGTCGGCGGCGAAACTGACGTTCGAGGTGCGGGACGTCGCAGCCACGCTGACAAAGATCGAGGCCATGGGGCTGCCGTTGCTGCGGCGCCCGTGGGGCGGCACCGAAGCGGTCGATCCCGAAGGCAATGTCTTCGCCCTTCAGGAAGCGCCATGACGACGGAGCGCCGCCTGCATCGCCGGATTGCCCTGCGCCATCTGCAGCAGTGAGCTGCCGTTGCGGTTTCCAACCGCGGTGATATCAGCGCCGGCGGCCACGAGTCTGTCCACCACACCCGGATAATCTGCGCCTCGGGCGCGTCGATGCACCGATCCGAACGCGGCCCATCCGAGCGGCGTGCTGTCGTGGGTCGGATCTCTTGCGTCGAGCGGCACGCCGCCGCGCGCGAGGACGTGTTCCACCATCCGTACGCTACCCACCCAGCAGGCCGCGTGCAGCGCGGTCCCGCCGTCCTGACCCGGCGCGGCCGGGTCGAATCCGAGACGGAGCATGAGGTCGGCGGCGTCGAACCGTTCGTGGAAGATCGCGTACGCCAGATGACTGTGAACCTTGCGGGCCAGTGATGCGAGGAGGGACGGTTCCGCGGCGAGCACGGCGTTCGTCTGGTCCTCGTCCGCAGCGAGCACGGCATTGATGAATCGCACATTCGTCGGACTTCGGGCCATGAGCAGATCGCGGAGATCGCGATGACCGGCCTTCGCGGCGACGTCATACGGAGACCTACCGAACCCGAGCGTCCAGCAGTAGATGCTGAGTGGAGGAACGAGTTCGTACCCGGATTCGTTGATGCGGGCTGCGGCGCACGCCGGATCCTTGTCCAGGAGGCGAGTTGCGAGAGCGAGGTCTCCGAGGTGGGCGGCCATGAAAATATCGGGCGTGGCCCCGCGCTCGAGCAGGCGCCGGCACACCTGCGGGCGATCGACCAGCGCGTACTGCGCGGGAGTGGACTTGTGATCGATGCAGCGCACATCGATGCCGGCACCGTGATCCAGCAGGAAATCGGCAATCGCCACGGTCTTCGCTTCGTGGAGCGGCTGTTGACCGTCTCCGCCCCGCGCATGCACGAGCGCGCCATCGGCGTCCACGAGTCTCTGCAGCTCCTCGATCCAGCCGAGCCGCGCGGCGACGTTCGGCGTCAACGTCGCTCCGCGGGCCAGCAGAAAGCGCGCGGCGTCCTCGTCCGCGTTGTCGAGGACGGTGTAAGGACCGTTCTCCCAGTCGCTTTTCAGGTTCACGTTGGCGCCGGCCTCGATCAGCGTGGTCAGCATCGTGGTGTGCTTGGCCGCGATGTGCGCGGCGCGCTGACCGAAGGCAAACATCGGATCGTTGATCCTCTTCCTGACGTGTGTTGACGCGAGGAGTTGCTGCGCGCGGGCATCATCGCCGCGCTGCACCGCCTCGCAGAACGCCTTGACGTCGCGCTGCTGGAACTCGGCGACGAGCTTCGGCCATGAATCGAAGCCGCCCTCGCGGGCGACGGCCAGCTGCGCATCGGCGAGCTTCAGCGATCGCGGAGCGGTCGCGGCGTCCGAGCGAACCGCCTGGATGCGTGCGAGCGCTGCCGCGTCGCCGGCGCGGGCGGCGCGAATCAGATCCTTGGCGAGCTTGCGTTGCTGTTCGAGACTGACGGGAATGGCGGACGGATGTGGCGTGGACACGGACGACCTCCTTCAATGAGCGCCCGTGTCCGCATCATGGGCTGAAGAAAGTCGCGAGTCACGACTGCGTGTCCGGCTGAAGCCGGACACTATGTTGGAACAGGTGGGCGCCGCCCTTCCCGCGGACCGGAGGCGTCCTGCGAACGCCACCGGCAAGATTAGTTCAGGGGAGCCAGCGCGTCCAGCACTCGTTGGCGCGGGGTGTGGATCGTGTCGCTCGGGCGAAGCCGCGGCCGTTCCGGTATTCTTGTCCCGGAGGAATCTGATGAGACGTGCTGGACTTCTGACCGCCATCGTCGTGGCTGGCCTTACCGTCGCCGGCATCGCCGCGCAGCAGCGCGGCGTGGCCAACAGCGAGGCGCAGCAGCGTGGAGGCGGTGGACGTGGGGCTGGGCCGCGGATTCCGCCGACCGGCACGATCGAGAAGGTCAAGGACAACCTGTACAAGATTCCCGGCGCCGGCAGTAATACCACCGTCTTCGTGACGGCTGAGGGCGTCGTCCTCGTCGATACCAAGCTGGCCAACAACGGTGAAGCGATCCTGGCGCAGGTGAAGACGGTCACCGACAAGCCGGTGACGACGATCATCAACACGCACGTGCACCCGGACCACAACGGCAGCAACGACTACTTCAAGGCCGCCAGACCGACGATCCAGGTCGTGACGCACGAGAACACGAAGAAGTGGGTCGCGGCCAATCCGAAGGCCAACCCCGCGTGGATGCCCGACAGCACCTACACGGACAAGATGACGCTCGGGAAGGGCAAGGATCGCATCGACCTCTATTACTTCGGCCCCGGCCACACCAACGGTGATGCGTTTGTGGTGTTCCGGGAGCTGCGGGCGATGTGTATCGGCGACCTCATGGCGTGGAACATGGGTCCGCTCATCGACCCGGCGACCGGCGGCAGCATCCTCGCGCTGCCCGATACGCTCGAGAAGGCAATGAAAGGGATCAAGAACGTAGAGCTCGTCATCGAGGGTCACGGGGACGTGAACACGTGGCAAGGCTTGCGCGCATACACGGAATTCCATCGCGCGCTGGTGGTGGCCGCGAAGACGGCGTTGTCGCGCAACGAGACGCCGGAGCAGGCGCTGGCTGCGCTCGAGAAGAACCCGAAGTGGGCGGTGTTCCTGAAGGACGAACTGCTGAAGGATCTCGAGTACCGGCGGCACGCCGAAGTCGCGCGCCCTGATCAACCTGAACGTCGCCTTCCAGGAACTGAAAGGCGAGCCGGTGACCACGAACTTCGGTCCGCCCCGAGGCGGTGGACCGCCGCCGACACCCGCCAAGTAGAGGCTTACGGCTCGCGGAGCGCGGCCATCGGATCGATCCGGGCCGCTCGACGCGCCGGCATGAGCACGGCCGCGACCGTGACGCCAAGCAGCAGGATCGAGACGACCGCATAGACCGTCGGGTCGAAGGGGCTGGTTTCGTACAGAAACAACCTCACGGTGCGGCTCAGAGCCATCGATCCCAGGAGCCCGAGCGCCAGCCCCGTCACCGTGAGCCACATACCGCTGGCCAGCACCATGCGCAGCACTGTCGGCGCGCTCGCGCCGAGCGCGGTGCGGATGCCGATCTCGCGAGTGCGCGCGGCGACCGACCGATGGATGATTCCGTAGGCGCCGATGACCGCGAGCATCAACGCCACCGCGGCCATCGCCACCAGCAGCATTGTCTGGAAGCGCCGCAGCGCGACCGTCTCGCCCAGGCGCTGCTCGACCGTCATCATGCCGTAGGGCGGCGCCGCAGGATCGAGCGCCTGCATCTGCGCACGAATCGCACCGCGCAGCAGCTCGGGGTCTCCCGCCGTGCGGACCGCGATGTCCATCTGCGAGATGACACCCGGCTGGAACATGTACGGAATCGCCGGTTCATCCAGCCGTTGCCGCCTCATATCGGAGACGACGCCGACGACGGTTTTCCATGGCATCTTCGCCGCCGGGTCGAGACCGTACTTGAGCCGCTTGCCAATGGGATCGTCGCCTGGCCAGAACCGTCGGGCCATTTCCTGGTTGACGACCACGACCGGCGGCGCATTCGGATCGAGATCGCGGTCCTCGAGGAGCCGGCCGCGCAGGAGCGGGATGCGCATCGCCTCGAAGTAGCCGGGCACCACGTTGTCCTCGGTGAGGGGCGGCGCGGGATCCGATGGCAGTCGCGGCGGCTGACCCTCGAGTGCGATGCGATAGTCGGGCTGGCGATGAATGAAGAAGTCGCTGATCGCGCCGGCCGTGACGACGCCCGGCAGCGCGCGAATCCGCTGCATGGCGTCGGTGTAGAACGCCGTCGTCTTCGCGCGGTTGTTGTAGCTGGCCGGTAAGTCGATCTGCAGCAGCAGCACGTTCGTCGAATCGAACCCGCGCTCCGTCGTCTGTATGCGGACGAAGCTGCGGATCAGGAGCCCCGATCCGGCGAGGAGGATCACGGCGAGCGCGATCTCGGCGACCACCAGTCCCTGGTGAAGCCGCCGCCCGCTGCGTCCGCCCATCAGACGCGGCCCGGCGTCGCGCAGTGCGTTGGCCGTGCTGCCGATTGACAGTTGCAGTGCCGGCAGCAGCCCGGCGGCCAGGCCACAGCCGAGCGCTGCGGCCATCGCAAAGAGCAGGACGCGGCCATCGAGGTCGATCGTGCTTGCGCGCGGCAGCACGCCGGCCGCACCGGCGCGGAGTGCCATCACGCCAAGCCACGCGACGAGCGCACCGGCCGTCCCGGCCAGCAGCGACACCACCAGGTTCTCGGTCAGCGCCTGCCGGATCAGGCGCAGGCGGCTCGCGCCGAGCGCCGTCCGCAGCGAGAACTCGCGGCTGCGGACCGTCACGCGCGCGAGCGTCAGGTTCGCGACGTTCGCGCACGCGATGAGCAGGACGAACCCGACTGACCCGAACAGCAGCCACATGGATCGCTCCGTCGTCGGTCCGATGACGCGATCGACGAGGAGATCGGTGGTGACGCCGAAGCTGGCGTTGCTTGCCGGGTACTGAGTTCGCAGGCGCGCCGCGATGGTGTCCATCTCCGCGCGCGCCGATTCAATCGTCGCGGCAGGCGCGAGCCGGCCCAGGACGATCAGCGCATCCGCGCGCCGGCTGCCCTCCTGCTGCCAGTTGGGTCCGAACCAGAGCGGCCGCCAGAGCTGGACGTCCGCCGTGGGCAGCTCGAATCCCGCCGGCATGACCCCGACGACTTGCGCGTTGGCGCCATCCACTTCAATCGTGCGCCCGACCGTCCGCGGGTCGCCGCCGAAGCGCTGCTGCCAGAGACCTTGACTGATCACCACGGCCGTGGCTTGCTCGGCAAAGTCCTCGTCCCTGAACGTTCGCCCGGCGAGAGGCGCCGTGCCGAGGAGCTCGAAGAAGCCGGGCCCCACCAATCCGACGTTGATGCGCACCGAGTCGCCCCCGCCGGTCAGGGTGCTGCGGGTGAACTCCGGCCGCAGATAGGCGGTCATCTGCGTGAATTGGCGGCTTTGATCCTTCCAATCGCGGAAGTTCAGGTAAGAGATCCGTCCGGGAGATTCTGCTGGAGATTCCAGGTCCACATCACCGCGATGCGGTCCGGATTGTCGTACGGCAGGTCGCGCAGGACGACGGCCTGCAGCGCGCTGAAAATGGCGCTGTTGGCTCCCACGCCCAGCGCGAGCGTCAGGACGGCGACCGCCGTGAACCCGGGGTTGCTGAAAAGCGACCGGATCGCGTAACGAAGGTCCTGCAGGAAAGCGCTCACATCAGCCGCCTGCTAAGACGTCGTGGAGTGCTCAAACGTTGGGCGGATCGGGCCGGCTGAAGCCGGCCCCCACGGTTATCGTTTTCTGAACGTGAGCCGCAGGCCGCCCTGGGCGCTGTTGGTCACACCTTCGATGCTGGTGCCGTCAGCGGACAACTCGCCCGCGAAATTCCACGGCTGGGTGTTGGGGAACGTGAAGGTCAGACGGCGGCCGTTGATCGCAAGGCCCCTCTCCGTGCCGTCGGCTCCCGTGGAGATGAGCGACTTGTTGATCGGCACTTCGCGCGGATCGGGCAGCGTGGTCTCGACCAGTTTCCCGACGACTCCGCCATCCGGCCTCGCCGTGAACTCGATGACGATGTCGTAGTCCATCGTCTTGAGCTCCGGCCGTCCGACCCAGCGTCCAATCAGCGCTTTCGCGATGTCGGCAGGGACGGGCTCCTTGGTCGGCTGGTTCTTGGCGTCCACCATGACGGCCGGCCGTTCCGGCGACGGCTCCGGGTTCGCACGTTCGTGCCGCGACGTCGAGCTGTAGTTGGGAACGATCGTGTTCCCCTCGTGACAGGCGTATCCCACCACTCGTAGTTGGGATCGTGGCGCATCGGGTAGCGCACGGTGAACGAGCGGGTGAGGATCACAGGATCCTCTGTCTTGATCTCATAGAGCCACATCTGGTCGTTCAACCGGGTGATGCGCTCGGTCGTCTTCATCTGGTCGCTGTGCGGGAAACGGTTTCCCGGTGGCGACCCGACGACGGCGAGGTTGATCAGCGGCGCGTGGCCACCCTTGTAGTTCGTCGTCTCGACGACGAGCGTGTTGCCCTCCCAGCGGCCGCGCGAATCGCCCATGTACGCCTTGTAGGCTGAGGACAGCGGCGGCCGCCCGTCGGTGAAGATGACGCGCGAGTCGTGGATCATCTCGAGGTCGAACACGACCACTCCGGGCGCCTGCCAGATCGTGAACCCGCCGTTGTAGCGATACGGCATCATCGACGAGGGCATGCCGCGCGTGGTGCAGCGGTCCCAGCTGTCGAAGTCGGTGCGTGCCAGTCGTACGCCGGCGACTCGCCGGGCAGTGACCAACCGCTGCGCATCTCGAGCGCGCGTCGCTTGGCCTCCGGGGTCAGGGCGGGCAGCAGCCCGTTCGGCGGATCGACGATGAGGGTGGTTTGCCGCTGCGGAGTGGCAGGGTCGGTGACGCCTGACAGGAGCGCGCGTCCGAACTCGCCCTTCTCGATCAGCTGCCGGCCAAGGTCGCCGCGCCCGGCGACGATGGCGATGCGCTCCTTGAGCTCCTCCTCCGTCAACCACGCCTTGTTCATGTCGCAGGGCGGGCCGCCGAAGCGGGTGGCGTTGGCGCACCGCTCCAGCGGGACGCCGGCAGCCTGCATCATGTTCAGGTTGGCCTGGATATCCGGCTCACCCCACGGTGTCTTCGGATGCACCCAGCCTTTGGGCGTCTCGATGAAGTGATTCGCCTCGCTGGGCGGGCCGAGAATCGACTGGCCGTACGTGGTGGCGACGAAAATCGTGGCTGCCGCGGCGCCGAGTAAAACGCGCCTCATCGTCGGCATGATCCGATGCATGGTTACTCCTGTCACGCCCGGCGACTAGGGTCTGCCGGCGTGAAGATCTAAGGTACTCCTGCCGACCGCTCAGGTCCAGACGCGAATCCCTCTGTCGAGTCCCTCCACGGGGGTAGAATCTTCGCAGCTATTTTGAAAGGGCGACCGTGATGACTAGTCGGTTAATCGCTGCATTGAGCACGGTTCTGGGCATCGTCGCGTTGTTCGCGTACAGCGGTACGCCGGTGTCGGGCCAATCGTCGCGCGCGACGCCGCCCGCGCTCGTCGTGACCGCGTTCAGCGGCAAGGCCGTGGAGTACAAGGCGCCGCGCACGCCCTGGGGCGATCCGGATTTGCAGGGCGTCTGGTCGAGCGACGACATGGAGAACATCCCGATGGCCGCTGGCCAGGGTCGCGGCGGTCCGGGACGCGGTGCCGCGCCGCAGGCGGCGCCGGGCACAGGCCTCCACCGCTCTATCTGGACGAGGCGGCGCTGGCCGCTCGAAAGACGCAGGTCGATAACGCGGCGAAACAGCGCGACACGAGCGCCGAAAGCAGCTTCCGATTCGACTACGCGCGCCGCGTCTTCCCTCAGACGCGTTTGATCGTGGATCCGCCGGACGGTCGTCTACCGGCCATCAAGGTGAACCAGCAGGAACGCGAGATGCCGCGCGGCACGTACGGCCCGGGCCCGCTGAACTCCTGGGAGGACTTCTCGCTCTACGAACGCTGCATCACGCGCGGCATTGCGGGCTCCATCCTTCGCGTGATCTACGGCAACGGCAACCGGATCGTCCAGGCGCCGGGCGTGGTCGCGTTCTCGACCGAGATGCTGCCCGACACGCGCATCTTCTACACCGACGGGCGCAAGCATATCGGCCAGTCGATCGCGCAGTACCTGGGTGACTCCCGCGCGCGCTGGGAAGGCGAGGAACTCGTGGTCGAGACGACGAATCTCACCGACAAGACCGCGATTGGCGTCAACGGCAACGGCGTTCGCCACAGCAAGGAGATGGTGATCACCGAGCGCTTCCGCCGCGTCGCCGAAAACATCGTCCAGTACCAGGCCACCTACGATGACCCGGTGACGTACGAGAAGCCATTCACCGTCTCGTTCCCGCTGACGCCGCTCGATGGCGGCGTGCTGCTCCCGTACGACTGCCACCCGGGCAACACGGCGATTTCGATGTCGCTGTCGGCTGAGCGGGCCGAAGACCGGGCCGTCGCTGCGGATGCCGCGAAAGGGATCAACCGTCCGCGGCGCTCTGTGCAGGACGACGGCGCCGGCGTGGGCGCGGCGCGCGCCGGGCGGCGGCCGTGGTCGAGGCGCCGCGCCGGCCCCTCCGCCCGGATCAGCGACAGGGGAGCGCGACGTCGAGAAATAGCACGAGGCCTGTGCTGCGGCTTGTGACTCAGCGAGTCCTACCGCAGCACCCCACCGCAATGTTCTGACCCCGCTGTATGACGGGCGGGGCTGCCTTCTCCAGCAGGCGAATGCCCTCCGAGCACAGAGAAAACGACAAAACCTAGTTCAGTTCTCTGTCTTGAAGTCGTTCGTGTCCCCGTTTCTCCACAGCTTCCGCTTGTAGAGGTGTAGGGGGGACACATCGTGACTACCTTAGTCAGGGCACCATTCACCACAGAGGTTTTCGACAACACTCGCGACGCGATCGTCGGCGGAGACGTTCACGACGCCATGGGCAGACTCCGCACTGGCACTCCGTGAACTGCGGTCCCAGCTGCGGCCCGACGACTGGGCCCGGGTCGGCGCGCAGGCCCGGCAGCACTCGCTCCACGGCATCCTCCTGGAATCGCCATTCACGCGGCGCGCCTTCGAGAAGCCGCGCGGCTACGCCGGCGACGCCGTGTTGATGGATCTGATCTACGGCATGACGCAGCCAGGCGACGACCTGTCGCCGCTCGGCGGCATGCTCTACGGCTACGAGTTCGACTCTCCGTGCTTCCAGAGCGTCCGCACCCGCCGCGCGATACTCGCGCGGGAGATCGACCGCGTCGCCGCCGCCGGGTCCCGTCCCCGCGTGTTGTCGGTGGCCAGCGGCCATCTTCGCGAGGTCGAATGGAGCCGGGCGGCCCGATCCGGTAGCGTCTCGATCACGGCGATCGACCAGGATCGCGACAGCCTCGAGTGCATCGATCGCGACTACGCACGCTATGGCGTGACAACAAAGCCGGTCACGATCGGCGACTTGTTGCGCCGGTCGGTCCGATTCGCGGACATCGATCTCGTCTACGCGGCGGGACTCTACGACTACCTCGAGGAGGACCTGGCGCGCGCGCTCACGACGGCGCTGTTCCGCATGCTCGGCCCGGGCGGCCGGCTGCTGATCGCCAACTTCACCCCGGCCACTCACGATGCCGCGTTCATGGAGACCTTCATGGACTGGCGGCTGATCTACCGGACACCGGCGGAGGTCCGCGCGCTGGCCAATGGCATCCCCGAAGCGGATGTGGCGGCCGCCGAACAGTTCTGTGACGACAACCGCCACGTCACCTATCTGCGTCTGGTCCGGCGATGATGTCCGGGGCGGTGACCAGCGCGCCGGCGCGCGCGTCGAGTCCGAAGGGCCACGAGCTGCGGGCGCTGACCTCGCCGACGACGCCGGGTTCGTCCACGTGGGTTGGCGTCGCGTTCGCGGCCTGTGACTACCTGTTCTTCTACGCCGGCGCGGCGACCGCGATCCTCGCGCCGTCGTGGACCGTGAAAGCGATTGGCGTCGCGATCTCCGGCGTCACCGCGGCCATGCTGTTCGCCCTGGCCCATGATGCGGCACATGGCAGCCTCGCCGGGTCACGAGCGATGAACCGTCTGCTCGCGACGATCTGTTTTCTTCCCTCGTGGTATCCGTTCACGCCGTGGATCCGCGGGCACAACCACCTCCACCACGGTTGGACCAATGTGGCGGAGTGCGACTACTCCTGGCAACCGGTCTCGCCGGCTCACTACGCGGCGATGCCGCGCTGGCGCCGCGCCGTTGAGCACGTGTATCGATCGTGGTGGGGCCTGTGGCTGCATTCGATCGTGGAGATCTGGTGGAAGCACATGGCGATGCCACGGGCCAGCGATCGCCGCTACCTCAATGCTACCCATCTTGCCGCCGACCGGCTGCTGGTTGCCGCCAGCATCGCCGCGCACGTCGCAGTGTGCTGGTTGTTCGGGCCGCAATGGTCAACGCTGGCCGGAGGTCCGGCGCTCGCGCCGGCCGTCGTCGTCCTGGCGGTCGTGGTCGCTCCGTGGTGGATTTTCCACGCCATGTTCTCGGTGGTGACGTTCCTGCACCATACGCATCCTCGCGTGCAGTGGTTCCGGACGAAGAGTGAATCGACCTTCTTCACCGGGCAGGTGCGGGCGACCGTTCACGTCGAGCTGCCGACCTGGGTCGAGCTGCTGCTGCACAACATCACGGTGCACGGCGCGCATCACGTGGACCCGCGCATTCCGTTCCGGCACCTGCCGGAGGCGCAACGCCGGATCGAGACCGCCTTCGCCAGCGAGGTCATCGTCGAGCGCTGGTCGCTGCGGTCGTTCATCGCGGTGACGCGTGTGTGCAAGCTGTACGACTACGACACCCACGAGTGGCGCACGTTCAGATCGCGGGCGTCACTCGCTGCGCAGCGCGACGACAGGATCGAGGCGTGACGCACGCCGCGCGGGCACGGCACACGCGGCAATGGTCGCCGCGCAGAGCAGGAGACACGCGGCCAGGTAGGCGAGCGGGTCTAACGTCTTCACGCCGTACACCATCGTGCTCATCGCGCTGCGGAGCAGAACGGCGCCGCCAATGCCGAGGACGATCCCGATCACCACAAGACGTGCGCCCTGACCGAGGATCAGCGTCACCACATCCGACCGGGTGGCGCCAAACGCCATACGCACTCCGATCTCCGGCACACGCTGTACGACGAACTCGGCGAGCACGCCGTAGACGCCGACCACCGCGAGGATCAGGCCCAGGACCGAGAAGAGTCCGATCAGGCGGAGCACGAAGAGCCGCGGCGCCATCGCCTCGTCGATTTTCTGCTGAAGCGGCTTGACCCCGGCGAACGGCTGCTCGCGGTTGATCGATCGGATGATGTCGCGAATCGCCGGCACCAGGGCTTCGGGAGCGCGACGTCCCGCGATTGGACGCCCGGCCGACGTGTCGATGGCGCAACGCCTTCGCGCCGCCTCGTTTGAACGCTCGCCACAGACGCCTCGCCTGGCGGTAACTCACGCCCATCAGCACCGCCGCCTGCACCAGCGCCAAACTCCCGGGTTGACCCGCCCCAGCACCTCCACCCGCGCCATCTCCCGTCCACTCATTGCTGTCCGTCCCAATCGCGACCTTCACGGTCGCGAGCTTAGGGGACATTTCTAACGAGTCGCCGAGGGGACACTATCAGCGAGTCGCAACAGACCCGCGTCGTGAGCTAGTGGTGGCTAAGGATGGGGTAGGGGTTGATGGCCTCGCCCTTCCACCAGTGCCGCTCGGGCCCGAGCCGGAAGATGGCGAAGTGCAGGTGCGGGGCGTCGGGTGAGGCGTTGCCCGTGCTCCCGACATAGCCAATGACGTCGCCCGCGTCGACGGTCTGCCCCTCACGCAACCCGTCGGCGTACCGCTCGAGGTGCGCGTAGTAGTAGGCGAACGTCCCGCTGGGATCGAATTGATAGATGGTGAGGCCGCCGGCGATGCTCGTGAACAGCTTCTGAATCCTGCCGTCGTCGACGGCGCGGACTCTCGTGTTCCGCGGCGCGATGATGTCGAGCGCCTCGTGCGAGCGTGACCCGCGCGCATCCGTGAAGGTATCGACCAGGTCGTCGCGCTCGACGCCATCGACAGGGACCGTCAGGTCGCGATCGCGCAGTTGCACGACGATGGCCGCTTCCGTCACGGGTCCGATTGAGGCCTTGGGATCGGGTTCGAGCTCGACGTGGTCCCCGACCGGAGCGATCTCCGCCATCGCCGGAGCCGGCGTCTCGATCTCCTTGCGCACCGCCGCGCGCGGCTCGTCGCGCAGCGAGTATGCCGCGATCGTCGTCAGGATGCCCGTCATGAAGCTGAGCGCGAGCGTGAAGGGCATCGAGCGCCGCAGGTCCCGTCCATCGCCTCATTGGAAGACCACCAGCATTCCAGGCTTTGCCCACTCGGCGACGCGCCGAACGTCCCAGTTCGTCATACGCACGCAGCCGTGCGACTGCGTGTGACCGACGGTCGAGGGCTCCGGGGTCCCGTGAATGCCGTAATGGGGCTTGCTGATATCGATCCACGCGACGCCGACGGGATTGTTCGGGCCCGGAGCAATCTTGGCTTTGGAATGCGTCGGGTCCGCATCCCAGAACAGATCGGGGTTGTAGTGAAACGCCGGCGACTGCTGCACGCCGGTGACCTTCCACCGGCCGATCGGGAGAGGGTCGTGCTGACTGCCGGTCGTCACCGGCGCGAAGAAGAGCACACGTCCTTCGGCGTCTTCGACGGTCAACGCGCTGGTCTGCCTGGTCACCACGATCCGCACGCCTGCTGTGCGAGGGCCTGACCCGGTCGGCACCGCGTCGACCGACGTCACGTTCGGTACGGTGATCTCCTCACCCGCGCGTGTGAACGTGTGGCCCGGGTTCAATGATTGAAGCAGTGCCGGACTGGCGTGGAATCGTTCCGCGAGCGCTTCGAGCGGATTGCGGTAAGCGAGCGACGGCAGCTTCGACTGCTCGACGAGATCGGTGGGAATGTTCGGTTGAAACGGGCCGGCGAGATCCGCGTCAGACAGTGTGTAAGTCACGACCGCTGGCCGGCGCATGAACTCGTCTTGCAGGCGCGCCCGCGTCGCCTCATCCAGGCGGCCCGACACCGTAAGGCCGCGGCTGCGCTGAAACGCCGCGACCGCTCGCCCGAAATTTCTGCCGGCCCGGCCGTCGATCTCCCCGGCGGAGAAGCCGGCGACGTCGAGCATCACCTGTGCCGCGAGCACGGTGTCGTGCGACTCAACCGCGGGCCGCGTTTCTTGCGCCGCTGCCACCCCAGCTATCAACAGGATGAACGCGAGCAGAACCATGACCACGGAAGCTGCAAAGGCCGCGCCCTCTGATCGGACGACCGCTGTCTACGCTCCCGCTTGGCGCGCTGGATGCATTGTGACGACGCAGATGAAACTGTTCACCTGCTCGAGTTGCGGCCAGGTCCTCTTCTTCGAGAACACCCGCTGCGAACGCTGCGGGCATCAGCTCGCATATCTGCCCGAATTGAACATTCTGAGCGCGCTGGAACCCATTCCCGCCCAGGATGCCGCGAGTGAGCGGGCGGAGTTCGTCGCGCTCGCCGGCGAGGCCAGCCACGCTCGTTACCGACTGTGCGCCAACTACGTTCAACACGATGTCTGCAATTGGGCAATCCCGGCCGGGAGCGAGAGCGCGTTCTGTGTCTCCTGCGCGCTCAACGAGGTCACGCCCGCGCTCGATACCCCTGATGCCAGGCAGATGTGGGCGCGCCTCGAGTCGGCGAAGCGGCGTCTCCTCTACAGCCTGCTCGGCCTTGGCCTGCCGATCGATCGGCGCGCACCCGGGGAGGAGCGTGGCCTGGCGTTCTCGTTCAAGAGCAGTTCGGCCGCCGAGCAGGTCTTCACGGGACACGGCGAGGGGCTGATCACCATCAACATCGCCGAGGCCGACGACCCGTTTCGCGAGAAGACGCGCCAGGAGATGGGGGAGCCCTATCGCACGCTGCTCGGGCACTTCCGCCATGAGATCGGCCACTACTACTGGGACAGGCTGATCAAGGACGGCCGCTGCCTGACACCATTCCGCGCCCTTTTCGGTGACGACACGCTCGACTACGCCGAGGCCCGGAAACGCCACTACGAGGACGGGCCTCCGCCCGACTGGACCGACCGGTTCGTCAGCGCCTATGCGTCGATGCATCCGTGGGAAGACTGGGCCGAAACCTTCGCGCACTACCTCCACATCGTCGATACGCTGGAGACCGCCCGTGCGTACGGCCTCGTGCTCAGGCCGGCGGCGTCCGGTGCGCCGCTTCCAGACATGACGGCGCGGCGGCTCGATTTCGACGACTTCGGCGACCTGGTCACCGCGTGGTTCCCGCTCACAAGTGCCTTGAACAGCCTCAATCGCAGCATGGGGCTCGCCGACCTCTATCCCTTCGTCCTGTCCGGTCCGGCGATCGCCAAGCTGCGGTTCGTGCATGACGTGATCGAGGCAGGGCCGCCTGAAGGCGGCCCCCACGAATCGAAGGAAGGCGGCCCCAGCGAATCGAAGGAAGGCGGCCCCACGAACTGAGGCGGCCCACAAACCGATGGCTGAGGTGTAATCGCGACGACAATGTCGCCAAATACACGATGTCTTTCAATTTTGTGGAGTCGTCAGGAGGCGGATCGAGATCAAGAATACAGATCAGCGCGATGAGATTCGCTCACTACGATCCGGAAGAGTTCTTCGACGAGATGTTCGCCGGGGCAGGCGCCCCGCGCGCGGCCGCGCACGCGCTGACCCAGGTGATCGATGCGCTCCCTCCCGGTGAGATCGAGCGCCGGCAGCGATCCGCGGAGCGGGCGCTGATGGCGATGGGCATCACGTTCAACGTCTATGGCGACGATGCAGGCACGGAACGCATCTTCCCATTCGATCTGATCCCACGCATTGTCTCGGCCGCCGATTGGCGGACGATCGAGCGCGGCCTCAAGCAGCGCATCCACGCGCTGAACCTGTTCATCAACGACGTCTATCACGACCGGAAGATCCTCAAGGACGGCGTCATCCCCGGTTATGTGCTCGAGACGGCGAAATCGCTGCGGGCGCAGTGTGTGGGGTTGAAGCCGCCGCGCGGCATCTGGTGCCATGTCACGGGAACCGATCTGGTCCGCCACTCCGACGGCCAGGTGTACGTGCTCGAAGACAACCTGCGAACGCCGTCCGGCGTGTCGTACGTGCTGCAGAACCGGAATGTGATGAAGCGCACCTTCCCGCAGGTCTTCGCGGCGTCACGCATCCGGCCGGTCGATGACTATCCGAGCCATCTCCGCGCCACGCTCGAGTATCTCGCGCCCGATGGCGTCGAGTCGCCGCGGGTCGTCGTGCTGACACCCGGTCCGTACAACTCGGCCTACTTCGAGCACTCGTTTCTCGCGCAGCAGATGGGCGTCGAGCTCGTGGAAGGACGCGACCTGGTTGCCTCCGACGGCTACGTCTGGATGCGGACCACCAAAGGCTTCGAGCGCGTGGATGTCATCTACCGCCGGATAGACGACGACTTCCTCGATCCGACGGTGTTCAGGCCCGATTCGATGCTCGGCGTGCCCGGGCTGATGGACGTCTACATGTCCGGCCGTGTGGCGCTGGCCAACGCGCCGGGCACCGGCGTCGCCGACGATAAGGTCATCTACGCCTACGTTCCGAAGATCGTGAAGTACTACCTGGACGAAGACATCATCCTGCCCAACGTGCCGACCTACGTCTGTGCCGAGGAATCGGAGCGGCGGTACGTGCTCGACAACATCTCCTCGCTCGTGGTCAAGGCGGCGAACGAATCGGGGGGCTACGGCATGCTCGTCGGGCCGCACGCGTCGAAGAAGGAGCAGGAGGCGTTCGCGGCGAAGATCCAGGAGAACCCGCGAAACTACATCGCCCAGCCGACGCTGTCGCTGTCGCGCGTCCCGACGATCGTCGGCGAGGCGATCGAAGGCCGTCACGTCGATCTGCGCCCCTACATCCTGTATGGCAAGGACGTCTTCGTGCTGCCGGGGGGCCTGACGCGCGTCGCGCTCAAGAAGGGATCGCTCGTCGTCAACTCGTCGCAGGGCGGCGGCAGCAAGGATACCTGGGTGCTCGCCGGCGATCCGCGCGTCGAGACCGATCGCCCCGATCGGGACGCCGTGATGACCCAGGCACTTCGAGGCTGACCGTCATGTTGAGCCGCGTCGCCGATTCGATCTACTGGATGAGCCGCTACATCGAGCGGGCCGAGAACGTCGCACGCTTCGTCGATGTCAATCTCAACCTGATGCTCGACTTCCCGGGCAGTGCCGATCACCAGTGGCGGCCGCTGGTGGACATCACCGGCGACACCGAGGAGTTTGCCGAGCGGTACGGCGAGGCGTCCGAGGCCGCGGTCATCCGGTTCCTCACCTTCGACACCAAGAACCCCAACTCGATCCTGTCCTGCTTCCGCGCGGCGCGCGAGAACGCGCGATCGGTCCGCGAGATCATCTCGTCGTCGATGTGGGAGCACCTCAATCAGTCGTACCTGATGCTCACCGCCGCGGCCGGCGCCCGCGTCGAGGTCAGCGACCGGCACGAGCTGTTCGCGGCGGTCAGGATGGCCAGCCAGGCCTTCACCGGCATCACCGATACGACGATGACTCACAACGAGGGCTGGCACTTCTGTCGTCTCGGACGGCAGCTGGAGCGGGCCGACAAGACCTCGCGCATCCTCGACGTGAAGTACTTCCTGCTGCTGCCGAAGGTGGACGACATCGGCACGACGGTGGACGACGTGCAGTGGGCCGCGGTGCTGCGATCGGCGAGCGCGTTCGAGATGTATCACAAGCGCCACGGCCGCATCTCGCCATCACGCATCGTCGAGTTCCTGCTGCTCGACTCCGACTTCCCGCGCGCGATCCACCATTCGTTGAAGTCGGCTCGGGAATCGCTGCACGCGATCACCGGGACGCCGACCGCCATGTTTCGCGGACCGGTGGAGCAGCTCCTGGGCCTGCTGTGCTCGGACCTGGCCTATGCGCAGGTTGACGAGATCATTTCCGGCGGCCTGCACGAGTATCTCGACGGGCTGCAGACGAAGCTGAATCAGGTCGGCGCCCATATTCACGACACGTTCTTCGCCGGCCGCGGCGCCGTGCCCAAGAAGCGTCCTCCGCTTCGCACCGACATCGTTCCTGCACGGTAGCCACTCTCATGTCCATCTACGTTGCGCTGTCACACACCACTCGTTATCGCTACGACCGGCCGGTCACGCTGTCACCTCATGTCGTCCGCCTGCGGCCGGCGCCCCATTGCCGCACGCCGATCCTCAGCTACTCGTTGAAGGTCGAGCCGCGCACCCAGTTCCTCAACTGGCAGCAGGACCCGCACGGCAACTATCTGGCGCGAGTCGTGTTCCCGGAGAAGACGCGCGAGCTGACGGTTGACGTCGATCTCGTCGCCGAGTTGTCGGTCATCAACCCGTTCGACTTCTTCCTCGAGCCCTCGGCGGAGACCTACCCGTTCGTCTATGAGCCGTCGCTCGCGAAAGATCTGGCGCCCTTCCTCGACACCGCCCCCACCGGTCCGCGACTCTGCGACCTGCTGAAGAGCGTCGATCGGCGTCGGCGGCGGACGGTGGACTTTCTGGTCGATCTCAACCAGCAGCTGTCGAAGGACGTCAGTTACGTCATTCGGCTCGAGCCCGGCGTGCAGACACCCGAGGAGACGCTCGCGCGTCACAGCGGGTCGTGCCGCGACAGCGGATGGCTGCTGGTGCAGACCCTTCGCAATCTGGGGTTGGCGGCGCGGTTCGTGTCCGGCTATCTGATTCAACTCGTTCCCGATGTCAAATCCCTCGACGGGGCGTCAGGTGCCGCGGCCGACTTCACCGACCTGCATGCGTGGGCCGAGGTGTATCTGCCGGGCGCGGGATGGGTCGGTCTCGATCCCACATCGGGGCTGCTGGCAGGAGAGGGTCACCTGCCACTGGCCGCGACGCCAGACCCGTTCAGCGCCGCTCCGATTACCGGCGCCGTGGACGAGTCCGAGTCCACGCTCGAGCACGAGATGCACGTGCGCCGGATTTTCGAGTCGCCTCGAGTCACCAAGCCGTTCACCGACGAGCAGTGGCAGGCGATCGATGCGCTCGGGAAGCGTGTGGACGCCGCCCTCTCGGCCGGCGACGTCAGGCTGACGATGGGCGGGGAGCCGACGTTCGTCTCGATCGACGACATGGACGGCGACGAGTGGAACACGACGGCGCTCGGACCGAAGAAGCGCGAGCTGGCCGGCGCGCTGCTTCGTCGTCTGAAGGAGCGGTTCGCCGCGGGCGCGTTGCTGCACCACGGGCAAGGGCAAGTGGTACCCGGGCGAGTCGCTCCCGCGCTGGGCGCTCGGCTGCTGGTGGCGCCGCGACGGTGAGGCCATCTGGCACGATGACCGCCTGATTGCGGACGAGACCATCGATCACGGCCATGGCGACGCGGAGGCCAGGCGCTTCATCACCGCGCTGGCCGACGTCCTTCGCATCAACAGCGCGCACGTGATCCCGGCGTATGAGGACGTCTGGTACTACTTGTGGAAGGAACGGCGCCTTCCGACCAACGTCGATCCGCTGACGTCGCAGCTGAAGGATGAGGAGGAGCGGGCACGACTGGCTCGCATCTTCGAACAGGGTCTGGGCGCAACCATTGGGTACGTGCTGCCGCTGCGGCGTCACGAAGCCGACTCTGGCACTGCGCCACGGTGGGTGAGCGGCCAGTGGTTTCTGCGTTCCGAGCACCTGTTCCTGATTCCCGGCGACTCGCCGATCGGCTACCGTCTGCCGCTCGATTCACTCCCGTGGGTCGCGCCGGAGGACTATCCCCATCTCTACGAGCCGGACCCGCTTGCCGACCGGCCACCGCTGCCTGTTGCATCGTCAGCTCAGGGCGAGTCCTCTTGAACGCAGGGCGGGTTCTCCTGCGACCCGCCGACAGCGGACCCGAGATCATCGAGCAGGTCGCGCCTCGCCCCGGCGACTCGGCGAAGGGCATCGTTCGCACCGCCGTCTGCGTCGAGCCGCGCCACGGACGGCTGCATATCTTCATGCCGCCGGTGACTGTGGCCGAGGACTATCTCGATCTGATCGCCGCGATCGAGGACACGGCACGACGGCTCGGGACACCGGTCATTCTCGAAGGCACGCCGCCGCCCCACGATCCCGGCTTGAACCATTTCACGGTGACGCCCGATCCTGGTGTCATCGAAGTCAACCTGCACCCGGCGCACGGGCTGGACCGAGCTGGTCGATCACACGACCACGCTGTACGAAGAGGCGCGGCTGTCGCGGCTCGGCACCGAGAAGTTCATGCTCGACGGCCGCCACACCGGCACCGGCGGCGGCAACCACATCGTCGTCGGCGGGCCCACGCCGGCCGACAGTCCGTTCCTGCGCCGGCCGGATCTGCTGCGCAGCCTGGTGAGCTACTGGCACAACCACCCGTCACTGTCGTACCTGTTCTCGGGCCTGTTCATCGGTCCGACGAGTCAGCATCCGCGCGTGGACGAAGCGAGGAACGACTCGCTGCACGAGCTCGAGATCGCCAATCGCCCTGATTCCCGATCACGGCGGTCACGCCGTGGCTGGTCGATCGGATCTTCCGGAACATCCTCATCGACGTCACCGGCAACACCCATCGCGCCGAGTTCTGCATCGACAAGCTGTACGCGCCGGACACGAGCTCCGGCCGGCGCGGGCTGGTGGAGCTGCGGGCGTTCGAGATGCCGCCGCACGCGCGCATGAGCCTCACGCAGCAGCTGCTCCTGCGCGCGCTCATCGCGACGTTCTGGAGCGCGCCGTACAGAGCGGCCGCTCGCGCGGTGGGGCACCGAGCTGCACGATCGCTTCATGCTGCCGCACTTCGTCGCGCAGGATTTCGACGATGTGCTCGACGACCTGCAGCGTGCCGGCTGGCCGCTACAGCCCGAGTGGTTCGCGCCGCACCTGGAGTTCCGGTTCCCGCCGTACGGCGCCATCACGCGGCGCGGCGTGCACGTGGAGCTGCGGCAGGCACTCGAGCCGTGGCACGTGATCGGAGAGGAGCAGGCCGCGGGCGGTACGGCACGGTATGTGGACTCGTCAGTCGAGCGGCTCCAGGTCAAGGTGACCGGAATGACCGGCTCGCGGCATGTCATCGTCGTGCAACGGCCGGCCGGTGCCGCTGCATCCGACGGGACGACCGGGCGAGTACGTGGCCGGCGTCCGATATCGGGCGTGGCAGCCGCCGAACTGCCTGCATCCGACGATCCCCGTGCATGCGCCGCTTGGTTTTCGACATCGTGGATACCTGGAATCGAGCGCTCGCTCGGAGGCTGCGTGTACCATGTCGCGCATCCGGGTGGGCGGAGCTTCGAGACGTTTCCGGTGAACAGCTACGAGGCCGAAAGCCGGCGGCTGGCGCGCTTCTTCGGCATCGGCCACACGCCTGGTGCGCTCCACGTCCCGACCGAAGATCGCAATCCTGACTTTCCGCTGACGCTCGACCTGCGGCGCCCGCTGTCGCACACCGTGGCCGCGGACGCCGTCCCGCGAATGGTATGAGCGGCGCCGATCGCGCCGGAGTTCCGCGACCCGGTACTGCCGTGGCGTCTGCTGCAGGACTATCGGGCCGTCCCCGGCGTCTACGACGAAGATGTCCGGCCCTGGCGCGCGGCCGCGTCCGCACTGCGAGACGCTGGTCCGATCGCTCGAAGGCCTGGGCCGGCACGAGCTGTCGTTGCGCTGGGAGGGCGCCAAGCGCGCCATTCGCGACAACGGCGTGACCTACAACGTCTACGGCGATCCGCAGGGCGTCGATCGGCCGTGGACGCTCGACATGATGCCGCTGCTCATCGCAGCCGGCGAGTGGAGCCGCATCGAAGGCGCGCTGATGCAGCGATCGCGTCTGCTCAACCTGATCCTCGCGGACCTGTATGGCCCGCAGCGGCTGCTCCGCGAGGGCATCCTGCCTCCGTCACTGGTGCTCGCGAACCCGGCGTTTCTGCGGCCGTGTCACGGCGTCGCGCGTGCCGAACGACATCTACGTGCACCTGCTCGCCGTCGACCTGGCCCGATCGCCGGACGGTCACTGGCGGGTGATCGCTGACCGCACACAGGCGCCGTCGGCGCCGGCTACGCGCTCGAGAATCGCATCGTGCTGTCGCGCAGCCTGCCGGAGGCGTTCCGCGACTGCCGCGTGCAGCGGCTCGGCGCATTCTTCCGCGCCTATCGCGATGGCTTGATGTCCCTGGCGCCGTCGGGCCGGCGCGATCATCCGCGCGTCGTGCTGCTGACTCCCGGGCCGCTCAACGAAACCTACTTCGAGCACGCGTATCTGGCGCGCTACCTCGGCTTCACGCTGGTCGAAGGCGCCGACCTGACCGTCCGCGACAGCCGCGTCTTCATCAAGACGCTCGAAGGGCTGCGTCAGGTGGACGTGATTCTCCGCCGGCTCGACGACAGCTTTTGCGATCCGCTGGAGCTGCGGCCCGATTCGACGCTCGGCATCGCCGGCCTGATGGACGCTGTTCGTGCCGGCCACGTCACCGTGGCGAATGCGCTCGGTTCGGGCGTCGTCGAGGCCCCCGCCGTGGCCGCGTTCCTGCCCGAGTTGTGCCGCCGTCTCCTGGACGAGGAGCTGCTCCTGTCTCCGGCCCGGTCGTGGTGGTGCGGACATCCCGACGATTTGCAATACGTGCTGGCGCATCTCGACGAGCTCGTGATCAAGCCCTCGTTCCCACCCGCGACACGGCAGCCGGTGTTCGGGCGGGCGCTGAGCGCCGAGCAGAAAGGTGCGCTCCGAAGTGCGCTGCTGACACGTCCCGAGGACTACGTCGCGCAGAGCGAAGTGCTGCTGTCCACGGCGCCGGTGTGGAACGGCCAGGAGTCCGAGCCGCGGCAACTCGTGCTGCGCGTGTACATCGCCTCCTCCGGCGACTCGGTGTCGGTGATGCCCGGTGGACTGACCCGGGTCGCGGCAACCAGCTCCATTTCGATCGTGACCCTGCAGCGCGGGGGCGGCAGCAAGGACACGTGGGTCGTGTCGGAAGGGCCGGTGACCGGGGTGTCGCTGCTGGCGCCGACGCGCCTCAGCGTCAAGCGGGAACGTCTCGACGCGGAGCTACCGAGCCGCGTTGCCGACAACCTGTTCTGGCTCGGCCGCCACATCGAGCGGGCCGAGCACACGGCGCGGTTGCTCAGAAGCGTGGTGACGTACGTGACGCGCGAGGACGTGTCCGAGGACACGCCGGAGCTCGTCGCGTTGCTCCACGTCCTGGCGGATCTGGAGTTGATCCCTGCGGCGCTGCGGGAACGCATGCCGCTGCTCGATCTCGAGCACGAGTTGTCACTCCTGTTCAGACTCGACGCGCAGCATGCCGTCCTCCGCACGACCCTGGGTGAGGTGCGCCGGATTGCCACGACGGTCCGCGATCGGATCTCGCTCGACACGTGGCGCATTCTCAATCAGCTCCAGCCGGAGTTACGCCTGCGGCAGGGGCGCGTCCAGTTCGATGACGTGCTGGTGCACCTGAACCGGATCGTGACCGACGTCGCCGCGTTCAGCGGGATGGAGATGGAGAGCATGACGCGCGGCAACGGCTGGCTGTTCCTCGACATCGGCCGCCGGCTCGAGCGGTCGCTGGCGGCGGTTCGCCTCATTCGCAGCGCCATCGTCGCCACTCCATCGCCGATGGCGATGCTCGAGCCGCTGCTCGAAATCGCCGACAGCTCGATGACCTACCGCCGGCGCTACTTCGCCGAGGCGCAACTGCCGCCGGTACTGGATCTCGCTGCTCGCGGACGAGACCAATCCGCGGGCGCTGGCGTTTCAGCTCGCGGCTCTTGCCAGCTTGTTGAGCCAGTTGCCGCGCGACCCCCGGGCCCCTTCGCCGACGCGCGAAGAGCGGATGGTCGCCCACGCGATCGAGGCCCTCGGCGCCGCCGACTTCGACGCGCTCAGCCAGCCGGGCGCCGATGAAGCGTTCAATCGATTGACCGACCTGATCGATCTCCTCGACGAGGATCTGCGCGGCATGTCCGACACGGTCACCTTCCACTACTTCAGCCATGCCGAGCAGCGTGTCAACTGACACACCGGTGACCTACCGCGTCGTGCACACGACACGGTATGCCTACAGCGAGGCGGTGTCGGTCTCGCACCACGTGGCGCGTGTGAAGCCGCGGATCTGTCCCGGGCAGGACTGTGTGCGGCACGAGCTGCAGATCGAGCCTGCGCCGGCCACGGTGCGGTCGCATCGGGACTACTTCGGCAACGAGGTGACCTTGTTCGTCGTCGAGCGGGCGCACAAGGAACTGACCGTACGATCGACGAGCACCGTCAAGGTCCATGGGAGGACGCTGCCGACACCAGCCGGCACGCTTCCGTGGGAGCAGGCGGGTGACTATGACGCGCTGCCACTCGAGGCGATCGAGTGTCTCTTCGACTCGGCGTCGATCGACGGTGAACGACACCGTCGCCGGGTACGCGCATCCGTCGTTTCCGCCGCGGCGACCGCTGCTCGAGGCCGTGTCGGATTTGATCCGGCGCATTCACGCCGACTTCACGTTCGATCCGGAGGCGACGACCGTGACCACGCCGCTCCGCGAGGTGCTCGCGCTGCGCCGTGGGGTGTGTCAGGACTTCGCGCGGCTGGGGATCGCCTGCCTGCGTTCGCGCGGGCTTGCCGCGCGCTATGTGAGCGGCTACCTCGAGACGGTGCCGCCGCCAGGTGCACCGCGCCTGGCGGGCGTGGATGCCTCGCATGCGTGGTTCGCCGTCTATTGTCCCGGCCTCGGGTGGGTCGATGTCGATCCGACCAACAACATGTTCCCGTCGACGACGCACGTCACGCTGGCGTGGGGACGCGACTACGCCGATGTCAGCCCGGTTCGCGGTGTGATCCTCGGTGGCGGACAGCACTCGCTTCGCGTGAGTGTCGATGTGCTGAGGGCCTGAGCGTCGGTCAGCTCGCTCTTCGGGCAGCCACACTCTCGAGGTGGTCGTGGGACCGTGCGCCGGCCAAGGCTCGACGCTAATATAGGGTCCCCCAGCGGATAGAGGAGGATGCGATGCGAACGACTCTTACGCTCTTCATACTCGTGTTGTGCGCGGCGGTCATGGCACCGGTCTCGGCGCAGAACCAGGCGATGACCTTTTTCGTGAGTAGCACCGGCTCTGGCATGGGTGGCAATCTCGGCGGACTGGCCGGGGCCGACAAGCACTGTCAGGCGCTCGCCGCCAAAGCAGGGGCAGGGAATCGAAAGTGGCAGGCGTATCTCAGCACCAGCATGCCGGACGTCAACGCGCGCGATCGGATTGGCAAGGGACCGTGGCAGAACGCCAAGGGCGCCATCATCGCCGCGAATGTCGACGAGCTGCATTCGGAGAAGGCCAACATCAACAACGACACCGCGCTCGACGAGCAGGGCCGGCAGATCAACCCGCCGGGTGGGCCCAACCGTCACGACATCATGACCGGCTCGACGCCTGACGGGAAGGCAACGACGATGACCTGCCAGAACTGGACGAGCAGCGCCGCCGACCAGACCGGCATGCTCGGGCATCACGATCGGCTGACGTTCGGCAAGCCTGGATCGCCCTGGAACTCGGCCCACGCGTCCAAGGGCTGTTCGCAGGAGAACCTGGTCGCAACCGGTGGCGCCGGCCTGATCTACTGCTTCGCCGCCAATTGATCGATTTCACGTGGGGCCGGCTTCGCCGTGCCCGGCCTTTATCCGGACCCGGAACAACCATGTCGCGATACGAGTGGGTGATCGCCTGCGGCGTGATGCTGGTAGTGTCGTCGGCGACGGCCGTGATGCAGACACGGTTCGCCGACGACGCCAGGCGCGACGTGCAACTGCCGTCGCGCGTGAGCCGGGTGTTCGCCGCCGGCGCGCCCGCGGAAGTGCTGCTCTACACGCTCGTCCCCGAGATGCTCGTGGGGCGCAATCGCGTACCGGAGGGAGATGCCGTCGAGTTCTTTCCTCCGGCCTATCGCACACCGGTCTTCATCAAGCAGCTCCCTGAGGTGGACAACCCGTCGGCTGATGCGGAACTGCTGGCGCTGAAGCCCGACGTCTACATCGACTACGGGACCGTGCACGAGGACTACATCGGCTCGCTGAACGCGGTTCAGCAGCGCACGCGCGTGCCGGGCATCATTCTCGATGGCGCGCTGACGCGCATACCGGACACCTACCGTCGTCTGGGTGCGGCGCTCGGTGTGGGCGCACGAGGAGAGAGTCGTGCGGCCGCGGCGGACCGCATCCTGATGAAGTATCGCGGCGTGTTGTCGGCAGCGTCCGCGGCCCCGCGTGTGTATCTCGCGTGCTCCGCCGACGGGTTCGCGCCGTGCCTGGAAGACGACAGCGCGGGTGAACAGCTCAAATGGCTGGGCGGTGTGAACGTTGCCGGCACTCGCGCAACGGCGCCGCGACGCCCGCTCACGATCGACGAGATCAAGGCGCTCGCTCCTCGAGCCATCGTGGTGACCGGCGGGCCGGGAGTCGCCGCACGTCTGCGCGCGAATCCCGCGTGGCAGTCGATCGACGCGGTGGCTGCGGGTCGCGTCTACCAATTTCCGGGACTTCCCTACAGCTGGGGCGCGAGGCCGCCATCGGTCAATCGGCTGCCCGGGCTCATCTGGCTCGCGTACGTGGTGTCAGGGCGCGCATTCGATGCGGACTTCGATGCCGACGTGCGTGGCTTCTTCAAAGAGTTCTACCATCTGGAACTGACCGATTCGCAGATGCGGAAACTCGTCGTTCAATGACGCAGTCATATCGTCGCCAGCTGAGCATCGTAGAGGCGGACCTTCAGGTCCGCCTGACAGATTGAGGAGAAGAGTGATGTTGCGATACATGCGGTGGATCGCTGCGGGCGTCATCATGATCGCGGGCGCGGCGTCAGAGGCCTCCGCGCAGACGGCGTGCGATCGCGCCTGTCTGCGCACGATGCTCGATCAATACCTGACGGCTGTCGTCAAACACGATCCGGCCGCCGCTCCGCTTGTCGTCGGCTTCCGCCAGACCGAGAACGCGATCAACGTGCGACCCGGCAATGGCGTGTGGAAAACGGTCACCGGACTTGGCAAAGTGCAGCGACGGTATCTCGATGCGGTCGCCGGCCAGGCTGCGTACTACGGGACGGTGGAAGAGGGCAGCACCACCGCCGTTGTGACCGTTCGCGTGCGGGTCGAGAACCGGCAGCTCACCGAAGCGGAGTGGTTCCTCGCGCGCGAGAACGATCCCGGCCTCAACGGTGCGCGGCAGCCGGGAAGGCCACCGGCCAATCTGCACAATCCGGAATACCTGGCGCAGAACCCGCCGCCCGAGCGCGTCGTCCCGCGCGACAAGCGTGCGGACCGCGCCACGCTCGTGCGCATCGTCGAGAGCTACTTCGACGCCATCACGTCGCACGACGGAAGCGTCGCGCTGACGCATGCGGGATGCGGTCGAGTCGAGAACGGCACGCCGGCGCCGGCCGGCCGTTTCCTGCCGCCGATTGCTCCCGCCACTCCGCCGTCAGGACAGGCCGCGCCTGCACGGCAGGGCGGACCGCCCGGCGGCGGCAACAACGACTGTGTGTCGGGCCTGCAGAACTTCAATGGCCAGATGGTCGTCGCGCGCCGGACGCCGCTCGTGGATGAAGAAGCACAAGTGGCTCTCGCCTACGCGGTCTTCATCCGTCGTCCGGGATCGCCGACGCCGCGAAACATCTTCAGCGAGTGGTTCTTCATCGACGAGGCGAAGATTCGAACGATCTACACCGCGATGTTCTATCCAGCACCGGAGCTCGCGGTCCCGAACTGGCCGCCCTACGATGGCAACTGGCCGCTGCCGGCGACGATCGTGCCTGCTCCGGCGCCGCCGAAATAGAGCGGGATCCGGGATCGGGATCGGGGATCGGGAGTGAGCGTTCAGTCATCGCTCGGAACCAGGGATGCGCTCGAAGCGAAGATACATTTCGTAGTCCGCCCTGGTGTCCCACTTCGTTTCGGTTAGCCGTATCGCATACCCGCCCGGCGGAATGCCACCGGCCTGATGCGGCGACGACAGAGCCGTCTCGATCGCTTTTCTCGTGAATGTGACGACGGGATCGCACCAGGCGTCGTCGGCGCGGCTGTAGCAGTTTCCAAGGCCAATCGGTCGATCGACACCAGGCCGGCACGTGTTGGGGTTGAGGGTTCCCCCGCTGCAGACAAGGTTGGCTGTGTTTCCGTCCACCCAGTTCACGAGAGCCTGGTTCCCGGCGTCACTCGCCTGACGCGAGGGCACGGTCCGGACCCACTCGTCGTAGAGAGCGGGGCTGCCGTCCCATTCCCACAGCACTGGCCGAATCGAAACAAGTTCCCTGTCATCGCTGAGCGCACCCTCCCACAGGAGAAGAGGAAACGTGTGTGTTGACGGTGTGCCACCGGGCGCCGACGGGGTCAGGTTGGGAACGGTGTCTCCGTTGGCGATTCCGCCGGACGGCATCACCGATCCTGCACGTAACTTGGACTTGACCCCTGCTGGCGTCACCGTGAAGCGCACTCCTGACGATTTGCGTCGGCAGCAAGACTTTTCGTGGGAACTGCTCGAATACCGCGACCGCGACCGCTGCGTAGACCTCGTCGTGCTGGCCATCCATGTTCAACTGGTCGTCGTACGACTCCTGATACACGCGGAAGCCGTTGAGCACAATGCGGTATCGCGCGGTGACGGCTTTCACGGTGGTCGTCGCCTTCGACCACGTGTCCGGCGTGGTCAGGATTCCGTTCGGGTACATCGTCGCGATGGTCCAGGTGTGCGTGCCTGGAGGGACCCCTGTCAGCCTGTGATAGCCATTCGTCACTCTGACGCCTGTGCCAGTGCCGGGTCCACCGAGCATGTAAGCGCTCGCGCCCGACACGGTGCCCCAAAAGAGTTCCACGGTTCCCGCGAAGTCTCCCCGAGGGTCGACGTACTGCTGGGCGCGGAAGCCGGCGGGGTCGCGGGCCGTTGCAGCGGTCACGCCGGCCGTTGTACCTGCTGGAGCTGCCGTCAGTCCTCCACCACCAGCCACAGTTGGCGAGTTCGCCGCACCGGGCGTCTTTGAGAGCGGCTCCGACGACGTTGGAGACGGCGTCTGAGCCGGGAGAGCCTGAACCGCCTGAATGAATGGAATGACGGTGAGCTGTGGTGCACTGGAGGTGGACGAGCCGGCTGCCGCGCCTCCCGCGGCGGACGTTTCTGCTGCTGCGCCTCCTGCAGTGGGCGCTCCCGCTGCAGCAGTTCCTGCGGCGGGCGCTCCTGCTGCCGCGCCTCCCGCGGCGGACGTTCCTGCTGCTGCGCCTCCCGCGGCGGGTGCTCCCGCTGCCGCGCCTCCTGCGGCGGGCGTTCCTGCTGCCGCGCCTCCTGCAGCGGACGCTCCCGCTGCCGCACCTCCTGCGGCGGGCGCTCCTGCGGCTGCGCCTCTCGCGGCGGATGCTCCTGGTGCTGCGCCTCCGGCGGCGGGCGCTCCTGCTGCCGCGCCTCCCGCGGCGGCTGCTCCGGCTGCTGCGCGTCCTGCGGCGGGCGCTCCTGGCGCTGCGCCTCCTGCAACTCCGGCGGCGACCTCGATGGTGCGCGTACCGATCACGACCCTGCCTTGCTGCACGTACCTCAGCTCGTAACGGCCCGGGTCCGCCGGCGCACGCAGTTCCGCGGTTCGGCTGCCCGTCCTGCTGTCAGGGTTTCCGATGCGGGCATCGACATAGGAGCCATACGCCCGCGCGGCTGCACCGGCCGCGACAATCGTGACCCAATCGCCGCCGTTGTTGGGGCCAGTCCACGAGACTTCGAACCTGGCGCCGGGTGCGACGCTCGCAGGCCCGTCGATGGTGGCCGCAATCGCCGTTACCTGGTACGGGACGACGGCCAGGACGCGGCGCGGGTTGCTGAACAGATAGCGGATCTCGTAGGCGCCGGGCTCGGCCGGCAGCACGATCGACACCGGGTTGACGGGTGTACGGCCGTCGCTCGTCGGCTTGTAGTTCAGATATTCGAACGCCGGCGCGCCCTTGCGTACGACCGTGATGTAGTCGCCAGGGGCGTTCGGCCCGGACCACCTGACCGTCACGGTGGAGCCAGCCGGCGCCGCGCCGCCCGGCGCGACCTCCAGTGTCGCCGCGCCCTGTGCCAGCGGTGCGCTCGTGACGCACAGGGAAAGCAGTGCAAGCAGGCCGACGCCGGCCACGGTTCGAGACTGAGATGAAGGGGCCATCACGGGGAATACGCGCGACGGCAGCGAAGGGAAGAAAGCGGGTTACAGCGATCGTGAGAACCACTCGAGCGTGCAGTCGTCGCCGTAGGTCTTGAGCACCGTGCGCCGGTCGAGTCCCGCCCGGGCCAGCAGTTCCCGACAGCGTGTGGGTGAACAGAACTGGTGATGGAGCTCGACGACTGCCTCGTCCACCCGGAGGAGCAGGTCGGCATAGTTGGCCAGGAACAGCTCCTCGGCACCCTCGATGTCGCACTTCAAGAGCGCGATCCGTGCGTCAGGTGGCACGAGCTGTGTGAGGTCCACGAACGGGACCCGGACGCGAGAGAACGATGGCGACCGATCGACGATAGAGTTCACGCCGGTGTGCGCCGACGTGGAGATGCTCGCGGTGCCCGATCGTTGCCCGGCCAGTCCCAGGTGCAGCGTGCAGGCCGAATCAAGTGGCGGCTGGGCCAGATTCTTCGACAGGACGCGGAAGGTTGAAGGCGCCCCCTCGACGCAGATCACCTGATGCCGGCGTTCACCACGACCGGAGCGCAGCCAGCGATCCATCAATCGCAGCGTGAACAGGCCGACGTTCGCGCCGAGATCCAGGGTCCAGACCTGTGTGCGCGGAGTCTGGATCACGGCATCGATCACCGCGTCGTACTCGCCGTCCACGAACACTTCGTTGTAGACGACCCAATCAGAAAAGGATCCGATGTCGACACGCAGGCCCGATGGCAGCGTGTGCTGAAGATGACGACGCGTGCGCCATCGCCACGCGCGAATCGATGAGCGCACACCCTTGAACGCGCTCGTCACGGGAAGGGGCAGTCGGTTCTTGATGCGCTCCCGCAAAGCTGCAGCACCGATGCTCATCGGATCACCGAAGCGACGATAGCACGACGTTTTCAGAAGAGCTTCGCACCCTACTGCCCCACATCACCAATCCAATCCTGCCTTCCCGGCGTAGTCAGGTCTGGGAGGAGATTGACATGCGCGAAACCACTGACACGAAAACACGAACGATCGTCTCTGCTTGCACGGCCTTGCTGCTCGCGGCAGGGGCCTGGCACGTCGGCATTGCCGAGGCTCGGGACGATGATCGCTCACGCAACGATCTGAGAGTCATCGGGCTGACGGACGAGGGCCGACTGGTGTCATTCAGGGCGCAGTCGCCTGATCGGACGCGAGAGATCGGATACATCACTGGCTTCACCGGCACCGATACCGCGCTCGTCGGCATCGACTTCCGCGTGCAGGATGGAAAGCTGTACGGCGTCGGCAATGGCGGCGGGGTGTACACGATCGATTCGAGAACCGCCGCAGCGACGTTCGTCAACGCGCTGACCGTGCCGCTGATGGGAACGACGTTCGGCGTCGACTTCAATCCGGCCGCCGACCGTCTGCGGATCATCGGCGACACCGGACAGAACCTCGCGCACAACGTGAACGACGCAGGCGTCACCGCCCCCAATGCGACGCTGACCTACACGATTCCGCCGGCCATGCCCGTGGTGCCTGCGCTGGGCGTCACCGCGGCTGCCTACACGAACAACGATCTGAATCAGCCGATCACGGGTACGACGCTGTTCGATGTGGACACGACGCTGGACCAGGTCGTGATCCAGTCGCCTCCGGGCAACGCATCCTGGTCGCGCCGGGGAAGCTCGGGATTGACGCCGCCGCAGCGGCCGGCTTCGATATCTACAGCCTGCTCAAGGACGGTGTGACGGTGGCCAACTTTCCGTTCGCGACGCTCGCGGTGAACGGCACGTATCGCTTCTACTCCGTCAATCTCACGACTGGTCAGGCGGTCTCGTTGGGCCGGTTCGACGAGGCGGTCGTAGACATCGCGATCCCGTTGAGCCAGTAGGCGCTACTGTTCCAACCTGAAGCTCTGTGATGTATCGATCTTGATCGTCGGCGGCTTCTGCGAGTCTGCCGAGAAGGCGAGCGTCCAGATCGTGACGCCGAGAGCGGCGGTGAGTGTGACCCCGACGAGCGTAAAGCCATAGGCCCACGCGATTCGCGCCCAGGGCCACTTGAGTGGGTTGCGCCAGCTGCGGCCGAACGAGTCGTTGAGCAGCCGGAGAAAGTCGTCGGTGATTGGCTTCGGCTCCGCCGCGCTCCACAACTCCCACAGCAGCCATGCGGCGGCGCCCACGAGCGTCAGCCCGAAGAGCACGGTGAACGCCGCGTTCAACATGCCGCCTTGATAGACGACGCGTCCGCAGGGCGACGGCACGGGCGGCGAATAGCAGTTCGTGAGATCCGTGACGGCCACGATGCGGCTGGGAGACGTGGCGATCAGAAAGATGCCAAGTCCGAGGACGGCGCCGATCAGCATGCCCATCCAGATTTCCCAGATCGCAAGTTGGATCCAGGCGTTCGCCGAGTCGGGAGGGATGGTCAGCGGGCGCCGGCCCCAGGGCCGCATGTCGGGTATCGACGGCCATCCACCCGAGGGGCGACTCGTCTGCCGCGCTACTTCTGCCATCGCTGCTCTCTCAGATTCCACATGGGAATCGTGACGACTTTCGGCTCTTCGATTGTAATCACCTTGTTCGTGCCACGATCTCCCCAGGGCGGCGGCACACCGTCGCCGACGCGGATCGTGATCACCGGAAACGGCGGCGTCTCCTCCGGCCACGGCGTCTCGCAATCAGTGACGATCACCAGCAGATCGATCGGATCGGACTTTCGATCGATGAACCAGCGCAGCCCGACGCCGATGTCTGTGCCGCCGCTGCCGTACAGCTCGAGCTGTGCGGCACTGAATACCTTTTTCACATTGTGCACCGCGGCGTCGCAGCAGGCGACGACGACCTCAGTGCCGTAACCGAGTTGACGTGTCAGGCCGCCGAGCTCGGCGACGGCTCTTGCCAGCTGCGTGTCGTCCATCGAGGCGGACGTGTCGATCAGAAAGCCCGGCCTCGGGCGCGGCTGATGGAACGACGACATGATGAATTCGCCGTATGCCGCTTGACGGCGATGCGGACGTCGGTAGGTGCGGTCGTACCGGCCGAGCGTGCTGTCGCGCAGCGCCTTGCGCACCGCGTGGCGGATGGTGGCCATGTAGTCCACCTTTGGCGTGAGCACCGTGTTGGCCCACCGGCGCCAGCCGATCGGCGCGTCGCCGGCGTCGCCCGATCGGTCCAGGATCTTCTGCGCGCACTCCCGCCGTACCAGCTCCGCTTTCACCGGGTCCACGCCCGGCGCTCCACCAGGACTCCCGTCATCGTCGGGCAGTTCCCACGCTCGCCGCTCGCCGTGCGCACCGGAGCCGCAGTCTCTGGACTGGTTGGTGGCTCGTGGCTGGTGGTCGGTGGTGGTTCGTGGTTCTCGGTTCCCGTTGACGTCCCGACGCCCGCTTCGCCCGACTGAAGCCGGCTTCATCATCTGACGGTAGTAGGTCTCGGCGTTCTCGCCGGGCTGCAGTCCGAACGTGCCGGGCTGCGGCGGATTGTCGGGCAGCGGGAGCCCCTCGGCGACGAGGTCGTCGTTGATCTCGCAATCGGCGGCGGTGTTCCACAGCGCTTCATCCGTGACGGCCGCAGCCCGCTTTCGCGCGTCGTGCGCGCGCAGGAGATGGCTCACCTCGTGGATCAGGACGGCCGCGGTTTCCTCGACCGTGTGGGCGGCGACCCACGCGTCGTTGTAGTAGAGACGCCAGCGCGAGTCCACCGCCATGCTGGCGATCAGGTCGGTCTTGACCGGAATCAGATTGAAGAGCGCGGGCGCGAAGTAGGCGCGCTGATACGACGCGCGCACCCGTGCCGCCTGGAGCGCACGCGAGTAGCCGGCGGCTCGGCGATCGAGGCCACGAATCAGCGCGGTCAGGCGGCTGAGCGCGAAATCCATGCTCTCAGTCTCTGGGGATGACGTTGGCCAGCTTCATCAGCTCGTAGAACGGCCGGCACTCGTCGGGCAGCTTGATCGACTCCTTCAGGGCGATTGCGCTTGTCGCAGAGCGTGCGCGCGGCCGCCGTCGGGATGTCCGCGTTCTTCTGGCACGCAACCCCGAGTGCGATCAGCGCTGCCTGCCAGCGCTCGGGCGTCTTGTTGTTCAGCACCGCGCCGACCAGCGACGAGCACACGGCGTAGGCGCGATCGGTGCGGTCCGGCAGCACGAGGCTTCGCGGATTTTTGAGGATGTCCTCGGGATCCGGCAAGTTCAGCGTTTCCCGGTACTCGAGGAAGGGGAGGGCCTGATCGCCCACGAGCCCGGCGAGCGCTGCGCTCTGGAGCAGGCGGTTGCCCGGAAAGACGGCCTCGATCGCGGCGAGCAAACGCGACGCCATATACCACGTGCGACCCGACGGCCAGGGGCCGCTGCGGCGCGCTGAATCGTCGGGAGGCGCCAACCACGCGTCGCGTCCTGCTGCCTTGATGTACGCGGCAATCAACGATCGCTGACGATGATGATGCGCGCGCAGGTAGTCCACCGGCAGCACCGGCAGATCGCTGGGAGCGGGGAAGTCGCTCACCATCATCTCGCACCAGGTGTCGTGGTCCATGGGGAACTCGCCATGCCACAAGCGGTTCGCCATCGGCGGCTGGATCTCTTGTCCGCCGGCCGCCCACTCGACGGCATTGCTCGCGCACAGATACACGACCCCGCCTTTCCCCGGTTCGTAGTCGGGCAGCTGCAGCTCGCCGCAGACATTCTCGGTGAGCAACCGCAGCATCGCTGCCTGCGTCGTCGGCGGCACCGTGGTCAATTCGTCGAGGAAGACGATCACCAGGTAGCCCTCGTCGGCGAGGCGCTTGGCGTCGCGGGCCCACGCCATCGGCAGCAGACGCACGCCGTCGGGCGTCGATATCGGGAACCCGCCGAAGTCCTGGGGCTCGCGGATCGACCCAATCAAGATGACGACCTTGCACTTCACGCCGGCGCGCGTAAATCCCTCCTCCAGGCTTTTGGTGAACTCGGTCTTGCCCACGCCGGGGAAGCCGGTCATGTGCATCGGGATGCGCGCCTGCAGGCCGATGGCGATGAGCTGGACGAAGTGGGTGAATTCCATTCCCGTTGCCGGGTTAGACACCGCAAAGCGGAAAACGGCATCCGCAGGGCTGTTACGCTTGTGGCGTGGAGATATTGATGAGAAGTTCCACGATTGCGTTGTCGGTGATGATCGTCACGTCGGCGTGCGCGGCGCCCGAGCCTTCCTTGTTCCCGCGCGGCGAGCTGGTGGATCTGTCGCACACCTACGACGCGCAGACGATCTACTGGCCGACGGCGGAAGGCTTTCAGCTGCGGAAGGACGCCGAGGGCATCACGCCGGGCGGGTACTACTACGCGGCGAACAGCCTGTTCACTCAGAGCACGGTGGGACGCACATCGATGCCCCCATCCACTTCGCGCAAGGGCGGCAGACCGTCGACCGCATTCCACTCGAGCGGCTGATCGGCCCCGCGGTCGTCATCGACGTCACGGAACAGGCCGATCGCAACGCGGACTATCAGGTGACGGCCGACGACATCGCGCGCTTCGAGCAGGTGAATGGGACGATTCCCGACGATGCGATCGTCCTGATCAGAACCGGCTTCTCGCGACGATGGCCCGACGCCGCGCGATATCTCGGCACCGCGACGCGCGGCGAGGAGGGCGCGAAGCAGTTGCATTTCCCGGGCTTGCATCCCGACGCTGCGAAATGGATTGTGGCCAACCGGCGCATCGGCGCGATTGGCATCGACACCGCGAGCATCGACTACGGGCAGTCCACGCTGTTCGAGTCGCATCGGATCCTCTACGAGCGGGACATCCCGGCGTTCGAGAATCTCACCGCACTCGAGCGTCTGCCGGTGACGGGCGCGCACGTCATCGCGCTGCCGATGAAAATCGGTGGGGGAAGCGGCGCACCGCTGCGAGCGGTCGCCATACTGCCAGTCGGTAGCCGGTAGCCGGTAGCCGGTAGCTGTAGACGGCATGTGTTCCTACCGGCTACCGGCCACCGACTACCAGCCAAGCGAGCTACCCGCGATCGTCCAGCCGGTTGATGGACCCCTCGATCCGATCGACGTACCTGGGTCACACGTTCCTTCGACACATTCCACCAGTCGTCCGGTTCGGCGGACCCGAGCCGGTCCGCGTCCTCGCCCAGTTTGTTGACTCGGGCGCGCACGTCCTCGACCTCTGTCTTGCGCGGGCCGCTGGCTTTCACCTTGTCGAGCGCCTGCTTCATGGCGTCGACTCGTGAACGCATGCTGGCGACGAACGCGTCGCGTCGTGAGGTGAACGGTTCCGTGCTCACTCGCTCGCCTGCCGCGTCAGTGGTCGTTGACGGTCGGGCCGCGTTGACCGTGCCCGCCAGCCGTGCGACGTCGGCCTCGATGTCGTCGGCCATCCGTCTCAACGCCTGTTCGTGACGGTCCCACCAATTGTCCGGGGTCGTCGTCTTCAGTTCGTTGACAGCCTGCTTGACGTTGGTGACGTCTTCGCTCAGCTCTTCGCGCAGCCCCGCGGTCGGGGTCTTCTTCTCGGCAACCACCTCCTGCTTGGCTTCCGCGTATTTCCGGTCGATCTCAGCCACGCGGCTGTCGAGTTTCGAGATCTCCTCGTTGCGCTCCTGCTGGCGCTTCGCCTCGACGTCGGCGGCATTCGCCTCTTCGCGCACGGCCGCGTCGCGCGGCTGATCAGCTCTGTTGCACGCGCCACCCAACAGTGCCGAGGCGAGGATGCCGACCATCATGATCTTCCCTGAACGCATCACGCTTCCTCCTCGAATCTGGTCTCCAGCGGGACCATCCCTGGAGAGGTGCAAGACCACCGCCAGCACGCAGACGAGTCGCTTGACACGACTCAGCGGCGGGCATACCGTCTGTCGCACGGCGATGCGCGGATCGAAATAATCGCATTCATAACCGTAGGGCTTCGCAGGCCCGGACCCGAACGCGAAACGGAGGCACGTTGTGAGGACCCTGATCAAAACCGGACTCATCGGCGCGGTGTTGCTGCATCTGACCGCGTCGGCTGCTCTCGCCCAGGCGACTATCGCTGGTGTCGTGAGGGACTCCTCCGGAGCCGTGCTGCCTGGCGTCGTCGTTGAGGCGACGAGTCCGTCGCTGACCGAGAAAGTGCGAACGGCTCTGAGCGACGGCACCGGCCAGTACCGCATCGTCACGCTCCCGCCCGGGAGCTACGTCGTGACGTTCTCGCTGACCGGGTTCACCACGGTCAAGCGTGACAACGTGAGCGTCTCGGGATCGGGCGTGATTCCGATCAACGCTGAACTGCGGCTCGGATCGCTGCAGGAGACGATCACCGTGTCAGGGGAGTCGCCGCTGGTCGATACGCAGACGACGCGTCGCGAGACGGTCATCAACAGCGAGACCATCAACGCCCTGCCGATCACGCGGAACTACGGCGGCGTGCTCTATGCCACACCGGGTCTGGTCGTGCAGCCCGGCGTCAACGCCAACGCGCTGATGCCGAGCATGGCGCTGTTCTCGGCGCACGGCGGCATCAGCACGGAGGGCCGCGTGTTCGTGGACGGCGTCTCCGTCAACGGGCCGTTCGGCCAGAACAGCGTCACGCAGTTTGCCTTCGATGTCGGCAATGCGCAGGAAATGCAGGTGATGGTTGGCGGGGGACTCGGCGAGTCGGAGACCGGCGGCCCGGTGGCCAACATCATCCCGCGCTCGGGCGGCAACAGCTTCAGCGGCTCGGCGTTCTTCAGCGGCACCCAGTCGAACCTGCAGTCGGACAACATTACCGATGACCTGCAGGCGCAGGGTATTCCGACGGCGCCCACGGTGCGGAAGAACTGGGACAGCAGCTTTGCGCTCGGCGGACCGATCGCGCGCGATCGCCTGTGGTTCTTCGGCAACATCCGGACGATCGGGATCGCGCAGGTCGTCGCTGCCGGCATGGCGCCGAATCTCAACCTCGGTGATGCGGCGAGGTGGGATTACGCCTCGACGCCCGGCGTCGAGACTCGTTTCGCGGAATCGAAGTTCGATCTGTCCTTGCGATTGACGGGACAGGTGACCCCGAAGAATCGCGTCACCTTCTCCTATCAGCCCCAGTATCGCTGCCTCGGATCGACACTCACCACGAACGCCGACGGTTGTCGAGTGCGCGAAGACGACTGGATTGGCTCACCGTTTGGTGCGGAAACCATCGCGCCGGAGGCGGGCCCGGGCTACCAGGACGGACCGGTCAGCCTGACGCAGGCGACGTGGACGTCACCGGTCTCCAGCAGCCACCTGCTCGACGCGGCCGTCTCGCGTTTCTGGTACGGGATCATCGGCTCCGGTCACATGCCGCCCGATTCGCCGATGGGTTTCATCGGCGTGCAGGAAACGACCAACATGTACGGTCGTGCCAACAGCTCGTATCGCGCCCCGTACGGGTGGGGTGTCTACGACACGGTCTCGTGGAACTGGCGCGCGTCGTGGTCCTATGTGACGGGCGGTCACAGCGCGAAGATTGGATACACCGGCACGGAGATGAAGTACGACTGGGTGAACTACACCAACCCCAGCCTGATGCGCTACACGTTCAACTCCGCCGCGCCGGCGACCACCCCATGCGTGGTCCAAGGTGGCAGGCGTTTGTGTCCGACCGGGGTGAACTACACGATCACGGAGGACTTCGAGAACGCCAATCGAGCGGTTGCGCATTCGATCTTCATGCAGGATCAATGGACGCGCGGCCGGATGACGCTGCAAGGTGCGCTGCGGTGGGACTACGTGTACAGCTGGGCGCCGGCCGAGGGCAACGGCACGGACTCGACGAGCCGCTTCACATCGACGCCCATCCGGTTCCCGGAGACGGTGAGCGTGTCGGGCTACCACGATCTCAGTCCGCGCCTTGGTCTCGCATACGACCTCTTCGGCAATGGCAGGACCGCTCTGAAAGCCAGCGTCGGCCGCTACCTGGCAGCGGCGACGGCCGACGGTGTCTACTCCTCGCAGAGCCCGGCCGGAAACTTCGTCCGGACGGCCAATCGTGCGTGGACCGACTCGAACGGCAACTTCGCCGTCGACTGCAACCTGCTGGCTTCCGGCGCGCAGGATACCAGCGCGACCGGCGGCGATGCCTGCGGCGCGCTCACCGGTGCAAACCTGAACTTCGGCAACACCGATCCGAACACGACCAGAGTCGACCCGGCGATCCTGAGCGGTTGGGGCGTGCGGCCGTATAACTGGCGCTACGGTGCGTCGATCCAGCACGAAGTGCGGCCCGGCATCTCGGTAGACGCCGGCTACAACCGTCGTCATTGGGGCAACTTCGTCGTCACCTACAACGAGCTCGTCGGCGCGACGGACTACGACGTGTGGACGGTTCCTGTGCCGAGCCATCCGGAGCTGTCCAATGCCGGCGGCACTGAATCGTACGTGGCGATCACGCCGGCGGCCTCGGCGCGCGGCTCGCGCAATTTCCAGACGGCGGAGGAGACCGTCGCCGGCGAGTCGCGCACCGCGTACTGGCACGGCGTGGACCTGAACGCCACCGCCCGTCTGGCCGGACGCGTGACCCTGCAGATGGGGACGGTCACCGGCCGCGGCGTGCGCGACACCTGCGCGTTGTGGCGCGCACGTCCACAGCTGCAGGGCAGCAACTCCGCCGACGCCTGCGAGGTCACCGAGCCGTGGATCACCGCCGTCCGCGGCCTGGCGTCGTACACCATCCCGAAGATCGACGTCCTCGCCAGCACGACGATCCGATCGACGAAGACCACCGCCAGCGAGAACGCGAGCAACGGCACGTCGCTCAACGGGAACTACCAGATTCCGAACACCGTCGTGCAGACGCTGCTCGGTCGCCTGCCCGCTGGCGCCACGGCGGCGCAGACCACGACGGTCAACCTGCTGGCGCCGAGCGAGCTCTATCCGCTCGAGCGACGCACGGAGGTGGACATCCGGCTCGCCAAGATCCTGCGGTTCGGCGGCCGGCGACTCGATGTCGGGTTCGATCTGTACAACCTGTTCAACTCGAACACCACGACCGCCTACGACCAGACCTACCTGTACACGAACAACGGGGCGACGTGGTTGAATCCGACGGCCATCCTGGCGCCGCGGCTCGCACGGTTCAACGCGACGTTGACGTTCTAAATCCGGGGATCGGGGATCCGGGATCGGGGATCAAAAGCTTTCGATCCCGAATCCCGGATCCCGGATCCCGTCTTCTCCCCTCTTGACAGCGCGGCCTGTTTGGAAACTACAATGTAGTTCAAATGGCCACCACGCCAGCCCTCGGTGAATTCGAGCAGGTCGTCTTGCTGGCCATCCTGCGGCTCGGTGACGAGGCGTATGGCGTGACGATTCGTCGCGAAATCGCCGTGTGCACCGAGCGCGATCCTGCGCCGGGGGCGCTCTACACGACGCTCGATCGGCTCGAAGAGAAAGGGCTGGTGGCGTCCAAGTACGGTGACCCGACTCCCGAGCGCGGCGGACGCGCCAAGCGTTACTTCACGGTCACGGCGCGCGGCGTCCGCGCGGTCGCGAGCGCGCAACGTGCCTACCAGCGGCTGCTGAAAGGCCTGGTTCTCCCGGGAGGTGCGCGTGCGTAGGGATCTTCTCGCGGAACGCCTGCTGTCGCTGGTCGGTCCGCCCGAGCGCGCCGCGTCGGCGGTCGGCGATCTGATGGAGGAGGCCGGCGAACGCGGGCGGGTCTGGTTCTGGAGGTCGGTCGCGCGGCTCTGGCTGTCGATGCTCGGGCGCGACCTCGTGCGCTCGCCGTTCGCGATGGCTGCGTGCTCGGCCTTCGCGTGGTTCCTGTATATGGGGCTGAGCCTGGTCCTGGCGTTCGCCGGCTACATCGTGGTGACGCTCGTGTGGGGAGGGGCGCACGTCCTGGCGAACCACACCGGATTTGAGCTGCTCGCCAACGTGCTTCGGATCCGCTTCGACTGGCCGCCGATTCCGGATGGCGCCACCTGGGCGATCCAGGCCGTGGTGCTGTTTGCGATCGCGCCGTTTCAGATGGGCCGCGCCAGCGCGCCGTACTGGCGCGGACGCGAAGTGAGCCTGGCGATGGTGATGCTGCCGATCTGGACCGCGATGGCGGTGTTCGTGCCGTTCGTCGGCGTCGGCATCAGCGCGAGCCCGTCGATGATGCCCGTCGTCGTGATGTTCGTCCTGCTTGGCGCCCTGGCCGAGCGACTCCGGGCCACTCCTGCATCGTCTTAGGCTCTGGGCTCTGGGCTATAGCCCGAAGCCCAGAGTCCCAAGCCGTGGTCCGCGTCAGAAATCGAACTGTACGTTGAACCGCACGAATCGCGGCTGCAGCACCGCGGTTGGACGCAGCCACCGCCCGCCCTGCGTGGCCGGATCGTAGGCCGCTTCGAAGGTCGTGCCTGTGTTTCCGTTCGTGAGGTTGTAGAGGTCAACGCCAACGTTCGCCCGCGTAGCCCCCGAAACGCAGGACCTTCGCGAACCGCATGTCGAGGTTGTTCACCCGATCGCCGTAGATCTCTCCTGGCATCAGGATATTGACGGTTTCGCTGGTGACCCCGGTGCGCAAGGGGCGCCCGGTCGCGGCCAGGAACTGCGCCGCGGTCATCACGAAGTTCGCGGCGCGCGAGGCGCCGTTGGTCGCGACGTCGCCGCCCGGCTGCACGTTCGCCTGCGAACGGAAGATCGCGCTGACGAGCACATCAACCTTCGGAATGGTGTACGACGCGAGACCGCGGACAGTGGTGATCCATGGTTCGCCCGCGCTGCACGCCGATTGTCCGTCGATCACGCCGGACGCAGCGACGGTGGCGGTGCTCGGCGTCATCGGCCTGCCAAACCGTCCGACGAGTACGTTACACGTGTCGCTGTAGCCTCGGCCGCTGCTGGTCCCTCCTTGGAACGTCAGGCTGTTGTTCAGTCGGGCATTCACGGCCACATCGACGCCCTGCCAGTAGTTCGTCTGGTCACCGAAGTCCGCCGTCGACGTGTAGTACGGGTCGGTTGCGCCCAGCAAGGAGTTGTTGTTGCGCGTGAGGAAGGTGACCGGATAGCCGCCGCCACCCGGCAGACGTGAATCGATCGGCGCGGTCAGGGTGACCTCGTCATAGTCGCTCGCTCTCAGCGCGCGATTGTGCGTGACGAAGAAGTTCCCCCACGACCGGCGGCTGTAGCTCACATCGAGCGACACGCGCGGAATCAGCTCGTGCTGAACGCCGGCGCTGAACTGCCAATCCCAATTGCGTTTGCCCCAGCCTTCCTGGACGTCGGGATTGACGGCCGTCGTCTGGCCCTGCTGTCCCCAGTTCAGATTGGTCCACGCCTGGCATTCGCCGTTGGCCGCAGGGTTCATGAAGTCGCATTCGGCGACGAAGTTCTGGTTGCCGTCGGTCCATCCGCGGCTCGTCGTCTGCTGCAGCGTGACGGCAGGGTTGTTGATCGTGTAGGCGTCCCCATTGAACGCGGCCTGCAGGTACTTGCTCATGCTGACCTTCAGCGCCGTCTTGCCGTTGCCGAAGACGTCGTACGAGACGCCCATCCGCGGGGTGATGTCGTGATAGCCACGTACACCCGTCGTCTTGGGGAATGTGAACGCGGGTCCAAACTGATGCGCCTCGACGACGCCGTTCTCGCCCTCGGGGAAGTAGCTGCGGACGTGCTCGTAGCGCAGGCCACCCTGCACGGTCAGTCGCGACCGCGTCCACTGATCCTGGACGAAGAACGCATCGGGCAACGTCCGATTGCTCGTCAACGTGGGGCCGACGCGCTGCGTCAACTGGTTGGGCACACCGTTATTAAAGCGATAGCTAATCTGCTGACCGAGGAAGCTCGGCGTCTTGGCGATCATCAACGCGCCCTGGTAGCCCGCCTTGAAGCTGTGCGCGCCAGTCACATACGAGAGCGACGCACGGTACTGCGCGTTCTGCTGAATGGTGCCCGATGTCGCCGGCCAGCCGTGATAGATGAAGTTCGAGTTGGGCGTGCCGGTCGTGTCGTTGGAGAGCTGCTCGGTGACGGCAATGCGATCGACGGCAGCACCGACCGGACGGATGTCGCCCCACTCGGTCCAGAACGACGAGAAGCCCGCCTCGACGAGCACGCGGCTCGACCACGGTGCCGAGTACGTCGCCTGCATGATCTTCGCGGGATGGTCCCAGATCGTGCCCGACTCCGGTGACGACGTGGGCACGCCCGGGCCGATGCCAGGGCCCGACGCGGTCCAGCCGTCTCCGGGCGAGCGGCACTGATCGCTGTCCGGCGCGTACGCTCCGCCGGAGCAGTTCTTGGTGTAGTCGACATAGAACCCGAGCTTGTGGCGCGGCGTGGCCTGATAGGTGAGGCGTGTGGCGATGACCTTCTTGGAGTTGGAGTTCCGCATGTGCACGCTGGTGTCGCGGGCGAAGGTCCACAAATTAGGATTGGATGCATTCAGGTTCGCGTACTGGTTCGGCACGTCTTGATAGGTGCCAATCGTCCGGGCGTTGGCGAAGAACCAGATCTTGTCGCGCAGGATGGGCCCGCTGAACGCGAAGTTGGTGTCCCAGTTGCGAATGAGCGCCGCCTGGTCAACGAACCCAAAGCTTTCCAGTTCGGCGTCGATGTTGCTGCCTTGCGACCACTTGCCGGCCAGGCTCGCAAAGTAGAACCCGCTGAAATCATTGCCACCGGTCTTCGGAATCATGTTGAACGCCGGACCGCCGCGATCGACTTCGGCAAGTCCGCCGGCGATCGTGACCTGCACCTCGGAGGCATTCGACATGTCGTACTGATAACCCGACACACCGCCGCCGCCGACCGAGGAGCCGACGTTCATGCCGTCGATCTGAATGTTGCCTTCGCTGCTGCGTCCGCCGCGTGCGGTGAAGAAGTTGTTCGACGGCGTCGCGCTCGCGCCGAGTCCGGTGCCCTGAATACCGGGCACGCCCGCCAGGTAGTTGCCGTAGCCCCGTGACGCAGGCAGGGAGCGAACGAACTCGTTGCTCAGCACCTGCTCGCGGCTCGTGCTGGTCTGGATGTCCACCACGGGGCATCACCGGTCACGGTGAGCGTCTCCTGGATGCCGCCGATGCGCATCTCCGCGTTCACCGTCGTCACTCCGCTGCCACTGAGCTCGAGCGCTTGACGTGCGACGGTGGTGAACCCCTGCAGCGTGAACGTCACGGTATAGGTGCCCGGGCGCAGGTCGATGATCTGATACTGACCGTTGGCGTCGGTCACGACCGATCTGGTGCGCTCGATGAGCGCCGTGCTCGTGGCCTCGACCGAGACGCCAGGCAACACCGCGCCTGACGTGTCGCGCACAGTGCCCGCGACCGACTGGGCGTGAGCAAGGGCGGGAAGGCCGAAGCAGAGCGCCAGGAACAGAAGCGTCCCTGGAATGGTGCGTGTGTATGTGGTCATGGAAACTCCCGCGCGCATTGCAGCCCTGCGCCGCCAGAAAGTCAAGATACCGAAACACGTGGGATGCGCGTTCGCGGTCAAATCGACGGCAATTTGTCAGACCTGCCCAGTGACGCGCCCTCGTGACAACGGAGCCCGGTGGAGGACATAATCGCCGCACCCATGAGTGCGCCGAGTTGTGGAGGGAGAATGACCAGGCGGAATCGCGTGTTCACGGTTGTGCTGGTGCTGGCGATTGCCGCCGGTGCGGTTCTCAACCTTCGCGTCGCCGCTCAGGGCGGCCGACCGCCGGACATCGCCGGCGAATGGCGACTGGACAGTGCCGAGGATCCGGGCCAGCCGCCGCTCGCGGATTACCTGGGCCTCGCGCTGAATGAAGCCGGACGCCTTCGCGCCGACACGACGCCGGAGTCGATCTGGGGTACTCCTGAATACCAGTGCCGTCCGCACTCGGCCCCGCACCAGTGGCGAGGCGTCGGCGGCGCGCGCATCCTCAAGGATCTGGATCCGATCTCCCGCGAGATCATCGGCTACCGCGTGCAGTTCATGCGCTCGCTCGATCGACCGATCTTCGTGGACGGCCGCCCGCATCCGCCGGCATGGGCGCCACACAGCTGGAGCGGCTTCTCGACCGGCGAGTGGATCGGTCAGACCCTGAAGGTGACGACGACGCACCTGAAGGACGGGTATCTTGAAGCGCGGCGGGCCCGCAGACGTCCGACATGCTGACGATGACCGAGTTCATCAGCCGGCACGATGACGTCCTCTCCATCGTGCAGGTTGTGGACGATCCGATCTATCTCGACGAGCCGTACGTGCTGTCGATCACCTACACCTACGACGCGAACGCGGGCCCGGCGACGGAGAACTGCAGCGGGTCATCGTTCGCCGAAAACGGCGGCCGCGATCGGCACTGGGTGCCGCACTTCCTGCCGGGGCAGAACAGCGGCATCGGTGAGTTCCTGAAAGGGCAGGCCTGGATCCCGTTCGAGCCCGTGCGCGGCGGCGTCAAGACGATCTATCCGGAGTATCGCGCGGTCATGAGCAAGGCGGGCGCGGTCAACAGCCTCACGGTGCCGGTGTCCAAGTCCGCCAACGACGTGGCGAAGAAGATTGCCGATCAGAGCCCGCGCGACGGCCAGGTCCACGTGATGCCGGTGCAGGGCAACGTCTACATGCTCGTCGCCGATGGGACGAACATCACCGCGTCGGTTGGCAGGGACGGTATCGCGATCGTCAACACCGGGTCTGCGCAGATGAGCGACAAGGTGTTGGCAGCGTTGAACGAGCTCGCGAAGACCGCGGTCAGCGCGCCGGCGACCAACACCTGCTTCGGCGCCAACTGTCCGGGCATGCCGAGCTGGTCGAGCCCGTACTTCAACACCGTCGTCGCCTCGCCGCGTCCGGCGCGGCCGATGCGCTACATCATCAACACCAGTGCGGCGCCGGAGCACGTGGGTGGCAACGAGAAGCTTGCCGCGTCGGCACGGTTCCGCCGCGCTGGCGGTCAGAACAGTTTCGGCGGCGCGGTGCGCGACGTGGGCGAGACGGCGACGATCGTCGCGCACGACGGCGTGCTCAGCGCGTTGAGCAGCCCGCGCGACAAGGCGCCGGCCGCTCCCGAAGGCGCCTGGCCGGTGGACACGTTCTTCGACGACTTCCACAAACTGTCGGAATACGTGAACGGCGAGCCGGTCATCCTCTACCACGCCAAGGCCGCCAACACCGACGCCGACAGCTTCGCGTTCTTCCGGCACTCAGAGGTCATTGCGGCGGGCAACCTCTTCTCGACGATCAGCTATCCGCTCATCGACACGGCCAAAGGCGGCACCATCCAGGGCGTGATCGACGGCCTCAACCACATCCTCGATTTGTCGGTCGCCGAATATCGGTCGCAGGGCGGCACGTGGATCGTCCCGGGCCGCGGCCGGCTGTCGGACACCGCCGATGTCGCCTCGTATCGCAATATGCTGGTCATGATTCGCGATCGGATCAAGGAGCTGAAGACGAAGGGGATGACGCTCGAACAGGTACGGACCGCGCGTCCGACGCTGGACTTCGACGGGCGCTACGGTTCGACGACGGGACCCTGGACGACGAGCATGTTCATCGAGGCGGTGTACAAGACGCTGGAGGACAAAAAGTGAAACGCAGTCTCTTACTCATCGCCGCGGCCGCCGCGTTGACGGCGTCCACCGCGTTCGCTCACCACTCGTTCAGCGCCACCTACGAGACCACCAAGGCCATCAAGCTCGAAGGCGCGATCGTCCAGTTCATCTACCGCAATCCGCACTCGTTCGTGCACATCGACGCACCCGACGCGAGCGGCGTCTCGCAGCGATGGGCGGTGGAGTGGGGTGGAACCGGTCAGCTCGCGCAGTCGGGTGTGAAGCGCGACTCGCTGAAGGTGGGTGACAAGGTGGTCATCAACGGGCGGCCATCGCGCGTGCCGGGCGAGTACCGGGTGCTGATGGTCAACCTGACCCGGCCCGCCGATGGCTTCAACTGGGGCCGCGGCGCCAACGAAGTGGTTGAATTGATACGTAGGGGCCGCCTTCAGGCGGCCCGGAAACACCATGAAGCGAATCCTTCTACTCATGACAGTGTGCGCGCTCGTGTGGTCCGCCCCGCTCGACGCGCAGCGCGGCGGCGGTCGCGGCCGTGCCGGCGGTCCGCCCGTCAGCCCTCAGAAGGCCGCGCCCATCGATCTCTCCGGCTATTGGGTGTCGCCGATCATCGAGGACTGGAAGTTCCGGATGGTCACGCCCGCGAAGGGCGTCTTCGACGCGGTGCCGCTGACCCCGGAAGGCCGGAAGGTGGGAGAGAGCTGGGATCCGGCGAAGGATGAAGCGGCCGGCGAGCAGTGCCGCGCCTACGGCGCCGGCGGCATCATGCGCCTGCCCGGGCGCCTGCGCATCTCGTGGCAGGACGAGACGACGCTGAAAGTGGAGACCGATACGGGCACGCAGACGCGTCTGCTTCGTTTCGGCAACCCGCCGGCTCCGACCGAGGCGACCTGGCAGGGGCACTCGGTCGCGCAGTGGAACACCGCGGCGCGCAATCTCAGAGTCGTCACCACCAACCTGCGGCCGGGCTACGTCCGCAAGAACGGCGCACCGTACGGCGAGAAAGCGACGGTCAGTGAGTACCTGGAACCTCAACGAGATGCCGAACGGCGATCGCTGGTTGACGGTCATCACCAAGGTCGAGGACGCGCAGTACTTCACCCGTGCCTACACGACGAGCTCCGACTTCAAGAAGCTGCCGACGCCACGGGATGGAATCCAACGCCCTGTTCCGCGCGTATGAAACGCGCTCTCCAAGTCAGGAGTTAGCGTCCACGATGGGGGCTCGCGAGACGCCTGCGGTAGAGTTCAGTCGGGTGTCGCTTGCCTTCGACGAACATGTGGTGCTGAATGACGTGAGCTTCGTCGTCCCGAAAGGGCGGATGACGATCATGCTCGGCGCCAGCGGCGCTGGAAAGTCCGTCGTCGCTCAAGCTGATTCTCGGCCTGATCCGGCCGGACTCCGGCGCAGATCCTCCTCAATGGTCAGCGTATTGATCGCGATGGGCGAGCGCGACCTCCTGCGCGCTGCGCGCCGAACATCGGCATGCTGTTCCAGGAGAGCGCGCTGTTCGACTCGCTGAACGTCGCCGAGAATGTCGGCTACCGGCTGTCTGAAGAGATGCGGCTTCCCGAGCAACGCAGGTGCGCAGCGAGAGTCTAGGAGGTTCTCGGGTTCGTTGGTCTCGCCGAATTCATTGACCGCGATGACCGTCTGAGTTGTCCGGCGGTCAGCGCCGCCGCGTCGCCATCGCGCGCGCGATGGCGGCACAGGCCCGAGCCTGCTGCTGCTCGACGATCCGACGACTGGTCTCGATCCGATCACCGCGGCGTCTATCGACGACGAGATCGTCAAGCTGCGCGATCTCGAGCAGGTGACCTCCATTGTCGTGACGCATCAGATTCGCGACGCCGTCTACGTCGCGACTCACGAAGCGGTGCGGCAGAATGGCGCGCTGACCGTCGAGGAGGTCGATCCCGAGAGCGATGAGCGTGTCGAGTTCCTCGTGCTTCGCGACGGTCGCATCCATTTCGTCGGGACGCGGGAGGAACTGCTCGCGGCTTCTGACGACTACCTGAAGGAATTCCTGTTCATGACGCTGCCGCCGTGGTAACGCTGTCCGCGCCGGGCCTTCATTGCGGACGCTGGGCCGCGCCGCCGGTTGGTACCATGTTGCGAATGGCGGCGATGCGCCACACGCCAGCTTCACGCGCAAGCACCAGCGTGGTCCACATACGGCGAACCGTACCGCCGCCGGCAATCTCATAGGGTCCGTCGGCGATGGCCACGTCGGGCGTGATGAAGCGGACAGCGGCAACCGTGATACTGCGGTTGCCGGATTCCGCGTCGACGATTCGATCGTGCCGGGTATGACCTGCGGCCGGCCTCGCCGCCATTCGCCGGACGTCGTGTGTTGATCGGCGTCGGCGGTGAAGAGCGCCTCAATCGCCTTCGCGTCGCTCAGTTCCCGTGCATTGACATACCGTCGCACGACGTCTCTGACCGCGGCATCGTCTCTGGATGGGGCCGGCGATGTTTGTCCGGCCAGCACGGGCAGGGCCAGCAGAACGCCGATGATCCCAGGAAGCGTCATGGCCGCCAGTATACGGCGGCGCGGCCACCGGATCCTCGCGCCTCGACCTGAGCCTCCTCACGTTCGCGTTAGACGCCGGGCGGCTCACCCTGAATGCCCCGGAGATCGACCAGGCGCGGCGGAAGTAGGTCTGCCGATCGGCCAACCCGTTGAAGCCGCCGTTGATGCGGCGAGTCACTTCGCGGATGTCGTTGGCGTCGGCCGGGACTTCGATTCGCCGTGATTTCCAGTACTCGCACGCGGTCCGCAGCGAGACGTCGCCCTCAGCGGCGAGGTGCGGTTCGTCCTCGAGGCCGACGTGATCTTCCGCCCATCGCGCGATAGTTCGCGCGTCCGGTCAACTGGAAGATGCCGCGGCCGTGATAGCGGACGCCGTCGCCGCTGATGGTGTTGCCGAGATCGGCGCGGCCCTCGTAGCGGCTCCAGTACGTCGCGCCGCCGAACTCTTCGAGCGTTCGGAAGCCGGCGGACTCGTGCGCGGCCTGCGCGAGAAAATGACAGAGGCGTCGCGGGCTCGCGAGAATGCCATACGGCTCGACGACGGGCGCGAAGCTGGCGGTGAGCGAGCTGATGATCCACGGCTTGGCGGTCGGCGTGAGCATCCGCAGGCGATCCGCGGTGACATCCGGGGTGTCGGTCGCGTCCGGGCCTTCCTGGCCGAGCGCGTTCACGCGCGCCATGTATTGGGCGGCGACAAACCCGGAAGGCGATCCCGGAGACAGTGCCTGGACTTCGAGCCACGTCACGTTCGACGCGTCGAAGCGCGACGGTCCGACCTCCGTCACCTGCGTGGCTCGCGGAAGCGTTGTCAGGATGCGGCCTCCAGGTTGCTCACGGAGGTTCAACGAGCCGGCGAGTACCTCGTAGATGTTGGCCATTCTTGTCTCCAATCATCCGACCGCTTCTTCGGGGGGCCTCAACTCTCCGGTGGCCAGCGTGGCGCCGAGCGCGGCGTGAAACGCGTCGATCGGCGTGTTCGGCACCTGATTCGGCGCGGCCGGAACCGACACCGTCGTCGTGTCCGTGGCTGACGCGGTGGTGTCCTTCTTCGAGAAGGCGCGAACACCCGTGAGCGTCTGCACGGCTTTGTACCAGAACGGCCCGCCCAGTCCGATCAGCAGTCCGCCGAGGACCAACCCGAGAAGCGCGGTCGCAGTTGACCGCCCGAACTCGGCGACGCTCTGGGCGCTCCATCCGATCGGCACGCCGACCGACTGCAGGCTCTCGACGGCCGCGGCGGCTTCGTCGGCGGCCTTCTGCATGCTCGCGCGGGCTTCTTCGCTGGTCGCGGTCTCCGCCGCCGCCGTGAGCGCCTCTGCCTGCTTCTGCAGGTTCTCGTAGCTCTTCGTGACGCTCTCGCCTCGGGCGATGATGGCCTGCGTGACGTCGGGCCGCTTCATGAAGGTCTCGAACAATGCGATCGCGTTCACATTGATGGCGAAGGCGAGCACGAACCCGACGACGACCGACAGCAGGCGAGCCCGGCTCTCGAAGTACTCGGAGGCTTCGGCGCCAAAGGCATCGAATTTCTGCGCCACGTCCTTGAGCACCCACTCGATGCCTTTGTCGCCAGCGGTACTGGCCTGCGTGACGAGCTGCGCGCCGTACTCGCTGCCGCCGAGCCGTTCCATGAACGCGGTGAGACTGAGCGAGCCAAGCCGGCGTCCACCCCAGATCCAGTTGAGGAACTTGCGGTCTTCCGACTGCGCGTCCACGTTCAGGTTTCGCTGGAGTGCCATCATCGGCGCCTGGCCAACCGGACCCCGGTTGATTGTCATCATCTCGATGAACGCGCGCCGATCGTCCCCGGCTCGGAGGACGCCGCCGCTGCGCGAGAAGAGGATCCGGTCGTAGAAGTTGCCGAGCAGTATCGCGAGACCCTTCTCGCGAAGGCCGAACAGGCGATGCAGCGTTTCGACCAGGGTCGTGACCACCATCGCCAGAATCAGCATCGTGATCGCAAACGCGAGAGCGGCATCAAGGGCTTGCATGGCTGGGAATTGTGGCTGCGAGGGCCGCACATGGCAAGCCATTGCGAGGATTCCGTGCACGCAAGGCGGTGGCGGCCGCCGCCGCGTCAGTTATCGCTGCGGTTGCTGACGCTGCGCCTCGATGGCGGCGACGTCTGCGGCGATCTCCCGGCGGAGCTGCTCGAGCCGCCGCTTCTCGACTCCCTTCCATGCCGAGCGTACGCCCGAGGTGCCGGCCCGCACGGCGAGCGTGGTGGCGAGGGTCTCGATCGTCACGAGCAGCAGTTCCTGCTGGTTGAATGCGGCGTACGGGCGAGTCAGCTCCGGCGAGAACATCCGCAGGAACTCATAGTGGTGCGCGGGACCAGGGGGAAGCACACCCACGCTCACGTCGGCTGGCGTGAAGAGCGGCTCCCACCGGAACGGCTGCTCTTCAATCAGCACGCGGAATGTCGGCGCCGCGAGGATCTCCTCTATCGTGATGACCGGCTTCCGCCCGAGGGCATCTCGCACGCGTTCTATCGAGATCGGCAGCGACGAGGCAGCTCGTCTCGTCCGTGGATTGTGCCGAGGACACACCCCGGTGAGGCAGCCAGACAGGACAACGATGAAGAATCGGCGCGGGCCGCATCAGAGCTTTGGACGTCAGGGAGGTTTCTCCGGCTGGCCCTCGGAACCCATCGCAGAGGTGGCTGGTTTCGCGTGTTACGTAATAAGCCATGCGAAGCGTGCTGACGTCGATAGTCGTTGTCCTCGTCTCATCGGTCCTGGCGGCGCAGACGCCCGCGCCACAGCAAGGAGCGCCGCAGGGGGGCGCGGGCCAGGGGCCCAACCGGGTCTGGAACCGCGGATCGTCACCTTCGAAGTGAAGCCAGCGACCGTGCGCGCAGGACAGCCTGTCCTCTTGATCTGGCACGTCGAGAAGACCCGAACGTCTGGGGAACGCCGTGGGTGATTCCATTGCGGACCTTCCCCTTCCGTCCCGAACTGGAGTTCGTCTCCGAGTTCGTGTGCGAGAGCACCGTCGACTACCAGCGCCTGTTCAAGAAGAACTAGGCCGGTCGACAAGGACGCGCCCTACATGCGGCGTCTGGCTCAGCCTCGTGGCAATCGCCGAAGCGATGAACACGGTGGAGTAGGTTCCGCTCACGATGCCGACGAGCATCGTGAACGCGAAGCCGCGAAGGGCCTCACCGCCGAACAGATACAACGACACGACGGCGAGCAACGTCGCCCCGGCCGTGATCACGGTCCGCGACAGTGTTTGATTCACGCTGAGATTAACCACGCCGGCCATGGAGTCTCCTCGCATGGCCTTCGCGTTCTCGCGAACCCGGTCGAAGATCACGATGGTGTCGTTCACTGAATACCCGATGATGGTCAGCAGGGCGGCAGTGACATTGAGCGTCAAGTCGTAGCCGGCGAATGACAGGCACGCCAGCGTGACCAGGATGTCGTGGAGCGTGGCGGCAATCCCTCCGATCGCAAACGCGAATCGAAAACGGATGGCGATGTAGGCCGTAATCGCAAGAATCGATGCCGCCGTCGCGTAGATCCCCCGCCACTGCAGATCCTCACCGATGGCGGCGCTGACAAGCTGGCGATCCACGATCTGGAAGCTCGGCACCTTCGCGGCTTGCAGGGCTTGCGTCACCTGGCGCGCTCCGGCCTCGAGACTGCTGCTCTGGCCTGGTGAATTGGCCAGAGGCACGCGGATCAGAAACCGTCGATCCTGTGCCCGTCCATAGCGCTGGACCACTTCATCACCTGGCAGGCCAGCCACCGCATCGCGAACGACGTCCTCGGTGACGCCCTCCTGCGCGAACTCGACGACCACGGCAGTGCCGCCGGCGAAGTCGGTCCCGAGCGGGAGCGCTCGCGTCGCGATCGTCGCCACGCCGGTGCCAATGACAACGAGTGACAAGACGATGGCGTGCCGGCCCCAGCGGCTGAAGTCGATACGCGTGTTCGTGAAGACTCGAGAAGGACTGGAGATGCTGAGCGTCCGACTGCTGGCCTCGCGCCACAGGAACGAGCTCGAACAGCGTCCTCGAGACGAACACCGCAGTGAAGACATTCGCCAGGAGGCCGATCGTCAGGGTCGTGGCGAATCCGCGGATGGACTCGTACCGAACTGAAAGAGAAGAGCGGCCGCGATCAGCGATGTGACGTGTGTGTCCACGATCGTGACCCAGACGCGATCGAACCCGGCGTTGACAGCCGCTCGCGCACCGCGAGCCCGTGCGAGCTCCTCCTTGATACGCTCGAAGATCAGCACGTTCGAATCGACGCCCATCCCGATGGTGAGGATCAAGCCGGCGATCCCGGGCAGTGTCATCGTGACCGGGATGACGGCGACGAGTCCGACGAGGATGAGCAGGTTCAGCAGGATGGAGACGAGCGCGTTGAGGCCGGTCATCCTGTAGTAGGCCAGCATGAACAACGCGACGAGGACCAGACCCCCGACGGATGCGAGCACGCCGGAACGAATCGATGCCTCGCCGAGCGCGGCACCGACCATATGCTCTTCGACGTACTCGAGGTCCGCTGGTAGCGCGCCGGACTTGAGGTTGATGACCTGCTGGATCATCTCTTCGCGGCTGACGCCTCTGATCTGACCCTGATCGGCGATGCGGGATTCGATCGTCGCTACGGACATCACGCGGCCGTCCAGGACGGTCGCCAGCAGCCGATTGATGTGTTGCTCGGTGAATGCGCCGAAGCGCGCGCCGGCGTCCGGTTTCAGGATGAATGCCACCGCGGGCCGGTTGAACTCATCGACCGATTGCCGGGCGTCGCGAAGGTCCTGGCCCGACACGGCCGGAGTCGTCCGAACGACATAGAAAACGGATTCGACAGAGTCGGGGGACCGTTCGGCCAGCACTTCGAGCTCGGCGGGCAACGTGTTGCCGTACGCCAGCAGCGCTGCGGCGCGACTGGGAAATGGCCCGCGCTCGACGAGGGTCAATCTGAGTTGCGCGGTTGACTTGATGATCTGCTTCGCGCTCTCGACGTCTTCGATACCAGGGAGCTGCACGAGGATTCGATCGGCATCACCGTAGAGCGCGACCACGGGCTCGGCGACGCCGAGTTCGTTGACACGCCGTTCGATCGTCGAGAGCGCCTGCTGGACCGTCTCCCTCCGGAGGCCGTTCAGCGCGGTTCCGGTGGCTGGCGTCTGCCGGTGCAGCGCGTCATCAGCCTTGACTCGCAGCACGAGGTGTACGCCGCCCTTCAGGTCCAGCCCCAGCTTGATTTCTGATCGGGCGGATAGATCGCCCACACGGACAACGCAACAACGACGGCGATGACGAGCAGTCTGATCCGAATACTGGCCGTACAGCATGATCCAATCCTCCTGTCGACACACGAAGACACACCTGTCGGTAGGTGACAGCGCGCGCGAACGGAGAAATCAGATCAGGAGAGGAATGCGGCGGAGATGAAGCGGCCCGGGCCCCGAACGAGGAGGAGGTGCATGACCGCTCTGGAGGGCCAGGACGAGGTCGGGGCAGGGGACGCCCGCGAGCTCCGCGTGATGGAGTTGTGATCGCCAGACCGATTCGTGAGCGGACGCGCTGTGGGACGTTGCGCCTTCCACTGACGGTCCGCATCGTCGGTGCTCCCGGCAGCGTCAGACGCACACACCTCCTCACCGCCTGCGGCCGCCGCGACCGCTCCAACGGGCACGGCGCGATGCGATCGCCCGTTGCCCAGGCGAAGACGCACAACAGCGCGACGAAGACGAGACGGTGGAGCACGATTCGATTGTGACTCGCGTGCGCACTCCGGTCAACCACGGGACGCCAGCGCCCGTGGGCGGCCTGGCACGGGTATGATCGCGGTTGCACTCCAGGAGACATCCATGCGCAAGCATCTGAAGCCGCTTGCCCTCGTCGTGTTCTGTCTGGCGACGCTCGTGTGGCCCGCGATGATCGACTGAGCCGCTCGCCGCAGCAGCGCCGACGGCGAGGCCCGAGGATGTCGGCCTTTCCACGGATCGCCTCAAACGCATCGGCGAGCTGTTGCAGCGGCAGATCGACGCGAAGGTGTTCCCGGGCGCCATTTCGCTCGTCGCCCGCAACGGCCGCGTCGCGCACTTCGACACGCATGGCCTGATGGACCTCGAGACGAAGAGGCCGATGCAGAAGGACGCCATCTTCCGCATCATGTCGATGACCAAGCCGGTCGTCGGCGTCGCGATCCTGATGCTGGTCGAGGACGGGAAGGTGCGGCTCACCGATCCGGCCTCGAAGTTCATTCCCGACCTGCAGGGCCTGTCGGTTGTCGTCCTCAACACCGAGGGCCGCGTCGCGCCGGCGCCGTCGGGAACCTTCGCGGCGCCGATGCCTGGCCGTACGGTGCCCGCCGATCGCGAGGTCACCGTGCGCGATCTGCTGACGCACACGTCGGGCCTGGCGAGCGGCGGCGTCAGCGCGGCGGGCGTTGCCGACGTCATGCCGAAGGCAGGTGAGACCGTGGCGCAGGTAATGCCGCGGCTGAAGAAACTCGCCCTGGATTTCCAGCCGGGGACACGCTGGGCGTACAGCCCGCAGTTCGGGTTCGACGTGCTCCTGCGCATCGTGGAGGTGGCGTCGGGGATGCCGTTCGATCAGTTCGCACGCCAGCGCATCTTCGACCCGCTCGGCATGAAGGACACCTCGTTCCGTCAACCGGCGGGAACCCGCGTCTGGCGACGCTGTACGAGCAGTCGAGCGCCGGCCTGCGCAAGGCAGCGGACCCGGTATTCATGAACGGGGCGTATCTCTCGGGTGGGGGCGGTCTGTACAGCACCGCCGAGGACTACCTGCAGTTCGCGCTGATGCTGCTCAACCGCGGACAGCTCGATGGCAAACGTCTGTTGAGCACGAAGACCGTGGAGCTGATGGCGTCGGTGTTCGCGCCGGACACGCTTCCCGGCCGGTCGCCCGGCGAAGGCTTCGGCTTGAGCGTGCGTGTCATCGACAATGCCGCGGCGCGAACGACCTATCTCTCGAAGGGCAGCTTCGGGTGGAGCGGTGCGTTCAACACGCACTTCTTCATCGATCCCACCGAACGCATCGTCGCTCTGTTCATGACCCAGATCGTCGGGCTGGCCAGCCGCGGCGAGTTGCGGGACGACTTCGAGACGGCGGTCATGCAGTCGATCGTCGGAAGCGGCGGCGCCGGGACGAATTAGTTACGGGCGACGTGGACCAAAACGTCCGGCGAGGTAGTCGAGAAGCGCGCTCCGATCCTGGTCGGACACCTTCGCGCCCCAGCCGGTCATCTTGTTGATCTCCGCGTCCCACTGCGGGCGCGTCAGACGCTGCTGACGGATCACATCCTCGTCATGACAGGCGAGGCACGTGCTCTTATACGCGGCCGGCGGCTCGATCGTGGATGCCGCCGGCTGGACTCGCGCGGTCTCGGCCGGGATCGTATTCACGGCACTCACGCCGACGCGCGGAACGACGTTCCAGGCATAGCCGGAGGGGTTCCACTCCTGATCGAACGGCTGGCTGTTTCCGGCGGCATCGCGCGCCCGCGCCATGATGGTGTAGTAGGCCGCGCGAGACGGCGTCCACGGATACTCCCAGAGCCGCCACCCGAATTCCGTTCGCTGATCGCGTCGCATGGCAGCGGCGTTCCAGCTGCGTCCACCGTCGAGGCTGACATCGACCGCCGTCACCGGGCCCGCATCGCCGCTCCAGGCCGCGCCGCGAATCGTCACAGGCGTGCCGACCACCGCGTGAGACCCGTCGAGCGGATTGGCGATCACGCTCTTCACGTGCAGGCTGGTCACGGATTGCATCCGATCGGGAGCGATGGCGACGCCCGGCTGCGCTGGCATTCCAGGATGGCGATAGGCGCGAGCCATCCAGAACCCCTCGTGATCACGATCGAGCACCGATATCGAGGTCACCCATTTGATCCACGCATCGCCCGCCCAGCCCGGCACGACGACCCGCAGCGGGAAGCCGTGCTCGACCGGAAGCGCTTCACCATTCATCTCGTACGCGAGGAGGGTGCCCGGATGAAGCGCCTTGGCGACGGGAATCGACCGCTCGAAGTCGGGCATCGTTCCGATCGGCACGTCGGCGCCGTTGAAGAGCACATGTTTCGCTGACGGTTTCAGGCCCGCGCGCTTCAGGACATCCGCCAGCCTCACGCCGCGCCACCGTCGCGTTGCCGACCGCACCGTGGCCCCATTGCAGCCCTGGCACTGACGGCTCATAGAAGCTGCGCCCGTTGCCGGCGCACTCGAGCACGCTGACGATCTCGGCCGAAGGCAGTCGCCGCAGATCCTCGAGGGTGAACGTGAGCGCGCTCGCGACCTCGCCCCCGACCGTCAACCGCCACTGGCCGGCGTCGATGCGCGGCGTGTAGACGTGCGAGCGGACGAAGAACCGATCGATTGGGGTGAGATAGTCGGAGAAGCCCGGAGATCGGCATCTCGAGGTCCTCGGGCCGTACCGAACGGACGAGCATCTCGCGCTTGACTCCAGTAGTAGAGCTGGGCTGAAGGATACGCCAGCGCTCAAAAACAAGAAAAACCTTCGGGAGAGGTACATAGGTCGGCTCTTGGGCGAAAGTGTAGCAGCGTGCACCCACGCACGGCTGCGATTTGCTCCACACTCATGCGGACCAGCCTTTCCTGGCGCTGGCGAAGTCTTTGCTCTTCAACCCGGCCGTGAGACCTGTCCCGGCCGTGCTTCTGGCTCTTCTGCTCGCACCCGGAGTCGCCATGGCCGGGCCCTGGTCCATACCGGCTCAGCTGCCGGCCCCATCGGGCAACGTCGTGAACGTCTCTACGGCGGCGCAACTGCGAAGCGCCGTCGCGTCAATCGCGTCCGATACGACGATCGTGATCGCGCCAGGGACCTACGCGCTGAGCTCGCCGCTCTCCATCAACGGCGCCTTCACCAATGTCGGCATCCGCGGCGCCAGCGGCAATCGCGACGATGTGGTGCTGGTGGGGAAGGGGATGAGCGGTCCGGATGACGGCGGCACGCCGTTCGGGATCTGGGTCGGCGGCGATGTGCGCGGCGTGGTGATCGCCAACCTGACGATTCGCGACATCTACAACCACCCGATCATGCTCAACGCCGGCACGCAGTCGCCGTTGATTCACAACGTGCGTCTCGTCAACGCCGGCCAGCAGTTCATCAAAGCGAATCCGGACGGCGCCGGCGGCGGGGTCGACAACGGCATCGTTCGAGTACTCGGTGATCGAATACGAGACGACGAGCCGCGACGCCTACACCAACGGCGTGGACGTCCACGCCGGCGATAACTGGATCATCAGGCACAACCTGTTCAGGAACGTGCGCGCGCCGCAGGGACTGGCTGGACCGGCGATCCTCATCTGGAACGGCTCGACCAACACACTCGTCGATGGGAACACGTTCCTCAACTGCCAGCGTGAGATCGCGCTGGGGCTCGTCGAGCGGACGCCCAACGATCATGCCGGTGGCATTGTCCGGAACAACTTCATCTATCGCGAGGTTCCGGGAGACGCGGCGATCTCTCTCGGCGACTCGCCGAACACGCAGGTGCTGCACAACACGATCCTGATTTCGCGCACGTATGCGAATCCGATCGAGTATCGCTTCCCGGACACGAGCGGGGTCGTCATCGCGAACAATGTGCTGGATGGCGCGATCGCGAGCCGCGACGGGGCGTCGGGCACGGTGAGCGGGAACTACACCAGCGCGACGACGGCGCTGTTCGTCAACCCTGCCACGGGTGACCTGCACGTCACCGCGGAGGCGGCTAGCCCTGCTGAATCAGGTGGCAACCGTCTCGACGTACGCCGCGGCTGACTGGGATGGGGACCCCCGCCCGATCGGTTCCGCCGATCTCGGCGCCGACGAGCGCCGGGCCGCTCCGCCAGGGCCGCCGGGAGCCCCGGGCGGCCTTCGCATCGTCGGCTCTTCGTCAGGGCCGTGATCGCATCTTCGCGGCGCGACACACCAACCTTCTCAGCGATCCGACCGAGTGGCCACGCGCGCGACGCGGGTCGACGCGCCTAGTTCACCGAACATTTCCGTCCGCGCGGCGCTCGTGATCGCCGCGACGCCGGCGTGCTTGAGGCGACGCTCAACCGAGATCACGTAGTAGCGCTCCCGTACCGCTGATGCACGGCCGACGATGGCGACGCGGTGGCTCCGAAGCACTTCGCCCTCGATGGCTGTCGGCGCGGGAAACACTGCCCGGCCCCACTCGCCGAAGGTCTTCATCAGTGCGGGGTCCTCGAACTCGCCGGCCACGACAGGACGAAGCCCCTCGGCGACAAACCACTGTTCCAGCGCGCGCCGCAGCGAATTGTTGATGGTCGGCAGGAGCATCGGCGCGCCATTCAGAGAACGTGGGAAACGCCGCCGCAAACGCAGCGCCAGCTGCCTGCCGGCGAAGAACGTGGTTCCGGATTCGCCGAGCAGGTGATTGAAGACCTTCACGCGGACGTGCGGCGATGCAGGGGTGTCGCTGATCACCACGTCGAGCGCGTGCGTCGCCAGTTGAGCCAGGAGCTGTTCGGGATCGCCTTCGCTGCACGTGATCTGCATCGGGTCAGCGGCCTCGATCGCCGAGCGCAGCAGACGATACACGACCAGCTTGGGCACGGCATTCGCGACGCCCACGGCCAGCCGCGGAGCCCGGTCCGAAGGCCGGCCCTTGAGCGTCTCGAGCAATTCGCCGCCGGCGGTAAAGATTTCCGTGGCGTAGCGGTCGACCACGCGGCCGACGTCAGTCAGCACGAGCGTGCGGCCCTGGCGCTGAAACAGACGTTCTCCAAGCGTCGCCTCGAGGATCTTGATCTGGGCGCTGATGGTCGGCTGCGAGAGCCGGAGCTTCTCAGCCGCTCTTGAAATACCGCCCTCCCGCACAACGGTCCAGAAGTACAGCAGGTGGTGATAGTTCAGCGACTCCACAGCTCGGTGCACCTCGTTCTAAACATAACAAAAACCTCACGGTCATCTCATAACTATCTATTTGTAAATGAAATATCCGCTTCACTATCGTCGTGTTGTTTGCGGGGGACCCCGAAGGGGGGACGTATGGGCGCGAGAGGACTGCTGGTCATCGTTGGAGCGGTTGCGGTGGGCCTCCTGCTGGTGGTCCTGGCATGGGCGGCGGTCGTACGGGGCCGCATTCATTGTCAACTCACCGGTCGCGGCCGTCGACTCCACCTGGCGGTGAGTGCGGTCGCCGGATGCGGAGTGGCGTAGTGCCAACGACCGAGGCAGGGGCCTCGATCTGGCATACCTTGTCGGTCGACGAAGCGCTCCAACAGCTCTCGGCAGGTCTGACGGGTCTTGCCGGGGATGAGGCAGCGCAGCGCCTCCGCACCAACGGTCCGAACGAACTGCAAGTGACGACACGCACGTCCGCGTGGCGCACCTTTGCGGCCCAGTTCGAGAACGTCCTGATTCTGATCCTGCTTGTGGCGACCGTCGTATCGGGATTCCTCGGTCACACACTCGAGGCCGTCGTCATCACGATCATCGTCTTGTTTGCGGTGATGCTCGGGTTCATTCAGGAACATCGTGCGGGGCGGGCGCTCGAGGCGCTGAGAGAAATGGCGGCGCCCGTGGCACGCGTGCTTCGCGACGCGCTGGAAACCGTCGTGCCAGCCCGCGAGCTGGTGCCGGGCGATGTCGTGCTGCTGCGCACCGGCGACCGGGTGCCTGCCGACGCGCGGGTGATTCAGGCCGTCAACCTCGCGATCGACGAGAGCGCGCTCACGGGCGAATCGGCGGCTGTCGAGAAAACGACCGCCCGCTTCGATGATCGGCAGCTGTCACTTGGCGACCGGCGGAACATGACGTACGCGGGGACGCTCGTCGCGCGCGGCCGCGGCCAGGCCATCGTGGTCGCGACCGGCATGTCCACGGAGTTCGGTCGCATCGCGCAAATGGTGGAGACGGTCGAGGCGAGCCGGACCCCATTACAAGTGAACCTCGATCGCCTGGGTGCCACGCTCGGCAAAGCCACTCTGGCCATCGTCGCCGTCGTCGTCGCCGTCGGCCTTGCGCGCGGCCTGCCAGTGATTGAGATGTTCCTGTTCGGCATCGCGTTGGCGGTCGCGGCCGTGCCGGAGGCCTTGCCCGCCGTCGTGACGATTTCGCTGGCGATCGGCCTACGACGGATGGTCAAGCGCAAGGCACTCGTCCGGCGCCTGCCCATCGTGGAGACGCTCGGAAGCACGTCCGTCATCTGCTCCGACAAGACAGGCACCTTGACCAGAAACGAGATGACGGTCCGGCAGGCATTCGTGGATGGGCGGTTGCTGGATCTGACAGGGGCTGGATACGAGCCCACTGGCGCGGTCCTCGACGCCGGCCGCAGCGTCGAGCCCCCACCGAATCTGCGTGAGCTGCTGCGCGCCTGCGTGCTTGCGTCGGATGCGCAGCTCGTCTCGCGCGAGGGCCGCTGGCAGGTCGTAGGCGATCCCACCGAAGGGGCGCTCGTGGTGGCCGCGAGAAAAGTCGGATTCAATCCGGCCGAACTCAATGAACAGGAGCCGCGCGTGGCTGAGATCCCGTTCACGTCGGAGCGTCGTCGCATGACCACTCTTCACACGACGACTCCCGGGCAACTGGCGGGCAGCGTCGCGTACTCGAAAGGGGCCGCAGACGAGATTCTCGCGAGCTGTACCAGCCAGCTGCGCTCCGACGACGGAGTCGGGCCACTGGACGAGTCCGGTCGCGAGGCCATTCGGGCCGTCGAGCGTCGGATGGCCGGTGAAGGCCTGCGCGTGTTGGCGATCGCGAGGAAGGAAGGCGCGGCTCTCGAGGATGCCGAACGCCAGATGACGCTACTCGGTCTCGTCGCGATGATGGATCCGCCGCGAGACGAGGCGAAAGCCGCGGTGCAGACCTGCGAGGCCGCCGGTATCCGGGCGGTGATGATCACCGGCGACCATCCACTGACCGCCAGCACGATCGCCAGAGAGCTCGGGATCCTCAGACGCGAGCGGGTCGTGTCCGGGCGGGATCTCGAGGCGATGAGCGATGCAGACCTCCAACGCGATGTCGCCGACATTGCGGTGTACGCGCGGGTCTCGCCGGCGGACAAGCTTCGCGTCGTGGATGCGTGGCAGAAGCGCGGTCGGGTCGTCGCGATGACCGGAGACGGTGTCAACGATGCGCCAGCCCTCAAGAAGGCCGACGTCGGCATCGCGATGGGTATCGCCGGGACCGATGTAAGCAAGGAAGCCGCCGGCATGACCCTGCTCGACGACAACTTTGCGACGATCGTCGCGGCTGTCGAGGAGGGGCGCATTGTCTTTGGCAACATCAAGAAATACCTGATGTATCTCCTGTCGTGTAACGTCGGCGAGATCGTCTTACTCGCGGGCACCGTGATCGCCGGGTTCCCGATGCCGCTGACGGCCGTGCAGATTCTTTATGTGAATCTCGCCACCGACGGCCTGCCGGCGTTGGCGCTGGCCGTCGATCCTCCGGAGCCGGACTTGATGGGGCGGAAGCCGCGAGACCCGCGTGTCGGCATCTTCACGCGGCCTGTCGTGACCATGTTGCTCACGGCGGGCGTGTGGTCCGCGCTCGTGATCGTCTCGCTCTTCGTGTGGCTCCTGCGATCGGGCCGGCCGCTCGAACAGGTGATGGCCATGACGTTCGTGTCGCTCGTGCTGATCCAGTTCTTCAATGCGTACAACTGCCGGTCCGATCGCCTGTCGATTGTCCGGGGGATGTTCGCGAACCGCTGGCTCAACCTGGCGATCGCGTGGGAGGTGCTGCTGCTGGTCGTGATCGTGTACGTGCCGTTTTTTCAGCGGGCGTTCGGCACGTTCAGCTTCTCGCTGGCCGACTGGATGCTGATGCTTGCGTTGGCCTTCTCAATTGTACCGGTGCTGGAAATCGTCAAGTGGATGGCACGGCGCCGGTGGTTCGGGGAGCTTGCGTGATCGGCCGCCGACCTATAATGATTGACCTATGTCACGAATCGCATACGTCCTCATCGCTCTTCTGGTCACGGCCGCTCCGGCTGTCGCGCAGACCTGGCAGATTGACACCGCTCACTCACGCGCCCAGTTCACCGTGCGCCACCTGATGATTTCGAACATCCGCGGCGATTTCGGCGCGGTCACCGGCACCGTCGATTACGACGGCAAGGACATCACCAAGGCCAAGGTGAACGCGACGATTGACGTGAAGTCGATCAGCACGCGTGTCGAGAAGCGCGACGAGCACCTCAAGACCGACGACTTCCTCGACGTCGCCAACCATCCGACGATGACGTTCGTGTCGACGGCGATCACGCCGGCGGCCGGCGGCAAGTACAACATGGCCGGCAACCTGACTATTCGCGGCACCACGAAGCCGGTCATCCTCGAGCTGACCGCGCCGTCAGGTCCGATCACCACCCGCGGGACGACGAAGATCGGGGCCTCCGCGAGCGGCAAGATCAACCGCAAGGACTTCGGCGTGAAGTATCACGAGGTCATGGACAACGGCGGCCTCGGCGTGGCCGACGAGGTCTTCATCCAGCTCGACGTCGAGCTGATTCAACGGGCGCCGCGCACGTCCAGTAACTGACAGGTCGCGTAGAGGCGGACCTTCAGGTCCGCCTTGTCCGCCACGCGTGCCGCGCACGGAGGGCGCGTCGGGTTGCCGCTCGCACCTCCGGGACGGCTGATCGACATCGGTGGACACCGGCTGCACGTCGCGAGCGCCGGTGAGGGCAGTCCGCCGGTGCTCCTCGAGTCCGGCATCGCCGCATCATCACTCAGCTGGGCGGTGGTGCAGCCGGCGATCGCAGCGTTCACGCGCGTTCACGCCTACGACCGCGCCGGCCTCGGCTGGAGCGACGTCCCTTCGTCTCCCCGCACATTCGAACGCATCGTCGGAGAACTCGCGGCGGTGCTCGCCGAGGTGGCACCGCGCGAGCGCTGCATCCTGGTCGGGCACTCATTCGGCAGCTTCGTCGTTCGCGGTTTCGCGATGCGGCATCCCGACCTCGTCACCGGCCTGGTCCTCGTTGACCCGGCGATGGAGTGGCTGACGCCGACGCCGGAACACGCCTACCGGTTGCGACGAGCCAGATACCTGTCACGGGTAGGCGCGTGGCTCGCGCGTGTCGGCGTCGTTCGCGGCAGCCTGGCGTTGCTGGTCGGCGGGAAGTCTGCGGTCCCGCGGCGCGTCGCCGGGCTGTTTGGTCCCACCGTGTCGAGCACGCTCGATCGGCTCGTGACAGAAGTGCGCAAGCTACCACCATCGACGTACGCGTCGATGCAGGCGATCTGGTCGCAGCCGAAGTGCTTTCACGCGATGGCCGATCACCTGATGACGCTGGAACGGGATGGAGCAGCGATTGCGCGCATCGTCGTGCCTCGAGAGATTCCCACTGTCGTGATCTCGAGCGGCAACCAGCCGCCAGAGCAACTCGAGGTGCACCGGTTGCTGGCCGAGGCCTCGGACGAGGGCCGTCACATCATCGCGGCGCGGAGCGCCCACTGGGTCCAGTTCGACGAGCCCGAGCTGATCATCGACGCGGTCCGGGACCTGGTCGAGTCTTGCCGCCCGTAGTGTCCGGCCCTAGCCGGACCTGCATGTAGTGTCCGGCTTTAGCCGGACCGTGATCAGCCGGACCGGATCAGCCGAACGACCCCGCCCGTGAGTTGGTCCGTGCCGATCGACAGATAGAGTTCCCGATCGCTGATGGACAGGCTGAACGCCATGCGGCGTTCGAGCCTTGCGACGAGGGCGCTGACCAGCGCTCGATCGATGGCGTACAGCTCGAGCGCGTCGGCGTTGTGGATCGTCTTGCCGGCGAGCTGTTTCAGGAACTGGGCCGGATCCTTGTGCGTGTAGACGGCCACGCGCGGGGCGAGCTTCGAGGCCTTGTGCAGCCGCGCGGCATCGGGAGTGCCGATGTCGATCCACACCTTGAGGGCGCCGGTCAGATCGCGAACGGCGATCGCTGGCTCGTCTGGCGTCGAGATACCTGGCGAGAACTCGATTCCGTCGGCGAACTCCATCAGATACGCGATCACCCGCGCGACGAGATACTCCTCGGACTCGGAGGGATGGCGCGCGACGCGCAGTGCCACCGTTTCGTAGACACCACGGTCGGTGTCCGAGAGGTCGACGTCGACGTTGTAGATCGTGGCGGTGAGAGCCATCCAGGCAGAGAGCGTACACTACGGATGGTGACTCTCAAGAACAACGCGCGTCTCGTCTACTCCACGGCGACCGCTGGCAAGTGTCCCGTCTGCGGCTGGCCACAGCGAGACTGCCAGTGCAGCACCCGCCGCGCGGCCGATGCACCGGTCCCCGATCGCGTCGTCGCGAAGCTGCGGATGGAGAAGAAGGGGCGCGGCGGCAAGACCGTCACCGTGGTGTTCGGGTTGCCGCAGAATGCCGAGTTCCTGAAAGATCTCAGTCAGGAGCTGAAGCGTGCGTGCGGAACGGGTGGCACGGTGATCGAAGACGGCGTGGAACTGCAAGGCGATGTGCGCCCACGCGTGCGCGACGCACTGACGAAGCGCGGGTACGTCGTCAAAGGCTAGGCGGACCTGGTCGTCAAACGGTAGGCGGACCTGAAGGTCCGCCTCTACTTGAGCATCGCGTCGCGCGTCGCCTTGAACTCGTTGCCGGCCTTCCATTCGGGGTACTTCGCGGCGTTGGCGACGCCATAGCCGACCGTGAACAACAGCTGCGCGTCGTCAACTGCGCCGGTCAGATCCCAGTCAGGCTTTATCTCGTCGGACGGCGAGTGGTAGTCCTTGTTGGTGTACTCGTCGCGCTTCTGCTGGCTGTACTCCGCGGGCTTCCCGGCGAAGTCGATGCCGGTGTCGGTATAGAGCGCGGGCACGCCCTTCTTCGCGAAATTGAAGTGATCCGAGCGGTAGTAGAACCCCTTCTCTGATTCCGGGTCGGGACGCAGCACGCGTCCCTGCGAGGATGCCGCGTCGCGCAGGTAGTCATCGAGATCGGACGCGCCCATGCCGATGACGGTGATGTCCTTGGTCCGCCCCCACTGGTTCACGCCGTCGATGTTGATGTTGGCCAGTGTCTTCGCGAGCGGGTAGACAGGGTTCTCGGCGTAGTGCTGGGCGCCGAGCAGCCCCTGTTCCTCGGCGCCGACCATCAGGAAGAGCACCGACCGCTTCGGACGCGGCTCGACCGCGGTGAACGCCCGCGCGATCTCGAGCACGGCGGCGACACCCGACGCGTTGTCGAGCGCGCCGTTGTAGATGTCGTCACCATCCACGGCTGCGCCCTTGCCGAGATGATCCCAGTGCGCCGTGTAGACGACGTACTCGTCGCGAAGCTGAGGGTCGCTGCCTTCCAGTCTGGCGAGCACGTTCTTCGACTGAATCGTGCGCAGCGAGTTGCGGATGGCCAGTGAGGCCTGCAAGCCGAGCGGCACCGGCCGGAAGTCTCGGGTGAGCGCCTGCTTCTTGAGCGCATCGAAATCCTGGCCGGCCTGGGCGAGCAACTTCTTCGCTGCATCGAGCGTCACCCACGCTTCGATCGATGCCCGGCCCATGTTCTTGTCCGCCGTGACCAGGTCGAACTTCTCGTCGAGATTGCCCTGGACAACCGTGAACGGATATCCGGCCGGACCAGTCTCGTGGACGATCAGGATGCCGGCCGCGCCGCGGCGGGCGCCCTCCTCGAATTTGTAGGTCCAGCGGCCGTAATAGGTCATCGCCTTGCCGTTGAACAGCGTGGCATCGAGCTGCGACGGGTCGGAGGCACTCGGTATCTGCGGATCGTTGACGAGGACGAGGATGGTCTTGCCCTTGACGTCAACATCCTTGAAGTCGTCCCAGTTGAATTCGGGCGCGGTCACACCGTAGCCGGCGAAGATCAGCTCCGAGTTCTCGATCGCCGCTGTGTCGGCGACGCGCTTCGTCCAGGCCACGACATCGTCGCGCCAGCGGAACGTCGTCTTTTTTCCCTTGCCGGTGATCGTCAGCGGCCGCGTGTTCGTGGCGGTGATGCCGACCAGGGGGAGCGGCTGGATGAAGGTCCCGTCAGTGTTGCCTGGACGAACGCCGATGGTGGTGAACGCGTCCTGCAGGAACTTGACGGTCAGCTCTTCGCCTTTCGATCCCGGCGCGCGTCCCTCGAACTCGTCCGACGACAGCACCTTGATGTCGGCCATCATCCGAGCGGCGTCGAATGTCGGCATCTTCGAGATCGCGACCGTCGGTGCCGGACCGGCGGCTGCCGGCTGGTCGGCGGGCCGCGAACACGCACTCAGTCCGAGCACGAAGAGCAGTACGAGCGATCGAGACATCAGGGACTCCTTCGACAGGTTCGCGCGCGCTCGGCGCGGTCAGCGGCTGGAGCGCATGGTCAACCACCAGCGCATGGTATTCGTCACGAGCTCGGCGCCATCCTGCTGCACGAAGTGCCCGGCGCCTGGCACGGTCACCAGGGTCAGGTCCTTCTCCAGCCAGTTCCAGGTTCCTGACAACCCGTCGGAGTTGAGCGCCGTGTCGGCGAGCCCGTGGAACATGAGTACCGGCATCTTCACCTTGGGGATGTCGGGCGGTGGTGGAGCATCGGGGCCGGCTTTCGGGTAGTTGCGCTTGTAGTAGTTCAGCATGGCCTCGAAGTCCGAGCGCTTGAACGCCTCGACGTATCGCGTGCGCGCCGCCGGATCCTTCACCCACGAGGACAGTGTCTCTGCGGTCATCGGCAGGCCGAAGAAGATCGTTGGATCGCTCGGCGACTTCGTCTGAAAGTTCCGCGCGTACTCGCTGTTCTTGATTTGCTCCGCGTTCGATCGCAGCTCGCGCAACAGGCCATTCGGATGTGGCAGGTTCAGGATGACGAGGTTCTCCGTCATCTGCGGGAGGAAAAACGCGAACTGCCAGGCGACCGCGCCGCCCCAGTCGTGCCCGACGATCGTCGCCTTGTCCCGCCCGAGATGGCGAATCACCGCCGCGACGTCGGCGACGAGGAGTCGCATGTCGTAGCTCTCGACGCCCTTCGGCTTGTCGCTCAGGTTGTAGCCGCGCTGATCGATGGCGACGACCTGGAAGCGATCGGAGAGCGCCGACATCTGGTGCCGCCAGGAGTACCAGAAGTCCGGGAAGCCGTGAATCATCACGACGAGCGGGGCGCTGGCGGCCTCCTTCGGACCGAGCGTGGCGTAATGAATCTTCACGCCTCCGTCGGAGGTCGCGTAGCCGTGTGTGACGCGATCGTAGACGTCGCCCTGGGCCGACGCAGGAATCTGTGAGCCCAGTGCAAGAACGACGAGCAGTACCGAGCGTACGTAGCATTGGAATACCGTAACGTGGGGGCCGCCTTCAGGCGGCCCGATGCTTCAAGCCCGCGAGAACACCATGCCGAAGCCCTGCACACGCGGACTCACGCCGAGCAGGCGGACGCCGTTCATCAACCCGTGCGGCGTGGACGACACGACTGGCGCGGCGATGACTTTCTCGAGTGGAACGATGACGTCGAGCGTGCGCAGCGCGCCGCAGGACAGGACCAGCGCGTCAGCCTTGCGTGACGCGGCGTACGCCTCGGCGCCGAGCTTGTGCAGGATCGCCTGAGTGTTCGACCCCTCAGGAACACTGGTGAAGCCAAGTCCTTTGGCGGCGGTGACCTCGAAGCCGTACTCCTCGAGGAAGATCTTCAGACGTTCGGTCACGACGTCGGTGTACGCCGTGGCGAGCGCGACACGCTTGGCGTTGGCCGTGCGCAGGCCGTCAAGGAGGCCGTTGCTCTGCGTGGTCGATTTCAGGCCGGTCGCCTTCGTGACGCGCTGCATGATCTCTTCGTGGAACTTTGCGCCCTTGTAGAAGGTGATGGATGACCCGAAGACGGAGATGACCTTGGCGCCGCGCTTGGCGAGCGCTTCAGCGACCGGAACCACACGGGGGATGGCCTCTTCGTAGCCTTCGATCGTCATGCCTCCCGGCAGGCCGACCCCGTCACCGAGGAACTCGACCCCGGCGGGATAGAGACGCTTGGCGTCCGGCGGAATCGGATAGTCCTTCGGCGGAAAGATGAGACCGAGTGCCGGCTCGTTTGCGCCGAACGCCGGTGAGGACAGCAGCGCGCCGGCGGTCGCCGCGCCGGTGATTCTGACGAAGTCACGGCGGGATGTGGACATGAGGCCTCCGGGTTGAAATGGTAGCTCAACTCACGGCAAGGCGGACCTGAAGGTCCGCCTCTAACGGGTGCACCTGAATCCTGTGCGCTACGGCTGAATCTGCGGGTTGGTCGGATTGGCCGGGGCGGCCAGGTTCCTCGCGAAGAACGGCAGCACGTTCGCCTCGATCCGCTCGCGCACTTTGTTCGTATGGTCGCCGTCGTACTCCTCGTAGTAGTGCGGGACGCGCAGCTTGGTCAGCGCCGCATGCAGTTCCTGGTTCGACCGCAGCAGCGAGTCTTTCGTCCCGATCTCGATGGCAATCGAGTAGTACTTGCCGAGGTTGGCCACATGCTCTCCGAGCATCTCCATGGGCGAGTTGGCCACCCATTTCGCGATGATGTCCGGGCGCACCTTGCCGTCTTTCACGGGCAGGTCGAGGAACAGCGGCGGGTTTTTCGGATTCGGCGACCACGCCGCCGCCGACGCCAGCGTCGTTGACGGACCGAACCCTGGCGCCTTGGCGGCTTCTTCGGCCTGCTCGCGCGTCTTGATCGCTTCGGCCGCGGCCATCGACTCCGGACGCGGATTGCGATTCGCTGCCAGACAACACGCGCTCATGACGTAGAGCGCACCGAACACATCGGGCCGCTTCATGCCGATCTTCAGCGCACCGTACCCGCCCATCGAGTGGCCGGCGAGCCCGCGGCTCAAGCGGCTGGGCAGCGTGCGGTAGTTCGTGTCCATGTGGGCGACGAGATCCTCGGCGATGAAGCGCTCCCAGTCTCCGGTCGTCGGCGAGTTCGAATACATGCTGCCCTTGTGCAGGGTGTACGCACTCGGCGTGACGACGATCGCGCTGCTGAAGCCTTGAGCGACGGCCAGTCGATCGCCGCTTTCCCGAAGACTCGCAAGGCGTGTGGTGAACGTGTCCTCGCGTCCACCATAGCCGTGCAGCAGATAGACGACGGGGAAGCGCCGGTTCTGATCGCTGGCATAGGCCGGCGGCAGATACACCGTGACGTCACGATCGGGGGAGTCGCCTTCGAGATTGCCTTCGAGCGCCTTGCCGTGCACGGTGATGCGCTCGACGGTTCCGGCGGCGGCCACTCCGCCCGGACCGCCGGCCCGACCCGGTGCAGGCCCGCCGCCGCCGCGACCCTGCGCGCCAACGAGCGATGCGGCGCCCACCGCGAGCGCCACGACACATGCGATCGTCGCTGTGTGCTTCATGGTCATCCGCGATCCTTTACTTGTTCAGCGGGATGAAGGCCATCGCGTTGTTGGCGTTCATCGGAATCACCAGCTGGTTCGCGCCGGAGTCGTAGCACATCGACGCTGGATTCGGGATGTTCTGCGCGATGAGTTCCGCCGGCTGCCCGGGTCGGATGCGCGAGACGCCGCCCTGCACGACACTGCTGACGTACTTGGTGCCGTCCTTCATGATCACCAGGCCGTCGTTGCCCGGCTGCACGGCCGTCTCGGTCTTCAACAGCTTTCCGTCCTGACCGAACGTCAACACATCGGCGGTGCCGATGTTGACGACGACGATGTTGCCTTTCTCGTCGAAGGCGATGCCGTTCGGCTGCCGCAGCGGCGCGCCCTGGACGAAGATCGACGCGGCTCCGCTCGGCGTGATCTTCCACACCTGCCACGTCGTCGGATCCGGGGTCTGACCCCCGACGCCGGTCTGCGTAGCGTAGATCGTCCCGTCGTCGGCGACCTCGATGTCGTTGAAGCCGGTCGATTTGTCCACCTTGACCTCGCCGGCCGGCATGCCGGTCTGCATGTTGAACTTGCGGACGACAGACACGGCGGGATCGGTGGGGCTCGTGCCGCCGTCGCGATCGGCGAGGTAGAGGATGCCGTTGGCGATGTCGCTGCCGAGCGGCTCGTTCATGATCAGCGGCGTGGTCATCGTGGTGCGCGGGTCACCCGGGTTCTGAATGCCGACCCAGCGAGCCGTGTGGACGGAGCCGTCGTGGTTGATGAACGAGATCCACGCGTTGTTGGTCTGCACGTTCTGCGCGACGCCGCGGTTGGGCACGACGATGACGCCGCGCGCCGCGTCGTACGAACAGCTCTCGGCCGAGTAGATCGCGCCGTAGACCTTCACGTTCGACGACATCGGATCGAACTTGCCGTCCGGCGCCGGATTGATCGGCATGCCCAGGCGGTTGCCGACGGAGAAGGGCTGCGGTCCGGCCGGTGCCGGTGCCTGCGCGAGTGAGCCGACCGCAGTGCCGACCAGCAGTGCAGTTACAGCAATAAATGAAGAGCTCAGTCGTGTCATGGTATGTCCCCTGAGAGTCGAGCGGCTAAATCCTGCTTAGCCTATACCAGAACAGTTAGAATCATCCGTTGAGGAGATTCAGCATGCGACGAACCGGCCTCGCTCTCTTTACCGTTCTTCTCGCCGCTTCGATATCGGTGGCGGTATCCGGCCAGACCACGCAGAAGTCCACCGTCCACGACTACAAGGTCGTGACCGTGGTTGACGCGCTGATCCAGCCCTGGTCCATTGCGTTCCTTCCCGGCGGCGATACGTTGATCACCGAGCGCCCCGGGCGACTGCGCATCGTTCGTCAGGGCAAGCTTCTGCCGCAGGCAGTCGAGGGTGTGCCCAAGGTGTTCCACTCCGGGCAGGGTGGCCTCCTCGAGGTGATGCCGCATCCCAACTTCGCCACGAACCGCCTGCTCTACATCAGCTACTCGAAGCCGGGCGCAACTGACGCGGACTCGAGGACGGCGCTCATACGCGGCAAGTTCGAGAACGATCGGCTGACGCAGGTCGAGGAGATCTTCGACGCCGTCTCCAAGGGCCGTAACCACTACAGCGGGAAGATCGCCTTCGACAAGAACGGCTTCCTGTTCCTGAGTCTCGGCGATCGTCAGGTCCCGCCGGAAGGGAAGCTCGAGGCGCACCCGGCGCAGGACCTCACGAACCACCACGGCAAGATCGTGCGGCTGCACGACGACGGTAAGGTGCCGAAGGACAATCCGTTCGTGAGTCGTGCCGGGGCGCGGCCGGAGATCTGGACCTACGGTCATCGCAACGTGCAGGGACTGGCGATTCATCCCGAGACTGGCGACCTCTGGGCCGACGAGCACGGTCCGCAGGGCGGCGACGAGGTCAATCGCATTCAGGCCGGCAAGAATTACGGCTGGCCGGTGATCGGATTCGGCGTGAACTACACCACCGGTCTCGCGATCCACTCCGGCACGCACCGTGACGGGATGGAGCAGCCGGTGCGCATCTGGGTTCCGTCGATTGGCATCTCCGGAATGATGTTCTACACCGGCGACAAGTTCCCGCAGTGGCGCGGCAACATGTTCATCGGCGGCATGAACGGGCAGCAGCTCTCACGTCTGACCCTCAGCGGCCAGCGCATCGTCAGCGAGGAGACGCTGGTGCAGCAGACGGGGCCGAATCCGGGACATCCGGCAGGGGCCGGACGGCTTCATCTACCTGGTCACCGACGATCGCGACGGCAAGCCCACACCGATCTACCGGCTGGAGCCCGTCCAGCGCACCGCAGGTTCCTAGTGCGCATGTCGTAGAGGCGGGTGTCGTAGAGGCGGGTCTTTAGACCCGCCTTCAATCCAGCCGCGGCGTGTGGCGGCGCGGGTGTGCTTTATGATACAAAGAACTTGTCCATGCACACATTGCCCCGTTCGCTACGTGCCAAGTTCATCCTGCCGGCGCTCACCGAAGCCACGAGCCCCTATTGGCGTCCGATCAAGTACTCGCTGTTTCCTCCGCTTGGCCTGGCCACGCTCGCCGCGTATCTCCGTCCCGACGATGAGGCGGTCATCGTTGACGAACACGTCGGCCGCGTATACACCGACGACTATCCGGACCTGGTCATCATTCAGGTCTACATCACCAACGCGAAGCGCGCGTATGCGATGGCCGATGCGTACCGGACCAAGGGTGTCTTCGTCGCGCTGGGCGGCCTGCATGTCACCTCGCTGCCGGACGAGGCCGCCGCGCATGCGGACGCGATCTTTCTCGGTCCCGGCGAGCAGACGTTTCCACAGTTCCTCGAGGACTTCCGATCCGGGCAGCCGCTGCGCCGCTACGTGTCCACGTCGGGCCGCACGCTGGAGCGCGTGCCGCCGATTCGCCGGGATCTGATTCGACGCCACGCCTATCTGGTCCCGAACTCGATCGTGGTCACTCGAGGGTGTCCGCAGCACTGCGACTTCTGCTACAAGGATGCGTTCTTCGAAGGTGGCCGATCGTTCTACACCCAGCGCGTGGACGATGCGCTGGCCGAGATCGAGCGGCTGCCCGGCCGGCATCTCTACTTCCTGGACGATCACCTGTTTGGCGACCGCCGGTTCGCGTCGGCGCTGTTCGACGGCATGCGTGGCATGGGACGGCTGTTCCAGGGCGCCGCCACTGTGGACTCGATCCTCCGAGGCGACCTGGTCGAGCGCGCGGCCGAGGCGGGCCTGCGCAGCCTGTTCGTCGGCTTCGAGACGCTCGCCCCCGCCAATCTCGTCGAGAGCAACAAGCGCCAGAACCTCGGGCGCGACTATGCCGCCGTCGCCAGGCGTCTGCACGACCTCGGCATCATGATCAACGGCAGCTTCGTCTTCGGCATGGACGATGACGACGAGAGCGTCTTCACGCGGACGGTGGACTGGGGGATCGAGCACGGCCTCACGACCGCGACGTTTCACATCCAGACGCCGTACCCGGGTACGCGACTCTTCGCGCGCATGGAAGCGGCGGGCCGCATCCTGACGCACGATTGGGATCTGTACGACACGAGACACGTCATCTATCGGCCCGCCCGTCTGACGCCCGAAGCGCTGAAGCGTGGATACGACAACGCCTATCGTGACTTCTACCGCTGGTCGTCGATCGTGCGCGGGTCGCTCTCGCACGACTCCATCAAGCACCAGGCCAAGCACTTCTTCTATGCGGTCGGCTGGAAGAAGTTCGAGCCGCTGTGGGACATGGTGATTCGCGCGAAGCGGCTGGCGATGATGACACCGCTCCTCGAGGGCGTGCTGTCCAAGGTCACGGTTCAGCGCGGGGAGCCGCTCGCGGCGGGCGAGATGGCTCCCGCGTCTCCGGTTATTGCCCTCGGCTCGCCGATCGACGCCCGCGAACGTCAGCAAGTCCACCATCGTGAACGCACCCGTGTCCCGCTGGGCAGTGTCGGCCGCCAGCGTGGGTTCCGCGCCAGGTACGAATGGCGATCCGCCCTGAGCAGGCCGAGAAACACCTCGGTGACGATGCGCGCGCCGACGCCGGCGAGCACCGCTCCGCCCGCGAGTTCGGCCTCCTTGAGATGTAGTACCAGAGCGGCGTGCTGCGCTCGAAGCCGACGCCGAACCGGGCGAGCTCGCCAGCTGGCTGGCGCCAGCGGCCGGATGCCCATGGCGCTGGCGATGTCCTGGCCGGACGGCAGCGACCAGGTCAGGTGTCGCAGCAGATTGCGCTGCGGCAACGAGGTCGGCGGATCACCGCTCGCGATCGCGCCGAGCGGCAGGGTGAACAGCGGCGTCGAGATCTTGGTGTCGATCAACTTGTTCGGGCGGACGTCGGTGGCCAGCGCACCGCCAAAGTTGAAGAACGTCTGCCAGCCGACGAAGCGCCGCGGCGCACGGCAGCCGCCGCGCAGATCGATCGGGTCCGGTCCCTGGCCTGGCCGGATCGAAGATGAACGCGAAGAACGGCCCACCGCTGTCGCCGAGCATGTTGGCGCGGTACGACGGCCGGACGATACTGTGGCCGAATCGATAGGCGGCCGCCTGGAACTCGACCGGAATGCTCGCGTCGCCGGTTTCTGGCCCTGTAGAAACGGCCGCCTCTGGTCAGCACGTCGTTGACCAGCGCGTGCGCCGACAATGCTGCGGCAGGAACTCGTTGACGATGATCCACTGGTAGTGCCAGGTCACCAGCCGGCGCGCTTCGGCGAATACACTCCGCAGTCGCGTGTCTCCCTGAATCATCGAACGCCTCGGCATCGACTGCCGTCGCCGCGTCCTGCCACCTCCTCGTCCTGTCCGACAGCCGCTGGTCCTCGCCGCCGGCGCGCAGCTTGTCGACGACTCTGTTGTGGAAGCACAGGAAAGCCGCCTGCAGCCCCGCGATGATGACGTGCTCTTCATTCCGCGGGTCCGCGATGATCGCCGAGCCGCCGGACGTCGCGCGGCAGGTCTTCGAATCAGCGCTCGGAGTCTCTCGATCTTGAACTTCACGCGGTCTTCCGAGATGGTACAGTTGCTTGTCGGCGATCGGTCCGCGCCCGTAGACCGAGTCGAGATCGAGCTCGGCGTTCGCGTGTTCTTGCGATCGCTCCGGCCGGGTGGCACGCCGAGCCTCGAGGTCGCGTCGAACGTCATGTCGTGATCGAGGAACTGCCCGAGGAATGTCACGCCGGCGGTCGTCGTCGCATTGTCGGGGTCGTTGCCCGGGTTCTGGATGAGGCCAAGTGCTCCCAACGCCAGATTGTCCTTGGCATCGAGCAAGCCGTCCTTCGCGCCCAACTCGCCGGAGCGCGCTCGATCCTCGCGTTAGTTCTCCGCAAATGACGGCGGCTGCCCGAACAGCCGGCTGGAAGATCCGAGACGTGTGTGGCGATGTCGGCCTGTTGCTGCGCAGCAGCGCTATGGGGCGAGCGATGACCCCTGCGGCGCCAACCGCATGCCGCTCCAATTCCACCCAGGAATCCGCGTCGCGAGACACCAGTACGTAAGTTGATTGTGGCTAGCCATCGTGGGCTCTCCTCCGCCAGGCCTCGCCGTACACACGTCCGTCGTGTGCGTACGGCGCCCGAGCGTTTGGTTGATGCAGTCAGAGGATGAGGGGAGTGGGTCGGCGCATCGTCTTCACGGACGCCGTGCCGCGTGACCGCGCTGCAACTGTCAGGCCGATGAGGGAGAGTCGAATTCGCTGAAGAGAGCGGTCGCGTGCCTGTTCAGCTCGCCATGAAGGCTCCTAATCGTTCCTGATCCACGTCTCAAGGAGCCGCCGGGATGATCGCGATCTGGACGTGCGCGGTCGATGACTCCGCAATCCGGACCGACGTGCCCGCCGCCTCGGATTGACGGAGGACGTCTTCGTCGAGGTACGCAAACGACTCGAGCGCTTCCCAAGAGAAGAGGGAGTAGTCGCCTGGCGGGATACCGATGAGTGAGAACCGCCCTGTACCATCGGTGGTCGCTGTTCTGAACAAGTCGAATCGCCACCGCATTCGGTGCGCCGGCACCAGCACCGCTTGCACTCCCGCCACGCCCTGACCGCGGTCGTCGACGACCGTGCCGTCAACGCGGCCGGCGGCCCGACTGAGGAGGATGTCGAGCGTGCCAGACACCGGTCCCGAGATCACCAGTGGTTGTTCCAGCGCATCCATCTGATCGAGCCGGGCCGCCTTCACGTAATAACCGGGCGGAAGCGGCTGAACGGTTGTGAAATAGTCGCCCGGCGAGACGTTGTCGAGTCTGAAGGCGCCATCTGCATTCACCGGGCGATGTCGGTTCGATGTCGTTCCCGTCACTGCCGGCCGCAACGTCACCTGCAGGTTCCCGAGGTTGCCGACAGCGGCGAGCGTCTGTCCCTCGACACGCAGGCGTCCTCGTATCGATGCGCCCGCGCCGACTGTAATGACGAGTCCGTCCACGTCCGAACCCGCGACGTCTGCCGCGACCTGTGCGACGCGCCGGTCCGCCATGACGCTTTCGGTGAAGATGTCGGCCAGCGTGCGGCCGGCGGCGCTGGCCGTGATTACGGAGTCGGCTGACGCAGCCGTGACGGTGGCGCGAACCCAGTACGTCCCCGGAGCGACATCGCGAAGCTCGAATGTTCCATCCGCCGGGTTGTAGGGAGACGCTGAACCAAAGAGCGCGACCGGAGTTGCCGCTGATCCGCGTGGAACGAGCGTGACCGAGGCCGTGCGGGGCGGCTGTCCGGTGGTCGGATCATCACTCTGCCCCTGATGCGAAAGAGGTCCTGGGGCGAGACCGACACATCGGTGCCGTTCAATTCCTCTCCCGGTCGCACCTCGATCAACGATGCCTGGGATAAATCAATCGTCCCCGGGTAATACGTGGGCGGAAACCGGTTCTCGGGGATCTCGTTCGGGCTTCCGGGTGTGCTGGGGATCGTACGCGAAGACCCTGAGGGATGGACGACAAGGTAATAGCGGCCCGGTGTCACCCAGAACACACGGTATTCCCCACGGTCGTCCGTCCGGTCGGTGCCCGTGGTGACGAACGTTCGCAGACCTGATGCACCGTAGACCTGCCGCAAGAGCTGAACCTGGAGGCCGGCGATCGCCTCCCCTGACGGATCCCTCACGGTGCCGGTCACCGTGCCCGCGGGCGTCAAGCCGATGGTAATGGTCTGGACAGGTTGATCAGCGACGATCGTCAGCACTCTTCCCGTCCCGCCGAACACGCGCTGCCCGTATTCCTGCCGCGCATATCCGTTGCGTGCGGCCGCAATCCGATACGAACCCGGCGCGACTTTCCTGAACGTGAATTTGCCGTCGCGGTCGGTGACCGTCTGTGTGGTGTCTGAAGAATTACCCGCTCCGATCAGCGTCACCTGCGCGTTCGGAAGCGGCGCATTCGTTCCCACTCGCACGACGACGCCTTCGATCGCGGGTCTCGCGTCCTGCGGACGCGCGGGGGTGAACGGCGACTGGAGGAGCGCCAGCACGGCGCCAAGCGTCGCAAGCTTCATGAGTGGGCTGAGCGGTCCGCCGAGCATGCGCTCGACGGACCGTCATCACCTCATCACCTGAGGAGCGGTTGGTCCCGGAGGTGCTCAGCTCGGGTTCTTGCAGTTCGCGTGCGCCGCGAAGTCCTCATCGGGAACCACCAGCGGAGCCAGCACCAGATCCTTCCCGTCGGTCCCTGCATCGGCAACCGTCACGTTGAACCCTGCCGACCTGAATTTCGAGGCAGGTATGGTCGGATCGAAGTGGATGATGGTCTGCGTCGCCGTCTCTTCGATCGAAGAGATGAACCCTGTCGCCATCAGAGCCCGGACGAACGCCTTGGAGCCAGGTAACTGACCCGGGGGCTCAACGTCTCCATCGGGCGCCTTGCAGATGGCGGCAATGATCTCGTGAATGAACGCATGCGCGGGTCTGGGTGTGGCAACGACGGCGAGCGCGGCTGCCAAGCTGATTCCCACGAAGGTCCGTATGCACCAATTACGCATCTGTTAACCTCCTCGCGTAGCCCCCGCCCGCGTTTTTGAAAGGGCGTTCACGTTATGCGAACTTCTGCAAGACGTCAACACCGGAGTCAACGGATGTCGATGGTCGTCAGTCTGACGCTCTAGTCCCACTCAATCTCGACACCGTGGCCGCGCGCTTTGTCACCGTGCATCGGTGTCACGAAGCCAAGCAGGCAGCCCTTTCCGCCGTCGCGGAGTAGATGGCATCGGACCTTGATCGCGTCGCCGACCTTCACGTCTTCTTTCTTGACCCCCCTCAGGAAGATGCCCTGAGGATTGGTCGCTTCGAGGGCCCACGTGGCCGTCTCGCCCTTCTGGCCTTTCACGTCGATGTAGACGATCGAATGGGGGACGATGAAGACCACCTGCTTGACCGAGCCTTCCATCACCGTCCACGTGGTCAGGTCATAGTTTCCGTGTGAATGATGAGCGATGAGTGGCACGCCCACGCTTACGGCACACAGGAACGCCACACCGAAGGCTTTGCGATACATGTCCGCCTCCTCACAAGTGGGGGCCGCCTTCAGGCGGCCCGGCCCTCACCGCGCTGGCCGCACGACGGTGCCATCGATTGACGTGTCGAGATCGCGAACGGTGAACGGCGGCGGCTCGTGTGGAAACTTCCACTCGCCGTATCCCTCCGTGTAGATGGTTCGGTAGCGAATGGCCAGGCCCTTCGCGTCGGCCCAGGCCAGCGACTGCATGAAGAGGATCGGCTCCGGCATGCCCGCGGGAACGGTCGCCTGATGAATGTAGAGGCGGCCGGCATGCTGGTGGATCGCTGCATACGTCCGCGTCTTGTCCGGGTTGGTCATCTGGAGCAGGCGGCCTGACACCAGCTCGACGAAATAGAACATGTAGTGCGTCATCTTGACGCCGTCGCGCTTGATGAAATTCCAGACCGCGTGGTCGGTCGCGCCGGCGACGTCCACGCGGAAATCGTTCTGGCACGTGTCGCCATCCTGCTGATTCGCGCCTTTGGCCGACTGGCACTTCGCGGCGCGGTCGGCGTGCATCTTCTCGATGCCGCGGTAGTCCACGACGGTCGTGGAGTAGCGTCCCAGCGCATCGGCAGCGGTGTACACCCTGGCCGGCAACGGCTGGCGATACTCCGAGGTGTAGGTCGTGACCTCGACCTTCGGCTTGCCTGGATAGTTCGCGCTGAAGCCATCGTCCGGGCTGACGAAGCGCGTCCAGTCCTGGGCGAGGGCAGGGTTCGAGAGGCTCAGGATCAACGCCGCCGGGATGACTGGAACAAATCGCATGGTTCCTCCTCGGCTCCACCGCGACGTGGGCGTCCGTGGGTTGCTACTGCCCGACGCGGATGCGCTGCTTTTCGCGCCTTATACCCCTCTGCGCTTTCGCCTATCTCAGGCGGCGCGCTCTTCTTCACGCTGGCCCTGTCGATCGCGCTGGCCGATGCCCGGCAGACGCGCTCGATCGCCGATCGCGTGTATTCCGACCCGCAGGCCGCCCGCGGTCAGCAGCTGTATCAGGCGCAGTGCGTGACCTGTCACGGCGGCGCGCTCGAGGGCGTCGTCGGTCCGCCGCTTGCCGGCGACGGTTTTCTCGCGGTCTGGAGCGCGCGAACCCTCGCCGATCTGGTCAACAAGATCGAGCAGACCATGCCGCCGCAGCAGCCGGGCAGTCTCTCCCGGGTGCAGGCGATCGAGCTCGCGTCGTTCATGCTGCGCGCCGGCAAGTTCGCCGCGGGGGCCGCGGACCTCGGGCCCGCCGAGCTGGGACAGATCGCGTTTCCCACGCGCACGTCTCCGGCAGTCGCATCGACCGGAGCCTCGTCATTCGCCGTTGCCGGCAACCTGGCGCAACTGATGCGTGGCGTCACGTTCCCGAACGCGAACATCCTGTTCAACGTGCAGGTGAAGGATCCGGCGAAGGACAAGCCGGCGATGCCGATCCCGTTCGATTACTTCCTGTGGGGATCGACGGTGTACTTCGGATGGCAGGCGGTCGATCAGGCTGCGCTGATGCTCGTCGAAACCACGCCGCTCTTCCTGCTTCCCGGACGGCGTTGTGAGAATGGACGACCGGTTCCTGTCGATCGCGCTGACTGGAAGCAGTTCACCGCGGCGCTCGTGGACGTCGGACGAGCCGCGTACACCGCCGCGCAATCCAGAAACGCCGACGCGGTGAACAAGGTCGCCGAGCGGCTCAACGAGACGTGCGCCAACTGCCACAAGGTCTATCGCGACGGCGCGCGCGAGGGCAACACGGCCGGCGCCAGCCGGTGCCAGTGAGCGAGAGTAGGCGCGCTGTTACTCTTGCTGGAGCGCGACGACGGGCGCGATCGTGGCGGCTCTGATCGCGGGAAGCAAAGTGGCGAGCATAGCGGCGCCACCAAGCACGGCGATCGTTCCCAGATAGGTGCCGACGTCCCACGGGCTGATCTCATAGAGGAGACCCGTGAGCAGCCGCGTCACGGCGAGCGCACCGGCAAGTCCCAGCACCAGGCCACCCGCGACCAACCGCAGCCCTTGACCGACGACGAGTCCCACAACGTCGACGGCCCGGGCACCCAGCGCCCGGCGGACCGCGAGCTCGCGTGTCCGTTGTCCACCAGGTACGCCAGCACGCTGAAGATGCCCACGCCGGCGAGGATCGCCGCCACGCCGGCAAACAGCCCAATCACCTGCGTGCGAAACCGGGGATACGCCAGCGTGGAGTCGAACAGTTCTTCCATCGTCTCAAACGTGACCGGCACCGTCGGGTTCGCGTCGTGCAGGATCGTGCGAAGGGTGCTGGCCAGCGACAGTTCGTCCACCGAGGTCCGAGCCAGGAGGGCCAGTGAGTTGCCCGCGAGCTGTGTCGATGCGGCGTAGATCACCGCCCGTGCGGGCTGACTCGGGTCCTGCCAACGGGTGTCGCCAACAACCCCGACGATCTCCATCCAGGGCGCCCGGGGACTCGTCCCGGTCCGAAGACGCTCTCCAATCGGAGACGTACCCGGAAAGGCGGTGCGTGCCAGGGTCTCATTGACGATGACAACCGGCGGCCGCTCCGGCGTGTCGGTCCTGTCGAAATCGCGACCGGCACGAACCGGAATCTCCAGCGTCTTGAAGTAGTCGGCCGTGATCGCGTGGTACTCGGCTTGCGGTCGCTCGCCCGGTCGTCCCTCCGGTCGGCCCTGAATGTAAAAGTCGCGAGGTGACCTGGGCTCTCGTCCCATCCCAAGGTAGGCCACGCCCGACGCAGCCTTCACCCCGGGCACGGCACGCAGCCGGTCGAGTACATCGGCATAGGCGTTGCTCCTGGCTCGCAGGTCCGCCGGATTGTCCGTGACGGCATACTCCGTGAACGCAACGAGCACGCGGTCCGTCGTGAACCCGAGGTCGACGTGCTGAAGCGCCTCGAACGATCGCAGCAGCAGCCCCGCGGCCGCCAGCAGAATGACCGACAACGCGACTTCGGCCACGACCAGCGCCGAGCGGAACCGAGTGCCGGCCCTCGCTCCGCTCGCCCTCGAGCCGGCCTGCTTCAACGCCCCCGACAAGTCGAGCCGTGCGCCATGCACGGCCGGCACGAGGCCGAAGACCACGGTCGACACCAGCGAGAGCCCGAGCGCGAACAGGAGGACGGGCATGTCCATCCGCACGTCGTCGATGCCAGGCAGCGTGGCGGGTGACAACGCCACGAGTGCCTGCACGAGCGTCACCGCCAGCAGGAGACCTGCCAGCCCGGCCACTCCCGCGAGCACGCAACTTTCGGTCAACAGTTGCCGCACGACCCGGCCGCGTCCGGCGCCGAGCGCGGCGCGGAGCGCGATCTCGCGCGTCCTGCCCGCGGCCCGCGCCAGCAGGAGGTTCGCGATATTGGCGCACCCGATGAGCCAGACGACACCGACGGCGCTCATGAGCACCCACAACGTCGCCTGGACGTTGCTGGTCAGCCGCTGCTGCAGCGGTATCACCGTCGCTGTCTTGAAGCGGTTCTCGGGATGTTGCCGTGCGAGCGCGTCGCCAATGGCACGCATCTGCGCCTGCGCACGCGTGAGGTCCACGTCTCCCGTGAGCTTCCCGACGGCCTGGTAGTGGTGGTTGCTGCGGTCGTGGGCGTCGTGGGCCGTGCGGTCGGGCGTCCAGATATCCGTGGAGCCAGGATAGCGAAATCCCGGCGCCGCCACTCCGACGATCTCCACCGCGTTGCCATAGACCGCGATCGTCTTGCCGATCGCGGCCTCATCGCTGCCGAACTGAGTCGCCGCCCAGTGATACGCCACGACGGCGACCGCCGGAGCGTGTTCCGCCGGGATATCGTCAGCCGACAGCAGCCGTCCCGCCGACGCCGTCTGGCCGAACACGGCAAAGAATTCGGCCGAGACGAACGCGGCGTTGGCAAACATCGCGCGGTCGGCGACGACGATGGCTTCGTGGTCGTAGCCCATTGACACGGCCATCTTCTCGAACACGTCGTTCTGATCCTGCCAGTCGAGAAAGTCGGGACCGGATACGTCCTGGCTGCTGCGTCCGCTGTTGGTCCAGAACGTCTCGATCGACACGATGCGTTCGGCGGCGGGGTAGGAGAGCGGCCGAAGCAGGACCGTGTTGACCACCGAGAAGACGGCGACGCTGGCCCCGATCGCCAGGGCGAGCACGGCGCCGGCGCCAAGAGTGAAGCCCCAGCTCCTGGTCAGGCTCCGCATCGCATAGCGCACGTCGCGAATGAACGCATCGAGCCATCGCGATATCCATGTGTCCCGGACAGCTTCCTGCACCTGAGGCACGCCTCCGAGCTCGAGGCTCGCCTGTCGTCGGGCCTCGGGCTCGTTCACGCCGTCCTTGATCAGGTCCTCGACGCGACGGTCCACGTGATAGCGCAATTCGCGATCGAGGTCGCGTTCCAGCCGATCGCGTCGCCCGCGGAACAGATTGAGGAACTTGGTCACGGCTTAGGTGCCCTCGTTGAAGATCAGTTGGACAGCACCCGTCAGTCGATCCCAGCTCGCCTTCTCGCGCGCCAGCTGCGTGTGGCCTGTCCGCGTGAGTGCGTAGAACTTGGCCTCGCGGCCCGTTTCCGACTGGCGCCACTCGGCTTTCAGCCACCGCTTCTGTTCGAGGCGGTGCAGCGCCGGATACAGGGAGCCCTGATTGACCTGCACTGTGTCACGCGAGATCTGTTGCAGCCGCTGGGCGATGCCGTAGCCATGCGCCGCCTCGAGCGACAGCACCTGCAGAATCAACATGTCGAGCGTGCCTTGCGGAATCGGGAATCGCGCGGATGCCATGGACGCCTCAACCTTCTGTGCCTCAACCTTCGACACATAGGCTACGCGCGTCGCGTGTCGCGAGTCAAGGACGGCGATGCGACCGGTAGGGCGACCCTACTTGCTCCCGCTCGCCTCGGCGGCGCGCGACGCGCTCAGGATGTTGCGCATCGCGTAGTTCCCCTCGTGGCACGCGTACTCGAACATCCCGTAGTTCGGTTCGCGCTTCCACGGAAGCGACAGCGTCCAGGGCCGCGTCCACGTCCCCGGGTCGTCGATCGTGGCGGTGTACTGGAGCGTGTTGGCGTCCAGCATCGTGAACCGTTCGGTGAGCGTGAACTTGTCGCTCGTGCGGCCGCCGCCGTTCCCACCGACGCCGGTCATGCCATTCAGGTTCTTCGTGACGACGACCAGCGTGTTGCCCTCCCAGTGACCGCGCGAGTCTCCCATGTAGGACGTCACATTCGCCGGAAGGTGGGGACGGCCGTCGAGCGGCACCACGCGCGCCTCGTGAATCATCTCGTTGCGGATCACGACATAGCCGGGCCCCTGCACGAGCTCGTTGCCGTTGTTGTAGATGGTGGGCAGCAGAGAGCCCATGACACCGCGCGTGATGCAGCGATCGTAGAGGCTGCGATCGAGATGGCTGTCCGCCTCGCGCCCCTGGAGTCGCTCACGCCGCACCTTCGCGTCCGCCTGCTGCTGCGCCTGACGGGCCTGTCCCTCGGGCGACAACGGCGGCTGCCGGCCGTCCGGCGGATCGATGATGAGCGATGCCTGTCGCGATGGCTTACCGGTCTCCTGCCAGTGCGGCGTCGGCGACGTCGGGCAGCGGATGGCGCACGGCGTCGTGACGTCGGCGGTGAACACGTCGATCTCGGCGAGGAGCGACTCCTCCTCGTTCTTGATCTCGCTGGCGCGCTTCGCGAACTCTTCTTCGGTGAGGACGTTGCGCGTGCCGAACCGCGCCGGCCGCTGGAGCGGCACGCCGACCATCTCGACCCCAGGCCAGAACCCCTGGAGATCGGGATCACCCCACGGGGTCTTCGGCTGAACAAATCCCGCCGCAGGCGCAGGGATCGGCAGCGCAGCGGCGCCGGTGCCGGCGGAGGGCGCATCGGTTGCGGACCGCTGTTGGGCCACCAGGCTCGCCGAACTCAAGGCAAGCCCAAGCAGGAGGATAAGAAGCCGTGTTTTCATAATCTGCTCCAGCGGTATTGTGCCTCAACGCCCCACGATCGCTATTTCTCTTTCGTAGGCACGTGAGCAATCGATTCTCGCTCGTCGAGCTCGAGGTCCACCATCAGGTTGTCGGCCATGGCCTCCAGGGCCGCACGAATGTCGTCGACGCTCGTCGCATCCGGTAGCCGCACTCGGGCACGAGCGCGAAAGGTCGGTTCGCCCGACATCGCCGCACTGGTGACCTCGGTTTCCAGCTCCTCGATATTGACGCCGCGTCGTGCCAGTACGTGCGAGATGTCGCGGACGATGCCCGGGCGATCCTGGCCGACGATCTCGATGCCGAGCGCGCGAGAGCTGCTCGCGCCGGCCTCGGTTCCGAGCTCGATGACCACCGTCAGGTCGCCTGAGGCGAGCGCGCGCAGATCGTCTACGAGGCGATTGGCCCGCTCCTTGTCCACGCTCACACGCAGCACGCCCGCAAACTTGCCAGCGAGCCGCGCCATGCGGCTCTCTTCCCAGTTTGCGCCGGCTGCGAGCACCTGGTCGGAGATCTGTTCGACGATCCCTGGTCGGTCCGTGCCGATGACGGTGAGCACGAGAGACGTTCGCATGGTCCGTCCTTTCTCAGCGCGAGCGGGGCGGCGTCGGAAAGCCGTTGTGATACAGCGTCTGATATCGGATGCTCGTGCCGTTCTCGTCGATGAAACCAAGCGCCTGCTGGAACAACCCCGGCTCCGGTTCACCAGCCGGCACGGTGGCCTCACCGATGTACAGCTTGTTCTGGTGCATGAAGATTGAGGCGTAGGTACGCGACTGGTCGGTGTTCGTCAGGTGCAGCATGTGCCCCTCGATCGAGATCGATGTTCGTCCAGATGAACTCCGTCAGCTTCGCGTCGCGCTGCATGAACTGCCGTGTGGCGTAGATCATCGCGCCGGCCACGTCGGCCTTCCAGTATCCCGCGCCGGTGGAGCTGATCGGGTTGGCCCCGCCGCGGCACGTCTCGGCGCCTTCGGGGCAGGATTGGATTTCTCCGGTCAGGATCTTCTCGATCGGCCGGTAGTCGACCACGGTCACCGAGAAGCGGCTGGCGCCGCGCGTCGCGCTGTACACGCGCGCCGGCAGGTCGGCGCCGAACTGCGATCTGTACGTGGACTCCTTCACGACGGGCGCGCCCGGGAAATTCGTCGTGAATCGATCCTCCTTGCTGACGAACTCAGTCCAGTCCTGTGCGGAGGCAGGCCCCGACGCCAGCACGATCGTCGCTGCCGCCGCCACGAGCCGGTGCGGGCACATGGCTATCGGCCGACGATCGCCGGCGCCGGATACACGCCGAGGGCGTGAAACGAGTTCGAGTAGAGCGTCTGGTAGCGGATGCCCTTGCCGTCCTTGTCGATCCACTGCATCGACTGCTGAAAGAGTCCGGGCTCGGGATAACCGGGAGGCACCGTGCCTTCGATCATGTACAGCTTGTGCTGGTGCATGCCGACCCATGCGAAGGTGCGCGACTGGTCGGCGTTGGTCAGCTGGACGATGTGCCCCTCGACAAGGTCCTGCCATTCCCAGGTGAGCTGGTTCAGTCTGGCATCACGCTGCAGGAGCTTGAACGTCGCGTACACGATCGCGCCGCGTTCGTCGTGGTTCGCGTAGCCGGCGCCGAGCGTCGCCGGAGCATTGGCGCGGCAGTTTGCATTGCCGGGCGGACACGACTTGGCGCGCTCGATGCCCTGCTGCCCGATGCTGCTGTAGTCGACGACCGTGACCGAATAGCGTTCACGTCCCCGCTCGGCGTTGTACACGCGACCGGGCAGCACGTAGTTCAGCTGTGACGTCCACGAGATCTCCGAGACCTTGGGCTGGCCCGGGAAGTTGATGCGGAATCCGTCCTGGAGACTGGTGTACTCGTCCCATTCCTGCGCGGCCGAGGCGCCGGCCATTGAGAGCAGCAGCCCGAACACGAGAGCGGTGACGCGCATGGGCGTGTCTCCAGAAAGGCGGACCTGAAGGTCCGCCTCTACGGTCATTCGTTAGAAGTCTTTCGGTGGAGGGGCGTTGCCGCCGTCCCAGTCCTTGATCGATCCGTCCTTCGTCTTCAGGAACCCGAGGAGACAACCGTTGGACTTGTCCCGCAGCGGGTGACAGCGCGCCTTTACGGTTTCACCTGGCTTGAGGGAGTCGCGCGTGACGCCGATCTGTTCGAGCTGCGCGCGAGTGGTGGCCTCGAGCGCCCACACCTGGGCGCCCGCGGCACTCTTGACCTCGATATAGAGCCACGAGTGCGGCGTGAGGAGGTGCAGCTCCTTCACGACGCCCTCGATGTCCTGGAATGTCTCGGCGGTACTGACCGTGCGAGTGATGCGCCGATGCCGACAGCGTGAAGCACGCTACACAGGCGATCGCTACGTACCCTCGCATATAGACCTCAGTTACCGCGGCCCGCGGGTGGTGCGCCGCCGCCGCGTGGCGCCGGGGGAGGCAGCGTCCCGCCTTCCGCGATCGTCTTCATGTTCTGCAGCGCGCGCGTGAACGTCGCCGTCCGCGTCATCCGATCCTTTTCCTTCGCGGCATCGTCGCCCATCGTCGAGTTGTCGTAGACGAGCGTGTAGACCAGCTTCGACGTCGTCGCGGTGACCGGCCGCGCCTCGAGCGTGCCGTGATAGAGGATGTACGGACGGCCGGCTCGCACCGGCTGCGTGTAGGTGTACGAGAGCTCGGTCTTGCCGACGAGGATCTCGTTCGCGACCGAGCGCACAGAACCGAATTCGCCATCCTTGCCCTGCGTGATCGTGCAGGGAATCTGGAACCACTCGCCGATGTCGCAGTACTTGCCGATGCGCTTCCACACCTCGGCGGCCGGCTTGTTCACCATGATCTCGAGCGGAATCGAGACGTAGGTGGGATTGGCCACGACCGTCGCGTCGGCGGCTGGTGGCGCGGTGCCCGGCGCTGGAGCCTGCGCCGCGGCCGAACCCGCGAGGCACGCGACCGTGAAGACGGACAAGAGCACTCGAGTCATCGTTCCTCCGTTTGCGGTCCGCCTGAAGGCGGACACTACGTACTCTCGGGCCGCCTGAAGGCGGCCCCCACGTACTAGCGCGCGCGGTCTTCGCCGTTGACGCGCTCGAACACGCGCTCGGGCGGCGGCAGGCCCTTGGCCTTCGCCTCCTCGACCGCCTTGTCATAGGCACGCTCCGCGCTCAGCGCGTTTCGCATCGCGTGGTTGCCCTCGTGACAGCCGTACTCGTAGATCTGGTAGTCGGGCTGGCTGGTGATCGTCATGCGCATCGTCCACGGCGCGACGAACGTGTCGGGGTCTTCCACCCGGATCTCGTAGTCGATCATCTCGGGATCGACACGCGTGAACCGCTCGGTCATGCGGAGGTTCTCGCTGTGGCGTGAGCCGCCGACCGCGGTTCGATCCGTGAAGTTCCGGGATTCGACGACGAGCGTGTCGCCCTCCCAGTGGCCGCGTGCGTCGCCCATCCAGAGATGCAGACTGTCGGCGAGCGGCGGCCGGTTGTCGAGCGGAATCACTCGCGTGTCGTGGACCATCTCATAGCTGATCACGACCGCGTTCGGCGTCTGGACGATGCGGGCGCCGTTGCCGTAGACGGCCGGCATGAACGAGCCGATCGCGCCGCGCGTGATGCAGCGATCGTAAAGAGAGAAGTCCTGCACCTTGTTCCACGGCCCGACGCCGAACGAGCCCTGGCCGCCCGACGCGCGCCGCGTCTGTCCGGCCGGCGTCAGCGCCGGCACGCGGCCGTCCGGCGGATCGATCACCATCGACGTGTAGCTGAAGTCGCGCGAGCCTTCCTCGTTCCGGAAGGTGCCGGTCCTGCGCGTCGTCGATGTCGCGCGCTCTGGCGCGCTGCTTCGCGCGGGCGGCGAATTCCTCGTCGGTCAGGTGCGCGCGCGTGCCGAACTGCTGCTGGCGCGACATCGGCACGCCGCGCATGTCGTCGGTGGTCCAGATGCCTTCGAGATCCGGATGACCCCACGCTGTGCGCGGCGCCTTCCAATGAGGATTGACTCGCTTGGCAGCCGAGGCGTCGGCCGATCCCTTGGCCTGCGCCGAGGCCGGGGTTGCAGTCCCCGCGAACAGGACCGCGAATATGGTCAGGGTAATAAGGGCGGTCAGGAACTGTCGTCTCATAACGACCCGGAGATTAACACGGAGAAGGCGGTCCGTAGAGGCGGGCCGTAGAGGCGGGTCCTTAGACCCGCCTGCGTCAATTCTGGCGCAATGCAACGACGGGGTCGACGTTGACGGCACGTCGAGCCGGCACGAAGCTGGCCACCAGGGCCACGGCGATGAAAAACAGCGAGACGGCGATGAAACTGACGGGATCGAACGGGCTCACGTTGTAGAGCAGGCTGCGCGTCAGCGGCGTGCCGAACGCCGCCAGCGCAAGACCGATGACGATGCCGATCGCGGTGAGCCTCAGTCCCTGCCCGACGATCAGCCTGAAGACATCGGAGCGGCCGGCGCCGAGCGTGACGCGCACGCCGATCTCCTGCGTTCGCTGCGAGACCGAGTAGGCCAGGACGCCATAGACGCCGATCGACGCGAGGACGACGCCGATGACGCCAATCGTGCCGAAGATCCAGCCATACAGGGCGTACTCCCAGAACTCCAGCTGCCGCACCTCTTCGAGCGTCCGCACGGCGAACACAGGGAGGCTTGGATCCGAGGCGCGAATTGCCGCGCGGACGGCCGTGACCAGCGCGGTCGGGTCGCCGCTGACGCGGATCGTCAGGCCGGTATTCGAGAACTCGCCGTACGAAAAGGGGACGAACGCGAGCGGCGGGATCTGTGAGTTGCTGGGATCGACTCCCCACAAGTGCATGTCAGGCGCGACGCCGACGACCGTGATCCACTCTCGCGAGTTCTTCTCGGTCCAGATCCTGAACCGCCGGTCGATCGGACTTTCGTTGGGCCACATGCGTCTGGCCATCGTCTCGTTGATGATGGCGACCGATCGGGTCGAATCCGATTCGGCAAAGTCGCGCCCCTGCCGCACGCGCACGTCGAGCGTCCGCAAGACCTGCGGGGTCACGGCGGGAAACTGGATCGTCGGATGCTGGTGCTCGGCGCCACGGCCTTCGATCTCGACGTCGGTACCTGGCGCCGCCGCCCGAGACGGGGACGAGGTTCGAGGCAAACACGGCCTGCACGCCAGGCAGACCCTCGACGCGCCGCACGATGTCCTCGACGCGGCGGGCCTTGACCCCAATCGGCGCGTAGCGATCGCCGCCCATGAAGAATCGCATCGTCAGGGCAGACGAGGTGTCGAAGCCCAGTCGGAAGCCGTCGAGGTTGCTGAAGCTGCGCACGAAGAGCAGCGCGCCGACCAGTGCCACGAGCGCCAGCGACACCTGCGAGACGACCAACCCGTTCCGCACGAGTGCGCCCCTGCCGGTCGTCCCGCGAGCGCCTTCCTTGAGGTTCTCCTGCAGCTCGCGGCGGCTGATCTGCACGGCCGGCACCAGGCCGAAGACCAGCGCGGTGACTGCCGCGACGATGACCGCCCAGGCGAGAGACCGGCCGTCCACCTGCCAGGTCACGTAATCGGGAACCGTGCCGGGCGGAATCTGCGACTGGATGAGACGCGTGCCGGCGACGGCCAGCAGCACCCCAAGCGGCACGCTGGCCATGGCGAGGACGACGCCTTCGGTGAGGAGCTGCAGCACGATCCGCGCGCGGCCAGCGCCCAGCGCGACACGCATCGCCAGCTCGTGCCGCCGCGCCGTGGCGCGTGCCAGCAGGAGATTGGCGACGTTCGAGCAGGCGATGAACAGGACGAGCGTGACGCTCGCCATCATCAGGCCGAGAATCAGCCGCACGTCATCGGGAAGGAAGGCCTCGCGCAGCGTTCGGGTCCGTGCGCGCCATCCCGTGTTGGTGGCGGGGTAGTCCTTCTCGAGACCCGCGGCAACCGTGTTGAGGTCGCTGAGCGCCTGCTCTGCGCTGACGCCCGGACGAAGACGCCCGAACGTGAAGACGTAGCGAGCATTCCTCGGGTCCTTGAACAGCTGCGGCTGCAGGGCGATCCACAGTCGTTGCGATTCGGGAAAGGCGAAGGTGGGCGGCATGACGCCGATGATCGTGTGCGCCGTGCCGTTGATATCCACGCTGCGTCCGATGATCCGCGGATCGGATTCATACCGCGTGGTCCACAGCATGTGGCTGATGAGCGCCACGCCCGCGGCGTTCGGCTGGTCGTCGCTCTCGAGAAAATCGCGCCCGAGAATCGGCCGCACACCCAGCAGCCGGAACATGTCCCACGCGACGCGCGCGCCGGCGTAGCGCTCCGGCTCGCCCGCACCATCGAGGACGGTCAGCGATCCTTGTGACGACACCGGCGATCGTCGTAAACGACTTCGTCGAGGTCTTCCAGTCTCGGAGATCGGCGATCGAAACGCCCGCTTCATCGCCGTCCCGCTGTCGCACCGTCTCGAGTACGAGAATCCGATCCGGATCGTCGTACGGGTACGGCTTCAGGAGCACGCCATCGATGATGCTGAAGATGGCCGTGTTGATGCCGATCCCGAGACCGAGGCAGAGGATGCCGACGATCGTGAAGCCTCGGCTGTGCCAGAGGCTGCGGACCGCGTATCGGATCTCTCGAAGCATCATCGATCAGTCGATCCGAGCACCTGGCTGACGCTCGCCAGCAGCTGTTGTGTCGAGAAGGGTTTCGACAGGAACGCGTAGCGACCGGTGGCGATCCCGCGTCGCAGCAGTTCCTCCTGCACATGGCCTGAGCACACGAGCACGGGCATGGATGGTGACAGGTCCCTGGCCCGCTCGATCACCGCCGCGGTTTCGAGGCCCGGCATCACGCCGTCGATGCACATCAGCGCGAACGTCGTTCCCTCTGACAGCAGGCGAAGAGCGCTGTCGCCGTCGCTCGTTTCGGTGACCTCGAAGCCGTGGTGCGACAGGATTCTCGCCATGCTCGCACGAACATCCGCTCGGTCCTCGACCACGAGCAGTCGGCCCCCGGCGAGCACCGCGCCGCTCGCCGGCTGCGGGACTGACGCCGGCGCTGCCGGTTGCACGCCGGAGGACTCCGGCAACAACAGTGTGAACGTCGTCCCCTCGCCAGGCGTTGACGTCGCGGTGATGGCGCCGTGCGATTCCTTGGCGAAGGCGTACACGGTCGCCAGGCCGAGCCCGGTGCCGCCCTTGTCGCCCTTGGTGGTGAAGAACGGATCGAAGATGTGGTCGAGCGTCTCGCGGTCCATGCCGTCGCCGGTATCCGTCACGCTGAGCACGACGTACCTGCCATCCGGCAATCCATGTGGACCGTTGGTCACATGGTCGGCGCGCCAGTTGATCGTCAGCGTGCCTCCGCGCGGCATGGCATCTCCAGCGTTGAGCGACACGTTGAGCAACGCGCGTTCGAGCTCCGCTTCATCGACGAGCGCCGACGGGTCGTCGGCGGGACCGTTGACGACAAGCTCCACGTCGTCGGCGAGGATGCGGCGAATCGAGGTCTGCAGGCGGCCGAGCAGTGCGGCGATCGACGTCGGCCGCGGCTTCGAGATCTGCTGGCGGCCCAGCGTCAGCAGCCGGCGCGCGAGTGCGGCGGCGCCGCTCGCCGCCTGAAGGACCTCGTTCAGACACTCCTCGGCCTCGCTCGCCGAGAGCCGTTTGTTCTTCGCCATCTCGGCCCCGCCGATGATGACGGTAAGGGCGTTGTTGAAATCGTGGGCGACTCCGCCGGCCATGCGGGCGAGGCCCTCGATTCGGCGGGACCGCTCGAGTGCCTGCTGGGCCTGCTCCCGCTGCTCGCGCTCGTGCATGCGCTCACGCTCGGATCGCTCGAGCGCGAGACGCTGCTCGCGTTCGCGCACGGCGAGACTCCGGTGCACGTCCACCTGGTGCACCAGGCGTTCCACGACGTACAGCTCCGTCGCGGCCGTGACCACACCGAGCAGCACCATGATCATGCTCTGTCGTACCCAGACGGCCCCGTTCAGCGGATCCCAGAGGTCGCTGGAAACCGGTGGGGCGTGACCCTGGACCACCAGGAACCCGCTGGTCATCAGAACAGCCGCCACGGCGAGGAGCGCGAGCGCTGCCCCACGACGTTCGAAGAAGAGCGTGGCCAGCAGGATCGTGAGCACGCTCACCGAGAGACAGCCCACGGTCAGGCCGCCGCGCGTGGCGACCATCGCCGCGCTCACGATCAGCAGGGATAGCAGCCACAGCGCCGACACGCGAAAGGGGAGCCACGTCGCGGCCAGACGAAGGGCGGGGAAGGCCAGGCCCCACGAGCAGTAGAGGACGGTGACGCCATTCAGCACGTCGCTCTGATAGGCCTGCACGGCAAGAAACAGGCCAATCACAGGCATCGCGACCGCCAGCACGTTCAGCGCGACGCCGAGCACACGCGTCCTGAGCAGGTGGAGCGTGTCCTCGACCGACAGTTCGGCGCCGACGGTGGTCAGTGGCGCTAGTTCCTTCATGCCGTTCGCTACTTTCCCTCGGACCCGTGCGCGTGTCCAGTTCACAGGCCGCCGCGCCACGATTCATCGTGCAGCAATGAAAGTTGACAGCGCCTCGGCCGGCAACCGATACTCTCCCCATCGATAGACGATGGGAGCGGAGAAGAGCAGATGATCGCGTGGTGGCGTCGGCTTGGCTACTGGCTGCGAGGGCGGCGTGCGGCCGTGGAACTCGAGGACGAGTTGCAGTTCCATCGCGAGATGGCTGAACGCGATCTCCTGCAGCGCGGCGAGCCTGCGCTGGACGCCGCGCGTGCCGCACGCCGCGCGATGGGCAACACGCTGCTGGCGCGCGAAGATGCGCGCGCGGTGTGGGTGGCCCCGTGGCTGGACGGTCTGTGGCAGGACGTCCGTCATGGCGTTCGCAGCCTGCGTCGCAGCCCCGGGCTGGTGATTGTCAGCGCGCTGTCGCTGGGTCTGGGGATTGGTCTCAACGCGATGCTCTACATGGGCATCAGCACCATCTTCTGGCATCGGCCGACGATGGCAGAGCCCGCCCGGATGGTGGGCGTCGAGCCGGGCAGCACCAACCAGTTTTCGCATCCGGACTATCAGGACCTGTTGGCGAGCCGCATCTTCGACGACGCCGCTGGCTTCAGGATCGAGAGCCTGAACCTGGGATCCGGAGCTCGTGTCGTGCGCGTGGGCGTGCTGGCGGTGACCGCGAACTTCTTCCGCGTGCTCGGTGTCGAGGCCGGGCAGGGTCGCACCTTCTCACCGGTTGATGCGGCGCCGGAGCGCGAGCCGCGCGAGGTCGTCGTCACCGCGGAGTTCTGGCGGACGTCTCTCGGCGCCGATTCGGCGGCCGTCGGCTCGACTCTTGTGCTCAACGGCGAGTCGTTCACCGTGGTGGGCGTGCTTCCAGACGGATACCAATCCGTGGTGGGTTGGGTCGGACCTCAGATCTACGCGCCGCTGAGCAGGCTCACGCTGCCGGCACTCAACGAACGACGCACGCCCTCTCTCAGCGTCATCGCGCGTCTGCCGTCGAGCGCCACGGCCCGCCAGGCCGAGACGGCGGTGACCGCGCTCATGACATCGCTCGAGCGCGCCTATCCCGATCGACTCGCGGCCATGGGGCGCACCGCAAGTGTGTTCCCGGCCGCTGACGCGCAGTTCCGCGGTGTGCAGCGGCGGTTTCAGCAGTTCGCGACGCTGGCGCTGGTCATGGCCGGGCTCGTGTTGATCATCGCGTGCGTCAACGTGAGCGGGCTGCTGATGGCGCGCGCGACTCAGCGGCGGCGCGAGATTGCCGTTCGACTCGCCGTCGGCGCCGGGCGTGCCCGCGTCGTCCAGTCGATGCTGGTTGAAAGCTGTCTGCTGGTGATGGCCGGAGCCGTCATGGGGCTCGTGCTGACGTTCGTCCTGAACCAGATTTCGTTTCCGGCCTCGATGGCGTGGGTACAGGACGTCACGGCTGTGGATACACGGCTGCTGCCGTACGCCGTCATGCTGGTGCTGGCCACGACGCTCGTGTGTGGAGTGGTTCCGGCCTTGCGCGCGACGCGAGGTGATGTCGCCGTGGAGGTTCGTCAGGGTGGGGAGACCGTGACCCCGCGCCTGTGGTGGCGACAGACGCTCGTCATCGCCCAGGTCGCGATGTCGCTTGTGCTCATCGTGGCGTCGCTGCTGTGTGTCCGGAGCCAGTTGCAGATTGCCCGCGTGGATCTGGGCTTCGACATCGAACACGGCGTGGTCGCCAGGCTTGGGCTCGACGCGACCCAGTACCCGGGAGAGGCGCGGGTTCCGTTTGCCGATCGCGTCGTCGAGCGGATCGGACAGATCCCCGGCGTCTCGTCGGTGAGTCTCGCGAACGTGATCCCGCTCGGCGGCGACTCGCTGGTCAGAAGCTTTCATCCGGCCGGACGAACCGACATCCCCGGGACGCGTGCATCCACCTACAGCGTCGGTCCGTCGTTTTTCCGCACGCTGGGCATTCCACTTCTCAAAGGGCGCGAGTTCGACACGTCTCATCGACCTGGTGCACCGGTCGTGGCCATCGTCAACGAGACCTTCGCGCGAACCTACTTTCCCGGGCGGGATGTCATCGGACAACACGTGCAGACGGAGGACGAGCCCGAAGCCGAGGTGATCGGCCTGGTGCGCGACCATCGCATCGGGACGATCGGCGAGGCGCCGCAGTCGGTCGTCTTCTATCCCTTCGCGCAGCGGCCGCGAAGTCTCATCGTGCACGCGCGCACGACGGCCTCTCCCGATGCGCTGGTGACCGAGGTGCAGCGGGCCATGGACGACATCGACGCGACGATTCCCCTCAGCGTTCAGACACTGCGCGGGGCCACGAGTCTGGAGTTGACGATGCGCCGCGTCGGGACGCTGCTCATGGGCACGCTGGGAGCAGTCGGTCTGCTGCTGGCGATGATCGGCCTGTACGGTGTGATGAGCTACGTGGCGGCATCGCGAACGGCGGAGGTCGGCATCAGGATGGCGCTCGGGGCGACGCGGCCGCGCATTCGCCGGGAGATGCTGCAACGTGCCTCGATCATGGTGGCACGCGGTGTCGCACTTGGCGCGCTCGCCTCCGTGGCGGTGACGCCGGCCTTCAGCACGTTCCTCGCCGGCACCAGTCCATTCGATCCGATCGCGTTCGGCGGCGCCGCGCTGCTCATGGTTGTGATCGGCCTCGCCGCCAGCTACATCCCGGCAGTTCGGAGCTCGCGCCTCGACCCGATGCGCGCGCTGCGACGTCAATAGCTCCGCTTCGACCTCGACCGCGCGATTACGGACGCGGTTCGTTGGCTTTGAGGGCACTCCGCTTGCACTGGTACGAAGCGGAAGTGTTGGGCTCATCGAGCTTACGGAGGAGGTACGATGCATCTTCGCAGACTGCTGATCATCGGCGCGCTGGCATTCGCGCTGCTCCCTGCTACCGCGTCGGCACAGGGCTGGTTCTTCACGCCATTCGTCGGTGCCAACTTCGGAGGCAACGCGTCGTTCGGCGATTTCGATGACGCAGATGATGAGGTCGAGAGGCGCGTCGATTTCGGCGCCACGCTGGGCTGGAACCCGAGCGTGGTGGGGTTCGAGATCGACTTCGGATGGTCCCCGAACTTCTTTGAAAATACCGTCGGTCCTTCCAACTTCGAGTTCGGCGATAGCAATGTGACGACACTGATGGGCAACTTGCTCATCAGCGCGCCGCCCGGCCGTGGCATTCGACCCTACGCTTCAGCCGGTCTCGGTTTGATCAGGAGCCAGGTCAGCGGCTTCGGCGATTTCCTCGATGACGTGACGAGGAACGATCTCGGCGTCAACATCGGTGGCGGTGTGAACGGACAATTCTCGGACAACGTTGGCATCCGTGGTGATCTCCGGTATCTGCGGTCGCTCGAAGACGACGATCCCGACGACGAGTTCGACCTCAGCCTCAGCGATTTCGACTTCTGGCGCGGCACAGTCGGCGTTACGTTCCGCTGGTAGCTCCCCCGGGCGAGGTGCGGAGCTGTTCCGCACCTCGCACCTTCGCCGCTCTGCGGCTTCGGCGCGGCAAGCGCACCTTCGCACTTCGCACCCTCATACCTTCACATTTTCTTGACTCAGGTTTCCAACTGAGTTAGAACCCTTCGCATACGAACGGCGTTCAGCCGTCTCGTTTCGAGTTCATCACAACGTTCTCTGGTCTGCCGCAGGCGCCCCTCCGCTTTGCCGCAGCGCTAGCACCAGGTTGAAGGTATGAGTGTGCTCCGTCGCGCCAGTGTCTGTGCGATCGCCGCGATGCTGATGCTGGTGTCAGCATCCGCGCACGCGCAGTATTTCGGCCGCAACAAGGTCGAGTACACCGACTTCGACTTTCGCATCCTGACCACCGCGCACTTCGACGTGTATTACTACTCGCGCGAGGAACGCGCCGCGCGAATCGCGGCTCAGCTCGCGGAGCGTTGGTATTCACGAATCTCGCGCGTCCTGCATCACCAGCTCGAACGCCGTCAGCCACTGGTCGTCTATGGCAGTCAGGCGGAGTTCGCGCAGACCAACGTCGTCTCGGGCATGCTGCCCGACACGGTCGGCGGCGTCACCGAATCCTCGCGCCGCCGCATCGTGATGCCGTTTGCGCCGACGATGGCCGAGACGGATCGCGTGCTGGGCCACGAGATCGTGCATGCCTTTCAGTTCGACATCGCGCGCCGTTACGGCGGCGGTCTCGGGCAGCCGCTGTGGTTCGTGGAAGGGATGGCGGAGTACCTCGCGCGCGGATCCGCAGATGCCGAGGCTGGGCTGTGGCTTCGCGACGCGGTGCGCAGCGAGCGGCTGCCTCGTCGCCATCGCGACGCCGTTCGAGAGTTGTCACCCTATCAATACGGCCATGCCTTCTGGTCGTACCTCGGCCAGCGGTTTGGCGATGAGGTCCTCGAGAAGGCGCTGAAGCCCGACAAGAAGCATCGAAAGGTCGACGATCGGATCCGCGTCGCGACCGGCCAGGATCTCGAGACGCTGCACGCCGACTGGCGATCGAGCGTGCAGCGGAGATACGACACCGCGCGCGGCTCGGGCAGGCTCGATCTGTGGCAACGAGGTGGCATGCAATTGGGCCCGGCGCTCAGCCCAGACGGCAGACAGGCGGTCTTCTTCTCGGAGCGCGATCGGCTGTCGATGGATTTGTTCCTGGCCGACATCACCACGGGACGCATTGTTCGCAAGCTCGCCACGACCACCGCGAGCGCGCGGTTCGACAGCCTGCAGGTGCTTCGTTCGGCGGGCGCCTGGAGTCCCGACGGTGACTGGTTCGTGTTTCCCGCTGTGCGTCAGGGCAACGCGGCCCTCATCCTGATCGCGATGCGTGAGGGTGGGCAGGACCGCGAGCTGGTGTTCAAGGAGCTGGGCCAGGTTCTGACACCCACGTGGTCTCCGGACGGAGACTCGATCGCGTTTTCTGCGATTGCCGGCGGCTTCACCGACCTGTACTCCGTCGATCTCTCTACACGCACGCTGCGGCAGCTCACCGACGATCCGTTTGCCGATCTGCACCCGGCGTGGTCGCACGATGGCCGCGCGATCGCGTTCGTCACCGAGCGTTATTCGAGCGACGCCGCCGCGCTGCAGTTCGGCCGTCCGCAGCTGGCGATCATGGATCTCGACACTCGGGCCGTGCGTAGCGTCGATGTCGGCGGCAACAGCGCCCAGTTGAGCCCGCACTGGTCTCGCGACGATGAGGAGCTGTACTTCGTCGGCGACGAGGAGGGGATCTCGAACGTCTATCGCGTTGGCCTGCGCTCATCGGCGCTCGTACGGCTGACTGGCGTTGACACTGGCGTCAGCGGCGTCACGCCGACGAGTCCCGCGCTGTCGGTCGCTGACGGAGCGCCCGTTGTCGCATTCACCGTCTACGAGCGCGGCCGGCCGCAGCTCGTCGTCCTCGACGAGGCTGCGGCGACTGGCGGCACGCCGGTCATCGCTCATCCCACGCCAGGCCTGAATCCTCCCGCCGATCTGACCGCCGCGCGTGGTCTCGTTGACGACGTCAGGGCCGATCAGGAGACCGGTGTGCCTGATTCGGCGAGCGTGGTCAGTCGCGAATACTCGTCACGAATGTCGCTCGAGAACGTCGGGCAGCCGTATCTGAGCTCGGGCGGTGGACCCCTCGGCACGTTCGTGCGGGCCGGCGGCGCGATCGTGTTCGGCGACATGCTCGGGGAGCGTCGTATTGGCGCGGCCGTCCAGATCGGCAATCGGTTGCGCGACGCGGCGTTCGAGTTCCGCTTCCTGAATCAGGAGCGTCGATGGAACTGGGGCCTGGTCAGCGAGCTCGAACCTGCGCTCCGCCGGTATCGGCGGAATGCGGCGATCGAGCACGACGGATCGCCCGCGCTCCTGAAGCAGACGGACTACCTGCAGAGAATGCAGCTGCGCGCGGCCGGTCTGCTGGCGTATCCCTTCAATCGGGCCCTGCGCGTCGAGTTCAGCGCTGGCATGCGGCACGCGATGTATCACCGCGAGCAGCGGTCGCAGATCTCCTCGTCCCTGACCGGTCGCGTGCTGGCGACTGACTCCATCACGCCGCCTGGCGAGGCGCCGACGACGGTCGCGGAGGTGACCGCCGCGCTCGTGCACGACACGACCGTCTTCGGCGCGACCGCTCCATTGCTCGGGTCCCGCTATCGGTTCGAGATCGCTCCCGCGGTTGGCGACCTGGCCTACACGCGCATCGTCGCCGACTACCGGAGATATGTGATGCCGGTGCGGCCGTACTCGCTCGCCGTCCGGGTCCTGCACTCGGCGCGCTATGGGCCCGATGGCGACGACCCGCGCCTGCTGACCAGTTTTCTCGGATCGAGCTCCTTCGTGCGCGGACATCGGCTGAACCTCCGGGTACTGCCCGCCGGACCCGACCCGTGTGTGCGGAGACGATCTGCTTGGCAGCCGTCTCCTCGTCAGCAACGTCGAACTGCGGTTTCCCATCTGGGGGATGTTCTCGCGTCAGCTCGAGTACGGCCCGCTGCCCGCCGATGCGTTCGTCTTCGCCGACGGAGGCCTGGTGTGGTCGGGGTCGCGCCGTTCGACGGGCATCAGCAGCATCGGCGGGGGAGTGCGGCTGAACGCCGGCGGTCTGCCGTTCGAGGTGCTGGCGATTCGGGCGCTGGACGGTCCGACGCGCGACTGGCAGTACGACTTCGGATTCCGAGTCGGGTTCTAGGCTGCTCGGCGGACTCAGGGCGTTGACAGCACGAAGACGTTGCCATCACCGTCCTTGAAAATCGCGGCCGTGCCCCAATCAGACTTCTGCGGCTCCTGGACGAATTCGACGCCCCGCGCCTTGAGTTCCGACGCCGTCGCCACCACGTCGTCGGCCACGAAGGTGATGTTCATCGGACCGCCGATCATCTGCTCCTGTCCCGAGGCGGTGAAGAGGACGACCTTCGTGTCGGCGCGCGGGATGCCGAGCTCGATCCAGCGCTGCGTGTCGTCGTAGGGGCTGTCCGTGATCACGCGCATGCCGAGCTTCTTCGTATAGAACTCGAGTGCGCGATCCTGGTCGCGAACCGGAATGCTGACGAACTTCACGCCTTTGATCATCGCGTGCTCCTACACCGGCTGATCGATCGCCGATCTGGTCGATCGTGAGTTCACCCTCGACTGAACGAACAGACCCCCGGCGTACCCGCCGAGAAGCCGAAGAACGAAGGCGACGATGTACATCGCGCGATGGTCGGGCCGCGCGGTGAAGATGAACCCGACCCCGAGCAGCATGCTGACCAGACCCACGAGAGCGCCGTGCGCGACGACCGCGGACGTCAGCCGCCGAGTGGCCCACAGGACGGCGAGGAAGGTCGTCACCGCACCCGCGGCCGGAGCCACGTAGTACCCGATGTCCTCACCGAGCGTCGCGGACTGCGCGTCGGTGATCGAGGGGGTGAAGACGGTGTAGCCGGCGATCGCGGCCAGCAGCACCAGGATGACGCCCGCTTCGGACATGAGTGCGGCGAGGACGATTCGCCCCCACCGAATGCGTGACGCCGTTGCCGCGTGCGCCCCGTCGTCTGATTCATGATGCTCCTCCTGAGGCTTCAGCGCGAGTCACGCGCGTCAGCTCGACGCGCATGATCGCCAGGATCCGGTCTTGAGCGCAAGGCGTGCATCGCCTACTATGGCAACGCCTGCCACAGGTCAGATCGCGAGGTTGACCGCGTGAGCACAATGCAGATTGACGACTACATCCTGGACTCGCTGATGCCCGACCTCGTCGGTCACGATCGCCAGCCGTCCGCCTTCGTGGTGTATCTGGGTCTCTGGCGTCAGACGCATGGCAGCGGCCGGGCGACGACGCAGGTGGCGCTGCAGGACATCGCTGAGACGACGGGGCTCTCGAAGCGGTCCGTGCAGGACGCGCTGGGATGGCTGGCCAAGCGGAAGCTGGTGAGCGTCGCGCGCGCCAGCATCACGGCGGTGCCGGTGTACACCGTGCTTCGCCCGTGGAGACGGTGAAGACTCAGGACAAGCGTGCGGACCAGGTAACGGAGAGGGCGGAGGAAACGGATTCACCCGGAGAAACGGCGGAACGGAGATCTCACTTGGGAGGATTAGGTAAACACAGGGCGACCCGGCTGTGGACGTGGAGGCGCTGCACGCCAAGATCGGCCAGCTGACCCTGGAGAACGATTTTTTGGCTGCGCATTGCTGGGCGCTATACACTGCGTCGTCGAAGCGACCGCATCGTCTGCGCCGTGCGAGAGGCGGGCGGATCGCATCATGTCCGGTTATGTCAACCGGGAGGCTGTTCATCCGGCCTATCGTCTTCGAGTGTGGGTTGATGCCATGACAAAAAGATATCGCTCGTTCCTTCTTGTCTCGCTCGTTCCCGCATTCCTGCTCGGCAGCGTGTTCGCTGTCGTTCAGGCTCAGAATGCCGGATCGCCGGCGGCCAGGCCGACGAACTGGTCTGATCCTGCCACCTGGCCGGACCGCAAGGTGCCAGTCGCAGGCGACACGGTCACCATTGAAAAAGGCAAGGACGTGGTCCTCGACGTCAGTCCGCCGGCGCTGGGCAGTCTGACGATCGACGGCAAACTCAGCTTCGCCAACAACAGAGACCTTGAACTGACCACCGAGTGGATCATGTTGCACGGGGAACTGGAAATTGGCACCGAAGCCAGGCCCCATACACGCAAGGCGACAATTACCTTCACCAACAACGTCAAAGACGAAGATATCGGTGGAATGGGTGGAACGAATGACCGCAGTGACCGCGGGATCATGCTCATGGGCGGAACCCTGAACCTGCACGGTGATCGGACCAACACCTGGACCAAGCTGGCCAGCACGGCGAACGCAGGCAGCACCTCGATACAGGTCCTGAACGCCGCGGGCTGGCGGGTTGGCGACGAGATTGTCCTCGCGTCCACGGATTTCGATCCCAGGCAGGCCGAGCGGCGCACCATTTCCGCCATCAGCGGAAACACGATCACGCTCGACAAGAAACTGGACTACATGCACTTCGGCAAGATCACCTTCGACGTGGATGAACGTGGCGAAGTCGGTTTGCTGACGCGCAATATCAAGCTCCAGGCGTCGGCCGACGCGGAACAGTCGTTCTTCGGCGGGCACGTGATGGCGATGGGCACGAGCAAGATGTTTGTCGAGGGCGTCGAGTTCAATCGCATGGGCCAGAACCTGACGCTTGCCCGGTATCCGATCCACTGGCATCTGGTCGGCGATGCGAAAGGGCAGTACATCAGGAACGCCGCGATCCACGACACCTACAACCGCTGTGTGACCGTGCATGGCACGAATTTCCTGCGCGTTGAGAACAACGTGACCTACAACACCGTGGGTCACTGCTTCTTCCTCGAAGACGGCATCGAGCACGGCAACGAGTTTGTTCACAACCTGGCGATCCAGACCAAGTGTCATACGTCCAAGCCGTGCGTCCCGACCAACCTCGCCGCGAGCGGCGAGCCCAGGATGGGAACGAATGGCCAGCAATCCAAGGATGTCCTGCTGCCCTCGGACAACACGGTGGCGAGTTTCTGGATCACCAATCCGGACAACACTTACCGCGACAACGTGGCCGCGGGTTCCGACTCGAACGGCTTCTGGATGTCATTGCCGGAGCACCCGAACGGTAAATTCGAGGGCACGGAGATCAGTGCGAAGACCTGGCCGCGTCGAACGCCATTCCGCGAGTTCAAGGGCAACGTCGCCCACTCCAACTACGACGCGTTCATGTTCGACCGAAACATTGCGCCCAATAACACGTTCGGTGTGACCGGCAGCTCGCATACCGGCCTTGAAAATCCCGCTGACCCGAACAGCAAGGCGTTGGAATCGGTCTTCGAGGATCTCACCGCCTACAAGAACCGCAATGGCGCCATCTGGGGCCGCGGTGAGATGCACGTCTTCAGGAACGTGAAGCTGGCCGACAACGCGATCGGCTTTACGCACGCGTCTGGCGCATTCGGTCGTGACCCCTTTACGTCACAGGTCGTTGACTCGCTGTTCGTGGGCGAAACCGAGAACATCGGCAACCCCACGACTGACGCGGAAAAGGCGTACGGCCGCAGCGTGCCGAAGCGCGAACTGCCGGATTTCCCGATCCGCGGCTACGAGTACTACGATTACCGTCATGACGTGGTGAATACCACCTTCCGGAATTACGAGGACAACGCCACTCGCAAGACGGGAGCGATCTCTAACCTGATGTTCACCAGCTTCGGGGTCAGCACCAATAACGCCTTCGAGCGCGTGAAATTCGTCAACGCCAAGCCGGTGTATTTCCCGCCGATGGAGAACAACAGGAAGTGGGCCAACGATAATGGAGGCAGTACGGCCTATAAGACCGCGGCGTATCAGCGACAAGGACGGCTCGCTCGGCGCTGGTCCCGATTCCTTCATCATGATCCACGACGGCGTCAACGACAGTATCGCCGTCGACGCAGAAGCCTGTGAGATCAAGCCCACCTGGAACGCTGCGGTGTGCAAGGGCGATGTCGGGCGCCTGAGTTTGGCGGCCCGGCGGCGGCGGTCGTGGCGGCGGTGGTGGTAGAGCCGCCGGTCCTGGCCGTGGCGGTCCTGGCGTACCTGCCGGTCCTGGCGCACCGGGCGCAGCTGCTGCTGGCGCGGCGGCCGGTCCTGGCCAGGCGCCCCTGCCGGTCCTGGTGGCCCGGCGGTCCTGGCGCGGCTGCCGGTCCTGGCGCACCTGGTGGTCGAGCCGGCGGTCCGGCTGGACCTCCTCAGCCGCCAGTCGTTCTCAGCCGCAATGGCAAGGAGTACACCGTAACCGGGGGCACCAACGTACGAGCCGGTACCGAGATCAAGGTGGCCACCGAAAGGCCGTCCGTGTCCCTCACCCTGACGGAACTGGATCACGGCTCGTGGGTGATCTTCGAGCTGCCGGGATTCACCACCGCAGCCTCGGGTACGCCGCAGGACAGCCTGGATGCGCTGCGCCAGGCCAGCGACACCTCGTACTACAAGGGCCAGGATTCGCTCTGGGTCAAGCTCGTCTCCACCGGTGACGCCGGCACCGGCGCCCCTGGTGGTGGAACCAGCCTCCAGGTC
>CAVVTC010000010.1:0-836145 GCA_963751025.1 uncultured Acidobacteriota bacterium | reverse complement strand
TCGGGACGATCAGGTAAACACAGGCCGACTGCTCGTTACCTATCCGACCGTCGGACGCGTGCAGGCAATCGGGTGGACCAGAACAGCGCGAGTCAGGAACCAAGTCGGCATCTGGTTGAGGCGGATCGAGGCTCTTAGGGCCTGATCCACGCAGCGAGCAAAACGGCTACTGTTCCTGGATCGCGAGGTTCTAGATCGTCCGCACGGTCAGCAATTCAGGCTTAAAGAACCGGCTCGCAACAGCCGCCAAGATGATCGGCGTGAAACCGACCACGGCGCCATAGACTACCAGGCCCGCATCGCCGATCACCCCGGCCTTGAACATGCCGTAGCCGGCGAAAAGGACGGCATGAGTGACGGCCCCGGAGACGATTGCCGCGCCCACGACTTTGCCACTGTACGGTCCGCGAATCGCGCAGGCGTAAATGACCCAGAGTGACAACGGAATAAACAAGCCGGCGGCGGTCCAAAGTCCGGTGTTATAGGCACCTGCCGTAATGCCACCAAAGCTATGGACAAATCCGTTCGCCATGATCAATCCCCAGGAACTGAGGCCAATGAGGACGTTGCCTCTACAGATGTACGCTGCGAGTGGCGCTCCAAACCACATGAGTGAGATGTTCACCACCGGGTAGAACGTCATGGGGATAGGGCATTCGGGATACGGCGCAAAACCGAATTGCCCGCACACCATGTCGGGGAGTGAGTACGGCAGGCCCATCACCGGCAGGCTGTATTCCTCCAGTTGATGCACCCAGTAGAGCGGCGCGGCGAGCCACGCCAGCCACACGGCATCACGCCAGCGCGATACCGTGAGATTGCTACGGAATGTGTCGGTCGTCATCATGATGGCGACCATCACGATAGCCCCGCCCGCGCCGATGAACGCCCAAACGTCGTAGAACCAGTGCTGTTGCATCGTTGACCTCTGTGCTGAATAGGAGAAACGTTAAAGCGTCCTTTTCAGTAGCGCGGGAAGTTCGGTTCGACGGCGTTTCATGAAGTCGCGAAGCCCCTTGGGCGTGAGACCCAGTGCCTCCGCGATCATCGGCTGCGCCACGAACGGGAACAGGCAACTGCCGACGAGGGTAACGAGGAACTGATCAGCCGGGACAGGCGCGATCTTTTTCCGCTTGGCGCGTTCGTTGATCTGCTGTTCCACACGCTCAAGCGACCGTCGTGCGGCCTTGCGTCGCTCCGCCGAGTAGAAGTCATCGACGAAATCAGGATGTCGGGCCGCTTCGCCAATGACATAGCCGAGCAGATATGGGTGCTTGGCGAGCCTGGTGTGATAGGCATCGACGAATCGTTCGATCTTCTCGTCGAGCGAAATGTCGGACCCCAACATCTGGAAGATGCCGGGAACGAATGACGAGGCGATGCGAAGCCAGACGGCGCGAGCGAGGTCGGCTTTGGATCGGAAGTGGTAATGCAGCAGCGCCTTGTTGACGCCTGCATGATCGGCGATGTCCTGCATCCTCGCACCGTCGATTCCGCGCCGCACAAACACCGCGTCGGCGGCGTCGAGGATGCGAGTCTTGGTGTCCGTTGCGGTTTGTCCAGACGGTTTAACCATGCGGTCAGGAACACACACAGACGAACAATCTCCGTGCCCGACGTTGTATTCGTGTTTTCCTCAGGTTTTAGAGGACTGGCGGTCGCCGCGCTCACGGCCAACGGTCGATGACCCACGGTATTTCGGAGGCAGGGACGACAATTCCCGGCGGAAGAACACAAGGAACCGAGAGTCGTTCTGCATATGATGCTTTCGCGGAGCTGTTCCGCGCAGAGGGGCGGGCAATAGGTTAGGTTGCGACTAACGCCGCAGCGGTGACTGACGCGAGGCCACGCAATCGCTCACACAAGACTTTTGGGGAGTAATCGCGAAGGTGCGCGTTTTTATCGTTGATGGGCCGGGCTAGAATCGCCATCTAAGAGACCGGCAGAGAGTCGACGATGCGGATATCAGCGTGTTGCACGGCAGTCTTGGCGTACGTGGTGATAGGCCACGCGCCGCCTGCGGCCGCTCAGGTCGATCAACAACGCGCACAGGAGTACTTCAAGGAAGCCCAGGCGCTCTGCGAGCGCGACGGTGGGCGCCTCTGGGGCGTGTCGATCTGCGCGCCGATGGTGATCGGCGACGCGCGGACACAGACGTTCGCCACCAGCCAGCCACCACCGGATGCGCCTCGCCCACAGGCTCATCGGTCTGGTGAACGGGCCCATTCAGTGGGGCGACAGGACGTGGGCGGCGGTCAGCTGGGACACGATTGCTAACTGGCCGGCTCGCACGCGCGGCGAGTTGTTGCTCCACGAATCGTTCCACATCGTCCAGCCGCAACTAGTGCCAAACGGTCCGGCGGGAGCGAACGAACATCTGGATGCCGTCGATGGACGGTATTGGTTGCGCCTCGAATGGCGCGCGCTCGCACGGGCGCTACGGGAATCGAGGAGATCTGCGTACCCAGGCCGTTCGCGACGCGCTGGCCTTCCGACAGGCTCGTCACACGCGGTATCCGGATAAAGTCGAAAGCGAGCGCGTCCTCTACATTCTTGAAGGCCTCGCCTCGTACACCCAGACGGTGCTGGTTGCGCCATCCCAGACCGACGCGATCGCGCGCGGGCTCGAGCTCCTGGCGGGCGCGGAGGACGGGGAAAGCTTCGTGCGCACGTTCACATACAACTCCGGGCCGGCGTATGGCCTGCTGCTCGATGCCGCGTCTCCCGGCTGGCCGCGAACGGTGCGCGGCAGCGACGATCCGCCAGCCATGTTGATGCGTGCGCTCGGGGTCCAACCGGTCGCGGACGCTGCCGCGGCTGCCGCGCGCTACGGAGGTGCCGAGCTCCGCGCGGCCGAAGAACAGCGCGAGCAGCAGCGGCAGGCACGGCTCGCCGGGTTACGTCAGCGATTCGTTGACGGCCCGGTGTTCGTGATGCCGTGCGGAGGCGGGGGCCTCTCGAATTCGACTGGGCGCCGTGGTCATTCCAGGTGCCGGGACCGTGTACTTCAATGCCTATCGCCTGTCGGGACCCTGCGGCACGCTCACGGCGGAGAACGGCGTGCTCGAGGCGACCGATGGCGGCTCGCGGCGTCTGCCGGCGCCTGTGCGCGGCGACGACGTGACGATCTCCGGAGACGGGTGGACATTCAGGGCCGCGGCGGGCTGGGTCGTGCGCGAAGGCGCGCGCAGGGGCGACTACGAAGCCGTGCGCCAGCAGCCGTGAGTGTGAGTTGAAGAGGAGCATCGAATGAGCACTCGCTTGCGTTCGTGGATCGTGCTGCTCGCTTTCGGCGCGTGCATCTGTTCAGCGTCGGCGCGGGTGTTCGGCGAGGCTCAGGCACCCGCGCGTCAGCCGGCGGTGACGACTGATGTGGTGTACGGGTATAAGGACGACGGGCTGGCGCTCATGCTCGACGTGTACCGTTCGGCCCGCCCCAACGGTGCTGGCGTCATCGCCATCGCGAGCGGCCAGTGGCAATCGAGCGTGGAGCTTGCCCAGGTTTTCGCCCAGACCGCCCCCCCGTTGAACGAGAAGGGATTTACCGTGTTCGTCGTGAGACACGGCAGCCGGGCGAGGTATCCCTTGTCGTCGGTCGTGGCGGACATCCGGCGGTCGGTCCGCTTCATCCATCAGCATGCGAAGGATACGGCGTGGATCCCAACCGCATTGGCGTCTTCGGCAACAGCTCCGGGGGACACCTCGCGCTGCTGCTCGGTACGACCGGCGACTCGGGGAATCCGTCGGCCTCCGACCCCGTGCTCAGGGAATCCAGTCGCGTCGCGGCGGTCGTGGCGAACTATCCGGGGACGGATCTGGCTCGATTGGCGATGCAGCTGCCGTTCCTCAACATTACCGCGGCCGAAGCGGCAGAGTTCTCACCGATTCGTTTCGTTTCTCCCAGATCAGCTCCCTCGCTCATCACGCACGGCGACGCCGACACGACCGTCCCGATCGATCAGGGGGAGACGATGTACGCGGCGTTGATGAAGGCGGGCGTGCCAACGTCATTCATTCCAATCAGGGGCGCGGGACACGGGTTCGAGGGCGCCGATGCCGACCGAGCCTTTGCCGCACTGATACGGTGGTTCGAGCAGCATCTCGGGGTGCAACCGGTCGCGGACGCGGCGCCGGCTGCCGCGCGCGGCGGAGACGCCGAGCTCCGCGCGGCCGAAGAACTGCGCGAGCAGCAGCGGCAGGCACGGATCGCCGAGTTACATCAGCGTTTCGTGGACGGCCCGGTGTTCGTGATGGCGTGCGGAGGCAGCGGCACCTCGAATTCTCTGGGCGCCGTGGTGATTCCCGGTGCCGGCACCGTGTACTTCAATCCCTATCGCCTGTCGGGACGCTGCGGCACGCTCGCGGCGGAGAATGGCGTGCTGGTGGCGCCCGATGGCGGCTCGCGACGTCTGCCGGCGCCCGTACGCGGCGACGATGCGACGATCTCTGGAGACGGGTGGACGTTCAAGGCGGCGCCGGGATGGGTTATTCGCGAAGGAGCACGGCGGGGAGACTACGAAGTTGTCCCGCAGCAGCCGTGACGTCCACGATTACCTTCGCGCTCTCGCCTGCCCGCGACACCAGCGGGTCGCCGTGTTCCTCCGTGTGTCCCGTTGCCTCCGCACCCTTCGTTGACGCGGGCCTCCTTCACCTCACGGACAAATCGTCCCGAACTCAAAGCCTCGTGCGCGCAGCGCCGGGATCAGCCGATCGACGGTCTCCACGGCGTATTGACGGTCGGCTCGTGGATCCTTGTGATGCCCGTCGTGGATGACGATGACGTCACCTGGTGAGGCGTAGCCGAGGAGACGGGGCACGATGTCGTCGGCATTGCGTTTGCGGAACCAGTTGAAGTCCCACTCCATCCAGCTCCAGCCGACGACGAGAAAGCCGGCCCTGCCGGCGCCCATGATCATCGGGATGCTGCGATGGCCGGCGTGCGGACGAAACGCTTTGCAGGCCTGGTGTCCGGTCAGGAGTTCCATCCGCGCGGCCGCCTCCTGAATCACGCTGGCGACGTAGGTCGGGCCCTTGAACATCAGCTCGCGTGAGTGGTAGTGAATCGCGACGGCGTGGCCCTCTTCGAACGTGCGTCGCACGATCGGGACCGTGTCGCGGGTGATGTACTTGTCGATGACGAAGAACGTGGCGGACACGCCGTGCTTCGCCAGCACGTCGAGCAACTGCGGCGTCGCGGTTGGATTCGGGCCGTCATCGAAGGTGAGATAGATGGTCGGGACCTCCGATCCGCGGCATCCGCCACACGGTTTCGTCCGTGGTGTCGAGCAGAAACGGGAACGGCGCGAAATGCGCGACGACCGAACGCGCCAATCGCTGCGAAGAGCCCCCACATGAATGCCTCTGCTCCAGAGTGTGGAGCCCGTCGCGCTACTTGCCGACCATGTGCGAGCGATCGCGCTCGTTGTCCAAGCAGTGATAGTCGAGCAACTCGGTATCGAGCACGAGCAACTGTGTCAGCGTGACGGTCCACGGCTTCGTGTACACCTTGAGATCGTCCACGGTCACGTCGACGTCGAGACGGCCGTAGTTGATGCGCCGGAAGCGCTCGGTGACTTTCGCGGCGCCGGTCATCGGGCTGCCGTTGCGATCGAGCCAGGTATCGTCGCGAAAGCCGGCCGTCTGGACGACGAGCGCGTCACCGTCCCATTTGCCGATCGAGTACCCGTTCCACGCCGGTGTGGGATCGTCGGGCAGCGGACGTCCGTCGAGGAAGACCTGACGATAAGTGACGTCTCGTTCCGACAGGATCACGAACAGACCGGGGAGCTGGAGGAACTTCCTGAACGGTGGGAACGTGAGAATCCTGAGCGCGCCGCCCGGCTTGCAGAAGCCGACCGGGTCGTCGCGACCGAGCTGCTCGGTGCGCTCCTTGACGAGTGCCGCGGCCCACGGTTGATAGGGGAGACCACCCTGCAGTCGCGCGCCGAAATCGATGAACTCGGGCCCGGGCGAGTAGTCGGCGCATCCTTCCGGTGGACACGGTCGCGGCTGGAGCTGCCAGATGCCTGACAGATCCGGCTTGCCGTCGGCCACTCTCGGTGCGGGCGCGGAGAGATTCGGCCGGCCGTCGGCCAATCGCGGCACACCGGCCGTCGGATACTTCAGCCATTGCGCGTGAAGCGAGGCACCAGCGATACAGACGAGCGCGAACAACAGCAGATGACGGCTTCTCACGGTGGCCATTGTAGCGTGGCTGGTAACCGGTAGCGGAGAAGAACTGAAACCCTACCGGCTACCGGCTACCAGCTACCGGCTGGCGACGCTATGATCGACGCATCCCCGATTTGAACGTCCGCGATCATGATGCCCTCCGGATTTCACCCGCTCGTTCACAGTGGTTCCTCGAATCGATCGGTGAGCCGACCTCGGCGCAGCTCCGCGGATGGGACGCGATCCGAGCCGGACGGCACACGCTGATCGCGGCGCCAACTGGCTCCGGCAAGACCCTCGCGGCATTCCTGACGGCCATCGACGACCTCGTGCGCGAGGGCAGTGCATCGCCGGGTCCGGCTGGAAGCCGGACACTACGATCGCTCTCTCCCGGACGAGGTTCGCGTCGTCTACGTCTCGCCGCTCAAGGCACTGAGCGCCGACATTCACAAGAACCTCGCCGAGCCACGGCGAGGCATCCGCCGGCTGGGCGAGGGCTCGGGAATCGAGGTGCCGCGCATCACGGCTGCGGTGCGCACGGGCGACACCACCTCCTCGGAGCGAGCGGCCATGCTCCGCACGCCGCCGCACATTCTGGTGACGACGCCGGAGTCGCTCTATCTGCTGGTCACCGCCGAACGGAGCCGCGAGATGCTGCGCACCGTTCGCGCGGTGATCGTGGACGAGATTCATGCGGTGATTGGCACGCGCCGCGGTGCGCACCTGGCCCTGACGCTGGAGCGGCTCGAGGCGGCGTGCGCGGGGCAGGGGAGTGCACGTCCACGACTGCAGCGCATCGGCCTCTCAGCGACGCAGAAGCCGATCGGCGAGGTCGCGCGATTCCTCGTCGGCAACGACGATTCGCGAGGCGACTGCGCGATCGTCGATGAAGGTCATCGGCGCACCATCGACCTGGCCGTCGAAGTGCCGCCCTCACCGCTGACCGCGGTGATGGCGCACGAAGTGTGGGAGGAGTACTACGACCGCCTGGCCGCACTCATCAACGAGCACCGGACGACCCTCGTGTTCGTCAACACGCGGCGGCTGGCCGAGCGTGTCGCGCGGCACCTCAGCGAACGGCTCGGCGAAGAGGCGGTGACCGCCCATCACGGCAGCCTGTCGAAGGAGCGGCGGCTCGACGCCGAGCATCGGCTGAAGACGGGAGCGCTGAAGGCGCTCGTCGCGACGGCGTCCCTCGAGCTGGGTATCGACATCGGCCACGTCGATCTGGTCTGCCAGATCGGGTCCCCGCACCGCATTGCCACGCTGCTGCAGCGCGTCGGCCGCTCGGGTCACTCGATTGCGGGGACGCCCAAGGGCCGGATGCTGCCGGTTTCGCTGGACGACCTCGTCGAGTGCGCCGCGCTTCTCCGCGCGTCCCGCCGCGGCGAGCTCGACGCCATCGTCTCGCACGACGCCCCGCTCGACGTGCTGGCGCAGCAGATCACGGCGGAAACCTCGTGTGACAGCCGCACCGAAGACGAGCTCTTCGCGCTCACGCAGCGCGCGTGGCCCTACCGCGCGCTCTCGCGCATCGACTTCGACGCCGTCGTGGCCATGGTCTCTGATGGATTTGCGACTCCGCGCGGCCGGCGATCGGCGCTCGTGCATCGGGACGAGGTCAATCGGACGCTGCGCGGACGACGGGGATCGCGGCTGCTCTCGCTGGTGTCGGGCGGAGCGATTCCCGAGGTCGCTGACTACCGCGTCGTGCTCGAGCCCGAGGACACGTTCATCGGGACGGTGAACGAAGACTTCGCGATCGAAAGCATCGCCGGCGACATCTTTCAGCTCGGCAATGCCTCCTGGCAGATCATGCAGGTCGTCGCCGGTACCGTCAGGGTCCGCGACGCGCAGGGTGCGCCGCCGACGATTCCGTTCTGGCTCGGCGAGGCGCCGGCGCGCAGCGACGAGCTGTCGATGGCCGTGTCCGAGTTGCGGGCCGGTATCGATGCGCGTCTCGACCGAGACGAGCCGCGTCCGAAATCGACGCGGCCCAACGGACTGGCTGGTGAGCGAGACCGGCCTGAGCCGCGCGGCCGCGCAGCAGGCGATCGACTACATCGCCGAGGGCCGTCGCGTGCTCGGCGTCGTGCCGACGCAGTCGACGCTCGTCCTGGAGCGGTTCTTCGACGAAGCCGGCGGCATGCAGCTCGTGCTGCACGCGCCATTCGGCAGCCGGGTGAACCGCGCCTGGGCGCTGGCGCTGCGCAAGCGGTTCTGCCGTCAGTTCAACTTCGAGCTCCAGGCCGCGGCAACCGAAGATGCGCTGCTGCTGTCGCTGGGGCCGCAGCACTCGTTCCCGCTCGCCGACGTGTTCCGCTATCTCCATACCGCGAGCGTCCGGGACATCCTCGTGCAGGCGTTTCTGGATGCGCCGGTCTTTCAGACCCGGTGGCGCTGGAACGCGACGATCTCGCTCGCCGTGCCGCGCAATCGCGGCGGACGCAAGGTGCCGCCGCAGTTGCAGCGCATGCAGGCCGACGATCTGATGGCGGCCGTCTTTCCGGACGCGGCCGCGTGTCTGGAGAACATTCCCGGCGATCGCGAGATCCCCGATCATCCGCTGGTGAACCAGACTGTTCGCGACTGTCTCGAAGAGGCCATGGATCTGCCGCAGCTCGAGCGCGTGCTCGATCGGATCCATCGAGGCGAGGTCACCTGCGTCTCGCGCGACACGCCCGAGCCATCCGCGTTCTGCCACGACATCCTCAACGCGCGGCCGTACGCCTTCGTGGACGATGCCCCGCTCGAGGAGCGACGGACGCAGGCGGTGCAGACGCGCCGGGCCGGCGCGGCGAGCGGTGATGTCGGGCGCGCTCGATGCCGCGGCGATCGCACGCGTCCGCGACGAGGTCCGTCCCGATCCGCGCGATCTCGACGAGTGCCACGACACGCTGCTGACCTGCGGGTTCATGCCCGAGCAGGACGTCGATCCGGATTGGTGTGCGCAGCTTGCCGCGCGGGGTCGGGCCACGCGTGTCGGGCCGCCTAAAGGCGGCCCCCACGTCCAAGGCGGCCCCCACGTCGAAGGCGGCCCCCACGTTGCTGTCTGGGTCGCCGCCGAGCGGATCCCTGAGTGGCTGGCCGTGCATCCGGAGTCGCGGCTCGATCCGCCACTCACCGCGCCAACCTCGCGCGCGGCGCGGTCGTGGACGGCCGAGGCCGCGCTGGTCGAGCTCCTTCGCGGCCGTCTCGCGATATTGGGACCAACGACCGCCGTGTCGCTCGCCGATTCGATCGGCGTCGCCATGCCCGCTGTGGATGCGGCACTGCTGACGCTCGAGTCAGAGGGCGCGATTCTGCGCGGATCGTTCACCGGGGCTCGGGGACTCAGGGTCGGGCACCACGCATCGGTCTCCATGGTCCTCGAGTGGTGCGACCGACGACTGCTCGCACGCATCCACCGCTACACGCTGAATCGTCTGCGCGCCGAGATCGCTCCGGTGAGCCCGGCCGAGTTCATGCGCTTCCTCTTCGTGTGGCAGCACGTGGCGACGGCGAGCCGTCTCGATGGCCTCGACGGCCTGCGCGCGGTGATCGCGCAGCTCGATGGCCTCGAGTTACCCGCGCGCGCGTGGGAGCGCGATGTGCTGCCGGCGAGGCTCGAGCGGTACGAGTCATCGTGGCTCGACACGCTGTGTCTGACTGGTGAAGTCGGTTGGGCGCGCGTGTCGAGTGGACCGACGCAAGTGGTCGGCGCCACACCGGTCGCGCTGTTCGTTCGCGCGCATGCCGAAGACTGGTTTGCGCTTCGTGCAGCCACCGACAGCGTCGAACGGACGGAACTGACCGGCGCGGCGCAGCGGCTGCTCGAACATCTCCGCTCACGCGGCGCATCCTTTGCGGAGGAGATGCGCGCCGCGTGCGATGTGTCGGACCATGACTGCCGCGAGGCTCTTGGGGAACTGGTGGCGCACGGGCTCGTCACGTCCGATGGCTTCGCCGGACTTCGCGTGATCGCTGGCTCGTCGCCTGAACGACGCCCGGGCAGCGACACAGCGGGTCGATGGTCGGCGTTAGAGGTCCGGCTAAAGCCGGACACGACGGTGCTGAAGCCAGACACGACGCGAGGCGGGGAACGAGACGATGCGGTGCGCACGCTGGCGTGGACGCTGCTGGCACGCTACGGTGTCGTCTTCCGGCGTCTGCTCGCGCGCGAGTCGAGCGGCGTCACGTGGCGCGAACTGCTTCGTGTCTACCGCAGCCTCGAGGCCCGCGGCGACATCAGAGGCGGCCGCTTCGTGTCCGGCATGTCGGGCGAGCAGTACGCGCTGCCCGACGCCGTGGATCGGCTGCGCGAGGTGCGACGCTCCGGCCCAGACGAGGCGTTTGTCGCGATCAGCGCGGCCGACCCGCTCAATCTCACCGGTGTCGTCACGGCTGGCGACCGCATTCGCGCCGCAGCGGGAAACCGGATCGTGTACCGCAATGGCGTGCCCCTGATGGCGATGGAGGGGGACATGCTCCGCACGCTCGCGGACATGGACCCGGATGTTGCCGGCGACGCCGCTGCGCTGGCCGCCGGCCGGCGCGTGCCGGTGTCGAGCGGATACGTCGGGCGGCTTCACACATAGGGTTCGTCCCTTCCAATACACGGCCGGCCGCTTCGCTGTCGCCGCCCGGAACCCCGTCTATTCGATGGCCCTGGATGTGCTTCTGCCCGGGTAATGGCAGAGGCTGCACGACTGGCCCACCAGGTACCTCGGCGATGGCGATACGGCATCGCGATCGATCCGCGTACCGAGAGCCGAAAGGGGAATCGTCGCTCTGGACGCGGGTGCGGAAGATCCTGTGGTCGTGGTGGCCCTGGTTCGTCGTGAGCGTGGCGACCGCATTCACCGACCACTGGGGCTGGGCGTTCGGCACCGGCGCGATGGCGTTCGTGAGCTACCTCGTCACGCCGGCAGAGCACTCGCCGCGATACGGGCTCGACCACGAGTTCGCGATCGATTCCGACGAATTCCTCGCGACGGTCACCGGCGCCACGGGTGTGCCGATGCTCGACGGCAACTCCGTCGACATCCTCCATAACGGCGACGAGTTCTACCCGGTGATGCTCGAGGAGATTGCCCGGGCCCGGACGTCGATCACGATCGAGGCCTATATCTACTGGAACGGCGACATCGGGCGGCGATTCGCGCAGGCGCTCGCCGCCAAGGCGCGCGAGGGCCTCCCGGTGAAGATCCTGCTCGACGCCGTCGGTTCGGCCACGATCGGGAGCGAGATCCTCGAGACGCTCGAGGCAGGCGGATGCCAGCTGGCCTGGTACAACCGCATCCACTGGTACACGCTCGGGCGCTTCAACCATCGCACGCATCGCAAATCGCTCATCGTCGACGGCCGCGTCGGGTTCACCGGAGGTGCGGGCATCGCCGACGTGTGGCTCGGGCATGCGCAGTCGCCGGAGCACTGGCGCGACACGCAGGTCCGCGTCACCGGGCCTGCGGTGACGCCTCTCCAGACCGGGTTTGCGCAGAACTGGCTGAAGACGACGGGCGAGCTGCTATCGGGGGCGACGTACTACCCGGACCCTGAACCCGTCGGGCCACTGGCGGTGCAGACGGTCATGAGCTCGCCTGAGACCGGCGCCTCGTCCGTGCGCGTCATGCACTACCTGCCCATCGTCTGTGCGCGCCGGTCGATCTACATCGCCAATCCCTACTTCATTCCCGACCAGGCGGCGATCGATACGCTCGTCGACGCGAGACGCCGCGGTGTTGACGTGCGCATCATGGTCTCCGGGACGCACAACGACAACTGGCTGGCCCGCCAGAACTCGATACGTCTCTACGGCCCGCTCTTGAAGGCGGGCATTCAGATCCTCGACTACCACAAGACGTTTCTGCATCAGAAGACGATGGTCGTGGACGGCCAGTGGATCACGATCGGGACGACGAACTTCGACAACCGTTCGTTTGCGCACAACGAGGAGACGAGTGTGTGCGTGCGGGACGCCAGGCTGGCGCATCAGATGGAGCAGGCGTTTCTCGCCGACATGCGCGCGAGCAACCCCGTCGAGCTCGAGGCCTGGCGGAAGCGAGGACTCCTGGCCAAGTCCCTCGAAGTTGTCGCGTCGCTGCTCGAAGCGCAGGTCTGACGCCGATCAGATAATCGTGAACGGCGGGCCCGTCTCCGTCCGTGACAGCGCCGCCTCGATGGACTCGAGAGCCGGCGCGTGCGCGATCGTGTCGCGATCGGCGGCAACGTAGAGGCTCTTGTCGGTCTTGTCCATGCGCTCGAGCGCGTCCGACGACACGATCACCGAACGTCCGCCAATCCAGTTGCTCGTGTCCACGAGCAGATACTTGATGCGCCAGTTGTCGTGGCCGATGAGGAAGTCATCGATGTGCCCGATCTCGCCGTTGCGAGCATGGATGTGGTAACCGGTGGTTTCCTTGACGCTGTCGAGGTGTGTCGTCGGTCGAACGTGCCTCATCAGCGTCAGCGCTGTTCCATACCTCATCCCTGGACAGGTTCACATGGACGCCACCGCGTCCCCAGTCACTCTGCACCCATCTCGGCGAGACGAGCACTCGCTTGCCCTTGAACCACGTGCCGGTATCGACGAGCAGGTAGCGAACGGTCCAGCCAGGTTCATCGAAATAGAAGTCCTCGAGCGTGCCGATCTCGCCGTCGGTTCCGCTGACGGTGGCGCCGGCGATCTTGTGAGCCAGATGCAGCATGGCGTGCCTCCTTGGTCATGTGGAGCAAAGAGGGGACCACAACCGCCGGACCTCAGCCGATCGGGTGCATTTCCACGGAGAATAGGAGAACGGAGTGCAGGGAGAGACATGTCGCACACGATTGAGCTGGGCCTCGATACATTCGGAGACGTGACCGCCGGTCCGAGCGGTCAACCGCTGACACAGGCAGAGGTGCTTCGACACGTGGTGGAGGAAGGCGTGCTCGCCGATCAGGTGGGCCTGGCCTTCTTCGGCGTGGGCGAGCACCATCGCAAGGATTTTTCGATCTCCGCGCCGGAGGTCGTGCTGGCCGCGATCGCCGCGAGGACCACGCAGATCCACCTTGGCTCGTCGGTGACGGTGCTGAGCACGGACGAGCCCGTGCGCGTCTTCCAGCGATTCTCGACGTTGAATGCCATTTCCAACGGTCGCGCCGAAGTGATCGTCGGGCCGCGGATCGTTCACCGAGTCGTACCCGCTGTTCGGCTTCGACATGGCGCACTACGAGGATCTCTTTGAAGAGAAGCTGCAGCTCTTCGCCGAACTGCTGAAGGGGCAGCCGGTCACGTGGGCGGGACGACTGCGCGCGCCGCTCTCGAACCAGATCGTGTATCCCCCCAGCGAGACCGGCACGCTGCGCACGTGGGTGGCGGTTGGCGGGAGCCCGGAATCTGTCGTCCGCGCCGCGCACTACGGTCTACCGCTGATGCTCGCCATCATCGGCGGCAACCCGCAGCGGTTCACGGGATACACGGATCTCTACCGCCAGATGTCGGAGCGATTCGGCAAGCCGCTCCAGCCGATTGGTGTGCACTCGCCTGGCCACGTGGCGGCAACTGATGCACAGGCCAAGGAAGAGATCTGGCCGCACTATGAGGGGCTGATGAACCGCATTGGCGGCGAGCGCGGATGGGCGCCGATCGGCCGCGCCCACTTCGAGCGTGAGGCCGGTCCCGACGGCGCCCTGTTCGTCGGCTCGCCGGAGACCGTGGCCTCGAAGATTGCACGGACCATCAAGACGCTCGGTCTCTCACGGTTCGACATGAAGTACAGCAACGGCACGCTGCCGCACGACAAGCTCATGACCAGCATCGAGCTGTACGGGACGAAAGTCGTGCCGCTGGTGCGGGAACATCTCGATTGAGCTCGTCGAGCGTCGAGACGTTCACAACGGCGTAGCGGCGGGTCTTTAGACCCGCCGTCAAACACTCTAGTCGTCGCGATGACCGCGTCGAAGCACGGCTCGCGTGCTGACGAGCAGATCGAGATGCCCCGCGGCAGTCTGGAACGTGAAATAGAGCGTCCGTCCGTCATGGGATAGCCACGGACGCGCGTCGAATCCGCTGGTGTTGACCTCGCCGGCCACCTTCTCGGGGATCGACCAGGGTTCCCACACGTGATCTCTGTGTGACTCATAGAGATCCGTCTGGCCGCCGTCGCGGCTCGAGTCGAAGATGATTTCGAGACCGTCGCTTCGAATAGTCGAGCGCCCGTCCGGTGCAGGGCTGTTGAGTTCGTTCCACTGGAACCGGAGTTCCCCATGCGCCATCCTTCTGGAGTTCGCTCACGTGTATGTCCTCTGGGCCACCAAGTCGAGTGGTTGTGAAATACAGCTGCGGCCGGCCGTGCGGGTTCGCGAAATAGTTCGGGGCCGCGTCGATTCCGGGGGTATTCAGTGAGGACAGATTCGACCGGCGTGTCCCAGACATAGCCGGCGTCCGTAACGTATGCGTCGTGACATGTAAAGGTCTGCGAGCCCCGCGCCCCCGGGTCGAGTGCTGATGAAGAAAAGTAGCCGGCCATCTGGAGAAAGGCTCGGGCCATTGTCGTTGGCAGATGTATTCACGGTCGGCCCGAGATTCACCGGGGCTTCCCAGGGGAGGTCAACGGCAAGGCGCTGCGAGACCCAGATGTCAAAACCGCCCGACGCCGCCTGGGCGGTCCGATGAGAGGTACAACGAGAGGCCGTCTCGTGAAATCGACGGATTATGATCGTGGGCCGTCGTGTTCACGATCGGACCGAGATTGACCGGACGCGACCATGGTCCGAATCTCTCGTGGTCGCCCGACGACCAGGGCCCATCGTGTCCGGCCCGACCGACGGTCGGCGCTGCCAGAACTGTCACCAACGCAAGGAATGCCAGTGTTCGCATGACGTGTCCCCCTCGACTCTTAACGCGTAGGATTCGACTCGGCTGTGTCACAGAACCTGCCTTGACTCGGTTCCGGCCGAGGTGGCAGAGTTCGGGCGAGTCCACAAATGCCATCGGCGTCACCGGGTGCGGTGACACGTCTGCTTCAGGCCTGGTCGTCAGGGAATCCGGATGCCCAGGAGGAGTTGTTGCCGCTCGTGTACGCCGAGCTCCGGCGCCGCGCGGCAGGCCATCTTCGTCGTGACCGTCGGGGACACACCCTTCAGCCGACCGCGCTCGTCAACGAAGCCTATCTTCGGCTGGTGGACCAGCGAGACGTCGATTGGCAGTGCCGCACGCATTTCTTCGCGCTGGCGTCGAGAATGATGCGGCGGGTTCTCGTGGACCACGCCCGTGCCCGCGCGGCCGCAAAGCGTCCGGACGCATCGTTGCGAGTCACTCTCGACGACGACCTCTCGAGCGTCGATCCCCGAGGGTGCGATCTCCTGATGTTGGACGAGGCATTGTCCGAGCTTGCTGACCTCGACCAGCGGCAAGGCAACATCGTCGAGTTGTGCTACTTCGGCGGTCTGACAGAAGCGGAAGTCGCCGGCTCGTTGTCCGTCTCACGATCGACGGTGGCGAGAGAGCTGAGAAGTGCGAAGGCGTGGCTCTACCGGCGCATGACTTCGGGCCGTCCCCAGGAATCGACGTGAGCGAGGCTGAACGCTGGACACGCGTGAAGGCGATCTTCGACGCGGCGGTCGCCTGTCCTGTCGACGAGCGCGCAGCCCTCGTTCGTGCCATGTGCGGCGACGACCGTGCGTTGCAGGCCGATGTCGAATCGCTTCTCGCTGCCGATGCCGGTCACAAACCAGTCTTCGAGCACTCAGTCGATCGCGCCATGCGCGGACAGGTGTTCGGCGCGGTTGCGGACGTCCTCGACCACCAGGCCTCCGCGCTCGCGCCAGGCGAGCGGCTCGGAACGTACAAAATCACCGGACTGCTCGGCGCGGGCGGCATGGGTCTGGTCTATCGGGCTCACGACACGACGCTCGGCCGCGAAGTCGCCCTCAAGATCCTGCCCGATCGCTGGCTGGCCGATCCCGATCGCCGCGCGCGCTTCGAACGCGAGGCGCGCCTGCTGGCGTCGATCAACCATCCCAACATCGGGTCGATTTACGGCGTCCATGAGGGCGAGCCGTCGCCGAGCTCAGGGCTGGCGGTCAAAGCGCTCGTCCTGGAACTGGTCGAAGGCGACACGCTCGCCGATCGCATCGCGCTCCAGGCCTCGCCGTCAACGGCGCGGCGCGGCGTGCCCGTCGACGAGGCCGTGAGCATCGCGAGCCAGGTGATCGATGCGCTCGAAGCGGCGCACGAGCGCGGCATCGTGCACCGTGACCTCAAGCCGGCCAATATCAAGATCACTCCTGAGGGGCGCGTCAAGGTACTCGACTTCGGCCTCGCCAGAGCGATGGGTGGCACCGGCAGCGGCCCCCAGATTGCGAATTCACCGACGATAACCGTGGCTGGCACGCAAGACGGCGTGCTGCTCGGGACCGCGCCGTACATGAGTCCCGAGCAGGCGCGTGGACGGACGGTCGACAAGCGCACCGACATCTGGGCGTTCGGCTGCGTGCTCTACGAGATGCTGACGGGCGCGCCGGCGTTCACCGGCGACGGCGTCACCGAGGTGCTCGCCAACGTGATCAAGGTGGAGCCGGATTGGACCGTCCTCGCAGCGGACATACCCCCGGCACTGCGTCTGTGCCTGCGGCGTTGTCTGCAGAAAGATCTCCGGCAGCGGTTTCATGATGTCGCCGACGTGCGCCTCGCGATGGAGGGCGCCTTCGAGCAACCCACCCGCGACCACAGCTCGCCTCCGCTCGACAGGTCGCCTCGCCCTCGACTGGCCTACACCGGCTGGGTGATCGCGGTTGCAGCAATCGCCGGCGCGTTTGCGATCGTCACCTTCGCTCCCAGGACGCCTGCGGACGTGCCTGAAACTCGCTTGGAGATTGTGACCCCTCCGGCAGCCGATCCGCTGTCGCTCGCGATTTCGCCCGATGGCCGCAGCGTCGTTTTCCAGGCCGGACAGGATCCGCCGATGCTGTGGCTTCGGCCGCTCGATTCACTTGAGGCTAGGCCGCTGGCCGGCACTGGCGGCGGGCAGTATCCATTCTGGTCGCCGGATAGCCGGTCGGTCGCGTTCACGACAGGTGGTGAGTTGAAGCGAATCGATCTGGCCAGCGGCCTCGTGCGTACCCTGGCGAGGCGCTCCTTCGCCGGAGGGACGTGGAGCGTCGATGGAACGATCCTCATCGGCAGCGTCATCGGACCCCTCTACAGCGTCCAGGCCGACGATGGCACGGTCAAACAAGCGACCACGCTGTTGGAACGGCAGACGAGTCACCGCTGGCCACAGTTCCTGCCGGATGGCCGGTTCCTCTTCTTCACATTGGGACCTCCCGACGTCCAAGGTGTCTACCTCGGGTCCACCTCCAGCGTGAACGTGAAGCGAGTATCGGATAGAGAATCCGGCTACCGGTTCATGCCGCCCGCCCATGTACTGTTCGCTCGGCAAGGGGCGTTGTGGGCACGCAGACTGAGCAGCGATTCCACCGCCTTCGAAGGAGAGCTGGTGCCTGTCGCCCCGAAGGTTCTCGTGTCCCGGGGGTTCTTCGGCTACAGCGGGTTCTCCTCGTCATCGACCGGGTCGATCGCCTACCGCGCGTCGGCCGGCGAATCGCAGCTTGCCTGGCTCGATCGGATTGGCCGTCCCATCAGGACTGTCGGACAACCCGACGATGCCCTCGGGTTTCTGTATCAGTTGTCGCATGATGGGCGCGTCGCCGCGGTCACGCGAACCATCGCCGGAAACACCAATGTCTGGCTTGTCGACACCGACAGGGGAACACTACGCCGACTGACGTTCGATCTGAACGATAACGATGTGATCCTCTCACCAGATGGCACCCGCCTCGTGCACCAGGCGAATGGGCCACGTGATGGGTCAGTCGTGTACGAACGTCGGACGGACGGCACGGGCGGCCAAACCGAACTGCTCCAAGAATCCGTTGACGAATGGCATCACCCCCAGGATTGGTCCGCCGACGGGCGTTACATCGTTTACGCCGTCACCACGACCACCGGAGTGGATCTTCGGGCTCTGCCGCGTGCTGGCGGGGCACCGTTCGACATCGCGCGGACATCGTTTCTGGAGGTCAACGCCCGGTTTTCACCGGATGGCCGCTGGGTCGCCTACGAATCGAATGAGACAGGACGGATGGAGATCTTCACTCAGCCGTTTCCCGGCCCGGGACCGAAGGTGCAGGTTTCCGCGGGTGGGGGCGGGTCCCCGCGCTGGCGGCGCGACGGAGGCGAGTTGTTCTACATCGCGGCAGACAGGCGCCTGATGGCTGTGTCCGTCGCGCAGAGCGGCGTCGAGTCTCGAGGCGCGTCCTCCTCGCGCCTTGTTCACGATGTCGACGACGTCGGGCTACGAGCCCTCACCAGACGGCCAGCGGTTCCTGGTCACGACCGTTGTCTCAGAGGCCAGCCCCATCACGGTCATCCTCGACTGGAAGCCTCCAGCACGATGAGACTCGGCCGCGAACACCTGGACTAGACTTCCAACCGGAGAGGCCGTGCGGCCCGGGAGGTTCTGATGCGAGCGTTGAGGATTGCCGTGATCGTCGTGGCGGGCGTCGTGTGTCGTCAACATCATCGTTCGCGCAGGGTCAGGTCGTGGCGCCGCAGGCGGGCTGCACCGCGACGCCTGCGCAGCTCGAGGCCAACAAGAAAGTGGCGATGGCGTTCTTTGCGCCCGATGCGGACCGCGTGGCCCTGGCTGACCCGAGCTACAAGCAGCACAACCCCGCGTTCGTGAAGGGCGGGAAGGAAGCCGGGCTGAGCGACTTCGAATACTTCAAGTCGCGGTTCGGTGGTCCGCGTCAGGGTGGTCCCGGGGCCGGCGCGGGTCGCGGTCAGGCGCCGGCAGGTCCTCAACCTCCGGCAGGCAACCCGCTCGAGATCGTGATGGCCGAGTGCGATCTCGTGACGATCATCCACAAGAACCATCGTCAGGATCCGACGGCGGCGGCCGGTATCTTTTTCGAAGTCTTCACGTTCGACACGTTCCGCGTGCGCAATGGCAAGCTGGTGGAGCACTGGGACGGTGCGGTGATCAATCCGCCGGCTCCCGCGGGCGCGGCGCCGGGCCGAGGTCCCGGCGGTCAATAAATACATGTCCTCCGGTACGAGCCCAACGCCGATTCACGCACTCCTCGGGGACAGCCCGGCGCTGTCGGCAGTCCGCGAGGAGTTGTCGCGCCTGCTGGCGCGCGACAGTGGCCACGCGCCTGCCCCCGATCCTGATCCAGGGAGAGACCGGAACCGGCAAGGGGCTCGTCGCCCATCTCATTCACCAGCGAGGCCCACGCGCCGGCGCAGCGTTCGTTGACGTCAATTGCGCGGCCATTCCCGAGACGCTGCTCGAGGCGGAGCTCTTCGGATTCGAGCGCGGCGCGTTCACCGACGCCAGACAAGCGAAGGCAGGCCTGCTGCAAGTCGCGCATCGCGGCACGATCTTCCTGGACGAGATCGGGCTGATGCCGGACTCGCTGCAGGTGAAGCTGCTCAAGGCACTCGAGGATCGTTCGGTCAGGCGCCTCGGCAGCACACGCGCCGAGCCGGCGGATGCCTGGGTGCTGGCGGCGACGAGCGAGGATCTGGCCACCGCGATTCGGACACGGCGGTTTCGAGAGGACCTGTACCATCGGCTGGCGGTCATGACCGTGCAGCTGCCGCCGCTGCGCGAGCGCGGGACGGACGTCCTGCTCCTGGCGCGCCACTATCTGGACAAGGCCTGCGCCGACTACGGTCTCGCCAGCAAAGCGCTCGCCTCCGACGCCGACGCCGCCTTGCTCGCGTACACCTGGCCGGGCAACGTGCGCGAACTCGCCAACCTGATGGAGCGGGTGGCGCTGCTCTCGGATCACGAGCAGGTGACGGCGGCGGCGTTGCGTCTGCCCAAAGCGCCTCGGATCTCCGCGGCGACGCGAAGCGCGGAGAACGTCAACGATCAGATCGCGTCTCTCGAGCGCGCCCGCATCGAAGAGGCGCTGCGCGCTGACGCGTGGAATATTTCGCGCGCCGCCGTGCGATTGGGATTGCCCCGGAACACCCTGCGCTACCGGATGCAGCGGCATGGTCTCTCCGAGGGTGGAGACACCGCCGTTCCTCGACGATCGACGCCGACATCACAGCCCTCGTCACCGGTGCGCTGGCAGCGCATGCGCGTGACGCTCCTGCAGGCGCAGGTGATCGACCGCGATGTGACCGTGGCCGACCATGAGCGGCTGCGCCTGCTCGAACATGTGGCGGCCAAGGCCAGCGCCTTCGGCGGACGGATCCTCGAGCTGGGTCCCTCGTCGGTCAAGGCTGCGTTCGGACTCGACCTCGTCGAGGATGCGGCGTGCCACGCGGCGCACGCCGCGTTCGCGGTGCAGCGTGCGGTCGTCGGGTCGCCCGCGCCACTGCCAGTTCGAATTGCGATCCACACCGACGAGATGCTCGTCGGGCGCATGGACGATCGAGTGGAGCTCGACGCCGATGCGCGTCGCTCGGCCGAGGGCCTGTTGGACGGTCTGCTGGCAGCAACGGCCGGCGAAGCCATCCTCGCATCCGAAGAGGCGAGGCCGTTCCTGGAGCGCCGATTCCACGTCGAGCCGATCGCGTCGGCATCGTCGAATGGCCGGGTGTGGCAGATCGTCGGGCTTGTTGATGCGCACCGCTACGCCACGCCGTTCGTCTCTCGCGCCCGTGAGCTGGCGCTGCTCGAGAGTCTACTGACGCAGGTCGAAGACGGCCGCGGTCAGGCGGTAGTGCTGGCCGGCGACGCGGGCATCGGCAAGACGCGTCTCCTCCACGAATTCCGCCGGCGAACCAGGGGACGTGCGGCCTGGCTCCAGGGAGCAGGCGTGTCCTTCGGCAGCGCGATCCCGTTCCATCCGCTGATCGATCTGCTGAAGAACGCGTTCTCGATCCAGCCAGGTGATTCCGACGAGGTGATCGGCGACCGGATCGAGCGCGCCACCGCGGCGCTCGGTGACGCCTTCCGCCCGTCCGTGCGCTTCCTTCGATCGCTGCTGTCGATCGATCCTGGCGACGGCTCGGTCGCGCCGCTCGATCCGAAGCTGCTGCGCGCGGGGATCTTCGAGGCCATCGGCCGATTCCTGCACGCCTCCTCCCAGGCGCAGCCGGTGATCGTCGTGCTCGAAGACCTGCACTGGATGGATCAGGCGACGGGCGAATTTCTGGCAATGATGGCCGAGAGCCTGGCGTCCGGACGCATCCTGTTGTGCGCGACACACCGGACCGGATACACGCTGCCGCTCGGGCATGGTGCGTTTGGCACGCATCTGACACTCGCCAGGGTCTCGCGCTCGGAGAGCGGCCTGATCGGCTGCTCACTCCTGGGCGCCACGGATCTCTCGCCGGAGTTGCAGCAACTGGTTGACGACACGACGGACGGCAACCCGTTCTTCGTCGAAGAGATCGTGCGATCGCTCGACGAACGCGGACTGCTCGAGCGGCGCGGGAACGACGTCGGGCTCGTGCGGCCCATTGCGAAGGTCGAGGTTCCGGACAAGGTGCAGGACGTGCTGCTCGGACGCCTCGAGCGGCTCGATCGGCCGTCGCGAAACGTGCTTCGGGTCGCCGCCGTGATCGGGCGGGAGTTTCCCCGGCGCGTGCTGGAGCGCCTCGTCCCGGATGCCGCGGCGCTCGAAGAATGCCTGCGCGTCCTGCGCTCGGCCGAGCTGATTTACAACGCGCGCGTCTGGCCGGAGGTCGTCTACGCGTTCAAGCACGCGCTGACCCATGAAGTGGCGTATGACGCCCAGACCGAGCCCGAGCGGCGCGTCGAGCACGGGCGGATCGGTGACGCGATGGAGCAGGAGTATGCCGACCGGCTGCCGGAGCACTGCGGCGTCCTGGCCCACCACTTCACGCACGCGCAGCGATGGGACCGCGCGCTCGACTATCTCCTGGCCGCGGCCCAGCACGCGGAGCGGACGTTCGCGATTCGCGACGCGCTCGCGCTGTGTGACGAGGCGCTGCGGGCCGCGGAGCATCTCTCCGGCGGCGGCGGCGATCCGGAGACGCTCATCCGGATTCACGAGGCCAAGGCACGGTCTGTACTTCGTCACCAGCGAGTTCGATCGGTCGGCGGCGGAAGGCGAGCGGATCCTGCCGCTGGCGAGGCTGATCGGCAATCGCACCAAGGAGGCCGAGGCGCTGGCGACGATCGCGTGGGCCTCCACGTGGGGACGGAACATCGAGACCGCCATCCGCGCCGCAGAGGAGGCGCTCGCCGTCGCCGGGCCCGTCGGCGCACTGGCCGTCCAGGGTCGCGCGCACTTGACGATCGGTTTCGTGCGCGGCGTGACCGGTGTGCTCGACGAGAGTGTGCCGGCGCTCGAGAAGGCGATGGCCATCAGCACGGCATCGGGTGACGCCGTGAACCGGTCACTCTCGCTGACGATCGCCGGGCTCCTGCGCAACTGGGTCGGCGACTACGGCGAGGCGTCGCGTCTCCAGACCGAAGGTCTGTCGCTGGCGCGCGAGCGCGGCCTGCTCCTGCCGCTGCTGTTCAGTTGTTTCATGCGCGGGCTGACGCTGACCGGCAAGGGCGACTACGACGAGGCGTTCGGGTTGTTCACGGAGGGACTCTCGCTCGCGGAGCGCATCGGCGACGAGGCGATCCATCATCGGCTGCTCAACTGTCTCGGCTGGCTGTACGCCGATCTCGGCGACCTCGATCACGCCGAGCGGCTCAACACGACCAGCGCGCAGATCGGCCGACGCCGCCGCGATCCTGGCACGCAGCCCAACGCCGAACTGAATCTGGCCGAGATCTTCGCGGCCCGCGGCGATCTCGCCCGCGCGCAGGACCAATACGACAGTGTGTTCAAGTACCGAAGCGATCCGTCCACGAGTGAGTGGATGCGCTATCGCTACTCGATCCGGATGTTCGCCGGCATGGGCGAGCTGGCGCTTGCGCGAGGCGACCTTCCGGCGGCACGACGCCACAGCGCTGAGTGCCTCGAGCTGGCGACTCGCACCAACTCGCGGAAGAACCTCGTGAAAGGATGGCGGCTCGCCGGCGACATTGCACGCGTCGAGCGCGACTGGGACGCGGCCGAAGGACATCTGCGTACGGCTCGGGATCTCGCCGTCTCGCTGGGAAACCCCGTTCAACGGTGGAAAGCCGAACTCGCCCTCGGCCATCTCTGTGCCGACGCCGGGCGCGTTGACGAAGCGGCCCGCGCGTTCGAGCGGGCCCTGCAGGTGATGCAGAGCGTGCGAGACAGCCTTCGCGCCGCGCCGCTGTCACAGGCCTTCGACAAGAATCCCGACCTTCGGATCGTTCACGATCTCGTCGCGAAGCACTGACGTCTCGGATCATCGAATTGACCGAGGCAGGCCGTGGCCCGCCCCGGTCCCCGGCGACGACAGGATGAGCGACCATCGTCGCAAGATTCAGGGCTGCTGTTGTCCGCTGAAGGCATCACACGACACGTTCGAGTGCCAGTTCACGAACGTACCGGTGGGGCTCTCTTTCCACGCCCAGACGTGCAGCGTGTAGAACCTCGGAAGCCCGAAGCGATTGGGGCTCTCGAACTGATGAAAGAACTGCCCCATGAGCTCCGGCGCGGTGGCTGTGACCCGCGTCCCAGGCGTCGGCGAGCACGAGAAAGTCAGCGCCGGTCAGTTTCAAGCGCCCGTTCGGGAGTGGCTCGTACAAGATGATCTCCGGACGGGTCGCGTCGATCACGCCGTCCAGCACGAGCGGCAGATTGACATAGTGAAGGCCCATCGCTCCCGAGTCAGGCCCGCTCACGCAGCCGAACATCAGTTCATAGCCCGCGGCCTCAGCGGCCCTGACATCCTTGAACTGCGCCGTGACCTCACGGACCGCCTGGACGAGTGCGTTGTGCTCGTTCCGCGGCGGTCGAGTCTTGAGCGCGCCGATGCGAGTGATCCTGGGCGAGGGCGCGCGAGGTGCCGAGGCACATCACGACGAGCACGCGCAACCATGGCAGCATCCGAATCCGACTTTCATCGTAGAACCTCCTGCAAAGCGTCTTGTGACGACTTCGTACAAGTGTCAGGCGCGAGCGCTCACGGCCGGAACCGGCTTCGGCGCCCGCTTGGGCAGCGGAATGATCATCGGGACTCGCCGCTTGGTACTCCGCGTACTCGGGATGCGCGGCGATGAGGTCGCGCTCTTCGAGTTGAATCGCGATCAGGATGTAGCCCGTGGTCATGACCGCGAACAGCAGATGCGTGACCGTCATCGTCGGCGTGGCCCAGAAGGCGAAGAACCACCCCAGGTAGAGCGGATGCCTGATCACGACGGTATGGACCAGGCATGACGAAATTGAGCGGCGTGTATTCGCGGCCGAGGAGATACAGCCAGACCTGCCGCAATCCGAACAGGTCGAAGTGGTTGATGAGAAACGTCGTGTACGAGCACCAGGAGGAAGCCGAATCGCAAAGGCGCCATACATCACGGCGCGGCCGGTCGGGTTCTCGATCTCCCAGATCACGCCGCCGAGCGGACTCCACTGCCAGAACAGCAGGATGAGCGCGAGACTGCTGGCCAGCACGTAGGTGCTGCGCTCGGCAGCTTGAGGCAGCACGCGCAGGAGCGCGCGCTTGAACCACGGACGGGCCATCACGCTGTGCTGGACGGCAAAGAGACCCAGCAGACCCAGGTTGATCAGGAGCGCTGTTCCAAAGGGCGCGGTCGGCGCCGAGTCGAGCGATTTCGGTACGACCAGGTTGCCGACGAACCCGGCCGCATAGAGATAGGTCACGAAAAACACGCCATAGGCAGCAACGCCATAGGCGAACACCACGAGTCTGCTCATCATCATGTGCCTCCGTTGTTCGTCCCCGAGAGGGGCAACGCGAGTGCCACATGGTGCAGGCGCTAACGTGTGGTGCGCGTGAGCGTTATCGACGCCGCCGCTGTCGGACGACTGTGTCAGGTGCCGAATTTTGGGCAGTTCGACAGGGAGCTGAGCGATGAGGCTACTTCGCGACGGGCTGCATGACGATGAACAGTCCCTGCCGGTGGTCCAGGAGGGAAGCGCACCTGCCGACGTTCGGGATATCGATGATTGGAAGGTCGTCAGATCCGCCGCACCACCGACAGACTCTCCGCCAGTCATGTAGACGGTATACCCGTGCTGCAGGTGTGAAAACTGCGCTTCGCGCACCACAAATCGTGGAACCTTCCTGAGCCAGACGGGAATTACAGAATGATGGCGCTGCCCACCACGTTTGCCGACACCTACGCACAGTCGTATAGACAACTGCGCAGCGTCGCGTCGAAGTTCGTTGACCAGGACGAGGCCGACGACATGGTGCAGGAGGCGTACCTGCGCGCGCTCGCGCGCGGCAGTGAGTTCAGGGGTGAGTCGGCGCCGACCACATGGCTCTACCGGATCCTGGTGAATGCGTGCCTCGACGTCCGCCGGTATCGACAGCGGCGGGGCGTCCACGTCACGCTGGAGGAGGCCAGGTCCATGCCGCGCGGGCGGCGCGCGCACCGGCTGATCGACCGCCATGCCCTCCGGACCGCGCTGGCGACTCTCCAATCGGGCGAGCGCGACGTCTGTGTGATGTACGACGTGATGGGCTACACCCATCCGGAGATCTCTCGTCGTCTGGGGATTCCGGTCGGTACGTCGAAAGGGCGTCTCTGCTCGGCGCGGCGCCGGATGCGCCGCCTGCTCGCGACGTAGTCTTCCGCGCGTACGTAGGGCCGGACCCGTGAATTACTTTCGACTCTCCGGCTCGTAGATCTCGCCTTCGATATCGCCCAGCCTCTCCTGCATGAAACGGCAGGCATCGCGAACCCCCTGGTTGTAGACCGGCGGACCCAGTTCGCGAATCATGAAATCCAGAAGGGCGTCGGCGCGAAAATCGCTCAGGGGGTCATCGAAGTTCTCGGCGAAGTGGTGCTTGAGGGCGCTCAGGACACGCGCGCGTCGGTCGTCGGCAAGTTGGATTCGCATAGAAGACTCGCGATGGGCGCCGCCATCGTAGTCTGCCGCCTCGCCGGGTTCTAGCCCTCGACGTCGTATCCGGCTTCAGCGGCCTCCGTCGTTCAGCCGGACCTCGTCATCTTCATGAGCCGTCGCACGGGGCGTCCCGGTGGATGTGCCCGAGTGAACATCGCCAACGGCCGAATCTGCCTACAGTGAAGTGAGAGGTCACTGATGAACACCATTGCAGCTCCGCCCGACCCCGACAGCGACCGCCGCTGGCGGCAGTGGCGATCGGACTACGCGACGAGCAATCGCGGTACGGCGCGCATCGTGCGCGCCGTGTTCGGCGTCGCCTTCACGGCATCCGCCGTCTGGCTCGGTCTCCAGTTGATGCGCTGACGCAGAAGACACGGACAACGATGCTCAGTGTTGAACAGCTCGAGCCCGCAAGCCGATCACGCTGAGGAACCGAGCAGCCTGCGGACCAGGTTGCGCCACGTCAGTCGTTGAGCCGGAGGGCGGCGCTGATTTGGCGCTCCGCCTCCCTCTCTCTGACGTGCCGCAATCGTTGCCGCATCCATCGTGCAGGGTGAGTTGTACACGGTCACCGGGGGCGGGCCGAATCTCGTCAGCATGCCAGGCTCGCGTGCACCTGGAATCATCGGTGACGGGAAGCGGTCAGGCGGGCGCGGAGTGGCTGGCGTTCCTGCAGCCTGTCCACCGCCGTCATCGTCGAGACGATTCAGATCGATGGCGCTGGGCTCTTTCATGCGACTTCCAATCGTCGTCTCGGTCGGCACGTCTTACACCTCTTGTTGACAGGCTGACGCCGCTCCAGCCATTGTCTGACCGGCCCGAGTGAGCGTCTGTTCGATTTCGCACATCGGGCTGGCCTGAGCGGACACGTGCGAGCGCGGTTATTCGGTGGCGTTGCGGGACGAGTAGCGTCCGAGCGCGTTCGGGAACGCTCGTATCGCAATGGGCACCGTGACCGTGTTGTCTTTCAGGACCTCTTTGGCCGTGACGCCCTCGCCGTACACGTCGCGCATGTCATCCTTGTCCGGCTTGATGACCACGCCTTTGAGCTCGAGGCCGGCAAAAAACCCTTGCTGCGCGAGTAGGAGAGGATCTGCGCGTTGAGCTTCAGGTCGGTTGACGCTCCGGCCTGCCGGCCGACCGGGCCGGCGGCCACGGACGCGTCGCCGCCCAGCGTGAACTCGTCCGACAGCAGACTGTTCATCCCGTCTTTGTTCATGAACAGCATCACGAAGTCCGTGGACTGCGCGCCGATCTGGAGACCGACGCTGCCGCCGCCCAGATTGAAGTAGGCCGGAGCGCTCCAGTCGCGCACGCGTGCGGCAGCTGGCGACGCCACGCCCACCGCGACCGCCGAGGATGAATCCAGCTTTGATCACCGATGGGAAGACCGCGACGCATTCGGCTTTCTCCAGCAGGTCCTGTGGGATGCCCTTGTCGGGTGTGTCCATGATCTCGCGGAAGACTTCGCGCCGCCTTGTCGGATTGGCCGATCTCGTCGTCGAGGTTCTTCGGTGTCTGTGCGTGCGCGATCGTGCTGACCGCCAGCGTGAGGCAGAGCACGGTGACCGTCCTGAACAGTGATCTCATGTGATGTGTCTCTTTCTGAGTTGCGTGTGATGAGAAAGCCGACCGATGCCGGCCGAGCCTTACGGGCTTGCGGCGCGGACGTCCCCGGGAGTCGCGTCCTTCGTCTCGTCGGTTCGCACGACCAGCTCGGTTCCGGCGGGCGCCTCGAGTCTGCGGGCCTTCGCCGCGCGCGGGTTGTCGCGGTCGGCGGAGAAGAATTCCAGCGACTCGACGCGGCTGGTCGGGTACCGGCGTGACGCCCCGTCGGCGTGCCGGAACGTGATGGTCCGTCCGGCGATGGCCAGCACCGTGCCCTCGATGCGCGAGCCGTCTCTCATGACCAACGTGTCGGCTGACACGACGGTGGCGAGAGACACCACGAACAGACTCATCGCCGCAGCGATGACGATTCTTCTCATCTGACACTTCCTTCTGATTGACGACTCGGAGGTCCGTTGCGGCGGGCGGCCGACGTGACGATCGTAGGTCGGAGTCGTGGCGCGTGTACCCGACGCACACGCGGGCCCGCTGTCGCTGCGAGGCGCGGCAGATCGGCTAGAGCGCGCGCGGTCCGTGAGCGCCTCGACCGCCTCACCGAAACGATTGCTGGCCTGCGCATAGTGATCGGATGCGCGCTGGCCGATACTCTTCGCCGAGTCGGTGATGCGCTCGCGCAGCTCCGAGGCCAATCGTGGCGCGAGCCAGATCGCCAAACCGGCGCCGACGAACATGCCTGCTGCGAGTCCGACGGCGAAGCCGTATGGCGGAGGCGATTGTGTCTGTGACTTCATGTGATTGCTCCTGCGCGTACCGTGCGCGGTCGATGAGAGACGAGGGTGTTCACAACGGGATAGAGGCGGCGCTAGGCGCGCTTGCGCATGCCGGCGACGAGCAGCGCCACGCCGCCAGCCACCGCGGCAATCCCGACCAGCGGTGGCAGCGGCAGCGTTCGTTCTCGATCCGCCGTCGCATGCACAGGACCGATGTCGATGACCGTCTCGCGGCTCGTGTACGTGACACCCTGATAGACGAGCGCCGCCACGCCGAGAACGATCAGCAGTACACCGACGATCGCGAAGGGTTTCATGCGCATCGGCTCAGCCCCTGCCGACGCGAACGGTCAACGGCGCCGTGAGGCGCGTCGTGACGTCGGCACCCGGGCCGAGGCGCACTTCGCGTCCCTTCGTGGCGAGCACGACACCGGTCCCGGCGCCGCCACCCACAACGGCGCCTTTGGCCGCGCCGTCCCCGCCGCCGAGAAGTCCCCCGATGACCGCACCGGCGCCAGCGCCGATGCCGATCTTCGTGGCGTCCTCGCCCTTCGTGGCCGGCAGCCAGACGCGACAGCGGCGCGGCCTCCAGGTCGTAGCGTGCGTCCCCCGTACGGAGTGACGTGAAGTGGAACGCGATCATCGCTCGTCCTTTCACGCGGTTCGAATCGTCAACCCCGGTCACGACGCCGGCCAGTCGCGTCCCGGCGGGCAGCACGTCGCGACCGTCAATCGTGATCGGACTCGTGAGCTCGGCCGTGACCGCATCCTCGACGGCGCTCGTGTCGGACGCGACCGAGTTCGTCAAGGCCAACGGCAGCGTGGTGCCGGCGGGAATCGTCATCTCTCGATATCCGGGCGCGGTCTGGATGGTTGAAGTGCCTGCGCCACGCTCGGAGGGCAGCGGCGTGTCAGCGGCGTCCGACGCCGTCGTACCGCACGCGCCACCGGCAAGCGCAGCGCCGAGCGTCAGGATCAGTAGTCGTTCATGCGCGATCATGTGACCGAGTCCGTTCTGACATGTCGCGAAGCCGACGTCCGGTCCGTCTGAACATGATGAACCGGGTAACGTCCGGACAGGAGGCAACACCGTGGCTCTGTTTCCTGACTCCGCGCCTCGGATCCACGTGCTGCCCGCGGTGCGGCTCGGCGCGGGCCTTCTCACCTACGAGCGCGCGCGGTCACAGTGCTCCTTCTGTCCCGACTGTACCTCTGGGATACGATCCGGTCTCCCTATGACAGAGACGCGCTTCCGCCAGGTCTTTCTGCTGCTGCTGGTCACGGCAATCTCGGTGGCGTTCGTGGCCATGATCCGCACGTTCCTGCTGACGATCCTGCTGGCGGCCATCTTCACGGGACTGAGCTACCCCGTGTATCAATGGCTGCTGGGCCGCTTCCGAGGCCGTCGGGCACTGACGGCGATCGCGACGCTGGTGTTGTTGCTGACGCTGGTGATCGCGCCGCTGCTCGTCGTACTCGGAGCCGCCGCGAACGAGGCGCTCCGGGTCACCGAGACGATGGGGCCGCGCCTCCAGCAACTCGTGGATCAGCCGGGCGAGCTCGATAGCTGGCTGCGCGGCATCCCTGGCTACGATCGCATCGCCCCCTACCGGGCACAGATCCTCACCAAGGCCGGTGAGCTCGTTGGCAGCACGAGCGCGTTCCTCTTCGCCGCGCTTTCTGCCACCACCCGCGCCACGGCGGTCTTCATCTTTCAGTTCTTCGTGCTGCTCTACACGATGTTCTTCTTCCTGATCGGCGGTCCGGGCCTGCTGCGGACCGTGCTGGCGTACCTGCCGCTCACCGAGGTCGACAAGCAACGCATGCTGGAGAAGTTCGTGTCGGTGACCCGCGCGACGCTGAAGGGCACCATTCTGATCGGCGTCGCTCAGGGCGTGCTCGGAGGGCTGGCGTTCTGGGCCGTCGGTCTCGACGGTGCGATCTTCTGGGGGACGGTGATGACCGTCCTGTCGATCATTCCCGGCGTCGGCGGCGCGCTCGTCTGGGTGCCGGCGGCGATCTTCCTGATCGGCACAGGCGAGGTCTGGCGAGGCATCGCCCTTGTCGCGTTCTGCGGGCTGGTCGTCGGCAGTGTGGACAACCTGCTGCGGCCGCGGCTGGTCGGCAAGGACATCAAGATGCACGAGCTGCTGATCTTCTTCTCGACGCTCGGCGGCCTCATGCTCTTCGGCGTGACGGGCTTCATCCTGGGTCCCATCCTGGCGGCGCTCTTCGTCACCGCCTGGGAGATGTTCGGCACGGCGTTCCGCAGCGCGCTCGCCGAACCAGGATCCGCTGCTGCCACACCTGCCAACCGTCCGCCAGCCTGAGGCCTGATTCCAGCCGGCAGGGGATGACATTCGATCGCTGCTGAGTCGCGGGCGCGGCTGTTCAACATGGATGCGGTGTTCTCAAACGTACAGACGCGTGTGGGCGATTGCAGCACGCTGTACCGGGGAGGATGTCTCGTGCGCGTCACAGGACAGGAAGGCCGATGAAAGGAACGCAGGAGAGACCATGAACATGTATCTGACATGCGGCCGGGCGGTGGTGCCGGGCGGGTGGTGGTGGAGACGCGGAAGTAGCCTCGAATGAGCGAGACGCTTCCGAGAGAAGTCATCCCGCAGCTCTCAGTTGTCGACCGCGTTGGCTCCCGCGCGCTCGGCGTCTGTGAACTGGCCGGCGCGATCGCGACGTTTGGCGCGAAGGCCGTCGTCGAAGCGGCTCGCCCTCCCTATGAACCGCGCGAAGTCCTCAGGCATGCGTACCAGTTCGGGTACCGTTCCGCGCCCCTCATCATCACGGCGGGCGTCGCGGTCGGCGTGGTGCTCTCGATGCACACACGCGCCTCGCTCGAGCGCTTCGGCGCCGAGGCGATGATTCCCGCCGCGCTCGCGATTGCGCTCATTCGCGAAACCGGCCCCCTCATCGCCGGCCTCCTCGTCGCCGGGCGCGTGGGCGCCGGTATCGGCGCCGAGATCGGCGCGATGAAAGTGACCGAGCAGATCGACGCGCTCGAAGCCACTGCCGTCGACGCGTTCAAGTATCTGGCGGTCACGCGCATCATCGCCCTGATGATTGCGATGCCGCTCCTCACGATCATGATGGACTTCGCGGGCATTCTTCGGTGGGTACGTGGCGGAGACCGCGGTGTCCGGGATGTCCTGGCAGCTGTACCTCGAGCGCGCCTTCAACTACATCTCCTACCCGGACATCATCCTCGCCACGCTCAGGACCATCGTGTTCGGCTACCTCATTGCCGTCGTGTCCAGCTATCTCGGTTTCACGACGAGTCGAGGCACGGAAGGCGTCGGCGAGGCGTCCACGCGCAGCGTCGTCATGGCGTCGGTCCTCATCATTCTGAGCGACGTGATCCTCGTGAAGCTGATCTTCTTCTTCTATCCCGTGGTGTCGGCATGAACGCCGTGCGATTCGATCACGTGTCCAAGGCCTTCGGAACGCGGAAGGTACTCGATGACATGTCGTTCGAGATTCCCAAGGGCCAGGCGTTCTGCCTGCTCGGACGCAGCGGCACCGGCAAGAGCGTGGCCCTCCGCCACATCATCGGGCTGACGAAGGCGGATAGCGGGAGAGTGTTCGTCGAGGAGCGCGACATCACGACGCTGCGTGGGCGGCAGCTCGCCGACGTTCGGAAGCACATGGGTGTCCTGTTTCAGAACGCCGCGCTGTTCGACTCGATGTCGGTCGGAGACAACGTGTCGTTTCCGATGCATCGCCACACCGACTGGGGCGACGCCGACATTCGCGATCGCGCGAGGGCGAAGCTCTCGGCCGTCGGTCTCGAACAGGAGTTCGACACGATGCCGGGCGACCTGTCGGGCGGGATGAAGAAACGGGCCGGGCTGGCCCGCGCCATGGCGCTCGACCCGTCGATCCTGTTGGTGGACGAGCCGAGTGCGGGCCTCGATCCGATGACCGCGCGCGAGATCGACGAACTGCTCGTCAAGACGAAACAGGGCGGGACCACGCTCGTCGTGGTCACGCACAACATTCCGAGCGCGCGTGCGATCGGTGACAGGTTCGCCGTGCTGGACCAGGGCTGCATGCTCGCCAGCGGCACGATCGAGGCGCTCGATGCCAGTGAAGAGCCTCTGGTTCAGGCGTTCATGCATGCACAAGGAGGCGGCTAGTGGCGACACAGGCGAGAGTGGCTGGCGTCGGCGTGTTTGTGCTGGGCGGCCTCCTGCTGTTCGCGGTCGGGCTGTTCATGATTGGCGATCGGCAGATGGCCTTTGCGAAGACGGTCACCGTGTACACCGAGTTCAAGAAGATCACCGGCCTGCAACCGGGCGCCCTTGTGCGGGTATCCGGTGCGAAGGCCGGATCCATCACGCAGATCCTTCCGCCGGATACGCCGAGCGGCAAGTTCCGAGTAGAGCTGGAGATCGTCGAGGCTCTTCATCGACTCGTGCGCACTGACTCGCTGGCCACGATCGAGACCGAGGGGCTCGTGGGCGGGAACTATCTGGGCATCACCACGGGATCGGACACCGCCCCGATCGTGGCCGCCGAACGCCACGATTGTCGGCAAGGAACCGCTCGACGTCGCGGAGCTTGTGCAGCGGATGGGAGACACGGTCACGAAGGTCAACGACGCGGTCGACGGCATGAGGGACGACGTCCAGCGCGCCGTCGTGGCCATCGCCGACACTGTCGACAACGCGAACTCGCTCATCACCGGCGTGACCGGCGAGGTGACGAAGATCGCGGCGTCCGGTGCGCTGATCACCGCCGATGCGGCGCAGATCGCCGAGGGGATTCGCAGCGGCAAAGGCACGATCGGCAAACTCGTCAATGACGACGAGCTGTACAACCGCGTCAGCGCAATCGCGAAGCAGACCGAAGAGACCACCGCACACGCGAGGCAGCTGGTCCAAAGCGCGAAAGAGACCCTCGAGGGCTTGCAATCGAAGGATGGTGCAGTCCAGGGGATGACCGCGAGCGTCAAGCAAACGATGGACGATGCACGCGAGTCGATGGCGAGCTTCGCTGAGAACATGGAGGCGCTCAGCCACAACTTCCTGTTGCGCGGCTTCTTCAACAAGCGCGGCTATTTCGACCTCGCGCAGATCTCTCCGGCGGAGTACAGGCAGGGGACGCTGACCAAGGGTAGCGATCGCCGTGTGGTCCGCGTCTGGCTTCCATCCGACGCCTTGTTGGAGCCGGAGCCCGGGCCACCCGGAAAAGGAGCAGTTGAGCGAGGCGGGCAAGGGCGGCGTGGACGCGGCGATCGCACCCTACCTCGAGTACCTTGCGTCGGGGATCGTCATGGTCGAAGGCTATGCGCAGCAGGGCTCCCGCGACGAACAGTACCTGCGATCGCGTGTACGTGCATCGATTGTGCGCGACTACCTGGTCGGCACATTCCATCTCGACCCGCGGGCGACCGGAGCGATGCCGCTCAGCGCCGATTCGACCGGCAGCCCGGGGAAGGTGCCGTGGGACGGCGTGGCCCTCGCGGTCATCCTCCCGAAGGACGCGCTCACGCCGAGCGGTAGCAGACGATAGGACGAGCCGCCGGCAGTTGACTGAAGTCAGGGACCGCCGAAACGAAGCCAACGGCCTTCGCTGACTTACGATCTACAGCATTTGCATGACGCGCCAGGCCCTTTAGGAGTTACTCATGACGTCCCGCAAATTCGACGACCTCGCCTCCGACATCGATGACGCTTCTACGGTTGTTGAAGAACTCCAGGTCGATCCCGACGCCGACGGCGACGAGAAACTGGACGAACTCCACAAAACACTCGAGCACGCCGCCGACATGATCGATGAGATCGGTGAGAAGAACGACAAAGACTAGAGGTTCGCCTTTTCAGTCTGATGGAGGCGCTCTGGTCTCCATGTCAATCGCAATGCGCCCGATCAACGCGCACAGCACAACCGCGTCGCAGATGTGATGGATGTTCCAGCGTTGGCTGAACCGACGACGCGCCGCTAATGCGTCGCGAGTGCAGCCCTTCACGGGCCGAGATTACCGACGCGGCGATGTCCCACAGGCGGAATGCGTCATGCTCAATAAGGGGCCGTACGTGATGGAAGCCGTCCATGTGCTGGACGACATCCTGCGCCGCATGCATGGACACCAGGAGAAGAAGCGTTCCATGCTCAGGGAGCTACAGTTGATGTCAAGGTTTCGACAGACGTTGAAGACACGATCTCGACCGATTCCCGGGTCGTCGGTTCATCTCACTAGAAGAATCCGTCCAGACAACGTTCCCGGCATCTGTGCGACACAGCGCGAGCCTGGCGTAGTCGTCTTCTGGCGACAACAGCCTCGACGCCGCGTGCACAGGACTCTCAGGATTCCGGAGTCAGTCGCTTGAACGGGTTCACAGGCGGATGACGAAGTTGTGACTACGTCCGCCAACGAAGGGAATCGACGCCAGCGAGCAAACATTGTGATACCTGCACTGTCGAGGACCACGAGTGGACTGCGAGGTCAGCTTGAAATCTGTGACCACTCCGACGTGTCGATGTCCAAGAGGTAGATTCGTCCGCGAGGGGCGAGAATGGCTTTCGCGATCTTGATGGCCTCAGCATGCGTCGTAACGTGGCGCACCTGTTGGGTATGGCCGAAATCGTGTTGGCCAGTCGTGGTCACTGATTCCACGGCGTAGACGGTGTACGACAGACTGGTCCGCAGAATCAGGACATCGCCAATTTCTGTCGGCCATTCGACTGTCACTGGCCGTCGTCCTTCTAGTGTGACGCGGCGGCACAATACGCACCGCCACGGACCGAGTGTTCGACGTTTATGCCTACTTGGGCTTTTCACTGCCTTCCGCATCACAGGCTCACGTTTGAATCGGCTTCGGCCGTTTCCTTCCGGCAACCGGGCGCACGCGTGCCGCGTGAGAAGCGCCGCCAAGCCTCGCCCAAAAGGTCTGGGCCAGCCGCGGGGGTGGAGATGTTTTCGCGTGCGCGCGAGATCTGTCCCGGTGAGTCCCAAAGTGAACAGGCGCCACATCGGTCTGGACGTATTGTTCGTGCGTCAGCGCTGCGGCGTGCTCGTGGGCATTGAGCTTGTAACAGGATTCGTTCAGCACGAATGTCAGAGGGAGCGAGGGCGATGATGACGGACGAGGCCGTTTCGCCGATGCTACAGCGCCCGGTGACGGTGAAGGCCTTTGGGATCACCGACAACGGAAAGGTGCGCCCGAACAATGAGGATCAGTTCCTCATCGCCGAACTCACGAAATCGATGCGCGTCTGGCAGACGAGCCTGACGGAACCGAAGCTGCAGGTTGGCGAGGAGCGCGCACATCTCTTTCTCGTGGCCGACGGCATGGGCGGGCACCGCGCCGGGGAACGGGCGAGCGCCCTCGTCGTCGTGGCGATCGAGCAGTTCACGCTCAATACGTTCAAGTGGTTCTTTGGCGCAGATCGTCACCGAAACGCAGAGAGTCCTCGCGCAGTTCCAGTCCGCGCTCAGTCAAGCCGACGTCAGCATTCTCGAGGAAGCGGTGGAGCATCCCGAACTGAGCGGCATGGGGACGACGGTGACGATGGCCCTCCATCTGGGTGCGCAGCTATGCGTCGTGCACGTGGGCGACAGCCGTGCGTACGTGTACCGCGACGGCGAGTTGCACCAGCTCACTCAAGACCACACGCTGACGGCCGATATGGTGCGGAGCGGAGCCCTTCGGCCAGACCAGGTCGCCGGGCACCGTCTCCGACACGTCATCACGAACGTGGTCGGCGGCCCGTCCCCCGGAGTCAACGTCGAAGCCCACGCGTTCGAAGTTCAGGCTGCGGATCGCTTACTGCTGTGTTCGGACGGATTGACGGAGATGGTGACCAACGAGGCGATCGCGGCCACGCTCGGCGCGGAGCCCGTACCCGAGGTTGCCGCGAAGAAGCTGCTCGCTCAGGCCAATGATGCCGGGGGCCGCGACAACATCACGCTGGTGATCGTTCGGTTCGATCAGGGCGACTCCGAGGCAGGCTCTCAATGACGGGAACGGGTCCACCTTCGCGTACCGCGCTAGTGATCAGTCGAGTCCAGCGCACGAGGTCAGCACCACGATCAGAGGAGGCACTATGTCTGGCAAGAACATCGCAGTATTTGGCGTCTACCCGACTCACGAGAGCGCGGACGCAGCCGTTGACGCGTTGAGAACGAAGGGGTTTCGCAACACCGACATTTCAGTGCTGTTTCCGCAGAACTTCGGCTCGAAAGAGTTTGGCCATGAGAAGGGCACGAAATCAGCTGAAGGCGCCGTCGCGGGCGGCGGAACCGGCGCGGTCATTGGGGGCGCGTTGGGGTGGCTGGCCGGCATCGGCATGCTGGCGATTCCCGGCGTCGGACCCTTCATCGCCGCAGGGCCCATCGTCGCGGCCCTCGCAGGTATGGGTGCCGGCGGCGCGATCGGCGGAACGACCGGAGCGCTCATCGGATTGGGGATTCCGGAATACCAGGCGAAACGGTACGAGGGCCGAATGAGGAAGGGCGGAATCCTGCTGTCGCTGCACGCGGATTCTCAGGAATGGGTGACCAAGGGCAAGCAGATTCTCCAGCAGACGGGTGCCGAAGATATCTCCTCGATCGGTGAGACCAAAGGAGACTTCGGCAACACGGACCGGCCAACGTCACTGGTGGAGCCTGAATTCCCAGTCGCACTCCCAGTTGCTGTCGCAGCCCCGGTTCCAATCGCAGTCGCAGTTCCAGTCCCAGTGGAGGTAGTGAAGAGCTAGGTCCACTGCGTCGAGCGTGTTCGGGCGGTCTCCGACAAATTCACCCTGTTCGATTTAGAACAGGTCTATTTGCGGAGCTATGCGACCCTGACTATCGTGGCCCATGCGTAGCGCCTTTGAAAACGCGTTCACGCACGCGCCGATCGGCATGGCACTCGTGGACATGGCTGACCGGTTGCTGCGCGTGAATGACGCGATGTGCCGGATCACAGGGTATACGGCCGAGCAGATGTGCGCGCTCTCGCTGCGCGACCTGTCCGATCCGCACGATGCCGACGTCGACACTCACCAGAATCGGGAACTGCTCGATGGCCGCGTCCAGACCTATCAGGTCGAGAAGCGGTACCAACACGCCTGGGGCCACTCGGTCTGGGTGCTGTTGAGCGTGTCACTCGTCCGCGACGACGAAGGCCGACCGCTGCACCTTATCGCGCAGGTCCAGGACATCGCCGCGCGGAAAGAGCTCGAGGGGCGTTTGGAGCATCTCGTCGATCACGATTTCCTGACCGCGTTGTTCAACGGTCGGCGCTTCGAGCAGGAACTGGCGCAGGAGGCAAAGTCCGCTGCCCGCTACGGGGGCGGCGGGGCCATGCTCCTGCTCGATCTCGATCATTTCAAAGCGGTCAACGACCAGTTCGGCCACAAAGCAGGCGATGACCTGCTCAAGACGGTCGCCGCGGCCCTTCGGGGCCGGATCCGCGAAACGGACATCCTCGCACGGCTGGGGGGAGACGAGTTCGGGATCCTCCTGTCGCAGGTCGACGCCCAGCAGGCGGAGGTGGTCGCGGACGGCATCGTGAAGGCGCTGCGCCGTCAAACGGCGATGCTGGCCGAACACCAGATTGGGGTCACGGCCAGTGTCGGAGTCGCGCTGTTCGACGGTCTCACGAACATCGAAATCATGGCGGCGGCCGATCTCGCCATGTACGAGGCGAAGGAAGCGGGCCGAGACCGGTTCGCGCTCTACAGGCCGCGCTCCGACGGACAGCCACGAGCATCGTCGCGGCTGTCGCAGGCCGAGGGCATTCAACGCGCGCTCACGCACGATCAGCTGGAGTTGCTCTGTCAGCCCATCCTCGACCTCGCGACCAACGAGGTGTGTCAGGACCAGTTGCTGCTCCGGTTGCGCACGGACGACGGCCGCCTGCTCCCGCCGAGCGCCTTTCTGTACGTCGCCGAACGGTTCGGCAGCATTGTCGCGATCGACTCCTGGGTGGTGCAGCAGGCGGTCGCGCTCATCGCCGCGCAGGCCCAGGCTGGTCGCGTCATTGACACTCAATGTGAATATCTCCGCGAAGTCCATCGGCAACCCGCAACTCGTCGCGGTCATCGATCGCGCGCTCGCCGACGCGCGCATCGACCCCGCGTGTCTGGTCTTCGAGCTGACCGAAACGGCGGCGATTGGCAACATCGACCAGGCCAAGACGTTCATGACGGAGCTGAGGAGCCGGGGTTGCCGCTTCGCGCTGGACGATTTCGGCTCCGGCTTTGGCTCGTTCTATTACTTGAAGCATCTCCCGTTCGACTATTTCAAGATCGATGGCGACTTCATCCGTGGATTCGGGGCCAATACGATCGACCAGCTCGTCGTCGAGGCGATCGTGGGGATCGCCAGGGGGATGGGGAAGAAGACCGTGGCGGAGTTCGTCACCGATCAGACACATGACGGATCGTCTGCGCCGGAGCGGCATCGACTACGCACAGGGCTTCCATATTGGCGTGCCCCGGTCCATCGTCGAGACCTTTGCGGAACAAGGCGCGTCCGAACTCGGCGTTCGGGCGGGCGCACGCCGCGACCTAGTTCGAGTCGAGCTTGTTGTGGTCCCTGACCTCACGGAGGGTCCGCCGCATGTCCTCCACCAACTGCATTTGTTCGAGCGACGCGTTGAGCGCTTCGGCAGTGGCGCGCACCGTCTCCACCACGGCCTCCCGCGCCGCGTGGGCGGCGTCCCGCGCTTCCTCGCCAGCAGTGCGCGCCGTCTCGGCGGCGATCCGCGCCTCCTCGCTGGCGATGCGCGCCGTCTCAGCGGCGTTCCTCAGCTGCTCTCGCTCCTGTCGGATGGCTTCGAGCGCTTCGCGATGATGGTCGCGAACTTCACGCGTCTCCTCGGCGAGTCGCCTGAACTGTTCGGCATCATTCCTGGCAGCCTCCGCGGAATTGCGGTGTTCTTCCGCAACCGCAGGGACAGGGGCATTGTCATTCATTGAATCACCTGCCCCAGGGTACCGGCGATGGCGCACGAGAGATGTTCTGAACCGGACAAGTGAGACATTCGTCCGTGAGAGGTGGCCCGGTGTGCTGTTCGGCGCTGCGGTCGTTCTCAGCTCTCGCATACGCTCAAGTTCGCTCGAATGGCACAACTGCAAGCCCAGCTCGACCTGTCGCGGGGGATCCGACGTTCGCCGGATGGTGTCGTCGAGGTCACGTGTTCACCTGACCGCTGAACAGGCAGGAGGATGAAGTCGTGATCCTGAAGGAAAATATCTGAAGGCGCTCTGATTCTCAGGCTCAACCGGCTTTGCATAGACACGGTCCAGGGAGACTTCATGACTCATTCAGACTTGTTGGTTGTTGATGACGATGACGCAACAAGAACTGGGTTGAGGCAGCTTCTCGCCAATGAAGGTTTTACGGTTGAAGTCGCACGGGATGGTGCAGAGGCAATGGAGAAGATCAGCAGTCACGATTTCCGCGTCGTGCTGTTGGACGTTCGATTACCCAAGATCGGCGGGTTGGATATCCTGGCTCGCTGTGGCGGCAAACGGCGTCCTCCGAAAGTCGTCGTCATGACTGGCGCGGACACGACGGAGGTGATGCTCGATGCTCTCCGCCGACACGCGTACGATTTTCTTGCCAAGCCAATCGAACCGTCACGGCTTATCGAGGTCGTCACGCGCGCGTTCTCCGCGGGCTCAGGTGTGACAACCATCGAGGTGATATCTGCGCGAGCAGACTGGGTAGAGTTGCTGGTGCCGTGCACTCGTGACGCGGCCGACCGGATACAGAGTTTCGTCCAACAGCTCGAGACAGATCTTCCTGCTGACACACGCGATTCAGTCGGTCTCGCCTTTCGTGAGCTGCTGCTGAATGGCATCGAGTGGGGAGGACAGCTCAATCCAGCGAAGAAGGTGCGCGTGGCGTGTCTCCGAACCCGCCGGATGTTGCTATATCGGATCGCCGACCCTGGCCCGGGCTTCAATTTCGACGACCTGTCCCATGCAGCCATTCACAGCGCACCCGGTGTCATCGCTCACGACGATGTTCGGCACGAGAAGGGACTGCGCCCTGGAGGGTTCGGGCTCGTGGTGATCCGCGCCATCGCCGATGAGCTGATCTACAACGAGCGACAGAACGAAGTGGTGTTTGTCAAATACCTTGACTAAACCTGAGCCGGATCCCGGGCGTCGACCCACAGCAACGTTCGCTCGCACTCTTACTGCTCCGCCGTCTCGTTCAACATTTCCTGGACTCGCTCCCGGACGGCTTCCTTCACCGCCTTCTCGACGGTCTCTTTCACGTCCGTCTTGTTCAGGCCGGCGTTGCCCTCTTTCGAGACCACCTCGTGTACCGCTTCCTTGACCAGTGGATTCAGCGGCGACAGCTTCTCGACCATCTCCTTCAGCTTCTTCTTGAGCACCTGTGGCGTGTCCCGATCGTCTCAGCGGTGTTTTTCGCCGCCCAGTCCGCTTCAAAAGTATTCACCACGCCGCTCACGACTTTCGAGTCGCGCACAATCACGCCGACCTCGCGACGTGAGTCCAGTTCGGCCTTCCGCAGGCTCTGACTGCCGACAAACACCTCACGCCGGTCGCACACGATCGTGCGCGTATGCAGCCGGAAGCCGCCAAGCGGGCGAACGGTCAGATGAGGGCTCTTCCGGCCGACAGAGCCGATGACCCTGACATCGACTCCCTTCTTGGACCGGTCGGTCAGCGCACGCAGGATCTCCGAATCGGCAATCTTGGGATCGTAGATGAGCAGTTCCTTCCTGGCTCTGTGAATGAGCGCGAGGAGCTGCTTGCGAGCGTTGACCGGGCTGACGACAAAGGTGTCGAGACGGGCCTTGTAGGGTTTTCGATCGGTATCCGCCTTCAGCAACCGCAGCGCCTCCTGAACGAGGTTGCGTTTCCTCGTGACGATGGCGAAGCCGCGGCTATGGTCGATATCGAGATGAGTGAAATTGAAGGACAGGACGTAGAGCACGCGACGGTCGATGATGAGGAGTTTGTCGTGATAGCGCGAGAGATCGTCGGAGGTCCTCGACACGGTCACGCCTGCCTCGAGCAGACGCATCTCGAGCTTGCGCAGGCTTTTCTCGCCGCCGTGGTTGGCGTAGGCGATGAGCGCGGACACCGAGACGCCCCGCTCGGCCGCGTCCTTCAGCCCGGCCTCAATCTCGGCACGATCGAACCTGAAGACGACGATGTCGATGCTCTTCTTGGCTTTCTTGATCGCCGCGACGAGAGGCGCGACGCCGTCCTCCGGTTGAATGAGCAGCTTCACAGACCTGCCTCCACGACGGTTCACGGTACGCCGAACGGCGGAAGCTCGTCTGTACAAAAGGGAACCGACAGCGAGGACCGATTCCCCTACGCTGGAAACATGACCAGGCGAAGGCGACGTCTCGGCGGGCTGGCCCTATCGACGGCTCTGGCGCTGTGTCTTGCCGTTGCCGTCTCCGCGCAGCAGCCTGGACGCGCCGCAATGATCTGGCACGATCGCGGCGATGCTGCCGCGCTGGACCTGGTGGGCGGACCGGGAGGACGGGCCCACGAGCCCGGCGAGCAGTTGAGATTCATCGAAGAGTCTGACAGCGGCACGTCGCCGAAGTTCGAAGTCGAGGACGAACATGGCGTCAGATGGAAGGTCAAGCTCGGAGAAGAGGCCAGGTCGGAAACGGCGGCGACGCGCTTGCTCTGGGCTGCGGGCTACGTGGTGGACGAAGACTACTACCGGCCAGGGATCCGCGTCCTGGGATTGCCACGGCTCGCCCGCGGGCAGGAGTTCGTCACCGGCGGAGGCATCGTGACGGGAGCGCGTCTGGAGCGTCAGGGCGGAGGCGGCGACGAAGCGGCTACGTGGAGCTGGCACGACAATCCCTTCGTCGGCACGCGCGAGTTCAACGGCCTCCGGGTGATGATGGCGCTCCTCAACAACTGGGACCTGAAGGACGTCAACAATCGGGTGTTCGATACCATCGCTGGCGGCGAGCAGTACGGCATCACGGACCTGGGCGCCACATTCGGGCGCACGGGCCACGTCATCACCCGCAGTAAAGGCGTCTCGAAGGACTACGCGGAGACCAGGTTCATCGCCAGAGTGACGGCGACGCACGTCGACTTCGTCATGCAGAGCCGGCCCATCCTTCCCCTGGTCGTCCATCTGGCCCACTACCGTTCGCGGACGCGGATGGAGGGTATCGTCAAGCAGGTTCCTCTGGCCGACGCTCGCTGGATCGGAGACCGCCTCGGACGGTTGTCCACCGATCAGATCCGCGACACCTTCCGCGCCAGCGGCTTCTCGCCCGAGGATGTCGAGGTGTACACCGGGGTCGTGGTCGGGCGGATCCGGACACTGCACGAGTTGTCTCCCCAGGTGTCCCGCCGTTTCTAGATGCGGGCCTACGGCAAGGATCGCTTTCCCGGACGGCTCTTCATCGTTGAAGGCATCGATGGGTCCGGCAAGAGCACGCAGTTGGCGCTCTTGCAGAAGTGGCTCGAGTCCGAAGGCTACGGGACCTTCTTCAGCGAATGGAACTCGTCGGCGCTGGTACGGGACGTGACTCGCCGCGGCAAGAAGAAACACATGCTGACGCCGATGACGTTCAGCCTGATCCACGCCACCGATTTCGCCGATCGCACCGAGCAACACATCGTCCCGCCGCTCAAAGCCGGCGCCCTCGTACTGGCCGACCGCTATGTCTACACCGCATTCGCGCGCGACGTCGCGCGAGGCGTCGACCGCGCCTGGGTCCGCAACCTGTACCGCTTTGCGGTGAAACCGACGATCGCCTTCTACTTCCGCATCTCGGTCGACGAGGCGATGAAGCGCATTGTCGGTGGACGCGACGCCATCAACTACTACGAAGCCGGAATGGACCGGCAGCTGAGCGGCGACGTCGAAGAGAGCTTCCGCCTTTTTCAGTCCGCGATCATCGATGAATACGACCGGATGGTGGGCGAATTCGGCCTCGTCGTCATCGACGCGAGCCGTTCGATCGAAGAGCAACAGGCTCAGATGCGTCAGATTGTGACCAAGGCGCTGACCGGCGCCAGGAAGAACAGGATTCGCCGATGGGTCGATTTGAATTCTATGGTCAGGGCCTCCCGGCCGTAGACACTCACGACTTGAAAGGCACGCTCGTCGTGGTGGAAGGCGCGGACGGGGTGGGCCGCTCCACGCATATCGGCCTGCTCAAAGAGTGGCTCGAGAGCCGCGGTCACGCCGTGCTCGACACGGGGATGACCCGGTCGGCCCTTGCCGGCAAAGGCCTCAAAGCCGCGAAAGAGGGACACACGTTGGGTGCGCTCACCATGAGCCTGTTCTACGCGACCGACTTCGCGGACCGGCTCGAGAACGAAATGATTCCCGCCTTGCGCGCCGGATTCGTCGTGCTGACCGACAGGTACATCTATTCACTCATGGCCCGGGCGACGATTCGCGGTGCGGATCCGCAGTGGGTGAAAGGCGTCTACGAGTTCGCGCTGAAGCCCGACATTGTCGTGTATCTGCGCGCGACCGTTGACGAATTGACGACGCGTGTGGTGCAGACGTCCGGATTCAACTACTGGGAATCCGGAATGGACCTGCGCCTGGGTGAAGACATGTTCGACAGCTTCACCGCGTATCAGGGCCGACTGCTGAACGTGTTCGACACGATGGCCGGCGAATACGAGTTTCACGTGGTGGACAGCTCGGCGAGCATCCAGAACGTCTCTGAGCAAATCAAGTCCCTCCTGGAGCCACTGTTGATCACGGTATGACTGGCGGCCCCGCGACACCCAAGGCGCTCAGCATCCTCGGTCTCCTGCGGCCGCATTGGAAGGCCATGACCCTGGCGCTCGTCGGGGTGGCGGGGGAGGCCGCGGCGTCGCTGCTCGAGCCGTGGCCGCTCAAGATCGTCCTCGACTATCTGCTGCAGGCGAGGCCGTTACCCGGCTGGATGATGCCTCTGGTCGAGTGGATCGGATCCGGCAAGCTCGCGGTGCTCAACGTCGCGGTGGTCGCCGTCGCCGTGATCGCCGTCGCTGGTGCGGCCAGTGGCTACCTCAACGCCCACCTCACATCCAGCGTCGGGCAACGGGTCATGCACGACCTGCGGCGGACGCTCTATCACCACATTCATCGGCTGTCGCTCGCTGAACACGATGAGAAGCGCACCGGCGACTTCATCGGCCGGGTCACCCGCGACATCGACAGCATTCAGGACTTCGTCACCACGGCGCTCCTCGGCATCGTGAGCAATGCGCTGACCCTGGTGGGAATCATCGGGGTCATGCTGTATCTGAACTGGCGGTTCACGCTGATCTCGCTCGCCGTGGCGCCGGTGCTGTTCCTCGTCGTGTATGCCTTCACGCGGCGCATCAAGAAAGCGTCGCGCGAGGTGAGAAGCAAGGAGAGCGACCTGATCTCGATGGTCGAAGAGGTCTTCTCCTCGATTCGCGTGGTCAAAGCCTTTGCCCGCGAGGACTACGAAGAGCGCCGATTCGAGCGTCAGAGTCTGGAGAACGTCGAGGCGGCGCTGCTGGCCAGGAGTGTCAAATTGAAGCTCGCACCCGTCGTCGACATCATCGTCGCGACCGGGACCTGCCTGATGCTCGCGTACGGGGCCCGGCTGGTCATCGCCGGGCAACTCACCGCCGGTGCACTGGTCGTCTTTCTGCTCTACCTGGGAAAGATGTACAAGCCGATGCGGGATCTGTCGAAGATGGCGGACACGGTGTCCAAGGCCAGCGTGGGATTCGAGCGGATACGGGAAGTGCTCGAGACAGAAGGCGGGGTGCGTGACCTGCGCCACGCGCGTCGGGCGGCCGCGTTCAAGGGCGCCATCGAATTCGATCATGTGTCGTTTGGGTACAGTCCGGACCAGGTCATTCTCGAGGACGTCAGTTTCACGATCGCGCCCGGACAGGTCGTGGCCTTCGTCGGCCCGACGGGAGGAGGCAAGACGACCGTCATCAACCTCGTCGCGCGGTTCTACGATCCGGTGTCCGGCACCGTCACGATCGACGGAACGGATATTCGACGATTCACGATTCGATCGCTGCGCGATCAAATCAGCTTTGTGTTGCAGGACACGCTGCTCTTCCACGCGCCGATCTGGCAGAACATCGCCTATGGCCGGCCGGAGGCGAGCCGCGCCGCGATCGTCCGTGCCGCGGAGTTGGCCAACGCGCACGAGTTCATCACCGAGATGCCCGAAGGCTACGACACGATGGTGGGGGAGCGCGGCGTGACCCTGTCCGGAGGCCAGCGTCAGCGCATCGCCATCGCGCGGGCGGTGATTCGTGATACGCCGATCCTCGTGCTGGACGAGCCGACGTCAGGGCTGGACGCGCAATCGGAGCAGTCAGTCTTCGAGGCGCTCGACCGTTTGATGAAAGGCAAGACGTCGATCGTCATCGCCCACCATCTCAAGACGATCCTGCACGCCGACGTGATTATTGTGGTGAAGGACCATCACCTGACTGAGCGAGGCACCCACGATGAGCTGCTGGCAGCCGGCGGGTTCTACGCCGAGCTGCACAGCATCCAATTCGGTGAGCCCACCGTCGCAGCAGCCGTCTGACGACGTGGGCCCGCGACGTGGGGGCCGCCTTTAGGCGGCCCCGGGGCCTGGGCCGGCTGAAGCCGGCCCCTACGCCGTGGTCTCTTCGGGGAGCTCCGAGATGAGCGCCTCGGTCGTCAGTAGCAGGGATGCGATCGACGAGGCATTCTGCAGTGCGCTGCGGACCACCTTAGCCGGATCGATGACGCCAGCCTTCACCAGGTCCTCGTAGACCTCGGTGGCGGCGTTGAAGCCCTCGTCCAGCTTCATCTCCTTGACCTTCGACACCACGATCGACCCCTCGGCGCCTGCGTTGGTGGCGATGTGCCGCATCGGCTCTTCGATTGCCCGGCGGACAATCTGCAGCCCGACGAGCTCGTCGCCGGTCAGCTTCAGACCGTCGAGCGCCTTGCCGGCACGCAACAGCGCGACTCCGCCGCCTGCCACGATGCCTTCTTCGACGGCGGCCTTGGTGGCGTGCATGGCGTCCTCGACGCGCGCCTTCTTTTCCTTCATCTCGGTCTCAGTCGCCGCACCAACCTTGATCACCGCCACGCCGCCCACGAGCTTGGCGAGCCGCTCCTGCAGCTTCTCACGGTCGTAGTCCGACGACGTGTCCTCGATCTGCGTGCGGAGCTGCTTGATGCGGCCCTCGATGGCGGCCTTCGTCCCGACGCCCTCGATGATCGTCGTGTTGTCCTTGTCGATGGTGATCTTCTTGGCCGAGCCGAGATCGGCGATGGTGAGGCTCTCGAGCGTGACGCCGAGGTCCTCGGTGATCGCGCGACCGCCGGTGAGAATGGCGATGTCTTCCAGCATCGCCTTCCGGCGGTCGCCGAAGCCGGGCGCCTTGACGGCGGCAGCCTTCAACGTGCCGCGAAGCTTGTTGACGACGAGCGTGGCGAGCGCCTCGCCGTCGATGTCCTCGGCGATGATGAGCAGCGGACGAGACGCCTTCACCACCTGCTCGAGCACCGGGAGCAGATCCTTCATCGAGCTGATCTTCTTCTCGTGGATCAGGATCGCCGGATCCTCGAGCACGATCTCCATGCGTTCGGGATCGGTCACGAAATACGCGGAGAGGTAACCGCGGTCGAACTGCATGCCCTCGACCACGTCGAGCGAGGTCTCCAGGGTCCTGGATTCCTCGACCGTGATGACGCCGTCCTTGCCGACCTTTTCCATGGCTTCGGCGATGATCGTGCCGATGGCCTGGTCACCATTGGCCGAAATCATGCCCACCTGCGCGACCATGTTGCCCGACACGGGCCTGGACATCTTCTTGATCTCGTCCACGATGACCGTGACCGCCTTGTCGATGCCGCGCTTGAGATCCATCGGGTTCGCGCCGGCGACGACGTTCTTCGCGCCCTCACGATAGATCGCCTGCGCCAGCACGGTGGCCGTGGTGGTGCCGTCACCGGCCGTATCCGACGTCTTGCTCGCCACCTCGCGGACCATCTGCGCGCCCATGTTCTCGAGCCGGTCCTTGAGATCGATTTCCTTGGCCACCGTCACACCATCCTTGGTGATGGTGGGGGCGCCGTACGCCTTGCCGAGGATGACGTTGCGTCCCCTCGGACCGAGCGTGACCTTGACTGCGTCCGCGAGCTGGTTGATGCCGCTCAGAATAGCGTGACGCGACTCTTCGCCGTAAACGATCTGTTTTGCCATGGATGCCCGCTTCTATTTACTGTCGATAATCGCGAGCACGTCGTCCTCGCGCATGATGAGGTAATCTTCGCCGTCGATCTTGATCTCCTGGCCGGAGTACTTCCCGAACAGGATCGTATCGCCGCTCTTCACGTCGGGCGGCTGGCGGGTGCCGTCCTCCTTGACCTTGCCCTGTCCCACGGCGAAGACGGTGCCTCGCTGCGGTTTCTCTTTCGCGCTGTCGGGGACGATGATCCCGCCGACGCGCTGTTCGCCCTCGTCGAGGCGTAGAACGATGAGACGGTCGTGCAGTGGTGTGACCTTCATGTGACTCCAGACCCGGTTGTCAATTGAACGGACGGACTCGATCAGCGTACCCGTTGCGCGGAATGGGAGCAGTTCAGAAGAGAACAGCGGACCCTGTGCAGAAGAGAACGCCGATGGAGGCGCGAGCCGAGTACGCTCGCTGCGACGTGTGACTGTGAGAAACGAGAGCCCGATGTGGAAGTGGATGACGCGCTGGGGAACGATCACCCGTGAGAAGGCTGACCAGATGACGATCACGGTAGGGCCCGCCCCCGCCGTATCCGGCAAGTACGCGCGCCTCTACACGTATCTGGCCAACCGGTACGCCGACGTCATCGTGCTGACGTTTGGCCAGATCGAGGATGTGCTTGGATTCGCGCTGCCGACGCTGGCGCACCAGACCGCGTGGTGGACGCCGGGAGAGACGAACGTCGAGGGGTCACGGTATTCCGATGCCTGGACCCTGGCGGGCCGGACCGCCACACCGAACCTGAAGGCCAAGACCGTCGTCTTCGAACGCACGCCCGTCAGGCCGGGCCGTCGGTCGTCCTAGTCGTGCAGGACGACGCTCAAGAGGGAGTTGTTGATCCGGATCGGGAGCTCACCCTCGTACTCGATGAAGCCCAGCTTCCTGAACTTGTTCAGGAAGAAGTTCACCCGCGAGCGTGTCGTACCGACCATCTCCGCGAGCGTCTCCTGGGAGATCTGGGGCACCAGGCGGGCCGGCTTCGCCTGTTTCCCGTATCGCGCCAGCAGCAGCAGCGTGCGCGCCAGCCGCTTCTCGCTCGAGTTGAAGAGCTGATCGATCAGGTCCTCTTCGATCCGGATGTTCCGTGTCAGGATGTGCGAGATGAACCGATCGGACATCGCGTGCTGCTTGTGCAGCAGCTGCGCCATGTGCCCCTTGTCGATGCGCAGGACCGCGCTCGGCGTGACGGCCGTGGCGCTCCCCATGCGAAGCTCCTGACCGGCCAGGCATCCCTCGCCGAAGAAGTCGCCCGGGCCAAGCATGGCGACGACGGCCTCTTTGCCCGTCTTCGACAGCACGGACAGCTTGATGCCGCCGGACCGGATGTACCAGACATGCTCGCAGGCGTCGCCTTGAGCAAAGACCGGCTCGCCACGCCGGAAGGGCATGACCGTCTTGTCGATGCCGTTCGATTCGAGAAACGCTTGGACGCTGAATTCGGACGCCTTCGCGGCTATGGCTTTTACCTTCGTCGCCTTCTTAAGGGCGCCCGAACGGGTAGATCGGTGCATGCTTCCAGTCTGACACCGAAGGGAGGGCCAGCGCTGTGCACAAGAGCACACCTGCCAGGCGACTCTCGTGGGCCATGGATGCTGTTCACTATTGAGCACCCGCCGAGCCTGATCGCGGCGTAAGCTCTTCCTCGCGGCTGTCTCGTCTTCCCCCGTTAGTTGCTTCTGAATCTCATCGATGGGTTACACCATGCTCTACGATTTCATCGCGACGCACCGTGAGGAGATCATCACGCGGTGCCAGGTGAAGGCGGCGGCGAGGCTCCCGGGTCCCAATGCAGCCGAGGAGTATGGGGTGCCGCTGTTCCTCGATCAGCTGATGGAGGTGCTGCGCCTCGGCTTGAGATCGAACTCCGACATCGGGGAGAGCGCCGTTCGCCACGGCCGCGAGCTTCTCCACAAGGGATTTACCGTGTCGCAGGTGGTGCACGACTACGGGGATGTCTGCCAGTCGGTCACCGAGCTGGCGATCGAGACGAACGCCGCCATCGGTGCCGCAGATTTCTCCACGCTGAACCGATGTCTCGACGATGCCATTGCCGGGGCGGTCACCGAGCACGGGCGCAGCCGGGATCAGGGTGTCGTGGATGTCGCGGCGACGCCCGGCCCGGACCGATCGGGATTCCTCGCACACGAGCTGAGAAACCTGGTCAACACCGCGATTGTGTCGTTCGAAGTGCTTCGGACCGGGAACGTGGGAGTCGCGGGCAGCACGGGCTCCGTGCTCCACCGCAGCCTGCTCGGACTGCGAGGGCTCATCGGCCAGTCACTCGCCGAGATCCGTCTCACGCATGGGATCCAACATCACGAGCCGATTCGGCTCTCCGACCTCATCGACGAAGTCGTCACCGCCGCCGCCCTGCAGGCCGAGACCATCGGCATCCGCTTGACCGTTCCGCCTGTGGACCGGGACGTGGTCGTCGAAGGGGATCGACAAGTGCTCGCTGCGGTCGTCGGCAATCTGCTGCAGAACGGGTTCAAGTTCACACGACCGCACAGCGCCGTGACTCTGCGTGTACGCGCCGGCAGTGAACGCGTGCTCATCGAGATTGAGGACGAATGCGGGGGGCTGTCCGGCGGCGATCCCGATGATTTGTTCCGCTCGTTCGTGCAGCAAGGCAAGGATCGCACTGGCCTCGGCCTCGGTCTGGCGTTCAGCCGATGGGGCGCAGAAGCGAACAGTGGCCGAATCTACGCGCGCAACCTGCCCGGACAGGGATGCGTGTTCACCGTCGATCTGCCGCGACTGGCCTCGCCGTTGGCGCGTTCAACCGAGGCAGCGGTGTCGGCGGCGTGACAATGCTGCTCACTCTTGAACAGCGAGTTCGGCGCCGATTCGCCAGAATGACGGAGTGGTGCTCTTCCCTCGCCACCCGCCTCGGGTGTACGTGGACTGCCCTCGATGTCTGTCGCCGCACGCCTTCATCACCATCGATCGTGGCGAGAGCCAGTGTTCGTTCTGTCCGCTCTGTCGCTACATGTGGGAGAGTGCCCTGATCGAGCCTGCAGATCGATCGCGTGCTGTGAGTCACTGACGCAGCCTCCGGGCCAGGCGTTGCCACAGTGATCGTTCGCGGGGCGGGCGGCGCTGATTCGGCGCTCCGCCTCCTTCTCTCTGACGCGCGGCAATCGTCGCAGCATCCATCGTGCAGGGTGAGTCGTACACGGTCACGGGTGGTGCGCCGAACCTCACCTGCATGCCGGGCTCGCGTGCGCCAGGAATCATCCGCGGTGGGAAATGGTCGTCAGGCGCCAGCGGAACAATCTCGACTCGGATGGTGAGGACCGCCGGAACCTCCGATTGCCGCCGGGCGCCGCCGTCGTCGTCGAGCCTGGCGAGGTCGATGGCATCGCGCTCGTGATCCCGACTCGGAGTCGTCGTCGTGGTCAGCATGGAGACCATTCACATCCTGTGGGCGCGGTAATCGGCCAGCCACTGCTGCGCCGTGGTTGTAGCTGCGACGACGGTGTTCATCGCCGCGACGATCGCCGGCCACCGCTCGAGGCACCCTGCCTGGCGCTGCTGTTCGACGTCGATGCGCGCTTGCGCCCCGAGAGCGGCAGCCCGATCGCGGATGCCGTGCTTCTCTCCAGTCTGACGAGACCAGTCGTCCAGCTTCGTGCTCATTGTGTGCATTCCCTACAGTGGTGACAACGCATCGACGGTCCGGCTTGATGCGGAACGTGGTGGCGAACCCGCCGTGTCGGGTTCCGAGACGATCTACATCCTCTGGGACGCGCGGTACTCGGCGAGCCACTGCGCGCTCATCCATCCGAGGTGGGCGGGGTTCACGCCGCCCGGTACGCGCAATCTGGAGCCGGTGACGAGCGCGGTCAGCGCGATGAGGAGAACGATGATCGACCACATAAGTGTCTCAGGAAGGGGACGCCTTCACGCTCTCGACGGCGTGAGGGGAGAACGCGATTCAGGAAACGCCGGGCGGATGTATCGCCCGGGCCAGCTTAGAGCCGCTCCATCCAGTCGCGCAGCAGGTACGCCGCCGCGTTCTCGTCCGTTCGATTGAGGCTCACCCAGTACCTGCTGGTCGAGTCGCCGTTGCTTGTTGTGCGTGCGAACGGAGACATCGGAGCCGTCGAGCGCCATGACCAGCGCGCGGCGTCCGTTGGCGGCCGACTCGAGCGTCACGCCAGGGTTCACCGTGTCCTCGACGAGCGTGACCGCTTCGATGCCGACCCCGTGGTTGTAGCCCGCGACCACGGTTCTCATCGCGGCCACAATCGCCGGCCACCGCTGGAGGCACTCCGCGTCCCGCTGGTGTTCACGGTCCAGGGCCTTCTGCTCGCCGAGCGTGGTGGCTCGATCGCGCCGCCCGTGCGTCTCTCCGATGTGCCGCGACCAGTCCCTCATCGTCATGGCGTGAAGACTTTCCTGTTGGCCGTTCGAGTCTGCTCCTCCGCCTGCCGCTGCTCGTCCGCCCGCTTTTTCAAGAGCGCCGCTTCGCGCGCCGGCGCTTCCCGGACGTCCATCACCAGGGCGCTCGCCTGGGCTTTACGGGCGATGGCGTCCAGAGAGACCGAGGTGATGACGAGAGCGAAAGACTCGTTGTATCGACCGCGTCGGAGGCCCATGTGGGTATCCTCCTGCCGCCACTCGGCAATCACGACAGCAGGGGCCACTGCGTCAGCGGCCGCGCGAGGCTGCGCGACTGGGGCAGTCGGGGCACCATAGAGTTCGGTGAGTGCGGCAATCATGTCCGCGTTGGTGAGACCCGTCGTCCTGGCGCGTTCGTAGACGACGGTCATCTTGAACAATCGGTCGTCAACGAAGCTGAACACGATCTCGCCGATCGAATTGCGATCGGCCACGGGAGGACCGGTCATGTAGCGTGGCTGCCACGCCATTTCCTGCAGCAGGGCCGGCCGACTGTGGAGTGTCTTCAGATCGCGCTCCGCGGACAGCGTGACCGCCGTCACCGTCGCGACCGAGCTGCCAAGCTCGAATTCGCGATAGCGGGAGAGTTCGCTGGCTGACGCAGTCCACACGGCGAGCATGACGCAGGCGGCCAAGACACCGCCGCCGCGGAGAGTGACGGACATGGAGCCCAACTTTCAAACGGGCTTTGATGAGGGCTGACCGCTCGGCGGGTCTGCGGAAGAACCAGTACTCAGGAAAGCAGTGGACCTTGAGTATGCGCTCCATGGCCTACCGGAACAAGACAATTCGCGGCGCGCCCGCACGCTTTGGCCCGTAACACGCCAGTAACACACGTCTTGTACGGTCGGATTGAAATGACGACGGAGGACTGACACACTCGTCAGCCGAGGTGCCGATCAATCTTCGAACGCCCGGCGGTTGGTTGGACGGCAGCGCGTGGCCGTTCGTCCTGCTCGCGCTGCTGACGGTCCTGCCGGCGGCGTGCGTCCTCTGGTTCATGAGCGACGCGCTGGCGCGGGAGTCAGCCTCCTCCCACCAGCGCGTGCTCGAGGCTTATCGCGGTCAGCTGCGCCTCGTGCGCTCGCGTCTGGATCCGATCTGGCGCACTCACGCGGCGAGTCTGAACGCCACCGGCGCGCGTGCTGAACAGCAGTTCGCGGCTTTGATGGCTGATGAGGCCGCGGAGGGCGCGATTCTCCTGACTGCGGACGGCGCCGTCGAGTACCCGGATCGCGGCGCGGCGACAGGCGCGGGCGTCGCGGCGATCGAGCAGCAGCTCGCCACCCTGGCACAGACGCCAGCCGGTGCCCGCGGCCCGATCGTCGAATCCATCGCCGCCAGGTTGAACGACTACTCGGCGGCGATGTCCGCCACCGATCGTCTGATGCTGATGGACCAGCTGCGACGCTTGGCGCCGAATGTCTCGCTGCCGACCGAGGCCGCGCTGCGACTCTCGATGGAGATGCTCGACGCCGAGCGGCCTGCGCCCATGCCGGAGGTCGTTCGTCAGACCGCGACGGCCGGCGTGTGGGCGCTGACATCGGCGGACCAGCGCGTGATCGCGTTCTATCGTATCGGCCGGCTCGAGGCGATGATGCACGACTTCCTGCACCAGATCGCGCCGAGCGGGATCACGTTCCTCGCCGTTCCCCCCGACATGCGCGCTGATTCCGAGGCGATCGCCGCCGGATCGTGGCTCCCGGGCTGGCAACTGTCCTTCATGCCCGTCGAGTCGTCGATGCTCGATGAGAGCGAGGGCGCCCGGCGCCAGCGGTTCGCCTACGTGTCGGTCGCGCTGGCAGGCATCGGCGTGATCGCGATCGTCGGTCTGGCCGCCGCAGGCAGTCTTCGACGCCATCTGAAGCTGGCGCGGCTGAAAACGGATCTGGTCGCAGCCGCCTCTCATGAGCTCAGGAGTCCCCTCGCGTCGATGCGGGTTCTGGTTGAGGGCCTGTTGGCCGACGATCCGCTCGACCCGAAGAAGACGCGCGAATACCTCGAACTGCTCGCGGTCGAGAACCAGCGGCTCAGCCGCCTGATCGAGAACTTCCTGACCTTCTCGGTTCTCGAGCGTCATCGATACCGCTTCGTGTTCGCGCCTTCACAGCCATCGGCCATCGTCGCATCAGCGGTCGCCGCGATTCGCGAGCGCGTGCCGGTCGACGGCGACGTGCGGGTCGAGGTCGCGCCTGAACTGCCGCCGGTGCTGGCGGATGCCGAGGCGCTGTCGACCGCGCTCTCGAACCTGCTGGAGAACGCGCTCAAGTACACACCGGCCGACAAGCGGATCGTCGTGCGGGCGAGCCACGATGGCAACGGGTCGGTCCTGTTTGCGGTGGAGGACAACGGCATCGGCATACCGGTTCGCGAGCAGCGGCGAATCTTCCGCCGCTTCTACCGTGTGGATCAGCGCCTGTCCAGCGAGACGAGCGGCGTCGGTCTCGGCCTCAGCATCGTGGATCTGATCGTTCGCGGACACCGCGGGACCGTCAGCGTGCGGAGCGCGCCCGGGTCGGGCAGCACCTTCACGCTGCGTGTGCCGTGTGCCCCCGAAGGAACAGCGGCATGAGCCTGCCGCGCGTCCTGCTGGTCGAAGACGAACTGGCGCTGGCCCGCGGCCTCTCGGACTCGCTGCGCGCCAACGGGTTCGACGTGACCGTGGCCGCCGACGGTGAGCGCGGCCTCGATGCCGCCCTCAGCGGCCAGACGGATCTGATTCTGCTCGACGTCATGCTGCCGAAGATCAACGGCTACGAGATCTGCCGCGCCGTACGTGCGCAGGGCATCGACGTGCCGATCGTGATGCTGACCGCCAAGGGGCAGGAGCAGGATGTGATTCTGGGCCTCAACCTCGGCGCCGACGACTACGTCACGAAGCCGTTCCGCACCGGCGAGCTGATCGCCCGTGCCCGCGCGTTCCTGCGTCGCCGCGGGCCGGCGCCGACCGCGTTCGGGTTTGGCGACTGTGAAGTGGACCTGACGGCGCGGAAGGCTCGCCGCGCCGGCGCCGAGCTCGAGCTGACGGCGAAGGAGTTTGCGCTGCTGGCCTACTTCGGATCGCGGCCGGGCTGTGCGCTGTCTCGCGAGGTCATCCTGAACGCGGTGTGGGGCAACGCCGTGTTCGTCACGCCTCGGAGTATCGATCGGTGCGTCACGACGCTGCGCGCCAAGGTCGAACCCGACCCGCATCGCCCGATCTACATCCAGACCATTCGCGAGATCGGCTACCGCTTCGACCCCAGCGGCGACGCATCGTAGAGGCCCGACTTCACGTCGCGCGACTTGACTGTTGCACGTGACTTCGCTCGCGTAACGACACGCTGGAGGCGCGCGAGACGCGGAGGCTGTCTCTTTGGTGCACTGTCTCGCACGTGCAGTCATCAAGAAAAGAGATCTCCGCGTTTCCGCGCCTCCGCGGTTCGTAGGATCAAGTGCAGTCACGTGCGACATGTGAAGTCACGTGCGACATGTGAAGTCACGAGGCTCCCCTCACCAGTTCGGCCACTTCCATCCGTCCGCCAGACGACGGACCGATTTGAAGTTCAGGATGCGGTTCTGCTCGAACTCGCGATGGGGATTTCCCGAGGCGACGACCCGGTCGCCGGCCTTCAGCGTGTCCTGCTGAATGCCTCTGCGCTGCAGGCTCGATGGCGCCTGCCACTCGAAGATGTGCATGCTGCCATCGTCGGCTTTGACCTTGAGCAGCGAGTGCGGCGCCCGCCACTCGAACTCGTCGATGACGCCCTCGATCTCGACGAGCTGGTCCGTGTGGTAGGCGGAGTACGAATGGTGCGCAGACACGGAAGCTACCGCGCTTGCGGCCAGGATGGCCAGGGCGAACATCATTCGTTTCATATCAATCCAACACTTGGCTTACCGGGTTGACATTGCAGGAGCAGGCTGCTGTCCCGCGGCGTACACGGCGCCGGGCGATAGAACGTGAGCAGGCGCCCGCAGACGATCACCCCGACCCACGCGCACAGCGAGATCGCCGCGATCACCTTCGCACGGCGCGGAGCGTCGAGCGCGGCTCGCGGGCCGAAGGCCTGGCGATAGCAGGTGAGGTAGAAGGTGCCCGCGTTCAGCCCGCCGATCGTCAGGAACAGCAGCTTGAGGTGAAACGACGGGTTGTAGATGTACTGATCGGGCTCGGTCAGGATGAAGAGCAGGCCGGTCGAGATGTTCATGACGAAGCCGAGAATCCCGAACGGGATCAGCCGATGCATGGCGGCGATCGGCACGCGTCTGGCCACGCCGAGCAGCCGCAGGTCGAACGTGCCGATGCAGCCGATGAGCATGCACAGGCCGAGGAAGTGCACGCTCTCGGCGATCGGCCAGGCCCACGCCGTGTGCATCATGTCGGCCACCGGTGAGTGGGCGATGATGTTCGTGACGAGCCAGATCTGGATGGTCGTGCAGCATCAGTCCAGCGCCGTCAGGCGTGAGTAGGTGTAGGCCAGGAACCGGCCGGCGGTGATCGCGCCGACCCAGCACACGAGCGAGATGATCGCGAGCCGCCGAAGGGCGGCGAGTCCGTCAGCGTCCGGAGCTCCGTCTTCGTCGAACACGCGACGGCCGATCCGGACGAACAACACCAGACCGACCGCAATCAGCAGCAGCTTGAGATAGAAGACCGGATTGGTCAGCGCCTTCGTGGGGTAGCCAATCAGCAGCAGGAGTCCGGAGATGAGTTCAGCCAGAACGCTGTCCAGAGGATCGGCACGAAGCGCCGGAACTGCGCGAGCTGAATACCCGGCGCCACGCCGAGAATCCGCAGGTCGAGCGCCAGGCAGATGCCGACCGCGAACCCCATTCCGATCGCGTGGAGGGCCAGGATGCCGGGAAACGCGAACAGCGACGGGGACCCCACGACCCACTGGCTGAGCGCCGTCGATTCCAGCCAGAGGAGGAACGGATCGATATTCACGTGGGGAGAGAGTGTGCGACGGAGATTACCGCATTGTTACGATGAGGGCCGCCTGAAGGCGGCCCCTACGAACGCGAGATGTGAGGGCCGCCTAAGGCGGCCCCTCGACGCGGATGCGCCTTCAGGCCGGCCCGTAATGCCGGCCCTACGGAGTCGATGTGAGGTTCTTCAGCACTTCCGCGTACTTCGGGTCGTACGCGTTCAGGACCTCCGCGCTCGGGTGCTCCTGAATCGTGCCCGAGAATGTGCGGCGGCGCGTTGCGATCCTTGAAGCGCGCCCACGCCGGCAGTCCCTTGCCGTTCGGGTCGCCGGTGCGCGCGAAGTTCACCCAGTACGACGACATCTGATCGGCCATCGCGCGATCCTTCTCCGATGCCATCGCGAGCTTCGGCGAACTGGCGTCGGGGAACACGCGCGGCGCCCAGAGATTGTCGAGGGCGTAGACGATCTCTGCGGCATGCGTCGCCTTGAGGTCCCGCGCACCCGGCTCAATCGGCGGCTCGTGCGTGAAGGTGTACCAGTAGGCGCGTTTGCCCAGCGCCGTCTGCCGCTCGGCGAACAGACGCATCGCCCACGCCATCGTGTCGCGGAACGCCACGTTGCCGCCGAGGGATGTGTGCTCGTCCTTGTTGAATCCAGCGATGACGTCCACGGCGTTCTGCTTGCCGTTGGCGAACGTGATCGACAGATCCTCGGGAACGATCCAGCCGTCGATGATCATCCCCGAGCCGCGCAGCGTCTTGACCACTTCCTCCGTGGACCGCGCGCGGAGTTCTGCGAGCGCTGGAAGCGACGGTGGCGGCGGGGGAGGCGCCGCCGGTTGCGCGGCGTCGCGCGGCGCGTCGCCGCGGCCGCGCGCCGCCGACGGCCGAGGATCCCGGCATCTGTGCTCGTTCGGCCTGAGCGCGCGGCGTCATCGGTCCCATGCCGAGCCCCATCCACGCGCCGCTCTGACTGATCGCGCGATGGAACAAGCCCTTTCGCCACCGGCGAGCCGGCGAGCCCGCCAACCATCGCGGCTCCGGCCGATTCGCCGAAGATCGTCACGTTGTTCGGATCGCCTCCGAACGCCGCGATGTTCGTCTTCACCCACTGCAGCACGGCGATGCTGTCGGCCAGCGCCTGATTGCCTGACGCGTTCCGCCCCGACTCCTTCGTCAGCTCCGGATGCGTGAAGAAGCCGAACGGCCCGAGACGGTAGTTGAACGTGACGAGGACGACGCCCTTCTTGGCGAGGCTCTCGCCGTCGTTGTGCTTGCTGGATCCCGCCGCCCTCGCTATAGGCGCCGCCGAAGATCCACACCATGACCGGCTGTCGATCGCCGGCGCGATTGGCCTGCGTCCACACGTTCAGATACAGGCAGTCCTCGCTGATTTTCGGCGAGTCGGGGAGATCGGTCGTGACGTTGTTGGGCACGCGGGTCGGCTGCAGCGGCTGCACGCAGACGTTGCCGAACTGATCGGCCTTGCGAACGCCCTCCCACTTCGCAACTGGCTGCGGCTCCTTCCAGCGCAGCTCGCCGACGGGCGGCGCCCCGAACGGGATGCCCTTGAACGCTCGCACGCCGGAGGGCAGCGTGACGCCCGAGAGCTTCCCGCTCGCGGTCGTGACCGGATCCGAGATCGCGGCGGGCGTGGTGACAGAGTAGGCCGCAACGACCGCGGCGGTGATTGTCGAGTGTCAGGCTGATCTTTTTCATGCGCGCCTACCGGCCCTGTCCGCTCTCTGCTGGCTCTGTTGGCCTGCTTGGCTCGCTCGGCGCGCGAGGCGTTGATGTAGTCGCCGATCGTCCGGTTGCCTTCGTGGCAGTTGTACTCCCACCACTCATAGCTGTTATTGAGACGGAGCGGATAGCGCACCGTGTACGGCTGCACCATGACCACCGGATCCTCGACCTTTATCTCGTAGAGGACCGTGTTGTCGTTCAACCTCGTGAACCGCTCCGTCGTCTTCATCTGGTCGCTGACGGGGAAGCGGTTTCCGGCCGGCGATCCGAAGACGCCGATGTTGGTCCCCGACGGCCCCTCCCTGTAGTTCGTCGTCGTGACGACGAGCGTGTTGCCCTCCCACCGGCCTCGCGGTTCACCCATGTAGTGCTTGTGCACAGGCTTGAGTGGTGCGCGCCCGTCGGTGTAGATGATGCGATCCTCGTGAATCATCTCGAGACTGAGCACGACCATGCCCGGCGCCTGGAAGATCTCGATGCCGTTGTTATAGCGATACGGCATCATCGACGTGGGCATGCCGCGAGTGATGCAGCGATCCCAGCAGTCGAAGTCCTCCCAGTGATCCCAGGTCTGGACCTCGGTATCTCGGGCAAGCGCCCAGCTGCTCTTCATGAGCGCCGATCGGCGCTTGCCTTCGGGCGTGAACTCGGGAAGCTTGCCGTTTGCCGGTTCGACGATCATCGAGGTCTGCCGTTCCGGAAACGTCGGATCCGTCACGCCGCCCTGTAGCGCCGCACCGAAATTGCCTTTCGCAAGCGCCTGCGTGGCGGCGTCTCCTGCCTTGCGGACACCGAGGGCGCGATCGACGTCTGCCTTGTAGGCCGCCTCTGTCTTGAACAAGGGAAGGGTGTCCGGATCGCACGGCGGCGCCGCTGGCGCGGCCGCTGGTGCTGCGCCGCCAGGACCGCCGCGTCCAGGTCCGCCGGCACGCGGGCAAGAGCGCACGAGGTTGAGGCCATGCGAGATCGGCCAGATGCCGGTCAGATCCGGGTCGCCCCACGCGGTCTTCGGATGGGCCCAACCCATCGGTGTCTCGACGAAATGATTGGCCTCGCTCGGGGCGACACCGGACGACTGCGCCCGCACGGTGACGACGAAAAGGGCCGCCGCAAAGCCCATGATCAACAGATATTTTCCTGCACGGATGATGAACTGCATGCACTCATTCTAACAGTTGGGCCTACGGACGCTGTGTGAGCGGCGCCCGGTCTCGTCCACGCGAGAAACTGTGAAGGGCCCCGAGCATTGGTATGCTCTAGGCTTCTGACTGCCGAGAAAGGCGCGAGACACTGTGCAGCGCGACCGGTGGGAGCTGATCGAGCGGTTGTACTTCTCTGCCCTGCAGACCGACGAGCCCCGTTCGTTCGTAGCGAAGCAGTGTAGCGACGACCCCGCGCTCGAACGCGAGGTGCTGCTGCTCCTCCAGGAGGAGCCGCTCACCGTCACGCTCTTCGGGCGCATGCTCGCCTCGTCCACCCTCGGCGGCATCAAGCGGCCGTCCCGCGAACTCCTCGAGCCTGAGTCACGATTCGGTCCCTACGTCGTCAAAGCCCATCTCGGCTCGGGTGGCAGCTCCGACGTGTACAAAGCGTTCGATCCCCGTCTCGATCGACACGTGGCCTTGAAGGTCTTCGCCGAGAACGCCCTGACCAGCGCGCTGAAGCCGCGCTTCGTTCTCGAGGCGCAGGCCGCGGCGGGCGTGAATCACCCCAACATCGCCACCATCTACGAAGCCGGGAGAAGTCGGCGCGTCCTGCTACCTGACGATGGAGTGCATCGACGGGGTGCGGCTGCGAGACACGCTGCGCGACGAGTCGTGCACGGAGTATCAACGTCTCGCGTATCTGATTCAGGTCGGGCACGCACTCGAGCGCGCGCACGAGCACGGCATCGTCCACTGCGACCTGAAGCCCGAGAACATCATGATCACGCGCGATGGGCTCGTGAAGATCCTGGACTTCGGGCTGGCCAGGCTCATGAAGGACTACCGCGCCGAGCCGGCGTTCGCTGAGCCTGGTGTCCCGTCGGACGTTGTCAGTGTGCTGCCGGCGGGCATCGAAGGCACGGTTGGTTACATGTCTCCAGAGCAGGCGGAAGGGCAGCCACTCGACGAGCGCTCCGACGTCTTCTCGTTCGGATGCATGCTGTTCGAAGCTGTGACCAACCAGCTGCCGTTCTGGCACGAGTCGGCCGCGACGGCCCTCCATCGACTGATGCACGAGCCGCCACCTCGTCTCGCCGCCACCGTTGGCGAACGGTCCGTCGAGCTCCAGTCGCTGATCGACAAGTGCCTGGCGAAGGATCTCGATCAGCGCTGGCGTTCGATCGCCGAGGTCAACCTGCGGCTTCGCGCGCTTCCCGAGGCACAGGCGCCCCACGACACCGTGTCTGTCGCGCCGCGCCGGTGGATCTGGGCGGCGGCCATCGTCGCGATCCTCGCGACTGGAGCCGGGGCCTGGCAGTGGCGCGCGGCGCCGCTGCCGGAGGCGTCGGTCGCGGTGATTCCGTTTGCGCGCGGCGACCTGAACGAGCAGGATGCGTTTCTCACCGATGGACTGAGCGAAGGGCTGGTCAACGCGCTTGCGCAGTTGCCGGACATCAAGGTGATCGCACGGACGTCGAGCTCGCGCATGTCACCGGTTGACCTGGACGTGCGTCAGGCGGCGAGGACGCTCGGCGCGCGCACGATGGTGATCGGACGGGTGGGGCACGTCGATGGGCGGTTGAAAGTGAGCGTGGAGCTGGTCAACGGCGTGGACGGCACGGCGATGTGGGCGTCCGACTATTTTCCCGATCGTGACAATCTCGTGGACGTCGAGGGAGATCTGGCTCGCGAGATCGCCAGGCGGGTGCGCTCGAAGCTCACCGCCGCGGACGAGCGCCGGCTGGCCAAGACGCTGAGCCGCAGCTCCGAAGCCTACGGACTGCTCCTGCGCGGACGCTATCAGATGTGGCTCTACTCGCCCGAGAGTACGCAAAAGGCGGCGGCCCTCTTCGAGCAGGCGCTGGGACTCGATCCCGACTTCGCGCTGGCACACGCCGAACTGGCCAACACCTACCGGCGTCTCGGGGGCGCTGGCATTCTCGATCCGGCGCAGGCCATTCCGAACGCAGAAAAGGCTGCACTGCGTGCAGTCTCGGGCGATGCCGACATGGCCGAGGCGCACACGGTGCTCGCGGACATCCATCGCGACCGGTGGCAGTGGGACGCCGCCGAGCGCGAGTATCGCCAGGCGATCGAGCTGAGCGCGAGCAATGTGCCGGCCCACCAGGGACTGGCGCTCTTGCTGAGCCTTCGTGGGTCAGCCGACGACGCCGTGGCGGAGGTCACGCGCGCGCGCGAGCTCGATCCGATCGGACTGTCGACCGCGATCGACGCCGCGGCCGTGTTCTACAACCTGCGCCGCTACGACCGCGCGCTCGAGACGCTTCGCGCGGCGGTGAATCTCGATTCGACGTCGCCGGCGTTATGGACATGGATCGGTATCGTCAACGGTGGCAAAGGACAGTTTGGCGATGCGCTCATCGCGCTCGAGCGGGCGATGTCCATGGGCGACGCCACGGCCGCCACGCAGTGCTACTACGTGCACGCGCTGGCCAAGGTCGGACGCCAGGCCGAGGCGATGCAGCGCCTCGAGGCGATTCTGAAAGGCCACGCGTTTGTCCCGCGCCAGTCGCTGGCGATCGCCTACGTGGGCATCGGCCGCCACGATCGGGCCATCGAAGCGCTCGAAGCCGGCTATGCCGTCCGGGATCCGCTGCTGCAGTATGTCGGCGTCGAGTCCCACCTCGACGCGCTGCAGCGCGACTTGCGCTTTCGACAGTTGATGGGACGAATCGGGCTGCCGCTGTAGCGGGCCGCCGTAGTAGGGGCCGCCTCAAGGCGGCCCCCACGACGCTAGGGCTGAAAGAAGAACATCGTGTTGTTGTCGTCGCCCCCGACGATGCCCGTGCCGTTTTTCGCGATCGACATCGGCCAGCACATCTTGACCGTGGTGTGGCGCCCGAGCTCGGCGCCTGTCTCGTCGAACAGATAGAAGATCCCGGGGACATCATCGGGATACCCGTCGGCGGCGGTGATTCGTGTTCCGCTTCCATCGATGCTCGTGCTGTTCGGCAGGTGGTCCAGCGTATGCCGCCAGTCCTCCTGCAGGACAGCGCCGTTGCGCGACAGCTTGACCAGGCGTCCGTTCGGTGTGCCGGTGCTGTCGTGGTCGTTCATCACCGCGGTGATGAACGAGGCGTCATCGGCGATCGCCACTGAGCGGACATCGTGATGTCCGGTCGCATCGAACGAGGTGAATCGAGCCAGCGGCCCCGGCGTCGGCGCACCGAGTGAGTCCGGTGAGAGGAGGTAGACGAAGTCCTTGCCTCCAGCGACCAGGAAGTCCGACTCGCGCGCGATCGACACCGAATGAAACTTCACCTGCCTCTTGGGTGCGTTGGGCAGCGTCGATTCGGGCTCCCTGGCGATCCACTTCCTGGGCGGTTGCACCGTGCCGCGGGTGATGGTGAACACGTAGATGCGTCCCTTATGGTCGGCGGCGGCCAGCCATGTTCCGCTCGGATGCACGGCCAGCGTTTCGCAGTAGCCGTCGAGTTCGAAGGTCTGCGGCGCCGCGGTGAAGCTGCCCGTCGTTCTGATGAAGACGCTCAGCACTCGATCGGCCACCGCTGCCAGGACCTTTCCGGTGCGCGAGAGCGCGATCGATGTCACCCGGTCCGCGAAGTCTTTGTTGTCGAGCAGCGAGCTCCCACTGGGCACGGCGTAGGCGCGCAGGACACCACGCTTCGGTTTGAACGGGTTCTGCTTGCCCTTGGTGAACAGCCCGCCACCCGCGGCGGTCTTTCCATCGCCGGACATCGCGACGGCGTAGACGCCTTTGTCGCCGGCGAATTCGTCCTTGAAGAGCAGCGTCCCGGCCGCGTTGTAGCAGTACGTGCCAAAGGTGCCGTCGACGCGCGTGCGCGTCGTGCCGTCGTAGTTCTGGTAATACGTCGCTCCGACCGCCCGCGTCCCGTTGTCGGACACGGCCACGGCGTTGACCATGTACTGGTCCGAGCACGTTTCCGGTGGAACACACAGCGGCTTGGACGAGAGCGGGTGGCTCCATTTGAGATTCATGTCGGATCCTCGTATGCCGATGCCTTCAACCGTTTCGCCAGGCGCTGCAAGGCACGACTCAGCGCGACACGGGTGGCCGCGACGCTTTTCATGGGCAGCCTCGCAGCGATCTCACGAACGTTCCAGTCCTTCTCGAGGCTGGCGATGATCAGCATGCGGTCTCGCGGCTTCAGCGTCGCGAGCGCCTGTCGATAATGGTCGTACGTCTGCTGCAGGATCAAGCGGTCGAGCGGGGTCTCAATCACCTCAGGCACGTCTTCGGTGAGCTCGGTCGAGACGGGACGTCTGGCCAGCCGGCGCGCTTCGTCGCGAACCAGGTTGAGGACCGTCTTGCGCAGATAGGCCAGGGTGGCTTCGGCGGTCGTCGGTTCGAAGGACTGGCTCCGGGCGATCAGGTGAAGGACGGCCTCCTGCACGAGATCGCGGGTTTCGAAGCGCCCCCGGGCGGCGGCGGGAATGCGCCCGTGCGCCCACCGCTTCAAGGCGGGCAGACATTTTTCGATCAGCGCTTCGGTCATGGCTCGACAAGAAACCGGTGCAGCGTATGACATGGGATTGCCCTCTTGATCACCTATGCGTAAAAGGTGGGAGCAAGAGGTCATCGCGCCAGTGGCCACGAAATCGAGCTCAACTATAATCGCGAGCATGCCCCGTCAGGATCGTGTGACGGAACTGCTGCACGCCTGGAGCGCGGGTGATGCGCAGGCGCTCGAGGACCTGATTCCGGTCGTCCACGACGAGTTGTCCCGGCTGGCCAGGCGGAAGATGGCGCACGAGCGCCCCGGGCAGACCCTCCAACCCACCGCGCTCGTCAACGAAGCCTACTTAAGGCTGATGGACGTCAAGCGCCTGCATTGGCAGGATCGCGCGCACTTTTATGCGATTGCCGCCCGTGTGATGCGGCGGATCCTCGTCGATCGTGCGCGTCGCCGCGGTGCGCTCAAGCGCGGTGACGATGTCGAGCTGTTGCAGATGGACGAGGCCGACGCTGTCTCGGCGAAGCCGTCCTACGATCTGCTGGAGCTGGACGAGGCACTGGACAGGCTCGAGGCGCTCGATCCCCGCAAGGCGCGCGTCATCGAGCTGCGGTTCTTCACCGGCCTGAACGTGGAGGAGAGCGCCGTCGCCCTCGGCGTGTCGCCTGAAACGGTGAAGCGTGACTGGCGGCTGGCGAAGGCCTGGCTCAAGTCACAGCTGGCCGCGAAGGAGACGTGACCCAGCGCCTGTTTACATTTCATCCGACCGTCGTTCCTCTGAGCGAGACCGGTCGTTCAGACCGGCTCGGGGAGCGATTCGAGTGACTGCAACCGTTGATACCGAACGATGGCAGGCCAGCCGCGAACTCATCGCCGCCGTGCTGAGCGGTGCGATTCTCGTCACGGCCGCCTGGGCGTTCATGCGAACGTTCGAAAGTGGAAGCGTGATCTTCGCCGGAGACAGCGCGCTGGCTGCGAAAGAGGCATTCGAGCGGCAGAAGGACTTGCTGACGCTCGCGCTGGGCTTACTCGGAACGGTGACCGGCTACTATCTGGGTCGCGCGCCGGCCGAACTCCGCGCCGGCAAAGCGCAGAACGCTGCCGACAAGGCGCGGGCGGAGCTGTCGTCAGCCAACAGTCTCCTCACCCAGGCGGCGGCAACCGCCACTGCCGCAACGCAGGACCGCGAGCGGATCCGGCATGAGGCTCGCGCCGCGGCCGAGGCGGCGTTGCGAGCACTCAAGGAACCGTCCACGAGTGCCGCTGATGCGCGTTCGCCAGAGGTTCTCGAAGCGCGGCGTGGCCTCAACGAGCTTCTGCGCAGGCTCTGAGACTACGACGCCTTCTTCTCAATCCGTCCCGACATGTGGCCGCCGACCTTTCCGTGCTGCCACGTGCCGGAGTAGGTGTCGCCGTAGAAGAACAGGCGAACGGTGAAGGTGCCGACGCCGGGAATCTCGGTGTCGGTCATCATGATCATCGGTGTGTCGCCGACGAAGCGCATCGGAATGACGATTGGGATCTGCCCCTTGACGCCGCAGCACTGCATGCCGGCGTTGAAGCGCCAGAGGTTGTCGCCCACCTTTTCCACGCTGGCGATGTCATAGGTATCGGTGCGCGGGCCGCCCTGGCCATCGGCGCCGCGGGCTTCGCGTCCAGCCACCGTGAACGTGCCGACGAGGCGCACGTCACGCATGCGTTCGGTGAACTGCCGCTCGACGTCAGTCAGTGATGCGATATCGACGGCCGCCCCGACGCGTACGAAACCGACGATCCACCCGCCCGCGAATGCCAGCACGAGCAGTACGGCAATGGCGACAAGTCCAATCGAGCGTCGAATGACTCCCATGACGTTCCCGATGGTACTACTGCGTCCGCGTCAGGGTGATCTGAATTCGTCTGCGATATTTGACGGGCGCACCGTCCAGGCGGGCGGGCCGATAGAGCCAGGTCTTCGCCGCGGCAAGCAGGCGCCGATCGTAGAGCGCTTCCGACGGCTGCACCATCGTGGCCGATTCCACACCGCCGTTCGAGTCGATCACGATCTCGAGGACACCGACGCGGTCGAATGGGATCTTCCCTGTGAAGACGGGCATTTCCTGGCTGAGCGCAACCGGCGGCACGACGTTCTTGGCGTCCTGCTCGTAGATGACGGGCTCGCGAGGAGCCATCGCGACCGGCGGCGGCGGCGCCTGTACCGCCGGCAGCACCACCGGGACAGGCGGGGGCGCCATTGCCCGCACCGTCAGGTCGCTGAAGCCCGATGCCAGCACGCGCAGATCGGCGAGCGGTGGTTGCTTGGCCGCGGGGCCGATGTCCGGATCGGAAAGGGCGATGAGCACCTGCGTGAAGCCCTCGGCGGCGATCTTGTATCGGAGCGATCGAACGCCGCCTTGGCGATGATGTAGCGCTCCTGAATGAGCGCCGGGAGCAGACGCTTGCGCGCGTCGCTGAACACCGTGCGCAACCGGGGCGGCACGTCGTCCATGTTCGGCCGATAGAGCGGATCGCGCGAGACCATCGACTCGATGGCCTTGTTCGCTTCGTCGGTGTTGCCGATCGCGACCAGACAGAACGTGCGATAAAGCTCGATCGACTGGCGCTCCTGCGGTGACGGACTCGCGCCCAGCAATCGCGTTCAGCATCGTCAGCGCGCTCTTGTAGTCCGCCGAGGCGTAGAGCTGGCGGGCGCTGGCGAGTGATTCCTGCGCCGCACTCTGTGTGGAAACAGCCAGCATGAGCGCAAGGGCCCATGCGCCCACGACCGGTCCCGCCTGTCGCGTCATTTTGACCTCAGGTCGACTCCGACCTTGATCGGCTCGCCGGTCGTCACCGTCACCGTTCGACGACGCTCGCCGAGCTCAGGATGCCGAAAGATGACTTCGTGGATCCCGATCGGGACCGCGATGTTGCCGATAGGAGTCTCGCCGACGCGCGCTCCGTCCACCAGGACCTCCGCCCACGGCGTGGCGTTGATCGCCATCGAGCCCCGTGGCCACTCGAGCCGCACGGACGAAACCTGTCCCGGCGTGACCTGCACGGCACGCTGTGCCCGATATCCGAGCGCCTCGTTGACGAATTCGAGGTCGTGGCGGCCAACCGGCAGCATGATCCGCTCGAGATCGCTGCTCCCGATGCGGCGGCCGTTTTCGAACACCTGCACGTCAGCCGGCACGTCGAGGCGGATCCATCCCGCAGCGGCCGACTTCGGTGTACTGCCCATCGCTACGACGAGCGATGCGGTCCGCCCGCTCTCGATGAGGACGCGCTCGGTGAGCGTTCCGACGTCGTGCTGCATCACGACGGTGTGGGTGCCGGCGGTGAGGTCGGCGACGCTCACGGGAGAGCGTCCGACGTACTTGCCGTCGACCGTCACCGATGCGCCAATCGGATCCGTGCGCACCAGCAGCTCGCCCCCAGTCTGTGCCGGTCGAGCGAACTCGAAGTACTGAGACACCTGCGCGCCTGCGGTCAGCGTAACCGGAATACGGCGCCGTTCGGTGGCCGTCCGAAGCTCGATCACGTGCTCGCCCACTGGCAACTCGATGCCGAGCGGCGTCACGCCGTGCTGGTTGCCGTCAACGAATACGGAGATGCCCGCTGGCGAGGTGCCGACCGAGAGTGTGCCCGTGGCGGGCGTGCTCGCGGGCCGGAAGTACAGCACGGCGAGGACGATCCCGAGCACAACCAGGAGTCCGGCGGCGGCAATCAGAATCCTGAGACGGTGAGAGGCGACAACAGGAGTCGCGCTGCGGCGATCCTCCGCGTAGCTCAGGATCGTGCCGGACGGATCCTCGAGGAGAACGTCGGGCTCAGGCGCGATAATCGTGGCCTCAGCGCGAGCGGGCTCGACTCCAAGCGGCTCGACGAGAGCGGGCTCGAGTGCGAGTGCGGGAGCCGGATCTGGAGATATACGAGTCGGTTCGGTTGCCGGTATGACCGGCTCGGACGCTGCAGCCGGAGCGGCGACGGACTCGCTCGGCGCGCCAGGCGATGCCTCCGTCGCGGTGCGGCGTGACGGGTAGCGCGCGAGGAACGCCTTCATCGCCTCCAGCCGGGGAGCGAGGTTGTCTTCGGCCGGCACGTCGTTCGACGCGTACCGCGCCAGGAACACGTGAAGCGCTCCAAGTTCCGCTACGGCGTTCTCGTTTCCGAGCGCCTCGTCCAGCATTGTCTGCGAGTCTGCCGGCGACGAAAACTTCTCCCGCTGATCGAGCTGGAGCGCCCGGCGGAGCCAATCGCGAAGGCTGGGCGACAGCGGATCCATGCCGCCCATGACGGACCGAACCGTCGCGGTCTGAATCAGGTCGGGCAGTCGCTCCGGGTATTCATCGATCGTCAGCGGACGTCCCAGGACGAGCGCCATCGCGACAGCGCCGATCTGCGTGGCATCGGCCCGCTCATCGAACAGCGGAGAGCCGGCCGAGCCTGGCAGCGCGACACCGAGTTCCCTCCAGTAGCGGGCCCTCGGGTGGCCAAGCTGTTCGAGCGCTGCACCAAGCACGTACTCGACGATGACGAGGCGACCGGCAGGCGTGACGACCAGCCGTTCCAGCGCGATAGCGCCGTTCGAGACATCCGGCGCGGCTTCCTGAAGAAAGGCGGCCGCCGACACGAGCTGTCGAATGAGGCAGCGGACAGCGTTGATCTCGAGCGGGATCGCACGCTTCTGCGTCTGCGCGAGGAGCGTCGAGAGCCTGATGCCGGCCACGTAGTCCGACGTGACGATGAGCGCCGACGTGCGGCGGTCAAGCTCGATCGACCGCACTCGCGCGTACGACTCGTGACGAAAGCCCGCCAGACGAGCGGTGCGCTCTCGAAGTGCGAAGTCGAACGAGGAGACGGAACTGAGTACCGAACTCAGCTTCAGGACTTCGAGCGGCTCATTGGCGGCGCCGAGTGCGAAGCGACGCTCACCGAAGCCGTCTTCGAAGGTCAGCTGTGTCGGTTGTAGCGCAGAGATTGGTAGCCCGATTACCGCGGCATCCATAATAGTTTTGCGATCCTGAGCCGCTCTGCCAATCGCGTGCCTATGCTACCACTATGCACGAGCAAATTTGACTATGCAGAATTGGAAATGCTCACAGGAGCATCGCTCGAGTGTTCGGAAAGACGGCAGAGCTACCGTGCGGCTTCTGGCACCTCCGATGGGTCGTACGGAGAATTCCGTAAGCTCATCAATTCGTAGCCCTACCATGTCGCTGACGAGTGACACCGCCTCATGACCTACGAGTTGCCCGCGATCGGGCGCCCTCCCGATCGTCCGATGATCGAGAAGATTGCCGTCGAAGAGCACTTCGACGTGCTGAGCGCGAGAGACACGGCCGCAGCCGGAGACGATCTGCAGACCCTCGTGCGGGCGATGGACTACGACTCCGGCTGGATGGGACGAGTGGCCCGGCGACTGCCCGACTTCGGCGCGGATCGACTCGCCGGCATGGATGCCGCCGGCATCACCCTGGCCATCTTGTCCCATACCGTCCCCGGTGTGCAGGGCATCGTCGATCCGGCGACGGCGGTGTCCGCGGCGCGGGACGTCAACGATCGTCTGGCCAGCGAAATTGCCCGGCGCCCGGATCGCTACGCCGGGTTTGCCAGCATTGCGGTTCAGGACCCGGACGCCGCCGCCATCGAACTCGAACGCGCGGTCACGCGGCTCGGGCTCAAGGGCGCGATGATCAACGGCTACACGAATACCCGCGATCCGCAGCGCGTCGAGTATCTCGATGAGCCGAGGTTCCTCCCGTTCTGGGAGGCCGCCGCGGCGCTCGGCGTTCCCATCTACCTGCACCCGCGGCCCGCGCTCGACCAGCGCATCTTCCAGGGCCACAGCGAGCTGATTGGCGCGACCTGGGGATTTGCCCCCGAGGCGGCCACCCATGCGCTCCGTCTGGTCTACAGCGGTCTGTTCGACAGGTTTCCGTCATTGACCGTGGTGCTCGGGCACCTGGGGGAGACGCTCCCGTACTTCTCCTGGCGAATTCAGCACTGCTTCGAATACAACCCGTCAGACAAGCGCGTCGAGCGGCGGCTTCAGGACTATCTCTGCGACAACTTCTACGTGTCGACGAGCGGCTTCTCGAGCGACCAGGCGCTCATCGGCGCGATGCTGACGATCGGTGCCGACCGGATTCTGTTTGCGTGTGACTATCCCTACGAGATCATGGAGCCGGCGGCACGCTGGATCGAGCGCGCGGCGATCAGCGAGGGAGACAGAAAGAAAATAGCCGCCGGAAATGCCACGGCGGCTATTCAAGATGCCGTAACTCAAAACTCGAAACTGCAAAACTCAAACAATGACTTGCACGGTTTCACTGGCCCGTATCGCATGCCTCAGTGATACAGATCGATTCGAGCGTGCGTCCCATTGGCGGGGCTTCGAATCCGGCCTGTGTCATGAGCTTCCGCAGCAGCAGCCCGGTATCGGGGTGGCCGATCGCCGACTGCACGCCGACGCGGACGAGACCGTCGGCGTAATCCACCGGCTGCCAGGTGTGCACCGCGAGCTTGCCGCCGCGGTTGTCGGTGTTGCCGTAGTCCCTGATATCGACGCGCCCGCCCTTGTCGAACAGCGCCTGCACGACGTCAGAGCGACCCTTGTGCGCCGCGCCGTGCATCGCGGTTCGACCGGTATCGGCCTGCAGGTTCACGTCGAGTCCGAGATCGAGCAGCATCTTCACGGCATTGAGGGTCGCCTCCGGCGACCACTCGTAGGTGATGCCCTCGACCCAGCCGATGCCTGCGGCCACGTGCAGCGGGCTCACGTTCAGCACGGTGTTGATCTTGGGATCGGCGCCGCGCGACAGCAGCAGCTTCATCAACTCGACGTCGCCCGACTGCGAGGCGCGCAGGAACGCGGTGGCCCCGTTCTCGTCGAGCCACTGGTTGGTGAAAACGGTCCGGGTTTCCGTGCTGTCCTTCGCACGCGCGTTGACGTTGGCGCCCTTGTCCAGCAGGAGCTTGATGAACGCCAGGTGGTCCATGTCGCCCTTGCGGACCGGATAGTCGCCGTTCTCGATGTTGCGATTGTCGGTCGCCGTGTAGAGCGGCACCCAGCCACCCTTGTTGGCGAGGTTGGGATCAGCGCCGCGCTCGAGCAGATAGGCACCGAGCTTGTAGTAGCGGTTCTGCGTCGCGACGAGCAGGGGACTCCAGCCATAGGCTGTCGTCTGATTGATGTCGGCGCCGGCGGCGAGCAGCACTTTGACCGACTCGAGGTCGTTGGCGCGTGCGGCGTAAATGAGCGGCGTCAGCCCGCCGCCGTCGTTGGGGGCTTGTCTCCCGCGAGTGAATCCAACCGCCGCGGCAGCGTCATCCTGCTGGTCGTCGCCGGCTGCACCGGTCGGCGAGTCCGCGCCGCCGCGGCCGCCACCTCCGGCATTGGCTCCACGTCCGCCGTTCCGACCGCCGCGTCCGGCGTTGTTGCCGGTGTCACCGTCCCGGAGAATCTGCGAGACCGGATTGCCTGCGGCGAGGGCCGCACCCTGAGCCGCAACGGCCTTGCGCGGATCGTTGGCCTTGCCAAGCGCCGGACCACGGCCACGCGGTGCCGGATTCGACTTCGCCTTGATGTCGGCGCCGCGCTCGATGAGCAACTGCACCGCCGCGGAGTGTCCTTCATCTGCCGCCCACATCAGCGGCGTGGTGCCGCGCTGGGTTTCCTTCGCGTTGACGTCAGCTCCGTTGTCGAGCAGCGTCTTGATGGCATCCACGCTGCCGGTCCGCGCCGCGATCATGAGCGGCGTTCGTCCGAGCGGCAGTTTCTCGTTGGCGTCGGCGCCCGCCTCGAGCAACCCGGCGATGATCGCCGCGTCGCCATTGATGCTGGCCAGCCAGAGCGGCGTCGAGCCCTGGCGGTTGGCCGCTTTCGGATTCGCACCGGCGCGCACCAGCATGCCGACGAGTTCCTTGTCGCCTCGATAGACCGCCCAGTGCAATGCGGTCGCGCCGTCGTTCTGCGCCGCGTTGACGTCGGCCTTCTGCGTAATCAACTTCTGCACGGCGGCCTTGTCACCACGCATGGCCGCATCGGCGACGTCGCTCTTGCCGGCCGCGCCGGTCGTGACCACGAGCATGACGAACGCGAGACCGCCCGCGCACGCCACGGCAAGGACTCTACGAATGTTGGCCGTTCTCACAGCGCCTCCAGGCGGCCGGTACTGTCGCCGATCTTGTCCTGGTGAATGCCGAACTTGTCGAGCACGCTCAGGAGCAGATTGCCGGTCGGAATCGTCTTGGTCGGATACGCGAGGTGCCGGCCGCCCTTGAGCTGACCGTTCGCGCCACCGATGAGCACATGCGGCACGTCGTAGTGCACGTGCTGGTTCGAGTTGCCCATGTTGCTGCCGAAGAGCACGAGCGACTGGTCGAGCAGCGTGCCGTTGCCGTCCTGCTTCTTGGCGAGGTTCTCGACGAGATGCGCGAGCATCTTGACGTGGTACTGGTTGATCTTCGCGAGCAGTTCAATCTGCCGCGGGTTCTCGCCGTGATGCGACACGCCGTGGAAGCCGGAGGTCGGCGCCGCACTCTCCGGATACGTCCGGCCGGTCAGGTCGCGCGCGAAGAGCAGCGTGCCGACGCGGGTGATGTCGGCCTGGAACGCCAGCGCGAGCAGATCGAACTGCATCTTGATGTGCTCGTGGAAGGTCTGCGGCACGCCCACCGGCACTGAGATGTCCTCCGGCGCCACGGTTGACGCCTTCATCGCGATCTGCAGACGACGCTCGATCTCGCGGACGTTGGTGGTGTAGTCGTCGAGCCGCTCGCGGTCGGCGGCGCTCACGCGCGTGCGCATGCGCGACAGGCTGCCGGTCAGCGAGTCGAGGATGCTGCCGTCCCGCTTGCGGCGGGCGGCGCGCTCCTCGGTCGTGCTCCCGTCACCGAACATGCGCTCGAACACCACCTGCGGATTCAGCTCCATCGGCAGCGGCGAGGTCGGCGACGCCCACGAGATCGTGTTGGTGTAGGTGCAGCTGTAGCCTTCGCCGCAGTTGCTCGAGTTCGCGCCGGGATCTTCGACGGCCAGCTGCAGCGACGGAATCAGCGACTCCGTGCCGATCTTCTGCGCGATCATCTGGTCGATCGTCGTGCCGTTGTAGACATCCGCGCCGGCAGTTTTCTTCGGCTTGTCGGCGCAGAGGAACGCGGCAGCGACCCAGTGGTCGGCGCCGGTCACGCCCGGTGGCGGTTCCGCCGACCGCGAGTGCAGACCGCTCAGGATCACGGTGCGATCCCGGAACGGCTCGAGCGCCTTCCAGTTGAACGGCAGCTCGGCGGCCAGCGCGCCCTCGGTGCTCGGCACCCAATAACCGGGGGCCGCGCCGTGCGGGACGAAGCAGCCGACGAAGCGCTGCTTCGGAGCGGCCGCGGTCTGCGCCAGCAGCGTCGCCGCCGGCACCATCGCGTCGAGCAGGGGGAGCGCCAGCGTCGCGCCAGCGCCACGAAGAACCGTCCGCCGTGAGATGTGCTTCTTAGTGAGAAACATGAGACCTCTGTCAGCGAGCCGCTTGCTGCTCGGTAGGATTCGCCGTTTTCATATTCATTTGAAATGCTGGACTCTTCACGATCCCGAGAATGATCGACGAGAAACGATACTTGGCCGCTTCCGACTCCTTCACAATCGAGCGCACGAGCGGCATGTCTCCATGCTCGACACCGCGGCCCAGGCTGTAGGTCAGGAGCTTCTCGGCCACGACCCGCGCGAACTGACCCTGATAGCGAACCAGGGTGTCGCGCAGGCTGTCCACGCCGGTGACCTTGGTGCCGTCCACGAGCACGCCCGACGCATCGACCGGCTGGCCCTCGTCCAGTGTTCGCCACGCGCCGACGGCGTCGAAGTTCTCCAGCGCGACGCCCATTGGCTCGAAGCTCTTGTGACACGTCGCGCACGCGACCGCGATGCGATGCTGTTCCAGGATCTGCCGCATCGTCGGCGACTTCACGTTGCCCGCCGCGTCGGCGGTCGGCAGCTTCAGCGTCGTGTCAACACCCGGCGGCGGCTGCGGCGGCTCGATGCCCATGAACGTCGTCAGGAACCATTTGCCGCGCATCACTGGCGATGTGCGCGCCGCCTCCGACGTCACGGTGAGCATCGCCCCCTTGCCGAGCAGGCCGCGGCGCATCTGGAGTCCCGCCGGCAGCGTCACGCGCCGGAACTGCGGGCCGTAGATGTTCGGGATGCCGTAGTGCTTGGCCAGGCGCTCGTTGACGAACGTGTAGTCCGCCGTCAGCAGATCGAGGATGCTGCGATCCTCCTTGACGATGCTGGCGAAGAAGAGATCGATCTCCTTCTCGAATGCGTTCCGCAGGTTGTCGTCGAAGTCCGGGAACACGTTCACGACCGGCTCGCGCGTCTTCAGCGAGCGCACGCTCAGCCACTGGCCGGTGAAGTTGGTGATCAATTCGTCGGCGCGCGGGTCCTTGAGCATCCGGCGCACCTGCTGCTCGAGGACGGCTGGCGTCCGCAGCTTACCCGCTGCGGCGATGTCAATCAGCTCGTTGTCGGGGATGCTGCTCCACAGGAAGAACGACAGACGCGATGCGAGTGCGAGATCGTTGACACGATACGGCTTGCCGACGGCGGCAGTCGCCGGCTCCGGCTCGCCGCGGTACACGAACTCGACATCGGCGAGGATCCGCTGCAGCGCGGCCTGGATGCCGTCCTCGAAGGTGCCTTCTTCGCTGCGGCCCGCACGATAGAACTCCATCAGCGCGTCCATGTCGGCGGCCGTCGTCGGGCGGCGGAACGCGCGTTTGGCGAGCGTGGACACGATGGTTCGCGCGCAGCGTTCTTCCTCACGAGCGGTGGCGCCCTGACGCGGCGCGCACGTGAAGATTCGGCTGCGACTCGCGGTGTCGGTCGCACCCTTGGCGTTGAATGGACCTTCGATCGTCACCTGACCGACGTGCGGATAGAACTGGAATCCGGGGATCTCGCCCGGTGTGTTCATCGTGCGCACGAAGGGCCGGTTCAATTCCGTGGCGGGCAGATCGTTGGTCGCGATGAAGGTCACGCCGACGTTATGAAGACCCGCTTTGACCGGAATGCGAGGCGTCGCCCGACCGTTGCCCTGCGTGCCTTTGATTTCCTTGTCCCAGTCGAACAGCTTCACGCGCTCGCCGTCGATCGTGACCTCGAGCTGCTCGCCCGCGATCTGACCGAGCACCGCCGTGAAATACCCGGTGATGCCCTTGACGCGGAAGGTGTAGTCGCCGTCGGCGGGGAACTGGTGCGGGATCAGGATGCCGCCGCGTGTGCCGAAGGGCAGACCCTCGATGTGATAGTTCTGCGCGGTGTCAGCCGGCACTTCGAAGACTTCCTGGCGCGGCGCGTTGACATCGCCGATCGCCAGGCGGCTGATCTTGCCCGCTGCCGACAGATACGCTTCCATCAGCGCCGGCGACATCGTCAGCGCGCCGGCGATGTTGTCGAAGCCGCGCGTCGAGTCGTCGGAAGGCAGGAACTTGGTCGGGTCAACTTCGAGCGCGAGCAGGTCGCGAATCGCGTTCGCGTACTCGGTGCGATTCATGCGGTGGAGGCCGGGAGCCGGCAGGTGTGTGACTGCCTTCGCGTCGAGCTCGGTCTCCATCCAGCGAATCAGCGACTCCATGGTCTCGGCGTCCGGACGCCGCGCGTCGGTCGGCGGCATCTGCGCGGCGCGCAGCTTGCGCACGATGCGTTCGCCCAGTTCGCTGTGTTCACCGAAGCGCGCGAGATCGAGCTGGGTCTGATCGAGCACCAGGCCGCCGGTCTTCATGCGCGCGTTGTGACAGGTGACGCAGTACTGATCGACCAGTTTCCGTGCCGCGGCCTGATCGAGCCCGGCCGGGGCCGTATTGGCCGCAGCGACCGCGCGAGGCGGTGCGGGCTTCGTCTGCGGGACTGGGGCTGGAGCCGGTTTCGATGACGGCGCGGGAGGGCCGGATTGACCGGCAATGATGGCCACGGACCAAAGCGCGACCGAACTCGCAATAAGTAGCCTGGAATACACGAATACCCCCCGTCGTTGATTGTCCGTGCTACAGCAATGGTGTCAAGGCCCCTTTTCGCGTAATTACCGGCGCGGTTCAGCCTCGATCTGCTTTGTGGCGTCCGCCTTAAGTTGCTGTAACCATGGGAGAAAGACCTCCGGAGCGACGAACGGATGCGGTTCACCGGGTTTTCGGCCCGCAAGCCGGTCTATACGATCCCACAACTGGGGGTCCGAGAAGCCGTGGTTCACCTTGGCTTTTCTGGCAATATGGCGGTCCATAGTCGCACCTGAAAGGAGCCATCATGCGGTCTGTCGGAGTCGCGGCAGCTTGCCTGTTGCTGGTGTCACAGCCGTCCTTCGCGCAGGAATGGTCCACGTACACCAACCAGATGGATCGGTTCGAGGTGAACCTTCCGGGTCAGCCCAAGGTGGAAGAGATCAAGTGGCCATCTGAATACGGCGCGGTGTTTCCTGGACGGGTGTATTCGCTCGAGCAGGCCGCCGGCCGCTATTCGGTGACGGTCATCGACTACACAAATGCCGAGCGCATTCACGCCGCGAGGACCAACAAGACCGAGGCGGACAGCCTGCCGATCTACTGGCAGGTGGACGTGCAGGCCTCGATTGCGTACGCAGCCACCAAGTTCCGCCAGCGCCCCGGGGTGAAGGTCACTTACGACGCGTTCCACTACATCGATCTGGTCTCGGGCCACCAGTTGCAGATCACCAACGCGGATCAGTCCCGCACGTTCGTCGGCATCTACCTGCACGAGAGTCGCCTGTATATCCTCGAGGCCACGGTGCCGGCGCGCGCACCGCAGCCGGGACTCTTCCAGCAGTCGCTCAGCTTTCTCGACGCGTCGGGGAAGAAGGTTCGCTACCCGACGATCTACTACAACCGTCTCGTGCCGCCCAAGAACGCCTTCGGGCCCGAGGCGCCGCGATGACGGCGATCGCGCGTAGGGCGCGTCCTCTCGGACGCGCCGTGCTCCTGCTGCTGCTTGCGGTTCCCCTCGCCGCGCACCACTCGCACGGCAACTACAACATGACGGCGTACACGGTGCTCAAGGGCGTCGTGAAAGAAGTGCACTGGATCAACCCGCACACCTGGATCTACATCGAAGTGAAAGACGACAAGGGCGAGCCGACGCTGTGGGCCCTCGAGGGCGCCAGCGTGATCCAGGTCGAACGCCGTGGCTGGAAGAAGGACATGCTCAAGGTCGGATCGACGATCGGCGTCCGCTGTCATCAGCTGAGGGATGCCAGCAGCGGATGCCTGCTCGGCTTCATCACGCTCGAAGGCGCCGCAGAACGGATGTTCGACTAGCCAGTTGCGCATCCTGCCTTGAGCATTGTGCATTGAGCATTGTCGAGACCGACTACGTCGTGATCGGCGCGGGGTCGTCTGGCTGCGCGCTCGTTCACCGACTCTCTTCTGATCCTTCCGTTCGCGTACTGATCCTCGAAGCCGGGATCTCGGGTGAATCGGATCCGGCTGTGCTCATTCCCGGCGGCTGGCTGTCGCTCGTGGGCTCGTCGTACGACTGGAATTACGCGACCGAGCCCGAGTCCGGACTGGACCAGCGGCGCATCGGTGTTCCGCGAGGCAAGGCTCACGGCGGCTCGAGCACCATCAACGCGATGGCCTACGTCCGGGGGAGTCGCGCGTGCTTCGACCGCTGGCGGTCGCTGGGCAATCCGGGGTGGGGCTACGACGATCTGCAGCCGATGTTCACGCGTGCGGAGCGCACGCTGGCGGTGAGCGACTGTCTCGATCCGCATGCGAGTCATCTCGCGTTTCTCGCCGCGGCCACGGAGCAGGGATTCCGTGCCGACGCGAGGCACGATTTCAACGGCCCGCAGCCCGAGGGCGTCGCCGGCTTCTATCAGAAGAACATCCTGGACGGACGACGTCACAGCGCGGCGGCGGCGTTTCTCGTGCCGGCCCTGGCGCGCCCGAACGTCGAGATGTGCTCACCGGCGCAGGCGACGCGCCTCCTTTTCGAAGGACGCCGCGTCGTCGGCGTCGAGTATCTGCACGAGGGACGTCTCGAGCGCGTGCGCGCGCGTCGCGAGGTCGTGGTCTGCGCCGGCGCCGTGGATTCACCGCGGCTGCTCATGCTGTCGGGCATCGGCGCTGCTGACGATCTGCGGGCGCTCGACATCGGGGTCGCGGCGGATCTGCCGGGTGTCGGTCGCAACCTGCAGGATCATCCGAAGCTGTCCATCCGGTGGAGAGGAACGACGACGCTGCCCGGATCCACGGTGACCGCCGGACTCTTCACCTCGTCGTCGTCCGCGTCGACGCCGGATCTGCAGTTCTACGTTGGCCGTGGCCTCGACCAGCGAGATGAGTTCATCACGATCACGGTGGCGCTCGTGCAGCCACGTTCGCGAGGCACGATCGGGCTGCGCTCGGCCGATCCGCTGGCCGCGCCGGTCATCCGCGCGAACTATCTGACCGACGCGCGGGACGTCGCCGCGCTCGTCGAAGGCGCCGCGCTCGCGCGGCGTCTCGGTGCGTCTCCCGCCTACGATCGTGTGCGCGCCGAGGAGATCGAGCCCGGATCGTCAATTCAGGATTTGGCGCAGTTCGCTCGATCGAAGGCCGACACGATCTATCACCCGACGGGTACATGTCGCATGGGACCGGCGTCCGATCGCGACGCTGTCGTGGACAGCCAGCTTCGCGTGCACGGCATCGACGGCCTGCGCGTCGCCGACGCGTCGATCATGCCGGAGATCGTGAATGCACCGACGCACGCCGCGTGCGTGATGATCGGCGAGACGTGCGCGGCGATCATCGCCGGGCCGCTGAATGCCGCGAATTGTGCAATCGGTGTGAACGCACTCGCGTGCCCACTGTGTAGCAACTGTTTCCACTGATGAAGAAACAAATTCTCAATCGACGTGATGCGCGGCGTGTGCGCTCGAACGTCGTTCGATCGCCGACTTCGATTGCCTAAGCAATTCGCGCGAGCGATCTCTACGGCCGCGCTGGAGCGGAAGAGGCATGTGACTTGCGATGGAGTCGGGCAACCCTCGACTGACTCGTTCACACGCAAGGCAAGAGAGCACGATGGCCCACTCCCTCCGACGCACGCGCCCCCGCCGCCAGGCCAGGCCGATTCGAACCGTATGCGCGTGGTGCGCCACGCTGGACCGTCCGGCCGCCGTGCTGGTCGATGTGCCGCTCGACGCCCGCGGGATGTCGCACGGAATCTGCCCGTCGTGTCAATCGGGCTTCAAGGCCGAGTCCATGCCGGTCATGAGCCGGACGCTTCCGAGCTTCGATCACGGTCGCGTCGATCAATTGCGCTAGAGTGTCGCGCCTGCTCGGCGCACGCCCCTGATTCCTGCCACCCCTGTCTCTTCCTTGGCATCACCGGGCACCCAGGTGACTTGATGCTAGGATTCGGCACCGCACGCTGTTGATGCGGCAGGAGGCTTCATGCGCCGGGTGTGCTCTCTGATCTATCGGGGTCTGTGCAGTCATAGCGGGTGTCGCCGTTGCTGTTTCCGGACAGACCGCGACCTGGCAGCCGCCGGACGCGAGCGGCAATGGCCAGACGCCGATCATGCCGGTCCATCAGGAGCCGCATCACCGGCAGGTCTTTCAGCATGGGCCGATGCGCATCCTCGACCTGCAGGTGCCGCCCGGCGATGTCTCGTGGTTCCACACGCACGAATGGCCGGTCTATTACCTGACGACGTCGGACTCGCCGACCGTCAGCCAGAACCTGGGCGAAGAATGGGGCGCCGGACGTCGTGGTCGCGGCGCGGCGCCTGCGTCCGGTGCCGCGCCCGCGCCGGCGGCTGCGCCGTCCGCGCCGCCTGCAGGCCGGGCCGCGCGCGGCCGCCCGCGCCTGATGAGCGATCTCAGCTACGCGGAACGGCCCAACACGCATCGCATTCGCAATGATGGACCCACCCTGTTCCGCGCGATGGTCGTCGTCAACGAGACGCAGGGCGGCGACGAGTCGGTGACCGAAGAGCAGGCCGGCTTCAGCGACAAGCCGATCTCGAGCAACAAGTGGTTCCGTGCCTACCGCATCGCGCTGATGCCGGGTGAGAAGACACCGCCGCACCAGCACAAGGCGCCGGTGGTCATCCTCCAGGACAGCGCGGGCAAGGGCCGTGGCGCGGGGGGAATGACGTTCGAGTTCAACGAGCCGGGGCAGTGGGCGTTCTTCGACTCCGGCGATCGCCACGAGATCAGCAACACCGGCGACGGCCGTCTCGAGTTGGTCGAAGTCGAGGTGCGCCGAAAGTAGGGCTGGTCCCTGGTGAAGTAGGGCGGGTCCTTTTGGACCCGCCGATCGAGTGAGCCGAGATCCCGACGGTTTGCACCTTGCGTGCTGAGCGATGTTGAAACTGTCCAGGCGCCGGATCGGAATAGGAATAGTCGTGCTCGCGGTGACGTGCGCGCCGCGAGCCCACGGTGCGGCTGCCGCTGCCGCCGCGGATCTTCAGAACCGCACGATCCAGGCATTCGATCGCTACGTCCGTCTGACCGAGGCGCGGCTGTCGGGCTCCGGCGCGTTTCTGTGGATCGACGGACTGCCCGACGCCAGACGACGAGAGGCGCTCGAGGTCGTACGGCGCAAAGAGCTGTCAATCGAGCGTCTCGAGACCAGGGACAACGGACGCGAGATCGACGTCCCCGGCGGCATGATTCATCACTGGGTCGGCACCGCCTTCGTGCCGTCAGCCAGCATCGATGACGCGCTCGCGCTTCTGCAGAACTACGATGCGCACCAACGGATCTACGCCCCAACGGTGGCGGCCTCCAAGCTGCGGTCGCGCGACGGCGATCGCTTCACGTTCTTCCTGCGCTTCGTGATGAAGAAGGTCATCACGGTCGTGATCAACAGCGAGCACGAGGCGGTCTTCCGGCGGCCCGCCGCCGATCGCGCGGAAGGATGGATCCACAGCACGCGGATCGCTGAAGTCGAGAACGCCGGACATGTCCACGGAACGCGAGAAGCCGATCGGCCAGGATGGGGGTTATCTCTGGAGGCTCAACACCTACTGGCGACTGCTGGCGCGCGACGGCGGACTCTATATTCATTGTGAGTCGGTGACGCTCTCGCGCGGCATTCCCGCCGGCTTTGGATGGCTGGTCGGGCCGTTCGTGACGAGCATTCCGCGCGAGTCGCTGACGTTTACGCTGGAGACTACACGCCAGCAGCTCGATCGCCGGCCGCGGTAGAGCGCGAGGGTGGCGAAGAAGCGCGAGCGGGCGGACCTCCGCGGAGCGGATGTCGAGGTCCTGCAGATCGTCGCGCTCCAATCACGAGAGGCGAGCCGTGTTCGACGCGTGCTCGACCCGCGCAGTCCCGTCTCGGCCTCGGTCCTTCCTCACGTGATTCCGCTGCTCGGTGTCCGGGCCGTCGCCGGCGACGCGATGCAGGCGCTGCAGCGCGTGGCGGATCAGTATCCGGGTGCGCTGATCGACGCCCTGCTCGATCCGTCCAACCGGTCATCGGTGCGCCGGCGGCTGGCGAGGGTGCTGTCGGATTGCCGATCGCAGATTGCGGCTGAGGGACTCCTGACGGCTCTGGACGACGACCTGCTCGATGTGCGCAGGCAGTGCGCGCGCTCGCTCTTCCGGATCCGGCGCCGATGTCCTGATGTCCGAGTGAGTGGCGAACGCATGCTCGACCTGGTCCGCGCCGAGCTCGGACGAGACTCGACCGAGCTCTCGCATCTCTTTACGCTGCTGTCGTTCGTCGTGCCTGTGCAACCGCTTCGCGCGGCGTATCGCGGGCTGCGGTCACGTGATCGCCATGCCCGGGGCACGGCGCTCGATACCTGCACGGCATCCTGCCGAAAGATGTTCGCGTGGCGTTGCTGGAGAAACTGGAGCAGGAGGGTTAACCCACGCTGACCGCCTTCCCATGGCACATACGGCCTGGTCGGGGCGGTCAGTGGAGGGCGGCTCGCACCGTATGCCGGGCAGAACCGCCGCACTTGGAAATAGCAAACGTGATGCCGTCTCGGGACTGCACGATTTAGCCCGTCTTTTTGACCTGAGCCGTCAAGGATGTGGCGCAAGGCCGTCAGTTGTATGACCTTCGTGGCGACACCACGGCGACTTCCGGTACACTGCCCACCTCAGACCCCGCAGGCAACCTGAGCGTCCAGCCGCAGAAACATTCGGCGGCCGAGGCTCGTCGTAACGCGCGTGGCTGGGCACACTCAGGAGAATTCGATGAAGAAGGTGTACGCGATTGTGGTGGGACTGATGCTGCTGGCTGCGCCGGCGTTTGCCGCCGACGTGGATGGCAAGTGGAGTGGCACCGTCAGCACGCCGATGGGCGACATTCCGGTCGCCTACGAGTTCAAGGCTGAAGGCGCGACGCTGACGGGAACGACGCTCGGGATCGACGGCGGCAACGTGCCGATCAAGGACGGCAAGGTCGACGGTAACAACATCTCGTTCAACGTCACGCTGGATTTCGGAGGCATGGCTATCGACCTGTCGTACAAGGGCGTGGTCACGCCGACTGAGATCAAGATGACGGGCGACTTCATGGGGATGCCGTTCGAGTTCGTCGTCAAGAAGGGCTGATGACCTCCCTGCAGTGCAGGCTGGGTCCTCGCAGTGTGGACCCGGCTGGTCCTCGTGGCGGTCGCCCTCGCGGCGACTGCAACGTCCGCGCAGCAGCGCGGCGTGCACCCGGTCAGCGGCCGGGTCTACGCCGGCACGATGGGTGTGCAGGGCGCGCCGTGGCTGGACCGCAACGAGCGGGACCGCGAAGAAGATCCGGACCTGGCTGTTCGTCTCCTTCGCATCCAGAAGGGCTCGACGATCGCCGATATCGGCGCGGGATCGGGCAACATCACCATCCGGCTGGCGAAGGCCGACGGGTCCGATGGGGAAGGTCTACGCCAACGACATCCAGCCGGGGATGCTCGAAATCCTTCAGAAGAACGTCGCGAAGGCGCGGGTCACCAACGTGGTTCCCGTGCTGGGCGGGATTGACGATCCGAAGCTGCCGGCCGAGTCGATCGATCTGGCGATCATGGTGGACGTCTACCACGAGTTCTCCGAGCCGCAGAAGATGCTGCAGCGGCTGCGGGAGGCGATCAAGCCTGGCGGCCGTCTCGTGCTGCTCGAATACCGCGCCGAGGATCCCGACGTGCCGATTCTGCGCGAGCACAAGATGACCAAGGCGCAGGTGAAGCTCGAGGTCGAGAACGAGGGCTTCAAGCAGTCGCGCGTGTACGACGACCTGCCCTGGCAGCACCTCTTTATTTTCACGAGACCGTAACGCCTACACTGCTCAGAAGGTTACTCGGGCGGCAAACTGCATCGCGCGCGGTCCACCCGATCCGAAGACGCCTCCCGCTGTCGTCACCGGCTGGCCGAAGGCGCTCGAGCGAAGGAAGCCCGGCGTACCTGCCTGATCGGAATCCCGCACCAGCACGTTCGCGAACCCGGAGTAGTTCACGTTCGTCACGCCGAGGATGTTGGTCATGTTGAACAGATTGAACACCTCGAGCATCGGCTCGACGCGCAAGCGTGCGCCGAGCCGGAACGGTCTGCGACACGCGGAGATCGAGCGAGTTGAAGCTGTCGTTGAATCGCGCGCTGTCCGGCGACGAGCGGCAGCAGCACGCCATCGATGCCGCCGGTCGCGTTGGTCTGCGTGATGAAGGCGTTCAGCTCGCGCGCGGTGTGGAACTGCCGCCCGCCGGCGTTGCGCTGCATGGTCGGAACGCGCGACTGACCGTCGGGCATCATGATGTCCATCGGCACGCCCGACGAGATCGTCCACAGCGCCGCGAGGCTGACGCCGCCGCCGGCACTGCGCCTGACCGACGCCACGAAGCGATGCCGCCGGTCGTTCGGCGTCGGCCCGTACTCGCGCCGCAGGTCGTTCGGATCGATCGGACCGTTGAGGAACGGAATCTGATCGTCGTTGGCGTAGTTGAACGCCTTCGCCAGCGTGTAGCCGAGCGGAAGCCGTGCCCGCCTGGAACTGCCGCTCGGCGGACAGGAGCAGCGCGTCGTACTTCGTCCGCGCGCTCGACTCGATGTTCACGACGCGATCGGGTCCGCCGACGACCGGGTTGAACACCTCGCCAACCGTGCGGCCGATGAGGAAGTTGACGCCCTGGTTGTGCATGCCGTCGACGCGCAGACGTTCGTGCCCACGGACGCGCGCTTCGACGCCGAGGTGGAACTCGTGCACGGTCGGATTCTGCAGATGCGGGTCGATGATGTTGATGCCCGAGGCGCCGGCGCCGGGCAGGATGAAGCCGGTGAACGGATTGGCCAGCGTCGGCGCGAACGGCGGCAGCCGCCCGGTCGCGGGATCGAGGAAGAAGACGTTGCCGGCGCGGACTTCGATCGGCAGCGCGCGGCCGTCGAGTCCGCGCTCGAGCGACTGGATCTGCAGGACGATGCGGTCGTAGTAGATGCCGTAGCCGCCGCGCACGAGCAGACCGGTCGGCACGCCGCTCCAGGCGAAGCCGACCCGCGGCGAGAAGTTGTTCAGATCGCGCTGGCGCTCGCCGGTCACGAACGGCTGCACGATCGGATTCAGCTCGCCGACGCGGCTCTGGTTGTTGACGTCGGTGTCGATCTCGTAGCGCAGGCCCGAGGTTCAGCTGCAGCCGGTTCGACACGCTCCAGTCGTCCTGCACGAACCCGGCGATGTGCGTGTTGTCGGCGTCGGGCAGCTCGAGCGACTGGTCCGGCTTGCCGCTCCGCAGCGTGACCGCAAACAGCAGATCGTTGTCGTCGATGCGGCCGTCGCCGGTGTGATCGAACGCTGGGGAAGTCCTCGACGAGCTCGATGCGGCCCTGCGGAACACGCCGAGGCTGAACGCGGAGTCGATGCGCTGCAGCTCGCCGCCGAGCCTGATGCTGTGCGCGCCGCGGAGCCACGTCGCGTTCTCCGCGATCTGAATCCGCGTCTGCTTCGTCTCCTGCGGCATGCGGAACGAGGCGCCGTCCTGGATGCTCGGGAACGTGAGCTGCGGCGCCGCGGCCACCGGCAGCGTCTCGTTGAGAAACGTGCTGACGCTGGCGCTGCAGCGCGTTGACGAAGTTGCTGCGGGGCGCCGCCGTCCACGAGCCGAGCACGCTGTTGTAGCGGTTGGTGGCGTCCTGCCGCTGCGTCGCGGACCCGATGGCGCGCTCGACCGCGCTGGCCGCCGTGTCGGTGGCCCACTCGCCGGCGTAGCGAGCCGTGAAGCGGCTGGCGGCGCCACCGGTATCGAGTCGCAGTGACCACAGACCATCGCGAGCGGCGCGGGCGCGAAGCTGCGCGTGATCGTGCGCGTGGCCGTGTCGCGTGCTCCGACGAGCACCGCGCCGTCCTGATGGCGGAATTCGCCGGCGGCGAACCAGAACAGGCGATCGCGCCGCAACGGCCCGCCGAACGCCGCCGACACCTGCTGCCGATCGAATGGCGTGGCCTCGTCCTCGTTGTCGAGCGTCGCCGGCAGCGCCTGCCAGCCATCGTCTCGCGCAAAGATGGCCGCCGAGCCCTGAGGCGTGTTGGTGCCCGAGCGCGTGACGACGTTGATGACCGACGAGGCCGAGCGGCCGAGGTCGGCGCCGAAGCGGTTGGTCGCGATCTGAAACTCCTGCACGGCATCGATCGGCAGGTTCAGCAGCGGTCCGCCGACCACGTCGTCGTTGTTGTCCTGGCCGTCGATGGTGATGTTGCCGCCGCGTCCCATCTGCCCGGCGGAGGCGATCAGCACGCTGTTGGTCTTCGTCGGATCGAAGATCGGTGTGGGCGCGTTGCCGGGCACGAGCAGCGCCAGCTCGAGGAAGTTCCGGCCGTTGAGCGGCAGCGACTCGATACGCGCACGCGGCAGGACCCCGTCAACCACCGTGCTGACCGGACGCGTGTCGCCGCGCACGACCACGCCCTCCTGGACATTCCCGATATAGAGCTGGACGTCGAGCTGCCGGTCCTGCCCGACCTGCAGCGTGACCGCCTCGGCTCGCCAGGGCACGAAGCCGCTCAGCGGCAACCTCGACGCCGTACACACCCGGAGGCAGCATCGGAAACGAGAAGCGGCCGTGGTCGTCGCTCGAGGCCGTCCAGGTCGTGGATGTCGAGAGCGATCGCACGGTGACCGATGCGCCCGGCGTCGCTGCCAGCTGCGTATCGACGACGCGTCCGGTCAGTGTGGCCACGGCCGGTTGCGCCGTCGCGACCGCGATCAGGCGACCCGCTGAAGACGAAGGTCAGGAGGACTGTTCGAAGCATGACGTCGTGGGGTCATGGACGCCGAATCCTTGGATACACGTGTCGCCGATCCGCGTCCGGGAGATCAGACGGCGGAGGAGGCGAGAGCATGATGACGGTCGGAAACGACTGCGTCTCGGGCGCCGTCGAAGTCGCGCGCCCATTCCTTGTGGTTGTAGACGCACACGGGCAGGCAGATCGAGCAGTAGGAGTACTTGGCGAAGTAGGGAAAGCAGCGGCCGGTGTCGACGACGTAGCGGTCGTAGCCGAGATGATCCGTGCCGGCCTCCGGGCTGCGCTCGTCGGGAATCGCGCCGGGCGGGCAGTACTTCCGGCAGGCGCGGCACGATATCGCAGAACTTCGCGATGCCGGCATCGATCGGGTGATCGATCGCCAGCTCGATCGACGTGATCACGCTGCCCATGCGGAACAGCGGACCGAGCGTCGGATGGATGATCGAGCCGTGGCGGCCGAGCTCGCCGAATCCGGCTTTCAGGCCGATCGGGATGTGCAGCAGGTCGCTGTCGCCGATCGGATGTTCGACCTTGCACGCGTAGCCGATCGAGCGGATGTAGGCGGCGAGCTGGATGACGGTCTCGCCGAGCGTGAAGTAGACACGCAGGCACTCGATGGCCGACGCCCTGGACGGCACCACCTGAAATTCCCGCCACCGCATGCGCTGGCCGACGGCGATCGCGTACGTCTCGGTGATGACGCGGCCGCGATAGACGTCGCTCGGCTCGATCTCGCAGATGCCGACGATGTCGGCGCCGAACTCGAGCGCCTTCTCCTTGAGGTGCTGCGCCGCGTCGGCCGGCGAGGCGAACGGCCGGCGGTCAGCGGCGACGTCGCCGTCGAATCGCGGGTACTGATGGTCGAAAATCTCCTTGAGCAGATCGGTGACTTCGGGAATGCGAATCGAACGGCCGCCGACGGTCGCGTACCAGTCGTCCCAGGCGAACGCTGGCGGAGCACTCATGGCGTCGGCTTGGCAGCCACGGCCGCGTACCCGTGATCCGCGACGAACCCGGCGCGCTCGCGATAGCCGGCGGGATCGGTGGGCGTGAGTGCGCCAAGGCCGTCCACGTAGCGGTTGAACATGCAGAACGCCGCGGCGATGAGCACGGTGTCGTGAATCTCGACGTCGGTAGCCCCTTCAGCGCGCGCACGCGCGATGTCCGTATCGCGCACGGCGCGGCCGCTGCGCTGCACGTGGGCGGCGATCGCGAGGAGCGCCCGCAGCTTCGGCAGACACCGGCGCGCGCTCGGCATCGGCGACGACGGCGTCCACGAGCGCGCCCTCGTCACCAAGATGACACGACGCGACGGCGGCGTGACTGTGATGGCAGAAGTCGCATTCGTTGAGCGCCGAGACGTAGGCGGCGATCAGCTCGCGCTCGCCGCGGCTGAGGGAGTTCGGGGCATGCAGCAGGACGTCGGCGAGCGCGGTCATCGGCGGCGCGACTTCGGGACGGAACGCAAGCAGGGACCGGATGCCAGGGACGCCGTCGGGTACCGCAATATGAGCCACGGGCTGAACTGTAGTCGCCGGTCACGAGTGGGGCAATAACGTGGAGATACTAGGTCACGCCAGGGCTTGACCGCGATGTGTTATTTTTATAACCTTCCGTCCATGGATGCACGGACGCGGCGCCTGGTTCTCGTGGCTGCGCTGCTCTGCGTGGCACGGATGGATGGCCGCGCGCAGGAGGCCGGGCGCCGGCCGGCCGTTCGTCTGGATCCGACCTCGGTCATTCTCGACGCGTTCGCGACGCACCCGGTCGTCGCGCTGGGTGAAGGCGCGCACGGTAACGTGCTGGGACACGCGTTTCGCCTGGCGCTGATTCGCGATCCGCGGTTTGCCGCGTTGGTGAACGACATCGTCGTCGAGAACGGCAGCGCGACGTATCAAGACGTGATGGACCGCTTCGTGCGCGGTGAGACGCTGCCGCCATCGGCGCTTCGCGACATCAGAGAGAACACGGTCACTGCGACACCGGCCTGGGATCGACCGATGTTCGACGAGTTCTTCCAGGCGGTACGCGATCTGAATCGTTCGCTGCCGCGCGAACGTCAGTTGCGCATCCTGCTCGGCGATCCGCCGATCGATTGGAGCGCGGTCAAGAACGCCGACGATTACCGGCAGGTGCTCCTGCAGCGCGACTCGCACCCGGCCGACCTGATTCGCCGCGAAGTGCTCGCCAAAGGACGGCGGGCGCTGGTGATCTACGGCGACGGCCATTTCCAGGCGAGAACCGAGCGCCCGGGCCGGTCGCTCGTCGGCATCCTCGAGGCCGGTGGAACAAGCGTCTTCAGCATCACCAGCACGTACACTGACCTGTCGCGCTTCCAGTCGGACGTGGCCTCGTGGCGCACGCCTGGTCTGGCCCTGCTCAAGGGAACGCTCATCGGCGCTGCGCCGTACGAGGCGTTCTTCGGGCCGCCGCCGCCGGTGGACTACTTCAAGGCGAACCCGAACATCGAGGATCACTACGACGCGGTGCTGGTGCTTGGCACGCCCTCGTCACTGGCCCTGGGGGGCCTGGACTATCCACGATGTGCCGAGCCCGCGTACGTGAACATGCGTGTCGGGCGGATGGTGCTGACCGGCATGCCGCCGACGGTGGCCGATCGCCTGGCGCAGGAGTGCGCCCGGGCCGCCTCGCGCTAGCGTCGAGCCCGTCTCCTCTTTACATCCCACACGAACCAGGCATAGACTCCTGTCGGCATCACACAGGAGACGCATGGACAGCCGGTCATCGATTCTGCAGGGCACGCTCGATCTCATGGTGCTGAAGACCCTCGACGCGATGGGGCCGCAGCACGGCTACGGCCTGGCGCGCCGCATCGAGCAGATCAGCGAGGACGCGCTGCTCGTCAACCAGGGCACGATCTACCTGTGTCTGATCCGGCTCGTGCAGAAACGGTGGATCTCGTCCAAATGGGGAGTCTCGGAGAACAACCGGAAGGCGAAGTTCTACGCCATCACCAAAGCGGGCCGCCGGCAGCTCCTCGCCGAAACCAGTAACTGGGAGCGGCTGTCCGGCGTGATCGGCCGGATGCTGCGCCTCTCGCCAGGCGCCTGAGTCATGTGGGGCGCGCTGATGCGGCACCTCTCCCGGCTGCTCGCGATCGTCACCCACGACCGCGATGACCGCGATCTGGCGCAGGAACTCGATGGGCACTTCGCCATGCTGGTGGACGAGCATCGGCGCCGCGGCGTGTCTGAGGAGGAGGCCCGCCGTGCCGCCCGCCTAACGCTCGGCAACGCCACGCAACTCCACGAGGCACACCGTGAGGTCCGGGGCACGCCGATCGTTGAAGCGCTCATGCGGGATCTCCGCTACGCGCTGCGCGGGTTCAGCCGCCAGCCTGGCTTCACCGCGATTGCGGTCCTGACGCTGGCGATCGGCATTGGCGCCAACGCGGCGGTCTTCTCCATCGTCCATGGCGTGCTGATGCGGCCGCTCGCCTATGGCGATCCCGATGAACTGGTGTCCGTCGCACGAAGTGGCCTGCAGGTTCCCGGACAGGCTCCGCCGTCGAGATGGATCTCGCTGCGACGCTGGGAGTCGATGCGGGACGCGCGCTCGTTTGACGTTGGCGTCTACCGACCGACTTTCGAGGACGTCATCCTGGGCGGGCGCGAACCGGAAGTGCTGCGGGCCGGACGCGTGTCGGCGAACGTTCTGCGCATTCTCCGGGTGCAGCCGATCGTCGGGCGGGAGTTCCGACGGGAGGAGGATGCTGAGGGCGCGCCACCGGTGGCGCTGATCAGCGAGCGGCTGTGGACGAGGCGTTTCGACAGCGATCGCTCGATCGTCGGGCAGGCGATCAGCGTGGGCTCGGTCGAGTACACGGTGGTTGGCGTCCTCCCGGACACGTTTCAGTTTCCCGTTCGCGACATCGACGTGTGGTTCCCGAAGCCGGCGAACGCGCCAGTCGTGCTGCCCCAGTACTACGCATGCTGCAGCCCGCTTTTTGGCGTGGCGCGCCTGCGCCCAGGTGTGACCCGCGGGCAGGCCGACGCGGAGCTGGCGGTGCTGAACACGAGTTACCAGCCACAAGGTCAGCGTCGTGTCGACGCCGGGCCGGCCGTACTCGCGCCGCTCAAGGACGACATCGTCGGGCGCGTGGACACGATGCTGTGGATGCTGCTGGCGGCGGTCGGCTTCGTGCTGCTCATCGCCTGCGCGAACGTGGCGACGCTGTTGATGGCGCGGGCCACGTCGCGGGCTCGCGAGTTTGCCCTGCGATCCGCGCTCGGTGCCGGACGAGGGCGCCTGACACGGCAGCTCGTCACCGAGAGCCTGGTCCTCTCGCTGACCGGCGGCGCGCTTGGTCTCGTTGTGGCCCATTTCGGCGTCCACACGGTGGCGACGATGACGCTGTTCGAGCTGCCCAGAGCGCACGAGCTCGGCGTCAACGGAACGGTTCTTCTGTGGACAACGGCCATCGCGTGCGCGACAGGCGTACTGTTCGGAACCGTTCCTTCGCTGCAGTTGCTGAAGCCGGCAATCGTCGAGCGGCTGCGGCAGAGCGGCGCGACCGTCGGCGATGGGCAGCGGGGAAGGGGCCTGGTCGGCGTCGGCGCGCGCGGCGCGCTCGTTGTCGTCCAGGTGACGCTATCGCTGGTGCTGCTCATCGGAGCGGCGTTGATGGTGCAGACGATCGCGCGGCTGGCGCGCGTGGACCTGGGCTTTCCGTCATCGGGATTGCTGACCATGCGCGTGCCTTTGCCGGTCACGGCCTACGACACGGTGGAGAAGCGGTCGAGGTTCTTCGATGATCTGGTCACGCGAGTCGATGCGATCCCGGGAGTGCGGGGCGCGACGATCGTGCGCGCGCTGCCAACGACTGGCGGGCTCGGCACGAATCTTCAGATCGAGAGTCAGCGCATTCCGGACCCTGGACATATGGGGCAGTTGCTGCAGACGGTCGTTCCCGGATACTTCGAGGTCCTCGGCTTGGCGCTTAAGCGGGGTCGCGCATTCGAGGCGCGTGACAACGCTGCCGGAGCACCTCCGGTCGCGATGGTCAACGAAACATTCGCTCGAAAGTTCTGGCCGGCCTATCCGTCAGGTGCGACTCCGGTTGGCGATCGACTGTTCGTCCCGATTCTGGCGTCCCCCTCGCTCGAGATCGTCGGCGTCGTGGCCGATGTCCGTCACGCCGGACCGACGCGAGAGGCGGACCCGCAGGTCTACATTCCCGATCGGCTGTACTCGCCGCAGGTCGCGTTTCTCGCGCTGCGCGCCGCCGGCGATCCGCTCCGCACCGTTGATGCGATCCGGGCGCAGGTACGGGCGATCGACGCGAATCAGTCGGTGACCGACGTCAAGATGATGGACGAGATCCTGGAGCGAGCGGCGGGGCAGCGACACCTCGTCGCACGCGTGCTGGGGCTCTTTGCCGCAACCGCGCTCCTGCTCGCGGTCATCGGACTCTACGGTGTGATGGCCTATTCGGTGGCGCAGCGCACGCAGGAAATCGGCATTCGCCGCGCGCTCGGTGCCGGGCATCGCGAAGTGGTGTGGATGGTCGTGGGGCAGGGTCTTCGGGTCACGATCGTCGGCATCGTGTGCGGCGTCGCCGCCGCCTATGGCTCCACGCGTCTCCTCGAATCGCTGTTGTTCGAGGTGAGCACCACGGACGTGATGACGTTCGTCGTGGTGCCCGCCGTCTTCGTGCTCGTGGCGCTCCTGGCGAGCCTGATTCCCGCGTCGCGGGCGGTCCGTATCGATCCGGTCGGCGCCCTGCGCACGTAGAGCGCGCCCGTTCTACTTTCCTTCGGAGACGAGCATCCGGATCATGCCGTCCTGCCTCGAGGTGATGAACAGCTCGCCGTCGCGGCTGCGGCTGATGTGCAGATCGGCGCGTGTCACGGCCGCGCCGTTGGTCCGCTCGACGAGATCGCGCAGCGTCACGTAGACGCGCTCACCCCGCGAGTTGCGCGTGTAGAGCTGAATCTCTTCGACCGGCGCCACGGTCTGCGGAATGCCGTCGTCGGCCTTCTTCATCGCTGCGAGGTCAGACGCGAACAACCGCCCGCGCTGCACGTCGCCGAAGACGAACTTGCCGCGCAGCGCCTCGATGCGTCCGTGATACGCGAACCCGCCGGAGATGGCCTGGCCCTCGTTGTGATCGTAGATGGCCACCGGATAGGTGAACTCGTCCTTCTTCCGACCGTCGAGCACCTCCGCCGGCAGGGCGAACAGCTGGCCAAGAGCGCCTCCGGGCCGGCTCATGCCGTTCTCCCAGTAGCCCTCACGCTTCATCCAGCCGTAGTTCTCGCCGTTGCGGACGATGTTGACCTCTTCGATGTGGTCCATCCCGATGTCGCACGCGAACATCGTCCCGTCGGTCAGATCCCAGGAGAGGCGATGGGCGTTGCGGAAGCCGTAGGCGTAGATCTCGCCGAGCGTCTTCGGGTCGCCGTCGGCCGCGAACTTGTTGGCCATCGGGATCGTGTAGTCGCCGAGTCCTTTCACGCCCTTCGTTTCGGAGGGACTGCGCGGGATCGAAGCGGAGGATCGCGGTGATGACCGAATCGAGCCGTTGCGTTTGGCTGGGATTCTGGGCGTTCGGTCCGCCGCCGTTGCTGAAACCGAGATCGCTGCCGCTCGTGTAGAGCAGGCCGTAGTCGGCGCTGCCCGGCTTCGCGGTGGGATTGAACTCGACGTTGCCCATCGGATGCGTGAGGTTCATGACGACATGGGCCACGCGCAGCAGCTCGCGTCTGGTTCCCTCGAAGGTGTTGGCGGCCGGGTTCTTGGCGCGCCATTCCGTGATCACGTTGTGATGGGTGACGTCCTTCGCCGTGTATCCAGGCGGGATGAAGTTGGGCGTCGCGGGATTGCCCATCGCGCGCTCACCGTGCACCGTGTAGAACAGGCCGTTCTTCGCGAACTCGGGATGGAAGTCGAAGCCGATGAAGCCGCTTTCCAGCCGGTTGTAGATCGCGTAACGGAAACGCCTCCGCGACGTTCGCATAGACCGACGGCTGGTTGTTCTTGTCGAGCAGGTAGAAGAACCCGCGCGAGTCGTTGGCGAACCGGCGCCCATCGGGGAGGTCACGCACGAACTGCACCCGCGCCCAGCCGGACGGGTTGACGTCCTGCTCGATGGGTCGCATCCCGCGCGTCATGGGCAGCCGGACGACATCGCGGATCTCGACCATCAGCCCGCGTTTCTCGACGGGTGCCTGAATCGGATCGGCGATCTGCGCGTGAATAGCGGCGACTGTCAGCGCCAGCGCCGGCACGATGATGAATGGAATCCGAACACGCATGATGCCTCCAGGGCGACTTCTTCTCCGGCGGGTCTGAAGACCCGCCGCTACTTCTTCTGCTGCTGCGCGCGGGCCGTGGACGGCGGCACGAGGCCCTTCAATCGCAGGTAAACGATGATGTTGCCGTAGTGCTCGTTGTTGTGCGTGGTGTTGAACACGAGCACCGAGCCGCGGCCGACCTGGTTCTTTTGCGGCCCGGCAATGGTGACGAGCGTGTTGAAATTCGCATCGGTCGTGCCGCTGTACACCTCGTCGCAGTACGCCAGCGCCTCGTTCATGCCTTTCGTCAGCGTCGCCTTGTCGGTCGCCTTCTGAAGGCCCTGCATGGCTGCCGGCGGCTGTTCTCCCTTCGCCTGCGAGCAGAAGAAGAAATTGGCGGTGACGACGTGGCCGATCAGCTCGGCGAAGCTGCGCACCGCGGGCGTGGCCTTGAAGGCGTAGTCCTCGGCCGGCATCAGTTGCGCGGCTTCGGCCAGATTGCGGCGAATCGTGCCGTGCATGTTCTTGACGACCCCGGCCATCGACGGCGACAGGGCTTCGTTGAATCCGGCGTCGCTGGTCTGCGCCGCGGCGACCGCTGGCAGACACACGAGAGACGCAAACAAGATCAGCTTTCGCATAATGGAGGACAGTCTAACCTTACTCACGGTCAGGGCGGGTCTAAAGACCCGCCTCTACTCGGTTCGAAGCGCGGCGAGAGGATTTGCCCGCGCGGCGCGGCGGCCCGGCACGGCTGCCGCGGCAACGGCGATCGTCAGTTGGAGCAACCCGACGATTGCGTACACGAGCGGGCTGTCGAGGTCGAGTCCACTGGCCACGCCGGTGATGAGCCAGGAGAGCAGAAGCGCTCCGAAGAGGCCGATGACAATACCCGGTCCCGCCATCCCGAGTGCGCTGCCGACCACCAGCCTCGCCTGGTCGGCAGGCGCCGCGCCGATGGCGGCGCGAATGCCGAACTCGCGCACTCGCTGTCCGACGGAGTACGAGACGGTGCCCGTCAGCCCGACGATGGAGAGAAACAGCGCCAGGCCGCCGCAGATCCCGAAGAACCTCACGATGATCAAGCGGCCTGATTGTTCCCGTGCATCGATGCGCTGCCGCATCGTGCGCAACTGGTAGATGGGCAGCGCCGGATCCATTGCGCGAAGCTGCTCCGACGACCGTGCGCAGCAGTGGCTGCGGATCGCCCGAGGTCCTCAGGACGATGGCCAGTCGTTCGGCGTACTCGGGCTGTTCGAAGGGCAGGTAGACATAGGGCTCCGGACGCTCACCGATCGTGCGATGAACGGTGTCCGCGGCGACGCCGACCACCTGCACGCGGCGACCGTCGGCTCCAAGCGAGACCCACTGTCCGACCGGATCGGCTGAGGGCCAGAAGCTCCTGGCCATCGTCTCGCTGATCACCACCGATTGCGCGTCCGCGCGTGAGCCATCGAGCTCGCGTCCGCGTCTCAACGGGATGTTCATCGTCCTGAAGTAGTCAGGTCCTACGCGATAGCTCGCCGCGGTCGGGCAGGTCTCCATCGCGCACGACCGGCCGTCAACCGAGACTTCCAGCCGCAGCGGGAAGCCGACGTAGAACGGCACCCGGTCCATGACCGTGGCGCTGATGACGCCAGGCGTCGCGCGGAATGTCGTGATGGCGTCGGCGACGAACTGCTGCGCGGCGGGCTCGGCGTAGCCATGGGACGCCGGATCGATCTCCAGCACGATCCCGTGAGCGGTATCGAATCCGACGGACACCGCGGCGGTGGCTGATGGCGTTGCGCACGAGCAGCGACGCCATCGTCAGCAGGAGCGTCGCGCCGGCGACCTGCAGCGAGACCACGATCGCACGCAGTCTGCCAGCGCGTGCGCCTCCGATCACGGTCGGCGGCGCCATCGCCGTGGCGATGGCCAGGCTCGTGGCGCGGCGTGCCGGCAAGAGGCCGGCGCCGATGCCGCAGATGATCATCAAGCCGGTGGTGAATGCCGCGACTGTCCAGTCGGGCGTGACGTCGATGCGTTGAGGTATGGGTGCCTCGGGTGCGAAGGTGGCGAGGAGGGTGTTGCTCCACCTCGAGACGAACAGCGCCAGCGCACCGCCGGCTGTTGCAATCACCAGACTCTCGGTGACGAGTTGCTGCGTCAGCCTGGCCCGGCTTGCGCCCAGCGCGCCGCGCAGGGTCATCTCGCGTTCGCGATCGACGGCGCGTGCGAGCAGAAGCCCGACCACGTTGAACAGCGCGATCAGGAGCACGATGCCGATCATGGCCATCGCCATGGCGGCGACGACGGCCACGGCTCGCCGTTCAGAACCTCCCGCGTCCTCGAACGGGACGAACGATGCGGTGCGGCGCGCGTTGGTCGCCGGCCATGCCCGGGCAAGCTCGCTCGCGACCGATTGCAGCTGGCTGTCGGCCTGGGCCTTCGTCGCCTGCGGGCGGAGCCGCGCCATCACGTTGAGCTGGAAGACGTCAGGGCGACGAATCCGCGCCGGAAGTCGAAGTGCATCCCAGTCGCGAATCCGTACCCAGACGTCAGCGTCGTAGAAGCCGGCGCGGAAGTCGCTCGGGAGCACGCCGATGATCGGCACGTCGAGTCCGTTGAGCGGAAGCGTGAGGCCGGTCAACGACGCTTCGTTCAATTCCTCGCGCCAGAATCGATGGCTGATGACGGCGGACAGCTCGTTGACGCCGGTGAAGGTCCGGCCCACGGCAGCGTTCACGCCAAGCGTGTCGAAGTAGTTGTCGGTGACCGCCAGGCCCCAGGCGATCGCGGCCGCATCACCACGGCGACGGCTGAGCGTGACGATGGTCTGGGCGGAGACGTCGAGGGCCGGTACATCGCGTGCGAACGCCTCGAATTCGCGGAGGGAGGCGCCCTCGATTTCGGGCGCGCCACCTGTGACCGCAATCAGTCCTGCACCCGGGGCGTCGATGGGAGGGCCGGCCAGGAAGAACGCGTTCACGGCGCTGAATGCGACCGTCATCGTGCCCATGCCGACGGCGAGGGTCATGACGGCGACGACCGCAAATCCCGGGCGGCGGGCCAGCGACCGGCAGGCGTAGCGGATGTCGTGAACGACGTCTTCCAGTCGAAGCATCAGGTGGTTGGGTCTCGGGCGATTGGACGTGCCGGGTATGGTAAACGTTTCGTCCCGGGGGGCGCTTATGCGACTGGTTCGATTCGGCGGCGCGATGAGCCTTGACGGCTACATCGCCGGACCCAACGGCGAGCACGACTGGATCGTGATGGATCCCGAGATCGACTTCTCGGGAATGATGAAGCAGTTCGATACGTTCCTCATCGGGCGCAAGACGTTCGACGCCATGAAGCGAATGGGGAATGCCGGCAAGTCGTCGAAAGGCATCACGAACATCGTGTTCTCCCGGACGCTGAAGCCGAGCGACTATCCGAAAGTGAGAATCGAGGCCGACGCCGAGCGCGTGGTCAAGGAGCTGACAGACACGCCGGGGAAGGACATCGCCATCTTCGGCGGGGGCGAGCTGTTTCGCAGCCTGCTCGCCGCCGGTCTGGTCGATCGCGTGGAGATGTCGGTGATCCCGGTGCTGCTCGGAGGCGGCATTCCGTTGCTGCCGCCTCCTGCTGAACGGGTCACGCTCAAGTTACGAAACCAGCGCGTCTACAAAAAGACCGGCACGCTCGGTCTCGAATACGACATTCTCAAAACCTAGTTCGATCCGTTCCGACTCACTTCTGCGACGATGTCTGCTTCGAGTAGTCGACGTCTTTCAGGTCCTTGCAGGTGTCACGTATGAACGGCTGGTCGGCCAGTTCGATCGTGTCCTGTCCCTTGCCCTGGCCTTTCAGGTTCACCGGATCCTCGACGGTCCAACTGCGCGTCAGCTTCATCGTCTGCGGATCGAGTGAGAAGCGCTCGACGACGTGCAGTTGTTCGCTGTGCGGCGTCGGAAAGCTCAGGAAGCCGGGCAGGAAGTTCGCCGTGTCAACGACGAGCACGTCGCCTTCCCAGTATCCGTACGAATGGCCGGCGCGACTCGGTTTGACGTTCGCCGGATGGGCCTTGGTGTTCATGTGGATCGTGCGCCGCAGGTTCATCTGGCCGTAGTAGATGAGGATCTGGTCGCGGTTCTGCTGAATGCGGTTGACGGGACCGTCGAAGGTCCAGTCGAAGATGACGCTGGTCGTCTCGCACTTGAATCGCGGATTGTCCTGCTGCGTGAACTTCGCCGCGGCGGCGTCACCCGCGGGCGTGAGCTCGGTGCCGGCATAGGTGCGAGGCCCGCCCGCCTGGCCGCGGCCTCGACCGCCGCCCCCGCCACCGCCCGCGCGGCCCTCGGCAGGCTTCACGGTGGCGATCCGGCTCAGGGGACGAGCCCGCCGCCTTTCCCTGTTGGATCGGCCATGACGACCTGTTCGGGCGCCCAGTCACCGGCGAGGTTCGGCTCGCCGCTCGACGTGCGCGCGGCACGCTGCTTCGGCGGGGGCACGCCACCCCTGCGGCTCAACGGCCCACGGACCTCCTCGACCTTGTTCCTGCCAGTGCTGACGTACTGGCCGTAACGGTCCATGTGGCTGCCGTTGGCGAAGCGAATCGTGTTGAGGTAGCACGACTGCGGATCCGCGCGATCGGGCGCCGCTTCGATCGTGACCTGCTGGCCGACCGGGAAGAGGTCTTCCTTCCAGCCCGATCGCCGCAGCGTGTGCGCCGACCGCATCTCGCAGCGATGCTTGGTGACCTTGCCGTTGGCGTCGGTCACCTCGAAGTAAAGCCAGGAGTGCGGGTTGATGAACTCGAGCCGGGTCAGCTTGCCGGTGTAGGTGACGCTTTTGTTGAGCTCGAAGGTCCCGAAGCCGTGATGGGCCGAGACCGTCGCCGCCGATGCCAGGAGAAGGGCGATAGCGCTGATCAATCGAATCATGGGGGAATGATAATGCTTCTCGCGGCTACCTGCCGGCAACCATCGAACAGTGCGCAGCCGTTGTGCGAGGTTGCCTAGCGCTATCTGCAGTTCGAGGTCGCCGGTCTTCAGATCAACGACATTCGTCGGGTCGATTGCCTTATCAACGAGGCAGACCAAGTCTATCGAGCAGCGCAGGAAACCGGCGATCCGCACGCAATGTCTCGAAGATCGGGTCGACCTTCAGCAACGGCAACTCCCAGGAGCGCGCCTCGATCGATTTCTCGAGCCATTCGAATGCACGGTCCATATCCTCCAAGCCGACGTAGACGAGCGCCACCAGGAACGGCGAAGGCTCTCGCGGGCTCGCGAGACGCCGGAGATCCTCGAGAGTCGCCAGCGCCTCACGCCGGCGCCCCGCCCGCGCCACGGTGTAGCCACCCAGCGCTACGACGTCGGGGCGGGTGCCACTCAGCGCCCGTGCTTTCTGCACGTAGGCGACAGCGCGATCGGGCTCGCCTTTGCGCAGGTACGCGAGCCCAAGCATGGAGTGGGCGAAACCGACATTCGAATCCAGATCGAGGGTCTCCTCGAACTGCCGCACCGCTGCGTCAACTTGACCGGCCAAATACAGTATGGAGCCGAGATTCATCCGAGCGCTCGGCGACACCGGGTCGAGGTTGCGCGCCTTCTCCGCGATCGGAAGCGCCTCGACGGACCGCCCTATGGATGCCAAGTAGAAGGAATAGAAGCGCAGCGTGGTGACGTCGTTCGGGTCGAGCTCGATCGCTCGTTTGTATTGGCGTTCGGCTTCTCCCCAATCCCAGTAGTGATCTTCAATGATGGTCGCGAGTGACCGGTGGGCCTCACCGAGTGAGTCATCCAACTCGAGGGCCTTCAGCGCCGCCTGGCGCGCCAGCGGGTGAGACTCATTCATCGGCGTGACGTGGAAGCCGCCCAGCATTGCGTAGGTGTCGGCCAAGCCACTGTAGGCAAGCGTGTACAGACGGGTCGAGCTCGATGGCGTTCTGAAAGTGATCCTGCGCTTTGTGCATGCCCTCGACCGTGTTCTTGGCCCATTGGTAGCGCCCACGGAGATAGTGCTCGTAGGCCTGGGAAGTGTTCGAATGATGCTCGGACCGAAGACTCCTCGCCGGCATCCCGAGGCTCACCATCGTTCGCTGCGCGACCGTGGCGGCCACTTCGCGTTGCAGCGAGAGCACGTCCCGCGCGTCGCGCTCGTACTGTTCCGCCCAGACATGACCTTGTGTCCGCACGTCTATCAGTTGCGCCGTGATTCGAACGCGATCGTCGATTCGTCGAAGGCTCGACTCGAGCAGGTAGCCGACGCCCAGATCCCGCCCGATCTCGTCGGCTCGCTTCGTCGTGTCTTTATAGTGCATCGCCGACGTGCGCGCGATGACTCCCAGTCGCGACGGGTCGACGCGGCCCAGGGTGGCGATCATCTCCTCGGTCAGCCCGTCGCAGAGGTACTCCTGTTCGGGATCGCCGGTCAGGTTCTGAAACGGCAGGACCGCCAGCATGATCCGCCCGGGCGGTGCGGTCGACCGCGGGATGTTCAGGGAGAGCGCTGCGTAACCGCCGGCGAACAACGCCGCCACTCCCAACGCAAGCACCACGCCACGCCAGACCGACATTCGGGATCGTGCCGACGTCGGCGCGTCGATGTCCGGGGCGGGTTCGGGAATGCGACGTCTACTGACGTCGGCTCGACGGCCTGGAATTCAATATCGGGAACGGGGGCTGTGTCTGCTGCGCGATCGAAGGTCGGCACGTAGCTGCCTTTCGGCAGCGCGATGACGACCGGATCCCCCGTCTGATAGGCGTAGGTACTCGCGAAGCTTGTCCCGCAGCCGCCGGGCGTCCACACGCACGATTGGATTAGTGGCGCCATCGAAATCCGCCTCCTTGCCGTACAGCTCGTGGGCGAGCACCGGCTCCTTGAGCGTCTCTCCACGGCCGTTGAGGGTCTCTTCGACAACAAAACGCAGAAATCCGCTGAGGCGTTCGGAGCGCAAAAACAGGTCACTCGCGAGCACCTTGTCGAGCTGCGAGCGAACCAACGAATCCGGCGGTGGGCGCTGCCACCCAAGCTGCCGCCCCCTTTGGGGAGCCATCACTTTTGCCCGGCAGTCTACTCCGGTTGCACACCGTAAAGATCTGGTTTCGTAGCCTCCAGCGCGGCAAATGTAAAGCAAGCGATAGAGATATTGCTCAGAAGGAGACCAAGATGTCGTGTTCCCGAGTTCTCACATTCCTCTCACTGGGTGTCGCCCTCGTCGGGTGCGAGGCGGTTCGACTGCCGACCGAGCCAACGAGCGCACCGGTGACATCGCGAGCGGGTCAACCCGCCGATTCCGGCGGGGCCGAAAACACGAAACAGAATTACGACCTGACTGGGGAGCTGGACATGGGAGGAGACGGTTAGGTCAGCGATCCCACCTTTCATCGCCGAAATGATTCCGATCATCCCCGAGGGCGAAGTCACGTACCTGTCCTGTCGCGGCGGCGGGCAACTCCACCTGGTTCAGACCGGCGAGACCGTCACAGGCACGGCAACGCAAGCTGGCGTCTGCTTCACGGATGGCGGCCAAGGGCCATTCTGGCCGCCGGCATTCCCACCCCAGCTCGTGGTTACGGCCGGCGCCATCTCAGGAAAGGACCTCAGCTTCAGTTTCGATAATTGCCATTACACGGCAAAGATCGTGGGAAGCGGCGACAAGTTGATGGGAGAGGGCGAATGCGAGCTTCCACTACCCGCTCCGTACTTTCTGAGAACGCCAGTATTTAGGGCGCAGCGATAGCAGGACACCGCGCCGTTTAGCCGCCTTGTCTCCATCACCGCATCGCAGGCGATCGCTTAGAACCAGTCCTCGATCGCGAACTGCAGGATACGGCGAGTAACGCCGTTGTGTTCAGCTATCGCGTTTCGGAGATGCCCTTTCCCTCGACGCAGTCGTAGGCCTTGCCGGTCGACGACGTTCTTGAACTCCTCGGTCCGCCCGCTCGGCCAGGTGATGACCACGCGGTCGACGCGGTCGCGCCGTGCCGACGCCGAACGTCACCGGCAGCTCCGACTGCGACAGATAGCTCGACCCGCTCTTCACCATCCGCGACTGCGACGTGCCGCCGTGGAAGATGCGGACGGTGGCGCCGATGGCGTCGCGGTTCGACTTCGTGCCCGACCAGGCGCAGCCGGAGGCTGCGGTTGCCGGCCTGCTGGTCGTTGCGGAACAGCACCGCGGGACCGTTGTTGGTCGTCATCAGCAGATCGACGTCGCCGTCGCGATCGAAGTCGCCGTACGGCGAGCCCGCGGCCGACCCGCGGCTGCGCGAAGCCGCCGCCCGCCGCCGCGGCGACGTCGCGGAACGTGCCGTTGCCCTGATTGAGGAACAGCATGCGGCGCCTGCGCGTAGCCGACGTTGCCGCGGATGTTGCGCACGGTCTCGTCGATGTGGCCGTTGGCGACGACGAGATCGAGCGCGCCGTCGAGATCGAGGTCGGCGAACACGCAGCCGAAGCCGAGCCGGTTGCGCGACGGCGTGCCGATGCCCGCGCGCGTCGCGACGTCCTGATAGAGGCCCTTGCCCTGCGGCGCGGTAGAGCCCGATCATCTCGTTGTCGAAGTTGGTGACCGCGAGGCCGGGCCGGCCGGAGTTGTCGAAGTCGGCCGCATCCACGCCCATGCCGGCGCGCGCCTTGCCGTCCTCGCTGAGCGCGACGCCGGCTTCGAGCGCCGACGTCCCTGAAGCGTGCCGTTGCGCAGGTTGCGATAGAGCTTGTTCGGCTGCGTGTCGTTGGCGACGAAGAGATCCGGCCAGCCGTCCTGGTCGTGGTCGAGCAGCGCCACGCCGAGCGACTTCGAGCTCGAGTCGAAGATGCCGCACGTCGCGGTGACGTCCTCGAAGGTGCCGTTGCCGCGGTTGCGGAACAGCCAGCAGGTCTCGCCGCGGTAGGCCTCGGGCGTGCAGTAGGACTTCTGCTTGCCGTCGAGGCTGCAGAAGACGTCGTGCTCGGCGGACCACTTGACGTAGTTGCAGACGAACAGATCGAGCAGGCCGTCGCGATCGATGTCGACCCACAGCGCCGACGTGCTGAACGCCGGTGCGCCCGTCGAGGCCGCTGGCCCGCGTGGCGTCCACGAACGTGCCCTTGCCGGTGTTGCGGAACAGCCGGTTCTGCCCGACGCAGGTGATGAAGACAGTCGGGGAAGCCGTCGTTGTTGAAGTCGCCGACGGCGACGCCCATGCCGTACAGCTCGACGTCGAGGCCGGCCGCGCGCGTCACGTCGGTGAAGGTGCCGTTGCGGTTGTTGCGATAGAGGCGCAGCGTCGAGCGCTGCTGCTTGTGGCCCGGGCCAGTCCATGCCGTTGACGAGCAGGATGTCCTGCCAGCCGTCGGCGTCGTAGTCGAGGAACGCGCAGCCGGAGCCGAGCGTCTCGGGCAGCAGCTTGCCGCCGTAGGCGCCGCTGTTGTGGCGGAACTGAAGGCCCGCCGGCGCCGGTGACGTCCACGAGCCGGAAGCCGATCGGCGGAGCAGCCTGCTGCGCCGAGCAGATCGATCGGCAGTGCCGACGCCGCGAGCGCCGGCTGCCGCATCGCGCGAGGAACTCGCGGCGGTTCACAGCGGATTGACCAGGCCGTTCTGCAGCGCGTAGACCACCAGCTCCGCGGTCTTGTGCACGCCGAGCGTGTTCATGATGTTGGCGCGATGCACGGCGACGGTGTTGACGCTCAGCTCCAGCTTGGCGGCGATCTCGCGTGTTCGAGAGGCCGTCGCAGATCAGCTGCAGCACCTCGAGCTCGCGCGGCGTCAGCCGGCGTTGCGCTCGCCGGGCAGCGGGTCGGGCCGGACGACCGCGGGATCGAGCACCTTCTCGCCGGCCGCGACGCGCTTGACGGCGGCGGCCAGGTCGAGATCGAGCGCGTTCTTCAGCATGTAGCCGCGCGCGCCGGCGTCGAGCGCCTGCCGCACCAGCGTCTCCTCGGAGTGCATGCTCAGCATCAGGATCGCGGCCTTGGGCTGCTTCGCGAGGATCGGCGCGTGGCCGTCGAGGCCGCTCGGTTCCGGGCATCGCGCGTCCATCACGATCACGCGCGGCTTCAGCTCCGCCGCCAGGCGGATCGCCTCGTCGCCGTTGCTGCCTTCGCCGACGACCGCGATATCGGGATCGTCTTCGAGCAGGCGCCGGAAGCCGCGCCGCACGAGCGCGTGATCGTCGACGAGCAGCACCGTGATCTTGTCGGTCATACGCTCCGTGTCCGCGCAGGCGGAAGCCCGCGCTCGTCACACGTGCAGCGCGGAGGCTCAGCCTCCGCGATCTGCAACGGTACCGTCAGTCGCACGAGCGTGCCTCCGCTGGCCGGCGTCAGGAACGCGATCGTTCCGCCCACGCAGCTCGGCGCGCTCGCGCATGGCCACCAGGCCGAGGCCGCGCCGTCGCGCGAGGCGTCCGCCGACAGGCCCTTGCCGTGGTCTTCGACGTCGAGCTCCAGCGTACCGGGCTCGAAGCGCAGCCGGACCGACGCGCGGTCGGCGCCGGAATGCCGCGCCACGTTGCTCAGCGCCTCCTGCAGCACGCGGTACACATGAATGCCGATCGTCGCGTCGACCGGCGCCGCCGTGCCCGCCCGCTCGTACGACACCGTGATGCCGAGCTGCCGCTCGACGGTCGAGAGATACCAGTCGACCGTGCTCTCGAGCCCGAGCTCCTCGAGGATCGACGGGTGCAGCGTCTGCGACAGGCCGCGCACGTTGTCGAGCGCCGTCTGCGCGACCTCGCCGATCTCGCGCAGGTCGGCGCGCAGCGGCGAACCTTCGGGCGCGTGCTTGCCGGCGCGGCCGAGCATCGAGCCGATCGCCGTCAGGATCTGGCCGAACTCGTCGTGCAGCTCGCGCGAGATCTCGCGCAGCGTGGACTCGCGCGTGGCGATCAGCTTCTGCGCCAGCTCGCGCCGCTCGTCCGAGAGCGACGCCAGCCGCGCGAACAGCCGCCGGTTCGAGCGGATCAGATACAGGCTGGTCGCGACGATGGCCGCGAGCGTGGCGGCGAGAAACCAGTAGACCTGCCGCTGCACGCGGCCGTAGATGTCCTGCACCTGCTGCGCCGTCTGCTCCTCGGCTCGTTGTTCTGCACCAGCAGGCGCGCCACGGCGGTGCTGAGCGCGGCCTGCCGCGCCTGGAGCGACAGCCGGATCTGCGCGCGGGCCTCGCTCTCGTGCCCGCGTTCGCGCCAGCTCGAAGATGCGATCGGCGGCGTCCCAGAACTGCGCGAGCTGGCTGGCCAGATACTGCCGCTGCTCCGGCGTCTGCTGCGCCAGCGCCACTTCGCCCTGGCGTTTCAGCGCATCGTCGAGATCGGTGCGGATGCGCTCGAACTGCGCGGACCACGCGGTCAGCGGATAGGGCTCGCCGCCGTCGAGCATGTCGCGCATCGCGAGCCCGAGCTGGTTCAGGTCGTTCTGGATGCGCAGAGCTGCAGCGAGTCGCGCCGGTTGCGATCGGTCAGCTCGGTCTGCAGTCGTCGCAGGCCGGAGATCTGCCCGGAGATGTACCACGAGTACGCGACGACGGTGGCCAGCGTGATGATCAGACCGAAGAGCAGCGCCGTCGTCGGCGATCGTCCTGGAGCCCGGGAAGCAGTCACGGCACGTGGACTCTATCAGACGGGTCGCGGCCCGCCTTCGCCGAGGCTTCGGCGGGGCAAGCCCGCGCGGCGGCGAAGGAGCAGCCGGCCCCACAGCAATCCCGCCAGCAGAAACGGCGCGAGATACCAGACCAGCATGTACGGCGGAGGCCGCAGGTCGTAGGTGGCATCGACCATCGTGTCAACGACGGCGCGACCGAGAGGTCCGCTCGACCTCGACGTGAACGGCGTAGGGTCCCTCGTGATCCATGAGCACCGCGCCGAACTGATTGGTGATGTCGCCGCGCACTGGTTCCGTTCTCGCGGACATCGTGGTGGTGTGAGCAGTGTAGGGCCGGTCCTTTTGGACCGGCCGCACGGCCTCGACTGTGACCACAGCGCGCGTGTCGGCCGGCAGTGATCGCGATGTGCCAGACGGGTTGATCACAATCCAGAACTGACCACCGAGAGCACCGTTGTCGGTGGCATCCGGATCGGTCCAGATCGAAATCGTGTACGGACCGCGGACGGCGTCCGTGACGATGGGGAAGGGCGGACCGGCGTGCGCGTGCGCCAGCGCCTGAGCAGCGAGCACGGCGACCGCCGCGATGACTCCTGGTGTGCCGCGCATTATCCGAGGAAGCTCACGGCGCGCATCTCCATGGGCTGCGACAGGATCCAGAGCGCGCTCGTGGCGATCACAGCGACGACCGCCAGCCAGGGTACCGATGCGAGGGCAGGTCGCGAGGCGTGATCACGCAGCGAGATCGCGTGCACGAGAGCCATTGAGCCCACCGCGCCCAGGACCACGCATCCAAGCTGAATCGGAAACACCGAACCTGGCTGAACGTCCGACCCAGCCCCAGGCCGGGCCGCCGAGCAGCGCCCGGCCGAACGCGTCGACAGCCGCGCTCTGCACCACGGGCACGACAGTCAGAATCCCAGTGAGCAGGTGGAAGCCGTAGTGCGCCAGCCAGACGCCGAAGCCGATTGGAACGAGCGCATAGGCATAGCGAACCATGGTCGTGCGCAGCGATTCTCGGGGACCGGGGAGCGCGCGCGTCGCGACACCCGCGCCGCCGAGCAGCACGCGCGGGAACAATCACGAGCCCGACGATGAAGACGAACAGCAGGATTGGCCACTCGGATCTCGCGCCGGTCGCTGTCGCCAGGAGCTGTTCGACGGCATAGGCAGGCGACGTCATCGCGAAGGCGCTCACCAGCGCGGCAAACGTGAACACCACGGCCAGCACCGCGAGATCCGTGCGCTGCCCGAGACGACCGATGCCAGACCGTCGTCCTCGCTCGAGCAGTTCGGCGCCGGGCGTTCGCAGCGAGAGTGCGATGTTGTCGTGCGGGCAGGCGTGCACGCAGTCGAGGCACATCGTGCAATCGAGGTTGCCGACCTTCATCGGCAGGAAGAGTCCGAGCTCGCAGCCCCGCTGCGTGAGCACGTGGGGGCCGCCAGGCTGTACGTGGGGGCCGGCTTTAGCCGGCCCATACCGCCCCTTGATGCAATCCGACGTCCGGCACGACCTGCACGTCTCGCGATCGACAACGCGCAGCTCGGTGGGGGACATCACCGAGGCCGTGAAGTTGAACTGGCCGATGGGGCACAGGTGCTTGCAGAAGGATGCGCCGGAGAAAAGCACGTCGACGACGATCGCGAGACCGAAGTACCCGATGACCAGCCACGCGGTGGCCCGAGGCATGGCCCAGAGATCGAACAGCTCGTACGAGAAGAGCACCAGCACGAGCAGCGCGAGGCCAAGCCACTTGCCGCGCAGGCGGCGCGGCCAGCGCCAGGCGGGATGCACGAAGCGCCGCCCCACGTCCCGCGCCAGCACCATCGGACACGCGGTACAGAACAGATTGCCGACGACGGCAATCGCGACGATGAGCAGACCGCGCCAATGGATCGAGGTGAGGACCGTGGCCAGATTTCGCGGCGCGAGCTGAGGGCCGAGCAGCCCGTGCAGGACGACTGCAGCCGCGACGAGAAGCAGCACCAGCTGCATCGCGGTCCGAGCGTGTCGCCAGCGGAGGAACGCGCCGGCGAGGGGCAGCCCGAGGATGTCCATTCGCTAGGATGCGGGCCGCACGCCCGCGATTTCGATTCGCTTTGTCAGCCCACGGCCGTCGGCCAGTTGACCGGTGACGAGCAGGATCCAGTCGCCCGCCATTGTGAACTGCAGCGGCGCGTCGTACACGCCGTCGCCTCGTTCAACCACGTCGGCCACGACCGGCGCCATGCCGGGATGGGACATCAATCCCTCGAGGCGCAGGCGCGCGCCAATCACTGGTTCTGAGTCGCGGTCACGAATCGTCATGCGCGCGACGGTGGGCGTGCCGACGACGGGCGGCGACGGATCGAGCGTCCAGGTGATGCTGATGGCGTCGCCTGAATCGCCCTCACTATGCGAGTGGAAATCGATGCCGCAGCCTGTACCAGCACAGCCGGCGGCCAGGCTGCAGGCAAGAATGATGAGAGCTACTACGCGCTGGCGTTGAGCCCGCGGTGCCACGCACATGTGCACTGCTGCTGCCTTGCCGCGACCGGCGGTGGGAACATGTGGAAGTACATCGCGACCATCATCGGGATGAAGACGATCGTGTTGTAGAAGAGATGCAGCTCGACGCGTGGAACCCACAGCTGCACGATGCTCGTCGGCACCGGCTTGTCGAACAGGTTCTGGCCGAGCAGGTACTGCCCCTGCAAGAGGAAGTGCTCGATGTGATGGAAGAACTGGATCGACAGCGCGACGGTCCACCACTTGCGATCGCTGTCGCCGGTGAAACCCGGACGCAGGATCCACAGCCCCGCGAGCATCACGACCGCGTAGCCGTAGTGCAGCATCTCCGACGTGACGAGGTACGGGAAGAAGTAGCCGAGCACGCCGCGTGCCTGCGGCACCGGCCACCCGAGCCCGTAGATCTGAAACGCCTGCAGCAGGTGCTCCGCCCAGTGCGCCAGCACGATCACCGTGAAGCCTTGCAGCGCGCGCTCGTGGCCCTGCGCGTTGAGACGCTGAAGAAACGTCTGGTCTCCGGTCGGCGACAACGTGCCTGCGTGCGCTGCGTACATCCGGTCTAGTCCTTTGATATTAGGCCCAAATTTCGCGACGGCTCACTGAAGGTAGCCGCCTGAAGCGTCCGAGTCAAGACGGTGCAGGCGGACCTGAAGGTCCGCCTCTACGATCGCCCGATCTGTGTTGACCCTCAGTGAGGCAGGGCGTATAACCGCCGCGGGTAGGGCGGACGTCTCCGCTCCCAGTCTGAGGGAGACACATCAATGCCACATCGTCGTGCAACCTGGGTCGGCGTTACCTTCGTGATCCTCGCGCTGATGCCCGCGGCAGCGTGGGCGCAGGCCACCATTGCCGGGCTCGTGCGTGACTCCTCCGGTGCGGTGCTGCCCGGCGTCACCGTCGAAGCGTCGAGCGACGTGCTCATCGAGAAGGTTCGTACCGCGATCACCGACGGGAACGGCCGCTACCAGATCGTCGATCTGCGGGCGGGCACGTATGCGGTGACGTTCACGTTGCCCGGATTTTCGACCGTCAAGCGCGAGGGCATCGAGCTGACCGGTCTGATGACCGCGACGGTCAGCGCGGACCTTCGCGTCGGCGCCGTCCAGGAAACGATCACGGTGACCGGCGAGTCGCCGATGGTTGACGTGCAGAGCGTGCGCAGGCAGGCCACCATCACCGGCGAGGTGCTCAGCACCATACCCACCGCGCGCGGGTATAGCGGCGTCATGCTGCTCGTGCCGGCGATTCAGACGCAGGGCTCGTCGCCGGCCAACGTGCAGGCCACGCCCGGCATGGTCGTCTTCGGCACCCCCGGTGGGCGCAATGGCAACGAAGGACGCCTGCAGGTGGACGGCCTTGGCGTCGGCGCGGCGCGAAATGGCGGCGGCGTGTCCGGCTACAACGCGGACATCGCCAACGCGCAGGAAATCTCCTTCACGGTGTCCGCCGGCCTCGGCGACGCCGAAGTGTCCGGGCCGTCGCTCAGCGTCGTGCCCGAAGACGGGCGGCAACTCGCTGCGTGGCTCGCTGTTCTTCGCCGGGGTCAGCGAAGGCATGGTCGGATCCAACTACACACCGGAGCTGGAGGCCGCGGGACTCGGCACGCCGGGCCGTCTGTTGAAGTTGTGGGACTACACCTTCGGCCTTGGCGGCCCGATCAAGAAGGATCGACTCTGGTACTTCCTGAACCTTCGCAATCAAGGGTCGCATTCGTCGGTGTCGGGCATGTTTGCGAACCAGAACGCGGGCGATCCCACGAAGTGGACGTACCTGAAGGACGACGACGCGACAGTCACGGACCGCCGGCAGCTGGACGGTCGCCAGTCTCCGCCTCACGGTGCAGGCGACACCGCGCAACAAGTTCAACATCTACTGGGACGAGCAGAAGCCGTGCACCGGCGCCACCTATTCGGCCAACGACGATGGGTGCCGGACGCAGCCGGACGAGGGCGGATTCGTCTACGGCGGCTCGGCCGACCGCGGCGCCGGAAACCGCGACCTACGAGAATCGCTTCCAGCGCGTGCAGCAGCTCACGTGGAATTCGCCGGTGACCAACCGCGTGCTGCTGACCGCGGGCTTTGGCGACTACCTCACGCGCTGGGGCGGCGACGAGATGCCCGGCAACCCGACGCGCAGCCTCGTTCGTGTCACCGAGCAGTGCGCGCCGAGCTGTCCGCTGAACGGCGGCATCCCGAACCTGACCTATCGATCCGCAAACTGGGCGTCGCATTGGATGGGACAGCACAACTGGAACGCGTCGATGACCTACGTGACCGGCGCGCACAACCTGAAGTTTGGCTACCAGGGCACCTTCTATGCCGACGACGAGCAGTACTACACCAACGACGAGAAGGTGGCGTACCGCCTCAACAACGGCACCCCCAACCTGATCACGCTGACGCTGCACTCGAACCTGCGTAAGCTGCGCACGCGCTACCACGCGCGTGTACGCGCAGGAGCAGTGGACGATGGGCCGCATGACGCTGCAGGGCGCGATCCGTTTCGATCACGCGTGGAGCTATTCGCCCGAGCAGGTCGTCGGACCGACGCGGTTCCTGCCGACGCCGATCGTGTTCCCGGAGACCGCGGGCGTCGTCGGCTACAACGACATCTCACCACGCCTCGGCCTGGCGTACGACCTCTTCGGCAACGGGAAGACCGCGCTGAAGGTCAATCTCGGGCGATATCTCGACGCTGCCAGTAACAACAACGGCAACTATTCGATCACCAACCCGACCTCGCGCATGGCCGGGAGCACGGAGCTCGGACGCCCTCCGGTCACCCGATCGTGGACGGATGGGAACCTGAACTTCATCCCCGATTGCAACCTGTCCAATCCCGACGCGCAGAACAATCTCGCGGCCGGTGGCGACTCGTGCGGTGCGATCAGCGATCGCAACTTCGGCACGGCGACGCTGAGCCGGAACTTCGATCCGGCCGCGCTCGAGGGCTGGGGCGTGCGTCCCGCCGACTGGGAGTTCGGTCGTGTCCGTGCAGCAGGAAGTGCTGCCTCGCGTCTCGGTCGAGCTCGGATACTTCCGGCGGTGGCTGGACAACTTCTTCGTGGACGACAACCTCGCCACCGTGCCCGCTGACTTCACGCCGTTCGGCATCACGGCGCCGCTCGACGACCGCCTGCCTGGCGGCGGCGGCTATCCGATCACCGGCCTCTATGACGTCGTGCCGGCGAAGTTCGGTCAGGTCAACGACTACTTCACGAAGGCCGAGAACTTCGGCGAGTGGTATCAGCACTACAACGGCTTCCTGCTCAATGTCACCGCGCGTCCCAGGAACGGGCTGACGATGCAGGGCGGCCTGCTCACGGGGAAGACAGTGCGGGATCTCTGCGGGATCAGAGACGTGAATCCGGAGCTGAACTACGTCACGCCCGCCAATGCGAGCGGTCCGGGCAACGTGTACGCCAGCCCGGTATTTCCGTACTGCCACACGTCCACCGGGTTCACGACGCGCGTGACCGGGCTGGCGACGTATACCGTCCCGAAGATCGACGTACTCCTGAGCGGGACGTTCCGAAGCGAGCAGGGCGCGCCGCTGTCGGCCAACTTCACCGTCACCAACGCGATGGTGTTCGCGCAGCTCGGTCGCAACCTGTCGGCCCCCGGCGGCAGCGTCGTCGTGAACCTGATCGAGCCAGGCACGATGTACGGCGATCGATTGAATGAAGTGGACTTCCGGATCGCGAAGCTGCTGCGGTTCGGACGGACGCGCACCAACGTTGGCGTCGATATCTACAACCTGTTCAACGCCAACCCGGCTCTGACGTACAACGCGGCATACAGCACGGCGTTGCCATTTCCGCGGCCGACCGGAGTGCTGACGCCCCGCTTCGCGAAGATCAGCGCTCAGATCGATTTCTGAGGCTAGGTGGTAGCGGCGGTGGTTCCTGATCGAACCACCGACCACCAGACCACTCGCTACCGAGAACCACTAACCACCAACCACTGACACGAGCTACTTCGGAAACGTCGTCGGTCCCATTCCCCACACCTGAATCACCGTGGGCTCTTTCTTCGCGCCGTCGTAATGCCACTGACCGGCATGATGGATGACGTAGCTTCCGGCGGGCACGGGCACCGTGCTGTCGGGATCGAATTTCTCGCCCGAGCCCAGCCACCACGTGCCTTCGATGACGACGAAGAACCGATCGTTCGGATGGCGGTGCGGCTGGCTCATGTTGCCGGGCAGCCAGCGGAGGCGGACGACGTAAGGCCCGGGCTTGTTCGGGTCACCGAAGAGCACGGCGGTCTCCTGCGTGCCGGCGGCATTGCGCACGAACTTGATATCGCCCGGCTTGGTGAACTCCACTGCCTTCGGATCAACCTGGCCCTGAGAGCTGAGCGTGCCAGGCAGCAGAACCACGGCCATCCCGGCGAACGCCAGCGCGCGCGTCAATCGAGTCATGTCGTCACCTCTCGTGGCGGCGAACTATACCGTAGGGACCCGGGCCGCCTGAAGGCGGCCCCCACGACGTCTATCGCAGGCGTTCGAGGAGGGCCCTGGCTTTCTGCTTGAACTCGCGATCTTCGGGCGCCCAGTCGGGGTTGATCGGTAGCTCGAGGGATTTCTGCGCTTCCTGCCGCGCGTCCTGTTTGCGATCCATCTCGAGGTAGGTCTCGGCAAGGAAGTAATGCGACGCCGTGCTCGACGGGTCGTAGGTCAGCGACTGCTTGAGATGCTCGACCGACTTGTCCTTGCTGCCGCCGAACAACCGAGGCACTTTCAGATACCAGCGGCCCAGCGCGCGATCGGCGGAGCCCTGCTGGAAGCCGCGATCGATCCTGACGACGGTCTCGAGCGCCTGCTTCACCGGTCCGCGGTACTTGATGCCGGCGCGCAGACCGAACGACTCGGCCATCGCACCCATGTTGGCCGCCATCCAGAAAGGGCCTTCGGGGCGATCCGCGCGCATGACGGTGGCCTGGCGTGCGGCCTCGATGCCGCGCTCGAACTGCGAGCGCCGCGCATCTTCCGCAGCGTGTCCGCCCAGCCAGTAGCAAGCGCGCGCCAACTTCCACGCGGCTTCGAAATCCTTCGGGTCTTTCTTCAGCCGAGCATCCCAGATCGATGCGGCGTCGAGCGCGCTATCGAGGCGCTCGCGATCGGCATACAGACGATCGGGATCCCTGGGAGTGTCCTGGACGTGTGCGCTGGGCGACGCGACGCCGGCGGCCAGCCACAACGCGACTGCCAACAGCAGAGGCTGCATGCGTCCACTATTGTCGCGCGGTCTGGCGGTCCGAGCACCTCTCGAATTCGGGTGGCGAGAGTCCTCGAGTCGAACGGCTTCTGCAGGAATGCCGTTGGCGCTTCCCCGAGTCCGCTGCGCACGACCGCATCGTCGTTATAGCCGCTCATATACAGGACCTTCAGCCCCGGCCGGCTGGCGCGCAGCCGCTCGGACACTTCACGTCCGTTCATGCCCGCCATCACCACATCGGTGACCAGGATGTCGATCGTGCCCTGGAATGTCTCGGAGAGCTGGATCGCTTCGTCGCCGCCGGCAGCTTCGAGGACGGTGAAGCCATGCCGTTCGAGAGACAGCCGCGCGAGCCGTCGCACCGCATCTTCGTCCTCGACCAGCAGCACGGTCTCCCGTCCGACTGATGGCGGCAGCGCCCTGGGCGCAGATGGCTGCGACTCGATCGGCTCGATCGACGGCAGAGTACACCCGAAAGGTCGAACCGGCAGCGGGCGTCGTCTCGACGGTGATGAAGCCGCCGGCCTGCTGAAGGATGCCGTAGACCGTGGCCAGTCCCAGTCCCGTGCCTCTGCCCGGTCCCTTGGTCGTGAAGAACGGCTCGAACAGATGTTCGACCACGTCGGGCGTCATGCCCGTGCCGGTATCGGTCACCGACAGCTCGAGGAATTGTCCCGGCTTGTGCGGCGGATGCAGGCGGCTGTAGTGCTCGTCGTAGCGCCCGCCCTCTCGTCTCGATCGTGATGCGTCCGCCGCGCGGCATCGCGTCCCTGGCGTTGAGGCACAGGTTGAGGATGACCTGTTCGATTTGCCCGCGATCGATCTGCGTCAGCGGCAGCGCCGGCGCCAGCACCGTCGCGAACGTCACGTCCTCGCCGATCAGACGCCGCAGCATGCCGCCGGTGTGCTGAATCACGGCGTTCAGGTCCACCGGCCGCGGCTCGAGGATCGCCTTGCGTCCGAAGAGCAGCAACTGTCTCGTGAGGAGCGCCGCTCGCTCGCCGGCATCGTGAATCTGCGTGGCGGCTTCGAACATCGGGTGTGACGGCCCGATGTCCGAGAGGATGGCCTCGGTGTAGCCGAGGACGATCGTCAGCAGATTGTTGAAGTCGTGGGCGACGCCGCCGGCCAGCTGTCCAATCGCGTGCAGCTTCTGCGACTGCCGGAGCTGCTCTTCGAGCTTGAGACGATCGGTGATGTCCCGGATGGCCGCCGACAGCAGTTGCCGGGACTCGTCGATGGGAACCAGGGAGACCTCGACGCGGAACTCCGTGCCGTCGGCGCGAACCGCCGGCATCTCGACGCGCTCGGTGATGGCGCCGTCGGTCTGGCGCTCGACATACCGCACGAGATTCCGATCGTGTGCCTGGCGTAGCGCCTCCGGCATGATGACGTCTGCCGCATTGAGGCCGATGACGTCCTGGCGCCGGCGGCCGAACATGGCTTCGGCGGCGGCGTTGAATTCGAGGATCTCGCCGTCGGCGCGAAAGACGACCACACCGTCGAGCGACGATTCGAGAATGGCGCGATGCCGCGCCTCGCTGTTCCGCAGCGCCTGCTCGGCCGTCTCGCGTTCGAGCTCGGCGGCCACCCGCGCGGTGACGACCTTCAAGACGGTTTCGGCCTGCGAGGCCTGCACGATCGGTCTGGTATGCAGCAGCGCAATCAGGCCAAGTGGCTTTCCGCCGGACCCGAACAGCGGCATGCCCATGTAGCTGTCGATGCCCATGTCCACGAGCCACTGATCGGTCGGAAACGCGCGCTGAACCTGCGTGACATGGTGTCTGAACGTTCCGGTGACGACGCTCTCGCACGGTGTGCCGCGCAGGTCGTAGGAGAAATCGTCAAGGAGCACGCCTTTGTGCGAGGCGGCGATCGTCCGGCCTCGGGTCATGTCCGCTGGGTCCACCATGACGACGCACGAGAAGTCCACATGGCAGACGCTGGTGAGATGGCGGGCGAGCGAGCGGAAGAAATCGGGGCCGATCACTGGCGTGATCGCCTCGATGATCCGTTGCATCGTCTGCTCGGCTGTCGGTAGCGCGTGATGAGTGTCGCTCGCCATGTGGTGGGCGACTTGGCAAGGCGCGTTCCACGAGTCGGCGCGTTGAATTGCTCGAAGAACCGTGCGGTGCGTAGGGAAGAAGGAGTGTTTACGGTGTCGGTAGACCAGCCATCCGGCCGGGCCACCGACACTGAGACTGTGATTCCGGAGGCCTTCCGTCTATTTCGGTTTCAGCCCGCCGAAGAAGATGTGCTCCATATCCTTCTCGTTCTCGCAGACGTTCTCGATGATGTCGGTGTCGGGCAGGAACACGAACGGGATGGTCACCGTCCACGGCTTCGTGTACATGACCGGATCGTCGAACGTGAACTCGATGTCCATGTTGCCGAACGTGCGGCGACGCCACCGCTCGGTCACCTTCATCGACTCGCTTCGTGGATGCCCGCCATCGTCCAGCCAGGCTTTGTCGTTGAAGCCGAGCACGTTGACGACGAAGGTATCTCCCTCCCACTTACCGAGGGAGTAACCGAACCAGGTTGGCGCGCGCTCGACGGGGTAGTCGCGTCCGTCGGTGAAGATCTGGCGCCACTGCGTGAAGTTCTCGAAGAGCACGACCATGAGGTTCGGTGTCTGCACCACCTTCCACGGATAGTTCGGGACCATCATCGCGGTCGGAATCGTGTGCGGCAGACAGCGGCCCGCGGGTCGATCGCGGCCCTCCGTCTCCTGTCGCTCCTTGAACAGCGCGGCGCCCGCCGGTGTGAACGGGGCGTCGAACCCGGCGCGCCGTGAGATGTTGGTGAGAAACCGGCCGTCGGCCGCATTCCAGATCCCGCTCAGATCGGGCTTGCCGTCTGGGAGTCTCGGTGCGGGCGCAGCGAGATTGGGCTTGCCGTCCGGCGTCCGCGGTATCCGCGGGTCCGGGTGCTTCAGATACTGCGCTGATGTCAGCTGCACGCACGCGACCAGCGCGATGCACGCGCCAGCGCCCAGAGCCGAAAGCCTAGAGCCCGTCATGAAGCCTCCCAGTTGAGAGGCCATTATAGGCGGGCCGCCTAAACGCAGGTCCGGCCACGAGCCGGACCCTACGACCACGGTCCGCCTGAGGCGGACACTACTGGTTCTGTTGGACCTGCTGGGCGACGAAGGCCGGGCGGCTTTGCGCGAACATGAGGAGCTCGGCGAAGGCCGCATCGAACTCCTCGTTGGTGTACGGCTTCAGCGTGTCCGCCAGTACCGAATCGCGGATCTGCTGATACTGAGAGATGACTTCGCGCACCAGCCAGTCGCCTGACGTGGCGACGCCGATGGCTTCGTTCACAAGCTGAAAGTAGCGCGCGCGAAGCTCGGGATCCTCGAGCATCCGCCGCATCAGCACGTTCTCTGCGGCGCCCGCGAGCACCCCATAGTCCGGTGCCTGGAACGTGTGGTCCGCATCCCACGGAAGGATGCGGGCCGGTCCGGAGGACCCGGGCCGATACAGATAGAAGTTGTTCATCCCCGCATAGCCAAGGATGCCGTCCCACTCCGCCATGAACGCTTCGCCGGCGATGAGCCGCAGCGTGGACTCGACGTCGAGCCGGGCGCTGAGCGCATCGCGAAACGAGCCGGCCGGCGCCGAGTTGATGGTGCGGAACAGCTCACGAATCGGATCGAACAGGTCGAACGTCGATTGCGTCTCGCGGGTTCGCGGCTCGAAGATCGGCCGGTAGACGTCGAGGTCCTCGCCAAGGAACGTCGCGTAGTACGGCTGCAGCCAGTGAAACTCGTAGAGCGTGCCGCTGCTGTCGCCAAGCGCCTGCTGCAGGAAGAGCCGCGTCGATCGGCTCGACGATCGCGTAGAGCCCCAGGTACTGCCCGTTCACGTACAGCTGCGCATGCACTTCGCGGGGGGCCGGCACGCCAAAACGACGGAGGAAGGCCATCGCCACGCGCTCGCGAATCATCGACGGGTCGGTGGTCAGGTTGTCGAGGACCAGCGCCCGCATCCCGAGGAACTGACCGCGTGAGCTGTAGTGCGCGAAGTTCACTTCGAGTCCGGGCTTCACGCCGCTGCGGCTGCCCAGCCCGCGGGACCTGACCCCGACGTTGCGGACACGCATGCCGTTCCAGGTGACGTCGGCGGGGTAGAAGTCGTTGCTGGTGAAGTTCACGCGAAGGGACTCCCAGTCGCGTGAATGGATCGTGATCTGCAGCGTCTGGACCGCGGTCTCGTTGAAAAGGTCGTTGGCCGTCTGCGCGTGCAGCGGAGCAGCCGCTCCCGCCAGCACGACAAGTATCAGGCCGAGGGCGGCGCGTTGAATGAACTGCTTCTGCATGGCTTCTGCGAAGGTGCGAGGGTGCGGTCGCTCGTGTGGCGTCATAGTGCGAATTGCAGCCGCATGATCGCGGTCAACACCGGTTCGGACGAGAGGTCACGCACGCCGAGCGGATCGACGAGGGCCTCGCGAATCAGATTGCCTTGAATGCGAATCCAGCGATGCAGCTGCCAGTTTCCGCCGAATGTCCACGTGTCCTTGGCCAGCGGGGCGATGTGGTCGGCGCGCGGGTTGGTGAACGGTTCATCCGATGAATTCCCGCTGCCGAGCGTCATGCGATCGAATCTGGCCGCGAGATCGACAGCCTGACCATTCCGGCCCGACTCTCCGAAGACGCGGACGACCCCGGTGACGTAGTAGCCGCGGATGATGAGATCCGAGAGATCCTCGGCGGTGACGGACTGCAGCAGGCGCTGGTCCGTCATCTGGAGCCACTCGCCCTTGAGCGTCACGCGGCGTCCCTGCCACAAGCCCTCGAGGCCCAGGCGCGTGCGCTGCCCGTTCACGTTGAACCGATCGAAGAACCGTTCGCCGTCGAAGCTGCGTCCGACGACGCCGTTCGGTCCCTCCGGAACCGTGTTGCGGACCAGCGCGGCGCCGAACTGCAGATCGCGGGTCGGGCCGTCGTCGTTGTTCCGGATCGGTGAGACGATGACGCGTCCAGCGAGCGCCGTGCCCAGAGCGCTCCACGCGTTCGGGTCGTCCACGACCTCGAGGCCATCGGCATGCTGGAACACGCCGACCTCGTATTCGACGACGCGGTTGGCCACGCGCCCGTGGACCATGACGCCGGTGTCTCGAGTCGGTGAAATCGCACGGACGGCGGCTGCCCGCTGCAGGAAGTCGAGCTCGTCGCGGCTCGTGTTGCGCTCCATGCTGAAGGGCAGCTTGAATCGGCCGCCGCGCACCTGCAGCGCGCGGTTGATGCGGACGTTGGCATAGACATCGCGCCACGCGGTGTCATCGTCATCGTCGTCCTGCAGCGCGCGCTCGACCTGGAACTGCACGCGGTCGAACAGCTCGCCGTTCACGCCGATGCGCCGGCTGCCCCAGTCGAAGCGGTCGTCGATTGGCTCCTGGTTGTTCCACAGCGGGATGTCCGCCTGCACCCGGATCTTGGGCTCGATGCGCACCGAGTCGCCGAAGCGGATCGAATCGTCCTCCCAGCGGACGCCGGTCGGGGCCGGAGGCTTCCCTTGCTGCGCGAACGCAGGAATCGCTGTGACGAACGGCGCTACGGACGCCGCCAGGACGAACAGCCGAGCGAAACGACGAGGTGCGGCCGCCGTCTCGAGGAGCCGATATCAGTACAGATCTTGCCAATCATCATCAGGAGCCACACGAGGTATCGGCTCGCACGAGCCGACCCATGAACGTCCGCCGCGCACGCTATTGCACATTGTGGCTCGTGCTTGGTTCTCACGAGCCTCTCGTGCGCTGGTGGCGGCGAGCAGTGGGTGAGTGGCCCAAGCCCAACGCCGACGCCGATCGCGACCGTGCTGCTCGCGGCCGGGGATGTTGGTGTGTGCGGGGCTGTGGCGCCGGTCGAAACGGGGCAGATGCTCGACGGGATGGAAGGCACGATCGTCGCGCTTGGCGATCTGGCCTATCGCCATGGGACCGCCCAGGAATTCGCAACCTGCTACGACCCGGTGTGGGGGCGACACAAGGCGCGCACACGACCCAGCCCGGGCAACCACGAATACGAAACGTCGGGCGCGTTGCCCTACTACGACTACTTCGGAGCGCAGGCCGGTCCGGCTGGGCTGGGGTACTACAGCTTCAAGTCCGGGGACTGGCTCGTGCTGTCATTGAACAGCAACCTGCCGATCGGCGGGGCCACCGCGCAGACGCAGTGGATTCGCAACGAGTTGACGGCGAGCACGGCGCGCTGCACGCTCGCGTTTTTCCACCATCCGCTCTACAGCTCGGGGCCGAACGGTGACAATGCGCGGCTGGCCGGGTTGTGGCAGATGCTCTACGAGCAGGGCGTGGATGTCGTGCTGAGCGCGCACGAGCACCTCTACGAGCGGTTCGCGCCGATGTCACCGGACGGCCAGCGCGACGCCGCGCGCGGCATCCGGCAGTTCATCGTCGGGACTGGCGGGGCCGGGCTGTACACCGTGATGCGCGCGCACCCGCAGAGCGAAGTGCAGGTCGTTCTGTACGGCATCCTCAAGCTCACGCTCAACCAGACGAGCTACACGTGGGAGTTTCATCAGCCGAATGGAACTCGCGCCGACTCCGGCTCAGACGTCTGTCATTAGTCGGGTAGGGCCGGTCCTTGTGGACCGGCCGGAAGGCGCGTCCGAAAGGACGCGCCCTACGTCCAGGAAAACAGCAGATACATCGCGAAGACGGCGCCGAGCATGAACGCCATCGCGCGGAGGCCGATGAAGAGCCGCCGCACGGCGCGATGCTTGGCATCGTTCTTCAGCGCCAGACCGTGTTGCTGCACGGCGAGCTCGGCATTCAGCTGCGCCAGTCGCACGTGCTGCCACGCAGCCCAGTGCTCGGAGTCGGTTCGCTTGATGACGTCCTCGTAGTACCGCACTCCGATGGGCCTGTCCGTTCCGGCAGGCCAGTCCTTGAGCGAGGGGCGGAACCGGCCGGGATGCAGCGCTTCGATGGCCTGCAGGATGAAATAGAGCAGCAGGACCGCATACCCGATCAGGAACGACACCATCCACATGCGCTCGAAGCGCGTCATCGCGGAGATGATGTCCATCTTCGTCAGCAGCAGGAGCGGCAGCGCGTTGAGCCCGCCCATGACGATGAGGGCAAATCGCGCCTCACGGTTGCTGATGTCGATCAGGTCGTAGGCCTCGTCCGAGGCGTCGATCAGCGCCCGGTAGCGCTCCCAGCCATCGAGCTCGCGCGTCGGGTCGAAGCAGCCGCTTGAAGTCTTTCTTTTTGAGCTTGAGCTCGGGCGGGAGAGAGTCCTCCCCGTGCAGAGGTGTGTCGTGGACGGACTCCGGGGATGAAAGCTCTGAGCTCACTCCCCGGCGTTATCGGCCTTTGGGCCCATTCTCTGCACGTGTAGGCCGGGTCCTGTTCTTTGGACCCGGCGGGTCTACAGGGCAAGACCCGCCCTACGCTGTCATCGGCGGAGGCCGAACAGACGCAGCGCGTTCTCCTTCAGGATCAGCGGCCGCACTTCGTCCTTGATGGCGATCTTCTCGAAGTCGGCCAGCCACCTGTCCGGCGTGAGCAGGGGATAGTCGGAGCCGAAGAGCACCTTGTGCTTCAGCAGCGAGTTCGCGTACTGGACGAGCGTCGCCGAGAAGTACTTGGGTGACCACCCGGACAGGTCGATGTAGACCTGCGGCTTGTGCAGGCAGATCGAGATGGCTTCGTCCTGCCACGGGAACGAGGGGTGGGCCAGCACGATGGGCATGTCCGGAAAATCCACCGCCACGTCGTCGATGGGCATCGGGTTGCCGTACTTCAGCCTGATGCCACCGCCGCCGCGCATGCCGGTGCCGATGCCGCTGTGGCCGGTGTGAAAGAGGACCGGCAGCCGCGCTTCGGCGAACACTTCGTACAGCGGGTAGGCGATCCGATCGTTCGGCCAGAATTCCTGAATCGGCGGGTGGAGCTTCAGCCCGCGCACCGCGCCGGTCGCGACGAGCCGCTTCGCTTCGCGCACGGCCTCGGCCCCGCGCGTCGGGTTGATGCTGACGAAGGGCAGCGCGATGTCGGCGTTCTGCGCCGCGAACTCGAGGACCGCGTCGTTGGACAGACGCGGCGTGCCGGTCAGCGTCTCGTCGACGGTGAAGATGACGCACGCCATCTTTCGCGACCGGTAGTATTCGGCCAGCGAGGCGGCGTCGCGCGCGGCGCCGCCCTTGAAGTAGGCAGCAGCCTTCTTGTCAGCTTCGGTCTCTTCGCCGGTGTGTTCAAGGTGAACGTGGACGTCGAAGGCGACGAGTTGCTCGATGTTGATCGCGTGTGTGGGCATCAGCGGTTCGGTGTGGCCGCAGCCGCGGTCTGGCGGGAGACCAGCACGTGCGCGGGCGGCGTGACAGCGTACATCTCGTCAACCAGCGCGGCGCGGTGCTTCAGCACCGCCTTCTGATTGATCGATCCCTTGTCAGTAACTTCGCGCGCTTCCATCGATGGCGGATCCGTCAACACGATTGCGCGCGCCACGAACGTGGAGCTGCCCGTGCTCTGCGCCGCCAGCGTGCTGAGCACCTCGTGGAACCGGCTGATGAGCGCGGGGTGGGACAGCAGCTCACGAGCGGGCACCTCGGCGCCGACGCCGGCGAACTCGCGGCACAGGTGCAGGTTCGGAAAGATCAGCGCCGTCACGAACTCGCGATCGGGACCGCCGATGACCACGTCCTGCGCGAGGCCCGCCGCCTGGGCAAGAATCCTCGCCCGGAGTGGTCCGACGCTGACCCACGTTCCGGTCGAGAGCTTGAAGTCCTCGGCGATGCGGCCGTTGAAGACGATGCCCTTCTGCGGATCGGCGGGATCGGCGAAGGCCATCGCGTCGCCAAGCCGATAGAAGCCTTCGTCGTCGAAGGCCGCGGCGGTCAACGCCTCGTCGCGCCAGTAGCCGGGCGTGATGTTCGGACCCCGCACGCGCCCTTCCATCTTCGACTCCACGGGCACGAGCTTGAGCTCCATCCCTGGCGCGGGCAGGCCGATCATTCCCGCGAAGGCGTCCAGCGTGCCGGTCGCGATTGCGAAGGGGGCTGTTTCGGTGGCCCCGAGGCCGGTCGAGATGAAGATCTCTTCGCCGCAGGCGTCCATGGCCACGTCGCGGAGCTCGTCCCAGAAGCGCTGGCCGAGGCCGGCCGCGGCATAGAACAGCAGCTTCAAGTCGCTGAAGAACGTCTGCCGCAGGACCGCATCGCTGCGCAAGTGCGGCATGAGCATTTCGTAGAACCGCGGCACGGTGAAATGCGCGGTGCACGGGATCTCGCGCAGGTTCCGGACGGTGGCGGCAAAGAGCGCCGGCGTCGGCTTGCCCTCGTCGATGTAGAGCGTGCCGCCGTTGTACAGCACGAGCCCGAAGTTGTGGTTGCCGCCGGCGGTGTGATTCCACGGGCACCAGTCGCAGATGATCGGCGGCGCGTCGGCGAGGAAGGCGTAGACCGCGCGGAGCATCTCCTGGTTGGAGCAGAGCATCCGCTGCGTGTTGATGACGCCCTTGGGTTGTCCGGTCGAGCCCGAGGTGAAGAGTACCTTGGCGATGGTGTCGCCGTTGACTTTCTGCTTTGCGTCTTCGACCGCACCGGTGGCCGGCCGAGTCTCGAAGTCTCCGAACGGTGTGGCCCGCAGCTCGCCCGGTGTTCCGGACACCACGAGCTCGGCCCGATCGGTGAGCACGGCACGCAACGCGCGCTCGTAGGCGGCGCCGTTGTCGGTGAAGACCAGCGCCGGTTCAACGCGTTCGAAGATGTGCTGCAGCGAGCTGTATTCCCTGGCCTGCAGGGAGTAGGCCGGAGCGATCGGTGCGTACGGCACGCCGACGTACATGGCCGCCAGCGCGAGCAGTGCGTGGTCGATGCCGTTGCCCGACAGAATGACGATGGGCCGGTCGGGTGACAGCCGGCGATCGATCAGCGCTTGCGCGATTCGCCGCACGCGTTCGAGCGTTTCCCGGTAGCTGACACGCCGCCACCCGTCGCTGGCGTCAAGGCGGGCCTGAAGGCCCGCCTCTACGTCACGCGGGCGCTGAGCAAGGAACGTGCGATCGGGCGCGTGTGCAGCCCAGTGCTCGAGCGCGTCCGTGATGCGCGTCGGGTACGGACCGAGCGGAGTCGTGGCCTCCATGTAGATGGTGCCGTCCGCCGTGCGCCGGACGTTCGCAGCCAGGGAGCTGATTCGTACCGGTCGGACCCGGCGCGTCGATGGCGGGGTCGTCGTCACGCGGTCGCGCCCGCCAGTTCGGATGCGCGGCTCTTGTCGAACGCCTTGAACGTCGAGCCCTCCCGCGCCAGGCGGGCGAGCAGCGGCGCCGGCGCCCATCGCTGACCCAGTTCGCGATGGAAGGCCGATACGCGCTCGTAAACCTTGGCCAGCCCAACGCGATCGGCGTAGAACATCGGACCGCCGCGCCAGGCGGGGAAGCCGTACCCGTTGGTGTAGACGACGTCGATATCCGCGGCGCGGCTGGCGAACCCTTCCTCGAGCACGCGCGCGCCTTCGTTGATCAGGGCGTAGATCGTCCGCTCGATGATCTCCTCGTTCGTGAACGGCCGCCTGCGGATGCCGGCGGCTGACGCCGCCTTCTCGATCAACGCGACGACCTCCGGATCGGGGACCGCCTTGCGATCGTCGCCGTACACGTACCAGCCCTTGCCAGTCTTCTGTCCGAAGCGGCCCATCTCGCAGAGCGTGTCCGCGACGAGCGGCTTGCGATCGCCCGGCTTGCTGAACTGCTTCAGCTCCTGACGGACGCGCCAGGCGACGTCGAGGCCGGCCATGTCATCCACGGCGAACATTCCCATGGCCATGCCGAAGTCGGTGAGCGCGCGATCGACCTGCTCCGGCGTCGCACCGTCCTCGACGAGGAACTGGCACTCGTACATGTACGGGAACATCATCCGGTTGCCGACGAATCCTTCGCAGTTGCCGACGACGACGCCAACCTTGCCGAGGCGCTTGGCGACCGCCATCGCCGTCGCGAGCGTTTCGGGAGACGTCGCCTTGCCGCGCACGATCTCGACCAGCCGCATGACGTTCGCCGGGCTGAAGAAGTGCAGGCCGACGACGCTGCCCGGACGCGAGGTGGCCGCGGCGATGACGTCGATGTCGAGCGTGGAGGTGTTGGTCGCAATGACGCAGGACGGCTTCGCCACGCGATCGAGCGCGGCGGCGATCTCCTTCTTGAGCGCGAGGTTCTCGAACACCGCCTCGATGATGAGATCGACCTCGCCGAAGCCGTCGTAGCCAAGCTGCGGCTGAATCGAGGCGATCCGCTGCTCGACCACCTCCGGGGTAAAGCGTCCGCGCTTCACCGACACGTCGTAGTTCTTCCGGATCGTCGCCATGCCGGTGTCGAGCCCGGCCGATGTCGCGTCGGTGATGCGCACCCGAATGCCGGCGTTCACGCACGCCATCGCGATTCCGCCGCCCATCGTGCCCGCGCCAACGATGCCGACAGTCGCGACCGGCGCCGCCGGCGTGTCCTTCGACACCCCAGGCACGCGCGACACGCCTCGCTCGGCAAAGAACGCGTGAATCAGCGCCTTGGCCTGCTCGGACGCCATGCATTCCAGGGCGATCTGGCGCTCGCGCACGCAGCCCTCGGCGAAGGGCAGCGTGACGGCGGCCTCGAGCGCGTCAACCACCCTGACTGGCGCCTCCATCTTGCGCCTCGTCTTGCGCGCCAGGTCCTTGCCGGCGGCAATCATCGCCGGCACCGCGGCAGCCGGAGGCAGCTTGTCCGTTCGCTCTCTCGTTTTCGGATGTGACGTGCGAGACGCCATCTCGCGCGCGAAGGCCATGGCGCCGGTCGCGAGGTCGCCGTCGATGATCCGATCGACGAGTCCGGCAGCGAGCGCGTCCCTGGCTTTGATCGGCTTGCCGGCGACGCACATCTCGATCGCTTTCTCGAGACCGACGAGACGAGGCAGACGCTGCGTGCCTTCCGCGCCCGGGACAATGCCGAGGTTTGCCTCGGGCAGTCCCATCTGCCCGTCGGCTGACGCGACGCGGTAGTGCCCGGCCATCGCGACCTCGAGTCCACCGCCCAGCGCGGTGCCGTGCATCGCCATCACAACCGGCGTCGGCAGATCCTCGATGCGCTGCAGGAGATCGTGCAGTTCGGGTGCGCCGGAATCACCACCCCAGGCGATGTTCTCGAGGCCCTTGATGTCGGCCCCCGCAGGGAACGTCCGGCCGGCGCCAATCACGACCACGGCTCGCACCGACGCGTCGCGAGCGACCGCGTCCACCGCGGCGCTGATGCCGTCGATGACGTCCTGGCTGAGGGCGTTCACCGGCGGATTATCGATGCGGATGAGCGCGACACCATCCGTGTTCGTGAGGCTGACCGCGGAACTCATAGCCTCACATCATAATCTGCCGAGGGGCTTGCAGAGACCGCGCGGAATACGTAGCCTTCAAGAGTGAGTCGATTTTGCCGCCGATTTGCCGCATGCGGCCTGCTGTTCGCGACCACTCTGGTGGTGCACGCGCAGCGGCGTGACGTGTTCATTGCCTCTCGCGACGAACCGGCGATCCGGTATTCCGCGACGCCCGCGACAGACGCAGTCGCCGCCCTCAATGCGAAGCTGCAGGACGGCTCCGCGTCGCTCGACCTTCGATCCGGCCAACGGCTACCTGCGGTCGGTGCTCGAGGCGTCTGAAGGTCCCGGCCGAGTCCCAGGCGCTGGTGTTCTCGCAAACGAGCTTTCAGGCGCCGCTCATCAACGTCCGCAACCCGCGCGCGGTGTACTTCGCGGACACCGTCGCCGTCGGCTGGGTGCGCGGCGGCCGGATCCTCGAGATCGCCGCGCAGGATCCGAAGCAGGGCGTCATCTTCTACGAGTTGGCGCAGGCCGAGTCACGCGCCCCCCGCTTCGTACGCAACAACGATTGCCTCGCGTGCCATCTGTCGTGGGAAACGCTGGGCGTGCCGGGCCTGACGATTCAGAGCATGCATCCACTGCCCGATGACATCTCGTACGTCAACGGCTACACGACGATCCACGGCAGCCCGCTCGAGCAGCGTTGGGGCGGCTGGTTCGTGACCGGCGATCCCGGTGGCGCGAAGCACATGGGCAACATCACGGTCATGCCTGCGGACAAGGGGAAGTTGAAGCTGGCCAACCCGACGCGCGCGCTGGCTTCCGTCGAAGGGCTCTTCGATCTGAAGGGCTATCCAAGCGCTCACAGCGACGTGGTCGCGCAGTTGGTGCTCGCGCATCAGACGCACATGACCAACCTGATCACGCGCACCGGCTGGGAGGCTCGGCTCCTCGCGGCGAAGCCGAGCACGGACGGCTCGGCGCGTGTGGCCGAAGCCGCCCGCGACCTGGTTGACTATCTGCTGTTCATCGACGAGGCGCCGTTTACCGGTCCGGTGAAGGGCGGTTCGGGATTCACCGAAAAGTTCGCGAAGGAAGGACCGCGCGACAAGCAAGGTCGATCGCTCCGCGACTTCGACCTGCGTCGTCGCCTGTTCCAGTTTCCGTGCAGTTACCTGATTTACACGCCGGCGTTCGACGGCATGCCGGCGCTGGCCCGTGACGCGGTGTATGTCCGCATGTGGGACGTGTTGTCGGGGAAAGAGAAGGGCCCGCGCTACAAGGCCTTGTCGCTCGCCGATCGCCGCGCGATCGTGGAGATTCTGCGCGCGACCAAATCTGACCTTCCGGCCTATTTTCAAACGCCGATGTAGGTCCGGCTAAAGCCGGACACTATGTACTCTCCGGCTAAAGCCGGACGCTACGTACGATCCGGCTAAAGCCGGACGCTACGTAGTGTCCGGCTTTAGCCGGACCCTGCGATATTCTAGTCAGACCCGCATGCGTCCCTCTTTTCTCGGTCTTCTCGCGCTCGTCGCGGGCGCGATCCTCTCGACCGTTTCCGCCCAGACCCCGTCGACGCACTCGTGGCTGACGCCGCTGCGCGAGGATGCGGCGCGGCTGGCGAAGGCCGCCACCGCGGACGACTTCGCCTGGCAACGCCTCGCGGAACTGACCGACGGCCACGGTAGCCGGTTGAGCGGCTCGGAGAATCTCGCCCGCGCGGTGGACTGGGCGGCCAGGACGATGAAGGCCGATGGTCTCGAGAACGTGCGCACCGAGCGAGTGATGGTGCCGCACTGGGTGCGGGGCAGGGAAGCGGCGGAGATCGTCGATCCGCCACGCCACGTCGTGCCCATCCTCGGTCTTGGCGGCACGGCTCCAACACCGTCTGGCGGACTCGAGGCCGAGGTGCTCGTGGTGACGAGCTTCGACGATTTGCGCGTGAAGGGCGCCGAAGCCAGGGGCCGGATCGTGTTGTTCAACGTGCCCTACAACGGCTACTCCGAGACGGTGACCTACCGGACCGGTGGTGCGCGCACCGCGGCGCAATACGGCGCGGTGGCCGCGCTCGTCCGCTCGGTCGGGCCAATCGGACTACGGACCACGCATACCGGCAGCGTCTCGTATGCATCGGGACAGCCGCAGATTCCCGCCGCGGCGGTCTCGGTCGAGGATGCGAATCGCATCGCGCGGCTGGCGGTGCGCGGCCGCACGGTGCGCATGCGGCTGGTCCTCGAATCCCGATACGAGCCCGATGCGGAGTCGGCGAACGTCGTCGGAGAAATCCGCGGGCGCGAGAAGCCGAACGAGATCGTGCTGCTCGGCGGTCATCTCGACTCGTGGGACGTTGGCACGGGCGCCTCCGACGACGGCGTCGGGTGCATCGTCACGTGGGAAGCGCTGCGGCTGATGAAGAAGCTCGGCATCCGGCCGCGGCGGACGGTGCGCATCGTCCTGTTCTCCAACGAGGAGAACGGGCTTCGCGGGGCCGCCGCTTACGCCGAGAAGCACGGCGCAACGGCCGCCGATCACGTCTTCGCGCTGGAGTCCGACTCGGGCGTGTTCGCGCCGGCGGCGCTCGGGTTCTCGGGGAGTGCCGCGGCGCGCGCGGTGATGCTGCAGATTGGAAGCCTGCTCGCGCCGCTCGATTTCCCGGAGATCACGGCTGGAGGAGGCGGTGCGGACATCGGTCCGATTGCCCAGGCCGGGAACGTCCCGACGATGGCGTATCTGGGCGACGCGGCGCGCTACTTCGTGATCCACCACAGCGCAGCGGACACCGTGGAGCGCATCGCACCTGAAGAGGTCTCTCGCGCTGCTGCCGCGATCGCTGTCGTGTCGTACGCGGTCGCCGAGATGCCGGAGCGGTTGCCTAAATAAGGGGATCAGGGATCCGGGATCGGGATCGGGGATCGGGGATCCGATTCTGACGCTATCGAATTTCAGTAATCGAGAGGTTCAGGACGCGCGACTTGCGCGGCGCGTTCTGCCACTGCACGAGGATCGGACTCTGATACGTTCCTTCGACGATGCTCGGCTGGCCATCCTTGTCGGCTGACAGGAGCAGGTTGACCGAACGGTGCATGCGGAAGAACCTCGAGGCAGGGACCGCGAGCGTGCGCGCCATCGCTTTCTCGATGATGGAACCGCGGAGACCGAGGGCGTCGAGGCCCTTGTTCATCACACGCACCATGTCGTACTTCGCATAGCCCAGCGTCTTCGCGGGCACCGCGCGCGGGTTGGCGAGCGCGTGCCGTGACTTCTCGGCGACGAAGCGCAGCGGGTTCCTGAGCACCTCGGCCAGGTCGTACCGCATCAGCAGCGTTTCGTATTCGTTGACCGTCAGCGCCGAGTGGCGCTCGGTCGGATCCAGTGACACGCGAAGGCGGCCCTTCGGCACGCCGGTTTCCCTGACGAACTCGGCGAGCTGCGAGTAGATGCCGAGGCGCGGATCCTTCAGGCTGACCGAGTCGATCGGGTGCTCCGACACCGGCACCTCAATCCGCGTGGACTTGACCAGCCGCTCGCGCGTGAACGCGATCAGGCGCGCGAGCCGGCGGCGTGGACGGCTGCCGTTCATGCCGTCGAGATCGACGAAGTACACCTGCTCGTTGGGGCGGTTCGGGTGCATGACGCACGTCCGGAGCCCGCCGGCGATGAACGCCAGGTGTGAGTCCGCGTTGCGGGGCTCGACGGCCCGCTGCGTTGAATCGAGGTCCCCACGACGCTCCAGCCGGTCGTGCTCGTATCCGGCTCCCTCAGGGAAGAACGTTCGGACGGCGTCCACGTAGGTCGGAATGTGCTGCGCGCTGAGCCGCGCCGCCAGACTGCGATCGAGAAACCCGGCTGTGGTGTGAAACGACCAGTAGAGACAGTTCCGGTAGGGGGCGACCGCCGCGTGTTCTTCTGCGAAGTTGGAGCGGAGATCAACGACGTCGAATCGCGCCCTGGGCGCGATTTCCAGCGTGATGTCGAGCGGTTTTGCCGGCACCAACATGAGATTTTAGCACAGCGGGGATTTCGGCCGGCCCACTTTGGGTTTGAGCGGTTTGCGCTATCCGGCATACGATGGCGTGGCCCGCGTCTCACCGGACGCGGCGCACAAGGAGGCGGCGGAATGCGCGGGAACAAGAAGGTCATCGAACAACTGAACCTCGCTCTGCGCGAGGAGCTCACGGCCATCAACCAGTACTTCCTGCACGCCGAGATGTGTGACAACTGGGGCTATCACGGCCTCGGCGCCTTCATCAAGAAGCAGTCGATCGACGAGATGAAGCACGCCGAGCTGATCATCGAGCGCCTCCTGTTCCTGGATGCGACGCCGACGATGAACCCGATGGAGCTGAGCGTCGGGCAGAACGTGAAGCAGCAGCTCGAGGCCGACCTGAAGCTCGAGACCAACGCCGTCGCGATGTACAACAAGGCCGTCCAGATCGCGCGCGAGCAGGGCGACGACGCCTCGCGCGAGATCTTCTCGACTCTGCTGAAGGACGAAGAGCTGCACGTGGACTGGCTCGAAGCGCAGCTGCACCAGATCAAGGAAATGGGCTACGAGCGGTATCTGTCCAACCAGACTGAAGGAGCCAAGGGCTAGTCTTTCAGATCTTTCTGATGATCGGCGTTGCGGAAGGCGAGGCTGCGGGCGGGGAGTTGCCATGCGGTCCGCAGCGCTTTCGCCAGATCCGGATCCTCGAGTGACAGGCGTTCCGCGAGCGCATTGAACTTCTGTTCGATGCGCTGAAATCGCGCTTCGTATTTGTCGAGCTCCTTCTTGTGCTGCATGTCGCGGCGGAGCAGTCCCACCTTTTCGATCAGCTCGACGAGCAGCGCGGCGATTTCGCGATCCATCACGACAACTCCAGCAAGGGTACGCCGGGTTGAACGATTTCGCCCGTGCGGCAATGGATGGCCTTCACGACACCATCACGCGGAGCTCTGATCGGCAGCTCCATCTTCATCGCCTCGAGCATGATGAGCAGGCTGTCTCGCGTCACGGTCTGCCCGGGCGTGACCTCGATCTTGACCACCGTCGCCGGCATTGGCGCGGCCAGCGCGTCGGCATCGTCTGCCGAGGCGCCGCGCGTGCTCGTTGTCCCTGACGCAGCGACGACGTACACGCGACCGTCGAGGAAGACCCACGTCTGGCGTGAGGTGCCGGCGGCGAACGCGATCCTCGCGGACGAGCCGTGCTGCACGAGGTAGCGACCATCCCCGAGTGGCACGACACGCGCGTCGTCCGCGGAGGCTGACGCCTCCGCTCTACGTGTTTGATTAGACACGCGCCCCCCGGAGAGAGGTCCAGGGGTCATCGGGGGCCGGTCCGGAAGGCGCCGTTCCGGCCGGTCCAAAAGGACCGGCCCTGCCGGTCGCGCGTGCCGCAGCGGCGACGGCGTTCACGGCCGGTGGTGCCTCGTCACGAAGCCGCTCGCGAATCGCCTCGCCGTCGGTATCGAGAAACCCGGTGTCGAGCGCGCCGTCGATGAACCGCCGATGCTCCAGCAGCTCGATGAGCAGGCCGGTGTTCGTGCGAATGCCGAGGATCGGATAGCTGCGCAGTGCGGCCAGCGCGCGACGCCGGGCGACATCGCGCGATTCTCCCCACGCGATCAGCTTGGCGAGCAGCGGATCGTAGTGCACGCTGACCTCAGAGCCTTCGATGACGCCCGCATCGACCCGGATGCCGGGCATCGACGGCTCGCGATAGAGGAGCAGCGGTCCGGCCTGCGGCAGATCGTTCCGCGCCGGATCCTCGGCGTACACGCGGACCTCGATTGCGTGACCGCGCTGGCCGAGCGCGTCCTGCGACCAGGGCAGCGGATGTCCCGCCGCGATCCCGATCTGCGCGCGCACGAGGTCGATGCCCGTGACCTGCTCGGTCACCGGATGCTCGACCTGCAGACGCGTGTTCATCTCGAGGAAATAGAACCGCGCGGAGTCTCCGGTCCCCTCGAGCAGAAACTCCACCGTGCCGGCATTGCGATATCCCGCCGCGCGTGCGACGGCAACCGCGGCGTCGCCCATTCGCTGCCGGAGCGACGCCGTCAACGCCGTCGATGGTGTCTCCTCGATCACTTTCTGGTGGCGTCGCTGAATCGAACACTCGCGCTCGAACAGGTGGACGACTCGACCGTGGTGATCGGCCAGGATCTGGAACTCGATGTGACGCGGCTTCTCGACGAGCCGCTCGACGTACAGCGTGCCGTCGCCGAAGGCGGCCATCGCCTCGCGCCTGGCCTGCGCGATGGCGCCGGCAAGTGACGCGGCATCGCGCACCACCTTCATTCCGATCCCGCCGCCGCCTTCCGACGGCTTCAGCAGAAGAGGGAACCCGATGCGCGTCGCCGCCGCGACGATCGCCGCGTCTGACTGATCGGCCGGTATCTCGCCCGGGACGACGGGCACGCCGGCGCCATGGGCCAGGCGACGAGCCGCGATCTTCGAGCCCATGATGTTGATCACGTCGGCCGGGGGCCCAATGAACGTGATGCCCGCCTCCTGACACGCCGCTGGCAGGATCGGATTCTCCGAGAGGAATCCATATCCAGGGTGCATCGCCTGCGCGCCGGTGGCCTGCGCGGCGCCGATGATCGCGTCAACCGAGAGATAGCTTTCAGAGGCAGCCGCCGGCCCGATCGGCACAGCCCGATCGGCCACCGTCGTATGAAAGGCGCGAGCGTCAGCCTCGGAGTAGACCGCGACCGACTCGATGCCCATCTCTCGGCAGGCGCGGATCACCCTGACGGCAATTTCGCCGCGGTTGGCTATGAGGATTCTGGAGAACATCACATCCGGAAGACGCCGTACCTTCGCCGGCGGGATCGGGGCGTTGAACGCGGCTGAGATCGCGAGCGCGAGGGCCGTGCGCGTCTGCGCCGGATCGAGAATCCCATCATCCCAGAGACGTGCAGTGGAGTAGTAGGGCGACCCTTCCTGATCGTATTTCTCGAGAATCGGTCCGCGGATCTCCTGCTCGTCCTGGTCGCTGAGCGTCTTGCCCTCGCGAGCGAGCTGGTCGCGCTTGACGGTGGTCAGCACGCCTGCCGCCTGCTCGCCGCCCATCACCGAGATGCGCGCATTGGGCCACATCCACAGGAACCGCGGATCGTAGGCGCGGCCGCACATGCCGTAGTTGCCGGCGCCGAACGAGCCGCCGATGACGACGGTGAACTTGGGCACGACCGAGTTGGCGACGGCATGCACCATCTTCGCGCCGTCCTTGGCGATGCCGCCGCGCTCGTACTGACGGCCGACCATGAAGCCGGTGATGTTCTGCAGAAAGATCAGCGGCACGCCGCGCAGGTTGCACAGCTCGATGAAGTGCGTGGCTTTCAGCGCCGACTCGGAGAAGAGCACGCCGTTGTTCGCGACGATGCCGACGAGAAACCCATGCAGCCGCGCGAAGCCGGTGACGATGGTCGGCGCGTAGCGCTGCTTGAACTCGTCGAATCGCGAGCCGTCCACCAGACGCGCGATGACCTCGCGGACGTCGTAGGCCTTGCGGACGTCGGCGTTGACGATGCCGTAGATCTCGCTGGGGTCGTAGGCTGGATCTTCCGGCGCGACGATGTCGGCGGGCAGCGTCTTGCTCGTGTTCAGCGTCGACAGGATCGTCCGGGTCAGCTCGAGCGCGTGGGCGTCGTTCTCGGCGAGATAGTCAGCCACGCCCGAGAGGCGCGTGTGCACGTCGGCGCCGCCAAGCTCCTCGGCCGTGACTTCTTCACCGGTCGCCGCCTTCACGAGCGGCGGTCCACCGAGAAAGATCGTGCCCGTGCCTTTCACGATGATCGTCTGGTCCGACATCGCCGGCACGTACGCGCCGCCGGCGGTGCACGAGCCCATGACGACGGCGATCTGTGCGATGCCGGCCGCCGACATGCGCGCCTGGTTGAAGAAGATGCGCCCGAAGTGATCGCGATCGGGGAACACCTCGGCCTGCATTGGCAGGAACGCGCCGCCAGAATCCACCAGATACACGCACGGCAGATGGTTCTCGAGGGCGATCGTCTGCGCTCGTAGATGCTTCTTCACCGTGACGGGATAGTAGGTGCCGCCTTTCACGGTGGCGTCGTTGGCGACGACGAGCACTTCGCGCCCCGAGACGCGGCCGATGCCGGTGACGATGCCTGCGCCGGGCGCATCGTCGTCGTACATGCCCCATGCCGCAAGGGGAGCGATCTCAAGAAACGGCGAGCCGGGGTCGATAAGCCCTTCGATGCGCTCTCGAACCGGAAGCTTTCCCTGGTCGCGGTGACGCTGGAGGTATTTCTCGCCGCCGCCCTGGCGCACCCCGTCAAGGCGGATTCGAAGCTCCGCGAGGAGATCCGTCATCCGACCGTGGTTCTCTCGGTAGAGCCCGCTGTCCGTCTGGACCTTGGTGGGAAGCGTATCCATTTTGGTTATCTCGCCGTAAAAACGCCTAGTCGAGTCGGACCGCGGAGGCAGATTATATGAGTATTCCTGAGGTGTAATTCCTACCGATTGTCTGATTCGGAGTCGGAGGCTACGGCTGAGTGTATAGATTGCGGACGGTGTGGTAGCCTAGCGGCGGTTCCCAGTTTTTCAGTGTCCCCCATGTCTTCGAACGGAAAGCGCCGCAGGCGCGTACTTGCGATTGACGATGAGCCGGCCACCGCCGACTGGCTCAGACAAGTCATTGAAGCTGAGGGCTATGAGGTCCGCGCGGCGCTCAGCGGCGAGGCCGGCGAAGAGGTCTTCAGGCAGTGGCGGCCGGACGTTGTCCTGGCGGGGCTGGCCCTTCCCGACGTTGACGGCATTCAGCTGCTCAAGCAGCTCCGGGACATTGACCCGCAGCCGGAAACAATCGTGATTGGCGGCGAAGGGACGATCAACCGCGCCGTCGAAGCGGGGCGCGCCGGCGCGTTCTTCTTCCTCGAGAAGCCGGTGTCGCAGGACGGTCTCGTCGATCTGCTCAGACAGGCTGCGAACCGGAACGAGGAGCGCGTCGAGCATCAGCACCTGCGCGAGCAGATCCGCGGGCAGTACAGCTTTGCCAACGTCGTCGGGCAGAGCCGCGTGATGAAGGAGCTGTTCGAGCTGATCGATCGAGTCGCGGTCAGCGACGCGAACATCCTCATCCAGGGCGAGAACGGCACCGGCAAAGAGCTGATCGCCAACGCCATTCATCACAACTCGAACCGCGCCTCGCGTCCCTTCATCAAGATCAACTGCGCATCCATCCCCAAGGACCTGATCGAAAGCGAGCTCTTCGGCTACAAGAAGGGCGCGTTCACCGGCGCGGGCACCGACAAGGTCGGTCTGCTGGAGCTGGCCGAGGGCGGGTCGCTGCTGCTCGACGAGATCGGGGAGATGCCTGCGTATCTGCAGACCAAGCTCCTGCGCGTACTGCAAGAGCGCGAGTATCGCCCGGTTGGCAGCGACCGTCTGGTCACCGTTGACTTCCGGCTGATCTGCGCGACGAATATCGAGCTCGAGGTGGCGCTCAGGGAAGGCCGGCTGCGTGAGGATCTGTATTTCCGCATCAACACGATCTCGATGCGTGTGCCGCCGCTTCGCGAGCGGACCGAAGACATCCCGCTGCTCTGCAATCACTTCCTCGCGAAGTTCAACCAGCGCTATCAGAAGTCGGTGCGCTCGATCTCGCCGGCCGTGTATCACCTGCTGATTCGCAACCGGTGGGCGGGCAACGTGCGTGAGCTCGAGAACGCCATCGAGCGGGCCGTGCTGGTGCGCAAGGTGGGCGAGATCCTGCCAGCCGATTTGCCCGATTCGATTCGCGAGGACACGCTGCCGGCGCAAGACTTCGCGATTCCCCCGCACCGCACGCTGGCGGAGATCGAAAAGATGGCCATCGTGCAGACGCTGCAGCGGACGAACTGGAACAAGCAGGAAGCCGCGCAGATCCTGGGGCTGTACCGCCCGACGCTCTACAGCAAGATGAAGAAGCACGACATCAAGGATCAGCGGACGCCACGGCGCGCGGGCACCGCCGCGCGCTGATCGTGCGCGGCGAGCGCTTCCTTCGCCGGACGCGCGCCGAGCTCCGGCTCTCGGGCCTGGCCGCGTGGCGCGGCCTTGTCTCGCTCTTCAACAGCAACGACCTCACGCACGCCGCCTCCATCGCCTACTACGCGCTGCTGTCGCTGTTCCCGTTCCTGCTGCTCGTCATCTCGCTCTTCGGCACGGTGACGGCGGACGAGGCCGATCGCGTCTCGGTCCTCAGCTTCGTGTTCCGCTACTTTCCGACCCAGCTCGATTTCGTCACCGGTCAGCTCGATGCCCTTCGCGGCGCCCGCGTTCAGCTCGGCGTCGCTGGTTCGCTCGCGCTCATCTGGGGCTCGCTTGGCGTATTCGGTGCGGTCACGAGTGCGGTCAACGAGGCGTGGGGTGTGGAAAAGCAGCGGAGCTTCTGGAAGCATCGTCTGGTGTCGTTCCTGATGCTGGTCGCCGCCGGCGGCGTGATGATGCTGGCGCTGCTCCTCGTCAGCCTGATCCAGATGGCGCAGGCCTCGTGGTTCGGCGTGATGCTGGCCAGCTTCACGTGGCTGACCGGGTTGCAGACGCTGGCGTTCCGCAATCTCGCGACCGTGCTCCTCGTGATCGGTGTCGGCCTGGTCTACTACTTCATCCCGAACGCCAAGATCAGGTTTCGCGACGTCTGGGTGGGTGCGATTCTGACCGGCATCCTGTGGCACCTGGCCTTTCAGGGGTTCGCCTGGTACGTCCGCGTGAACGCCGGCCTGAGGATGATTCACGGCTCGGTCGCCACGGTGATCGTCTTTCTGCTGTGGATCTACGTATCGTCGATCATCATGATGTACGGCGTCGAGTTCACGGCCGCGTACGCGCGGCTGCGGCGGCGCCGGCCCGACGAGATGCCGGCCGCGCCGTCACCCCGATCATGAAGCAGGCGATTGTCTTCCTCGTGTTGTCGGCATCCTCCGTCGGCGCACTCACGCTGGTGTCCGTCGATCAGGAGATCGCCATCGGCAAACAGACGCACGCGCAGATCCGCAAGCAGACGCCCGAGATCACCGACCCGGCCGTCGTTCGCTACGTTCGCGATGTGACCCGCCGGCTCGCTCGTGCGGCGACGGGTCCGAAGTATCCGTACAGCGTCGCCGTCGCGGACTCGCGCGAGATCAATGCCTTTGCGCTGCCGGGCGGGCCGGTGTGGATTCATCGCGGTGTGCTCGAGAAGGCGACCAACGAGTCGCAGGTGGCCAGCGTGCTGGCGCACGAAGTCGCCCACATCGCCAGCCGTCACGCGGCGAGGCAGTTGACGACAGCGGCGATGACCAAGTGGAGTCTGAGCCTGCTCAGTTCGCTGCTCGGCAACGTTGGCGGGGCCGGAGGCGCGCAGGTCGCGGCCGGGTTTCTTGCCAGCGGCGCCTTCCTGAAATTCAACCGCGACGAAGAGCGTGAGGCCGATCGGGTCGGGCTCGGCCTGATGAGCCGCGCTGGATGGGACGGCCGCGGCATGGCGGAGATGTTCGAGATTCTGAAGAAGGAAGCCGGACGCGATCCGTCGAGCGTGGAGGCCTTCTTCTCGAGTCATCCCTCGCCACAGGAGCGCATCAAGGACGTGACCGCCGCGATGTCCGCGCATCGGACGGGGCGTCGTGACAGCCGCGAGTTCCAGGTGATCAAGGCCAGGCTGCGCACGCTGCCAGTCCGGCTGAAGCCGGACACTACATCGCGCTGAAGCCCGACACTACGTCGCGTTGAAGCCGGACACTACGTCGACGACGCGGGTCATAATCGCTAGAGTGCCCAACCGACTCGCGTCCGAACACAGTCCGTACCTCCTCCAGCACAAAGACAATCCCGTTGAGTGGCGCCCGTGGGGCGACGAGGCGTTCGACCTCGCCCGGCGCGAGGAGAAGCCGATCTTTCTGTCGATCGGCTACTCGACGTGTCACTGGTGCCACGTCATGGAGCACGAGAGCTTCGAGAACCGGGAGATTGCCGACGTGCTCAACCGGCACTTCGTGTCGATCAAGGTCGATCGCGAAGAGCGCCCGGACGTCGATCGCGTGTACATGACGTTCGTCCAGGTGACGACCGGGTCCGGCGGCTGGCCGATGAGCGTGTGGCTCACGCCGTCGCTCCAGCCGTTTTACGGCGGCACCTACTTCCCGCCCTCGTCCAAGTGGGGCAAGCCCGGATTCGTGGACGTCCTCGAGGAAATCGCGCGCGTGTGGCGGGAAGAGCGCGACAAGGTGGAGCAGTCGGCGGCGTCGATCACCGAGCGCCTGCGTAGTCTCCGCTCGCACGGCGGTCGTGAGCCCGTGCCGGCCGCGGCCGTTCTCGAGCGCGCGACCGAAGAGTTCGCGGTCGCCTTCGATCGCCGGCGCGGCGGGTTTGGCGGCGCCCCGAAATTCCCGCGGCCGAGCGAGCTGCTGTTTCTGCTGCGCGAGCACGCACGGACAGGCGCCAGCGAACCGCGGGACATGGTGCTCGTGACGCTGCGCGCGATGGCCCTTGGCGGGATGCGCGACCACCTCGGCGGGGGATTCCACCGCTACTCGGTTGACGCGGAGTGGCGTGTGCCGCACTTCGAGAAGATGCTCTACGACCAGGCGCAGCTGGTGCTCGCCTACGTTGAAGCGGCCCAGCTGACCGGCGATCCCTTCTACGCCGAGGTGGCCATCGACACGCTCGACTACGTGCGGGCTGATCTCACCGATCCTGGTGGTGCGTTCTTGTCGGCTGAGGATGCCGACAGCGTGCCGCCGGAACAGGCCGGCGCTCCGCACCCTTCGACTCCGCTCGGGGCAGGCCCCCACAAAATGGAGGGCGCGTTCTACATCTGGCGGGAAAACGAGATCCGGGAGGTGCTTGGCGCCGATGCCGACGTGTTCATCGCACGATACGGCGTTCGTCCCGACGGCAATGCGCCCTTCGATCCTCAGGCTGAGTTCACACACAAGAACCTGCTCTATACCGCGCGCCCGCTCGAGGACATCGCTGAATCGACCGGTCGATCGGTGGGCGAGGTCGAGTCGTTGCTGCAGCGGAGCAGGGAAGCCCTGCGTGCCCGGCGCTCGACCAGGCCGCGGCCGCATCTCGACGACAAGGTCCTCACGGCCTGGAACGGACTGATGATTGCCGCGTTCGCGCGCGCGGCTCGAGTGCTCGATGATGGGGCGCGCTTCCTGAACGATGCCCGGCGGGCGGCGGAGTTCGTGCGCTCGAAGCTCTGGAATCCCGCGACAGGAGTGTTGCTCCGTCGCTATCGCAAGGGCGAGGCGGGTGTTGACGGCTACGCCGAGGACTACGCGTATCTCATCTTCGGCCTGCTGGAGCTCTTTCAGGCTGACGGCGATCCACAGTGGCTCGAGTGGGCGCTGGTCATGCAGGATCGGCAGAACGCGCTCTTCTGGGATCCGATCGAGGGCGGCTGGTTCAGCACCACCGGTCAGGATGCGTCAGTGCTGCTTCGGCTGAAGGAGGACTACGACGGCGCGGAGCCGGCGGTGAGCTCGATCGGCGTACTCAACCTCATGACGATCGCGCACCTGGGACCAGAACTCAATGCCCAAAGCCCAGGGACCAAGGACCAAGGCCCAAGCCCCAAGGACCAAGTCGAGCTCACCCTCGGATCCTTCTCGGGTCGCGCGGCGCAGTCGGGTCGCACCGTGCCGATGATGCTTGCCGCACTGTCCACCTATCACTCGGGCATGCCTCAGGTGGTCGTCGTCGGCGATCCGGCGTCGGACGATACTCGAGCTCTCCTCGAGGTGGTTCGACGGCACTACATGCCCACGGCCATCACGGTGCCGGTCGATCCGTTGCGGCGTGACGCGCTCGATCGGCGCTTTCCGTGGATGGCGGCGATGACGGCACGTGAAGGTCGGGCCACCGCGTACGTCTGTCGGGACTTCGCGTGCAACGCGCCGACGGTCGATCCGGACGAACTCAATCGGCTGCTTTTGGGTTAGAGTGATCAGAGGGATGGATATCAGCGTCGACGTCTGGCTGCGCGGACAGAACCACGCGACGACATGCGTCATCAATCCGGTCAGGCGCGAGCCAGGGAGCTGGACCGAAGACGATGTCAGAGCCGTGCTCGTCGGGATGCTGCGCGCGCTCGAGCGTGCGAAGAACCCTGATGCGCCTTCCGATCGTCCGGTGGCTCTGCGCGGGTTCAGCTGGATCGTGAATCCTTACGAAGAGGGTGGCGTGGTCATCGGCCTCGAGCTGTCGCTCGGGGCGATCGTCGCGGGTCCTTTCAACATTGCCGAACGCGACCTGAGCGCGATGATTCAGAAGGTGATGGACGCGGAGCGGGTGTCGGTGCCGACGGCTTCCGCGTCGCAGACGATTCATTGAGGCGGAGAGCGCAGAAGCAAAGTCGAAGGCAGCCTGCGCGATCGGGTTAGTGGCCGGCAGCCGGCGGGGCGAAACCGCCGGCTGTGGCCTGCGGGGATTCACGACGTGGTATGAGAGTGTCGCGGAGAAGGCGACGCGTCGTGAGTCCCCGCTAAAGAGTGTACTCCTTTCCGATCCGTCAAACACTTCCTATAACCTGTTTGTATTCAGCAAGTTATCGTCGATATTCGAGTAAACTTGCGCCAGAATCGCGCCCCGTCGAGCTTTCAACCCCGGACGTCCGAGCCCTGTCCAAGGCCACGTTGTGTTCAGCCGAAGCCGTCTCGCCCTGCCTGTTGCGATGCTCATCGCCATCATCGCGATCGCCGTCGCGCGAAGCGCCGCACAGGACCTCTCGTCCGGCGAGAGGTTCGAAGTGGCGTCGATCAAGCCGAGAACGGGTGAGCGCGTTGGCCCTGTCCCATCGCTTCCGCGACTCGATCGAGGGCCTGTGCCCGTTCTCACTATCGAGCGCGCGGAACTACCAACTCCGGACTGATCACGCCGTAGGGCACGTCCTTTCGGACGTGCCTGATCGTGGCCCTTGCGACTCATGCGCCAAGATCACTACAGTCCCGGCATGGCCAACCAGCGCGATATCGCCTTCGAGATGGCGGCGTCGGCCGTGCGCTATGGCGCCGGCGTCACGCGTGAGATTGGAGCGGACCTCGCCGACCGCGGGCATCACCGGGTCATGGTGGTGACCGACCGCGTCGTGGCCGGCCTTCCACCTGTTGCGGCGGTTCTCGACTCCCTCCAGGCCAGCAACATCAAGATCGTCCTCTACGACTACGTGCGCGTGGAGCCGACGGACAGGTCGCTGCGTGATGTCATCGAGGTCGCGAGCCGGGAGTCGTGCGATGCGTTCCTTGCCGTCGGCGGCGGATCGGCGATCGATACAGCGAAGATCGCCAACCTGTACTCGACCCATCCGCCGCGTGACTTCCTCGACTACGTCAATCCCCCGATCGGCAAAGGCCTCGCGGTGCCTGGGCCCCTCAAGCCGCTGTTTGCGATTCCGACGACGGCGGGAACGGGGAGCGAGACGACGGGAGTTGCGGTCTTCGATCTCGAGCGAATGCACGTCAAGACCGGGATCTCGAGTCGCTACCTCAAGCCCACGCTCGGCTATCTCGACCCCGAGCACACGAGGACGCTGCCGCCGGCGGTGACCGCGTCCGCGGGGCTCGACGTGCTGTGTCATGCCGTCGAGTCGTACACCGTTATCCCGTTCACCGAGAGACCTCGGCCGTCACGGCCATCGCTGCGCCCGACGTATCAGGGCACCAACCCGATCAGCGACGTGTGGTCGTTGCAGGCGCTGCGCATGGTGGCGGCGCATCTCGTGCGGGCGTTCGACGATGCCGGTGATGATGAGGCGCGCGGGCAGATGATGCTGGCGGCGTCGTTTGCAGGCATCGGGTTCGGCAGTGCCGGCGTGCACCTGCCGCACGCGATGGCCTATCCCGTGGCCGGTGGCGTGCAGAGCTATCGCGCGCCCGGGTATCCGACCGACCATCCGCTCGTGCCGCACGGGTTCTCGGTGATCCTCAACGCGCCTGCAGTGTTCCGCTACACAGCGACGGCGAGTCCCGAGCGTCACCTCACGGCAGCTGAGGCGCTCGGCGTCGATGCCGACACGATCCGTCGAGCGCGGGCGTCAGCCGGCGCGGACGATGCCGGCCGCATCCTGGCCGACCGCATCACGTGGTTCATGCAGCGATTGCGCGTGCCCGAGAACCTGCGCGCGGTTGGATACACCAGCTCAGACATCCCGGCGCTGGTTCAGGGGACGATGGCGCAGGAGCGGCTGACGAAGCTGTCTCCGCGCCCGGTGAACGCGGACACCCTCGCGCGCCTCTTCGAAGACGCGATGTGAGCGTGGGGGCCGGCTTTAGGTGATCGTGGGGGCCGGCTTTAGCCGGCCCATCGTAGTGTCCGGCTTTAGCCGGACCGCCGCAGCCGATTCTCAATCCTCGGCGTCCAAGACCACGAGGTGACCTGTTGAGCGAGAATCGTGGCAGCCTCAGCGGGAGTGGAAACGCCATGCAGCACAGGCTCACGGCAATCACGATAGCGATGCTCGTCGTCGGCCTGGTGCTCTCGGCACAGGAACCTCCACCAGCCTTCGAGGCCGCCTCGATCAAGGAGACGACGGATCTTCCGCGGGGCCCGACTCCCTTTGCGCCCGATCGTTTCACCCGCTCCAACATCACGCTGGCGAACCTACTGATCGTGCGCGTCGTGCGCGTGTCGTAGTGTCCGGCTTCAGCCGGACCCGACGTGCGACAATCTCGATCACGCGGGGGTGGCGAAGCTGGCAGACGCACAGGACTTAAAATCTGAGTTCGATGTTTTCGCGTACGTGCGACTTGTCGAACGATCCGCATGATCGTTGACGCATCTCGCGATGGAGGCGAGTGCGTGGAGTGCGTGAAGTGCGGCACATACGCGGCGACAGGGACTGGGACGGGGACACGGGGAAGACCGCGAAGTGGCTCGCGTCGTATGGTAGTGGGTCAGTTTGAAAATCTGGGCCATCGATGAAATCGTCGGGTTGCTTGAATAGCATGGAGCACGCGTATGCGGTTAAAGCCACGTCGGGTCATTGTTCACACCATCATTGTTCTGGTGCTGCTCGCGTTACCGCTCTGGCTGGGGTCGCGGGGGTGTGGGCCAGTCCTTCACTCTGATGGCCTGACCGCCGGAATCTCAAACTGACCCACCGCAATGCTCGACTTTCTGATGCCGGCTAATTCCGGCGAATTCTGGACAGCGATCGGAGCAATCGGTAAGTTCCTTGCCGTTGTAGTCGCTCTTTGGCCCGTGTTCAGTAGTTGGAAGCGAAGGCCTAAGCTCTACACGGGTATTCGGCTACATCCGCCGGAGTGCGGGATGTATCAGCAAAACGAGATCAGACGTTCGTTTGTCAACGAGCCGGGCGCGCATGGCCGAACAGTCGCGAGCGTGTCTGTCGCCGATGCGTTCTGGTTTCGGCTGTACGTCACGAACACGGGTCAAACTGCTGCTCATGACGTTGAGGTCACGATTGGCGATGTGAGACGGCTCCACGATGGTCGCTTCGTTCCCTATTCGGGATTTCTACTCAGCAACCTAATCTGGACCCACAAGGGAGAGGTGTCCCGTGCGCAACTGCTCCCAGGCACGGATCGGAACGTTGACCTCGGAAACATGCGACGCCCAGACCCGAACACTCAGGTCCAATTTCGCTTTCAGTTGAGCATCGACCCAGTGTCCGCCTACAACGTGGTCGAGCCAGGTACCTATGAGTTCGACATCCAAGTTGGCGCCGCTAACTGCGATCAGGTGAAAACGCGGTTCCGGCTCGCGTTCGACGGAATGTGGAGCGCGGATCACGAGGTGATGTTCAAGAGGCATTTCTCGATTACCAGGTTGTAGTCGCGATTGCGCAAGGTCGCAGGGACAAAACGCGGGGACAGTTGCACCACAACGCGGCAGCAGACCGCGTAAACTCTAAGGAATTCCCACGCGCCGGGGTGGCGAAGCTGGCAGACGCACAGGACTTAAAATCCTGGGTCCCGCAAGGGACGTGTGGGTTCGACCCCCACCCCCGGCACTCCAACTCATTCGCGAGTTGTCGCGCCAGTGGCCGGGCATGGTCACTCGACCATCGCCGCTACGCGAACCTGGCCACAATGAAAGATGACGTGCCGGAGAATCGGCGCGGGTCCGTCCCGAAACCAACGACTCAGCGTTTCTTCGTGGTCTTGCGCCCCGCCGTCTTGCGGGCCGCCTTCTCGGCCTTCGAGGTCTTCGCCATGTCGGCGCGGTGGGCGCGCTCGTACGTCTGGATGTCCTTGAAGCGTCCGCTCGCGTCACGGACGGCGTAGAGCTTCTTGTCCTTGCTACTGCGATGAGTTGTGCGCCGTGCCTTCGCCATGGAACCTCCAGCTCGCCCGCATCTTGCGCGAGCCGGTGGTGCGGCGCTATGCAATATCGCCCCGTGGAGAAATATGGGCCAGACTGACACCGTCTCTTGCGGCTGAGACGGAGGCGCTGAGGGAGGTTCATCGTCGGCGGCGATAAAATCATTGTGTTCGTTTATGCAAACTGACCCCGACGCTCTCGTCACGATTGCCACGTTCGAAACGGAACTCGAAGCCTCTTTCGCACGTGGGGCATTGGAGGCCGTGGGTATCTCTGCGCTGGTGCCAACCGAGTCTCAGGGCACGTTCAGCGGGTTGTACGGCCGTACCGGTCTGGGCCGAGCGGAATTGAAGGTGTTCGAGACAAATCGGGAGCGGGCACTCGGTAGAGCTGCGTCGAATGCGCGTGAAGGTTGTCGAGCCAACACACCGAGCGTAAATCGACGCCGAAGTCACACTGTCTTACGGGTTTGCCCTACAGGGTTGACCCTACGTGCTAGCCCTAATAGACGCGGCGTCCAGCCTCAGCGATCTTCTGCGCATGCCGGTCTTCGATCGCAAGTGCCCCGCGTGTGCAGTGGGGTTCGGTGCAACCCAAATAATTTCGACGACGTCGGGACGCCCGAGTGTGCTCGCCATCGTGATGAAGTGTGATTCCTGCGCCCACACGTGGACTGTCGAGCCCATGCAGAGCCACAATCCAGAACGGCCCCCCGGCGCGCAGGAGCCTACCAGGGTCTCGCGCCTGGCTAGCGCTTCTGATTCCTGATCCTGATCCTCAGGCGGCGAGCTTCTTCAGCAGCGCTTTATCTTCCAGCATCTTGCCGGCGCCTATGACGACGGCCGACGAGCGGCTGATCGACGATGTGCACCGGGAGGTGGGTCTCTTCACGCAGGCGGCGATCCAGGTTGCGGAGCAGCACGCTGCCACCGCACAGGGCGACGCCGCGATCAAAGATGTCGGCTGACAGCTCCGGCGGGATCTGATCCATGGTTTCGCGGACGGCGTTGATGATCGTCTTGAGCGGTTCAGCGATCGCTTCGCGAATCTCGTCGTCCGAGACGGTCACTTTCACCGGGACGCCCTTCCCGATGTGACGTCCCTTCACTTCCATCGACAGCGGTTTGTCCAGCTTGGTCGCGGATCCGATCTGCAGCTTGATCGTCTCGGCCGTCCGCTCGCCGATCGAGCACTTCATGACGTCGTTTCAGGTGCTGAATGATCGCATCGTCGAACGCGTCGCCGGCGACGCGCACGGACTTGCTGATGACGACGCCGGCGAGCGAGATGACGGCGATGTCGGTGGTGCCGCCGCCGACGTCGATGATCATGCTTCCGGCCGCTTCCGTGATCGGAAGCCCGGCGCCAAGCGCAGCAGCCATCGGCTCGTCCACCAGGAAGACCTCGCTGACCTTGGCGCGATAGGCGCTCTCCTTCACCGCGCGGCGCTCGACCGGCGTGATCTGCGAGGGCACGCCGAAGACGACTCGCGGGCGCACCCAACCGCCAATCTGCTGGTTGGTCTTGCGGATGAAATAGCGTGAGCATCTTCTCGGTGGCGTCGAAGTCGGCGATCACGCCGTCGCGAATCGGTCGCACGGCCCGCAGGCGATCCGGGGTTCGCCCGAGCATCTCCCGGGCATCATCGCCGACGGCTTCAATTGCCCCGGTCTTGGTGTTGAACGCGATGAGCGATGGCTCGTTGACGACGACACCTCGACCCAGGGCGAAGACACAGGTGCTGGCTGTGCCGAGATCGATGGCGAGGTCAGTGCCGAGGCCTCCGAATGACATGATGAACGGTGACAGCCAGGGCAAAAGACATTCCGCAGCCGTGAGCGCATCACGAAGCTCGAAACGTCTCCAGAAAAGTGGCCATCGGGCCTGGCGCGCCGGTCAAACGCCAGGAACGGCATTACGGTGCGCGACGGCGAGCGACACTCTTGTGGCTCAGTTGGTAGGTCGGTAGCCGGTAGCTGGTAGCCGGTCTGTGCGACGGCGGACGGGGGAGTCCCACGGCCGAACAAGGACGTGGTGGCCGGTTTAGAATTCGTGAGGTAATGCTGGCGTTTCTGCGTGGCACATCGTTTGAGTAATGCAGGGTAGACGTCCGATGGCAGACGACCAACATCACGGGACGAAGGAGCTGGCTTCAGCCATTCGCGCCGGGGCGGCGCGCCGGCCGGAGCAGGCGTTCGGTGACTACTTCGTCGGACGTCGCGCATCCTGTGCGCTGGGCGCGGCCTACGAGGGGATGTACCGCCTCGCGGCCGACATGGACGGCAAGCGGCCGACGAAGGACCTGACCTCGTTCTTCGACTGTCTCGAAGGCACGGTCCGGGCCTGCCCCATCGAGGGGTGCAAGAAGCGCCTGCTGCTCTCGGCGATGATCGTGCACCTGAACGACCACCACTCGTGGTCGCGCGAGCAGATCGCCACGTGGCTCGAGGAGAACGGGGGCAAGAAGCCGGCGCAGCAGGCTGGGCCGCCTGAAGGCGGCCCCCACGTCTAGGCGCCCGAAGGTCAGCGATCGACCGTCGTCTTGACCGGACAGCCTCGCATCGAGAGCCCCGCGGCATCGACTGATGCGCAGAGCGCCTGCGCGGTGGCAATCTGCTTCGCAATGGCTGCCTGCACTTCGGCGATTGGCAGGACGCGGCCATGGACCGGCACGTCGCGATCGACTTGCAGGTTCCTGAACTTCACGTTGTCCATGTAGCTGCTGCCCCACCAGTAGATCTCCCAGCTGACGTCGAAGAGGTCCCCCTGCACGAGCAGACGTTCACGCGGGACGTGGACGAGCAGGCCATCGGCCATGTGGGAGTTGGCGACGACGCGATAGATGTCGATCTCCATCGACGTGTCCGACATCTTCAAGTGGTCGTCTACGGCCCGGAACTTCAACGGCTTCGGTGCGCGGCCGAGTGCGTCGGGGAAGAGCTTCGCCGGACGTGAGGTCACTTCCCGCACGAGACCCTCGTTCCCGCGCTGCATGACGATGGTCAGCCCCTCGGACACGGCGGCGCGCAGACCGCCGGTGTGATCGAAGTGATGATGCGAGACGATGGCCTCGGTGAGCGGCTTGCCGGGGACGAGCGATCGCGCCTTCTCGATCACCGCCTTCGCGTTGGCCTCGCTGGCGTAGACCTCGAACAGCGTCAGGTGATCGTCGAACTCGAACAGGACCGAGTTGCCGGCGCCGCGCAGGAACCAGATGCCCTTCGCGATCGACGTCGCCTCGATGGTCGGCGCCGGCGGCACGGGCGCCGGCGCGGCGCGCACCGCCGCCGGAGCTGACAGGTCGCCGATGGGCGCGTCGATGGCCTGTCGATCGACGTAGAGCTTGCTCTGCACGATCGACCGGAAGTCGATCGTCGTGTTGAGGCCGGTTGGCATCAGCACGCCGCTCACCGGCGCGTATCCAGTGAAGGCGGCCCGATAGGTGACGTCACCGAGATTGGTGTCCGGTCCTACCCAGCTCACCCACGCCGGAAGAGACGAGGACGGGTGGACCGCGAGCGTCATCGCATCGCCGAGCGGCGTGGTCACATCCACCAGCTCGAGTCCGGCTGACGTGCGTCGGTTGCTCACCGTCGATTTCGGATTCAGCGCCATGTGGACGAACACGACCGGATGGGCGAGCGACTCCATCCGGCGCGCCCGCGCTGCGGCAGCAGGCGCCCGTGTGGCAGTACCGGTGGCGCTGATGTTGAACGCGACGTCGCCGTCGATCGCCTGCGTGGACGACGACCCCCTTCATGTTGTGCCGCGGCCGCGAACACGAAGTCATTGACCTGCCGCTGACGCACGCGCGAGCGGCCGTGCTCGAGGTCCACGACGCGCGCGTAGTCGTTGATGTCGATCCACTTCTGCGGGGCGTCGATCGAGGACGTGATGTTGCCGCCGCCGTTCTGATAGGCGAGCTGGCCGTAGCCTTCGATCGTCAGCGTCTTGATGGCGCAGGATGCGAGTCCCGACCGCCGAGCGCCTCGGCCGCGCGCACGACGACCGCTCGGGCGGCGCCGCCGGACTGGGCCGCGATGTGTGCCGAATACGGCGCGAGAGCCAGACTGATGAGAACGATGAGGTGAGGAAGTGTGCGCACGGGGCGCATTGTACAATTGGAGGAATACTCGTCAGGAGAACGGGGTTCAACATCACGGTGAGCAGGGGAGCACGGTGGCACTGGTGTCTGGCCGTGGCGATGCTCGACGGCCGTCGGCGGCCGCGTGTGGATCGGCTCAGCCAGACCCGGCGTCCGCAGGTCCGGCGTGGGAGCGGGAGAACCCGATCAAGCCGCCGGCGCCAGCCCCGCTGGGCATGGAGGTGTTCTTCGAGGACACGAAGCCGCCATCGCCGGCCAGCGTGCGTCTCGGGCGCTGGCTCTTCTACGACACGCGCCTGTCCGCGGATAACACGCTCGCCTGCGCCAGTTGCCACAAGCCTGAGTACGCCTTCTCCGAGGCGACCGCCGTGTCCACCGGCATCCGCGGCCAGAAGGGCACGCGCAAGGCGCCGACCTTCATCAACAAGGCCGTCACGCTCGCGCCGCACTTCTTCTGGGACGGCCGCGCCAGTTCGCTCGAGGATCAGGCGCTCGGTCCGATCGCCAACCCGATCGAGATGGGCAACACGCACGAGGCGATGATCGCCACGCTGTCGAGGCGTGCAGGGCTACACGCCGTACTTCAAGGAAGCATTCGGCACCGAGGCAGATCACCAAGGAGCGTGTCGCCCAGGCGATTGCCGACTACGAGCGCACGCGCGTCAGCGGCAACTCACCCTACGATCGCTGGCGGTTCAATCGCGAGCAGAACGCGGTGTCGGCCGCAGCCAAGCGCGGTCACGATCTCTTCTTCGACACCGCCGGATGCGCGTCAGTGCCACACCGGCAGCAGCTTCAGCGACAGCCTGTTCCACAACCTCGGCGTCGGCTGGGATCCGCAGACAACAGGCGTTCAAGGACGAGGGACGATTCGCGGTCACGAAGAAGCCCGAGGACCGCGGCGCCTTCAAGACGCCGGTGCTGCGCGACGTCAGCAAGCACGCCGCCCTACATGCACGACGGCTCGATCGCGACGCTTCGCGAGGTCGTCGAGCTGTACAACAAGGGCGGCATCGCGAACCCGTATCTCGACCAAGGGCCGGCTCAAGCCGCTCGGGCTGAAGGACGAGGACGTCGATGCGATCGTCGCGTTCCTGAAGTCGCTCGACGGCGAGGGCTATCAGGACACGCCGCCCACGAGTTTCCCGCAGTAGCCAGTAGTCGTAGGCGGTAGTCTGGTAGCTACCGGCTCCGGCTACCAGCTAGGACTGCCGCGCGAGCCAGGCGGCGAAGGGCTTCGATTGCCGCATGTCGAGCGCGATGCAGTTGTCGATCCGCTCGATGGCCTGCTGCGCCGCCCGCGCGACGGCCGGCACCGAGTTCCGGGCCAGGAAGTCCTTGACGTCATTCGCGCGGGCCACTGAACAGAACCCGCCGAACGCCCCGACGAGGTCGGGCACCGCCTGGAAGATGTTGAGCGTCTTCAGCAGTGTCGGCCACTGTGTCTTCGTGAACTCCCAGGCCAGGTCGCGCGACCACTCGTGAACGAGCAGCGTGCCGATCAGCGTGCTCGCATCCTGCGACCGCACCTCGGACGACATCGCGAACTCGAGCGTGCGTTTCACGAGCGAGGGATCCGAGAACCACGACAGCGCGGTGAAGTAGCGGTAGAACTGTTCCGGCTGCGCGCCGGTCTTGCGCAGCTGCGCCAGATACCGCTCGTACAGCGCGGCATCGCCACCAATCGCCGCCACCTGCAGCACGCTCGGCGCCAGCGTCGAGGGAATCGAATTCGGATCGGTGATGTACTGCACCGCCAGCTCTCGCGCCGTGCGCTGGACGTCCTGATCGTTGCCGGTGACGCCGACCAGATGGAGCAGAGTGCCGCGACGACCGTGCCGGTCGTCACTGTCGCCGACCGGTCCCGGCAGTCCGAGCGCGTTCAGGACCGGCCCGAAGCGCGCGCGAATCCACGCCTGATACCGGCCCCGCTCCGCGGCATCGGCGATGTCGTCGCCGATCACCGCGAGCCGGTCCGCGATCGTCTCGGTGATGACTGGCGTCTCGTCGTTGGCCATGGCCGCGGCGAGGTCGAGATACAGGTCGATGTCGTGCCGGCCGGCGCGCACCATCCACCATTCGTCGCCGAGCAGGCTGATCCGCTCCGAGGCCGTGAGGCTCGCAGGGTTCTTCGCAAACCCTCCGACAGTGTCCGCGGTGTAGTCGGTGAAGTAGTAGCCACGGCTGTCGGCGTTGGCGAAGGCCGCACCGCAGGCGTCGATCTGGATGGTCCGCTCGGGCCGGTCCACCAGCTCGCACCGGGCCTGACCGCCGGCGGCCTTCAGAGCACACCGGCAGCGTCCAGGTCTGCGGCGCGGGCGGGGCACCGGGCGTTCCGAGGAATCGACTGACCTTGAGATCGATGTCGTTCTTGTTCTGAGAGCAGGAGTTGCGAACGGACAGGACCGGCGCGCCCATCTGGTCCACGAAGCTGCGCATGATGCGATCGACCGGCTTGCCGGTGACGCGTGCCACCTCGCTCCAGAAGTCCTCGCCGGCAGCGTTGCTGTACGAGTGCTTCTTGAGATACGACGCCACACCCTTGCGGAACGCCTCTGGCCCGACATACGTTTCGATCATCCGCAGGACGGCCGCGGTTTTCTCGATAGGCGATCCCGTCGAAGACCTCGTTGATCTCCTCGGGCGTTTCGACCTTCATGCGGATCGCCCGCGTCGACTTCAAGGCATCGATGCCGAGCGCGCCCTGCGTATCCGCGGCATCGTCCAGATCCACGCGCCAGTCCGGTTTCCAGGCCGCCAGCGGCTTGTTGGCCATCCACGTGGCGAAGCCCTCGTTCAGCCAGATGTCGTCCCACCACTTCATCGTCACCAGATCGCCAAACCACTGGTGCGCGATCTCGTGCGAGATGATCCCGGCGACGCGCTTCTGCGCGCCGATCGACGCGGTCTCGGGATCGATCAGGAGCAGGCGCTCGCGGAACGTGATGGCCCCGATGTTCTCCATCGCGCCGGCGGAGAAGTCAGGGACGCCGATGATGTCGAGCTTGCCGAACGGATACTTGATCCCGAAATAGGCGTTGTAGAACGCGAGCTGCTGCGTCGCCGCCTCGAGCGCGAACCCGGTGAGCTCACGCTTGTCCGGTGTCGAGCACACGCGGATGGGGATGCCCTCGGACGCCCCTTCGCGACACACGAAGTCGCCGACGAGGAGCGCGACGAGATACGACGACATCCGCGGCGTGCGCGCAAACGTCAGCGTGTGAGTGCCCGGTGCCGGGCCTGGTGTATCGCTCGTGATCCTGCCGTTCGAGATCGCCGTGTCGCCGGCAGGCACGGTCATCGAGATGTCGAACGTGGCCTTGTACCGGGGCTCGTCGAAGGACGGAAACGCCCGACGCGCATCGGTCGCTTCCATCTGGCTGGCTGCGTACTTCCGCCCGTTGGCCTTGCTGATGTAGAAGCCGCGCAGCTGATCGTTGAGGATGCCGGTGTACGCGATCTGGATCGTCGCCTGCCCCTCGCCCAGGCGCTCGGGCACGGTGAGGGTCGCCGTCTCACTCTTCGCGTCGGTCGTCACCTTCGCGATCTGCGTGCGCCCCCCGAGGTAATCGTGACCTCACCGAACGTGATCTCCGCGGCATGCAGCGTGATGCTGGTCGTCGGTTCCGTCACCGTGACGCGAATGGATTCGCGCCCGCGAAAGGTCTCCTTCGCAAGGTCGGGCTCGAACCACAGCGTGTAGTGGTCGGGGATGACCGTTCCAGGCAGACGCTGCGCGAGGGCAGGAGTCGCGACGATCAGGGCAACTGCCGCAATCTCAACGCTCGGAGCATGTCTTTCACGTTAGCAGAACTGGCGCGCCTGGGACGGACTCGTGGGACGAGCTGCCCACCCCGAGGCTCGAGCCGAATCGGCAACGATTTGGCATAACCGACTCTGCTGGCTGCGTATAGTCATGGCTGAGTAACGGAATTGGGCCATCAGTCACGGTTTGGTATGTGAAATGGCTACGGATCAGGTCGGAATTGCTGAGGAGGACCGATGCGAAAGTGGCTGAGCGCACTTGCCCTGGCGGGCGTATGCGCGGCGTGCGGCGGGTCGAGGTAATCCCGCACCGGCGGACGAGGCGAAGACCGAGGCCCCGGTAGAGGAAAAGAAGGCTCCTCCGGTTCCTGATGTACAAGGAGGTCACGCTGCCGTCGGGGACCACCTTGCGGCTGGATCTCAAGTCAGCCGTCGCGTCCGACTCGAGCAAGGTCGAGGACACGGTCCGCGCCGCACTCCGCCAGCCGGTGGTCGTGGACGGGCAGACTGTCCTGCCGGTCGGAACCGAGCTCGTGGGGACCGTGACCGACGTGGAGCGATCGGGCCGGGTGAAGGGCCTGGCGCGGGTCGCGTATCGTTTCAGTAGCCTGCGTCACGATTCCGAGCGCTACGACATCAAGACGGCGGCCATCGCGCACGAGGCGGAGCCAACCAAGAAGAAGGACGCGGTGAAGATCGGAATCGGCGCTGGCGCCGGCGCTGCGATCGGCGCGATCCTCGGTGGTGGAGATGGTGCGGCCAAGGGCGCAGCCATCGGCGGCGCCGGTGGTACGGGAGCCGTGCTGGCCACCAGAGGCGACGAAGTTCGACGCGGTCCGGGTGCCGACGTGACGACGCGTCTGACCGCGCCGCTCACTGTCCGCATCAAGATCTAACTAACGACTGACACGTTTGACCGCTTCCTCGAGCGCGCGAGTGACCTCGCGCGCTCGATCCGCGGAGTCCAGCATCGCCGGCGGCATCTCGCTGCTCGTGTTCACGCGCGTGACGGGCAACGACGACTCGAGTGTGCTGGCGCTCGCCAGAGTAACGGTCTCTCGAGTCGCGCGACCTCGAGCGCGCCACGAGCCAGATGATCGGGTCGATTCAGGAACGCACGCATCGCTCCGCCAGGCGCGTCGGGAAATCCGGCCGCATGGCGTGACAGCACACCCGTCGCACGCAACAACCCTACGCGCGCCAGCCACGGCCACGCCCTGACCAGTCGGGGACTGGCTCGCGGGCTGGATTCCGTCGTCGCCGAGGGATCGTCAACCAGCACCAGTGCGGCGGTCTCGGCAGGAAAGCGCGCTGCGAACATGCGCGCGAACGACGCGCCGAGCTCGTGGCCGGCAATCACGTACGGGCCCCGCTCGCCGGCACGCTCGAGCAGCGTGTGCAGTTCATCGGGCACGCGGGCCGCGTGTACCCTGCCTCGCCGGCTTCGCTCCATCCCAGTCCCGCACGGTCGTAGCTGCACACACGCGTCGTCTTGGAGAGATCGCCCTGGACCCACGCCCATCCCACGGAGATGCCCGCCGCCGGCGCCTCGAGGACGACGGTCGTCGGCCCGTCGGCCCTCAGGTCCGCCTTGCGGCCCGGTGCAGTAGATATGCAGCTGATGACCGCCGACGTCGATCGAGCCGCCCTGGATGCGGGTACTTTCGCCGCTCGAGCGCGGTGGTCACGCTCTGATACGTCACGCCGGCAAGGACGATGAAGGTGAACAGGCTGGCGAGCGCGAACGCGATGTGGCGTGTGCGCTGGGAGAACACCGCGCTCACGAGGGCTCGGTCTCCGCGAGCCGTACTTCTCGATCCGTGAATAGAGCTGCGCGCGGGTGAGGCCGAGCAGCTTGGCGGCGCGGGTCTTGTTGTGGCGCGCCTGCGTCAGCGCCTTCACGACGAGCGAGCGCTCGATCGCCTCGAGGTTGACGCCTCCAGCGGGCAGCGAGCCACCCGCGGCGTCGTCGCTCTTCGCCGCGCTCAGCCGCGGCGGCGGTCACCGGCAGATGCTCGCTGCGGATGAAGCCGCCGTCGGCCAGGATCACGGCGCGCTCGATGGCGTTGCGCAGCTCGCGGACGTTGCCGGGCCACGCGTAGGCGAGCAGATGATCGCGTGCCTCGCGCGAGATGCCTGCCGCCGGACGGCCCACGGTTTCGCCGATCTCCGCGAGAAATGCATCCGCCAGCTCCAGGACATCGTCGAGGCGTTCGCGCAGCGGCGGCAGCGCGATTTCGAAGACGCCGAGTCGATAGTAGAGATCCTCGCGGAACTCGCCGCGCTGCATCGCCGCGTGCAGGTCGCGGTTGGTGGCGGCAATGACGCGGATGTCGGCGTGCACGACGCGCGTGCTGCCGAGGCGCATGAACTCGCGCTCCTCGAGCACGCGCAGCAGCTTGGCCTGCACCGTCGGCGCCATCTCGCCGACCTCGTCGAGGAAGAGCACGCCGCCGGCGGCCTGCTCGATGCGTCCGGGCTTGGTGGTGACCGCGCCGGTGAACGCGCCGCGCTCGTGGCCGAAGAGCTCCGACTCGAGGAGCTGATCGGGAAGCGCCGCGCAGTTGATGGCGATGAAGGGCCCCAGGCTGCGGCGCGACGCGTGATGAATGAACCGCGCGACGACTTCCTTGCCGGTTCCCGACTCGCCGGTCAGCAGCACCGTGGTTTCGGTGTGGGCGACGCGCGCCGCGTGCGCGAGCACGTCTCGCCACTGCTTCGATTGCCCGACCACGCGCCGCTGACCGGTGCGCGCCTCGAGCTCGCGAGTGAGCGTCGCGACCTGGGCCTCGAGCCGCGCGGCCATCTCGCGCGATTCGGCCTGGATGCGCGCCGCCTCGGCCAGTCGCTCGTGCGACAGCGCCAGGGCGAGGTGGTCGGCCACGCGCCGCGCGAAGTCCACATCGTCCTCGCTGAACGAATCGGTGAGACGGGACAGGAAGAAGAGCGATCCGAATACCTCGGCGCCGAGCGGCATCGGCACGCGCAGCGCCGATCGCACGCCGAAGCGGCGGAAAATCTTGGCGCGGATGGTGTCGGGCGCCAGCTCGGCGTCGGCGTCGTGGATGACGTAGGCGTCGCGATTCAGGGCCGCCCGGTCCTCGCCGGTCAGCAACTTGGGCTCGAGCAGCTCCGCATCGGTCTCGGCCCCGGCGACGGCGTACAACCGGAACGACGCGCCGTCATGCCCCCATGCCGTGATGACGAGGATGTCGTGCGGCAGTCCGCCGCGGACGACGTCCGAGACTTCGGTGAAGACGTGGCGGATGTCGAGCGCGCCGGCCATGGTGTGCAGGAGACCGCGCAGGCTGTCGATGCGCTCGCGACGCAGAATCTCGCGATCGATGATGGCCGTGTGCTCGAAGGCCAGACCGAGCAAATCGACGACGCTGTCCATCAGCGTCTGATGGGACGCATCGAATGCCTCGTCGACGCTCGAGGTCACCCAGACCGCCCCGTGCACGCGAGCGCCCTGTCGCACGGTGCAGAGCATCCGGGAGCGCGAGTCCGGGTCGGCCGCATCGACCGACGTCGGCGGGTCGCCGACGCGATGCTCGCGGATCTCGAGCGCGCCCGTCTCGCGCGCCGACGTAGAGCACGAAGGACTCCGCGCGATCGAGCTGCAGCACGTGCAGCCGCTCGAACGGAATCGATGCGCGCAGCGTGACCGCCAGCCGCGGCACGATGTCGCGAAGGCTCGCCGCTTCGGCGACCAGACGCGCCACCGTCGTCAGGACGTGCACAGGATCGGCCTGGACCATGGATCTTGATCGACCAGTATAATCCTTCGATCCAGTGAACAGCATTGAGTCATGGTCTTTCGTGGATCGATCTGCAGTTTCTGGGGCGGTCCAACGTCATCGCCGCGGGCGATCGTGCAGGGCCCGGCCGGTGTCGCCATCGTCGATCCGGGTCCAACCAGCTGCCTCGACACGCTCGAGCTGGGCCTGCAGGAGCACGGCATCCGGTGGGATGACGTTCGCCATGATTCTCCTGACCCACATTCACCTGGACCACGCCGGGGCGACCGGCACGATCGTTCGCGCGCACCCGCATATCACCGTGTTCGTGCACGAGCGCGGCGCGAAGCACATGATCGATCCGTCGCGGCTGCTCGACAGCGCGACGCGGCTGTACGGCGATCGGATGGATCAGTTGTGGGGAGAGTTTGCCGCCGTGCCGCAGTCGAATCTGGTGTCGCTCGCCGGAGGGGAACGGGTCGAAGCGGGCGGCCGGGTCTTCGACGTCGCCTACACGCCGGGACACGCGTCGCATCACGTCAGCTACTTCGATCCGTCGGCCGGCGTGGCATTCGTCGGCGACGTCGCCGGCGTGTGCGTGCAGCAGGGTACGTGCTGCCGCCCACGCCGCCGCCCGACATCGATGTCGAGGTGTGGAGCACCAGCGTCGACCGGATTCTCGCGTGGTCGCCGTCAACGCTGTTTCTGACGCACTTCGGCCCGGTGACCCGCGTCCGGCCGCACCTGGCAGAGCTCCTCGACCACCTGCACGTCATCGCGGAGGCGGTACGCGAGTCTCTCGAAGGACCGAGGGCACCGACGAGGAGAAGAGTGAGCGTTTTGCCGAGTGGCTGCGTCAGGAACTGCGCCGCTACATGAGCGACGCGCGAAGTCGACTGCGTACGTCGTCGCGGCCGGATTCAAGTACCTGTGGTTCGGACTTGGCGCGGTATTGGAGGAAGCGCCTCGGTCTGCAGAGTGGGCGCGCCCGTCTGAAGCGGCCGCCGGACCGATTCAGTTCGCCAGCGCCAGCGCCTCACGGTCGCGACGCGGCCGCGATCTTCGTCTTCGGTTCGACCAGCAGACGCAGTGCGTAGCCGCTTGGCGTGCCGGTTGACGTCTTGTACGGACCGACTCGATAGACCGCCGAGAGCACCTTGCCCTCACGCAGCGCCGGCGGGAGATCCTGGCCTTCGCGCGACGGACGTTCGACCTGGAAATGCACCAGGCGATAGAGGGGGATCGAGGCCGGCACCTGACACTCGACGAAGGCATCGACTTCGCTGACGTCGCGCATCACGACCGAGACGAAGCGCAGCGTTCCGCTGGCGTCGCGCCAGGTGAGTCGCGCCGGCACGCTGACCTTGCGACGGTGGCCGACCCGTGTCTGCTGGCCAGCGGATGAGCTTCGTCGAGTAGTGGTAACCGTGTCAATCACGATGGCCCCCTGGTCAATGTGAGGTGGAGATACCAGAGTTACTATCAATGCGCGGGCCGCTCGTCACCGAGGCTCGACTCTTTCGCGGCTGTCTTGTCGATAACCCCTTTATAATCAATTAGTAGCGGTCAAAAGCCTCGATATCAATTCTGTGCAATTCGCTTACTTGGTATCCAGTATGGGTGTATACCTGATTACTAGATATCCGCTGCAACAACGTCAAGACCGAGCCGGCGCATCTTGAGATAGAGGCCCCGGCGGGTCAGGCCGAGCACCCGGGCGGTCTCGGAGATGTTGCCGCGGGTCCGCTCGAGGGTCACGGTGATCATGCCGCGCTCGATCTCCTCGACCGCGGCCGCCAGGTTGCCCGGCTGCGTGGCGCGAGACGGGGACACCGGACGCCGTCGAGCTCCCGCGAGGTCCGTGCGGGGCGCCGTGAGGTCGGCGGACAGGTGCTCGGGCTCGATCGACCCGCCGGGCGGGCTCATCGCCACCGCGCGCTGAATTTCGTTCCGCAGCTGCCGCACGTTGCCCGGCCACCAGTAGCGCGCGAACAGGTCGAGCGTGGGCGAGCTGAGATGCACGTCCGACTTGCCCAGCCGCTCGCAGGCATCGCGCAGGAAGTACGTGCTCAAGTGGGGAATCTCTTCACGTCGTTCCCGCAGCGGCGGGACGTGAATCCGGATCACGCTGAGGCGATAGTAGAGATCCTCTCGAAATTTTCCTTCGGTCACCCGCTGCTCGAGGTCGGCGTTCGTGGCGGCCAGCACCCGGACGTCGACCGCCTGCGGCCGGGTTTCACCGACCGGCATGATCTCCCCCTGTTCGAGGAATCGCAGCAGCTTGGGCTGGATGTCGAGTGGCAGGTCGCCGATTTCGTCGAGCAGGAGCGTGCCGCCGGTGGCCGATCGAATGAGCCCCTGCTGATCGCTGACCGCGCCGGTAAAGCTGCCGCGCCGATGGCCGAACAGCTGGCTGTCGGCGAGCTCGCGTGTGGTCGTCGTGCAGTTGAACGGCAGGAACATCGAGGCGCGTCGCGGCGAGCCGGCATGAATCGCGCGCGCGACGAGATCCTTGCCGGTTCCGCTCTCGCCGGTGATCAGCACGGTCAGGTTGTGACCCTGAAGACGCTGAATCTGATCGCTGAGGCGGGTCATCGCCGCGCTGGCGCAGATGAAGCCGGGGAGCAGCGGCTCGAGCGGACGCTCGTTCGCCAGTTCGACGGCCTGCGCGGGACGATCGCGCAGCCCGCACAGCTCGAACCCCTGGCGCGCGATGGCCGCGAACATGCGGAACCGCCGGATCTCCGCGTCGCCCAGATGCCGCGATGCGGCGATGACGCAGCGCCGCGGACCGTCGTGCTCCTTGCCCAGCGACTTCGATCAGATCAGCACGCCGTCGCCGTACTCGGCGACTGCCCTGATGGGCCGCTCGCGCGAGCGCCGCCGCGACGCTGGCGTCGCAGCCGGCGCTCGCGACGACGCGGAGATCGCGTCGGAGACTCGACGAAGATCACGACCGCATCGGCTTCCGTGCGTCTCGATGATCGCCGTCGCGGTCTCGCGTGACAGCAGCTCGGGGAATATCGCCGCATCGACGAGTCGTCTGACGATGCCTTCCTCGGCGTCGGCGGCGAAGACCGGCTGCGGCGAGCGCCGACGTCGATCGAGCACGCCACGCGCGCTCGCGGCCTCGTCGAGATCGCGCTCGGCCCCGAGCATCTTGAAGACCGTGGTCGCCGAATCGAGATTGCGCTCGGCGGCGGGACGCGAGCCCGCCGCGGCGGCGATCCGGCCCAGCGCCAGCTGGCTGAGCGCGGCCTGATACCGCTCGCCGAGCAGCTCGAAGATGTTGGCGCTCTGCGCGAAGTCGTGATGCGCGAGCTGCGGCCGCCCGGCCTGCTCGCGAATGAGACCGCGGATGCGCAGGAACTCGCCCCAGTTGGCCGGTGTCGTCTTCGGATCGAGCCGCGTTTCGCACGTCTCGAGACGATGCTGTGCCTCGTCGATGCGGCTGGCCGCCACCATCGCTTCGCACGCGGCGAGATCGGCCTGGATGGCGTCGGCCGGCGGCACGCCAGGCGCCTGCGCCAGCGCGTCGGCCATCGCGATCGCTTCGTCGTACGCGCGTCGCCGGATCGCGAGCTTGACGCCAAGAACTTTCAGCGACCACTCGTACCAGCGCATGGTCTGCGTGCCGTACGCACCGTACGCATCGCTGGCTTGACGCAGATAGTCAGCCGGCGCGTTCGTACGAGCCGCGCATCAAATGGATCTGCGCCAGCGTGTCGAACACCGCGCCGGTCGTCTCGTGGAATTGAATCGGGCTGCGCACTTCGAGCGTGCGCGTGAGGATCTGTTCGGCGCGTTCGAGATCGCCAAGCTGCACGTAGATCTGTCCGAGCGTGGCCAGCGTGACGGCCAGCCCGTGGCCCGAACCGAGCGACTCGTGCAGCGCGACGCTCCGTTCGGCCAGCGTCAGCGCCTGATCGTGGCGATGGCGCATCAGCGCCACGTTCGCCTGGTTGTGGACGATACCCGCGAGGACGTCGTCGGCGGGGATGGCCATCGCCAGGCGTTCGGCCTTGTCGCAGTCCGGCCGTGGCTTCGTCCACACGTCCGGCCTGCGCGAGCAGCACCGCCGACAGCGAGTGGACGAGTGCGAGATGTCGTCGATCGCCGGCGGCGTGCAGCGCGGACGCGGCCTCCGTGAGATGGTCGCGGACGATGCCCGAGTCGCCGACCTGCTTGTAGCAGAGGGCCAGCTCGTAGTGGGCGAGACCGATCGCGCGGGAGTCGTGCGCGAGCTCGGCATGCTTCAGCGCGCGCGAGTGCAGCGCGATCGCCCGCGACTGTTCACCCTTGGCGTGCGCAATCCGGCCGTGCAGGCGCCAGATCGTGGAGAGCTGCGCGTCGGTGATGCGCTCCTGAAGCGTGTCGGGCGGCCTGCCAACGCCGTCGTCGCCTGGGTGAGGTCGTCCTGGAGCAGCCATGCCTCGGCGAGGGCCGACCTGACCGTCAACTCGTCTTCGCGGTTGAGGGAGCCCGGACCGCAGGAGGGGAATCAGATGGGGCGAGGCGTCTGCGCCCCGACCGCGCTCCAGCGCGCCGTTGGCGCGGGCGAGCGTCGGGTGGAGCGCAGCAGTCGGCACAGCAGGAGTATACAAAGTATACAAGCTGATGGAAGCTATAATCGTGGCCCATGTCGCTGGCGGCCCATGGCGTCACCCATCCGGGCCGCCGGACCACGAACGAAGACGCCTTTCTCGTTGACGCCGCACCGCGGTCTCTTCGTCGTCGCCGACGGGATGGGCGGGCACAACGCCGGGGAAGTTGCTTCGGGTCTGGCGGTCAAGACGATCGGCGAGTTCCTCACCGACGGCACACCTCCCAGTTTGAACGTGATGGACGAAGCGCTGCGTCTGGCCAACGACCACATCCTGGCTGAGGCGGGCGACGAAGCCCGACTACAGCGGGATGGGCACGACGGTGGCGGCGGTGTTCGTCAGAGACCGCGAGGCGGTGTACGCGCACGCGGGCGACAGCCGCGTGTACCTGTGGCACCAGGGGCACCTGACGCAACTCACGCGAGATGACTCGTGGGTCGCTGCTGCGCTCAACGGTCTTGCCGATGAAGCGCGTGAGTTCGAGCAGCACCCGATGCGCCACGTGCTCACCAAGGTGGTCGGGCTACGTCCGGAACTGCAACCCAGCGTCGCTCAGTGTGCGTTCGTGAGCGGAGACGTACTGTTGCTATGCAGCGACGGCGTGCACGGGGCGGTCTCGGTGGAGACGCTGACCACGCTACTGGGCAGCCGCACATCAGTCGCGCAGGTGGCGGAAAGCGTGGTGCGAGAGGCGTTGGGCCACGGCGCCACGGACAACGTGACCGCGGTCGTCATTCGACGCGAATAGCAGCGTGTCGTTGACGCTTCTCAGTTCTCGCTGCTCGGTTCGTGTTCAGGTTCAGGCTCGGGGTTCAGGTTCGCCATCAACGACGCGAATACGCGCTGCAGTAACTCCGGGTCGCGGCGCGGCAGCGTCAACAGCAGCGCGCGGCGTCCGGTCCGATCGAGAGACTGAAAGTCTCCGAGCGCCTGCGCCGTTTCCAGCACCGAGAACGAAAACGGTTGATCGGGGATCGGGAGATCCTCGTCTGGTTCGGCGGTGACGATGACGAAGACGCCGTTGTTGGCGCCGCCTTTGTGCAGCTGCCCGGTCGAGTGGAGATAGCGCGGCCCGTACCCGAACATGCGTGGCGCAGTTGCCGCGCGATCCACTCATCATGCGGAACTCCTGAAGCGCAGCGTCGAATCGCGGGTCATCCGGCGGCAGAAATGCGAGCAGGCAGAAATAGTCCTGTGGGCCGAGCACGCGCAGGAACGACGCCGCAGGCTCACCTGAGAGCTGTGTCTCAGCCGCGGCGCTGAGCGTCAACCGTGCGCCGTCGATCGTGGCGTGCGGCTCCGGCCGCGGCAGCCGCTTGCTCTGCTGATAGACGCTGAGCAGTGCCGCGGTGGCGTCCTTCGCCTGCTTCACGTTGGGCTCGTCGAACGGATTGATCGCCATCAGCAGGCCGGCCGTCGCCGTGGCGATTTCCCATCGCAGGAACTCCGCGCCCAGCGCGTGCGCATCCGGCAGACGGATCGTCACGGCCGGCGCGCCCGATGCTCTGGCACGGTCGAGGACGGAAACGTCCGGTGTCTCGTCTCCCACGGTGACCGAGACGATGATGCGATCCGGAACCAAGTGACATGCGCGCGGATTCGCCGGCGATCGGCACCACGCCCTTGTCGTGCTTGCCGGTACTCTCCGCGACGAGTTGCTCGACCCAGAGCCCGAACGACGCGAGTCGCGCTGGGAGCAGCAGCGTCAGCTTGTCTCGCGTTGGTTCGGCCAGCGCGCCTGCGCCCATGATCGCGCCCAGGGCCAGGCCCGGATTGTCGCGGACCTGGGTAAGTCGGCAGGCCGTTTCCATCGCGCGGGCTCCGGCGACCAGCGCGTCGAGGTCGATACCCATCAGCGCGGCTGGCACCATGCCGAAGAGCGACAGCGCGGAATAGCGCCCGCCGATGTCGGACGGATTGACGAACACGTCGCGGAACCGCTCCGCCGTCGCGAGGCGGTGCAGCGCCGTGTCTTCGTCGGTGATCGCGATGAACCGCGTCCCCCATTCGTGCGCCCGGCGGCGATGACGCGGCGGCGCGCCTCGGCGGCCATCGTGTTCGGCTCGATCGTCGAGCCCGATTTGCTGGCGATGATGAAGAGCGACGTGTCCGCGTGCGCCATCGCGGCGCGAACGGCATCCGGATCGACCGAGTCGAGGACGTGAAACGACGGGACGGATTCCCGGGAGCCGAGGACCTGACGAAGCACTTCAGGGGCGAGACTCGATCCGCCCATGCCGAGCAGCACGACGTGCGTGAACCCGTCTCGCCGTACCGCGTCGGCGCACGCGCGCAGTCGCGGCAACTGCGGGACGACGACGTCGAGCGCGTCCAGCCACCCGAGACGATTGGCGATCAGCGTGTGAATCGCGGGATCGGCCGACCAGATGTCGAGACGTTTGCGCCAGAGCGCCTCGGCGAAGCCGAGCTGGTCGAGGCGGGCATACGCGCGGTCGATGGTGTCTCCGAGCGGCCCCGGCTCGATCGTGAATGTGCTCAGGCGAGAGACATCGGAACGGAGCAGCCATGCGCTCGTCTTATAACATAATGAACGCACGGCTTCTGATGCGGTTCGCGGTACTCTTCATCGGGCTCACGACACTTATGTACGCCTCCTGCGCGCAGGGGGAGTCGCCGGCCGAGGTTCGTGCGAGCTGCTGACGCGCACACGGCCGAGCGCACCACGGTCGGCGCGGCCGCGCATCGTCTTTCTCGGCGACAGTCTCACCGCGGGCTACGGACTGGCGAAAGAAGAATCGGTTCCGTCGCTGATCCAGGCGCGACTGCAGGCCGACAGAGTACCGGTACGAGGTCGTCAACGCAGGAGTGTCGGGGGACACGTCGGCTGGCGGTCTCAGCCGCCTCGACTGGTCGCTCGAAGGAGATGTGAGGATTCTGGTGATCGAGCTCGGCGCCAACGACGGTCTTCGCGGTCTCCCGGTTGCCGCGCTTGAAGCGGAACCTGACCGAGATCATCACGCGCGCACGCGCGCGAGGGATCACGGTCGTGCTGACCGGCATGGAAGCGCCGCCGAATTTCGGTGCGGTGTATACCGAGGAGTTCCGGCAGGTCTATCGCGACCTCGCCAAGGCGCACGATGTCACCTTCATCCCGTTCTATCTCGACGGGGTCGCGGGCATCCCGAGCCTGAACATCGCCGACGGCATGCATCCAAACGCCGAGGGCTCGCAGCTGATCGCCGCGACGATCTGGCGCACGCTCGAGCCGCTGCTCGAGAAGTCGCCTGGCGAGGTCCGGCTGCCTTCGACTCCGCTCAGGCCAGGAAAGCCGGACACTACGAACGATGGTCGGAGCGCCACGAAATGATCGAGCTCCGAGGAGTATCGAAGACAGTCCAGAGCGGCGATCACCCCCTGACGATTCTTCACCCGCTGGACTACACGATTCCCTCCGGTCAATTCGTGGCCGTCGTCGGGCCGTCAGGGAGCGGGAAGTCCACGCTGCTCGGACTGCTGGCCGGCCTCGATGCGCCCAGCACCGGTGAGATTCTGATCGACGGCGTGGACATCACCCGGCTGACCGAGGACGGCCTCGCCAGGCTGCGCGGCGAGAAGATCGGATTCGTCTTCCAGTTCTTCCACCTCGTGCCGTCGCTGACCGCGTTCGAGAACGTGCTGATCCCGATGGAGATCGCCGGGCGTCGCGACGCCGTCCCGCGTGCGCGTCAACTGCTCGAGGAAGTGGGCCTGACCGATCGCGCGCATCACTATCCCTCGCAGCTCTCCGGCGGCGAGCAGCAGCGGATTGCGATCGCGCGCGCGCTCGCCAACGATCCGCCGATCGTGCTGGCCGACGAGCCGACCGGCAACCTGGACTCGACGACCGGCCGCCACATCATGGATCTGCTGCTGAACGTGCGCCGCACGCGTGAGTCGACGCTCGTGCTGGTCACGCACGACGCCGAACTCGCCTCGCTGGCCGACACGCGTCTGGTGCTGCGCGACGGACGTCCGGTGCCACCGGACGAGGCGCTTCGCAAGGCGGGCACCGAATCGGCGGGAGCACTGCGATGACGTTCGTCGTCCGCATGGCGCTCCGCGAGATTCGCGCATCCTGGCATCGGCTGCTGTTCTTCTTCGTGTGCATTGCCGTCGGCGTGGCCTCGATTGTCGCCATCCGCTCGGTCATTCAGAGCGTGCGCGAAGGCCTGACGCGGGAAGCACGCGCGATGACCGGCGCCGACGTCGTGGTGCGGAGCGATCGCCCGCTCGGCGAGAAGGTTCGCTCGGCGGTGGACAAGGAACGCGCCAGCGGACGCGTCGGCATCGTCTCGGAAGCCGTCGAGATTGCGACGATGGTCCGGCCGCCGAATACGACGACGGCGAGGATGGTGGAACTGCGCGCCGTCCAGTCGGCGTTTCCGCTCTACGGCACGATGACGCTGCGAGACGGCCAGTACTCGCACACGCTGCTGCAGGGACACGGCACGCTGGTCCGGCCGGAACTGCTGGCGCAGCTCAACCTGAGCGTCGGCGACGATCTGCAGATCGGCACCCAACGGTTTCAGATTCGCGGCGTGATCCAGACCGAGCCAGGCCGCAACCTCGGCGCGTTCTCGCTCGGCTCGCGTCTCTTCATCGATCTGGCCGATCTGCCGTCAACCGGACTGCTGTCGTTCGGCAGCCGCGCGTCGTACGAGCTGCTGCTGCAGGTGCCCGGTCCGCCGCCCGTGCCCGGGCGTCGCGACGCCAGCACGCTCCTGGCCCGCGATCTGGGTGAGTCCTTCGTCAACGACTTCGTTCGCGCCAGGTCGTATCGGCAGAACGAAGGCCGCATGACTCAGAACCTGACGCGCGCCGAGAACTACCTGAGTCTCGTGGGTCTGGTTGTCTTGATTCTTGGCGGCATTGGCGTATCGAGCGTGACGCGCGTGTTCGTGCAGCAGAAGGTGCGAAGCATCGCGATTCTCAAGTGCGTCGGGAGCACGACGCGGCAGGTGCTCAGCGTCTACCTGGCGCAGGTGCTGCTCCTCGGGCTGGCCGGCAGCGTCCTGGGCGTCGCGATTGCCGGCGTCGCGCTGCTCACGCTGCCGCTGTTCGTCGGCGATCTCGCCGCGCTCCTGCAGGTCGAGTACGGGCTGACGATTGCCGCGGTCCTCCAGGGAATCGCCGTCGGCATGCTCGTGTCGGTGCTGTTCTCGGTCGTGCCGCTGCTCGAGATCCGCAACGTGAAGCCGTCGCTGCTCCTGCGGCAGGACACCTCGTCGGCGCAGAAATTCGACTGGCTCAAGTGGGGAGTCGCCCTGGCCGTGGCCGCCTCGCTCGTCGGGGTCGCGGCCTGGCAGGCCGGATCGCTGGCCGTGGGTCTGGTGCTGTCCGGCGGCTTCGTGGCGATAGCCTTCGTGCTGCATCTGGCGGGCGCCGCACTCGTTCGCGCCGTGCAGCCGCTTCGACATGCGCGCTCGTTCGCGCTCCGTCAGGCCGTGCTTCGCGTCGCCCGTCCCGGGAACCAGACTCGAATCATTCTGCTGGCCGTCGGCCTCGGCACGTTCTTCATCCTTGGTGTCCGCGCGCTGCAGGCGAACCTGCTCCAGGACTTCTCGCTCCAGATGGGTGAGAACTCACCGGACATGTTCCTGATGGACATCCAGCCGTCGCAGCGCGACGGCGTGGCCGGCCTCATCGACCGCAGAACGGCGAGGAGGCTGCACCGAAGCTGATTCCCGTGCTGCGCGCGCGCATCGTCGGCGTGCGCGGACGCGACGTCAACCTCGAGAGCATTCGAAGACGTGCGGGGCAGGGGAGGCCTGTCACGCGAGTTCACCGTCACCTACCGGTCCAACCTCGAGGCCAATGAGAAGCTGGTGGACGGCACGTGGTGGGAGGCCGGGCCGGCGGAGGCCATGCCGGAGGTGTCGATCGAGGAAGGCCTTCGGTCGCGGTTCCAGATTCAGCTCGGCGACGAGATGCGCTTCGACGTCCTCGGTCGCATCGTCACCGCGCGCGTCGTCAGCTTCCGTGAAGTGGACTTTCGCGACTTCCGGGCCGGCGGCTTCATGATCGTCTTCAGGCCGGGGCCGTTCGATACCGCTCCGCATACGTACATCGCCGCGGTGCGCGGCGCGCGGGATCCTGTCGCCCGTGCGCGCATGCAGGGCCTGCTCGTCGCCAGCTATCCGAACGTGTCGGTCATCGATCTTCGCGAGGTGCTCGACACGATCACCGGGATCGTCAGCAATGTCACGCTTGCGGTGACCGTCGTCGGCGGCCTGGTGCTGTTGAGCGGCAGCCTGATTCTCATCGGGGCGGTCTCGATGACAAAGTTCCGGCGCGTCTACGAAGCGGCGATTCTGAAGACGCTCGGCGCCAGCAGTCGTTTGATTGCCACGACGCTGCTCGTCGAGTACGGCGTGCTGGGCGCGATCGCCGGCACCGTGGGCGCGCTCGGGGCGATCGTCCTGAGTTGGGCCGTCGCACGCTACGCCCTCGATCTGCCATGGGAGCCCTCTCCGGGCCTCACCGTTGCCGGCATCCTCATCACGGCCGTCTTCGTGGCCGCCGTCGGCGTCATTGCCAGCCTTGACGTGCTCCGTCACAAGCCCCTGGCGACACTACGCGCCGAGTAGCGCCCTGCCCCACGAAGCCCTTCGGCGAAGTGGGGTGGTGTTACAATTGCCGCTTGGCTTGGCCGTGAAATGCCGGCCAGAGGGCTCCAACGAATGGATGTGGAGATCTACCGGGACGCGCTGATGCGGAAGCGCGGCGAACTGCTGGGCGGAAGTGCGGCCAAGCCGCTGCAGTGGACGATGGAGAACAATTCCGGTCGTCAGGGCGACATGGCCGATCAGGCTGCCGGCAACAACGAAGTCCACATTCAGCTGAAGCTCAAACAGACGGACGCCAAGATTCTGCAGGCGATCGAGGGCGCGCTCCGACGGATCGAAGAAGGCTCGTTCGGTATCTGCCGCGATTGCGGTGAACCCATCGCGGAGGCCCGCCTGATGGCGATCCCGTGGACCCGGTCCTGCATCAGCTGCAAAGAGAAACAGAAAGCCTAACGCAGAAGGCGTAGACCCCGTGCAACAGGACGAGCTGAAGAAGTTCCTGACCGATTTCTCCGGCGAGCGGCTCGCGCTGCTGCAGCGTCACGAGGCTGCCGCCCGCGTCGTCAGCCACTACGATTTCAACAACACCTATCAGTACGTCATCGCCCGCGAAGAGACCCATCTGTCCTGGCTGGAGAGCGCGCTCGTCGAGGTCGGCGCCGCGCTTCCGCAGACGACGCTTCCGCTGCCATCACCGGACGCGCCCGCGGGCAAGAAGGGTGAGGTCGCCGTGTATCGGGACATCCTCGCCGGAGACGCGAAGTTCCTCGGTGCCTTCGTGGCCCGGTGGCGAGATCGCGTCGCGACCGTGAGTCACGCCCGTCATCGGACGATGCTCGGCGTGGTAATCGGGGAGTCGCTCGAGCATCAGCGGCTGTTCGAGCAGGCCGCGGCCGGCTTCGAGGACGTCCTCGGCCGCCGCAGCGGCGGCGTCGCTCGCGTTGGCGCTGTGCTCCCGGATCGCTGGCAAGAATAGGCGTGACTCGCGTTGCTGTCGCCCTCGGCAGCAATCTCGGCGATCGCGAAAGCCATCTTCGCTCGGCGCTTGCCGCGCTCGCGTCCTTCATCGATCAGCTGCGGGTTTCCACCTTCCACGACACCGCGCCGGTTGGCGTCGGGCCACAGCCCACGTTTCTGAATGGGGCCGCAGTGGGGGAGACCTCGCTCGCGGCGAAGACGCTGCTCGAGCGCCTGCTCGCGATCGAGCAGGACCTCGGACGCGAGCGGCCGTTTCCCGGCGCACCGCGCACCGTCGATCTGGATCTGATTCTCTACGACGAGGTCGTGATCGATGAGGGCCCGGCGCTCATCGTGCCGCACCCGCGTTTCAGGGAGCGCCGGTTCGTGCTGGAGCCGTTGTCCGAGATTGCGCCCGACTGGCGCGATCCCGTGACAGGCCGAACTGTGGAGGAGTTGTTGCGAGCGCTGACGTCGTAGAGGCGGGCTTTTGAGACGTAGAGGCGGGTGTTAAGACCCGCCTCTACAAGAATCTGCGTTAGTGCGCCGCGCGTTTCTTGAAGATTCCCGACAGCCCTTCCTCGAACACCGTGTAGATGGCCGGAACGAGGACCAGCGTGACAATCGTGGACGTCAGCAGTCCGCCGATCACGACCCGCGCCAGCGGCGCCTGCAACTCGCCACCTTCGCCGATGCCGATGGCCATCGGCACGAGGCCGAGCATCGTCGCGATCGACGTCATGAGGATGGGTCTCAGGCGTGTACGCCCGCCGAGTTCAACCGCTTCGCGAAGCTCCATCCCGTCGCGACGCCGCAGCGTGTTGATGTAGTCCACCAGCAGGATGGCGTTGCTGACGACGATGCCCGCCAGCATGATGATGCCGATGTAGGCCTGCATGCTGAACGAGGTGCCCGTCAACATCAGGCTCAGGACCACGCCGATCGCCGCGACCGGGACCGAGAACATGATGATGAACGGATCGCGCAGTGACTCGTACTGCGAGGCCATGACCGCGTAGACGAGCAGCACGGCGAGGATCAGCACGAGCCGCAGCTGGGCGAAGGACCGCGCCTGCTCCTCGAGCTCCGGACCAAACCCGACCGAGAAGTCTGGCGGCCGGCGCAGCTGGCCGAGCCGCGCCTCGACGTTCTTGACGGCGACGCTGAGCGGCACTTCGATCTCGGCGTTCACGCTGGTGACGCGTTCCATGTTCTTGCGCTGAATCTGGACCGGACCAGCCTCTCGATTGACCAGGAGCACGTTCTTCGCCGGCACGACCTGACCGTTGGGCGTGCTGAGGAGGACGTCGCCGACGTCGGAGATCGCTTCGCGATCTTCTTCGCGCAGACGCACGACCACGGGGTATTCGTTGCCGCGCTCGCGGTACTGCGCCGCCGTCGTCCCGGCGACGTTGGTCTGGATCGTCGTCGCCACGCTGGAGATGGACATGCCCAGCATCGCGGCCTTGGGACGGTCGACTCTCACGGCGATCTCGGGACGGCCTTCTTCGCGTCCGATCTGGACGTCGGCGATGCCGTCGGTATCCTCCATCATCGTGCGCGCGTCCTGGGCCAGCCGGCGCGCATCGTCGAGATCGTGGCCGCGAATTTCGAGCTGCAGCCGGCTCGAGCCGCCGTTGTTGTTCTGGCCGCCGCCGCTGAGGAACCGCATGATCTGGTTGTTGCCGCCGGACGGATTGGCGCGGACGACTACGCCAGGCAGTGTTCCACCCAGCTGCCGGCGCAGCGCTACGGCGATCTCCTCGTTCGTGCGCGTGCGCTGATCGCGCGGCTGCAGCATGATGCGGATCTGACCGCGGTGCGTGCTGCCGCCGCCGCCGCCCTGCCAGTTGTTGCCCCCGCCGCCGCCCTCGGTGATGATCGTCACCATCTCCGGCACGTTCTCCTTGACCATCTCTTCGAGCTTGAGGAGGGCCTCTTCGGTCCGCTCGATGCGCGTCCCGACGGCGAGCTCGGCGTTGACGTTCACCTCGCCCTCGTCGGCCTGCGGCATGAGCTCGACCTGAATTTGCGGGTAGAGCACCGCCGCCAGCACGACTAGCGCCGCGGCGCCACCGATGACGGACGGCCGATGGTTGAGGGCGACATGAATCGCCTGGCGGTAACGCTCGTCCATCCGCTCGAGGAACCGTTCGCTCAGGCCATAGAACCGGGCCATGACGCCGGTGGCCGTGGCTTCCTCATCAGGCGTCTTCAGCCAGCGCGAGCAGAGCACGGGGACGATCGTGACCGCCACGAAGAGCGACATCGCCAGCGAGAACATCACGACCACGGAGAGCTGCGTGAACATGATGCTCGCCGTGCCGGACAGGAAGAGCAGCGGGATGAACACGGCGATGTGCGTCAGCGTCGAAGCCAGAATTGCCGACCAGACTTCCTCGCTGCCTTCGATCGCGGCCTTCATCTTGTCCTTGCCCATGTGGAGATGGCGGTGGGTGTTCTCCAGCACCACGATGGCGGCATCGACGATCATGCCGATGCCCAGGGCAAGGCCGCCAAACGTCATCGTGTTCAGCGTGAACCCGCCGAAGTAGAGCAGCGCGAAGGTCCCGACCACCGACACCGGAATCGACGTGCAGACGATCAGCGTCGATCGGACGTCGCGCAGGAACGCGAAGATGATGAGCACGACCAGGATGCCGCCGATCATCGCGTGCTCCTGCACGTTCTTGATCGCGCGCTCGATGAAGACCGAGTTGTCCTGCGTGATCGTCATCTTGATGCCGTTGACCTCCTTGTTCACGCGCTCGACCTCGGCGCGGACGGCTGCGGCCACGGCCACGGTGTTCTTGCCCGACTGCTTCTGCACCTGAATGCGGACGCCGGGCTTGCCGTTGATGCGCATGAACGATCGACGCTGCTCGGTGGTGTCCTTGACCTCGGCGATGTCGCGGAGATAGACGGGCACGCCCTCCCGCGTCAGCACCACGAGGTTGCGGATGTCCTCGAGGCTGCGGAACTGACCCTGACTGCGTACGAGGTACATCGCGTCGCCCGAGAAGATCTCGCCGAGGGGCGTGTTCTGGTTTTCGTTGCGCAGCGTATTGACGACGGTGTTCACGCCCAGGTTGAGCGCGGTGATCTTTTCCTTCGACAGCTCGACGTGAATCTGGCGGCGGACGCCGCCGTTGACGGTGACGGCGGCGACGCCATCGACGCGCTCGAACCGCGGCGCGATCTCGTTCTGCGCCATCTCGCGCAGCGTGACCGGGTCGTAGTCGCCTTCGATGCCGATCTGCGCGACCGGGAGCTGGTTCGAATCGAACTTCTGAATCGTCGGCGGATCGGCGTCTTCGGGCAGCCGTCCGCGCATGCGGTCGACGCGCGTGCGCACCTCGTCGGCGGCCTCCGCCAGGTCATGGCCCCATTCGAAGTTGAGCTGGACCTGGCTGCTGCCCTCGGACGACTGCGACTGGACGCGGACGATGCCGGGCACGGCGCTGACCGCCTGCTCCATAGGACGCGTGATCAGCTCTTCGATCTCCAGCGGCCCGACACCCGCATAGCTGGTGCGAACCGTGAGCGTCGGCTGCTCGAACTCCGGCATCAGGTCGACGGGCAGCCGGGTGAGCGAAATGAAACCGAGCAGGGTGATGACCGCGCTGATCATGAACATCGTGACCGGGCGCTGAATCGCGAGACGAGGAATGCTCATATCAAGACTCTGTCGATGACTTACGTGAAAGTGACCGGCACGTCCACAGGACGTGCCCTACCCACCAACGTGCCCTGCCTACTGAGATGAACCGCTGCTGCCTTGCCGCTGACCGTTCGATCGTTGACCGCCGTCGCCGCCCGATCGTCCGCTGCCGTCGCCGCCGGAGCGACGCCCGGAGCCGTCGCCACCGGAGCGCCGGGCGGAACCGTCGCCGCCGGGAGACGTCGCGCCGGCCGGCGGCTGGGCCGAACCTCGAGCCGCACCACCTGACTGCGGCGACGCGTCGCCGCGGGCCGCCGGTCCCGCGTGCCGCTCCGTCAGCGCCGCCGGTCCGTCCACCGCGTCCGCCGCGCTGTCCGTCCGCCGCGCCGGAGAGCAGGATGCGGTCGCCATCGCGCAGTGCCCGCGCGCCGGTGGTAATCACCTGATCGCCATCGTTGAGCCCGGCGAGCACCTCGACGACGTCGTCGTTCTCGGTGCCGAGTTCCACCGTCCTGAAGACGGCCACGCCGTTCATGTGCTGAAACACGCCGCGCCGCCCGCCGAGATCGGCGACGGCGTTGATGGGCACGACGAGCGTCTCTTTCTTGATGTCCGTCGTGATCCCGACGCGTGCATACATCCCGGGCTTCAGGCGGAAGTCGGCGTTGGCGATCTCGATCTCGATGGGCGCCGTGCGGGTGGCCGGGTCGAGTACCGGCGCGACGCGGGCGATGCGTCCCTTGAATGTTTCGCCGGGATAGGCATCGACCTCGACCTGCGCGCCGTCGCCGGCTTGAAGCTCCTTGAGATCGCGCTCGACGACGTTGACGACGAGGCGAACGCGGCTGATGTCCACGACGTCCACGATTGTCGCCTGCTGCGAGACGAAGGCGCCTGGATCGACGCTGCGCTTGGAGACGAAGCCGTTGACCGGCGAGACGATGATCGTGTTGGCGAGGTTGATGCGCAGTTCGTCGAGCCGTGCCCTCGACTGGCTGTTCTGCGCCCGCGCGAGATCGAGCTGGGCGATCGCCGACTGGTAGCGGGCCTCGTTGTCGTCCAGCGTCTGCTTGGGCAGCAGCTGCCGCTGAAACAGATTGCGCGAACGCTCGACGCTGGTCAGTGCCAGCTGCAGATCCGCCTCGCGCTGGCGGATCGTGGCGGCCGACACGTCCTGCGCCGCCTCGGCCTGCTTCACCTGCTCGACGATCTCGAAGTCTTCGATCTTGGCGATACGCTGTCCGCGCGCCACGCGATCGCCAAGCCGCACCGAGATGTCCTGCAGGCGTCCGGCCGTACGGGGCGCGACCGCCACCGTCGCCTCGCCAATCAGGTTGCCGACGACCCTGATCTCCTGAAGCATCGCGATGCGTTTCGCGTTGGCCAGCTCCACGGTCATCGGGCCGCGCGCGCCGCCGCCGCCGCGGAATCCACCACCACCCCCGAAGTTGCCGCCACCACCACCGCCGACGTTGCCTGCACCACCGCCGCGGCGGCCTCCACCCTCAGCGCCCGCAGCCTGCGCGGCCGAGTCGTTGCTGCTCCGGCTTCTGTAATAGAGGAAGCCCGCAAGAGCGACCCCGACGATCACCGCACTGATGACTATTTTTCGCATGACGCTGAGAAGAGTCTCGTCCCCCGATCGCTCGCTTAGTTGCCGCCGAACCCGCCGCCCACGTTCGCACGGCTGGCGGCGCCGCCGCCGGCTTGAATGGCCGTAATCAAACCGCTGCCAGTGCCCGGGACCTCCTGGACGCGTTCGAACTCCACCTGTGAACGCCGATAGTCGAGCAGCGCGCGAAGCTCCGAGTTCTGCGCGTCTCGCAGATCGCGCTGCGCCTGTACGACGAAGAAGTTCGTCGAGAGGCCGACGTCGAATCGGCTCTGCTCGGCGTCGAGTCTCTTCTCCGCGAGATCGCGCGCCGCCTGTGCGGCCTGCATACGCTCGCGGTTGGACTCGACGAGGAGCCCCGCGTTGGTGACTTCAGCGGCAATCTGCAGCTCCAGTTGACGGGCCTCGGCGATCGTCTGCTGCTGTTGCACGCGGGCACGGGCCAGGTTCGCATCGGCCGAACTGGCGCCGATCGGGATGCTGAAGTTCACGGAAAGGTTCCACGTCGGGGCAGTCTGATCCGCGATGATTCCCAGCGCGTCCGAGTAGCCGCTCGGAATGGTCTGCGTGACGTTGCCGCCGAGGCTCGAGCGAATGAACTGCGTGCCGCCGACGCCCGCCAGCCCGTAGCTCGCGTTCAAGTCCAGCGCGGGGAGTCGTTGATCCGAGAGCGTCCTCAACGAGATATCGTTCGCCTGGACCTGCTTGCGCGACTGATCGAGGTCGGTCCGGTTTGCCAGCGCCTTGCGTAGGGCGCCGTCGATATCCGGCGCCTGGGTCGTGTACGTGGGGCGATCGATTGGCTCGAGGTTGGCGACCCAGTACCGGATCCTCCGTACCGTTGACGATGAGTCGTTTCAAGAGAATCTCAGCGGTGCGAACGGTCATCGCTGCCGTGGCGACGGCCTGCCGTCGCGTGGCCTGTTCCGCCTGCGCCTGGACGACATCGAGCGGGGCGAGCGTTCCCACTTCGACGCGCGCCTGATTGTCCTCGACGAGCTTGGTGGACAGCGCCAGCGACCGGTCGGCGACTTCGAGCGCCTGAATCGCGAAGACGTAGTCCCAATACGCGTTGCGCGTGTTGGCCACCGTCCGCACGATGGTCGCCCGCAACGCGGTCTCGGATATCTCCTGGTTCAACGCGGTGATGCGCAGCGCCGCGCGCGTGCCGTCGATCCGGAAATTGCGCAGGAGCGGCTGCACGTAGACGGCGGTGAGGTTGGCGTTGATCGCGGGGTTCCGCGTGGCGAAGAGGTCGGACTGCTCCTGACGGTTGTTGTTGAAGGCGACAGCAAAGCTGCCCCCGCCCCATTTCACGTTCTGCGTGATGCCGTTGTTGCCGGTGAAGGTCTCGGTGACGAGCATGTCGGCGCCGGCCGTCTGACTGCGTGGAAACTGCGACTGGCTGCGGATGCCGATGTTGGAGTTGAACGTCGGCTGGTAACTTCTCGACAGGGAGGCCAGCGTCCAATCGAAGGTCTGTGGATTCAGCCGCTCGACGGCGATGTCCAGGTTGCGCTCGAGCGCGCGCTTCACGGCTTCGTCGAGCGTCAACTCGACTCTGGTTCCCGGCTGCGCGGGATTGGTGGTACGCGTCTGCTCGAGGGGAGTGCGCGCTTCGGCGAACTGCCGCGCGGCTTCCCGCGCGATCTCATCGAGCCGCTGCTGTTCGGCGCTCTGCGCGAACGCCGCCGAGGATCCGAGTGCGAGGGCCAGCACCGTCAAGAAGGCACACGAAGTCTGCATGGTGTCTTGTAAAACCTGTTAAGTCCTGAAAATGTGGAAATGTCGATCGACGCTATTTGCTTGCGTTCGATCGGATACGTTCGCGCTCAGCTGCCTGATGTTTGGCGTTGAATTTTGCCCACTGGTCCGCTGTCAGCACCCGCTTCATGTCGAGCATCATCAACGTGTGCGACTTCTTCAACTCCGACCGGGCCGCCTCGACGCGCTCCACCTGATCCATCACGGAGCCATCGTCGCCGCGCTCGAGCAGACGCTCGAACTCAGACTCCGCCTGGTCGAGCGCTTTCTTCAGCGACTTCAGTCGCGGGACTGCGGCCTGAAACACGTCCTCGAGCCGCTTGCTCTGATCAGTGGTCAGTCGCAGCTCGCGCTTGTACTCGTCGGACTGCCACCACTTCCCCTGACCAGCGGCGGGAACAACCAGAGCGATGATGACCGCGAACGCGAAGACGATCTGCCTCAGCAGGTGCTTGGGAGTCATAGCCAATACCCGGCCATACGACATGCCATCAAAAGCCGTTTACTGCTCTTGGTGCAAAGACATACGGTAACACGGAGGGGCTCAGACCCCAAGCGCCGGGCGGTCAGGATTCAGGGCTCTCGTCGCCCTCGTTCGCCAGGACGTCGAGACGCCGGATGACGCGCTCGACCAGGTTGTCGGGGGTCGAGGCGCCGGAGGTCAGGCCGATGGTCAACGGACCGTCCGGCAGCCATCCCTGGGTGGACACTTCGTGCTTCCCGCCGGCCGGTTTGTGATGAATTTCGACCGGGGAGACGAGGCTCTCGGGGTCGGCGACGTGGTAGGTCGGCAGCCGCTCGGCACAAATCCGCGCCAAGTTACAGGTATTACTGCTGTTATACCCGCCGAGGACGATCATCAGGTCGAGCGTCTGGGCCGCCAGAAGGGCAATGATGGCGTCCTGCCGGTCCTGGGTGGCACTGCAGATCGTGTCGAACGCCCGGAAGCGGCCGTCGATGTGCTCGGCCCCGTAACGGTCGCCGATGGCGCTGCGAAACATCTCCCCGATTTCAAGCGATTCCGAGCTCAGCATCGTCGTCTGGTTGGCGCAGCCAATCCGCTGAAGATGCAGGTCCGGATCGAATCCGGGGGAGACCGCCCGGTCGAAGGCCGTCAGGAAGTCCTCGCGCGAGCCGCGGCCCCGGATGTAGTCGCAGGCCAGTGTCGCCTCGGCCCGATTGAGCACGACGAGGTAGTGACCGTTGCCGACCTGTTGGGCTTGCGAGGCCGTCGCGCGGGTTTCCTCGTGCCAGTACTTGCCGTGGATGACGGACGTGAAGCCCTGCTCGGCATAGCGCTTCACGTTCTTCCAGACGTTCAGCACCGAGCCGCACGTCGTGTCGACGAGCGTGCACCCGCGGTGGACGAGGGTCTCGAGCAGTTCCACTGTGATGCCGAAGGCCGGCAGGATGACGACGTCGCTCGGCGTCAGCGCGTCGAGGGACTCACCCGCGTCGGTGAGGAAGCGCACACCCTGCGCGCGAATCTGATCGTTGACGTGTGGGTTGTGAATGATCTCGCCTGTCGAGATACACGCGCTGATCGGGGAATCGCTGGCGGGTCTGATACGCGTAGTCGACGGCGCGATCGACGCCGTAGCAGAAGCCGAACTCCCGCGCCAGATGCACGGTGACGCGGCCGGACTGAAACGTGAAGTCGGCAGGCTTTGATCTCGGCGACGAGATCGCTGTGATAGCTGGCGGCAAGTACGCCGGCGACCTCGTGCTTGCGATCGAGGCCGCGGCGGAAAATCAGTGGTGGCAAGTGGTCTATCGCACGTCCCAGGCGCGCGGCGTGAGCGCGTCGAGCGGTGCGAGCACGGCGGGCCCTGGACTGTCGACAGCCAGCTCAATCTGCCCGAGCAGTTCGTCGTCGGAGAGCGATGCGACCACGGTGCGCGCCACGACGGCATCAACCGCACGCGACGCCATGAGCGTCTCGGAACGGCCGACCGGGAACTGGTGCGTCAGACGCTCGGTGAAGATCCCGATGAGGAACGCGGCAGCGACGGCTCCGGTGGCGGCCACCCAGCGCCGACCGCGACGCATCGTCGGGCGCGCGGGTTCCGGGCTCTGTGCGGCCGGGAAGGCAATCACGCGAGCTGGACGGCCCAGATGATCGACCTGCTGCAGGATGCGGGCATGCTGCCGGGCGAGGCGATCGGCCGGGAACAACTCGTCGGCTTCGTCGATCACGCGGGCGGTCACGTCACCGAGCGTGGAGGCAAGCGCAACGCGTCGGCTCTCACACCGCTCGCACGCGTGCAGATGCGGCTCATCGACTGGAGCGAACGCCTCAGCCAGGCAAATCTCGATCAATCGATCGTCGGAGAGGTGAGCGCGGTTCATATCGCCGACCTTTCCCGATCGATCTGCGGCTCGACGACGCCGGATTGCGAGCCGGGCCGCTGGAGCAGCTTCCGGAGCTTCCGAACCGCGCGGAAGAGATGCACGCGCACGGTGGCCTCGCTCAGGCCCAGGGCCTGACTGATCTCGCTGGTAGTGTGCTCGGAGATGTGACAGAGGGTGAAGACCAGCCGCTGCCTGTCAGGCAGCTGCTCCACGGCAGACGTGATCTGTCGCGCGCGTTCGCTCGACATGAGGCGATCTTCGGCGCTCGGCTGCTGCGCGACCGGTTCCGGCGGCGTGAGCGAGTTCGGCGGGCCTGACATCGGCAGCACCCAGCGCAGACGGCGTGTGCGCGCCTTGCGAAGATCGAGGCAACCGTTGACGAGGATGCGGGTGAACCACACCTCGAAGGGGTATTCCTCACGATAGCTGGTGATGTGTGTAAACACTTTCAGGAACGCATCCTGAACTGCCTCATCGGCATCGTGTGCGTCGCGCAGGTAGTTGTACGCGATGCGCACTGCCCGTCGCTGCTGCCGGGCCACCAGATCGGCGAAACGATCCCGCGCGGCGTCGCGATCTCCTGCGAGCACCAGCGCTTTGATGCTGGCAGCGAGCTCCGATTCCTTGGACGTCGGGGCCTGTGATCTGGGCGCTGTTCGCGGCACCGCGGTCGGTACCGGTCCATGCGGCTCGAGTCCTGGCTTTGCGACGCGTCGAGGAGGCGTTCTCATGGGAATACGGCTGCCGGGAAGACGTGTTTACCGCGTCACCGACTAACGTTTTCGCCTACAACACTATACCCCGAACCGGCGGGAGTTGACTGACCCCGACTGGACCAGTACGATCGACGTTTTTACGGAGGGGAGTCGATCTGCATGTCTATCCAGGTTGAGCGGGCGCATGGTCTCGAAGCCCTGGGCATTCTTCGATCGGGACGCGTCCACTGGAACCTCAACCCGGCGGCCCTGTACGAGGAGGCGCTTCGCCGCGGGGAAGGCATTCTGGCCGCCGAGGGGCCGCTCGTCTGTAAGACCGGTCAGCACACCGGCCGCTCACCGAACGACAAGTTCGTGGTGCGCGAGGCGACCAGCGAACGGCACGTCCATTGGGGCAACGTGAACCGGCCGGTGGATGAAGCCAAGTTCGACGCGTTGCACAAGGACATGATGGCGTTTCTGCAGGACAAAGATCTCTACGTCCTCGACGCCTGGGCGGGCACCGACAGCAAGTACAAGCTTCCGATTCGCGTCGTCAACGAGTTTGCGTGGCACAACCTCTTCGCGCGGAACATGTTTCTGCCGGAGAACGATGCCGCGAAGCGCGTCGCGCACCGGCCCGAGTTCACGGTCATCGATGCCCCCAACTTCAAGAGCGATCCCGCCAGACACGGAACACGCTCCGACGTCTTCGTCTTCGTGCACTTTGGCAGGAAAGTGGTGCTCATCGGCGGCACGCACTACGCGGGAGAGATCAAGAAGTCGATCTTCACGATTCTCAACTACACGCTGCCGCTGCAGGGCGTGTTGTCGATGCACTGCTCGGCGAACATCGGCAAGGACGGCGACACGGCGCTCTTCTTCGGTCTGTCCGGCACCGGCAAGACGACGCTCTCGAGCGATCCGCATCGCCGCCTGATCGGCGACGACGAGCATGGCTGGAGCGATACCGGCGTCTTCAACTTCGAGGGCGGTTGCTACGCGAAGGTCATCAAGCTCTCGCGCGAAGCGGAGCCGCAGATTTACGAGACCACGCGACGGTTCGGCACCATCCTCGAGAACGTCGTCGTCAATCCCGACACGCGCGCGCTCGATCTGGACGATGCCTCGCTCACGGAGAACACGCGCGGCTCGTATCCGATCAGCTTCATCGACAACGCGGAGATGTCCGGCAAGGGCGGTCATCCGACGAACGTCGTCATGCTGACGGCCGATGCATACGGCGTGTTGCCGCCAATCGCGCGATTGACGCCCGAGGCCGCGATGTATCACTTCCTCTCCGGCTACACCGCGCGGGTGGCCGGGACCGAGAAGGGTGTGACCGAGCCGAAGGCAACCTTCAGTACCTGCTTTGGAGCGCCGTTCCTTCCGCTCAACCCCAACGTCTACGCCAAGATGCTCGGCGAGAAGATCGCCACGCACAAGGCGCGCGTCTGGCTGGTCAACACCGGATGGACCGGCGGACCGTACGGCGTCGGTAGCCGGATGAAGATCGCGTACACCCGCGCGATGATCACCGCGGCGCTGACCGGGCAACTCGATCGCATCGAGTACAGGAAGCACCCCGTGTTCAATCTCGACGTGCCGGCGGCGTGCCCTGGTGTCCCGGACGGTGTGCTCGATCCGCGCGGTACATGGCCCGACGCCGCGAAGTACGACGAGCAGGCGGCGAAGCTGGCGAAGATGTTCGTGGACAACTTCAAGACGTTCGAGAACGACGTCGCGCCATCGGTGAAGGACGCTGGTCCCAAGGCCTAGGCCTTGAAGGCGAGCAGCGTGGCCTACGAAGCTGTCATTGGCCTAGAGATTCACGCGCAGCTGCGAACGGCAACCAAGGTGTTCTGCGGTTGCCGCACAGATTTCGGCGCGGCGCCAAACTCACAGGTCTGTCCCGTCTGCCTCGGGCTTCCCGGAGCCCTGCCGGTCCTCAACGCGCAGGCGGTTGACTACGCGATCAAGGCCGCGCTCGCGCTCGGCTGCCGGATCCAGCCCGAGTCGATCTTCGCGCGGAAGAACTACTTCTATCCCGACCTGCCCAAGGGCTATCAGATCTCGCAGTATGAGCGTCCGCTGGCGCTTGGCGGCGGCCTCGACATCAGCGTCGGCGGTGTCACGAGTCACGTCGGCCTGACGCGGATCCACATGGAGGAGGACGCCGGCAAGTCGCTCCATGAAGGGTTCCCCGACTCCGACCGCCGGACCTACGTGGACTACAACCGCAGCGGCGTGCCGCTCATCGAGATCGTGAGCGAGCCGGACATGCGATCGGCTGCCCAGGCCGCTGAGTTCTTCGGCCGCCTGCGCGACATCCTCGTCTGGCTCGAGGTCAGCGACGGCAACATGGAGGAGGGCAGCCTCCGTTGCGATGCGAACGTGTCGGTGCGGCCGTCCGGCGAGACGAAGCTGGGGACCAAGGCGGAGGTGAAGAACGTCAATTCATTCCGCTATCTCGAGAAGGCGATTGCCTTCGAGATCGAGCGACAGATCGACGTCCTCGAGAGCGGCGGCCGCGTCGTCCAGGAGACGCGTCTGTGGGATTCATCGGCGGGCGAGACCCACTCGATGCGCAGCAAGGAAGAGGCGCACGATTACCGGTACTTTCCCGAGCCGGATCTGCCGCCGCTCGTGGTCGACGACGCGCGGATTGCGCGCGTGCGAGCGACGATGCCCGAACTGCCCGAGGCGCGGTGCCGGCGACTCGTCGAGCAGTATGCGATTCCCGCGTATGACGCCGGCGTTCTGACGCAGTCCGCGGCGCTGGCTGACTACTTCGAGGCGACGGCGAAGGCGTCGGGGAACGCCAAGGCGGCAAGCAACTGGATCATGGGAGAAGTGCTGCGCACGCTGAAGGATCGCGGCCAGACGATCGAGCAGGCCCCCATTACTCCGCCGAGCCTGGCCGGACTCATTGCCGTGATCGACAAAGGCACGATCAGCACGTCAGTGGGCAAGGATGTCTTCGCCAAGATGTACGACACTGGCCGATCGGCGGATGCGATCGTTGCCGCCGACGGGCTCGCGCAGATCGGCGACGAGGGCGCCCTCATGGCCATTGTCCGCGACATCGTCGGCAAGAATGCTGACGCCGTCGCGCAGTACCGGGCCGGGAAGCATCAGACGTTCGGCTTCCTCGTCGGGCAGGTCATGAAAGGCAGCGGCGGCAAAGCGAATCCCAAGCTGGCGAGCGATCTGCTCAAACGCGAACTAGCCGGTAGCTCGTAGCCGGTCGCTGGTCGCGAACTCCAGGTTCTTACGACTGGCCACCGGCCACCACCTACCAGCGAGCATGCTATTCTCACAAAAACGTGATCGAGACGCACCATCTCTCGAAGGTCTACAGTCGTGGCCTGTACGCCCTGCGAGACCTGACGCTCGCCATCGAGAAAGCTGAGTTCGTCTTCCTGACCGGCCCGAGCGGTGCCGGCAAGTCTACGTTTCTGCGCCTGCTGCTCCTGCAGGAGCGTCCCAGCGAAGGCGAGGTCTTCGTCAACGGCCAGAACCTCGCCACGCTCAGCCGCCGCGAAATCCAGGAATACCGCCGCGGCATCGGCTTCATCTTTCAGGATTTCAAGCTGATTCCGAGCCGCACCGTGCTCGAGAACATCTCGTTCGTGCCCGAGGTGCTCGGCGTGCCCGCCGCGCAGCAGCGGCGCCGCGCGTTCCAGGTGCTCAAGTGGGTGGGACTGCAGCACCGCATGAACGCCTATCCGCAGGATCTCTCGGGCGGTGAGCAGCAGCGCATCGCGATCGCGCGCGCGCTCGTGAATGACCCGGTGCTGGTGATCGCCGACGAGCCGACGGGCAACCTCGATCCCGACCTGTCGCTCGAGATCATGAACCTCCTGCGCGAGATCAACGCCGGCGGTACGACGGTGCTCGTCGCGACTCACGATCGTGAGCTCATTCGCCTCGTCGGGCGGCGGACGATTACCCTCGATCAGGGGAAGGTCGTCGAGGTGGCATGAGGTCAGTTGAATATGCCTTTCGTCAGGGCGGCGCGAGTCTCTGGCGCAGTCGGGGATCCAGCGCGTTTGCCGTCCTGGCCATTGCCCTGGCGCTCGTCGTCCTAGGGGCGCTGCTGCTGGTGACATGGAACGCGGAGCAGTTGCTCGCGCGGTGGACGTCGGCGGCCGAGTTCTCCGTCTATCTCCGCGACGACGCCACCTCGGAGCAGCGTGGTGCGATCGAAACCTTCATCGATCAGAGCGGGATGGCCGCGGGCCGCGAGTACGTCTCCAAGGCCGAGGCGCTGACGCGGTTCCGGCGCGAGTTCGCCGAGCTCGCGGAGTTGACGAGCAGCTTCGACGAGAATCCGTTCCCGGCGTCGATCGAAGTGCGCGTGCGTCCCGGCGGGGCGAGCGACAGCGCCGACGCGCTGGTGCGGCGCATCGTGGCGTTGCCGGGCGTGGCCGATGCCCGGTACGACAAGGACTGGCTCACTCGCATCGGAGCAGGCCTCGGCACGATTCGCGCGGCCGGGTTCGCGTTGGCGGTGCTGATGGCCGTGGCGGCCGCCGTGACCGTGGCCACCGTGGTCCGGCTCGGGTTGCGGGCCCGTCGCGAAGAGCTCGAGATCATGGAACTGGTGGGGGCCCCCCTGGCGTTCATCCGCGGTCCGTTCGTGGCTGAGGGGTTCCTGCAGGGTGGGATTGGCGCCCTCCTGGCGATCACATCTTTGTGGGTAGGGTTCCTGGTGGCCATGGCCTGGTGGGGGGCGAATCTCAGCAGTCTGCTCGACGGCGGATCCGTGCAATTCCTGCCGATTCGGCTGTGTCTGTATCTGATTCTGGGGGGAATGCTGGTCGGCAGTGCAGGGGGAGTGGTGGCTGCCCGCGACGCGGCCTGACGCCTCCCTTTGGGCCTCGTCGACAGAAGGCAGGGGGGCTCCTGGACAGAAGCCAAGGGGCCTCGTTGACAGAAGGTTAAAGGCCTGTTTACACTGGAGTCTCCTCAGGTATATGCCCGCTTTGCGGAAGCGCCTGTCCCGTTATCTCACCGATTCCCGAACACCGGAACCGGTCTTCTGTTCTGTCACGGACTTCTACCGCGAAGAATTCATCAAGTGTCAGCGCTGTCTGGACAAGCAGCGTGAGTACTACTCAGAGCACGCGATTCGAGACATGGAGAAGGCCCTCGTCAAGGTCATGTCCGAGCTCGATCAACTGTGCGCCGAGGCTGATGCCGATCAGGTCGTCAGCCGGCTCCTTCGACAGTTCGACGTGGTGACCGGACTGTCCGCCTGGGCCGATCCGCGGCAAGTGCACTGATTTCCCCCGCTCCCGATCTCCGACACGATCTCCTGTCAGTACTACGAGCCGCAATCGACGGCGTGAACGCCGGTCTGCTCGTCCGCCGTACGCTCGACGACGCCGATGTGCGCGCCGTGCTTCGCCGCGCGCCGGCTGTTGACGTCATCGCCGCGGGCAAGGCCGCCGCGCCAATGATCGAGGCCTGCGCCGCCGCGGCGGGCGTGCCGCTGCGCACGCTGCTCGCGATCGGGCCGCGACGCGGCCCCGAGAACACGATCGGGTTTCCACCTACGGCTACCTGGTATGACGCCGGGCATCCGCTTCCGGACGGCGGCAGCGTGGCCGGGGCACGCCGGGCGCTGGAAGTGGCGGCCGCGTCGGGCGAGCGCGATCTGCTGCTGGTGCTGCTGTCCGGTGGTGGATCGGCGCTGATGGCGCTCCCGGCGCCGGAGATTCCGCTCGATGCGAAGCAGCGCACCGCTCGTACGCTCATGGAGCAGGGGGCCGACATCTACGAGCTGAACACCGTGCGCAAGCATCTGTCCGCGATCAAGGGCGGCCAGCTTGCGCTCGCCGCGCGTGGCGATGTGCTCACGCTCGCCGTCTCCGATGTCGTCGGCGACGACCTCTCGGTCATCGCGTCCGGGCCGACGGTGCCTGACGACAGCACGTTTGCCTCGGCGCTCGACGTGCTGGCACGGCGCGGCGGTCATCGTCTCTATCCGGAGGCCGTCGTGGCTCGACTTGCTAGCGGCGCCGCTGGAGACGTACCCGAGACGCCGCCGCGCGGCGATTCCCGGCTCGCGCGGGCACAGGCGCGCGTCATCGGGCCACAGCGCGGCGCCATCGATGGTGCGAGTCGCGCCGCCGCGACGCTCGGCTATCACGTGCACGTCATCGCCGAGCCGATCACCGGAGAGGCGCGCGCGGTGGCCGGCCAGTGCATCGAACGCGCGGCGCGAGCGATCGCGTCGATGCCGCGTCCGGTTTGCGTGATTGCGTCGGGCGAGACGACGGTAACGGTGACCGGCGCGGGAAAGGGCGGGCGCAATCAGGAGTTCGCATTCGCCATGGCCAGCTCGCTTCGGGCGCTCGGGACGCGCGCCGTCGCCGCGAGCATTGGCACCGACGGTATCGACGGCCCGACCGACGCTGCCGGCGCCATCGTCGATCTCACAACATTTGAACGGGCCAGAGCGGCCGGCATCGCCGAGCCACAGGATTACCTCACTGAAAACAACACGTACGAATTCTTCGACCGGATCGGCGATCTCATCCGAACCGGTCCCACCAGCACCAACGTCGGCGATCTCCAGGTCATCCTCGTTGCGTAGCAATCAGGATCTGCTCGAGCGCATTCGCGAGACGGTCCATCACCCGGCCACCGCGCGGGAGTTGATCCAACTGCTTCGCGTACCGCGCGAAGAGCGCGCCGGCTTCAAGCGTCAGCTGAAGGGCATGGTCGCCTCTGGCGATCTGCTGCAGATCCGCGGCAATCGGTTCGGTCTGCCCGAGAAGATGGATCTCATCGTCGGGAAGCTCACCACCAATCCGGGCGGCTTTGGCTTTGTCGTCCCCGAGCAGGGAGACGATGACATTTACATTGCCGCCGCGAACCTGACCGAGGCCATGCATGGCGATCGCGTGGTGGCTCGCATCGAGCGCCGCACAGAGAAGGGCGTCGAGGGCCGCATCATCAAGATTCTCGAACGCAGCCAGTCGAGCATCGTCGGTCGCTTCGAGCTCGACGCGGCGGGACTTGGCTACCTCGTCCCGTTCGACAGACGCGTCCTGACCGACGTGCACGTGCCTACAGGGCAGTGGTCGTCGGCGGAGCCCGGGGACATGGTCGTGGTCGAGATCACGCGATGGCCCAGCGCGGCGCGCGGCCCCGTCGGGCGCGTGATCGACGTGCTCGGTCGCATCGACGAGCCCGGAGTGGACACGCAGATCATCATCCGCAAGTTCAACATCCCCGACGCGCACGGCGAAGAGTCGATCGCCGAGGCAAACCGCCTCGGCCTGGTCGTGAAGGAGCGCGACATCAAGGGCCGCACGGACTTCCGTACGGTCACGACCGTGACCATCGACGGCGAGCACGCCCGTGACTTCGACGATGCGATCACGATCGAGCGGCTCCCGAGCGGTCACTTCTGGCTCGGCGTGCACATCGCCGATGTGTCGCACTACGTGAAAGAGGGAAGCGCGCTCGACGAAGAGGCCTATGAGCGCGGCACGTCGGTGTACTTCACCGAGCGAGCCGTGCACATGTTTCCAGCGGAGCTGTCCACGGGGCTCTGCAGTTTGAATCCCCACGTGGATCGATTAGTGCAGTCGTGTCTGATGGAGGTCGATCGCCGCGGCCGGGTCGTCCGCTACGAGATTCACGATGGCGTGATCAACAGCGCGGCACGGATGACGTACACCGCGGTGAACGCTATTCTCACCGACCAGGACGAGGCCGTCAGGCGTGAGTACGCGCATCTCGTGCCGATGTTCGAGCAGATGCATGAGCTGTTCGAAATCCTGAACCAGCAGCGGCGCCGTCGGGGTTCGATTGATTTCGATCTGCCCGAAGCGGAGGTCATCCTTTCGGAGTTGGGGCAGATCGAGGACATCGTCGCGTCGGAGCGGAATGTCGCGCATCGGCTCATTGAGGAGTTCATGCTGCTCGCCAACGAGACCGTGGCGGCTCATCTGGTTGCGAACGACGCGCCGGCGTTGCACCGCGTGCACGAGGCGCCGGACGTGAAGAAGGTCGAGGACTTCGAGGCCTTCATCGCACCGCTCGGCTACAGCCTCGCGGCGACAGGACGCACGGTGACGCCGACGCAGTTCCAGAAGCTGATCGATCGGATCCGCGGCACACCGGAGGAGCGGCCGATTTCGGCGCTCATGCTGCGGACGATGCAGAAGGCGCGATACGACGCGGCCAGCCTTGGGCACTTTGGCCTGGCGACGGAGCACTACACGCACTTCACGTCGCCGATTCGGCGCTATCCAGACTTGATCGTGCACCGGCTGCTGCGCGAGTCACGTCAGGGCGCGATCGCGCCAGCGCGGCGCGACGAACTCGTCGAGGAGTTGCCCGAGATCGCGAAGCACACGTCAGAGATGGAGCGGCGCGCTGACGAAGCCGAGCGCGAGCTGCTCCAGTGGAAGAAGGTCCGCTTCATGGCCGACAAGGTCGGGGACGAGTACGAAGGGTTCATCACCGGCGTCGCGCCGTTCGGGCTCTTCATCGAGCTCAGCGAGCACTACGTCGAAGGCCTCGTCCACGTCTCGAGCATGGCCGACGACTACTATCGGTTCGTCGAGCAGCAGCACATCCTGCATGGCGAGAACACGAAGAAGGCGTATCGGCTCGGCGACAAGGTGAACGTGCAGGTCGTCAGAGTCGATATGGAGCGCCGGCAGATCGACCTGGGCCTGGTGGAGATCCTGGAACGTGTCCGGCGCGATGAACGCGCACGGGGGCCGCAGCGAAGCTCGGTCCGAACGAAGGTTGAAAAGAAGAAAGCGCAGCGCCCGGGTCGGCGCGAGCGGCAGGCAGGGAAGGGCCGCGACCGTGGTCGCGGCCGGCGCCGTTAGGACTTCTCGGTTCGTCTGGGAGGTCGGCGTGCCGTCCTTGGTCGCGTCCTTGAAATTCCGGATGCCCCTGCCGATGCCCCGTCCGATCTCGGGCAGGCGGCTGGCGCCGAAGATCAGGATGACGATCGCCAGGATGATGATCAGCTCAGGAATGCCAAGGTTCATATGTCACCTTCCGCGCTGATTGTACCACGCATGATCCGGGGAATTCCGTCGATCGCTGTGCTCGTGGCACTAGGCGCCGGGATGGCGAATACGGGCGTGTTTGCGCAGTTTTCCTCCGGCGTTCAGCTCATTGAGGTCTACGCGACGGTCACCGATGCGAAGGGGGAGCTCGTCACGGGGCTTGGTCAATCCGACTTCCAGGTGTTCGAAAACGACCGCCCGCAGGAGATTTCGGCGTTCGCGGCCGGCGAGTTTCCGCTGACCGTGGCGCTCGGTGTCGATCGGAGCTTCAGCATGGCTGGCGAGCCGCTCCGTCTGGCCAAGCTCGCCTCGCAGACGTTCCTGCGCCAGCTCGAGCCGGGCGACCGCTCGATGGTCGTGGCGATCGGCAACTCCGCCGAGGTGATTGCGCCGCTCTCGAGCGATCACGAGCGTCAGGCGCAGATGATCGCTGCGCTCGATGCCTGGAGCACGACATCGCTCAACGACGCGGTGATCGCCGCACTGGACCGGCTCGAGTCCGAAAAGGGCCGTCAGGCGCTCGTGGTGTTTTCCGATGGCGTCGATCGCTACAGTCAGGCGACCAGTGGACAGGTGATCGCCCGCGCGCGGCGCAGCCAGGCGCTGGTCTATCCGATCACCATCGGCAGGAAGCAGGTCCAACCGGCCGTCGAACTTGCGACATTGACCGGCGGTCGATCGTTCCTGTTACGCGACGCGAAGGAGCTCGAGCGCACGCTGTCAACGATCGCACGCGAGCTTCGGTATCAATATCTGCTCGGGTACACGCCGAACACACCGGCCCGGCCCGGTCGGCACGAGTGGCGTTCCATTCGAGTCGCGCTCAAAAACCCGGCAATTGGAGCTCGCGTACGGGCGCGAGATGGGTACGTCGCGGAATGAGGCAGCGGCCGAAAACAAGGACGGTGGAGTCTAACCGGGGGTTCGCTATGTCAAAACGGCGAATGCCCCCGGGGGGCATTTGTTTTGCAACTTGCGGGCGTCGAGCATAGTCGGGGACAATAAAAGACAATTCCGGAACGGCGGTCAATGGCAACGACGACCAAGCGCGAACAGCCTGAGGGGACAGCAGTTGAGTCGTCCCATCTGACCGTGCGTCCGGAGACGGACGGCCCGCGCGAAGTCCGGTTCATGTTCGATCAACCGGACGGCGCGCGTATCGGACGGTCGCTTGGCGCCGGTCTGCTTACGGAACTCGTCGTCGTCGGCATCGTTCTGCTGGTGATGGCTCTGCTGCCGAAGAAGGTCTATCAAGCAGTCCTGCCCGATCGTCTCGCTGACGACATCGTCTGGTTGTCGCAACCTGGTCCGGGTGGCGGTGGTGGCGGCGGCAACAAGATGCCCGACCCGCCCAAGAAGGCGGAGCTGAAGGGCCAGGAAAAGATCTCGGTGCCGACGCCTCCGGAGCCGAAACCGGAGCCGCCGAAAGAAGAACCCCCGCCGGAGACGCTCAACATTCCAGCGCAGACCCTTGCGGCGGCCACGCAGGTGTTGCCGGGCGCACTCACTCCCAACCCTGATACGTTGTCCACGGGCTCCGGCTCTGGGACCGGCGCCGGAGCCGGACAGGGCTCCGGGCTCGGTCCGGGATTCGGGGGCGGCACCGGCGGCGGCGCCTACCGGCCAGGCAACGGCGTGCAGCTCCCGCAGCCGCTCAGGGAAGTCAAACCGCAGTACACGGCCGACGCGATGCGCGCGAAGGTGCAGGGCACCGTGCTGCTCGAATGCGTCGTGCTCCCCGACGGCAGCGTCGGCAGCGTCGAAGTCGTGCGGTCGCTGGACTCGACATTCGGACTCGATCAGGAAGCGATCAAGGCCGCCAAGCAGTGGCGCTTCCGGCCCGGCACGCGTTTCGGCGAGCCGGTTGCCGTGCTGGTCACGATCGAGCTGACCTTCACGCTCCGCTAGTTCCCGGCTCGTTTCGAACGCGGCGCGAGTCCGCCCGCTCATCGGTTCTCCGACAGCACATTCGGGACCCCGGCACCGTAGAGCTTTGCGTATACTGCGGTTTTCGGCTGGAATCGCTCTATGGCTGCTACTCCGTCGACCATGCTGCCGCTGGGCACGCCGCTGCCGTGGTTTCGACTGCCCGATGTCGACGGCCGGCTCGTGTCCCCTGACGATGTGCGTCATGCGCCGGCACTGCTGATCGCGTTCATCTGTCATCACTGTCCGTTCGTGCGCCACATCAGGCCGGAGTTCGCGCGCGTCTGCCGCGAGTATCAGGCGCGCGGTCTCGCGGTCATCGCGATCAACTCGAACGACATCAGCGAATTTCCAGAAGACGGACCCGACGGCATGCGGCAGGAATCGCGTGACGCCGGGTATTCGTTCTCGTATCTCCTCGACGACAGTCAGGATGTGGCGAAGGCGTTTCGGGCGGCCTGCACGCCGGACCTGTTTCTGTTCGATGCCGCCCGGACGCTCGCGTATCGCGGTCAGTTCGACGGCAGTCGTCCGCGCAACACCGTGCCCGTGGACGGGCCGGGATCTGCGTGCGGCGTGCGACGCGCTGCTCGAGGGGCGCGAGCCGCCATCGACGCAGACGCCGAGCGTCGGCTGCAACATCAAGTGGAAGCACGGTAACGAGCCGAACTACGGATCGGCGCCACTGACGCTTCATCGATGACGGGCGCGCACGCTGTGGCGATCGCGGCGGCGTGCACGGTCTGGCTGGCGGCGTGTGGCCAGGAGCCGATACCGCCGCTCAGGATCGGCACCTTCCCGGGACCGAGCAACGAGGTCGTCTTCCTCGCCCAGCATCGCGGATGGCTCGCGCCGTCCGAATTTCGTCTCGTCGAATTCATCAACGACGGCGAAGTGATGCGGGCCTTTCGCAGCGGCAGCATCGAGGCCGCGTTCATCACCGTGGACGAAGTCGTGGCGCTCGCGCAGAGCGGCCTCGATCCGGTCATTCTGTTTGTCACGGCGGAGTCGCGCGGCGGCGATGTCGTGATCGCCCACGCCGACGTCACGTCGCTGGCCGACCTGCGCGGCAGGCGGGTGGCCGTTCAGGTCAACTCGGTCAGCGCGTATCTGCTGCGCCAGGCGCTGAAGTCAGCCGGACTGAGCGTCGGCGATCTGCAGCTGGTGAATCTGCCGCCCGATCGCCATCGCACCGCCTTCCTCCGGCGAGACGTGGACGCAGTGGTGACCGGGGAGCCGGTTCGGACGCAGATTGTCGATCTGGGCGGAACGGAGCTGTTCACCAGCGCCTCGCTGCCGCTCGAGCTCGTCGGGGTCGTGATTGTCCGCGGGCCGTATCTCGAGCAGCACGCGGCGCGCGCCGCGGCGCTCTGCTCCGCCTGGCGGCGGGCCGAGGAAGACCTGCGGACATCTGCCGCCGGCCGCCAATGGGTCGCCGACCGGATGAAAGTCACGCCGGACGTGCTGGCGCGCATGCTGAACGTGGTGAGGGTCGTCAACCCATCGGAAAGCGCTGCCCTCCTGGGGCCGCCTCGGCCGCGCTTGCTGGCCACGACTGCCCGCGTTCAGAACGTCCTCGTCGAGTCCGGGCTTCTGACGAATCCGACTCCGCTCGAGCCGATCTTCAGATGGCCGGCCGGGATCGATCAGAGCGCCTGCAGGGGCTGACGGTCATGGCGCCTTTCAGACCGAGTCGCGACCTCAGCTCCCTTCGCTTCAGGCTCCCGCTGTTTCTGATGCTGTACTGCTCGGCGGTCGCCCTCGTGCTGTACGTTGTCGCCGACCGCGTGCAGGAAGCGCGATTTGAACAGACGTTCCAGAGCACGCAGTTGCTGCGCGCGACCGAGATCCAGAGTCGGACGGAGCGCGCCGCGGAGCGCAACGAGCTGGAGACGGGACAGCGTGAGTTCGGCGAGCTGGCGGTGTTCGAAGAACTCCGCGCGGCGGTCTTCGTGTCGCCCGAGAACCTGGTCATCCTGAGCAGCCGCCGCGACTGGTCGGGTCGTCCGCTCGATCTGGCGGCACTCGGCCTTGCGCCGGAGGAGCAGACGCGCGTCGCCGCGGCCATGCAGCAGGCGCGCCAGTCGGGACGTGTGGTCTCGCAGTTCTCGGCCGATCGCAATGACCTGACGATCATCATGCCGGCCGCGCTGCCGCTCGGCCCTGGCAATCTGCGCCTCGATCGCCGGGCGCTGATCGTGATCGTCCACGATCTGCGCTTCGCCAAGTCGGTCAACAGTTTCCGCCTGCGACAGGAGTTCGGCGTCCCGATGCTCGGCGTCCTCGTGGCCGTCCTCGGTCTCGGCGTCGCGCTGCACGTCCTCGTCACCCGCCGGATCGAACGTCTGCACGGCACGATGGCCCGCTTCGCGGCCGGAGAACCAGTCGAGAAGGAGCCGCTGCCGACCTCCGAACGGGCCGACGAGATCTCTCACCTCTTCCGTCATTTCACCGCCATCGCGGCGACGATCAACCACGAGACCACCGTCCGGCGGCAGGCCGAGGATGCGTTGCGGGAAAGCGAGAAGCGCTTCAGGTCGGCGATGCACCACTCGCCGATCGGGATGGCGCTCGTGTCCGCCGATGCGAGGTTCCTGGAAGTCAACCCCGCGCTGTGCGCGATTGTGGGCTACACCCGTGACGAGCTGCTCGCGACCACATTCAAGGCGCTGACCCACCCCGACGACCGCGCCGCCGACGTGCGCTCGGTGGCGCAACTACTGAATCGCGAGATCGACATCCACCGGACGGTCAAGCGGTACTTTCACAAAGATGGCCGGGTCGTGTGGATTCAGTTGAACTCCTCCGTGGTCAGGGACGAGAGCGATCAGGCGCGCTACTTCGTGACGCAGATACAGGACATCACCGAGAGCCGGCGTGCCGACGAAGAGCTGCGCCGCGTCAATCGCGCGCTCCGCACCATCAGCAACTGTAATCAGGTCCTGGTGCACGCGACGGATGAGCCCTCTCTCCTGCACCAGATCTGCGAGGTCATCGTCAGCGATGGCGGCTACCGGATGGCCTGGGTCGGATTCGCGGAGGCGGGCGCTGGAGATCTCGTCCGTCCCGTGGCCCACGCGGGCGTCGAGGACGGATACCTCGATCGAGTGCCAATGTCGCGATCGAAGGGCGGCGGTCCCACCGTGATCGCGCTTCGCACCGGGCGCCCGGCCGTCTGTCAGGACTTCGTCTCGGATCCAGAGGCCGGGACGTGGAGCGACGAGGCGATCATGCGCGGCTACAAGTCCGCTCTGGCGCTGCCGCTCGACAGCGACGGGCGCGTCTTCGGCGTACTCACCATCTACTCGAGTGACGAGGTCGCCTTCGATGCGTCCGAACTGACGCTGCTGCGTGAGCTGGCCGACGATCTCGCGTTCGGCCTGCAGGCGCTGCGCACGCGCGTCAATCAGCGGCTCGCCGAGCGGGCGCTCGAATCGAGCGAGGCGCAGCTCCGGTATTTCGTGAAATACGCGCCCGCCGCCGTCGCGATGCTCGACACCGAGATGTGCTACATCGCGGCCAGCGACCGCTGGGTCGTCGACTATGGCCTCGAGGGGCAGCCGCTGGTGGGACGCTCGCACTACGAGCTGTTTCCAGAGATCTCCGAGGACTGGAAGTCCGTGCATCGCCGCGTGCTGGCTGGCGCCATCGAGCGCCGCGACGAAGACCCGTTCCCGCGCGCTGACGGGAGGATGGACTGGATCGAGTGGGAAATGCGGCCGTGGCGGAAACCCGATGGGGTCATCGGCGGGCTGATCGTCTTCGCCCAGGTGATCACCGCGCGAAAGCGCGCGGAACAGGCCCTTCGCGAGAGCCAGTCGAAGCTGGTGATGGCCATGGACATGGCCGGCCTGGCTCACTGGGAAATGGATGTCGATACCGGTCGGTTCACGTTCGATGAACGGATGTTCACGCAGCTGGGCACCACGTCGGTCCGCGAGGGAGGGGTGACGATCGGGTTCGACGAGTACCTCACGAGGTTCGTGCATGCTGACGATCGCGCCTCGCTGAGAGAGTTCGCGGCGAAGGCCGACGCGGCGATCGACCCGAAGTACAACGCGCAGATGGAGCATCGCATCCGTCGCGTTGACGGATCGATTGGCGTGGTGCAGGTCCGCGCCTCGTTCGAGAAGGACGCTGCCGGCCGTGTCATCAGGGTGTACGGCGCGAACCTGGACATCACCGAGCGGAAGCGCGCCGCGGCTGTGGTGGTCGCGATGAACGAGCGCTACGCGCGCCAGGAGGCCGCGCTCACGACGCTGATGCGCCGCTATGCGAGCGCGCCCGACGACTTCACGCCGATCGTGCGAGAGGTGACAGAAGTCGTGGCGAGGACGCTCGAAGTCGCGCAGGTGAGCGTCTGGCGTCACGACGACCGCGGTACCTCGACGCGATGCCTGGACCTCTTCCAGTGGCCCGGCAATCTCCACTCGTCCGGGATGGAGCTGACGGAGGAGGCATGCCCGGCCTTCTTCACGGCGACTGCGTCTGCGGACGTCATCGCCGCGCACGACGCGCTGACCGACGCGCGCACGCGCGAGCTCGTGACCGAACACCTGGCGCCCTACGGCATCACGTCGATGATGTCGGTGGCGATCAGATCACAGGGCACAACCGTCGGCGTCCTGTCCTGCAAGCACAAGGGCGCCCGGCGGCGCTGGACGCCGGACGAGCAGGCCTTCGCGCTCGCGATCGCCAATTTCCTCTCCGCGATCACCGCCCAGGTCGAACGACAGCGTCTCGAACAGCAGCTCAGGCAGGCGCAGAAGCTCGAAGCCATCGGCCAGCTCGCCGGCGGCGTGGCCCACGACTTCAACAACATCCTGACCGTCGTGCTCGGTCGAGCCGAAGAAGTCTCGGGCGATGCGCGACTTCCGGTCGACCTGCGTGAAGCCGTCGCCGACATTTCGCAGAGCGCGGAACGGGCGACGGCGCTGACGCGGCAACTGCTGGCGTTCAGCCGGCGTCAGACGATCCAGGTCAGGGACATCGACATGAACGTCGTCGTTGGCAACCTGACGCGAATGCTCGACCGGATTCTTGGCGAGGATGTGGTCCTCGAGTTCCTGTATGCGCCGCGGCCGGCGTACGTGCGCGCCGACCCCGGCATGATCGAACAGGTGCTGCTGAACCTCGCGGTCAACGCGCGCGATGCGATGCCGCTCGGTGGCCATTTGTCGATCGAGACCATGGTTGTCGAAGGCCCCGGAGACCCGCAGGGCCCGGTTCGGCCGCCGGGCACGTGGGTCTGTCTCCAGGTGACCGACACGGGCTCGGGAATCGCCGCCGATCATCTGCCGCACATTTTCGAGCCCTTCTTCACGACCAAGGATGTGGGGAAGGGCACCGGCCTGGGTCTGGCCACGAGCTACGGCATCGTGCAGCAGCACGGCGGCTGGATCGAGGTTGAGAGTCAGGTCGATCACGGCACGACGTTCCAGGCGTTCTTCCCGCAGGTCTCCGTGCCGGCTCTGGAAGTGTCAGCGCCGGTGTCGGCGCGATCGCCCGTTCCTCGGGGCGATGAAACGATTCTGGTGGTCGAGGATGAGGACGGCGTGCGAGCGCTGGTGATCAAGGTGCTCGAAGATCTCGGCTATCGCCTCCTGCAGGCGCAGAGCGGCCCGAGGGCGCTCGACGTGTGGCGTGAGCATGGTCCGGGCATCGACATGCTGATCACCGACGTCGTGATGCCAGACGGGATGAACGGGATCGAGCTCGCTGAACGTCTGCGGCGGATCAGTCCGTCGCTGAAGGTGATCTACACGAGCGGCTACCTGGCCGACGTGAGCCGCGACGACATCCCGTCACGAGAGACGGATGCCTACCTGGCCAAGCCGTTCAGCCTGCCGGAGCTGGCGCGTCTCGTCCGCCGCACCCTCGACGCGCGCGAGCCTACCGGCCGCGAGGGCTCTCGGTGAGCGAGTCCTCTCGAGCGAACTCCGCTTTCGCGGCCTCGAGACAGGTCGGGCAGATGCCGTGCGTGAACTTCGCGTCGGTGTGATCGGTCACGTACACCTCGACGCGTTCCCAGTAGTTCTGATCGTTGCGGATGCGCTTGCAGTAGCTGCAGATCGGCAGCAGGCCGCGAAGCTGGCGGACCTTGTCGAGCGTTGCCTGCAGTTCCGTCACCTTGTTCGCGAGTCGCTCCTGCAGCGTGACCACGCGCACGCCGACGTGCAGACGCGCCCGCAGCTCGCTGAGGTTGACGGGTTTGACGAGATAGTCGTCGGCCCCGGCCTCGAGGCCCGCCACGATGTCGGTCGGGCTGCTTCGCGCCGTGAGCAGCAGCAGATAGAGATGCGCGCGCGTGGAATCGGCGCGGAGGCGCCGGCACAGCTCGGGCCCATCCAGGCCGGGCATCTCCCAGTCCACGATCGCCAGCGAGGGCGGTGGCTCGGCGGACAGGCAGTCCCACGCGGCGTTGCCGTCGTGGGCGACGACCACGTCGAACCCCCACGCGGAGACGCTGGCCGAGACGGCGGCTGCGGTCACGAGATCGTCGTCTGCTATCAGGGCTCGCACGGTGTCTCCTTCGATGACGACGCGTTCCAGATCGGCGGGACTTGCAGGAGCAGTGTCGCCTCTTTCGACAACTGCGCCCAGGCCGCGTCCAGCGCGTCGAGCTGGCCTTCAGCGGCCAGCCTTTCCACAGTTCGGGCAGCATCCGCGACGCCGTGGGCCGCAGCCGTGCTGGCCGATCCCTTCAGCGTGTGCGCGGCGCTTCTGACCAGTTCCACATCTCGCGTCGCCAGCGCCGAGCCGACGGCGTCCACCATCGTTCCGCACTCGTCGATGAACAGCCGCACCACGTCGGCCGCGAGCTGCTCGTCGCCATAGAGCCGGTGCAGCAGCTCGGCATGGTCGATCGCGCTCGTCTTCGCACGAACCGGACTCGCGGAGCTCGGGTGATTCAAGCCTTCCTCGACCTCGGCGAAGAGGGCTTTGGGGTCAATCGGCTTGCCCAGGTACCCGTCCATGCCGGCAGCGAGGCAGCGTTCCTTATCGCCCGGCATGACGTGCGCCGTCATGGCCACGATCCACAGGTGCTGTCCGGAGTGCGCCTCACGCGCGCGAATCGCCGCCGTCGCTTCGAGACCGCCCATCACCGGCATCTGCAGGTCCATGAGCACGAGATCGAAGGTCTCTCGCGCGACGGCCTCGACGGCTTCCCGCCCGTTGGCCACGACCGTCACGTGGTGACCACGCCGGTTCAACAGACCCACGGCGACTCGCTGGTTGACGACGTTGTCCTCGGCCAGCAGGATCTTGCGTACCTGCGCGGCGCGGCGATTCTGCGGCGCGGTCAGCGTCGCAGCAGCCGGCGCGGCGGGGAGCGCCGGATCGATCGCCTGCTGGATCGCGTCGAGCAGATCGGACGCCGCAATCGGCTTGGTCAGGCAGGCGGCGATGCCCAGCTCGCGGCATCGTTCGACATCCTCGTGGCGGCCCGACGAGGACAGCATCATGATCGTCGGGCGGCTGGCGTCCGTCCGTTCGCCGATCCGTCTGGCCAGATCGAAGCCGTCGATGTTGGGCATGACGGCATCAAGCAGGATCAGATCGATTCGTCTGACCGTCGCGTGCGGCGACGTCGAGGGCGCTGAGTGCGTCAGCCGCGCCGTTGACCGCCGTGCAGACCAGTTCCCACCCTGCCAGCTGTTTGAGCAGGATCCGCCGATTCACCTCGTTGTCGTCGACGATCAGCACGCGAAGTCCCTGTGGTGGCCGCGTCTGACGGTCCGCGCGTGTGCCGGCGACGGTGCCGAACACGGCCGTGAAGCTGAACGTGCTTCCCTCGTTCGGCCGGCTCTCGACCCAGATGCGGCCGTTCATCATGCCGACCAGCGTCGAGCAGATCGCCAGCCCGAGCCCGGTTCCGCCGAAGCGGCGCGTGGTTGAACCGTCCGCCTGTCGGAACGCTTCGAAGATCGACGTCTGATGCTCGGGTGCGATACCGATTCCCGTGTCGGTCACCGAGAAGCGGAGCATCGTCTCGTGGTCCTGGCTCGGCTCGGGGCTCACCGTGATGAGCACGTGCCCGCGCTCGGTGAACTTGATGGCGTTGCCGACCAGGTTCACGATGATCTGCCGCAGCCGCAGCGGGTCGCCGGCCACCGACGCGGGCACGCGCGGATCGAGATCGAGGATTAACTCCAGCCCCTGCTGATCGGCGCGAACCGCCAGCGGACGGGTCGCTTCGTTGATCGTCTCGCGCAGCGAGAAGGCGACCGACTCGAGCTTCAGCCGTCGCGACTCGATCTTCGAGAAATCGAGGATGTCGTTGAGAATCTGCAGCAGCGATCCCGCCGATGTACGGACGGTCTGCAGGCAGTCGCGCTGCTCCACGGTCAGCGGCGTGCCCAGGGCGAGCTCCGTCATGCCGATGATGCCGTTCATCGGGGTGCGGATCTCGTGACTCATGTTGGCGAGGAACTCGCTCTTGGCGCGGCTGGCCTCCATGGCCTTGTCCCGCGCCATGGTCAGGTCGGCGTTGACCGCGCGCAGTTCGGCGGTCCGGTCTTCGACGGTGCGCTCGAGCCCTTCCTGGTGGCGGAGGAGATCGACGTCGCGTCGATGGACCTCGGCGAGCATCAGGTTGAACCCGTCGATCAGCTCGCCGATCTCGTCAGTGCCCGCGCCTTCGACGCGCACATCGTAGCGCCGGCTGTGCGCGACCGTGCGCGTGACTTCGGTCAGCCGCAGCAGCGGCGACGAGACGACCCGCTGAAGCCTGGAGGCGAACGCCAGCGACAGCGCGAACGTGCCGACGAGGACGAGACCCAGCACGAGACTCGACGCGGCGACTTGCTCCCACAGGCCCGACAGGTCCGACTCGATGGTGACCGTGCCGATCACCTCGTGGTTCAGCACGATGGGCCGGGCCATCCTGAGTGTGCCGTCGGCGAATTCCGACCACTGGCCGCCGTCCCCGACGGCGAGGGCGTCGGGCGGAAATGGCGTGGCCGGTCTGCCGGGCTTGCGGTCGAACCGCGCGAGGAGCCGGCCGTCGCGATCCCAGATAGCCGTCGAGATGATGTCGTCGTTGACGACCACGCCGCCGACGATTTCCGAGGCGCCTTTGCTGTCGGCGAAGGTGATCGCGGCCGTGCTGTTCGTGCCGACGACGTCGGCGAGCATGGCGGTGTCGCGGACGAGACGGTGCCTGGCGTTCGAGAGATCGAACGCCATCAGAATCGTGGCGGCGACGAGCAGCGAGACGGTGCTGGTGATGACGCCGATGGCGGTGAGCTTTTTCGCCAGCGAGAGCTGCGGTACCAGGTCCTGAGCGGGCGCAGCCAGTTGCTAGGTTTGGCCATGACGCCCTTCCTTCACGATCTTGGCGAGCTTGAGGAGCTGCGAGCTGAGGCGGAGTCCCGCGCGGTGTGCGGCGTTGGGGTTGATCGCGAACCGCATGCGACCGTCCTCGACGAAGAGGCCGATGGTGCCACCGACCGCCGCGAAGGATTCGCCGTCACCGACGGTGAGGACGGGCGCGCCCTTGAGCTCCTCGATCGTGGCCGCCACGCGCGCCGGCTCCGAATCGCCCACGTAGACCATGTGACACCCGCGCAGCGGGCGGTTTCGCGCGCCCTTGAGGAGCGTGACCACCCGGCCGGCAGGGAGGCCGCCGTTGACGAGCTGAACGAGCGCATCTTCGACCGATGCATCGTCGAGGACACAGAGCGTCAGCGCGCTCGCCCCGGCCGGATCGGCGGGCCACTCCACGAACTTCGCGAACTTGAAGAGAAACGCCGCCTTCAACGCCGGCTGCGTCACCGCCTGCGACGACGGCGCGGCCGACGATGCGAGCATCGCCACAGTCAGGCACAGGAGCCGTCGCCTCGTCGAGTGGAGCGGCGCGTACACGCTCAGCGTGGCACCAGGACGGGTGCTGCGGACACGACCGCGCACACCGCGAGCAGGAGGACGAAGGCGTACCGGGACACGCCTCTGCGAGCGCAAGAGCAGTGCCACGAAATCCCGTGTGCAACCGTGGCGAAATGTGTTCCCGGGAGAGCCGAATGAGTCGAGTACAGGCGTCGGCTCTCCGACACCGTGGCCGACCTGACGTCCCGCCTTCGCCGCCGCGCGGCTTCGGCGTGGCAGGCCCTCGCACCCGTACGGCAAGGAACAGAGCGACCTGATCGGTGTCGAACGTCAGTAAGCCCGCCGGCGAGGCCTTCACCAGAAGGAGGCCTATGCGGACCTGGACTCTCGTCGTTTCGATCTGTGCTCACGCTGTCGCGATCGCAGCAGTCGTCGTTGCTCCGATCTTCGCGATCGCGGATCTCCCCCAGCCTCGTCGTCCCCTGACATTCGAAACAATCATCCCGATCGCTGTGCCCGACGTGCCCGCGCCCGCCCGGCCGCGGACGGCAACGGCGCCCGCGGCCCGGTCAATCCCGATCACCGAGCCGGAGTCATTTCCGCCTGACGCACCAGCGCCTGTTGCTGATCCACCTGCAGACTTCGTTGCGCGTCGGTGGCACCGGCGTGCCAACCGACGCATTCGATCTTGTCGGCGATCCAGTCGTTGCGCCTCCGCCGCAGGTCCGCAAGGATCCGGTTCCAGTCGGCGGGGTCATCCGGCCACCCACGCGACTGGTCTACGTCCAGCCGATCTATCCTCCGCTGGCGCTCGCGGCGCGGGTTGAGGGAACGGTGATTCTGCAGGCGGTGATCGACGAGAAGGGCAGCGTGCGCGAAGTGCGCGTCCTGCGCGGACAGCCGCTGCTCAACGACGCGGCGATTCACGCCGTCGGCCAGTGGACATTCACGCCGACACAGCTGAACGGAACGGTAGTGCCCGTCGTGATGACGGTGACGGTGGGCTTTACGCTGCAGAAATAGTCAGGTCAAAGGGCAAAGGTCAAAGGCACAGGAGTCCAAAAGAAAAAGGGCCGCTCCGAAGAGCGGCCCTTCCTCGTGTCTGATACCTGAACCTAGGTACCTGACTTTTGACCCTTGCCTCTTGCCCTTTGACCTTGGGCGGGCCTCAGTACATGCCGCCCATGCCGCCCGGGCCGCCGTGCGAATGACCGCCCGCCGGCTCCTTCTTCTCCTCGGGGATCTCGGAGACGAGCGCTTCGGTGGTCAGCAGCAGTGAGGCGATGGACGAGGCGTTCTGCAGCGCGCTGCGAACGACCTTCGCCGGATCGATGACTCCAGCCTTGACGAGATCCTCGTAGACCTCGGTCGCGGCGTTGAAGCCCTCGTCGTACGTTCTTCTGCTCCTTGACCTTGGAGACGACGATCGAGCCTTCCTGTCCGGCGTTCATGGCAATCCAGCGCATCGGCTCTTCGATCGCGCGCCTGATGATCTGGAGACCGACGGCCTGATCGCCTTCGAGCTTCAGCTTGTCGAGCGCCTTGGCTCCCCGCAGCAGCGCGACGCCGCCGCCGGGGACGATCCCCTCTTCGACGGCCGCCTTGGTGGCGTGCATGGCATCCTCGACGCGGGCCTTCTTCTCCTTCATCTCGGTCTCGGTGGCCGCACCGACCTTGATGACGGCGACACCGCCGACGAGCTTGGCCAGCCGCTCCTGCAGCTTCTCGCGGTCGTAGTCGGAGGTCGTGTCCTCGACCTGCGCGCGGATCTGCTTCACGCGGCCTTCGATGGCGCTGGTCGTCCCGCCGCCCTCGACGATCGTGGTGTTGTCCTTGTCGATCGTGACCTTCTTGGCCTTGCCGAGATCATCGAGCTTGATGCTCTCGAGCTTGATCCCGAGGTCCTCGGTGATCGCGCGGCCACCGGTCAGAATCGCGATGTCCTCGAGCATCGCCTTGCGGCGATCGCCGAAGCCGGGCGCCTTGACGGCAGCAGCCTGCAGCGTGCCACGCAGCTTGTTCACGACGAGCGTCGCGAGCGCTTCACCTTCGATGTCCTCGGCGATGATGAGCAGCGGCCGTCCGAGGCGGGCCACCTGTTCGAGCACCGGCAGCAGATCCTTCATCGACGAGATCTTCTTCTCGTGGATGAGAATGACCGGGTTCTCGAGCACGACTTCCATGCGCTCCGGGTCGGTCACGAAGTACGCCGACAGATACCCGCGGTCGAACTGCATCCCTTCGACCACGTCCAGCGACGTCTCCAGGGTCCTCGATTCCTCGACGGTGATGACGCCGTCCTTGCCGACCTTGTCCATCGCCTCGGCGATGATCTTGCCGATCGTCGACGTCGCTGTTGGCCGAGATCGTGCCGACCTGAGCCACCATGTTGCCGGTGACCGGGCCGAGACATCTTCTTGACCTCTTCGACGATGGCCTCCACGGCCTTCTCGATGCCGCGCTTCAGCTCCATCGGGTTGGCGCCAGCCACGACGTTCCTCGCGCCCTCGCGATAGATCGCCTGCGCGAGCACGGTTGCCGTCGTCGTGCCGTCACCGGCCGTATCCGAGGTCTTGCTGGCGACCTCGCGCACCATCTGCGCGCCCATGTTCTCGAGCGGATCCTTGAGGTCGATTTCCTTGGCCACCGTCACGCCGTCCTTGGTGATGGTGGGGGATCCGAACTTCTTGTCGAGGACGACGTTGCGTCCCTTCGGACCGAGTGTGACTTTCACTGCATCGGCCAGCTGGTTGACGCCGCGCAGGATGGCCTGCCGCGACTGCTCGCCGTAAATGATCTGTTTTGCCATTTCTCTGAACTCCTAACCCTACCCCTACTTGGAGGCGAGAATCGCGAGCACTTCCTCTTCACGCATGATGAGGTAGTCCTCGCCGTCAATCTTGATCTCCTGGCCCGAGTACTTGCCAAAGAGAATGGTGTCGCCATCCTGCACGTCGAGCGGTTGGCGCTTCCCGTCGTCCTTGACCTTGCCCTGGCCAACGGCGATCACCTTGCCCTGCTGCGGCTTTTCCTTGGCCGAGTCCGGGATGATGATGCCGCCGATCTTCTGCTCGCCTTCCTCGATGCGCTGAACAATGATGCGGTCGTGTAGCGGTCTGACTTTCATGTGTCTTCAACTCCAGCGTGTTCTGGTAGTGTTCGGGGCAGTGCCTTCTGGCAGACGCTTCTGACAGAAGGAGGCCCCGTGGGTTTTCCCGTGGAAATCTGCGTGCAGGGCCCTGAGTGCTAGCACTCAGCCTGCGCAACTGCTAATTGTAGTGAAGCGTGAAAAAGCGTGTCAAGAGGCGGTCGTGCGGCGGAGACGGTACTCGGTGATCTTGCGGCTGAGCGTGTTGCGGTGCATCCCGAGCAGATCGGCGGCCTGACACAGGTTGCCGTCGGCTTTGAGCAGCACGTGACTGATGAACTTCTTCTCGAACTCGCGGTGGGCGTCGTCATAGCGCACCCCCCGCGTCACCATCTCGTCCACCAGACGTTCCAGCTGTTCTTTCAACGCTACCAACGATGCGCTCCGAACCCGCGAGGGTTCACGGGAGGTCGGCCCCAGTGATGCGGCGATACGCCTCGAGATACTTCTCACGGGTCTGCAGGACCACCGACTCGGGCAGGGACGGCACCGGCGGCTGCTTGTTCCAGCGGATTTCCTCGAGGTAGTCGCGCACGAATTGTTTGTCGAAGCTCGGCTGGGCGCCGCCCGGCGTGTACTGGTCGCGCGGCCAGTAGCGCGACGAATCCGGCGTCATCACCTCGTCAATCAGGATGATCTCGCCGCTCGGGCATGAGTCCAAACTCGAACTTGGTGTCGGCGAGGATGATGCCGCGCGATTCGGCGTGCGCCGCACCGTGATCGTACAGGGCGAGCGTCAGCTCGCGGAGGCGACGGATCAGATCGGTCCCGACCAGTCGTCCGGCCTCGGCTTCGCTGATGTTGATGTCGTGGCCGCTTTCCGCCTTGGTCGCCGGCGTGAAAATCGGCGTGGGCAGCCGGTCCGACTCGCGCAGGCCAGGGGGAAGCGCGACGCCGCAGACCGAGCCGGAGGTCTGGTACTCCTTCCAGCCTGATCCCGACAGGTAGCCCCGCGCGACGCACTCGACCGGGACCGGGTTGGTCTTGCGGACCAGCATCGATCGCCCGGCGAGGATGTCGGCGTGGCGGTCGAGCCCGTCGGGGTACGCCTCGGCTTCCATGCTCAGGAGATGGTTGGGGACGATCGACTGCGTCCGCGCGAACCAGAATGCCGACAGATGCGTGAGGACCTTGCCCTTGTCCGGGATTCCCGACCCCAGCACGTAGTCGAACGCGGAGATCCGGTCGGTGGCGACCAGTAGTAGCGAGTCGCCAAGGTCGAAGATGTCTCGCACCTTGCCGTGACGCTGCGGAGCGAGTCCGTTCAAGCGAGTTTCGATGAGGGGAGCAGCCAGCGGCAACGTGTTGGTCTCTGAAAGGGGAAGACGGAATCTTACCGGGGGTGGCAGAGAGTCCGCAACCGTACGCAATAGTCTCGGCTATCCGCGTGAACGACCCTGATATATTGTGGCTGCTCCCACGGATGCACCTGCGTACTGCCTTTGTTTCGATCCTCGCGCTCGGGCTGGTCGCGTGGTTTCTTCGACACGCGAACATCGCCGATGTGTGGGCGCAGGTCGGTCAGGCCCGCGTCGATCTGCTCATCCTCGCTTTTGTCTGCGTGATGCTCACGTACTGGGCCCGGGCAGTCAGGTGGCACTATCTGCTCGCGCCGGTCGGTCACACGCGGTTCCGGACGGTGTTTCGCACGACGGTCATCGGGTTTGCGGCACTGGCGATCCTGCCGGCGCGCGTTGGCGACGTCCTGCGCCCGTATCTTCTCGCGCGTCGGGAGGGGCTCTCCACCACCGCCACCTTCGCGACGGTCGTCATGGAGCGTGTGCTCGACCTGATTGCCGTGCTCGCGCTGCTGGCGATCTACGTTCTGGGGTTGACGGGCGACACCGGCCTTCCGGAGCGTCTCCTGCGCCCGATCGAAATCTCGGCGGCGCTCGCCGCGGCGGCGTCAGCCGTGCTGCTTGGGGTGATGTGGGTCCTCGGGACGCATCCCGAGCGGATCGGCGCGCTCGCGGCCGCGGCCGCGCGGATCCTTCCGGGGCGTTTATCGGGCCGCGTCGGCCAGCTGGCGAGCACGTTCAGCGGTGGCTTCGCGGCGGCGCGTGAGCCGCGCGCGCTGTTCCTCGCCGTCTTGTGGTCGTTTCCGCTGTGGCTGGCCATTGCCGCCGAGGCCTGGGCGGTCACCGTCGCGTTCGGCATCGACATGCCGTTCGCGGGTACGTTCCTGCTGCAGTCGCTGCTCGTGATTGGCGTCGCGGTCCCGACCCCCGGCGGCGTCGGCAGCTACCACGAGGCCTATCGGATTGGCGTGACGACGTTCTTTGGCGCACCCAACGATCGGGCGGTCGCGGCGGCCATCGTCACACACGCGATCTCGTTCGTGCCCGTGGTGCTCCTCGGCGCGCTGTTCATGGCTCAGGACGGTCTGAGCGTGAGCGGCCTGAAGGATCTGGCGGGCGCGGCGCGCACAGAAGGACGAAAAGGAAGGGGCTGCACACCGATGAAGTGCCCGTTCTGCGGCCATCTGGGCGATAAGGTCGTCGACTCGCGCGAGAGCAAGGAAGGCGAGGTCATTCGCCGCCGCCGCGAGTGCCTGGACTGCGGCCGGCGGTTCACCAGCTACGAGCGGATCGACGAGATCCCGTACATGGTGATCAAGAAGGACGGCACGCGGGAGCGCTTCGAGCGGCAGAAGCTCATCGCCGGGCTGCTCAAGGCGTGCGAGAAGCGCCCGGTGAGCATCGCGGCGATCGAAGGCGGTGGCCGACAAAGTGGAGGCGACGCTTCAGGAGCGGCCCGAAAAGGAAATGGCCACCGAAGAAGTCGGGGCGCTCGTGATGGACGAGCTCAAACGGCTCGACAAGGTCGCGTACGTCCGGTTTGCCTCCGTGTATCGACACTTCCGCGACATCGGCGAGTTCATGAGCGAACTGAAGGATTTGCTGAACGCCAAAGAATGAGGTTGGTGGTCGAACGACGAACCAGATGGCACTGACGCTTCGTCACCCTCCGGCGCCGGCCAAGCCGCCGACTCCCGCGACGCGGCGAAGCACGCCTTCGCAAGGGCCGCAAACCGTTCTTCGACAACACGCCGGTCCTGCTCGGCGGGATTCTGGCGCTGATGCTGGCGCTCGCCGGCTTGCTGGCGCTCGGCACCCGGTCGTCCGTCGCTCGCCCCCGATTTCGTCGCCGACGTCGTGCTCTACGCGCTGTCGGTGACCAATCTCACGATCCTCGTCGCGCTCGCGTTCGTGCTCGCGCGCAACGTCGTCAAGCTGATCGTCGAGCGGCGGAAGGCGCTGCCGTTCGCGCGCTTCCGTTTCAAGCTGGTGACGGTGCTGCTCGGGATGACGTTGATTCCCGCGGTGCTCGTGCTGATCATCGGCAGCGAGCTCATTCGCAACAACGTGGACCGCTGGTTCAATGCCGACCTGGATGAAGTGCTGTCGTCGGCCAACGGCATCGCCGGCGACTACTACGCGCAGCAGCAGCGTCTTGTCTCGGCGCAGGCCCAGCGTTTTGCGCGCGCGCTGAGCGCCGTCGACCTCGCCGCCGCCAGACCCTCTTCGGTGCGCGATCTCGTGGCGCCGGACGTCCTCCAGGAACGCGTCGATCTCGTCGAGGTCTACCGGGTCAGCGCACCGTCCGAGGCGCGGCCCCCGGTCGTGCCAGTCCTTGATGTCGCGGCGCCGTCGATTCCGCGCCAGTATTCGCGGGCTCTGGCGGATCGCCTCGCCGAACGCGCGGCCGCGAGCGGGAAGGAAGAGCGTGCGGTCGAGCAGTTGTCGGGTGGCGGTGACCTCATTCGTACCGCCGATGCCCATCCGGTCCTCGTCTTCGGGTCCCGTGCGCGGCGTGGTGGTGACGAGCGAGTACCTGACCGACCAGTTTGCCGCGCGAGCGCGCAGCATGACGGCGGCCTACGAGGACTATCAACAGCTGCGCGTGCTGAAGCAGCCTCTCGCCGGCGACCTATCTCTCGTTCTTTCTGATGCTCACGCTGATGATTCTCGTCGGGTCGACGTGGATGGGGCTCTACCTGGCCAAGCGCATCACCCGGCCCGTGCAGATGCTCGCCACGGCGGCTGACGAGATCGGCGCCGGCCGCCTGGACCATCGCGTGAAGGCGGAGACGGGCGACGAGTTCGGATCAGCTGATCGACGCCTTCAACCGCATGGCTGGCGACCTCGCCGCGAACCGTCGGCGGCTCGAGCGCTCGTCGGTCGAGCTCGAGCGCAAACATCACGACGTCGAAGGCCGTCGCCGCTATGTCGAAACGGTGCTCGACCGCCTGGCCACCGGCGTGGTCTCGATCGACGGCACCGGCAGCATTCGCACCTGGAACGCCGCGGCGTCACGCCTGCTCGGCATGGATGCGCGCGTCGCCGGCTTGCCGGCGTCGGCCGTCTTCGGCACGCAGGAGCTGAACCCGCTCGCCATCGCCATCGACGAGGCCTCACGCAACCGCGAGGACATGCGTCCGCAGGACGTCTCGGTGACCCTCGAAGGGCGCGAGGTCCACCTCGCGGTGATGACCACGCCGCTGCGCCGCGACGACGGGGCGACCGACGGCATGGTGGTGGTCTTCGACGACGTCTCGCCGCTCATTCGCGCGCAGAAGAGCCGCGGCCTGGCGCGAGGTGGCGCGGCGGCTGGCGCACGAGATCAAGAACCCGCTGACGCCGATTCAGCTCTGCGCCGAGCGGCTCCGACGCCACTTCACGCAGGCGCCCGAGCCGACGCGTGCGCTCGTCGACGAATGCACGACGACGATCGTCGGCGAGGTCGAGTCGCTCAAGGGGCTGGTGGACGAGTTCTCGCAGTTCGCGCGCATGCCGGCGCCGCGCGCGGTACCGACCGACCTGCACGCGCTCCTGGACGAGGCGCTGGCGCTCTATCAGGGACTGTTCACCGAGGTCGAATTCCGGCGCCACTTTGCCGAGGAGCTGCCGCAGGTCGGCATCGATCAGGAGCAGATCCGGCGCGTCGTCATCAACCTCGTGGACAACGCCATCGAGGCCATGGACCGGCGCGGCGCGATCGACCTTGGGACCGAGCACGATCGCGCGAACAACGTCGTGCGGATCGTCGTCGCCGACAACGGCCCTGGCATTCCCGCCGCGGAGCGCGAGAAGCTCTTCCTGCCGCACTACTCGACCAAGCAGCGGGGCAGCGGCCTCGGACTCGCCATCGTCCGCCGCATCGTCGCCGAGCACGGCGGCACCATCGCCGTGACCGACAACACGCCGCGAGGGACGCGCTTCGCGATCGAGCTTCCCGCCTGATGCCATCTATTCTGATCGTTGACGATGAACCTGGTGTTCGGAGCGCGCTGAGCGGCGTGCTCCGCGACGAGGGCTACGAGGTCGATGCCGCCGAGAGCGGCGAGGCCTGTCTGGAGTTGCTGGCGCGCCAGGCCTACGACGTCGTCGTGCTGGACATCTGGCTGCCGGGCATGGACGGTCTCGCCACGCTGACGCGCATGCGCGAGCGGCAGATCGACGCGCAGGTGGTGATCATCTCGGGCCACGGCAACGTCGAGTCGGCGGTGCGCGCGATCAAGATGGGCGCCTTCGACTTCGTCGAGAAGCCGCTGTCGCTCGAGAAGACGGTCCTGGTCGTCCGCAACGCGCTGCGCCAGAAGCGGCTCGAGGCCGAGAACCTCGCGCTGCGCGCCAAGGTGGACGCGCAGCACCAGATGATCGGCGAGAGCTATGCCATGGACGAGGCTGCGCGAACAGGTCGCCATGGCGGCGCCGACCAACGGGCGCGTGCTCATCATCGGCGAGAACGGCACCGGCAAGGAGCTGGTGGCGCGCAACATCCACGGCATGAGCCGGCGTCGATCGGCGCCGTTCGTCGAGGTCAACTGCGCGGCGATTCCCGAGGAGCTGATCGAGAGCGAGCTGTTCGGCCACGTGCGCGGCGCCTTCACCGGCGCGGTCGCCGATCGGCGCGGCAAGTTCGAAGCGGCCCACGGCGGCACGATCTTCCTCGACGAGATCGGCGACATGAGCCTGAAGACGCAGGCCAAGGTGCTGCGCGTGCTTCAGGAGCAGGTCATGGAGCCGGTGGGCGGTTCGACGCGCATTAAGGTGGACGCGCGCGTGCTGGCCGCGACCAACAAGGATCTGCCGGCGGAGATCCGCGCCGGCCGCTTCCGCGAGGACCTGTACTTCCGCCTGAACGTCGTGCCGATCTTCGTGCCGCCGCTGCGCGAGCGGGCCGAGGACATCGCGCTGCTCGCCGATCACTTCATGGCGATGCTCGGCCGCGAATACGGGCGGCGGGCCAAGACGTTCGACGCCGATGCCGTGGCGGCGCTGCGACGGTATCCGTGGCCGGGAAACGTCCGCGAGCTGCGGAACCTGGTCGAGCGGCTGATGATCATGGTGCCAGGAGATCGCGTCTCGTCGCCGGGACCTGACGTTCCTCGAACACGGGATCGTCGCCACGCCGCAGGCGTCATTCGTGCGGCCTTCATCACACATCGCGCCGCTGCACGATGCGCGCGACGAGTTCGAGAAGCAGTACATCCTGCGCGCGCTGGCGGCGCAGCAGGGCAACATGTCGCGCACCGCGGAAGTGCTCGGCGTCGAGCGCAGCAACCTGTACCGGAAGATGCGTGCGTTCGGCATCATGCCGGCGCGTCGAGGTGAGGATGAGGAGACCGTTTGAGCCGTCCCGTCGCGAGTCGAGCATTCCGACGCCGGCGCTGATCGTCGATGTCGCCGCCCTCGAGCGCAACATCGCCCGCATGGCGGCGTTCTTCGCCGCCGGTCCCTGCAGACTTCGCCCGCACTTCAAGGCGCACAAGACGCCGGAGATCGCGCGACGACAACTGGCGGCCGGATCGTGCGTCGGGATCACCTGCGCGACGGTGTCGGAAGCCGAGGCCGTCGCTGATCTCTGTGACGACGTGCTGATCGCCAACGAGATCGTGACGGCGGAGAAGTGCGCGCGCGTGGCGGCGCTGGCGCAACGGGTCGCGATCACGGTCGCCGTCGATTCTTCGGCAGGGGCCGATGCGCTGGCGGCTGCGGCGAAGGCCGCCGCCGTACGGGTCGGCGTGCTGGTTGATGTGAACGTGGGTCAGGGCCGGTGCGGCGTGGCGCCCGGGGACGAGGCGGTTGCGCTGGCGCGGCGCGCGGCGGCAACGCCGGGTCTGCTGCTCCGCGGCGTGATGGGCTACGAAGGGCACCTGCAGCCGCTGCGCAACCGGACGGAACGCGAGGCGCGGACGCGAGACGCGATGGAGGACCTCGTGGCCACCGCGCAGCGGATTCGCGCGGCCGGGCTTCCGTGCGAGGTCGTCTCGTCGGGCGGCACCGGCACCTACGACATCAGCGGCCGCGTTGACGGCGTGACCGAGATTCAGGCCGGCTCGTACGTGCTGATGGACACCGACTACGGCAGCGTAGGCGTACCGTTCGAACAGGCGTTTACGGTACTCGGCACCGTCGTGAGCCGGCCGACGCCCGACTCGCTGCGTGGCCGATTGCGGGCACAAGTCGATGACCAAGGACCACGGCCATCCGCTGGTGAAGGGCATCGACGGGGCGACCGTGACCTCGCTCAACGACGAGCACGCGACGATCGCGTTGCCCGCCTCGTCAAATCTGGCGATCGGCGATCGCGTCGAGCTGATCCCGTCGCACACTGATCCCACCGTCAATCTCCACGACGTCTTCTACGCGGTCGAGGGCGACCGCGTCGTGGACGTGTGGCCGATCGCCGCGCGTGGATACAGCCGAACATCGCCTCTGGCAATAAGAATTGGGAGTGTGACCAGGCCGAGCGCTTCGCACATCCGCGATCGAGGAGCAGCTGCGGGCTGCCGAGATCCGGTTTCGGGCGCTCGTCGATCACGCGACAGACGGCATCTTCATCGCCGATCCGAGCGGGCGATATCAGGACGTCAACCCCGCAGGGTGCCAGATGCTGGGCTACTCGTGCGACGAGATGTTGACGCTCTCGTTCCCCGACATTCTCGCGCCCGAGGAGGTCGCGCGCCTGGCCGGTGAGGTCGAGCGGCTGATGAGCGGCTCGACGATCCGCAGCGAATGGCGGTTCCGCCGGAAGGACGGCACTTTCTTCGTCGGAGAGATCAGCGGGCGCCAGCTGCCGGACTCGCGCCTCCTCGGCGTGGTTCGCGACGTCTCCGATCGCAAGCGCGTCGAGGAGCGGCTGCGCGAGAGCGAGGCCCGCTACCGCCTGATCGTCGAGAACCAGACCGAGTTCATCGTCAAGTGGCGGCCGGACGGCATACGGACGTTCGTGAACGAGCACTACTGCCGTCTGTTCGGTCTCACCGAAGAGGCCTGCATTGGCACCAGCTTCCTTCCACTCGTGGCTCCGGAACACCACGACACGATCCGCGAGCGCCTCGCCGCGTTGACGCCTGAACATCCCGAGTTCACCGAGGAGCACGTGTCCTACTCGCAGGCTGGACCGCTGTGGCAGCAGTGGACGACCCGCGGCATCTTCGACGAGAGCGGCCGTCTGGTCGAAATGCTCTCGACGGGAAGAGACATCACCGCACGCCGGGAGGCGGAGGAGAAGCTGCGCGAGAGCCAGTCGCATCTGCTGGCGTCACAGCGCATCGCCGGGGTTGGCAGCTGGGAGATGGACGTCGTCTCGATCGATGAGCTCCGACAGAATCCGGTCCGGTGGTCGCCGGAATGCCACCGACTCCTCGGCTACGGACCCGATGATCGCGCGATCTCGAGCGCGGCGTTCTTCCGCCGGGTGCATCCCGAGGACGTGCCGAAGGTGCGAGAGGCGTTCCGCCACGCGGCATCCAAGGGCTCGCGATACTCGATCGAACATCGCATCGTCCCCGAGGACGGGACCGAGCGCATCATCCACACTCAGGCCGAGCCCGTGCTCGATCCAGCGACCGGGTCGATCACGAAATTCATCGGCACGACCCAGGACATTACCGACCGCGTGCGCCTCGAGGAGCAGCTGCGTCAATCGCAGAAGATGCAGGCGATCGGCCAACTGGCCGGCGGCGTCGCCCACGACTTCAACAATCTTCTGACGGTGATCAACGGCTACAGTGAGATGCTGCTCCTGGATCGGCCCGAGTCCGATCCCACGCGGCACGAGCTCGCCGCGATCCGCGACGCGGGAGAGCGGGCCGCGCAGTTGACGAGGCAGCTGCTGCTGTTCTCGCGGAAGGCGGTGTTCGAGCCGCGGGTGCTCGACCTCAACGAGCTCGTCCAGCGGTCCGGAGTCATGCTGCGGCGCCTCATCGCCGAAGACATCGAGCTGACGCTGACGCTGGCCCCCATGCTGCCGGGCATCATGGCTGATCCGAGTCAGCTCGAGCAGCTGGTGCTGAACCTCTCGCTGAATGCGCGCGACGCGATGGGGCAGGGCGGACGACTCACGATCGAGACGCGTGTGGTGACGTTCGACGAGACATTCTGCCGCGCGCATCCAGAGTACACGCCCGGGCGCTTCGTCCGGCTCGTGGTCGCCGATACCGGATGTGGAATGACACCCGAGACCAAGGCCCATCTGTTCGAACCCTTCTTCACGACGAAGGGGCCCGCCAAGGGCACAGGGCTCGGCCTCGCCACCGTCTATGGCATCGTCCAGGAGATCGACGGGTTCATCACCGTCTCGAGCGACGTCGACGCGGGCACGACGATGAGCGTGTTTCTCCCGGCTCTGGACATCACGGCGCCCCACGGCGTGCGTGACGCCGTCGATGACACCATTGTCGGGGGACAGGAAACGGTTCTCCTCGTCGAAGACGAGGACGCCGTTCGCGGCGTGGCGACGCTGGCGTTGACGATGCGCGGATACAGCGTGCTGCCGGCAAGCAGCGGACCGGAGGCGCTGGCGGTGATGGAGTCCGCGTCGGAGGCGGTCGACCTGCTCGTAACCGATGTCGTCATGCCGGAGATGAGCGGCGTGCAGCTGGCGCAGTCGCTGCGGAAGCGCTACCCGGCCTGCCGGGTGCTGTTCATGAGCGGCTACAACGAGGATGTCGCAATCCGCCATGGCCAGCTCGGACAGCAGGACGCGTTTCTCCAGAAGCCGTTTACGCCGCTAGTACTCGCCCGAAGAGTTCGCGAAATCCTGGACCAGTCTGACTGACGTCACTGGTCTAGCATTCACATCTAGCCTGGGAGGGCGTGTATGAGGGCATTCGCGATCGCGTCAACATGCGGCTTGCTGATGGGCCTGACCCTGTGCGCGGGACTGGTTGCGCAGACCACCTCGTCTCGTGAGGTGAGCGGCGAACAGTACGAGCGCTGGAAGAAGGAGCTGTCGAACTGGGGTCGATGGGGGAAGGACGATCAGATCGGCGCCCTGAATCTGATCACTCCGGCGAAGCGCCGGCAGGCAGCCGCGCTCGTCAAGGACGGCATCTCGGTCTCGCTGGCCGCCGACGCCGACACCGTGAAAGCCGTCGACAATCCAACGCCCTACGAGGTCACGATGCAGGGCATCAGTTCGGACCGGATTGCGGTGAGCTATCACGGCATCGCGCATACGCACCTCGATTCGCTCGCCCACATCAATGAGAAGGGCGTCTTCTACAACGGCTACACGCCGGACGCGGATCTCGTGGTCAAGCAGGGTCATCCGAAGAATTCGATCCACAACCTCAAGAACGGCATCGTCACGCGCGGCATCCTGATTGATATCCCGAGGCTGAAAGGCGTGCCGTATCTCGAACCGGGGACACCGATCTACATCGAGGACCTCGAGGCGTGGGAAAAGCAGGCTGGCGTCCGGGTGTCGTCGGGGGACGCGCTGTTCGTGCGCACCGGCGTCTGGGCGCGCCGGGCGGCGCTCGGACCCTGGCTCCGCGGTCGCGCAGAGGGCGGGCAATCGGCGGGCCTCCATCCGTCGGTGATTCCCTGGCTCAAGCAGCGCGACATCGCACTCCTCGGCAGCGACCATCCGCAGTACGTGTCGCCGGGGACGGCTGGTGCGCCGCGCGGCGCCGTTCACGACTTCGCGCTCGTCTATCTGGGCGTGCATCTGTTCGACAACTGCGACCTGGAGGCGCTGGCGGCCGCGGCTGCGGCGCGCAAGCGCTGGGAGTTCCTCCTCACCGCCGCGCCTCTGCCGATCCGCGGCGGGACGGGGTCGCCGCTGAACCCGATCGCGACGTTCTGACGATGATTCGCGAGACGCCCGACGAGAAGACGCTCGCCAGGCTGCGGTCGCATCTGTCTGTCGCTACCTGAGTCGAGCGAGACCTCGTCCTGGGGACATCCGAACTTCAAGGCGGGGAAGAAGACGTTCGTCGCGTTTGAGCGGGTGAAGGGACGGGCCTCGATCGCCTTTCGTCTGAATGCTGCCGACGTCGAGCGGCTGTTGACGCGGAAACAGTTCTTTGTGACGCCGTACGGGCGGGGTCTGTGGGTCAGTCTGTGGGCCGATGGTCGAGTCGATTGGCCCGCCGTCGAAGATCTCGTCGAACGCAGCTATCGAGTCGTCGCGTTGAAACGGATGCTGACCGCGATGGAAGCAGGAACCCGTCGGAGGTAGATCATGCGATACATGTTGTTGACGCAGGAAAGTCAGGACGCGCTGATCGAGACCTTGATCGCGATGCCGGACGTTCTCGACAAGGCATTTGCGGGACTCTCGGCCGCGGACGCGCGCCTTGCGGGCGCCGACGGCTTTTCGCCGGTGGAGCAGTGCTGGCACCTGGCGGATCTGGAACGCGAGGGCTACGGTGTGCGAATCAGGCGCCTGCTGACCGAGGATGAGCCCGCGCTGCCGGACTTCGACGGCGAACGCGTGGCGCGCGAGCGCGACTACAGGTCGCTGTCGCTCATCGAGGGACTTGCGGCGTTTCGCCAGGCGCGCGCCGAGAACGTGGCAGCGTTCCGTCGTGTGTCAGATCGCGAGTGGGAGCGCCGTGGCACACAGGAAGGCGTCGGACGCATCGGTCTCTGCGACGTGCCGGCGATGATGGCCGAGCACGACGCGGCTCACCGCAAGGAAATCGAGGCGTGGATCCGTGAACGCACGGCATGGGCCTCCTGGTAAGTATGGCATGGCAGACCTGCGGCTGGCTAACGACTAGTCGAGCCATGCGCGTTACGCCTGGAGTTAGTTTCAATCACCGTCAGGCTACAGAAAGAGATAGCAGCCAACCGCCCCGACGATCGTCATCGACAGGCCCCAGGCGAGCAGCTTGTTGTAGGTCGGCCGGACCTGCGTCTGATCTGAAATGCCTGCCAGGCACATCGCGCCGGTCGTCGAGAGCGGCGACATGTCCACCAGGTGCGCGCCGACGTTCATCGACGTGGCCACGCTGAACGCGTCGCCGCCAAGGCGCGCGACCAGCCCGGCACCGTCGGCAGGAACGCGGGCAGCACGACAGCCGACGTGCTGCTGTAGACCGAGATGAGCGCCGGTCACGAACGCGATGACGCCGGTCAGCGTGCCGGGCGTGGCGATCCGGCCAGCAGCTCGGTGAACAGCGTCGAGGCCGCCGGTCTTCTCGAGCAGCGCCACCAGCACGCTGACGCCGCTCACCATCAGGATCGGGCGTCCACGGCATGCGGCGAATCGCCTGCTCGTGATCGGCGACGCGGAGATCGGCGAGCGACGACCGCGCCGGTGAACGCGGCCATGCCGATGTTGGCGCTCGAGGAACAGCACGGCGACGCAGCACGCAGACGATGGTGCCGATCGTCACCCAGTGCGACGCGGTGAAGTCGCGGCGTGCCGGCCTCCTGAGCGGTTGGATCGCCCTGAAACGCGGATCCTTGAACAGCCGCCAGCCGCCGAACAGGAAATAGCCGGCGAACGCCACCAGCGCATGCGCGGCGAGGTTCATCGCATAGGTCCGCCACTCGTGGCCGCCGAGGCCGATCTTCATCATCAGCGCGCGTCGACGATGATGCCGGTCGGCGCGAACGGCGACAGCGCCCCGGACTGCGCGCCGTTGCCGACCATGATCGCCATCAGAAACGGCGGGATGCGCGGCGCGAGCTGCCGACGGCCATCGCCATCGGCGCCAGCATCGCGGCCGTGGCGACGTTGCCGGGACCGAGCGAGGCGATGAGGGCGCGCGAGCACGAAGAACATCACCGGCATGAGTCCGGCGTTGCCGCGGCAGATCCGGACCGGCGGCGTGCGCCACCCGGTCGAGCGTGCCGTTCAACTGCGCCTGCGTGAAGAGCAGCGTGACGCCGGCCAGCGTCAGGAACAGCTGCACCGGGAAGCCGCTCGAGGACGTCGTCGAGGCTCATGCCGCCGCAGATAGACGCCGACGATCCAGGCCAGCGCGAGCGCCAGCACGCCGACGTTGAGCTGACTGACGCAGCTGACGATCATCGCGATCGACGAGCGCGGCGAGCGACAACCAGGCGAGGCATCTCATGTGGCACGGGAGTCCTCATGTCGTTCGAGCAGTCGAGCGAGCAGCACCGCCGGATGCACGGCGGCCGTCGCCGGTGAAGTCGTGCGATCTGATGACGGCACGACGTGCCGGCCGCGACGACGACCGCGCCGTCGGGCTTGCTGCGCGCACGGCGGGGAAGAGCTTGCGCTCGCCGATGGCGCGCGAGACGTCGTAGTGCTCGCGCGCGTAGCCGAACGAGCCGGCCATGCCGCAGCAGCCGGCGTCGAGATCGACGACCGTCGCCCGGGAATGCGCGACGAGCAGTGCCTTGGCGCGGCGCGACGCAGGCGCCATCGACTTCTGATGGCAGTGGCCGTGCAGCAGGATGCGTCGTCGGGCCCGGGCTCGAAGCGCAGTCGCGTGCGCGCGCGGCGCGACGAACTCCTCGAACAGCACGCTGGCCTCGGCGACGACTTCGGCCTTGCGCCGGGCCTCGCCGCGCAGCAGTGCCGGCGCGTCCTCGCGGACGGCCGACAGGCAGCTCGGCTCGCAGAACACGAGCGGCCGGCCGGCCTGCGGCATCGTCGTAAAGCAGGCTCGGCGTTGCGCGCCGCCAGTCGCGCGCGCTCGTCGAGCAGGCCCTTCGAGATCTGCGGCCGGCCGCAGCAGCCGTTGCGGCGCCAGCGCCGTCGCGGAGCCCGGCGGCGGCCAGCACGTCGAGCGCGGCCAGGCCGATCTCGGGGTCGTAGTGGTTGGTGAACGTGTCGTCGAACAGCAGCGCATCGGCGCGGCGCCGACCGTGGCGTCCGGCGCCGCAGTGCTCGCGCGAGCGTGCGTGCCGCTGAAATGCCGGCAGCCGTGCGCCGCCGGTCGATGCCGAGCAGACGCTCGTTCAGGCGGCGCGCCGAGCGGCGCTGCTGACGAACCAGTTCGACGAGCGGCGCCAAGCGGCTGCCCCACGTCGCGCCGCGCCTCGCGCGTTGCCGAGCGCCGGCGCGTCGAGCGGCGTGCCGTGCCGCTGCCAGTAGTCGGCGAGGAACTCGCTCTTGAAGCGCGCCACGTCGACGCCGACCGGACACTCCGCCTTGCAGGCGCGGCACTCGAGGCACAGGTCGAGCGTGTCGTAGACGCCGTCGTCGCCCAGCCCGGCCTCGCCGAGCCGGCCGGCCATCGCCAGGCGCAGCACGTTGGCGCGTCCGCGCGTCGTGTGCTGTTCGTCGCGCGTCGCCATGTACGACGGGCACATCGTGCCTTCGAGCGTCTTGCGGCAGGCGCCGAGGCCGCTGCACATCTCGACGGCGCCGGCCAGGCCGCCGTAGGCGTCGTAGTCGAAGTAGGTGGCACGGCTGCGGCGTCGAGTACTGCGGGCCGAAGCGCAGGTTGGCGGTGAGCGGCGGCGCGTCGACGATCTTGCCGGGATTGAAGATGCCGTGCGGATCGAACGTCCGCTTGATGGTCCGGAACGCGTCGTAGAGCGTCGGCCCGAACATCTTGCGCATGAACGGGCTGCGCACCAGGCCGTCGCCGTGCTCGCCGGAGAGCGCGCCGCCGAACTCGAGCACGAGATCGGCGACGTCGTTGGCGATCGCCTCGAACCGTGCGCACGCCCGTCTTCGGTCTTCAGGTTGACGACCGGCCGCACGTGCAGGCAGCCGACCGAGGCGTGCGCGTAGACGCCGGCGGTCGTGCCGTGCCGCGTGACGATCGCGAGGAAGCGCTCGATGTAGTCGCGCAGCCGCTCGGGCGCGCACCGCCGTGTCCTCGACGAACGACAGCGACTTGGCGTCGTCCTTCATCGCCATCGACAGGCCGAGCGCCGCCTTCGCGCAGGCTCCAGATCCGCGCCTGTGCCGCGCAGGTCGAGCGCGTGGTGATAGCGGTAGCCGAGCCCGGCGCTCGCGCAGGTCGCGCTTCGAGCGCCGCCAGCCGCGGCGGCAGGTCCTCGGCGCGATCGGCGTAGAACTCGACGCACAGCAGCGCCGCCGGGTCGCCGTCGATGAAGCTCTCGCGCAGCGCGTCGAGCGCGGCGCTCTGCCGCGTGTAATCGAGGATGAAGCTGTCCATCACCTCGACGGCCGACGGCCCGTGACGCAGGATCAGCGGCGTCGCCGCCAGCGACTCGAGCAGGCTGGCGAACTGGATCGCGAGCACCGCCTTGGCCGTCGGGCAGCGGCACCAGATTGAGCTTCGCCGACAGCACGACGCCGAGCGTGCCCTCGGAGCCGACCATCAGCTTGGCGAGGTTGAACGGCGCGATCGGCCTTCGACGAACTCGTCGAGGTTGTAGCCGCCGACGCGGCGCAGCACTTTCGGGATAGCGGCGCTCGATCTCGTCGCGATGTCGTGCGCGCGAGATCGCAGCACGACGCGGTAGCACGCGCCCTCGAGCGACTGTCTCGCGCGCGCTCTGCGGCGAGCTGCTGCGGCGTCGAGCGGCCCGAAGTGCACGACCGAGCCGTCCGACAGCACGACCTCCTGCTCGAGGACGTGGTCGATCGTCTTGCCGTAGAGCACCGAGCGCGCGCCGCTCGAGTTGTTGGCCATCATGCCGCCGATCGTGGCGCGGCTGGCGGTGGAGACGTCGGGCGCGAAACGCAGTCCGTGCGGGCGCAGCTGGGCGTTCAGCTCGTCGAGCACGATGCCCGGCTCGACGCGCGCCCAGCGCTCGGCGACGTTCAGATCGAGGATCGCGTTGAGATACTTCGAGGTGTCCACGATCAGCCCGGCGCCGATCGCCTGCCCGGCCTGCGACGTGCCGCCGCCGCGCATGGTGATCGGACAGCGGAACTCGGCGCAGATGCCGACGATCGCGGACGAGATCGCTCGCGCGATGCGCGGCACGACCACGCCGAGCGGCTCGATCTGGTAGACGCTGGCGTCGGTGGCGTAGAGCGCGCGCGAGACCGTGTCGAAGCGCACCTCGCCGGTGATCTCGGTGCGTCAGCGCGCGGCGCAGCCCGGCGATGTCCACGCCGCGGATGTCGGCGCCGGTGAGCGTCGGCGCGGCCACGCACCGTGCAGCGGTGGTCATAGGCGCGCTGAGCCCGTCGCGCAGCCGCTCGAGGCCGCGCGCCAGCGTCGTCGCCGCCGCTGCCGAACGACACCCGCAGCGTGCCTTCGCCGCCGGTCCGTAGGCCGCGCCGTGCACGACGGCCACGCCGGCGTCGTTGAGCAGCCGCCGCCGGATCTCGTCGGAGGGCATGCCGGTCTGTCGCAGCGTCGATCATCGCGAAGAAGCCGCCTTCGGGCGCGAGCACCTGCACGCGACCGAGCATCGGCCAGCGACGACAGGATCAGCTTGACGCCGGCTCGCGTATTCGTCGCGCATGCGGCCGACGCAGTCCTGCGACGCCGGTGAGCGCCGCGGCCGCCGCGTCCTGGACGAAGGTCGCCGGCCCGCGGCTCGACTGCTGCAGCACGAGGAACATCGCGCTGATGACCGGCGCCGGCGCGGCGCAGTAGCCGACGCGCCACCCGGTCATCGCGTAGGTCTTCGAGAGGCTGTTGATGACGATCGTGCGCGCGCGCACCTCGTCGGAGAGGACGGCGGGGGAGATGTGCCGGCAGCCGTCGTAGGTGATCGCTTCGTAGATCTCGTCGCTGATGAGCACGAGGTTGCGGCGCACGACGAGTCGCCGATCGCGCGCAGCTCGTCCTCGCGCAAGCACGGTGCCGACCGGATTCCACGGCGTGTTGAGCAGCAGCACGCGCGACGCCGGCGTCAGCGCGGCCTCGATCGCTCGCGGATGCAGCACGAAGCGGCCGCCCTCGATCGTCGATCGCACCGGGCGGACGCGGCCGCCGGCCAGGCAGGATCGGCGACTGGTAGGCGTCGTAGATCGGATCGGGCAGCAGGACTTCGTCGCCCTCGTTCAGCAGCGCCGTGCAGCGCCGCGTGAATGCCGAGCGTCGCGCCGGTCGTGACGAGGATCTCCGAGTCCGGGTCGTAGACCAGTCCGTTGTCGCGCGCCAGCTTGGCGGCGACCGCCTCGCGGAGCCGCTTCTCGCCGCGATTGTCCGGATACCGCGTGCGGCCGGCTTTCATGGCGGCCGCCGCGGCGTCGACGATGTGCGCGGGCGTGTCGAAGTCGGGCTCGCCGCGCATCAGCGAAACGATCGTGCGCCCGTGGCCTGCGCCTGACGGATCTCGGCCAGGATGGAGTTGACGGCGGTTGGCTTCAGGACAGCGGAGCGACGCGAAGACTGGATGATGGCCAGAGCGGGAAAGTGTACTGCGAAATCGCGACGCAGAGAAACGCGCGCGGAGGGAACAGAGGCACACTGAGAAAAGCGTCAACACAGAGAACACAGAGGACACAGAGGACGCACGGAGGGTCACTGCACGTGCGGGTTGCGGCGGGTGGCCGGCCGTTGGCCGGCACAGGGAAGAGGTGAGGCCGCGATCAGGAGCGCCTTCTGCACTTCTTGCGGCGCTCCTGATCGCAGCCTCACCTCTTTCCCTGCCGCGCGATGCGCGGCCCGCCGCAACCTCCGTGATCTCTGTGGCTCTGTGTTGATGAATCTGTGGGCTCTGTCTCCTCCGTGATCCGAGAACTATCGTCCGAGCCAGTATGAGACCTTGAAGAGGATGACGTCATCGCCTGGTGCGGCGAACATCGCGTGCGTGTCGCGGCCGGGGGCGAAGCGCCCGGGGTTCGTGAAGTCCTGCTGCTGGCGAGTCCACACGGCGTAGAAGTTCGAGCCCGGTTTCATCTCCCACCGAAACACGGCGTTCAGGCGTAGCGACTTGAAGTTGTAGTCTGGATTGCCGAACGCGAATGGCGACGCGGCGCCGCTTCCGTCCGGATCGACGACGTAGATCTGCGTCGCCGGATCGAGCGTCAACGAGCCCGTGTCCTTTCCGTACTCGAGGAAGTCGTACGTCCTCGGCTGTGCGAGTTCCTTGAAGCCGCTGTAGTCGCCGGTCGCCAGCAGCGGCTGCATGAAGACCTGCAGCGACGCGTGCGGCGAGAAGATGACGTTCGCGCGCGTGGTCATCGACAGCTGCCACTGGTCGATGCCGCCGAACACGTAGCGGCCGCCGAACGTGGACGTCGCCGTCGGGTCGTCCACGGATCGTACGTATTGCGCGAAGCCATAGGAACGGTTCCAGTCGGGTCCGATCGAGAACTTCAGACGCTCCGACGGCTTGAGATTGAACCCCAGGCTGACGTTGCGGCCCCAGCCACCGGCGGCATCGTCACGGAAGCCGGCATTGAAATTCACTGACAACCATTTGCGGTCGTCGCTGTTGACGTAAAAGCCGTAATCGGCCCCGGTCGGACTCTGCGACATCGGACCGCCGCGAGTGAGTCGGTCTTCCAGCGACCGGCGGCCCGCGAAGATGGACGCGCCGCCAGACCAGTAGTTCATGAATGTCACCGACAGTTGCGAGCCAAGGACGTCGCTCTGGATCTCGCGCGCGAAGTTCCACGTGTAGGCCTTCGCGACCCAGAGGCTCCGGCTGCGAAGAATGCGGCCCGGCGTGACGTTGCGCCAGATGACGACCGCGTGACCGCCGGCGCGGTCGCCGTTCGAGTGGAAGCCGACGTCGTTCGATTCGAAGCCGGGACTGACCCCCCACAGCAGCGCATTGACTTGGACCAGACCGCTGTTCTTGTTGAAGTTGAGGCGGCCCGAGAAGCCGTTGAGGCTGGTCGCGTTCGGATCGAGCGTGAGGTGCGCCGCGTCGGGCCGCTGATAGTACCGCTGCGGCGCCCGCTGCAGCTGGCCGATCACGGCTCGCGAGCCGGTGACCCGGCTGCCCGCGACCGATCCGTTGATCACCCAGTCGCGGTCGGCATCGAGGAACAGATATCCGTCCGTCCCGACGACGTATGCCGCGCCCGGCAGCTGCGCCTCCACGTATGGCTCACTCAGGCGACGATGGACGGCAGTGCCGAGGATCCCCAGTCCCGCACGTCGTCCGATGTCGCGCTGCATGCGGATGACCGCGTAGTTGGTCATCGGCTCGACGACGACCTCACCAGGAATCAACGCGGTTTGCGTGGGCGCCATCTCGGTGCTCGTGACTGCCTCGAGCAGTCCGATGCTCCAGCCGCGTGCGGTCTTGCCGGTGAGTTTCGCGGCGCCGAAAATGGTGGTGGCCGTTGGTGGATCGATGAATTCGGCATCGGCATGGAGCTGCGGCGTGCGGCCGATGCGGCGCGAATAGAAGATCTGCGGTTCGGAGTTGTTGAAGCCCCAGTTGCCGTTCGAGCCGCCCCGTCCGAAGTTGTTGAAGATCTGCGAGCCCTCGAGGAAGAACGCGCGCTTCTCCTCGAAGAACGTCTCGAAGGCCGTGAGGTTGACGACGGCGGGGTCCACCTCGACCTGTCCGAAGTCGGGATTGACTGTCGCGTCTACGGTCAGATTGCTGGTCAGTCCGTACTTCATGTCGAGGCCGGCTGACGCGAACAGCCGCGAACCATCATTGAACGGATTGGCGGTGGACGCCGGAGCCACGTACTCGGCGCGGCCGGCCGTGTACGGCAGCAGCTCGAGACGACGGGCCGGCTTCAGGCCGTCGAGACCGGCCAGGTGCACCATCCGCGACGCGCGACCGTTCTGATCCTTGGGAACGAGCTCGAGCCACGCCTCCTCGTTGCGGCGGCGAATGAAGCGCTCGACGTTGATCCCCCACGTCTGCCGGTCGCCGGCGGGGAAGCGCAGCTGCGACAGCGGAATCCGCATCTCGACCGACCAGCCGTCCTCGTCCGAGGTGACGCGCGATTCCCAGACGGCGTTCCAGCTCCAGTCATCCCACGTGTCGTTGAAGAGGACCGCGTCGGTCTGGACGTTTGCGGCGCTCACGCGGAACATCACGCCGGTCAGATGGTCGTGCATGGGATCGAGATAGAACGTGATGCGATCGGCGTCGCCATCGCCGTCGCGCGTCGACAGACGACGGCCGACTTGTGCCACCTCGCGGTCGAACAGACGCGCGCCGACATAGAGTGCGCTGTCGTCGTAGAGCACCCTGACTTCGGTTCGCTCGGTCGCGGGCTTGCCCTCGTCCGGATCCCGTTGCGTGAAATCGGAGAGCACCTGCGCCTGTGCCCACGCTTCGTCGTTCAGCTGGCCGTCGATGGCGGGAGGCTTCGCGGTGCGCGTGGCCCTGAACTCGCGAGTGACAGCCTGTGGTTGCTGCCCTCGCGCGTCGATTGCCGCGATGAAAACGCACAGCAACGACATCGTGACGAGCAGCAATCGTCCCTGAGTGAGGACAGCCGCCCTCCTGATGGCAGGCATTCGGCCCGCGCTACGCAAGACGGATGCCCGAAGGCGGTATACTGCCCGCCACTTGAACGGAGCCGCTTATGAAGATCCTCATCAGGAACGCGTCGATCATATGCACCTTCGCGGTGGTGGTTGCGGGCGGGTTCGTCGTGGCGCAGAACCAGCCTCAGGGTCAGACCCCGAGACCAGCCAACCAGACACCGAACCAGCAGGATCAGGCCACCGAGGACTTCGCCGCGCCGGCGGCGTTTCCGCTTGCCGCTCCCGCTGGCGTCGACAGTCGCGCCCTGACGACAGCGCCAGCTAACGCGACGAACACCGGCCCCATCGACCCGGCGACGTGGAAGTTCGGCACGGCGTTCAATCCGCCGCCAGGCGCGAAGATCTGGAATCCGGTCAAGCTCAAGATGCTGCAGGGCGGCAAGGTGACCGGAGGCACGCTGTTCAGCGCAACTGATCCGGCCACGTATTGCGCGATGGCCGAAGCCGGATACGACTTCATCTGGACCGAGATGCAGCACGACCAGCGTGACTGGGATCAGGCGGCACTGATGTGGCGTACGTGTCCGCACGCAGCCGCGGTGCCGGGCGTCCGTGTGGCCCGAGCGGAGGAGCGCGAGATTCAGCATGCCACCGACGCCGGTGCGATGGTGATCGTCGTGCCGACGGTTGACACGGTGGAAGAAGCGATCGAGGCGCGCAACTGGACATACTTCCCGCCACTCGGGCGGCGAAGCGCCGGCGGGGGCCAGGCGTTCGAGAACACGATGTGGGGTCGTGTGCCGGGGGGCTACCGCAACACGTTCAACGACAACGTGGTGCTGATCCTGATGATCGAGACGCTCGAGGGCGTGAAGAATGCGGAGGCCATCGCGAAAGTGCCGGGCGTGACTGCCATCTTCGCGGCGAGTGGAGACCTTGGCAATTTCACCGGATATCGACAGGGCTCGCCCGACTACGAGCGTGTGATTAACGTGGTGCACGATGCCGCGCTCAAGGCGAAGGTCCGGCTGTGCGGACCGCTGGCGTGGCGAGATCGTCCGGATTTCACGTGCTTCCAGGCAGGAACGGAAATCGCTGCCATTCGCCGCGGCGTGGCCGCCGAACTTGGCAACCTGGTGAACACCCAGTCCAAGCCGGAGGTAGGACCGTTCGCGCCCGCCCCGGCCAAGTAGCCGAAACGCGTCCACAGGACGGACCAAGAACCAAGAACGAAGGACTGAGGACCGTATTAGTCGCGGAGCCGGTTCTCGAGAATCTGTGAGGACGAGAATCGCGACAACTGCAGGTAGTGCTCGGCCGCCGAGACGAGCGCCGCCTGCGGCGTCAGCCCGATGATTTCGCTCTCGAGGACGGCCACGCCGTAGCGCTCCGCTTCCCGTCGAACTGCATCGAAGACGCGATGCATCGGCGTCTTCTCGTAGTTGGTGAGATTGATCGACACCTGCACGATGCCGCGGTCTTCGAGCGCGATGCCCATCGCCTTGACGAAGCGCAATCCACCGGAGCTGTGACGGATCGCGCTGGCGATCTTCTTCGCCACGTCGAGCCTGTCGGTCGCGAGATTGATGTTGTAGGCGATGAGCGGCATGCGCGCGCCGATGACGACGGCGCCCGCGGTGGGATGCGGGCGAGCCGGACCGAAGTCGGGCGCCCAGTCTGGCGACGCCATCTTCGCGGCGAGACCCTCGAATTCCCCCCGCCTGACATCCTCGAGATTCCGCCGGGCCGGTGTCGCGGCCGCCTCTTCATACAGAAACACCGGAATCTCGAATCGAGAGGAGACTTCAGCGGCCGTGTCTCTCGCGAGCGTCACGCACTCGGCCATCGTCACGCCCTCGATGGGGATGAAGGGCACCACGTCCACGGCGCCGAGGCGCGGGTGCTCGCCGGCGTGCGTGCGCAGGTCGATGTGTCGCAGGGCCGCGGCGACCAGCGAAACGACCGCGGCCTTCAGTGGTCCGGCGTCGCCGGCCATCGTCAGGACCGATCGATTGTGTGCCGGGTCGGAAGAGGTATCGAGGACGCGGACGCCGTTGACCGATCGCAGCGCCTCGACGAAGGCGTTGATGACGTCCGGGCGCCGGCCTTCGCTGACGTTGGGCACGCATTCGATGAGGGGCACGCCCTAGATGGTAGCCGGTAGCCGGTAGCCCGGTAGCCGAGAGCCCAACTCCCAGAGCCCAACGCCCGTAAATCATTGACCCCTGAAGGGCTTTGCCTGATAATCGTCGTGCAAAACCACAACGGATGTCCGAACCGCTTCGCACCGATCCTGCAGACTTGGCCCCGCTGAGCGAGGCCGATCGGGCCGCGCGCATCGAACAGCTCCTACTCTCCGGACTCGATCACTATTTCGGCGGCCACTACGAGCAGGCCATCAACATCTGGACGCGCGTCGCGTTTCTCGAGCGAGGCCACGGGCGTGCGCGTGCGTACATCGAACGCGCTCGAGGGGCGCTGGCGGAGCGTCAGCGAGAGTCCGAGGAGCTGTTGCACACCGGTGTGACGGCGTATGAGGCCGGCGACCTCCAGACCGCGAGGGAATTGCTCACGCGCGCCGTCGAGCAGGGTGGCGCGAATGAGACGGCGTTGCTGTTTCTGCAGAGGCTGAACCGGCTCGACGCTGCATCGGTCACGACCCGTACTCCGCCGGCGCCGGCGCCGAACCGGACGCGGGGCCATCGGCGGGAGCAGCCGCGTGCGGAAAAAGACCCGACCAGCTGGCTGGCGACGATCGCCGCCTGTGTGGTCGTGGTGGGCGTCGTCGTGCTCAGCGCGCTGGCCGTCAGGCCCTGGCTCGTCGAGCTGCCGGTGACCGCACCGATCGGGGAACCCGTTCAGGCGGAGGCTCTGCCGGTTGTCCGTGCGTCCGATACCCGCGTCGCGATCGCTCGCGAACTCTCGACCAGCGGACGTCCGCACGAGGCCATTCAACTCCTGAGCCAGATCGATATCGCTGACCCGCTTCGTGTCGAGGCCGACCGCTTGACGGCAGACATTCAGCGCGGGCTCCTCGCTGGCACCGGCGCGACGCCACGAGCCGCCGTCGTGGGGAAGACGCCGCGATGAAGTGCCCGAAGTGCAGTTATCTGGGCTTCGAGACCGGCGACCGCTGCAAGAACTGCGGCTACGATTTTTCACTGCTTGCGGAGGAGCACGCTGAACCTCCGGATCCGGATCTGAATCTGCAGGTCCCCGACGACATGCCTCGCGAGGCCGATCGCTCGTGGATGGATCGCCTCCACAGCAGTGTCGAAGAGGTCGCGGAAGCGCACGAAATGCCGGAGTCAGTGCTCGAGGCGGAGCCCGCCCTTGCCGGCCCCGCGTCCACGCTCACGATCGAGCCTCCGATCGCGGCTCGTTCCGACGCGGCCTATCCGCTGTTCGCGCCTCGCCAGGACGAGGATGACGAGCCGTTGATCAAGCTGCCGGCGGCACCGCGCGCCCCGCTCTCCGTCCGCCGGACACCTGACCAGCCGCGGCTCCGGCCGCCTGGCCGGCCGGGCCACTCCGACGAGCCGCCCCTCTCGCTCGAATTTGCCGACGAGTCGTTCCCCTCCGCGTCGCCGCACGTGCGTGCACCGATTGAGCCGATCGATGTGATCGAGTCGATCGATGAGCGAACCCCGATCGGGACCGACGCAGACGTATCGAGCCTGCCGCGGCGCTTCGCCGCCGGGCTCACCGATCACGCGATTCTGTTCTCGATCGATCTCATCGTGCTGTATTCGACGGTGCGCATGGCCGGCCTCACGATGGGTGACTGGCAGCAGCTGCCGCCGGTCCCGATGCTCGCGTTTCTGTTGCTGCTGAAGTTGTCGTACTTCGGGGCCTTCACCGCCGCGTGCGGGCAGACCATCGGAAAAATGGCCGCGCACATCCGCGTCGTGTCCGACGATGCGCCGCTCGATCCGGCCCAGGCGATTCGCCGGACTGTCGTCTCGGCCATCTCGCTGCTGGCACTCGGCGCCGGGTTCATTCCCGCGCTTATCGATCCCGAGCATCGCGCCCTGCACGACCGCGTGGCGCGGACCCGCGTCGTGGCACTACTCTGAGCTAGCCGGTAGATGGTAGCCGGTAGCTGGTAGATACTACCGGCTGCTAACCAACGGCTACCGACTACCGGCCACCAACTACATCACATGCGTCGTGTCGCCGTGTTTCTCGCTACGTGTGGCTACGTCGGCTATGCACCGCTGGCGCCGGGTACGTTCGGATCGGCGGCTGGTCTGGCGGTCTTCGCCCTCGTTCGCACCAGTGGCTCGACCCTCGTCGAGCTCGGGACCATCGTCGCGCTGTTCGCGATTGGCGTGTGGAGCGGGACCGTCGCGGAGGAACATTTCGGCGGCGTCGATCCGGGTCCGATCGTGCTCGATGAAGTCGTCGGCATGCTGATCACGCTGGCGTTGCTGCCGGTCAACGTTACTGGTGCGATCGTGGGCTTCCTCATCTTCCGCGTACTGGACGTCGTGAAGCCCTGGCCAGCCGGCCGCTTCGAGCGCCTGCACGGGGGCCTGGGCGTGATGGCCGACGACGCGATGGCGGCGTTGTACGGCAATGGCGCGATGCGGATCCTGATGGCCTTCGCGCCGGCTGGCTGGCTGTCGTGACCCCGTTCGGCCGCGCCGCGATCGTTGCGGTCGGCAGCGAGCTGCTGACCTCGTCAAAGCTCGACACCAATTCGCTGCACATCACCGAGCAGCTCAATCGGCTCGGGATCGACGTGGTGCTCAAGTCCGTCGTGGGGGATTCCCGGGATGAGCTCACCCACATGATCCGCGCGTTACTCGAGCGCGTCGATCTGCTGATCCTCTGCGGTGGCCTCGGGCCGACCGACGACGACATCACGCGGGAAGCGGTGTCGGCGGCGATCGAGCGGCCACTGTCTGAAGACGAGGGGATCACCGCTCGTCTGCGCGAGCGATTCAAGGCCCGCGGATTCGCCATGCCGATGCCGGAGATCAACCGGCGGCAGGCGATGGTCCCTGCCGGCGCGATCGTGATCGAGAACTCGCGCGGAAGCGCGCCTGGTCTCTGGATCGATCACGGCTCCCGGAGCGTGGTGCTGCTGCCGGGGCCGCCCCGCGAGTTGAAGCCAATGCTGGCCAGCCTTGTCGATGGCCGGCTGCGTGACCGTGCGTCGGGTGAGTCTCTGGTGCGACGGGTGGTGCGCATTGCCGGACGGATCGAGTCCGACGTTGATCAAGTACTCCAGCCGCTCTATCACCAGTGGGCGGATGCCTCGCTGCCGATTGCCGCGACGATCCTCGCCGCGCCGGGTGCCATCGAGCTCCATCTCTCCGCCCGGGCCTCGTCCGCCGCCGCCGCCGACGCAGCCCTCGACCCCGCAGTCCGCGAGGTCGTGAAGGCGATCGGCGAGGACGTGTACAGCACCGACGGCCGAACCCTGGAGCGCGTCGTCGGCGACTTGCTCGTCAATGGAGGACTGCGCATCGCAGCGGCCGAATCCTGCACGGGCGGACTCATCACGTCACGTCTGACCGATGTGCCGGGGAGCTCACGTTACGTTGATCAATCGGTGATCACGTACGCGAACGCCGCGAAGACCGAGTTGCTCGGCGTGCCGCCCGAGATGATCGAGGCGCACGGCGCCGTGAGCGAACCAGTCGCGCTGGCCATGGCCGAGGGGATCAGAACACGGGCGCGCGCCGACGTTGGCGTCGGCGTCACGGGAATCGCCGGGCCGACCGGAGGCACTCCCGAGAAGCCGGTCGGCACGGTCGTCGTCGCGGCGATCACGCCACGAGAGCGCCGCTGTCGCACGTTCCGGTTCCACGGCGAGCGCGAACTCGTGAAGTTTCAGGCCGCGCAGGCCGCGCTCGATATGGTCCGGCGCCTGCTGGCGTTCCCGGGCCGCCTGAAGGCGGCCCCTACGTCCTAGGTATGCGCCTGTTCGTGGCGGTCGAGATGAATCGATCGGTCGAGGATGCGGCACGCGAAGTGATCGACGACCTTCGCGAGCGAGCGTCTCGTCTCGCGCCTCGCGCGCGGATCACCTGGACGTCGCCCGAACGTCTTCACGTGACGGTTCGTTTCATCGGCGAGGCTGACCCAACAAAGAGCCAGGCGATCCGTGCCGCGCTTGGCGCAACCGTAGATGCTGCGGCGTTCGATCTCACGGTAGAGGGTGTCGGGAGCTTTCCTCCGAAGGGAGCGCCGCGCGTCTTCTGGGCCGGGCTGACCGATGGCCGCAACGGAATACTCGAAGTCGAGCGCGCTGTCTCCGAAAGACTCGAGAACCTCGTTCCGCTGGAAGATCGGCCGTATTCACCACACCTGACGCTGGCGCGGGTGAAAGAGCCCGCCGGCCTCGCGAAGACCGCTCTGCTCGAGGGTCTTGGCACCAGGCACTTCGGCAGAGTGCACGTGGACGCGATTACACTGTTCGAGAGCCGTCTGTCGCCGAAAGGGCCCACCTATGTCCCCCTGCAACGGACAGCCCTGCATCGGAGAACCTGAACGTGAACGCGAACGGAGAAGCGAGAACTGAGAAGCGTGAACGACGATGGATAACCTAATTGCTGTCGTCGCCGCCTACCTCATGGGATCGATTCCCTTTGCTCAGTTGCTGTCACAGCGGCGAGGCGTCGATCTGCGCCGCGTCGGCAGCGGGAATGTTGGCGCGACCAATGTGCTGCGAACGCTGGGCGTCCGGCCCGCGGTTCTGGCCATGGTGCTCGACGCCGTGAAAGGTACGGTCGCGGTGCTCGTGGCGCAGCGCCTGACGAGCGGTGTGGCGGTGCCCGTGGCCGCTGGTCTCGCCTCGATGGTCGGTCACGTGTATCCGGTGTGGCTCCGCTTCCGCGGTGGCAAAGGCGTGGCGACCGCTGCTGGTGCATTCGCAGTCCTGACACCGGCGGCGCTCCTCGCCGCCGCCGCCGTGTTCGTGGGCGTGGTCACGTTCACCCGATTCATTTCGGTGGGATCGATGGCCGCCGCGCTCACGCTCGCCGGCTGGGCCGTTGCGACTGACGCGCCGACGACAGTGGGCATTGGCGCGTCGCTCGCGGCAGTCATGATCATCGTTGGACATCGCGCGAACCTGATCCGGCTGGCGGCTGGAACGGAGCGTCGCATCGGAGGTTCCCATTCGTAAGGTCACCATACTCGGGGCGGGTGGCTGGGGCACGGCACTTGCCGTTCACCTCGGTCGCGTTGGACACGAGGCACATCTCTGGGCGCGCGATTCGACGCTGGCTGCGGAGATGCGCGCTCAACGGGCCAACCCGGTCTACTTGCCCGACATCCGGTTTCCCGCAAGCGTGCGGGTGACGACCGATCTCGCCGAGGCGCTCGATGACAGTGAACTCGTCGTCGCCGCCGCGCCGTCGCACGGCACTCGGGACGTGCTGCGCCGCGCCGCGCCGCACATCCGCCCCGGTTCGACGGTCGTCAGCGCGGCGAAGGGACTCGAGCGCGACACCTTGTTTCGCATGTCGGAAGTCGCCGAACAGGAGTGCGGATCCGGGGTCACCGTCGCCGTGCTGTCGGGTCCGAGCTTCGCGATCGAGCTGGCGCGTGAACTGCCGACGGCCGTCTCCATTGCCTCGCTCGACGCCGCGGTCGTGGAGCGTGTGCAGGCGGAATTCAGGGCCCCGTACTTCCGCCTGTATGGCACCGATGATGTCGTCGGTGTGGAGATCGGTGGCGCGTTGAAGAACGTCATCGCGATCGCCGCTGGGGTGGTCGAAGGTCTGGGCCTTGGCCACAACGCGCTGGCGGGTCTCATCACGCGCGGACTTGCCGAGATGTCGCGGCTGGCATGCGCAGCGGGGGCCAAGCGCGAGACGTTGTCGGGACTCACCGGGCTCGGCGACCTCGTGTTGACGTGCACGGGCCGGCTCAGTCGAAATCGCCATGTCGGCGTGGAGCTGGCGAGTGGCCGCGCGCTCCAGGACGTGCTCGGCGGCATGAAGATGGTCGCTGAAGGCGTGCGGACGACGGAGGCTGCGCTGGCGCTCGCCGCGCGGTACGGCGTGGAGCTTCCGATCGCCGCACAGGTCTCCGAGCTGCTGAACGGACGCAAGGACGCCCGCACCGCATTGTCGGAGCTGATGATTCGCCCGCAGAAAGCCGAGGTTGGGTAGTTGGGATTCTTTGATCGCCTTCGTGAGGGTCTGACCCGGACGAAGGAGCAGATTGTCAGTCGCTTCGAAGAGATCGTCCAGAAGGCCGACACCGAGGAGCAGCGTACGCGTCCGGTGGACGTGGACACGATCGAGGCGCTCGAAGAGCTGCTGATCTCGGCGGATGTCGGTATCCCGGCGACCGAGCGCATCGTGGAGGCGGTAAGGGGGCGAGCCCGGCGCGGCGAGAGCCTTCGCGATCTCGTCAAGGACGAGATCCGCAAGGTGTTCGACACGGTCGAACGTCCCGACCTTCGCCAAGGCCCGGTGGGCAGGCCGGGGCAACGGGCATCATCCTCACGTCACGCTCATCGTCGGTGTCAACGGCACCGGGAAGACGACGACCATTGGCAAGCTGGCCAATCTGCTCAAGTCGTCGGGCAAGCAGCCGCTGGTGTGCGCGGCCGACACGTTCAGGGCCGCTGCGGTGGAGCAGCTCGAGATCTGGGCGAAGCGGGCCGGCGTCGATATCGTGCGGGCGAAGGAAGGGTCGGATCCGGCCTCGGTGGTCTTCGAGGCGATCCAGTCCGGAAAAGCCAACGGACGTGATCCGATTCTGGTGGATACGGCCGGTCGCTTGCACACGCGCGTGAACCTGATGAACGAGCTGGAAAAGATCCGCCGCGTGGCGGGGCGCGCGGCCGAAGGCGCGCCGCACGAAGTGCTGCTCGTGCTCGATGCGACGGTGGGGCAGAACGGCCTCCAGCAGGCGCGTGAGTTCACGAGCGTGGCCGGTGTCACCGGCATCGTCCTTACCAAGCTCGATGGCACGGCGAAGGGCGGCGTCGCGGTGTCGATCGCGCACGACCTGAAGCTGCCGATTCTCTATGTCGGCGTCGGCGAGGGGATCGACGATCTGATTCCGTTCTCGCCGCAGGACTACGTCGACGCGCTCTTCCAGAACAAGTGGTAGACGACGCGCGGTGGATGCGGCGGGCGATCGAGCATGCGCGCCGCGGCCTCGGTCGGACGACGCCCAACCCGATCGTCGGCGCGTGCGTCGTCTCGGACGAAGGTGTGGTGATCGGCCAGGGCGCGCACGAGTTCGCCGGCGGCCCGCACGCGGAGATCAATGCCCTCGACGAAGCGGGCGCGGACGCTCGCGGCGCCACGCTGTACTGCACGCTCGAGCCGTGCTCGCACACCGGGCGCACCGGCCCCTGCAGCGATCGCATCATCGCCGCCGGCATCCGCCGTGTCGTCGCCGCGATGGAAGATCCGTTCCCGCTCGTGAGTGGGAGCGGCTTCACGGCGCTGCGCGCGCACGGCATCGAGGTAGACGTTGGCGTGGAGCACGATGCGGCGGTTCGACTGAACCAGCCGTTTCTGACCGCCGTGCGCGCCGGCCGGCCCTTCGTGATCCTCAAGGCGGCGACGAGTCTCGACGGGCGTATCGCGGTCGAGGGCGAGCGGACTTCGCTGTCGTCGGTGGGTGCGCTGAGGCATGCGCAATACGTCCGGGCCAGCGTCGATGCGATCGGCGTCGGTTCCCAGACCGTGCTCATCGACGATCCGCTGCTTGACCGCACGGGAAGTCTTTCGGGAACGCCCCCTGGCGCGGGTGATTTTCGATCGCCGCCTGCGAACTCCGCCGTCGGCTCGTGTGTTGACGACCCTCGCGTCCGGGCCGGTGATAATACTGACAGCCCCTGACGCCGAGCAGGCGTCCGGCCGGCGGGTGCTGGGGTTACGGGAACGAGGAGCCACCGTGCTGCCAGTGAACGGCGGACGCATCGAGGCGGCCCTTCGTGAACTGCCTGCGCTCGGTATCCACAGCCTGCTGATTGAGGGCGGGGCCGGACTGCACGGGGCTGTCTGGGACGAGGGCCTGGTGGACTACGTCCAACTCTATGTGACGCCGCCGTGGCTTGGCGACGAGGGTCTGCCGCTGCTCGCGGGGCGCAGCTTCTCGCCGGCGTCGCTCATCGAGCGGCGAGTCGAGCAGATCGGTCCGGATGTGCTGATCGAAGGTTATGTTCACCGGCCTCATTGAAAGCCGTCGGCCACGTGAGCGGTGTCACGCCGACCGCATCCGGGTATCGCGTGAGCATTCGAACCGCGCTCGCACCCGACCTCTCGCTCGGCGAGAGCGTGGCGGTCAACGGCGTGTGTCTGACCGTGACCAGCGTCGAAGGCGGCCTCCTGCACGCGGACATCGGCCCCGAGACGGCGCGCGTGACGACGCTCGGCGCGCTGCGACCCGATCAGCGAGTGAACCTCGAGCGCTCGATGCGGGCCGACGCTCGGTTCGGCGGGCACTTCGTCCAGGGCCACGTGGACGCGACCGGTCTGGTGGAGGCGCTGCGGAGGGACGGCGACTCACACTGGCTGACGATCGCGTTTCCCGTGAGCGTCGCGCCGCTGCTGATCGCGAAAGGGTCGGTGTGCGTGGACGGCATCAGCCTGACCGTGGCCGCGTTGCGCGACGGGCAGTTCGACGTCATGATCATTCCGTACACGTGGGAACACACCACGCTGTCGGCGCTGCGTGCTGGTGACCGCGTCAACCTCGAGTGCGACATGATTGGCAAATACGTCGCGCGCGCGGCGGAACTCTTTGACAAGGGCAGCCTGCAAGGCGGCCCCCACGATCTGAGACAATGTGGGGGCCGCTTTGACGAATGTAGGGGCCGCCTTTCAGGCGGCCCGAAGATCATGACTGACACACCGACGAAGATTCGCATCGCCAAGGGCGCGAAAAAGCGCGGGCCGTTTGCGTCGATCGACGAGGCCGTCGCCGCGATTCAGGCCGGGGGCATGCTCATCGTCGTGGACGATGAGGACCGCGAGAACGAAGGCGATCTGACGATGGCCGCGTCGAAGGTCACGCCGGAGGCGATCAACTTCATGGCCAGGTACGGCCGCGGACAGATCTGTCTGTCGATGACGGGCGGGCGGCTCGACGAGCTGGATATCCCGCTGGCCGTCGCGTCGAACACGACACCGTTCGGCACCGCGTTCTGTGTGCCGATTGATGGCAAGGCGAACGTCACCACCGGCATCTCGGCGGCGGATCGGGCGGCCACCGTGCTTGCGGCCATCGATCCGGCGACCAGGCCTTCCGATCTCACCCGGCCGGGACACGTCTCGCCGCTGCGATCTCGCGACGGCGGTGTGATGGTTCGCGCCGGTCAGACCGAAGCGGCCGTCGATCTGGCACGCATGGCAGGGCTCTACCCGGCCGGCGTGATCTGCGAAATCATGAACGAGGACGGCACGATGGCGCGCGTGCCGCAGCTGTCGAGGTTCGCCAAGAAGCACGGTCTGCTGATGATCACCATCGCGGACCTGATTCAGTATCGGATGCGAACCGAGCGGCTGGTGAAGCGGACCGCGAACGCCGCGCTGCCGACTGCACACGGCGCGTTTCGGATCTACGCGTACGGGAATCTGATCGATAGCGAAACGCACGTCGCGCTGGTGCGCGGCGAGATCGGCGACGGCAAGGACGTGCTCGTGCGCGTCCACTCGAAGTGCCTCACCGGTGACGTGTTCCACTCCGCCCGCTGCGACTGCGGCGCCCAGCTCGACACCGCGATGGCGCGCATCGCCGAGGAAGGACGCGGCGTCCTTCTGTATCTGAATCAGGAAGGCCGGGGCATTGGCCTGGCGAACAAGATCCGCGCGTATGAACTGCAGGACCAGGGCCTCGACACTGTCGAAGCGAACGAGCGTCTCGGGTTCAAGGCCGACCAGCGCGACTACGGCATCGGCGCGCAGATCCTGAGCGACCTTGGCGTCAAGACGATGCGGCTGCTGACCAACAACCCGCGCAAGTTCGTCGGCCTCCAGGGCTACGGCCTGGCCGTCTCGGAAGCCGTCCCCCTCGAGATCCCGGCCAACGACTCCACACGCAAGTACCTGAAGGCGAAGAAAGACAAACTAGGGCACAAGCTGTCATCGGTCTAACGATTGGTGGTTTGTGGCTGGTGGTTAGTGGGTCGTTCTCGGTTCGGGAGTTCGGGTTATGGCCCCACGAACCACCAACCACGAACCACCAACCGACGCAGTGAACCGCCCGACGCCGGCCGGCGTCTTGCCAGGTTGAAGCCAGATGCATGAGCGCGCCGATCGCCTCGCGGGCAGCTTCGTGACGGTAGACGAGGACCTCGCGCGCGAGTTCGAAACCCGGCTCGTCGAGTCATCGACCCTGGCGTTCCGCGTGGCGTACAGCGTGCTCCGGCAGCGGGAAGACGCCGAGGACGTCGCTCAAGAGGCATTCGCAAAGGCCTACCGAAGCTTCGAGCAGCTGCGCGACCGCGAGCGGTTCAGGGCCTGGCTGGTGCGGATGACGTGGCGGCTGGCGCTTGATAGACAGCGAGCGAATCGACGGCGGCTCACGCGTGAGGTACTCGCGGACGGGGACATCGTAGAGGCGGGTCTTCCCTGGCCTGAGCGAAGTCGAAGGCAGACCCGCCTGGAGCCGCAGACGACTGACCCGGCGGTTGTGCAGGAGCGTGCTCAGCACCTGTGGCAGGCGATCGATGCGCTGCCCGAGAAACTGCGGATCGTGATCGTGCTCGCGGGGATCGAAGGGCACGACATCCGGGAAGTGGCGGCATTGCTCGCCGTGCCGGACGGCACAGTGAAGTCGAGACTCTTCCTGGCGCGCACAGCAATTGAGGGAACGATTGTCATGGATGGCCACAGACAAGTAGACGGCCGGTCCGAAAGGACCGGCCCTACGGCCCAACAGACCGGCCCTGCCGGCCGCGCGGCGATGAATGACGCGGCGGTCGATCGCGAGATCGCAGCGCTCCTCGCTGTCGATCCGTCGCCAGAGTTCCTCGCGAGCGTGCGGGCGCGAGTGGCCCAGGAGCCGGAACCGGCCGCCTGGCGATGGTCGTGGCTGGTCGCGACGGCTGGCGCGGTGGCGATGGTGATCGTCGCGGTGATGGTGTGGCCGTCGCGCGAGTCGGCCCCGTCGAACGGCGCACCCGAGCCGAGTCCGCAGATTGCGGGAGCCGTCGAGACGGTCCCGCCGCGCGCCATCATCGCCTGCGCCAGAGCCGCTGCGCACCCAGCGGACAGCAGCGAAGGCCGTCGCAGTTGCGGCGTCGCCGGATCGCGGGATTGATATCGACTTGCCCGACGTCGTGATCGCCGAGAACGAGGTGCGGACGTTTGCATCGCTGGTGACGAGCATTCGCCAAAGTCGTTTCGACGTGCCTGTTCCCGCTGTGCCAAATCCGGATACGCCGCTCGAGATCAAGGAACTGCCGCCCGTCGAGCTGCTCGAGATTGAACCGATTGTGAGAGTGGCGGCGCTTCAAGCCGAAGGAGAACGCCCGTGACGAAGAAGCTTGTGATAGTGGCGGCGCTGGCCGCCATGGTCTGCGGCTCTACCCGCGGTACCGCGTGGCGCAGGAGCCGGAGCCGTCCTCGCCGACGAACCCGAAGAAGGTTCAGAACATTCCGCTCGAGCTGCAGGTCGTCATCTCGAGATATCAAGGCGAGAAGCGCATCAGCAGCCTGCCGTACGTGCTGTCGCTGAAGTCGTACGTGAATTCCATCGCGCAGCGGGGTTGCCGGGGCATCGCTGCGCCTCGGCTCGCGCGTGCCGATCCGACCAGCAGATGTTCGTGCCTGCGGCCGACGGGAAACCGGCGACAACGACTGGCTCGGTGAACTACGAGAACGTCGGTACGAACATCGACGCGGGAGCCAGCGCCCTCGAGGATGGCCGATACGAGGTGACGATTAGCATCAATGAATCTCGGTGTGACCGATCCTCAAGATCTCAAGGCGAACGCCGGGGAGCGACAGCTATCCCGTGTTCCGTTCGTATCAGTCCACGAACACGCTGTTCGTGAAGGAAGGGCAGACGGTGCAGTTCACCGCCGCGAGCGATCGTGTCAGCGGCGAAGTCGTGCGCGTCGAAGTGAAGTTGACGGTGGTGAAGTAGAGGGCCGCCTGAAGGCGGCCCCCACGGCCTACGGGAGGCGGTGCTCGGTGATCAGCAGATCCTGAACGACCTGTCCGCCAATCAGATGCTCCTGGATGATCCGCTCGAGCGCGGGCGGATCACACTCTCCATACCACGCACCCTCCGGATAGACGACGGCGATCGGACCGCCTTCGCAGATCTTGAGGCAGTTGGTCTTCGTGCGAAGAATGCCACCCTGGTCCGACAGCCCCAATTCCTTCAGCCGGCGCTTCAGGAACTCCCAGGCCGTGATGCCGCGCTCCAGGTCGCAGCATTTCGGCTTGGTCTGTTCGGCGCAGAGAAAGATGTGACGACGGGCGACCGGGATGCCGATCGTGACGGCGATTTTCTGTTGGGCGTCGGTCATGGAGTGTTGGCCGGTCGTGGACCAAGGCGGGTCTGAAGACCCGCCTCTACTTCCTGAGCGGTACCGACCCGGGGACCTGCCAGATCTTGATGCGGCCTTCCCACAGCGAGCGGTTGTTCTCCTCGCAGGAGTACTCCATCAGCTGCGTGTTGGCCATCGTGAACGTGCGCTCGTTCGTCCACGGCGCGGTGTAGTAGACCGGATCCTCCACGGTCACCTTGTAGGCGATGTGTCCGGCATCGGTGTGCCGCAGCGTCTGCACCATGTGCATCTTGTCGCTGTGCGGGTTGCCCTTGGTGTCGAGCCGCGTGAAGCCGTTGAAGCCGATCGTGTCGATGACGAGCGTGTCGCCTTCCCACTTGGCAATCGACTCGCCGAACCACGTCGGATTCGGCTCCTTCGAGTGCTCGTTCTTGAACGGGACGATATAGAACCAGTTGTTCTGCTCGAAGAGGAACGTGACGTACTTGTCGTTCTGCATGATCTGGAGCGGATACGGCGCGTTCACCGACCGCATCAGTCCAAACGGCATGCACATGCCGGTGTAGTCGCCGTTCTTTTCGGGATCGTAGCTCTTGATGTTCTCGAGGCCGGCCGGCGTATAGGGCAGAGGCCCTGCACCCTTCTGCAACGCTGGGATTCCGGGCGTTCGACGCGCTCATGTCCGGAACGTAGGGGTGATCCCACACGCCGCTGAAGTCGGGCTTGCCGTTCGGGAGCCGAGGGGCGGGTCCGGTCGGCGGCGTCCACTTGCCCGGCGTCAGGGCCGTGGACTCCCCGGCAACGCCCGTCCCAAGCGTTCCAAGGTTCTGAGAGAAAGCGCTCTGCGCGGCCAGTATCTCAGCCAGGGCGACGACGATGATCGCCCCGAGCGACGCTCCGATCCCACGCGCAGGCCCCGTCATTCGAGCAATTATAAGCGACTTCCACCTTGCGAGATCCGGACAACCTGCCATAAGATAAGGGTTTGTTCGAATCACTGAGCACGCGGATCCAGGGCGCCTTCACTGCACTTCGAGGCGAGGTGCGCCTGACGGACGAGCACATCGAGTCGGCGCTCCGGGAGATCCGGCTGGCGCTGCTCGAGGCGGACGTCAACTTCCAGGTCGTCAAGGCGTTCATCGATCGCGTTCGCGACAAGGCGACCGATCAGACCGTCCTCAAGAGCCTGACGCCCGTCCAGCAGGTCGTCAAGATCGTGCGCGACGAGCTGCTGGCGCTCTTCGGCGAGACGGAAGGCGGGCTCAAGAAGGATGCACCGACGCCGCGCGTCGTGGTGCTCCTGGGATTGCAGGGGTCGGGCAAGACGACGACCTCGGGAAAGCTGGGACGCTGGCTGAAGAAGCAGGGGAAGCATCCCCTGATGGTCTCGACCGACGTCCGTCGTCCCGCGGCGATTCAGCAGCTGTCCGTGGTGGGCGAGCAGGCGGACGTCAAGGTCTACGCACCGGAGACGATGGATCCGGTGGCCCGCGCGTCGGGCGCGCTGGCCGAGGCGAAGGCCAAGGGATTCGATACGGTCATCGTCGACACGGCAGGGCGCCTGCACATCGACGACGAGTTGATGGACGAGTTGCAGGCGATCAAGGACGCGGTTCGACCGTCGGATCTGCTGTACGTGGCGGACTCGATGACCGGGCAGGACGCGATCAAGAGCGCCGGCGAGTTCAACCGCCGCGTCGGGGTCACGGGCGTCGTGCTGACCAAGCTCGATGGCGATGCGCGCGGCGGCGCGGCGCTGTCGGTCGTGTCGGTCGTCGGCGTGCCGGTGGCGTTCATCGGGAGCGGTGAGACGCTCGAGGATCTCGAGCTCTTTCATCCCGATCGGATCGTCTCGCGGATGCTCGGCATGGGCGACGTGCTGTCGCTCATCGAGAAGGCCGAATCGGCGCTCGAAGAAGGCGAAGCGGAGAAGCTCGAAGAGAAGCTTCGCAAGAATCAGTTCACGCTGGACGACTTCCGCTCGCAGCTGAAGACGATCAAGCGCATGGGCCCGCTCGAGAGCGTGCTCGGCATGATTCCCGGGATGGGTCAGATCAAGGAACTGGCCCAGAACAAGCCGGACGAAAAGCAGCTCGGTCGCGTCGAGGCCATCATCTCGTCGATGACGGCCGAGGAGCGCAGGAACGATTCGATCATCAACGGCAGCCGCCGCAAGCGGATCGCCGCCGGCAGCGGCACCTCCGTCGAAGACGTGAACCGGCTGCTCAAGCAGTTCACCGAGATGCGGCGAGTGCTCAAGATGATCGGACAGGGCGGGGCAGCGGCCATGCGGGGCATGAAGAACATGCCGCAGATGGCGCGCGGCACGCAGGGATTCGCACCAGGCGGGACGGGGAAGAAGCGGAAAAAGGGCGGCCCGTGGGGCCTCATGAAGTCACGATAGGGAGCAGCGAATGTTAGTAATTCGGATGAGACGCGTGGGGACGACGAAGAAGCCCTACTTCCGCGTGGTGGTGACCGAAGCCAAGACGGCTCGCGAGAGCAGCTTCGTCGAGAACGTGGGCACGTATAACCCGCGATCGAAGCCGGCGAAGGTGGAGATCAACAAGGAGCGGCTGCAGCACTGGCTCAAGAAGGGCGCGCAGCCCTCGGACTCGGTGCGGACGTTGATCAAGAAGCACCTCACGCGCGATCTCTCTGCTCCGGTCGCAGTGCCCGCGGCACAGTGATGTCGGACGAGGCGGAAAACACGCAGGAGAGCGCCCAGGTCAATCCTGTGCGCGCGGTCGTCGAGGTCGTGGTGCGCGCGCTGGTTGATAAACCGGACTCCGTCAGGGTCCACGAGTCGTCGCGCCGCGGCATGATGGTGCTGGAGCTCAAGACCGCGCCTGCCGACATGGGCAAGATCATCGGTCGTCAGGGGCGGACGGCGGCGGCGCTGCGGACGCTCGTGGCGGTCACGGCGGAACGTCACGGCGTGCGCGCGCAGCTGGATATACGGGACTGAGTGTGAGCGGGGATCAGGGATCAGGGATCAAGGATCGGAAAAGCCTGAGTCCTGCCGGATCCCCGATCCCTGATCCCCGATCCCTGGATTGGGCCAACATGGTCCTCGTCGGCCGCGTTGCGCGGCCACACGGGCTCCGCGGTCAGGTGGTGATCAATCCGGAAACGGATTTCGTGGACGAGCGTTTCAAGGTTGGCGCGAAGCTCTGGACGCGGTCGGCGCGCGGCGATGAGCAGCTGACGGTGACGTCGGCGCGAGTGCAGAACGGTCGTCCGGTAGTGGCCTTCGAAGGATTCTCCTCGATTGAGGACGTCGAACGGCTCGCCGGATTGGAACTTCGAGTCCCGGAAGAGGATCTGCAGCCGCTCGACGCGGGCGTGTATTACCACCATCAGCTGATCGGCTGCGTGGTGGAGACCGTGGCCGGTGAGCGCGTCGGCGACGTGGTGAGAGTCGAGGGCGGCGCGGCGGGAAGTCTGCTCGAGGTCGAAGGGCCCCGAGGCGAAGTACTGATTCCGCTGGTCGCCGAGATTTGCGTCGAGGTCGACGTCGAGCACAAACGGATTCGGCATTGCTCCGCCAGAGGGATTGCTCGACGTGAATCGTGGGGGCGCACGTAGAGGCGGGTCGTGATTCGTAGGGGCCGCCTTCAGGCGGCCCGGAACATGAAATTCGACATCGTCACGATCTTTCCGCGCATGGTCGAGGCCGGCATCGCGGAAGGGGTGGTCGGACGGGGCGTCGAGCGCGGGTTGTTGGACGTGAAGATCCACGACCTTCGCGAGTTCACGACGGATCGCCACCGCAGCGTTGACGATGTGCCGTATGGCGGCGGTCCGGGGATGGTGATGAAGCCCGAGCCGCTGCTGCGCGCGGTCGAGAGCATCGCAGCGACGCGCGGAAAGCCGGAGGCGGTGGTGCTGCTGTCACCGCAGGGCAGGCCGTTCACGCAGGCGGAAGCGGAGCGGATCGGCCGGCTGGGGCACGTGGTGCTGGTGTGCGGCCGGTACGAGGGGATGGACGAACGGGTCCACGAGCTCGTCGCGACCGAGGAGCTGTCGATCGGCGATTACGTGCTGAGCGGCGGCGAACTGGCGGCCCTGGTCGTGGTCGATGCGGTCAGCCGGCTCGTGCCCGGGCGTGGTCGGCGACGAGCAGTCGGTCGCCGAGGATTCGTTCTCGCGCGGGCTGCTGGACCATCCGCACTACACGCGGCCGGCGGAGGTCGCGGGAAGACGGGTGCCGGACGTGCTGCTGTCGGGGCACCATGCGGATGTACGCCGGTGGCGGCGGAAGGCGGCCCTGGCGCGGACGCTGGAGCGGCGGCCGGAGTTGCTCGAACGCGCATCGCTCGACGAGGAAGAGCGGGCGCTGCTTGACGAGATCAAGAAGGAGACGGAGTCATGAACGCGATTGAGGCGGTCGAAAAGTCGCAGTTGATCGAGCGGCCCGACATGAAGTCTGGAGATACCGTTCGCGTGCACGTGAAAGTGCGCGAGGGAGACAAGGAACGGATCCAGATCTTCGAGGGGATCATCATCGGTCTGCACCGCGGCGGCCTTCGCGCGTCGTTCACCGTGCGGAAGGTCTCGTTCGGTCAGGGCGTCGAGCGCATCTTCCCGCTGCACTCGCCGACGATCGCGAAGGTCGATGTGATCCGGTCGGCCCGGGTGCGTCGCGCCAAGCTGTACTTCCTGCGCGACCTGAAGGGCAAGGCGGCCAGGATGAAGGAAACCAAGCGAACGCCGTAGTTCCAGGTTCCGGGTTCCACGTTCCAGGTTCCTGTTCTAGGTTCAAGGTTCCAGGTTCTGCATGGTTCGTGTTCGCGCGATGAGGACCCTCGAGAACGCCGCCAGGCGTTGGGGGTTCTATCGCGTGGCGGGCTGCGATGAGGTGGGGCGGGGGTGTCTCGCCGGACCGGTCGTGGCCGGCGCCGTCATCCTCGATCCCGACTCTCACATTCCCGGTCTCGCCGATTCCAAGACCATTACCGCCGCGGAGCGCGAGCGGCTGCACGACATCATCACGCGCAAGGCCCTGGCCTGGTCGGTCGCGTGGGCCGAGCCCGAGGAGATCGACACGATCAACATTCATCAGGCGTCGCTCCAGGCGATGCGCCGCGCCGTCCTGGCGATCGCGCCGCTGCCGGACATCGTGCTGGTCGATGCGTTCCGCATTCCCGACCTCGAGATCGCGCAACGCGGCGTGCTGCACGGCGACCGCCGCTGTGCCGCGATTGCCGCGGCGTCGATCGTCGCCAAGGTCACCCGCGACCGTCAGATGCTGACCCAGCACGAGCTGGATCCGCGCTACGGCTACGACCGCCACAAGGGCTACGCCACGGCCGACCATCGCGCCGCGGTCGAGCGCTACGGGTATTCGCCGCTGCACCGCCGCTCCTTCCGGCCGCAGGGAAACCTGTTTGATACGATCGACGAGTCCGAAGGTCATCCAGTGGCGATCGAACACGAGACAGAGGCGCAGGCAGGGAGCACGAAGGCGTGATGCGCCTGTTGCTGACCGCATTCTTTTTCGAAGCGGGACTGCTGCTGGTGATCGTGCCCTGGTCGATCTACTGGGAACGGAACTACTTCGTGCAGGCCCTGCCGGCCGTGCAGGCATTCCTCATGAACGACTTCGTCCGCGGCGCGGTCTCGGGTCTTGGCCTGGTAAACCTGCTGTCCGGCCTCGTGGAGATCTGGGCCTTTCTGACCACTCGACACATCCCGGAACCCATCGTCTCGATCAGCCGCGCTCCCGCGCCGGAAGAGTAGCCGTGCGCCCGGTCGTGTGCATGATCACCGACCGCCGGCGCCTTGAGGGCGATGAGGATCGACTCGTGCAGCGTGTCGGCGGGGCGGCCGCGTCGGGTGTGGATCTCGTGCAGGTGCGCGAGCGTGACCTCGAGGCGCGCGAGTTGTCGCGGCTGGTCACCCGATGTCTCGATGCGACCAGGGGCACACGCGCGCGTGTGCTCGTCAACGATCGTCTCGACGTGGCGCTGGCAACCGGCGCGCACGGCGTGCACCTCCGGAGCGACTCGATCTCCGCGGCGCGCGCCAGATCTCTGGCGCCGATCGGATTCCTGATCGGACGATCCGTGCACTCGGTGGACGAAGCCGTTCGCGTCAGCGCGGAGGGCGGCGTGGACTATCTGCTCTTCGGTGCTGTCTTTGCCGACCGCATCCAAACCCGGTCAACCGCCTGCGGGTGTGCGTATGCTTGCCGATGTCGCCGCCACGACGAGCGTGCCGGTGCTGGCCGTCGGGGGTGTGACGGCCGATACAGTGACACAGTTGGCTGGTGCCGGCGCTGCGGGCTTCGCGGCCATCGGCTGGTTCGCCGATGGAGGCGAGGGGTTCGAAGCCGCCGCACGCGCGTTCGAGAAGGGATGACGATGGAAGTCGGCTTTGCAATGCCGTTGCTCGAGTTGTTCAAGCGAGGCGAAGCGGCGCCGGACGTGAAGATGATGGCCGCCCAGGGTGCGCTCGCGCCACGCGCGCTCGAGCAGCTGGCACTTCTGGCGCTGCTGGTTCGAGACTCCAGTCCCGAGATCGCGGCCACCGCGGAGAAGACGCTGCAGGCCCTACCTCGCGACGGCGTCGCCGCAGTCCTTGGCCGCCCTGATGCGCCGACCGAGCTCAAGACCTTTTTCGCCGGTCGCGGCATCGAGCCTGGCGGCAGCCGGAACGGACAGCGATGCTCCGATCATCGACACGTCGGCCAAGACCGACGAGGTCGAGGACGACAAGGACGACGAAAAGACGGCGCTTCAGCGGCTGCAGGCCATGAACGTGCCGCAGAAGGTGCAGCGCGCGACGAAGGGATCGCGCGAGGAGCGGGCGATCCTGATCCGCGATTCCAACAAGATGATCGCCATGGCCGTGCTGAGCAGTCCAAAGCTGACGGTCAGCGAGATCGAGGCATTCGCCCGGGCGGGGAACGTCGGCGAGGACTGCCTGCGGGTGATCGCCTTCAACCGTGCGTGGATCAAGAACTACAACGTGGCGGCGGCGCTGACCAGAAACCCGAAGACGCCGGTCGCGATCTCGATGAATCTGCTGTCACGGCTCACGGAAAAGGACCTGCGCACGCTCTCGACCAACCGCAACGTCGCCGACGTGCTGCGCGTCACGGCGCGCAAGAAGCTCGTTCTCAGTAAGGGCTGACTGATCGCTCGGTTCTCGTCTCCGCGCGTTCAACCTCGCGCACTGATTTTCCCGCTGGATTCCGCCTGCGTTGGCTGCAGCGCTCGCGTCCAACGGCTGCGACGCACGTAGGCGGCCTTGCAGCCAAAGCGTCATCGGCGACGTTCCGAGCGCATGTTAGCCTGACGGCACCGGGGCCCGCCCGCGCGCGCCCCTCGCGCTCGGTGATATCGTGACTCGCGCGTGCCGGAAGTGAGCGGCAATGTGTTGGGCAGAGCACGGGGCCGAACCAAGACAACATGTTCACGCTGGAGCAGGTGGTTCCCTGGGGTCGGTCTTTCGACGAGTATTGCCGCATGTTCGCACTGCGCGACGATGACCTCGCCCTGAGAATCCTGGGCTGCGGTGACGGCCCCGCCAGTTTCAACGCCGAGGCGACGCGCCGTGGAGTGCGGGTGACTTCGTGCGATCCGATCTACCGTTGGAACGTGGCTCAGATTCGGGAACGAGTTGAGGCCACCTGCCAGGAAGTCCTCGAACAGACGAGACAGAACGCGAACGAGTTCGTGTGGACGTCGCTCCGATCCGTCGACGAGCTAGGCAGTGTTCGGATGCGAGCCATGAACGAGTTCTTGAACGACTTCCCGGAAGGCAAAGCCGAGGGTCGATACGTCGAGGCGGCATTGCCCACGCTTCCGTTCGCCGACGCGTCATTCGACCTCGCGCTGTCGTCGCACTTCTTGTTCTTGTACACGGTCCAGTTGGGGCTGGACTTCCATCGCGCGGCCGTCCGGGAGATGTGCCGCCTCGCCAACGAGGTTCGGATCTTCCCCTTGCTGGCCCTGGGCGGGCAGCGTTCTGCTCTCGTGGACACGATTGTTTCTGAATTCGTCGAATCGGGGTGCGAAGTGTCGATCGACAACGTCCCGTACCAGTTTCAGCGTGGCGGAAACCAGATGATGAGAGTCCGGCGCATCGCTCCGTGAAATCTTCGAACAGCCGTCACGGCCTATTCGCCTCATCATCGCTCGCCTGGCGTCGAAACTCACTGATGGCCTGAACGTACGCCTCTGGTTCGTCGTTCATCGTGAGGGGTCCACTCTGTTCGAAGGTATTGAGACCGCGCCTCGCGCTCGGTGCTATCGTGGGCGCGCGCGTGCCACAGGTGAGCGGCCATGCATGAGCCCAGAAATACACATGCCTGACATCGAGCGGTGGCGAGCAACATGGCGGGGTCTTGGCGTGGCAACGCCGGATGATGACGAGTACGGGGCGCTGATCGGCCGCTATTCAGAGCCGCACCGGCACTACCACACAGTCCAGCATCTCGACGAATGTTTCGCCAGACTGGATGAAGCTCGCGGCCTCGCTGAGCGGGTCCACGAAGTGGAGTTGGCGTTGTGGTTTCACGACGCGGTGTACGCGGTGCGGAGTCAAGACAACGAAGAGCAGAGTGCGTCGTGGGCGCAGGCCAGCACCGAGCGGTCGGGGCTGCCGAGTGCGGTGGGTGAGCGGCTGCATCGGCTTATCCTGGCGACGAAGCACGATGCCGAACCTGCGTCGCGTGATGCAGCGCTGCTGATCGATGTGGATCTAGCCATCCTGGGAGCGGCGCCGGAGCGATTCGATGAGTACGAGCGGCAGGTTCGTGAGGAGTACTCGTGGGTTCCCGGTTTCCTGTTTCGGCGCAAGCGACGGGAAATCCTCGAAGGGTTCTTGGCGCGGCCGCATCTATACAACACGGATCATTTTCGCGAGTGCTATGAGGCTGGGGCTCGAGCCAACCTGGTTCGATCGATCGCAAGCCTTGGGGGCTAGCAACTCCAGGCGGGTCTACAGACCCGCCTCTACGGTCGGCTCTCCTCTACGAGCGGTTTCCTTTTCCACTTTTGGGCTTCTTCTTCGCCCAGTTCCGCTGCATCTCGGCCAGCCCCTGCATGTAGACCGTCGCCTTCTCGCGGTCTTCTTCGCTCGGCAGGCCCTTGAGCAGCTCGATGGCGTGGGCGAGGTCGTGGTCGATCGTCTGGCGCGTGGTCTTGAAGTAGATCCGCCGGATCTCGGCGAGCGCGGATGCCGAGTCGGGAGGTCCCTGCTTGAGCGATTTGAGCGAGACGAAGCCGGCGGGGGACTTGGCCACGTTAGCGCGTCCGGTGTCTGCGCAGGCTGGCGCGGAAGTCGGCGAACGAGCGCGTGTTGAGGACGTCCTCGGCGCGCACCCAGGCGCGTCGCGCCATCTGGACACCCCATTGGAGACGATCGAGCGCCCTCACCGAGTGCGCGTCGGTGGAAATGATCAATGACACGCCGCGCTCGCGCGCGAGCCGCGCATGCGCGTCGCTGAGGTCGAGCCGCTCGGGCTGACAGTTGATCTCCATCGCCACGCCGCGCTCCGCCGCGGCAGCGACGATCGCGGACATGTCCATCGCCGCCGGCTCGCGCTTGAGGAGCCGCCGCCCGGTCGGGTGGCCGAGCACGTCCACCCACGGGACAGTCGAGCGCGCGCAGGATGCGGTCGGTCATCTGCGGCTGATCCTGCGTGAAGTGTGAGTGCACGGAGGCGACGACGAGATCGAGCTGGGCGAGGCAGTCGTCGGCGAGATCCAGGCGGCCGTCGGGCAGGATGTCGCACTCGATGCCGGCCAGCAGCGTCAGCCCCTCGAATCGTCCGTTCAGCGCGCGCACGCGGGCGGCGTGCTCGAGCGCGCGGCGCTCGTCGAGGCCGTTGGCCATCGCCAGCGCCTGACTGTGGTCGGTGATGGCGATGTACTGGTGGCCCAGGCGGTGCGCGGCCGCGGCCATCGTCTCGAGATCGTCCCTGCCGTCGGTCGCGGTCGTGTGCATGTGCAGGTCGCCGCGCAGATCGGCGACGGTCACGAGCCGCGGCAGCGAGCCGGCGACCGCGGCTTCGATCTCGCCGCGATGCTCGCGCAGCTCGGGCTCGACCCACGCCATGCCGAGTGCCTGATAGATGCCTTCCTCGGTCTCGCCGGCCACCTTCTCGTCGGTGTCCGAGCGAAAGAGGCCGTACTCGTTCAGCTTGAAGCCGCGCTGCATGGCGCGATCGCGAACGACGATGTTGTGCGCCTTCGAGCCGGTGAAGTACTGCATCGCCGCGCCGCGGCTCTCGGGCGGCACGAGCCGCAGGTCCGCCTGATAGCTGCCGCTCAGTTTCACGCTGGACTTGGTCGGCCCGCGGCCGAGCACGCGCTCGACGCGGGGGTGGGCGATGAACGCGTCCATCAGGCGCTCGTCGCCGCCGACGGCGACGATGTCGATGTCGCCGCAGGTCTCGCAGCCGCGGCGCAGGCTGCCGACCGGAATGAACTCGACGTCCGGCGCCTGACCCTTCAGATAGTCCACGATCTCGGCCGCGGTGGCCGCGGTCTCCGCCAGCAGGTGCCGGCCCTCGTCTTTGGCTCTCTCCTCGATCGACTTGAGAATCTGCGCTTCCTTCTTGGCGCCCATTCCTTTGAGGGATCGCAGCCGCCCTTCACGCGCAGCGGCGGCCAGGCCGTCCAGCGTCGAGATGTTGAGCGTCGAGTAGAGCATCGCCACCGTCTTCGGTCCGACGCCCTGCAGACGCAGCAGGTCGAGGATGGTGGGCGGGAACTCCGCGAGCAGCTCCTGGTGATACGCGCGACGTGCCGGTGTCGGCCAGCTCGCGGATGCGCGCCGCGAGGTCCTTGCCGACGCCCGGAATGGCGCGCAGCTGCTGGGCGTCCATGCGCGCGACCGCGTCGGGCCAGGTGGCGACGACGTCCGCCGCGGATCGGTAGGCGCGAATCTTGAACGCGTTCTCGCCCTTGATCTCGAGCAGATCGGCGATCTGTCCCAGCACCAGCGCGATCGCTTTGTTATCCACGAGCGAGCCCGTGGCGCTCGAACGTGTAGTCGAGCAGGCGCGCGCCGCCGCTGGACAGCGCCGCTCGGATCGCCTCGCGCGCCGCGGGCGGACCGTAGCAGAACAGACACCCGCCGCCGCCCGCGCCGCACACCTTCGCGGCCGTGGCGCCGGCGGCTAACGCCCGGGCGATCAGATCATCGATCGCCGGCGTCGTCACGCCAGGCGCCAGCTGCTTCCGGTTCTCCCACTCGTCGGCGATCGCCGTCCCGACTGCGTCCCAGTCGCCGCGCTGCAGGGCGTCGCGCATGTCGGCGGCCGTGTCGCGGATGCGCTCGAAGCAGTCGAAGATGAACCGGTCGCCGTCGATGTGGCGCTTGGTGATCTCCCAGTTGTTGGTGCCGGAATTCCGCGGCTCGCCGGTGTAGCAGAGCACGATCCGCTGCTGCAGCTCGGCGAGGTCGACGTCGAGCGGCACGCGCTGGACGCCGTCGACCTCGAGCTCCACCGCGGCGATGCCGCCGTAGAGCGCCGGCCGGTAGTCCTGCAGGCCGGTCGGGACCCTGATGGCCCGCGCCTCGATGTTCATGGCCACCTGCAGCAGTCCTTCGGGCTCGTAGTGCGTGCGCTTCCATTCGGAGAGCGCCGCGCAGACGGCGACGTTGAGCGCCGACGAGCCGGCAATGCCGGCGCCGGCGGGCGACTGCGAGGTCGTGGTCAGCGTGATCCCGCGCGCCTCGAAGAAGTGGACGAGCAGCGAGAGCAGCCGCAGCTCGCGTGGATTCCAGAGCTCGCGCCAGTCGTTGGCCTCGACCGAGGCCCCGGTGTCCTCCGAGCGAATCACGATCCGCCCGTCGTCACGCGCGTCCACCCGCGCGCTGGCGCGAATGCTGATCGCCGCGTTCAGCGTCTGCGCGCCGGGGTGGAACAGATAGAGCGGCCAGATGTCGATGGTCCCGCCCGCGAGATCGATGCGGGTCGGTGCTGAGGTCACGATGCTCACGCCGGAATTATATCGTTCACACTTCTCGGTTCTCTCTGCTCGGTTCGTGTGCAGTGTCAGGTTCGGTTCGGAGTTCTATAATGTCCGTGTGCCGAGTGCGATTCGACGCGAGATCGGTCAGCTGCTGATTGGCAGCCTGCCCGGCAGGACCATCACTCCCGAGATGCGATCGCTGGCCCGCGAGTTCTCGCTGGGCGGCGTCATCTTCTTCGCGCGCAACATCGAGGCGCCGGAGCAGGTGGCCGAGCTGTCGCACGACGTGCAGGCGCTCGCCGCGGGGTTCCCGCTCTGGGTCAGCGTCGATCAGGAAGGCGGCCGGGTCGCGCGCCTCAAGGCGCCGTTCACGGTCTGGCCGCCGATGGCCGCGCTCGGGCGCAGCGGCGATGTGTCGCTCGCGGCCCGGTTTGGCAAGGCGCTGGCCACCGAGCTGCGTGCGGTCGGCATCACGCTCGACTATGCGCCGGTCCTCGACATCCACACGAATCCGAAGAACCCGATCATCGGCGATCGCGCGCTGGCCGAAGACGCGGAAGGCGTGGCGCGGCTTGGGACCGCGATCATCGAGAGCCTGCAGGTCACGGTGTGGCGGCCTGCGGCAAGCACTTTCCGGGACACGGCGATACGTCGGTCGACTCACATCTGGAGCTGCCGCTCGTCGAGCATCCGCCGGATCGCATCAGACGCGTCGAGCTCGTGCCGTTCCGGGCGGCGATCAAGACCGGCGTGGCCTTCATCATGACCGCGCACGTCCTGGTGCCGTCGCTCGACGAGGAGAAGCCGGCCACGCTCTCTCGCGCCATCGTCCAGGACATGCTTCGCGATGAGCTGGGCTTTCACGGCGTGATTCTCAGCGACGACCTGGAGATGAAGGCGATCGCGAAGACGTACACCGTGCCCGATGCAGCGGTGCAGGCCATTGCCGCGGGCTGTGACGGCCTGCTCGTGTGCAGCGGCGACGTCAACGTGCAGGCGGCGACGCTCGAAGCGCTGGTCCGCGCGGTCGAACAGAACGTCATCTCGTACAAGCGCCTGGACGATGCATGGAAGCGGCTGCGTCTCGCGAAGGAGCGGTTCCTGACCGCGCCGGTCGCCATCAACCAGCGGGCGCAGCTTCGTCACGTGCTCGGCTGTGACGAACATCAGCGCATCGTGGACGAGATGGCGCGGTTCGTTTGATGCGAAAGCCGCGCGCCCTGAAACCAGGGGACCGGATCGGGATCGTCGCCCCGGCGAGTCCGTTTGCCCGCGACGAGTTCGATCGGGGCGTCGCGGAGTTGACCCGTCTCGGGTTCCTGCCGGTGTATGACGACTCCGTCTTCGCCAATGAATCGGGCTACCTCGCCGGTACTGCGGACGTGCGCGCCGCCTCGTTCATGAAGCACTGGAACGATTCGTCGGTGTCCGCGCTCATCGCGGTCCGCGGAGGCTATGGCAGCGTTCATCTGCTTCCGTGTCTCGATGGGCCGTCGCTCGCGCGCGCGCCGAAGCTCTTCATCGGCTACAGCGACAACACGTCGCTGCTGTCGTGGCTCACCTGCGCGTGCGGCATCACCGCGCTCCATGGACCGATGCTCGATCGGCGTCTTGCCAGCGGTGCGGCCGGCTACGACGAGCGCTCGTTTCTGGCGTTGACCGGCAACGGACGGGGAGTGGAGCTGGCGCCAGAGGGCCTGGACGTGATTCGCCCGGGGAGCGCGCAAGGGCCGCTCTTTGGCGGGACGATCGCGCAACTGATCGCGTCGCTGGGCACGCCGTACGCCTTCGCGCCGCCCGAGGGCTGCGTGCTGTTTCTCGAAGACGTCAACGAGCGCCCGTACAAGATCGACCGCATGCTGACCCAGCTGCGGCTCGGCGGTGTGCTCGGCCGCGCGCGCGCGCTGGTGTTCGGCGAGATGCGAGGCTGCGACGAGCCGGGGGGGACGTTGACCGCCCGGGACGTCATCGCGCGCCTTACCGCCGACTTCCCCGGACCGGTCCTGTTCGGATTCCCATCCGGCCACACGACCGGTCCGTGCTGGACGCTGCCGCTGGGCGTGGACGTGCGGGTCGAGTCCAGGCCGCGGCCGGTCATCGTGATCGAGGACGCCGCCGTTGAGTGATCGCAAACGTATCCACCTGATTGGCGTCTGCGGAACGGCCATGGCCACGCTGGCCGCGCTGCTCAAGAGCCGCGGCCACGACGTGCGCGGGTCAGACCAGCACGTCTATCCGCCGATGAGCGACTTCCTCGTCTCTGAAGGCATCACGACGATGTCGGGGTACGCCGCGGAACACATCACCGACGACATCGACCTCGTGGTGGTCGGAAATGCCATCTCCAGCGGCAATGCGGAGCTCGAGACGGTGCTCGAGCGAAAGCTCCGTTACTGCTCCCTTCCCGAAGCGATTCGCGATCACTTCCTCTGGGGAGCCCGCTCGATCGTCCTTGCCGGTACGCACGGCAAGACGACGACGACCTCGTTGACCGGCTGGCTGCTGACGCATGGCGGGCTCGACCCATCGTTGCTGGTCGGGGGCATCGCGCTCAATTTCGGGACGCACGGCTCGAGCTATCGGGTCGGGGCAGGCCGTGACTTCGTGATCGAAGGCGACGAATACGACAGCGCCTACTTCGACAAGACCGCGAAGTTCCTGAAGTATCTGCCCGACGTGGCGGTGATCAACAACATCGAGTTCGACCACGCCGACATCTACGCGGACCTGGACGAGGTCCTCCTCGCGTTTCGCCGGCTGGTGAAGCTGGTGCCGCGCAACGGCCTGCTCCTGCTCGGTGCCGACAGTCCACACGCGCATGCATTGGCGTCGATGGCCGTGAGTCCGGTCGAGACCTTCGGGCTCGACGCGCAGTCGACATGGCGGGCGTCGGCGATCGAGTATCGGGACGGCCTGACGCATTTCGACGTGCATCGTCAGGGGACACTGTTCGGACGATTCGAGTCGCCGCTGCTCGGTGTTCACAATGTCCGCAATGCGCTCGCGGCCATCGCCGTCGGCACTCAGGTCGGCTCTGGCCCCAAAGACGCTGATTGAGGGGCTGCGATCGTTCAAGGGGATCAAGCGGCGACTCGAGACCGTTGGCGTGGCAAAGGGCGTGACGGTGCTGGACGATTTCGCGCACCACCCGACCGCAGTGCACGAGACGCTGGCGGCGCTTCGCGCGGGCTATCCCGGCCGGCGTGTGTGGGCGGTGTTCGAACCGCGATCGGCCTCATCGTGCCGCCGGGTCTTTCAGGACGACTTCGCCAGGGCGTTCGGCGCCGCGGACGAGGTCGTCCTCGCGGCGGTCTTCCGCTCGAGTCTGCCTGAGTCGGAACGCTTGTCGGCCGAACAGCTCGTCGAGGACCTGACCAGGCAGGGCCGCCGCGCGCGGCACATTCCGGAGATCGACGACATCGTGTCCACGATTGTCGACGAACACCGCGACGGGGACGTCGTCGTCCTCATGTCCAACGGCGGGTTCGGCGGCATCCACGGCAAGCTCCTGCAGGCGCTTCGCGAGTGAGCCCACCGCGCATTCGCGAGGCGGGGGACTCCGCGCTGCTGCTGGAGCTGGACGAGGTGATTGACGCCTCGGTCAACGCACGCGCCGTCGCCATCGCGTCTGCGATGCGCCGCACGGCGCTGGCTGGCGTGCGCGACGTGGTGTCCACATACCGCAGCGTCGCCGTGCACTTCGATCCGCTGGCGGTGGACGTCGAGGCCGTCCGCGAGACGTTGACCCGATCGGCCGATGCCGCTCCAGCGGCCTTCTCCGGCAAGACGGTCGTCGTTCCCGTGCAGTATGGCGGTGAGATGGGTCCTGACTTGCGCGACGTCGCGGCGTTCGCGCGCATGAGTCCGGACGAAGTCGTCGCTCGTCATGCGGGCGCCGACTATCGCGTGTTCATGCTCGGATTTCTACCTGGCTTTCCTTACCTGGGCAACGTGGACGAAGCGCTGGCGATGCCGCGCCATGCCACGCCGCGGCTTCGTGTGCCGGCGGGCTCGGTCGGGATCGCCGGACGCCAGACCGGCATCTATCCGCGCGAGTCGCCCGGGGGCTGGCGGATCATCGGCCGCACCTGGGTGTCGCTCTTCAATGCGCATCGCTCGCCGGCGGCGCTGCTGGCGCCGGGAGACAAGGTGCGCTTTGTCCCGGACAAAATTCGCAACGACATCAAGCCCGCAATCAGGCGGCCCGGCGCCGGGCCGGCTGAGGCCGGGCGCTCTGTCACCATCCTGCGCTCCGGTCTCTTCACGACGATTCAAGACAGCGGACGATGGGGACATCAGTCGAGTGGTGTGCCGGTCAGCGGACCCATGGACCTGATGTCCCACCGCATCGCGAATACGCTCGTCGGCAACGACCGCACTGCCGCGTCGCTCGAAGCGACGCTCGTCGGGCCGGAGATCCGAGTCGAGACCAGCGCACTCATCGCCGTTGCCGGCGCGGACCTCGGCGCGCGCATCGATGGTCAGGAACTTCCACTGAATCGACCAGTGCGATGCCGGCAGGGGAGCGTGCTTCGCTTCGGGGAGCGCCGCTCGGGCACACGCGCGTACATCGCCTTCGGCGGCGGGATCACCGTGATGCCCGAGCTGGGCAGCCGTGCCACGCACACGCTGTCACGACTCGGCGGTTTCGGTGGCCGCGCGGTTGCCGCTGGCGATCGATTGCCGCTCGGCGAGGAAGGCGCCGTCAGCCCCTGGCGAGTCGTCAGCGTTCCATCGCCGCGCGTCGATGGCGGTGCGCGGCTGCGCGTGCTGCCTGGCCCTCAGCAGGATCACTTTTCTGCTGACGCGCTCGAGACTCTGCGACGGACCCGCTTCACGATCACGCCCCAGTCGGATCGAATGGGATACCGTCTGAGCGGCGCGGCCATTCCGCGTGTCGACGGTCGCGAGATGATCTCGGATGCGACGTTCATCGGTGCGCTGCAGGTGCCGCCATCCGGCGATCCCATCCTCCTGATGTCCGATCGACAGACGACGGGTGGCTATCCGCAGATCGCTACCGTGATCACCGCCGATCTGCCGATCGCCGGACAACTGGCTCCCGGAGACTGGATCGAGTTCGAGGTGTGCGCGCGGCGCGACGCGATGTCGGCGCTGATCGCGCAGGAGGGCTCGATTCTTGCGCTCCGGTAAAGGCACGATGGCGCCACGAGCGAGCGTCCCGCTGGCGTCGCTCAGCACGCTGGGCGTCGGAGGCGCAGCGCGGTGGTTCGTCCGCGCCGATGATGCGCAGGATGTGGCGGCCGCGCACGGCTGGTGCGAGGAGCAGGGGATTCCCTGGTTCGTGCTCGGCGGCGGAAGCAACGTCGTGATCGCTGACCAGGGCTTCGACGGGCTGGTGCTGCAGATTGCGATTGAAGGGATTTCGATCACCCGGGACGCGGGAGACACGTTGGTCAGGGCCGGAGCGGGCGAGGATTGGGACCGGGTCGTGGGGACGGTCGTCGCTCGAGGACTGGCCGGCGTCGAATGCCTGTCCGGCATTCCGGGTACCGTGGGCGGCACGCCGATTCAGAACGTCGGCGCCTACGGTCAGGAAGTGGCCGAGACGATCGAGCGTGTGACGGTCTACGACTGCGTCGATCGTGAGATCCGAGCGCTGTCGGCGGCCGAGTGCGGGTTCGCCTATCGCATGAGCCGATTCAAGGCCGAAGCGGCGGGACGATTCGTGGTGTGCGACGTCACGCTTCGTGTGCGGCCGGGGCCGCCCACGTCGACGTATGCTGACGTGGCCGGCTACTTGAAGCGCGCGGACGTCTCGAGTCCGACCGTGTCGATCGTTCGCGACGCGGTGCTGGCAATCCGCCGTTCGAAGGGCATGGTCGTCGATGACGATGATCCGGATTCGCGCAGCGTCGGCTCGTTTTTCATGAATCCTGTCGTGACCACTGCCGATGTGGAGCGGGTCGCGTCCATCGCGGGCGAACGACCGCCCTGTTTCGCCATGGACGAGGGGCGGGTGAAAATACCGGCGGCGTGGTTGATCGAGCGATCCGGATTTCGCAGGGGTCACGCGGACGGCGCGGTGAGGATTTCGACGAAGCACCCGCTCGCCCTCGTCAACCGGGGTGGAGCCACGGCCGGTGACGTGCTGCGGCTGGCGACAACGGTGAAGCGAGGGGTGGCGGATCGCTTCGGCGTCTGGCTGCGGCCGGAGCCGGTGTTCGTGGGGTTCAACGCCAACCCGGATGTGGAGTTTCTGACGAAAGCGCAGGCTTAATGGTATGCCATCCTAGATGTCGACACTACTGATCGAAGGCGGGCACCGGCTCGAGGGCCGCGTCTCGGTGGAAGGCAACAAGAACGCCGCGCTGCCGCTGCTTGCGGCCTGCCTGTTGACCGAAGACGAATGCGTCCTGACCAACGTGCCGCGTATCGGGGACGTCGAGGTGATGGCGCGCCTCCTCCTCGATCTTGGTGCGGAGGTGGACGGCATCGGCACGACGACGCTGCGCATCCGTACGCCGAAGCTGACGACGGATTCGCCCGATCGCGCGCTCGTGGGCCGGCTGCGCGGCTCGGTGCTGCTGCTCGGTCCGCTGCTCGCCCGCACGGGCCGCGCGCACATCGCCCCGCCCGGCGGTGACTTCCCGGCACGCCGGACGATCTCCACGCACATGGAAGCCCTTCAGGCCCTGGGCGCGCGGGAAGCGAAGGGCCCGGATCACGTGCTCGAGGCGCCGAATGGTCTGAAGGGCGCCTCGATGTATCTCTTCGAAGCGTCGGTCACCGGAACCGAGACGGCGCTGCTGGCCGCGGCGTCCGCGACGGGCGTCACCGAGATCCGTCACGCCGCGACCGAGCCACACGTTGTCGAGCTGTGCGAGTTCCTCGCGAAGATGGGTGCGGGCATCACCGGCATCGGCAGTTCCAAGATTCGCGTCGAGGGCATACCGAAGCTTCGCGGCGCTCAGCACCGGCTGGGCGGCGACTACATCGAGGCTGGAAGCTGGGCGGTCGTTGGCGCGATCACCGGAGGAGAGATTGCGATCGAAGGCTGTCGCGAGGAGGACATCGAAGTCGTCGCCGCCGTCATGCAGCGCATGAACGTTCAGTGCGGCATGCGCGCCGGCGTCTTCGAGGTCAAGCCGTCGAAGCCGATTGCCGTGCGCCGGATTGCGACCGGATTGTGGCCGTCGTTCCCGAGCGATCTCGTCAGCCTGGTCACGGTGCTTGCGACGCAGGCAGCCGGGCGCACGCTGGTACACGACTGGATGTACGAGCTCCGGCTCTTTGCGCTCGAGCAGATGAGCGGCATGGGCGCCGACATGTTCCTCGCCGACGCGCATCGCATCATCGTCACCGGACCGACGAAGCTGCGCGGCGGCCGAACGCTGGACAGTCGCGATCTCCGTTCGGGTATGTCGTTGATCGCCGCCGGACTCGCCGCTGACGGCCAGACGCGGGTGACGCCGCTCGAGACCGTCGAGCGCGGCTACAGCCAGCTCGTCGATCGCCTGCTGGCGCTCGGGGCCAAGGTCGCAAAGGTGGAGTAGCGGTGCGATCGTTCTGACGCGGTCGGTGCGATCTGGGCTATCGCGGTGCCGTGCGATCCGGACTATCGCGTGTTGGTGCGAGGAACTCCCGCGTATCAGTGCGGCCCGTTCTGAGCCGCTAGATCGACTTTCTGAAACAGACGACTCGCTCGACCTCGTCGAAGCCAAGCGCCCTATGCGCCGCGATACTGGACTCGTTGAAGGTTTGAGTATCTGACGCCAGCTCCGTACAGTGGCTTGCTCGTCCCCACGCTTCCGCCGCAGCGATGAGGAATGCGCCGATGCCCTGACGCCGATGCTTCGCGTCCACGAACCAGTCCTTCGACAAACGCGACGCGATCCGTGCTGCAGCCTGCCGCGTAGGTCACGGATGGACAGCTCCACGAAGCCAATCGGGGTGCCGGAGCCAAGGCAGCAGCGACGATAGCTTCCGCTGGATTGCTTGGACGGCCCGCCGAGTACCAGCGATGTCCGCCCGTGGTCATCGGCCGCATCGTGCCACAGCGCCGCGCGCATCGCTGCCACGCAGCGGCATCGCCGGATCGACTGGACGGATGAGCGGCTGCGGGAGCCAATCGTTGAACTGTCATGCACCGACAGGAGTGATCGCAGCAAGCCGCAATGACGGCATCGCACCGACCAGTGATGCAGATCGCACCGACGAGCGTAAGTACGATCGCACCGACCAGCGACAGTCGAGATCGCACCGACTAGGCGTTAGAACGATCGCACCGACCCGTGTCAGCAGGATCGCACCGACCAGCGTCGCCAGAGATCAGGGCTTCGGCGGCGGGGAGGAGTCGGAACCGGCGGCCGGATGGGGCCGCCGTGTCGCCGCCTACCGGCGGCGCGGGCTGAGGCTGTGCGGGCTGCTGGGCCGGCGGGGGCGTCGGCGCCATTTCGACCGGCAGCGGCAGCGGGATGGGACCAGCTCCGATGGTGGCGTCGCCATCGCGTCCAACGCGGAACGGCCGCAGATCCTCTTCGCTCAGGTCGAGGACGCGGACGATGTGCGGCGTCAGCGTGAGGACGATGTCGGTTTCCTGCGTCTCGCGCTTGGTGTGGGCAAAGAGACGGCCGATTCCCGGTATGTCGCTCAGCCCGGCCACGCCCGAGAGCACGGTGCGTTCGTCGTCGCGAATCAGACCCGCGAGCAGATTCGTCTCGCCGTCGTGGAGGCGAATCACGGTGCTGATCGAGCGATTGCCGAAGGTCGGCAGATCGCCGAACCCGGTACCTGAAATGCTGCTGACTTCGATCTTCAGCACCAGCGACACCTCGTCGTCGTGGTGCGTGCGCGGCGTGATGTCGATGTTGACGCCGATGTTCTCGTAGTTGAACGACGTGATCGGCTGCTGACTGACGCCGCCGGCCGCGATCGGTGAAAACGTCGTGACCGGAACCGGCACTCGCTCACCAAACCGCGCCTGCGCGGGCATACCCTCGGAAGACCGGAGCTGCGGATTGGCCAGCGTGCGCGTGTTGCCGTCCTGCTTCAGCAAACGGTAGAAGAGAGCAGGGATGTTGGTCAGGAACACGCCGGACTGCGTCAGGCTGCGGAGGTCGCGCAGCGTCAGGTTGGGCTGATTGATGTCAACTTGACCGTTGATGCCGGGCGACCCTGGCGACGCAATCTGCAACCCGAATTCTTTCATCCGGGTGCGATCGACCTCGAGAAGCTCGACGTCGATGACCACTTCCGGCCGGGCCTTGTCGATCGAGGCGATCAGTTTACCGGCCGCGGCCACGCGCGCCGGCGTGTCCTTGATCGCGATGGTGTTCGTCGCCGTCACCGGCGCGAGCCGGCGGGCGTCGATCACGATCCGCAGCAGGTCCACGGTTTCTTTCAGGTCGGCGTTGCTGAGCGGGAAGGTGCGGACGATCTCTTCCTCGTACTCCTGCCGCTTGGCCGCGGTGTCGGGCACGACCGTGATGAAGCGAGGTCCGGTGACTCGGTAGAAGCTGCGCGTCGTGGCCGAGACCGACTGCAGCGCGTTCTCCAGCGTGGTCTCGCGGAGGTCGATGGTCACCGGCTGATCGCGGAACTGCGGATCGAACGTCACGCTGATGTTGGCGAAGCGGGCGATCGCGGTGAACACGTCACGCGACGGCGCATCGCGGAAGGTCAGCGACGCCGGCAGCCTGACGTCCGTCGGAAGATCCTGACCCTGGGGCGCGAGGTTGCGCGTCCGTTCGATCAGCGTCTCCAGACCGGTCTTCCCGCCGCGGGCGACCGCGATCCTGGTTCGCAGCTGCGTGCGTATGGAGTCGAGCGCCTCTTCGACGTTCTTGTCATTCGGGTTGAGCTCGGCGGCCAGCTGCAGTTCGACCATCGCCTCGTCCAGCCGCCCACCAGCGCTGAAGCGGCGCCCGCGGGCGTAGTGCGCGGCCGAGGAGCGGAGCCGGGCGCGCTCCAGAGCCTGCCGTGCAGCTCGATTGTCGGGCTCGTTCCGCAGCACCTTCGTGTACTCGACGATGGCGCGGTCGAAGTCCTCGAGCTGCTCCGCCGATCCGGCCGTTGCGCATCGCGGTGGCCGTAGCGCAGCCGGCGACGAGAAAAGCCAGGACGACGGAAGCGATCAGGCGGCTAGTTAGGTTGGCCATTGGTGATGACATCCACACCCCGCGGGATGCGGAAGTCGAACTCCTTATCGGATATGCCCGTGTTTTCCTTCAGGTTGGTGAAGATCAGGGTGGATTGCCCCCCCTGGCGGTCCAGGGTGGACAGGGCCAGAATCTGCAGGGTTTTCGGGTTCACACTGACGATCAGGAACTCGAATTCTGGGTCGGATCGGCGGGGCGTCAGCTTGACCGCGACGGTCCCCGGCACAGAGGGCTCGGCGGCGGCGGACGTGAAATCCCGCACGATATCGCCCTTTCCGGCCAGGAACAGGGCGGGAGTGGTGGCCTCGTTGTCCGGGGGCACTGTGCTCACAATCACCTGCTGATCCAGCGGGATGTACGAGTAGACCTTGACCCCGTCCGAGACGAACTCTTTCTTCTCAGGTTTGACGTATGTCCACCGCATCCGGCCGGGCTTCTTGACGGAAACCTTGCCTTCCTCGCGATTCTGGGTGCGAAGCACGCCCCCGCGGTAGGTCTGAACGAAGTTGGCCGAAAAGTCGCGGATGCCCTGGTATCGCTTCTGGAGCGAGCGGGCGAGCGCGTCAGGCGACTGTGCCTCCTGAACGCTGGGGAGTACCGCGAAGCACAGGCCGACGACGAGCGCGAAGAAACGCACCATCGGTCCCAGTCTACTGGTTCCGCGCGAGGTGTGCGGTCGGCGCCGGGATCCGAAAGCGCGCTTCGGGCGTGTACAGGCCGGCGCCGTAGTAGGTCGCCGGCGAGCCGTCGCGTTGCAGCCACACCAGGCTGATTCCGCGTTCTGCGATGAGGGCATGCCTTCTCCCATGCAAAACATGGGCAAAGCCGCCGCGCCGGAACGTGTCGTCGGGAAGCCAGGCATCCATGCGGATCGTAAAGGGTTCTCCGCCAATCAGGACGTCTTGTCGAAATGGCTGAGGCGAGGATCGATACAGCGTCGGGGCCTCGCCGTGGCTGCCGGCCCACACCTCGTACGACCCTTCGGACCGCGGGGGAACCCGATTGCCGGCCAGCTCGACCAGTCCCTTCGTGAAGTCGTCCCGATCGATCGTCCGGCCGACGGGGGCCGGCAGAAGCAGCGTCAACACATACGGCGCGCCCCGCGGGATGCGCGAGACGATGTCAGCGAGCCCCGGCGCCGGCGCCTGATCGAGCACCAGCGGAAACTCGTTCGCATAGGCCGCGACGACCTCCTTCGCCGCGTCCGCGGTCAGGACGATGTCACGCGATTCGGCGAGGTTGTCCCGCACCAGAAATGGAAAGTGGAGCCGCGTGTCATCGAGCCGCACCCACGCCAGGTTGCGTCTGTCGTAACGCGCCGAATACAGCAGGACGTTTTCGAGTTGCCAGTCCATCTTCGAGACGAGCAGCGCATTCCGCGCATCAATCCCGTCGGCGAGGTGGGAGAGGTAGGTGTCGGCTCGGCGATCGGTGTGACGATCGACCGCGGGCCACGTATCCCAGCCCCGCCATCCCGCGTAGAGCAGCGCGACGGCAGCCACCGCATGCCGGACATGCGCGCGAGGCCAATGCCCGACGCCGGCGGCGATCGCAACTGCGACGAGGAAGTGCCCTGGCAGGAGAAAGACGTGCGTGTCGCCGACGTTGTACGTGAGCGCGAATACGTCCGAGATCACGTAGGCCAGACACACGAGCACGGCCCACGATTTCGACAGCGACCAGAGACGAACCACGCCAACCACGGCGAGGACGAGGCCAACGATCCCGAATTGCTGCCGGGCATCCCATGCCCACATGCGCAGCCGATCCCAGAGTTGATCGGTGCCGATGCCGAGCACCATCTGCTCTCTCCAGTCGGCCTTCGTGACGTCGAGCCAGAACGCGGCCACGCGGTCGCTCCAGTTCGGCGGGGCATCGATCGACGACCAGACGAAGAAGAACTGCGGCGCGTACTGAAGTGCGCCGGCGAAGGCGATGGCGATCGCGAGGAGGATGGTGGATGGCGCGACGAGCTCGCGTGGCCGTGGGTGGACCTGTACGAGGAATACCGTGAAGGGCACCAGGAACAGAATCATGCCCAGGTGGTTGCCGAAGGCGCCGGCATACACCGCAAAGAACATGGCCAGTCGAGCCGTCGTCGGGCGGGTGGCGAATGCCTGCAGTGAGAGCAGGCACAAGGCCAGCAGCGCGAGATGAAGTGCGTACACCTCGGCGATCACGGCCTGGGTCCAGAAGGTGTACGAGAACGCCAGCAGCAGGCCCGCGGCTGCGCCGGCCAGCGGCGACTGGGTGACGCGGCCGCTGACCACGGCCAGAAGCCCGACGGCGACCGCCGCCCAGATCGCGGAAAAAAGGTTCAGCCCCCGGGCGGGGAAATCCTCGCTGACCGCGCGGATGAATGGCGTCGCCAGCGTGTAGTAAAGAGGGTACGCGCGCCGCGCACTCGTTTCCGGCCAGAGCACCGCGGCCTGAAAGCCCCCCGTGTCGCCGAGGTCTACGCCGGGCAGCAGTGTCCGCGTGTACGCCCAGAAGGCGATGGTGGACACGAGGCAGGCCGCCAGCCAGAAGCGGCAGCGGCGATCGGGATCCGGACGCGTCAACGTGCGCCACGTTCAGCGCCACGTTTCCGGGCCACGAATGTGCGCACCGCGTCCACGCCGCGCGTGTTCAACACATGGCCGGCCTGAATCCAGCCGCGCCGGGCCATGCCGATGCCAAAGCGCATCTGACGATCCAGTGCGTCGGCGCGGTGGCAATCGCTGTCGATCACGATGGGCACGCCGGCCTCGGCGGCCGCTCTCGCGATGACGCCGTCCATGTCGAGGTGACCAGGCGCCCCATCGACTTCCATTGCGGTTCCGGTCTGGACCGCGGCGTCGAAGAGACGGTCGTAGTCGAGGTCGTAGCCGGGCGACAGGCCCGGAGACCGATTGGCCGGATGCGTGATGACGTTCACGAGCGGATGTCGCATCGCGCGCACATAGCGCTCGGTCAGTTGCGCGCGGTCGTCTCCGCGGTCATCGTGCAGGGACGCGAGCACGATGTCGAACTGCTCGAGCTGCGAGTCGTCGAAGTCGAGCGATCCGTCGGGCATGATCTCCACCTCGATGCCGTGGAGGATCTCGATGCCGCTGATCCGGGACCGCAGCATGTCGATCTCCTCTCGCTGAATGGGAATCTCCAGGGCGAGGAGCTTGCGTGAGGCGTACGAGCGCTCGGAGTGGTCGGTAATCGCCACGTATTCGTATCCGAGTTGCTTGGCGGCGAGGACCATGTGCTGAATACTGTCGCGGCCGTCGCTCCACGTGCTGTGCATGTGCAGGTCGCCGCGGATGTCGGCGCGGGAGATTAACGTGGGCAGCGCGCCGCGCGCGGCCACGTCGATTTCATCGAGCCCTTCACGCAGCTCTGGCGGAATGAACGGCAGCCGGAGCTGGCGATACACCTCTTCCTCGTCCGGCGTGGACACGAGGGCGCCGTTCGGCCGACTCAGAAGGCCGTCACGCAGCACGAGCCCGGTTTTCGTGGCCCATGCCTGCAGCTGTTCGGTATGACGGCGCGCGCCGGTGTGCCAGACGAGCGCCGCCCCGGCGTCCTCGGGCGCGCTCGACGTGAAGCCGGACGCGCCCGCGGTCGGTCGCAGCTTCCACGCACGACGGCAGTCTGGCGAGCACGGCGGTGACGAAGGGCAGCGCCAGAAAACCGTCGAGCACTTCGCCGTGCGCCGCCGGTGCCGCCACCGCGAGCAGCGACACGTCGCCGACGTCCGCCGCGCAGCGGCGCAGGCTGCCGAGCGGCGTGAGATTGTCAGCGGGGAGTCCCGCGCGGCGTGCCTCTCGCATCACGTTCGACGCCAGCAGATGCGCCCGGCCGAGAGGAATTCGAGGTCCGTTCAAGAACGTCCATTGTGCATTGAAGAGATTCCGTGATGCCACTCTCCGGTTAGGATCGACGCGTGTACATCGCGCTGCGTGACAGCGGTACGCGCACCATGCCACCGGGTGGGCTCGAGGGGTCGGCGCTGCGCACCGTGTCGGGCCGGATGAACTACGTTGCGTGCATCACGGTCAGCCGCCAGTCGCCAGAGGACGCCGGCGTGCGCGAGATTTATGTGTCGGTGGACGGGGAGCAGATTGCGATTCTGAAGAACGGCGAGGCGATCACCCACGAGCTCCCTGCGGGCCCGCATCGGCTGCGGGCGCACAACACGCTCTTCTGGAAGACGCACGACATCGTGCTGCAGCCCGGCGAACACGCGCGGTTCAAAGCCGTTAATCGCGCCGGCTGGGCGGCGTTCGGGTTTCTGATGGTGCTCGGCGCGGCGCCGCTGCACCTCACATTCGAGCGCGACGCGCAGTGACGTCGCGGGCGGAGAGGCAGACCTGCAGGTCCGGGCCTGAATTGCGGCGAGACGAATTCGGGTGCTAAACTGAAGATTGGCACTGGTCATGAACGACCGCATCAGTGCGCAGTCTCGCCGTAGCCCGCGGGCGAAGGCGGACGTGCCAGGCGATTTGATGTGGGCGGCTAGCTCAGTTGGGAGAGCGCCGCGTTCGCAATGCGGAGGCCGCGAGTTCGAGCCTCGCGCCGTCCACCAACCTTCGCGCTTGTGACAGGCGAAGGTTGCCCGCCCGCCTTTTTTGTCGGTGCGCCTCCCCGGTCAAACCCTTCGGCTATACTCGGTTTCGATCCGGTCAGGGCGGCGCATCCACATCCCACACTGATGCCCAGAATGAAAAAAATCGGAGTGCTCACCGGCGGTGGTGACGCTCCAGGTCTGAACGCCGTCATCCGCGCAGTCGTCAAGGCCGCCAGCAACGCCGGTATCCAGGTCGTCGGGCTCGAGGACAGTTTCGACGGGCTGATCTATCCCGAGAAGTCGCGCGTCCTCGGTCCGCGCGACGTGACCGGCATCCTCCGTCTCGGCGGCACGATGCTCGGCACGGTCAACACCGGCAACCCGTTCCTCACGCCGATCGTCACCCCGCAGGGCACCTTCGACTACGGCGATCGCGTCATCGAGATGTTCGGCCAGATGGAGCTCGACGCGCTCGTCTGCATCGGCGGGGACGGCACGCTGGCCATCTCTTACGAGTTCTACAAGAAAGGCATTCCGCTGGTCTGCGTGCCGAAGACGATCGACAACGACATCGTCGGCACGACGAGCTGTTTCGGCTTCGACACCGCCGTCAGCTTTGCGACCGACGCGATCGATCGGCTGCACTCGACCGCGGAAGCGCATCGCCGCATCATGGTGGTCGAAGTCATGGGCCGCTATGCCGGCTGGATCGCCCTGCACAGCGGCGTCGCCGGCGGCGCCGACGTCATCCTCATTCCCGAGATCGCCTACGACCTGGAGAAGGTCGCGCAGTGCATCCGCGACCGCGACAAGCTGGGCGCGCGTTTCAGCATCGTCGTCGTGGCCGAAGGCGCGCATCCGAAGGACGGTGGAGTCACGCTGATCGAGGCGGCACACGGCGGGCACGTCGAGCGGCTCGGCGGCATCGGCATCCGTTGCGCGGCGCAGCTCGAAGAGCTGACCGGGAAAGAGACGCGATACGTCGTGCTCGGTCACCTCCAGCGCGGAGGATCGCCGACGGCGTTCGACCGGACGCTGGCGACGCGATTCGGCGGCAAGGCCGTGGAGCTGTTGATGAAGGGGCAGTTCGGGAAGATGGTCGCGAACCATCCGCCCGATCTCGTGCCCATCCCGCTCGGCGAAGTGGTGGGGAAGACGAAGACCGTTCCGCTCGACTACGACCTGCTGTTGACCGCCCGCGCGCTGGGCGTCTCGTTCGGGGACTAGTGCCCGAGTAGTTCCTGATCCTTCTTCTTCTGCAGCTCGTCGATCATCTTGACGTGATCGTCGGTCATCTTCTGGACGCTGATCCAGGCCCTTCCGCTCATCGTCCTCGGAGATCTTGTGATCCTTGAGCAGCTTCTTCAGCCGCTCGTTCGCGTCGCGGCGTACCTGACGCACGACGTTGCGCCCTTCCTCGGCCTGCTTGTGGACGTGGCGTGACAGTTCCTTGCGGCGGTCCTCGGTCAGCGCCGGGATCGGGATGCGGACGACCTTGCCGTCGTTCGACGGATTGAGGCCCAGGTCCGAAATCCGGATCGCCTTCTCGAGTGCAGGCCATCACCGACGGGTCGAACGGCTGCGCGACGATGAGCGCCGGCTCGGGGACCGACAGCGTGGCCACCTGGTTGATCGGCATCTTCGCGCCGTAGGCCTCCACGTGAATGCCGTCGAGCAGGCCGACAGTGGCGCGCCCGGTGCGGACGTGCGCCATGTCACGTCTGACGCGCTCGATGCCGGCATCCATGCGCGTCTTGACCTCGCCGAACATGCCTTTCAAGTCGCTGAAATCCATGTCTCACCCTACGAACAGAAATCTACACAGAGACCGTCGTCCCGATTGGCTCGCCCAGGACGACCTTGCGGATGTTGCCAGGCTGTCGCAGGTTGAAGACGACGATGGGCAGCTTGTTGTCCATGCACAGCGAGATCGCCGTCGTGTCCATCACTTTCAGCTGACGCTCGAGCACCTGAAGATAGGAGATCGACGTGTACTTTGTCGCCTGCGTGTCGATCATCGGGTCGGCCGTGTAGATGCCGTCCACCTTCGTGCCTTTGAGAATCACGTCCGCCTTGATCTCCATGGCGCGGAGCGCGGCAGCCGTGTCTGTCGTGAAATACGGGTTGCCGGTGCCGGCAGCGAAGATGACGACGCGACCTTTCTCGAGGTGCCTGATCGCGCGCCTGCGGATGAAGGGCTCGGCGACGGCGCGCATTTCGATGGCCGTGACGACGCGCGTGTTGATGCTCAGCTGCTCGAGCGCGTCCTGAAGGGCGAGGGCATTGATCACCGTCGCGAGCATGCCCATGTAGTCGGCGGTTGCCCGATCCATGCCTCTCGCGCTGGCCGCCAGCCCTCGGAAGATGTTGCCGCCGCCGATGACGATCGCCGTCTCGACGCCCAGGCCCTGAATCTCTCCGATGTCGCGGGCGATGCGCGTCGCGACGGCCGGATCGACGCCGAACTGCTGCTCGCCCATGAGGGCTTCACCCGACAGCTTCAGCAGCGCGCGTTTGTAGACCGGGGTGGTAGAAGAGGGTGTGACGGTTTCGGACGACATCGAACCGCGATTATATCGGTTGGTGGTTGGTGGTTGGTAGTTCGTGGTGGTTGGTGGTTGAAACCAGGAACCACCAACCACCCAGCCACCAACCGGGTTATTCAGCGCTTTCGCCGACGCGGAAGCGGACGAACCGGCTGATCTGAACGTTCTCGCCGGTCTTCGCGCTGGCCTGTGCGACCAACTGACTGACGGTCATCTTGTCGTCGCGGACGAACGGCTGATCGACCAGCACGAACTGGGAGTAGAAACTGCCAAGCTTGCCCTCGATGATCTTGTCGATCACGTGGGCGGGCTTGTTCTCCTTCTCCATCTGGCCGCGGTAGATCGCCTTCTCCTTCTCGACCTCATCGGCCGGCACGTCCTCGCGGCGCAGCCAGCGCGGAGACGCGGCGGCGATGTGCATACCGAGCTCCTTGACGAGGTTGTTGAAGTCGTCAGTGCGCGCCACGAAGTCGGACTCGCAGTTGACCTCGACGAGGACGCCGATCTTGCCGCCCATGTGGATGTAGCTGCCGATGACGCCCTGCGACGTGGTTCGACCGGCGCGCTTGGCCGCCGAGGCCAGCCCGCGCTTCCGCAGCAGCGTGATCGCCGCCTCCATGTCGCCGTTCGCCTCGGTCAGGGCCGCCTTGCACTCCATCATCCCCGCGCCGGTCTTGTCGCGAAGCTGCTTTACCAATGCCGCTGTGATCTCTGCCATGACTCCGTAACTCCGTATTCCTCGGACCTGTACAAACAAAGCGCCGGCATCGAGCCGGCGCCTGAACTCGAGAACCGGAAAAACTAGGCTCCGGCTGGTGTGGGCGTCGGCTCGCGGCGCTGCGGGCGCACCGCGCGGGTCAGCCGGGCGGCAGCGTCAGCCGCAGCGGCTTCCTCGGCCTTGGCCGCGTCCTCTTCGGCGATGCGGGACTCACGCATCCCTCGGCCGGCGCTCACCGCATCGGCGATCTTCGAGGCGAACAGCCGGATCGCGCGCAGCGCGTCGTCGTTGCCCGGGACCACGTAATCGACTTCGTCCGGATCGCAGTTGGTGTCGACGACGCCGATGACGGGAATTTTCAGTTTGCGCGCCTCGTCCACGGCGATCTTTTCCTTGCGCGTGTCCACGACGAACACGGCATCGGGGAGCCGCGACATGTGCCGGATGCCTTCGAGGTTCTTGAGGAGCTTGCGCTTCTCCTTCTCGGCGCGGGCCTGTTCCTTCTTGGTCAGGGTGTCATAGCGGCCGTCGGTCACCATGGCCTCGAGATCGCGGAGCCGTCCGAGGCTGCGCTGAATCGTCGTGAAGTTGGTGAGCAGCCCGCCCAGCCAACGCTGGTTGATGAAGTACATCCCGCAGCGCTGGGCTTCCTCGGAGATGACGTCCTGTGCCTGGCGCTTGGTGCCGACAAACAGCACCGTCCGGCCATCGGCGGCCAGACTCGTGACGAACTCTTCGGCCTCGCGGAACTTCTTGACCGTCTTGTTCAGATTGATGATGTAGATGCCGTTCCGCTCGCCGAAGATGTACTCCTTCATCTTCGGGTTCCACCGCTTCGTCTGGTGGCCGAAGTGCACGCCGGCCTCCAGCAGATCCTTCATCGCAATCCCGGACAACAGATTCCTCCCTTACCGTTTGCTGAACTGGAACCGCTTGCGCGCGCCAGCCAAACCGTACTTCTTGCGTTCCTTGACTCGTGAGTCGGACGTGAGCAGGCCGTCCTTCTTCAACTGCTTGCGGAGCTCGGCGTTGAACGCGACGAGCGCGCGCGAGATGCCGAGACGCATGGCCCCGGCCTGACCGTTCACGCCGCCACCACCCACCGTCGCCAGGATGTCGAACTTCTCGCCCATCTCCGTCAGCAGCAGCGGACGTTTCACCTGCACTCTCAATGCATCGGTCGGGAAGTATTTGTCGAACTCCCGATGATTGACGGTGATGGTGCCCGTGCCGGGGCGGAGGAAGACGCGCGCGGTAGATGTCTTGCGGCGGCCAGTTGCGTAGTATTCGATGCTTGCCAAGCTAGGCGACCTCGGTTTTCTGTGGCTGCTGTGCGGCGTGCGGATGATTCTCGCCCGCGTACACCTTCAACTTGCGATACATCGCATCGCCCATCTTCGTCTTCGGGAGCATGCCGCGCACGGCTTCCTCGACGAGACGAACGGGCTGACGCTTCCGCACATCGACCGCGCGCTCCTCGCGCAAGCCACCTTCATAGCCGCTGTGCCGGCGATAGAGCTTCTGCTGTTCCTTGCGACCGGTGAGCTTCACCGATGCCGCGTTGATGATGACTACGTGATCGCCCGTATCGATGAACGGGGTATAGGTAGCCTTGTGCTTGCCCTGCAGGAGACGCACCGTGACCGTTGCCACACGGCCGAGCACCTGGCCATTGGCGTCGATGACGTGCCACCGAGTATCTGCGCGCTTGGCGCTTGCCACGAACGTACGCATCAATTTAGGGAGTCCTTCACTGCACCCATTCCCACGCGAATGGGGACTGCGGCCGTCTCCGCCCACCTGTGCCGTCTGGACGGACGATGACCTACAACCGTAAACCCCGATAATACGGATAGTTGTCGGAAGTGTCAAGCGGCTGAATAGCCGCGCTGCTGTGCCTACCTGATTCCCGCCCCGCCAGCCCGACCTTGTATCGAGTCCACGAAAAGTGCCGATAACAAACTCGTCAGGCGTCTTCAGACCAATCGTGATCGACACAAGTGTCAGTCGACCACGTTTTCGTCAGGACGCAGGGTAGGCAGCACGCGACTCCGGACGGTCAGACCCCATGAGTTACGCCGAAATCAGGGCAAAAACTCTCGGCTGAGCTGATGGCATAGCGGTTGCCCCTTTCACCTTGGCCCCTCTCCGTTTCCGGACTTCGGTCTCCGGACGCCGGTGAAGAGCCGCGGACCCGGATTGCAGGAAAGAAGACCGACGCCGAAGACCAATGTATGTTTCGTAGAACCAAGGCAGTCGTAGGGCTCGACATCGGATCGAGCGCTGTGAAAGCGGTGGAGCTGAAGCCCGCGGGGAAAGGGTTTCGTGTCTCCGCGTTCGGCAGCGAGCCGGTGCCCCCGGATTCCATTGTCGACGGCGCCATCATCGACGCCGGCGCGGTGGCCGATGCGATCCGGCGCGTCTTCGAGCACAACAAGGCATTCAAGGCCAAGGACGTCTGCGCGTCGCTCTCGGGCAACGCGGTGATCGTCAAGAAGATCACGCTGCCGGTGATGACCGAGTCCGAGCTGGACGAGTCAATCTACTGGGAAGCGGAGCAGTACATCCCGTTCGACATCCAGGACGTCAACCTCGATTATCAGATTCTCGATCCCGGCACCGGCCCTGACTCGCGCGGCAGCATGGAAGTGCTGCTCGTCGCGGCGAAGAAGGAAAAGATCGGCGACTACACCGGCGTCATCGCGCAGGCGGGACGTTCGGCGGTGATCGTGGATGTCGATGCGTTCGCACTGCAGAACGCCTACGACATCAACTACGGCCTCGAGGGCGGCCAGGTCGTCGTCCTGCTGAACGCCGGCGCCAGCGCCATCAACATCAACATTCTGCAAGGCGACCAGTCGGTCTTCACGCGCGACATCTCGATGGGCGGCAACGCCTACACCGAGGCCGTGCAGAAGGAACTGGATCTGCCGTTCGAGTCGGCCGAGCAGCTCAAGAAGGGGATTCCCGTCGACGGCGCGTCGTTCGAGGAAGCCCAGCCCGTGCTGCGAGCCGTGACCGAGAACGTCCTCCTCGAGATCCAGAAGACGTTCGACTTCTTCAAGGCGACCGCGGCCTCCGAACAGATCGACCGCATCATGCTGAGCGGCGGCGCCTCACGCGTCGATGGCTTCCGCGAAATGCTGCAGGAGCGCTTCAACGCCCCGGTCGAGGAATTCGATCCCTTCCGCGCCGTGGCGTGGGACGGCAAGAAGCTTGGCGGCGAGGCCGTTGATCACGCGTCCACGGCCGCCGTGGCCGTGGGTCTCGCGCTGAGAAAGGTGGGCGACCGATGATTCGCATCAACCTTCTCGGCGTCGAGCGAAAGCAGGCGCGCAAGGCTGGCCCGAGCTTCGACATCGGCCAGAAGCTGACGGTCGCGTGCAGCCTCATTCTGGTTGTTGCGGCGCTCGGTATTGGCTACTGGTACTGGACGCTAAGCGAATCCTCGGCGCGAGTGGATCGAGAGATCGCCGCGGCCAACACGGAAGCCGCCCGGCTTCGGTCGCTGCTGACGGAGGTCCAGCAGTTCGAAGCGCGGCGCGCGCAGCTCACGCAGCGCGTCCAGCTGATCGAGCAACTGCGCGGCGGGCAGAGCGTGCCCGTCCAGCTGCTCGATCACATCAGCCGCAGTCTGCCCGACATGTTGTGGTTGACGTCGACGGCTCAAACCGGGGCGGATCTGACCATTCAGGGCAGGAGCACGACGCTGATCGCGTTGTCGGACTTCGTCGGCAATCTTGGCACCAACCCGTTGCTGATCAAGCCGATCGAGATCGTGAACAGCGAGGTGGAGGCCGTGACAGCCGCCGCCGCGCCGGGGCAAGGCGGTCCCCCGGTCGAGACGATTCGCTTCACGGTCAAGGCAAAGGTGGCACCGCGCGGCCGTGGCGCCGCTCCGGCAGGGAAGTGACGACGTGCAATCCCCGACTCCGAGTGGAATGAGGTTGTAGCTCGTGGCAATCAACGTAAGTCTCAGCAAGCTGCCGTGGTATGGCCAGGTCGGTGCATTCGTTGCGCTGTCGCTGGCGGCTGCCGGTGCCTTCTGGAACTGGTACGCGCGCGACACGCAGATCAGCATCGATCAGCGCTCGACTGAGCTGGCAAAGCTCCGGCAGGAGATCGATCGCGGTCTCGCCACCGCGAAGCGTCTGCCCGAGTTCCGTCGTGAAGTCGGCTCGCTGGAGGCGCAGCTCGATCGACTGCGCGCCGTGCTGCCCGAAGAGCAGGACGTCGCGGATTTGCTGCGACGGGTCCAGGCGATGGCCACCCAGTCAAACCTGGCGATCCTCGGCTTCGCGCCAAAGGCCGTGGCCAAGAAGCAGCTGCATGCCGAGTGGCCGATCGGCTTGAAGCTCGAGGGCTCGTACCACGACCTGGGGTCGTTCCTCGAGCGCGTGAGCAAGTTCCCGCGCATCATCAATGTGGGCGACATCAAGATCGAGTCGCGCACCACCCAGAGCAGCGGCTCGACGGTCACTGCTGAATGCACGGCAACGACCTTCGTGCTCCTCAAAGAGCCGGCGTCAGATCCCACTGCCAAGCCCGGAACGCCTGCGGTGCCCGCGGCGCCCAAGACGGAGTGACGCCCATGCGCAACATGTCACTCACGCTCGCTGCTCTGACGCTCGTCGCGTCGCTCGCGCACGCGCAGGCGCCGCCGCCCGTGGCGCCGCCGCCTACGGTGGCCCAGGCAACCGGCGCGCCGGCGGCCGGCGCGCCCGCGCAAGCTGCTCAAAAGGCCGCCGCTGCGACGAAGACCGTGGCGGAGAAAGCCGAAGACGCCGCCGAGCCCCAGGGCTACACCTACAACCCGGAAGGCCGCCGCGATCCGTTCGTGAGCCTGTTGCGCCGCGGTGTGGACGCGCGCGCCAACGGCCCGAAGGCCTCGGGCATCGGCGGCCTTGGTGTCTCCGAGGTCAGCCTGCGCGGCACCGTCGTCAGCCACGGGGCGTTCGTGGGGATTCTTCAGGGCGTCGATTCGAAGAACTACATCGTGCGCGTGGGCGACAGGCTCTCCGACGGCACGATCCGAACAATCACAGCGGACTCGATGGTGATCCTGCAGCAGGTCAACGATCCGCTCTCGCTGGAGAAACAGCGCGAAGTCCGGAAGCTGCTCCGACAGACGGAAGAGGCCAAGTAACCATGTACCGATACTCGATGCTCCTCGGCCTGTGCCTGGCCATGGCGGCCGGTGTGATGGCTCCGATTGGAGCCGCTGGGGCCCGAACAGATGCGGCGATGCTCAAACGGATCGGCTCGCGTCTGGACGGCCGCACAGGGGTTATTGCCATCGAAGCGTCCACGCCGGTGCCGTATGTGGCATCGCAGCCGGATGCTCGCACCTTCGTCGTCGAGCTGCGCGACGTGAACACGGCCGGTTTCGAGGACGGCTTCACGGCCGACCCGCGTCACCCGTTTGCGTCGGTGAAGGTGGAGAACACGCAGTCGTTCGACGGCAGCGCCGTGGCGCGCGTGCGTCTCACGCTCAATCAGCCGATGCGTCCACGGGTGCGCAGCGCACGCAACGTCATCTACGTGGAAGCCGATCGCATGGACGCGGCGCCGAGTGTCTCGGCGGGCATGATCAATCTCGCCGGACCGGCCACCGCGATTCGCGACGTTCGCGTCGCCAAGCGCGGCAACGCCACGGCGCTGACGCTGCTCGGCACGGCGCGTCTGGTCACGACGAGCATTCAGGAACCGAAAGACGGCACGCCGCGGCTGGTGATGGACATGCCCAACGCCACCTCCTCGCTGCCGACGGTGACGTCGATCAAGCAGGGGCCGGTCGATCGCGTGCGCATCGGCGCCAATCCGAAGTCGCCGCTGCTGACGCAGGTCACCATCGACTTGACGCGCACGGCTGCCTATCGCGTCGAGACCTCGCAGGACGGCAACGACCTGACGATCGTCTTCGATGAGCCGGTCAACGATCCGATCGCGGCGCTCAAGACGCCCGCGGCTCCGGTCGCGCGGCAGGCGCCGCCGGTGGCCGTGCAGCCGGCCGCTGCCCAGCCGGGTGTGCAGGCCAGACCGCAGGCCCAGGCCGCGCCAGCCGCCGCCCAGCCCCAGGCCGGCTGCGCGCTATACGGGCAATCCGGTGAGCCTCGATTTCCAGGGCGCCGACCTGCGCGCCGTGCTGCGGACCTTCTCGGAGATCAGCGGCCTGAACCTGGTGATCGATCCGACGATTCAGGGCACCGTCGATGTGGCGCTGCGCGATGTGCCGTGGGATCAGGCGCTCGACATCATCCTGCGCGCGAACAAGCTCGGGTACGTGGTCGATGGCACGATCGTTCGCATCGCGCCGCTGACCGTGCTGGCCGCCGAAGAAGAGGAGCGCCGCAAGCTGTCGGACGCGCAGGCGCTGGCCGGCGAGCTGAACGTCCTGACGCGCTCGCTCAACTACTCGAAGGCCGCGGACCTGCGCGAGCTGATCACGACGACCGTGCTCTCGCAGCGCGGCTCGATCCAGTTCGACGCGCGGACGAACACCATCATCATTCAGGACCTCGCCGAGCGCCTCGAGCGCGCGGCAGCACTCATCACGACGCTGGACCGGCCGGAGCCGCAGGTCGAGATCGAGGCCCGCATCGTCCAGACCACGCGTGAGTTCGCGCGCCGCCTTGGCGTCCAGTGGGGCTTCAACGGTACGGCGAGCACGGCGCTCGGCAACACCCTGCCGACCGCGTTCCCGAATCAGGCGGCGATCGGTGGCCGCACCGGTCTGTCGCAGGGTCCGGCCGGTGGTGATGCCGTCAGCAATGCGGTCAATCTCGGCATTGGGGGCGCCAGCAGCGCCGTCGGTCTTGCGCTGGGATCCATCAACGGTGCGCTGAACCTCGACGTCGCGCTGTCGGCGATCGAGCGATCGGGCCAGGGCCGGATTCTCTCCACGCCCAAGGTCTCGACGCAGAACAACATCGAAGCCGAGATTACGCAGGGCATTCAGATTCCGATTCAGACCGTCGCCAACAACACGGTCACCGTCTCGTTCCGCGACGCCGCGCTGACGCTGCGCGTGACGCCGCAGATCACCGCCGCCAACACGGTGATCATGCGAATCGCGATGGAGAACTCGTCGCCCGACTTCAGCCGCGCGGTCAACGGCATCCCGCCGATCGACACCCAGCGCGCGCTGACGCAGGTGCTGGTCAGCAGCGGCGAGACGACGGTCATCGGCGGCATCTATGTGAGCCGCGAGCAGACGAGTCAGGACCGGACGCCGGCGTTGCATCGCCTGCCGCTGCTTGGCTGGTTGTTCAAACGCGATGAGTTCACGGATGAGAGCCGCGAGCTGCTCATCTTCATTACGCCGAAGGTCATGAGGCTGTAGGGGAGAAGTGACTGTGACTGCGAAACTTGCGAAATTTCTGACGCTGTTCGGTGTGGTCGCGGTGTCTGCCGCGATCGCCGGCTGCGGCGAGTTCGTTCGCGACGGCAAGTCGCCGGCACGACTCGTTATCACGTCGCTCCAGGGTGCATCGGGTGCCACCCCCGACGAGGTCGGCACGGTCGTCCACTCGGACGTGCTGACGTATGTCACGGAGGGCGGGGTCTGCTCGGACACCAATCCGTGCCCGACGACGTTCAGCGATCCTGGCCTCGTCGAGTTGACGCTGCAGCTCCGCGACATCGGCAACCCGGCGACCCCGAGCAGCCCGAGTCCGTTGAATGCCGTGACGGTCAGCCGCTATCACGTCGAGTATCGGCGGTCCGATGGGAGAAACACGCCGGGTACGGATGTGCCGTACGCCTTCGACGGTGCGGCGACATTCACGGTGCCGGCCAGTGGTTCGGCGATCGGCGGATTCAGCCTCGTCCGCGGAGCCGGCCAAGCTTGAAGCCCCGCTGACATCGCTCCTCAACGACAACACCCTCATCACGACGATCGCCTACGTCACCTTTTACGGCCGTGACCAGGCGGGCAACGATGTGAGCGTCACCGGGTCGATCGAAATCACATTCGCCAACTTCGGAGATCCTTCGTAGGACCGTCATGACAACTAGTCTTCGCAGTTATTCGCATCGAATTCTGCTGGCCGTCAGGGCTGACGGCCGCTCTTGGCGTCTGGATGCACGGTTCAAGAGCAGACCGCGCCTGCCCTCTCGGGTCCGTCGGAGCTTGGACTGGCGCTGACGATCGCCGCGCGCCGGAAACGCTGCCGCGTGACGGCAGCTCGATGTCGACGATCGTCATCAACGCGTTCGATGCCAACGGGAAGCCAAAGCCCGGACAGCGGATGATCCTGTCGGCCACCGCCGGCACGCTGAATCCGACCGAAGTGCTGACCGGCACCGATGGCAGGGCCAGCGCTGTCTATGTCGCGCCCGGCGTGAACGAGCGGGTCTCGACTGCGACCATTACGGCGATCCCGGTCGGAGTCGCGGGTGGTGATGCCACAGGCGTGAACGTGCGCACCACTCGCATCGTCGTGTTGGGGCCGTCCATTCCGTTTGCGTCGTTCTCTTCTCGCCGACGTCTCCGAAGGTCCTTGACCCGGTGACGTTCGACGCAAACGGCTCGTCACTCGATGGCCAGGCCTGCGGCAGCGCCTGCAGCTACAGCTGGGACTTTGGCGACGGCTCGAGCGGGTCCGGCCTCGTGCTGCAGCACACCTTCACGTCCTCGGGCGTGTTCAACGTGACGCTGACGACCACGTCGCTCGCCCACGGGACGTCGAACAGCACCACCAGGCCAATCGTCATTGCGGCCACCGGCTCCGCCAGTGGCGGACTTCACGACCGGGGCATGCGCGGTCGTTGCGACCACGTGCTTCAGGTTCACCGATGCGTCCACCGTGGGTGCGGGCGCGACGATCACCGGCTTCCTGATCAACTTTGGCGACAACACGAACGCCACGACCATGCCCGCGGAGCGGACCTACGCGGTCTCTGGCACCTACACCGTCGGTTCACCGTGACGGACAGCCTGGGCCGGACAGCTACCGTGACGAGGCCACTGGTCGTACCATAGGGACCGTGGCGGACAACCTGCGGATTGAAGAACTTCGACGCCGGATCCAGAAGGATCCGGCGTCGATTGCTTTTGCGCAGCTCGCGGAGGAGCACAGGCGGGCCGGCCAGCACGAGGATGCCGTCCGCGTCTGCCGGGCCGGTCTGGCCCAGCACCCCGCGTATCTCTCGGCTCGCATCACCCTTGGTCGCGCCCTTCTCGAAATGGAGCGATACGACGAAGCGGTCACCGAGTTCGAGTACGTGCTGAAGGCGGCCCCCGACAACCTGACCGCCGTTCGCGAGCTCGCGGACATCCAACAGCGCCGGCGTGGCGCGGCCGGCCAGGCGAGCGCGCCTGCGGTACCAACCGCGACTCCCGCGCCGGCGCCGGCGGTGGATCCTGTGGTCGCCGAGCTCGAGGCGTGGCTGGCGGTCCTCGCTGAAGAACGTGTCACTCGGGCTGCCCGGATCTGACGTCCTCGCCGCCCGGCACGTCCGCGTCCGGCGCGCCATCGAGGCGCTCGGACTGGACGCGCTGATCGTGACGACGCCGGCCAACATGCGGTACCTGGCCAACCATGTCGGGACCGCGGGCACGCTGCTCGTCACACCGCGCGAGATCCACCTGCTGATCGACTTCCGCTACAAGGAGGCCGTTCGGTCGGTGCAGGAATCGCAGTCAGCATGTCCGGGACTGCGAGTCTGGGATGTTCCAGACAGCTATGACGAGGCGCTCGTCTCAACGACGACGGCCCTGGGCACATCGGTCGTCGGGATCGAGGCGGGCCACCTGACCGTGGCCCGTCAGGAATGGTTGCTTCGTACCTGGCAGGGCAGAGGCGCCGGCATCACGCTTCGCTCCACCGAGCGGGTCGTCGAGCAGTTCAGACTCGTCAAGGATGCGAGACGAAGTCACGGTGATGCGCCGAGGCGGCGCAGGGGCTGACCGCAGTTGCCGCGGAGGCGTTCGACGCCGTTCGGGAGGGCGTGAGCGAACGGGAGGTGGCCGCGGTGATCGAAACGGCCCTCCGACGCGCCGGATACGAGCGTCCGGCCTTCGACACAATCGTCGCTTCAGGGCCGAATGCAGCCCTGCCGCATTACCGTGCCGGCCACCGGACGCTGCACAGCAGGTGACCTGGTGGTGCTGGACTTTGGCGGGGTCTTGGACGGATACTGCTCCGACCTCACTCGGACCGTGTCTGTCGGCCAGCCGTCACCTGATGCCGCCAGACTCCATGCGGCGGTTCGAGAAGCGCAATCGGCGGCCATCGAGGCCGTCAGACCTGGGGTGAGCGACGACCGACGTGGATGCCGCCGCCCGCCAGGTGCTCGTCGCGCATGGATTGGGAGAGGCGTTCGGGCACGGCACGGGTCATGGCCTTGGGCTCGACGTCCACGAGGAACCTCGCGTTTCGAAGCCGCGGTCAGATGTCCAGCCGGTGCGGCTCGAGGCGGGAATGGTCTTCACCATCGAGCCCGGCGCGTATCTGCCTGGTTTTGGCGGGGTCCGGATTGAAGACGATATCCTGGTGACCGAGACTGGTTGCGAAATCCTGACGTCTGTACCCCGTGACCTACGGGTCTGCGGATAGAACCATCGAATGGATCTAGACGAGATCAAGCTGGTTCTGGAGATGATGCGCGAGCACGACCTGGCCGAGTTCGAGCTCGAGCGGGACGGCGTGAAGTTGCGGCTCCGCAAGAACATCGAGCAACCAGTGGAACGGCGCCGGCCAGCCGCTGCCGCAGGTGACCTTCGCACCGCCTGGCTGGCGCCGGTGGCCAGCGATGGTGGCGCTCCAGCGGCACCAGTCCTGGCGCCAGCCAACGAGGACATCGACCTGGCGATCGTGAAGTCGCCGATCGTCGGCACGTTCTATCGGCAGTCGGAACCGGGAGCCAAGCCCTTCGCGGACGTCGGACAGGTGGTCAAGAAGGGTCACGTGCTCTGCATCATCGAAGCGATGAAGCTGATGAACGAGATCAATGCCGGATTGCGACGGCGAGATCGTCAAGGTCTACGTCGAGAACGGCCAGGCCGTCCACTACGGCGAGCGGCTCTTCGCCATCAAGCCACATGTTTAAGAAAATCCTGATCGCCAACCGCGGGGAGATCGCGCTGCGCGTCATCCATGCGTGCCGCGAGCTCGGTATCAAGACCGTCGCGGTCTATTCAGAGGCCGACGAGAACTCGCTGCACGTCCGCTTTGCCGACGAGGACGTCTGCATCGGGCCGCCGCGCAGCGCCGAGAGCTATCTGAACGTCCCCGCGATCATCAGCGCCGCCGAGATCACCGGCGCCGACGCCATTCATCCCGGCTACGGCTTCCTGTCGGAGAGCGCGTATCTGGCCGAAGTCTGCGAGGCCTGTCACATCCGCTTCATCGGGCCCGATCCCAGCGTGATCAAGCTGCTCGGCGACAAGGCCCGGGCCAAGAAAGCGATGAAGAAGGCGGGTGTGCCGATGCTGCCTGGCAGCGACGGCCCAGTCACCGGCGAGGAGCAGGCGCTCAAGGTCGCCAAGGACATCGGATACCCGGTCATCATCAAGGCGGTTGCCGGTGGCGGCGGGCGAGGCATGCGCGTCGTGCGGAATCCCGGGCGAGTTGCCCAACGCGCTCCGGACCGCGCAGCGCGAGGCCGAGGCCGCGTTCGGCAACGGCGACGTATACGTCGAGAAATACCTCGAGAACCCGCGCCACATCGAGTTCCAGATCATCGGCGACCATCACGGCAATGTCGTGCACCTCGGCGAGCGCGAGTGCTCGATCCAGCGCCGGCACCAGAAGCTCATTGAAGAATCGCCGTCGCCCGCGCTGAGCGACAAGATTCGCAAGAAGATGGGCAGCGTCGTCGTCGACGCCGCGAAGGCCGTGCAGTACACCAACGCCGGCACGTTCGAGTTCCTGATGGACGGGGAGGGCCGGTTCTACTACATGGAGACGAACACGCGTCTCCAGGTCGAGCATCCCGTCACGGAAATGGTCACCGGCATCGACATCGTGAAGGAGCAGATTCGCATCGCGGCAGGGGAGCGGCTGTCGTTCAAGCAGAGCGAGGTCACCTTCACCGGCCACTCGATCGAATGCCGCGTCAACGCCGAAGATCCCGAGACGTTTGCGCCCTCGCCCGGCACGATTCACGCGTTCAGCGTCCCGGGCGGTCCGGGCGTGCGCATCGATACCTTCGCCCACGCCGAGTGCACCGTCACGCCGTACTACGACTCGATGATTGCCAAGATCATCGTGCACGGCCGCGATCGCCAGGAGGCGATCGCCCGGATGCGGCGCGTGCTGGAGATGACGGTGATCGAGGGCATCCGCACGTCGGTGCCCCTCCATCTCAAGATCATCAACGAGCCGGACTTCCAGGCCGGTCGGCTCAGCACGGGCTTCATGGATCGCTTCATGCCGAAGGCGAAGAAGAGCAGCCTGGCTGAGAGCGCGTAGATCACGAAGTCCCTCCCCGCTCTTCACGCCATTGTCGACGTCGAGGTGGCAGCGCGCGCCGCGTGGGCGCCTGCCGATCTTGCGCAGGCCTATCTCGATGCGGGCGCGCAGCTCCTGCAGATTCGAGCCAAGAACCTGGCGTCAGGACCGTTGCTCGCGCTGTGTGATGTGGTCGTCCAGGCCGCCGCGCGCTGCGGAGCATCCGTCATCGTCAACGACCGTGCCGACGTTGCCGCGCTTGCCGGCGCGGCGGGCGTGCACGTGGGGCAGGACGATCTCGCTCCCGCGGCGGCCCGCCGCCTTCTTGGTGCTGACGCGATCGTCGGCTTCTCCACCCATACCGTGGAGCAGATTGAGGCCGCGCGCGTCGAGCCCATCAGCTATCTTGCCGTGGGTCCGGTGTTCGGGACCCGAACGAAGGACACTGGCTATGCGGCGGTTGGACTGGACCTCGTGTCGACCGCGGCACGCCTCGCGGGATCGCTGCCGGTCGTCGCCATCGGCGGAATCACCCTCGATACAGTTGCGTCGGTGATCGGCGCCGGAGCGACATCCGTGGCGGTCATCGGCGACCTGCTGGCGACGGGGGATCCGCGGGGACGAGTGGCGGCGTATCTTCAGCGTCTCGTGCAACATCGCGTATAGTCGCTGAGCGACTGTCGTACGGGCTGTCCTTTCGGACCGGCCGAACGTGGAGGACACTGTGGCTGGTGCACTGTTTCGAACGAAGTCGATCGACCGCCTGCTCGCCGAAGCAGAGCAGGCGGCGAACGCACGCTGAAGCGCACGCTGGGCGGCTGGTCGCTCGTCGCGCTGGGCATCGGCGGCATCATCGGCGCCGGCATCTTCGTGCGTACCGCGGCCGCTATCGCCGAGCGATCGGGGCCGTCCGTGACGCTGGCGTTCGTGGTCGCCGCGGTGGGCTGCCTGTTCGCCGGACTGTGTTACGCCGAGTTTGCCTCGATGATTCCGATCGCCGGCAGCGCCTACACCTATTCCTACGCGACGATGGGCGAGTTCGTCGCGTGGATCATCGGCTGGGACCTCGTGCTCGAGTACGCCGTCGGCGCGGCGACGGTGGCGATTGCCTGGAGCGAGTACTTCAACCGGGTGCTCGAGTTCGTCGGCTTCAACATCCCGTACCAATGGCGCCATTCACCGTTCGAGTCGATGGATGGCGTGTCGGGAATCATGAACATTCCGGCGGTCTTCATCCTGGCCATCCTGTCCGCGCTGCTGATTCGTGGCACCAGGGAATCGGCGTTCGTGAACAGCATCATCGTCGTGACCAAAGTGTCGATCGTGCTGATGGTGATCGTCATCGGGTGGGGGTTCATCAACCCGGCGAATCACACCCCGTTCATCCCCGAGGCGACGACCTATACGACCCCGCAGGGCGTGACCCACGCCTACGGCGGCGTGATGGGGATCCTGGGTGCGGCCGGCGTCGTCTTCTTCGCCTTCATCGGCTTCGACGCCGTCTCCACGGCCGCGCAGGAGACGAAGAACCCCAAGAAGGACATGCCGTTCGGCATCCTCGGCTCGCTCGTCGTGTGCACGATCCTGTACGTGCTGTTTTCGTACGTGCTGAGCGGTGTCGCGACGGTTGAGGACTTCCGGACCCAGGGCCGGGAGGCATCGGTGGCCTTTGCCATCAGACCTACATGGCCGGATATGGATGGCTGTCGAAGCTCGTGACGGTCGCGATCCTGGCCGGCTTCTCCTCGGTGATCCTCGTCATGCTGCTCGGGCAGTCGCGTGTGTTCTATGCGATGAGCCAGGACGGGCTCGTGCCGAAGGTGTTCTCGGACGTCCATCCGCGCTACAAGACGCCCTGGAAGTCGCAACATCATCTTTTTCGTCCTGACCGCGCTGTTCGGCGCATTCATACCGGGCGATGTCGTGGGCGAGATGACGAGCATCGGGACGCTCTTCGCGTTCATGCTGGTGTGCGCGGGCGTCTGGATCATGCGCGTCCGCCGGCCGGACATCCCGCGCGGCTTCGTCGTTCCGGCGCTTCCTGTCGTCGCCGTGCTCGGCATCATCACCTGCGGTGCGATGATTTACGGCCTCGGCTGGACGAACTGGATGCGGCTGGCCGGATGGCTGGTCATCGGTCTTGTCCTGTTCTTCGGCTACGCGACAGAAGCACAGTCAGTCTGGAAAACGCATGAGCGCACGGGTACTCGATGGGCAGGCGCTTGCCGCCCGCATGCAAGAGGAGATCAAGCCAGAGGTCGCCGCATTTACCAGGACACACGGACGCCGGCCCGGTTTGGGGATCGTGCTCGCTGGACACGATCCGGCGTCCGAGGTGTACGTCGGTCACAAGGTCAAAGCCGGCACCAGCGCCGGCTTTCGCGTCGATCTCGAACGGCTTCCCGAGAGTGCCTCGCTCGCTGACGCCCTGGCGCTCGTCGAGCGGCTGAACGCGAGCCCCGATCATGACGGCATCCTCGTGCAGTCACCGCTGCCGAAGGCGATGGGGCGCGGAGCCGAGCAGGCCGTCTTCGACACGATTGACCCGGCGAAGGACGTGGACGGGTTTGGCGCCGCCAGCGTCGGGCTTCTCGTGCAGAACCGGCCGAAGCTGGTGGCCTGTACGCCGTCCGGAGTGATGGAGCTGCTGCTGCGGGAGAAGATTCAGATTGGCGGCCGCCATGCCGTCGTCATCGGTCGAAGCGACATCGTGGGTAAGCCGATGGCGATGCTTCTACTGCATCGCGACGCGACCGTGACCATCTGCCACTCGAAGACGCCCGACCTCGCTCAGGTCTGTCGTCAGGCGGATATTCTCGTGTCGGCGGTCGGCAGACCTGGACTCGTGACCCGCGACTTCGTGAAGCCTGGCGCCACAGTCATCGACGTCGGCATCAATCGCGTGACCGACGCGGCGACGGCCTCGCAGCTCTATCCAGTCGGGCCACAAACGGCTGGCGCTGTTTCAGTCGAAGGGTTCAATCCTGGTCGGCGACGTGCACCCCGAGGTCGAGGAGGTCGCCGGCGCCCTGACACCAGTCCCGGGCGGGGTCGGACCGCTGACGATCACGATGCTGATGGCCAATACGCTCAAGGCTGCGCATGGGCGCGTTGGTTAGTGGTTAGTGGTGGTTGTGGTGGGTGGTGGTGGTAGTGTTACTGTTGCGGCGTCGCCCGCTCGATCGATTCGATGATGAGGCAGTCAACCGGCCGACGCGTCGTCTCAGCTTGAGGCCACGCTGTTTTTCCACGGCCATCAACGACGAGCCGCTATCATGCGGATATGAGGCGCGTGGCCCTCACTGGCGGCATCGCAACCGGCAAGAGCCACGTCCTGTCTGAATTCGAGCGACTCGGCGTCCCCACCATCGACGCCGACACGCTGGCTCGCGACGTCGTGGCCGTTGGCACTCCCGGGCTCCTCGCCGTCGTCAGCCGCTTCGGTCAAGGAGTGCTCGACGACACGGGCGCGCTCGACCGTCGCAAACTTGCCTCAATCGTTTTCGCAGACGCAGCGGCCCGACACGATCTCGAACACATCATCCATCCCTCGGTTAGGAATGCGATCGACGCGTGGTTCACGTCTCTGGGCGACTCGCCTCGAGGCCTCGCGGTCGCTGACATACCCCTCTTGTACGAAACCCGCCGCGAACGCGACTTCGACGCCGTGATCGTGACGTCATGCCCTGTTGAGACCCAGGTCGCTCGGATCATTGCGCGCGACGGGATGACCGAGGCCGACGCCAGGGCCCGAATCGCGGCGCAACTGCCCATCGACGAGAAGGCACGGCGCGCGGATTATGTGATACGGACAGACGGCACGTTCGAAGAGACGGACCGTCAGGTGCGGGAGGTACTTGGGAGGTTGGTGGTTGGTGGTTAGTGGTTAGTGGTCGGGGTCGCGGTTCACCGCCATCCGAGAACCGCCAGGCACCGACTCCCCATCCTTGAGCTCCAACGACTTGATCAGTCCGTTCAGCATCCTTCCGATACGGTCCACCCGTTCCTGGATCCGAGTGCGGTCGGCGGCGCTACAGAAACCAAGGCGCTGCGCCAGTTCGAGTTGGACGTCCACCTCTCCTTGCGAACCCAGAGCTATATCGAGGTGATTGAGTCGCACCCGAACCTTCTTCCGCCGCGCGCCCTCACCGATATTCGACGGAATCGATATCGCAGCCCGCCGAAGCTGCGACGTCAAGCCGAATCGCTCATCGGCTGGGAACCGTTTGGATAGCCCATAGATCTCCTCGACGAGCGTCATCGATTCTTGCCAGACATCAAGGTCTCGAAAGGACGTTGAGGAAGTCATGGCCATGGTAGGGCATGGGCCATGCCGAGAGGGTTTTCAGGGCAATCTCAGGTCAGGGCTTCGAGAGTACGCTGTTCGCGCAAACGACCACGATGCAAGAAGTGGCAAGAATCGAGAACCAAGAACTACCACCAACCACTAACCACCACCAACCACCAACCACCAACCGTCAAGACTCACTCAGTTCAGCGACGCCAGGATCCTTCGCGGGCGCGATGCGTTCCTCGACGAACGTGTTCCACTCGTGACATTGCGGGCACTGCCAGAGCAGCTCGGTGCTGCGATACCGGCAGCGCACGCACACGTGCGGATCGAGGTAGAAGACGGCGTTGCGTGTCAGGTCCACATATCGGCGAACGAGGCTCGCGTCGAGCCCGAGCGCCGACAGTGCCTGCCAGACCTCCTGGTGAATGACCAATCCGTGCGGGTTGTGCGGCAGGGCGTCGAGCAGCTGATCGAACGCCTGCCGATGCTGTCCGCCGGCCGAGAAATGACGTGACAGCGCCAGGCGCGCGCGCCAGTCCTGCGCGTCGCTCGCAATGAGCTGCTGGCAGAGTTCGACGAATCGCCGCGGTGCGCCGATCGACCGATACGCGCGCTCGAGCCGCTCGAACGCGAGATACGCCCGGTCCGGGTACTTCCTGCACCAGTTTTTCCCAGGCCTCGACCGCGCCGGTGAGGTTGCCCTGTCGCTCACGAACGTCGCCGAGATTGAGGTGGGCCGGCACGATGGCCGGGTCGAGATCGATCACGTCCTGGTAGGTCCGGGCCGCGGCGGCGACGTCGCCGGCATTGGCTTGAACCGTGCCCATTTCGTTGCGCAGGAAGCCGAGAATCTGCTCGTCCTCTTCGCGCCGGCGGGCGTCGATGCCGGCGATCTGCTCCCGCACGCGGGCGGCTTCGCCCCACTGCTGCTGGTCTTCGTAGAGCTTCTGCAGGTTGACGAACGCGTAGCGGTTCAGCCGATCGAGACGAACCACTTCCTGGAACGCCTCGAGGGCGCGATCGACGAAGCCGCCGTGACGGAAGTCGAGCCCGAGGCAGAGCAGCACGTAGGCGTGCTCGAGCGTGCGCAGGTCGGTCCGCTGCAGGAGCGCCTGATGCACGTTGATCGCCCGGCCGACCTGGCCCTTCTGCCGGTACAGGTTGCCGAGAATCATCTGGATCTCGAGCGCGTCGGTGTCCGTGCTCGTGGCCTGCGTCAACTCGTCGATCGCCTGGTCGATCTGGTTGTCGACGAGGAAGTTGAGCCCGAGCATGTAGTGGGGGGTCTCGCGGAGCCGGCGACGATCGATCCAGCGGCCGTCGCGCAGCTTGTAGCGCTCCCAGGCCTTTCCCACGGCGAGGCCGACGAGAAGCGCCACGCAGAACTGCAAGAAGCGGAACGTACGCGCTCATACCCGGACCAGGATCTAGACGAGGCCGGTGCGCCAGAGGTTATGAAGGTGCACCACGCCCTTGACGAGATTCGCAGAATCGACGACGACGATAGAAGTGATCTTCCGCTCTTCGAGGGTGTGCAGCGCTTCGGCCGCGAGCATCTCCGGTGAGACGGTGACCGGCCGTCGCGTCATGATGTCCGAGGCGCGGCGGTCCCGGAGGTTGGTGCCGTTGGACATATGGCGCCGCAAGTCGCCGTCCGTGATGATGCCGAGCAGGTGATTCGCATCGTCGACGACGCACGTCATGCCGAGGTGTTTGAGATTCATCTCATCGATGACCTCCGACATGGAGGTGTCGGCGCGAACGACCGGCGTCTCGTCGCCTTTGTGCATCAGGTGTTCGACTCGCATCAGCCGCTTGCCTAACTTACCGCCCGGGTGCAGGTTGGCGAAGTCTTCCTGCTTGAACCCCTTGGCGACGAGCAGTGTCATCGCCAGTGCATCCCCCAGGGCGAGGGCGGCAATCGTGCTGGCCGTCGGCACCAGATTCAGCGGACAGGCTTCGTCGGAGACTTGGTTCTGAATCACGACGTCAGCGTGCTGAGCCAGCGTCGAGTTACAGTCGCCAGTGATCGCGATCAGATGAACGCCGAGGCGCTTGATCGTCTGGACGAGGTCGATCACTTCGGTCTCGCCGCTGTGCGAGATGGCCAGCACGACGTCATCGCTCTGAATGACGCCGAGATCGCCATGGACGGCCTCAGCTGCATGGAGGAAGTGCGCTGGCGTGCCAGTGCTCGAGAACGTCGCCGCGATCTTCTGGCAGATGATTCCCGACTTGCCGATGCCGGTCACGATCACCCTGCCGCGACACGTCATCAGCAGTTTGACGGCCTCCTCGAATGTGCCGTCGAGCCGATCGACGAGCGCCTGAATTGCGGCCGCTTCGGATTGCAGCACCTTTCTGGCGAGTGCCATATCGATCTTCATGCGCACGCACCCTCGATGCGTTTCAGCTTGAGCAGGAGCGCCTCGAGCTTGTCCAGACGCAGCGCGTTCGCGGCATCGCTTCTCGCACGCGCGGGCTCTTCATGGACTTCCATGAACACGGCATCGACTCCGGCGGCGACGCCGGCCGCGGCCAGCGGCTCGATGTACTCCGCGAGGCCAGCGGTCACGCCATCACCGGCCCCGGGCAGTTGCAGGCTGTGGGTGACGTCGAAGACGACGGGGTAGCCGAGTTCGCGAAGCATCGGAAACGCGCGAACGTCCACGACCAGGTTGTTGTAGCCGAAGCTGACGCCGCGCTCGGTGACGAGGATCGACTCGTTGCCTTCAGCCGCGATCTTGGCGATGACGTGCCGCATGTCTTTCGGCGCCAGAAATTGCCCCTTCTTGACGTTCACCACCTTGCCCGTGCGCGCCGCGGCGACGATGAGATCGGTCTGCCGGGACAGAAACGCCGGAATCTGAATGACGTCCACGACGTCGGCTGCGGCGGCGGCATGCGCGGGCTCGTGGATGTCGGTCAGGATCGCCAGTCCGGTTCGCGCCTTCACGTCGGCCAGCGTTCGCAGCCCCGATTCAAGTCCAGGCCCGCGGAAGGACTGTCCGGACGTCCTGTTCGCCTTGTCGTACGAGGCCTTGAAGATGAGAGGAACACCGCACCGGGCCGCGATGGCCTTGAGTGCGAGCGCCGTATCGCAGGCGTGTGCGGGGCTCTCGATGACACACGGCCCCGCGATGAGGACGATCGGACTGCCGCCCCCAACGGCAAACGACCCGATCGAGACCGGTTTCACGCTCCTAATATTAGTGTAGGGGCCGCCTTCAGGCGGCCCTGGCCGGCTGAAGCCGGCCCCTACGTGATTCTTGAAACCTGCGCACCGACCTGTTCCAGCGTTCCCGACTTGTGCCGGTGCGACGCCTCGACGAAGCTGGCGAAGAGTGGATGCGGCTTGATCGGTTTCGACTGGAATTCCGGGTGGAACTGCACGGCCACGAACCAGGGGTGCGACGGCAACTCGGCGATCTCGACGAACTTGCCATCCGGCGAACGGCCGGACACGCGCATGCCCTTGTCGGCCAGCTCCTGCTCGTACAGGCAGTTGAACTCGAAGCGATGTCGATGCCGTTCCGAGACGAGTGACGTTCCGTAGATCCGTTGCGCCATCGATCCGGGCGCGAGCTCACACTCGTATTTCCCCAGCCGCATCGTTCCGCCCAGGTCGTCCACGCCCAGGAGGTCGCGCAGCTTGTAAATGACCTTGTGCGGGGCGTTCTCGTCCACTTCAGTGGAGTCGGCGCCTTCGAGTCCGCACACGTTGCGCGCGAATTCGACGGTCGCCCACTGAAAGCCGTAGCAGATGCCGAAGAACGGGACCACGTGCTCGCGGGCGTACTCGGCGGCTTTCATCATGCCGCGCGTGCCGCGCGACCCGAATCCGCCGGGCACCAGGATGCCGTGGGCGCCATCGAGCAGCGCGCTCCCGCCTTCGCGTTCGAGCGCCTCGGCCTCCACCCAGTTCAGACGCACTTTCAGTCTGTGGGCAAATCCCCCATGGAAGAGCGCTTCGTTGAGGGACTTGTACGAGTCCTCATAGCCCGTGTACTTGCCAACGACGTGAATCGTCAGCTCGTCGGCGGGGTGCTTGATGCGATCGACGAGTTCTTCCCAGGCCTCGGTGCGGGCCCGTGTGAGCGGCAGCCCGAGCTGCTTCAGGACGATCTGATCGAGCCCCTCGGCCTTCAGCACGAGCGGTACTTCGTAGATCGTGTCCACGTCCTTCGCGGTGATGACCGCTTCTTCCGGGACGTCGCAGAACAGCGAGATCTTGCGCTTGATGTCCTGATCGAGGAACCGGTCGGTGCGGCAGAGCAGCACGTCCGGCTGGATGCCGATCGAGCGGAGGTCGCGCACGCTGTGCTGCGTCGGCTTCGTCTTGAGCTCACCGGCCGTGCCGATGAAGGGCACGAGTGTCAGATGGATGTAGAGCGTGTTCTCGCGGCCGACATCCAGTCGGAACTGCCGAATGGCTTCGAGAAACGGCATGCTCTCGATGTCGCCCACCGTGCCGCCGATCTCGACGAGCACCACGTCCACGTCGCGCGCGGCGAGACGGATGGCTTCCTTGATCTCGTTCGTGATGTGGGGGATGACCTGAACGGTCCGGCCCAGATAGTCGCCGCGCCGCTCCTTCTGGATGACCGAGAGGTAGATCTTGCCGGTCGTCCAGTTGCTGTTCCGCGTCGCCACCATGTTCGTGAAGCGCTCGTAGTGGCCCAGATCGAGGTCCGTCTCGGCGCCATCGTCGGTGACGTACACCTCACCGTGCTGGTACGGGCTCATCGTCCCCGGATCGACGTTGATGTAGGGGTCGAACTTCTGCAGCGCGACTTTGTAACCGTGATCCTCGAGCAGCCGGCCGATCGACGCCGCGGCCAACCCTTTGCCGAGCGAGGACACCACGCCGCCGGTCACGAACACGTACTTCACAGGCCGTCCGTCAGGTCGCTGGCTCATGCCACCTCACACACGCACCGCCGCCGACACGCGGCGACGGACGCGCTCCAAGTCCTCTGGTGTGTCCACTTCGATCGATTCGAATCGGGTCTCGACGGCTCGAATGCGATAGCCGTGCTCGAGCGCACGCAGTTGCTCGAGCGACTCGGCACGTTCGAGCGCGGTCTGTTGCAGCGCGGCAAACGCCAGCAGGAACTCACGGCGGAAGCCATACAGGCCGATGTGCTTGAAGCACACGCCGTCTTCCCGGCAGTAGGGGATCTTCGAGCGCGAGAAATACAGCGCGTCGCCGTGGCGATCGACGACGACCTTCACGACGTTCGGGTTGTCGTGGTCCGCCGTGTCGGCAATGGTCTGGCGCAGCGTGGACATCTGCACGCCCGCGTCCGCGATGAGCGGGGCGATCACTTCCGCAATCATCTCGGGCTCGATGAGCGGCAGGTCGGCCTGCACGTTGACGATAATCTCGCAGCGCAGGTCGCGCGCCGTTTCCGCCACGCGATCGGTGCCGGTGCGGTGCCCGGGTCGCGTCAGGCGCGCAACGCCGCCGAAGGTCTCCACCGCGCTGGCGATGCGCTCGTCGTCGGTCGCCACGACCACTGCATCGACACCAGGGGCGTCAGCGGCGCGTCGATAGACGTGCTCGACCATCGGCTTTCCCGCGATGTCGGCCAGTACTTTTCCGGGGAGACGGGACGAGTCGTATCGGGCGGGGATGACGGCGACGATGTGCTGTTGTGACGTTCTCAGGAAGGGATTTGGGAACGTGACAGGGGGCACGGCGAATCATAGCACAGCAGGTTGTGGGTCGATCGCCGCAGGGGGGCTATCCGTGGGTGTGGTCGAGCCCGAAATGCTAAACTGAGGCGTTTCACGCGATGACCTGGAAGCTGTATGCGGTCGTGTCGGCGGGCGCATTTGTCGCCACGTATCTGATGTCGTCGCCTGTGACGGAACAGGCGCGCGCGACTCCTGCTGCCGCGCCCGCGTCTGCCCGTCAGTCCGCGGCTGGCTCGGATATCGTGGAACTCGCCGACAAACTGCAGCGGCGTCAGCGGACCGCGGTGAACTACCGCACGCCCGGGCGCGATCCATTTCGTTTTCAACCGAGAGCGGTGAGACCGCCCGTTGTGATTGCGGCGCCGGCAGTCGCCGAGGCGCCAGCGCCGCCGCCGGCGCCGCCGCTTCCGCTGTTGACGTTGTCCGGGATCGCCACCGACATGGTTGGTGGACAGCCGCAGCGTTCGGCCGTCCTCAGTTCACCCGTGGGCGTCGCGATCGTGCGTGAAGGGGAGTCGGTCGCGGGACTCTACACGGTTGTGTCCATCGGCGACGAGTCAGTGGAGCTCGAATCCACCGCGGACCGTTCCCGTCGCACGCTACGCCTGTCGACTGTCAGGCGCGACTTCAGCTACAGTCAGATTCGAACCAGCCGCACTTCTCGGATCGCCTTGACCCGCCTCAGTTCTTCGAGAACGTGGTCGGGAATCGGTGTCGGCTCGTCAACGGTCACGATGCCCATCGCCCGATCGCCGTTCCGTCCCAGGGCGAACTTCGCGATGTTGATCTGATGCGCGCCGAGGATGGTGCCGACGGCGCCGATGACGCCCGGTTGATCGGTGTTGCAGGTGACGATCATCGTGCCTTCCAGCTCCGCCTCGATCGCCACGCCGTCGATGAGGACCAGCCGCGGGGTCGTATGCTCGTGCAGGGCGCCTTCGACGCATCGTTCACCCTGGCTGGTGCGAAGCTTCACGGAGATCAGGCTGGTGTAGTTGCGCGTCTGCGTGCTGTGTGACTCCACGACCTGGATGCCGCGCTCGGCCGCGACGCTGGCCGCGTTCACCATCGTGATGCCGGTGGAGAGGATCGGCTTGAAGACGCCGGCCAGGATCGCGTTCCTGATCATGGCGGTCTTGCCCTGCGCGACCTCGCCGTAGTACTCCAGGCTGACGCTGGTCACCCGATGCTCGTTCATCTGAGCCACGAACGTGCCGAGGCGTTCGCCGAGCTCGGCGAACGGCCGAAGCCGCTTGAACTCCTCGGCAGACACCGAAGGGAAGTTGACGGCGTTGCGGATCTGGCCGTCCTTCAGAAAGTCGCGGAGCGCCTGGGCGGTCTCCTCGCCGACGAGTTCCTGGCCTTCGCGCGTGGACGCGGCAATGTGCGGCGTGGCAATAACCTGCGGCAGCATCTGGAGCCGATGGTCAACGGTTGGCTCCTTGTCGAAGACGTCCAGACCCGCGCCGGCGATCTGGCCGGACTCGATCGCGTTGGCCAGTGCGCTCTCGTCGATCAGATCCCCGCGGGCGGTGTTGATGATGCGGAGACCCTTCTTGGCCCGTGCCAGCCGTTCGGCGTTGACCAGCCGTCGCGTCTGCGGGTTGGACGGCATGTGGAGCGAGAGGTAGTCGGCGCGCACGAAGAGCTCGTCGATCGACACGAGCTCGACGCCGAGATCCGAGGCGATCTGTTCGGTGATGAACGGATCGTGCGCGATGACCCGCATGCCGAACGCCGCGGCGCGGCGCGCCACCTCCTGGCCGATGCGTCCCAGGCCGGCGAGTCCCAGCACCTTGTCGCGCACTTCCTCGCCCAGGAACTTCTTCTTCTCCCACTTGCCCTGCTTCATCGTCGCGTCGGCGGCGGCGAGGTGCCGTGCCAGCGTCAGCACGAACCCCATCGCCAACTCCGCGACGCTGACGCTGTTCGCGCCGGGCGCATTCATGACCACGATGCCGCGGGCGCTTGCCGCCGCGACATCGACGTTGTCCACGCCGGTCCCGGCGCGGGCGATCGCGCGCAGGCGAGGGGCGGCGTCGATCAATGCAGAAGTGACTTTCGTCGCGCTGCGGACGACGAGCGCGTCGGCGTCGCTGAGATCGGCGGCGAGGGCGTCTGCGGCGCGGCCGGTCTTCGCGTCTATCGTCCAGCCCTCGGCGCGAAGGAGGTCGAGAGCGGAAGCGGGGAGATCGTCGGCAACAACTATCTTCACGGGAGCGCAGATTATACTTGCGGGCTGTGCGCCTCGATCAGGCACATCAACAGTGTGACGGTCGCACAACGATAGTGCAAACCGCTAAAACGCTCGGGATCGCGCGTCGCACGGCCGTCTTGCGAGCGGCTTTTCAACAGGGTTTCCACAGAAACTGTGGGTAACTGCGGTTGACGATCGAGGGACACTGCCCTAACGGCCACGATACAGCCCACTAGATGAGGACTCAATGAATCGCAAAGTGACAGTGGTAGGCGGCGCCGGCAACGTCGGCATGACCGTGGCTCGCGCGATCGCGGAGAAGGAGCTCGCCGACGTCGTCATCATCGACATCGCGGATCAGAAAGCGGCCGGCGTCGCGCTGGACATCTACGAGACGTGCCCGATCATCGGATCGGACTCGCGCGTCATCGGCGGCGGCGACTGGAGCGCGGCCGCGGGCTCCGAGATCGTCGTCATCACCTCGGGCAAGCCGCGCAAGCCGGGCATGAGCCGCGATGATCTCGTGCGCGACAACTTCGAGATCATGAAGAGCATCGCGCCGAATCTCGTGCAGCACTGCCCGAATGCGATTGTCGTGCCTGTCGCCAACCCGCTCGACGCCATGTCGCAGGCGCTGTTCCGGCTGACCAAATTCCCGCGCGAGCGCATCATCGGCATGGCCGGCGTGCTCGACTCGGCGCGCATGAGCACATTCGTGGCCATGGAGCTTGGCGTGTCGGTCGAGAACGTGCACTCGTTCGTGCTCGGCGGTCACGGCGACACGATGGTGCCGCTGCCGCGCTATTCGACGGTCGCGGGCATTCCGCTGACCGAGCTGCTGTCGAAGGAGCGTATCGACGCCATCGCCAAGCGGACGGCGGACGGCGGCGCGGAGATCACCAAGCTCGTGGGCACGAGCGCCTGGTACGCGCCGGGTCAGGCGGCGGCCGAGATGTGCGAGGCGATCCTCAAGGACAAGAAGAAGATCCTGCCGTGCTCGGTGTTCCTGCAGGGCGAGTACGGCATCCGGGACCTGTTCGTCGGCGTGCCGGTGAAGCTCGGCGCGCGCGGCGTCGAGCAGATCATCGAGATCAAGCTGACGGCTGAAGAGGATGCGGCGCTGAAGAAGTCGGCGGCCGCCGTGAAGGAGCTGGTCGACGTCATCGGGATGTAGTCAGGTCAAAAGGCAAAGGCCAAAGGTCCCAAGGCCAAACGGCAACTCCACGATCCGATCGAGACCTTGGGACGTTGGACCTGGGAGCCGTCGGGCGTTGGACGTGGGCCTTTGGCGTTTGACCTTTGCCGCTGACTCAGCGCCGCTGGCGCCGTCGCGGGCGCGCCACCCGGACCTGCGCCGCGCGGTGGGGGCGGCGCTCCCGGGGTCCCGGGGGCCACAACCGGAATCGCCGCGCCGCGATGGCACGTCGCGCATCCGACAGCCGCGACCTGGTCCACCGCTTTCGAGGGCACGGACTTCTGCACGGTCGGATTGATCGCCCGTACCATCCTCATCATCGCTCGCGCCACGGTCTTGGTCGGCTTCGTATCTCCCGCGAAGTCGTTCATCGGGTCGTTCGGACCGACGAACACGTGACAGTGATTGCAGGTCACGCCGAGCGCGGCGTTGAAGTTCTGCATGATCTGGACGACCTGCGCCCGCGGCATGTCCTTCGGCAGGACCTGCAGGTTCTGCGGCGGTGGCTGAGGCGCTCCGCCCTGCGGGCGGCGCACCTTGGGGCGCCTGCGCGGCGATAGCTGCCGACCCTGCCAGTACGAGGACACCGACCGCAACTCCCCACTGAAAATCGCGTCATCCTGTTCTCCTTGAGAGATACTCCCCGAGAGCGAGCGTGGCGGGCGCATTGTAGCGCACATGTCCGGCCCGCTTGACGCTCATCGAGCGCGTTGACTACGATCAACAGCTGTTCCACATACAGAAGACCGACGACCGTAGACCGGAGACTGCGTAACCCTCCTGTGAAAATCCACGAGTATCAAGCCAAGTCAGTGCTCGCGCGCTTCGGTGTTCCCGTCCCGCGCGGCGAGGTTGCGTTCACACCGGCCGAAGCCGTTGATGCCGCCAAGCGCCTCGGCGGCCGCGTGAACGTCGTCAAGGCGCAGATTCACGCCGGCGGCCGCGGCAAGGGCGGCGGCGTCAAGATCGCCAGGTCGCCCGACGAGGTCGAGCAGTTCGCGAAGCAGCTGATCGGCATGACGCTGGTCACGCACCAGACCGGACCGGAAGGCAGGAAGGTCGGCCGCGTGCTCGTCGAGGAGGGGCTCGAGATCGAGCGCGAGCTGTATCTCAGCATCCTGATCGACCGCGCGTCGGCCGTCGCCGGTCATCATCGGCAGCGCCGCCGGCGGCATGGACATCGAGGAAGTCGCTGCGAAGGAGCCGGAGAAGATCCTGCGCGAGCACATCAATCCCGGCACCGGCATCGTCCCGTTTCAGGGCCGGAAGCTGGCGTTCGGCATGGGACTCGAGCGCCGGACCGGCGAACAAGCTGGTCAAGCTGCTCGACGCCATCTACAAGGCGTTCATCGAAACCGACGCCTCGATGATCGAGATCAACCCGCTGATCCTGACCAAAGGCGGCGACCTGCTGGCGCTGGACGCCAAGGTGACCTTCGACGACAACGCGCTCTATCGGCACCCGGATCTCAAGGAGCTGCGCGACATCGGCGAGGAGGATCCGCTCGAAGTCGAGGCCTCGACGTTCTCGCTGAACTACATCCGGCTCGATGGCAACATCGGGTGCATGGTGAACGGCGCCGGCCTGGCGATGGCGACGATGGACATCATCAAGCTGGCGGGCGGGGAGCCGGCCAACTTCCTCGATGTCGGCGGCGGCGCGAATGCCGAGCAGATCAAGAACGCGTTCCGCATCCTGATGGCCGACAAGAACGTCAAGGCCGTGCTGATCAACATCTTCGGCGGGATCCTGCGCTGCGACGTGCTGGCCCAGGGCGTCATTGCCGCGGTCACCGAGCTCGGCGTCCGCGTGCCCGATCGTGGTGCGCATGGAAGGCACGAACGTCGAGGAAGGCAAGCGGATGCTGCGGGAGAGCGCGTTGAGTTTCACGACCGCCGATTCGATGGGCGAAGCCGCGGAGAAAGTCGTGTCGCTGGCGGGGAAGCGCTGACGTGGCCGTTCTACTCGACAAGCACACGCGGCTGATCGTGCAGGGCCTGACCGGCCGCGAAGGGACCTTTCACGCCAAGGCGGCGGCCGCGTACGGAACGCAGGTCGTCGGCGGCGTGACGCCGGGCAAGGGCGGGACCACACACGAAGGGTGGCCGATCTTCAACAGCGTGCACGACGCCGTCCGGGAGACTGGCGCGGATGCGACGGTGATTTTCGTGCCGCCTCCGTTCGCGGCTGACGCGATCATGGAAGCGGCGGACGCCGGGATCCCGCTGGCGGTCTGCATCACCGAAGGCATTCCCACCACGGACATGCTCAGGGCGCTGACGTTCATGGCCGGCCGGCGCACGCGGCTCATCGGGCCGAACTGTCCCGGCATCATCACCGCGGGACAGGGCAAGGCGGGCATCATCCCCGGACACATCTGCCGCGAGGGCCGGGTCGGCATCGTGTCGAAGAGCGGCACGCTGACCTACGAAGCGATTCACCAGCTGTCGAGACAGGGCATGGGCCAGACGACCTGCATCGGCATCGGCGGGGATCCTCTGATCGGCACGAGCTTCATCGACGCGCTGCGACTCTTCGCGGCGGATGCCGACACCGAGGCGGTGATCATGATCGGCGAGATCGGCGGCACGGCGGAGCAGGAAGCCGCCGCGTTCATCGCCGGCGAGTTCAGAAAGCCGGTCGTCGGGTTCATCGCCGGTCAGACCGCTCCGCCCGGCCGCCGCATGGGACATGCCGGGCGCGATCATCGCCGGGGGTCAGGGCACGGCGGCGGAGAAGATGGACGCGCTGGCCAAGGCCGGCGTCCACGTCGCCAAGAGCCCGGCCGACATGGGCCTCAAAATGCGCGAGGCCCTGGGCAGATAACGTAGCGGCGGGTCTTCAGACCCGCCGGGCAGTGTAGGGCCGGTCCTTTTGGACCGGCCAGGAGATCTATGGAACGAACGTTTGCCATCATCAAACCGGACGCCGTCGAATCACAAAAAGCCGGGCAGATTCTCGCCCGCATCGAGGCCGCCGGCTTCACCATCCGCGCCATGCGTCTGCATCACCTGACGAAGAAAGAGGCCGAAGGCTTCTACGCCGTTCACAGCCAGCGTCCATTCTTCGGGGGACTGACCGACTTCATGTCGTCGGGACCGTGTGTGCTCCTGGCGCTGGAGGCGCCGAACGCGATCGCCAAGTGGCGAGCGACGATGGGCGCGACCGATCCGGCGAAGGCCGACGCCGGCACGCTGCGCAAGGACTTCGGGACCAACATCGAGCGCAACGCGACCCACGGATCCGACGCGCCGGAGACCGCGGCGTTCGAGCTCGGGTATTTCTTCCGAGGGATGGAATTGATCTAGAGGGGACTCATGGGCCGCACGCTCATCATTCTGGGCCTGTTGATTGCGGGCGTTGGCGTGCTCATGACTCTCGGACTGCCAATCGGTCGGCTCCCGGGCGACTTCACGATCAGGCGAGGAAACTTCTCGTTCTACTTTCCGCTCACGACATCGATAATCGCAAGCATTCTGGTGACGCTGATCATGATGTTCTTCGGGAGACGATGAAGGTCGGCGGGTCCGAAAGGACCCGCCCTACACTCTATGCCTTCGATCAAAGCTGACAAGTGGATTCGCAAGATGGCCCTCGAGCACGGCATGATCGAGCCGTTCGAGGACCGGCAGGTCCGGGCGGGCGTGATCTCGTATGGCCTGTCGTCGTACGGCTACGACATCCGGGTCGCCGACGAGTTCAAAGTCTTCACCAACATCAACAGTACCGTCGTCGATCCGAAGAACTTCGACGCGCGCTCGTTCGTGGACGTCAAGGCCGATGTCTGCATCATCCCGCCGAACTCGTTCGCGCTGGCCAAGACCATCGAGTACTTCCGCATCCCCCGTGACGTGCTGACTGTGTGCGTCGGCAAGTCCACCTACGCGCGCTGTGGACTGATCGTGAACGTCACGCCGTTCGAGCCCGAGTGGGAGGGCTTCGTGACGCTCGAGATCTCGAACACCACGCCGCTGCCCGCGAAGGTGTACGCCAACGAGGGCATCTCGCAGGTGCTGTTCTTCCAGAGCGACGAGGTCTGCGAGGTCTCCTACGCCGACAAGAAGGGCAAGTACCAGAAGCAGCAGGGGCTTACGCTGCCGAGGCTGTAGTGCCACCTCGCACAGAACCCGCGCGCGGTATGCGCGACTTCCTGCCCGAAGACGTGCGGCGCCGCGAATACGTCATCGGGATCATCAAGCGTGTGTACGAGCGCTACGGGTTCGAGCCGCTGGAAACGCCGGCGGTCGAGAACCTCGACACGTTGATGGGGAAGGCCGGCGACGAGAGCAACCAGCTCATATTCAAGATCCTGAAGCGCGGAGAGCACGAAGCCTCGGGGCAAGCGGACCTTGGGTTGCGCTATGACCTGACCGTGCCGCTGGCGCGCGTGATCGCGCATCACCAGAGCAAGCTCCCGAAGCTGTTCAAGCGGTATCAGATTCAGCCGGTGTGGCGCGCCGACCGGCCGGCGCGCGGGCGCTTTCGCGAGTTCTATCAGTGCGACGTCGATGCGCTGGGATCGACGTCGCCGGTCGTCGAGGCGGAGTTGTGCGCCGCTGTGTCTGATGCGCTGACCGAGCTGGGCTTCAAGATTTCGTCATTCGAATCAATCATCGCCAGCTGACTGACATCAATGCTCAGACGTCGTTCGGGATTGCGGATGAACTGCACGGTCAGCGTTGGTCGCCATCGACAAGCTGGACAAGATCGGAGATGGGTGGAGTGCTCACAGAGTTGGCGCAGCGCGGTGTAGCCGCCGAAGCCTGTGACACGTTCGGGAAGTTCGACGGTCTCGTTAACGGGACGACAGGCCTAGTTGGTGCAGACGCGAGTTCAAACCTCCTGGACATCGAGGAGCAATTCCATGAGCGGGCTAACCATTGCGGCAGCCCGAGACCCTGCGTCGCTTGAGAATCTGAGGTCGATTCTTGAGCTCACAGAGGCGACGTCAGCAGGCCCGCGAATATCACTTCGATCCATTCCTTGCGCGTGGGCTCTCGTACTACACGGGCGCGATCATGGAGATCAACGTGCCCGACCTCGCCGGCAGTCTCGGCGGCGGCGGGCGCTACGACAACCTGGTGGGCACGTTCCTCGGCCAGAATGTCCCTGCCTGCGGCTTTTCGCTGGGTCTCGAGCGGATTCTCGTGGTGATGGGCGAGCGCAGCATGTTCCCGCCCAGCCTCGCGACGACGCCCGCCGACGTGATGGTGGCCGTCTTCGATGCCAAGGATGCCGCGCATGCCATCCGCGTCGCGCGGGACGCTGCGGACTGCGGGCCTTCGGGTCATGGTCTATCCCGACGCCGACAAGATCGGGAAGCAGATCAAGTACGCTGATAGTCAGCGCATCCCGTATGTCGCGATCCTGGGCGGCGACGAGATCGCCAACGGCACGGTCACGGTGAAGAACCTGACGGCGCAGACCCAGAACATCTACGACCAGGCCGCGGCCGGCGCCGCAATTCTCGAGGGACTGAAGCACCGTGGCTGAGCAACTCGGCGACCTGACACGCACGCACACCTGCGGCGAGTTGCGCCCGACGCACGTCGGCGCGGACGCGACGCTTCTGGGCTGGGTCCATCGCGTGCGCGATCTGGGCGGGCTGCTGTTCATCGATGTCCGCGACCGTGCCGGTGTCACGCAGGTCGTCTTCGACAAGGACGATGAGGCGCTGATTGCCAAGGCCAAGCGGCTCCGGTCCGAGTTCGTCGTCGGGGTCGTGGGCAAGGTGCGGCTGCGCTCGGCTGACACCGTCAATCCGAAACTGCCGACCGGCGAGGTCGAGATCGTCGTCACGCGGCTCGCGGTGCTGAACGAAGCGAAGACACCGCCGTTCCCGGTGGCAGACGAGACGGCCGTGTCGGAGGACGTCCGTCTCAAGTACCGCTATCTCGACCTTCGTCGTCCGCGGCTGCAGGCCAACATCATCCTGCGACATCGGCTGACGACGATCATCCGCCGGTACTTCGACGAGAACGGTTTCCTCGAGATCGAGACGCCGATCCTGACGAAGTCCACCCCTGAAGGGGCGCGCGATTATCTGGTTCCGAGCCGTGTGCATCCCGGCGAGTTCTTCGCGCTGCCGCAGTCGCCGCAGCTCTTCAAGCAGATCCTGATGATCGCGGGCATGGACCGCTACGTGCAGATCTGCAAGTGCTTCCGCGACGAGGACCTGCGCGCCGATCGTCAGCCCGAGTTCACGCAGGTGGACGTGGAGATGTCGTTCGCTCGTCCCGAGACGATCTTCGGCGTGATCGAGCCGCTGATGCAGCGAGATCTTCACGGTCATCGGCCGCGAGATCACGACGCCATTCCGGCGGATGTCGTACTCGGAAGCCGTTGCCGTGTATGGCTCGGACAAGCCCGACCTGCGCCCGGGCATGCCGATCCAGGATGTCGCGCGAGCTGTTCCGCGAGTCGTCGTTCGGCGTCTTCAAGGCGATCGTCGCCGAAGGCGGCACTGTCCGCGCGTTCGTCGTGCCGAATGCGGCGAGCTACTCACGCAGCGCCGTCGACGGCATCGTCAACCAGGAGAAGGCGCAGGGCCGCCACTTGCTGTGGGCGCGACGGTCCGACGACGGCACGATCACGTCGTCGTTTCCCGAAGGCGGTGGGCGAAGAAACGGTCCGCCAGCTGCTCGATGCCACCGGCACGGCGAATGGACAACTCGCCTTCGTGGTGGCCGGTCAGCCCGACACCGTCTCGCAGACGCTCGGACAACTGCGGCTGACGATTGCGAAGAAGGATGGACTGCTCGATTCCGGAGAAGTACGAGTTCCTGTGGGTCGTCGATTTCCCGCTCCTCGAGTGGGATCCCGAGGAAAAGCGCTACGGCGCCATGCACCACCCGTTTACGGCGCCGCTCGACGCCGACATCGCCAAGCTCGAGCACGAGCCGGGCGCGGCGCGCGCGAAGGCGTATGATCTGGTACTGAACGGCAGCGAGATTGGCGGCGGCAGCATCCGTATTCACGATGCGACGATGCAGAGTCGCATCTTCTCACTGCTCAACATCAGCGCCGAGGAGGCCAAGCTGCGATTCGGATTTTTCCTCGAGGCCCTCGAGTACGGGACGCCGCCCCACGGCGGCATCGCGCTCGGCCTGGACCGGATTGCTGCGCTGCTGGCGAATGAGAGCTCCATCCGCGAAGTGATCGCGTTCCCGAAGACGGCGACGGCCGTTGACATGATGTCCAGCGCGCCGTCTTCCGTCGATCAGAAGCAGCTGCGGGAGCTGCATCTCCAGATTCGCAAGTCGTGAAGAAGATCGCCCTGCCTCAGGAAGGCATCGAGACGCTGTACGGCGCCCACGACGGAAACCTCAAGCACATCGAGTCGCTGCTCGGCGTCGCGATCCGCACGCAAGGCGACGAGCTCATCGTCGAAGGCGACGAAGCAGGCGGAGCAGCGCGTCGAGCGCATCTTCGAGCAGCTCACGAGCCTGATGGCCGCAGGGCTACGAGCTGCGGAACGGCGACGTGAAGACCGCGGCCCAGCTCGTGGCCGACGACGGCGGCGTCAACCTTCGCGACTACTTCCTGAAGGAAGGGCAGAAGCAGCCCGAAGGCACGCGCCGTCGCGTCAACCCGAAGACCACCAACCAGCGGCGCTACCTCGAGGCGATCGAGAAGTACGACATCGTCTTCGGCGTCGGGCCGGCCGGCACGGGCAAGACGTATCTGGCGATGGCGCAGGCGGTCAGCTATCTGCTTGCCAAGAAAGTCCAACGGATCATCCTTGCGCGACCGGCCGTGGAGGCTGGCGAGAAACTCGGCTTCCTCCCCGGCGACCTGCAGGAGAAGGTGAATCCGTATCTCCGCCCGCTCTACGACGCGCTCTACGACATGATGGACACCGAGCGCGCCACGCGTCTGGTCGAACGCGGCACGATCGAGGTCGCGCCGATCGCGTTCATGCGCGGCCGCACGCTCAACGACGCATTCGTCATCCTCGACGAGGCGCAGAACACCACGTCCGAGCAGATGAAGATGTTCCTGACCCGGCTCGGGTTCGGCTCGAAGGCCGTGGTCACGGGCGACATCACCCAGATCGACCTGCCGCAGCCGGGCAAGTCCGGTCTGGTCGAAGCGCTCAAGATCGTCAAGGACGTCGAAGGCATCGGCTTCATCTACTTCGACGAGAAGGACGTCGTCCGGCACAAGCTCGTGCAGCAGATCGTGAAGGCGTACGACGCCTTCTCGGGCGGCGCGCGTGGGCCGACCTAGAGCCGTCCAGGTTCGTGCCCTCGCTCGTGCACGTGGTCACGTCGCGCGGCGCGGTGCGCGCGCCGGGGCTGGGCAGTTGGCTGCAGCAGGTGGCGCCTGCCCGGGCGCGAGGTGCCGTCACCGTGGCAGTGGTTCCAGACGCGCGCGTGCGCGCACTCAACCAGCGATACCGTGCGTCAGAACGATGCCACCGACGTGCTGTCTTTTCCTGCCGAGGAGCCCGGGGAACTCGGCGATGTCGTGATTGCGGCTGGAGTTGCGGGCCGTCAGGCCAGGCAGGCCGGCCATGCTCTGGCGGTCGAGCTTCGTGTGCTGGCGCTGCATGGCCTGTTGCACCTTCTTGGCTATGATCACGAGCGCGATGACGGCCGGATGGCTCGCCTGGAACGACGCCTGCGCCTCAAGGGCGGGCTCGTCGAGGGGCTGATCGAACGCGGTCGTCACTCGGCATGACCCCACTCACTCTCTTCCTTCTCGGCTGCGCGACAGTGTTCCTGGGATCGATCCAGGCCGCGTTCAGCGCGCTGATGCGACTGTCGCTCCGGCTGATGGCCGAGCGCGGCGGCCGTGACGACCGTCTCGGCCAGTACCTCGACGATCCGCTGCAGCTCTTCGTCCCGGTCCGGATTCTCATTGGCGTCTGCACCGTGCTCGCCGGCGTGCTCATCGCGCGGCTCAGCGACGTGCAGCGACGCGCTGTCGATCGTCACGTTCATCGTCTCGCTGGTCGCGTTCGTGGTCGTGTGCGAGCACCTGCTTCCGCTGCTCATCGTCCGGCGCGATCCGGAGCGCGTGCTCGACGTCATGCTGCCCGCCTTCCACACGGTCGCCGCGCTGCTCGTGCCCGTCACGGCGCTCATCATCAACATGATTCGCGCCTCGCCGGGAGCGCGAGGCGCCCGAACGGCGCCAATGGATCCGACGTCGCGGCTCCAGCGGCGACGGGTGAGGGCGAGCCGGAGGAGCGAGCGATCTCCGAGGAGGAGGGCCGCGAGCTCCTCCAGACGATCGTGGACTTCACCGGAACCATCGTCCGCGAAGTCATGACGCCGCGCCCCGACATCATCGCCATCCGCGCCGACGCCACGCTGCAGGATCTCCGCTCGCTGTTCCGTGAGGAGCAGTATTCGCGGATGCCCGTCTATCGCGACAATCTCGACAACGTGGTCGGGATCGTGTTCGTCAAGGATCTCGTGGCGCTGCCGCCGGGCGCGGAGCCGCCGATGACGACGCTGATGCGCTCGGCGCATTTCGTGCCCGAGAGCAAGCGCGTCTCGGAGCTGCTGAAGGAGATGCAGCGGCGACAGGCGCAGATGGCGATCGTCGTCGACGAGTACGGCGGCACCGCCGGCCTGGTGACGGTCGAGGATCTGCTCGAAGAAATCGTCGGCGAGATTCGCGACGAGTACGACGTCGAGAGCGAAACGGTCACCGACGAGGGCAACGGTACGTTCGCCTTCAGCGGCAAGGTCAGCGTGGACGAAGTCAGGGATCGGCTGGACGTCGACATCGAGCGCGAGGGCTTCGAGACCGTCGGCGGCTATCTGCTCTCGCACCTCGGGCGGATGCCGTACGTCGGCGAGACGCTCGAGGTGGACGGCCTCTCGTTCGAGGTGCTCGAAGTCGAACGCCGCCGCATCACGAAGGTACGCGCCAGACGCCGCGAAGTGACGTCGGATCTGGGGCAGCCTTCGACGCGAACGTAGATGAAGTCGGGTTTTGTGTCGTTCCTCGGCCGCCCCAACGCCGGCAAGTCCACGCTCCTCAACCTCATCGTCGGCCAGAAGCTGGCCATCGTGTCCGACAAGCCGCAGACGACGCGCACGCGCGTGGTGGGCGTGAAGAACTATCCCGACGCGCAGGTGGTCTTCGTGGACACGCCCGGCGTGCACAGGCCGATGCATCGCATGAATGTCCGGATGGTGGATGCGGCGCTCGAGGCGATGCGGGAAGTGGACGTCGTGGCGCTCGTCGTGGACGCGTCGGCCAAGCCGGGGCCTGGCGACCGGCATCTCCTGACGGTGTTGAAGGAGATCAAGTCACCGGTGATTCTGGCCCTCAACAAGGTTGACCTGGTATCGAAGCCCAAGTTGTTGCCGTTGCTCGACCAGTACAGCCGCGCCTATTCGTTTGCCGAGCTCGTACCCCTGTCGGCGGTGGATGGCACCAATGTGGACACGCTCGAGGGTCTGTTCCTCAAGCACCTTCCCGAAGGTGTCCCGTTGTATCCGCCGGAGTACCTGACCGATCAGACCGAGCGGTTCTTCGCCGCCGAGGTCGTGCGCGAGCAGGTGCTTCAGCTGACGCACGACGAACTGCCGTTCTCGACGGCGGTGGTCGTGGACGCCTTCGACGAGTCCCAGGCCGGGCTCGTCAAGCTGTATTGCACCATCCTCGTCGAGCGTGAATCACAGAAGCCCATCGTCGTGGGGAAGGCCGGGTCGATGATCAAGGCCATCGGCACCGCTGCCCGCCTCGGCCTCGAGGAGCACTTCGGCCAGAAGGTGTTTCTCGACCTGCGCGTGAAGGTCAAGTCTGAATGGCGCGACGACGAACGTCTGTTGGATGAAATAGGTCTACCAGGACGATCGTAGGTTCACCGTCGGAACCTGATAGATTTGGTTTGCGATGGTTGCGCAGCGCCGAATCGATCTCGTCCTCGACTCAGTCAAGCGACTGCTGCGCATTGGCGCCACGGCCAACCTGGTCAATCTGCTGCAGAAGCAGCACCCGGCCGATCTCGCACAGGTGCTCACCGAACTGTCCGACAAGGACCGCGAAGCGGCGTTCACGCTGCTCGTCGAGCGCAACGGCCGCCTGGCGATGGAGGCGCTGTCGGAGATCGGCGCTGAATCCGGCGCACCGCTTCTCGCCACCCGTCCGGCCGAAGAGATCGCGCGCCTGGCGCAGGAGATCGAGTCCGACGACGCCGCGGCGCTGATCGATCACCTGCCGGAAGACCTGTCGGCCGCCGTGCTCGACCTGATGCGGCCGAAAGAGTCCCAGGTCGTCGAACACCTCCTCGAGTACGACGAGCGGACCGCCGGCCGCATCATGAACCCGAGCGTCTTCGCGCTGAGCGAGGACATAACGGTCGGCGAGGCCATTACCGAGATTCAGAGCAGCCGCGACGTCGAGATGGTCTTCTATCTCTACGTCGTGGACGAGCGTCGTCATCTCGTCGGCGTCGTCTCGCTGCGGCGTCTGCTGCTCGTGGCGCCGGAGACGCCGCTGAAGCGGATCATGACCGCCGATCTGATCAGCGCCCGCGTGGAGATGGATCAGGAAGAGGTCGCCCGGCAGGTCGCGGCCTACAACCTCCTGGCCATCCCGGTCGTGGATGAGGAGAACAAGCTCGTTGGCATCATCACGGTTGACGACGTGATCGACGTCATCAAGGACGAAGCCACCGAGGACATCTATCGGCTCGCCGGCGTGACCGGTGACGAGCGCGTGTTCACTCCGGCGCAGAGAATCGCTCCGCAAGCGCCTGCCCTGGCTGGGTGTCAACCTGGCGACCGCGTTCCTCGCGGCGAGCGTCGTCGGCCTGTTCACCGGAACGATCGATGCCCTGCCGATTCTCGCGGTGTTCATGCCGATCGTTGCGGGCATGGGCGGCAATGCGGCCACCCAGACGCTGACGGTGATCGTCCGTGGCATCGCACTCGGGGAGTTGACGTGGGGCAACTCGCGCAAGGCGCTCTTGAAGGAGGCGCTCGTCGGCATCGGGAACGGCCTGGCGCTGGGGCTCGTGGCGGCGCTTGTGGCCTGGGCCACGCGGGGCGATCCGGTGCTGGGCATCGTGCTTGGCACGGCGATGGTCATCAACATGTTCGTCGCCGCGACCGCCGGTGTGCTGATCCCGCTCGGGCTGCGCGCGGCCAACGTCGATCCGGCGCTGGCCTCATCGGTGTTCATTACCACGTTGACGGATGTGTTCGGGTTTCTCTCGTTTCTGGGGTTGGCGACGATCTTCGCCCAGTACCTGACGCGAGCCGGATGAACGAGTAAGATAGACAGGTTTAGTGCCTCTGTACACTGCCGACGCATTGGTCTTACGCACCTACAAGCTCGGTGAGGCCGACCGGATTGTCGTATTCCTGACCCGCGATCGGGGGAAGAAACGTGGCGTGGCGAAAGGTGCCCGCCGCCCGCGGTCGCGCTTCACGGGTGCGCTCGAGCCGCTCACTCAAGTGCAGGTGGCGTACTTCGAAAAGGAGCGGCGGGAACTGGTCGGACTGAACTACGCGGAGACCTGCCGATCCCCACTGGCGTTGGACAGCCAGGATGCTCTTGGGTATGTGAGCTACTTCGCCGAGTTGCTCGACGAATGGGCGCAGGAGGCCGACGCCGACGAGCGGCTCTATCGTCTGGGGGCCTCGATGCTCGATGCGCTGAGCGCCGGCGCGCCGGTCGAGGCACTGGCGAGATACTTCGAGTACTGGCTCCTGCGACTGCAGGGCGTGTATCCGGAGTCGCGAGGCACGCTGTCGGACGCCGCGATGGCGTTCCTGGCGGGATCGAGAACGGTGGCGCCGCAGCAGGTGGGCAACGTACCAGCCGCGCCACAAGTCCTTCGCGAACTGGAGACCGTGCATCGGACGCTGATTGCCATGCATCTGGAGAAGACGTTGAAATCGGACCGCGTACTTCGCGACCTTCGTCGTCACGCTTAGGAGCCGGTAAGATCGCGTGACGTTTCAGGACCTCATCCTCAAGCTCTCGTCGTACTGGGCCTCGCATGGCTGCCTGTTGCAGCAGCCCCTCGATCTCGAAGTGGGCGCCGGTACCTCGCACCCCGAAACGCTCTTCCGTGTGCTCGGGCCGAAGCCGTGGAGCGTCGCCTACGTGCAGCCCTCGCGGCGCCCCGACGATGGGCGGTTCGGGCAGAACCCGAACCGGCTGTTCAAGCATCACCAGTATCAGGTGATCCTCAAGCCGTCACCCGACGAAGTGCAGCAGCTCTACCTCGAGAGCCTCGAAGCCGTGCGGCATCAACCCGCGGCTGCACGACATTCGATTCGAAGAGGACAATTGGGAGTCGCCGACGCTGGGCGCGTGGGGTATCGGCTGGCAGGTCATGCTCGACGGGATGGAGATCACGCAGTTCACGTACTTCCAGCAGGTCGGCGGGATGGATCTGGCGCCGATCTCCTGTGAGATCACCTACGGCCTCGAGCGCATCGCGATGTTCCTGCAGAAGGTGGACAACGTCTTCGACCTCGAGTGGGGCGGCGGCGTGAAGTACCGCGAGGTGCGTCTGCAGGAAGAGATCGAGCAGTCGAAGTACGTCTTCGGCCAGGTCGAGGGCATTGACGCGGGCGAGTTCGGCGCTCGCCATCGCGATCTGTTCGACAAGAACTTCGAGCTGGGGCAGAAGCTGCTCGATTCGAAGTTGATCCTGCCGGCGCTCGAGCACTGCCTCAAGTGCTCGCATCTGTTCAACATTCTGGATTCGAGCGGCAGCATCGGCGTCACCGAGCGGACGGCGTACATCCTCCGTGTGCGCCAGCTCGCAATACGCATCGCCAGGGCCTACGCCGAGCCAAGCCGGAGCAGCCGGACGGCGCGGCTGAGGGCGCGTAGGGCATGGACCGCGAGCTGCTGATCGAGATTGGTTGCGAGGAGATTCCCGCGGGCTGGCTTCCCAATCTGACCGCGCAGACGGCGAAGCACGTGGACGCGCGACTCAAGGAGGCGCGGCTGACGAGCGACGCGCCGGCGGAGGCCTACAGCACACCGCGGCGTCTCACTGCCCGCGTGATTCGCGTGGCCGAGCGACAGACCGACTTCGAGGAGCTCGTCACCGGTCCGCCGGTGTCGGCGGCGTACAAGCCGGACGGCGAGCCGACGCCGGCCGCCATCGGATTCGCGAAGAAATACGGCGTCGAAATGTCCGCGCTCGAGCGGACGCAGACGGCGAAAGGCGAGTATCTGGCGTACCGGGTGCGTCAGCGCGGCAAGGCCACGGTTGACGTGCTTGCCGACGTGATGGCCGGCGTGCTGCGCGACTTCACGCTTCCCGAAGCAGATGCGATGGGACGCCTACCTCGAGGATGGCAAGGGCGATCTGTTGTTCGCGCGGCCGATTCGCTGGCTCGTGCTGCTGTACGGCGGGCGCGTCGTGCCGTTCGTGATCCGGCGGACGGAGCAGGCGCAGGGCCCGACGGTGCAGGACATCCGATCCGGGCCGAACACCTACGGACATCGCTTCCAGACCACGAGCGGCCGGGCCGGGCGCGCGATCAAGATCAAGACGTTCGACGACTACCAGGAGCGGCTGCTCGAGAACTTCGTCATCCTCGATCGCCGCGAGCGCGAGCAGAAGATCCGTCGTGAGCTCGAAACGCACGCGCGGCGGCTTGGCGGCCGGGTCAGTGCCAACCTCGCGGCTCAGTCCGCGCTGCTGCGCGAGGTCCCTGACCTCGTCGAATACCCCGCGGTCATCGCCGGGCACATGCCGGTGGAGTTCCTCCAGCTCCCCGAAGAAGTGCTGACGACGACGATGATTCATCACCAGCATTACTTCCCGGTGGTGGACGAGGATGGCAAGCTGAAGCCGGCGTTTCTCGCGGTCACCAACATGGAGGCCGAGAAGCCGGAGATCATCGCGCGCAATTCCGAGCGGGTGCTGATCGGCACGGCTTCGCGATGCCCGGTTCTTCTACGACGGCGATCGTCAGACGACGCTGGAGTCGAGGATCGATCGCCTCTCGACCATCCTGTTTCACAAGAAGCTCGGGACGTACAAGGAGAAGGCGGATCGCGTCGCCGCGCTCGCGACATGGATCGCGTCCGAGGCATTCGGACAGCCGGGAGCGGCGGCACACGCCGAGCAAGCGGGCCGGCTGTGCAAGGCCGACCTGGCCACCGACATGGTGCGCGAGCTCACCGAGCTTCAGGGCACGATGGGCGGGATCTACGCACGCGAGGAAGGCCTGCCCGAACAGGTCTGGAAGGCGATCTACTTTCACTACCTGCCGATTGGCGTCGAGGCCGAGGCGCCGCCGACGCGGCAGCAGCTCGGCGCCGCCGCAGTCGTGTGGGCGGCCGTGTCGCTCGCCGACAAGCTCGACTCGGTCGTCGGCATGTTCACGGCCGGTGAGCGGCCCACCGGCTCGCGCGATCCGCTGGGCCTGCGGCGTCAGGCGCAGGGTGCGGTGAAGATCCTGGCCGATCTCCCGGAGCTGACCGGTCTCGACGGACGACTGAAGCTCGGCGTGCTGCTGGCACGGGCCGCGGCGCCGTTCGGAGGGTATGGAGATTCGGCCGCGCCGCTGTTCTCGTTCATGGCCGATCGGCTGGCGTATCTGCTGGGCGAACGCGGCTTCGACGTGCGCAGCGTACGGGCGGTGCTGCACGCCGGCGTCGAAGACGCGAGCCCGCTCGAAGCGCGCCGCAAGCTCGAGGCGCTCACGCAGATGACGGGTTCGCCGTCGTTGCTCGGTGTGGCGACGCTGCTCAAGCGCGTGAAGAACATCTCCAAAGGCGTGGCGACCCCCGCGGCGCCGCCAAGCGCGGACGGCGTGTTGACCGAGCCGGCGGAGAAAGCGCTGGCGGCGGCCCTGGCCGCCGGTGCGCCAACGATTCGAGCCGCCGGCGCAGCGCGGCGACTACCGCGAGGCATTCGCGGGCGTCGCATCGTTGCAACCGGCGGTGGCGAAGTTCTTTGACGACGTGCTCGTGATGGCGGAAGACGAGCGCGTGCGTGCGGCGCGACTGGGGCTGGTGGCCTCGCTGCGCGGGTTGATTCTGGATATCGCGGATATCTCAGAGATGGTGACGAGTGAGACTCGCAGTCGAGATGGCGAAGAAGGCGAGAGAAGAAAGCAATGAAGACCGCGAAGAAGACGGCGAATGAAGACGGCGAAGAAGGCGACCGCCAAGAAGAGCGCCGCGAAAAGGCGAGCAAAACCGGCAAGTACGTCTATCTCTTCGGCAAGAAGACCGACGGCAACGGCTCGATGAAGCCGCTGCTCGGCGGCAAGGGCGCGAACCTCGCCGAGATGTGCCGCATCGGCCTGCCGGTTCCACCGGGCTTCACCATCACGACCGAGGTCTGCACCTACTACTACGACCACAAGCGCAGCTATCCGTCGGCGCTGCAGGCGCAGATGAAGGCCGGCGTCGCCGCGATCGAGAAGCAGACGAAGAAGAAGTTCGGTGACCTCAAGAACCCGCTGCTGGTGTCCGTCCGCTCGGGCGCGCGCGACTCGATGCCGGGAATGATGGACACCATCCTCAACCTCGGGCTCAACGACCAGACGGTCGAAGCGCTCGCGAAGAAGACGAACAACCCGCGCTTCGCGTGGGACTGCTACCGCCGCTTCGTGCAGATGTACGGCGACGTCGTCCTGGGTGTGCAGAAGGGGCCGGGCGAGGATCACGAGCCGTTCGAGGTGGTGATCGAGAAGCTCAAGCACGACCGCTACCACCAGGACATCGAGGACACCAAGCTGACGGTCGAGGATCTCAAGGAGCTCGTCGTCCGCTTCAAGGCGCTCGTGAAGGAGCGCGCCGGCAAGAACTTCCCGGCTTCACCCTGGGATCAGCTGATGGGGGCGGTCGGCGCCGTGTTCGGATCGTGGATGAACGACCGCGCCATCGTCTACCGGCGCAAGTACAACATTCCGACCGAGTGGGGCACCGCGGTCAACGTGCAGGCGATGGTCTACGGGAACACCGGCGACAACTCCGGGTCCGGCGTCGCGTTCACGCGCAATCCGGCCAACGGCGCCAAGGAGTTCTACGGTGAGTTCCTGATCAACGCGCAGGGCGAGGACGTGGTCGCCGGCGTGCGGACGCCGGAGCCGGTGGCTCGAGTTGAAGAAGCAGATGCCGAAGGCGTATCACGAGCTCGAACGCATCCGGCAGACGCTGGAGCAGCACTTCAAGGACGTGCAGGACTTCGAGTTCACGATCGAAGACGGCGTCGTCTACATGCTGCAGACGCGGAACGGCAAGCGCACGGCGATGGCCGCGCTCAAGTTCTCGATGGACATGCACAAGGAGCGGCTCATCGACTGGAAGACGGCGGTCATGCGCAATCCCGCCGACCAGCTCGAACAGCTCCTGGCGCCGGTGTTCGATGCGGCGGAGATGGCCAAGGCGAAGGCGATCGCGACCGGCCTGCCCGCCGGACCTGGCGCGGCATCCGGACGGATCTATCTGAACGCCGATCGCGCGGTGACCGCGGCGGAAAAGGGCGAGAAGGTGCTGCTCGTGCGCGTCGAGACGTCGCCCGAGGATCTCCGCGGCATGATCGCGGCCGAAGGCATTCTCACGGCGCGCGGCGGCGTGTCGTCGCACGCCGCGCTCGTCGCCCGGCAGATGGGGAAGGTCTGCGTCTGCGGCGCGGCCGCCGTGGATGTGGACTACCAGGCACGCACGGTCACCGTCGACGGCCAGACCTTCAAGGAAGGCGACTGGATGTCCATCGACGGGACCGCCGGCAAGGTGTTCGCCGGCCAGGTCAAGACGGCGCCGTCGGAAATCGTCGCCGGCCTGCTCGATGGCAACGAGGCCGCCAGGAAGACCGAAAAGTTCAAGAGCTTCCAGCAGCTCATGAAGTGGTGCGATCAGGCGACGCGCATGAGCGTGCGCACCAACGCCGACACACCCGAGCAGACGAGCAACGCGATCGCGTTCGGCGCGGTAGGCATCGGCCTGTGCCGCACCGAGCACATGTTCTTCGAGGGCGATCGCATCGACGCGATGCGCGAGATGATCCTCGCCGAGACGCTCGAGGCGCGGAAGGCCGCCCTCGCCAAGCTGCTGCCGTATCAGCGCGAGGACTTCGCCGGCATCTTCCGCGCCCTCAAGGGCTACCCGGCGACCATCCGGTTCCTCGATCCGCCGCTGCACGAGTTCCTGCCGCACACGCCGGAGCAGCAGTCGGATCTGGCAAAGAAGATCGGCGTGTCGGTCGAGGCGATTCAGTCGCGCGTCCACCAGCTGCACGAGTTCAACCCGATGCTCGGCTTCCGCGGCTGCCGCCTGGGCATTGGCTATCCGGAAATCTCGGACGATGCAGGCCCGCGCGGTGTTCGAGGCCGCGGCCATCGTCCAGAAAGAGGGGATCAAGGTCCGCCCCGAGATCATGATTCCGCTGGTGGCGTTCAAGAAGGAGCTCGACCTTCAGATCGAGGTCGTGCACAAGGCCGCGAAGGCGGTGCAGGCCGAGCAGAAGGTGAAACTCAGCTACCTCGTCGGCACCATGATCGAGATCCCGCGCGGCGCGCTGACGGCCGACGAGATCGCGCAGTCGGCGGAGTTCTTCAGCTTCGGCACCAACGATCTCACGCAGACCGGTCTGGGCATGTCTCGCGACGACTCGGGCTCGTTCCTGCCGACCTACACCGAGCTCGAGATCATGAAGAAGAACCCGTTTGCGACGATTGACCAGACCGGCGTCGGGCAGCTGGTCGATATCGCCGTCACGAAGGGGCGGAAGAGCCGACCGGATATCAAGCTGGGTATCTGCGGCGAGCACGGCGGCGACCCATCGTCGATTCACTTCTTCGAGAAGGTCGGCCTCGACTACGTGAGCTGCTCACCGTTCCGCGTTCCCGTGGCCCGGCTCGCGGCGGCTCAGGCAAAGCTCTCGATGAAGGCGGAGGACTAACGGAGACGCGTGAACGATAGTGATTAACGTCTACGTTCATCGGAACGGTCAGACGACCTCGCGAGCGGGTCGAGCCCGAGTGGCTCGGCCCGTCATCGGACGTCACCGTCTGGGTCGATCTGTCGGAGCCGAGTGACGAAGAGCGCCGGCTCCTGCTCGAGGTGTTTCGCTTCCACGCGCTGTCGGTCGAAGACGCCGTGCAGCTCGCTGCAATTCCCCAAGATCGAAAGCTATCCCGGCTACCTCTATCTCGTGCTCCACGGCATCGACGCCAAGCTGGCCACGCCGAAGCCCACGCGCGAAGGCGGGCAGCGCGCGCAGTTCGCGACCCGGGACGTCGATTTCTTTCTCGGCCGGAACTTCCTGGTGACCGTGCACGACGGCAAATCGCGCTCGATCGAGAAGATGCGCGAGGTCTGCGGCCGCTACGAGCACATTCTGAAAGAGGGCCCGGTCGCGCTGCTCCACCGCATCGTGGACACGATGGTGGACAACTACCGCCCGGTCATCCAGGAGATCGAGGACCGAATCGGCAAGCTCGAGGAGCAGGCGTTCGTCGGCCACGAGCGGCTGGCGCGCCAGGTCATGAAGCTCAAACGGGAAGTGTCGTCGATGCGGCGGGTCATGGTGCCGCAGCGCGACGCGATCGGGCGGCTGGCCCGCCGTGAGTTCCCGGTGATCTCCGACGAGATGGCCTATCGCTTCCGCGACGTCTACGATCATGTCGTGCGACTGACCGAGGAAGCGGTGCTGTTTCAGGATCGCGTCACGGGCATCTTCGAGGTGAATCTGTCCGCGCTCCTCTCATCGCCTGAATCAGGTGATGAAAGTGCTGACGGTGATGTCCACCATCTTCCTCCCGCTGACCGTTCTGACGGGCATGTGGGGCATGAACGTGCCGCTGCCGCACCTTCCCGGCGGGGCGGAGGCGCAGTTCTGGTGGGTCGGCGGCATCATGGTTGCGCTCATCGTGGCCATGCTCACGTTCTTCCGCCGCAATAAGTGGATCTGATGCATGGGACGAATCCAGAAGCTCCCAGCTGATCTTGCCAATCAGATCGCCGCCGGTGAAGTCGTCGAGCGGCCCGCCTCCGTCATCAAGGAGCTCGTCGAGAACGCGATCGATGCCGGCGCGCGGCGGCTCTCGATCGCGGTTGAACTGGGCGGCAAGAAGCTGATCAGGGTTGACGACGATGGCGAGGGGATGGACCCGGAGGATGCGCGACTGGCCATCGAGCGGCACGCGACGAGCAAGATCCGCCGCGCCGATGATCTGGCGGCCATCGCGACGCTCGGCTTCAGGGGTGAAGCGCTCCCGGCGATCGCGTCGGTCTCGCACTTCGTGATGCGTACACGGACCCGCCAGATGGACGCGGGTACGGAGATCCGGGTCAATGGGGGTGCGGTCGCGTCGGTCGCGGAAGCGGGGATGCCCGAAGGCACGTCGATCGAGGTCGCCGACCTGTTCTACAACCTGCCGGCGCGCCGCAAGTTCCTCAAGTCGGACGGCGCCGAGTCGGCGCAGATCTCGCGTCTCGTCTCGCAGCTGGCGTTGTGCTACCCGGAGGTCGGCTTCACGCTGACGAGCGCCGGGCGAAAAGTGCTGCAGTGCCCGCCGGTGTCCACGCTGCGGGAGCGGCTCTATCAGCTGTACGGCGATCGCAGCGACCTGATTGAAGTCCGTCGCGACAGCGGCGACGTCAAGCTGCTCGGCTACATCGCGGCGCTGGCCGAGCAGGGGCCGACGCGCGGTCCCCAGAACCTGTTCGTCAACCGCCGCATCGTCAAGGACCGCACGGTGGCGCATGCCGTGATCGACGCCTACAGCCAGGCCTCGATCAAGGAGCGCAGCCCGGAGATGCATCTCTTCATCGAGATGCCGCACGACGCGGTGGACGTCAACGTGCACCCGACGAAAGCCGAAGTGCGCTTTCGCGATCAGTCATACATCCACGAGCTGGTCCGCCGGACGCTCGGCGACGCACTGGGCCGCGGACCCGCGCCGGAGCTGCAGCTCGAGGCCCCTCGCGGTCTGACGCCACAGCCATCCACGCTGCCCCTGCCGAACTCGTACGACAGCGTCTATCCCAGCCGCTGGGCGGTACCGACAGGCGGCCGGGGAATCGCACCGACGAGCGACAGCGAGGTCGCACCGAACCGCGATAGTACCCTCGCACCGACAAGCGAGAGCGGCTTCGCACCGACAGGCGAAGGCGCGTTCGCACCGACCATCCGTCCAATGATGGCGTTGGGCCAGTTCAGGGACACGTTCATCATCGCGGTGGACGAGGAAGGGATCGCCATCGTCGATCAGCATGTCGCGCACGAGCGCGTGCTGTTCGAGCGCATCACCGAACGGCTCACCAGCGGACGGCTGGAGAGTCAGCGGCTGCTCGAGCCGATGCTGGTCGATCTGCCGCCCAGCAGTCGTCACGCGCTGGTCTCGCGCGCGGGCGAGCTCGAGCGTCTCGGGTTCGAGATCGAGGAGTTCGGCGGCGACACCGTGCGGATCTCGGCATTCCCGGCGCTGCTCCGGCGCGAAGAGTGTCCGACGGCGCTGCGCGCGCTGGCCGAGGATCTCGAGACCGCCGGGACGACCGCGACGGTGGATGAGGCGATCAAGAAGATTGCCGCGACGATGGCGTGCCATGCGGCGGTGAAGGCGAACGATCCGCTGACGCCGGAGAAGATGGCGCACATCCTCGACGAACTGCGGCGCACGGCGTACTCGACGATCTGTCCCCACGGCCGGCCGGTGATGTTGCGGCTGACGCGCCGCGAAGTCGAAAAGAACTTTCAACGCATATAATCCGGCGCATGTCCATGCGCCAGGCGATCGTCGTGTTCGTGGCCCTCGCCGGTGGTCAGGTGTTGGCGCAGCAAGCCGCGCCTCCCGGGCTGCCACCGCTGTTCTTCCGCGAAGAGTGGAAGCAGATCGACCGGCCGGCGAACGCGCCGGCGGACTTCGTGCCCGAAGGGGGCGTGACGCCCGCGGCGGTCACGAATGCGAATCTCGAGTTGCGGCTCTACGACCCCAACGCAAAAAGCGTCCCTGCGTATCTGAAGCAGCCGCCCACGGGATCCATTGCTCGAGACTGGGGCGGGCCGTCGTGCATTCAGCTGGCGGGATACAACCAGAATCCGCCGCCGGCAAACGTCGCTGCGGGGCAGCGCACCGATCCGCCGAATCTCTGGACCGGTGTCTGTCAGACAGCGGTTGCGGCCACACTGCGCGACAAGGCCAACTACGTCGACCTCACGGGTCTTGCACGCATCCGATGGGTCACGCGCGTCTCCGGTTTTCACGTCGTCCGGCCGCTGGTGAAGCTGGCGGACGGCACGTGGCTGGTGGGTGACTACGGCGAGGGCGCACCGTCCAGCAACTCGACGCTGTTTCTCCAGTCCGAATTCGCCATCGCCAACGTGCGGTGGCTGACGCTGGACATCACGCGCATCGTCACGCGCGGTCAGTCGTACGTCGAGAAGCCCGATCTCAGCAAGGTAGACGAGATCGGCTTCGCCGATCTGCTGCCGGGCAGCGGCCACGGGTGGGGCGGGTTCGTCAACGTGGCGAGATTCGAAGTATTCGGGAAGCCGGTCAAACGATAAATCGCTCGGATCGTTCGAGTCGTTCGAGTCGTTCGTGACGTTCGAATCGTTCGCGACGTGTGGAGACCAGCGTTGATCCGACCAGGTGTCGTTCTCCTCGTCTGTCTGATGTCTTGCGCCGCCCTGATTCTGTCGTTGGGCGGGGCCGTCGCCGCTGCGCAGGATCCGGAGACGATGGCGATTTCCGGGGTGACGGTGATCGACACGATCAATGGCCGCGCGGTTCCGAACAGTACGGTGACGATCCGCGATGGGGTCATCACCTCGGTGACCGCCGGCGGCGCTTCACCAACTGGCGCGCGGCGCGTTGACGGCCGAGGGAAATTCCTCATCCCAGGACTCTGGGATATGCACGCGCATCACCAGATGACGGGCGACGCGTCTCTGCCGCTCTTCGTCGCCAACGGCGTCACCGGCACGCGCGACATGGGTGCCGATCTGGATTTCATTCTGCCGCTGCGTCAACGCACGGCGTCTGGCCAGATTCTCGGTCCCCGGATCATCGCCGCCGGTCCGATGCTCGACGATCGGCCGCCCGACTGGCCGTACAGGATCACGGTTCGAACCGGTGACGAGGCGAGGAACGCCGTTCGCATGCTGAAGGAACGAGGCGTGGACTTGATCAAGGTTCACGACCGCACGCCGCCCGAGGCCTATCAGGCGATTGCCGATGAGGCGCGCCGGCAAGGTCTTCCGTTCGCGGGACATCTTCCGCGGGGCATCACGATTGAGGCCGCCGCTGCGGCCGGGCAGCGCAGCATCGAGCATCTGGCCGGGCTGCGGATGGTCAACCAATGCTCCGGCGGACAGACCTACTCGGCGGAGAAGTGCCGGCCGTTCTTCGAGTGGCTCGCCAAGAGCGGCCTGTGGCAGACGCCGACGCTGGTGAATTGGCGCAAGATGTTTACGCTGGGCACGCCTGAGGGAGATGCCGAGCAGGATCACCTCGCGTACGCGAGTCCAGGTCTACTCGAATTCCTGGCGCTGAATCAGAAAGATGTCGAATGTCAGTGCCCAAGGCGTTCGCGATCTCGTCGCGGCTGCGGACACGGCCGCAGGGGCCGTTGCCGACATGCAGAGGGCCGGCGTCGGGATTCTGGCCGGATGCGATGGGATGGTCGCAGGGTTCTGTCTTCACGACGAGCTGACGCTCATGGTCAAGGGTGGCATGTCGGCGGCTGCAGCGCTGCAGACCGCCACGATCAATCCGGCGCGATCGCTTGGGCTCGAGAAGGCGCACGGTACGGTCGAGGCTGGCAAGCGAGCCGACCTCGTGCTGCTCGACGCGAACCCGCTCGATGACATTGCGCAATGTGAGCCGCATACGCGCCGTGGTGATCAGTGGGCGGCTGCTGGAACGCGCGCAGCTCGATGCGATGCTGGCCAGGGTGAAGCAGCAGTTCCAGACGCAGGCCACCAGCCAGAAACCCCAATGATCAGCCAGCCTGGGCTCGTGTCCCGGTGAACGTGCTGCTGTTTGGCGCGACCGGGATGGTTGGCACCGGGGCGCTGCTCGAGTGTCTCGCCGATCCGCGTGTGACATCGAGTCGTCGCGATCACGCGTTCACCAACGGGACGCGCGCATCCCAAGCTGCGTGAAGTCCTGCATGCCGACTTCTTCAACTACGACCGCTGCGAGCGCGACTTTGCCGCGGCGACGCCTGTTTCTTCTGTCTCGGAGTCTCCTCGATCGGACTCAAGGAGGCCGACTACACCCGCCTGACGTACGACCTCACCATGGCGGCGGCGCGCGCGATGGCCGCGGCCAATCGAAGATGACCTTCTGCTACGTCTCAGGCGTCGGGACCGACAGCACCGAGCGGGGCCGGACGATGTGGGCGCGGGTAAAGGGAGAACCGAGAACGCGCTTCTGGCGCTGCCGTTCAAGGCCGCCTTCATGTTCCGGCCCGGCTACATTCAGCCGATCGGTGACGTTCAGTCGAAGACCGGCTGGGTGCAGACGGCGTATTACATCATGGCTCCCTTCTATCCGCTCGTCTCTCGGCTGTTGCCGAACAGCATGACGACGACGGCGAATCTCGGTAAGCGCCCTGATCCAGGTCGCTGTCAGGGGATACTCGAACTCGATCCTCTATTCTCGAGACATGAACGCACTCGCCGCTACAGCCAGGCGGGCCGGGTGACCGTGGCCTATCGGCTGACGCGATTGTCGGTGCTCCTCGCCCTGCTGGTAGGACTGCCATCGAGCTGTGGCGATTCGACGCCTGCCTCGCCCACGGCGCCATCGTCTCCAGCGGCCGGCAGCGCGTTCAGCGTGCAAGGTGATCCTGAGTCGAGTCAAGGCGCGACCTGGACGTACAGGGGCTCGCTGCAGGGTGTGACATTCGATCTGCAGGGCATCCTGCTCAAGCCCGCTGGGACCGGGCCGTTTGGTGCGGTGGTGCTCAGCCACGGCGCCGGCGGCAACGCCTCGGCCTACTCACGGAACATCGCGATGGAAATGCGGCGATGGGGGCTCGTCTGCATCGCGACCAACTACACCCACGCCGGGAACGTGCCGATCGGAGCGCCAGGCACCGCGAACGAGCCTGGAGCCAGCGACGCGAACGTGCTGCGCGGACACGCGGTGCGCGAAATCCTGAGGACGCTCGCCTACGTCGATCAGTCTCGCGTAGCGGCGCACGGCCACAGCATGGGCGCCTTCGTGACCACGGCCCTGGTGGGCGCCTATCCGAACGATTTCCGCGTGGCCTCCCACACGGCGGGAGGTGTGCGGCCGCCGAACGTCACCGGTGCCGCGCCGAGCGAGGCGCAGGCCCGCGCGATCCGGACGCCGTACCAACTGCATCATGGCGACCAGGATGCCGTCGTCTCGATCACGCAGGACCAGCGTCTCGACGGAATTCTGCTGGCCAGCCAGGTTCCACACGAGTTCCACGTCTACACGGGCGCCGATCACGACGATGTCGCGCAGAGCGCGACGGTCCTGGCTCGCGTCCGAAGCTGGTACGCGGCGTATCAGGTGCAGTAGCGTCTGATCGAGGTTGGTCCCACCGTGCCAAGACAGAATCGTGTCACGCCGTTCAGTTCCATCGTTGCGGCGTCAGCGCGGGGAACGCTGACTGGCAATCGCGGTTGCCTGCATGACGACCAGCAAAACATTCGACGTCACTTCCAGGGGACGCGTTGGATTATCTGCCTGCTCGAGTTCAAGGGGAGAAAGCGCACCCTGATGACGCCCGGCCATTACACCGAGCTCTTCTTCCTGGATGAAGCGACGGCTTTAGCGGCTGGGCATCGACCCTGCGCGGAATGTCAACGCGAACGGTTCACGCGGTTTCGCGAGCTCTGGGCTATGGCCAATCCGGAACTGGCGGGCACGCCGCGCCCTGCCGCGACTGTCCTGGACGCGGCGCTACACGAGGAAAGGACTGCAGCGGTCGACCACGGCAACAGATCGTGCATGTCGATCGAGAACATGCCGGATGGCGTCTTTGTCACCGATGACGAGCACAACGCGTATCTCGTCTTGGCGGGTCAACTCCTACGCTGGAGCCCGGCTGGCTATGAGCGTCCGACGGCACCGCTCCAATACCCGGCACGCGTATTGACGCCGGCCTCAGTGGTTCGAACACTCGCGACTGGCTATGCGGCCGGCATCCTCGGTTCAGCGTTTGAGGCTCTCGAGCAGGGTAAGTAGGCTCTGTGCCAGTCCGGTTTCGACCGTTCGTCATCGACTGAGCTCGCGACTGACGACGTATAATCCGGTCGCTCCCACATGCCCCTGAGCCCCGGTACTCTGATCGGTTCGTATCGCGTCGAGTCGATGCTCGGCGCTGGCGGGATGGGCGAGGTCTATCGCGCTACCGACACGCGGCTGAACAGGCCGGTCGCCATCAAGTTCCTGCTGCGAGCCATCGAGAGCGATGACGCGCGCCATCGCTTCCGTCGCGAAGTGAGCGCGCTCTCGGCGCTTAATCATCCCCACATTGTCACGGTCCACGAGGCCGCCCAGTTCGAAGGCCGCGACTACCTGGTGACCGAGTTCGTCGATGGTGGAACGCTCGGCTCGTGGGCTCGAGCCGAAACGCGTACGTGGCGCCAGATCGTCGAACTGCTGACTGGCGTAGCGGACGCGCTCTCGACCGCACATGACGCTGGCATCCTCCATCGCGACATCAAGCCGGAGAACGTGCTGGTTGCCAGAAACGGCTACGCCAAGCTGGCGGACTTTGGTCTGGCCAAGGTGACCGATCACGTCGGCAGCGAAGCCCAGACGGCAACCGGGTCGCCAAGCCGTGTGGGCGTCATTCTCGGGACGATCGACTATCTGTCACCGGAGCAGGCGAGGAGCGGGGTCCTCGATGCTCGAAGCGACGTGTTCTCCTTCGGCATCGTCTTATACGAGATGCTGTCCGGCCGGCGGCCGTTCACCGGTCAGACGGACTTGCACGTCATCGACGCCGTCCTCCGCGACACGCCGCCGCCGCTGGGTGACGATGTTCCACTGGAGCTGCGCGGCATCGTCGAGAAGGCGCTCGAGAAGGATCCCGCCGACCGCTATCAGTCGATGCGCGATCTGGTCGTCGATCTTCGCCGGCTGGCCCGGCACTCGACGGTCGCGTCAACGCAGGCGCGACCGCGGCCAGTCAGCAGGAAAGCCGCCGCGTTCGCTGCGATTGCCGCGCTGGTGCTGCTCGCGGGAGCGGCAGCATGGTGGCGCGGTGCGTTCACGGGCGGCGGCGCGGCGATTTCGCCGATCCGCTCGATCGCCGTCCTGCCGATGGACAACCTCTCGGAAGACCCCAACGAGGAGTACTTCTCCGACGGCATGACCGAGGAGCTGATCTCCAACCTGGCGCAAGTGCACGCGTTGAAAGTGATCTCGCGCACGTCGGTCATGCGCTACAAGAAGACGACGAAACTGCTGTCCGAGATCGCGCGCGAGCTTGGTGCCGACGCCATCATCGAGGGCTCGGTCCGTCGTGTGGGCGGGCGCGTGCGCGTGACGGCGCAGTTGATTCACGCCGCGTCCGATACCCATCTCTGGGCCCGGGATTTCGATCACGATTTCGCCGACGTGTTGAAGCTGCAGGCGGAAATCGCCGACGCGATCGTGCGCGAGATCAAGGTGCAGGTGACGCCAGACGAGTCACAGCGGCTGGCGGCGGCGCGCCCGGTGAACCCTGCGGCGTACGACGCCTACATGCTCGGCAAGTATCACCACTGGCAGAACAACCCTTACGCGTGGAAGCAGTCCATCGCGGAGCTGGAGCAGGCGACCCGGCTGCAGCCTGATTACGCGCCCGCGCACGCGTCACTCGCGCAGGCGTGGCTGCAAGGACGTGATCTGGCCTTACTCCAGGTCCGAAGGTTCGATGCGCGAGTCGGCGAAACGTGCCCTCGAGCTCGACCCGATGCTGGCTGAAGGATGGGCGGCGGTTGCCGGCATCAAGTTCGAAGACTGGGACTGGCAGGGCACCATCGACGCCTATGAGAGGGCGTTCGAGCTCAATCCCGAGAGCATCGATGTGTGCGGGTGCTATGCGAACGCGCTCGCGGCGTTCGGCCAGTTCGACAAGGCGACGCGCATCGTCGAACACGCCATCAGCGCCAATCCACTGGCCACTGACTTGCGGTTCAACTACGGATTCGTGCTCTACATCATGCGAAGACATGAGGAGTCGGAGCGCCAGCTGCGGCGTGCGCTGGAGCTGGACCCGAGAAACGGCGCGGCGCCGATCGTCTTGTCCTTCGTCTACATCGATCAGAATCGCGTGCAGGATGCCCTGCCGTTGCTGGACCGCCCCGAGTATCAGTCCGCCAGCCCTCTGGGCGTTGTCTACGCGCTTGCCGGGCGTCGCGAGGACGCGCTGAAAGTGCTCGGACGTCTGGACTCCTCGACGAACCCGATCGGCGTAGCCGAGATCCACTTTGCGCTGGGCGACAGGGACGAGGGATTCAAGTGGCTGACGAAGGCGATCGACCAGAAGCAGGGATTCGCGCGTTGGCTGAATGTGTCGCCGCTCTATGACGACATTCGTGCGGACCCGAGGTTCGCACCGCTCGTGGCGCGCCTCAAGCTCCCGTCTTAGAACGTTCCCGCTTGATCTTCTCCCACAGCTCCAGCCGGCGCTTGATCTCTTTCTCGAATCCGCGCTCGGTCGGCTCGTAGTACGTCTTCCCGGCCAGCGAGGGCGGCAGGCAGTCCATCCCGGTGACCGCGTCGCGGTCGTTGTGCGCGTACTCGTAGCCCTTGCCGTACTCGAGCTGCTTCATCAGCTTCGTCGGCGCGTTGCGCAGGTGCAGTGGCACCGGCTCGGCGGCCTGCGGTATGGGCGTCGGCCGCGGCGGCGTTATACGCCGCATACACGGCGTTGCTCTTCGGCGCCGTGGCGAGATAGATGGCCGCCTGCGCGAGCGCCGTGTTGCCTTCGGGCATGCCGATGAAGTGCGCGGCATCCTTGGCGGCCACGGCGACGGTCAGCGCCTGCGGATCGGCGTTGCCGACATCCTCCGAGGCGAATCGCACCAGCCGCCTCGCGATGTAGAGCGGATCCTCGCCGGCTTCGAGCATCCGCGCGACCCAGTAGACCGCGGCGTCGGGATCGCTGTTGCGCATCGACTTGTGGAGCGCCGAGATCAGGTTGTAGTGCTCTTCGCCGCCCTTGTCGTAGAGCAGGGCGCGACGCTGAATCGAGTGTTCGAGCTGCTCGATGCCGAGCTGCCGGACGCACGTCTCGGGATTCATCGGCGCGGACGCGGCAGCGAACTCGAGCAGGTTCAGCGCCGAGCGCGCATCGCCGTTGGCAAAGCGGGCGATCGCGGCCAGCGCCTCGTCGGTGACGTCGATCGCCGTCGTCCCGAGCCCGCGCTCCTTGTCCGTCAGGGCCCGTCGCAGAATGCCTTCGACGGCTTCGGTCGGGAGCGCCTTCAACACGAACACCTTCGAGCGCGACAGGAGCGCGGCGTTGACCTCGAACGACGGATTCTCGGTCGTCGCGCCAATCAGGACGATGTCGCCGGCTTCGACGCGCGGGAGAAACGCGTCCTGCTGCGCCTTGTTGAAGCGGTGGATCTCGTCCACGAACACGATCGTCCGGCGGCCCATTCGCCGCCGCCGCTCCTGCGCCGCGGCCATGACCTCCTTGATCTCCTTGATGCCCGCGAGCACCGCGCTGAACGGCACGAAGTGCGCCTGCGTGATGTCGGCGATCACCCGCGCGAGCGTCGTCTTGCCGGTGCCTGGAGGACCCCAGAGGATGAATCGACTGCAGGAGGTCGCGCTCGATCGCCTGGCGCAGCGGCCTGCCTGGCGCGAGGATCTCTTCCTGACCGACGATCTCGTCGAGCGTGCGCGGACGGATGCGTTCAGCGAGGGGAGTGCCGGCAGCGGGCGTCGCTGTCCCAGGCGGGTCTGAAGACCCGCCTCTACGATCGATCGTCGTCGTCGAAGAGTACGAGCTCATGTCCGCTGGCGCCGCGCCGCGTAGACGATGCATCGCTCCAGCCGCGGCGACGTTGAGCGATTCCACGCCGCCAGCCATCGGAATCGTGACCCGCGCGTCGCAGAGCGCGATCGCTTCGTCGGTCAGGCCCGGTCCTTCGCCGCCGAGCAGCAGGCCGACCTTGCCGCGCCAGTCGATGGCGTCTGGCTCCTGGCCGCCGCGCGGCACCGCCGCCACCATGCGTACCGCCGACTTGCGCATCGCCGTCATCGCCTGATGCGTGGTCATGCCGCCGACAACGGGCAGGCGGAGGACGCTGCCCATGCTGCCGCGAAGCGCCTTCCACGAGAACGGGTTGGCCGACGCGCCGCAGACGAACGCGCCGGTGATGCCGCCGGCTTCCGCCGCACGCAGCAGCGCGCCGACGTTGCCCGGCTCCTGGATGTCCATCGCGGCCAGGATGAACGCATCGGGTCGCGCGCAGATCTCGGCCGCCGTCACTCCCTTCCGGCCGGCGATCGCCACGATGCCCGAGGGGCTCTTCACCGGGCTGATCGCGTCGAAGACGGCATCGGACGTCTCGACGACATCGACGCCCTCGCGCTCGAGCCGCTGCGCGAGCAGTCCTTCTTCCGTTTGCGAGGTCAGCTTCGACGCGGCCACGGCAACCGCTTCGAACTGCAGTCCGGACGAGCGTGCGTCGCTCACCAGGTGAGCGCCGTCCAGCAGCAGGCGCGTGCCGGTCGGGTCGGGTTCGTCCGCCAGCGTTCGGAACACGGCGACGATGGGATTCTGCCGGCTCGCGATGACCTTCATGTGGTTAGTGGTTGGTGGTTGGTGGTTCGTAGTGGTTACGTAGTTCGTGGTTGGTTCACCGCGAACCACTGACCACCACACCAACCACCCACCACGAACCACTAACCACTAACCATTGTGCTACAGTCTGATTCCAGCGATGAAAGATCGAATTCTCAAGCGTTTCAACGACGAGATCGCCGCGCTCGAGCGCGAGTTGAAGGTCGAGCTCCCGAAGGAAATTCAGCGGGCGCGCGAGCTGGGCGACCTGCGCGAGAACGCCGAATACAAGGCCGCCAAGGAGCGCCAGGACATCGTCAACGCCCGCATCGCGATGTTGAAGAAGCGCGTCGGCGAGATCTCGCTGATGAATATGGAGCGCATCCCGCACGGCAAGGCCGGCTTCGGGTCCACCGTGGAGCTTCGAGCCGCGAGCGGCGACAAGGTCGTCTATCAGCTGGTGATGCCCGAGGAGGCTGACGCCGAGAAGGGCATGATTTCGACCTCGTCGCCGATCGGCCGGGCCATCCTCAACAAAGAGGAAGGCGACGAGATTCACGTCACGACGCCCAGCGGCGAGAAGACGCTTCGATCTGATCAAGCTGACCACCATTCACGACGAAGCATAGGACGCGAACAGCGCGTGGCCTCTTACTCACCGGAACGCCGCACGGCCCTGGTCCTCACCGGCACCGGCGCGCACGGTGCGTACCACGCCGGTGTGCTGCGCGCGCTGCAGGAAGCCGGCGTCAAGATCGATCTGCTGGCCGGCCATGGCATCGGCGCCGGCAGCGCGGCCCTTGCGGCGCTCGACGGCGCCGCGCGCCTCTGGGATCCCTCCGGCATCTGGCGATCGCAAGCGGCCGCACGGCTGTACGGCTGGCGCTGGCCCATCCGCGCGGCCGCCGGACTGAGCGTCGTGCTCATCACGATTCTGCTCGCGCCGGTCGCCGTGCTGCTGGTGGGTCTCCTGGTGTACCTCGCCGGCTTCGGGCTCGAGATGCTGCAGGTGCGCGCCGGCGCCACGATCGTGTCCCTGTATTCCGACTGGCTGCAATCGGCGTTTGCCGGTCCGAATCTGCCAACGACCGTGCCGCGAGCCGCAACCATTGCGCTGGCCGCGATCGTCGCGGTCCTGTTGGCGGGAGGACTGTTGGCCGGCCGATCGGCCGGCGGCCGACGGGAGCGTGGAGGCTGGTGGTGGCGAATCGCTGGTGCGCCGCTGTCGGCCGACGGGGCGCGGGAGTGGTTTGCGAGGGCGATCTGGGAATTGATTCGCGGCGCCGCGCCGCTGGCGCAGCCTTCCATGCCGGTGCTCGGCCGGCGCTATTCAGAAGTTCTGGTGGAGAACCTCGGACAGCCCGGGTTCCGTGAGCTCGTGCTCATCGCCACCGATCTCGATGCCCGTCGCGATATCGTCGCGGCGCTGCTGGCCGAGCCGCATCGGCGCGACTTCGTGGCCCCGCGCGTCGGACGCGATCGACGGTCGGAGGTGCTCGACCTGGCCGGCGTCGGCCGTGACCATTCGCTCGATCTCGTGATGGCCGGGCTGACCCCGTCGCGCGTCTGCGATCCGTACCCGATTACGTTTGCTCCGGACAGCTACTGGCGCGGGGAAACCCATCGCGCCTGCGATCGTCCGGGGGCGATCCACCGCCTGCTCGAGGAAGTGGCGGCGGCGGGCGCGCGTCAGGCGATCGTGGTCAGCGCCGTGGCGACCGTGGACGCGCCGCATCATCTGCGCGCGCCGCGGCTCGATCTGCGCGGCCGGTTCGGCGAGTCGCAGAGCGTCGCCGATGCCGTGGCGCTGCGTGACGCGCTCGAAGCCATGAGTCTTCACTTCGACGCGATCTACGTGATTCAACCCGTGCACAATCCGATCGGACCCTTCGATGTGGGCGGCGCCTACGACGAGGCCTCCGACCGCCGGCAGGACGTGTCCGAGCTGCTGGAGCGGGCCTACGAGGACGCGTATCGCCAGTTCATCGAGCCGGTCGTCGGCGCCAGCGGCGAACAGCTCGCCCGAGCGAGGCTGACCACGCATCGAGGCGCGGGCGAGCTGAAGCATCCGTGACATGGGCGTGCAGCTGCTCGATTGCGATCGCACATGGGCGCCGGCGATCCTCGCCATCCTGAACGAGGCCATCGAACACTCGACCGCGCTCTACGATTACCGGCCCCGCACGCCAGCGATGATGGACGCCTGGTTCGATGCGAAGGATAAGGGCCGCTATCCAGTCATCGGTGCGATTGACGAGCAGCGCCGTCTGCTCGGCTTCGCCTCGTATGGGTCGTTCAGATCGTGGCCTGCGTACAAGTACACGGTCGAGCACTCCGTCTACGTGGAGAAGGATTGCCGCGGCCGCGGCGTCGGGAAGATCCTGCTGGCGGCGATCATCGAGCGCGCCCGACAGCAGGAGTACCACAACCGTGATCGGCGGCATCGATGCGGACAATGCGGTCAGCATCTCGCTGCACACGCGATTCGGTTTCGAATTCTGCGGGCGGGTCAGGCAGGCCGGGTTCAAGTTCGGCCGCTGGCTGGATCTCGACTTCTACCAGCTGATTCTCGAGACGCCGGCGCAGCCCGTTGACGGATGATTCGCGTCCACTCGCTGCCCGGCGCTCTGGCGTGTGCGCTCGTCGTGATATCGAGCTGCGGGCGCAGCGAGCCGGCGAGTGGTCCCTCCTCGAGCGCAACCGTCGATCCACGGTCGTCCCTGCGCGAGACGATGCCACCCGTCATGTCGGGCGTCGAACCGTCGCTTCAGGAGCGTATCCGCACCGCGTATGCGTCTCTGACATCGGCACGCACCGCGCGGACGACGAGCGACGTCGAGCTCGGACGCGCGTATGGACAGGTCGGCAAGCTGCTGCTCGCGGCGGAACTCTACGACCAGGCGGAGCCGCATCTGCTCAATGCCAGAGCGCTCGAGTCCTGGTGAGCTGGCGTGGCCGTACTATCTCGCGCACGCGTCTCGACTGAGGCACCACCCGGATCAGGCCATTGCGTATTTCGAGGAGGTCCTTCGGATCTCATCCGGCCATGTACCCGCGCTGGTCTGGCTCGGGACCCTGCATGCCGATGGCGGCCGTGCCGATCTCGCGGAACCGCTGCTCACGAAGGCCGTGTCGCTCGACCCGCGGTCGTCGGCGGCGCTCTTCGAACTGGGGAAGGCCGCGCTCGCGGCGGGAGATCCCGCTCGTGCGGTGACGCACCTGGAGGCCGCTCTCGCTGCGGATCCAGGCGCCGACGGCGTGCACTACGCGCTGGCGATGGCGTATCGCGCGCGTGGCGACGAGCAGCGTGCGGCCTCGCACGTCCGTCTCTGGCGGGACGAGCGGCTCTATCCCGTTGATCCGCTGATGGCGGAGATCACCAGCCTGCTGAAGACGGCCGTCGTCTACGAGATTCGCGGGACGCAGGCCATGGACGATCGCAAGTGGTCCGAGGCCGCGGCGCTGTTCCGCGAGGGACTGAAGATTGCGCCCCGGGACGCGACGCTGCATCAGAATCTCGGCACGGCGCTGTATCTCGGCGGAGATCCTCAGGGCGCGGAAGCCGAGTTCGAAGAGGCTGCGCGTCTCCTGCCAGGGTATGCGCGAGCGCTGTTCAGCCTCGGCATCCTGATGGAGGAGCGGGGCAGGGAGCAGGCAGCGATCGATCGCTTCTCGCAAGCCGTGGCATCGGATCCCACGATGCTGAACGCGCGCTCCAGCCTCGCCGATGCGTTGCGCCGGTCGGGAAAGCTCGACGCTGCGATTGCCGAGTACGCGACAGTCGTCAAGGCCGATCCGTCGGCGAGCCAGGCGCGCTTCGGTCAGGCCATGGCGCTCGTTCGGCTGCGCCGCTACGGCGAGGCGCGCGTGGTCCTCGAAGAGGCGACGAGGGCGCATCCGGAGCAACCCGCTCTCGCGCACGCGCTCGCGCGTCTCCTGGCGTCGGCTCCCGATGATGCGGTTCGTGATGGCCCGCGTGCCATGAGCATCGTCCAGACGCTCGAACGCACGACCCGGCCGACGTTGACGCTGGTCGAAACGGCGGCGATGGCGCTGGCCGAGACCGGGCGATTCGCAGACGCCGTCGCGCGCCAGCGTCAGGCGATCGTCATGGCGACGCAAGCGGGTCGATCGGATCTTGCCGCGCGTCTGGCGGAGAATCTGCGCCGCTACGAGTCGAGCATGCCGTCACGTACGCCGTGGGCGGACGACGACCCGGTGCATTTTCCGAGAGCATCCTCATCACGCTGATCGAGTCACCCTTCAGACACACACTGACACACAGCAGACAAGACACGTGCCAGCGTGTGCAAGAGAGCCCGACCATTTGCACAGAGCGTTGCGCGACGACCTGATAGGCCGTGCAACCGAACTGATTTCCCGGCGATGAATTCCCGACAATCAGATCATCAGTTTGCAACACGGCTTTCTTGTAAGAGGTTCATCGTGATGAGAGCAGGCACCAGCACCACCGTCCGCAGAGGCGGGCTGTCGCGTCCGCCGATCAGCATGAAGTCGCAGGGGGGCTTCGATTGGACCAGCGCACGCGTGGTCGATGCGGAGCGGGAACGACAGACGATTGAAGGACACGTGCTCGACGGCGATCAACGGTTGATGGAGCTGAGCTACCGGCTTCGCTACCAGGTGTACTGCGTGGAGCGGGCGTTTCTCAACGCCGGGGACTATCCCGAACAGCTGGAGCGCGACGAGTTCGATCGCTACTCGGTGCATGTGGGCGTCATCAATCGCGGGCGTGAGCTGTTGGCGGCCTCGCGTCTGATCCAGGTCAGCATGTGCGGGCTGCCGTTGTTCCGGCACTGTCAGATCTTCCCGAACGAGACCGAGCTTTATCGCGAGACCAACCGGATCGTCGAAGTCTCACGCCTCTGTGTGAGCCGTGAGCTGCGGCAGCGCGGAGAGGGCAGTGGACAGGGCAGGGCGGCAATCGTGGCCGCGCTCTATCGAGAGCTCTATCAGGCATCGAAGCGGGCCGGCTTCACTCACTGGCTGGTGGCGACCGAGAACTCACTGCAGCGGCTGGTGACGGGATTCGGGTTCCCATTCCGTGCCGTTGGTCCGCTGACCGATTACTTCGGCCCGGTGGCGCCGTTTCTGATGGACCTCCGGGCGTTCGACCAGGTGATCCTGTCGGGCACGCGTCCCGCGCTGAGCTCGTTCCTCGACGGTCTCGAGCCGGAGTACCGCCCGATCGCCCACGGGCAGGCCTGTTGACCGGTGGCGTCTCAGGTGCCGACCGAGCGGCTTCTTGCCGCGTTTCAGCGTGCGTCACTCGTTCCCGCGTACCGCCGCCTTCTCGACGAGGGCGGCGTCGATCCGTCAGCGATCGTGGATGGCGACTCGTTCACGGCCCGCTGTCCGATCCTCACCAAGTCGAACACGTTCGACCGCTTTCCGATCGATCAGCTCTGTGTGGCCGGCGCGATGACCGATCTGGCCGACGTGCTCACGAGCTCGGGACATGGCGGCCGCTTCTCGTTCGGTCTCAGCACGCGTCAACAGCAGGCCGAGTCGGCAACCCTGATCGATCTGGCGCTGGACCAGGCGTTCCAGGTCAAGACGCGACGCACGCTGGCCATCAATTGCCTGCCGATGGGCGTCACGTTCTCGTCGCGGGCGATGACGGTCGCGACGACGAGCGTGCGCGAGGATATGGCCATCGCGCTGGTGAAGACCTTCGGTCAGCACTTCGACCAGGTGCTGATCGTGAGCGATCCGCTGTTTGTGAGACGCCTGCTGGACTGCGCCGACGAACAGGGCGTCGAATGGAGCCGCTATCGGGTCAGGCTTGTCCTCGGCGAGGAGCTGTTCGGCGAGCGATTCCGCTCGTACGTCGCGGGCAGGCTGGGTCTGAATCTCGACGGGCCCGATGCCGGGAGCATCATCTCGTCCTTCGGCGTGGGCGAGCTCGGCCTTCACCTCTGCTACGAGACGCGCGCGACGATTGCGCTCAAGCGGGCCGCGATGAAGCACCCGGCGCTCGCCAGCGAGCTCTTCGGCGACTCGAGCGGTCCGTCGATGATCCTTGCTTACAGCCCGCAGCGCACGCTGATCGAGGCCGTCGATCCTGATCCGTCGGGATACGGGCGGCTGACCGTCTCGATGCTCGATACCGCGCTGCCGATTCCGCTGCTTCGCTACCAGACAGGCGACGTCGTGCGGCTGCTGGAGCCGGGGTTGCTGTCACGTCTGGTCCGGGACGCCGGACTGACGCTGGCCGACCCGCTGCCAGAGGCGATGCTGGTTCTGCGTGGGCGCGACAAGGATCGGCTGCCGGATGGTTCCTACGTCGCGGCTTACAAGGACGCGCTGTACGCCGACCCAGCGGTCGCCGACCGGTTGAGCGGGGCGTTCCGACTACGGTCGCGGGGGCCGGGCTGCGAGTGGAGGTGCAGCTCGCCAGAGGCGCGCGCGCGGACGTCACCTTCGCGGATCGCCTTCGGAATGCGCTGCGCGTCAGCCACTCCGATGTCGAGGTGAGCCTGTCGCCCTATGAGGCCTTTCCGTACGGGTCGGACTGGACTACGAACGGAAGTTCGCCTACTACGTCAGTTCTTGAACTTCCAGCCGATGCCGACGTGGAACTTAGGCTGTTCCGCGGAATGGTGTCCTGCAGGTGCTGGTCGGACGCCGATGCGTACGCGACGTCGAACAGATTCCGCATCGTGCCGAGCAGCTCGAAGGACCGGCCCAGCGGCTTGATGACCGTCAGGTTCGCGGTCGTGGCCCCGGCGACCTCATTGCCCTTCACGCCGCGGCGGCTGCCGATGCCGAGGACTTCGAGCGCCACCGACGAACCGCTTCCGAACAGCGGCGCGCTGATGCGGCCCTTGATCATCTGACGAGGAGAGTTCGTGAGCCGCTCGCCGGTCGTGTGATCCGTCGCTTCCTGGAGGGCGTAGCTGACGTGGCTCTCGGCGCCTTTCCACAGACGCATCTGGCCTTCGAGCTCGACGCCCTCTCGCGCTGTACCTCGCCCTGGTTCACATACGTCACCCCGAGGAAGGCCGAGGGGTCGGCCATCAGCGTGATCAACCTGTCAGCCTTGTACCAATAGGCCGAGACCGAGGTCCGCAGCCAGTCGTTGGTATAGCGCTCCCACACGAGCTCGTGCGTGTCGATCGACTCGGGCCGCAGCGCCGTTCACCTCGCTCGCCGTAGAAGACGGTGTTCTGCTCGTAGGCGTTCGGGGCGCGAAACGCCTGCCCGTACAGATACTTGAACGACTGGTCGAGCGACGGCATCACGATCAGCGCCGGTGCGCGGCGTGACGCGGTAGAACTCCTCGTAGCCGTCGTAGCGGAGCCCGCCGTTCAGGATCAGCCAGCGACGCCGAGCCTGATCTCGTCCTGCACGTAGACGGCGCTGCTGCGTCGAGCTGCGCTCGGCGTCGAGCAACGGTATCGGCGGGTCGACGAAGCGCGGACGTCTGGTCCTGATCGGATGTTGTCGATGAACTCGAGCGCCGACCGTCACCATCTGCCGGCCGCGGCAGCGGCCGCGTCACCCGCGCGCCGGCGGTCCAGCGGGCGCCGATCGACGCTGTTCTGGCCGACCGAGTCGGCGCGCGCTCGCAGTCCTCTCCGCGAACGGGATAGATGCCGTCGTAGGTGAACCGATCGAACGAGCCGCGGACGGTCGACGCGGGTGCTCGCCGAACGAGCGCGCCGTACTCGGCGTCGAGCAGCGTGTGCCGGTCGGTCGTCTGCTCGCGCGATGTCCTGCTCGTTGAACAGCGTGCCGAACGAGGCCGTCGGGCACGTCCGCTGCCGGCGTCGCCGTAGGCGCCCGTCACCGTCAGGCCGTTGAAGGCGAGTCGGCCGTAGAACTGGCCGACGCCGTTCGCCGTCGAGCCCCTCGGCCACGCCGTTGTTCGTGTCGGGCGTGTCGAATGCCGGGATAGTAGAGGCGATCGACGCCGTCGCTGTGCTCGTAGGTCCCGGACAGCGCGACGTCGACACCGTTGGCGAAGCGGTGCCCGAGCGATGCCGCGCACCAGCCGGGTGCCGAGCGTGCCGGCTTCGAGCGTCACCGACGCCGCCGCCGAGCGACGCGCCGGTCCGCGTGATCACGTTGACGACGGCGAAGAACGCGCTGTCGCCGTAGAGCGACGAGGCCGGGCCGCGGATGATCTCGACGCGCTCGAACATGGCCGGATCGAGGCCGAACTCGGCGCCGATCTCGGCCTGTCCGAAGACGTTGTCGTTGACGCGGTGGCCGTTCACCAGCAGCAGGATGCGGCTGTTGTAGTCGCCCGGCTTGCCGAAGCCGCGCGCGCCGAGCAGGCTGAAGTTGCGGTCGTTGGTGATGTACATGCCCGCGCACGCCGCGCAGGATGTCGGCGAGGCGTCCGGTAGCCGTAGCGGGCGATCTCCTCGGCGGTGATGAACGAGACCGAGGCCGGCGCCTCGGTGACCGGCTGGAGCCGCTCGGAGGCGCCGAAGACCCGGCCGGCGTCGATGCGCATCAGCTCCTCGAGGCTCAGCTCGGGCAACGACTGCGCCCCGGCGGAGACGGCCGTGGCCATCATCAGCGCGAACGTGGTCAACGTGGTTGGGGAGATGGGCTTTCTTTCTCATGTCAACGTGCCTGTGACGAGGGTCTGACGGGCGCGGGTGAACGCGGCTCTTCGTCGACGAGCTCGGCCAGCGCGAGCAGGCGCGAACTCAATTGCAGCCGCGCGCGTTTGGCTGAACGGGGATTGATGCGGAATCGCATCTTCCCGTTCTCGACGAAGATCTGGATGATTCCTCCGACTCTGGTGAAGGCGTCGTCATCGCTGACGGTCAGACGGGCGTCTCGCGCACGGCGAACACCACCTCCGACATCCGCGCGCGCGCCATGCTGGACACGTAGAGCACGTGCAGACAGGCAGGGGGTCGCCGGCTCGACCATTGTCACGACCACGACGCGACCGTTCAGCCGCTGCGAAGACACGGCTCTGGTCAGCGCCTCGCCACCGCGCGTCGCCACACGCAGGCCGAGACCTGGCACGAGAAGCGCGTCCGCGGCCAGTCCGTAATCGCTCAGTTAGATAACACCCTTGAGCCTGACCTCGGTGACGTCCTGCGCATGCACGCGCAGCACTCCGCACCACACGAGGGCGAGGAGCGACAACACCAACAGACGAGTGGGTGAGATGTACGACACGGCGGCTGTGGACCTGGGCCGCAAGAGCGCCGGGCCGCGGCTCGGACAGACCAATCCATTTCCTTGCGTGAATGCGCAGGCTTGCCCGGAACGAGCAGGGCGGGACGGTCAGATTCCCGTCACCGCTGTCCGGGCCGCCGACTGTCCCGGCGTAGCCCTTGGCGAAGGCGGAACCCTATTCGCGGGAGGATTTCGTGTCGAGGAGGTGAGGGAGTGCCGTGCCCTGGCCGGGCGCCAGCAGGCCGGCCTGCGTATACGTCAGGAGTTTGTCTCGCGTATCGGCGATGTCGAGGTTCCTCATCGTCAGCTGGCCGATACGGTCCTGCGGCGTGAATGCCGACTCGCCCTTTTCCATGGTCAGACGTTCGGGCTTGTAGGTCAGGTTCGGGCTGCGCGTATCGACGATCGAGTAGTCATTGCCGCGCCGCAACTCGACGACGACTTCGCCGGTGATCGCGCGGGCGACCCACCGCTGCGCCGACTCGCGCAGCTTCATCGCCTGTGGATCGAACCAGCGCCCCTGATAGAGCAGCCGCCCGAGCCGCCGGCCGCTGTCCCGATAGTCTTCGATCGTGTCCTCGTTGTGGATGCCGGTCACGAGCCGCTCGTACCCGATGAACAGGAGCGCCATGCCCGGGGCCTCGTAGATGCCGCGGCTCTTGGCTTCGATGATCCGGTTCTCGATCTGATCGCTCATGCCCAGACCGTGTCGTCCGCCGATCGCGTTGGCTTCGAGCATCAGCGCGACGGCATCCGAATAGCGGTGCCCGTTGAGCGCCACCGGGAGGCCTTCGTCGAAGGTGATGGTGACTTCCTCCGGCTTGACGGGCGTCTCGGCTTTCCACGACGCCACGCCCATGATCGGCTCGACGATCCGGATGCCGCTGTTCAGGTGTTCGAGGTCTTTGGCTTCATGCGTCGCGCCGAGGATGTTGGAGTCGGTCGAGTACGCCTTCTCGGTGCTCATCTTGTAGGCGAGGCCGGCGCGCTCCATGTACTCGGACATTTCCTTGCGGCCGCCGAGCTCGTCGATGAACGCCTGATCCAGCCACGGCTTGTAGATCCGGAGGGAGGGATTGGCGAGCAGGCCGTAGCGATAGAAGCGCTCGATGTCGTTGCCCTTGAAAGTGCTCCCGTCACCCCAGATGTTGACCTCGTCATCCTTCATCGCCAGGACGAGCATCGTGCCGGTGACGGCGCGGCCGATCGGGGTCGTGTTGAAGTAGGGAACACCGGCGGTGGAGATGTGAAACGCCCCGCACTGCAGCGCGGCGAGCCCTTCGGCGACGAGCTGTGCGCGGCAATCGATCAGGCGCGCCTTCTCGGCGCCGTACGCGAGTGCCTTGCGGGGGATCTCGTCGTAGTCCTTTTCGTCAGGCTGTCCGAGGTTGGCCGTGTAGGCGTACGGGATGGCGCCCTTGCCGCGCATCCAATGAAGGGCGGCGCTCGTGTCGAGGCCGCCCGAAAACGCGATGCCGACTTTTTCGCCTGCCGGTACCCGCTGGAGGATGGTTGCCATGCGATCTCCAATCATAGAGCGCATGGTTGCCGGGTCCAAAGAACCGGACGGCGTAGAGGCGGGTCTTTAGACCCGCCCGTGCAATCAATCTTCGTTCGGATGCCCCGTGTGGCGATTGGGCTCGACGTAGCCAGCGAGGGCGGACGTGCGGAAGGCGTGGAGGACACCGGGCAACAGTTGATAGCCCGCCGGCAGCGCGACGAGGTTCTGGTTGATCGGGTCATCCGCGGCCGGATTCACCTTGCACTGCGTCTGGGAGTCGAGGACACACTTGGCGAAGTTGCCGTTGAAATCGACGTAGACATCGAACTGCTCGCCCGCGCCTGTCTGGGTGACGGAGTAGTCGTTGTCGTTGCCGGCGAGCAGCATGAAATCGCCGCCCTGGAGTCGGGGACCGATCGTCAGGCCTTCCCACTTCTCGGCCTGTTTCCCGTTCGGCAGCGAGGTATTGGCCTGCAGGTCGAGGAAGAGCGGCGATTTCGTCACAGCAACGGTGCCGGCGGGAAGGGCGTTCAACCCCAGTACCACGTTGGTGACATCGGTCGCTCCGGTGATGTTGATCGTGAAGACGCGCTTGCTGCCGACCGCGCGCGCGCCGGCGGGTCGTCCACGCCGATGCCGCGGTTGTCCCGCTCGAGCACCAGGAATTCCACATCATTGATGGCGATGATCGCCGACACGCCGATGTTGCGGCCCTGACGAGGATCGGTGGCGTTCGCATTGCCCGGGATCGTGCGCGTTGATGCGCGCCGCGACGTCGGCCTGCGGCTCCAGTTGATACACCAGCTGCTTGAGGCTCGTGCCGTAGCTCGGGCTCGCGTGGTCGTTGTCGTACACGACGATCCGCACGTTGCGGCTGTTGCGGCCGTTGTTGGTCTCCCGGCTCGTCGATGAGCGGATCCTGCAGCACGGCATACAGCGTCTTGCCGTCAGGCGAGACCGCCAGGCCTTCGTACCCGCGGTTGTCCTGACGGCCGCCGTTGGCGCCGCACAACGGCGAGAGGCGAAGCCCCGCCGCAGGCATCGCGCAACGCCACATAGTTCACGGTCGCTCCCACAAACGGAACCAGGTTCTCGGGAACCTCGAACACGCGAACGAGACGTCCCTGCCGATCGAACACGTAGACCGAGGGGCCATATTCGTCGGCGACGATGAATTCGCCCGTGTTCGGATCGATGACGAGCCCTTCGGGATCGAAGCTGTGGCCGAGCACGCTCTCGCTGCCATTCAGGTCCAGGGGATTGAGCCCATTCAGCGCCGGCCCGGGACCAGCCAACAGGCTGTCGGGGTCGGTAAACGTGATGGTCTTGATCACGCGGAACTGCGAGATCGCGCCAGTGATCGGATGCACGTTGATCTCGAAACGCGACAGCCGGGTGTCATAGGTGATCAGACCGCCTCCCGGTCCGCGATCGGACAGCGCCCACCACTGGTTCAGCGTCGGGTCGTAGTAAATGTCAGAGAAGAAGCCGAAGCGTCCCCCGTTGGCGCCGGGCTGGTTGGTGGCGTCGAGTATGTTGCCGGGAATCCTGAAACCGTTGACGAACACCGTCTGAGCAGAGACGGTAGAGGCCTGTCCAAGAGCGAAGGCCGTGAGAGCGCCGAGAATGAAGCGGAAGCGTCGCATGAGCGGCAATGTATTGACACGCTGTGACGGCGAGATGACTGGAATGTCAAATCCGGACAACGGGTGAGCGCTGCGCGGTAGAATTTCGCGCAAGAGGAGCTCCGATGTATCCGATGAAACGAATCCTGTTTCTGGTCGTTGCGCTGTCAATCGTCGTGCCGGTGTCGGCGCAGAACCGGCGAGGCGAGCAGTGGGTTGCGACGTGGGCGACCGCGCTCGTCGTGCGTCCAGCGCCCCAGGCGCCGGTCGCGGCGGCGGTCCCCGCTGCGCCCGCAGCGCCGACTCCGGCGCCCGCTGCTCCAGCGGCGGCCGCGCCCCCGGCAGCACCCGCGCCTGCGGCTCCTGGGGGAGGACGCGGCGGGTTCGCGCCGCCAACCACGCTGACGAACCAGACCATTCGGCAGATCGTGCGCACCAGCATCGGCGGCAGCCGTGTGCGCGTGGTCCTGAGCAACGCCTTCGGCACGGCGCCGATCGAGATCGGCGCAGGGCACGTCGCCCTGCGCGACAAGGACACGGCGATCGTGGCCTCCTCCGCGAAGAAGCTGACCGTGGACGGCGCCTCGACCTTCAGCGTCCTGGCGGGTGCCACGGTGGTCACAGACGCTGTGGACCTCGCGGTTGCCCCGGTCTCCGATCTGGTGATCGATCTCTACCTTCCGAAGGATCTCGGCGTCGGGCCGTCGCCGGTGACGACGCACAACGGGGCTTCGCAGACCAACTTCGTGTCGGAGACCGGCAATCACTCCGGCGAGGCCGCGCTTCCGGTGAGCGGGCGCAGCGGCGCGTGGTTCCTGATCGCGCGCGTGGAGGTCGCCGCGCCGGCGGGTACCGGAGCCGTGGTGGCGTTTGGCGACTCGATCACCGACGGCGCTCGTTCAACGGCCGACATGAACAACCGCTGGCCGGATCACCTCGCGCGCCGGCTCGCGGCGCGAAAGAGCGCCGGAGTGGCGGTTCTGAACGCGGGCATCAGCGGCAACCGTGTGCTTGGTGACGGCGCCGGCGTGAGCGCGCTGGCGCGGTTCGATCGCGACGTCCTGATGCAGACCGGCGTCACGCACGTCGTCGTCATGGAGGGCATCAACGACATCGGCATCGCGCGCGCCAATCCGTCACCGAGCGCGGCGGATCTGATTGCCGGCCACAAGCAGCTCATCGCGCGGGCGCACGCGCGGGGATTGAAGATCTACGGCGCCACGCTGACGCCGTACGAGGGAGCGGCCTACTTCTCCCCGGAGGGCGAGGCCAAACGGCAGGCGCTGAACCAGTGGATCCGGACGAGCGGCGCGTACGACGGCGTCATCGATTTCGATCAGGTCACGCGCGATCCGGCGGCGCCGACGAAGTTCCTGCCCGCGTACGACTCGGGCGACCATCTGCACCCGGGCGACGCCGGCTACAAGGCGATGGGTGACGCAGTCGATCTGGCGCTGTTTGGGAAGTAGAGGCGGGTCTTCAGACCCGTCCGCTACGCCTTGCACGCAATTTCGGCTGGTGCTCGTGGAGGAACTCGAGCGCGAGCCCGAGCACGCGGTCGGTGAACTGCTCGGCCTGCAGGTTGCCGAACTTCTCCTTGAACGACCGGAGCGGCACAACGGCCTTGGCCATCGCGCGATGGCCGCCGGCGCTGCCGATGTCGTTGAAGTACTTCCGCACGAACTCACCGGCGTTGCGTGAGTAGCCCAGGTTCCGAACCGAGATGATGATCGAGTCGTTGACGATCCCGGACACGATCGTCCACTGCACGTTTTCGAGCTGCAGATAGAAGTCGGCCACGTAGGGGATGAAGTCCTCGCGCGGGGTGTTGCCCAGGAACGCGCAGAAGACCTGCTCGGTCATCTTGCCGTGCTGCTTCGCCTTCACGACGTACTCCAGGCGATCCATCGTGATTTCCGCGCCCTCCATCTTGCGGATGAGGGTGGCGTCGGCCAGCGGGTAGAGATACGAGAAGGCCTCGATGTCGACGCGGTTGGCCTGGCGGTTGAAGAACAGCGTGTCGGACTTGATCGCGTAGAGCATCGCCGTCGCGACGCGCTCGGAGATGTTCATGTCCACGGCACGCAGGTGCTCGGTCATGATCGTGGACGTCGAGCCGTAGTCCACGCGGATGTCCTTGTAGATCGCCGTGTAGCCAGGCTGCTCGGGGTGATGATCGATGACCAGGCCCACGCTGTCGATCGAGCCGCCGAAGTAGTGCGGCTGCACGTCCACCATGGCGACCCGATCGAACGCCTCGACCTGCTCCAGCGTCACGGTCTCGACGTTGATGTCGAGGAGGTTCATCATCCGCTGGTTTTCCGGGCGCGTCACGCCCTGCAGGGCCGCGATGACGGCGGTCTGCCGGTTGCGGTGCAGAACCGTCCGGAGGGCGAGGCCGCTGGCCATCGCGTCGGGATCGGGTTCGTTGTGCAGGAGGATGAGCACCCGGTCGGCGTCGCTGAAGAATCGCTGATACTGCTGGACGCGGAGGCGGGTGAGGGATCGGCTGAACTCGGTGAGAAGGGGACCGCCGAAGAGCTCGGAGAGGGCCAGGTAATTGAGCTCGGGAAACTGCGCTTTCAGCTCGTCTTCACGTTCGCGGGTGTGCGAGGTACCGACGCCGAGCACGTAGACCAGTGTGCCCCCGGCGTCGAAGATGGCGCCGAGCACCTTTTTCAGGCTCTTTCGGCCGTTGTCTTCGACCACCACGCACGTTCCTGGCGTGAGGTCGGCCTTGACATACGTGTCCATCCGGCTGAGAACCCCGGCGGTCACGCTCAGCCCGCTGTCGTGGAGACGACGCGCAACGGACTTGCTCTCGACCAGGAACTCGACTTCGAAGCTGGGCAGCAGGATCTCATCGAGCATCCGGATGGCCAGCTCCGTTTGACAGGCGGCGAGACACCTCATCGGGCGTTCGCGCCTGTCCAAGGAGACACCCTAGACATACGCTCCAAACCCCCATTATACGCCTCCCCGGCCGAGGCGGGTTTATGATGGGTCTTTCCATGGGATTTCGAGGGCCTGACCAGCGCGTTCTCGCAGGATTTGCCCTCGTCGTGTGCGCATCGGCGCCTTGCTCGCGCAGCAGCCCACTTTCCGCACCGGGACCGAGATCGTCAGCTTCGGGCGTCACGGTCTCCGACAAGCGCGCGAACTTCCTGAACGACCTCACCCGCGGCGACCTCGAGATCTTCGAGGACGGCAAGAAGCAGACGATCGAGTACTTCGCGCGCGGCGATGAGAACAGCGGGCCCGAGCTGCACATCGGCCTGCTGTTCGACACCAGCGGCAGCATGGACGCCGACATCAAGCTGTCGCGCTCGGCCGCGGTCAAGTTTCTCAACACGCTGTCGGACGCCAAGGACATGACGCTCGTGGACTTCGACACGGAGGTCCGCGTCGCGAAGTACGGCCAGTTGGACTTCCCGCGCCTGGTCGAACGCATCCGTTCGCGCAAGCCCGGCGGCTTCACGGCGATGTACGACGCGCTCGGCGTCTATTTGGACAGCGCCGCGGAGGCGCAGGGCCGCAAGATCCTGGTGCTCTTCACCGACGGCGGAGATACGCGCAGCACCATCAGATTCGGTGACGTGCTGACGCTGGTCCGGGCCTCTGACGTGACGGTCTACTCGGTCGGCTTTCTGGAGAACCAGCCAAGCAGCGTGCGCGCCGAGCAGCGTCTCCGCCTGACGCAGCTGGCGACCGAGAGCGGCGGCGAGGCCTTCTTTCCCTACGCGATGAAGCAGATCGAGGAGGCCTACGACAAGATCCTCATGCAGATTCGCGCGCAGTACAGCGTCGGCTACATCTCCACGAACACCGCCACCGACGGCAGCTGGCGCAAAGTCGAAATCAAGGTCCGTCGCCCGGACTTGAAGGATCTGCGCGTGCAGTCGCGCAAGGGCTATTTCGCTCCCTATCGCAAATAAGTCCTTGGTCCTTTGTGCTTGGTGCCAGGTCCGTCTCGGTCCTTGGTCCAAGGGCAAGGAGGGACCGAGAACTAAGCCACCAAGGACCGGTACAATTCCGCAGCCATGCCCTCCGTCTACGATCAATTCAAGCTGGTCAGCGACTTCGAGATCCGCGGCGACCAGGTTCACGCCGTGCCGGAGCTCGTCGAGGGACTGAATCGCGGCGACGGCCGTCAGGTGCTGCTCGGCGTCACGGGGTCTGGCAAGACCTACACGATGGCGCAGGTGCTGGCGCGCGTGAACCGGCCCACGCTGGTCATGGCGCACAACAAGACGCTGGCCGCGCAGCTCTATCAGGAGTTCAAGCGCTTCTTCCCCGAGAACGCCGTCGAGTACTTCGTCAGCTACTACGACTACTACCAGCCGGAAGCCTACGTGCCGTCGACCGACTCGTACATCGAGAAGGAGGCGACGATCAACGACGAGATCGATCGCATGCGGCTGTCGGCCACGCGGTCGCTCTTCGAGCGGCGCGACGTCATCATCGTCGCCAGCGTGTCGTGCATCTACGGTCTGGGCTCGCCGGAGGCGTACTACGGACTGCTGCTGGCGCTCGAAAAGGGCCAGCGGATCGATCGCGATCAGATCCTGCGGAAGCTGGTGGAGATCCAGTACCGAGCGCAACGACACGGAATTCGGCCGCGGCACCTTCCGCGTCCGCGGCGACATCGTCGAAGTCGTGCCGTCGTACGAAGAGCACGCGCTGCGCATCGGCCTCTTCGGCGACGAGGTGGACGAGCTGGCGTGGTTCGATCCGCTGACCGGCAAGGTCCTCCGCCGTCTGGACAAGGTAGCGGTCTACCCCAAGTCGCACTTCGTCACCTCACGCGATCGGACGAAGCTGGCCGTCGAGTCGATCAAGGCGGAGCTCACCGAGCGCCGCGGTCAGCTCGAGTCGGAAGGGAAGCTCCTCGAAGCGCAGCGCCTGCACCAGCGGACGATGTTCGACCTCGAGATGATCCGCGAGATCGGCTACTGCCACGGCATCGAGAACTACGCGCGCCACCTCACCGGCCGGCCACCGGGCGCGGCGCCGCCCACACTGCATGGACTATCTCCCCGACGATGCGCTCGTCATCGTCGATGAGAGCCATCAGACCGTGCCGCAGGTCCGCGGGATGTATTTTGGCGATCGCTCGCGCAAGGAGGTCCTGGTCGCCTACGGCTTCCGGCTGCCGTCGGCGCTCGACAATCGTCCGCTCAACTTCGAGGAGTGGGAACAGCGGGCGAAGCAGGTGGTCTTCGTCTCGGCGACGCCCGGCCCGTACGAGCTGTCGAAGGCCGGAGGTGTTGTGGTCGAGCAGGTGATTCGGCCGACCGGGCTGATGGATCCGCCGATCGAAGTACGGCCCGTGCGGGGTCAGGTGGACGACTTGTTGCAGGAGATCCGGCAGCGGGCGGAGCGCAAGGAGCGCGTCCTGGTGACGACGCTGACCAAGCGAATGTCCGAGGACTTGACGACGCTACTACCAGGAGCTCGGCGTCAAGGTGCGATACCTGCACTCGGACATCGATACGCTCGAGCGGGTCGAGATTCTCCGCGACCTGCGGCGCGGCATATTCGACGTCCTGGTCGGCATCAACCTTCTCCGCGAAGGACTCGACCTTCCCGAAGTCTCGCTCGTCGCCATTCTCGACGCCGACAAGGAGGGCTTTCTGCGCTCGGCCGGATCGCTGATTCAGACGTCCGGCCGCGCCGCCCGCAACGTCAACGGGCGGGTCATCATGTACGCCGACACGGTCACGGCGTCGATGAAGGCGGCGATGGAGGAGACCGAACGCCGCCGGGCGCTGCAGGCCGCCTACAACGTCGAACACAACATCACGCCGGAGTCAGTCGTGCGCTCGATCGAAGATGTCATGTCGAGCGTCTACGAGCGGGACTACATGACGCCCGCCAGCGAGCCACGCGACATGTTCCGCACGCAGGCCGAGCTCGACGCCGAGATCTCCCGGCTCGAGCACGAGATGAAAGCCGCCGCCGCCAACCTCGACTTCGAGCGTGCCGCGTCGCTGCGCGACGAGCTCAAGGCCCTGCGCACGCGCGACCTGGGCCTCACCAGCCTGAACACGGGCCGGTAGCCGGTGTTCAGCCTGTTCGAAAACTGGTTGAAGAGTGCGGTCCTCGAGGTGCAGGAATATATGCGCCTGCAGGCGGCGACGATCCGCGGCGCGACATCACGTCCCTACTACTTCCGCGACATCGTCGAGCAGTTCGAAGCGATCGGCGTCGGCTCGCTGACCGTCGTGGTGCTCACCGGATTCTTCACCGGTGCGGTGCTGGCCCTGCAGTCAGGGATGACGCTCGATCAATTCGGCGCCAGGCCGTTTGTCGGACGTCTGGTCAGCGCGTCGATGATCAAGGAGCTCGGACCAGTGCTGACCGGGCTCATGCTCGCCGGACGAATCGGGTCGGGCATTGCCGCGGAGCTGGGATCGATGGTGGTGACCGACCAGATCAACGCGCTTCGCGCGCTGGGCACCGACCCGATTCGCAAGCTCGTCGTTCCCCGCGTGCTGGCTGGATTCTGGATGGCGCCGGTCCTGACCGTCATTGCTGACACGGTCGGCATCCTTGGCGGGTGGCTCATCGCCGTGTTTCAGCTGCGTGTGGCCTCGAGCGTGTACTGGAACTCGATCGTCGAGGCGTTGTATCCTGGATGACGCGTGGATGGGGCTCATCAAGCCCTTCTGCCTGGGCTATGTCATCGTGTCGATCGGATGTCATGTGGGTCTTCGGACGACGCGGCGGCACGCAGGGTGTAGGCCGCGCGACGACGAACGCCGTGGTGGCGGCGTCGGTGGCGGTGATCGCCGTGGACTTCTTCGTGACGAGGTTGTTGATTACGCTGTTGTATTAGGCCGCCTGAAGGCGGCCTCCACGTACATGGGGGCCGGCTTGAGTACGTGGACCGGCAGCCGACCCGGACGACATGACAAACGCATCCATCGTGCTCGACAAGGTCTCGCTCGCCTTCGACGACAAAGTCGTGCTGAAAGAGGTGAGCTTCGAGCTGAAGCCGGGGCATACCAAGGTCATCCTTGGCGGCAGCGGCTCTGGCAAGTCCACGATCCTCAAGCTCATACTGGGCTTGTTGCGGCCCGACGGGGGGACGATCGTCGTCAATGGCAAGCGCGTGGACAGGATGAGTGAGCTGGAGCTCATGGACGTGCGGTCCGACATCGGCATGGTGTTTCAAGAAGGCGCGCTCTTCGACTCGCTCACGGTCGAAGAGAACGTCGGCTACAAGCTGTACGAAGAGAGCGACGTCACGGTGCGAGGACGCGCAGCGGCGCGTAGAAGAGGTGCTCGGGTTCGTGGGCATCCAGGAGTACATCGAGCGCATGCCGTCCGAGCTGTCAGGTGGACAACGCCGCCGCGTGGCGATTGCACGGGCGATGGCGGCGAAGCCGGGCATCCTGCTGTACGACGAAGCCACGACCGGGCTCGACCCGATCACGGCGATGACGGTTGACGAAGAGATCCTGAAGTTGCGCGACCTCGAGGGCGTCACCTCGATCGTCGTCACCCATCAGCTGCGTGACGCGTTCTTCGTCGCCACGCATGAAGCCGTCAGGCAGGGCAGCTCGATTCGCATCGCGGAAGCCGACGCGAAGAAGGCCGACGAGGCGGAGTTCATCATGCTGAAAGACGGAGTCGTGGCCTTCGAGGGCAACGCCACCGAGCTGCGCGCGTCCACGGACCCGTACATCAAAGAGTTTCTCTCGTAGAGAGGGGATCGATTCATGCCGCGCACGCGTTCGCTGGCCTGGGCCGAGCTGAAGATCGGGCTCATCACGATCTTCGCCATCGTCATGGCGACGATCCTCGTGTTCCTGCTCACGGGGTCGAACGGATTCTTCTGGCAGCGCTATTCGATCAAGACCGTGCTGGCGGATGTGGCCGGCTTGAAGGAGGGCGCTCCGGTGCGTCTGGCCGGCGTGGACATCGGCACGGTCGCCGGCGTGGCATTTGTCGGCGATCGCGTCGAGGTGTGGATGGAGGTCCTCGAAGAGAACCGTCCGCGCATCACGACGACATCGGTGGCCACGCTGGGATCCGTGTCGCTGCTGGGAGAGTCGGCCGTCGACATCACCGCGTCGAGCGGTGGCACACCGATTCCCGACTGGGGGTACGTCCGTTCGCGCCGCCCGACGGCATCGCTGGCGAACATGGCCGAACAGGCAGGTGCTGGCCTCGAGGAAGCCACCGCAGCTGTTCCAGGACGTCCGCGCCGGACGAGGCACGCTCGGCCGCCTGTTCACGGACGAGGCGCTCTACCAGGAGTTGACCGGTCTCGTCTCGTCGGCGGAGACGGTGGCGAACAACATCAATCAGGGCCGGGGCACGCTCGGCCGGCTGGCGAACGATCCCGCCGCGGCGCGCGCCCTCGAGGGGTCGCTGGAGAACCTGCAGGCACTCACCGCACGTATACGAGCAGGGGAGGGCAGTCTCGGAAAGCTGTTGAACGACGACTGCGCTGGCCACGTCGATGAAGTCGGCCAGCGCCAACCTGGACGCATTCACCGGCCGGATCAATCGCGGGGAAGGGACGCTCGGCAAACTGGCGACCGATCAGGAGCTGTACAACAGGTTGAACTCCGTGTCCGACCGGCTCGATAAGGTTGTCGCCGCCTTGCAGCAAGGCGAGGGCACGGCCGGCATGCTGCTCCAGGACAAGCAGTTGTATGAGAACATGAACGGAACGATGGCCGAGCTGCGAGATCTCGTGGCGGCCATTCGCAAGGATCCGAAACGCTTCTTGAACGTCAGAGTAAGTCTGTTCTGACGCGGAGTGATGACGATGTCGAATCAGAACGGAATTGGAGCTGGAGGCGTACTGTTCGCGTTCGTGGCCGGTGCGGCCGTTGGCGCGGCGGTCGGACTGCTGTTCGCGCCGGCCAAGGGCGAGGAGACGCGCGAGTATCTCAGCCAGCGCGCCAAGGAAGGCCGTGACCGCGCCACCGAGGCCGCGCGCCAGGGACGCGAGATCGTGAACCGGCAGCGCGAGAACCTGACAACGGCATTCGATCGCGCCCGCGAGCAGTTCCAGGCGGCCACGCGCGAGGTGGGACCCGACGCGTGACGGACGTTTTCCTCGGCGTCATCGCCATCTCGGTCCTGGCCATGGCCATCGGCCAGATCGCCGCCGTCGTGTTGGCGACTCGTGCCGTACGTGACGCCGGAGAGAGGCTTGGGCGGCTCGAGGAAACGGTTCGTCCGATCATGGCCAACGTCCAGCAGATATCTGCCAACGTTCATCAGATATCCGAAGACGCCGCCCGGGCGACCGCGATCGCCACGGCGCAGGTCGAGCGCGCCGAGCGTCTCATGGACGACGTGACGCGCCGCGTGGACGAGACGATGAACGCCGTGCAGGACACCATCCTCGGACCGGCGCGCACCGGCTGGGCGGTCTTCCAGGGCCTGCGCGAGGCCTTCGGTGCGTTCTTCAATCGCGGCCCGCGTCCGTCCAGGCCGCGCGCGCACGGACCGTCGCCCGCCGCCGCGGAAGACGACGCGTCATTCATCGGCTGAATCTGTGGCGCTCATTTTCCGATCGCTGGCAGGAGTGGCTCTCGCGGTGTGGGTCGCATGCGGGTCGTCGCCATCTCTCGGCGCGCAGAGTTCCCGTGTGCCCCCGCCGGTGCCGGCTCCTGGTCTGGTCTTCGCCTTCGAGGCCCGGGTGAAGGTTGGTGCGCCGGTCGAGATCGGGCAGGTTCCACGCGGCCGTCGCCGGATCGTGTCGATCCTGAGTGGGACATTCGAGGGTCCGGGCATCAAGGGCAAGGTCGTTCCCGGCGGGGCCGACTGGCAGATCATCCGCGCCGACGGATTCAGCGAGCTCGATACGCGCTATACGCTCGAAACCGACAAGGGCCAGATCATCTACGTGCAGAATGCCGGCATACGTCACGCGCCGCCGGCGGTGATGGAGAAGCTGCTGAAAGGGGAAGCGGTCGATCCGTCGCTGGTCTACTTCCGCACGATTCCCACCTTCGAGACCGCGGCCCCCGAACTGCAGTGGCTCACCCGCGCGGTCTTCATCGGCACCGGCGAGCGTTATCCCACCGAAGTCGTCATCCGTTTCTGGCGAGTCGAGTAATCCCCATCCGTCCTGTATTGACCTGCGCCCGCTCCGGTGATACAAGTGCACCCCTGTTCACTAGGAGGTCGCCGTGAAGTACGTCGTTCGTCGCCTCCGCGTAGTCGCTCTGTTGTGCGCGCTGGTCGTCCCGTCAGCCGCGCTTGCCCAGGAATCGAAGTCAGCCGCCCTCGCGACCGAGCTCACGCGTCTGCTCGATCAGGCGAAGCTCGATAGCATCGCCGCGAAGCACGACCCCGCCGGACAGTATGTGAGCGCGCTCTATATCGCCGGCAGCCAGCTGCTCGTGGTGAGCGCGAAGTATTCGCAGCCGGCGCGCATCGACTATCTGCTCGGGGAGAAGAAGTATCAGGAGATCTACCAGGATCTGAACAGCGCCGCGGAGCGGCAGTCGAAGGTGTTCGTGATGGATCTGGGCGCGAACGGGCTGCGGTTCAAGCGGGAGAAGAACGAGCTCGACACCGCCGATCTGGCCGGGAAGAGCGTTGTCTTCGACGGCGACTGGGGCAAGGCGAAGATCTCGGAAGCCGAATACCGGAAGACGTTCGAGAGCACCGACACCCAATACATGGAGATGCTGCAGGCGCTGGTCGCCGCGCTCAAGAAGCCCTCGTAGCAGACGCGCATAGCGCCAACGTGACGAGGCACCAAAAAGGGCAGCCGCTTGCGGCTGCCCTTTTTGTGTACGACTGGTCCCTTAAGTGGATCTTTGCTGTCGCTGCGCGCTGAGAGACGATCACCGGCGGGAGGATCGCACGAGATGACACCGGACCGATTTCGCCGAATCGCACTCGGCCTCGAGGGCGCGAGCGAGAGTGCACACCACGGGCATCCGGATTTTCGCGTCGGCGGTCGCATCTTCGCGACGCTTGGCTACCCGGACCGGAAGTGGGGCATGGTGAACCTGACGCCAGACCAGCAGCGCGCCTTCGTGCGTGAGCATCCGGACGCATTCGTTCCGGTCAAGGGGAAATGGGGCGAGCAGGGGAGTACAACCGTACGGCTGGAGGCCGTGGACGAAGAGACGCTGGGCGAGGCCCTCACGCTGGCGTCGCAGAACATCGTCGCCAAGAAGGCGCGAGGCGGTCAAGAAGCCACGCACGGTCTCGCGGTCCAAGGCACGCGCCTGACCGCGGCCACGAACTGAAGAAGCGCAGAGGCCGCTATGCGCGCGGGATGTTGTTCGCTGCGCGCTCGTCGAGTTAGACTGATCGTCTGGTCGGGCGCGTGGCTCAGCGGTAGAGCATTCGCTTCACACGCGAGGGGTCGGTGGTTCGATTCCACCCGCGCCCACCATCATTCAATTCCCAACTCCCAAACCCCAACGCCCAAAGCCGAAAGCCCAAAGCCGAACCCCTGGGTTACTTGAGCGTGAATCTGATCTCGATCGTCACGCGAACGGCGACAGCCTTGCCGTCCTTGGTCCCCGGCTTGAACAGCCACTGCTTGACCGACTCGACGGCCTGCGTGTCGAGGCCGTATTCCTTGTCCAGTGACTGTGTGACGGTGACGTCGCCGACTTTTCCATCCGCCAGCACCACCGCTTCCAGTATTGCCATGCCTTCGATGCGCGCGTCCATGGCCGCCGCGGTGTAGCCGGCCTTGACGCTCCGCACGACGGAGGGAAGCGTGACGCCCTGGTCCTTTGACGTGAAGATCTCCTGCGCCGAGACAGACGCGAGGGTTGCCGTGAGCGCGACTGCCAATGCTGCGAACATCCGTTGATTCATCACGCCTCCTTGTCTGGCTGGCATTTGGACGTCAGATTGTTCCGTATAGCCGGTCGCCGAAGTCGCCCAGGCCCGGGACGATGAACTTGTGGGCGTTGAGCTGTTTGTCCACGACCGGCGTGAAGATGGCGACGTCCGGATGGACGCGTTCGAGGAGCGAGACGCCTTCCGGAGCCGACACGATGCAGATCATGCTGATGGCGGTGGCCCCGGTCGCCTTGATCAGGTCGATCGCCGCCGCGGCGCTGCCGCCGGTCGCCAGCATCGGGTCGATCATCAGCACGTGGCTGTTCGAAAGGCCAGGTGGCAGCTTCGAGTAGTACCTGGACGCAATCGCGGTGGCCTCGTCCCGCTGCAGCCCGATGTGTCCGACGCGCGCGGTCGGCAGGAGCTCCAGCACCGCGTCGAGCATCCCCAGGCCGGCACGTAGAACCGGCACAACGACGACATCTGTAAGTACGACGCGTCCCTGCGCCGGGCCGAGGGGCGTCGTGACTGTCGTCGTCAGACGAGGGCAGGTCGCGCAGCGCCTCGGCGGCGAGCAGGACGCTGATACGGTTGGCCGCGCGCCGGAACGCGGGGGGCGCCGTGCGCGCGTCCCGAAGCTCCATCAACGCGTCGTGCACGAGTGGATGCGTAATCACGTGAAGAGGCACGGTGAAATAGTACTAAAATCCCTCTATGCGCATCCGGGTTCTTGCCCTTGCCGCGTCCGTGGTCTGGGCTCTGACCCTCGTGTCAGCCCAGAACGAGCCGCGGCAGGTGTCGCTGGTGGTGACCGGTGGCACGGTCGTCACCGTCGACGCCGCTGGCCGCGTGATTCCTGCCGGCGCCGTGGCGATCGACGGCACCGACATCGTGGCAGTCGATACGGCGGAGAACATCGCGAAGCAGTTCCGCGGCCGCGACACTATCGACGCGACCGGGCAGATCATCCTCCCTGGTCTGATCAACACGCACACGCACGCAGCCATGGTGCTGTACCGGGGGCTGGCCGACGACCTCGCCCTCACCGAGTGGCTGAACAAGTACATCTTTCCCGCCGAAGCGAAGACCGTGTCGCCGGAGTTCGTGCGAGCGGGAACGCGACTCGCCGCGCTGGAGATGATTCAGTCCGGCACGACGACATACGCGGACATGTACTACTTCGAGGAGGAGGTCGCCGCCGAGACGAAGGCGGCTGGCCTTCGCGGCGTGCTTGGCCAGACGATCATTCAGTTTCCCGTCGCCGACGCCAAGACACCCGCCGACGGCCTCGTCCGCGCCGAGGCGTTCATCAAGGCGTTCAAGGATGACCCGCTCATCACGCCGGCTGTTGCGCCGCATGCGATGTACACGCTCGATGGCCCGACGCTGAAGGCCGCGCGCGATCTGTCGCGGCGTCACAACGTCCCCACGCTGATCCATCTGGCCGAGACGCGCGACGAGGTTCAGACCGCGCAGGAGCGGTTCAAGTCGTCGCCGGTCGCGTATCTCGACAGCCTCGGCTTCCTGGGCCCCGGCGTGCTCGGCGCGCATGGCGTCTGGGTCTCCGATGCCGACATCGCGATCCTCAAGGCGCGCGGTGTGGGCGTCTCGCACAATCCCGAGAGCAACATGAAGCTGGCGAGTGGAACGGCGCCGGTGCCGGCCTATCTGCGCGCCGACGTCGGCATCGGTCTCGGCACCGACGGCGCGGCCAGCAACAACGACCTCGACATGTTCGAGGCGATGCGTGTCGCGGCGCTGCTGCACAAGCACACCAACGTCGATCCGCGGGCGCTGAGCGCACGGACCGCGCTCGAGATGGCCACGATTCGCGGCGCCCGCGCGCTCGGCCTGGAGCGGCGGATCGGCTCGCTCGAGCCCCGGAAGCACGCCGATCTCATTACGGTCTCGGCCTCCGGCGCGCGCCAGACGCCGATGTACGATCCCGTCTCCCATCTCGTCTACGTCATGCGCGGGGACGACGTGCGGACCACGGTGGTCAACGGCAAGGTGCTGATGCGCGACCGCAAGATGCTGACGCTCGACGAGTCCGCGGTCATTGCCGAGGGGCGCGCCTGGATCGACAAGGTGCGCGCCGCGGTGAAGTAGAGGCGGGTCTTCAGACCCGCCTGAGAGGAGATGCTGATGTCCGCACGCGGCCTCGTCGTCGGAATCCTCGCCGTCATCCTTCTGTGCCCGAGCGCCGGGGCTGGCCAGGGCGACAAGAAAGCCGAGCTGCTCGCAAGGCCACGCTCTACGTGGCGCAGTTCGTCGATCAGTTCTCGAACGTCGTCGCCGAGGAGACGCTCGTCCAGGAGACGACGGTCCCGCGGCGCAAGCGCACGATGAAGTCGGACTACCTCCTCGTGCGATACCCGGGCGACGCCCAGTGGCAGTCGTTCCGCGACGTGGCGGAAGTGGACGGCAAGCCGGTTCGCGATCAACAGGAGCGTCTGACGAAGCTCTTCCTGGAGCCCTCGTCGAACGCGCTGCGCCGCGCCAGGGAGCTGCAGGAGGCCGGGTCCCGCCACAACCTGCTCAACATCGGTACGCTCAACAATCCGTTGCTCGTCATGGCCTTTCTTCAGGAAGGCTACCGCGAACGGTTCCGGTTCAACCTCGCAGGGCTCGACAAGAAGCTTGGACCCACGGTGAGGACGGTACAGTTCCAGGAATTCAAGATACCGTCACTCATCAAGGGCAACGGCAATCAGGACATCCTGTCGCAGGGCCTGGTGTGGATCGAGGAAGACACCGGGCGCGTCGTCAAGACGGAGCTGAAGATCGGCCGCGGGCGCGGCGGCGATCACCGTCACGACACTCTACAAGTTCGACGAAGAGCTCGGCATCAACGTGCCGGTCGAAATGCGGGACTGGTATCCGGACGGCACGGGCGAGATTCGCGGCGTGGCGACCTACGGGCGGTTTCGGCGGTTCCAGGTGAAGACCGAAGAAGCACTCAAGTAAGGACGCCAGGAACCCAGAGCGCTAAGTCGTCGATCACGCGCGATGTAGGGCAGGTTGCGGTGCTGCTCGCTGAAATCGAGACCGTATCCCACGACGAACTTGTCTTCGATCGTGAAGCCCACGTAGTCCACCTTCACATCGATCTGGCGGCGCGACGGCTTGCTCAGCAGGCACGCGGTGCGCAGCGATCGCGGCGCGCGGGCGCGCAGGATGTCCTGCAGATAGGTGAGCGTCAGCCCGGTGTCGACGATGTCCTCGACGATGACGACGTCGCGGCCTTCGATGCCGACGCCGAGATCCTTCAGCACCTGCACCTGCCCGGACGAGCGCGTGCTGTTGCCGTAGCTCGAGAGCGCCATGAAGTCGAGCGTGACGCTGCCGGGAATCGCGCGCGCGAGGTCGGCGAGAAAGACGAACGCGCCCTTGAGCACGCAGACGAAGTGCACGCCGTCGGGATGATCGCGCGCGATGTCGGTCGCGAGCGCGCGCACGCGCTGCTGGATCTCCTCCGCGGAAATGAAGGTCTGCATGCCTTGAGCCATGAAGTCCGCAAGGGTAACATAGCGACCCTCGTGAAGCGGTTTCAGATGGTCACCGAAGCAGACGCGCGCGTGCTCGAGTACGGCAGCACGATCGTGCTCGTGACCGGTGGCCACATCACGCCGCTCGCGCACGATACGCTGAAGGCCCGCCGCATCTCGGTGGTCCGCGAGGGCGCCGATCCCGACGCTGCGTCGCTGGCGCCGCCGGCGGAGATCCGCACGGTCGCCATCGCCGGCGATCACAGCGCGCGTGGCGCTCAAGGCCGCGCTGGTCCAGCACCTGCGCGGCCGCGGCGTCGCCGTCCACGACCTCGGCACCGCGACCAGCGATCCGGTGGACTATCCGGATACCGCGTCGGCCGCGGCCGTTCAGGTCGCGCGAGGGGAAGCCGATGCCGCGATTGTCATCGACGGCGCCGGCCTCGGCTCGACGATTGCGGCCAACAAGGTCGCCGGTGCGCGGGCGGCCATGTGTCTGAACGAAACGCTGGCCCGCTACGCACGGCAGCACAACGGCGCGAACGTCCTGGCGCTCGGCGCGACGCTCGTCACGCGAGACGAGGCCATCGCCATCGTGAACACCTTTCTCGATACGCCGATGCGCGAGCCGCGCTACATCCGCCGTCTGGCCAAGATTCGCGACCTGGAGACGCGGCCCCGCAGCTGATGCAGAACGTCGATCTTCAGCGCCTGATTCAGATCATCGTCGAGGAAGTGACGGCGGCGACCTCCTCGCCGTTGCCGTCACGCTGTCAGTGCCACTGCCGTGCTGTACGAATGCTGTCCCGATCGCATTCGCGGCGTGCTCGAAGCCGGAGCGACGCGTCTCGGCCTGCATGCCTCCGGCGGCGCCGCGGGCACCGTCGCCGGCATGATCGATCACACGCTGCTGAAGCCGGACGCGGCGCGCGCGGACGTCGAGGCGCTGTGCCGCGAGGCGGCGGAGTACAGCTTTGCCAGCGTCTGCGTGAACCCGACGTGGGTGGCGACCTGCGCGCAGCTGCTTGAAGGGCACGCCGGTCGTGGTGTGCTCGGTGGTCGGCTTTCCGCTGGGCGCGACCACGCCGGACACGAAGCACTACGAGACGCGGCGGGCGATTTTCGACGGCGCGCGCGAGATCGACATGGTCATCAACGTCGGCGCGCTCAAGTCGGGGGATCTCCGGCTGGTCGAGCGCGACATCGAGGCCGTGACCGCGCCGTGCCGCGAATTCGGCGCCGTGAGCAAGGTCATCATCGAAGCCGCGCTGCTCACCGACGATGAGAAGGTGACCGCGTGCACGCTGGCCAAAGCGGCCGCGGCGGACTTCGTGAAGACGTCAACCGGGTTCGGCCCCGGCGGCGCGACCGCCGCCGATGTGGCGCTGATGCGCCGGGTGGTCGGCGACGAGATGGGCGTCAAGGCCGCCGGCGGCGTCCGGGACCTCGACGGGCTGAAGGCGATGGTCGCCGCCGGCGCGACGCGCATCGGCGCCAGCGCCGGCGTACGCATCGTGCAGGAGTCTCGCGGACAGAAGCCGGCGGCTCGGCAGCGGCAAAGGATACTGATGTGCGATACCTCATTGCGCTCGTCGCGGCGTCTGTGCTCGGCGTGACCGTCGAGGCTCAGTCGCCGGCATCGGTGCTGGCGCCAACCGGAACGCTCCGCGCCGTCTTTCTTGGCAGCAACCCCGTCCATGGGCGGGTGGACCAAGACCGGTGTGGCCACCGGTCCAGTGCCGGATCTCGTGCAGGAACTGGCCCGCACGCTGAATGTGAAGTCGACGATTATTCCCGCGCCGGATGCGGCCGGCGTGATCGCCGCGCTCAAGAACGGCACGCGCCGACATCGGGTTCCTCGCCTATGACGAGACCCGGGCGCGCGAAGTGGATTTCGGCGCCGACCTTCATCGTCATGCACAACAGCTATCTGGTCCGGTCCGACTCGCCGCTCCAGAAGACGGCGGACGTGGACCGCGCGGGTGTCACCGTCGCGGCGATCAAAGGCCAGTCGCAGCAGCTGTTCGTGAGCCGCAGTCTCAAGAACGCGAGAGTGCAGGTACTGGACACCATGCCGCCGCAGCCCGAGCTCGAGTCGATCCTGCTCGGCAAGAGCGTGGATGCATTCGCGATCAACCGTCAGCGTGGACTTGGACGCGCAGTCGGCCTCGGGAGGCAAGCTGCGTCCGCTCGCTGACAATTTTCTCGACGTCGATCAGTGTTTCGTCGTCGAGAAGGGCGCCGCGAGCGAAGCTGAAGGCGATCGAGGAGTTCGTGAGCACAGGTCCGGACGTCGGGTTTCATCAGCGCGTCGATCGAGCGAGCCAGGCTGGCTGGCGTCTCGCCCGCCAGGAAATGATGGAGAATGGATGTTTTGGGTGACCGGCTTTTTCATCATTTGACTGGAGGATTTGGTGGCGAATCTGAATACGGAGCAGCTCCGGCGTCTGGCGCGACTGGGCGCGATTGCGCGGCTCGAACAGTTGAAGCAGGAGGAGGCGGCCATCCGCGCCGAGTTCCCCGAGCTGTTCGGGCGCGGGCGGCGTGGTGCAGTCGCGGAGGTCGGCAAGGCCGGGGCGCGTCGCCGCCGCAGAGAAGATGACAGCGGCCGGCCGCAAGGCCGTCTCCGAGCGGATGCGGAAGTACTGGGCTGAGCGCAGGAAGTCGAAGGGCAAGTAGTTGATGCGTTCCGGCCGTCTGGCCGCGTGGCTCGGACTGGCCGGTGTGCTCATGGGATCGCGGGTCGAGGCGCAGAGTCTGACGCCCGGCCCGCCTGGTCCATACGTCGTCGATGTGCGGGGCGCGACCAAGCGGCATTCCCGCCAGCCCCGGGTTGTATCCCGACCTCGGTGATCAGTTCACCGTCCCGGCACGAGGTTTCGGCTTCGACGTCGGCGGCCACGTTTATCTCTTCAACCTCGGTCCCGCCCGTCTCGGCCTTGGCGTCAACGTCATGCACGTGCGAGGCACGACGACGGACGCGAACGCGACGTTTCAGACCGTCGCACCGCAGCTGTCGTTCAACTTCGGGACCTCGGATGGCTGGAGCTATCTGAGCCTTGGCGCCGGCACGGCGCGGGTGAAGGCCGTTGCGACCGGATCGTCCAGCGCGATCAACGCTGGCGGCGGCGCGCGATGGTTCATGAAGCCGGCACCTCGCCGTCGGCTTCGACATCCGCGTGCACAGGATCGCCGCCGACGGCGACATCATGGGCAAGTCCACACAGGTGTCCGCGTCCGTCGGGCTCTCGTTGAAGTAGTCACCCACCGATCCCGGATCCTTGCAGGATGCTTGGATTCCTCTTGTATATGCGTTCCGCCTGAAAAACGTCATCAGTGCGGTGATAGCCTCCGCGAAGAACGATGAAGTCGGAGGGGATCATGATGATGAAACTGCGAACGCTTGGACTCGCCCTGTGTGTCGGTTTGGCCTGTGCGCTACACGCCCATGCCGACGTCGTCACTGACTGGAATGCCGTGACGGTGCTCTACGTATCGACTGGCGGCCCCGGCACACCGCAAGTGCCTCCCGTGGGACGTGGTGGCCCGCCCGGGTTGCTCGACATCGCGCTCGTTCATCTGGCGATGCACGACGCCGTGCAGGCGATCGAACGAAAGTTCGAGCCCTATCACTACTCGAACAAGGAAGCGTTCGGTGTTGGCAATCCCGCCGCGGCGGCCGCGGCGGCGGCCCATCGTGTGCTCGTCCTGCTGTACCCGGGACAACAGGGACCGCTCGACCTCTTCTACAACAACTACATGACGGGCCACGGCCTCGCTGGGGATCCCGCGGTGGACGTGGGCGAGGCCGCCGGCGTCGCTCTCTACAACAATCACTATCGCCCGATGCTGGCCGTGGATCCATTCGTCGGAGGCACCGGCATCGGCGAATGGCGTCCGGTGCCGCCGACGGCATCGACAACACCGATGTCGTTCCACTTCCTGGCTGTCACCGAGCCGTTCGCGTTGAAGCGCCCCTCACAGTTCAGGCCTCCGCCGCCTCCACCGTTGAAGAGTCGCCACTACGCTCGCGATTACAACGAGGCGAAGGCCAGAGGGAACGCCGCTGCCCACCCGAACTCGGAAACCGATCTCGGTCTCTTCTGGTCCGGGAATTTCTTCGCACAATGGAACCAGGCCATGCGGCAGATCGCCGACGCACGAATTACTGATATCAGCGACAGCGCCCGGCTGTTCGCGCTCGCCAACGTCGCCGCCGCTGACGCGGCGATCACCGTGTGGGAAACCAAGCTATCACTACAACTTCTGGCGGCCGTACACGGCCATCCGTGAAGGTGACAACGACGGCAACCCGAGAACCGCCGGCGACGTCACATGGCTGCCTCTGCTTCCTGTCACACCGAACTATCCGGACCACTCGTCTGGTGCGAACGGCGTGACCGGAGCATTCACCTCGATGCTGAGACTGTTCTTTGGAACCGACCACATTGCGTTCTCAGTGAGGAACACCAACCCGATGGTGACCGACCAGGAGCGAGACTTCACGCGCTTCTCCCAGGCGGCGGATGAGGTCGTCGAGGCGCGCATCATCCTGGGCATTCACTTCCGTTTTGCCGACGAGGACGCACGGGAACAGGGAAGCCGCGTGGCTCACTGGACCTTCAAGAAGATCCTCCAGCCTCGATCGCATCACGGTCGCTGGTAACGAGAGAGTGGCGTCGGGGCACGTGGCCGCACGTGCCCCGGACCTGCACGTCAGTTCACGACGATCGGCGGACTCGTCGCGGCACGTGTGTAGCCGTTGTTCGGAAACAGCCGGAACTCATACGTCCCCGGCGTGCTCGGCATCGTGAACGTCCAGGTTCGCGTGGTCACGTTGGCGCCGACGTAGCTGTACTGAATGTAGCTGGTGTTCGGCGTGCCGGTCTGAGCCAGCGCCAGCCAGTCGGTCGCGCCGCCGTAGCCGCTCGTGAGCGTCACCGTGACTGGCGTGCCGGGCGCCGCCGTCGTCGTACTGACCGTCAGGACGGGTGGAGCCCCCGCCGTCGCCGTGATCGTCGCGCTCGTCGCCAGACGGTTGTACCCGTCGCTGAACAACCGGAATTCATACGTGCCAGGACCTGTCACCGTGACCGTCCACGTCCGCGTCGTGACGCCGGCGCCGACGTAGGTGTACTGCACGTAGCTGCTGTTCGGCGCTCCCGTGTTGGCAAACGACAGCCAGTCTCCCGCACCGCCAAAGCCCCCGGTGAGCGTCACCGTCACCGCCGTTCCTGTCGTGACGGTCGTTGAGCTGACGCTCAGCACCGGTGCTGTCTGGACGGAGAACGGCCGCGCAGAGGATCGTCCCGGTCGTCGGCGTGAACACCGTGACCTGCGCCGTGCCGATGACCGCGAGATCGGATGCGGGGATCGACGCCTGCAGGCGACTGGCGCTCGAGAACGTCGTGACGCGATCGACACCGTTCCACCGCACGATCGATCCGGCCGTGAACCCGGTGCCATTGACTGTCAGCGTGAACGCCGCGCCCCCGACGGGCGCGCCCGCCGGAGAGAGCGAGCTGATGACTGGAGGACCCGGAAGTACGGTGACAGCAGGACTGGTGGCCAGACGCGTGTACCCATAGTTCGCGAATAGCCGGAACTCATACGTCCCTGGCGTCGCTGGCGCCGTGACCGTCCACGTGCGAGTCGTGACGCCGTTGCCGACGTACACGTATTGCAGGTAGCTGTTGTTCGCAGCGCCCACCGCAGCGAACGCAAACCAGTCACCGTTGCCGCCGAGGCCGTTCGTCAGTGTGACCGTCAGCGCGCTACCTCCGGGGACGCTGGTTGCGCTGACGGCCAGAGCAGGCAGGCCGCGGATTGTGAAAGCCACCGCCGCGGACGTCACCGCCGCCTGGCGCTGACGTGAACACGGTCACATTCGCGGTGCCCTCCGCCGCGATGTCGCTGGCAGCGATCGCCGCCTGAAGCTGAGTGGAACTCACGAAGGTGGTTGGACGGTTCGAGCCGTTCCAGCGCACGACAGAGCCCGCCATGAACCCGCTGCCATTCACGATGAGGGTGAATGCCGTTCCGCCGGCCATGGCGAAGGTGGGTGAGAGTGAGGTCGCGATTGGTGCCGGGTTGAGCGACGCATCAACGGTGATCGGCGGGCTCGTCGCCCGGCGTGCGTTGCCGACGAACAAACGGAACTCGTACGTGCCGGGGGCGGCTGGCATCGTCACGGTCCACGTCCGGTCCGTGACGCCCGCGCCCACGTATGTCCATAGGAGATAGCTCGTGTCGGGTGCGTCGGTCCTCGCGAGCGCCAGGTAGTCGTTGCCGCCGCCAAAGCCCAGCGTCAGCGTCACCGTGACGGAACTGCCCGGCGCGACCGCCGATGCGCTCGCGGTGAGCGTCGCCGAGGGATCGATCGTGAATTCGAGGGCGCTCGATGTACCACCACCTGGGCCAGGCGTATGCACGCTGACCTGTGCCGTGCCTGCAGCCGACAGGTCGCTTGCAGCGATTGAGGCCTCGAGTCTCGTCGTGCTGATCACCCGGGTTGGCCGATCGGCGCCATTCCAGCGAACCACGGAGAACGTACTGAATCCGCTGCCGATGACGGTAAGGGTCAGCGGACCAAGGTTGGCACGCCGGTGCGTCGGCTCAGTGGCGCTGATGGCGGGCGCCGGATTCGTGACGGTGACGAGCGATGCCAGCGCCCTCAGCAGCCTGATCCGGGGAATCGTGGATCCGCCCAGGAACCGATCGTCATGAATGACGAGCCCGGTGTTTCGCAGGCTCTCGAGAATGTCAGACACGCTTGCGCTCGGAGCGGCCTGGCGCAGTACTGCCCAGGCTCCGGCTACGTGCGGCGCTGCCATTGACGTGCCGCTCATCGCCGAATAGGAGCCACCGGGGACCGACGATGTAATCGGCTCGCCCGGCGCCAGCAGCGACAGGAACGGCGCGACGTTGGAAAAGTACGACACCACATCGTTCTTGTTCGTCGAGCCAACGCTCACGGCAGATGAGATACAGGCCGGTGACGAAATCGCAAACGGGATGCCGCTGTTACCCGAGGCAACGACCGTCGCAACGCCGAACGTGCGCAGGTTGTCGATGATCGGCTTGAAGGGCTCGCCGTCGCATGGCGCGGTGAACTGTTGGCCACCGAGGCTCATGTTTACCGAGGCGATCGTGTACGCCCCGCCGAGCGCGACGGTGTAGACGCGTTCGAGTGCGGCAATTACGTCGGACGAGAACGCGCCGGTGCACGATGCGGCGCCTCCGCATTTTGCAGGATCGATGACCTTGGTGAAGACCTGAATGGCGAACAGGTTCGCGCCTCTTGCGACGCCGGCGATGGGTTGTGCCGCGGATGGATCACTGCCCGCAGCGATGCCGGCGACGTGCGTGCCGTGAGCGCAGCTAGCCAACGTACAGGGCGCGGCCGCCCCCGGACCGATCTGCTGATCGAGGCCGTTCGGGCACAGCGTCTCGGTCGCGCCGGGTTCGGTCTTCGAGTAGCAGGCTTCCTCCACGACCTTTCCCGCCAGGAACGGATGCGCCTTGTCCACGCCGTTGTCCAGCACGGCGATCACCGTGCCGCTGCCGTCGTATCCGGCGTTCCACGCCTGGTCGGCTTCGACGAGAGGCGCGCTCTCAGTGAGCACCGGGAAGAGGAGGACGTCGTCCAGCACGCGTTCGACGTCGGGGTCGAGGGCGAGCGCGGCGCGTTCTTCGGGCGTGACCTCGAGAGCGACGAAGGGCACCGTTCGAAGCTGCAGTGGAGCGCGACGCGCGCGTGCCGGCAGCTTCGACAATACCTGCGCGGCTCGTGCGGCGATCGCCTGCCGCTGATTGATAATCGTCGCCGCGTCCGGCAGGTCGCCCTCAGGTACGTGCGGCGAGGGCAGTCGCACCTCGACGATCACTCGACTCGTCTGAGCTGAGGATGTGGCGACCGAGGCGATCAACAGCAGCCCGGACCACAGTGCCGTGAGCAAGGCCCGCACAGGTACCAGCCTCATAGAACACCTCCGGCCGATCGCTGGGGGTATCAGCACGCGGGACAGAACAATCCGCGTGCCCGACCGACGTTCTGTGAAGGACCGGGAAGGGAGGCGTCTGTGCAGGGGAGTTTGTGAGGTTTACACAAGTGCACCGTGCCGTGACTTGTGCCGGATCGCGACAGCCCCGCGCCAACTCTGTCGCTATCGGCCGCGTGCCTGTTCGACCCGTTCCATGACCCGCAGGAAGTTGCCGCCGAGGATCTTTTCGATGTCCCGCTCGCTGTAGTTCCTGTCGAGCAGGGCCTGCGTGAGCTTGGGCAGCATCGACGCGTCTTCCATGCCCAGGGGGAGCGACGTGCCGTCGAAGTCCGAGCCGAGCCCCACGTGTTCGACACCGGCCACCTTCACTGCGTGGTCGATGTGGTCGACGATCGTCTCCCAGCCCACTTTCGGGAGCGCACCGCTCATCATCGCGGCTCGTGTGAGACGATCGATCTCGAGAATCGCGCAGGCCTCGTTGCCGCACGTCTTCAACAGCTCCGCGAACACCTTCGACGTCCCGCCGGCCTTCAGGCTGGCCACGCGGTGCTCCTCGCTCAGGAATCCAACCGTGAAGTTGATCATGACGACGCCGCCGTTTCGCGCCAGCGCTCGCAGCATGTCGTCGGTCATGTTGCGCGGATGGTTCGAGAGGGCGCGGCAGGATGAGTGCGAGGCGATGACCGGCGCCCTCGTGACCTCGAGGGCGTCGTAGAACGTCTTGTCCGCGACGTGGGAGACATCGATCATCACGCCGAGGCGATTCAGCTCGCGGACCACGTCCCTGCCGAACGCCGTCAAGCCGTTGTGTTTCGGCGTATCCCCCGAGGAGTCGGCCCAGTTGGTGTTCGCCGAGTGGGTCAGCGTCAGATACCGGACGCCCAGGCTCGCATAGCTGCGCAGCAGGCCCAGGTCGTCGTCGATCATGTGGCCGCCTTCCATGCCCATGAGCGCCGCGATCTTCCCGGAGGCTGCGGCCCGTCGAATGTCGGCGGCCGTGGTCGCGAGGACGAAGTCTGCCGGGTGCCGCCGCACGGCTTCGTGCACGCTGTCGATCAACGCCATCGCGCGCCTGACTGCGAGGGGCCCGGTCACGTCACCCGGCACCCAGATGGAGAAGAACAGCGCGTCGAGTCCGCCCTCGCGCATGCGCGGCACGTCGATGCTCCCGTTGTCGTGACGCCGGCCGATGTCGAATGTCTTGTCGAAGAACAGTCGCTGCGGCGTATCGTCGTGCGTATCGACGACGATCGCGCGACGATGGATCTGCCTGGCCCTGGGCGACACGGAATCGCCGGCCGGGGTTTGTGAGGCAGTCGGCGCGGCAATGGCGGCGACTGACAGTGCACAGACGCCGGCGAGGGCCTTGAGGCGCATGGTGGATGGAGCGGGAGACGGGGATCGAACCCGCGACATCGAGCTTGGGAAGCTCGCGTTCTACCGCTGAACTACTCCCGCGTTCTTCGGTCTGCCTGCCTATTTTAGTGGTATCTCCATCCTAATTCATACCGGCCGCTCCGTTGTCGCGGCCGGGAAATCGCAGGTCAAGGCCTGATACAGTCCACTAATCCGTTACCCCCGAATTACCTCCAGGACCTCATCGCGCTTCTTCTCCATCATCTCCGGCGTCCTGGCCTCCAGATTGAGGCGGAGCAGCGGCTCGGTGTTCGAGCCGCGGACGTTGCAGTGCCAGTCGGGGTAGTCGATCGACACGCCGTCCATCTTCGTGATCTGCGCGTCCTTGTAGCGGGCCTCGATCCCGGCCAGCCTCTTCGGGACCTCGTCGATGCTCGCCAGCTTGGTGTTGATCTCGCCTGAGATGAAATACCGCTCGCGGAACGGCTGCAGCAGCTCGCGGAGCGACTGGTTCTTCTTCGACATCAGCTCGAGGATCAGCAGCGCCGGAATGAAGCCGTTGTCGGCGTAGTAGAAGTCGCGGAAGTAGTAGTGGCCGGTGACCTCGCCGGCGAAGATCCCGTCCTCCTGGCGCATCCGCTGCTTGATGAAGGCGTGGCCGACGCGGTTCATCAGCGCCGTGCCACCATACTTGGCCACCGTGTCCCTGACGGCGTGACTCGCGCGCAGATCGTAAATGACCGTGGCCGGGCCGTGCTTGAGGAGAAACGCCTCGGCCAGGAGCGCGGTGATGAAGTCGCCCGAGATGAATTCACCGCTGCCGTCGATGAAGAAGCAGCGATCGGCGTCGCCGTCCCAGGCGATGCCGATGTCGGCCTTCTGCCGCACGACCTCCGCGGTGACGTCCAGGCGGTTCTCTTCGATGAGCGGATTGGCCTCGTGGTTGGGGAACGTGCCGTCGATCGTGAAGCACAGCTTCGTGGTACGGCACGGCAGGCGATCGAACATCGGCGGCGCGACCAGGCCCGCCATTCCACTGCCGGCATCGAGGACCACGGTGAACGGCTTGATGATCGCCGGGTCGATCAACGACATCACCTTCTCGATGTACTGAGCGACCACGTCGCGGGTACTCAGTTGGCCTGGAGTGGACGCAGACGAGGGCAGGCGGTCGGCCGCGATCATGTCCCGGATGTCGCCGATGCCGGCGTCACCGCTGAGCGGCAGCGCCTCGGCGCGGACCATCTTGATCCCGTTGTACTGCTTCGGATTGTGCGACGCGGTGATCTGAGCGCCGCCGTCGAGTCCGTCGTTGACGACCGCGAAGTACATCACGTCGGTCGGCAGCATGCCGTAGTCCACGACGTGCGTGCCCTGCTGGCGGATGCCGTCGATGAACGCCGCGGCAATCGCCGGAGACGACACACGCATGTCGCGCGAGACCGCCACTGTCGACGCCTTCAGATACGTCGCGAAGCCGCGGCCGATGTCGCGGGCGACGGTCTCGTTGATCTCATTCGGGTACAGACCGCGAATGTCATACGCCTTGAAAATCGCTGGATTGATGGGCATTGAATCCTTGTAGAGTGGGGGCCGCCTTCAGGCGACCCTGGGCCGGCTGAAGCCGGCCCCTACACTATTGACTCCTCATGCTCGCGTGAAGTCGGTCAGCGTGGTCTTGTCGCCAAGCACCGCGCCGCCGTTCACTGTCGCGCTGCGCCCCACGTGGCACTGGCGGCCGACAATGGCATTCTGTACGACCGCGCTGCCGCCGATGCGGCAGTTGGGCCAGATGATGGCGCCGTCGATCGTGGCGTCTTCTTCGATCAGCGTCTGCCGGCCGATCACCGAATACGGGCCGACGCGGGCGCCGGCCTTGATGAGCACGCCCTCGTCGATGAAGCACGGCCCCTCGATGGTGGCCCCTTCCTCGACGCGCACGTCGGCGGCGACCGCGGCGCGAGGCGCGGCCAGATCCGTGAACGGCGCCGCGCGAAACCGGCCGTCCATGATGTCGCGATGCACCTGGGTGTACTTCTCCGGTGTCCCGATGTCGATCCAATAGCCGTCGTAGACGTAGGCGACGAAGGTCTCGCCCCGTTCGACGAGCGACGGGAAATAGCTGCGCTCGATGGACCACGGCACGTCGCTCGGAATCCGATCGAACGTCTCGGGCTCGAGCACGTAGATCCCGGCGTTGATCTGATTGGTCGTGATCTCGTCCGCGCTTGGGCTTTTCGAGAAACCTCCGAATGTTGCCACGCTCGTCGGTTTCGACCAACCCGTAGTTGGTCGGGTCCTCGACCGGCGTCAGGACGATCGTCGCGCGGGCCTGCCGCTCGCGGTGCATCCGGATGACCGCGCCGAGATCGAGTTGGGTCAGCACGTCGCCATTGAAGACGACGACCGATTCGGTGAGCTTGTCGCCGGCGTACTTGATCGCGCCCGCGGTACCGAGAGGAGCTGGCTCGACGACGTACCGAACCTTGATGCCAACCTCGGATCCGTCGCCGAAGATCTCCTCGATGCGCCGCGGCTGGTAATTGAGGCTCAGGATGACTTCGTCGATCTCGGGCACCTGCTTGAGCAGGTCGAGCTGGTAGTGGAGGAACGGCCGGTTGAAAATGGGCACAATCGGCTTCGGTGTATGGATCGTGAGCGGCCGGAGTCGTGTGCCCTTGCCCCCGGCCAGGAGGATCGCTTTCATGACGATCCACGATCTTACACCACCGTCGAGCGAGGCCTTCGGCCCGTGCGGGGGACCCGATGATAGAATGCGGCAGCCACCGATGAATCTGCCCAATACGCTGACGCTGGTGCGCATGTTTCTCGTGCCGCTGCTGGTCGTGGTGTTGCTGACGGAGTCCGAGGGTCGCAGGATCTTCGGGATGCAGCGGGAGCTGGTCGGCGCGGCGATCTTCGGGCTGGCGTCGATCACCGACTGGCTCGATGGCTATCTCGCGCGGCGCCGGCGTCAGGTGACCTGGCTGGGGCAGATGCTGGATCCGATCGCCGACAAGCTCCTCACGTCGGCGGCGTTCATTTCGCTGGTCCAGCTGGGGCTCGCGCCGGCGTGGATGGTGGCGCTCATCATCGGCCGCGAGTTCGCCATCACCGCGCTCCGCAGCCTGGCCTACACCAAGGACATCACCATTCCGGCCTCGCCGCTCGGCAAGATCAAGATGGCGTCACAGGTAACGGCGATTCTGCTCCTGATTCTGGGGTGGGGTCCGCTGCCGTGGCTGGCGCCGATTGGCTATGTCGCGCTGTGGGCCGTGATGCTGCTCGCGGTGGCCTCCGCGGCGGATTACTACCGGCGCTTCCAGCGTCTCCTCAACGCGCGGGTTGCCGACGTGAACATCGCGCGCCAGCGCCGGGCGGGGTAGCGGCCAGGGTTCTGGCCTCTCTGAACCAATTAAACCCTGGCAATCTTCGAGATCTACTTCTTCTCCGGCTCGCGTCTGAGGGCGACGTAGTCGCCTGACTCGATCGCGTCGAGCGAGACCGTCACCTGAATCGTGGTCATCTCGGCCTTCACCTCGGTGGCGATGCCCTCGCCGATCTCGAAGAGGAAGTTCTGGGCCTGCTTCTTGTCGCGGTAGAGCACGAACTGTGAGCCGACCTCGATGCCGTGGTCGCTGCCGCGGTTGACCACGAAGTAGTCGCCCTTGCCAAAGCTCGTGCGCCGGTCGGTGCCGACCAGCACCTTGCCGTAATTATCGCGCTCCGGCTTCGGACGATCCTTGGAGACGGTCGGAACGACGGGCAGCTTGAACGGCTCGAGGAAGTCGTCCACCTCGATCGTGTCGCAGGCGTGCGTGATCGTGGCCAGCGACATGTCATCGTCCACGGCATACACGCGAATCCAGCCGCTGGTCGCGATCGTCGCCGGCGTCGCGCGGGAGATGGGCTCGCGGTTGGCGACCTGCAGGCGCCGCACGTAGTACTCCTGGCCGACCTCGATGCCGTTCTTCACCCCGGCGTTGATCGTGACCAGATCCCCTGGGCCGTAGATCCGCCGGGCGAAGGAATCCTGGCCGCCGGTGACGCGCAGCGGCGTCGGCGGTGGCTCGAGCGCCGCGGTTGGCGAGCAGGCCAGCGACAGGATTTCGGGGCTGAGATTGGGGCTCGTCGCCGAGGGACCGCGCTGCGCGCGGGCCGGCGAGGTGGCTGCCAGCAGTCCAACGGCAATCAGGACTCCGGCGGTCGATCGGGACTTCATCGGTCACTCTCCCTGACGGGCGGACCGAAGTGTCCGCCTCGCTATTGAGTCTTCACGTCCTGGGCTTTCAACTCGTCGAGGCGTTTCTTCGCCTCCTCGACATGCTCGCTCTGAGCGAACTCGGCGAGGAGACGCTCGAACAGAGGGATAGCCTCAGCTTTCTTATCGGTTCGTGCGAGGCAGTCCGCCAGATAGAAGTACACGTCGCCTTTTCCGGTGAAGTCCGGGTCCTCCTTGAGGACACCGCGGAAGCGGGGAATCGCGCCGGGACACCACTTCACGCGGAAATAGTGATAACCGACGCGAAATTCCGCCTGGCTCAGGCGGTCGCGCGCTTCACGCCATTTCGTGCGCACCTCCGCCGTCAGGGTGGAGTTGGGGTATCGATCGAAAAAGAGCTGGAACTCACGCAGCGCATTCACGGTCTCGCTCTGATCCCGCTCGGGTGCGCGCATCTGCATGAAGTGGCTCATCGCCAGCTTGTACTGAGCGTAGTCCGCACGATCGTGCCGCGGGAAGAACGTCAGGAACTCGCGATACTCGTTGGCCGCCAGGACCAGCGACTCGACGGACTTCTCACCGAGGAAGCTGTCGCCGACGCCGAGCTTGGCGTCCGGCCGTACGGGGCTCTGCGGATAGTTGTCGACGACCTGACGGAAGTACTCGCGGGCGTCGAGCCAGCTGTTGTCTTTGAGCTCTTCGAGGCCGCGATCGTAGAGAAATCGATCCGGGTTGGCGGTGTTGGTCGGGATACCCGATCGGTTGCCGCCGCATGCCGCGGACGCGGCGAGTATGAGCACGATCGCAAGGGCCCGAAGCCGAGCCGGTTCGCGGGTTACGGTGTCAGTCATGCAGTGTGTTACGACCATCCCATCTGAATGCGGGCGCACAGACCCCCGCCGAGTCCGGGCCCCAGCCCTCTATTGTAAGACGTCAGACCTGGGTATGGCAGCCGTTAGCCCGAAACCCCGCCTTATCCAAGGATTTCGAGCACCCGGGCCGGGAGCCGCTGCGGCCGGCCGTCGGTCCCGAGCGCCGCATGGACCGTGTGGCCCGTCGCCGACAGCGTATCGTCGGCGGTTTTCCGTGCTTCGTAGTCGAATCGGATTCGCACCGGCGTCAGCACTCTGGCCTCGGTCCGAATCTCTATTTCATCGTCGTAGCGGGCCGGATGCCGATACTCGCAGTGGGCCTCGATGACCGGAAGCGAGATGCCTGCCTGCTCCATCTCGCGATAGCTCCACCCGCTGTCGCGGAGCCATTCCGTCCTGGCGACCTCGAACCAGACAAGATAGTTGGCGTAATAGACGACGCCCATCTGATCGGTATCGGCGTAGCGCGCGCGCACGCGCGTGCGCCGTGCCCGTGACGGGTTATCCACCCGGCGTCCTGTTCGCGGCCGCGCGCAGCGTCCGCGTGGCCGCTTCGGGATCGGACGCGCCGAAGATAGCCTGACCGGCGACCAGTATGTTGGCGCCGGCCGCCACGACCTCGGCCACGTTCGAGAGGTCAACGCCGCCGTCGATTTCGATCGGCGCCGACGAGCCCGCCGCTGTCAGCACGGCGCGAACGCGCTGCAACTTTTTCAGCGTGTTGGGAATGAACGACTGCCCGCCGAAGCCCGGGTTCACCGACATCACGAGGACGAAGTCCACCTCCGCGGCGATGTCTTCGAGCATGACTGCAGGCGTTGACGGGTTGAGCACGACGCCGGCGCGAGCTCCGAGCTTCTTGATCTGCGTGACGGATCGGTGAAGGTGCGGGACGGCCTCGACGTGAACCGAGATCATGCTGGCGCCGGCGGCGATGAACTCTTCGATGTAGCGATCGGGCTCCTCGATCATCAGGTGCACGTCGAGCGGCCGCGTGGCGATGCGCTTGATCGCGCGGACGACGGGCGGCCCGATGGTGATATTGGGGACGAAGTGCCCGTCCATGACGTCGACGTGAATGAGATCGGCTCCGCCGCGCTCGGCCGCCGAGATGTCCCGTCCAAGGGCGGCGAAGTCGGCGGACAGGATGGAGGGCGCAATCTGGACGAGAGGCGCCTTCGGCGTACTGCTCATCGACTCACCTCGAGCGAGATCGAATCGGCCGCCGCCACCTTGAAGCCGCCATCGGGCTGCTGCCGGATGATGGTGCCGGCAGGCATGCCGGGGAGAGGCTGCGTCCCGACGATGCTGACGCGAAAGCCTCGGCTTCGCATCGCCTCGGCGGCGCGTTCGCCGTCCATGCCGATCAGATCGGGCATCACGAATGTGGTGGCCTCTTCGCCGCGGTTGACGAGCAGCGAGACTTCTGGGGCGCGGGAGTTCGGTGGGGGATTCTGCGACACGACGGCCTCGGCGGGGTAGTCGGCCGATCGAATCTCCGAACGTGTGCTGACCTGGACGCCGTCCTGGGCGAGGCGCATCTGCGCCGTTCGCTCGCTCTGGCCGATCAGGGAGGGAACCGTCGTGACGCGTGGTCCCGAGCTGACCCAGACACGAATCGTGCGCTGTCGTCGGGCTCGCATGCCCGCGCCTGGATCCTGCTGCATCACGCGACCGGGCGGAATCTTGGCGTCCGCGCGGCGGTTCTCGTCGACTCGAAGACCGAGACCGATCGCGGCGAGCGCCTCGGTGGCTTCATTGACGGTCAAGCCCATGACGACCGGCACCTCGACCTCGCGCGCCCTGATCGCCATCCGCATGGAGAAGACAAAGAACAGAAGGAATGTCGCGCCGAGCGCGCCGATCAGCAGGAAGAATTTTCCGACGCTCCAGACTCGTGTGCCGAGCCGCATCAATGAACCATCGTACCGCTAGTGGCTTCGACGGACCATCGCCGCTGCGAAGAATGCCTCGAGTCCGTGCGCGAAGGGGAGCGTCCGCATCGCGCCGCGATCGTCGAGGAGAGAGGCGAGGCTCGGCGGACCGGACTCGCGAAGGTCGATCCGATCGAACGGCGCCCGCTCGAGGAATGCCGCGACGACGTGCTCGTTCTCTTCAGGCTCGCTGGAGCAGGTCGCATACACGAGGCGCCCGCCCGGCCGTACGGTCGCGGCCGCGCGCGTCAGCAGCTCGATCTGCTGGTCGGCCAGACGAGGCAGATCGCTCGCCGCGCGGCGCCAGCGAATGTCCGGATCGCGGCGGATCGTTCCCAGGCCCGAGCAGGGCGCATCGACGAGCACGCGATCGAACGTGTCCGTGAATGGCAGCGCGCCGCTGGCCGGCACGTGGACGATGTGAGCGTGGTTCGCTGCGCTTCTCCGCACGGTCTGGCGCAGCAGCGCAACGCGGCCCGTGCGCACGTCACAGGCGACGAGCGTGCCCGAGTCGTTCATGCTCGCCGCCATCGCGACGGTTTTTCCGCCCGGCGACGCGCACAGATCGAGAATCCGCTCGCGCGGTTGCGCATCAACCACCAGAGGCACGAGCTGCGATGCCTCATCCTGGACGAGGAACGACTCGTCTTCGGAGGTGTGCAGCGGATTGCCGGAACCGACCGTGAGACCTTCCGGCGCGTAGCGGGTTGGCGCGGTCTCGACGTCGTGACGCGACAGTAATTCCTGAAGCTGTCCGCGATTGACGCGCAGCGTGTTTGCCCGAAGCGTGAGCGGGGCAGTGCTGTTGTTGAATTGCAGCCAGGCCTCCGTGCGGTCGAACCCGTAGCGATCCAGCCACCGTGCCACGAGCCAGTCGGGATGTGAGCAGGTCACGCCGAGATACGCGAGCACGGCCGCGCGGTCGTCTGGAGACTCGGGTCGTGGCGGGAGCGGGAGTCGATGGCGCTCACGCAGCAGAGAGCGGAGCACGGCATTGACGAAGCCCGAGGCGCTCGACTTTCGTGCCGCTCGCGTCAGGCTGACGGCATCGTCGACGACAGCGGCCGCCGGGACACGATCCAGATGCAGAAGTTGGAAGACGCTGAGGCGAAGGATGGCGAGCACGTCCGGGTCGACCTTGGTCAGCGGTCGCTTGGCATAGTGCGAGACGAGATGGTCCAGCGCTCGCTGCCACCTGAGTGCGCCCGTGACGATGGTCGCCGTCAGGGCGCGGTCGCGGTCGTCGTCCAGGGCTGTGCGGCTCGTGGCGAGCGCCGCCGGCAGGTCGGCGCGGTCGGCGGTAATGGCGACGAGGGCGCGAAAGGCCGCCGTTCGCGCCGGCGCCGTCATGTGGGGTCTGACCCCGGGTCAGACCCCAATCGCGTGCCGATCGGTGTCGGATGACCGGCAAGGAAGTCGCGAACTGTCATCGCGCGACGTCCTTCGGGCCGTAGTTCCAAGAGGTTGAGCCGTGTGCCGTGTCCCGCCGCCACCACCATTCCATCTGCCGAGATACCGACCACGGTGCCGGGGTCTGCACCCGGGTCTGACCCCGGTCAGACCCCACACGGCTCTTCAGCACGATCAGACGCTTGCCGCTCGCATACGTGTATGCATGCGGCCAGGGATACAGTCCTCGCACGCGGTTGTGAATGGCGCTCGCCGGAAGCGACCAGTCAATCAGCCCTTCTTCTTTCGTGAGGCGCGCCGCGTACGTGGACTGCGCATCGTCCTGAGGTTCTTCGCGAGCGGTGCCATTCTCCAGTTGCTCGATGACGTTGAGGAGCGGCGGAACGCCCAGCCGGGCCAGGTCGCGCTCGACCTGGTCACTGGTCTCGTCGGGCCCGATCGGACGCGTGACCTTCTCCAGCATCGCTCCGGCATCGAGGGCCACGACCATACGCATGATGGTGACCCCGGTCTCGGTGACGCCGTCGATGACCGCTCGATGAACGGGCGCCGCGCCCCGATACTTCGGCAGGAGCGATGCGTGGACGTTGATCATCCCAAAGCGGGGTAGCGCGAGCATGGCGCCGGGAATGAGCTTCCCATACGCGGCGACGACCCCGAGGTCAGGCGACAGGGCCGCGAGCGAATCGATGAATCCGGGGTCGCGCAGGCTCGCCGGCTGGAGAACGTCGATCCCGTGCGCGCGCGCGACGGCCTTGATCGGGGAATCTGTTACTCGCTGCCCGCGCCCCCGCGGTCGATCCGGCTGCGTGACGACGCCGACCACGGTGTGCGCTGACGCGATGAGCCCTTCAAGGGACGGAACCGCAAACTCCGGCGTGCCGAAGAACACGATCCGCACGGGCGCTACCACTTCCCGGCTTTGGCGAGCTTCTTGATCTTCCTGACGATCAGATCTTTCTGCAGGCCGCGCAGGCGATCGACGAACAGCGTGCCATCGAGATGATCCATCTCGTGCTGGAAGCAGCGGGCCAGCAGCCCTGATGCCTCGACCGACTGCGGCTCACCGTGTCGATCGAGTCCCTTGAGGACGGCCCGCGAGGGGCGCGCAACCGTGGCATTGAAGCCGGGCACGCTCAGGCAGCCCTCTTCTTCCAACTGCATCCCGTCGCGTTCGACGAACTCGGGGTTGATGAACACCAGCAGGTCCGATGGATTGCGCCCAACCGAGATGTCGCACACGAAGACCCGCTTGCCGATGCCCACTTGAGGCGCCGCCAGTCCAATGCCCGGCGCGGCGTACATCGTCTGAATCATGTCGTCCACGAGCGCGTCGATCTCGTGCGTGATCTCGGCCACCGGCTCGGCAGGCCGGTGCAGGACCGCCGCGCCATGGCGGACGATCGGACGGAGCATCGGTCGGTGCAGAATCAGCGCGTCTCCGAGGCCGGTGTCCTGGCGGTGAACCGGCGTGCGACGTCCTCGGCCGTGGCGGCGCGATGACGCTCGATCTCTTCGATGGAATCGCCGCCGAACTTCTCGAGGAACGCATCGGCCAGCACGAACGAGATCATGGCCTCGCCGACGACGGCCGCGGCGGGCACGGCGCAGACGTCGCTGCGCTCGATGGCAGCCTCGGCCTCCTCCATCGTCCTGAGGTCGACCGAGCGCAGCGGCTTCATCAACGTGGCGATCGGTTTCATGAATCCGGTGACCCGCACGTCCTGCCCGTTGGTGACACCGCCCTCGAGGCCGCCGGCGTTGTTGGACGGCCGGACCAGCGAGCCGGCATCAGTGAGCGGCGGAAGGATCTCGTCGTGCACGCGCGATCCAGGACGGAATGCGACTTCCGGGCCGATGCCGATGCCGACTGCCTTGATGGCGTGAATGCACATCACCGCCTGCGCCAGCCGGCCATCGAGCTTCCGGTCCCACTGCACGTAGGACCCAAGCCCCGGCGGCAGACCCGTGGCGATGACTTCGAAGGCGCCGCCGAGCGTGTCTCCGGCCTCTTTGGCGGCGTCGATGGCCGCGATCATGCGCTGCTGCAACTCGGCGTCGGCGCAGCGCAGGGGATCATCCGGCAGCCCGAAGGCCTCGTCGAACGAGACGACCCGGCTGTCGGGAAGGGCGACACCGCCGATGGCGGAGACGTGGCTCGCGATACGGACACCGAAGCGAGCGAGCAGCAGGCGGGCCAGCGAGCCAGCGGCGACGCGGGCCGCGGTCTCTCTGGCGCTGGCGCGCTCGAGGACGTCGCGGATATCGCTGTGCCCGTATTTGATCGCACCGGCCAGGTCCGCATGTCCCGGCCGCGGCCGCGTGACGGTCGGACGGTTCTCGGCGCCGGTCGCGCCTTCCGGCTTCTCCGCCTCGACGTACATCGTCTGCTGCCAGTTCACCCAGTCGCGGTTGCGAATGAGCAGGGCGATCGGCGCGCCCGTGGTGACACCATGGCGGACGCCGGCAAGGACCTCGGCGCGATCGCTCTCGATCTGCATCCGCCGGCCCCGGCCGTAGCCGCCCTGACGACGACGAAGCTGCAGGTTGAGGGCATTGATATCGAGCTGCAGGCCCGCGGGCATACCGTCAACCGTGACGACCAGCGCCTGCCCGTGCGACTCGCCAGCGGTGAGAAATCGCAGCATTCTTTGGTCATTCTATACGAGCACCCTCGATCTGGCCCACGAACGCGCACATTCCAGAAAGCGCCGCGTTCGCGATCTCCGCGATCGGAAGAAACTGCGCACTTCACGACGCCGCCTCTCGATTCACTGAACGATTCTCGTCGTCGTCCCGGTTGCATTACCCGTGGCATGAGCCGACTCCTCCATGACCGCTACTACACGTACGGACCCGCGCACGCGTGGGACCTGGCCACGGGCGACAGCGTCCGCGTTGACGAGATCGCCGACGAGGCCAGCGAGCCGCCGGCGCCGGCGTCTCTGCTCGAAGTGCTCGACCACGGACGAGAGGGACAGCCTCGCTGGGTGGTCGCGGATACGACGAAGGGCCCGCGGTCGGTCGTCGTCGCGCGGCGTGCCGCGGCCGCAGCGCGGGCACGGGGATACGTGCCTGTCGCCGCAGATGTCTATCTTCGGCTTCGCGAGGTGCTCGAACGAGGATCTGCAGCAACGAACGCTGCTCCTGATCGTCCATCCAGGAACGAGTGAGTCGGCCGGACGAGCGGCCTTCGTTGACGCGGCAGCGCGTTGGCCACGGCCGCACGTGCTGCTCACGTTCGCGTCTCCTCGCTTCTCGACCGTTCCCAGCCCTCACGGTTTCGTCCGCGAGGCCCGAGCGATGTACGGAGCGCGCCCGGTACGAGCGGCGATTCCGGCCACGTTGTCCGATGACGTCCTGAGGCATGTCGCGCGAGGGTCGCGCGCGGCCGAGTTCACGAGCACTGGCCGTCATGCCGCGGCGGAGCGGCTGCTGCGCGACGTGGCCGGAGCGCTCGAGAGACGCCAGGCCCTGGCGCCCGCCGCGCAGGCGCTTGTCTCCCTCGGCCGTCTGCTTCTCGAACGCGGCCGCGCCGTGGACGCCGAACGTGCGTTTGACGAGGCCGCCGTTCACGCCCAGTCCGTCAAGGATCAGGCGTTGTCGCTGAGCGCGCGAATCTGGCAGGCGGCTGCGCGCACCGATGCGGGACAGTTGACCGCGGCCGAATCGCTGTGCCGTGCGTCGCTACTGACCGGCGTGCTTGCCGGAGGCGAGCGCGCCCGCGCCGAGGCCACGCTTGCCCGCATCCTGCTCTGGCAGGGACGGATCGATGACGCCACACAGCGGGATCTCACCTGCGCCGGTGACGACCTCGAGACGACGGCGTACGTCTCGGCCATCGCGATTCGCGTCTCGTTGGCGATCGGGGACGTGTTCGCGGCGGGTCAACGCGCGCGCGAGCTGCTCGACCTCTGGGCGTGAAGACGCCGAATCGGCGGCTTGACGCGCGTGCTTGCGCTGTCAGCACACACTCGCGTGCTCATGGCGAGTGGCGATCTCGCATCGGTCGAGGAGCGCATGCGGCATCTGCATCAGGCGACGCAATACGCGCGGATGCCATTGCGACTGACGCGCGTGCGTCTGCTCCTGCACGATGTCTATCGACAGGCGGGACGACGCGGAGAGGCCGATCGCGAGCTCGAGTACCTGCGTCGAGTGCAGCCGGCGACACCGCCGCTTCTTCGAGACGCGATCGGTCGTCGTCTCACGGGCCGCCACTGATTCTGCCGTTCGACCACGGCGCGTCGTCGAACGAAACCTCGCGGCGATCGTCGCGATCGCGCAGGAGCACGAGAACGACCGCGAAGCCATCGGGAAGGTGATGGCCTTTGCCGCCGAATCGTTGCAGACCAGTCGTGTCGAGCTGTGCTCATCAGACGCGTGGTCCGGCAACGGCGGTGATGAGCGCCGGATCCGGCGTCGCCACGAACGTAGGCGCTCGGATTCTCGAGGCCGGTATTCCGATTGGACCGGAAGTGCAGAGCGCCGGCGCCGAAATGGGAGTGCCCATTCGTCTCGGTGCGCGGCTGCTCGGGGCGCTGTGCGCCAGATGGCCCGTCGACCGGACGCCGCCGAGCCACTCGGGCGACGTCCTCGAACTGGCTGCGGCGATTCTCTCGACTCGGGTCGATTCGCTGCAATCGGTCGCACGGGATGTCGCGGTGGCGTCCACGTCGATTCCCGAGCTCGTGGGCGTCGAGCCGGGCGATCGACGAGGTTCGGCGTGCGGTGACACGAGCCGCGGGTGCGCCGTTTGCCGTCCTGATCGAGGGCGAGAGCGGAGTGGGAAAGGAGCTCGTGGCGCGTGCCATTCACTCCCTGAGCCCGCGTCGCGAACGCCGGTTCTGCGATCTCAACTGCGCGGCGCTTCCGGACGAACTCCTCGAGTCGGAGCTCTTTGGCCACGCCCGCGGCGCCTTCACGGGCGCGATCACCGAGCGCGCGGGTCTCGTCGAGGAAGCCGACGGCGGCACGCTGTTCCTCGACGAGGTGGTGGACCTCGTCGCCTCGCGCCCAGGCGAAGTTGCTGCGCGTGCTGCAGCAACAGGAGGTTCGACGGGTCGGGGAGTCTTTCAGCCGGAAGGTGGACGTCCGGATCGTCAGCGCCGTCAATCGCGATCTGCGCGCGGAGTCGGAGGCCGGCCGCTTCAGGCAGGACCTGCTGTATCGGCTCGACGTGATTCGAGTGCGTGTGCCGCCGCTGCGCGAGCGGCCGGAAGACATCCCGGTGCTCGCGCATCATTTCTGGCGGACGCTTGCGCCTCGCGTGGGCACCCGCGCCGCGCTGGCGCACAGCACCGTGACCGCCCTCGCCCGGTACTCGTGGCCGGGCAACGTGCGAGAGTTGCAGAATGTCATGTCCGCGCTGGCCGTGGCCGCGCCGGGGCATGGGCAGGTGCGAGCGTCGCTACTACCGCAGGTAGTGACCGGCGCGTCGGTCATCTCGGCCACTCGACTGGCCGATGCGCGGCTCGAGTTCGAGCGACGGTTTATCGAGATGGCACTGGCCCGCGCCGGAGGCCGACGCGCGCGCGCCGCGCGCGAATTGGGCCTGTCGCGACAGGGACTGCTCAAGATGCTGGCCCGCCTCGGGCTCGACCGATCCGCGCCGACCGGCACATGAAGACCCTTTGTCGGACATTACCTGCTCCTGTCCAGGACTCGAAGGACAAGCGGTTGAGTTTGCGTCGACGGACCGATGGCAGGACAATCACCGCCGCAGCTAAGCACGCGATCACTGTTCTCACTTGAAGCCCTTCCGGCTCTCCGCGACGAAGAATGCATTCGAGCGGAGCCGCCCAACCTCGGTCTTCTGGAGTCTCTGTCATGTGGATCGCTCTTCTCGCCCACCGGTTCGTTCGTCTCGCCGTCACCGCAATAGCAATGACACTCGCCGTGACGACGATAGTCAGCGCTCAACGAGAGGCCACATACGAGATCGTCTCGAGCTTCTATCTCGAGTTTCAGGATGGGAGGGCACCATCATCGCTCCGTCAGGCGAGCGACGGCACCTTCTACGGCACGACGTCTGCGGGCGGCGCATTCGACATGGGAATCCTGTTTCGAATGGATGCGGCGGGCGTGGTCACTCAGCTGCATAGCTTCTCCGGAGGCATCGATGGTGCACGGCCGTTTGCTCTGGTGCGAGCATTGGACGGACAGTTCTATGGGATGACCCTACAGGGCGGCGAGTTCGAGCACGGAACGTTGTTCAGATTCACTCCAGGCGGTGGGCTGACGACGCTACATGCGTTCTCGCAGGCCGACAGGTCTCCCGCGGATTTGTTCGCCGCGAGCGACGGGAACGTTTACGGGTTGACGGGTCGAGGCGAGTTCGACCCAAGCACCATCTTCCTAATAGAACCGGGCGGCGGGGTCGCGACGATCCACAGCTTCGATCGGACCACTGACGGCTTTGGCATGAGGAGCCTCATTAAAGGAAGCGACGGCCGGTTCTACATCACCACTGAATTTGGCGGGGAGGCCGGCCACGGAACCGTCACAGCGATTGATGACGCCGGGACGCGGGTGATCCTCCACAGTTTCCGCGGGCGCCTGCGAGATGACGGGGAGGGACCGGCAGGCTTGATTCAAGGCCGGGACGGGCGTTTGTATGGCACCACACTCCGCGGCGGCAGTGGCGAGTATCCCAGCGGAACGGTTTATTCGCTCGATCTTGACCGGCGACTACCGGGTCCTGCATAGCTTCAGTGGTTCCCCTATCGACGGCTCGGAGCCCGGCCCGGATCTGCTTGAAGCCAGTGACGGAAACTTCTACGGCGCGACGCAATTCGTACGACACGGTGTTCAGAATCGATTCGACAGGATCACTGACGACTCTGCACAGATCTATCGGTTCGCCGGGAGAGTTGATTCAAAGCGCAGACGGAAGTGTGTATGGGACGACGGCAGACGGGGGTCTCGTTGAGGGTGGCACCATCTTCACGCTCGGTGTGGGGACGCTCGCCACCGTTCACGATTTCAACGACGCAGGGAGCGTTGGGCGACCAAACGGCGTGATCCAGGCACGGAACGGGCTGTTCTATGGCACAACAGGGCTCCTAGGGCGGTTCTCGGGGCTATCAGGGACCGTCTTCGAGATGGATCCTTCAGGCACACGCACGACACTGCACGAGTTCGAATGGGGACCCCTATCCACCGTTGGCGGCGCGCCGTTGTCGAACCTGTTCGAAGGGGACGATGGAAGCCTGTACGGGACAACCTTTAGCGAGATCCGGCCTTCCTATCTCACCGGGAGCAATCTTCAAAATCACCCCTGCAGGCGATTTCACGATCGTGTCTTCGTCTTACCAACTACAGGCGGGAGTGATTCAAGCGCGGGACGGGAGGCTGTACGGAACGCTGAGCGGTCTGTCTCGACCTAAACTCACGTTCTACGGGAGGGTCTACAGAGTCGGAGCGAATAGTCCGCTCACATATCTCTTTGAGTTCGGCACTGATACCTCGAATCCTGCGTCAGAGCTCCTCGAGACTCACGATGGCAGTTTGTACGGCACAACCGAGGGCAGCATTCCAATCCCTCCGCCGTTCCCGCCGCCGCCCACCCCGCTCCCGCCGGTACCACAACACGGAACGATCTTCCGTGTAGATCCGGTCACCGGATCGCTCACGACGGTTTACCGTTTCAGCGGGCCCGATGGCGCCAAACCAGTGGGCCGACTGTTTCAAGACACCGATGGTCTCATCTATGGGACAACCCGAGCCGGTGGCGCCTTCGGAGCGGGAACCGTCTTCTCGCTCGACTCAGCGGGCACCCTCACGACGCTGCACCATTTCGCCGGCCCTGATGGCGCGAACCCGAACGCAGGTGTGACCCAGGGTCTCGACGGCCGTCTCTACGGGACGACGACCGATGGCGGCTTGTTCGGTTATGGCACCGTGTTCGTCGTGAACGTCACCGGCGGGCTCACGACGCTACATCACCTCGCGTTGAGCGATGGCGCGAATCCGGTCAACGAGCTGATTCAGGCGAGTGACGGCGCCTTCTACGGCGCCGCTTCCACGGGGGGACCGCAGGGTGGCGGGGTGATCTTTCGTGTGCGCCTCGCGACGTCACCGCCCGACCAGTACTACGAGATCGTCTCGCGCAACATTGGCAAGTGCCTCGACGTGTTCGGCGCATCGACGGATGCGGCCGCGCCGGTGATCCAATGGACCTGCCATGGCGGTGAGAATCAACAGTGGCGGCTCGAGCCGGCCGGCGGCGGGGCGGTCCGGATCATCGCGCGGCACAGCGGGCAGGTACTCGACGTCTTTGGTGCGCTGCTCGACGACGTCACACCCATCATTCAGTGGCCGGTGCATGGCGGCGACAACCAGGCGTGGACGCTCGAGCCGGCCTCCGACGGCTATGTGAGCATCGTCGCGCGCCACAGCGGCAAAGCGCTGGACGTCGAATTCGCCTCGCCGGACGACGGCGCACGCGTGATTCAGTACACGCCTCACGGTGGGGCGAATCAGCAGTGGCTCCTCCGCGCGGTGGCGCCGGCAGCAGCTCCCATCACGACGCTGAGTGATCGTGAACCGTGATCTGCACAGACCATGAGGGTCTTACTTCGCTACCTGGCGTGACGAACCGGGCGGAGCCGTCGCGTGACATTTAGTGGATCACCACGTTAACCGTCCGCCTTGAACGTGGCCGCTTTGGGTTCTAGCTGACGGCTTTTCTTCGCGAGCCTGGACCCAGCTGGTTCGCCGGCAGATCCACCACGAATTTCCTACTACCGGCCGATCGAGGGCGACAGCGGAGTGGGAAAGGAGCTCGTGGCGCGTGCCATTCACTCCCTGAGCCCGCGTCGCGAACGCCGGTTCTGCGATCTCAACTGCGCGGCGCTTCCGGACGAACTCCTCGAGGCGGAGCTCTTTGGCCACGCCCGAGGCGCCTTCACGGGCGCGATCACCGAGCGCGCGGGTCTCGTCGAGGAAGCCGACGGCGGCACGCTGTTCCTCGACGAGGTCGTGGACCTCTCGCCTCGCGCCCAGGCAAAGTTGCTGCGCGTGCTGCAGCAACAGGAGGTTCGACGGGTCGTGCGCCTCGGTATTGACGATCAACCGGACGCATCCACGTGAGTCCGAGTTACACTGCCTCGCCGAGTCTGACGTGATCAAACCGTGGTGACGTGCGCGGTTGCCAGCGCCTTCATGGGTTCGTCGTCACCATCAGATTCGCCTCCAGGACAGTTCGTCGAGGCCCAACATGTCTGAATCTGTTGACGCTGTCGTTACCCTGGTTCACGGAACATGGGCTCGAAAGGACTGGGAGAACCTCCCATGCGACAAGCGCTGGCCGGATATGCAGGCCGCGATTGCCGAAGCGCTGCAGCCCAAGTCGCTGCGAATCGACACCAATTTCAAGTGGACGGGCCGAAATAGCGTGAACGCCCGATACGAAGCAGCGAGCTCGTTCAAGAAGCACGTGGCGGAGCTGCATATTCCCGACGGCGTCCCGCACTATGTGGTGGCGCACAGTCACGGTGGGAGCGTTGTGGCCCTCGCGCTCGCTGACGAGTCGCTACGACGCAAGGTGACTGGGCTCGTATGTCTGTCAACGCCCTTCTTCCACGTGCGCGCGCGCAGCCGAATTGATTCGGGTGTGCTTGTACGGGGTTTGTTCGCCGTGGTTATTGTGGTCGTGCTTTGGCTGTTTTCAGGTTACTCGCCATCGATCGCCTGGATGATCGCGGGCACGCTCGTGGGAGCAATTCTCGTGGGCATCCTCGTGGCTCACATTCTCAGTTCATTCAGCGAGCACGTGCTGACAAAGATGCGGCTCCCGGTGTTGACGGACGTGCCCGTGCTGGTCGTGCGGGCACCCGCGGACGACACGTCGCTGCCCCTGACAGCGTTTCAGTTCTTCGCGTGGCTGGCCCAGTGGGTGTACTGGTTTGTCAACGGTGCGGCGAACCTGATTCAAGACCTGTTGGGTAGTAACAGTGGCAGAGAATTGTCGGATGCTCGGAGGAAGGCAGCCGCTGTCACGCTCGTTCTTCTCTGTGTCGTCTGCTTCGCGTTGGCAGTGTTCCAGTCCGATTACGGTTGGACTGTGGACCTTTTGTCGTTCGAAGCGACGTGGCAGGTTGGCAAAACAGCCTGGAACAATGCGCTTGCGGCCTCTTTCGCAGGAATAATGGGTTCCTCCGGACTGGCGCTGCTCGCGTACCTCTTCGCGGCGGGAGTAGCGGCACTGACGTCGGTTCTGGTCGGGCCCGAGCTTGCCATCGCGGGCTTGTATATGGACGCCTCGGTGGAGACGGCCCCCCCAGGTCGCTGCGACTTCGAACAGTTGTCCATGAGCGATGCGGCGCCCTCCAAGTTGCAGCATGCGACTCACTCGAACGCGGCGGCGATTGCGAGGGTCGCCGCTTGGCTCAAGGCGGAGCGGCCTGAATCCACAACGCAGTGGCCTGGCGCGTTGCTGGGCAGCTGAGCCCTGGTCTTACGCCGCGCTCGTCGAAGAAGGGGCTACAAACCGGATCCTCCGCTTCCAGGCCGGCCTATAATCCGGCCGTCAAGACTCCTGATGAAAGGCGATGACATGACACGCACGCTCGCGCTCACGGCCACGCTGGTATTCCTCGGGTTCGCCGGCCTGCAGCCTGCCTACGTCACCTCGGGTCAGGCGGACTGGAAGACGATCCTCGACGGCACGACTCTCAAGGGCTGGGACGTCGTTGGCAACGCCAACTGGTCGGTCGCCGACGGTGCGGTCCAGGCGTCGAGCGGCACCGGCTTCCTCGTCACGCCGATGTCCTACACCGACTTCCAGATCACCGCCGACTTCTGGGTGACCGACGATGCCAACAGCGGCATCTTCATTCGCCTGCAGGATCCCAAGACGATCGCGGCGAACAACTCGTACGAAGTGAATATCTTCGACAAGCGCCCGGACCAGACCTATCGGACCGGCGGAATCGTGGATGTCGCGAAGCCGATGGCCATGGTGAACACCGGAGGCAAGTGGAACACCATCGACATCACGGCGCGGGGCACGAAGCTGATCGTGCTGATCAACGGCATGAAGATGGTGGACCAGGACGACAAGAAGCACGCGCGCGGGCCGATTGCGCTGCAGTACGGCGCCGGCACGGTGAAATTCAAGAACGTCAGGTTGAGGACGTTGTAACTGCGGCAGGCGGACCTGAAGGTCCGCCTCTACGAGGTCACGCGCTCGTCCCAGGCGCGCACGAGCGCCTCGGCGAACACTTCGGTGGCCTGGGCGCCCGAGACGCCGTAGCGTCTGTCGATCACGAAGAAGGGCACGCCGCTCACGCCGAGCGAGCGTGCCTCATTGACGTCCACGGCGACCGCTTGCACGTACGTGTCACGTTCAAGCGCGCCGCGCGCCTCGGTTTCGTCGAGGCCCGCTTCTCCCGCCAGCGTGACCAGCGAGTCCCGATCGAAGACCGACCGCTGCTCGGTGAAATAGGCGCGATAGAGCCGTTCGATCACGGCATCCTGTACGCCGCGATCTTTCCCGAGCTGCAGAAGCTGGTGAGCGTCCAGTGTGTTGCCGGTCTGCCCGCTCTCGCCGAGGTGGATACTCGAGCCCTTCGATCTCGGCGAGCCGCTCCATGCGCGCATCCATCTCCTGCACCTTGTCGTCAGTGAGCTGGTATTTCGCTTTGAGCATCGCTCTGCGGTTCGTCGTCTCGTGTCGAGGCCTGGACGGATCGAGCTGAAACGAGCGATGCGTCACCTGCACGTCGTCGCGATGATCGAAGAGCGCGAGGGCGTGCTCGAACCGGCGCTTGCCGAGATAGCACCATGGGCAGACGATGTCGGACCAGATGTGGATGTCCATGAGATCCAGCCGGTAGCCGGTAGCTCGTAGCCGGTAGTGGGTTCCATGTTCTTGCTACCAGCTACCGCCTACAGGCTACCAGCTACAACCTACCACCTGCCACCCACAGCGTCATCGCGCGGATCCTTGCAATGGCTGGAGGGGCAGCAAAGAATGGCGCGGTGCTGCGGTTCGTTGCCCGTCGCGTCGCGCTGACGATTCCGGTACTGCTCGGGGTCGCGACGCTCGTGTTCGCGCTGATTCATCTCATTCCTGGCGATCCGGCCCAGGCCATGCTCGGCGAAGCGGCCCCGCAGGCGGACGTTGACGCGCTGCGCAGACAACTGGGCCTCGATCGCCCCCTCCTCGTACAGTACGGAGATTTTCTCGCCGGCGCGATCACCGGCGATCTCGGAACGTCGCTGCGTACCGGCACGCCGGTGAGCGCGCAGATCGCCGAGCGCCTGCCTGCCACATTCGAGCTGGCACTGGCGGCGATGCTCGTGGCGCTCGCGCTGGCGCTGCCACTCGGCATCGCCGCCGCGACGTGGCGCGGGACGATCGTCGATCGAGCCGCGATGACAGTGGCCCTGGCCGGGATGTCGATTCCGAATTTCTGGCTGGGCCCGCTGCTGGCGATCGTGTTCGCCGTCGAGCTCGGCTGGCTTCCGGTATCGGGCCGCGGCGGCGTCGAGCATCTCGTGCTTCCGGCGCTGTCGCTCGGACTCGCGCTCGCCGCGATGCTCGCGCGGATGACGCGGGCCTCTCTGCTCGAAGAGCTGCGCGAGCCCTACGTGCTGGCCGCGCGGGCGCGCGGCGTCTCGCGCATGCGGGCGGTCATAGCGCACGCATTCCGCAACAGCCTGATCCCGGTCGTGACGATCGTGGGCCTCCAGTTCGGGGCGGTGCTGACGGGCGCCGTGATCACCGAGACCATCTTCTCGTGGCCAGGGATCGGCCGGTTGCTGATTCAGTCGATCGGGTTTCGTGACTATCCGCTCGTGCAGGGGTGCATCCTGCTGATTGCGGTGACCTACGTCGCCGTCAACCTGCTGACCGATCTGGCCTATGGCTTCCTCGATCCACGGATCCGCTATCAATGACGAGAATCGGTGCGGCCATCGTGTGCGCCACTGTGCTCGCGGCGATTGTGGGTCCCGCGATCGCCGGCGTGGATCCGGCGTTCCAGGATCTCCCGCTGCGCCTCGAAGGGCCGTCGGCGGTCCACTGGCTGGGGCTCGACGAACTGGGTCGAGACATCCTCGCGCGCGTCCTGGCCGGTGCGCGAATCTCGCTGCTCGTCGGGATCATCGTCGTGGGGATCTCGGCCAGCGTCGGCACGCTGCTCGGATCGATCGCCGGCTACTACGGCGGGCTCGTGGACGAGGTCGTCGGCCGGCTCAGCGACATCCTGATGGCATTCCCGGGTCTGCTGCTCGCGATTGCGGTGGTCGCGGTTCTCGGTCCAAGCCTCACCAACGTCGTCCTCGCGCTGGCACTGATCGGGTGGGTGGGTTACGCGCGTCTCGTGCGCGGTCAGGTGCTGCGAGTTCGCGAGCTCGACTACGTTCAGGCGGCGCGCGCTCTGGGCGCTGCGACGCCGCGCATCCTGGCGCGACACGTCGTGCCGGCGACGCTTCCAGCGCTCATCGTGCAGGCGACGCTCGGGATGGGCGGCGCGATCCTCGCCGAGGCCTCGCTGAGTTTCCTCGGTCTGGGTGTTCAGCCGCCGACACCGAGCTGGGGCACGATGCTCAACTACGGCCGCGCGCATCTGCTCGACGCGCCGCACCTGACGATCTTTCCCGGACTCGCGATCGCCGTTCTGGTTCTTGGCTTCAATTTTCTCGGCGACGGTCTTCGCGACGGGTTGGACCCGACGATGTCAGAGAGTGGACGGCGCTAGGATCGCGTATTTCGAGGCCGCGTCTCTCGCGACGGCCATGTGCCCGAGTCTGCGCGCCACTTCTGCGAGATAGCGATACGCGGAAGGATCGACTGGCGGGGTTGCTACGGCCTGCAGCAGCATGCGTTCGGCGGCCACCATGTTTCCCGAGAGCGCCAGCGCTCGCCCGTAGAGCGCGCGCGTCTCGCTGGCGGCGCCAGCTTGCGCGGCTGCGGGCTGCAACGCCTCGATGGCTTTTCCAAGTGCCACGGGATCTTTTTCTGCCTCGGCGGACGTCAGCCAGATCCGGCCGAGTGCGGTGTAGACGACGGTCGCGTCGGGATGTCGCTCGGCGGCACGACCCAGCGTGAGCACTGCCGTGTTCCGCCGGCCGATGCGCGCGTACGCCAGGCCAACGTTGACCAGCCGCTCCGGCCGCGCCGGCTCGAGGGCGGCGAGCGCCTCGAGTTGATCGATCGCGTCCTGGTGACGGCCCATGTCTTCATAGAGGCGGGCCAGTTCCTCGCGTGCGGCGGCAAACGTCGCGTTGACCTCCAGTGCCCGCCGCAGCGCGCGCAGCGCCTGATTGCGGTCGGCATCACGGAGAGAGAGACCGAGCAGGTAGTGAGCCTCGGCGAAGCGGTCGTCGATGGCCACGGCCCTGCGAAGCGGATCCGCGGCCTTCGGCGCCATGCCGTTGCGATAGTGGGCGAGCGCGAGTTTGTACAGCACCGCCGGTGCGCGGTCGTCGATGGTGAGATACCGCTGATACTCGGTGGCTGCCGCCTGCGTACTGGCCCATGGCGGCGTGCACGTCGCCGAGCAGTTCGATGGGCCGGGGCGCCGCCGGATCCAGGAACGCGGCCTGGCCCAGGTCGCGCAACGCCGCGCCGAATTCACCCCGCCGGCGATAGGTATCACCGCGTTTCAGGGAGGCCAGCATCGAGTCCGGCTTGAGCGTCAGCGCGCCGCTGAAGGCCTCGATCGCTCTGAAGGTCTGACCTGAGGCCAGCGCGGCGTCCCCGACCGCGATGAGCCGGCGGAATTCCCGCTCCCGCCGGGCATCAACCCAGACGAGCACGGCCGCCGCGATCAGGGCAGCGGCGGCAACGGCCAGAACAACCGGGCGTTTCATGCCGGAAGCGATGGTACACCTTGGGGTCAGACCCGGGGTCAGACCCCAGCTCCGACCCTAGGGAACATCCTGGGCGACATGGGGTCAAATCACTACGAGGACGGTGCTAAACTTTGATCCAGACGCCTATTTCCGGAGGCCTGGTGAAGAACGCTGGCGCGGTAGCGTGGTCTGAGGTCGATACCCAGGAGGCCGCACTCATCGCGCGTTGCAATACGGGCGACGAGGGGGCCTGCGCCGACCTCGTCTCAATTCACCAGCGAATGGTCTATTCGCTGGCTCTCCACCTGCTGCAGGACCGGGACGAAGCCCTGGACCTGTCCCAGGAGGTCTTCCTGCGGGTCTTCCGCACGCTGTCCAGCTTCCGTGGGCAGTCGGCACTGCGGACGTGGATCTATCGCATCGTCATCAACCAGGCCAGAAACCGTCAGCGCTGGTGGCGCCGGCGCTACCGCTCGAGCCAGGTGTCCCTCGACGATCATCTGCAGCAGTTCGGCGACGTCGAGTCCAAGACCGAGGTGCTCCCGGACCGGCAGCTGGCCAGCAAGGAGACATCGGCGCGTATCTGGCAGGCCCTCGATCGGCTGCCGTTCGACCAGCGCACCGCGTTGATCCTTCGGGAGATCGACGGGCTTCGCTACGACGAGATCGCGTTTTCGCTTGGCGTGGCGGTCGGGACGGTGAAGTCACGGCTCACCCGCGCGCGGCAGAGCCTGCGCGCCGAGCTGTTGGGCCTGAGGACATGATTCCTTACATCGGATGCGAGTACGCGCGCGAGCACCTCGACGCCTTTGTCGATGGTGAGCTCTCGGTCGACGAGCAGGTCGCGGTCGAATCTCACCTGCGCTGGTGCCGGACGTGTGGCGCACGGGTCGAGGACGTGCAGGCGATCGGCGACTCGATTCGTTTTGGCTCGCTGGCGCCGCGCGCCATCGACGACGAGGCACGTATCGTCAGCGATCTGCATTCGAGCGTCCTGATTCGCGTTCGCGCCGAAGAAGAGCTGTCCCTTGGTTCGCGCTTCCGCGAGATGTTCACCGATATGCGCCTGTTGTGGCCGGCGCTCGGCGCAACCGCGGCGGTGACCATCTGTCTGGTGGCGGCGTTGAGCGTGCTTCAACTCGCCACACTCGAGCGGCCGGAGTCGCTGGCGACGATGCTCGACACGCTCGCCAATCCCGGCGCCGAGCGGAATCCGCTGATGCCCGGCAACAACGGGCGGGTCGATCGCCTGACCGGGAAGTATGTGGACAGCGACTTCGCGGGCGGCATCTCGCTGCCACGCGCCTCGGACAACCAAGAGATGTTCGAGGGCATTCCCGAGCAGGATGCGATGTTTGCCGTGGCCACCGTCGTCAGCCGCGAGGGGCGCATCGACAAATACGAACTGCTGAAATCAGAGCGCACCGGTCAGCGCACCGAACGGGAGCGATTGGTGCACGCCAACGATGTGGAGATGGTGCTGGACGCGGTGCGTCAGTCGCGCTTCGCGCCGGCGCAGACGCCGCTCGGCCGAACCGTGGCGGTCAACATGGTGTGGCTGATCTTCATGACGACGGTCGAGACACCGGCCCCGCACAAGCAGTCCGGGCGCCGGCGGCTACCGTCGCGCCAGTGACCCGTGTGCCGCCAGTGGAGTCGATCGAAGAGGCGCCGCTCAAGCGGTCCGATCGGATCGAAGCCTCAACGACGGCCTGATCCCGGCTCCGCTGCCGGAGCCTCTCCCCGCGTACTCGACACGTTGTTCAGCGCATCGCTCGCGCGGAGGATCACGCCTCGCGCGCCGGCGTCTCCGTCGAGCACGAGCTCGAACTGCTCGAACCGCGAGTCGGCAATGCCGTCCTTCGGTACATCGTCTGCCAGCGATCGCCATCGAGGGAGTAGTCGAGCTTCTGGACCGAGGAGTTCGCGTCTCTGACCTCGAACGTGATGGTCACGCGCGAAGCCTCCCGGCGGACCGCGGTCACAGTAATTGTCGGCGGCGTGTTGTCGATGTCGAACGACGTGCTCTCCATCGCGCCGGTCAGCGCGGTCACCGGTGAGTTCGACGGTGTGTCAGTCGCGACGACGCGCATGAAGTAGCGGCCGTTCGGGACCGACGAGGTATCCCAGACCAGGATGGCTTCGCTCATCGCACGCTTCAGCGCCTTCCACGACGTCTCGCCTTCGCGCGCGATAGAGCACGTCGTACGCCAGGTCATCCCGGTTGTCGTCCTCGGCTCGCCACACGATCGTCAGCAGGCCCTTCTGATACGCGCGGCGTCCCAGACTGGGCGGCGATACCGTGCTTCCCTGAGCCGCGGCGCGCGCGCCGTTCCGGCAGATCGCCCTCGAACCCGGCGATCTCAGGGTCAACGGGGAACGGCCGCTGGAACACCGTGCCCGGCGGGTGAATGGTGATCGAGGTCACGCGCGGACGCAGGTTTCTCGGCAGATACGCGGCGGTCACCGACGTCAGATAGGGCGAGTCGCCACGCGCCGCGATGAGCACGGCGCGCCACTGCAGGTAACGGGCGCGCGGGCTGGTGATCGGGCTGCCATCGCGATCGGTATAGGGCGTGGTCCAGTCGCTCCACGTTTCATCTGGCGTGCGGGTATTGCCCGATCGCGTCGCGATCTCGACGCGGCCGCCCGATCCCTCCTGCCATTTGATCGTGCCCCACATGGCCACGGTTTGCGCGTCGCGTACGTCCGAGGTGTAGGTGCCCCGATCGGCACGCGTCGATGACAGGCGGAGCAGCCGTCCCGGATTCGAGGTGGCGACGACCACGCGGCCCTCGCGCTCGGGCAGGAGACTCGTCACCTGCTGCGCGTTCACGCGTGCGACCAGTGTCGGCTGCAGGGGATCTCCGGACAGCCGGTACACCTTTCCTTTGTTGCCCGTCGCCAGGAGCAGCGCGCCGCCGGGTTCGAACGCGACGTCGTAGGGCAGATCCTCGCGCGACTCCCAGATCAGATCCGATGCGCCGTCAGGGAGGATGCGGAACAGCGCGCCGGCCGACGGTCCCGATCGTGATGGGGATGCGGGTGCGGGCTGCGCAGGCGAGACCGGTGACTCTGCGATCGCGACGACGGTGATCTCGGTAGAGACGCTGGGCGTCAGCATCTGAACCGATGGCTCAGGCGCTGACGACGATCCTCCACCTCCGCCGCCGGTCCGTCCGCTCACCGCCGCGACGTAGATGTTTCCGCCGCCATCGACACGGATGGTGCGGATCTCGGTGTAGCTCGAGTCGAGCAGCACGAACGGCTTGCCAGACGCGTCGATGCGGAATACGCGTCCCGGCGACTCGGTGCCGGCCAGCAGGCGGCCCTCGCGATCGAAGGCCAGCGTCATCGCATGCGTGGCCTTGGTCTCGTAGAACGGCGCGCCCTTGCCGTCGGGGGTGATCTTGTAGATCACGCCTTTGTCGCCGGTGGCCGCGAAGACGTTGCCGGACCGATCGACGACGAGGCTCCAGATGTAGCGGTCGGCCGGGTCGAAGAACACGGCGCCCTTGCCGCTCGCATCGACCTTGTAGATCCGCCCGTCCGGTGACGTGCCGACGTAGGCGCCGCCTCCGGGCGCGGGAGCGATGGCGTGGACCTCGAGCTCGTCGGAATCGAAGAACACCGAGCCGCGTCCCGACGAATCGATCCGGTAGACCTGACCTTCGTTGCCGCTGCCGGCGTAGAGCGATCCGTCAGGCGCGGTGACGACCGTCCACAGAAACGGCGCGCTGGCGTCGTAGACCGTGGCCGTGGTCGGTCCGAGCGTCAGCCGGCCGAAGGAGTCGATGGCCAGGTTCTCGACTTCGCCGCGCAGGAGCTCGGCTTCGGTCGAGACCTGCCAGAACGTCGGGAGCGCAGCGTAGGTGGCCGTTGAGCCGCAGGCCAGGAGGGCAACAAACAGCAGTCGCTTCATTCTTCCAGTGGCAGCGTGAGCGTGCGTGAGCCGGTGACGGCGAGTCCAGGTGTGATTTCCCATTCGCCGACGAGCGCGTTCTGCAGCGGACGGAAGCTGCCGCCGTTGCGGTCGGATTCCATCACCGCGAGCACCGATCCGGGCAGAGCCGCCAGCGGCTCTCCCTTCACCACCGCGCCATCGTCGCGGGTCACGAGCCGGACGTAGAGACGGTTGTTCTTGCGGGCGCTGTTGAGCACGCGAATCATCTGCGGCAGGCCGTGCGTCTGCATCGGCTGCACCTGCAGCTCGCGCGATTCCCACTGCGAAAGACGCAGGCCGTCGGCCACCATGACCGACACGCTGCCGCGCGCGTTGGCGGGAATCTGAATCGTGACGTCCTTGGTGATCTCGTCGCCGCGATAGGTCCGCAGCAGCACTTTCAGATTGGCCGTTCGTGCCGGCCTTGACGCGGGTGCCGTCAACCCAGACGCGTTCGAGGGTCGCGCTGCGCGGCTGCTCGCTGGCGTCGATCTCGAGATTCAGACCTTCGAGCTCGACGTCCTCGAACGCGTTCCTCATCAGAAGATTGATCGGGCCCACGACGGATGCGGCAGCGCCGACTGACGGCTGGTCCCCGGTAAAGAGATCCTCGAAGTCCACGTCGCCGTACTTCTTCAGCGTCGCCGCCCCACGGAGCTGCATAGGTGGCGACGCCGTTCTGGCGCTCGTACGACGTCAGGGTGTTGAGGATGGCCACGTAGGCGAGGAGCGGCGTGAACAGCTGATCGCGAACGATGCCGATGTTGAAGGACTTGCGCGTGCCGCGTTCGGAGTTCAGCGTGAGCTTGACCGGAATCATCGACGGCCCCGGTCCGAGCGTGCCGGCAATCGTCGTCGCGCGATCCTGCTGGACGATGCCCACGACGTCGCCGGTCGTTGCGATCTTCTGCGACGCGGCCAGGCTGGGCAGAACGGTCAGCACGCGCGCCCGCGTCATCGGGAACTGCGTGGGGCCGAGCTGATAGAAGGGATGCCCGAAGGCGTAGACGCGGTTGCCATCGACCTCGGTGACCGTGCCGGTTGCGCCGACCTCGAAGTCGCCGTTCATGAGCGCGACGCCAATCGGATCGCCGGGCCGCAGCGCCGGCAGCGGTGACGTGGCCGCTCGGTGGAGACTGCGACTGCGCGAGCTCCGCCGAGCCGGCAATCACCGTCGCGAAGCCCTGATCGCGGAAGGCCGACGCGATGGGATCGATGACGCTGGTATCGAACCCGCCGAACGACAGCGGCGTGGCAATCGGACGAAGCAGTGTGCCGATGCCGGCGTTGACGGATCCGTCGCCGAAGACCTGGACGTCGGACGGGCTGTCGGCGAACGGGCGAATCCACGCGAAGGCCTGCCGCAGCGAGGCGCGAAGTCCCTCCTGCGTGATCGGCATCGGGAGATCGACGCGCGCCGCCTGCCGCCGTGGTCCCGGAAGCGTGGCGTCCTCGGTCATCTCGCCGATCGGCGTGATGCCGGCGATTGGCTCCTTCGAGAACTGGCCGAGCGAATAGGACACCGCACCCACGAGCCGGCCGTCGATGTACACCGGGCTTCCACTCATGCCGGCAATCACGCCGGTGTTCGCCAGCGGACCGCCTTCGAGCCTGGCCAGAATCAGATTGCGTCGTGGGCCGATGCTGTTGCGCAGCACGCCGATGATGTGGACCTTGAACTCGTCGAGGCGATCGCCCTCGAACACCGTTCGTCCGACGCCAACCATCCCGGCACGGATCTCATCGACGGGGAAGGTTCGGGACTGCGCTGGAAGCCCGGCAGCAACGGCCAGCAGAAAGACAACGCTTACAACGCTTACGGCGCCGCGGAGAATATTCATGCGGGGGCTCACGCTGATGATACGGGTAAACAACTGAAACTGCTAGGGTCCCGGGCTTCCGTCGTTGACAGCACCCCAGCCGCTGAAGTACTGTCTCTCTTCTGAATTCGGTCGTGATGCTGCATTCGTTTACCCCCTTCGTGTCCCCGGCTTCCGCCAGCTATTGGTGGTGGTACCGGTCTGCGACTGAAGGGGCGGCTGCCAGCGTCTGACACACGCACAGTAACTCGGCAAGACCCAACGCCTCTTCAGCCTTCCGGTTGAAGAGGCGTTTTTATTTGGCGTCCCACGATGACGCTTGCTTTGCGAGATGGTGACACTGCTTTGTTATGACGACAGCCTTGCTCTGTGAGACGGTGACCGGCCACACGATGGCCGAGCTCCTGGCGGCGCGCGACAGCGCGACCCATGGGGACATGGTCGAACTCCGTCTCGACGGCGTCCGGGATCTCGACGTCGCCGGTGCACTGCAGGGCCGTCGCGTCCCGGCAGTGGTGACGTGCCGTCCCACATGGGAAGGTGGCCGCTTCGACGGCAGCGAAGAGCAGCGGGCCCTCGTCCTGGCGCGCGCGCTCGAGCTCGGCGCGGAGTTCGTGGACGTCGAATGGCGCGCGGTGTCACGGTCGAACGGCGCTGATTTCGCGGGCATCGTCGCCCGCGATCCCGCGCGCGCCGTGGTCTCGTCGCACGACTTCGAGGGTGTTCCGCCGGATCTCGACGATCGCGTTCGAGCGATGCGAGGCGTCGGCGCCGGGTCGATCAAAGTGGCGGTTGCCGTCTCGCGTTTGACCGAGACGCTGGTACTGAAGCGAATCGCCGATGGGGGAGACGCGATCGTGATCGGCATGGGAGAGGCCGGCGTCCCGTCGCGACTGCTGGCCACCCAGTACGGATCGCGTTGGACCTACGCCGGCCGCGCCGTGGCTCCGGGTCAGCTGCCGGCCGAGACGATGGCCGATGACTATCACTTTTTCCGCGTCGAGTCCGAGACGCGTATTTACGGTGTGGTCAGCACGAACGCACTGCACTCGCTGTCCCCGGTGATGCACAACGCCGCGTTCGAGGCGGCAGGCATCGACGCGGTCTACGTGCCGCTTCGTGCCTCCGACTTCGACGACTTCCTGTCCTATGCCGCAGCGATGGGGATCGACGGCGCGAGCATCACGATTCCGTTCAAGCTCGACGCGCTGCGTGCCGCGAATCAGGTCGATGCGCTGACGCAATCGGTTGGTGCGGCCAACACCCTTCGTCGCCGCGATCGCGGATGGGAAGCCACGAATACCGACGTGTACGGCTTCCTGTCGCCGCTCGACGCGGTCTTCGGTGCGCGTCTGAGCGGCGCTCGCGCCGCGGTGCTCGGCGCCGGCGGCGCGGCGCGCGCGGTCGTGGTGGCGCTGCAGTCGCGCGGAGCGACTGTCACCGTGCACGCGAGACGCGCCGATCAATCGCACGCACTGGCCGAGTCGCTGAGGGTCACCGCTGGTGAGTGGCCGCCTCGGGCAGGATCCTGGGACGTCCTCGTGAACTGCACGCCACTCGGAGGCGCGGGGAAGCGCGACGAGTCGCCGCTTCCGCGTGAGCTCGTCTCAGGGCCGCTGGTCTACGACCTGACATACGGGCCGGGACCGTCGGCCCTGCTGCGCGACGCGAAGGCGGCCGGGTCGCTGACGATCGATGGGCTGCCCATGCTCGTCGCGCAGGCCGAGCGACAGTTCGAGTGGTGGACGGGCCAGCGACCCGAGGCCGGCGTGATGGCGGACGCGATTCGCCGGAAGATGACTGCCGTAGAGCGCGGGCTTCAGCCTGCGCGTGAAGTGTGACACGCACATGAAGATCACATCGTTGGAAGAGTTCAAGGAGCTGGCCCAGCGCGGCACCTTTGTGCCGGTGTACAAAGAGCTGATCGCCGACATGCTGACGCCGGTCTCCGCGTTTCTGAAAATCGCGGAGCACTCCGACTACGCGTTTCTGCTCGAGTCGGTCGAAGGCGGAGAGCACGTCGGGCGGTACTCCTTCCTGGGCAAGGATCCCTTCCTGATCCTTCGTTCGCAGGCCGGCAAGACCATCGTGGATCGTGCCGGGCAGCGGTCCGAGTCCGATCAGGCCTTCATCGCGACGGTGCGCGAGATGATGGCCGGATTTCACTCACCATTCGTGCCTGGGTTGCCGCGCTTCACGGGCGGCGCCGTCGGCTATCTCGGGTACGACGCTGCGGCCTGGTTCGAGCCGGTGGATCTGCAGCCGACGACCGCGGTCGACGAGGAAGCCGCGTTCATGTTCTTCGATACGGTGCTCGCGTTCGATCACGTCAAGCACCGGATTCTGATCATCGCCAACGCCCGCATCACCGGCGACGAGGACCTCGAGTCGCTCTATCAATTCGCGTGCGCCAAGATCGAATTCGTCGAGCGCGATCTCGATCGCGCGCTGTCGAAGGCGCCGCCGAGCAATGCCGCGGCCTTCGAGGTGACGTCGAACGTCAGCCGGGCCGAGTTCGAGCAGATGGTCCGCACGGCCAAGGAATACATTGCCGCCGGCGACATCTATCAGGTGGTCCTCTCGCAGCGCTTCGAGGCGCCGCTTGCCGCCGACCCGTTTACGGTCTATCGGGCCCTGCGTCACGTGAACCCGTCGCCCTACATGTATTTCCTGCGTGTCGGCGGCCGGTCCATCGTCGGCTCGTCGCCGGAGATGCTGGTGCGGGTCGAAGGACGTCGAGTCGAGACCCACCCGATCGCCGGCACACGGCCGCGTGGACGAAACGAGGAAGAAGATGTTCGGCTCGCCGAGGAGCTCAAGCGCAACGAGAAGGAGCGGGCAGAGCACGTGATGCTCGTGGATCTCGGACGCAATGACGTCGGCCGCGTGTCCGAGTACGGCAGTGTCCGAGTGCCGACCTACATGGCGCTCGAGCGCTACTCGCACGTGATGCACCTGGTGTCGATCGTCGAAGGCAAGCTGAACGCCTCGAACGACCGGCTCGACGCGCTCGCGGCCTGCTTCCCGGCTGGCACGGTGTCCGGGGCGCCGAAGGTACGGGCGATGGAGATCATCGCGGAGCTGGAGAATCGGCGGCGCGGCGTCTACGCCGGCGCCGTCGGCTATCTCGACTTCGCGGGGAATCTCGACTTCTGCATCACGATACGCACGGTGCTGATCGAGAACGGGCAGGCCTACGTGCAGGCAGGGGCGGGCATCGTCGCCGACTCGAATCCGGCGGCGGAATATGAGGAGACGCGCGACAAGGCACGGGCGGTGATTCGCGCGCTGGAGCTCGCGCAGGCGGGGCTGTGATGGTCCTGGTCATCGACAACTACGACTCGTTCACCTACAACCTCGTGCAGTATCTGGGCGAGCTTGGCGCCGACGTGCGCGTCCGTCGCAACGATCAGGTCACGCTCGGTGAGATCGAGGTGATGGCTCCGGATCAAATCGTGATCTCGCCAGGCCCGGGCCGTCCCGAGGACGCCGGTATCACGCCGGACGTCATCCGCAGGTTCGGGCCGCGTACGCCGATCCTCGGCGTCTGTCTCGGTCATCAGGCGATCGGCATGGTCTACGGGGGCACCATCTCGCGCGCGACGGCGCCGATGCACGGCAAGACGTCGATCATCGTCCACGATCGCAAGGGTGTGTTTGCCGGGATTAACGAGCCATTTCTGGCCGGCCGGTATCACTCGCTGGTCATTGCGGCGGACAGCGTGCCGGCCGACCTCGAGGTCGCCGCGCGCACCAAGGACGACAGCACGATCATGGCCGTGCGCCATCGCACCTACCAGGTGCACGGCGTGCAGTTTCATCCCGAGTCAGTGCTGACCGAAGAGGGACGGAAGATTCTGCGGAACTTCCTCGACTTCTGATGTTGACTCCACTCATCGAGAAGCTCGTTCGTCACGAAGACCTCACGACCGAGGAGGCCGCGGCCGCCATGGGCGAGGTCATGGCGGGGCGTGCGGCGCCAGCCGCGCTCGCCGCTCTGCTGTCGGCGCTGAGGATGAAGGGCGAGCGGCCGGCCGAGCTCGTCGGCTTTGCCCGCGCGATGCGCGAGCACTCGATCAAAGTGTCGAGGCCGGACGGTGAGGTCTGCGACACCTGCGGCACCGGCGGCGATCGCGCAGGGACGTTCAACATCTCGTCCGCGGCGGCCATCGTGGTGGCGGCGAGCGGTGCCACGGTTGCCAAGCATGGCAACCGGTCAGTCTCCAGTCGCTGCGGCAGCGCCGACGTGTTCGAGCAGCTGGGCGTGAACCTTGCGGCGACCCCCGCGGTCGTCGAGCGGGCGTTGCGAACCGGCAACATCGCGTTCTTCTTTGCCCCGACGTTCCACCCCTCGATGAGGCACGCGGCGCCGACCCGGCGGGAGATGGGCGTGCGGACGGCCTTCAACCTGCTCGGCCCGCTGACGAATCCCGCCGGCGCGACGCGGCAGGTCGTCGGCGTGCCCCGTGCGGACCTGACCGATCTGCTCGCCCGTTCGCTGCGCCTGCTCGGATCCGTGCGCGCCTGGGTCGTGCACGGCGCCGATGGCATCGACGAGATCTCGACGACCGGGCACACGAAGGTCTCCGAGTGCCGGGACGGCGCGGTCCACACGTTCTTCATCCATCCGTCCGACTTCGGCATTCGCAAGGCCGCGCTGAGCGAGCTGCTTGGCGGCGACGCTGCGGAGAACGCGGCCATCGTGCGTCGCGTGCTCGAGGGAGAGGCCGGGGCGCCGCGGGATGCCGTCGTGCTCAACGCCGGAGCCGCGTTGTTCGTGGCCGACCGCGTGGGATCGGTGCGCGAAGGAATCAGCGTCGCCGCGTCGGCCATCGACTCTGGTGCGGCACGGGCGACGCTCGACGTCGATGGTGAAGGCCTCGCAGGCAGAGGCTGTCGCATGACTGAGACGCCGGATCTGCTTCGCACGATCGTGGCTGCCACGCAACAGATCACCGAGGCTCGTCGCGCCAGCGAGTCTCTCTCGGTGCTGGAGCGCCGGGCGAGCGCACGCACGCCGCGCGGCGATCGCTTCGAGGCGGCGCTCGGGATGCAAGGCCGCGTGAATGTCATTGCCGAGTGCAAACGGCGGTCGCCGTCGCGCGGCGTGTTGGCGTCCGAGTACGACCCGGTCGCAATCGCCAGGCAGTACGAGGCTGGTGGCGCGGCGGCGATTTCCGTGCTGACCGAGCCGACGTTCTTCGACGGAGCCCTCGACCATCTCACGGCGGTGCGAGCGGCCGTCGATCTGCCCTTGCTGCGGAAGGACTTCCTCGTCAACGAGTATCAACTGTTCGAAGCCCGAGCTGCCGGCGCGGATGCCGTCCTGCTGATCGTGGCCGCGCTCGAGCAGTCCGAGTTGACCCGGTTGCAGACGCGCGCGTGGGATCTGGGTCTCGCGGCGCTTGTCGAGGTTCATGACGATGACGAGCTGTCGCGTGCGATCGATGGCGGCGCCCGGCTCGTTGGCGTGAACAATCGAAATCTGCGCACGCTCGCCGTGGACGTCAATGCCTCCGATCGATTGGCGGCCAGGATTCCATCCGGCGTGGTCGGGGTCAGCGAGAGCGGCTTGCAGACGCGCGACGACCTCGAGCGGCTCGCCGCGGCAGGGTATCGGGCGTTCCTGATCGGGGAGCGGTTCATGACCGATCCCGATCCCGCGCGCGCGATCGCCGGATTGATCGGGAGATGACGAGCGAGCCGGTGCTGAAGATCTGCGGCATGACCCGCGTCTCCGACGCGCTGCATGCCGTGCGTGAGGGTGCGACGGCCATCGGGTTCGTGTTCTGGAAGGGCAGTCCGCGGTATGTCGATCCGGCAGTGGCCGGGGAGATTGCCGCGGCGCTCCCTTCGACGGTGACCACTGTGGGAGTGTTCGTGAACGCGTCGGTGCACGGGATTCGCGAGACGGCCCGAACGGCGGGCCTGCGTATGGTGCAACTGCACGGCGATGAGTCGCCGGACTATGTCGATCAGCTCGAGCAGCCGGTCATGCGCTCAGTGACGCTCGACGCGGTCGTCGAGACGGCGCGGGCCTGGCCAGCCGGCACCACGCTGCTGCTGGACTCCGCGGATCCGGCACGACGCGGGACGGAACGCGCCGTCGTGGACTGGTCTCGTGCGGCGCAGGTCGCGCGCGGGCAGCGTGTCGTGCTGGCCGGCGGGTTGACGCCGCAGAACATCGAGGAAGCGATCATGACCGTCCGTCCAATCGGCGTTGACGTCTCGTCGGGAGTCGAGTCGGCGCCCGGCGTGAAGGATGCAGAGAAGGTTGCGCGATTTCTGTCGAACGCACGCACGGCGTTCGCGCGAGTGGTGGATCTGTGACCAACCTGGATACGGCTGAGACCCCTCTCTTCGGCAGGCGCGACCCGGATGCGCGCGGATACTTCGGTGCATACGGCGGCCGCTTCGTGCCGGAAACGCTCGTCGCGCCGATCGAGGAACTGACCGCCGGGTACCTCGCGGCCCGCGCCGATCCCGCATTCGCCGCCGAGCTCGATCGACTGCTGAAGCACTACGTCGGACGGCCGACGCCGGTCTACGAGGCCGCACGCTTCGCCGCCGCATCCGGTGGTCACGGTGTGCGCATCTTTCTCAAACGCGAGGATCTCGCGCACACCGGTGCGCACAAGATCAACAACTCACTCGGGCAGGCGCTGCTCGCCAAGCGCATGGGCAAGACGCGCATTGTCGCCGAGACTGGTGCCGGTCAGCACGGAGTGGCGACCGCGAGCGCGTGTGCCCTCCTCGGTCTCGAGTGTCATGTCTACATGGGCGCCGAGGACATGCGACGCCAGGCGCCGAATGTGCTGCGCATGCGACTGCTCGGTACGACGGTGCGTCAGGTCGATGCCGGTAGCAAGACGCTGAAGGATGCGATCAACGAGGCGATGCGCGACTGGGTCGCCAACGTGGGAGACACGTACTACCTGCTGGGATCCGCGCTGGGACCGCATCCCTATCCGCTGATGGTCCGCGAGTTCCACTCCGTCATCGGCCGAGAAGCGCGGTGGCAGATCCTCGAACAGGCCGGACGGCTCCCGCACATGGTCGTGGCGTGCGTTGGCGGCGGCAGCAATGCCATTGGGATTTTCGACGCGTTTATCGAGGACCGCGACGTCCGGTTGATTGGTGTCGAAGCCGGTGGAGAGCGCATCGCTCCGGGAAGACATGCGGCACGATTTGCCGGCGGCAGTGCTGGCGTCCTGCAGGGCACACGCACCTTCGTGCTGCAGGACGAGGCTGGCAACATCGAGCCTACGCACTCGATCTCCGCAGGTCTCGACTATCCGGCCATCGGGCCCGAGCATGCGTGGCTGCGCGATCTCGGCCGCACGGAATACGCCTACGCCACCGATGCCGAAGCGCTCGAAGGATTTCAGACGCTCGCGCGGCTCGAAGGCATTCTGCCGGCGCTCGAGTCGTCCCATGCGATCGCGTATGCGCAGCGGATCGCGAAGGACGTTCCGGTGGACACGATCATGTTGATCAATGTGTCCGGCCGCGGCGACAAGGATCTGCAGAGCGTGGCCGAGGCTATCCGATGAGCCCCTCGACTCCGCTCGGGGCAGGCCGACTCGACGAGACCTTCAAGCGGATTCGCCGCAACGGCGCGCCGGGTCTCGTGACGTACATCACGGCAGGCGATCCGGACCTGCCGCGCACGGAAGGCATCCTGACCGCCCTCGATCGTGCCGGCGCCGATGTGCTCGAAGTGGGCGTGCCATTCTCCGATCCGCTGGCCGACGGCCCGGTGATTCAGCGCGCGACCGAGCGGGCGCTGGCGTCCGGCACGACCTTGACCAAGGTGCTCGACCTCGTTGGCCGGGTGCGCAGTTCTGTGCAGGCGCCCATCGTGATCTTCAGTTATGTGAACCCGATCTTCCGATTGGGCGCCGAACGCTTCGCCGACCGGGCCCGCGACGCCGGGGTGGACGGCGTGCTCGTGCTCGACCTGCCAATCGAGGAAGCCGACGAGTTCCGGAACATGCTGGCCGTTCGGGGGATTGATACAATCCTCCTGCTCAGCCCGACGACGACTGATGAACGCCTGCGAAGGGCCGCGGCTCTAGGCAGCGGCTTTCTGTATGCGATTTCGCGCCTTGGCGTGACCGGCGCTCGCGACCGGATCGCCGATGGCGCGCACGAGATGGTGGATCGGATCCGCCGCGTGAGCGACCTGCCGGTGGCACTCGGGTTCGGCATCTCCAAACCCGAGCACGTCCGCGAAGTCGGGCAATGGGCGGATGCCGCCGTCGTCGGCAGCGCCCTCGTCAACGTCATTGCCGAGGCGGCGTCTTCGGCGGATCTGAACAGACGGGTAGAGGAGTACGTGCGTTGGCTGAAGTCCTGACGATCGAGGAACTGCGTGGCCGCATCGACGTGATCGATGAGCAGCTCGTGCGGCTGCTGAACGTTCGCGTCGCGTGCGCCGTGGAAGTCGGCCGGCTGAAGCACGAGGCGGGCGTCCCGATCTACCAGCCCGATCGCGAGGCGCAGGTCCTGACCGGCGTCAGGAAGTCAGCGACGGATCTGGCCGGGCCGCTGACGGCGGAAGCCGTGGTGCGGATTTTCGAGCGCGTGATCGACGAGGCGAGACGGGCGGAGCGCGCGGCAAGCGAGCAGCGAGAGAGTCCAACAATCGGAGAGTGATGTCATGGTCGTCGTAATGAAGGAACGGGCCACCGAGGGGCAGATCGACGCGGTCATCGCGCGCCTCATCGAACTGGGCATGGACGTGCACCGATCTTCGGGCGCCACTCGGACGGTGCTCGGCGTCGTCGGCGCGCACAAGATAGACACGCAGCTGATCGGCATCCTCGACGGCGTGCACGAGGTGCTGCGCATCACCGAGCCCTACAAGCGCGCCAGCCGGGCGTTCAAGCCCGAGGACACCATCGTCACGCTCGACGACGTGCGGATAGGCGGCGACGAAGTGATCGTCATGGCCGGTCCGTGCTCGGCGGAGACCGACGAGCAGGTGATGGCCAGCGCCGCGGCGGTGAAGCGGGCCGGCGCGAAGATCCTGCGCGGCGGCGCGTTCAAGCCGCGCAGCTCTCCGTACAGCTTCCAGGGTCTCGGCGAGCCGGGCCTGCAGATGCTGCGCCGCGCCGCCGACGCGCACAACCTGAAGCTGATCTCCGAGGTCATGGACATCAGCCAGATCGAGTTGATCAGCAAATACTGCGACATCTTCCAGGTCGGCGCGCGGAACATGCAGAACTTCACGCTGCTCCGCGAACTGGGTCATGTGCGCAAGCCGGTGCTGCTGAAGCGCGGCATCTCGGCGACGATCGAGGAGTGGCTGCTCTCGGCCGAATACATCCTCGCCGGCGGCAACAACGACGTCATCCTCTGCGAGCGCGGCATTCGGACGTTCGAGACGGCGACGCGCAACACGTTCGACATCTCCGCCATTCCGGTCGTCAAGAAACTGAGCCACCTGCCGATCGTCGCTGACCCGAGCCATGGCGCCGGACGGCGAGACATGGTGGCCCAGCTCGCCCGCGCGGCGGTCGCCGCGGGCGCGGACGGTCTGATCATCGAAGTGCACAACGACCCGGACCGGGCGTTGAGCGACGGCGCGCAATCGATGTTCCCGGCCCAGTTCGATCGGCTGATGGCGGAATTGCGGATCATCGCGCCCGCAATCGGAAGGAGCATCTGTCTCGAGCCGGTCGCCCGTCGCGGCTGGGCTCGCTAGGCCGGTGCCTTGGCGCCGCCTAGCGAACTCCCAACTCCCGACGCCCAAGTCCAAGCACGCCCAACTCCCAAGGACCCAAGCACCATTGGGACTTGGGAATTGGAAGTGGTTGGGATCTGGGAGTTGGTCGTTGGGAATTGACGTAATGTCCTCCGAGCCTCCATTTAGTCGAATCGCGATCGTCGGCCTCGGTCTGATCGGAGGGTCGATTGCGCTGGCGGTACGCGAGCGCTGGTCGTCGATTCTCATCACCGCGGTCGATCGACCGCCGGTTCTTGCCCACGCCTCGTCCAGCGGCGCGATCGATCGCGCCGCAACGTAGTGTCGCGGACATCGGCGCCGTCGATCTGATCGTCCTGGCCGCGCCGGTCCAGCAGAACATCCAGCTGCTGCCGCAGGTGATGTCGGTGCGGCCCGAAGGCGCCATCGTGACCGACGTCGGCGGCACCAAGCGTGACATCCTGAAAGCGGCGGCGGCGTTGCCGTCGGGAGCGAGGGCGTTCGTCGGCGGTCATCCGATCGGGGGAGCCGAGCGCGGAGGATTCGGTTTCGCGCGGGCGGATCTGTTTCGCGGCAAGCCCTGGATCTTCACGCCAATCCCCCGGGATCCGGGATCCGGGATCCGGGATCCGCGGGCTCTTGATCCCGAGTCCCGAATCCCGAGTCCCGCGATTCTCGACAGACTCTTTGAATTCGTCCGCGGCCTCGGCGCCAGGCCGACGACGATGGACGCCGAGGCGCACGATCGCGTGATGGCTTACGTGAGTCATCTGCCGCAGCTGGCGGCGAGCGCGCTGATGGACGTTGTCGGGCGCTCGGCCACGGGCGATGGACTGCGGCTCGCGGGGCGGGGTCTCACCGACAGCACGCGCCTCGCCTCGAGCCCGGCGAGTGTGTGGCGTGACGTGTGCGCGAGCAACGCCGACGACATCGGCCCTGCCCTTGATGCCTTGATCGCGCGTCTCAGCGAGCTGCGCGCCGATCTCCGCAGCGGCCGCGTCGTGGACGAGATCTTCGACGATGCCGCGAAGTGGCGTGCGGAGTTGATGAAGGGCCGCGAATCGTAGAGGCGGGTCTTTAGACCCGCCTGGCCGCTCGGATGTCCTCTACCGCCTGCGGATTCTCCAGCGACGACAGATCGCCGGGCTCTTCTCCGAGATACGCCGATCGGATCACGCGGCGCATGACCTTGGCGTTGCGCGTCTTCGGGAGATCGCGCACGAACAGGATCGCTTCGGGGCGCAGCGGCTTGCCGAGCCGCGTGGCGACGAGCGCCTTCAATCGATCGACCAAGGCAAGGCGGACCTGAAGGTCCGCCTCTACGTCAGGTATCTTCCCGTCGTCACCAGCTCGCAGCACGCAGAAGCAGACCAGCGCCTGACCCTTCAACTCATCGGGCACGCCGATCGCCGCGGCTTCGAGCACGGCGGGATCGTCAACGAGCACCGATTCCACTTCCGCCGGCCCCAGACGCTTGCCGGCGATCTTGATGGTGTCGTCGGATCGCCCGAGGATGTACCACAACCCATCGTCGTCAATGGCCGCCCAGTCGCCGTGGACCCAGACGTCGGGAAACCTGGACCAGTAGGTTTGGAGATACCGGTCCTCGTCTTTCCAGAACCCTCGGGTCATGCCGATCCAGGGCTGCCGCACGACCAGCTCGCCGACCTGATTGCGCACCGGTCGTCCTCGGTCGTCCACGACGTCGGCGGCGATGCCCGGCGGTGGTCCGGCGAAGGCCGCGGGCTTGAGCGGCGTGAGCACGTTGCCTCCGACGAGACCTCCGGACACCTCGGTCCCACCCGAGTAGTTGATGATCGGCAGCCTGCCTCCGCCGACGACATCGAAGAACCATCGCCATGGCTCGGGGTTCCACGGCTCGCCCGTCGAGCCAAGGATGCGCAGCGACGACAGATCGTGGCGGCGAACCGGATCCTCTCCGTGCCGCATCAGCGAGCGGACGAGGGTCGGGGAGACGCCGAGGATGTTGACGCGGTGCCGTTCGACGATCGCCCACAGGCGATCCGGGCCGGGATGGTCCAGTGCCCCGTCGTACAGCACCATCGTCCCGCCCAGCAGGGTCATGCCGATGACTTCCCAAGGACCCATCATCCAGCCCATGTCACTGACCCAGTACATCGTCTCGCCTGGATGCACGTCGAAGCAGTGGACCATGTCCTGCGCGGTCTTGATCGGGAACCCGCAGTGCGTGTGCACGGCGCCCTTCGGCCGGCCGGTCGTGCCCGATGTGTAGATGATCATCATCGGTTCGTCGGCATCCGTGCGAAGCGCCTCACCCATCTCGGACTCCGAACCGACGAGATCCGACCACCGGCAATCACGGCTGGTCATGATGGTCTCGATTCCGAGCCGTGACACGACGATGACGTGCTGCACCGAAGGCGAGGCCGCGGCCGCCTGATCGGCGGTTGCCTTCATGGCGACGATCTGGCCGCGGCGCCAGAAGCCGTCCGCGGTGACGATCGCCTTCGCGCCAGCGTCCTGCACGCGACTGGCGACGGCGTCCGCGCCGTACCCGGAAAACAACGGGCAGCACCACACCGCCAATCGCGATGACGCCGAAAAATGCCGCGACGAGCTCGGGGCACATCGGCATGAAGAGCGCCACACGATCGCCGCGGCCGATGCCCATGCGCCGCAGACCGTTGGCGCAGCGATGGACGTCCTGGCGCAGCTCTCGATAGGTCAGCGTGCGCGTCGCGCCTTCTTCGCCTTCCCAGCGCACCGCGGCCTGATGCTCGGTGGCCGTGCCCATCCACTTGTCGAGGCAGTTGTGGACGATGTTCATGCGGCCGCCCACGCACCACTTGGTGCTGGCGACTCCTTGCGAGGTGTCGAGGATGGCGCGATACGGCTCGTAGAACTCGATGCCGAGGTCGTCGAGGACGGCGCGCCAGAACCATTCGAGATCGGTGGTCGAGCGATGCATCAACTCCGCGTAGTCGCGAAGCCCGTGCTTCCGGATGAACGCCGTGAGTCTGCTGCGTTCGATGTACTCGGGCGTGGGCCTCCACGCGATCTCGCCGCCGAACTCGAACTGGTCCATACGTGAGTTGTATAACTCAACGCTCGAAATGCAAAACTGATACTCGGCGTTGGAACTTCTGTTCGAGCCGCTCCGTCCCAACCGCCGAGGAATATCTGTGACCCGACTGATCCTCGCTGCCGCCATCGTGCTCTCAGCCCTCCCTGCGTTCGCGCAGGCGGAGGCCGAGTGGACGACCCAGGAGCGGCTCGAGGAGTCCCGGCAGGAGCGACGCGAGGAGAGACAGCGGCGGCGCGAGGAAGCCCGTGAGCGCCGTGAGGAATTCAGCCAAGAGCGGCGTGAGCAGTGGGAGCGCTGGAGGCGTGAAGGCCGCGACGGCGTGCACTTCCGGATGCTGCGTGATTACCATCTGGCCGCCGACGCGACCGCCAGCGAGCCGATCGTCGTGTTCGGCGGCGATGCGACGATCGATGGCCGTGCGGACGATGACGTCGTCGTGATCGGGGGCACGCTGCGTGTAGGCCCCAAGGCAGTCGTCGGTGGTGATGTCGTCACCGTAGGCGGTGAGGCGGTGATTGATCCGGCGGCAACCGTGCGCGGAAAGGTCGATACCGCGGTCGTCGTCTGGCCGAACCTCGATTTCGGTTTTGGCTGGCCCATGTGGAGCTGGGGCGGCTGGTGGCCGTTTGCGGCGGTGTCGGCCACCGTGCTTCGACTGAGCCTCGTGCTGACGATTTCGCTGCTGCTCACCGTCGTCGCCCCGGGCTGGGTCCGTTCGATGGGTGTTCGGGCCTCGTCGGCCCTGAGCTCGGGACTTCTTGGCGCGATCGCGGAAGTGCTGTTCGTGCCGGCCCTGCTGGCCGTGGTGATCGGACTGACGATCTCTATCGTCGGCATTCCACTGCTCGGCGCGATTCCATTCGCGCTCGCCCTCGGAGCGCTGGCGTGGACGGGTGGATTCGCTGCCGCCGCCATCTCCCTGGGTGCGCGGCTGCGGGGCAGCAGCGTTGCGGCGTCTTCGTCGCTCGTCGCCGATCTCGTGATCGGCTTTGTCGCGATCAGCGCGCTCACGATTGTCGCGCACGCCATTTCGTTCGGGCCTGGCTGGCTGACGCCGTTCGAGTGGATGAGTCGCGCCGGCGGAATCGCGGTCGAGTACGTCGCGTGGACGATCGGTCTGGGCGCGGCCATCTCGGGCCGGTTCGTCAGATCGCCGGCGATGCCGCCGCTGCCCGCGACGTCAACGTTCTAGACAGCAGATCTTCCACACGGGCGAGGACGGTGGGCCAGCGGTATTCACGCTCGACGTACGCCAGCCCCTGGGCGCCGAGCGCCCGTCGTTCCACGGCGTGGTCGCGAAAATAGTCGAGTGCTTCCCTGAATTCGTTGAAGGTCCGGTAGTACAAACCTCCGTTGGCGCGCCTGACCTGTCCATGCAGCACCTTGCATCGCGCATTCACGAGAGCTGGCACGCCATGATTCCAGGCTTCCAGCAGCACGATGCTCAGGCTCTCGTACGGTGAGGGCACCACGAGCAGGCGCGCGTGAGCGAGCAGCGCGCTGCGGAGATCGTCAGACACGTAGCCGAGCGACCGGATCTGTGGATGCTCCGGGATCTGTATCTTGACCGGTCCTGCCAATATGAGCGGCGTGGTGTCCGACGCCGTCGCGTACTCCTGGAAGTACTCGAGCAGCGTGTCGCACCCCTTGTTCCGATCGACCCGCCCCAGGTAGAGGATGTAGTCGTCGGGGATGCCGTGCGCGCGAAGCGCGTCGCGGCCGGGCAGTGGGCCGGTCGGCTCGAGCCCGGTTCCGATGACCGCCGATGGATGTAGCGGCCGGCCCGCCCGTGAGGAGACCAGCGCCTTCTCCTCAGGTGTGAGGAACAGATAACCGATCGGGAGCCTGAAGTACTCCTGCAAGCCATCGAGCCAGATCGCCTTGTCTTCCTCCGCGGTGGGAACGAGCACGGCGCGCTCTCGGACGAGAGGCACACCGAAGAACGACGGGTAGTAGCGAAAGGTCCAGAACAGGACCAGATCGTAAGAGCTCCCGTGCTCACGCAGATGCTGGAGGAGCTCCGGCACCTGTGGGCCGTTCTCGCGGAACCACGCCTCATGCCGCTCGTGCGAGGCGCCGCCCTCGAAGACCTCGTCGCTGAGCGACGCGAAGTCGTGCATGTGCCGTGGACGCTCGACTGCGAAGCGCAGCACGCGGACGCTGCCGTCAAACGTTGAACCCGCCTGGCACTCGTTGTTCCACGTGACGTAGTCCCGTGCGCACGACGTGAGCACAGTGATCTCGTGACGCCCGGCCAGACGATGGGCGAGATCGCGGCAGTGGGCCTCGGAGCCACCGGCGATGTCGGCCCCGTATCGCTGGACGACGAAGGCCAGCTTCACCGCAGGTTGTTCTGAGAGAGGGACTGCACGTCGCGTCTGAGCTTGGCGTTCTCGACGGCCAGCTCCTGCACGCAGGCGAACAGGACGTGATTCACGCGTTGCTGCCGCTCGAAGTTGTCGCGGCTGTACTCGAACAGCCAGCGGACGAGCGGCATCACCACCCGGCGCTTGACGAAGATGATGAGCGACGCCATTCGGGCGCTGCGATGCGATTCAAAGCGCATCGACGTGCGCAGTCGCCACGACTCGCGATCGCCGAGGAGTTCCGGCAGCAGGAGGGCTTCGGCATCGCCGAGGGCGACGGCCGACTGCAGCACCTGCTCGACCTCGGCGAAGACCGCCGGATCGGCGAGCGCGCTCGAGGCGCCGTGGAGCAGCAGGCGCTCGCGGAGCTGCCGGTGCACGCGGTCGTGCAGCTCCGACATCACGGCGTCGACCGAGACGTCAGTTGCCAAACTCGTCGCGTACGCCCGCTCGTACCTGAACGTTGCCGCTGCTGGCCGCGATCACGCGGTCTCGCTGCTTGAGACGGAAGAAAACCTGGAACGAGCCAGGCTGGCGGAAGACGTGCTCGATGGAGTAGCGACGCCGGATGGTGCTCTTCCCGGCCTGATACGGATCGCAGTCCTCCGAGTTTCCCGACACGGTGCCGTCACCCCAGTCCCACTCGATGGCGGGACAGTAGAAGTCCGCGTAGTCGTCCGAGCCGCCGCGGACGTCCACGACGATGCGCACTCGGAGCGGCGAGAAGCCGACAGGCGGCGTCGCCTTGAGTGATAGACTGGGCTTCTTGTCGTCGCCGCCCCGCTGCGCGCTCGTTGCGCTGCCGGTGGCGAGGGCGACGACAAGCACGGCCAGCAGCGACAACGCGCGTCGTGGGTGAATCACGTCAATATTTCCCCAGGGGCAGGCTCGTCTGATTCTAAGCCCGAACACACGGCCGGACAAGCCATGCCGGACGACGCGGGATGTCCCCGCGCACGACGTAAGAAGAGCTCGACACGATGCACACAGCCTACAGGTCGCCTGCGATCACGTTGACCTCGCAGCCCTCCCCGGACCTGCACGCCGACCTTCTCATCATCCCGGTCTTCGCTGACGACGATTTTGCCGACCTGAGCCAGTCTGGATGCTGCGTCGGGCGGCGAAGTCCTGCGCGCTCGCGCGCGGGGCCATCTCACCGGCAAGCTGTTCGACGTGTTCGCCACGGCGACCGCGTCTGCCAACTGGAAGACGCCTCGCGTCGTGCTCGTCGGTGCGGGCGGCCGCAAGGACTTCACGTCCGACTCCCTGCGACGCGTGGCGATCGTCGGTGGTCTGGCTGCACGCCAGCGCCGCCTGACGCGCATGGCCATCGTCCATCGCGCGGGCACCCCGGTCGCGTCCGAACAGGCGGCGCAGGTGATCGCCGAGGGAGTGTGCCTGGCCAACTTCGACGGCGGATCCTATCGAACCGGTCCGGCGCCTTCCTGGATCGACGCCGCAGAGGTCAGCGTCTCCGATGACGGCGCCGGGGTGCGCGAGGCGCTCGAGCGCGGACACATCCTCGGTGACGCCAGCAACCACGCGCGCACCCTCGCCAACGCTCCCGGCAATGAGCTGACACCGCGTGTGTTCGCGGAGCGGGCTCAGGCCCTCGCGACGGAGGCCGGGCTGGCGTCCGAAGTCCTCGACGAGCCGCGCATGGCGGCGCTCAAGATGGGCATGGTGCTCGGTGTCGCGCGCGGCAGCCAGGAGCCTCCGCGCCTGGTCGTGCTCAGGCACGATCCTCCCAACGCGGTGCCGGGCGTCGTCCTCGGCCTCGTCGGCAAGGGCATCACCTTCGACACCGGAGGCATCTCGATCAAGCCCGCCGACAACATGGACAAGATGAAGGACGACATGTCGGGCGGCGCCGCGGTGATCTGCGCGATGTCGGCGATCGCCCGGCTGAAGGCGCCGGTTCGCGTCGTCGGGATCGTGCCGATGACCGAGAACATGCCGGGCGGCAAGGCGGTCAAGCCGGGAGACATTCTGACGAGCGCGGCCGGCAAGACCGTCGAGATCATCAATACCGACGCGGAAGGCCGGCTCGTTCTCGGCGACGGCTTGTGGTACGCGCGCGAGCTCGGCGCGACGCATCTGGTAGACGTCGCCACGCTCACGGGAGCCTGCGTCGTGGCGTTGGGAAAGACGACGACCGGGTTGTTCGGTGCTCCGGACCGGTGGGTGGATGCGGTGCGGCGCGCCAGCGTACGCGCGGGCGATCGGTCATGGCCGATGCCGGTCTTCGACGACTACAAGGATCAACTCAAGAGCGAGATTGCCGACTTCACCAACACCGGCGGCCGGCCAGGCGGCGCGATAACCGCAGCGCTCTTCCTCAAGGAATTCACCGGCGATCTGCCGTGGGTGCACATGGATATCGCCGGCACCGCCTGGGCCGAGGAGGCGAAGCCGTATCAGCCCAAAGGCGCGACCGGCGTCGGCGTTCGTACGCTGGTCGAGCTTGCGCTGGACGCCGCGACCTGGAGCGCGCAAAATCTGAAGGATTGATGGGCGTCCTGAGCCTGCTGCAGCAGAACCCGATCATCGTTGACGTCGGCAAACCCCCCGAGGCGACGCCTGACATCAGCCTCGATTTCGTGGCCGGGATGTTTGCCATGGCCGGGCTGTTTCTGCTGGCCGCGCTTGTAGGCAGTCTGATTGTGGCCGGCGTAATACTGTTCATGAAGCGGCGCCAGCAGCGCCTGTCGCCCGATGACGCCAGTCACACCAGCCTTCGCATCTGACATGTACTCTTACTTCCTCGCTCAAGGAGAGCCTCAATGTTCAAGCGTGTCTTACCAATTGTTTTGATGGCTTCACTCGTGGCGCCCGTTGCGGCACAGACTCCCGCCGGGTGGAAGGTGCATATCGACCGCAGCCAGAACGCACAAGACCCGGACAACAAGTCGGGCGTCATGTTCATGGCGATGGGCAAGGGCTTCCACGTCTCCGGCGGACCCGCGGGCACCTACTGGAATCCCGCCAATACGGCGATGGGCAACTACACGCTCAAGGGCACGTTCACGCTCGTGAAGCCGAGCAATCACACCAATTACTACGGCCTCGTGTTCGGCGGGAACGCGCTGGACGGTCCGTCGCAGACCTACACCTACTTCGTGGTCGCGCAGAACGGCCAGTTCCTCATCAAGCAGCGCAATGGCGAGCAGACCACCGACGTTCAGCGCCCCACCGCCAACGCCGCGATCAAGACGCCGGACAGTTCGGGCCGCTCCGTCAACGCGCTCGAAGTTCGCGTGGCGGGCGATACGATCTCCTACGTCGTCAACGGCACCGTCGTACACACCACGCCGAAGAGCGCCGCGAAGACCGACGGCATTGCCGGGTTCCGCGTCAACCATATGCTCGAAGTGATGGTGGACAGCCTCGAGGTCCAGAAGGGGTAGTGGATCGGAGCTAGATGACTATCGTAGGGGCCGGCTTTAGCCGGCCCGCCAACTGCTGGTCCTTCTCCTGATTGCCGGGGCATCTGCTCTGGCACAGGCGGAGGACTGGCCCCAGTTCCGCGGTCCGACGGGACAGGGCCACGCCGCCGAGCGCGGTCTGCCGCTCGAGTGGAGCGAATCCAAAAACATCCTCTGGAAGACCGCCGTGCCAGGCTCCGGCTGGTCGTCACCAACGGTCGCGGGAGGCCGAGTGTGGCTGACCACGGTGGTCGAAACGAAGGACCGGCGCAACCGCACGTCAGCGTCTCTGCGGGCGCTGGCGTTCGACGTCGCCACTGGCCGCGAGCTCGTCAACGTCGAGGTCTTCCGCATCGACGATGCGGGCCCCATCAATCAGAAGAACAGCCGCGCCTCGCCGACGCCGATCGTTGACGGCGATCGTGTGTATGTCCATTTCGGCGCCGACGGGACTGCCGCGCTGAGCGCGTCCGGCGATATTCTCTGGACCGCCCATCTCCGGTACGAGTCCCAGCACGGCAACGGCGGATCGCCGACGCTCTATCGCGATCTGCTGATCGTCAATTGCGATGGCAACGGCGGCGAGGCGTACGTCATCGCGCTGGACACCGCCACCGGCCGGACCCGATGGAAGACCGAGCGACGATGGCCGGCCGATCAGGCGTACTCCACACCGCTCGTGATTACCGTCGGCGATCGCGATCAGCTCCTCTCGGTCGGCGCATATCGGGCGGCCGCCTACGAGCCCCTGACAGGACGGGAAATCTGGCGGGTCAGCTACGGCGATGGCTTCTCGAACGTGCCGCGTCCGGTGTACGGACAGGGCCTCGTCTACATCGCGACCGGGTTTCAGACGCCGTCGCTCATCGCCGTCCGTCCGGACGGGCGAGGCGACGTGACCCGCAGCCACCTCGCGTGGACCATTACCCGCGGCGCGCCGTACACACCGTCGCCGTTGCTCGTGGGCAACGATCTGTATTACGTGAGTGATACCGGCGTGCTGTCGCTCGCGGATGCCTCGTCAGGACAGATCCTCTGGCAGCAGCGGCTCGGCGGAAACTATTCCGCGTCACCGGTGTTCGCCGACGATCGCATCTACTTCCAGAGCGAGGAAGGCGTGACGACGGTCATCGCTCCCGGCCGCGAGTTCCGCCGGCTCGCTGTCAGTCGGCTCGATGGCGCCACGCTCGCGTCGATGGCGGTCTCGAGCGGCTCGTTCTTCATCCGCTCACACACGCATCTCTATCGAATCGCCGAGCGCAAATAGGCCGGACGCGCGGTGATCCATTCGATCTGTTCATTTGCGCTGCGGCGCGGGCGCTAGCAGCGGGTGGAGCTCAGCGACCCGGTGCATGTAGCCGCCGGCGCTCGCGTAGTTCTTCGCGGCCGCGGCGCGGAGGTGTTCGGTGGCCTTGGCGCGTTCACCGATCGCGTCGTAGTACAGGCCGACGTACAGCTCGGCGAAGAATCGCGATGATGGCTCGGTGCCCGCCGCCTTGAGAATCGCCTCGGGCGTCATCGAGCCGCGGAACATCTGGTAGATCTCGCGCATCGGCGAGCGCTGATCGGGTCCGACCGGAAGGATCGCGGCACGGGCCTTCGCGGGCGATTCGGCCTTCGCGACGCACATGAAGTGCCAGGCCGGATTTTCGACGTCATTGGGATTGACCGTGCGGTGCGATTCGAACTGCGCCCGGCAGTCCGCGTACCGGCCGACGTAGTAGAGCGCGATGCCCCGCTGCCAGAGCTGCGGCGCGGCCGCGGGCGCGAGGGCCGCGACGCGATCGAATCCGGTGATCGACTCGGTCACGCGTCCGGCGAGGAAGTCGTCGATCGCCCGATCGAGAATCTCGCGTGGATTGTCGCCCGAGCGTTGCGCGACGACAGCGGCAGAGAGCGCGCCTGAGAGCACGACGGCGACGAGCAATGTGGGGATCGTGCGCATGTCAGCGTCGAAGGTCGAGACACACCAGCGTGTTGTCGTTGCGAACATAGACGAAGCCGTCCGCCACAGCGGGAAGCGGCCGGACGACGCCCGGCAGGATCTGCGCCCGCGCGATCGGTTTGAACGCCTGCGGCGAAGCGGGCGCGAGGATCATCTCACCACCTTCACGGATGACGAGCAGCTTGTCGCCGGCGAGCGTGATGCTGCCGGCGCGGAATTGATCCTGATTCCATTTCACGGCACCGGTCTTGAAGTCGACGGCCCGGAGGCTCGGACCGAACTCCTGGCGTCCATGGAATCCGTACAGATATCCGCCGTGATACACGCTCGTGGCGTAGTGGTTCGACAGCACCTCGTCCGACGCCCAGAGGTCCACCAGCTTCGAGCCTTCAACACGAAGCACGCCGGCCCCGGGCCCGTATTCCGCTGACACGAAGATCGAGTCACCCACGACAAGCGGGGTCGCCGCGTTGACGGAGGCGGCATTCCGCGCCCGCCAGCGGCGCTGAAAGTGGATCGCGCCGGTTGCCGGATCCAGACCGATCAAGTTGTCGCGGGTCAGAAACACCGCCGAGCGCCGGCCGCCAATCGTGGCGGCCATGCCGGATGAATAGCTCGCGTCATCCTCGGTGGCGGTCCACACGACCTTGCCGGTCCTCGCTTCGAAGGCGACGACGCCCGCCTTGTCGCCGCCGACGTTGGCGATGACCCGTCCACCCTCGACGAGGGGTGAACCCGCCGCACCGAAATAACCCTTCGGCACGTTGAAGCGCTTCATCGTGTCTTCGGACCACACGCGCGTGCCTTTCGCGAGGTCGACCGCGTGCAGTTGTCCCTGGGCGCCGAAGGTGTAGACGATGCCGTCGGCGACGACCGGCACGGCGCGCGGACCTTCGTCGAAGCCGAAGTCGTCGCGATAGTTCGTGGCATACGCGTAGCGCCAGACGGCTGCGCCCGTCCTGGCGTCGAGCGACTCGAGCACTTCTTCGTTGCCCACGCGGTGGAAGAGCAGCACGCGGTTCTGGACGACCGCGGGCCCGGCGAATGCCTGACCGACTTGTTTCCGCCACACCACCTTCGGGCCCGACGCGGCCCACGTCTCGGCCAGTGGCGGGCCGGCATACGTTCCGTCGCGCTGCGGTCCAAGGAACTGCGGCCAGTCGGTGGCGATGACCGGCGCCGCCGCGAGCGCAATCAGAGCGGCAGCGATAGAGAGACGCGGCATGCCGACGACTTTACCGCAACTGGACAGGTCCGGGCTCATCGGCAACGTGCGAAGATACGCCGCATGTCGATCGAACGGATCCTGCTGAAGGGTGGCTGCGTGCTCACCCTCGACCCCGATATCGGCAACTACCGCCAGGGCGACGTCCTCATCGAGGGGACGAAGATCACCTCGGTCGGGCCCCGCCTGCGCGTCCTCGATGCGGAGGTGATCGACTGTTCCGACATGATCGTGATGCCAGGATTCATCGACACGCATCGGCACATCTGGGAAGGCATCCTCAAGAACATCGCTCCCGACGCGCTCCTCGATGAGTACTTCAGGGACATTCTTGGCGTGCTGGCTCCTGTGTATCGTCCGCAGGACGCCTATGCCGGCAATCTGGTGAGTGCATTGGGAGCCATCGACTGTGGCGTGACCACGCTGCTCGACTGGTCGCACATTCAGAATACGCCCGAGCACACCGATGCGGCGATCAGCGCACTGCAGGAGTCAGGCTTGCGATCGGTGTTTGCCTACGGCACGCCGAACCTGGACATGGCAGCATGGTGGCACGACAGCAGTCTCAAGCATCCGACTGACGTCAAACGCGTCGCCACGCAGTACTTCTCATCGCCCGACCAGTTGTTGACGCTGGCGCTTGCGCCGCGCGGCCCTGAGTTCACGACGTTCGACGTCGCCAGGCACGATTGGGATCTCGCCCGCGAGGTCGGTATCCGCATCAGCGTGCATGTCGGTGTCGGCGCCGCTGGCAAGCACGGAAAGCTGGGCGCGATGGGGAAGGCCGGTCTCCTCGGGCCCGACACCACATACATCCACTGCTGCACGCTGAGTGATGAAGAGCTGCAGATGATTGCCGACACCGGCGGCACGGTGTCGATTGCGGCGCCGGTGGAGATGCAGATGGGCCACGGCATGCCTCCGGTACAGCGCTGTCTCGATCGCGGTCTTCGGCCGAGCCTGAGCGTGGACGTGGAGACGACCGTATCCACCGATCTGTTTGCGCAGATGCGCTCGGTGCTGACGCTGCAACGGGCCCAGATCAACGAGCAACGGCTCGCCGGGGGCGAGAACCTTCCGCCCGTGCTCACCAGCCGCGACGTCATGGAGTTCGCGACGATTGAGGGCGCGAGGGCCACCGGGCTCGAGCGCAAGGTCGGGACGCTGACGCCCGGGAAGGAGGCCGACATCATCCTGCTGCGCACGGATCGCATCAACGTGCTCCCGATCAACGATCCGATCGGCGTCGTCGTTCGCGGGATGGACTCCTCGAACGTGGATTCCGTGTTCATTGCCGGGAAGGCGCGCAAGCGTCGCGGCCAACTGCTGGACGTCGACCTGGCCCGCGTGAAACGGCTCGCCTACGAGTCGCGCGACTACGTGGTCGCAAAGTCGGGCTTCAAGATGCCCGCGATTTAATGACCCTCAAGACCTACCTTCTCTCGTTGCCTGAACGGCTGCTGCGCTCCGGGCTTGGCCTCGGCGCCGGCGTGGCGCGCGAGGTCGGCGAAGTTGCGCTTCCCGACACGGTGAAGCGCAGCCGCCTCTATCAGAATCTCGTGGACAGCACGCTGCGGTTTCTCATCGAGGAGGTCGGTGGCGTGGAGGGCGCGTATGCCGCTCAGGATCCGCTCCCGGATGACTTCCTGACCCGGCGCGCGGCCGGCAACGTCGTGGAAGCGCTCGGCCTCGTCGCCTTCCGTGCCTCGCCCGTCTGGGTGCTGGCGGCGCTCGCCGACGTCTGCGGAATGGGCCGTCAACTGATCCCCGAGATTGCCGACGCCTTGAAAGAGCAGGGGCTGCTCGAGAAGGAGGCGACATTCACGAGCGTCGATCAGATGCTCGACGGCCTCGAGCGGACCTCGTCGAGGCTCGCGACCACGATCAATACACCTCCGCTCGACGTCGCGTCCCTGCGCCAGGAGTGGCAGGCGCTTCGCGACGAGTCCCGCGCTCTTCAGACGCACGCTCTGCCGTCGCGCGAGACGTTGACCGGTCTCTGGAGTCAGCTGCGGGATGAAGCGACGCGGCAGGAACGATCGGTGTTCGAGACGTCCACGATGCTCGCGTTGTCGGCCGCGAAGGCGCTGCCCGACGGCGCCCGGTGGCTGTCCGCGTCGGCGGTGGTCGGCGCGTCGCGCACGGGTCAGATTGTCGCGACGGCGTTGTTCGATCACTATCGAACGACACTCGGGGAGATTCAGCAGGTCGGCTACGCGACGTTCGCGGCCAGACAGCTCGGTCCGTATGTCCGGGCGGCCGTCAGCCAGTTCTCACCCGAACATCGCACGCTAACCGAACGCTTTCTCGACCGTAGAGGCGGGTCTTCAGACCCGCCTTCTCCAGACCTCGATCGTAGAGGCGGGTCTTCAGACCCGCCTGAATTGCCAGAGAAGGGCAGCACTCCATGATTCGATCAGTTGGTGCCTCAACCTGTGTGTGTCTGCTTCTGCTGACCGCGACCTCGCTCGGTCAGGCTCCCGCCGCGCCGCCGGCAAAGGTCTCGCCGGACAGTGTGGTCCCGGGGGAGCTCGTGATCGATCCGCCGACGCTCATCAACCTCGGCTTCGAGTGGTTCATTCAGGGCGACCCGAATCGCAATGCGACCGTCGACGTCGCCTTCCGCAAGAAGGGCGAGACGGCGTGGAAGCCCGCGCTGCCGCTGCTGCGCCTGCAGGGCGAGCGCATCTACGCCGAGTCGCGGATCGATCTGATCGCACCCAACATGTTCGCGGGAAGCGTGCTCGATCTCGAGCCCGGCACGGCGTACGACGTCCGCCTGACGATGGCGGATCCCGATGGCGTGCAGGGCGAACGCAGCCGGATCGTGACGGTGAGCACGCGAGGGGAGCCACAGCCGTATGCGGGCGGCCGTGTGTTTCATGTCTATCCTCCCGGCCACACCGGTCAGAAGATCGAGCCGGCCTTCGAAGGCCTGATGTGCGCGTACAACTTCTGGTGCGCGGGTACCGACTGGGCGACGTCGGGCCGTCCGCGGGTCAGGCCTGGTGACACGATCCTCGTGCACGCCGGCGTCTATCAATACAACCGTTACGAGTACACGAACAACGCCAGCGTGAACCGCACGGTGCCGCTCGACGGCACGTATTACCTGACCGCCGACGGCACCGAGGACATGCCGATTGCGATCAAGGCGGCGGGAGATGGGGCGGTGGTCTTTGACGGCGCCGGCAACTTCGCGCTGTTCGATGTGCGCGCCGCGGACTACACCTACTTCGAAGGGATCACGTTCCGGAACGCCGAGGTCGCCATTCAGGCGGGCACGCAGTTCATCGCCGGCGCCCGAGGCCTGACGGTCAAGAAGAGCCGCTTCGAGAACGTCGGCGCGGGCGTATTCACGAACTTCGCCGGCTCGAGCAACTTCTACATCGCCGACAACACCTTCATCGGCCGCAACGATCCGAATCACCTGATCGGCTGGAACGGGGATTACTGGACGAAGTTCAATGGGGTCGAGGGTCAGGTCTTTCCGCCGAAGATGGCCTCGTATGTCGCGGTGAAGCTGTACGGCCCCGGGCACGTCGTCGCCTTCAACTACATCGCCGACTTTCACGACGGGATCAACGTCGAGACCTACGGTAATCCCGACGGTTCATACGCCAGCGGCCCGGGCATTGTCGAGGGGCCGAAGTATCCGACGCGCGAGTACCTGGGATCGCCGGCCGGTGGCGATCGACTTCTACAACAACTACATCACCAACTCGCACGACAATCCGATCGAGGCTGACGGCAGCATGCACAACATCCGCATCATGCGGAACATGCTGATCAACCACGCGTCGCACGCCTTCTGCAATCAGCCGACGCTGGGCGGACCCGTCTACTGGATTCGCAACATCGCCTACAACCTGCCCGGCGGATCGACCCGGCTGACCAACGGCGCCGCGGGCGTCATCTTCTACAACAACACCATCCTCTCCGAGACCACCGTGCAGGGCGCGTCGAACATCCACTGGCGCAACAACCTGATGCTCGGGCAGAACGCCGCGCCGGCGATTCTGAGCGTGAACACGTTCACGTCGTACACTTCGTCTGACTACAACGGCTTCCGTGTGAACCCCGGTGCGAAGACGTCGTTTCAGTGGAGCGCGCCCTCGTCGGGCACGACTGCCGACTTCACCGGTCCCAATCAGACGGCGAAGCTCGAGAGCCGATCGTTCGCCACGCTGGCGGAGTACGCCAAAGCGACGGGACAGGATGCACACAGCGTGGCCGTCGACTACGACGTCTTCGTCAACGTGCGGCGGCTCGACGCGCAGGACGTGCCGACAGTGCAGAAGCTATACAAGGCCGCTGACTTCGACTTCCGGTTGAAGCCAGGCTCCGCGGCGGTCGATCGCGGCATCGCGCTGCCGACGGTGACCGAGGGGCATGCCGGAAGCGCGCCCGATCTGGGCGCGCTCGAGGTCGGGAAGCCGCTGCCGCACTACGGCCCGCGCTGATCGCGGGCAGACGCTGCCGATTCGATCGTTCGCCGCTGACTGCGCGTGACTGCACGTGCTCGATAAACCGCGGAGGCGCGGAGACGCGGAGATTACTTTTCTTGATGACTGCACGTGCCGTCAGTGAACGAAAGACAACCTCCGCGTCCTCCGCGGTTTGTTGGACACGTGCAGTCACGCGCAGTCAGCCTCTATGGTGCGGAAGCTGTGGCGGTTCGCTTGAGCGAGAAGAGCAGGCCGGTGTACTGCATCTCTTCCCAGGTTTGATCGCCCCATTTCACGGCGATCGTCGGGTCGGGATTCGATTTGTTGGCCGCTGAATTGTCGTACCAGGCCGTCGAGACGATGCGCGCGCCCTTGGGCACGGCGATCGGCGCGGCGAACATGTAGTACGTCTGCCAGTTGAAGTCGTACTTCGGCACCGACAGCAGCGGCCGCTTCGTGCCGTCCGGCAACTCCAGCGTGTAACTCCATCGCTTGCCGCGCACGTGCGTGTGCGGGAAGACCCCATGCAGGGTCGCATCCTGAAGGAACGTCACGTCGGTCGAGACCTGATGGTCCACAGCGCCGGCAGGAATCGTGAACACGGCGTTGATGAACTGCGCCGGGCGGATCTCCTCGGCCGGTGGCTCCTTCGCGAAGATCAGGCCCACCCTGCTGCGATCGGTGCCGGCCGTGCCGTTGGCGGTGTAGTGCACCTGCAGGTGCAGCGTGCCCCCCGGGGCCAGTCGCAGCGCCGTGCCGGCCGGGAACACCTGTGCGTCGGTTCCGGGCGCGTACGTCGCCAGGAGGCGAGCGGGCATACCGGTACGCCGCTGCGGCCGGTTGCCGGGCTCGTTCCGCTCGGTGATCTGGCTGTGCTCCTTATTCGGTTGAATCGCCGGGGCCACGCGCGGTCCGTCGGGCGGCGCCTCGTAGTAGACGAGAATGTGATGCACGAGCGCGCGATTGCCCGGACGAGCCTCGATCGCCGTGAGCCACTTCTCTTCGCTGAAGTTGGTCGGGATGTAGAAGTGCTCGTAGGCGACGGTCCCTCGCGCCGGAATCGGATAATCCTCGTCCATCTGGAAAATCGCATCCGGTGTGCCGATGCGCCAGCCCTGCGCAAACGTCGGCGGCGGTTTCAGGTCGCCGGGATCGCCTTCGGGCGCACCGCCCGCGGCCCAGCGCTCGACCGTCGCTTTTTCAGACGCCGTCAGCTTGCGCTCGTTCGAGAAGGTTCCGGTCGGCGCATCCGCGTGCCACGGCGGCATCACGCCGTCGGCGATCTGCTTGCTGATCGCGCGCGCCCAGGGACGGACCTCCTGATAGCTGATGAGCGACATCGGCGCGATTTCGCCAGGCCGATGGCACGTGACGCAGTTCGCGTACAGAATCGGTGCGACGTCGCGCGTGAATGTCGGCACGCTGTCGGTCGCCTGTGGCGCCGCCTCGATACCACGGTCCATGGTGACGAAGCCTGCGGTCGCGACAAGGAGCAGGCACAGAGCAAACTGGGCGATCTTGGTCATGGCTGCCTCGTGCTGAGATCGAAGAGAGTGTACGCCGCAATAAAGGTGTCCGTCGAATGACACGACTGCTCAAACAGGTGCCGGCAGCCCCGTTCGAACGAGTCAGGGAGGTGGGGCTTGCGCTGCCGGACGTCGAGGCCGCCACCAGGTACGACGGCTCGCCCGTGCTCAAGGCGGGCGGCTGTTTCATGGCCGGCCTGGCCATGCACCCCTCCGCGGAACCGGACACGCTCATCGTCAGAGTCGGTGTCGAGGAGCGCGGGTATCTCCTGGAGGATGCACCCGAAACCTATTACCTGACCGACTACTACCGCGACCATCCGATTGTCCTGGTCCGCCTGTCGCAGATCGATCGCGAAGCCCTGCGCGACCTCCTGTCGGTCTCCCGGCGCCTGACCCTGACGAAGGCTCGAAAACGCGCCTGAAAGAGGGAGCCTGCAAGGTTTTCCACCTCCTCCGTTCTACAACCAGGAGGAGTTATGAATCACCGCCTTGTGTGCCTGGTCGCGGCCGGCCTCGCCGTTGCCATTGGTCCGCGCCCGGACGTGTCCGCTTCGGTCTACTATCCGGTCCCGACCGTCGAAATCCTGGTTGCCGGGAATCCGCAACGACAGTACCCACATCAGGGACGCTGGTACGTCGAGGCTCTCAAGGGCCGCGAGTACGCCATTCGCCTGCGGAATCCGTACGGCGTTCGCGTCGCTGTCGCGTTGTCGGTGGACGGCCTGAACAGCATCGACGCGCGTCAGACGACCGCAAGGGGCGCACGCAAATGGGTGCTCGATCCCCACGAGACGGTGATCATCAGCGGCTGGCAGACGAGCCAGAGCGAGGCGCGCCGCTTCGAGTTCACGACCGAGGAACACTCCTACGGTCAGGCGCTCGGCAAGACCGCCAACCTCGGCGTGATCTCCGCGGTCTTCTTCAGAGAGCGCGTGCCCGTCATCCTCAGTCGTGACTCGGCGAGACGGGAAGCTGCGTCCGGCATCGCCGGCAGCGGCCCCGGAGAGGTCAGCAGCCGCTGAATCATCGACGGCCGGCCTCGCGAAGCGCGCGGACGAGGAGTACGCGGCCACCGGCATGGGCCGCCGAACGAATCACGCTGTGACCCAGGTCTCGCTGGAGTTGGAGGACGCGGCCGCTCACAGCGTGAATATCCGGTACGAGTTCCGTCCACAGCTCGTGAAGCTCGGTATCGTTCCTGCTTCGCCGACGACGCCCGACTCTCTTGATCGTCGTGAGCGCGCGAGAGGATTCGAGCCAGGCTTCGCGCCCGTGCCGCCGTCGCTTCGGTAAGCAGTCGTACACTGGGGCGTGGACCCAGACCTTCGACGGAGCATGCTCCGCTACTACGACGAGCGCGCCTCCGAGTACCGAAGAGGCGTACGTCCGGGTACCGGGACGGCGTCGATCCCCGACCCGGACGTCTTTCGAAGGGAAGCGGCGTTGCTCCCGGGTGTCGTCGAACGATTCGCGCGGGGGCGCATCGTCGACGTCGCCTGCGGCACGGGGTTTTGGCTCTCGCACTATGCCGGCCGATGTTCGAGCATCACGCTCGTCGATCAGTCGGGCAAGATGCTGGACGAGTGCAGGAAGAAGACGGAAGCGCAGGGTGTCGCCGCCCGATGCACGGTTGTCCAGGCCGACGTCTTCGAGCATGAGTTCCCGGAGCGCGCATACGACTGCGCCCTCGTCGGCTTTCTCGTGAGCCACCTCACCGAGGACCAGGAGCGATTCGTGTTCGAGAAGCTCGGACGCATGCTCGACGCCTCCGGCCGCTTCCTGATTCTCGATTCCGCGTGGAGTCCCGAGCGGGCGCGATTCAACGCAAAGATCGAGCAGCAGGAGCGTCGATTGAACGACGGCACGCGCTTCGAGGTCTACAAGCGCTACATCGATCGGCAGGACATCGACGGCTGGTCAACGAAGTACGGTGTGCAGCTCGCCATCGAGCACTTCGGGACGGCGTTCGTCGCCGTGTCTGGCACGTTCTCGCGTGGGCGGGTCTGAAGACCCGCCTCGACGAGGCCGGCGAACGTTCAGGGTTGCGCGATGGCGTAGAGGTATTTGTAGCCGCGCAGGAAGATCTCGTTGTCCACCAGCGCCGGCGACGCGTCGAACCCATCGTCCAGTACGTTCTTCGCGAGCACCTCGAAGGTCGGCCCCGAACGAATCACCGTCGTCGTGCCTTCGCGTCCGGGAAAGTACACGCGACCTTTCGCGGCCACTGGAGACGCGAAGACGTTCGGCACGCCGTCGAGCCGCTGATTGGCATAGTGCGGCTTGCCGGTCTTGGCGTCGAGCGCGGTGAGAATCCCGTTGTTGCTCTTGAGGAAGTAGAGGACGCCGTCCGCGAGCACGGGTGACGGCACATACGGCGTGTCGCGGTCGAGCGTCCAGACGATCGCCGGCGTGCCGTCGATATTGCCCTTGGCATCGGCCACGCGCACGGCCTTGAGGTCGTTGCCGCGGAAGCCGCTCATGAGAAACACCAGTCCCTCGTCATGCACCGGCGACGGAATCGCATTCATCGTCAGGCCGTCGCTCTCCCAGACCAGGTTGCCGGTCTGGAGGTCGAAGCTGCGCACGCGTTCCATCGCCGGCACGATCGCCTGGGCACGACCGTTGACTTCGAGAACGAGCGGCGTCGCCCACGTATCGATCTCCTTGTGCGGAGCGCGCCACAGTTCCTTGCCGTCGCGCTTGTCGAGGGCCACGACGAACGACTCGCCGCCCAGGTGATCCCAGACGACGACCAGCGTGTTGCCGTGGAGCGCCGGCGTCGAGCCTTCGCCGAACTCGTTGCGCATTTTCTTGTCGCCGAGATCCTTCTCCCACAGCAGCTTGCCGTTCATGTCGTAGGCGTAGAGGCCGAACGACTCGAAGTAGGCATAGACGCGCTCGCCGTCGGTGATCGGCGAGCCCGAGGCCCACGTGCCGTTGTCGGTGTGCGATGCTTCGTGCGGCTCCTGCTCGCGCGCGACACGTTCCCAGATCGTCTTGCCGGTCTTGCGATCGAGGGCCATCACCACGAAGCGATGGACACCACGCGGCCTGACCCCACCGCGAGGCGCGTGCTGCGCGTCGCCGCTGACGCCGACGGGAACGGCGGTCAGCACGAAGATGCGGTCGCCCCAGACGACGGGCGAGGACGAGCCTCGGCCGGGAATCTCGACCTTCCAGCGGACGTTCTTCGTCTCGCTCCACTCGAGCGGAGGATTGGCCGTGCTGGAGACACCGGTGGCATGCGGGCCGCGCCATTGATGCCAGTTCCGCGACGCCGTGGCTGAGTCCTGCGCCTGCGGGAACGCGGTCAGGGCGGCGAGCACGATCAACCCGAGCAGGATTCGTGTAGTCACGCGATGGGGCCTCCGGCGTAGACCGTAGTGTCCGGCTTCAGCCGGACCGAATGCAGGCAGTATAGTCGCCGGAGCCGGAGGGGACATGTCACGTCGTATACGACTCGCACTGATCCTGGTTTACTGCACGGGCGGCTCGATGGCCGCGGCCGACTGGCCGCAGTGGCGCGGTCCGAGCGGCACGGGAACGACGACCGAAACCGGTCTGCCGGTGAAGTGGAGCGCCACCGAGAACGTGGCGTGGAAGGCGCCGATTGGTGGCCTTGGCGTCTCGACGCCGATCGTCGTCGGCGATCGCGTCTTCGTGACCTCGCAGCTCGGGGCGGGTGTGCGGCGCGAGGGCAACCACCCTCGGCTCGTGCAGGGCGGTAATGCCTCGGAAGCTGGTGAGCGCGCACTCGGGGGCGCCCGCGCGGCCGCGCTTGCAGCGGAGAAGACGACGTTCCTGGTGGAGGCCTTTCACCGCGCTGATGGGCGCCGGCTCTGGCAGCACCGCGTCGAAGCGCAAGGGTCGCTCGCTGGCGTCCACGACAAACATAACCTTGCCTCACCGAGCCCGGTCAGCGACGGCCAGATGGTGTACGCCTGGTTCGGCACCGGGCAGATCGTCGCACTCGACATGAACGGCACGGTCATGTGGCAGCGTCACCTCGGGACCGAGATCTCGCCATTCGAGGTGACCTGGGGCCACAGCAGCTCGCCGACGCTGCATGGCGACGCACTCATCCTGCTCTGCGACCACGAGCCGGTCTCGTATCTGCTCGCGGTGGACAAGCGAACGGGGAAGCAGCTGTGGAGAGCCGATCGCGGCAAGGGCCGGATGTCCTACAGCACGCCGCTGGTCGTGGACACGCCGACCGGACCCGAACTGATCGTCAACTCCAGTGAACGGGTTGACGCGTACGACCCGCGCAACGGCACGTTGCTCTGGTACACCGGCGGGACGAACCGCTTTCCGATTCCGATGCCGGTCTTCCACAACGGTGTCATCTACATGAGCCGCGGTTATCGCAGCAGCCCCTACATGGCGATCCGCCCGGGCGGGCGAGGCGACATCTCGAAGTCGCACGTGCTGTGGGAATCACCGACAGGAGGGCCCTATATCTCGTCGCTCGTCTTCCATGAAGGGCTGATCTACATGGCCACCGACGTCGGCGCGGTGACCGTCGTGGAGGCGGAGAGCGGCCAGCGCGTCTCGCAGCAGCGCATCGAGGGCGTGTTCTCGGCGTCGCCGGTCGCGGCCGACGGCAAGGTCTACTTCGTCAGCGAGAACGGCGAGACGATCGTGATGCAGGCCGGCCGGACGCCGACGGTCCTGGCGCGGAACGATGTCGGGGAGCGAGCGATCGCGTCACCGGCGATCTCCAATGGGCAGATCTTTATTCGGACGGACGATCACGTGTTCGCTATCGGCACGCGACGGTGACTGCGACTTCACGAGACTTCGCTTGATCACGAAACCGCGGAGGCGCGGAGGCGGGGCTTTTTCGGTATGACTGCACGTGCAGTCATTGACGAAAGAAAACCTCCGCGCCTCCGCGTCTCCGCGGTTTCCGTGGACATGTGAAGTCACGCGCAGACGCTAGAGAGTCCCGTGAACGACCTTCCCATCCACGATCGTCAGCAGCGATTTGATCTGTTTGATCTGCACCTCGGGCACCGTGAAGTAGTCACGATCGAGGACGACGAGATCGGCGAGCTTGCCGGTCTCGATCGTGCCGATCTTGTCTTCCATCCGCAGGAACCAGCTGTTGTCCTTGGTGAACAGGCGCAGCGCCTCCTGACGCGTCAGCTGCTGATCGCCGTTGACCTTGGCGCCGAATGAATTGACGCCCGTAACCGCGAAGTAGATGTGCGGCCACGGGTTGAGCGGCGCGATGTGCACGCCGTCGCCGTGGATGCCGACCTGAATGCCGTTGTCCACGATCGTGCGGAACTGTGGACCAGCCACCACCTTCGGATCGGACGAGGTTACCCAGCGGAACGCCGCCATCTGCACGCGCGCACCCCATCGCCTTGAGCCGGTTGAGGAGGTCGGCATTGACCTCGGGCACGTGGTGCACCATCCAGCGCAGCCGGCTGATGTCGTACTGCTTGTTCATCGCCTCGTAGGCTTCGACGACCTGTGTCAGCCCGGCGAGGTTCTGGACGCTGTTCTCGTTTCGCCAGCCCGCTTCGGCGACCAGACGCTGCGCCTCGCGCCAGACGGCGCCGCTGGCGAGCGGCGCGGCCCACTCGCCGATCGAGCCGGTCATCAGCATGTCGTCGCCGAAGAACTGGAACTGATTCCTGAGCCGCTCCTTCAGCTCCGGCAGCGCCGGGTCGTTCTGGTTCTGCAGGAAGTTCATCTGCAGGCGGATGATCGTTCTGCCCTCGCGGTGCAGCGCCAGCCAGCTGTCGTACATCCGGTACTGATCCAGGTTGGACAGGATCTGGTTCGGGTGCAGCGGACCCGGAGTGGGGAAGAGCACCTGGTCGAGATGCGTCGTCAGGCCGACGCTGGCTGAGTACGTCATCGCGTCCATCGTGCTGCGCTTCTTGTCGTCGAACGTCTGCTGACGCCGCAAGTGGAACAGCGCGCTGGCCGACGGTCCGCCACCGGCAAATCCCGCGGCCGCAATGACGCCGTTGTCGGCCACCGCGATCTTCTTGATGTCCGGGTGTATGGGCGTTCCGGCGTCGAGCGCGTCGAAGATCTTCTTGCCGGCGCTGTTGGTGACGGCGGGGCCGGTGAACCGCTCGTAGAGCAGCACCGGACGATCGGGCACGGCCTCATCGAGTTCCTTGAGCGTCGGATGACGATGCTCGGCCCACTGATTCGGGTGCCAGCCGCCCATCGACGTGATCCACTGTCCCTCGGGGACGCTCTTGCGCCGGGCCGCGAGCGCGTCCTGGATCTCACGGATCGACGCCGTGTTCTCGAGGATCGTGTGATAGCCGGGCCGGTTGGCCAGGCTCACGCTGTGGATGTGGGGCTCGACGAGCCCGGGCACGACGGTGCGCCCCCGCAGATCGATCACGCGCGTGTTCGGCGTGCGCGCGGGTGCGGAATTGCCCACGCTGGTGATCCGGCCGTTGCGAATCGCCACGGCGCTCACCACTGAGTTGCGCGCGTCGAGCGTGTGAATCCGCCCGTTCGTGAGGTTCAGGTCCTGCGCGGCGCCAAGTGCGGCGGCCGCCCCCTGAGCGGGCTGCTGTGCCAGCAGGCCCTCAGATGTGCCCGCGGCCAGACCAATGCCGAGTCCCGCCGCATTGCCGATGAACTCTCGTCGTGACTTCACGTGCATATCTCCTGTGTCATGGAGTGGCTGGTCCTGGCGTGCGTCAGCCCGACTCAGGGGCGAAGTATAGTCTCACCACGATCGCCGTTCGATCGGGACGAGGTGACGCATGAACATCGTCGAGCGCGCCAGACGGCTCTGCCTGTCTCCGGATACCGAGTGGCCCGTGATTGCCGGCGAGAGCGCGACGCTGGCTACGCTGCTGCCCGGCTACGTGTTGCCGCTGGCGGCGCTGAGCGCGGTCGGTTCGTTCGTGAGCGCCGCGATGGCTGGCCTAGGCCTCATGACGTGGTTCGTCCTGCTGGCGACGAGCCTGCTGATGTCGCTGGTAGGCGTGGTGGTCCTGTCGGTCGTCATCGACGCGCTTGCGCCCACCTTCGGCGCTCAGAAGAACGCTGTTCGCGCGGGCAAGGTTGCCGCATATTCGCCGACCGCGGCCTGGGTGGCAGGCATTGTCCAGTTCGTGCCGGTCGTCGGCCCTCTCCTCGCGATGCTGGGCGCGCTCTACACCCTGTATCTCCTCTACCTCGGATTGCTTCGCGTGATGAAGAGCCCGCCGGACAAGGCGGCGGTCTACACGGTCGTTGTCGTCGTTGTCGCGCTCGTCATCGGCTTCGTCGTCAACCTCGTCGCGGGCGGACTTGGCCTGGGGGCTGGCCTGATGCCTGCCTACACGCTGGGCTAGTCAGGCTCTCCGGCCGGCGGCTCCGGCAGCCAGAAGCTGGCGATGAACCCGATCAGATACGCGATGGTTCCGACGATGGCGCCCGCATAGGCGAGCTTGATCGGGACCGAGGCTCCCGGCATCTCGCTGACGAGCGACGTGGTCGCGAGTGCCCCGAACGTACCGATCATCCGGCCGCCGACGTTGGCTGCGAAACTCTCGCCCGTGCCGCGCAGGTGCACGGGGTAGACGCGCGGCAGATAGTTGCCCCAGAAACTCATTTGCGCGACGGTGAAGAAGCCGACGAGGAAGATCCCCCATCGGGCCCACCCCAGGCCTTCGACCGGCGTGAGGAAGAACACCGCGGGCAGCAGGAAGAACCCGGGGATCTGGAAGAGCCAGATCAGCCGGCGGCGCCCGATGATGATCGCGGCAAGGAATGCCAGCGCGACGCGTCCCGCCATGCCGCCGACTTCCTGGTACGTCTGGACGATGCTGATGGTCTGTTCCTGCGCGGTCCGCGCCAGACCGCGGACTTCCTCCAGACCGGGGACGACACGGGGCATCTGCTGGATGGCGCCGAACGCCGCGCCGTAGACAGCGGCCATCATCACCGCGGTCACGATCGTCGTGCGCCTGAACCGCGGTGCAAACAGCTCCCCAAAGCTTGGCCGTTTCAGCGTGCCTTCGCGCTTGCGCTGCGCCCACTTCGGGGACTCGGGCAGGAAGGGGCGGATGACGATCAACGGGATCGCCGGCGCCAGCCCGGACATCAGCGTGTATCTCCAGGCCGCATGGCCGCCCATGATCGTTGGTAGTGAGTCGGCATTGCTGACGATCCAGTAGTACGCCCCGGTGGCCATCACCCCGCCAAACGACGCAAACGCCTGGGTGTAGCCGATGACGCGCTCCCGCTGCGCGGGATCGTCGAACAGCTCGGCGAGCCACGCGACGGCGGCAACGAACTCGACGCAGACGCCGACGAACGTGCAGCAGCGCCAGAACAGCAGCCAGTACACCGACGTCGAGAAGCCGGCGGCGAGCGCCGAGAAGGCGTACAGGAGGATGCTCCACACGAGCACGCGACGGCGGCCGAACAGGTCGGTGAGATAGCCGCCGATCAGGCCGAAGATCCCGCCGGCCACCGCGGGCACGTACTGCATGTAGCCCACCCAGTCGTTGACCATGAGACTGTTGAGCGGCACGCCAAGCAGTTCCGACAGCGCGGGTCTGACGATGAGCGGCAGCATCAGCAGCTCGTAGGTGTCGAACGCGAAGCCGAGCGCGGCGATCGCGCAGATGAGCCACTGCAGCGGCGTGAGCCGCGGGGCGGTGCCTGTCACACTCGATGTCATCAACTGCCTCTCAACGGTTAGTGGTCGGTGGTTCGTGGTTCGTGGAACGCATGAACTACGACCAACGACTCACCAACCACTTACCACCAACCACTAACGACCGACCACCAACCAGAGTTACGTCCGACAGTGGTTCGCCACTATACTTCGAAGATCATGCAGGCTTCTCAGTCCGGGGTCGCATCCCCGAATACCGCAATCATCCAGCAGTCGCGCGAGGCACTCGATCGGTGGGTTCGTGAAGTCGTCGCGTGGCATTTCGATCCGGCGACGGGGTCTCCGTTCTGGCTCGAACGCGCACGCACGCTCGGGTGGGATCCGCGCGAACGCATCACCGGCTTCGCCGACCTGAAACACTTCGGCGGGTTCGAAGACGAATGGCTGCGCGGCGGCCCGGTGCAGCGCTGGGTCCCGAAGGGCTGCGCCGGCAAGCCGGTGTTCGTGTTCGAGACCGGCGGCACGACGGGCGTTCCCGAAGACCCGTATCAACTGCGAGGACTTCAGGATCGACTACGAAGTCTTCAGCACCACCTTTCCGGACGAACACTTTCCGAAAGGCGGGAACTGGCTGATGCTGGGGCCGTCCGGTCCGAGGCGTCTGCGGCTCGCCGTCGAGCACCTGTGCCAGCACCGTGGCGGCATCTGCTTCTGCGTGGATCTCGATCCCCGATGGGTCATCAAGTTGATCAAGAAGGGATGGAGCGAGCACTTGAACGCCTACAAGGATCACGTCATCGATCAGGCGGTGACCATCCTCGAGGCCGGCCACGACATCAAGTGCATGTTCACGACGCCAAAGCTGCTGGAGTCGCTCGCCCTGCGTCTCGAGTCGATGGGGACCTCGATCGGCAAGGTCGGGATCAAGGGCATCTTCTCCGGCGGCACGGAATTCACGCCGCAGTGGAACCGCTTCGCGCATGAGGAGCTGCTCGACGGCGCCTACATGACGCCGACCTACGGCAACACGCTGATGGGGCTGGCGCCGAGCGCGCCGTCCGGTCCGCACAACAACTACAAGATCAGTTACTACGCGCCGCAGCCGCGGGCCGTCGTCGAGGTCGTGGACTTCGATGACGAGAACAAGCTGGTCGAGTACGGCCAGACCGGCCGCATCAAGTTGACGACGCTCACCAAAGAGTTCTTCATGCCGGGCTTCCTGGAGCGCGACGAAGGCGAGCGGGAGCCGCCGTACGAGAAGTATCCCTGGGACGGCGTCAGCGGCGTCCGTCCCTTTCATGGCTTTGCCTCGACCACCACTGTTGGTGTGTACTGATTGACCATGTTGCAGCTGCCAGTTATCCGGTGGGGTGAGCCGTATACGAGCATGGAAGTGGACGAAGTCGTCCACTTCTCGACCGGCGAGCCGATCGCCAAGGTCAGCCGCGCGAATGGCGGCCTGATTCAGCGTGATGCGCGGAAGGCGCAGCGCGCGCGCGACGCCTTGCGCGAGATCCCGATCGACGACCTGATCGCAAGGGCCGGCAAGGCTGGCGAGCTCTACATGAACGCCACGCTGCCGATGGGCGACGGCACGCAGACGCCGGACGAGTTCGTCCACGCGCAGTCGGCCTCGACCGGTCTGCCCGAGCGGATGTGCCGGGCCAACATGAAGAAGAACGCGTTCGTGCTCGGGGAGATGCGCAACATCCTCGAGTCGCTGACGCGCGGGCTGTCGCTCGACGTGCTCTCGACCGGCAAGGGCGAAGAGCGCGGCGTGCCGATCAGCTATCAGGCCCAGAGTCCGGTGCTCGGTCTCGTGCTGCCGTCGAACTCACCTGGCGTGCACGCGCTGTGGATGCCGATCATCCCGATGCAGATCGGTCTGGTGCTCAAGCCTGGCCCGCAGGAGCCGTGGACGCCGTTTCGCATGGCCGCGGCGTTTGCTGAAGCCGGCATCCCGAAGGCCGCGATCTCGATCTACCCGGGCGGGGCCGACGTGGGCGCGGCCGTGCTCGATGCGTCTGCGCCGCAGTGTCGTATTCGGCGGAACGCCGACCGTCGATCGCTATCGCGGCAACCCTCGCGTCCAGGCGCACGGTCCCGGCTTCTCGAAGATTCTGATCGGCGACGATCAGGTCGATCGCTGGGAGCAGTACCTCGACATGATGGTCGAGAGCGTGTTCGTCAACAGCGGCCGCAGCTGCATCAACTGCTCCGGCATCTGGGCCAGCCGGCATACGCAGCGACATCGCCGACGCCATCGCGCAGCGCCTGGCCGCCGTCCGGCCACTGCCACCCGAACATCCTGATGCCGCGCTGGCCGCGTTCACGGTACCCGGCGTCGCCGAAGCCATCTCGCAATCGATCGACGCGGACGTGAAAGCCCCGGGCGTCACCGACGTCACCGCGAAGCACCGCGATGCCGACCGCCTCGATCAGGAACGGCAAGTCCGACTACCTGCTGCCGACCGTCGTCCATGCCGGTTCACCCGAGGCGGCGATCGCGCAGAAGGAGTTCATGTTCCCGTTCGTGAGCGTCGTCGAGTGCCCGGAGTCGAAGATGATCGAATCGATCGGGCCGACGCTCGTCTGCAGCGCCGTCACCTGCAACGAGTCGTTCCGTCGTCAATTGCTCGACGCGGTGCATATCGATCGTCTGAATCTCGGTCCGGTGCCGACGACGCAGCTCAACTGGCGGCAGCCTCACGAAGGCAACATCGTGGACTTCCTGTTCCGCGCGCGCGCATTCCAGTCGGCTCCGTTGGCCTGAGGTCGGCAGGCCGTTGGGCTTGGGTCTTTGGGCTTGGGCGTTGATGAAGATTCTGTCTGTCACAGCCGGTGCCGCAGGGATGTATTGCGGCAGCTGCCTCCGCGACAATGCGCTGGCCATCGAGCTGATGGCGCGCGGTCACGACGTGACCCTGGTCCCGGTCTACACGCCGACGCTGACCGATGACCAGAACGTCAGCCGCCGGAACGTGCTGTTCGGCGGCATCAGCGTGTACCTGCAGCAGCACTCGTCCATTTCCGCCGGCTGCCGCGGATCTTCGATCGGTTGTGGGATTCGCCGTGGGTCATCGACGCGTTCGCCGGCCGCGGCGTCTCCGCCGACGCCCGGTTCCTCGGCGAGATGACGATCTCCATGCTGCAGGGGGAAAGCGGCAAGCTGCGCAAGGAGTTCGACAAGCTCGTGGACTGGACCAGGGACGAGCCGGTCCCCGATGTCGTCAACCTGCCGAACTCGCTGCTCATCTCGATGGCGGCGCCGCTCAGGCGCGCGTTGCATCGTCCGGTGTGCGTCACGCTGCAGGGCGACGAGCTGTTCATCAACGGACTCGTGTCCGCCGTATCGCGAGCAGGCGCTGCAGTTGATCCGGCGCCAGGTCCGCGACGTCGATCGTTTCATCGCGGTCAGCGACTACTGCGCGCGGTTCATGACGACGTTCCTCGAGATACCTGGCGATCGGATTGCGGTCGTCCCGCTGGGGATCAGCATGGACGGGTATAGCGCCGCCAGCCGAGCGCTGCGACGCCGGCGCAGGTGTACGCGCAGGCGGCGTTCCGCGTCGGGTATCTGGCGCGGGTGGCCCCGGAAAAGGGGCTGCACCTGCTGGCAGAGGCCTATGTGCGCCTTCGTCAGCGGATGGGCGGTGCGCCGGCGCGGCTCGAGGTCGCGGGCTACATGGCCGCCGATCAACGCGCATATCTCGAGAGCGCTCGCGCCGTGCTATCGCGGGCGGGTCTGCAGGACGAGATGGTGTATCGCGGCGAAGTGGATCGGGCGGGCAAGCGCGCGTTCCTGCGAGAGCTGGACGTACTCTCGGTGCCCGCAACGTACGACGAGCCGAAGGGGATGTTCCTGCTCGAAGCGATGGCCAGCGGCGTGCCGGTCGTGCAGCCGCGGCGTGGCGCGTTCATCGAGGTTGTCGGCAAGACCGGCGGCGGCACGCTTGTGGATCCGGATAGTCCCGATGCGCTCGCCACGGGACTTCACGCCCTGTGGGCGGATCCCGCATTACGCGAGCGGCTTGGCCGATCGGCGTTCGAGGGCGTGCGGGCGCACTACACGATCGCGCATTCGGCCGACCGGCTGATCGCCGCCTACGAGTCGCTCGCGAGCGGCGCGTCGAGGACGGTCGCCTGATGCTGACCGTCTCCAACGTCGGCAAGCAGTACCCGACACCGCGAGGCCCACTGACCGTCCTGTCGGACGTGTCGTTCTCGCTCGCACCGGGAGAGGCGGCCGCCATCACCGGTCCGTCCGGCAGCGGCAAGAGCTCGCTCCTCTATATGCTGGGCGCCCTCGAGCCGCCATCAACCGGCGAGATCACGCTCGGCGGGCAGAATCCGTTCACGCTTCCGGCCTCGGGTCTCGCCGACTTCCGCAACGGGCAGATCGGGTTCGTCTTTCAGGATCACTGCCTGCTGCCGCAATGCACCGTGCTCGAGAACGTGCTCGTGCCGACGCTCGTCGCCTCCGGTAACGGGCGGGACGATGGTAAGCATGCACGTGAGCTGCTCGATCAGGTCGGTCTCTCGCCGAGACTCGACCATCGACCCGGTGAGCTCTCGGGTGGAGAGAAGCAACGGGTCGCGATCGCGCGCGCCCTCATCCGGCGTCCGCGCCTCGTGCTGTGTGACGAGCCGACGGGCAACCTCGACCAGGCCTCGGCGTCTGCCGTCGCCTCACTGCTGCTGGATCTCCACAAGACCCAACAGAACATCCTGATCGTGGTGACGCACAGCGACCGGCTCGCCGCCCAGTTTCCGGCCCGGTTCGACCTGGCTGACGGAAAAGTGCGGCGCGTCACCTGAAAACGGGCGTAGACTGAGCGGATGTTGTCCTGGCTGGCGCAGCTCGCGCGCAGGATGCGAGCCTCGCAGAGCGCTCCCGACCCAAACGAATCGCCGCGCGATCCCTACAGCTACGTTCGTCACCCGCTGGCCCATCGTCCGGGTGGACGGAACGCCGCGATCGCACTCGAAGAGCCCGACGAAGAACAGACACTCACGCTGGTTGGACAACGAAGTTGATCTGACGCGGCCGCGTGTTGCCGTCAGGCCTGAGCACCGTGCGCCACCCGCCCATAAGAACATTCGTCAACGCAAAGCCTGGGACGAACGATCTCCGCGTTTCCGCGTCTCCGCAGTTATGTCGGTCCAGTGAAGTCACGCGCGACACGTGAAGTCACCGAGTAAAACCAGCCTCGGTGCCTCAGTGCCTCGGTGTGTCGTAAAGCGAGTGAAGTCACGGTATCGTTGACGGCCAGGAGGGGCTCGGGTGGCAGAGGCGGGGGTTCACATCGACCGTGCGCCGCGAATAGGCGAGCGCTTCTACTATGGCTGGGTCGTTCTCGGTGTGGCCACGCTGGCCATGATCGGGACGCTCCCCGGCCGCACGCAGGGCCTGGGGCTCATCACCGAGCCGCTGCTGCGCGATCTCGGCATCAGCCGCGTCGCCTTTGCGCAGATCAATCTCGTCGCCACGCTGGTCGGCTCACTCTTCTGTATCGGCATCGGCAAGCTCATCGACCGCAGCGGCAGTCGCCTCGTCCTGACGGTCACGGCGCTGGCGCTGGGGCTGACCGTGCTTGGCATGAGTCAGGCGAGTGGCGTCATGGCCATGCTCGTGGCCGTAACGCTCACCCGCGGCTTTGGTCAGAGCGCGCTGTCGGTCGTCAGCCTCGCCATGATCGGCAAGTGGTTCCGCCGCCTGTTGACGCGAGCGATGGCGATTTACGCGCTGGTCATGAGCATCGGCTTCATGCTGGCGTTTCCGCTCGTCGGCGCGATCGTGCAGTCGTCCGGGTGGCGCGTGGCGTGGGCGGCGATTGGCGCCTGTCTGGTCTTTGGCCTCGCGCCGATCGCATGGCTGTTCGATCGGTCGACGCCGGAGTCGATTGGCGTCGACGTGGATGGCGGAGGCCTGCCGGACGAGGCGACGAAAGAGTCGGGCGTACAGGCCACGTTGAGCGAGGCGCTGCGGTCGCCGGCCTTCTGGGTGTTCGCGCTGGCGAGCTCGGTCTACGGTCTCGTCGCATCGGGCATCGGCCTGCTGAACGAATCGATCCTCGTCGAGCGCGGATTCACGCCGGACATCTACTACCGGGCGCTGGCCGTGACCGCCATCACTGGACTGTTGGGAAACTTCGCGGCCGGTGCGCTGGCCGGCCGCACGTCACTGCGATCGATCCTGGTGACGGCGCTGCTCGTGCTCGCTGCTGGCCTCGCCGCGCTCGCGCACGTGTCCACGGACGCGCACGTGATGGCGCAGGCGGTCGCGATGGGCGTGGCCGGCGGCTTCATCATGGTCGTGTTCTTCAGCTTCTGGGGCCGCGCCTACGGCCGCGCGCACCTGGGCCGGATCCAGGGCGCCGCCCAGATCCTCACCGTCCTGGCATCGGCGGTCGGCCCGCTGTTTCTCGCGATGTGGAGTGACGCCACGGGTTCGTACGGGGTCGCCTTCTACGTGCTGGCGGTCGTGGTGCTGATCCTCGCGCTGGCGGCCGCGGTCGTGCCCGTGCCGCCCGGCGCGCGCGCAACGGGATGAAGGTGCTGGTGTTTGGCGCGTCCGGGAAGACCGGCCGTGAAGTCGTGCGGCAGGCGCTCGCACGCGGGTATGCGGTCACCGCCTTCGTCCGCGAGACCGCGCGACTTCCTCTCGCGCACGCGAACCTGCGGCTGGTCACGGGAGAGATCACCAACCAGAAAGCGATCGCGCACGTGACCTCGGGCCAGACGGCGATCATCTCGACGCTCGGCGTTGGCCAGCCGTTGATGCACGATCAGGCCGTCATCGAGGGCGTCCGCGCGATCGCGCGCGCCGCCGAGCACGAGTCGGTCGAGCGTCTGCTGTACCTGTCGTTCATCGGTGTGCACGACAGTCGCGATGCCGCCGGCTTCGTGCTCAGGCAACTGGCGGCGACGCTGTTGCGGCACGAGGTTGCCGACCATGAAGTCAAGGAGGCCGCGATTGTCGCGAGCCTCGTGAACTGGACGATCGTGCGACCGCCGAAGCTGACCAACGGCCGTCTGACCGCCGCCTATCGCGTCGGTGAAGACATCCGCGCCCGCTCGCCGCTGCCGATGATCTCGCGCGCCGATGTCGCCGACTTCCTGCTCCGGCAGCTGACCGACGCGGCCTTCATCCGCAAGGCCGTTCGCATCCTGCACTGATGACTGCACATGTCGCACGTGACTGCGCATGATCACGACACACCGAGGCACCGAGGCACTGAGACTGTTGACCACTGACCGTATCACCGCGGAGGCGCTGCTTGACCGCATCGCATCGGGTACCGCGCCGGTGATTCTCGATGTGCGCTCGCGCGCGGAGTTCGCGCGCGGACACGTGCCGGGCGCGAGGCACATCCCGTTCTACCTGATCTCGCGCCGGATGGGTGAGGCGACCGCGGCGAAGGATGCGGACATCGTGGTCTACTGCGGTCACGGGCCGAGAGCAGTCGTGGCGGGGCTGGCGTTGCGGCGCAAGGGGTACACGCAGCGTGTCGTATCTCGATGGACACTTTTCGCGGTGGCGGAGTGCGGGGTTCCGTGAAGAGCGGTAGTCGCCTCGCCGCGCTCGCGTGCGTGCTGGCGATCGCACGCGGACCTTGCCGCGCAGTCGGCGACGCCCGAGGTCTCCACGCGCATCACCAGGCTCGAGAGGTGGCTGTCGGCGATCGCACAGCACGAGCCTGGCGCCGCGGACGAGGCGGTCCTCGAGATTAACGGGTGGAATCAAGAGCAGCTCAGGCTGATCTGGATCGATGTCACCAGCCTGGTCTCCCTGGTTCGGGAACCGGACGTCAGTCTGTTCTACGTCTCCGAAGTCCCGGCCTCGTCCACCGGGCCGCTCGCCCGGCAGACGTCGCCGATTTCCACGGCCCGCGCGACGCAGGTCTTCTACACGGTCAGCGAGCTGAGGCGTCTTCGCGCCATTGCGAAGGAGATCAGCCCCCTGGCGACTCCGGGCCCGGAGAACGACATCCTCAAACGCGGGGCGATGCTGCACGCCGACATCGCGATGGGTGCTCCGGCGGGAAGCGCGCCGCGGTCGGACCGTTCCCGCCCCGGGCCCGTCGGCTTCACGCTGCTCATGACCGACGGCCAGCAGATTGGCCTTCAGGACAGCGTGAGCCACTGGAACATGGGACGCCGTCTGCTCGACCGGGTACGGCCGGTGGACAGCAGGTCGGCGCTCAAGACCACGCCGGACCCTGGAAGCGACGATACCGTCCGCCGGTGGTATCTCGCGGCAGGCGCGTTCATGTCGAGAACTCGCCGGATCGAGCCCGTCCACTTCGAACGGGCACTCGAGCTCTTTCGCAACGATCCAGACGTCCTCTTTGCCGTGGCGGCCGTGCACGAGGTGCTTGCGGGTGTGCGAACGCAGGCAGCCCTGCGATCGATGAAGGTGCCGAGAGACGTGACGTTCGGTGTGCAGTCGGAGGGCGCCGAGCTACGCCTCGCCGAGCAACTGTACAAGCGCGCGCTCGAGCGGAACCCGGCGCTGGTCGAGGCGCGCATTCGCCTGGGCCGCGTGCTCGGCCTGCGCGGCCGGCACGACGAGGCGATCGGCCATTTACGCCAGGGACAGTCGGCAGGGGAGGCGCTGCTGCGGTACTACGCGCACCTGTTCCTGGGCGCCGAATACGAAGCGCTTGGTAATGGATCCGAGGCTCGGCGGTCGTATGAACAGGCGGCGATGCTCGCGCCGACGGCTCAGTCCCCGCTGCTTGGTCTGAGCCGGGTAGCGGATCGGGCGGGAGACAGAGCAGCCGCTCGAGAGGCGGTCGGGCGCGTGCTCACGCTGCCAGCGGGCGATCCCGAGCAGGCCGACCCATGGTGGGTCTATGAAGTCGTGCATGGGCGACACGTCAATCAGCTGTTCGACGACCTGCGACGGCGATTCTGAAATCGATCGATGACGATGAGGCCGATGACCGCGAGCGTGATGCTGCTGCTCGGCAGCACGCTGTCCTCGTCCGCCATGATGGTCGGGCTTAAGCCGGACACTACGCTGGACCGGCTGAAGTCGGATACCAGGCAGCAGCCGACGTTTTCGTCGAAGCTCGAGGCCGTACGCGTCGACGTACTCGTCACCGATCGCGGCGCGGTCGTGCCCGGGTTGAGCCCCGCCGACTTCGAGGTGCGCGACAACGGTGTGCTGCAGACGGTGGATCTCGCCAGCTTCGAGCGGATTCCGCTGAACGTCTTCCTCGCACTCGACGCCAGCGACAGCGTGTCTGGCGAACGATTGACGCACTTGCGACACGCGGGTCGCGCGCTCCTCGAGCGTCTGGCGAAGGACGATCGATCGTCGCTCCTGACGTTCAGCCAGGCAGTGAACGTACGTCAGGCGTTGACCGGCGACATCGACCGCGTTCGCCGGGCGCTCGATGACGTCGAACCGTCTGGTGACACGGCGCTGGTCGATGCGACCTACACCGCAACCATGCTCGAGCCGTCGGACGGGGGTCGAAGTCTGCTGCTCGTCTTCAGCGACGGCCTCGACACGGCGAGCTGGCTGACGCCCGAGGGCGCACTGGATTCGGTGAAGCGGTCGGACATGGTGGTGTATGGCGTCACCGCGCGCGGGCCGGAGGAGTCGAAGTTCCTGCAGGACCTGAGCGAGGTGACCGGCGGAGCCACGCTGCGAATCGAGTCCACGAAAGATCTGTCGGCCGCGTTCGTGAAGATTCTCGACGAGTTCCGCCAGCGGTACCTGATCAGCTATTCGCCCACGGGTGTCGCCAGAGATGGATGGCATCGGCTCGACGTGCGCGTGAAGAACCGGCGCGTGACGGTCAAGGCGCGCGCCGGCTACCAGGCGGGCACGTAACGCATGGCCGGTCTGGTCCTCCGCGGTCTCACATATTTCTGGCGCACCAATCTTGCCGTGGTGTTCGGTGTGGCCACGGCGGTGGCCGTGCTCGCCGGCGCGCTCCTCGTCGGCGATTCCGTTCGCGGCAGTCTCCGCGATCTCGTCGTCGGCCGACTCGGCAACACCGACCACGTGGTCATCTCGTCCGGGTTCTTCCGTGAACAGCTGGCGAGCGATCTTCAGAAGCAGCCGGAGGCCGCGACGTCGCTCTCGCGCGTCGTTCCGCTCGTCGTCGCCAACGCAGTCGTCAGCGTGCAGGAGACGGGACGCAGGGCCGGACAGGTGCGCGTCTACGGCGTGGACGATCGGTTCTGGAGGTTCCACGGGATCGAAGAGGTGAGCGGTCCATCCGATCGCGACGCGTATGTGAGCCCGGCTCTTGCCGAACAGCTCGATGCCGCGAGTGAGAGCGTGATCCTGGTGCGCGTGCAGCGGCCGACGGATATCCCGCTCGAATCGCTGCACGGGCGTCGCAACGAGGTCGGCCGGACACTGCGACTGACCATCCGTCGCGTGGTGCCCGCCGAACTCCTCGGTGAATTCTCCCTGGACCCGCAGCAGGGAGCGATCCGCGCGGTGTTCATCCCGCTCTCACGCCTGCAGCTCGAGCTCTCGGTACCCGATCGAGTCAACACACTGCTCGTATCGGCCAGGGCCGTAGAGGCGGGTCTTCAGACCCGCCTGGCGGAGGTTCAGACCCGCCCCATCGAGCAGGCGCTGCGGCACGCGGTAGATCTCGCGGACGTCGGTCTCAATACGACGGACGTCACCGGGCCCTCATCAGCGTTCTCAATCGGCGCCGACGGTGGCCTGCTGGACGAGGCGCGCACGGCGGCCGTCACGAAAGCTCTCGAGGGCACCGGCCTGCGTGCCCAGCCGATGCTCACGTATCTCGCGAACAGCCTGCGCGTCGGCGACCGCGAAATCCCGTACTCGCTCGTCACGGCCTTGAACGATCCGAACGACTCGAACAGCGCAAGCGATCCGAACGACCCGAACGCGATCGTTCTGACCGACTGGGCCGCCAGGGAACTCGCCGCGAAGCCAGGTGACTCGCTGACGATGGAGTACTACCTGTTCGAAGCGGGCCAGATCGTGACTCGCACCGCGACGTTCCGCGTCGCGACGCATCGTGCCCATGAGCACGGGCGATCGCGACATGGCGCCGAGCTTCCCGGGTATCAGCGACTCGCCGACGCTGGAGTCCTGGGACCCTCCGTTTCCGCTCGACCTCCGTCGGATCCGTCCGCAGGACGAACGGTACTGGGAACAGTACCGCACGACGCCGAAGGCATTCGTGAGCCTGCAGGCAGGCCAGCGGCTGTGGCGATCGAGGTACGGTGCGTTGACGTCGATTCGGGTGAGGGGTTCGGATGGGACATCGCTGGACCGCGTGCGCCAGGATGTCCTGCCGCGGCTCCGCGCGGCCATCGATCCGCTGGCGCTCGGGCTGACCGTGAGCCCGGTGCGCGCGCTGAGTCTCGAGGCATCACGCGGCGCCACCGACTTCGGCCAGTACTTTGTTTACTTCAGCTTTTTCCTGGTCGTGTCGGCGCTGATTCTCGCGGCGCTGTTCTTCAAGCTCGGTGTCGAGCAGCGCGTCCGTGAAGTCGGCCTGCTCCGAGCCGTAGGGTTTGGTCCAGGACGGATTCGGCGGCTCTTCATCAGCGAAGCGCTGATTCTGTCGATCGCCGGCGGCGCGCTTGGCGTTGCCGGCGCTCTCGCGTACGCGTCGGTGATCATGTTCGGCCTCCGCACCTGGTGGGTGGATGCCGTCGGCACAACGGCGTTGACGCTGCACGTCACGCCGGTGTCTCTGGCGGCCGGGGCCGTGGGTGGAGTGGCGGCCGCGGTCGGCTGCATCTGGTGGACGCTGCGTGCGCTCGGTCGCGTGTCGGAGCGGAGTCTGCTGGCGGGGGATCTCAATCAGGGATCAGGGATCGGGGATCAGGGATCAGGAGGCCACCGACCCGGAAAGTGGCGCGTCGTTGTCACGACGATCTTCGCGCTGATGGGTGTGGTGCTGCTGGTGGCTGGCGTCGCCGGATGGATCGCGCGTGAGGGAGCATTCTTTGGCGCGGGAAGCGCCCTGCTCATCGCGTCGTTGTGTCTGTTCTCGCTGGCGTTGAGGCGGCACGGTGCGAGCGCGCTCACCGGACATGGCTGGCAGCCGGTGTCACGTCTCGGATTCAGGTACGCGCGCTATCGTCCCGGCCGCAGTGTGCTGTCGATGGCGGTGATCGCGTCAGCCACGTTCATCTTGATCTCGGTGGACGCGTTTCGGCGCGGAGAGCAGGTGAACGACACCAGCGTTCGCTCGGGTGTGGGCGGGTATGCCGTCTTCGTCGAGACGCTGCTGCCGATCGCGGAGGACGTCAACAGCCGCAGCGGACGGGAGTCGCTGGGCCTCTTCGATCTCGATCCGGCGGTGGTCTTTGAACCGTTCCGGTTGCTCCCGGGTGATGACGCCAGCTGCCTGAATCTCTACGAGCCGAGAAACCCGCGCATCCTCGCGCCAACGGATGCCTTCCTCGCCAAAGGCCGTTTTGGGTTTCAGGCGTCGCGCGCGTCGAGCGACGAGGAGCGTGCCAATCCGTGGCTGCTGCTCACACGGGCGGAAGCGGACGGCGCGATCCCGGTCATTGCCGACGCGAACTCGATGACCTACGTCCTGCACAAGCAGCTTGGCGACGACCTGGTCGTCAGGCGCGGGGGCCGGGACATTCGTCTCCGGTTCGTCGCCGCGCTTCGCGACAGCATCTTTCAAGGCGAGCTCCTGATGTCACAGGCAAACTTCCTCACGCTGTTTCCCGACCAGCAGGGGTACCGCGTGATGCTCGCCGAAGCGCCGGCCGGGCAGGCGGCGGCGGTGGCGGCGACGCTTGACGATACGCTGGCCGACTTGGGCGCGGACGCGATCGGTACCGCTGAACGACTCGCACAGTTTCATCGCGTCGAGAACACCTATCTCTCGACCTTCCAGGCACTCGGCGGCCTTGGGCTGGTGCTCGGCACCATCGGGCTGGCCACGGTACTTCTTCGCAATGTGCTCGAGCGGAGACGGGAACTCGCGCTGCTTGGCGCCGTGGGATTCAGGCGCGGCCATGTGTTGACGATGGTCGTGGCGGAGAACGTCTTGCTGCTCGGCTGCGGCCTGCTGGCAGGGGCGGTCTGTGCGACTCTGGCCATCGCGCCCGCGGTGATCGAGCGGGGCGGACGGGTTCCGTTGACAAGCGGGGGAATGCTGCTGCTGTTCGGGGTCTTCGTGACGGGTCTGATATCTTCAATCGTGGCGATGAACGCCGCGACGCGCGCGCCGCTGCTCGCGTCGCTCCGGTCGGAATAATCCTATGAACAATCGGTCTCCTGCTCATTGCGCTCGCAGTCATAGTCCTGGGTGCGTCCACCGCGGCCGAGCACTGGCCGCAGTGGCGCGGGCCGCTGCTCAATGGCATCAGCGGCGAGAAGAACCTTCCCGTGCGCTGGTCCGCCACCGAGAACATCACCTGGAAGCTGGCGGTGCCGGAGCGTTCCGGCGCGACACCGATCGTGTGGGGCGATCACGTATTCCTGAACGTCGGCGAAGGCGCCGACCTGTCGTTCTGGGCCGTCGATCGGACACGCGGCACCGTGCGATGGAAGCGGCCGATGGGCAGCGGCAATCGCCGCATGATGAAGCAGCAGATGTCGTCGCCGTCGCCGGTGACCGACGGCCGCCTGGTCTGGGTGATCACCGGAACGGGCGTGCTCAAGGCGTTCGACTTCGAGGGCAAGGAGCGTGGACTCGCAACCTCCAGCAGGAGTACGGCCAATTCGGCCTGCAGTGGGGCTACGCCTCCTCGCCGCTGCTCCACGAGGATTCGCTGTACGTGCAGGTGCTGCACGGCATGCACACCGACGATCCGTCGTACCTGCTGCGGATCGACAAGGCGACCGGGAAGACCTTGTGGCGCGTCGATCGGCCGACCAAGGCTCGTTTCGAATCGCCGGACGCGTACACGACGCCCGCGCTGCTGCGTTACGGCGGAACCACGGAGATCGTGATCACCGGAGGCGACGTCGTCACGGGCCACGAAATGGCGTCGGGCAAGGAGGTATGGCGCGCCGACGGCCTGAACCCGCGCAACGAGGGCAACTACCGCGTGGTGGCCTCGCCGGTCGTGCACGGCGACATGCTCTTCGCGCCGTCGCGGGAGCGGCCGCTGCTCGCCCTGAAGCCGGGCGGCAAGGGTGACGTGACCTCCACGCACGTGCTCTGGTCATTCAACCAGGGGCCGGATGTCCCGACGCCGGTGAGCGACGGGACCTATCTCTATTCGATCAACGATCGCGGCATCATGTATTGCCTCGACGCGAAGACCGGCAAGACGGTCTACGGTCCCCAGCGATTGCGCAACGCGACCTACAGCGGCTCCGCCGTCCTGGCCGACGGCAAGATCTACATCACGGACGAGGACGGTGTGACGACCGTCGTGCAGGCGGGACCGAAGTTCGAGCTGCTGGCCGAAAACGATCTCGGTGACTACACGCTCAGCTCACCGGCGGTGTCCGAGGGGCAGATCTTTGTGAGGACGGCGTCGTTTCTGTATGCGATCGGGCAGAGGCGGCCGACGAAATGACTTCACATGTCGTACGTGACTGCACATGTCACGCGTGACTGCGCATGATCCAAACCGCGGAGACGCGGAGGCGCGGAGGTTTCTTTTCTTGATGACTGCACGTGCAGTCATTGACGTAAGAAAACCTCCGCGTCTCCGTGCCTCCGCGGTTCGTGGGGCCAGCGCAGTCACGTGCAGTCAGTGAGTGCGCCCCAAAGCAGCTAGTTGCCCCGCTCGATGAACAGCCTCGCGAGCAACTGGTCCACCGGCGCGAAATCGTCGGTCAAGGTGAGCGCGCGGCCTGATTTCAGGTACGCGTTCAAGCGCTCTTCGTCGAGCGGCGTGGTCCGATCGGGTTCGCTCTGGATCGCCGCGACCGCTTCGAACTCTCGGTCGAGCGGCTGCCGGCTCGCCATCAGCACGTAGGTGTTGCGGTCGAACGGCTGAAACGCCGTGCCGCGGCCGAAGACGTAAACGTGCGGGAAGACAGCGCGGAGCCCGTTCGCGTACGCCTTGAGAAATTCTCCATCCTCGAACTTGTCGATCACGTTCACCAGGTAGATCCCGTCCGGCTTCAATCGCTTCTCGACGATCCGATTGAACTCGACGGTCGTGAGGTGGTAGGGAATCGACAGATCGTTGAAGGCGTCACCGAACACGACGTCGTACTGCTGTGGGTCGGCCCACTCCATGAGGAACGTTCGCGCATCCTCATTGAAGGATCGGATGCGCGACGAGGCCGAGAGGCCGAGCCGCGTGCGGGCAGTTGTCGTGACCGCCGGATCGATCTCGATCACGTCCACCGAAGCGCCCGGATAGGTCGCCTCGACGTAGCGGGGAAAGCTGTAGCCGCCGCCGCCGATGAACAGCGTATTCATCTGCTGCCGGCCCGTGAGATGGGCCTGTGTCAGCTCGGCGTACGCGCGCTCGTAGCCGTAGCCGAGCACGGTCGGATCGTCGAGGATGACGAAGCTGTGAATGAGGCGGTCCAGCATGAGGGCATGCGCCGGACGACCGGCTTCGAAGGTCTCGACAATCTGAATGCAGTAGTAGTTGGACTCCACTTCACATGGAGCCTGATACTGTCCGGCATTCCATCCGGCGCGGACGAATGCGAACGTCACGATCGCCAGCACCGGCGCGGCCAGTCCGGTGACTCTGTTGCGCAGCCCCTTCGACCGATGGAACTGCCCGACGATCAGCCCGGTCAACAGCAGCACGCCAGCGACAATCCAGACGATGCTGCGAGTGCCGAGCCAGGAGATGAGCCAGAACCCGGTGAGGAACGTGCCGACGATCGACCCCGCGGTGGAGAAGGCGTAGATCGTGCCGACGGTGTTTCCGGTCCGCTGCAGATCGGCGAGCGCCAGCTTGACCACGAGCGGCGAGACCATGCCCAGCACGAGACTTGGCAGCAGGAAGATCGCCGTCGTGTAGACGACGATTCGAGGGAGCAGCGACAGACGGAAGGTCTGGCCGATGACGAGATCGGTGATGACCAGGATGAGGAGACAGGACGACGCTGCCGGCGACGAAGATGACGCCGAGCGTGTGACGCGAGGCGTGCCGATCGGCCACGACGCCGCCGAGGTAGTTCCCGACCGACATGCCGGCGAGCACGATTCCGATGATGCTCGTCCACGTGTAGAGCGAGACACCGACGTAGGGAGCCATGATGCGGCCGGCGATGAGCTCGATGACGAGCACGCAGGCACTGCTGATGAAGACGAGCGCGCAGGCTTGCCACATGAGTCGGACACTAGCACACGGACCTTGGTAAACTCGCGGAGAGCCACGAGATGTTGCGCAAGCTTCTGAAAGTCGCGGCGGGTCTGCTGGTCGCGACCCTCGTCACCGGCGGCGTGCTGTACCTGTTCGGACTGCGCTTCGTGATGGACGGCGGCGGCATGCCTCGTCCGATGTTCGTCGAGTCGTCCGCTGCACAGGCGGAGCGGATCGAGCGTCACCGGGCCGCGCAGCGCGCGCAGTCATCTCAGGTCGCAGCGCCATCGACCGAGACCGCCACGAGTGAGACACGGCAACCCGAACCGAGCGTAGAGACGGGTCTGCAGACCCGCCCGTCCGATCAGGTTGCACACGCAAGCGCCGGGGCCCCCGTGCCGGCCGCGTACTGGACGGATTTCCGCGGGCCCAATCGTGACGGCGAGTATCGCGAGGGCCCGGTGCGCGTTGACTGGCCGGCCGGCGGCCTCACACCGATCTGGAAGCAGCCAGCCGGTGCCGGCTACGCGTCGTTCGTGGTCGCCAGAAACCGCGCGTTCACGATCGAGCAGCGCGGCTCGAACGAAGTGGTTGCGGCCTACGACGTCGCCACCGGTCGCGAGTTGTGGACGAATTCCTGGCCGGCGGAATTCCGCGAGTCGATGGGCGGCGACGGCCCGCGCGCGACGCCGACATGGTTCGACGGACGCCTCTTCGCACTCGGCGCTACCGGCGAGTTTCGCGCCCTGGACGAGGAAAGCGGGAAGGTGATCTGGCGGACCAACATCCTCTCGGACAGCAGTGCGAGCAACCTGCCCTGGGGCATGGCCGCCGCCCCGCTCGTCGTCGGCGATGCGGTCGTGGTGCTGCCGGGCGGGCCGGGGAACCAGTCGGTGGCGGCCTACGACCGCGCGACCGGAAAGCGGCTGTGGTCAACGATGGGCGACATGCAGGCGTATTCCTCACCGATGCTCGTGACGCTGCTCGGCGTGCCGCAGATCGTGCTCTTCAGCTCGTCGCGGCTCGTCGGCCTCAGCGCCGATGGCTCGAAGGAGCTGTGGGAGTACCCGTGGCCGGTGATGAACGGGATCAACGCGACGCAGCCGATCGTGGTCGGGGACAATCGGCTGTTCCTGTCGTCGGGTTATGGCGCCGGCGCCGCGGTGATCGAGCTGTCAACGGCGAGCGACCGCTTTACCGTACGGGAGGTCTGGCGGAACACCAGGATGAAGAACCGCTTCGCCAGCTCCGTCCTGCACGAGGGCGTGATCTACGGACTCGACGAATCGATTCTGGCCGCCGTCGATGCCAACACGGGCGAGCTCAAATGGAAGGGTGGCCGGTATGGCTACGGTCAGCTGCTGCTCGTGAACGGGCGCCTGATCGTGCTGACCGAGGACGGCGACCTTGCGCTCGTCCGGGCGACGCCCGAGAAGCATGACGAGCTGTCGCGCTTTCACGTGCTCGATGGAAAGACCTGGAACGTGCCGGCAATCGCCGGCGGCTACCTGCTCGTACGGAACCTGGCCGAGATGGCCGCCTTCGATCTGAGGACCTCACGATGAACCCGATCCGGACGGCAGCCATCGTCGCCCTGGCACTGCTTGCGATCGCGCCGTCGCCGTCGCTCGTCGTGTCGGGGCAGGAAGCGGCGCCCGCTGTGCGCATGGTCGCAGATGAGGGTGAGGCCGCGAAGCACTGGGCGAGGTGGCGAGGTCCGTCCGGTCAGGGGCTCGTGTCCGGAGCAGGTTATCCCGATTCCTGGTCGCCGACGCAGAACGTCGTGTGGAAGACGGCGCTCAGCGGAGAAGGCAACTCGTCGCCGATCGTCTGGGGCGATCGCATCTTCATCACGACGGCGTACGACAACGGGCGCCGGGTGTCCCTCCTCGCGTATCGCCGGACAGACGGCTCCAAGCTGTGGGAAGCGTTTGCACCCGAGGGCCGATCGAGCCGGGGTACCCACTTCAAGAACGGTCACGCGTCAGCGACGCCTGCGACCGACGGCCAGCGGGTCTACGTGTCATTCGGCGCGCGCGGTCTCGCGGCCTTCGACATGGACGGCAAGCTCGTGTGGCATCGCGACCTCGGTCCGATGGAGGCGTATCACGGCACCGCGGGCTCACCGCTGCTCTACAAGGACCGCATCATCCTCTATCAGGATCAGTTCGCCGGGTCGTTCATCGCCGCCTTCGACACGCGCACGGGCAAGGACGTGTGGCGCACCAAGCGCGATGGCAACGTTGGATGGGGCACACCGATCGCCGTCCATGTCGTCGATCACGACGAGATCATCGTCAGCGGTCAGCAGCGGGTGCAGGCGTACAACCCGGACACTGGCGCCGAGCTGTGGAGCTGCGGTGGCATGGGCTACGAAGTGATTCCCACGCCCGTCGTCGGGTATGGAATGGTGTTCTGTTCATCAGGACGCGCCGGTCCGACGCTGGCGATTCGGCCGGGCGGCAAAGGCGACGTCACGAAGAGTCATCTCCAGTGGAGCAGCCCGCGCGGCTCTCCCTTCGTGCCGTCGCCGATCCTCTACGGCGAGCACCTCTACATGGTGAACGACATGGCCGCGATCGTCACCAGCTACGAGGCGAGTTCCGGGAAAGTGATGTGGCAGGGACGGCTCGGCGTGGCGCGCCGGGAGGGATTCTCCGCCTCGCCGGTTGCGTTCGACGGCAAGGTGTTCTTCACGAATGACGAGGGAGAAACCTTCGTGCTGAAGGCCGGTCCGGTGTTTCAGTTGCTGCACGTGAACAAACTGGAAGAGGCGACGCTGGCCACGCCCGCGCTCGTGGGCGGCCGCTGGTACATCCGAACCGATCGAAACCTCTACGCGATCGGAAAAGCTTCGTAGGGCGGGCGGAGTTCGTAGGGCCGGTCCTTTCGGACCGGCCAGGCGCGTCCGAAAGGACGCGCCCTACGCGGTCGGCCGGAAGTACAGCACCATGCCCGCGCCCACCGACACGAGCACGAACCCGGCATACATCAGCGGATTGATCGCTGCCTTCGGCGGGTGAATCACCATCGAGACGAGGACGTTCACGATCGGCGCGCCGCCGAAGACGAGCGGCATCACGTAGACCGGCAGGCCGCCGGTTCGAAACGCCCAGATGATGCAGGCGGCCCCACCGGCGCCGAGCGCGCCGGCGATCGTGGCGGTGATCGAGGCCCGCGCTGTTGAAATTCGACAGGTTGCCCTGAGAGCTCAAGCGCGATCACCGGGATGATGACGCCGATCAGGAAGTAGGCGACGCCCACGCAGAGCAGGGCCTTCAGCGGGTTGCCAAGCTGCGTCTGGCCCATGTGCAGAAGTGCGCCATAGGCACCCCAGGACAGCACGGCGCCGGCCACGAAAATGATCCAGCCCATTCGTTTCGTTCCTCGCGAGTTCCGCCATGTGTCGTGTGTGAGGCCGGCCCGAGTAATGGGTCGGAGCCCTTCGGAGTATATAGTGGGAGACGTGACCGATCGGACGTCATCCACACTGGACGATCAGACTGAAGTCGGGAGCTACTTCGTCGCCACCTATCCGCCGTTCTCCGCCTGGACAACGGCGGCGGTCGAGCACGACGGGAAGGTGGCGCTCGAGACGCCTCCCGTGCCGGGCGTGCCGCTCGGCCTCTACCTGCACATCCCGTTCTGCCGGAAGCGGTGCCACTTCTGCTACTTCCGTGTGTATACCGACAAGAACGCCCAGGAAGTCAATGACTACCTGGACGTGCTCGCGCACGAGTGGGAGTTGTGCGCGGCGAAGCCGGCGATCGCCGGACGGCCGCTGAACTTCGTCTACTTCGGCGGCGGCACGCCCTCGTTCCTCTCGACGAAGCAGCTCGAAGGCCTGGTCGGACGATTGTCCGCCACGACACCTGGAAGGATGCCGAGGAAGTCACGTTCGAGTGCGAGCCGGGAACGCTCACCGAGGCCAAGCTCTCGGCGATTCGCGGCATCGGCGTGACCCGACTGAGTCTGGGCGTCGAGAACTTCAACGACGAGATCCTCGAGCTGAACGGCCGCGCGCACCGGTCGCCGGAGATCGGCCGCGCCTACGCCTTCGCGCGATCGCTCGACTTCCCGCAGATCAACATCGATCTGATCGCCGGCATGCTTGGCGAGACCGACGAGAACTGGCGCGCCTGCGTCGACAGAACGCTGGAGCTCCAGCCGGACAGCGTGACCGTCTATCAGATGGAGCTGCCGTTCAACACGACGATCAGCGGCAACCTGCTCAAGGGAACGGGCCGGTTCGCGCAGCCGGTTGCCGACTGGCCGACCAAGCGCCGGTGGGTGCGCGAGGCGTTCGAGGCGCTCGAGGCGGCCGGCTATCACGTGCGAAGCGCGTACACCGCCGTCAAGGATCCGGCGCGGACGCGGTTCATCTACACCGACCGCCTGTGGCAGGGCGCGGACATGATCGGCCTGGGCGTCGCCTCGTTCGGCCACGTCAACGGCGTCCACGTTCAGAACTTCGATACCTGGGAGACCTACTCGGCCGCCGTTCGACGCGACGAGATTCCCTTGAGCCGCGCCTACCGGCCGACCGACGAAGAGCGGTTCATCCGCGAGTTCATCCTGCAGTTGAAGCTGGGATCGCTCGCGCCGTCGTACTTCCGCGACAAGTATCGCGTCAACGTGCTGGAGCGCTTCCGCGATCAGCTCGACTCGCTCAAGGCGGAAGGCTATCTGCAGGCCGCGAGCGAGAAGGCGATCGCGCTTGACCCGTGACGGTCTCCTGCGCGTGGACGGTCTGCTCGACGCGATTCTTCCTGCCGCAGCACGCCGGCATCCGCTACACGTGATCGATGGCCATACCCGGTTCCCCCTGCTCTGAACACACGCTTCGCCGGCGTGTCTTCTTCTACGAGGTGGACTCGGCTGGCATCGTCCACTTCAGCAACTACTTCCGCTACATGGAGGAGGCCGAGCACGCGCTGTGGCGCGCGGCCGGTCTCAGCATCGCGCACCGGGAGGCTGGCGTCGGCTTTCCCCGCGTGGCCGCCAGCTTCGAATACAAGCGTCCGCTGCGCTTCGAGGACGAGGTCGACATCCGCATCCGGATCGTCGCCATCTCGACAGCGCAGCATGAAGTACACGTGCGACGCTGACACGCGACGGGGAGGCCATTGCCATCGGATCGGCGACCATCGTCTGCGTCACCCAGCAACCGGACAAGTCGATGAAGGCCGTGACCATCCCTCCCGGGATTGCCAGCCGGTTCGCCGTGTCGGCAGGTGCCGCGTCGTAGATGATCACCGCAGAGCGTCTCGATCGGGATGCGCTGCTGGCGGCCCAGGGCCGGCGGCTGACGTGAGCTCGTCACCGCCATCTACACCCGCAACGCGTTCTACACACGCAAGCTCGACGAGGCCGGCCTGCAGGTCGAGCAGTTGCAGTTTCCGCGCGATCTCGAGCGACTGCCACTGACGACGAAGGCGGAGTTGAACGCCGATCAGGCGGCCAATCCTCCGTGGGGCACGGCGCTGACCGAGCCGCTCGAGCGCTACACGCGCTACTGTCAGACGTCATCGACGACGGGACGTCCGCTGCGCTGGATCGACACCAACGAGAGCTGGCAGTTTCTGCTCGACTGCTGGAAGGCCGTGTATCGCGGCGCCCGGGTCGGCGCTGGCGACCGCGTGTTCTTTCCGTTCTCCTTCGGGCCGTTCCTCGGGTTCTGGGCCGGCTTCGAGGCCGGTCATCAGATGGGGATGCACTGCATCCCCGGCGGCGGCATGTCGAGTCAGATCCGGCTCGCCTTGATCGAGTCCGTCGGCGCGACGGTCGTGTGCTGCACGCCGACCTACGCGCTGCGGCTCGCGGAGATCGCCGAGCACGAGCGTCCGCTGCGGCCGCTGGCCGAGAGCACCGTGCGCGTGCTGATCGTCGCGGGAGAGCCTGGCGGCAGCATCCCGCCGACGCGGGAGCGGATCGAGCGCAGCTGGGGCGCTCGTGTGATCGATCATCACGGTCTCACCGAAGTCGGACCGGTGAGCTTCGAGTGCTGGGAAGCCCCAGGGTATCTACACGTGAACGAAGGGGAGTTCATCGCGGAGGTACTCGATCCGGCAACTGGCCGCCCGGTTGCGGACGGCGAACACGGCGAGCTTGTCGTCACCAATCTTGGCAGGACGGCCAGCCCCGTCATTCGCTACCGCACCGGAGACATCGTCGTCAGACGGCTGACCCCGTGCCCCTGCGGGCGGACGTGGGCCAGGCTGGAGGGCGGAATCCTCAGCCGCGCCGACGACATGGTCAACATCAAGGGCGTGAACGTCTACCCAGTGGGCATCGAGACCGTGGTGCGGCGGTTTGCCGAAGTCGTGGAGTTCCGCTCGATCGTCTCGGCGGACCACGCGATGCGATCGCTCAGGCTCGAGATCGAGCTCGGTCCGCAGGCCGGCGACGGTGCAGCGATTGCCGCGCGCGTGGCGTATCAGCTTCGAGAAGCGCTGGGCCTCAGTGTGGCCGTCCACGTCGTCCCCGACGGTACGCTTCCCAGGTTTGAGATGAAAGCGAGTCGGTTCGTCGTGGAAGCGTGAGCTGGTTGGTGGTAGTGGTTGGTGGGTGGTAGTCGCGTGATTATGGGAACGAATCCAGATGTAATCGTGATCGGCGGCGGGCCCGCGGGATCGACCGTGTCGACGCTGCTCGCGCAGCAGGGCGTGAGCGTGCAGCTCTTCGAGCGCGAGCGCTTTCCACGCTTCCATATCGGCGAGTCACTCATCCCTGAAACGTATTGGGTGCTCAAGCGGCTCAACATGCTGCCGAAGATGCAGCAGAGCCACTTCGTCAAGAAGTACAGCGTGCAGTTCGTGAACTCGGTGGGCCGGGAGTCGGCCCCGTTCTACTTCTGGGACAACAAGCCGCACGAATGCTCACAGACGTGGCAGGTCGTGCGCAGCGAGTTCGACCAGATGATGCTGAACAACGCGCGCGAGCACGGTGTGGACGCGCACGAGGGCGTTCGCGTGCACGACGTGCTCTTCGAGGGCGATCGGGCAACCGGTGTTCGCATCAAGGACGAGGATGGCTCGTTCCGCGACGTTCACGCCAAGGTCGTCGTCGACGCGAGCGGTCAGAACGGCCTGATCATGAACCGGCGCAATCTGCGCGTCTGGGATCCGATTCTGAACAAGGGCGCGATCTGGACGTACTGGGAAGGCGCCTATCGCGACAGCGGGCGAGACGAGGGCGCCACGCTGGTGATCCAGAACGGCAACAAGCAGGGCTGGTTCTGGTACATCCCGCAGCACGACAACATCGTCAGCGTCGGCGTCGTGGCGCCGTTCGACTATCTGTTCAAGGGCCGCGGTCCTTACGCGGAGACGTACGACGAGGAAGTCGAGATGTGTCCGGGCGTCAAGGATCGCGTGTCGAAGGCGACGCGCGTCACCGGCTACTTCGCGACCAAGGACTACTCGTACCGCTCGACGCAGGTCGCCGGCGACGGCTGGGTGCTGGTTGGCGACGCGTTTGGTTTTCTCGATCCGCTGTACTCGTCTGGCGTCCTGCTGGCATTGAAGTCAGGCGAGCTCGCTGCGGACGCGATCGTGGAGGGATTGAAGAAGTCCGACACGTCGGCCCGGCAGCTGGGTGCAGTGGGGACCGACGTTCAACCAGGGCGTCGATCGCATGCGGCGCCTGGTGTGCGAGTACTACGCCGGCTTCAGCTTCGGCAACATGGTGCGGCAGTATCCGCACCTGCGCGGCACGCTGACCGATCTGCTGATCGGCGATCTCTTCCACGAGGGTGTGGACAAGGTGTGGGGACCGCTCGAATCGCTCTACGAGGCCGGCAAGCCGCCGATCCCGACCTGGGATGCCGGCAAGCCCGCCGATCAGGGCAGTGACAAGTCGAACATGCTGGTCTTGCCAGAAGGGCGGACGCGTTAAATCCCACGCCCAAGCCTGACGTGCGATGGTCGCTGGAATCACGACGATCTATTTGATTCGTCATGCGCACGCCACATGGCGTCAGGACGAGAATCGTCCGTTGTCTGACGCTGGCATCAGGTCCGCCGCCCTGGTGGCCGATTTCCTGGCATCGAGACCGATCGTGGCGGTCTACACCAGCCCCTCCATACGGTCGGTCGAGACGGTTGAACCGTTGGCACGGCGCCTCGGTCTTCGTCCGGAGCCATTACTCGATCTCCGAGAGCGCGAGCTTCCCGTGGTGCCGCCAGGCGAGTTCGAGGCGTTGGCACAGCGGGCGTGGAGTTTTGCCGGCGATGCGCCCGGTGGAGGAGAGTCGAACGTGCAGGCCCAGGCCCGCGGACTTGCCGTCGTGCGCACCGCTGTGGCGCGGCATAGCGGCGCGGAGGTGGTGCTCGCGACGCACGGCAACCTGCTCGCGCTCGTCCTGAACGCGCTGGACTCACGGTTCGGGTACACGTTCTGGCGTGGACTCTCGTTCCCGGACATCTACAAGTTGGTTTTCGACGGCTCCGCGTTCCGTGACGTCGAGCGGCTGTGGGACTCTGCCTGAAAGCTGCCTCACGATGGATCCACTGCAGAAACAGGATGTGCCCTACGGCAACGACTGGGACAGCGCCGCAGAAGCAGCGGCCTATGGCGAAGCGGCTGACCAGGCGCGGCCCTGGCGCTCCAGGATTCGAGATCACATCGCGGACCGAGTCGCGATGCTGGCGCCGGGCGCTCGAGTCCTTGAACTCGGTTCAGGCCCGGGCCTCCTCGCGCAGCGCGTGTTACAGCGATGCCCATACCTCGAGACTTACACACTCATGGACTTCTCCGAGCCCATGCTGGCATTGAGCCGGGAACGTCTCGCGGCGTTTCCAGCAGCCTCCTTTGTGCGGGCCAGCTTCAAGTCCGAGGACTGGACGCGCCACGTCGAAGGTCGCGTTTGACTGTGTTGTCTCCATGCAGGCTGTTCACGAACTGAGGCACAAGCGGCATGCGCCGCGATTGTACGAGCAGGTCTACCAACTCCTCGCCGTCCCAGGACTCGTTCTGATCTGCGACCACGCTCCGTTCGATGACTCGGAGAAAAGCATCGCGCTCTACATGACCGAACTGGAGCAGCAGCAGGCCTTGGCGGCCGCCCGATTCGCCAGCGTTCACGTTGAGCTCGCCATGAATGGTCTGATGCTTTACGCGGGCGAGAGAGCTGCCTGACAAGCCGCACCTGAGGCAACCCACCCGGCTGGGTGGTCGGGTGTAGAGCGATCCTTTCGGCATTACACTCACGGCCGAAGCGCGCTTCACGCGCGAAGGCGGCAGGCGGACTCGTGGCCCAAATCATTCAGCTCGTTGCTGCGGTGATCACCTGCGTCGTTACCCCAACGGGTATCGAATGACGCCAATCGTGCAAGACGGCGATGAAGCGTACTTGTCATTCTGCTGGTTCGAAGACGACTTCCATCGGGTCGTGATTCGATCGACGGGACGGGCAGCTGGTCACTGGTTCGTCAGACACGCTTCCGGTCTTGGACTGTCCGAGACGATCGATGACTGGTTGAAGGCGAGTACACGGTTCTCGGACGTGCGGTGGTACAGCGAAGCAGAGTGGGATGCCGTGCGACCCGGGCAGGGTCGTCCCCGGTAGCTGGTGCTACGAACGCGGTTCGCAGAGCAAGCTATTGCGCGGCCGAGAACGTGTCGCAGGACTCCAGCCGTCCGCTCTCGAGGCCGCGCTTCAGCCACTCCACGCGCTGAGCCGATGACCCGTGCGTGAAGGACTCCGGCACGACGCGACCTTGCGACTGCCGCTGCAGGCGATCGTCGCCGATTGCGGCCGCGGCGCGCAGGCCGTCTTCGGCATCACCCGGCTCGAGCAGGTCTTTCCGCGCCGCATAGTGGCCCCACACGCCGGCGTAGCAATCAGCCTGCAGTTCCTGCCGCACTGACAAGGCGTTTCCGCCCGCCCGATCGCCGCGCTGGCGTGCCGCGCTCACGCGCTCCGACACGCCCGTCAGCGTCTGAATGTGATGCCCGACCTCGTGCGCGACGACGTAGGCGCGGGCGAATTCGCCTGGCGCGCCGAAACGCTGATCGAGTTCCTGGAAGAACGAGAGGTCCAGGTAGACCTTGTGATCGGCGGGGCAGTAGAAGGGGCCCATGGCTGACTGACCGAGACCGCACGCCGACTGGGTCGCGTCGCTGAACAGGACCAGGACGGGTGGCTCATAGGTCGCGTTGCGCTCGCTGAACATCTGTCCCCAGGTCTCTTCGGTGTCTGCAAGCACGACCTTGATGAATTGCGACTGCGGATCGTTGGCGGGAGCGCTGGTCGTGGAAGCGTCTTCACCGGGAATCACGCCGCCAGCCAGGTCGATCGGGTTCTGACCGGTCAGTGCGGAGTAGAGAAGGAGCAGAACGATTCCGCCAATGCCGCCTCCGAGGGGAAGGCCCATGCGCATCCCGCGCCGATCCTCGACATTGGCGCTCTCTCTACGGCCCTGCCATCTCATAACGTTCACTTCCGTTGCACGATCCGGACCACGCGACAACCCTGCGAATCTGAGCCAGCGTGGATTATGCTTTCGTACGATGAGACGCGGCTTACCCTGCACCATGAGGGACATGTGATGAGATGGATCGGCTCGCGACCACGGCTCGCATTGACCGTTGGCCTGACAGTGGTCTGGGTGTCCTCGTGGCTGCCGCAGGCGGCGGCGCAGGGAGGAGGCCTGCTCGAGCGGTTCAAGCAGATGTCAGTACAGGCCGAAGCGAACGGCCTGGCAGAACCGTTCAAGGGCGTCACCGCCGACGGGCGTCCGCAGGCGGGTCTGTTCGCGGTGAAATCGACCGGCGTGTCCACCGCGGCCGTTCAGCGCGCAGCCGATGCTTTCCTTCGCTCGCTCCCGGACGACCAGCGCCGCAAGACGACGTTCGCGGTGGACGACCCCGAGTGGCGGAAGTGGATGAACCAGCACTTCTACGTCCGGCAGGGCGTGAGCTTCAAGGAAATGAGCGAGCCGCAGCGCGAGGCGGCGTTCGCGCTGATGGGCGCCGGCCTCAGTGCTAAGGGTCTGAAACTGACGCGCGACATCATGAAGCTCAATCACACCCTGGCTGAGCTGAACAACAACAACTTCGAGGAGTACGGCGAGTGGCTCTATCACCTCACGGTGATGGGGACGCCCTCAGCGACCGAGCCGTGGGGCTGGCAGCTCGACGGCCACCATGCCATCGTGAACTACTTCGTCCTCGGCGATCAGGTGGTGATGACGCCGCTGTTCGTCGGGTCGGAGCCGGTGATTGCGACCTCGGGCAAGTATGCCGGGACGAAGATCCTGCAGGAGGAACAGGACCGCGGGCTGGCGATGATGACGTCGCTCGATGCGGATCAGCGCCAGAAGGCGGTGATCGAGGCGGTGAAGACCCGCAACAACAACCTCACCGAGGCGTTCAAGGACAACACGGTGGTTCCCTACGCGGGCATTCGCGGCGACGCGTTGAGCGCCGCGCAGCAGCGCCAGCTCCTCGACCTGACTGCGCTCTTCGTTGCCAACATGGACGATGGCCACGCGCGGGTGAAGATGCAGGATGTCGAGCGGCACATCGCCGAGACGCGCTTCGCCTGGGTGGGCGGCACCGATCCCGACGAGCGTTTTCTACTACCGGATCCACAGCCCGGTCATCCTCATCGAGTTCGATCATCAGCGGACGGCGAACCTGCGTCATCTGACGTCGAACCCCGAGGTGCCGCAGCGGCAGCACATCCACGTCGTCGTTCGAACCCCGAACGGGAACGACTACGGGAAGGATCTGCTGCGGCAGCACCTCGCGACGCACACGCACTGACGCCGAGTGCTGGGTTATCGTGGGTCCGTGCCCGGGACCTCGCAGTGACGCCAGACCTGCTCTGGCATCTTCTACTCGCGCTGACGGCGGTTCTCGTTGCTGGCCGGCTCCTGGGGAGCCTGTTTCGGTTCATCGGCCAGCCGCCGGTGATCGGTGAAGTCGTGGCCGGCATCCTCCTGGGGCCGTCGCTCCTTGGCAGCATCTCGCCGGACGCGTATGCGTTCCTGCTTCCGGCGTCCATCACCCCCTCGCTTGGCCTGCTCTCGCAGCTGGGCGTCGCGCTCTACATGTTTCTCATCGGCGTCGAGCTCGACACCGACGGCCTGCGCGGCCAGCTCCGTGCGACAGTCACCATCGCGCAGTCGAGCATCGTCGTGCCATTCGTCCTGGGTGGACTGCTGGCGACCGTGCTCTATCAGGATCTGGCGCCTGCGGGTGTACCGCTCGCGCACTTCGTCTTGTTCCTGGGTGTCGCGATGTCAATCACCGCGTTTCCCGTGCTCGCGCGCATCCTCGCGGACACGGGGCTGACGCGGACGGACCTCGGGCGCCTGGCGCTCACGTGCGCCGCCGTCGGCGACGTGACTGCCTGGTGTCTGCTCGCGTTCGTCGTCGGCGTCGTGCGGAGCGAGCAGGGAAGTGCGCTGCTCCCGTCGGTGCTAACGCTCGGATATATCGCCTGCATGTTCGTGGTCGTGCGGCCGGCCGTCGTGAAGTGGTGCCGGCGGCTGGAGGGGCGCGGCATCGATTCCCACGCCATTGCGATCGCTCTGGTCGCGATGCTCGTCTCGGCGCTCGCGACTGAGTGGATCGGCATCCACGCCATCTTCGGCGCCTTCCTGATGGGCGCGATGGTTCCCCACGACAGCAGCCTGGCCCGCACCCTCGAGGAGCGGATCGAGAGTCTCGCTACCATCCTGCTGCTGCCGGCCTTCTTCGCGTTTGCCGGCACGCGAACGGAAATCGGGCTGATCTCGACGTGGGCTGACTGGTTGACCTGCGCGGCGATCGTGGCAGTGGCGACCATCGGCAAGTTCGGCGGGACGTTAGCAGCCGCCCGAATCGCCGGCCATCGAGTGGCGCACGGCAACCGAGCTTGAGCGTGCTCATGAACACCCGCGGGCTCATGGAATTGATCGTCCTGAACGTGGGTCTCGATCTCGGCGTGATCTCGCCGGCGCTGTTCACCATGATGGTGGTCATGGCGATTGTCACCACGATGGCGACGACGCCTCTGTTGAGGAGCCTGGTGCCGGAAGCAGTGCTTCGTCGTGCTAGCATCTCGCCACAGCCATCACGCTGATCTCAGGCAGGAGTACGTCAGCCATGCGAACAGTCATCGTCCTCATTGTCGTGCTCGTCGCCTCGGTGGCGTCGGCGCAGACGAAATCGGTTTTCATCGAAGAGCTGACCTGGCCCGAGATCCGCGAGGCCCAGGCGGCCGGCAAGACGACGGCGATCATTGTCGCCGGCGGGATTGAGCAGAACGGGCACCACATGGCGCTGGCCAAGCACAACGTGATCGCGCGCTACGTGGGTGGTCAGATTGCCGAGCGGCTGGGGAACGCGCTCGTCTATCCCGTCGTGCCGTTCTCGATGGCTGGTGATCCGATCGAAAAGACGAATCACATGCGGCTGCCTGGCACGATCTCGCTGCCATCGGAAGTATTCCTCGGCGTCATCCGCGGGGTCGCGATGAGCGCGATATCCGCAGGCTTCAAGAACGTCTATGTGCTGGGCGATCACGGTGGCGGACAGGCCGAGCTGCGCCTTGCGGCCGAGACGCTCGACGCCGACTGGCGCGGCAAGGGCGTGCGCGTCTCCTACCTGACGAACACCGGTGCCGCGCAGCAGGTGAATGCGTATCTCAAGGAGCGGAAGATCGTTCCAGGCGGTCATGCCGGCGTTGCCGAGAGCGCGCAGGTGATGTTCATCGACCAGCAGAAGCTGATGCGCAAAGACAAGTACGCGGTGGCCGCGGCCGGTCCTGAGAGCACCACCGGAAGCAACGGCGATCCGGGACTGGCGACCGCCGAGATGGGCAAAGCGTTTCTCGACATGAAGGCGGCGGACGCGGTCGAGCAGATCCGCAAGGCCCCGGCGACGAAGTGATGCGCCGCCGACTCCACGCCGCGGCCCTCGCGGTCGCCATCGTCGCCTCGTCTTCACTGCTCGCCGCGCAGGAGTGGCCCCGCTTCCGCGGCAACGAGGCCGGAGTTGCGGCCGACGATCCCGCGTTGCCAGACACCTGGTCGCCGACCGAGAACGTCGCCTGGACGCGACCGATCCCCGGGATTGGCTGGAGCTCGCCGGTGGTGTGGGGCGACCACGTGTTCGTGACGAGCGTCGTCAACACCGCGCAGCAGGAGCCTCCCAAGCCGGGCTTCTATCTCGGAGACTGGCCTGCCTCTCCTGCACCACATCGATGGATGGTCTACGACATCGACTTTCGGACCGGCGCGGTGCGATGGGAGAGGGAAGTCAGCAGTGCGCCGCCGGGCAAGGCCAAACATCTGAAGAACAGCTATGCCTCGGAGACCGCGGTCACCGACGGCGAGCGTGTCTATTTCTATTTCGCCAATGCGGGCCTCTTCGCCTTCGACCTCTCGGGGAAGCCGGTGTGGTCGAAAGCGATGAGTCCGCTCAAGACGCGGAACAACTGGGGCACGTCCGCATCTCCGGTTCTCCATCGCGACCGCATCTACATCGTCAACGACAACGACGAGCAGTCGTTCGTGGCGGCGTACGACAAGCGGACGGGCGCCGAGGTATGGAAAGTCGAGAGGAAAGAAGGCACGAACTGGTCGTCGCCGTTCGTCTGGGAGAACGATCAGCGCACGGAGATCGTGACGACCGGGTCCGATCGCGTGCGGTCATACGATCTGTCGGGCAAGCTGCTGTGGGAATTCTCCGGCATGTCCACGATCAGCATCCCGACGCCGTTCTCGAAGTTCGGCCTCCTCTACATCAGCTCGGGATACATCGCGGATCCCAATCGACCGGCCTACGCGATTCGGCCGGGCGCATCAGGCGACATCTCGCTGAAGCCAGGTGAGACGTCGAATCAGTTCATTGCCTGGGCGTTGCCGACGGGGGCGGCGTACAACCCGACGCCGGTCATTCACGGCGACGTGTACTACACGCTGTTCGACCGCGGCTTCTTCACCAGTCATGACGCGCGCACCGGCAAGGAGATCTACGGCCGACAGCGCATCACCGCCGAAGCCAGCGGGTTCACCTCGTCGCCGTGGGCCTACAACGGCAAAATCTTCGCGATGAGCGAAGAGGGGGACACCTACGTCATCCAGGCCGGCCCCGAGTTCAAGGTACTCGGCAAGAACTCGCTCGGCGAGATGACGCTCGCCACTCCCGCGATTTCGCGCGGCAGCCTGATCATCCGGACCGCCTCGAAGCTCTATCGCATCGCAAGGAAGTCGTAAAGGAGGCCAATGCCGCGCGTGCTTGCTGTCGCCCTTGCACTCGCTCTGTTGCCGGCGTCGGCGGCTTACGGCCAAGACGCTTCGTGGTTTGACCCAGCCAGCTCGAAGAGCTGGGTTGTGGAACGCGCGAAGGCCGCCACCGAGTCCGGAGTGATAACGATCCGAGCCGACTCCGGGTGGGTTCGTCACCGACAGGTGCTGGCCGACTTCGTGCTGAAGCTGGATATGCGGCTCGTGGGCCCGCTATCGACGGCCAGTGTGTACGTCCGAACTTGGCCAGCGTCGACTCCGGCCAACACCTACGGCGTGCTCATCAGGAATCCACTGCCCCCGGGTGCGGCCGCCGAACAGGCCGATGCATGGCAGCATCTGGAGATTGAATGTCTCGGTGGCAAGATGGTGGCGCGCATTGACGGCGCGGTCTTGTACACGAGAGAAGGAATCTCGAACCCGCAAGGTTATATCGCGCTGGCGGTGAGCGCTGGCACCGCCGAGTTCAGGTCCATCTCCATCGAAAAGAAACGACCACCTGCCCCTGCGCCAATAGCCGATGCCATTGTCCTAGGTCCCGGACTCGAGCCTCCGCGTGCTCTGCGTGAGGTCAAGCCTCAATATACGGCGCGGGCGCTGGCCGAGCTCATTCAAGGCGAAGTTCTGCTCGCCGTCGTCGTGAAGGCTGATGGGACGGTTGGTGACGTCAAGGTGCTGCAGTCGCTCGACCCGACCCACGGCCTCGATTGCGAAGCGCGAGCAGCCGCCGCTCGGTGGCGTTTCGCTCCAGCCAAGAAGGACGGCCGACCCGTGGCCGTCGTCGTGACTATCGGTCTGAGCTTTATTCACAAGCGCGGAACGGAAAGGACTCTATGAAACGAAACGGCTCGGCGGTGTGGAAGGGTGGCCTGAAAGACGGCAAGGGCACGGTCTCGACCGACAGCGGCGTGCTCTCGAACACGCAGGTACTCGTTCAGCACTCGGTTCGAGGACGGCAAGGGGACCAATCCCGAGGAGTTGATTGCGGCAGCTCACGCTGGGTGCTTCTCGATGGCACTATCGGGGCAGCTCGGCAACGCCGGGATGACGGCCGAGAGCATCGCGACGACGGCGAGCGTCAACCTCGAGAAGACCGACGCGGGCTTCACGATTACCGCCGTGCACCTGGAGGTCAAGGTGAAGATCCCCGGGGCCGACAAGGCGGCGTTCGACACCGCCGCCAACAACGCCAAGGCCGGCTGCCCGGTGTCGCGCGTCCTCAACGCGACGATCACCATGAACGCCACGCTCGAGGCCTGACCGCTGACGACGACTCGGAGTGCCGGTCCGAAAGGACCGGCCCTACGTCAACATGACGAGGTGGAGCCATGAAGACCGTTGTGGTCGTCATCATGACGATGGCGCTCGGCGCCCCGCTGGCCGCACAGTGGCTGAAACATCCGACCGCCGGCATTCCGCGCACGGCAGACGGCAAGCCGAATCTCTCCGCAGCCGCGCCGCGTACACGCCGACGGCAAGCCCGATCTCTCAGGTCTGTGGACGAAGTTCTCCCCGAAGTACGCCGCAACATCGCCGCGGATCTGAAGCGTGAGGAGATCCAGCCGTGGGCTCGCGCAGTGGTCGATGAGCGCCGGGAGAATCTCGGAAGGGACGGCATGCAGATACGTTGCCTGCCGCTTGGACCGGCATACGCCACCTCGGGCGATTCCACCGGCTCCGAGATGGTCCGCATCGTCCAGACGCCGCAGCTGATCGTCATGCTCAATCCCGATCTCACGTATCGCCAGATCTGGATGGACGGGCGCGCACTGGAGCCGGAGCCGAACGTGTCGTGGATGGGGTACTCGGTCGGACGCTGGGAGGGAGACGCGCTGGTGGTCGAGAGCTTCGGGTTCCACACCGGCACCTGGCTCGATCGCGATGGCAACACGCATTCCGAGAAGCTGCGCATGACCGAGCGGTACCGGCGTCCGAACTTCGGCAGCCTCGAGGTCGAGGTCACGCTGTCCGATCCCGAGGCCTATTCGCGGCCGTGGACCGTGAAGGTGTCGGCAAATTACACCGCCGACACCGAGATGCTCGAGTGGGTGTGCAACGAGGGCGCAGGCCGCAGCCTCACGCACTGGGTCGGCACGGCTGCCGACGACCGCAAGAACGAAGTCAAAGTCGCTCCGCAGATCCTCTCGCGTTACGTCGGCACTTACATCGAGCAGGCGCCGTACTGGAGAGGCGTGCAGATCGTCGGGCAGGCCGTCCCGTCTGGCCGCACGGTCGTGATCACCGTCGCGGACGGCAGGCTGGTTGGCAACATGGACGAAAGGGGTCCGCAGGTGCTGCTTGCCACGTCGAACACGGAGTTCGCTGGTCTCTACGGCCTGGGCGTCGAGTTCATCGATGGCGGCAACGGCGGGCTGTACGTGAAGCACGTCTCCGGCAACTACCGGTTCGCGCGGAAATAGCGCGCTACCCGATGCTGGGCCGGTGATCAGGCCGGCACGAAACGGGATTCGCCACAGGAAGATCCGATGCTCGTCGATCTGGCGAACGTCTGACGGCCTCCAACCACCCATGACCCAGACGTAAGAAACGACCCGCGAGCCCGCCCGCAGATCGGAGCGCAGCTTCTCCCGAAGCTTCAGGTTCGGTCCAGGGTGCAGGAAGAGAGTCACCACGGTCGCCGATCGGACGTCAGCGAGATACATGTCGCCGAGCCTGAACGTCACTTTGTCCTCGACACCGGCCTCACGCGCCTTCGCTTGCGCCTGCGTCACCAGTGCGGGATCGATCTCAATGCCGACGCCACGCGCGCCGAACTCACGTGCCGCGGCGATCGCGATGCGCCCGTCCCCGGATCCGAGATCGTAGACGAGGTCCTGCGGGCCCACCTCAGCCAACTCCAGCAATGCGCGTACCACGGGCATCGGCGTCGGCTCGAAGCGAACGTCCTGTCCGGGAAGCGCCCCCGCAGCCGAACGACACGAGCAATCCCGTGACGAGCGGCAGGATGTTCTGTTTCATCGACTCCGCGCGCTTCAGTCCCGCTAACCGAGCACGTAGCAGTGGGCTACAGCGGCCGTCCTGCGACCCGATGACGAGACGTCCCGCGGCGACGGCCGGCGACGCGGTGAGCGCCGAGCCGGCATCGAATTCGAACAGCTTCTTCCCGCTGTCGGCGTCGAGCACGTAGAGCTTGCCGTCGCTCGAGCCGACGTAGACGCGGCCGCCAACGATCACCGGCGACGAGTCCACTCGGGCGCGCGTCGTGAACTTCCACGCGGACTTTCCGGTCTTCGCGTCGATCGCATGGATCAACTTGTCGCGTCCGCCGAGGATGATCCGTCCGTTGAAGAGCGCCGCTGACGAATAGAACGGAAACCGGCGTTCGGGATCGCTGTAGCGCCAGAGCATCCGGCGGCGCTGGAGATCGAACGCCAGCACCTCGTTGTTGAAGGTTCCGAAGTAGGCCCGCGTGCCGTCGATGAGCGGCGACGCGCCCGTGTAGGCGCCGGAGTCGATCGTGTAGGCTTCCTTGCCGTCGGCGATGCGAATGGCCCGCAGCATCGAGTCACAGCCGGCAATGAAGGCGAGGCCGTTCTGGACCGCCGGCGTCGCGTGCACCATCCCGTTGGTCTGGACCTTCCACTTCACCTTACCCGTGGCCGGCTCGAACGCGTAGAGGCTGCCGTCGTAGGAACCGACCAGGACCGCGCCATCGGCGACGACCGGCGACGACTTGATCTCGGATCCGGTGCGGTAGGTCCACAACGGCTTGCCATCGGCGACGCGGACTGCGTGCACGATGCCGCCGAGATCGCCGATGTACACGGCATCGGTGCCCACCGCTGGGCGATGACTCGCCAATCAGGTTGCCGGTCTCATATTCCCAGCGGAGCTTGCCCGAGGCCAGGTCGAGTGCGATCAGATCGCCGTTGCCGGCGCCGACGTAGACGACGCCGTTGGCGATGGCAGCGGAGGAGTCGATGAGATCGCCGACGTCGTAGGTCCACAACACCTTCAGCGTGGTCGGGAGCGTCGTCGACGAATGGCCCGTGAGGCGGGGCGTGCCGCGAAACTGCCGCCACTCGTCGGCCGGCGCCGCGGCCGGCGATGGAGCGGGCTGCTGGCCGTGAAGCGTGGTGACCGAGAGGGCCAGCAACAGCGCAATGCGTGTGAGCGTGATTCCCGCCATTGATCCCGGTTCCCTGGTCCCGATCCCTGATCCCTGATCCCTGATCCCCTACTTATTGGCGATGGCGAAGAGCTGACTCCGGTTGTTGATGAACAAAGCACCGTTCGCCGGAACGATCGTGCCGTAGACGGCGCTGCCCATGTTCATCTCGGCAAGCTGCTTCTTCTCTTTACCGTGCGCCATCACGACGATGTCGCCGTCCTCGTCGCCGATGTACACCTTGCCGTCGATCAGGAACGGTGACGACCAGACGGCGGCCAGCAGGTCGTGATTCCAGTACTCCTGACCGGTCTTGACGTCCAGGCAGTGCAGGTAGCCGCTGAAGTCGGAGACGTACAGCAACCCGTCGGCGATGGCGGCAGTGGAGATCGACCGCCGGATCTTGTCGAAGTGCCACACCAGTCCGGTCTTGGTGATGTCGCCCCGCTTGGTGCCGTCGATGGCGTACATGTGGCCGACGCCTTCGCCGTGCTCCGGGTCCTGGCCGTTGGCGATGTAGACGACGTCCTGATAGACCACCGGCGTCGCGATCAGCTCGTTGCGCGTGCGCGGCCATACCGAGTCCTTCGGGTTGGTGTCGAACTCCCAGAGTTTCTTGCCGCTCTGAGCCTCGTAGCCGCGGACCCAGCCGTCACCTTGCGCGGAGACGACCTGAACGACGCCGCCGATCGTGCCGACAGAGGGCGTGGACCACTGCCCGTGCAGGATCCGGTTCTCGACCGAGTTGTCCTCCCAGACCAGTTTTCCCGTGGTCTTGTTGAGCGCGATGATCGACGGCGCACGAGGCGACGGGATGTGGACGTGGCTTTCGTCCTGTCCGTTCGACGTGCTCAGGAAGATCAAATCGCCGTGCGCGACCGGCGACGAGTTCGAGAGGTTGTGCGGGTATGAGCCGACCTCCTCGATCATGTCGAAGGTCCAGATGACGTCGGCGTCGTTCTGCCCGGTGAGCTTCTCGTCCTTGAACGGCCCGTCGTTCTCGTTGTTATCCCTGAACCCCTGGATGTCGAGGGCGATGGACGACGCCGCGATTGCTCACGTAATAGAGAATCTCGCCTTCGACCAGCGGTGAGCTCGCGACACCCTGGAACGGCCAGTCGTTGGCGCGGCCGGCCTCGAGCTTGGCGTGTGTGTGCTGCCACAGGAACTGGCCGTCCGACTCGCGGAACGCCATCAGCACGCCGCGATCGCCGGGCTGCTTCGGGTCGCGCAGCAGCTCGTTGTTGGTGCCGACGAACACCATGCCGCCTGCGACCACTGGATTGCCGTAGCTCTGCGAACCGAGCTCGGCGACCCACTTGATGTTCTTCTTCGTCTTGACGTCCCACTCCGTGGGAGCGTTCTTCATGTTCGAGACCAGATTGCGGTCGGGCGTGCCGCCCCACATCGGCCAGCTGCCGCTGCCGGGGTCTGACGCCGTGAGCCGCGCCGCGGCGATGCACACGAGGGCGACGAGGACGAAAGCTGCGTAGGGCCGGTCCTTCGGACCGGCCGTATGTCTGGTTTCGCATCATCAGTTCTTTGTCAGTGAGAAATTATCCAGATACGCGCCGAACGGAGCGTTGATGAACAGGCCAGGCGCGCCTTGCCGGTTGCCGATCGGATCCAGCATTTCGATCATCCATGCGGCCGGCTCGGGATCCGTGGCCGCCCAGGCCTTGCCCTGCGCTCGAACCTGCCCATTGGGAAGGTTCTCCACGCGGAGCTTGAGTCGATGCCACGTGTTCGGTTTCCAGGCGATACGGCTTGGTGATCGTGCGTGCCGTCTCCGGTTCCCAGGGCTCGATCTTCAGCTGCTGCGACGTGCCGTAGAGCACGAGCGAGTAGCGCTGCGCCGTGATCCCGACGTCCGACATCTGACGCCGGCGCTCGTTCGAGCGCACATCGGCCTGGAACGTGTAGTTCGACCAGTTCGGGGGACCGATGAAGGTCCGCCCGCGCTGGAAGATCGTATCGAGCGGCTCCTTCTGCAGCACCTTCTGGCCATCGAGCGTCGCCACGACCAGTCGTCCTGGCACGGTGTTCGCCCATCCAGGCGGAATGGCGCCGTCGGCGTAGCTGTCGAAGCCTTCAGTCCACGGCAGCGGGTGCGCCACGCGCGCGCGGGCCTCGCCGGTGAGACCGCCAGCACTGGCGATGATGAGTCCAGCCTGTTGTACCGGCTTGTTCGCGATGGTGACGACGCCATTCGCGACCGTGCCGTCGAGACCCTTGAGCGCCCATGTAGCGGCCGTTTCTTCGCGAATGAAGCGGCCCTGCGCGTCGAAGAGCCGCGCCTTCAGCGTCACCGACTGCCCGGGATCGAGATTCAACTCGGTGGGCGACACCTGCAGATGCGCCGGAGCGCACCTGGCGGCCGGCGCGCAGGCTCCTCGAGCGCGAAACCGGTGGGCGACGTGGCGCGCCGCGATCCGATCGCATAGATCGCGTCGCTCGACATGAAGAAGATGCGGCCTCTCGAGATCGCGACGTTGCCCAGCACCTGCTCCGGCGTGCCCTCGGACCCGCAGCAGCTGTTCGTGCTGTTGGGGAGCTCGACCCGGCTCACGATCTCGCCCTTGTCCGCCGACGGCCGGACGATGAAGAAGACGCCGCCATCGGTGCCGACGTAGAGCTTGCCGTCAGCCAGCACCGGAGACGCCTTCTGCGCCGAGCCCATCGGCAGCGTCCACAGGACCTTGCCCGTGGCGGTGTCGAAGGCTCTGAGCGTCGAGCCGTTGTCGATCTGATAGAGACGCGTGCCGTCCACGATCGGCGACGAGTACCCGAACTCGAGTCCCTTCGCGGCCCACTTCGTCGTCTTGAGGTCGCCGGTCTGGGCGCCATCGAGCGCCGCGACGAGGCCGAGCTCCACGCCATCGAGGTTCTCGTCGCCGTGCGACAGGAATACGGTGTTGCCGCTGACGGCCACGCCGGTGTTGATCGCGCGCTTGGCGGCGGGGAAGCTCCACACCTTCTCACCGGTCTGCGCCTTGATCGCGTGCACGGCGCCGTCGCCCAGTCCCGCGATCAGCAGACGCATGCCGTTGACGGTGGCGATGAGCGGCGGGCGCGTAGGCGGTGTCGTACGGACGTCCGCCCGGGTTGGCGACATAGATCACGTCGCCTGTCTTCTTGTTGAGGGCGATGAAACGATGCGCGCGCCCGGCGGCCGATCCCCAGTTGGAGACGGCGGCGCTGACGATCACGAGATCGCCGTCGATGACCGGAGACATCGTTCGTCCACCGTGCGTCGTGAACGCCGCGAACTCCTCACCGAAGGACCGCTCCCAGAGCAGCTTGCCCTCGGGACTGAGCGCGATGACCTGGGCGCCGCCGCTCAGCGCGTAGATGTTGCCGGTCTCCGGATCGGCAGCGGGAGAGGCCCACGCGATGCGGTGGGCCGGCACGTCGCTTTGAAAGAGACTGAACTTGTATTCCCACACGACCTTGCCCGAGTCGGCGTCGAGCGCCAGCACGCGCTCCTGCAGCTGCGGGCCGCGGCCCGACGGATTCTGCACGTAGACGCGGTTGCCCATGACGATGGGCGTGGAGCGGCCGCCGCCGGGCACCCGCCACAGGAAGTTCTCACCGTTCAGTTTCCAGGTGTTGATGAGGCCCTTCTCGACCGAGATGCCGTCACGGTTGGGGCCGCGGAGCTCGGGCCAGTCCCCGGCGCGCACGCGCCTCGGGCCCTGTGCGGAAGTGACACGCAGAGCCCGGCGACGATGGTCGTGACCAGGCAGATTCTCTTCAACATGAACGCATCCCTCGACGCCATCCTTCTATCTCTTTCGATACGCCAGACTGCCGTATCAGTGCTTACGGCCAGCGTTTAGCGCGTTCCGGCCAGTTTATCGCGACCGGCAAGAACCGCGTGCATAATTGACGGTCATGAGCAGAACCCGGTACGCCGCCCTTATTCCTGTCTTCCTTGTTCTCGTCGTTCCGAGCCTCGCGCGCGCGCAGGCCTCGTCATCGCAGTCGGGTCAGCCGGCCGCGACCTTTCAGTTGCCGACGTTGATTGTCACGGCTCAGAAGGAGGCGGCTGAGGCGCAGGACTTACCCATCAGCCTGACTACGGTTACGCAGCCGACGCTTCGTGACACCGGGGCGTCGATTGTCAGCGACCTCTTCGCGCCGAACGTCTATTTCACGGAGTTCACCGCCCGGAAGTTGAGCAACCCGCGTTTCCGCGGCATCGGCGCGAGCCCGGCCAACCCGGCGGTGGCGACCTACTTCGATGGCGTGCCTCAGCTGAACACCAACTCGTCGAGCATCGATCTGCTGGATGTCGGGCAGGTCGAGTTCGTGCGCGGTCCGCAGAGCGCGCTCTTCGGGCGAAACTCGATCGGCGGGCTGATCAACGTCACCAGCGCCAGGCCGTCGCTCTCGGGCTGGACCGGCAGCCTGTCGGTGCCGTTCGCGAACCAGTCGTCCCGTGAGGTCCGCGGCAACGTTGCCGGTCCGGTCGTTGCCGGCAAGGTCGGTGTCTCAGCCGCCTTGCAGTACGGACAGCGCGACGGCTACACGGTGAACGATCTCACCGGCAACGACCTCGACTCGCGATCGGCGTTCTCCGCGAAGGGCCAGGTGCTGTTCACGCCCTCATCCAGTTGGGAAACGCGGGTGATCCTCAACGGCGAGCGGGCGCGCGACGGCGACTACGCGCTGAGCGACCTGGGAGGTCTGCGCGCCAACCCCTTCCACACCATGCGCGACTTCGAGGGGTACACGCACCGAGATATTTTCGGGACGACCATCCTGAACCGGCATGAAGGCATGCGCGTCAGCCTGACGTCCACGACCGGCTTTCTGAACTGGAAGACCGAGGATGCCACGGATCTCGACTACACGCCGCTGCCGCTGATCCGCCGCAACAACAACGAGGAGAGCTTCCAGTTCACGCAGGAAGTACGCATGGCCTCGTCTTCGAACGCGTCGATTCGCCTGTCGGATGCGGCGATGATGAAATGGCAGGCGGGCCTCTTCCTGTTCACGCAGAACTACGACCAGGACGCGGTCAACTCGTTCTCGCCGTTCGTGCTGTCGCCGTTCGTCCCCTTCGCGGTCGCGCAGACGTCGCCACAGGCGGAGTTGAACGATCTCGGCAGTCGGCTTCTACGGGCAGGGCACGGCGACGCTTGCGAATCGATTCGACCTGACGGCCGGTGTGCGCGTGGACCACGAGCAGAAGGACGCGGTGCTGAGCACGTTCTTCACGCCGCCGTTCGGACCGCCGCCGACCAACGTGGACACCGACGAGAGCTTCTCGAACGTCTCGCCGAATTTCTCGGCGGCGGTCCGGCTGCAGCCGGAGAAGACCGTGTACTTCTCCGTCGCGCGCGGCTACAAGGCGGGCGGGTTCAATCCGGTCTCGCCGGCCGGCAGCGAGGCGTACGGCGAGGAGCACGCGTGGAATTTCGAGGGCGGCGTCAAGACGGGCTGGGCCGCCGGGCGCGTGCTCGTGAACGCGAGCGTGTTCCGCATCGACTGGGAAGACCTTCAGCTGAACCTGCCGGACCTGACCTCGCCCGGGAGCTTCTACATTGCCAACGTCGGCGGCGCGACGAGCTCCGGCGTCGAGCTGGAGCTGAATGCGCGCCTGCATCCGAGCGTCGATGTGTTCGGTGGTCTGGGCTACACGAAGGCGACGTTCAGCGACGGCAGCGTGTCGAGCGGCGTGCCGGTCGGCGGGAACCTGATTCCGAATACCCCCGAGTACAGCGCGACACTGGGCGCGCAGGTCTCGCATGCGGTCCGTCCAGGTATTTCGGTGTACGGGCGGGGTGAGGCGGTGTTCTACGGAGCGTTCGAGTACGACGACATGAACACCGCGCGTCAGGACGCCTATTCGCTGGCCAACTTCAGAGCCGGCGCGCGAGGGCGATATCTGTTCGCTGAGGTCTGGATCCGCAACGCCTTGAACACGGAGTACGTCCCGGTCGCGTTTGCCTACGGTCAGCTGGCCCCGTCAGGCTTCATCGGCGAAATGGGCAGGCCGCGCACGTTCGGCGTCAGCGCAGGCGTCGGCTTCTAGCGAGGCGATCATGCACCAATCCCTGCTCGTGACATTCGCGCTCCTGACGGCGGCCGCCACGCTCGCCGCACAGTCAACCTCTGTCGATTGGCCGCAGTGGCGCGGACCCGACCGCACGGGGATTTCGAAGGAGACAGGACTCCTCGCACAGTGGCCGCGATCGGGGCCATCGGTGGCGTGGTCTGCTGCGATGCTCGGCGCCGGCTATGGCTCGATCTCCGTGCAGGGCGAGCGAGTCTACGTGCAGGGCATGCGGAATCGGCAGAGCGTCGTCTCGAGCCTCAATCGCGCCGACGGCAAGCTGGTCTGGGTGCGGATTCTTGGCGCCGCCGGCGACAACGATCGCGGCCCGGGCCCGCGGAGTACGCCGACGATTGATGGCGACCGTGTCTACGCGCTGTCCGAGACTGGCGATCTCGCGTGCCTGCGCGTCAGCGACGGCACGGTCGTCTGGCAGCGCAACATCCTCAAGGAGTTCAGGGGCGGCAATCCCTATTGGCTGCTCAGCGAATCTCCACTCGTCGACGGCAACATGGTGATTGTCACGCCGGGCGGCCGCGGCGCAGGCATGGTGGCGCTCGACAAGATGTCCGGCAAGACGGTGTGGCAGAGCAAGGATCTGAGCGACGGCGCGGGCTATGCCTCACCGATCGTGGCGGACGTCGGAGGCGTGAGGACGATCATGACCTTCACCGCCGACGCGGGCGTGGGCGTCCGGGCATCCGATGGCAAGTTGATGTGGAGAAACAGCGAGGCCGCCAACGGAACGGCCAACATCGCCACCCCCGTGTACTCGGATGGCAGGGTCTTCTTTACCTCGGGGTACGGAACCGGTGCGTCCTTGCTCGGGCTGAAAGCCGCCGGCGGCGAGGTTCGAGCACAGGAGATCTACTTCACGCGGGACATGAAGAACCACCACGGCGGTGTGGTCCTCGTGAACGGGCACATCTACGGCTACAACGATTCGATCCTGACCTGCCTGGAGTTTGCCAGCGGCAAGATGATCTGGCGGGACCGCAGCGTCGGCAAGGGCGCCGTCAGCTACGCGGACGGTCATCTCTATATCCTGAGCGAGAACAACGTGGTCGGCCTGGTCGAAGCCACACCGGCCGGCTACAAGGAGAAGGGCCGGTTCAGCATCACCGACCAGGGATGGCCCAGCTGGTCGCATCCAGTGGTAAGCGGGGGACGGCTCTATATCCGTAATCAGGGTACGCTCACCAGCTATGATGTCCGGGCCAATTGACTTGTTGAATACTTCATTGAGGACACACGCGATGCGCCGCATTCTTCTCGGATCCGTTCTGCTCGTCGTGATGATGCTGCCCGTTCAGGCCCAGCGGGCCGCGAGTGACTGGACGCAGTGGCGCGGGCCCAGCCGCGATGGCGCCGCTCCAGCGCCGTCCGATCCAAAGGCATGGCCCGAAAAGCTGACCCAGAAATGGAAGATCGAGGTCGGCACCGGCTACGCGACGCCGCTCGTCGTCGGCAACCGGATCTATCAATTCTCGCGGCAGGGAGAGCGCGAGGTGATGAGCGCGCTCGACGCCGACACCGGCAAGGTGCTGTGGCAGACCGGTCACGACGCGCCGTTCACCATGCACAGCGCCACCACGCAGCACGGACCTGGACCGAAGTCCACACCGGTGTTTGCGAACGGCCGTCTGTACTCGATCGGGATGACCGGCATCGTGACCGCGTATGACGCGGCGTCGGGCAAGCAGGTCTGGCAGAAGCCGGGAACCGTGCCGGTGCCCATGTTCACGACGCACGCGTTCTCCCCGCTGGTGGATGGCGGGCAGGTTATTTTCCATGTCGGCGGCGACGACTCTGGCGCACTCACGGCGTACGACGTCAACACCGGTGCGGAGAAGTGGAGCTGGAAGGGCGACGGTCCCGGGTACGGCTCGCCAGTCCTCGTGGAGATCGATGGCACGCGTCAGCTCATCACGATCACGCAGGGAAAGCTCGTCGGCGTGGACGTGTCGAGCGGAGCGCTGCTGTGGGAGCGGCCGTTCGTCATCAACAACAAGACCAACTCGGTGACACCCGTGGTGCACGGGCGGACTGTCATCGTGTCGGGCAACGGCGAGCCGACCCGCGCCCTGGCGATCGCGAAACGCGCGAACCAGTGGGTCACCGACGTTGTCTGGGAGAACGCCGACATCCCGCTGCGCATGAGCGACGCGGTCGTCGTCGGTGACGTGCTGTTCGGGTTGGCCAACCGCAACTCGGGACAGTACTTCGCGGTGGACGCCGTGACGGGCAAGACGCTCTGGACGTCGGAAGGCCGTCAGGCCGCTCACGCCGCGATCGCGCAGGTCCGGTGACCTCTTCCTCAGCCTCGAAGACGACGGCGAACTGGTCGTGGCGCGGAACAGCAAGACGGCATTCGAGCCGCTTCATCGATACAAGGTCGCCGAGGCCGCCACCTGGACGCAGCCGGCGTATTCGGGTAATCGGGTGTTCGTGAAGGACGTCACGAGCCTGTCCCTCTGGACGCTGAACTGATCGGGCCTTCGTGGAGGCGGGTCTTCAGACCCGCCTCAGAACACGAGCCGTTCAGTTCGCAGCTTCGTCTGTCCGGCCGGTCCGCTCGTCCACGCGATGATGATCGCGTCATCGGCGGCGGTGACGGCCGGGTAGACAGCTGACTCGCTGTCACCGATCGGCTGCCGAACGAATTGCGCGGTTCCGGAGGCCTGAGCGGTCGCACGGCCGAGTGCGATGTGCCTTCCGCCTCGAGTCTGTTCATCCCACACAACAACGATCTCGCCGCCAGATCCGACCGCGATCTGTGGATGTCGAGGCACGCCTTCGGTTGGAATGCGCTGACGGGCCGTGAACTGACGCCCGTCTCGTGACGTGCTGTAGAAGAGTCCGAGCGTGGGCTCGCTCGTCGGCGTCCGGCCTGGAATCAGCGTTGGCCACACGACGTGAATGCGACGGCTCGCATCGACGGCGATCGCCGGCCCGTTCTCGGGACATCCGTCGAGAACCCACCGGTCTTCGCTGACGCGCACGGGCGGTGTGAACGAGCGCCCGCCATCGGCGGACATCGTGAAGGCGATGTCGCGGATGTTTCCCGGGTAGACATGTCGCCACGCGGCGTGAATGGAGCCATCGCTGCCGGTGGCGATCGCGGTCTTGCAGCAATAGCACACACCGCCGGTGAGCGCGCGGGCGCTGCCGGGACTCGACAGGCGTCCGAAGAACAGCTTCGACAGCTGCGCGCGCGCGACGCCATCCATCGGTGCGGCCTTCGACGCGTCGTGCTGGTGCTCGGCATGTGTCATCGGCGTGCTCCGGCCGCTGCGGGCCGGCAGCTCGCGATGATCCAGCCAGAGTGCCACCACATCGCCGTCGCGAGTGGTGGCGATCGATTCCCAGCCGCGATTGCCAGGCGACTCGCTGCCGGGAACGGGCGCCGGAGCCAGGAAGGAGCGTCCGCCGTCGTGGGATCGTGCGGACACGCAGACGAGTCCCCGCCGGATCCTTCGTCGTCCAGACGATGACGATCGAGGGATCGCGGCCGTCGCGCGGGACCAGCGTCACGCGTGGCGGTTGCTCTCCACCAACGTTGGCATCACCCGGCGTGCGATTGACCCGGATCGGAGCGCCGAACGTCCGGCCGCCGTCCCGGCTGGTGCTGACATAGACGTCCGCCACACCCGCTGTCGTAGTCGCGCTCCAGGTGACGGCCGAGAACTGGCCGATTGCGGTCAGCGAGGCGTTGGCGTTGGCGCGTGACGCGATCGCGATCTCGTTGCGTGGCCCGGTCGTGACGCCGATCGGCGTCGCGGCCAGGCACGCGATGAGGAGGAGTCCTGAACGGCTGATGGCGCTCGACGCTGTCATGAGGCTCCAATTTGTAGGGGCCGCCTTCAGGCGGCCCTTGATCAGAAGGTGAGCCGGAGCCCGAACTGCCAGGTTCTCGGCTCTCCGACCGCGGTGATCTGGTTGAAGGTGGGGAGCGGGCTCATCGGATAGACGCCCGGTCCGAAGTTCGTGTTGCGGGTCAGGTTGTTGACGCGATTGGTCAGATTGAAGACTTCGGCGAGACCCTCGACTCTTACGTCGCCGCTAAGCCGGAAGACGCGGCTGACGCGCAGACCCACACTGAAGAAGTCGCTCCCGACTCCCGCGTTTCTCGAAATCAGATTGGCGGTGCGCACGTCGAAGTTGGCCACCGGCGTGGTGCCGTCCGCAGAACGGTCGTCCGTTCGTTCCCTGCAGGTTCGTCACACCGGACGTGATGTTGAACGGCAGCGCCGAGTAGGACTGCAGCATGCCGCTCACCTGAAATCCGTGGCGTGAGCGCTCCCACGCGCTGGTCGCTGGCGACATCGGCGTATTGACGGTGCCGTTGATCACCAGACGATGGCGCTGGTCGTCGTCGGATCGGCCCCAATCCCGCATGATGTCGGTCGGATCGATCGGCGAGCTGAAGAACGCCTCGCCGACGTTGTTCATCGATTTCGACAGCGTATAGGTGACGCGCAGGCTCGCCCAGGTCAGCCGGCCGCTGAACGAACGAGACGTGCAGACCGTGGTAGTTCGATTCGGCGACCGACGAGTACTGACTGTTGTTCCGGTACATCGCATTCGGGCGGCAGCCGTTGTTGGTGCCGGCGGCGACGCAGGTCGGCGACGTTCTGGTTCACCGACATCAGCAGGTGCTGCGCGCGGACGTATTGATAGCCGACGCTCACGGTCCGTCCGGCGCCCAGCGACGCGCTCCACTTCCAGGCTGGCCTGCCTGGAGTATGCGTTCTGCAGGCTCTGGATCCATCGTCGTGAAGTCCACCAGCGTGGTCGTCAGCAGCCGCGCAGGAAGGATGGCCGGGAACGTCGGGGCGCCCGCTTGTGTCGGGATGATGCCGGACACGCTAGGTTGATGGAGGTTGCTCAGGTCGGTGGTGTTGCCCGCCGAGAGGATGGCGTTGGCAACCGGCGCGCAGCGGCACCCGATCGAAGAACAGCCCGGCACTGCCGCGAATCACGAGGTCGTGATCGGTCGACGGCGACCAGGCGAACCCGACCCGCGGCGAGATATTGTTCGTGTCCGTGTTGATCGGTCTCGAGGAACTGCAGGTCGTAGCGAAGGCCCAGATTGAGGGTCAGGCGCGAGCCGAGCTGCCACTCGTCCTGTGCGTAGAAGCCGATGTTCGGATCCGTCTGCGACACCACCGGATCGCCGAAGGTCTGCGTGAAGCCGCTGTAGTTCCCGGCGAGGAAGTTTGCCAGCGAGGAGAACGCATAGCTGCCCGCGGGCCGATCGCGGATAGGTGATCGTGTCGTCGTTGAGCACGAAGTCCACGCCGGCGCGCAGCGCGTGCGCACCGGCCTGGTGCGAGACGTTGTCCACGAACTGGTACATCGTGTTCAGCCGGCGCGTCGGACTGCTCGAGGAGCGTGCCGAACGAAGCGACGCCGGCGATGCTGACGGCCGGTCCGATCGGGTCGGTCGGCGGAGCCTGCAAGTCACCGTACGCGAACTGGGCGCGCGTTTCGTTGACCGTCCTCGGCGAGATCGTCCAGGTGTTGCCGAATGCGAGCGAGTGATCGATGTTGTCCAGGCCTGCTGACGCGGTCGGGCGCATTCAGCGCGCCAGCGCCGCGCGAATTGTCGCGACGTGACGTGATACGAGGCGTATCGCACGCTGAGCTGATCGCGTGCCGCTGACCTGGTGATCGACCTTGCCGAGGATGTTGGCGCTGTGCACCGGATTCGGATAGATGCCGGTGGTGACCGGCGACCCCGGGTAGCCGACGGCCGCCAGCCGGGCGTTGATGATCGGCGGCGTTCTGGCCGGAGGATGGTGACCAGGCCGGTCTGATCGAGCAGCCGCTGCTCGAAGTTCGAGAAGTAGAACGTGCGATTGCGCACGATCGGCCCGCCAAGGCTGCCGCCGTACTGCTGCTGGTCCATCGGCAGCGTTGTGCCCGAGAGCGCATTCGGCGGCATTGAAGTCGTCGTCGCGAAAGAAGTCGTAGAGCGTGCCGCGCATGGTGTTGGTGCCGCTCTTGGTGACGACGTTGATGTAGCCGCCGAGCGCGCGACCGAGTTCGGCCTGCCCGCCGGATGTCACCACCTGAAACTGCTCGACCGCGTCGACGCCGTACGGAATCCCGCTCAGGCCGGCGGCATCGTCGTTGGCCGACAGGCCGTCGACGATGAAGTTGTTCGACAGGTTGCGCTGACTGGCGACCGAAATCCCTTGGCCCGGCACGGCCGACGTTTCGGCGAACAGCTGAGTGCTGCCGATGTTGGTCGGCGAGACTCCTGGAACGAGCAATGCGAGATCGAGGAAGTTTCGGCCGTTCATGCGGCAGGCTCTGCACCTCGGCCTGCGGCACCGTGCCGGCGATCTGGCTGCGCGCCGCCTCGAGCACGTCGGCCTGCGCGTTGACGATCAGGCTCGTGGTCAATTCGCCGACGCTCAGCGAGAGCGTCAGCTCGTATGCCGCACCAAGGCCAAGCGAGAGCATACGAGTGGCGGCAGCGAATCCCGGCTGCCTGGCCGCGATGTCGTAGGGGCCGACCCGGAGGTAGGGGAATCGAAATCTCCCCTCGTCATCGGTGGTCGTCGTTGCCGTGACGTTGGTCTCGGTGTGCCGGGCCGTGACGGTGGCTCCCTGAATCACGCCGCCTTGTGGATCCGTGACACGTCCGCTGACACTGGCGAAGTTGACAGTCTCCTGTGCGGCAGCTGTGGTCGCCATCGCCACGAACACGACGGCCAATATGGTCGAGAGCTTGCGCCCCATGGGTTCGAACTCCAGTTCCCGCTGGTTCTTCGAGATCGATCGTGAGAAAACGATTGACGTCGTGTCCGGCTTCAACCGGACTACGCGTCGTGTCCGGCTCCAGCCGGACTTCGCGTTGTGTTCCGGCTCCAGCCGGACTTCGCGTAGTGTCCGGCTTCAGCCGGACCGTGCGACGTTCTGGGAAGCGCTCTACGCGCGGGGTGGAGGAGAGTCCGGCGGGGCGTGTCGATCGAGCGCCGTCTGCTCCAGATCCGGCAGGCGATCGCCGGTCTCGATCGAGTTGACGGTTGTGACGAAGCCGGGCATCACGCCGACCGGCCCCATCAAGGAGGCGACGAGCGCGTCGAGCGGGTCCAGCGCACTGCGTACGGAACACGCTGTTGACGACGAGGAAGACGAGGTCGAGGAATGGCGATGCATCGGGCAGACGCCGCTGCCCGGATGCTCGCAGGTGCACTCCTCGGCGTGCGACGCACTGGGCGTCGCTGCCCACAACGCGACAGGGACCGCCACCGTCACCAGCAGCTGCATGACCAGCCAGCTCGCGGCGACGCGGCGAACGTGCCGACGCGCGGTACGCACCGGATTAGGTTAGCACATGGCCTGTCGAGGTATCCTCAAGGGCTGAAGGGAGACGCATGCCGGCACTGATTGAAGCTATCGAGATCAAGCGGAAGATGTTCTTCGAGTTCGAGGGCGCGCCGTATCACTGCCTCGACGTCGAAGTCTCCAGGCCGACGGCACGGGGCGGTCAGACGCTGGTGCGCATCAAGATGCGCAACCTGCTGACCCGGGCGGTCTTCGACAAGACCTTCAAGGCTGGCGAGAAGTTCGCTGAGCCCGATCTGGTTCAGGTGTCGGCATCCTTCTCCTACTCGGACGGAGAGGGCTATCACTTCATGGATCAGGAGACGTTCGAGACGTTGACGATCCCGCGTCGAGACGCTCGGCGACGATCGTCAGCTCGTCGTGGACAACGTCCTGGTCCAGGTCCAGAAGTACAACGGCTCACCGATCGGCATCCAGTTCCCGCCGCACGTCGAACTGACAGTCACCTACACCGAGCCCGGCGTCAGAGGCGACACGGCCAGCGGCGGCGTGACCAAGCTCGCGACGCTCGAGACCGGTCTCGAAATCCGCGTGCCGCTGTTCATCAAGGAAGGCGAGCGCGTGAAGGTGCACACCGAGACCCGCGAATTCGCCGGCCGCGCATCGTAGGCCGTCGTCAAATGTCGTAGTGTCCGGCTTCAGCCGGACGGGATGATTGACGCCTTGAGATGCCGAGGCCTTCGTGAAGACCCGTCAATCGTAGATCGTCAATCGTCAATCCCGGCGCTACGGCCGGCTGGCGGCGATGGCCGGAACCTTCTTCAACGCCTGCTGATATCTGAGGACACCGGCGAACAGCGCTTCGGCGATCTGCTGCTTGTACTTGTCCGTCTTCAGCAGCGTCGCTTCCTGCCGGTTGGTGATGAACGAAATCTCCGCGAGGATGCTCGGCATGGTCGCGCCCACCAGCACCATGAACGGCGCCTGCTTCACGCCAAGGTCCCGGACGTTCTTGTTCGTCTTCTGCAGCTTCGTGTAGAGCGAGCTCTGGACCATCGACGCGAAATCGCGAGACTCGTCGATCTTGTTGTTGAGCGCGATCGCCCGCACGATGTCGGGCAGGTTGCGCATCGTCCTGGAGCCGCCGGCGTTCTCACGGGCGGCGATCGGCTTCGGCCTGCGGATTCGTGGCGAAGTTCAGGAAGTAGGTCTCGATGCCGCGAGCCGAGTCGCTGGAACTGGCGTTCGAGTGAATCGAGAGGAAGAGATCGGCGCCGGCGCGGTTGGCGATCGCGGTTCGCTCCTCGAGCGCGATGAACGTGTTCGTGCGGCGGGTCATGATGACCTCGACGCCGGCATCCTTCAAGAGCGCCTCCAGCCGAAGCGCCACGTCGAGGACGAGGTCGGCTTCCTCGATTCCACGGGCTTTGGCGCCTGGATCGTGACCGCCGTGGCCGGCGTCGATGACGATGCGCGCGACGCCGAGACCGAGTTGCCGCGACAGTGAGAAGCCGCCGTTCGCGTTGGCAGAAGGCGGCGCTGGAGGCGGTGGTGCGATCGCGGCTTCCGTGGTCGGTGCGACCGTACTCACGCTTGTCGGTGCGATCGGGACTGCGCTGGTCGGTGCGATGGTGCTGACGGTCGTCGGTGCGATCTTGGCTTCATTTGTCGGTGCGAGTGCGGCTTCGCTCGTCGGTGCGACGCTCGCGCGCTGGCCGGTCCGGGCTTCGAGTTGCTGGCCAGCGCGATCGCGCTCTTGCGCTCGAAGTCCACGACGATGCGATAGGGGTCGTAGAGCGTGTAGACGCTGTAGCGAGCGCATTGCCTTTCAGGTCGAGCACGACGCGCGTGCGAGAGTTCGGCTGCCGCCCGACGCGCACCTGTTTGACGACGTCATCCGGGAAGGGAATGACCGCGTCCTTCAGGGTTCAATCGGCGCGCGTGTTCTGGAGATCCAGAAACACGCGAGGCGGGCCATCGATCCGCTCGTCGTAGAAGGGCACTTCCTTCCCGAGCTGGATGACGATGCGGAGGACCTCGGGCAGCACTTCGCGGGTGATGCTGGTGAGGGCGGCGGGCAATGCCGCAAGGCCGGTCGGCGCAGGCGTTCGCGGCGGATCAGCGGCGGCGCGCTCGCGCGACGGTCGATGACGCCGACGGCTTCGCGTCCTGGAGCCGCTTGGTCTGCGAGGCGACCTTCAGCGCCAGCGCGCTGCGAAGGGAAGCGAGACTGTCAGCGCAGAGAACAGCCGCAGCGCCAACGTGCGATCGAGCGGCGTCGCCGAACTGCCAGAACGCGTCGGCGGCAAGCACGGCGCCCTGCCAGAGCGCGTTGTCGCCGTAGCCGCTGCTCGGAAACAGCCGCGACATGTCCTCGTACGCGCCGACGAGCGCGCGCACGCGGAGCAGCACGGACGACTGCGCCTCTTCGGTGCGTGCACGCTGGATGTCCTGGCGCACGATGCGCTCGCGCACGAGCGCGTCCTCGTACAGCTTCTTCGGCTGCGACGTCTGCGCGTGCACCGCGGGTGCGAGCGCGACCAGCACGAGGACGGCGGTCCTAGCGAAGCTGCGCATCGACTTCCTCGAAATAGCCGCGATCGACCAGCACCTCTCGCGGCTTGCCCGCCGGCGCCTGGTGAGACTAAACCTTCGGCCTCCATCATGTCCACCAGCCGCGCGGCGCGGCTGAAGCCAACCCGCAGCTTCCGCTGCAGATACGAGATCGACACCTGGCCGCTGCTGACGACGATGCGGGCGGCCTCGTCGTAGAGGTCGTCCTTCTCGAACTCGAGACCGCCGGCTGTGGTTTTCTCGTCCTCGGCCGTGATCGTCTCGTCGAAGACGGGCTTGCCCTGCTTGCGCAGGAAGCTGGCCAGTCGCGCACTCTCCTGTTCGGAGATGTACGGCCCGTGCAGCCGAATGCTTCGAGACGAAGCCGGCGGCAGAAAGAGCATGTCGCCCTTGCCAAGCAGCTGCTCGGCCCCGTTGCTGTCGAGGATCGTGCGCGAGTCGGTCTTCGAGGACACGCGGAACGAGATACGCGACGGCAGGTTGGCCTTGATCAGACCGGTGATGACATCGACCGACGGCCGCTGCGTGGCGAGGATCAGATGGATGCCCACCGCGCGCGCCATTTGTGCCAGGCGGCAGATGGATTCCTCCACCTCGTTGCTCGCCACCATCATGAGGTCGGCCAGCTCGTCGATCACGACGACGATGAAGGGCAGCGGCTTCGGCGCGTCCTCGTCCTGCGCGCCGCGCTCCTGCGATGCACCATCCGGACGTTGCGGTTGTACTGGTCGATGTTCCGCACGCCCTCGGCGGCGAGCGTCTTGTACCGCTCTTCCATCTCGCGAACCGCCCAGCGCAGCGCGTTGGCCGCCTTCTTCGGATCGACGACCACCGGCGAGAGCAGATGCGGGATCTCTTCGTACATCCCGAGCTCGAGCCGCTTCGGGTCGATCATGATCATCCGCACGTCGTCCGGTGTGGCGCGATACAGGATGCTGGTCAGCATCGAGTTCAAGCCGACCGACTTGCCCGTGCCGGTCGATCCGGCGATGAGCAGGTGCGGCATCGTGGCGAGGTCGGTGACGTACGGCTCGCCGTGAATGGTCTTGCCGAGCGCCAGCGTCAGCTTCGATGTGGAGCGCTGGTAGGCATCGGATTCGAGCAGCTCGCGAAGCGAGATCGCCTCGCGATTGGCATTGGGAATCTGTATCCCGACGGTGGACTTGCCCGGTATCCGATCGATGAGCACCGACTCCGCCTGCATCGCCAGGCACAGATCGTCGGACAGCCCGGTCACCTTGCTGTACTTCACGCCAGCCTCGGGCTTGAATTCGAATGTCGTCACGACGGGACCGGGATGAATCTGCGCCACCTGTCCCTCGACGGCGAACTCGCGGCATTTCTCAGCGAGGAGATGCGCCGCGTCCATGAGCTCGCGCTCGTCGATCTTGCGTTCCGCCTTCGGCGCATCGAGCAGCGACGGCGGCGGCAGCGTGAACGCTCCCTGCTTGCGCTGGCGCCGGCGCCTTCGGTCTCTTCGGCCAGCGGCAACGATGGCCGGCGCTTCGGGTCGCTTGCGGACGACGACCGGTGCGGCGCGCGGGGACTCGGGATCGGTCGCTCTCACCAGCTCTGTCGGGACGTGCCGGACGGATCGGCGACGGCTCCTCGTCGCCCGGAGCGCGACCGGGTTTCGCTGCGACGGACCGGCGCCGGTTTCGCGTGCTTGGCGATCACTTCACGCCGGGCCTGATCCTTCTTGCGGCGCTCAAGCCACGCGCGCATCCAGCCGATGCCGCGCGCGGACAGGTTCTGCGAGTTCGCGGTCGCGGTCGCGAACATCCGGCCGAACGAGAACTGCGTGGACAGGATCACGGCGAGCATCATCAGCGTCAGCAGGACGATGAGCGAGCCCGTGCGATTCAAGTATTCCGACATGAGCAGGCCGAGCGCGCGGCCGATCGATCCGCCGGCGTGGAATGTCTTGCCGGCCACTTCCGTGCTGCCGAAGACGAGGCTGAGGAACGCGCTCGCGCAGCCGAAGAGCAGTCCGACGCCGGTCAGCTTCGTGTACGCCGCGTCCGGCGTCTGGCACCAGAAGTAATGCCAGCCCAGGACGGCGGTGACGGCCGGGATGAGATACGCGGCGTAGCCCAGGAGCTGGAACGAGAACTCCGAGAGAAATGCGCCGACGCGGCCGACGAAGTTTGCCGGCGGATGCGAGGCGCCGGTGGTGAAGAACCACACCGGGTCCGTCGGGTCGTGCGTGACGAGCGAGATCAGCCAGATCAGCGCCAGCGCAAACAGCGCGACGCCGACGAACTCGCTGATCCGGCGCGACAACGTGGACTCAGGCACTGGCACGACTCAGATCTCCATCAACACCGGCAGCACCAGAGGCCGCCGTCCGGTCCGCCTCTTGAAATAACGCCGCAGCTCGACGCGCAGCTTCTCGGTCATCAACCCTTGATCGGTCCGTTCCTCGACGCTCGAGGATGAAATGCATTCGCGAATGACCCCCTCGGCATCGTCGAACAGCGACGCCGCCTGACGATCGTCCACGACGAAGCCGCGGGCGACCAGTTCCGGATGCCGGCCAGGGCACCGGTGTGACGGCTGATGGCGACGACCGCGACGACCAGACCGTCGGCCGCGATGTGCCGACGATCGCGCAGCACTTCGTCCCCGACTTCTCCCACCCGTGTGACGTCGATCAGAACTCTGCCGGTCGGCGCCTTGTCTGCAATGCGCGCGCCGTGGCGATCGAACTGAATGATGTCGCCGTCCTGGGCCAGCAGGACCTGCACCTGTGGCTCGACGCCACGCAGTACGTGTCTTTGCCACACGCGCGTGCTGGGACAGTTGCCGATACTCGCCATGTACCGGGATGAAATACCTCGGCCGCACGAGTGAAAGCACGAGCTTCAACTCTTCAGCTGAGCCGTGTCCGGAGACGTGGACGTGCTTCATGTCCGGTGTCACCACGTCCGCGCCGCGCCGGGCGATGTGGCTCATCGTGCGGGCGATCGCCTTCTCGTTTCCGGGGATCGCACGCGCCGAGAAGACCACCGTGTCGTCGGGACTGAGCTTCACGAGCCGGTGATCGTCGATCGCGATTCGCGAGAGCGCGGCCTGTGGTTCGCCCTGCGATCCGGTCGCGATGCACAGCACGTCCTGAGAGTGTAGTTCGAGACGTCGCTGTCGCGAATCTGCAGGCCGGCGGGAATCCGCAGGTAACCCAGTCGCTGGGCGATCTCGGAGTTCTGCACGATGCTCCGGCCGACGAAGGCCACCTTGCGCTCGAACTGCGTGGCGAGATCCACGAGCACCTGCATCCGATAGATGCTCGACGAGAACGCGGCGACGACGAGCTTGCCGTGCGTGCTGGTGAAGAGCTCTTCGAACGCCTCGATGACCTCGGTCTCGGGACCGGTGAAGCCCTTGCGATCGACGTTGGTGCTGTCGGCGAAGAGTGCGAGCACGCCCTGCGAGCCCAGCTCGGCGAAGCGGTGCAGGTCGAAGTGCTGGCCGTCGATCGGCGTCTGATCGATCTTGAAGTCGCCGGTGTGGACGATCGTTCCAGCCGGCGTCGTGATCGCCAGCGCCACACAGTCCGGCATGCTGTGGGTGACGCGGATGAACTCGATCGAGAACGGTCCGACCGTGACCGTGTCGCGCGGGCTCACGGTCTTGAGGCGATCGCCGGCATCGATCTGGTGCTCGTCGAGCTTGGGCTGGATGAACGCCAGCGTCATGGCCGTGCCGTAGACCGGGCCGTCGAAGAGCGGCATCACGTGTGGCACGCGCGCCGATGTGATCCTCGTGACCGTGGGTGAGGATCAGGGCCTTGACGTTGCCGCGCCTCGACTCCACGAACGTCATGTCGGGGATGATCAGGTCCACGCCGAGCTGATCCGGCTCGGGGAACATGACACCGGCGTCGATGAGGATTGTGGTGTCCTCCCACGACACGGCCATCATGTTCATGCCGAACTCGCCGAGGCCTCCAAGAGGTACGACCTCGAGCGTCGCCGGCGACACGTCCGGTACGGCGGACTGATTCATTCAGAGACCAGCGAGCGAGAGTCTTCGATTGTGCGTACGCGACGAGAGACCCTGGCAGGTCCTCGGTCACGAATCAGGCGGCTGGGAGCGCCTCAAAACGGGCAGGCTCAACGACTTCCGGCGAAAATCATAGCACAGCTCGAGATAGCCGCGCCATGTCGTCGAGGCTCAGCGCTTCGGGTCGTCTACGTGGGTCAACCCGTGCCCGCTCAATCAGTTCCGCCGCCGATCGGCCGATCGAGTCGGCGACCGGCTTGAGCGCGTTGCCGAGCGTCTTCCGGCGCTGCAGGAAGAGCCCACGAACGAGCTTCTCGAAGATGAGTCGATCCCCGACGTCGACTGGCGGGCGGACGGAAGCGCAGGCGGACGACGGCTGACTTCACCTTCGGAGGGGGCCGAAACGCGCCGGGCGGCAGCGACAGGATGCGCGTCGGCGTCGGCGAGCAAGCGCCACCTGAATCGCGAGCGCGCCGTAGGCCGTCGAACCTGGCCTGGCCACGAGTCGGTCCGCCACTTCCTTCTGGAGCATGAGCGTGGCGTCGCGAAGCAGCCGGCCCTCGTCCGCGTCGTGGAGCAGCTTGAACAGGATCGGCGACGCCACGTTGTAGGGAAGGTTCCCGACGACGCGAACCGGCTTGCGCGTTCGTCACGCAGCAGGTCGGACAGATTGACGTCGAGGAAATCCGCCTGGACGACGTGCACGTCCGGAAGCCGAGAGGGCAGGGCGGCGGCGAGATCGCGATCGATTTCCACCGCAACGACGCGTCTTGACTTTCGAGCGCCAGCGGCACCGTCAGCGCGCCGCGGCCGGGGCCGATCTCCAGGAACGTGTCGTCGGGGTGCGTGGCGAGCGCGGTCGACGAGCTTCGCGACCCAGGCCGCTCCGAGGAAGTGCTGGCCGAATCGCTTGCGCGCCTGCCCTGAGCGGGCGAGGGCCTCAATCCTCCTCCTCGGGCCCCAGGGTCTCCCCGCGCCAATATCGCTCCTCGATTTCTTCGATCTCTTCCTCGCTCAGTCCGAAGTAGTGGCCGACCTCGTGGATCAGCGTCTCGCCGATCACGGCTCGCACCTCGTCTTCGTCTTCGCAGTCTTCCTCGATCGGTTTCTGAAAGAGCGTGATGCGGTCGGGCAGCGCGTTGCCCTAGGCCACCTGCGCTCCGTGAGCGGCGTTCCCTGATAGAGCCCGTACAGGGAATCCGGCGGCTCGATCTCCATTTCCTCGAGCAGGGCAGGGCTCGGCTCGTCCTCGACGACCAGCGCGACGTTCTTGATTTCGCGTCGGAAGCGCTTCGGGATGAGCGCGATGGCTTCAGTGACGAGGCGTTCGAACGCGGCGCGGTCATCAGGTTGCAGTCGCGTGCGACGCGCGATAGTAGCTGCAGTCGTTGATGACCAGGCATTTGTCGCACAGCGGCTTCGGCCGGCAGATGCGACGGCCATGCAGGATCTGGACATCCGACGCCAGCGTCCACATCTCGTTGGGTAGCGCTGGCGGTGAGCTGCGACTCGACCTTCACTGGATCGTCGCCCTCGGCGATGCCGATCCGGTTCGAGACGCGAAGCACGTGACGGTCAACGGGAAGCCCTGGCACACCAAGCGCGTGGCCGAGCACGACGTTCGCCGTCTTGCGGCCGACGCCCGGCAGCTTCGTGAGCTTCTCCATGTCGGCCGGCACCTCGCCGCCGTGCTCGGCGACCAGCGTCTTCGCCATCCCAATCAGCGCCTTCGACTTCTGACGGAAGAACCCGGTGGACTTGATCTGCTTCTCGAGCGAGGCCTGCCGCGCCCTGGCCAGCGCCGCCGCGTCGGGATACTTCTCGAACAGCTGCCGGCGTCACCATGTTCACGCGCGCATCGGTGGACTGCGCCGAGAGGATCGTCGCCACCAGCAGTTCGAACGCGTTTCGATAGTGCAGCTCGGTATCGGCGTTCGGATGCTGCTCGGACAGCGTCTCGATGATGCGCCGCGTGACTGCCGGGGACTTCAGTGGACGGGTCCTTTCGACCAGCCGACGTTCGAGTAGGTTTCGTTGAACACGCGAAGGTGTTCCTGGAGCGCGGAAATCAGATTGGGCACGAACTGGACGGGCACGACCACTCGCGTGCGGACCGGCGCCTTGACGACGTGATTCTGCTCGGCGTCGCGGACCTCCTTTTCCGACAGGGGCATGACCTCGCAGAACGTCAGCGTGAAGTCGAACGGCGTGTGGGCGATGGAGCAGAAGTTGGCGTAGGTGCGGGGATCGCCAGGCTGTTCGTCGGGGACGATCGTGAAGTTGATCTGCTTGCGTTCCGGTTGGTCGCTCATGGTCAAAAGCCTAGCACCTTTGACCTGTGGAACGGGGCCGGCTGAAGGCGGACCCGCTACGACGCCTCAGTACTTCCGCATCACGCCGACGACGACGCCCTGGACCTGCACGGCATCGGGATCGACCATGATCGGCTGCATTGCCGGGTTCGCCGGCTGTAACCGGATGCGCCCGTTCTCCCGATAAAACTTCTTGAGCGTGACGTCGAGGCCGCCGACGAGGGCGATGACCATCTCGCCGTTGTCCGCCGACTTCCGATCCTCGACGATGACGAAGTCGCCGTCGCGGATCTGCTCGTCGATCATCGAATCGCCCTTGACGCGCAGGACGTAGCTGTCGCGCTTGCCGGCGAGCGTTTCGGGGACGGCGATCGTTTCCGTCCCGGCAACCGCTTCAATCGGCGACGCCGGCGGCGACGAACCCGAGGAGGGGCAGTTCCATGGCGCGTCCGGCGCCGCGAGTCGGGACCAGTTCGACCGAACGGCTCCGGTTCCAGGCGCGACGGATGAAGCCCTTCTCCTGGAGGTTACTGAGATGTTTGTGAACGGTGGCGAGCGAAGAGAGATTGAAGCGCCGGCCGATTTCCTCGAGGCTCGGCGCGTACCCGTGCTGCTGGATGAACTCGTTGAGGTAATCCAGGATTTCGCGCTGACGTTTGGTAAGCGGAAGCACGTCAATCCTCCAATCGACCTTGTCGAGGTAGGCAGACTATATGCGAACATAAAGCGAAGATCAAGCGCGAATCGGTGCTACACTCGTGATCAGCCAGCTCCCCAGAGGCCGATATGAAACTCCGCATCGCCTTGAGCGCATCGCTCGCGCTGTTCCTCGGCGTGGCCGTCCTGACTGCTGCCGCCCTCTCGCCCCAGCACGCCGACGCCTTCGCCAAGAAAGTCGCGATCATCTCGCAGCAAAGTCGACGCTCGTGCGCGCGCACGCCTGCGGCCCGCCGCACCGCCGTCAGCGAGACGGAGCTCAATTCGTGGTTCGCCTACCGGTCGCGTCCGCTGCTGCCCGTGGGCATGACCGAGCCGCAGATCACCATCGTCGGCGACGGTAAAGTCAACGGCGCGGCGACCGTCGATCTCGACGCCGTGGCGAGGTCGCGGCGCACGGGAAGCGCTGATCGATCCGTGGAGTCTGCTCGGCGGCCGGCTGCCGGTGACGGTCAGCGGCGTCCTGCGCACGCAGAACGGTCAGGGCCGCTTCGAGCTGCATCAGGCAGCCGTGTCGGGCGTGCCGATTCCCAAGTCGATCCTGCAGGAGCTGGTCTGGTACTATTCGCGAACCGCCGAGGATCCGGGCGGATCAGCATCGACGAACCGTTCGCGCTGCCGGCAGGTATCCGTCAGATCGAAGTCGGACAAGGTCAGGCTGTCATCGTGCAGTGACGTCCAGAGGCTACTGATTTTCTCTCTACACCGCTCCAGTTTCTGAAAGGCGTGGGTCCGCGGAAGGCCGCGGACCTCAAACGCGCCGGCCTCGTCGTCGTCGAAGATCTGCTGTACCGATTGCCGTTCCGCTACGAGGACCGCAGCCGCATGCAGCCGATTGCCTCGCTGCGGCCCGGCACCAAGGCGGCGGTGCTCGGCGAGATCAAGTCCTCCAATCTCGCGGTCACGCGCCGGCGCGGCTTCAAGATTTTTCACGCCGTCGTCGGCGACGCGAGCGGCGCCATCCGCTGCACGTGGATGAACCAGGCGTTTCTCGCCGACATGCTTACGAGCACACCTGCAGGTCGTGATCTTCGGCGACGTGAAGCTCGACTCGACGGGCCTGCACTTCATGAACCCGGAGTACGAGCTCGTGTCGGACGACTTGTCGGGCGTGCACACCGGGCGCGTCGTGCCCGTTCTACGAGAAGACCGGTGTGGTCACGCCGAACATGCAGCGGCGACTGGTTCGCCAGGCGCTCGATCAGCTGCCGCCGGAGATTCCCGATCCGCTCCCGGCGGAGATGCGTGCACGCCTGCAGCTCGTTCCGCGACGGACCGCGATAGAGGAGTCGCATTTCCCGCCGAACGACGCCTCGGTCGATCGTGCTGAACGCGTTCCGCTCGCCGGCACAGCATCGGCTGATCTTCGAGGAGTTCTTTCTGTTTCAGATCGGCCACGCGTGGCGTCGTCACGCCAGCGGCACGGAGCTGAAGCCGTTCGTTCCGGTCGTGGACGATCGCATCCGCGCCTCGGCGGCGAAGGTGCTGCCGTTCAAGCTGACGCCCGGGCAGCGGCAGGCCGTGAAGGAGATCGTGGACGACATGCGCCGGCCGGAGCCGATGCATCGGCTGCTGCAGGGAGATGTCGGCGCGGGGAAGACGATCGTGGCGCTGCTCGCGGCGATTGTCGCCATGGAGAACGGCCTGCAGGTGGCGTTCATGGCGCCGACGGAGATCCTGGCCGGACAACACTACGGCAACATCGCGCGACTGCTGGCCTCATCCAGGTTCCGTGTCGATCTCCTGACCGGCAGCACACCCGGGCTGCAGAAGCACACGCTGCTGGCGAACATCGAGCGGGGCACCACGAATCTGGTGGTCGGTACGCACGCGCTGGTGCAGGAGCAGGTGTCGTTCCACAAGCTGGGCTTCGTGGTGATCGACGAGCAGCATCGATTCGGCGTCGCCCAGCGCGCGGCGCTTCGCGCCAAGGGACTCCGTCCCGACGTGCTGCTGATGACGGCCACGCCGATTCCACGGACCCTCGCGCTCACCGACTACAGCGAGCTCGACGTCTCGAAGATCCCGGACCTGCCGCCGGGACGGAAGCCGGTGACGACGCTCGTCAAGCCCGAGTCGAGGCGTGACGAGATCTACGATCTCATTCGGCGGGAACTGGAAGCGGGGCAGGCAGGCGTACATCATCTATCCGCTGGTCGAGGAGTCGGAGAAGGTCGATCTGAAGTCGGCGACCGAGATGGCGGACCACCTGCAGGCGGAAGTGTTTCCGGCCCACCGCGTCGCAGCTGCTGCACGGCCGTATGAAGCAGGAGGCCAAGGATCACGTGATGCATGCCTTCGCGGCCGGCCGCATCGAGGTGCTGGTCTCGACGACGGTCGTGGAAGTCGGTGTCGATGTGCCGAACGCGTCGATCATGGTGGTCGAGCACGCCGAGCGGTTCGGACTGTCGCAGCTCCATCAGCTTCGCGGCCGCGTCGGACGCGGCCAGTGGGAGTCGGTGTGCATTCTGCTGTATCAGGCGCCGTGGACCGATGACGCGCGCGAGCGGCTGAAGGCGATGGCGTCAACCACCGACGGCTTTGCGATCGCCGAACGCGACCTCGAGCTGCGCGGGCCAGGCGACTTCTTCGGCACGCGGCAGTCGGGTCTTCCCACGCTGCGGACCGGTGATCTCGTTCGCGATCGCGACATCATGGAAGCGGCTCACCGCGAAGCACGCGCGCTGGTGGAGCGCGGCGGGCTGACGCCGGAGCTGACGCGTTCGTCGCGCGGCAGTGGCAGGATCAGTTCGGGCTGATCGAGGTGGCTGAGCCAGCTCCCAACACCCAGGTCCTAACGCATGCGCATCATCGCTGGCCGCCTGAAAGGGCGGCGTCTCAAGGCACCCGCGTGGGACGGACTTCGCCCGACGTCCGACAAGCTGCGCGAGACGCTCTTCAACATCCTGGCGCCGAGGATCGACGGCGCACGCGTCGCTCGACGGCTATGCCGGTACCGGCGCCATTGGCATCGAAGCCATCAGCCGAGGCGCTGCACATGTGACGTTCGTCGAACAGGATCGACGTGCGCTGGCGCTGATCGCCCAGAACCTCACGGCGTGCGGTGTGGAGGGGGGGGCTATACTATCCATCGTGGCGATGTCGCCACGGTGCTGTCGGGCCTGGCCGCGAGCGCGTTCGATCTGATCCTGCTGGATCCGCCGTACGACATCACGACGATCACCGCCGTGCTCGATGCGTCGGCCCGGGTGCTGGCCCGCGACGGACTGGTGGTGCTCGAGCACGCGACGCGCCGTCATCCGGAGCACCCCGCTTCGCTCGAGCTGGCACGGCAGGTGAAGTCGGGTGACAGCACGCTCACGTTCTTCGTGGCGCGCAAAGGAGTGACATGACTCGACCGCCCGCTGGCCGCCTCGCGGTGTTCCCAGGATCGTTCGATCCGCTGACCAACGGTCACGTGGACATCATCCTGCGCAGCGCGCATCTGTTCGAGCGCATCGTCGTCGCCGTGCTCGTCAACCAGGACAAGAAGCCGCTGTTCACCGCCGATGAGCGCGTCGGGATCATTCGCGAGGTGTTCCGCGAGTACCCGAACGTGGAGGCGGAGAGCTTCGACGGCCTGCTCGTGGACTACGCGCGGCGCCGGCGGGCGAGCGCCATCATCCGGGGCATTCGAGCCGTGTCGGACTACGAGTACGAGTTTCAGATGGCGCTGATGAATCGCCACCTGGAGCCGATGCTCGAGACGGTGTTCATGATGCCGGCCGAACAGTACACCTATCTGAGCTCGCGGCTGATCAAGGAAGTGTTCAGCCTTGGCGCCGATGTCAGCGGTCTCGTGCCGCCGGCAGTCGAGCAGTTGATGCGTCGGAAGCAGGACGCTGGAGTCAGAGGATAGGGATGTTTGCACAGCGGCTGGCGCAGGTGTCGGTATCGGCCACGCTGAAGGTGGCCGCGGAGGCCGAGCGTCTGCGACGCGAGGGCTACAACGTCGTCGACTTCAGCGCCGGCGAGCCGGACTTTCCGACGCCCGAGCACGTGAAGGCGGCGGGCAAGGCGGCCATCGACGCGAACTTCACCCGCTACACGCCGGCGCCGGGAATACCGGAGCTGCGCCAGGCGATCTGCGCGCGCTACGCGCAGGACTACGGCGTTGACATCACGCCCGCGGAAGTGCTGATCACCGTCGGCGGCAAGCAGGCGCTCTTCAACGCCGCGCTGGCGCTCTTCGATCCCGGCGACGAGGTGATCACGCACGCGCCGTACTGGCCGACGATTCCCGAGCAGGTCAAGCTCATGGGCGCGGTGCCGGTGATCGTGGCCACGCGCTCCGAGGACGGCTTTGCGGTGCACGCCGACGCCGTCATCGCCGCGATCACGCCGAAGACGAAGGCGATCATCCTGAACTCGCCCGGCAATCCGACCGGCGCGCTGATCGACGAGCGCGCCGTGGCGGCGATCGCCGAGGTCGCGGCGCCGCGAGGCATCTGGATCATCGTCGACCTCTGCTACGAGCAGCTGATCTACGAGCCCGTTCCGCACAACCTGCCGAAGGTGCTGTTCGATCGGCATCGCGACCGCACCGTGATCGCGGGGTCGGCGTCCAAGGCGTATGCGATGACCGGCTGGCGCTGCGGATGGACGATTGCGCCGAAGGAGCTGACGGCGGCGTTCAACATCATTCAAGGGCAGTCGACGTCGAACATCACGTCGATCACGCAGAAGGCGGCGCTCGCGGCGGTGACCGGCGCGCAGGATGCCGTGGACGCGATGCTGGACGAGTATCGCGTCCGGCGCGACAACATCCACGCCTGGCTGACGGCGAATCCGGGCATCCAGTGCGTGAAGCCGAAGGGCGCGTTCTATCTGTTTCCCGATATCTCAGGCCTGCTGTCCCCGGACGGCGTCGTCCACGTCCGCCGAGTTCGCGCAGGCGCTGCTCGAGAAGGAGCACGTGGTGGTGACGCCGGGTGAGGCGTTCGATGCGCCCGGCTACCTCCGCATCTCCTACGCGACGTCGATGGAGCAGTTGCGCGAGGGCGCGACGCGCATCCTGCGGTTTGCCGAGTCGCTGCAACCGGCTCAGCGCGGCGGCCTGCGCAGGCCTGATCACGAGCTCGAGGTCGGCTGGCCAGTTAGGGCGAGCCGTCAGGCACTCGCACGAACTCACCGATCACTTTGCCGCTGCGCTGAGTGGGGTCGTTGGCGACGCCCACCTGCTATCCGATCAGCCTTCGCTGACTGCGCATGCGTCTGATGCTCTCGGGCAAGGGCATCCGTCCTGATCTTGTCGTCGTTCCGGGCTCCACCGCCGAGATTTCGGCCATCGCGCGGCTCTGCAACGAGCACCGCGTGCCGCTCGTCGTGCGCGGCGCCGGCACCGGCTATACCGGCGGTGCGGTCCCGACCAGTGGCGGCGTCGTGCTGTCGATGGAGCGGCTGAATCGGATCCTCGAGATCGACGAGGCGAATCTGCTCGCGGTCGTCGAGCCGAACGTCATCAACGGCGACCTCCAGCGCGCGGTCGAGGCCGTCGGCCTGTTCTATCCGCCCGATCCAGCCAGCCTCGAGACGTCGTCGATCGGCGGCAACGTCGCCGAGTGCGCCGGCGGACCGCGCGCGTTCAAGTACGGCACGACGAAGCGCTACGTGCTCGCGCTCGAGGCGGTGCTGCCCGACCGGCGAGATCGTGCACACCGGATCGAAGGCGGTGAAGAACGTCGTCGGCTACGACCTGACGCAGCTGCTGGTCGGCTCGGAAGGGACGCTGGCGATCATCACGCAGATCACGCTCAGGCTGATCCCGAAGCCGCCGGCCCGCGCGACGCTGTCGGCGTCGTTCGCGTCGGTGCGCAGCGCCGTTGACGCGGTGACCGCGCTGATCGCGCGGCGTGCGATTCCGGCGGCCATCGAGCTCATCGACGAGGACTCGCTGCGGGCCGTCGAGGCGCATGTCGGACGCGCCGTGGTGGCCAGCCGAGGCGGCGGCCCTGCTCATCGTCGAGTGCGACGGCACACCGCGCCGCTGTCGAGGAAGAGATCGCGCGCGTCGCGGCAGGCGTGCGCCGACACCGGCGCGCTCGAGGTCAGGCGGGCCGCGACGGAAGCGGAGCGGGACGCGCTCTGGGCACGTGCGCCGGCAGGTCTCGCTGGCGCTGAGGGCCACCGGGCTGCTGAAGATCAATCACGACGTCGTGGTCCCGCGCGGACGCGTGCCGGAGCTGTTCGACGTGATCGCCGATCTCAAGCGCCGGCACACGCTGCGCGTGGCGTCGTTCGGCCATGCCGGCGACGGCAACATTCACGTCAACCTGATGGTGAACCGCGACGACCAGGCCGAGCGCGCCCGCGCCGCCGAGGCCGAGCGGGAGCTGTTCGAGCGGGTCGTCGCGCTCGAAGGGTCGATCAGCGGCGAGCACGGCATCGGCTTCGCCAAAGCGCACTACCTGCCGATCGAGCTCTCGCCGGAGGCGATCGCGCTGATGAAGCGCGTCAAGGCGGCGTTCGACCCGAACGGCATCCTGAACCCGGGAAAGATTTTCCCCTGTCCTAGGGTGCCGCGCGTCTCAACGATTCGTCACGAGCGAGACCATCTCGATCTCCTTCGTCGGATCCGGGTTGAGCACGGTGCGAAGGCGAACGTTGGCGGTGTTCAGATATCGAGCTTCGCCCAGCTTCTTCAGCGTCATACCGGACGCGGCCTCGACCGCCAGCAGATCGGCCGAACGAACGACGAGCAGCACACGCTCCGGAGATTGCAGGAAGTGGGCTGCCTGCTCGGGATCGAACAGCTCCATCCGCGGCAGGCCCGTGTAGAAGCCAAGATTCCGCGAGAACACCTTGAAGACACCGATCGGCTCGCTGGCCTGACGGTTGGTGCGAATCAGTGCGGCCAGTTGCTCGACCGCCTCCGGGCGGACGCCGGCAAGCGCGCCGTACTGGACCGGCCACGAGCGTGACGACTCCCGCGACACCGGCGACGATCGGCAGGTGCCGCCACGCCCCAGTCGCGGCGATGCCCGCCAGCGCGATCGCTGAACAGCCAAGGAGACATACGGCGACCCACGTCGCCGCCGGGTAGGCGTTGATCAGCAGCGGCTCCATCCGCACGAACAGCAGGGCGAGCGCGATGTACATCGCGGCTGTTGCCCATGTCGCCGCGCCGAGCGACCAGCGATGATTCCGTGCGGTCTCGATTCGCTCGATCAGCCCGCGTGCCAGCAGGACGGCGAGCGGCGGCAGAACGGGCAGGATGTATCGAGGCTGCTTCCCGACCGAGAGCGTGAAGAACAGCAGCGGCATGATCGCCCAGAGCAGCAGTCTCCAGTCGGCGTCGGCGAGCTTCAGTGTCCGCTTCCGCGCGCCGGCGAGACCTTCGACGACGAAGACCGTGAGGAAGAGCGACCACGGCAGCAGACCGCCGAGGAGGACGGGAAGATAGAACCAGAACGGCCGTGCCTCGTTGAATCGCTCGGTGGCGAAACGCTCGAAGTTGTCCGCGACAAAAAAGCTCTGAAGGTACGGGTTGCCGTGCTCGAGCCACATCGCGACGTACCACGGCAGCCCGACGATCGCGGCGGTCACGACGGCCACGGCCATTCCGCGCATCATCGAGGCGCAGACGCCGCCACTCGCGCCACGCGATTGGCAGCAGCACAAGGTCCGGCACGACGAGCGCGACGGGCCCCTTCATCAGGAAGCCAGCGCCCGCGCTGGCGCCGGCGAGCACCCACCACTTCGTGGCCGGTCCGGAAGGACCGGCCCTACGCTCGCTGGCGACGTCGATGGCTCGCAGCGCGGCCCAGATCGTGAGTGTGATGCAGAAGGTGAGCGGCAGGTCGGGCAGCGCTGCACGTGCCATGGCGAAGTAGCCAAAGCTCGTGGCGACGATCGTGCCCGCGAGCCAGGCGACGTCGAGTCGCGAGGTGGCGTGGCGCGCGATCGCCCAGGCCAGCAGCGCGAGCCCGACTCCCGACAGCGCGGACCAGAGTCGCGCCGCGAATTCGTTGGGTCCGGTCGCCAGGTAGGTGGTCGCGGTCAGCCAGTAGTACAGCACCGGCTTTTCCCAGCGATGCTGATAGTTGAACTGCGGTGTCAGCCAGTCACCGCTCTCGACCATCTCACGCGACGCCTCGGCATAGAACGCCTCGTCCGCGTCGGTGATCGCCTGGCTTCCCAGGCCGAGGAAGAACGTGAAGAAGCAGAAGACGAGGAGGAGGCTGATCAGTCCCGAGCGGTTGGCGAAGGACACGCGCACCGATCTGTACGCTGCGATAATGGCCGCATGCCCAAGACGGTCGCGATCGTTGGCGCCTCGAACGACAGGAGCAAGTTCGGCAACAAGGCGCTGCGGGCGTTTCAGGCCGAAGGGCACACGGTCGTTCCGATCAATCCGCACGAGCAGGATGTGGAAGGTGTGAAGGCCTACCGCTCGGTGCTCGATGTGCCGGGGGCCATCGACATGGCCACGGTGTATGTGCAGCCGGACGTGGGTACGGCGCTGCTGGACGAGTTCGAGCGCAAGCGGATCCCGGAGATCTGGATCAATCCCGGAGCGGAGAGCGACGAGTTGATGGCGGAGGCCAGCCGCCGGGGGCTGAACGTCATCTTCGCGTGCAGCATTGTCGCAATCGGGCGGAGTCCGTCCCAATTCCCGTGAGGCAGCCCGTGGTCACCATCAGATTGCGGAAGAATGGTCCGTACGTCATCGACACCGAAGACGTACGGGTGATCGACTGGAATGGCGTCGAGTACGCGATCGACCGGCGGCCGATCGCACTGTGCCGGTGCGGCGCCTCGACGCGCAAGCCGTTCTGTGACGGCACGCATTCGAAGATCGGATTCGCCGCGGGCGAGGCGGCGGCTGGACCTGCAGCAGCCGACACGCCAGCGGAACCCTGAGCGTTTTGCTACTTGACCTCGACGCTGACGCTGTACGGCGATGCCAGCGTCGCGTTCAGTTCTGCGCCTTCCGCGAGCTCGACTTCTTCTCCGCGTGTCGCCAGAACCGTACCGGCGCCGGCGCCGCCGCCGATAGCTGCACCCTTGGCCGCGCCGCTTCCGCCGCCAACGATGCCGCCGATGATCGCGCCGACTCCGGCGCCGATGCCAACCTTCGCCGCGTCCTTTTTCGTTGAAGACGCGCCTTCGAAAGTCAGCACGTTGGTGCGGAATCGATCGCGCTGGCCGTCCACCATAACCTCGTTGAATCGAATCGCCAGGTGGGATCGACCTTTGACGCGGCCCGCACGTTCGACTTCGATCACATCGCCGTGGAGGGTCGCGCCGGCCGGCACCACGGTGAATCCATCAACGACGATCGGCTGTCGCAGCCGAGCACTCACTGGGGTTTCCACCTGGGCGGTCTCGGTCGAGATCGGCGTGATCAGCGACAACGAGAGGGCCGTGCCCACGGGCGCGTTGACATCGCGGTAGACGGGTTTCGGCGCCGCGGCCGCGCAGCGGGCTGAGCCGGCGCGGCGGCCGAGGCAGCGGGAGCAGCCGATGGGGGGCGACTCGCGCTCGGTGCCGGACGTGGCGCGGGTTGACGCCGGGCCGGTGCTTCGGGAGTCGTCGCCGCGACGGGCGGCGGCGGTTCGGCGGCGGGCGGCGTGGCCTCTGCCGGAGCGGCCGGGGTTTCGGGGTTCTGTGGAGTTTCTGTGCTGCTACCACCCCCGCATCCGATTAGCAGGACTGCGCTGAGCAGGGTAGCGGACATCAAAGGCTTCGTCATCGTGCACTCCTTATCGGACGCAGAAGTTTCAAGGTTCAGGCCGTACAAAAGGCGGGTCATCGTCAGCCGATCCGTGCAGCGTGTCCTCTGGAACTCGACAGTACCGGCAGGAAATGCACGGTTGAGGGACCTGAACAGGTGACATTACCAATGCTTATCTTGTCCGAACGACTATCAATTTGACTGATATCACCCGACAAGGCACACTGAACGGTATGCCACGCGAACGCACGGGCGCACAGATCATCTGGGAATGTCTCGTCCATGAGGGCGTGACCACCGTATTCGGCTATCCCGGCGGCGCGATCCTGCCGGCCTATGACGCGATGCTGGACTATCCCGTCCGCCACGTCCTCGTTCGGCATGAGCAGGGCGCATCGCACATGGCCGACGGCTATGCACGGGCCGGCGGCGGCGTCGGTGTCGCGGTAGCGACATCAGGACCAGGCGCGACGAATCTCGTCACCGGCATCGCGACCGCGATGATGGACTCGGTGCCGATGGTCTGCATCACGGGTCAGGTGCCGAGCAAGCTGATTGGCTATGACGCGTTCCAGGAGACCGACATCACCGGCATCACGCTGCCGATCACCAAGCACAGCTACCTGGTGACGCGCGTGCAGGACATCATGCCGGCGATCAAGGAAGCCTTCCACCTGGCGAAGTCGGGTCGTCCCGGTCCGGTGCTCGTGGACATCACGAAGGACGCCCAGCAGGCGAAGCACAACTTTGAGTGGGACGCCACTCCTGTCAAGATGCGCGGCCACCGTCCAAAGCTGACGATCCCGAAGAGCGAGATGGCCAAGGCGGTCGATCTGATCAAGGCGTCGAAGAAGCCGGTCATTCTCGCCGGCCAGGGCATCCTGCACAGCGGCGCGATGAAGGAAGTGCGCGAGTTCGCCGAGCGCATCAATGCGCCGGTGGCCATGACGCTGCTCGGCCTCGGCGCGTTCCCGGCCAGCCATTCGCTCAACATCGGGATGATGGGCATGCACGGGGAAGCGTGGGTGAATCACGCCATCCAGGAAGCCGATCTCCTGCTCGCGTTCGGCATGCGCTTCGATGACCGCGTCACCGGCAACATCAAGACCTACGCCCTCAACGCGAAGAAGATTCACATCGACATCGATCCGTCCGAGATCAACAAGAACGTGATCGCCGACGCCGCTATCGTTGCCGACCTGCGGCACGCACTGAAGGATCTCCTCGACATCATCGAGCCTGGCGATCACAGCGCCTGGCTGAAGTACATCGGCTCGATGAAGGGCGATTCGGCCGTCCGCGATATTCAGGCGCTGCCCGACAACGGTCATCTCTACGCGCCGCACGTCATCAACGACATCTGGCGGCTGACCGAAGGCAAGGCCATCGTCGTCACTGACGTGGGTCAGCATCAGATGTGGGAGGCGCAGTACTACCATCACGAATTGCCACGCACCCTGATCACCTCGGGCGGGCTCGGGACGATGGGTTTCGGGCTGCCGGCGGCGATTGGCGCCAAGCTCGCCAAGCCCGACGCTGAGGTGTGGGCGATCGTTGGCGATGGCGGATTCCAGATGACCGCCGCCGAGCTGTGCACAGCGGCCCAAGAGGGCGTCAAGGTGAATGTCGCCGTGATCAACAACGGCTACCTCGGCATGGTCCGGCAGTGGCAGGAGTTCTTCTACGAGCGCCGCTATGCCGCGACGCCGCTGCGCAGTCCCGACTTCGTCAAGCTCGCGGAGGCGCATGGTCTCCTCGGTCTTCGGGCAGAGAAGCGGCCGCAGGTCGCCGACGTGGTGAAGCAGGCCCGCGAGGCTGACGGCACCGTGGTCATCGATTTCCGCGTCGAGCAGGAAGACAGCGTGTACCCGATGGTGCCGGCCGGTGCCGACCTCGATGCCATGATCCGGCGGCCGCAGCAGGAACCCAGTGTGCTGGTCGAGTCAGCCGACCGATCCCATTTAGAAGGCGTCGGACAGCACCGAGGCCTGAGGCCTGACCTGAGGCCGGCAAAGTTCAGTTATGCATCACAGCATCGTTGCACTCGTCGAAGACAAGCCCGGCGTGCTCAATCGCGTGGCGTCGCTCTTCCGGCGTCGAGCCTTCAACATCGAATCCCTCACGGTGGGCCGGACCGACGTGCCCGGCATCTCGCGCATGACCGTCGTGATCGACAGCGACCAGGTGAGCGCCGAGCGCGTGACGGCGTATCTCTACAAGCTGGTCAACGTCCTTCAGGTCGAGGACCTGCGGGATGTGCCGGCGGTGACCCGCGATCTCGCGCTGATCAAGGTCGCGGTGGCCGGGCACGATCGCGCGCAGCTGCTGCGCGTCGTGGACGAAACCCGCGCCCACATCGTGGACAGCGGCGAGCAGACGATGACGCTGGAGATTACCGGCGAGCCGCCGCACGTGGACGCGGTCATCTCGCGCCTCGAGCCACTGGGGATCATCGAGATGGTCCGAACCGGCCAGGTGGCGATGCGCCGCGGCGACCTCGCGCTCTCGGCCACGCAATATTCCTAGACGTACGTAGGGGCCGCCTTCAGGCGGCCCAGGAGTCAAGAGACACCATGGCGACGATGTTTTACGACAAAGACGCGGACATCGAACTGATTCGTGCCCGCAAGGTCGCGGTCATCGGCTACGGCTCGCAGGGCCACGCGCACGCGCTGAACCTTCAGGACAGCGGCGTTGACGTCGTCGTCGGTCTGCAGGCGGGGAGCAAGTCGGCGGAGAAGGCCAAGACCGCGGGGCTCAAGGTCCTCAGCGTGTCCGACGCCTCGAAGTGGGCCGACGTGATCATGGTCCTGATTCCGGATCAGCATCAGGCGCGCGTCTACCGCGCCGAGATCGAGCCGCAGTTGTCGGCGGGGAAGATGCTGATGTTCGCGCACGGCTTTGCGATCAGGTTCAACTGGATCGTGCCGCCGGCGAACGTGGACGTGACGATGGTTGCGCCAAAGGCGCCGGGGCATCGTGTGCGCGAAGTCTTCAAGGAAGGCGCTGGCACACCCGGTCTGCTGGCCGTGCACCAGGACGTGAGCGGGAAGGGGCGTGCGCACCGCGCTGTCCTACGCGCGCGGGATCGGCTGCACGCGGGCGGGCGTGATCGAGACGACGTTTGCCGAGGAGACCGAGACGGATCTGTTCGGCGAGCAGGCCGTGCTCTGCGGCGGCACGAGCGCGCTGGTCAAGGCCGGGTTTGAAACGCTCATCGAGGCCGGGTACCAGCCGGAGATTGCCTACTTCGAGTGCCTGCACGAGCTGAAGCTGATCGTCGATCTGATGTATCGCGGCGGGCTGCAGTACATGCGCTACTCGATCAGCGATACCGCCGAGTACGGCGACTACACGGCCGGCCCGAAGATCGTGACCGCTGAAACGAAGAAGGCGATGAAGCAGATCCTGGCTGACATCCAGGCCGGCAAGTTCGCCAAGAACTGGATTGCCGAGGCCGAGAGCGGCTATCCGAACTTCAAGCAGATGCGGCAGCAGGACGCGAACCACCCGATCGAGATCGTCGGGGCGAAGCTGCGCGACATGATGCCGTTCCTGGATCCGGTGAAGCTGCCACAACCCGCCACCGTCTAGGCGGGTCCAAAGAACAGGACCCGCCCTACACTGCGGAGAGCGAGTCCCTTCTCGACGTTGTAGGCCGGGTCTTGTCGTTCAAGACCCGGCGAATCTAAAGAGCAAGACCCGCCCTACACTGCATCGTTATGAACAAATACTCTTCTCGCGTTACGCAGCCTCGCAGCCAGGGTGCGTCGCAGGCGATGCTGTACGGCATCGGCCTGACCGACGCCGATTTGCAGAAGCCGCAGGTCGGCATCTGCAGCATGTGGTACGAGGGCAACACCTGCAACATGCACCTCGATCGGCTGGCCGCGCACGTGAAGGCGGGCGTGCAGGCCGCCGGCCTGGTCGGTCTGCGCTTTAACACCGTCGGCGTCAGCGACGGGTTGTCGATGGGCACCGACGGCATGAGCTATTCGCTGCCGTCGCGCGACCTGATTGCCGACTCGATCGAGACCGTCATGGGCGCGCAGTGGTACGACGCGCTGATCACCGTCCCGGGCTGCGACAAGAACATGCCGGGCAGCGTGATCGCGATGGCCCGTCTCAACCGGCCGTCGCTGATGGTCTACGGCGGCACGATTCGCGCCGGCTTCGCGCAAGGGAAGCCGCGCGACATCATCTCGGCGTTTCAGTCGTACGGCGAATACCTGGCTGGGACGATCACCGACGAACAGCGGCTGGACATCGTGCGACACGCCTGCCCGGGCGCCGGCGCCTGCGGCGGGATGTACACGGCCAACACCATGGCGGTGGCGATTGAGGCCCTCGGGCTCTCGCTGCCATACAGTTCGTCGCTGCCGGCAGAGGATGAGGGCAAGGCCGACGAATGCCGGCGGGCCGGAGCGGCGTTGCGCACGCTGCTCGAACGGGACCTCAAGCCGCGCGACATCCTGACGCGCAAGTCGTTCGAAAACGCGATGATGATGATCATGGCCGTCGGTGGCTCGACCAACGCGGTCCTTCACCTCCTCGCGATCGCGAAGGCAGCGGCCGTGCCGCTGGAACTGGCTGACTTTCAGCGGGCGAGCGATCGCATGCCGCTGCTCGCCGATCTGAAGCCCAGCGGGACGTACGTGCAGGAGGACCTGCATGCCGTCGGTGGCACGCCAGCGGTGATGAAGTATCTGCTGGAGCGTGGCTTCCTTCATGGCGACGCCATGACGGTGACGGGCAAGACGCTGGCCGAGAACCTTGCAGACGCAGCGCCACTCAAGCCGGGGCAGGTGATCATCCAGCCGCTCGAGACGCCGGTGAACCCGCGCGGGCACATCCGGATCCTCCACGGCAACCTCGCGCCGGACGGCTCGGTCGCGAAGATCACGGGCAAGGAGGGCGAGCGCTTCTCTGGTCCGGCGAAGGTCTACGACTCGGAAGAAGCCATGCTGGCTGGTCTCGAGAAGAAGGAGATCACCAAGGGGCACGTCGTCGTGATCCGCTATGAGGGACCGAAGGGCGGACCGGGTATGCCCGAGATGCTGACGCCGACGTCGGCGATCATGGGCGCCGGCCTGGGCAAGGACGTCGCACTCCTGACCGACGGCCGCTTCTCGGGCGGATCGCACGGCTTCATCATCGGCCACATCACCCCCGAGGCGCAGGAGGGCGGCCCGATCGGCCTCGTGCGCGACGGCGATCTGATCACGGTTGACGCAGCCGCGTGCTCGCTGAGCGTGCAGTCAGCGATGAGGAGATGGCGGCACGGAAGAAGACGTGGAAGGCTCCCGCGTCGAAAGCTTCGAGCGGCGTGCTGGGGAAATACGTCCGTCTGGTGAGGTCGGCTTCGGAAGGGTGTGTGACCGACTAGAGCGACGGGCCGAGCCGCCACGCGACTCGGCCTGCCGAGAGGAAGTTACGACTCCTTGGGTACGGCCTTTTTGCGCGTCCGCTTCGGCGGCTTTCCGGGCTCGACGGTGGACGACCGCTCGAGCTTGACCATTGCGGTCGAGAACCTGCGGATTCCATGCTCATCGAAGTCGATGACGGTGTGGTATTCGTCCACCAGCCGGATCGTGCCCGTTCCGTATTGCGGCTGAAGGACTCGGTCGCCAATGGTGTAGCCTCGCACGTGCGGCCTCCTGAATCGAGATCGGTTTCACGCACGCCGATGCGTGCGTGGACGGTCACCCAGCGCGGCGAACTGCCGCGCCGGCATGACGGGTTACCAGCGGGGCTCGCTCCTGCGCGAGGGCCCACGCGAACCGTAGCCGCCGCCTCCGCCGCCTCCCGATCGTGGTACCTGGGGCCGTGCTTCGTTGACGGTCAGCCTGCGCCCGCCGAACTGGCGATCGTTCAGTTCGGTGATCGCTTTCTGGGCGTCATCGTCACTGGCCATTTCGACGAAGGCGAAACCGCGGGCGCGGCCGGTGTCGCGGTCACGCATGACCGTCACGGTCTCGACAGCGCCAGCCTGCGCGAAGAGTTCCTGCAGGTCCGTCTCGTTGGTTTCGTAGGGAAGGTTGCCGACGTAAAGCTTGCGACTCATTTCACTGACTCCTGCACCCCGAGAGAGATGCGGCTCCGCGATGCGCGGAGCGTGACGAAAACCCAGCCTGAGCGACTGTCGCTCGGCTCAACTGCATGCAGGAAGATCAGATCGGGATCGTCGGATCGACACTGACGCGACTAAGCGGTGGGCTAAGCTTCCAGACGGCGGACAGTATACACGCGATGCGGTGAGTTTGGTGCGACGACGGCAAAAGTCCCTATTTTTCAACGATCTAGTGCTGAGGTGGGAGGGCGGAAACGAGCCGCCCAGCCACCCCTCAGGACGGCAAGTCGGAAGCGTCCGTCGGGCGTTTGCCTGAGGAACCCTTCCTGAACCAGACGGGTGAGCACCCGGCCGCACTCGTCCGGCTGCAGCTGGAACAGCCGAGCTGCCTGCTGAACGGTCGGAGAGAACCCACGCATCTCGAAGAACTCGCAGCGCACGCGCGTCTCGATGTCTGGCGCGGACGCGCGGCGGTAGTTCAGCGTGGAAATCGCAAGGGGTCTGGGAGTGATATCCAGCGGTGTGGCACGGGGCCGCGTCGCTTTCGGAGAGGGTGAACGCATAGAACTTCCTCCGAGCGGGGCAGAGAGCTGTTTTCTTTTGAAGATACGCCTCGACGCGGGCGGCGTCAATAAGGGATCAGTGTCGATCAGTGAATGCCTGGCGGGAGCGGGGTGGTCTCGGTTGATTCTGGCGCATGCGGCGCCGCTGCGGGCACACCGAGCAGTGCGCGCAGCTCGTCGCCCTCCATCACTTCGATGTCCAGCAGCCGGCGCGTCACGACCTCGAGCAGGTCGCGCTTCTCGCTAAGCAGCCGCCGCGCCTCGTTGTGCGCGTCGGTCATGATGCGCTTGACCTCGGCATCGATCAGCCGCGCCGTGTCCTCGGCGTAGGCGCCGCGCTCCGGACCGATCGGGATGTCGAGGAAGCGGCTTCGCTTGGGGTTATCGAAGTGAATGGCGCCGAGCGCATCGCTCATGCCCCATTCGGTGACCATCGACCGGGCGATGTCGGTCGCGCGCTGGAGATCGTTCTGCGCGCCGGTCGAGATCTCCCCGAGGGCGATCTCTTCGGCGGTCCGCCCACCCAGAAGGACGGCCAACTGCGCCAGCAGCTCCCGCCGCTGCATCAGGTAGCGGTCCTCGAGCGGCAGCTGCATGGTGTAGCCGAGCGCGCCGAAACCGCGCTGGACGATCGAGATCTTGTGGACCGGATCCATGCCCGGGAGTGACGTCGCCACGATCGCGTGACCCGATTCGTGATACGCGACGATCTCCCGCTCGCGCTGGCTCATCACGCGCTTCTTCTCGAGACCGGCGATCAGTCGATCGATCGCCTCGTCGAAGTCCGACATGTCAACGGCAGCCTTGTCCTTCCGCGCCGCCAGCAGCGCGGCCTCGTTCACCAGGTTGGCCAGGTCGGCGCCGGCGAATCCCGCCGTGCGGGCGGCGATCACGCGAAGATCGATCTGCTGGGACAGCGTGACGTTCTTGGTGTGGATACTGAGGATCGCCTCTCGCCCTTTCACGTCCGGCTTGTCCACCAGGACCTGGCGATCGAACCGGCCGGGGCGAAGCAGCGCGGGGTCGAGCACCTCGGGCCGATTGGTCGCGGCCATGATGATGATCGCCTTCTTGGAGTCGAACCCGTCCATCTCGGCGAGCAGCTGATTCAGCGTCTGCTCGCGCTCTTCGTGCGACCCCATCGGGCTCTGGACGCGCGCGCGACCGAGCGCGTCGAGCTCGTCGATGAAGATGATGCAGGGCGCCTTCTGTTCGGCCTGCGAGAACAGATCCCGTACCCGGGCGGCGCCGACGCCGACGAACATCTCGACGAACTCCGAGCCGCTGAGGCTGAAGAACGGGACTTTCGCTTCACCCGCCACCGCGCGCGCGAGCAGCGTCTTGCCGGTGCCGGGCGGGCCCACCAGCAGCACGCCCTTGGGAATGCGGCCGCCGAGCGTCGTGTACTTCTTCGGGTTCTTCAGGAACTCGACGATCTCCTTGAGCTCCTGTTCGGCCTCATCCACGCCGGCCACGTCTCCGAAGCCAACCTTCACGTCGTCGTCGGCGAACACGCGGTGCTTGCTGCGCGCGAACGACATGACGCCGCCCTCCGCGCCGCCGATGCGCCGCGAGAAGTAGCTCCAGATGGCGAAGATGAAGAGCAGCGGAAGGACCCAGCCGAGGACTTCCGGGATCCAGCGGCTGACGAACTCGCCCGTGTATTTGACGCCGGCGGCATCCAGCTCCTCGAGCAGCTTGGGGTCCTCGATGCGTGTGGCTGTGAAGGTATTGCTGCCGTTGACCTCGGTCTTGTAGGTGCCAAGGATCGTCTGCTCGCCAACGGTCACATCGGCGACGCGCCCGCTGCGAATCGCCTGCTTGAAATCGCTGTACGAGATCTGATGGCCGCTCGACGCCAGAAACCACGTCTGCACCAGTGCCAGCAGCAGGAGCGCGCCCAGCACATACCAGACCGCTCCGCCGGGACGGCCGGCGGTTCCGAACGTACGCCGTTCGCCGGGGCGCCGATCGCGGGGATTCAAACCCGAGGAGTTTCGAGGGCTCGCCAACCGCTGTGCCTTTGCCTTTCGCCCATTGACCTATGCGGTCACCGGCTGTGTCTTCTCGAACTTCAGTCCATTGTCTCCCACATCGACGGTGATGTGGTCGCCTTCGGCGAACCCGCCCTGCAGTACACGCATCGCCAGCGGGTCGAGCACGCGCCGCTGGATCGTGCGCTTCAAGGGGCGCGCGCCGTACATCGGGTCGTAGCCTTCGGAGACGACGAACCGTTTCGCGGCTTCGGTGAGATTCACGTGGATCTTGCGGTCCTCCAGACGCTTGAGCAACCCGCGGATCTGGATGTCGATGATCTGCGTCATGTGCTCGATGCCGAGCGCGTGGAAGAAGATGATCTCGTCAACCCGGTTGAGGAACTCCGGCCGGAAGTGCTGCCGCAGCGCCTCGCTGACCTTGCGGCGGACACCCTCCGGGAGCTCCTCGCCGCCACGGTCGGCGCTCGATGCGACCTCGGCGATGTACTGACTGCCAAGGTTCGAGGTCATGATCACGACCGCGTTCTTGAAATCCACGGTCCGACCCTGGCCATCGGTCAGCCGTCCGTCGTCGAGCAGCTGGAGCAGGACATTCAGGACCTCGGGGTGCGCCTTCTCGATCTCGTCGAAGAGCACCACCGCGTACGGACGACGACGCACGGCTTCGGTCAACTGGCCGGCTTCGTCGTACCCCACGTATCCAGGTGGGGCGCCGATCATCCGCGAGACCGTGTGCTTCTCCTGATACTCGGACATGTCGATCCGAACCATCGCGTGCTCGTCGTCGAACAGGAACTCGGCGAGGGCGCGTGCCAGTTCGGTCTTCCCGACACCGGTGGGGCCGAGGAAGATGAAGCTGCCAAGCGGACGATTGGGATCCTGCAGGCCCGCCCGCGCGCGGCGGATCGCATTGGCGACGGCAGTGATCGCTTCATGCTGTCCGACGACTCGGGCGTGGAGCCGCTCTTCCATGTGAATGAGCTTCTGGACTTCACCTTCCATCAGCCGGCTCACAGGGATCTTGGTCCACTTGGCGACGACCTCGGCGATGTCGTCCTCGTCCACTTCGAGCTTCAGCATGCGCGAACCCTTGGGCTGCGCGTCGCCCTCCTGCTGCGCGAGCCGCTTCTCGAGTTGCGGAATGCGCCCGTACTGCAACTCCGACGCCTTCGCGAAGTCGCCGGCGCGGACGGCGGCGTCCAGCTCGAGCCGAACCTGCTCGAGCTGCTCCTTGAGATTGCTGCTGCCGCTGATCTCGTCCTTCTCCTGCTGCCATTGCGACTTCAGTCGCGTCTCTTCCTCTTTGAGGTTGGCCAGCTCCTTCTCCAGCTTCGCGAGCCGCTCGAGCGACGCCTTGTCGGTCTCTTTGCGGAGCGCCTCACGCTCGATCTCGAGCTGCATGACGCGCCGACGTACCTCGTCGAGCTCGGCTGGCATCGAATCGATCTCCATGCGCAGCTTCGACGCCGCCTCGTCCACCAGATCGATCGCCTTGTCGGGCAGGAAGCGGTCGGCGATATAGCGGTGTGACAGCACGGCCGCGGCGACGAGCGCCGCGTCCTTGAAGCGCACCTTGTGGTGAATCTCGTAGCGCTCGCGCAGACCGCGGAGGATGGAGATCGTGTCCTCAACGGTCGGCTCTCCGACGAGCACCGGCTGGAAGCGGCGCTCGAGTGCGGCATCCTTTTCGATGTGCTTGCGGTACTCGTCCAGCGTCGTCGCGCCGATCGTGTGCAGCTCACCGCGGGCGAGCATCGGCTTCAGCATCTGCGACGCGTCCATGGCGCCTTCGGCCGCGCCGGCGCCGACGACCGTGTGCAGCTCGTCGATGAAGAGAACGATGACGCCCTCCGAGTCGGTGATCTCCTTGAGGACGGCCTTCAACCGTTCCTCGAACTCGCCGCGGTACTTCGCACCGGCGACGAGGGCGCCCATGTCGAGCGCGAAGATCTTCTTGTTCTTCAGCCCTTCGGGGACGTCGCCGCGGATGATGCGCTGCGCGAGGCCCTCGACGATCGCCGTCTTGCCGACGCCAGGTTCGCCGATGAGCACCGGGTTGTTCTTCGTGCGCCGCGAGAGGACCTGAATGACGCGGCGAACCTCTTCGTCGCGCCCGATGACGGGATCGAGCTTGCCCTTGCGGGCGAGATCCGTCAGATCGCGTCCGTATCGCGTCAGCGCCTCGTAGGTGGATTCGGGATGCTGCGACGTGACGCGCTGGTTGCCGCGCACCTGGGTCAACGCGGCGAAGATCGCGTCCTTCGTCGCGCCGCTGCGCTGCAGGACCTGCGCGGCGGGGGAGCGGCCGACCTCGGTCGCCAGCGCCACGAGCAGATGCTCCGTGCTCACGAACTCGTCCTGCAGCCGCTTCGCTTCGGCCTGCGCCGAGTCGAAGATCAGCTTCATCCGCGGCGACAGGCGGACGTCCGCACCGTAGGCCTGCGGCATTGCCTTCAACAGGCCACGCGCATCGGCGGCCACGCGCGCCGGGTCGATCGACATCTTGCGGAGAATCGAGGGGACGATGCCCCCGGACTGCTCGACGAGGGTGACGAGCAGATGCTCGGGAGTCACCTCCGAGTGGTTCTGCTCGGTCGCAAGCGTCTGTGCGCCGAGGACCGCTTCCTGTCGCCTTCTCCGTGAATGTGTTCAGATTCATTGTCCTTATGCAGCGCTGTTCTTGGTCGCGCCGCCTCCGCTCAATCGCCGAAGCGCCTCGTAGTGTTCCCGCTCGTCCGTGGACAGCTCGGTGGGCAACTGGATCTCGACGCGTGCGTAGAGATCGCCCTTTTCGTCCGGCTTGCCCACCGCGGGCATGCCGTATCCCTTCAGCCGGAACACCTGTCCGCTCTGGGTCAGCGGCGGGATACGAAGCCGCGCCGGCTTGCCCGACAGTGTCTGCACGTCCGCCTCTCCGCCGAGGACCGCCGTCGTGACCGGCACCTGGACGCGGACGTGAAGGTCACGACCCTTCAGCTCGAAGACCGGATGCGGCACGAGGCGCACGCGCAGGTACAGGTGCCCCGATTCGGCGCCTCCGATCCCTGGCTCGCCCTCACCGCTGACCCGCACGCGCGAGCCGGTCACCACGCCAGCAGGAATCCGCACGTCGACGGTTCGGCGCTGGCCGTCGTGGTTCAGCGCGAGGCGCTGCGTGGTGCCGTGATAGGCGTCTTCGAGCGACAGCTCGATTTCGTTCTCGACGTCGCGGCCCGGTCGTCGCCGGACGCGCTGGCTGCGCGCGCCGGGCGCTGCGCCACCACGAGCACCTCCTGCGTCGCCGCTGAAGAATGTGGTGAAGAAATCGGAGAAGGGGTTCGCGTCGCCGAACAGCTCCTCCATCTCTTCCTGGCTCATGGTGCGGAAGCCACCGCGCTCCGAGCGCCACGTTGCCACCGCCCGCGAAAGGATTGCCCGCCCTGCGCGCCGGCCTGCTCGTACATCCGCCAGTTCGCGCCCAGTTCGTCGTACTTCTTGCGCGACGTCGCGTCGCCCAGCACTTCGTAGGCCTCGTTGACCTCCTTGAAGCGGGACTCGGCGGACTTGTCGCCCGGGTTGACGTCCGGATGGAGCTTGCGGGCCAGCTTGCGGAACGCCTGCTTGATCTCCTTCTCCGTGGCCGTCTTCGCGACGCCGAGCGTCTTGTAGTAGTCCTTGAATTCCATAGGCGCTGTACGTAGGGCCGCTTCGTGCGGCGTACGTCGGGGCCGCCTTCAGGCGGCCCTGCTACAGTCCGATTGCCTCGTTCAAGCGACGAATCTCGTTGACCAGCTGCCGTCGCCCCGCGCCCGTGGTCAGTGCGTTCTCATCCATCAACGGACGAATCCGTTGCATCACTTCGGCCACCTGCAAGAGCCGCTGCACGCCAGCCAGGTTGATCCCCAACTCGTCCACGAGCCGCTTGATCAGGCGCAGGCGCTCGATCTCCTCGCGATCGTAGACGCGCATGCTGCCAATCGTTCGCGGCGGTTGAATCAATCCCAGCCGCTCGTACTTGCGGAGTGTCTGGGGATGCATGCCGAGCATTTCCGCGGCCATGCTGATGAAGTAGAGACGCTCTTCGCTTGCCATAAAGTGCTGCGCCAGACCAGTCCCGCGGTCCCAACCTTGATATACAACGAGTGTAGGCATTGATACGGATCGTGTCAAGGTTGAGCGCGACGCGCGTGAGTGCAGACGCCGCTTGAGCTAGGATCGAAAGAGCCGTCTTGGATATCACCGGTCCCGATCTCGTCACCATCGGTCTGCTCGTCGTTCTCGAGGGCCTGCTCAGCGCCGACAACGCGCTGGTCATGGCCATCATGGTCCTCGGCCTTCCGAAGAACAGGCACCAGCAGGCGCTGCGCTACGGTCTCATCGGCGGGTTCGCCTTTCGCGTGCTGGCGACCATGCTCGCCGTGTACCTCATTCGAGTGGCATGGGTGAAGCTGCTCGGCGGCCTCTACCTGCTGTATCTCACGTACTCGCACTTCTTCGGACACGAGGAAGGCACCGATCGACGCCAGCCGCCAAAGGCGACGGGGATGCTCGGCCTGTCGCCGTTCTGGGCAACGGTCGTCAAGGTGGAGTTGATCAACCTCGCGTTTTCGATCGACTCGATCCTGGTGGCCGTGGCGATGTCGCCCAAGCTGTGGGTCGTCGTGACCGGCGGCATTCTCGGGATCGTCGCGATGCGGCTGGTGGTCGGCCAGTTGCTCGTGCTGGTGCAGCGCTATCCGGCGCTCGTGGACGGCGCCTTCATCATCATCGCGTGGGTGGGCTTCAAGCTGAGTCTCGAGTACCTGCACGACGCGCACTTCACCACGTTCGAGATCCCGCGATGGCTCTCGCTGGTGATCATCGTCGTGATCTTCGTCATGGCGTTCATCTACGCGAGGATGCAGGGCCCCGCGGCCGTCGCTCCGATGGACGAGCTCGAACAGGTCCTCGAGGACGACCCCGTTCTCGACGAGACTGGGAGGGAAGTCCGGCTAGCGCCGCGCGCCAGGCGTCAGCGTCGTCTCCCGCTTCTCCGATCCCCGCATGTAGACCACCTTCACCGGCTGGTCGATCTTCAGCAGTTCGAGCGCATAGGTGTAGTCGTAGATGTTGGCGATCGTCTGCCCGGCGATCTCGACGATCACGTCGCCCTTCTGAAGACCGGCCTGATCGGCGGGCCCGCCGCCCACGACGCCACCGAGCAGCAGACCCTTGGCGTTCGAGGTGTAGTCGGGCACGGTTCCCGTGAACACCCGCACGCCGGTTCGGCCGGCCGTCTGGGACGACTGCGCCACCTTCGCGAACTGCGGCGCATCGTCCATCTCCATCAACCGCCGCACGACGGTCGTCGCCAGGCCGGCGATCCGGTCGAGATCCTCGTAGTTGATCTTGTCGGCGGTGTCCGTCGGCTTGTGGTAGTCCACGTGCGCGCCGGTCGTGAAGTTGAGGCTCGGCACGCCTGCCTGGTTGAACGTCGCGACGTCGGTCGGCTGATACGGATCCTCCTGCAACGACAGGTCGAATCCCGCGGCGACGTTCGCCCGCTCGAGCACGCTGGCCCAGGCGGGGCTCGTTCCGGTCGCCTGCACCGCGAGCTTGTTGTCCTGCATGCGCCCGACCATGTCGAAGTTCAGGTACGCGGCGAGCTGCGCCGACGGGAACGGGCGGAGCATTGACGAACGCCGCCGACCCGACGAGACCGATCTCTTCGGCCGACCACAGCGCGACGAGCAGATGCCGGCGTCGCACGGGCTGTCTGACGAGCGCCTCGGCGATTGCCAGCACCGCCGCGCTGCCCGACGCGTTGTCGTCGGCGCCGACGTGGGGCTTGCCCGCGTCTTCCTTGCTGGCGAGCGAATTGCCGTTGCGCCCGAGCCCGAGGTGATCGTAGTGCGCGCCGACCGCGACCCAGGGCTTGGCTGACACCAGCCACGGACGCCGTTGCCGGGAGATAGGCGACCACGTTGCGGCCCGTCTGTGTTTCGCGCACGAGCGAGGTCTTCAACGAGAGCGTGACCTTCTCGAGCGCGAAGCCGGCGGCGTGCGGATTGCCGGAATCCAGCTCCTGCTGCGCGGCCTGAAGCGTGCGAGGCGCGCCGGCAAACAGTGCCGCCGCGACCGTGCCGCTGACGCTGGCAGCGGGGATGCCCGATCCGGCGAGCGCCGTGTCGAATGTCATGGGAACGGTCTGGCCGGCGTTCGGCGAGCGCGGGCCGGTCACGACGACGATCGCCCTCGCGCCGCGTTGACGCGCGGCCATCGCCTTGAAGCGAAGATCGGAGTAGCGCGCGAGGATGCCGCGCGTCTGCTGATCGGCGTCCTCGGGGAAGTAGCCGGAGCACGACCACGATCTTGTCCTTGACGTCGAGCGTCGCGTAGCTGTCGTAGCCGAAGTTCTGCGACTCGGGCACGACGATGCCGTAGCCCGCGAACACCACGGGGCCCGTGACGTCAGCATCGTCGGAGAAGGAGAGCGCGATCACGTCCTTCGTCGTGTCGAACGTCGTCGATCCCGACGACGCGCGCGCGAGCCGCCGTCGCGGCTGCCGGCGGTGAACGTGAAGGGCACGAACATGTCGGCCCGCCCCGGCAGCGGCCGGGCGCCGATGCGAGCCAGCTGCGAGGCGATGTAGTCGGCCGCGAGCCGCTCGCCCGGCGAGCCCGCCTCGCGCCCGGCGAACTTCTCGGACGCGAGCGTCTGCGACATGCGCCGGCGCGTCGCCGGTGCCTGCGCCGCGGCCGGAAGCGTCGCTGCGACGAGGCAGAACGGCAGACGACAAGAGCGCCAGACGTGCGTGCGATCATTTCGGGCTCCTTCCGCGCCGGCGCGTTCTTGATCGCCTCGAGCGCCTGCTGGTGATTCCACTGCGCGAGGATAGATTTGGCCTTCGCGGCCGCCGCCGCGGCTCGATGTCCACGCGAGCTGCGTGCCGTCCGGCGACGGCACGGGCAAGCCGTCGAAGCCGTCGGAGTAGGTGACGCGCACCGGCTCCTTCTTGCCGTCGATGTCCACCATGAACACCTCGAAGTTCTCGAAGCCGAGCTTGTTCGACGCGAAGAGGACGTACTGGCCGGACGGATGGATGTAGGGCGCCCAGCTCATGGCGCCGAAGTCGGTCACCTGCCGCTCGTCGGTGCCGTCCAGGTTCATCGTCCAGACGTCGGCGATCAGCGCCGGTCTCGTCGAAGCGACGCCAGATGATGCGCTTGCCGTCGGGTGAGAAGAACGGCCCGCCGTCGTAGCCGGGCACGTTCGTCAGGCGCTTGCGGTCCCGAGCCGTCGGCGTCGGCGCGCATGATGTAGATCTCGGCGAAGTAGCTGGGATCGAGCTCGAGCTGCTTCTGTTCGGCCGCCGAGAGCGGCCGGTCGTACGCCGTCGCGCGTGGACGAGAAGACGATCCACTGGCCGTCGGGCGAGTAGCTCGCCTCGGCGTCGTAGCCGCGCTTGTTCGTCAGACGGCGGAGCGTGCCAGTCCTGCGCGCTGCGGACGTAGAGCTCCATCTCCGGGTCGTAGTCCCACGAGTAGCGGCGTTCCTTGCCCGAGGCGCGGAACGCCAGCTCTTCCTCCTGAAGCTGCTTCGATCGCGGATCGTGGTGCGTGGACGCGAACAGCACGTCACCGGTCTCGGGATTGATGAACGAGCAGGTCGTCTTGCCCATGCCCGGCGACATGCGGGTGACGTCGCCGCTGGTCATGTCCATCAGGTAGATCTGGTAGAAGGGATTGCCGGGCTCCCGCTCGCTCTGGAACACCAGTTGACGGCCGTCCTTCGACCAGTAGCCCTCGCCGGCGCGCCGGCCTTCGACCGTGAGCCGGCGGATTCGGGTGAGAAAGTCGCGTTCGGCGGAGCGGCGTCTGCGCCTCGACTGCGGCGAGAAGGCCCGGCCAGCAGCAGCCGCGGCAGCACGTCAGACAAACAAAGCGCCGGGACGGACGTCTAACAGACAGAGTCATCGGTCTCCATAATTTATTACCATTCATACACGTGCGGCTGCCCAAACTCACTCTGCCGTCGCTCCCGCCGCTTCCGCCACTCCGCGCTGGCTGAAGATCACCCTCGGCGTCGGCCTGCATCCTGGTCGTGGCGATCACCGGGACGTGGACGGTCCGGCACGGCTGGGCGATCTACAAGCTGAACCGCGGCGTCGGCGACACCGTCTTCTACGACGCCGCCGGCCGGCCGTGGTTCAGGCTGGACGAGCAGCGGCGCGACGTCCCGCTCGATCAGATCTCGACCTACTTCAAGGACGCGGTCATCGCGGTCGAGGATCATCGCTTCTACCTGCACCCGGGCATCGATCCGATCGCCCTGACCGCGCGCGACGTTCTACAACCTCCGCTCGGACGGCACGCAGGGCGGCAGCACGATCACGCAGCAGCTCGCGCGCACGCTGTACCTGTCCAACGCCAAGACCTACGGACGCAAGGCGCAGGAAGCGGCGCTGGCGGTGATGCTCGAGATCTTTCTGTCGAAGCGCGAGATCCTGCAGCTCTATCTGAACCGCGTCTATCTCAGCGGCGGCATCTACGGCGTCGAGACGATGTCGCGGAAGATGTTCCGCAAGCCGGCGTCGCAGCTCACGCTCGGCCGAGGCCGCGCTGATCGCCGGCATCATCCGCGCGCCGGCGTCGTACTCGCCGTGGACGCACCTCGACGCCGCGCGCCGCCGCAGCTTCGTCGTGCTGCAGCGGATGCGCGAGGAGAAGAAGATCACGGCCGCGCAGGAACAGGCCGCGCGCGCCGAGCGCATTCAGATTCAGCCGCTGTCGTCGGTGTCGAGCGCGCGTCACGGCTACGCGAAGGAATTTCTGCGGCAGCAGTTCCGCGACGTCTACGGCGGCGACAACCCTCCCGACTGGAAGGTGCACACGACGTTCGTGCCGGAGATTCAGGACGCCGCTGAAATCGCCGTGCGCGACGGCCTGCGCCGGATCGGCGTCGCGCGATCTGCAGGCGGCGCTGGTCGCGATCGATCCGCAGACGGGCAACCTGCTGGCGATGGTCGGGGGCTCGGACTTCGCGACGACGCCGTTCAACCGCGCCGTGCGCAGCAGGCGTCAGCCCGGGCTCGGCGTTCAAGCCGTTCGTGTATGCGGCGGCGCTCGAGAGCGGCCTGTCGCCGGTCTCGACGATCACCGGCCTGCGACAGGTCGCGATGCAGGCGCCCGAAGGCGTGTGGATTCCGCGCGACGAGCGCGCGACAGGGCAGGACTCGATGACGCTGCGCGAGGCGCTGCTCGAGTCGAACAACGCCGCGGCCGTGCTGCTGCAGCAGCGCGTCGGCATCGCGACCGGTGCTCCGGCTGGCCAAGGACCTCGGCGTCACCGAACAGCCCGACGTCCCGTCGCTGGCGCTCGGCAGCGGGCTCGTCACGCCGCTCGATCTGACCGCCGCCTACGCCGTGTTTCCCAACGCTCGGCTACCGCGTGCGGCCGCGCGGGATCGTCGTCGGTGGAGAATGCCTGCGGCTCCACCGTGCATCGCGTCGCACATCGAGCGCGAGCAAGATCCTGTCGCGAGCAGGTGTCGTTTCAGATGGTGACGATGCTGCAGGACGTCGTCGCGCGCGGCACGGGCGCGGCGGTCGCGGCGCAGGGCATCCGGGGCCCGGTCGGCGGCAAGACCGGGACGACGAGCGAGAACCGCGACGCCTGGTTCGTCGGCTTCAACTCCTCGGTCGTCGTCGGCGTCTGGGTCGGCTTCGATCAGCCGCAGAAGATCTTCGAGGGCGCGTCCGGCTCGCGTGTGGCGCTGCCGATCTGGGCTGACTTCATGCGACGCACCGCGCGGCGTCTTCCTGCCGCCGCGTTCGAAGCCGCCCGATCAGCTTCGCCGCGAGAACATCTGCCTGCTGTCGTATCGCCGCGCGCTCGACGGCTGTCCGACCTACGTCGAGTATTTCAAAGAGGGCGATGACGTGCCCTCGCAGCTCTGTCCGATTCATCAGGGCAGCCTGCAGCAGCGCGCCGAGCGTGCGGTTCAAGGGCTCGTGGGCGCGATTGGCCGGAGCATTCGCGGCATCTTTCGGTGAAGGTGACATCGCGGTGACACGTCCCGCGGACAAACCGCTGCTGGTGGTGCGGCAGCGATCCGCTGTACGTCGAGTATCACGACACGGAATGGGGAAAGCCGGTGACCGACGACCGGCGTCTGTTCGAGAAGGTGTGTCTCGAGGGATTTCAGGCCGGACTGAGCTGGCTGACGATTCTCCGGAAGCGCGAGAACTTCCGCCGCGCGTTCGCGAACTTCGACATCGACCGGGTCGCGCGCTACACGGCGCGAGATGTCACCCGCCTGCTTGGCGACGCGGGCATCGTCAGGCATCGCGGCAAGATCGAATCGACCATCAACAACGCGCAGCGCGCGATCGAGTTGCGCGAGGAATGTGGTTCGCTGTCGAACTATTTCTGGCGATGGGAACCGGATCCGGAGTCGCGGCCGCGGCGGATCACGCGAGAAGCTCTGAAGGCGATGGCGACGTCACCAGAGTCCACCGCGCTCAGCAAAGACCTGCGGAAGCGCGGGTGGACGTTCGTGGGGCCCACCACGATCTACGCCTTCATGCAGGCGATGGGCCTGGTCAACGATCACGTCGAGGACTGCGACTTCAGCGGTCGGACAACTCCACGGACTGCCGGACGCGCCGGAACGCGTCCTCGTACGCGCTCGCCTCGTTCTGCGGCGCCACGCCGATGAAGTAGACCAGCCGGCCATCGCTTAACTGCGTCGTGGTCAGCGACACGGATTCGCGCTGACCGGTGACCTCCGAGACGTTCGAGAGGCTCGTGCGCAGGGCATTGCGGCCGCTGATCCGATCGCGGGTGTAGCCGCCGGACGCACGCAGCTGCGCATTGCTCTTCGCAAAGGCCGCGATGAGCGCGTCGGTATCACGCTGCAGGTTGCCGCTGCCGCGAGCAGTCGTTACGCCGATCTGGAAGCCATGGGTGAACGCCGAATCGTCCCCTGACTTGATATATCCGCCATCCGGCGCGTAGGTCGCGCCGTTGTCCCCACCGCTGACCTCGCTCCAGTTCGACGGCAGGCTCAAGCGCATGAAGTTCAGAGGCTGCGACGATCGGTACTGCATGGAAGGCGGCGGGACATACACCGGCGCACGAGTCGCCACCGTCGTCGGTGACGATTTCGCCTGACCCTTGGCAATCTGCTCGGCCGTATAGGCCGGCGTCATACCGCCCAGCCGCGCCTGGATCGACGGGAACTGCCCGGTGTTGGCGTTGCCTTCAACCCGCAGCGATGCGGCTTCCTTCACGATCGCGTTGTAGCGATTGCCGGGATCCGGATGGCTGCTCAGCCACTCCGGTCCGCGCGAGCCGCCTTCGGCAGCGAGGGTCTTGAACATGTTGGCCATCTCGCGCGGGTCGTAGCCGGCGCGGGCGAGCATCTGCGCGCCGAGGATGTCGGCCTGAGACTCGTAGGCGCGGCTGTACTTCGTGATGTAGGCGCCGGCGGCGACCTGCGACCCGGTCGAGAGGATGCTGCCGGCCGTGCCACCGATGATCGCTCCGGCGATCTGACCGAGGATTCCGCCGATCTGCGCGCCCTGACCCGAGCTCGCCTGAGCCGTGCCATGACGCAACGCGACGTGCGACATCTCATGCGCCATCACGCCGGCGACCTCGCCTTCCGTTTTCGCGGCTTCGATCATGCCGCGGTTGAGGAACATCGGCCCGCCCGGCAGCGCGAACGCATTGATGTCCTTCTGATTCACGACGTCGAAGGTGTACGTGAATTCCGGATGGCGGAACTCGGGCGGAACCGAGCGGGCGAGCCGCGACCCGATGTCTTCGACCCAGTCGTCCACGCGATCGTCGTTGAGCATCGGCAGCTCTTTCTTCACCTGCGCTGACGCTTCACGCCCAAGCTTGACGTCCTCGGCCACCGAGTATTTGTTCTTCGGCGCGACAACTCGGGTCTGCGCGACGGTCAGGCTGGTCAGCGCCACGCTCAGCGTGAGCACTGCAGCGATCCGTGTGTGCCGACAGGAGAGTGGAACAGGACTCATGGTGAGAAAGTAAAGCAAGGGGCTCGCCAACGCAAAGCTCTTCAGCGCCTGATGACGACACCCACCGTAAAGCGCCAGAAACTCAGTCGGGCCGAGACCTCGCCGGCGAGATCGGCCTGCCGCTCGAACGTCGAGAAATGGCGGAGCTCGAAGCGGACGCCCGTCCTCGGTGTGAGAAACCCGATCGCGCCGGCGCCCAGATTGAAACCCAGCGAATTGTCATTGACGTTCTCCGTATCCAGCGGTTCGGGAAACGTGATGCTGGAGTGGATCGAGCCCGATGCCGCCGATGGCGTAGGGCCGCAGCGAGTATCCGGTCACGGCCAGCGGCACCGAGGCGATCACATTGCCGCTGACGGTCATGAGATCACTGTCGAAGATGTTGCCGGCCACGTTGTCCCGCTCGAAGAAGCGCGGGGCATAGGCGAAATCGCCTTCGAACCCCAGCACGCCGGCGCTCAGCCAGCCGGCCGATCCACCGAAGATCAGCTGTGTCGAGCCGGCCCCCTGTTCGAGATTCAGAAACGCCGTCCGTCCAGCGAAGGCGCCGCCGATGAATGGGATGAAGAGATAGTCGGCCCGCGCTTCACGCGGAGGACCACACAGGACGACCGCCACCACGAGCGCGGTCATCGCTGTGCGCGCGGTCAGGCTCAAGGCACGAAGGCTCTCAGGAAAGTCGCTGCGAAGATCGACGCCGTCACGTCGCGGCCATCGAGCGCAAAGGGCGCACTCAGGCCATCGCTGTTCGCGAGCAGAATCATGGTGAGCTTGCGATTCGGTATCTTGACGATCAACGAGGAGTAGGCGCCGTCGACGACACCGAACTGCCACGCAATCGGCTCACGGTTATATTCCTGCACGAACCATCCGAGACCCGTCGGCAGCGGCTTTCCGCCAGCGAAGGCCTGCGACAGCGCCCGGACGCGCGTATCCGGCGAGAGCAGCAGTCCGGTGTCCAACGCCGAATCGAACTGGGCCAGGTCGAGTGCGCTGGCCACGATTCCGCGCGCGATGTCGAGGCGAGCCGGAACGAGGTCGGTGTTTCTGGTGGCGCGGCGATTGATCACTCGATAGGGAATCGCCACCCGACGAAGGGTGTCGCCGTAGCGGGCAAGCCGCGCCGGTTCGAACAGCGTCAGATCCTCGGCCGTTGGCGTGCTGAGCGCATGCCCGGGCACCGCATTGATCATGGCCAGACGATCGAAGACCTCGTCCACGAGCAGCCGCGCGTAGCGTTGAGTCGTGCACTGCTCGACGACGTCGGTCAGCGCCGACAGTCGCGCCGGATCGTAGTGGAATGTTCCATCGGGCGCGGCGTGGCTCAGCAGATTCGCGATCGTGGTTGACGCTTCCGGATAGGTCGGGCTCCATCGGACTACGAGGTCTCCGACATCGGCATAACTCTGGTCTATGCATTTCCGGAGCAGCAGCGTGGATCCGACGGCCTGCGACAGCGCGCCGATGACGTAAGGTGTGTCGGGTCTGGACGCGATTGAGGCTTCGACGTCCTGCCTTCCATCCGCCCATTGCCAGACGACCTGCCCGTCCTGAAGAATCGCGCCGGACATGCCAGGAATGGCAGCTTCGGCGCGAAGCGATTCGATCGTGCGCTGGAAGAAAAGGAAAACGGGCTCTGGGCTTTGAGCAGAACTCGGCTGTTCGAAAACCACGACACCGATCAGCGCACCGATGAGGATGCCAAGCTTTCGCACTGAGTGGATGGGCTGAAGCCTGCTGAATCATAGCATTGGGGACGAGAAGAGTGACGACAGGATCTGGTCGATGTGCTACATTCAGTTGCCTGACTGCGTGATGCGGCCCGTTTTTGCACGACTCCTGTTCGTGGCGCTGTGCGCCATCCCGTTTCTGACGGCCACAGCCTTCGCTCAGGCCCAGCAGACGTTGCGCGTTCAGCCCATCGTCCGGGGCGACCAGGTTCTGGTGTCGTTCGAGCTCGCCAACGGCCTGACCGATGAAGTCCGGGCGGCCATCCAGAGCGGCCTGAAGACGACATTTACTTACACGGTCGAATTACTGATGGAAGTGCCGGTGTGGCGCGACCGTCCGCTAGGCGCGGCTGTCATCAACAGCAGCGTCGAGTACGACAACCTGCGGCGTCAGTATCTGATGGGCCTCCGAATCGACGGTCGCACCGAGGAATCGCGCTCGACGACCGACGTCAGCGAAGTCCGCCAGTGGATGACCACGATCAAGCAGTTCCCGCTGTTCCGAACGTCGGTGCTCGAGGCCAATCGCGAGTACTACGTGCGCGTCAGCGCCACGGCCAGACCGAGCAACGGCTCGATTCTGTGGCCGTTCGGCAGCGGCACCTCCGCCCAGGGCAAGTTCACCTTCATCCGCTAGATCCGCCTTCGCCCACGTCAGGGCGCGCCAGGTCACTTCCGTCACCCGCGCACGGATTTCGTAGACGAGGGCCTGCGCGTCTGCGTGTATCGACGCACTTTTTGTCCCGGCCGCCAATTAGTGTCACCCCTCGCACGTCGTAGTCCGTCAGAAGACGCCATGCCTGCACACGCGTGCCTATGTCGCCACACCTGGCAGTGTCTGGCGACAATCCTGCACTTCGAACACCCCGGGAGGAAGTTGTTGTGGGTCCGAATGCAGTTCCGGTGAGGCGCAAGTGGCACTCGGCCTTTTCCGCGATGGCGTGGGGCACGTCCACGCTCGCATTTGTGATTGCGGGCGCGTGTTTGTCGTACGCCACCGTGCTCGAGGTGGACCGGCTGACCCGGCTGACGACCCCAACTCCACCCGAAGTGTCGCGAGACGTCATCGTCCGCAATGCGAAAGACGAGGCCGGGCGCCGCGCGTCGTTTCGCGTGCTGCTGTTCACCGATGAATTCCGGTGGCGGCTGTCGTCGTACGAAGCGTTGGAACAGCTCGAAGAGCCGGCCTTCACGCAGGAAATGAAGAACGTGCTGAACCGGGCGAAAGAGATTATCGCCGTGGGTGCCAGCTCAGAAGAGATCGTGCAGGGGCTGTCGCTCGAGGCGGGACGCAAGCGCGAGGAAGCGCGGGCCGGACGCCGGGCCGAGCGAATCGCCATGTGGGTGCGCCAGGCCATCTCGAGCCCGATTCCCGTTCGCAAGCTCAACGTCGGACATCACATGCCGACGAAGGGATTCAAGGAGACGTCGGATCAGCGCCGCGTCGTGATCATTCTCGTCCTCGAGCGCGAGGACGGCACCAACGTGGACCAGGCGCTGCGGGCGGCCATGGCGCTCGAGAGCATCAACGCGCCGGTCTTCGAGGCCTTGCTGACACGGTATTCGCTGTCAGCCAACAGGGCCTTCACCTGGGTGGAGTAACGCGATGTCTGAACTGATGGATGTAATCAACGCGTTCGGGACCCCGCTGAAGATCGCGTGGGTCGGCTGGATGGCGTGGGGTGTGGGCCAGTACTTCTGGTTCCGGCACGAACGGTCGGGCCCGTCGATTCGCAAATCGGCCGCTGTGGCGAAGGCGGCAGTAAAGAAGCCGACCGTTCCCAAGCCAGTCGCCGTGCAAGCGGCGGAAGCGCCGGTCGTGGGACGCCTCTTCACGCCGACGCACGTCCGGGCTGACTCGAAGCCGAGTCCGGCGATCGTGCCGGTGGCGCCGCCGCTGGTACCGGTTCCGGTCGCTGTTGCTGCTGACGCAGCGCCGGTGTTCGATCCGTCAACGGCAGTCATCGAGACCTTCGGCGCCGCCACGGATGAGGGCGCGCTCGACAAGTTCGTCAGGGATTTCGAAATGCAGGATGCGCGTCCACATCGGCGGCGAAACCGTCCGACCGAGCCGCCTTCGTTCGGCGCAGAGGCGCCGCAAGCTCCATAGCCCCCCGCGACCACAAACGAGGGGTGGGTCTCCACGGTCGCGCCTGTGCGCGCCGGGAAGGCTCACCCTTCGTGCCCTGTTAAGATCCTCGTAAGGACATCACGTCGTGCGCCGCATTGCCTTATCGCTGGCTCTCGTCGTCTGCGCACTCGCTCCGGCAGTCGCGCAGGACGGACGCGCGTTGCGCGTGTCGGCTTCGTCCGCGACCATTCAGCCCGGAAGCGTTGTCCTGCTCAGCGTCACGACAGCCGCTTCGCTCTCGAAGCTCGATGGACGGGCGTTCGGACGCCCCGTGCGTTTCTGGCCGGATGCAGAGACCGGCGAATGGCGGGGTCTCGTCGCGGCCGATCTCGAGGCGAAGCCCGGAACGTACGACGTGGCTCTTACCGGCGCTGACGCGCAGGGCCCGTCGCAGACGGGCACGATCAAACTGACCGTCCGCATGAAGCGATTCGAAACCCGGCGCCTGAGCGTGGGCGCGGAATTCGTGAATCCTCCGGCCGCCGAGGCGGAACGCATTGCCGCCGAGGCGAAGCGTCTCGCCAGTCTCTTCACCCAGACTACGCCGCGTGTCTGGCGCGGCCCGTTCCAACTGCCGGTACCGAGTGAAGCCACGAGCAGCTTCGGGCGCCTGACGATCTTGAACGGATCGCCGCGTGGACGACATCAGGGAGCGGACTTTCGAGCCGCCTCGGGGACGCCGGTCGTCGCGCCGAATGCCGGCCGTGTTGTGCTGGCCGAGGACCTCTATTTTTCAGGGAACACGGTAGTCCTCGATCACGGTCTCGGGATGTTCTCGCTGCTGGCGCACCTGTCGCGCATCGACGTGACCCAGGGCCAGGACGTCGAGCGCGGCGCAGTAGTAGGGGCCGCTGGTGCCACCGGCCGCGTCACCGGACCACACCTGCACTGGGCATTGCGACTGAGCGAGTTCAGCGTGGATCCGCTGTCGGTCGTGACCGTGCTCACCGATCTGAAGGAGCCGGTTCGCGCCCAGTCCGGTCGCTGAACGACGGCACCGCGGTCCTCACGTCATCGATGCGCGTCACTCGGCGCATAATGTGAATTCAGCCGTAGGGGCGGCTCGACAGATCCGCCTCGACTCAGGAGGATACCAATGCCGGTTGTTCGTCTGTGTGCCGTCTCATGTCTGCTGTTCCTGATCGTCGTCTCGCTCTCGGGTCAGCAGAAGCCCGCCGCGTCAACCGGGGGAGCGCAACAGGCCGCCGCGCCGAAAGGCGCTGGCAATCTCGAACACGGTCGGTATCTCGTCGAGCAGGTGGTGATGTGCGGCGAGTGCCACTCGGCGCGGGATCCGCAAGGCAACATCGTGGTGGGCACGAAGTTCAAGGGCGGCCCGATGCCCGTTCGCCCGACGTGGAGCGCTGACTGGCCGATTCAGATTCCGCGGATTGCCGGGCTTCCGGGATACACCGACGAACTGGCCATGCGGTTGCTGACGCAGGGCGCCATCAGGTGGGACGGCAAGCAACTGCGTGCGCCGATGCCGCGGTTCAGAATGTCCCCGCAGGACGCCGCCGACGTCATCGCGTATCTGCGCTCGCTCTAGGTCCTTGGTCCTTAGTTCTTAGGCCGTGGTCCGTCCTTGGTCCACAGAGCACCAGGGACCAGGGACGGACTCAGGACCACGGACTGACGAAGGACTAAGCACTAAGGACCAAGCCCTGAAGACCAAGGCCCCGTTCACGCCGCGGCTTCTGTTGGCGTGATCGGTACATCTAGCCTCGAGGCGCCGCGCACGATCTGCAGCATTGCCGCGACGTCGATCGCGTCACGCGTGAGCACGCGGTGCAGATCATCGATGCTTGCGATGGCGGCCGATGAAAACCCGACGATGACGTCCCCCGATTGAATGCCGGCCCGCCCCGCCGGGCTGTCGGGAACCACTGAGTCCACGCGTACGCCTGTACCGGCGCTGACCGCTGCCGCACGCGCCAGGGGGCGGGGCAGTCGCGTGTTCTGACCGCCGATACCGAGAAACGCCCGCCGCACGTGGCCTTCCTGGAGGATCGCGGTGACGACGCGTGTCGCGGTATCGATGGGGACGGCAAAGCTCAAACCCTGCGTTCCCATGATTACCGCCGTGTTGACGCCGACGACCTTGCCGGAGCTGATCACGAGCGGACCGCCGGAGTTGCCCGGGTTGAGGGCCGCGTCGGTCTGAATGATGTTCTCCATGATCCGGCCCGTTCTGTGCGCGAAGCGAACGTCCCGTCGCGCTGATCACACCGGTCGTGACCGTGTGTTCAAAGCCGAGCGGGTGTCCGACGGCGACGACGAGCTGGCCGGCGCGCAGATCACCCGACCGGCCGAGCGCGACGACGGGTAGCGCGCCGGCGCTGATGCGCAGCACCGCGAGATCCGTATCGGGATCCTCGCCGAGCACGTCGGCGTTGTAACTCCGGCCGTCCGCCGTCGTGACATCCAGATGCTCGGCGCCCGATACGACGTGGCTGTTCGTCAGGATCAATCCGTCCGGCGTAAACACGAAGCCGGATCCCGAGCCTTCGGATCGGCGTCGCGCGGGCTTTGACCCACGCAGCCGATCGACGCGGACGACCGCGGGCCCGACGCGTTCGACGACGGCGATGACGGCGCGGGAATAGGCGTCCAGCAGATCGTCGTCTGTCACAGTGTCACCAGTCCTTGCCTCATGGCGTGCCGGATCGCCGCGGCGCGGGACGAGACGCCAAGCTTCCCCAGCACCGCGCTGACGTGAAACTTGACTGTGTGTTCGCTGATGTCGAGCGCGGCCGCGATCTGACGATTTGAAAGTCCGGCCGCCATCTGTTCGAGGACCTCTCGCTCACGCGACGTCAGCGGGTCGACGAGATCGGATGACGGTTCGGCCCTGAGCAGGGTGGGGTGCGCGTCCCCGGCATCGACAATCAGCACGGCCACGCCCTCGAGATCCTCGGGAGTGAGGTCGGCTTCCGCCGGGACATCCGCCCGCACGGTCCAGCCGACCTCCTCGACTCGCTGGATCAGAGTTCTACGCCGCGACGGATCTCGCGCGACGACTACGACGTTCATGGGTGCCTAGCAATAGGACGCTCGGTGCCTGGGCTCAGACCCCAACTCTGACCCAATCAGCGGGCGTCCGCCCGTTCGCCGATGGTCACATCAAGCTGCACCGGGTTGGTTCCGCGCAGTACCCGCAACGCGGCACGCTGGCCGACTCGATCGGCGGTCAGATACGCCGAGAGGTCATCAGGCTTGGCCGCGGACGCCTGATCGATCGCCAGGATCACGTCGCCGACCAGGATGTTCGCGCTGTCGGCCGGGCTTCCGGGCGCGACCGAGGTGACGAGCAAGCCTCGCTCGACACCCTCCTGACGCTGTCGCTCGGGCAGCGCCACCGAGAGACTCGAGATCCCCAGGTAGCCGCGACGCAGCCGGCCATGTTGCCGGAGGCTCTCGACCACCCGCGTGACGTCGCGCGCGGGGATCGCCAGACCGCGTCCGCGATCGAGTGCCGAGGTCGAGATCCCGATGACCTGACCCTGCACGCTCACGAGCGCGCCGCCGGAAAACCCTGAGAAGGGCTCGAGCGACGTGTGAATCGCCTGGTCGAGGCGGAAGCCCGGTGAAACCTGATGAGGCCCTGACAGATGCGTGACGAAGCCTGGGTGCGCAACGAGGCCAGTCCACGTGCGGCCGACCGCAAGGACGATCTCTCCCACACGGACCTGACTTGTGGCGAACACCACCGGTTTCAACGTGGCACTCTCGGTCCGGAGAAGCGCAAGGTCAGTCCCTGCGTCGCGGCCAACGACGCGCGCGACGATGTCGCCGTCTGCTGTTCGCGCGCGAATCTCATCATCACCGTCCAGCAGATGGTCGGAGACGACAAATGACTGCGGATCGATCACCGTGCCGCTGGCCGCGCGCCCGCGGCGGCCGCGCACGAGGACGAGGTTGGACGCGGCTCCCGCCGCAGCGCCCGCGAGGTCGTTTGAAAACTGCTGTGCAAGTGAGTCAGACATGCCTCGAGACTACGCCTCTCAGAGCGTGCCCGGATCAGTCGGTACGACTAGGCCGGATAGAATCACTGCCATCATGCGTACATCATCGACCCTCATATCAGTCGTCGCTGGCGCCGCGATTGCGTCAGGTCTTCTGTTCGTTCCGATATCAGCTCAGCGAGGTCCGCTGCAGCCGCCGCTCATCAAGGAAGGCGTGACTGAAAAGATCTCCGACCACGTCTACGTCATTCCGGACGGCAATGTCCCCATTGTCCCCAACGTCGGCATCATCGTTGGCAGCAAAGGGGCGTTCGTCGTCGATACGGGGCTCGGCGCGCGCAACGGCGAGGCGATCGTGCGGGAAGTGGCGAAGGTGAGCAAGGGCGGTGAGCTCTATCTCGCGGCGACTCACTTTCACCCCGAGCACGATCTCGGCGCGGGCGGCTTTCCGCCCGCCACGAAAATGCTGCGGTCGCGCGATCAGCAGGCTGATATCGACGAGTTCGGTCTCCAGACGGCGAAGCAGTTCGCCGGCTTCTCACCGCTGACCGCGGAGTTGCTGCAGGGCGCGGAGTTTCGCAAGGCCGATCAGTTCTTCGACAAGGAATTGACCATCGATCTCGGCGGCGTGCGCGTGCGGCTGATGGCGATGGGCGCCAATCACACCCGCGGCGACATCGCGTTCTGGGTCGAGCCCGATGCGATTCTGCTGTCCGGCGATGTCGTCATGACGAGCATGCCAGGGTTCGGCAGTCCGTACTCGAAGCTCTCGACCTGGCTGCAGAGTCTGAACCGCTTCGAACAACTCAAGCCTTCACGCATCGTGCCGGCTCATGGCCCGATGGGTGACGCGTCGATGATCACGCGATGGAAGACCATGATGACCACCGTGCAGACACGCGCCGCGGAACTCAAGAAGCAGGGGAGAACGCTGGACGACACCGTGAAGACGATTCAAGACGAACTACAGGACAGATATCCGCGCAACGGTCTTGCCGGAGCAATCCGCGCGGCGTACAACGAAGCGCCGTAGCGGGCCGCCTGAAGGCGGCCCCCACGAGAAGGCGGCCCCACGTACGTAGGGTCCGCCTTCAGGCGGACCATCACCGCTGCGCGCCGAGGAGCATGCCCGACATGATGTGGTAGTTGCCTTCGTGGCAGGCGAACTCGTACAGCGTTTCCTGTCGCTGCCGCAGCGGCATCATCGCGGTCCACGACCGCGTCCACGTCGTCGGATCGGTGAGCGTCATTTCGTACGTGATCCGATCCGGCGCCACACGTGTGAAGCGCTCCACCAGCGTCAGGTTCTCGGTCGCTCCCATGAAGTAGCTCTTGCCGGAGAAGTTGGTCGTTTCGACGACGAGCGTGTTGCCATCCCAGCGGCCGCGTGAATCGCCGTTCCACTGCCGGATGCCGGAGGGCAGGTGAGGCCGGCCATCGAGCGGAATGACGCGAGCGTCGTGACCGGCTTCCATGTAGAGGACGACGAACCCAGGCGACTGGAAGATCTGGTAGTAGCTCATGTCGCCCGAGCCATAGCGGCCGCCGAGGCGCGGCACGCCCCAGGACACACAGCGCAACGCGTTGCCGACGTCGGCCGCCTCCGTGGGACGTTGAAAGGCCGCGTTGACCGCGGCCTGCCGGCTTCGACCTTCTGCCGTCAACGGCGGGATGCGGCCGTCCGACGGATCCTGGATGAGCGAGGTGTGGTTGTCGAACTCCAGGTCCACCATCTCGCTCGCGGCGTGCGTCGCGTTCGGGTTGGTATACCGCTCAGGATTGGTGAGCACGGCCTGGAAGACTCCGTCGCCGACCGCGAAGTCACTGTTGCCGGTCTTGAAGAGGCGCTCGGCGCGTCGCTTGAACTCGGCGACTTCCTCGTCGGTCAACCGCGCGCGGCCTTCGAGCTGCTTCGGCCGCTCGAGGGGCGTCGCGGTGTTACTGAGCCAGACGCCTTGCAGATCGGGCTGGCCATCGGAAGTACGCGGGGGAGTCCACGCGGTTTGCGCCCCGGCGTGGACCGGGAGCGTGAGCAGCGCAGCCACAACAAGGAGACACACCCGATGAGACATGGCGACTCCGTTTGGCGTGCACCTTAGCACAGACAGCACGGACCCAGCCGCGGCACCGGTATGATGAAAGGCGAGTGCTGCGCATCGCCTTTCTCGGTTGCGGCTTCATCACCGGGGTCCACAGCCGCCATCTGAAGGCCCTCCGGGGCATCATCGAGCCCAGCTACGCCAGCCGGGACAGGGCCAGGGCGTCGGCGTTCTCGGCCCGCTATGGTGGCGCGTGCAGCTACGGCGACTATGCGTCGGCCATCGCCGATCCGAAGGTGGATGCCCTCGTCATCGCGGTGCCGCCCTCGCTTCATTTGGATCTCACGCTGCAGGCGCTGGCCGCGGGGAAGCACGTGCTGGTGGAGAAACCGGCGTTCCCCGGCATGGAAGCGTATCGCGCGGCGCTCGAGGCACGGAATCGCGCGCGACGCGTCGTCCTGATCGGCGAGAACGATCACTACAAGCCGCTCGCCGTCCGGCTGCGGCGACTGCTCGCCGAGGGCGCGATCGGCGATCTCCTGTTCGCGCACTTCACGACCATCGCGCACAGACTCAAGACCGCAGACGACTGGCGGAACGACGAGGCCATGGCCGGTGGCGACGCGTTCTTCGAGGAAGGCATTCACTGGCTGCACCTCGCGGGCAGTCTCGGCCCGCGGATCACTACCGCGCACGGCTATCGGCCAGTACCCTCGCGAGAAGGTCCAGACAGGCGCGTCAAGAGCATGATGGTGGCATTCGAGTACGACACCGGAGCAGTTGGATCCCTGTACTACTCTCGCGAGGTGCCGTCGCTGCTGCGCGGCCTTCGCCTCTCGAAGCTGTTTGGCCGTAAGGGTGTGATCTCGTTCGAATCCAACGGCACGATCATGGTTGTCCGCGGCGGCGGCATTCCGCGACTGATGTTTCCCGGCTTTCGAGATATCCGCGGTTACAAGGCGATGTATCGGGACTTCCATCGCGCCATCACCACGGGAGCGGCCCCCGAGATGAGTCTCGAGCGGGCCATGGACGACCAGCGACTGATGGACCAGATCTATGCGAGCCTGGCGCCGGCCAGCCAGGTGGCCGTAGCGCGGTGACCGGACACTACGACATCGTCATCATCGGAACCGGCGCCGGCGGAGGGACGATGGCCCACGCGCTGGCTGGCACCGGCGCGCGCTTGCTCGTCCTCGAGCGAGGGGACGTCGTTCCCCGGGAGCCCGAGAACTGGAGTCCGGAGGCGGTCTGGAAGGACCTGCGCTACCGGACGAACGAGCGCTGGCTCAATGAGCGTGGCGAGGAGTTCGTTCCCTACACGCACTACTGCGTCGGCGGCAACACGAAGTTCTGGGGCAGCGTTCTGTACAGGTTCAGGCGCGAGGATTTTCAGGCGACCGAGCACGCCGATGGTCTCTCGCCGGCCTGGCCGATCGACTACGAGACGCTGGCTCCGTACTACGACCGCGCCGAACGCCTCTATCACGTTCACGGTGAGTGCGGGCACGACCCGACCGAGCCGCCGCGTGGCCCGTATCCGTACGCGCCCGTGCCGCACGCGCGCGGCATGGGCGGGCTGGTTGACGCGATTCGCGCGCAGGGACTGCATCCGTCGCCGTTGCCGCTCGGGTTGATCAACCCGGGCGCAGCGGATGGCTGCGTGCTATGTCGGACGTGCAACTCGTTTCCGTGTCAGATCGAACGGAAGAGTGACGCGGAAGTGGCGTGCGTCGTGCCGGCGGCGCGCCACGACAACGTCACGCTGCTCACGCGTGCCACAGCGCACCGACTGATCACCGACGCCTCCGGCCGGCGAGTGACCGCCGTCGAGATCGAACGCAACGGCGAGCGCACGCGCGTGACCGCCGATCGATTCGTCGTCTCCTGCGGGGCCGTGAACTCCGCCGCGCTGCTGCTGCGATCGGCCAACGATCGCCATCCCAACGGGCTGGCGAATTCGTCGGGCATGGTCGGCACGCGCTACATGGCGCATCTGGCGACGATGATGCAGGGCGTCGGGTGGCACGTGAATCATGACGAGTTCCAGAAGACGCTGGCGATCAACGACTTCTACCTGCGAGGACCGGACACGCCGTATCCGCTCGGACAGATTCAGTCGCAGGGCCGGACGGACGCGCGGATGGCGAAGGTCGTCGGCGACCGGTGGCGCTACAAGTTCCTCGAGATGCGACACATCCCGCTGTGGGCGTACGAGATGTGGGTGTCGCGGGCGACGGACTGGCTGGCGATGACGGAGGATCTGCCGAAGCCGGAGAACCGCGTGACCCTCGGCGCCGGCGGCCGGACGATGCTGGCGTTTCGCCCCAACAACCTGAGCGCGCATGCGCAACTGGTCGATGAACTGCGCGGGCTGCTCGGGCGACTCGGCTACTGGTCGCCGCGGATCTTCGCGCACTCGATCGGCGCGCAGAACACGACGCACCAGTGCGGCACCCTGTGCTTTGGTACCGACCCGCGGACGTCCGTGCTCGATCCGTTCTGCCGCACGCACGATATCGAGAATCTGTTCGTCGTTGACGCGTCGTTCTTTCCATCGTCGGCGGCTGTGAATCCGGGCCTGACGATCATCGCGCAGGCGCTGCGCGTGGCTGATCATCTGCGGACGAACGACCTCACGTAGAGCGCGGTCTTCAGACCGCGCGGAGAGATTTGTGAAAGCACGCTCCTTCAGCCACGTCGGCATCACCGTGTCCGACTTCAACAAGGCCGTTCGCTTCTACTGGGAGGTGTTCGGCTGTCCCCTGGTGGGAGTCGCGGACACGCCGCCCGAGCGCGTCCGCTCGTTCTTCGGCGTCGAAGGGACCCAGCCCTCGTGCAAGATCGGCTGGATCCGTGTGCCGGGTGGGGCAGTCCTGGAGATTTTCGAGTTCCAGCCGCAACAGCCACCAACGGCGATTCCTTGGAACAAGGTCGGCCTCACGCACATCTCCTTCAACGTGCGGAATCTGGCGCGCTGGCACGACTATCTGGTGAGCAAGGGCGTCGAGTGCCTCAGCAAGCCCGAACGTTCGCCGCGAGGCCACTCGTTCTTCTTCGCGAAAGACTTCGACGGCAACCTGATCGAGTTGATGGACCTCGGACACATGTACTACGTCCTCGGATGGCTCGGTCCACTCGGTGGCTGGATCTTCCGGCGCGGGATGTACAAGAAGTATTACGAGAGGTCCGGGTAAAGTCGGGACTCGGGCCTCGGGGCTGCCGATCCGGATCCGATCCCGAATCCCGGCTTTAGCCGGCCCTACGGAACACCGACGCGATTCCGGTGTCCAAGACGGCATGCGACGACGTCTGCTTGTCTCCGCTCTGCTGATCGCGCTGCCGGTCACGTTCATCGCGCAGGCGGGTCCGGCCTTCGACGTGATCTCGATCAAGCCAAACCGGACCAATCAAGGCATCCCGGTCGTCGCGTTTCAACCCGGCGGCCGGATGATCGCGGGCAACGTCGTCGTGCGACAGGTCATCCAGGTCGCATACGGTCTCGAGGACGTCCAGCTCGTGAACGCGCCCGACTGGACGGCGACGGAGCGCTTCGCGATCGAGGCCAGGACCGCCGACGAAACCCCGACCAATACGATTCGCCTGATGCTGCGCGCGATGCTGGCCGATCGATTCGGCTTTGCCGCTCACCAGGAACGGCGTGAGCTGCCGATGTACGCGTTGACAATGGCGCGCCCGGACAAGCGACTCGGCGCTCGCCTTCAGCCGTCGGGCCCCGAGTGCGCGCCGATTCGACCGCCGGAGGGCGTGCCGATGCCTCCACCGCCGCCACCACCGCCGCCGGGAAACGGCGCCGGTCGGATTCGGCTCATTTTTCCCACCGACGAACCTCTCGGGAGGCGATGCGGGGCCATGACCGCTCCGGGCTGGATCTCGGCGCGCAGCATTACGATGGATGAGTTCACCAAGCGTCAGTTGTCGCTGGTGGTTCGTCGTCCGGTCGTTGACGAGACGGGGCTTGGCGGTGCGTTCGATCTCGATGTGATCTTCGCGCCCGAGGGCCTGGGCGGTGCACTCGTCGGGCCGCCTCCCGCGGCTGTCTCGGACGCGCCATCGCTCTTCACCGCACTGCAGGACGATCTCGGGTTGAAGCTCGACGCGCGACGCGGTCCGGTTGACGTGCTCGTCGTCGATCGAATCGAGCGGCCTACCGAGAATTGAAGGCGGGTCTAAAGACCCGCCTCTACGTCTGCGGAGCGATCAGCTGTTCGCACTCGTCGAGCAGCGGAACCTGTCCCTTGTTGATTTTTCGCTTCGCCTCATCGATCGTGAACCACTCCGCGCGATCGACTTCCGGGAACTCCTGCTGGCGCCCCGAGCGCGGCGGCCATTCCATGCTGAACGTGCCGCTCGTGAATGTCGCCGTATCGAAGTCGGCTTCGACCGCCCAGGCGTAGACCAGCTTGCCGCTGGCCTGGCGGATGGGAGCGAGCGTCACGAAGTCGCCGGAGACCGATGACCCGAGTTCCTCTTCGAACTCGCGGCGGGCAGCGGCCAGCGGATCCTCGTCGGCGTCAATCTCGCCCTTCGGGATCGACCACGCCCCCTCGTCCTTCTTCGCCCAGAGTGGTCCTCCCGGATGGACCAGCAGTACTTCCAGGCCCTCGCGACGACGGAAGAGAAGCAGCCCGGCACTTTTCTTTGGCACGGCGTAGAATCTCTGGCCATGCGTATCACATTTTCTGCGGGACTGATGGCTCTGGGTCTCGTTGCTGTTGCCGCGTCATCGGCAACCGCCCAAACCCGGCGCGATGCGGCCGCGTGCGCGGCGCTGACGAACCTGCAGATTCCCGGCATCACGTTATCGATTACAAAGGCCGAATGGTTTGCGGAAGGCTCGTCTCCACCGGCGGGTCGAGGGGGCGCGCCGAATCCGATGAAGCTGCCGGCGTATTGCCGCCTCGACGGCGTCCTCGATCGCCGCACCGGCGCGGATGGAAAACCATACGGAATCGGATTCGCGCTTGCGTTGCCTGGTGACTGGAACGGGCGCTTCCTGTTTCAGGGTGGCGGCGGTCTGAACGGCAGCGTGCAGTTGCCGCTCGGCGCCGTCGCGGCCGGCACGACGCCGGCGCTGCTCCGCGGCTTTGCCGTTGTCTCGACCGACACCGGTCACCAGGGCCAGGGAGGATTCGACGCCAGCTTCATGCAGGAGCAGCAGGCGACTCTCGACTTCGCGTATCAGGCCGTCGGACGGATCGCCGTGCTGGCCAAACAGATCATCGCGCAGCACTATGCCAAGGCGCCGGATCGGCTCGTACTTCACCGGCTGTTCGACCGGTGGTCGCGAAGCCATGCTGATGGCGCAGCGTCATCCGACCTTCTTCGACGGCATCATCTCCGGCGCCCCGGCGATGCGCACGGCGTACTCGGGCATCGGCGACGAATGGGTCGCGACGATGCTCAACGCCGCGGCCACGAAGGATGCGGCAGGGAAGGCCGATCCGCGAACGGTGCTGTCCGATGCGCAGAAGAAAGGCGTCATCGACGGCGTGCTCAACGCCTGCGACGCTAGCGACGGACTGAAGGACGACATGATCTTCAACACGAAGGCCTGCCGCTTCGATCCGAAGACGCTGGTGTGCGGCGCGAACAAGACCGACTCGTGCCTGACGATGGCGCAGGCCACCGCGCTCGAAAAGGGGTTTGCCGGACCAAAGGACTCGCAGGGCCGTCAGGTGTATCCAGGCTTCATGTTCGACACCGGCATTGCCGCGACGCAGGGGATCCCGGGGCTTCTCCATGGCGGGTTGAATCCGGTGGGCCCCGCATTCTCAGCTACCACGATGAACGTTGACGCCCGCGCGGCTGCGGCAGCGGCGAGTCCTTCGGACATTCTCGGCGCGACCGGGAGCTGGACGAATCTCAACACCTTCTCGAACCACGGCGGCAAGCTGATGTTCTTCCACGGCGTCAGCGATCCGTGGTTCTCCGCGCTCGACACGATCGACTACTACGAGCGCATGACGAAAGCGAACGGCGGCCCTGAAAAGGTCACGGACTGGAGCCGGTTGTATCTGGCGCCGGGCGTGGCGCATTGCAGTGGCGGTCCGATGGCGCTCGACACGTTCGACATGCTGTCGGCGCTCGTGGACTGGGTAGAGAAGGGCACGGCCCCGGCTTCGGTTGTGGCGACAGGTCGCGCGCTGCCGGGCCGAAGCCGCCCGCTCTGTGCCTATCCGCAGCACGCGCACTACAAAGGAACAGGTGATACGCAGGACGCGAAGAACTTTGAGTGTCGCAACTGAAAACACTCCTCCCGCCCGATCGTGATCGTAGAGGCGGGTCTTTAGACCCGCCTTCAGGCGCGGCCGCGCGCACCCGCACCACTGGACTTCCTCCGGACCTTCTCGCTCAATCAGCAAAGCGTCTCAGAACGCTGGCGCTCCTCTATGCGTTCTGCTTCGCGATGAGTGACGTCCTCCCGATCCTGGTAATACAGAGCCAGCGGGACTACGCACTCGCCGCTGCGATTCGGTGGGTCCCAACGGCCGTCTCGATTGTCGTGGCTCTGATCGTTGCGGCATCGACGTGGAGCCGGCGAGTCGCTGTTGGCACGGCGCTCACTTTGGGCCTGGTCTTCGAAGTCGTCGGAAGCTTTGGGATCGCCATCGCGCAATACGGGGACCCGAGTGGCTATGTCCTGTCGCCGCCGTGGGCTGGTCTGTCGTGGGTCGCCGTCTGGATGCTGGCGTACACAGTCATCGTTCCGAGTCCCCCGCGTAAAGCGCTCATCGCCGCGCTGATCTCGGTGAGCTCGGTCCCGATTGTGGTCGGGCTGGGCGTCGCGAGCGGTGCTGATGTCCCGCCGATCGATGCTCTCGGGTTCTTTCTCGTGCTCGTGCTGCCATACCTGCTCGTCGTGCTGCTGGCGTACGTCGGCGCCCGCGTGGTCTACGGTCTCGGCGCGGAGGTCACGCGCGCACGTGAACTGGGGAGCTACCGTTTGGAGGAACGCCTGGGCGCCGGCGGGATGGGCGAGGTGTGGCGTGCGCGTCATCGGCTACTCGCGCGTCCCGCGGCGATCAAGCTGATGCGCCCCGAGGTGCTTGGCGGCTCGAGCCCCGAGCGACAGTCAGAGCTGCAGGCGCGATTCGAACGCGAAGCGCAGGCGACGGCCTTGCTGCGTTCGCCGCATACCATCGAGCTGTACGACTTCGGCGTGTCGGACGAAGGCGCCTTCTACTACGTGATGGAATTCCTGGACGGATTCGACCTCGACACGCTCGTCCAGAAGTTCGGGCCGGTGTCGGAGGAGCGCGCGGCGCACTTGCTGATGCAGGTGTGCCACTCGCTGGCCGAGGCGCACGAGGCCGGGCTCGTACACCGCGACATCAAGCCCGCTAACGTCTACGTGTGCCGCTACGGGCGCGAGGTGGACTTCGTGAAAGTACTCGACTTCGGGCTGGTGAAGTCGCACGGTCCCCAGGGCGCGACCGAGTTGAACCTGACGCGCGATCATGCGGTGGGCGGTACGCCAGCGTTCATGTCGCCCGAACAGGTGATGAGCGATCGGCCCCTCGACGGGCGGTCCGACATCTATGCGGTCGGCTGTCTGGCATATTGGCTCGTCACCGGGCAGCTGGTGTTCACCGGTCGCACGGCGATCGAGACCATGATGCATCATGCGCAGACCGTGCCCGTGCCGCCATCAGCGCGCACCGAAGTCGCGATCTCCAAGCGATTCGATGCCGTGGTCCTGGCGTGTCTCGAGAAGGACCCAAACGCCCGTCCAGGTACTGCCGATGCGCTGGCCGCGGAGCTGGCGGGTATCGGGCTGACCGCCTGGACGCGCGAGAAGAGACTGAAGTGGTGGGATGCGCATCATCCCGGGACGCCGCGCGTCGCGTAGAATGACGCGCAACGAAGTCACTCGAGGAGCTCTCATGAGGACGCGCATCATTGTGTCGATCGCGTTGCTGGCCCCGCTGGCACTCGGCGGCACGCGTGCGTATGCACATCACAGCAACGTCGCGTTTGCCGTCGAGACCGTGCTCACCGCGACTGGCACGGTCAAGCAGTGGCAGTGGTCCAATCCGCACACGTGGCTGATCATGGACGTCGATGACGGCAAGGGCGGAAAGGTGGAGTGGGCGATGGAAGGCCGCGCGCCCGGTGTGCTGCTTCGCGCGGGGTGGTCGAGAAGCGTGTTGAAGGCGGGCGACAAGGTCACGGTTCACTACAGCCCGTCGAAGGACGGAAGCAAAGTCGGGATGATCGCGCGCGTGACGATGGCTGACGGCAAGGTGCTGCCCAACGCGCCGCCTGGAGACTAGCCATGCAGATCTCGAGAATCTTCCTGTCGATCCTCGCGGCGACGATGGTCGCCGTAGTCGCGAGCGCGCAGACGCCTCCCGACTTCTCCGGTGTCTATCGGCCGATCAACGCAGCGGGTGCGGCCGGCGGGGGGCGAGGTGCCCGCGCCGGTGGACCAGCGGCACCCGCGCCTGGCCAGCCGCTTCCACCACCCACGCGCACCGCACCGCTCTCGGACGGCTCGCAGGGCCGCAGCCCGACCGCGCCGCTCCTCACGCCCGAGTACCTCGCGAAATGGCAGGCCATGAGCAAGGCCCGCGTTGCGGGTTCATCCGAGAACGACAACACCGCGAAGTGCCTGCCGCCCGGAATGCCAGCGATGATGAACATGGCCTACGGCATGGAAGTGATGCAGACGAAGGACAAGGTCACGTTCTTCAGCGAGCTCAACGACGCGCTGCGTCGCGTGTATCTCGACGGACGCAAGCCCACGCCGGCGATCCTGGACGACCCGACTTACGCCGGGTATTCCACCGGCCATTGGGAGGGCGACACGCTCGTCGTCGAGACCGTGGCACTGCGAGACAACACCTACATCGAGGGCTTCACGCCGCACAGCGATCAGATGACCGTCCGTGAGCGGATTCGCTTCGTCTCACCGGGCATCCTCGAGGATCGAATCACGGTGACCGACCCGGTCGCCCTGGTCAAGCCATGGGAGACGGTGAAGACCTATCGGAAGATGACGGGTCCGCCAGACGATCAGCTGCGCGAGTTCGCGTGCGCCGAAGGCATCGAGCACGCCAGATAGCAAGGTAGAGGCGGGTCCGTAGAGGCGGGTCTTTAGACCCGCCTTCCACTACTGCGCTTTTCCGTCCAGCAAATCGTAGATACGCGTCGCCGCAATCGGCGGAATGCCTGGCGCCTGAATGGGCAGGTTCCCCTTGTGCTTCGTCATGTCCACCGTCTTGGCCGCTTCAGCGGCGGACACGCCCTGTTTCTTCAGCCGGCTCGTCTCCGCCCAGACGTCGCGCAGGTAGGCCTGGAAGTAGCCGATCTTCGCCTTGTCGGTGAACGCCTCGCCGTGGCCAGGCATCACAGTGTCGAACTCGAGCTTCTTCAACGCGTCCAGTGACGCGGCCCATTCTTCCGGATACGAGTCGCTCATGTTCGACAGGCCGGACGTGAGGAAGTCGCCGGTCATGACGATCCGCTCCTTCGGCAGCAGCACGACGACGTCGCCGGCCGTGTGTCCGCGCCCGAGATATCGAATCTGAATCTCCCGGTTGCCACGGAACAGCGTCATCTGCGTGCTGAGCGTGACGTTCGGCGGCGTTGGCTTGAGCTCTTTCTGTGACGCGTAGTTGTTCTCGGTGACCTGAAGCTGCGTCTGCAGTTTTGCCTTTGCTGCCGCGTCCTTCTCCTCGGCGATGCGCTTCTTCAGCGTGTCGATTTGCGTCGGCATCCCGTTCAAGTAGCCCTGATACAGGGGCATTCCCGTCGGATTGCCGAGCAGCATCCGGCGCGTGAACTCGTGCCCGATGATCTGCACGCCCGGCTCGAAGATCTGGTTGCCGTGTGCATGGTCGAAGTGGAAGTGGGTGTTGATGACGGTGGTGACGGGCTTGTTGGTGAGCGACTTCACCTCGTCCAGAAGTACCCACGCGGCGGCCGGCGACACGTGATCGTCCACGATGATCACGTCACTGTCGTTGACGATGACGGAGGAGTTGCCGACGACGGCGAGCGAGCCGGTGCCGATCGCGTGGTAGACGCCTTCGGCGACCTTGTTGAACTTGAAGGCATTTCCAGTGTGACTCGTACCGGCTGGACGCTGCGATTGAGCGGCGGCGACGCCGATGACGAACAGGACACCCACGGCACAGACCAGCGCGCGTCGTTTCATGGAGGGCATTATGGCCTATCCTCTCGGTCATGGTGGAACCCCGGCGGCACTTGTCGATGCTGCGGTCCTATACCGCGGCAGACGCCCTGACGATCGGCAACGCGAGCTGCGGCACGATCGCGATCTTCCTGTGCCTCGATTACCTGGCCAGCGGCAATCCGCGACTGCTGTGGTACGCATTCATCCTCCTGCCGCTGGCGCTCATCTGCGACGTCTTCGACGGGATGGTGGCGCGCGCGCAGAAGAGCCGGCAGTCGATCCTCGGCGGCGACCTCGACTCGCTGGCTGATGTCATCTCCTTCGGCGTCGCGCCGGCGGTGCTCGGGTTCACGCTCGGCCTGCGCGGCGGATGGGATGTTGTCTGTCTGACATATCTGGTCGTCTGCGGCGTCAGCCGTCTCGCGCGGTTCAACGTCACGGCGGCGTCGCTGGCGGATGCGAACACCGGCAAGGTCAAGTACTTCGAAGGCACGCCGATCCCGACGAGCATCGTCATCGTCGGGATGTGGGCCGCTGGCGTTCGCGCTCGGGCGAGTCGGCGAGGCGGTGTGGCTCGGCGCGGTGCGTGATCGGCCCGTGGACCCTCCATCCACTCGCTCTCGTATATTTCGCCAGCGGCAGCGCGATGATCAGCGCCACGCTGCGCGTACCCAAACCGTAGTGTCCGGCTTCAGCCGGCCCGAGGAGACCGTCGATGAAGAGTCCACTGCAAGCTGTTCAGCAGCTCGACCAAGAAGTGGGACGAGCTGATCGCCGAGGCGACGGAGTTTGCCACAGGAGTGGGCCGCGACCGCCTGGTCAACATCTCCGTGTCGGCGTCGGGAGGCACCGATTTGTTCGGGTTCGGAAGTCAGGGCGCGGTCTTCGTGTGGTACTGGGACAAGTAATGTGTTCGGTTTTCCCCCGACCCGCGTTATCATCAGTAGCGCACTTCGGAGCGAACCTGTGTATCTGACCATCATCCAACTAGATCGAGTCCGTCCGGCCGCGGCCAAGCGCGTCAGCGCGCCGCTGGCAGCGTGCCTTAGCACGTTTGCCGCCGTAACCGGGGCCGGCTCGATGTGGCTGGACCCCCCAGGTTCATTCGGGTGATGTAGCAACGGACCTTCTTCGAGAGGAATCGAGGGCCATCACCCGAGCAGGGTGATGGCCCTTTTGTTTTGTGAGGAGGTTGAAGTGTCAGCGCGAATGCGGTGGATCACGTTCGATTGTTTCGGGACGCTCGTGGACTGGCAGACCGGGTTTGCCGACGCCATTCGTCCGTTCACTGGAGAGCGGACGAGCGAGGTCCTGCGTGCCTATCACGCGCATGAAGCCGTCGTGGAGCGAGAGAAGCCTCACCGTTCGTACAAGGAGGTCCTCGTCTCGGCGCTCGCGCGCGCGGCGCGGGAGTCCGACTTGACGCTGTCGGTCGAGGCGGTGCGGGCATTGCCCGAGGCCTGGGCGTCCATGCGCATCTTCGACGACGTCGAGCCGATGCTGGCGGAGCTCCGCCAGCGCGGCTGGCGGCTGGCCGTGCTCACGAACTGCGACGAGGATCTGTTCGCCATGACGCACATGCGGTTCCGCGCGCCGTTCGACCTGGTGCTCACGGCCGAGCGCATCCGTGGCTACAAGCCGGCGCCGTGGCACTTCCTGGCGTTCGAGCGTCTGACGCGCGTCGATCGCCGCGACTGGGTGCACGTGGCGAACAGCTGGTACCACGACATCGCGCCGGCGCGCGCGCTGGGCATCCAGCACGTGTGGCTCGATCGCGACCTGACGGGGGAGTCGGGCGTGCCGGCGCTGGCCCACGTCCACTCGGCGGAGGACGTCGCTCAGGCCGCCGAGCTCCTGGTCCAACGCGTGGATCCGGCGAAGATGCCGGTGCTTTGCTAGCTGGTGGTCGGTAGCCGGTGGTAGCCGGTAGCCGTGCAGTCGGTTGTAGGCAGGTAACCGTACTGGTCACAGGCTCCGAGCTCCGCCTACCGGCTACCGGCTACCAGCTACCGGCTACCAGCCAGAGTGACCTGGGCTGTCACACCCCCGGGTCATGATGGCCTATGGACGAATTGAATGAGCGTCAGATCGCTCATCGGCGGGCAATGCTGGAGCACCTGACTCAGAGCGCGAGAGATCGGGAGCGAATGATGTCGTCGTTCAGCGACACTCCGAAGCCGGGGCGATCGGGAATCTCGATCGTCCCGTCAACGAACCGCTCGACCGGCGAGACCACCTCCGAGCGCCAGCCGACCTCGCCGTATTGAAGCTCGAGGTAGTTCACGTTCTTCATGCCGGCGCACACCTGAACGCTGGCCGCGGTCGAGATCGGACCGCTGGGATTGTGCGGCGCGACGAGCATGCCTTCCTCGGCCGCCATCGCCGCGATGCGCGTCAGTTCGAGCAGACCGCCGCAATGCTTCACGTCGGGCATGATCGTGTCCACCGCATGACGACGGACGAGCGGTCCGAAGCCTGAGAGTCCGAACAGCACCTCGCCGCCGGCCATCGGCTGCTTGATCCGGCCCTTGATGGCCACAGTGTCATCCACTCGTTCAGGCGCGACTGGCTCCTCATACCAGGTCAGGTTGTACGCCGCCAACCGCTCCGCAACCGCAACGGCCTGATCGACGCCGAAGAAACTGTGGCAGTCGATCATGATCCCGACGGTCGGCCCGACCGCTGCGCGCATGGCGCGCACTGCGTCTAGACCCACGTCGATGAAGCGGGCGACCTGATCGGCGGGAGAGCCGGCAGGCGGAAACCCGTCGAAGGGCGCAGCCTTGATCGTCTTGAACCCGTCGGCGACCGCTCGCTTCGCGGCGGCGGCGAATCCATCCGGCGTCCGCGGATTGGTTGCGCGGTTGATGTTGGCGTAGACGGGAAGCCCGTTGCGCACCTTGCCACCGAGCAGGACGTAGGTCGGAACGTCGAGCGCCTTGCCGGCCAGATCCCACAGTGCCTGCTCGATCGCGCTGAACGCCGTCGCCGGTATGAGTCCCTGGCGGGCCATCGGCTCGCCCCGTTGACGGTACGACTCGATCTCCAGCGGGGAGCGTCCAGCGATCAACTCGAAGAATCGCTGCAGCTCACGGCGCATGCGTGCCGCGTCGTCGGCGGTCGTATTCGCGAAGCCGAAGGCGTCGGATGCTTCGCCGAGCCCGACCAGTCCGGCATCGGTCGTGAGCCGAACGAAAAGCCAGACGGTTCGTGACGTGGCGCGGACGGGCACGAGCTCGACGCCGGTCACGCGAAGCCGCGGAACGGCTGCGGCGGCTCGCAGTGGCAGGAGGATCGACGCGAGGGCAGTCCCCGCTGTCGCCAACATGTTGCGGCGACTGACGCTGTTCATCGCGTTGCGACGGTCTCGAAGGTGGCCCACGGTATCGGGCGTCCGTGGGTTGGCACCAGGCGCGTCACGTCGAGCTTGAGCTTGCGCACGGCGTTGAAGAAGCTGCGCTGATCGCCGGAGATCCGCGCCGGCATCGGCTCGACCGTGTTGACGAGATCCGCTTCGAGCAGCAGCTTCTCCTTCGGCAGATACGCCATCAACATGCCTTCGACGTGGTCGAGCGGGTTGACGTAGTGAATCTGCATCGTCCGCGACCCATCGGTGATGACGTAGTTCTCGCGAACGGTCTCGAAGTAGTAGCCCTCGGCCAGCTCGGTCGGCGGCCAGAGCGACACCATGTCGGGGCGCAGCGTCCGCGGCACGTAGTTGATCACGTCGCGGTTGAGGAAGTCGTAGTTCTTCCAATGCGTGATCACGGTGGCGCCGATGTGGTTGTAGGCGCGCAGGCCGCCAGTGTGGTCGAAATGCTGGTGAGAGTTGACGACGAACCGGATCGGCTTGTTGGGAATCCGCCGGACGATTTCCTCGATGACCGCAAGGCTGCGCGCTTCGCTGAGCGGCGCGTCGAAGACGACGATGAACGCGGCGAATTCGACGGCGACGCTGTTGTGCGTCCCGCCGCCGATGAGATACACGCCGTCGGCCAGCGTCTCGGTCTCGATGCGCATGGGAAACGCGGCCGAACGCACGGCGTCTGGAACGGTGACTGGGTCCGGGCAGACGTTGGCCTTCACGTCCTTGAGCGTGCCGCCGAAGGCGTTGTGCCCCGCCGTGACCGCCTGCGCGCCGAAGTTGTCGTCCCATCCCTGATGGGAATGCCAGCCGGTCGGGAACCGGATCCCGCTGCCAAGGTCGACGTAGCTGTCGTTGGTGAACTCGTGCTCGTAGTTCATGTCACCGAGCGTCTCGCTCGGGACCCACGTGTGGATCCGCTGGAGCAGGTTCTCCTTGTTGATGGTGGCGTCCACGCGGTACTTGCCCCACGTGATGGACACCACGCGCATGCGCTCGGGCGATACTTCGGGGCCGTCGCGTCCCATCTCGCCGAGCTCCCAGCGCCAGACCGCCTTCGGATTCGCACCGGGGAGTGCCGCCGCCTTCAAGAAGCCGTGCGGGTTCAGTACGAGTTCGACGGGATAGATCTCCGCGAACTCTGACGGCAGCGCGACGACCGGCGAGCCGGTGCCATCGAGGTACCACGCGTGCGTGCCGTTCAGCATGAACGTCTGATGGACGTTCTTCTGGAGGGGGCCGTCCTCCCAGCCGATGCCGTACTTCCACCCGGCGGGGTTCAGCCCGGGTTTGCGGTCGAACTCCTCTTTCATCGACCACGCGTCCCAGTTCATCGCCCGCGTGTAGTTGGCCATCGAGTCGATGCGCGGCCAATCGGTATTTCGAGCGGACTCCCGAGCCTGACCCAGAGCGCCCGCATAGGCGGTTCCGCCGATGGTGACGCACCGCAGCTTGTCCGTACCGATGGCCTGCCGCGCGGCGGCGAGGATGGGGGTGGGGTCGAGATAACCCGGCGACAACTGGCGCTGCGTGATCACCTGAACGCCGGAGAGCGCAACGACGAGGGCGGCGGCGAACACTTTCGACATGACGTCAGCTCCGAATCACGATCGTTTCGCCGATGTCTTTCATCGCGAGCCTGTCGTGTTCCCGGGCGAGCGCCTGCTGCATGCGCTCGATCGGCTCCATGAATGGCTCGCTGCTCAACCTGAACGACTGGTGATGGACCGGTACGATCAGTCGTGCGCCTGCGGCATCGGCCAACGTCACGGCCTGCTCAGGCGTGCAGTGGTTGTGAATCCAGGGATTGTAGGCGCCAATCGGCATGATCGCCGCGTCGAACGGGCCGAAGCGCCGATGATCGCGAAACGCTGGCGTGGTGGCCGTGTCGCCCGCGATCAACAGACGGCGACCTTCACGCTCGACGACCCAGCCGGTGTAACCGCGCCACGTATCTCGACGGAGTCGTGCGCCCCAGTGCTTCACTTCGATCGCGCGAACGTTCAGATCGCCCCGGGGCGTTGTGACCCGCGCCGACTCATTCCAGCGAAGCTCCCTGACAGACGAGTAGCGGCGCCGGGGCAGCAGATCTGACGTGCCAGGACCCATCATGGCCGCGGGCCTGCCGCGGATCGCCGCGAGCGATGGCGTATCGAGATGGTCGAAGTGCGCGTGCGATACGAGGACGAGATCGATCTCCGGAAGCTCGCGGGCCGTCAGCGCGCATTGAGTCAGCCGCAGCGGCCCGAGCGAGCCGAGACCGAGATCCACACCGATACGCGAGTAGAGCGTCGGATCGGTCAGGATGCGCACGCCGTAGAAGTTGACGAGAACGGTTGCGTGCCCGAGCCAGGCCAGTGTCAGCGCGTTGTCGGACCACCCGGCTGGCGACGGCTTGTGCGGCGCTGCCGGCACCTCACGGCCAATCTCCTCGACCCGATCCATGAGGAAATTGAAGCCCCACGGTCCAACCGTCGTGAGCCCAATCCCTCCAACCACACTGGTGGCGACGAAGGTGCGGCGGTTGAGCAGCCGATGTCTCAGTCCCACGCGGATACAGTCTACGATCGAATAGGATGCGCTCCCTGCCCGACGCTCTTCGTCGTCGCCTGTCCGAACCGTTGCCCGGACTCGAGGCCCAATTGCGCATGGCGCCGCAGCCTCTGATGCGTCCCGATGCCGCGCTCGAGCCCGGACTGCGACCGGCCGCGGCGCTCCTGTTGATCTATCCGCTCGGCGATGCCTGGTATGTGCCGCTGACCGTGCGGGGCTCTGGCCTGCGTCATCACACGGGACAGGTCTCGCTGCCGGGAGGGCGTCTCGATCATCCGGATGAATCGGTCGAGGATGCGGCGCTGCGCGAGGCCTACGAAGAGATTGGCGTGAGGCCAGCCGATGTCGAGATCCTGGGCCGTCTCACCGCGATTCCGGTCATCGTCAGCGGGCATCTGCTGCAGCCGGTGATCGGCGTGGCCTTGCGACGTCCGGAGTTCACGCTCGCGGCACACGAGGTCGAGCGGCTGATCGAGCTTCCCGTTGCGCGGCTGCTGCAGCCCGATGCCGTCGCCTGGGAAGAGCGCATGCGCATGCTGCCGCCGCATGGCGTCATGAACGTGCCCTACTTCGACGTGGACGGGGCCCGCGTCTGGGGGGCTACGGCAATGGTGCTCGCGGAGTTCGGCGCATTAATCGGCGACGCTGAGCCGTAGGACGGGGGAGTTCCGGGCTCCAGCGAACGAAAACCCGGTTTTCGTGGGCCTATTCTTGGATGTGCCGAACCGTGCAGGGGATAAAGCTCTTGCAGCGAGGAGCCGATGGGCTGGTACGAGCCCTGCAACGGGAACTGGTGTCCGCCCGCCTTCGCCGAGGGGCTCGGGCGCGGCGGACTGCACGGAGGCCGTCATGGAGTCGATCGGGGAACTGCTCGTCGTGGACGAACGTCGCGCGCTCGAGTTCTTCGTCACGGGTCTGCAGGACGTCTCGGATTCGAAGGTAGATCGGCAGGAGCTGCTGTACAACGCCAGCGTGCTGGCGCACTACGCGCAAGTCTCCGTCCGCGCCGAGCTCGAAATGCCCGCGCCGGAAAATCTCTCTGCCATCTTCGATCAGTTCGTCGTCAACAGCGCACTGACCGGAGACAGTCACCTGATGGAAACGGCGGGTGCGCAGTGCCTGCTCCTGACTGGCTTTTTCGAGGATCAGATGCGCGGGCGGCACAACATCCGCTGGTATGCCGAAATCGGCGCCGGCTTCTTCACCCGCGCGGCGACCTACGAGGAGTCACGCAACAAGGCCCGGCTGCTGACCATGATGGCCCGGCACTTCGAACCGTGGCGGCAGCGCCAGTCGCGGCTCAGCCGCGAACTGCGCGATCAGCCGTTTCTGCTCTCGCCCACACCGCGCTCGTTGATGTAGGGCGCACGCTCGATCGTGCGCGGCCTGCTCTACGCCGCGCACGATCTGTTATCCTCCGGCGGCCAGGGAGGACGACATCTCATGACGCGGCTCCTCGCAGTCACACGCATCGCAGTTCTCTGCTCGCTCGGGGGCGCATCCAGCGCCGCGGCCCAGGATCTCGTCATCACGAACGCCCGCATCATCGTTGGCACCGGCGCGACGATCGAGCGCGGTTCGATCGTGATTCGCAACGGCCGAATCGTGTCCGTCGCGGCCGGGGCACCAGCCGCGCCAGCGGGGCGTACCATCGACGCCAAGGGCATGACCGCGCTGCCCGGGTTCATCGATGCGCATCGCCACGTCATGGGCGGGAACGACGAGCGCTGGTTCAAGGAGCAGTCGGTGCCGCGCATGCAGGAGTTCCTGGATGCGGGCTACACGACGCTCATGTCCGGGGGCGGTCCGTTTCCGGGCATCCTCGAGTTGAAGCGCCGCGTGGACACCGGGGCGCTGACAGGGCCGCGCATCATCACGTCAGGCCGCGCTGATCCGGACAACTTCAAGACCGAGGAACTGGCACGCGCGCAGGTGCGGAAGTTCGCCGAGGCTGGCATCGAGATCATCAAGGCACGCATCGATCCCGAGCCGACGGCGCAACAGCTGGCGATCCTCAAGGTCGTCATCGACGAAGGTAAGAAGGTACAAGCTGGACACGATGGTCCATGCGGTCAGCGTGCCGGCGATGCTGGCGGCGCTCGACGCGGGCGCCCAGAAACTCGTGCACACGCCGCACGGAAGCTGGCTGAGCGAGGCCGATGCGCGCAAGGTCGCAGCCGCGGGTGTGGAGACGCTGTCCACCGCTGGCTTCGGACTGCCGGTCTTCGGTGTCTTCAACAAGGACAACATCCCGACGTTCCGCGATGGCGGGAAATGGCCCGACGCCATCCTCGATGGCAAGGGGCGCGGACGCGAGGCGGGGGAGAAGGCGGTGAACGCGCGGACGCTCTGGGACGCCGGAGTGACCTACGGGTTCGGGACCGACACGAACTATCTGCCGCGCGAGGGCCTCAAGCACGAACTGCGCGCGCTCAGCCTGATGTTCTCGGCCCAGGACATCATCAAGCTGATGGGGCCGAACACGGCGGCGTTCATCGAGAAGAGCAAGGACCTGGGAACGCTCGAGAGCGGCAAGCTTGCCGACATCGTGCTCGTCGACGGCGATCCGCTCGATCTTGATCTACAACCTGCTCAACGTAAAAGTTGTCGTCAAGGGCGGCGCGGTCGTCGTGGATCGTAGAGGCGGGTCGTAGAGGCGGGTCTGTCGTAGAGGCGGGTCTTCAGACCCGCCTTGCGGGCCGGGTCTAAAGACCCGGCCCTACGCTGTCGTGCTCAGAACACCGCGGCGATGTCGAGGATGAAGCCGTTCGAGTTGTGGACCACCACGTGGCCGTCGATGAAGCCGCGACGATAGCCGTAAGGCACTGGCACGAACTGCGGTTCGTAGGTACACCGGCACCGGGACGACGCGCGTTCTCCAGCCAACCGGCAGGTAGCCACCGCGATAGTAGTTGGCGCGGACGCCGCGAGGCACCGGACGATAGTACGGCCGGTAGTAGTCGCGAACGACGACGATGTCGCGCTCGCGGACGTAGCGATTGCCGCGATATCGTCTGAAGTCGTCGTTGTCGTAGTCGCGGTAGTGACGCGCATCGACGCGTTTGTTGTGCTTCCCGCGCTTGTCCCCCGCTTCAGCACCGTTCACGAACACGCCACCGAGGAGCACGCTCGCTATCACGACCGTCAGTAACGCTTTCACGTCCCACCTCCGTCCCGACCATGGGGAGTCGTTGACTCTGAATAGAGGCAAGTCATCTGCCAATCCGTGGAGGACACCGCAAATCACACAGGCACAATGGGTTGCCCGGCCTACGCCCGCGGTTGCACGGGCCGGCAATCGTCCTCACCTCTGGACGCCTGGTCGCCACGAGAGGTCGGCGCGTTAGAATCCCCAGCATCGGAGGAGTTGAGATGTCACCTCGCTCGAGGGGCGCCGTCGCTGCGCTCGTGCTTGTGGTTCTTGCGACGTCGTTCGTTGCGTGCAAGACCGCCGAGGCCCCAACGGCCCCACCGGAACTCACGGCGATCATCCCGGAGCGGACCAAGGACCAGAAGATCGAACTCGGTCGTCAGCATAAGACCGCGCTCGAGCTGTATCAGGCGCTCAAGCTGGAGGCCAAGAATGGCCGCCCACTGGAGTGGACGCGACTGCCTGACTGGAGCGGCGTGTATTCGCGGCCGGCGAACGCAGGCTTTGCGTTCGATCCCGATCAGCGTCCGGGAGAAGGGGCCACCGCAAAGCTCACGCCTGAATATCAGGCGAAGATGGTCAAGCGGATCGAGGAGGTCAAGCGGGGGATCGAATGGGACCCCATCTCGACCTGTGCACCGCCGGGCCACCCACGCTGGCTGACCGAGCCCTTCCTCCGCGAGTTCATCGTCACGCCGAGTCAGACGTGGCTGATCAACGAGATGGTCAACGACGTCCGCCGCATCTACACCGACGGCCGCGATCACGTTCCGGCAGGAGGATCGCTATCCGATCCCCAACGGCGACTCGATTGGTTTCTGGGATGGCCCGAAGCTGGTGATTCACACCAACCAGCTGCAGTCCGGGATCTATCAGCGCTCAGCATCCCGACTACACGCGATCAAGTCGAGACGGTCGAGATCTGGCAGAAGGCCGACGACAAGACGCTGACCGCCGATGTGTGGGTCTACGATCCGCCGGCGTTGACCGAGCCGTGGTACGTCAAGCAGTCGTACGTCAAGCTGAGCGATCCGGACAAGAACCTGCGGATTCGCTACTGGAACTGCGGCGAGAACCAGAACAACGCCGTCGTGCAGACCAAAGAGGGCGGCACGCAGTTCCAAGGATTCACATTCGACAAAAGCGCTGACGCGCAGAAAGGCAAGCCATGATTCGAGCGTTCACAACTGCCGTCCTGGCGCTGGGCGCTCTTGCAGTCACGGCTGTGCCCGGCCTCGCGCACCATTCGGCGACGATGTTCGACGACAAGAAGACGATCACCGTCGATGGCGTCGTCAAGAAGTTCGAGTACACGAACCCGCATTCGTGGTTGTGGGTGGACGTGACTGGCAAGGACGGCAAGGTCACGACGTGGGGCTTCGAGGCCGAGGGACCGACGACGCTGCAGCGGGCGGGCATCCGTCCGAGCGATTTCAAGGTGGGCACCAAGCTGACGATCACCGGGAACCCGATGAAGGACGGCAAGCCGGCGGCGATCTGGGTTGACGCCACGCGTGCCGACGGCAAGAAGTTCAATCCGCGGGCCGGTTTCGCGATCAAGTAACCGGTAGGGCCGGTCCTTTTGGACCGGCCTGCAAATCGCTTCGATACGTTTCCCGAAGTCCAAGCGAGCACAGCCACGAGATCAGCGACAGCGTGGTCACGTAGGCTGTCACCAGCCACGAGTCGCCGCGCAGGCCATACAACGTCGTGGCGATGAACGGCGCCAGCGCGCCTCCCGCGATCGTGCCCAGCGTCAGGCTCAGCGAGGCTCCGCTGTAGCGGGTCGCGGCGGGGAAGAGCTCCGAGAACACGGCCGGCTGCGGGCCGAGATACGCGCCCTGCAGGAACATCATCCCGGACAGTGACAGCGCGATCAGCGGAATCGACCCGGTGTCGGCCAGCGGGAAGAAGATCAGGGACCACAGGACCAGCGCCCCGAGCCCCCACTGCATGATCCGGCGTCGTCCGATGCGATCGGACCACCTCGCGAACAGCACCGTGCCCGGCGCGCCGACGAGCGATGCCGTCACGATCAGCAGCAGTGTCACCGGCAGCGACAGACCAAGGCGCCGTGTCGCGTGGCTCACGAAGTACACCAGCAGGATGTAGCCAAGCCCGCTGATGCCCACATAGCTCCCGGCGGCGAGGAGAACGGTCCTGGCGTCAGTGCGAAGGACGTCGACGATCGGCAGCCGGCGAGCCGCGCCGGATCGCAGGACGTCGGCGAACACCGGACTCTCGGCGATGCTCAGCCGAATGAACATGCCGACGGCGACGAGGAAGACGCTGGCGATGAACGGCAGCCGCCATCCCCACGCACTGAACTGCTCGGGCGACAGCGTCGTGGACACGCCGATGAAGACCAGGTTCGACAGCACGATGCCGGCCGGCAGGCCCATGGCCACGACGCTGCCGAACAGGCCGCGCCGGCCCTGCGGTGCGTGCTCCACGGACATCAGCACGGCGCCGCCCCATTCGCCGCCGAGGGCAAAGCCCTGAACGAAGCGGCACGCGGTCAGCAGCGCCGGCGCCCAGGCGCCGATCTGGGCGTAGGTGGGGAGCAGTCCGATGCCGAGCGTCGCGAGGCCCATCAGCATCAGCGACCACACGAGCATGAACTTGCGTCCGAGCCGGTCGCCGAAGTGTCCCATCACGATGCCGCCGAGCGGACGCGCGATGAAGCCGATGGCGAACGTCGCGAACGCCGCCAGCCGGCCTGCCACCTCGGAGACCTGGGGGAAGAATTGTGGTCCAAAGACCAGGGCGGCGGCGGTGCCGTAGATGAAGAAGTCGTACCACTCGATGGTCGTGCCGATGGCGCTCGCCATCGCGACGCGCCTGGCCTCTGACGTTGGACTCACCGCCAATGTGTTGTACCATCGCGGAGCCTACCACGCGACGGGAGAATCGGCATCTTTCCTGTGGCTCCATGCGCAACGCAATCCTCGGTCTGATCGGCGCGGCCGCGCTCGCAGTGTCATTCTCCGGTGCGGAGATCGCCGGCATCGCGGCGTGGAAGATCGTCCTGGCCGCTGCCGGTGCGGCGCTCTTCGTCACGGCGGGCAAGAAGGCGTCATAGAGTGCGGACGTCGGCCCGCGCGGGTGCATCCATGATTCACGTAGAAAACCTGGTCAAGACATTCGGCGAGGTGAAGGCCGTGGACGGCGTGTCGTTTCAGGTTGCCAGGGGCGAGATCTTCGCGTTCCTCGGCCCCAACGGCGCCGGCAAGACGACGACCATCCAGATGCTGACGACGCTCCAGCGGCCGACCGCCGGAACGATGAGTCTCGACGGGCTCGATCCGGTCACGAGGCAAATCGAGGCGCGCCGTACGTTCGGCATCGTGTTTCAGGACCCCAGTCTCGACAGCGAGTTGACGGCCTACGAGAACATGGAGCTGCACGGCGTGCTCTATCACGTGCCCCGCAAGGTACGGTCAGAGCGCATCGAGCTGCTGCTCAAGCTGTTCGAGCTGTGGGACCGCAAGGACTCGTTCGTGAAGACGTTCTCGGGCGGCATGAAGCGACGCCTTGAAATCGCGCGAGGGTTCCTCCACACGCCGAAGATCCTCTTCCTCGACGAGCCGACGCTTGGCCTGGATCCACAGAGCCGCAATCAGCTCTGGACCCACGTCAAGCACCTGAACGAGACGGAAGGGGTAACGGTGTTCCTGACCACGCACTACATGGACGAAGCCGAGCGCGTGGCCCATCGAATCGCCATCATCGACCACGGCAAGATCGTCGCGGTGGGCACGGCGCAGGAGCTGAAAGACACCACCGGCACGGATTCGCTCGAGAGTGCGTTTCTGAAACTGACCGGGATCGACGATCCGCGACGAGCGGGCGGACTCCGCGGATCAGATGCGCCAGATGGTTCGGATGTGGAGGAGATGAGCCTGTGACCGCGATCTATATCCTCTGGCTGCGCGAAGTGAAGCGGTACCTGCGATCGAAGCCGCAGATCATCGGCTCGCTCGCGCAACCGCTGTTGTATCTGCTGGTCCTGGGCTTCGGTCTGGGTCCGGTGTTTCAGCAGTCCGGGCAGGGCAGCTACATCCAGTTCATTGCCCCCGGCATGGTCGGGATGGGGATCCTCTTCACGTCCATCTTCTCCGGCATCGGCCTGCTCTGGGATCGGCAGTTCGGGTTTCTGAAGGAGACGCTCGTCGCGCCGGTGCCGCGGATTCAGATCATGGCCGGCCGCACGCTCGGCGGCGCGACGATCGCGATGATCCAGGGCACGCTCGTCCTGGTCGTCTGCATGATCGCCGGATTCCGTCCGCAGAGTCTGGCGGCGATGCCGCTGGCGCATCCTGTTCATGGCGTTGACCGCCATCGTCTTCGCGGCGCTCGGGACGGCGATTGGCTCGACCCTGAAGGACATGCAGGGGTTTCAGTTCATCATGAACTTCCTGGTCATGCCCATCTTCTTCCTGTCGGGCGCGCTGTTTCCGTTGAACAACCTGCCGACGGCGTTGAGCATCGCGACGCGGCTGGATCCGCTGTCGTACGGCATCGACGGCCTGCGCGGCGCCTTCATCGGCGTCTCCCAGATCGGTTTCGCAACCGATCTGGTGGTGCTCGCCGTTGTAGCGACCGCGTTCCTCGCGCTCGGTGCGCGCGCGTTCTCGAGAATCCAGATCTAGTTGAAGTCCACGGTGACCGTCATGATCACTGGGACTGGGACACAGTTGAGGAGCGTCGGCGTGAACTCCCACTGACGAACCGCGGTCTCCGCAGACTGCGCGAGCGCCGGTGCCGGGCGTGCGCAGCACTTTGGCGTCGGTCACGAGGCCCTCTGGTCCGATGACGGCTTCCATGATCACGATGCCGGCCGACGAGCCTTCCGGGTAGACGGGAGACACGTGACGGATTTTGGTGGGCTGGCGAATCTGGCCTCCGATGCGGAGCGGCGTCCCTGTCGCAGCTCCACCCCGGCCGGCTGCTGACGCACCGCATTCCGCGGGTTTCGGTGAAAAGCGCTGGCCCTCGAACGACGGAGGGGCCTCCGCCTCGCGTGACCGAAACCGTTTCCTGGAGCGAGCCAACCCGCAGCGTGATGTTGCGGTTCACATCCTGGCCGTCCAGCGTCAGCTTCAGCTCGAACGTCTGGAAGCCGGGGAGAGTGGCTTGGAGCACGTGCGGGCCCTCAGCGACGCCGATGATCTCGAACTGGCCGGTCCTGTTGGTCTTCATTTCATGGCGCACGCCGCGGGTCGTATCGATCGCGGCGACCGTCACGCCCGGCAGTAATCCTCCCGACGGATCCATGACCGAGCCGGAGAGCGTCGAGAAGCGGTTCTGCGCGAACAGCGCAATCGGAAGCGCGATGGCGAGCAGGGCAGCGATGGTTCCGAATCGCGTGGTGACTGACAACGGACGACGACTGAGACGTGGATTCAGCATGGCAGTGACTCTCCGTTCGAGGCTCGACGGGCGCGGAACGATCGCGACCGCGGGGTAGACGTCGCGGGCCCGCCCGAACTGACGGGCGAGTTCCAGCAGGTGCAGCGCATAGTCGCGGCCACTCACGCCGAGATTGACCACTGCGTCGTCACAGGCGCGCTCGCTCTCGAGGCGCAGCCGCGACGCCGCGAGCCACATGAGCGGGTTGAACCAGCAGGCGATACGCAGCAGCTCGCTGCCAATCTGGACGATCCAGTCACGCCGCTGCACGTGAGCGAGTTCGTGAGCGAGCACGACGCGGATGCGATCGACATCCCATGATTCGGCGTCGCGGGGCAGCATCACTCGTGGAGCGAAGAATCCCCAGGTCACGAGCACAGCCGGCCGATCGCTCTGCAGGAGCGTGACCGGAGCGCGCAACCGGAAATGCTCGCTCAGCTGACGAGCCGCGTCGAACCACGGTCCGTCGCGGACGATCGCCGCCCGCGAGGCGATCCGGTGCAGACGCCAGAAGCCAAGCACCAGACCGGCCAGGTTGACGACGACTCCGGCGATCCAGATCCCGAGCAGGATTGCGTTCGGATCGGTCGGCGCTGATAGCGAAGTCGTTCCCACGGCCGCCGCAGCAACGCTTGTCGTGACGGCGATGCGTGAGTTCGCGACGTCTCGTGGCCTCGTTCAGGGGTCGCCTGAGTGCTGGTTGCGACCGGCGCGGCGACAGGGAGCCTCCATGCGGGCGCCAGTTGCATGAGCATTGGGGTCGCCAGGGCCGCCGCCATCGAGGCTGCCAGCAGCCAGTGCCGCAGCGCCGCCGACCGGCGACGGAGGAGCGACGCGGCGAACAGGCCGAGCGCAACGACCAGCGAGATCTTGATGGCGGTTTCGAGGAGAAAACTCATCGCGGTCCTTCCTTCCTGGCCTTCGAGATCAAGTCCGCGATGCGCTCCAGTTCCTCTTCGCTCAGCCGCGAGGCTTCACCGCCGAGGAGCGCCGCCACGGCCTTCTCGGCCGAGCCGTCGAAGAACGTCTGCACGACGTGGCGCAACGCGGACTTGCGGGCGGCGCTTCGCGCCACCGACGGCATGTAGACGTAGCGGAGCCCCTCTTCCTCGTGGTGGACGTGCCCCTTCTCCTCGAGCACGCGCAACTGCGTCCGCACCGTGGAGTAGTGAGTGTCACCGGGCAGATCCTCGAGCACCTCGGCGGCCGTGGCGCGACCGCGGCGGTAAAGGATGTCCATGATCTGCCGCTCGCGCCGGGTCAGGCTGGTATGTACCGTCTTCGTCATGTGTGATCTCTGTAACCTAGTGTTAGTTTAATAACACGTCGCGGCCTCGACGTCAACTCCAGGCGAATAGACGAGCGTCTGCAGGCCGAGCGCGCGGCCGGCGGCGACGAAATCGGCGCGATCGTCCACGTAGAGACAGGCCGAGGCCGGGCACGCGGCCGCGGCCAGGCAGGCCTCGAAGAAGGCGCGATCGGGCTTGCGGCTGCCGACGCGATACGAGAGCACCTGCGCGTCGAAGACCGACAGTGTGCCGGCGAAGACGCGGCTGAACCACTGGTGGTGGAGCTCGTTGGTGTTGCTCGCCAGCACGAGGCGCAGTCCTCGCGTCTTCAACCGCTCGAGGGTCGCGGCCATCGCGTCGTTGGGCGCGTAGATATCAGACCAGGCCTGCCCGAGCTCGGCGTCGGTCGCATCCGAACGCACGGTGCTCCGGAGCGCATCGAGGAACTGCCTGGTCGAGACACGGCCGGTGTCGTAGTCGGCTTCGAAGGGTGTTTCGAAGATCGCCGCGTAAATCTCGTCTGCCCCGATCTGATCGCTCGAAAGGGCGGCGAGCTGACGGCACGCCTTCCGGTGATCGAAGAACGCGATGACGTTTCCGAAATCGACGAGGACCGAGCGGATGCTCACGGGCGTTGATCTCCCATCATCGTTGAATGAGAAGGCGTCCGGAACAGGAGCCTTCTCGGAGATAATGGTCGGCCGGATCGAGACCTTTTGACGCCTGTCTGGGCCCGATCCCACGCCAATTTGCTGGCGTTTTCTTTGCCTATGGTTCCGGACAATGGCTCAGGCTCTGGCGCTCCACATGCCCGCACGCCGCCGCTTCTCGAAGGCGGAAGTCGTGTGGGTGGCCTTTGTCGTCGTGCAGGCCCTTGACGGTGTCATGTCGTACATCGGCGTGCACATGTTCGGCGCGTGGATCGAAGCCAATCCGCTGGTCGCCTGGTACGCATCGATGTTCGGTCCGGCCGTGGCCTTCACGGTGGTCAAGCTGTTTGCGATTGCCTGCGGCACGATGCTCTATCTGATGGCCCGGCACCGCACGGTTGCCGCGCTGACCCTGTTCTACCTCGCCTTCGCTGTTGCACCCTGGGTGCAGGTGTTCGGACTCTACGGTAACGTGTAGTCAGCAGCGTCTAGCAGACGAGCACTACAATGCGGACATGTACTCCGCATTCCTCGGGATTCACAACTACGCACGCTGGATCGTCGTGCTCGCCGGCCTCGTGGTGCTCGCGCGTGCGATCAGCGGGATCACCGGTCGCCGTGCCTGGCTGCCCGCCGACAGCGCCGCAGTGCGCCTGTTCAGTATCAGCCTCGATCTCCAGTTCGTGATCGGATTGCTGTTGTACGTCTGGCTGAGTCCGTTCATCCGCGACGCGTGGGCAGACATGGCGGCGACGATGCGGAATGCGCCACTCCGATTCTTCGCCGTCGAGCACCTTACGGGCATGATCATCGGCATCGCGCTCGCGCACGTTGGCAAGAGCAAGATCGGGAAGGCGGTCGATGCTGCGAGCAAGCACAAACTCGCCCTGATCTTCTTCGGGCTGGCGATGGTGGTCATCATGCTGTCGATCCCGTGGCCCGGCACGCCAGGCGGACGACCGCTGCTGCGTGGCCTGACACCGTAAGGCCGAACCGACGGCAACGATATAATCCATGCTCCCATGCGCGTGGCGCGTCGGTTTGTGATCACCGGTCGCGTGCAAGGCGTCGGATTCCGCTACTACACGCAGGACGCGGCGCTTCGTGAGGGCGTCACGGGGTGGGTGCGCAATCTTCCCGACGGGGGAGTCGAGGCGCTCGCCGAAGGGGAGGCCGAGGCTGTGACGCGCCTCGAGCGGGCGGTGCGATCGGGGCCTCGCGGCGCACGCGTTGACAGGGTGTATGTGGACGATGAGGAGCCGACCGGCGCGTATCGAACGTTCTCTGTGACGACATAGGTGAAGTTGTCATTGGCTACATGGTGAAGATGGATCTCAAACAGCACATCAGGCACGTCCCGGACTTTCCGAAGGCGGGCATCCTTTTCTACGACATCACGACGCTGCTCCGGAACGCGGAAGGCTTCGCGATGACCATCGATATGCTGGCGAGTCCGTACGTCGGCAAGAGTATCGACGTCGTGGTTGGCATCGAGAGCCGCGGGTTCATTCTGGGCGCGGCGGTGGCGGAGCGCATCAAGGCGGGCTTCATTCCGATCCGAAAGCCCGGGAAGCTGCCGTCGAAGGCGCTCAAGGAGAGCTACGCGCTCGAGTACGGCACCGACGCGCTCGAGATTCACGAGGACGCCGTTGATAAAGGGCAGCGGGTCCTCATCGTGGACGACGTGCTGGCCACGGGAGGCACGGCCGCGGCGGCGGCGCAGCTGGTGAGGAAACTGGGCGGTGATCTGCAGGGGCTCGCGTTTCTAATCGAGCTGCAGTTCCTGAACGGAAAGTCCAAGCTGGCGGGCGAAAGGGTCTTCTCGGTGCTCCAGTATTGATGAAGGTGGCGGCTGACGCCGCCGCTCTACGAGATGTAGAGCGCAGGCTTCAGCCTGCGCGGGTCCGGACGTAGAATAGAGCGTTAAGGTCCCCGTAGCTCAGTGGATAGAGCGTCCGCCTCCTAAGCGGAAGGCCGTGCGTTCAAGTCGCACCGGGGACGCCATCACCGGCAGGCGAGGGATCAACAGGCAGCCATGAAGCGCAAAGAACGTCACCATCTGAAAGAGAACGAGCTCGCGCACAGCATCGAGTCGGCGCGCGACTTCCTCGAGACGCGCCAGCGTCAGATCGCCGGCGTCGTCGTCGGCGTCGTGATCATCGTGCTCGCCGGCATCGGGTTCATGGTGTATCGCCAGCAGACGCAGTCGCGCGGTTCCGAGCTGCTCGCCCAGGCGATGGTCGCCTTGAACGCGCGTGTCGTGCCGACGGGACTCACGGGCGAGGAGAGTCTCCCCGCCGGCGCGACGCTCGGCGCCACCGGGACGTTCTCCACCGAGGAAGCCAAGCTCACTGCCGCATTGCCGAAATTGAAGGCGGCAGCCGACGAGTATCCCGACAGCGCGTCGGGCATCACCGCGCGCTATCACCTGGCCGGCGCGCTGGCGGCACTCGGGCGACACCAGGACGCGATTCAGGCCTTCGACGAGGTCACCACGCGAAGCGGCGCCGCGAGCCTCTACGGCCGTATGGCCCGGCTCGGAAAGGCGGACACGCAGGCGCGCTCGGGACAGCTCGACGCGGCGATCACGACGTGGAAAGAGATGACCACGGCCAACACCGACGACCTGCCAGTGGACGCGATCCTGATGGAACTGGGGCGCGCTTACGTACAGAAGGGCAACACCGAGGAAGCGCGCAAGACCTTCACCGAAATCGTCGAGAAGCACGCCGACTCCCCGTACCTGGCTGACGCCCGCACCCAGCTCGAGAACCTGAAGGGCTGACATTTCACGAGGTGCCGCCTGAAGGCGGCCCCTACGCCGCCTCGCCGCGCAGCCTGAAGCCTGCGCTCTACCGTCTCTTCACATCTTTCAAGGCCTGAAAGTCGCCGATGGCGTTCAGATGGAGGCCGTCCAGCGATCGCTGCGCCACGATCACGTTGGTGCGATTCCAGATTGGGATGTAAGGCGCGTCCTCGGCCAGCAGCATTTGTGCGGCCCGGTAGTGTCGTGCGCGGTCGGCCTCGCTCGTGGACTGCGTCGCCAGGTCGATCAGCCGATCGACCTCCGCGTTGCTGTAATGCCCCCGATTGAACCCCGCCGGCGGCGTCTGGTCGGAGTGGAAGACGCGACGCAGGATGTCGGGGTCCGCAAGCCCTCCTCCCGTCCACATGAGCGAGAACATCTGAAAGTTTCCCTTCAAGACATCCGCGAAGAACGTGGCGAACTCATACGATCTGAGTTCGAGATCGATGCCCACCCGCCGCAGGTTCTGCTGCACGACCGTGGACTGCAGGCGCGTTTCCTCGTTCGACGAAATCTTCAGCGATAGCCGGAGTCTGGGCAGCGGACCGTCACCATCAGGATCGCGATAGCCGGCCTCGTCGAGGAGGCGCATGGCCCGTTCGGGGTCGTAGGTGAAGCGATGGACCGACGGCTCGTATGCCCAGGCCTGGTCGGGGATGAGCCCGGATGCCGGACGTGCCAGGCCCCGGCGCATGTACTTGATGATCGCGTCGCGATCGATCGCATAGCCGATGGCATGTCGCACGCGCCGATCGCCGAGCACCGCGTCGCGCATGTTGAAGCCGATGTACGAGAAATCCAGACCTGGAGAGGGCTCGACGCGAAACGCGCCGTCCTGCGTCAGCTGGTGGACGATGTCAGGCGGCAGGTCGTTGATGACGAGGTCGGTGGCCCCCTTGCGCAGATCGAGACCGCGCATCGTGTCATCGGGGATGACCTTCACGACGACGCCGGCGTTTCTGGGCGCTCCGTTCCAGAAGCCGTCGAATGCCGACAGCACGACCTTGTCGTCCACGTCTTGGCGCACGAACCGATAGGGGCCGGTTCCGATCGGGGACGTACGCATGCGGTCACCGGAGTCGGCCGGCACGATCGGCGGAAGCACCAGCTGGATCGGAAACGCCGCGAATGGTTCGGCCAGCGTGAACCGGACGGTGTAGTCGTCAAGGGCCGTCACGGATCGCAGGAGCTTGTACGCGCCCTTCAGCGGCGAGACGAAACCGGGGTCGAGCAGTGCCTGAAACGTGTAGACGACATCCCGGGAAGTCAGCTCGTGGCCGTCGTGGAATCTGACTCCGCGACGGAGGCGGGCGATGTAGGTCAGCGGGTCGGGGTTGTCGAGCGACGTCGCCAGCGCGGGGTAGACGCGAAGGTCCTCGCCCCACTCCATCAGCGAGTTGAACACGAGCTGCGACACACGTTGCGAGCCCTCATCGATCCCTTGCCGCGGGTCGAGTGTCGTCGGGCCCGAGCGGACGGCAACGGTGATGATGTCGGGGTTGGGCGGAGGAGACGGCCGGCAGGCAGAGCTGAGTAATGCAAGATGCATGAGGCAAAACGCAAAGCAACCGCAGCGAGTCGCCATCACGTTTTGTCAGCGAGCTTCTTCAGTTCGGCCAGCAAATCGAGCGCGGCCCTCGGAGTGGTCGTCATCGATGTCGATCGATTTGAGCCGGTCGGCCAGCTCCTGATGTTGCGGCTTCTCGGGCGGAGACGCGAACAGGCCGAGCTGGCGCGTCGAGGGATCGCCGGCGACACCTGAGAGCGTCGGACGCCCGCCGCGCGATAACTCATCACGCTCGAGGCCGCTCAGAATCTCCTGCGCCCGCGCCACGACACTCGCCGGCAGGCCAGCCAGTCTGGCCACCTGAATCCCGTAGCTGCGATCCGATCGGCCGCTCACGATCTTTCGAAGGAAGATGATCTCGTCCTTCCACTCGCGAGCCGATACGTGCGCGTTGACGACCCCGGGCAGTGCGTCGGCCAGGTCGGTCAGCTCGTGGTAGTGCGTGGCGAAGAGCGTCTTGGGCCGGGCCCGCGGGCTGGTGGCGAGGTGCTCGGCCACGGCCCATGCGATGCTCAGCCCGTCGAAGGTTGACGTGCCGCGGCCGATCTCGTCGAGGACGACAAGGCTGCGTGACGTGGCTGTGTGCAGGATGTTCGCCGTCTCCTGCATCTCGACCATGAACGTGGACTGGCCGCGCGCGATGTTATCGGCGGCGCCGACGCGGGCGAAGATGCGATCGATGATCGGCAGCTTCGCGTCCTTCGCGGGCACGAACGACCCAATCTGCGCCAGCAGCGGGATCAATGCCGTCTGCCGGAGATAGGTTGACTTGCCGCCCATGTTCGGCCCGGTCAGCACCACGAGCTGCCGCGTCGTGCCATTGAGGTCGATGTCGTTGGGGACGAACGAATCCGACGTGTAGCGCTCTACGACCGGATGACGGCCGTCGGTCACGGTCATCTCGTCATCGTCATGCAGGTGCGGCTTCGTGTAGTTGGCGATCGCGGCGGTCTCCGCCAGCGCCGCCAGCACGTCGAGCGTGGCGAGGGCCCGGGCGGTGTCCTGAATGCGAGTGGCCTCGGCGGCCACGCGCTTCCGCAGACCCTCGAAGATCTCCAGCTCGCGCTCGAGGATCCGTTCGTCAGCGCCGAGCACTTTCTCCTCGTATTCCTTGAGCGCGGGCGTCGTGAACCGCTCACCACCGGCGATGGTCTGCTTCCGCGTGTAGTCGCCCGGGACGAGGTGCAGGTTCGACTTCGAGATCTCGATGTAATAGCCGAACACCCGGTTGAATCGGACCTTCAGGGACGCGATGCCGGTTCGCGCGCGCTCGCGCTCTTCCATCTCGGCGATCACCTGCCGGCCGGAGCGGCTGACGACTCGCAGATCGTCGAGCTCGGTGTCCACGCCGTCGCGCGTGAAGCCGCCTTCGCGGGCCACGGCCGGCGGCTCATCGATGAGCGTCCGTCTCGATGAGGTCTCTGATGTCGGTGAGGTCGTCCATCTCCGCGCAGAGGCTGGCCAGGAGCGGAGCCTGCACGTCGCGGAGGATGAGCTTCACGCGCGGCACGGCGGCCAGCGAAAGACGCAGCGAGACCAGCTCGCGGGGACCGCCAGTCGAGAGCGCCGCGCGGGCGACGAGACGTTCGAGGTCGTGAACGGCCTTCAGCGTCTCGCGGAACTTGCCGCGCTCGGTCGAGCGGAAAGCCAGCTCCTCGACCGCGTCGAGCCGATCGCGGATCCGCTCGAGGGCGCAGAGCGGCCGAAGCAGCCAGGCGCGGAGCAGTCGGCCGCCCATCGATGTGATGGTGCGGTCGATCTCCTTGAGCAGCGATCCCTGTACGCCACCCTCACTGCCGGTGACGACCTCCAGGTGCTTCAGCGTGATCGGATCGATGATGAGACAGTCCGCGCTCGTCCGATAGCTGATGGCCCGGACGTGCGCGAGGTCGGCCTTCTGTGTGTCGCGCAGGTAGGCCACGAGTCCGCCGGCGGCCTGGATTGCCGCGGTCCGTCCGTCGAGCCCGAAGCCTTCGAGGCCGTGGGTCTTCAACTGGTCGAGGAGCGCCCGGCGGGCCGTTTCGGGATCGAACGTCCAGCCATCGGCGTTGGTGACGGCAATCTGCAATCGCGCCAGGCCCGGGAGCCGCTCGACCACACCGGAATCGGCCGGAACCACGACCTCTCGTGGACGAAGGACGGCGATCTCATCGATCAGCGCCTGCAGTCCGTCCGCGCCCTGATATTCGGTCGTCGAGAACTCGCCGGTGGAGACGTCCACGACTGCGACACCGACCAGCCCCTCGCTCGCCGGCGCGATGGCCATCAGAAACGCCGGCTCACGCGCGTCGAGATACCCCGGCTCGGTCAGCGTTCCCGGTGAGACGACGCGGACGACCTCGCGTCGAACCAGTCCCTTGGCTTTCCGCGGATCTTCGACCTGCTCACAGATCGCGACGCGAAAGCCCTTCTTCACGAGCCGGGCGATATAGCCATCGGCAGCATGAAAGGGGACCCCGCACATCGGGATGCCCTGACCGCCGGCATCCTTCGATCGCGAGGTCAGGGTCAGTTCCAGCGCGCGCGACGCCACCAGCGCGTCCTCGTAGAACATCTCGTAGAAATCGCCCATGCGGAAGAACACGATCGCGTCGCGATACTGGCGCTTCGCGTCGAGATACTGCCGCATGGCAGGCGTAGGAGCCGAAGCGGTGGACATTACGACTCGGGACCTGCCTTGGGCGTTGGGCTTGGGGCTTTGGGCATAGTGCGGTGATGATTATTATCCAGTGCTCGTCCTCGCTCTCGACACCACGACCTCGTTCGGGAGCTGTGCGCTCGCCCGCGGACGTGTCGTCGTGTGTGAGCAGGTGAACGATGCGCCGAATGCGCACGCCGAGCACCTGCCGGGCGATCTCATCTCGTTGCTCGATCGCGCGGGTGTTCGGCCTGCAGGAGATCGACGCGTTCGCCGTCGCGGTCGGGCCCGGCTCGTTCACGGGACTGCGGATCGGCATCGCGACGATGCAGGGGCTCGCGTTCGCGGAAGGGAAGCCGCTGATCGGTGTGTCGGGCTTTGATGCACTCGTGCGCATTGGCGGCTCCGCAGGCCGGGTCGCGACATGGATCGATGCCTGGCGCGGAGAGGTATTCGCAGCGCTGTACGAAGATGGTCGTGAGATCGAATCGCCCGTCGTGAGCAGGCCCGAGGTTCTTCTCGAGCCGCTGCGCGGACGACCGACGCTTTTTCTCGGAGACGGCGCGCGCGCGCATGCGGACCTGATTCAGCGGATGCTCGGAGATGAGTGCCGGCTGGGCGATCCGGTGGCGCCACCGCTGGCGGGCACGATTGCGATCCTCGCTTCCGAAACGGGGCCGAGCAGCGAGCACTCACCACACGCGATTCGGCCGCTGTACGTCAGACGAACGGATGCGGAATTGACGCGGGATGCCCAATCACTCGTAGCGAAAAATGCCCGAGCACTCCGGTAGCACCGTTCGGTACTGGGTCGATCCCCTCGAGGGCGAGGAGGATCTCGACGGCGTCCTGGCTGTCGAGGAGGAGTCGTTTAACAACCCGTGGACCAGGGAGATGTACGCGTGGGAGCTTCAGAACCGCGCCGTCTGTCACATCCTCGTTGTCCGCACTCCGGAAGATCGCGTCGCCGGCTTCTGTGCCTTCTGGCTCGTCGTCGACGAGATTCACATCAACAACGTGGCGATCCGTCCCGCGCTGCGCGGACAGGGCATCGGCTCGCATCTCATGCAGCGGGTGTTCGAGGAAGCCCGGCGGCTGGGCGCCAAGCGCGCCACACTCGAAGTTCGCAGGTCGAATGAGGGAGCGCGGCGGCTGTACGAACGCCTGGGTTTCTACGTCGCCGGCAAGCGTCCGAACTACTACACCAACCCGGTCGAGGATGCGCTGATCCTGTGGCGGGACGAACCCTAACACTCTGTTCTTGCAGCGGGTTAGCGCAAGGATCGATTGATCGTTGAGCCCGGGCCGGGCCTCGTGTTACCTTCTTCTTACAACACGTCCTTCTTCACGAAAGGAGGGTGCGGCCTATGAACGCAGCGGAAGCTCAGGAGGTAAAAAATCTCCTGATGCAGAGCAACGACCAGTACCGCCAGCTTTCAGAGCGTCATCATCTCTTGGATGACCGCCTGCACCAGCTCACCGAACGGCACTTCCTCTCGGCGACGGAACAACTCGAAGAAGTCACTCTCAAGAAACAGAAGCTAGCGTTGAAGGATCAGATGGAGCGGATGGCGCTCGAGTACGCCAAGTCGCACCAGCGAGCGTCGTAAGTCTCGGTTCGACGTCGGCTCCAGAGACCGGGTTTAGTTTTCTCGCGCAGTTCGCGGAGAATTAACCCTGGTCTCTTTTTTTATGCGTATCGATCCTGCAGGGTGGCCGTTCATTCTTGGCGGCCTCGGCCTCACACTGATCGCCTGGCTCGTCGGGGGGGCAGTCTACGGACTGGTCTTCCTCGTCCTGACCGGGTTCTTCCTGTTCTTCTTTCGCGACCCGGAGCGTCAGCACAACGCGCCGGACTCGGCGGTGGTGTCACCGGCCGACGGGCGAGTCATGGTCGCAGGGGATCCCACAGGTACACCTCCGCCAGGTGAGTGGCGTCAAATCAGCATCTTCCTGTCCCCGATGGATGTGCACGTGAACCGCATGCCGGTCAGCGGACGGGTGACGGGCGTGAAGTATCATCCGGGCCGGTTTCTGCCAGCCTATCGGGCCGAGGCGGGAGACTTGAACGAATACACCGAAGTCACGATTGATCATGGCGGCTACACGGTCGTGGCTCGCCAGATTGTCGGCATCCTGGCGCGCCGCATCGTGTGCCGGGCCCGAGAGGGCGACCGCGTCAGCGCCGGGGGCCGCTTCGGGGTGATGAAATTCGGTTCACGGATGGACGTGTTCATCCCAGCCGGCTCGGCTATTCACACCGAGGTCGGTGCTAAGGTTAAGGGTGGTGTGACCGTGATCGCGACGTTACCGCCACCGCGACATTCCTGAGGAGATGGTCATGTCAGGCGAGCACGAGCCGCGTCGGCCGAGTCTGCTGAGACCGTTGCGTCCGCGCCTCGACGTGCGCGCCCGCCGATTCCGCCGTGGCGTCTACCTGCTGCCGAGCATGTTCACGATGGCGAACCTGTTCTGCGGGTACGCCTGCATCGTCCATTCGATCCGCGGAGAGTTTTCAGCGGCTGCGCTGTTCATCGGCTTCGCCTTCGTCCTCGACATGCTGGACGGCCGCATCGCCCGCATGACCGGGACCACCAGCGCGTTCGGATTGGAGTTCGACTCGCTGGCGGATGTCGTGTCGTTCGGCGTCGCGCCCGCCATCCTCTCGTTCCAGTGGGGTCTTCAACCCCTCGGTCGGATCGGCTGGGCGGCCGGCTTTCTCTTCGTTGCCGCGGCTGCCGTCCGGCTCGCGCGCTTCAACATTCAATCGGGAACCCAGGACAAGCGCTACTTCGTCGGCATGCCCAGTCCGGCTGCCGCGTGTGTGCCGGCGGCCACCGTGTTCGCGTATGACCAGGGATTCCAAAGTGCCACGCACGCCGTGGCGGTGCTGGCGATGGTGATCGTGCCTGCGCTCACGATGGTGAGCACGATTCGATTCCGCAGTTTCAAGACGCTCGACCTGCAGGCGCGTCGAAGTTCCGCCGTGCTGGTGCTGGTCGCGCTGGGGCTCGTGCTCCTCGCTGCCGAGCCGCACTACCTGCTGGTGGCGATGGCCTATGCCTATCTGGCCTCGGGCTTCATCGGCTACGCCTGGACGCGGCTGCATCGCCGGTCAGTCGAGGAGAAGCCTCCAGAGACCGTGCTGGAAGAGCATCGCGACACGAAAGCGCTCTAGGCCGAGGCTACCGGCAGGGTCACCTCGACCGTCGTTCCCTTGTCGCGCTCGCTCGACATCGAGATCGTTCCGCCACTCAGCTCGACGTTCCGCTTCGCAATCGGAAGCCCCAGTCCTGTCCCTGCCGCTTTGGTGGAGAAGTACGGCTCGAAGGCGCGAGCCAGTGCTTCGGCGTCCATCCCGACCCCGGTGTCGGACACGCGGATCCGAACCGTGCGGCCGTTCTGACCGGCACGCACGGTCAGCGCACCCGCTCCGGGCATGGCGTGAAGCGCGTTCTCGATGATGTTGACCAGGGCGCGAGCGATCAGCGTGCGATCGACCGAGACGGGTGGCAGCGCCGGAAGCTCGACGTCGAGACTGATGCGGCCTTCGAGGCCTTGCCGGTACGGATCCAGGACCTCGCGCACGAGGCCGGTGATGTCCACTTCCGAAGGCCGGGCGGTCGGTGACGAGGCGAAGCTCGAGAACTCCGATGAAATCTGACGGAGCAGCTTGACCTGCGCGAGGATCGTCGCCACGCACTCCTGGAGCACCGGGCCGAGCGGCTCTCCCCGATCCGCGTGTACGCGTCTGAGGTGCTCGGCGTTGAGCTGAATCGGTGTCAGAGGATTCTTGATTTCGTGGGCGACCTGCCTCGCCATCTCGGCCCAGGCCTCAAGACGATGCGTCCGCTCGAGCTCGGTCCGCTGCCGCTGAAGATCCGCGGCCATGCTGTTGAATGCCTCGACCAGACGTCGCAGTTCGTCGGACGAGGTCGCGGCAATTCTGGCGTCGAGGTCGCCGCGCGCGATGCGCCGCGTGGCTCGCGTCAGACGATTCACCGGATCGGAGATGCGCTCGGCCATCGAGTAGCCGAGGCCGGCGCCGCCCAGGATGAAGAGCAACGCGGCCAGCAGCGCACGGCGATCCAGCGTATCGATCTGCTGATCGATTTCGCGCTGCCGTGAGGCCAGGGGTACGGTGAGGATCCCGAGCTGGCGAACCGTCAGCGGCGTCGCGGCGACCAGATACTCGAAGGTGCCGATGCGCTCTCGGGTGACGAGCGCCGCTTCGTTGCGCAATCCAAGGGCACGGTACACCTCGGCATTCGTTCGCGTCGGGAGCAGGCCTGACGCGAAGAGATTGCGTTCGCTCGTTGCGAGCAGCCGCGGGCCCATGAACATGTTCACGTCTTGATCGATGAGCCGGCTGACCCAGACCATCAGGTTGTCATCGACGCCCAGACCCTGCTGAGCGGCTCGCGGCGCCGCCAGGTCTTCGACGACGCGGCCGGCGGCCGATGCGGTGCGCACGGCCTCCTGCTCGATGCTCGCTTCCATCTGCCCGGCGACGTAGGCGCGCGTGACCAGCACGAGCGCCACCACAGGCACGAAGACCGCGGCGACGAACGCCAGAAACAGCTTGCGATAGAAACTGGCTCGCACCTCTCGCAGCAGTGCGGGCGCTGTCGTCACCCGACGTCCGAGCCGGTTGAACAGGGCGTTGAGCAGCAGGAGCAGCAGGTACGTGCCGACGGCAAGCACCGTGACTTCGGCCAGGTTCACCAGATGGCCGAGCGCGGAGATGACCGGGAAGCCGAGCGCGTAGATCCCTCCGCGATCGTTGAGCAGGTACACGTCGTACTCGTCGGGTCCTCGCGTCAGCGTGGCCCAGATCGGCGTTCGCGACTCCTCGACGCGAGCGAAGACGTCATCGGGCAGCGACCACGCCGTGCCCGCAACCGGATAGAAGGGCGTCCGGCTCCATCCATAGGCCGCGAACTCGACGTCGCGCCCGAGCCCTTCGCCGCGGAGTCGATCTGCCGGGCGCAGAAGCTCCATGTAGGGACTTCGAGACGAAATGAACGGCAGGTTCTCGAAGTCAGGCATGGCGTGCACGATGATCGAGCCCAGTCGCTTGCCGCCGGCTGTGTCGGAGCACAGTGCCCGGCCAGCGTGGAGCACGCGCCGGTCCTCGGCGAAGAAGGGTGCGACCTCTTCAAGCACCTCCCAATCGCACGACTCCTCTTCGGAGAGCGGGGTGGCGGTGGGGTCTTCGGGCAGGTTGAACGCGAAGCGACTCACGAGCTGGCCGTCGGCGCCGTACAGCTCGACCGATGACGTGATCGGATACCTGGCCAGCGCTGTCGTCTGCCAGAGTCGAAACGCGCGATCGGTCAACGCCTCCGTCCCCGGAATGACGGGCGTGGTCACGAGCTCGACGAGGCCCTCGAAGCTGTCGATCTCCTTTTGGCTTTTCTTCACTTCCGCCTGGACCGTCTGTCTCTGACTGCGAACCTCCGGTGCGTAGAGCGTCTCGACGAGCTCGGTTTTGGCCTGCCCGGACAGTTGCACGACCGTGGGATAAAACGCGAAGGCAGGCGCGATCAACGGGAGCGTGAGGAGCGTCAGACGGAACGCCTGAGATCCATGCCGATACCGCGCGACCAGTCGCCGCAGCGCCGCCGCAAGCACGACGGCGGCTGCGGCCGCCATCATCAAGGGCAGGCGTCGTGCGGCCGGCAGGTTCTCGACGACCTGCCATGCAATCAGCGGCAGCAACCAGCAGGCGACCGTGAGGAGGCGAAGTTGCACCTGGCGTCGTGGAATGCGCCACCCGAGACGAGCCGTGCGAAGCACGAGCACGCACAGACCAAGCGCAGCCACGTGCGCGAGAAGAAGCCCGACCTGCAAGGTGATCCGGGGCGTGTTCCAGGGGTTCAACGACAACTGCAACAGATCGAGCGTCGTGTTCGAGACGGTATCCCTGAGCAGCGCCTGGTGGCCGAGCAGCACGACTGCGACGATGACGCCGGCGAGCAGCTGGCTGCCCACGTACATCGGGCGCCGTCCACCGCCGGATGCGGATTCACGACGACGCCACGCGTACACGCGCCACGCCTCGCACGCGTACAGCAGCAGCAGGACGATCGCGACCGCGGCGCCGGCAGTGAGGACGAAATCGAACGGAGAGGTGAGCAGCGATCCGATCAGGGCGGATGCGTACGGCGCCCCCGAAAACACACTCGCGTCGGACCAGTCAGCGGGTGCGGCCGTGAACAACGTGATTCGGGCGGTCACGATGCATGCCGCGACCAGCAGCACGGCAAACGTATATGCAGTTGGTGCGCGCAGACGGTTCCGCCAGTCGAGCAGCGGCGCGGCGAGCACGAGCAGCGTGATCGCGATGATGACCAGCATCACCGACCATGTGGCCCGACGCCATCTCTCGCGTGTGGTCGCCAGATCGGCGGCGGCAACGCTCGCGGTGAGGAGCCGTTGGCCGGTGGGGGCTGGCACGTCGAACGTCGCGGCGTCGTCGGCGGGCGGCGCGCCTTCGAAGGGCAGTTGGATCGAGACCGGCGCGAGTCGCGTCGGGATGCGAAACGCGTCTTCGTCAGCGCCCTGGAGACTGCTCGTTTCTGTCCCGGAGTCTTCGATCGAGGGCAGCGGCCGCTCGACGGCGATCGTGCCGACACGGGCGCCGTCATTCGCGAGTGGCTGTACGTAGACGAGGCGCAGACCCTGCGCGACCGGCGCCGGGAACCATGCTTCGCGCCCCTGCAGACGATCGGCAGCGAGCTCCGACGGACGCCCAGCCCACGCGAGCGGTGTTCCATCGGGGCCGTACACGGTCAAGGCGGCCCCAGCCGGGCCATCACTGACGACTTCGGCGGCGCGTGTCAGCAGGCGGTGAGCGGCCGCCGTGTCGTCGTCTGCCGCCGCCCGCACGAGCGCGGGGTCGGCAACGGCCGCGGCCATGTCGCGAAGCTGTCGCGACATCGCGTCGAAGGTCGAGCGCACCTCTGCCTCGACCCGCCCCCGGGCCTCGCCCTCGTCGCGGCCGAAGACCGCGCGCCGTATGCCCCACCCGGCGGCCAGCACCAGGAGCGCGCAGATCAGGCCAACGGAGGCAATCCAGGCCAGCGTCCGCCACGGCACGGGGGGCACGGACGCGTCAGCGGGCGAGAGACGCACGCCGTCATTGTAGATTGGGGATTTGGGCGCGTGGGGCGTACCATTACAGGGTCCCCCGTGGCGCTCTCCTCCACGCTCAAGCTCACGTTGAAGCGCGGCGCGCTCGTCGCGGCCGCCAACTGGCCACTGCCGATCATTCAGGCTGTTGCCGATTCGCTGTTCAAGCTGCTCATTGCGGCGCCGCTCTTTGGCGGGATCTTTCTCGTCGCGCTCGTGGTCGGAGCGGAGCCCACTACGCTGATGTCGCTCGAGTGGCGCGATCTCGCCACGACCATCGTCCGGTCATTGCTGTCGAAGCCGTTCGTGCTCATGGCGTGGGTCGCGGCGCTCGGCGTCGTCGTCGCCGGCGGATCGCTGTTCATCTTCCTCATCAAGGGCGGGGCAGTGAGCGTGCTGGTGCGCGGCGAGCGCGAGGCGGGCCCCATCGAGCAACCACCGCTGCTGCCCGATGTCGTCGCTCAGGCGTCGGCGTTTTCAGTGGATGCGTTTATCGCAGGTGCGCGGGCGCTCTTTCCGATGTACGCCAGGCTGGGTCTCGGGTTGATGGGCGTGTATCTCACATCCGGTCTCGGATTGTTGGCCTTCATCGGTGCAAGCCGGAGCGCCGGCGACAGTTGGGGAATCACCGCGCTGGTGACGGCCGGCTTCGTCGCGTGGATCACGATCATCAACCTGGTGTATCTGCTGACGCAGATCGTGATTGCCTCCGAGAGGTGTTCGGTGACGTCCGCGATCCCCCGGGTGTGGACCTTCATGCGCCGCGAGCGGCGGACGGTCGGAGGCGTCTTCGCGGTTGTACTCGTGCTGGTCGTCTGCGCCACCGGTGCATCGTTTCTCGCGACGACCCTGCTCGGCCTGATCGCCTTCGTCCCCCTCTTCGGGTTCATCTTCATCCCGCTGAGTCTGCTGGCATGGATGCTCCGGGCCATCGTCTTCCAGTACATTGGGCTCTCCTCGATCGGCGCGTATCTGAAGCTGTATCGTGAGGCGAACCCCGGCCTGGTGGAAGGCCGGGTATCTATGGGGACCCCGCACGGTCATGACCGACTACGAGAAGTTTCTATCGCCGACGGGACGTCAACTCACTGAATCCGCCATCCGGCGGATGGGCACCGTCGTCGCTCGCACGGGCGACCTGGTGTCGTTTGCTCCCGGATATCCCGACGCGACGCTGTTTCCCTGGGACGAGCTGCGCGACATCTCGAGTGCGCTCCTCGACAGCCACGACGGCAGCACGCTGCAGTACGGACCGACACGAGGCATCACGCCGATGCTCGAGGAGGCCCTCGCGGTCCTCGAAGCGCGAGGCATTCACACCACGCTCGAGCACCTGATCGTGACGAGCGGATCGCAGCAGGGCATCGATCTCGTGGCCCGCGTGCTGGTGAGCCCCGGCGATGTCGTCCTCGTGGAGCTGCCGACGTTCACGGGCGGTATTGCGGCGTTCAAGAACGCGCAGGCCGAACTGGTCGGCGTACGACAGGACGATCAGGGGATCAGCCTCGAGGACCTCGATGCCGTTTGGCAGCGTGAACACCGCGCCGGCAAGCGGATCAAGCTTCTCTACGTCATTCCGAACTTCCAGAACCCGACGGGATCGCTGCTCGCCCTCGATCGCCGCGCGCGCCTCCTCGAGTGGGCCGAGCGCCGCGACGTCCTGATCGTCGAAGACGACCCGTACGGATCGCTGTACTTCGACGATGTGGCGACCGACGCCGAGACGCGGCCGCTTCGCGCCGACGATGCCGGCGGGCGGGTGTTGTATCTGAGCACGGTGTCAAAAACGCTGGCGCCGGGCTTTCGCGTCGGCTGGATGGTGGCGCCGCCGGTGCTCATCGAGCGGTTCGACACCGCCAAGCAGTCAACGGATCTGACCTCGGGCGTCCTCGATCAGCGGATCGTCGTCGAGGCTCTCCGCAGAGGCGTGGTCGATCGGCTGGCGCCGCGGCTCAGGGACTTGTATCGGAACAAGCGCGACGTCATGGAAGCGGCGATTCGCGATCAGATCGGCGGGCGGCTGACATGGGCGCAACCCAAAGGCGGTTTCTTCATCTGGGCGACGCTGCCGGATGGGCTGCGCGATGTCGATGTCCTCGAGCGCGCGCTGGGGCACGGCGTGGTGTTCGTGATTGGGAGCGCGTTTCACGTGGACGGCAGCGGCCACAACACCATCCGCCTGTCCTTCTCCGCGCCGGCACCAGACCGAATCCGGGAGGGCGTCCGTCGTCTGGCGGCGACACTGCAGCCCGCGCAATCGCGTCTTCAGGGTAGCGGCATCACTTCCTTTTGAAGCACCCGGCCCGGCAGCGCCGTCAGTGGTGCCACCGGCTTTTCTCTGAACATCATGCCCTCGGGCCGGAGTCCGATCGCCCGGCCATCGCGCGTGACAACCATGATGGAGACCGCGAATGGTGCTGGCGTCGGGTCCACGACCGGCGCTCCCTGGAGCAGATTCGGCGCATCGAACTTGCCGATCGCCGTTCCGGTCCGGCTGTTGAAGGTGGCGACTGACTCCGCTCCGACAACAGCCACGACTCCCTCGAAGGTCAGCGGAGCGCCGAGCGGGCGGGTGGGCAGTGGCTGCTTCCAGACCTGGTTACCGCTTCGCCTGTGCGCCCACAGGACGTTGTCGAGCGAGGCGACGAAGATGAGATCGTCGGTGGCCGTGATGCCGATCACGTCGCCGCCATACCTGAACCTCCACTCGAGTGATCCGCTGTCGGCATCGAACGCGAAGATCTCATTCGTCGTTGAACCGACGAAGACGCGATCGCGTGCAACTGCGATGCTGGTGAGCTGGCCGGGCAGTTCGCGAGCCCAGCGGATTGCGCCGTCGGCCACATTGACGCGTGTGAGGCGATCCACGAGCACCACGTATATCCCGGAAGGATTCACCGCCATCGACACGCGTCCCGCGCGTCCACCGAGGGCCCGGATCCAGAGACGTTCCCCGTCCGACACGCGAAACGCCCACACTTCGTCGGGCGCGACGAGCACGATCAACGTTCCCTCGATCATCGCCATGGGCGCCATCGCGCCGCGGCCGAGAGGCACGCGCCACCGGTGATTGCCGGTCGCCGCGTCGAGCGCGTGCAATTCGTCGCTGGCCGCGAGGAAGACCGTTGCGTCGTGGATCAGCGGCGGCCACGCGCTTTCGATGTCCAGCATCCAGGCCGTTGCACCCGTCTGACGATCGATCGCGACGATGCGCTCGCCTTCGAGCGGAATGTACGCGCGCGCCTCATCCATGGCGGCGCCTGCGGATGGTGGAAATCCCAGAGAGACCTGCCAGGCTTGCTCGGCGGGAAGCACGGGCGTGATCGGCGGCTCGATCTTGGTCGTTCGCTGGCCGCCAAGGACATCGTGAGGGCACAAGCCCAACACGAGAAACAGCAATAAGGCGTACGTTCGACCCACTCGCGCCACTATATGTTGTGGAATAATAACCCCGTCTCGGCGGCAACGCTGAGGCCTGAGCCTTGGCCCCGAGGCCTCCCTAAGTGTCGCATCAAACCATTCTCGTTCTGGACTTCGGCTCGCAGTACACGCAGCTCATTGCGCGCCGGTTGCGCGAGCTCTCGGTCTACACCGAGGTTCTGCCGTTCAACACGCCGGTCGAGACGCTTCGCGCCAGAAACCCGATGGGGATCATCCTCTCCGGTGGACCGAAGAGCGTCTCGGAAGAGGGCGCACCCAAGTGCGACGCGACGCTGTTCGACCTCAACACGCCCGTGCTCGGCATCTGCTACGGCATGCAGTTGATGACCGACATGCTCGGCGGGGAAGTCCGGCGCTCAGGGCATCGTGAGTTCGGTCATGCGTTCGTGCGCGTATCGGGCAATGGGAGTCCCGAGCACAGCAAGGCGCCGAAGCTCTTCGCGCAGGTCCCGCCGGATCTGCGGGTCTGGGCCAGCCACGGCGATGACGTGGCGGCCGTGCCGCCGGGATTCCAGATCGCTGCCACGAGCGCAACCGCGCCGATCGCGGCCATGGAAGCCCCGGAGCGTCAGCTCTACGCGCTACTGTTCCATCCGGAAGTGGCCCACACCGATCACGGCACCGAGATTCTGCGGAACTTCGCCTACGGCGTGTGCGGCTGCACGGGTGACTGGACGATCGCGTCCTTCATCGAAGAGGCGACCGACCGGATCAGGCAGCAGGTGGGACCGGGCAAGGTCGTGTGCGGGCTGTCGGGCGGCGTGGATTCCACCGTCGCCGCGATGCTGATTCACCGGGCCATCGGCGATCGCCTGACGTGCATCTTCGTGGACAACGGCCTCCTGCGATACGACGAGGCGAATCAGATCCAGAAGCGGTTCCGCGAGAAGCTGCGCCTGCCGCTGGACTTCGTGGACGCAACCGATCTGTTTCTCGATCGCCTCGCCGGCGTGATCGATCCGGAGCAGAAGCGGAAGATCATCGGCGCCACGTTCATCGACGTCTTCGAGAAGCGCGCGAATGAGCTTGGCGGCTTCGGGTTTCTCGGTCAGGGCACGTTGTATCCCGACGTCATCGAGTCGGCCTCGGTGCTGGGTCCAGCCGTCGTGATCAAGAGTCACCACAACGTTGGCGGTCTGCCGGAGCGCATGAACTTCGCCCTGGTCGAGCCGTTGCGCGATCTCTTCAAGGACGAGGTCAGGAGGGTCGGGCAGGACCTCGGCCTCGATCGCGAGTTCGTCGTCCGGCAGCCGTTCCCGGGGCCCGGGCTCGCTGTGCGTTTGCTCGGACCGATCACCAGGGATCGACTCGATCTGCTTCGGCTCGCGGACCGCATCGTAGCTGACGAGATCCGCAAGGCGGGTTGGTACGAGCGGTTGTGGCAAAGCTTCGCCGTGCTGCTGCCCGTGCAGAGCGTTGGCGTGATGGGCGATGCGCGCACCTACGAATACACGGTGGCGATCCGCGCTGTGGAGAGTCTCGATGGGATGACCGCGGACTGGGCGCGGCTCCCTCACGATCTGCTGGCTGCCATCTCCTCGCGCATCGTCAACGACGTGCGCGGAATCAACCGCGTGGTCTACGACATCTCGTCCAAGCCACCATCGACGATCGAGTGGGAATAGCCGCGTGAACGAGTTCGTTCATCTGCATCTTCATACCGAGTTCTCGCTGCTCGACGGTGCGTGTCGGGTTGACGAACTGCTCGACGAAGCGGTCAAGCTGAAGATGCCGGCGCTCGCGGTCACCGAGCACGGCAACATGTTTTCGTCGGTGGTGTTCCACGACCATGCCCGCGAACGCGGGTTGAAGCCGATCCTCGGCTGCGAAGTCTATGTCGCGCAGGGAAGCCGGTTCGAGAAGAGCGGACCGCAGACCGAAACCAATCACCTGGTCCTGCTCGCCGAGACGGACGAGGGCTACAAGAACCTGATCAAGCTCGTCTCCTCCGGCTACACCGAGGGCTTCTATTACCGGCCTCGCATCGACAAGGAACTCCTGGCCAAGCATGCCAAGGGCCTGATCGGCCTGAGCAGTTGCCTGAAAGGAGAGGTGGCGAGCGCGCTGAAGATCGAGCAGGCGAGACCCGCGCTCGAAGCCGCGGCACGACTGCGCGACATTCTCGGCCCCAACAACTTTTTCCTCGAGATGCAGTATCAGGGCATCGACGAGCAGAAGACGGTGATCAACGGGATCGTCCCGCTGGCGCGCGAGCTCAACCTCCCGCTCGTCGCGACCAATGACGTGCACTATCTCCGCCAAGGGGACTACCAGCCGCACGACATCCTGCTGTGCATCGGCACCGGCAAGACCGTCAACGACGCGCAGCGCCTGCGGTACACGGGCGACCAGTTCTTCCTCAAGACCGCAGACCAGATGGCGGCGGTCTTCAAGGACTATCCCGAGGCGCTCCGGAACACCGTGCTCGTCGCCGAGCGCTGCAACGTCACCATTCCGAAGGGGCAGAATCATCTGCCGTCGTTCGCGGTGCCCGAAGGCACCTCGCTCGATCAGTACTTCGAACAGATCGCCCGCGAGGGCTTCGCGCAGCGGCTGCCGCGGCTGAGACAGATGGCCGCCACCGGGCAGGCCCGCCACTCCATCGACGAATACGAGCGCCGTCTCGACTACGAGATCGCGATGATTCACCAGATGGGGTACGCGGGCTACTTCCTGATCGTCTGGGACTTCATCCGCTATGCGCGTGAGGAGGGCATCCCGGTCGGGCCTGGTCGCGGATCCGCCGCTGGATCGCTCGTCGCCTGGAGCATGCGGATCACCGACGTCGATCCGCTCGACTTCGATCTGATCTTCGAGCGCTTCCTCAACCCCGAGCGCGTGTCGCTGCCCGACATCGACGTGGATTTCTGCGAGCGGCGCCGCGGCGAGGTGATCGACTACGTGACTCGCAAGTACGGCCGCGAGAACGTCGCCCAGATCATCACCTTCGGGACGATGAAGGCGAAGGCCGTGGTGCGCGACGTCGGCCGGGCGCTCGACATGCCGTACGCGGATGTCGATCGGATCGCCAAGCAGATCCCGCCGGCGCTCGACATGACGCTGGACAAGGCGCTCGCCGAGAACCCGGTGCTCAAAGACATGGTGGCGCGCGACGCCAAGGTCAAAGAGGTCATCGACATCGGCAAGCGTCTCGAGGGCATGTCGCGCCACGCGTCGGTCCACGCCGCCGGCGTGGTGATCGCCCCCGGACCGATCACCGACTACGCGCCGCTCTACAAAGGGGCGCGCGACGAAATCACGACGCAGTGGAACATGAAGGAGGTCGAGCGCATCGGCCTCCTGAAGATGGACTTCCTCGGGCTCAGCACGCTGACGCTGATCCGGGATTGTCTCGAGGAGATCAAGCGCACCGAAGGCGTGACCCTCGACATCGACAACGTCGCGCTCGACGATCCCAAGACGTACAAGCTGTTTGGCGAGGGAGCCGCCTACGGCATCTTCCAGTTCGAGAGCTCGGGCATGCGCGAACTGCTGCGCAAGGCCAAACCCGAGCGTCTCGACGACCTGATCGCGCTGAACGCCCTGTATCGTCCCGGCCCGCTCAAGTCGGGCATGGTGGACGACTGGGTCGCGCGCAAGCAGGGCAAGACCGAGGTGAAGTACGAGCTGAAAGAGCTCGAGCCGATTCTGTCCGACACCTACGGCGTCATCGCGTATCAGGAACAGGTGATGCGCATCGCCCAGGCGCTGGCCGGCTTCACGCTGGGTCAAGCCGACGTCCTGCGCAAGGCCATGGGCAAGAAGGACCCCAAGGTCATGGCCAAGCAGCGCGAGGCGTTCATGGCAGGGGCGAGCGCCAAGGGCCTCAATGAAAAGAAGGCCGCGAAGGTCTTCGATCTGATGGAGTACTTCGCCGGATACGGCTTCAACAAGTCGCACTCCACGGCCTACGCCTTCCTGGCCTATCAGACCGCGTATCTCAAGGCGAACTACCCGTGGCACTTCGCCGCCGCGCTGCTGACCATCGAGGCCCAGAACACCGACAAGCTCGCGATGTATCTGGCTGAGAGCCGCGATCGTTCGATTCCGGTGCTGCCGCCCGACATCAACGAGAGCCAGCTGCACTTTTCCGTCGAGCCCGGGCGCGGAGTCCGGTTCGGGTTGACGGCGATCAAGGGTCTCGGCGAGAACGCGATCAAGTCGATCATCGAGGCCCGCACGGAGCTCGGACGGATCCCGTCGCTGCACGCACTCTGCGAGATTCTCGACCTGCGGCTGGTCAACAAGCGGGTGTTCGAAGCGCTGGTGAAATCGGGCGCCTGCGACACGCTCGTCGGCGGCGGCACGCACCCGGTGCTGCGCGATCCGATCCCCTCGGTACGGGCACGGCTGTTTGCCGCGATCGATGGGGCCTGCGAGCACGGAGCACGCACGCAACGGAACAAGGAGTTCGGTCAGGGCGACCTCGACCTGTTTGGCGGCTCGGACGACAGCGCGGGTCCGACGACGATCCCGCTTCCCGACGTCCCGCCGTGGTCCGAGATCGAGCAGTTGAATTTCGAGAAGGAGACGCTCGGCCTGTACTGGAGCGGCCACCCGATCGATCGGTACGCCGACGACCTTCGCGAGTACGGCTCAAAGACGACGCGCGACCTGAACGTCAAGCGGGAAGCGGTCGAAGTCAGCGACGAGGGGCCCGAAGATGTGGCCGGGGTCGCGCCAGTCCCGGGGACCGCTTCTGCCCCTCTTCCGTCCAAACCAGTGTCCGAGGACGTCTCGATCGGGGGCATCGTCTCTGGCCTCCGCCCACTGAAGACTCGTAAGGGCGATCGCATGTGCGTCTTCATGCTCGACGACGCGAACGGCAGCATCGAGGTGGTGGTATTCCCGGAAGCGTTCAAGCAGCATGGCCACCTGGCGGAGAATGGCACCACCGTCTGTGTCAGCGGGCGATTCGAAAAGGACGATGAATCGGCGAGGATCCTGGCGTCGGAGATCGTGCCGATCGAGATGGTGCGGGAGCGGCTGGCCAAGTCGGTCGCGATCAACGTCTCGATGCCGCCGCACGGTCGAGCGACGTTCGAGAAGCTGCTCGACATCCTCGCCCAGCACAAGGGGGACCGCCGCGTGGCGTTGGTGCTTCACGAGCAGGAGCGGCACATTCGCGTGACGGCGGACGTCAGCGGCATCCGCGTCAGACCGTCAGAGCGGCTGGTGTCCGACGTGGAAAAACTCTGCGGCGCGGGTTCGGTGCGCCTCCGTTGACCTGGGCTGTCCATGCCACCTGACACACTCGAGTTCGAGGAACCGATCGCGTTGCTGCTGAAGGAGGTCGAGGCGCTGTCGATGCTGCCGGTGACCGCTGACCGCCAGCGATCGCTCGACAGTCTGAACATGCGGATCGACTCGCTCCGCGGGGAGATCTACAAGAACCTCACGCCCTGGCAGCGGGTCCTGGTGGCCCGCCACCCGAACCGGCCGACGGTGCTGGATTACGTCAGCCGCTTGTTCACCGACTTCATCGAGATCAGCGGCGACCGGCGCTTCGCCGACGATCACGCCATCGTCGCCGGGTTCGCCAACTATCGCGATGAACCGGTGCTGGTCGTGGGCCATCACAAGGGCGGTGGCGACACGAAGCAGAAGATCTATCGCAACTTCGGCTACGCCAAGCCCGAGGGCTACCGGAAGGCGCTGCGCGCGATGAAGCTCGCCGAGAAATTCCGCCGCCCGGTGATTGCCTTCATCGATACGCCGGCTGCGTATCCGGGCATCGAGTCGGAAGAGCGCGGTATCTCCGAGGCCATCGCGCTCAATCTGCGTGAGATGGCGGCGCTCGACACGCCGATCATCGTCATCGTGCACGGCGAAGGCGGGAGCGGCGGGGCCCTGGGACTCGCGGTCGGCGATCGCATTCTCATGCACGAGTTCGCCATCTACAGCGTGATCCCTCCGGAGGGGTGCGCGGCGATCCTGTGGCGGGATTCGGGCCGCAAGGTCGAGGCAGCCGAGGCGCTGAAACTCACGGCCGTCGACCTGCTCCGGCTGAAGCTCGTGGATGAGATCGTGCCCGAGCCTCGCGGCGGCGCGCACACCAACCACGAGCTGGCGGCCACGTTGCTCGATACGGCGCTGGGCCGGGTGCTCGCCAGCGTGTCGGTCATGGAGTCCGAGCGCCGCCTGCAGGTTCGCTACGAGAAATGGCGCGCGATGGGGAACGTCGGAATTGCCGAAGGCTGATCGGATCTGGGAATCGCTCCGCTGCGACGATACGGCTGTCGAGCAGCTGTCGCGGGAGCTGCGCGTGTCGCCGATCACGGCGCGTCTGCTGTGCATCCGCGGACTCGACGATCCGCTGAGCGCGCGGCGGTTCCTGGCTCCCTCGCTCGACGACCTGCTCGATCCCCATCGACTGACCGATCTTCCGGTAGCGGTCGAGCGCATCATGACCGCCATCGCCGGCAAGGAGCGCATCGCGATCCATGGGGACTACGACGTGGATGGCGTCACGTCAACGGTCATCCTGCGTCGCGCGCTGGAACTGCTCGGGGCAGACGTCACGCACTTTCTTCCCGAGCGGCTGCGCGACGGATATGGACTGCAGCCGGCATCGCTCGAGCGTCTGCACGCCCTCGGCGTACGTCTGGTCATCTCCGTCGACTGCGGGATCCGGGGGGTCGAGGCCGCCGTACGCGCGAAAGAGCTCGGCGTCGATCTGATCATCACCGACCACCACGAGCCCGACACGGAGCTCCCGAAGGCGGTTGCCGTCATCAACCCGAAGCGGCACGACTGTTCGTACCCCGACAAGAACCTCGCGGGTGTCGGCGTGGCGCTGAAGCTCGTTCAGGCGCTGTGCATGCGGACCGGGCACACCAGCTGGCTCCCCGCGTTCGTCAAGGTCGCGGCCATTGGCACGCTGGCTGACGTTGTACCGCTGACCGGCGAGAACCGGGTGATCGCCAAGCTCGGGCTCGAGATGCTGTCGAAAGGGCCGCACAAGATCGGGCTCAGATCGCTGCTCGACGTGTGCGGGCTCACCGGCAAGGAGATCGACAGCTATCACATCGGCTTCGTGCTCGCCCCGCGGGTGAACGCCGCCGGACGTATGAGCTCGCCGGACATCGCCGCCCGCCTGCTGCTGGCGTCGGACGAAGCGATGGGCGCCGAGGCCAGAGAGCTGGCCCAGCAGCTCGATACGGAGAACATCCGGCGTCAACAGGAAGAGGCCGATATCGTTTCCGCCGCGCGGAAAGTCGTGGAGACCGATCTCGAGGTCGGATCGCGCACCGTGATCGTGGTGGCGGGGGAGGGCTGGCACCGTGGCGTCATCGGGATCGTCGCCTCCAAGCTGGTTGACGCGTTCCATCGTCCGGCGATTGTGATCTCCACCGACGGCGACGTCGCGCACGGCTCGTGCCGCAGCATCCCGTCGTTCAACATGCTGGCCGCGCTCGAGTCCTGCGGCGAGGTGATGAGCAAGTTCGGCGGGCACAAGCAGGCCGCCGGGCTCACGATGGCGTCCGATCGGGTGCGGGAGCTGCGGGCGCGGGTCAACGACTTCGCCGACGGGTGCCTCCAGCCAGACGATCTGCGTCCGCGCATCTGGATCGATGGCGCGCTCGGGTTCAAGTCGATCGACGAGCAGGTGGCCGCGGAGATGGTCTCGCTGGCGCCGTTCGGGGCGGGCAACCCTCGTCCGATCTTCCGCGCCAGCGGTGTCGAAGTCGTGGACGGTCCGCGCCGGCTCAAGGAGCGCCACCTCAAGATGGCCTTCAAACAGGACGGCCGGGTGATGCGCGGCATCGCCTGGCGGGCCTCGGAGCGGGAAGAGTTCGTGACCGAGCATCGCACCGCGATCGACCTGGCGTTTTCGCTCGAGCAGGACACCTGGAACGGCGAGCGATACCTGCAGCTCTCGATTGCCGATTTCAAGGCTCCCGAAAACTGACTATCCTGCAAGGCTGAATGACTTCCTGGCAGAGGCGCACCCGGATCGGGCTGGCGATCTTCGGGCTCGTCTTTGGAGGATTCGTCTATTACTCGATCGGAGAGCGCCGCTCCCAGGCCCCGCCGGTCCCGGCGGAGCGCATCGATCGCAAGGCCGTCGTCGAGAGCCGCGACAGCGAGCTCCAGCGGCTGCGCGCGACGGTCAAGGATTTCACCATCAAGGCCGCGCGGTCGCTCTCGTACGAGGACGGCTCGCAAAAGATGTTCGAGGTGGAGATCACGGTCAACAAGTCGGACGGCCGTACCTACGTCGTGACCGCGGATGAAGCCACGGCGGGCCCGAATCAGCGCGAGCGGCAGCTGACCGGCCACGTGAAGCTCAAGGCCAGCGACGGATTCGAGCTGACCACCGACCGGGCCACGCACAACCAGGACGACAGCATCGTGCGGGCGCCTGGCGCGGTGGTGTTCAGCAAGGGCCGAATGAGCGGATCGGGCGCCAACGCGACCTACGATCAAACGAGAGACGTGCTGACGATCGCCGAGCAGGCCAGGGTGACGATCGTGAACGACGCCGGTAAGCCGGCGACCGACTTCACGGCCGGCTCCTCGGTCCTCGATCGACTGCAGAACGTGCTGACGCTTCGATGGCCAGGCGCACATACTCCGCGACCAGCAGGTGCTCGACGCCGACCACGTGGTGACGCGACTCTCGGACGACGAGCAGATCGTCCAGTACATCGAGATGCGCAACAACGCGCGCGTGACTGGCGGCAGCTCGATCGATTCGATGTCGGCGCGTGACATCGACATGGATTACACCGACGACGGGCGCGCGCTCGAACGTGTGGCGCTGAACGGCGGCGCGGGCGTCGCGATGAAAGGATCGACGGGAGCGGGTCGTCAGATTCTGGGCGAGTCTCTCGAGGTGCGCCTCGCACCGGATGGATCGATCGTGGGGCTTACCGGACGGCAGAAGGTCCGCCTCGATCTGCCGGCCTCAGGTGACTCGCCGGCCGGCAGCATCAGCGCCGACGCCCTCGACGGCACCGGCGAAGCGCCTCGGGGCCTGACGATGACGGTCTTTCGCGACAACGTCGAGTACCGCGAGGCGGGGAAGCGGGGCGCAGCCGACCGGGTCGTGCGCTCGCAGTCACTGACCGCGATGCTCGCCGATGACGCGCTGACCGACGCGGCATTCACAGGACGCGTCACCTTTGAGGAGGAAGGACTGAATGCCCGCGCTGCGGACGTTCGCTACCAGCCGCGGATGAACAGCCTGAAGCTCAGTGGCGCTGACGCGCGTGGCGGCCCCCATGTCACGGTCGATCAGATTTCCATCGACGCGCGCACGATCGACGTCGGACTGGAACAGCGTCAGATCGACGCTGTCGAGGTGAAGACCACGCTGAACCCGCAGAAGGGATCGAAACCCTCGAGCAAGAGCGCGGCAAGCGGCATCGAGATCCCTGGACTCCTGCGTCAGAACGAGGTCGCGAACATCAACGCCGATGCGCTCGAGTATCGGGGCATGGCCGGGCAGGCCGTCTATCGCGGCCGGGCGATCCTCTGGCAGGGCGACACGACGATCCGCGCCGGCACGATCAGCCTGGACCAGGAGAAGGGATCGCTGGTCGCCACGGGGTCAGCGAGCTCCACGCTGGAACTCGATACGGGTCTCTCGGTAGGCCTTGCCGATGAGATCCGGTACGACGACGACAAGCGTCTCGTGACCTACAGCGCCACTCCGCTTCCACCGACACTCGAGAGGGGTTCCGGCTCTACCGGAGCGAGGAGTGGCGGACCTGACCCGAAGCGTGCAGCCACGGTCCGTGATGCGCAATTGCGTGGCCCACAAGGCGACCTGCGTGCCGAGCGCATCGAGATCGTGCTCGCGAAGCAGGACAACAAGGTGGAGCGCCTGGAGGGCTACACGAGGGTGACGCTGAAGCTGGATGCGCGGACGGCCACCGGGGCGCGGCTGACGTATTACGCGAGCGAGGAGAAGTATGTGATGTCGGCGGCCGGAACGACTCCGGTCACGGTCATCGACCCGCAGACGACGGCGTCCGGTGCGGTTTCCTGTCGTTGGACAACGGGCCGAACGTTGACCTTCTTCAAATCGGCCGATACGATCCGCGTCGACGGGAACGATCAGAACCGCATCGAAACGCAGATCAAGCCCTGCCCGGCGCCGGCGCCGCGCTGAGCCGAAGTCACACGGGCACCTCGCCACGCGATGTCATCAACGCTGCGCACCCAGGAGCTCACCAAGTCGGTACGGCGGCCGTACGGTGGTGCGAGGCGTCAGCATCGACGTCGGCTCGGGCGAGATCGTCGGGCTGCTGGGGCCGAACGGCGCCGGCAAGACCACGACGTTCTACATGACCGTGGGTCTGACGGGCCCGGACTCGGGGCGCGTCATATTGAACGGCGAGGACGTGACGGACGCGCCGATGTACGTGCGGGCGCGGAAGGGCATCGGGTATCTTCCGCAGGAGCCGTCGATCTTCCGCGGCCTGACCGTCGAGCAGAACATTCTCGGCATTCTCGAGACGCTCGATCTGGACCGCGCGGCGCGGCAGCAGCGGCTCGCGGAGCTGCTCGCCGAACTGAACCTGACACCGCTCGCCAAGGCGCCGGCGCACACGTTGTCAGGAGGCGAGCGTCGTCGGGCGGAGATTACGCGCGCGCTCGTGATGTCGCCGCGATTCATCCTGCTCGATGAGCCGTTTGCGGGTATCGATCCGATTGCGGTGACCGACATCCAGAAGATCGTGTTTCACTTGAAGGAGCGAGGCATCGGCGTGTTGATCACGGACCACAACGTGCGCGAAACGCTGCGGATCACCGACCGGGCATATATCGTTCACGACGGCGTGATTTTTCGTGCTGGAACTCCGGACGTGCTGGCGGCGGATGAGGACGTACGCCGGATTTATCTGGGGGCCGACTTCCGGTTGGACTAAGATGATTCTCGGCAACTGAAGCATGGCAATTTCGCAGAAACTCCACACCAAACTCGTTCAGAAGCTCATTCTGACGCCGTCGCTTCAGCAGGCGATCAAGCTCCTGCCGATGTCCACGCTCGAGCTGTCGGAACTGCTGAACCAGGAGATGGTCGAGAACCCCATGCTCGAGGAAGTGCCGACCGAGGAACTCCAGCCGGTCGAGGCGGCACCCGAGCAGAAAACGGAAGAGAAGAAGGACAAGGAGAAGGGCGACACCTGGGACGACCAGGACTACGAGTACTTCTTCGGGGATTATCTCGACGACGGCTACCGGCCGCGCACGCCGACCGAAGTCAAGGAGCTCCCGCCGATCGAGAACACGCTCTCGACGGGCCAGTCGCTCTCCGATCACCTGCTGTGGCAGCTGTCGATGCAGACCGACGAGCCGACGCTGCGCGAGATTGGCGAGGCCATCATCGGCAACCTCAACGACGATGGCTATCTCGTGGCGACGGTGGAAGACGTCTCGCTCATGGGACCGTGGCCCACGGAGGACGTCGAGCGCTCCCTCGCGCTGGTGCAGAAGTTCGATCCCATTGGCGTGGCCGCTCGGGACCTGCAGGAGTGCCTGCTGCTGCAGCTGCGACACCTGGGCATGACCGGCACGCCCGCGGAAAAGATCGTCACCGAGCACATGCGGCTCCTGCAGAACCACCAGGTGCCGGAGCTCGCACGCAAGCTGGCGCTGACGATCGAGGACCTGAAGCAGCACATCGAGCTGATTCGTCATCTCGATCCGAAGCCGGGCAGCCGCTACAACCCGTCGCAGTCTCAATACGTCATACCGGACGTGTACATCGTCAAGATCGAGGACCAGTACGTCGCGTTGCTGAACGAAGAGGGGCTGCCGCAGCTGCGGATCAGCCCGGTCTATCGCCGGCTGCTCGACAAGGGCTCGTCGGAGAACACCGATGAGACGCGCGCGTACGTGAAGGACAAGTTTCGATCCGCGTTGTGGTTGATCAAGTCGGTCGAACAGCGACAGAAGACGATTCACAAGGTCGCGTCCAGCATCATCAACTTCCAGCGCGATTTCCTGGACCACGGGATCGAATATCTCCGGCCGCTCGTTCTCCGCGACGTCGCCAACGACATCGGGATGCACGAGTCGACGGTCAGCCGCGTCGTGACGAACAAGTACATGCACACGCCGCAGGGCGTGTTCGAGATGAAGTACTTCTTCCACAGCGGCATCAGCAGCCATTACGGCGACGCGGTGTCTTCCGTCACGATCAAGCAGCGCATCCGCAAGATCATCGAGCAGGAGGATCCCAAGAAGCCGTTGAGTGATTCCAAGATCGTGAGCATGTTGCGGCGCGAGGGGCTCGAGCTGGCGCGCCGCACGATCGCCAAATACCGGGAAGAACTGAAGATCCCGACCTCGAATCAGCGGAAGGTTCTGTATTAGCGGCCCAGGGCTCGGGGCTCTCGGCTCTGGCCGATACGTGTTGCCATGCGCCTCGACATCAGCGGACGACATCTCACGGTAACCTCAGCCACTCGAAAGTTCGCGGCGCAGCGGCTGTCGCATACCCTTCGACTTCTCAACAACAGCGCGGTCTCGGCGCACGTCGGCCTCCTGAAGGAGCGCGGGCGCATCCGGGCAGAAGTCTCGCTTCACGTGAAGCACGAGCACTTCCTGCACGGAGCGGGCACCGGACCGGATCCCGAGTCGGCGATTGGCGCCGCCGCGGATCGCGTCGAGCGCCAGGCCGAGAAGCTCAAAGGCAAGTGGAGTGGACGCCGGCGGCGTCTTCCGGCCCCGCCCGAGCGGGTCGCGGCCCGGACCGCCGATCCGAATGGCCGGCGCCGGATCATTCGAGCCCGCCGCTATGCCGTCAAGCCCATGTCGATCGAAGACGCCGCCGCCGAGATCGGCGACGGCACGGACGCGGTGATCGTGTTCCGGAATTCGGCGAGCGACACCGTGACCGTCTTGTACCGGCGGCCGGATGGGCATCTCGGATTGATCGAGCCCGAACCGTGATCGGTCGTCTCAGATCGTGAGCGTCGAGCACACGTCGATCCCGTCATTGACCGTGGAACGGCTCCTCCAGAGCCGATCCGACGCCATCGGCCTCCCCCTCGAGCTGCTGAGCGGCCGGGGAGGTCTCAATCGGCCGATCTCCAGCCCGCACATCCAGAAGACCGGTCTGGCGCTCGCCGGCTTTCACGAGTACCTGCGGCCCGCACGGGTGCTCGTCTTCGGCGAGAGCGAGGTCCGCTATCTCGAAGGTCTCGATCACGAGGCACGGATGACGATGCTCGGCGCGATGTTCTCGCACGAGATTCCCTGCGTCCTCATTACCGGCGGGGGCAATGCCCCGGCGGATCTGCTCGCCGCCTCGGACGAGCATCGTGTGCCGCTGCTGCGCACGCCGGTCGCGACCCCCATTGCCATCGCGAAGATCGGGACGCTGCTCGACGATGCGCTGGCCGTGCGGGAGGTCATGCACGGAGTGCTGATGGACATCCTCGGGCTCGGGGTGCTGATCGTCGGCGAGAGCGGCATTGGCAAGAGTGAATGCGCGCTCGATCTGATCGTTCGCGGCCATCGCCTCGTTGCTGACGACACCGTGGAAGTGCGCCGGCGGGGTGAAACCGCGGTGATCGGCACCTGCCCGGAGCTCACCCGACACCACATGGAGGTCCGCGGTCTGGGCGTGATCAATATTCGCGATCTGTTTGGCGTGGCATCGACGCGGACATCGAAGCGCGTGGAGCTCGTCGTCCGCTCGAGCGATGGGATCCCGATCACGAGTACGACCGGCTCGGGCTGGACGAGAACGTCTTCGATCTCTTCAGCGTGAAGGTTCCGCTCATTCGCATGCCCGTCGCGCCCGGGCGCAACCTCGCCATCCTCGTCGAGGTGGCCGCCAGAAACCAGCTGCTCAAATCGCGCGGACTCAACGCCGCGCGCGATCTGGTCACACGGCTCGAACAGCAGCTGCGTCTGGAGGAGACGGACACCCGCGACGAGGATGCCGATCCCGGAGACGACGAATGATGGCGGCGCGCCGCACACGCCGGAAGCCTCGCGGCAAGTTGGGCACACCACCGAGCCCGCGACTGCAGACGAACCACCGCTTCGTGATCGTGACCGGGCTCTCTGGTTCCGGGAAGACGCACGCGATTCGGGCGCTCGAAGACCTCGGGTATTTCTGCGTCGACAACCTGCCCAGCCAGCTGATTCCCACGTTCGCGGAGATCGTCAGCCGCGGCGATGCCGGACTCGAACGCGTCGCCATCGTCGCCGACGTGCGCGAGAGCGGGTTCCTGAAGGAGTTCCCGAAGGTCTATCGCCGGCTGAAGGGCATGCAGGGAGTCCAGCCGCGTCTGATCTTTCTCGAGGCCAGTCATTCAGTGTTGGTTCGCCGGTTCAGCGAGACCAGGCGCCCGCATCCGCTGGCCCCGGACCGCTCGGTCGCGGAAGGCATCGACGAGGAGAGTCGCAAGATGTCCACGATCCGCTCGCTGGCGGATCTGATCATCGATACGTCGAACCTCACCGTCCACGAGCTGCGAGACATGTTCGTGCGCGTGTCGCAGGACGACCGGCCGCGCGCGGAGATGGTGGTCAACCTGGTGAGCTTCGGCTTCAAGCACGGCCCGCCGCTCGACGCCGATCTGGTCTTCGACGTGCGCTGTCTGCCCAACCCGCATTTCGTCGATCGACTGCGGCCGCTGACCGGCCGCGATCCCAGGGTCGTGCGGTTCATGCGCCGCCACGCGGCGACGCGGGAGTTCATCGATCGGTTGACGACCTTCCTGACCTTCGCGCTGCCGCAGTATGTCCAGGAGGGCAAGAGCTACCTCACCGTCGCCATCGGGTGCACGGGGGGACAGCACCGTTCGGTGATGGTCGCCGAAGCGTTGAAGAAGTCGCTCGCCGGCGCGAAGAACGTGCAGCTCCGCGTCAAGCATCGTGACTCCTGACGAACCTGGAACCCGGAACATGGAGCCTGGAACTCTATGATCGGCGTGGTCGTCGTGACCCATGGGCAGCTCGCCACCGAACTGCTGAACGCCACTGAAACGATCGTCGGCGACCTGCCGCGGTTTGCCGCGGTCTCGATCGGCTGGCACGAGCACCCCGATGACGCGCGAGGAGAGATCGAGCAGGCGATTGCGCGTGTCGAGCAGGGGGCGGGAGTCCTGATCCTTACCGACATGTTCGGCGGAACGGCGTCGAACCTGGCGATGAGCTTTCTGTCACAGGGGAAGGTGGAAGTGATCACCGGGGTGAACTTGCCGATGCTGATCAAGCTGGCGAGTCTCCCCGATCAGGCGGACCTGCTGACCGCGGCACGGGAGATGCGGGAACACGGGCGCCACGCGATCTGGGTGGCCTCGGACTTGTTGCGGGGCGAGAAGGTGTGACGATCGCATGATCAGCCGCACCGTGACCGTCGTCAATCAACTCGGATTGCACGCGCGCGCCGCGGCGAAGTTCGTGCACCTCGCGACGCGCTTCGAGTCGCACATCCGTGTCATTCGCGACACGAAAGTGATGGACGGCAAGAGCATCATGGGCATTCTGCTCCTGGCCGCGGCCCGGGGCACGGCGATCACGGTCGAAGCCGTCGGCGCCGACGAACAGGCGGCCGTTGACGCGCTCGTGCACCTGGTCGAGTCGGGATTTGGTGAGGAATCGTGGAGCGTCTAAAAGGCATCGGAGTCTCACCGGGCGTGGCCGTCGGGCCGGCGCTGGTGGCCATTCAGCGCACGCAGGTCATCCGGTTTCCGATCGCGGTGGATCGCGTGGCACGTGAGCTGTCCGCGCTCGAGCGGGCGCGGCAACGGTCGCGAGAGCAGCTCGAACAGATCCGGCGGCGCATCGCCGAGCTCAAGGGCGCGGACCTGGCGTCGATCTTCGACGCCCAGCTCCTGATGCTCGACGATCCGATCCTCGTCGGCCGCGCCGCGGTCGTCATCCGCGATGAGCGGGTCAACGCGGAGTGGGCGGTGCAGCGCGCGATCGACGAACTGGGGGCCGTCTTCGATGACGTCGACGATCCCTACCTGCACGAGCGAAAGGGCGATCTGCACGACGTCGCCGGGCGGCTCCGTCTCAACCTCAGGGAAGAGCGGGGAGGTCCGCGCGATCGGCTGCAGGATCTCGACGAGCCGTGCGTGCTCATCGCCGACGAGCTCACGCCGTCGGTGGTCGCGCAGCTGGACTGGACGCGCATTCGCGGATTTGCCACTGACGCCGGCAGCCGCACCTATCACACCGCGATTCTGGCGAGGTCTCTCGGCGTACCGGCGGTCGTAGGTCTGCACGACGTCAGCCGGCGTCTGCCTCCCGGCGCGTCGGTGATCCTCGACGGCGAGACCGGCGACGTCACTATCGATCCGACGCCGGACCTGTATCAGGACGCCGAACTGGCGGCTCGTCGCAACAGAGTGCACCTGGCCGTCGCACCGGGCGGGGAAGGTCCACTCGAGACAGCGGACGGTATCCGCGTGGTTCTTCAGGCGAACATCGAGCGGTCCGATGACGTCGCCACTGCGCTCGATGCCGGCGCCGAAGGCATCGGGCTGTACCGCTCGGAGTTCATGCTCGTCGGCGGCCCTCCGGACATGGCGGCCGAGGACGAGCAGTACCACGTCTATCGGCAGCTGATCGAGCGGATGGCGCCGCGACCGGTGACGGTCCGCACGTTCGATATCGACGAGCGACAGCTCGCGAGACCGCTGGTGGACGCGGCGCTCGATGCCCGATGGTTCCCGGATCAGCCGCGCAGCGGTCACGGCGGTCTGCGCGGCATCCGGTTCGGACTCGCGCAACCGGTGATTTTCAAGACGCAGCTGCGGGCGATCCTGCGCGCGGCCACTCACGGCCCGGTGCGCGTCATGTTTCCATTCGTGTCCTCGCTGCAGGAGATCCGGGCGGCAAAGACACTCCTCGACGAGGCGCGGGCCGAGCTGGCCTCGCGCGGCATCCACGCGCCGGCCGTGCCGGTCGGCATCATGATCGAGGTCCCGTCGGCGGCGTTCACCGCGTCGCTGCTCGCGCGCGACGTGGACTTCTTCACCATCGGCACCAACGATCTGATTCAGTACACGCTCGCCGTCGATCGCACCGACGAGCGCGTATCCGACCGCTATCAGCCGCTGCACCCGGCGGTCCTTCGCCTGCTGCGTCAGGTCCGGCGTGCCGCGGTCGCCGAGTCGATTCCCGTCTCGGTCTGCGGGGAGATGGCCTCCGATCCGCTGATCCTGCGGCTGCTGATCGGCTGCGGGCTCACCGAGTTCAGCATGACACCGGGCGCACTGGCGGTCGCGCGAACCGTGGTCCGCGAGACGAACGTCGGGCAGATGGCCAGACTCGCGGCTCGCGTGCTGACGCTCGGAACGGTCGAAGAGATCGAGCAGTTCTTGAACGACGCGTTCGCGTCGCCGGCGAGCGCCATAAGGTAGGGAAGAGGATGACCGAGCACATCGTGAAGCAGGTCCCGAAGCCGTGGGGCTACGAGATCTGGTGGGCGAAGACAGACCGTTACGTGGGCAAGATCCTGCACATCAACGCCGGGCACGCGTTGAGCCTGCAGTACCACAACATCAAGGACGAGACGATCTACCTGTATTCGGGCAAGCTGCTCTACGAGATCGAAGTGAACGGAGAGCTCACCAAACGCGAGATGAAGCCTGGTGACACCGTGCATGTCTCGCCGAAGACCGTCCACCGGATGACGGCGATCGAGGATTGCGACGTGTTCGAGGTGTCAACGCCAGAACTCGAGGATGTGGTGCGCCTCGAGGACCGCTACGGAAGGCAGGGGACGTAGGTCGTAGGGGCGACGCATGCGTCGCCCCTACGCGTCAGAAGGGAATGTCGTCGTCGGTCATCGGCTCCATCGGCGGCTCGTCAGGCGCACCCGGTCCCTGCGATGCACCGCGGTCCATACCGCCGCCGCCGCGACCAGCGCCGCCACCACCACCACCACCGAGCAGCGTGACGCGGTCCGCCTTGATTTCCGTCGTGTAGCGCTTGTTGCCGTCCTTGTCGTCCCACTGACGCGTCTGGAGACGACCCTCGACGTAGATCTGTTTGCCCTTCGTGAGGTACTCCTGCAGGCTTTCGGCAGGCTTCCCCCACAGCACCACGCGGTGCCATTCGGTCTTTTCCTGGCGCTGGTTGTTGCGGTCATTCCACACCTCGGTGGTCGCGAGGTTCAGCGTGGCCACCGCTGCGCCTCCCGGCGTGTACCGAAGCTCGGCGTCGCGCCCGAGATTCCCGACGAGAATGACTTTGTTTACGCTGCCCATGTCACGTCCTTTCGGGCGACCGATCGTCGCCCCTACGGCTGCAGTAGCTGCGGCCGTGCTTCGTCCAGGCGGAGCCCCACAGGCTCTGCCGCTTCACCGCACACTGTACAGGCTTTTCGTGACAGGGGAGGTCACGATCTCCGCGCGACGATCTATGGGCGCGGTGCGGCCTGGCGGCCCAGGCGATCGAGTGTCTGTCTGGCCAGGCCAGCGCTGGGCGTCTCGGGGTAGCTCTTGATCAACTGTTCGTACGAGGCGCGCGCCGCATCGGGCTGTCCGAGGAGTTCCTGTGCCTTGCCGCGCTTGTAGTACGACTCTGGAACCTGACTCGATCGTGGATAGTTCTGGATCACGGCGTTGTAGGCGCTGACCGCCTCGTTGAACCGTTTCAGCGCCGAGTACGTTTCGCCCAGCATGTACTGGGCCTCGGCTGCCGCCTCGGTGCGCGGGAACGCCTTGAGCAGCGCTTCGAAACCGGTGAGCGCCGACGTGTACGACCCCGCGAAGTAGTCGCTCCTCGCGGTCTCGAGCATGCGCGACGGAGACAAGCCCACGGTTGACGGCTGCGTGGCAGGAGCGGCCGGAGGAACGCCACCCGGCACCGTGGGGTCGATCGCGCTCGTCTCGGTTGGAGGTAGCGCGGCTGGAGATGACATCAGCGAGGGCAGTGACGTGACCGTGGACCGCAGCGCGTCGATCTCATCGGCCAGCTTGCGCAGACGGGTGTCAGTGTCCTGCGTCCGCTCGCTGACCGCGCTCAGGGTGTCCACAAGTCTCTTGAGCAGCAGCTCCTGATCCGCAAACCGCTTCTGCGCCCCCAGATCGGTGGCGTCCATGCGCGAGTTGATCGCTTTGATCGCTTCACCGAGTTGAGCCAGCGTCAGCCCGAGTTGCTGTGTCTGCTCCTGCAGCATCCGCAGTTCGGCGCTCATCTGCTGATGCTCGCGGTTCTGCGCCGCGGCGGGAAGCGCCAACGACGCCAGTATTGCCAGCGTGAGCGACACTCGACCGAAGGTTCTCTGCATGCGGTCTCTCAACACTACTTCGACGTGATGACGAAATGCCCGCGTCGATTCCTGGCCCACGCGTCTTCAGTATGGCCCATGTCGAACGGGAACTCCTTCCCGTAACTTACAGTACGGATGCGGTCGGGTGATACGCCAAGCGAGGAGAGATAGGTCTTCACCGCCAGCGCCCGCCGCTCTCCGAGCGCGAGGTTGTACTCGGCCGTTCCACGTTCATCGCAGTGCCCTTCGATCGTGACTCCCCACGTCGTGTATTTCTTGAGCACGCCCGCGTTCGCGGTAGCCACGGCCCGGCCGGCATCGTCCAGTTCGGCGCTGTCGAGAGGGAAGAACACCGGCTTGAGCGGAGAGTCGCGGTTCAGGTCGTCGAGAGACCGGTTCACGATCGACTCATCCGTCAGGTTGGGCTGCGGTACCGGCGCAGCATCATCGACACGCGTCGGAGCCGGAGGATTCGGCGTCACGACGGCCGCCTCGACCGGCGCTGGCTGCGGCGGCAGGGGCCCAGGCTTCTTCTTCGCGCACGCGGTCGTGGCGGCCACGGCCACCAGGACCGCGACGATGATCGTCTTGTATCTGAGATCTCGCATTCTCATCCTCGCAGTGACGTCGCTCAGTTGGACCACGCGGGCGTCTGATTGCTGCCCTCGCGTGTAATCTGTCGCAGGCCCTTCCCGTCGCGGCCCATCGTGAAGACCTGGGTGCGGCCGGTGCGGGTCGATGTGAAAGCCAGGTGGCGCCCACCGCGCGAGTACGCCGGGCCTTCGTTCGAGCCCTCACCGAACGTCAATTGACGAGTTTGTCCAGTTGACACCTCGAGCACCTTGATGTCGTATCCCGGACCAGTTCTCGCCGCGAAGGCGATCTCGTTGAACGGCGGCGGCGACCATGTCGGCCGATCCGCTTCGGACTCGTTGACGGTCAGGCGTCGCACGCCGGATCCGTCCGAGCTGCTCATCACGTAGACCTGAGCCTTGCCGCTCCGATCCGACGTAAACGCAATCTGTGAGCCACTGGGCGACCACGTGGGCGTCGAGTCGGCGAGCGGATGGTTGGTGAGACGGCGGACGTTCGACCCATCCACGTTCATCGCATAGATTTCCGTGTTTCCGTCTCGACCGGACATGAACGCGATCTGCTTTCCGTCGGGTGAAAAGACCGGCAGGTAGTTCGTGCCTACACCCTTCGTCGGGTTTTGCAACACGCCTTTGTAGATGAGCGAGACGAACACGTCCGGATTCGGGCGATACGTCGTGTACGTGAGCGCTTGAGCATCCGGCGACCATGACGGGTTCAGGTTGAGCTGCCGGCTGACTGTGACGCGCCGCTGGTTCGCGCCGTCGTAGTCGCCGATGTAGATCTCCTTGACCTGCCTGTTCTCGACGGTTCCGGCGACCGCCACGCCATTTCGATCCGACACCCAGGCCAGCTTGGTGCGTGCGATGCCTTTGAGCCCGCGCTGCTGGTCGTGAATCTCGTCGGAGATCGTGTGGGCGTACAGACGAGGATTGTTCGCCGTGCCGCTGTACTCCTTGGCAAGGACCGAGAGTCGGGTCCGCACGTTGAACAGCCGCACCTGAATGCGCACATCGTTGCCCGTCCGCTGGACGGTGCCGAAGATGACCGCGTCGGCGCCGAGCTCGCGCCAGGCCGCGAACGGAACCTGCTCGGGCGTGCGGGCCGCCGGCACGCTGCCGTAGGTGTCGCGCGGAATCATGTAGAACTCGCGCTCGAAGTTGAGGTCGTCCCACAACACCTGGCCGATCGTCTTCGCAATATCCGCGGCGTCGGGCGTGAGCGCGACGAAATCAGGAACGGCGTATCGCGGCGGTGTCCCTGGATCGCCGCTGATCACGAGCCACGACTTCCGACGGCTGCTGCGCCTGCCGGACAGCTGCCGTTATCGCCGGTGCCGCAACGAACGCCAGGGCCGCCATCACGACCGCGCCCAGTCTCCACGTCATCAGATGTGTCCTCATGATCACCGCTGAAAGTCGAATCGCAGATGCACTGTCAGAGTCGGGTTCTCGAACTGCGCGGGAAGCGGAGGCAGCTTGGACAACTGGAGCGCGCGCAGTGCCGCGTTGTCGAGCGCGACGAAGCCGCTCGATTTCTCCACCTGCGGTGCTTGGATCGTTCCGTTCTTCAGGATCATGAACTGCATCGTCGTCGAGCCCACGAGCCCCTGGTTCTGATCCCAATTTCGCCGGATCGCATCTGCCATCTGATCGAGATACTCCTGACAGCAGAAGTCGGTCACGTCGAGGCTGACTGCGCCACCGCTCCCGCCGGCGCTGCTCAAACCCGTTCCGAAGTCCTTGTCCCCGAACGCGAGTAGTGCCCTCGCGAGGAACGCCTGTATTCGCCGTCTTCGCTGTTGCTTCGGGCGGCGCCTGCGCGGGCGCGGCCTTGGGTGGCTGCGGCCGCGGCGGGCGCTGCGGACTGGGTAGTGTCATCGCCGGCGGCTTGGCGGCAGGCGGTGCCTCGACGGGCTTTACGGGCTCCTGGCGGTGGGGGCGCCTGCACGGCCTGACCACCGATCTGCGTCTTTCCCCCGGTATCGGGCCCTGGTGCGCCACTGAGGCTGACCGTCATCACGATGCGCGGCGCCTCGTCTACGCCAGGGCCACCCCACAGGAGCGCAGTCGTGAGCAGCGCAATGTGCGCCGCGATCGACCACACAATCATCGTCTGGAGCCCTTCCGGCTCGCGCGATCGCGCGACGATGATGTCAGTGACGGTTTCGACCATGACGTGTCACCGGTCCGGAACGTCGGTCACGATCCCGACGTTCTCGATGCCGGCGGCCTTCAACTCACCCCACACGTCGATCAGGCTCTGGACGAACAGCTTGCCGTCGGCGCGGAGGTACACCTGTTTATCGGCTCGATTGACCATCAACTGGCGGAGGCGCTCGGCCAGCGCCGGCATGCCGACGGGATCCTTGCCCAGATAGACGCGGCGATCCTTGCTGAAGGACTCCGGGACATCCACGAAGATCCGTTCGCTCGAAATTTCTTGAGATCTACGGGAGACGGGCAGCTTCACTTCGACGCCGCGTTGCAGCATGGGCGCCGCCACCATGAAGATGATCAGCAGCACGAGCATCACGTCGACGAGCGGAATGACGTTGATCTCGGCGAGCGACGATCCGCCTCGGCGACCACGTTGATGTCGCCCGCCCGCTTGCGGTGCCGATGCGATGACCTTCGGCATTACGTGAAGTTCCGCTCGGCGATGTTGAGGAACTCGAGCGCGAAGTCGTCCATGGCAGCGGAGAAGTCCTTCACGCGGTGCACGAAATGGTTGTAGAACACCACAGCGGGAATCGCCGCGAAGAGTCCCGCCGCCGTCGCTATGAGCGCCTCGCTGATGCCCGGCCCGACCACTGCCAGATTGGTCGAGCCAGTGGCCCCGATCTTCTGAAACGCCAGCGTGATTCCGACGACCGTGCCCAGGAGTCCGATGAATGGCGTCACGCTCGCGGTGGTCGCCAGGAACGTCAGTCGTCGCTCGAGCTTGTTCACTTCGGTCGTCGCGGCGCGGATGAGCGCGCGATCCACCGCGTCCAGGCTCTTAAGCATTGGACGTGCCGGCGCGCCCGCTGGATTGGACGGGTTCTGGCTCGTCAGTCTGAACTGCGCGTTGATCTCGGCGTAGCCGGCCTGGAACACACCCACGAGCGGGCTCTGGGGCAGCGATGGACAGATGGCCTGGACCTCGGAGAATTTCTGGCTCCTCCGAAAGACGTCGAGGAACGTCGCGCTCTGGCGCGCCACGCGTCCGTAGGAAATCGTCTTGAAAAGAATGATCGCCCAGGAAACGATCGAGAAGATGACGAGGATCGCGAGAACGGTCTGATTGAGCGGACTGGATTCGAGGACGATATCGAGCATGCCACCGCTCCCAGCAAGCGGGGCAACGTCCTGCACCTGAAGTGCAAGCACGGACGAGCCAAGCGTATACAACGAAGCCTCCGAACAAGTGATGCGCCGCTGGGACAGCGCAGTCATCGCAGACTAGCATGCACCAGAAGTGCTGTCAAACATATGATACGATGGAAGTTCCGCCTACATGCTGCGCCTGCTCCGCATCCGCAACCTTGCGGTGATTGAGGCCGTAGAGGTCGAGTTCGAGCCGGGCTTCAATGTCCTGACCGGCGAGACGGGCGCAGGCAAGTCGATTGTCGTCGAGGCCGTCGGTCTGCTGCTGGGCGCCCGCGCGTCCGCAGACCTCGTTCGCACCGGGGAATCCCAGGCGACGATCGAAGCCCTTTTCGACGATGCGGACGGGCACGAGATTCTGATCCGCCGCGACGTGTCGAGCTCCGGGCGCAGCCGCTCGTTCGTCAACGGCGATCTGGCGACGGCCGGAGCACTTCGCGAGCTCTCGAATCGTCTCGTTGAGATCCACGGACAACACGAGCACCAGACTCTCCTTGAACCGCTGTCGCATCTTCCGCTCCTGGACGGCTACGCGAACCTCAGCGCACTCGCGGAGCGCGTATCCTCGTCATGGCGGGCGATGAAGCAGCTGCGTGATCAACTCGACCGTTCTCGCATGGACGGCCGCGAAAAATCAGCGCGTCTCGAGCTGCTCACCTTTCAGCTGAGTGAGATCGAGAAGGTCCGGCCGATCGCGGGTGAAGACGAGGAGCTCGCTGCCAGCAAGCAGGTGCTCGCCAACGCCGAGCGTGTGCAGCGTCTGTGTGAGGAGTCCTACGCCACGCTCTACGACACCGACGAGGCAGTACTCGCCGGTCTGGGGAATGTGTGGAAGCGAGTCGGCGAACTGGCGGCGCTCGATCCGCAGTTCACGACCTATGTGGATGCACGCGACGCGATCAAATCCCAGCTCGAGGACCTCGCGCAGTTCCTGAGGCACTACGCCGACGGCATAGATGCTTCGCCCGAGCGCCTTCAACAGGTCGAGGATCGGCTCGCGAGCCTCGAGCGGCTGAAGCGGAAGTATGGGCCGTCACTGGACGAGGTCATCGCGAGGGGGCGCGAGCTCGCTCGAGAACGGGATTTGCTCTCGGGCCCGGGAGAGGGAGGCGCCGGTCTCGATGCAGCGCTCGCGGCGTCCAGGTCTCAGTATCTGGCAGAGGCCAGCGAGCTCTCGACGGCGCGACGCACGGCGTCGCAGCGGTTTGCTCGGGAGCTCGAGCGTCTACTGGCCGAGTTAGCGATGACGCAAGCCCGCTTCGATGTCAGGTTCAACGCGGCCCCACTCCCGGAGGATGCCTGGACCGAGCGGGGAATCGATCAGGCCGAGTTCTTCCTGTCGCCCAACCCCGGAGAAGATCTCAGACCCCTGGCGCGAATCGTCTCCGGAGGAGAGCTCTCGCGGGTCATGCTCGCTCTCAAAACGATGTCCTTCGACGACAGCGAGAAGAAGACGCTCATCTTCGACGAGGTTGACGCCGGCATCGGCGGGCGAGTGGCCGACGTCGTGGGATCCCGGCTTGGCGAGCTTGGCGGCCGGTTCCAGGTGCTCTGCATCACGCACCTTCCGCAGATTGCCGCGCGCGCGGCCACGCACTTCCGGATCGACAAGACGGTCCGGCATGCACGCACCGTGACGTCCGTTCAACGGCTCGACCAGTCTGGTCGTATTGAAGAAGTCGGACGGATGATTGGCGGAACCTCGGTGACGGAAGCGGTGCGGGCGAGTGCCCGCGAACTGCTCTCGAACTCGCGCGACGGACGGGCCGCAGCGACAAGTTTCGCCGCCCAGGGTCGACGAGGCGAAAGCGAAACAGAAAGCGAAAGGCGAAAGCGAAAGTCGCCGGAGACTCTAAGTTATCAGCGCATGGCGAAGAAGTACCTCATCGAAACGTTTGGCTGTCAGATGAACGTCCACGACTCGGAGCGGATGGCCGGTCTTCTCGATCAGGCCGGCTACGAGGCGACGACCGACGAGAGCGACGCCGACGTGATCGTGATCAACACGTGCAGCGTGCGCGAGCATGCCGAGGAGAAGCTCTACACGCGCCTCGGCGAGCTGCGCGTCCTCGAGAAGGAAACCGGGCACCGGCCGGTCATCGCGGTTGCTGGCTGCGTCGCGCAACAGGAAGGCGCGTCGCTCCTCAAGAGATCCACCGGCGGCATGATCGACGTAGTCATCGGAACGCAGCGATTGAAGATGCTGCCCGTGCTCGTCGAACAGGCGGCGGCTTCTTCACCGCCGTCGGTCGACATCTCGGCGATGGACGATGTGACGTTTCCGCTGGGCATCACGCACCGGACTGATCCCGTGAAGGCCTACGTGACGATCATCGAGGGGTGCAACGACCACTGCGCGTTTTGCGTGGTGCCGCACACCCGCGGCCACGAGCGGATGCGCCATAAGGCGGACATCCTGGCCGACGTTCGCGACGCCGTTCAGTCCGGCCGCAAGGAGATTCAGCTTCTCGGCCAGATTGTGAATCACTACTCGGCGCCTGACGACCCGTCGTGCGAGTTCGCCGATCTCCTGGGGTATGTGAACGATGTCGAAGGCGTCGAGCGCATCCGCTTCGCCAGTCCGCATCCACGGCACACGGGGCGCCGGCTGATTGAGGCCGTCCGCGATCTGCGCAAGGTCTGCAAGCACTTCCATCTGCCCGTGCAGTCGGGATCCACGCGAATTCTTCGCGCCATGCGGCGGCGCCATACTCGCGAGGAGTATCTCGATCTGCTCCAGCAAATTCGGGAGTCGATTCCCGATATCACGCTGTCGACGGACATGATCGTCGGGTTCCCCGGGGAGACGGCGGAGGACTTCGAGGAGTCGCTGTCGCTGACCAGCGCGGCGCGGTATCACAGCATGTTCTCCTTCAAGTACTCGACCGCGGCCGAACACGCTGGCGTCCAAACGAATGACGGATGACGTGAGCGCCGAGGACAAGACCGCCCGCATCGTCGCGCTGCAAGCACTGCAGCGTGAGGTCCAGACCGCGCTTCATGAAGAGGCGGTCGGGACAGTCGTGCACGTCATGGTCGATTCGGTCGCCCGGCGGCAGCTGCACGAGGTATCTGGGCGGACCGGCGGAAACACCGTAGTGAGTTTCCCGGTGCCGTCCGATACAACAAGGAACACGCACCAGGCCGCGTGGATCGGACGGACGGTTCCGGTCCGCATCACGCGGGCTGGCCCTTACAGTCTGTGGGGCGAGACGCTCCCGGCTTGAGTCGCGCCTGACCCCAGGGTTGGAGAACGAGCCATGCTGATCGAAATGAGCATCAAGGGCCTGATGGTCGACCCCATCACGAACATGCCGATCGTCATCCTCAAGGACAAGCTGGGCGAGCGGGTCCTCTCCATCTGGGTCGGCATCTTCGAGGCGAACGCCATCGCGCTGCAGATTGAGAACGTGGCGACGCCGCGTCCGATGACCCACGACCTGCTGCGCAACATCATCACCGACCTCGACGGCAGCGTCGATCGGATCGTCGTCAGCGACCTCAAGGACAACACCTTCTTCGCGATCATTCATCTCACGGTGAGAGGGGAGCGCATCGCGGTCGACGCCAGGCCGAGTGACGCCATCGCCCTGGCACTGCGGACGCGGTCGCCCATCCTCGTCGAGGAGGCGGTCATCGACAACGCCAAGACCGTCGATTTCACGGCCGAGCCTGGAGATAATGCCCGCCTCCAGAAGTGGCTGGAAAGCCTTGATCCAGAGGAACTTGGCAAATATAAGATGTAATTGTCTGCCGGCCGACATTCGGCTCGGTTGACACTCTTGGACCCCGTCCCTACAATGGGCGCAGCTCTTCTCAGAACTGCGTCCCGTGAACGACAACTCGATATATCCGCACGAGCCTGAGGCGACAAGGCGCTTGTTCGCCAGATGATTGTCGCCATCGCCAACCAGAAGGGCGGAGTCGGCAAGACCACGACCGCCGTGAACCTGGCCGCCGCGCTGGCGATGCGCGGACGCAAGACGCTGCTCATCGATCTCGACCCGCAGGCCAACAGCAGCATTTCGTTCCTCGACCTTCCCTCGATCGTCAAGAGCACCTACGACGCGATCGCCGATCCCGCATGCGACCTGGCGCAGATCATTCAGCCGGCGACGTCGCTGAAGAATCTCTACATCGCGCCAGCGCGGATCGCGCTGGCGAAGCTCGAGGCGCGGCTGGTGGGGGAGCTGGACGCGCACTTCCGCTTGAAGGACAAGATCGACAAGGTCGCGGGGGAGTTCGCTCACGTCGTCATCGACTGCCCGCCGGCGCTGGGCCTGCTGACCGTCAATGCGCTGGTCGCGGCGACGCACCTCCTCATCCCGATCCAGTCCTCGTATTTCGCGCTCGAGGGCACGGACGACCTTCTCGAGACGATTGAAAAGGTCCGGCAGCGGCCCAATCCCGGACTCCGGATCCTCGGCGTCGTGATCACCATGCACGACAAGCGAACGGCGCTAGCCAGGGATATCCGCGAACAGATCACGAAGGTCTTTGGCGGCAAGGTATTCCGCACGGTGATCAGCAAGAGCGTCCGGCTGGAGGAGAGTCCGGCCTACAAGGAGTCGATCTTCACGTTTGCGCCGGACTCCACCGGCGCCACCGATTACTACAGCCTGTGCGAGGAGGTCATCGAGCGTGTCGAAGCGCGGACTGCCTGAAACGCTACGGATGCGGCACGACCAGCATTACGTCGAGGCCCTGGCTGCGTCGGCCGGCGAGCCCGTCGGGCGCATGGTCGCCATCGATCTCCTCGACCCGAACCCCAACCAGCCGCGGCAGGTCATGGGCGACCTGTCCGAGCTCATGGCGTCGGTCACCGAAAAGGGCATCATCGAACCTCTCGTGGTCCGGCAGCGCCTGGGCCGCTATCAGATCATCGCCGGGGAGCGTCGCTACCATGCGGCCGTGCAGGTCGGCCTCCGCGAGGTGCCGGTCATCGTCCGGGAAGTGGACGATGCCGAGGTCATGGAGCTGGCGCTCGTCGAGAACCTGCAGCGGAAAGACCTCACCGCGTTTGAAGAGGCGGAAGCGCTGCTTCAGTTGCAGCAGAAGTGCGGACACACGCACGAAGACCTGGCCAGGAAGCTGGGAAAGTCCCGAACGGCGATTACGGAGTCTCTGTCGCTTGCCGCGATGCCCACGGAGGTGCGGAATCTTTGTCGGCTGGCCGACATTTCCGCTAAGTCCACGCTGCTGCAGATAGTTAGGCAGGCCGACCCGAAGAAAATGCTCGCCCTGGTCGAGAAACTCGCAGGACAAGGCGCAGCAACGCGTCAAGCCGTTCGCGCAGAGACGGCAAAGCCAAAGCCCGGGCGGCCGAAGTCGTATGTGTTTGCCTTCAAGCCGCCAACAAAGGCCTTCGACCTTCGACTCAGTTTCAAGAAGACCAAGGTTGAGCCCGCCGAGATCATCGAGGCACTCGAAAACATCATTCGAGAGCTGAAGTCCGCAGCGCGGAAATAGACCCGAGAACCGAGGAAGTCAGCCAGGCCAGGGCAGGGCCGTGCGTTGCGGCTCGGCGCGAAGGCTCCAACGGCGCGAGGCTGCAATCGGCCTGGTGGCGTAGTCCTACCCATGCGCGTTAGTTAACATAACGCATCTTATGCGACGTTGACCTCATTGGGAGGAATCCCGAGGAACAGCCACGCCCGGCCGCTGTTACGCGGTCCAGTTCCTGGCGCCGAAGCCCGCGTCCGGCACTTCGAATTGAATGGGTTCGTGTCTCGGGTGTTGCTCGACCTCGATGGTGCCTTCTGAGAGCGTCACGAAGAACGCGACCGGCTCCTGCGCGTTCACGCCAAGGCACGTGAACGGCACCCGGATCTCCGCCACGCCCCCGATGGCTGAGGCGAGACCGGAGCAGTCCATGACGTCCCAATCCCCTTTCGGCGACCGCTTCAGGATGAGGACGTCCGCGAACCTGCCGTCACGCCTCAGCACGATCTGCAGTCCCGCCGGCTTCAGGAACCTGACGGTTAGCCCGAGGGCTCCGACCAGCAGCTCCCGCATCGGCCGGGCCCCGTCGACTCGTATGAACAGGTGCTCCCGGTCGAAGCCGAACTCAACCAGCACGATCCGGCTCGAGACATCGGCGACCTGATGCATCGCCCCGGCGACCGCGGTTGGCTCAAAGCTGCCGGCGCCGACCCATTCGAAGTAGCTGGTGACTTCACCGTCGATCTCCGGCTGAATCAGGCCGCTCGGCCGCCGGATCTCCGCGAACGAGGGCTGCGTCGTGATGTTGGTCACGAACAGTTCCTCGGGAATCGGTACGTCGAGCGCCCGGTACACGTTCCTCACATGTCTCCGGAACAAGTCGTCGAAGGCCAGATCGTGATCCGATGAATGATCGTCGCCGTACCACCAGAACCAGTCGCTGCCTTCGGCGATCAGCATTTCCTCGTGCGCGCGCGCCAGTGCGTCTTCTGCGAGTCCCGGCGGCGGCGCGTCCAGGGCGCGACGGGCATCCGACAACTGGCTCCATGCGCGGTGGTCGTCCTCGTGCCCGATCCAGATGTAGAAATCAGAGTTGATCCACGACCCCGGAAAGATTGACACCAGCGGCTCAGAGGCGTTGGCGCAGGCCTCACTCATCGTGACGGTCCGCAGGTCGGGATGCGAGGCGAGCCGCCCGTATAGCGCACGCAGGAACGGGCGGCCCTGTCCTTCAAAATGCTCCCACGCGTTCTCGCCGTCGAGGATGACGAAGACCGTGGCCTCGCCGCCCGTCCGGGCCCGGTAACGCGCGCCCGCCTCGACGAGGCGACGAATGAAATCATCGGCGGCGGTCTCGGCCGGCCATGACGCGTACGCGAATCCAATCAGGTCCGAGATCGTGTGATCCCTGAAGCCGCAGGCCACCGTCAGCCCGGAGCCGCCGACCCGGTACGCCCGATACAGATCCTCCGGCTGCTCGGCGTTCCCCGCGCCGTCCCGCGTGAAGGCCCGTCCCAGCGAACGTCCGAGGATCGCTTCGTCAGTCGCCATCCATCGAAACCCGGCTCGCGCGACCAGCGGCACCATGTCGTCCGATACCGAGCCCTCGGATGGCCAGACTCCTTCTGGCCTCTTCCCGAACAACCGTTCGTGCAGCGCCACCGCCCGCGACAGTTGCTCGAACGCGTCTTCGGGCCGGCGAAAGCGCTCGCGCGGCATTCGTGACTGCGGGTGCGTGCGCAGGTAGATGTCCGTGTCGCACACGAGCGGAAGGATCGGGTGGTAGAAGGGCGACGTCGAGAGCTCGACCTGCCCGCGCCGGGCCGCTTCCCGGTATCCGGCACGACGGCTCGCAGGATTTCCAGTTCGACCGCGCGCAGCACGGCCTTGTCCTCTTCGGTGTAGCCGCGCCCCTTTGCGACCAGCGCGCGAATGCGTTCGTCCTGCTCGAAGTACGCGGCATCGATCCATACCAGCTTGTGCCAGACCTGAAGGTCTCTGAGGTCATCGGTCGAGAACTGCGCCGCCTGCGCCCGAGCGCTCAACCCCTTGCCGTTGCCCTCGCGTCGGGCCAGCAGCTCCGCGTACCGGGGAAACGGATCGATCATCCGCGGGCGGTGGGCATGGAAGAAGTTCTCCACGCAAAACGCCCGCTCGTCCTCGGAGAGTGCGTCGGCCGGCTTCAGTCCCAGCGCCAGATGACGATCCACCGCCGCATCCCGTGGCGAACGCCTCCAGCTGCACGAGCAGCGATGGGACCAGGTTGAAGGTCACCCGCACCTGGGGGAACTCGCGCAGCAACGCGACCATGCCCCAGTAATCCTTGATGCCGTGCAGCCGCACCCACGGCAGGATGTGCTCCCCTGTCACCAGGTCCTGATAGAACGGCTGATGCATGTGCCAGAGGATCGCAACGCGGGTCATAATGCCGATATACCTGAAGGTGAGGATTCTCGACCGTTACGTGATCCGTCAGCTGCTGATGCCGTTCGGCATCGGGCTGCTCGTGTTCACGTTCCTCTTCATTATTCCTGAGTTCATGCGGTACGCCGAGGGCTACATCGCCAAGGGCGCACCGATGTCGGCGGTGGCCCAGGTGATCGTGGCCCTGCTGCCGATGTCGCTCGGCCTGACGATCCCGATGTCTCTGCTGATGGCGCTGCTCGTCGCCTTCGGCCGCCTCTCGGCCGATCGCGAATTCGTCGCGCTCCAGGCCTGCGGCGTCAGCCCGCGTCGGCTGCTCGTCCCGGTCGGTCTGGTTTCAGTGCTGGCCTTCGCCGCGACCGCGTACGTGCTGCTTGTCTCGGTCCCGGCCGGCAATCAGCGCTTTCGCGAGATCACCTTCAACATCATCGCCTCGCAGGCGGAAGGCGAGGTCAAGCCGCGGACGTTCTTCGATAAGTTCCCGAACATCGATCTCTACGTCCGGGAGATACCGCAGTCGGGCGGATGGAACGGTGTCTTCATGTCCGACAACCGCGGCGGCGAAGGCTCCGCGATCTACACGGCGAAGCACGGACGCGTCGTGATCGATCGTGCGAAACGATCGGTTGAAGTCATCCTCGAACGACGGCACGCGTCACTCGGCTGATGAAGCGGGCCACTACGACTTCTACAGCCTTCAAGCAGATCCTGCTTCAATCTCAGCCCGGACTCGATGTTTCCTCAAGGGCGGCCCGGCCGAAGGGCGACCGCGAAATGTCGATCGCCGAACTGCGCGCCCGTGCCGAGGAGATACGCAAAGAGGGACAGTTCCCTCACAATCAGCTCTTCGAGATTCACAAAAAGTTCTCGATTCCCGCCGCGTGCCTCGTGTTCGGCCTGATCGGCCTGGCGCTGGGCGCCACCAACCGCCGCGATGGCAAGCTGGCGAGCTTCGTCATCGGCGTCGCGGTCGTGTTCGTCTACTACATCCTGCTGTGGCTTGGCCAGTCGCTGACGAAGGGACACGTGCTCGCGCCGTGGCTCGCCGCCTGGCTGCCGAACATCGTCCTCGGCATTGCCGGCATCGCTGTTGTTCAAGATGCGTGGCCGCGTGGCGGATCGTCCGATTCGTATCCCGCTGCCTGCGCTGCTGAGTCGACTCGGGACGGTCACCGCTCACGGACGCAGCGCGCTCGTTCCGGCCCATGGGTACGCTCGATCGATACGTCGCGCTCACCTACTTGCGCATGCTGGCCCTGTCGGCGCTCGCGCTGTGCAGTGTGTTCTACATCTCGACGTTTACGGAGCTCGACCGAGAAGGTCCTCAAGGGCGCGGGGACGTGGACGATGCTGTGGGCGTATCTCGCCTATTCCACGCCGCAGTTCTTCTACTTCATCATCCCGCTGTCGGTGCTGCTGGCGACGCTCGTAACGGTCGCGATGCTGACCAAGAACAGCGAGCTGGTGGTGATGAAGGCGTGCGGAATCAGCCTCTACCGCGTGGCGATGCCGATGGTCGGGGCCGCAGTCGTCGCGGGCGCGACGATCTTCATCCTCGAGCAGACTGTGCTCGGACCTGCCAACCGGCGCGCCGAGGCGATCAAGCACGTCATGAGAGGCGGCTCCCCCGAGACGTTCGACGTCCTGCTCCGCCGCTGGGTGATGGGCAGCGATGGCGACATCTATCACTACAACTACTTCGATCCGCGTCTGCGGCGCTTCACCGGCCTGTGGATCTACGAGTTCAACGTAGACATGACACGCCTGACACGGCGGTCCTTCGCGCAGAACGCCTCCTTCGTCAAGGATGCGACGTGGCAGGCCGAAGGCGGCTGGACGCGCGAGTTCGGCGAGCGCGGTGAGTCGCGTCCGGTTCGCGACATTCGCGCAGGAGCTCAAGACGTTCGAGCCGGCGTCGCTGTTCACGACCGAATCACCTGAGCCGGACTTCATGAGCTACACGCAGCTGCGCGCCTATACCGAACGACTGCGTGCGAGCGGTCTCGACGTCGTCAAGCCAGCAGGTGGCGCTGTGGAGAAAAGTCTCGTTTCCCTTCGTGACCCTGATCATGACCCTGCTCGCGGTTCCCTTCGCGGTGACCATCGGGCGAAGCGGCGCAATGGCCGGCATCGGCGTCGCCATCGGCATCGCCATCGTGTACTGGACGACGATCAGCGTGTTCGCCGCGATGGGCGCCGGCGGAGTGATGACGCCGGTGCTCGCGGCATGGGCTCCGAATCTGCTGTTTGGGGCTGGTGCCCTGTACCTGTTGCTGACTGTCAGGACGTAAGCGTTCGCGCAGTCGTCTTCGTCTACCGCCCGACTTTCACTTCGTCCACCCACAACTGGCCGCTGACGCCCGGCCGGGTGTTGACGGTATCGACGACGAAGAGCACATCACGAACGTCGGCCAGGACCGGCTGCCCGCTCGTCGTCGGCTCGAGGGGCCGCATCTCGTCGAACGGCACGACGAGTGTGCGCGATGTCTCGTCAACGTAGACCGATCGGTGCCAGCTCCTCCCCTGCTCTCCACCCGGGGACGCGCAACTGCACCCAGATACGCGTCGGGCGACTGGATTGAGCGGTGAAGATCAGCCGGTCGTAGTTGGCCAGCCCTTCGCTCGCCGACATACCGAGGGCGACGAATGGCCCCTCGTCCTCGGTGCCGCCAAGCGCGTATCGAAGCAGCAGTTGCGAACCGCCGACGGCGGGCACCACGTCGAGTGCGCCGCGCGATCCTGGACTGTTCTCGACATGCCATCCGTTCGCCGGACCGTTGGCGTAACGCGTGGCGACCTGCTTCGGTTCGGCAGGCGGTGCGATCGTCTCGGCCGGTCGTGCCCCTGACAACACGTAGATCGGATTCGAGACGACCCATGGAACGGGAGGCTCGCCCGGCGCGCCCGGCCACTGAATCTCGACACGATAGACCCCTGCTTCAGACGCGACATGCTCGAGGTTCGGACCTGCCACCGTTGTCACTGCGCTGCCATTGCGAAGCAGCGAGACGGTAGCCCCTTCGGGTGCGTTGCTCCGCACCGCGAGCCTCGTCTCGCCTTTCGTCACGAGATCCTCACCCATCGTGACCGAGCCGTCGGCGCCTGACGCCGTGAACGACAGCGCCACCGGTCCACCGAGTGCGTCGATCGACGAGAACACGTTGCCGCGTCTGAATGGCGTCGAGCACGACCCGCGCATCGGCTCCGGCGTCCCCGGTCAGCATGACTCCGGGTACGGCGATCGAGAACGTGCGAAAGATCTGCTCGTAGCCGGGCAGGTGCAGCGAGACCCGGTTTTCGTACGCGTCGCCGACGCTCGTCAAAGCAATCCGCGCGTGCGCGTCCGCACCAGCGACGGCAACCGTCGGCCGCTCCTGGGTCAGGCCGTCCCATCGCCGAAGCGCTTCGTCCGGCCTATCGAGGAGTGTCGCCAGCGTTTCCGGGCGCCGGAACGGGTACGTCAGCAGCGTGCGTGCGAACGCATGAAACGGTTCATCGCGCCACTCGCTATCGGCATTCGCCCACTCGATGCCGTCAACTCGGACACTCCAGTCCGTCCATCGCAGCTGCGGCCGTGTCGATGTCGGGTGCCCTGCGATGGCCATTCCGCCAAGCCGCCTCACATCCTCCACGACGTCGCGCGTCTCCCCGCCCAGTGAGTACGGCACACGTGGAAGCCCCAGGGCCACGAGATGACCGCTCGCCGTGCTGACCTCGACGGCGTCGATACACAACACACCATGGCGATATATCGGCGAGTCGGGCTCGCGCATACCGTCTCCGTGGTCAGTCAGGATGATGAACGTTGAGTCCCGCGCGCGCTGCAGCAGCGGCGACGTCATCGACACTGCCGGTCCCATCCGAACGGCGAGTGTGGATGTGAATCGCGCCACGAACCGGCGGCATCGCCGCGGTTGCGGGCAGGAGGCGCGCGCCGGGAGGCATCGTGATGTAGCTCCCAGCGGCGCCCGCGACCAGGACCAGCACCACGGACCATCTCACGCGTGTCATGCGCGGGGGTGGAACTGATCGTAGACGCTGCGCATGCGCTGCTCGAGGACGTGCGTGTAGATCTGCGTCGTGGACAGATCGGCGTGACCCAGCATCATCTGTATGGCGCGCAGATCCGCGCCGCGCTCGAGGAGATGCGTCGCGAACGAGTGCCGAAGCGTGTGCGGACTCAGGGTCTTCGTCAAACCCGCCTGCCGCGCGTAGGCCTTCAGGATCTTCCAGAACCCGACACGCGTCAGTCCTGGTCCCCCGCCTCGGGCGTTGACGAACAGCCGCGGGCTGGTCCGCTTGCCCAGGAGCGCCGGGCGAGACTCCCTGACATACTTCTTTACCCAGGCGGCCGCTTCATCGCCGATCGGAACGATGCGCTGCTTGCTGCCCTTTCCGGTGCAGGTGAGATACGACGCGTCGAGGTTGACGTCGGCGGGCCTCAGCGAGAGCAGCTCGGAGACGCGCATGCCGGTCGCGTACAGGAGCTCGATGAGCGCACGATCGCGCAGCCCCCGCGGCGTCGTCACCACGGGCTGCTCGAGCAGCCGATCGACGTCTTCGACGGCCAGGTAGCGCGGGAGCACTTTCCACGCCCGCGGCGGCCGCAGATCGTCGGCAGGATTGACTGAGAGGCGGCCGTCGATGAGCAGGAAACGGAAGAACCCCCGATAGCAGGCCACGGCGCGAGCCACCGAGCGCGGCGAACGCCCTTCGGCCATCAAGTCTCGCACCAGTCCTTCCAGATCCGCGCGCGTGAGCGCATCGACGCTCCTGCCCTGCTTGACGGCAAAATCGGCCAGACCGCTCAGATCGCGCGCGTAGCCCTCGATGGAATTGCGGGCCAGCCGCCGCTCGACGGTCAGGTGAGTGAGATATGCGTCAAGCGGGGACACGCTGGTCACGTGCGGCTTCTACCCTTCGGTGGGGCGCTCCACTAGAATTGTAGTCGTATGCCCGTTCGTTCCAAGTGGCAATCCCTTCCCACCGAAGCCATCAACGCCTTCAGTCTCGGCATCGACAAGCTCGAACCCGACGACCTCGTCGATCTGATGATCAACGAGGATCGCAAGATGCTCGAGGCGGTCAAGCGTGAGCGTGAGCGCATCGCCGTCGGGATCGAGATGGTGGCGACCGCTCTTCGCAAGGGCGGGCGCATCGTGTTCGTGGGTGCGGGGACGAGCGGCCGGCTCGGCATTCTCGAGTCCGCCGAGATGCCGCCGACCTTCAGCACGGATCCATTGAACGTGCAGGCGATCATGGCCGGCGGTCGAGACGCGATCTTCAGCGCCAAGGAAGGCGTCGAGGACAACTACGAGGAAGGCGCGCGCGCGATCACGCGCCTGCGCCCGACGAAGAAAGATGTCGTGATCGGCGTCTCGGCCAGCGGCATGACGCAGTTCGTGCGCGGCGCGTTGACCAGGGCCCGCAAGACAGGTGCGCGCATCATCTTCGTCACCTGCGACCCGGGAACGGAGCTCCAGACGTTCGTGGACCTCACCATCGCGCCCGGCGTTGGCGCCGAGATCATCGCGGGATCGACCCGCCTGAAGGCCGGCACGGCGACGAAGATGGTGCTCAACATGCTGACCACGGGCGCCATGGTCCGCATCGGCAAGACCTACGGCAACCTGATGGTTGACGTGCAGACCGGCTCGGAAAAGCTCAAGGATCGCGCACGCCGCATCGTCAACATCGTCACCGGCCTCGAGTACGACGAAGCCGACCGCGTGCTGAAGATCGCACAGTGGAACGTGAAGGCAGCGATCGTCATGCAGAAGACCGGGTTGTCGTACGTCAAGGCGATCGCGCGGCTCCGTAAAGCGCACGATTCGATGCGCGAGGCGCTTGGCGAAGACATCGAGCCTCGACTGCGCGGTCTGCTCCAGGGTCATGCAGAAGGTGCGGCCGTCACGACCGTCGGCGGTGTCGCGAGCGGACCGACCTCACCGAAGCCGCCAAGACCGCCGCGCTCATAGCCGCGACGCCGCGGCTTCGTCCACGTACACGTCGACGCGTCGATGCGTCTGAAGGAACGACGCCGGTACCTGCGTGGTGATCGGTCCTCGGATCATCCGCTCGACGCTTTCCGCCTTGCCGGCGCCGCTGGCGATGAGAATCACCGCCTCCGCCTTGAGGATCGTCCCGATGCCCATCGTCAGCGCTTCGCGAGGGACGCGCGCGCTCGTCCCCACCGAACTGCGCCGCGTTGGCCCGGCGCGTGGCCTCGAGCAGCGTGACGCGGTGAGTACGGGCGACCAACGCGTTCGCGGGCTCGTTGAACCCGATGTGACCGTTCACACCAATGCCCAGCAACTGAAGTCCAACACCGCCCGCGTGATCGATCGCGGCTTCGTACCGCTCGCATTCGGCGTCGGGATCATTGGCCGCGCCGTTCAACGAGTGAAACTGGTGTGTCGGGATATTCACACCTGCCAGCAAGTGTTCGCTGATGAATCGGTGGAAACTCCCGTGATGACTCCGGTCGAGTCCCACGAACTCGTCGACGGCAAACGCCGTGACGCGCGAGAAATCCACCGCTCCCGCCGCCCGCATGCGGCCCAACTCCTCGTAGACGCCAACGGGCGAGCGGCCAGCGGGTACGCCGAGAACGAGATCCGGCCGCCGATGCACGGCGCTCACCACGTGATGTGCAACGGCGAGGACCATCTCCCCGGCGGTCGCAAAGCGTCTGATCTCCACCGTGCCTCAGATGTAGGACGGGATCACGACCTCACCTCGAGCGGCCGCGAGCGCGAGCGTGACCGCGCCCCGCGCCGGCTCGACCTCCAGGCGCTGCACGTCGCTGCGCGGTGCGACTTCGGCCAGACGTGACGTCAGGCTCGTCGCCAGCAGCGGAATCCCCTTGAAGATGCCGCCGGCCAGCACGGTCGGGAAGACATCGCCGCGCATTCCCAGCCTGGTGACGACCGAGGCCGCTGCGGTCGCCAGCTCGCTCGCGGCGCGGTCGAGAATCTCGGCGGCGACCGCGTCTCCTGCCTCGGTCGCTCGCTGAACGACGTCGGCAATCCCGGCGATCGCGTGGCGCTGGAGTCCGCGATCGTAGATGACGTGAATGACCTCGGCAGGCGTGGCCAGCTGCATCTGCTTCAACACGAGATCGGTCAACAACGTTGCTGGTCCCCGCTGATCGAACTGGCGGACGACGGCGGACAGCGCAGCGCGGCCGATCCAGAATCCGCCGCCCTCGTCGCCCAGCAGATACCCCCACCCGCCGGCGCGCGCGGCGCGTCCATCGGCGTCGCGTCCGTAGGTGATGGACCCGGTCCCGGCGACGATGACCACGCCCGGCTGGTCGCCGGCGCCTGCGACCAATGCGACCAGCGCGTCGTTGACGACCACCGTGCGCGTCTTGTGCCCGATCCGCCGCATGATGTCCGTCACCGCTTGCGCATCCGACGGGCGATCGACGCCGGCAATACCAAGACAGATCGCATCCGGATTGATGTCCCGGTCGCCGAGCGTCTCATCCATGACTTGATGGAGGACTTTCTCCACGCCGAGTTCGCCCATGACCTGAAGGTTGGCGCCAGAGCCCCGCGCTTCGCCGAGAATCTCCCCGCCACCGTCCGCGAGCAGGCACACCGTCTTCGTACCACCCGCGTCGATGCCCAGTACGTGCATACGTCAGGGTCAAGTATGGTACATTCCCCTTCTCCCATGGAGCGCTGCGTGTCGGTCATGGCGAGCGGTACCCGCTTCGCACCTCTCGTGATCTGTTCGTGTCTCGTCTGGCTGGTTGCCTTCTCACCTGTCGAGACGCGCGCCGCCAACGCACCCCTGCGAACGTTCTGGGCCACTCGCGCGTCGCTGGATTCGCCAGAGATGATTCGCCGTGCGGTGGCCGCGGCGTCGGTCGGCGGCTTCGACACGATCATGGTGCCCGTCGGACTGACGCCCGAGATGCCTTCCACCTTCGACGGCGCGCTCGAGATGGTCAAGGAGGCACGCGACCGCGGTCTTCGCGTGCACGCATGGATCGAGGTCACGCTCGCCGCTGCCGCTGGAGAACTCCCGGCCTCGCGCGATCACGTGCTCTACCAGCACCCCGAATGGCTGATGGTGCCGCGCGAACTCGCCCCTGAGGTTCTGAAGATCGACGCGCGAAGCCCGGCGTATCTCGGTCGCCTGACACGCTGGGTTCGCGCCAACACACCACGTGTCGACGGCGTATACGTCTCCCCTCTCGCGCCCGACGCCACTGCTTACCTGGTCACCGCCGTCACCGCCGCGGCACAGCGATACGCGGTCGATGGAGTCTTCCTCGACGCGATGCGCTTCCCTGGTGCCGACTTCGATTACAGCCGTCACGCGATGGACATCTTCCGCGCAGAGACCAGGCCGCAGCTCTCGCCCGAGGAACGCACGCGGCTCGATGAGGTTGAATCGATCGATCCGTTCGGGTACGCGGAAGAGTTTCCCGATCGGTGGCGGCAGTTCAGACAGTCCCGTCTGACCAACCTGATGTCGCGCGTGCGAAAGGCCATCGCCGCCGTGCGTCCAGCGCTCGTGGTCAGCGCAGGCGTTGCGCCCGATCCCGGCACCGCGCTGGCCGAGTCATTCCAGGACTGGACCAGTTGGATGGAGACCGGACTGGTCGATGGCGTCGGGCGTCGATCCGGCACGAGCGGAACGATCGTCTTCACGACCGACGGCCTGTCGGCCGCCGCGCTGCCCTCATCCGATCCGCAAACCGACAGCCCGGGCACGACTCGCTAGCCGAGCCGATGGCGTTGACCTTCGAGACGGCACGCCAGATTCTGCAGCGAGCCATCCTCGATCAGGCGTTCCCCGCCGCGACTATCGAGGTCGGAGACGCGCATCAGCCGTTATGGCGCGAAGCGTTCGGCCGGCTGACGTTTGATCCTGAATCCTCGCCGGCCCGCGACGACACGATTTTCGATCTCGCATCCCTGACCAAGGTCGTCGCGACCACTGCCCTCGTGATGCGTCAGGTCGAACGAGGGGCTCTTGGCCTCGACGACCCAGTGGAGCGCTACATTCCGGCCTGGCGAGACGAGGGCGCGGTCGTCGTCACGCTCAGAGACCTCCTCGCGCACTGCAGCGGGCTACCCGCGCATGTGCCGTTCTTCCGCCAGCTCGCAGGTCGCCAGGCCTTCGAGGATGCCATCGTCCGGACGCCGCGCGCCTACGAGCCACGGACGACATCCGTCTACAGCGATCTCGGATTCATGCTGCTCGGTTTCATCCTGGAGTCGATCGCGACGCTCGAGACACAGTTCGACACGATGCGTCTCCAGATGGGTGGTATTCAAGATCTGCAGTTCAACCCTCCGGCGCTCTGGAAGTCCAGAACGGCACCCACTCGGCTCGATCCATGGCGCGATCGGCTGCTCGTCGGCGAAGTGGACGATGACAATGCGTGGGCGCTGGGCGGAGCAGCCGGTCATGCCGGGCTGTTCGGGGCCGTTGCGTCCGTCGGAGAGTGCGCACGGCACTGGCTGCAGGTGCTGGAGGGTCGCACGGGCGTGTTCACGCAGGAGACCGCGCGAACCTTCGTGACTCGTCGCAGCGACATCATCGGAAGCTCGCGCGCGCTCGGCTGGGACACGATGCTGGCCACGTCATCGTGCGGCACGCGCATGTCATCGCGAGCGTTCGGTCATGTGGGTTTTACGGGGACGTCGTTGTGGATTGATCCCGAGCGGTCCGTGTACGTCGCGCTTCTGACGAATCGCGTACATCCGAGCCCGGACAACCAGGCCATTGCGCGCGTCAGGCCTGCTGTGCACGACGCGGTGATGGACGACCTGTGAGTCGCTAGAATCGACCGGCTGGCCGGCCACCCTGAGTGCCCATACCGGGCCCGCCCGGTCGGTTGCCGCCAGGCCCGCCGAGCGGCTGTCCGGCGGGACCGCGACTGTCTGGCGGCTGGGCTCCCCGGCGCCCTCGCCCGTCTCCGCGCCCGGCACCGAGGGGTGCTCCACCACGACCACCAGGCATTTGCGTTCCGCCTTGGCCGCCGGGGCCCTGCGACATTTGCGTCGCGATGAAGACCCACTCGTTGTACTTGCTGCGATTGTTGTAGACCCGCAGCGAGGTGTCCTTGCTCTTGCTGACGACGCCCAGGATTCCGCCGGGAGCCGTGCCTTGAGTGAGCGGGTTTGTTGAGGTCATACCGCGCCCGGACTGCTGCTGTCGTTGTTGTTGCTGTTGTTGCTGTTGTTGGCTGCTGGACGACCTGCGGCCCTCCACGACCAGGCTGTTGCTGCCCCGGTGCGGAATTGACCGCTTCGGCCAGCTCGGGGCTGCCAGGACCCACCAACTGGAAATCACCGCCGGTGATGGGATCTTTGTACTGCTTGCGCAGGAAACGATCAGGACCGTTGAGAAGTACGTCGATACTGGGCGGAAGGGCGTTGCCGTACTTCCGCTGGAACAACGTCACGGCACGCGCGTACTGCTGACCGCGAAAGATCAGTTCAGCCTCGCGCTCGCGGCGCGCCATCGTCGAGAACACCGGCAGCGTCGTGCTGAGCACCACCGCGATGCACGCCCATGGCCACCAGCAGGGCGGCCATGGCATATCCGCGATCGGACGTGGCTGGTTCGAGTCCCACGGTCTTTCTGAAGGTCGTTTACGGCACGTCGATCGTTGTGCTGGCTGTGATCGTTCCGCCGCCTTGAAGCGTGGCGGTCATCATTATCGTGTACGTGCCCGGCCGCCGCATATATACGTTGCGCGGTCGGACCCGTGGTCGTGGTGCTGGTCGAATCTCCCCAACTCCACTGGTACAGTGTCGCATTCACCGATACGGAGGCTGTCGCGGTGACACGTCCTTCCCGAGGTTATTGAAGCGCTCACCGTGGCGGTGACAGCGCTGACCTGTACCACTTGAATCGAGGTCGAGCTCTCGCCGTTGGCGTCGGTTCCAGTCAGCCGTGCAGTATAGGTCCCGGGCTGTGAATACGTGTGCGGAACGGTACTTGCCGCGCTCAACGTACCGAGGTTCTGGCTCGAGTTGTCGCCGAAATCGAGGACCGCCGACGTCAGGTTCGCCGAGCCCTGTATGCGCTGTGCGGTGAAGACAAGCGTCTGACCCACGCTGGCTGTCGCGCAAGTGTTGGCGCCGCCACTGATCGCGCACGTCAACTGGACGGCAGCCCCAGCCTGGGCCGCGATCGTGGCCGGTGTCGAGGTCTTGCTGCCAGCGGTCGCGGTGACGCTGGTTTCGACATTGGTCGTCAGCGTCACACGCGCCTCACCGTTGGCGTCGGTTACCGCCGACGAGCTGCTGAGCATTCCGCGATTGGCGCTGAAGCTGACGGAAATGCCGGGCAGCGCACGGCCACCCGCGGCCACGACCGTGGCGATCAGCGTAACCGTGCCGCCGCTGGTCGAAACGGTGGCCGGATTCGCGCGAAGGGTGATGATGTCGACAGCGCCGCTGCCGACAGCGATGAGCACGACGTTGCTGTTCGGGTTCGTGTTCGTGGGCGTCGGTGTCGGCGTCCCCGGCGGAGTGGGAGTGGTTGTCGGGGGGGTGGTGGTGGTCGTGCTGCCGCCGCCTGCACTGCCGGAGGTCGCGCGGACTTCAGCCACACCGGAACCGTCGCCGGCAATGAACGTCGACACCGCCATGCCGTTGCGGGTCTGGGCCTCGACGGGGTCCATACGCCCGAGCGTCGTCGTGAAACGGACGAGCGTACCGTTGTGCACCGGTGTCCCACCCGATTCGATGACGGTGGCCGTCACCTCCGTGGTCCCGCCGTTCGGGACGACACGACTTTGCGCGTCGATCGTCACCGATGAATTGGTCGGGGCGAGAAGTGGGACTGAGTCGCAGCTCAGGCACACGAGCGCCGGCACCACGACAAGGCTGAAATAGATGCGCCTGAACATCGTCTTTACCATTCCGAGTATGGGCGGCCGTCGGAACCTGTTCCGGGGGCGCCGCTCTTGACGTTGTAGATTCCAGTCTCAGCCGACGGATTGGCCGCGTCCGGCTCCGACATCGTCGTCTGCCAGGTCTCCACCGACAACGTAAACGGGTCCGGCTTGATCTCGCGGAGGTACTTGTCGCTCACGAGCGCGTCCAGTGAGCTCGGATACTTCTGTTTGTCCGCGTAGTACTCATCAATCGCTTTCCGCATCTGAAACAGGTCTTCGCTGAGTGCTGCTTCCTTGGCCCGGGTCACGCTCGTGCCGTACAGCGTCATGCCGACGCCGGCCAGCAGCACGACGATGGCCATCACCACCAGCAGCTCGATGAGCGTAAAACCCTTGCACCGACGCATCGACATTCCCCGCAACCTCACGTGCTCCTACCAGTCGCGGTACTTGGTTCCGTCAAGTGCGGTTCCCGCATTCGTCGTGTAGACATCGAACACGTTCTTGCCGCCCCAGGACTGAGAGTCCGGCCGGTCCTGATACGCTCGCTTCCCCCAGTCGGTGCCCTTCGTCATCGGATCGATCGGGATGCGGCGCAGGAACTTCAGCTTCCGTCCGGTGGCGTCGTTCGCCGCCGATACACCCTCGACGAGCGTCTCGAGATCAGGGGGATATCCCTCGTTGCCCGGCTCCAACTCGGTCGTCGGAATCCGGCCCTGATCGACCGCGTCCTTGAAGTTGTCGATGGCCGTCCGCATCTCCCGCAATGTCCGGCGCAGCTCGACCTCGCGTTGACGCTGCTGTGTCACCTGTGTCAACGGCATGATCGTCGAGGCCAGGATCATCAGGATCGCTGTGACGATCACCAGTTCGAGGAACGTGAAGCCCCGCTGACCGCGCGTCATCGCACCGTCACCCCCGGAATCGGCGCGAACTGCAGTGACACCGGCGCACCGCCGGGGCCCGAGGCCGAGCCAGTCACGGTCAGGTTTGCTGGACCCGGCGCCACAGTCTCGAACAACAGCGCCGCAAGCAGCCCCGTTCCGGCCACGCCGGTCGTATCACCCGGGCGAACGATCGCGATGTCCAGCCTTCCCCCCGACGCATCCGGCCTGCTGCGTGAACGCAGCCTGGACTCCGCCCGCGCGAAGGAACGGACCCTCCTGCGCCATTCGCAGGCGAAGCACCGACGGGTTGTAGGTCACGGTCAGTGACACGCTCGAGATTTGAGATGCGCCGGTGATCGAGATCGGCACCGTATACGGTCCAGCGCCGACACGGAATTCTGGCGGCACCGAAACCAGCACCTGCCCGCTGCCCGGTCCCATCGCACCCGGAGCCCCGGTCGGTGCGTTCGCGGGAGGACCTGGCACGGGACTCGCGGTCGCCGCCTGTGGCTGCTGCGTCTGGCCGAGGGTCGGCGCCTGTGGCGGCGCTTGAGGCTGCGCCGGCTGGACCACCGGTTGTGGTTGCGGAGCCGGAGCGGCGGCACCCAGCGGAGCGGGTGGCGCGGCGTCTGGAGGCTGACCGAGCAGCGGCGGCGGCCCGCTGAGACCGAGATTGGCCTGCGTCCCGATCCGAAGAGGACCGACGTCCTGCGGCGTGAGCTCGTGCGTGCGCACGATGCGCGGCGTCAGCAGCATCACGATGTCGCTCTGCGACACACTGGTGTCGTTGCTCGAGAACAGCTGCTTGATGACCGGCACCCGCAACAGCCACGGGAACCCTGTCAGCAGTTTCCGCTGGTCCTCACGAAGGAGGCCCGCCAGCAGCGACGACTCGCCTTCGCGCAGCCTGAGCACCGTCGTGACCTTTCTGCGATCCGAACGACGGCAACTCCTGCCCGGCAATCACGACCCCCGCGCCGAGCGTGCTGCTCTCGACGAAGAGCTCCATGCGAATGTCGCCCTCGTAAGACACCTTCGATGTCAGCTTCACGTTGACGCCGACCGACCGGTAGTTGAACGACGTCAGCGGCTGAGAGTTCGCGCCGCCGGCGGCGACGGGAGTGAACGTGGTCGAGGGAACCGGAATGTCCTCGCCGAGGTTCAGCTCCAGCGGCGCCCCTTCGGCGCCGCGCAGCTGCGGCTTGGCGATGACCTTCGTCTCGCTGTCGTTCTCGAGGAAGCGAATCACCGCGGATGGCACAGCCAGATAGAAGTCGTTCGCGCTGATCCCGCGCGTGATCGTATTGGCGTTGAACGGCTGCGAGTTGATCGACGATTCGCCAGTGGTCGCCGTCGAGCGCGGATCGCGTTCCGGTGAAAAGACGGCGTTGATCGCGTAGTTGCCGAGATCGATGCCGTACTTCTTGGCCCGGGTGCGATTCACCTCGAGGATCTGCACATCGACAATGACCTCCGCGCGGGGCTTGTCGTTGCTCTCGATCATCCGCTCGATGATCGCCATCATCGCGGTGGTGGCGCGCACGTTGATGACGCTGGCCGTCTTGTTGGCGCTGATGACCGGCGCCAGCTGCTGGCCGCCGATCGGCCGAATCACCTGATTCAGCATCTGCGCCAGCTCGAGCGGATCGACGTGCGAGATGTAGAAGTTCTGGACCAGCTGTTCTTCGTACTGCGCGCGCTTCTGCGCGTTGTCGGGAATCACGATGATCGTCTTGGCACTCTGGACCTTGTAGAACAGCTGGTTCGCGGTGACGATCTGATCGAGCGCCTCCGCCAGCGTCACGTCCGAGAGGTCCACGGTGTAGACGCGATCCTGGAACGTGCTGTCGAAGGTGATGTTGATCCCGGTGCCCTTCGCGATCGACGAGAAGATGTCGCGCAGGCTCGCCTGATTGAAGCGGATCGGGGCCATCACCGTGTTCAGGTTGAACAGCGGCGGCGGGCCTCCCTGTTTCGCCTGCTCCCGCATCTGTTGTACGGAGTTGCGTGGGCGCGACGCCTCGAGCTGATCGCGCATCGTCCGTTCCAGGTCGGCGACCTTGCCGGCGATCTGACGGTTCGGCGGATCGAACTCGCTCGCGCGCCGATACTCGCGCAGCGCGTCCTCCATATTTCCGCGGGCCTCGGCCACGCGGGCGGCGTCGAGGTGAACCTGCGAGGCGCTGATCATCGCGCGCTCGAGTGCAATCCGGTACTCGGCGTTTTGCGGATCGGCCTGGACCGCGCGGCGGTAGTGATCGACCGCCGTCTCCCAGTCGCCGGCGCGGGCGGCGTCATCTCCTCGGCCGAACGCGCGGCCGGCGGCGCACCCAGCCACGAGACTGGCGATGACGATCAGCACGGCGATTCTGACGTATGCGTGTCTCATTGTCCTGACAGTCGAATTGTCTGCCGGCCTCGCCCATCCAGATAGATGAGGTCAGCCGAGTCAATGCCAACCCGCAGCAGGCGGTAGCGACCTTCGATGACGTCGCCTTCCTTTCCGTCGAACACGTTGCCACGACCGTCGCTCAGTACAGCAACGCGGCCAGGCCCGCCCTTCGGCTGCAGGAACCCGATGAATCGCAGTGGTATCGGTGGAGGCGGCGGCGGTGGCAGCGGACCAACCGGCGCAACCTCGATGGGTGCCGCGCGGCGCGTGACCGGTCGCACAGGCGCCGCCGCGGACGCTCTGCGCTCGAAACGAAATGGATTGCGATCCGGTCCGCGCAACGCTCCGTGCTCGCGCTGCAGCAGCTCGAGCCTGATGTCAGCGACCGCCGAATCACCGGTCCTGCGCTGCCCGCCGCCCGTGGATGCCGAGCTGGTGGTGCCTGCATCCGGCCCGCCCCATGGCCACATCCAGTACCCGACGACGCCAACGAGCAGCACGAGCAGCATGACGAGCTGGCGCGTCCGGCTTCCCATCAGCGAGCGCTCCGGAAGTAGGTGGAGAGCTCGAGCGCCAGGCGCAGCGATCCTTCGTTGCTGCCCTCGGCCAGCGAGATGTTCTCGATGACCACGAACTCCGGCGCCGTCTCGATGGCGTGGATGAAGCTGCGCATGTTGCCGTACGTGCCGGTGAGCTCGACGCTCGCTTTCAGCTTCGTCAGCGTGCTCTCGCGCTCCTCGACCGGTTCGTATCGGCTGCCCTGATAGTCGAGACGGAACTGCTCGGCGAGCCGCTGCACGCGGCCGAACGTCAGGCGCCGCGCGCCAGACAGATCCTGCGCCAGCACGGTTGAATAGAACGTCGCCAGCTCCTTGCTCGCCCGGTCCTTGCCGGTGAGCGTGCCGTTGGCCCGATTGAAGTCCGTCTCCGCGGCCGTCTTCGCCTGCTCCGCAGCCTCGGTGCTTTGCTTGATATTGGCGACGCTCCGCTCCCAGGGACGCACGGCGACCGCATAGAGCAGGAGGTTCAGGACGAGTCCCGAGGCGATCAGCACGACGGCGCGTCTGTGCTCCTGAACGACGCGGCGGACGAGTTTCATGCCGTGAGAGGTGTCACTCACCGGCCGCTCCCGGACGAGGTGTCGTCGCTGTCGCTGGCTTTTCACCGGCCACACTCGGCGCCTGCACGTACAGGCCCTCGATCACCGCCTCGAGCAGCCCGTCGGATGTGGCCTGTTCGTCCGTCGGCAGCACGTTGTGAAACGCGCCAGTCATTTCCAGTGCGTCCAGGAACTTCTCGAGATCGGCGGTCTGCCTCGCCTCGACACGCATGCCGATGATGAATCGGCCATCTCGCTCCACGCGCGGCTGCACGGCCGTAATCCGCACGTTCTCGGGCAGCGTGGTCTCGAACTGCGCGAGCAGGTCGCTCCACGAAAACGCCCGCATGCCGATGATGGAGTTCGCCTCTCGCGCGGCGATGGACACCACCTCGAGTTCCTTGGCGTCCACCTGCGATCGCACCCTTGCGGCGTCCGCTCGCAGCCGCGTGGCCTCGGTTCGAGCCTGAACGGCCCGAGCCCCCAGCGACTGCTGACTGGTGGCGAGCCCCACCAGCTTCACGACATTGACCATCGTCATCAGGATGACCAGCGCCGCGAATGCGCCGAGCAGGACCTGGACGGCGCGGATGTTGTAGAACGGGCGGGTCGAAAGATTGGTGCGTAGCATCAGGCGCTCACCGCCTCGCGCCGCGTCCGCAGCAGCATCCCGACCAGCGGAGACAATGTCGCCATCAGCTCCGGCGTCGCCTGAATACGATCGGTGAGCGACGCGCCGCGCGTCGGGTCGATCGGTTCGACCTGCGTGCCCATGTGCTCCTCGAGATCGCGCCGCGCCATGTCAACCGCCCCAGGGAGTTTCCCGAGCCCGCCAAGCAACACGCGCGAGAAGCCTTTGCCGCCGAGTCGATCCTGGTAGTACATCGCGGTCTGGTGCACGACGTCCTGCAACTCTTCCTCGTCCCCTTCGGCGCGGTTGCGGAAGAAGATCATGTCCTCGCGGCGCATGATCACGATCGAGGTGTATTCCGGACGCATGTGCACGACGAGCCAGTCGCCGTTAGCGGCGGGCCCCGAACTGAGGAACAGATTGACGACGCCGATCGTCGCCAGATCCACGAGTCCGGCCTCGATGCCGGCTTCCTCGCAGACGCCCTCGTATTCCCGGATCACCTCACGACGCGCGGCCACGACGACGAACTCGTTGCCGTCGGCGCCCTGCGCACCCGGGCTGGACGTCACACAGGCGTCCTCGATCGGAAACGGCGTGGACTTCTTGACCTGCCACCGAATGAGCTGGTCGAGATCGTCGCGGCGAGTCGGCGTCCGATCGAACTTCACGAGCGACACCTTCCCGACCAGATCCGGAACGACGAGCGCGACGCGGCGCGGCCGCACCCCGACACTCTCGCAGGCCGAGCGGAGCGCGCGGACGACGACGTCGCGATCGGGCATGTTGGCCGCCGTCAGCGACGGGACCACGGCGCCCGCCGGCATCGGCTCGACGGCGTACCCCTGGACGAAGGCGTTCTGCCCGCGGCCACCGAGCACGGCAATCGACACCGCCTCGGGCGCGATCTCAATCGCCGCGTCGAGCGGAGGACTCGCCAGCCAGGAAGCAAGGAGGCTCATTCGACGAATGTCACCTTGTTAATCTCGCGGAGCGTCGTGAGCCCCGTGAGGACTTTCTCGATTGCAGATTCACGAAGGAAGCGCATCCCGTCTTCGTGGGCGGCTTTCTTCACTTCAGAGGCGGGGCGCCTGTCGAGGATCATCTCACGGATGCGATCCGAGAGATTCAATAGCTCGCAGATCGCCGTCCGGCCTTTGAAGCCCGTGCCGCCGCACTCGATGCACCCCGCGCCCTCGTAGAACTTGTGCGTCTGTGCCAGATCACGCGACATGCCGGCCTCCTCGAGCGCCTGCAGATCGACGCGCGCCTGACGCTTGCAGTGCGCACAAATCAGCCGGACCAGCCGCTGCGCCATCACACAGTTCAGGGCCGACACGAACTGATACGGCTCGACGCCCATGTTCAGGAACCGGCCGAGGACGTCCACGACGTTGTTGGCATGAACGGTCGTGAAGACCAGATGGCCGGTCAGCGCCGACTGGATGGCGATCTGCGCTGTTTCCGGATCGCGGATCTCGCCCACCATGATCTTGTCCGGGTCATGACGCAGGATCGATCGCAGCCCTCGTGCAAACGTCAGCCCCTTTTTCTCGTTGATGGGGATCTGAGTAATACCGCGGAGCTGATACTCGACCGGGTCTTCGATCGTGACGATCTTGTCCTCGACCGACTTGATTTCAGACAGCGCCGCATACAGCGTGGTCGTCTTGCCAGACCCGGTGGGACCGGTGACGAGCACCATGCCGTACGGCTCGCGGATGTACTTGCGGAAGCGCGCCAGTTCCGGGGCCGGGAACCCCAGGATGTCGAGTGTGAGCTGTGTGAACTGCTCGCTGATCGACTCTTTATCGAGAATGCGGATGACCGCATCCTCGCCGTGCACGCTCGGCATGATCGACACGCGGAAATCGATCGTCTTGCCCGGCATGCGCACCTTGAAGCGGCCGTCCTGGGGCACGCGCTTCTCGGCGATGTCGAGCTCCGCCATCACCTTCACACGCGAAATGATCGAGCTGTGGAACTGCTTCCCGATCGGCCTCATGGCCGGCTGCAGCACACCATCGATCCGGTACTTCACGTGCACCGCGTCGTCGCCGGTCTCGATGTGGATGTCGCTCGCGCGCCGCTGAATGGCCGTATAGATCGTCGAGTCAACCAGCTTGATGATCGGGCTGATGTCGCTCGTGAGCCGCTCGACGGTCAGGTTCTCGTCGCCGGACTCGTCCTCCTTGAGGACTTGAAGCTCGAAGCCTTCAGTGGCTTCCTCGAGGACCCGCTGTGAGCTCTCGCTCTTCTTCAGGATCGACTGGATGGCCGACGGGGCACCGACCGTCACCTTGATGGGAGTGCGGAGGATCACGCCGAGCTCGTCGATCATCGGCAGGTCCGTGGGGTCGGACACCACGATGACGAGGACTTTCCCGTCACGCCGATGCGGTACGAATCCGTACCGCAGCATCAGATCGGCGGGAATCGACCGGAAGAGGTCCTGGTCGATCCGGAACTCCTCCATGTCGATGAACTCCAGCCGATACCGCCCGGCCAGCGCGCGAGCGCGAGCGATTTCCTCGGAGTATTCCTCCGGGTCCGGCAGTAGGTTGGGTGCGGTTGCCATTGGTAGATCTATCCCCCCACGACCGAGGTCAACTCGAACAGCGGCAGGTACAACGCCAGCACGACCGCAGCGATGATGACGCCCATCAGGACCAGCATCACCGGCTCGATCAGCTTCGTGACCCGTTCGACTTCCGTTTCAACCTCTTCGTCATAGAACTCCGCGAGGCTGTTCAACATGTCCTGCAGCGCGCCGGTGGATTCCCCGACCTCGACCATCTTCACGGCCACGTCCGGGAACACCTCGCGGGCCCGGAGGGCGCCCGCAAAGCTCTGACCTTCCTGGACCCGGCGCCGCACCTCGTCCAGGCCATCGCTCATGTATCGGTTGGAAGCCGAGCGAACAGCAATCTCGAGAGAGGGCACCAACGGGATGCCGCCTCCCAGAAGCGTGGACAGCATGCGCGCAATTTGAGACGTGAAGAACTTCCGGGCGGTCGCTCCCGCCCATGGCACCTGCAGAAGCCACCGGTCCAGGCCGGCCTTGTTCGAGGGCTGCCGGAACCAGAGGGTGCCCAGGACCCCGGCGGCAATGACGGCCGGCGCGATAAGCCAGAAGTTTCCGGCAATGGCGTCCGAGACCCCCACGATGACCTGGGTCAGCAGTGGGAGCGGACGGTCGAAGGTCGCGTAGAAGTCCGAGAAGGCCGGGATCACCCTCAGGACAATGATGCCAATCAGCAGCACCATCATCGTCACGAGGATGGCTGGATAGATCAGGGCTGAAATCGTCCGCCGGCGGGCCGCGCCAATGAGCTTCTCGTACGAGACGTAGCGGCGGATGACCGAGTCGAGGTTGCCGCTCCGCTCCCCCGCCAGCAGCGACGCCGAATAGACCGGCGGGAAGAGATCGCCGTGCTCCGTAAAGGCATCGGACATCGCGGTTCCGCTCTTGACCTTTTCCGAGACGGTGTCGAGGACGGCCTTGAAAGTCGGGTTCTCGACCCGCTGTCGCAGAATGTCCAGCGATTGCGACAGGGGCATCCCCGCCTTGAGGAGCGTGGCCAGTTCCTGGTTGAAGACGACGAATTCCTGACGGCTGATCCGACGCCGGCGGGTGCCCGGCGACCAGGCGGACAGCCAGCCACGGGACTGCAGCGAGAGGACAAAGAGGCCCTTTTCCTCGAGATCCCGACGTAACCGGGCCTCACTGTCGGCGATGTAAACGCCTTCTACGATCTCGCCGTTTGCGGTGCCAAGCCTGCAGCGGAACTCCATTTCGCCAGTTTAGACCTCTGGTCCTATTGTTTCGGCTCGACGAACGCGTGGAATACCCGCACACCGAGCTCGCGTGGATCCAAGCTCTTCAGTTGAGGCACGCCCGCAGGTACAAACGTCCTGTCCACCGAGACCAGGACGTCGACCGTCTCTCCGGCCCCGAGCTGCGCGGCCGTCAGCGGAATCCGCCGCAGTTCGCGACGTCCCGCCGGCAGGCTGAAAGTGTCTACGACCGCGTCCCCCAGTCGGATTCCGACACTCTGAGGCTCGGTGAAGGCTTGCACAGGTTGATCGAGATCGAGGAGGAAATTTGCATCCTGCTTCGGGTTCCGGAATGACAACGTGCCCTGCTTCTTGGACCACTGCCATTCCACGCCCGCTTCTCCCGAGACCTCCGCATCGTGCCAGCCGTCCCGAAAGACGATGAAGAGTGCGTTTGCGGGCAGCTGCATATTGAACGCGGCGACACGGATCGATCGGTCGCCGGTATTCTCGCCGTCCAGCGGAACTCTCTGACCCGACTTGACGGAATAGAGTCCGACCTCGATCTGCGCCGGCCCTACGTATGGGACTTTCGGCACGAACATCGTGCGCGTGTACTCCACGGTCGAGCCGGCCTTCCACTGCGTCGTCGGCATCGCGGGCTGGTGGTCATCCCCCCACATCGAGGAACGGTCCTTGTCGAGCACGTGCACGAAGACCGTGTAATCCTCGCTGAAGGCTGGCGCATCCGGGGCGACCGCGAATCGATAGGTGACGTCGATGGGGCTGCCCACTGCCGCATCCATCCGACTGAGCGTGACCGACGGCGTCGCGACCGGCCGTGCATCATCGACCTTCTTGGCGCACCCGGCGATCGCAGCGACCAGCACGAGTGGCAGCATCAAACTCGCAGACTGTCTTGGCATTCGACCCGGAATGATACTATCTCCCGCGCATGGCATCAGATGCGCTCGGGATGGTCGAGACCCTTGGCCTCATCGGCTCGGTCGAGGCTGCCGATGCGATGGTGAAGGCCGCGAACGTGGTCCTCGTCGGCAAGGAGTACATCGGCGCGGGTTACGTGACCGTGCTCGTTCGAGGTGATGTCGGCGCCGTCAAGGCCGCGACCGACGCAGGTGCCGCTGCGGCGCGGCGCGTCGGCGAACTGGTGTCGGTCCACGTCATTCCGCGACCTCATGCAGAGGTCGAGCGCATTCTCCCGAAGTCCTAGACGCATAGCCCTCGTCAGCCGGCGACAGACTCATGGCCGTTCAGGAAGCCACACCTCAGACTGACAAGGATCTGGCATCCATCTCCGAGGCACGGAGCCTCGCACGGGCCGCGAAACAGGCGCAGCCTCTCCTCGCCGAGCTCAGCCAGGAACAGATCGATCGCATCGTGACCGCCATGGCCGATGCCGTGACGCCGCATGCCGAGGCACTCGCCACGCTTGCAGTCGAGGAAACCGGGTACGGCGTCGTTGCCGACAAGGTCCAGAAGAATCTGTTCTCGTCCCGTCAGGTGTACCAGTTCATTGCGCCCATGAAGACCGTGGGCGTCGTCAATCGGCTCGACGATCGGAAGGTCCTCGAAATCGCCGAGCCATTCGGCGTCGTCGCGGCCATCGTGCCCTCGACAAACCCGACGTCAACGGCGATCTACAAGGTATTGATTGCGCTGAAGGCTCGCTGCCCGATTGTGATCAGCCCACATCCGTCCGCGGCTCGATGCATCACCCGCGCGGTCGAGATCATGGCCGAAGCCGCCGCGAGCGCCGGAGCGCCGGCCGGGGCCATCGGATGGATGAAGACCGTCACGCTCGAAGGAACACAGGAGCTCATGAAGCACCGCGACGTCGCGGTGATCCTGGCGACGGGCGGAATGGGACTGGTGCGCGCCGCGTACAGCGCCGGCAAGCCCGCGTACGGGGTTGGCCCAGGCAACGCACCCTGTTATATCGAGCAGTCCGCCGACCTCGCGAAAGCGGCGCACGACATCGTTCTCGGCAAGACGTTCGACAACGGCGTCCTCTGTTCGTCGCCTAACTCCGTCGTCGTTGATGAGACGGTGTCGGAAGAGGCCAGACGCCAGTTCCAGGCCCAGGGCGCCTACTTCATGAACGAGCGCGAGATGGAGGCGCTCGCCAAGGCCTTGATCAGTCCTCAGCGGCTGCCCAATCCCGCCCTGGTCGGTCGATCGGCGGCGTTCATCGCCGAGAAAGTGGGCATGACGATTCCGAGCGGCACGCGCGCGCTGATCGCACCGCTGAAGGGCGTCGGCCGGGACTATCCGCTCTCCATAGAGAAGCTGTGTCCGGTTCTGTCGTGGTACGTCGTGAAGGATTGGCGCGAAGGCTGCGAGCGCTGCATCCAGATCCTCCGCTACGGCGGGATGGGACATACGATGTCGATCCACTCGCAGAACGAGGACGTGATCCTGCAGTTCGGGCTCAAGAAGCCGGCATTCCGCATCTGCGTCAACACACCCACGACGCATGGGTCGATTGGACTGACGACCGGCCTCGACCCGGCCATGACCTTAGGTTGCGGAGGACCGGGCGGCAACATCACGTCTGACAATATTTCCCCGCGCCATCTTCTGAACTTGAAGCGTCTGGCGTATGAGTTGCGTCCGGCAGTCGCATCCGTCCCGCGTGCAGAAGCGGGCAAGCCGACGACTTCCCTTCCAAAAACGCAGGCACCACCCGCGTCGAAGGCGATTTCGGCGCAGACCCTGGCCACGCAGAATCGATAGCTTCCTCGCGTCGCGTGGCTACAAGGCCCCCGAGGAGGAGCCGGCACCCGCAGCGGAAAAACCCCCTCGAGCCGATAAGCCGGCCGAGTTCATCTGTGAAGACGATGTTCGGGCGGCGCTTAGGTCGGGGAAGAAGCTGCTCGTCGGCGAACGGACTATCATCACGCCTGCGGCGAGAGACCTCGGCGAGTCAGAGAAGGTCTTTCAGCAGGCAGGGTGGCCCCGCTAAACCCGCTCGACTCGCTTCGCTCGCTCAGGGCGAGCAGAAACGCATGCTTCTGCCTGGCACTGCCTGGGCGTTTTTGACCCCTGGATCAGCCGGATGCTAGAGTTACGTTGACGCCATGTCGAGTGCACGTCGCGGCCTGTCGTGGGGTGTGTGCCTCGTCGCCCTGTTCGCGGTTGGGTGCGCCGGCAACAAGAAGTGGGCGACTGCCCCGCGGCCGGCACCTGCCGTGGCGGCGGTCCCCGAGCCACCAGCTCCAGCGCCGGTTCCCCAGCCCGATCCGGTCGCCGATGTGATTGCGCTCTCGGAGCAACACTTCGAAAACGGCCGGAAAGAGCTCGAGGCAGGTCATCTCGACACCGCGAAAACGGCCTTCAATCGATCCCTCGAGATTCTCCTGGAATGGCCTGGCGGCGCGCGATCCGAGCCGAGAATTCGGGAGCAATACGACCGACTGGTCGAACGCATCAGCGCCCACGAAGTCACGGCCCTGGCCCAGGGCGACGGGTTTGCCGAGAAGGCGTCGGAGCCGGCGTCGATTGACGACCTCCTGGCTATTTCCACGTTCGAGCCGCCCCCGGCTGCCTCCAAGGAGACCGAGCAGGCCGTGGCCCAGGACCTCAAGGCCGTGGTCCACGACATCGACATCCCGCTGAACCCCCGCGTGTTGTCGTACGTGCAGCTGTTCACGGGACGGCTGAAGGGCTATCTCGAAGAGGGGCTTGCCCGCGGCGCACAGTACCTCCCGATGATTCAGGAGGTCTTCCGCGCCGAGGGACTCCCCCTCGATCTGGCCTATGTGCCGCTCATCGAGAGCGCCTTCAAGCCGAACGCCCTCTCGAAGGCCAAGGCCAAGGGGATCTGGCAATTCATGCGTGGGACCGGGCTGGAGAACGGTCTCAAGCACGACTGGTACATCGACGAGCGGTCCGACCCCGAGAAAGCCACGCGAGCGGCCGCCAAGTATCTGAAGACCTTGCACGGAATGTTCGAGGACTGGCACCTGGCACTCGCGTCCTACAACGGTGGGCCGGGCCGTGTGCAGCGCGCCATCAAGCGCTCGGGGCGCGACGACTTCTGGAAGCTGACCTCGACCAAGACATACCTGCCGCGCGAGACGCGAGACTACGTGCCGCTGATCCTGGCCGCGGTGATCATCGCGCGTAACCCGGCGCAGTACGGCATGAACATCGAGCCGATCGAATCACCCGGATACGAGACCGTCACGCTGGCGAGCGCGGTCGATCTTCGCCGCGTTGCCGAGTGGGCGGGTACGCCGGTGCAGACCATTCAGGAGCTCAACCCGGAACTGCGCCGCTGGACGACTCCGCTGCGGGCGACCGACTACGAGCTGAAGGTGCCCGAGGGCACCGCCGACCTCGTGACCGCCCGGATCAGCGAAGTCGATTCCGACGAACTGGCGCCGCTCAACCACCACACGGTCAAGAAGGGCGAAACGCTCCTCAGCATCTCGAAAAAGCTCAAGGTGAGCCGCACGGATCTGGCTGAAGCGAACTATCTGTCCACCAAGGCCAGCCTGAAGGCGGGACAGCAGCTGATTATTCCGCGCGCCCCGACCCTCTTGCTCGCTGCCAGAACCGACGCAACGGCACCGACGGTCGATGCCACGTCAGCTGCGAGTGTGGAGCTCGCGGTCGCGAGCCCACCGGTCGCTCCGGCCGTGAAGGTTGACGCAGCGCCCACGAAGGTCATTCATCGCGTCAAGCGCGGCGACACGCTGTATTCGATCGCCAAACGGTACGACACGACCGTGGACGAACTGAAGGAATGGAACCGGCTGCGCGGCAGCGCGATCCAGATCGGTCAGCGCCTGACGATCATCCGCGATTCAGGGCCCTCCACCAACTAGCGCACTCGCTCACGGAACCTGCTGAGGAGCGGACCCGGATCTGGGCCGCGACCCAGCGCATGCGCCTCGCACGCGGCATGCACCTGCATCAATTCCTGATACATCCCATACCGTTGCGGATCCGGCTTGAGGTGTGACTCGGCCACGGGCTCGACGAATCCGTGAATCACTTCGTCCCAGTCAGCCGTCAAGCCGCCAGCGTTCAGATCGGCGTGCGCGGCGCGCAGCGCCGCACCCAGCGCCGCTGAATTCGCCACCTCCAGTTGCCACACCTCGGCGCCGAAGACATCGGCCATCGTCTGCAGAATCGGCCGGTTCACAGCCGCGCCACCGGTCGCGTGGATCGTTTCGATCGTGACGCCCATCCAGCGCGAATGCCGCGCCATGGCCATCATCTGCGCGTCGACGAGCGCGCGCACATCCGCCGCGGCATCGCCTTCGGCAAGCCCATAACGCCGCACGCCGGGCGTCGGCGCCGGCGGCGTGATCTCGGGCTCGAACCACGGGATCAGGATGCCCGCACCTGGCCGTGTGTCCTCGAGCGCGCGCGAGAAGGCAGGCCAGTCCATCCCGTGCGCATCGCGAAGCCGCTCGCGCGCCAGAGAGCCGTTCTGAAAACAGGTCAGCCCCATGTAGTCGCCGGTCGGCGCACCGAAGACATGGCCGGTGCCGGTGGAGTCCACCCGTGGTTCGCGCATGAGACCAAAGACCGTGTCGCTCGTGCCCAATGAGACCGCGACGCGTCCTTCCCTGACGAGACCAGTGCCGATCAGACTGCACGGGTTGTCTCCCGACCATGCGATCACGCGTGCGGGCGGCAGTCCGTAACGTGTCCGCCAGTAGGGCGACAGCGTACCAACGACTGTGCGAGCGGGAGCGATCGGCGGCAGCTTCTGCGCGAGCCCGATCGCGGTCGCGTCAACCGCCTCGGGCCACCACTGGTGGCGGTGAGGTCCATCAGGTTCATGCCCGACGCATCGCCCGGATCGACGGGGGCATCGGCCCCGGCGAGCATCGACGCCAGGAACGAGCTGACCAGATGCACGCGAGTCGTCGCGTGGTAGGCATCCGGTGACTGCTTCGAGAACCGTCGGATCTGTGGACCGGTAAATCGCTCGAACGCGCGCGAGCCGGTCCGCTGGGCGAGCACCCCTGCCCCACCGACGGCGGCGGCGATCTCCGCACATTCCTCGGACGTGCTCGAGTCCATCCAGATAGGCGACTCTTCGCGGGAAAAGATGCCGCGGATCTGGTCGGCGATCGGACGGTCCGGCGTGAGTCCCTCGAGCACTCGCGGCCACGTGGCATTGAGGTAGACGCTGCCGTGCTGCTGTGCCGATCCGCTGACGGCGGCGAGCCGCGACAGATCGACGCCGCTTCGGCGAGTCGCGCCATCATCAGGTCGAGCGCCTCCACCCACATCAGCGGCGACGAGGTCGCGCTGCGAGGGTCTGTGTGCGGCAGCACACCGTGCCGAGTCCCGTATGTGGAAGCGACTGGTCGAAGACGAGTGATGACTCGAGCACGACACGGCGGCTGCCGCGGTCGATCTCGATGACGATGGCCGTCAGGCTCTGGGTGCTGGAGTCCAGGCCGAGGTAGAGCGGCACCACTGCCCTCGCGGCTACCAGTTGTGCATCGTCCCGTCCGTCAGACGGGCCACCGGAAGATACGCGGGCTCGTACGGGAACGTTGCGGCGAGTGTTTCGTCGATGTCCACGCCGAGACCCGGCGCGTCACCAGGATGCATCACGCCATCGGCGAACGTATAGGCATGCGGAAACACGCGATCCGTCTCGGCGGTGTGCGGCATGTATTCCTGGATGCCGAAGTTGTGGACGCTGAGATCGAAGTGCAGCGCCGCCGCCATGCAGACCGGGCTCAGGTCGGTCGCGCCGTGGGAGCCGGTGCGGATCTGATAGAGCTCGGCGAGACTCGCGATCTTTCGCAGGTGGCTGATTCCACCGGCGTGGACGACCGTCGTGCGGATGTAGTCGATGAGCTGCTCCTGCATCAACTGCCGGCAGTCATGAATCGAGTTGAACACCTCACCCACGGCCAGCGGCGTGGTCGTGTGCTGTCGAATCAGCCTGAAGGCCTCCTGGTTCTCCGCCGGCGTCGGATCCTCCATCCAGAAGAGACTGTACGGCTCGAGAGCTTGGCCGAGGCGACCAGCTTCTATCGGCGTCAGGCGATGATGGACGTCGTGCAGCAGGTGCAGGTTCGAGCCGAACTCGCTGCGCAGGCGCGCGAACAGCGGCGGCACGCACTCGAGGTATCGCTCGCTGCTCCACTGCGTCTCCGGCGCGAGTCCGCGCTCGGCAGGCTCGTACGCGTCGCCTCTGGCGACGCCGTAGGTCTGAGAGAACCCGGGCACGCTGGTCTGCGCACGTACGGCCTTGTAGCCGCGCGCTACATAGCTCGCCACCGCGTCGACCGTCTCCTCGATCGTGTCGCCGCTGGCGTGTCCGTACACCATCACCGAGTCGCGCGACGCCCCGCCGAGAAGCTGATACACCGGCGCGTCGAGCGCCTTGCCCTTGATATCCCACAGCGCGGTATCGACCGCCGCAATCGCGGTCATCGTCACCGGCCCGCGTCGCCAGTACGCGCCCTTGTAGAGGAGCTGCCAGATGTCTTCGATGCGCCGGGCGTCGCGACCGACGAGCAGTGGAATCAGGTGATCGGTCAGATAGCTGGCCACCGCGAGCTCGCGACCGTTGAGCGTCGCGTCACCAAGCCCGTAGATCCCGTTCTCGGTCTCGATCTTCAACGTGACGAAGTTGCGTCCCGGACTGCAGACGATGACCTTGCCGCCGGTGATCTTCATACGCCGAGCAGGAGATCGACCACGAGCTGATCCAGCCGTTCGTAGGGCAGGCGGCGCGCGGCGAGTGCCTGTCGATCGAAGCTTCGAGCCTTCAGATCGCTCGCTCTCTGCGAGGTGTACGGGCCCGGCGCGTCTCCTCCCTCGCCGCGAATCTCCGCCAGCAGCGACTGTATGCCTGCGTGTGAACGAAACTGCTGCGCCTTCTCTTTCAGAATCAGATACGTCCGCATGCAGCCGCAGGCGAAGTCCCAGACTCCCTGCTCGTCCTCGGTCCGGTAGGCGTGCGCGTCGAAGTGCCGCGGACCGTCGTAGCCGGACTCCTCGAGCAGCTTGACCAGGAAGAACAGTGGCTTGATCGACTCGGAGGCAAAGCGCAGATCCTGATCGAACCGTCCGGGCTTCTGATCGTTCAAGTCGATGTGAAAGAGCTTCCCCGCTTCGAGCGCCTGGGCGACCGCATGATAGAAGTTCAGCCCGACCATGTGCTCGTGCGCGACCTCCGGATTCACGCCGACCATCTCTGGGTGATCCAGCGTGGGAATGAAGGCGAGATAGGACGCCGTCGTCGCGAAATAGATGTCGCCGCGCGGCTCGTTGGGTTTGGCTTCGAGCGCGAAGCGAAGCGCGTACTGCTGGTCCCGCGCGTACTCGCACAGGAAGTTGATGGCGTCACGGAACCGCTTGATGGCTTCGATCGGGTCCTTGGCCGCGTCCACTTCGGCGCCTTCGCGTCCGCCCCAGAACACGTAGGTCTGTGCGCCCAGCTCCACGCCGAGGTCCATCGCGCGCATCGTCTTCTGAAGAGCGTAGGCACGCACGCCGGCGTCGTGAGATGTGAACGCGCCATCCTTGAAGACGGGATCGGTGAAGAGATTCGTGGTCGCCATCGGCACCGTCATCCCGGTTGACTCGAGCGCCGCGCTGAAATCCTTCACGATGCGATCGCGCTCGGCGGAAGTGGCGTCGATCGGCACCAGATCGTTGTCGTGGAAATTCACACCCTATGCCCCGAGCTCCGCGAGCCTGTGCACGGCCCGCACCGGATCGAGCGGCGGCCGGACGAACTCGCCGAACGGATCGCGGCCTCGATTGCCGACCGTCCAGAGTCCGAATGTGAATTTGTCTGCGGGTGTCGGTGTCAGCCTCATGGGTCAGCCGTTGAAATAGAGGTAGGCCGCCGCGATCAGAAGCAGCACGACGCCCGAATTGATCACGTCCCACTGATTCCAGCTTCGGCGGGACTCCCGGCGTTGGTCAGCAGTGACCGTGGCGTAGGTGAGCCCGGAGATCTGGCGCTCGCTCGGCGCCGGTGTCGCGTAGCTGACGCCGATCAGCACCGCCACGGACACGACGAAGATCAACAGACCGTAATACTGGAAGTAGATATTGTTCACGATCCACAACCACGAGCCGGGCGTATAACCGTCCTGATAGCCCGCCATCCCGAGCGTGACCGGCGTATCGATCACCAGCCGGAGGACGCCCAGGGCGAACCCCGCGAGCAGCGCCGCCAGACAGCCGGCAGCCGTCAGCCGCTTCATGAAGACGCCGAAGAAGAATACCGCGGCGATCGGCGGCGCGAGGTACGCCTGGATGCCCTGCAGATACTCGTAGAGTCCGCGCGCGCCCTGGATCACGGGGATCCAGACCAGCGCGATCAAGACCATCACCGCCGTCGCGAGGCGGCCGACCCAGACCAGTTGGGCCTGCGAGGCATCGGGGCGGAACTTCCGATAGAAGTCGATCGTGAAGAGCGTGGACGAGGCGTTGAACGCGCCAGCAAGCGAGCTCATGAGCGCGGCCAGCAGCCCGGCCACGACGATACCTCGCAGCCCGCTCGGCATGACGTGCTGCACGAGGAGTGGAAACGACGCCTGCGCGGCCGACGGCACGACGTTGCCCGCTCCGTCAACCAGAACGCCAAGCTCCGGCACGCGGCCGGTACGCGCCAGCGCCAGCGCGATCATGCCGGGAATGATGAAGATGAACACCGGCAGCAGCTTGAGGAACGCGGCGAAGATGGTGCCCCGACGCGCCTCGCGCTCGTTCGGTGCGCCGAGCGTCCGCTGCACGATGTACTGATCGGTGCACCAATACCAGAGGCCGACGATCGGCGCGCAGAAGAGCATGCCGAACCATGGGTAGTCCTGATTGAAGTACCAGGCCATGCGGCCGGTTTCCTTGACCGGCAGCCCACGTGCTCTCGACGCCAGCCGGTGTCAGCGGCTTCCAGAGGTTGAACATCTCGGGGCCAAGCACCGTTCGCAGCTCGCCCCAGCCGCCAAGCCGGATGAGGCCGAAGACCGTCAGCAGCAGCGAACCGAGAACGAGCACCGCGGTCTGCACCGCCTCGGTGTAGGCGACGGCCCTCATGCCGCCCACGATCGTGTACAGGCCCGTCATCACGACCACGAGCACCGAGCCGATCCAGAAGCTGTTGAAGACCGTGCCGCCAATCTGAATCTGCATCTCGGGGAGCAGCGTTCCGAACACGACGCCGCCCGCGAAGATGCCGACCGCCATCTTCGTCAGCACGTACGCGACCAGTGAGATCAACGAGAGCACCCAGCGCGCCGTCGCCGAATAGCGGCGCTCGAGGAACTCCGGCATGGTGTAGACGCGCGACCGCAGATAGAACGGCACCAGCACCCAGCCGAGGACGAGCAGGCACCAGGCGTGCAGCTCGTAGTGCGCCAGCGCCACGCCGCTCGTCGCTCCGGCTCCGGCCAGGCCGACGAGGTGCTCCGAGCCGATGTTCGACGCGAAGATCGAGGCGCCAACGACGACCCATCCGAGGTCGCGGCCGGCCAGGAAGTAGTCGTCGGCCGTATTCCGGCTCCTCAGCACCGACCACCAGGTCAGGCCCAGGAGCAGCCCGAAATACAGCGCAATCATCAGCCAGTCGAGACCGGTCATGCCCGCGATGTATCCTCTCTGTTTCTGCGTGGATCCGTTGTGAGCATGAATCGCCGCCGCGCGCATTCTACGTGGAGCGCCATCGTTTGGGCGCTCGGAGCGTTTGCGCTCGTCCTCGGGACACCCGCTCGGGCGCGGGCCGAGACCGGCTACGACGCCTGGCTTCGCTACGCCGCGCTTCCCGACGCGGTCCGGGCCCGCTACACCACGGTGCCTCGGACCGTCACGGTACTGGGCGACTCCCTCGTCTTGCGGACGGCCCGCGACGAGGTCGATTCGTGGTCTCAGCGCGCTGCTGGCCTCGCCCATCCAGGCCAGCGCCGCTCTTCCGGGCACACCGGCAATCCTTCTCGGGACGCTCGATCGTGTGCGGCCAGTGGTGCGGGGCGCGTCGATTCCCACGGAGCTCGGGCCCGACGGCTTCTGGCTCGGCACGGCCACCGCGTCGGGCAGGCGCCTGATCGTCGTCGCCGGACGCAACGAGCGAGGTGTCCTGTACGGCGCCTTTGCGCTACTCCACCGCATTGCCCTTGGCGAGGACGTCTCGTCACTCAACGAGCGCCGCGAGCCGTCGGCGCCGGTCCGGTGGATCAATCACTGGGACAACCTGGACGGCACGATCGAGCGCGGCTACGCCGGGCGTTCGATCTTCTTCGAGAACGGCCGTGTCCTGGACGACCTCACACGCGTGCGCGACTACGGACGTCTGCTCGCGTCGGTGGGCATCAACGGCGCGACGATCAACAACGTCAACGCCAACGCACTGGTCATCACCGACGGTTTCATTCCCCAGCTCGCGCGGGTCGCGGATGCGCTGCGGCCGTGGGGCATCGCGATGTCGGTCTCGATCGACTTCAGCAGCCCTCGCCGTATCGGCGGACTGGACACGTTCGATCCGCTGGACCCGCGCGTCGCGGCGTTCTGGAAGGATCGCGTGGACGCGCTCTACCGCGCGATCCCCGACCTTGGCGGCTTCGTCCTCAAGGCCGACTCCGAGGGCCGGCTCGGGCCGTCCGCATACAACCGGACTCACGCCGACGCCGCCAATGTGATCGCGAGAGCGCTTGCACCGCACAACGGTGTGATCTTCTATCGCGGCTTCGTCTACAACCACCTGATGGACTGGCGCGACGTGAAGAACGATCGCGCGCGAGCGGCGTACGACAACTTCCACGCCCTCGACGGCCGCTTCGACGCGAACGTCGTTCTCCAGATCAAGCACGGTCCGATCGACTTCCAGGTTCGCGAGCCGGCCTCGCCGCTCTTCGGCGCCCTGCGCAACACGAATCAGGCGATCGAGCTGCAGATCACCCAGGAGTATCTCGGCCAGCAGCGCCACGTCTGCTTTCTCGTGCCGATGTGGAAGGACGTCCTCGACTTCGATCTGCAGGCGACATCGACGTCGCCAGGAACGCCGGTCAGAGATCTCGTCTCGGGCCGCGTGTTCAACACGACCTCTCGGTGGGTTCGTCGGAGTATCGAACGTCGGCCGCGACAGCAACTGGCTCGGGCACGACCTCGCGATGGCGAATCTCTACGGCTTCGGCCGGCTGGCCTGGAATCCGACGACATCCTCGCAGGACATCGCCGCCGACTGGACGAGGCTCACCTTCGGTCACGATCCGCAGGTCGTCGAGACGATCACCAGCATCCTGCTCGACTCGTGGCCGGCATACGAGCGCTACACCGGACCGCTCGGCGCGGGCACGCTGACCGACATCATCGGCGTGCACTACGGGCCCGGCATCGAATCGTCGGAGCGAAACGGCTGGGGTCAGTGGCACCGCGCCAACGGCACGGGGATCGGCATGGATCGCACGGCGGCAACGGGAACCGGCTTCGTGTCACAGTACACGCCGCTCGTCGCAGCCGGGTTCGAGTCTCGTGCGTCGACGCCGGATGAACTGCTGCTGTTCTTCCATCACGTCCCGTACACGCACGTGCTCCGCTCGGGGAAGACGGTCATTCAGCACATCTACGACGCTCACTATCAGGGCGCGCAGGACGCGATCGGCTTCGTCGCCAGATGGCGCCGGCTCGAGCGGCTCATCGATCGCGAGCGGTATGCGTCGGTCCTCGCCAAGCTCGAATATCAGGCCGGGCACGCCATCGTATGGCGCGATGCCATCAACAACTGGTTCCTGTGGATCTCTGGCGTCCCTGACGCTACCGGCCGGGCCGGCCGGTTCCCAGGCCGGGTCGAAGCCGAGTCGATGACGCTCGAGCGTTACTCGAACACGGCCGTCGTTCCCTGGGAGACGGCATCGGCTGGACAGGCCACCACGTGTGCGGCCGGCGGATCCTGCAGCGCGCGGCACCGCCATCAAGGCGCCGCGGGAGCGTTCGACATCGTCGTGCAGTACTTCGACGAAAGTGATGGCGTCTCGCGGTTCTCGCTGATCGTCGGCGACAAGCCAATCGACACCTGGCATGGCCGACGCGCAGTTCGGATCGGCCAGCCCGAATGGTCACACGGCCACGCGACGGACCGTTCGCAGCATTCGCCTCGCGCCCGGCGACGAGATTCGCGTGGAAGTGACGCCGACCGGCACCGAGAGCGGCGCGCTCGACTACATCGAGATCACGCCCACTGCGCCGTAGGGTCCCATGATCGAGACGCACGACCTGGCACGCGAGTACGGCCCGAAGGTAGCGCTCTCGGGTTTGAACCTGCGCGTCGAGCCGGGCGAGATCCTGGGTTTCCTGGGCCCCAACGGCGCCGGCAAATCCACCACCGTCAAGATCCTCACCGGCATGATCCGGCCGACGCGCGGTCGCGCGCGGGTTGCCGGCTTCGACGTCGTCGAGCAGCCGATCGACGTGAAGCGACGTATCGGCTACGTGCCGGAGACTGCGGCGCTCTACGACAGCCTCACCGCCACCGAATACCTCGAGCTCGTCGCCTGCCTGCACCATCTCGATCGCAAGACCGCCGACACGCGCAGCAACGAGCTGCTCGAGCTCTTCGGGCTCACCGCCGAGAAGCATCAGCGCCTGCGCGAGTTCCTCAAAGGGCATGCGCCAGAAGGTCCTGATCGCCTCGGCCCTCATTCACCGGCCGGAGGTCCTGTTTCTCGACGAGCCGCTCGACGGTCTCGACGCGAACGCCGCGATGGTCGTGAAGGAAGTGCTGAAGCAGCTGGCCGGGCAGGGCCGCACGATCCTCTTCTGCTCGCACATCCTCGACGTCGTCGAGCGCATGTGCACGCGGATCGTGATCATCAACAACGGGATGCAGATCGCGGACGGCACGGCGGACGCCATCCGCACGACGACCGGGACGGCCACGCTCGAGGAAGCCTTCAGCGCGCTCACCGGCGTTCGCGATGTGGCGCGCCTGGCGTCCGAATTCATCTCGGCGCTCGAGCGGGTATGACGCGCCTCTTCTCGGCGATCGGGATCGATTACCAGCAGTGGAAGGCGCTGACTGTCGTGGCGCTCAAGAACGATTTCCGCAGCACGTCCCTCGGTCAGCGCATGGACAGTCGCGAAGTGAGGGTGGTGTTCTCACTGCTCTTTCAGGCGGTCTTCTACACGTTGTTCGGCACCATGATTGCGTATGTCGTGTGGGCGAGCCGCGATCCGTGGCTCACCGGAACGATCGCCTCGACCTACATCGCATTCATCGTCGGCACGGCCGTCGTCCTGGATCACCACTCGGTGATCTCGTCGCCCGTGGACTACGCGGTCCTCGGCTTCCGCCCCGTGTCATCCCGCACATACTTTGCTGTCAAGCTGACGAACATCCTCGTCTACACGACGGCGCTGACGACCGTCGCGGCATGGGTCCCGCTGCTTGTCGCACTTGTCCGTCACGGCTGGGGGATCAGTGCCGCGCTGCTGCTGGACATCTATGCCTCGTCAACGGCCACGACCCTGGCGATCGCGTTGGGATACGCGACGGTGCTCCGCGCCGTCGGTCCGGACGCGATCGAGCGCGTCCTGTCGTACGTCCAGATGATCATGAGCTTCGCGGTGTACGGCGGTCAGTTCCTGATCTCCGGGATTCTCTCGCAATCACGACCTGGCAACTGGGCGATGCCGGAGACGCTGTGGCTGCTGATCTACCCGGGGACGTGGTTCGGCAGCTACCTGGCGCTCGCCGATGGACAGGTGTCAGTGCGTGTGTTTGCGCCGGCGCTTGCCTCCGTCACCGCGCTCGCTCTCATGGCGACCAGGCTGGGCGGGCGCTTGTCGCTGGACTACTCAGAACGTCTCGGCGCGATGACGGTGGCTGCGCGGGCGAAGGCCGCACGTGCCGCGGAAGGGCGCCGCCGAGGCGGGCTGTGGTTCGCGACGGGAGAGGCGCGCGCGGTCGCGCTGCTCGTCCGCAGCCAGTTCCGCCACGATCAGCGGTTCCGCATGGGCGTGCTGGGCCTGCTCCCCTTCACCCTGCTCTACATGCTGATGGGCATCCGCAGCGGCGCCATCGCCGATCCGTTCAGCGCGACGCGCACCATGCAGGGATGGCCGATGACGATGGCCGTGCTGGCGAGTCCGGCGATGCTGAGAATGCTGCTCACGCGCAGCGACGCCTTTCGGGCGTCGTGGATCTTCTTCACGTGCCCGAGCGATCGCATGCGGATCGCGCGGTCGTCGAAAGATGTGCTCGTCGTCTTCTTCCTGGTTCCGTATCTACTGCTCGTGGCCGCGGTGCTACTCCTACGTCGTCGGCAACATCGCCCACGTGCTGATTCACGTCGCCTTCCTCGGACTGCTCGCCCACCTCGTGCTGCAGATCGGGCTGCTGCTCGATCCGGCGCTGCCCTTCTCGAAACCGATGCAGAAGGGCCGCAGCACGTCGCTGTTCTTTGGCTTTACGCTGGTCACCATCCTGGTGAGCCTGTTCATCCAGTTCTACGCCTCGACGATGTACAGCAGCCTCACATTGACCGTCGGCGCTGTCGTCGGCATCGTCCTGGTTGGTGTCGCAATCGACTGGCTCACCCGCGCGCGCGTGCAGCGGCAGGCGCAGTTGCTCGAATTCGAGGGTTAACACTGGTCCGCAGGAGGTTCGCGTGATCGACTCAGTCGAACCGCCGACGCCGAACTGAGCCGGTACGCAGAAACTGCGAGAATTCCGCCAGGTCGAGATCGCAAGGACTGCAATGCCTCGACGTCAGTGAGGACGAGTTTCCGAGGAAATCTCCACCAATCGGACCGGGAATCGCTTCTTGCACTTCCTACCGGCATCGTGCTCGCCAGCCTCCGCAGTGCAGCCGTCTTCGGCGTCGATGCCTATCCGGTCCACATCGAGGTGGACGTGGCCTTCGGACTTCCCCACTTCACGATGGTGGGGCTTCCCGACGCGACCGTCCGCGAAAGCCGCGACCGCGTTCGCTCGGCCATCCGCAACTCAGGCTTCGAGTTCCCGCACCATCGCATCACCGTCAATCTCGCGCCAGCGGACGTGCGCAAGGCCGGATCGTCGTTCGACCTGCCGATCGCCCTGGGGCTGCTGGCGACTTCAGGACCGCTCACGAGACGAGCCGTCGACGACACGGTGATCGTCGGCGAGCTGTCGCTCGACGGCGCCATCAACGGCATCCGCGGCGTCCTGCCGATCGCGGTCGCTGCCCGTCGTCTCGGACTGAAGCGCCTGCTCCTCCCTCCTCAGAACGCCGCCGAGGCAAGCGTCGTGGAAGGCCTCGACGTGTGCGTCGCGCGATCGCTGCCGGAAGCCGTCGATGCGCTCAACCGACCCGACGAGGCGCGCCGAGCCGCGGCTGCCCCGCCTGTCGTCGCGGCTCCGACCGAGCGACGCGATGGCGATCTCGCCGACGTCCGCGGGCAGCTGCTCGCGCGGCGCGCGTTGGAGGTCGCGGCCGCCGGCGGTCACAACCTCCTGCTGACGGGACCGCCCGGCGCCGGCAAGACGATGATGGCGCGGCGGCTGGGGACGATTCTGCCGCCGCTGACATTCGACGAGGCGCTGGAGTGCACGGCGATCCACTCCGTTGCGGGCACGCTTGCCGGCGGGCGTCGGGCCTGCTCAGCGAGCGCCCGCTCCGCGCGCCGCATCACACCGTCTCGAACGTCGCGCTGGTCGGCGGCGGCGCGATTCCGCGCCCGGGTGAGATCTCCCTCGCGCACAACGGTGTGCTCTTTCTCGACGAGATGCCGGAGTTCGACCGGCGGGCGCTCGAAGTGCTTCGCCAGCCGCTCGAAGAAGGCCGCGTCACGATCGCCCGGGCGGCGAGGACGGCGGTCTTTCCCGCGCGCTTCGTGCTTGTCGCGGCGATGAATCCCTGCCCATGCGGATTCCACGGCGACGATCACCGTGTGTGCCGCTGCACGCCGCCGCAGATTGCCAGGTATCGCGGCCGGCTCTCCGGCCCGCTGCGCGATCGCATCGACCTCATCGTCGAAGTGCCGGCCCTTCCAGTGGCCGCGATCGCCGAGGGAGAGCGCGGCGAAGCCTCGGCGCTCGTTCGGGCACGCGTGCTCGCTGCGCGGGACGTGCAGTTGACCCGCTACGGTCCTGGCGGCGCGCGAACCAACGCCGATCTTCGCGGGTCGGCGGTGGCCGAGGTCTGTCGCCCTGACGACGATGGGCGCGACCTCCTGCGTCGCGCGGTGACGCGAATGGGACTGAGCGCGCGCGGCTACGACCGCGTGCTCAAGGTGGCGAGGACGGTTGCAGATCTTGCGGGCGCCCGCGACGTGGCTGCTGACCACGTCGCCGAGGCGCTGCAATACAGGTTGGTGGAATGACAGGCTGGGTGCGGAAACACACGGTGATGTATGAACGGAACGGTTAGTCGTCGGGTATTCGTCGGTTCGGTGGCCGCTGCTGGTGTTGGCGCAGCCGGCACTACCTCGCTCCTTGAGTTCCCTGTTTCGGCTCAGCGGCCTGAACAGATCCGCTCATTCGCGAAATCCGTCGTCAGCTCAAGCAGGCGTTCGGGAAGATGCGGGACGGCAAGGCGGGCGGCGCTAAGCAGGCAGCGACCGTCATGCGCCTCTACGCCTCAACGGTGAACGATGGCCAGCTCCGAAGCAGCCCTCAGGAAGGCGAACCGCCAGCAGATCCTGCTTGCGCAGGTGAATCACGGCGAATTGGTGCGAGAGGCGGAAACACTCGGCATCAACCCGTCGACCCTGCCGCCGCATTCGGTAGACCGCGTCGGCCGGGAAGCCGCCCTGGACCGGCTGATCAAGGAGGGCCTGTCCCCAGTCATGCGCCACGCGGCCGACTTCGTCGACAGAGTCGGCGAGAAGATGGAAGCACTGGAGCGGTCGGGACGCTCCAGGCCATTGCAGGTTGCGCTCCGTCAGCCGATTCCCGACCCCGTCGGACTGCTACAATGCGATGAGGAAAAGGCGTGGCTGGCCAACGCCGAGCAGGTCATGCTGGTCGCTTGCGCGGTGGCGATTGCATTCCCGCTCTTGGCCGAAGCATGCGCCGCTGCCAGCCTGGCCTTCCTCACGTTCTACGGGGCCTATAGTGTTTGCCTGGCGATTCTGGCATTCTGCGAAGCCTACAATCACTAGGCGAGGAAGGGGAAGCATGACTCCGACAGTGCTCGTAGTTGCGCTGGTTCTGGTCAGCGCGGTGGCTGGCAAGTTGCTCATGCGACGCTTTCGTCACGGTGAGCTACACGCAGATCTTCTGCGCCATCGCTGCGTGCGTTGCGGGCTTCTGTTGTTTGTCAAACAGTCAAGCGGCCCGTTCTGGACCTACATCAGGGTTGTTCATCGCTGTGATCATGGGAACGTTCCTGGTCCTGGTGCTCCTCCGTCGTCTGGACACGCCGCGCTCGACTGGACCTGTCTCGGAGTGGTCATGCCTACGGGACCCTGACGTCTTCGTGACAGTCACGTGGCGACGGCACGCGTGCGTCGTACACACTCTTGATGGCGGTGGCGGCAATGATGATCGCCCCGCCGACGATCGTGTAGCCCCCCGGGTCCTCGCCACGAATCAGCCAGGTCCAGGTCGGATTCAGCACGGGCTCGATCAGCAGAAGCAGCGACACTTCGAGCGCGGGCAGGACTCGCATCGCCGCGGTGAGGAAGACGTACGCGAGAGCGATCTGGCACACGCCGAGGTAAGCGACGGTCGCCCACTCGCTCGCGCTCGCCGCGGGCAGCGGCAGCGCAAACGGCCACGCTGCCACGCTGGCGAAAAGATTCCCGATCGCCACGGCCGACATGCCCGACGCCGGCAACATGCGTGCTGCCGCGCTGCAAGTACCGCAGCCCGAGCAGCGTGAACGCCCACGTGATGCTGCAGATGACGGCCAGCAGGTTCCCGGTCCCTGGATCGGGGGCTGTCGTCGTTGGCATCGGCTGGCCGATGACGCACAACACCAGGCCTACAGCGACGCCGAGGAGAAATACGACGTCACGCGTCCGAAATCGCTCGGACAGGACGAACGGTCCAAGGAGCAGCAGATACAACGGTGCGGTTGCCTGAAGGAAGATGGCGTTTGCCGCCGTGGTCAGTTTGGTGGACAGCACGAACAGCGTGACCGTCGCGGCGTAGACGACGCCGGTGCCGAGCATCGCCGGCGAGAGCACCAGCCGGCCGCGTAGCAGGGCGATCAGCACGACCGCGGCAATGCCTGACCGCAGTGCCGATACTTGCAGGCCTGTGAAGGCCGCGGCTTTGATTCCCGCCCCGCCCGTTGAGAACAGAATTGCGGCTGCAAAGACCTGCAGTCGCGCGCCGGCGAGGCTCACTCGATGACCATCATTGGGTATTCGCCAGATATTCGCCGATCCTGGTCCGCTTGGTGACGCTTTTGTTCCTGTGATACGCTGATCATGCGGCCTCTCCCCTAGGTCGCAAAGCACCCGATAGATAGGTACCGTTGACAGTCGGTACTCCCGGTCATCCCAGCAGCCGGAGTGTGCTAGAGCAAGCATGGCATCAAGGCGTTACACCATTCTGATCGCCGACCGGACGTCCGGTGTGGTTCGCCGAGTGACGATCTCGGCGCGGCCTGCCGTGGCTGTGGCCTGCGCGATGGTGACCCTGCCGGTGCTCATCGGCATCGGCGCTGCCTGGAAAGCCAAGAGCGATGTCGTCGGGCTCTACTCCAATCAGCAGGCCCTCGAACTCGAAAACTCCAGCTACCGCACCGCGACCGAGGAATTGTCCGGCCAGATCGAGGGGCTGCAGTCGGCCATCTCTGATCTCGGTGCGCAGGCGGCCCTCGATCCGAGCCTGGCGCGGACGATGGAGAAACTGCCGGCGATCGTGAAATCCCGCGCCATGGGTGGCAGCACGACCCCGGCGGCGAGCTCCGGGCGGCAGGATTCCGCGTATGCCCGGACCCTCTCGGCGCTCTCCAACCCCGACGACACGTTCGGCTTGCTGCGATCGCTCCTCGAAGGCCTCGAATCGCGTCTGCAGTCGGTCCGCACCAACGTCGAGAAGCGCAACGCGCTGGCCGACGCCACGCCGTCGATCTGGCCGGCCCACGGCTGGCTCTCGTCTGGAATGGGCCCGCGCACCGATCCCGTGAACGGTGGCAGTGACTATCACGCCGGTCTCGATATCGCAGGTGATAAGGGCCAGCCCGTTTACGCGACTGCGACCGGCGTTGTCACCCAGGCGGGATATCTGGGCGCATACGGAAACATGATCGTCGTCGATCATGGATTCGGACTCGAGACCCGCTACGGCCACCTCTCGGGCTTCGTGGTGCAGAAGGGCGCCCACGTCAAGCGCGGCGAGATGATCGGCCGACTCGGCGCCACCGGGCGCACCACCGGCGCGCACCTCCACTACGAGGTGATGGCCAACGGCAGACTCCTCAACCCGCTGCAACTCCTCACGCAGCAGAAGCCGCGCGACCGCTAACTCCCTGAAAATCTGCGGTTTCCTTGCCGATCTGTAGCCGCAGGGCTACAATCGGTAGATATTCATTCGTGTTCGGTCCCTCCTATTCGAATGATTGGTCAACTACTCGCGAAAGTCATCGGTACCCAGAACGAACGAGAAATAAAGCGGCTGCGCCCGCTCGTCGCAGAGATCAGCGCGCTCGAGCCCGGCGTCCAGAAGCTGACTGACGAACAGCTCCGGGAAAAGACCCTCGAATTCCGCAAGCGCGTCGCTGATGGCGCCCCGCTCGACGACCTCCTGATCGAGGCCTTCGCCGTGGTGCGCGAAGCTGGCAAGCGCGTCCTGAACATGCGGCACTTCGACGTGCAGCTGCTCGGCGGGATGGTGCTCCACAGAGGGACCATCGCCGAGATGAAGACGGGCGAAGGCAAGACGCTCGTCGCCACGCTGCCCGCGTATCTCAACGCCCTCGAGGGCAAAGGCGTGCACGTGGTCACGGTGAACGACTACCTCGCCCGCCGCGACTCGGAGTGGATGGGCCGCCTCTACCGGTTCCTCGGCATGAGCGTCGGCGTCATTCAACACGATCTCCGCGATGAACAGCGGCAGGTCGCCTACGGAGCCGACATCACCTACGGCACCAACAACGAGTTCGGCTTCGACTACCTGCGCGACAACATGAAGTTCGAGCTCGGTCACATGGTGCAGCGCGGTCACCATTTCGCCATCGTCGACGAGGTGGACAGCATCCTCATCGACGAAGCGCGGACGCCGCTCATCATCTCCGGTCCGGCCGAAGAGTCCACCGACCTCTATTACGAAGTGGACCGCATCATCCCGAGGCTGAAGAAGGGCGCGGTCACACAGGGCAACGTGAAGGCCGAGGACCGCGAGGAGCTCGAGAAGACCGGCGACTACCTCGTTGACGAGAAGCACAAGACGGTTGCGCTGACCGAGACCGGCATGGCCAAGGCCGAGGAGATGCTCTCGCATCGCCTCGTCGAGGGATCGAACGGCCTCTACGACCCGGCGAACATGCCGCTGCTCCACCACGTCAACCAGGCCCTGAGGGCCCACTCGCTGTATCGGCTGGACGTCGAGTACATGATCAAGGATGGCGGGGTCGTCATCGTTGACGAGTTCACCGGCCGCCTGATGCCAGGGCGCCGCTGGAGCGACGGACTGCACCAGGCCGTCGAGGCCAAGGAAAAGGTCAAGATCGAGCGCGAGAATCAGACCCTCGCCACCATCACCTTCCAGAACTACTTCCGCAAATACAAGAAGCTCTCGGGCATGACCGGCACGGCGGAAACCGAGGCGTCGGAGTTCAACAAGATCTACCACCTCGACGTCATCGTCATTCCGACGAACCGTCCGCTCAAGCGGATCGAGGAGCCCGATCTCATCTACCGGACGGAGCGCGAGAAGTACGAGGCCATCGTCAACGACATCATCGAGAAGCAGACGTCAGGCCGCCCCACGCTGGTCGGCACCGTCTCCATCGAGAAGTCCGAGCGGTTGTCGTCGCTGCTCAAGAAGCGCGGCATCAAGCACGTCGTCCTCAACGCCAAGTACCACGCCCAGGAAGCCGAGATCGTCGCCCAGGCCGGGCACAAGAACAACGTGGTCATCGCGACCAACATGGCCGGCCGCGGCACGGACATTCTGCTTGGCGGCAACGCCGAGTACGCGGCCCGGCAGCAGTGCCTGTCCGAGGAAGTCGCGCAGCGCCTCCCGAAGGGCGAGGAGAAGTTCATCGACGATGAGGAGTTCGTCTACTACTTCCACGTGGACGGCTTCTATCGCGTGCCCAGGCCGGACTGGGAGCGCATCTTCTTGCACTTCAGACGCCAGATGGACACCGAGCACGAGGAGGTCGTCGACATCGGCGGGCTCCACATTCTCGGCACCGAGCGTCACGAAGCGCGTCGCATCGACAACCAGCTTCGCGGCCGGGCCGGCCGTCAGGGCGATCCTGGCTCATCGCGCTTCTACCTCTCGCTCGAAGACGACCTGATGCGCATCTTCGGATCGGAGCGCATCTCCGGTCTGATGCAGAAGCTCGGCATGGAAGAAGGCGTGCCGATCGAGCATGGGATGGTCACCCGCGCGATCGAGCGCGCGCAGAAGCAGGTGGAAGCGCAGAACTTCGGCGTCCGCAAGCACCTCCTCGAATACGACGACGTGATGAACAAGCAGCGTGAGAGCGTCTACACGCTGCGCCGCGAGATCCTCGACGGCCATGTCCACCTGACCGAGGAGGAGGTCATGGACACCCGCGAGTACGTGCTCGCGCTCGCCGAGGAGCTCCTCGAAGACCAGGTTGAACGGTTTGCGGGCAAGTCGGTCGAGCTCGAGGACTGGGACGTTCCCGAGCTCATTCGCGAGATCTCCCGCGTGTTCGGCGTCGATGCACAGACACTCGAAGGCCTCGAGCTCGGCGAGAAGACCACCGAGGAGATCACCGACGCCGTCTGGGCGCTGGTCAAGGCCAGCTACGTCGAGAAGGAAGGCGTGGTCGGCGCGGACCTGCTGCGCCGGATCGAGCGCGACATCATGCTGCAGATCGTGGACGCGCAGTGGAAGGACCATCTCTACTCGCTCGACCACCTGAAGGAAGGCATCGGACTGCGCGGATACGGTCAGCGCGATCCGCTGGTTGAATACAAGAAGGAGAGCTTCGGGCTCTTCCAGGACATGAAGGCGCGCATCGAAGAGGAGATGGTTCGCTATCTCTTCTGGCTGCGCCCGGTGATCAGCGAAGGGCCCGACGCCTCCGGTGGGACGGTGGCGCTTCCACCCAGGCCGGCAGCGCGCCGCCCGTCGCCGGCAAACGTGACGATGAACCATCCGGCCGCCGAGCCGGTCCCGGCGTTTGCAGGAGCGGCACGGTCATCCGCACCGCGGCAGCAGGCGCCGACGCCAGCCCGCACCGGCGGCGACGACGTGATCAAGACGGTGAAGCGCGACGAGCCCAGGGTGGGACGGAACGATCCGTGCCCCTGCGGCAGCGGCAAGAAATACAAGAAGTGTCACGGAGCAGGAGCCTGAGATGGAACTGAAGACCGCGTCGCTGTCGCTCACCGAGACGGAAGTTGGCCTCGCCACCGCGCTCACCTTCGACGACGTGCTGCTGGTGCCGCAGCATTCGACGATCGTGCCCAGTCAGGTGGACGTCTCGACGCGATTGACGCGGAACATCAGGCTCAACGTACCGCTTCTCAGCGCCGCCATGGACACCGTCACCGAGTCCGGGCTGGCGATCGCCATGGCACAGCTCGGCGGTCTCGGCATCATCCACAAGAACCTGCAGATTCACGAACAGGCGGCCGAAGTCGATCGCGTCAAGCGATCGGAGAGCGGCATGATCGTCAACCCGATCACGCTGTCGCCGACCAACCGGATCTACGAAGCGCTCGACCTGATGAAGAACTACCGGATCTCCGGTGTGCCGATCACCGATGACGGCAGCAAGGAAGGGCGGCTGGTCGGGATTCTCACCAATCGGGATCTGCGATTCGAGACCAACCTCCATCGCGAGATCCACGAGGTGATGACGAAAGACCCGCTCTTCACAGTGCCGGTCGGCACCACCCTGGACGAGGCCCGATCGTTCCTCCATCAGCACAAGGTCGAGAAGCTCCTGGTCGTGGACAAGGACTTCCGGCTGAAGGGCCTCATCACCGTCAAGGACATCCAGAAGGGGATCAAGTATCCGAATGCCTGCAAGGACGCGCTGGGCCGCCTGCGCGTCGGCGCCGCCCTCGGCAACTCCAAGGACGTGATCGAGCGCGCCCAGGCGCTCGTCGCCGCCGGCGTCGACGTGCTCGTGATGGACACTGCGCATGGGCACAATCAGGGCGTCATCGATACGGTCGCGCGCCTCCGCCGGGAGTTCCCGAACACCGACCTGGTGGCCGGCAACGTGGCGACCGCGGAGGCGACCGAGGCGCTGATGGCCAGCGGCGTCGACGCGGTCAAGGTCGGCATCGGTGCCGGTTCGATCTGCACCACGCGCATCGTCGCCGGGATCGGTATGCCGATGATCAGCTCGATCCTCGAGTGCGCGAAAGCCGCCGCCGCACGCAACATTCCGATCATCGCCGATGGCGGGACTCGCTACTCGGGTGACATCGTGAAGGCACTGGCCTGCGGGGCGAGCGCGGTGATGACGGGCAACCTCTTCGCCGGCACCGACGAGAGCCCTGGCGAGCTGATCCTGTTCCAGGGCCGCAGCTACAAGGAATATCGCGGAATGGGATCGATTGGCGCGATGCGCAAGGGCAGCCGCGATCGCTACTTCCAGGACGAGTTCGATCTGGAAGGCGGCAGCGCTGCGGGCAAGCTCGTGCCGGAAGGCATCGAGGGGCGCGTGGCCCACAAGGGCAGCGCGCAGGCCGTCATCCATCAGCTCATGGGCGGCCTCAGGGCCGGCATGGGCTACTGCGGCAGCGCCACGATCCCGGAACTGCAACGCAAGGCGAAGCTGATTCGCATCACGCCGGCCGGCATCCGCGAGAGCCACGTCCACGACGTGACGATCACGAAGGAAGCGCCGAACTACCGGATGGAGTAGGTTGTCAGCTGGTAGCCGGTAGCGGTAGTCGGTAGCGAGTTCAGGGTTCTTGCTACCGGCCACGAGCTACCGGCTACCAGCTAATTCGGCGGGTCCCCTCGTCAACGATCTCAATCTCAATCGCGCGCGCGCCAGGCAGCGCGTGCGACAGGCGGTCGGGCCACTCGATCGCCAGCACTCCGTCCGCCACACCCATTTCTTCCAGACCGAGATCTTCCGTCGCGACCCTGTCGAGGCGATACAGATCGGCGTGATACAGCGTCAGTCGCCCACCGCGATATTCGTGGACGAGTGTAAAGGTCGGACTGCTGACCTCTTCCGGATCGATGCCAAGGCCCGCGGCGAGTCCGCGCACGAACGCGGTCTTGCCGGCTCCCAGATTCCCTGATAGCAGGATGACGTCGCCGGCCTGGACGAGGGCGGCCAGCTCGCGTGCGACGGTGGCGGTCTCGTCCTCGGAATGAGTGACGCGCGACTGCCCGCTCGTCACGACTCCTCGGGCTTGCCGCGAACGAGTGCGGTCAGCGCCTCGCCGAGATAATCGAGCAGGTCGGTCGCCACCATCGCGCTCTGCCCTTCCCTGCTCTCGGCCAGATCGCCGGCAGCGCCGTGGAGGAACACCGCCAGCCGGCAGGCCGCTTCCGCGTCGAGCAATTGCGCCAGCCAGGCGGCAATCATGCCCGTCAGCACGTCACCAGTGCCGCCCGTGGCCATCCCCGGGTTTCCCGTCGGGTTGATGAACACGCGCCCTTCAGGCGTGGCGATCACCGTTCGATGCCCCTTGAGGACCACGTGGACTCGATGCGTCGTCGCGAAGTCAGTGGCCACCTGAAGGCGGTTCGCCTGCACGTCGCTCACCGATGCGCCGATCAGCCGCGCCATCTCGCCCGGATGCGGCGTGATGATCACGTCGCGCTCCTCGCTGCCGGTCAGCCGCCCGGGATCGTCGGCCAGCACGGTGATCGCGTCGGCGTCGAGCACGAGCGGGCACGTCGCGCGATCGAGCAGTTGCCGTACGAATTCCGCCACGTTCGCGGACCGGCCCAGGCCTGGCCCGCACGCCACCACGTCGTGCGTCTGCTCCAGCACCCGATCGACGGCTGCGACCCTGACCATGCCGCCATCCTCAGGCAGGTCGAGCGTCATGAACGTCGGTCCCATCGACGCAATGACGGGAAGACACGATGCGGGTGTGGCCACGGTCACGAGCCCAGCGCCCGAGCGCAGCGCGGCCATCGCTGCGAGGTACGCCGCGCCGGTCTTCCCTGTCGATCCTGCGACGAGCGTCAGGCGGCCGAAGTCACCCTTGTGTGAATCGGCCGCGCGCGGCGCCACGAGCCCGCGCAGCTGCTCGGGCGTCAGCAGCTCGACGTGCGGGCCCTCGAGCGAGTCGATCACTTCGTGAGGGATTCCGATGTCAGCAATGACGACGTCGCCGGCGTATGCCTCTCCAGGCGGCAGGACGAGTGGCAGCTTCGGTGCAGCGAGTGTCACGGTCAGTGAGGCGTCGATGCAGTCGCCGACCAGGTTCGGCGTATCCGCGGACATCCCGCTCGGGAGATCGACGGAGACGATGGGGATCTCCGCGGCGTTGACGTCGGCAATCACCGTTTCGAGCATGCCGCCGACCGCCGAGCGCAGACCGGTGCCGAAGATCGCGTCCACGATCAGCGAGCATCTGGCGATCTCCGAGAAGTGCAGCTCCCACGTCTGCTCGTCGTTGACCTCGACGACGGTGAGGCCGAGCCGGCCAAGGATGTCGAGGTTGGTACGCGCGTCGCCTCGTATGTCGGCGACCGAGCCGATCACGAAGACGGCGGTGTCGATCCCCCGCTGGATCAATGTCCGTGCGACAACGAATCCGTCGCCGCCGTTGTTCCCGCGTCCGCACAGCACCGCGACGCGGCCATCCAGACGCGATTCGAACGCCGCCTCGATCGCCGCCACCACCTGGCGGCCGGCGTTCTCCATCAGAACGAGCGACGCAATTCCGATCTCTTCGATGGTGTGGCGGTCGGCGTCGCGCATCTGCGCGGCATTCAGAATTCGCATCTACTCGCGGAGTGTACTGGAATCGGCATGAGCCGTAGGGGCCGCCTTTAGGCGGCCCGCCCTACATGTCTTCGATCGGCGGGCAGGTGCAGAACAGGTTCCGGTCGCCGTACGGGTTGTCGATCCGGCCGACGACGGGCCAGAACTTTCGATCCTTCACGAACGGCAGCGGGTAGACCGCTTCCTCGCGCGAGTACGGGTGCCGCCAGTCCGCACTCATGACCGAGGCCGCGGTGTGCGGCGCGTTCTTGAGCACGTTGTCGTTCGCGTCACGCTTCCCCGTCACGATGGCCTCGATCTCTTCCCGGATGTGGATCATCGCGTCGCAGAAGCGATCGAGCTCGGCCTGATCCTCGCTCTCGGTCGGCTCGACCATCAGCGTGCCAGCGACGGGAAACGACACCGTCGGGGCATGGAAGCCGTAGTCGATCAGCCGCTTCGCCACGTCCATCTCTTCGATGCCGGCGGCCTTGAACCCGCGAAGATCGAAGATCAGCTCGTGGGCGACGCGGCCGTTCGCGCGGGTGTAGAGCACCGGATAGTGACGTTCGAGGCGAGCCTTGATGTAGTTCGCGTTCAGGATGGCGTGCCTGGTCGCATCGGTGAGTCCCTGCGCGCCGAGCATGCGGATGTACGCGTACGAAATCAGCAGGATGCTGGCGCTTCCCCACGGCGCCGCCGACACGCCGTGGATGCCCTGCTCGCCGCCGACCGGCGCCAGCGGATGGCGCGGGAGATACGGCGCGAGGTGACGGGCCACGCCGATCGGCCCCATGCCCGGCCCGCCGCCCCCGTGCGGGATGGCAAACGTCTTGTGCAGGTTGAGGTGACAGACGTCCGCGCCGATCGACGCCGGACTGGTCAGCCCGACCTGCGCGTTCATGTTGGCGCCGTCCATGTACACCTGGCCGCCGTGGTCGTGCACGATCTGACAGATCTCACGAATGGCATCCTCGAACACGCCGTGCGTCGAGGGATACGTGATCATCAGGCACGCCAGTCGATCGCGATGCGCGGTGGCCTTCTTGCGCAGATCGTCCAGATCCACGTTGCCGTTCGCCGCGGTCGCCACGACGACCACGCGCATGCCGGCCATCGCCGCGCTCGCCGGATTGGTGCCGTGCGCCGAGGCCGGAATCAGCACGACATCACGGTTCGCGTCGCCGCGCTCGCGGTGATACGCGCGAACCACCATCAGACCCGCGAACTCGCCCTGCGCCCCTGAATTCGGCTGCAGCGACACCTCGGCAAAGCCGGTGATCTCGCAGAGCGCGGCCTCGAGCTCGCGGAACATCTGCAGGTAGCCTTCCGCCTGCTCCTTCGGCGCGAACGGATGCAGACGGCTGAACCGATCCCAGGTGATCGGCAGCATCGCCGTTGCCGGGTTGAGCTTCATCGTGCAGGAGCCGAGCGGAATCATCGACGTGTCGAGCCCGAGGTCCTTGCGCTCGAGCGACCGGATGTACCGCATCATCTCGGTCTCCGAGCGATGCGTGTTGAAGTTCGGGTGAGTCAGAAACGGCGTGGTGCGGCGGAGCGGCTTCGGCAGGTCGTGGCCGGCGTGCATCGCGAGCACGCCCTTGGGCAGCTCGAAGAGATCCACGTGTGGCGACGGGCGGTCGAGCGCGGCGGCGAACACGCCGACGATGTCGATGACATCGCCAGTGGTGACCGTTTCGTTGAGCGAGACGTCCACCGTGCGATCGTCGGGATAGCGGAAGTTGATCCCGGCGGCCAGCGCCGTGCGTTTCACGGCTTCCACGCCGGAGGGCACGTCGATGCGCACGGTATCGAAATAGTCCGCGTTGCGCTGCTCGAGGCCCATCAGCGTGAGCGACTGCTCGACGAGCTGCGCCATCAGGTGCACACGCGAGGCGATCGCGCGCAGGCCGTCGGGCCCGTGATAGACGGCATACATGGCCGCCATGTTGGCGAGCAGCGCCTGCGCGGTGCAGATGTTCGACGTCGCCTTCTCGCGACGGATGTGCTGCTCGCGCGTGGCCAGCGCCATGCGATACGCCGTGCGCTCGTGGACGTCCACCGAGACGCCGATGATGCGGCCGGGCATCTGGCGGACGACGGCGTGCCGCGTGGCAAAGAACGCGGCGTGCGGGCCGCCAAACCCGAGCGGGACGCCAAAACGCTGTGAGGTGCCGAAGACGACGTCAGCGCCCATCTCGCCGGGGGGTGTGACAATCGCGAGGGACAGCAGGTCGGCGCCCACGGCCACCAGCACGCCCGCTTCGTGAGCGCTGGCAATGAAGGGCCGCAGGTCCTGGAGGAGTCCGCTTTCGTCAGGGTATTGCAGCAGATACGCCATACGCGCGCGCGTCGATCGGCGTGCGATCGAGCGGCCCGATTTGCAGGTCGATCCCGAGCGGCTCAGCCCGGGTGCGCAGCACCTCGATCGTCTGCGGAAAACACCGATCGCTGACCAGGAACAGCGCGCGCTCCCCTGCCGGGGTTTTCTTCGTCGAGACCCGGTGCAGGAGCGTCATGGCCTCGGCCGCCGCCGTCGCTTCATCCAGCAGCGAGGCGTTCGACACTTCCATCCCCGTCAGCTCCGTCACCATCGTCTGGAAGTTGATGAGCGACTCGAGCCGGCCCTGCGCGATCTCGGCCTGATACGGCGTGTACGGCGTGTACCAGCCCGGGTTCTCCATCACCAGACGCAGGACGACGCTCGGGGTGATCGTGTCGTGATAGCCGAGACCGATGTAGGAGCGGAACGGGGTGTTGCGATGCGCGAGGTGAGCGAGGCGTCGCAGGTACTGGTGCTCGCTCTCCGGTGGCGGCAGGTTCAGCGGCGCCTGAAGCCGGATGGATGAGGGAATGGCCGCGTCGATCAGGTCGTCGAGGGAGGCAACGCCGATCGTCTCGAGCATCCGCTCGCGCTCGTCCGGCGACGGACCGATGTGGCGGGGGGCAAACCAGTCGGTTGCGTCGATCGTGTGCATCTAGGCTGAAATGAGGCGTTCGTACGCCGCGCTGTCGAGGAGCGATCCGGCGGCGTTTGGATCCGACAGGCGCAACCGCACCATCCACGTCTCGTGCGGCTGCTTATTGACCGACTCCGGATAATCCTTGAGTGAAGGATTGACCTCGACGATCTCGCCCGCGGCCGGCGCGAAGAGCTCCGAGACGGCCTTGACCGATTCGATGGAGCCGAAGGACTCGCCGGCGTTGACCCGGCGGCCGACGTCTGGGAGCTCGACGTACACGACATCGCCGAGCTGCTCCTGCGCAAAGTCGGTGATGCCGACCTCGGCCACGTCGCCAGAGATGCGCAGCCACTCGTGGTCCTTCGTGTATTTCAAGTCCGCCGGGTACGCCATGTCAGCTCCTCAGTGGGGTCAGGTTCCGAACCAGGTTCCGGGTCAGGCTTGGGGCCTAGCCGCTGCCCGGGAATAGAACGGTAAAGCCACGATGCGCGCCTTTGAGACACGGCCTCGGATGTCGATGTCGATCTCGGTTCCCACGCCGCGCATCTCGGTCGGTACGTAGGCCATGCCGATGGCCTTCTTCAGGAACGGCGTCTGCGTTCCGCTCGTGACCGTGCCGACCTGACGTCCGCTGCTCACGACCGGATAGCCCTGTCGAGCAATACCGCGGTCGATCATCTCGAAGCCGACGAGCCTTCGCGCGAGGCCTTTCTCTTTCTGCTCCGCGAGACGCTCACGGCCGAGGAAGTCGCCCTTCTTCCAGCCGATGGTCCACCCCAATCCCGCCTCGAGCACCGTCGTCGTATCGTCGATGTCGTTTCCGTAGAGGCGCATCGCGGCTTCGAGGCGCAGCGTGTCGCGGGCGCCGAGACCGCACGGGATGACGTCCGCCGATCGTCCCGATTCGAGGATCGCCTGCCAGGTTCGGTCGGCCACGTTCGGCGGGACGAAGATCTCGTAGCCGTCCTCGCCGGTGTAGCCCGTGCGCGAGATCGTGGCGCGGGCGGCGGCGACCTCGCCGTAACCGAAGCGGTAATTGCCGATGTCCTCGAGGTCGATCGTCGCCAGCGGCTGCAGGACCTCGCGCGCGGCCGGCCCCTGCACGGCGATGAGGGCATACCGGCTGCTCGAGTCGATGGCTGCCACATCACCCACGGCCTTGATCTGTTCGCTGATCCAGGCGAAGTCTTTCGCGGCGTTGGCGGCGTTGACCACGAGCATGAAGTGGCTCGGCGCCATGCGGTAGACGAGCATGTCGTCCACGAACGTGCCTTCAGGTGTGGTCAGCGCGGCGTACTGGGCCTGGCCGGTCGACAGCGCGCTGGCGTCGTTGCTCGAGATCAGTTGGACCGCGGCCAATGCGTTCTTGCCGGCGATTTCGATCTCGCCCATGTGGCTGACGTCGAAGACGCCGGCGCGCGTCCGCACGGCCAGGTGCTCGTTGGTGATGCCCGAGTACTCCACGGGCATGTCCCATCCGGCGTACGGAACCATGCGGGCATTGGCGGCGCGGTGACGCGCGTGCAGCGGGGTTTTGCGGAGCTCGACAGCGGCCGTGTCGGTCATGAATGGCGTGCGCGAAGGACGTGGTGACCTGACTGTCTGACTGTACTCGCCGCCGCGCGGAGGGGTCAAGGAGCGCGCGCGGCGGCCTACGCCAACGCCGTTGGCACCTCGGACGTCTATTGGCACATGAGGCTTGCAGTCATCGTGCTCGGGATTCTGGCCTTCGCGCCATCGTTGTACGGGCAGACGACACCGGACTATCAACCGCCGGGCCGCTTGGTGGACATTGGCGGCCGCAGGATGCACATCCATTGCTCGGGCAGCGGCAGCCCCACGGTGCTGCTCGAGGCCGGCGGTGGTGCGTTCGCGATCGATTGGGCCCTCGTGCAGGCGCAGGTCGCCGGGTCGACGCGAGTCTGCTCGTACGATCGCGCGGGGCTGGGGTGGAGCGATCGCGGGCCGGCGTACGAGACGGTCGAACAGACAGTCTCCGACCTTCACAGTCTCCTGCAGGTGGCGGGCGAAAAGGGACCGTTCGTGCTGGTCGGCGCGTCCATCGGCGGGATCTACATCCGCGCCTACCAGCGCACCTTCCCGGGCGAAGTCGCGGCGCTTGTTTTCACCAACAGCGCCGGCCGCGTCGGTCTGATCACCAAGAGCGGCGGCGACCTGCTGTGGAAACTCTCCGAAGACGACATCCGCTCGGCGTATCCGCTGCCGGCCACCGCGAGACTGCCGCGTCCGGCCCGAATCGGCCAACCCTTCGACCGTCTGCCCGGAGACCTCCCAGCGATTCGGCTCTGGCTCGAGATCCGGCTCTGGGAGAGCCTCGATCCCACGACGATGTCTCCAGACTCCATCCTCTCGTGGCGGCGCGAGTTTATGCGTGAGTTCGAGGAGACCGAGGTGAATCGCCAGCCGCTGGGCGCCCTGCCCGTGGTCGTGGTTTCGAGCGGTCCGATTGCGAGTGAGACCGAGCGTGCATCGCGTGACAACGCCTGGGCACGTCTCGACTTCCTGAGCAGCAACAGCCTGCACATCGAGGCCACCGGCAGCGGCCACGAGATCCATCTGTTTCAGCCTGCGCGCGTGATCGAGGGAATCACGCGATCCGTGTCCACGGTGCGGACCCGCTCGCCACTATCCGGTCAGTAACAGTCCGCCCGGCTACGAGACTGCGCGCAGCGACATCGCACCGCCGCGAAGCTGATCGAACACGTCGGACAGCTGCGCGGCTGTCACCGGACTCGTCGGCGAGATGTCGTGCGCGTGAACGAGCCTGGCGTGATGCGGCAGCAGGAAGAGATACGAGTCGCAGAAGCCAGCCAGATCGTGAAGCCGGTGCGACGACAGGACCAGCGCCGCGCCGCGATCGCGCTTGGTCTCGAGCGTGGTTGACAGCCATCGCGCGGCGTCCGGGTCCAGCGCCTCCCACGGCTCGTCCAGAACGATCAGTCCAAGCGGATGGCGGCCAAGCACCGTCCGCAGCCCGAGCAACTGTCGCGTGCCCCGCGACAGGGCGCGGATCGGGCGCTTGTCAGGCGTAACCTCATCGCCATTGCCGAGACTTCCCCACCGCGACGCGCGGACCGAACCGGGCAGCGTCGCATCGCCGGCGAAGTACGCAACGCCGGTACGAGCCAGCGCATCGCGAGGCGTCAAGCCGCCAATTCGAACGTCTCCAGACTTCGGGACGAGGCAGCCGGCAAGCGCACGCAGCAGCGTGGTCTTGCCGGATCCATTCGGCCCGATGACGCCCAGCGACTGACCGGTACCGATGTCGAAGGAGATGTCCTGGAACACCAGCCGGCGACCATACTGGACGGCTGAGATCACGTACGGACACGGCGAACGGCGTCACTGCGCGGCCTCGAGCGGTACGCTCGCGCGCGACACCCATCGGCAGGCTGCGACCATCGAGCCGCACGCAAGGACCAGCGCGGGCGCGATCGCCTTGAGGTCGGTCAGCCGCAGTTCGTGTCCGACGAGTCCGGCCGGATTCACCAGGAAGCCCCACGCCGAAAACAGCAGACTCGCAATGTCCGGTGATGACTGACCGATCGAGACTCTGGCCGATGGCCACACGCTCACCGAAATCGCCAAGGCCAGCAGCCATCCGATGCCGCCCGAGAACCGCGGCAGCCGTACGGTGATCGCCCACGGGAGCGTCGATACCAGACACAACGCAGCCAGGGTGCCCGAGGCCAGAAGCCGCGACACGTTACCACCGCTCGCGAGTTGCTCGATGACGACAAGCGCCAGCCACGCAATGATGCCGGGCGCAACCGACGTCCCCCAATGCACGAGCGCCATCGACGCCCGGCCAGACCCGCTCGTGAGGAGCAGGTCGTAGTGCCCGCGCCTGGCCGGGACCTCGAAGCCTGACGAAGCCGCGAAGAGCTGAAGCAGAAGGACCGGAATCAGCGCCGATGCGGCTCGCGTCGGATCATGGACGATGACGAGAGTCCCAATCAGGACGAGGACGAGGAACGTCCAGCCGACCAGAGGCGGCAGCGGGGCCACGACACGGAAGAACCGAAGCGGATAGGCGAACGACACCACGGGTCACACTCCGGTGTCGATCTCAGGCGCATCGCTCGCCGAGCGGACCCAGGCCGGTAGTTGCTTCGCCTCCTCACGGGCGCGTCGATCGGAGTAGCGCAGGTACGCCTGGAGCGTGTGATAGCTGATGTCGAGCACGCGGCACGCCCGTCGCTTGTTGCGGCCGCAGCGCTCGAACATCAGGCGGGCATAGCGGCTTCCCCATCGCCGGAAGGACTCGTTCCCGGCCAGCGCCGGGCCCAGCGTTTCCTCGGTACTCGCCGCGAACGACGGCAGGAAGGTCGTCGAGCTCGATCCGATCCGCTTCGGAGAGGGCGACGGCGCGTTCCATCAGCCGCTCGAGCTCGCGGACGTTCCCCGGCCACGAGTGAAGACTGAGTGCTTCCTCGGCCTGCGGCGACAGCGTGAGCTCGCGCGTGTTGCGATGGCGGTCGAGAAAGTGCCGCGCCAGCTCGAGGATGTCGTCGCGCCGGTTGCGGAGCGGTGCCACATGGATCTCGACGCCGCTCAGCCGGTAGTAGAGGTCCGTGCGGAATAGGCCCCGAACGGTCATTTCGGAAAGCGGCCGGTTCGTCGCGGCAATGATGCGTGTGTTCACGCGGCGAATGCCCTGGCCTCCTACACGTTCGACGGCCAGGTCCTGGATGACCCGGAGCAGCTTCGCCTGCGCCGACAGCGACAAATCGGAGACCTCGTCGAGAAACAGTGTGCCTCCATCGGCGTGTTCGAACTTGCCCCGGCGACCTCGAACGCCGGTGGCCGTTCGCTCCTCGATCCCGAACAGCTCCGCCTCGAGCAGCGTCTCGACGACCGCGGCGCAATTGACCGCGACGAACGGGCCGCCCCGACGCCGGCTCAACTCGTGCACCTGGCGCGCGACGAGCTCTTTGCCGGTTCCGCTCTCGCCTTCAATCAGGATCGTGAAGTCAGTGGCGGCGACACGCTCGACACGCGCCCGCAAATCCTGCATGACAGACGTGGATCCAATGAGCGGCGCAACGGTGACCACAGGCCGGACCCGGGCCGCCACGCGACCGCGTGCAACCTCGAGGACCAATCCACCAAGCTGTGCGACGGCCTGCAATGCGTCGAGATCGTGTTCGTCGAAGCGCCGGCTGGGATCGCAAGACGCTTCGAGCACCGCCTGTACGCGTGTGTCCGACGTGGGCACACCGAGAACGATCGAATCGGTGGTGCGAGTGGGAGTCACAAGCCGGGCTTGATACCGCGCACGCACCTCTCGCAGTCGAACCGACCGCAGCTCGAGTGCTTGCCGTACCTGTTGCTCGAACGTGGCCTCGAGGTCCTCATCGCCGGCATGCGTGCTCAGCGCGGTTCCCAATGCGACGAGCATCTGCCTCAGTCCCCGCAGACGGGCGTCAGCGTTTGACGAGGCCACGCGCTCGTGGTTCTGAACAACACGAATTGCTCCAACAGGGACCTCATTCACCGCCGACCTCCACCGCCAACGCGACACAACGCCTCGCCATCAGTAACCAAACTCGATGCCATTCGGCCGCACGAGAGAAATCCTCCAACTCGTGCGGACTTCTCGATCACGCCGGTGTCCGAGCCTCTGCGTCTGGGTAGTGATTGCCCGGACCCCCCTCGTTTACTGAGGTTTCGGCGGGAAGCGGATACCCATCGCTCGCAGTGTCCACGGCAGCAGCGAATTCCAGGGCCGTGCGGTAGCTCACGGTGTCGGCCTGGAGCTGCCAGACGATCGAGCGCACGACGCGCGTGCGCACGAGCACGCGGCCATGGCGTGTGACGACGTGGACGTCCACGTGCGTGCCCGGCAGCAGTCGCGTCACGCCTTCAACCAGGGCGCCGTGAGGAGAGATGTCCACGACCGCCAGCTCGCGCCCCGTGCGCAGCCTGACGCGGCTCAGCGTCTCGTCTGGATGCGGTACGCGCCGGGCGACGCGCCGCCTTTCAGTATGGTCAGGAGGCATTCACCCATTCCCTGGTAGCCGGGACGTAGCGGAGCACACGACATCGCCCAGTGACGCCGAGAACACGCACGACCCACTGAGTCCCGTCACGGCCGCGCACGTACACCGAGCCCGACGTGGCCGTCCCGTGCGGCGTGAACGAGAGGATGCTCGTTCCGCCGAGCTGCACGGCGCCTCCGCCCGGCACGTGAGGAGTGAGTCCGATGTCAACGCCTGGAAACAGATCCGACAACAGCACGGCTCCTTCAGTGGCTCGATCGATCTGAAGGTCGATGTCCCGGGTCCGTACGCCGTTGCGGTTGCCGTCCTGAATGGTGCTGACGGTGATGCCGCTTTGACTCTTCCAGAAAACGGAGCGCGACCGTCGTGGCGCGACCGACGGCTTGTGCGCGCGCGAGCGCCATTCGCGCCGCCAGATATCGGGCGGCAGCGAGACCGCGTGAGCGGTCGATCGTTGAAATCGTCTGAGGGATCGTCACCGCCATAAGCACGCTCAGGACTGCGGCCGCGAAGACGATGTCGAGGACGGTGAACCCGAGCGCGGAGGCCTCGACTGGCTGCCGCGGACACCACGTGTGCCCGCGGCCCGCCAGTCCGCCCTCGTCTACTGCTCCGTGCTTCCACCCTTCGTGGACGTCACGGTGATGAGCGGCTTGAGCTTCAGAAAACTCTTCTCGCCGATTCCACGAACATTCATCAGGTCCTCGACCTTCTTGAATCCGCCGCTCTTCTCGCGGTATTCGAGGATCCGTTCGGCGGTGGACTTGCCGATGCCGGGCAGCCCCTCCAGCTGCGACGCGTTCGCTGTGTTCAAGTTCACGAGACTCGTTGCCGACGCTTTTGCCGTGGCCGGCGTGCGCGAACTCTCCTGGCTCGCCTGCGCCACGACTCCCAACCCCGAGGATCAACAGAACCACCATCACCATGCGCATCATGAGTTGTCTCCAGTCCGCACCTGGCAGACGCGGCCCGAAGGCCGCGCAGGAACGTGCGGGTTCGTGAGGTGAACGGGTGCGCGGACGCCTGCCACATGGTTCCCTGCGCTGAAGGTGTCCCGGCAGGTGCTGGCAGAACATCAGACTGGGTGCTTCCAGAGACATGTCACCACGAGCCCACCGGGACGCGAGCACATGGGGCAAGCGAGAGGCCGTGTCGATGTTGTGGGAACCGTCGGTCTAACGTGCTGAGCAGAAAGGCAATGCCAGCCGACGCGAAAACGGACGGCGACGGAGGCGGCTGAGAATGACCCCGCCAGTTACCCGTGGTTCATTGACCGGTCAGCGACAACGTCAACAGGTGACTGATGACAGGAGGCTCGCAGTATGGCGCTCGACGAACCACCTCCACCAGATACTCGCCGCCCTCATTGAGCCGCGCCGCCCAGGTGCTTCCTGCCGTGCCCCGCGCCATCAAGGAACGTGTCACTGCCCCGCCGCGAGACGCGCAACGAGAGGCTTCCTGCAGGAAAGCCTCTGATGGCCACCTGAAGGCGAGCCCCTGCACGAGCGACCACGACGTAGGCGTCAGCGCCCGCTTCAGCGACCCTCCCCGCCAGTTCCACTTCCCGTCGTCCCGCGTCGAATGTGACCGGGCGCGGTCTCAGGCGCGTCGATGTATCGCCAAAGGAGGTCATCCGCGTGATTTGGTATTTGCCTCGCGATCCCTCGGCGATGATGCGGCCGTCGGCGAGAGACACGACACCCCGAGCGAGGAGCAACGAGTGTTTTGGCCGCTCCCCTGCGGCCGGTTCGCGGCTCTCGACGATCGCGCAGCGCAAGTGCGGTGTGAATACCATGTCGTACATGTCCGCGAGCGCGGCGCGATCCTTCACGTAGATGGGAAACGGTCGCTGCCTCACTGACACTCGCGCTGGATAGCGGACGACGCCCGCCACCGCGTCACGGTCGCCCATGCGCAGTGCCCGCTGCAACTCCGTTGCAAACGCACGCTCGTCGCGTAGAGACGACTGAACGGAACGACGTGAGGGCTGCGCATCGGCAGTCAGGGTGACGAGTGCCGCAGCAGTCGCCATCCACGCGGTGATTCTGCGCATCAACATGACGTAGCACGGAAGCGGAGCGCGTCCGTCTCTTGACATGTTATACAACTAACACGTCGAGATTTACACGATTCCTTGTCATGGCCCGCCACCGTGTCCGCTCTCGCTCCGTAGGGTCGGCGCGTGTGTGGGGTTAGGCTGCTCGCCCTGCCCCGGATAGCAGCGCGGCCCGGCTCAGACCGCGACTTGATGAATCGCCCCCGCATCGACCATTACCTTGTTCATTCTTGGTGCCGTAGTCGTTATTATTTGCAGCCGCCTCTACAGTCATTGAAGCCCGGAACGCCGTTGACGCAGCCGACGGACAAAAGAGCGATACGTATGGCCAACGGACAGATCACTCTGCTACTCCAGAGCGACTGGAGTGTGTTCGGTCGCCTCGCAGCCAAGAAGGAGGGAGAACTCCGGCGCATTCTGCGTTCTTCTCGTGATGTGCCCTTCAGGGGCGACGCGGGATTCGACCCAGAAGAGACCTCCCTGCGCGGGGATCTCGACGCCGCCCTGGACCGCTTGTCCCTGATCGAGCTGGCCATCGAGGCCGGCCAGCTCGACCCGGCCTCACTGCCAGAGATCGACGGTCTGCGCACGCTATTTCGCTCCAGCGCGTTCTCGCGCTACATCAATTCGTATCTCTTCCTGACCATTCGATTTGTCGCGGGGCGGATGCTCGGTCCAGGCGGATATGCCCTGAAGGAGCAAAACCTCGGAGGCCCTGCGGATGATCGTGGCTCGCTCAATCGCGACGCCGATGACAAACAGATCTTCGAGATCAACGAGATTCCCCTGCTCCTGCCGCCGCCGCCCCCGCTCGATCCCTACCCGAACGTGGACCGCACCATCGCGCACTGGCTGGACTTTCAGAACGGCAACGAGGACGTCCTCACGGCACTCCGATTCATCGACAACTACGGCGAGCAGGACGACGAGCGGGTGAAGATCGAAAGACGTGCCGCGGTCACCGACGGACTCGAATGTGGATGGAAAGAGGACATCGAGCGCTGGCTGCGAGGACTCGGCGGCCGCTCCGAGCGCGAAGCCTACTTCCGCCGCATCGCGAGAGGGTTGCGCGCCTTTGCCGAGCAGCGCGCGATCTTCTACACCGGCCTCGAGACAACAGATCGCATCGAGTCGTGGCGCGTGTGCGGCCAGTTGACGGACGGACTCGCCAAGAACCCGTACACGGCCCGGTTCGGGGCGCTTGATCTGTATTGGCTGGCGCGCCTGCTGCAGGCAGACGTGTCGTCGGTTGGCATGGTCACGTACGCCGGGCCGTCATGGATCTGGCTGCTCGCGGAGAAGGCGCGCCAGGACGGCGAAGATGCGGAGGCGATCAGAACGCTCGAGGAAACCGAGCCGGTGCTCCGCGCGGTGTTCGACTACGCCTGCGATCTGGCGCAGAACGCGATCGCGATGGCCTGCGATGAACGCGAGCACGCGGATGAGGGAGACGCGTTTCCGACATGGCCCCGGGAGACCGTGATCTGGCGCCGCGCGTACGACGAGGAGCTCGCCGAGCTCGCGCTCCAGAGAACACGGCGCGGATTCAAGACCATCGCGGAGTTCGCACCCGAGCCGCCCCGCTCGGCCGGTCAGTCTCCCCTCCGCGAGGACGATGGGGCACGCGTGTGGTGGAGCCGGCGCGTCCGCACCGGAGAGCACCTCGAGAACCTGATCGGCCTGGCATTCTCCGGCGGCGGGATTCGCAGCGCCACCTTCAACCTGGGTGTCCTTCAACGACTGCAGGAATTGGACCTGCTGCGCGGCATCGACTATCTCTCGACCGTGTCCGGCGGCGGCTACATCGGCTCGTGGCTGCTGGGAAACGTCCGGCGCACGCACTACTGGCTCAGCCAACTGACGGACTGGAGCGAGTCGATCGAGCACCTCCGTCGCTTTTCGAACTATCTCGCCCCCCGCACCGGCCTCACGAGCGTGGACACCTGGACGATGTGGGCGAGTTGGGCGCGGAATGCCTTCCTCGTGCAAATCACCGCGCTCGTGTGGCTATGGGCGATCCTGATCGTGGCTCGCCTTGGCCAGTCGGCTTTCTCCTGGAATCGGTTCGAAGCCCTGTCCGGCTTCCCCGGGAATCTTATCCTCGCGCCCTGGGTCGTCTTGCTGACGACGGTGGTCTGCCTGAGCCTCAGGAGCCAGACGCGGCAAATCAAGCAATGGCAAGTCGTAGCGTATGGGGTGGCCCCGGCGTGGATTGGCGCCTTCCTGACCGCGGCCATGCTGTGGAACGACAGCCCGACAGCACCCCAGTTCTACTCCTTTGTCTTAACAGACGCGTGGGCACGCTGGACAGCACCGCTGCTGACGATGTTTGCGAGCTTGTGGATCTTGTCGGCGATTTCCATCGACGCCAGGCCATGGTGGCGCACCCTCTTCGGCTTCCTCATCGCGATCCCGTCGATTGCCGTCGTGTATCTCGGATTCTGCGGCGTGAGATACCTCTTCAGTCACTGGAATGCCGCCCAGCACGAATGGGTGGCCTATGTCTTCGGGCCGCCCCTGGTGCTCTTTTCGATGACCGTCCCGATCATCGTGGTCATCGGGTTGATCGGCAACCAATCCCAGGATTGGCGTCGTGAGTGGTGGACGCGATTCGGCTCATGGATCGGCCTCTCTGGAGTGGGCTTTCTCGCCATCAGCGTGACCAGCGTGTTCGCTCCCTGGCTGGCGCTCAAGGCGTTCGCGGGTTGGGGGACTGTGCACTGGTCCACCGTCCTTGGATGGATTGCCACGGTCGTTGGCGGTCTTTTCTCGGGAAACAGCGACAAGACGCAGGGCGAGGGCGGACGTACGTGGAAGACGTCGGCGATAGACCTTTTCTCAAAGGTGGCTGCAGTCGCCTTCATCGTGGGATCGGTTTTCATCGCCGCGACGGCGCTGCACCTGCTCATCCTCGCCATCGTCGGCGAATTCTCGCCGGACTGCGACTACTGGATGGAGCAACTGGAGTCGATTCATGCCGTCCACTACTGGGCGGCACTGCTCGCAGCGGTGGCTCTCGGCCTCCTCTTCTCCTGGCGGTTCGAGATCAACATCTTCGGCCTGAACCAGTTCTACCGGAATCGCCTCGTGCGTTGTTACCTTGGTGCGACCAGGTGGCGAGCCGGTCTGCGACAGCCACACGATTTCACCGGTTTTGACGTGGGCGACGAGCTCCGCCTCTCCAACTTCTCAAATAAGTTCGACCTCGATCAGCCGTATCGTGGCCCGTTTCCGATTCTGAACGGTGCACTGAACCTTGGCGGGAGTTCCGATCTCGGGCTCCACACCCGCCACAGCGCGTCGTTCTCCTTCACACCGCTTCGGGCCGGTGCCGATCGCAAGGCCGTCGGCTATTCGCCGGTGGTTGGCCCCGAGCGGTTCGCCGGCGATCTCGACCTCGGGCAGGTGGTTTCGGTATCAGGCGCCGCGGCAAGTCCGAACATGGGCTACAGCACCTCCCCACTGGTCGCATTCCTATTGACCATGTTCAACGTACGGCTGGCGTGGTGGTTTCCCAATCCGGGACGTCGGTGGTGGAGCCGTTCCAAGCTGCCACTGAGCACCTGGTATCTGCTCAAAGAGATGTTCGGCAGCGCCGACGAGACCAACGGGTTCGTCAACGTGTCGGACGGCGGCCACTTCGAGAACCTCGGCATCTATGAGCTGGTGCGCCGGCGCTGCCGCGTGATCGTCGCGTGCGATGCGGAATGCGATTCGAGACTGAACTTCGGCAGTCTCGGCAACGTGATTCGGCTCTGCGAAACGGACTTCCGGGCGCGCATCGACATCGACGTGGAATCGATCCGCCGGGGCAAGGAGTCTGGTGTAAGTGGCGCGCATTGCGCCGTTGGCCGCATCACATATTCGAACGGCAGCCGCGGGTATCTCATTTACCTGAAGTCGTCCCTCACCGGAGACGAAGAGGTGAGCATCGAGCAGTACCAGGCCTCGCACTCTGAGTTCCCGCACGAGAGCACCGGCGACCAGTTCTTCGCAGAAGATCAATTCGAAAGCTACCGGCGCCTCGGGTACCACATCACGAGGATGACGTTCCGCGATGTGGAGCAGGACGCGAGCCTGCTGGAGATGGCGGGCAAGCTGGCCAACATCTGGGCACCGGCGGCGAGCACCGGCGATTCGTTCGTCGGCCAAACGCAAGCGCTCGATGAGATCTGGGAACGATTCCGGAACTCGACGACGCTTCATCCCTTGCTGAACGAGCTCATGGCGAACCGGCCCAGCCCGATGCCGGCGGCCCCGACCGAAGAGCAGCTCGTCGTGTGCATGGAACTATTCCAGTTGATGGAGAACGTCTTCGTGTCGCTTCGCCTGGCCGACTTCTGGCACCACCCCGACAATCGTGGCTGGGTGGTGCTGTTCACGAGCTGGGCGAAGAGCGGAACATTTCGCGTCGCCTGGAAACAGACACGCGACACGTTCAGCATCAGCTTCGTCTACTTCTGCGAGCGTCGACTCGGGTTGTAAAGGCCAACACGCCACCCCTCAGGGCGGCTCGATGCGAGTGGGCTTCGCCTTGCGATCCGGGTGTGAACTGGCACGTGCGCCAGAAGCTCAGCCGTGATAGGGTTCGGTCCCTATGCGAGGCCTCGGGCAAGGGGCGGCAGCGCTCCTCTGCGTGGCGGGCGTCCCGGTTCTCGTGCTCGGACTGGTGCACGCATTCTTCGGCGTGCCCATCTCCGCGTACCGTCCGATCATCAACGACGAAGTCGCCTACTGGCACCAGGCGTTCACCTTCAGCCAGGCCGGCTTCAGCGGCGGCTACTACACGGTCGGCGAAGTCACCAATGCGTCCGGGCTCACGCCGTTCGGACCGCACGGCCCCGGCGTCGCCGTGCTCTACGGACTGGTCGGCAAGATCTTCGGCTGGCACCGGCACACAGCGGTCCTGCTGAACCTGATCGCGCTCGGCACCGCAGCATGGGTATGGGTGCGTCTCGGTGGGTTGAGCCTTCCCCGCCTGCTGCTCTCCGGGTTGCTGCTCGTCACCTTCTGGCACACCGTGGTACTGGGCGCCGACGGGAATGCAGGAGAGCCTCCACCACGCCGGGGCCATCGTGATGGCCGCCTGCTTCGCTGCCGCGCTCGGACCCGCGCCGCGACGCTGGACCACCGCCAGCGGATGGGGCGTGCTGTGCGTGCTCTCGTTCATCAGGCCGTCGTGGCTCATCCTGATGCCATTGTGGGCAATCGCGACCACGCGGACGTCGAGTCGATTCGTGACGATCGCCACGGTCGCCGCGTCGCTCGTCGCGGGCGCGGCCATCGTGTTCGCGTACAGCAGCACCACAGCACCGTACGAGACAGGCTTCTTCTTTCTGCGCACCGCCAGCCTCTCAGTGGGCGCGCACGAGATCGCCAGCAACGTGATGTCGAACGTGCGCCGCCTTGCGATGCTGGATCAGTTTCACCCGATCGAGCTGCTCGAGCGCTATCAGTACGTGGCGCTGCTCCTGGCGACCGCTGTGGCAGCGGTGCTCGCGAAAACAGCCTGGGGTCAGACCCGGGGTCTGACCCCAACGCATCTGTCCCTCACCGCTATGGCGATGACGACCGCCTTCGTGGCGATGCTGGTGCTCTACCAGTTCACCAATTACGCCGAGCACCGGGTGCTGTCGGCGTTCCTGCTCTTCGGTGCGCTGCTGTGCGTCGCCGCGCCAGGGCGGATCGGTCCGGTGCTGGTCGCTGGGCTCATCCTGTCCAACGTCGTGAGCGCGCGGACATTGCTCGTTGACCTGGAAGACGCCTGGCGTGGTCACTTCGTCTGGGATCGGCGGGGGCTGACCGAGTTGGAGCACGCGATCGACGGCACGATCGTCTATCACCCGGGGGCCTCACGGTGGTGCAATACCCTGCTGACGTCCCAATACCCGCCGCACCTGATTGCGGTGCCCGCGGGCATCGGGCTCTCGGTTGTGCGAAAGCCCGAGCTGATGACCCTGCCTCCACGCTCGCACTACGTGCTGCTCGATGAACCAGTGAAGGCCGCATTTACCCGCCCGCTCGACCTCGAACCCGTCGTGACACTTCCGTACGGGACGCTGTATGTGAACCGTGGATCGGGATGCGACTAGAGACGCGCCGGCGAATCGCCAGTCGTGCCTTCAGGGAATTACTGCAACACGGATCAGCAAATCCCTGCAGCACGCATTCTGTGTGAAGTGGTGGTCAGTAGTAAGTCTCGCGGCGTTGAACTCTCGCGAGCGCGTGCCGATAAAACCTTGTAGAGCGTCGGGCGGCCTCGTGATCGTGGAGCCTGTGACCTCCCGCGATTCGAGTCGCCCGGCGCTCGTTCTTCCTGCCCGCTATTGCCTTCCGGATCCCAACTACCAGCCAGTTACTGAACGCTGACGACGCCAATGACCGGCGTCATGCGGACGCTTCCGTTGCCCATCGCGACCACCGACCTGTCCCCATCGAAATCGATCAGCATGGTCGTGACCGCGGGTGCGGCTGCGATGTCGAACGAACGAACGAGCCTCGCCTCAGTGTTCGGGATCTCCAGTGTCGCAATGACGGGTCCCGGCGGAGGAATGGTGGTTGCACACTTTGTCCCGGCAGGAGTCGCTGTGCTGTAGAGCACCGCGCTCGACACCACCAACCGCACCTGCGTGTAGTGCCCCGCGGGCACCGTTCCGACGCCGAGCACGTCGTCGGTGTTCACCAACTGCTTCAGGTCACAGGTGCGCGTGGTTGGGACGACGCCGGCGGCGTCCGGCGCGAACGGCAGCGGCGAGAAGCCACCTTCGCCGCTCACGGTGCGCGGTAACTGCCGAGAACGTCACGAGCATGGCCGCTGCTTCGCTGTACGGCGTGTCCTTGATCAACAGCCGGAGCGTGCCGGAAGCTCCCGACGGCGAAACGGTGGAATTGGATTCGCCACACCCGAACACCGAGAGCGCCGCAACGACGGCAAGAACCGCAATACGCATTTTTGGAAAATCCTCCAAGGGGGATGCTACGCAAGGCTCAGACCACGGGCCCGACCATGCTTAACTGACTGTCGTGGAGCGACTTAGCCCAAGGAGCCTCTGTGGCGAACTTTCAATCATGAGCGGCGGGACGCGTATTTTGTTCCTTACGCTTCCGTTTCAGGCCCTGCGCGTGGAAGACGCCGCTTCAGCCATAGCCCGGTACCATTCGACCGTATTCCTGAGGCCCTGTTCGAATGTCACGAGAGGGGTGTATCCAAGCAGGCGGTTGGCTTTGCCGATGTCGGCCTGCGAATCGCGTACGTCTCCGGCTCGCGGCCCTTCGTAGATCGGCTCGACCTTCGCGCCGACGAGATCGCGCACTGCCTTGAACAACTGATTCAGCGACACCCGTCCATTGGTCGCCACGTTGATCACCTCTCCGGACGCATCCTTGGCGTGGCATGCCCGCAGCACACCATCGACGACGTTGGCGACATAGGTGAAGTCGCGTGTCTGCTCGCCGTCTCCGTGGATCTTCGGCCGGCGGCCCTCGCACAACGCGCTGATGAACAGTGAAATCACACCCGAATACGGCGACGAGGGATCCTGCCGCGGCCCGAAGACGTTGAAATAGCGAATCGTCACTGTCTCGAGTCCGTAGAGCCTGGTGAACATCTGGCAATACTGCTCGGCCACGAGCTTCTGCAGCGCATACGGCGACAGCGGTGCCGTCGGCATCGTTTCAACCTTGGGCATCGTCGGCGAGTTTCCGTACGCGGACGAGGAGCCTGCATAGACGACGCGCTTGACGCCAGCATCGCGGGCGGCCACCAGCAGGTTGAGAGAGGCATCGATGTTGGCGCGGTTCGAGGTGATTGGATCCTCGACCGAGCGCGGGACCGACGGGATCGCCGCCTGGTGCAGCACGTAGTCCATGCCTGCGACCGCCCGCTTGGCGACGTCCAGGTCCGCGAGATCGCCCTGCATGAACTCGACGCTCGCCACGTGCGCCAGGTTCTCGCGCTTGCCCGTGCTCAGGTTATCGACGACCCGTATCCGCTCCCCGCGACGAGCCAGTTCTTCACACAGATGAGAGCCAATGAAACCCGCGCCGCCTGTAACGAGATAGTGAGCCATAGAAATCGTATGCAATCAACGAGGAGCCTTCGAGAGGCTGATCAAATTGGCGAACTGTCTGTAGGCTCCAGGCACGCCCGCCGGCAGCTGTCGGAACCAGGCATATGCCGTATACACGTATCGGCCTTTCCCGAACTCGGCATACAGCTCGCCGCTTCGCTGCGCCGGCTCGCCCGGATCGGCCGATTCCAGCAGCGGCGTGTACCGCTGCGCATCGAAGGAGCTCCACGCATACAGATTGCGCTCCTGCACCCAGCCGCTGAAATCGTCTGGCGTGATCCGATTAGGAAACGTGAAGACCGGGTGGCCTGGCGCCAGAATCCTGACCGGCGCGGTCTCATCGGTGACGCGGGAATTGCTCTCGGCAGCGGCGGGATACGGCTGCAGGTTCCGCTCGATGTAGTCCCCCTGCTGATACTGGACGATGAGCGTGCCGCCGCGCTCGACGTATTGCAGCAGCCTGCCGTTGTTGGCCACGAAGTCCGGCCGGGTCTCCGAGGCGCGGATCCCGACCACGATGGTGTCGAACTGCGAAAGGTCGCCGGTGCCGAGCGCCTCCGGACCGATCAACGTCACATCGACGCCCATGCGACGAATGGCCTCGCGGAACCTGATCGCCGCTGCCCATCACATATCCGAGCCTGACACGGCCGCGACCTTCAGGTCTCACGACCTGCGCCCTTGCCCGCGCCGGCCAATAGAGCCGATGCGTTTGAATGTGCGGGTACGAAATGAGCTGAACGTCGCGGCGTGAACGTATCGCCGGCCACCCGCGCCTCGGCATCGATGTCGAAACTTCCCGGCTTCGCGATTCGCCGGAGCGGTGACCGTGAAGGCCGCGGACATCTGCTCCCCTTGTCGTCTGCGAGCGTGAATGGCGCTTCCGCCGGTGATACCATCCAGCCGGTTGGAACACGGAGACGGAGAGTCCCGCTGACCGGCTCTGAAGAAAAGCTCGATGCTCGCACGACGATCCGCTGCCGATGCGGTGTGGCACCAATGGGAACGACGAGCAGTGATGCGTCGAGACCGACGCGTCACCTTCGGGACCACGCCGGGAACGCGTCGCAGCTTCGCCACGAATCGGATCCGCGAATCGATACTGGACCGGCGCGGTGGCCACGATGTCCACGCCGCCGATGCTCACCGTGACTTCGCCTGCCAGTGGCGAGCGGGGCGAACGGCATTCCCCTGGGCGACCCCTGCGGCCAACGGTAGCTGTCTCCCTGCCGCGGCTCCTCCAGGAAGTACGGCTGTGTGACGGCAGCCGTCGCGGGCACGCTCACCTCGAACCTCGCGGAACTGCTGGGCGTCTCACGGCGAGCGCGTCCCCGTTCAGGCTCCCTGAGTCCGCAGCTGTCTCACACGCCACGCCTGGCGGCGCCTTCATCGTCGTCGAGACGACGGTCGCCGCTGAGGGCTGCGTGAGGAACACACGGACGTTCACGCCGATGGCTGCCACCCGGAACAACGGTCTCCTCCTCCGCCAGCGGATCGATGACGACCCCGGCGGCGCGAATACAGGATCGCAGTCGGTGAATTCCTGCTCCTTGAAGGCGAGGAGGAATTCGGCGTCCGCCCGCGCGTCAGGCGACGCGGTCAACGACGGAGCACCTGCCGGGCCGCGCGCACGGCCTTGAGACCCTCGACGAGCGGCGGCACGATGCGCGACGGTTCGAGCGGTTGATATTCCCGCAGCGCCCGTCTTCGATGCTGCATCGATCGCGGCGAGCTCGGCGCGCAGTGCATCGTCGGGAAGCCCGGCAAGCGTCGCGAGTCCGGTGACGCTCACGTTCACGCCGTCGAAGATCGACTGCTCCGGCCCCGGGCCAGCGACCGCGCTCTCGATCGCGCGAAGACCGGACGCCAGCGGACCGCGGGTTTCAATCGTCCCCTGTTCCTGCGACCGGTGCTGGCTGCGGCCTTCGAACGCGATCTCGGCATAGGTTCGGCCGAGCAGCGGATCAAAAACGCCCGTCTGCACCTGCAGCGTGGCAGGCGCCTCGTCAAGCGGCCGGCTATACAGCTTCCTGGTCCGCCACGGTCGAAGGCCTTCCTGAAGCTGTTCGGGGAACTCGTTCGGATCGGCAGCCGCCTTGAATGCGAGCGGCGTCAGGTAGCCCGCGAGCTGATGATGGCCATGGCCGTCAGCGGACGTGCCGCCCCACCGGGAGTAGATCACCAGCGGACGGAACATGCGGATGACCCGGACCATGTCGCCGAGCACCTCGCGCTCGTTCCACCGCTTCGCCGCTTCCTCACGCTGCTTCGAGAAGCCGAAGTCGAGCATGCGGGTGAAGAACTGCTCGCCGCCGTCCAGCCGGCGCGCCTGCAGGAGCTCCTCGGTCCGGATCACGCCGAGCGCGTCGAACAGCTCGGGACCGATGATGTTCTGGCCTCCTTCGCCGCGCGTCAGCGACAGGTACCCGACGCGCGCATGATCCCCTCGTGCCGCGCGAGCCAGAAACGCCGAATCCTCATCGTCGGGATGCGCGCCGGTATGGAGCACGCTGGCCGTAGTCTGGAGGCGCTGAAGTGTCTGCACGAGACCCGCCGCGCCCATGTCGTAGACCGGGCGCACCTGAGCATCGGCCCGCAGAAGAAGCAGCCCCGCGCATCCGACGAACGCGACCAGATACCGGATCATGCTGGAACGGACGTCCTACCTCGGAAAGGCTGCGCGCGGCAGCCCGGGGACGAGCTTCAGAGCGTTCTCGAAGTACAGCTTTCGCAGGACGGCGTCCGGAAGCGCCAGGCCATTGAGCTTCCAGAACGCGTGATAGTCGCGGTAGTAGTCGAAATACTCGTCGGCGGTTTCGAAGGTCCGCCAGAAGTACGGGTACTCGTCGGGGGCGAAGCTGTCCTTGCCGAACATGACGCGGTCCTGGTACTTCACGAAGAAGTCGTGCGCGAAGCGAGGCTGCCGTCCCAGCTCGTAGAGGATGGCGCCGGTTTCGACGTACAGATTCGGCATCGCCTCGAACATCTTCGCCAGGCGGCCCAGGTCGTTGGCGTGCCACCCGAAATGCGCGGCGACGAACTTCGTCTTCGGATGCTTCTTGAACAGACGGTCGCGCTCGGCCATCAGCTCCTCGAAGGGCGGACAGCGCTCCTGCGGACAGCGGCGATTCGGGAAGAGCGCCATCTCGAGATAGCGCTCGTTGGCATACGTGAACGGATCCCAGAACGGCGCCGGATCGCCGACGTGCATCATGACCGGAATGTTCAGGCGAGCCGCGGCGGACCAGATCGGATCGAGCTCCGGATCGTCCAGCTTCAGCCGGGTCCCATCGGCCTTTCGGGCGGTCAGACCGAAGTCCTTCATGATCTCGCCCAGACCAACGGCACCGGCTTTCACGTCCGCTTCGAGCTGCTCGGCGGCCATCTGGCCGAACCCGGGCCCGACGTTCCTGAAGTCGATGTTGGCGAAGATCGCGAACCGATCCTTGTGCTTCGATGCGCCGACGACCTGGAGATCCTGACGCATCTGCTCGCGCGAGATCCGTCCGGGATTGCCGGTCACGACCATGATGCGCAGGTTCAGCGGGTCCATTGCGCTGACGACGCTCTCCACCGCGTCAGGTGATGTCAGCGGCGGCGGGTGCCCGTGCATGTCGATCACGGGAAACTTGGCCTTCGGCACCAGGTGCTGGGGAACGACCAGCGTGGATGTGGGTCGGTACTCGCGGATATTGGGAAGCGGGGCCTCGGGCTGGCCGATCTCCCCGACCCTGACGCCCTCCGGGCGCCTGCGCGAAGCCAATCGCCGCCGCGCTCAACAGCACCGCGGCAGTGATGACGACACTCCGTGTCATGGAGGGCATTGTACCGGCTCTCTGCGTTGTGCATTGAGCACTGGGCATTGAGCTTTGTTCAGCAATAAGTGTCGCAGCCAGCCTGTAAGCCGAATTCTGTCCCCTTCGACTCGACGGCTCCTTGCGGAGCCGTCTCGCTCAGGGCGACGACCATTCCTCTAGGCCGGCGATCGCTCGCCGGCTCCAGCGACCTACCCGGTGGCTTCGGACGGGCCGTCCTATAACGCCACCCTATTTGGCCTTGCTCCGTGCGGGGTTTTGCCTGCCACCGACGTTGCCGCCGGCGCGGTGCGCTCTTACCGCACCTTTTCACCCTTACCCTTCGACTCGCCCGCTTCTCGCGAAGCGGGCTCGCTCAGGGCGGTATATTTTCTGTGCCACTGTCCGTCAAGTTGCCCTGCCCGGGCGTTACCCGGCGCACTGCCCTTCGGAGTTCGGACTTTCCTCCCCGCTCACCACTTCGCGGTTCGCTCGGGGCAAGCTCGCTGCATGCTGGCCTGCTGTGAGCGAGCCTCGAAGAGGCAAGTCGAACGGCGGTCGTCTGGCCGACTGCGACTCTCTATTGTCTCATGTCGTTCGAACGGGTTCTTGTTCTACCCGTCGACCTCTTGCTTGATTCCGTACTGTTCGAGCTTCTTGTAGAGATTGCTGCGCGGCGTGTCGATGATCTCGGCGGTCTTCGAGATGTTCCAGTTGTTCTCCCGCAGCTTCTGGACGAGATAGGCGCGCTCGGAGGCGTCCTTGAACTCTCGCAACGTTCCCGCTCCGGGCGCCTGCGCGTCGGACCGCGGCGACGCCGCGGCGGCGGGGTCGGGCGACGAGGACGGGACCTGACGCGCCGCGGCCGACTCGCCGGCACGGATGTCCGATGGCAGATCCTCGACACGCACGGCTTCGGCCGGCGTCATGATCATGAGCCGCTCCACCGTGTTCCGGAGCTCGCGGATGTTGCCGCGCCAGCGGTATCGAGTCAGTGCGTCCATCGCCGCCGGCTCGAATCGCTTCGGCTTGAGGTTGTGCTCCTCCGTCGTCCGTTTGGCAAAGTGGTGGACCAGGCGCGGAATGTCGTCGCGGCGCTCGCGAAGCGGCGGCACAACGATCGGAATGACGTTCAGCCGGAAGTACAGATCCTCGCGGAACTCACCGCGATCGATCGCTTCCTCGAGGTTCTTGTTGGTGGCGGCAATCACCCGCACATCCACCTTGATGGTTCGCGCCGACCCGAGCCGCTCGACTTCCTGTTCCTGCAGGACGCGCAAGACCTTGGCCTGGGTCTTCTGGCTCATGTCGCCGACTTCGTCGAGGAAGATCGTGCCGCGGTCGGCCTGCTCGAACTTTCCGACCTGCTTTTCGGTGGCGCCGGTGAAGGAGCCCTTCTCGTGGCCGAAGAGCTCCGACTCGATCAGCTCCTCGGGGATCGCCGCGCAGTTGACCTGCACGAAGCGCTGACCCTGTCGCGGGCTGTTGCGATGAATCGTCCGCGCGACGAGCTCCTTCCCGACTCCGCTCTCGCCGAGCAGCAGCACGGTCGCATTGGTCGGCGAGGCGCGCTGCACCGATTCGAGCACCGACCGCAGCGCCGGACTCTGCCCGACGATCTCGTACTTCGACTCCATCGCGACCTTGAGGTCGCGGTTCTCGGCGACGAGCTCCGACTGCTTGAGCACGTTGCGCAGCGTGACGATCACGCGCTCGGTGCTGAGCGGCTTGTCGAAGAAGTCCACGGCGCCAGACTTGATGGCCTCGACGGCCGTCGCGGTGGCTCCATGCCCCGAGATCATGATCACCGGCAGGCTCTCGTCGAGCGCATGGAGCTTGCGCAGCACCTCCATCCCGTCCATGCCGGGCATCTTGATGTCGAGGAGCACGGCGTCGGGCCGCTCCCTCTGCACGGCGGCGAGTCCGTCCTGTCCGCTGGCGGCGCCGAGGAACTGATAGTCCTCGTACTCGAGGATCATCTTCAGCGAGTCGCGGATGGCGGCTTCGTCGTCGATGACGAGGATGCGAGGCTTAGTCAATCTTGACGGTGTGGAGCTCGCGGCGCGTGATCTCCGGCTTGAAGAGATAGAGCGCGAGCACTTCGCCGGACCGCGCGCTGGCGGTCAGGCGGCGATAGTCTTCAATGGATCGGACTGGCTGCCGGTTGATCTCGAGCAGCACGTGGCCGCGCTCGATGTCGGCATCGAAGGCCGGGCTCATGGCTCCACGCGCGACACGATCACGCCCTCGATGCCCTTCGGAAGGTGTAAGCGCTGCCGCGAAGTCGGGATCGATTTCGCGGACGGACAGCCCCAGCGCAGGACCGGGATTGTTCGACGGCTGTGCCTCGTCGCGCGGGATCTGACGCTCGCGGAGCGGCCGCTCGGCCAGCTTCACCGCCACGTTCAGCGCCCGGCCGTCCCGCACGACCTGCAGCGTGGTCATTGACCCCGGCGGCCGCGCCGCGACGTTCTGAATCAGCTCGTCGTTCCTCACCACGGGCTTTCCGTCGACCGCCACGATCACATCGTACGGTCGGAGCCCGGCACGCGACCCGGGCGATCCCGGCGTCACGTCCTGCACCAGCGCCCCGGCTGCCGCCTTCAGGCCAAGCGAGCGCTGCAAATCGCGCATCGACGTCCCGCAGGGCGACACCGATGTAGCCCCGGGACACGCGGCCCTTGTCGCGGAGCTGCGGCAGGATCGCGCTCGCCTGGTTGATCGGCACGGCGAATCCGATGTTCGACGCCCGCGAACTGATCGCGGCGTTGATGCCGATGACTTCGCCGCGCGCGTTGATCAGCGGACCACCGCTGTTCCCGAAGTTGATCGCGGCGTCGGTCTGGATGTAGCGGTCGAGCGACGAGTCGAACAGCTTCCGCCCCATGAAGCTGACGACGCCCACCGTGACCGTGTGCTCGTACGCCAGCGGATTTCCGATCGCCAGCACCCACTCGCCCACGCGCAGCGAGTCGGAGTCGCCAAGCGGCGCATGCGGGAGCGGTCGCGGCGACGTCACCTTGATCAGCGCGATGTCGGTGTCCGGGTCCGAGCCAACCCGCTCGGCGCGCAGCGTGCGACCGTCGGCAAGCCGGACGTTGATCCGATCCGCGGTCTCGATGACGTGATGGTTCGTCAGGATGTAACCGGTTTCGTCGATGATGAAGCCGGTTCCGGCGCCGCGCCTGGGCCCTTCGCGCTCCCGTTCAGGCGGACGGCCGAAGCCATCTGGGCTGTCCGGCACGGGCATCTCGAAGCGGCGGCGCACGCGTGACCCGTCGCGTGTCGTGGCATCGATGTTGACGACGGCCGGGTTGAGCCGCTCGGCGATGTCGGCGAATGAGCCCGCGAGAGGGCCCGTCGTCGCCGTGGCTGTGGCCCGCAGCGCGGACCGTGTTGCCGGGGGGGCGGACTGCGCCGGCGCGGGCATGGTTGACCCGGCGACGATCAAACCGACGAGAAACGAGACCGTCGCGACCAGACAGACCGTCACGACGAGGAATCGCCGAGCCATCCCGAACATTATAGAGGCCTCAGGGGTCAGGAATCAGCAATCAGGGCTTTGAAGTCCGCTTCGTTGAGCATGGGAATCCCCAGCGCCTGTGCCTTCTCGGCTTTGCTGCCCGCCTCTTCCCCGACAATGACTGCCGTGGTTTTCTTGCTGACCGAGCCCGACACTTTGGCGCCCAGGCGCTCGAGGGCCGCCGTGGCCTCCTCGCGGGACATCGACGACAGCGTGCCGGTAATCACGTAGGTTCTGCCGGCGAATGGCTGCGGCGCAGGGATGGCGTTCCGTTCCTCCTCGGGCACTTCCATGCGCACACCGGCGGCTCGAAGCCGGTCGAGCAACTCGCGGTTTCGCGGCTCGTCGAGCCAGCTCCTGAGCGACTCGGCGAGCACGGGACCGACCTCGTGCGTGGCCTGGAGCTGTTCGAGCGACGCGTTGACCAGCGCGTCGATCGACCCGAAGGCCCTGGCCAGCACCTGCGCGCCGCGCTCGCCGATGTGACGGATGCCGAGTCCGTAGATCAGCCGCCACAGGTCGTTCGCCTTGCTGCGCTCGATCTCTGCCACCACCTTCGCGGCGTTCTTGTCTCCGAATCGCCGCTCAATCGTCTTGCCGTCGCTTCGCACCGAACTGCTGGTCAGGCCGGCGATCTGCGCCGTCGTCAGACTGTAGACATCCGCGTAGTCGCGCACGAGCCGGTTCGCGATCAGTTGCGAGACCAGCGACTCGCCGAGGCCCTCGATGTTCATCGCGCCGCGCCCGGCGAAATGCTCGAGTCCGCGCTGCAGCCGTGCCGGACACGAGACGTTCTCACAACGCCAGACGGCCTCCTCTTCCTCGCGGTGCAGGTCGCTGCCGCACTCCGGACACGTCGTGGGCATCACCCACGGCTGTGAGTCGGCCGGCCGTTTGCTCAGGATCGGGCCGACGACGCGCGGAATGACATCGCCGGCTTTCTCGACGATCACGGTGTCGCCGGCGCGGATGTCCTTGCGGGCGATGTCGTCAGCGTTGTGCAGCGTGGCCATCGAGACCGTGGTGCCGCCGACGAAGATCGGCTCGAGCACGGCAAACGGCGTCACCGCTCCCGTGCGTCCGACATTGACCGCGATCTCCTTGAGGCGCGTCGTCTTCTGTTCGGCCGGAAACTTGAACGCGACGGCCCAGCGCGGAAACTTGCTCGTGGTGCCAAGCTTGCGCCGGCGCTCGAGCGCGTCAACCTTGATGACGACGCCATCGGTATCGAAGCCGAGGCTGCGCCGTTTGTCTGCCCACTCGCCGCAGAACGCGACGAGCGCCTCGATGCCGGTGCAGCGCTTCCAGTGCGGCTCGACCGGGAGGCCCCATCGTTTCAAGTGTTCGAGCGTCTCGGCATGGGAGGCCAGGCGGGTCTGCGCGTCGACTGGTAGGGCGCATCTCATGTCCGGTAGCGGCGGGTCTTTAGACCCGCCGATCACAGTTGATACGTGAAAGCACCGAAGCCACGCTTTGCGACGAGCGACGGATCGAGATTTCGGAGCGCGCCGGCGGCGGCGTTGCGCGGGTTCGCGAACAGCAGTTCGCCGGCGTCCGCACGCTCCTTGTTCATCTTCTCGAAGGCCGTCCGCGGGAGATACACCTCACCCCTGACCTCGATGCGACCCGGCACGTTCTCTCGAAGCCGGAGCGGGATCGCGCGGATGGTGCGAACGTTGCTCGTCACCTCTTCGCCCGTCGTGCCGTCGCCGCGCGTGGCCGCACGCGCGAGGGCGCCGTCCTCGTAGGTCAAGGCGATGCTCAGTCCGTCGATCTTCAGTTCCGCAACGTAGTCGATCGAGTCTGGAAGAATCCCGCCCTCGGCGAGCCCTTTGCGCACCCGTTCGTCGAAGGCCCTGAGCTCCGCTTCGTCGTAGGCGTTGTCCAGGCTGAGCATCGGCTCCGCATGCCGGACGCTCTCGAATCGCTCGCTCGCGCGGCCGCTGACCCGCTGCGTGGGCGAGTCGGGTGTCACGAGCGACGGGTGCTCCTGTTCGAGCTGGAGCAGCTCCCGCATCAGGTCGTCGAATTCGGCGTCGCTGATCTCGGGCTGGTTGGCGAGGTAATAGAGCTCTTCGTGGTGACGGATCTGGCGGCGAAGTTCTGTGATTCGTGAAAACGGATCCACTACTACCGGTCGCGCGAAATCACGTAGTCGGGCAGGTACATGAGCGCATCGCGCGCTTCGGACGCGGGGAACACGTACAGCGCCTTCTTCGCGCACTCGACATACTCGGACGCCTTCCAGCGCGCGTAGTCGATCGAGTGTGACTGGGTCAGCAGGCTGCGGATCTCGCGCCACTCATCGAGCGTGACGTCGCGCGACTCCATGATCTTGCGCAGCAGGGCGCCGGCGCGAGCGTCGCCGCGCTCGCGCAGATGAATCACCGGCAGCGTCATCTTGCCTTCGCGCAGGTCGCCGCCGACGGGTTTGCCGAGCGTCACTTCCTCGCCCGTGAAGTCCAGCAAGTCATCGACGATCTGGAACGCCATGCCGATGTTCAGGCCGTAGTCCCAGAGCGCTTCCTGCTGCTCGCGCGTGGTCGGCCCGAGCATGCCGCCGATCCGGGCGCACCCCGCGAAGAGATACGCCGTCTTGCGGCGGACGATGTCGAAGTGCTCTTCCTCGGTCAGATCCACCGAGCCGTTCTTGGTCAGCTGGTAGATCTCACCTTCGACGATGCGCAACGTCACATCGCACAGGAGCCGGATGATCTCGAGATTGTCCTGCGTCAACGCCAGCGACATCGACTTGAGATACAGGAAGTCGCCGAAGAGCACCGTGATGTGATTGCCCCACCGCGTGTGCACGGCCTCGCGGCCACGACGCAGCTCAGACTCGTCGATGATGTCGTCGTGAACGAGCGTCGCGGTGTGAATGAACTCGATCACCGACGCGTACAGGACGGCACGCTCGCCGCTGTATCCCGCCATCCGCGCGGCCATCAGCAACACGGCCGGCCGAATCCGCTTGCCGCCGCCGTCCTGAATGTAGTTCCCGATCGTCGGGATCAGCGCGACCTGCGACTGGACGTGGCGAGCGAACTCGCGCTCGACCTCGCGAAGATCCTCGCGAACCGGCTCGAACAATTGGGCGAGAGCGACGGCTGACGGTTTCTGCGCGGTGGGATTCAAGTTCTCAGAATCAGACCACATCCGCGGCCGGATTGCAACGCGGTCAGCACGCTAATTCGTGCAAGCAGTTGGAGTTACGGGTTGAAGAGGCGGACATGGTTGGCCTGCGTCTCGCGCGCGATCTCATCGACAGTCGTGCCGCGAAGCTCCGCGATCACTTCAGCGACTCGGGCCACATGCGCGGGCTCATTGCGTTTTCCCCGGTGCGGCACCGGTGCGAGAAAGGGGCTGTCGGTCTCGACGAGCAGGCGATCGAGCGGCACCATCCGGGCGACCTCCTTCAGCTCGAGCGCCCGGGGAAACGTCACGATGCCGGCGAGCGACACGTGAAAGCCCAGGTCGAGACATCGCCTGGCCATCTCGCGGTCGCCGGTGAAGCAGTGGAACACGCCTCCCACGTCGCGCGCCCCTTCCTCCTCGAGAATGCGGAACGTATCCGCCTCGGCCTCGCGCGTGTGGATCACGATCGGGAGTCGCAGCGTGCGGGCCAGTTGAATCTGCTCGCGAAACACCTGCTGCTGCACGTCGCGCGGGGAGTGGTCGTAGTGGTAGTCGAGGCCGATCTCCCCGACCGCCCGGCTGAGTGGCTGCGCGTCGATGGCCGTCCGCGCCTGACGCGCCGCCGCCGCGGGTTCGGCAGCGAATAATCCCGCCTGATGGGGATGCACGCCGACCGAGAACCGCACCTCGTCCCAGGCGCTCGACACCGCGCTCGCCCGCGCGATCTCGGCCTGGTCCTCAGCGCCGAGAATGACCAGCGCGCCTGAAAGGCCCGCGTCCTTCGCCCGCTCGACGACGAGCCCGAGATCCCCGGTGAACTCGTCGCCGGCCAGATGACAGTGGGAATCGATCACCGCACGCGTGCGCCGGCCGGAAGACTCGGATCGACCGCCACGAGCGACGGCGGTCCGGTCTCGGTGCTCGCGGCCAGCACCATCCCCTGAGATTCCATGCCCATCATCGGCCGCGGCTTGAGATTCGCGACGACGACAATCGTGCGGCCGACGAGCTCCTCCGGCTTATAGGCCTCGGCGATGCCGGCGAGGATCGTCCGCTGCTCCGTGCCCACATCCACGCGCAGCTTGATCAATTTCTTCGACTTCGGCACCGACTCGGCCTCGAGCACTTTTGCGACGCGCAGCTCGACCTTCATGAAGTCATCGATGGCGATGTGACCATCACTCGCGGGCGCGGCCGTGGGCGCCGCAGCCGGCGCGGCGGCGGCCGGTGGCACACTCGTCGCAGGCGCTGCAGTGGACGGCCCCGGTGCGGACGGAGACGGCGTGGGAGCGGACTCATTTCCTGTGGTCATGCTGCGTAGTTCCTCAATCGTTTTCTCGATGCGCGGAAAGAGCGGCTCCACCGCACCCATCTGCGTTCCCGGCACGAGCGTGCCCGACGCGAGTACGGTCCACGGCTCGGCCTGAACGCCGAGCATCCCTCGAATCCGTACGGCTGTTTCCGGCATGACCGGCTCGATGAGCGCTGCCACGATGCGAAGCGTGTCGGCGGCGTGGTACAGCGATCGGTCCAGCAGGTCAGCGTGTGCGGCGTCTTTCGCCAGCTTCCATGGTTCGCGCTCGACGATGTATTTGTTGACGAGGCCGATGAGGCTCCAGATCTCCTGAAGCGCCTGGCTGACCTGACGTTGATCGAAGTGGGCCTTGACCGCAGCGATCGTCGCGTCGGCCGCTCTCTGCAGTTCGAGGTCCGCCGCGGCCCTCTCGCCAGCCGGCGAATCAGGGACGCGGCCGCTGCGATACCGATGCACCATCGTCGTGGCGCGGCTCACGAGATTGCCGAGATCGTTCGCGAGGTCGGCGTTGAACCGCGTGAGGATGGCCTCGTCCGAAAAATTCGCGTCCTGGCCGAGCGGCATCTCGCGCAGCGCGAAGTACCGGAGGCCGTCGAGGCCGAACAGTTGTTGATAGTCCTGATATCGCGCGACGTTGCCCAGCGACTTCGACATCTTGGCGCCGCCCATCAGCCAGAACCCGTGGGCGACGATGCGCCGCGGCGGTGGCAGACCGGCGGACATCAGAAATGCCGGCCAGTAGAGCGCGTGCTGGCGGACGATCTCCTTGCCGACGAAGTGCGTGACGGTTGGCCAGAATCGCGCGATGCGCTCCTCGGCCTCTTTCGTGCCCGAGCCGAAGCCGAGGGCGGTGAGGTAGTTCGTCAGCGCGTCGAACCACACGTACATCACGTGCTTCGGATCGCCGGGCACGGGAACGCCCCAGGTGAACGACGTGCGGCTGATGCTCAAGTCCTGAAGGCCGGCTTCGACGAACGTCCGCACTTCGTTCAAGCGGAACTCCGGCTGAACGAAATCCGGGTGATCGCGATACCAGTCGAGCAGCTTCTGCTGGTACTTCGACAGGCGGAAGTAGTAGCTCTCTTCCTTCAGCCGCTCGACCTTCGATCCGCAGGTCGGGCATTTGTCATCGACGAGCTGCGCCTCGGGCACGAACAACTCGTCGACGCTGCAATACCAGCCCTCGTACTCGCCCTTGTAGATATCGCCGGCCTTCTGCACGCGCGTCCAGATCTCCTGCGCCGCGGCGTAGTGACGCGGCTCGGTCGTCCGGATGAAGTCGTCGTTCGAGATCGACAGGTCCGCGCACATCTGCCGGAAGGCGCTCGAGACCTTGTCGGCAAAGATGGGCGTCTCGAGACCGGCCTTCTGCGCCGCACGCGCGACCTTCTGCCCGTGCTCGTCGGTGCCGGTCAGGAAGAAGACCTCCTCCCCCATCAGCCGTCGCGACCGTGCAATCGCATCGGTCAGCATCGTCGTGTACGCGTGGCCGATATGGGGTTGGGCGTTGATGTAGTAGATCGGTGTGGTCAGGAACGACGCGCTCATATCCCCCGATTTCCAGCGTCCAGCCAGGCTTTCATCGCCATCGCCTGGACGTTCTTCGCGGGCACATCGTGCTCCGCGCCAAGGCGTACGCAATCCTCGAACTCGGGCGAGGCGTTCAGGATCTGTCCGTCCCGCGCCGCGACCTTGATGCGGACGTCGCCGACGCTCGTCGTGACCGTGACCATTCGGCGGTCGAGACACTCCCGCGTCATCTCCCGGTAGCGCACGCCGATGGTCGTGGTCTCCCTGAAGATCGTGGCGGTGAGAGCCTCACGCGCCTCGGGCACGGCGATCACGCTGAGCAGCGTGCCGGGACGATTCTTCTTCATTTGAATCGGCGTGTAGAACACATCCAGTGCACCCTGCGCGAGCAGCCGATCCATGACCACGCCGAAGATCTGCGGGTTCATGTCGTCGATCTCGGCTTCGATGACGACGATCGTGTGACTCGACGCCGACGCATCGGACTCGCCTACCAGCACCCGGAGAACGTTTGGGGTGTCGGCGAAGTCGCGGTTGCCTGCTCCGTACCCAATCTGGGCAATCCGCATCGGCGGCACCGGACCGAACTCCTGTGCGTACGCGGTCACGAGCAGGGCGCCGGTCGGAGTCACCATCTCGACCTTCTGGGGCCCGACATAGATCGGGGCGTTCTTCAGCAGCCGCGCGGTGGCCGGGGCAGGCACCGGATATACGCCGTGCGCGGAATGCACCGAGCCGCTGCCGACGTTCAGCGGCGACGCGACGATGCGGTCGGCGCCGATCGATTCCATGGCGAACACGGTCCCGACAATGTCGATGATCGAGTCGAGCGCCCCGACCTCGTGCAGATGGACCTGATCGAGCGGGGTCCCGTGAATCTCCGACTCGGCCTCGCCAAGTCTGTTGAACAGCTCCCTGGCGCGATCCTTCCCGGTCCGACTCAGGGCCGATCCGTCAATCAGCCGGTTGATGTCGGCCAGGCTCCGATGCACGTGGTGATGCCGCTCTTCGTGGGCGTGCGTGGGTGCGTGACTGTGGCCGTGATGGTGTCCGTGATCGCGCACGCCGTCGTGATCGTGGGCATGGTCGAGGGGCGCGTGCTCCCCTCGGACGCAGAACTTGGTCGCCGAGATCCCGGTACGCGTCACCCGCTCGGTCCAGACCGTCGCCGGTGCGATCGCGAGACTGCCAAGCGCGCGCCGAACGTCCTCGAGCGCGACGCCGGCATCGATCAGCGCGCCGAGCACCATGTCGCCAGCGGCACCGGCAAAGCAATCGAAGTACAGGACCTTCACAACCCGTTAAGTTTACCGTAGTGCCCGGCCGCCTCCGCCGTAAGCTTCGGCGAGCCGGACCTGTCACTCGCGCTCCCCTTCCCGCTGGGTCCCGCCCGGACGTATGCGCCCGGACTCGTTCATCGAGTAATACATCTGGTCGGCCAGGATGAGATGGTCCAGGACCTCGATGCCCATGACATGTCCGGCACTCACCATCCGCGCGGTGAGGAGGAAGTCGTCGGGACTTGGATTGGGATCCCCGGACGGATGGTTGTGAAACAGGATGATGGCCGCGGCCGCGGCGGCGGCCGCCTCTCTGAACACTTCGCGCGGATGGACGACCGTGCTGTCGAGGGATCCGATGGACACGAGCTTGATGCGGATCACCCGATGCTTGGTGTCGAGCATGACGATCCCGAACTGCTCCACCGCGCACGACCCGTACTCCGGCAGGAGATACGCGGCCATCTGGCGCGGCGAGGTCAGACGCGGACGTTCGACCATGTCGCGCACCAGTGTGCGGCGTCCCAACTCGATGGCGGCACTGACCTGCGCGGCGCGGGCGCGGCCGATGCCGGCCACGCGGCGCAGCGCGCCGACGCCCAGACGCGTGAAACCCTGCACGCCTCCAGCGTGCTCGATCAACCGGTTGGCCAGGTCGAGGGCGCTGCGACCGCGCACGCCGCCGCCGAGTACGAGCGCCAGCAACTCGTTGTCACCGAGTCCTGCCGGCCCGAGACGCTCTAACTTCTCACGCGGCCGATCGTGCGGTGCGACACCTTTCATCTATACTCAATCCTTCATGCGCCTCTGGTGCCGCGCTGGTCTCGCGTGCTTCCTCGTCGCGTTCTTCGTCGCCGGCTGCACATCTCCTCCGAACAAGGAAATGGATCAGGCCCAGGGTGCGATCGACGCTGCCCGCGCCGCCGGCGCCGACCGCTACGCGGCCACCGAGTTCGCGGCCGCCAACACGGCGCTGAAGAACGCCAACGAGGCGGCGCAGCAGGGCGACTACCGCCTGGCGCTGAACCATGCGCTCGACAGCCGTGAGCAGGCCCAGAACGCCGCGCGCGTTGCCGCTGACACTCGAGCAAAGCTGCGCGGAGACGTCGAACGTTCGCTCGCCGAAGTCACCGCGCTCGTCGCGCAGGTGCGAGCCTGGATTGCCGGCCCGGCGAGCGCTCGCACGCCGAGAACGCGCCGTACCGCGCAGCAGGTCGTGACCGTTGCCAACGGAGAGCTGCAAAAAGCGGGCTCAGCTATGCAGGCGGAGGACTATGCGGCCGCGCAGAGCCTGTTGAACGGGACGAAAGCGCGTGTGCAGAAGATGGTGCCCGCCGTCGCCGGACAGGCGGGGGCGCAATCTACGCGACCCGGGAAGTAGGCGGAGTGATCAGAAAACGATCCACTGCCCTTCCAGAACGACTTCGGCCCATCCAGTCAGATAGACACCGTCACTGAGCCACTCGACGCGCTGCGTGCCGCCAGGGGCAATGACGTCCACGCTCCTGGCCGCGCCTCCGTGCGCGGCCGCGGCGACCGCCGACGCAGACGATCCCGTCCCTGACGAGGTCGTGGGTCCGACCCCGCGCTCCCAGATCAGAATCCGCACGCGGTCCGGCGCCTCGACCTGCGCGAACTCGACGTTGGTCCCGGCTGGAAACGCCGCGTGCGTGGAGAGCAGCGGGCCGATCCGGTGAAAACGATCCGCATCGGGCAGCGCGCCGAGGACGATGCACTGCGGATTACCCATGCGGAGAACCGTCGCGTGGATGGACTCGCCGGCCACTGGAAGTTCGACCTGTCGTACATCCTCCGGTGCACCCATCGCCGCGCGGAACGTGTACCGCTCCCCTTCCCTGCCTGTCAGCTCCAGACGCTTGGTGCCCGCGTCCGTCTCGACCACGACGGTCGCACCCACGGTCAGTGACTGCTCGCGCGCGGCCAGCGCCGCCAGACACCGCATCCCGTTGCCAGAAAGCTCCGAGACGCTGCCGTCGGCGTTGAGCAGCTGCATCGTGGCCCCGGATGGACGGAGATTGAACGCGATGAGCCCGTCGCCGCCGATTCCCGTATGCCTGTGGCACAGGCGTCTGGCGAGCTCGGGTAGCCCGGCGCCCGCTTCCGACGCCCGAACGAAGAGGAAATCGTTGCCGTACGCGTGCGCTTTCGTGACTCGCAGGGACGGCATCAGGGGATCGTGAAGGCGTTGAACACGTATGTGAACCCGGCGCCGAACCCGATGCTTGGATCGCGGGACGTCACGCCGAGGTGCACCGCGGCGTCGGCCCGCCAGCTCCCAATGGTGTAGCGTGCGCCGATCCGCACCTGGCCCCTCGACCCGGTACCGGGCGGCGGCGCGCCCTCGCGAGTGTCGATGTGGCCGTTGATCTCGCTGACGATTTCGGCCGCCTGGGTCAGCGCCCTGGCCAGCGAGAAGCCGTAGGTCAGCACGTCGTTCTGCCGGTCGCCTCGCGTCGGATCTCCCAGGATCCCCAACCCGACGTTGGCGACGATGCGAATCGACCGGACGGTCTTGGCGCCCAGAAGGGATGCATAGAAGTCGGTCGTATCGAGACCGAGGCCGCTTTCATTTGACGCGCTGGGAAGCTTGGTCGCGAAACGGAACCCGAACGCGGGTCGCCTTTCCCCTTCCGAGAGGAATCGCACCTTCATCCCGATCGACCAGTCCTCGACGCTCGAGGTCGTGTCGCCGGTGGCCGTCACCATATCGGACAGTGGCGCGTCGTTTCTCTCGGTGATCGACAGCCGGTTGTACAGCCCGCCGTCGATCTGGACCTCGGCGATCGAGCTCACACCGACACTCGCACCGACCAGCGGTACGCGGAGCAGATTACCTTCGAGGCCCGATGCCGGGTAGCTGACGTCACGGCCGTAGTCGAAGCCGGCTTCCGCGAGGATGCGTCCGGCCCCGATGGTCTCGGGGTCCTCGGTGACGAGCGGGCGCTGCTGGGCGAAGGCCGAAAGTGGAAGCAGCAGGAGCGCTGCACAAGCCAGAAACTGTCGCGTCATCAGAATTGTCGTCTGCTGTCCACGAGCAGCGTCACCGGGCCGTCATTCACCAGCTCGACGTGCATCATGGCCTGGAACTCGCCGGTGGACACCGACACACTGGCCGTTTGCAATTCTCTCACGAGCGCCTCGTAGAGATGGCGTGCCTCATCCGGAGGCGCGGCCTCGTCAAACGACGGACGCCGTCCTTTGCGCACATCGCCGTAGAGCGTGAACTGCGAGACCACGAGCACCGCGCCGCCGACCTGGACGAGGGATCGATCCATGGGCTTGCCGGCGTCGCTTTCGAATACACGGAGATCGCGGATCTTGCCGGCGACATACTGCACATCGGCCATCGTGTCACCGCGGCCGACGCCGAGCAGCACGAGCAGGCCGCGCTCGATCGCCCCGGTCACCCGGTCGCCCACGCGTACGCGTGCGGACGTCACACGCTGGATGACGGCACGCATTCGTGATCCGTGGCTAGGACCTGATCTGAATCAATTGAGCGGCCGTCTCCTCGAGTCGCAGCGCCGCGCTGTCGCGCAGCTCGCCGCTCGGGTTGAGACGCGTGTCGAGGAGGTGACGCGGCATGACGTTGCCGAGCGCCTTGAGCATCGACTGCTTGACGCCCGAATGCTCGACCTCGAGATCCATGATCAGGCGCTTGACGCGCTGGCGCTGCAGGCTCAAGTCGCCGCACGCCGGACAGCAGCAGCCGATGATCGGCAGCTCGACTTCCTTGCAGTACAGCCGCGCCTCGTCCTCGCCGACGTACGCGAACGGCCGGATGACCACGTGCTCGCCGTTGTCGGAGACCAGGCGCGCCGGCATGGCCTTGAGCGCGCCGGCGAAGAAGAGGTTCAGCAGCAGTGTCTCGATGAAGTCGTCCAGGTGGTGCCCCAGCGCGATCTTCGTCGCCCCGACCTCGGTCGCGATCCGGTAGAGGACGCCCCGCCGAAGCCGCGCGCAGAGCGAGCATGGCGTGGCCCCGGAGTCGAGGATGTCATCCATGACGTCGCCAATCGAGGTGTGCTCGATGCGGTATTCCCACCCGCGCTCTTCGCAGGTCTTCGCGATCACCCCGTGCTTGAAATCCTTGTAGCCGGAGTCCACGTTGACCGCGATCAGCGAGAAGTCGATCGGCGCCCGCTTCCGCAGGTTGTCGAGCGTCTGCAGGAGCGCCCAGCTGTCCTTGCCGCCAGAGAGGCCGACCATGATGCGATCGCCGTCTTCAATGAGGTTGAAGTCGGTAATCGCTTTCGTGGTTTTCTTGGCGATGCGGGCTTCGAGAGGGCTGCGGTAGGACATTGACCCTAGTCTAGCCGAGGACTTCCGCGACCTCATACAGCTGCTGCTCGGTCGTGGCCGGATCCACCGCTTCCCTCATCTGCCGCCGGAGGGTGAAGAGATCGCCGAGGACGCTGAACGTTCGCGACAGTCCGTACTTGGATGCGCCAAACCGTCGCGGCCGGTGATTGACCACGACCTCGGTGACCCGGCCCTGCCCGAGCTGACTTGCCAGCGCGGGCAGGTAGCGATGCATGCCTGGCGTGAGCCTCAACGGCTTGACCACCTCGGCCCGGAACACTTTCAGTGAGCAGCCGATGTCGTGAAGGCGAACGCCGGTGACCGCGCTCAGAAGCCAGTTCGCCATGACTGACGGGAGATACCGGGTCAGGAAGTCGTCCTTGCGATCCCGCCGCCACCCGCATACGACGTCGTGCGTTCGGGCGACATCGACCAGGCGCGGAATATCGGTCGGGTCGTTCTGCAGATCGCCATCGAAGGTCACGATGAACTCCCCGCGCGCCTGAACGAAGCCGGCAGCGAACGCGGCGGTCTGTCCGAAGTTCCTCGTGAACCTGATGATGCGCGCATGAGGATCGTCGGCGCGAATGCGCCGCAGGGCCTCAAACGTTCCGTCCCTGCTCCCGTCGTCGATCAGGAGGATCTCGTACGGGCGACCCATCGAGCCAAGAACGCGCGACAGCTCCAGGTGCAGGGGCGCGACGTTCGGCTCCTCGTCGTACAGCGGGATGACGATCGACACCTCGACGGTCACGAAGTGCCAGTCGCCTCTGGTGCGCCGCTGGCGTCTGCCACGAAGCCACCACAATACGGCCCCAAGGAGGATGAGCCCCGCGAGCGAGAGCCCGACCACTCTGCCGTGCGTCCGCATCAGTTCCAGCGCCGCATCGCCGTAGTAGATCGCGAGGACGCCAAGTGCCAGGTAGCGAGCTCCGCGCGCCACCGCGATGGACCACACAAACTGCCACGGACGAACGTTGGCGACGCCGGCGGCCAGCACGAACAGCTTGAACGGCGCCGGCGGAGGAAGCAGCGCCGGCACGATCAACGCGAGCACGCCATGCCGCCGATACATCGCCAGCGCGCGATCGACGTGACCCGCCTTCAAACGCTTCCGCAAGAAGGCTTCCCCACCCCTCTCGGCAAGGAAGTAGATCGTGTAGCAGCCGGCGACCGAGCCGGCCGTCGCCATCAACGCGTAAAAGGGCATCCGCTCCTTGTGCTCGATCACCATCAACACGACGAGGATGTCGTTGATCTGCGGCAGCGAGATGAACGAGGAGTCGAGGAACGCGACGGTGAAGAGCCCAGGGCCGCCCATCGTGAGGGCGATGCCGTGAAGCCAGGCGATGAAGGAGCGCAAGGGGATGGGTTGTCCGCGATATCCTTGACGCGGCCCAGTGATTATAGCCCGCGTACGACACCTCGAGCGGCTGCTCGCCGTGGTCGCGCTCGTTGTCGGGCTCGCGGCGTGGGTCTTCTACCTGAACGAAGGACTCGTCCTCGCGCATTACGACGCCAAGGCGCACCTGGTCGTCGCGCGACGCGTCATCGACAGCCTCACGCCTGGATGGCGGCAGATCGGCGCGGTCTGGCTACCCCTGCCGCATCTGATTCAGATACTCCCCACGCAGGTGGATCTGCTCTATCGCACCGGCGCGTTCGGATCGCTGCTGTCGGTCGTCTGTTTCAGCGTCGGCGCATGGGCGCTCTCGCGCATGGTGCTGCTTGTTCACCGGCTCGCGGTCTGGCGCGGTGACGGCCGCAGCGCTCTTCCTGCTGAATCCGAACCTCCTCTACATCCAGTCCACGCCGATGACGGAGCCGATGCTCATCGCGGCGACGCTGCTGACGGTGCTCTGGCTGGTTGAGTGGCTGCCTGGCGACGAGACGCCACTCAGGCTCAAGTGCGCGCTCTTTCTCACGGCGTGGACCCGCTATGAAGCCTGGCCGGTTCTCGTCGCTGCCCTTGCAGCCGTCGCCTTTGCGCTGTGGAGTCGGGGGCTGTCATCAGGCGCGATCGCTCGCCGGACCTGGGACCTGGTCCGCTGGCCGGCCCTCGCCGTCGCGCTGTTTCTCGTGCTCAGCCGCCTCACGGTCGGCGAGTGGTTTGTCTCTGGCGGTTTCTACGAGCGCGACCCGACCTACGACGCGCAGGTGGGCAAGACGCTGCTCGCCATCTGGTGGGGCACTCATCGCCTGAGCGGTTACGTGACCGAGATTGTCGGTCTGACGATGGCAGCCGTTGTCGCGACGCGGGCGATGTGGCGTCCTGCGGAGGCCGCACGACTGGTGCCGCTGGCCCTTTTTGCCGCGGCGGCGCTTCCCGCTTTCGCGTTCTACGAGGCGCACCCGTTTCGCATTCGCTACATGCTGCCGCTCGTCCCGGCATGCGCGCTGTTGTGCGGAGTGGCTGTGGGATGTCTCGGGCCGCCGAAAGGCGGCCCCTACAGGTTGTCAGGGGCGGCGTGGTTGCTGGCGGCGGTGCTGATCGGGTCAACGCTGATCGAGTCGCCGCCGTGGCGTATGGACGCGCCGCTCATCGTCGAGGCGCAGCTGGACGCGGCCAACGGCCTCGAGCGCCGGCGTGTCACGGCCTGTCTCGCGTCTGACTATCGCGGCGACAAGGTCCTGGCCAGCATGGGTTCGCTCGCCCACTACATGCAGGAACTCTCCCATGAAGGGTTCGCGATCGCCGACTTCATCCACGAGGGCAACGGAGCGCTCTGGGAACTGGCCCTCGACACGGGCCCTGCACCGCACGCCGGCTGGATGCTCGTCGAGGAGGACTCAGAGGGCGGCGACGTGCTCGCTGAGCACGTCCGCCGCCGTCCTGACTTCGTTCAAGGGATGACGAAGGTCTGTGAGGGTGGAGGGGTTTCTCTGCTATCAAACAAGTCATGACAGCGTCAGAACCGAAGCGCCGACCGTGAAGTTGTACGTCCAGCCGCCAAGGTCGATCTTCGGCGCGGCGAAGTTCGCGTCCAGGTCGCCGGTGGCTTTCTGATACTTGATTTCGAAGCCGCCGCTGGCGGCGTCGCCCGCGAAGCGGATGCCACCCAGGAACACCGGCCCGACGTTGCTGCCGCTGTTCACGAACGTATCGCGGAAGATCACGTTGCCGCCGCCGAAGTCGATGAACTCGCCGCTCTCGCTATAGCGCCAGTTGATCACGCCGATGCCCCCGCCGATATAGGGTTGAACCGCCGAACGCTGACCGGTGGGAACCAGACGCACGGTGAACGCGAGAGGCACCATGCGCAGCGTCAGATCCTGATCCACTTCGGTTCCGTCCGGATCGACGAAGTCGAGATAGACGCTGGGGACGGTCTGGCTCGAGTAGCTGACGCCGATGCCGCCTTCGAGAATGCGGCCCAACGGGAACAACCACTCACCACCCACCGACGCACCGTTGAAGTCGTCGACGTCGAACAACAGAAAGGTGCTGTTCTCGAGCAGCACGTCGTCATTGTCACGCGCGTCCAGCGCCAGCGGCGTGAAATACCCCAGTGTGAAATTCAGCGTCTGCTGCGCATTCGCGACCGTGGCGCACATCGAGCAGCGCCGCACACACGAGCACACTCTTCGCCATCACGTTCTTCAACATGTGACCTCTCCTGTGCGCGCGACGCATCCGTCGTGCCCACGCGAGGACGGACTGCAGGTGTAATGCCAGCGACTGGTTGGTGGTTAGTGGTTGGTGGTTCTTGGCGGTTAGTGGTGGGAGTTCCCGGGAACCACTCGCCACCACCCACCAACCGCGTACCGTGCAGGTGTCAGTTCGTCCGATTTAGAGCACGCTGGCGGACTTCGGCAATGACGTCGAGCATGGCGCGGTGGACTCGGCCGTTCGAGGCCACCAGGTGCGCCGCGGCAGGGTCGAATGGCGAGCCGTCCATGCCGGTAACCGTTCCGCCCGCCTCGCTCACGACCAGGGCGCCGGCCGCGACGTCCCACGGCCAGAGATGCTGTTCCCAATATCCATCGAAGCGCCCGGCGGCCACGTAGCACAAATCGAGCGCCGCCGATCCCAGCCGCCTGACCGCGCGTGCCTTTCCCAGGAACGCGCCGAACATCGTCACCAGGTCGGCGGTCTGCTTGTGGACGTCGTAGGGAAACCCGGTGACGAGCAGCGCGTCGATCAATTCGGCGCTGGTTGACGTGTGCAGCCGCTGCCCGTTGAGAAACGCCCCCGCTCCGCGTTCCGCGGTGAACAGCTCCGCTCGCGTCGGGTCGTACACGGCGCCGACCGCACTGCTGCCGTCAATCTCGAGTGCCAGCGACGAGCAGAAAATGGGCAGGCCGTGCGCATAGTTGGTCGTGCCGTCGAGTGGATCGAAGACCCAGCGGAACCTGGACAGACTCGGCGCTCCGGCGTCCTTGCTCAGCTCCTCGGCAAGGATGTCGTGATCGGGAAAGCGCTCGGCGAGGATGGCGCGACACATCCGCTCGCACTCGAGATCGACCTCGGTGACCAGATCGATCGTGCCTTTCTTGTCGACGTGAAAGCCTGACTCGCGCCGCGCCATCTGGATGGCGCCGGCCTGAAGCACGATTTCAACGGCCGTGGCGAGGAAGACCGGGTCCGGAGGGACTTGCCCTGAACGAGTCGGCTGGGTCACTCGGCGTTCTGCAGACCACACTCCGGCGACGCGACGCGCTTGACCATGACGACCTCCATGCCGCCCTGGGCCGCCCGCTGCAACACCATTTCGTCCATGAAGCTGCGAATGAGGAAGATGCCTCGCCCGCTCGCCTTCAGGAGGTTTTCGGGAGCGAGGGGATCGGAGATGGTCTCGGGATCGAAGCCCGGGCCCTCGTCACGCACGCGAATGACGATGCCCGATGGCCGGCTGGCGTCGAGCGGCGTGAACTCGACGTAGCACGTGCTTGTGCTCGTCGCCGCCGTTGCCATGCTTGATCGCGTTGATCACCGACTCGCGCACGGCGACTCCCACCCAATGGAGCGCCTCCTCGTCGAGTCCGGCGAGACGTCCGAGATGATCGCTCGCGACCTGCACGAAGTCGAGCATCTCGTACGTGCTGTGGAACTCGAGACAGACGGTGTTCCCGTTGGTCATGAGTCTGACGGATTATAAATTACGGCAGCCGTCCGTTGATCGTCAGAGACGAGTTCAACCCGGTGCGGATTTGCGCGCCGATCTGCCCCATGGCGCCCGACACGCCGTTTGGACGTTGAAATGTCAGGCGGAACTGATGGCTCTGGCGCTCGTGACTCTTGGCAATCTGGGCCCCAATTTCGGGCAGCAGCGTCGCCAAACGGGTGGCGGCCGCGATGTTCTCGTATCGGCCGCCGGTGTTCTTGGCCGCCGCGTCCCCGACCGCGGTCTGGTTCGCGCCGCGTGGCGGACTGGCTGCCGGTTGACAGCATGATGACGTGCACGGTTGACCGCTCCGCGAACCGCTGCAGCATGCGCTGGACATCGCGCTCGTTGAACGAGCTGCCTTCCGCGGACATCGAGCCGAGGATCACCACGACCGGAAAGTAGTTCCCCTTCTCCTTGTCGATGCGACTCGCGGCCTCGTTCAACGCTTCGATGAACCGGGGGGCCCCGGAATCCGGCGCAATGCGATCGGCCCCCTGCACCATCAGTTTCTTGTCCATAGTCGGCCGGACGATGTTCCGGGGCTGCGGGGCGGTCGTGTAGAGCGACATCTCGATCCCATCCGGCATCGCCTCGACAAATCCCTTGATGCCGTTACGGATCTGCACGAGAGCGGCGTCCATCCCGACCCCGTTGTCGATCAGCAACTGTACCTTGATGGGCCAATCAATGGGCTCGACCTTGGTGATCTTCCCCTCGGCACCGTTTTCAACGACCTTCAGGTCATCGGGCGCCAGGGTCGCCACCGGCACGGCCTTGTCGTCCACCACGCTGGCGAAAAACACGATCGTGTTCTGGGCCCCAAGGCTCGCCGCCGTCACACAGGCCAAGGCACCCACCAGTGCCACCAGCTTCCCGCGCATCTCCGACCTCCAGTCCCCTGTTATAGTTCGATGATGCCCTCGCCGCAAACAGTAATGGTACAGCCCGCTCCGCGCGTGCGGGGGCATGTCCGGCCGCCGGGCGACAAGGCCATCTCGCATCGCTATGCGCTCCTGGCCGCGCTCGCCGATGGACGGTCGGAGATTCGCGGCTATTCCACCGGTGGCGATTGCGCCTCCACGCTACGCTGTCTTCGCGGCCTTGGCGTCTCGATCGAAGAGACCCGGCGCGATGCCAGCGGCCTGACGCTGACCATCGCCGGCCGCGGGCTGGGCGGCCTTTCTGCCCCTCCCGAGGTGCTCGACGCGGGCAACTCCGGCAGCACGATGCGCATGCTCGCCGGCATCCTCGCTGCCCACCCATTCCAGGCCACGATGACCGGAGACGACTCTCTCCGGCGACGTCCGATGCGGCGCGTCATCGTGCCCCTGGAGCGTATGGGCGCCCGCATCGGGTCGGAGGAAGGCCGCCCCCCGCTGTCGATTCAGGGAGTCGCCCCACTTCAGCCGATCGAGTTCTCGCCCGAGGTGCCCAGCGCGCAGGTCAAGACCGCTGTGCTCCTGGCCGGTCTGCACGCGAGCGGCGTGACGACGGTCCACGAGCCCCTGGCCACGCGGGATCATACGGAGCGGGCGTTGCACGCGTTCGGTGTGCGAGTCGAGACCCGCGAACGTTCTGTATCAGTGAGAGGCGGCCAACGCCTCAGCGGGCGCACCCTGGAGGTTCCCGGCGATATCTCGTCGGCGGCATTCTGGATGGTCGCCGCGGCGTCGCTTTCGGGCTCGGAGATCGTTATAGCTTCAGTGGGCGTGAATCCCACGCGGACCGGCATCATCGACGTGCTGAGGCGCATCGGGGCGGACATTCACGTCGAGGGCGGCGGGGGTGGCGAGGGCGAGCCCATTGGCACGATCAGGGTGCGGCACGGCCATCTGGGGTCGGTTGAAATCGCGCCGGCGGAAGTGCCTGGCGTCATCGACGAACTGCCGGTGCTGGGCGCATTGGCGACACACGGGGGCGAGCTACGAGTCACTGGCGCACAGGAACTGCGGGTCAAGGAGAGCGATCGCATCTCGGCGCTCGCCGACGGGCTGCGTCGTATGGGCGGCGACATCGACGAATTGCCCGACGGGTTTCACGTTCGAGGGACGCGGCGTCTGCGCGGCGGCGAAGTGGACGCGCGCAACGACCACCGCCTGGCGATGGCCTTCGCGATTGCGGCCCTCGGCGCCTCGGGGCCGACCGTGATTGCCGACGCGGGCGCCGCGGCCGTCTCGTATCCCGAGTTCTTCGCCGTGCTCGAGTCGCTGCGGGCGTGAAGGCGGACAAGATCTATCTGGTCGGCTTCATGGGAGCCGGCAAGAGCACGGTGGCGCGGGCCATGGGACGAGCCACGGGGTGGCGTGTGGAGGACATCGACGAGCGAATCGAGGCCCGCGAACGGCGAACGATTGCCACCATCTTCGCGCAGCAGGGCGAAGCGCACTTCCGGCAGCTCGAGCGACAGGCGCTGAGCGAGCTGATTGCCGACCGCCATACGATCGTCGCCACCGGCGGCGGCACGTTTGCCGAGACGGACAATCGCGCGCTTGATGCTCGCCGACGGCGCCGTGGCGTGGCTCGATCTGCCGCTGGCCCGCGTCATCGACCGCGTCCCCCCGACGGACGTCGTCCGCTCGCCGCCGATCGCGCGCAGCTCGAACAGCTGTATGCGCGACGCCAGCTCGCGTACGCCCACGCGCACCTGCGCGTCGACGCCACGCGTCCGGTTCCCGAGGTGGTCGAACACTTGCTGGCGTGGATCGAGTACTGATGCGATATCTCATCCTCAGCGACATCCACGCCAATCTCGAAGCGCTCGAAGCCACGCTGTCGGCGGCAGGAGAATGGGACGCGGCGCTGGTGCTCGGCGATCTCGTCGGCTACGGCGCCGACCCGAATGCGGTCATCGAGCGCGTGCGGGCGCTGCCGAACGCGACAATCATCCGCGGGAATCACGACAAAGTGGGATCCGGGGTCGAGACGGTCGAGAGCTTCAATCATCTGGCGCGTCACGCCATCGCCTGGACGGCGACGGCGCTGACACCCGAGCATCGATCCTGGCTGGCGGCGATGACCGCCGGCCCGGCGCTGATCGACGACGTCGTGGAAATCTGCCACGGCTCGCCGTTCGACGAGGACGCCTACATCTTCGACGACCTCGATGCCAGACGGGCTATCAGCGCAAGCACGCGAGCGGTGTGCCTGTTCGGGCACACGCACGTTCCAGCGGTGTTCAAGTACGACGGCGAGCTGACCTCGGTCGGACCGCCACGAGGCGCGCGATTCAGGCTGACGCTGGATCCGAAGGCGAAGTATCTGATCAACTGCGGCGCCGTCGGCCAGCCCGGGATGGCGACCCGCGCGCGGCCGTCGGCCTCTTCGACACGGACTCGCGCACGATCACGGTGCTGCGCGTGGCCTACGACGTTGGCGCCGCGCAAGCGAAGATCGTTGCGGCGGGACTGCCGGACGTCCTCGCGCAACGGTTGGCCATCGGACGTTGAGAGCCTGTTGGCAGTGGAGACCGCACGCGTCAGCGTGCGCTCTACGGTTTTGGTTTGTGTCGTTTCAGTTGCGCCGCGTAGGCATCGGCTGCCGCGCGCGAGCCGAGTATCCACCCGATGACGATCCCGACCAGCAGCACGCCCGGGATGTACAGGAAGTGCGCGGCGGTCGGCATCAGCCTTTGTTGCCCTGCTTGATCGCCGAATCGAGCCGAGTGATCTCCTGCTGCACGGTGGTGAGCCGGCGGGCCACCGACCACACGTAGAAAAAGAGCACCGCCATCACGAACGCATAGGCGCCGATCAGTAGCGGCGCCGCCGCCATCTGCTCCTGCGGCGGCAGCTCGTTCGAGCGGCAGGAACTCCTCCTGCTGCGACGGCTGCTGCGCGGCGCCGCGGCGCCATACCGCCACACGACAACAACCAGCACCACGGCACACCAGCGTTTCAGCGTCTTCATCAGCGTGGTCGTCCAGTGAAAGGTAGAGCGCATCGACACGGGCCTGCTGCTCCTCGACCCGCACGCGCAGTTTGAGCAAGACCACGAACAGCAGCACGAACGTCACGACGCAGAACCAGAGCGGCAAGCCCATGCGAAAACGGCAGCGTCGGCACCACGCTCGTCGCCGGGTGAATCGTCCGCCAGTAGTTCACCGAGATGTAGATGAACGGCACGTTCGCCATGCCGAAGAGCGCGAGCGCCGCCGCGAGCTTCTCGGATCCAGGCCCGCCGTACCGGCGCAGAATCAGATAGGCCCACGCGATCATCCAGCTCACGAGACTCGACGTCGTCCGCGCGTCCCAGATCCAGAACGTGCCCCAGGCCCGGCGCGCCCACAGCGGCCCGTGACGAGCGTCATGAGCCCGAAGAGCACCACCAGCTCCCCCGCCGCGAGCGCCGTCCGATCGTGACGCGGATCACCGGTGATCAGGAACCGGATGCTGGCGACCCCGCACACGATGGCCGCGATCAGGAACATCCACGCCGATGGCATGTGGTAGTAGAAGATCTTCTGCACCAGTCCCATTTGGACTCGTAGGCGCACTGGCGATCACGAGCGGCGATGCGGCGAACATCGCGCCGCAGATCACCGCAGTGGGAACAAACCATTTCGGCATGATCAGTCGGTCATCACGGGTTCAAACGTCCACAGCGCCAGCGTCACGAAGACGACGTCGAAGGTCACCAGCAGCGCGAGCCAGAAGCGCATGATGCCAACGTCGAGTTCAGGCTGCAGCAGCGCCGCCGTGCCCCGGACTCCGGCAATGATGACCGGAACGGTAATCGGATACAACAGCACCGGCAGCAGTACGTCGCGGCTGCGCGCGCGCACGAGCATCGCGGCGAAGAGCGTCCCTACCGCGGCGAACCCGATCGTCCCGGCGGCGAGAATCGCCGTCAGCCAGAACGGATGCGCCAGCAGGCGCGCTTGAAACAGCAGCGCCACCAGCGGCACGAGGACGAGCTCGGCTCCGGCCAGCAGCGCGAGGATGCCGAGCAGCTTGCCGACGTACACGGCTGGCCTCGGCGCGGGACCCAGCAGCAGCGCGCGCAGTGTCTCTGACTGCCGCTCGCGCTCGAATGTGCGTCCGAGCGCGAGGTTGCCGGCGAACATCACGGCGATCCAGAGAATGCCGGCCGCGCCGTCCTCCGGCGCCGCGCCCTCGCGGACGAGCGCAAACGCGAACACCAGCACACACGACACGGCGAAGAAGACCGTGGTGTAGGCGATCTCACGGCTCCGGACCTCGACGGTCAGATCCTTGCGCAGGATCAGCCATGCGGCGCGCATCATCACTGGTGAGATCCGCTCATGACGCTCCGATACGTGGACCGCAAACCATCGGGCCGCGATACGGACCGCATCACTCGCCCATCCCGCAGAAACACCGCCTCGTCTAACAATCCCTCAGAGAGGTCGAGATCGTGCGTGGCGACCACGACTATCCCGCCGCTCGTCGCGCAGGTGGCGAAGCCGCGCGATCAGCGCCGACGCCGACGCTTCGTCCAGCCCGGTGAACGGCTCATCGAGCAGCACGAGTCGCGGCTCCGTGAAGCAGCGCCCGCTCCAGGGCGACGCGCTGGCGCATGCCGCGCGAGAAGCTGGAGACCAGATCATCACCGCGGTCGCTCAGCCCGGCCCGGTCGAGCGCGGCGCGGGCGACCGCATCAGGGTTCGTGAGTCCGTACAGCCCGGCGAAGAATGCCAGGTTCTCGCGCGCGGTCAACTCGGGATAGAGAAACAGATCGTGGCCGAGGACGCCGATGCGCGCGCGCAGTTCGGAAGGGGCGTGAGAGCCGTCGTTCGTGCCGTAACGGATGGCCCCGGCGCTGGGCCTCAGGAGCGTCGCCAGCATCGCGAGCAGCGTGGACTTCCCTGCCCCGTTGGGCCCGAGCAGACCGACGATGGCCCCTCGGGCGGCGACGAAAGAGACGCGAGCCACAGCGCGACGCCGCCCGAAGTGACGGGAGACATCGTCAACCGTCACCTCGTCGAAGTCGAGAACCGCGCTCACGCGGCGACGCCCTCGCCGCCGCCTCCCTCCGGCCCCGCAGTGACCTCGTCCAACTCCCCGTAGATCCGTTCGAGCTCGACGAGGATGCGCTGTCGGCGAGTCAGGTAGTTGTTCGGTTCGATGCTGGCCGCACGCCGTTTCGACTCGAGCTGCTCGAGCTGTGACAGCAGCGTATCGCGGCGCTTGATCAATGCCTCACGCGCCTCGCCCAGTTTGGCGCGCTTCGTGACCGCCAGCCAGACGCCGACGCCGGCGAGCAGCCCGGCGAGTCCAAGCGCCACGTACCGCGGAACCCGGCTCTGCACCGGCAAGTTCGACAGGGTCACTCTGGTGGTGCCGCCGGCTGGCAGCGCCGGACCGCGTCCCAGCACGAAGACGTCGCCCCCATCAGCGGTGACGTCTGTGGCTGACGCGAACTGCGGTGACGAGATCGAGAGGTTGTTCACCTTCTCGACGCCGACGGTCACCTGCTGCAGCGCGGCCGGCCATACCTGCTCGAGCGTCAGCTCGGGCGAGTCGAACGGCATCCTGAACGCGACCTGCACCAGTGTGGAGCCCGAGGCAAATGGACCGGTCACGATGGCCCTCCGCGCCGAGACCGTCGCCGTTGACGACGACCCCTCGAGCGCCGTCGCCCCAAGCGCGCCTTCGGGAAACTCGATCGTCAACGGGCCGCCGATGTCCACGCGCGCCCGCGCGGTGTTGAGGATCTCCAGGACGTAGTAGATCTCCAGCGCGTCGTCGCGAAACTGCATGAGCACGCGCGTGTTGCCGCCGAAGACGACGACGCCCTTGATTGCCGGTCCGGCGGCGGCCGCGGCCTCTTCCTGCTTCTTCCGCTCGGCGGCTTTGGCGATTCCGGCGACGAGAATCACGCGAAGACCGCCCGTGGCTCGGCACCCTGAACGGCTGCGACACCAGCAGCTCGCCGTCCACCGTCACCTCGGCACGTGCCTCGTCGCCGCGGGGAAGGTTGTTGAACTCGGCGCGGCCCTGGTCGTCGGTCGTCGCGGATCGCTTCGTGCCGCCGATGATCACCTGCACCTGCTGACCCGGCACGTTGTTGCCGATCGCTTCGCGCACGACACGCACCGTCACGACGCCATCGCCGAGTTCCGACGCCGGAATTGCCCGACCGTGGATCAGCGACGGGTCCGGCATGTCCTGAGCGCGCGCGGCGCTCGCAATCAGGAGCGCCATGGCAACGCCCAACGCCCAAGGCCCAAAGCCCAAAGCCCTGATCATGGGAGCGCCTTTCCGCATCCCTTGCAGAAGCGCGCGTCGACGTCGTTGCGCGTGCTGCACGATAGACACTCTCCCGCCACCACCGTCGCCTTCCCCAGGCGTTTCTCAATCTCCTTCTCGATCTGTTCGCGATAGCCGGCGCCCGCGTCGAGCTGACGCATCAGCCCGGCCGCTCTCGCCCGCAGGCGGGCGCTCATCTCGCCAAAGTCCTTCTCGGATACCTTGCCCATCGCCCGATCGAACTCGAGCTCCTTGATCGACCGCAGGACGAGCGCCTTCTCGCGCTCGAGTGCCGCGCGAGTGCGACCGCCGAGCACCTGGGTGCTGTCGGCCGCTGCCTTGGACGTGAGCGGTTTGACCGTACGCAGCGCCGCGATGCCGACGGCGGCCGCGGCGAACACGGTGAGACTCAGGAAGATGACACCGGCCGGCGACTCTCCGCGCGAAAGGAAGACCGTAATCGTGGCGCCGACCAGACCCGCCAGCGTGAAGAGCTGCCACGGCTGCAGGGCGTCGGAACCCGATGTGCGGAGATCGCCTCCGGAGAGCTGTGACTCAGTCGAGGTTTCGGAGCTCATCGTCCAGGCGGGCATCGAGAGCCGGATCGATCGGTGTCTCGACGCCGGCAGGGACTGCCGCCGCCGGACGAGACCACCGGCGGGCCGTCAACACGATCGTCACGAGACCGGCCGCGCCCAGCATGTACGGAAGCATCCACGCCAGGCGGTTGAAGCCCTCATCGAGCGGCTCGGCCAACGGTTCCTGACTGCCGTACTTCTCGACGTAGTAGGCCAGAATCTCTTTCTTCGTCTTCCCCTGGCGCGCCAGCATCGCGATCTCGTCGCGCATCTGCGCGCCGTAGCCGCACTCGCACTCACCCGCCAGCTTGCGGCCGCAGGTCCCGCACATACAGACGAGCGCACGGCCCACCTCCCGCTCGAACGGCGTGCGCGAGGCCAGCGGCACGCTCTGGGGAGAGACGACGTGCTGCGCGTAGACCGACGCCGGGCTCAACGCGAGCGCGAGCAGGAGCATGGTGGCCGTAGCCGCATGCGCGGGCACCCGGGCAACGGCGAAGGCAAATGCCGAGTCGGGCAGCAGCGCGATGAGCGTCCCCAACGCCAGGATGCCGAATCCGAACCACACCCAGTTCACCAGCGGATTGACCACGACCTCGACTTCGGCTGACTGCTGCGCCACGTCGTAGCGCGCCAGCACGACGTACAGGTCCTCAGCAAACGTACGGCGTATGGCGACTTCGGTCGTCGGATCGTTCTCGTGCTTCCGGAAGAACCAGCGTGCCGGATACATCTTCGTCAGCTCAGCGCCGTCCTTCAGCACGGTCATCGTGCCCGTGATCATCTGCTTCCGGCCGTCGTCGGTGACCTTGAGCCCATCGAAGCGGACGGTGTAGTCACCGACGGTCACCGACTGAGCCTGCTTGAGCGAGACGGTCTCGATCTGCTTGAAGCCGCTGCCGGCAAAGCCCAGGGCCAGCAGGACGATGCCGACGTGGACGATGTAGCCGCCGTAGCGACGCTTGTTGCGGCCGACGAGGCCAATCAACGCCGTGAATACATCGGTGCCTGTGGTCTCCTGACGAACCCTCGCGCCCCGCCAGAACTCCTGGATGATGGTGCCCATCACGAATCCCGCGAACCCGAAGCAGAGGCCTGAGCTCCAGAACGGCACGCCAAGGGCGATGACGAGACCGCCGATCGCCAGGCCGCTCACCGTCGAGAACAGGAACTCCTCGCGCAGGTTCGTCAGCGTGGACTTGCGCCACGCCAGCAGCGGGCCGACGCCGGTGAGGAGCAGGAGGACCAGTCCAATCGGCACCAGCCAGCGATTGAAGAACGGCGCGCTGACCGTGATGCGCTGATTGGTGACCGCCTCGGTCAACGTCGGGAACATCGTGGCGAACAGCACGAAGAACGCGCAGAACAGCAGGATCCAGTTGTTCACCAGGAACGCGGCTTCCTTCGACACCCACGAATCCAGCTCGTTCCGAGCCTTCAGCAGCGGCAGCCGGTAGATCACGAAGCCGAAGCTGAATACCAGCGTTGTCACCATGAAGATGGTGAAGAGGCGGGCCAGCTCGGGATCCTCGCCGAACGCGTGAATGGACTGCACCACGCCCGAGCGCGTCATGAACGTGCCGAAGAGCGTCAGGAAGAACGTCGTAATCACGAGCGACACGTTCCAGACGCGCAACATCCCGCGCCGTTCCTGGACCATCACCGAGTGGAGAAACGCGGTGGCCGTGAACCACGGGAGCAGCCCGGCGTTTTCAACCGGATCCCACATCCAGTAGCCGCCCCACCCGAGCTCCTCGTACGCCCAGATCATCCCCAGGCCGAGACCCACCGACAGAAACAGCCACGAGATCATCGTCCAGCGGCGCACGGCGCGCAGCCACGAGTCGTCGAGATGACCGGTGATCAGCGCGGCCATGCCGAACGCGTACGGGATGGTGAGCCCGACGAAGCCGAGATACATCGTCGGCGGGTGAATCACCATGTAGAAGTTCTGCAGCAGCGGATTGAGCCCCGTGCCGTCGGTCGGGTTCTGCGTCAGGAAGGTCGAAAACGGGTTGTTGTGCACGATCATCAGGAACAGAAAGAACATCTGCACCACTGAAATGACCGCCACGACGTAGGGAATGAGCTCGCGATGCCGCTCGCGATTGACATACACCGCCGTCGAGCCGAACGCCGACAGCAGCGACACCCAGAACATGATCGAGCCGTCGAGCCCGCCCCAGTACGACGTCAGCTTGTAGAAGAGTGGCTGCGCCGAGTCCGAGTAGCGCTGGACGTATTTGATCGAGTAGTCACCGGTGACGAAGGTGTAGACGATCACGGCCGACGCGGCCGCCATGATCGCGGTGACGAGGTAGAAGGCGCCGATTCCGCTTTCGGTCAGCGCGCGCGAGCGGCGCCTGGCACCACCCACCGAAATCGCAGCGGCATACGCACAGACGACGAATGCCGCAAGCAGCAGGTAGTAGCCGAGGGAGGCCATGGTCGGGACCCTACTGTGAAGGAACCGCCAGCGGCGGCGCAGCCTCGTACTTCGACGGGCACTTCGCGGTCATCTCGGTTGCCTTGAACCCGTCCGACGTGAGACGGCCGGTCAGCACCACTTCCGAGTCGTCCTTGAAGGTGTCGGGGACGATGCCGGTGTAGTAGGCGCGAAGCGTCTGGCCGTTCCGCTGAATGTCGAACCGCCAGTCGAGCGAATCCTTCTTGCGGCCGATCGAGCCGGGCACGACGTTGCCGTGCACCTGGAGGTTCTTGTCCTTCCACGTGTCCGGCTGGGCCACGACTTCATCGACGTACTTGTCAGTACCTGCATGCTCTCACCCAGCGTGGTGTAGAGCAGGACCCCGAACGCGGTCAGCAGCACGAGCGATGTGACGCCAATCTTTGCGGCTTTGTGGCTCATAGATAAGGACTTCTTGAAGCGGAAGCTCCCGTCAGGATAGCAGCAATCCTGCCTCAGTGCACATCCGGTACACCACGGCAACTGGCAGCCCGACGACGTTCGAATACGACCCTTCGATCCGGGTCACGAACCGCGATGCCAGGCCTTGGATCCCATAACCCCCGGCCTTGTCCATTGATTCCCCGCTGGCCACGTACCACTCGATCTCAGCCGGCGACAACGCGGCGAACTCGACCATCGATACCTCGACCACGGTCTCCACCGCCGGCAGACAGTCCCTCAATAAACAGACGCCCGAGACAACCTGGTGCATGCGGCCCGAGAGCAACCGGAGCATCCGCGCCGCGTCCTCGGGATGCGACGGCTTCCCGAGAATCTCCCGGTCCACGACCACTGCGGTATCGGCTGCGAGTACAAAGCGGCCCGGCGCGCGACCGCTGATCGCCCGCCCCTTGGCCTCCGCAACGCGGCGGACGTATGCCTCCGGCAGCTCGTGAGGGATGACGTCCTCGTCAACGTCGGCCGGCTGAACCTCGACGTCGATTCCAGCCTCGCGAAGCAGGTCGGCGCGTCGCGGGGACGCTGAGGCCAGAATCAGACGCACGGCCCATTATCCCGGCAACAGGTTGCGTCTCGAGTGTGAACCGCGATAGCGTCGGCCCACTCTTTCATGGATTCACGGGTGAGCGGGTTCCTGAGCAAGGTGTTGCCGGTGCGCGCCGACGAAGCCGCGGTCGCGCTGCTCATGTTCGCCTATTCGTTCCTGGCGATGACGGCGTACAACATCCTCAAGCCCATCACCAAGTCGAAGGCCATCGACCACCTGGGAGCGGACAACCTGCCGTGGGTGCTCTTGGGGTCTTCGGTCCTCATCGGCGTCCTCATGCACCTGTACGGGAGCGCCGCGCGCCGCCTTCCCCGCCGGCACGTCGTTCCGCTGACCCAGTCGGCCATCATCGTCCTGCTCGGTGTGTTCTGGGTCCTGCTGAAGACAGAGGCCGTGTGGGTCACGATCGCGCTCTACGTCTTCGGCCAGATTCTCGGGATTCTTCTCATCAGTCAGTTCTGGACGCTGGCCAACGACGTCTACGATGCACGCCAGGCCAAGCGGCTGTTCGGCTTGATCGGCGGCGGGGCCTGCCTGGGCGGTGCGCTCGGCAACTCGATCACCAAGTTCACGATCCGAGAGCTCGGATCGAACAACCTGCTCCTCGTCAGCGCGGCCATCCTGGCGGCGTGCGCGGCGATCGTTCTGCGCATCGCCCGCCACCGAACCGACGGGCAGCACGCGGAATTCGACGAGGATCGCGGAGTTGGAGGACGCGAGGCGCTGCGTCTGCTGGCAGAGTCCCGGCAACTGCGCGTCCTCGCGGCGGTCGTGGGTCTCGCGGTGATGGGTGCGGCGGTCGTCGATCAGCAACTCAGCATGGCTGCCGAGGCGTTTCGGGTGGATGAGGAATCGATCGCCGACTTGCTCGCCGAAGTTGGCGCGTATCTCTCGATCTTCGGGTTCGTCGTGCAGGTCGGGCTCACGAGTCGCATTCACCGCTCCTGGGGAATCACCGCCGCGCTCCTGCTGCTCCCGGTCGGCCTCGGCGCAAGCGCCACCCTCATTCTGCTGACCGCGTCGCTCACGGCCGTGGGAGCGGCACGTGTGCTGGACGGCACGCTGCGCTACTCGCTCGACAAGACCACGCGGGAAGTGCTGTTCCTCCCGGTGCCGGCCGGACTGCGATTCCGAGCCAAGCCATTCATCGACGTGACGATGGAGAAGTTCGGCAAAGCCTTCGCTGCCGTGCTTCTCCTTGTGCTGATTTCACCGTGGGGGCTTGCGCTCGAGTGGCGAAGTCTGAGCTACGTCAGCCTGGTCATGACTGCCATCTGGATTGCGGTCGCGCTCGTGGCGTGGCGTGAGTACTTGCGCGCGTTCCGCGCCAGCATCGGGGCGCGCACGATCGCGCCAGGGACGATCCGCACCGAGGTCGATCCGGCGACGATCGAAACGCTCGTCGAAGAGCTCTCGCATCCCGACGAGGCCGCCGTGCTCTACGCCATCGAGATGCTCGAGGCACTCGACAAGCGGCATCTGGTCACGCCTCTGCTCCTTCAGCACCCCTCGCCGCGCGTGCGCGCCCGGACGCTGCGCGCGCTGGCCGTATCGCGCTCGCGTGCAGCGGCGGGATGGATGCCGGCCGTCACCCGCATGGTGCAGGACGAGGACGTGGACGTGCGCGCGGCGGCGCTGCGTGCCCTCGCTGAACTCGAGCATGAGGATGCCACGGTCCTCATGCGCCGCCACCTGACCGATGCCGAGCCACGCGTCGTCGTGACGTCCGCGATCACGCTGGCCAATTCGGGACAACCGGATGACGTCATGAGTGCGGAAGCGGCGCTACGGCAGCTGATCGTGGACGCCCGCGAGGTCGCGTCGGCGGGGCGCGCTGAAGCGGCCACCGCGCTGGCGCACATCGAGCATCCACGGTTTCGCGCGCTGCTCATCCCGCTGCTCTACGACCGGGATCAGGCGGTGGTCCAGAAGGCGATTCGCAGCGCGCGGGCAATGGGAGCGTCCGACGGCCTGTTCGTGCCCGGGTTGCTCTCATTGCTCGGACATCGAGCCCTGAAGGGAACCGCGCGCGAGGCGCTCGTCGGATACGGCGAGACGATCGTTGGCGCCCTGGCCCACGCGCTGCGCGATCAGCGCGAGCATGTGTGGATTCGTCGTCACATTCCCGCGACGCTGGCGCAGCTCGGCACGCAACGGTCGATGGACGCGCTCGTCGCGTCGCTCGATGATCCCGACGGCTTCCTGCGCTACAAGGCGATCGCGGCCATCGAGAAACTCCGGCGCGATCACCCGGCCATCGCATGCCCACGGCAGGTGGTCGAGTCACACGTCGTACGCGAAACGTCGCGCTACTACAACGGCCTGACGCTCCAACAGAACCTCCTGCGACACGCCCCCGACGCCGAAGACTCCCTGCTCGCCAGGGCTCTGCACGACAAGCTGCATCGCACGATCGATCGGATCTACCGGCTGCTGGGGCTGCTCTATCACAGCGACGATGTCGCGGCGGCCCGCTACACGATCGAGCAGGGAGAATCCCGCCGGCGCGCGGCGGCGGTCGAGTATCTCGACAACCTCCTTGGCGGCGTCGTGCGCAAACGCGTGATGCCGATCCTGGACGACTCGCCGCTGAGTGACAAAGTCCGCTACGCGAACCTCGTGCTCAAGAGCCGCCCGCGCGATCTCGAAGACACGCTGGCGCAGCTCGTTCACGAAGACGACCCGGTGATTGCCGCCGCAGCGGTTCACTTCGTCGGCCAGCAACGAGATCTGGGGTCTTGCCGACGACCTCTGGTACGTCGCCAGCCATCGGTCCGAAGACGATCGCGTGGTGATCGAGGCAGCCTCGTGGGCGCTGGCCGCACGGCATCCGGGTCTGTCGGCAGCTGCGGCGACCGAGTCGCTGCCGATCGTCGAGCTCGCCGACCGCGTTCGGGAGATTCCGCTGTTCGCGTCGCTCTCGGTCGACGAGCTGTTCCGCATCGCGCAGGCCGGCGAAGAGGTCCGGCACCCCTCCGGTCGCGACCTGTGTCAGTCGGGAGCGCCCGCAGCCGATGTCCTGTTCCTGCTCGAGGGAGGCGCGGCCACGATCGAGGGAGCCAGGGCGGGCGCCGAGATTACTCCGCCCGCGGTCATCGGCTTCGAGGACGTGCTCCAGGGCACGGCGTTCCACAGCACGGTGCGTGCGCTCGAACCGACCGTCTGCTTCCGCATCACGGCGGACGATTTCATGACCATGGTGTCGGACAACGTGCTGCTGGCGCAGAGTCTCTTCGGTCTGATCCTCGCGAGCGACACGCCCCGAGTCCCCTTCGCGCCGCTTCCCCAGATTTCGACCTGACCGATCGGCCCCAGGCGCGGCGACGGCCGCCCGATTTCTGCGTCAGGATCCGCTGCTGTCGAGGGCATCCGCGGCGCAGTTGCTGGCGTTGACGGCGGTCGCCCCCGAGATTCCGCTCAAGGCCGGCGCTGTGCTCTTCGAGGTGGGTGCGCCTCCGGCCGTCTACCAGATCGTCCAGGGTGAAGTCCTCCTGGAGCACCCGATCACAGGAACGTTACTGGCGCCGCCAGGGGCCACGATCGGCGTCGCTGACACGCTGGCCGGGACGGCGTCGGGATGGCGGGCGACGGTCACACGCGACGGCCGGGCCCTTCGCCTCGATCGCGATGAACTGTTCGCGGTGCTCGCCGACCACGTTGATCTGATGCAGGGTCTGTTCAGCGGCGTGTTGGCGTTGCGAAACTCCGACACGAAACTGGCTGCTCTGTCGTAGAATCTCGTCCGTCTCAACCACAAAACGAAAGGGGCATGCATGGACGTCAGTCGGCGCTCGATGGTCCTGGGCTTGGTTCTGTTCGCGGGCGTTTCTCGTGCTCTTCTCGCCCAGGGCACACCCGCGGCATTACCGTCGCTGTCCACCGAACAGCTCGAGACCTTCCTGCTCAAAGCCAGGATCTCGAATCCGCGGGACGCCGGCGGCGGTGTCACCGGTTCTCGTCGCGCCACGGCCTCGGACGGACAGGTGACGCACGACGTGCACATCCAGACGATTGACGAAGCCAAACCGGTCTTCGAAGCGGGACGCAATACCGAGGTCAACTTCAAGGACACGTACCGCTACAACATCGCCGGATACCGCGTCGCCAGGTTGATCGGCCTCACGACGGTTCCGATGTCGGTCGAGCGTGCGGTCGACGGCAAGATGGCGGCCGTCACCTGGTGGGTGGACGACGTCAAGATGGATGAGAAGGGTCGAACCAAGGCAAAAACGCTGGGACCCGATCCGGTCAAGACCACGAAGCAGCTCCAGGTCATGCGGGTCTTCGACGAGTTGATTCAGAACAAAGATCGGAACCAGGGCAACATCCTCTGGACGGGCGACTTTACGATGTGGCTGATCGATCACACGCGCGCGTTCCGGCTCGGGCGATCGCTCCTGAAGCCGGAAGGCCTGACGCGATGCGACCGCGGTCTGCTCGAGCGCCTGCGTACGCTCACTCCCGAGGCTCTCGCAGCGGCGGTCGGGAACTCGCTGACCAGGCAGGAACAGGAGGCGATCATGTTGCGGCGCGATCTGATCGTGAAGCACTACGACGACCGGATCGCCCGGCTGGGCGAACCCGTCGTCCTGTTCGCCTTGTAATCCGTTGTTATTTGGTCGCCGGCGCCAGGCTCGGTACGGCGAGTGGCTCGCGTCGATCGAGATAGATCGCCGTCATCTTGTCGCCGTGCAGCTCGAGGGCTGAGGCGACGCCGCCGGGATAGAACTGGCCGTTCACCATCCCCGTGTCGATCTGAATGACGCGGCCGCCGAGGCGGGTATTGATTCTTCCCGGCAGCACGGTCGTGTGGCCAATCACGATGGCGCGCGCTCCCATTCGCTGGAGGATCGAGTCGAGCGTCGGGGCGAGCGATGCTTCGGATTCGTTGGCGAGCCCCCGATACCAGAGCGGACCGGTTTCGCTCGCCGAGAAGAGCGTCGGCACCTGCTCGAGCGGTATTGGCAGCGAGAGCAGATCCTTGCGCACGGCCGCGTTGATCCCTTCACAACCCATCGAAGCAGCCGTGTCGCTGACTCCACCGTGCAGGAACAGGATGCCGTTGATGCGTGCGACCGCCGCGCGCTGACGAACCCAGGCCCCGTACTCGCCCTTGGCGTCGAACGCGAACCGCATCTCCAGACTGCCGAGGGGAATCTCCTTCATGAACTGCTCGCGATACGCCGCGGCGTCGAAGGGTTTCCCGACGGCCTTAGCCGCCTTCTCGGCCTCGGTGCTGAACACCACGAAGGCGCGGTCGCGCAGATCCACCGAGTCCGCGTTCTTGAAGGCGTCCGTCTCACCCTGGCTGACATACCGCCAATCGGAGACCAGGCGCATGAACTCGTGGTTGCCCAGCAGCGCGACGACGCGACCTCCCGCCCGCTGTGCTTCTCCTTCGAGCTTGCGCAGCAAGTCGAGGGCCTTCTTCGAATCAGGTCCGCGGTCGAGCACGTCGCCGGTCTGGACCAGCACCGCTTTCTTCCCGATCCAGCGGTTGCGCATGTCGATCAGTCCCGTGGTGCGCAGGATGGCGGCGAACTGGTCGAATGCGCCGTGCACGTCCCCGACCGCCACGATCCGCTCGGTGGTCTGGACGTCGCAGGGAAAAGCCGCTGTCTGCCCGCGCGGCTGTGCGGCGGCCGGGCTCGGTCCAGGCGCGACTGCCACCGCGAAGAGGATCGAGACCGCGACGCCGATGCCGGCCCGACGGGAGATGCGAGTGAACTGGGGTGCGATCACGTTCAGAATTTGACCACAATTCAGGGTGCGATGGTGCGATGGTGTGAGAGTGCGGGGCGCGACAGCACTTTCGCACCTTCGCACCTCGCACCCTCGCGGCCTCGGATGGTATCGTGTAGGGCCCAGTGACGCCTGTCCATCGTGTCATGCCAGACGCGCTCGCCGCGGTGCTGCGCCGTGCGCCGCTGACACCGGAGAAGGTCGCGTTCTCCTGGCGTACAGCGGTAGGTCCAGCCGTGGACAAGGTGACGTCCGTCGAGCTGCACAACGGCGTGCTCCGCGTCCGTGCGAAGGACGCCCACTGGCAGCGTGAGGTCGAGCGATCGGCCGCCCTGATCCGATCGCGGCTCGACAGCCTGCTCGGCGAGCAGGTGGTTCGCTACATACAGGTTTCGTAGGGACCGCATTCACGCGGCCCATCACGGAGGTCGAGGATTGGCTACTGCGAGCGAAAGACTGGTGTCCCCCGTTCAGTCGCTGGACGCGTCCTACGATCGCCAGCGGATGGAAGACGTGGGGTTCATGACGTGCATGGCCCTCGTGCTGCTCGGGAACTACTCGCAGACAGGACATTTCGGCGGGCCGCTGGCATACACCCCGTACAACGTCGCCCTGCATCTCGCCGGCCCGAAGCTGGGCGGACTGCGGTTCGACTATCGGCGGCCCAAGCACCCCTACTCCGACAAGTTCATGCTCGCCGGCGGGCACTGCATCCCGACCTGCTACGCGCTCTGGATGGTGATGGGACAGGCGCTCGAGCGACGGTATCAGGCCACGGGCAACCGGCGGTACTACGTCGATCCCGCCGTCGCCATCCTGCCGATTGACGCGCTCGGGTTCCGCCGCGGTGCCGGAGCGCTCGACCACGCTGCTCCAGGATCAGGGGCTCGCCGACATGCCGCTGTTCGCGCAGGCCAAAGCCCGCGGCATCAAGGCCCTCGCCGGACATGCCGAGAGCGTCGATGTCACCAACGACGTCAACGGCGGTCCCTCGGGCATTGGCATCGCCACCGCCGCCGGCAAGGCGGCGTTCTGGGACATCGCCGGCGCGTCGATGGACGCGCCGAAGATCGTCGCGTTCGAAGGCGAGTTCGCGATGACCGAAGGTCACGCGCAGGAGCTGAAGACGCAGGCCCTGGCCATGCAGACCGGCAAGCGGCTGCGGGTGATGATCTCCGACAACAACGCGGGTATAGACGACTCGCTCATCGGCGGCGTCATCAACAAGAAGTACGACGGCTATCGCCTCGTCGAGCAGTGGACCTCGTACGGCTGGAACGTCTTCCTTGTTCCCGATGGCAACGACTACGGGCAGGTTGTCGCCGGGCTCAAAGCCCTGGAGGACTCAGATCCGGCAGACCGTCGTCCGATCGTGCTCATCGGCAAGACCACGAAGGGCTACTGGCCCGCCGCGGTCAGCGGCAAGATTCCGGATCATGGCGAGCAGGTGGTCGGCTATCCAAGCCACCCCTACGCGATGAAGATGAACTCGGAGTACTTCGTCGCGCTGGCCAGGACGTTCGAGAAGCGCTACGGCGTCCAGTTCCAGGGGATCACGCAGGGACCGACGAAGGACACTCGCGAGCGTCTCATTCAATACAAGACCAACCTCGACATCGTCATGTCGGTGCTCGATGGCAACGGCCTGGGCGACTGGCTCGCCGATCATCTGGTCGAGATCGGCGATTCGCTGCGCGACGATGTGCCGCTCCGCATCGCGGCGGATCGCGATCCGTTCCTCGACGATCGCCTGCGGGTGAAGAACCTGCCGGTCGAGCCGCAGAAGGTCAAGACGTCCAACGCCGTCTCCGGCGCCGAGAAGGAAGTCGGGATCACGCTGTTTCGAAAGCCGGGTGAGATCGCCGGCACGCGACGCGCAATCTCCGAGATCGTGAAGTGGCTCAACTACGTCACCGGGAATCGCATGCTCACGATTGCCGCCGACCTGTCCGAGTCGATCAATCTCGAGCACGGCAGCATCTGGGGACACTACGACCCCGAGACCAATCCGCTCGGGACGCGGATCAAGGCGGCCATCCAGGAGGCCGGCAACGCGTCAACGGCGATCGGGCTGGTCAGTCAGAGCGCGTCGCTCGACCCGGCGAAGTTCGCCGGCGTGTGGGCGATCAGCGGCACGTACGGCGCGTTCACGCCGCTCATGTACACGCCGGCGCGGGTCTGGAGTCAGCAGAGTCAGGACAGCAAGTTCCGCATGGGCGTGCTGCACATCCTGGTCGGGCACTCGGGCCCCGAGACGGCGGCGGATGGCCGCACGCATTTCGGCATCTTCGCGCCGCAGGTGTGGAAGCTGTTCCCGCGCGGTCAGGCGATTCACCTGAACTTCTGGGACTACAACGACGTGGCGCCGGCCTACTTCGCGGCGGCCGAGATCGCCGCGCGCGAAGCGAAGGTCGGGATCATCACGCTCGAAGTCGCCCGACCGGACTTCCCCGTCGCCAACCGCGCGACGTTCGCGGACACCGATCTGATGGCGGCGGCCAAAGGCTTCTACGTCATTCGTGACTTCGCGCCCGGCCAGCCGAAGCACGGCTACGTCGTCACGCAGGGATCGAGTTCGACGGTCAATCTCGTGAGCGTCCTTCCCACGCTCGAAGCCGCGGGCGTCAACGTGAAGGTTATCGCGGCGATCAGCGAGGAGTTGTTCGATCGCCAGCCCGAGTCGTACCGGAATGCGGTCCTCCCACCCGAGGCGCTGTATGACCTGATGGTCGTCAGCACCGGCACACGCCGCGTGTGGCCGCTCAAAGCCGTCGGGCCGCTCACCGACGAATACTCACTCACATCGGACTGGGACAACCAGTGGTTGACGGGCGGTCTCGAGCCGGACGTCATCGCCGAAGCGCACCTGGATGCGCCGTCGATCCTGGCGGGGATTACACGCTTCGCGGCCGATCGCGAACGACGTCTCGACGCGTCAGCGAACGTTGCTGGCGTGACTTCACGCGACTTCGCGTGCACTCACGAACCGCGGAGACGCTGAGACGCGGAGAAAAAAACCTCCGTGCCTCCGCGTCTCCGCGGTTCGTTGACGCACGCGAAGTCACGTGCAGTCAGCGTTGATTGTGCGTGTTGAGCTGTCGCGTTACGAGATGACGCGTAGCAGCGCCGGCAGCGACCAGAACAGCAGAATGCCGGCGGCGAGAAGGCCGGCGCCGATCTGCAGCGGCTCCATCATGTCGAGCGGCGCCTGCACGCGGCGTTCGGCTTCCCACCGCTCGAGCATCTGCGCTTTCACCCACAGCAGATCGGCGGCGGGCAGACGGGGGGCATGCCGGCTCGCCGCCATGGGCCAGCTTCGACATGTACGCCGCGACGTCCTGTTCCTCGTCCGCCGTCATGGTCCGCAGCAACCACTCTAGCTCATGACTTCGCCCACTCCAGCATCATGCCCTCGCGGTAAGACCTTTGGCCGCCAGCAAATCCCTGAGCCGGCTCCGGGCTCGCGACAGAAGCACTTTGATGCTTCCACGCGACAGGCCCAGCTGGTCGGCGATGTCCTGGTGGCTCTCCCCTTCGACATACGCCAACCAGAGCAGGGCCCGGTCCCGTGATTTCAGGGCCGCAAACTCGCGCGAGACGCTGTCGTCGTACTCCGGGTCCATCTGCGCCTCGCTCACGCCTCGCAACCGGTCCAGCCAGCTCTGCTCCTGCTTCGATCGGCGCCACCGATCGGCCATCAGATTGCTGGCGATGCGGAACACGTATCGCCGCAACTCTTCATCCCCCAGCGCTCCGACATCAGCCTGCAACAGCCGGCAGAACGCATCCTGCACGAGGTCGTCGGCGTCGGACGCTTTGCCCGTCACGCGATACAGATAGGACCAGAGCGCACGCGAGTTGTGCTGATAGCACGCCGCAAACGCCCGCTCGTCGAGACGCGCCACGATCTAGACCGAGGCGTCCTGATCCCGTCTGACCCGCGACCGCTCGATGAGTCCCATCCGCTTCGAGAGCACATAGGACATCGCGGTGGACACGACCAGCCCCGCACCAATCGCCGCCGCCGCCGTCGCGGTCACCACCAGGCCGTCCATGGCCTCGAGAGAAAAGGTCCTCTCGTTGGTCAGGATGAACAAGCCGATGCCCAGCGAGAGCAGGATGAGGCCGGTCTGCAACGAGCGCAGAATCCGTATCTGCGGCGCGCCGCTTTCGCTGCTCGACATCGAGCTCAGGAAACGACTCCCGGCATCGCTGGCGAAGAACTCGCCGAACTCCTTGGCCGAGCCGATGCGATCCAGCAGTTTGCCGTGAAACTCGGTAAAGACCCTGGTCTGCTGTCGCCGCCGGACCCCGTCCACGATGACGAAGACGATCCAGCCAATCATGAAGAACAGAGACGGGACGATGATGATTTCTGAGTCCATGCGCTCCTCCGCGGTCCAGTCCGGTCGCTGCTGACGATACAACGGGGGCCGGGGCCGCCGGTTAACACTCCGAGCCCGAACCCATCGAACGACTTAGAATCAGGTCATGGAAACCGTCATCGTCTCGGCTGCCCGCCTGCCGACGGGAAAGTTCCTCGGCGCGCTCAAGGACTTCACCGCGCCGCAGCTCGGGGCGATGGTCGTCCGGGAGGCTGTGCGCCGGGCCGGCGTCGATCCCGGCGATCGTTGACGAATGCATCATGGGCAACGTCGTCTCGGCCGGGCTCGGACAGGCGCCGGCCCGTCAGGCGGCGCTGCGTGGAGGGCTGTCCGACCGTGTGTCGGCCTTGACCATCAACAAGGTCTGCGGGTCCGGGCTCAAGGCGGTGATGCTGGCCGCCCAGGCGATCGCGACCGGCGACGCCTCGGTCGTCGTTGCGGGCGGCATGGAGTCGATGAGCAGCGCGCCGTATCTGCTGGCGCGCGTGCGCGAAGGCCTGCGCATGGGGCACGGCCAGGTCATCGACTCGATGATCAACGACGGCCTCTGGTGCAGCTTCGAAAACTGGCACATGGGCAAGGCCGGAGAAGTCGTGGCGACCGAGTGCGGAATCGGACGGCAGGCGCAGGACGCCTACGCGCTCGAGAGTCACCAGAAGGCGGCCGCGGCCACCGATGCCGGGCGCTTCGCCGCGGAGATCCTTCCCGTGACGCTGCCCGCAGAAGAAAGGCGCGGCGATCGTCTTCGTCGCACGACGAGTCGATTCGCCGCGACACGACGCTCGAGGCGCTGCCGCGCCTCGCGCCGGCGTTCGCCGAAGGACGGCACGGTCACCGCGGGCAACGCGCCTCCCGGTCAACGACGGCGCCGCGGCACTGGTCGTGATGTCGAGCGCGCGCGCGAAAGAGCTGGGACTGACGCCGATGGCCCGCATCGTTGCGCAGGCGTCGAGCGGTCTGGCCCCGAAGCACCTGCTGATGACGCCGGTCGAGGCCATCCGCCGCGTGCTCGCGAAGACGGGATGGACGATGGAGGACGTCGATCTCTTCGAGATCAACGAGGCCTTCTCGGTTCAGCTGATCGCGGTGATGCGACAGCTCGGCCTCGATCCCAAGAAGGTCAACGTGAATGGCGGCGCGGTCGCGCTCGGCCATCCGATTGGCGCGAGCGGCGCCCGCATTCTGACGACGCTGCTCTATGCCTTGAAGCAGCGACGGATGCAGAAGGGGATCGCGGCGCTGTGTCTGGGCGGCGGCAACGGCGTCGCGCTCGCGGTCGAGCGAATGTAGGGCCGGTCCTTTCGGACCAGCCGCGGACCGTTGCAGAAACTGCGCGAAAACACCCCGATGGATTCGGCGGTTTCTGCGAACGCCCCAGTTCAGAATGACGTGAAACACTCCGAATATCGCACATATTTTCGCTTGACTTTCGCTCGGCACGCTCTTAGGATCGATCGCGGCCGTGACCACCTCTGTCACACCACCAAGCCACACTGATTTCAACACGGCCACACGCCAAGGAGATCGCATGCCGCTCGAAGACCTGAAGGAACGCACCAAAGCCATCGACAACGCCGTCGGCCAGATCGAGAAGCAGTTCGGCAAGGGCTCGATCATGCGCCTCGGACAGCGCGGGGCCATTGCCCCGATGGAATCCATTTCAACCGGCTCCATCAGCATCGACTACGCCCTCGGCATCGGAGGCCTGCCCCGCGGCCGCGTCATCGAGATCTTCGGGCCGGAGTCATCCGGCAAGACGACGCTGGCGCTCCAGGTCATTGCCGAAGCTCACAGAAACGGCGGCATGGCCGCGTTCGTCGATGCCGAGCACGCGCTCGACGCCCAGTACGCGCAGAAGCTCGGCGTCGATCTCGAGAACCTGCTCGTGTCTCAGCCAGACAACGGCGAGCAGGCGCTCGAGATCGTCGAGGTCCTCATCCGCTCGAACAGCGTCGACGTCGTCGTCGTGGACTCGGTGGCCGCGCTCGTGCCGAAGGCGGAAATCGAAGGCGAGATGGGCGAAGCGCAGATGGGTCTGCAGGCACGCCTCATGTCGCAGGCGCTCCGCAAGCTCACCGGCGTCGTCTCCAAATCGAAAACGACCCTCATCTTCATCAACCAGCTCCGCGAGAAGATCGGCGTGATGTTCGGCAACCCGGAGACGACCACCGGCGGCCGCGCGCTGAAGTTCTACGCCTCGGTGCGCATCGACATCCGCCGCATCGCCAGCATCAAGGACGGCGATCAGGTGATCGGCGGACGCACGCGCGTGAAGGTCGTGAAGAACAAAGTCGCCCCGCCCTTCCGTGAGGCTGAGTTCGACATCATGTACGGCGAGGGCATCTCGCGCGAGGGCGACCTGCTCGATCTGGCCGTCGAAAAGCGCATCGTCGAGAAGAGCGGCGCGTGGTTCGCCTACGGCGGCGAGCGGCTCGGCCAGGGCCGCGAGAACGCCAAGCAGTTCCTCAAGGACAACCCGGACGTCCGCCGGACTATCGAGGAGCGCGTGCGCCGCGAGCTCGGCCTGGTTCGCGAAGCGGAAGTCGCCGTCGTCTGACAACGGTTCTCACCAAACCGAGCAAGGCCTCCTGGGGAACGCCGTCAAGGCGTTCCCCGTGATGAAACCGGAACGCCTGTCCTGGCGTTCCCCACCAGCCCCATCTGAGAGCGGTTCCTGTGGCGGCCGCCTGCGCCGCGCGAGTACCGATGCATCTCGGGTCCGAGATGCCGACTCGCAAGGAGTCCAGTCGCGAAGAGCTCGCCGCACAGCTACTTAGCGAGCTGGATAACCGACACCACTGGTGTAGAGAACGATTTTGGACAACGGCAGTGTGGCCGTCTCTGTGACGACAGGTGGCGCTTGGTGCTGTGCGCCCCAGGTCTGTCCTGTGAGCAGGACGATGACCATGGCACCTATCGTGATCATGCGATAAACCATGTGTTTCTCCCTATGTTCTCGCATCATCGCTGACAAGACGGAACCACCACTGCACATCGCCATTAGCGGCCCTTGAAAGCCGGTTTGCGTTTTTCCATAAACGCGATGCGCCCTTCTTGGTAGTCCTCGCTGTTAAAACACGTATCCACCGCCTGCTGGACCAATGTCAGATCGCGGTGTTCTTCGTCTTTCAGGAGCTCCGTGCTGGCCAGCTTGGCCGCCTTTAAAGTGAGGGGGGCATTGTGGCCGATCGTCTCCGCGTACTCCCGCACGTAGGGCTCCAATTCGTCGCGAGACATGAGGCGGTTAAGCAACCCCATACGCAACGCCTCCTCGCCATCAAAACGGCGGCCGGTAAAAAGAATTTCCCGCGTATAGGCCGGTCCAACCAGTGCCTGTAAGACCCCGATACCCTGAGCCCCATATCCCACGCCCAGTTTGGCGGCTGGAATGCCGAATGTCGAGCCTTCAGCGGCAAAGCGCAGATCGCAAGACAGCGCAATTGCCAGGCCGCCACCCAAACAATAGCCGTTGATCATCGCGATCGTGGGTTTGTCAAAGTTTGCCAATTTTTGCCGCGCATAGCCAGTGAGGCGATTCGAGGCCTCGACTTCCTCTGCGTTGCGACGATTGTTGGCAAATTTCGAAATATCCGCGCCGGAGACAAAGGCCCGATTGCCGGCCCCTTTGAGCACGACCACTCGCACGGCATCATCTTTTTCAAAATCATCCAGGATGTTACCCAGGGCAATCCACATATCCTGCGTCACGGCATTGAGCCGCTCGGGGTGATCGAAAATCACCCATCCAATGACGCCGTCTTTTTCTGCGATCATGTTGTCTGGCATTGAGTTGTCTCCTTCTTTGTGTGTGTCGCTAATGTTCTACATAGCTTTCCAGATGAACGCGGCAAAAACTGATCGATCAATACCGGGTGCTGGCTTCGCGTTTAACCACCGATGTTGCTGAAGCATGCCGCGCTGCTTTTTCAATTCGTGATCGTGCAAGTTTTGGCCAGCGATGTGGGCATCCTAGCAGCTTGCTCAGGGCTTCGCAATTGTTCAACCCTGTCGCTTGTTTTGCCAATTTCAAGATATCGTCGGGCACTTTCATCCTCAGGCGTGTTGGAAAGGCTATGTGTCCGGCTTTTCTTATTGATATTTCCAATTTGACATATGCGTTATTCAAATCTATATAGATACAGATTTGTCGATATAGTCGAATCTGTGGTGCAGCAAGTATAACGGTATCAGCTACCCGCATGCGAAGCTGGAAACCGCAAACCGTCTTGGCCAGCGTGCTTGTCTACCTGAACGATATACTGACAGATATAGATAGAATGGGAACTGTATCATGCGAAGGAGAACAGCTGTGAAGACGTCATACGCTACCGTTATCGCCATCGCTATCTTGCTTAAGGGGCTGTTCGCTCTATCCATTGCACCTGCTGCAGCCGTGGAGCTCAAAGAGGGTGCGCAAAATGTCGGAATCTTGCTATTTAACGATCTCTTTATTACCGAATTTGTCGCACCTTTTGACATCTATAAGCACGTAGGCAAAAAGATGAATGTGTTTACGGTATCCCAGACACAAGATGCTATTCGTACTTATGAAGGCGTGACACTACAGGCAGACTTTACTTTTGCCAATGCGCCTCGCATTGACGTCCTGGTGGTGCCGAGCGGTAATGGCAGTCTCACCACTGATCTAGAGAATGTTGCAATGATCGATTTTGTCCGTAAAACCGCGTCTTCGGCACAGTACGTCACGTCGCACTGCTGGGGTGCTTTCACACTCGCTGAAGCCGGCCTGCTCGACGGGCGCGAGGCCACGACCTTTCCGTCTGCCATTGGCAAGCTCCAGCGCAGGTTTCCCCAGATCAAGGCGGTTAAAAACAAACGTTTTGTCGAAGCCGGGAATGTCATCACCTCGAATGGCGGGCTCGCGGCTTTTGAATCTGCGCTGTTCGTCGTGGAGAAACTTTACGGCGCAAAGAAAGCTGAAGAGGTCGCCAGTGGCCTGGTGTTTGCGCCTGAGAACCGTCGATATTCAATCGACCCAGTGATGGTCATGCAATAGTGCACATCCCGTATGAAACTCTTTTCTCTCCGAGGACGTGATGTCGAACTATCTGGAAGTGATCGAAACCGTGGCCTCAGGGGTTGTCGCTGCCCATGCATTTGAGGTGGATCAGTCTGGGCTGTTTCCGAGCGCATCGACCAATGCCTTGCGGGAAGCCGGTCTGTTGGGCCTGGTGAGTGCTAAAGAGGTCGGCGGCATGGGTGAAGGACCCCGGGCCGCAGGCATGGTGGTCGAACGATTGGCGCGTGAGTGCGGCTCGACGGCGATGATCATGTGTATGCACTACACGGCCACGATGGTCGTGGAGGCCTTGGGATCCGAGACGATACGGCAGGCCACTGCCGCGGGTAACCATCTACTCACGGTGGCATTTTCAGAAGCGGGATCGCGGAGCCACTTCTGGGCACCCGTGAGCACGGCGACGCTGCACCCTGACGGGGTCCATCTGGACGCGCACAAGAGCTGGGTGACGTCGGCCAACCATGCGACGGCCTATATCTGGTCGAGCACGCCAGTCGCTGCTGACGGGATGAGCACGATCTGGTGGGTGCCTGGGGATAGTCCCGGGCTCTCATCGCCTCGCGCATTTGACGGACTTGGTTTACGCGGCAATGATTCAACGCCCGTAATCGCCGAGGATGTCGTCGTACCGGAGGCCAATCGGCTCGGTGCAGACGGGTCGGGATTGCAGATCATGCTGGAAAAGGCGCTACCGGTTTTTAATCTCCTTGCCTCGGCCTGCGGCGTCGGCTTCATGGAAGCTGCGACGGCTGCAACCTGTGCGCATGTGGCTGGCACGCAATTTGAGCATTTGGGCACGAATCTGGCGGAACTCCCGACGATTCGCGCCTACGTAGCGCGCATGCGCATTGCGACCGACCAGGCACGGTGTCTGTGGCTCGACACATTCGATGCCGTCGAGAGCGGCCGTGAGGACGTGATGCTGCGGGTGTTGGAATGCAAGGCGGCTGTCGGTGAGGCATCCACGTCCGTACTCGACACGGCTATGCGGGTGTGTGGCGGTGCGGCCTTTCGCAAGGACGTCGGCGTCGAGCGTCGATTCCGCGACGCCCGAGCCGGCACCGTGATGGCACCGACTACCGATCAGCTCTACGACTTTATTGGCAAGGCGCTGTGTGGTCTCCCGGTCTTTTAAGGAAATTCTATGTCTAATACACTGCTGATGGGCGCAGTTGCCTACGATCCCAAAGTCGTCACCATCTGGGACGGGTTCAAACAATGGTTTGCGCAACGGGGATTGGACTTCGATTACATTCTCTACTCGAACTATGAACGTCAAGTGGAAGGTTGCTTCGCCGGTCATTATCATGTCGCCTGGAATTCGCCACTTGCCTGGTTGCAAGCTAAGCAAGTGGCCACACGAGTGGGCCGGAAAGTCGAAGCGATCGCGATGCGAGACACCGATTGCGATCTGACGAGTGTCGTCGTCGTGCGTGCCGATGCACCGATTCAGTCCATTGAAGATCTGCGTGGAAAGACGATCGGCGTGGGCGCTGGCGATTCGCCTCAAGCGACCTTGATCCCCTTATTGCATCTGGCTGAAGCGGGGCTGGAGCCCCATCGCGATTTCAAGGTCCGACAGTTTGATGTGCTGGTTGGCAAGCACGGGGATCACATCGGGGGCGAACGCGATGCGGCGAGGGCATTGATCGCTGGTGAGGTCGACGCGGCGTGCATGATCGACGGCAATTATCTGCTGTTTGGCACTGAGGGGACCCTGCCTTCGGGCAGCAAGCGCGTGCTGACGCAAACCAGTGAATACGACCACTGTAACTTTACCGTGCTCGACCATGCACCCGAGGACCCTCATTGGTCGATTTCGCGAACTGTTGCTGTCCATGTCTTACGATGATCCGGAGGTGCGGCCGTTACTCGATCTCGAAGGGCTGAAGGCATGGCGTCCCGGTCGCACGGGGCAGTATGCGCTGCTGGACCGATCGATCGCCCGTTTCGGAACGATTGATGCATTTGTTGACGATCTGGTAGGGCGTTACGCATGATGGTCTTGGACCTCGGAGAGTTAGCTCTCGATCAGGGTGGTCATGTGCTTATCAAGCGCGCCCTGACCCGATTACCAATCGGGGGAGCTGTACAAGTCAGTGGTCGCGCCCCTGAGTTTGCCGTGCATCTGCGTGGATGGTGCCGGGCGCAGGGGCATCCGCTCTCCCTCATCGACCCGCATTGTGCGGTGATCACGCGCGGCGGCGCACAGATTGGCCGCTGGCGTGGGGCGCAGCAGGCCGGCACGGCCGACGGCGTGGTGGCGGTCGCTCCGGGAAGCTGGGGGCTGGCAGCGCGTGGCGCCACGGTTGAAGCAGGCGCGCCAGTGTTCGAGTTCCCCCTACATAAGCGCGCGGATCTGTGGGCCGATGAGGCAGCGCGACTTTATGCCCAGGCCGCAGCGGCACAGTGGGACCCGTCTACTGCCATCCCATGGGATGCGCCGTGTGATCTGTCCGATGAGGTTGAGGACGCCGTGGTGCAGGTCATGACGTACCTGGTTGAAAACGAAACTGCGGCGCTGATTATCCCCGCCAAGTTCGCCGCTCAGATACACCCACATTTCCGCGAGGTCATGCAGCTACTCGCCATCCAGGCGGCAGACGAAGCACGGCACATCGAAGTTTTCACACGGCGGATATTACTGCGCCGGTCGCACCCAGGACTATCGACTACCGGAGGGCAGTCCTCACTGAAAACCCTCGTTGATGAACCGGACTTTGCGCTTGCGTCGTTTTTGCTGTCGGTGCTTGGCGAAGGCAGCTTCCTTTCGCTGCTATGGTTTCTTCATGAGAACGCCCCAGACTTGATCACGCGAGAGGTTGCACGACTGGCTGCCCAAGACGAAGCACGTCACGTTGCATTTGGCCTTGCGCATCTTGCGCACCATACCGTTGAGGACCCCACACTACGGGCGCGTCTCGCCGTGGCCGTCCATCGCCGTCATGACGCACTCGCCTACACCGCCGGCCTCAACGAAGAGGTGTTTGACGCGCTCATTCTGCTCGCCGCCGGTAGCTGGGAACACGATGCGATTCGCGCTGGCTGGGATCGCGTGCAAAAGCTGCAGCGCGACATGGATGAAGGGCGTCAAAAGCGCCTTGTCAGACTCGGTTTTGACGAGGCACAGTCCGCCGCTCTATCTGCACTGCATACGCGCAATTTCATGTAGCCGCCAAATCGCGACCCATGCAGCCTGCTGGCAGAGGGCGCGATCATAAAATTTCCCTGCAAGACACCCGAAAAAATCGTTTAAAACCCTCGACATAATCAGTTTAGCATGATATATTTAAACATATTCTACCAACCGTTTGGTTGGAATCGTGATCTGTCTCAAACGCCAAGGCCAGTGCATAGGTGGGATCAGCTAGCACGAGTAAGCTCATTGTTTTGCATCTCCTACGCCCGCGCGCATCCTGCGATGCCTCCACGAGCCAGAAGTACAAAGCGCACATGGGTCGTTATCAGCGCTAACTCCTCTCGCTATACGTCACTGACCTCCTTAAAAGGAGCACCTCATGCAACAGGTCCTTGCAGCGCCAAAACTCACGTCCACCACGATCAACCACCGCACCGCTACGGCACGTCCACAAAAGCGGGACAAAAGGGTGATCGGAGCAGCAGAAAAAAGCCGTTCATTCTCCACCTTACTGCGCTCTATCTGGGTGAAATTGACAAAGACGGAACCTCAGTATGTACCGGCCTGTGCCAACACCAACGCCCAGTATGAAGCCGCGATGAGCCGCGTCAGTCATATCGATCCGTATCTTTATGTGAAATCACTCGCGGGCTAGGTGAAGAGATGGCTTGACGCCAACCGTTGCTGGGTTAACCAGCAGTTCATTGACGGTTGGCGTCTGATCTTTGAGGTTCTACTATCGTCTATGCCACACCGACACCCTGGGTGCCGCGACGCAAGACACGTCCTGGCAAAGCGCCCACATGCTCGCCCTCGTCAATGACGACTTGACCGTTGACCATCACCGCTTGAATGCCTCTTGCGTACTGATGCGGCTCCTCGTAGGTCGACATCGCATCAATCGTTTGAGGATCAAACAAGGTGAGATCCGCCCAGTAGCCCTCGCGAATGAAGCCTCGATCAACCAACCCGAGTGCTTTAGCCGAACCACCCGTCATTTTGTAGATCGCTTGCGGCAGCGGCAACAGACCTAAATCGCGCACGTAGTGCCCAAGGATGCGGGCAAAAGTGCCGTAAAAGCGAGGATGCGGTTTCCCCTGTCCGGTGATGCCATAGGGCGCTAGAGATGTCCCATCGGAACCCACGAGCATGCTGGGGGAGCGCAAAATGGCTTGTACATCATCTTCTGACATCGAGGTGATCAAGATGCGCGTGTGTCCCTGATCGTCGACGAGGTAATCACAGACGGCATCCAAAGGATCACAGCTGCGCTCGCGAGCGATGGCGCCTATGGTTTGTCCAGCGTACTGCGGTTGGTGGGGTGAAATGGCAATGCGGACGTCATCCCACGAAGCAATGCGACCAAAATTATTGAGTCCTTGCGCCTCGATGTCCTGACGCAGCCGCTGCCTGGTATCTGGATCGGCTAACCGGGCTAACATGGCGGCCATCCCGCCGGCTTGCACCCAGGTGGGTAAGAGGTTGCGCAAGGGGTTGGTCGCCGCCGTATAAGGGTATTGGTCACAGTCTACCTCGACGCCGCGTTCGCGAGCCGCTTCGATCTCGCCCAACAATTCTGAAGCGCCACCCCAGTTATCGGTTCCGGAAAGCTTGAGATGGGCAATTTGCACGTGGATACCGCAGGTTTCCCCCACGGCAATGGCCTCGCGCACGGCGTCAAACACGTGGTTTGCTTCATCACGGACGTGCGATGAATAGGCGCCGCCGTGGCGTCGCAAGACATGACCCAGGGCCACCATTTCGTCGCTGGAAGCGTAGCCGCCTGGGGTGGTGAACAACCCCGAAGAGAGCCCGATGGCACCCGCTTGCAGCGCTTCTTCAAGCATCTCCTGCATGTGCAAAAGTTCGGTGTCGGTTGGGGGCCGATCGTCGGTGCCCATGGCCATCAGGCGCAAGGTATGATGGCCGGCCTGCATGATGGTGTTGACCGAGGTGGCAGGGAATGCCTCCATGTATGCCGCGAATGTGGTCTCGCGAAAGTCGTACCAGGGGGCACTGGCGGCCAGATAATCCCGTAGTAAATCCGCTTTACCCGGCAGTGCCGGAGCGACGGAAAAACCGCAATTGCCCACGACCTCGGTGGTTACCCCCTGGCGGATTTTGCCCTCTGCCAGGGGGTTGAGCGGCAAGGTGAAGTCGGAGTGGGTGTGAATATCGATAAAACCGGGGGCCAGTACCAGCCCGGTGCCATCCATGACGCGCTGCGCCTGTCCGGCAGGCTCGGTGGTCACCGCGCAAATCCGCCCATCGCGTATGGCGACATCACCGGTAAAGCCAGCCGCAGCCGCTGCCATCGATAATTTGCGCGCCGCGAATCAGCAGATCGTCCATGTGTACGCTCCTGTCTGTAACATCCATGCAAGTGCCGTCTGATAGACGCCATATTCAATACCTTGTCAAGCATGGTACAATACCCCTCCACGTGGAATCCAGAGCGGATTCGGCTCGTATCTGACATCCTGCCCCCTACTGGAGAAGGCACGCGACGATGGACCTCTCTCAAGCTGAGGATTATTACAGCCAAATTGGATTTGCCAATCGCATTGGTTTTGGCGCCAAACCGGCTCTGTTGATTATCGATTGTAATCACGGCTGCGCAGACCCCGCGATCTCGCCCATTGGCATTGAGATGTCGGAGGAAATTAAGCACATCCGCCGACTGCTCGATCTGGCGCGCGCTAAGGACATTCCCGTGGTGCATACCACGGTGGTCTACCGTGAAGGTCAGTTTCGCGATGGTGGCTGGTTTGTCAAAAAAGTACCGGCCCTAGAGGCCTTGCGGCCCGACAGCAAGGAGACCCAAATTGTCCCTGAACTCGCACCGGAGCCAGGTGAGTTGGTGCTCGAAAAGCAGTTTCCAAGTGGCTTTTATGGCACGACCATGCACTCTTATCTGACGACTTGCGGGGTGGATACGGTGATCATTACGGGCAATTCGACCAGCGGCTGTGTGCGTGCAACTGTCATTGATGCGGTTTCGGCAGGATTTCGCGTCATCGTGCCGCGTCAGTGTGTGGCGGATCGTGTCGCCATGTCGCATGCTGTCAATCTGTTCGATATCGATTCGAAATACGGTGATGTGATAGATATTGATACCGTCATCGAGGCTTTGGTTCAGGTACCCTAGATGACATGCGCATGCCCGGGTGGCGAGTCGGCCTACTCTCTCGCCCCCAGACGTTTGAGTCCTTCAAGCAGGTTTGACATGGCCCAGGCGCTCTCCTGCCACATGCGGTAAATGACCGTGATGGCGTACACAGCCGAGAATATTGCGACCCATAGGCCTGATCTAAAATCGCTCCTATACACAGGAGGGTAAAGAGTAGGCTTAAGGCAACGCCATAAATCGATCCCATCGGCCATGCCCGAAAACGAATCGATGGGTTTGTTGGCCCCTGGTTCTTTAACGATCATACGGGTTTGGACCTTGCCAGAATAATCCCCCGCGCACTTCCAGATCCCAGCGGTCTCGACTGCTACCTTGTTGAACAAACAGGGCGTCCTCGCATAATGTCGTTTTCAAGGATTGTAGCGGATTGGCGGAAGCCCGATGATGCTCGCGCCAAATCGTCATGGTGCGGGGCCAGAGTAGCCTCAGTTGCTGATGGCCCCGTTGCCGGGTGAGGCGCTTGTTGAGACGGCCATACAGGCGGGCGATCGGTTGTAGCAAGTGCAGATATGCGGTTAAGAGCCCATACTTTAAGCGCATGGTAGGTGACTGCGACGCCAGAAGCAAAAATCGCGGCGTTCCCCCGTAATACCGCTTGGACGAGGGGGCCGCTGACGGCGATCATCAGCAATGGCAGGCTGTAGCGCAAGGGTGACCATAACACACTGAGCAGGGCGAGCACCGTCAGAGCCCCGGTTAGCAAATACCACGACGGCATCAAGGGTAGCACGGGGAGCACATATGACCCAGATTCTTGAAAGTGTTGACACCGTACGTGGCTCCACCACCTTGAGGCATATGGTCCTGTCGCAGGTTGATCGCTCGGTTTAAATGTCTGCTGTGGAGCCGACCCGACCAGGCCAAATAGCCGAATTCACGGTTTGCCAATGGCCATTTTTCTTCGAGTAAAATCTCGGCATTGCCGTGACCTTTTTGCTGGTTCCAGTACGTGCGAATTGAGTAATGATCGCGATGCCAAAGAACGGCCTCGGGATGAAAGCCAAGTGTCCATCCGCGTCGCTGGAGTCGCCAGCACACATCGACATCATCGCCGGCTATTGGTATCGTGGGTCGAATCCGCCGATCGACTGCAGGGTACTTTTGCGAAAGGCCATATTGCAACCTGAATGTGCGCGACATCTCGGTCGCAAAGGAGCACATGGACGGGCCCACCCGGTGCATTGGCTACGCAATCGGCAATCCAGCCGCCGTCGTCGGACATGAGATGGGGCCGCCCACCCCGACATGGTTGGTGCGATAAAGGTGATCGCCAGATGCTCAACCAATGTGGGTCTGGATAGACATCGGCATTAATATAAGCCACGATCTCGCCATGAGCTGCCTGCATGCCTGTATTGCGGGCATTACTAAGTCCTCGATGTTCAGTGCTGATAAACTGGAACCATAGGCTTGAACGATCGACGCCGTCGTATCTGTCGAGCCATCATCGACAACGATGACTTCGTATGTGGGATAGTTAAGACGCGATAAACTTCCAGGCTGTCGCGGATCGTGTGTGCCCCATTGTAACTATAAATCACCACTGAGATATAGGGCCATGGTCTCTCTTGGAGGGTTGCTGAGTCTTTCCCGGTAGCGAGGCTGATCCTCTGCAGATGGTGAAGGAGGCGTGAGACGGGACTCGAGGCAGTCTTGTGCTTCGAGTCCGTATGGAGGCCGATGGGGTTGTGCAAAGGCAGGTTCAGGGTCCAGTCGGTGGATATTCACGTAGGGGATCAGCCCCTCAATTTCAAGAAATGTGGTTTTCGTAAAATCCTGACGATATGGCTTCTAGAAGCTACTGCGCGATCCGTTTCTAGTTACACTATACTAACTAAATTGGACGAGGGCACCATAGTCTCGTGCACGATCGAACATGCCCTTCCTATAGCTCTGCCTTCCTGCCACCCGATATGCACTTGGACAGAGATGGGCACCAAGTCGTTTCCACTATGGAAGAAGAGCCTTTACATATCATCGTATTGACCGATCTTTTCTATACTCGAAATAGTCTCAGGCAAAACTCATGCCAAAGAGGTTTTCTTTCTAGGTGTTTCTCTATATGGACAGCGTGCTTGAGGGATAAGAAGGAGATTTGAAGGGCAAATATAGAAGTTTTTTGTTGCCATTTTGCGACATGAAATCGACCATTGAATCCTAAATCATTGATTTGGGAAATATGTCTTTTGTCGCTAAAGCGCAACAGATTCCTGTTCGTTGTCGCTTCGCATACACACATAAGTCATAGAAATTCGTATCAACTGACATTTCCTTAGGTATCTACAATGAGTAGGATTTTACCAATATTTCTGCGATCTTGCATATACTGATGTGCAGCAGATGCCTCAGAAAGTTCGAACTGACGGGCAATAATAGGACAAATATGTTGTTGTTGATACAGGGACAAGAATGTGCGTCATGGCCTGTGTGCAACAGCGCCAGTGTTCCCACAGATGCCCTAAGTTGACGCCGATGACGGCGGTATTGTCATTGAGGAGACGTATGGGATGAAACCATGGCATGCGCAGTAAGTGCCAGAGCGCGATCAAGGGGTTGCGACGCATGCCTGGACTCAAGCGTGCGACACGCCAAACATGATCAAACGGCCCAGTGGCGCCAAGAGCCGGTAGCTTTGGGCGAACGATCGGCCCCCGTGTGGATCGAGTACGATATCGACGCCGCGACCGGCCAGTCGCGGTTTGAATACCCTGGCGCAGTAGGCTTGGGGGTATACGCAAAGGTATGATGCACACCTTGCTGCTGCAAAAAGGCATGTTTATGCACTGAAGCCGTGGCATAAATATCGGCTTGGCGCAAGCGGCAAAGTTGAACGGCAGCGAGCCCTACCCCGCCGGCAGCACCGTGGATCAGCACGTGTTCACCGGTCTGCAAGTGGCCACAGACGTACAGCATGAGATAGGCGGTTAGATAATTGACCGGCAGCGCTGCGGCATCGGTGAACGGTATGTCGTCTGGAAGGGCAAACACCTGATGGGACGGCACCACCACCTGGTCCGCATAACCCCCAAAACGTGTTAGGGCCACGACGCGCTGGCCACTGATCGATACCCGTCACTTCCGCCCCGACTTCGAGACACGCCCGGCCACTTCGTAACCCACGACCACCGGCGGTTTGGGGCAGTCTGGATAAAGTCCCTGACGGGCGAGCACATCTGCGAAGTTCACCCCGCTGGCATGCACGGCAATGCGCACGCCAGCAGGTGTGAGTGGCGGCTCTGGAACGTCCTGCAGACGCAACACCTCCGGCCGCCCATAGTGGGGAATACAAACCTGGCGCATGGCGGTCACCGGGGACGCTAAGTATTCTCATCAGGACCACGCCGTTGTTCACGCAGAAACTGCTTCGAGTTCCCGGGCCAATTCCTCGCCGCTTGGCAAGGCGCTAATCTCATCGTCTTGACTGTCTATCGGCGTTTTCAGCGTCGTCGCGCTCCTCAAGGCGGCGCACGTAGTCGGCCACGTTCGGATCCGAGGCCAATACATCTGCAACGCGTTTGTCGAATTCAACCGAGGCCCGCTCCAAGTCGGTGAGATCGGTGCTGTAATCGAGCAGGGTCAGCACGCGCCGCACGATCGCCAAGGCCGCCTTGACATTGGGGGTGGCCGCAATGTAGTGCGGTACGTTGGCCCAAATGCTAATGGCCGGCAATCCCTGTTGGCGGCACGTATCGTTCAAAACGCCGACGATGCCAGTGGGGCCTTCGTATTTAGAGACGCCCAAATTGAGACGGCGTGCCAAAGCGGGTTCGCTCGCCGTCCCGGTAATCCGCACCGGGCGGGAATAGGCCACATCCGCCAATAGAGCACCCAAGGTGACGACCAATTCGACGTTGCATTCTTTGACGACGCGCATAATGGCATCCATATACGAACGCCAGCGCAAATGGGGCTCAACCCCCAGACCCAGAATGACATCTTGTACCAGACCCGAATCTTTGGCGTAAGAAAACTCATTTTTGGGCCAGCTGATGATGCGCTCGCCGTTTTTCATCCGCACGGTCGGGTCGGAGTTCGACGAAATTGTAAAACGTTTCCGGATCGATATCCGCAAATTTGCGGGCAGCGAGGCGCTGCAGCAGAAACTTAGTGGCAAACGTCGCAGCCGTTCCAGCATCATTCCAACCGGTAAAGGCCAACAAGAGGATCGGGCGATTGAGGGTTGGAATCTGTGTGATTGACAAGACGTCCATAGGGCGTCCTTCCTGTTAAACGGTCGCTTGGATTCCGTATCAGATCCTAGTTGTATCAAAAAAGCCATTTGATAGCAACAGATGTAAAGCCTGATGAGCCGGTCACGTCTCATTGAAACCCTCCCATGTCGCGTTCAACAACCAGCTCTGTAACAGGGTCGGCAGCGGCGACATGTGTCGCCGTGAAAGTGCCAGCACCGTATCTCATCTTGGATGGAGGCTTCGTCTCTTAAATGCCCTCTTCGTTAAAAACCTCTTTGGCGACTTGCACGGCATTGGCAGCAGTGGGCCAACCGGCGTAAAACGCTAAATGGGTAATGACGCCACGATTTCGTCCTTGGTCACTCCGTTGGCCAGGGCACGCTTCAGGTGACCACGCAACTCGCCCGTGCGATACAAGGCGATGAGCGCGGTAATCGTGACCAAACTCCGGTCGCGCTTGGATAAGTCCGCTTGCTCCCAGACATCGCCGAACAGCACGTTGTCGCGGAGTTCGCCTAGTTTCGGGTTGCTGTCGTAAATTGCTGGACGTTGCTCAGCCATGGTTGCCTCCTTGATGGCACGCATCAAACTGCTTTCACAGGTGCTTGTGTCAACCGAATCCTATCTTACCATACTGTAATCGCCGCAAAGGCTCAAGAGCGACTCGGCGCAATATCCAGGCGGTTTCATCGCCTCTTATCCCCTCAGCAACAACAACAAGCCTGATACAATCAGCATGCCTTCAATGAAACGGACGAACCAGGCCCTGGGTAATCGGTGGACAAGATGCCGCGCTAGAGAGGTCCCGACCCAGGAAATAGCGCCAATCCCGGCGCCCATCAAGAGGGTGGTGGGGGAGAGCAGTGAATGGCTGCCAAAGACGATCAGTTTGAAAAATTGGGTCAGCATGGTGCAGCAGCCGATTGTGCCGATATAGGCGCTGCCAACGAGACCATAGGCGAGTAGGAAGGGCGCAGGTACAGGGCCTCCAACTCCGAGATAGCCTGAGAAAAAGCTCGTAACGCCACCGACAAGAACAAAACCGCGTAGTTGCATGGTCGTGCGTTTGCCCCAGGGCGTAAACCGATAGGCGACGAGCGCCAACATACCGGCGCCCAAAAATCGCACGAAAAGAGCCGCAGGTGTTCGGACATAGAGCAAACTAGCCAATATCGCGACGGGGATGGCACCCACCGAGAACCAGCGAACAACGGGCCAAGTGGTGGACTGACGGTACATCCAAAAACGCACGGCTGAGGCAATAAACTGCGCCACGCTCAGAATGGGGATCGCCTCACGAGGACCGAGTACCCACACCAGCACTGGCATCATGACGACACCGCCGCCAAAACCGGCAACACCGGCGATCGTGAAGCCGAGTGTCGCCGCACTTCCCACTACAAGCAAGCTTGTTATATCCGGCAATTGGCTCTCCCAGGTAGGGTTTACACCCGATCGGCAATGGCGTCTGATGGAGAGGCCAACCCGGCGGGGCCGTGGATTGAAAAATTGGATTATCTACCGATGACATCCGCGACGAGGTCATAGCGGCCAAAATTGGACATCAAATACACGCCCTGGACAAATGGTTTTATCTCCTCCATGAGTTCCTGCGCAATTTGGACGCCGGTCTGCTGGGGGTCGATCGGCCGCATGCATGCGCTGGCGATATGCCTCCGGTATGACCATGCCCGGGACTTCGTTGTGTAGAAAATCGGCATTGCGACCGTTGTGTAACAGTTTAATGCCTGCGAGGATCGGGATCATTGGCTCCTCATAGCGCGTTTCGTAGGTGTCGATAAAAGCGCGGGCTGCCGCCGCATCAAACACGGGTTGGGTGAGGGCAAAACCGGCACCATTGCGGACTTTCTTGCGCAATAAGGTCATCTCGCGCTCGACGTCCTTGGGGGTTAAGTTGAGCGCGCACCCCCCTACAAAAGACGTTGCCTGATCGAGGCGGTGTGCCCGCTTTATCTACCCCGGCATTGAATTGTTGGGTAATGAGTTGCATCAGCCCTGTCGGCACGATGTCATAGCTATCCATGGCCTCCGGAAAGTCGCCGATGCGAGTCGGGTCTCCCATTGTGACGAACAGATTGCGGATACCCATGGCATGGGCCGCTAAGAGATCGCCCTGAATGCGCAGCAAATTGCGCCCCCGGGTGGGAAAGTGAAGAATGGTTTCCAGTCCCACTTCCCGTTGCACCAAATAGGCTGCGGCCCAGGCGCTCATCCGCATGCGGGCCAGTGGGCTATCGGCCAGATTGAGGATGATTCGCTCCGGCCTCTTTCAGCATGTGCGCACTCTGCAGCAGAGGTTCGGCCCCCACGCCTTTGGGCGGACTCATTTCCACCGTCACGACAAACGTGCCTTCGTTGAAGTATTGTGCCAGTTGGGTGGGCTGATCGACCATTCCGTGGGGGTGGCTATCGCGCTGCAGTCAGCTTGACGCGCGGCATGGGGATGGGATTTTCTCCAGGTGTGTCCAGAGCCTGGCGCATGGCCGCGATGTGCATGTCGGTGGTGCCACAGCAACCGCCAATCAAGCCGGCTCCCACTTCACGGAATGCCCGGGTATATCTGGCAAAATATGCTGGCGTGGCGGCATACATCACCCGGCCGCCTTTGGTTTGCTCGGGCCATCCCGCATTGGGCACCGCGGCAATGGGCATGTCCGGCACCACTGCTTTCATCATGCTGATCAGACGTAACACTCTGCGCCGGACCACTGCTGCAGTTAACCCCGATCATGTCGACGTCAAATCCCGAAAGCGTTCGTGCGGCCTCATCCGGGCTGTGACCGATGAAGGTTCGATCGTCGTGGGTAAAGGCCATTTGGGCCACGATGGGTAGATGCGGGAGCAACCAGGTCGCGCCACGTCCACGGCAATTTCGACCTCTTTGAGATCGGCCATCGTCTCCAGAATGAGTAAGTCCACGCCTTTGGGTTCGGCGTTCACCAATGCCTCGATTTGCTCGCGGAAAGCGGCTTCGGCTTCGGGCGACGCACCCGCCCAAGCGGTGCAAGACGCACCCCTAACGGACCAATCGCCCCGGCCAACAGCATGGGCTTAAACGAGGCCGCAATGACCCGTCGAGCAATGGCAACCGCGGCGGTATTCAGCTCCAGCACGTCATTTTGCAACCCGTACTCCGCTAACTTAAAGCGATTGGAAGCAAAGGTATTGGTCTCCAGCACGTCGGCACCCGCATCGATGTAGTCGCGATAAATGCTGGCCACTGCCTGGGGCTCACGGCGGTTGAGCGCATCAAAACACTGGTCGATAGAGATGCCTTTGCCGTATAACAACGTCCCCATCGCCCCATCTAGGAGCAATGGACCGTTTGCCAGCCGCTGTTTGAACGTGTCTCGGTTCATAATACCTTCTTTGCGAGCAGGGCCACTGTCTCGTTTTTCACCCTATCGCGATACAAGCGTAACACAGAGCCCCGGCTGAGAAAAACCCGAGCGTTGCATTTTACTGCCGCTGGCGCCTGTCTCGCCCCATGATTCCTACTCGTACGCCTTGCCATGCGACACTACCTCTAACACCCCTTACAAGTGGGTTTTCAAAGGCTAGATAAGCCTTTTACGCTTAAATATGATAATGATTCTCATAATCTTTCGTAGAGATATGCCATGAGTCGACATCGCCGCAGGTGGCTGGTTGCCGATCCGGCTATGGCTCAGGTCAGGAGGGACGCGAATGAACGCAATGAACGATGTGATCGGTTCGAGGCTCCGGCCCGTTGGCGACAGATCGGGTGGCTGTTGAGGGCTGTGTGGGGAGTCGCCTTATTGCATGTCGGTCATGCCGGTGCCCAAGCGCCCCTCTGTGTGGTGCCGGCGGGACCCAACATCAATATCGCCCTGGTACGGCTTGATCCGAATGGGGTCATCGACCCTTCATTTGGCGAAAACGGTGTGCGCCAGTTCGATTTTGGCCCTGATGCAGGTGGGGTGGGAGATACCGTATGGAACCTGGCAAGCGATGCTCAAGACCGCCTGCTCGTCTTTGCTGCCGCCAAGGGCCCGGAGACGCGGGTGGATCGCGATCGCCTCGTGATTCGTCTCACCGCTGACGGTGCGCTCGATACCACGTTTGCGACTGAGGGCATCTATACGCTCAACGTCGGCAACCTCAACGACAACGTCCGCAATGGCACCGTGTTGGCCGATGGCCATATCGTGGCCGCAGGCTACGCCGCGCAGCCCACCGCAACGGGAACCCAGACGGCCAATCGCGCCGTGCTGCTGCGGCTCCATGATGACGGCACGCCCGACGTGGCGTTTGGGTTCGAAGGCGTGGCAAACGAAAACCCCTTTATGCCGGACGACCCGGTGACGCAACCCTGGGGGATGGTCGAGGCCTACGGACTCGCCCAGCAGTCCTCGGGGCACTATGTCACGGCCGGCTATGGCCGCAGCGCGGCGACCGGTACGGTCGATCTGGTGTCGATGCGCCTGACACCAGACGGCCGACTCGATCCCACCTGGGGTGTGGGGGGGACCGTGGTCCTTGACTTCATTGGGGAAAACGATCGCGGGCGCAATGTCGCCGTGCTCCCCGACGATCGCGTCCTCATCGTCGGCACGGCGACGCCGGTGGCTGGCAATGGCGATGCCCTTGTCGTCGTCCTCAATGCGGATGGCACCCTGGCGAGCGATTTTGATCAAGATGGGATGAAAACCTACGATTTCGGCGGCACGGATGAGAATTTTTATGGCCTGGCTCTGGCGCCGAGTGGCAACTGGGCGGCCGCCGTCGGCTATAGCGTCACGGAAGGCTTGACGGCCAGGCAACGCTTGTCTTGTTGCCTCTGCCGGGGGGCGCCGATGTGGCTCAAGTAGTGCCCCTCTCGCCTGCCGGGGACAACCGGTTTTGGAGCGTTGCTTTCGACGCCTCGGATCGCCTTTACGCGGCAGGTCACCTCACAGAAAACGGCGACAGTCACATGGTTGTCGCCCGTTTGACCACCGATGGCATCCTCGACCCGACTTTTGGCGTGGGCGGGGTGGCATCGATCAATCTCGTCACCGCTGGAACCGCAGAAACGGCTCGTGGGATCGCTATTCAGTCCGACGGCAAGATCGTCATCGCGGGTGCGCTCGAAGCTGCAGTGGCGCAGCCGTAGCCAATGCCTTCCTGGAGGTGGCGTTAGCGGCAGGCAGAACACCACCTCCAGTGGGTTTGAGGGAGATTAGGGCATGGCAAAAACCGTGGTGATTTTAGGCGGCGGGCCGTGTGGGCTCAGCGCGGCTTGGGAGCTCACGACTCAGGGTGACAACGTGACGGTGCTCGAACAGGATACCAAGCTCGGTGGCTTATCCAGCACCACCGAATATCGAGGCTTTCGCTTCGATCTAGGGGGGCACCGGTTTATCTCTCCCGATCAGCAGCTCGTCGATAAGGTGTGCGCGCTCATGCAGCAAGACTTGCTCGTCCAGACCCGTAAGAGTGTCATTATGCTGGGCGGACAACAATTTACCTATCCTTTATCTGCGCGTGAAGTCTTCAGCACCACGGGTTTGCGATTTGGTACCTACGCTTTTGTCGACTACCTGATGCACAATGCGATGCATCGCCTCGGAAGGCGTTCGGATCAGTCGTTCGAAGAGTGGGTCGTGAACCGCTTTGGACGTCATTTGTACAGCACGTTTTTTGGGCCGTATACCGAGAAATTATGGGGCCTTGCACCACAACAACTCTCGTCTGATTGGGCCGCTCAGCGCATCTCGCTACTCAATTTAGGTGACGCGTTTTGGCGTTTGTTCGGCATCGGCAGGGGGACGCCTCGGACCTATGCCAAGAAATATTACTATCCCAAAAAAGGCATCGGTCAGCTTTTTGAACGCATTGGCGAGGTCGTCGAGCAACAGGGCGGTCACATCCTCTCTCCGGCCCGGGTTCGTCGAGTGCACGTGCGGCAAGACCGCGTCACCGGGTGGAATTTGACTATGTGGCCAGCGAGAATCTCTGAGTGCGATGCGCTCATTTCCACCTTGCCGCTGCCGGAGCTGGTCCGCATGCTCACCCCGAGTGTTGCTCCCGAGGCGTTGGCGGCCTCGGCGCAGCTCCGCTTTCGCAGCCTGCGGTTTTTGAATCTCCTAGTCGATCAACCCGAGATTAGTGGCAATACCTGGACCTACGTGTCAGAACAAGAAGTACCTCATGACGCGTATCCAGGAGCCGAAGCAACGGAGTCCGTTCAATGCCCCGAACGGTCAAACCTCTCTCATGCTGGAAATTCCGTGCCAGGTCGGAGACGACATCTGGAACGCTGCGGACGCGAACCTGTTGGAGCGCTGCATCAAAGACCTCTAGACGCTTGGCATCGATATTCAAAGGCACGTGATCGATTGTTTTTCAACGCGTGCCCGTCATGCCTATCCCATCTATCGACGCGAATTCAAAGCGCACCGACAAATGCTCTATGACGTGTCAACCGCTACGACAACCTCATTACCTGTGGTCGGCAGGGCACGTTTCGGTACATCTTCGCCGACACGGCGATGGAAATGGGCTTCGCGGCCGCCCGCTGCCTGCGAGGACAGGGCACCAAAGCGGATATCTACGATCTCCGAGTGGAGAAAACCTTGCTGGAGGCCAAGGCCGTTCAATGAATCAAGGAGGAAAGAAGTTGCAAGGAAAAGACGGAGCCGATGATGGCACCCACGTCTGATCACCAGCCTGCTCGTGCTCTTGTGGCACCTGAGTCCGTTCCTCCCTCAGGCGCGGGCCCAAGATCGTATCATGCTAGGAGAGTTTTTTTTGTCGGGCGCTGCGCTCCAGGCAACGCTTGAACTGACTTCGGCCGACAGCTTGCATCCGGGGGTGCTTAATGGCCAGCTGAACACTGCAGATAGCGATGGGGATGGTTCGCCGGACCATGTTCAAAACGCAGATGCGCACTGGCCCTGCACATTCGCTATCGCCGTGACGCCCCGAATCTAGGGGCAAGGGTGAATGGGGAATTCGTCCCGTTTTTGCGGGTTACACTGACCATAAACAATACGACGATTAACGAGACCCTGACCTTCGGTCTCGCGCCGCTGGTCGGGCTTGCAGCAAGGATGGCACTACGGCAGCAATATAACGCTTTCCCTGGGATCCCTCTGAGCGATGCGTACGACATCATCTGCGGATCGCGCCTCCCACTGGTGCTTGCTAAACATAGCGATATTGCTGGTGACGCCGAAGTCGGGTCGTATCTCGATCATGCTGTTGACCTTACCGCTGAGCGGTATCAGTCATATCGACCTACAACCCCTAACACGCTTGACGGGACCCATTGCGACTCGCGTCGCGAAAATGTCCTGGATGGCACCTTTAATGCACGTACACAAACCGTCGATGCCGACCGGCGCCTGCTGGCCCAGCAGTCGATTGAGTCCCTACGCCGTCAAAATCCACGGCCTGTGGCAGCCATCGCCGACCAGTATTTTCAGTCTCTTCAGGTATTCACCCGAGCAGATCGATGAGCACGCTCGACACCCCTCTGTCTCGATGCGGATATCGTGCAGGCCTTCTCGGATCTGAGCAACCGAATTGCGCCTGACGCGGCCACGCAGATTTTGTCAACAACCTTGTTGAGGGTCTTTTTCGAAGCCACTCTGTCCAATGTTGCGGCAGGCCGTCAATGCGACGACTTTCGAAGCCAAGACCGTCAGTCAATACAGAAGGCGTCTACCATAGCTGGGACGCAGCGTTTATGTATTTTCGCGCCTTGTCGGCCATACCGTGGGGCGAGAGAGTCGGTTGCGAGTTCTCGATGCCCATCGGACGACCATTGGGCTGGCTCGAGGCGATGCGCTTTCATCCGCAGCCGACTCGGCGTAGACACTACCACGTTCGCAGTCCTCACCCTGGAACCCAGGCTGGACCAGATGGTCTCGGCGGCATTTGAACGTGGACAACAGGCCATTGATGACGATCTCAATGATGGTGATAGTGGCGGGGCGGATGACGATTTTACGCGATTGGCGTGCAACAGCAGATCATCCGTTTTCCCTGTACCGGGGTATCTATATCGCGGTGTTACGGGAACTCGATGGTGTGTTGGATAACGTCGCTGGCAGGCAATCTGAGTGAGGCGGAGGTCAACCGATCGAGGTGTGGCCTACTATCGTATGCTCGACAGCATGTCAGCGCAGACAATCCTACGGGCAATGCACCATTCAGACCATTCTGGAGTTACCCGTGGAAGCGCTCATCACCGCGGATGTCGCCACGGTCCTTGGAGAGTTTAGCCTCGCCTTTGCCAATGGCACGATTCGGGAACTCAACGAGATCAACGCGAATTTTCTGCTACCCGGAGTACCCAATGACGTACAGCGACAACGGGCGCTTGATTGAAGCCGAAGAAGCGCGCTTGTTCATGACATCACGATTGACGATCTCGCCATTATCTTGGGCGATACCGTGAATGACGGCAACGGCAAGAATGACAAACTCGATCTGACCGAGGCGTTCAATGGCCTTATCACGGCAATTGCCAGTCGAGGATCGGACGGCCGCTGCCACTGCACGTACCGCGGCGGACGCCATCGTCAGAACTTACATCACCACGCTTGGGGAAGATTTCCTCGGGCGACTCAACGCACTCGCTCCCTAAGGTATTGATCGCGAATTTGGCAAAACCGCCGATCTCCTCGCCAGCTGCTGGAGAAAGGGAAGATGAATAGAGGGAAAGTTCAACCGTGACTCATCGGACCTTATTGGATTCGATCTCTGCAGAATCTATCTACTGTCGTCATGTTGCTGGCGCTGTGGCAGGCTCTCCTGATAAGCAGTTGTGCCGGAGATGGGGAGTTGGAGGACAGCTTCCACAGAAGGTGACACGAGCAGTATTAACCAACTACCGGACAACTTTAATGAAGTGTTGCTCATGGAAGAAGAAATTGCCGACGGCGCCGTGCGGGCAGTCATCGAGGTGGCCCCACCCGATCAGATCGAAACCACTTCCCAGCCCAGTCTACCCAAAGCGGACGCCCAACTCCACGTCGAAGCGCAACTGCGGTACACCGGCCAGCACCTAGGCGGCCACGTCGAAGGCGAGTTTGTGCCGTATTTAATGGTGCAACTCACCGTCGTTAATGACACCACCGGCGAGCGTTTGGAGACGCGTTTGCGGCCGCATGTTGGCGTCGCTGAGGGCTGGCACTACGCGGCCAACCTTATTTTACCAGGCGATTCGCCGACCTACTCGACCACGGTCACCATCGAGGGTCCCCTCCCTTTCCATGGCATGGCGCCGGAGGAGAGCATGGATGGTACGATCGTGGCCCGGGACGATCTGACACCCAACCTGCCCGGTTCACTGCTCGATTTTGCACCTCAACGGCATTGCAGATGACGATTCGGCTGGCTGACATCCTCGCTGCCCGCATTGACGATGATGACGGCATGTGAGTGCCACCACCAGGCGGCGGGGTGATGGTGACGGTCAGATCCCCGCCACCACCTGATCCCTACGCCGGCTAACATGAGAGGTAGCAGACGTGAAAATCGCCCTGATTAAAGCACCGTATCTACAGATTTTTGGCCCCATGCGGAAAAGCGCGCCCCGCTATTTCCCCCTGGGACTGGGATACATTGCCGCCGCCCTGCAACAGGCCGGGCATGATGTCGTGTTTCTGGACCCAGAGATTCAGGCCCTGAGTGATCAAGCCCTGATACAGCGGCTACAACAGAAAATCCGGCGCTAGTCGGGATTGGCTGCGCCACCCCCAACTTCATTGTGGCGCAGCAGTTGGCGCAACAGATCAAACACCATTTGGACGTCGTGACAGTGTTGGGCGGCATACACGCCTCGTCAGTGCCTCGTGAAATTTTGCAACACCATCCCGAGTTTGACGTGCTCGTCGTGGGAGAAGGCGAGGAGACCATTGTCGAGCTGGCCGCCACGATTGCGTCGCATGGGCTCGATCCGCTGCACCTCGCTGGCATTAAAGGCATCGGCTACCGCTATCACCATCAGGTAATGCTCACGCCACGCCGAGCGCTCCGGGCGGAGATCGACACCATCCCCTTTCCGGCCCGCGAGCTCGCTGGTTTTGCCTCGTACAAGTCGCCTGCGCACCTGGAACTTGGCAAACGCACCGCCAACCTCATCAGCAGCCGCGGTTGTCCGGCTCGGTGCACCTTCTGCGAATCGTGGCGTACGCTGGGTAACAAATTCCGCGGTCACAGTCCGGCCTATATGCTGTCGGAGATCGAACACCTGGTCCAGCCTATGGCATCGAACACGTCATTTTCAATGATGACACCTTCACCTGGGACATGGAACGGACGCGCGAGTTTTGCGAGCTGCTCCTCGAAAAACATGTCGGTGTCACCTGGTTTGCCTTTTCACGCGTCGACACCGTCACGCCCGGAACTCCTGGCCACTGATGAAACGCGCCGGGTGCGTGGCGCTCAATTTTGGGGTGGAATCAGGTGATGCGCACATGCTGCAAGTGATGAAAAAAGGCGCCACGCTGGACCAAGCCCGCCGGGCGTTAAAGTGGAGCCGTGAACTCGGATTCAAAACGCTCGCTTCGTTTCTGTTTGGTCTTCCAGGGGAGACCCTCGCGTCTATCGAACGCACGATTGACTTCGCCATCGAGCTGAATCCGAACATCGCTCTGTTTAATGTCCTCGTCCCCTTCCCCGGCACCGAAGTTTATGCCCGCTTGCCACGTGTGCACACCAGCGATGCCCGTGCCCTGGCAGCGTTTAAGACGGCCTCTGCCGGGGGTGAACCGCTGTTTATTGCCGAGGGTCTGACCGCCAAAGATCTCAAACGGGCGCTCGTCCGAGCCAATCGGCGCTTTTATTTGCGGCCGACATATCTCGCCGAGCAATTGCGCTGGATGACCTCAGTTTGAGGTGGCCATGGCCAATCTACGCGGTGCGGCTGGATTACTGAAAAAAACCTGGCAAATCGCCAGTGCACGACGCTATAGCGACTACGGATAGCCCACTGGGGAGAGAGGTCCAGGAATCAGGTATGGCACCACGAATCGCGATTTTAGGTGCAGGACTTGCGGGTCTCAGTGCTGCCCGGGGACTAGTGGCACGGGGTTACGACGTCAACATCTTCGAACGTGATCACCTGGTCGGTGGGCTCGCCAAGAGCATTTCTCAACAGGGATTCACCTTCGATATCGGTCCACATCGGCTCCTGGCACCTCCCGGTAGTCGGGTGCTCCAACTGGTGCAAGAGCTGCTCGGGGACGACCTCCAGGTGTGTCAGCGACAGAGCCGTATTTTCAAGGCGGCAAATATCTCGACTATCCGCTCAAAGCCAAGAGCCTGTTTGCCAGTACGTCGTTATACCACAATTTTGCTGCCCTGGGAAGTTTTGTGCACAGTCGCCTCCGGTGGCATTGGCAAACGCCGCCCGATAGGCATTTCGAGAGTTGGATTGTCAATCGCTTTGGGCAGGTTTTGTATGAGACCCATTTCCGCCACTATACGACCAAGTTGTGGGGCTCCCCCCAACTGATATCTCGGCAGATTGGGCCGCTGAACGCATCTATCAGTTGACGCTCTGGCATGTCTTACAAGCCCTGCTATGGCCGGCACGTCAGACACCTCGCACCTATGCGACTCGACCTTTTACTATCCCTTGGAAGGTATCGGTAGCATCGCCGACCGATTGGCGGAGCCGTTCAAACATGTGGGGGCTCGATCGCGCTGAACGCGTTGGTCACGGACGCCTTGAGACGCGGTCGGATCGGGTGGTCGCCGTACGCTGGACAACCAGTCTCAGGCCGTGAGGGTCGAACTGAAGTCGATGGGTCATCTCGACCATTCCATTGCCGCATCTGGCTCGTATGTGTAGTGCCACAACGATCTGACACAGGCGATTGACGGGTTGTGGTATCGCAGCCTGGTCCTGGTCAATGTGCTGATCAAACGCGAATGGCTGACGGGCGATCACTGGATGTACGTCCCCGATGACCGGTATCCGTTTAATCGCCTGAGCGAACCCAAAAGCTTTAGCCCCTACTTGGCACCCTCAGAATGGACCTCCGTATGTGCGCGAGATTACGTGTGATCAGGGCGACGCCATCTGGCACGCAGACCCGGATCAACTCATCGAACGGGTTGCCAACAGTCTTGCAGAGCTGGGGCTGCTGCATATGAACGAGGTCGGCGGGGGATTTGTCACTCGCGAAGCGCACGAATATCCGATCTACACCCTTAGCTATCGAGAACATCGCGAGGCGATTCTCGCCTATCTCAGCCGCTTTACCAATCTTCAAACCATTGGTCGTCAAGGCCGCTTTCAGTACGGCAACATGGATCATGCCATCGACATGGGCTTGGCGGCAGCGGAAAACCTGGAGCAATGTCACGTCTCCGGTCTTCACGCATCTCGTCAATAGGTATAGGATAGACCAACGTGTTTACTTGGGATCAACAGAGACTCTATATGAAACCCCTTGCGCTAACGCTCGTGTGTCTGGTGAGTCGGTTTACCTTTCATAGCACGGCGCTTGAAGGAGTGGATAGCGTTCATTTTGCCTGGGCTTTGGAACACTATGATCTCGTGAACTACCGTCCGCATTTTCCTGGCTATCCGGTTTATCTCGCGTCAGTTGGCTGTTCCTTCAGGTCGTTGGGAACCAGGTTGAGGCACTCACGCTCACGGCCGCCCTATTTGGCAGCCTGACGGTATATCCACTTTATCAACTCGCCTATCGCATGATGGGCGAGACGACGGCCACGCTCACCGCCCTGCTGTTTATAGTCAACCCGTTGCTTTGGCTCGAATCGAGCAAAGCCTACTCCGATACCTGTGGCCTCTTTTTTCTCGTGGCTGCCGCAGCCCTGGGCTATACCGCCCTGGCCCAACACCGGGAACGGACGGGTCGGCCGATCAGCCGATCCCGCCTGCCGCTACGGCCTCTTTACTGGGGTAGCCTGATCTTTGGCATTATGCTCGGCGCACGTCTGGCCTACATCCCGTTTGTGTTTGCCTGGGGCCTACTGGTGTACGTCCTATGCCGATGGCGTGCCGATCGTCTCCCCGTCACCACGGCTCTGAACGGTATGGTTGTCGGGATCGGCTTATGGCTGGTGCCATTCCTGCTCAAGGTCAGCCTGTCGGATATCGTCTCTGGCAGCAAAGATGAATACCGTGGGCACGGTCTATCACTATGGCGACACCCTGGTGACCTCGCATCGACTATCTCGGGCGTGCCGTCCAGCTCTACATCTGGAATGTGTGGTCAACGGATTGGGCTTTTGGTGGCCGGGAACCTCATGGCTACGGCTCATCCCAACCGGCCTTTGCCTCATGGCACTGATCGCGTGTTGGCGGTCGTCTCGCGCCCCTCGTATCAGCGAGGCGTGTTCGTCGCGTGGCTGGTGCCGTATGGTCTCTGGCTCTATATCGCGCAAAATCCCAATAACCTGCGTCACGTGTTGCCGCTGCTACCACCGCTGCTGATGGTCATTGCCGCCGGATTGCGACATAGCCGGTATGGGCTGGGTCAGCGGACCCAGGCGATTCTGGCCCGCCTATGTCACCAGCATGCTCCTGATCGGCTCCCTCGGTCTCATCACCCTACCGCTCGTGCACGAATACCGCACCACTTCTCCCACTCGGGTGCAATTGGTGCGGTACGTCACCGAGCATTTTAATCCCCGCACCACTCAGGTCTATTGTTGGTGGAGTCGCCGCTTTTTTCAGTACTACGCATCCGCCTGGCGTAGCAGTTTGCCGCATATCTCAGCGGCCACTTACCATTTCTACACCCTCAGCCCAGACCATTTTAATCACTTCAGATTTCTTTGCCGGCGGTTTTCGCAACAGGATTTTCAGCTGACCCCCATCCACACCTTTACGCGCAATCGCTACCTCCATCCCTGGTTGCATACGCTGACCCTGTACCGGTTGGAAGCGGATTATACGCAACGAGAAGAGGCGAGATGAGGACCGTAACGATGCTGCAGACCATACCTTGCATGTCACTATCGCTACCGCACGGTCTATTTTGTTGACGTTCTTTGCCTGGGCAGCCGGTTGCATGGGCCTCAGCCCCGTTCTGGAAGGCTGGGATAGTGTGGATTTTGCGTTGGCCCTCGACCGCTACGATATCAAGCGACTACCAACCGCACTTTCCAGGCTATCCGGTCTACATCTTTCTGAGCTGGCTGTGTCGGTTTCTCGTCCGTGACCCGGTGACCGCCGTCATTTTGCCTGGCGCGGTGTTGAGTTCGCTCACGCTCGTGCCCCTTTATGCGCTGGCACGACATTGTCAAATCACTCGTGTCGCGATCCTCACGGCGCTGCTTTTTGTGGTGAATCCGGCTTGCTGGCTGCAAGCGGAAAAAGCGTTTTCCGATGCATCGGGCTTGTTTTTCGTGATGGCTGCCGCCTACATGGTCTACCGCGCCTGCGCCTCGGACGCCAAACCCTATCATCTGTTTCTCGGTAGTTTGTTATTGGGTCTCGGGCTTGGTGTCCGGCTGTCCTACGCGCCGTTACTGCTCTCCTGGGCTGCTTTGCTGCTGTATCTATACTGGCAGCCCGACTGCACAACGAGTCCGCTCAGCGATGGCGGTTATGGCCTCATCATTGGGGTGTGCCTGTGGTTGGCCCCACAGTTGGCGCTGACCGGCGGTATTGAGCTATTGCACGATGGTCTGGCATTTACCTCAGGTCACTTTTTTCAATGGGGTGGCACACTTGTATCGTCCGCCATGCCGCAACACCAGCAATGGGCCTATCGCGCCACGATGTTCGCCTGGGGGTTCTTGGCGTACAGCCTGGGATTCTGGTGGACGGATACCTCCATCCTGCGGCTTCTGCCATCTTTGGTGATGCTGATTGCCTTTGGCCTCTGCTGCCGTGACTTACGCTGGGGAAAAATCACCGGCTTTTTACTGCTTTACATCTTGCCCTACAGCCTGTGGATTAGCCGTCGGGCAACATGCGGATCAACCGCGCCACCTACTCCCCCTGATTCCTGTGGCTCTTATGATCTTAGCATTGGGGCTTGAACGCCTGCAGCGCCTCTCGACATCCGTTGGCAGCCTGGCCTGCGTCCTTCTGCTCTCGGGCTGGGAGTCATCTCAACCCGGCTTGTCCTGGTGCATCGTCTGACCCCACCGCCCCAATTGCAAGTGCTGCAGTACGTCACCAGACATTTTGAGACGTTCACTCGACGCGGCTCTATGCCTGGGGCACGCGGCGTATGTTTGCTTTTTATGCGCCAACCTTTGATGTCAGACAGCGGCACGACCTCGCGACTGCCCAACACGATCTGGAGAGCTCCCAACAGCGCCCTGCCATCATCCTGGCCACGTCTGATGTGCAGGGTGTCACCACAAGTCCGTATGCGTATCTGGTGCAGCATTTCGAGCGGGATCGGTACGTCCATCATCCGCACTGGCAGATGGATCTGTATCGCTGGTTCCCGCCTGGAGATACAGCACCGCCGGAAGCGGCTGGAAGGTAATCGTGACACAAGATAGGGAGTGTATCGCTAAGAGAAGATTTGCTCATGACTCGCGAGGTGTTCAACCAGGAGGTACGATTTAGTGCAAGTACGATTGTTGATGCTCATATGGATACTCATGGTCGCAGCACCTCAATTTGGGCAAGCCCAAACCGGCGGGGAAGCCGCTACGGTTGAGCAACTACAACAGCTGCAACATGAGCTGGAGGAGATGCGCGAACGCCTGGGGTCACTGGAACAGGATTTTGCCGCCGAGCAAGAAATCGCTGCCAAAACGTTAATTGGTGGCTATATCCAGACCACCTTTACACGATTTCGAAAAGCAAACTTCAGATTTTAATACACGCCGAGTGATTCTCTTTGTCGGCGCCGAAATTTCACCGCGATTTCGGTTCACCAGTGAGATCGAATTCGAATTTGGTGGAACCCCGTTCAAAGGCCCGGATTTCGGCACCAAAGAGCCGGGTGAAGTCCTGCTGGAACAAGCCTATCTCGATTGGTTGATCCATCCCGCCATCAATGTTCGAGGCGGCGTCGTGCTGGTCCCTGTGGGGCCTTTAACACCCATCATGATCCCCCTGAACGGGAGCTATCCGAGCGGCCGCTGGTCGATTTGTTCATCATTCCAACCACCTGGTTCGAGGTGGGCTTCGGCCTCCATGGGGCGTTTGCCCTCGGCAATCAGCTCGAAGTGAACTATGAGATGTATCTGATTAACGGGCTCGATGACAACATTGTCGATGGCTTTGGTCTGAGACAGGCGCGTGGCTCCCTCGGAGCGCCGGGTGACAATAACGATAACAAAGCCTTTGCAGGGCGTCTTGGCTTGTTGCCCGGCAATATCGGCTGGCTGCGCTTGAATGGACTGGACATCGGTTTGTCGTATTACTACGGCATGTACGATGACGACTAATGACCGGGCGATCAGCATCTTTGCCCTCGATATCACGTACAAGATCGGTCCGTTCACCTTCTTGTTCGAAGGCGCGAGGGCCGACCTCGACGCCGGACTCAGCAATCGTGTCGTGGGTGGCAACGTGTCCCGGTACCCACACAGATGGAAGGCTTTTACGCGCAAATCAACTATCGCTTCTGGCCTGCAACTTCCTGAATAATACGTTCCTGGCCCGTGATGACCCCTCCTTCAACCTGGTGTTGCGCTATGACGAAATCGACACCGACGATGATCGCACCACTGCCGGCGGAGACCGCAAACGACTCGTCTTCGGGGTCAATTTCCGCCCTCTGCCGGAAACGGTTCTCAAATTTGAATGGCTCTTTGACATGGATGACCGAGACAATCCGGCCAATCTGCCAGAATCGGGATTTGTCATTGAATTCAGCAGCTACTTTTAAGTTTGTGGAGAAGGAGCTTGCGCATGCGAACCCCGTACTCGGTGCTCCTGTGCGTCGTCACTCATCATGGGCACGACAGCCATGCCGGCCATGGCGATCCGCTATCTCACCAAGGAGGAGGCTCTGCGTGTGGCGATGCCCCATGCACAGACCATACGTACCGAGCAAGTCGAATTGACGCCGGCTCAGCAGCAACGCGTACACGACAAGGCCGATCATCCGCTTGATGCCGACACGTTTGTCTTTTATGTTGGCAGGCGCAACGACCAGATCGATGGCTATGCCTATATCACGGATAAAAAAGGGCGGCACCGACCCATTACGTTCATCGTCGGACTCAAGCCCGACTGCAGTGTCGAGGATGTCGCCATCATGATTTACCGAGAACCGCGGGGTTATGAGGTCAAAGAAGAGCGATTTCTGCGTCAATATCACAACAAGACCATTCAGGACCCCATCGAGGTCCAGCGCGATATCAAAAATATCTCAGGGGCCACGATCTCGGCCCATTCCGTATCGGCGGGAGTCCGGGAAGCGGTGGCCATCTGTGAAGAAGTTTTTAAAAAACCCTAAGTGGAGCGTATAGACATGAATGAGCGAATACCCGTGCCCAGGGTATCTCGGGCCAATAGGCTAGGGCGGCGTGTCCTGCTTCGCCGCGCTGGGACCGGCGCGTTGGCCGCGCTAGCCGGTGGGTTCGGTCTGTTGCCGTCACGCGATGCCAGTGGTCAGTCTCTCAGGGAATTTCGACAGGCGCGCTATGTCATGGGAACTGTGGCGGAAATCACCGTGGCTGCTGCAGACCGGCAGAGCGCGGAGCGCGCCATGGCGTCTGGCTTTCATGCGCTGCGCCAAGTCGATCGGCGCATGAGTATTTATCAGCCTGCGAGCGAACTCTCCCGGCTCAATCGGCTTGCCGCCAGCGGGTGGGTTCGCACCGATCCCGATATGCTGGCCGTGACCGAAGCTGCTTTGCACATGTCTCGCGAGAGCGACGGTGCCATGGATATCACGATTTTGCCGCTCATGCGGCTTTGGGGTTTTGTGCAACGAGAGGGACGTATACCGACGGTTGAGGAATTGCAAGCCACCTTGCCTCTGGTCAACTATCGGCACGTCCACTTAGATGCATCCCGAGGTGCCATGCGCTTTGACCGAGAGGGCGTGGAACTCGATTTTGGCGGCATCGCCAAAGGGTTTGCCATCGACAAGGCGCTGGCCGCAATCCTCGCCCAGGGCGTCCACCACGCCATTGTCAATGCTGGGGGAGATTTGTTTGCCATGGGTGCGGCGATGAAGGAGACGGCGTGGCTGGTCGATATCCAACACCCCCACGTCCCCGACCGTAGCCTCGCTACCCTTCGCGTTCATAATCGAAGCGTGGCAACCTCTGGGAATTACGAGAACTATTTCGAGCAAGAGGGAAAACGCTATGGCCATCTCATCGACCCCAGAACCGGCTATCCGGTCGAGAAAGTAGCCAGTGTCACGGTTCTGGCCAAGACCGCCATGCAAGCGGATGCTATTTCAACGGCAGCCTTCGTGCTGGGACCAGAACAGGGTTTCGCCTTGCTAGAAGATCTGTCTGACGTCGAAGGTCTGGTGGTGATTGAGCGTCCCGAATCACCTGAGGGATTGGAAATCCGCATGTCGAGTGGCATCAAACATACCGTCACATTTAGTTAACAGGGAGAAGATGATGCCACAATGCATCGGCGAGGGGAAGCGTCGTCTAGGGGGACAAGAGGGGGGCTGCTCATGAGCCAATTTCGGATGTTTGGCGATGTGCCTCTGTCTCGGGCGTCGTTTTCCAGCAAAATGGTCGTATCGCTCTTTCTGATCAGTCTGCTCATGGCCTTCGGTGTCGGCATTCTCAATATTTGGGATAAAACCGGTTTTACGACTCAAACGAAGGTCTGGCGTTACGGGGGCGCTGAGGGAACGGCGAATCAGGTAAACGAAGCGGCCGAACTCTACTTTCCTCGGAGTCTTTCAGAACTTATTGAACTAACCCATGATCACACCTTCGACATGGCGATGTTGCTGCTGATGGTCGGGCATTTGTTTCAGTTGACATCTTGGCCTGAACGGTTCAAACAGGCGGTATGGCTGACGTCATTCGCAGCCATGTTTCTGTTTATCTGGTCGCCATGGGTGATTAAATACGTGTCGCCTGCCGGTGCGATTCTCCTGATTGCCGGTGAGCTCCTATTGACGATTAGCTTTTTGACCCTGACGATTGTGCCGCTGTATGAGATGTGGTTTGTCAAACCGCCGATCCGATATCGGCGCGCACCTGCGGAGTAAACCGATGATACCGTACCGTACCGCTGTGCACCGCCCATTGGCCGTAGGGATTCTCGCGTTCACGCTGCTTGCGCTGCCAGGCTGTGCGCAACGAGTCGTGACATCGCAGCGCAACCCAACCGATGTCCAGCATCGTCCGGCCCGTGTGGCAGTCATGCCAATCCGGAATCAAACTGGAAAACCGCTCACTGCGCCGCCATCCCACGCCTATCTTAAATCTCTATTCGAAGCGGCCCTGGCCTCTCGACCACAGGACGCAAACGATGTGCCGCTGTCCTTTCGTCGGAAAATCAATCACACGCTGTACAAAAAGGCCTATCGCGTCGTCCCTCTAGAAGTCGTGGATACCCGAGTCGGGACGCAACAAAGCCAGGATATGTTGCAACTTCCTGCGACAGAGGCCAGAGCCCTACTGGGTGCCGATAGCCTCCTCATCAGCACCATTACTCGATGGGATACGCAAAAACTCAAAACGGATAATACGATCATAGTAGCCGCGTCTTTTGCGCTCGTGGATATAGACACCAAAAGCATTTTATGGGAAGCCGAATGGCTTGATAGTCCCGTGTCAATCCTCGCATCGCAGCCCTGGCACGATGTGCGGTATTACATCTCGCGCGTTGTTGAAAAAGCCTTTGCCACCTTACCTTCGCACTGAGGCCGCCAATTGTTTCCTCTGACACCTCATGACAAGGGGCACTGTGGCGTTGAATAAAAAGCCTGGGTGTAAACGGAAGCGGAGAGTTGATCAGAAAGCAAAAAGGGTCAAGTAACGTTCAGCTTATAGCTTGACATCCCGGTGAGCTCATCCTATAGTTGAGAATGATTTTCAAAATCATGTTATCGCCTATACCCTGTGGTGATACGTACGATGACCACGTTTGATGGCCATGGGGACTTCGGAGGTCGGGCCGCATATCACACCTGAATTTGTGCGGATACTAGCGATGAGGATTCGAGAGATGCATGAAGAAATTATCGCGACAATTCCCCAAGCGGCGGATGATACCGTATTGGAAGTCGCGGTGACTTATGATGCCGATCATCATGCTCGGGTCGAGTTACGTTATTTAACAAGAGCAAATGGGATTGGTTGGTACCGCCAAAAAAGTTTGTCGTTGGACGCCTCGGCGACAGATGCCTTACTCGCATCGCTCGGTCAAGTCCGTAGGCGCCTCAAAAGACGTGGTGATGCTCAGGAAGACAGTAAAATCATTCCTTTTACAGAGGCGCGGCCCGGTTCTGACATACGGCATCAAGCGATCGTGAAAGGGGGGCGAGTTGAAGGGGTGAACAAAACGTGTTGCGAACGTTTCAGACGTAAGGGAAAAGCCTGCAAGAAGTGCCCGACCGTGGCAGGACAGTCTATCAATGCATCCAAAAAACTACTCAAAATCAGCCAGACATGATGCGGCTCTGATGGCGGCATCAACCTACGTTTTTCAGCCAATTGCTGACCGTGTGGTCGCAACCACACGGTCAGCGCGCTATACGACCTTCAGCTCTAGAGACGGGGCTACCGCTTGCGTTTGTACCATCTCTAAGTACATCTCGAGTTCTTCGATGTCTTCTTGTTCACTTTGGATTTGGTCTTCCAAGATGACCCGCAAAGCGGTGTCATCTTGGCCCAGTACCAAGGCCTCCTCATAGGCCTGTTTGGCCTGTCGTTCAATCTCCAAATCTTGCTGTAACATCTCGACGAGATCGAGTGATTGTTGTACAGGGGCACCGACTTCAATGGTGGGGATGCCACCTAGAGCCACAATTTTTTGGCCGAATTTGTAGGCATGTTCTTGCGACGACCGGCTTTCATCATAGAAAAAATCCGCGTAGACCTTGCGCCATAAGCCACGCACGAGTAAGGCGTGTTGTTTGTATTGCATACACGCCGCGTGTTCTAGTGCCACTGCTTTGTTCAGGGCGTCGATAACGAGCGCGTTATCCATGATCTATCTCCTTACGGCCTGCGTCTCTGTGCGTTGTATATCCTTCTGAGTCTAGGGTGAGTGTACCTGTAAATCAGCTCTCTGTCAATATAAACCATTGATTCAAAATGAATTATATAATGACTATCATTCTCATTATAGGCTGATGATTGACCCAACATGTTATTTGAATGATCGTTTTGACACCGAGAAGTCAAAGCACGGCGATGACGTCCGTTAACTATGGGGAGGGGCAGGCCGTAAGCGAACGGGCGGGGTTTCCTGCAAAGGAAGAATCCAGGGGACTTCTGAGAGTTCACGCGGTGTCTGAGCCAGATCGATATCGAAATCAATAAACCGTTGACTTGGACGCCCATTCAGCGATACATACGCTGCGGCATGGACGGTCACGTTGCTCAGCCCTTTCTGTCTGAAGTCCTGTGCGATGGCTTGAGCGAGCTGTTGAATCATGGCTGGCCTTGTTGCCGTCATTTTAGCCTGCCGGGGTGTCAAGTAGTCGTCTGGAGAGATCCGCCACACGCGGCCATGTTGTGGATCGCGAACTTCAAAGTCCACATGTCCGGTCTTTTCCATCAACATCACCCGCCAGGCAAACCGCATGCCGTTTTCTGTCCACAACACGCTATCCGGGTACATATAAGCGCGCAGTGGTACGGCGCATTGGATGCACAGGTAGATCAGTGCGAGTGACAGCCCAATCCGCTGACGCTTGTACCGAGGCGGCGTGCTGATCGTCGGCGTGTAGGTGTCCGTGTGACGTGCCGGCCACCATCGACGCGGCCAATCCGGCGGGAAAAAGAGGGTGGTCATGACGATCATAATCCAAGGAAACATCCCGATGTGAAACAATTTTAAGGTCGCGAGATGAAAAGCGACCAGAATGGGATAGGCTAGCCATCGGGTGCGATGCCACAGCAAGAAGCCGACAATCGTCAGTTCGAAGATAATCGTTGTCCAGCTCATGGCGTAGTGGACCCATACCTGGCCGAATAGCCATCCCAGGATCGGCATATCCGCATAGGCGGTGAGCCAGATATTCAGAGGCTGCGCATACCAAAGCCAATCACCGTTGATTTTAGAGATACCGGCAAATAAATAGACCAATGCAACCTGACACCGCAGGAGCCAGAGAACACCAGCCGACACGGTGGCGCGAGTGAGAAGGGCACACCGCCTAACATCGATGGAAAAGGCACGGTATAGGGGGCAAAAGATCATCAGGAAGCTGACGAGACTAATCAAGTAGTAATGGTTGAGATAGTTGGTTTGATCAATCAATTCAAAGTAGGTAAAAAGGGCGCAAAAGAGTGTGATACTGACGCGATAGTACCACCCACAGGCGACCAGGAGGGCGAGAAGCGCGAGAAGGGCGACATGGGCATACATGCCCCAGGCTGGCCAAGGATGAACCCATGAAAATCCGGGATAGGTGAAAAAGAACGTCGGCTGGAGGTAGAGCGTCTCCACCCAACCCTTGGCCAGAAAGCGCACCATACTGATGCACATGAGCAGCCCAAATAGCATGCGAAAGACGGCTAGAGAGGCGATGTCAATGGGCTCGAACAGGGGCTTGATACGGATATTAATCGCCATCATTGTCACTAAAATCCACGGTGACACTCAGTACGTTTGTCATGTCGACCTTTAAGAGAATCAGCAATTGATGCACCGCTTCATACGTCGCTTGCACGGTCTGTGGCTGCTCGACAATTGCAACGCGTAGCGGGTCGGGTATGGCGTGGGCTGCCGTCAGTGCCGCTTGAAATTGACCCGTGATGCGAGAGCCCAGATCAGAGTCGAGAGCGGTGAGGAAATCGTCAAATCCAGGGCCAGACTGCGTACCACCCTCGCCGCTGTAGACGGCGAGCGCCCCCTCCAAAGTGGCAATCAACAGCGCCTTTGAGGCACCGCTACGACCAGCTTGCACGGCGTTAGGCCAGGGCTGACGGCCGTTGCCGCGCAGAGGTTTGCCGATCTTGCCGTTCGCCACGGTTTCGACGGTCGAGACCAGCCGATTGACGATGTCGCTAATGGCGCGATGCGATGTGGGATATAGGGTTTCGCCCTGACCGGCGTGGGCCACTTTGCCGCTAAAATTCAGTCCTTCTGGACGCCAAAGTCGCGCTATGGCCTGGGCCTTATCCACCAGATGCGTTGCCGTGGCAACGAGATAGGGGCACCATCGTTTGGCCAGTGCACCTTCTTGCATGGCCTGAAGGAGGGCTGTCTGTCCGGCGTCGGCATCGAACAAGAGATATTCCATGGCTGAGATTCCATGGGCGGCTGCGCCCATGGAATCGACATAGGTGGGCGTAATGGGCTTGTTGTCTCGCAAGGGCGCTCTGTATCCGGCGCTCTCTTGTGGGCCAGAACCCAATCGATTTGGCATAGGTCTGTGTGAGATTGAGCTGAAACGCTTCACCGCGATTCCACGTCAAGGCCGCTTGTTTCCAGCTCGCCTGAGCCGCTGCAAGTCGATCGAGGGCAGGGGCCTGACAGAGCTGTTCTGTGTCGCTCTGCAGCGCCTTGGCGGCTGCTTCGAAATCCAGATAGGACGGGAGCATGATGTGATAGGCTAAATGCGCTAGCATCGCATCGCGCTCAAAAGGCGTTTCAGGCGCCTTCTGAGGTTGGCTGCTGGCCAGTTGGAGCCCGAAGATGACACAGACGACGGGAAAAAGCAACCTGAAACCAATGACATGCGATCGTTGAGGCATAGATCCAATCCCCTTTATCATCGTGTTATAGCGATTCCAGAAACCGCACCAATGCCTCTCGCTCGGGGCGTGCCAGATGTCGAAAGTGCTCCCGCACTGCCTCCGCTTCGCCACCGTGCCACAAAATGGCTTCGGTGAAATTTCGTGCTCGTCCATCGTGCAGGAAATTCGTATGGCCATTCACTTTGTTCACCAGGCCAATGCCCCATAGTGGGGGGGTGCGCCACTCGCGACCCGTTGCCTCAAAATCCGTTCGGTCATCAGCCAGGTCTGCGCCCATGTCGTGTAAGAGCAAATCGGTATAGGGATGGATGGTTTGATGCGATAGCGTCGACAGCCCCTTCAACCAGACCGGTGTGTAGGGTCGGAATATGGCATTGCCCGCATTGCGCCTGAACAAAAAGCTGTTCGCCGCGTTGGACGGTGGTATCGTCGAGATCGCGCCGCGCCGGCACCGCGAGGGTGCGACTGTAAAAGATCACCTGCCCGAGGATCTCTGGCGATATTTCCGGTTGTCCACCGGTTGGCGCAGCCGTGCAGCGCTCTTGTACGGCGGTGCAGTTTTCACGCGGCAAGAGGGCCGAGGTGATGCCAATATCGCCGAGAAAGGCACCTGTGGTCTGCTGCGCCACACTGGGCTGATTGGCTTTCCACCCAAAGCGCCCTAGCACCTGCCGCTGCTGTGTCTGATCCCAGACCCGATTTGGACGCCCGGAAATGCCGTTGCCATCTGCGTCTTGGGGATCGGCCAGGGCAAGTAGATCCTGTTCCGGAATCGCTTCCAACAGCCCGAGGCCAATCATAGCCGGTGCGGTGCGAGGCGAGAGGCGGACTTCGGGGTGGAGCGGGCCGTAGTGCAGATCGCCAATGGTATATGTCGGGCGGCGTAGTTGATAGGCCTCGCCATCGGCAAATTGGCCGGTAATCTCCTCATAGGTAACGGTCGCTCTGCCCTCTGGATCGATGTCTGGAATGGCCAGCTCGTTAAGTTGATCGCCATAGTTTGGCTCAGGGACTACGCCAGAGCGTGCGTCATGACCGGGAATGCTCAGCCGCAAGAGCATTGAAACCATCTGTTCGTCTGGATGGCGCGGCGGGCGGCCGCGACCATCGAATTGGTGGCAGGTAGAGCAGGATCGGGCGTTGAACAACGGTCCGAGTCCATCTCTCGCCCGGGTGGAAGCGGGTGCCACCACCCAGTTGCGGTTGAAAAATGAGTTGCCAACAAAGAATTGCGTTTGTTGAGACGGCGACAAGCCGGGAACGGGTTGCCCAAAAGCCTGGCGTGTCGTGGCGCCGACGGTGGCTTTGCCGCCAGAGAGCGCCATTCGGGATAACGGCGGTGCGCTGGCTCCCAAGGTCAAGAGTCCCAAGGCAATGGCGAGGACACATCCGACCAGAGAGACCTGCTTGATAGGTAGAAAACGGGAGAATACCATAGGCTCACTCGGGCAGCTCAACTTGTAAATTCGCAATGCCGAGCGACTTCGCGATCGTTACGACCATATCGGCCTGGACCCGCAGGGCGTCGATCGCCGCCTGGACCCGTTTTTGCCCTTCTTCGCTCAGGATCTCGCGGTCGAACGGAGGCGCAATCGCATTGACTTTGCTCATCGTAGCATCCAATTGATGGATCATGGCGGTGTTGAGTTCCGGGCTAATTAAATCGCCAATCCCCGGTCCGTCAATGACCGTACCGTCGATGCGGACATAGCGCCCATCATACACATTGCGGATGCCTTGTTCGTTCTGTCTGATATCGATATGGGTGTTGTCGCTAAAGCATGAATGCTCATCTTCCTGATCCCGAGTTGAGAGAGCGACAGCCATGCGTTCGCCCGCCAGTTCCCCTCGGCTCAACACGCCCATACCGGAGAGTATCTTGCGCAGCGATTCGGTGGGATTAGCGCTCAAGAATGTGGCACGATAATTTTGAGGTTGATCCGGCGCCCATGCATCCACCAATTGTTTGAGATCTTGGGTCAGCATCTCGGTTACGGTGAGGAGATACTGGCCGCGGCGCTGTTGGGGACTTTGACGGCGGCCGTCGTTGCTGCCTGCGTTCGTCGTCACGTAGTCTGTATAGGGTCTCGTGCCTGGGCCATCGTCACTTTGATCCTGGCCCCACAGCAAGAACTCAATGGCGTGATAGCCGGTACTAATATTGGTTTCGCCACCGTCCTCGTTCAGCGCTCGGAGTTGGCTCTCCGTAATCGGGACGTCTACACGGTTGACAATCCCTGCGGTTGCACTGCCCTCCACGTAATCGATATAGCTTTCGTCTAATGGCCAGGCATTGAGCATGCCCTCCGGGCCATTATCCCCGTCAATAGGACCGCCGTAGAAGCGATAGGCCTCGGTTTGGCCGTAGGGAATGCGGGCACGTTTCCACGCCGCTTTCGCCGCTTCAAGTTTCTCAGGGGTTGACCCTTCGACCAAGGCGTTGAGTGCGTTGCGGAGTGTCATGGCACTTTTGTAAGCGTCTTCATAATTCGCGTGTACGATTGTGGCGTACTGGTTGAGCACAGCTTCAGATGTTGCCGGCTGGGTCACGGCGGGGTATGCTGCGGGGGCGAATGTGATCCACCCAGCCCAAACGTGGTGATGGCGCACAACACAGCGAACCATGGTGTTGTTTGGCAGAGCATTGACCACATGTTTTTCCGATCTCCTCGATGTATGCCTTATCTCTCGCATCCCATACTTCAGGGCGAATAATGTTTATTCAATCTGAACATACGCTCTAGCTGGTGTATGACGACGCCTGTGTCGTACTCAGTATCTCGTAGCGAACTGAGTGTCTACGATTCAGAATGTGATTTGGGCCGGAACAGATCGTAAACGGAAACATCAAACGCAGTCGCCAGCCTTTGCAGCGTCACCAAGGTGGGATTGACTTGTCCCGATTCCAGTCGTTGATAGTATTTATAGCTGAGGCCGAATGACGCCATGTCAAACTGGCGGAGATTACGACCCTTGCGCAGCTCCCGTAACCGATTGCCCAAATCCTGTAAAATGCGTTCACTACTGCCGCCTGCCCACATCCCCCCAGACATTCGATATCCCCTATACACCCCATAATGATGGTTCACACATGATGAGCCGATGACTGTGTGTGACTAACACATTGAAAATGATAACTATTATCATTTTGTATAATTACATACCTGATATAAGATGTAAACCCTCTTATGAGTGGATGTGCGATTTATCTGTTGAAGTCTGGTCACACCTCAAACCGACGATGACATCCAGTCGCTCGTCTCCTCGAGATGGACGATGGATGGCGGCTGGCTTCTCAGGATGAGGTCACCAGACTTGCCGAAATTTTTAGGCGGCGGCGGATGAACTGCGAGGTGGTATCGATGCCAATATTGAGCAGAGCGGTAATCATGATGAGTACGACCGCTTTATCTAGTTGGTTGTCGCTAATGGCACTGTCGATATAAAACCCCAGGGTGTAGACACCCAGAATCCCTAATATTGCCGACTCGCGCATCATGACTTCCCAACGATAGAACAAAAAGGCGAGAAACTGACCGTATACCCGAGGCAAGATTTCGTAAAAGTAGCGATTGGGTCGACGCTTTGAAGCGTCTGCGGTAAGTTCGACGAGATCGGCGTTCTGGCCGCTCAAGTAAGCCAGTATGGCGCCGTTGTGTAGCGAAATCGCCATGATGGCTGGCAACATGGACGGTCCCCAGAGTTGAATGCCGATGTATGCCAGAATGTACTCGGGCGTGGTGCGCAGCAAGATGAGCCAGCCCTGCATGCCCATGCGTGTCCCCGTGGAGGCAAAATGCCGACTGATACCGGGAAACTGCAGCATGGCAACTAAACCGGTGCCGGCTAGGACAATTTGGGTCAGAACCAGCGTGTTCCAAATACCTTCCAGGGCTTCGCCGTACCAAATGTCGCGAAACCATTCCCATACCGGACCCCAGGCGAACGTCACGGCTCGCGTCCCTGCGTAAAATCCCTCGCTGCGCATGGGCCAGGGCAGGATATCGTAGGTGATAAAACGATAGATATTGTCCCACGACAGGTTGATATCCTGAGTAAAGAAGGCAAATGAGGCGATGACGTACAGCATGACAAACCGGGGTTTAACCCACAGTTTGAGGGAGGCGATGAGGAGAAAAAAAGCGTAGAGAATCGCCCAGACTTCCGCGTACATGCCTTCGCGAAAAGCGGTTTCGAGGTGAAATCCAAGGGTGGGCAAGCCAATGAACCCCATAATCGCACTCGAGCGCAGAGCACATTCAAAGCGATAGGCGGTATAGTGTTTGATGTCGGGATAAATCACGGGCAGCACGCCGAAACAGAATCGGCTTAGCCATCCGGTCTCAGCCGGCAGCCCTTGGAGCGGCTGCTGGTCGGACTCCTGTTGAATCTCGGCGTACACCTTGGCAAAAATACCGGCGTATGGAACGCCAATCGCGAGCACGGCGCAGAGTGGATTTAGCCCGACCAGAGGCATGAACAGAAAGGCCCAAAACAGTTCGTGAATCGCGCGAATCCAGGCGCAGGCCAGACGAATCGGCGTCCAGTGAAAACCAAAAGCCAGTAGGGAACCAGCCATGCAGGCTAGAAAAATGCCACCAAATGCCACCGCAATGGTGTTGGCTAAAGCGCGCCAAATGTCCGGCAGGTAAGACAGGTCAGGCGTGAGCGCCCCCCAGGCGAGGCGCGAAAGCTCAGTCCATGGATCGAGAGTGGTGATCTCAACATCTGAGAAACCTACGAGTAAGATAAGAGCGAGGCCCAAAAAAAACAAAGACGTTTTCAGCATGGTTGATAGAGCTGGGCCAAGTGCGAAGGGGAAACCTGTTTGGCAGGCAGGTCAAAAGCAACCGCCCCAAGGCGCAGCCCAACGATGCGCTGGGCGAATTCCAGCGCTAGCTCGACCGCGTGGAGCGATAGAATGACAGTCTGCTGGCGTTTCATGATCAGCTCCAGCACCATGCCTGCTTGATGCGGGTCCACCGAAGAAACCGGTTCATCCGCGAACATGACATTGCTGGCTCGGTACATGGCGCGGGCGATAGCCGTACGCTGTTGCTGACCACCCGATAGCGTACCCACGCGCTTGAAGGCAAATGTTGCCAACCCGAGTTCGTCGAGGAGGGGGACGATTTCCGCTTTGGTATCTTTACGAGGCCACATCAAGTTGTGCAGGTTTTTCCACACTGAATAGTGATCGAGCCGTCCCATGTATACGTTGTGAAAGGCCGAGAGTTGGGGCACCAACGCATAGTGCTGGTGTACGAACGAGGCGTCTTGCGGACGCTGTTCGTACAACGTCTTGAGCAACGTGGTTTTGCCAGCACCACTCGGGCCGATAAAGGCGACATGCTCGCCCGCTTCAATACGCAAGGAGATATTGCGCAAGGCAACCTGATTGCCGTAGGCAATGTTTGCCTGGTCTAATTCAAACATATTCAACTACTTCTGTAAAATGCCGATTTCGCGTGCGGTGTCCAGAATGGGCTGATACATCGAATTGTCAGCCTTAATAAAGCTGGCGCGGGGAAACGAGGCGAGCAGTTCGGGATCTTTCATGTCTAGCAGGGCCTGTTGAACCTTGTCGATAAACCCCTCCCCCCAAGTCTCGTTGACATCCCCCCGGACCGTCCAGTTGTAGTCCGGATAGCTTGGCGTTTTCCAGATCACCCGCACTTTGCTTTCGTCCACCGTGCCGGCTTTCACTTCGTTTTCCCATACTTTATAGTTCAGGGCGCCGACTTCATAGCTGCCCGATTGTACCAACGCCAGCGTTTTAGAATGGTCGCCACTATAGCCCACCCGTTTAAAGGCGTCACGAGGTGATTTTCCTAGCTCCTTGCGAATAAAGTACTCCGGCATCAGGCGTCCGGAGGTCGACCCTTTGGAACCAAAGGTAAAGGTCTTGCCTTCAATCTCGCGTGGAAACGCCTCTGAGGAAGTTAGTCCCGTACTGCTATGGGCAATAAAATATGAGATGAACTCGGGATCTTCCTCCCCTTGAGCAATGGCCATAGAACCGGGAACGTCGAGGCGAGCCTGTACACCCGAGAGGCCGCCGAACCAGGCGAGTTGCACTTCATTGTTTTTAAAGGCGGCGACGGAAGCGCTGTACGACTTGACCGGAATGTACTTGACTTCAACACCTAGCTTTTCCGAGAGATATTGTGCTACCTTCGAAAATCGTTGTTGCAAGCGGGCGGTATCTTCGTCTGGAATCGCCGTAAACGTAAAGGGTTTCGAGGCCCCTTGGGCCAGTACAGATGACGCACTGAGCACCATCGCTAGACTAAGTGCCAAGCATGATCAAACGCTTTAACATCCATCACTTCCTTTTCATACAGATATTCATATATTGCCATCTTTGCGGTAAGAATCTCGGTAGTATATAAATCCATCGTGGATAGATCAAATAGGAAAAACCAATAGGAAGTCAGAATGGGATCGGTTGCGTATCTTGATAAGATGTCGTAGTTTGATGGCGCTTCGGGAGAGACCGCCTGTTGAGGAAGGTTTTGGGGTTGGCAATCTAGGGGAGGGCACATGATGCGTGTCATCGACTCGGTGGCCGCATTGCGGCAGTATCTCGGTGAACAACGGCTGGCGGGCAAATGTATTGGTTTGGTCCCGACCATGGGGTTTTTACACGACGGGCATCTCAGCCTGGTGCATGCGGCGCGTCAGGATTGTGATATTGTGGTCATGTCTATTTTCGTCAATCCTAAGCAGTTTGGACCCAGTGAGGATTTTGAGAGTTATCCTCGCGATATGGAGCATGACTTACGCTTGGCGCGGGATGGTGGTGTGGATGTGGTCTTCACGCCCGATGTCAGTGACGTTTATCCAGAAGGGTTTCAAAGTGAGGTGTCCGTTCATGGGTTGACCGCGTCGCTTTGCGGTGCCTCGCGCCCGGGACATTTTAATGGCGTGACCACCGTGGTGGCGAAGCTGTTCAATATGGTCGGGCCGGATCGAGCCTATTTCGGACAAAAGGATTATCAGCAAGCGGCCGTGATTCAACGCATGGTGACCGATTTGAACATGCCGTTGACGGTGGTGGTGTGTCCGATCGTGCGGGAGACCGACGGCTTGGCGATGAGTTCACGAAATGCCTATCTCAACCCGGAAGAGCGACCTGCCGCTTTGGTCTTGTCACGTGCGCCCTCATGTGGCCGAGGCACGCATTGTCGAGGGAGAGCGGCGGGCGGCGCCGCTTGAAGCCGCGCTCCGTGAGGTGATCGCCGCCGAACCCTTGGCCCGGCTTGACTATGCAGTGATCTGCGATCCGAAATCGCTGTTGCCTGTAGAGACATTGTCGGAGGCTGTGTTGGTGGCGTTGGCCGTATATATCGGACGCACGCGCCTGATTGATAATGCCCTGTATACCGTGCCGGGGGAGACGTGCGTTGATCACACATGCCGAACCAGGGACAGGATCGTGCCGGGTATTGTTGGGTGATGTTGGCCGTGGCTTTTGTCTGACCTTTATAACCCTGGGGATGCGTTCGACCCTGGGCGTGTTTTTCAAAGCGATGATCGACGAATTAGGCTGGGGGCGAGGTACGCTGTCGATGGTCGCGGCAGTCAACATCTGGCTGGGTGGTTTTATGACCCCGTTTATCGGTTATGTCATGGACCGCCATGGGGCTCGGTGGTTGTTTATCGTCAGCTCGGTGGTCTTTGGCGTGGGGTTCGGATTGATTGGCCTGAGTAACAGTGTGGCGTATTTGCTGGTCGTTTATGGCTTTGTTCTGGCGCTGGCGATGGCCGGCACGTCGGTTGCCTTATGCAATGCCTTGGTGGCGCAGTGGTTTCCCGCGCATCGTCGTGGCATGGCGCTGGGCATTAACAATTCGGCCATGGCGGTGGGGCAATTCTAATCTTGGGCCCGATGCGGTTGAACAGGGACCTCGAAAGGTGACTACGACGGTTAGTCTATTGGGCAATTGTCAACATTTTGTCCAAAATGGACGAATTCTCTGTCACCCTCATTGATATGTAGATCACATTCCCCGGCAGAAAGCCTGCAAAATAGAGGATATTTTTTCAAAATTAGATTGCTGGGCGGTGGGGCAATTCTGTCTCGTACTGGTCAGCGCCCAGATGCTCCGAGCATGCGGCTGGCGCATGAGCTATGTGTACCTGGGCATGGTCGCGTTGGTCATGATGGTCCCATGGCGTGTCTGATTCCTCGGCAGCGATCGCCGGAGGCGGCAGAGCGTGTCGGCAACCCCGCGTGCAGGGGCCGTTGGAAGTCGAACACTGGGGTGATGCCATACGCAGTGCGCCGCTGTGGCAGATCAACGGCAGCTACTTTGTATGTGGCATGACCGTTGCCCTGTTTACCCATTTCATTCCTCTGGCCACCGACCGAGGCCTTGTCAACCGAGGCAGCGGCGTTTATCTTTGGTATGCTATCGGTCTTTGCTGTGATAGGGGCCTTGCTCTCCGGTGCGATTTCCGACCGCTTGGGACGCAAAAATGTCATGGGACTCGCCTATGCCATGCGGGCGTGGCGTTTGCGCTGTTATTGTTTTGGCGTCATGATTTGGCGTTGTATGCGTTTGCCGTATTGGCCGGTCTGTCCTGGCTGGCAACGCCGACATCGGTGTCTGCCTTGACCAGTGAAGTCTATGGCATGCGCGCCTTGGGAACGCTCAATGGCATTGCCCTGTTGGTGTGGTGCACCAGTGGGCGCTGGCGCCAGCATGTGGCTAGCCGGCGTGCTGTATGATACCACGGGCAGTTACGATATCGCCTTTGGTTTGGGGCTGGTGGCGTTGATCGGGGCGTCATTGGTGAGTTTCGGCATTGCCGAACGCCGCTACTCCTCGCGCTATGCGGCGGTCTGAGATCGAACAGGACCTGACTATGAAAGTCGTCATTACGGGTACCACTTCAGGCATTGGCGAAGCACTTGCGTTTTACTATGCACAACCCGGCACGTCAATTGGACTGCTCGGCCGCCGTCGAGGCCGACTGGCGGACGTGGCCATGCGGTGTGAGCGACAGGGAGCAACCGTCATCGCCGAACCGATCGATGTGTGCGATGACACCGTGATGTGCACTTATGCCTCAGCCTTTCTTGAGCAGACAGGCGGGATTGATTTGGTGATTGCCAACGCTGGAGTAGGGGGGCCGGATGATCTCAATTCCGGCGACCCTGCCTATCACGCTCGCATCTTCGAGGTAAATGTTACCGGATTGCTGAACACCTTCTTGCCGTTTATCCCGCCGATGCAACGGCAAAACCGAGGCCATCTCGTGGCTATGGCCTCGGTCGCCGGTTTTCGTGCGCTCCCGAGGGCCACCACCTATGCGGCGACAAAAATGGCGGTACGTACGTTAATGGAAGGATATGCTTGGAGTCTGCGCCCGTATGGCATTGCGATGACGACCATCAACCCCGGCTATGTCATCTCCGAGATGACGGCCGAGAACGCGTTCTATATGCCTTTTTTGTTGCCCACGGATGTCGCTGTGCAAAAAATTGTCCGAGCCATCCGGAAAAAACGGCGCGTTTATACCTTCCCTTGGCAAATGGCGATCGTTGCGCGTCTGATGCCCTATATCCCCGGCGTGCTCATGCGGCACTTCGCTCCTGGGCACGACCGCGAGCGCTAGCTGTCGTAGGGCCGATCTGAGACGGGCCGTTTGCCCTGATGTGCTTTGATTTGCTCAACATTCCAGAGTTGGGAAAATTTCAGGGCCGTGGACAGTGGCCATAAGCCTCATTGACTTCGATGAGAATACCCTGCAAATGTTTGGCATTGTCGTCCGGGTTGTATAAGGACATGTCGATTTGACGGCGATCAAGTTCTGCTTTATCTACCATGGTGACCGTGCCATTGACCCGAACCGTTTCATCAACTCCCGGAATCTTGACATCCTCCCCGCCCTAAAGGACGGGGATTCCTGAAGACCGCTCGGGTCCGCAGGCGTTTAGACTCTCGGCCAGTCCGGCCGCGAGCACATTGCGGGCTGCATTGACATCGGCATGGTCCGTGTGACCACACGCCACACAGGAGAACACCGCTTGAGACGGACGATTTTCAGACGACACATGGCCGCACTCGGCACACTTCCGCGAGGTGTATTGCGGGGCAACGGCAATGACCGTACCGCCTCTCCACGCCTGCTTGTATTCCAGCATGGTGCGGAACGTGCCCCAGCCCTGGTCGAGAATCGCCTTGTTCAAGCCGGATTTCTGAGCGACGTTTCGGCCCGGCGCTTCCATCGTACCGCTTGCCGACCTGGACATATTCGACACTTTCAAGTCCTCGACTACAACGACCGCGTGGTTTTTGCTGATCTTCGTCGATTCCTTGTGCAGAAAGTCATGACGCAGGTTGGCAATCTGTTGGTGAACCCGGTTCACCTTGCGTTTTTGTTTGATCCAGTTGTTGGAAAATTTCACCTTGGCAGAGAGTTTTTGCTGCTCCCTCGCCAGTTTGGCTTCGTGTCTACGGAAGGCGCCCAGCGGCTTAATGCGCTCACCATCGGAGCGAGCGGCAAAGCAGGCAATACCCATGTCGATACCCACTGCGGCGCTCGATGGGTGCGAAGGCTCATCAACATCGATTTCAACCTGAAAAGACACAAACCAGTGTTCACCACGCCTGGAGACGGTGACGTTTTTGATCGTGCCTTCGATACCGCGGCTTTTCCAAAACGATACCCAACCGATTTTAGGCAGGTAGACGCGGTTGCCATCGACCTTGAAGCCTTGGGGAAAACGGAATGTATCGTCGAGAAACTTCTTGCGGAACTGAGGCGGCTTGGCTCGGCCTTGAAAGAAATTGATATACGCTCGCTCAAGGTCTTTGAGGCACTGCTGGAGCACTTGCGAGTGCGCGTCAGACAGAAAACCGTATTCCTCGCTCTGCTTCCAGAGCCGCAACGCACCGGCAGCGTCCCCGTAAGTCAATCGTGGCACACCCGCTTGATACCTGCCTTCATTGAGGGCCACGACCTTGTTCCAGACAAAGCGGCACGCTCCGGCAAATTGAGCAAAGGTCTCTCTCGTTTCCAGCTTGGTCTGAAGCCGGTATTTATAGCCCTTGCGTATGATCATAGCTCCAATATACAATTGGTCTATGGAAGTGTCAAGCGCATTTCGGACTGGAAGACACTTGAGTTTATCCCGATTAAATCATGGGCTGCCACGGGCTCAGACGCACCCGGAAGTTGTGCAGCGCACAGCAGATTTCCATCACCTGATCTCGGACTGCCCTTCTTCCACAAGCGCAGCCGGTCTTTGACGATGCGACAGCGCTTCACACTGCTGTTGACATGCTCGATCCGCAGCCGACGCTGGTGCAGCGCCTGGTTGGCCAGTTGCTCCTCCACCGTGAGCTCTCTGCCCACGGGGTTTCTTCGTCGGCATGAGAATCTCCACCTCAGGAAGCGTGAAGGCCAGAAAACCCAGGTCCTGTAACAGCTGACTCCCTGCCGGCAAGGGATACGGCGTGGCGTCAGCGATGCGCTTGTCATGCGTGCGACCGCCGTAGGTGTCACTCAGAAACAGGATCGTGAGCGGCGCATTGACCAGCAAGACATTTTTCACCGTGTGGTCTTTTTTCTTGCCGCTATAACAATCGGTCTGTTCAGCAGGGTCTTGGGGGCGCACGATGCGCCTCTCGGTGCCGTCATGGGCAAAAGGGGGGAGGCCTGCACCAGCGGCGTCTGGAGAGGAGATCGGGCTCCACGGGTGGAGGCGCCTCCTCCAGCGGTGTCCACCAGCTCAGCCGCGTCAGCTTCCGAGACCCCCAGCCGTTGGGCCAGAGCCGCCAGAGAACGAGCAGGGGTATCGCCGAGGCGTGCGCAGGGCAACTTGCAGAGCCGGCAACAAGACGTGAATCCACTGATTGGCTTTGCTCTGGCCCATGCCGAACAGGCGTCCCTGGACCACCTGGAGGCTGTAGGTCTTGAGGTAAGTGAGCAAGAAGAACAAGCGATCTTGGGGGGTGGGCAAGGGGCAATTTTTGTAGACGCTAAACTGGCGTGAGGTGCGGGGTTTGCCATCGAGTCGCCACTGCGCCATGTGGGCTTGGAAGGCCTCCTCAAAAGGCGGAATGAGCTGCTCAAACTCGTCCAGGGTCAAGCTGGTCAAATCCAAGAACTCGATGGGTCGAGACTGCACATCGCTGAACCGGACAGCCGCCATGGCCTGCGCCTCCTGTTAGGGGATCGTTCGATCAGAGGCACATCATATCACAAATCATCATAAATCGGAATAAACTCATCTGGCTATCGGCACAAGCGGCTGAGGGCTCCTCCAGACGACCTTGGTCACGACGTTCCCATTTGCGAAGCCGTTCGAGTAGGGTGGCCCACACCCCTTGCTCACGCCAGCGTCTGAAATAGCCATAGATCGTACGGTTGGGACCGAAATCTCGGGGCAGCAGATACCATGGACAGCCGGTTTTGTTGACATAGAAAATGCCATTGACAACGGTGCGGAGGTCTCTGGGTTGACGTCCGGGACCTCCTGGCTGCCACTTGGGTTTGGGCAGAAATGGCTCGATGGCTGCCCATTGCTCATCGTTTAAATTTGTCGCATAGTCATAGGAAGCGCTCATGGTCGATACTCCTTATATTAAATGTTTGATTTCATAAGGAGTTTGGCAGATTGAGTGCTTCTCTAGCAAATCAAATCGACCACTCAGGCTGAGGTTTTAATACCGCCTCTTAGTTGAGGAGGGATACTGGCGTCATGATCAATATGCAATCTCTAATGGACGACGCCAAATGCGTCGCCACCCTCCGCGATATGCGCTGGCCCGATGGCGTAACGTGCCCCCATGGCGAGAGTCCAGAGATCACCAAACAGGGGCGTGATGACACTCAACCCGAACGACAACGTTATCAGTGTAAATCCTGTGAGCGGCGTTTTGACGATTTGACCGACACCGTCTTTGCTGGTCATCAATATACAACCCCAATATCACACCTCATACGTACGGACTTAAGGATTACCGTTTTATAATCAATGGCTTGTGATTCGGTGACCCGTGGCCGTCGGCTCTGAGTTGCTTTTACATCAGACGAAGCTTTTAAGCATTTCTGACGTGATCTTGAAGCCTTATGCCCGAACGGCAGACGATTCGGATTCGTCATAGGATCATAAGTCATTGATTTTACTAGGACGAATTTCTTAAGTCCATACCTATGTATCACACCTACGCATGGACAGGGTAACAAGCTAACAACTTCTGGAGCTTGCACTAATGACCCTTCAAATTGACATGGGCGAATGGCATATAACTATAATGAACCTGCTGACTTCATGATGTTGCACTCAACCTGACAAGATGTGAGATAGGCTCGGCGATATAAGGCTTGGTGACATACAGGGATGCTTTTCACTTGTCGATACATGTATTCTCTCATATACTGACTCATACGTACGGACTTAAGGATTACCGTTTTATAATCAATGGCTTGTAATTCGGTGACCCGTGGCCGTCGGCTCTGAGTTGCTTTTACATCAGACGAGCTTTTAAGCATTTCTGACGTGATCTTGAAGCCCTGTGCCCGAACGGCAGACGATTCGGACTCGTCATAGGATCATAAGTCATTGATTTCACTAGGACGAATTTCTTAAGTCCGTACCTATGTCAATACCTTCGCCAATTTGGATTTTGAGCCATTTTTGGCAAAAATGCCTTTTTGAAAGCCCAATAAAATCAATTAGTTGATTTTTCGCTTTCACCCCATTTTTGCTCATTTTCTCCATTTGGCGAAGGTATTATATGTATACTGACTTTCAATTCAATTCCATCATCTATCCGTCGGCGAGTGTCCATTACGTGTGGTGCAAGACGGTGGGGAACGAGTGGTAAACATAGGAGGCTTGAGAATGGACTTTGCGCTCACCGAAGAGCAACAGCTCATCCGCACAGAGGTCGCCAGTCTGGCTCGCAAATTTGATTGGAGTTATTGGCGCGAACTCGACAGCACGGGCGAATATCCGCATGCGTTCTTCAATGAGATGGCCGCTGCCGGTTGGGTGGGGGCGGCGATTCCGGAAGCCTATGGCGGCGGTGGTCTGGGCATCATTGAGGCTTCTTTGATCCTCGGTGAAATTTGTGCTTCGGGTGCGGGCACGTCTGGTGCCTCACCGATTCACTTTTCCATGTTTCCGCCGCAGCCTATTATCAAGTACGGCAGCGAGGACGATGAAGCGCCAGTACCTGCCCAAAATTGCCAGTGGCGAAATGAAAATGGCATTTTCCGTCACTGAACCCAACGCCGGAACGGATACCCCGCATATTGAGACCACGGCCGTACGCGACGGTGATGAGTGGGTCATCAATGGCCGCAAAGTCTGGAGTAGCAACGCCCAAAACGCGGACTCGAGTTTTGATTTTGACGCGCACCACGCCCATTGAACAGGCTGGCAGGCGCACGAAGGGCATGACGCTGTTTTTTTCCGATCATCGACCGCGATGCCATTCAGATGCGCTTGATCCATAAAATGGGTCGCCATGCTGTCGATTCTAATGAGCTGTTCATCGATGATTTTCGCGTGCCACACGCGGATATTGTGGGTGAGGAAGGGGAGGGGTTTTACCATCTGATCGATGGCCTAAATCCCGAGCGCATCGTCATCGCAGCGGAGGCGGTGGGCATTGGTAAAGCGGCGTTGAATAAAGCCGTGCAGTACGCGAAAGACCGAACGGTTTTCGGCCGGCCAATCGGCAAAAATCAAGGTATTCAGTTTCCCTTGGCGGAAGCGTATGCCCGCTTAGAAGCAGCCGAACTCATGGTCTTGAAGGCCGCCTGGTTATATCGACAACGGGCAGCCGTGTGGCGCCGAGGCCAATATGGCCAAACTGCTAGCGGCCGATGCGGCCTGCGATGCCGTTGACCATGCGGTGCAAACCCATGGGGGCTTCGGCTATGCACAGGAATTTGATGTAGAACGGCTCTACCGCGAGATTCGCCTCTATAAAATCGCCCCGATATCACAGCAGATGGTTTTAAATTACCTGGGTGAGCATGTGTTAGGTCTGCCCCGGTCGTACTAAGTGGTCAGTGCACCTGATAAGCGGACTCTGAAGCTGATAACCGCAGCCATTGTTTGGCAACTAGCAGCAAACGAGCGCAATGCTCGGGCCTTTCGTCCGTGTGACAGAAAATTGTAACATATTCTTAATCAAAAGAAAAAGAAATACTTATCTGATTTTGCTAGCTGGTTTTTTTCTTGACATTAGCCGATCAAATATAGTACAAATACGCTTGAGATCTACCACTAGACACGCCATCCGCGTAATCTCTCCGTAGTTCCTTGATCTGTTACAAATGAGAGGTTCTACATCGCAAAGGGGTACGTGGACTTTTTAGCACCGCACGCGTGTGCGGTAAGGTGGTGGAAGTTTATTCAGAGGCCAGAATTTATAAATGTCGCAAGCAAAGGGAGGCTATATTATGCGGCGATGGAGTCCTGTTCTGATCTGGCATTTTGCCTAGCCGGCGCCATGGTGGCGCCGGCGGCTGCGGTTGATGTTGGCGAGTACCTGTCGGTTACCGGGTTTATCGACAACCATGTTCGGTACATCGATAACGTTTCGACGCAGGAAGAAGCGGGATGGTTGGCGACTTAACCATCAGATAACGATGACATGTTGCACGGACGCACGCGCGGGCGTCTCTTCTTTGACGTCAAACCCAATCCCTTCTCCAAAGCCGTCGTCGCCTTTGAGTTTGACCAGATATGGGGCGATGTCGGCGATCAGGAAGGTTTCGACCTCGGTATCGATAACCACGATCGTCGAGTTGAAGCAACTCTACGCTGGAAGTCAAGATCCCTTCTACGCCGATTCGCCTACAGGTCGGTGGTTTTGCTGTCGACGCGACAACCCTGAAACGATGCGTCATCTTCTGCGACGATGCGGGTGGGATTTCTGTAGAGGGCAGTTGGAGCCCGCAGTTCTCGACCTACTCATGGTTCATCGTCGCGGAAGAAGAGTTGATCGAAGATGGTCCACCGGACGACTTTGGTGAAGATTGGACGGTGGGTACGACGTTCATGTTTAACCTTGCGAAAGGCATGGATGTCCACCTCCTCGGGGCATGCTACGAGCATTGAGGGGCCAAGCTCCGACTCCAGCTCGCTCATGATCGGTAGCTGTTCCGCCTCTCGCGAAGGCAGTGCCTCTGGCGTGCACTGCTTTGAGAAAGACAAGCGCTACTATGTAGGCGTGGACGCGGAATTGAAGTTTGGTGGGTTTACCCTCAGCCCCACCTTCATCTATCTCGGTGGTACGCGCGATATCGTCGGTGGTGGCGAAGCCGATCTGGAAGCGTTCTTGTTAGATGTTCGCGGCAAATACAGCTGGGGTCCTTTGTCGGTCGAAGGACGGTTCGTGTACATTCCCGGTAACAAAGCCAGTGACGATTTGGCCGACGGCTCAAACCTCCACTTTTGGCAAAACATCTCGGTCACCACCGTGCACCGGTCGGTACAATGGTTTGAGCTCATTGGCTGGAACTTCGATACCACCAGCCCTGAGATCTTTGGAGGCAATAACAGCCGTGCCACGCAGAGCGCCGGTACGTTTGACCAATTCGGTCTGATCCATCCGGCCATTAAAGTCGACTACCAGGTCGCGAAGCCGTTGACGGTGACCGCTGCAGTCGGTGCCTTCCTGACGGCTGAAGATACCGGTGCGCCCGCTCGCTTTGGTGGGAATGTTCCCGACACTTACAACTGGACGGGTAACGACAACTATCTGGGCACGGAGTTCGACGTCTGGTTGTAGTACGACTGGTTTAAAGGCACGACGATTGACGTGTAGTTTGCCTATGCTGCGATCGGCGATGGACAGGATCTCTGTGAGCCGGGCACAGGTGGTACAACGGGCATCGCTTGTAGTGTGCGAGAGGCAGAAGACCAAATCGGTGTTGGTGCCCGTATGATCTATCGTTTCTAAAGCCTACGTGCCCGGCATCCCGGGCCGCCTTCAATGGGTAAGTCCAGGTTCGGGATGGCGAGCATAGGCCTCTGGTAGATACGACGCTTCTAGGTGATCTATCAGGACGACATGACTCTTCACCGGGTGTCACAACGGGTACTGGCCTCCCCCGAGTGGTACACATGAGGTGGGGAGTCATGTCGACAGTGGTCTCAGTTTTTGCCTGCCTTAGCCATTGACCTCCTGCTAGCTATCATGCTACGCTTGATACGTCTATGACTTCCTGCCGCGATTATCTATGACATATGGGTAGCGGATTGCTCTAATGTCCAAGTCAGATAGGATCGTCGTGTGATGTGTCGACTAAAAGGATTTATATGGCTTTTCAGTGTCGCACTCACGCTGCTAGGGACGACGGCTTCCAGGCATGGCTGCACAATATCAGCTTCGCTTGGCGAATCTTGAGGACAAACTCTTTGCGAGCTACATTGATATGCAGGGTCAGCCTTTCCGAGCTGCGTCTCATATCTTACCTCGTCTTGAAGTGAGTTTGAATCAGGACTTTCCATCGCAACTCCTGATTGATCGCCACGTTCGTGTCATCTCGCCGCAAGGGATATCTGTACCGCCCTATCGCGCTGATGTGGTGGTTGATATGCCGGACTGATGATGCCTGGACTATCGTGCAGTGGGATGGCACGCCAGGTGATGATCAGGTGTTACGTATTTCCAGTAACGATGTGCACTATCAAGAGCTCACTGCTGTGGCCGTGAAACGTGACGGGTGTTCTACGTGTGCTACCGATATGCTGGTATTCCCCTATTTGGTCCTCAAAAATTGCTCGCCCCTTCGATGCCGTCAACGTATATCGACTACTGTCTAGAGCATGGCACCTTCGATGCGTTGATGCAAAAATATGCGATTTCATCCGGCGGGCTCTCGGTGCTCGTGGGTCGGCACCATGACCCAAGGTATCCCGACCAACTCTACATCCGCGTGCAGATGCCGCTTGATGAAACGCAATACACCGTGGTTTTGGCTTGGAAAGATCGAGATGAGTTACGACGTGATGGCGAAGATAAAGATCGTAATCGGTAATCGGCGGCCCCTCAACCCGTGGTCGCAATCGGTGCCGCACTCGATTGGCAGCTTATTGGTCGCTGGGGTGCTGATGTGTATATGGCGTTGGGGTGTCTGGAAGTGGCGGCGCAGAAGATTGGATACATTAGTGTCCGTTGCCGCTCAACTCTCGGCCGAATTGGTGCGCTATTTTCCCTCCGTCACCGGTGATGTCATCAAAGTAGATGGCAAACACATCTATATCGATCTTGGCGCCAAAGACGAGGTGTGGATAGGGCTGCGTTTACTGCTTTTCCGTGAAGGTGAAGCATTGACACACCCGACGACTGGAGCGGTGGTTGGCCATGATGAATTGCAGTTGGGTGAGATCAACGCTCGTCCGGATATCTGAAAACCATGCCGTGGGGATTCGCCTGACGGACGATGCGAGTGTCGCCGTGCAGCCTGGCGATAAGGTGCGTCTGACCGCCGGACGCATTGACGTCAGCCTGATGCCACCCGACGGCCCATTGCCTACCAATGTCTCCCAAACGGCGGCCAGCGCACAGCTCAAAAAGCGCTTGGAGTCGACGGGCCGTTTTCATGTGCAGGGTGCAGAGCGCGTGAATGCCTGGCTGTTAGAACGCAATGTGGCCCCGGCTGCAGCGGTGGAACCACCATACTTACAGAGATTAACCAAAGCACTGAAAACCCCCTATCTTGATACAGCCCGTTTTCAAAGCTGCTCAAGGACAATCCATCTTAGCGTTGCGGCTGCTGGCTGCCACCCAAAGCGAGCCTGTGGCAGTGGCTTCTGCAGTGCTTACGGGGACAGGAGAGGGCGTTGCGTCCACGCCACCACCGCCTCGGTCGTGCCAGTACCTGGGGCTCAAATCATGACGCCAAGACAATTTGGGTGGTCTTTTTCGCCAGCCCTTGATGGCTCAGCCAGGTGGGTTCCCGTGGAATTTGGCTGAAGGGATGACCGAGATTTATCGTTTTGACGATGACCTCATCGGGCTCGACGCAGGGGACCCGAATGGCGATGGTCAAGTTGATGTGGTGATCGCGACCGAGGACCGTATCTCACTGTATCAGCTCAGTGGCCAGAAATTACAGCCTGTGGATACGATGCGTGCCGACAAGGTGGGACACTTTATCAGTGCCCAGCTCGTGCAGCTCGGTGCGGATTCACCTTTGGGCATCGTGGTGAACTATCAGGTGGGTACAGAGAGTATTGAATCGTTTGTGCTCGCTTTGCAGGACGAGAAATTGGTTTATTGGCAGAAGCATATCTACGAAACCTTGTTGGCTGTGGACCACGATGGCGACGGCACGAATGACCGTATTTGGGGGCAACCCTTCGATGAAAAACGGTTTTTTTTCCGAGATGCAGTGCATGAATATCTGCCCGGCGACGATCAATTACAACTTCAAAACACTCTGAAGATGCCTTATACCTTTCGTGCCACTGGCGCTGTGCTCGCAGGATTAGCTGCGGGACGAGACGGAGCGTCATCTCGTTTTTATAGATGAGCGTAACCATTTGCAGGTGTTCCATGGCAATGACAAGCTCTGGGAATCTTCTGATTCGTGGGCGGCAGTTATGCCCAGGCGCAATTGCCACAAGGCAGTGATATGGATGTTCGGCTTGGCGATGTCCTCAAGAAGTACTTTCTATTTCGAGCCGATCCCCGAGCCTGTCGATGTCGATGGTGATGGCGTTGACGAAGTCCTTGTGATTCGCAATGGTGCCTCTCTCGGTGGTGTGGTGCCCAATCGAACACGATATACAACAGGTGACGTTGCCTTGTTACGGGCTGGCCCATATGGCTATACACTTGTCGCCGGTGAGTCCACAATTCGATGGCATGGTGAGTGGCGTGAGTGTGGTGCCGGACCCAACTCCAGGGGTCTTGATCGCTGTTTCCAAACGAGAAGGCATACTCGGTAAAAAGCGACAAACCATTATTTTTTTAAGCCGATTGCCGCTGAGCTAAGCGCACATGCACAACGAAAAAATGCCTTTTCTTCATCTGACTTTAATCTCGACCTGCCAAAATGGCATAAACGTTGTACACTTTTAGAAAGACTACAACGTCTATGCCCGATGTGCTGAGATACCTCGATTTCCGAGATAGACATGGCTCTTTGCCTTTTGTCTGAACGGGGTTTTGGCCTCCCCCTTGTTTCATACAAGGGCTGGAGCCATGTCGTTTACATAACTATTCCTCTGTTGTACCTTGTGTGCTTTGACCCGATCTTCTCGATTATATGATTTTCCTATGCCAGAATCCCTCTCAACCTGATAAATCCGCTGGGCTACAGTGGCCTTGTGGTACGCCTTGTCGTCCGCTTAATCCGTGGCTTGTCAATCGGGTAGGTCATAACGGGTTATGGAATTCAGCGATGTGTGGACTCAGATGAAGTGAGAAAAGACGGCGCCTGGCGAGGAGCGCATCCGCCGTGGGGTGACGCCGTCTAGTCGTCAGACGGTACAAGGACCGTCTTGGAGGGCCGTCATGGTCGGTTCCGGTAACGAGGTCAGATACCGGAGGTCGTGACAGGTTGTCGCCGCTCAGGCATTTGGTCTAGCGATGTCGCCAGGTCGGCCCTGGGTGAGACAAACCACATAAAGAAGACCGTAATGAGGAGCGTTATCCAGTTGTCATGTTTGTTATATCGTCTAGCATTTATAAGGACTTGAGCATATTGTGACAATCTTTAAGTGCGTTTTGACTAGCCTTGACTTTTGTATGATATGGCGCATGATGAGAGCAGATTGATGTGATGGCTGAACGATGTATGTAGAGAGAATGGCATGCCAGGAGCCTTTAAAAATCGAGTCGCGCTTGTGACTGGCGGTAGTGCTGGGATTGGACGCGCCACCGCATTGGCTTTTGCCCGCGAAGGTGCGAATGTGGTGGTGGCCAACCGGAGTGCGCCTGGTGGTGAGGCGACCGTGCAACAAATTGCCGAAGCCGGTGGCGAAGCGATGTTTGTCCCGACCGATGTGTCGCGATCAGACCAGGTGGAGGCACTGATTGCGCAGACGGTCAGTACCTATGGTCGCCTGGATTACGCCTTTAATAATGCCGGCTATGAAGGGATGCGGGCAACCATCGATCAGCTTCCGCAAGCGGATTGGACCCTGTCATTGCAGACGAATCTAACTGGTGTATGGCTGTGTATGAAATATGAATTACAACAGATGCTCAGACAGGGAGGGGGAGCGATCGTCAATATGTCATCTGTGGTGGGGCTGACGGGTCTCGCTGGTATTTCACCGGGGCTGGTGGCCTGTCATCACGGGATTATTGGCCTCACCCGACAAGCGGCTCTCGATCACGCTAAAGCGGGGATTCGCGTCAATGCGGTCTGTCCTACGGTGACGCGCACGGAGCGGTTTGAGCGCGTGCATGGTGGCCATCCTGAAAATGAAGCGCGTATGGCGGCACGCAATCCTTCCGGTCGTATTGGCGAGTCAAAAGACGTTGCCGAAGCGGTGATTTGGTTGTGTTCGGATGCTGCATCTTTTGTTTTGGGACATACGCTGGTCGTCGATGGTGGTGTGTTGGCTCAGTAATCTGTAATAGAAGTCGGATTGGCTGAAGGAAGGACGTTGGGTATGACAGAGGCATGGGTAAACCTCAAAGCAGCAGATGGCGGACCCGTCGAACCCGCATCGTACGATTGGCCTGGATTGCTGGAAGGACTCAATCGTTGGCTGCGTTTGCGCACAACCCCCATCGGTATGAAACTATTTAAAACGGTGGAAGAAATGGAGGCGATTCCGCGTCTTCGGCGTCCGACATCCATTTATACCACCGATCAAATTGTCGCCTAAGCTTGCCGCTTGGGATGGACGGTTGGCATTACGGTAGAGGATCTGGTCGGAGCGCAGTGTGGAGCGGTGATCGGACTCCACCCGCAGGATGACACATGGCTCTCCGGTGATCGGATGGCCGGTGTATGGTATGCGACGTAGGAAGATGCTGCCGCGCATCAGCATGCAATGGATGTCGTGCCGTACGGAACCTATCGAGCAATGGCCGTGTCGCCTCTCGCGAGCGGACGGCTCAATCCACCTGATATTTGCTTGATTTATGCGACGCCAGCGCAAATGATTTTGTTGATTAACGGCCTGCAGTGGAGTGGCTACCAAAAGTTGACATGGGGATGTGTGGGTGAATCTGCCTGTGCCGATTGGGGCGTGCCCTCAGGACTGGAGAGCCGAGCTTATGATTCCATGCTACGCCGAGCGGCGCTACGGGGGAGTGATGGAAGATGAGCTGCTCATGGCACTGCCACCTCGCTACCTGCCCAAAATCATCGAGGGCTTGGCGCATTTATCGGCCAACGGTTTGCGCTACCCAATTCCTCAATATGGGATCCAAAGTGATGCTCGGGACGGGTTGGCCGTGAGCTATCGCGATAAATAAAGAGTTGCCAGAACATCTGGTCGACCGCTCCACCGCGACGTGTTCCGGCTGCTGTCCCTCTTGATCGCATCGACCGCTCAGAGTATGATCGAAATCCTACCGGATGACGTCAGAGGTTCAGGAGAAAAGAGATGAAAGCAGCCGTGTATCATGGACCGCGTGATATCCGCGTGGAAGAAGTGAGTCGACCGGGGATCGGTGAGCATGAAGTGCTGGTCAAGGTGCACGCTTGCGGTATTTGTGGCTCTGACTTGCATATGTACCGCTTGGGTATGTTTGAGATGCTGGGCCGTCCGATTGATGATAAACGTCGGATTATGGGACATGAATTGAGTGGCGAGGTTGTCGAAGTCGGCGCTGCGGTGGCGACTTTTCGTGTCGGCGACCGTATTACCGGCGTGGGACAGGGAGGTTTCGCCGAGTTTGTTGTTCTGCCCGTGACGGATCGCAGCCCTCATATCTTGCCCGATCATGTGAATTTTGAAGATGGGGCGACCTTAGGCCCTTGGCCACGTCGCTACACGGTGTCGGGCTGGCCCAACCGGTTGCCGGTGAGACGGTGGTCGTACTGGGTGTTGGCATTATTGGGTTAGGTTGTATTCAGGCCATTCGCGCGACGGTGGATTGCCGCTTGATTGCCGTGGACGCTTCAGACCGACGACTGGATATGGCGAAGGAGCTTGGAGCTGATGCGGTCGTCAATTTCACCAAAACCGATCCGGTTGAGGCCGTCATTGAGCTCACTGGTGGCAATCAGCAGGGAGATCGCTTTGGTATGCGTGGCGGTAATGTAGATGCCGTCATTGACTGCGCCGGGGCTCCGACGTCCCCGAACCAGGCGCTGGCGATGCTCAAGCCGCAACGCGGCCGTTTGGTGTGTGTCGCGTTGTATGAGCGTCAACCGGAGCTGGATTTTAATCAAGTGGTGTGCAAACACGTAGCTATCTATGGTTCATTCGCATGGACGGGAGATGACTATCGAGAGGCCATCGAACTGGTACAAACCGGGCGGGTAGACCGTCGTTCGTTGATTTCACACGCCCTTGATCTCGATGAGGCCCCTGAAGGATTCGCCATTCAAGACCAACCGGATGCCGCCATCAAAGTGGTGCTGAAGCCGTAAGGAGTTGAGATAACTGTGAGTGAGCAGCAAGAGAATGAAATCGATGTGGCCATCCGGTTTGAGGTGCTCTACGATACCCCGAACGGGGATGTCTGCATGAAAGTAACGGGCTACACCCATGACGCGGCCAAGCAAGGAATCCGCTGTCAGATTGGCTTTCGTCCGGCAGGCGGCGATTCGACACGCGAGGCGCCTTTGGGGCTGGACGACATGATGGCAACCGAGGCCAGGGCGTCAGTGTTGGACGGAGATGCTCTGTATCTTTGGGTGATCGATGCCGAGGGACGCGACCTGGCGGTATCGAAAATTGACGAGAGCAAGTGGCCAGACGATGCCACGCCGACCACGGTCAGGACGAAGTCCTATTGGCTAAATGTGCCCCCCGAGCGGTTTGCTCGTCAATGTCATGTAATGTAAAAGGGTTACGCATTATGTCGCAAGCATTGAACCGAGCCGCACAACGGATGACCACAGAGGACTTGCCGAGTATGGTCTTGTCGCAGCGCGATTTGCCTGCCTCGTTTCACGATTTTATTCAGGATCGTCAGGCGTATTTAGATAATGGCACGATGGCGGAAAAAGGTCTGCCGGGCAGCTCGGCTGAGCGTTTTCGTGAAGTCGGCCGTATCACCGGCTATTTGCAAGAATTTAAAGCGCCGGAGCCCTGAAAACCTGAGATTCCGGCTGGATATGACGTGGAAGTGGCTAGTGTGGTCCACTTATTTGACGACCCCGATGGGGTGGCACGCTGGATCGATGAGGTATTTCTACACGATTTTGAAGCTAACGTGAACGAGGAGATTCACCCCGGTCAGCGTATCTTAGCGGCCGAGCGCTTGCCGATTGAAGGATTTAGTGATGTGTCAGCCGGGCTCCGGGTGGTCCATGGTACGCCCTATGGTACCGTTCCTCAACGGTGGTGGATTTTCGTTTAGGCCGTATCCTGGGCGTGGTCTACGTCGCGACCCTGGGCAATTATAGCCGGTTGGAGGTCACGCAGAAGCTCGGGCTCGCTCTTGAGCGCAAAATTGTCCGTGTTGTGCTAGGTGATCTTTGAGTTGATGAAAACCCTGCTAATTGTCTATCACACGCAAAGCGGCAATACGGAGAAGCTCGCCGATGCCGCTTATCGCGGTGCCTGCGAGGCGAAGATGATGGAGACACGTCTGGTCCGCGCTTACGATGCTTCTTTGCAGGATCTGCTGAGCTGCCAGGCTTTGCTGATTGGGTCGCCGGAGAATTTTGGCTATATGTCCGGTGGCATGAAAGATTTTTTTGATCGAACCTTTTACCCTGCGCAAGATTACCGTTTGAATCTGCCATACGCCCTATTTATCAGTTGCGGCAATGATGGTACGGGTGCGGTGCGGCAGATCGACCGCATTCTGATGGGTTACCCGATGCGCAAAGTGGCGGAGCCAGTGCTCTGTCCGGGTGAGGTGCGCCCGGCGTATCTGGAACAATGTGAGGAGCTAGGATTAACCCTCGCCATGGGGTTGGCCATGGGGATTTTTTGATGCTTCGACAAACTTGTTGCCCACATTCGTAACGATCGTGAAGCTTGGGCCAACCTCAAGCACCGTTGAAAGAGGCGAGAACCCGAGGCAGAAACGCACAAATATGCTAAGATTGATGGCTGAAAATTGATTGCAAGCCTATTTGACTTGAGGAGATTGCTGGAATGGCAGATGGCGAACAAGTCACACGACTTAGACAAGGTGTGGCAGCATGGAACCAGTGGCGACAAGACAACCCGTCGATCACACCCGACCTCAGCGGGATTACGCTTGAGGGAAGCAATTTTTCCGGGGTTGACTTTCACAATACCAATCTCTCAGGCGCCAACCTGGGCCGCATGCATCTCATCGGGGCCAATCTGGAATCTGCGAATCTATCCAGAGCGACTCTCACCGATGCGACACTGGTCGATGCGAATCTGTGTGGCGCGGATGTCAGCCAGGCCAAATTTTCCGCCTGCACCATGATCCGAGCCGATCTCAAGGGCGCTAATTTCAAAGGTATCACCAGTTGGCGTGGGGCTCAGTTTGTCGTTGCCTACTGGGATGAGCAAACGATTTGGCCCGATGGGTATACGCCGCCCAGTCCGCAGCGGCAGCCATAAATCGTTCTACCAGGAATAGGTGTCTTGTCGAACGGCAGCCATCTCGCTTACAATACACAGGCATTGACATGATACAGAGGTAATATCCGCGACGATGTTGCCTCCCATAGGGGAGCCGTCCAGATGCAAGATCCAGTTGAGACCTTTGAGAACTATTTGCGTACCAAAAATCTCAAACACTCCAAACCGCGACGCGACATCTTGGATGTCTTTCTGGGTTCCCAGGGGCACCTATCAGCCCAAGAGCTTTACGATCAGGTGAAACAAATCAACTCGCGAGTTGGGTTTGCCACCGTGTATCGAACGTTAAAGCTTTTGGAGGAGTGCGGGCTGGCGCGCTCCATGGACTATGGTGATGGTACGCAGCGTTATGAGCCAGACCGATTTCAGCATCACCACATTATTTGTACATCCTGCAACCGCACCGTGGAATTTCTCAGTCCTGAGCTGGAGGCCTTGCTGGAAAACGTGCAGGCAAGCCACGACTATCTCCCGCAGGCTTATGCGGTGCGAGTTTTGAGCATCTGCCAGGATTGCACACAGGCGACACCCCCGTCAGGGCGGCACAGTACCTCGAAAGATCTCGAAGCGATCTTATCACGCGATGCGCTCGAGGTCGCGATTGCCAATGAAGAGCAGGGGCTTCATTTCTACACCAATGTGGTGGAAGTGACGGTGGATGAGATCGCGAAGTCGGTCTTTCGTTATTTAGCTGAGGAAGAGCAGCAACACCTCTCGGCCCTGCAAAAAGAGTACGATGATCTCAGGCATGCCTATAACTGGCTGGATGATGAGCCGTCTCTTCTCTATTTCGATTACGATCGTTTGCAGGGAATCTTTCCCAAAGGCAACGAGAATATCCGCGACCTCGTGCAAATGATTGGCCCGGCGGAAGTCCTCCAACTGGCTATGGATGCTGAGCGGCGGTCCCAGGAATTTTTTAGTTATTACGCGAACCGTGTCGAGTACGCGAAAGGGCAAGAAATTTTTGCCAAGTTCGCTGAGGAAGAAGAGCGTCACCTGCAACTCATTAACGATGCGTATCGGGCCATTCAGGCGCGGAGCTAGAATCCCTGCGGCCGTGAATTCGTGGGAAACGGTTCGCGGCAGTGCCAGAGGAGATGGATAGATGGATTTTAATTGGTCGCAGGATGAAGAGGACTTTCGGCAGGAGGTCCGGGGATTTCTTCAGGCCGAGTTGCCCGAAGGTTGGGGCGTGACCCAATTTTGGGATCCGGATGATGACAGCCAATTCGAGTTTGCCCATACCTTTACCAAAAAGTTAGGACAAAAGAATTGGTTAGCCGTGGCGTGGCCAAAAGAGTACGGCGGATTGGCGTGGCCCTTTTGGAAGCAGTTTATTTTTAATGAAGAATTGGCCATGGTGGATGCACCGATCGTGGGCCGCAACGCCACTCGGTTTTTAGGACCAAGTATTTTTCGCTACGGTACGCAAGAGCAAATCAAACAACATATCCCAGGCATCTTGAGCGGCGAGACCATTTGGTGCCAGGGCTATAGTGAGCCCAACGCCGGTTCGGATCTGGCGTCGTTGCAGACCCGTGCGGTACAGGATGGCGATGAGTTTGTCATTAACGGCCAAAAAATCTGGACCAGTATGGCGCAGCATTCGGACTGGATTTTTATGCTGGCCCGCACCAACCCGGATGCGCCGAAACACCGGGGCATTTCCTATTTTCTGTTGGATATGAAAACCCCGGGGATTACGGTCAAACCCCTCATCGACATGTCCAACGGGCACCACTTTAATGAGGTGTATTTTGACAATGTGAGAGTGCCGCGCTCGGGCTTGCTCGGCGAACTCGACCGGGGCTGGTACCAGGCCACGACGACGCTGTCTTTCGAACGCTCTGGCATTGAGGGCCCCGCATCGGCCACTCGGTATATGAAGCTGCTGACGCAGTACGCCAAGGAGACGAAGCGCAATGGGATGCCTCTGGCCGACGACCCGATTGTGCGCCAGCGTCTCGCCCAACTCGCTACGGAAGTCGAAGTGGCACGGGCCCTGGCATGGCGTATTGCCTCGGTGCAAGCCAATGGCGATGTGCCCGGACCCGAGGCACCCGCTCTCAAAGTGTTTGGCAGTGAGATGTTTCAGCGCATTGCCCAGGAAGGGATGCGGCTTCTGAGCTTATACGGTCAACTGCAGCCGGGCTCAAAATGGGCGCCGCTGGCTGGCGCTATTGAGCGTCTCTACCTGGTCACCGTGTCCCGTACCATCGCTGCGGGCACGTCGGAGATCCAGCGCAATATCATTGCTGAACGCGGTCTCGGCCTGCCCAAATAATTTAATCGGGTCGTGGGGGAGCTTTGCCCCCGCTACCTCTCTGTTCATTTACGTGTGCAACTCGATTACATCTTCCTCCTGCACGACGTAATCCCGCTGCACCATCTGCCCATCGTACTTGTCCGTGCCCCAGATGCGAGCGTATTTGAGCTGCTCGGCAAAATCCTTGTGGACCATCCCAGCGACATCGACGACTGTGCTGCCGCGCGGCAGGGTGTAAGGCGCGGTCAGTATCGGGCTTTTTGCCCGGCGTTTTGGTATAGACCCGCACGACATCGAGCATCTCATATAGGGTTTGGGCAAACGTATCGAGATTGTCCTCGCGCTCGGCCGAGACTGCGAGCAACGGCCACGTCTCGCCGTAGATGTCCCGCAGCACGTCCAGATTGTCGGCGCTGTCCGGATGATCGCTCTTTTGTCCGATCAACATCATCTTCAAGGGGACGATGCCGGTCGGCAGCGATTCGATGGCCTCGGGCGTCGGAGCTTCCGTGACCGGCTGGATTTTCCACGCCTCCATGGTCTGCATCAATCAGCTCAATATCATCGAGCAGATCGCCACTGCCGAGATCGATGACCCACAGCATGGCATCCGCATTGCGAGCGATTTGAGCCATCCATGGCTCGACGTAATCGTCAGACACGGGAGGAAAATCGACGAGCTGTACCTGGACGTTTTGATATCGCACCATGCCGGGGATCGGCTTGGCGGGTCGTAAACGGGTAGTCAGCTACCTCCGGCGCCGCCTTGGTCGTGGCGCGCAACAGAGCCGACTTACCGGCATTGGGGGTGCCGATCATGACGATTTGCCCCGCGCCTTCACGCTCCACGGTCGGTCCTGAACTGCGTTTGGCACCGTTTTTACCCGTATCATTTTTTAATTTTGACATGCGCCGCTTGATGTCGGCCCGCATTTTTTCCGTCCCCTTGTGTTTGGGGATGACACGGGCCATCTCTTCCAGACAGGCGATTTTTTCAGCCGGCGTTTGGGCCTCGCGGAAGCGCCGTTCGGCCTCGTGGTATTGGGGTGTAAGATTGGCAGGCATCTTCGAACTCCTGTCCGCTAAACTTGAATTGAAGAAGCCAGTATATACGTATTTAAACTGAGTTCATAAAATAGCCCACTGGAGAAAGCCAAGTCAATTGTATTCGACATGGCGGTCGTGCTCGTGACTCTTCTAGAACCTTTGTGTAGGATACGGTGATCATCACATCATCAGCATTAGAGGAGGTAGATGGATTATGGCCGGACTCTATTTTGAGGAATTTGAGATCGGGCAGATCTTCAAGCACCAACCGGGCCGCACCGTGACGGAAATGGACAATGTCATGTTTACGTGCTTGACCATGAATCCTCAACCTTTGCACTTGGACGAGGAATTTGCCAAAGAAACCCAGTTTGGACAGCGTCTGGTGAATAGCATTCTCACCCTGGGACATTGCTGTTGGCCTCTCGGTTGGCGATACCACACTGGGTACAACCATTGGGAATCTGGGGTTTCAAAAAGTCGAGTTTCCCCTGCCGGTGTTTCACGGTGATACGCTGTATATTGAGACAGAAATTCTGGACAAACGCGAGTCCAAATCGCGGCCCGACCGCGGCATCGTCTATTTTGAGCACCGGGCCACCAATCAACGGCAAGAGGTCGTGGCGATTATCCAACGTGCGGGGATGATGCGCAAACGGCCGGTGCCAGTCGAAGACGCTGGCTCGTAAACGCACATCTCACCCGCAACCTGGAGGAAGAAAGCCTGTGCTAAGCTCGGATTAAGATTCGCAGAGGTCGCGTAGCAGAGACCACGGGTAAATACCCGTGTGGTGTCCGTCACTCCACTCAATATTCAAGGCGTAATGTCCCACGGTACTGATTTGAGTCGGGGTGAGGCGGGCAGTGGCGCTGATGTCGATAATATTGAAGGGATCGGCTTGCTGTTGCGCCTTTGATTCCCGACATGTGGCGCACGGACAAGCCTTGCGGAGCTGTTCGTAGGATAACGACACTCGTGGCCATCATTCCACAGAATCCGCATCATGCCCTGATCATCGCGTTGAATTTCAGTCGGATAAGCGATTTGTTCTGCCATCGATATCATGCTCTAGCCGGTGAGAAGGCACATCTACCACGGCTCCCACCGGCCTGAAAGACTAAGGGATTAGCTACCTTCACGCGCGCGACGCGCTGCGGATGCCGCAGCGGACGAGCCGCAGAGGCGGGCTTTTTGATTTCCATGACATGGGGACGTGGGGCCGCAATGCCACACAAATCGTTAAAGAGGGCGACGTCGTCCTCCCCCGTCTCTTCCCACTCACCAGCGGCGAGTTTAAAGAAGGTGGGCTGTTCGCCGTTGAAGATCATGGTCGGCACGCCGAAAATGTCGTACTTCTCGTCTGCCTCGTCGTGATCCTGGCCAATTTCTTCCTTGAATCGACGGCTGCGCAGATCCTCTGCCAACTCTGTGGTATCGATGCCCTGCTCGCGAGCAATGGCCATGAGTTCGAGCGGATTGGAAAGGTCCCGCTTGTCCACGTGGTAGGCGCGGAAAAGGGCCATATGATACGTCTTAAACGCATCTTCGCCATGATGGGCGAGGACGCTTTTAGCCGCTTCATGCGGTGGCATATCGCGGCTGGTAAAGCGGGGATCCTGCCAGGCTTTCCAATCCGCGCCACGACGGCTATTCACCTGTTCCAACAAAAAGGCCTTCCAGGTGATGTGCAGGTCGGTATTGAGTTTGTCCTCTACGCGATCGAGCCACTCCGCGGCTCGCCAGGCGTATGGTCAAACGTAACAGCTCCAGATGGTGAAATCGTATGCGGTACTCATCATGTCTCCTTTGTATCCCTAAGCGACCGCGTCCCTGCGGACATGCGCCTAGGGCTAAGGTTAAGTTTCTGCGCCTGATGAGACTAATGTCCCGTCATGCGCAGAAACTGCTGCAGCGGCACCGCTTGACAATACGGATTTGTGCGCCGCTGTTCACCAATCGTCGAGGTCGGTTGTGTAGCGTAATTGTGTCCCGGATAGAGAATCGTCCTGTCATCGAGCCGCATGAGCTTGTTGGTGAGGCTGTCGTGCATGTCTTCCGGGACTGCTATTGGGCAGATCCACCCGACCGCAGGCCCCAATAAATAAGGTATCGCCCGATACCAGATTGATTTTGCACCAAAAAGCACTGCGACCCCGGCGTGTGCCCAGGGGTGTGAATCAGGGTGATTTCCACATCCCCACCCAGATCGACCACCTGATTGACTCTCCGTTCCCACTTTCGACGAATCGGGAATCGATTTAAGAATATGGGTTTCGCTCTGGTGCACATACACTGGCACGTCCACCAGGTCCAGCAACTCGACCAGGCCTGGGAATGTAATGGCCGAATAGCTCTCCCCCCGTGTGATCCTGATGCGTGTGGGTGATCAGCACCTTGCTGATGGTATAGCCGTCTGCTTGGGCCGTTTGCACGATGCGCTCGACCTCCCATGCCGGATCGACTGCCGCAGCCTGCCGGGTGACAGGATCGCCGATGAGGTAGACATAGTTCTTCATCGGTCCGCATTCGATCTGTTTGAGATAGAGAGTCTCCGCCATATCCGCTCCGTTGCTGATGACGCGACTGAGCCATCGCTCATGTGAGTCTGCTGATCGTGCCATTGGCCCCATTATACGTGATCCCGTCACAGAACAAAACACGCTCGCCTGTCTTTCTTGAAATTAAATAGGTCTTCAAGAGACGTGCCAGGCTGCCCAGGCATCCTGACAGGCTCCGATAAGACGAGCGTATCGATACATCCGCCCACAACGTTGGCCCTTCAAATCCAGGCGAAGAACGCTGGATGTTGAGCGACCATTCGCCGCTCAGATGGCGAACTCGGTTGGAATTTGAATGGCGCCATTGAAAAACTGCTGGAACGTTTGGTCATAGCGGGCAAAAAGGTCGCGGCTGAGAAAATCGGTCGCCGCCACGTAGATAGGGCCATCCATGATCGCCAGTTTCGTTAACGAGTGATCGAGATCCGGTCCATTGTTTTCTTGAATATTGCGGATCATCTGATGCCATGTCTCAAGCGATGCCTGCAAAATGAAGTCCACGTCGGGATCGGTGCCAGGTTCCAGCTCCGTCACCTCGCTGCAGGTGTACTCCTCGAATACAAAACGATAGAGCTGAGCGATCTGGATCGGCGATGACGGTTGAACTTCGAGTGCCCAGGTCACATCTGCGTAACCGAGCTGTCGGTACGTCGCCTCATTTTGATTCATCTGCTGGGCTAACTCTTGGAACCATGCCAAAGACGGAAAGGTAAACATGAAGGTTCCTAAATATGGTTAGGGTCTGTCGCTTCGATCAATGGACAGCGTTCTTGACGATCAATACCAGCGAATGAAATCGCTGTACGTATCCTTGTATCATGTTGGTCAGAGTATTTAAAGTATAGCCGATATTCAGCAGTTTGGATGGATCAAATTCGCGCTTCCCAAAATAGGATTTCGTGGTTCACGCCCACGTTGAGAACCACCTATCTACCTCGCGTGAACTTTTTTTGTGTACCCTTTCGGCCAGCTCGGCCATCATCGCGGGCCAACAGACCAGCCATTGGAGTGGTCTGATTGCCTTTGATTGGCGTGTCGTCGCTTGACAGGTCAGAGTGCCATTTCTATAGTCCTGTCGATCTTGGGTAGGTAGTCTGATCGGACATCAGAAACGGTGTGCGGACAGATGTCCGGCTGTCCTCAACAGATGCTTTAGGGAGGAGAAAGTACATGAGTGTGGTCAAAATTATCGAGCTCATTGGAGAGTCTACAAATGGATGGGAAGACGCGATGAAAGAAGTGGTAGCCGAAGCCCAGAAAACCCTGCGGGGTATCACACGCATTGGTGCCAAGGAGTTCGACGTGAGACTGAGAGATGACAAAATCGAGGTCTATCGCGTCCGGGCCGAAGTCTCGTTCCGTTTGGAGCGCTAGGCGCAGGAAAGCATATCGGCTTTTACCCTGCTTGTATCGCCATGTGCTGTCGGGGAAAACCCGACGTTATCCAGCGTGTGCTTCCAGGTATTGATCGAGGCGTTGGAGCCAGCCCTCAATCCGTTTGCGGTTGACGCCCAAGTCCGAGTGGCCGTAGTGCGATCGGCTATAAATCGCTAATGTCGACCGATGGGTCGGCAGGGCGATAAATTTAACCGTAATCGTATCGGGAAAACGAAAAAACTTGGAGCGCTGCACAAAATCGTACTGTCTGGCGTCTGGGGATTGGCCTTCTTGTACGGTGCGTGGCTGTTCGGCCATGATCGCGAACCACGCCGTTTTCAGTACCGTGTCGGTGACATCGTATACGGGGCTGATGGCGTCGGTTTCCGTGGTGCACAGATCGGGCGGACATACCAGATATTGATTGGGGCGCGGCGTACGCTTCAGCGTTCTGAAGTCGATGGGCGTATACGTCACGGGGCCAAAGGCGATTGCCAGCGCTCGCTCGCGGCCCATCAGGGCGATGCCTAGGGCAAGCAAGACGATTAGCGCCAGCACGATCTTCAAAAAATTTGCAAAATAAACATGGATTGCCTCATTGATGTACAGGGTGCGGCACACGTGCGGTCAGACCGTGACATCCGCTCGTAGATGCGCTAGTATAGTCTGCAAAGAGCACGCCGCATCTCAACCAAATCCGCTTCTTAGGTTGCCGGATCATCAACCGGATGACAAGGATGTTGATCGTTATTGGTCCGTCTGTTTGACACCAGTGGTCCTATAGGGGTATCTGAACATCTCATTCGCATCTTGGAAATGATATTTGACGATGCTTTCGGGCAGACTAAAAAATTTAGTCGACCGACTTCAACCCGCACGGTGTTCTCTGTCTGGATGGCAAGACCATCTGAGCAGTGCCTAACTAGGCGCTCTCTGGACAACCTCCGGTACTTGAGCGAAGACGATAGGGGAATGCGCAGCAGTTCGCAAGGCACGATGATCAAAGGAGACGTCTATGAAGATGGGATTTCTCATCGACCACCGCAAATGTATTGGGTGTCATGCGTGCAGTGTCGCCTGCAAGGAAGAACACCAGGTGGCGTTGGGAGTATACCGGACATGGGTGAAGTATGTTGAAAAAGGAGCGTTTCCCAATACGCAACGCAACTTTACGGTCATGCGCTGCAACCACTGCGAGGAGGCGCCGTGTGTGACCATTTGTCCGGTGACGGCGTTGTACAAGGCCGACAACGGCATTGTCGATTTTGATTCCGATGTGTGTATTGGATGTAAGGCCTGTATGCAGGCCTGTCCGTACGATGCCCTTTATATCGACCCGAAAAACAACACCGCCGCCAAGTGCAATTTTTGCGCCCATCGTGTTGAAGTCGGGTTGCAACCCTCCTGCGAGATCGTGTGCCCGACGCAGGCGATTGTCTCAGGTGATCTCGATGCGCCGGACAGCCATATTTCCCAACTCACGACGCGTGAACCCGTACGGGTGCGAAACCGGAAAAAGGCACCGTGCCGCAATTGTTTTATATCGATGCGGATGAAAACAGCCTGTCGCCGGGCAGTACGGTTCCCCCAAAAAATTATGGCATGTGGTCACAAGTGGCACATCCCGAAATTACCAACACGCCGATGCCGTTGTTTGGTTCGGTCGCATCGCTGACCGGACCCGCAAATGCCGCCGATTTTTCCATTCACGACTTGATTCCCCAGACAGCCACATACGGTCTACGACGTGGCTCATGCGGTCCCGTGGGGGCAAAAAGTCAGCTTGTATATCTGGACCAAATCGATCGCTGCAGGCGCCTTTTTGCTTTCAGCCCTTGGGGTGGGGCTTGGACTGGTGCCGGATAGCCCCTTGCTGACGTGGGCCGCGTTGTTGTTGGCACTGGTTTTTCTCGGCATCACCACCGGCCTGTTGATTTGGGATCTCAAGCGTCCCGAGCGATTCTTTAACATTGTGCTTCGGCCGCAGTTGCGCTCCTGGGTGGCGATTGGCGGGTTTGTCTTGATGGTGTATGGGGGCTTGTTGGGCCTCAGTTTCCTCGCGGCGCTCTTTGGCTTGACCGGCTTTCGCTACTTCCTCTTCTGGCCTGGTGCGGTGATGGCGATTTTTGCGGCCATTTACACGGCCTTCTTGTTTGCCCAGGCAAAGGGGCGCGATTTCTGGCTCAGCCCAGCAATACGTAACGAACCAGTACACGCGACATAACCAGATCGCTTAAAGTACCCGCGGTCAGACCATGCCCGCGCATCTGACGAATCCGTTCGCAAAGTGCTTTTTCAGATGCGATTACCGCTCCACCTTCGGCGGTGGTCATGTTTTTGTTTCCATAGAAACTAAACGCGGCGGCGACACCAAAACTGCCCGCTCCCGGCACTCCTGCAGCATGTGCCGCATCCTCGATCAGCATCAGTCCGCGGTCGCGCGCGAAGTCTTGCCAAAGCTTTTGGTCGGCTAAATAGCCAGCGTAGTGCACCAAAATCACTGCCCTGGTGCGCTTGGTGCACTTGGCCGCCGCGTCATCGAGGCACATCAGCGGAAATTCGGGGGATACAATGTCAACGAAGACAGGAGTAGCTCCTGTGTAGAGCACACTATTGGCTGTTGCTACAAATGTGAGGCTCGGCACCAGGACCTCATCGTCCGGGCCGATTCCCAAAGCATGCAAAATGAGGTGGATGCCGGCAGTGCAAGAACTGAGCGCAATAGAGTCCGTAGCTCCATGCGCCTCGGCAAAGGACTGCTCAAATTGGCGAACACGCTCACCCATAGTGATCCAACCGCTATCAATAACGTCGAGCAGCGCGGTTTTTTCCTCTGCTCCAAGAATTGGCTCTGATACGGCAATCACAGCGTTTTTCCGCAGGTGTTTACATTGCTATCGTGGTGAGCGGGGCCATCTGCTCTTCCCAGTCGATTTCCTGGGCCTTGCTGAAGTCTTCTGCTCGACCAATGTCGAGCCAAGCACCCGAATGCTTATAGAGGTGTACCGGCACTCGCAGCTGGAGCATGCGGAGAACCAGGTCGTCAAAACCAAAGGGAGTGCCGCATGGAATAAAGCGCAGGACACTGGGTTCCATGCAGTACACTCCCATGCTGACCCAGTTGAGTAGCGTTGGCTTTTCTCTAAACAGCTTGACGGCACCATCTGCTTCCTCGACGACGCCGTAGTCGATCTTCAACGTTCTAAGAGTTGTAGCAATGGTGAGCGCGCTGTTGGTTTCGAGATGGTGCGTAGTAAATACATCCAAATTCAGGTCGGTCAGCACGTCGCCGTTAACAAGAAGGAATGTCGTATCTAATTTGGTCCGCAGGAGGCTCAAGGCACCCGCCGTTCCAAGAGGTTCGCTTTCCTCGGTATACTCGAGCGTTATACCCCATTGGCTTCCGTCGCCACAAAAACTGCGGATCAATGGCCCAAATATCCCGTTGTGACATAGATTTCTTCGATACCGTTACGCCGCAGCCACTTCAGAAGCAGCTCCAGAACAGGGCGTGCTCCAATGGGCATCAATGGCTTTGGAAGTATTGAAGTGTAAGGCCTGAGCCTTGTTCCCTTTCCACCGCATTGAACAACTGCTTTCATTCCATATACCTTCGGACAGCCCCAGTGTACGTAGCTTATGCTGCTCCGAAGCTGGGCAAGCGTCATCATGCATATGACTGATAGCGCTGTTTAATAAATGGCCATGCATGACTCCAGATGGCACTTGCCAAAATGTCCAAATGGACGGTAGAGACGAAAGCGGATTTATTGGATCGATTTGTTGCAGAAGGGCATGAGTAATGGCGTTCGAAGGGTGCCGAATCCTTGTAACTGGTTCCGACGGTTTCATAGGTTCGCACTTGGTTGAAAGATTGGTTGCTCGGCAAGCCCGTGTCACTGCACTCAGCTATTACAACTCTTTTGACAGTTTTGGGTGGCTCAGCGACTTACCGAGCGCCATCCTTTCCGAGATCACCGTGGTCAGAGGCGATGTCCGAGATCCTGCTCAGATGCGAAGGTTGGTGCGCGAGCACGATGTGGTATTCCATTTGGCCGCATTGATAGCGATTCCGCACTCCTACGAAGCAGCACATTCATACGTAGAGACAAATGTTTCGGGAACGTTGAACTTGCTCGAAGCAGTCCGGGAATTCGGCATTCGACGGTTCATCCATACTTCCACGAGCGAGGTCTATGGTACCGCGCAGACAACTCCGATTGCAGAAAGCCATCCTTTGCAAGGGCAATCGCCTTATTCGGCTTCCAAAATAGGTGCCGATATGATGGCAGAAGCTTTCGCCCGTTCATTCGATCTTCCAGTCGTCGTATTAAGGCCATTCAACACGTTCGGCCCTCGTCAAAGTGAGCGGGCAGTGATACCTACAATTATACGCCAAGTTTTGGATCCGACATGTGCAGCCATCCAGATCGGAGCCACCACACCCGAAAGAGATCTGACCTATGTAAACGATATGGTATCGGCATTTATCGCCGCTGCCGAGGGAAGCAATCTTGAGTATGGCCGCCCCTATAATGCGGGAAACGGAAGCAGCATCAGCGTGGGTGCTCTCATCGATGTCATTCAAGCCATCGCGGGTGTTAATAAGCGAGTGATGCATGAACCATCAAGGATGCGCCCTGCGAATTCCGAGGTCCGAATGTTGCTGGCGGATCCGACAAGATTTTCTCAGGCGACCGGATGGAATGCAAAGATTCCGCTTCGCGAAGGTTTGGAGTTGACGATCGATTGGTGGCAGAAGCGAATGGCCACTGGCCTGGTGCGCCGCAATTACCAGTATATGACTTGAGCGGCGCCAAGCTCCGAGAACGTTGGAGCCCCTTCTCAGAAGCCAAATTGAATCATTCAGGATCTGTGTTCTCTTCCCGCAAAATTCAGTACTGTAAACACGTTCGCGCCCGGAACATCTTCAAGTTCACGAAATACTCTTTCGATGTCGCGGAAAGTGGTCCTCCCCGAACGCGCCACCACGAGAACCACATCGGCTTTCTGCATCAAAATCAGTGGATCGGCGAGAGGTTCCGCAGATACATCAAGCACCACCAGATCATGTTCCTTTACCAGCCCGCGCAGCAATTCGTCGAACTTGTCGGTGCGGAATAATTGATGGGGGGGTATATTTTCGATGTTGCCGGCGCTTATGATCTTGCAAGTTGTTTTTGGATCATTTTGAAAAGCGATCTGCTCCAAGGGTTTCTGCCCTTTGGCCAAGGATTCAGCCAAGCCGAAATTGTTCGTTAAATTCAATCGCAAGTGCAATCGCGGGCTGCGCAGATTGCAATCCACGACAACGACACTTTGTCCTGCCACAGCCGCCGCTCTTGCCAGTGACAAGGCCACGGTAGCCTTACCTTCTTGTGGATTTGCGGACGTGACCAAGACTATATTGGCACCGGCATTGAGCTTCAGGAACCCTAATGAGAAATATAGTTTGCGGACCGCTTCGGAATATTCCGATAAAGGTCGATCCGTAATTTCATCAATCGCATGTTTTGAGATTTCGGCCTTCGGAATTGAACCAATGTTGCGGACCCCGGTGATGGTTTCCAATTCCTGCTCTGTCTGCACCGTTCGGCTGCGAGCATCGCGGATGTAGGCTACCACGAGTGCCAAAATAAAGCCGATAACAGACCCCACCAAAGTCAGTGCAGCACGAGGCGGGAAAAACGGCGCTGTCGGCACCGTCGCCGCGGCCACAATGCGCAGGTCCGGTGCGATGGCACCGTGTTGCCGAAAGAGTGTTTCTCTCCGAAGCAGCGCATCCTGGTAGAGTTGCTGGGTATTCGCCTGGCTTTCCGGGTGTCTCAACGCGCTACTCAACTCCTCTATTCGACGCGTCAACGCCGCTTCTGCGCGTTCAAAAGAGCGCGCTTTAGCCGCAAGTCGCTGTTCGAGGTATACTTGAGCATAAGTGTTTGCAATCTTTGCAGCACGATGCTGATTTGCAGAAACGGCTTCGATGGCGATCACGTCCGTCATGCCGAGCCGGCGAACCGTCACCTTCTTCGTGAGGTTCCCTGCCGCTGCCGACAGCGAAGCAGGAATAGCACTCGCCGCTTCATCAACTCCTTTATTGGGGTTGTCGGCAGAGATGAGCGCCCTAGAGCGGAGCCATGTGGTGCTGCCAGCACGGGAGGCAAACTCGGGATCTTGATCGAGCTTGAATCTCTCGGCCACTTCAAGAGCAATGTTGAAGGACTTTATGATTTCGACCTGACTCTCAATCGAGGGTGTGAGGGAATCATCAGAGCCGAGGAGGCGCGCTTCCGTCTGGTCGAGTGTCAACATGGCGGTCGCCCGGTAGCGATCCGTCAACATAGCGACTGCCAGCCCGGCAGCGAGCGTCACCAAAATCGTTATGGCACTAACCAGCCAAAAGTGACGGCGCAAAAGGGCAAACGCGTCGAATAATTTGAAGCGCCAATCCGCAATAGGGTGGCGCTCGCCAGAGCCAATCTCCTGTTCAGCAGCATTTCTCGCCGCTGACGGCTCTGCAGAAATATCACCGTTACTGTGGAGGGACCTGTCTCGAGACTGCCCGAGTTGATCGATTTCAGACTTAGGCGGCATAGTATTGTCTCCGACTTAGGCAGACCGCAATCATCGATCTTGCTCGTGCAGAAGAAGAAGTCACCAGCTAATTACCTGATTAGCAGTTAGCATCCCCTCAGCGCTTGGTACTTGATCAAGGGAGGTGATGAGCGCCAGCCAACCATGGGGTGTGAGGCGGGTCAGCAGAGATATGATTGTTCCAGAGCTTGACCCCCGGCGGCGGGGTGCCATTGTACACCGTGGCTGCGGTTATGACGTTATTAGCGATCGTCACGTTCGAAAAATCGGGTCTATACTGGTCAATCGCTGCATTCAATGGCTGATCAAAAGTGTTATTGATAATATCGACATTGCTGAGTTTTTGGGAAAGCAATATCTGCCCAGTGCGATTAGGATTGGGGCCTGTAAATGTATTGTTGGCGATGAGCAGATTAGCGGTCGGGCTACCATAGACCTGAATGGCCCAACCATGCTCATGAGCTAGAAATGTGTTATCGATAATATCGACATGGGATACACCGGCCAAGTAAATGCCGTGGTCATGGTTCTGCCAGTAATCGTTGCCCGGCGCAGCACCGTTCTCGCCTGGGCCAAAGCGACCGATGCTGGAAAATCTATTTCCCTCTATAGTTAGGTGATCGCTCTCGGCGTAGAACTCCGACCCCCGCTGCATTACTCGTGTCGGTACTCAGGCGGCCGAGGTCGTGAAGATCGTTCCCGCCGACGTAAATATTGCTGGACTTAGCGTCAATCCAAAAAGCGCCGCCGCCGCCTGATTTTGCCCCAAAACCATGGATGTCAAAACCTTCAAATCGTACGTAACTGCAACCCTCAAACTTTACTGCCGTGGCAATGGTGTTGTTTCGGCCGTCAAGTTCAGCCCCCCATTTGTGTTCGGCTTTGAAGATGATGGGTGCCTCCGCGGTGCCAGAGCGGGTGATGACCACTAGCTCATCTGCCGACGCTGCAGAATAGATTCCATCCCTGACAATCACAGTGTCGCCCGCCTTGACGAGGTTAGCCGCGTGTTGGAGGGTAACAAAAGGCCTTGTCGAGCTGCCCGGGTTTAGGTCCGAGCCGTTGGCAGCCACATAGTATGTGTGCCCGAAATAATTGGCGCTCGGGTCAGAATTTGGATCATCTGAAACTTTTGCTGCTTGCAAGAGAGCCAATCCGCTCGCGCGCATTTCAGTGGAAGCGCCAACGGGAGCCTGGCTAATCCCATTCACCAGCACTGCTATCACCAGTGTCGCGATAATTCTCATATAGATCTTGGCCTTTCAAGAGTGGCAGATCAATTCCTGCTGAATTCCGATCCTACAGAAATATGGGATTATGATAAAGCGGCGGATCAGCCGCTGCGGCGCTCGACCGGCAGAAGGCTGAAGGTCCGACGCTCGCCGCGGCGCAAGATTTCCACGGCGCAGGGTTTGCCGACGCGGCGGTGATCGAGGAGCCTGAGAAGATCGTCGATGCCGGTGACAATCTGCCGGTCGATGGCAATGATGAGATCGCCCGGCATGATGCCGGCTTGACCGGCAGGACTGTCCTTCTGCACATCCATGACGCGTATGCCGGAGCCTTGTGAAACATCGGCATGACGGGCGATGTGGCGCGGTATGACGGTTTGCTGACCATGAATGCCGATCGCTGCGCGCCTGACACGGCCATGGCTAAGGATCTGGGTCAGGACGAGAAGAGCGGTGTTGCTCGCCACCGAAAAGCAGATGCCCTGCGCGCCCATGATCATGGCGGTGTTGATGCCGATGACCCGCCCGCTCGAATCGACGAGCGGGCCGCCGGAATTGCCGGGGTTCAACGCCGCATCGGTCTGGATGACGTCGTCGATCAGGCGACCATTGCTGGCGCGCAGCGAGCGCCCGATGGCGCTCACCACGCCCGCGGTCACCGTCTGCTCGAAGCCGAGCGGGTTGCCGATGGCGATCGCGAGCTGTCCGGGTTTCACCGCCTTCGAATCATGAAGCTGCGCCGGCACCGCGGCGCTGTTTTCATCGGTGCGGAGAACGGCCAGATCGGTATCTTGATCCTCGCCGAGCAGGCGGGCGGCAGAATGCCGGCCATCGGGAAAAGTCACGTCGATCGAGCGGGCGCCCGTCACCACATGGCAGTTGGTGAGCAGGATGCCGTCATGGGTCAGCACGACACCCGAACCTGCCCCGCCCCGGCGACCGTCGCCGCGAACGGCGATATGGACGACCGAGCGGCCTGCCCGGTCAACGGCAGAGATCACGGCATTGGAGTAAGCATCGAGGAGATTTTCAGTGTCGAGCATGGGAGAGACTCCTGCCGGCGACATATGGGGAGTACATTGCGCTTCCGCCAGACACACCCGTTCAAAGGGCGGCAAGCGCCTGTTCGAGGTCGGCGATCAGATCATCGACCGCCTCGATGCCGAGCGACAGGCGTATGAGGTCGCCAGGAACGATGCTGTCGGGCCCCTCCACGGATTTTCGATGCTCGGCCAGGCTTTCCACCCCGCCCAGGGAGGTGGCCGGGACGAAAACTTTGAGCGAGGCGGTGAGCCGGCGGGCGGCAGCCTCATCACCCTTGATCCTGATCCACATCATGCCGCCGAAACCATCGGTCATCTGGCGGCGGGCGACGGCATGGCCCGGATGGGACGGCAGACCCGGATAGAGAACCGCAGCGATCTTCGGGTGGCCGGAAAAATGCCGGGCGAGAGCGAGCGCGTTCTCCGAAGCCCGGGCAAACCGCAAATAGAGGTGCGGATACCGCGAAGCAGGAGCCAGGCTTCGAAAGGGGCAATCATCGAACCGTGGGATACACGGACGCAGAGATTTCATCCCAGCGCGGGTCGATGGAGCGTGCCGTCAGCACGCCGGCGGTGACGTCGCTGTGACCGTTCAAATATTTGGTGGCGGAGTGGAAGGAATAATCGGCACCGAGTTGCAGGGGCGGGTCGTCGGCGGCGGCGCGCAGGTGGAATCGACGGCAAGGATGGCGCCGGCGGCGTGCGCCGCCTCGGCAGCGCGGGCGATATCGATCACGTCCCAGGTGGGGTTCGCGGGTGTTTCGATCCAGACGAGAGACGTCTTGCCGGGCGTGATGGCGCGCGCGAGGGTATCGGGTTTCGTCGCATCGAAGAGATCAAGGCCGATGCCGCGCTTTCGCTCTTGGCGCAGCATCCAGCTCTTGACGCCGCGAAGACATGATATCGGGCGCGGTGATCGCCCCGACCGGTATCGAGAGTTCTCACCAGCGCTGCAACCGCCGCCATGCCGGAAGCGAAGGCAAGCGATGCCGCACCTCCTTCGAGCTGCCCGATCAGCCGCTCGACATGGTCGACCGTCGGGCTGGCGTTGCGCGCATAGAGATAGCCGCCCGAGAGATCATAATCGGCATTGCGGGCGAAGGTTGTGGACGGCTGCATCGGGGAACGATCGCGCCGGTACCGCATCGATGTAGCGGCCCGCTTGAGCGGCGCGGGTCCGGGCTTCGGGCTTGCGGTTGTCGCCTGGTCATCGGCTTTGCGATCGTTTAAGGATAGAGCCTGGCGCGTGTCCAGGGGGCCGCCCGGCGCCGAGCGGGGAAATAAAAGGCGGTCATGAAGGCGGAAAGGGCGATCGTGCCAGAATTCGATCGAAACGGGCAAGATGCGGAAGCCCGACCAATGGACGGGGCGCGGTACATCCCCCAAGGCGAAGCGTGCGGCGTTTTTGGCCACGGCCTTTTCCAGGGCAAAGCGGCTCTCGAGCGGGCGCGACTGCGCGGAAGCCCAGGCACCGATGCGGCTCTGGCGCGGACGGGTGGCGAAATACTGATCGGCTTCCTCGTCGGCTACGGGTTCGACGGGACCGCGAAAGCGGATCTGGCGGCGGAGCGACTTCCAATGGAAACAGGCAGCGGCCTTGGGAGTGGCGAGAAGCTCAACGCCCTTCGCACTTTCAAGATTGGTGTAGAAGGTGAGGCCCCGGGGATCGAGATCCTTCAGCAGCACCATGCGCAGATTGGGCATTCCGCTCGCATCGACGGTTGCGAGGCCCATGGCATTGGGATCGTTCGGCTCGGACAGCGTCGCGGCCTCATACCACTCCTGAAAGAGGGCTAGAGGTTCATCACGCGCGGTGAAGTCATCCGCCAGGACGGGATCGACTATCGTATCGCTTTCGTTTTCCATATCAGCGGCATTTCCCACGGGTAAGCGGCCGGCATCCTAAACGGCAATGCACGCTGGCGCGAGCGGCCTCGTGCCACAGGAATACCACAATCCCAGCGCTGTCTCGCCACGGGCGGAAGATAGCGAGCGTCGGAGCGATTCTTCCGTTCAGCGAGGGATTTTACGCATGAGGGGGTTTTCACCAATGCCACGGCGAGGCATCTATATTTTTGTTGTTCCAGCCATGCTGCTTGCCGGCTGTTCGGCCGATTCGGGACCGAAGGAAACCGGCGGAGCGGTGATCGGCGGCGTGGCGGGCGGGCTCATCGGCAGCACGGTCGGCGATGGCAACAGCCAAGTGGCCGCGACGGTGCTCGGCGCGGCGCTGGGCGCGGTGGTCGGAGGCTCGGTTGGACGAAGCCTCGATGACGCCGACCGGGACCATGCCTATCGGGCGGCCAATGAGGCACTGCTCGACGGGGAAGAGGAAGAGTGGGAAAATCCGCAAAGCGGCCATCGCGGAAAGTTCGTGCCGCGCAAATCCTATTACAATGCGCAGCGCGCGCTGTGCCGCGACTTCGAACATACGATCTGGGTCGAAGGCGAGCCGGAAGTCGTGGATGGCACTGCCTGCCAGCTCGCTGACGGCAGCTGGCGCGTGGTGGGGTAGAACCCAAAGCCATTCCTCCTTCGTAGGGGCTTTCCGGTGGACCGAAGGGGCAAATTGTGTACATTGCGCCGGATCAGCGGCTGTTTCCTAAAAGATGGTGATATTCGATGGCCGGAACCGGACAATTGATGGCCGGCAAACGCGGATTGATCATGGGTGTCGCCAACAGCCGGTCCATCGCCTGGGGCATCGCCCAGTCCTGCCGCCGGCATGGCGCCGAACTAGCCTTTACTTATCAAGGGGATGCGCTTCGCAAAGCGGGTCGACCCGCTGGCCGCCGAGGCGGGTTCCAACATCGTCATTCCCTGCGATGTCAGCGACGACCGCTTCGATCGATCAGCGCCTTCGACGAGATCGGCGAGCGCTGGGGCACGCTCGATTTCCTGGTCCATGCCATCGCCTTCTCCGACAAGGACCAGCTGTCGGGCCGCTATCTCGAAACGACGGCCGACAATTTCACCAGGACGCTGGACTATCTCCTGCTACAGCCTCACCGCCGTCGCCCAGCGCGCCGAGACGCCTGATGCGCGGATGGCGGCTCGATCCTCACGCTGACCTATTACGGGGCCGAAAAATGGATGCCGCATTATAATGTGATGGGTGTCGCAAAGGCGGCGCTCGAAGCGAGCGTGCGCTATCTCGCGGCCGATCTCGGCGGGCAAAACATTCGCGTCAACGCCATATCGGCCGGCCCGATCAAGACTCTGGCGGCGTCAGGTGTCGGCGATTTCCGCTATATCCTGAGGTGGAACGAGCTACAATTCGCCGCTCAGGCGAATGTGACCATCGATGAAGTTGGCGATGCCGCGCTTTTTCTGCTTTCCGACCTTGGCCGCGCGGTCACGGGCGAGATTCTGCATGTCGATGCCGGCTATCACATCGTCGGCATGAAGAATCCGCGATGCGCCGGACATCGGGTGGTCGCCGCCTGACCCGCGACGTGACGGCGCCGCAGCCGCTCCTAAGAGAGAGCAGCGAGGCGGCAATGTCCCACAACAGCTTCGGGCATCTCTTCCGGGTCACCACCTTCGGCGAGAGCCATGGGCCCGGCCATCGGCTGCGTGGTCGATGGCTGCCCGCCCGGCTATCCCCTCATTGACCGCAGGACATCCAGCCCTGGCTCGACCGCCGGCGAGCCCGGCCAGTCACGTTTCACGACCCAGCGGCGCGAGGACGACGAGGTGAGGATCCTTTCCGGCATCTTCGACGATGAGCGCACGCCCGAGCCGGTCACCACCGGCACGCCGATCGCCTGCTGATCGAGAATGCCGACCAGCGCTCGAAGGACTACACCGACATCCGCGACAAGTTTCGTCCCGGGCATGCTGACTATCACTTATCAGAGCGAAATATGGACTGCGCGACTATCGCGGCGGCGGGCGTTCTTCGGCGCGCGAAACCGCCGCCCGGGTCGCCGCCGGCGCCATCGCCCGCAAGATCATCCCAGACGTCACCATTCGCGGCGCCCTGGTGCAGATCGGACCGCACCGCATCGACCGCAAAACTGGGATTGGGACGAGGTCCATGCGCAATCCATTCTTCTCGCCCGATGCCGCGGCGGTGGCAACATTGGAGAGACTATCTCGACGACATCCGCAAGGCCGGCTCCTCACCGGGGCCGTCATCGAGATCGTGGCCGCGCGGCGTGCCGGCGGGCTGGGGCGCGCCGATCTACGGCAAGCTCGACCAGGATCTTGCCGGCGCCATGATGAGCATCAATGCGGTCAAAGGCGTCGAGATCGGCGCAGGCTTCGCCGCAGCGGCGCTACCGGGCGAGGAGAATGCCGACGAGATCCGCATGAGGAGGGACAAGCCAAAGTTCCTCTCCAATAATGCCGGAGGCATACTCGGCGGCATATCCACCGGACAGGACGTCATCGTGCGTTTTGCGGTGAAGCCCACCTCCTCGATCCTGCAGCCGCGACGAACGATCACCGTTCAGGGCGAGGAAACCGAGATCACTACCAAGGGCCGGCATGATCCGTGCGTCGGGATTCGCGCCGTTCCGGTCGGCGAAGCCATGATGGCCTGGTGCTCGCCGACCACTTCCTGAGGCATCGCGGGCAGGTTGGGGTACCAGGTTCTTAGCAAGTTAACACGTCATGGCCGGGCGAAGACCCGGCCATCTCCTGCACTGGCGGCAGATGCGCGGGTCGATCCCCGGATCAGGTCCGGGGACGCGCATGACGAGAATAGCGTTGCTACGTCAGCTTTTCGCAGACGATGCGCTTCGACAGAAAGAAGTTTCCACGCTCGTTGGGCGCAGGCCCGCCTCGGGAAACAGCGCGCAAATCGTCGCGAAGATAGCTCGCGAAGTAGGGCTCGTGAAAATTGAGCGGGAAAGCCTCGAGCAGGCCATCGAAACCCGTGCGGTCGCCGAGCTGAAGTGAATCCATGAAGACCAGGCGCCCGCCGGGCTTGAGCACGCGGGCGAATTCGGCGGCGATCACCCGGCGCACCTTCACGGCGGCACCTCATGGAAGAGATAGACGCAGTGACGAGATCGAAGCTCGACGATGGAAAGGGCAAGCGCTTCGGCCTTGCCGATCTCGAAGACCACGGCATAGGGGGCCGAAATGGCGGCCCGCCTCCTCGAGATAGGGCTGCGAGAGGTCGAGCCCGTGGCGCCAAGGCGCGGAAAGGCCTGCTTTACGAAACGCAGAAAGCCGCCCGGTGCCGCAGGCGACATCGAGCAGGCGGACGCGCGCTGGTCGCGGCCGGCAAGCCATTGCCGCGATCGGCGGCAGGCATTGCCGCCGCATGGCATTGGCCGTGCCGGAGAACAGCACCTCGACCTGCGTGTCATAGAGCGGCGCCGACTCCTCGGTCAAATAGCCGCCGGTCTGATAGTGGAAGTTCTGCACGAAATAGGCCGGGCAGTTCGCGCGCGGAACCTCGGGCCCGTAGACCTCATCGTCCGCGCCGCTCGGCCCTTTTGCGCTCCGCGGCGAGCGGCACATCGGCCATGAAGGCGCGGCTCGCCGACAGCCGCTCGCCGAAGCTGCCGTCATGATCGCGCGGCAACGGATAGAGCCCGCGCTCGACATTGGCGAGGTCGCGCGCGAACAGCGCCGCATGCCGGCGGTGATCTCGCCAAAAGCCGGCCCGCGGCGCGGAGATTCGTCCGGATGCGCTGCGAATGTCATGCCCGGCCGGCTTGGCGGAACCGCTGGTTGCGAAGTAATGGCCCATATACCAGGCGACGCGCGACCCTGCCTGGCGAAGCAAGGACCATCGATCGAGCGGGTTATCATCTCAAGCGTTCTCAGCGATGTCTCGCCAGCGGCCATGAGAAATTCGCGTTGCCCGTCAGCCGCCCATGATGGCGAGGGCAATCGACACCGATGAGATGCCATTCGGGAACCTCGGCGCAACCAGCGCGCGATCTCGTCGACAGACTCTTCGATGGATGGCGGCATCGCGAACGATGCCGGACGCCCGCGACCGCTTCGCGGCCGGCCTCGAATTGCGGCTTGACCAGAGCCACGAGGCGTGCGCCCGGACGGGCAAGCGCGAGGGCGGGCGGCAGCGCCAGTTTAAGCGAGATGAAGCTCGACATCGGCAGACGATGAAGTCGCGGCTTTTCCGGCAGGTGCGGCGCCGAAGGTCGCGGGCATTGAGCCCTCCAAGAGCTGTGACCCGCGGTCATCGCGCGATGAAGGCGGGAGCTGGCCATGACCGACATCGATGGCAGTCACACGCGCGTGCACCGCGCTCCAGCAGCAATTGGGTAAAGCCGCCGGTCGAGGCGCCGATATCAAGGGCGAGCCGGCCCGAGACATCGATGCCGAAATGATCGAGAGCGTGCGCCGAGCTTCAGCGCGGCGCGCGACACATAGGATCGAGCCTCATCGCGGATCGACGATGGCGATCGCGCCTCGCCGTTACCTGCCGCGACGGCTTGTCGACGACGCCGACGCCGTCGACCTCGACGGTGCCGCGCAGGATGGCATCGCGGGCGCGGGCGCGGGTTTGGATAGAAGCCGCGCGCGACGAGGTAAATGTCGAGACGCGTGTCGCGGCAGCCATGCTCATCCACCTTGCTCATCCACTTCCAGCGGCTCGGTTCCGGAGGGCCGGCCGTCGGCACGAAAAGTGATCCTCTCGATCCGCGCCTCGGCATCCTTGCAGCATCCTCTCGCAATGGCTCTTAAGCTGCCTCGCCGCGCTCATAATTGAGCGATCGAGGCCTTGAGATCGATCTTGCCGCCTTCGAGCCTGTTCGACGATGTCCTCGAGCTCGCGCAAGCGCCGTCTCGAATTCGATCTGGGCGATATCGGCGTGGTTCTCGTCGGCCATCCTCATCCTCCTCCGCAGCGGCCGGCCCCCTTCGCCGGTGCCACGCATGCAGCGCCTGCACATGCACGGCCACCGACGCGCCAATGCCGTCAAGTCATAGCCGCCTTCCAGCATCGAGACAACGCGGCCGTCGCCATGGCGATGCGGTCGGCAATTCCATGAGATGAAGCGTCGCCCAGACGAAATCCGCCTCGGTCAACTCGAGCGAGCCGAGCGGATCATTGCGATGCGCGTCGAAACCCGGCCGAGATGATGAGAAGATCCGGCCGGAGATCATCGAGCGCGGGCAAGATCAGCGTCTTCATGGCCTCGCGAAACGCGTCGCGACCCGTCGCCGGCGCTGCAGCGGCGCGTTGAAGATATTGCCGACGCCCGTCTCGCGCAGCGCGCCGGTGCCGGGATAGAGCGGCATCTGATGCGTCGAGCCATAGAAACAGCTCGCGCATCGACCAGAAGATCTCCTGCGTGCCGTTGCCGTGATGCACGTCGAAATCAACGACCGCGACCCGCTCCGCGCCATAGGCGTCGCGGGCATGGTGCGCGGCGATCGCGGCGTTGTTGAACAGGCAGAAGCCCATGGCGCGTCGCGTCTCGGCATGATGACCGGGCGGACGAACGGCGCAGAAGGCGTTCTCCGCTTCGCGGCGCATGACGGCATCGACAGCGCGGACGGCGCTGCCTGCGGCGCGCAGGGCCGCATCAAAAGTCCTGGGCGACATCCATGTATCGGGATCGAGCTGCTCCAAGCCTTCATCAGGGGAAGCCTGATGAAGGCGCTGGAAATGCTCGTCGGCATGGGCGCTAAGGATTTGCGCCTCGCCGGCAACAGGCGCCTCTTCGCGCAGCAGCGGGTCGAAACTCGGGGTGGAAAGAATGCGGCTGACGATCTTGAGCCGCTCGGGGCGTTCGGGATGGCCCTCGGGGGGCTGATGCTCGACGCATAGTGGATGAGTGAGCAGGAGCGTGGTCATGGTGAGGCTATATCACGGCGGGCGCGGAGGAGGAAAAGACGTTCCGGCGAAAGCCTCTGATCCAGCTTCACCCACTACGTCATGGCCGGACTTGATCCGGCTATCTCGGGGTGTCTCTTTCCTTCTCCCCTTGTGGGAGAAGGTGGCGAGATGCGTTTCAGCATCGAGCCGGATGAGGGGTACCCCCTCACCCTACCCTCTCCCACGAGGGGAGAGGGAAAAGAACCTCACGTCCGCGCTGACGAAGAATATGAGGAGGGGAATTATTTCCTCTTGACAACATTCCTAGTATAGAGTAGTCATTCTTCACCCTGCTCCGTGAAGGAGGCGCTGTCCGGATGTCGCCTTTTGAGTGTGGAGAAAGGGCCGGTGCCTGTAGGCAAGCCGTGGACTGGCTGCCGTTGACCAGGGGTTGAGTGCTAGGCCGGCGCGGCTTCGAAACATCCCGAAGCGAGTGACGTGAAAGTGACCTCCCAAAATCACCGGGGTGGAGCGCCCTCGCACCATCTCTACTAACACCAACGTTGGCGCCACCGCGAGGTGCCGCTCCACCCCTCCTTCATCCCGGAAGCGAAAGCTGGCGGAAGGATTTTCTATTGTGGAGTTTGAAGGGGGAGAGTGCGCGACTTGCGCGGGTGAGAAGGAGTTGCCAAAAAGGACCATGACGATCAGCGAAGACGAGATCAGCAAGGCAGCCCGATTGCTGATGACCGGCAAGCTCGTGGCTTTCCCGACAGAGACGGTTTACGGACTGGGCGCCGATGCCACGAATGACACAGCCGTTGCGGCGGTATTTGCGGCAAAGGCCCGGCCGAAATTCAATCCGCTGATCAGCCATGTCGCCGATGAAGCCAAGGCGATGGAGCTTGGAGGGTTCAACGCCGACGCTCAGCGGCTTGCCGAGGCTTTCTGGCCGGGGCCGCTCACGCTCGTGGTGCCGAGAAGGGACCACTGTCCGGTATCCATGCTGGCATCGGCCGGCCTTTCCTCAATTGCCATTCGCGTGCCCTCGCACCCGATCGCTTTGGCGCTGATCAGACAAGCGGACCGGCCGATCGTGGCCCCGAGCGCCAATCCCTCGGGCGGCATCAGCCCCACTCTCGCCAGCCATGTGGTGAGCGGGCTCGGCGGCAGCGTCGCGATGGTTCTGGACGGGGGCGCTTGCAGCATCGGCATCGAATCGACAGTGATCAAATGCATGGGCGGGGAGCCCGTGCTGCTGCGCCCCGGTGGCTTGAAAAAAACCGATGTCGAAAGAGTTCTCGGCAAGATGCTGCTCATCGAAGCTATGAAAGCCGGTCGGCCGGACGCGCCGGGGCAGCTCGAGCAGCATTATGCGCCGCGGGCCAAGGTGATCCTCGATGTCATCTGGCCGCGGTTTGACGTGGGCCTCCTGGCGTTCGGCCCGCAGGTTCCGCGCCATCCGGGACCGGTGCTCAATCTTTCCGACCGGGGCGATCTCAAGGAGGCGGCGGCCAATCTGTTCCGCATGATGCATGAGCTGGATGAAACCGGCGTCGAGACAATCGCGGTCATGCCGATCCCGAATGAGGGCCTTGGTGAAGCCATCAACGACCGGCTGGTGCGCGCCGCGGCGCCGTTCCATCGCTGATGAAGACGATGCGGCCAGCGGCGAACACACTCGAGCGGTTTGCCGCCATCGTCGGGCCGGACAATGCCATTCTCCTGCCCGATGCGATGCAGCCCTATTTACGGGAGTGGCGCGACCGGTGGTTCGGCAAGGCGGCAGCCGTGCTGAGGCCCGGCAGTGTCGAGGAGGTGGCGAAGATCCTGGCAATCGCTCATGAGACCGCAACGGCGATCGTCACGCAGGGCGGCAACACCGGGCTGGTCGGCGGGCAAATACCATCGGAGACCGGCGAAGAGGTGGTGGTTTCGCTGACGCGGCTCAACCGGATCCGCGCCGTCGATGCGCAGAACAACACGCTCACGGCCGAGGCAGGCGCGACGCTCAAATCGGTCCAGGAGGCAGCGGAACATGCGGAGCGGCTGTTTCCCTTGAGTCTCGCCGCGGAAGGCAGCTGCACGATCGGCGGCAATCTTGCCACCAACGCCGGCGGGGTCGGCGTTCTCGCCTATGGCAACGCCAGGGCGCTGACGCTCGGACTCGAGGTGGTGCTGGCGGATGGACGGTTATGGAACGGACTGCGCGGGTTGCGAAAAGACAATACGGGCTATGATCTCAAAGACATTTTCATCGGCTCGGAAGGAACGCTGGGCGTGATCACGGCAGCGGTGCTGTCGCTCTTCCCCAGACCGAGCGACCGGGCCACGGCTTTCGTTGCCGTCGATAGTGTCGAGGCCGCCGTCCGCCTCCTCGACATCGCAAGCCGGGTCAGCGGCGGACGCGTGACCGCGCTCGAGCTTCTGCCGGAGACCGGCCTGGAATTCATAACGCGGCATTCCCCGCTGCGCCGGCCCTTGTCGAGCAAAACGCCGTGGTACGTGCTGGTTGAGATTTCGGGCTTCGGCGAGCCAGGGCGGCTCAGGGAAGCGCTCGAAGAGTTCGCTCGGGAAAGCCCTGGAACAGGATCTCGTCGCGGATGCCGCGGTGGCGCGCTCGCAGGCACAGGCGCAGGCGCTGTGGGCAATCAGGGAAACGCTGCCGCTGGTTCAGAAGCCCGAAGGCGGTTCGATCAAGCATGATCTCTCGCTGCCTCTTTCGAAGCTCGCGCAATTCATGAGCGAAGCAGCCTTCGTCGTGGAGCGGCTGGTGCCTGGGGCACGGCCGGTGCCGTTCGGCCATATCGGCGATGGAAACATTCATTACAATATCAGCCAGCCCGTGGGTGCCGACGCAGGTGACTTTCTTGCCCGGTGGGATGAGGTCAGCGCGGCCGTGTTCGACCTGGTTCAGCAGCTCGGGGGATCGATCAGCGCCGAGCACGGCATCGGCCGGCTCAAAAGGGAAATGATGGCGAAGATCAAATCACCGGCGGAGATCGAGATGATGAAGGGCCTCAAGCGGCTGTTCGATCCCAAGGGCATACTGAACCCGGGGAAGGTGCTGCCGGATGACGGATGAACTTGTCTTCCGTGTTCTGGAAGAGGACGATGTCGAGGCCGTCGTTGCACTGTGGCAGAGCTGCGGGCTGACGCGGCAGTGGAACGATCCGCGCAAGGACATCAACTTTGCGCGAGGCAAAGCGAACTCCGAAATTCTTGTAGGCTTAAACGGAACCCGGGTGGTTTCCTCGATCATGGTGGGTCATGACGGGCACCGCGGCAGCTTCTATTATGTCGCGGTCGATCCGAAATTCCAAAGACGCGGGATCGGCGCGGCTACTATTCGCGCAGGCGAGCAATGGCTCAAGGAGCGCGGGGTGTGGAAAGTCAATCTGCTCGTCCGGCAGGACAACATGGATGTGAAAGCCTTCTATGAAGAGCTTGGCTATGAGGTGAACGCGGTGATGTCGATGGGGCAGAGATTTATCGAGGGGAAATAGATTTTCGGGTTCAGAGCAGTTTCAGCTGATCGGCGGGTTTCGATTCGGGAGCAGCCTTGGAGGCAGGCTTCGGCGAAGCCGATCGCCGCAGCTCGACAGGCTCGGCGGAGAAATAATCGTCCGGTGGAGGCACGAGCAGTTTGGCGGCATCACTGGCGGAATGGCTGGCGGTATCGAGCCAGCGCGTGAAATCTTCCGGCATGATGATCGCGGGCATGCGGTCATGAATCTCCGAGAGCGATGCTGTCGGCCGCGTGGTGATGACGGCTGCCGTTTCGATTTCGCTGCCATCGGCGCCCGTCCAGAGTTCCCAGAGTTCCGGCGAGCGCGAAGAGTTCATGATCGGGGCGGTGAACGTAAAACGCCTGTTTCCTGCCTGGAACATCGCCCTTCCACTGGTAGAAGCCATCGGCAGGAATGAGGCAGCGGCGCCGTGACATCGCATTGCGGAACGTCGGCTTCTCCAGAACAGATTTGGCGCGGGCATTGATGAGGGGTTTGCCGGGCTTTATATCGCTCGCCCAGGAAGGAACGAATCCCCAGCGCACCAAAGCGAAGTGGCGAGTGCCGTCGATCGTTCGCACGATGCCGATGGGGCCGCCGGGGGCGACATAATCGCGCGGCGGAAACTCTGCCCTCTCGGCATAGCCGAAAAGCGATCTCACCTCTTCCGCACTGCGCTTGAAGCTGTAAAGTCCGCACATAAGCCTGCCCTTACAACGAGAAGACCGGCATGGGCCTTCGCAACGAAAAATCTTCCCCGGGGCCGACAATTGGCGTCAGCGTGTGCGTCGTGCAAGCCGGGCGCGTGCTCTTGACGCAGCGGGCGAGGCCGCCGTTCGAAAACCTGTGGAGCCTGCCCGGCGGCCATGTGAAGCGGGGCGAAGGCTTGCGGGACGCGGCCTTGCGCGAATTAAAAGAGGAAACCGGCATCAATGCAAGCCTTGGCGAGATCATCGGCTGGAACGAGATCATCCAGCCGGAAAAGCACATCGTCATCGCCGTGTTCACTGCCCAGTTCGAGTCAGGCGAGGCTGTCGCCGCGGATGATGCGAAAGCGGTGCGCTGGGTCGATCACCGCGAGATCGACACGCTCGAACTCACCCCAGGGCTGGCCGGCATCGTGAACAAGGCCTTTGGATATTAACCTTCTTTGCGAACTCGACCGCGCGGCGCGGTGAACGGCCATGGTAAATTCTTCTCTGGCGAAGGACGGCGGGTGGGACCCTAGTTCTTGCGCTAGGGGACAGCTTTCAAAACCGATCAGGGACCATGGAAAACACGCCAGAGAACACTGCCGCCGACGCGGCTGCCCGAGAGCCGAAGCAGGTGGCGCTGCGCTATATTCTAGACGCCTGGGAAGAGGCGCTGTTCGACGGGATCGATTCGGATTGCGTCGCAACGGCGGCAATCTTCGCAGCCTTGTCCGACATGATTGCGACCTATGGGGAAGAACCGGTGGCGGTCATGACGGAAAGGCTATCGGGGCGGATCCGGGCCGGCGAGTTCACCGTCATCCGCATCACGCAGTAGCAGCGGCGGTCATTCTCGCTCATTCGGTCAAAGATCAACGACGATGCGGCCGCGCACCTTGCCCTGAACGATATCGGCGGCGATGCGGGGCACGTCAGCCAATTTCACATGCGCGCTCATTGCGGCAAGCTTCGCCTTGTCGAGATGGCGCGCCAGCCGCTCCCATGCGGCGAGACGCCTGGCTTTGGGACAATGAACCGAGTCGATGCCGATGAGCTTCACGCCGCGCAGAATGAAGGGCATGACGGACGCCGGCAGATCCGATCCTTGCGCGAGACCGCAGGCCGCGACGGTGCCGCCATAGCTGGTTTGCGACAGAATATTCGCCAAGCGTCGTCGAGCCGACGCGTGTCGATTGCGCCGGCCCAGCGCATTTTTGCCAAGGGCTTGACCGGGCGCGGCAAATTCATTGCGGTCGACGACATTCGCCGCGCCAATGGATTTTAGATAAGGCTCTTCGGAGAGCCTGCCGGTCGAGGCGGTGACGCTGATAGCCGAGCTTCGGACAGCAGGGAGATCGCCATGGAACCGACACCGCCCGCGGCGCCGGTGACCAGCACATCGCCCTCACCCGGTCTCACCCCGTGCTCTTCCAGCGCCAGAACGGCGAGCATGGCGGTGAAGCCCGCGGTGCCGATCGCCATGGCGTCGGCGGTGGAAAATCCTTCAGGGATCGGCACGAGCCAATCGCCGGAGACCCGTGCACGGCCGGCATATCCGCCATGGTGGCTCTCACCCACGCCCCAACCGTTGAGCACGACCTTGTCGCCCGTCTTGAAATCCTTATGCGCGGAGGTGATGACCGTGCCGGAGAAATCGACACCGGGAACGAGAGGGTAGCGGCGAATGATCGGCGCCTTGCCGGTAATGGCCAGGCCGTCCTTGTAGTTCACCGTCGAATGCTCGACGGCAATTGTCACGTCCCCGTCCATGAGGTCGGCATCGGTCAGCCGACGAAGCTCGACCTTTTGTCCCTCGGGGGTTTTGTCGATGACGATTGCCTGAAATGTCTCGCTCATGCTTGCTCCATATTTGCGGATATCTTAGCTCATATCGGAAAACTGCACGGGACGCCCGCCGGGTTCGCCCTCGATACGGCCCTCCCACATGACGACATTGCCGCGGATGACCGTTCCCGCCGGCCACCCTTGCACGTCCATGCCGTCATAAGGCGTCCAGCGGCAGCGGCTTTCGATCCAGTCATTGGTGATGGTGCGCTTCGCCTTGAGATCGACGATGGTGAAATCGGCATCGTAGCCTTCAGCGATGCGTCCCTTGCGGGCAATCTGGAACAGGCGGGCGGGGCCATGGCTGGTCAGATCGACGAAGCGTTCGATGCCGAGACGCCCCTTCGACACATGATCGAGCATGACAGGCACCAGCGTCTGCACGCCGGGCATGCCGGAGGGCGAATGGGGATAGGGCCTCGACTTCTCCTCAAGCGTATGGGGCGCGTGATCGGAGCCGAGAACATCGACGATACCGTCCGCGAGAGCGCGCCATAGGGCGTCTCGATGACGCCGCATCGCGAACGGGCGGATTCATCTGGGCACGGGTGCCAAGCTGCGCATAGGCATCGGGGGCGACAAAAGTGAGGTGATGCGGCGTCACCTCGACGGAAGCGACGTCCCTGCTGGCGGCGAGAAGCGGGATTTCGTCCGCGGTCGAGAGATGGAGCACATGAACGCGCTTGCCGGCCAACTGCGCCAAGCCGCAGCAGCCGCTTGGTCGACAAAGCGCGCCGCCTCGGCATCGCGCCAGACAGGATGGCTCGCAGGGATCGTTCTGCACCTGGAAGTTTTTCGCTCGGCGCAGGCGCGCATTCGTCTTCGGTATGAAAAGCGGCGCGGCGGGTGATGCTGGCGAGAATGCTGGCTCCAGCATCGTCCTCACGATCGAGGAGGAGTCGCCGGTCGATGATCCCATGAACACCTTGACGCCGGCAGCAGCCGGGAAGCTTCTCGAGCTGCCGAGCAGCCTTGACATTCTCTCTCGTGTGCCGCCGATGATAAAAGGCGAAATCGCAATACATGCGGGTTGTCGGCGCGGCGCACCTTGTCGGCTTGGGCTTCCGCCGAGATGGTGGGGGGCTGCGTGTTCGGCATTTCGAAAACGGCGGTCACGCCGCCCATTACGGCGGCGCGGCTGCCGGATTGAAGGTCTTCCTTGTGCTCTAGCGCCGGGCTCGCGGAAATGCACATGGGTGTCGATGACGCCGGGCAAAATATGCAGCCCGCGGCAGTCGAGGGCGCGGGCCCCCTGCCCCGCCGAGATCCGACCGATTGCGGCGATCCTGCCCTCGGACACGCCGATGTCGCCTTCGCCGACACCATCATGATTGACGAGGGTCCACGGCTGAGCACGAGATCGTAGAGGGCAGGCATGGCTGATCCTTGAACGGGCCCTGCCGCTTACGTAATACTCTTTCGGTAAGCAAGCACGGATCGCAATGACGCCCAAGATCGTCGCCCTCAAGGATCGCGCCCTGGTGTCCGTCGCCGGGGAGGATGCGCAGAACTTTCTCCAGGATCTGGTGACGGCCGATGTCGATGCGCTGGCCGGGGGCATGCCACCTATGCCAGCCTGCTGACACCGCAGGGAAAGATCCTGTTCGATTTCTTCGTCATTCGCGAGCGCCAAGGCTATCTGATCGATTGCGTGCTCTCGCAGCGAGAGGCGCTGGTCAAACGACTGACCTTTTACAAATTGCGGGCCAAAGTCGCGATTGCGACTGCTGACAAAGGCAGGCAGTCGCCGGGCTAGAAGGCAGCATGGCCAACGCTTCACCGATCCGCGCACCCCGGCCATGGGCCAGCGGCTATATGACGGGCCTGGAACCTGCGAAGACGGAACCGACGCCTATCATCGGCAACGGATCGCGCTCGGCCTGGCCGAAGGGAGGCAGGACATCGGAGTCCGGTGACATCTTTCCGCATGAGGCGAATTTCGACCAGATCGGGGCGATCAGCTTTAGGAAAGGCTGTTTTGTCGGCCAGGAGGTGGTATCGCGCATCGAGCACCGCGGAACTGCGCGCAGCCGCATTTTCCCTGCCGGGTCGAGGGAGCGCTGCCGGCCAAGGGCAGCGAAATATCTGCCGCAGGAAAAATCATCGGCAGGGCCTGCTCGGGCGCAGGCGACCGGCTGCTTGCGCTTCTCAGGCTCGACCGGCTAGAGGAGGCGCGCGGCAGCGGCCTGCCGGTTACGGCCGGCGGAAGCCGCTCCATCCCGAACGCCCGCCTTGGGCACGGTTCATGCTGCCGGCAGCCGGCTGAGATGTAAAATGGCGCACGGGACGGCGATACGACATAATGACGGTATTCATCGATGCCCATGGTGCGGCACCGATCCCCTCTATGTGGCCTATCATGACGAGGAATGGGGCGTGCCCGAGTTCGACGCCCGGGCGCTGTTCGAAAAGCTGCTGCTTGACGGCTTCCAGGCCGGCCTGTCGTGGATCACCATCCTGCGCAAGCGCGAGGCATTCCGCGCCGCCTTCGACGGCTTCGAGCCCGAGATCATGGCGCGCTATGATGCAAGCAAAGCTCCGGTCGCTGATGCAGGACGAGAGATCGTTCGCAATCGTGCGAAGATCGAGGCGAGTGTCGGCAACGCGCGAGCCTATCTCGCTCTTCGCGAGCACCAGCGATTTGCCGACTATCTGTGGGATTTCGTTGACGGCAAGCCGAAGCAGAACCGATTTCGCTCGACGTCGCAAGTTCCGGCGGAAACGCCGCTGGCCGAAAAATTTCCAAAGACCTGCGGCAGAAGGGGCTTCAAATTCGTCGGGCCCACGATCGTCTATGCTTTCATGCAGGCGGTGGGCATGGTGAACGACCATCTGGTGCGCTGCCATCGCCATCAGCGCTGCATGGACTATCGGGCGCCGACAGGCGTGCGCTGATGGCGCCGCGCAGTCCGCCAGCAGGCGAGAGCCTGGCAGCGAATGCTGTCGGGACGCCGGCTCGATCTCCTCAATCCATCGCCGCTCGACATCGAGATCGAGGACATCGCTCATGGCTGGCGCGGGTGGCGCGCTGGAACGGCCAGACCAAGGGCGACCATGCTTTTTCAGTGGCGCAGCATTGCATGCTGGTCGAGGAGATCGCCACGCATCTTCGAGCCCGGCCTCGACCGCGCGCTGGCGGCTCGCGAGCCTTCTGCATGATGCGCCGGAATATGTGATCGGCGACATGATCAGCCCGTTCAAGGCGGCGCTCGGCCTCGACTACAAGGCCTTCGAGAACCGCCTCCTGGCGGCCATCCATCTGCGCTTCGGCCTGCCCGCCGGCGTGCCGTCATGGGTCGAGAGGCTGATCAAGCGCGCCGATAAAACGGCGGCCTTTCTCGAGGCGACCCAGCTCGCAGGGTTCAGCATCACGGAAGCCTATAAATTTTTCGGCCGCCCCAGGGGCCTTTCGGGCGAAAGCGGCACGGGCTGGCGTACGCTAAAACCGCTTGCGCCTAATGCCGCTTCGGCTCAGTACTTGCAAAAATTTCGACGATTGCAATAGAGGATGCTCATGATCATCGTATCGCCGCTCAGCGCTGTTTCCGGGCTCGTTGTCGCCAGGTGGGGTGAGTCATGTGCTGGGTGCCTTGGACCCGAAAGCCAGCATCCCGAGCTTGGCCTAAAGAACGGCACCATCTGCGGCTGACTTTCACGACATCATCGCCGAGATGAACGGATTGCAGGCACCGACGCGCGAGCATGTCGAGAAGATCGTGGCTTCGTCGAAGATTGGGACAGGTCGGGCAAGCTCCTGATCCATTGCTGGGCTGGCATCAGCCGTTCAACCGCATCGGCGTTCACCGCCATGTGCCTGCTCAACCCCAAGGAGGATGAGCGCGCGCTTGCGCGCGAGCTGCGTTCACGCTCGCCCTTCGCTTCGCCCAACCTGCGCATGGTGGGTTTTGCCGATGCCATATTGGGGCGAGGCGGCAGGATGGTGGAAGCCGTCGAACTGATCGGGCGCGGCGAACTTGCCGATGAAGGGCGGGTGTTCGACTGGAATGCGTTGCGGGAGACGGTGTCGTGAACGGGAGCGAACACGGCGGCGGCTGCCTATGCGGTGGAGTCAAATTTCGGATGAATGCCGATCCATTGTGGGTGGCCTATTGCCATTGCCAAAGCTGCCGCCGGCATACGGGTTCGGCTGCGGCAACATTCGCGGGCTTTGCGGAAAATACGGTGTCGTTCACCGAAGGCATGCCCAAGCGTTTGAATCGTCGCCGCGAAGTATGGAGAAGCTTCTGCGGGCGATGCGGATCGCCGATCAGCTATCGCGCGGCGCGGTTTCCGGGAGAAGTTCATTTCTATATTGGCGCGATGGACCAGCCCGAGCAGTATGTTCCCCAGGCCCATGTACATTACGGCGAGCGCGTCCCGTGGTTCGACACCGAGGACGATCTTCCGCGCTTCGATCGCACTGCGACGGGAGGATGATGCCGCGCCATGCCCGCGATGACGCCTTAGACATGCCTTGTGGTTTTATCACCGTGGGCATAGGCCCAGTAGAGATCCCGCGCCTGCTTAGCGTACGGACCGGGCTGTAAACTCCGATTTTCGACGCGGGTCACCGGCATGACCTTGCCATAGTTGCCGGTCGAAAATACCTCGTCTGCGTCCAGGAATTCCTGCCAGCGCAAGGAGCGTTCAAAAACTTTCACGCCTGTCGCGCGGAGTAGCGAAAGCACGCGGTCGCGGGTGATGCCCACCAGAAAAGTGCCGTTGGGGACAGGCGTGTGAATTTCTCCATCCCTGGCATACATGATGTTGGCTGTGGCGAGTTCGGATACGTGGCCGAGCCCGTCGAGCATAACGGCATTGTCGAAGCCGCGGGCCCGGGCCTCGCGCATGGCGCGGGCCGAGTTCGGATAATGACAGGCGCCCTTGGCATCGGTCGGCGCGAATTCGTAAGACGGCCGGCGATAAGGCGAACAGGTGACCGAAAATCCGCTGGGATCCGGCAAGGGTGATTCATAGACCGACAGCGACCAGCGGGTCGTTTCCGGGTCGACGTCGACGAATCCACCCTCGGCCCATGACATAGGCCGAATATAAAGGGCCGTGCCTTTCGGGAACTTGCGAATGCCCTCCCACGCGATCTCCTCGAGCTCTCCGGCGGAGACGAGCTGCTTCAGGCCGAAGCTCTGCGCGGACCGAATGAGGCGCTGACAGTGCCTGTCGAGATCGGGCGCGACACCTTCAAAGGCGCGAGCACCATCGAACACGCATGATCCGAGCCAGGGCGCATGAGTCATGGGGCCCATGAACATGGGATTGCCCTCATGCCAGCGGCCGTCGAAAAATGTCCAGGCCGACCTCGTTGCGGTGCCGTGGGCTGCCATTGATTTCTCCAAACAATTGGCGCCCGAAACGGGCGCCGAACGATCAAGCACAATGTCGAAATGTCAGGAATCGGTATAGAAAATGTGGCGGCCAATCTTTATCAGACGCTTGAAAGAGGATGACCATTTTGGATTGACATAATCGGCGTGGTAATAAGTCGCCGCACCCAGAATATTGATGGACTGATCACCGGCGAGTGCCCGCGCCGCGATCTTCTTGGACTGGTCCCAAGCCACGCGAGACTTGGGCTGATCGCTGATGCCGTCGCAAGCAAAGGAAAACTGGCAGGCATTGGTGCGGCTGGCGCCCTGATAAATGACGCCGCAAATAGTCTTGGGATAGGCGGGGTCCTTGAGACGGTTAAGAACGACCTTGGCTACCGCAAGCTGACCCATTTCGGATTCGGAGCGGGCCTCGAAATATATGGCACGGGCAAGGCAATCGGACTCGGCCAGCCGGAACTTGCGCTGGGCGATGATGCGATCTTTTTCCTGACGGGCGATCTTGAAGGTATCGTCGAGATCTGAGCTCGATGGCGCGTTGACCAGCAGGCGGCCCAAGCCATCGGTGCGATCCTGAAGGGGATCTCCGATGAAGTGATTCATCGACGAGGAAGTCGGATTTGTGGGAGGCAATAATCTGCTGATCTTCGAATTCGAGAATGTCCAGATCGCGGCTTGCGGAAATGGCTAGAAGCGAGCCCTTGCCGGTAATCGAAGTCGTCGCAGGTGAAATGAGGTCGGTGAACTCGGCGGTGGAAACCGGCGCGGTGCGCGCTACCGCATTCTGCCCCATATAGTGGCCGGCAAACGCAAAGATCAGGGCGAGGGTAAAACCAGCCAGGGAATAGGCTAAAATCGGCGCTTTGCGCTCTGGCGCTTGCTCTGTGGACAGATCATCCCACTCATCCGCAAAAGCGTGGTGATGCTGCTCTTTTCTCTGCATTCCCCTCTACTCCACCCGTCCCGCACCGATGGTTACAGAGATATTAAACTTCGTCAGCCTACTGGAATTGCGTTTAGCACAGGTTAACCATGTCGGCAACCATGAATCGGCGGTTGCCGGAACAGGGGCTTGACATTGCTCGGGAATTTGATTTTCCGGCAAAGAGGCGGGCCACATCGATTGTATTACCGAGCAGGCTTGCGCGAGGAAATGACGGCCTGAGCGGCCGCGAGCCGGGCTATCGGCACGCGATAGGGCGAGCAGGACACGTAGTCGAGCCCCACGCTTTCACAGAAGCAGATCGAGGCCGGATCGCCGCCATGCTCACCGCAGATGCCGAGCTTGAGCTCGGGCCGCGTTGCGCGGCCGCGCTCGGCGGCGATGCGCACCAGCTCGCCGACACCTTCGATGTCGAGCGAGATGAAGGGATCCATCTTGAAGATGCCCTTGGCGGTGTATTCGCCGAGGAACCGCGCGCAGTCATCGCGGCTGATGCCGAAGGTGGTCTGGGTCAGGTCATTGGTGCCGAAGGAGAAGAACTCGGCCGATCTCGGCGATTTCGCGCGGCCCGCAGGGCGGCGCGCGGCAACTCGATCATGGTGCCGATGAGATAGTCGATTCGCGTGCCAGTCTCCCTCGCCACCTCTCGGCAGCTGGCCGACGATCCGCTGCCGCACGATATCGAGCTCGGCGCGGGTCGCGACCAGCGGCACCATCACCTCCGGGATCGGCGGCGTACCGGTGCGCCGCGCGACCTCGGCCGCCGCCTCGAAAATGGCCCGCGCCTGCATCTCGGCGATCTCGGGATAGGAAATCGCCAGCCGCACGCCGCGATGGCCGAGCATCGGGTTGAACTCGTGCAGCTCGGCCACCCGGTTCGCGCAGCGCCTCGGCATCGGCGCCGATGCCGCCGGCCACCTCGTCGATCTCGTCCATCGGTATGCGGCAGGAACTCGTGCAAGGGCGGGTCGAGCAGCCGGATGGTCACCGGCAGCCCGGCCATGATCTCGAACAGAGCTCGATGAAGTCCTGGCGCTGCATCGGCAGGATCTTGGCCAGCGCCTGGCGCCGGCCCTCGCCCGTCGTCGGCCAGGATCATCTCGCGCACCGCGACGATGCGCTCGGCATCGAAGAACATGTGCTCGGTGCGGCACAGGCCGATGCCTTCGGCGCCGAAATCGCGGGCGACGCGCGCATCGAGCGGGGTTTCGGCATTGGCGCGCACCTTCATGCGGCGCACCTGTCGGCCCAGCTCCATGATCGTCGGCGAAATCGCCGGACAGCTCCGGCTTGATGGTCGGGACCTCGCCCTCCATCACCTGGCCGGTCGAGCCGTCGATGGTGATGATTTCGCCCTTGCTCAGCATCTGGCCGGCAGCCGTGCAGCGTCTCGCCGGCATAGTCGACACGGATGCCGCCGGCGCCCGACACGCAGGGCTTGCCCATGCCGCGCGCCACCACCGCGGCATGCGAGGTCATGCCGCCGCGGGTGGTGAGAATGCCTTCGGCGGCATGCATGCCGTGGATGTCCTCGGGGCTCGTCTCGACGCGCACCAGGATGACCTGCGCGGCCCTGCCCTTTCAGCCTTCTCGGCCTCATCGGGATCGAAGACGATCGCGCCGGATGCGGCGCCCGGCGACGCCGGCAGGCCCTGGCCGATGATCTCGCGCTTGCGCTTCGGGATCGAGGCGTCGGATGCAGCAGCTGGTCGAGCGATGCCGGATCGATGCGGCCGATCGCTTCGTCGCGGGCGATCAGGCCTTCATTGGCCATGTCGACGGCGATCTTGAGCGCCGCCCTGGCGGTGCGCTTGCCGGAGCGCGTCTGCAGCATCCACAGCCGGCCGTCCTGGATGGTGAATTCGAGATCCTGCATGTCGCGATAATGCTTCTCGAGCGCGCAAAGTTGCCGCGTCAGCTCGCGGAAGGTTTCCGGCATCAGCTTCTCGAGCGAAGGCGCCTCCGAGCCTGCGCGGCGATCCGCGCCGCCTCGGTGATGTTCTGCGGCGTGCGGATGCCGGCGACGACATCCTCGCCCTGGGCATTGACCAGAAACTCGCCATAGAGCTCCTTCTCGCCGGTCGAGGGATTGCGGGTGAAGGCGACGCCGGTGGCCGATGTCTCGCCGCATATTGCCGAACACCATGGCCTGCACGCTCACCGCCGTGCCCCAATCCTCGGGAATGCCGATGCAGTTGCCGATAGGTGACGGCGCGCGCCGACTGCCACGACTTGAACACCGCCGCCGATCGCGCCCCACAGTTGCTCATTCGACATCCTGCGGGAAAGGCTTGCCGGCTTCTCGACGACAAGCGCTTGTAGCGGGCGATGAGCTCGGTCCAGTCCTCGGCGGTGAGATCCGGTGTCGAGGCCGTGACCCTCTGCGTCCTTGAACTCGTCCGAGATGTCCTCGAACTGATGATGCTCGACCCCGAGCACGACATCGGAATACATCTGGATGAAGCGGCGATAGCTGTCATAGGCGAAGCGGCGGTCGCCGGAGCGCCGCGCGAGACCTTCGACGGTCTCGTCGTTGAGGCCGAGATTGAGCACGGTGTCCATCATGCCCGGCATCGAGACCCGGGCGCCGGAGCGCACCGAAACGAGCAGCGGCTTCCTCGGCATCGCCGAAATCCGCGCCGACGCGCCTCGCCGATTTCCTCGACAGCGGCGCCTCGACCTCGGCGTCGAGGACCGGGGATAGCGTCCGCCCGGCGATAGAATTCGGTGCAGATCTCGGTGGTGATGGTGAAGCCCGGCGGCACCGGCAGGCCGAGATTGGCCATTTCCGCGAGATTGGCGCCCTTGCCGCCGAGCAGGTTTCGCATCTGCGCATCGCCTTCGGATCTTCCGCCGCCGAACCGATAGACGCATTTCGCCGCCTTGTTCACGTCATCACCGTCCTTTCGATCTCGGCAAAATCGGCAACTGCCAAGGTGGCCGCGCGGATCCGGTTGAGCAGCCTCAGCCGGTTCTCGCGGAAGCTCGGGTCCTCGGCATTGACGGTGACCTTGTCGAAAAACGCATCGACCGGCGCGCGCAGCTTGGCGATCGCCCGCATCGCCGCTTCGAAATCCTCGTTGCGATCGCCACCGCGCGCCTGCGCCTCGGCGCGATCGATGGCCGATGGCCAGCGCCTTCTCCTCGCCCTGCACCAGCAGATTGTTGTCCGGCATGCCGTGATAGCGCGCGACCATCCTTCTTCTCCTCGATCTTGAGGATGTTGGAGGCGCGCCGGACGCCCGGCGAGAAGGTTCTGGCCGTCGTCGCTGTCGAGGAATCGGGCCAGCGCCTCGACCCGCTTGACAATGCATCACCAGATCGTCCTGGCCGCCGAGCGCGAACACCGCATCGATCAGATCATGCCGCGCACCCTCGCTGCGCAGATGCACCTTCAGCCGATCGGCAAAGAAATTCGAGGAGATGCGCGGCATCGAATTGACCGTGCCCGGTGCGCGGCGTCGTCGGCGAAGGCGCCATGCGCTAGGCAATCAACATAGCGAAGGCAGGCTCAGCGGCCATTGCTCGAGAACCAGGCGGATGACGCCGAGCGCCGCCCGGCGCAGCGCGTAAGGGATCCTTCGAGCCCGTCGGCTTCTCGTCGATCACCCAGAAGCCGATCAGCGTGTCGAGCTTGTCGGCGAGCGCCACCGCCATCGGCCACCTGTGAGCCTGCGGCACGATGTCGGACGGTCCCTGCGGCTTGTAATGATCGCGCATGCGCATCGGCGACCGCCGCATCGAGCCCTCTGCTCCATCGCATAATAGCGAGCCCATGAGCCCCTGCAGTTCGGGAAACTCGCCGACCATGCCGGTGACGAGATCGGCCTTGGCAGAGGCGCGCCGGCAAGGCGCGCCTTCTCCGGATCGGCGCCGATGCGTTCTGGCGATGTCGCCGGCCAGCGCCTCGATCCGGCGCGACCCGTTCCCCCTGGCTGCCCGAGCTTGGCATGGAAGGTGATTGGTCGAGCTGCGGCACAGTCCTGAAGAGCCGTGCCTTGCGGTCCTGGTCCCAGAAAAATCGCGCATCGGCGAGCCGCGCCGCGATGACCCTGTCATTGCCGTGCACGATGTTCCCTGCCGCCGTCCCTTGCGCCATGATATTGGCCACGAGCAGATAGTGATTGGCGAGCGCTCCGATCTCGCGTCCGCCGCAGCGCGAAGCATTTCTGATGGAGCGGATTCGAGGTGTGATGATCACTCTCCGGCGGCAGGTCGAGGAACGTTCCCGTCGAACGGCCCATCAGCACCACCGGCCATTCGACAAGGCCGGCCGTCTTCCTTGAGCAGCCCCTCGTCCTCGATCACTTCGAGCCCTTGGCGAAGGCGAGCGTTCCGCGCCTCGGCGGATCGTGTCCGACGCGCTCCTCGCCATCGAGCATGACCCTGGCATCGCGCAGCTTCGCTTCATAATCCTCGAAGCGGCGCACCTGTGATTCGGCCGCGGCGCCATGAAGCGATGGCCGCGCGTGTTGTCGCCGGCCTGCGATGCCGTCGATGCGCGAACGGCACCACCTCGCCGTCGAAAGTGCACGAGGATCGAATGCAGCGGCCGGACCCAGCGCAACTCCCCGAGCCCCAGCGCATGGATTTCGGCCAGGGAAATTTCCGCATGATCTCGGCAAGCAATCGGGCGACGAATCTCGGGCGTGCCGGCCCTTGCGCTCGATGCGCGCCACATAGAACGACCCTTGCGGTCCTCGACGACGCTGCATTGGTCCAGGCTCGACGCCGGCCTGACGAGGAATCCCTCGATCGCGCTGCGCGGCGCATCGATGCGGGGACCCTTGCGCTCCTCGCGTCGTGTCGGCGGCGGCCGGGGCAGCCCGTCCACCGCGACGAGCGAGCCGGCGCGGCGTTGCAAAGGCGCGCGCACCCTCAGCCACAAGCCCGCTCCGCGAGGGCCTCCATCAGCAGCGACCGCAGATCCTCCGCGGCGCGCTCCTGCATCCGGGCCGGAATCTCCTCGGAGAGAAGCTCGATCAGCAGCTCCGGCATCAGCGGCTGCTGTCCGGTAGGCCCGCCGCCGGCCGGCGGTCTCGAGCCAAGCCTCGCCACAGGCCTTCGGCAAGGTCGCGCACGCGCGAGGATATAGGCCTGCCGCTCGGTCACCGAGATGACGCCGCGCGCATCGAGCAGATTGAACAGCATGCGAGGCCTTGATGCACTGGTCATAGGCCGGCAGGCACCATGCGGCCGCCGTTGTCGCCGCGCCAGCAGCGCGGCATTCCGTCTCGGCATCGTCGAAATGGCGCTTGAGCATCTCGGTGTCGGCATACTCGAAATTGTAGCGCGAATATTCCTGCTCGGCCTGCAGGAACACATCGCCATAGGTGATTGGCTCGGCTCCTTCGCCGCCGTTGAAATTGAGATCGATAGACATTGTCGACACCCTGCACATACATGGCGAGGCGCTCGAGCCCATAGGTCAGCTCGCCCGAGACCGGCGCGCAGTCGATGCCGCCGACCTGCTGGAAATAGGTGAACTGCGACACTTCCATGCCGTCGCACCACACTTCCCAGCCGAGCCCCCAGGCGCCGAGCGTGGGGCTTTCCCAGTCGTCCTCGACGAAGCGGATGTCGTGGTTGCGCTCATCGATGCCGATCGCCTTGAGCGAGCCGAGATAGAGGTCCTGGAAGATCGGGCGGCGACGGCTTCATGATCACCTGGAACTGGTAATAGTGCTGCAGCCGGTTGGGGTTTTCGCCATAGCGGCCGTCCTTCGGGCGGCGCGACGGCTGGACATAGGCGGCGCGCCAGGGCAGCGGCCCCAGCGCACGCAAGGTGGTCGCCGGATGAAAGGTGCCGGCGCCCACTTCCATGTCATAGGGCTGCAGAATGACGCAGCCCTGCGCCGCCCAGTAATGCTGCAGCGCGAGGATCAGATCCTGAAAGGATTTCTTGGGATCGAGAGCGAGCGGCATGGTGAACCCCGGAAGCGGCTGGCCACCCTATATGGCCCGCCCCCAGCGGGGTCAAGGCGTTCAGTCGGCACGATAGATGCCGGTGTCCGGGTCCTGCTTCAGGAGCGCGGCGTTTTCGCGGGGGCCCGGCTCAGGCGCACGCCGGGGAACACGCGCGGCGCGACGCGCTTCGCCCACAGCCAGCCGCATGACAAACATGGCGAGCAGCAAACCCATCAGCGTCAGGAAAAAACGCGTGACCATCTCCAGGATCCTTCTCATCGCTGTCCCCAGAAGGCTTCGAGCGACTATAAACCGAAACGGGACCATAACGCACGAATTTCGAGTTCGTCCAGCAGGCTCGATGCCGCTGTGGCGCCAAGATGGGAGCCGAAGCCGCCGAGGCGGCGCTGCAGCCAGCTGCCGGGCCGGTTGACCTCGATGAGATCAAGCTTATCGCCATATTTCTGCTTCAGCACGCTATGAATCTCGCCGATGCCGTCGATCAGTCCGAGTTCGAGCGCTTTGTTGCCTGCCCAGAAGGCACCGGAGAACATTTCGGCAGGTTTCCTTCAAGCGGGCGCCCCGGCGCGAGCGAACCATCTGCTTGAACGCCTCGTGCACATCGCGCTGAAGCGTTTTGATACGCTCGACATCTTCGGGCTTTTCGGGCTGAAAAGGATCAAGAATGAGCTTGTTCTCGCCCGAGGTATAGACGCGGCGCTCGACGCCAAGCTTGTTCATCGCTTCGACGAAGCCGAAGCCCGCCGCCAAAACCCCGATCGACCCGATGATGGAACTGTGATCGGCGTAGATCTCGTCTGCGGCCGTGGCGAGCCAATAGCCGCCGGAGGCGGCCACATCCTCAATAAAGGCATAGGTCTTGGTGCCATGTTTCTCGGCGAGACTGCGAATGCGCGAGGCAATCAGAGAGGATTGTACGGCCGACCCGCCTGGCGAATTGATGACAAGCGCAACAGCGGTGATATCTTTGCGGCGAAAGGCGCGCTCAAGCGGCTCGTTCACTCCGTGCAGCGTCAGGGCGGGACGGAGCGGCGAGCCCATGCCAATGGTTCCGGCAAGACGAACGACCGGGACAACGGGAACGGAGGAACGCAAACTGCGGGGAAGCAATTTTGCGAGAAAACTGCGGCGGCTCATGATGAGGCAGAGATAGGCGGAAGGCGGGAGGCTGGCAAGGGCAAAGGGAGAACGGCAGGTTCAGCAGCGAAGCCTTCGCTTTCAGCGCAGCCGCCACGCCAGGCCGTCGCGGAGAATAGCCTCGGCCTCGGGCGTGAAATTATTGCCGGCGGCATGAAGGACGAGCCCTGGAAGAAGCTGCAGCGGCGCTTTCGCGCCTTTAACCCCCTGAATGATCACGCGCGAGGCTGCCATTCCCTCGCGGGAATAGAGAGGCGCGACCCTGATGTCGCCGAAACGGTCGTGCATAGCGGTGAGGACGGTCCCCAAGGCTTCGGCGCGATGAACGATCGTGCAGGTGCCGCGCAATGCGACCATGGTGTGGAGGACCTTGACCCATAGCTCCAGATCCTCGGGGGCGAAGGCGCTCGCCTGGGCCTTCAATGGATTGGGCGAGAGCTGGACTTTATCGGCCTCGTGAAAAGGTGGATTGGCAAACACGTGATTGAAGGAACCGTGCGCCGGCCAGTGAGCGCGGTCGCGACGCATGCAATCCTTCACGTCGCCCTGGATGACGCGGATGTTCTGGGTAAAGCCATTGCGCCTGGCGTTTTCCTCAGCAAGGAGGGCATAACGCACGGCAATTTCGATGCCGGTGATATGCACGTTAGGCACGCGCGCAAGCACGCACAGGGACGCCACGGCCGGTTCCCATTCCCGCTTCCATCAGCGTCTCGCCCGGCGCACAGGGCACGCAAGCGGCGAGAAAAACCGAGTCGATCCCTGCCCGGAATCCCTTTTCAGGCTGAAGAATGCGCAAGCGCCCGCCCAGGAACCCATCCTCGCTGAGCGAGGGCGGCACGGCAGACGGCGGGGGCGATTGCGAAGAGCTGGTGGTTGCGGCTTTCATGGTTCAAACATCAAACTCTATTCACTCTTGGTTAGCGCATCCTTACCAAGCAGATTTCTTGAGCGTTCGAAATCGTCATTCTCGACCATGACACGCCGCGGCAGGGCGCCGATCGATCCTTCGACCGCGCTCATATGCTCGTCAAAGACCACAGCCTCAATCCCGTGCTCGGCCAAAAGGTGCATAACATAGGAAATCAGCACCAAATCATTGGATTTCAGTAGTTCCTGCATTGGCGGCAGGCTGGCACGGATCGCGCCGATATGCGACATTTTTTGTTTTGCCGGAGAGGGCCGCGCGGGGTTAACGGTCGCTTGCCGGCCCGGTGGGCGATCCCTATCTCTGAGGACGGGGCGGAAAAGAGGTTACTTGGGCGTCGTCGTTCCGTTTGAATTGAGCAGTGGCGGATCGGCCAGCATCGAGCCGCTGCTCGGGCTGACCTTCAAAGGCATGCAGAGAGTGAACGAGGCCATCCTCGTACGCGCGCAATCGCATGTCGAGATCATCCCGGAGCTTGCGCTTCATCTCATCGATTTGGGCGGCAAACGCCTGAGGCCGATGCTGACGATCGCTGCCGCGGAGATGTGCGGCTATCACGGCGACAAGCACATCAAGCTCGCTACATCGGTCGAGTTCATGCATACGGCAACGCTTCTGCACGATGACGTTGTCGATGAGAGCGACCTTAGGCGCGGAAAGGCGGCGGCACGGAAAATCTGGGGCAACCAAGCGAGCGTGCTGGTCGGGGACTATCTCCTTGGGCAGGCTTTCAAACTCATGGTGGAGACCAGTTCGCTCGAGGCGCTGCGCATTCTGTCGCATGCGGCCGCCGTCATCGCGGAAGGCGAGGTGATGCAGCTCGCCACCGCACATGACACGACGACGACGGAAGACGCTTATCTGCAGGTCATAGGGCGAAGACGGCAGCGCTGTTCGCGGCGGCGGCCGAGATCGGCGCGGTGGTCGCGGAACGGCCCACGGCCGAACAGGCAGCATTGGATTCCTTCGGCAGGAACCTCGGCATCGCGTTTCAGCTGATCGACGACGCTCTCGACTATTCCGGCAAGCAGGCACTGATGGGCAAAACGGTCGGCGATGATTTCCGCGAGGGGAAGATCACGCTGCCGGTGGTGCTGGCCTATCGGCGCGGCAGCAAGGACGAGCGCAGCTTCTGGAAACGAACGCTCGAGGAACGCGAGCAGCGCGAAGAGGATCTCGCCGAAGCGCAGCGGCTGATCGAGCGGCACGGAGCGGTGACCGACACGATCGAGAGGGCAAAGCATTATGGCGCGATCGCCCATGATGCCTTGGCGATTTTTCCAGCGAGCGGGCACAAGGCGGCGCTTTTGGGTGCGGTGAATTTCTGCATTGCGCGGGTGCATTGAACCAGCGAGCAACAAACGGGGTTTATCCCAATGCGCTACTCCAGAACTGCGGCGCGGACCCACCAGTCCGGATGGTCCCCGGCGAGGACCGCCGCGGCGGCCTCCGCACCATATCGGTCGTCGAAGACGGCAAAGCAGGTCCCGCCGGAGCCGGACATGCGGGCGAATCTCACTCCGGCAATTCTTTCAGCTGCTGCAGCACCGCGCCGATTTCAGGAACAAGCTCCAGGGCCGGCGGCGTCAGATCGTTGCGCGAGGTGGAGAAGCCAAATGGAAATTCCATTGGCGGATAGCCCGGCTCGCCCGGCTCCAGGCCGAGGCCGGCATAAACCTCTGCCGTCGGCACCGGCGTTCCGGCATTGACCAATACGACATGAACAGGAGAAAAGTCGGTTACCGGCTCGATCGCTTCGCCGATGCCGCGCAGCCGGCTTGCCCGCGAGTGCAAACATACGGGCACGTCGGCACCGAGGCTCAGCGCGATCTCGTGGAGCTGGCGGCTCAACGGATCGAGGCCCGCCAGCCTGCACAGCGCACGCAGGGTCGCTGCCGCATCGGCCGAGCCGCCGCCAAGGCCCGCTGCCACGGGTATGTTCTTTTCGAGCGTGAGCATCCACGTTCGGCACGAGACTGCCGAATGCGTGCTGCATCGCGGCATGGGCGCGCAAGACCAGATTGTCCTGCGAGGTCGATGCCAGCCGACAGCGGACCGGTTATGCGCAGGGCGGTTTCGGCGGCCGGCGCCATGTGCAGCCGATCGGCAATATCGGCGAAGAGAACGAGCGAATCGAGGAGGTGATAGCCGTCTTCCCGCTTTCCGACGACGTGCAGCGCCAGATTGACCTTCGCCCTGGCGGCTTCCTCCAGAACACTCGGAATTGCTCAAGGCAGCGCCTAATTCACCGTCTTGGTCGTGTCCGACTGCGTGGTCGCGGGACCCGGCAGGCTCGTCGGGCATTCCCTGTTCGAGCTTGCGCTGGATGTCTTCGAGATCCTGCGGCTCGGGCTTGTTGTCCTTGGCGTGCTGCCATTGGAACCGGGCTTCGAGCCGGCGGCCGGCACGCCAATAGCGCGTCGCCCAAATGCTCGTTGATGATCGGATCTTCGGGCCGCAGCTCGACAGCGCGCTCGAGATGCTTGACAGCTTCCTCATATTCGCGGAGCTGATAATGCGCCCAGCCGAGACTGTCGACGATGTAGCCGTCGTTCGGCCTGAGCTCGACGGCCTTGCGGATCATCTGCAGCGCTTCGCGGCAGGTTGATACGCTTGTCCACCATCGAATAGCCGAGATAGTTCAGCACATTCGGCTGGTCGGGAAGCATGCCAGCGATTTGCGGAAATCGGCCTCGGCCTTGTCCCACTGCGCGGAGCGTTCATAGGCAATTCCGCGGAAATAATAGCACGAGCGCATGGTTGCGATCGGGCTTGGCGATGAGCGACAGTGCGCGCGTATACGCCTCGGCAGCTTCAGTGAAACGCTTGCGGTCGCGCAGGAAATCGGCCTTGGTCAGCCAGGCATCGTAGTTGGCGGAATCGGCACGCCAGAACCGCGGAAATCTTCTCCAATGCCTCCTCGGTGCGCTCGAGCTGGTGGCAGGTTTACCGCGATCTCGATAGCGGCCTTGCTCGCCAGCACGTCGGTCTGGGGACACAAGATCATAGGACTTCGATGGCCTTATCGTAGCGGCCGGTCGATTCTGAAGATATTGCCGAGGAGGATCTGAGCGACAGGAAAATCCTTCTTCATCAGAAGCGCCAGCTGCGCATAGATCAACGCGGCGTCGATCGTCTGCTCGTCGTTGAGCCAGCCGGCGATCGAGAACATCGTCTCGGCGATGCCGGTGGCGGCATCAGGCGCGAAACGGCTCGGTACCTTGCCCTTGTTCATTTCGGCAAGAACCTTCCGGATCATCGGCTGATCGGAATCGCTCTTCAGGAATTGCTGGTAAAGCTTGCGGGCCTGGGCGGTCTTGCCGTTGCGCTCAAGGAAATTGCCATAGGCCTGGATAACGCGATTTGACGTACCGGCCTGTTCATAAGCTTTCTTGTAAAAGGCTTCCGCACGGGTGGGCTGGCCGAGAAGGTCGGCGATCAGCGCGCCGTGAAAGTCGCGGAATATGCCGAAGTAATCGTTGCGGCCAAGCTTATCGAGAGCCGCGAAGGCGGTCTTGGGACTTTTTTGCGCCGCAGCCGTCCAAGCGATAAGCAGCTGCGAGGTCAGCTCGTCGAGCGGAGTAGAATCGATTTGCTTGAAATGATCCAGGGCGGCGGCAAAATGATTGGCGCGGAATTCCTTCAGGCCCAGAATAATGCGCGCAAGCCGGTGCTTGGGATCGAGACTCAGGACCTGAACGGCAAGATCCTCGGCCTTGTCGAGATCGCCGGCAGAAAAAGCCAGAACGAAGGTGCGTTCGATCAGAACCGAATTGTTCGGATCGTCGCGGAGCGCCTGAGCGAAATATTCAGCAGCGAGGTCGAGATCGCGAACCTTACTGGCTTGGCGGCCCGCCAGATAGCTGCCGGACAGAGACGATGGATCGACCGCAGCAGGGTTCTGCGCGCCGATCGCCGGCAGTGCGATGCACAGGGCAAGCACGGGCAGAGAATATCTCAACATCAGGCGTTTCATGGATTTCCTATTCTCGCAATGCCGTCCAGCGCATCAGCCGGCGAAATGCAACCGCCTCAGCAGGTCAAATACATGCGCTCTACCAATAAGGCCTTACCGCGCCGCCCAATCCCCTGGGCCGGCGGGCGAAGCAATAGCACAGGGGACCATCGTACCGCAAAGTCGGTCAGCTTATCAATGTTTCGTGTGCCGCAGGGGTGATATGCCGGCAACTTCGCCTAAAACAGGGGCAGCTGCTGCCCGGCCACGACAGGGCGGCGAAAACTGCCGGCGTCGAGGGGCGCTTTCCGCGCGTTGATGCCGAGCCGCTCGCAGGCCAATTCGAAACGGCGCCCGATTGCCCAGGCGTAAGGGCCCGTGCCGCGCATACGGCGGCCCCAGGCCGCATCATATTCCTTTCCCTGGCGTGTCGATTTAAGCAGCGAGAGCACATGGGCGGCGCGGTCGGGCATTTCCTTGACCAGCCACTCGCGGAAGATATCGCGAACTTCCAGCGGCAGCCGAAGAAGCACATAGCCCGCACCAACGACACCTGCCGCTGAGGCGGCTTTGAGAATCGCCTCGATCTCACTGTCGTTCAAGGCGGGTATCACCGGAGCTACCATCACCGTCGTCGGGATGCCTGCCTTGGCCAGTATTTCGAGAGCCTGCAGGCGCTTCAGCGGTGTCGACGCGCGCGGCTCCATGGCGCGGGCAAGCTTGGGATCGAGCGTCGTGACCGAGATCGCGACCTTCACGAGGTTTTTCTCGGCCATTGGCTTGAGAATATCGAGATCGCGCACGATCAAGGCCGATTTGGTGATGATGCCCACGGGGTGATTGCATTCGTTCAGCACTTCGAGAATTTGCCGGGTTACGCGGTAACTGCGCTCGATCGGCTGATAAGGATCGGTATTGGCGCCGAGAGCGATGGTGGCAGGTTCGTAGCCGGGGTCCGCGAGCTCGTTGCGCAGACGCTCGGCGGCATTCACCTTGGCAAAAAGCTTGGTTTCGAAGTCCATGCCGGGGGAGAGGCCGGCGTAGGCGTGGGTTGGCCTGGCATAGCAATAGGTGCATCCATGCTCACAGCCGCGATAGGGATTGATCGAGCGGTCGAATGAGATGTCCGGCGAGTTGTTCCTGGTGATGATCGACTTCACGACCTCGGGGTAAACCTCGGTCTTCAGCGGGGGAAGCGCTTCGAGCGTGTCCCATCCGTCGTCGAACAAATATCTGCGATGCTTCTCGAACCGGCCCGATGCGTTCGACCGCGCACCGCGGCCGCGCTCATGTGAGGGCGGCAGGGCGGGAGCATTTTCGAGCCCGAAATGAGGCCTTCTGTCGATCAAGGTCGCCATGCTTGAACCTAACCTGCAGGAGAGAACAAATCAAGAACATTTGTAATCCAGGACACCATCGACTCATACGAAACCCTTCCGCCGGCTTATCGCCTCGGGGTGAAGGAGAGGTGGGAGGCTGGCCCTCCTAGGTGCCTACTTCAAAGAGTAGGACTGGTGCCCACTTCCATTAATTTCGAGAATTAACTGAGTGGGACTGGTGCCCCCCAGCTGAGGGGCAAAATGCGGAGGCTCGACAGCGCTCCCACCGCCGTCCGTACCTGCCAAGGTGCCTCGGGGACCCTGGGACAGACGGCAGCTGCTCCACGTATCAACAAGAAGAGGTGAGGCTTCGCGATGACCGCCTCCTTCTTGGAGCAGATGCTGACCATATACACACACCTAGGAATGTTGTCAAGAGGAAAGTTTCCCTCTCCCTTGTGGGAGAGGGTAGGGTGAGGGGGTACCCCTCATCCGGCTCGATGCTGAAACGCATCTCGCCACCTTCTCCCACAAGGGGGAGAAGGAAGAAAGCTGGATCAGGGGCGTTTCGCCGGAATGACGAGTCACGATTCTTGCGCCGCAGGTGCTCTTCCAGGCGCGGCATGATCTCGACGAAATTGCAGGGCATGTGGCGGTAATCGAGCTGGTCCCGAGGATGCGGTCCCAGCCGTCACGGCAGGCGCCGGGCGAACCCGGCAGGCAGAAGACGTACTTGCCCTTGGCGACGCCGGCGGTCGCCCGCGACTGCACGGTCGAGGGACCGATCTTGCGAAGGAACCATGTGGAAGGCGACGCCGAAGCCCTCGATCTCCTTTTCGAAAAGGGCCCGCAAGGCTTCGATGGTCACGTCGCGGCCGGTCAGTCCGGTGCCGCCGGTCGACATGATCACGTCGATGGCGTGCGCCTTCAGCCATGTTCGGACTGCGGCGGATGTCCGCGACCTCGTCCTTGACGATGGCGCGCGCGGCGAGCCTGTGGCCGGCCTCGGCGATCCGCTCCGCGAGCGTGGCCCCGGATCTTCTCGGCCAGGCCGCGGGTGTCGGACACGGTCATCACGGCGATGCGGACCGGGATGAAGGCACGCCCGTGCCCGCGCTCGGAGCCGTCATCGCGTTCGCCTTCGCCTGAGGGACAAGAGATCGCGCCAGGCGAGCCGCTTCTGGGCCGGCTGGCGCAGGAGATAGGCCGGATGCAGCGTCGCCAGCAGCGGGATGCCGTTGAAATCGAAGCCATCTGCCCCTCAGCTTGAATATGCCCTCGGTCGTTTCCGCTAGGCGCTGCGTCGGCGTGGCGCCGAGGCAGACGAGGAACGCGCGGCCTGCAGATCTCGATCGCCCGCCGGAGGAAGGGCAGGCACATCAGGGTCTCCTGGCTCGGTCGGCTTGCGGTTGCCGGGCGGACGCCAGAAGATGACATTGGTGATGAAGCAGCCGATCTCCGGGATCGGTCGCGTGGCGCGACAGGCCGACGCCTTCGAGCATGCGGTCGAGGAGCTGGCCCGAGCGGCCGACGAAGGGCTTGCCCTGAATGTCCTCATCGCGGCCCGGCGCCTCGCCGATGAACATGACTGCGCCTCGCGGATTGCCGTCGGCATAGACGAGATTGGTGGCGGTCTTCTTCAGCGGGCAGGCATCGAAGTTGCATTAGCGCCGCCCGATGTCGGCGAGCGTTGCGCAGGCGGCGGCGATCGGCGCGTGCGTCGCTCGATCGCCGGATCTGGACGACGGCCTGCCCGGCGCGACGCATGGCGCGAAGACAGGCCGAGATAGCGGGCAGGGGACTGTCGCGCTGAGGAGCCGGTCGGCTTTCGCGCGGCTGAGGCGGTCGGCAGGCACCGGTTGCCGATGCTTCGTCGCGCACCCATCTCGAGGAGCCATTTCGATCAGCCAGCTCCAGCTGCCGCGGACGCGGTCATGTCATCGCGGCTCGCTCCAGCATCGTTCACATCTCGATCGTCGTCGCCGAATTGGTGCATTATATCGCGCCGCATGCAGTCGAGGGGAATCGGAGTGAGCCGGTGAACGAGAGACCGTGGAACAGGTCCAGCGCGAAGCCATGGAATATGACGTCGTCATCGTCGGCGCGGGCCCGGCGGGCTTGCCGCGGCGATCCGGCTGAAGCAGCTCGCCGCCGAAACCGGTCACGACGATCTCCGTCTGCGTGCTCGAAAAGGGCTCCGAGGTCGGCGCCCATATTCTGTCGGGCGCGGTGATGGATCCGATCGCCCTCAACGAACTCATCCCCGACTGGAAGGAGAACGGCGCGCCGCTGACAACGCCGGTCACCGAGGACCGTTTCTATCGTGCTCGGGCCGCAGGGCGCGGTGCGCCTGCCCAATGTCCTGATGCCGCGGCTCGATGAACAACCACGGCAACTATGCCGGCTCGCTCGGCAATCTCTGCCGCTGGCTGGCCAGCAGGCGGAAGCGCTGGGCGTCGAGATCTATCCCGGGCTTTGCCTGCTCCGAGGTTCTCTATCGCGAGGACGGATCGGTGCAGGGGGTCGTCGCCGGCGTGTTCGGCATCGCCAAGGACGGCACGCACAAGCCCGACTACCAGCCGGGCATGGAGCTTCATCGGCAAATATGTGTTCATCGCCGAGGGCGTGCGCGGCTCGCTCGCCAAGGAGATCATGGCCAAGTTCGATCTCTGCGACGGGCCGCGAGCCCGCAGAAATTCGGCCTCGGCATGAAGGAACTGTGGGAAGTGCGCCCGCGAAGCCCACAAGCCGGGCCAGGTCACCCACACCATGGGCTGGCCGCTCGGCGCTCAAGACCGGCGGCGGCTCCTTCATGTACCATTTCGACGACAATCTCGTGTCGATCGGCTTCGTCGTCCATCTCAACTACGAGAACCCCTATCTCTATCCCCTATACTGGAGTTCCAGCGCTTCAAGCACCATCCGCTGATCGAGCCGGTGCTGCGCGGCGGCAGGCGCATCGCCTATGGCGCGCGCGCCATCACCGAAGGCGGCCTGCAATCGGTGCCGAAGCTCTCTTTCCCGGGCGGCGTGCTGATCGGCTGCTCGGCGGGCTTCGTCAATGTGCCGCGCATCAAGGGCTCCCACAACGCCATGAAGACCGGGATGCTGGCGGCCGAAGCCGCCTTCGCCGCGTCCGCGCCGGGCGCGCCGGCGACGAGCTGAGCCGACTATCAGAACGCCTATCGAGAATTCCTGGGTCTATGAGGATCTGAGGCGGGTGCGCAATGTCAAGCCGATGTGGTCGAAGCTCGGCCTTGTCGGCGGCCTGGCGCTGGGCGGGCTCGACATGTGGATGAACCAGCTTTTCGGGCTGTCGGTCTGGGCACCTGGAGCCACGGCAAGCCGGACCACGCGACGCTCAAGACCGGCCGCCGAGTGCAAGCCGATCGATCTATCCCAAGCCCGACGGCGTGATTTCCTTCGACCGGCTGACCAATGTCGCTTTCTCGGCCACCAATCACGAGGAGGACGAGCCGGTCGCATCTGAAGCTCAAGAATCCGGCGATTCCGATCGCGCGTCAACCTGCCGCACTGGGCCGAGCCGGCGCAGCGCTATTGCCCGGCCGGCGTCTATGAGGTGGTGGGCGAGGAGGGCGAGGAAGCGCGCTTCCAGATCAACCACCAGAACTGCGTCCACTGCAAAACCTGCGACATCAAGGACCCCTCGCAGAACATCATCTGGGTGGTGCCGCAGGGCGGCGAGGGCCCGAACTATCCGAATATGTGATTGATCGCGGCAGTCTTCAAAATTGTGAATTGAGGGTTGCCCTGCGAAGCCATTCCGATTTACACTTGCGGCATGCGGCCACCGAGTTACTCGAGAGAAAAGGATTAGCGCTGCGGCAGCTCGTGCCGGTGTGCGGCATCGATGAAGCCGGCCGCGGCCCGCTCGCCGGGCCGGTGGTGGCGGCGGCGGTAATTCTTGACCAGAAACGCAGGCCGCGCGGCATCAGGGATTTGAAGATGCTGACGCCCGACGCGCGCGAGGAGCTCTATGAGCGCATCATGGCGAGCGCGGTGGTGGGGGTGGGCATCGCCGGTGTCGAACGCATCGATGCGATCAATATCCTGCGCGCAAGCTTATGGGCGATGACGGAGGCGGTGCGCGCCCTGGCGATGGCGCCGGCGTTCGCGCTGGTCGACGGGAATATGCTTCCCGCTCTCGACTGCCCGGGCGAAGCGATCGTCGACGGCGACGCTTGTGCGTGTCGATCGCTGCGGCATCGATCATCGCGAAGGTAACCCGCGACAGGCTGATGATCGGGCTGGCGAACGAGTTTCCGCATTATGGTTTCGAACAGCACAAGGGATATTGCACGGAATTTCATCTCGCGGCGCTGCACAGCTACGGTCCCACACCGCATCATCGGCGAAGCTTCGCGCCCGTTGCAGCGCGCGAAGTGTTAACCATAGAACAGGAATTGGATTTACGGAACGGCTCCGACGACTTACCATAGCGCGCCCCCCGACAGTGAGTTGCGTCTGGGAGTTCCTCCAATGGGTTTTGCCGCGCGGCCGGATGTCCGGCCGCTGCTCGATTCTATTCTCGTTGGTGATTGCCTCGACGAGCTCAAGAAGCTCCCGGCGAAATCGATCGACGTGGTGTTTGCCGATCCCCCTTACAATCTCCAGCTCAATGGCGACCTCACCGGCCCGACCAGAGCAAGGTCGATGCGGTCGATGACGACTGGGACCAGTTCGCCGCGTTTGCCGACTATGACGCTTTCACCCGTGCCTGGCTCAAGCGAGTGCCGCCGCGTGCTCAAGCCCGACGGCACCTTGTGGGTGATCGGCTCCTATCACAATATCTTCCGGGTCGGCGCCGCTCATGCAGGATCTGGGCTTCTGGATCCTGAACGACGTGATATGGCGCAAGACCAATCCGATGCCGAATTTCCGCGGCCGGCGGTTGACCAATGCGCATGAGACACTGATCTGGGCGGCGAAGAGCGCGGACTCAGAAGCTATACGTTTCAACTATGATGCAATGAAGGCGCTGAATGAGGATCTGCAGATGCGGTCCGACTGGCTGCTTGCCGATCTGCACCGGCCGAACGGCTGAAGGACACGAAGGGCGACAAGCTGCATCCGACGCAGAAGCCGGAGGCGCTGCTGCACCGCGTGCTGCTGCGCTCCTCCAATCCGGGCGACATCGTGCTCGACCCTTTCTTCGGCACGGGCACCACCGGCGCGTCGCCAAGCGGCTCGGCCGGCATTTCATCGGCATCGAGCGCGACGAAGACCTATGCCGAGGCAGCGCTAGATCGCTCGGCGCGACCAGACCCTGCCGAGCGCGAGGCCCTGACAGGTATCGACCGGCAAACGCGGGGAACCGCGGATCCCCTTCGGCGCACTTATCGAGCGTGGCCTGATCAAGGCCGGCGACACGCTCTATGACCCGGCTGAGCGCACGCCGCCGAGTCAGAGCCGACGGCTCGATCGCCTGCCGCGACGCCTCGGGCTCGATCCACCAGATCGGCGCCCATGTGCAGGCCGCGGAAGCCTGCAATGGCTGGACCTTCTGGCATGTGCGCAAGGGCAAGGACGCTCATCCCGATCGACCTGCTGCGCCAGCAGCTGCGCCAGGAAAGGCTCGCGTCTGAGCAGGCTTCCTGAATGGTCGCGGCTGCAGCGCATGCGACGCACCTTGCGCATGACGCTCGGCAGCGCCTCGCCGGCGAGATCCTCCTGTTCACCCAGCGATGGCCATCGGCCTGGCTCGCGACTGCATGGCTGCGCAGCGCGTCGCACGATGCACTCAGCATCAGGTCGGAAATGCGTGAAGGCATGCTCGATCCTGTCCCGGGACAGCTTCATCCATTGCGCCGCAGCGAAGTGCGCCTCGGCGGCTGCTCGGTCTGCGGGGAGCCAACTCGGTCGAGGGCACTTCCATCATGCCGCCGAGCAGGCCCTGCTCCGGCCGGCGGCGCAGCAGCACCGCGCCATCGCGCGCTCCACCCAGAAGCACGTCTCCGTGGCGTCGCGGCCGGCTCGGTCTGGGCCGCTGCACGCGGCAGGCTATCGGCGATGCCGACGCGCCGTCGCCGGCAGCGCTTCGTTCCACGGACAGATGCAGGCAATCAGGCGACTTCGGCGTGCAGATCGTCGCGCCGAGGTCCATCAGCGCCTGCAGCGAAATCGCCGGCCGATCGCGCGGAACCAGATGCGCGCGCGCGCTCCGGATTTCGGCTTCGCCTCCGGCAAGGGTGTTTCAACGGCGCATAGAGCGCGCGTATGACCCGCTCGACATTGCCGTCGACGGCGCGCACGGCGGTCGAAGGCGATGGCGGCGATGGCGCCCGCGGTATAACGACCGATGCCCGGGCAGCTTGCGCCAGTGTCCGCGGCGTCCTCGGGAAAGCTGCCCCCATGATGCTCGACGACGGCCCTGCGCGCAGCGATGGAGGTTGCGGGCGCGCGCATAGTAGCCGAGGCCCGCCCAGGCCCGCAGCACGTCTTCGCAGCGATGCTGCGGCCAGCGCCTCAACGTCGGCCAGCGGCGTCAGGAACGCGCAGAAAATAGGGCCGACGGCGCCGACCGTGGTCTGCTGCAGCATGATCTCGCGACAGCCACACTCGATAGGGATCGGAGCGTCTCGCCGGGTTCCGCCCGCCAGGGCAGATCGCGGCGATGCCGATCGTACCAGGCCGAGAAGGGCTGTCGCGAGCGTTGGTGTCGACGGCTGTGGGGCATCAGCTTGTTCCACCTCGGCCTGCGACAGTGACTGTCATTATACCCTCGACATGGCATGGACCGGCTCGACAAGCACTTCCGCGCCCTGACCGACGCCGGTTTTGCCCGCTATGGGTTTGCCTATGCCGAGCTCCTACGCCAATGGCCGGCCATCGTGGGCGACGACGCTCGCCCGAATCAGCCAGCCGGAGCGCATCAGGTGGCCACGCGGCCGGTGCCGACAAGCGCAAACAGGGCGAATCCTCGTTATCCAGGCGAGCCCAGGCCTCGCCTCGATTCAGCACGAGATGCCCGAGGATCATCGAGCGGATCAACGCGCTATTTCGGCTATCGGTCGATCGCACGGGTCAAAATCCTGCAGGGCGCGCTCAGTCCGGGCAAGAACAAGGCGGTGTTCCGGAGCCTGCCGCCCTGTCGCCGACGCGATCCGCGTGCGGCTCGAAACTCAGCGCTTGCGGGAAGTCGCCGATGAGGCTCAAAGAGATCCATTGGCTGAGGCTCGGGCGGGGCTAAGCCCCGTGCAATATTCCACAGGCAAAATGACCGTATTGGTAACCCCGACATGATAGTCAATCGGCGAACATACTGAGGTTATGGGTGGCCGCTTAGCCTGCGGGTGTGCCGCCGTCATGGCCACCTGCATTCTCGGTATCGGCGACATGCCGGCCTTGCGAGGCCCGGCTGCCCGGCGGCATCGGCGAGCCCAGACCCGAGCCGAGCTCGATCCGCCACGCTTGCTTGAGCCGCCGACGCTCGGGGACATGCGTGCTGGGTCGGCAAGACGCCAAGGTGACCATCATCGAATATGCCTCGGCCTCCTGCCCGCATTGCGCCGACTTTCACAAGGACGACTTCCCGGCACCTGAAGAAGGAATACATCGACACCGGCAAGATGAGGTTCATTTTCCGGGAGTTTCCCGTTCAATAATCTGGCGCTTGCGGCCTTCATGCTGGCGCGCTGCGCGCCCCAGGACAAATATTTCCCGCTGATCGACATGCTTCTTCGAGCAGCAGGACAGCTGGGCCAGGCAAGCCGCTCGACGAACTGCAGCAAGATCGCGCAGCTTGCCGGCTTCACGCGAGGAAAGCTTCGATGCCTGCCTGAAGAACGAGGATGTCGCAAAAGGCATTCATGGCGATACGCGACAAGGCGGCAAAAGAATTCGGGGTAGAGTCGACACCGACTTTCTTCGTCAATGGCGAGGTGATCGAGGGTGAGGCAGTCCATCGAGGAATTCCGGAAGATGATCGACCGGCGCTCGCTCTAGCGGGCAGTCTTCCGCATCGGCCCGAACAGGGGCGGGGCTATGAAGTTCACACGGCTCAGGCTTTCGGGCTTCAAGTCGTTCGTCGAACCGACGGAATTGATCATCGAAAAGGGCCTGACCGGCGTCGTCGGGCCCAATGGCTGCGGCAAATCCAACCTGCTCGAAGCGCTGCGCTGGGTCATGGGCGAGAGCTCCTACAAGAACATGCGCGCCTCCGGCATGGACGATGTCATCTTCTCCGGCACCGCGTCAGCGGCCCGGCGCGCAACATGGCCGAAGTTGTGGTGACGCTCGACAACGCCGGCCGCACTGCGCCGGCCCAGTTCAACGACAATGAGATGCCATCGAGATCTCGCGCCGCATCGAGCGCGAGGCGGGCTCGGCCTATCGCATCAATGGCCGCGATGTGCGGGCGCGCGACGTGCAGTTGCTGTTCGCCGACGCCTCGACCGGCGCGCGCTCGCCTGCCCTCGTGCGGCAGGGCCAGATCGGCGAGATCATCAATGCCAAGCCGCAAGCGCGGCGGCGGATTCTCGAAGAAGCAGCTGGCATCACCGGCCTTCATACGCGCCGGCATGAGGCCGAGCTCAAGCTCAAGGCGGCCGAAGGCGAATGTTGAGCGGCTGGAAGATGTAGTGGCGCAGCTCGAGGCGCAACTTGCGAGCCTGAAGCGGCAGGCACGGCATGCCGCGAAATACAAGCAGCTTTCCGCCGACATTCGGAAATACGAAGCACATCGCTCTACCTTGCCTGGGCCGATGCCGTGGAGGCGGTCAAGCGCGAACAGGCACGTCTCGACGAGATCACCAGACATCTGGCCGAACATACGCGCGCGCTGTCGGAACGACCCGGATGCGCGATGAGGTTTCCGAAAGCCTGCCTGTAGCTTCGCGAAACGGAGGCGGCTCGCGCGGCCGCCTTGCAGCGGCTGACGATCGAGCGGCAGACGCTCGAGGAAGGAGAGGTTCGGACCAAGGCGCGCAGGAGCGAAGCCCGATCCCGCCTGCAGCAGGCCGAGCATGATTTGGACCGGGAGCGCTGATCCCTCAACGATACCTCCGAGGTTCTGAGCAAGTTGAAAGCCGAGGAGGAACAGCTCAGGGCGGCGCAGCGCGAGGAAGCCGCGCTCAGCGCGGATGCCGCTGCCAGGCTGCAAGACACGACGGGCTCGCTGGCGCAATGCCAGGAGAAGACCGATCTCGCCAATGCGCAGCTCTCGGAGCTGGCGGCGCGGCGCAACGGGCTCTCGCGCATCATCGAGGACCAGCGCGCACGGCTTCAGCGAATGGAGCGCGATATCGCCGAGGTGCGGGAACGGCGGAAAACCATGCTCGCCAACGCGGGAACGAACGACCAGAGCTTCAGGCTGTCGCAAGCGGTGGAATCGTCGCTCGCCACAGCCCTGCAGCTCGAGCAGGAAGCCACCGTGGCGGAGACCGAGGTACGCCAGGCCCGGATCGAAGAGGTCGAGGCCCGCAGAGCCTATGACGATGCGCGAAGGGCGGCCGAGCGCGTGGAAACCGAAGTGAAAACACTCGTCAAGCTGCTCCGGGTCAGCGACGGGCTTCTGTGGCCGCAGCTCGTCGACGCCGTCGCGGTGAAGCCCGGGTTCGAGGCGGCGCTCGGCGCGGCGCTCGGGGATGATCCTCGACGCGTCCGCCGATGAGGCGGCACCGTCCATTGGCGGGCGCTGCCGGCGATGGCCGATCTCGTTTCGCTGCCGGCGGGGACGGAGCCTTTGTCGAAATCGTGTCTGCTCCGGCGGCGCTGACAAGAAGACTGTCACAGGTCGGGGTCCGAGCGGCAGAAGGGGAAATTCCTCAGCCCATGCTGGAGCGCGGCCAGCGGCTCGTCGAGCAGGAAAGGCGATTGTGGCGATGGGACGGATTACCTCGCAGCGGACGCACCGGCGCCGCCGCGACAAGGCTCGCCGAGCGCAACCGCCTCGCTCTCGCTCGAACATGAGGCGGAAGCGCGTCGAGGGCGCGGTCGGACATGCTGCGGCGGGGATTCGATGTGGCTCAGCATCGGTCAGAGATGGCTATGAGCGCGAGCGCATGCAACGGAATCCTGGCGGGCGGCGACGGCGGGAGTGGAGACCGCGCGACGGGCGTTGTCCAGAATCAGCGCCAAATGGCGGAACGGCGGCAGCAGATCGGGCGCGCTCGATGAAGCGGGGCGGCGGCCGATGAAGGACTGGCCGAGGCGCGGGAGCGGCTCGTTCCAGGCAGAGGCGAGCTCGCGCAGATGCCCGGAACAGATGGAGCTGCAGCGGAAATTGTAGGAGCCGCGGATCGAGCCGACGCGGGAACGGGCAATGTAAGACGAGATCCGCCGGCCGACTGACGCCATCGAGCGGGAAAAAATCCGGCAGCGCAGCGCAACCGGCTCTGCCGCGATCGACGATGATCAGAAGCAATGGCTCGACAGGCTGAAACGGGCGCAAGGGCAGATCGCCGAACTCGAGGCCCGCGCCGGACAGGCGCGAACGGCACTTGCGGAGCTCGCGCTTATTCCGCAGCAGATCGAGGATCGCCGAAAGAAACTGCTCAGCGCGCTGCAGTCGGCCGAGGGCCTTCGCAATGAGGCAGCGGATGCATTGGCGCTGGGCGAAGCGCGCCTGCGGCAGGCCGAGGCGCAGCAGCGCAAGGCGCAGGAGCTTCTGTCGGCGAGCCGCGAAGAGCATGGACGGTCGGGCGCGCTGGTCGAAGCCGCGGAAGCGAGGTCCGCCGATA
>CAVVTC010000009.1:0-72025 GCA_963751025.1 uncultured Acidobacteriota bacterium | reverse complement strand
GCGGGGAGCGGGACCTTGCGGTCCCGCTCCCCTCTGTCGACGTCTTCCGTCCTAGCTGGCTGCCTTGACCGTCTTGTCGAAGGTCAGCTCGCCGTCCTCGATGGTGTAGACGCCGTAGTCCGTCAGCGTCGTGTCACCGTTCTCGTCGATCGAGTACGTGCCGAGCACGCTCGGGCGATCCTTCGTGTCGAAGAGCGCCTTCAGGACGTCCTCCTTGTCGCGTCGAGCCGGCGCGCTCGATCGCGTCGAGCACGAGGCGCGGCCTCGTAGCCGTAGATCGCGTACGGGTCGGGGTTCTTCTCGCCGTACTCCTCTCGAACTGCTTGAAGAACTCCTGCCCCTCGGGCGGGTAGCTCTCCGGGTTCAGCGTGGCGACCGTACCTTCACGCGCTTCCGACGGAGGTCGGGATGCCGCCCTCCTTCGGGTCGGCGAAGCCGGACTCGGCGACGCCGTCCGGGCCGTACAGCTTCGCGTCCGGCAGCGCCGAGGCGAAGTCCTTGTAGATCTGGACCGCGCCGTTGGCGGTGATGCCGGAGAACACGAAGCAGTCGGCGCCGCCGACTTCGCGCGCGCGGCGAGCGAGCGGAAGTTCGACGCCTTCGGGTCGATGCCCTCGTTGAACGCGAGCTTGACGCCCTGCTCCTTCAGCGAGCCCTCGATGTTCCGCGACAGACCCGCGCCGTAGACCTCCTTGTCGTTCGCCATGGCGACGTTCGTGCAGCCGTCCTCCTTCATGATCGTCGCGAGGGCGGCACCCTGGATGGTGTCCTTCGGGACGATGCGGAGGTAATGGCGGGTCGCCGGCCGGGTAGTACTTGTCCGGCTCGCCCTTGTCGGCGCCCGGCTCGTTCGTCGTCAGGCCGACCGCGGTGTTCGCGGGCGAGACCTGCGGCGACGCCGGCCTCGTTGAGGATCGGCATCGAGATCGCCGAGGCGCCCGAGTTGAACTCGCCGATGTAGGCGACGGCCTTGTCGTCCTGCGCGACCTTGCGGGCGTTCGCCGAGGTCGCCTCGGCGTCCACGTGCCGGCCTGCGCGGTGGAGTCGTCGAGCGACTCGTACTTGACGGTGATGTTGCCGGCCTTGTTGTCGGCCTGCTTCAGCGCGAGCTCGATGCCCTGCACCATCGCCTTCGTCTGCGGACTCGAGGCGCCCTGGAGCGGCAGGCACGAGTAGATGTTGACGGTGCCGGAGCGCCGCCGCCGGCCTCCGCGCTCGAGCCGCCGCCGCCGCCGTCCTCGTCGTCGTCACCGCACGCGGCGACACCGAATGACGGCGATACGAGCACGAAGAGCAACGTGATGAACTTGGGAACCGCAAAGTGCCCTCCTCCTAAGTCGGTCCTGAAGACCAGAAGCGGGCGGACTCTACATCGGGGACCGACCGGTACCAACCGGTCCCCTCCACCCGGAACGGCGCGAACGCGCGCGGGGTTCCCCGGCGGCCGCGAGCGCCTCGCGATGACCTCCCGGCGGCTCGCCGCTCGGCCCGCGCGCGCGACCGCGTCGAGCACGAGCCGCATCGCCTGGTAGCCCAGGACGGCCTGCGATTGGGCGTCCGCCGTACGCGCGCGCGAACCGCCGCGCGAAGTCCGCGGCGTCGCGCGGGCGCCGCACGCCCGCGAGCACGAGCAGCCGCCGGCGGCCGCGCCGGCGCGGCCGGCAGGTCGGGCGCGAGCGCGAGCTCGTCGGCGGCGACAGGCCGAGCCCGGGTCATCGCGCGTGCACGGCTGCGCAGACCTCGACCGCGAAGGGCCGGTCGACGCCCCGGCGTAGAGGAACGCGTCGGCGCGCTCGGCGCGCACCTCGCGACCGAGGCCCTCGGGCACCGCGCCGCGCGGGTCGAGCGCGCGCCGGTCGACGACCTCGATGCCCGCGCGCGCGCGGCCGCCGCGACGCGGTCGCCCAGGCTCGAGCCCGCCAGCGCGTCGTCGTCGGCGAGCACGAGCCGCCGGACGCCGTCGCTGCGCATCGCGTCGACGAGCACCGCGCCTGCTCGTCGTCGCCGGGCACCATGCGCGCGAAGTTCGCGCCGCCCGCGGGTAGTACTTCTCGGGCTCGCCGCGCCCGCCCGGCCGGTCAGGCCGCCGAAGGTGTCGCGCGGGCTGACCTGCAGGATCCCGCCCTCGTTGAGGATCGGCACCGAGATCGCCGAGGCGCCCGGCTCCAGCTCGCCGAGGTAGGCGATCGTCTGGCGGTCCTGCACGGCCTTGCGGGCGTTGGAGGCGACCCGGCCCGGGTCCCAGCGGCCGGTCTCGGGGTCGGCGCTGTCGAGCGCGACGTAGCTGACGCTGAAGACGCCGGCGCGGCCGCCGCCTCCTCGAGCGCGAGCTTCTCGGCGCGGACGAGGTCGCGGGCGACGGCGGCGTACGGGCCGGCAGCGGCAGGCTCGAGTAGACCGTGAGCGTGTCCCCGACGATCGGGCTCCTCGGCGCCGTCGTCGTCGCCGCAGGCGCCGATGCGAGCGAGGAGGGCGGAGACGAGGCGAGGCCGGGGAGCGTCGGGCATCGCGCCCGAGTCTAAGCCCGTACTATTGGCTCCGTGCGCGCATCGGCATGCTCACGGGCGGCGGCGACTGCCCCGGGCTCAACGCGGTGATCCGGGGCATCGTCCGCAAGGGCATCGGCCAGTTACGGGCACGAGCTGATCGGCTTCCGCCACGGCTGGGCGGGCGTCCTCGACGACGACGCGGTCGCCGCTCACGCGCGAACTCGACGCGCGGGATCCTCCCCCGCGGCGGGACGATCCTCGGCACGTCGCGGACGAACCCGTTCAAGGAGGACGACGGCGCCGAGCGCGTGAAGGAGGTGCTCGAGCGCCCGGCGTCGACGCGCTGATCCCGATCGGCGGCGAGGACACGCTCGGCGTCGCCCGGCGGCTGCACGACGAGGGCGTCCCGGTCGTCGGCGTCCCGAAGACGATCGACAACGACCTCGACGGCACCGACTTCACGTTCGGCTTCCAGACCGCGGTGCAGATCGCCACCGACGCGATCGACCGCCTCCACACGACCGCCGAGTCGCACAACCGCGTCATCGTCGTCGAGGTCATGGGCCGCCACGCCGGCTGGATCGCCGCGTACAGCGGCATCGCCGGCGGCGCCGACGTCATCCTCGTGCCCGAGCGGCCGTTCGACATCGAGGACGTCTGCCGCGCTCGCGCCGCCGCCACGGGGCCGGCCCGACGTTCTCGATCGTCGTCGTCGCCGAGGGCGCGTGCCCGCCGACGGCGACGGTCGAGGCGCGCTGCACCAGGGCACCGACGCCTTCGGCCACGCGCGCCTCGGCGGGATCGCCGTCTACCTCGAGCAGGAGATCGAGGAGCGCACCGGCTTCGAGACGCGCATGACGATCCTCGGCCACGTCCAGCGCGGCGGCACGCCGGTCGCCTACGACCGCGTGCTCGGCACCCGCTTCGGGGTCGCGGCCGTCGACGCGGTCACCGAGGGCGACTTCGGGAAGATGGTCGCGCTGCGCGGCACGGAGATCGTGCGCGTGCCGCTCGACGAGGCGCTCGCCGAGCCGAAGCTGCTCGACCCGGACCTCTTCGAGACCGCCGAGGTCTTCTTCGGCTGAGGCCCGGCCTAGCCTGCGTGCCTGGGCAGGTAGCGCTTGAGGATGTGGATCGTCGCCCCGATGACGATGATCAGGACGGCGAGCATCGAAGGCGTCGAACGGCTTCGAGCCGAGCGCCCAGAGGACGATCCAGACGACGAGGGCGGCGGTGGTCCAGAGGGACGTGCCATGAGCGGCGGCGCAATTAGCGGAGCGCCGCCGCCATCGCCGCGACGACCTCGCGCACCGCGCCGCCGGGTCGTCGGCCTCCGCGGCCGCGCGCACGAGGCGGCTGCCGACGATGACGCCGTCGGCGCCCGGCGTCGGCCGCCGCGCGGCCTGCTCGGGCGTGCCGATCCCGAAGCCGAGCGCGACCGGCACCTCGGTGTGCGGCTTGGCGCGCCCGACGACCTGCGTCGAAGTCCGGCGCGACGCGCGCTCGCCGGTCGTCCCGGTCGACCGAGACCGTGTAGAGGAAGCCGCGGGCGCGCGCGCCGATCCGCGCCAGGCGCTCGTCCGGCGTCGTCGGCGCGACGAGCGGCACGAGCGCGATCCCGCGCGCGTCGCACGCGGCGAGCACCTGCGGCGCCTCCTCGAGCGGCAGGTCGGGCACGATCAGCCCGCTCGCGCCCGGCGTCGGCCAGCGCCGCGGCGAACGCTCGGGCGTGCGGACGAGCACGAGGTTCGCGTAGCACATGACCACCACCGGGACGCGCGCGGCGAGCGCCTCGCCAGACCCCGAGCACGCCGTCGACCGTGGCCCCGGCGCGAGCGCCGCCGTGCCCGCCGCGTGGATGACCGGGCCGTCGGCGAGCGGGTCGGAGAACGGCACGCCGAGCTCGACGAGGTCGGCGCCCGCCGTCGGCGTAGGCCTGCCCGATGGCGCGCGAGGTCTCCATGTCCGGGAAGCCGCCCATGAGGTACGGCATGAGCGCGGCGCGCTTGCCGGCGGACGCGAACGCCCCGGCGATGCCGATCTCGGTGCCGCTCGTCACGCGGCGTCGAGGACCTCGGCCAGGTCCTTGTCGCCGCGGCCGGAGAGGCACACCAGGTCGAGCGCGGAGTCGGCGGGCTCGCGCAGGACGTAGTGCAACGCGTGGGCGGTCTCGAGCGCCGGGATGATCCCCTCGAGCTCGCGCGACCGTCGGAAGGCGGCGAGCGCGTCGTCGTCGGTGACCGCGACGTACGTCGCGCGGCCGCTGTCGCGCAGCCACGCGTGCTCGGGGCCCGAGCCCGGGTAGTCGAGGCCGCCGAGATCGAGTGCGCCTCGGTGATCTGCCCGTCGTCGTCCTGCAGGACCGCCGACAGCGAGCCGTGCAGGACGCCCGGCGGCCGCCGACGGTCAGCGGCGCGCCGTGGCGCCCGCTGTCCAGGCCCTCCCCCGCCGCCTCGACGCCGACCAGCGCGACCCCGGCGTCGGCGACGAAGGCGGCGAAGATGCCGATCGCGTTCGAGCCGCCGCCGACGCAGGCCACGACGCGGTCGGGCAGCCGGCCCGCGCGCTCGAGCAGCTCGTCGCGCGCCTCGTCGCCGATGAGGCGCTGCAGGTCGCGGACGATCGCGGGGTACGGCGCCGGGCCGACGGCGGAGCCGAGCACGTAGTGGGTGTCCCCCACGTTCGTGACCCAGTCGCGGATGGCCTCCGAGCCGCCTCCTTCAGCGTCCGCGCGCCCGACTCGACGCGACCACCGTCGGCGCCGAGCAGCTTCATGCGCTGGACGTTGGGCCGCTGGCGGCGGATGTCCTCGGCGCCCATGAACACGACGCAGTCGAGGTCGAGCAGCGCGCAGGCGGTCGCGGTGGCGCACGCCGTGCTGGCCGGCGCCGGTCTCGGCGATGACCCGCGGCTTGCCCATCCGCTTGACCAGCAGCGCCTGGCCGAGCGCGTTGTTGATCTTGTGCGAGCCGGTGTGGCTGAGGTCCTCGCGCTTGAGCCAGATCTCGCGGCCGGCGCGCTCGGACAGCCGCTCGGCGAGGTAGAGCGGCGACGGCCGCCCGCAGTAGTCGCGCAGCAGCCCGTCGAGCTCGGCCCGGAAGCCCCTGTCCGCGCGGGCGGCGACCCACGCCGCCTCGAGCTCGGCCAGCGCGGGCATGAGCGTCTCGGGGACGTACTGCCCGCCGTACGGGCCGTAGCGGTGCTCGACGCCGGCCTCGGTGCGACGGGCCGCTCAGCGGCGGCCCCTCGGCGCGCCGCACGGCGTCGGCGAACGCGGCGACCTTCTCGGGGTCCTTGACAGCCGGGCGCTCGCCTCGTGCCGCTTGCGACGTCGACCGCGTACGGCTGGTCGCGGCGATCGCCTCGCCGACGTTCTCCGCCGTCAGGCCGCCGGCGACGATCAGCGGCACGTCGCGCGGCGCGCGCGCACCAGCGTCCATCGAAGGTCGTCGCCGCCCGGCGCCGTCGAGCAGGTGGAAGTCGGTGCGGAACGGCTGGAGCGCGTTCGACGTCGCCGCGGACGCGACGCGCGCGGCCTTGATGACCTTCGCGCCGGTGCGCCGGCCGACCTCGGCGGCAGTAGGCGGGCCCTCGTCGCCGTGCAGCTGCACCAGCGAGGGTCGAGCGCCTCGGCGAGGTGCACGACCTCGTCGAGCGTGGGTTCTGGAACACGCCGGCGAGCTCGACGCGGCGGCGCAGCGCGCCGGCGATGCGGGCGGCCTCGTCCTGCTCGCAGCGCGCGGCGACCGCGGCACGAAGATCATGCCGAGCGCCCAGGCGCCGTGCTCGACGCAGAGCTCCGCGTCCTCGAGCGCCGTGATGCCGCAGAGCTTGACGCGAGTCACGGTCCACGGTATCGGCGCGCGCGCCGGCCGCGGCGCGAGCTCGACGTCGATGGCTCGCGCTCGCCGCCGCGCAGGCCCTCGACCCGATCTCGTCGCCGGGCCTGCCGCTCGCTCGACGACGCTCCCCGACGTCCTCGGGCGCCGCACCGGCGTGTCCGTCGATCCGGCGATCATGTCGCCGGGGAGCAGGCCGGCCTTGTCGGCCGGGCCCACCGGGCACGACGTCCGCGACGACCCGCGGCGCCGGCCCCCGGGACCGTCGCCGTCGTCACGCCGAGGTACGGGCGCTCGACGCTGCCCTTGTGGCGCAGCTCGGGCACGATCCGCTTGGCGGTGTCGATCGGGCACCGCGAAGCCGATGCCGACGCTGCCGCCGCCGGCGCCGCCGGTCCGGATCTGCGAGTTGATGCCGATGACCCGCCCGCGCCGCGTCGATGCAGCGGGCCGCCGGAGTTGCCGTGGTTGATGGCGGCATCGGTCTGGATCGCGTCGCGGATCGTGATCCCGTTCGGGCGCCGGGATCTCGCGCGCGCTGGCCGAGACGATGCCGGACGTCACCGTGCGGTCGAGGCCGAACGGGTTGCCGATGGCCACCACGCCGTCGCCCACCTGCACCTCGGACGACGTGCCGAGCGGGATCGGGGTCAGCGCGGAGGCCGGGACGTCCGCCTTCAGCAGCGCGACGTCGGTGGCGGGGTCGGAGCCGATCACCCGCGCGCCGACGCGTCGTTGTTCGAGAACGACACGTAGACCGTGGGCGCCCTCCACGACGTGCGCGTTGGTCGCGATGTAGCCCTCGTCGTCGACCACGAAGCCGGCCCTGCCCGGTCTCCTGCTCGACGCGCACGACGCCGGGGCCGGCCTCCTGGTAGATCTGGTTGATCGACTTCGCCGCGCGACCGGCGTGATGGGCTGGACGACGGCCTGCGGCGTGGACGAGCGCCGCCGGCCGCGGGCTCGACCGCCGCGGCGGCGTCGCGCACGGTGGTCATGTTGGCGGGTTGCGGGCCCGTCGTCGTCGAGCGCTGCGACGGCGGCGGCGCCTGCGCCCGCGGCCAGCACGGCCGCGATCGCGATGGGCAGCACGGTGCGATCGATTCCGCCCTGGGCGCTTGCAGATGCGGCGGGCTGCGCCTGTGGCGCCGTGTCGCATGCGGCGATACCGGCGAGCAGCGCGATGAAGAGAACGGTGCGAATGGTTGATGTGCTCATCATGATTGTGCTATTTCACCAGGCGGAGCCCGAGATGGTTCGTGCCGGTGCCGACGTCGCCCTTGCCGCGCGTGCCGACCATGTAGCGCGAGCAGTACTGATCGGTGCACAGGAACGATCCGCCGCGATGGACGCGCTTCGTCACGCCGGGCTCGCTCGGGATCGAACGAAGTCGGCGGGACCGTTCGGGTTACGGGCGACGCGCCCGCCGCGGCCAGTTGCGCGTAGTAGTCCGGGCGATACCAGTCGCTCACCCACTCCCAGACGTTCCCGCCCACGTCATGGAGCCCGTAGCCGTTCGGCGGAAACTGTGCGACCGGCGCGACGCCCGTGAAGCTGTCCGCACCGCGTGTCGTGATCGGGGAAAGTGCCCTTGATGGCGTGTTGGCCATCCACTGGCCGCCCTCGTCTGAACTCGTCGCCCCACGGAAAGACCTGTCCGGTCAGGCCGCCGCGCGCCGCAAACTCCCACTCCGCTTCGGTCGGCAGACGCTTGCCGGCCCATTGCGCGTACGCGAGCGCGTCGTCGTACGCGATATGCACGACGGGATACGCTCCTTCCCGGCGATCGAGCTCTTCGGACCGAGCGGATGACGCCAACTCGCGCCCTTCACTCCGACCACCATTGATAGTGGATCGTCGAGCGGAACGGCATGGTCGGGCGGCGTGAAAACCACTGAGCCGGCCACCAGGCTCTCGGGCGGCGCCCCGGGAAAATCTTCAGCGCGCGGTGTTTGCTCGGCGACGGTGACGTAACCGGTCGCCTTCACGAAGCGAGCGAACTGTTCGTTCGTCACCTCGGTCGGTCCATCCAGAAGCCGTCCACGAACACGCGATGCACTGGCCGCGAGTCTGTCGTGGCCTGCATGCCGACGGGGTCATGCATGTCCGGCGGATCCTGCGCGCCCATCGAGAATTCCCCGCCCGGAATCCACACCATGCCTTCTGGCGCGGGCCCCGGCGGTGGATTCCTGTTCTCGACGGTCGGAAGAAACGAGAGCTCGACGCGGGTACTTCGGCCGCAGACGGCGTCGAGCGCGTCGTCGTGAAGGCAAGGACCGCGGCGGCGGCCACCAGCACGACGGCGACCCACATCCACCGGCTTCTACGACGGCGCGGCCGTGATGGCGTCCTGACTCGCTTCGAACGTCGCATGCTCATCTCTGGCTCCAGCGAGAGAGCGCGCGTTCATCCGCGATGCAGATCCTCTCTGGACACACCATGACGTGGGTTGTCGCGTAAGGCGACGCACGGTCTCGCCAGCATGTCGAACGCTCACAGGCTCCGCCTATGTCATTTCGGCATGCCGCATCACGGTCGGAGGTGGGGTAGGTCCGGCTAAAGCCGGACACTACTTTCTTGCCGGCGCGGAGGGATGGACGGTTACTCGGATCTCAGCGCAAGAGACGGAGGAATACGCGCCGCCCGCCAGGCGGGCATCCCACAGGCGATGGCTGACACAACCACCAGCAGGCCAATGACGCCGAGGTAGGTCGTGGAGTCCAGCCGGGAGATACCGAACAGCAGCGTCACAAGGGCCTGGCTCGCGATCATGGCGCCCGCCATTCCGACGACGATGCCCAGCCCGGTCAGTGTCATCCCCTGGCGAAGCACGAGCCCGAGGATGCTGCGTCGTGATGCGCCCAGCGCGGAGCGCACGCCGAGTTCGCGCGTGCGTTCCGTCACGTTGCCGGACAGCAGGCTATATGTGCCGATTGCCGCAAGCACCAGAGCCACGACGCCAAACGCTCCGAACAACAGCAGCGCAAACCGCCGGTCGGCAGCGGACACTTTCAGCCGGTCGTCCATGGTGGCCACGCGCAGTATCGGTTGATCCTTGTCGATCGCGCGGATGACGCGCGAGATGGCTGGTGTCAGTGCGGCCGCGTCACCGTGTGCGCGGACGACCAGCCAGCGTGCGCTGTCCGCGAAGCGCCACTGCTCCGGGGTCATGTAGACCGCGTCTGCGGGTCTGACCGCCAGCGACGCCTGTGTCACGTCACCAACGACTCCGACGACGGTGAACCAGGGCCCTGAGTTCGGACCAACGTGGAGACGCTGGCCGATCGGATTCACGCCGGGAAGACGCCGGCGCGCGAACGATTCATTGATCACAGCGGCCAGTGGAGCTCCGGCCATATCGTTCGCGTTCAGCGTGCGGCCGTCCCGGAGCGGGATACCCATCGCTTCGAAGTACCCGGGACTCACTGCATATCGATACCCATCGTGATTTTCGTCGGCGGCCGCTGTTGGAATCGTTTCGAAGTGGACGCCCCACTGGCCTTCGTCCGCGGTCAGCGGAAGCTGACTGGTGAATGCGGCTGCAGAGACGCCAGGCACCTCGCGCACCGCCTCGAGGACCTGCGTGAAGTATCGATGTGTCGCATTGGGATCCCTGAACCGCTGTCCGGCCGTCTGCACCTGCATCGTCAGCAGGTGTGCCGGATCGAATCCAGGCGGCACGGCGAACAGGTGCTGGAGGCTGCGTACCAGCAGCCCCGCGCCAACGAGCAGCACGAGCGCCAGCGCGACTTGTACGACGACGAGCGCACGCCGCGTGGGATGATGCCCGCTCGTGACACGGGTCCGCTGAATCCCGCCGCTCGGGACGCCGCCCGAGCCGTGCAGTGCCGGAACGACGCCGACAACCAGTCCGACGAACGTGGTCAGGGCCAGGGCGAACGCGAGTGCCAGGCCATTGACTTCGATGGCTTCCACCCGCGGCAACTCGGGCGGACTCATGACGATCACCGCGTCCACGGCCAGATAGGCCAGGACGATCCCGAGCCCGCCGCCACACGCAGCCAGGATCACCGTCTCGGTGAGCAGTTGGCGAATCAGCCGCAGCCGGGACGCGCCCAGGGCGCTGCGAACCGCGAATTCCGCGTGGCGCTCGACGCCGCGCGCCAGCAGCAGGTTCGTCACGTTCACACACGCGATCGTGAGCAGCAGAACGACCGCGCCCAGGATGGCGAAGAGTGCCGGCCTGACGGTCCTCGTGAGGTCGTCCTGCAGCGTTTCGGTGATGAAGCCCGCAGCGAGGCGTGCCCAGGCCGGCCTGGGGAACTCTGCCAGCGTCGTACCGGCGATTGTGTCGAGCTCCTGTCTCGCCTGATCAAGAGGAATATCACCTGCCACCCGGCCCACCATCTGCAGGTTATGGCCCCATTCGCGGCCATTGAGGGGGAGGGCAGTGTCGTATTGCAGGGTCGACCAGATTTCCGCCGAGGGACTCAGGACATTCTCGAACTCGCGGGGCATGACGCCGATCACGGTGACCGGAAAGTCCTGGATCAGAATCTGACGGCCGGCGATCGTGGGGTCACCGGCAAAACGCCGCCGCCACAGCCCGTCGCTGATGATGCACACGAAAGGCCTGTTAGGCCGATCGTCGGATTCCTGGAAGTCGCGTCCGAGCGCCGGCGGCACACCGAGCACGCGAAAGTAATTCGCGCTCACGTATTGGCCGTCGACTCGCTCTGGTTCAGCCGCGCCGGTCAGGGTGACCTGTAACGGCCGCATGACGGCCAGCGACTCGAACGTGCGGCTCCGATCGATCAGCTCACGATACGTCCCGAATGTGACGTTCATCCGGGTCCCGTTCTGGCGATCCCAGATCATCATCAGGCGGCCCGCATCCGGGTACGGCAGCGGCTGAAAGAGAACGGGGTATATCGCGCTGAAGATGGCCGTGCTGGCGCCGACGCCCAGGGCCAGCGTGAGCGCACCGAGAATCGCAAACACCGGACTGCGGCGCAGTCGCCGGATGCCGTGCCGCACATCGGTCACCGTCGTGTCCACGACGTGTTCCCAGCCGTGTTCACGCACCTGTTCCCGGACGCCGGTTACGCTGCCGAGCTGCAGTCGCGCTGCCCGCCGTGCCTCCTCGTGTGAAAGCCCATCGGCCTCCAGGCTCGCGGTGGCCTCGTCCAGATAGTGCTCGACTTCGTCGGCGACATCCCGGTCCGCCGCTGTTCGGTTGAGAAGCGCGCGAATGCCGCGCGTGAGCTGCCTCCAGAACGCCATTCGGCTACCCCTCGGCTTTCAGGATTCGTGCGACCGCCGACGCCCGACGCGTCCAGTCCGCGGCCTGGGCGTCGAACTGGCGCCTTCCGGCGCTCGTGAGGCTGTAGTACTTCGCGCGTCGAGAATTGGCCGTCTGACGCCACTCGGCTTCGAGCCATCCACTGCGCTCGAGACGATTGAGCGCGGTCAACAGCGACCCGGGGTTGACCTTGAACACACCCCGCGAGATCTGCTCGACCCGGCGGGCGATGCCGAACCCGTGCATCGGCTCGAGGCTCAATGTTTTGAGGATGAGCATGTCGAGCGTGCCCTGAATGACGTCGGTTTTGGGAGTGTCCATCGTGGCCTCGACGACGAGCGGTTCGAGGCCACGATACCGGCTCCTCATCTTGATTGTCAAGATGTGGAAGGCAAGAGGTGTGGTGGGAACAGAGCCCCGTCGATTCCACAGTGAGGTAGCCACGTCCCCACTTTTTATCTTCCGCTCTCGAACCTTCGCGGCTGGTGGCGATGCGTTCAGCGCGAAAAGCAGGACCTGCGGCTGGTATTGCCCTTGCCTGTTCGTCGCGCGTGGACGAGACTCAAGTGGAATTGGTGTACGACGAGCCGACCGTCATGTGGAGAATGCGGCGCCCCGATGGCTCCCAGTCTCATGCGGTGATTGCTCCCCGTTCGCATGGGGCCATCGTCGTCTGGTTCATCGACGGCCGTCCGCTTGGGTTCCGGGACTTCAGCGACTGGACCAGCGCGCTCCTCTGGAGCGACCGGATGCAGGCCCAGAACTGGGCCGTGGGCTGGCGTCTCGCGTCTGACTAGCCGGTCCGGCTAAAGCCGGACACTACGAAATAGCCCGTCCAAAGGACGGGCCCTACTCGATCGACTTGACGATGTCCTCGACGACCTTCTTCGCGTCGCCGAACACCATCATCGTCTTGTCCATGTAGAAGAGCGGGTTGTCGATGCCGGCGTAGCCGGAGGCCATCGACCGCTTGTTGACGACCACCGTGCGGGCCTTGTGGGCGTCGAGGATCGGCATGCCGTAGATCGGGCTGCCCTTCTGTTCGGCGAGGGGATTGACGACGTCGTTGGCGCCGAGGACGAAGGCGATGTCGGCGGTGCCGAAGTCGCCGTTGATGTCGTCCATCTCGGCGACCTGGTCGTAGGGGACCTCGGCTTCGGCGAGCAGCACGTTCATGTGGCCGGGCATGCGGCCCGCGACCGGGTGAATCGCGTAGCGGACGTTGATCCCCTTGGCGATCAGCTTCTGCGCCATCTCCTTGACCGCGTGCTGCGCGCGGGCGACGGCCAGTCCGTATCCCGGAATGATGATCACGCTCTCGGCGTTGCCCAGCAGGAACGCGACGTCCTCGGCCGAGCCGGACTTGACCTGCTTCTGTTCCGCCGTGGCCGCGGTGCCTTCTGCAGCCCCGAACCCGCCGAGAATCACGCTGATGAACGAGCGGTTCATCGCCTTGCACATGATGTAGGAGAGGATCGCGCCCGACGATCCGACGAGCGATCCCGCGACGATGAGCAGCGGGTTGTTCAACGAGAAGCCGATGCCCGACGCCGCCCAGCCGGAGTAGCTGTTCAGCATCGAGATGACGACCGGCATGTCCGCGCCGCCGATCGGAATGATGATCGCCACGCCCAGCACGAAGGCGATCGTGGTCATCACGATGAACGGCATCCAGTGCGCGCCAGGCCCTGCCGCCACGAACGCGATGCCGAAGCCGGCCATCACGATCGCCAGCACCAGGTTGACGCCGTGCTGGCCCTTGAACACGACCGGCGCGCTCGAGAACAGCCGCAGCATCTTGCCGAGCCCGGCGAGCTTGCCGAACGCAATCACCGACCCCGAGAACGTCATCGCCCCGACGAATGTGCCGATGAACAGCTCGACCCGGTTGCCGGCCGGAATCGGATCCTGAATGCCGAAGGCGCCGGGATTGTTGACCACGGCGATGGCAATGAGCACGGCGGCCAGGCCGACCAGCGAATGCATGGCCGCGACGAGCTCCGGCATCTGCGTCATCTCGACGCGCTTGGCGACCAGCCAGCCGACGATGCCGCCGACGGCCAGCGCAGCCAGCGTCAGATCGACGCGGCGGGTGATGAGCAGCGTTGTGGCGACCGCGATGGTCATGCCGGCGATGCCGAAGCGGTTGCCGCGGCGCGCCGAGAGTGGGCTCGACAGGCCTTTGAGGGCGAGGATGAACAGCACGCTCGCCACGAGGTAGATCAGGGCGATCAGATTTGGGGACAAGGTCTCGGTCAACGCTTCCCGCCCTTGTCTTTCTTCTTGAACATCTCGAGCATGCGCTCGGTCACCAGGAACCCGCCGAACGTGTTGATGGCGACGAGCGCGACCGCGATCGCCCCCAGAATGCTGCCGCGATCGATGCCGCCGTATCCGGCGGCGAGAATCGCGCCGACGATGATTACCGAGCTGATGGCGTTGGTGACGCTCATCAGCGGTGTGTGCAGCGCCGGCGTCACGTGCCAGACCACGTGATAGCCGACGAAGATGGCGAGCACGAACACCATGAGGTTCGTGACGAGAGGGTCAACCGCGACTCCGTGCACGTTAGCTCCTGACCACTGAACCGTCGATGCAGACGAGCGTGGCCGCGATGATCTCGTCCGACCGGTCCAGCGTCGGTGCGCCGGTCTTGGGGTCGGACAGCAGGGTCGTGAAGTTGAGCAGGTTCCGTGCGTAGAGCGCGCTGGCATCGGCGGCCAGCGTGGCAGGGAGATTCGACGGGCCGATGATCTTCACGTTGTGGTGAATGACGGCCTCATCGATGACGCTCAGCGGGCAGTTGCCGCCCTGCCGGACCGCGAGGTCGACGATGATCGACCCCGGCTTCATGCCCTTGACCGTGTCCTCGGGCAGAAGCACCGGCGCCGGCTTCCCGGGAATCAGCGCGGTGGTGATGATGATGTCGGCAGCCTTGGCGCGTTCGGCGATGAGCTCGGCCTGGCGGCGCTTGTAGTCCTCGCTCATCTCGCGGGCGTAGCCGCCGGCGGTCGCCTGCGCCTGGCGCTCCTCGGCCGAGAGCGCGACCTCGACGAACTTCGCGCCGAGGGATTCGACCTGCTCCTTGACGGCGGGCCTGACGTCGAAGGCCTCGATGACGGCACCCAGGCGCTTGGCCGTGGCGATCGCCTGAAGCCCCGCGACGCCGGCGCCGAGGACGAGCACGCGCGCGGCCTTCACCGTGCCGGCCGCGGTCATGAGCATCGGCATGAACCGGCCGTACTCGTGCGCGCCGACGATCACCGCCTTGTAGCCGGCGATGTTGGCCTGCGACGACAGCACGTCCATGTTCTGCGCGCGCGTGATGCGAGGCAGCCGTTCCATCGCGAATGCCGTCACGCCGGTCGCTGGCCAGCGCCGACAGGTCTTCGTGCGGCGAGAGGAGCCCGACGAGGACGCTGCCGCGCCGCAGCAGCGGAAGCTCCGATGGTTCGGGACGCTGGACCTTGAGCACGACATCGGACTGGCTGTAGACGTCGGTCGCGCATCCGAGCGTGGCGCCCGCGGCGGTGAATTCGGAGTCGGGAATGCTGGCGTCGCGGCCGGCGCGCGCTTTGAACCATGACGGAGTGGCGGCCACCGGCGGTGAACTTCTTCACCGTCTCGGGCGTGGCCGCCACACGTGTCTCGCCCGGACTGGTTTCGACCGGGATGCCGATGCGCATCGAGTTGAACCCTCGTGGTCGCGCCTGGATTCAACATGCACAGGGCGCCTGGACGATTTTATATGATGCTGGGCGATGGATCTCGGACTGAGAGACAAAGTGGCGATCGTGACCGGTTCGAGCCGAGGTCTCGGCCTTGCGAGCGCGAAGGCGCTGGCCGCCGAAGGCTGTCGCGTGACGTTATGTGCGCGCACCGAGGCAGCGCTTCATGCGGCTGCACGCGACGTGTCGAGTGTCGCCGGCAGCGGCGATCGCGTGCTGGCGGTGAGCGCTGACCTCGCGACGGCCGAGGGCGTGCAGGCTGTCATCGATCGCACGGTCGCCACGTTTGGCGGCATCGACGTGCTGGTCAACAACCTCGGGCTGGCACGAGGCGCGGGTCTGCTCGAGACCTCCGACGCGGAATGGCAGGAGGCGTTCGACTACACGCTGATGCCGGCGGTGCGTGCCTCGCGGCTCGCGGTCCCGCACATGCAGCGGCGCGGCGGCGGCGCCATCATCATCATCGCGTCGATCTTCGCGCGCGAGACCGGCGGCCGGATGACGTATAGCGCTGTGAAAGCCGCGGAGATCAGCCTGGCGAAGTCGCTGGCGCAGCAGCTGGCGCCGTCACAACATCCGCGTCAACGGCGTCTCGCCGGGTTCGATCCTCTTCGAGGGTGGTTCCTGGTGGAAGCGGCAGCAGAACGATCCGGCCGGCATTGCCGAGTTCGTGAAGCGGGAGCTGCCGTTCGGACGCTTCGGCCGGCCCGATGAGATCGGCGACGTCGTGGCGTTCCTGGCTTCGCCGCCGGCGAGCTGGATCAGCGGGACGACGGTCGTCGTCGACGGCTGTCAGAGCCGTCATTCTGACGAGCGGCTCTCTTCGGGGAAATTCATCCGACGAACCAGATCGAGATAGCGGGGATCCGCGCGCAGTCGGTCGTAGCGGGGGTTCTCTCTGATGTGAATGAGCCAGCCGTTGCGCTGCTGGAAGGCTCGCTCCAGCCAGGCCAACGCGCTCGTCGAGGTCATCCGAGGCCGATATGAATCTCCGCGATCGCTTCGCGCCGCGACGTAGCGCTGTGACGACATCTCGTGCAGCTCGTCGAGCATCGTTCATCGCATCCGCTCGTCTGCCAGCCACGGCGAGTCCGTGACCGAGATCCGCCAGATATGTCGGGTGGCGATTGGACAGCTCGACGGCCTTTTCGAATGCCGCAACGGCGCTCGGAGAACGCGCCTATCTGCTCGTACGCCTGGCCCAGGAATACGTGCGCCAGGATGAATGTCGGATCGAGTTCCAGTGTCTTCAGGCATTGCTCGATGGCCTTCTCGTACTGCCTCGAATAGACCAGATGCCATCCCATGTGCATGTTCAGCACGAGTCCGAGCGGGTCGCACTCGAGTGCGCGGCGGCTCTCCGCCAGCGACTCCTCGGTTCGATCCATGGCTCTCAGCAGGTGCGAGTACCAGATGTGAGCCGGGCCGTACTGCGGCTTGAGGTCGATCGCGTGCCGAAACTCCCGCTCCGCCGTCGCCCAGTCCCAGTCGAATTGCCCGGCCATGTACCCGAGCGCGGCGTGGGCTTCGGCGCAGTTGGGATCCATCTCGAGCGCCCGCTGAGCGGCCTGTTTGGCCTTTGGATAGTTCTCGGACGGTGCCGTCAGTCCGAACAGGTCCCATCCCATGCGTCACGTAGGCTTCGGCCAGGCCGGCATGCGCAAGCGCATAGCTCGGGTCGAGACTGATCGCCTGCTGCAGGAGCTCGACGGCCTTCTTCAGAGCGCGTCTGGGCTTCGCCGATACCAGAGATGGCGGCCCTTCAGGAAGGCCTCGTACGCAGCCGGATCGACCGGACGGCTGCCGCGCCAGCCGCGATTTCTGCTGCGGCGACAGCTGAATCTGGATCTCGTTGGCGATGGCGCGAGCGACGTCGCTCTGCAGCGCCAGTACGTCGCGCATGTCGCTCTCGTACTGCTTGGCCCACAGGTGCGTGTCCGACGCCGCGTGAATCAACTGCGCGCGCGATCCGAACGCGCCCTGCGCTCGCAGCACCGTGCCTTCGACGATGGCATCGACGTTGAGCGCCTCGGCGATCTCGGGCAACGGCTGCCGCGCGCCCTTGTAGCGCATCACCGAGGTGCGCGAGATCACGCGCAGCGCGCGAATCTGGGCGAGCGTCGTGATGAGCGCGTCGGTCATGCCGTCGGCGAAAAAGTCCTCGTCGGGTCCCGGCGAGAGGTTCTCGAGCGGCAGCACCGCAAGTGAGCGCACGCGGGCTGTGCTGACGTTCGCCGCGCCGGCCGGCTCGCCGGCGTCGAACGGCGCGGGACGTCGAGTGCTCTCCAGCGCGGCATGGACCTGGCCGCCGTCCTGGTAGCGCGACGCCGGATCCCTGGTCAGACATCGCGCGACGACCTTCTTCAGACCGGGTCGCCACCCGGGCGGGCAGCGGCTCGGGTCGCTCCGACAGGATCGACGCGCTCAATGTGAACCGTCGTGTCACCGGCTTATGGGCGTTGGCCAGTCGCGAGCTCGTAGAGCACGACGCCCAGCGACCAGACGTCGCTGCGGGCGGTCGCCGCGCTCGCCGCGCAGCTGCTCCGGAGCCATGTAGGCCAGCGTCCCGGCCATGCACTCCGCTCTCGGACGGTGTCTCGTGCGACTCCGTCGTCCGGTCGACCGACCTGCGGACCGAACTGTGCTGCCCAATCCGAAGTCGAGGACCTTGATTCGACCCTTGCCCGGTCACCAGGATGTTCGACGGCTTCACGTCGCGGTGAATGACGCCTCTGGCATGTGCGTGGGCGAGCGCGTCGGCGATCTGCAGGCCATAGGCTCGCACTGATTCGAATGGGAATCCGTCAGGAGGGATGAGATCGCTGAGCGGCCGCCCTCCACCAGCTCCATGACGATGAACGATTGATCGCCGTGATCCTCGACCTCGTGACCGTGCAGATGCCAGGATGGTTCAGACGCCGACGAGTTTCGCGCTTCGTGCAGGATGCGATTCCGACCTGAATGCGTCCGCTTCGCGGTTCAGCAGTTTGATCGCGACGTCCCGCTGCAGCTTCTCGTCGTGGCGCGATACACGACTCCCATGCCGCCAGAGCCCAATTTGGCGGCGACACGGTAACGGCCAATCTGCTGCAGCACCTGAGCAGTCACGACGTAGATCTGTCGACGAGAAGCCGCATTGTACTCGCTCGAAATAGGAGTTACAGACGCCGCAGTGCGACGATCGGATCGACGGCGGCTGCGCGCCTCGCCGGGATGTAACAGGCAGCGGCGCCGACGAACAGGAGCAGCGCCGCAGTGCCGCCGAAAGCGAGTGGATCCGCCGGGCTCAAGCCGGCAAGCATCCCGGCGGCGATTCGCGCCGCGGCCAGCGAGATCGCTGCGCCGATCACCAGGTCCGATTCCCACCAGCCTCATGCCCTGAGCGAGCACGCCACGGAGGATCTGCGTCGTCGTCGCGCCGACCGCCATGCGAAGACCGATCTCTGATGTGCGAGTGGCGACGACGAACGCCATCGTGCCGTAGAGACCGATCGCCGCCAGCAGCAAGCCGAGTGCCGCGGCCCCTCCCAGCAGTTGCGTGCCGAATCGACGAAGCGCCGGCTCGGTGCCGGTGGCCTGTCGCAAGGTTTGAACGTCGAAGGCGAGTGTCGAGTCGAGCGAGGCGATCGTCCGCCGTACATCGGCCAGCGCTGCGGTTGGCGACGCCGCCCGAACATGCAGGACGAGGGGGCGGACCTGCGTCGAGACGCGCGGCTGTTGCGTGTAGGACGAAAAGAACAGCGGCGTCGAGGTATCGCCGTATCCGCCGTACATGTAATCGCGCACGACACCGACGATCTCGAAAGACGGGTCGGTCGGCAGGCTTCGGATCCGCTGGCCGAGCGCGGTCTGGCCCGGGAAGTGCGCGCGCTCGAACGCTTCGCTGACGATGGCGACGAGCGGTCCGCCCTGACGATCTCCGGCGTTGAAATCGCGGCCGCGCACGACGGGTACGCCAAGCGTGCGGAAGTAGTGCGGCGCCACGCTGTTGATGTACGTGCGCGGTCCGTAGCCGCTTCCGCCGAGCACTTCGAATCTCGTAGCGCTGCGGTCGTTCCCGAGCGCGAGGATGTTGGCGAAACTCGCCGACTCGACGCCCGGCAGCTGGGTCAGGCGCTCGACCAGTTGCTCGCCCAGCGGCAGTCCTCCGTCAACGGCGTACCGGCCGGCGTCCACGTAGACGCTGGCGACCAGCCCTCGCTCGACGTCGAATCCCGGGTCCATCGTGGTGATCCGCATGAAGCTTCGCAGCATCAGCGACGACAGTACCAGGAGGATGAGGCACGCCGCGACCTGGCCGATGACGAAGGCATGGCGCAGGCGCAGCCGCCCCGTGACGCCAAGACTCGAGCCGCCCTGCATGACGGACGAGACGTCGCGCCTGGTCGCTTGCAAGGCTGGCGCAAGCCCGCACAGCAGGCCGGTGAGGGCGAGTAACCCGACCGCGTAGACGGCCATCGCGATCGAGGGCTCGAGGCCCAGTGTGATCGACCCCGCCCCCGGGATCGAGAACACGCTGAGCGCGCGCATCAACCAGATCGACAGCAGGGCGCCGGTGATCGTGCCCGCCGTGGCAAGGCCGAAGCTTTCGATCAGGAGCAAACGGATGATCTCCAGACGGCTGGCGCCGAGCGCGACACGAATCGCGACCTCGCGCTGACGGCCCGCCGCGCGCGCCAGCAGCAGTCCGGCCACGTTGGCGCAGGCGCTCAAGAGCACGAGGCCAAACAGCGCGAGGAGCACCGCGGGCCCGATCAGCTGAGCCGGGGAGTCCGCCAGTTCGCCTCCTCGCAGGCTGAACACGCGAGACGGGCCGCTCATGTTCGCGTTGTCCACCGGGTAGGCCTGTTCGAGTTGACGCCCCAGCGCCGTCAATGCCTGCTGTGCCTGCTCGCGAGTCGTCCCGGAGTGAAGCCGGGCCAGCACGTTCAGCGCGTTGCCATTGTTCCGGTCGTTCACCGTCGGCAGGACAAGGGCGCTGATCGGGACGTAGAGGTCGGGGTCTTCGACCATCTTCACCGATCGGTAGCTGGCGGGGAGCACGCCGATGACGGCGAAGGGCTCTCCGTTGATGGTCAGTTCGCGGCCGATCACGTTCGCGTCCGCGATGAATTGCCGTCGCCAGAAGGAATCGCTGAGCACTGCGACGCGAGGCTGGCGCTCGGGTGCTGCTTCGGCCTCCGTGAACGTGCGGCCGAGCGCCATCGGGATCCCGACGAACTCGAAGAAGTTGCCGGTGACAGCGAGGGCCCCGACACGCTCGGGTCTCGGTTCCTGTCCGCAGGTTCAGTGTGACGCCTCGCGAGCCGGCCGCCGTTTCGACGATGCGGCTGTCGCGAAGGTCTCGGTAGTTCAGATACGAGAACTGGTTGCTGTTGCCCGGTTGGACGGCGTACACGCGCGAGGGGTCGGCCAGCGTGGGCTCGTAGAAGAAGATCGCCTCGATGGCGCTGAACATCGCCAGGTTGACGCCCAGGCCGAGCGCGAGCGAGAGCACGCTGACAACCACGAGACCGGGACTCCGGCTGAGCGAACGGATGGCGTGGCGCATAGTGCGGAGTAGGACGGCCGAGAGGCACGAACGTTCGGCTTCAGCCTCCGCGGGCGAAATAGTCCTCCAGGCGGTCGAGCCCCTCGACGAGACCCTCGCCAGAGACTGAGCCGAATGACAGGCGCAGACAGCCCTCGCCGCTGCGCCCGAACGCGGCACCGGGGATCGTCACGACGTGCACGTCCTCGAGGAGACGCTGGGCGAGCGCGGTGGAGTCCGAGCAGCCGGCGACGCGGGCGAATGCGAAGAACCCGCCGCCGGTCGGCGTCCACTGGAGCTTTGGAATCGCGGCGAGTCTGTCGGCGACGAGGTGTCGCCGCCGGACGAACTCGCGGTGAAAGCCCCGCGCATAGTCCCACTCCTCCCGCACCGCGCCTTCAGCGACCATCTGCGAGATCATCGGCGCGCAGATGATCATCGCGTCCTGAATCTTCGTGGCCTGCTCGCAGATCGCGCGATCGGCCAGCACGAAGCCGACTCGCCATCCCATCATCGCAAACGACTTCGAGAACGTGCCGACGACGACGACGTTGCGGCGCCAGCCGGGGACGGATGCCGCGCTCCAGTGATCGGCGTCGTAGACGAACTGCATGTAGGTCTCGTCGCTGATGACGAAGATGCCGCGGTCAGCGAGCTCCTGCACGATGCGCTCGCCGTGCGCCGCATCGACCGGCGCGCCAGTCGGGTTGCTCGGGTTGCACAGGACGACGGCGCGCGTCAGCGGTGTCACCGCTGGTGCCAGGTCGTCCCATGTCAGACAGTACGTCTGCTGATCGGCAAGCGGCGCTTCAACGGCGACGGCGCCAGACGCACGAACCTGCATGTGGTGATTGGTGAAGTAGGGCGCAGGGAGCACGACTTCCTCGCCGGGACTCACGAGGGTGGTCAACGCGGTCGCGAAGCCGTGATTGGCGCCGGCGGTGATAACCAGGTCCTCGAAACCGCACTCGATGCCGACGTGCTGGCCCAGACGCTCGGCGAGTACTCGCCGCAGCGACGGGCGGCCAGGGTCCGTCGAGTACCGAGTGCACGTCCGGGGCGAGCAGCGCCGCTTCGGCGGCGCGAAGCGCGGACGAGGGCGGTGGAAAAAAGGGCAGCGCCTGCCCGAGCGAGATGACGCGATGTCCCTCAGCCCGCAGCGCCGCGGCCCGCACGTTCAGGGGATCGAACGGCGGCAGCTCGATGTCGAGCACGCGCGGCGGGATGCGCACATCGAGAAGATATCACCCGGGTCGTGTGATACTTTCCGCGCCATGACCATTGAGGCTCCCGCGCTCCCTCGCCCGATAGGTGGTCTCCACGATCGACGGTTCTACACTGGCATGGCGCATGGCCGCGGCGATCGTCGTGTTCGTCGGTTTCGCGCCCGACGTACTTCCTGCGAGGGAGCTACCAGTCCACGCCCCTTGCCGGCGTTCCTGCGCGTGCACGGATTCCTCTTCACGACGTGGATCGCGCTCTTCATCGCACAGACGTCGCTCGTCGCGGTGCGTCGGACGGACCTGCATCGGCGGCTTGGTTGGGCGGGCGCGGTGCTGGCGATGGCGATGGTCATCGTCGGCACGAACGCGGGTATCACAGCCATGCGCGGCCAGGTTCCCAGCTGAACGGCGATGCGGCGCTGAGCTTCCTCACGACGCCGCTCTTTTCGATGGTGGCGTTTGCGGTGCTCGTGCCGCGGCGATCCGGCTGCGCCGCGATCCGCAGACACACAAACGGCTGATGCTCCTGGCGACGATCAGCATCCTCGATGCGGCGGTCGCGCGGCTGCCGTTCGCGTTCCTTCGCAGCTCGACCTGGAACTACATCCCGACCACCGATGTGTTTCTGGTCGCCGCGATCCTGTACGACGTCGCCTCGCGCCGGCCGTGCATCGGGCCTACATCTGGGGCGGTCTGCTGCTCGTCGTCGAGCAGGCGCTCCGGATTCCGGTGGGCGAGACCGAAGCGTGGAAGACGATCGCGCGCGCGCTCATCGGCGGAGGGCCGTAGAGAGCGGAGCGCTCTCTATGGCCTTAGGCAACGGCCTTCGGCACCAGCTCGAACGACAGGGCTCCCGCCACGCGCGAAGCGACATCGGTCTGCACCGCCAACGACCACCTGCCAGGCGTCAGGCCGCATTGCGCCAGATCGCGATCGTAAACTCGGACCACAGACGCGTTTCGTTCGCGGCCTCGATCAGCCGCGTCGTGATTCGCAGGCGCTCGCCGTCGCACCGCACGGTGCCCTCGAGCAGATGGCTGGCCTGCAGTGTTTCGGCAATGTCGCGCGCGCGCTGCGACGTGCCCTTGAACGTCATCGATGACCAGCGGGCGATGACGCCAATGCGCCCACGGCATGCAACGCCGAGCTGTGCGATCAGCTCCTCGGTCAGGCTGTCGCTGAAATAATCCTGTGCGGGATCGCCGCTCAGGTTGGCGAACGGCAGGACGACGAGGCGAACCTGCGGCCCGGAGCCGCCATTGAGCTTCGCGATGAACCGGTAGCCGCGACGCGGCAGCGTTTCGACGAACCGTGGGTTGTCGGCGGTATCGCCGAGGGCCGCGCGCAGGCGTTTCACCGCGGCGTTGAGACCGTGCTCGAAGTCGACGAAAGTCCCTTCCGGCCACAGCCGCCGCTGGAGCTCCTCGCGGGTCACGATATCGCCGGGCCGCTCGAGCATCGTCCGCAGGACCTCGAAGGGCTGCTCCTGCAGAGGGATCCGACGGTCTCCCTGACGGAGTTCACGCGAGCGCACGTCCAACTCGAACGTAGCGAAGCGAAGCGGTCGTGGTGTGCCGGCGGATGGTTCCATTGACGATCTCCTGGCGTGTCAGCCGCGACGCTGGTCCGATGTCGAGGTCTTCGCAAACGCGGCGATGAAGAGCACGCCCAGCAGCAGGTCGGGCCCGGCAGCTATCGCATCCAGCGTCGAGATGCGGGCCTGGCCGTAGAGCACGGCCACCGTCATGACGTGGCCGAACTTCTCGACCATGCTCGCGATCATCAGCGGCCGGAATCGCACCGGGCTCGTCCCGATCATCAGGAAGGCGATCTGCCAGGCCATGGCCACCGACAGAAACCCGTAGACGAACTGCGGGTACGTCGTCGGCGCAGCGTACTGACGTCCACTGATGTCGATGAGGAAGTACAGCGGCGTCAGCACGACGATGCCCCACACGCCGGCGGCGATGAAAACGACCTTTGCAAATCTCATAGTTCTATTCACCGCACGTCACCAGTGGGGCGCCAGGGGAGCTGGCGCCCACCCGGTGACGCGATCGACTATCTGATCATCGAGCCAACCAGCGAGTTCAGCGTCTCGACTTCCTGTTGCGAGATCACCACGAACGCCGGCGACGGTCCGGTCAAATCGGCAAACGCGATCGAGTTGCCCTGGCTGCAGAACACCTGCTCGACGTCACTCACCCGCACGGTGGCGAGGATGTTTCCAGCCGCGTTGCGGAACCGCACCAGGTGTGTGTAGCCCGGCGAGGGGCTCTCCTCCAGCGTGCAGAAATTCGTGAGACCACTCACGTCCGCCGTCGGTATGCCCTGAGGAAATCCCGGAATACCAAACAGAAGGCGCGGCAGCCGAACATTCGTCGTCGGATCGGCAAGTTCCTCGCGATCGGTTGCGCCGAAGATGAGCGCATCGCGGCCAGTCCCACCGAGAAACGCCTCGCTTCCGTCGCCAGGAGCCCAGAGATTCACGTCGTTGCCGGGTCCGCCGAACATGATGTCGCTGTTCGGGGGACCGCCAGGCGCGGGCCCGGCGTCCGGCCCACCCAGGATGATGTCCTGACCTGGACCGCCGTCCATCACATCGCTGCCATTCAAACCAAACATCACGTCGTTGCCCGATCCGCCTTCCATGACGTCAGTCCGATTGAGCGACTGGTTCCCGCCGTCGCCACCCTGAATCGCAACGTTGTCTTGTCGGTCATCGTCCTGTCCGATCAGAAGCTGCGGTCCGTGGCTGTCCTCAACCAATGCCGCCTGCGTGCTGACGTACCCAACCGTGCCGAGGGCGAATAGAATCGCTGCTGCGTGCTTCACCATCTTTAGTACCGTGGCCTTTCACAATGAGACTTGGCGGTTGCGCCGCGGAAATCGCAGACGCGTCCACACCTTCACCTAATCTCCAGGCACCCTCGCGTATTCCCCGATGACCAGCGCTCAACGGAGGCACAGTCCTTCAGCTCGCTGTCGAGCGCACCGCGGAGCGCCTCACGGGCGCGCGACAGCCGCGACATCACGGTTCCGATGGGGATCCCCATGACGTCAGCCAGATCGCGGTAGGACAGGCCCTCGAGCTCGCGGAGCACGAGCAGTTGACGAAAACGATCTGGTAAATGGCTCATCGCCTGCTCGATCAACCTGACGTCATCGGTCTGCAGCAATAACGTCTCTGGATCGGACGATGGCCAGGCGCTGCTGTGTTGCTCCTCATCGAACGGGTCGGTTGGTGCGCGGACGCTGTGGCCGCGCCAGCCACAACCGGTGTTCCGAACGATTCTGAGAAACCAGGCGCGCCCATTGCCGCCGGTAAATGTCCGAAAGTATCGAAAGGCCCGCAGCGAGGCCTCCTGCACGACATCTTCCGCATCGTGCTCATTCCGCATGAGCCAGCGCGCCAGCCGATAGGCGGCATCAAGATGCGGCAGGACGACCTCGTCAAAACTCTCACCGATCGCTGTGCCGTCGGTGGTCGACTTTGTTCGTTACTCATGGAGCGCTCCGAGGATTTGCTGGAGTCCGTGATCGAGCGTGGGATACTGGAAACGGAACCCGAGCCCGCGCAGGCGGATGTTCGAGAACACGGCGTCGGCCCGGATGTCGTCGGCCATGAGGGGACCGACCACCAGTCGGGCGGCCAACGCGGGCAGTCGCCGCACGCGCAGTGGACGGTTCGCGAGGCGGGCGAACGTGTCCGACGAACTCGTGCATCCGGATCGGATCGCTGTTCACCAGGAAATAGCGACCGCCAGGTTCCCCGTGCTCGGCGAGAAACACCAATGCACGGGCGCAGTCGTGGACGTGAATGGGCGACACCCACGGCCCGGTCTTCCCAAACTGCCACACACGGCGGCCAGCCATCACCGGCTCGATCACGCGCTCGCGAAACCATGACGCGTTGCCATAGACCCACCCGGGGAACGCGGTGACGATCGGCAGCCCGGCGACGACGTGACCATCGAGGCGATCGAGCGCCGGCGTGAAGCAGCGTCCCCAGGCGGAGGGCCGAGGCGGTTCGTCTTCAGTGACTGGATGCGGGCCCGTCGCGCCGTAGCAGCTGGTATTCGAGACGTACACAATTCGCCGCGTCGCGCCTGCCGCCACCGCCTCGAGCAGGTGCGCATCCATCGACAACCGTGTGCGCGCGATGGATGTGGCGCCTCTCCCGATCACCCACGGCCGATGCCCCGCGTGCGGAGGAAGGTGAAAGACCCAGTCAGCGGCGGCCTCGTCCTGCCATTTGCCCGGCACGAGCAGATCGCCCATGACCGGGACCGCTCCGGCCCGACGCACACGCTGCGCCGCCGCCACGGACGGCGCGAGACCGAACACCTGATGGCCACGCGCCACGAGGACCTTGACCAACTCGGTGCCGATGAATCCATCGGCACCGGTGACAACATGACCGTCCGTGTGTGGCCTGCCATGTAGTGAGTGTGGAGTGCGAGCGAGGTGCTCACCACCGACAGCGCCCGCACAGGACCCGTACGACGCCCGTACGGCCGGCAGTGAGATCAAAGGCCCATGAAGCTGGCGCTGCGGCGTCATTCGGCGCGCAGCACAAGGCGCCCCGCGAGGCTGCGGGCGAACTGGCCGCTTCCCACTGAGCTGCACAGATCGTGTAAACGACATCAGCCATCGGAGCAGTAAGATGAACCGACCCATGAAACCTGGCGTTTCGCGGTCATTTGGCGCGCAGCTCAAAGCGCTCCGCGAGGCCGCAGGCTTCACACAAGAAGAGCTCGCGACGATTGCGGGCCTGTCGGTCCATGCCGTGAGTGCGCTGGAGCGCGGGGAACGACGGCGGCCCCACGTCGAGACCGTGCGCGCGCTGTCTGCGGCGCTCGACCTGACTGGTGCGGCCCGTGACGCGCTCTTCGAAAGCGCGCGGGCGCCTGCTCACACCGGGGTGGTCGATGACCTGAGCGGCGTTCTCGCTGCCGTTGCCGCCTACGGCTCTTCTCGGACGCGATGCCGACCTGCACACGCTCCGGCAGTGGCTCGCTGATCCCGCGGCACGCCTGATCACGCTCACCGGGCCCGGAGGGGTCGGCAAAACCCGTTTGGCGCTGGAGATCGCACGTGCGATCGTGGCAGAAGCCGCAGCCCGTGTGGCGTTCGTGCCGTTGGCCGCCATTCGGACTCCGGCGTTCGTCGCGTCGGCGATTGCCGAGGCGCTTGGACTGTCGGACGTCATTGCGCTCGATTTACCGATGCGCGCTCGGGTCGCGTGCGGCGATCGTCCAACGTTGCTGGTGCTCGACAATTTCGAGCAGGTATTGGACGCGGCGCCGCTGGTCGTCGATCTCCTGGCATCGGTCGCGTCGCTCCGAGTGCTGGTCACCAGCCGCGCTCCGCTCCGTGTCCGGGGAGAGCGGGAGTACGCCGTCGGACCTCTCGAGTTGGCAGGGGATGCGGGTGCGATGTCGCCCGCGGATCTGGCGCGCTCTCCCGCGGTGCGGCTCTTTCGTGGACGGGTTCGGGACGTGCAACCTGACTTTCGCCTCACGTCCGCGAACGGCCCCACCGTGGCGGCGATTTGTCGCCGGCTGGATGCCCTGCCGCTCGCGCTCGAGCTCGCAGCCCCGTGGATGAAAGTGCTGACGGCCGAGGATCTGCTCCGCCGACTGGGGCACGACGTTCTGCTCTCGACCGCCGGCCCGCGCGATCTGCCCGAACGCCAGCAGACGATGAATGCGACGGTCGCCTGGAGCTATCAACTCCTTGGCCCGAACGAGCAGCATGCGTTCACGCCGTCTCGGCGCACTGCCGGGCCGCTTTCCGATCGAGGCGGCCGCGGCGGTCCTGGCCGGTCGCGAGGCTGCCATCGGCTGGAAGCGACGAGGCGCTCGGCGCGGCGGCCAGCCTGATCGACAAGAGCCTCCTGCTGCGAGCGGAGACCTCGGTGGCGACTCGTCCGCTGTACCAGATGCTCGAAACCGTTCGGGCCTACGCGGCGCTCGAACTGACCGCGTCGGGTCGAGCGCGACGACGCACTGGAGGGGCTGGCGCGCTACTGGACCGGTGAAGCCTCCCGTGCCGCGGAGGGGCTGGTCGGACCGCGCAGGCCGAATGGTTGGATCGCGTGCGTGACGATCTCGAGAATTACCGCGGCGCGCTTGGTGGCTCATCGAGTGCGGTCGTTCCTCCGAAGCGGCCGACATCGCCTGGGGGCTGAAGTACTTCTGGCTGATTCGGGGGCACGCGGCCGAAGGCCTCCAGTGGTACGAACAGATTCTGAGCCTGCCGTCTCTTCCGCCCGCTGCCGAGTCGAGAGCGCTCGCTCGGAGCGACGGTGATGTGGTGCACGCAAGGAGAACTCGAGCGCGCACGCACCGGGCTCAACCGCGCGCTCACCTTGCCCACAGCGCCGGCGACATGGATGATGGTCGCGCAGGCCGAGAATGTGTTCGGGCACGTCGAACATGCCGCGGGCGATACGAGCGCGGCCCGCGACCGGTTTGCCCACAGTATCGACGTGTTCCGGGCGCTGGCGATTCCGTCGGGCCTGGGACTGCGCTGAACGGGATGGCGCTGCTAGCCCTTGCGACCGGCGACGCCGGCCAGGCGGAACGCCTGCTCGATGAGGCCACATCGGTGCTTCGGGAGGCCGGTCCGTGGTTCCTGACCTGGGCGCTGTATGTTCGCGCGATCCTGGCCGTGCGGCGCCGGAACCCCGATGAGGCGATCGCGTTGGTCGCGTGAAAGCCTTACACGCATCCGGGAGCTCCATGACAAGTTCGCTTTCGTGTACACGCTCGTTCCGCTTGCCGCCGCGGCGGTCCTCAAGGGCGACGATACGTGGGCGGCGCGGATTCTCGGCGCCCGGGACGCCGTCACCGAACGCACAGGGGTCACGTTTGTCCGACAAATCGGTGCACGACCTCAGGGAACGGGCGGAACGAGAGGTGCGTGCACGCCTCGGCCCTGACCGGTGGGGCCGGGCGTACGCGGCAGGGCGTGTGACCTCGATCGATGTGTTGCTGAAGGACATCGCCTCACGAAGCCGCGCACACGCGTAAGAACGCACTCACGCCGTGCCGGCTGGCGTCATACACGAGCAGATCGAAATTACCCGGCACGTGGCCGAGCTCTCTCAACAGCAGCGCGACCTGACCACGGTTATGCACACCGTTATTGGCCGCGTGCTGCAGCAGCTCGCCCAGTGCCATCGACTGCATGTCGCCTCGAGAATTCTTGAACGCCTCGACGCGATGGAGATCCTCGTCCTTCAGCGTCACCAGGAACGCGCGCACCCAGGCCCACGCTTCCCTCAGAGACTCGACGTTCGGGAAGTCGTCCGCCTTGAGCGCTGCGCCCTGCTCATGCCCGCCGCATCGATCGAGCCAGCCCCATTCGGCGCTCAGCATGTGAACCAGCGTGTTCCTCACGGAACCGTCGCTTCCAGCGACGGTCCGCGTGAGTTGTTCAGGAGTCAACTCGGAAACCGACGGCGAGGAGTTGCTCGTTGGCCCAATAGCCATCGTCGTAGAGCCGTTGAAGATCGGTCACGGTCTTGTGACGCTCCGCGGGATCAGAAGGTGACTCCGATGCGCACCGTCACACCGGCGTGGCGGGTGAACGCCGCGTCCACCGCCACCCCGGCACCGATCCCAATCGCGGCCCCGATCGCGGCGCCGCGCAGTGTGTCCCGAAGACAGCTCGCGCCGCCCTCCTCCTGATACGCATTACAGATAAGAGCCGCCAAGGCGCCAAGACCCGCTGCGCCGACGACCGCGCCAATGATTGCGCCGTTCTCGAGGGTGTCGCGAGACGACCGGCGTTGCGCCGGTCGAGCGCTGCCTACGAGATCCTCGGCAGCGAACGACCGGTGCTGGACTTCGACGAAACGCGGCGGCACGAATGCGGAAGCCGTCGCGGTCTGGGCCTCCTCCTGCGCAGTGACGGTGGCGCAGAGGTGGCCAGGCACGCGATCAACGCCAGCGATAGTGCGGAGCTGGGGCAACGACGTCGTGCCGAGCCGAGCGAACGCGCAGATCGGAGAGCTGCTCTGCAGGCCATGATGAAACCAGTCCGCCCTAGTACGGAACCGGCTGCCCGGATCGAGGGTCGCGCCGCCCCCCGCAAGCTGACCTCGTATCGCCCCGGCTGGATTGAGCACGGTGTGGACGTTGAAGTAGTGTCCCGCGGGGTTGGCGAGGATCGCCGCGGCCCTGTCTGACGGCACGTTGATCCCGTTCTTCGTCATCGATCCGCCGCCGTTGGTGAGCGTCAGCTCGCCCGATGCGAGGCCGGCACTGACGTAGATCGCCGGCATTGACACCCGCGCGCCCCGTTGTGGATATGCGCGTCGGTCACCGTCGGTCCCGGCCGGAAATCCTGAGACGGTGATCTGGATGTTCGCCGTCGCAGACGTGATGGTGCCGCCGTCGTCCTTCGTGACTGTCAGGGCAATGGTTGCCGTGCCGCAGCCGCTCGCATCGGCATTGGTGATCGCGGGCACCTCGTTGGCTGGCCGAGAGAGGCACCGTGAAGGTGGTCGTCGTGGTCGTCCCTTGTGACGATCGCGGTGAGGTGAGGATGAGTCCGAGCACCCGACCGCGAGGATGCCGAGACCGACGAGGAGTGCCGAAATTCGATTCATGCTGTTCTGCCTTTCGGAATTCGCTCAGAAGAATTTCCGAGCGAGGTTGAAGCCGAGATAGAGACTGTCCGGGAAGCCGCCGCGCGCGAGTTGTCCGAACGTCGTCCCCTGGCCGTTGTTGAAGTTGAGTTGAAACAGGTGTCCGCCTGCCCGCTTCTCGATGCCGAACCCGTAGGCCGGCTTGTCGGGACGGTAGCCGCCGGCGCGGGGAGCCACTTCTCCGACGAGGTACACCGTGGAGCTCATTCGCACGCGGCCGCCGATGCCCACGAAGAACGTGTCGCGATCGATGTTCAGGAGCGCGGCCGTGTTGTGAACCCAGACTGGCGTGGCGTACACCGCGAGCCTGTCGCCCGCCATGCGTGACACGACCAGGCCCAACGCCGGCGAATACCGCTCCTGGAAGTTGTCTGCACCTTCCACCGAGACGAGAGCCGAGAGCGACACCGGGATCGAATCGCCCTGGCGCACGGCGTCGTACTTGCCGTAGAACTGGAAGGTCTTGTCGATCGCGGTGCGATAGACAGCGGCCTGCAGATGCCGCGCGACACCGAACCGGTACTCGAAGCCGACCGCCGCTCCCTGATCGAGCCCGAACAGATTGCCGGCGTTGTCACCGAGGCTGCCGCGCCGCAGATTGCCGTTGAACCGGTGGGTGAGCTGGAAGTTCGACCCGTGGCGCGGGAGCCTCAACGTGGACGGCAGATTGAGCACCCGAAAGTCCGGCTCCGCGAGCACCGGCGCGGCATCGTCGTCATCCGCTGTCCGTGATCGGTGACTCGCTGGCGGGTTCGGCTCGGCGATGCGGTCGAGGTCGACGGCGCCTCCTGGGCAGCGGCGGCAGACGCCAACACGGCGAACAAGTGCGGCGACTGAGAAGACGATTGAGCGATGGGTCATGACAAACATTGGCTGTTGCTCTCCTCTGATCGCGCTTACCTGTCCGGCCTCACGATCAACCAGGCCTTCATGCGGCCGTGACCGCTTCCGCAATACTCGGAGCATGTGATCTCAAACGTGCCGGCCTCTGTCGGCGTCAGCTCGACCGTTCATCGTCGTCCCGCGCCGCGGGGATACGCGCGTTCAGGCCGAGCTCTTCTGACCTGAAATCCATGCGCGCCGTCGACCGAGACGACGTTCAGCCGCACCCGCTCGCCGAGCAGGACCTCGATGCGTTCAGGCGAGAAGGCGTATCGCGACAGCGTGACGTCGATGGTTCGGATCGGATCTGCCGTCGTACGGTGCCAGTCGCGACGAGCAAACAGGAAGCGCCAGGCAGCAGCGCTCGGAGTTGTGTCGTCCGTGCGATCACTCGTGCCGTGTCATGAGTGAGTCTGGAGTGCGGGCGCACTGGCGACCACCGACAGCGCCCGCACACGACTCGTACGGCGCCCGTACACGCGGCGGTAAGATGAGCGGGTCATGACAGCTGGCGCTCCGGCGTCCTTTGGGGCGCAACTCAAAGCGCTCCGCGAGGCGGCCGGTTTCACGCAAGAAGAGCTCGCGACGATTGCGGGCCTGTCGGTCCATGCCGTGAGCGCCCTGGAGCGCGGGGAGCGACGCCGGCCCCATGTCGAGACCGTGCGGGCGCTGTCCGCGGCTCTTGATCTGACCGGTGCAACTCGTGACGCGTTCGTCGGCGAGCGCGCGGGCACCTGCTGACAGCGCGGCCGTCGATGAACTGAGCGGCGTCTCGCTCCCCCTGCCTCTGACCGCCCTCTCGGCCGCGAGCCGGACGTGCAGACGCTGCGGACTGGCTCGCCGATCCCGCCGCACGCCTCATCACGCTCATCGGGCCCGGCGGCGTCGGGAAGACCCGTCTGGCGCTGGAGATCGCACGCGCGATCGCGAGAGAGGGCGCAACCCGCGTCATGTTCGTCCCCTTGGCCGCCGATTCGGGATCCTGCGTTCGTCGCGTCGGCAATCGCCGAGGCGCTCGGACTGGCCGGACGTCACGGCGCTCGATCTGCCGAAGCGCGCACGCGTCGCGTGCGAGGATCACCCGACGTTGCTGGTGCTCGACAATTTCGAGCAGGTGCTGAGCGCGGCGCCGCTGGTCGCCGATCTGCTGTCATCGGTCGCCTCGCTTCGCGCTGATGGTCACCAGCCGCGCCCCGCTCCGCGTGCGGGGAGAGCGGGAGTACGCCGTCGGACCGCTCGCGCTGGACGTCGACGCAGAGGCGATGTCGCCGGCGGATCTGGCGCGCGCTCCGGCGGTGCGGCTCTTCGTGGAGCGGGTTCGGGACGTGCAGCCTGACTTTCGACTCACGGCGGCGAACGGCCCCACCGTGACCGCGATTTGTCGACGGCTCGATGCCCTGCCGCTCGCGCTCGAGCTCGCCGCCCCGTGGATGAAGGTGCTGACGGCTGACGATCTGCTCCGCCGGCTCGAGCACGACGTCCTGCTCTCGACGGTCGGCCCGCGCGATCTCCCCGAACGCCAACAGACGATGAATGCGACGGTCGCCTGGAGTTATCAGCTCCTCGCCCCGGACGAGCAACGCGCCTTCCGCCGCTTCGGCGCGCTCCCGGGCGCTTTCCGATCGACGCGGCTGCGGCGGTCCTTGCCGGCCGGGAGGGCGCCTCGGCCGGGAGCGAGGAAGCGCTTGGCGCGCTGACCGGCTTGATCGACAAGAGCCTGCTGCTGCGAGCCGAGAGCCTCCGTCGCGACGCGTGCCCGCTGTACCAGATGCTCGAGACCGTGCGGGCGTACGCGGCCCGCGAGCTGGCGGCCGCGGGTGAGCGCGACGACGCCCTGGAGGGGCTGGTGCGCTATTGCGTCGGTGAAGCCTCCCTCGCCGCGGAGGGGCTGGTCGGACCTGCGCAGGTCGACTGGTTGGATCGCGTGCATGACGATCTCGAGAGCTACCGCGGCGCCCTGACGTGGCTCATCGAGCGCGGCCGTTCCGCCGAAGCGTCCGACATCGCGTGGGGACTGATGTTCTTCTGGCTGATCCGGGGGCATGCGGCCGAAGGCCTCTGGTGGTATGAACAGATTCTGAACCTGCCGTCCCTTCCGCCCGCGGCCGAGTCGAGAGCGCTGCTCGGAGCGGCCGTGATGCTGTACACGCAAGGACGAGCTCGGGCGCGCACGCGCGGGGCTCACACGCGCGCTCGCGCTCGCCCACGACGCCGGCGACCGGAGATGCAGTCGCTCAGGCTGAGTCGCTGTTCGGGTTCGTCGAACACGCTGCTGGCAATCATGGACGCCGCCCGCGACCGGTTGACGAGCAGTGTTGAAGGATTCCGGGCGACGGCCAATTCCGTGGGGCACCGGGCAGGCATTGACCGGAATGGCATGGGTTGCCCTTGAGACCGGCGATACCGGCGAGGCGGAACGCCTGCTCGATGAGGCCGCATCGGTGCTTCGACACGCCGGCCCGTGGTTTCTGTCGCTGGTGCGCTACCTTCGCGCCGTCCTGGCGGTGCGGCGCGGGGACCCCGACCAGGCGATCGCGTTGATGCGTGAGAGCCTCATACATATTCAGGAACTCCATGACAGTTCGCGTTCGTGTACACGCTGGTCCCCCTCGCCGCCGCGGCGGTCATGAAGAACGACGATGCGTGGGCGGCGCGGATCATTGGCGCTCGGGACGCCATCACCGAACGCACCGGTAGGACGATCGTCGACAAATCCGGCGCACGACCTCCGGGAACAAGCAGAACGCGAGACGCGTGCGCGCCTCGGCCCGGATCGGTGGGCCCGGGCGTATGCAGCAGGGCGCACCGCCTCCATCGATGCGTTGCTGAAGGACATCGACCGCGCACGCGCGTAGAACGCAGAACGTACCTTCCGCAGCGTGCGCCAGCACGGTCCGTGGAATACACAAGAACGCTTGACGGTTAGGTGAGTGTGAGGCGCTCGCTCACCGAAGCGCGAACCGTGTATGTCACAAGACTCGAGCTATCCAATCAGCCCTTTCCTGGACGCGTGGCTTTCACACGACTGGACCACTGGTCTGCAGACCGAGGACCTGCCCGAGCAGGAGTTCCTCACCGTCGAGACCGAGAACAGCCGCTACGAACTCACGATCGTTTGCGGCCGCACGGGGGACGTGCTCGTTCGCGGTGGAGAGTTCTTTCCGTACACGACGGCGGCGCGCCTTGGGGGAGTTCGCTCGGAGGCTCCCTCCTGAAGCTGCGCGGCATCTACGTCGGGTTCAGGATGGAACTCTACGCGCCCGAGCGGTCCATCATCACGAGCCGTGTCCGCTCGATTGTTCTGGTATCAGGAGTGGATGCGCGGCCAGTCCCGCTGTTTTGCTGACCAGCTGTCACCACAATGAGGATCTCGATTCTTGACGATTATCATGACACGCTTCGGACGCTCGACTGCTTCACAAAGCTCTCCGGCCACGAGATCACGATCTGGAACGATCACGCGAGCTGGCGCTGGTGATGGTCATTGTCGGCACGAACGCGGGTATCACAGCCATGCGCGGCCGGTTCCCAGCTGAGGGCGATGCGGCGCTGAGCTTCCTCACGACGCCGCTCTTCTCGATGGTGGCGTTTGCGGCGCTCGTGGCCGCGGCTATCCGGCTGCGCCGCGATCCGCAGACACACAAACGGCTGATGCTCCTGGCGACGATCAGCATCCTCGATGCCGCGGTCGCGCGGCTGCCGTTCGAGTTCCTTCGCAGCTCGACCTGGAACTACATCCCGACCACCGATGTGTTTCTGGGAGCCGCGATCCTGTACGACCTGGTCTCGCGCCGTACCGTGCACCGGGCGTACATCTGGGGCGGTCTGCTGCTGGTGATCGAGCAGGCGCTGCGGATTCCGGTGGGCGAGACCGAACGCGTGGAAGACGATCGCCCTGCGCGCCCTGCATCGGCGGAGGGTGAGCGGATTACAGGACTCGTCCGGAACTCTGAGTCTTGTAATCCATCCCTGTTCCGGAGCCCCGGAACACCCAAACGCGCTCCGTGATTCTGCACGCGACGCTGGCACATCTATTGAGCCAGCACAGGCTCATGCTGCCGATGCTCGTGTTCGTGGCCGTCGTGTGCGGGCTCGTGCTGCGCCGTATGAGCCAGGAGGAGCGGATCCAGCTTTTCCACAAAATCATCCAACTGACGCGTCAGACGGCGATAACCGGGCGCGACGCCCTGACCCGCACGGCACCGGGATGCGACGAGTTCTCTGCGGTGCTTCGGGCCCGTACGCGCTGGACAGTGATCACGCCGGCGATCATCGCCGGCTTTGTCGCCGTCCACATCCTCATGCGGTGGAACGCCACCGGCGATTTCGACGACCAGCTGCTCCTCGAGTGGGGGGCGAGCGTCGGACCGTTGACGACCAACGCGGAGATGGTCGCGGCTGGCCTCTGCGATGTTCGTCCATCGTGGATGGATGCATCTGATCGCAGACACGGCTGGACTGCTCATGGCCGGAGCCCTGCTCGAACGGGTGGTCGGTCGAGCCGCGTTCACGCTGATCTTTGCGGCCTCGGGACTGCTCGCCGGGTTGTGGAGTCTGGCTGCGCATCCGATATCGGTCAGCGCCGGCGCCGCGGGCGCAGTGTTCGGCGTCTACGGCCTGCTGGCCGCCACGACGATCTGGGGCTTTGCGCAGCGGTCTCCGTTGACGATTCCCGTGGCCGCGTTGAGGCGCGTCTGGCCCGGGGCGGTGGTGTTCGTGATCTACCACGTCGCCACCGAAGGGTTCGTCAGCGAGTCGATGCGAGGCGGTCTGCTGGTGGGCCTGCTCGGTGGCCTCGTCCTGGTCGCCCGCGTCAGCGTCGCCAAGCCTCCGATGGGACGCGTGTGTGCCACGACGGTGGCCACGTTCGCGGTGTTGATTGCCTTCGCCGTGCCGCTGCGCGGGATCGCCGACGTCCCGGCCGCGATCGCTCGAGTGATCGACGTCGAGACACGCACGGCGGCTCTGTACGACGCGAAAGCCGACCGGTTCAAGAGAGGCAACTTGAGCGCGGAGCAACTGGCCGCCATCGCCGAGGGGATCAGTGCCGAGGTGCGCGACAGCCGACAGACGCTGGCGGCCCTCAGGAACGTTCCCACTGAGCACGGGCCGCTGTGGAAGGAGACATCAGAGTTCCTGCGCCTTCGTGAAGACAGCTGGCGCCTGCGCGTGAAGGCGCTGCGCGAAGGACGCATGCAGACGCTGCACCAGGCCTCGGTGAAGGAGTTCGAGGCCATGCGGGTGTTCGAGAAGGTCGAAAAGCTGAGAGCTGGATAATCCAGGTCGCTGCTTATTGTTGGACGGGCGTGGCGCGAAGGGTCGCAACGAGCGCTGTCGCGGCATTGCCGAGCAGGACCGTATCCACGCCGGCGACGATCATCGTAAAGCCCTGAGCAATGTACGGCCGGACAGCGTCGGCATTCAGGCCGAAGATGCCGATAGGTACGCCCGCGGCGAGACACGCGGCACGGACGCGAGCGATGGCGCCGCGGACCTCAGGATGATCGACCGCACCGGGCAAGCCGAGGCTCGCTGACAGATCGTAGGGACCGATCAGCACGCCGTCCACGCCTTCCACTCTCACAATCGCTTCGATATTCGTGACCGCATCGCGGTGCTCGGCCTGAACGATGACGGCGGTGTCGTCGTTCGCGGTCTGCATGTACTCGCGGACCTTGAGGCCGTAGCGGTGCGCACGCGCGATGCCGAGGCCGCGTTGACCCGCAGGCGCATACTTTGCGGACTGCACGATGCGCCGCGCGTGATCGGCCGAGTTCACCTGCGGCACGATGATGCCGGCGGCGCCGATGTCGAGCGCCTTCTTGATCGGCACATCGTCGCCGGACGCGATCCGGATGATGCACGGCGTCGGGCTGGCGGCCTGGAGCAGCGACTGCATCTGCGAGGTGTCCAGCGTGGAGTGCTCGGCGTCGATGAACAGCCAGTCGAATCCCGCTTCGGCCATGAGTTCGGCCACGGCGGGGGAGTTGAGGGTCATCAATGGAGCGAAGAGAGGTCCGCCCGCTCGGAGTCGCGCTCTGAATGACTGTGGCATCCGGGCAAATGTAATCCAGGTGAAGACCTGCGCGTTCGAAATCGGCCATGGCGGGTCCTGTCGCCGGGTTGCCCCACCCGTCCTCGGCGCCAAAAACACGTATGACGACATGGCGCCTGCGCGGCGGGCGGGGCGGCCCGACCCGGCGCCACCAGCGCCACCCGCGTGAGGCCGCTTTCGAACAGAAGCTCAGTTCTTCGTGGCGAAGCAGACATAGTAGACAGGAACACCCGCCAATACGATCGCGAACGTGACGCTCGTCCACACCGGATCGGTCACCAGTGCGTTGCCGACGAGATACACCACGCCGGCGATGAAGACGGCGGGAAGCACGGGGTACCCAGGGACCTTGAACGGCCGTGGCAGATCGGTGCGCCGGCGCAGGCGATAGATGCCGGCGACGGCCAGACCATAGAACGGCCAGATCGACAGCACGAACGTATCGGCGAGCTGTTCGAACGTGCGCGTCAGGACGAACACGACGCCGAGTGCGCCGGCGAGCGAGATGGCCACGTACGGCGTGTGATACCGCGAGTGCACTCGTGCGAGCGACTTGAAGAAGAGTCCTTCGTCGGCCATCGCGAAGAAGACGCGTGGCGCGGTGAGCATGATGCCGATGAGCGCGCCGAACGTGGACACCGTGACGACGACCGAGACGAAGGCGACGCCGAAACGGCCGGCGATTGCCTGCATCGTGTCGGCGGCGATGAGCGGCGACCGCGCGAGCTGTTCGATCGGGTTCACGTAGAGGTACGCCAGGTTGGCGGCGAGATAGATGGTCACGATCGCCACCGTGCCGCCGATGATGGCGCGGGGCAGCGTGCGCTGGGGATCCTTCACCTCGCCGGCCGCGAACGCGAGATCGGCGAAGCCGTCGTAGGCCCACAAGCACCGAGACGATGGCCAGGCCGAAGAGTCCGGCATCGACGGGAGTCGCCGTGGACGCGAAGTTGCCGAACGACGCGTCGGGCCCGCCGATCAGAAATGCCCCCAGCGTGAGGCAGGCGAGCGCGCTGAACTTCGCCACCGTCGAGACGCCGGCGAACTGCGGCGCCGACCTGCGCGCCGAGGATATTGATCGTGGCCGAGAATACGATCGCGGCGGCGGCGATGATGTTCGTCAGGCCGGTCGTGGCGGGATCGTAGCCGAGGGAACGCTGCAGGTACTCGCTGAACACCGTGGCCACGCCGCCGGTGGCCGACGCGCGAATCAGTACCAGCTCGGACCAGCCGAAGAGAAAGCCCGCCAGCCGCCCCCAGCCCTCGCGCAGATAGACGAACCAGCCGCCGGTTCGGGGGAGCGACGCCGCGAGCTCGGCGACCGACAGCGCGCCGCACAGGGAGATCAGGCCACCGAACACCCACACAGCCAGCATCAGGACCGGATCCGGCACACGCGTGGCGATGACCGATGGCGTGCGGAAGATGCCGGAGCCGATCGTGATGCCGATGACGAGACCGATGGAGGACCAGAAGCCGAGACGCCGGACGAGCTGGGGACCCTCGGCGGGGGCGGGCGCGGACATCAGTGCGTCTAAGGGTACGACAACTAGGCCACTAGAATGAGAATGAGATTGGCGTGGCGACGGCGACCCTAACGGGCACCAGCATCCTCCACTATCAGATCGGCCCACGGCTTGGCTCTGGCGGGATGGGCGAAGTCTACGTGGCCGACGATCGGCGCCTCGGGCGTCAGGTCGCGCTGAAGTTTCTGCCCCCCGATCGCCGCCGCGACGCCGACAGCCGGGCGCGGCTCTTCCGCGAGGCGCAGGCCGCCTCGCTGCTGCAGTCACCGCACATCGCCGTCACCTACGACCTGGTCGAGCACGAAGGCGCGATGTTCATCGCCATGGAGTACGTCGATGGCGAGCTGATCTCCGAGCGCGTCGCCCGGGGACCGCTGCCGGTGGCCGAAGCGGTGGACATCGCGGCGCAGGTGGCCGAGGCGCTCGACGAGGCGCATGGACGCGGCGTCACCCATCGCGACATCAAGAGCGCAAACCTGATTCAGACCAGGCGCGGTCTCGTGAAGGTGCTCGACTTCGGTCTGGCGAAGCTGGACGTGCCGGCCTCGGTTGAAGCGAACCTGCTGACGCAGCCCGACATTCTGGTCACCGCGCCGGGCATGGTGCTCGGCACGATCGCGTACATGTCGCCCGAGCAGCTGCGCGGCGATGCCGTCGATCAACGCGTCGATCTCTGGGCCCTTGGCGTCGTGCTCTACGAGATGCTGGCCGGGACGCTGCCGTTCCGCGGCAACACGCTGGCGGCGGTGTTCGATCAGATCCTCCGTCAGGAGCCGGCGTCGCTGTCGCAGCTCAATCCGGCGATTCCCCTCGACGTCGAGCACGTCGTACGCCGAGCGCTGCAGAAGGTGCCGGTGTCGCGCTACAACGCGGCGCGCGACATGCACAACGCCCTGCGTCATGCCGCCCGGCGGATCGAGACCGGTGGCAGCACGACCGGAGTCGCGGCCGGTCCACGTGGAAACGGGCGAGCGCACGATTGCCGTGCTGACCTTCACCAACGTGACCGGGGATGCCGCCGACGACTGGATCGGCACCGGGATCGCCGAGACGGTCACCGCAGACCTGAAGAACGTGCGCGACGTGACGGTGATCGGTCGCGCCCAGGTCTTCGAGCAAGTGAAGGATGTCACCTCCGAGACCGGCCGCAGCGGCGACAGCCTGGCGATCGAAATCGGACGACGGCTGGGCGCGTGGTGGATCGTGTCGGGGGCGTATCAGCGGATCGGCGAGCGCATACGCATCACCGCGCAGCTCGTCGAGGTCTTGAAGGGCACGCTGCTGCGCACGCTGAAGATCGACGGGCTGGTCGGCGATATCTTCGAACTGCAGGACCGGATCGTCTTCGATCTCAGTCGAAGTCTGAACGTCAAGCTGGGAAAGGCGGAAGCCGACGCCATCGAGCGCGACGAGACGACCTCGGTCGAGGCCTTCGAAGCCTACTCGCGCGGCGTGCTGAACCTGCGATCGGCCGGGCGCGACGCGATCGACCGCGCGATCGCCCTCTTCGAGCGGGCGGTCCAGCTCGATCCCCGCTACGCGGCGGCGTGGGCGGCCCTCGGTGGCGCGTACACCTTGAAGGGCGGGTTCCTCGGCATGCGCGAACTGCAGGACAAGGCGATCGAGCCGCTGCGGCGCGCGCTCGAGATCAACCCGTTGCTTGCCAGCGCCCACGTGTGGCTGGGCGGCGCGCTGGCCGCCCAGGGGAAGCTCGACGAAGGCCTGGCGTCACTCCATCGTGCGATCGAGATCGAGCCCGACAACGCCGATGCGCATCAGACGCTGGGGCGCGCGTACTGGCTGTCGAAGGGCATGGTGCCCGAAGGCATCGCGGAGCTGCGCGCGGCGCTGGCGCTCAATCCCGAGGCCGGATACACGTATCTTCAGCTGTCGATGCTCGAGGCGCTCAGCGGCAACCTCGACGCGGCCGAGGCCTCCGCCCGGCAGGCGATCGAACTGCAGGAACGGGCCATGTCGGGCACCGAGGGTCTGCTGATCGTCGGCGCGCACGCGCGTCTGGGATACGTGCACTACCTGCGCGGCAACTACGATGCGGCGTACGCCGAGTTCCGTCGCGAGCTGGAGTACCTGAACACGAGCGATCACGCGCTGCGCGAGCGCACGCTGATCGAGCTGCACCAGAAGCTCAGTGCCGTGCATCGGGCGCGCGGTGAGGAGGCCGAGGCGCTCCGCTTTGGCGATCTCGCCATTCAGGCGCACGCGCGTCGCGTCGCCGCCGGCGCCGACGATGCCGCGACTCGCTATTACATCGCTGCGGTCTACGCGCGACGAGGCGACGTCGAGCACACGCGCGAGCATCTCGCCCTTCCGCTCAGCCGTCTTCCGCAGTTCACCCGCTGGCGGCTTGCCAGAGATATCGATTTCGATGGAGTGCGGGACCGTCTCGGTGTGTAGGCGGGTCTGGGATTGTATTGAGGCGGGTCTAAGACCCGCTCTACATGCGTGAGGTTGTCGGTCGTAGAGGCGGGTCTTCAGACCCGCCTGGCCATCACGCGCGTCGTTGGCCGACAGCCACCAGCGACAATCCAATCGGCGGCGAGATCAGCCGCTCGAGCGGCAATGCCCACGGTGCGACGAGCGTTTCGAACAGCCTGACCTGCGTGAGGCTGTGCGCCGTCGACTTGCTGATGTGCGCGTTGTACATCCAGCCGACCAGGCCGATCGGGTTGGTGTAGCGCAGGGTGAGGAGGTCGAGGCCGGCATCGGCGAACGCCTTCGCCAGCGTCGGCTTCGAGTATCGGCGGTGGTGGCCCAGTTCCGCGTCGAGCGGGCCGTACGCCGCCTGCACGGCAGGCACGAAAATCAGCACGCGGCCCCTCGGGACCAGCACGTCCTTGAACGTCCGCAGCGCCGCCGCATCGTCGGCGATGTGCTCGAGGACGTTGACGCAGACGACGGTGTCGAACTGGTGGCTGACGAGTTCGGCGCGATCGCATTCCTCGAGATGACAGGCGCGAAGCGAGAACCGCGGGTGTCCCTGCATCGCGTCCTGCAGCCGGGTGACGCAATTGACGTTCGGCTCCAGGCCGACCACCAGATCCGCCGCTTCGGCCAGCGGGCGGCTCATCGTCCCGATGCCCGAGCCCACTTCGAGGACGCGCTTGCCGACGTGATCCCGAAACAGATTAAAGAGGTGCGCGCTGTATCTCCGCGCCTCCTGCATCGTTTCCAGGTCGTCGGCCGCGTAGCGTTCCTGGGTCTGATTGTGCCGTCGATCGACGTGATTCGCGTGAGCCATGGCCTCTGGCACGGTACCATACCCTCTCGGGAACGCCCAAAGCCCAAGGCCCAAAGCCCAAAGCCGCAGGGCCTTCAGGATTGGAGTGGCGTTGCGACGAGAGTGGGTGCCGGCAGCGTTGAGCCTGCTGGCCTACACCATCATCACCGCGATCATCGGGCGGGACGTGCTGGCGCACCTCGGATCGACGATTGCGAACGATGCCGGCGATCCGCTGCTGACCGCCGCGATCCTGAAATGGAACGCCACGCACCTGCCGCTGACCGACGCGTGGTATCAGTTCCCGATCTTCTATCCGACGCGCGACACACTCACGTTCTCCGAGCACCTGCTCGGGCTCAGCGTCATCGCCTCGCCGCTCTACTGGCTGACCGGCGACATCGTCATCACCTACAACCTGGTCCTGTTGCTGACGTTCCCGTTGTGCGGCATCGCGATGTACGCGCTGGTCGACCGGCTGACGGGGAGCGAAGCCGGCGCATTCATCGCCGGGCTCGCGTTCGCATTCGCGCCGTATCGCATCTCGCAGCTCCCGCACATTCAGATGCTCGCGACGTTCTGGGCGCCGCTGGCGCTGCTCGGTCTGCACGTCTACCTGCAGTCCGGGCGACGACGATGGCTGGCGCTGTACGGCGCAGGGTGGGCGCTGCAGGGCGCGGCCAACGGGTACGCCCTCGTGATGTTCTCCATCCTCGTCGGCCTGTGGGTCCTCTGGTTCGTCGTGATGAGCCGGAAGTGGCATGCCCTGCTCATGATCGGCCTGGCCTCCCTCGTGGCGTTCGTGCCGCTCGCGCCGGTGCTCTACACATACGCCACGGTGCACAACTACTACGGTTTCGTGCGCGACTACTGGGAGATACGGACGTTCAGCGCCGATATCGCCGCTCTCCTCTGTGCGCCGCCGTCACTCACATTCTGGGCGTGGCTGCGTGTGAAGTGCGGGCCCGAGGGTGCGCTGTTTCCGGGCGCCGCACTGATACTGCTGTCGGTCCTGGGGATCATCGGAATTGCCGTGCGCACCTGGCGATCCACGTCGGTCCAGAGCGGCCGGGTCGTCACGTACGCGCGGCGCTTCCTGCTGTTCGTCGCATCCGTCTACGCCGTCGTGATCGCCGTGCTGCTCCTGTGGGGGCCGTTCATGTTCTCGATCGGACCCCTGCGCGTGCAGGCCTCCACCTATCGCAAGCCAGTGCAGGTCATCGTGCTCACACTGGTCCTTGCCCTGGTGCTCTCGCCCGGGGCGCGCAGCGTGGCCCGGCAGTCGCGCCTGATCGGCTTTTACGTCCTGGCCGGAGTGGCGATGTGGGCGCTCGCCCTCGGACCCATCACGTCGGTCATGGGGGATCCCGGCATTCCGGGCCCGTATCACCTGCTCATGTCGCTGCCCGGCATTGACAGCCTGCGCGTGCCGGCGCGCTTCTGGCTGATGTCAACGCTCTGTCTGTCGGTGATCGCGGGCCTCGTTGTCGCCGAGTTCACGCGAGGTCGTTCGCGTCAGGCGATGGTCATCGCGGTCATCGTCGTGGGCATCGGTGTGTTGAGCGACGGCTGGGTCGATCGCATTCCGGCGGTCAGTTTGCCGCCGCCGGTGCCAGGCGCGGCAGCGATGGCAGGCGCCACGGTGCTCGAGGTTCCCCCCGGCGCGGTCTTTCGCGACATCCAGGCGGTCTTCAGGGCCGTGAACGGTGGATGGAAAACGGTGAACGGTTACAGCGGCTGGAATCCAACCTACTACCACACGCTCGTTGGCGCCGGCCGCGACGAGGCCGAGACGATGCTGACGCCATTTCAGCAGTTCGGCGATCTGCACGTGCTCGTCGGCGACGACGCCCCGCGTCTTCGCACGCTGATCGAGCAGCAGCCGGGCGTTGCGCGGGTGGCGAGCGAAGGCTCGTTGACGATGTACCGGTTGCCTCGACGTCAGACGATCACGTTGGCCCGTGCCGCCGGTGAGAGATGGCGACCTCGCGAACTTCGATCGGCATGTGCCACGGCGCTTCTGTTGAACGCGATCGACCAGGACGAGATCTCGATGTGGCAGTGCCCGATGCGGGACGAGCGACAGGCGCTCACGGCCGACCTTGGTGAGGTGCGCACCGTTGGCTCGGTCGTGCACAGTCTCGGGGTTTATTCGTGGCTGGTGCCGTCCGCGCTCGACGTCGAGACCTCCGAGGATGGCGCTTCCTGGAACACGGCATGGAGCGGGACCGTCCGCGATCGGACGATTGTTGCCGCCATGGAGGATCCCCGACGGCTGCGCATCGTCGTGGCGTTTCCACCTCGCCAGCCCGCTTCGTTCGCCTGCGCGCGACGTCTGGCGGGAACGACGTACCGTGGGTGCTCGCCGAGCTGGAAGTGTGGTCGTCCTCGACTGAATCCCGTTGAAGCAGTCTGGCTTTCGCCTTATGATCGTCAGCCATGCTTCCGGCGCGCCGCACCGATCCTGCGCACGATCAGGCGCTCACGGCCGCTCTTGATCGACTGACCGGCGGAGTCCCCGAACGGGCTGATACTCCGGACGCCTGGATTACCGCCGTTCGCCGGCTCGCACCTCTGGAGGCGCGCTACGCGCCTTTCGGGGACCACATCGACGCGCGCCTGTGCGACGTCCTCCGTCAGCGCGGCGTCGATCAGCTCTACACGCACCAGGCGCTGGCCATCGAGCATGCCGTCGCCGGCCGTCACGTCGTGGTGACGACGCCGACCGCGTCGGGGAAGACGCTCTGCTACAACGCTCCGGTATTGAGCACGATCCTGCGCGACCCGTCGGCGCGCGCGTTGTATCTGTTTCCCACAAAAGCGCTCGCGCAGGATCAGCTCGCCGAACTCCACGAGCTGTCGGACCTGCTCTCGCGCCGCAACGAGCTCGAGATCGGCGTGTTCACCTACGACGGCGACACGCCGCAGGATGCCCGGCGCGCGATTCGCGGTCGCGCCCACGTGGTATTGAGCAATCCCGACATGGTGCACTCGGGCATCCTGCCGCATCATCCGCGCTGGGCGAAGCTCTTCGAGAATCTTCGCTATGTCGTGATCGACGAGCTGCACGCGTATCGCGGCGTGTTCGGCAGTCATCTGACGAACGTGCTGCGGCGTCTCAAGCGGATCTGCCGGCATTACGGCTCGACGCCGACGTTCGTATGCTCGTCGGCGACGATCGCCAACCCGCGCGAGTTGGCCGAGGCGCTCGTCGAACAGCCGTTCGAGCTGGTGTCGGAAAGCGGCGCGCCGCGCGGCGAGAAGTTCTTTCTCTTCGTCAATCCGCCGGTCGTCAACGCGCAGCTCGGGATTAGACGTTCGTATCTCGCCGAGACTCGCCGTCTCGCGTCCGAGTTCCTGAAGCGCAAGCTGCAGACGATCGTGTTCGCCCAGAGTCGTCTTGCGACCGAGATCCTGACGACGTATCTGAAGGATGACTTCGGCGGCCCACCGGGAACGGCCGATCAGATTCGCGGCTACCGTGGCGGATATCTGCCGCAGCGCCGCCGGGAAATCGAGAAGGGCCTCCGCGAGGGCAGCGTCCGGGCGGTGGTCTCCACCAATGCCCTGGAGCTGGGCATCGACATCGGAGCGCTCGACGTGTGCGTGATGGCCGGGTACCCGGGCACGATCGCCGGCACGTGGCAGCGGGCGGGCCGCGCCGGCCGGCGCAGCGGCCGATCGGCTGCGGTGCTCGTCGCGAGCAGCGCTCCGCTCGACCAGTACATCGTCCGCAACCCGTCGTACTTCTTCGACGCGCCTCCCGAGCACGCGCTGATCAATCCCGACAATCTGCACATCCTCGTCGATCACGTGAAGTGCGCGGCGTTCGAGCTGCCCTTCACGACGACGGAGGAATATGGACGGCTCAATCTTCAGGACGTGCTCGGTGTGCTCCAGGAAAGCGGATTCGTCCATCGCGCCGGAGGGCTCCCGGGCAGCCCACGCGCCGAAGGCGCGCAAGAAGATGGCGTCTGGCAGTGGACCAATGAGTCCTATCCCGCAGATGCGGTGAGCCTGCGCTCGATCTCCTCGGACAACTTCGTCGTCATCGACACGACCAATGGCGCGGACGTGATCGGCGAGACCAGCTTCACGAGCGGTCCGTCAACGCTGCACGAGAAGGCGATCTATCTCGTCGAGGCGGCGCTGTATCAGGTGGAGAAGCTCGACTTCGAGGGACGGAAGGCCTACGTCCGCCAGATCGACTGCGATTACTACACCGACGCAATCACGTATACGAAGGTCACCGTGCTCGACACGTTCGCGCGCGGCGGGTCTACAAATCGAGATGGCGGGTCTACAGATCAAGACCCGCCCTACACTGCCTCGCATGGCGAGGTCCACGTGTCGTCGCGCGTCGTCGGGTTCAAGAAGATCAAGTTCTACACCAACGAGAACGTCGGTTCAGGGGAGCTGGATCTGCCGGAGCAGCAGATGCACACGACTGCGTACTGGCTGACCATCCCGCGCGCGGTGATGGCCGCGCTGCCGTACGCGTCCGACGATCGCCGCGACGGCGTGGTCGGGCTGTCGTTCGCGATGCGGCAAGTCGCGCAGCTGCTGCTCATGTGCGATCGCCATGACATCGGCATCTCGATTGGCAGCGGGGAACAGGGGGAGCAGACCGATCTGACGCGGACCGGCGAGCCGGTGACGCTCTCCGACGAGCCGCGGATCTTCGTCTACGACAACTATCCCGGCGGCATCGGGTTCAGCGAGCCGCTCTTCGGCATGGACGCCGAGCTGCGGCGGCGCACGCGCGATCTGATCGCGAGCTGCGAATGTCAGCACGGGTGCCCCACGTGCGTTGGTCCGATTGGCAACACCGGGCCGCTCGCCAAGACGGTGGCGCTGCGGATCCTGGATCTGATTCAGACCCCTTCGACTTCGCTCAGGGCAGGTGGCGTGACGGAGGCGCTCTCGGCATGACGTCGCTTTCCGATCGTCTGCGCGGCGTCATTCGTCCGGGCTTGTTCTGGCAATCTCACCGTAAGGCGCCTCTACGAGATGCGCCTGGCAACGTCGCGTCTGCAGGCCCGGCGCTACGTGACACTGTCGCCGACGTGCTCGATGGCCAATGGCACGAGCGCGACGGCCAGCGGTTTCTCGTCGTCGATCGGACCTACGTGCCCGGCTATCGCCACGGTTCGATGTCCCTGGCCGACAGTCTTCCGCCATCCGACGGCGTCTGGCCGCGGCTATCGCTGCTGACCGATCCCGCGCTTTCGCACGCTCGCACCCTCGCGCCTGCGCCTGCGCTCCGCGGCTTCGGCGCGGCAGGCGCACCTTCGCACCTCGTACCCTCGCCCCTGCTCTTCATCGATCTTGAAACCACCGGCATCGCCGGCGGCGCAGGCACGTATGCCTTCCTCGTCGGATGCGGGTGGTTTGACGGCGGGGTCTTCCGGACGCGCCAGTATTTCCTTTCGAGCTTCACGGCGGAGCGCGCGCTGCTCGAGGACGTCGCCGAACTGGCGGCGAATACAGGCGCGGTCGTGACCTACAACGGCAAGACATTCGATCTGCCGCTGATCGAGACGCGCTATAGCCTGCATCGGCTGCAGACGCCGTTTGCCGGGCTGCCGCATCTCGACATGCTGCATCCCGCGCGCCGCATGTGGCGGGAGCCGGAATCGGCCTGCCGTCTGATCACGCTCGAGCAGACGCTGTGTGGCTACGTGCGGGAAGGCGACGTCGCGGGGTTCGAGATTCCGGCGCGCTACTTCCACTACGTGCACGCCGGCGATGCACGTCCGCTGGCGGCGGTGTTCGAGCACAATCGACTCGACCTGGTGTCGCTGGCCCTCGTCACGGCGCGCGCCGCGCAGTTACTGGATGAAGGCGCGGCCGGCGCTCGCACCGCACGCGAAGCCCTCGGCATGGGCCGCTTGTACGAGCGCGGCGGCATGATGCCGGAAGCGAAGTCCTGCTTTGCGCGGGCGACCGAGCTCGAGGAGGACGACGAGGAACTGATCGCCGAGGCGCTTCGCGCCTACGCGGTCGTGTCCCGGCGTCTGCGCCAGTACCAGGATGCGGCGGCAGCGTGGCGGCGCGTGCTCGGCCTTCCGGTGTGTCCGCGGCTCATCGCGCGCGAAGCGTCAGAGGCGCTGGCCGTCCACCTCGAACATCGCCGCCGGGATCTGATCTCGGCGCGTGACTTCGCGGTGCGGTTGCTAGATGTGGACGAGGGTGTGACGCGGCGGCAGGCCGCGGAGTACCGCCTTGCGCGGCTTGACCGCAAGCTCGAATGCCGCTCGCAACAGACGGCGCTCTTCTAGAACCTGGAACCCGGAACCTGGAACGCGAGTTACGCAGTCGCGGTTTTCTTGGCCTTCTTGGCGGCGCCGGTAGCCGTCTTGGTGGTCTTGGTGGCCGACGCCTTGGCGACCTTCACGGCCTTCGCGGCGGTCTTCCGCTGCTCCACCGTCTGCGTGCCGAACTTCTTGGTGAACCGCTCGACGCGGCCTTCGGTGTCGATCAGCTTCTGACGTCCGGTGAAGAACGGATGGCAGGCGGAGCAGATCTCGAGGTGGAGCTCGGGTTTCGTCGAGCGCGTCTTGAAGGTGTTGCCGCACGCGCAACGAGCCTCGACCTCCTGGTACTTCGGGTGAATCCCTTCCTTCACTGTCTGCTCCTTCGGGGCTGGTGGAAAAGAAAATTATATACCACCCCCGCAGACGGGCAGTTTCACCGCCCGCAGCTGCGTCGTGGCGAACGCCGGATCATTCGAGAAATCCGCCACAATTCCCACTCCCAGCTGGCGGTTATCACCCCCGCCGGGCACCCACGTTCTTGAGACGCGGAGGGTCGCCTCCAGGGTGCGCTGGCCCTCGGGCAGGGCCATGCCCACGCTCATCGATGTATCCGACGAGAGGTCCTCGTCGAACAGCACGCCACATGGGCTGGTGAGCGTCACGTGAACCGGCCGGGCTGCGACATCGGGATGATGGACCCAGAAGCGCACAGCCATGAAGCGCGACCGCACCGCCCAGATGAACCGCGCCTCGCCGCTGGTCCAGCGGAACTCGTTCGACTCCGGCAGCGGCTCGGGCGGATACGCGCCGATGACGTAGTCGCGGTGGGCCCGCTGCGCGCGCTGGACGACGTTCAAAGGCCCCGCGGCGAGCAGCAGATGTCCGGCCGTGTAGGCAACGGCCAAACCCGCCGCCACGATCCACGCAACACGCATCTCGGAGGGTCTCTCGCCTGTCACGAGCGAAGTCGAGGGGCGTCGCGCCGAGTCCGGGACCAGCGTGGCGAACCATGCGACGAGCCCGAAAAACCAATACAGCACCAGTGGATTCTGCGTGGGCATCCCGAAGAACGAGACGACGCCGAGCCCGAGGAGAAGCCCGCGAGCGGTGGACGCGGCCGCGACGTCCGCACCGATCTCACGTCCGGCCAGGACACGCCACGCCACCAGCGCCGAGAACGCGATCACCAGCGCACCGCCGAACACGCCGAGCTCGGCGATCTGATGCCGCCACCAGTTCTGCGCGTTGTCGAGCGGCAGCGCGTCGTTGGCCATCGCCCGGTGGTAGTCGGGCGCCAGCACGCGGTAGCTGCCTGCGCCGACGCCCGTGAGCGGGTACTCGCGCGTCATGCGCAAAGCGATGGGTCCGTAGCCGCCGCGATCCCACAAGGACATGAGCCCGGCACGTCCTGGTGGAATGTCGAGCGCGCGCCGAATCGGACTCGCGGTGCCGGCAATCAGCACCACGGCCAGCACCGCGAGCCCGCCGGCGATCCAGAGGCCGAGTGGCGGTGAAGACGATGGCGCGGATCGCCGTTCGCGCCACAGACCGATGAACAACGCGCCCGTGCCGACGAGGCCGCACACCAAGGCGGCGGTTCGTGATCCAGACAGCCACATGCCGGCGAAGTTCACGGCAAAGACGGCGATGGCGACGGCAGGCCGGTGCGGTGCCAGTGTCCGCATCCCGAGAAAGCCGATCGGTGCCGCAAGTGCCGCGCATATCCCGTACGCATTGGCGTCGAGCATCGTCCCGGTCGCGCGAAGCTCCGACGCCCAGAATGCGTTACTCAGCAGACCGACATTGATCGTTCCCTGCAGGACGGCGACGACGCTCGCCGCCGTCGCGCCCGCCCAGAGGCCGTTCAGCACGATTGACGACCGCACCAGCGCGGCCTTCTCCCGCGCCCATTCGAACCACAGCGCGCCGATCAGTTGTGCGAGCACGACGTAGAGCGTCCACGATGCGGCATACGGCGCCGACATCGACGACCAGGAGTTGACCGCCCCGGTATCGAAGAAGCCGGTGAGGCGGAAGCCGACCTCGCGCGCGACGAGCACGGGCCACGACAGCGACAGCGCGAGCGTCCAGCCGCCAATCAGCACATTCCACGGAAACGGCATCGTCCATCGTGACCACTGCGTGGTTCGCAGGAGCGATCCAGCCAGGCCGGCCATCCAGACGAGGTCGAGGACCGGACCTTCGCGGCCCGCCAGCAGTCGCAGCAGCGCCGGTGCGATGGCGGCGATGAACAGCCAGAAGAACGGGTGTCCTGCCGGCGCTGCGACGCGAGGGCCCAGGGCGTTGACGAACCATCCTGCGACGAGCGCAACGACGGTCAGACCTCGCAGCAGCCAGGTCATGTCGGGATGGACGACGAGCATCAGCGCCAGGATCAGCAGGACGGACGCGGTCGCTGCCGTCTTGCTGGCGCGCTCGAGGGAAAGCACTGGGACTAGATGGTAGCCGGTAGCCGGTAGCTGGTAGCAAGAACCTGAAACCCGCTACCGGCCACCGGCGACCGGCTACCGGCTAGAAGCGGTTCTTCAGGAGAACCCAGAGCGCAACGACGCCGTCACGCCAGCTGATTTTCTTGCCTTCCTCGTAGGTGCGTCCGTCGTAGCTGATGGGAACTTCGTAGACCCGGTAGCCCCGTTTGAAGATCTTTGCGGTGATCTCCGGCTCGATCCCGAACCCGTTGGACTGGAGGTCGAGTCCGCTGAGGACCTCGCGCCGCATCACCTTGTAACAGGTCTCCATGTCCGTCAGCATCGTGTTGTAGAGGACGTTGGTCAGCAGCGTGAGGACGCGGTTCCCGAGGTAGTGGGTGAAGAGGAAGACACGATGGCGCCCGAGGAATCGCGAGCCGTAGACGACGTCGGCGCGTCCTTCGATGATGAGCGCGGCCAGTTCCGGCAGTTCTTCGGGTGAGTACTCGAGGTCGGCGTCCTGAATCGCCACCATGTTGCCGGTGACCGCGGTGAACCCACGCCGCAGCGCCGCCCCCTTGCCCTGATTCCGCTCTTGCAGCAGCAGCGTGAATCCGTGCTCGCGCTGGAGCGTCTCGAGCCGCTGCCGGGTACCGTCGGTCGAGCAGTCGTCCACGACGATCAGCTCGACGGCCAGCGGAATCGCGAGCACGCGCGGAATGATCTCGTCGATCGTGGCCATCTCGTTGAAGACGGGCATCACGATCGATAGACGAGGCGATGCCAGCTTCGTCCGGGTGCCGTGCTTTGTGACGTGACTCGGAGCCGGGGTCTCCGCCGCGACCGGCATTCAGTGGTATGTCCTTCCCGATTTACTACCGGCCGCTCCGTTGTCGCGGCCGGGAAATCGCGGTCGAAGCTCGTTGTGAGGGGTACTCTACCAGTTGATACCGTCCACTAAGTCTTGCCTGCCGCCATCGATGCCAGGAACTCGTTGTTCGTCTTGGTCTTGCCCATCCGCGACAGCAGCAGCTCCATCGCTTCACTGGGCGACAGCGGCGTCAGCACCTTGCGCAGCACCCACACGCGATTGAGCTCTTCCTTCGCCATGAGCAGCTCTTCCTTCCGCGTGCCGCTCTTGGAGATGTCGATCGACGGGAAGACGCGACGGTCGGTCAGCTTGCGATCGAGATGGATTTCCGAGTTACCCGTGCCCTTGAACTCCTCGAAGATCACTTCGTCCATGCGCGAGCCGGTGTCGACGAGCGCGGTGGCGACGATGGTGAGCGAGCCGCCCTCCTCGATGTTGCGCGCCGCGCCGAAGAAGCGCTTCGGACGCTGCAGGGCGTTGCTGTCCACGCCGCCCGAGAGCACCTTGCCCGAGGCCGGGACGATCGTGTTGTAGGCGCGCGCGAGACGGGTGATCGAGTCGAGCAGGATGACGACGTCCTTCTTGTGCTCGACCAGCCGCTTGGCCTTCTCGATCACCATCTCGGCGACCTGCACGTGACGCTGGGCCGGCTCGTCGAAGGTGGACGAGATGACCTCGCCGCGCACCGAGCGCTGCATGTCGGTGACTTCTTCCGGCCGCTCGTCGATGAGCAGCACGATCAGATACACCTCGGGGTGATTCTTGGTGATGCTGTTCGCGATGCTCTGCAGCAGCATCGTCTTGCCGGTGCGTGGCGGCGCGACGATCAGTCCGCGCTGGCCCTTGCCGAGCGGCGTGAGCAGATCCATGACGCGGCCCGAGAGGTTCTCGGACTCGGTCTCGAGATTGACCTTCTGCTGCGGGTAGAGCGGCGTGAGGTTCTCGAAGAAGATCTTTTCCTTCGTCTTTTCGGGTGGCTCGAAGTTGATCGCCTCGACCTTGATCAGCGCGAAGTAGCGCTCGCCGTCCTTCGGCGGCCGGATGACGCCGGAGACGGTGTCGCCGGTGTGCAGGTCGAACTTCCGGATCTGCGACGGCGAGACGTAGATGTCGTCGGGGCCGGGCAGGTAGTTGTAGTCGGGGGCGCGCAGGAACCCGAAGCCGTCGGGGAGCGTCTCGAGCACGCCTTCCGAGAAGACGTTGCCGCTCTTCTCGGCGCGCACGCGGAGGATCTCGAAGATCAACTCCTGCTTCCGCATGCCCGTGGCGCCGGCGATGTCCAGCTCCTTGGCGATCTTGGTCAGCGCGGAAATGCTCATCTCCTTCATCGCCGACAGCGAGATGGTCTGAGCAGGCGCGGCGGATGCCGCCGCCGCTGCCGGCGGTGCCCCTGTTGCGGGCGGTGCCGCCGCTGCAGGCGCCGGTGGGGCAGCCGCGGGCGCCTCTTTCTTGTCAGCTTTTTCGGGGGGGGCGGTTGCTACGCCGCCGTTCGGCTTGGCAGGCTTGCGATCATCTTCCACAGTTCATCCAGTCCTTCGCCAGTGCGCGCCGAGACCAGCGCCACGGGCATATCAAACAACGTTTCGAATTCACGAACATGACGCGTACGTTCCGCGCGTGTCAGCTTGTCGATTTTCGTGGCCACGACCCCCCGCGCACAGGGCTGCGACCGAATCCATTCCCAGGTAGCCATATCCGGGGCCAGGCCCGGATGCCGTGCATCGACGAGCAGCAGCACCGCGCGGTTCCCCGGACGCCCGAAGTACGAGTCGGTCAGTGCCTGGAACTCCGCCGCCGCGGCGTCGCCTCCACCAGCAAAACCATAGCCCGGCAGGTCCACGAGGTAGCGAGGGCCAATCGAGCCCCGCTCCACACGATAGACGTTGACGAGCCGCGTCTTGCCAGGCGCGGCGCTCGTGCGCGCGATCGTCCGGCGCGCCAGCGCGTTGATCAGGCTCGACTTGCCGACGTTCGATCGTCCGACGAAGGCAATTTCTGGCAGCCGGTCGCGCGGGAAATCTTTCGCACTCGTCGCGCTGGTGATGAATTCTGCGGCTATTTGCAACGCTGCACAGGCTCTAGGCTTTGCGCTCTAGGCCATTCGGCCTTGGGATCCTGGCAGGCCCAAAGCCCAGAGCCAAGAGCCCAAAGCCAATACGACTCAGTGGGGGCGCGTATCGCCCGCCGGCTCCGTCACCTCGGCGACGACAGGCGTCGCCGACAGGCGCGCAGGCAGCGGCTCGGCCAGCGCAATCTTCAGCACCTCGTCCATGGTCGACACCATGTGGATGTCCAGGCTGTCCATGACGTTCTTCGGGATGTCGGCCAGATCCTTCTCGTTGTCGCGCGGCAGGACGATGTTCGTCACGCCGGCACGATGGGCGGCCAGGATCTTCTCCTTGACCCCGCCGATGGGCAGCACCTTGCCGCGCAGCGTGATCTCGCCCGTCATCGCCACTTCGCGGCGAGTGGGAATCCTGGTGAGCGCCGACACGAGCGTCGTCGCCATCGTGATGCCCGCCGACGGCCCGTCCTTCGGGATGGCGCCCTCGGGCACGTGCACGTGGATGTCAATCTTCGAGTGGAAGTCATCCGCCAGGTTCAGTTCAGCCGCCTTGGAACGCACGTAGCTGAGCGCGGCCTGTGCCGACTCCTGCATGACGTCACCGAGCTTGCCGGTGAGTGTGAGCTTGCCCTTGCCGGCCATGAGCGTGGCTTCGGTGACGAGCAGCTCGCCGCCCACTTCGGTCCAGGCCAGACCCGTGGCGACACCGATCTCGTTCTGCTCTTCCGCCATGCTCGGACGGAACCGCGGCACGCCCAGGTGCACGGTGACTTTTTCGCCGTCGACCTCTTCCTTGTAGCGTCTTGCCCTCGACGACCACCTTGCGGGCGACCTTGCGGCAGATGGAGGAGATCTCGCGCTCGAGATTTCGGACGCCCGCTTCACGCGTGTAGCGCTGGATGATGGTCTGAATCGCCTCGTCCTTGACGACGATGTTCTCGCCCGTGAGGCCGGCGCCCTCGATGGCCTTCGGCGCCAGGAAGCGCTTGGCGATCTCGATCTTCTCCTGCTCCGTGTAGCCGGCCAGCTGCAGGACTTCCATGCGATCGCGCAGCGCCTGCGGAATCGTGTGGAGCACGTTGGCCGTGCAGATGAACATCACGTTGGACAGGTCTGTACTCGACGTCCAGGTAGTGATCGAGGAACGTGTTGTTCTGCTCCGGGTCCAGCACTTCGAGCAGCGCCGCCGACGGGTCGCCGCGGAAGTCCATCGACATCTTGTCGATCTCGTCGAGCAGGAACACCGGGTTCTGCGTGCCGGCCTTCTTCATCATCTGGATGATCTGACCGGGGAACGCGCCGATGTATGTGCGGCGGTGGCCGCGGATCTCCGCCTCGTCGCGCACGCCGCCGAGCGACAACCGGACGAACTTGCGGTTCATCGCGCGGGCGATCGACTTGGCCAGCGAGGTCTTGCCGACGCCGGGAGGTCCGGAGAAGGTGAGAATCGTGGCCTTCGGCTTGCGGACCAGCGAGCGGACCGCGAGGAACTCGAGGATGCGGTCCTTGATTTTCTCGAGGCCGTAGTGATCCTCGTGCAGCACCGTCTCGGCGTGCTTGAGATCGCGGTTCTCGCGCGTCTTCTTGTGCCAGGGGACAGCGATCAGCCAGTCGAGATAGTTGCGTGAGACGGTGGCCTCGGCCGACATCGGGGGCATGGCTTCCAGGCGCTTCAACTCCTGGACGGCCTTCTCCTCGACGTCCTTGGGCATCTTGGACTGTTCGATCTTCTTCTTCAGCTCGTCGATCTCGGAGCCCTTCTCGTCCTTGCGGCCCAGTTCCTTCTGGATCGCCTTCATCTTCTCGTTGAGGTAGTACTCCTTCTGCGCCTTCTCCATCTGCTTCTTGACGCGAGACTGGATGCGGCGATCGACCTGGAGCTTGTCTACCTCGATTTCGAGAATGCCGGCGATGCGGTTGAGGCGTTCGACCGGCGAGATGATCTCGAGCAGATTCTGCTTCTCGTCCACGCCGACGAGGAGATGTGCGGCAATCGTGTCCGCCAGCTTGCCGGGGTCGTCCACGCGGACGGCGGCGATCATCGCGTCGTACTGCAGATTGTTCGAGAGCTTCACGTACTGCTCGAACAGCGACACGACGCGGCCCATGGTCGCTTCGATTTCGCCCGAGGTCTCCTTCTGCTTCGGCAGGACCTTGACGACGACCCGATAGAATCCCTTGTCTTCCTTCCACTCGACCGCGCGCGCGCGGTCCACGCCTTCCACCAGCACCTTGATGTTCCCGTCAGGGAGCTTCAAGCTCTGAACGACGTTGGCGACGCAGCCCATCGTGAAGATGTCGTCGGGCCGCGGGTCGTCGATCGAGGCGTCATGCTGCGCGGCGAGGAAGATGCGCTTGTCCTTGAGCAGCGCATGATCCAGGGCGCGGGTGGAGGACGGCCGTCCGATCACGAACGGCATCATCATGTGCGGGAAAACGACGACGTCCCGGAGGGGAACGATTGGGAGTGTCTCGTAGACTTCCATCAGGATCCTTGGAAACGCGGCCTTTGGGCTCAGGGCTTTCGGCGTGTGGCTTGTTCAACGCCTCAAGTCCAGAGCCGAGCCCCAGGGTTATCCGGCTTTTTCAATAAGGGTAATCGATTTGTCCTTGGCCTCGACGATCTCGCGCGTTACCACGACTTCCCGCAGCTTCTTCTGACCAGGCACTGAATACATCAGGTCGAGCATGAGGTCTTCGATGATCATCCGAAGCCCGCGGGCGCCGATCTTCCGGGTAGAGAGCCAATTCCGCGATCGCTTCGAGCGCGTCGTCGGTGAAGCGAAGCTTGACGTTCTCGTACTCGAACAGCTTCTGGTACTGACGCGTGATCGCGTTGCGGGGTTGCGTCAGGATCTGGATGAGGGCTGGCTTGTCCAGCTCGTGCAGCGTGCCGACGACCGGCAGCCGGCCCACGAACTCGGGGATGAGGCCGTATTTGATCAGATCCTCGGGCTCCACCTGCTTCGAGCGTCGAGCCGACGTCGCGCTTCGTGACGGACTTCACGTCGGCCTTGAAGCCGAGTGTCTTCTTGCCCACGCGCCGATCGATCACCTTGTCGAGACCAACGAACGCGCCGCCGCAAATGAACAGGATGTTCGTGGTGTCGACCTGGAAGAACTCCTGGTGCGGGTGCTTGCGGCCGCCCTGTGGCGGGACGTTGGCGACCGTGCCTTCGAGAATCTTGAGCAGCGCCTGCTGGACACCCTCGCCCGAGACGTCGCGGGTGATCGAGGGGTTCTCGTCCTTGCGGCAGATCTTGTCGACTTCGTCGATGTAGATGATGCCCTGCTGGCACTTCTCGATGTCGCCACCGGCCGCCTGCAGGAGCTTGAGGATGATGTTCTCGACGTCCTCGCCGACGTAGCCCGCCTCGGTCAGCGTCGTGGCGTCCACGATGGTGAAGGGGACCGACAGCAGCTTGGCCAGCGTCTGGGCGAGGAGCGTCTTGCCGGTGCCCGTCGGCCCGATCAGCATGATGTTCGACTTGGTCAGCTCGACATCATTGCGGCTGCGCGGCTGCTTCTGGATTTCGATCCGCTTGTAATGGTTGTAGACGGCGACCGCGAGCTTCCGCTTGGTCCGCTCCTGGCCGATGACGTACTCGTCGAGGAACTTCTTGATTTCCGGCGGCGACGGCAGCGACGAACGGACGCCGCGGTTCTCGAAGCGGTTGTCGTCCGCGATGATGTCGTTGCAGACCTCCACGCACTCGTCGCAGATGAAGACCGTCGGTCCGGCAATCAGCTTGCGGACGTCGTTCTGATCCTTGTTGCAGAACGAGCAGCGGAGAATCTCGGTCTCGCCGTTCTTTTTGACCATGTGTATGGGCTCTGGGCTCTGGACTTTAGGTGCTGACTGGTGTTTCGGCCTCAATATGGCTGGAGGCTAGGGGAGGTCCCGGTTCAGGCACGCGGCCCGACGGAGGTCCATAGACCAATGCTCCTTCGATGTTACACCCGTTTCCGGATGACGTCATCGATTATCCCGTATTCCTTACCCTGATCGGCGGACATGATGTAGTCGCGCTCAGTGTCTTCCTGAATCCGCTTAAACGATTGGCCCGTATGGGTTACCAAGATTTGGTTCAGGTTCTCTCGCATGCGCAGTATTTCGCGGGCATGGATGTCGATGTCGGTCGCCTGGCCAGCCAGGCCCTGCATCAGGGGCTGATGGATGACGATCCGCGAGTTGGGCAGCGAGTACCCGCTTGCCCTTAGCCCCTGCCGACAACAGCACGGCCGCCATCGACGCTGCCTGCCCGATGCAGATCGTCTGCACGTCGGGCTTTATAAACTGCATCGTGTCATAGATCGCCAGCCCGGCCGTGATCGACCCGCCTGGGCTGTTGATGTACAGCATGATGTCCTTGTCCGGATCCTCGGCCTCCAGGAACAACATCTGTGCAATGGCGAGGTTGGCGACGCCGTCGTCGATCGGCGTCCCGATGAAGATGATGCTGTCCTTCAGGAGCCGCGAGAAGATGTCGTAGGCACGTTCGCCGCGGTTGGTCTGCTCGACCACCATCGGCACGAGCTGGGCGTAACTCATGTGTGTGATTCGCGGAAAGAAATCAGCATCCGGCCGATCCCGGAGGCGGCTCGCAACTGACGAGTCGCCAAGAGTTTAGAGAATCCTAGCACGCGACAGGACCAAGTCAACCGCCTTCTCCCGTCGAAGGCCGGTCGCGAGACGCGTCACGCTGCCTTCCTTATCGAGCTGGGCACGCAACGCGGCCGGCGTCCGGCCCGCCCGTGCGGCGAACCGTTCGATTTCCTTATCGACCTCTTCCGCGGTGACCGTGAGTCCTTCGCGGCGCGCGATCTCGTCGAGAGCCAGGGCGCTCGCGACCGACACGCGGGCCGGCTCGCGCTGCGACTCCCGGAACTGCGCCCAGTCGATGCCCGCCTGGCGCGGATCGACCTTCTGCTGCATGAGCCGGCTGGCGAACTCTTCGATCCGGCGATCCATCTCCCGGTCCACGAGTGAGGGCGGCAGCTCGAACGTGACGCGATCCGACAGCTGCTTCAGGATATCGGTGCGCAGGTGCTGCGTCGCGTGTTCGTCGGACTCCTGCTGCAGGTCGGCTCGCACGCGGTCGCGCAGCGCGCCGAGCGAGTCGAACGGTCCGATGTCCTTGGCGAACTCGTCGTCGAGCTCGGGGAGCACCTTGCGCCGAACGTCCTTGACCGTCACCGAGTACTGCACGTCGGTGTTGGCCATCTCCTTGACCGCGTAGTCCTCGGGAAAGTGAGTCGTGAAGGTCTTCTGATCGCCGGTCCGCAGGCCAATGAGTTCGGCGTCGAATCCCGGTGGATTCGCAGCGGCGCCGAGCTCGAGGCTGACGTTCTCGTGGCGATCGGGCTTGCCCTCGGGATCGCTGCGCTCGATGTCGAGCACGACGGTGTCTTTGTCGGCAACGCCGCGGTCTTCGACGGGTTCGAACTTCGCGCCGCGCTCGCGCAGCTGAGTGAGTGTCTTCTCGACGGCCTCGTCGGTCACCACGCTGGGCCGGCGGGTCGCCTCGACCGTGGAGAGATCGCCGATGTCGAATGGCGGCACGGTCTCGATGGCGGCCGTGAACGTCAGGGGCTGTCCTTCCTCGAGCGCCACGTCCTTGATATTGGGCGTGTCCACCGGCTCGATGCCTCGCTCCTGAAGCGCTTCATCGACCGCCCGCGGGATGAGCCCGTGCGCGACGTCGTTCAGGATCTGTTCCTTGAACCGCTTCTTGACGAGCGAGGTCGGGACCTTGCCCGGCCGGAAGCCTGGAATGCGCGCCTGCTTCGTGTAACCCCTGGCGACGCGATTGATCTCCGCAGACACCACGTCGGTCGGGATCTCGATTGTGATGGTCTTCTGCGTGGCGCTGACGTCGGTGAATTCGGTCTTCATCGAGGAACGTCGACCTGGAAACCCTGAATCTGGAAGGTGAACGTGAACGCTGAACACTTCAGTGTAGTTGCAAATCGCTGAATTCCCAAAGGTCCGGCCGACCGGAGCCGGCGACGCCCGCGATTCAGAAGAACTCGATGATGTCGCGGCGTGCGGACCGCGGACAGGAATCGCGCGGTCGAGTGAGTGTTGGTGCGAAAGGAGGGACTCGAACCCCCATTCCCTTTCGGGAACCAGATCCTAAGTCTGGCGCGTCTGCCAGTTCCGCCACTTTCGCGTGAGGGTCAGCCTAACACACGCGGGAGCAGAAACTCCTGCTCACAGCCGTAGAGCGCACGCTTCAGCGTACGCGACACATCAGGCGGACTTTCGCTTCGTCTTGCCGACACCTGCCTTGGCCATCTGCGGCTTGATGTTGCGAAGCGCGGCGGTCTTCTTCACGTTGCCGATGATGAGCTCATCGACGGGGCCGCGGGACGAGGCCTTCGAGTTGATTGACCGGCGTGCCGGAACCCGCCACACCTCGAGCCCTGCCTTCTGCGCCTCGGTCGTCGTGTACGCGCTCAGGATCTCCGCGGCGCTCGAATTCGAGACGACCACGAACGCGCCGCGCTTGCAGGCCGCGACGACCTTCTGCTGCAGACGCCGCTGATCGAACGCGTTGAAGCCGTCAGCGGTATAGCTGGCGAAGCTGGATGTACGGCTCAGCGGCGCATACGGTGGATCGCAGTACACGAAATCGCCCGCGCCCGTCTCGTCCAGTGTGCGATCGAACGATTGGAGCGCGATGGTCACGCCCGGCGACGCCAGTGCGGCGGCCACGACGCGCAGATGCGTCTCATCGCAGATCCGCGGGTTGGTATAGCGTCCGGCCGGCACGTTGAAGCCGCCCTGTCGATTCAGTCGAAACAGTCCGTTGAAGCCGGTGCGGTTCAGGAAGATCAGCATCGCCGCGAGCCCGGGCGTGTACATGTCCGCCACATCACCGGGTTCCGCCGCGCGCGCCTGAAGCGCTGCCCTGAGCGGATTGAAGCGCGTGTCGCGCACCTCGTAGTAGCACGCCGTCCCGCCGGCCCGGTACTCGCGAGCCAGGGTGTTCAGCGCGCGAATGACCGCCTCGGGACGGTCGCGCAACGTGCGATAACACCCGATCAGATCCGGGTTCACATCAGCCAGCGTGATCGCCCGGCGCGCCAGCCGGCCGCTCTTCAGGAGATCGAAGAACACGGCCGCGCTGCCCATGAACGGCTCGATGTAGCGGGAGAACGCTCGTGGGTAGTGCTCCGCCAGGACAGGGAGAAGTTGTCGTTTGCCACCGGCCCATTTGAGCAACGGGCGGACGGCTGTTGAGGTCGATGCGCGCATCTGCACGCTTTAAGTATCGGTCGAGGGATCGGGTTCGTTAGGGGTACCGCCCTGCTCGGGCGCGCGCGCCGCGCGACCAGCCCGGCGAAGAGACTCCCGCAGAAGATACTCGATTTGGGCGTTCAGGCTGCGCAGATCGTCGTTTGCCCAGCGCTGAACGCCCTCGAGCACGGTCGAGTCGATGCGAAGCAGAAAGGGTTTCCGGTCCGGCACGGGGGCCCTTGCTTACTGGTGGATGGTGCCCGTATTCAGGATCGGCTGCGCCGCCTTCTCACCGCACAGCACGACCAGCAGGTTGCTCACCATCGCCGCCTTCCGTTCCTCGTCCAGATGCACGATGCCCTTGTGTGAGAGCTGTTCGAGGGCCATCTCCACCATCCCGACGGCGCCCTCCACGATCAGCTTCCGGGCCGCGATGATCGCGCCAGCCTGTTGCCGCTGCAGCATCGCCGCAGCGATCTCCTGCGCGTAGGCCATGTGGCTGAAGCGGGCTTCGAGGACCTCGACTCCGGCCTTTTCGAGTCGCTGCTGCACCTCTTTCTTCAGGTGCTCGGCGACTGAGGCGGTCGATCCGCGGAGAGAGACGACGTGATCTTCGTGCGAGTCGTAGGGGTAGCTCGTGGCCGCGTTGCGAAGCGCGGCCTCGCTCTGCACGCGGACGTAGTTCTCGTAGTCATCGACTTCGAAAAGGGCCTCAGCAGTTTCGACCACCCGCCACACCACGACCGCGGCAATATCGATCGGATTGCCGTCCTGGTCGTTCACCTTGAGTTGCGGGCTTTCGAAGTTGCGCACGCGAAGAGAGATCTTGCTCTTCTTGTAGAACGGATTCGTCCATCGCAGCCCGGTGATCTTCGCCGTGCCGACGTAGTCGCCGAACAGTTGCATGACCTTCGCTTCGTTGGGCGCCACCATGAAGAAGCCTTTGAGCAGGAAGATCCAGGTCGGGACGATCAAGAGCCCGGTCACCAAGAGCGCGATCCCGGTCACGATGTCCTCTCGCTCGAATGCCATCGCGCTCGCTGGAAACAGGGCGATGTCGAGGAGGGGTAGGAGCACCAGTGGGAGCAGGGGAAGTCCAGGAATCCCATGACGGAGACGTTCGCGCACCATCGACAACCTCCAATGAAGGGCCATCGCCCTCGTGTGATGTCTCTTTGATATCACTTAGACATCATACTGGTCAATAAAGTTCCCTTCGGGCCAGGCCAGGGTTTGGCCAGGGCCTGACCCGGTAAAATGCTGTGCGATCGCGCGCTGGTCGGGGGATACGCGGCTCAAACGAACCGCATCGACGAGGACCTGGTGTTAACCGCCGCCGAAAGGCTCGACCTCGAGCCCGTGATCGCGGCGCACAAGCCCTCGTGGTTCGCTCGCTTCCGGAAGGGGACGGCTCGCCCTTCCGGATCAGATCCTCGTTCGCAAGGAACGATCGCTCTCGGAAGAGGAGCGCGCTACGCTGCGCACGTATCCGCTTCACGGTCAGGCGATGCTGAAGAACGTGCCGTTTCTCGCCGCCGCCAACGAGATCGCGGTAGCCTCGCACGAGCGCTACGACGGGAGCGGTTTCCCACGCGGTCTGAAGGGCGAAGCGATTCCTATTGGCGGCCGGATTATCGCTGTGGCCGATGTCTGGGACGAGCTGGTTTCGGCATCGGCGATACGCCTGTCGCGCCCGCTCACGCCCTCGAAATCATGTCCGTCGATCGCCTGGTGCAGTTCGATCCGCTCGTCGTCGGCGCGCTGACGATGTTTCAGCTCACCGCCAACGCGACTCAGTAGGGCCGCCGTCGTCTTCCAGACTCCTTCAGTTTCTGTAGTTCCCTACAAATACTGTTGGCTCGGTTGAGCACAGCCGATAGAGACAGCACTGGATGACCACCACGCATCAACTGCTCGTGGTTGACGACGACCCGCAGATGCAGCTCTTCCTGAAGGAGGCGCTCGAGCGGCAGCAGTACTTCGTCCGGGTGAAGGGCAGCGCCGAAGAGGCGCTCGACGCCCTCAGGGACGAGAAGTTCGACCTGATTCTGATGGATGTCCGCCTGCCCGGCATCAGCGGTCTCGAAGCCGTGGACGAGATTCAGAAAGCCGATCGACGCACACCGATCATCATCATGACCGGGCACGGCACGCGCGATTCGGCGCTCGACGCGGTACGGCGCGGCGCCTACGATTACTTCACGAAGCCCTTCAGCCTCGACGAGCTCGACATCATCGTCCGGCGTGCGCTCGAAAAGAAACGTCTGCTCGCCGAGCTCGAGCGGCTGAGCCAGGAGCTCGCATCCGGTCATAGTCGCCGGCGCCTCGCGGGAGCGAGCCGCGCCATGGAAGACGTCACGCGGGTCATCGATCGTGTCGGCCCCACTGATTCGACAGTGCTGATTCTCGGTGAGAGCGGCACCGGCAAGGGCCTGATCGCCGAGGCCATTCACGACCACTCGACCCGCAGCAGCCGGCCGCTCGTCAGGCTCAATTGTGCGGCGCTTCCCGAATTGCTCCTCGAATCGGAGCTCTTCGGCCACGAGAAGGGCGCTTTCACCGGCGCGTTCAGCCGAAAGCACGGCAAGTTCGAGCAGGCCGATGGCGGCACGCTGTTGCTCGACGAAATCGGCGACATGACGCTCGGGACCCAGGCCAAGATCCTCCGCGCCCTGAAGGAGCGCGAGCTGCAGCGTGTCGGCGGCGCGCAGACGATCACGGTGGACGTCCGGATCCTCGTTTCGACCAGCAAGGACCTCGAGCGAGCGGTTCGTGAGGGCACCTTTCGGGACGACCTGTATTTCTGTCTGAACGTCGTGTCGATTCACGTGCCGCCCCTGCGCGATCGCCGCGATGAGATTCCGGCACTGGCCGAACACTTCCTCGCCGACGCGAACACTCGACTGAAGCGCAGCATTCTCCGCCTGGCGCCCGACACGCTCGCGGCACTGATCGAGTACGGCTGGCCCGGCAACGTGCGGGAGCTGCGCAACATGATCGAGCGGGCCGCTGTCGTCAACGACGGCGATGTGCTCGCGCTGGGCAGCTTGCCGCCCCCGATCCGGCCGGTCGAGCCGCCCGCGAGTGCGACCGCCCGATGGGAAACCCTGCAGAACCTGACGCTCGATGAGAAAGTGGCGCACCTCCAGCGCGCCTTCGTCGTGGACGCGCTGGCGCGTGCGGGTGGAGTGCAGGCTGCGGCGGCAAGGCTTCTCGGTGTGACCGAGCGTTCGGTGTGGCACCTCGTGAAGAAGCACCGGATCGAAGTCTCCACGTTGAAGCAAAGGGTGGGATAGTTGAGAGGACTGACCGAGCTGGGATTCAGCGATTCTCGTGCTCAGCACGCTGGACACGCAGGATTCATCCGATGCGGTGCCCCGGCTCATGGACATGGGTCTCGAGCCGTATCTGCGGGCCTCGAGCCCGACCCGGAGATCGTGTTCTACTGCGGACGTGGCTGCGACATGCGCTGGCACTGGGTATCAGGGCTGCACGGGCGCCTTCGAGATTCTGGTCGTGGACGCCACTATCAACACGTTGATTCGCGAGCGTTCGGACGCACACCAGTTCAAGCAGGCGGCGGTCTCCGCCGGTATGAACATGCTGCTCGCTGACGCGCTGGCCAAGGCGATCGTCGGCCAGACGACGATCGAAGAAGTGATCCGAGTGGCCTGACCCCATGCCGATTTTCATTTCCCCGGACGTGATGGACGCGCCCATGTGCCGGCGCGTACAGGCGGCGATGGACGCGGGTACCCCGGAGCTTGCCGAAGTGCTCGGCGACGGCTTCGAGCTGCAGGAGGACGTCCGGCGCGCGACGCAGATCGACATTGCCGACACGGTGCTGGCTATGGTGGACGCCACGCTCGACGGCGTGCGGATACCCATCGCCTCGTTCTACCAGCTCGTGCTGCAGTCGCGCGAGGGCGCGAGCTTCCTCCGCTACGAGACCGGCGGCTTCTACAGGCCGCATGTCGATCGCGCCCACGTACCGTCGTGGCCGTTGACGGAGAGGCGGCAAGTGACGATCGTGCTGTTCCTGGAGAGCGCTCGCGAGGTCGAGCCATCGGGTGGTTTCGGCGGCGGGCTGCTGCGTCTGTTTCCTGATGACGGCGACCCGATCGACATCGCCGCGCAGGCAGGCACGCTGGTGGCGTTTCCCGCGTCGATGCCTCACGAGGTGACGCGTGTGACGTCAGGACGCCGCGACACGATCGTGGATTGGTTTTATTGACGTAGGCCTATAATCGACGGGATCTACAAGACCTGCCCTACGCTGCTTAATCTCAGACCGGGGCTCAACCAGGGCTCGGGCCGTACTCCGTCGAGTCCGTGATCGGATCGGGTGGCATGGGCGAGGTCTATCGCGCTCAGGACACACGACTCCGGCGGGTCGTCGCGCTCAAGACGCTGTCCCAGCGACTCGAGTCCAATCCCCAGGCGATCGAACGGTTCGAGCGTGAGGCCCGCGCGGCCGCATCGCTGAACCATCCGAATATCTGCACCATCTACGACGTCGGCACCGACCCGCCGTTCATCGCGATGGAACTGCTCGAGGGCGAAACGCTCCAGCAGCGCCTGCGCCGTGGACCGATGGACGTCATGACCGTCGTGGACGTGACGCTCGGGCTCGTCGATGCGCTCGAGGCGGCGCACGCCCAGGGCATCCTGCATCGCGACATCAAGCCCGCCAACATCTTCCTCACCGGGCGTGGGCCGAAGATTCTCGACTTCGGTCTCGCCAAGGCCGTGCCCGCGTCGGCAGAGTCCGACGGGACCGGGAAGCATGAGCAGGCCGATCGAGTCGCTGCTCACAGACGAGGGAACGGCGGTCGGAACGGTGGCCTACATGTCACCGGAGCAGCTCCGTGGCCAGCCCCTCGACGCGAGAACCGATCTCTTTTCGCTCGGGCTGGTGCTGTACGAGATGGCAACCGGCCGCCCGGCGTTCGCCGGCGAAACCAGCGCGGTCATCGCCGCCGCGATTCTGCAGGAGATGCCCGTTCCGCCCCGGCATGTTCGCGAAGACGTGCCGGCGCGCCTCGAGGACATCATCCTCAAGACGATCGAGAAGGATCCCCGGGATCGCACCCAGACGGCCGCCGAGCTGCGCGCCGACCTCCGGCGGTTCAAGCGCGAGCTCGAGTCAGGCCTGACGCCGGTTCGCGAACCGGTCGAACGCCCATCAGGAACCGCCGCGCGTGCAGTGAACGTCGATCGGCCGCGCTCCGGCAGCACGCAGGCCCTCGTCGATCCGTCCGCGTCGTCGTGGAGCGTTCGTGTTCGGGGCTGCCGCGCTCGCAGTAACGATGGCGGGTCTGGGCTTCCTCGTGTGGCAGCAGGGCTGGCTGTCAACGGACACGCCGACGAACGCACTGTTGCAGAAAGCGCAGATCTCGCAGGTCACCGCAACCGGAAACGCGTGGCGGCCGGCGATGTCTCCCGACGGGAAATTCGTCGTGTATGTGCGTCGCGACGGCGTGACTCGAAGCCTTCGGGTACGGCAGCTCGGCACCGATCGCGATGTCGAGCTCGTCGCGGCGGAGGCTGGTCTGGTGCTGCAGGCGGCCACGGTGACACCCGACGGGGGCTTCGTGGATTTCATTCGCGGAAAAGCGGGCGCGCTGACGCTCTGGCGAGTGCCGTTCCTCGGCGGCAGCCCCAGGCGGGTCATCGAGGGCGTCAACAGCCCCATCGGGTGGTCGCCCGATGGCCGGCAGTTCGCGTTCGTCCGCTCGCCGTTCGACGGCCCTTCAATGCTCCTCGTGGCCGATGCCGATGGCACGAACGAGCGCACGATTGCGACGCGCGCTCTTCCCTCGCAGTTCCTGTCGTTCGGCATGCTCTCGACTCCAAGTGGTCAAGGAGCGAGCATCCATCCCGCCTGGTCTCCCGATGGGAAGACGCTCGCGCTGATTGGGTTCGAACCGGTAGGAGAGGCGCTGATACGACAGGCGGTGTTCGTGGACGTGGCAACCGGCGCCCAGCACTCGATTCCACTCCGGGACAAGGCCTCCGCCGACGGCATCGAGTGGCTCGACGAGAGCCATCTGCTGGTGAGCCAGCTTGGCGATCACGACGCCGTGGCCCAGTTGTGGGTCTTGTCGTATCCCGACGGCGAGTGGTCACGTTTGACGAACGACTTGACCAACTACGCCAGCTTCAGCCTCAGCGCGGACCGGCAGTCCTTTGTCGCGGCACGATGGGACTATCAGGTCGGCATCTCGGTGCTGGAGGACGGATCGAGCACACCATCCGACGTGATTCCGCCGGACCCCTTCGTCGGTGACGATTTTGCCTGGGCAGGGGACCGCCTGTTGTACGCGCGGTTGTCGCCTGCCGACAATCGTCCGGCGGTGTGGGCGCTGCGCCCGGGTCAGTCGAACCCGCAGGAACTCATCGCCAACGCCTCGTCGCCAACCGCGACCAGAGATGGGCAGACGATCGTGTACTCCAAGGCCGAGAGCGCAGGCCGGCGCATCGCGCGCGTGGATGGAGAAGGACGGAACGCGGTCGAATTCGGGACCGTCCGCCTCCGATCGCACGGAGTTGACGGCGGATGGCAAGCAGCTGATTTACATCTCGAGCGAGAGCGGTCAGCAGTCGGTGTGGCTCAGGCCGCTCGATGGGGGAAAGCCCACCCAACTGGCGGATGTGTTCGCGATACCACCCGTCGGCGTCACCGGATGGAAAGTCGATCGCGTTCGTCTCGGTCGAGGAAGCGCCGAGGGGCCGTGATCGCGATCTGCGCGCTTCCGAATTGCGCGTCGAGGCGAAACTTCCCGGCTGTTCGCAGCCCCACTGCCGTGCAGTGGACACCGGACGGTCGAGGCGTGGCCTATGCCGCCCAGACCAACATCTGGGTGCAACCGGTTGACGGCGGCGCGGCGTCTCAGTTGACTCACTTTCCTGAAGACGGCCGCCGCATCGAGGACTTCGAGTGGTCCGCTGACGGCAAGCGCCTCGCGTTCTCACGCTCGAAGAGGACGTGGGACATCGTGTTGTTCCGGGGCCTCAACGCGCAGTCAGCTGAAGTGTCCGACTTCCGCACGGCTCTCTTTTCGCGCTCACGAATGCGTGTTTTGTGATGTGATTGCGATTCCGAGCACACATCGATGACGAGACGCGTATTTTTCTTAACGATCGCCCTCTGCACTAACGCTTGCCGCTCCTCCCCGCGCTCGGCGACGGTGACATTGGCCGTCGCCGGGATGCTTTGAGAGGGATGCATCGTAGCAGTGCGGTCCGCACTGCTCGAAGTACCCGGGGTCACGCGCGCACAGGTGGATCTTGTGGATCTCAAGGGCGGCGTCGCGATCGTGACGTTTGATCCGCGCGCGGTCTCCGTGGACGCTTTGATGAGCGCTGTGAACCAGGCCGAAGGACCGTTGGCGCCACGGCAGTTTCGCGCCGAGGTCAAGGACGGACCCCGCCCGGCATCAGCGCGGTGATGCGGCCTTCAGCGTACCGAGCCAGTTGATGAGGACGTGCAGCGTCGGCTCGGCGCTCTGAGACGAGCGCTGAACCATGACGAATCGTCCATCGGGCATCACGTCGTAGTTCGCCGTGTCCAGAGTACCTCGAACGAAGTCGCCGTCGAACAGCGCGCCGGGACTTGACTGGACCTGTCCTGCCGCGTCGATCGTCGCGGCCATCATCATCGTACCCTGGCGGTAAAAGAGCTCGCGCCCACCCGATCCCCATACCGGCTCGCTGCCACCTTCGACGGACACTCGCCGAGCTCTCGTCGGGTTGGAGAGTCGCGTGACGTACACCGCGCTGCGGCCGCCCTCGGCGGACACGTAGGCCAGCCACCGCCCGTCGGGCGATATCCTTGGCGACGTCTCGTCAACGTTCGAGGCCAGCAGGGCCCGCGGCGTGCGATCGCCTGCTGCGAGGAGCAGGATGTCCCGGCCTGTCGCCGAACGTTGCTCGGTGAACACCAGTGTGCCATCCGGAGCCCAGGACCCTGGAAACTGCTGGTTCTCGTTGGGAACGAGTCGCTCGGAACGCCCTGGTTGGCCGATGATCGCCGTAAACAAGTTCTGCACGCCGACTCGCGTCGAGCTGAACGCCACGCGTTGAGCGTCACGAGTCCACAGCAGGAGAGGTGGCACCTGAATCGAAGGTGACCTGCGTCGTCGCGCCCGATGTGATGTCGTAGAGCCAGAGGTCGCGTGTGGGCGCTTCCATGGCAACGATCAGCCTCTGCCCATCCGGTGACGCTCTGGGAAAGGCGTAAGCACCAGGCGGCGCAGCAAATGGAGTGCTGGCGCCGTCTCGACCCACGGCCACAAGCCGCCGCTCGGATGCGCCTGCCCCTCCGGGAATGAAGACGGCGGCGCCCGAACGCGCCACACTCAACTGCACGGCGCCGTCAGCCGACTGCAGCACGCTATCGAGCACAGCGACAGGAGCTCCGCTGATCGTCAGGCTCGAAGCATCCAGTGCGACGCTCATGATGCGACCGTTCTGCCCGTACAGCAATGAGCCGTTCGAGAGGTAGTGCGGATTCGTTCCGCCGCGGACGAGCATCGTCCGCTTTCCGGTCGTGACGGACTGCGCCACGATTTGCGCATCGCTCCAGCTCCCGGACGTGCCGACGGTGAACAGGACGGTTTCACCGTCAGGCAGCCATTGCGGCCAACGGTGGCTGAATTCTCCCTGCGCGACGTCGAGCGTCGTAAGGCGCTGCGGCGTGCCTCCGGCGGCTGGTACACGTGATAGCCCTGAACCGGTGCCCGCCGCGAATGCGATGACATCGCCGGGCCCCCAGCTCCCTCCCAGCCCCACTGGCGCTTCACTCAGCGTGACCGGAGAGCCTCCTGCGAGGTTGACTTTCTTGAGTTGCCCATCCGCGAAGAAGGCGACCCACTGACCGTCCGGCGAGAAGAAGGGACCGACGGCGTTCGTCGTCCCAGCAATCGGTGCCGGATCAACGGAGTTCAAGAACCGCTGGAACAGCTGTGTCTGGCCGCCGCGGCTAGCAACGTAAACAACCCGTGCTCCGTCGGGGGCCATCACCGCGGTTGGAAAGTCGAGCCCACTGAGCGGAGTCGTAGAAGATAGCGGCACGACGAAATGCGCCGGCGGAACCTCGTCTGTCGGCTGGCGCCTGAGAGAGATCGCCAGCGCGCCCAGTACGAAGCCTGTCGCGAGCAAGCCGATTGCCGTACCGACCCGCAGCCACTTTCGGTGTTGCGGAGCTGGCAACGGCTCCGCGTCAGTCGTGGTGTCCTCGAGGTCGTGACGGGCGTCGGCGATGTCTCGCAACCGGTGTTTCGGATCACGCTGCAGGCATCGCCGCAGGACGCGCGTGACCGCCGGTGGCGCGTCGGGCGGAATCGCCGCCCAGTTCACGGGGCGTTCCATCACGGCCGCGACGGTGTCCGCGGTGGTCGGTCCGGCAAAGGCGGGACGACCAACGAGCATTTCGTAGACGACGCACCCGAACGCCCAGATGTCGGTGCGGCGATCGATCTCCTGCCCCCGGGCCTGCTCGGGGCTCATGTAGGCAACTGTGCCCGCAATGACGCCCTCAACAGTCCTGAAGGTTGTCAGCAGATCCGAGTGCGAGCCGTCTACGCTCTCTGCCGACTTGGCGAGACCAAAATCGAGCACCTTCACGACGCCATCCGGAGTCAGCTTGATGTTTGCCGGCTTGAGGTCGCGATGGACGATGCCCTTGTCGTGGACGGTCTCGAGTGCCGCAGCCACCTGGCAGGCGATGCGCACGACGTCGGATGCAGGCAGCGGCCCGGTCACGAGGCGATCCGCCAGGGTCTCACCAGGAACGAACTCCATGACGATGAAGGCCGTTCCATCGGCGTCACCCAACTCGTAGACGCTGGCAACGTTGGGGTGGCCAAGCGCGGCCAGTACGCGGGCTTCGCGGCGGAACCGTTCGAGATAGTGCTCGTCGAGGAGATGCGGATGCACCAGTTTCAGCGCAACGTCGCGCTGCAGTCGACTGTCATGCGCGCGATAGACGGCGCCCATGCCGCCCTGGCCGAGCGGCTCGAGGATTTCGTACGTCCCCAATCGACTGCCGGTGATCAAGGGCACGGCGCTCAAGGTGCGATGGGACGATGGGGCCGCGCCACACGCGGATTATAGCGACTACCGCATGCTATCCTCGTCGACGTGCAGTGTCTCAGACTGAGCGTGGTCGCAGGCATCGTCGCCGCGGGCCTGGCAGGCGCGTGCCGCGAGGCCCCTGCCCCGTCTGTCGACAAGAACGCCGCGCCCTCGACGATCGCGTCGCCCCGCTCGCTCTCGGTCGGTGATCTGGCTCCCGAGTTCTCGCTGCCCGGCAGCGACGGGAAGCAGTACAGCCTGGCAAGTTATCGAGGTCGCCAGGCCGTCGTCCTCGCGTGGTTCTCCAAGGCGTTCACAGAAGGTTGAACGGCCGAATGCAGCTCACTCCGTGAGAGTGGGGATCAGATTCGCGCGTTCGACGTCGCTTACTTCTCCATCAGCGTCGATACCCCGGAGACGAACAGGGCCTTCGCGCAGTCACTCGGCGTGGACTATCCGCTCCTCAGCGATCCGTCGAAGACGGTCGCGACCGCCTACGGGGTGGTCGACCCGGATCAGCCGTTCGCGTCCCGGTGGACGTTCTATATTGGCGCCGACGGCCGGATTGCGTACATCGACAAGCATGTCAGGCCCGCCACTCACGGCGAGGCCATTGCCGCAAAGCTCGCCGAGCTCGGTGTGCCGCGCCGA
>CAVVTC010000008.1:0-717693 GCA_963751025.1 uncultured Acidobacteriota bacterium | reverse complement strand
GGGGGCCAAGCTGGACTGGCTTTCGGCTCTGGCTCTCCGCTTTGGGCTTTTGGCTCTGGGCTTTTGGCTCTGGGCTTTTGGGCCTCGCCCGTTCTCGTAGAGCACAGGCTTCAGCCTGCGCGGTAGTCGGAGCTCCCTTCTGTTGGTCGGCAGCCGCGGAAGCTGCGGCCGGGAACGCGGCTTGCGCTCGTACCTTTCCGCCCCGGCGTCGACTAGCGGCTAATTCGTGACGACATCCGCTGCGCGGCTCAAAACGCCAGTCGTACCTCGTCACAACCAGAACGCGATGACGGCAGTCGACGCGATGAATCGCTCCGCCCGCGTTCCTGCTGCGCACTGAGGTCGGCCTGGCTTACGCGGCTGCTAACCAACAGAAGGGATCTCTGAAACTGCCCCGTCGCCCTAGCTAACGGCAGTGCTCACCCCGCCGGCTGCGGCGCGCGAGCGGCGCGGGCGGAGTCGGGTACAGCGCATGTCAGACCGCTGACTCCTGTGGCTGATAGACACCTTTTCTTTCCAGGTATCGCACCAGCCGTGCGTTGATCACCACCTTGCCGTCGGTGAATTCCTGCCCGATCACGGTCGCCACAAGCGCCACGGCTGCGTGATAGCTCTTGATGGCGTCTCCAGGCAGCGAGTCGTGATCTTGCGACCAGAGATGCAAGTAGCCACGTCGCGTTTCTCGAATTGTGCCGAAGCGTCCGCGAGCCGCCGCGTCGATGAGGCGGTACGTTGACAAGACCTGCAGCCGCCGTTCTTGACTCAACTTCTCGAAGCTGCTTCCAAAGAGGGTCTTTTCGCTCTCGGCCGTCATGGGTTGCTCGTTGATCTTCACTTCGGCGGTCTCCAAGATCAAAAGGGCGACCATTTCAGCAACCATGCCGACCAACGCGATTACGGCCAGATAATTGCCAACCATGTACGAAGCCTTAGCGTGACGCAATGGCCAAACGAGCTTGTCCAAAATGCGCTGTTCGGATGGAATCACGGCCAGTGCTACAGGCTCCGAGCTGATCCCCTGTACCGCTTGATAAGCGACGGTATGTCCGACGCCGTGCCTGTTGGGCACAGGAACGCAAGGACCCTTTCCGATGATGTCACAGGCGGATCATTCGGGGCGGGGGGACCATCCACTTCCAGAAAGGTCAACGGATTGATCCACGCGTTCATTAATCTCATGTTGAGTCCAGGGGTCTAACTATTGGTAGGCCGATCCGCACATCCCGACTGAGTCGGCTCTCCCCGCAGCATAACGCCAAACAATCGTCGACTGCGCGAGGTCGCCTTCGTTCGGAGCTCCCTTGTGTTGGCCGGCAGCCGCCTAAGCCAGGCCGACATCAGTGCGAAGCAGGAACGCGGGCGAAGCGATTCATCGCGTCGACTTCCGTCATCGCGTTCTGGTTGCGACGACGTACCACAGGCGTTTTGAGCCGCGCAGCGGATGTAGCCGCGAATCAGCTGCTAGTCGATGCGGGAACGGAAGAGGACGAGCGCAGGCCGCGTTCCCGGCCGCAGCTTCGGCGGCTGCCGGCCAATACAAGGGAGATCCGAACACATCGGCCGGTCCAAAAGGACCGGCCCTACGAAATCGCCTTAGTCGCTGCGATGAACGTGGCGCGGGGCTCGAAGCCCATCGACGCATAGAGCTTGCGCGCGGCGGCGTTCTTCTCTCCCACCAGCAGCGTCGCCTGACGCGCGGCGCGCGGCTGCGCGAGGCGGCACGCTTCGTCCACGAGCTTTCGCGCGAAGCCCTCTCGTCGTCTTCCCGGATGCACGGCGATCTGCGCCAGATGGATCGTGCCCGGCGCCACGCGGGTGGAGAGCACGAGCGCAATCATTGTCCCGGCATCACGGACGACGCGTGTGATGGCCGGCTCGAGGTCGCCGCATCCCGGCCGCTCGACGAGGCCGCGGGTGTAGTGTTCCCACTCGGTCAACGTGCCGCGCGGAGCGAACTGCCGCCCATCGTCTCCGTAGGCGGTGCGCAACAGCTCGGCGGCCGAGGTCAGATCGTCTTCACGCCAGCCGTCGCCCTCGACCCGTGACCCCCCCGGACAAAGGCGTCAGCGGCCGCGACAGGTAGTGATAGGGCTCGCAGGAGAACCCACGCTCGACGAGCGCCGCCTCGAATCCCTCCGCACGGTTGGGCACGAAACAGGACACACGCACGGGGCGCGGCGGCGCCGATGCCATCTCGAGGCACGCATCGAGCAGCGCGGCCGTGGCGTCCTTCGACTCCGCGGCGATGCCACCGACGTGGAGCGTCTCGCCGTCGGGCATGTAGTAGCTCCACCCGCGAACCGTCCGCTTGTGGTCGATGGCTATGCGACCCGGGAGCCCCCAGGTCGTGCGAGCCTGCTCGATCTCGCGCCATGAGTTCGACGCGTCCCACGCGAGCTCGCGCACCCAGAAGTCCTGCTCCCGCGCATAGAGCAGTTGCGTGTCCGCCGGATCGGCGTCACGCCAGTCGCGTACGTCCATCTGTAGAGTGTAGCTGGTTGGTGGTTGATGGTTCGTGGTCGTTCATGGTGCCTCGTTCGTACCAGGACCACCACCACCAACCACCTAACCAGTTTCATCGAGCCTTTTTCAGCCGTTCTGCCATCAAAGCGAGTTCGTCGGGCTTGACCATCGCGGACTGGTTGTTTCACACGTCGCCGCGACGAGGCGATCATGATCGGAGAGGGCATCGAGGTGCGCGAAGCCCGGGATGCCGTTCGGGAACGTGACTTTCTCCGAGACCGTGACTTCGGCCTCGAGGGGAGCGGCGGCGGCAGCGGGCTGGGTCATCGCAGGTAATCCATTAGAGACTGCTTGCTCATGGTGCTGGCGGCGCCAAGCGCCGCGCGGTAGGCGGCAGCGGCCTGCGCCATCCCGGAGATGGCCTCGGCCATGTTGGTGTCTTCGAGCGCGGAAATTCGCTTGGTGCTCGATCGCTTGAGCTCGTCGAGGCGCAGCTTCTGCACGTCGACTGTGTGCATGTCGGCGGCGATGGCCGCCCGGCCGTCATTGGCCGTCGCCACCTCGTACCCCTGGGCCCGGCAGAACTCCGAAAGCAGTTCCCTGGCTTGGACCTCGTCATCTACAATTAGCACCTCAATTTTGGGCGAGTGCAGTGATGGCATCTGAGTTGCGCCACGGTCGAGCCGGACACACGGCTCGCCGGTCGTGGAATCGGCACGGCGGGCAGAATCTGCACTAAACAGTTAACCAGCGCTCGGGACTTCCCACCTGATCGCTCGTCGCGGGATGTCGGACTTCCGGATCACGTGACGACGTGTTGACGCTTAGGAATCTATGAGCCAGCGCGCCCTGCCGTCCATCCTCGTCGTCGAAGACGATTTAGATCTTCGCCAGACCATCGTCGCCAGTCTCGAAGCCAACGGATTTGCGGCCGCTCATGCGAGCGATGCCGCAGACGCCATCGAACGCCTTCGCTCGTTCGCCTACGACGGACTTGTCGTCGACCTCCGCCTGCCCGACGCGGACGGAATGACGGTACTCGACGAAGCCCTCGATCGCTACCCGCAGATTCGTGCGGTGGTGATGACCGGGTTCGGCGGAGTCGCCGAAGCGGTCGCCGCGATCAAGAGAGGGGCGGTGGACTTCCTCATCAAGCCGTTCCAGCTGTCGCAGCTGGCGCGCGTGCTGCAGACCGGCCTCGAGCAGCAGCGATTGCGCGAGGAGAACGCTGAACTCAAGGCGCAGCTGAAAGGCAAATTCCGCTTCGAGAACATCATCGGCCGTCACAGCACGATGCAGGCGCTCTTCACGACGCTCGAGCTCGTGTCGCCGATGAACAGCACGGTGCTGATCAACGGCGAGACGGGTACCGGCAAGGAGCTCATCGCGCGCACGATTCATCACAACAGTCCGCGGGCGAGCGAGCGCTTCGTCGCCTTCAACGCCGCGGCCATTCCGGAAACCCTGGCCGAGGCCGAGCTGTTCGGTCACGTCAAGGGTGCGTTCACGGGTGCGATCGCCTCGCGCGCGGGACGCTTCGAGCTGGCCCATCGCGGCACGCTCTTCATCGACGAAGTGGCGTCGATGTCGCTGCCGCTGCAGGCCAAGCTGCTGCGCGCGCTGCAGGAGCGCGAGATCGAGCGCGTCGGCGAGTCGCGTCCGATGCGCCTGGACATCCGCGTCGTCGCCGCAAGCAACCTGGACCTGCGGAAGATGGTCAAGGAAGGGACGTTCCGCGAGGACCTCTTCTACCGGCTGAACGTCATTCCCGTGACGCTGCCCGCGCTCCGGCAGCGGCGTGAAGATATCCCGCTGCTCGCACAGCACTTCGTGCGGAAGTCCTGCACTGACAACGGCATTCCGCTGAAGACGATCAATCAGGACACGCTGCGCGCGCTCATGGCCTACGACTGGCCGGGCAACATCCGCCAGTTCGAGAACGCCATCGAGCATGCGGTGGCGATGGCGGCAGCCAAGACCGAGATCGGTCCGGAGGTACTGCCCGACGATGTGCGCGAGCGCGCCGGCTCGATGCTCGTGCCCACGGTCGCGATCCCGGACGAGGGACTGAATTTCACCTCGCTCGTGTCACAGCTGGAACGCGAACTGATCCTGCGCTGTCTCGAGAAGACCGGCGGGAACAAGCGTCAGGCGGCGCGGCTGCTCAACTTGAGCCGCACGACGTTCATCGACAAGCTGCATCGCCTCAACCTGGAGCGCGGCGCGGCGTAGTCACGCGGCCGGCAGTTTCATGACGAACGAGGCGCCACTCGGGGGTGCCTCGCATGTCAACGTCCCACCGTGTTGCTCGGCGATGAGCCGGGCGACGAAAAGACCCAGGCCCGAAGATTCGTCGCGCGACCTGGTCGTCGCGAACGCCTCGAACAGCCGATCCGCGATCGCGGGATCGACGCCTCCTCCGTTGTCGGCGACGCGAACCACGACCCAGCCATCGGGAAGATCCAACTCCACGCGAATAGCGCCGTCCTTCTGACCAGCCAGCGACTGTTCGGCGTTGACGATCAGGTTCAGGACGGCCTGCTGCAGAAGACTGGCGTGGCCCTGCACGTCCACGCGGCCGCCGGTTGGAGGTTCGAAGGCAATCGAGAGGCGCGCCCGTCCGATCGCGAAGGACCGCAGACTCACCGAGCGGGACGCCAGGTCACGCATGTTCACGCGTCCGCGCACGTCGGCCTTCTGTCGCGCGAACGTCATCACTTCGGCTATCGCGCTGGCCGCCTTGGCATGCTGGCCATGAATGCGCCGGAGGCCGTCGACGACAGCGCTCGGCGCGCCGGGCGAGTCCTGGAGCAGTTCGGCGAGGCCACCGATCACCTGGAGCGAGTTGTTCAACTCGTGAAACACGCCAGACACCAACCGCGACACCGTCGCGGCGCGGTTCAGCGTGACGAGGTCCTCCTGCCCAGGCAGACCGGCGCCGTTCTTGGCCATTCTGCTAAACCTTCCCCCATACGCCGATGAGAAGCCTGATACACGATCCCCGTCGGGGTCGCACAGGATATCAGCATGCGCTTCCTCATAGTCGACGACTCGAGCACGATGCGCCGCATCATCATCAATACGCTGAACAAGCACCGCCTACCTGGCGCGTCTCATCGCCGAGAAGCTGAACGAGGACGCCGACGAGGCGTTCATGGGCCGTAGCGCGCAGGCTTCAGCCTGCGCATCGAGCCGGTACACTTGATCCATGCAATTGCGGACTGCGCGTGTGTGCCTCGACTGCGAGGAAGTGCACGACTCGCAGCAGTGTCCGACGTGCGCGTCGGAGACGTTTGCCTATCTCACACGCTGGGTTCCGGTACCCGAGCGTCGTCAGCGGCCGCGGCCGACTGAGCCCGCCAACCGGGACACTGTCGACACATATCGCGATCTGCTCGCTCCGGCGCGCGCGAGTGGATGGAGCGCGGTTCGGCGCGGCGCGCTGGGCCTGGCGATCTTCGGCGTGGCCGGCTGGATGTGGCGGCGGAACGCCAGTGCCGGGGATCGGGGATCAGGGATCTGGGATCAGGAATCGGAAACCAGGAAGAAGCCTTGAAGCCTGATCCCCGATCCCCGATCCCCGATCCCTTCGTCTCGCGCCGAATCAACGCCGAGCGCATCGTCCTTCTCGGCTGGGGCCGTGCCATCCTGCTGCAGCTCGCCCATCCCCTCATCGCCGCTGGCGTTCACGATCACAGCGGATTCAGAGCCACGACCTGGGCCGCGATCACCCGGCTCTATCACACCGTGCATGCCATGCTGGCGCTGACCTTCGGCGCCAGTGAGGCACGCGAACGCGCGCTCGCCGGCATTCGCCAGATCCATCAGCGAGTACACGGACAGCTGCGGTCACAGACCGGCCGATTCGCGGCCGGAACGCCCTACTCCGCCGAGGATCCGGACCTCGTGTTGTGGGTTCACGCGACGCTGCTCGAGTCGGTGCCGCTCGCCTACGAGCGGTTGGTCGGCCCGCTCACGCAGGCCGAACGGGATGCCTATTGCGCGGAGTCGGCGCCCATCGCGGTCGCGCTCCTGGCGCGCAGCCACGAAGTGCCGCGTACGTGGACTGAGACACGTGCCTACCTGGATCGGATGTACGCGTCTGGCGATCTCGTGGTGAGCGACGACGCGCGCGCGCTTGCGCGTGCCGTCGTGTCACCAGCCGCGGCCGGCTGGATTGCGGCGCCGGCGACCTGGGCGAACCGCATCGTCACGCTTGGCCTGCTGCCCTCGTCAATCCGCCGGCAATACGGATTCGATTGGACGCGCGGACATCAGCGCACATTCAACGTGCTCGTCCGCGGCTTGCGCGCATCGAGACGGGTGACGCCGGACGCACTCGCGCTGTGGCCTGACTCCCGAATCGACCATCACGAGCCCCCAATCGCCAACCAATCGCAAACCGTCAATCGCTAAACCGTCAATCGCGACATCGTCAGTCGTCAGTCGTCAATCCTGATATTCCCCTTCCCATCGGGCGATGACGACGGTGGCCAGGCAGTTGCCGAGAACGTTGAGCGACGTGCGCAGCATGTCGAGTACCGCATCGACACCGAGGATCACGAGCACAGGCTCGACGGGCAACCCGAACGACGCGACCGTGCCGAGCAGGACGACGACCGCGCCGCGAGGGACGCCGGCCACGCCCTTGCTCGACAGCATGAGGGTGAAGAGCAGCACGAACTGCTGTCCCACCGACAGATCGATACCGGCCGCCTGCGCGACGAAGATCGCGCACAGCGACAAATACAGCGTGCTGCCATCGAGATTGAAGCTGTAACCGGTGGGCATCACGAACGCCACGATCTGACGCGGCACGCCCATCTTCTCCATTGCCTCCATGGCGCGCGGCAGCGCGGCCTCCGAACTCGTGGTGGCAAAGGCAATCGAGACCGGCTCGGCAACCGCCTGGGCAAAGCGGCGCAGCGGCACTCGCGCGATGAGGGCCACCGGCAGCAGCACGCCGGCGACGAACACGACGACGGCGACGGCGAACGTGGCGATCAACTGCGCGAGATTGACGAGCACGCCGACGCCGAGCTGACCAACGGTGTAGGCGATCGCCGCGCCCACGCCAAGTGGCGCCATGAACATGACGATGCGCGTGAAGCGGAACATCGTCTCGGCGAGGCTTTCCGCGAAGGACAGCAGCGGACGGCGTTTGTCGTCCGGGATGAGCGCGAGGGCGATGCCGAAGAGCACGCTGAACACGACGATCTGCAGCATCTCGCCGTCGGCGACCGAGCGCGCGAAGTTCTCCGGGAACGTGTCGAGGACGATCTCCTGCCAGGTGCGCGCGACGGCCTGCTGAATCTGCACGCCCTCCGGAGGCGGCGGCAGCGTGATGCCCTCACCGGCCCGGCTGATGTTGATGGCCGCCCATCCGATGAACAGCGCGATCGTGGTCACGACCTCGAAGTAGATCAGCGCCTTGACGCCCATGCGGCCGACCTGGCGCAGGTTCGAGTGCCCGGCGATGCCGACGACCAGCGTCGCAAACAGCAGCGGGGCGACGATTGTACGGATCAGGCGGAGAAAGATCTGGCTGAGGATCCGCAGCTGAGACCGCAACCTCGGGAAAGTCATGCCCCACCTCGGCGCCGATGACCATCGACACGAGGATCCACGCCGTCAACGACCCGCGTCGTGCGACATACCCGACGAGCGCGGCGATCACGACCCAGCGAAGTACGAAGAAGAAGTCCATCGAGTAGGGGCATCTTATAATCGGAGGACGGCCGTTTGACCCGGAAGGCGGTCTAATCTTCCATGCGGCGCCTGGCTCTGCTCGTCGCCTCGGCGGTCTGGCTTTCCTCGAATCTCCACGCACAGGAGTCGAAGACGCCGCGCGAGCCTGGCCCCATCGAGGAGGCCGCCAATCGGATCGCCCGCGACTGGTGGCCGACCGAGCCCACCTCATTCACCATCGACGAAGAAGGCCGCCCGCGCTTTCGTGCCGTCACGACCGAAACGCTCCTGGCGCCGCCCTGGCACCTGTCTCCCAACGATGCGCTGACGCCTGCGCGGGGCGCCATCTCTCATCAAGAGATGGTGCGCATGATGACGCCCCCGGAATTCTCGACGCCGCTGATCAGTGTGGGCGCCGATCCCGGTGCGATCTACAACGAGATGAAGAAGGCGTGGCGCGACTGGCAGGCGCGCCGCATCCATGACCGAGTCGTGAAGGAGATCGAAGACTTCGAGCGGAGGCGGAGCGCCGCAGGCGAGAACGGACGACTAGTCACCGTCGGTGAAGTGGCATGTTATACTTCGAGGTTCCTGAGCTTTCGAGAACGCCCCCGTGCGGAAGTGGCGGAATTGGCAGACGCGCTAGCCTCAGGAGCTAGTGGCCGCAAGGCCATGAAGGTTCGAGTCCTTTCTTCCGCACCAGCCTTCGCTCATGAATGCAGGCGAAGGCTGCCCACCGTAGTCCGCGGGCACGCCGCCGCCCAACCAGCGAATCGACCTCCGTTCAAGGGCGCTAGGGCTAGAATGTCACCTTCATCGATGAGCCATCGGATCTTCGTCGTTGTACAGCCGTCGCGACGCAGCTCTGATTGCGCCAATCGTGAAGCTGTTGCGAGGGACGAATGATTGGGTGTTTCTCGACTCCGACAATATTCAGACCGGCAAGAAATGGCGCGAGGAAATCGACACCGCGCTGTCAACGTCCACTCTCGTCGTCGTCTTCTGGTGCCGACACGCGAAGAGCTCGTCGGAGATCAGAAAGGAATATCGAGCCGCGGTGAATGCGCGGAAGGACATCATCCGGGTGCTATTGGACTCGACGTTGCCACCGAGGGCTCTGGCGCAGTATCAGTGGCTCGATTTTCGTGCCTTCGTGGAGGGGAAACACGACAAGAATCGCACCGACTCAGAGGAATCAGACAGCCTGAATGCGATTGCGCTTCCGATCGTGCTCCTTGGAGCCATCGCAGCATGGCTGACCAAGACTGGCTGGAGTCCATTCAGCGAGACAACGACGATCTTCGTGATACTGGGTCTCCTGCTGGCCGTCAGCCGTGGCGCTGTCACTCACGACGGGCATCGTCACCGACGCGCAGACGAACTGGCCGACGACGAAGGTCGTGCGTCCCGGGCGGCTCCGCGATCCGCGCAGGTCCGAAAACCAAGGCCCCACGAGTAAGCGGCGAGCGGCCAGGACAGCGACGAGTACCGCGACGTCAGCAGATCTCCTGCGCTCCATGGCGGAACTGGTGACTCGCCAGGCCGCGGCCATCGAAGCCCTGCGAAGACACGGGCACCTTCGGCAAGTTCTAGGGCGTCGAGCAGCGCTGATGCAGGGTAGGGCGGGTCCTGTTCTTGGGACCCGCCAGGCGCAGTCGCGTTACAGTGGTCCGCATGATCACCCGTGCGATTGCTGCTGTGATGCTCGCGCTCGTTGCCGTGACTGTGCCGCTCGCCGCGCAAGGCGGCAAGGCGGCACACGGAACCCTGACACAGCTCGCCTGGCTCGCCGGGACATGGGCCGGCGGAAGCGGTCCGGTCACCTTCGAAGAGCGATGGACTCCCGCCGCCGGCGGCGCCATGCTCGCGGTCTCACGCACGATGAAAGGCGACCGCATGGTCGCCTTCGAGTACCTCCGCATCGTCGAGCGTGATGGCGGTCTCGTGTACATCGCGCAGCCCAATGGCCGGCCGCCGACCGAATTCACGCTGACGGCGATCACCGCCGACAGCGCGACGTTCGAGAACCCGATGCACGATTTTCCGAAGATGATTCGATACGCGAAGCGCGCTGACGGATCGCTCGAGGCTCGGGTCAGCGACGGCGGTCAGAAGGCCGAAACGTTTGTCTTCAAGAAGACGCCGTAACTCAGATCAGATGCGTGATGTTGGGCTCGACGCCTAACAGCGCCTTGCCGTAGACCTCGAGATTGATCTGCCACTCGGTGATGGCGTGGTGGCTCGCGGTGTGGACATCGCGCCAGAGCCGCTGCATGCGGTTGTTGTCGGCGAGGCTCGACGTGCCGTGCGCGGCGACGAGGGTCTCGACCGCGTCGCGGCAGTACTTCGCCGACAGAGCCGTGTCCATGCGGACGCGGGCGCGCGCGGTGAGATCCATCACACGGCTCTCCTGCGCGTAGCGGTCCAGGTCCTCAGCCGCGCGGCGTGCGTGCAGGAAGGCGGTGTCGATCTTCATGGCCGCTTCGGCGATCTGCATCTGAAACCCTGCCGATTCGGCCTGCGTGGCGAAGGTCGTGTGCGTAATCCCACGCGTCTTCGATCGGCCGATCGCATGCTCGAGCGCGGATTGGGCGACGCCGAGTTGCGACGGCGCGAGAATCAGGACCGTAATCGGCACGAACGCGGCGCGATAGACCACTTCGTCGGTATGTTCGGTCCGATACGTGCCGCTGAACGCCGGTGGATACGGAAGAAAGCGGTGCTCCGGCACGAAGACGTCCTTCGCCACGATCGTGTTGCTGCCGGTGCCCTTCATGCCGGCCATGAACCAGGTGTCCTCGATCGTCAACTCGCCGATCGGCATGAGCGAGAGGCCGAGGTTCACCATCTCGCCCTGCTCGTTTTTCATGTGAATGCCGCAGGCCGCCCACTGCGCGTGCATCGAGCCCGACGCCCACGGCCACCGGCCGGTGACGCGCCAGCCGCCATCGACCGGCACCGTCGTGCCGTTTGGCGCCAGCGATCCGGCGATCCAGGCATCGGGATTCGAGCCCCAGATGTCCGCCTGCGCGCGCTCGGGAAACAGCGACGCGAGCCACGCGCAGACGTTGATCAGACTGGCGACCCACGACGTCGAGCCGCAGCCGCGGCCGAGTTCGGCCATCACGTCGATATAGGTGCGCACGCTCGTTTGATGGCCGCCGAATCGTTCGGGCACCATCAGTCGACAGAGGCCGGCGTCCTTCAGCGCCTGAACGTTCTCGTCGGCGAGGCGGCGCAGCGAATCCGTCTTGTCCGCATGGCGCTCGAGAATCGCCCGCAGGCCGGCGGCTCTTTCGATCAGCGTGTTCGCGTCAGTAGCCAATGACCGTCACCGAAGAATGCGCCCCGCGGTTACGAAGCGGCGATAGTTGCTGAACGACTGCGTGATGCGAGAGCCAGTTGATCCAGGAGTGCGCCACATCCACGTCGTGACGATCTCCGCGGGTAGCATGAGCGTCTCGTCCGGATCGCTGAACAACACCGGACGATAGCGAATCGACCTCTCGGAACGCTCGAGCGTCATGTACAACGCGCTGGTGATCCGCTGGAGCTTGCGCGGAAGCTGGAAATCGACCATTCCGTACAGACGCTCTTCGAGCCGGACGATCGCCGCAGTCTCGGGATCGGCCCACACCCGTCCACGCACCCGGCGCACGCCGTTGAGCTTGATGCACTCCTCAGTCCCTTCGACCATTGGCTCGTCCTCCTCGAGGGAACGGAAGTCCACCATCACGAGGTCGCGACGATCGATGCGTCCGATGCCGGCACTGGCAAACGCAAACTTGTGGCGGTGGTCCGGCAGCAGAAACGCCAACGGCTCTGGCGACACGCTCGGTGGGTCCAGGCACTTCGGCTCGTCGCCTTCGCGCGGGGGCTTGCCGTTCACGGTCAGGAGCTGCCTCGTCACCTTGGCCGGCGACTCATCGCCGCTGACTGAGGGATCCCACTCGACGCGCAGCTCGTAGACGAGCCGCCTGGCAAAGCCGTCCACGGTCAGGTCGCGTTTGATCTGCTGCACCGTCACGCTCTCGTTGGTGACGATGCTCTGGGCGCGCGTGTAGTACTGCTCGACGTACTCGCTGAGCCGGGCCAGGGTCTGATCAGGCGCGCCGGACTGGCCGTCCACGTCGCCTGCTGACAGGATGAGCGATGCGGCCACTGCGGCCACGGCGAATCTGGACAAGCGGAGCAACGAGCGTGTTACCACCACGGCATTCGTCCTGTGCTACCTTTAGCGGCCTTTGGGGGGCCACGGCCGGCCTACAGTCTACGGCGTAAACGGATTGGCGCCGCCGACGGTAGTCCCTAGACACAAACGGTGTTTGTTTTTCGGAGGATAACGAGATGCGCAGGATGCAACACGTTCTGGCGGTGATCGCGGTCGCCGCGCTCGGGACGCTCGTCGCGTTCGCCCAGGCGCCGCAGCAGCCGGCGGCCGGCGCGCCGGCACAGGGTGGTGGGGCCGCCCCCGGTCGAGGCGGCCCGGCGGGCCCGGCGTCCTTCTTCATCACCAGCGTCGGCAAGGGCGACGGCGCCAACTACGGCGGCCTCGCGGGCGCCGACGCGTATTGCGCGCAGATGGCGACTGGAGGCGGTCTCGCCACGCCGCCCGGACGCACGTGGCGCGCGTATCTCAGCATGCCGGCCCAGGGTGGTCAGCCGGCCGTGAACGCGCGCGACCGCATCGGCGCGGGACCGTGGCACAACGCGCGGGGCGCGCTCATCGCCAACAACGTGGCCGATCTCCACGGCGACGTCCAGCGCGATCGCAATCAGATCAACAAGTCGAACGCGCTGAACGAAAAGATGGCGGTGGTCAACGGCCGCGGCGACATGCCGAACCAGCACGACATCATCACCGGCTCCGATTCGCACGGGCGTGCGATTGCCGGCGATGCGGACACGACGTGCAAGGGCTACACGAGCAATGCCGACGGCGCCCCGAACAGCGTGATGCTCGGGCATCACGATCGCGATGGCGGCGGCAACACGTCGTGGAACTCGGCGCACGGATCGCGCGGCTGCAGCCAGCCCAATCTGGTGGCGACCGGCGGCGCGGGTCTGCTCTACTGTTTCGCGGCGAATTAGGACAGCTGGTGGTTAGTGGTTGGTGGTCAGTGGACAACGAACCAACCACTAACCACCAACCACCGAACTATTCTTCGATCTGCCAGTCGGCGAGCGGCTGCGGGCCGGGCTTGATGTGGGCGATATCGGGATCGCCGTCGACATCACCGTCGGTCGTCGACTTCTTGCCCTTGTTGTCCTGCCGGCGCGCCGCCTTCTGCTGGCGACGTTCGATCAGCGCCTTCTCGCGCTCGCGCTTCGCGGCGGTCGGTCGTGCGTTTCTAGCCATGCGGAACAATCAGCATACACCAACGGCGCGCCACCGGGCTACGCCGGCCTGCGTGTTAGCATGCTCGTTTCCGTGTGCGTGAAATACCGCTCGACGACATTCAGGCGGCCGCCGGCGCGATCTACGACTTGGTCGTTCGCACGCCCTTGATCCGCCTGGAATTGCCAGCCGCCCCCGCGCATCGTCCGGCCACGGATATCTATCTCAAGCTCGAGACGCTCCAGCCGATCGGCTCCTTCAAGATCCGCGGCGCGCACAATGCCGTCAGACAGCTCAGCGCAGACGAGCGGCGCGACGGCGTCTGGACGGTGAGCGCCGGAAACGCCGGCCAGGGCGTCGCGCTCGCCGCCCGGCACGCGGGCGTTCCGTGCTCGGTGATGGTGATGGACACCGCGCCGCGGACGAAGGTCGACGCGATTCGCCAGCTGGGAGCCACGCTGGTGAGCGCGACGCTACGACGAGTGCTGGCAGACGGTCGAAGCGCATGCCTCGCCGCGCATGCGCGGCCGGTTCGTGCACCCCTTCGACAACGATCGGTTCATCGCCGGCAACGCCACACTGGGACTCGAGATTCTCGAGGACCTTCCCCACGTGGACGCGATCGTCGGCGCCGTCGGCGGAGGCGGACTCCTGAGCGGCGTCGGTTCGGCCGTGCGCGCGATGCGGCCGGCCACGCGGATCATCGCGGCGGAGCCCGAGACCGCGGCGCCGCTCGCGACATCGCTGCGCAACGGTCGCGCGAGCCGGTTCGACGATTGGCGCGCATCGTTCGTGGACGGCGCCGGCGGCAAGTCCGTGCTGCCGACCATGTGGCCTCTGCTCTCCCGCCTGGTCGAGTCGTCCATTGTGGTGCCGCTGTCGGAGGTCGCCGCGGCGATGAAGCTCGTCGCCGATCGGTGTCACGTGGTCATGGAAGGCGCCGCGGCGTGCGCGGTCGCCGCCGCATTGACAGGACGCATTCAAGGCACCGTCGTCGCCATCGTCTCGGGAGGCAATATCGATCTCGGTACGTTTGCGAGACTCGTTGGCGCCTTCGATGAATCAGGAGCGAATCGGTTTTGACCCCATTACCTGAACGTATCAACCGCCTCGACGCGATGGCCAGAGACCTCTGGTGGAGCTGGACGCCCGAAGCTCGCAGCATCTTTCGTCGTCTCGACTACTCGGTGTGGAGACAGACGGCGCACAACCCGGTGCGGATGCTCCAACTCCTGACGCCCGACGTGTACGAGCGCGCGATCGCCGACGTGACGTGGCTCGCCGCCTACGATCGGGTGGCGGCGCGGCTCGACCCGGCACGCGCGACGCGGCAGACCTGGTGCGAGAGCCAGTGTCCCGAGCTGCAGGGCAAATCGATCGCCTACTTCTCCGCCGAGTTCGCGCTGCATCAGTCGCTGCCCATCTACGCCGGCGGGCTTGGCGTGCTGGCGGGCGATCACTGCAAGGAAGCGAGCGACCTCGGTGTGCCGCTCGTCGGCGTCGGGTTCATGTACCCGCAGGGGTACTTTCACCAGAACCTCACGTCGGACGGCTGGCAGCAGGAGGTGTACGAGAAGCTGAATTGGACAGCCGCGCCCATCGAGCCGGCGATGACCGCTGACGGGAAGCCGTGCATCACCGCGGTTCCACTCGGCAATCGCACGGTGCTCGTGGCCGTGTGGCGCATCCGCGTCGGCCGGGTCACGCTGTATCTGCTCGATACGGATCTCGAGGAGAACGCCCCCTGGGATCGCGAGCTGTCGGCGCGCCTCTATGGCGGCGATCGCGAGACACGCGTGCAGCAGGAGATCATCCTGGGCATCGGCGGCGTGCGGGTCCTCAAGGCCCTGGGCGTCTCGCCATCGGCCTATCACCTCAACGAGGGACATGCCGCGTTCGTCGTCGTTCAGCGGATTCGCGATCTGTGTGAGGCGGGAGCCAGCTTCGAGAACGCGCTCGACGAGGTTCGCCGGAGCACGGTCTTCACGACGCACACGCCCGTCGCGGCCGGCCACGACGCGTTCCCGTTCCACCTCGTCGAAACACACCTGGCCGGCGCATGGGGCGACCTGGGTCAGCATCGCGAGCGCCTCCTGGCGCTCGGCCACTACGACAACGGCGGCGGGCCGATGTTCAACATGACGGCGCTGGCGCTGCGCACGTGCGGCGCGGTCAACGGCGTCAGCAAGCTGCACGGTGAAGTCACCAAGCAGATGTGGCAGTCGATCTGGCCAGGCGTGCCGCTCGAATCGCTGCCCGTGCGATCGATCACCAACGGGGTCCACGTGCCGACGTGGATTTCCGCCGAGATCGGCGCGCTCTTCGATCGGCATCTGGGACCCGACTGGCTCGACTTCCATGACGACCCGACGTTTGCCGATCGCGTGCTGAACATTCCCGACGAGGATCTGTGGGCGGCGCGCCAGTCCCTGCGCGCGTTTCTCTTCAACTTCATCCGCGAGCGGGCGCGGACCCGGTGGACGCAGGAGCACGTCGGGGCGGCGCGGGTCGTCGCCGCGGCGACGATGTTCGACCACAACACGCTCACGCTCGGTTTCGCCCGACGCTTCACCGGATACAAACGCCCCGAGCTCATCTTCCTCGACCCCGATCGCCTCGCGCGCATCCTGACGACGCACGGACGCGCGGTGCAGATCGTGTTCGCGGGCAAGGCGCACCCGGCCGACGACATCGGCAAGCACCACCTGCAGCGCATCTACCGGCGCGCGCTCGACCCGATGTTCGGCGGACGCATCGGCTTCGTCGACGACTACGACCTGCACGTCGCCCACTACCTGGTCCAGGGGTGCGACGTCTGGCTGAACAACCCGCGGAAGCCGCTCGAAGCCAGCGGCACGAGCGGGATGAAGGCCGCCATCAACGGCACGCCGCAGATGTCGATCGGCGATGGCTGGTGGGCGGAGGGCTATGCCGGCAACAACGGCTGGCTCATCGAGGGCCAGGCCGATCCGAACGATCACGGGGCGCAGGACTGGGCCGACGCGCAGGCCATCTACGCGCTGATCGAACAGCAGCTCGTGCCGACCTTCTACGATCGCGACGAACGGGGCATTCCGCGCCGGTGGCTGCAGATCGTCAAGCAGTCGATCCGGACGGTGCTCCCCCGCTTCACGGCCCGGCGCATGGTGAAGGAATACGTGCGGGATATGTACCTGCCGGCGGTCCGGCGCGAGACCGTGACCCGATAGCCACCGCGGTCGACGACACACGGGGCGAATATAATGGGGCCAATGGCGCCCCGGAAATCCAACGTCGTCAAGACGAAGTGCGCCCTGTGCGGCTCGAAGGACGTGTCCGAGCCGCGCGGCGAGGAGCGCTACTGCCGCGACTGCTGGGAGAAGAAGATCGCGGTCGAGGAGATCGTGGCGCGCGAGTTCGCGCTCAAGCGCTACATCCGCGCCCACAGCGCCGAGAAATACCTCGTCTATCACTCGACCATCAAGCGGCCATGCGGACAGATCATCGTCGTCGACGACGGCTACGATCTGTTCCTGTCGATGGTCCTGTATCCGAATTTCGGCTGGGATGAGCCGGCGTACCATCTCGAGGGCGACCCCGAAGGACGGTCGTTCGCCGAGGTTCTGGTCGACGTCGTCGCCACCGAGGTCATCGAGCCGTGGGGCGGCGGCAAGTGGCACCTGGAGATCTTCAGGTCGGTCAACCCCGAGCCCGAGGACTGGAACGGCGAAATGTAGGCCGGCGTGGCATAATTGCGCGCCTGTTGGGTAGTGTCCGGCTTCAGCCGGACCTTGGGGAGGGTTACATGAACGGCCAGAGACGCACGTTCCTGACGATCACCGGCGTCGTGCTCCTGCTCGCGGCAGCCGCGGCCGAACAGGCCAAGCCGGCCGTGCAGCCACCGGCTGCGACGACGAAACTGCCGAACGATGAGGGCGCCACGCCCCAGAAGCTCGTCGCGCCCGTGCGCGGCCAGGCCGAGATCGGCTTCATCAACCCGGTCACGAAGAACGACGGCAAGTTCATCACCACGACGATCAGGATCAAGAACCTTGCGAGCGGCGCGATCGCCGGCTTGAAGGTGGATGAATTCTGGTACGACAAGGACGGCAACCCAGTGACCGGCGCGCAGCCTTTCCGCTACCGGAAGCCGCTGCAGCCGGGCGAGGTCATCGACGTCGTGCTGAAGGTGCCGACCGACCGAGGATGAACCGGAACCAGTACAAGTTCGAGCACGCCAACGGCACGATCAAGGCGACGAAGCTGCCGAAGCTCTGAACGTCGGCGGGTCTAACGTCGGCGGGTCTAAAGACTCGCCGCTACGTACACGAGAGACCGGGCGCTACTTCCAGATATTCAGCGCGCCGGTAATCAGCAAGGCATTGACGAAGTCGATGCCGAACGCGCCGACGAGCGGTACGACGAGATAGGCTTTCGGCGCGGGCCCGTACCGCTCGACCAGCGCGCCCATATTGGCCATGGCGTTTGCCGTGGTTCCCAGCATGAATCCGCAGAAGCCGGCCGACATCACCACCGCGTCGTAGTCCTTCCCCATCAGGCGCGGGATCGCGAACAGGCAGATCACCGCGACGAGCAGCACCTGACAGAACAGGATCACGAGCAGAGGTACGACCGCGCCGGCCAGCTCCCACAAGCGAAGCGTCATCAGCGCCATCACCAGAAACAGCGCCAGCGCCACCGTGCCGAGGTCGTCGATCGTCCGCTGCGACATCCCGATGAGACCGGTCGCGTCGTCAACATTGCGGATGATCGCCGCGACGATCATGGCGCCGATGTACGCGGGAAGGGTCCAGCCCATCGCCACCATGCCGGCGCTCACCCACCCGCCCACGCCGACGGCGGTGATGATGATGATCAGATGCTTCAGCAGCGAGTACGCTTCGACGTCCTCGCCGGCGGGAGTGGACGGGCGCGGCTCCGCGAACTGCTGCTCGGCGAGATTCTCGAGCGTCCCCTTCAATCGAGGCGCCGGCAGGTGTCTGGGATGCCGGCCGAGCAGATACGTTCCAATCGGTCCCCCGATGATCCCGCCGGAGACGATGCCGATCATCGCTGCCGACACGGCGAGGGTCGCCGCGCCCTGGACACCGGCCTCCTGGAACAGCGGCGCGAACGCGAGCCCCGTTGCCGGACCGCCCGTCAGCGTCACCGATCCGGCCAGGACACCCATCAGCGGGTGCTCGCCGAGCACGTACGCCACGCCGGCGCCGACGACGTTCTGAAGCATCGCCGCAAGCGAGGCGACGATCATCATGAGCAGGACCAGCGGCCCGCCGCGCTTGAGCAGCAGCACGCTGGCGCCGAAGCCGATGGACGCGAAGAACGTGTTCTGCAGCGGTGTCTGGAGCGCGGTGTCGAAGGCCAGTGGTCGCCAGTCGAACGCGTAGCCGATGGCGAAGATCGCGGCAACGGGCAGACCGCCGGCGACCGGAGCGGGAATGTTGTAGCGCGTGAGCGCCGGAATCAGCCGCTTGAGGCCGTAGCCCGACGAACAGAATCAGACCGGCGAAGGCGACGGTCTGTACGAAATCGAGTTTCACGTCACTTGACGCGAATCTGGATGTCTCGGCTCACGACCGGAAGGTCGCCGGTGCGGGCCTGTCCCTGAACGTGGATGACGTAGAGACCCGGCTCGGCCTCCTCCAGCGGCAGGCGCGCCGAGAATCCGTAGCCGCCCGGACCGCCCTGCAGATCGGTTGACGATCGCTCGTCGGTGACGGTCTGCACCACGCGTCCCCCCTCGGCCCGCAGCTCCGCCTTGAATTCCAGCATGTGGGCCTGCGAGCCGGGCATGTTCTCGTAGAACTCCGCGAACAGGGCGATGGTGTCGTCGCGCGTGAACTCGCGCATCGTCGTCGGCGGGCCGGGGAGATAGTCGCCCAGCGGATCCTTCGGCTTGACGGTGGGCGCTTCGGCGGCGGCACGTGAAGTGAGCGCCACGCCGCTCATCACGAACTTCTCCTTCGAAAAGTCCGGGACCTCGAGGTCGTAGAGCACGCTGCCGGATTTTCCGCTGGTGCTCGTCGCCGCCACGCGCATCTGGTAGCGGCCGGGCGGCAGATTCATCTGATTCACCAGACGGAAGCCGCGACTGCGCGCCCGCGCGAGCGTATCCGGCTTCAGCTTGAGATCCACGCGCTGACGCTCGCCTGGAAAGTACTTGCCCTTCGCGTCGGTGGCCGAATTGAGCAGTTCGAGCACCTCGGTGGAGGCCCCGTCCTTCTCGACGAACTCGAAGCCGTTGACGTCAACCTCCGCGACATACGCGATCGAGGCGTTGGGCGCCGTGCCTTTGAAGGGCGCCGCGAACACCTTGATCGGCACGCCCGACACCGGCAGCGGGCTGGAGATGGCGTCGGCCAGCGCCGGGTTTATCGCCGTCGGCGACGTCGACGGCGTTGACGGCGCCGGTCGCCGGCCGCGCGCCTCGAAGTAGCCGTTGCGGCTGCGCACGCGAAGGCCGGGACGCTTCGCCCGCACCTCGATCTTGCGGAAGCGTCCATCGCGGCGCTCGTTCGTCGAGTAGTACCCGAACATGTAGTAGCTGCTGTTCTCGGAAACGATGCGATCGAAGGCGCCGTTGAGATCGTTGCGATTGACGGCGGCGAACCCGCCCGTGCTCGCGGCCAAAACGCGCAGGCTGTCCTGCGACAGACGCATCTCGCTCTGGAGCGACTGGATGTTAGCGTCCCCCACCGTGCCCGCCACTTCGATCAGATCGTCGGCGCCGGTCGAGAGGCCGCGCGGATCGATGGCGTAGATACTCACGTTGCCGCGAGTGGCCGACGCGATCGCCTCCTGCGTGTCGAGCAGGATCGCCGACGCCGTGGACCCCAGCAGACCAGTGGCCTCGAAGATGTTGTAGTCCACGCCTTCGCCGACCAGGAGCAGCGCCTTGCGCCGCCCGCGCACGCCGGCCATGAACTCGGACAGCTTGCGGATGTTGTTCATCACGGAGCGCGCGCGGAATGCGCGATCCATCTGGTCGATGTCGTCGCCGGGCTCGAGATTGCCGGTCTCGGGATTGACGCGCGCGCTCTCGATCCGCTGGATCGTCGTCGATCGCAGCTTGCGTCCGTTGAACTTGTCGATGGCCGCCAGCAGCAGCCGCGGGCTGTTGGTGAAGTCCTGCGAGGCATCCGACCGGCCGGTGAAGACGACCGCGGCGAGATCGTTGGTGCCGAAGTTCTGCTCGATGAAGCGACGGGTGGCGGCCTTCACGCGCGGCGTCCGGGTGAAGTCGGTATGCACATCGTCGAGCACGATCAGATAGATGCGGCCCTCGAGATGCTCGTTGGTCTGCACGTCCGGCTCGATCGCCTTGCCGGAGAACAGCGGACGCTCGGCGCGCTCGATCGGAATGTTGACGAGCGAGAAGGATGAGACCTTCTGCGGCTTGCCGTCCTCGAAGACCTCGAAGTCATTCGTCGTGAGATCGGTGACGACGTTGCCCTGCGCGTCGGTGACGAAGGCGTCGACTTCGACGTAGTTCACTTCCACGCGGAACGTGACCGGAGGTTGATCGACGACCGGGGCCTGTGGAGCCTGCTGTCGGGCGGCGAGCACGCCGCCAAGAGCGGCGACGAGAATGGCAACCGTAAGTCGCTGTGTCATAAGTTCAAACCAGTCGCGTTGGCAGGCTTCGATTATAGGGCGTCCAGACCGCGGACCGGTGGCCTGCGTCGTAACTGACAGGGGAGGCAGGGCCGTATACTGGGCGCTATGGGACTCGATGTGGCCGCCGTGCAGGACGCCCTCAAGAAGGCGAACCTGGATGGATGGCTGCTCTACGACTTTCACGGGTCGAATCCGATCGCCGCGGGGCTCGCCGGACTGGTGGGCGGGGCGCACATGACCACGCGGCGGTGGTATTACCTCATTCCAGCCCAGGGCCGGCCACGGGGCCTCGTTCACGCGATCGAGCGTCACAATCTCGATCAACTGCCCGGTGACAAAACGGTGTACGCGGGACGGCAGCAGTTGGACACAGGGTTGACACAGCTGCTGACGGGCATGCGCCGCATTGCGATGGAATATTCGCCGATGTGCGCCATCCCGTATCTGTCACGCGTCGACGCGGGCACGGCCGAGACCATCCGGGCCAAGGGTGTCGAGATCCTTTCGTCGGGAGACCTCGTCCAACAATTCGAGGCCTCGTGGACACCCGCCCAGCTGGCCTCGCACCAGGCCGCGTCGGCATCGCTCTACCGCATCAAGGATCGCGCCTTCGAGATGGCGGCGGCAGCGGTGCGGGCACGACGGGCCGTGAGTGAGTACGAGTTGCAGCAGCAGATGGTCCGGTGGTTCGAGGAAGAAGGGCTGATCAGCGATTCCGCTCCGGTGGTCGCGGTCGATGGCAACGCGGGCAATCCGCACTATCTGCCAACGGCGGAGCAGTCGCGAGCCATCTCGGCCGACCAGGTCCTGCTGCTGGACCTCTGGGGCAAGACGCGTGAGCCCGGCGCGGTGTTTGCTGACATCACCTGGGTGGGCGTTACGGCCGCGCAGGTCCCCGACGAGACCGCGCGCGCGTTCGGCGCGATTGCCGAGGCGCGCGACGCTGCCGTGCGGCTGGTCCAGGATGCGGCCCGACAGGGACGCGAGCTGCGTGGTTGGGAGGTGGACCGGGCGGCGCGGAACGTGCTCGAGCAGCGGGGATACGGCGAGCGCATCCTGCACCGGACCGGCCACAGCCTCGGCGAGCACGTCCATGGAAATGGGGTGCACATGGACGACTACGAGACGCACGACGATCGGCGGCTGCTGCCCGGAACCGGGTTCACGGTCGAGCCTGGGCTGTATTTCGAGACCTTTGGCGTGCGCACGGAAGTGAATGTGTTCCGGGGCGAGCATGAGGCCACGGTCACCGGCCCGAGCCAGCAGGAGGTCGTAACGCTGCTATAGGCGCGAGCGGATTTGTTCGACAATAGAGAAGAGCAGAAAGAGGGTTTTGGAGGCTGTGATGTCCAACCGCAAATTGACTTGGTTTTACGCATTGCTGATTGCAATGACGTCCGCGGCGGCGGCTCTCGTGATCGCGTCGCGGCTCGGACTGTCGCCGGAGTCATCCGCGCAGACGGTTGCCGCCCCGGCCATGAACAGCGCGCCGCTGAGCGGTCCGGTCACCGCAACGACCTTCCGGGACATCGCCAAGCGTGCCAGCCCGGCAGTCGTGAACATCCGCACCGAGTCGCGGCAGCGCACGCAGGATCTCAACGACTTCTTCGGCGGCGGCGATCTGTTCGATCGCTTCTTTGGTCCGTCGGGCGGCGGCGCTGGCGGCGGCGCACGGCCACGGCAGGAGCGGCCGCGCGATCAGCTCGTGCAGGCGGCCGGGACCGGCTTCATCATCGACAAGGCCGGCCTCATCCTCACGAACAATCATGTCGTCGAGGGCGCCTCGAAGATCAGGGTCTCGCTCTACGGTGAGGACGAGGACCAGGAATACGATGCCAAGATCGTCGGCCGGGATCCGCTCACCGACAGCGCACTCATCGAGCTGACGGAGAAGCCGGACCACGTGCTGCCGGCAATCGAGTTCGGCGACTCGTCGCAGATGCAGCCGGGCGACTGGGTCATGGCCATTGGCAACCCGTTCAACCTGGCGCACACGGTCAGCGTGGGCGTGATCAGCGCGCTCGAGCGTCCCTTCACGGTCGCCGAGGGCCGGTCGGCGCAAGTCCTCCAGACCGACGCCGCGATCAATCCCGGCAACTCGGGCGGACCGCTGCTGAACCTCCGCGGCGAAGTGATCGGCATCAACACCGCGATCATCGCGGACGGCCGCCAGTCGGGCAACATCGGCATCGGCTTCGCGATTCCGATCAACACCGTGCGTGAGCTGCTGCCGCAGCTCAGGACCGGGAAGATCACGCGCGGCCGCATCGGCATCGGCGTCGAGGCGATTCCACGCGAGGCCGTCGACGAATTCGGTCTGAAGGAACGCAAGGGCGCACTCGTCAAGACGGTCACGGCAGGTGGCGCCGCGAGTCGTGCCGGATTCGAGCCGGGCGACGTCATCGTCAACTACAACGGGAAGCCCGTGATTGGCCGTGACGACCTCGTTCGCATGGTCGTGGCGACCAAGCCCGGGACAACCGTTCCGGTGCGAATCCTCCGCGACCGCCAGGAGCGATCGATCAACGTGACGGTCGAGGAACTCGACCTCGACACCGAGACCCGCGCGGCCCGCACGAGCGAGCGGGACGACCCGGCGCAGACGACAAGCACCGGCTTCGGGCTGAGACTGCAGAACATCTCGCCGGCCGACGCGCGGGAGCTGAAGCTCGAGTCCACCAAGGGTGCGCTGATTGCCGACGTCGAACAGGGCAGCCCGGCGGCCCGGGGCGGTCTGCGACCAGGCGACATCATCGTCCGGGTCGGTCGCGAGCCGATTGCCTCCGTTGCTGACGCGCAGCGCGAACTTGGGCGAGTGCCCTCGCGCGGAACCGCGTTCCTCCGCATCGTGCGGGATAATCAGGAGACATTTATTTCAGTGACCAAGGACTAGGCTCCGCGCCTCAGGGCGGACCGCTTCAAGGCCTCAGGGAATCCCCTGAGGCCTTTCTTTTTTTGGAGTAATCTTTGGGCCCTCATGACTGAGCGTGAGATCAAGCTGCTGGTCCACAACGTCCCCGACGCACGAGCGGCCATCATCGCGGCGGGGGCCTTCCCTCTCAAGTGCCGCCGTCTTCAGGAAGACGCGCTCTTCGACACCGACGACGAAGTGCTGCGGCGCCGCGGATGCGCACTCCGCGTTCGGAACGACTCGGGACGGAGCCTGCTCACCTTCAAAGGTCCCGTACAGCCGGGGTCGATGACGACGCGCGAAGAGCACGAGACGATGATCGGCGACGGTGATGTGCTGACCCACGTGCTCGAATCGCTCGGCCTGCACGTCTGGTTCCGCTATCAGAAGTTCCGCGAGGAATTTGCCGCCGAGGATGCGACCATCGCGCTCGACGAAACACCGATTGGTACGTTCATCGAGCTCGAAGGCGGCGAGCGCTCCATCCTGACCATGACCTACGCGCTCGGGCGGACGCCGGACGACTTCATCCTCGATTCGTACCGCAGTCTGTTCCTGGCGAGACGCGATCAGTTCGGGCTCGATGGCGCCAACATGATGTTCGCGGACGAATGGTCCCAGCGCTCGTCCTGACCGCCGGCCTGGCGACGCGCCTTCGCCCACTCTCATTCGTTCGAGCCAAGGCCGCGCTGCCTGTCGCGGGCGAGCCGCTCGTGCATCGGATTCTCAGATCGCTCGCGTCGAGCGGCGTGACGGACGTCGTCCTCAACCTGCACCATCTTCCCCACACGCTGACGAGACTCGTCGGCGACGGCACAGGGCTGGGCGTGCGGGTCAGGGTACTCGTGGGAGGTTCCGGTGCTCGGTTCGGCCGGCGGCCCACGGCGCGCTGTCCCCCTGCTCTCTTCGACCTTCCTCATCGTCAACGGCGACACGCTGACCGACGTAGACGTCGGCGCGTTGACGGCCGACCATCGCCGGTCGGGCGCGCTCGTCACGATGGCCGTTGTCCCACAGACGGAGCCCGGGAAATACAGCGGACTGAGCGTCGATCGTCAGGGAGCCGTGAGCGGCTTTGCGCCGCGCGGGTCGGCGGAGAACACGCACCACTTCATCGGCGTCCAGGTGGTCGAGGCCGAGGCCTTCGCGGCGGTGCCGACGAACGTTCCGTCCAATACGGCGCCGCTCTATACATCGCTCATCGCCTCGCGGCCGGGCTCGATCAGGGCCTTTGAAACCCGGGCGGAGTTCTTCGATATCGGCACTCCGGCGGACTATCTCGACACCTCGCTGCGGATTGCGGAGCGCGAAAGCGACGTCCGTGCCAACGTCACAGGGCCCGGCATCGACCCATCGGCACGCATCGAACGGTCGGTCCTGTGGGACGATGTAGTCGTGGAAGCCGATGTGATGCTCCGCGAATGCGTCGTGACGGATGGCGTCCGTATCCCGGCGGACACCTCCTGGCACGGCGTCACGATTCGCGCCGCCGCTGGCGAGCCCGCGACGGGCGAGCGGCGGATCGACGATCTCTTCATTGCCTCTCTCTGAGCGATGACCGCCGACTCCGTCGACGTACGAGCGCGCATCGATCAGTTCCTGACGGACGCGGGTGTGGCCGATCAGGTCACCACCGTTGTGCCGCTGACGGGCGACGCCTCCGATCGCAAATACTTCCGGCTGCTGCTGCGGAACGCGCCGACACAGGTGCTGGCGGTCCACCCGCAGGCCATCGACTTCGAACGTCTGCCGTTCGCCAACGTCTCACGGTTGTACAGCGCGATGCCCGTGCCCGTCCCCCGCATCCTCGGACACTCGAATCCCCTCGGGATCATCGCCCTGGAAGATCTGGGCGACGTGACGCTGCAGGCGCACCTCGGATCGGCGGCCTTCACCGAGCACAAGGCGCTGTATCGCGAGGCGGTGACGCTGATCGACACGCTGCAGCGGCGCGGCGCTGAGCTGGCTTCATCCGAGTACGTGCCGTACGGCATCGCGTTCGACGTCGAGAAGCTGACCTGGGAGCTGCAGTTTTTCACCAAACACTTTCTCGAGGGGTATCGCGGCGCCGCCCTGACGGCCCCGGCTCGCGAGGCGCTGGCCGCCGAGTACGCGGCGATTGTCGAGGAACTGGCCGCCGAGCCGCGCGTGCTGTGCCATCGCGACTATCACAGCCGCAACCTGATGCTGCACGAGGGGCGTCTCTACATCATCGACTTTCAGGACACGCGCATGGGACCGGACACCTACGATCTGGTCTCGCTGCTGCGCGACTCCTACATGGATTTCACGGAGCAACAGGTCGAGGATCTGATCGCGTTCTTCCTCGCGCTGCGAGGAACCCCGGGCAGCGGCCGCCCGGCGTCGGAGGCGAAAGAGTTCCGCCGCCGCTTCGACCTGATGGCGCTGCAGCGCAATCTGAAGGCACTCGGCACGTTCGGCTTCCAGACCATCGCGCGTGGCAACCCGGTGTACATCCAATACATTCCCCGCACCCTGAACTACGTGCGCGGCAACATGGAGCGTGACCCGAGGTTCGGCCGGCTGCGCGAACTGCTGGCGGCGCACGTGGAGGAGCTCGGGTGAATCGGTTCGGCATCTCCACTCACCTGTTTCACGAGCAGCGACTGAGCCGGGAGCACCTGGTCCACATCGCGGCGCACGGCTTCGACGCCATCGAGCTCTTTGCCACCAGGACGCACTTCGACTATCACGACGAGCAGGCGATGACGGAGCTCGCCGAGTGGCTCGCCGACACGAGACTGGAGCTGCATTCCGTCCACGCGCCGATCGTCCAGTCGCTCAAGGGCGGCAAGTGGATCGGTGCGTTTTCGAACGCGTCGCGCGAGGAGGTGTCGCGCAAGACGGCACTCGAGGAAACCCAGGCGGCGATCGCCGTCGCCAGGCAGATCCCGTACCGCTATCTCGTGGTGCATCTCGGCATCCCGACGACCGAGCGAGTCGCCGCGAACGACAATCAACCGGAGGTCGCCCGGCGCAGCGTCGAAGAGATCGTGGACAAGGCCGCTCGCGCGAACGTGCAGGTGGCGCTCGAGGTGATTCCCAATCCGCTGTCGAGCGCCGAGGCGCTCGCCAATCTCGTCGAAGAAGAACTCGAGGGCCTCGACGTCGGCGTCTGCCTCGACTACGGTCACGCGCACCTGATGGGCGATCTGGGCGAGGCCGTGGAGACGCTCTCCGGACATCTGTGGACGACGCACGTGCACGACAACGGCGGCAAGCGCGACGATCACCTGGTTCCCTACGCCGGCAGCATCGACTGGGACGCGGCGATGATGGAAACGCAGAAGATCGGCTACGACGGGATGCTGATGTTCGAAGTCGCCGACACGGGTGATCCGGTCAACGTGCTGGAGCGCTGCGTGAAGGCGCGCGAGCGGCTCGAAAAAACCTTCATCACCTTCCCGCAGTAATCGGGCAACGCGGACGGGCTAGAACGCGGCGTGGCCGGGTGTCCGCGGGAACGGGATCACGTCGCGGATATTGGCCATCCCTGTCGCATAGATAATCGTGCGTTCGAGTCCAAGGCCGAACCCGGCGTGCGGCACGGTGCCGTAGCGCCGCAGGTCGCGATACCACCAGTACGCCTTCGGATCGAGCTTCATCTCGACCAGCCTGCGGTCGAGCGCGTCGAGCCGCTCCTCGCGCTGCGAGCCGCCGATGATCTCGCCGATGCCTGGCGCCAGGACGTCCATGGCCGCCACGGTCCGTCCGTCGTCGTTCATCCGCATGTAGAAGGCTTTGATCTCCTTCGGGTAATTCATCACGACCACGGGTGCCTTGACGTGTTCCTCGGTGAGCCAGCGCTCGTGCTCGGACTGCATGTCCATCCCCCAGTGGACCGGAAACTCGAATGTCTTTCCACTCTTCTCGAGAGCGGCGATCGCGTCGGTATAGGACATGCGCTCGAAGGAGGACGACACGAACGCCTCGACGCGACTGATGCAGGTCTTGTCGATGCGATCGGCGAAGAACTTCAGGTCGTCGCCGCGCTCGTTCAGCAGCGCGGTGAGGATGTACTTGAGAAACGATTCCGCCAGATCGGCGTCGGCCGCGAGATCGGCGAACGCGATCTCGGGCTCCACCATCCAGAACTCGGCGAGATGGCGGCTGGTGTTGCTGTTCTCGGCGCGGAACGTCGGGCCGAACGTGTAGACCTTGGACAGGGCCAGGCAATAGGTTTCGACGTTGAGCTGGCCGCTGACGGTGAGGAAGGCTTCGCTGCCGAAGAAGTCCTGACTGAAATCGGTGCGCCCTTCCGTCGTGCGCGGAATCGCCGACAGGTTGGCGAGGTCGAGCGTGCTGACGCGGAACATCTCGCCGGCCCCCTCGGCATCGCTGGCGGTCACGATCGGTGTGTGCACCCAGAAGAAGCCGTGCTCGTGGAAGTAGCGGTGGATCGCCATGCTCAGGCAATGGCGTACGCGCGCCACCGCACCCAGCGTGTTGGTGCGCGGCCGCAGGTGCGCCACCTCGCGGAGGTACTCGAACGACGCGCGCTTCGGCTGAATGGGATACGTGTCGGGATCGTCCACCCACCCGACGACGTCAACGGCGTCGGCCTGCACTTCAACGCTCTGCCCCTGGCCCTGGCTTTGAACCAGGACTCCCCTGGCGATCACCGCACATCCTGAGGTGAGCTTCTTGATCTCGCTCTCGTAGTTCGGCAGCTGTGCCGGAGCCACGACCTGGATGGGGTCGAAGCACGAACCGTCATGCAGGTGGATGAACGACAGACCCGCCTTGGAGTCGCGGCGGGTGCGGACCCAGCCACGGACGGTGACCTGGGTGCCAACGGGCGTCTGTCCCTTCAGAAGTGCAGCGATATCGGCGTGATCGGCGGTGGGCATGGCGGTATGTGTGTATCCTAGATCCGATCGCACGGCCTCAAGCCCAAGGCCCAAAGCCCAAAAGCCACGAATGAAAATTGGAATGGTCTCGCTCGGCTGCCCGAAAAACCTCGTCGACTCCGAGGTGATGCTGGGGCTCGCCCAGAAAGAGGGCCATCACCTGACGCGCGATGCCGCCGACGCCGACGTGCTGGTGGTCAACACCTGTGCGTTCATCGACAAGGCCAAGCAGGAATCGATCGACACGATTCTCGAGATGGCCGAGCACAAGAAGACGGGCAAGTGCCAGCGGCTCGTGGTGACCGGCTGCATGGCCGAGCGGTATCGCGACGAACTCCGCGCGCAGATTCCCGAGATCGATGCGATTCTGGGCACGGGGGAAGTCCCGGAGATTGTGAATGCCCTGGGGATTCGGGATTCGGGACTCGGGACTCGAACGATTCCGTTGCTTCGCGCGAACGGCGAACCGGTGAACCCCGGATCCCGAGTCCCGAATCCCGGATCCCTCCCTGATTACCTGTACGACGCGAACACACCGCGTCTGCTGGCGACACCCCGTCACTACGCGTACATCAAGATCGCCGAGGGCTGCGACTACAAGTGCGCGTTCTGCATCATCCCGACGCTGCGCGGCAAGTATCGCAGCCGATCGATTGACTCGATCGTGCAGGAAGCGGAGCGTCTCGTCGCGTCGGGCGTCAAGGAACTGCTGCTCATCTCTCAGGACACGAGCTTCTACGGCATCGACCAGGGCGAGCGCGGCTCGCTGGCGCGGCTGCTGCGCGCGCTCAACCGCATCGACGGACTCGAGTGGATCCGCATGCTCTACCTCTACCCCACCACGATTGGCGACGACGTGCTGGAGGCCATGGCGGAGAGCGAGAAGGTCTGTCGCTACGTCGATCTACCGTTGCAGCACGCCTCGGACCCGGTCCTGAAGCGGATGAAGCGACCGGGCACGCGCGCGTCATACGAACGGCTGCTGAACCGGATCCGCGAGCGTGTGCCGGGCGTCACACTGCGTACGACGTTCATCGTCGGCTTCCCGGGAGAGACGGCCGAGGACTACGCCGAGCTTCAGTCGTTCGTGAAGGCCACCGCGTTCGATCACGTCGGCGTGTTCACCTATTCGCATGAAGAAGGCACGTCGGCCCACGCGCTCCAGGATGACGTGCCGGCGGTCCTCAAGCGGAAGCGTCAGGCCGGCGTGATGCGTCTGCAGAAACAGGTCGTACAACGCGCTCATCGGGCCCGCATCGGGCAGCAGGTCCGGGTGCTCGTGGACGGGCCGTCGGCCGATCACGACCTCGTGCTCCGGGGCCGGCTCGAGGGGCAGGCGCCGGATATCGACCCCTTGGTCTACCTCACCGATTGCGACCCGTCCGCCCTGACGCCGGGGCAGTTCGTTCAGGCCGAGATTGTGGCCAGCCGAGCCTACGACCTGCGTCGCTCGTCCATTGTCCGGGGCCGAACCTACGTGATAGGCTTGAGTGTTACCTATTCGGAGGAATACTCCAGTGGGCTCGTGCCCACTTTTTTTGTTTAGAGCGGACGATGCAGCCGCTGGAGCACATACGGGCGATTGCCGAGCGCGTCGCCCGATCACGCGGGCTGGAGATTTGGGATATCCAGAGCCGTCGCGAGGCGAATGGACATGTGGTCCGCGTCTTCATCGACCGGCCGGGGCCGGCGGCAACGCCCGAAGACAGCGTGAGCATCGAGGACTGCGAGCAGATCAACCGGGAGATGAGCACAATCCTCGACGTGGAAGATCCGCTGCCCTTCACCTACACCTTGGAGGTGTCGTCACCCGGGCTGGATCGTCCGTTGAGAGATTCCGGCGACTACCGGCGCTTCGCCGGACGACTGGCGAAAGTCGTGGTGAGCGAAGCGGTGGATAACCAGAAGGCGTTCGAAGGTCGCCTGTGCGGTGTCGAGCAGGAGGACGTACTGCTCGAGGCGCCGAATGGACGCAGGCACCGGCTGCCGCTGCGGCTGATTACGCGGGGCCGGCTCGAGGTCGAGTTCTAGGAAGTCATTATGCAGAACCCGTTGATGCAGACGATCGAGGCACTCGCCAAGGAAAAAGGCATTGAGGCCGAGACGATCATCACCGCGATCGAGGACGCCGTCCTGACCGCGTCGCGCAAGTACTACAAGACGAACGAAAACCTGAAAACGCGGTTCAACCAGGAAACCGGCCAGGTCGATCTGTTCGCCATCAAGCACATCGTCTCCGATGTGACCAACGACGCCACCGAGATCTCGCTGAAGGAAGCCCAGGAGCTGTACGGCGAAGAGGCGGAAGTGGACATGGAGATCGAGTTCCCGAAGCGCACCGACGTGCTCGGGAGGATCGCCGCGCAGACCGCCAAGCAGGTCATCTTCCAGAAAGTGCGCGAGGCCGAGCGCGACAACGTGTTCGCCGAGTACAACGATCGCGTCGGTGAAGTGATCAACAGCACCGTGAAGCGATTCGAGAACGGCGACCTGATCGTCGAGATCGGACGCGTCGAAGCCGTGCTGCCGCGCAAGGAACAATCGCGCGCCGAGAGCTACACGCCGGGTGAACGCATCCGCGCGGTGATCAAGGGCGTCAATCGCAGCGCGAAGGGCCCGCAGATCCTGATGTCGCGCACCGATCCGGCGCTCCTGATCAAGCTGTTCGAGCAGGAAGTCCCGGAGATCTACGACGGCACGGTGATGATTCGCGGCGCCGTGCGCGAGGCGGGCGACCGCGCCAAGGTGGCGGTGTTCTCGCGCGAGCGCGACGTCGATCCGGTGGGCGCGTGCGTCGGCATGAAGGGCACGCGCGTGCAGGCCATCATCCGCGAGCTGCGCGGCGAGAAGATCGACATCGTCGAGTGGTCCGAGGATCCCGTGGTGTTCGTCACCAACGGGCTCAGTCCGGCCAAAGTGCAGCGCGTCTCCATCGTCGACGACCGGGAACGGGTGATGGAAGTCGTCGTCGAGGACAAACAGCTGTCGCTGGCGATCGGCAAGAAGGGCCAGAACGTGCGTCTGGCGGCCAAGCTGACCGGCTGGCGGATCGACATCAAGAGCGAGGAGGAGAAGCGGAAGGAAGTGGAGTTGCAGTTCGGTGCGCTCGAGGTCGGCGAGGGCGAGGCCGCTGTCGGAGAGGGTGAGGCGGCTGCCAGCGAGGGCGAGGCCGCTGCCGCCGAGACCGAGAGTGAGGGCGCGGTCGCCGAGACCGAAACCGAGAGCGTGGCCGACGCGAGTGAGCCCGGCGAGTCGACCGAATCCACGGCGGCGACTGAAACCGCGGTTCACGAGCGCGAAGAGGTGTAGGCGTAGAGCGCGGGCGTCAGCCTGCGGACAGACGAAGGACTAAATTTGTCAACGGTTCGGATTTACAAAGTTGCGGAGCTCCTCGACACGACGAGCCAGGAAGTGCTCGCGCTGCTCAAGCGCGATCACGGCATCGAGCTGAAGAGCGCGTCGAGCACCATCGAGGAAGTCGTCGCCCGCTCGTTCGTCGAGCGCGTGGCTCGCCAGCGCAGCATCTCGCTTCCGGGCGGCGACATGTTCGCCGAGCACCCGGTGCCAGCCAAAGGTGCCAAGAAGGCACCAGCCCCGAAGAAGGCCGAGCCGCCGAAGCCGACCGCGCCTGTCCTCGGACCTCCCCGTCTGGTCAAGACCATCAGGCCTGCGGTGCCGCCTGCCGAGACAACGCCGGCACCGGCACCACCGCCTGAGGACGACGAGCCGCTGATCGTCGAAGAGCCCGCAGCGGTCGTACATCCACCGGCTCCTGAGCCTGAGCCCGTACAGCCGGTCGCGGCCGCTCCTGAAGTCGCGCCCCCGCCGAGCATCGAGGAGCCCGCACCATCGGCACCGCCCGTCGTGGAGGACGCGCCAATCGACGAGCCGACCACCGACATGCCCGCCGTCGCCGCGCAGGCGCCTGCCGCGAGTCCCGCCGGCCGCTTCGTGCCGCCGACGATCCGGCTCCGCATCGAGGAGCCCGGCCGGACGCCGCAGCCCTCGCGACCGCTGGCCCCGGCAAAGCGACCGCAAGTCTCGCAGCCGCGGATGTTGAAACCGCCGGCGCCGCCGGCGCCAGGTGCGACGGCCAAGCCGCAGCCCGCCGGTGCCAAGCCGGCAGGCGCCGCTCGACCGGGTGCGCCCGGGCAGGCACGTCCGCCGTACTCGCCGCCGCCGCGTCCGACCACGCCGGGCATGCTCGGCGGTCCACGCCCGCTGCCGTCGCAGCCGGTGCGGACGCAGCAGCCGAGCGGCGCCGCGTCCGGGTATGCCGAGCGCGCCGGGACAGCGTCCGCCGTTCGGGCAGCAGCGGCCGCCGTTCGGGCAACAGCGGCCCGGAAGCGCGGCCCACACAGACACGACGCGAGCGGCCCTCGGCCCCACAGATGTCCGCGGCACCCGCAGCGCCGCCGCCGATCACGCGCACGATCACGCTCGCCGAGGGCATGACGGTGAAGGATCTCGCCGACAAGCTCGACGTCCGCGTGAAGGACGTGCTCGCCAAGCTGTTGATGAAGCGCATGATGATGACCATCAACAGCACGATGGACGTCGAGGTGGCCAAGGACATCGCGCGCGAGTTCGGCGCCGAGATCGAGATGCGGAGCTTCGAGCAGGAGCTGGTCTCGGCCGAAGGCGACGAGTCCCTGCCCGAAGACGTGAAGGGGCGCGCGCCCGTGGTCACCGTGATGGGCCACGTCGATCACGGCAAGACGTCGCTGCTCGACGCGATTCGCGAAACGAAGGTTGCCGAGCGCGAGGCCGGCGGCATCACGCAGCACATCGGCGCGTACCACGTCGACGTGGGCGACGGCCGCAGCGTCGTCTTCCTCGATACGCCTGGTCACGAAGCGTTCACGCTGATGCGTGCGCGCGGCGCCAAGGTCACCGACGTGGTCGTGCTGGTCGTCGCGGCCGACGACGGCGTCATGCCGCAGACGCGTGAAGCGATCGACCACGCCAAGGCCGCCAACGTGCCCGATCGTCGTGGCGATCAACAAGATCGACAAGCCGGGCGTGAATCCCGACAACGTCAAGCGTCAGCTCGCGGAATTGAGCCTCGTACCCGAAGACTGGGGCGGCCAGACGGTCATGGTGCCGGTGTCCGCGAAGAAGCGGCAGAACCTCGATCAGTTGCTCGAGATGATTCTGCTGTCCACCGACATCCTCGAGCTGCGGGCGAATCCCGAAGCGCAGCGCGTCGGGCACGGTGCTCGAAGCCAAGCTCGATCGCGGCCGCGGCCCCGTCGCGACGGTGCTCGTGCAGGACGGCACGCTCAGCGTCGGCGACAACTTCATCGCTGGCCCAGTCGTCGGCAGAGTCCGCGCACTGATCGACGATCGCGGCCGGCCGACGAAGTCAGCCGGCCCGTCGACGCCCGTCGAAGTGCTCGGTCTCACCAGCCTGCCGCAGCCAGGCGATCCGTTCCAGACGGTCGCCGACGCCGCGAAGGCACGGCAGATCGCGACCTTCCGGCAGTCGCAGGCCAAGGAGCGCGCGCACGCCGCCAAGGGCGGACGGCTCACGCTCGAGTCGCTCAAGGAACAGATCGCCGAAGGCGGCATGAAAGAGCTGCCGCTCATCGTCAAGGCCGACGTGCAGGGCTCGGCCGAAGTGCTGGCCGACACGCTGACCAAGCTGTCGGACGAGAAGGTCAAGATTCGCATCATCCGCTCGGGCGTCGGCGCCATCAACGAATCGGACGTGCTGCTGGCCTCGGCCTCGAACGCGATCATCATCGGCTTCAACGTGCGCCCGGATCGCAACGCGAACGACATGGCCGAGCGTGAAGAGATCGACATCCGCCTGCACTCGGTGATCTACAACGTCACCGAAGAGATGAAGAAGAGCATGGCGGGGCTTCTCGACCCGACGTTCAAGGAAGTCCGCATCGGGTCGGCCGAAGTGCGCGAAGTGTTCAAGGTGCCGAAGATCGGCGCGATCGCCGGCTGCATGGTCACCGAGGGCCGCATCACGCGCGCCGGCGAGACCCAGGCGCGGCTGGTTCGCGACAACGTCGTGGTCTTCGAGGGCAAGATCGGGTCGCTGCGCCGCTTCAAGGACGACGTGAGCGAGGTGAAGACCGGGTTCGAGTGCGGCATCGGCCTCCACAACTACAACGACGTGAAGGTTGGCGACGTGATCGAGGTCTTCTCCATGGAGCGCGTCGCGGTCACGGCCTGAACGGCGGGTCCAGAGAACAGGACCCGCCCTGCGACCGCCATGCGAATTGCGGTCCTGCACGTCGAGATGCACCTGCCCTACTCGCAGTCGCTCAAGGACAAGCGGATGGTGCTGCGGCGGGTCAAGGATCGGCTGCAGAAGTTCAACGTCGCCGTCGCCGAGATCGAGCATCAGGATCTCTGGCAGCGCGCGAAGCTCGGTATCGTGGCCATCTCGACGACCGACGACCACGTCGAGCAGTCGCTGGCGGCAGCGGCCGACGAGATCGACCGCGTCGAACCGGGCTGGTCACCCGCACGGAGATTGAATTCCTCAGGTAATGGCCCAGGGACATCGACCGGATCGAGTTGGCGACCAGATTCGCCAGGAGCTGAGCGAGATGCTCGCCCGCGGCACCGTCCACGATCCCGGCATCGGCTTCATCACGCTCACCCGGGTCCAGGTCACGGCCGATCTGCAGCTCGCGCGTGTCTACTACACGACGATGGGCGACGCGAACGCGCGCAAGGACACGGCCAAGGCGCTGAAGCGCGCGACGCCGTTCTTTCGCCGTCACGTCGGCGAACGGCTGCAGTTGCGGCGGGTGCCGGAGCTGGAGTTCCGATTCGACGAATCGGTGGCCCATCAGGATCGCATCGAGCAGATCCTGCGCGATCTGCACGAGGAAGAGGCCAAGCAGGAACCCAATGACGATGACGAGCGCTGAGGCGACACGGGCGGAAGTCGCCGACGCGATCCGGCAGCGGCAGCGCTTTGTCGTGGTGTCTCATGCGCGGCCCGATGGAGACGCGATCGGCTCGTCGCTGGCGATGGCGCTATGCGCTCCGGCATCTCGGCAAGCAGGTGCGCGTCCTGAGCCGGGACGAGCCGCCCCCGCCGCTGCTGGTGTTCCCTGGTGTTCCGGACATCGAGATCGTCAACGCGACCGATGACCCGGGCGACGCGGTGATCGTCATGGAATGCGGCGACATCAAGCGGCCAGGCATCGACGGCCTCGAGCGCGGGTATGTGATCAACGTCGATCATCACCCCGGCAACGGCCTGTACGGCGCCCTGAACTGGCTCGACCTGTCCGCCGCGGCCTGCGGCGAGATGGTGTTCGACCTGATCCGCGAGCTGGGCGTGCCGCTGACGCGCGAGATCGCCGTGCACGTCTACATCGCGATTCTCACCGACACCGGATCGTTCCACTATTCGAACATCACCCCGCGGACCTTCGACATCTGCCGCGAGTGCATGGAAGCGGGCGTGAATCCCCCGATGGTGGCGCGCGCCATCTTCGACAACAACAATCTCGGCCGCCTCAAACTGTTCGGCGCGGTCCTGAGCCGGATGACTCTCGACCCGACCGGACGGATCGCCACCGTCTTCGTGGACCAGCAGCTCGCACACGACTGCGGCGGAACCTACGAAGACACCGAGGGCCTGATCAACCTGCCGCTGACCGTGAAAGAGATCCTTGCCGTCGTCTTCTTCAAGGAGACCGGCCCCGGCGAATGGCGAGTCAGCATGCGGTCGAAGGGTGACATCGACATCAACGCCATCGCGAAGGAGTTCGGCGGCGGCGGACACAAGAACGCCTCGGGCTGCAGCGCGCAGGGCGAGCTCACCGCGCTGCAGGCCGTGTTCGAGCGCAAGATCGCGCACGCCATCGAGCAGGCTCGGCCCTCAGCGTGATGGATGGCGTACTGGTCGTCGACAAACCGCAAGGTCTGACGTCGCACGACGTCGTCGCCGTCGCGCGGCGCTGCCTAAGGAACCCCGCATCGGTCACACCGGCACGCTCGATCCGCTCGCGACGGGCGTGCTGCCGCTGGCCTGCGGCCGGGCGACACGGCTCGTGCGATTCCTGTCCTCGTCTGAGAAGGACTACGACGCCGGAATCCAGTTCGGCCTGACGACGGATTCGTACGACGTCACCGGATCGGAAGTCAGCCGCTCGGGGAAAGTGCCGACGCGCGACGCGGTCGAAGCCGCGCTGCTGTCACTGCGAGGCGACCGCATGCAGATGCCGCCCGCGTACTCGGCGAAGAAAGTCGCCGGACAGCGCGCGTACGCGCTGGCGAGACGAGCAGAGCCCGTGGCGCTCGAGCCGGTCGCCGTGCGCGTGACGAGGGCCGAGCTGCACGCCTTCAGCGGCGCGACGGCACACGTGTCGCTGACCTGCTCGGCAGGCTTCTACGTCCGCGCCTTCGCCCACGAGCTCGGGCGAGCTGGTCGGCACGGGCGCGTGCCTGGAGTCGCTGCGCCGAACGCGCAGCGGACAGTTCGACCTGGCCGCCGCGGTGTCCATCGAAGACCTTCAGCGGGACCCGAGTGCCGCAGCCGGCCGCGCCGTTCCGCTGGAGCGGCTGCTGCAGGAGTTTCCCGGGGCGAGGCTGACCGACGAAGGCCGCACCCGGGTGTCGCACGGCCAGGATGTGCATGGCGCCCACCTCTGGCCTGAGGACACGGCCTGCCTCGAGACTGCCGCGGCTCAGTGGGTTCGACTCCTGGACGGGGACGGGCGGCTGCTCGCCCTCGGCACCGCGGGGGAGGGCCCACCGTTACGCAGCCCGCGTGCTTTGCACCCGGCGGTCGTCCTGTTCTAAAATACACTGTTCACAGGATCGACAAGATCCGCACCAGTACGGTGGCCTGGTGTACTTCGGTATTCCTGGGCCATGCGTGAAGGAGCCATCACGTGGCGCTGACCAGGGATCGCAAGACCGGGATCATCGGAACCTACAAGACACACGACGGCGACACCGGATCGCCGGAAGTTCAAGTGGCGCTCCTCAGCGAGCGCATCAATTACCTGACCGAACACTTCAAGGTCCACGCGAAGGATCATCATTCCCGCCGAGGTCTGTTGAAGCTCGTCGGCCAGCGCCGGCGTCTGCTCGACTATCTCAAGAGCAAGGATTCCGATCGCTACGCTGATCTCATCAAGCGTCTCGGCATCCGCAAGTAAAAGCAGGCCCATGCATAACGTCAATCTGCAGAGACGCGAGGTCCAGATCGGATCGCGCAAGATTTCATTCGAAACCGGCAAGCTGGCCAAGCAGGCGCACGGCTCGGTGATCGTCCGTTCGGGCGACACCATGGTGCTTGTCGCGGCCTCACGCGCGGCGAACCCGCGCGACGTGGACTTCCTCCCGCTCACGGTGGACTACCGCGAATACGCGTACGCGGCGGGACGCATCCCCGGCGGCTTCTTCAAGCGCGAGGGCAAGGCGGCGGAAAAGGAAGTCCTCACCAGCCGGCTGATCGATCGGCCGATCCGGCCGCTGTTCCCATCCGGCTGGCGCTTCGAGACGCAGATCATCGCGCTCCTGATGTCGGCCGACAACGAGAACGACGCCGACGTCCTGGCGATCACCGGCGCCTCGGCGGCGCTGGCCATCTCGGAGATTCCGTTCGAGAAGACCATCGCCGGCGTGCGCGTCGGCCTGGTGAACAACGAGTTCGTCATCAACCCCAGCTACGCCGAGCGCAAGCAGAGCTCGCTCGATCTCATCGTCGCCGGCACGCGCGATGGGATTGTGATGGTGGAGGCGGGGGCCAAAGAAGTCACCGAGGCGCAGGTCGTCGGCGCGCTCGAGGCCGCGCACGCCGCGATCAAGCAGCTCATCGTCGGCGATCGACGAATTGAAAGCCGCCGTCGGCAAGAAGAAGGTGGTCGTCGCGGCCAAGACGATCGCGCCCGAGTTCTACCAGCAGATCGAGAAGAAAGCGCTCGGCCCGCTGACCGACGCGATGCGCATCAAGCAGAAGCTCGACAGCTACGGGCAGGTTGACGCCGTGCTCGACGAGCTGCTGGCGTCGCTGCCCGCGGATGACGCGCAGCAGAAGAAGGACGCCGAGCACATCTTCCACGAGCTCCAGGAAAAGGCGATGAAAGTCGAGGCGCTCGAGCACGGCGTGCGTCTCGACGGCCGGAAGTTCGACGAGATCCGCCCGATCTGGACCGAGACCGGTTACCTCCCGCGAGTGCACGGCTCCGTCGTCTTCACGCGCGGCGAGACGCAGGCGCTCGTCAGCTGCACGCTCGGCACCGCCGACGATCAGCAGAAGATCGAGCACGTCACCGGCGAGTTCTACAAGCGCTTCATGCTCCACTACAACTTCCCACCGTTCTCGGTCGGCGAGACCGGTCCGCAGCGCGGACCGGGCCGGCGCGAGATCGGTCATGGCGCACTCGCCGAGCGCGCGCTCGCGCCGGTCATTCCGAGCGAAGAGAAGTTCGCCTACACCATCCGCATCGTGTCCGACATCCTCGAGTCGAACGGCTCCTCGTCGATGGCGTCGGTCTGCGGTGGCTCGATGGCGATGATGGACGCGGGCGTGCCGATCTCGTCGGCCGTCGCCGGCATCGCGATGGGCCTCATCATGGACGAGAAGACCGGCAAGTACGCCGTGCTCTCGGACATCGCCGGCGCCGAAGACCACTACGGCGACATGGACTTCAAGGTCGCCGGCACGGCAAGAGGCATCACCGCGCTGCAGATGGACATCAAGGTCACCGGCATCAACGTCGGAGATCATGGCCAAGGCGCTCGAGCAGGCGCGCGCCGGCCGCATGCACATCCTCGGCGAGATGGCCAAGACGCTGGGCGACTCGCGGACCGACATGTCCACGTTCGCACCGCGCATCATCACCATCAAGATTCCGGTGGACAAGATCCGCGACGTCATCGGCCCCGGCGGCAAGATGATCCGCAGCATCATCGAGCGCACCGGCGTGAAGATCGACGTCGAGGACAACGGCCAGGTGAACGTGGCCTCGGCCGATGGCGAATCGGCGGCCAAGGCGATCGGGATCATCCAGGAGCTGACCGCGACGCCCGAGCTCAACAAAACCTACATGGGCAAGGTGCAGCGGATCACCGACTTCGGCGCCTTCGTCGAAATCATGGCCGGCACCGATGGGCTGCTGCACGTCTCGGAAATCGCGAACCATCGCGTGAAGGACGTCCGCGACGAGCTCAAGGAAGGCCAGCAGATCCTGGTGAAGGTCATCAATATCGACCCGACCGGGAAAATCCGGCTCAGCCGCAAAGCTCTGCTGCAGGAAGAGGCGCAAAAGGCCGGCTACTCCTGCTCCAGCCGCCAAGGAATAGTCCGCCTACAGGCGGGCAGAATCGCGCAAGGAAACCGGGCCGTAGGCCCGGTCGTCTAAAATAGGTGTATGAGAACGATGCGGCGGAGTCTGGCGCTGCTGCTCGTCGGCACGGGTATCTTCCTGGCGGCCAACCCGCTGATTCGGCGGGTCCTCGCAGCATCAAGCGCCCAGGATCAGGCCCCCACCCGCCGCGAGTTCACGCTCACCGCGCGTGATTACAGCTTCTCCCCGAACCGCGTCGAAGCCGCGCAGGACGACCTCATCAAGCTGACCGTCCAGAGCGCGGACGTCGCCTACGGCTTCGCGATCGACGATTACCGCCTGTCCAGGCGGGTGCCCGCGGGCGGATCGACGACGATCGAGTTTCGGGCCGATCGCCCCGGCACCTTCCCGTTTTATTCGAACCTGAGCAACGACTCGCGCCACTCGCAGATGCGGGGGCAGCTCGTCGTGCGAGCCAAGTAACCCGAGGGACCTGGTTCTACGCCAGCTCGAAACTACCGAGTCGCTCTCCGGTGTTGGAGACCCGCACGCACGTCGCGGCTGGATTGTTGCACTGGTCGCGCAACGTCACCGTCTCGTGGATGAAATCACCGTCGCGCATCTTGCGGAACGACGTTTCAAACGGATCGAAGTTGTCGAGCATTCTGGCCTCGGCTCGCGCGGCCGCCTTGTTCTGCGCCACGAGCGTCGGGTCGAATTCGAGGCCACACGCTTGTGCGTTCACGATCATCCAGTCCAGCGCGATACTGGCGAGACCGCGCGGCGGATCCTCATCGGCACCGCTTCCGCCGACGTCCGAATGCACGCCGCGGAACCAGACTTCCGTGAGGCGACCCGACTCCACCTGTCCCAATACTGCGGGGCGATGCAGATGGAAGTTCCCACGCCGCTCGTCCAGCGCCAGCGCATGGCAACAGCGGCGCACGTTTGCCGGGAGGTCGAGATCCCAGCCGAGGTTCACCGGGATGATCGCGATGCCAAATGACGGAACACAGTCGAACAGCCCCAGGAACCGCACCGTGGGAATCTGTCCGTCCCGCAACTTGGCTTCCCCTTTCGCGATCTCGTTGACGAAGTCGAGCGCCAGCGCTGCGCCACGGCTGAAGCCAACAACGTCTACGGTGGTGTCGCCATCCTTGATGTTGTCCTTGAGCTTGCCAATGGCACGGCGCACGAATGTCCGTCCGCCAAACCCCGTGATGGTCCCGAGGGCCCGTCGCAGGAGCCCGGCGCTCCCGACGCCGCGCTGATAGTGGTTGCGTCGATCGTCGATCGGCAGATGCGCGTCGCTCGGTCGATAGGCGAAGAAGAACCGCGCGACGTTGGTATCTTTCGTGTCCTCGAGTTCAGGATTGTCGTCTCGCTGTCCCGTTCCATCAAAGGCATAGAGAGCCATCTAACACCTCCTGCGTCAGCGCGCACGCCGAGACGGTTCCCGTGTGGGAGGTCTTCGTACGAACCACCGCCTGCATTGTGAATAACGCCCCTGGGAGACGATCGGAACAGTTCCTGAAACGCCTCAGGCCTTGCCCAGCCCCGATACCCGACTTCCGATGCCTGATTCCTGCTCGTAGTCCCGAGCCGCCGCGATCCGTGCCGCGGTCGGTGGGTGCGTGTGGAAGAGCACCTGGACGAGGCGGGATGGCTCCTCCTCCGCCAGATTCTGCGCGGCCAGCCGCCGCATGGCGTTGATGAACGCCGGCGCGTTCCGCGTCATCGTCAGCGCGTAGCGATCGGCGCGGCGCTCGTGCGCGCGTGAGAGCGCATTCGACATCGGCATCAGCGCCAGCGAGACCGCCCCCGCCGCGAGCACCAGTAGAGGCAGCGCCGCGATGTCGCCCTTGCCTTCCAGCCCGAAGCGTCGCCGCAAATGTGCCGAGCGCGAGATCGGCCATGTAGCAGCCGAGCGCGATCAGCACCGTCTCGACAACGATCGCCGACCAGATGTCGCGATAGACGTGGTGTGCGAGCTCGTGGGCGAGAATCACTTCGATCTCGTCATCCGAGTGCTCGGCCAGCAGCGTGTCGGATAACAGGATGCGTCTCGTCCGCCCGATGCCGGCCAGCGCGGCGTTCGCCTTCTTGGTGCGATCGCTGAGCCGCCATTCGAACACGCCGGCGATGCGGGTGCCGGCCCGGTCGGCGAGCGCCACGAGCCGTTCGCGGAGCGCGTCCCGTGTCAGCGGCGTGATCGTGTAGAAGAGCGGAAGCAGCACGACCGGCGCGAGTTGCGCCAGCAGCACGAGAATCACCGTGAACGCGGACGCCGCGAGGATCCACCATCGTTCGGGATCCCAGCGGATGAGCGCCAGCACGAGCAGCGCAGCGCCGGTCGCGAACACGAGCGAGATGACTCCGGCCTTGACGTGATCGATCCACCAGCGAGCGGTCGTCTGCGTGGAGAGTCCGTATCGCCGCTCGAGCGTGACGCCGCGATAGAACGCGAGCGGCAGCTGAAGAAGCTCGAGCAACAGCGCGAGCACGGCCACGTAGCCGATGACCGTCACCACGAACGACTGTCCGGACCACGAGCTGACGGTATGTCGAATGGCGGCTGAGCCGCCGGAGATCGAGCAGGTACGGCGAGGACGACTATCGTGAGGACAGTGGCAAGGACGGACGCGCGTCGCTGAAGACGGTGGTACCTGGTGGCTTTGTCCTCGTTCGCCACGCCCCTAGCCGCCCGCTGGTGGACGACGGCGCTCGCGGCCCCCGCGCCCGCGGGCGAAGTCCTCGGTCGTCCCGATACGCACGCCGCCATTCGTGGTCTGCACGGTGATCCTCGGACCGCCCTTGTTGAGACGGCCGGCAACGCGGCGAGGTCGTGCGATCGCTCTCCGTGAGCGGAAGGTCGTCCTGGGTCGACCACGCCGCCGTTGACGGCCTCGGCCTCGAGCTCAGCGCCGACGCCGGTCGCGACGATCAGCGTCGCCGGCCCGTTGACGGTAGTGATCTTCGAGTCGGCATCCAGCGTCGGTGAGGCCGATTTGAATCCCTCCGTTGACCGTGGACGCGTCCACCGAACCCGACAGACCGCGTCCGACGACCGGACCGTTGGTGGACGCCAGCGGTCGATGCGACCCTGAATGTTCTCGAGCCGAACCGCGCCGTTCTCGGTACGGAACGACATCGCGAGACCAGGCGGCACGCTGACCCGATATTGGATGCTCACCCGGCCGTGCGGCCCGAAGCTGTTTTCGCGCTCGGCCGGCTTCATCTCGATGCGGACGTGGTCCTTGCCAACCTCCTCGATCATCTCCGCCTTGGCCAGCCGCGCCTTGGCTTCTTCATCGGATCGGGTCCTGACCTCACGCGTGGCCACGACCTCGACCTGGGAGCCGGTGGCCGGGAAGACCTCGATCACGCCGTTGACGTTGATGATTTCGAGACGCCCGCCCTTGGGCAGCGTGTAGGTGCGCGTCCACTCATCGGTGGCTTTTCCGCTGGCGACGTCGAGCGACAGCCCGTCCTTGCCGACTTTGACGTCGCACGCGACTCCGGCGGCGAGCCAGGCACGACGACGAGCATCAGTCTGGGGAACCGCATGCTTCTCAATACGTTCGGCCGTTGATGGTTCGGCCTGATCGATTAGTTCAGTTGAACGGAGATCAGCTTCGACACGCCCGGCTCCTCCATGGTCACCCCGTACAGCCGGTTGGCGATCTCCATGGTCTGACGGTTGTGGGTGATCAGGATGAACTGCGTCCGGTCGAGCATGCCCCTGAGCATCTCGATGAACCGGTGCACGTTGGCATCGTCGAGCGGCGCGTCGATCTCGTCGAGCAGACAGAACGGGCTCGGCTTGTATCTGAAGATGGCGAACATCAGCGCGATGGCGGTGAGCGCCTTCTCGCCGCCCGAGAGCAGCTGCACGCTCTGCAGGCGCTTGCCCGGAGGCGAGGCGACGATGTCGATGCCGCTTTCGAGCGGATCGTTCTCGTCGAGCAGCGTCAGCCCGGCGCGTCCGCCGCCGAACAGCGTGCTGAACGTGACCTGGAAGTTGGCCTGGATCGCCGTGAACGCCTCGGTGAAGCGCGCCTTCGTCGTCTCGTCGATGCGCGCGATCGCCTGCGACGTCTGCGCGATCGAGTCGACCAGATCGCGCCGCTGCGTGGTCAGGAACACGTGACGCTGCTCGAGCTCGTCGAACTGCTCGATGGCCATCATGTTCACCGGCCCCAGGCGATCGATCTTCGCCTTGAGTCGCGTGATGGCTTCCTCGGCGGTCATCGACGCGGGTGGCGCCTCGTCGGCTCGACGCCGGCGCACCGACGGGCGCATCCGCAGCTGGCCGCCTGCGAGCGGCCTTCATCGTCCGCCTCGGGATCCGGTTCCTCGGCGGCGATCGCCGCGGCATCCGGCGTGGCCTGGCCGGCCTGCTCCATCTGCTCGACTTCCGTCAGGACCTCGTCCAGCGAGCACCTGCACCGCGTCCATGCACGTCTGCGCGAGGTGCGTCAGGTCGCTCTGGGCGGTCGCGCGCTGGACCTCGAGGTCGGTCGCCTCGCCGCGAATCGCCTTCGACGGCTGTCCGCGCGCTGCGCGAATGACGACGTCCTGGGCGTCGACCGACGCCCGCAGCGCCGCTGCGCTCTCGTCGGCGGCACGCAGTTCGTCACGCTTGACGACCAGCGTCTGGATGTCCTCGTCCAGCGCGCGCTGCCCGTCGACGATCGCCTGCAGCAGCGACTCGCGGCGAGTATGCGTCTGTTGCAGTTCGGCGTGATGCGCGCCGATGCGCAGTTCGAGCTCCCGGGCACTCTCCTCGAGGCGCAGCACCTCAGCCCCAGTGCGGCCGCGCGCTCGACGCAGCGCGGCGTGAGTGGCGCGGGCCTCGGCGGCCTGCGCACCGAGCGCGCCAGCCGTATCGCGGGCGTCAAGCGAGCGTCCGCTGCGCGTCGCCGAGTCGCTCCTCCGCGGTCCGCTGCTCGCTCTCGAGACGAATGATCGGAGGCGTCGGCTTCCGCGCGCCTCACGTCGAGCGCGGCGCGCTCTTCCTCGGCGGTGCGCCGCTCGACGGCGATGACTTCGGCCTTGCGCGCCAGGCGCGTGCGTCTCCTCGTCGGCCCGCTCGCGCTGCGCTTCGTGCGCGACGATCGCTTTTTCCTGCGCGTGCTCCTCCGCCTGCAGGCCGGCGATCGCGCTGGTGGCCTGGGCAATCGTCAGCTCGAGCTGCGCGACGTCCGCGGACAGACGCGCGAGCTGCTCCCGATCGACGGCCACGCGCTCGCCGAGCTCCTTGATCTCGCGTCTGGTCGCCAGAATGCCTCGCGACTCGACTTTCGCGCCGCCGGTGACCAGATGCGGGCCTCGGAAGACGTCTCCATCGATGCGTCGCGATCGGCGCGGACGTCTGACGTGAGAACGAGACCGCCTGCTCGAACGTGTCGGCGACGTACGCCTCGGGCAGCACCTTCTGGATGGTGATCGCGTGCGGTCCCTGGACGTGGAGCACGTCGGCAACCGGCACGATGCCGGGCACGCGCAGCACTTCGCGCGGGTGATAACCGTTCGAACCCGGATCGACGACCACGAAGCCGCAGCGCCCGGCGTCGTGCTGACGCACGAGGGAGAGACCGGCGGCCGCCTGATCGTGGCGTTCGACGATCACGTGTTCGAGCAGCTCGCCCAGGCAGGCTTCGACCGCGCGCTCGTAGCGGCGATCGACTTCCACGTAGTCGGCCACGGCACCCTGCTGACCGACGTGGCCGTTGGCCTGCACCAGCACCATGCGGGCCGCATCGCCGAAATCAGCCCGGCTCGTGGCCAGCTCCTGCAGCGACGCCAGCCTCGCCTCGACGGCGGCCAGTTCCTGTTCTCGAGTGCGGACCTCACGCGCCCGCTCTTCGTGCTCGCCGCGCGCGCTGGCCAGCTCCGACTTTCGCGCGGCGTGCTGGAGCCGGATCGTCTCGAGCGTCGTCCTGTGCGCGGCTCAACGCCTCCATCGCAGCCGTGCGATCCGAGGCCACGCGCTCCCGTTCACGCCGGAGATCGTCCTCCTCGACGTCGAGCTTGCCCGAGCGTCTCGCCCACTCGCTCGTGCTGCGCCGCCGTGTGCTCGAGCACATGACGGACGGCCATGACCGAATTGAGCGACATGTAGACGCTCTGACGCGCGGTCTCGACATGCGCGTCCAGGCCCTCGATCTGCTGCTGCGCCGCGGTGTGCGCGGCGTTGGCGGTGCTCATCACCACCGCGGCCTCGTCGCGCGAGCGCTTCGGCATCGGCCTGCGCGGCCCGTCGCGACTCCATCGCCAGCCGCGCCGGCTCACGACGAGCCTCGAGGTCGCGCAATCTCCGCTTCGATCTCGGTGCCGCGGGCGGCAAGCGTCTCGGTCTGATGGCGATTGAATTCCTGCTGCTGCTGCCGGCGATTGATGTCCAGCTCGCGCGCGTGCGCGTCCTCGCGAATCGCCGATGCGCGGCCGTCCGCCTCGGTCTGCTCGAGACGCAGCCGCCCGAGCTCGGTTTCGACTTCCGCCAGACGCGCCGCGGCGGCCGCCTCGCGCTCGCGCGCCAGACCGAGCTTCGACAGCGCGCCTCTCGATGCTCGCCGCGAGCTCGCGATAGCGGCGCGCGAAGAGGACCTTCTCCCAGCGCCGGAACTCGTCGCGCAGCCGCTTGTAGCGGCGTGCCTTCGCCGCCTGTCGCTTGAGTGTGCCGCGCTGCTTTTCGACCTCGAAGACGATGTCGTCGATGCGGACCAGGTTCTGCTGCGCGGCCTCGAGCTTCAGCTCGGCGGCGCGACGGCGCGAGCGGTACTTCGTGATGCCCGCCGCTTCCTCGATCAGCTGACGCCGATCGGTGGGACGCGAGCTGAGGATCATCCCGATCTTGCCCTGCTCGATGATCGCGTAGGCCTTCGCGCCAAGGCCGGTGTCCATCAGCAGCTCGTGCACATCCCTCAGCCGGCACACTTCCCCGTCGATCAGGTACTCGCTCTCACCCGATCGATACAGCCGGCGCGTGACTTCGACGTCGCGCGTGAACGCTTCGTCAGTTCGTCGAGACTCGCGACGGCGTGGCCGTTGCCATTGGCAGTGGCCGTTGCCGTTGGCATGGCCGTCGTCGCCGGCGGCATGGAATTCCTTCAGGCCCTCGACCTCTTCGACAGGCGTACCGGGACGGGGCGGCAGGGGCAGACCGGCCAGACGCAATCGCACTTCGGCGGTCGCGCCCGGCTTCCGGGCGTCGCTGCCGTTGAAGATCACGTCTTCCATCTTGTCGCCGCGGAGGCTCTTGGCGCTCTGCTCGCCGAGTACCCACGTGATGGCATCGGCCACATTGCTCTTGCCGCAGCCATTGGGACCGACGATGGCCGTCACACCCTGGTCGAAGGCCAGCTCCGACCGGTCCGAAAACGACTTGAATCCAGATATCTCGAGGCGTTCGAGGCGCATTTGTGGTACGTCCAGGAGGAGGCTTCCGTTCAGTTGTGCAGAACGGCGCTCAGTCTAACAAGGCCTAGCCATTGTGGCAAGGTCAAAGTCCCACCACAACATTTTGGGCTAGGCACCAAATGCGACAGTTACTTAGCGGCTCTCTTGCCCTGGGCCTGGCGACCCGATTCGAGGAGCTGCTGGGCCTCGGGAAACAGGCCCGAGCGCGAACTGCAGCTGCGGGTCGCTGCTTGGCCAGATTCTGATAGGCCACGGCCACCCCGAACAGGTCCATGTCGATCTCGCGGTGGATCATCGCCTTGATGAACTCGAGGTCCTTCTGCCACGACGCCTCGTCGAAGAGGATCGGACTCTTCTGCACGAGCGCCTTGAACTCGGCCAGCATCGCGTCGGTGACCTCGTATCCCGGACTCGAGCTCCCGCGTCTGTGCCGCCGGCGCGGCTGATGCGCGTGTCACCGCGGCGCGAGAACTGCTGCGCGTAGGTGTCGAACAGGTTGCGCGCCGCGATTGAGCGGCCAAGGCGCGTCGGATTGAAACCGTCCGACGGACCATCGAATCGGCGATCGGGCTCGACGCCTCCGCCGCTGTACACCTTGCGCCCCGAGTCCGTGTATTTGAGATCGGACTCCTTGTGCGCCTTGTTCGCGTCCTGATCGCGAAAGACGTAGGTCAGGTACTCGTCGAAGGTGCCGTCCCACGGACGCTGAATGAGCCGCCCGCTCGGCGTGTAGTAACGCGCCGTCGTGATCGCGGCGCCCGCGCCCTGCGACAGCCGATAGACCGACTGCACGAGCGCCTTCCCGAACGTCGTCTCTCCGACGATGAGCGAACGATCGTGATCCTGCAGCGCGCCGGCGACAATCTCGGAGGCGCTCGCGCTGGTGCGGCTCACCAGCGTCACCATCGGCAGATTCAGATACTCACTCGATTCGGTCGCGCGGTAATCCTGATCGGAATTCGCAACGCGGCCGCGCGTGTACACGATCAGATTGCCCTTGGGCAGGAAGCGGTTCGACACCTTGATCGCCTGATCGAGCGCGCCGCCGGGATTGCCGCGCAGGTCGAGGACCAGACGCTTCATGCCCTTCTGCGTGAGCTCGCGCAGTGCGCGACCCAGTTCCGGATCGGTGTTCTCCCCGAAGTCCTGAAGCTTGATGTAGCCAGTCGTCGCGTCCAGCATGATCGCCGCGGGGATCGTCGGAATGTGGACCTCGTCCCGCATGACGGCAAGCTTGATCGGTTCGTCGTAGGTGGCGCGTCGAATCGCGATGTTCACCGACGTGCCCTTGGGTCCGCGCAGCTTTCGCACCGCCTGTTCGGTGTTCCAGCCCTTGGTCGTCTCGCCTTCGATCAGGACGATGACGTCGCCACGGCGCAGACCTCGCTGGTACGCCGGGCGAGCCTTCGAAGACGTTGAAGACGGTGACGTCGCCATCGACGACGTTGATGGTGATGCCCAGGCCGTAGTAGCGGCCTTCCTGGCGCTCACGCATCTGGGCAAAACTGCGCGGGTCCATGAAGCTCGAATGCGGATCGAGCGTCTGGAGCATCCCGGTAATGGCGCTGTAGACCAGCCGGTCGGACTCCACCTCGCCGACGTACTTCTCCTCGACGGCCTTCAAAGCGGCAGTAAAGACCTTGTATTGGTCGGGAACCTGGTCCTGCGCGACCAGCGCCGCCCGGCCGAAGAGCCCCCCGACTACGGCCGAGACCGCGATGATCGAGCCGGCCGCCGACAGCGAGCGAACACTCCACATATCCTTCGAATGTACACCCCTCACCTTGACCCCGTCCAGAACGGATTTCTATAATCGCATGAGGTACTTACGTAGGGGCGGACACATCTGCCGCCACCCGCGTACCCACGACACGAGTGCCGGTGGACGCCGGCTGGAGCAATACCTATGTTTGGTTCCATCGGCATGCCGGAGCTGGTCATCATCCTGGTGATCGCTCTGATTATCTTCGGGCCCCGAAAGCTCCCCGAGCTCGGCCGCTCGCTGGGCAGAAGCCTGGGCGAATTCAAGAAGGCCTCGAACGAGCTGCGCTCGACGCTCGAGGAAGAGGTGCGGGTCGAGGAGCAGAAGGAGCAGCGCGCGAAGATGGAGGCCGAGCAGACGTCGGCGATCGATGCCGCACGGACTGACGCCTGCCGACTTCGAGCCGCCCGCAGTCTTCGCGATCCGACGGTCAGCCGTACCAACACCAGCAAACCCGCGTAATCACGATGGCCCTGGTGCCGTTTCCAAACAAAGCGCAGACGCCTGCCACCGGCGAGGATCCCGATTGGGACGGAATCGGGGCACGAGTCCGAGCGCACGGGCAAGATGTCGTTTCTGGAGCATCTCGACGAGCTCCGGAAACGCATCGTCTGGGCGCTTGTCTCCATCATCGTCGGCTCGCTGATTGCGGCGTTCTTCATGCAGCCAGATCTTCGACTTCATCATGTCGCCGATGCATGGGGTGCTGCCCAAGGGCCAGACGCTGATCTACACCGAGCCGACCGAAGCCCTGATGCTCTATCTGAAGATGATCGTCCTCGTGGGTGTGCTGGTGGCATCGCCGGGCGTCATGACGCAGGTGTGGCTGTTCGTCGCGCCTGGTCTCTACGCGAACGAGAAGAAGCTCGCGATCCCGTTCGTCGCGATGTCATCGTTCTTTTTCGTGGCGGGCGCGGTGTTCTCACACTACGTCGTGTTTCCGCTGACGTTCGCGTTCTTCCAGAGCTTTGCGTCGGACAAGCTCACGTTCATGCCGCGCATCGAGCCAGCGTTCGGGCTGTACGTGAAGCTGATGCTGACCTTCGGCCTGATCTTCCAGATGCCGACCCTGGTCCTGTTCCTCGCGAAGATGGGCATCATCACCGCCAGGTTCCTCGATTCGGAACATGAAGTACGCGATCCTGATCATGTTCATCGTCGGCGCGGTTCTGTCTCCCGGCACCGACCCGGTCGGTCAGGTGCTGATGGCCGGCCCGATGTTTCATCCTCTACTTGATCAGCATCGGCCTGGCCTGGGCGTTCGGCAAGAAGAAAGGAACCGGTCACCGAGGACGCCTAGGGCGGCGCATGCGTCGCCCCTCCAACGACATCGATCGGTTGATCGCCGATCTCCAGTCGAGCGATTCCATCCGCAGGGACGCCGCCGTGGCGCGGCTTCGCATTCTGGGCAGCCGCGCGCTGCTGCGCCTCGTTGATCTCGTCGCGTCCGATGCGTCCGCGCCGGTGCGGGCGCTGGCGCTCGACGCGCTCGAAGGCATCAACGATGTCCGCGCGATCGACGCCGCCTTCGACGCCCTTCAGGACGGAGACATCGAGGTGACGATCGGCGCGCTGGGTGTGCTGCGGGAGTGGGTCGCCGAGGAGACCGGCACGCGCCTGCTGGACGCGATCACCGCGATCGCGGTCGATCGCGCGCGCGACGCGCGAGTCCGGGTGGCCGCCCTCGCCGCGCTCTCCGAGCTGCCGGAGCATCTCGTCCGACCGATCCGGGATCAGGCGCCGCCGCCCGAGAGCGCGGGCCCGTCGCTCGACGATCCGATGGCGATTCGCGAGTGGATTCAGGCCTACGGCAGCAGCGCCACGCTCTCCACACTGCACGCGCTCGTCGAACGTACTCGAGCGCGTGAGCAGGCTGAATCCTCGTCTCGCCTGCAGACGGAATGGCTGCACGCCCGTGGTCAGGCCCATCAGGCGCTGGCCCGGCGTCTCAGCCTCGTCGCGTTGTACGACATCCGCGAGACGTTCGAAGCCGCGACCAGCGCGCTCCCGCAGTCGTTCGTGTCAACGGCCGCCGCGATCGGCGATGCGCAGCTGCCTCGAGCCGCTCGCGCGCGCGTGGTCGGCCTCGCCGAAGGATCTGACCTGGCGCCATCAGCTCGAAGCGGCCGCGGCCACCATCACGCGACGGGCGCGGCTCAGCGGGCGCAGTGCCGTGGTCAAGAAGCTGCGGGCGAATTTTCCGGGATTCGTGTAGAGGGCTACTTTTCTTTCTCGACGCGCAGGTTGCGCGTCTCGACCGGCTTGCCCTCGAGAAGGATTTCGACGGCGTAGTCACCCGGCGGAAAGCCGCTGGAGTTCTTGATGTGGAACTCAGTCGCCGCGGAATCGCCGTAGGACACCTTGCGCGAGTCCTCGCTGACCAGCCGGCCCACATACGTCCACCGCGCGGTGAGCGTTCCCGCGCCCGGGCCTTCGGTGAGCACGGCCACGTAGAGGGTGTCCTGGCGTCGGAAACGCGTCGTGTGTTCGCCGACGCTGTTGTCCGAGTTCAGCGACTTCCCGGTCTGAATCGACGCGACCTTCAGCGGCCCCCGCGGCTGACACCCGCAGGCCACCACGGCCATGAGGGCGACCGCGACGAAGGCGCTGGACCTCAATAGCTTTTCGCGAACCATGCTGCCGCCACGGCGTCCCCACCGCACCTCAGACACTTCTTGCCGATCGGCGGAGGCGATGAAAACGGGATGTTCCGAATCGTCGCCTGCGTGTCGTTCTTGATCTCGGTCTCGCACTGAGCCGACCCGCACCACGGCGACACCACGAAGCCAGGCCGCCCTTCCATCGTCTGCTTGAACTCGTCGTACGAGTCCGTTTCGCTGGTGTGCTCGGTGCGGAAGGCCACGGCGCGTTCGTACAGCGCCTGCTGGATCGCCGCGAGCAACTGCTCGACGTGCGCAGGCAGTCCATCCATGGGCACGAACGACTTCTCGCGCGTATCGCGGCGGGCCAGCACGACCTGCGACTTCTCGATGTCCTTGGGTCCGATCTCGAGCCGCAGCGGCACGCCGCGCATCTCCCACTCGTTGAACTTCCAGCCAGGCGTCTGCGACTCGCGGTCGTCGATCTTCACCCGAATCCCCCGCGCGACGAGATCGTCACGAATCGCCTGCGCGCTTGGGCAACACGGTTTCCTTCCAGTTGCCGCGCGGAATCGGAACGATGACGACCTGATACGGCGCGACCTTCGGCGGCAGAATCAGCCCGCCATCGTCGCCGTGCGCCATGATCACGCCGCCGATCATCCGCGTCGAGACGCCCCATGACGTGCCGTACACGAACTGCACGGACTTGTCGCGCGCCTGGAACTTGATGTCGAACACCTTCGCGAAATTCTGGCCGAGGTTGTGCGACGTGCCAGCCTGCAGCGCGCGTCCATCGCGGACCAGCGCCTCGATCGAATACGTGCGGTCGGCGCCGGCGAACTTCTCGCTCTCGGTCTTCTGTCCGTCGATGACCGGCATCGCCAGCTCGGTCTCGGCGAAGTCCTTGTAGACCGCGAGCATCCGCCGCGTTTCTTCCTCGGCCTCTTCCGCCGTCTCGTGCGCGGTGTGGCCCTCCTGCCAGAGAAACTCTGTCGTCCGCAGGAAGAGGCGCGTCACCTTCTCCCACCGCACGACGTTCGCCCACTGGTTGATCAGGATCGGCAGATCCCGCCACGACTGGACCCACTTGGCGTACATCGTCCCGATGATCGTCTCGGACGTCGGACGCACCACGAGCCGCTCTTCGAGCTTCTCGTTGCCGCCGTGCGTCACCCACGCGACCTGGGGCGCGAAGCCTTCGACGTGCTCGCTCTCCTTCATCAACAGGCTTTCCGGAATGAACAGCGGAAAGTACGCGTTCACGTGACCGGTGGCCTTGAACCGGCGGTCGAGCGCCTGCTGCATGAGCTCCCAGATGGCGTACCCGTACGGGCGAATCACCATGCAGCCCTTCACCGGCGAATAGTCGGCGAGCTCCGCTTTGCGGACGACGTCGATATACCAGCGGCCGAAGTCCTGTGACTGAGGCGTGATCTCGGTGGGGAGATCGGGAATTTCGGTGGCTTCTTTTGCCATGAAAGCGTTGAGATGTAGAGTCCGGCTTCAGCCGGACCGGTCAGATATCCGTCTTTGCCAGTGTATATCGTCGCGCTGCGGGAAATCCTCCCGGAAGTGGCCGCCGCGGCTCTCCTCACGCCTGAGCGCCGCTCGCGCGATCAGCAGACCGACCGTCACGAGGCTGGCGACGCGACGCAGCTCTCGATCGCCAGTGGATGTCGTGCGAGCCCGTGACACGGCGGCGAGCCAACCCGAGAGCTGCTGCACGAGCGGCGACAGATCGTCCTCGGACCTGACGAGCCCGGCATGACGCCACATCACATCGCGTACGTCGGACGCCGAGGGCACGGTCGCGCCCCCATCCGGCTGTCTGAACGGCTCACCGGGCTCGGCCGACAGAACGGCTTGCGCGGTCGTCCCCTTCATCGCGTCCGCGGCGCGCGCGCCGAAGACCAGTCCCTCGAGCAGCGAATTGCTGGCCAGACGGTTTGCCCCGTGCACACCGGTGCACGCCGCCTCGCCGGCGGCAAACAGGTTGTCGATCGACGTCCGGCCGCAGAGGTCGGTCTCGATCCCGCCCATCACATAGTGCGCGGCCGGACTCACCGGGATGCGATCCGTCGCGAGGTCGAATCCCGGCTCGCCGGCACGCCTGCGTGATCGTCGGGAACCGGCTGCGCACGTAGTCGGGATCCAGATGCGCCATCGTCAGGAACACGGGCGCGCCGGTCCGCTGCACCTCGCGGACGATGGCCCGCGCGACGAGATCGCGCGACGCCAGATCGCCTGCCGGCTCGTAGCGCTGGACGAATCGCTCACCGGCCTGATTCACCAGCCGGGCGCCTTCGCCACGGAGTGCCTCCGACAGGAGGAACCGCGGCGCCCCGGCCACGTTGAGCGCGGTCGGATGGAACTGGATGAACTCCAGGTCGGTCACGCGGGCCCCGGCCTCGAAGCCCATCGCGATCCCGTCGCCGGTGGCGATGGCGGGATTCGTCGTCTCGCGAAACACCTGGCCCGCGCCGCCAGTGGCCAGCAGTGTCCGGCTCGCGGTCACCTGCGCCACGCGTCCGTCGCGATCGAGAAATGTCGCGCCACCGCACGTTCCGTCCGGCGTGGACAGCGACAACGCCAGCGCGTCGCCGAAGACCTGCACTCGAGGATGCGTGGAGACCATCTGCCAGAGCACCTGACCGATCGATCGGCCGGTGGCGTCCCGCACGTGCAGCACGCGCCGCACGCTGTGCGCGGCCTCACGACCGAGCGCCGGCTGTCCCTGCTGGTCCTGGTCGAAGGTCGCACCCCACTCGATCAGCTCGCGCACGTAGCGCGGGCCCTCGCGAACCAGGACGTCAACCGCCTCGGGGAGACAGATGCCGTCGCCGGCCGCGAGCGTATCGCGCGCGTGCAGGTCCGGCGAGTCGTCACTCCCCATCGCCGCGGCGATGCCGCCCTGCGCGTACCCGGTGTTGCTCTCGCGCGGATCGGCCTTGGTCAGCAGGACGACACGGCCGACATCGGCCAGCGAGATCGCCGCGCGCAGACCGGCGATCCCGCTGCCGATCACGAGGAAATCGGCCATGATGCCCACATTGCGATCCTATCAATGCCCAATGCACAATGCCCAAGGCTCAATGTCTGACGCAGCGGTACGCGTAGAGGTCACGGCGGGCGCGCGCCCCTCGACGATCTGGATCGGCAATGGCATCAGCGACCGGCTTCCTGAACTGCTCGAGGCGCACGGCGTCGGCGCGCGCCGATTTGTCGTCTCGAGTCCGGTCGTCTGGCGCCTGCACGGCGCGCGGCTGCAGGAGGCGCTGGGGCGTGTCGAACCGATCCTCCTGCCCGACGGTGAGCGCTTCAAGAACCTGCAGTCGGTCTCTCGCGTCTACGAGGCGCTGATCCGCGCCGGGGCCGACCGCGGCAGCGCGATCGTGGCCGTCGGCGGCGGCGTCGATCGGCGACACCGCCGGGTTCGCGGCCGCCTCCTTCCTTCGCGGCATCACGCTCGCCCACGTGCCGACGACGCTGCTCGCGCAGGTGGACAGCTCGATTGGCGGCAAGGTCGGCGTCAACCACGCGCTCGGCAAGAACCTGATCGGCGCGTTTCATCAACCCGCCGTTGTCGTGATCGATCCGCAACTGCTGAAGACCCTGCCCCGCCGCGAGTTCCGATCCGGCCTGTACGAAGTCGTCAAGTACGGCATGATCGCCAGCCGCCCGCTGTTCGATCGTCTGGCCGGACACGTGAAGGCCATCTTCGCGCACGATCCCGACATGCTGGTACCGGCGATCGAGGAGTCCTGCCGGATCAAGGCTGACGTCGTCTCGAAGGACGAGCGTGAGAGCGGGCTGCGGCGGATCCTCAACTACGGCCACACCGTCGGCCACGCGCTCGAGGCCGTCACCAAGTACCGGCGTTTCCGCCACGGCGAAGCGATTGCGTTCGGGATGCTCGCCGCGGCCGATCTCGCGGTAGCGCGAGGCGCCCTCGCCGAGCGTGCGCGTCAGGCCCTTGCCGGTCTCATCGCGGCGCTTGGCCCGTTGCCTTCGTTGGCTGACATCTCAATCACCGACGTGCTCGAGTCCGTTCGCCGCGACAAGAAAGTGGTGAACGGACGTCTGCACTTCGTCATTGCCATCGACATCGGCGCGACGATGACTATCGACGATGTGACCGAGGATGAATTGCGGGCCGTCTTGATGAGGATCGGATTGAAATCCTAGGCGCATCTGCAGATGCGCCTCTACGATGTTTTCGGAGAGGCGGGTCTTCAGACCCGCCTAATCCGCGATCCCGTAGGCCTTGAGCTTCTGCAGCAGCACCTTGTAGCCGACGTGCAGCGAATCGGCGACCTGGGTCTTGTTGCCGCCAGCATCCTGCAGCGCCTGCGTGATCTTCCGTCGCTCGGCTTGCTCGGTCACCCGGCGCAGCGCGTCCGCCAACGTACCCGAGAGATCGATGCCCTCCCAGGGATTGGCCGCCGGCGTGGCCGGCGTCGCCTGACGGAACGAGAGACTGAGATGGCGTGCGTGAATCGAGTCGCCCTCGGTCAGAATCACCGCGCGCTCGATGCAGTTCTGCAGCTCACGCACATTGCCCGGCCATGGATAGGCCTGCAGTTCGTCGATCGCCGCCGGCGCGAGCGTGAGCTCCTTCTTGTTGAGATCGCGGCAGAACTTCTCGACGAAATGCCGGGCCAGGATCAGGATGTCGTCCGTGCGCTCGCGCAGCGGCGGAATCTGGATCGGAAAGACCGAGAGTCGGAAGTAGAGATCTTCGCGAAACTGGCGCTCGGCCACGCGTTTTTTCAGCTCGCGATTGGTGGCCGCGACGACGCGCACGTCGACGTGAAGGGACTGCGTGCCGCCGACGCGCTCGAACTGCTTTTCCTCGAGGGCCCGCAGGATCTTGGCCTGCAGCGCCAGCGGCAGGTCGCCGATCTCGTCCAGGAATAACGTGCCGCGATGCGCCAGCTCGAACCGGCCGGGCTTTCGCGCCGCCGCGCCCGTGAACGCGCCCTTCTCGTAGCCAAACAGCTCGGTCTCGAGCAGTGTCTCGGGAATCGCCGCGCAATTGATCGCGACGAAGGGGCCGTCGTTTCTCGGGCTCAGCACGTGCAGGGCGCGTGCGAAGAGCTCCTTACCCGTCCCGCTCTCGCCTTCGAGCAGCACCGTCGCGTCCGTCGCCGCCGCGCGGTGCAGCTGCTGCGACACCTGACGAAGCTTGGGATCTTCGCCGATGATCCGCGGAGCGCCGCGGCGATCAGCGAGCTCTTCCTTCAGCAGGATGTACTCGGTCAGAATCCGCCGCTGCGCGATCGCCCGCTCCACCATCAGCAGGAGATGATCCGGATCGATGGGCTTGGCGAGGAAGTCCATCGCGCCCTCTTTCATCGCCGTCACCGCGTCCTGGATGCTGCCGTAGGCGGTCATCACCACCACCTGCAGCTCGGGATCGAGCTCCTTGGCGGCACGGAGCACGCCAAATCCATCGCCGACGGGGAGCTTCAGATCGGTGAGCACCACGACCGGGCGCGCCTGTCGCAGGTGCTGAACGGCTTCGGGTTCGTCACGGGCCTCGACGACGGCGTGCCCGTGCGCTTCGAGCGCATGCCGCAGCATCGCTCGCAGCGAGTCTTTGTCTTCGACGATTAATACAGGGAAGGAGGACATGTGTGATTGGCGATTGGGGATTCTTGATTCGTTGTTGATGGTCGATCGTTGATGGGCGATTGACTCAATCAACGTTCACCAATCGGCAATCAACAAGGAATCACCAACCACAGATCGGCCAATCCACACATGACTTATCGAACCCAACCAGCGGGAACACCAGCGCGGCGGGCCTCTTCCTGGATCGTGGCTATCGCCTTGGTGTGCTGCTCGATCTCTTTCTTCAGGCGCTCCAGTTCGGCCAGCGCCTTGTCGCGGTCGGCGGCAATGCCGCTGCGCTGCACCGGATCGTCGCGGTTGACGAAGTCGGTATTGAGTGCGTTGATGCGGCTTTGCAGAGCCTCAGCAAACGTCTTCGCCCGCTCGAGCGCCTCGCGCTCACCTCGTGATGCGTTCGCGCCACGAGCGCCTCGTCCTTCTTGCGATCCGCGGGATCGCCGCTCGCGCTCGGCGGCGGAAGCGTGGACGCCGCAGGAGCGGCCGACGCGGGGGCGGACGAAGGCTGCGGCGCGGACTTCAGGCTCTCGTTCGTGTAGGTTTTCGAAGACGACGTGACCGTCTTGCGCCGCTCTGCCTCTTTACGAGCTACTTCCCCGAGCTGCGCCGAAGCCCCGGCCGCCGTACACACGACGCACACCACAACAATGGCGGTGAGGCTGGGCGACTTCATGTCTTGGATTCTCAGGCCCGTCAGGATGGGCGGTCAAGACATTCCTCCCATCCCTGCCTCGAGAACGAGGGCGGCCGTCGATCGACCGCCACCTGTTCGGGCGGCGGGTATCGACGGCTCCTGACCGAATAACTACTGCGTGACGAGGGCGGTCGTGTAGCTGAACTCGTTGGAGTTCCAGTTGCTCGCGTCGTCGGACCTGCCGCACAACCCCACTCTGTATGACCCGGGAGCGAGTCCGGTCAGCGTGGCGCTCAGGCTTACGAGTTGACGGGTGTTGGCCGCAGCGCGCAGACCAAAAACGCCTGTGCCAACCAAGGCCAATGCCCCATCACCCTCCTGGTAGCAGATCCAGACATTGAGATTCTGCGCACCATCGATGTTGATCGTCCCGAGACTCTTGCTGGAGTTCACGAGCACCTTCTGGAGCGCGCTGTTTATCGTCAAGGTCAAGGGAGCCGCGAGGAAGCTCGTCGTCTCGGTAGGAGAGCTACCGGCGGCACTTCGCATGAACGCGTCGACGCCGCCTCCGGTCGAGCCCCCTCCTGGACCTGCGGGACCCATCGGGCCGGCCGGACCCTGCGGACCCGCCGGACCTGTGGGACCTGCGGGACCTGTGAGCGACCTGCGGGACCTGTCAGACCAATCGGCCCTTGCGGACCTTCCGCGCCAGGCGCGCCGCTGGCTCCTTGCGGACCCATCGGGCCGGGCTCACCGGGGTCCCCCTTCGGGCCTGTCGCACCACCACCACCACCCACAACGACGACGAAGCTCGCGTTCTGAGTGGTTGCTGGTCCACGAGACACCTGCACCAGGTACGCCCCAGGTTCGAGCGGCGAAGGGAGTTGTGCAGTCAGGAGTGTTTCATCCGGCGACACGCTAATCAGGGCCAACGGCTCGCCCGCGAGGTAGACGGTTGGCCAGGGTCCGAAATTCGCTCCAGACACGGTGAGCGTGTCCGCACTGGCGACGGCTGCGAATGTGGCGACGGTCGGACCGGACGTGGTGCCGCTCACCACGAGTTGCGGCGTCGGCTTTTGCGCCGCTGCAGTCGTTGCCACGAGCACTGCGCACATCGCCAAGCCGAGGTGACCAGGTACCTTCAAGTACTTAGCTGCCATGGCTCCACCTTCCAGATAGTGTTGTTTTTTGAATCAGCACGATCTGGGTAAGTCAAGTTCTGCGCCAAACTCAGCCATGGGACATGGCCGGCAAGCACGAGCACGATCGCGCACGGTCGAAGGCGGGACATGCCCACCTCGTGTTCCATTGAGAGACGGCACGTGTCAAAAGCCGCAGTTGGCCAAGGTTGTTTAGCAATTCTGTGAAAAAGGGCCTGCAGTTCCACCTCCGATCTGTCGAGATCCTCAACGGCCCCTCTATATCCCTTCCAAAACGCGTATCGGTGCCGAGACCTCAGCGGTTTCAGGAACGTGATCCGCTGTTCCAACCTGGCACAGACATAAATCATGCCGACGACGAAATCTGCCCCATTTAAGCGATGAACCCATTCCTAATCAGTGCATTAGGCGTGGCGGTCTGCCGCGGACGCAATCTGGCAGAGCCGTTGCTGTCTACCTCCACAGTGAGACAGACACTTCGGACCGACGGCTTCAGTCTGGTGGACATGCTCATCGTGATGGGCCTCATCGCCACGCTGTCGGCCATCTCGATGCCCTTGATTCAAGACATGGCGAATTCGATCGCGCTCGGTCAGGCACGGCGGATTGTCCATTCCGAGCTGCAGCAGGCGCGCATGAAGTCGGTCACCAGCAATAACGTGATGCGTGTGCGGTTCAACTGCCCGGCAGCCGGTCAGTTCCGCATGCTCGAACTGCTCGGAACACCGACGGCCCCCGCGCCGCAGGACACGGCGGCCAATCGGTGCAGCGACACCACGTATCCGTTCCCGCCGGCCGATCAGAATCCCGTGACGCTGCCGAACCAGGACGGTCCCATTCGCCGGCTTGACCCGCGAGTGTCGTTTGGCGCCGTGCAGACGATCGAGTTTCGACCAACAGGCACCGCGTATTCGGTGAATGCGGACGGCACGTCGGGGCCACCGCTTGCAGGCAACGGCGTGGCCATCACGCTCACGAAAGGGACCGAAACCAGATCGGTCACGGTGAACGCTCTTGGCAAAATCCAGTAACCGAGGACTCGGCGGCGAGACAGGCTCGACGCTCATCGAGGTGGTCGTCGCGATGCTCATCACCGTCACGGCGCTGGTCAGCATGGCGCAGCTGTTCGCGGTGTCCACGGGGAGCAACCTCGCCGCACGAAACAACACGTTCACCACGGTACTGGCCGAGCAGAAGCTCGAACAGATCCGCTCGCTGACCTGGGGCTTCGACCCGCAGGGACTTCCGCTCAGCGACTTCACCACCGACACGTCCGTGACGCCCGAGGCTGCTGGAGGCACGGGACTGCAGCCGTCCCCGGGGACCGCGCTGCAGGCGAACACGGTCGGGTACGTCGATCACGTCACCGCGAACGGCGTCATCGTCGGCAATGGTGCGCAGCCACCTGCGGCGGCGGTGTACACGCGTCGCTGGTCGATCGAGCCGCTGCCGACCAATCCCAACAACACCCTGATCATTCAGGTTCTCGTGACCCCCAATCGCAATAGGGGACAAGCCGACCAGGGCAACGTGGCTCGGCTGGTGGACGAGGCTCGCGTCATCACCATCAAGACGAGGAAAGCACAATGACCCGTCGACCTCTCCTGCCTCGTCGCGACGATGCGGGCTTCACGATCATCGAGTTGCTGGTGTCGTCGTTGATCATGCTCGTGGTCACGGGCGCGGTCTTTACGCTGGTCAACCCGGCGCAGGGAACGTTCCAGGCGCAGCCGGAAGTATCGGACCTGCAGCAGCGTCTGCGTGTAGGGATCGACACGCTGCAGAAGGACCTCGTGATGGCCGGCGCAGGCACCTACAACGGGGAGTCTGCTGGGGCGCTCAGCTACTTCATCGCTTCCGTCATGCCGTATCACGCGTTTGGCGACACGACCGACCCGGAAATGGGAACGTTCTTCCGGACCGACGCGATCAGCCTGATCTACGTGCCGGCGACGCCGTCGCAAACCACGATCTCTCAGCAGATGCCTCCGAAATCGGCGGAGATCAAGGTCAACGCCCAGCCGAACTGCCCGCCCAAGAAGGGCCTCGAGCTGTGCGGTTTCAGCGCGGGCGACCAGGCCATCATCTTCGACGAGAACGGCAACTGGGACTTTTTCGTGATCACGCAGGTGCAGGATGAGGCCGTTCACATGCAGCACCGCGAGCAGGATTTCTCGGTCGGTTATGCGGCCAATTCTGCGCTCACGCAGGTGTACGCGGTCACGTACTACCTCAAGGCAAACGAGGCGACGAAGACGTATCAGCTGATGTATTTCGACGGCTGGAACGTTGACCTGCCAGTGGTGGACAACGTCGTGGACCTGCGGTTCCAGTATTTCGGCGACCCCAACCCGGCGCGATTGACGGGCAAGCCGCTCACGAAAAAGCCCGGACCATGGACGACCTATGGCCCTCCTCCACCGCAGCTGGGCGTCGTCCGCGGCAACTTGGCCGGCCGGGGAGAACTGCACGTTCCAGCTTGGCGCTGACGGAATGCATGAGGCACGGCTGGCCACACTCGGCGGCGGCGGTCTTGGCCAGGTCGAGCTCACGGCGCAAGAGTTGACCGACGGCCCGTGGTGCCCTGACGCCGACAAAGCGAACCGGTTCGATGCGGACCTGCTTCGCGTTCGCCGCGTGCGCGTGACGATTCGCGTGCAGGCCGCGCTCGAACAGATGCGAGGTCCGATGGGGCCACTGTTCATGAAGGGCGGCACCGCGATGGCCGGCAACAAGTTCATCCCGGACCAGGAAATTGCCTTCGACGTGGCGCCGCGCAACTTGAATCTGGGACGCTGACATGTCAACTCTCAACACGAGGAGACCGCTCGCTTCGCGGATGGGCGACGAAAGTGGTGTCGCGCTCATTCTCGCGCTGCTGACCATGCTGTTGCTGACGGCACTGGGCATGGCGCTCGCAATGACCACGACGACCGAGCGGCGCATCTCCAGCAACTACCGCGACGGCGTCGAAACGATCTACGCCGCAGACGCGGCTGTCGAACGGGTGATGCAGGATGTGCTGACCGTTCCCGACTGGAACCGCATCCTCGACGGCTCGACGACGTCGTCATTCGTCGACGGCCCGCCAGGCTTTCGCACGCTGCCCGACGGGTCGAAGCTGAACCTGCTGGAAGCCACGGCGATGGTTCGCTGCGGCAAGACCGCCTGCTCAAACGCGGAAATCGAGGTAGCGACCGATGAACGGCCCTGGGCGAAGAACAACCCGAAATGGCAGCTCTACGCCTACGGCCCGCTCACAGAGGTGATTCCAACGGCCACGGTCAATTCGAACATCTACGTCATCGTCTGGATTGGCGACGATCCGTCTGAGAACGACGACCTGCCGCTGGCCGACGGCGACGAGTCGGGTGGCGCGAATCCGGGACGCGGTGTGGTGTCCATGCTCACTTACGCCTACGGGCCGGGCGGCGTCCGCCGTGTGATCGAGACAACGCTCGCACGCACCGACACCACCGAGATGGAGCGCGGGTACACCGGACAGCGCGGTCAGGACGAACAGAACCGCCGCGCGCGCAAGGCCGCCGTGCAGACACCGGGCAAAGCACTCACCCGAACGGTGATGACGTTCTAGGCCGCTAAGAGACAGCTTATGACAACCACGATTCGACGAGGCGTTATCGGCTTGGCCGTGACGGGGGCGCTGCTCGTGCCGCACACCGCGGCTGCTCAGCTCGACCCGCTGTTGTACCTGAAGCGGACCAAGCCCACGGTGTTGATCGCGGTGGATACCGGCAATCGTATGCAACGCGACGTCGCCGGCGACTACCTCGATGACAACGTCTATGTGCGGCTTCAGGGCACAGCGACGACATGGGAAGATGCGCTCGGGATCAACGACGGGAATACGTCAGAACGGTATCGGCGCAAGTACGTCGGTCTGTACAACACGGACACGTCGATCTCAGGTGACCGGTTCGCAGCCGATCACATTGCCATCGTGGGCGACCGCGAGGCCGGCTTCGACACGTTCGACGAGGGCACACGCATCTCCATCGCTCGTCGAGGACTGATCGAAGCGATCAACCGGAACACCGGTGTCGTCCGATTTGGCCTCCTTCGCATGCGCCAGAGCTCGCCGCGCTACGAAACGCCAGCCTCAGTCGGGCGCGGCCGACTGGCAGATCAACGAAGGTCCCGTCACGATCGACAACAACGCATACATGGCGCAGAGGCTCACGGGCGACATCAGTTCCAACCGGTGGAAGATTACCCGGCCGATCGTCAATACGGTCAACGGCACGATCGGTGGCCCCGTGGCGCCGCTTGTCCTTGCCGATGGGGCGACTGCGAACCCTTCGGTGCTCAATATTCTGAGCCTCCCCACGGGAGCTCCCAACTCTCTGCTGCCCGCCGGCCGCGACCAGTTCGCTGTGCTCGATGCGCCCGTCGACAATATGCTCGACGACCTTCGCACGGAGGCGGCCCGACTGATCGGCCTGGACGCCCAATGCCGCAACACCGTCGCGCTCCTGGTTGTCGGTGGTGGTGAAGGCAACACCAGCGGCGAGAATCCAGCCACCAAAGCATTGCAGTTCCTCAACGTGTCGGGACGCCGTGTGCCGATTCACGTCATCGCCATCGCGCCATTGACCGACGCCGAGCGCACGCAGTTGCAGGCGGTGGCCGACGTGAGCGGTGGCGCGTACACGGAAATCACACTATCGATGGTCGCGGCGACGACTCCCGGGCAGCCGGTGCCCGAGTTCGTGCGCGCGGTCAACTTCGCCGTCTCGCACACGTTCGTGGACGACACCGACTTCTCGTTGCCGCCGGACGAATCTCATCCCTTGGGGTTCGAGACGGTGCACCAGGTGACGAGCCCGATCGTCGGCACGGTGAACCTAACGAACGGCAGAGATATCTTTGGCAACGCGCTGCCGGGCACGGCGGTCACGCATCCGGAGACGGGCGTTGTGATTCCGCAGCGATCGAACGTGATGATCACGTCCGGCTACTCACTACCGGGCTTCAACGGGAAGATCAAGGCCGTGCGCGTCTACAAGCCGGAGCTCGACTCGACGAAGTCTGCGGGCTACAAGTTCGTGTCCGACGGTACCAGGTTGTGGGAAGCGTCGGTGCCGGATGCTGCCGTGCGCAACATCTACACGGCGCTGCCCAATGGGACCGTGATCGCGTTCACGTCGGCAAACGCGGCCACGCTGAGGCCGTACCTGAAAGTCTCGAGCAACACGGTCGCGGCCACGCTCATCGACTTCATCCGGTCGCAGCCGCTCGGCGCCATCGTCGGCTCGACGCCGGCCATCATGAACCCCCCGTCCCTCGATCCGCCTCCCGACGCGGATTATCCGATGTTCGTCGACGAGAACAAGGATCGTCGCTCGATCGTCTGGGTCGGCGCCAACGACGGCATGATGCACGCCATCGATGCTCGGCTGGGCAAAGAAGTGTGGGCGTTCGTTCCTTTCAACCTGCTGCCCAAGCTGAATGCATTGCGCAGTGGCCAGCCGGTTGGCGACTTCCGGTACTACATGGATGGGTCGCCGAAGATCGCGGATGTGAAAGTCGGTGGAAACTGGCGGACGTACATGATCGTCGGACAGAGCGCCGGCGGCACGTTCTATCAGACCTTCGACGTGACGTTGGACGACATGGCGAACGCGGTGTCATCAGACAGTGACGTGCTGGGCGACGTGCTGGGATATTTTTCGTCGGCGTCCAGCGTCCCGCTCAAATGGACCTTTCCCCAGTACCAGCATTTCGACGTGAACCAGGGAACCTGGGGTGACATCTCCGCGGCTGCTCCCGCGATCTCCAAGACCGTGGGTGAGACCTGGTCCGATCCGGCGGTCGGGCAGATCGCCAGCGCCTCGTCGCCGTTCGTGGTCCTGACCGGCTCCGGCTTCTTCAAGTGGTCGCAGCAGCAGCAGGCCAATCGCGGCGGCGTCGTTGCGGGCAACACCTTTTACGTGCTCGACATCGCCACGGGCGCCGTGCTCGACAGCCGCAGTGTCGGCAACGACGGTAAAGGGGAAACCATCGACAACTGCGCGGCACCGGCCGTGAATGACTGTCGCGAGCTGAAGAACGCACTCCAGGCCGACCCTGTGGCCACCGGTCCTGCCGACTCCCGCTACATCACGAAGGCGTACCTCGGTGACCTCGACGGGAAGATCTGGCGCTTCGACCTCACGTTGAACAGCGGCGGTGCGCCGGTCATCCAGCAGATGCTCAATCTCTACACCATCAGCACCGGCTCGGGGTCGAAAGCCTCGGACCATCCGGTGTTCTCGTCAATGGCGACGCTCAGTATCGGCTACTCGCAGCAGTATCTGTTTGTCGGCACCGGCAGCGACCTGATGCCGAGCAATGCTATCAACACTCAGTACGCCATGCTGGTGATCCTCGATCAGGGGTCGAGCGGAACCCAGACGGCCGTCATCAAGCTCCAGGCAGTAGACGGCGTGGGCAACGAAGAGAAGGTCACGTCCTTCCCGGCGGTCGCGGGCGACATCGTGTTCTTCTCGACGACGACTTACAAGGTCGATGCATGCGCCAAACCCGACGCGAACCTCTATGCCTTCACGTTCATCGGTGGACCGGCCTATGACACCAACAACGACGGCAGGATGAACAACCAGGACACCGCGAAGGTCCGGACCACGACCGGCGCACGCGCCACCGCGCCCTTCATCGTCGATCAGCACCTGGTATTCGGCACGGGCAAATCGGTGGAGATGTTCGGGGATCCAGAGGACTTCAACAACGGCGTCGGCCAGGCCGGCGTGCGGATTCTCTCGTGGCGTGAGGTTCGGTAGGTGGAAGACGCGCTGACGTGCAGACACTGCGGCGCGACCGTTCGCGGCGGGAGGAACAGGTGCGGCCGCTGCGGTTCTGCCGAGAAGAACGCCGTACCGGCGAAACCAGAAGGCCGACCCACGCACCTGCCCCGGCTCGCAGCCATCGGCGCGCTCGGACTGGTGGCCGTCGTCGGCTTCACGCTGTTCGCAGCCTCGGTCTCGACAGCCCGGCGAGGCGGTATCGTCGCTGGCGACTGCGCCGATGGCGTCAGCGGCGACAGGAACAGAACGGCCTCAGTCATGTGAATGGCTCCGCTCCGGCGTCAATCGTGACGGCGGCGGATGCCTCGCGCTACGGTGCTGCCGCCTACAACAACGGGGACCTGGCGTCGGCAGAGAGCCATTACGCCGCCGCCGTGGCAACCGACGCGAATGATGCGGCCGCGCACAACAATCTCGGCCAGGTCCTCGTGCGGACCGGCCGCTCGAAGGAAGCCATCCCGCACTTTGACAAGGCGATTGAGCTGTCCGGGGACGCGTGGTCTTATCACTTCAATCGCGCGCGCGCCTATGCGGAGCTGAAGGACTGGCGACAGGCGATCGACGGTTACACTGAAGCGGCTCGGCTTTTTCCCCACGACTACGCGACGCATTTCAATCTCGCGAAGGCGCGCCAGGCCACCGGCGATCTGCCCGGCGCGATCGAGGGCTACGCGAAAGCGATCGAGCTCGCCCCGGGGCAGTCAGACTTCCATCTCACGTATGGTCAAGCACTTGAACTGGCCGGTCGGCAGACAGAAGCAGCCGCCGCCTACAAACGGTTCCTGGAGATGGAGCCGGAGGGTCCCGAAGCCGATAAGGTCAAGGCAAGGCTTTCACAGCTCGGTGGCAACACCGAGGCTGGGCCATCTTCAGAGCGATAGCATGACGCCTTCTCGAAATCTCGTGAGCTCGGTAACAGGGACACTCGCGCTCGTGATCCTGACCTCGGTGGTTGCGGCACCCGTATGGGGCCAGACACTGGGGAAGGCGGCACGCGACGCGGAGGCCAAGAGCAAGACGACAGCCACGCCGGGGAAGGTCTACACGAACGGAGATCTTCGAGGGGATTCCTCCACGCCCTCGCAGCCAGCTGCTCCGGCGACGCCGACGACCGCAGCGGCCCCACCATCGCAGTCCGGTGTGGCTCCGGCGGACGAAAAGGCGAAGGACGGGCAGCCCGCAAAGGACGAAGCGTACTGGCGACAGCGCATCAAAACCGAGCGTGACGCGCTCTCACGCGCGGAGACGTTCTCGGCGGCGCTCCAGAGTCAGATCAACGGATTGCATGCCGAGTTTGCGGCCTGTGCGGGACCACCCCAGTGCACCGAGATCTCCGGCAAACGTCAGAAGAGTTCTGCCGAACTCGATCGCGTCAAGAAGGAGATCGCCGACCGTACCAAGGCCGTGGCCGGCATCCAGGAGGAAGCCAGACGGGCCGGTGTGCCCGCCGGCTGGGTTCGCTAGGTCGCCGATCGAGCCGTCCACGACGCACTCAACGAACCTCACGCCAGGAGACCAGGCGCGAGCCCTCGTCATCCACCATCACAGTGGCTTCGACAATTCGCCGGGTGCCCGAGCGGCCGTAGCCGTGTGCCAGCAGCGATAGTCGACCTCGGCCCGGGCTCTCCGCGCCTGCCACGCCCCCGCCGTCCCTTGTCGGGTCCCCGTCGGTTTCCGAGGGATCGTCGGCAATCCACACGACCTGATACACCTTCGGCTCACGCACGGGACCCGATGCCCTTGCTTCAACCGACCCGTAGGCATAGAGGCGCCATCTCGGATTGTTCGGGCCCCAGGGCCTGTCGTCCCCTTCGGCATCGAGATCGGCATCACTGCACAGGGCCCTTCCGCAGTTCACCATGGCTGTCAGACTGTGCAGGTCTACGGAAGTGCCGTCCGGAAACATCCGGGAACCGGGAGGGCCGTCGATGAACGACGACGTGGTCTGGCCTGAGAGGACGCTGTCGATATCGGTCTCCATCGCCAGATCACGAATCGCCCGCTCCACGGCCGCGTCGGTGGCGTACAGCACCTCGAGGCCGTCGCGGTACGCTGCCGCGACGCGGGTCTCGGTCGACGTCAGCAGCGTCAGCGCCATCGCCAGGGCGCTCAACGTCAGCATGACGAGCAGCACGATGACGAGCGCGACGCCCCGCTCGGGTCCTCTGTTCTCACTCATCTCGAGACATTCAGATTCCGCGGTGTGACATCGAACTGCACCTGCACGTCGGGAACGTAGCGGCCGCCGGATCTCGCCGAACCCCCGATGGTGAACAGGGCGCCAGCGGGACCCCGCAAACCCGGCAGAGCTGCTTGTACACGGAGGGTGAAACGGACGCGGCGGATCCGAAGGAGGTCCGCGTCGAAACGGTTTGGCGCGCCCGCATCCGGGCACCAGGGACCATCGCCCACGAGCGCGGCTGACATCTCCACCAACGAGGAGGCGCCGAGCTCTGGCAGACGCGGTTCGGGGCGACCCTCGACCCGCATGAAGACGCAGTTCTCCCCGGCCGGCCACCCTTCTAATGTCTCGGTCGGTTCGGGCGGAAGCGGTCCGTAGGTGGACCGGTCGTCACTCGTGCTCTCCGGTGCGCCCTCGAGGATTCGCGGCGGTTGCGGATCACCGAAATATTGAAACTCGAGCCCGACGACGTGATCGACGACAGGCTGCGCCGGGCCTCGCCCTTTCGTGCGCACAAGCTGGCTGGCGCCTGACTCGGGATCGGGTCTCAGAAAATAGGTGACGGCCTCGACTTCCGCGACGCTCGACTGCACATCGAAACCTGGCACTGGAGCGTCCTTCAGTTGCAGACGCCCAGTCAGACCGTCCACGAGATCGATCTCGACCACGCCCCATCCTCCGTTGCGATCGAAAATGAGTACCTGATCGTCAGCGTCGAGCCCACAGAAACGAGAGAGCGAAGAAGCAGGACAGCTTGCAGCGGGCTCGAGCGTGATCTCGCGCGCCCCAGGGGTCATCGGCTGTGCCAGCGTCGTTTGCGCGGGCGTCGAGGGCACATAGAGCAGGGTCACCGTATCCATCCGAGCACCGCCGCCTCCAGCTGGGGGACTCGCCAACGCCCGGTACGGCAGGACAGGCGCGAGTGCACGATGCAGCGGCCCCGTCGATCCAGCCACGTACGGGCCCGCACCGGCCATGAGCAGATCGCGAAGCAGCGCCTCGGTGCCGACTCGAACACGCTGCTGTACGTCGGCAGATTCCGGTTGCACCTGAAAGGCATCATGGGCAGGACCAAGAAGCGGCAGTGCCGCCGCGGTGACCAGCAGCGTGATGAGCATCGCCACCAGCAGTTCCACCAGACTGAACCCCTTCACGGCCGCTTCCTCGTTCTGACGTTCACCATCTCCGCCTCCGCTGTCGAGGGACGCTCGGAACGCTCGCGGCGATACACGGCGACGCGAATCACCAGCGTATCGGCCTCGTCCGGGAGAGGCTCGATGGACCATCTCCGCGTATAGACGGCGGTCGGCGGTATCGAACCGGTTGCCCACGATCCGTCCGTACGAGTCGAGGTGATCCACGTAGCCGCCGGTGTTTCGCTCGAGCGCGTCGGCTGGCGACGGTCGCAACCCCGTGCCGCCGACCACCGCCTCTGGAATGACAGACGTGTCAGTGGACACGTCGCTCACGGGAGTGCCTTCGACGTCGTAGCCCCACATCAACCCGCGAAGCTGCTCGACCTTTTGCGCCGCGAGCGTGGAGGCAATCGTGATGTGCCGGGCGGACACGTTCGTCGAGGCTGACAGCAGGAACAGCTGTGCAATCGAGAGGACGCCGGAAACCAGAACGGCCGTCGCCACGAGCACTTCGATGAGCGTCGCTCCCGCAGACTCCGACGGAACCTCCCTCCACACGTGCCGAGTGCGCCGAATCATGCCCACACACCATCGCAAGCCCATTGCCAGGCCGTCGCAGCGGGTGGCCTCGGACCGCAACATCCGACACGGTCGAGACTTGGAGGACTGAGCGAATTCGCGAGCTGTAGAGAAGCCCGCAGAGGATGGCAGTTTTCGAAACGTCGCGGATGCTGAAAGATTACGCGAGCGGCAACGTCACCTGAAAGCACGCGCCGCCCGAGGGCGAGCGGCCAGCACTCACGCGGCCGTTGTGGGTGACGACGATCTTCTGCACGAGCGCGAGCCCGAGTCCGGTGCCGGTCTTCTTGGTCGTGAAGAAGGGACGGAAGATCCGATCGCGCGCGTCTGGATCGATCCCGGGTCCGTTGTCGTGCACGCTGATTCGCGCCTGCGCCGCATCGAGTGAGCCTTCCACGCGGACGTGCGGGACAACCTTCGCGTGCTGACAGGCCTCGATCGCGTTTCTCAGCAGATTGCTGAACGCCTGCCGCAACAGGACGTCATCGGCGTCCACCCGGCCGAACTGACCGCTGACGATGATCTCTCCCCCCACCTGCTGAATCTCGTGGCGGAGATCGTCTGCGGCGCGGTGGACGAGGGCCGCCAGATCCTGCGTGGCGAGTGACAGCTGTGTGGGCCGCGCGAAATTGAGGAAATTCGTGACCACTTGTCCAAGCGCTTCGGTCTCCTGCCGGATACCCTCGACATAGGGTTTGTACTGCGGCGGCACCAGGGACGGGTCGATCAGCTTGCCGTAGCCGTGGATGGTCGCCAGCCCGTTGCGGAACTCGTGCGCGATTCCGGCAGTCATCTCGCCAAGCCGGGCCAGGGCTTCTTTCAGTCTCAACTGCTCTTCGAGCGCGATGACTGCCGTGAGGTCGGAGAACAGACAGATCACCCCGCCAGTCGCGCCTTCGCTGTGGCCGAACCGCGACGCCGTGACACCCACGTGCGTCACATCGTTGGCCTGCGGCACCTCGAGTGCCCGACGCACGATCGGTTGCCCGGTCGTCAGACATTCGCTGACCACTCCGGCAAGCGGGATGGCGGCGTGCGGGAGCGCGTTGATATGCGACCCTTCGACGCCGTCGGCGAGCCCGAGCATCTCGCGGCCGGCCGGATTGACAATCTGCACGAGACCCTGTCGATCGACAACGAGGAGACCCGCCGTGAGACTGTTGACGATCTGCGTGCTGAGCGCCTCCGAAGCCTCGGCCCGTTCAGTCATCGCGCGCTCCTGGGCGCGCAGTTTTTGAATGCCTTCCTGGAGGGCGATGGCCAGCAGCGGAGACTCTCCCGCGTCCCGAAGTCGATGCCGCGTATCTCGGGCGGCGGACATGAACCGGAGGAAGGCCCAGGCCATGACCGCGACGAGCACCGCGGTCAATGCGGTCACCCCGAGCAGCGCGTAGGCCTGCGGGTTCACTGGTAGAAGCCGAAGTACCAGTCAGCGATCGGATCGCCCCACGTCGCCGCGAACAGCGCGCCAACGGCCAGAAACGTCCCGAACGGCAACGCGTATTTCATGCCGCCGCGACCCGAGGCGATCAGCATCCCACCGGCCAGCGAGCCCGTGAAAGAGGCGAACACCAGCGTCAGGAGCACGAGCTTCCACCCGAGGAAGGCGCCAATCATCCCGAGGAGCTTGACGTCGCCCATACCCAGCCCCTCCTGCCCTCGAACCCGGTAGTAGACCTCGGCAATCGCGAAGAGGACGCCTCCTCCGACGAGAATACCGATCAGAGAGCTCACCCATCCGGGTGGGAGGAAGATGCTGCACACGAACCCGATGACAATGCCAGGTAGCGTGATCACGTTCGGAAGAATCTTGTGTTGCAGGTCGGTGACAAACAGCACGATGAGCGCGCACCCAAAGATCACGCGCACGAGACTGAGAAGCGTGAGCCCGTAGGTCAGATACGTGACCGCGAATACGAGCGCGGTCACGATCTCGACGGCTGGGTACATCCACGAGACCGGCTCGCCGCATGTACGGCACCGGCCGCGCAGTGCGACCCAGCTCACGACAGGAAGATTGTCGAACCAGGACAGCATGCGGCCGCACGACGTACAACGCGACCGCGGATGCACGACCGACTCGCCAAGGGGCAATCGATAGGCGCAGACGTTCAGGAAGCTACCGATGCAGAGACCGAACAACGGCTATGGTCACAAGCTCCAGCCAGGTGGGCATCAACTGGTTCTACGTCGCAGCGGGAATAGACTCGATTTCTGCGCGACGTTGACCGACCCGGAAACCGGATCGAGCTCGTACACGGATCCAGACGGATCGACCGGGATGCTCCGCAACAGCCTCGCCCTAATCAGCTCTTGCCATGACGTCGGAAACCGTCCGTTCACGTCGAAGAACTTGTGCATGAGGCCTTCGAGGATCTCGATGTCGCCTTCGGCGTCGAGCTGCAGCAGCCCGCGGCGCGCGGCCTGCCGGATCCACTCATGATCCGCGGTGCGGTTCAGCTGAGTCCACACTGCGCGGGAGGCCTCACGCTCACCGTGCTGGGCCAGCACGCTCGCCGCAAGCGGCTCCAGCCATTCCGGCGCACCTTGGAGCTTCGACCCCTTGATGAACCAGTCAGCCGCAGCCTGAGCGTCCCGGCGCCACCGGTACTCGACGAAGCCGGCATCATGGAAGTACTGCCACTTGTCGGGCATTTCGCGGATGCCCTTCTGGAGCAGCGTGATCGCCTGATCCGCCTGGCCAGGTCCGTTCGGGTATCCCTCGGACAGGAGAATCGACCCGAACCTGTACGCGATGTTGAAGTGCGGATCCAGCGAGGTCGTGATGTCCAGCAGCGGATACAGCCGGTCGTAGTTCTTCTTGTCGTCCACGGAGAGCTTGGTGTCGCCGTAGTACTGCACCGCACGAATCCAGTAGATGTCCGCCCAGATGGCGTTGAAGCCCACAGCCAGGCGGCGCATCAGGCCCGGCGATTGGATCCAGTGCACGCCCGGCATCACCGCCGGTTTCTGGAGTCTGCCCTCGAGGACGACCTGCGTCATCGTCGCGCTCACCAGGAGCACGATCAACACCACCCAGAGGTAGCGCGAGTGTTTGACAGGCGTGTCGCTCATCTACTTCAGATCGCGGCGGGAGAAGATCACAATCGCACCCACCAGGAGCGTCGCGATGTACAGCATGCACGAGCCGGTCGCGAGCAGCATGTGCGTGGCGCTCACAGACTGCCCGTGCACAACGGCTGACTTGATGTCGAGCGCGCTCAGGTTCGGCATCACGTAGTACACAGCCTTTGGTGATATACGGCAGAATCACCGACTTCACGATGGAGTTGATGTTCTTCAGGTCCTCACCGAAGTGCCCGATGACGTACACCGCGAAGGTCAGGGCGACCGAGAGGAACGGGCTCGAGAACGTCGAGAAGAACAGCGCGGTGGCCGTGATCAGCATCAGCTCGACGCCGATGAGCACGAACGCCTGGAGCATGCGCGGATCCATCGCCGGGGCTTCCCACGCCGCCTTCGCCGATGCCACCGTCGTCCAGTCGAGATAGAAGAGCACTGCGTAGAACGCCGTCACCATGACGGTGAGGTTGGCCAGCAGCGTGAACACGAGCCCGAGATACTTGCCGACGACAAACTGCGTGCGGGTGACCGGCTTCGAGATCAGGCTGTAAATGCTCCGCCGCTCCACCTCTTTCGTCACCAGGCCGATGCCGAAGAACGTGGCGATGAACAGGCCGATCGCCGACGCCGACGCCAGCCCGAGGTCCTTGATGATCTTGACGTCCTGACCGGCGGTGAGCTGCGCCAGCAGGAACGACGAGGCCATCAGCAGCACCGCGAAGAATACCAGGCCGTACGCGATGCGATCGCGAATCGAGTCGCGGAAGACACCGCCGGCGACAATCGCAATCGCCCTCATGACGCCACCCTGCCCATACGGTCATCGTCGGCGGCGCGCACCTGCTCGAACGAAGAAGTCTTCAAGCGTGCCCCGAAGCGGGTTGAGCGAGACGATGCGCGCGCCGGCCGCCACCAGATCCGGAATGAGTTGCTCCGGCAGTGTGGACAGTGGCAGCTCCAGTGAGAAGCGACCGTCACCGAGCGGCGTCGCGCGTGTAATGCGAGCCTTGACGCGTGACAGGACTTCGTCCCTGACGCTGGAGACCACGAGCTCCCAGCCCCGCGCTCGAAACGCCGTGAGCTCGTCGAGCGATCCGCTCGCGGCCAGGCGGCCATTCGCCAGGATCGCGACGCGACTGCAGAGCGCCTCGGCGTCACTCAACACATGTGAGCTGAAGAACACCGTGCAGCCGCGATCGCGCAAACGAAGAATCAGCTCGCGGACGTCGCGTCGGCCCAGCGGATCGAGTCCCGACATCGGCTCATCGAGGAAGACGACTTCGGGCTCGTTGATGAGGGCCTGGGCGATGCCGACGCGCTGCACCATGCCCTTCGAAAACTTGCGAAGCTGGAACCGGCGCTCGGCGCCGATCCCCACTTCGTCGAGCAGGCGCGAGGCGCGCTCGCGGCCCTCGCGGACGGAGCAGCCGAACATCCGCGCGAAGTAGACGAGCAGTTCCTCGGCGGACAGGTTGTCGTAGAAGTACGGGTTCTCGGGCAGGAAGCCAATCCGGCGACGGACGGCGACATCGCCGACCGGCTGGCCCAGGATCTCGGCGTGGCCCGAGGTGGGATAAATCAGCTGCATCAGCAGCTTCAGGGTGGTGGTCTTGCCGGCCCCGTTCGGGCCGAGGAAGCCGAACACCTCGCCCTGAGCGACTGACAGGTTCAGGCTATCGAGCGCAATGTAGGGTCGTGGCCTCCAGAAGCCCACTTTGTAGTGCTTCGTGAGACCTTCGGTCTTGATGGCATCCATTCCATCATTCTTGTCGGATCGGTCACCCGACAGTCCTTAGCCCCTCAGGAGGCCGTGGCTTGAACCTGCCGCAGCGCCCAGTCGATCGCGGCATCGAAGTAGGCCGGCCGCAGGCTGGGCAGCTGGATGCCGTTCAGGAAGAACGTCGGGGTCCCGGTAATGCCGAGCTTCTGCCCAAGCTGGACGTCGACGCGAACCGACTCCAGGGTCTTGGCGTACTTCGAGTCGAAGTCGGCCCTGCTGATCTGCGCGACCTGTTGAAGCGTCGACACGACGTCGTCGCGAGTCATCGTCGGCGACTGGCGCTCGAACAGCGCGGCCTCGAGTTCCTTGTCGCGACTCTTCTCGCGCGCCATCCGTACGGCGGCTGCCGCCTCGCAGGCCGCGGCGTGCCCTGCGTTGCCGGCTCCGCACTCGGTCTCGAGCGGGTAGTCGCGATTCTCGAACATGAAGACGCCCGGGTTCGCCTTCTCGTACTTGGCGATGATGTCCTTGTACAGGATCCACGCCAGACGGCACGACGGGCACTGATAGTCGTTGAACTTGAGCACGAGAACTTTGGTCGCGCCTGTCGGCATCGCCTCGGGCTTGCGCGGCTGCGCATCGAGCCATGCTTCCCACTCGGTCGCGCTGTTCCGCCGTCAGCGTCTCGACTGGCGCGCGTGGTGCGCTCGACGAACCCGCTGACGCCTGAGTCGCCTGCGGCGCTTTCGGGAATCCCAGAATCAATCCCGCGGATGACCGCCAGCCAGACCACGGCCAGCGTCGCGGCGAGCGGGATTCCGGAGCAGAACCGCGATATCGCGACCGAGACGCGACGGCAACGCGCCGATGGGTCCTGCCGCGCTCGCTGAGACGAGGAACGTCCCGATGACGCTCACGTACATCGTCATGCAGAGCAGACACGCGGTCTTCAGCACGAAGAACGAGACGTACCCGAAGTAGAAGACGCTCGCGAGACCCAATGTCGCGAGCACGAAAGATGTAGCCCGCGACGCGCGACGCAGTCTCCGATTTCGGCTCCTTAGCCCGAAGGCCGCCAGCATGAACACGAGCAGCGCCCAGATCGCGCCGCCCGCCGCGACGGGCACACCGAGGACGCTGCCGTATTGACTCGTCAACACCTGCTGACAGCTGACCGTCTCGTTGACCTCGCACACGCTGACGTATGTCGGATCCGACTGCAGACGGTAGTGGACGTAGCAGCGCCCATGTCGAGGCGATCGAGCCCCAGGGCTGTGAACGCCAGCAGAGCCGTGCGAACGCGACTGGTCATTGGCCTACCTGTGAGAAAGCGCGGGTCCTGCCCTGAGCGGAGTCGAAGGGCCGGCCCGGAGCTTCTGCATTATAGACGGCCGTACGAAGAAAAGGCCGGCTGCCCGTGCAGCCGGCCCTTTCCAGGTGTTCGAGACGTCCGTTACTGGATGATGGAGACCGTGGGCCCGCCGTGAACGGCTGCGCCGGAGGCACGTCGCGTCGTGTTCTGCCAGATCGCCCCAGCCGCGCTCGTCGCGAACGTACCGAGTGCCCGTCGACGCCCAGCCCGTCGGAAACGCCGTCGAGTAGTAGGTCACGTTGGTCGCCGTGCCGAGGCAGTCATTCGGCCCGGCCGCGCCGCCCGCACCCGGCACAATCGTGTAGTGAAACCGCTCTTCTGTGGCGTGACGCCGCCTTGTCCGATGTCCTCCGAGATGAACGCCTGGCCGCCAACGGTCGGGGCGGTGCCAAGCGTGGCGAACGCACCGCGTAGCCGCCGTTGCCGCACGCCGAGGAGTAGCTGACTTGGCCGTATTGACCGCGCGCATGCCACCGATGGCCGACGTCTCGTTGCCCGACATACGGGCGCGGAGAAGACCGGGGACCGCAATCGCGGCGATGATGCCGATGATCGCCACGACGATCAGCAGCTCGATAAGCGTAAAGCCTTCGTTCTTCTGCAGCTTCTTCACAACCATCTCCTTGAGAGCGCGGGCCGGAAGGCCCGAAGGTAACTATCTCCGCCGCTTTCCGACACGGCGCCTCGTGAACGGTTCAATCAGAGGCAACGTGGATGCCAGGACCGCGTGCTGAGGACGTCATCGGTGTAACCGCTTTAAATATTGAAGTTACGCTCAGATATGTCGTCGACGCAAGACGTCCGGAGGACTGTCATTCTTCGGCGCCTTGACAAGAACTGTCAACGGCGGTTGTCAAGAATTGGCGCTTACCGCAGGTTGAACTTCTTGGCGTAGTAGCGGAACGACCTGAACGACATTCCCAGCATTTCCGCGGCTCTCGTTTGCACTCCACCGGCCCTTTCGAGAGCCAGGGCGATGTAGTGCCGGTAGAACTCCTCTCCGAGCGCCTCGAGGTCGAACCCCTCCTTGAGCTCTGGCATCCCCCCGGACCGCTGGCCGACAGCCCCGTCCGGGGCGCTGACACCCTTGGAGGACCTCCCTCTCACCTGGGCCGGGAGGCTTTCCGGCAGCACGACCTGGGTCTGTTCCAGGGCCACGGCCCGCTCAATGGCGTTCTCTAACTCTCTGACGTTGCCGGGCCAGTCATGGGCGGACAGGACGTCCAGCGCCTCTCGTGAAATGCTGCGAATGGGCTTTTCGATGCCTTCCGAGGTACTTCGCCAGGAAGTGTTCCGCCAGGAGCGGCACGTCCTCACGCCGTTCCCGCAGCGCCGGCAGATGGAGGTGGATCACGTTGATGCGGTAGTACAGGTCCTCGCGGAACCGGTTCTCGGAGACCATCTTCTCCAGGTCCTGGTTCGTGGCGGCGATCACGCGGATGTCAGCCTGCACTTCTTCAGTCCCGCCCAGGCGCCGGAACCGGCGATCCTGAAGGACGCGCAGCAGCTTCACCTGCATCGTCGCCGACATCTCACCGATCTCGTCAAGGAAGATCGTGCCGTGCTCGGCAACCTCGACCAGGCCTTTCTTGTTCGAGTCGGCGCCCGTATACGCGCCGCGCATGTGTCCGAACAGTTCCGACTCGAGCAGCGTCTCGGGCAACGCGCCACAATTGAGGGCGACAAATGGGTGCTCGCGACGGAGCGAGTTGTAGTGCACGGCCCGCGCGACCAGGTCCTTGCCGGTTCCGGATTCGCCGGTGATGAGCACCGTGCTGTTGGTCTTCGCGATCGTCTCGACCATCTTGAAGACAGCCAGCATCGGCTCGCTGCGGCCGATGATGTTGCAGAACTCGTGGCTGGAGTTGAGCGCGCGCTTGAGCAGTACGTTTTCCTGCTTGAGCTTGTGCGCTTCCATGTGCTGCCGCACCTTCAGCCGCAGTTCGTCCATGTTGAAGGGCTTGGTGAAGTAATCCACCGCACCGAGACGCATGGCCTCCACCGCGCTGTCGGTTGACGCAAAGGCGGTCATCATGAACGCGATGATGTCGCGGTTGAGGTTCTTCGCGGCGCGCAGCACCTCCACTCCACCCACGTCCGGCATCCGGATGTCGGAGAGCAGCAGATCCACGCGGTCCTTCTCCAGGATCGCGATCGCCTCGGCGCCATTGGCGGCCACCAGCACGTCGTAACCATCGCGCCGAAGGACGATGCGCAGCATGTCGCGCATGGAAGGCTCGTCGTCGACGATGAGGATGCGGGGCTTGGTGCCGCTTTCGGGCACGGCGTCGGTCGAACTTGGTTTCACAGGCGGGTCTGAAGACCCGCCTCTACGGGCGGCAGATACCTGACTCATACGATCGCTTTCTGCGTCTCGACCGGCTCATTCGCGGGTCCGTCAATCACGGTAATGGCCCCGCGGATCGGGAGCCGGACCGTCACGATCGTACCTGCACCCACCTTGGACGAGACGTTGATCGTCCCGTTGTAGTCGGTGACGATGCGATGAACGATGGCCAGTCCGAGTCCACTGCCCTTCTCGAACGAGCTGTGGAACGGCTGGAAGATGAGGTCGACCTCCTCCGGAGGAATTCCGCGCCCTTCATCCTGCACGGTGAGCAACGTCGCACCCGATCCGTCGGTGTCGGTCGCAACGGCCAGCAGAAGCCGGCCTCCCTGCCCCATGGCGCGCAGGCCGTTGGTGGCCAGGTTCCAGATCACCTGCCGGATCTGATTTTCATCCGCCTCACACCAGACCGGATCCTGCGGGGCATCGACGGCAATCGTGTGATGCCCGCGCACCTCGGAGCTGTTGCGCAGGAGGAGCGCGGCATCCTGCACGATTTTGCGAATGTCCAGTCTCGCCAGCGCGAACCGCTGTGGCCGAGCGTAGGCCAGAAACGACTTGATCGTGTCGTTGAGGCGCTCCGACTCGCGCAGCACGATGTCCATGAGCTGCGCCTGCTCGTCACTCAGGGACAACTCCCCCCTGAGCACTTGAATCGAACCCGACATCGACGCCAGCGGATTGCGGATTTCGTGGGCGATGCCGGCCGCCATTTCGCCGACCGCGGCCAGGCGCTGCTGCAGGCGAGCGTCGCGCTCGAGCCGCCGAACGTCAGTGACATCCTGGAAGGAGAACAGGAATCCGACTCGCCCGTCCGGAAACGCCAACGTGCTGACCGTCAGGCCGAGATCGATCGACCGCCCATCGCCAGTGCGATGCTGCGTGTCGATCTTGAGTGTGCGACCTTCACTGAGACCCGCCAACCGTGTACGCGCATCGGCTGGCAGCTGAAGGACCTCGACCGCGTCGTGCCTGATCGCTTGAGCGCTGGCGACACCCAGAATCACGGCCGCGGCGCGGTTGAACGTCAGAATCCGGCCGTCCGCATCCGTCGTCACGAGACCACTCAGCAGACTGTTGATCACGTACTCGTTGAACTTGCGAAGGTCGCGAATCTCATGCGACGCGTACTCGAGGCGCGCCCCCGCCGACCGAAGGCTCTCGGCCAGCGATCCGGCGAGCAGGGCCACCGCGAAGAAGCCACTCAGGTTGATGGTCACCGTGTAACGGGCCACGCCGAGCGTCGGTAGTTCCACCAGCGGCGTGAAACGCCGCACGAGTGGCGGCAGTCCCACATCGACGTACTGCACCAGGACCAGGCCGAAATACAGCACCGCACTGAGCCCGGCGACCTGCAGGGCCACGCGGCGCGACCGAATCATGCTCGCGGCGATGATAGGCAGCAGGTAGAGCGAGGAGAAATTGCTGGCAATCCCTCCCGTCACGTGCATGAACGCGGAAACCAGCATGGCATCGGCGCCGAACTGGAGATCGACGAGCCAGTTGTGACGTTCGGCGAACCTGAGCGTGGCCAGATACAGCACGCTCAGCGCGTAGGTCAGGCCAATGAGGGCAAAGAAAGGATCGACCGGGAAGGCGCCGGGCCGACTGATCTGAATCAGGATCGCCGAGCCGAGCAGCAGCGTGCCGATCACGACACGGGCTGCAATCAGCGTGGAAAGGCGCGATCTGAGATTCATACGTCGAAGTGCGAAGTACAAAGTGCGAAGTGCAGAGTCGGTGCGTAACTTCCAGCCTTACGTCGCACCTTGCACTTTACACTTTGCACTTGAACTCAGCCCGTCAGTTTGCTGATCAGGTCGAAGATCGGCATATACATCGCAATGACGATGCCGCCGACGACGCCGCCGAGGAACGCGATCATGATCGGCTCCAGCAGAGTCAGCAGGCCGGCGACCGCCACATCCACTTCTTCTTCGTAGAACTCTGCGATCTTCTGCAGCATGGTGTCCAGCGCACCTGTCGCCTCGCCGACGCCAATCATCTGCACGACCATCGGTGGAAACACGCCGGTCTCCTTGAGTGGGGCCGCAATCGTGTCGCCGCCCTCGATGCTCTTGCGCGTGAGCATGATGGCATCCTCGACAATGGCGTTGCCGGCGGTCCGAGCCGTGATGTCCAGCGCCTCGAGAATCGAGACACCGGATGCCAGCAGCGTGGACAACGTGCGGCAGAAGCGCGCAACGGCAATCTTTCGCATCAGGTTGCCGAGCACCGGCATCTTCAACACGGTGGCGTCCACAAACCTTCGTCCACCACGCGACGCATAGAAGGTGCGAAAGGCAAACCCCAATGCGAGGACCCCGGGAATGACGAACGGTACGAACTGGACGACGCCGTTACTGGCCGCCATGACGATGCGCGTTGGCAGCGGCAGCGTGGCGCCAAGGCCAGCGAAGAGGCTGGCGAAGGTCGGAATGACCTTCCAGAGAATCACGCCGACGACCAGGGCGGCGATGACGATGACCGCGACCGGATAGACCATCGCGGACTTCACCTGGCTCTTCAGCTTGACGTTCTTCTCGATGTAGGTGGCCAGTCGCTTGAGAATCGTGTCGAGAATACCGCCGGCCTCACCGGCCGCGATCATGTTGGTGAAGAGAGGATCGAAGGTCTTCGGATGCTTCTTCATCGCATCCGCCAGGGACTGCCCGGCCTCCACATCGCCACGCGTCGCGAGGATAACGGCCCCGAAGTTCTTGTCCGGCTCCTGCGAGCCGAGGATCTCGAGACACTGCACGAGCGGCAGGCCGGCGTCGATCATCACGGAGAACTGCCGGGTGAACACGGCGAGGTTCTTCGGGTTGACCCGCCGGGACTTGACCTTCGCTGGCCCAGCCGCCTTGGCGGCCTCCTTCACCGGGTTGATCGTCGTCACCAGGATCTGCTCGCGGCGCAGCGCTGCCACCGCGGCGTCAATGGACTCCGCGATACGCTCCCCTGTGACGGTCTGACCGGCCCGCGTTCGTCCGCTATAAGCAAAAGTAGCCATTTACGTCCTACTCCACCAACCACCAACCACTAACCACCAACCAGCTAGCGGGCCACCGGCTTCGGCGGCGCACCCGCGCGACCGAGGCCCGCACCCGCCACGACGCCGACGCCGCGGCTGATCAGATCCTGCAGCTCGTCGCGGTTGGACGACGCCATGATGGCGTTCTCGAGCGTGATCAGCTTCTTGTGATACAGCGTCGCCAGCGACTGGTTCATCGTCTGCATGCCCATCTTTTCCTGGCCGGTCTGCATCGCCGAATAGATCTGATGGACCTTGTCCTCGCGAACCAGATTGCGGATACCTGCCGTCGGCACCATGATTTCGAGCGCCACGACGCGGCCGCCGCCGATCTTGGGGAGCAGCGCCTGACAGACGATGCCTTCGAGCACGAGCGAGAGCTGCGTACGAATCTGGCTCTGCTGGTGCGCGGGGAAGATATCGATGATGCGGTTGATCGTCTGCGACGCCGAGTTGGTGTGCAGCGTGCCGAACGTCAAGTGACCTGTTTCCGCGATGCGGAGTGCTGCTTCGACGGTTTCGAGGTCGCGCATCTCGCCGATGAGCACGATGTCCGGATCCTCGCGAAGCGCGGCGCGCAGCGCGTTCGTGAAGCTCTGCGTGTCGCTATGGACCTCGCGCTGATTGACCAGACAGCCCTGATGCTGGTGCACGAACTCGATCGGGTCCTCGATCGTGAGAATGTGGTCTTTCCGCTCCTTGTTGATCTTGTCGATCATCGCCGCCAGCGTGGTGGACTTACCGGATCCGGTGGGACCCGTCACCAGGACGAGGCCGCGCGGGCGCTCGGCGAGCGTGGCGAGCACCTGCGGGAGGTTCAGCTCCTGGAAGCTGCGGATCTTCTCGGGAATCAACCGGTAGACCGCGCCGACCGCGCCGCGCTGATTGAACATGTTCACGCGGAAGCGGGCCAGGCCTTTGATGCCGAACGAGAAGTCGAGCTCGAGCGACTCCTCGAATCGCTTCTTCTGCGCGTCGGTCAGCACGCTGTAGGCGAGCTGCTTGGTTTCCGACGGATTCATGTCAGGGCCTGACAGTCGCACGAGGTGTCCGTGGACACGCACCTGCGGCGGTGTGGCGGTGGTGATATGGAGGTCCGAGCCCTCCATCTGCACCAAGGTGTGCAGCAGTTCTGGCAGCGTCATCACTTGACGGTCTCCCTCACGATCTCTTCGATCGTCGTCACACCCTCTTTGACTTTTCGCAATCCGCTGTGTCGCAGCGTGATCATTCCTTCGTCCACAGCCTTGCGGCGGAGCTCGAGCGAAGACGCACCAACCAGAATCAGCTCACGGACTTCCTCGGTCACTTCGAGGACCTCGTAGAGGCCGACGCGGCCCTTGTACCCGGTGTTGTTACACTTCTCGCAGCCAGTCCCCTTGTTGGGGACCACTGTCTTTGCATCTTCGGCATTGAACCCGGCCTGCATCAGCGCGGGGGCCGGTGTCGGGTCCGGTTTCGTGCAGTTCTTGCAGATTCTGCGAACCAGACGCTGGGCGCAGATCAGGTTCAGCGAGCTCGCCACCAGGAACGGCTCGATGCCCATGTTCATCAATCGGTTCACCGTGCTCGGCGCATCATTGGTGTGCAGCGTCGAGAGCACGAGGTGTCCGGTGAGTGCGGCCTTGACCGCGATCTCCGCGGTTTCGAAGTCGCGGATTTCGCCGACCAGGATGATGTTCGGGTCCTGACGCAGGAAGCTGCGCAGCGCGGCGGCGAAGTTCAGCCCGATGTTCTCGCGGACCTGCACCTGATTCACGCCCATCAGGTTGAACTCGACCGGGTCTTCCGCGGTCATGATGTTCGTCTGCACCGTGTTGATCCGCGCGATCGATGAATAGAGCGTGTTCGTCTTACCGGATCCCGTGGGCCCCGTGACCAAGACCATGCCCCAGGGCTTGTCGATCGCCACCGAGAACTTGTCCAACGACTCCTGCTCGAACCCGAGCTTGGTCATGTCGAGCATCAGCTTCGTCTTGTCGAGGAGACGCAGCACGATCTTCTCGCCGAAGAGCGTCGGCAGACACGAGACGCGGAAGTCGATGTCGCGCATCTCGCCGCCGTCCTGGAAGCGGATCTTGATGCGGCCGTCCTGCGGCAGCCGCTTCTCGGCGATGTCCAGCTTGGACATGATCTTGATGCGCGAGGTGATCGCGTCGCGGAACTTCATCGGCGGCTGCATGATGTTGTAGAGAATGCCGTCGATGCGGTAGCGGACGCGCAGCTCCTTCTCGTAGGGCTCGATGTGAATGTCGCTCGCGCCCTTCTGAATCGCGGACATCAGGATGACGTTGACCAGCTTGATGACCGGCGCTTCCTCGCCCTGCTTGGCGAGCGCCTCGGCGCTGATCTCCTCGAACTCCTCGAGGACCTCGACGTCGCCGGCCTCGGCCAGCGACGGCATCTCTTCAAGCGCCCTGCTGGCGACCTCGAGCGCGGTGGGGCCGGTAGGGCCGGCATTGCCACTGCTGCCGGGCGCACTCGCCTTACCGTAGTACTTCGCGATCGCGTCGATGACCGCCGTCTCGGACGCCACGACTGGCTCGACGTTGTAGCCCGTCATGAACTTGATGTCGTCCATGGCGAACACGTTCGTCGGATCGGTCATCGCGATCGTCAGCGTGGCGCCCGATCGAGACAGCGGAATGATCTGGTACTTCTGTGAGGTCTCGGCCGGCACGAGCTTGACGACCGCCGGATCGACGTCGAAGCTCCCGAGCGCGATCGACGGGACGCCGTACTGCTTGCTGAGCAGCGCCGTGATCTCGTCGTCTTTGACGTATCCGAGCTTGATCAGATTGAAGCCGAGCTTCCCCCCGTGCTGGCGCTGATAGTTCAGCGCCTCCTGGAGTTGCTCGGGCGAGATGCGCTTCTCCTTGAGAAGCAATTCTCCGATTCGGACCGCCATCAGCTATCACGGGCCAACAAGCGGCGTACGTACAGAGATGACCCCTTTACCGTCTCATCGCTGTATATCCGCACCGCTTGTGGCCTTATCTCACCTTGAATCGTCAGAACGTTGTCCGCGCCGCAGCAATACCCACCAAACGTGACATTCCAGGGCATTCCGGCTCGTCTAGTGTTCTCGGCCTGCACGGTCCTGCCCGATAGGGTGGACCAGGCGTATGTCTGTGATCCGCAAGCGGTAACACCTGCTCGGGCCTGGTCATGAATGCGCATCGAAGTTGTGATGGAATAAAGGGGTACGCCCGGCCTCTGGATTGGGCGACCGCCCATAAGGAACAGAACGGGACATTTGCCGTATTAGGAGACTGATTGGGTTCAGTACCGGAGGCGGATATTTCGCCATCCAGCACTCACGGGTTCCTTCCACGACTTATCGGCGTCATTCGATGCCCCCGCACAACCTTTCGGGCCGCCGCCGCGGCGCCTCGATGGGCTGGGCTTGTCGTGGCGCTCGCGCTGGCCACGGCGGCCAGCCAGGCGGTGTTCCTGGCAACCGGCGTCGGGCAAGTGGCGCTGGTCGATCAGTGGGAACGGACGGCCCTCGCCTTCGGGCAGGACGTCGATGACGCCAGATACGCGGAGTTCCAGGCCCTCAGCCGGAACGGGCCGCTCTATGGCGTGGCAACGGCTCTCGTGGGCGGTCCGGTGTTGACGATGGCAATGGCGGCGCTGATCTTCGGGGTGTTTCGCGGCAAGGGCGGGCGAACGGTGTCCTATTCGCAGGTGCTGGCGGTGATGGCCCATGCCAGCGTCATCCTGGCGATTCGCCAGATCGTGGCCGCGCCGGTCAGCTTCGCACGAGAGACGACGGCGAGCGCGACGTCGCTCGGCGTCTGGTTTCCAGCGCTGGACCAGGCATCACCGCTCGCCCGGTTCGTCGGGGCGGTCGACGTGTTCGTCATCTGGTGGGTGGTGCTGGTCGCGCTCGGCGTCGCGGTCCTGTACGAGCGACAGGCGAGGCGCCTGGCCGCAGCGTTCCTGGGGGTGTACGCCGGCGTGGCGCTGCTGCTCGCAGCGACCATGACCGCGCTGGGCGGAACCGCGTAGTCGGCGCGGATCCACTCGAGGCTGTACCGACCAGCGAGGCAGACAACGTGGCAGACGTCACAGCAACAGAGACGGTGGTTCCCGACCAGGGCCTCTTTGCCCGCATCATCGGCGTCGTGGTGTCGCCGAGAGCAGACCTTTGCCGCGGTCGCCGCGAGACCGCGATCGCTCGGCGGTCCTGGCCGTGGTCGCTTGCTCGCCTCCGGCGTCGCGCAAGGCCTGTTCCTGTCCTCGGAAGTCGGGCAGCAGGACGCGCTGACTGCGCAGGTCCGGGCGATGGAAGCGTTCGGCCTCAACATGAGCGACCAGCATGTACGACCAGATGGAACAGGTTTGATGCCGAGCCGCCATCACCGGGCCGATTTCGCGGCGCGATCTTCCTGGCCGATCGTCATCGGCCATCGTGGCCGGGATCCTGCTGCGTGATCTTCTCGACTGCTGATGGGCGGCGCCGCGACGTTCAAGCACGTCTATGCGGTGGTGACGCACTCGGGGTCGTGTCGATCGTCGCGCTGCAGCAGGTCTATCAGCATGGCGCTCAGCTATTCAGGGCAAATCCGCCAGGCGCGAATCTCGGCATCTTCGTCCCGATGCTCGATGAGACGAGCTTCGTCACGCAGTTTCTCAGCTCCATCGATCTCGTTCTGGTGTGGGCGATCGTGACCTGTCGATTGGTCTCGCCGTTGCTGTACAAGCGGCGCACGGGTCGGATCGCCACTGACGCTGCTGTGACTGTATCGTCGTTGTTCGCGCTTGTCGATCGGCTACGCTCGGTCGGGCTCCTGAGGAGATTCGATGTCCCGCAAAAAGGTTCTCATTGTTGTCGCTGTCGTGATCGTTGTCGCCGCCGTCGTGCGGCCAACCTGTACTTCAAGCCGCGAAACCGGCTTGAACGTCAACGCCGAGGCCCTCCGCAACCGCGACCTCGAGGCCATCGTCTCGGCGTCGGGCAGGATCCAGCCGAAGCGTCAGGTCAACGTGTCAGCGAACACCACCGGCCGGGTGACACGCGTCGCGGTGGAAGAAGGACAGCGGGTCAAAGCCGGCCAGTTCCTCCTCGAAATCGACCCTCGATCGCTCGACGCGCAGTTGCAGCGCGGCGAAGCGAGCGTCGCCGCCGCCCAGTCGTCGCTCCAGCAGTCCCGATCCACGGTGCTGCAGACGCGTGCCCAGCTCGACCTGGCCCGCCAGAACCTGAAGCGAACGCAGGAGCTCTGGAAGGAACGCTGACGACCCGCGAAGCGCTCGAACGGGCCGAGAACGAGGTCGCCGTCCGCGAAGCCGAACTGAAGACACGCGAGCAGGAGATCCAGACCAACGAGCAACGGATCAAGATGGAGGAAGCCGGACTCGCGACGACGAAGTACAACCTCAATCAGGTCATCATCTCGGCGCCGATGGACGGCCTGGTCACGCGCCGCAGCATCGAAGAGGGCGAGACCGCGGTGCTCGGGACGATGAACAATGCCGGCTCGGTGCTGTTGACGATCGCCGACATGTCGATGCATCGAGGCCGAAGTGGAAGTGGACGAGACGGAAATTCCGACGGTGACCGCTTGGACAGATGGCGAAGGTCACCGATCGACGCCGTGCCCGACCGGACCTTCAGCGGCCACGTCACCGAGGTTGGCAACAGCCCGATTCAGACCTCGACGCAGAACACCGGACAGCGCCAGGCGACGACGTTCAGGGTGGTCATCACGCTCGACGAGCAGGTACCCGACGTGCGGCCCGGCTTCACCTGCACGGCCGAGATCACGACGGCGACGCGGAAGAACGTCGTCTCGGTGCCGATCCAGGCGCTGACCGTGCGCGAGATGCTCTACAACGACAAGAACGAGATGGTGCGCGAGACACCGCAGCGCCGCAGGCGCGGCGCCAACGTCGAGCCGACCGTCTCGGCCTCGAACGAGCCGCCTCCCGGTCACACGCGCAAGGAGACTGAGGGCGTCTTCGTCGTCACTGACGGTCGCGGCGTCTTCACGCCGGTCAAGGTCGGCATCGCCGGCGAGCAGTACTTCGAGGTGTTGTCGGGCCTGAAGGCCGGGGATCAGGTCATCACCGGCCCGTTCGCCTCAGTGCGCGAACTCTCCGACGGCGGCGACGTCAAGGTTCAGCAGAGAACGCGCGCACGCGGAACCGACAGACCACGCACGAAATGAACCAGGTCCTCGACTCCATCGTGATCGCGCTGCAGGCCATCTGGGCCAACAAGCTGCGCTCGTTCATGACGGTGCTGGGCAACATCGTGGCGGTCACCTCGATCGTCACGGTGGTGACCCTCATCCAGGGCATGAACGGGATGGTGGCCGACGCCATCGTCAGCGACATCGGCGCCGACAACTTCACCGTGCAGCGCATGCCGCCCGTCTTCAACGAGGACGACGCCGAGAAGAATCGCAACAATCCGCTCATCACGGTTGACGAGGCCGAGGCGATCCGCCGGTTCAGCCCGCTCATCGTGGCGGTCGCCGCGCAGGCCGGGCGGAACGCCACGGTGTCGTACCGAACCGAGGAGATCGACAACGCCAGTATTCAAGGCGTGACGGCCAGCTATGCGGACTTTTCGACGTTCAATGCCGAGCGCGGGCGGATGATGAGCAGCGTCGAAGTGGAACGCGGACAGCAGGTCACGATGCTCGGCTACAGTCTGGCTGACCGCTTGTTCGGTGAGATCGAGCCGCTCGAGAAAACGATCAAGATCGCCGGCATCGGTTTCCGCGTCGTCGGCGTCAGCGAGAAGAAGGGGTCGTTCTTCGGCGACTCGCAGGACAACTTCGCCGTGATTCCGCTGGGCGCCTATCAGCGGCTGTTCGGGGCGCGCCAGTCGCTGCAGCTGATGGTCAAGCCGGTCTCCAACGATCGCATGGCCGAGGCCATGGACGATGCGACCGTGGCGCTGCGCGTCGCGCGGCGGCTTGAAGCCGTCGGCGCCGAACAACTTCGGCATTCTGACCTCCGACTTCATTCTTGATCTGTATCGGCAAGTCACGAGCGGCATCTTCGCCGTGCTCGTCGGCATCGTCGCGCTCTCGCTCGTCGTCGGCGGCATCGTCATCATGAACATCATGCTGATGGTGGTCAGCGAGCGGACCCGCGAGATCGGCCTGCGCAAGGCGCTCGGCGCCAAGCGCAAGGACATCATGTCGCAGGTGCTGACCGAATCGATCACACTCTCGACGTTGGGCGGGCTGATTGGCATTCTGCTCGGCTCGCTCGCGGCCACGCTGATTGCGGCGCTCACGCCGCTGCCGGCCCGCCTCGAGACATGGTCGATCGTGCTCGGCGTCGGGATCACTGCCGCCGTCGGGCTGTTCTTCGGCGCCTACCCCGCGTCGCGAGCGGCATCGCTCGATCCGATCGAGGCGTTGAGACGTGAGTAAGGGGCTGAACCGGGGACTGTGGCGCGAAGTCGCCGTGATGGCCTTCGACACCCTGCGCACCAACAAGATGCGCTCGGCGCTGACCATCCTTGGCGTGGTCATCGGCATCACCTCGATCGTCGGCATGACGTCGCTCATTCGCGGCTTCGACGAGTCGCTGCGCAACATGATCCGCGAGCTGGGTCCGAACACCATCATCCTGAGCAAGGCGGACGCATTGAGCCTCGCCTCCGGCGCGAGCTTCTCCGAGCTGATGCGCCGACCCAATCTCACCGTGGACGACGCCCGCGCCATCGAGCGGCTGGCGCCATCGGTCGGAGTCGTGGACATCTGGATGGGCCAGGGTCTGGGCGGCACAGACCGCCGAGCGCGTGTTCTATGGCGGCGAACGGACACCGACGGGGGCGGTGCTCGGCGCAACTGAGCAGTTTGCCACGGTCAATTTCGTCAAGCTGTCGTTCGGCCGCTTCTTCACCGAGTCGGAAGTGCTGCGCCGGCGGCGGGTGGTCGTGCTGGGGAACAACCCGTATCAGGCGCTGTTCGAGCCGTCGGGCATCGATCCGATCGGCAAGAAGGTGCGCGTCGGCGCGATCGAATACACGGTCGTCGGCGTACTCGGCAAGCGTCCCTCGCCGTTTCCGCAGGCGGACAACTTCGTGGTCATTCCGCAGACGACGCACCAGGTCGTGTTTGCCACCAACGCCAGACGGGGCTTCGGCGGAGGCAGCAGCGCGCAGATCACGATCGTCCCGGTCGAAGGGGCGACGCGCGATCAGGCGGTCGCCGAGATCGAAGAGATCATGCGCATCCGCCATGGCCTCAAGCTCGACGAGCCGAACGACTTCGAGATCGGCGGACAGGACGCGATCCTGCGGCTCTGGGATCAGATCAGCCGCGCCGTGTTCCTGGCGCTCGTCGTGATCTCGTCGGTCGCGCTCATGGTGGGCGGCATCGGCGTGATGGCGATCATGATGATTTCGGTCACCGAGCGGACGCGCGAGATCGGCGTGCGCAAGGCGCTTGGCGCCCGGCGCCAGGAAATCCTGTTTCAGTTCCTGTCGGAGGCCGCGGTGCTGACGTCGGTGGGCGGGATCCTGGGCATTCTCTGCGGAGCGGGCATCGGGATGGCCATCAGCCTGGCCACCGGCTTCCCCATCTCGCTGCCGTGGTGGTCGTTTGCGATCGGCCTGGGCTTTTCCGCCAGCGTCGGCATCTTCTTCGGCATGGTGCCGGCCGTGCGGGCATCGCGACTCGATCCGATCGAAGCGCTGCGCTACGAGTAGAGCGGAGGCGTCAGCCTCCGCACCCTCGGTCGCTCGACGCGCCTTACGATTCCTTCTCGCCCGTCCTGATTCGATAGCTCTCCAGCACCGGCAGCACGAACACGCGGCCGTCACCGATCTCTCCCGTACGGGCTGCCTGCACCACCGCCTTGACGACGTCGTCTGCCATGTTGTCGGCGACCACGACCTCGACTTCCATCTTGGGCAGCAGGCTGACGTTGTATTCCTTGCCGCGATAGATCGCGGTGTGCCCCTTCTGCTTGCCGTGACCGCGAACCTCGGTCACCGTCATGCCCGCGATGTTCAGCTTGGCCAGTGCGTCTTTGACTTCGTCGACCTTGTTCGGACGAATGATGCACTTGATCAACTTCATTGCAGACCCTCCAATGTACGAAGGAGGTCGGAGGTCAGCACCTGCTGTTCCGCCTCAGTGAGCTTCGAACCACCCTTGGTAATGTGAAAGACGTCGATGGCCTTCTCTCCCTCGGTGGCGATGAGGACGAGATCGACGTCGCAGCCGTGCCGCGAGATGACGCGGCTGATGCGATAGCAGCAGGCCGAGGGCGTTACTCGCCACGATGTCGAGGATCGTGTAGCGGCCGGATGCCTCGTTGTCCGTGCGCACCACCGGAGCGAACCGCGACGCGCCGCGCGACTGGAGGACGCCCTGCTCGCGGCCGCGCAGGAGCGTCGTGACGTCGGAGCGGCCGGAGACCACATCCTCGAGCACGTGCAGCACCTGATCGTGGGCGTCGGGATTGAGCTCGAGGAAGCGCTCTTCGTCGGTGAACTGAAACACGTCGAGCACCAGCCCGTTCGGGTTGGTGAGCGCGTGGCCGCGAATGATGTCCATGCCGAACGACGACAGCACTCCGCAGATGTTCGAGAAGAGGAACGGCTTGTCCAGCGTCGTCGCGGCGAGCGTCCAGACGGCGTCGTTGCGCTCGAGCGAGAGATGGACTTCGTCGGGATGGATGTTCCGAGCCAGGCGAACGTGCCGGTAGATCGCCTCGGGCAGGAACAGCTGCAGATATCGCTGCGGCAGCCCCTCGAGGAACCTGGTGATCTCGGCCGCGGACAAATCGTCCGGACGCTGTCGCAGGAGCTCGTCGAGGCCGGCCTGATTGCGCTCGATCAGGTCGTCGCCGTAGCGCTGCGTGAGATGGTTGTAGGTGTCCACGTAGAGCCGCCAGAGCAGCTCCTCTTTCCACGGCGTCAGCGTTTCCGGGCTCACCGCCTCGACGTCGGCAAGAGTCATCAGGCAGAGCAGCTTCAGGCGCTCTTCCGTGCCGATGAAGGCGGAGAAGTCCTTGACGATCTCCGGATCCTCGGTATCGCGACGAAACGCGACCAGCGACATCCGCAGGTGGTGCTTGATCAGGAACAGCACCGTCTCGCGCGCCTCGCCCACCAGCTGCAGGCGATCGACGACGTCCCTGGCCATCCGCTCGCTCTCGAGCGCGTGGTCGTCGTCGCGCCATTTGCCGACGTCGTGCAGCAACAGCGCCAGCACGAGCAGCTCCGGCTGGCTCACCGACGCGATCACGTTGCGGAAGCGCAGCCGGTACGCCTGGTCGGTGTGCGCGATCCGCTCGAGATTGCGGATGGTCAGCAGCGTGTGCTCGTCAACGGTGTACTTGTGATAGAAGTCGCGGACCACCCGCCACGAGATCGCCTGGAACTCGGGGAACACACGGCCCAGCAGCCCACAGTCGTGCATTTCCGACAGCCGCGCGTACAGCCCCTGCCGCGGCCTGAGCAGCGAGACGAGCGCCGCGCGATCGCGGGCCTCCGGAAAGAAGTCGTCGGCACGATAGCGATCGACGTGCTGCTGGATGCACGAGAGCGTCTCTTCGGCCACGTCGGCGCCGCGAGTCGATGGCCGCCTGGAACACGCCGATCCATGACGCCGGGTTCCGCGCCGCCTGAATCGGATCGAGGAATCGAATCCCGTCGCGCGACAGTCCCAGGTTCGGACCGACGGGCACCGGCGCCGTCTTCCTGGCCCACTCCAGCGATCGGCTGACGATGCGAGCGTGGCGGAAGTAATCGCTCATCAACCGCTCGACACGCTGCCGTGGCTCGGCGCCCGGATAGCCGAGCAGATCGGCCGTCCGCTCCTGCATGTCGTGGCTCAGCACGTTCTGATTGCGTCCGGCATCGAGGTGCAGCGTCGATCGCACGCGAAGGAGAAAGTCCTCGGCCTGATCGAAGCGCGCCGGATCCGCGGGACCGCGCCGGAGCAGCAACGGATCGGTCAGCATCGCGATCGTGCGCGTCGCGGTGAGATCTCGCAGCGCTCCCGGCGCTTCCTTCACGTCGGGCTCGAGTTGATACAACGTGTCGTTGAAGGCCGCGTGACGCTGATCGATCAGCCCGAGGAGCGACTTGAGGATGTAGGCATGGGTCGACGCGGTGTGGAACAGCCCGCCGAAGCGGTCGAAGAGCGCGCGCACGCCAGCCACTGGACGCGCATCGAGGAGCGCGAGGAGAAACTCCGGGTTGTCGGTTTCCAGGCGGTTGAAGTCGTCCAGCTCCCGCACCTGATGGCCGACGACCACGCCGAGATCCCAGAGCGGGTGAAGGAAGCCGCGGAGGAACTGCTCCTCGTCCGCGCCGATCCGGCCGCCGAAGAGCACGAGCAGGTCGATGTCGGACTGCAGACAGAGATGCCGGCGGCCGTATCCGCCGAGCGCCAGGATGGCGACCTGCGCGTCGGCCCTGGCCACGTCGGAGAACAGCTGCCGCAGCATGCGTCCACGCGATCGGAATAGCGCTCGAGCGCGGCTCGACCGCCCGCCCCTCGCAGCCCATCGGCCTCGAGTTCGGATCGAGCAGCATCGAACGCCCTCACGAGCGTGGACGCGCCGGGCCCCGGCTGGGTGAGTGACATGCCGTGATCGTCTCCGATAACCGCCTCCAGCATATGTGCAAGCCGCCGCGAGACACTGATACAAGCGCCTCGCGCGTTCGGCCGCCGTGCAGCGGGAGGCTAGTAGCTGAGACCTATCCCGATGGAGCCGATCACTTTCGAGGTATCGCCGAGAATCTCGGCGTTTCTATCGCCCAGGCGGACGTACTCGACGCCGCCGTGAATATTCCAACTGCCCACTCTGCGTCGGCATGCTCGACAACGGGATCGTGAGGATACCGCGCGACGCTGAAGAACCCGAAGCGTCTCGTCGCCCAGTACCCCTTCGTAGTAGTTACCCAGACTGAACCCCGCTCGAAGAGGAACGCTCACCGTCCACCTCCCGACCGGGAATCCCGGCGCAGCGCCGACCTCGAAGTACGTCCCTTCCTCGACACCGCCGTCGGCCTGTCCGTCCAACTCATGGGCGAACAGGACGTACGGCTTGGTCGCCGCACGGCCCAGCGCGGCGCTGTCGTCGAGCGCGAACTTGAACGACACTTCACGGACCGTGTTGAACACGCTGTTCGGGCTCGTGTACGCCGTGTAGGTCACGCCAAAACTCGTCCGCGCCGAGACCGACCCCGAGCGTCGCGTAGAAGTCGGACTCGTACCAGAGTTCTTCGCTGGGGCCGTCGAGCCCGGCAGTCACCCGTGTGCAGGCTGTTCCAGAGGCCCACGTTGACGCCGAGGCTCTTGAAGATCCCGTCTCCCGGAATGCAGCGCGATCCCCAGGTCTCCGTAGGGCCACATGACGACGCCGGTGTCGTCCTGTGGAATCCCGCGGAACATATAGGCATTCAGGAAATCGATGCCGCCGGTGATCGTCAGATTCGCCAGGATTCGGATCGGCCGCAGCCTGTGCCCATGCCGGTGACGCCGTCAGGCACACCAGCGCACTGCACCACGAGCGCCACGATGCTGAACGCAGCTTTCGCCACATCAGCGGCATCCGCGCCCTCCTGGGCCGCGCCCGGTCGCTAGTACGAGAATCCGATACCGAGAGCGATCGCCTGGTGATTCTTCGATCAGCCCTCACCATCAGGTTGAACGAAGCTCCGTTGTGGTCACCGAGCCGCTGGTATTCTACGCCGCCGTGAATGTTCCAGGAGCCGAAGCTCGTCGTCCCACCGAGCGGCACCGTGACGATGCCGGCGATGCTGAAGAAGCCGAACTTGTTGTCCTCGCCAGCCAGCTCGTAGTAGTCGCCCAGGCTCATGCCGACCTTGATCGGGAACGCGATGCCCGCTTTCGACGCGGCGTATCCCGGCGCGATGCCCAGCTCCAGATACGTGCCCGCGTTCGTTCCGCCGTCGGCCTGACCCGAACCGATCCCCGAGACGGGTCGTAGTCGGCGCCGAACTCCTGCGCGATGGCGATGTACGGCTTGACCGCGACCTTACCCAGCTTGCTGCTGTCGTCAACGCCCAGCTTGAACATGATCTCCTTCACCGTGGTGAAGCCGTTGTTCGGGCTCGTATACGCGGTGTAGGTCGTGGTGAAGGCGACACCGCCGCCGAACCCAAACCCGAGCGAGGCATAGAAGTCCGACTCGTACCACAACTTGCCGCACGCGCAGCCGATGCCCGACTTCGTCGCTGTCGGCCCCGGTGTCGCCGCTGTGCAGGCTGTTCCACGTCCCGAAGTTGATGCCGACGCTCTTGAGCCCGCCTTCGCCGGAATAGGCGGCGAGGCCGAGATCCACTGCAGGCCATGTGGCGATTCCGCTGCCGTTCTGCCGGATGCCGCGGAACATGTACTGGTTCAGGAAGTCGATCGAACCGGTCAGCGTGATCGCGCCGGGATTGGGATCCTTCGGCTCCTGCGCGAACGCGGGCGCGCTTGTCATCACGACCACACCGACCACTGCGACGACCGCGAGAGCGCTGCGTCGAACTCCATACGTCACGAACATCGATTACCTCCGTTGAGCCCTTGGGTTGAGAAACATGGTGGCGCCGCCTCGGCGCCACCGCCAGAAATCGCGTGCCTGTCTACACGACCGAGGCCGGCTTGAACACCGGCTGGCGCCGCGCCCTTGGACGACTCCTCGGCTGCCGGCGACGATCCGCCGATCGCCGCGTAGGCGTCTTCGCCGTGCGCGGTGATGTCGAGCCCGGTCGGCTTCGTCACTCGCGGTCGCCCGCAGCGGCATCACCAGGCCAATCAGCTTGAGGACGACGAACGTGCCCGCGCCGCTGTAGAGCATCGCGCCGAGCACGGCGGCGCCCTGCAGAAGGATCTGGCCGGGATTGCCAAAGAGCGCGCCGTCGAACGCGCCGTTCAAGGCCTTCTCGGCGAACACGCCGGTCAGCAGTGCGCCCACCGTTCCGCCAAGGCCGTGCGCCGCCACCACATCCAGCGAGTCGTCCAGCGAGGTCTTCGAGCGCAGCAGGATGCCGAAGTAGCTCGGGACCGCGGCGATGGCGCCGAGCGCGAGCGCGCTCAGCGGGCTGATGTATCCGGCGGCCGGCGTCACGGCAACCAGACCGACGACGATGGCCGTGGCGCAGCCGACGCTCGACGGCTTGCCCGTGCGCACCATGTCGATCAGCGTCCACACGACCAGCGTCGCCGCCGGCGCCAGCATCGTGGTCACAAAGGCGAGGCCCGCCTGGGGGCTTGCCGCCAGCGCGCTGCCGGCATTGAAGCCGAACCATCCGAACCACAGGAGGCCGGCGCCGAGCAGCACGAACGGCACATTGTGCGGAAGGATCGAGGAGGACCCGTAGTCGGTGCGCTTGCCGATCACCAGCGCGGCGACAAGCGCCGCGGCGGCCGCGTTCACGTGCACGACCGTGCCGCCGGCGAAGTCCCACGCGCCGAGCTGCGCCAGCCAGCCACCGCCCCAGACCCAGTGCGCGATCGGCGCGTAGATCGCAATCGCCCAGATCGTGATGAAGGCGACGTAGGCCGAGAAGCGCATCCGCTCGATGATCGCGCCCGAGATCAGCGCCGCCGTGATGATGCAGAACGTCCCCTGGAACGCCATGAACAGCATGTGGGGGATGGTGCCCTTCGCCTCGAGGCCGACACCGTTGAGGAAGACGTTCGACAGGTCGCCGATCCAGGAGTTGGTGCCGGAGAACGCCAGCGTGTAACCGATGAGCGCCCAGGCCACGGCCACGAAGCCGAGCGAGATGAAACTCATCATCATCGTGTTGAGCGCGTTCTTGGAGCGCGCCAGCCCGCCGTAAAAGAACGCGAGGGCCGGCGTCATCAGCAGCACGAGCGCTGTCGAAATCAGCATCCACGCGGTATCAGCCTGATTCATGCGTCACCTCACTGGGAAATGGGGTCGGCGCTCGCTTGGGAGTCACCCACGGTTGTGTCGGCAAGGAGCAAGATGAGCGCCACATTCGTCGGGACGGGTCGCGGCCGAGATCGCCGGGTTTTGCTCGAAAAACCGCCGATCACGGCCCATGAGCCGGACGGTCATCGCACGGACATATTTGTATGTATCGTGCAAAACGTTGACAAAGATGTCTATTACGGCTCCAGCAGGCGTCCGCCACCGAAAAAGCCGTGCCCGTGCCGTCGCCCGAACGTCGAATAGTCGACAAACATGATTGTCTGGTTAGATCAATTCTAGGCACATATTTGTATCAATTAGACGATCTCCGAAACGGCTGGCCTGGCGTCGCCTCGCGCTTGCGACCCCCGCCGCCCGTGACTATGATTCGTCTTCCGCCCGTTCGCGGGCGGGCGCGCTGGCGGAGCCCCCGGGCCTACCGCCCGTCGGCTCACGCCGCCTCGCGGGACGACACGCGGGGCAGGAGGGATACCCCTATGAAGGTCTACGACGCGGCCAGCCTCCGCAACGTGGCTATCGTCGGACACGGCGGATGTGGCAAGACCCAGCTGGTGTCGACCCTGTTCTTCGCCGCCGGCGCCGTCAATCGCATCGGCCGGGTGGACGACGGCACCACCATCACCGACTTTGACGACGAAGAGATTGCCCGCAAGCACACCCTCTCCTCCAGTCTCGCCTATGCCGAATGGCAGAAAGCCAAGATCAATTTCATCGACACACCGGGCTTCGCCAACTTCCTCAGCGACGCCCGCTCGGCGCTGCGCGTCGTTGAAGCCGCCGTGGTCGTCGTCGACGCCGTCGCCGGCGTCGAGGTGCAGACGGAAAAACTGTGGAGCGAGGCCGCAGCCCTGGGACTCCCCCGCATCGTCGTCCTCAACCGCCTGGATCGCGAACGCGCGAGCCTCGATCGCGCGCTCGAATCGCTGCGCCGCGACTGCGCCCGCGAAATCATCCCCCTGCAGCTCCCGCTCGGCGAGGAGAAGGCCTTCATCGGCGTTGTCGATCTCGTGAAGATGAAGGCGCAGACCTTCAGCGCCGACGGCAAGATGACGGAAGCGGACATTCCGGCGGCGCTGGTCGACACCGCCCAGCATGCGCGCGAGCAGCTGATCGAAATGGTGGCCGAAGCCGACGAGCAGCTGATGGAGACGTTCTTCGCCGAAGGCACGCTGACCCAGGAGCAGCTGGTCGGCGGTCTGCGAGCGGCGACGATGGCCGGCAAGCTCTACCCGCTGCTCTGCACCTCAGCGCTCCATGCCACCGGCATGCAGCCGCTGCTCGACGCGATCGTGAGCTACGCGCCGTCTCCCGCCGAGCGCGAGTTCCGGACGGTCGGCAAGGACGGAGCGGAGACGACCACGAAGGCGTCGGACACGGCGCCGTACGCGGCCTTCGTCTGGAAGACCATCGCCGATCCGTTCGCGGGTCGCATCACGATGCTGCGCATCGTCTCGGGCACGGTGAAGTCCGACGCCACCGTCAACAACGCCACGCGCGAAGCCCCCGAGCGGCTGGGCCATCTGCTCGCGCTGCAGGGAAAGACACAGACGCATGTACCGGAGCTCAAGGCCGGAGACCTCGGCGCGGTCGCCAAGCTCAAGGACACGCACACCAATGACGTCCTGGCCGACAAGAACACGGCGGTCCGCATCGCGCCGGTCTCCTTCCCCGAACCCGTCCTCTCCTACGCGATCGAGCCGAAGAGCCGCGGCGACGAAGACAAGATCAGCACCGCCATGCATCGCCTCGAGGAGGAGGATCCGAGCATCAAGTACGGACGCGACCCGCAGACCCACGAGCTGCTGCTCGCCGGACAGGGTCAGCTGCACATCGAGGTCACGGTCGCGAAGCTGAAGCGCCGGTTCGGCGTCGAGGTCAATCTCAAGCCGCCACGCATCCCCTACCGGGAGACGATCACCGCGTCGACCGAAGCGCACGGCCGCCACAAGAAACAGACCGGCGGCCACGGACAGTTCGGCGACTGCAAGATCAGGGTCGAACCCCTGCCGCGGGGCAGCGACTTCCAGTTCGAGGACGACATCTTCGGCGGCGCCATCCCGCGCCAGTACGTGCCGGCGGTCGAGAAGGGCATCCAGGAATCACGGATGCGCGGCTATCTCGCCGGCTATCCGATGGTGGACTTCAAGGCCACGGTGTTCGACGGCTCGTATCACGCCGTCGATTCCAACGAGCTGTCGTTCAAGATGGCTGGCTCGCTGGCGTTCAAGGACGCGATGACCCGCGCCCGGCCGACCATTCTCGAGCCGGTGATGAAGGTGGAGGTCTACACACCCAGCGACTTCGCCGGCGATCTGATGGGCGATCTCAACGGTCGGCGCGGCCGCATCGCCGGCATGGATACGCGTGGGACGATGACCGTCATTCGGGCGCAGGTGCCGATGTCCGAGATGCTGACCTACGAGCAGCACCTCACATCAGCCACCGGCGGACGGGGCTCGTATCACATGGAGTACTCCCACTACGAGGAAGTGCCCCACGTGCAGCAGGCCAAGATCATCGCCGCCTACAAGGCGGAACGGGGTCAGGCGGTGGCGGAGGAAGTCTAGAATCTCAACGCAATCCCAACACCCAGCCATACCAACGCGAAAAGCCGGCCGCACGTCGTCAACGGCCTTTGGGCACTTGGTCAGTGTTGCGACGTCTGAACTGCGCTGGAGCTTAGGACCCGCCCGCCTTCCGCGGCGTCGTGCTCTTCTGCGCCTTGCCGCGCGTCTGCCCGCCGGCCTGTGCCTTCGAGCCGCCATCGCCCTTGCCGCCGCGGATGCGCTGCGCGGCGCGCTTGAGCCGCTCGCCGACGCCCTTCGCCTTCTTCGGGGCCTCGCCCTCGCCTTCTTCCTTCTCGGTCTTCGCGGCGGGGTTGTACTCGCTGCCGACCAGCTCGATGTGCGCGACCTCGGCCGAATCACCGCGGCGATAGCCGACGCGAAGAATGCGCGTGTAGCCGCCTGGCCGATCCGCGAAGCGCGGCGCCAGCGTCTCGAACAGCTTGCCGACGACGTCGGTGTCTGGCAGCTCGGCGAGCACCATGCGACGCGCATGCAGGGTCTTGCCGCCCGCATCGCCGGCGGCGACGCCGCGCCGGGCGATCGTGATCAGCCGCTCGACGAAGGGCCGCAGCTCCTTCGCCTTGGGCATGGTCGTCTCGATCTTCTCGTGACGCAGCAGCGCGATGGCCTGGTTCCGCAGCAGCGCGAGGCGATGCTCCGTGACCCGACCGAGTTTCCGATGAGCGACGTTGTGTCTCATGACTTTGTCTCTGGGCTTAGCCGTCCTCAGTCCTGGTGCGCTTGCGCGGGCTGATCGAGCCGCATACCGAGGCTCAGGCCCATGCTGTGCAGGATCTCCTTGATCTCGTTCAACGACTTCCGGCCGAAGTTCTTGGTCTTGAGCATCTCGGCCTCGGTCTTCTGCACGAGCTCGCGAATCGTCCGGATGTTCGCGTTCTTCAGGCAGTTGTACGAGCGGACCGACAGCTCGAGCTCCTCGACGCTCTTGTCGAGATTCTCGTTGAGCGCGCCGGCGCGCTGCTGTTCGGCCTGCACGTCGGGCGACTCGCTCGCGTCGTCGAGGTTGATGAAGATGTTCAGGTGATCGCGAATCAGCTTGGCGGCCAGTGACACCGACTCCTGCGCCGTCACCGAGCCGTTGGTCCAGACGTCGATCGTCAGCTTGTCGTAGTCGGTGGTCTGGCCCAGGCGCGCGGCCTCGACCAGGTAGTTCACCTTCTTCACCGGCGAGTGGACGGAGTCCACCGGGATCCAGCCGATGCCGAGATCCTCGTCGAAGTTCTTGTCGGCCGACACGTAGCCGCGGCCGCGCTTCATGCGCAGCTCCATGTGGAGCTTGCCGCCCTCGGAGATCGTGGCGATGTGCGCCTCCGGCTCGAGAATCTCGACGTCCTGATCGACCTCGATGTCCTTGGCGCGCACGATGCCCGGCTTCTCCACGCGCAGATACAGCGTCTTCGTGTAGTCCACGTGGAGCTTGAGCGGAATCTGCTTCAGGTTGAGGATGATGTCGGTCGCGTCCTCGACCACGCCGGGGATCGGCGAGAACTCGTGCAGCACGCCGTCGATCTTGACCGCGGTGATGGCCGCGCCTTCAATCGAGGAGAGCAGCACGCGGCGCAGCGCGTTGCCAATCGTCGTGCCGAAGCCGCGCTCGAACGGCTGCGCGTAGAACCGGCCGAACCGATCGGTGAGCGTCTCACGCTCGAATTCCAGCCGCTTGGGACGTTGAAAACCCTTCCAGAGCATCGTTCTGTTCCTTTCGCCAACGGGCCGGCAGCCCCGGCCTCCAGACCTGCGAGTAATGTCCGCCGGCCTCCCGCTGCAGGTCTGTAAAGCTGCGGGCCGGCGGACGCGATGTAGCCGGTGGTGTGTGGTTGGTGGTTCGTGGCGGAACCTCCGTGACCTCGACCACTAACGACCAACCACCAACGACCAACTACTTGCTATAGAGCTCCACGATCAGCTGTTCCTGCACGGGCAGGTTGATCTGCTCGCGCGTCGGCACCGAGCCGATCTTCGCCGACAGGGCGGCCGCGTCGAACTGCAGCCACTCCGGCACGCCGCGCCCCTTGACCTCTTCGAGTGCGTGAACGATCGAGGGGGCCTTCCGGCTGCTCTCACGGATCGCCACGACGTCGCCCGGCTTGACCGAGAACGACGGGATGTTCACTTTGCGGCCGTTGACCGTGAAGTGGCCATGGCGCACGAGCTGCCGTGCGGCCGGGCGCGACGTCGCGAAGCCGGAGCGGTAGGCCACGTTGTCGAGCCGGCGCTCGAGCAGTTGCAACAGCGTCTCACCGGTGATGCCGCGCGTCCGCTCCGCCTGTTCGAAGTAGAGACGGAACTGATCCTCGAGCACGCCGTAGATGCGCTTCACCTTCTGCTTTTCGCGCAGCTGCACACCGTAGCCCTGCAGCTTCGACTTCCGCGTCTTGCCGTGCTGGCCTGGCGCGAAGTTGCGTTTCTCGATGGCGCACTTCTCGGTGTAGCAGCGCTCGCCTTTGAGGAACAGCTTCATCCCCTCGCGACGGCACAGGCGGCAGACAGGTCCGATGTAACGAGCCATTAATTCAATCCTCTCAGCAACTCAAACGCGACGACGCTTCGTGGGCCGGCAGCCGTTGTGCGGAATCGGCGTGACGTCTCGGATCGACTTCACCTCGATGCCCACCGTCTGGAGCGCACGGATGGCCGATTCCCGTCCGGACCCGGGGCCTTTCACGCGCACGTCGACCGATCGCAGCCCGTGGGTCTTGGCGGCGTTGCCCGCGCTGATCGCCGCCTGCGTGGCCGCGAACGGCGTGCCCTTGCGGGAGCCCTTGAAGCCGATCCCGCCGGCGCTGGACCAGGCAATCACATTGCCTTCCGTGTCGGCGATCGTGATCTGCGTGTTGTTGAACGAGGCGTGAATGTGCACGAGCCCGTGGTGGACCACGCGCTTCTCGCCACGCTTCTTGAAGGTCTTCCGCGGGGCTTTCTTTCCGCCTTCGCCCTTCTTCTCGGGTGCGCCGCCTGGCGCTGCCGCTTCTGCTTTTGCCATCTTGTTCTTCCTACCAGCTACCGGCTACCGGCTACCAGCGAGAGCTACACCGTCTTCTTCTTGGCGACCGCGCCCTTGCGCGGACCTTTCCTGGTGCGCGCGTTCGTGCGCGTGCGCTGACCACGAACCGGCAGGTTGCGGCGGTGACGCAGGCCTCGATAGCAGCCGATTTCCATCAGCCGCTTGATGTTCATCGAGATTTCCTTGCGCAGATCGCCCTCGACGCCGCCGACTTCCTCCAGCACCCGGCTGATCTTGCGGACGTCGTCCTCGGACAGATCCTTGACGCGGATATCCGGGCTGACGCCCGCGGCGCCGAGGACCTCGCCCGAGCGCTTCCGGCCGATGCCGTAGATGTACGTGAGCCCGATCTCGACGCGCTTGGTGCGCGGGAGGTCGACGCCTGCAATTCGAGCCATCGCTTATCCCTGCCTCTGTTTGTGCTTCGCGTTGGTGCAGATCACCCGCACCACACCGCGGCGGCGGACGACCTTGCACTTGTCGCAGATCCGCTTGACCGACGCCCTGACCTTCATACTCACGCCTTCCTTACGATTCGCCCGCGCGTCAGATCCCGCGGCGTTAATTCCACGACGACCCGATCGCCGACCAGCACCCGGACAAAGTTGCGATCCTGCCCGGTTCCGAGATGCGCGACGATCCGTGCACCGTCCACGTCAACCTGATACAACCCGCTGGGCAACTGCGCCGTCACGCGGCCTTCCACGCGCTGTTCGTTCAAACTGCGTTCGTTCGACTGCGTTCGTCCGAACTGCGCTCGTCCACGCGCTCCTACGTGCCCGCCGGCAGCATGTGCCGCAGCCGCGCCACGCGGGCAGCATCGTCCGGCAGCATCGTCAGGATCTCCGTCCCCTCTCGCGTCACCACCACGGTGTGCTCGAAGTGCGCCGAGAGGCTCCCGTCCGTCGTCACCGCCGTCCAGCCATCGGACTGTACCTTCACCGACGGCCGGCCCGCGTTCACCATCGGCTCGATCGCCAGGACCATCCCTTCCGAGAGCCGCGGTCCAGAACCGGCCGGACCGTAGTTGGCAACCTGAGGCTCTTCGTGCAGCGACGTCCCAATGCCGTGACCCACGAACTCGCGCACGACCGAGAACCCGTGCCCCTCGACATGGTGCTGAACCGCAGCACCGATGTCCGAGACCCTCGCTCCTGGCTTCACCGCGTCGATGCCCTGAAACAACGCCGCCTCGGTCACCCGCAGCAGCGTCGCTGCCTGCTCCGAGACATCGCCCACCGGCACCGTGACCGCGCAATCGCCGAAGAACCCGTCGAGCTTGGCGCCCATGTCGATCGACACGATGTCGCCGGCCACAAGCGCCCGCGCCGACGGTATGCCGTGCACGACCTGCTCATTCACCGACGCGCACACCGTCGCCGGATACCCGTGGTACCCCTTGAAGGCCGGCTCCGCTCCCGCCTCGCGCACCAGCCGCTCGGCCAGCCGATCGAGGTCGCGAGTCGTGACGCCGGCCGCGACCGCCTGCCGCAGCTCGGCAAGAATTCGCGCCACGAGCTGATTCACGCGCCGCAGCTTCTCAATCTCCACCTGCGACCGGCAGACGATCACCGTGCACGCTCCGCGCTCATCGCCGACTGTGACGCGTCGTCGATCAACGTGTCGAGCTCCCGGGCGACGCGCTCGGGCGCCTGGGCGCCGTTCACGACACGGAACGTCGGACGCTCACGGTAGAACTCCAGCACCGGCTTCGTCGTGTGCTGGTACACCTTCAACCGCTCCCGCACCACACCCTGATCGTCGTCGGCGCGCTGAACCAGCTCGCCGCCGCACTTCACGCACGTGCTGGCCACCGCGTCGGCATTCGTCCCGCACGCGCCGCAGATTCGACGGCCGCCGAGCCGCCGCACCAGCTCCTGCTCGGGCACCATGACGTCCACGATGACGAGCGGCCCGTTGTTGCGACGCTCCATGATCCCGTCGAGCGCCTGAGCCTGTGCCACCGTTCGCGGAAAGCCGTCGAGCACGAACCCCGGCTCGGCGTCCGGCCGTTCCAGACGGTCGGCGACGATCGCAATGATCATCGCGTCATCAACCAGGTCACCCCGATCCATGCGCGCCTTCGCGGCGAGCGCGGTCGGGTTCTTCTCGCGGATCGCCTCGCGCAGAATGTCGCCAGTCGAGATCTTCAACAGACCCCGCTCACGGGCGAACCGCCCCGCCTGTGTGCCTTTCCCCGCACCCGGCGGTCCCATCATGATGACGTTGAGGCCCAACCCGGTTACCCTCTTCGCCCTCGGATCCGTGTCTTCTTCATGAACCCATCGTAGTGCCGCATGATGAGCTGCGACTCCACCTGCTGCACCGTGTCCATCGCCACACCGACGACGATGAGCAGCGACGTGCCGCCGAAATAGAACGTGACGCCGAGACCCTGCGTGAACCAGGACGGCAGAGCCGCGTCAAGGTCTTCACCGATGAACGGAATCGGCGCCACCCTGAACCCGCTGATCAACAACTCCGGCAGCAGCGCGACCATCGCCAGATACAACGCCCCGACCAGCGTGATCCGCGCGAGGATCGTGTCGATGTACTCGGCGGTCCGTTTGCCCGGCCGGATACCGGGAATGAACCCGCCGTACTTGCGCATGTTCTCCGCCACATCATCGGGGTTGAAGATGATCGACGTGTAGAAGTACGCGAAGAAGACGATGCCGACGACGTACAGCAGGTTGTACAGCGGCATGCCGTACGCCACCTGGTCCAGCGCGGCACGCGCCCACGTGCCGACCTCGAAGATCGGCGCCGCCATCGAGAAGAACGACAGAATCGACGAGGCGAAGATCACCGGGATGACGCCGCCGGTGTTGACCTTCAACGGGATGTGCGTGCTCGACCCGCCGTACTGCCGGCGTCCAACGACACGTTTGGCGTATTGGACGACGATGCGCCGGTGCCCCCGTTCGACGAAGACGATCGCGGCGATGACGACGACCGCCATGGCCAGCAGGAAGAGAATCCGCAGCGGGCCGATCTGTCCGGTCTGCAGCTGATCGAATGTGGCCAGCACCGCGTCGGGCAGTCCGACGACAATGCCGGCGAAAATCAGCAGCGACATCCCGTTGCCGATGCCCCGCTCGGTGATCTGCTCTCCGAGCCACATCACGAACATGGTCCCGGTGGTCAGCGTCAGCACGCACATCATCCGGAAGCCCCAGCCCGGATCGAAGACGAGCGGCAGGCCGCCTGGTGCCTCAGTAGACCGCTCGAGCCAGATCGCGTAGCCGAACGCCTGGACGATCGCCAGCACCACCGTGAGATAGCGGGTGTACTGAGTGATCTTCCGCCGTCCCAGCTCGCCTTCCTTCGAGATCCGCTCGAGGTACGGCCACACGACGGTGAGGAGCTGGATGATGATCGAGGAGCTGATGTACGGCATCACGCCCAGCGCGAAGATGGTGACGCGCGCCAGGCTTCCGCCCGTGAACATGTTGTACAGGCCGAACATCGTGCTGGCGGCCTGTTCCGCGAACAGCCGCAGCGCTTCCGTGTTCACGCCCGGTGTCGGAATGTGATTGCCAATCCGGTACACACCGAGCAGCGCCAGCGTGAACAGCACGCGGTTCCGCAGGTCGCTGACGGCGAACAGGTTTTTCAGCGCGTTTTCCATAGTCGTTCCTGCCCGCTCTTACGCTTCCAGAACTTCGGCGCTTCCCCCGGCAGCCGCGATCTTCTCGGCGGCCTTGCCGCTGAACTTGTGCGCGCGCACGGTCAGCTTCTTCGAGATGTCGCCTCTGGCGAGCACCTTGATCGGCCGCCGCGCGCCGTGAACCAGCCCGCGCTCGACGCAGGAGCTCGGGCGTGATGACCGTGCCCGCCTCGAACCGATCGGACAACAGATCGAGGTTGACGACCGCGTACTCGGTGCGAAACGGGTTATGAAACCCGCGCTTCGGTACCCGGCGATGCAGCGGCATCTGGCCGCCTTCGAAGCCGCGCTTGAACTTGTAGCCCGATCGCGACTGCGCGCCCTTGTGCCCGCGCCCGGCCTGCGTACCCTGGCCCGTCCCGTGTCCGCGGCCGACGCGCTTCTTGTTCTTCTTCGAGCGCTCGGATGGCTTCAGATCGCTTAGATCCATGGAACTATTCCTCGACCGTCACGAGGTGACGGACCTTGTGAATCATGCCGCGCGTTTCCGGCGTGTCCGCCAGCTCCACAGAATGATTGATACGGCGCAGTCCCAGACCGGTCACGGTTGCGTCCTGCGTCCGGTTGAATCCGATCGTGCTCTTCTTGAGCGTGATCTTCAGGCGCTTTGCGCCGGCGCTCTGTGCTGCCTTCTTTGCCATCTGCTTAGGCTCCAATGAGCTCAGCTTCTTCCTTGCCGCGCCACCGAGCGACCTGCGCCGGATCCTTGAGGTCCATCAAGCCTGCAAACGTCGCGCGAACGACGTTGTGCGGATTGGCCGACCCGAGCGACTTCGTCAGCACGTTCTGAATGCCGCAGCTCTCCACCACCGCGCGCACCGCGCCGCCGGCAATGAGTCCCGTGCCTTCCGGCGCCGGCTTCAGCAGCACGCTGCCCGACCCGAAACGCCCGACCACCTGATGCGGAATCGTCGTCCCCCTGAGCGGCACCTTGATCAGGTTCTTCTTCGCGGCCTCGATACCCTTCTTGATCGCCGACGGCACTTCCTTCGCCTTGCCGACCCCGAAGCCGACCACGCCGTGACCGTCGCCGACGACGACCAGCGCGCTGAAGCTCAGGTTCTTGCCGCCCTTGACGACCTTCGTCACTCGATTGATCGAGACGACGGTGTCCTTGATCTCCAGCTGCGACGAGTCGACCTTTTCACGAGTCCGATTCATCAACGCCACGTCAGAACTCCAGACCGGCTTCTCGCGCCGCGTCAGCTACCGCTTTGACTCGCCCGTGATAGAGAAACCCGTTGCGATCGAACACGACGCGCTTGACGCCCTTCTCGATCAGACGCTCGGCGATCGTCTTGCCGATGGCCTTGGCGCCGGCGACGTTGCCGCCGCTGGCCTTCTGCGGAAGCGCGCCCTTGACCGTCGGCTCGACCGTCGAGGCCGAGGCAATCGTCTTCCCGGTCGCATCGTCCACGACCTGGACGTACATGTGCGACACGCTGCGGAATATCGTCAGGCGCGGCCGCTCGACCGTGCCGGTCACACGGCGGCGAATCCGATAACGGATGCGCTGGCGGCGATCATCCTTGGTTTTGATACGCATTATTTCGCTCCGGTCTTGCCGACCTTCTTCTTCAACTGCTCACCGGTGTAGCGGACGCCCTTCTGCTTGTACGGATCGGGCTTCCGCATCCGGCGGATGTTCGCCGCGACCTGACCCACGAGCTGGCGATCCACGCCGGTGACCGTGATGTGCGTCTGCTTCTCCACGGCGATCTCGATCCCGTTCGGGATGTCGTAGACCACCGGATGCGAGTAGCCGAGCGCGAACACCACCTGCTTGCCCTTGTGCTCAGCGCGATACCCGACGCCCACGATGTCGAGCTCTTTCTTGAAGCCGTCCGTGACACCGGCCACCGCATTCGCCACCAGGCTCCGAGCCAGACCATGGAACTTGCCCGAGTTCCGGATCCTCTCGCGACAGCTTCGCGACGAGCGCGCCATCGTCCTGAGCGAACAGAATGCCGGGCGGCACGATCTGCCGCATCTTGCCCTTCGGGCCCTGCACTTCCACCGCATCCGGGGCGATCGTCACGGTCACGCCCTTCGGGATCGGGATTGGCTTTTTACCTATTCGAGACATGACACATCACCACACGCTGCTGGCTTACCAGACATTGCCTTACCAGACATTGCACAGCACTTCGCCGCCGACGCCCGCCTTGCGGGCCGCGCGACCGGTCATGACGCCTCGCGAGGTCGTCAGGATGCTGGTGCCGAGACCGCCGAGCACGGTCGGCACGTCTTCCGCTCCCAGATAGACGCGACGTCCAGGCCGGCTGATCCGCTCGAGACCAGTCATCACCTTCTCGCCGTGCGGTCCGTACTTCAGGAACACGCGGATCACCTGGCGCGGCTGTCGGCCGGCCTTCTCCGCCGGCTCCTCGACGATCCGGAACCCCTGGATGTAGCCCTCATCCTGGAGGATTCGCGCAATCTCCGCCTTCAGCTTGCTGGCTGGCAGGTCGACGCGGGTGTGCTTGGCCGACACCGCGTTGCGGAGGCGCGTGAGCATGTCCGAAATCGGGTCTGTCATATCTCTCTCTACTCCTCGGGAACCAGGAACCTCGAACCTGGGCCCTGGAACTACCAGGAACTCTTGGTCACGCCGGTGACATCGCCTTCGAGCGCCAGCTTGCGGAAGCACAGGCGGCACATGTCGAACTTGCGCATGAACGCCCGCGGCCGGCCGCACAGCTTGCAGCGGTTGCGATGCCGAATCTTGTACTTCAGCGTCTTCTCTTCCTTGGCGACCTTTGCTGTTGTTGCCATCTCTCTGATCCTTGTTGGGATCCGGGATCCGGGATTCGAATCCCGAGTCCCCAATCCCGAATCCCGTCTAGTTCGTTCTGAACGGCATGCCCATCAGCTGCAGGAGCTTGCGTGCTTCCTCGTCGGTCCGCGCGCTGGTGACCACCGACACGTTCATGCCGCGCGCCTTGTCCACCTTCATGTAGTCGATCTCCGGGAACAGCAGCTGATCCCGCAGACCCATCGTGAAGTTGCCGCGGCCGTCAAATCCCTTCGGCGACACCCCGCGGAAGTCGCGCACGCGCGGCAGCGCGATGCTGATCAGGCGATCGAGGAACTCGTACATCCGCTCGCCACGGAGCGTGACCATCGCACCGACCGGCATCCCCTGGCGCAGCTTGAACTGCGCGATCGACTTCGTGGCGCGGCGGACGACCGCCTTCTGCCCGGTGATCCGTCCCAGCTCGTCGGCGCCGACATCGGCCAGCTTGGCGTTCGACGTCGCCTCGCCCAGACCCATGTTGACGACGATCTTCTGGAGCTTCGGGATCGCCATCACGTTGGTGTAGCCGAACTCCTTCTTGAGCGCCGGCGCCACTTCCTTCTGATACCGTTCTCTCAGGCGGTTCATTTGTCGACCACTCCCTCGCACTTGCGGCACACGCGGACTTTCCGGTCGCCACGCACCTGATGTCCGATGCGGGTGATCTTTCCGCAGTCGGGGCACACCAGCTGTACGTTGCTCGCGTGCAGCGCACCCTCACGCTCGACGATCCCGCCCTTGATGTTGCGCTGCGGGTTCGGCTTGGTGTGGCGCTTGATCAGGTTCACGCCTTCGACGATCAGGCGGTTCTTCACCGGGAGCACCTTCAGCACCCGGCCACGCTTGCCGCTGTCCTTGCCCGTCGTCACAAGGACGGTGTCGTTGCGGCGAATCGGGGTGTGTAATCTCGCCATGTCAGAGAACCTCGGGCGCCAATGAGATGATCTTCATGAAGCGCCGCTCGCGCAGCTCGCGCGCCACGGGCCCGAACACGCGCGTGCCGATCGGTTCGTTCTGGTCGTTCACCAGCACCGCCGCGTTGCGATCGAACCGGATGTAGCTGCCGTCGCGTCGGCGCTGCTCCTTCCGCGTCCGCACGATCACCGCCTTGACGACCTGGCCCTTCTTGACCGTGCCGTCCGGCGTCGCTTCCTTGACCGACGCGGTGACGATGTCCCCGAGGCGCGCGTAGCGCCCGGTCGACCCCCCGATCGGGTTGATCACCGAGATCTTGCGCGCGCCGGAGTTGTCGGCCACGTCGAGAATCGAACGCATCTGGATCATGGCGGTCTCCTATGCTCCGGCCTTCGCCACGACCCGCATCAGCACCCACCGCTTGCGGCGCGAGAGCGGCCGCGACTCGGCGATCGACACGGTGTCTCCGACCTTCGCCTCGTTCTTCTCGTCGTGGGCGACGAACTTCGAGGTCTTGCGCTGCGTCTTGCCGTACACCTCGTGACGCACCTTGCGCTCGACGGCGACGACGACGGTCTTGTCCATCTTGTCGCTGACCACCGTGCCAGTGACCTGTGCTTTGACGCTCATTTCGCTCCCACCGTCTTCTCCCGCAGGATCGTCTTGATCCGGGCGAGGTCTCGGCGCACGCCGCGCACTTTCGCGGGCGCCTCGAGCTGTCCCATCGACTTCTGGATCCGCAACCGGAAAATCTGGTCGTCGAGATCCTTCTCGCGCTGGCGCAACTCGTCCACGCTCAACTCACGCACTTCTGCGGCCTTCATGACGCTGTCTCCTTCAAGGCGCTCATGACGCTTTCTCCTGCGCAAACCGCGTCGCGAACTTGGTCTTGATCGGCAGCTTGGCCGCCGCCAGCTGCATGGCGCGCCGCGCCTCGACGATGGTCACACCTTCCATCTCGAACAGAATCCGGCCCGGACGGACGACGCACACCCATTCCTCGGGTGCGCCCTTGCCCTTGCCCATGCGCGTTTCCTGCGGCTTCTTGGTGATCGGCTTGTCCGGGAACACGCGCACCCAGATCTTCCCGCCACGCTTGATGAAGCGCGTCATCGCCACGCGCGCCGCCTCGATCTGCCGGGCCGTCATCCAGCACGGCTCCATCGCCTTGAGGCCGTAGTCGCCGAACGACACGTCCGACCCGCGCCACGCCTTTCCGGTCATCCGTCCGCGCTGCTGCTTGCGGTACCTGACCTTCTTGGGCATCAACATGATTCGTTACCTTCTATCCCCGGCCGGCGCCCGACGCGGAGCGCGGTCACGGTATTCCTCGTCACGACCGGTGCGCGGCACGAGGCGCTCGCCCTTGTAGAGCCACACCTTCACGCCGATCTGGCCGTAGGTCGTGTTGGCCTCGGCGAAGCCGTAGTCGATGTCGGCGCGCAGCGTCTGCAGCGGCAGCTGGCCGTGCAGATACCACTCCGAGCGCGCGATCTCGGCGCCGTTCAGCCGGCCCGACACGCGCACCTTGATGCCGCGGGCGCCGAAGCGCAGCGCCGACTCGACCGCCTTGCGCATCGCGCGGCGGAAGGCGACGCGCTTCTCGAGCTGCACCGCCACCGACTCGGAGATCAGCTGCGCCTCGAGCTCCGGCTTCTGGATCTCCTGGATGTTGATGAAGACCTCGCGGTTGGTGCGCTTCTGGATCTCCTGCTTCAACTTGTCCACTTCCGTGCCCTTGCGGCCGATGATGATCCCCGGACGCGAGGTGTAGATGTGGATCTTCAGGTTGTTGGCCGCGCGCTCGGTCTCGATGCGCGACACGCCGGCATGCGAGAAGCGCTTCTTGAGATCCTGCCGCAGGGCCAGGTCCTCATGGAGCAGCTTCGCGTAGTCCTTGTCGGCGTACCAGCGCGAGCGCCACGTCTTGTTGAAGCCAAGCCGGAATCCGTACGGGTGAACCTTCTGGCCCACGTAATGCTCCTTCTCTCTTACGCCGTTGCCGCCGCGGCCTTTTTGCCGCGAGCAGCCTTCGCCTTCGCCGGTTTCTGTGCCGACGCCGCACCCGCGGCACCCTCGGCGCCGACGCGCGCGATCTTCAGCGGACGCTCCACGACGCGCACCGTGAGATGCGCCGATCGCTTGACCACGCGGTAGGCGCGGCCCATCGGGGCCGGACGCACGCGCTTCTGGGACATGCCCTGGTTGGCGAAGACCTCGGCCACGTACAGCCGATCGATATCGCCGCCGAAGCCGTCCTTCTGCTGCAGATTCGCCACCGCCGACCGCAGAACCTTGGCCAGTTCGCGGGCGATGGTCTTCCGCGTGAACTGCAGTGTGGCGAGCGCCTGATTCACGGTCTTGCCGCGGATCAGATCGCACACCAGGCCCGCCTTCTGCGCCGACGTTCGAATGCCGCGCGCCGTTGCCGATGCTTCAACCATCTGAATCTCCCGAACTAGCCCTTGGGCGCCGCGGGCGCGGCACCAGCCGGCGCCGCCGCGGCGGTCTGGGCCGCCTTCTCGGTTTTCGTCGTGTGACCCTTGAACGCGCGGGTCGGCGAGAATTCGCCCAGCTTGTGACCCACCATGTTCTCGGTCACGTACACCGGGATGAACTTCTTGCCGTTGTGCACGGCCATCGTGTGACCGACCATCTCGGGAATCACCGTCGAGCGGCGCGACCAGGTCTTCACGACCTTCTTCTCGTTGGCGCGGTTCATCGACTCGATCTTCTCGAGCAGCGGCGTGTCAACGAACGGGCCTTTCTTCAATGACCGGCTCATTACTTCGGCCTCCTCTGCACGATGAATCGATTGGTGTCCTTGCGGCGACGGGTCTTGTATCCCTTGGTCGGCTGGCCCCACGGCGTCACCGGGTGACGTCCGCCGGAGGTCTTGCCTTCGCCGCCGCCCAGCGGGTGATCCACCGGGTTCATCGCCACGCCGCGCACGTGCGGCTTCTTGCCCAGCCAGCGGTTGCGTCCGGCCTTGCCGATCGACACGTTCTCATGATCGATGTTGCCGACCTGCCCGATCGTCGCCAGGCACTCGACGTTGACTTTCCTGATCTCGCCTGAGGGCAGCTTGACCGACGCGTACTCGCCCTCTCGCGCGACCAGCTGCACCGACGAGCCGGCGCTGCGCGCCATCTGGCCGCCCTTGCCCGGCCTCAGCTCCACGTTGTGGATCTGCGTGCCGAGCGGAATGGCTTTGAGCGGCAGGCAATTGCCGGGCAGGATGTCCACGTTGTCGCCCGAGACGATCGTGTCGCCGACCTTCATGCCCACCGGCTGCAGGATGTAGCGCTTCTCGCCGTCGGCGTAGCTGACGAGCGCAATCCGCGCCGATCGATTCGGGTCGTACTCGACCGTCTCGATGGTGCCGACGATGTTCTTCTTGTCGCGCTTGAAGTCGATGATGCGGTAGAGGCGCTTGTGGCCGCCGCCGCGCCACCACGACGTCACCTCGCCCTGGTTGTTCCGTCCGCCCGAGCGGTGCAGGTTCTCGGTCAGCGGCCGGTGGGGCTCGTTCGTCGTGATCTCGTCGAAGGTCAGCGACGTCTTGCCCCTGATGCCCGGCGACGTGGGGTTGTATTTGCGAATAGGCATGTCTCTTACGCCCCCTGCAGGAATTCGGGCAGCTTCTCGCCGTCCCGCAGCTTCACGTAGGCCTTCTTCCAGTCCGATCGGCGGCCCATGTACTTGCCCTGGCGCTTCATCTTGCCGTGCGCGAGCGAGGTGCGCACGCTCTGGACCTTCGAGCCGAGCAGCGTTTCGACCGCCCGCTTGATGTCGATCTTGTTCGCGTCCCTCGACACCTCGAACACCAGCGTCTGGCCGTCCTCGCGGATGACCGTGGTCTTCTCGGTGATGAGCGGGCGCCTGATGACGTCAGTGAGTTTCATCAGCCCAACGCCTCCTGGAGCTTCTCGAGCGCCGCCTTCGTCAGCACGACTCGCCGCGTATCCATCACGTCGCGCGCGCTGACGCGATTGCTCGCCAGTATTCGCACGCCGTCGATGTTCCGCACGGAGAGCGTCATCTTCTCCTCGGGCTTCACGTCCACCAGCAGTGCCTTGCCGTCGATACCCAGCCGCTTGAGCATTTCGGCCGCGGGCTTGGTCTTGATCTCGCCGACGCTCAACGCGTCGACGACAATCACCGCGCCGTCGAGCAGCTTCTGGGTCAACGCCGCCCGCAGCGCGCCCTTCTCGACCTTCTTCGGCAGCTGGTAGTCGTAGCTGCGCGGCTGAGGACCGAATGTGGTGCCACCGTGGCGCCACAGCGGGTTGCGGATCTCGCCCACTCGCGCGCGCCCGGTGCCCTTTTGCCGCCAGGGCTTCTTGCCCGAGCCGCTGACCATCGCCCGCGTCTTCGTCGCATGGGTGCCACGACGCTCGGCGGCGTTGGACCGGATGACGGACTGGTGAATCAGGTCCGTCTTCACGCGACCTCCGAAGATCGCGTCGTTCAGGTCGAGCGAGCCGACCTTCTCGTTCTGCTGATTCACGACATCGACAGTCATGACTATTTCTTGCCCTTCTTCTTGACCGGCTCGACCTGCGCGACCTTGATGGTTTTCGCCGCGACAGCCTTGCGGATCATCACGATGGCGTTCGGTCCGCCGGGCACGGCGCCCTCGATCATCAGCAGGTTGTTCTCGGCGTCCACGCGCAGCACTTTCAGGTTCCGGACCGTCACCCGATCGGATCCCATGTGGCCGCCCATCCGCATGCCCTTGACCACGCGCGAGGGATACGACGAGGCGCCAATCGACCCGGGGGCGCGATGGAACATCGAGCCGTGCGTGGCGCGGCCGCCCTTGAAGTGGTGCCGCTTCACGACGCCCTGGAAGCCCTTGCCGCGGCTGGTGCCGACGACGTCCACGCGATCGCCGTTGGCGAACATCGAGACGTTGACCTGATCGCCGGGCTTGAGCGGATCGCCGCCCTCTTTCACCGAGAACTCGCGACGCACCCGCGTCGCCGGCACGCCGGCCTTCTTGAAGTGGCCCTGCGTCGGCTTGTTCTCCTTGGTCGGCTTCGCTTCGACCAGCCCGAGCTGCACCGACTGATAGCCGTCGGTCTCGGTGGTCTTGACCTGCGCCACGATGCACGGGCCGGCCTTGAGCACCGTCGCCGGATACACCGTGCCGTCCGGCTCGAACAGCTGCGTCATGCCGACTTTCTTGCCGATGATGCCTGTGACCATGACTACTTCCCGTGTTCCTTGCCGAAGGCCTTGATCTCCACGTCAACGCCCGCCGGGAGATCCAACTTCATCAGCGCATCCACCGTCTGCGGCGTCGGCTCGAAGATGTCGATGAGCCGCTTGTGCGTGCGGATCTCGAACTGCTCCCGCGACTTCTTGTCCACGTGCGGCGAACGCAGCACGGTCCAGCGGTTGCGTGACGTCGGCAGCGGGATCGGACCCGCGAGCTGCGCGCCGGTGCGCTTCGCGGTGTCCACAATCTCACCGGTGGACTGATCGAGAATCCGCGAGTCGTACGCCTTGAGGCGGATGCGGATCTTGTCGGAGAACATGGCCATTGTCGTGTCCTAACTACTCGATGATTTCCGAAATTGTGCCGGCGCCCACCGTGCGGCCACCTTCGCGAATCGCGTAGCGCGCGCCCTTTTCGAGCGCCACCGGCACGTGCAGTTCTGCCGTGATCGTCGTGTTGTCCCCGGGCATCACCATCTCGACGCCCTCGGGCAGCTTCAGGCTCCCCGTCACGTCCGTCGTCCGGATGTAGAACTGCGGCCGATACCCGTTGAAGAACGGCGTGTGCCGCCCGCCCTCTTCCTTCGACAGGATGTAGACCTCGCCCTTGAACTTGGTGTGCGGCTTCATCGACCCCGGCTTGGCCAGCACCTGCCCGCGCTCCACGTCCGTCTTCTCCACCCCGCGCAGCAGCACCCCGACGTTGTCCCCCGCCACGCCCGAGTCCAGCAGCTTCCGGAACATCTCGACGCCGGTCACCACCTTCTTCTCCGTGGCCTTGAACCCGACGATCTCGATTTCCTCGCCCACCTTCACCTGGCCGCGCTCAATCCGCCCCGTCACCACCGTGCCGCGCCCCGAGATCGAGAACACGTCCTCGATCGGCATCATGAACGGCTTGTCGATCTCGCGCTGCGGCAGCGGGATGTAGCTGTCGAGCGCTTCCATCAGCTTGATCACGCTGTCCACGCCGCCGGCATCGCCCTGCAGCGCCTTCAGCGCGCTCACCCGCACCACGGGTACCGCGTCCCCGTCGAACTTGTAGCTCGAGAGCAGCTCGCGCACTTCCAGCTCCACCAGGTCCAGCAGCTCCGGGTCGTCCACCGCGTCGACCTTGTTCAACGCCACGACGAGGTAGGGCACGTTCACCTGCCGCGCCAGCAGGACATGTTCGCGGGTCTGCGGCATCGGGCCGTCCACCGCGCTCACGACCAGGATCGCGCCGTCCATCTGCGCCGCGCCCGTGATCATGTTCTTGATGTAGTCGGCATGGCCCGGGCAGTCCACGTGCGCGTAGTGCCGATTCGCCGTCGCATACTCGACGTGGCTCGACGCGATCGTCAGAATCTTCGTGTCGTCGCGCCGGCCCTGCGACTCACTCGCCTTCGCCACCTCGTCATACGGCACGAACTTCGCCCAGCCTTTGTCGGCCGCCACCTTCGTCAGCGCCGCCGTCAGCGTCGTCTTCCCGTGGTCGATGTGTCCAATCGTCCCCACGTTCACGTGCGGCTTCGAACGATCAAATTTCTCTTTGGCCATCGCGATACGTCTCCGTTATTTGCCCTGGATCCGGGCAATGACTTCTTCACTGATATCCGGCGGCGCCTGCTCGTAGCGGTCGAAGTGCATCGAGTAGGTCGCACGGCCCTGCGTTCGCGATCGGAGGTCCGTGGCATAGCCGAACATCTCCGACAGCGGGACGCGCGCGTTGATAATCTGCGTGCCTCCGCGATCCTCCTGCGACTGGATGCGGCCGCGGCGGCTGGCGAGATCGCCCATCACATCGCCCATGTAGTCCTTGGGCACCACGACCTCGACGCGCATCACCGGCTCGAGCAGGACGGGCTTGGCTTTCTTCGCGGCATCCTGGAACGCCATGGAGCCGGCGATCTTGAACGCCATTTCCGACGAGTCCACTTCGTGATGCTTGCCGTCGTACAGCTCGATCCGGACGTCGTCGATCGGGTAGCCGGCGAGGACGCCGCGCGTGAGCGCTTCCTTGATGCCCTCGTCCACCGGCTTGATGTATTCCTTCGGGATCGTCCCGCCCTTGATCTCGTTTTCGAAGATGTAGCCCGTGCCCGGCTCGCCAGGGAACAGGCGGATCTTCACTTCGGCGAACTGGCCGCGGCCGCCGGTCTGCTTGGCGTAGCGCATCTCACCGTCAGCGGCACGGGTCAGCGTTTCCTTGTAGGCGACCTGCGGCTTGCCGACGCTCGCCTCGACGCCGAACTCGCGCTTCAGGCGGTCGACGATGATCTCGAGGTGCAGCTCGCCCATGCCGGCGATGACCACCTGCCCGGTCTGCTCGTCGGTCTTGACGCGGAACGTCGGGTCCTCGGACATCAGCTTCTGCAGGCCGACACCGAGCTTCTCCTGGTCGCCCTTCGTCTTCGGCTCGATCGCCAGCGAGATCACCGGCTCCGGGAAGTCCATCGACTCGAGGACGACCGGCTTCTTCTCGTCGCACAAGCGTGTCGCCGGTGCTGACATGCTTCAGGCCGACCGCCGCGGCGATGTCGCCGGCGTAGACCTCCTTGATTTCCTCACGCTTGTTGGCGTGCATCTTCAGGAGGCGGCCAACGCGTTCGGTCTTGCCCTTGGTCGCGTTGTAGACCGATGAACCGGACGTCAGGATGCCCGAGTAGACACGAATGAACGTGAGCTGACCGACGAACGGATCGGTCATCAGCTTGAACGCCAGCGCAGAGAACGGCGCTTCGTCGGCCGCGGGCCGCTCGACGAGCGTCTCTTCCTTCGCGTTCGGATCGAGACCGGAGATTGCCGGCACTTCGAGCGGTGACGGCAGGTAGTCCACGACCGCGTCGAGCAGCGGCTGCACACCTTTGTTCTTGAACGCGGTGCCGCAGATGACGACGACGAATGCGGTGTCCTCGTGGTAGACGGATCTGATCACGCGGTCGCGCAGCGCCTTCTTGATCTCGTCTTCGGTGATCTCCTGGCCGTGGAGATACTTCTCGAGCAGCGCGTCGTCGTGCTCGCTGACCTTCTCGATCAGCTTCTCGCGATACTGCTGGGCCTCGGCCATCAATTCGGCCGGGATGTCCGAGACGTCGTAGTCGGCGCCCATCGTCTCGTCTTTGTAGGTGATCGCCTTCATCTTGACGAGGTCGATCACGCCGACGAACTTGTCCTCGGCGCCGATCGGGAGCTGAATCGCGACCGGATTGGCCCCGAGCTTCGTTTCGATCTGCTTGAGCGTCTCCTTGAAGTCCGCGCCGATGCGGTCCATCTTGTTGACGAAGCAGATGCGCGGCACGCGGTACTTGTCGGCCTGGCGCCACACTGTTTCCGACTGCGGCTCGACCCCGGACACGGCGTCGAACACCGCGCAGGCGCCGTCGAGCACGCGGAGCGAGCGTTCGACTTCGGCCGTGAAGTCCACGTGACCCGGCGTATCGATGATGTTGATGCGCATGTCGCGCCAGAAGCAGGTCGTGGCGGCGGACGTGATGGTGATGCCGCGCTCCTGCTCCTGCTCCATCCAGTCCATGACGGCCGTGCCTTCATGGACCTCGCCGATCTTGTACGTAATCCCGGTGTAGAAGAGGATCCGTTCGGTGGTCGTCGTCTTCCCGGCATCGATGTGGGCCATGATGCCGATGTTCCGGGTACGGTTTAACGGTGTTTGACGCCCCATTGCGCTCTTATTCGACGGTTTGCGATCTACGGACTGAGATTCTGTTACCACCGGTAGTGTGCAAAGGCCTTGTTGGCTTCCGCCATGCGATGGGTGTCTTCACGCTTCTTGACGGCGCCGCCCCTGAGGTTCGACGCGTCCAGCAATTCGTTGGCGAACTTCTCCTGCATCGTCTTGCCGTCGCCGCGCGAGCGCGCGTAGCTCACCAGCCAGCGGATGCTGAGGGAGAGACGCCGGTTCGGATTCACCTCGACCGGGACCTGATAGTTGGAGCCACCAACGCGGCGTGACTTCACCTCGAGGCTCGGCTTGACGTTATCGAGCGCCTTCTTGAAGACCTTGAGCGGGTCGTCGCCGGTGCGCTCCTTGATGATGTCGAAGCTCTTGTAGAGGATGCGCTCCGCGGTGCTGCGCTTGCCGCCGTACATCACGGTGTTGATGAACTTGCTGACCAGCACGCTGTTGTAGAGCGGGTCGGCGGCCAGTTCGCGCTTCGGAATCTCTCTTCTGCGAGGCATAGCGTTGTCCTACTGCTTCGGGCGCTTGGCGCCGTATTTCGAGCGTCCTTGTTTGCGGCCCTGCACGCCGACGGCGTCGAGCGTGCCGCGCACCACGTGGTAGCGCACGCCGGGCAGGTCCTTCACGCGGCCGCCGCGAATGAGCACCAGCGAGTGCTCCTGCAGGTTGTGCCCCACGCCGGGGATGTAGGTGGTGACCTCGATGCCGTTGGTCAAGCGCACGCGCGCGACCTTGCGCAGCGCCGAGTTCGGCTTCTTCGGCGTCTGCGTGAACACGCGCACGCACACACCGCGCTTCTGCGGGCTGACCTGGAGCGCGGGGCTCTTGGTCTTGGTCACGATCTTCTTGCGTCCCTGGCGGACGAGCTGACTAATAGTCGGCATGAGTCCTCGACAAAACGCACGTGCGGCGCCGCAGCCGACGGCTCCGAACGTTGTTCCAGGCCTGAAGAAGCGATGCATGCGCATCGCGTCTGGCACCTGAAACGAATGACCCTACTTGTTGAATGCTCGAGAAGAGTGCAGTTGAGCAGCTTCTTCCGCAGCGGTTGAAGCTAGATAGGGTGTCCTAGCTCCAAGAGAACCTGACGAATATAGCACGCACGATTTTCACGCGCAACCGACTGACAGCAGGCTGCTTATCGCGGCGGGTCTTGACGGAGCAAGACCCGCCCTACACTGTCGAGTATCCGCAGTCGTAGGCCGGGTCCTGATTTGCTGGACCGGCTAGCAGGTAAGTCTTGTTCAGTCAGTCGTTTACTTGCGGGCGGCCAGGTAATTCACGATCACGCTCATCTCGTTCGCCGTCAGAAGGTCGCCGAACGCCGGCATGTTGGCCAATGGATCGACGGCATCGGGCTGGGTGATCCAGTCGCGCAGCCACTTCGCGTCGTGACGGCTGCCCATCTGCGAGAGGTCCGGCCCGACCGACCCGCCTTCCCCGTCCACCATGTGGCAGTTCGCGCAGTAGCGGCCTATGACGACCGACGCCAGCTGCGTCTCCTCGCTCATCGCCGGAAGCGAGACGCCAACCCGCACTTTTCGCATGTAGCTCGCAATCGACCGCGCCTGCCCGTCGTTCATGCCGCCGAGCGGCGGCTCGCGGAGCCCGGGCGCGATCTCCTGCGGATCGCGGACATGGGCGATCAGCCACTCGGGATCCCGGCGAATCCGCAGTTCGTCGATCGCGCTGGCGGCGCCGCCATCGACGTGACAGGTCACGCAACGCTGGTCGCGCACGAACTGGTGTCCGGCAATCGGCAACGGACCCCAGACCGACGGATCGGCATGCGCCGGCGTGTCCTTGTACCCGAGATAGGTGAGCACGATGATCGCGCCGCCGATGACCGCGAACCCGCCGGTGACGAGCGGCCGCTTGAGGAAATGGCGGTCGGGCCGGCGATCGATGAACGGCAACAGCAGCAGCACCGCCACGACCAGTCCGGGGATCACCATCGTCGCCAGCGGCTCGAGCGGGCCGGGGAAATACTTCAGGAGCTGAAAGAGGCTGAGGAAATACCACTCGGGGCGCGGCACGTAGGCCGCGTCGGAGGGATCGGCGACCTGATCGAGGGGCGTCGGCACCGACATCGCGAACGTGATCAGCAGCGCGAATACGGCCGCGCCGGCAATCGTGTCCTTGAGCGCGTGATACGGATAGAACGGCTTTGGAGCGCCGGGCACTGGTTTCAACGCGCCGGAGATGCCGTGCCGGCGCATGAGAAACAGATGCGCCAGCACGAAGACGATCAGCGACGCGGGCAGCAGGAACACATGCGCCGCGTACCACCGGAGCAGCGTGAGCGCCCCGAGCGTGTCGCCGCCCTTCATCAGACCGGCGACGAATTCTCCGAGCGGACCGCTGCGCGCGATGTTGATCGTCACCGTCGTGGCCCAGTACGCCTTCTGGTCCCACGGCAGCAGGTAGCCGCTCAACGCGAATCCGAGGATCACCAGCAGCAGGACGACGCCGGTCATCCACGTCACCTCGCGCGGCTTCTTGTAGGAGCCGAGCGCGACGACGCGCAGCATGTGGATCACCGCCGCGACGACGATGAAGCTGGCGCCGAAGAAATGCAGGCCGCGCAGCACGCGTCCGAACGTGACGCGCTCCATGATGTAGCGGATGCTGTCGTAGGCGTGCTCGGGCGACGGCACGTAGTACATCGCCAGTACAACGCCGGTAATGAGCTGCACGCTCAGCAGCATCAGCAGGATGCTGCCGGTGACGAACCACCAGCCGACACCTGCTTGAATCGGCTCCTCGAGCAGATTCGCACGCCCGGTACGCCAGCCCGTACGAGAATCGAGCCAGTCGAGAAGATCGTGCAGAGGCTTCATCAGACCTGAATGAAGACCTTGCCGCCGTCTACTTTCGTCGAGAGTCGCGGCAGAGGAGACGGCGGAGGACCCGCCTTCACCTGACCGAGATGATCGTAGACGCCGCCGTGGCAGGGGCACTTCAGCTCTCGCGTGGCGGCATCCCAGCTCACGCGACATCCGAGATGCGTGCACGTCGGATCGAGGGCCAGCACCGACGACTCGCCGGTCTTCACGAGAAAGACGACGCGGCGATCGACGATCTGGCTGTAGCCGTCCTCACGCACCACGCGCAGCGCGATCGGCGTGGGCGCGTTGTCGGCGAGTGCACCGAGACTGCCCGCTGGCAGCCAGTGCTCTTCTCTGCGCATCAGGCTGGGAGAGACGATCGAGCCGCCGAGCACGACGCCGAGCGTTCCTCCGATCGCCGCTTGAATCGTCTTGACGACGCGGGCAAAGAACTGCCGCCGATGTGGATCGCGAGTCGAAGGGTCCATGGGAACCAGGGTTCGTTTTCAGGATACGTATGCCGTTACGGCTGTCGTTTACTCAGCCACGGAAATGTGCCCGATCCGCGCGTGGAGTTCGTCCACGCGCGGAGGCTAAAGCAAATCTGTCGCCGGAAATTACTTCGGGGGAACGACTGGAACAGCGCCCGGAAAGACATAGGCGAAGAGCATCGAGATCACGCCCATCACCACCATGAGCAGGACGCTGTGCTTGATCGTGAAGCGGAAGAGCCGGCTCTCGTCGGCAGCCGTCATGCCGGTCGCCGCAACGGCGACGGCGATGCTCTGGATGGAAATCATCTTGCCCATCACTCCCGCCGCGGAGTTCACCGACGCGGTGAGGATCGGGTTGAGGCCCAGCGCGTTGGCGGTGACCACCTGCAGGTTGCCGAACAGGGCGTTTGCCGACGTATCGCTGCCGGTGAGGAACACGCCCATCCAGCCGACGACCGCGCTGAAGAACGGGAACGCGGGGCCGCTCGCGGCCATTGCGAGACCGAGCGTCGAGGTCATCCCCGAGTAGTTCATGAGATACGCGAGGCCGAGCATGCACGCGATGGTGATGAGGGCCAGCTTCAGCTGCTTGAACGTATCGACGTAGGTCTTGACAACCTTGGCAGGCCGCACGCGCAGCACGATCGCGGTGGCGATGATCGCGAAGAAGCACGCCGTCCCCGATGCGCTGAGCCAGTTCAACTCGTAGAGCGCCGCGTACGGCGAGGGCGCAGCCACCACGGGCGGGATGCGCGTGATCAGATTGTGAAGTCCGGGCACCATCAGACGCTCGGCGAGCGGGCCAGTGCCGGCGACCGTCGGCAGGATACCGGGCAACACGCTGTCACCCCACGCATTGATGATCGGCTTGATCTCACGCTCGCCCCAGACGAGCACGAACACGACCAGCAGCAGGTATGGCGACCAGGCCATGAACACCTCACCGCCCGTGCGCGTCGATGCGGCGACGGTCACCGGCTTGTCGCCCTCGAGCCGGAAGATGCTGGCGGGTTTCCACAACTTCAGCACCGCCACCATCACGATGATGCACGCCAGCGAGCTCAGGATATCTGTCAGCTCCGGTCCCATGTTTCTCGACACGTAGAACTGCACACCGGCAAACGACACTCCGCACGCGACGATGGCGGGCAGCACTTCCACGGCGCGCTTCACACCGGCCATGACGACGATCAGGTAGCCAGGGATGATGATCGACACCATCGCGCACAGCGTGCCGACCATCGCGCTGAGCGGCAGCACGGGCAGCCCCGTCACGTTCGCCAGCGTCGTCACCGGAATACCGATCGATCCGAAGGCGACCGGCGCGGTGTTGGCCAGGAGACAGATGCCGGCGGCATAGAACGGATTGAAGCCGAGTCCCGCGAGCATCGCACCCGACACGGCGACCGGGGCGCCGAAGCCGGCAGCGCCCTCGATGAAGGCGCCGAACGAGAACGCGATGAACATCGCCTGGAGGCGACGGTCGGTGGTCAGGCCGCCGATCGAGTCCTTGATGATCTCGAACTTGCCGGTATCCACGGCGAGGCGATACAGCATGATCGAGGCAAACACGATCCAGGCGATCGGGAAGACGCCGAATGCCGCGCCGTAGATGGCCGAGATGACCGCCAGTTGCACCGGCATGCCGTAGGCGACCAGCGCGACGAGCATCGCGGACACGAGCGCCGACAGCGCCGACATCCATGCCGGCTTGCGAAACACCCCGAGCATGAGGAACAGCACGACGATCGGAATGGCGGCCACGACGGCTGACACGCCCAGGCTCCCGGCAATCGGTTCATAGTTGTGCTGCCACATCTGCGCCTCAATCTAGCTCGTAGCCGGTAGCCTGTAGCCAGTAGCCGTAGCCGGTAGCAGTTTCAAGGTTTGACGTTCTTGCTACCAGCTACCGACTACCGCCTACCGGCTGTCCCGCTACCGCCTACCAGCTAAAGGATCGACACCGTGTATCGACGCGTCGATCAGTTCAATGGGGTGGAAAATCGGCCAGTCATATCCGACGCCTCGGGCCGCGGCCGCGATCTGCAGCGTGCACCCGGGGTTGGCCGTGGCAATCATATCCGGCGACAGGGCCGCGATGTGACGGACTTTGCGCGCGCCAAGCTGGGCGGCCGGCTCCGGCTGCACGAGATTGTAGATTCCCGCGCTTCCGCAGCAGATCTCCGATTCGGCGGGGGTCAGCAGCTCGATGCCCGGGATGCCTTGCAACAGCGAGCGCGGTTGGGCCCGCACACCCTGGCCGTGAGCCAGGTGGCAGGCGTCGTGGTACACCACGCGCGCGGCCAGCGGACGCCGTATCGCGCGCTGCTCACCGAGCTCGACGAGCAGTTCGGTCACATCCCTGACCTTCGCGCTGATCGCAGCGGCGCGGGCGGCCCAGGCCGCATCGTCAGCGAAGAGCTCGCCGTACTCCTTCATCGCGGAGCCGCAACCGGCCGCGTTCACCGCGATCCGATCCACGCCGGCCGCCTCGAAGACCTCGATGTTGTGGCGCGCCAGCGCGCGCGCCTGATCGATGCGTCCGGCATGCAGCGGCAGCGCGCCGCAGCACCCTTGGCCGCCGGGCGCGTGCACGCCGCACCCTTCGGCGGCCAGCACGCGAACGGTGGCGTGGTTGACCTTTCCGAACGAGAGTCGCTGGACACATCCAGCGAGGAGCGCCACTTTCAGTCGCTCCGATCCGACAGCCGGCGTGTGCTCCGGCACCCGGTCAACGAGAGAACGCCACGTCACTGGAGGCGCCAGCGCGATGGCCGCCGTCATTCGGCGCCACCAGCCGCCGCCCGTCGCTTCCGGCCGACTTGCACGGCCGCCGGCAGCCAGCTGTGACGATGGAGATGGAACGATCCGGCGCAGCAATGGACCGAAGACGAGCAGCGGCAGCATCGCCAGTCGCATCCGCCACGGATACGGAACGACGGCCATGAGTAGCGACCGAAACAGACCGTCGCCGGCGTCGCGCTGATGGCGATGCTCGATCTGCGCGCGCGATTTCTCGATGAGCGGTGCGTATTGCACGCCGGAGGGACACGCGGTCACGCACGCCAGGCAGCCAAGACAGCGGTCGAAGTGCTCGACGAACGATGCGGTCATCTCGGCGCGGCCTTCGTTGCCGGCTTTCATCAGATAGATGCGGCCGCGCGGCGAGTCCATCTCCTCACCCCAGAGAAGATAGGTGGGACACGTCGGGAGACAGAACCCGCAATGGACGCATTTGTCGATCAGAGCAGGCGAAGGCGCGTCGGGCTGTTTGAAGGCGGCCCCTGGGTGTTCACTCATATGGGTCCGCGGCCCGCGTTGAGAATCCCGGCGGGATCGAACATCTGCTTGAGCGCGCGTGCCGCCTCGGCCGCGCCGGACTCCGGGCCCCATACATCGATGTGTCTCTTCAACTCGAGATCCGCTCGCAACACCGAGACATTGCCAACCCAGACGCTGGCGCGCAGCCGCTCGACGACGCCAAGATGTGTTCGGGCGTCGCCATCGATTCGAACCAGCCCGGCTCCGGTTCCCACTCGACCAACCATGACCGCGGGCCCGGTGATCTTCCACACATCGTTCATGAGCGTCGTGATCTCGGCCAGCTTCGCCGGCAACCAGCCCACTCGCACCACCGTGCCAGCGCCTATCCACGGCGATCGCACCTGCTCATCCCACAACGCGCCTTCGCCCTCGCCGGTGACCACGGTCGAGGGCACCGACACGAGTCGCTGTGCGGACTCGATCTGCGCGCTCACTGCCGCGGGGCTCGACGAGAAGCGCACCAGCAGTCGATAACGTCCCGCCTCGAGCCGGACATCGAACGCGGCCGGCTCGAGCTGCGAGGTGGACACCTGCATCGCGTCCCGCGCCAGCACGTCGCCATCGTCATAGGCCGCGTCGAGCGTGGCCGACGCCTGCGGAATCGGCAGCAGCTTGAACGTCGCGTCAACGATGGCGCCCAGTGTCCCGAACGATCCGCTGACCAGCTTGCCGAGATCGTACCCGGCGACATTCTTCACCACCGTGCCGCCAGCCTTGACGATCCGTCCGTCGGTCAGCGCCAGAGTGACGCCGATCAACAGATCGCGAGGCGTGCCATGACGATGGCGCAGCGGTCCGGCATCGTTGGTCGCGACGATGCCCCCGATAGTGGCCGTATCGAACGCACTGTCGATCGGGAAGCCACTGGCCATGGCGGGCCATCTCGCGATTGAACTGCGCGAAGGGGACGCCCGCGTGCGCGGTGGCGGTCAGGTCGCCGTGCCGATGGACCAGCAGCGAGTTCAGCTTCGCCGTGCTGACGAGCAGATCGATGGACGAGGGCGTGCGACCCCACCCGAGCTTCGAGCCACCGCCGCGGAGCACGGTGAGCTGGCGGTCGCGTGAGGCGGCGTGGAGCGTCGCGGCGAGCTCGCTCGCGTCCGATGGCTCGACGACCTGTCGGGGAACGACGCCGTCGATGGCGTCGGCCGCGCTCCCCTGCCGCATCGACGCGTCAGCCACCATCAGAAGCGATCGGCCAGACCGGCGGCTTCGACCGGATGCTGACGATAGGGACCCGGCACCTCACCGCACAGTCGCGGCGTCGGCAACACTTTGCCTGGATTACAGAGACGCCGCGGATCGATCGCGTCGCGTACCTTCTGCATGACATCCAGGTCGTCGTCCGAGAACATGCGCGGCATGTAGTCCTTCTTGTCCGCGCCGACGCCGTGCTCACCGGTGATCGAGCCGCCAGCCTCGACGCAGTACGTGAGGATCTCGCCAGCCACTTCCTCGGCAAGCGTCGCCTGACCAGGAATCCGTTCGTCGTAGCAGATCAGCGGGTGCAGGTTGCCGTCTCCGGCATGAAAGACGTTGCCGATCGGCAATCCCGATCGCTCGCTGAGCGCCGCGATTCGACCCAGCACTTCGGGCAGCTTCGTGCGCGGCACGACGCCGTCCTGCACGTAGTAGTTCGGCGACACCCGGCCCATCGCGGCAAACGCCGCCTTCCGCCCTCGCCAGATGCGCGCGCGCTGGGCCTCGTCCGGCGCCACCTCGATCGTCGTCGCGCCGGCACGGCGGCACGTGTCCTCGACGACGGCGAACAATTCGCGCACCTCGGACGATGGTCCATCGAGCTCGACGATCAGAATCGTGTTGGCTGGCGGAAAGTTCGGGTGAACGGCGGCTTCAGCGGCGCGAATGGCAACCGCATCCATCATCTCCACGGCGGCGGGAATGATGCCGGCACCGATGATGTCCGACACGGCGGCGCCTGCTTCGCTGATGCTGTTGAACGCCGCCAGCAGCGTCTGCACGCTCTCGGGCTTGCGAAGGATGCGCACCGTCACCTTGGTGACAACGGCCAGCGTGCCTTCGCTGCCGATCAGAAGCCCGAGGAGGTCGGGACCCGGAGCGTCCGGAAGCTGGCTGCCGATCTGCACCAGCTCGCCGCTGGGAAGAACCGCTTCAACGGCGAGGACATGGTGCACGGTGAAGCCGTACTTGAGACAGTGCGCGCCGCCGGAATTCTCCGCGACGTTCCCGCCGATCGAGCAAACCTGCTGACTCGACGGGTCCGGAGCGTAGTAGTAGCCGAACGGTGCGACCTGCTTCGTGATCTCCAGATTCGTGACGCCAGGCTCCACGGTGACGCGGCGGTTCGGGATGTCGATGTCGAGCACGCGATTGAGCCGGGCGAGGCTGATGACCACGCCGCCCGGAACCGGCAGCGCACCGCCCGAGAGACCCGTGCCGTGGCCGCGCGCGACGAACGGCAGACCTTCCTTGACGCACAGTCGAACGACCGCCTGCACCTCTGCCGCCGATCCCGGGAGCACGACGAGCGCTGGCGTCTGGCGCAGATGCGGCAGCGCGTCGCACTCATAGGTGAGGAGCTGAATCGGCTCGTGCAACACGGCGTCGCTGCCGGCGATGCGCCGGAACTGCTCGACGAGACGTTCATCCATGAATGCGCAATGGTACACTCGGTTGCCAGCCGGTAGCTCGTAGCCGGTAGCTGGTAGGTTGTCCGCCTCCGACTTACTCCCAGCTACGAGCTACCAGCTACCGACTACCAGCTAATGAGAGTACGACTGGACTACGGGACGGACGGCCTCGAGGTTGACCTCCCGAACGAGCGCGTCACCGTCATCGAGCCGGTCCCGAGGGCCGCGGCCGCCGATCCGCACGCCACGCTCCTCGCCGCGATCCGGTCGCCGATGGACTGCACGCCACTTCGCGAGCAGGTGCGAGCCGGTCAGCGGATCGCGATTTCCGTCTGCGACATCACGCGCGCGCAGCCGCGCCGCGACACATTGCTGGCGCTGTTTGAGGAGATGCCGCAGGTCCGGCCCGAAGACGTCACCATCCTGATCGCCACGGGCACGCATCGGATCAACACGCCGGCGGAGCTCGAGCGCATGCTCGGCCGCGACATCCTGAACACGTATCGCGTCATCAATCACGACTCGCGTGATCCCTCGTCGCTCGGACGCGCGGGCGTGACGTCCACGGGCGTCGAGGTCTTCCTCAATCGCGCATGGCTGGATGCCGACATCCGCATTACGACCGGCTTCGTCGAGCCGCACTTCTTCGCCGGATTCAGCGGCGGACCGAAGATGGTGGCGCCGGGTCTTGCCGGGCTCAAGACGGTGATGACGCTGCACGACGTGCAGCGGATCGGCCATCCGCTGGCGACGTGGGGCGTGACGGAAGGTAATCCCGTCCACGACGACGTGCGGGAGATCGCGCGGATGGTGCCAGCGCACTTCTCCGTGGACGTGACGCTCAACCGCGAGCAGAAGATCACCGCGGCGTTCGCCGGCAACATGTTCGCCGAGCATCGCGCCGCGTGCGCGCACGCCAAGGCCACGGCGATGCGTCAGGTCCCGGCGCCGTTCGATCTGGTGCTGACGACGAACTCCGGCTATCCGCTCGATCAGAACCTGTATCAGGCGGTCAAAGGCATGTCGGCCGCGGCGAAGATCGTCAAGCACGGCGGCACGATCATCTGCGCCGCCGAGTGCCGCGACGGACTGCCCTCGCATGGCTCGTACGGCGCGGTGCTCGTCGTCGGCCTCGTCGCCTGCGAAGCTGCTCGAGATGATTTCAGCGCCCGGCTACTCGGTGCCGGACCAGTGGCAGGTCCAGGTGCAGGCGCAGATTCAGACGAGAGCCGAAGTCATGGTCAAGACCGGCGGTCTGCGGCCCGAAGACGTTCGCGCCGCGCATTTCACGCCGATTGACGACATCGCGGTCTCGGTGCAGGATACGCTTGCGGCGCGCCGGTCCCAGCTCCACCCTGTGCGTGTTGCCCCAAGGCCCACAAACGATTCCGTATCTCCCCGACTGATGTCGACATCGACAACCGCCGTCCAGCTAGACACCGAGTTCAAGCGCGGGCTCGGACTGTACGCATCCACGATGGTCGTCGTGGGCTCGATGATCGGGTCCGGCATCTTCCTCGTCTCCGCCGAGATGGGACGGCAGACCGGAAGCCCGGGTCTGCTGCTGACCGCATGGGTGGTCACCGGCGTCCTCACGCTGGCGGCCGCGCTCTCGTACGGCGAGCTGGCCGCGATGATGCCGCGCGCCGGCGGACAGTACGTCTACCTGCGCGAGGCGTTCTCGCCGCTGTGGGGCTTTCTCTACGGCTGGACGCTGTTCATGGTGATCCAGACCGGCACGATCGCCGCCGTCGCGGTCGGCTTCGCGCGCTACACGGGGTATCTGCTGCCGTGGTTCGCCGAGGACAACTACCTCATCGCGCCGATCCACCTCTCGTCCGGCTACGCCGTCTCGCTCTCGACGGTGCAGCTCCTCGGCATCGCGCTCATCGCGCTCCTGACGTGGACGAACACGCGCGGGCTCGACTGGGGCAAGCTGATTCAGGTCGTCTTCACGACCACGAAGACGGGCGCGCTGATTGCGCTCATCGGCGTCGGCCTGCTCGTCGGATGGAATCCGCAGGCGGTCACCGCCAACTTCGGCGACCTGTGGACCGCTCGCGGCGCGGTGCCGATTGCGCCCGGCCTCGATGCGACGACTGGCTACGGGATCCTGATCGCGTTGTGCGTCGCGCAGGTCGGGTCGCTGTTCTCCGCCGATGCCTGGAACAACATCACGTTCACGGCGGGAGAGGTCAAGGAGCCGCGGCGCAACATTCCGCTCGCGCTCGCCCTCGGCACGGTCATCGTCATCACGCTGTATCTGCTCGCCAACGTCGCGTATCTCGTCACGCTGCCGTTCGACGCCATCCAGCAGGCGCCGTCCGACCGTGTCGCCACGGCCACGCTCGAAGCGATCTTCCCCGGCCTGGGCGCGATGATCATGGCGATCGGGATCATGATCTCGACCTTCGGCTGCAACAACGGCCTGATCCTGGCGGGTGCCCGCGCCTACTACGCGATGGGGCGCGACGGCGTGTTCTTCAAGCGCGCCGGCACGCTCAACGAGCACAAGGTTCCGGCGTGGGGGCTGCTGCTGCAGGGCATCTGGGCGGCCGTCCTGATCCTGCCGCGCACCTACAACACGACGACGCAGTCGTACGGAAACCTGTACGGGGACCTGCTGACCTACGTCATCTCGGCGGCGCTGATCTTCTACATCCTGACGATTGCCGGACTCTTCCGCCTGCGCGTGAAGATGCCGAACGTCGATCGGCCGTATCGCGCGTTCGGTTATCCGATCGTGCCCGCGCTCTACATCGTCGGCGCGGCGGCCATTCTGCTCGTGCTGTTCACCTATCAGACGGCAACGACGTGGCCCGGACTGGTGATCATTCTCGCCGGTGTGCCCGCTTATCTGTTCTGGACGCGGCGCGCGTAGCGTCCTTCTTTTCGCGAGCGTCGCGCGCCTTCTTCGCCATCGCCATATAGGTCTCGCGGATCTCGTCGAGGTCTTCCTCCTCCAACTCCTCGAGATCGAGCAACTCGTTCTTCGCGTTGCCCACCGCGCGGATGATCTCGTCGAGCTTGACCTGCACCGCTTCCGAGTCGCGGTTCTGCGTGGACTGGATGAGGAACACCATCAGGAACGTGACGATGGTCGTGCCGGTGTTGATGACCAGTTGCCAGGTGTCGCTGAACCCGAAGATCGGCCCGGTCACGGCCCACACCACAATCACCAGCACGGCCAGGCCGAACGTGCTCGGCCGACCCGTCGCACGCGCCGTCCACTTGGCAAACCGAGAGAACGCAGACCGGGATTTGGTGGGTCTCAATGCGTCATGGCATGGAGCAGGACGTCGATCCCGAGCGCGTAACCGGCCGGCGAGAACTGGTAGAAGAACTGCGGGTCCTCACCCTCGCGCTCCCAGGAGTCGGCGACGTCGGTGTTGTGCGTCATCAGCACCATGATCCGGCGGTGGCTGTCGCGAATCACCCGCAGGTGCACCACGGCACTGTCGCTGCCCCGCTCCGACGTCTCGGTTCCGCCGAACCGCCGCCAGAACTGGATGTTCGTGATCTGCGGAATCGCCTTGATGTCGAACATGCTGTGCAGCAGCGGGTCGTCGAGCGCGAGGTCTTCGATGGGGTATTGATCCGGCGGCAGCACCAGGCCGATCTGCGACGCCCACTGATCCCATGCGTCGGAGCCCCAGAAATCGTCGGCCCAGAAGAAGCCGCCTTTGAGCAGATAGCTTCGCAACTGCTCGGCTTCGTCGGCCCTGAAGCCGATCGTGCCGGCATCCGACGCGACGATGAACGGACAGTTGAACAGCGTGGCGTCGAGCGGCCGCACGACGTAGAAATTCGGCCGCTGATTCCCGTCGCGGCTCACCCGCGTCTTGGTCAGCTCCGACAGGCGCGTCGTCAGGTTGATCTCGGCGTAGGGGTAATCGGTCTGCCACCCGATGCCGGACGGCTCGGCCCGCACGCTCCGATACGCCAGCCGGCAGACGACGAAGGAGGCATCGGGCATCTGCGCTGGCGCCAGACGAGTGGCGTAGCTGCCTTCGCGGAAATAACGCTGGGCGTGTGCCACGCCGACGGCGACGACCATCGTCACGACGACAGCGGCGGCGATCGTGGCGCGGTGCCGGCCCATGTCCGGAGGTTAACCCTATTTGAACAGACCGGCAACTTCCGGTTTGACGACCTTGCCCATGGCGTTGCGCGGCAGTTCGGACACGGCCTGGAGGGCGCGCGGCACCTTGTAGGGCGCGAGCTGGACCTTCGCCCACTGCTGCAGTTCGTCGAGCGACAGCGACGCTCCGCTGCGAAGCTCCACGGCTGCCGACACGCGCTCGCCCCAGTCCTCGTCGCTGACACCGACCACGGCGCATTCGGCGATCGCCGGGTGGGTGCGAAGGATCTCTTCGATTTCCAGCGCCGACACTTTGTAGCCGCCGGTCTTGATGATGTCCACGCTGGTGCGACCGAGCAGCCGATAGGCCCCGTGCTCGCACACCGCCATGTCGCCGGTCCGGAACCAGCCATCGCGGAAGGCGTCGCGCGTCTCATCCGGCCGCTGCCAGTACTCGAGACAGACCGCCGGCCCGCGGACCTCCAGTTCGCCCGGGGCGCCGTCGGCCACGTCCTGGCCGTGCTCGTCCACGAGACGGACATCGACGCCGGGCAGCGGCTGTCCCACGAAGCCCGGCCGCCGCTCGCCGGTCAACGGGTTCGACAGCGCCATGCCGAGCTCGGTCATGCCATAGCGCTCGAGGAGCGTGTGACCCGTGATGTCGCGCCACCGCTCGAGTGTCTGCACCGGAAGCGCGGCGGACCCGGACATCATGAGTCGCAGCCCACGCGCGCCTTCCGACCTCGCCCGCTGCACATCGGCGGGCGCGGCCTGCCACGACGCGATCAAACGGTTGTAGATCGTGGGCACCGCCGTGAAGACGGTGATCTCGCCCGACGCGAGGCGGCTCCAGACGACTTCGGCATCGAACGCCGGCAGGATCTCGCACGTCGCGCGCACTGCGAGCGCCGAGCACAAGCCGTTGATGATGCCGTGGACGTGATGCAGTGGCAGCGCGAGCAGCAGGCGATCGGACGGGGTCCAGCGCCAGGCCTCGACGAGCGCCGCGACCTGCGCGCCGATGTTCTGATGCGTGGAGACCGCGCCCTTCGGCTTCCCGGTGGTACCGCTGGTATAGACGATCATCGCGCGGCGGTTCGAGCCGAGGTGCGGCAGGTCGTCGGCCGGCGTGCCGGCGAGCGCCGTTGCCGTGGTGATCATGCGCGCGCGGGCGGCTCGAGCCAGCGGCGTCAGCACGGCCGCGGACGCCGGATCGCCGACGACCACAGACGCACCCGAATCGCGAATCACGTACTCGAGCTCCGCCGGCGGGTGCGACATCGCGAGTGGCACCGCCACTCCACCGGCGCGCCAGATCCCGCGCTGCACCGCAGCATGAGCGAAGCTCGGTGGCACCAGAAACGCCACGCGCGTCTGGTTCAGGTCAGCGTTGTCTGCCAGCAGCGCTCCGGCAACGCGGCGCGAGGCATCGTCCAGCTGCTCGTAGGAGAACGTACCGTTCGCGTCGATGATGGCCGTGCGGGACTCACTCATGAATGCGGGGGCCGCCTTCAGGCGGCCCAGTCGCGACGAGTATTATTACGTGCTATATGGCCCTGATCGAACCAGGCAAGAAAGCTCCGGCCTTCGCACTGAAGGACCAGAAAGGTGACACCCATCGTCTCTCCGACTACGAGGGGCGGCCGGTGATCCTGTACTTCTATCCCAAAGACGATACACCGGGATGCACGCAGGAGACGTGCGAGTTCCAGGCGCAACTGCCGACACTCAAGCCATCGAAAGCCGTCGTGCTGGGCGTCAGCATCCTCGACGAGAAAAGCAAAGCGAAGTTCGCCGGCAAGCACGGCATCACGTTTCCGCTGCTCGCCGATGCCGACCACGCCGTCGCCGAGAAATACGGTGTGTGGCAGGAGAAGATCACTATACGGCCGCAAGTACATGGGCATCGCCCGCACCACGTATCTCATCGGGCCTGACGGGAAGGTCGCGCAGCGCTGGGACAACGTGAAAGTGAACGGTCACGTCGAGGCGGTGACTGAGGCGCTGAGCGACGCGTAGGGCCCTACGGCGCCGCGGAATCTCCCTTCGCTAGCCGCTGCCGTGCTTTATCGACATCGCGCTGGAAGACGAACAGGCGATCGGCGTTGCCGTCAGGATCGGTGAAGTTGTACTGCTTGCCCTTGCGGATCTTGATCTTCAGGTTCTTGTCCGGATAGTCCACGGCAAAGCTTTCGAGGTCGCCGAGTGCGGCGGTGAAGCGATCGTCCTTGTCGTCGGTGTCATAGCGAAGGCCCTGCGGAGTGGCGACCAGCTGACCCTGTGCACGACCCCATACGGTGCTTGTGGACGACGGCGAGCGTGAGATTGAGCCGCACTTCCCGGAAGCGAATCGCCAGGTCGCGCGGGCCGGGCTCGACGTCAATCGAACGGGCGATCCCCTCGAAGCCCTCGGCTGACACGTTCAGTTGATGCGTGCCGGGCTTGACGCCTTCCGCGGTGACTGGTGCCGTCCCGATGAACTGTCGATCCAGGAACACCTGCGCGTTGGGGACGTCGGCCTCGATGCGAAGCGTGCCGAGCTCGGGCGCACTTTCGACCGGCGCCGCCGGAGCCTCCGCGGCGGGCGCTCCCGCGGCACGACGCGGTGCGCGCGGCGCAGTCGTTTCGGGCTTCGTCTCGGGAGCACTCGCGGCGGGACCCGGTGCGTCCGGCTTTGCTGTCACCGCTGAGGCATCAGGAGACGTCTCGGAACTGGATGGGGCTCGATCCCTCAGGAGGACGAACGTTGCGACACCTGCCCCGACGACGAGCGCGAGGACGACGACAATGACGAGAATGCGTCCGTTCACCACTGAGATTCTACGCGACAGTGTGTTCCACTAGAATGAGCGGCGCGGGAGACATCGATGAACGTGCGACAGACCATCGGGATCGCTGCAACGATTCTGTGTACGGCGTTGCCGGCCAGCGCGCAAATGGACTTCACCGGGCAATGGGCGCCTCTGTATCACGAGGACACCATCGAACGGATTCCTGGTCCGGAACTGGGTGACTACACGGGGCTTCCACTGAGCGAGGCTGGCCGGATGCGCGCCGAGTCCTGGGATGCGGATCGCATCTCGGTGGTGCAGGAGTATCAGTGCCGGCCGCACTCGTCCGACTATTCGCTTCGCGGGCTGGCGCCACTACGCATCTGGGCCGACTACGATCCGGCCACGCAGCGGATCGTCGCGTTCCATACCCACATCGGCGCCTACGAGAACAAGCGGACGATCTATCTCGATGGCCGGCCGCGGCCGTCGGAGTATGCGCCGCACACGTTTCAGGGATTCTCGACTGGCGTGTGGGACGGCAACATGCTCACCGTCACCACGACGCACCTGAAGGAGAACTACCTGCGCCGGAATGGCGTGCCGCGCAGCTCGAAGGCGACGTTCACCGAGCACTGGACGATGCACGGCAACTACCTCACCATCACGCACGTCGTCTACGACCCGGTGATCCTGACCGAGCCGCTGGTGCGGAGCCAGAGCTGGTTTCTCGATCCTGGCCAGCGCGCGGGGCTGTTCCCGTGCGAGTACCTGCCGGAGGTTCCGGCTGAAGCAGGTGCCGTTCCGCACTATCTTCCCGGCGCCAATCCCTGGCTCAAGGAGTACTCCGAGTGGTACGCGCTGCCCGTCGAGGCGACCCGCGGCGGCGCCGAGACGCTGTATCCCGAGTTCCGCTCGAAGATGGGCGCCTACAAACCCAAGGACAAGTGCGAGCGGTTCTGCAACTGCACGGGCTTCGGTGATTGCCTCTCCCCATTCGGCCGATGAAACGTAACTCTGCTCGCACTGTCGATCGCATCGTGCGGACTGGCGCTCGTGTCCGCGCAGGGTCCGGCTTCGCTCGGCCCCCAACCCCGCGACCACTGACGTCAGCGTCGTGCGCGTGCAGAAGAACGTGCTACCTGCTCGCGAGCAGTGCCGGCAACGTGGCGGTCCAGATTGGCGACGACGGCGTGCTCCTCGTCGATACCGGATCGGCGCCAATGGCGCAGAAGATCTTTGCGGCCCTCCGCACGCTGTCCAACAAACCGATCCACACCATCGTCAACACGCACCTGCACAGCGACCACACCGGCGGCAATCAGGCGCTGGTGAAGCTCGGCGCCGGCGGACCGCAGGCGCCGCGCGTCATGGGCCACGAGAACACCTACAACCGGATGATGGCGGCCGCGGTCGAGGCCAACGCGAACACACCGGCCAGCGCGCTGCCGATGAACGCCTTCTTCACACCCACGCGTGACTTCTTCCTGAACGGCGAAGCCATCGTGCTCCACCACGTACCGGCTGCGCATACCGACGGCGACACGCTCGTGCACTTCCGCGGGTCCGATGTCGTCAGCACCGGAGACGTGTTCAACCCCGACCTCTACCCCGTCATCGACATCGCCAACGGCGGCACCGTGACCGGCACCATTGCCGCGCTCAATCGGATCCTCGAGATCACCGTGCCGGCGAAGTACCAGGAGGGCGGGACCCTTGTGATTCCCGGTCATGGCCGCATCTGTGACGAGGCCGAGGTCGTCGAGTACCGCGACATGGTCACGATCGTCCGCGACCGCGTCGCCGACCTGGTCAAGAAAGGCCTGACGCTCGATCAAGTCAAAGCCGCGAAGCCGTCGCGCGACTACGACGGCGACTACGGCGCGACGAGCGGGTTCTGGACGACGGAGATGTTCGTCGAAGCGGTCTATAGGACGATCAATGCGAAGTAGTGTGTTGGTTGCGCTCGTGCTGACTCTCGTCGGTCGCGACTCGGCTCGGGCGCAGGGGCCGCCGGGCGGCCGGGGCGCGCCACAGCCGCCGCGCTCGCCGCGAGCCGCGGCGCCGGTGGACTTCACCGGCTACTGGGTCTCGGTCGTCACCGAGGACTGGCGCTGGCGGATGGTGACACCCGCGCGTGGCGACTTCGCGGGCGTACCGCTGAACGCCGCCGCCCGCAAGATCGGTCAGGCCTGGGATCCGGCGAAGGACGAGGCCGAAGGCAATCAGTGCAAGGCCTACGGCGCCGCCGGGATCATGCGCATGCCGGGACGCCTGCACATCACCTGGCAGGACGACACCACGCTCAAGATCGAGACCGATCAGGGCACGCAGACGCGACTGCTCCACTTCGGCGGCAAGCCCGCGCCCGGACTCAAGCCGTCCTGGCAGGGCTACTCGAGCCGCGAACTGGGAGGGCCCGCAGCGCGGATCGGGCCCGCCCGACTTCCTGCCGATCGCGCTCAACCCGCGCGAAGGCACCCGCGGTCGATCGCTCGAGGTGGTGACGACGAATCTGCGCGCCGGATACCTGCGGAAGAACGGCGTGCCCTACAGCGAGAACACGACGCTGCGCGAGTACTTCGATCTCTCCACCGAGCGCAACGGCGACACGTGGTTCGTGGTCACGACGATCGTCGAGGATCCACAGACGCTGACCACGCCGTTCGTGACCAGCACGAATTTCAAGAAGCAACCTGACGCGACGGGGTTCACGCCTACGCCCTGCACCGTTCGCTAAGACTTCTCCGCGTGACTTCACGTGCGGCGCATGACTTCACTCCCCGTACGGGCCGCGGAGACGCGGAGACGCGGAGATCTTGGCATCGACCCATCGCATCGCTCGTGGGCCTGCCGGGCCGCGGCGCCGTCGGAGCACGCCGACCTCACGGCGCAGCCGGAAAGCGAGCGAAGCGATTCAGCGCCGCGGGCCGGTAGGCCCACGAGCGATGCTGCTGCATCCGGTCCGGCTGAAGCCGGACACTACGACTGTCACTTCTCCGCGGCGCGGGCGGCCTTGAGGATATTCGCGAGGCCGTAGTTGTGCTCGTGGCACTCGAACGGCAGCAGCGGCGACTGCGTGTCGAGAATCAGCGGCATCGCGATCGTCCACGGCTTCGTCCAGGTCGCCGGATCCTCCATCGTCGCGGTCCATTGAATCGTGTCAGCGGCGACGCGCGTGAAGCGTTCGACGACGCGGAAGGTCGCGGGATCGGCGCCGCGATAGGCCGCGGCCTTGGTGAAGTTGGTCGTCTCGACGACGAGCGTGTCGCTCTCCCAGTGGCCGCGAGCATCACCCATGTGCATGCGCAGCTCAGGGCCGACGTGCGGACGCCGGTCGAGCGGGATGATGCGCGCCTCGTGGATGATTTCGTAGGTGATCACGACGAAGCCGGGCGTCTGCACGATCTGGTAGTTGTTGCCGTACATCACCGGAATCATCGAGCCGGGGATGCTGCGCGTGATGCAGCGCTCGAGGAAGCCGAGATCCTGCGGGCCGTTGAACGGCCCGCCGGCAAAGCTGGTACGCGGAGGACCCGCCCCTCGCTGCTTCGCCTCGGCCGTCAACGCGGGAATGCGGCCGTCGGGCGGATCGATGACCGACCACGGTTGTGCCCGCTTCGACAGATGCAGGTTCTCGAGCCACCAGTAGTCGGGTCCGCGCGGGCCGGGCGCCAATCCGTCGATGGCTTGCTGCTCGGCCGCCTGGCGAATCTTCGCCATCTCGGCGGGCGTGATGTCCTCGATCCGCCGCCCTGCGAATTGGGCCGGACGTTCCAGCGGCGTCGCGTACTCGTTGGAGTTCGTGTACGTGCCCTGCAGATCGGGATCACCCCAGGGCGTGCGAGGCGCCTTGAAGGTTTGGCCGGCGGCAGCTTGCGCCACCGCCAGCACGATGATCAGCGCGGCCCCAATGCGCACGCGCCAATTATGCACTTACGGGCCGGCTAAAGCCGGCCCCCACGTTGTCGCCTAAAGCCGGCCCCCACGTTGTCGGCTGAAGCCGGACACTACGAGCCGGACACTACGACCCCGGCTGCGCGAACGTGATGACGTAGCCGTCGGGATCGAGAAACGCGAACTCAGTGAGGCCGTACCACTTCGTCTCGAGTGGCAGGACGACCTGCACGCGATCCTCGAGCTGCGCGTAGGAGCCGCGAATATCGTCGACGTTGATGAAGAGCGTCAGCGTGCCGCCCAGGGGTCGGTCCTTGAGTGCGGGGTATTCCTCGACGGCCGGCCCAGGCGCATTGAGATAGATCTGCACGTCGCCCGACTTCATGATGGCGAACACGAACGGCTCGCCGTCGGGAACGGTCTGCTCGAGACTGAAGCCCAGGACATCGCGATAGAACGCGATGCTGCGGCTGACGTCGGCGACGATGATGTTGGGGGTGAGCTTCTTCAGGTGATGAGGCATCGCACACGTCCTGTGTGTGCTCGCGTGATGCCTACATCCACGGGCCCGGCGAGAATCGGGCGCGCAGGTAGGGGCTCTTGTTGGCCGGTCAGAAGAACCGGCCCTACGCGTGGACCCCGCTAGGTACGACGACTACGCTACCACTTTTTCAACTTTTCCACTTTTCCACTTCGAGAGTAGACTGGCGTGGTGAGACGCCGGCGGCCAATTGTCCTGCTCGTGACGGGGCTCATCGCCCTCCTGCTCGCCGTCAGCGCGCACGCGCAGTTCCGGCAGCGCGGCGGGTTCAGGGGCTTCGGCAACATCGGCACCGGGGACCTGGCGACCGACAACGACTTCGACGGCAGCTTTCACTTCTGCCGGGCCTGGTTCCGCAGCCACCAGATGGGCGACGGGCGGCAACTGGAGCGTGGACTACCCGCGCGCCGACATCAACCTGTCCCTGCGGCTCAGCGAGCTGACGCGCACCAACGTCAGCATGATCAACGGCGAGCCGGTCCCGTTTCTCGTCCGCCTCACCGACGATGTGCTGTTCCGGTGCCCGTTCGTGATGATGACGGAGGTGGGCTCGGCCTTCTTCGACGAGAAGGAAGCGGCACGGCTGCGCGAGTACCTGCTCAAGGGCGGCTTCCTGTGGGCCGACGACTTCTGGGGCAGCTACGCGTGGGACTGGTGGGTGTCGCAGTTCTCGAAAGTCCTCCCGCCTGCCGAGTACCCGATCATCGACCTGCCGAGCAATCATCCGCTCTTCTCGTCGCAGTTCGTGATCAAGAAGGTGCCGCAGATCGCGTCGATCAACTTCTGGGCCATCGAACGACGGGGGCACGTCGGAACGCGGATGAAGACAGCGCCGAAGCCCACGCGCGCGCGATTCTCGACAAGCACGGAAACATCATGGTGTTGATGACGCACAACACCGACCTCGGCGACTCGTTCGAGCGCGAAGCCGACGACCCGCAGTACTTCTACCAGATGTCGGTGCCGGGCTACGCCTTCGGCGTGAACGCGCTGCTCTACGCGCTGACGCATTAGCAGGCGGGTCTAAGCAAGACCCGCCTCTAGGCGGGTCTAAAGACCCGCCTCTACGATCGAAAACGTCCCTCGAAGACCAGCTCGGTGATCGGCTTTCGCGTGTTCGGAGATTCACGCGCCTGAAAGTCTTCGGGCAGATCTGACTTGCGTCCAGGAATGCCGACAGCGGCCATCGCTTCCACCGTGAAGTCGTCGGGAACGTCGAGTGCGACGCGCGCACGCGCGTAGTCGAAGCCCGCCATCCCGTGCACGACCAGTCCCCGCATCGTGCCCTGCAGCGCGAGGTTCTCCCACGCCGCGCCGGTGTCGTAGGTGTGCGTGACGAGCGGCTTGCCGGTCTGCTCGTTCGTGGTTCTCGAGATGAACAGCAGCAGCGCCGAGGCCCTCACGCACCAGACCTTGTTCCGTTCGACGAGGAGATCGAAGAAGAGCGGCCACTGCTCCGTGTCACGCCGGGCGTAGAGAATGCGCCAGGGATGCGTGTTGCCGGCCGAGGGCGCCCACCGCGCCGCCTCGAAGAGCACGAAGAGATCGGCCTCGGCGATCGGCTCGCCGGACATGGCGCGCGGCGACCACCGGTCCACGAAGAGGTCGTCGATTGGATGGTCCGCCCTGCGGACCTCACTGCCCTTGACGATCACGGCGATCAGTAACCCAGTCGCAGCACGCCGTCCTTGGCGCCGTTCACCGTCCCCTTGTCGAGCCACTCGAGGGAGGCGCGGAAGAGCTCGAGATGGTTCTTCTCCCACATGGCGTTGTGCGACGAGCACCCGAGATCGATGAGCATCTTCTGCGGGGCGCCGAGGTCGGCATACAGCTCGCGGACGCGCTCGGGCGTCACCTGCTTGTCGTGAATGCCCGCCACCATCAGCATCGGCGTCATCATCTTCGCCGCAGTCGCCTGATTCCAGCCCCACGTCGTGGTCTGCGGCGCGCGTCGCACGCCCGGTCCCCAGGTTGCGCCGACGGCGTCCGATTCGATCATCGCCGACCAGACCGAGTCGCTCACCGCGCGGTCGTACTGCGCCGGGCAGCCCACCTGACGATCCCAGTTGGCATCGAACTCCGCGCGTGACTGCGTGTTGAACGTGACGCCGTCGGCGGGAAGCTTCGGCGCCTCCGCCGGGCTGTTCTTGTTGTAGGCCGGCGCCAGAATCACGAGTCGATTCACCTTCGCGGGATTCTGCGCGGCGTACCCGCCGGCTCGAGGACCGCCCAATGACCACGCGACAAGGCTCACACGATCGACGCGGCGAAGCAGACGGATGTAATCGACGGCTGCGCCCACGTCGTTCCAGTCAGACCCGATGTTGGTGAGCGCGTGCGGATACGACGGCGTGCACGGCGCCGCGGTAAAGAGCGTCCGCTGGTTCGGCGCCAGATTGCACGGATCGTTCATCGGCGCCGGCCGCGTCGATCGTCCGTAGCCGGTCATGTCCACGGAGAAGACGTCGAAGCCGGCGTTGGCCAGGTAGGCCATCCAGCTGTAGTCGCCAATCGGCGGGTCGAAGGCCACTTCGGCGGGTGTGCCGGCACCGTGCACGAACAGGACGACCCGGTCGGCCGGCGTCGAGCCGCGCGCCACCATCCCGGCCAGCACGCGCTCGCGCACGTACACCTGGGCCTGCTGTCCCGCGATGGCAGGCACCGTGGACTTCACCCGGACGAAGTGATCGATCGTCAGCAGCCGGCCGCTGTCGTCGGCGCTCATCGACGCCGCGAACGTGGCAGCAAGCACGATGCCTGTCAGAACGCGCATAGGAGGGACCTGTAGGGCCGGTCCTTTCGGACCGGCCGGGATGATCAATGTGTCGCGGTCTTCAGATGATCGCGCAGCAGGTCGCGGCCGAAGTCGCCGTTGAAGTCGCGCCAGATCGAGTGCACGTGATTCCCGTCGTTCTGCGAGTTGTCGAACTCGATCAGGAACGTCGGGCCCTGCACGCGGTAGTAGTGCTTCTGCCCCCGCTCGATCGATCCCGCCCACGCAAAGCCGATGTTCTCGAGGCCCGCCTTCTTGACCTTGGCCATTCGATCGGCGGCGATGTCGGCAGCCATCAACCCGGCATAGCCGTCCAGAATCTTCATCAGCAGGTCGCGCTGCGCGGCGGTCATCGCCGACACCTTCACGCCCTCGGGCGAGAGCGGCTTGATGTCGAGCGCGTTGCCGGTCACGATGTCGTTCAGCGCAACGGCGTTGAAGATCGCCGTCTTCCGCTGCGTCTCGTCGAGCGCCGTCACCAGCGCGCGGCCGCTGTCCTCGAGGATCCCGAGCGTCCGCTGGCCCTTCTGCGGGCCGTCCTTCACTTCAGCCGGGTTGGCGCCGGCAAACGACGGCGTGCTCGAAATCGCCGTCCCGTTCACGACGTCGAAGTGCAGCGAGATGTGATGGAACTCGAAGCGCCAGCCCCACGTGCCCTTGGCCGCCGGCGTGCCGAACACCGCAACCCGATAGCCTTCCGGATCGCGCGTCGGACCGCTGCCTTTCTCGACCTCGCGCAGGATGTTTTCGAGCTGCCATGATCTGCGTGTACGTCGTGTAGCCGCGCGCGCTCAGACCGGTCTTGAGCAACTCGTGTGCGAGCTTTCGCTGCGGCTCCGTCATGGCCTTGATCTGCAGTCCGTTGCGCTCGAACTGCGGCACGAAGTGCCAGCGCAGCCGTTCGGCGGAATCGAATGCGAACGTCGCCTGCTGTCGCTGCTCCGGCGTCAACGAGGCCAGCAGTGCGCGTCGCCGCCGTCGTCATTGACGCGGTCGAGCGTTGTTGCGCGACCACAGCGCCGCCCAACGCGGCCAGCAGCCCAAGTGCGAGAATGATTCGAGGAGACGTGAAGCGAGTCATGCGCACCTCTGTCCGCGGAGGCTGAAGCCTCCGCTCTACGGAAAAGTCGCCGGATGGTAGCACGGTTCCCTTCGACTGCGCTCAGGGCCCGCGACGGTGTGGCGCGCGGCTTGCTTTCACTCGCCGCGTGGACTCGTTCAGATGAGGTTGAAGATGAAAGTATGGCCGCTGTTTGTCGTAATGCTCGCTCTAGGTGGTGTCGGTTGCGACGAGAACCCTGTCGCCCCGACGGCGATCACGAACGTCACCTGGAAGCTCGAGACCATCGAACGCGTCGGCAGCGCCACGATCACGGTGCCCAACCCCGAACAGTACACGCTGCGCTTCGAGAGCAACGGTAACCTGGCGGTGCGGGCCGACTGCAACTCGTGCGGCGGCCGGTACTCGATGGAGGGGTCTTCTTTGTCCATCGGCGGCGACATGGCGTGCACGTTGATCGCCTGCGCGGTGCCCGGGCTCGACACCACGTTCACCTCAACGCTGGCCAACGTCCGTTCGGCCACCATGTCAGGGGACCGGCTGGTCATCACTGGCACCAATTTCACCCTGCGCTTGAGAAACTGAGCCCGGCGTATCATGGAGCCCTCACGAGGAGGGCTCCGTGGCAGATTCTCTCGACCGGCGCGATTTCTTCAAAGGCGCGGCGCTGGGCGCCGCCGGTCTGGTCGTCACGACAGAACACTCTGCCGAGGCGATCACGCCGCCCGCTGCACCGCCGGTCGCACCATCGGTCACCTTGCCGACCGATGCGCATGCGCACGACCTCGCGTACGCGCAGGCACAGAGCGGCGCCGCCGCGCCGGCACGAACCGTTGCCGCTCAGGGTCGTCCGGCCTCCGACTTCATGGTCGACGTGCTGAAGAAGATCGGCTTCGAGTACGCCGCCATCAATCCGGGATCGACGTTCCAGGGGCTCCACGAATCCCTCATCAACTACGGCAAGAACACGGCGCCCGAGATCCTGACCTGCCTGCACGAAGAGGCCGCCGTCGCGATGGCGCACGGCTACGCCAAGGCCGCCGGCAAGCCGATGCTGGTCGCCGTTCACGGGACCGTCGGACTGCTGCACTCGTCGATGGCGCTGTTTCAGGCCTGGGCCGATCGCGTGCCCGTCGTCGTCATCGTTGGCCATCACCGCAATCCGTCCGGCGTGATCAACCGGCCGCACAGCGCGCAGGACATGGGCCTGCTCGTGCGCAGCTTCGTCAAGTACGACGACGAGGCGACGACGCTCGAGCGATTCGCGGAGTCGGCGATGCGCGCCTACAAGATCGCGATGACGCCGCCGATGGGACCGGTCGTGCTGACGGTCGGCGCCGAGCTGCAGGAGTCGATCGTCACCAACGAGCCGCGCATTCCGGAGCTCGTGCTCTCCACGCCTCCGCAAGGCGAAGCCGCCGCGGTCCGCGAAGCGGCGCGCCTGCTCGTCGCCGCTGAGAGCCCGCTGATCCAGATCGCCAAACTCGGACGCACGCCGAAGGCGTGGGACCTGCTCATCGAGCTCGCCGACGCGCTGCAGGCGCCGGTCGATGTCATGGGCTACTCGTCGTGGCAGAAGTTCCCGTCGTGGCATCCGCTGTACGGAACCGGTGGCCGCGGCTACACGCCCGACGTGACGCTTGGTCTCGAAGTCACCGACATGTCGGCCCAGGCGCGCGCGGCGCGGGCCAGCAATCGCAAGACGATCAGCATCTCGGCCGAGCATCTCTTCCAGGGCAGCAACATTCACGACTTCGGACGCTACGCCGACGTCGATCTCGCGATAGCCGCCGATGCCGAGGCGACGCTGCCCATCGCTCATCGAGGAGGTCCGTCGCCAGACGACGGCCGCACGCAAGAGCGCCATTCAGGCACGCGGCGCAGCGCGTGGCCGCCGCGCACAAGGACGCCCAGCTCACCGGGATCCGCGACGCGAGGCATGGCTGGGACGCGAGTCCGGTGAGCGTGCCGCGTCTCGTCGGCGAGCTGGCCGATCAGATCGCCAACGACGACTGGGCGATCGTCTCCGGCCACCAGTTCACGGGCGACTGGCAGCGCCGGCTGCTCAATCACGACAAGCATTACCGGTACAACGGCGACTGCGGCGGGTTCGGCATCGGCTACGACACGCCGGCATCGGTCGGCGGCGCGCTGGCGCACAAGAAGGCCGGACGTCTGTCGATCGGGATCGTCGGCGACGGCGATCTCAACTTCAGCCCTGGCGTGCTGTGGACCGCGGCGCACCACAAGATTCCGCTGCTCTTCGTCGTCCACAACAACCGCGCGTATCACGCCGAGGTGATGATCATCCAGCGGATGTGCGGCGTGCGCGGGCGAGGCAACGAGAACGCCCACATCGGCAACGTCATCTCCGATCCGAATCCGAACTATGCGGCGCTGGCCAAGGCGTATGGCCTCTACAGCGAAGGACCGGTCGAGAACCCGAAGGATCTGGCGGGCGCGTACCAGAGAGCACTAGCCAAGGTGAGAGCCGGAGAGCCGGCGCTCGTCGAGGTCGTCTCGCAGCCTCGGTGACTTCACATGATCACGACACACCGAGGCACTGAGGCACTGAGGTTCTTTTTCACAACTGTGACTGCACTGGTCGCCCTGACTGCACTCACTTCACTTGCAATCGCGCAGACACCGACGCCGGCACTCGCGGCGCCAACGGGTAACGCGCAACGCGGCAAAGTGATCTTCGACACGACCCTGCGCTGCTTCGCGTGTCATGGATACGACGGGCAGACCGGCTCGCCGCGCCTCGTGCCGATGGCGCGCGCCGAAGACATCTTCCTCGCCTACGTGCGCAAGCCGGCGACCGCGGGGATGCCGTCGTTTGCCGCAACGCCGGACCAGGAACTGCGCGACGTCTACGCCTACATCCGATCGATCCCGCAGGCGGCGCCGTCAGCCGACAGCGTTCCGCTGATCAAGGGGATCCTCGATCGCCGCACGAAGGCGAACTGACCGGAGGTCCGGCTAAAGCCGGACACGACGCTATCGCGTCGTTTTCGGAAGCGGCGTCACCTTCTCGCCGAACGTCTCCACGATCGCATCCACCGCCTGCTTGTTGGTGATCGACCACGCCGCCAGATCGGCGAGCAGGTTCACCTGTAGCGGCTTCAGCTGGATCACCTTCGTCCGGTTCTGGCCAAACGTCCTGTAGTACGGGAAGTTGCGCAGGTCCTTCGCCTGATCGGAGAGCTTCTTCGGATCGGGCGGATTGAGCCACGCCTGGATCTCCGGAGGCACGGTGTCCACCCATGCCGCCCCTTCGTGGTTGTAGACCCAGCAGATGTTGAGCCCGGTGTAGCCGCGAATGTTGTAGAGCTCGTTGCTCTTCACCGTCCAGTTCTTCTCGCAGAAGATCGCGCCGCCGCGCGCCTTCGTCGATGCGTCGAATCCGCGCAGCACCTGCAGGTATTTCTCCGGCTCGAACACCGGGTTCATCGTCTTGTCGCCGTTGCCATCGCGAATCTCGAGCGGCATGAAGTACGACTGCAGCTGCTCGCTGTTGCGGTACTCGCTGCTCGAGTTCACGAACACGATGATGTTGCGCACCTGCCGGACCAGCAGCGGCATGATGCCGAGGTTGTCGGTGAATCCGCCGTCGCCGTGCCCGAGCTCGGCCGACACCGGGTTGGGGGTGCCGGCACGCACGGAGAGGTTGTTGAACGCCGGAAACGCCAGCGACGCCTGCCGCAGCGCCGGCTTGACCCGGTCGGGCACATTGTCGCCGAGCATCAGCGTCAGCTGCGGCGCCGCACCGCTGCTGGCGATGACGTCGGCCAGCGTGAACGGACGCTCGGTCGGCTTGGGACCGACGAGCACGTGCGTGCTCGAACTCGGCGCGATGACCAGACGATCGTACGCCCACGGCGACACGTACGTGCCGCCAATCTGGCCGAACTGCTGGCGCACGCCTGTATAGAGCGGCGTGTACTCGACTGGAATCAGACGCGGATACTCGACGCCGTTCGGCTTCACCAGCGTCCCGCCGACAATCAGGAACGGCCGATCCGCGGCGTTCATGGTGATGAAGTCACCGAGCGGCTTGCCCGAGCTGCTCATGTCAACGGCACTCTGGTCGTCCCAGGCGTACTGCTTGCGATTCCAATCCTCGACGATGCCGTCGAGAAACACCTGGCCGAGTATGTGTGCGTAGGTCTTGTTCTGACGGTTCGGCTCGGGAATCTCGTTCTTGCGGATCTTGCGGATGCCCGAGCGCGCCATCTGGAGTATCCGGCGCGTCTGCGCGAGATCGCGGCCGGCTATCGTGTCCGGCAGGAAGCTGGGCACTTCGACGATGCCGGCGTGCCCGAGCTTCGACTCGACGATGCGCGCGGCGATCAGACCGTCGGGGACCGCCTGGATGGCCTGCGGATTGATCGGCTTCCTCTGCCCGGTGCCCGGATCGATCGGTCTCGGGTCGCCGAACAGCTCGACGAGCGAGGTGTTCCGCGAATAGGTGTACGGCACCGCGGCCCACGAGCCGCCGGAGACCGCCGTCATGTAGCGCACGCGCGACAGCCACCCGTTCTGCTCGAGCCCGCGCAGCTGCCCGACCGTGGCCGATGCCGATCGCGTGCCGCCGCCGGAAAACGCGATACCGAGATCGACCTCGCGCAGCTTCACCAATGCCGCGCGCTCCGGCGTCTCCTCGGGCGTGGTCGTGTTCCAGAACGTCGGGGTGATCTCCCAGAAGCGCGCCTGAACGCAGCTCGGGCAGGTTTGCGCTGACACCGCTGCGCCGGCGAGCGCGGCGCAACCGAGAACGACAACAGCCAGCCTGAGACTCATTGCGAGCCCTTCTTCAGATCGATGTCGACGCCGAAGAACGTCCGGATGCTGTCCGGACCGTCACTGAGGGAATTGTCAATCGTCATCTCGACGAAAATGCGGCCGAGGTCTCGCCAGAGCGGAATCCGCTCCAGGCTGAAACTGAGGAGACCGGAGATCTTCAGACGATCCCAATCCGGCGAAAACAGTTCGTTCTTGCCCCATCCGAGCTCGAGGTAGCTGTCCTTGAACGAACCGGCATCGGCCAAGAGTCCGAGTCCGACGTGATGTGAGCGGTAGACTCCGTTCTGCGGCGCGTCGTCGAGCGCGATAAATCCGAGGACGAGGGCCGCGTACAGTTTTGCCGGCGAATCTGTGCCGCCTTGAAGCGTATGGAACTCGACGCGTGGACTTGCCCAGACTTCGAGGCTCGTCGCGTTTTTGAGGATGAACTTCGCCTGCTGCGTCACGTTCCCCAGAGTGGCCGTATCGCACACCGGCGGCTTCTTCTCCGGGGGGACATCGCACTGCACATCGGCCGTCCGCACCCCGTGCATCGTCTCCCCCTCGATCCACCACTGGATGCGGTCGTCCGAGCGTCCGCGAACACGGTAGTCGAAGTTGAAACCGAATATGAACGAGCTCTTCGCCCTCAGCGCGTCCTCGTCGGAGTACTTGTAGTTGCCGACCTCGTCCGGCGCGAAGTTGTCGATCACCTGGCCGAGGAAGGCCGACGCGAAGAACGGCGATTCGTCAGGCTCGGCTGCAGCTTTGCATGGCTTCGAATCACCTTTCGCGTCCTTCCCGATTTGCACGCGGAGTGGCTTCCCGTCCTTGCCGGTCGCGTCCACGCCGTTGACGCGTACGACAACGGTGCTGCCGGGACGAAGCGGGTCGGCCAGCCCGAACGTCAGCGTGCCTTCGCCGGCGACGACGGTCTGTTCGCGAACGAGCGTCTGGTCGGCGACGACGCCAACCCGGTCTCCCCCTCTCGGATTCTCGATCCGTCACGACGACCCGGCAGTCGCCGACGCTCAATAGATTCAGCGAGAAGATCGGCGGCGGCGGCGGCGGCGTCTGCGCGAAAGCGGTACGAGCGACGGCCGGTCCACAGCATACTGCGGCCACGGTGATGGCCACTCGCGACAGCGCGCGAGTGCGAGATGACACACTCATCGTCTGCTACTCCGTTTAGGTTGGGTGGTGCGTTTGTAGAGTAAACGACGAATGCCTGGTGGATGAACAGAAAGTCAGCGACTGACTTTGCGCTTCCAGAGATCCCATGCACGCGCGTACTCGTTCGGATCGGCCATGCGAAGCCTGGCTTCGGCCGGATCGACGTAGGTCGCTTTCCCGCCGATGGCCATGGTCTGGATCTGGATGCGCGCGTTATGGTCGAGGTAGACGCTGCGGCCGACGACGTTCGGGATCGATGTGGCCACGACGACCGCGCCATGGTGACGCATCAGGGCCGCGGACCGGTTCCCGAGCGACGCGGCCAGCGCACGACCCAGCTTCGCGTCTCGAACGAGCAGGTCGGTCATGCCGGCCGCCTGCCTGATATCGAACACCGGCACGCCGTCGGCGATGAACGCCGCCATGTGATACATGGCGCGCAACGGGACGTCGGAGTCCGCGAACGGAATGAGCGACGGCGCGTGGCAGTGGACGATGGCGTTGACGTCGGGACGGGCCCGGTAGATCTCGCTGTGAATGAAGCGCTCGAGATACGACGGTGCGACCGCCCGCGTCCACCGGGTTCCCGTCGAGATCGAGCTCCAGGATGTCGGCGGCGGTCACCAGCTCAGGAGGCATCGACCGCGCGAGCAGAAAACGATCGGGTCGCGACGGATGCCGGACGCTCACGTGTCCCATCGCGTCGAGGATGTTCTCCATCGCGAGGACCCGGTTCGCCGTGACGAGGTCCTCGATGAGCGCCGCTGGCGATGAGCGCCTGACGCGCACGTGCGACTGGCCCGATGCACCAGCGCCGATGCGACCGCCGCCAGAAACGTGCGTCGTTCGATCATCTACGGCAACGCGTACACGTACAGCGCGTTGTAGGTCCGATTCGGTTTGATCCCGGCCTGATCCATCAGCGCCGCCTGACAGCGCACCACTCCCCGGATCACGGCGATGTACTGCTTGCCATTCACCGAGTACGTGATCGTGCTGTTCTGCACCGGCCCGCCGAGCGTCTGTTCCCACAGCATCTTGCCGCTGTCGGCATCGAAGGCGCGCAGCTTCTGATCGAGGTCGCCGAAGAAGACGAGGTTGCCGGCGGTGGTGAGCACGGCGCCGTTGCTCGGCGCGCGGCCGACGTGGATCGGCTTCATCTCGCCCGTCGTCATGTTGACCTTCATCAGGCCCGCCCAGGTATTGGGATCGGATCCCGGCCGCGGAATGCCGCCACGCTGCTCGCGCGGCTGGCCATTCGGGCCGGCGCTCGTCATATCCAGGCAGTTCTCGACGTACGGCACGAACAGCGCGTTGACGCCCGGATGATAGGCGGTCGGCCAGTAGCTGCGCGTGTTCCAGTAGCAGATCACGCGGCGATCGGACGGTCCCGTGAACAGTTTGTTCTTGTTCAGGAACACCTTCCCGGTCCTGCCATCGATGTTCGAGATCAGGAAGTCGGGCGTGTCGAACGGAAACGGATGGCCCCAGAGGAACTGACCGGTGCTGCGGTCGTTGACGAACAGACCGCCGCCCTCGCCGATCATCACCATGACGTCGCGCTGCTCACCGGGCTTGATCGTCGGGTTGATCCACTTGACGAACTTCGGATCCGGTCTGAGGGCGGTGCGCAGCAGCGTGCGCTCGTTCGGATAGTCCTCGTCCCAGTCGTCGCCGGGGAGGTGCTGGTAGTACCACTTCAGCTTGCCGGTATCAGGATCGAGCGCGATCGTCGAGTTGCTGTACAGGTTGGCCGGTGACTCGGTCGGAATCGCGTTGGAATTGCCGCCGTGGCGATTGGCGCGCGTGTTGGGCGTCGGGTTGGCGACGCCCCAGTAGATCAGTCGACGACCTGGATCGTAGCCACCCGGCAGCGCCCATGTCGACGCGGCTCGGGTTTCGTCAGGCGCGCCGGCCCACGTATCGCCGCCCGGCTCGTTCGAGGCGGCTGCGGTAAAGAACTTCCAGACTTCCTTGCCGGTCTTCGCATCATGCGCGGCGATGTAGCAGTCCTCGCGGCGGGGCGAGCACGCGCGGCCGGTGATGACCTTGCCCTCGATGACCATCGTGCCCGAGGTCAACCGTCCCGACGACTTGGTCTCCCAGCGCAGCTCGCCGGTTCGCGCGTCGATCGCTTCAATGAAGCCGTCCGGCGTGCTGTTGAAGATCATGTCCTCATAGATCGAGATCGTCTTGGCCCGTGTGGCGCCTGCTCCGGCCCGCTTGTGCTCCCAGATCAGCGCGCCCGTCGTCGCGTCGACGGCGCGGACGGCGTTGCCCGGCAGGAGGAAGTACATGACGCCGCGGTACACGATGGGGATACTTTCGACAACGCCATTCGGCAGCTCCTGCTTGAAGACCTCTTTCAGCTGGCCGACGTTCCGCGCGTTGATCTGATTCAGCGGGCTGAAGCGCTGCGCGTCGTATGTCCGGCTGTACATCAGCCAGTCGTTCGGGCTCGGCTTGAGGAGCATCTCCTCGGACACTGGGACGAACGGTGGTTGCTGGGCAGAGACGAACGCTACCGCTGCGACGGCTGCGATGAACGTGGAGAACACGAATCGGATCACGTGGAGTTCCTCCGGCGGGCCTGATGTCGATCGTGGATTCGGGCGGATGTACCACGATGGGTCACCCGCGAACGACGTGGTTTCGGGTGATGCCCTTGATCGACGTGACGCCGGACTGACGCATCACGAGCTGCAGCTCGCGACGCAGGATGTCGAGCACGGTTTCGACGCCCTCCTGTCCGAACGCCGTGAGGCCCCAGATGTACGGACGGCCGACGCCGACGGCCGTCGCGCCGAGCGCGAGCGCCTTGAAGATATCGCCACCGCGACGGAAGCCGCTGTCCACGAACACCGGCGCGCGGCCTTTGACGCCGGCGACGACGTCCGCGACGCAGTCGATCGTCGAGCGCTGCGTGTTGTCCGCACGCCCGCCGTGATTGGACACGAACACGCCGTCAACACCGTGCTGCATCGCGATCTCGGCGTCCTCGCGGGTGACGATGCCCTTGACGAGCAGCTTCATGCCGGCGGTGTCCCGCAGGCGCTTGATGTAGTCCCAGGTCGGCGTTCCGATTTCCGGCTTCGAGCCGGGCGCGGACGTCAGCGCATTCACCATCGGCCGGTTGGTGAGATCCGTCAGCGGCGATCCCTTGTGACACGCGCCGCACTGCTGCTGGTTCCGCTGCTGCACGCGCGTGAACATCTCGGTATTCCGCCCACCCAGCAGGTCCACCGTGAACACGAGCGCCGGACAGCCCGCCGCCTCGACACGCTTGACCAGCTCGCGCGTCTGGCTCCACTCGGGCCGCGTGTAGAGCTGAAACCACACCGGCTCGCCACGCGCCGCATTCACCTCCTCAACCGGCGTCGTCGTCATCGTCGAGAGCATCTGCAGATGCTTCTTCGACTGCGCGGCCCGCGCGGTGGCCAGCTCACCCTGCGGGTTGTACATCCGATGTCCGCTCACCGGGCACAGGAAGATCGGCGTCTCCCACGTCTTGCCGAAGAGCGTGACCGACGTGTCGGTCTTGCTGACGTCCACCAGCCGGCGCGCGCGGATCTGATAGTGATCGAAGCCCTCACGATTCGCTCGAATGGTGCCGCCATCCTCGCCGCCGTTGGCCATCCATGCCCAGTGCCACGCCGGCAGCTTCGCCCGCGCGACGGCCTCGAAGTCGAAGACGTTCAGCGCGTCGGCGACGCTGGCGATGAGATCGGGTGTGGACGTCGATCCCGACTGCTGCGCGATGAGCGACGGCAGATCGAGCAAGGACACGAGCGGGCTTGCCGCGAGCAACTGAAGGAAACGCCGGCGATCGTTGTGAGTCATCGTACGCATGAAGGGCCGCCTGAGGCGGCCCTTACGTTACATCATGGGCCGCCTAAAGGCGGCCCCCACGAATAAAGGCGGCCCCTAGGAACGGAGGCTACTTCTGGGTCTCGGGCTCCTCTTTCGGCGCTCCAGTTCCCGACGATCCCATGAACAGCCGCTTGCCGTCGGGCAGGATCATGTCCGCACCGTTGGCGCGGTTGGCGCCGTTCTTCGCGCGGTATCCCTCGATGGTGATCTCCGTGCCAGCCTCCAGCGATTTCTTGTTGAAGCCACGCCTCACCAGCGTGTTCGGCGTGCCACCTTCGATCATCCACCGTGTGACGGTGCCGTCGGGGTTCTTGACGTCGAGATGAATCCACGTGTGCGGATTGACCCAGTCCATCTTGACGACGGTGCCCTTGAGCTTCACCGGCTGGTTGGCGTCGAACTCGGCGGCGAATGAGTGATGCGCGCGAAGCGACGATGACACACCGAGCGCCACGATGACGGTGACCAGTACGACTCGTGCTCTATCCATGGCTCGTTGGTTCCTATTCGTGAAAGCTTCGGCTCAGCGCTCTTGCCTGTCGTCGACCGGTCCCTGGCTGCTTGGAGCCTGACCCTTGGCCGCTGCCTTCTCCGCGTCACGCGCAACCTCGAGGATGTTGACCATGCTCAAGTTGTGTTCGTGACACGAGTATTCGATCAGCTCACCCTCGGTCGGCCGCATGGGCAACAGCACCGTCCACGGCTTCTCCCATGTCGTCGGGTCGCTGACCGTGAGCCGGAGCTCGAGCCGGCCCTCATCGACGCGCGTGTAGCGTTCGATCAGATGTAGACCAGTCGTCGATCCGCGGTAGCTGTGCTTGCCGTTGAAATTCGTCGTCTCGACGACGAGCGTGTCGCCTTCCCAGTGGCCGCGCGTGTCGCCGATCCAGGCCCGGACGTTGTCGTTCAGCCGCGGACGGCCGTCGAGCGGGACAACCCGCGCCTCATGGATCATCTCGTGCACGATGACAGCCGTCCCTGGCGCCTGCACGATCTGAATGTTGTTGTTATAGAGCGTTGGCAGGCTGGCGCTCGGCAGCCCGTAGGTGATGCAGCGCTCCTGATCGCCTCGGTCGAGCCATGATGCGTTGACCGCATTGTTGCGATTGCCCCCGCGGCCCTGACGCGCACCTTGCCCTCGGCGGTCAGCGGTGGGATACGACCATCGGGCGGGTCCACGATGAGCGATGTGCGATAACCGTCCGAGACGAAGCGCCCGGGATCGGTCCACCACTGGGCATGATTGAGCCCCGGTGTAATCTTCTCGGGCACGGTGTCCATACGCCGTCCGGCGCGGGCCTCGAGGGTCTTCTTCTCCTCCTCGGTGTAGAACTCGCGAGTGCCGAGCTCCCGGTTCCGCTCGAGCGGCGTGATCGTCCGGTAGTCCCACGTGCCTTGCAGATCGGGATCACCCCACGGCGTGCGCGGCACTCTGGGCTTGGCTGTGGTCGTCGGGCGGCGCGCGCGGCATGCTGCGTCTGGGCGGTGCCGACGATGCCCGTGAGACCCAAGGTGAGAATGATGGCTACGAGGCCAAGAGCCCGGCTCGTCATGGGGACGATCTCCTTCTGGGCGAGGATCCTACAACGCCTGTCGAACAACTCAAATACGGCTCAGCACTTTACGGCGTTTCACTACGCTCGGCTCTGGGCTCTGGATGGCTTTTGGGCTTTTGGCAGGCCCAAAGGCCAAAGCCTGAAGGCCAGAGCCAAGCTCGCTAGTTCGTCCCGGTTCCCGCGACGGTTCCACCCACCAACGCGTACATCACAGCGTTCTCGAAATCGCCGCGAATCTCGTTGTTGGGCGTCTGGGTCATCAGCACGGCGACGATCTTTTCTTTCGGATCGACCCAGAAGTGCGTGCCATACGCGCCGCTCCAGCCGAAGCTCCCCTGCGACAGGAACGTGTTGCGCGCGACCGGATCGTTGACGACGCGCATGCTCAGGCCATAGCCCTCACCGCGCGGACGGCCAGGCAGCGTGTCCGGCGCGTGAACCGAGCCCATCATCTCGACCGTGCGGGGACTGAGAAGGATCTTGCCATTCAGCCGCCCGCCATTGACCAACATCTGCCCGAACTGCAGGTAGTCCTCGGCCGTGCTCATCAGGCCGCCGCCGCCCGAGAAGTACGCCCCGTTGAAGAAGTTCGCCAGGCCCTGCTTTTCGAGCTGCCCGCTCTGCCCGCGCGCGTACCGCGTGACCATCCGCGGGTTGCCGTCGGCCGGATAGAAGAACGTATCCTTCATGCCGAGCGGATCGAAGATTCGCGTCTTCGTGAACTGATCGAACGGCATCCCGGACACGATCTCGACGATTCGAGCCTGGACGTCGAAGCCGGCCTGCGCGCTGTACGCCCAGCGCGTGCCGGGCTGGAAATCGAGCGGCACGCCGCCCAGACGCGGAATGTAGTCGGCGAGCGACTCTTTCCCTTTGAGAGCCACCTTGCGAGCCTCGGTGCCGCTCAATCCGCCGCTCACGAGTCCGGACGTGTGCGTCATGAGATCGCGGATCGTGATCTCGCGCTCCGCGGGCACCGTGTAGTAGCGCGGCTCCGCGGGCGCGCCGCCGCGGCCTCCGGCCGGTGCCCCAGGCGCCGCGGCCATCGGCATGGCGACCTTCAGATCCTTGAACTCGGGAATGAACTTCGAGACCGGATCGGTGAGCCTGACCTTGCCTTCCTCGACCATCATCATGATCGATACGCCGACGACCGGCTTGGTCATCGACATGATCTTGAAGATCGCGTCCTTCTGCATCGGCTTCCGGGCTTCGATGTCCATCAGACCGTGCGCCTCGTGATGGGCGATCTTGCCGTTGCGCGCAACGAGCGTCACCGCGCCGGAGAAGCTCCCCGCCGTTGAGGTGACGCTGCACCAGCTCGTTGATGCGCTGCAGCCGCTCGGACGAGAACCCGACGTCCTCAGGCTTGGCGGTCGGAGTGGCGGCCGTAATCGGCCAGGCGAGCACCGCCGCGACGAACACGACGAGGGTTCCGATTCTTCGCATGAGGCCTCCTGACATCACGCAGGTGTCCGCGCACGCTGAAGCGTGCGCTCTACGGCTGCGCGCTACGGTGACGAATGGTGACCGGATGATAGCGGAATCATTGCGCGTCGGCGTTGAATTCGACCACGTTGCCGTCCGGATCCGTCACGTAGATCTGTGCCCAGGGCGTCAGATTACGTGGCGACTCGAGGCACTCGAGGCCATGACTGCGAAGGTGCTGCAGCGCCTCGTCGTAGCTGCGCACGCGAATGGCGATGTGACCGTCTCTCGAATCGATCGCCCGCGTCCCCCGCAGCGTCCGCGTCGGCGGGTGCACGATCAGGTGCAGCTGCCGGTCGCCGAGCTCGTACCACGCGCCCCCGAACTCGAACGGGGGCCGCGGAAGCTCCCTGAGTCCGAGAATGCCGCCGTAGAACTGCTTCGCGCGCGCCAGATCCGTGACGCAGATACCAACGTGATGAAGGGAGTTGATCTCGATCACGAGCGCCTCAACCGTGTCCGTGACACACGACTTCGATCCAATTGAACACAGGTCGCCGAATCAAGCTCATGTGGAAGCGTGCCGGAAGTGCATTGTAGATCACGCAATCCATGGCGGGCTGATTCTTGCATCGAGCGCGTGCGAGGTACACAAACGATGAATGGATCGATGGTTCGACAACTGATCGCGACAACCGCCCTCGCCTCCCTGTTCCTCTTCAGCGGTTCGAGTGCAGTCTCCGCACAAAGCTTCATCAGCCCGTTCATCGGCTACAACTTTGGCGGCGACGCGGGCTGTCCGGAGATTACCAACTGCGAGGACAAGAGGCGCAATCTCGGGGTCGCCTTCGGCTCGGTCGGCAACGTCTTTGGCGCAGAGTTGGACTTCGCGTTCATCGACAATTTCTTCGGCGAGACACCAGGCGTGTCCTCGAACGTCCTCACGCTGATGGGCAATTTCATGCTGGCGCCGAAGTTCGGCATCGTCCAGCCGTATGGAGTGGTCGGCCTGGGTCTCATCAAGAGCCACGCGGAAATCACAGTCGGCGGACTTCTGGACGAGAGCAATAACGATTTCGGCTGGGACATCGGCGGCGGGCTCATCGTCTACTTCGGGGAGCACTTCGGGGTGCGCGGGGACATCCGGCACTTCCATGCCTTCTCGGATCTGAGCATCCTCGGACTCGCGCTCTCGGAACAAAAGCTCGACTTTGGCCGCGCGAGCGCGGCGGCCGTGTTCAAGTTCTAGCGTCATCTGCTCGTAAGTTCTGCACACCAACCGGTCAGCAATGTGCCCACCGGATGCCGGAGGTGTCCGTGAGATCCGGATCGACATCCGACTCAACAGCAACAGCGTTCGCGTCGAGTCGGAAAACCGCGGTCGCCGCGCCGACGACGATGATGACGAGACGACGACGAGGACAGGGACGAACGTACCGAGGTCGAGGCCGAGGTATCGCGCCTGACCGGCACCTGCCCGGTGCTGACGTTCGTTGTCGGCACCCGCGTCGTTATGACTAACGGTGCCACTACGTTCGACGACAAACGTTCCTCTTACCCCTCGAATTGGGATAACGTTCCAAGAAGTCGTGTCCCAATTACCTGAGGCGTCGATGGCCGAGACGCTGCTCGTGGTCGAAAACGAGGCCGCCATCCGGGCCCTGGTGAAATTAGCGCTCGAGCGCCAGGGATACACCGTGTTGTCAGCGGAATCCGGCAACGAGGCGCTCAGCCTCGCTGCCGCGCACGATGGCCCGATCGATCTGCTGATCACGGACGTGGTGATGCCGGATCTTCGAGGGCCGGACCTGGCCAGGCGGCTCGTCGCCGAACGACGCGGGGTGACCACCCTCTTCATGTCCGGCTACATGGACGATGCGCTGGGGGACGAGACCAACTCGCTCCCGGTTCTCGTCGACTTCATCCAGAAACCTTTCCTGCCCAGTGCGCTCGTCGCCAAGGTGCGCGAGTTACTGGATCGCACACGCCACCTCCGCGTGGAGCACACATGACCCGAGCCACCGGCCTCTGCCTCGCCCTTGTCCTGGTCTGCACCGCGCCATCGTCATCCGCGCGACAGACCGTTGCCGCGCCCACCGTCGCGAGTCTCGTCAGCACCTGGACGCTGACCATCTTCGAGCAGGGCGTCAGCGGCGGACAGCCAGCGCGTGTTGCCAATCCGAGGGGACTGCTGGTGCTCGATGCCGCGGGACATGCGTTCGAGTTCGTCACGAGCGTTGCCGGTCAACGGACCACAGGTGGGCAGGTTCCGCTCGCCGAGGCGCAGGCCGCCTTCGCCGGCTACGGCGGCTTCTGGGGCCAGTACCGGGTTGATGCCGCGAGCAAGACGATCACGTATCGCGCCGAAGGCGCCGTCAGCACCCGGATCATGGGGAAGGAATTCTCGCGATCATTCGAGCTCGATGGCGACCGATTGACGGTCACGTCGATGGTCGAGCCGCACACGCCGGCCGGCACCCGATGGGTGTGGGATCGGGTGCCGACCATCGAGAATCTGTCTCCGCTCTATCGTCAGGTCGCCGGCTTCTGGCGGCACATCATCGAGAAGCGCGTGAACCCGACGACGGGCGCCGCGGCGTCGGAATCGAAGCGGGCGCCGAGTGTGATCGTCTACACACCGGCGGGCTTCGTCGGCGTCCACTTCCCGCCGCTGAATCGACCGGCGTTTGCCGGCGACACGCCGACGCCCGAAGAAGCGCAGTCAGCGCTCAGGGGATACATCGGCTACTACGGCGTGCTGACGGTGTATCCCGGTCAGGTCTTCCACAACATCCTCGCCGGAGTGAGTCCAACGCCGGGCACGATCCTCAGGCGCTCCGCGGTCATCTCGGGAGACGAACTCACCGTCCAGCTCCCGACCACGCGCAATCAGCAAGGCCAGGAGGCCGCGACCGTCGTCACGTTGAAGCGGCTGAGCGGCGTAGCCGAGATGCTCCCGCGCTGAAAATTCCCGACCGATCGTAGAGGCGGGTCTTCAGACCCGCCTGGTCAGCTCCTGCGTGTAGACCCGCCTGTCTTCAGACCCGCCTCGTCGTCAGATCCGCCTGAACAACAGCGTCTGCAACACCAACTGGATCGCCAGCGCCGCACTGAACGACCACGCAATCGACAACACCGGCAGCGTTGTCGCCAGCACGACGCAGAAGATCGCAAAGCCGCACAACCCGGGAATGTAGGCCCTGAGAAACTCGACGCACGCCGCCGATCCGCGCTGCGCATGCGTGAAGCCGGCAAGGATCGCCGTCGCAATCGGAAACGGCGTCAGGATTCCGCTGACGCTCGAGCCCAATCGATCGGCCGCGGCGGTGAGCACGAACACCAGCGCCGCCGCCGACAGCATGCGTAGCGGAAGATCCCATCGTGGTGTTCCCGTGGACGGAGCCGCTGGCTTCGGTGCTGGCAGCATCGCCCGCGCGCCGAACAGCGACAGCACGGCGACGAGCAACGCCGGCCACGCACCAGCGTCCACGCGGTGAAGCAGCAGGGTCACCGCGGCGAACGACGTCCATCCGATCAGCAGGCACGCCGCCCAGTGAAGACGCGTTGACGCGCGTGCATAGGCAAGACAGAACGCAGCGACGCCGACGAGACCGAGCAGCGTCGCTCGCGCCGCATCGGCCGCGAAGAGACTCCCCTGCTCGACCGCGTAGAAGCCGAGTGTCGGGCCGGCCACCGCCGGCAGTGCGGTGACGAACGCGCCCACTCGGTGGCCCCATCGCCGCGCCGCGAGCGTGACCGCCGCAATGAGGAGGGGAACGAGTCCGAGGCGGAGGAGCAGGAGCAGCGTCAGAGGAGCGACCGCGCCTCGTCCCAGATCCGGCTCACCATCTCTCCCGCGGGGATCGGCTTGCCCATTGCCGCGGACTGGCCGGCCCAGACCTGCATCCGGTGATGGTCGTTGGCCTTCGCGCCGGCGTCCTTCATCGGCTGCGTCAATCCACGCTGCACGGGATACGGCGCCGGCCGTGGCGCGTCCGGCGACGCCGCCGCAGTGACGTAGTCGGTCGCAATCGCGCGCGCCAGTCGTCCGGTGAGCGCGCGCGTCGTCGTCGTGCGTTCGGGCTCGAGATCAGCGAGCGCCGACGCCCACGCGGCATGCGTCCGCGCTTCCGGGCAGCGCAGGAAGGCCGTGCCGATCGACACTGCGCTCGCGCCGAGCGTCAATGCGGCCGCCACTCCCCGCCCGTCGCCAATGCCGCCGGCCGCGATCACCGGGATGTCGAGATGATCGACGAGCCGCGGAATCAGAGCGACGAGTCCGACGAGTTGTCGCTCGGCGTCGGCGTGATCGAACGCGCCGCGGTGGCCTCCGGCCTCGAACCCTTGCGCGACGATCGCGTCGGCGCCGGCGGCCTGCGCGCGCCGCGCATCGGCGAGCGTGTTCGCCGTGGCCCACCACGCGATGCGCTTCTGCTTCAAGCGGGTCACGAACGCTGAGGGATAGAGGCCCATGATCGACGACACCACTCGGGGCTCCGCCTCGAGGAATGCGTCGCACTGCGCATCGAAATCCGGGAGGTCGACGTCTCCGGCATCGGGCGGCACCTCAGGGCCCCACGAGGCGAGGAACGCCCGGACACTCGCCTCGGCCTCCTTGTCTCGACGCGGCGGCGGATCGGGAATCCAGTTGTTGATCTGAAGCGGTCCCTTGCTGTGGGCCTTGAACTCGCGCACCCAGTCGGCAATTCCCGACGGCGGCGTGACCAGCGCCCCGAGCGCGCCCATGCCGCCGGCGTTGGCAACCGCAATCGACAGGCTGACCGGGCAGGCGCCCGCCATCGGCGCGAGCAGAATCGGGAGATCCAGTCCGTACTGCTCGCAGAATGCGGTCGCGCGATCACGAGGACGAGAAGAACTGGCCACGTCGGGCTCCTGCTCAGCCCGCCGTCAACATGATCGGCCCGTCCCGGGTGACAACGAGCGTGTGTTCGTGATGCGCCGAGAGACTGCCGTCGCTCGTCCGCATCGTCCAGCCGTCGGGATCCGCGCGGATACGATCGGATCCCGCGCTGATGATCGGCTCGATGGTCAGCACGAGACCGTCGGTCAATACATCACGCTGCCATGGGTCGTAGTGATTCGGCACCGACGGCGGCTCGTGAATCGCACGGCCGACGCCGTGACCGGTGAGGCCGCGTACGACGGTGAACCCGCGCCTCCGCACCTCGGACTCGACGGCACGACTGATGGCGTTGACCTTGGTGCCCGCCTTCACGACCGTGAGCGCTGCGGCGAACGCCGCACGCGCACATGCCGCCAGTCGTCCGGCGAGGTCAGAGCCTGATTCGACCATGACGGTGCGAGCCGCATCGGCGATGTACCCGTCCTTCTCCACCGTTACATCGAGCTTGACCGAGATCGCCGGTCTCGAGTCGTCGAGGGCCGGGGATGCCGTGCACCACTTCATCGTTGACGCTGATCAGGACGGTCTTCGGGAATCCGTAGAGCATCGCAGGCGCCGAGCGCGCCCCGTGCGCCGCAAAGATGCGGGCAGCCACTGCATCGAGCTGCGCCGTGGTCACACCCGGGCGCACCTGGGCCTCGAGCGCTTCGAGCGTCAGATGCGCAACGCGCCCCGCGCGCCGCAAGCCCTTCCAGTCGTCAGCTGATTCGATCGACATCGTGTTCATGAGGCCGGTCCGAAAGGACCGGCCCTGCACCTCGCACCGTCGCACCGTCGCACCGTCGCACCCTAATCGTAGTACTCCGGCGCCTTCTTCAGCTTCGCATGCGCGCCGAAGTCATGCTGAATCCAGAGCTGCGCTTTCATCCGCACAAGAAATTCGTCCACGGCCGTGCGCGCCGCGCGCGTCTGCTCTTCGTTGAACTCGAAGGTCGGCAACCGGTTCATCGTCCGCTCCTGCGGATAGTGATAGAGATCGCCCGACAGCACGACGCCTCCGGTCCTGGCGAGCTTCACGTAGAGCACCTGATGCCCCGCGGTGTGCCCAGCCGCACTCTTCAGGATGACCGAGCGATCGCCAAAGATGTCGTGCTCGTCCTGGCTGACGATGGTCGTCCTGCTGTTCTTGAGCGCGCCGTAGGTCTTCGGCGTCACCGTGCCGGCCAGCTTCTCCGCGAACATCGCGTCGCGCTCGTTCTGGCGGACCAGCCACGTCGAGCCCGCGAACGCATTCGCGTTGGCCGTGTGATCCCAGTGATGGTGCGAGAGCGCGAGATGCGTCACGTCGCGCGGCGCATAGCCAATGGCGGTCAACTGCGTGTTGAGAGGCGCGCGGATGGTCACGCGGCGCTCCTGTCCATCGGGAAGCACGAGACGCTGCTGGATGGGACTGCCGGTCGGCGACCACGCCTCATCGGGGACCGCGCCTGTATCCCAGAGGAGCACGCCCTTCGGATGCACGATCAGATACGCGGCCACCGACAGCTGCGTCGTCCCAACGTCTTCTTTCGTGAGCCGGTAGCGCGCGGGGTCGGATTCGAGCGTGCCGCCGTCGATGACATAGAGCCTGACGGATGCTGGTGGGGCCGGTCGGCGATCCTGAGCGCTCGGTCCGGCTAAAGCCGGACACTACATCGCTCCGGCTGACGCCGGACACTACGTCGATGAAACTGGACGCAACGATGGTTGCCGCGATTGCTGCCAGAGCCCTCGTTCGCATCATGATCAGCTTCCCTCGGTACGCACCTCGGTATTCGGGCGGGAGAAGCGCCGCAACGGAACGGCCAATGTCGTCCATCATCGCCTGGCGGTCGCCGCCGCACCGCTCGTGGATCTCCCGCGCGTCGATCGGATGGCCGACGCGCACCTCGACTCGCACCGGGTACAACTCGTCCTCGCCGATCGGGAACAACGCTTCAGTGCCGACGATCCCGACGGGCAGGACCGTCGTGCCGGGAACCTCGAGGTAACGCGTCACGCCGGCCAGCATCGGCTGCATACCGCGTGAGCGGCTGCGCGTCCCCTCGCCAAATACCAGAAGAGCATCGCCGAGCCGCAGCCGCTCGTGGGCAATCTCGATGGAGCGCCGCGCCGCGCGCGCGACCTCGCGCGTGTCCATCACCGCGTCCTCCGACGAGACGCCGCTGCTCTGCGGCACCTTGATCGTGCCGAAGCACAGGCTCGAGAAGCGCCGCTTGAGGCTCGAATACACCTTGGGGCCGGCGATGACCGTCAGCCGGTCACAGGTCGCGTCCGCGCCCGCGCGGTGAAACATCACGTCGAGCAGATTGGCGTCGGCGTAGGACAGGTGGTTGCCGACGATGACGACCGGCCCGCTGCCGAGGGCGGCCAGGTGCTCTGCCCCGTGCAACGCCGATTCGGGGAGCAGGATGCGATCGGCAAGCACCTGGTGGATCTGGCGGGCCAGCGGGTCGCGCGGGTAGTAGGCCCAGTCGGCCCCAGCCGTGGACAACGCGCGCGTGAGACGCAGCAAGGCGTGCGGTCCGGCCGCCTCGAGCTCGCGCTTCAGGCACTCCCGAATGTCGTCGAGGGTGTCCCATCCGGAGAGAAACGTCGTGATCGCGGTGATGAGCGCATCACGGCTGATGACGGGCGGAACCGGCGAGGACGACTGCGGCTGCACGTTCACTGCTGTACGAATCCTCGACCGGTCGGAAACCGCTTCTCTCCGGCCTCGATGGCCACGGCCAGGCGGTTCTCCGCCGGCGGCAGCGGACACGTCGTGAATTGCGAGTAGGCGCACGGCGGGTTGCTCGCGACGTTGAAGTCGAGCACCGTCCACTCGCCCTTCGCGACCATGGGGGCACTCAACATGCGGGATCCGTAGGTCGTGGACGCATTGGTCGCGTCCTTGAACATCACGGAGAGGTCGTCTCCTCCCTCGAAACCCCACGCGACGAGGCGCTGCTCGCGATCGCCGATTCTGAACGTCAGATACCCGACGGCCGGGTACTCGGCCGATCCACCGCGGACATCGGCGACCGGCATCATCTTCGGCGCATCGAACGCATCGAAACGCGCGGCAACCCGCCAGCGCATGTCCACGGGATATGTCTGCACCGACGGCAGGGTCTTCAGCAACGGATGCTCCTCGTCCGAGGCGCTCACGAACTGCCGGCCCTCACTCATCGGAAACACGAACATGCGCACGGATCCAAACGCGATCTGACCTTCGGCCACGGTGGACGTCTTCACAGGCCCGCCGTCTCCGACCTCGAGCACGACGCCCCGCGCAGGAGTGACCGTGACCGTCTCGCCAGCCCGGCGAAAGACGCCGGCCCGACTCGGGGCCGTCGCGATGGGAAGCACGATCGGCAGCGACGCGTCCGCGCCGAACGGGGTCTCCCCTTCCGGCAACGGCCAGATACCGACTTCCTTCGTCGCCTCGCGCGCCGTCTGCTGCTGCTCGTCGAGCCACGTCTGATACGTCTTCTGATACTGCGCCTGGTCAACGGCCGGTGGCTCCGGCCACTTCTCACCCGCACACCCCGACAGCGCAACCGCCAGCACGGCGCTCACGGCAAGCCTGATGGACATCGTCAACCTCATGGCACGTAGGCGATGCAGTCGATCTCGACGCGCAGACCCTGCAGCGGCAGCGCGGCGGCCTGGATCGTCGTGCGCGCCGGACGATGCTCGCCGAACATCCGCGCGTACACGACGTTCATCTGTTGAAACTCGTCCATGTCGATCAGGAACACACCACAGCGCAGCACGTGCTGCAGGCTCGAGCCCGCGGCCTTCAGGATCGACTCGACGTTTCGAAGGCACTGCTCCGTCTGCGCCCGCGATGTCGGCTGGCATGCGCCCGGTCGCCGGATCCGTTCCACCCTGGCCGGCGACGAACACCAGGCGCTCGAAGCCCATGCCCGGTGAGTAGGGACCTGCGGGCTTGGGGATGTTCTCACCCTGGATCACCCGATGATCGCTCATGACGGATGCGTCTTGCGCGTCAGGGCCACCGACGACTTCACGAGCTTCGTCAGCGTCGGCATGTGCACGTCGGACAGCCGCTTGATGTACAGGCATCCCTTTCCGCACGAGTGCGTGCCGAGCTTCTCGAGCAGGTCGCGCTGCTCGCTCGAGGTGCCCGAGATACAGCGTGATGTTCTGCTTGCGCGGCGAGAACGCCGTCACCATGAATTCCGCGTCTTTCCCGTTCGCGTATTTGTAGCGGAGCGTCCCGAAGCCGACGATGCTCGAGCCCCACATGCGCGGCGGGGCCTTCGTCGCCTTCTGCATGATGCCGGCGATCGTCCGGCAGTCGTCGCGGACCTGATCCTTCTCTATGGCGTCAAGGAAATCGTCCACCGACGCCGTCGTCAACTTCGTCTTCACTTCAGCCATGACGTCTTCACGATGCGTGACCCACTACTGTATCGCGACTCCCTTCAGATCTTTCCTCATGAAGACGCAGGCCATGGCGCCTCCCGAGACCAGTCGATGCGTGCCGCGTCCCGTCTCCACGAAGCCGTTCGCCCTGTAGAAATCCACGGCCGCGAGCGAGGCATCGAGCTGCACGCTGCGTGCTCCGGCCGCAGTGGCCGACGATTCCGCCGATCGCAGCAGCGCCGACCCGATTCCCCGGCGCGCCGCGATTCCCCTGACATAGACGGCGACCCCATGCTGTCCATCGGCGACATGATGGGCGGAGAAACCCAGCACCTCATCAGCGCGACCCGAGCTGGCGACAGCGATGAAAAAGACCTCGCCCCTGGCCATGGCATTCAGATACATCTCCGCCGCGATCCTCGAGCCCCAGTCGCGAACGACGTCTCCGGGATAGAACCGCGGACCGATGGACTGAATGGAGTCGATGTGCGCCGCCGCGATGGCGCTCACGTCAGCGTCCCGGGCGACGCGGATCTCGAACGGATAGTTGACGTGCAGGGCGCCCTTCAGATCGTCCAGTGAGCATTGCGCGTTGCCGGGTCGGCGCCGAGCAGGTCGGCCTCGTGAAGGTTCGCGCCCGTCAGGACCGCTCCGTGCAGCTGCGCACCAATCAGGTCGGCTTCGACCAGATTGGCGCCGGTGAGGTCGGCGCCTCGCAGATCGGCGTTCATCAGATTGGTGGCGTGCAGCGACGCACGACGAAGGCTCACGCCCGAGAAATTCACGCCGGTGAGGATCATCCCGTTCAGGGTCGCGCCGTCGAGGACGATGGCGACGTCGGGGTTCTCCTGACGCCAGATATTCCAGGCCGCGGAGCCGAACTTGAGGCGAACCAGAAAATCACGCTTCATTTCCTGGACCGAACCATCTGCACCGCCCGCTCGATTCGACGCACGCGTGTCTCGGGCTTCTTGGCCTCTTCGATCGCCTCGACGTGCTCGCGCTGGTGCGAGTAGCTCAGATCCTTCCAGCGCGTCCCATGCGGACGAGGCCTTGAGCGCCTTCACGAGATCGGCGGGCGGCTTCACCACTCGCTCCTCGGTATCGAGGTCCAGGCGCACGTCGAGCGTTTCGCCGCCCTCGAGCCCGGCGGCTTCGCGGTTGCTCCTGCGCAGCGGAATGCAGGGCGGGCCTCCCATCGCGGCAATCGTGCTGCGGTAGGTGTAGCCGTTCAGCGTGACCTTCACCGGCGCACGGATCTTGCCGAACACGGCTTTCGGGTCGAAGGTCAGCGGAATGAAACACGCCGACCCGTCTCGAACGATCTTCGCCTTGAAGGTCTTGCTCTGCATGGCCGCCTCGTGTGGGTTACATTCTACGACCATGCGATTTTCCGCTCCCAGGGTCGATGTCGAACGACGCGCGGACGGCGCGACGATCCTGCGATCGGCGCAGCCGCTCCGCGCCTACGACCGGGCGGTGGGCGACTGGCTGATTCGCTGGGCCACCGAAGCGCCCGGCCGCCGCTTCCTCGCCGAGCGTGCCGGCGACGGGTGGCGCGCGCTCACGTACGCCGAAACACTCGACGCCGCGCGCCGGATCGGCGAATCACTCCTCGCCCGCGGGCTGACGCCTTCCACCCCGGTCGCCATCCTGTCGGACAACTCCGTGAACCATGCCCTGCTCGCGCTCGGGGCGATGCATGCGGGCATACCGGTCGCGCCGATCTCCTCCGCGTATTCGCTCGTGTCGCGCGACCACGCGAAGCTCAGAGCGATCTTCGATCTGCTGCGGCCGGGACTGGTGTTCGCCGAGGATCCGGCTCGCTTCGCTGAGGCCCTGCAGGCCGTCGGCGCGACGGCGACGCCGCTCGATGCGCTGCTCGAGACCCAGGCAGGCGCACGCGTGGACGAGGCGTTCGCCGCGGTCGGGCCGGACACCATCGCGAAGATCCTGTTCACATCGGGCTCCACCGGCACGCCCAAAGGCGTGATCAATACCCAGCGCATGCTGTGTAGCAATCAGCAAAGCTGGGCGCAGATCTGGCCGTTTCTCGAGGAGACGCCACCGGTCCTGTGCGACTGGTTGCCCTGGAATCACACGTTCGGCGGCAACGCGACGTTCAACATGGTGCTGAGAAACGGCGGCACGTTGGTACGTAGACGGCGGGAAGCCCGCACCCGGCTTGATCGAGACGACGGCGCGGAACCTGCGCGACGTCATGCCGACGCTGTACCTTCAACGTGCCGCGAGGCTTCGACCTGCTGCTGCCGTATCTCGAGACGGATGCGGATCTGCGGCGTGCGTTTTTCTCCCGGCTCGAGATCCTGTTCTACGCCGGCGCGGCGTTGCCGCAGAACCTCTGGAACCGGCTCGCGGCACTGTCAGCCAGCGACGGCGGCGGGCGCCTCTCGATGCTCTCGGGCTGGGGCTCAACCGAAACCGCGCCGCTCGCCGCCTGCGTGCACTACCCGATCGACCGGCCCGGCGTGATCGGCAACCCGGCGCCCGGCATTGAACTGAAGCTCGTGCCGTCGGGAGACACGCACGAGATCCGCGTCCGCGGACCCAACGTGACGCCGGGCTACTACGGCGCACCCGACCTGACGCGCGAGGCGTTCGACGAGGACGGCTTCTACAGGATTGGCGACGCAATGAAGCTCGTGGATCCGGACGACCCGGCCAGCGGCCTGGTGTTCGACGGGCGCGTCGCGGAGGACTTCAAGCTGCAGTCCGGCACCTGGGTCCGCGCGGGCGCTGTTCGCCTGAAGCTGATCGCCGCCTGCAGTCCCCTGGTGCAGGACGCGGTGATCACGGGACACGACCGCGAGGACATCGGCGCGCTCGTCTTCGTCAATCCAGCGGCGGTGCGAACGCTCGGTCTCGACGAGGCAGCCGTGCGCACGCAGTTGCAGTCGGCGCTGGCCAGACTGCGATCGGAATCGGCCGGCGGCTCGACAACGCCGATGCGCCTGCTCGTCCTCGAGGAGCCGCCGTCGATCGACGGCAGCGAGATCACCGACAAGGGCTACATCAATCAGCGCGCAGTGCTGACCCGGCGCGCGGCCCACGTGGACGCGCTTCACGCCGGCGGACCCGGCGCGATTGTTGTGTGAATGGCACGTTCACACCTGAAGCTCGACGATCTCGTGTGACAGGCGCGCTCCAGCCACGTGCAGCCTCGCCACGGCAATCGGAAGCGTAAAGCGGCGCGGTCCCGCGCTCCCGGGATTCAAGTACAGAACCTCGTCTCGCACGTCGGCCAGCGGTCGATGTGTGTGGCCTGAAATGACCGCTGCGAACCCGGCGGCCTTCGGATCGATATCGAGATCCGCGAGGTTGTGCAGCACGTAGATGTGCAGGCCGCCGACGTCGACGACCTCCGTCAGCGGCAACGCCTTCGCCCACTCGCTCGTATCCACATTGCCGCGAACGGCAAATGTCGGCGCGATGGCACGCAGCCGCTCGAGGATCTGTGGATCGCCGACATCGCCGGCGTGAATGATCAGGTCCGACGCGTGCAGTGCGGCCACCGCTTCGGGCCGCAGCAGGCCATGCGTGTCGGAGATCACGCCCACGATCCCGGGCATCAGCCCTTCATCGCGTTCAGCATGTGGTCCATGACGTGAACGTGCTCGCGCTGCGGGCTGAACAGGATGACTTCGGCGTCCGTGACCACGCGCACGCTGTGTCCGGGCGGCCAGTAGAAGAGGTCGTTCTGCCGGCAGGTGTCGACCTTGCCGTCGGTGTACGTCACCACGAGCTCCCCGGAGATCATGTAGCCCCAGTGCGGCGCGTGGCAGGCATCGTCCTTGAGGCCCTTCAGCAGCGGCGCAATGTCAGTGCCCGCGCCGAGAGAAAAATACTCGCCACCCATCGTGCCGAAACCGGTCGCGTCACCGAAGTCGGTGGCTACCCGCGCGATGGCGCCGGGCACGTTGATCTTGGCGGGTATCTGATCCTTGGATATGCGCACAACGAGCTCCTTCCTACGGCCGAATCGTGACCTTCTTCATGATCGGCGGGGTCAACGGCTGGCTCATGCCGCCGTCAGGTCCCAGCCCCGTCGGCAGGCCGGCGAGAGCGTCCACCGTCTCGATGCCTTTCGTGACCTTCCCGAAGATCACGTAGGCCGGAGGCAGCGGATAGTCCATGTGCATGATGAAGAACTGGCTGCCGTTGGTGTTCGGTCCGGCGTTGGCCATGGCGAGGATGCCGCGGCGGTAGCCGTCGCGATAGAGCGCAGAATCCGGCTTGATCTCGTCGGCGAACGTGCCGCCCCACGCGCTCTCGCCACCGGTGCCGTTGCCCGACGGGTCGCCGCCCTGGATCATGAATCCCTTCACGATGCGGTGGAAGGTCAGGCCGTCGTAGTAGCCCTTCTCGGCCAGCAGCCGGAAATTCTCGACGGCCTTCGGCTGATCCGCCGCAAAGAACTCGATCTCGATCGCACCTTTGTCGGTCTCGATGACCGCGTGCATGCCACCGGAGCTCTTCGCTGTGGCGGTGGCAGCGGCGGGCGCCGAAGCCGTTTCAGTGCTTGACGGTGGTGAACTGCAGCCGACCATCCACACGAGAGCGACACACGGAACGAGAAACAACCGCACGAAACGCAAATAGTCGATGCTCATGATGAACATTGAACCACAGGCTCACTGTAACGGCCCGGAAAGGCCGTAGCCGCCGAGTGGGACGGTCTCGACGCGATTACTGAAGCCGGCAATCATGGGACGGCCTTTGGCGATCGCCGCCTGCACCGCCGGCAAGGAGAACGAGCCTTTGTGACTGGCCTGACTTTCCCATACCTCGGTGATCCACAGCGCATCGGCGTCCGCTGGATCAGTGGCGACGACGTAGCTCAGACAGCCCGGCATCGTCTGGGTGCCTTCCAACAGGAGTGCCGCCAGCGCGTCACGCTGACCCGGCACGCAATTGAGCTTTCCGATCAACCCGTACATCGTTCCTCCCGTTGCCGCCTGCCGGGCGCTTGTCTCTCGAAGGACGAGCGAAGCGACGGCTACCCCGCCGGTCAATGCAATGAATTCTCGTCGTTCGTACATCAGCGGACCTGCTCAGCGAGCCATCGGCCAGGCGGCGACCATCAGCCACACGCCATAGGAGACCATGAACAACCGGTTGTGCCAGCCGAGAAATCGTTCTGGTCCGTTGGGATTGGGCAGCTTGCCAGGACCCACCATCAACATGATCGCGATCGTCATGGCGAGGCTCAGCCAGACTGCCGCAGCGAGCAACAGCAGTAACAGCGACGCGTGAGAGCTCTGCGTGCCGCGCGCCAGAGACAGGAGCAGCACCGCCAGAATCTGGCACGGCACGCCGATCACGAACGCCAGGCCATGCATCTTTCCGGAGAACGACCTCTGCGCGGGCGGCGTTGACAACCGGATCCATCGGGAAGCGCGCCGCCATTGCCAGCCCGACGGCGGCTGCTAACAGGAACGCCAGGCCGATGCGGCCGAGGAGCAACGGCCAGTACGCAACGAGCGCAACGAACAGGCACGCACTGGCTGCGCCGAACGCCCCGAAGCACAGCGCCATCACCCATCCATATCGCCCCAGCGCATATTGGCTGATCATGTTTCGCGATGGATGGACCTCGGGCTTGAGGACATGCAGGGCTGCGAGTGCGATGAGCGCCAGCGCCGCTGCTCCGATAACAGCGCGCGATGCAAGTATAGAAATCGAAGACGAGATCCTAACGCACACGATGTCCGGGTTCCCCCGATTCCTGCGTAGACACAGACAGAGGGAGCCGTCGCGCAGCCATCATCCCGATGATGCCGACACTCCCGTTTTTGCCGGTCGTCCACGACGGCAGTCACGACAGGAGCAATTCGTCATGAAGACATCCATCACACGCATCACGTTCGGCGTCGTGGCGGCGGCACTCCTTGCCACCGCCACCGCGAACGCGGCCCGGCCGGAGAACGTCGCTCGCACCACCTGGCTGATGACCACCAATCGCGGCGTCGAGACGCTCACCATCGACACCCAGTCAGGCCCGGGCGCGCCTGGCGCTGCGACTTGCCGCATCATCCGCGGTCAGTTCGCGGGCATCGCGGACATCAAGGGCTACTACTGCCCCGAAGATGGACGCATCCACTTCGTCCACACCAACGCCAGCACCGACGTGCCGGTGCGGGTCTTCAACGGATACGTCTCGGACGACGTCCCGGGCCAGACCTACATGGCGGGCTCCTTCAGTGTGCATGCCGTTGCCTTCGGCGACTACGGCGAGTATCCGTTCTTCGCCACTCAGTAGCCTCCTCAGCAGGGCCGGTCCTTTTCGGACCGGCCAGCCCAGTAGTCCAGTAGGGCCGGTCCTTTCGGACCGGCCACTCATTCGCCAGCCGCCGCGTTCGCTCGTTCGAGTCCGGTGACGATGTCCGTCTGATCGGGTGTGACGTGTGCCAACGACTGACGAGCGAGCGCGAGGGCCTGCTCGAGCGCCACCCTGGCTGGCGCCGGACGACCGCGATCGAGCTGCGCGAGTCCGACCTCAGTGAGCACGAGCATGCGGCGAAGATCCGCTCGCCGGCCACCCGGCAACGTGGCGAGCATCCGCGCCTGCCAGCGGAGCGCCTCGTCCGCGTCGCCGCTCAACCGCGCGGCCAGGCCCATCGCGTAGAGGAGGTGACGGGCCGAGGCGTCTGGCGCGGCCCCGTCGCCGTTCGGCAACACCGGTTCGAGCAGCTGCCGCGCCGCGCCAGGGTTGCCGGCACGCGCCAGCGCGATTGCGCGGTCGGCGCGACACCAGCGCGTGATCCAGTGATTCAGCGGCATCGCCCGCTCCATCGTCTCGTGCGCGCGGGTCAGGTCGGGCAGCGCCGCGTCAGCGCGCCGGGCGGCGAGCAGCGCCGCGCCCCGACGGTGCAGGGCCGCGGCGTAGCGGAAGGACTGCGCTTGCGCGTGCTGTCCAACGATATCGACGGCGCGCCGGCTGCTCTCGAGCGCCGTGGCAGTCTCGCCGATTTCCAACTGGTACTGGGAGAGTGAGACGGAATACAGTCCGACTATGCGGCTCGATGGTCCGAAGACATCGGCGGCCTCCTGTACGGCCTCCGACAGCTGCGCGACGCCCTCCTTCAACTCGCCGCTTTCACTGAGCGCACGACCGAGCAGGAAGCGGCCCTCGATGGTGCGCGGGTGTGTAGCGAGATGGCCGTAGAGCGCCGTCGCCCTCCGGTACGCATCCTGCGCCGCGAGCAGCACCTGGTCGGGCTGACGACTGGACTGATAGGCATAGGCACGCGTCAACACCGCCGCGACCGTCTCCGGATGATCGTCGCCGAGCATCGTCAGCGCGACATCGACCGCTTCCTCCGCGGCGGCGTCCGCGTCCTGGTAGCGTCCGGCCTCGATCTCGAGGTGCGTACGGTTCCTCAAGGCGAACACCAGTTCCTCTGCGAACTCGTCCCGGCGCGCGCGCAGCACCGGCAGCAGCTCATCGAGGTCGGCGCGCATCACCTGCGCGCGGCCGCGAAACCGGTGGACGGCCGTCATCTGAACGCGGGCGCGTATCGTCAGACGATGATGCGGTCCGAGGCGAGACGCACCCTCCTGAATGGCCTGTGTCAGCACCGCGTCGGACGCGTCGGTGTCCTGCGACGTCAGCAGGCTCGACCCGATGATGTTGAGCAGCTCGACGCGCAGCAATGGTCTGTCGTCGAGCCGGCGATCCACGCGAGCTTTCGCTTCCTTGAGCCAGTCCACCGCCGACAGGGCGCGGCCGCCAGCGCCGTACGGACTTGCATCCTGCAGGAGCATGGTGAGGAAGTCGCGAACCTCGACTGCCGCCGTGCGTTCCGCCAGCGCCACGTGCCGCTGCCACACCGCGAGGCCGCTGCCGACGAGCACGGCGGCAAAGACCAGACCCGCCGCCACCACCATGGCCGTGTGGCGCATGGCGAACTTCCCGAGACGATAGCTCGCGCGGTCGGGTCTGGCCGCCACTGGATGGTGATGAAGATGGCGCTCGATGTCGTCCGCCATCGCATCCATCGTGGCGTAGCGATCCTCGGGCCGCAGTGCGAGCGCTTTGATCACGATCGCGTCGACATCGCCGCGCAACGCGCGCCGGGCGCTGCGAGTGATGAGCACGTCGCTCGGCCGCCGCAGACAGACGCTTGCCGAGGGTCGCTCGCCGGTCAGCAGTTCATAGAGCACCACGCCGCCGGAATACACGTCGGTCGCGACGCTCAAGGGTTCGCCGGCCAGCTGCTCGGGCGACGCGTACGCGGGGGTCAGCGGACGCGGCGACGCCGTGCCTCCGGTGGCACTGGCATCGCGATCGCAGAGCTCGGCGATCCCGAAGTCCAGCAGCTTCACGTCACCGCCACCGGTCACCAGGATGTTGGAGGGCTTCAGGTCCTGGTGGACCACCAGGCGCGCGTGCGCGTAGGCGACCGCGCGCGCGATCAGCACGAACAGGCGCAGGCGATCGCGAATCGACAGGTGCGCATTCGTGACGTACTCATCGACCGGACGACCATCGACGTGCTCCAGCGCGAGATACGACTGCCCGCTGCTGGTCACGCCCGCGTCGTAGAGCCTGGCGATATTCGGATGGTTGAGCGCGGCCAGAATCTCGCGTTCGGCGACGAACCGGTCCGAGAGCGCGGTGTGCCACCACGCGCCGTTGGGGAGCTTCAACGCGACCGGACGGTTCACCATCATGTCGGTGCGATGCGCCAGCCAGACCGTCCCCATTCCACCCCGCGCGATGCGCCGGATCACCCGGTAGGGACCGACGGTGTCCGGAACCGGCTCGGCATCCTCGTGGTCATTCGAGGTGCGGTCGTTCGTGGTGTCGATCTTCGGAAGCGTGCACAGGAATCCGCTGCCGTCGGCGGCATCCGTCTTCGAGAGCCCCTCTCGGAGCCGTTGTCGAAGCGACGGGTGAACGTCGGGAAGTTCGTCGATCCAGCGGGCTCGCTCGTCGCGCGGCAGCTCGAGCGCCTGGTCCAGCAGGCCGCTCAACGCGGCCAGGTCCTCGAGCCGATGAGGTCTTGCCATTAGCCTGCCCTACGCTGCCAACGCCTCGCGGAGCAGGACCCGCGCCTTGAGCCAGTCGCGGCGGACGGTTCGCTCGGTGATGCCGAGCGCGTGGGCAATCTCGGCTTCCGTCATGCCGCCGAAGTAGCGCATCTCGACCAGTTGCGTCACGCGCGGCTCCACCGAAGCCATCCGCTCGAGCGCCTCGTGCACGCCGAGAATCTCCGCCTCTGCCGACGGGGTGCTCGCAGCGTAGTCATCGAGGGTCACGTGTTCGCCGCCACCGCCGCGCCTCGCCGCCAGCCTCCGGCGTGCGTAGTCGACGATGACCGAGCGCATGACCTGAGCCGCCCAGCGCATGAAGTGCTCGCGACTGTCCAGCCACCGGTTGTGACCTTGAGCGAAGCGAAGGAAGGACTCGTGGACGAGAGATCCCGTATCGAGCAGCGTCGGCCGGCGGATCGTGCGCAGACGCGCGCGGGCCAGGCGCCTCAGGTCGGCATACGTAGCCGCGAACAACGCGTCCGCGGCCTCGCTGTCGCCCTGCTGCGCGCCATGAATCAGTCGAGTCAGAGTGGCTTGCACGTTCACACCTCTCGATCGAAGGGATCAATCAGTAGTGTGCGAACGGCTCCGGGCGTTGCACGGTCACGCCACGGACGAGATGGACGGCGTTCGACGGGCCGTGGCGATCAGTCGGTGAAGACGGTCAGCTTGCGCCACTCAATGAGCCACTTGCCATTGCGTTTGACGAGGCGATCTTCGGAACGGCCCATCGCGGCCGCGGCCATCCTGCCGTCCTTGTCGCGGCGCACGGTCTGCCAGTACGACTGGTGCAGGGCCTCGCCAGGTTTGGGGAACGTGATGCGCGGGCTGCTGATCACGTGGTACAGATTCGCCGTCGGCAGCCCCTTCGCCTTGTTGTCGTCGCGGCGCTGAATGAGGCCTGTCACGATCTTGCGAATCGCCGCGTGGCCCTTGCTGATGCTGCCGTTCGAGTCGATGACCGCATCCTCGGTGAACACGGCCACGTAGCCGTCCGCATCGAGTGAGTCCACCGCCCACACATACCGCGCCATCACGTCCTCGACCGCGATGCGGTCCTCGTAGGTGCCGAGGCTCTCCTGCGCACTGACGAGCGCGGGCCCGTGGACGAGGCTCAAGGCAGGCGCGATGAGTAACGCGATCACAGCGGCGCGATGCAGTCGCATGGCTTGTGTCTCCTCGTGTCGCCCCAATGATGACTCAAGATCCGCGACAGTTCACCCGCGGCTCGCAACGAGTCGAATGCCGAGGTACAAGGACGTGGCGAACAGAAGCGGCGCCGTCACAGACACCCGGAAAGTACTCTCCACGCCCCAGCGCGATAGCGGAATGCGCGATACCATTTGCGCCCTCCACGATCACCCATAGCCAGACCCACTGGAGAGCCGACACGTGCGCCGGCCGCACGCGTGCCAGGTAACACCAGACTCCGAACGCGACCACGCCGAGGTTCACGACCGCAAAGCCCAGCGGAAGGTCGTCGCTGACGAGACCGCTGACGAATCGCGCCGGCCCGAACACGTCGTAGAGTTTGAACACGTACTCTTCGACCGAATGCGCCGCCTGCGCGATGACGAGTACCAGGAAGGCCAACCGGGTTCGAGAATCCATGGGCGGCTACGTCATGCCGACATCAGTGCCGGAGCGCGGCCAATTGCTGCGCCAGTGCCGCCACACTGTCGCCGTTCACGCGCTCCACGACCTCGAACCAGTCCGCATTGACGGTCGCCGGATAGGTGGCGCCGAGTATTCCGCCAGCGATGGACGCCACGGAATCGCTGTCACCCCCGACGTTGGCTGCCAGCAGAATCGCGTCCGTTGCCGATCGCATGATCGTGGCGAGTCCCAACGCCAGCGGCACGATCGTCAGCGGACCATTCGGAAAGCATCGCGCCGCCACGGTATCAGCATGCAAATCGGGTAGAGACGCAAGGTCATCGTGAACCACACGAATCGCGTTCGCCATCCCTGGGCGTCCGTCGCTCGGCCACTGGGCTTCGGCCTGCATGGCTGCACGCTCGGCAAGCTCTCGCACCTGGCTCGACGAGGCGCCATCGATGGCCGCCGACACGGCTGCCGCGGTCGCAGCCGCCGCGGCAATCGCCAGCGAACCGCCGTGTGTGGAAATCGAGGCTTCGCGGGCGCCGTTCACAAGTTGGTCCAGGCGTGCTGGCTGATAGAAGACGCCGACCGGCGCGACGCGAATCGCCGCTCCACATCCGTCGTGCGTCACTGCTGTTCGTGCGGGATCGCCGGCCTGGTGAAACTCCCACAGAGACCGGACGCCCGGATGCACGCATTTTGTGCAGGTCAGCAATTCCCGGCCGACGCTGACGTGTGACACGTCACGGTCCCGAATGATGGCGCGGGCGACGGCGAGCGTTCGCTCGGTATCATCGGTCGTTTCGCCGACTCGCCACACCCGTTTCGAGTTGTGCGCGTACCGGGGAATGACGGTGTTCGGAGTGCCCTCGAAGCCCGAAATGCCTCGTGGATACCATCGACGGACGTCGGCACGCGACAAGGTCTCAGTCTGTTTGCCGATGGCGTCGCCGGTGGCGATCCCCTTGAAACAACCGATAGCCCGATCCGAGATTGAATGACTCACGCGTGTCGGTTCCGAGAGCGGGTCGCAATTGCTGATGACCGTTCGTCGCGGTGGCGCTGAACCCATGCCCGACAGTCATGTGACCACTCACGAACGCCGCTGAGAGTTACACGCTCTGCAAACGTGACTTGCGCCGAGATGATGGAAGACAGGGCATCCGCGCCGTCTGCTCCGTAGGACGAGAAGAAATCGGCCACACGCTGGCCCTGGAGATCTGGCGAGCGTTCGTCATTGCCTATGTCGATCCACAGCCACGCCGCGTAGCCAAGGTCCTCGAGGCGTGAACCCGGATGCGCAGCATCGAAATCAATGAATGCTGTCGGCATTCCATCAACGAACACGCAGTTGCATGGACTCGCGTCACCATGACACAGGACTTCGCATCCATTCCTCAGCGGACAATCCAGCGTTGCGTCGTGAAGCTGTCGTAACAGTCGAGCAGCTGCCGCCAATTGTGCGTCTGTGAAATGGCCAAGCTCAGGAGGTACACAGCCAGGGATGAATGACAGGATTTCTCGACCCGCGTCATCGATCCCCAGGAACCGTGGAGCGCCGTTGAATCCTCGTCGCTCCAGATGATGCAAGAGATCGTGCGCGAGCGACCCACGCCCATCGAGCGGACGACGAACTGTGTGTCCGACTCGGACAACACCCGTCGTCGTTCGTCCTCCTGTCAACGGGATTTCACGTTCCATTCCTCGCCCAACTCGCTGCCGCGCGCGAGTGACGCCGACGGAATCGAGAGCGCTTCGACTGTTTTTGCTGGATGCCGGCACTATGACTCCCGCAGTCGTTGGGTCACCCACTCACGAGGCACTCAGGAGCGCGAGCGCGGACTCAGCGAGCTGCGATCCCCATTGACGATACCCGGTGATCGAAGGATGGAACCGATCCGTACACAGCATCCCCCCGGCATTATCCAAGTGCGCAGGGCTGTGCGCGACGCGGGCCAAGGTTGGAACACAACGGCGCGCCGCGAGATCCAGTGTGGCCGCCCGCAAGCCCAGGACACCGCGCAACGGTTGTGGGAACACAGGGCATCGTCCCATTTGCGGCACCGATGCCAGCACGACGGGGGCTGCTCCGACACGCCTGCGGAGGTCCGCGATCAACTGCGTGAGATCACGGGTCCACAGAGTGGACGCCTGGAACCGGAGCACATCGTTGACTCCCAGTGCGAGCACGATGACGTCGATCGGCGCCTTGGGCACCTCGGGGACAAGTCGGGTCCGAGCGGCATGCGCGGTCGCTCCAATCATTCCCGCGGCACGCCAATGTACGGTTCGGCCGGTGCGCGCGGCCAGCGCGGCGGCAATCTGACCGGTGAGCGCCTGCGCGTGATCGGGCGCGCCAACCCCCGCGACCGTCGACTCGCCGACCACCAGCAGTCGCAAGGGAACACCCTCGCCGGGGATCGTCCCAACGGTCGGCCCCGCAGCTCCCGGAAGACGCGGCGTGCGCTTTCTCACCTGGCGTCCTTGCAACCACAAGATCGGGATCAGGGGGACTGCCACCAGCGAAGACGCTCGGACGATCACATCACCCATCGGCGGGATTCCCCTACGACCGCAACGGCGTGTTCGGCGTGTGACACCATGTCACAGGATCGCGTCACAAGGCCTCACGCCAGGCAGTGCTGGCAAATCTGAAGACTCGCCAGCGTTGCGAATCAACCGACCGGGCCCTCTCGACGAAATCACCGGACGTGTACGACCGAATGACCTCGCTCCAGAACGGGAACCCGGCTCGGTTCGCCTCCGAGACGCGCACGACCCACCGTCCAGGCACGCTGTCCCACAGCGCCATGGCCGCCTGGCGACCAACGCCCAAGCGACGATACCCGCGAAGGACGAAGAACTCCGCCACGTCGAGGTCTTCTGGATCGTCGCTCGCGGGCGACCCGCGTGTGGCGAACGCAAAGCCTGCAACGTCATGGCCGCACTTGATCAGAAACGCATGGCGCACGGCCGGTTCTGCCCAATAGAGCGGCAGTTTCTCGTACCCGAAGCGACCCCCAGGCCCGAGTTGGACCGAGAAGGTCTCGCTCAGATCGTGGACGTACAGCTCCAGGAGATTGCTGAGCATGGGAGCCATATCAGGCGTTGCACACTGCAGGCTTACTGAGTTGGATGCCGGCACACAGCCTCTTCCGGGTCTAACGTCGGCGATTGAGCCGCGGCGGCCTGTTTCGAAAATATTCCTTCAAGCCTTCCGGTAGCGCTGGTACGTCGATGGCGCGGCGGAGAAGATCCTCGTTGTCGCTATCTCGCGCATACAGTGACGCAATATCTGCCACCGTCACGCCGTGCTCATCACGTCCCGCGAATTCGAGCGAATCGCCTCTGGCGATCTCGCCCTCTCGGACAACGGCCAGGTAGAAGCCGGGGCGCCCGCTGCGCAGGAATCGCTTCACCATGTCATCGCGGCCGAATCGTACGCCCAGTTTGAAACACGGCATTCGGGGTTGTGTCACGAGAAATTCGGCGGAGCCAACGCGGATGCGATCGCCAATGCAGATCTCCGGCTCGAGCAGCCCTTCCGTCGTGAAGTTCTCACCGAACGCGCCCCACGCGAGATCCATCGCCGGCAGTGCTCGACGCCAATACTCGTAGTGCTCTCGGGAATACGCGTAGACAGCCTTCTCCGGGCCACCGTGCACGGAGAGGTCGGACTGTTGATCGCCTTCGAGGTTGAGCGAGGATACGCGTACGGGCCCTTCCACTGGGTCCTTCCATATCGAGGTGCGAACCACGCGCCCCTGCCAGACGACGTCCCGCGGAAGACCGACATTCACCGAGACCAACTGCACGTGTTACCCCCTCGACCTTTATGTTTCCACGACCGGCTCTGGTGCGTCTTTGAATTTTTCTGGACATCGTGTCGAATTCCGGTCTCGCCGTTCGTCGTAAGAGTGAAGGCGGGGCAACGAGCCCGGCTGAAAACCCTTTCGGAGACAACATGCCGCAATATCTGGTCGCTATCTATCTCCCCGACAACTATGACCCGTCCACAGAGGACGAAGCGGTTGTCCGCGACATCTCAGCGCTCAACAAGGAGATGATCGCGGCTGGTGTCAGGAAATTCGCGTGCGGCCTGGGCAAAGCAAGGTCACTGCGGGCGCAGCCGAACGGCGAGGTGCTGATCACCGATGGGCCGTACCCTGGAGACCAAGGAACTCGTGGGCGGTCTGACGATCGTGGAAACCGCAGATCTGGACGAGGCGCTCGCGTGGGGGCGCAAGGGCGCCAAAGCCTGCCGCAGGCCGGTCGAGTTGCGAGAGATCTTCTTCAGGCCGGCTGCCGCACAGAACTGAACCTGCCGGAGGCGGAGCCTGCGCGCGCCGCAACCAGCTACTTCGTCCCTTGAACGTGCGCTGCCATGAACTCGCCGATCCATGTACTGATCTGGCCGAAGGTCGATAAGGGATCGACGTCGCCGACGAGTGCCGCGCGCCTCGCCGCGGGCAGGGCTGTCGTGAAGAACAGCAGGTCCGTCATGAATGTATTGTGTTTGCTTCGTTCGAGCTTCCGCGCGCGCGCCTCGCGGCTGCGCACGATCGTCGTGGCCTGAACGTTCACGAGGGACGCGATCCACGCATCGACCTGCTCCCTGGTCATGCCGAGCTGCTGGAGCTCCGCGTCGCTGACCACGGGGCGCTCGGATTCGAGGAGCAAGAACGGGACGCGAGAGCCTTCGCTCGTCACCGTGCCGAACATCGCACCGTCCATGTTGACTGCGGCATCGATGCGCGGGTCGACGTGCGCCGCCTGAGCCGCTGCGGCTCCCCCCAACGAGTGCCCAAACGCGCCGACGCGTTGCAGATCGAGGTGACCGCGCAACACAGAATGTTGCGTGTTCCACGCCGCAAACTGATCCAGCACGAAACGCTGATCGGCGGCCCACACGGCGCCGAGCCGTTCGAGCCTGGCTTGTTGCTCACCTGGCGGAATTCCATTCATTCCGCCGGCGGCGTTACTCCGGAGCACCGTGCCGTCGGGAAAAGCGACGACTTCGGTGCTGTAGGGATGCCAGAGCGCCGCGATGACGAATCCGCGACTGGCGATCTCGGAGAGGAGCGACGAGTAATACAGCGTCAAGTTGCCGACACCGGGCGAGAACACCAGGACCGGAAAACGCCCGTCAGCGACCGGCACACCCGCATAGCCCGGTGAGAGCCACTCGCGTCGCTCCTCATTGAAGAACGGCCACACGGCGGCCAGCTCCGGAGCGCCGTACGCGGCACGCGTTCCGCCGACGGGCACTGCGGCCGGATAGTACAGGCTGACCAACAACCGCCGTTTGTCGGTCCGGTCGTCCGTGAATCCTTCCTCGCGAGAGGCGTCAGTCAGATCGACCTCGAGCCGGCCAACGTCGAACGGGCCGCTCGGTTTCGGGAACGACGGCTGCACCTGCGCAGCCGCCAGGCTGGAGAGCAGGAGAATCGCCGTGAAGGAAAGGCTCACACTCGACTCACCTCTTCGCTCGTCTGGCTAACGCATTGCCGCTCAGCCGCGAGCGCCCGCCCGAGCGAACCGAGGAAGTGCGATCGTCAGCTGCAACGCCTTGTTACCCAGCGCTTCCGCTACCGCCCGCAGAATAGCGGTAGACGTTTGTTTCACGGATTTGGAAGCCGAGCCGCTGGTAAAGCCTGTTCGCGGCTTCTCTCGAGGATCTAGACGTCAGCTCCACCGTTCGGGCCCCGCGCGTGACGGCGACCCGAAGCGCTTCGCGGCTCAAGGCGTCGCCAACCCCACTTCCACGCGCGGCGGAGTCAACGACAACGTCCTCGATCCACGCTCGTACTCCCGTTGGAATCCGAAACAGGGCGAGAGTAAGACTTCCGACGATTCGTCCACTTCGGGTGGATTCGCGAGCGACCAGGAGCACTGTGCAGGGTGAACTTACAATCTCCTGCAGCTGATCGATGCTCGGGATCGGTGCAGAGGCAGACAGTTGCGGAACGAGACGCCCCATCGCATCGACTATCTCTGAATCGACCGACGTAACCACCTCGATTCGGATCGCTTCGTTCATTCCTGCTCCGTTCGTCGCTGCCGCCCGTCGTCCGCATAACGCCTTGCCGCTCAGCCGCGAGCGGCCTTTTGCACTCTCGAATCGCTCGGGCCCCATCGCGCCGTTCGTCGGCTGCAGCGGCATGTCAGCCGGCGAACTACTTGGCGCACAAGCTCGGATTGCACCACGCGAATCCCGCGATCGCCGTGCAGAGAGCGAGCGTCGATACGGGATCGCCTGTCAGGAAATACCCGACTCCGGCAGCCGTCACCGCGCTTTCGAGAGCGAGCCATGTCAGCGTGGCCGCACTCGCGACCTGCGCCAACGACCAGTACTCAATGGTCGATTGTGTGAAGGCTCGCTGAGGCACTCGGGTCATGAGGACGACACCGGCAATCACCAGCGCTCCGGCGAGGGCTGAGAATCCTGTACGCGACTCGCTTCGAAAAAGGATTGGGTGGAAGAATCGGTGCCATCCCGACGAGAGTCGTCAGCATGCACAGTGCTGCGATCACAGCGACGAGGCCGGCGAGAGACCAATAGACGCGAGCGGCATTGCCTGGCGCTGAGGCGCTGGATGAATTCGCCGGGCCGGCCGCGACAACGGAGTGTAACTGGGCTCCTTCGGACGTCGCGGCGCGTCTCAGGCGCCGTGCGTTCAACAGAAATAACCCTCCACCGATCCACCACGCAACCACTGGTGGCCATATCCCAAACAGTAAGTAGAGTGTGCCAAAGAAACGAGCGTTGCGCCACGACGTGGGGCGAGGGTCGCCCGCCGCATCACTCAACGCGAGGAACCAACAGAAGCTGAGGAAAAAGCAGGACACAGCCGCGAGCACCAACGCCTGCGCACGTGAGCGCAACGTCGGGGGCGCGACGGAGGCGCTACAATTGACGCAGCGGTCCGCCGTCCCGTCGTTACTTTGACCGCAGCGATCGCACTGAATGACGAACATCGCGACCCGATTCACCTCGCCTGATGTTGAGGCCGTTGCCGGCGAATCCTAGCACGCGAGTCGAATCGAGCCTGTTGGAGGATGCGTACGAACGAAGGGCCGCCTGAAGGCGGCCCCCACTTCTGATCGCCGATCCCGGATCCCCGATCCCGAGCCTCGAGCCTAGAACAGACCGACCGTCCGGCCCTCGCCGTCGATGTCGATGTTCATGAACGCCGGCGTCTTGCCGAGACCCGGCATGCGCTGCATCTCGCCGCACAGCGCGACGACGAACTCGGCGCCGGCGCTGGGCACCAGCGCGCGCACGGGCAGGATGAAACCAGTCGGACGATTGCGCAGCGTCGGATCGTGCGACAGCGACAGGTGCGTCTTCGCCATGCACACGGGCGCGTGACCGAGACCGAGCTTCTCGACCTTCTCGAGGTCCTTGCGCGCCTGCGACTCGAGGTCGATCGCGGAGGCACCATAGAGCTTGGTCGCGATCGCTTCGATCTGCTGCACGAGGCCGGTGCCGGGAGGCGTGAGGAAGTTGAACGTGTTCGGCTTGTCGCACGCGGTGACGACCGCCTTGGCCAGCTCGGTCGCGCCGGCGCCGCCCTCCGAGAAGCCGGAGTGCGTGACGACGGTCTCGGCGCCGGCCTTGAGCGCCAGCTCGCGCACGAGCGCCAGCTCCTTCGCCGTGTCCGTCGGGAAGCTGTTGATCGCGACGACGCACGGCAGCCCGTACTGCCGGACGATCTGCACGTGCGCCGCGAGGTTGTCGGCGCCCTTGGCCAGCGCGTCGAGATCCTCGTTGGCGAGCACGTTGAACGGCTTGCCGCCGTGCGACTTGGTCGCGCGCACGGTGGTCACCAGCACCGCCGCGCTCGGCGCGAACCCGCCCACCCGGCAGACGATGTCGCAGAACTTCTGGAAGCCGAGGTCGCTGGCAAAGCCGGCCTCGGTGACGACGTAGTCGGCGGACTTGAGCGCGATGCGATCGGCGACGATCGAGTTGGCGGCGTGGGCGATGTTGCCGAACGGACCGGCATGCACGAGCGCCGGCTGCCCCTCGAGCGTCTGCACGATGTTCGGCTTGATCGCGTCCTTCATGACCACGGTCATCGCGCCGGCCACCTTCAGCATCTCCGCCGTCACCGGCTCGCCGTCATAGGTGCTGGCGACGACGATGCGGCCGAGACGACGACGAAGGTCGGCCAGGTTGCTCGACAGCGCGAACACCGCCATCACTTCCGAGGCCGCGGTGATGATGAACTGGCTCTCGCGCGGCACGCCGTGCGTCTTGCCGCCGAGACCGACGACCGTGTAGCGCAGCTCGCGATCGTTCATGTCCAGCGTGCGCGGCCAGATCACCGACGAAGGATCGATGCGCAGCGGGTTGCCATTGAAGATCGACGCATCGAGGGCCGCGGCCAGCAGGTTGTGCGCGGCGGTCACGGCGTGAAAGTCGCCGTTGAAGTGGAGGTTGATGTCCTCCATCGGCCCGATCTGCGAGTAGCCGCCGCCGGTGCCGCCGCCCTTCACGCCGAACACCGGGCCCCATCGACGGCTCGCGCAGGCACAGCATCACCTTCTTCCCGATCTTCCCCAGCCCCATGGTCAGGGCCACGCTGGTGGTCGTCTTGCCTTCGCCGGCCTTGGTCGGCGTGATGGCGGTGACGATCACGAGCTTCCCGTTGGGCCGCGAGGAGAGGCGATCGAGGCGGACAGGCTCACCTTGCCGCGATACTGCCCGGACTGTTCGAGCTCCTCCGGGAGAATGCCGGCGTCCTTGGCGATGTCGGCAATGGGACGCAGCTTGGCTTCGTGAGCGATTTCGAGGGCTGATTTCATTGGTGATGGTGTCCTGATCAGGAATGGGCCGCCTGAAGGCGGCCCCTACGCGCTGACTTTTTCTGCCTTTTCCACTTTTGCTGCCGGCTTCGGCGGCGTTCGCGCGGCCAGCGCCTTGTCCGCAGCCGACGGTCCGGCGGTCTTGAGCCGCTCGTCTTCGTCGATCTCGACGGTGCGGCCCGGTCCGCCGGTCTTCCAGAGGTCCTTGGGCCGTCCGGGCCTGCTGTCGCGACCAAGATAGAAGTTCACCCACGACGCAGTGCCAGTCAGCGTGCGATCGGGTGGGGGGATGTACAGCTTCAGCTGATCGATCGTGTTCGACGCTTCGGCCCGCGCCATCACCTGGACCCAGATGCACTCCTGGCCGATCACCTCGCACTCGCCATGGAACGTCCCGCCGCACGGACCGTTGCGCATCTGCTTCGGGCACGTCTGCGGACAGACGTATTCCATGGAACCGAGCACGCAGTTGCCGCAGTTCTGGCAGCCGAAGACTTCCTTCTTCGAGTAGGTACTCGAAGCGCTCGAACCAGTGACTCAGCGTCGGCTGGCGTATCGAGCCAGCGGAAGGCGCGCCTGAATCGCCCGCCGGACCGGTCGGATTCGTTCGACGTTCTTCGACCACGGCACGAACGGCAGCGCCTTGCCGGCCGCGTCCATCACCGTGGGCAGGAACGTGCGCGTGGGCTTCGGCTGCGGATCGCGCTTGTAGAGATAGAAGCCGTCCTTCCTGCCGAACTGCAGCTCCTCGTAGAGCGACTCCCACGTCGGCGCCAGTTCCTCGGCGCGGCGGATGATCCACGTGATGTGCTTCGCGTCGTGCGTGCCGCCGATGTAGGCGCCGGCGTAGCCGATCCCTTTGAGGACCGCGACCGATCGGGCCGCGCGCTCGAGGCGCGCCTGGAGTCCGCCGTCGGGCGCTTCCGATTCCTTCTTCAGCACCGCCACGAGCTCGTCGGAGGCCCAGCATCCCGGCGGGTTGCCGGTGTTCATGCGCTCGCCGGCGCGACGGCTCAGCACGAAGACGTTGCCGAGCACCGGCGTCGTGATGCCGCGCTCGTCGAGATACTGCTTCAGCTCGACGAACTTCGCCGCGTCCCAGCCGACCTGCGTGATCGCCATGTCGGCGCCGGCGGCGATCTTCTTTTCGAGCTTCAGATACTGATAGAGGAGATCTTCGCGCTGATACTTGAACGGCGAGACGGCGCACGAGATGAAGAACGGCGTGCCCGTCCGCGCGCGGAGCTCGGCGATGTGTGCGGCCAGCTGCACCGAGTCGATGTCGAAGACCGCGGTGCGCATGGCCGCCTTCGGCCAGTCGCCGCTGATGGCGAAGATGTTGTGCATCTCCAGCGCCTGGAGCTGCACGAGGATCTTGTCGATCGTCTTGCGGTCCTGGCCGACACACGTCTGATGCACGTTCGGCACGAGGCCCCGCGCGCGCACCGCAGTGCCGACGCGGATCGAGTCCTGTCCGAGCGCACCACCGGCGTAGCTGGTGATGCTGCCGCCAGCGATCTCCGGAATCATCGCCAGCTTCGAGGCGATCTCGAGCACCTGCGCCTCGCGCTTGAGACCGGACGCCACCAGCTCCGTCATGTAGACGAACTGGCCGGACGTCACGCGCGAGGCGAGTGATTTCACTTACCGAGTTCCTTTCGCACGATCTTGGTCCCTTCGACCATCGCGCTCAGCTTGGCGAACGCCACGTCGCGCGGCAGGCGCACGAGACCGCAGTCGGGATTGATGATGAGCCGCTCGGCGGGAATCACTTCGAGCGCGCGGCGGATCCGGTCGGCGACGAATGCGGCCGACTCGACCTCCTGGGTCTTGACGTCGATCACGCCGATGCCGAGCTGGAACGGGACGCGTCTTGAACAGCTTGATGTCGTCCTCGCCGCGGCGCGCGAACTCCATCGAGATCGCCTGGACCTTGACGTCCAGGATCGCCGGGAACAGGAACTCGTAGCTGCCCTCGAACGACGGCTTGCCGTAGCGATTCCCGTAGCAGATGTGCAGCGTGACGTGGGCGTTCACGCCGTTCACCATCTCGTTGATGGCCCTGAGCGCCCACGGCAGATCCTCCGGGAAGCCGGAGTAGTACGGCTCGTCGATCTGCAAGTGCGTCGCGCCGGCGCGCACCAGTTCCTTCAGCTCGAGATTGAGCACGCGGCCCAGGTCGAGCGCGAACGCCTCCTCGGTCGGGTAGTGCTTGTTCTGGATGCGCTTGACCAGCGTATGCGGCCCGGAGATCGAGATCTTCGACGGGTGGCTGGTGAACCGGCCGAGGAACTTCGCTTCCTCGGAGAGCCCCAGCGTGCCCGTCGCCAGCTTCGAGCGCACGATGCTGTCGTAGAAGTCGTAGTAGAAGCGCTTCGAGCCCTGATCGACCTGCACGCCGGGCATCCGCTCGGTGAAGTAGTCGATCATGTTGTCGCGCTGCGCCTCGCCGTCCGACACGACGTCGATGCCGGCCGCTTCCTGGTCCTTGATCGCGGCCTTGCGGACGGCATCGTGCATCTCGTCGAGATCGCGGCGGCTCAGACGACGCGACAGGTATTCGTTCTTCGCGCGCTCGAGCCACTCGGGCATCGAGTAGCTGCCGATCACGGTGGTGGGAAGAAGGGGCAATGGCGACGACATAGTTGTCTCTCGGGTGTCAGTGTCGGGCGGGTCTTGCTGTGTAGACCCGCCGCCTCTCTAATCGCGCTGCGTCGTGTACAGAATGCTCGTCTTCGTGCCTGGCCGGTACGGGAACGGCGCGAAGTGCACGTCGTACCCGGCCCTGCGCGCCGACGGCCCGGAGCAGCGCGCCGTTGACCCACGTCACCAGCGAACCATCCAGCTTGCCGGGTCCCCGGAAACCTTTCCGGTAGTCGTCCATGTCGCTGACGAAGATGTCCTGCACCTGCAGATAGCCGCGCGGGTGCAGCAGCGGCAGCGTGTTGGCGAAGCTCTCCCCCGCCCCCCGCGAAATATGAAACCGCACATCGTCGGGCGCTTCCGCGAGCAGGTCCTCGAGGTGCGTGCGGTTGAGGCCGGGGGGCACGTGATCCTCTTCGCGATCGTCGAGCACGCGAAGCCGCTCTTCGAGCTTGAAGGCGTCCCAGAGCCGGCGCCAGAACTCGACGCCCTTCTCGCCGGGGAACACCGCGAAGGGTCCGCCGTCGAGCAGCGTCTTGACGATGTCGGGCAGCTCCCCTCTGGTAAGACCAAAGTCAGCGGTCAGACGGTCCACGGCCGGACCGTTCAGATACGCGCGCACCTCGACGAGATACAGCTTGCCGTCGCGACGTACGAGATCGTCGAACGGCAGGTTGTCGTACATGTTGGTGAGGTGCACGTACATGAGCTTGAAGCGGTATTTCGTGAGCGACTTTTCGGGATTCAGTGCGTCGAGCGGGATGCCGCTCACGTGCTCGCCGTGATGCGCCACGGCCTGCAGCGCGCGCTCGAGGCTCGTCGGCGAGTAGTCGCCGAGGATGAAGTGCAGGCGCGAATAGAAGTTGGTGCCGCACTGCGCGTCGAGCGCCTTGAACCGGTCGAGCCACGCCGCGGCGCGGGCGCCGGAGCCGACGCCGATCTCGAGGCCGACGATCTCCGCCGGCAGCTGATTGCGGTTCTCGAGATCGCGCAGCAGGGTCCAGAAGTCAGCGACCGCGTCGGAGACCGCCTGCGGGTGGTTCGCGTCGGACGAGCCCCCGGGCAGCGCCGCCTCGAATCCCTTGCCCGACAACGCCTCCCAGTCGCCGAGATGGCGCCAGAACAGGCGATTGAAGCCCCAGATCAGACAGTCGCGATACGGCTTGAACTCGTCGAGATAGACGTGGTTGTCGCCGTTGGCCTCGGGCCCGGCGCTGATGGCCTTGACCGCCCGCGCCAGATCGTCGGGGAGCCGGGCCGCCTCGGCCTGGCGCAGATCGATCGCGATCTCGGCCAGCGGCAGCGTCTGTCCCTGCGGGTTGGTCGTCCGCCGGACGATGACCGGATCCCGGAAGTTGGTCTTGTACTGGATCCAGTCGAGGTGAATCCGAAGCGAAGGGGCCAGACGCGCGTCGAGGACGCCCTCTTCCACGAGGGACATCAGAGACCCGGTCACGAGGCTGGCGAGTTCGCTTTGAGGCGACCGTTGGTTTCCCTTCGGCTTCTTGCTCTGCGAGATGTGATTGATGTGGACGATCACCGCACCGGCCGCTTCTCGTTAGTTTTAGGGGACTGTGCGTCACTCCTGACGCGAACCAGCCTCTCAGTCTATTTCATCAATTCGTAGCTGTCATGCGCTCTGCGAAAACGCGGCAGGGCGGGTCTGAAGACCCGCCTCTATGCCCCACCATTGCGACTTCTACGCCCACCGTTTACGACCGCCTTTTACGACCCGTAGCGGCGGGTCTTGAGACCCGCCGTTTCAAGGATCCGGCGCAGTTGGTCGATTACCAACCCGATGACTGGCGAACAACCGCTTCCGTCGGCCCTGGTACGAGGCATCGAGCAGCTCGAGCCGATGCCGGTGACCGCCCAGCGCCTGCTGGCGCTGATGAACGGGGAAGACGTGTCGCTGGCCCGGATTGCGGAGCTGGTGGAGTTCGATCAGGCCATCGCCGCGGCCGTCCTGAGAATGGCGCGCTCGTGGGCCTATGCCGGATCGCGTCCGCCAGAGACTGTGCGCGACGCGGTGCTCCGTCTGGGCACGGTGCCGCTGCTGAACATGGTCCTCGGGGACTACCTCACGCGCATCAAGACCTCGGCGCCGCTCTACGACCTCAGCGAAGACGACCTCTGGGCCCACGCCGCGGCGGCGCAACTGGCCGTGCGGGCGATCACGCAGGAGTGTCCCGGCGCCCAGCTTCCCGCGGTGACGTCAACGGCGGCGCTGCTGCACGACATCGGCAAGCTGGTGATGAGCCGCTGCCTCAACGCCAGCGTCGAGACCATCGTCTCGCATGCCAGGCAGGCGGGGATCACGTTCGTCGAGGCCGAGCGGCAGTTGTTCGGCGTCGATCACGCCGCCGTGGGCGCCGCGATTGCGGTCGAGTGGCACTTCCCCGCGGAGGTCGCCGACGCCATCGCGCGCCACCACGATCGGCAGCTCGGACCCTCGACCCCGGTCCTCGATGCGGTCGTCATCGCCAACATGGTCGCCAAGAACATCGGCGTCGGCCTCGGCGCCGAGGGGTTCAACCTGACCGTGGACAGCGAATGCGTCCGCCGGCTCGGCCTGGACTTCACGAAATTCGCGCGGATCTGCCTGCAGACCGATACCTGGCTGCGCGAACTCCGCGACGCGCAGAAGACTCCGGTCAGATCCTGACCACGAAGTCCAAAACCCATCGCAGAGGACGCCGAGGAGCGGAGGACCGCAGAGGCCACGGGTGGACCGCCGGCCTTGGGCGCGGGTCCATCCGTGGCACTCCTCCGCGTGCCTCTGCCCCTCCGCGATCTCCGCGATTGGTTTCCTGTCGTTCTTCGTGTGCTTCGAGCGCTTCGTGGTATTGACAAGCACTCGACACACGCAGATGCTCAGGCCATGTTCCGAGCCGTCTGCACTTCCGGTGTTCTGCTTCTCGTCCTGACGTAAGTGACGACTCTCGTCGCGCGATGCCTGCTCGTCGCGATCATCGCAGCGCCTGTGCTCGCGCAGCAGCCGCCGCGGCCGCAGATCCTCTCGCGTCTCACGTGGTTCGATCGCGCCGGCACGCGGCTTGGCGGCATCGGTCCGGTGGCCGATCACGGCAACCTCGAGCTGTCACCGGATGGATCGCGTGTCGCCGTCGCGGTGACCGACCACGCACACGAGACTCGCGACATCTGGATCTACGACGCAAAGACCGGTGAGCGGACGCGGTTCACGTCGGAGCCCACGGACGAGAACTGGATGATCTGGTCACACGACGGCAGTCGCGTGGTGCTGAACTCGTTCGGCATGGAGCACCTCGATCTGCTCGAAGCGCCGTCGAAGAGCGCCGGTCCTCACACGACTCTGCTCAAGGACGGTGTCGCGAAATGGCCGGTGAGCTGGTCGCGCGACGACCGCTTCGTGCTCTACGTCACCAACAGCCGCGACACCAGCAACGACATCTGGGTGCTGCCGCTCACGGGCGATCGCCAGCCGTATGCGTATCTGAGAACTGAGGCATCGGAGAACTGGGCGACGTTCTCTCCCGACGGCAAATGGGTCGCGTTCAGCTCGACGATGTCGGGGCAGATCGAGGTGTACGTTTCGCGGTTCCCGTCCACGGGACAACGCTGGCGCGTGTCGGCCGACGGGGGCAGCCAGGCACGCTGGCGGCGCGACGGGAGCGAGATCTTCTACCTGGCTCCCGATCGAAAGGTGGTCGCCGCGTCGGTGGCGACCACCGCTACCGAGTTCACCGTCAAGGGCTACGAGCCGCTCTTCGAGATCCGTCATCCGTACGGCGCGTATCACGCCTTCGACGTCACCGAAGACGCCACTCGCTTCCTCGTGAACACGCTCGTCGTCAGTCCCACCCCGCCAACGGTCGTCGCCCGTCTCACCGCAAAGTAAGTAGCCCTACTTGTTCTTATTCTTGTGGGGCTGGTCGAAGTGCGCCTGCAGGTTGCCGCCGGTCAACTGCTGACGAGGCACGTTGAGGACCACCGTACCGTTTGGTGCCGTGATCAGGATCGCCATTTCATCCGACCTGCCGGGCTCTCCCGCATCCACCAGCGTGAACTCGATGGTGTAACCATCCACACCGTTGAACCGGCCCGTTCCGCGACCGACCAGCGTATCCAGCGGCGCGTTTGGCGGCCTCTGATCGATCGCCGGATCGTCGAAGCAGGCGATGGTCTCGAGGTGCTCGAGCATGTGGAAGTTGTTGCCTTTGCCCCAGTTGATCTCGAGATTGTTCGACAGCAGCAGGTCGCAGTGAATGGTGAGGCCGCGTGTGATCTTGGCGATGTCACCGACGTCCACCTGGTTACCGCCGCCGGTGAATCTCCCGGTGCCCGGCGCGCACTCATCGGGAATGGTCACGGTCATCGCGGAGGTCTGCCCAGCGCCCTCGCCAGAGGGCCACGGAGTGACAGCCGTGGCTGACACCGCGACAGACGCGCCGCCGGGGGAGGGCAATGATCCCGCAAGGACGTTTCCAGTGGCTTCGACAAAGGCACCGGTGAACACCACCACGTTGTTGAAACTGACCGCGATTTGCGGGTTGGTGCCCTCCGCGCCGGTCGACCACGACGTGACCTTGAAGTTGATCGTCGGCGTGGCGCCGACGCACACGGCCTCGGCAGCCAGCGTCAGCGAATGCGCCGACGCGATTCCGGCCATCAACAGCTGTAGGACTAATACAAGGGCGCCGGTCTTGCTGATGACCCAAACTCGATCTCGCATGTACCCTCCTCAGTGGGAAGAAGCGGATCGGAGGGTTCAAAGTACGTGCCTCGACTGGAGCTCGACCACTGGGCGCAAACGGGAAGTGTTCTGCCCAGGTTCGGGTGTGAGGGTTCCCGATCCCAGTCATTCGACTTGAGGATCCTGATCCCAGTCACTCGACCGACTTGAGGATGCGGCCGAGTATCTGCTGATCGGAGGGAAGCAATCCAACCTTCGCCAGCCGCGGCGTCAGCGTCAGCCAGTTCTTGTCGGCGCGGAACACCCGCCTGAAGAGCGGCAGCGACTGATCGACGCGTCCCATGTTGACGAGGGCGACGGCGTGCCAGTAGACCATTTCGACGTTGTCGGGCACGAGCGCCGCGGCCGCGCTGTACTCGCGAAGCGCGGCTTCGTTGTTCTTGTTCTCGACGGCGATGTCGCCGGCGTTCATGTGGTTGTAGGCCCGCTGCAGGACGAGCAGGCGCCGCAGTTCCTTGAGCGGCTCGGGGTTGTCGTCAACGCGCAGATCGAAGACACGATCGAGCCACGGCTTTCCCGTCGGCTTGCCCGTCACGACGATCAGCGCAGCGGACTGGCGGCCGCGGATGTCACCGCCCGCGGCTTGCGCCGCGTCGAGCGCCGCCATCATCCGATCCGCGAGATCGCCTTTCGCGGATCCGTAGGCCTTCGCCATCGCCGGCCAGACGGTGTCGTTCAGCATCAGGTTCGCCTGCACCGAGAAGTTGGTGCCGGACGATTGGCCGGCGGCGGGGATGTCCTTGACGCCGGTATGCGCGGCGACGCGGCCGCGCGCGTCGATCATCGCCACCTGACGCACGTCGCGGCCGGCGTCCTTGGCGAGCAGCATCTTCAGCGCGTCCGGCGCGCTCGTGCCCGCGCGCATCAGATCGAGACCGTTCCTGCCGTAGCTCGGATCGACGAACGACTGCGTGGCGATCGCGCCGACGCCGGCCTCGGCCCACGGCACGACCGCACCGACGCTGAACCAGTGCGACTGCACGGCGACGCCGAGCTGTCCCGTCGCGGGATCACGCGCGACGATCGAGTAGGTGTGAACCGGACGCGACTGCTCGTGTCCGGCTTCAGCCGGACCTCCTGCGCCGCGCCGCTCGCGCTCGTGACGAGACACGAGCGCGACGACCGCGACGCTTGACCGCACTGTCATCTGGCTTCGATTTCGATGCCGCCGACCATGCTCGGCGGCGACGTTGAAAAGCGCGGCCATGGATCAGCGTCACCGATGAACGCCGATGCACGCCGTAGAAGATCGGCAGCAATGATGATCGCGCCGACGCCGAACAGCGCGCCGAACACTCGCACCGTCGCTCCGCCAGCACGCGGCACCAATCGCGGCGCCCGCCATGGAAAACAGCGAAAAGAACCCGCCGGCATGATCAGGCCGATCACCACGCCGAGCAACGCCAGCCACCTTGGCGCACTGACAGGGGACCCACACGGGTAATCGTCATCATTCGCTCCTTTGGCGCGACATGATGGCGGCGCGCAATGATACGACCAAACGGCTCTTGCGGCTTTGGGCTCAAGGCTCTGAGGACTGCGAGCTACCGGCGTACCGACTATCTCGGTCTGCCGAAGACCTGGAACGTAGTACGGCCGGCCGGCGGAATCGCGCGCGAAGCCGACGCCGATTTCGGTCAGCCCGGCATTCAGGATGTTCGCGCGGTGACCTGACGAGTGCATCCACGCATCCATCACCGCGGCGGCACTGCTCTGCCCCATGGCGATATTCTCCGCGTAGGACGACCACTGATAGCCGGCCGCGGCGAGCCGATCTTCTGGGCGGGGATATTGCGCGCCGGACAGCACGTGGTCGAGGCGGCCGAGCCTGGCCATCTGGTCGGCGTGCAACTGCGCGGCCTGCATCAAGCGGCTGGCGGCGCGCAGCGACGGAGCCCCCGCGCTCGCGCGCTCGGCGTTGGTCAGTTGGACGATCGAGTTGGCGAGGTCCGAGGACGCCGTTTCGGGGGCCGGCGATTCGGGCACCTCGGTCGGGCTGGCGGGCGTTGCGCACGCTGATGCCAGAACGAGCAGCCACACGACGGGGGCGCAACGAAACGACCGGGCCATGTCGTAACTACGGGGTGCAAGCACCGCGCCGGGGGCGCACGGCGCACTTTCACGCAAAATCCGCCGGGAGCGGGCGGGACCGTTTCCCGCTTGAACACGCTTTCGTGTATGGCTTACGCTTGCGAACCACGGAGCGCCGCGGCTGAAGGCGGCCCGTCCTGAAGGAGCCCAATTTGATGCGAGCCTTGACCGTCCTGTTAACACTAGCCGTCGTGAGCCTGGCTGCCCCGATCACCGCCCAGGAAGGCCACCCTCTGAAGGGTTCCTGGCTTGGCACGTGGGGCCCGAGCAAGGTGCACAGCAACGACATCCTGGTCATCATGAATTGGGACGGCAAGACCATCTCCGGCATGATCAACCCCGGCACCGACAACATCCCGATCAAGAACGCCACGCTCAACCCAGAGGGCTGGGTCGTGCACCTCGAGGCGGAGTGGAAGGACAAGGCCGGGCCGGTCAACTACGTGCTCGACGGCAAGATCGAAGGGCTCGCGTTCCACAACCGCTCGGTCACCGGCACGTGGAAGAGCCAGCGCGAGAGCGGCAAGTTCAAGATCAGCAGGCAGTAGTGATGACCAACATCCGTACCTGGAGCTTGCTGGCCTGCACGGCGGCCGTCGTGGCGCTGGCGTCGATGACCGGCGGCGCGCATCACGCGATCTCCGCCAAGTTCGACGACAAGAAACCGACGACGATGAGTGGCGTCGTGACGCTGGTTGATTGGCGCAACCCGCACGTGCACGTGTTCATGAACGTGAAGGACGCCAAGGGCGTGATGAACTGGGCGGTGGAGATCGAGAGCCCGATCGACCTCGAACAGAGCGGGTGGAACAGCGACACGCTCCAGCCCGGCGACTCGATCACGGTGCGAGGGCTCCTGGCGAGGAACGACAGCCGTCAGGTCTGGGGCAACTCGATCACGCTCGCGGCGACCGGCAGACAGGTCCTGAAGTTCACGCCGAAGATGCCCGACCGAGCCGCTCGAGAAGCGTCCGACGCCGCGCTGGGCCGACAAGCAGCCGCGGCTCGGACCGACGCCGGGCGGCGTGCAGGGCTACTGGGCGTATCCCGACATCGACCGTGCTCATGGAAGCCGGCGTCAACGTCAAGATGGACCAGTGGGGCCTGCTGCGCGAACATCGCCGACGCGTCGAAGGTGGCGCCGATGCAGCCGTGGGCGCTGGCGCTGTATCGCAACCGCCAGAGCCGGTTTCTGCAGGACGATCCGACGTATTTGAACTGCAAACCGCCGGGCGGACCGCGGCAGTTTCAGCTGCCGTACGGCGTCCAGTTCGTCGAGGACCGGGAACGGCAGCGCATTTTCGTGCTGATTGGCGGCGGAAACGCCAATTTCCGCATCATCTACCTCGACGGCCGCAGCCATGCCGGCCAGGTCGGCGGCGACGACGATAACCCGCTCTATTACGGCCGATCGGTGGGAAAATGGGAGGGCGATGTGCTGGAGGTCGATACCAGGGGGTTCAACGAGGACTTCTGGTTCACCAACGGCGGTCTGCCGCATACCGATCAGTTGCGGCTGATCGAGAAGTTCTCGCGGCCGGACTTCGACACGCTGAAGTACGAAGTGACGGTCGAGGACACGGGCGCCTACACGCGACCGTGGTCGAGCGGGTGGACGCTGCGCTGGGTTGCGGGAGAGGAACTGCCGCGGCACCTGTGTCAGGAAAACAGACCGTAGGCTAGCCGGCAGGTGGTAGTCGGTAGCTGGTAGGCGTCGGAGCCGGTAGCTGGTGACAGGTGGCTGGAAGCTGGTTAGGGAGGAACGAGATGAGAGTGTACATTCTGGGCGGTCTGGTTGTCGCCGGTGTTCTGCTGAGCGCGGGCAGGATTGCCGCCCACCACTCGTTTGCAGCGGAGTTCGACGCCAACAAGCCGGTCACGCTGAAGGGCATCGTCACGAAGGTCGAATGGACCAATCCGCACGTGTGGTTCTACGTCAACGTGAAGGACGAGAAGACCGGCGAGGTCACCAACTGGGGCGCCGAGATGGGCCCGCCACACGGCCTGCAGCGTCGCGGCTGGCGCCGTGAGACGCTTGAAGATCGGCGAAGAGGTCACCGTCACCGGGTCGCTGGCGAAGAACGGCAGCAACCGCATGAACGCCCGACAGGTCACGATGACCAAGACCGGCGGCCGACCGGGTGAGACGCTCGACGCGGCGTCGAGCCAGGGCGGCGACAACCAGAACTAATACCAAGGCCCAATGCTCTAGGCCCAATGCTCAACGTTGAGCATTGGGCATCCGCGTTGAGCATTGAGCATTCCTCATGCGCAAGCTCCCGCTCATCGCAGGCGCGGCGTTGTGTCTTGCCGTGCCGCTGTTCGGCCAGCAGCAGGAGGCCGCACCGCAGCCTCCACGTCCCGGCGTACAGGTCGGCGTTCCTGACGGGCGCGCGGGAGGAGGCGGCCGTCAAGGCGGCGTCGGCCGCGGACGCGCGGCCGGACCGTCGCTGCCGGCGCCGCGATCGCCGGAGGGACGCGTCCTGCTCGGAGGCGCCACGCCGAAAGAACGCAATGGCGTGTGGCTTCCCGGCGGAGGCGGTGGAGGCGGCGCCGCTGCTCTCAAGGAGATCCCGTTCCAGCCCTGGGCGCGCGCCGTGCTCGCCGACCGCACGTGAACGAGCTCGAGCCGCACACCCGCTGCAAGGCATCCGGCGTCACGCGTCAGTTCCTCACGCCCTACGGCGTCGAGTTCGTCGAGCTGCCGGAGCTGCAGCGCATCTACATCTTCGACGTCGGCGGGCCGCACACCTATCGCACGATCTACATGGACGGCCGCTCGCATCCGGTCAAGCCGCGCGCACGATTACTACGGGCACTCGATCGGCTGGTGGGAAGGCGACACGCTCGTCGTCGACACGACCGGCTTCAACGAAGGCTTCTGGCTCGATCGGCGCGGGTCTCCGCACACCGAGAAGCTGCACACGATCGAGCGCTTCACGCGCACCGACCGGAATACGATGCAGTACGAGGCGACCATCGACGATCCCGGCGCGTACACGAAGCCCTGGACGGCGCAGCCTCACACTGCGGCGCGACGGCGGCATCGAGCTGTTCGAGTACGTGTGCCAGCAGACGAACTTCGCCCACGAGTTGATGGTGGGCTCGAACGAGTCGGTCGATCGTAGCAGCCCCATCGTTCCCTGAGGACCTCCATGCGATACAGCCGCCTTCGCGCTCCGCGCTTCGGCGCCCACGGCCTCGCCACTGTCGCCGCGGCCGCATTGTTCGTCTCACCCCTGCTGACTGACTCGATCAGGGGCCAGCAGCCACAGCAGCCCGAACGCCCGGGCGTCCAGGTCGGCGTGCCCGAAGGACGCGCCGGCGGTGGTGGTGGAGCGAGGCAAGGCGGCGCGGGCCGCGGCCGTCAGGCCGGTCCGCCGAAGCCGGCGCCGCGCGGCGCCGATGGCCGGGTCATCCTCGGCGGCGCGACGCCGAAGGAGAAAGGCGTCTGGCTGCCGGGCGCAGTGATCCCCAATCCGCTCGCGCTGAAAGACACGCCGTTCCAGCCGTGGGCGAAGGCGCTCCTCGAAGATCGTCAGAGCAACGAGCTCGAGCCGCACACGCGCTGCAAGCCGTCCGGCGTCGCGCGTCAGTTCCTCACGCCGTACGGCGTCGAGTTCGTCGAGCTCCAGGAACTGCAGCGCGTCTACATCTTCGACATCGGCGGCCCGCACACCTGGCGCACGGTGTACATGGACGGCCGGACGCATCCGGTGAAGGCGAAGCCCACGTACTACGGCCACTCGATCGGCTGGTGGGAGGGCGACACGCTGGTCATCGATACCGTGGGCTTCAACGAAGGCTTCTGGATGGATCGCGACGGCTTGCCGCACACCGAGAAGCTGCACACCATCGAGCGCTTCACCCGCACCGATGCCGCGGCGTTGAAGTATGAGCTGACCGTGGACGATCCCGGCGCCTACACCAGGCCGTGGTCCGGCGGCACCACGCTGCGCTGGGAAGATGGCACCGAGCTCTTCGAATATCAGTGCCAGCAGTCGAACTACGCGCCCGAGCTGATGGTCGGCCAGCACGGCAAAGTCGATCGCATAACCTGATAGTGCCCTAGTAGGTCGGATCGTGGATCCCGGCCCTACTTTCGTCTCAGCAGGCTTCTTCGTCCACGCCGGCGGCTCGATGTGATGCGTCGAGCGCTCGTTCTCGTTGCAGATGAACTCGATCATCTCGGCATCCACCAGGAGTCGATGGTTCACGCGGACAGTGAACGGCTTGGTGTAGGCCTTCTTGTCGTCGATGGTGATGTCGATCTGCAGCGTGCCGAAGGTCGGGCGGCGGAACCGCTCGGTCATTTTCAGCGCATCGGTGTACGGACTGCCGTTGACGTCGAGCCATCCGGCTCGCTCTTCGCCGAGGAAGTTGGTCGTCTCGACGACCAGTTCATCGCCTTCCCACCAGCCGCGCGAGTAGCCGAACCACCATGGCTGCGGGTCGTTGTTGGGTGCGGGCCGTCCATCCGTGTAGATGTATCGCAGGCCGTAGTTCGCCTCGTAGGTGATCAGCGTCAGATTCTTCGTCTGCACGATCTGCCGCGGCTGCGGATGATTGTGATACTGCATCAGGCCGATCGGCAGGCACCACACGTCGGGGTTGTCCTTGCTGTTGTCGGCCATGCGCTTCTTCTTCAGCTCAGCGGCCCACGGCTGCAGCGGCAGCGCGGCTCCACGGCCGGCGACCTCGAAGAACTGCGAGTTGGGAATGGCATTCGGATCGGGCGTTGCCGGCGCCGCAGCGGCTCCCGCACCTCTCCCGCGGCCACCGCCTCCGCCAAACCCACCGAGCTGCCAGATACCGGAGAGATCGGGCTTGCCTTCAGGCGTTCGCGGCGCCGGGCCGTCCAGAACCGGCTTGCCGTCTTTCCGGGGCACATCGGGCGTGGGATACGACGGCCACTGGGCGCCGAGCGACGGCGCCAAGGCCACACAGATTGCGAGCACACCAACCGCCGTCATCCACCGGGTCATTCACGAACCTCCTGCTGAGAGCGTGTGTAGAGGCGGAGCTTCAGGTCCGCCTTGCTGAAAGTCTAGTTGCACCAGCCTCATTCGGGCAACGCGTCCGCCTGCGCCAGGTGATGCCGCAGGTGCCGGACGTAGTCGGAGGCGAGGAACCCGAGCGTGATCGGGGGATCCGAGCCGATCGTGCAGGTGGTGCCACGCTTCGCCTCGGGGATCCGCTCGATGACGTGGGCCAGATGACGATTGTAGGCACGCCAGAGCGCGACGATCTCGTCCCAGGACGACTCCTGATAGCCCTGGACGGCGACCCAGTGATCCTGCTCGTAGCCCGGCCCCGCAAACGAAGGCCCTTCCTGCGCGCGTACGAACCGCTGGTGATTGTTCGACGCGGAATCGATCAGGTGTCCGATCACCTGCTTCGGCGACCACTTCCCCGGCGCGCGCGGCTGCTCGGCACGCGCCTCGCTCATCGATCGCAGCATGGGCACGGCAGCCTCGACCGTTTCGACGAGGGCGGCGCCGATAGCGGGAAACGGCGTCTGTTCGGTGATTTCGAGTGCTGGCATGCGAAAACATGGGTACGACGAGGGATCCGCGATCGTTCCCCTCGCTGCGACGATCACCACATGCGCCGAGTGCGTATCCTCATGGTCTGTGCGGCCCTCGCGCTTTTTGTCTATACCGGCGCCACAGCCACCGACGCGCGAGTAGCGACCGCGCGTCGTCACGGTCCTGTCTCTCGGCATTGTGGACGGGCCACGACTTGTTCCTGCCCTCATACCTGCTCGTGCAGCTCTTGGCGGGCATCGCCGCGATTCCCGTGTGGCGGCGACACATCATGCACGCATCCGTCCGCCGGTACAAGTTGCTAAGTCTGTGAAACGTACAAGGACAGGGCCGCCTGAAGGCGGCCCCCACGAACCACGAACCACGAACCACGAACCAGAAATCAGCCGCGAGTGGTGAAGCGCCGGTTGAGCACGGGAAACGGAACGCCGGCACCCAGCCGCGCGAATGTTCCGTGCTCGGCGATCTCGCTGGCGGCATAGAGAAAGCTGCCCCATGCCGCGCGCGCGAGCGCCCCGCCCACGCTGATCCGGCGGACACCGAGATCGGCCAGTTCCGCGACGGTCGTGAAGTCGCTGCTGACCAGCACGTTCACCGGCTTTGGCGCGACCGCTTTCACCACGGTCGCGACATCCTGCGTCGTCGAGAGGCCTGGCGCGTACAAGCAGTCGGCGCCCGCCTCGGCATAGGCGGTGAGACGACGAACGGTCTCGGCGAGATCTGGTCGTCCCGCAATGAATCCTTCAGAGCGAGCGGTGAGAAGAACGCCGGTACCGCTCTCGTCGATGGCCTTGCGCGCCGCAGCGATGCGCTCGACCGCGAGCGCGAACTCGAACAGCGGCTCCGCTTCATCACCCGTCGAGTCCTCGATCGACAGGCCGGCGATGCCGGTCGTCGTCGCAATCTTGACGTTGCGCGCGATGTCCGACGGCATGGTGGCGAAGCCGTCCTCGAAATCGGCGTTCACCGGCACGTCAACGGCCTCGGCCATCGTTCGCAGGTGGGCGATCGTTTCGTTCCTCGACACGCTGTTGTCGCGCCGGCCAAGCGACCATGCCAGGCCCGAGCTCGTCGTCGCGAGCGCCGGAAAACCAAGCTGTTCGAGCACGCGGGCACTGCCGACGTCCCACGGGTTGGGCATCACGAAACAGCCGCTCTCGTGCAGGCGGCGAAACTCGGCGCGGGAGTCGTTCGATGGATTCATAGTGGGGATCGCCACATTCTCCTTCAACGAAATGACAAGTACAACTCGGCGCCGTCGGGATCGAAGACGGGCAGCGTGCGCGCCGGATACTGCGCCTCCCTCAACACCTGACGCGGATCGAACTGGGCCAGTCCCTGAGACCCGGCCGCGACGATCATGCCGGCGCCTCGCCGACCCCGGATCAAGCCGCTGGCGACAAGCTCGTCGTACGCCGACAGCACCGTATTGCGCGAGACGCCGAGCAGCCGTGCCAACACGCGCGTCGAGGGCAGGCGCGAACCGGATGGTGCGCCGCCACGGATGGCGCTGGCGATCTGACGGATCACCTGAAGATGCAGGGGCGTTGACGAGGCGCGGTCGAGAGCGATCGGCGGCAGGAACAGGTTGCGCTGTCGGTTCACAAGTGGCACCCTCGTGTGGCTCTTTTCAAGTATCCCGCGATCGGTGAGGATCTCCCCCGAGGAGCATTCAGCCATGATTTCAGGTGGAAACGCAACCGTCTACGTCTCGAACATGGATGCGGCCGTTCAGTTCTACACCGAGACGCTCGGCCTCACGCTCACCAATCGCTTCGGAAATCACTGGGCCACGCTCGAGACGGGCACCTGCTACTGGACCCATGGCGAGGCCGGCTTGACGATTGGACTTCACCCCGCATCCCCGAAGCGCCCCGCACCCGGGACGGCCGGCGGAGTCGGGTTCGGCCTTGAAACCTACATGCCGATTGAACAGGTCGCGTCGCTCCTCACCACGCGCGGCGTCACGATCACCAGCGAGATCATCAGATACGAAGCCGGCAACGTGTTCATGTTCACCGATCTGGACGGCGTGCCGACCTACATCAACGAGTTCCCGCCCAACATGCTGCCCGAGTCGGATCTGGGGACGAACAGGAGTAAGGAAGCAGAGTCCTCGTCGGAACTGGTCGCCGGCGGACACGCGATCGTCTACGTCTCGAACATGGACGCCGGGGTCCGCTTCTACAGCGAGAAACTGGGGCTCAAGCTGACCAACCGCTACGGCGATCAGTTCGCGACCGTCGAGGCCGGGAGATTCCTGCTCGCGATCCATCCGAAGACGGCGCGAACGCCGGACCCCGGCAAGAAGGGCTCGGTGGCGATCGGGTTCCAGGTAGACGAGCCCATGGACCGCATGGTGTCGCGACTGACCGAGCGCGGCGTGCGGATGACTGGAAACGTGCCGCCCGACTCGGAGAGGCTGGTCGAACTCGAAGACGAGGACGGCAACGCGATCTATCTGTGGGAGGCGACGGCCGCCGCGGCTCGCGTCGCCGCGTCACGGTAACAGGTCGCTCGTCGAGCCGCTCCCCATCACGGCATTCCAGATCCGCTCGGCTGTCTGCAGCACGGCCGGTACGTCTTCGACGCGCAGGAAGCGCTGGCGGACCAGATCGTCCGCCGCGCGTTTCACTTTGCCCAGATAGTCCGGTCGTCCGGTATAGCGCTCCGCAATCGAGAGGCGGAGGTCTCCGCTCGCGTCGCGCTGCGCCTTCGTCTGCGCGAACGGTTCGAATCCGCCGACGAGCCCACTCAGATATCCGAGCTCCGTCAACTGCGGCTCCGTGATATTCCAGCCCGCATACGTACCCAGCGGCACCGCGAGCTCCGGAAGACGAATGCCGGATACATCGTTGCCGTCGGCATTCACCTGCGGCACGAGCACGCGGAACGGCTCCCCGATTCGCGGCGGCTCGATCGAGATCACACGCGTCGCCGCGTACTGGGTCCGTAATCCATCCGCCAGACACGCGGCATGTAGGTCGCAAAGGGAAACGAGGGCACCTTGGGGAAGCGCACGTCCTCGAACGCCACCAGTTCCCCTTTCGACATCGTCGGATACTGCGACGGAGGCGGTTCATCGTCGTTGCGCGTCCAGGCGTCGAGGTCGAGAAGCAGGGCCCGCGTCACCCATCGCTGCTCGGCGAAGTTGACGAAGTGGCGGTACTGCTGTCGTCCCTTCGTCAACGGCAGCCCGCCCATGGAGTGAGGCGTTCCGGCCAGAAAGTACAGCCGCGAGGTCGACGCCAGCGGCGCGTCGGCGCGGCCGTCCGCGGTCGTGTGCGTGAGCGAGCCCGCCCGCGCCCAGTACTCCGTGGACGAGAACGTGTAGAAAATCTTCGGCGTGACCCGCGCGTCTCGCGATCTGGCCAGCAGTCCCTCGTCGGTGAACGGCGGCAGATCCACGGGACGCAGCACGGAGAGCACCGAGTTGCCGGCCTGCCCAGGCATCGCGAAGCGGTGATTGAAGCTGCCGCCGCCCGCGCCGGCGGAAGAAATCATCAGTCCATCGAACGCGGCACGGCCGCGCTCGTCGGCATTGAACCCATCGCGAACGAACTCGCGCAGAAAGCGGCCGCTCTGCGAATAGCCGTAGCCGATCACTCGCTGAACGGCCGCAGGCATCTCGCGCAGCGTGGCGCCCTCGGGCCCGTGCTTCAGATACGACGCGAAGTCGCGGAGCGCGGCCAGGCCGAGTCCCGCGACGGGTGAACCCTTCGCCCGATAGACGGCCTCGTAGATTCCGGTGCCAACACCTGACGCGAGGTGTACGAAACATCCATCGCTCGACACCTGCCAGGAGTCGCGCGGCAGCGGCCGCGGCGTCTCGTCCAACCTGGCGCGGAAGGTCAGCGTCGCACTGTCCCGTCCCGTCTCGGATGCGCAGTAGGTCAGCGCGATGTCGACGCCGCCCGGGCGCGCAAGCTCGATCTGGCTGGCGCGCACAAGTCCTTCGACCGGCGCGATCGGCGCGGTGAACGTGAGACCTTGTGAGGGCTGCACGTCGAATTGCCAGCCGAGGAACGCCACGGCAAATCCCTGCTCCAGCAGGAACCCGTCGCCCAGGTTCCACGACTCCGGCGAGAGACTCCGCTGCTGCGCGCCGCTGAGAATCGCCAGCGACTGATCCCGCCCGCGGTTGACCACTTCGACGAACACCGAACCCCGTGCCCGGCGGGAGTCCTTCGGCCGGAAGAAGAGGACGTCGGATGAGAACTCGACCTTCCCCGCCGCGTTTCGCGGCGCTTGATCGAGATCCGCAATGCCCCGGTTGGCCGGAAGCGTCGGATCGATGGCGAAGTGCACACGGCCAATCACCCGCTCGTGCGTCCCGGCATCGTCCCGGCGCCGAACGTCGATGCGAACGACTTCGGCAATAGCGGATTCAGCGAGCACCAGCAGCACCAGTGCACAGATCGCCGATGACGCCACGAGTCGTCTCATGAGCACCTCAACGCAGGCGGATGACGTTTCCCGTGATCAAGCTGGCGTCGTCCGACGCGAGGAACGCGATGATACCAGCCACCCCGTCTGGTTCGGCGATGTGGATCAGGTCCGGCCGTTCGGCGACGTGACGTCGAACATCGTCGGTGATCCATCCAGTGTCAGTGACTGGTGGATGGACGATGTTCGCCGTGATGCCGAGGTGGGCCAGCTCGAACGCGGCCGACATCGTGTAGTTCTCGAGCGCGGCTTTCGCCGCTCCGTAGGACACCTCGCCAGGAAAGCCGGCGGGGCCGCCCGACGTGAGGCCGATGATGCGGCCCCAGTCCGCGCTCCGTTCACGATGGCGGCGCGCAAACTCGGCGATGAGTGCCGCTGACGCGCGCGCGTCCACGAAGAACTGGCGATCGAAGGTTTCCGGAGAGACCCGTGCGGAGTTCCTCCCGAGCCGGTCCGGAACGTCCGGCACGAACGTGTCGGCGAGCCAGGAGCTCGCGTTGTTGACGAGGATGTCCACCGGCCCGAGGTCGGCTTCCGCGAGATCGAACAGGCGCGCGGGCGTTTCCGGATCTGCCAGATCGGCTTCGCGCGCGATAGCCCGGCCACCCGATTCGCGAATGCTCGCGAGCACCAGATCAGCGTCGGCGGCGCGATTGGCGCGGTAGGTGTCAGGGATGCCGGGGTCGATCGCGTCCGTCAGTCGGAGGTAGGAGATCAGGACACGCGCGCCGCGGGCCGCGAGGGCACAGGCCGTCGCTGCGCCGATGCCGTGGTTTCCGCCCGTCACCAGCGCGACGTGCGGAGCACCCGGTGTCATCCGGCTAGCGTACTGCGTCTGTCCGTCTCGGACCGTTCAATTGGTAGGGGCCTCACTGTCCGGCGACCATCGATGAAAGACGATAGAACCGTCCGCCTTCAAGGCCTCCAGTATGTACGCGGAGTCTGGCCCCCTCGTCTCGGCGTCCACGTCCACGGTGCGGTACTGCTTGACCGATACGACGATCCAGCCCTGAGCGGATATCCACTGCCGCCCGCGGGCCTCGGCTTCAACGGCGTCATTTGTCTGAACCCAGCAGTTCACATACGCACCGGCGACGTTGTCCCGCGCGGCGACGTCCTGGGTCGGCATGGCCTCGAACTGGATGAAGATCATGACTGGGCGATGGGGTGCGCGATACACGAGGTTTGATGGAGTCGTCATGGGGCCGATGGTTGGATGTATAAACGACGGCGGCGGCCCGACCGAACACGGCCGGGCTTGAGCGGAGCTACTGCTTCGAGACTTCAGCCAGCCGCGAGACGAGCGTCCCCGGTGCATGGCAGGTCTGGCAGGCCAGCCGGCTGGTGCGCGAAGAGGGGTCATCCTTCCACTGCCGCGCTCGATTCGCATACACCGTGTCGGGCATGAGCGTCAGTATCCGGTCAAGCTGCGCGTTGGCCTCGTCGCTGCGTCCGGTGCGCTGCGCGCTCTGGGCCAGGCCGGAGAGCACCTCGCCTTTGTGATGGAGCGGCAGCTTCTCGATGAACTGTCCCTGGAGCTTCCACAGCTGCTGATACGCGGTGTAGCCCAGCTCCCAGCTGGCCGCGCGTTCCGCCGCCGGCAGCCGCTCGGCCAGCGTCACTTGTGTGCCGCCGGTGATGGCGAACACGCCGACATCTTCAGGGGCCAGCTTCATGGCCTCGGTAAAGAGAGCCTGCGCACGCCGATACTGCTGCTGGAACTGGTCCGATTGCTTGGCCTCGTACGCGTTGACCGCACGTGTCAGCGCGGTGCCTCCCTGCCAGGCCAGCAGGCCGGGTCGAGCATCGGGCCGGCTCGCCAGCAGCAGCTCGATGTTTTTCTCCGCGCGCGCCAGCCTGACCAGATCGTTCTGCAGGAAGCCGGCGAAGATGTCCTCCCTGACGAGGGTGTGAACCGTCAATCGGGCATCAGCGATCGGAGGCTCCGGCGCCTGCGCGGGAACAGCCGTCGAGATCGCGACGAAGGCGACGGCAATCAGGAATGTTCTTGCCATGGCCGCAGATTACGCCTCAGGGGCACGAGACTCAATCGGAATTTTCCCTAGGAAGTGACTGGCTTGCGACTGAGCACAGTCGCAGCACTGAGTGGCGCAAGGTCAGGCTCGACCCAGACGGCGCGGGCGGTCGTGGACAGCAGCCGTTCGGTCGAATAGAAGGCGGAGAGCGCCCGCTTCGCCGCGAGCGGGCTGGTGAGAAACCACGCGACGCGATCGCCGAGCGGCAGATCGTCGGGACAGCTTGCCAGATACTGCGCGAGCAGCTGGACGTAGGCGGCCGTGATCGTCTCGTGATAACCGTCGGTCGCCGAGTTCACCCCGCCCTGGCTTTCGTTGAGCCGCCGGATGCCTGAACGCAGCCGCACGAGCGCCTCGTCGGCGCCGTAGCGATCGATGTGCCACAGGCCGACGATCAGGTGCGCCTCGTGGGTCCACTCCGCCGCCGGAATCGTGCACGCTTCGAAACGCGCGGCGAGTTCGTCTATGCCCGCCCGCGAACCTTGGCTACCCACCAGCGAAGTCCCACGAACAGAAACCGCCAGTCATGAAAGAACTCCGGCGGCTTGCCCTCGAATGCATGCCCGACGAATTGAAAGACCCAGCCGACGACGAAGAGCGCGAGCGGGATCGGCCAGAAGCCCGACACGAACAGCGCCACGAGAAAGAACGGCAGCGACACCACGATCAGCGGGATTCCCAGCGTGTGGCACACGCGATTCACCGGGTGCTGATGACTCTGGCCGTACTGCGCGATCCATTCTTCCCACGATCGTCCGCCGAGCATGGAACCTCCATCCAGGAATCACGGAAGTCGCGTCTGCAGCTCGAGCCCACTTCTCGCCACGGCGCTCGACGCCGCCGGAGAGGCGAGAAATCGGATGTATGCGCGCGCCGCATCAGGGTACTTCGACCTGGCAGCTACGCCCGCGGCAAATACCGTCACTCGCTGCACCTCGGGCGGAAGCGGACCGACGACGTCGATGCCCGGAACGGGAAGCAGTTCGCTGATCTGCTGAAACCCGATCTCCGCGTCGCCCCTCGCCACGACGGCGCCGACACGCTCGCCCTCGATCCTCCGCACTCTGCCCTTCAGTCGATCGGCGAGCCCCAGCTGTGGAAACAGCTCGTTCGTGAAGTAGTTGCCGCTGACGCTCGACGAGACGGCCACCGACTGCGCCTCCAGCAATGCGCGCGTGAGCGCTGCCACCGTGCTGATGTCCGGCTTGCGCGCGCCCGCTCGCACCGCCATGCCGATGCTCGAGCGTGCCAGGTCCATGCGACTGCCCGCCACAACTCGACCGTCTTTGATCATGTCATCGAGGGCGTCGGACGCCACGATCACGACATCGACCGGCTCGCCGCGCTGCACCCGGCTGGGAATCGACTCCGCACCCACGCCCATCGACGTGGCTGTGGTCGTCACCTTGATCGTCGTCGAGCGTTCGAAGTCCGCGGCCAGCTCGAGGTGCGCGGCGGTGAACGTCCCGGACGTCATCACGATGATGTCGCCCGCGGGCTTCGCCTGCGCCTGCAGCAGCAGGCAGACGACAAGGATGCCGAAATAGCGCGGTCGGTTACTGATCATCGGACTGGCAACTGGCTCCGCTGCCTGGCGGCCTCGGACACATCCTGGATAGCCTGAACGACAACGGCTGGCGTGAACAGGTGAATCTCGTGGCCCGCGCCGGCCACGACCGTGTGTCGCGAATTCTTCGAGAGACGCGCGAGTGCCGCATGGGTTTCCGCCAGCCCCGCTCCCATGTTCTGTCCGCGCGTCAGCACGATGACGGGCACCTCGCGCATCGGATTGTCCTGCCGGCTTCGACTCTCGAACAACCGGGCGTGAGCCGCCCGCTGCCCCTCGGACGACTCGCGTACGATCTCCGCCGAGACTGACGGCGGGAAGGACGCAATGAGTCGCTGATCGATCTTGACTCTCAGCTGATAGAGATCAGGCGGCAGCCGATCGAAGGGCGGCCCGGTTTGTGGCGTTCGCTGAGGAATCGGCGTCGAGCCGGTGGGAAGGGTCGTCCGCAGTTGTTCGGCGGTCAGCGAGCCAATCGGTACGGCCTGCTGCTGAAACATCGTGAACAGTCGATCTTCGCTTGCCGGATCGACGAGCACCAGGCCCAGGACGTTGCCGGGATGCTCCAGCTGATACATGCGCACGTAGATGCCGCCCGCCGAGGCGCCAACCATGACGAAGGGCGGCTTCTCTCCGGCCGCGGTGAGAGCCGCGTGCACGTCGGCAACCACCCTGGCCGGTGTTTCCACATCCTGGCGAGCATCGCTCCACCCGGACCCGGCGCGATCGTAGGAGCAGACGCGCTGCGTGCGGGCCACCTCTGGCTGAACGAGCGACCAATCGATCGCGAACGAGCTGGCGCCAGCTTCAAGAACGACCGTTGGCGAACCGCTGCCGGTGCAATTGACATGCAGTCTGCGTCCACCGACGTCAACGAGGCGACCCGGAGGTGGACCGATGTCGATCTGTTGCGCGGCGACGGACACTCCGGCCACAAGTGTGGCGAACGCGATCGTCCAGGATTTCATCACCCCCCGTGAAAGCGATCAGACGGCCAGGCCAAGCCGCGCCACTGCGCGTTCCGCGATTGCCCGGCGCCTCGATTGCACGTCTCTTCGGGCGGCAATCATCTCCTGCACGATGTCCGCGGGCGCCGTCTTCGGCGACCCGCTGCTGAAAGGCGGAGCCGGGCTGTATTCAAGCATCAGTTGCACTTCCTGCGCGACCGCCGGTCCACACACTTCCGCGGCCACGGCCAGGCCGAAATCAATGCCGGCTGTGACACCGCCGCCGGTGATGCGGCCTCGATCGATGACGACGCGCTCGTCCACCGGCTCTGCCCCGAACAGTCGCAGGAGGTCCCACGAGAGCCAGTGGGTGGTCGCTCGATAACCCCGCAGAAGACCAGCCGCCCCCAGTACGAGTGCCCCGGTGCACACCGACGTCACGTACCGCGCATGGGGCGCACGCGCCCGCAGGAACGGCAGCAGGTCCTCGTTCTCCATCATCGCGTCCACCCCGGGCCCGCCAGGCACGCACAGGATGTCCAGCGCGGGCACGCTCTCGAACGTCGCGTCTGGAACAATCGTCAGCCCGCGTTCACTTCGGTACGGGCGCCAACGTCGCCGCGACGAGGTACACCTTCGTCTTCGGGAGTCGCGAGAAGACCTCGTAAGGGCCGGTCAGATCGAGCTGCGTCAGATTGGGAAACAGGATCAGCCCGACACTGAGCCCTGCTGATCCATCAGGGAGTGCCATCGTTCATTCCGCTGAACGGATCTTACGCGAGGTCGTCAGCCCCGGAGCCTGTCCAGCAGGGTCGCCATCATCGATGGCTCGTGGCGTTCGGGCGCCTCGACGAAGCGGAACCGCTTCACCGCATCGGCTCCCCAGAACCGGCCGACCGTGATCAACAGATCGAGGTCCGGTCGAATCCAGTCCGCGACGATCGTCTTCGAGCCGATCTCCTGCAGCTGCTCGTAACTGAGCTCGCGAAGATGCATCGGTTGCCGGCCTACCTTCACCACGTGGTCGGGCACTGTCGCAGTCTCGAGCAGCACGGCCAGGATCCGCTCGCGCCAGTCACGGGACAGCCGGGTGAGCGCGGTGCGAAACCACATCATCCCGAGGAGTCGTCTCAACTCGTCGCCGTCAATCGGGAGGTCTGATGTCGCGCCGTCGCCGGCCAGGGCAATCGCTGCCGGATCGGAACGGTTGAGGGCAATCGCAAATTCCCAGAACGTGGCGAACGCCCGCGCGCGCGGCAATGCGACGACCTGTGCGATCATCCGGTCGATCGGTGTGTGGCGCTGCGGTGACGTGGGGGCCGCCTTCAGCCGGCCCGGGGACGGATTCGCCCGGAGCGATCGTCTTCCTCACGCGACGTCGAGGGGCTTGCCCCGAGCGATCGCCCTGTCCGGCAAGTCGAGGGGTGGCGTCGATTCCAGAGCCGCCAGTGGCGCCTCCTCGACAACGAACGGCTCACCCACCGTGCGCTGAACGCTCGGGAGAGTGCGAACGCCTTTCTCGAGGCTCCAATCGACGTCGAGCGGCGGCTGCACTCCCGTGTACTCGGCGAACAACGCCGTCACACCCCACGGTCTCGGGATGCCGACTGCTCGGGCATACAGCGGACTGTAAGGGCTCTCGTCCTCGGCGCCCATCGCGGCGGCCAGCCCGTCCCTTGATCTTCGCGTCCACGAGGTTCGACCAGTCCCCCTGGATGCAGACCAGGGATGTCCCCGCGGGTTTGTGAAACGCATAGTACGGATTGTCGCAGCAGCGGCGAGCCGCGTGCGCCACCTGTTCATCGCTCGGCTCGCCGCCGTCCGGCGGATCGATTTCCGCGAAGCCGATTCGCAGGCGGCCGCTTCCGGCAAACAGGATCGAGAGATCGGACGGATCGACCTGCGAGAGATCCCACAGCACGTACATCAGCCCGCGGAGACCGCGCGCGATGGGGACATTCATTCGCTCCCAGACGATCGGCTGCGGCTGAGGATCGTGTTCCGCGTAGCCGCGGTCGTTCAGAATCTCGATCAGCCGGATGCCCGCGGAGTCGAGTTGCTCGATCGCGCGCACCGCGTGGTCGTAGTGCCGCTTGTCCACTTCGTGCCGCTCGAACGATGGCCGCACGAAAATCGGGATGACGAGCTTCTTCTGCTCACGCGCGATCTGCGCCAGCGGAAACATCGTGCCCGAGCCGGTGCCTTTGCCCCCGGTGCCGATGAGGAAGATGATCGAATACCGGCTGAACAACACCTCGATCTCGCTGCGTGATTCCTGAAGCGCGCGGAGCGCCACCTCCGGGATCGTGCCTCGCGCCGAGACGGCCGGTCGTACGGCTACCGATGAGGACGCGCTCCTCCCTGGGCAGATCGGACAGCGCAAACTCGTTGGTGTCCAGGAACCGGGTGCTCACGGAGCGTCTGAGCCGTTCGGAGTACCTGGGGTCGGTCTTTTGTGTCACGGCCAGGTCGCGGCGGAACGTTGCCTTGACCGATCGCAGGATGTTTCCACCGCCGCCACCGGCGCTCAAAAGGAGGATATGCATGACACACCTTGCTTGGGACCAGCCTTGAACTGAAACGGCACCACGATCCATTCGGCTTGCATGTAAGGCTCACGGCTGACGAAGGAGTCGTCGGCGAGCACGCTCATCACCCGGGCCACGTCGTATTCGACGTTCTGCTTGTGGTCCGACAGGTTCGGATAGCGCCTGCCCTCGGCCGGCGCGAGAAGAATGTCGAATCGCCCTCGTCTCGAGCCGCGGCGGAGGCGCGATTTCACGGGATGGTCCTCGACGCGGTACCGAACCAGCGGCCGTTCGAACTCATCGACGAATCGATCGGCAAAGTGCTGCACGACGATGGCGGCCGTCCTCCGCCGCACGAGATAGCCGTCGAGCGATCCGCCACCCGAACCACGGCACGACCATCGCGGCGCACACCCACAGCATCGTGAAGTTGACCTTGCCCATCGCGCGACCGGCATCGGCGGCTGCGGGCTTCGGGCTGCCGCCGGCGGCCTCTGCAATCGCCACTGCCGTCAGCACTCCGGGTGTCGTGGGCTCCGCGGGTCTTTCAGGAACTGCCGCGGCCACCGGAGCGTCCGACGCATCCACAGCGTCGGGCGCCTCCCGGCGATTCGCATTCGACGCCACGAGCTGAATCGCCGGCTTGATGACGCACGCCCGCCAGCCGGCACGAATACGGTTGTATTGCGATTTGGGCACGAACCGCGACGAGGCGTTCATGATCTGGAACGACGCCTGATACACGTTCCGGCTGCTGCCGGTCACGCGCCGTGCGGCTTCTGTTGCGGACTCGCCGCGCCGAATCGTCTGGCAGACGGGCGACTGGGCGAACGTGTCTGTGGGAAGCACTGCCAGCATCAGGACGATCGGCAGCGGAGACCACGTTATCGGCCGCAACACACACCTCATCCGTGCTGACCCCTTGCAGCGGTGGTGTCGGCCTTAACTCAAGTCATGTGCCAGACGATGCAGCTCGTAGGCTTGGGCATTTGGGAGATCTTCCCCACTGCTGAGTGTGGATCTTCACCGACAGTTGTCACACGACGAGGCCGCCTGTCATCAGAACGACGTGCCAGCCGCCACATAGAAGCGCGCGTCGCCGCGGCTGACCGGACCGAGACTTTTCAGCGGCACGCCGACACCAGTGCGGACGCGAAGCGCGAGAAACGAGAACACTTTGAGATCGGTCGACAACTCAGCGCCGGTCGACACGAGTTGCGGCGCTCCCAGTTGATCGACGCGGCTCGCCGCCCCGACGCTGTCGATGAACCACGATCCGGACAGGCCCCGCAAATAGAGCGGCGTCGCCCCAAGACCGCGGCTCACTCGGGCGATGGGCAGCCGTACTTCGGTCCGCGCGTTCCACATCGCGCTGGCCGCCACAAGTCCTTCCGGATAGCCGCGCACCTCGAAGTTCGTACCGCCCTCTTCGAAGACGGCTGTCGTCCCGATACCTCCGGCCGTCAAGCGAGGCGCCGCCGGCCCTCGCTGTTCGGCAACGCGCACCGTCGCAGCCAGCACCGGTCTTCCGGAAGTCGTCCAGGATGGAAACGATCGATACGCGATCGTCGCCACTTCCCAGCCCGAGCGCCAGCGGTCATCAGCGGTGGCGGTCAGATAGTCGATTTCCGCGGACATCCAGATGCCGTCCTGCACCGAGATGGACCGCAGACCGGCCTGGGTCTGGCGAAACCTCAGACCCAGTCGTCCGCCGAACAGTGCCGGGACCTGCTCGATTGGATCGGCTGCGGACACGGCGGCAGCGTCGCCAGCGTGCTCGCGATCCCGTTCTTCGATCTGAAGGCTCGCTCTGAACAGCGTCGATCGCCGCCTGGTCACCCACGGCACGTCCACGCCAACCGCCGCGGAGCGCTTGCGCTCGAGACGCAGCAGTTCGTCATCACCGACTTCGACACGCTGTTCCAGCCGCCACGACGAGGAGGCGAGACCGAACAGATGCGCGCGAGGAAATCGACGATACACGTAGCTCGCCGATCCAATCGCGCGGCCGCCCGGTCCGTACGCGGCACTGCCCTGCCACTGATGCCGTCCAATCACATCCTCTCCACCCGTCGCAGCGCCCGCGAAGGTCCCCAACGCCCCGACTCCCTCGAGTACCGGAGACCAGCCTGTGGGGAACAGGTCGCGAATGGGTGAGTACTGCCTCGAGGCTATCGCATCACTCAATGCCTGCGGCGCGTCACGAGCACCGGTCCGCGGAGCGTATTGGGCAGCGGGTGCAGGAGCCTCAATCCAGGCCGCACGATCGACCTCGAAGCGTTCGAGATGACGCCCATCCGCGTGCGTGACGGTCGCCACAACGCTCGTCACGCTCGAGCCCCGCGAGACGATCGTGATGTCGTGGAACCCGGTGGGGACTCGAGCGGTCAGATAGAGTCGTGGGTCGCTGTCGCCGTTGAGTTCCACCGCGTACAACTCACGGACACCCGTGCGCTCGGAGGTGAAGAACAGGCGGCGGATTCCTGCCGGCGCGCTCGCGTCCCACTCCGGAATGCCTTCCATCGCGCGATCGTTCGTGAGCGATTGCAGCAGGCGACCATCCGCCGACATCAGCACCAGATCGAACGAGACGCCACGCGTGAAGCGCATGGCGGCGAGGAGCAGGCCGTCCGGTGACCAGCGCGCCGGTCCCCACGCCGTTTCCGCCGAGAACTCGGTCAGCGGAGAGATCGTCCCGGATCCGGCATCGACGGTGACCAGCCGGCTTCGATCGCGGTCGGTACTGCACGGCGACGAGCGTTCGACCCGAAGGATGCATATCCGGCGAGGTGAGGCGCGCCGATCGCGTGAGTCGCGTCATCGCGCCGGATTCGACCTCGACGCGAAACAGGTCGCCGAACAGGCGCGCGTTGTCCACCAGCGTGAGCTGCGACAACACGATCGACCGGCCATCTGGCGCCCATGCGAAGGCGTGCGCGCTGTCAACCCGAGTGATCCGTCGGGGACTGCACATCTGAAGAGGCAGGCCAACCTGAAGGTCCGCCTCTACAAGATCGGCAACGTAGAGTCCCAGCGGCTGGCGGCCCTCGTCTGTCGAGAGAAACGCCATCCGCGATCCGTCGGGTGATGCGCGCGGAAACGACGTGCTGTGCGCCACCCCACACAGGCGCCTCGTCGCGGCGAGCCCAGGGGCGGTCGAGCGAAGCCGATCCGTCAGGCGCACGGCTTCGTCGCGTTCAGCGGCGATCCAGGTGTTCCACTCCTCCGAGAGACTGTGTCCGCCGAACAGCTCGCCCGTGCCTGCCCCGCGCGACAGAATCGACGCGAACGATCCCGCCCGTTGCGCCATCCAGGCGGGAGTGGTGGCCGATCCATAGCGCTCGGCCAGATGATTGAGAAAGAGACTGCCGAATGCATAGTGGCGGTCGAGCGGCCAGGCGCCCGGATCTGCTTCCGCTTCGTCGAGGTGCGGTCCGTTCGTCTCGAGGAGCCACGCGCGCAGCATCTCGGAAAACCGTGCACCGCGGACGCGGCCCTCGTCAGTGAGGCTGGATTCGTAGAAGGTGGCCAGCCCTTCGATCAGGGCACTCCCGTCGAACATGTGAGGGAACGTCAGCTCGCCTCGGCCGAACACATTTCGCAGCACACGCCAGCCACGGCGCGACTCGTCGAGATGGAAGACGTGCGCGAGCTCGTGGGTCACGAGCAACTCGATCGGATCGTCGGTAAAGAACAGATCGTCCTCGACCGGCGTATGCGCGAACGCGACGATCCGGTTCGTCGGCACGGGCGTGGCGCTGCCGTTGAAGACGTCTCCCTGGTCGACGATGACCAGCCGGATACGGCCGCGCGGCGTCGATCCATACGCGCGTGAGAGCAGCGCGTGGGCTGCCTCGGCCCGCGCCGCCGCGCGCCGCGCGTGGTCCTCCAATGTGTCTTCGAAGGTCACGATGAAGTGCGGGGTGACGAAGGTCCGGTATCGCGCGAACGGAACCTGGGCTCGCGCGTCGGCGGCGATCAACAGCACGACGCACGAGAGGATGGCGGCTCGTGCCAGTGGGCGTCGCACCACCCTATTTGACGACAGGTCCCCTGTTCCGGCCTCCGGAACGGAAAGGTTTCGCCATCGTCCGGTCTCGGAATCGGAGGGTCCCACGAGCGGACACCTTACCGTGAAGCATCACGTTTATTGGGCTGATTTCGACGGTACGCAGATTGACTAGGGCACGTCGATCGAGGGACACCGCCATGACGCGAATCCGCAACTTTCTGGGTCAATTCCTTCAAGACGCCCGTTTTGCCGCGCGTCTCGTGGCCCGGCAACCAGGTACGACCTTCATCATCGTCCTGTCGCTGGCGCTGGGCATCGGCGCCAACACCATGGTTTTCAGCCTGGTGAACGCCGTTCTCCTCCGGTCGCTTCCCTACTCCGATCCGGATCGACTGGTGCAGCTCTGGTTCACGCCGCCGAACCGGCCTGACCAGAACAACCTGGCCAACGCCACCATCTGCCTGGACCTTCCGCGCAAGCAGTCGTTCTTCTCGGTCGCGGGGTGCTACATCGGCGTCGAGGGCAACGTCGCCGACCCGGCTGACGCGCAGGTGACGGGCCCCGAGTGGCTCGAGGGCGAGATGCTCACCTATCACGCCGTCCAGGCGCTCGGCGTCAAGCCGCTGATGGGGCGCTGGTTCACTGAGGCGGAGGATCACGGCGACGCCGAGCCGGTGATGCTCATCAGCTACGACCTGTGGCAACGCCGCTTCAATGGCGATCCCGACGTCCTCAGCAAGCGGCTCCGCGTCAACGACTTCGGCGGCAACGACTCTCCGCGCACGATCCTCGGCGTCATGCCGCCGGGCTTCGCGTTCGCCAACACGACGTCCGACTACTTCGTTCCGCTGCGCGCGACGGGGCGCGGCCGCAACAGCCCGGTCCGCAACCGCTGGGTGATCGCGCGTCTCAAGGACGGCGTCACGCTCGAACAGGCGCAGGAAAGCGCCAACCAGCTGGCTCGCGAGTTCGGAGAAGAATCGCCGCGCAACAAGGACTGGGGCATTCGCGTGCAGTCCCTCACCGAGGCGCGCGTCGGTGGGAATCTGCGCTCGGGGTTCCTGATCCTGCAGGGGACTGCGGCACTGGTCCTGCTCATCGCCTGCGCCAACGTCGGTGGCCTGCTGCTGGCGCAGGGCATGACCCGTCAGCGCGAGCTCGCCGTCCGCGCCGCCATCGGATCGAGCCGGTGGCGCATCGTCCGCCAACTGCTGACCGAGAGCGCCATCCTGTCGTTCCTCGGCGCCGTCTTCTGCCTCATCGTCGTCGGACTCGGCATGAGCGCGCTGTTGAAATGGCTGCCGCCAGGACTGCCGCGCTTGAACGAGGTGTCGATCAACCCGACGGTGCTGACCTTCGCAGCCGCCACGGCCCTGCTGACGGCGTTCGTCTTCGGCATGTTGCCCGCGCTGCAGTCGTCGCGCCTCGACCTCTCCGCCGCGTTCCGCTCCGGCGACCGCTCGTCGACGACAGCCCGAGGCAAGCTGCGGCTGCGCAGTGCCTTCGTCGTCCTTCAGATCGCCACGGCGCTGGTGCTGCTAACCGGCGCGGGGCTGCTGATCAACAGCCTGCTGCGGCTGACCAGCGTCGATACCGGGATCGATCCGCGCAACCTGACGACGTTCAGCATGTCGTTCACGGGACGCGAGTTCTTCGGCGCCACCGGCAACGTGACGCCGATCGGGTCGCTGGAATTCCAGTTCAGCCCGCGCATCAACACGCTGGTCAACCAGATCCGCGATCGCATCGCCGCGCTTCCGGGCGTGGATGGAGTGACGACGATGCGATTGACGTCACCGCTGGGCGGGTGGAACAGCTTCCCGTTCACCATCGCAGGCCGCACGCCGCCATCGGAGCGCGACACACCGAACGCGCAGTGGCGGCCGATCGGCGCCGACCACTTCAAGGTGTTGCGAGCGCCGGTCGTGCGCGGCCGTGAGTTCACCGACCTGGACACGCTCTCGACCACGCCCGTCGCCCTCATCAGCGAGACGACGGCGAAGCGCTACTGGCCGAACGAGGATCCCATCGGCCAGACGATCGCGATCCAGTTCTACAACGACCAGCCGCGGCAGATCGTCGGCATCGTCCGCGACGTCCGTGACAACATCCGGAACCGCGATCCGCGGCCGCAGATGTATGTGCCGCACACGCAGCTGCCGACGATCCAGGCCGGCATCACGGCGTTCGGCCTCGAGAACGTGACGTTCGTCGTCCGGTCGAACGCGCGCGTCGCGGACTGGCTGCCGGACGCGCGCGCCGCGGCCAAGGAGCTGGATCCGGCGCACGCGGTGAACAACGTGCAGTTGGTCGAGGAGTTCGCCGCGCGGCAGACGCAGGGTTTCCGGCAGTACGTCATCCTGCTCGGCGTCTTCAGCGTGATCGCGCTGGTGCTGGCCGTGATCGGGATCTACGGTGTGATGAGCCATTCGGTGACGCAGCGCACGAGCGAGATCGGCATCCGTGTCGCCTTCGGAGCCACCGCGCGCAACGTGCTCGGCAGCGTGCTCGGCCGCGGCCTGGTGGTGATCGGCATCGGCATGGCAGTTGGCCTGGCCGCGTCGCTCAGCCTGACGCAGATCATCAGCGGTTCGCTGTTCGGCGTCACGGCCAGCGATCCGGCCACGTATGCGGTCGTCCTGCTGGCACTCTTCGTCGTGGCCTTCTTCGCCTGCTACGTGCCGGCGCGACGCGCGCTGAAAGTCGATCCGCTGGTCGCGATGCGTCAGGACTGAAGTCCGGCTGAAGCTACCAAACCATCCCGGACCATCTCGGCTGGCTCAGCTCGCGCAAACGTCTGGTCGAGTCGGCGAGGGTATCCTGAGCCGCTTTGATGTCCGGCGGCGTTTCTGGGACAGAGCCAAGGGTCAGGAGCTCCTGGTAAGCCTTCAGATGTTCCTTCAAGGCGTCCCGTTGTGGAGCGTCCACAAGCTCTCGGAGTTCGGAGATTAACGAGGGAAAGTTTCTCGTCCGGAATTCAGGGTAGACAGAGAAATCCACGCCGTTCTGATCCGTGATGTAGGAGTTGTCAAGGTATCGCCCCCATGCCCAGTAGTAACCCGGTGGCGAGCCGAACTTGTTTGCCTGCAACCGCCTTTCATCGGCCCGGACTCCGGCCAATGCCGAGGAGATCCGATTGGCGATTTCCGCGTCGATACGTTCCTCGCGGGCGACGCGTTCCTGGTTCTGGGTGCGCCAGTCCTGATAGAGCGTGAAGCCCGTGGCAATGCCCGTGAGGACAATGGAAGACAGGCACCACAGCACAAAGGAGGAATTGAGCGCGTCCCAGATCCCCTTTTTGCGGCTCGATGCCAGCTCGGACTGAACCTCGGCCCGGAAGATCTCTTCCTCTCGGATTCTGGTCTTCTCGCTGTCGCTGAGCATAGATTTCTCCTGAGAGTCGGCTCATCATATGATCCGCGCGGCGTGAACGCGGTGTCATGCGTGGCGTCTCGCACGCTGCGCGGCGGAGAACGTCCATGGTCAAAGGATTGTGGCCTGCGGGCCTGATCGTCGTCCTGTGCGCGTCGCTGCAGGCGCAATCCCCGCCCGCCACGGCGGCGTTTGAGCTTGCCGGCATCCAACCGGGCGCGCCGAGCGCGATCACGGCCATGCGCGGCGGCGCTCCGCGCGACGGCCGCTACGAGCTGCGCGGCGCGACGATGGTGGATCTGATTCGCACCGCGTACGCCGTGGACGCCGACAAGGTGGTCGGTGGTCCGCACTGGCTCGAGCTCGATCGCTTCGATGTCGTCGCCAGGGTGCCGGCGTCGGCGACGCGCGACAGCGTGAAGCCGATGTTGCAGGCGTTGCTGGGGAGCGCTTCGGTCTGGCGGTTCGTCAGGATGTCGCGGACGTCGACGGCTATGCACTCGTGCGTGGGACGGACCCGAAGCTGCGGGAATCGGCAGGCCGTGCCTCTACTGGCTGTCAGCAGCAGCTGCAGCCGCCGACACCAGGCGGAGCACCCGGAACACCGATGGTCCTGATGTTCGTGCTGACCTGCCGGGGCGTCACACTGAGCGCCTTCGCGGAGTCGCTGCGGCGCGCGATGGGCTCGCCGCAGCCGGTTCCGGTCGCTGACTGACGGGGTTATCGGGCACGTTCGACATCGAGCTGCGCTTCAGCCCGCCGCAACTGGCGAACATCGTTGGCGCTCAGGTCCAGGCCACGACGGTCTTCGAAGCGGTCGATCGACAGCTCGGTCTCAAGCTCGAGGCCAGGAAGATCCCGACGCCATCGATCATCGTGGACCGCGTCAGTCGCACGCCGACGCCGGATGCGCCGGCGGTCGCCACCGCGTTTCCGGCGGGGACAGCGCCCGAGTTCGAGGTGGCCACGCTCAAAGTCTCCGGGCCGGAGAGTCGCCCCAACATGCAGATGCTGCCAAGCGGCCAGGTCAACCTGGCGGCGATCCCGCTGCGCACGCTGTTGGGTCTCGCATGGGAGTTTCAAAACCCAACTCTTATCGTCGGGCCGAAGTTCCTCGATACGGCCAGGTACGACATCGTCGCGAGGATGACGACCGGTCCGATCGATCCACAGGGCACTGACACCGAGACGCTCCGCCTGTCGCTGCGTAAGCTCATCATCGATCGCCTGCGGATCAAGGCGCACATGGAGGATCGGCCGATGGACGCCTACGCGCTCGTATCATCGGGCCGCCACAAGCTCACCGCGGCCGCCGACCCGAACAGCCGCACCCGCTGCACGGACAACCTCTCGACGGGCGCACGCGGTCAGTCAACGCCGCCGGTCCTCACCAGAACTGTGACCTGCCAGAACATGACGATGACCGAGCTGGCCGCGCGACTGCAGCAACTCAGTCTTGGTTCCATTCAGACGCCAGTGGCCGACGAGACGAAGCTCGAGGGCCGGTGGAACTTCACGTTTGGATTCTCACCCGAGTTCATGATGCAGGCGCTCGCCAGGGGCATCGGGCCGGGAGCGCCGCCGGCGGCCGGTGGCGCAGCGGGCGTCGAGGCACCCGAGCCGACCGGCGCGATGACCATCGTTCAATCGGTCGATCGGCAGCTCGGGCTCAAGCTGGAGCGCCGTCCGGGCAAGGGTCAGGTGCTGGTCATCGATGCTATCGACGAGGTCCCGCTGGAGAATTGATCCGGTCCTATCTGTCCCAGGGGAACTTCGCCGTCGGCGGATTGGCGTAGCGCTTCATCGCCAGCGTCAGCTTCGCGCCCGCGCCCGGCGCGAGCTGCACCGTGAAATCGCGCGCGTTGATCGGCGTGGTTCTCCCGTTCACGTCCGCCGACAGAATCTGGTGCTCGCCGTACCCGCCGCCCTGCACGACCACCGTCCGCGGAGTCGTCGGGCTCACATTCACCAGCGTCACGACCGTGCGGTCGTCCTTCAACTCCGACACCAGCGCGCCCACATCGTCCGGCACGCCGGCCCGGCGGCGAACGGGATCGAAATACCGCAGCCGCGCGCTCAGCAGGCTGCCTTCGCGACCGGGGACCAGCGCGCCCCACATCAGCTGCACCATTCCGCCAACGGCCGCCGGGTTGAATTCCATCGCGTTGTCGGCCAGCCTGGTCTCCGGCGTCGTGACATCCTTCTGCATCTCCGCGATCCGTCGCGGGATGCTGTCGAGATCCCGTTTCAACACCGTTTCGGGAAAACCAGGATTCCTGCCCTCCAGATAGTCAACCCAGGCATTGCGCCCGATGCGCGGCCGATCCTCGGGCTTCATCGACCAGTACCACAGCTCGAGCGCGCCGACGTTCCAGGGCGCGGTCCGCCAGCCATACCAGCCGCTGTCCCCGTGCATCGTCGGATACTCGGTGCGCCCATCGACCGTGCGGGCGTGGGAGTTGACCGCGTCGATCATCGCGCGCCACGCATCGGCGTACTTCTGATCGCCGGTGACGAGCAGCGCGTTGGCGAATCCGACCGTCGCCCGCGGAATCCGGTTGCGATCCTCGCGTTGGCCGGTGACCGGATTCACCGGACTGAAGCCCCAGCCGTAGGCGTTGTTCCACCACTTCCCCTCGGGCCCGCCGATGGTGCCATCGAGTGCCACGTAGCTCGGGATGATGCCGCCGTTCTGCTTCATCCGCGCCAGCCACGCGTCCATGTACTCGACGAGCCAGCGCTTGTACTTCGGCTCGTTGTCCACGAGATAGGCGTTGAGCGGCAGCGTGGTGGCGACGAGATTGAGGAAGTGATCGCCGACGACGTCGGTGTATTCCTGATAGTGCGCGAGGAATTGCTCGTAGCTGTCCTCGCCATGCAGCGCGACGAACTTCGAGACGTCGAACGGATCCCCCACCCAGTCGAGCGACGTCGCCTTGCGGAGCATCGGGCCGCGGCTGCCGTTGATCATCGACTTGATGATCTTGTGCTGCGGATCGTAGTTCGGCGCGTCGGGATCCTCGCCCATGTAGAGCGCCGCATAGGTCCGCGCCCGCTTCTGGTAGGCAGGCAGCGCCGGCGCCGACAGCGCCAGCACGTTGAACGTCCGAAGCGCTTCGCCATGGTGCATCCAGTCGGACTGCACCGAGAAATCCTTGTAGTACATGCCCTGGCGGCCGATCGGCACGTCGGTCGTCCTGCGCCTCGGTGAACTGGCGGAGCATGCCCTCCCACGCCCTCAGATGCAGCTGGAGGATCTCGTCGCTCGCCCCCAACGCATGCAGCTCCGGCCAGCCGGCCGTGTTCTCGAAGGCATCGTCCGGGCCGTCGTTGGCGCCCCATCGGACGACGTGCCGAAAGTAGCCGCGCTCGTCGTAGTACTTCGCGAAGAACGCTTTCGCCGCCGGTACGCTGTCAGCGAGAATCCGCCGCTGCAGCTGCGCCCACTCGGGCGCGGGCATGGGCGTGGCGATGTCGACCGTGGTCCCTGCGGCCCCAAGGAAGGCGAAAGGCAGAAGGCAGAGGACCGAAAGCAGCGACATCCGAGGAGACAGATTCATTCGACAACTCTACGGCCTTCGCGGCCCAAGTTACTTGGCCGGAGCCTTTGCCTTCAGCTCCTGGAACCAGTTCTGAACGAGCACCATCTGCGTGATGCGCGCCGGCGGCTGTTCGACCGCGCGCACCATGAGAAAGCGCTGACCGTCTGGAGTGACGTCGTATCCGCGGAAAGGGCCGTCGACTCGGAACTGCCCCTCGAACAACATATGCGCCGCACCAACGGAAAAGGTCGGCGTCGTGGTGACCGGCACCGCCATCACGCGAACGATCAGCCGACCGTTTTGTGGGGAGGCCTCGAGGTAGAAGAGTTCGCGTCCATCTTTTCGCCAGACCGGGGCGAAGCTCACTTCGCCAGCCACCGGTTCCCGATGATCCAGCCCGGGATACGCGCGCACGTACACCTGGCTGCGGCCGAACCCCCCTGAGGTGTACGCGAGAAATCGACCATCGGGCGAGAACTCGGCTTCCAGAGCATCCATCGAATCGTTGAAGAGCAGGCGCGGCTCCGCTTTTCCTTGCCGCGGCAAGAGCCACAGACCGCCTCGGTTGGACCAGAAGACCAGGGATGCGCCGTCGGGCGTCCACGCGTTTGCGAACGCGAACCGCGACACCTTGTTTTCCTCGCCTGTCATGGTCAACAGCAGTCCCGGCGCACCATTACCGTCCGCACTCCGAATGAACAGAGTGCTGCTTGCTGGCCCTGAACTGAACACCACGTTCGAACTGTCTGGCGTCCAGACTCCGATACTCTGGTCGTCGTCCATGGGCAGACGAGTGACAAGTCCCCGAACGACGTCGTAGATTGACAGATCCCAATTCCCCGTCGTGGTGTTGAACACCACACGCTTGCCATCCGGTGACAGGCGCGGCGCGAGGTACGACCCGCGAGGGATGTTCAACGGCTCGGTTTTTCCTGCGCGATCGACCCAGACGAGCGACCAGCGATCTTGTGGATACACGCCGCCGCTCACGTACGCCAGGGCGCCGGACTCTGATACCGCAAACTGTCCGGCACCCGAATCGATCTGAACCGGCTGAATGTTGGCGGCCTGCATGACGTCGGCAAGAAGACCGACGGCATCGCCTGTCACCTCGAGTCTGTCGACGTCGAAAGGCACGGCCATCAGCGTCCCCCGACGCATGTAGACGAGATGCCCGGTCTTGACGTACCGGGCATCGGCGCCTCCCTCGATCAACACCTTCTGCTGACCCGTCGCGAGTGACTGCGCGACAATCCGCGTGTCATCCCATGAAGGAAACCCCGTCTTCGTCGACGTGAACAGCACCGTCTGCCCATCGGGCAGAAGCTGTGGCAGACGATGACTGAACTCGCCGGGTTGCGGCTTCGTGACCAACGAAGGCTTCCCGCCACCCGAGGCTGGTACGCGCCACAGTCCGCCCAGTTGGGTCGCGAACACGATCTGACCGGTGCTGCCCCAACTCGCACCGTACACAAGATCGACGTTGCTGATGGTGACCGCCGCTCCACCAGCCAGAGGAACCCGCTTCAACGCGCCCTGGGCATAAAAGCCGATCGACTCGCCGTTCGGTGAAAAGAACGGACTCGAGGCGCCTTCAGTCCCCGTAATGGGCGTCGCTTCGAGCTGGTCGAGCCGACGCAGATACAGCCCCACGCCTCCATTGCGCTCGGCGCTGAACACGAGCGAGCGGCCATCCGGTGCGAACGCCATCGAGGTTCTGCTGGGCCGACCTCCTCCGTCCGATGCGTCAAATGGGAGTCCGGTCAAGAGCCGTTCGGCGGGCGCAACGCCAATGAGCACGCGGCTGACAGGCAGATCGAGCGCGGGTGTGCGGGTCAGCGCCCAGGCGATGAGTACTGCCGCCGTCGACAAGGACCGCGGTCATGCCTATCGCGAACGATCGCCGTATGCGGGAACCTTTCGACGCCGTCGATCGGTCATCAGGTCCAGGACGCGACAGTTCGGTCAGCGCTTCATCGATCTCGAGCCGCGCGCTACCGATATCGGGCAGCCGAGCGCTTCGATCCTTCACCAGGCAGCGGCGCAGCAGTCGTTGGAGAGACGCTGGCGTGTTGGCCGGCAACTGCGTTCCAGTCCGGATCCTTCGTCAGGACGAGGGCCAGCGTGTCTGAGACCTCATCCTGTTGAAACACTCGACGGCCGGTCAGCATCTCGAACAGTACGCACCCAAACGCCCAGATGTCGGAACGCTTGTCCACCGTCTTCCCGCGCGCCTGTTCGGGACTCATGTACGCGGCGGTGCCGAGAATCACGCCTGCCTGTGTCATCGCCGGCGTGGTGATCGTGGGTGATCGCGAGAGGGCACCTGACATGGCCGCGCTTGTCTCAATAGCCTTGGCCAGTCCGAAGTCGAGCACCTTGACCCGGCCGTCAGGTCGCACCTTCACGTTCGCGGGCTTGAGATCGCGATGGATGATCCCCTGCTCGTGCGCGGCCTCGAGCGCCTCGGCGATCTGTCGCGCGATCGGGAGCGCCTCATCGATTGGAATCGCGCCCTCAGCGATCCGGTCGGCCAGCGTCAGACCCTCGACGAGCTCCATGACGAGGGCCGTGGTGCCGCCGGCGCGTTCGATGCCGTAAATGAGCGCGATGTTGGGGTGATTCAGCGAGGCCAGCGTCCTGGCTTCGCGGTCGAAACGCGCAAGCCGATCGGCATCAGCCGCCACCGCATCAGGAAGCACTTTGATCGCCACCTGCCGTGCGAGGTTGACGTCGGTGGCGGCGTAGACCTCGCCCATACCCCCGGCACCGATCGGCGTCGAGACTTCATAGGGCCCAAGGCGGGTGCCTGGGGTAAGCGCCACGCGGGGATTGTACGGCGGATCGTCCGCAAACCTCGCGAGTGCTCATGGTCTCCACTCCACGGAATGCTCGTCGAGGTAGGCGTCAACAGCGGCGCCGATGGTTGGATGGAAGCTCGCCGCACCGAAGTCCTCGAACAGCTCGAAGCGTTTCAGCTTGTCCTTGACCGGATCCTTCATTTCGGCGAATCGCAGTTCGATGCCCGATGTGCGCAGCGCCTCCAGCAGTTCGGCGAGCGCATCCGCCGATGTCACGTCGATGCTGGTGACCGGCTCGGCGGCGACGATGATCCGCCGCACGGGCGTCGGCGACTGCGACACGGCGTCGAGCACCCGCTGATGGAACAACTCGGCGTTGGCAAAGAACAACGGTGCGTCCCAGCGGAACAGCACGAGGCCGGGTATGCGCCTCGCGTCAGGATAACGCTTGATGTCGTGATAGCCCCGCACGCCGTCGACCCGGCCCAGCACGGCGTGATGTGGCCGCCAGCCGTCCCACAGAAATTCGATGACCGAGATGACAATCGCCAGACCAATGCCGGGAATCACTCCGAATGTGGCGACGCCAACGAAGCACACCACGGACAGCCAGAACTCCCAGCGCTGAATGCGGAAAATGCGGCGCAGGTCAGCGAATTCAAACAAGCCGATGGCCGACGCGATCACCACCGCTGCGAGGGCGCTGCTGGGCAGGGCCTGGAGCAGATTGGGAGCCAGCAGCAGGAGCAACGCGACCGCCACCGCGCCAACCACGCCGGTGAGTTGCGTCTTGGCGCCGGCGGCCTCGGCGACGGGTGTGCGCGATGAGCTGCTGCTGATCGCAAACCCCTGGAACAATCCCGCAGCCAGGTTGGCGGCACCCAGACCGATCATTTCCTGGTTCGGATCGACCGACGTGCGAGTCCGGGCCGCATATGTGCGCGACAGCACGCTGGTGTCGGCGAACGCCACCATCGCGACCGCGCAGCCGCCGATGATCACCTGACTAAGGTCTGCGAAGCTTGTCCAGGGCAGAGCGAACGACGGCAGGCCTTGCGGCAGCGGACCGAGCACCTTGACTCCGGCTTCGCGATCAAGACCGAGCACACCGACCGCGACTGTCGCACCCACTACCGCAATCAGGATGCCCGGAACGCGCTTGTAGGGCTTGAGCAGCAGGATCACAGCGAGCGTAACGGCGCCCACTGCGAACGCGGTCCAGTTGACCTGACCGTCTGACACCGATTGGGCAATCGTCACGATGTCGCGCAGCGGGCCGAGGCCGTCGATCGAAAAGCCGAACAGCTTCGGGAGCTGGCTGATCAGCACCGTGAGCGCGATGCCATTCATGTAGCCGTAGCGAATGGGCTTGGACAGAAGCTCGGTGACGAATCCGAGTCGCATGATCCCGACCAGGATGCACACCAGCCCCGTGACCACGGCCATCATGCTCGCCACGGCCACGGCCCGTAACGGATCGCCACCCGAGAGCGGCGCCACAACAGCAAGAATCACGGCGGCGAGAGAGGAATCCGGCCCCAGCACCAGAATGCGGCTCGGACCGAACAGCGCGTACGCGAGTAGCGGGACGATGGTGGCGTACAGTCCGTTGATCCCCGGGACGCCCGACGCCACCGCATAGGCGATGCCGACCGGCACCAGCATCGTGGTCAGCACCAGGCCGGCCATCACATCGTGCGGAAGCCACCTGGCTTCGTACCGGCTCAGGATCTGCAGTCCGGGTAGCCAACGCTTCAGGCTGTTCATGTCGCGTCCCAAATCGGTCCCGCCGAATCATGAGTCAGTCTGGCGAACCGCGACAGTGATTTCTACGTGGCTCGTTGTGCATAGTCAACGGCGTGCGCGGACAACGAACATGCCTCGGCAGTTCCAGCCACGGATGATTAGTGTTCACATCCCCAGGCCGTGGGCCGACGGCCACTCCAGGAGCCGCAACGCTGCGCAGAACTCGCATCATCATGGTCGCAGCTGCAGGGGCGCTGCTTCTCGCGCTCGCGGCGGTGCATACTGCACCAGTCCGGTCGTTCGTCCTGCGCCGCGTTGCCGAGGTCCTTCGCACGTCCTACGGAATCGACGTGCGAGCCGGGTCTCTGTCCTACAACGTGCTGACGCTCTCGGCGGAGTTGCGAGGCGTCGAGCTGGCGTTCGTCGACACGCCGTCCGAGCCGTTCGCAGCGGCTGACGCCCTCGGCGTGACCTTCGGCGCGCGCACCCTGATTGGCGACGTCAATCTCCAGCGGATCTCGCTCGCAGCCCCTCGCATCAACATCAGACGCCACGACGACGGTACGGACAACTTGCCGCGTGTGAGCGGCGCACAGTCCACCGGAGAACGGTTCGTGCTGCCGGCGATCGCCGTCGATGATCTCAACGTCTCGTTTCAGCAGCCCGATATCTCCGCGGTGATCCACGGGGCATCAGTGCAGCTGACGAGCGCGGAACCCGGCAAGATCTCGGCCGCGATCGACGTTCGACGCGGCTTGCAGATGACCGTCGGCGATCGAACGATCGAGGTGGAGACCGTAGCAGGCGCGTTCGATATCGAGGGCCAGCAGCTGGATATCCTCGATCTGACAGCGGCGCGGCCGGGCACGGCGTTGCGAGCGAACGGCCGCATCGCGTTTCGCGGCGAGGCGAGCACCGTCGATGTCAGCGTCACCGGATCGTCGGAGATCGAGTCGTGGTGGGCCGAGTTCAGCGACGAAGCCGGCCCTGTGGGACACGTGGAGGCAACTGCTCACGTGACGGGCCTCCTGTCGGAGCCCTCGATCACATTCGAGACCAACGGCCGATCGCTCGCATGGTCTGACGTGCACGTCAGCACGATCCGGACAACCGGTGGCTACGCCTCCGGCCAGCTGTCGCTAAACACACTCACTCTGGGCATTGCCGGCGGAACGGTTGAAGGTCACGGCACGATCTCCGTGGACGACACGCGCCGTCCGAGTCGCATCGAGGCACGGTGGGCTGAAATCGACGCACGCCAGATTCCAGGGACCGACAGGCTGGCGGGAACGCTCTCGAAGAGCGGCACGGCGATCGTCGAATGGCGCCGCGAAGCGCCATCGGCATCTCCCCTGTTCAGCATCAGCGCCACGACCGGTATTGTCGCGTCCGGCACGACAACCGAGACTCGACGTGCGGGGGACGGGTCAAGCCGACCGCTGGCATGTCGAGGTGGCCCCTCGTGACAGTGCGCTGGACCTCAGAGCCGCCGCCGAGATCCGCCTGGACTCTCGTGCAATGGGAAGCCTCGGCAATCGACGGACGTGTCGTGATGCGCACGACAGATCTTCCGACCGCGATCCGCCAGGCCCAGACGTTCGGCGCGCCCGCCAGCATCGATCCTGCAACCGCAGCCGGCATGATCGAGATCGACGCCACGCTCGACGGAACGCTGGCCGCCGTCCGATCGACCGGACGGATCACTGGTCGCTCCGTGACACTCGCCGGCCTGCCGTCGTCGGATCTCGACGTGTCGTTTGGGGTGGATATGGCCGGGAAGACGTCAACTGGAACGTTCCGTCTCCTGGCGCCCGAGCTTTCGTCCTCGACCCTGGCATCGCAGAGCGGCTTGGCGTTGGGCGGCTCATTGACCGCAACCGGAAGCTGGTCTGGGCCGCTGACCGCTCCGATCGTCGACGCATCCGCCACCGGCAGCGACCTGACGGTGGTACGCGGAGGCTCGGTAGCGGTGACCGCAACGGGTGGTGCGCTCGACGTGACCTTGAAAGGTCCGATCGACGATCTCGGCGGCGAGGGAAAGTTGACGATGGCATCAGCGCAAATCGGCGGGCGCGAGGCCGGCGCGGTCAGCGCGGACCTCGCGCTGGCCGCGGGCAGCGTCCGCGTACGCGCGCGAGCGCCCAACGTCAACGCGGCCCTCGATGCCTCGATTGGTCTCGGGGCACCGAACACCTTCGAGGGCCGGGGGACGGTTGTCGACTACGACATCCATGAGCTTGGCGAGCTGATGGGTCTGGCCGTCGCCGATGCGAGCGCACTGCGCGGGACGGTCTCGAGCTCGATTTCGTTCAAGGGAGATCTGCAGGACGCGACATCAATGGCGGTTGAACTGGACGTGGCCCCACTCGATGCCATGGTGTTCGATGTGCCGATCGCATTGGAGCGCGGACTTCGCGCCACCATGACCGGCGGCCGACTCCAAATCGAGGACCGGACGATGACGATTGGGGGCGTTGCCGTGCGCGCCAGCGGGGCGCTCGTGACCGATCGGCCTGAAGGAAAACTGGCGCTCGATCTGGACGGGGACATCGGCTCGCTTCAGCCGTGGCTGCGTCGCATCGATCCGATGCGGGAATTGGCGACGGCCGGCCAGATCACCGGTCAGCTCGAGGCCGAGCGGTTGGCAGCGGGCCTCGCTGTCACCGGCGGTCTCGAAGCGACGCTCTCCACGCTCTCGAGCCGCGACAAAACACTGGCACAGGACGTGCGCGTGGCGATCGAGCTCACAGGACAGCATGCCGAGATTCGCGAGATTGCGGGGGCCGTGCTCGGTGGCCGGCTCGGGGCCACCGGCGGAGCTCCTCTCGTCTGGCTGAACGAATGGCTCCCTGCAGGCTGGCAGATCGCGCCACCTGAGATGGACACGCCCGCCACGCTCGAAGGCAAGGCGTCGTTCGATGTGCCGGCACTCCTGGATTTGTTCGAGCGCCCGCCGGTGGAGGCCCTCAACGGCGGCATCGATCTCTCGGCGAGGTTGACCGCATCACGACCCGATTTGATGGCCATCGTCGGTGACGTCCGACTCGAGCGCGCCCACGTCACGGCAAACGAGCTGACGTATGTTCAGTCTGACGTCACACGTTTTCGGTTGTCAGAAGGGGCGCTCACCATCGACAGCCTCGACTGGCGCGGCCCTGGCTCCAAGGTGATCGGCCGCGGCAGCGTCGGCCTCGCGAAGGGAGTCGAGAACGACATCCGGCTCGATGTCGACACCGAGCTCGGCATCATTGGAGCGCTCCTGTCGGGCCGCGCGACCGGCCGGCTCGAAGGAAGCATCGAGCTCCACGGCCAAGCCGGCGCGTCGCGCCTCGCCGCGGACGCGTCCCTGAGCGATGCGTCGTGGTTGGTTCCAGGTCAGCGCATTCTCTTCGCCGGCTGGTCCGGGCATATTCAATTGACGGACGACGATCTGTCGCTGACAAACCTCGGAGGGACGGTCAACGGCGGGACGATCCGCATCGACGGTCAGCTGCCACTGCAGGCCCAGGGCGCGGACGGCGGCCTGACGATCGTCGCGCGCGACATCCTGATCGATGTGCCGCGCGGGCTACACAGCCAGCTCGGCGCCGACTTGGTCTGGCGGCAGTCGGAGGCGGCCGCGACGCTGCAGGGGAAAGTAGAGATCACCGCCAACCGGTACACCGAGCCGGTGACGCGCATCCTGGAGCTGGTGAACTCGCTGGCTTCGGCGACCCGCAGCTCGGGCGAGTCCACGCTGCCCCCCTGGCTGGCGCGCACGGGCCTCGAGATCAGTCTTGCCGTCAGCGATCCGATCCTGATCGACAACAGCGCCGGCAGTGTCGAGTTGATACCGGACCTCCGGCTGGGCGGCACGGTCGACTCGCCCTCGTTGTCCGGTCGGATCGACGTCATAGACGATGGCCGCGTTCAGCTGGGCGGGCGGGCCTATCGACTACGAGACAGCCTGCTGCGGTTCGCTCCCGCCGACGGGCTCGTTCCGACGCTCGACGTCTCGGGCGACACCCGGATTGGTGACTACGAGGTCACCGTCCGCATCAGCGGCACACCGGATCGGATCGAAACCGCCTTCAGCTCGGTCCCGCCGCTCGGCGAGCGCGAGCTCGAGTCGCTCATCGTCACCGGCCGGGCCGACGATCAGTCGACGCCGGGCAAGGAGTCCGACAATTTCGCGGCCGCTGCCGCGGCGACCGATATCCTCGGGCTTCGCGGGAAAGTTCGTGGGCCTCGACTCGGTCCGGATTGGCGCCGCGGATCTCGATCTCGTGTCCAAGGACGTCAGCACAGCCCAGCATCTGACCGTCCAGAAGTCGCTCGGCTCGTCATTCGACCTGATCTTTTCCGACAACCTCGAAGATGGCTCGGTCACCTGGGTGCTCGTGTGGAAGCCGATCCCGCTCAACGAGATCCGAGCCTCGTCGGTCGAGGACGGCACACGGACCCTCGAATATCGCCGGTCCCTCGGGTTCGGCCCCGGCTCGCCAGGTGGAGCAGGAGGCCCCTCTCGACGGTGGAGCCGGGGGGACGCCGTTCGGTGGCGGAGCAGCCGCGTGCGATCGTGGACGCGGTTCAGATTACGGGCACACCGGGATTCACCGACGCCGAGGTCTCCGACCGGCTCGAGCTTGACGCCGGCAATCGCTTCGACGTGCGGCGGTGGATCGAGGATCGGCACCGGCTGGAGGAGTTCTATCTGGACCGCGGCTACCATCGCGTTCGCATCGTGCCGACGCGAAGCGAGGACGCCGATCGCACACACGTCTCGCTGACCTACGACATCGAGCGTGGGCCGCAGACCGTGATCGAAACCATCGGGGATCCACTTCCGGGCGAAGTGCTCGACGCGATGTACGAGGCCTGGCGCGGCCTGCCGATTGCCGACGTTGTCCGAACGGAGTTCGAACGGATCGCGCGCGAGGGCCTCGCGAGACGTGGCTATTACCGTCCGACCGTGGATCTCGATTTCCCGCCTGAGACGCCCGACCTCGCCCGGGTCACCATCCACGTCGCCCGTGGAGCGCAAACCAAGCAGCTGAGTGTCGCCTGGAGCGGTAATCGCGATGTGTCGGCCGCCGAACTGGACGCGCTGGTCGTCCCGCATCGCGCCGAATCGGCGGTGTGGCTGGATTCGCGGGCGATCGCATGGGAGGTGCGGCAGCTCTACGCGAGTCGGGGACACCTCCAGGCCCAGGTGACCGTCGGCGAGCCGACCTTTCAGGACGCGGATGCCACGCTCCCGATTGCGATCGACGAAGGAGTACTGTCGCGCCTTGTCGACGTGCAGATCGAGGGCGTCGCTTCGGCGCGGATGACGGGCGCGCAGGAAGCGCTCGGACTATCGATTGGCGAGCCCTTCGCAGCCTCGGCTCCGGTCGACGCGGCGCGCAGACTGAAGGCGTTCTATCTGGGGCTCGGCTATCGGAATGCGGCGGTCACGCACGAGGTGACAACGGGCAAGGATGGATCGGTGCGGATCGCCTGGGCCGTCAAGGAAGGTCCGCTCTACATCGTCAAGGACGTGAACGTGACGGGAGCCGAGACCACGAATGCCGGGCTCGTGCAGAACGCCATCACGCTGGAGCCTGGCGATGTCATGAATCAGAGTGCCGTCGACGCGACGCGTCGCAATCTGTACGACATCGGGTCGTTTCGACGCGTCGATTTCGATTTTGGAGACTCGGCGACCACTCCCGGACGCGGGCGAACTGCCGCTGACGCTGACGATCCAGACCGAGGAGCCGCAGCGGTTCCAGTTGAAGTATGGCGTGCAATTCAGCTTCGACCGGTCCGCCGGCAAGAGCTCCGGAGCCGCCTTGGGTGGGTCGGTGGAGCTGCGGGACCGTAACTTCATCGGCCGAGCCGTCCAGGCCAGCGTCGGCGCCCACTGGGACCCGGACCTGCAGACACTCGGGCTCCTCTTTTCTTCGCCTCGCGTGTTCGGCAAACACGTACGCACGAATGTCTACGTGCGCGAGCGCCGTGAGCAGGACATTGTCGACAGTGCACTGGCTCGTCCCTCGACGGCGTGACCCTTGATGACAGGCGTCGTGATCTGACGATCGAGCAGCGCTGGCGGCCGGCGGCCCCCCTCGAGCTCGTCTGGGGATACAACGTCGCGTCACGCCGGTTTCTGCTGAATCCAAACGATCAGCACGTCGACTTCGGTGGGCTGCTGGCGGGACCAATCCAATCCGTCATCGTCGACAAGCGCGACAGCCCGTTCGACGCCAAACGAGGCCTGTTCCACAGCTCGAGCTTTCAATTCGGCGTCGAGTCGCTCGGCTCCGATCTGAGCTACCTCCGGTACCTTTTGCGACAGTCGGTACTATCAGCCGCTCGGAAAGCTCACGGCGGCGGGCAGCGTCCGTTACGGGACGATCCGTAGGTTCTCGGGCACGACAGTGATCAGCATCCTCGATCTGCTGTTCGAGGCTGGCGGCACAAACACCGTCCGCGGATATCCGGAGGAGTCGCTTTCGACGTTCAACGTCGCAGGCTTCGCGCTCGGAGGGACTGACCTGCTCGTCCTGAACGGAGAGCTGCGCTTTCCGATCAGCAAGCTGTTCAGCGGCGCCGCGTTCGTGGATGCCGGGAACACGTTTGCCTCGACCGCCGACATCGCCTTCGACCAGCTGGCGGTCGGCGCCGGTCTGGGCCTGCGCGTTCGGACGCCCCTGGCGCCGCTGCGGCTTGACTTCGCATATCCGTTCAGTTCGCAGTTCGGACAGTCGGGCCTGCGCTTCCACTTCTCGATCGGCCAGATGTTCTAACGTCGAACTCGGTTCGCGCCTGCGGTCCCAGCGGTGCCCGCTCGACGATTTCGATGCGGGTACCCCACGGATCGGTGATGTAGGTGATGGTATTCCCGGCGGCGCTCTTGCGAACCGGCTCGTCGAGCTTGATGCCTTGCGCCTCGATCCTCTTCACGACGGCAGCATGATCCTTCACGTCGAACCCGATGTGGTCGAGCACGCGCCCTCTGGTCCCCGCCTGCTTCGCATCCGCCCTGGCGAACCGGATCTGTACTCCGGGAAGGTCCACGACCGGAGCGCCGTTGCGGGCGCCGGTCTTCCCACCGAACGTCTGCACGTACCAGGCCTGCGCTTTTGGAATTTCAGCTTCTGGCAGCGACAGGTGAACATGTTCACCGCGGATGGCGACCGGCTGCGTTTTGTCTTCCAGGATTTCAATGCGCACGCCGTCCGGCGTCACGACGAAGGCCTGGTCCATCCGGTTGTTGAGCCCCGGGAGCACCGCCACGCCCGCGGCCTTCCACTCGGCAACACGCGCCTGGACGTTGTTGACGGTGAAGCCGACATGGTTGATGACAGAACCCTCTGTGCCGCCATCGCCCTTCTCGGTCCCGAGGACCAGGTTGATATAGAGCCCCGGAAACATCATCAGAGGGTTTCCGCCGGGCATGAACAACTTGCCACCTAAGGCCAGAAAGAGCTTCTTGTTCGCTTCGACATCCTTCGACACGATGTGCCAGTGACCCATGGTCACCCCGATCTCGTTGAACGGGGCTGGCTGCGCACTCGCCGTGCCTGCGGTCAGTGCCGAGGAGAACAACACAACGACGAACATGCGTGTCTTCACGGATGCCTCCTTGCGGGGCCGCATTATACGACCCGTAGAGCGCACCCTGGCGGTGTGGAGCCGACACAACCATGATCCGCATCCGGTCCGGCTGAAGCCGGACACTACGAGCACAAGAGAACGATCGCGTGTGCGGCAGCGTACAGACGGCAGACGCCGTGGCGTCTACGATGCGCCTACACAGCGCCTCAAGGATCACCATGAGCCACGTCACCGAGGCCGACCTGTTCGAGCGAGACCTGTTTGGCACGACGCCTCGTCGCCTGCGGGCCGCACAGCGGGCGCGCGCACGTGCTCGCGCTCGCGATTCCTGGAATGGACGCGAGAGCGCGGAGCTCGACGTCGAGCACCCGCAGCGTAAGCCATCCGCCCCGGGGACGACCTCACCCAGACCTGCCCCAGCCCCAACCCCTGCCCCCACTCCCGGACCGGCACCGGTGACAGGCTCGGCCGTGGTCCTCAAGCGCACCCAGGTGCGACTGCCCACGCTGCGAGAAGAATTCGAGATCTCAAAGATTCTCGACACCGCGACCGACACGCCGTCCACGCGGGCCACCAACGCCGCCGGAGCGCCCATCGACTCGCAGCGGAAGCTTGCCGACGAGACGCGCGCGTACCTGCGGCGTCATCGCCAGATCCATCCCGTATTGAGTCGCGTCATGTCCAGTGCGGGAAACAAGCCTATCAACGTCCTGATCTGGCTCTACGTCAACGAAGACATCTACGACAAGGGCGCCGATCGGGAACGACCGCCGGTTGCCGGACCACGAGTCGCCACGACCGAGGCGATGATGGTGGACCCGCGACCCAGGCCGGAACCGCCACCCGACCAGCCGCCAGACCCGCGCATGATCGGCTACCGGCGACAGGTCGATGCCGTCGTCGAACAGGCCATGCGGCAACTACCGGAGACGACGGGCGTGCGAATGATCGGCCGCGTCGGCGCCGTGCCTGCGCTCATCGTCGACGCGACGCCATCGCAAGTAACCCGGCTGTCGGCCCGGCCGGAAGTCGCCGGACTGTTTCTGTACGAACCGGAGGGCATCCTCGATCTCGACAACTCGATGAAGATCGCGAGAGCGAAGTCGACGGTTGCGTCCGGATTCAAAGGCACCGGCGTCAAGGTGGCGGTATGGGAGCCTGGCCCCGATGTGCTCACAGACCTGCGGATCGAGGCCTCCTTCGATCCCGCCACGACCGGCACATCGAACCATGCGCGTCTGGTGACAGCGATCATCAAGAACCGGCAGTCCGGCGCCGAGCATGGCTATGCACCGAACGCCAGGACATTCTCGGCCAACTCCTTCGACATCAAGGCGCTGAACTGGGCGATTGTCACAAAGGAGTGCAGCGTCATCAATCAGAGCTTCCACGACGCAAGCGAGGAAACCTCTGGCGCATTGTCGGCAGAGGATCTGATCAAGGACTACTACGCCACACACTATCCGTTTCCCACCGTCGTCCTTGCGTCCGGCAACCAGAGCACGCCTGGTGTTGTCGAGTTCGTCAATCACAAGGGCTACAACACGCTACTGGTCGGCAGTCACAACGACAGCGCCGATCGTCATGGACCTCCGACTCCGTCTTCCGAAATCCGACCTCACCGCATTCGGATCGCGAACTGCCGGAGGTGTGTGCGAACGGCGAGGCCGTAACCGCCGCCGGCGTCGTCTCGCTGAGTGGAACCAGCTTCGCGTCGCCCGCAGTCGCCGGCTCGGTCGCGGTGATTCAAAAGGTGGCGCAGCGGCTGAGGGTCTGGCCGGAGGGCTGCCGCGCGGTCATCATGGCCGGAGCCGGACGCAACGTCCGCGGAAAGACGTGGTGGGACGATGTGCGGCGTCGAGTGGACGGGCGTGACGGCACCGGCGCGCTCGACACGAGAGAAAGCGTCCGGATCGCACAGAAGCCGTCGGCACGCAACGGCGCCGCCGCTCGCTCGCGGCTGGGACGTGGGCACGCTGCGCAGTACCGACTTCGCGGCCAACGGCAGGAGCACGTTCAAGTATCAGGTCGAGGTTCCCGCGACCGGATCGTCAAAGCACATTCGTGTCGCGCTGGCCTGGAGCAGCAAGGTCACCTATGTGGACGATACGTCCCGGACGCCGCCCATCAAGAACGTCGTCTCGACCTTGACCACCGATCTGGACCTGCATCTCTACGAGGGCAGCCGACTCGTCGACTGGAGCAGCAGCTTCGACAACAGTTACGAGGTCATCGACTTCCAGGGCAAACCGGGAACGACGTACGACATCGTGATTCGCCGGTGGTCGGGCACCGACTGGGTGTGGTTTGGCATCGCCTGGTCGGTCTTCTGAACGTTCGCGCTGTCGTCGAAGGTACGTGGACTAACGATTCACCGGCCACTTACACCACGTGCACCATTGATGCTCCCGCGTGATCGGGTGGGCGCATGCGGGGCATTGCAGAGTGGGCGGCGTCACGTCTCGGGTTGGGCGCGCCGCCCGCCGCGGCGCCGCCTCGCTCGATGTGCGCCGGATGCGCGATGCCGGCGCCTTCGGTCGCAGCGGAGCACCTGGCAGACGAATATGGCAGTGCGGACAGTGCTCGGGACCGGACTCGATCGTCCGCCGGCACAAGGGACACGTTATCTCGGACACGTCTCAGGGTATCAGTTCGCGCACCTGCGGCTCTGCCAACCGCGTACGACTGCTCACGCGCAGAGCCGTGAGTAGTGCTGCCGCCTGCAGCAGAGCAATGGCGATGAGCGGCTGCCGAAAACGACCGGCATCGAGGACTGGCCCGAACATGAGCGGCGACAGCGCCTGCCCGGCGTCCAGACCGGAATAGACGAACCCGTACACCCGACCGAACGAGCTGCGGCCGAAGCGGCTCGTCGCGGCGCGACGGACCAACAGGTCGCGGCCGGGCCCCGCGAAACCGACGCCGAATCCGAGGCTGACCATCAGGGGCCATAAGAGCACCGATGGCATCGCGCCCGACGCGAGCACAGCGGCCATGACGGCCGCAAATCCGAGCGCCGGCGCCACGATCCGATCGGCACGATCCCTCAGAAAACCCGCGGCCAGCATTCCGGTGCCGCTGCCCACGAGGTAAGCCGTGAGCCCGCTGCTCGCGACGATGAGCGACACGCCGTAGACGTGACTCAGGATGGCCGGCGCGTAGTTCTGCAGGATGCCGAACGCCATCGTCGTCAGCAGGAAAAAGGCGAACGAGAGCCACACAGGCCCCGAGGCCAGAAACGCGAACTGTCCCGGCTGGTGATGCGCCTCGTCGGCCGCGGCACGCGACGTTATCAGGCCTTCCACGTCCACGAGTGCGCGACGACGCAGACAGAGTGTGGTGAAGACCGCCGCACCAAGCGCGGCCGCGCCGAATCCCGCGACGTGCCATCCGAGCGTGCTGGTGACGCCGGCCATGAAGAGCGGCGCAACCGCCCACCCGACGTTGCCCGAGACGCCGTGGATCGAGAACGCGTGTCCCAAACGCGGCTGACTCACCCGCTGATTGAGGAGTGTGAAGTCGGCGGGATGGAAGATGCTGTTGCCAAGACCGGCGAATGTCGCGCTCAACATCAACCAGGCATAGCTGGTGGCCAGACCCAGCACGACGCCCGATAGCGCCAGCATCCCGACGCCGAAGCAGAGGACGCGCCAGCCACCCACGCGATCGACGATGAAGCCGGCGAGCGCCTGTCCGATGCCGCTGATCACGAAGAACGTCGTCGTGAGCAATCCAACGTCGGTGAAGCTGAGCGAGAAATCGGGCATCAGCCACGGGAACAGGGGCGGCAGCATCAGGTGGAAGAAGTGCGAGGTGCCGTGCGCGAGCCCGACGAGCGCGATGACCTCGCGATCCCTGGGCGCGACCCCGGCTGAAGCGGACACGACGTACACAATATCAGGCGCGGAGACCCCTGTCTCAGCGCACTGTTCGACCAGTCGGCCGTCTGGCTTCGGACAGAGGGATTAGAATCAGAGATCTTATGCCGAAGGTTGCCCTCATATTGGTCGTGCTCTGTACCACGTCGGCCGTTGTCGCCGGATGTTCGGACTCGAGCGCCGAACGAGGCGAACAAGTCGAAGCAGGCGGCCAAGTCCGTCAAGATCGAAGCGGTTCGTCAGGAGTCGGTGCGGCGCACTCTCGATGTCGTCGGGACGCTGGCGGCCGAGGACCAGGTCACCGTGTCCTCCGAAGTCGAGGGCGTGGTCCGTCGCGTGCTCGCCGATCTCGGTGATCGCGTGACGTCGGGACAGCCGCTCGTCGAGCTCGATCGCGAGAAGCTGCAATACAGCCTCGACCAGCAGCGCGCGGCGCATGAGCGCTCACTCGGGAAGTACGGTGCCTCGGATGCGGAGCAGTTGCCGCGGATCGAGGACACACCCGACGTCAGGCGAGCCAGTGCCGAGCTGGCCCAGGCCAAGCAGGCCTTTGCGCGCGCGACCGAGCTGCACAAGCGTCAACTCATCGCCCAGCAGATGCTCGATGACGCGGACACGGCGCTGCGCCTCAAGGCGGCCGCCTATGATGCCGCGCTGCAGGAGGCGAAGAACCTCCGGGCCGACATCGACGCATCGGCGGCGGCCATGAAGCTGGCCGAGCGCCACCTGCAGGACGCATCGATTCGCGCGCCGTTCGAGGGTTATGTCCAGCAGCGGATGGTCTCGCTCGGCGAGCTGGTGAAAGCGCAGATGCCGGTCATGACCGTCGTGCGCGTGGATCCCGCTGAAGCTGCTCTCCGAGATTCCCGAGCGCATGGCGCCCTGGATCAAGGTCGGACAGCCGTTGACGCTCGCGGTCGATGCCTACCCGGACAAGCGTTTCACCGCCACCGTGTCGCGCATCAGTCCCGCGGTGAACACGCAAACGCGCACGTTTGCCTTCGAAGCGCTCGCGCCCAACGGCGAGGCGCTGTTGAAACCGGGCACGTTCGCTCGCGTGCGGCTCGACACCTCGCTGGTCGAACAGGTGATGACGATCCCCTACGCCGCCATGCAGTACCGCTACGGCGTCTATCGGGCGTTCGCCGTCGAGGGCGATCGGCTCGCGGCGCGCGAGCTCAAGACCGGCGACCGCATCGGCGACCGCATGGAGATCCTCGACGGACTGACCAAGGCGGATCGCGTCGCGGTGACCGACGTCGATACGCTGACCGATGGGATGACCGTCGCGGTCACAGGAGAGTAGCGATGTTGTCAGAGCTCTGCGTCCGCCGGCCGGTGTTCGCGACGATGCTCGTGATGTCGCTGGTCGTGCTCGGCCTGTTCTCGTTCCGCGACCTCGGCGTCGATCTCTTCCCGAAGGCCGATCCCGCCCAGGTCAACGTCCAGCTGCGGCTGCCGGGCGCGTCGCCAGACGAGATGACGTCGGCGGTGATCATGCCGATGGAGAACGCCCTCAGCGGCATTGCCGGCATCGACCAGATGACGGCGAACGTCAACGCCGGCGGCAACGCCAACATCCAAATCCGGTTCGTCCTCGAGGCCAACCTGGAGGACGCCGCCAACGCGGTTCGCGAGAAAGTTGCCGGCGCGATGCGGACCGTTCCGCCCGAGACACTGCCCCCGGTCGTCCAGAAGCAGGATCCCGACGCCGATCCGATCATGAGCGTCCTGCTCTCGAGCAAGACGGCGAGCCTGCGCACGCTCACCGAGATCGCCGACAAGCAGGTGAAGCGCGCGCTCGAAGCGGTCAACGGTGTGGGCGCCGTCACCATGAACGGTGATCGCTCTCGCGAAATTCACATCGTTGTCGACGTCGAGAAACTGAATGCGCACGGGCTGTCGATCGAGCAGGTGGTGAATGCCATCCGGCAGGAGAACGTCGAGATCCCCGGCGGGACGCTCGAGCAGGGCAAGTGGGAAGTCGGCCTGCGCACGCTGGGCCGCTTCGACGCCACCGAGCAGTTCAACGATGTGATCGTCGCCACGGTGAACGGCGTCCCGCTGCGCGTGTCCGATATCGGATATGCGGAGGACTCGGTCAAGAAAGTGGCCACGTCGCTGTTCATGGCCGACGGAAGCCCGGGCGTCCAGCTCGATATCCGCCGCGCCTCTGGCGAGAACACGATCACGGTCATCGAAGGCGTCAAGGAGCGGCTCGAGGACGTTCGTGAGACTCTGCCTCCCGACGTCACGCTCACGATCCCCACTGACGACTCCAGGTTCATCTACGCGTCCATCGCGTCGCTGGAGGAGCATCTGATCTGGGGCAGCCTGCTCGCGTCGCTGGTCGTGTTCTTCTTCATCAGGAACCTGCGCGCGGTCGTCATCGCCTCGGTCGCCATCCCGGCCTCGATCATCGCCACGTTCACGTTGATGCGGGCCATGGACTTCACGCTCAACAACATGACGCTGCTCGCGCTCACCCTGGCCGTCGGCATCGTCATCGACGACGCGATCGTGGTGCTGGAGAACATCTTCCGCTACATCGAGGAGAAGGGGCGCTCGCCCTTCGATGCCGCCATCGAGGGCACGCGCGAGGTCGCGCTGCCGGTGATGGCCACGACGCTGTCGCTCATCGTCATCTTCCTGCCAGTCGCCTTCATGACCGGCTACGCGCGGCGCTTCATCTACCCGTTCGGCTTGACGATGGCGTTCGCGATTCTGGTATCGATGGTCGTCAGCTTCACGCTGACGCCGATGCTCAGTTCCCGTTGGCTGAAGGCGGTCGCACGCGGGCGAGGACGAGGACACCAAGCACCATCGGCTGTTCCGCGCGCTCGATCGCTGGTACAGCGCCTCGCTGCGGTGGACGCTCGCCCACCCGATGTGGATCATCGGCGTCTCGGCCGCGCTGGTCGCGCTCACCGTGCCGCTGAACTGGATGGTGGGGCGCACGTTCGTGCCGGCCGAGGACATGAATGAGTTCACCGTGCACGCCGACACGCCGCAGGGCACGTCGATCGAAGGCACGGCCGAGATCGCCCGTAACGTGGTGAAAGAAATCGGCCAGCTCGAGGGCGTGTCACAAGTGGCGTACATCGCCGGCGCCGATCGCTACACTCACTTTCACCTGCTCTTCTATCTCGAGCCCGCGAACGAGCGGAAGGTCACACAGAGCCAGATCATGACGCAGGTCCGCCGCGTCTTCGCGCGCCATCCTGCATACGCCGCGAGCATCGTCGGCCGGAATCCGCTCGGTGGCGGCGGCAACTTCGGGCTCCAGACATCGCTGCTCGGACCCGATCTCGACACGCTCTACAAATACTCACAGCGGATCGTCGAGAAGGCCAAGACGACGCCGAGCCTCGTCGACGCGAAGTCCGACTACAGCGATGCCAGCCCCGAAGTGCAGGTGGCCGTGGATCGGTCGCGCGCCGCCGACCTGGGCGTGCGCATGGCGACGATCGGCAACACGCTGCGGCTGATGGTGGCCGGCGACGACGAGATCACGACGTATCGCGAAGCGGGCGAACAGTACCCGGTGACGGTCCGCGTGCTGGAGAGCCAGCGCCGCGACATCGACATGGTCGGCAAGCTGACGGTCACCTCGACGTCCGGCCAGCCGGTCCGGATCGACAACATCGCGCGGCTGGAGCGAGGCTTTGGGCCAACACGTATTACCCGCTCGAACCGGCAATACGCGATCAACAACAACGCCGACATTGCCCCCGGCTACGCGCTCGACCAGTCGTCGGGCGATCTCCGTCGCATCATCGAAGAAGCTCAACCTGCCGCCGGGCTACACCTTTCAGATGCGAGGGCAGACGCAGAACCTCGACGAGACCACCGACAACCTGATGCTGGCGCTCCTGCTGGCGAGCATCTTCGTCTACATGGTGCTTGCCGCCCAGTTCGAGAGCTTCGTGCAGCCGCTGGTCATCATGACGGTGCTGCCGCTGTCGATCCCGTTCGCGCTGTTCACGATCCTGGCGACCGGGCGGACGCTGAATCTGTGGAGCGCGCTCGGGATTCTGCTGCTGTTCGGCATCGTGAAGAAGAACTCGATTCTGCAGGTGGACTACACCAACGTCCTCCGGGCACGGGGCGTGCCGCGTGACGAAGCGATCGTGGACGCGTGCCGCACGCGGCTGCGCCCGATCCTGATGACCACGCTGGCGATCATCTTCGGGCTGCTGCCGACGGCGCTCGGCGTCGGCATCGGCGGCGCGCAGCGCTCGGCCATCGCCGTCACGATCATCGGCGCGCAGTCGCTGTGCCTGTTCCTGACGCTGCTGCTCGTGCCGGCCGCCTACGTCAAGCTCGACGCGTTGGAGCATTCGCTCGCGAACCAGCGCCTCAGCGCGTGGTTGTCGAAGGCGCGCGCTGGGACTCGGTCGCAGAACGACCACGGAAGGAGTGTCGAATTAGACTCAGGGCCTCTAGATCGGCGTGAGTCCGATCGCGAGCCGCGCCTCTCGACAGGCCTTGCCTCCCGCTTCGAACTGCCGGCACGCGTTTGGCCGTCCCTCATAAATGCCACACAAACACGCGGAACCGACGATTCCTTCAAAAGCGGCACAGACCCTCGTCGCGTGGGCATTCAGCTTGGTCCCCAATCTGGGTAAATACTCCGGTGGGTCTCCGCCCTGCTGCTGGAGGATCACCGGCAGTTGCGCCAACCCCAGTCGGGCTGCCTCACGATCGTCCAATGCCACGTAGGCGTCACCGGTGTACGGCGACACGCAGCACGCGCCACAGGCCTGGCAGTCGAATTCTGGATCCATGATGAACCGGCCACGAGCGCAGGCGGCTATTCGGGTTGAATCGACGCCAGCAACTGATCGAACGCGGCCTGCTGCGCGGCGATGGTCTTCGACGGACCGGTCAGCTTGAAGAAGACGTTCCCGCCGCGCCCTTCGGCGATCGCGCCCAACAAACGATATCCGCTCACTGGCTTCGCGCCGCCGGCCATCGGTCCGCCCATGCCCGTGTAGGTCCCCGACGAGTCCACGACCGTGACCTTCACACCGCGGACCGTACGCATCGTCACCTTGGCGACTGCCGGCTTGCCGTCAGCACCAAGCATCTGCGAGCGCCAGCGATCGACGTTGGCGTCCACCGTGCCGCCCTGCCCAGGTCCGAAGTAGTTCACCACACACTCGGCCGGACCTTGATCGCCTGGCACGACGGCGATCGTGTAGGTGGCCGCACGCATCGGTCGTGGCCCCTCCACCTTCCAACCAGCGGGCGCCGTCCAGCGAATGCCTGCCGCCGATTCAGCGAGTACTTTGGATGAGGCACACAGGGACACCATACACAGCGACAGGAGGAGTGCGCGGATCATCACGGCAGTATAGCGCCGCGTTTTTGGACTCGATCCCTATAAAACTCGAGTCGGACACGGGATCGATGGCAAGCCTCGTATCTTCCTGGGCTCGAAGCTGCGTCGAGCGATCACCTCCCGGATCCGCGGCCGCACCGTGTCAACGCCATGCCGTGAACCTGAGCTAGACTGCGCCCATTGGGAACCCGGACGGCCGGCGCTCCCGCTGATTGAAAGGGAGACCATCATGTCCATGCCGCTCGCAGGTCGGTACCGACTCCAAGTCCCTCGAACTGAGGTTGGCCGCGCTGGAGAGCCAGATGGCCGCGCTCGTGCGCCTCATCGCCGTCGCCCCCGACGGCTCGGCGACCATCAGAGCATCGTCCCAAATCAACATCGAGGCCAACAGCATCTCGTTGAGGGCCGCGCAGTCACTGTCACTCAGGAGCGGAGCAAACGCAGAACTCAAGGCGTCGGCGCAACTTACCATTGAGGCAGCGGCGACCACCTCTGTGAAGGGGGCGGTGCTGACACTGAACGGGGGGACGAAGCCACTCGCTCGCATGGCCGATATGGTGCAGATTCCCGGCGTTGCCATCGCCGGTGCACCCTTCGCTCCGGGCCAGATCATCAATGGCAACGCGACCATCCTCGCGTGAGCATGCCCCCGCGGTCGTCGCCGCCGATGGCAGCAGTCAGTTGCCGGACTTGCGTTCCCCGATCACCCAGAGGAAGGAGGCGGTCCGGAGGAAGAGCTGTCCCTCGGAGACGGCGACGCTGCTGAGACAGTACGGCGAGCAGTCCCCTAAGAGCGAGTTGCGCGACAGAATCTCGAACGTGGGTCCGGCCTTGAAGACCGTCGTGATTCCCTCTTCTTCGGTGGTCACGTAGATCTTACCGTCGGCCAGGACGGGCGAGGCGCTGTACGTCCCCGGGGGGGAGGCGAACCGGGCCGTAGACCGTCGTGCCGGTCTGCACGTCGAGGGCGAAAACCACACCATTGTCGCGCACGATGTACAGCAGCTTGCCGTCGCTCACGGGCGTGGGGACATCGGGTCCCTGGGCGAACGACCACGCAATGTGGCTGCGAGCGACGTCGCCGTTGCCGCCAGGGCGCACGGCGACCAAGGGATTGTTCCTCGTCGGCGCGATGACGAGTCCGCCGACGACAAACGGAGAGGCGACGATCCGGTAGCTGTTGTTCCGGCTCGGGTTCAGGACGTCGGCGCGCCAGTACTCGCGGCCCGTCTCCGGATCGTGCCCGGACACGACATCGCCCCCAGTGATGATGAGCTCGGCGCGGCCGTTGGCCTCGATCCAGGCGGGCGTTGTGTACGAATCGGGCGATTCGAAGACGGCGTCGGTGTGCCGTTCAACGCGCCACATGGTCTTCCCCGTCATCGGGTCGATCTTCAGGACGTACGACGGGTCGTCGGTCTTCATGCCGTGCAGCACCTGCACGTACAACGCGCCGCCATGGAGCAAAGGGGACGAGGCGTATCCCCAGTTGAGGCCGAACGTCCCGTAGTCGTTCTGGATGTTGCGCGCCCAGATCTCTTTGCCGGCGAAGTCGAAGGCCTTAATCACGCCGACGCCAGTCATGACCCACACGTGGCGGCCGTCGGTGACCGGCGACGGCGACGACATGTTCTGCTTACGCTCCATGTGGTTCGTGTCGGCAAGCGGTCGTTTCCAGGCGACCGACTGCGTGCGGCGGTCCACCGCCCACAGTTCGAGCGTGCCGCTGTTTGCGCCGGTGGCGACGTTCAAGAAGATCGTGTCGCCCCAGATGATCGGCGTCGATCCGCTGTAAGCAGGCAGCGGCAGCCTCCACGCGATGTTCGTGGTCTCGAACTCGGAGCACCCGAGCGGCGTCAGAGGGCGACCTTCTCCGAAGCCTCCAAAGCCGCCGCGGCCCCGGCCACCGCGTCCGAAGCCACCCCGGCCGGCCGGCGCGGCAGGTTGTGGAGGTGGAGGCGACGGCGTTGGCGCCTCCGACAGGCACGTGGCACCCCAGGACACTGGGAGGTCGGTATCGGTGCTCACGCCGTTGCGAGAGGGCCCGCGCCAGTGAGGCCAGTCGCCAGCCACGAGCGCGTCGCTGGCCAGAAGGGTCAGCAGGGATATCAAAACCAAGACGTATCGCATGAAGGATTCCTGGATGAAGACTGCGTATGGCGCAGGATCGCACCTGGACACCTCCGGAGTCCACTCCGCGTCCGCGCTGCGGCCAGCCCGCCAGTCAGAATGCCTCTGCAACGCTGATGTAGAGTCCGGTGCTGTCGCGTCCCCACGCGTAGTCCACTCGCAGGTTGACGTGGTTGCGCTGCGCGAGCGTGAAGCGGAGTCCGACGCCGCCGCCGGGCAGCGCATCCTTCCAGGTAAAAGCGCCGAAGTCAGGCTTGACCTCGCCGGCGCCGAGAAACGCGGTCGCGCCGAAGCGCCACCACCACTCCGACCGCCATTCGGCCTGCGTGGCGATCATCGCGCGGTCCCGGTACTGCCCGGTGGGATACCCGCGCAGATCGCGGCTCTTGCCGAGCATGCACAGATCGTAGAACGGCGCCTCGCTGGAAACCCCGCACGCCCCGACGTGCCACGCCAGGACGTGCCGCGTACTCAGGGACTGGTAGCCGTTCAGCATCCCCTGGTACGCCTGATAGCTGCGGCTCCCGCCGAGTGACTCATCATAGAAGCCGGCCACGCCTTGAAACTGCAACCCGGTGCGAGGGTAGAACGGGTTGTCCCGCGAGTCGAAGTCCACTCGTGGGCCGAGCCCCGCCGTCTTGAGGTCCGCATCATCAACCGGGATTGCCAGCCCTTCGCTCGGCGTTTCCGGAGTCGCGATGCGCATATGCATGAGGAGATAACGCGCGCCGACATACCAGTGATTACGCACCCGCACGAGACCATCGAGCACGCCGACCGGACCGGTTTGATTCAGTTCGATCGGGGAGTCAGCCGCGCCAGCGTCCTCGCCAATGCCATAGAATGCGTAGTTCAGATCGCTGTAGCCAAACACTCCCATGAACCGGAATCGGTCATGCGCGAGCCGCAGGCTTTGGAATACCATTCCGCCCCAGCTTCCGTTGCTCGTCTTGAAACCGCCGATGGCCGACACCGACGGCGCCGTCATGGTATCGGTGGCGTCGACGCGATAGAGGTAGCCAACGGCGAACGCCAGGCCGTTTTCGAGCGTCGGGTTCACCATCGGCAACGGTGCAATCAGGAACTCACCCCGCTTGCCGCGCATGGCATCGTCAGCGGCAGGACCCGTCAGATCCGAGGCGGGAGTGCCTTGCACGCCCGACGCATCCGGCGGTACCACGGCGTACAGACTCACTGGAGATTCTGCGGGGCCCACGCTTGACTGCGCCGACACGGACGCCGCCGGCAGGCTCAGAATTGCGGTGAGAACGAGCGGGCGCACAGTTGACAGTCCACACGATCACACGCGGTCGCGCTGTGCTGAACCGGCAGGGCCAGCCTGGATTGGGATGATCAGGACTCGAACTTGCCAATCGAAGGCGGGCCTGAAGGCCCGCCTCTACGAGAGCGAGAGCGGCTCCAGAATTCGGCCGTTGCTGTCGCCGAACTTCTCGAGGCGCACACCGCCGCTGTCCATGATCGTCAGCAGCAGGTTGGCCATCGGCGTGTCGAGCTTGTACTGGAGATGGCGTCCCGTCTTGAACTTGCCGCCGAGGCCGCCGGCCATCAGCGTCGGCAGATCCGAGTGGCGATGCATGTTGCCGTCGCCCATCCCGCCGCCGTAGAGCAGCAGCGACTGGTCAAGGACGGACCCGTCGCCTTCTTTCATCGATTGCAGCTTCTCGAGGAAGTAGGCGAAGAGCTGCGCCTGATACACATCGATGCGTGCCTTCTTGGCGATCAGCTGCGGGTCGTTGCGATGGTGCGACACGCCGTGATGCTGCTCGGGCACGCCGATGCTCGGGAAGGTCATCGTGCTCAGCTCGCGCGACATGATCATGCTGAACACGCGCGTGATGTCGGCCTGGAAGGCCAGCGCCTGCAGGTCGAACATCAGCTTGGTGTGCGCGTCGAACGAGGACGGAATGTCCGTCGGCCGATCCGGCAGCTCGATGTCCACCGGCTGCGATTCGGAGTTCTGGATCCGCTGTTCGATCTCGCGCACGGAGTCGAGATACTCGTGCAGCTTGGCCTTGTCGCCGCGCCCGAGGCTGTTCGCCACGCGGTTCGCCTCTTCGCGGACGGAGTCGAGGATGCTCCCCTCCGACTGGCTGCGCGACTGGCGCGCGTCCGCGCTGCCGCCGTCGCCGAACAGGCGTTCAAACACGATCCGCGGATGCGACTCGGTGTTGTTCGGCGTCGTCTCGTTGCGCCACGAGACGGTGTTCACGTAGAAGCAGTCGCCAGAGTCACAGGAACCCTGCGTGGGGAAATCGACCGACATCTCCATCGACGGAATGCGCGACGTCCTGCCGATCTCGCGCACCAGGAGCTGATCGACGGTCGTCGCCAGCTTCACCTCGACGCCCGGCTGTGTACGGTCGTAGGCGTGCACGCCGGTCAGCCACACTGCCGACGCGCGCGGATGATCGCCCGTGCCGTCGCCGAAGGTGTCCGCCTGCAGGTGCGAGAGGCCGCTGAGGACCGTGATCTTGTCGCGCAGGCTCGCGAACGGCGACAGCGTCGGGGTCAGCTCGAATCCGGATCCGGTCGTCGCCGGCGTCCACAGGTTCTGGATGACGCCGTTGGCGATGTAGACGAAGCCGAAGCGCGGAACGGGCTTGACGGCGCGCGCCGAGAGCGCCGGGACCATCGCGTCGAGGAATGGCAGCGCGATGGTCGTGCCCATGGCACGCAGGAACGTCCGCCGCGGCAGCGATTTCTTGCTGACGAACATCACTCGCCTCCAGCCTCTCGCATCTGGAACGGACGGCTCTTCGCGATCCCAAGCACCAGCGACGCCAGTGTCTGGTTTGCCGGCTCCGCCTCGCGCATCACGGCGCGCACCGTGGGTGCGTCATAGTATTGCAGGTTGCGGCCGATCGCGTACATCAGCAACCGCTCCGCGACCGTGCCGACGAACTGCTCGGGCTGGCGCAGCAGTTCCTTCTTCAACCCGGCAATGCCTTCGAATTTCGTCCCCTCCGGGAAGACGCCGGTGGCATCGATCGGCTGCTGGCCGTCGCGCTCGCGCCATCGCCCGACGGCGTCGAAGTTCTCCATCGCGAAGCCAATCGGGTCCATCCGCGCATGACAGCCGGCGCACGCCGGGGTCGCGCGGTGCTGAATCATTGCCTCGCGGAGCGTCAGCGGCTTGCCAGGGGCAGTCTCGGTTTTCAGCGATGGCACGTCGGCGGGCGGAGGCGGCGGCGCCGCCGACAGCAGGTTTTCGAGCACCCATTTGCCGCGCAGGACCGGCGAGGTGCGCGTCGAATACGACGTGATGGTCAGAACGCTTCCCTGTCCGAGCAGTCCGCCGCGGACGCTTCCCTCCGGGAACGTGACGCGCCGGAACCAGCTTCCTTTGATGTTCGGCACGCCGTAGTGACGCGCGAGCCGCTCGTTCAGGAAGGTGTAGTCGGCCTTCAGGAGATCGAGGACGCTGCGGTTCTCTCTGAACACGCTGCCGATGAACAGTTCCGTCTCACGCTGCATGGCGGTGCGGAGTGTTTCGTCGAAGTCGGCGAAGAGAATCTCGTCGGGTTGTTTCGCTGCGATGTCCCGCAGGTACAACCACTGCGCCGCGAAGTTGGTGACCAGCGATTCAGAGCGCGGATCCGCCAGCATGCGGCGCACCTGCTGCTCGAGTACCTTCGGGTCCTTCAGCCGCCCTGCCGCTGCCGCGTCGAGCAGTTCATCGTCTGGAATGCTGCTCCAGATGAAGAACGATAGCCGCGAGGCGAGCTCGAGGTCGCGAGACGCGATACGCGGTGCCGGCTGCTACGTTCGCAGGTTCACGCTCGATGCGGAACAGGAACTGCGAGCTGACGAGCAGACGCTCGAGGGCTCTCTGAATGCCGAGGTCAAAGCTACTTTCCTTGCGACCTTGCTCGTAAAACGGCAGAAGGTCCCTGACGTCCGTGTCGCTGACCGGGCGGCGATACGCGCGGCGCGCGAGCGTCGAGAGAATCCTGCGCGCACACGGAAGCTCCTCGGCTGCGGATGAAGGCCTGCACACGAAGATGCGGCGCCGGCTCGGTGAATCACCGCGGCCAGTCACGTTGTAGGGGCCGCTGATCGTCACGCTGTTGATCGCCGGCTGCGTGCCACGGCTCCGCATCCGCGGCCGAAGCGTCGCTTCGTCACGCGCCTCGGTGCGCTGCACGAACGCAACGCCGATCACCTTTGGTCCGGCCTTCAGCGTCAGCGGGAACTCGAGCGGTCCTGCGGCAGCTCCGCGTCCTCGACCACCGGCGCGTCCAGCACGTGCACCTGCTGCATCAACTGCACCGGCTCCATCGACCGGCCCCGCGCCTCTGCCCGGCACCGCCGGTCGAGCGTTCGACGGCGGCGTCGGATCGGGATCCGACGGATCGGGTTGACCGGGAGGCGCATCCACCGCTGGAGCGCCGCGGCCGCCACCACCGAGCGACCGCAGTGCGACGCGTTCGCCGTCAACGGTGATCTCGAGCTCGTGCCCGTTCGCGGCGCCGACATCGACTTTCACGATGTACGCGCCGTCCACCGGGAACTCGCTCCGTACTGCGATACCCCCGCGCGTGCCGAACGGCAGATCGTCAACGCGCTCGTCCTGCGGATGCTCCGGATCGAGGCGATGGATGTTCACCATCACCGGCATCGCCGGGTCGCCAACCGCGAGGCGGCTGATCTTCCGCGCCGCGTCGAGATAGCGCTCCATGTTGCTCGGCGACACGAAAAGGAGATCGGCGATGTTGTCGAAGCCGCTGCTGATGTTGTCCGGCGGGAGCAGGTAATCGATGCTGACCTCTCGCGGCAGCGACTCGAGCGCGAGCAGATCGCGGACGGCGTTTCGATATTCGGTGCGACTGAGGCGATGCGTCAGCGGCAGCTTGCCGAGATGTGGACGCGCGGCTTCGGCGCGGTCCAACTCGGTTTCCAGGAACGTCGCCACGCGGTCGTAGCTGGCGGCGTCCGGACGCGGTGCGCCGGGCGGCGGCATCGACTGCGTCCGCAGCTTGCGAACCACCTTCTCCCAGTGGTCAGCGCCGGCAGTCACGTTGGCCACACCAGCGGGATCGATGACCAGGCCGCCGCTCTTCAGCCGCTCGTTGTGGCAGGTCGCGCAGGACCTGCTTCAGCACCGCGGCAGACGAAGACGCCGCCGTTGCTGACGTTGCCGGGCCCTGTGCGACGAGGATGTCGGCGCGCCAGAGGCCAGTCAGAATCAGCACACCAGCCGCGGCGAAGAGTACGTAGTGTCCGGCTTTAGCCGGACCCACGCGTTTAGCCGGACCCACGCGCAAACCTCTGCAGGACATTCAAATACGGGGTTATATTACCCCCGTAGGCGCCCTTCGACATGGCTCAGGGCGTCCCGAGCGCGAGTCGAGGGACGGAGGAGATATGAGGTTTCGCGGCTGGCTCCACGTAGTAGCCATCGGCTGTCTTGCGGCGACGACTTCCGTCTCGGCGGCTGGGTCGCCATTGATCGACGCCGTCAAGAAGCAGGACGTCCAGGCGGTCCGCACCCTCCTCAAACAAAAGCCCAACATCAACGCCGCCGAGGCCGACGGTTTCACGGCCCTCCACTGGGCGGCGCAGCGGAACGACCTTCAGCTCGTCGAACTGCTCCTCGGCGCCGGCGCCAACGCCAAGGCATCAACCCGCTACAACATCACGCCGCTGTACCTCGCCGCCGTCAATGGCAACGCGGCCACGATCGAGCGGCTGCTGAAAGCGGGCGCCGATCCGAACGGCACGTCCCAGGAAGGCCAGACGATGCTGATGACCGCGGCGCTGTCGGGCAAAGCGGACGCCGTGAGGCTGCTGCTGACGCGCGGCGCCAGCGTCGACACCAAGGAACCGTATCGAGGTCAGACCGCGTTGATGTGGGCCGCGGCCGAAGGCAACACCGCGGCTGTTGATGTGCTGATCGAAGCGGGCGCCGATCTGAAGCTGAAGTCAACCGGTGGCTTGACGCCGCTGCTCTTCGCGGTGCGCAACGCGCACACCGAGACAGCTGTCGCGCTGCTGAAGCGAGGCGCCAATGTCAACGACGTCGCGACCGACGGCTCGAGTGCGCTGAGCATTGCGGCGGTAAACGCCTACTTCGAGCTGGCGGCGGTGCTGCTCGATCAGGGCGCGAATCCAAACCTCCCCGATCCGCGCGGGTCGCCGCTCCACACGGTGGCGTGGCTGCGCAAGCCGGGCGCCGACGGCGCCGCAGGCGTCGGCAATACGCCGGTTGGAACGCCGCAACAGGTTGGCAGCGTCACGCCAATTCAGCTCGCCAGAAAGCTGCTCGAGCGAGGCGCCAATCCCAACACGCGCGTCGAGTGGAATGAGCCGCGCTTCGGCAAAGAGGGCGGCACGGCGCGCAACCCGCCGAACATCCGGCTCGGACGTCATCTGATCAGCTATCGGGGCGCGACGCCGTTCTACGTGGCTGCCAAGAACGGCGACGTCGAGTTGATGCGACTGCTCGTCGAGTTCAAGGCCGATCCGAAGATCCCGACGCTCACCGGTGTCACGCCGCTGATGGTCGCGGCCGGGCTCGACACCTGGGAGGGCGAGACGCCGGGTCCGTACACCGGCGTCCCCGAAGCGGAGCGGCTCGAGGCCGTGAAGCTGGCCGTCGCACTCGGCAACGACATCAACGCCCGCGCGAACTTCGGCGACTACCCGATGGAGGGTGACGTCGAGTACACGCTGCTCTACTACCCGCACAACATCGACAAACTGCTCGACCTCGGCGTCGGCGATCCGCGCTGGAACGGCAGCACCCCGCTCATCGGCGCGATCATGTCGAACCAGCCGTCGATCGTGCAGTACCCTGATCGATCAGGGCGCCGATGTGACCGTCAAGACGACGCTTGGCTGGACGCCGCTGAACGTTGCGGAAGGCGTCTTCTGCTGCAACGCGAAGAAGGAGTTCCCGGCGGCTGCGGCGATCATCCGGAAAGTGCTCGCACCGCAGTAGGCACAGACCTGGATCACAACGCCGACGTGCGATATAAACACGCATGTCGCTTCTCGTCGACGTTCGTCACACCATTCGTCACTTGCGCCGGGCTCCGGGCTTCACCGTTGCGACCGTCCTGACCTTCGCCGTCGCGATTGGATCGAACAGCGCCATCTTCAGCGCAGTCAACACGCTCCTGTTGCGTCCGCTCCCGGTGACCGCACCGGAGCAACTCGCGGTGATCTGGCAGACCGATCGAGGCGGGCAGGCCGTCATCGAGCTCACGCACCGGCATCTCCGCGAGTGGAGCGAGAGTGGCTCGATCTTCTCCCACCTGCGCTGATGGGTTCGCACAACTGGAGCGCGGTGCTCCAGGGCCGCGGGGAACCCACACGCGTCTGGTTCAGCGGTGTCTCCGGAACGTTCTTCGACGGCGTCGTGAACGACGTGCGCTACCGCGGGCTCCAGGAAGTGCAGCTCGACGTCTACGACGCCGCACTGCAGACTGGGCGCCCCGCAGACAACATCGTCGTTCGTACGTCAGTCGATCCGATCGGAATGGCATCCGCCATTCGGGCCATCGCGCGCGATCTCGACCCGACCGCCATCGTTGACAACGTCACGACGCTCGATGCCGTCGTCAGCCGGGCCGAAGCGCCGTGGCGATTGACGATGTGGCTGTTCGTCCTGTTTGCCGGGCTCGCGTTCGCGTTGTCGGCATTGGGCGTGTTCGCGCTCGTCGCGCTCGACGTCGCCCAGCGTCAGCGCGAGTTCGCGATTCGTACGGCGCTCGGCGCCTCGCGCGAGGTCATCCAGCGTGGGGTGCTGATGCGAGCGGGCTGGCGAGTGGCTGCCGGAACCGTGTTGGGTCTTGTCATCGCGCTAGGCGCGGGTCGCGCTTTGCGGGGGCTGCTGTATGGCGTCGCACCGCTGGATGGTGCGACGTACCTGGTGGCGGTGGCGCTTCTCTTTGCCGCGACATCGATTGCCGCCTTCGTCCCGGCACGGCGTGTCGGCGGGATCGAGCCACAGGTGTTGCTGCGCCAGGAGTAGACGACGGCGGTCTCCGACGAGAACGAGCAGACACTCGTCCGCGGTGTAGATGGTTAGGATCAGCACGGGCGTCGAAGGCAGGTCGCCTCGATCGCCCCGTGCTGTGTCCCGGAGCTGCCGGCTATTTCTTGTCCGCCGCGACTGTGATCGCCGTGGCGATGCGGTCAGCGCCCTTCGTCTCGAAATCGATGGTTACCTCCCGACCGGACATCGAAGAGAGTCCGGCAACTCCGCCCTGCGCGCCGGTCACTCTCGTCGAGCTTGTGTACTGAAAGGTCTGCCCGGTCGCGAGTGTCAGGGTCATCTTTTCCGTATCGACAGACTTCAGTGCTCCCTGCGCAGATTCGGATTTCTGCGCCTGGCCAGCTGGAGCAGCGGCTGGAGCCTGCGACGCCGATGCCTGTGCGAATGCGGACAAGCTGAATACGGCGACAAACGCAAGTGAGCCGAGCATCGTGACAATTCCACGGGTCGTATTACACATGACTGGACCTCCGCCGCGTCCAGTGGGCGAAGAGCATGCCAATCAGTTGTGTCGCAGCGAATGAAGATCTATGAAACCCAACCACACACGACCGCGTAAGTCTTTCACGCGGCCGTGTAATCATGGGGTGTTGCTCTATCGGCTGGTGTCGGGGGCTAGGCCGGCAGCTGAAGCAGGGGGCGCGCCACCGAGGAACCACACGAGATCGCCCTTCGTCCCGCCGCGCTCCCACACCTTGGCGTAGACACGCTCGAGACTCTCGCGCCTGACAGCGCGCATCGCGATCCGGTTCGCGAGCTCTTCGGTTTGCAGGAAGGGATGGTGGGTAAAGATCCACACGTGCCCGAGCTCGTGCGCGACGGCCGCTTCGATCTCATCGTCGGTCAGCGTGTCGAGAAAGCCCGCCTCGACAGACAACAGGAACGTGTCCCTCGTATCCGTGGGCGCCTCCACGGACATCATCAAGGTGTTGCTCGGCACGATCGAGACGACGATCGGCGACGTGATCAGCAATCGTGATTGCAGATCGCTCACGATCGCCTGGAGCTTTCCTTCAAGTGCAGACCGCGCGTCCGCGCGTTCTGAAGCAAGCGTACGCGTCGAGAGTGAACAAACCAGCAACGCCAGCACTGCACGCAGTGCTGAGTTCCGCGAGATGCGACAACGGTAACGCATGGAGAATCCGATGCTCTCTTTCCTGACGTCCGTCCGAATCACCACTAGCCCTGCAGGAGCGTGTTGGCGGGAGGGTGTGTCAACCGTACTTATCGGCACAAAAACGGTAGCACAAGAGACGCTGAAATGTGTCTTGAATTAATACTCAGCAAAGCAAAAACGCAGGGAAAATTTTTCTTGCCGTGCAAGCTCTACGTTATGAGCACCAGAGCTTCGTAGCTTCTTTCCCGTTTCTATCCAGACTCTTGCACCGACGCAACGAGCATGGTCCAGAGAGATCTGGCACTGCGCATTTTCGTGTAATTCATGCCCTACTTTCGAGGGCCGTGGACGCGAGATGCCGCTCTACAGTGGGCTCCGGCTGAAGCCGGACGCTCGATTTGCGGCAGAGGCCATCCCTGCCCGGATTGGTGTTGGAAGAATGCCGGCGGACCGCGCGCTTACTCCACGTGCCGAACGACTGTGACGCCTGTGCGCTGCTCGATCTGGGACAGGATCGCCAGGTGGGTCTCGTCGGGCAGTCGCAACACGACCTCCTCGCGGCCTACGCCCAGGGTCAGCCAGTGCCGTGTGGTTCTGACCAACATGATCCGGCGCTGCGTCCGCGAATACGTGGCCTTCTGGATGTTGCTGTAGAGCAGCGTGCGCAGGATGTTCGAGTCCTCGTCTTTCAGGACGAGGCTCGCACTGCCGAACGAGAGGATCGTGTCCAGTTCTTCGGTCTCGCCTTCCTTCGTGACGATCAACACGATCTCCTCGAACTCCATCGGCGAGGCGCCCAGCCGGGCCTGTGGTTCGTGCGGGCGTGGCCGGCGATTCCGGCGCTCCCGCGGCCGGGGGCGTGGTTGGTGATTCCGGCGAAGGCGTGGGCGCGACCGGCTTCACGTCCACAGGTGCGCTGCCCGCGGGCTTCGATGGCACTTCGTTGGATGCGTCCACAACACGGCCCGGCTCTTGCGCCGGAGGCCGCGAACTTGTGGCGGCAGGTCGATCCGTCACGCGCGCGGCTGCATCTGGAGACTGGCGCGCTGGTTCGGGCGGGCTCACCACCACATCCGGAACGACTGGGGCAGAACCGACAGCACTCACCTCCTGCGCAGCCGCAGTCACTTCTTGCGGCGGGACAGACGGAGCGGACTGGTCCTGCTGAGAGCGCCAGAGTGTGATGCCGGACGCGACAACGACCACCGCCCCAATCAGAGCGAATGCGGGCCACGCGGCACGCGTCCGCTGGCCAGGCTGAGTGGCGAGCCGCGGTTGCTCTGGCGACGACACTGGAGGAATCGGGGGATTCTCGATCACGCCGCTGCCGTGGATCTTCCTGTCGATGGACTGGAAGAATTCCTCCAACCCAGGGTGGTCAGGCTCACCCTGCCATCGCGACAAATCAGCCGCCTGGAGACGCCTGAACTCGAGCGGTATCTTCACGTCCTCGATCAAGGCGGGCACGAGGATTTTTCTCCGCATCGCCTCGGCCGCCTCGGTCTTCACCCAACTGGATGCGACGGAGGCGTGCGACCAGAGCACGACCACGCACTGTGCGGAGTCCAGCGCTTCCTCGATGACCTGGTCTGTACTCTTTTCCGGGTGGAATGGTGCGGTCCCACCACACGGACCGCCCGCGGCGCTGGAGTGCCTTCGAGAGCAGCGTCGCGCGTTCCCTGTCAGCACTGGCGTAGCTGATGAAGATGTCGCTCATGCACTGACAACGGCTTGATAGAGCCAGCCAAACACTGCTGGGTCGAGAAGGCTCGATTATCCCCCGTATTAGGGTTAGGAGCCTTGGGGGCAGGCTGACGCGTCGCCTGCCCCCAAAAAGCCTCAGCGCGCCGCGGTCGTGGTGCTCGGGCGCGCGGCCACGGGCACCGGCGTCGCGGCGGCGAACGCGGAGACCGCCGTCATGTCCTGCACCGACATGCTGGTGACGATCGACTTCATCAGCTCGGACCAGGGGCCGCGCCGCGCACCGGTCTTCATGTCGAAGAGCTGCCGCATGGTGTAGCTTGGCGAGCGTCCCGCCAACGCCGGTACGGGGCCGATGCCTTCGAGGTTCGCACCGTGGCAGGTCGCACACTGATACTTCGTGGCCACCTGCTTGCCGCGGTTGAGCGTGCCCGGCGGTACATAGGCCGTCCAAGGCATGCGCGTGTCGCGGGCCTCGGCCCGCAGATTGTCGTCCGGGATCTCGACCATCTCGTTCGCGGGGATCGGCACCATCCCGCCGCCCTCGTTCGCCGGTACGGCCATGTGCATCCCGCCCTGGAGCCGCACCTTCGGCGCCGTCTTCGACTCCACCACCTTGATGCGGCGCGGGTACGGCTGCTGCGCGAAATACGCCGCCGCGGCCAGATCCTCTTCGCGCGTCGTCGCCTTCGCGAAGCCGATCATGACGTTGGTGTTCGCCTTCCGCGGATCGGCGCTCTTCCGGAGTCCGTCCCTGAAGTCCTGCATCTGCTGCACGAAATAGGTGGGGTTATAGGCGCTGATCGGAGCGTTCTCCGGTCGCCCGGAGCCGTCGGGGAGATGACACAGCGTGCACTGGCGCACGCCCTGTTTCCCGAACCTGGCGATCTCGGGAATGGTCCCGTGACGATCTTCGGGGTACCAGTCCATTGTTTCCTTCTGAGCCCGCAGCTGCCCGCGCGTAAACGTCTTGGTGGTCCCGGGAATCGAAACCGCCGCATTGTCATCGGCCGGGAGCGCAGAGGGCGGTGGCGGTCCGCCAGGCGGTGGCGGCGGCGTATACGCCCAGTCCGGAAGGCCGGCTGGGACAGGAGCGCTCGGGGCGGGGGCGGCCGGCTGCTGCGCCACCATCGACGCCCCGAGGACCACGATTGCGATAGCGACGAGAGCACGCACCGCCTTAGTCATGTTCCTCACCTTTGATTCATGGTTAGCCGAAACTTTCTCCTGCGGAGTCTACACCGGAGCAGCCCTGGATGAGTCAGGGCGGCCCGGTGTGCCGGTGATAGACTTCGCTCGCCAGCCTGCCCGCTTGTTTCGCAGAGCGGAGTCGTCCGCATGTTCACACGTCTCACTGGAGGGCGGCGCCATCTCGCGCCTGCCGCCACCATCGTGATCGCCTCGGCGATTGCGGGCGCTCCGATACGAATCGCGTCACAGGACCAGCCGCGGCCAACCTTTCGCACCGAGGCGAACTACGTACGCGTCGATGCCTACGCGACGACACGAGACGGCGTGCCGATCGACGATCTGCGGCGCGACGAGTTCGAACTGCTCGAAGACCGGGTGCCTCAGACGATCGATCAGTTCGCCACCGTGCGCATTCGAGGGGGCGGACCGCCGTCGGCCCGGCCCGATCCGCGCACTCCAGAAGAAAGCCGCCAGGCCGCGACCGATTCTCGGGCCCGTGTCTTCATCCTCTTCCTCGACGTCATGCACGTCGATCGCACGATGTCGATCCGGATCGCGAAGCCGCTGACCGATGCACTCCGGAACCTCCTTGGTCCCGACGATCTTCTCGCCGTCGTGATGCCAGGCCTCTCCGTGCGAGCGCTCACCTTCGCACGGCAACTCGCGACCATCGAGAGTGCGCTCAACAACCCCTGGGGTGCCCGCGACGCCGCACTGGATCCGGTCGAGAGTCGCTATGCCGACTGCTATCCGGGCATTCCCAAAGAGCCGGGCGTGATCGCCGCCGATCGCGGGATCGCGCAGGAGATGATCCTCCGGCGGCGAGAGGCGCAGACGCTCGACTCGCTCGAATCGCTCGTCACCTATCTGCGCGACGCACGCGAAGAGCGGAAGGCCGTCATCACCATCACGAACGGCTGGCGGTTGTACCGTCCCAACGACAACCTTCGCCGATCGATTCGCGAGACGGTGCCGACGGTCCCGCAGGCCACGATCGATCGGCAGACCGGCCGTTTGACGACCGAACCAACCAGTGAAACCCCGCGGGCCAGTACGTGCGATACCGATCGCCTCAGGCTCGCCTCGCTCGATCACGATTCACGCTTCAGGCAGATCCTCGATCAGGCCAATCGCGCCAACGTCTCGTTCTATCCCATCGATCCGCGCGGCATCGTGGCGTTCGACGATGACATCTTCCCCGTTGCGGGTGTCGGGCAAAACCCGACGCTGAGGCCTGAGGAAGAACAAGCGCGCCTCGCCGAGCGCAGCACCTCGCTTCACGTGATGGCCGAACAGACTGATGGCGTTGCCGTCACGGCCACCAACGATCTCGCCCTCGGTCTGCGGCGCATGACAACCGATCTGAGCAGCTACTACCTTCTCGGGTATTACTCGACCGGCAAGCTCGATGGCCGATTCCATGCGATCACGGTACGCACAACACGTCCAGGCGTACAGATTCGCGCGCGCCGCGGCTACCTCGCGGCCTCGAGCGCGGCGGCACCCGCACCGCTCGAGTCCTCGGGCGCTGCCGCGGGGGCAGCGGAGGCGCAGGCCGTCTCCTCGGCGCTGGCATCGCTCGGTATCGCGACGCGGGAGACGCCGCTCCGCCTGCACGCGGCGGTCGGTCCTGCGTCGGCCAACTCGCGCACGATCACCGCGATCATCGAGATCGGGCGGACTGCCGACTGGGCCAAGGGCGCCGAGGCCGATGCGTCACTCGTCGATGCATCCGGTACGACAGTGGCATCGAGCCACCTGTCCATCGTGCCGGCGTCGCTCAGCGTGCAGTGGGCGGTCGGACCACGCGCGCTCCGATCCGGCGACTACGAATTACGCGTGCGCGCGAAAGCTGCTATCCGGCTCGACGGCGACCGACTCGCTCCGCGTCACCGTGCCCGTCACTCCGGAGGGCGTCGGGTTTCTCATCTTCAAGCGCGGACCGGGCACTGCCAACCGCGAGGTTGCCACCGCCGATCTGCGCTTCCGCCGATCGGACACGCTGCGGTTCGCCGTACCGGCCTCGGACGCATCGGAGTCCTCGGCACGTCTGCTCGATCGAACCGGCAAGGTGCTGCAGGTTCCAGTGTCGACGTCGACGCGGGACGAGGCGGATGGCTCGACATCACGAAGCGCCACGCTGGCGCTCGCTCCCCTTGCGACCGGCGACTATCTGATTGAGCTGATTGCGAGCCAGAGCACGGGCCAGGCGCGCACGTTGATTGCCTTCCGCATCGTGCCCTGATCGAGAAGCGGCCCGCCTACACGCCTGACTCGCCTCGCGCACCGGCAAGGTAGCGCAGCGCGCGCACGCCCGGAAGAAAGAAGTAAGCCCCGCCTCGCACGGCGACAAACGACGGCAGATCCGAGACGCGATGTCGAAGTCCGCGCGCCGGCATCGTAAACCCGTTCGTCACCCGACCGTCGGCGGTGTGAAGCCGATTGCCGAGCAGTGGATCGCTCTCGCCCGTCAACGCCGCGAACTTCGTGCTCGTCATCCAGGCGTTTTGGATGAACTCGAACTGACGCGAGATGTTCGCGTTCAGACAGACGAAGTACAGCCCTCGATCGGGATCGTCCGGAGGCGCTGGCTGGAGCGCTTCGTCGACGGATAACGACGGACCGAACTCGCGGCCGCGACGAAGAATGCGATGGAAACGGACGGACGAGACCACGTCATCCTGAAACGCACTCGCCGGCAGGCCCAGATCGGCGAGGCGCTGCTTCAGTCCGGTCTCGTGATGCGCGTAGTCGGCGTTCCTGGGATTCGCCCGGCGGATGTGCGCGCCGAATGGGCAGCGGGCACCGGCCGGGTCGTCGTCAAACGTGAACTGATTCAGCCGCCGTTCCTGCGCCTTGCCGGCTACGCCGGGAATCGCGTCCTTCTCGAGCTGCGCGAGCGGCTCGCCCTGTCGCGTCCGACCAACAAGCCGCGACGCCAGCGTGTCAGCAGCCTGACGATCGCCACCGGCGCGGCTCGTGACGTACTGCCAGAAGCCGCGCACGTCCTGCTGCAACTGACGGATGACCAGGTAGGTGCCGTTCCTCCCGACGTCCCACTTGCCCGGAGCATCCTCAGCGAGGGGCAGCCTGGTGACTCGAGAGGTCCACATCGATCAATGGCCGATCCGTGTACTTCCCGTACTCGTTGCGATATCCGAGGAGGAACTCGCCAAGCGCAACCTCGTTGCCATAGCGCTCGATGCCTTCTGACGGATCGCGCCGCTGCTCCCAATCCACCTCGGGCTGGCTGATGCCGTCCATGAAGCCGAACGGCTCGACTCCATCCAGATGACTCGTGGTCAGCCGCCGCGTCTCTTCGAACCCCTCGCGCCATGCGTCACCGAGCGTACCGCGGACCCACTCATCGAGCTGTCCGGGCTTCGCGAACAGCATCACGAGCACGTGCGGCACGACCGGCGCGTAGCCCCAGTCCCATCGCTCGGGTGCATTCGACTCGACGTCCCCCAGGCGACGCGCGCGACTCGAGTCGTCCATTCCGTCCAGGAACTCCGACGAGAAGCCGGCGCGCACGGCAGCGGAGACGTCGAGCGCCTCCATGCCTGGCGCCGTGAACGCAATCTGCAGGGCCGTGACCGGCGGCGGCGAGAGCGTCGCTGCGGTTGTGACCGGCGCCGATCGCAGCCACGCTCGCGCGGCATCGGCATTTCGCACACGAGCCAGCACGTACACCGCGTCGGTCAATGACCCGTAGCCGAAACGGACAAGACCCTGCACGTCGTCGAGCTCAACGCCGCCGCGGGTCACAGCAGCGCCACCCAATCCTGGGCGGCGCGCTCGCTCAACGACGAGGCGTCGAGTCCCCGCCGCAGTCTCGCGTTCCGCTCCAGATCGACAGCCGTCAGGCCGGGGTACGCCTTGTACCAGACCTGGGTCGGCATCTGGTGACGACGCAGGTAATCTTTGAACTTCCGCTCGTCGTGGCACCCATCCAGAAGCAGCCATCGGACTCTCGGGTAGCCGATACCGTTGCCGAACACGACGTTGAGCCCGAAGCCGACCTTGTTGATGAAGTCGTCCATGTAGCTCTCGACGCTCCCGTCGTAGTTGCTCAGAAAGATCACGCGCCTGCGGCCATCGAGGAACACCCAGCGCGCGAAATGAATGCTGCGCACACGCGCGAGTCGTCCCCGTTTGTAGATGTGCCGCGCTGCCCAGTCGATCACCCAGAGCACCAGCATCGTCGTCCACCGGCGCAGCGGCCCCGGCTTCAGCGTGCCCATGGCACTGAACTGGTTGGTCACGTCGTGATCCTCGAGTAACGCCAGATCCGCCACGGACTCGGGCGGCGGTCGCGAGCACAACTCCGGATCCGTCTGCTCCAGCACGCGAAGACGGACGACCGCCAGCACGGCCACGGCGATGACACCGAGCAATGCGATGCGCGGCAGGAGCAGCAGTATCAGGAGCAGGATGAGGATGGCGGCCGGCAGACTGGCGAGGTGCAGCAGGTTCGCGATCCGCCATCCCATTGGGGTCGGTGCGTCGGTGGACAGCGTCAGGCGCCCGGCTCTGACCTCAACCTTCACGAGGTCGCGCAGACGTTCGTGTATTTGTCGAGGCGTGAGGCGCTCGATTTCAGGCGTCAATCGATTCACATGCCGCTCCAACGCGTCGCGGAGCGCGGCGTCCTCACGAACCTGGCGCGCCGTTCGTCCTTGCCAGTTGACGTACACCGCCGCCGCCGGCACCTGGTGCGCGCGCATCCACTGGAGAAGGTCCGTCTCGGCGGTGAAGCCCTCACAACACGAGAAGATCGCGCGCAGCCCGTGACTCGCCCGGGCGCTCACATCGACGAGAAAGTCATCGGCATCACCGTCCACGTCGCCGAGAAACGTCAGGCCTCGCGGATAGACCGGCGCTTGGATTCCGTACGCGCGGTTGTCGGCAAGCGTGCGATCGTCCACGATGAGAAACCGCGCGACGTGCAGGCCATCGAACTGCCCGAACGGGACGAGCGCGTTGTCGGGCCGGGCGTGTCCAGGCGCACCGTTCATCGACGCCAGCAACCGGCCCAGCTCCGCCTCGCGCCGGGGGTCGATCGGTGCCAGGACCATGAATGTCGACTGTGGCGTCATCGGTGCTACTCGAACACCTCGTCCCCTGTCGGCTCGTAGTGCGGCACCGCGTTCTTGCTGTGACGCAGCTTTGACAGCTCCGAGTAGATTCGGCGGCGCGCCTGGCTCACGTGGCCGAGCGGACGATGCTCGGGAACGGAATGCCACGGGTTGTACGAGAGGCGCTTGGCGAATTCGATCTGCGACGGCGAATCGAACCGCTGTCGTGGGATCCGGAGCGTCGCCACCGACACGCGTGGCGACAGCCGCTCGGGCCACAGCACCGTGGGCTGCTCGATCGGCATGAGATGCGCGTCGGTCTGGCGCTGGAGACGAATGTCGAACTCGACGTCCTCCCGTTCCAGCGTCTTCACCATCGCGTCGCGCAGGTAATCGTCCGGCGGACGAAACGGCAGCCGCGGCATCGGCGTGCGCCGCTTCGACTTCGGCCAGAACGAGTACTGCATCGCCTGGCCGTCCCCCAGCAGATACGGGACCTGACTGAAGTACTCCACCTCGAACGGGCTGGTCTGCGTCTTCAGCCGCAGTGACTGCATGACGAAATCGAGGAGGTGCGGCTGGCGGAGGTTCAGGAAATAGTAGATCTGCGCGTTCTTCAAGCTCTCGCGCTGGAGCTGGGCGTTCGCCCTGACGTCGGGACTGACGAACGTTGGCGTCGATACGGTCAGCAGGTCCTGTGTGAACCGCTCCTCGTCCATCAGCTTTGGTCCAGGCACACCCATCAACTTGATGCTCATGCTCAGGAAGCCCACATCGTCGATGTCGGGCGTCACGTACGGACCCGGACCTGCATAGCGCACCCAGGCGCGGTACGTGTGTGGACGTGCGTAAATCCCGTGGCGCAGCTCCGGCGGAAGGTTGTCGTGCACCGTGAACTCGCCGCGAACGATGCCGTGTGTCTTGGTGTTGCCGCCGCGCTCGAATCCCCCAGGCTTCCAGAGCAAGCGCATCTGCTCGTGGAAACTGGCGATGATCGAATCGACCCACGCGTCTGCGTCTTGCGGCGGGCGCTCTTCCGCGAGCGCAAGGTGCTCGTTCCGCCGGCCCATGTTGATCAGCCCGGTGACCAGACGCTCGCCTAGGTCGCGAAACAGCGCGTCGAACACTGGTCGAAAAAACGGATCGAACCGACGCTCCAGGTTCAGCGCCGCGATGGAGGTATCTGAGATCCAGTCCAGCAGCGCCGAACCTGTGTTGGCGCGTGGCAGCGGACGGCTGGCGTTCGAATTGCTGCCGGGGACCGGTCCAAGCTGTGTCGCCATTGCGCAGTCCCCAGCAGCAGCGTCAGAACGTCTTCAGGAATTCAATCAGGGCGCGTTTCTCGGCGTCCGCCAACTCGGCGCCGAACAGATGCCCGCGATTCACGACGAAGTCCGGGCACTTGCTCATTTCGAGCAGCGGGTCCACGAGATCGCCGGAATGCGGCCGTGGCCTCGGCATCGGTGGCGTTCGCTCCGAGTTGGTGCAGCCGCGCCAGAATCTTGACCATGAGCGCTGCGACCCTGGCATCGTGCTCGACCTGCTGGGACGGATCGTCGGCGAGCAATCGCAGGTTGGAGAGCAGTCCGATCGGCGTCCCTCGCGGGATCGGCCCGATCCGTAAACCGTCCTCCGAGAAGAGCGACGGAAACAGCGCCTGCTGCGTTCTGAGCGTCCGCTTGAGGGGCTCGGGGAGATACCCCGCGCTGAACTTCAAGTACACCGGCTGCGTGCCATGCCCTTCTGGCGCGCGGTCGCCCACGCGGTCGATGACGCCGGGAATCTTGCCGCCGAGCAGCGAGTCCTTCTCGCGATCCTGTGGCCAGAGCAGCTTGTGGATGGAGTCGTCGAACGAGCGCATGCGCCCCTCGACCGACGGGCTCATCTCGAGCCGGCCCACCGTGTTGTTCAGGAGGAACGGCGCGGTGGACCAGAGGCTGACGAGCGACGGCGGCCGCGTGTAGCCACGCCCCCCGGCCGGCATCTCGAAGGAGCGCGCTTCGCCGGTGTAGGGGTGATACCAGAGCATCTTGCCGACCGACGGCAGCTCCTTGTACGACTGCGAGGAGAAGTTGTCCCAGATGTTGCCGCTCATGGCGTTGGTGGCGAGCGGACTGCAGGCATTGGTCTGCAGAAGCGTCACTGGGACGCGGAACTCGGCGGAGAGGTAGTTGTCGTTGAGGAAGTCCGGCGCGGCGACGATGTCGCGCATCTGCTTCTTGAACTCTGGTGTCTGCGTCGCCGCCCAGTACCGGTTCCAGCAGTCGAGATACCCCTTGCCGTTGCAGCCCTCCGGGTCGAGGGCGGCCACCATCGCCGGCAGCTTGGTCGAATGGCATCGCGCGCAGTTGTCGGCGAACACCTCTTTGCCGCGCGTGAGCACACTTGCGTCGGTGGTCAGATACGCGGCGCCGCCGGGCGCATCCGCGAGATGGTGAGCGTCGGTGGTCTTGAGAAAGAACTTCGCCGTGTCGAGGGTCTGTGCCTCGGTCGCCTTGAAATACGCAGAGTTGCGCCGCGCCGCTTCGATCCTGAGCGGCGTCTGCGGCTGGGCTCCGACCAGGGGCAGGAAGTGCTGCGTCCACTCCTCGCTGAACGTGCCGATGTTGAGATACACGCGGTTGAGGGCACCGAGCGCACCCACCGAGTCGGCGCCGTCCTTGAGCACGCGCGGGGCCCACACCGTCCCGGGTCCCGCGAAGAGCGTGGCGAGCGGGCCGTCCTTGATGAAGTTGCTGAACTGAAGGTTGTCGAGCCCACCGCCAGCCAGCGTCTCCTTCCCCCATCGCTTGGCGTGCAGCAGGCGCGGGCCGATCAAGTACATCGCGTTCATCGTCCGCGGGTTGTTGATGTTGTCGCTCGCAACGAATGAGGTATCGAGCGAGCCTGGCCGCGACGCATGAAATATTTGAAACGCGAAGTCCTCGAAGTCGGCAGCCTGATAGAAGATGCGATCGATCGTGAAGTACTGCGCGCCGACGTTGGAGCTCAGGTTGGCCCACGCCGGGTTGTTGGGATCGGCGGGCGGCTTGATCGGATTGGGACCGACGTGGCAGAACCCGCACGACATACCCACGCGGTAGGGTCGGACGAGCGTCTTGTCCTCGTAGTATGTCCGGTCGGTGTAATAGCGCTCCGCGTCCCAGCGCTTGGCCGCCTGTTCGTCGAACTTCGGGTTCGGAAAGAGGCGCAGGCCAACGATGCCCGTGGCATAGCCGTAAAACGATCCAGTCTCGAAGGGCTTGCCGTTCAGCGTCTGGCCCCGCGAGCCCGCCTGGACGCCGGGATACTTCGTCGCGTTCTCGAATGGATCGGCCGGACAGTCCGCCTGGCGCTGATCGACCCACAGACCCCAACGCGCCGGAGTTGGCTACCCGTCGGCTTGGTGAAGCACGGCTCGTTGACGAGGCCGAAGTAATCCCACCGGTTAGCCCGGCTGTAGCTCTGAGACGGATGGGACGACACGACTTTGAGAAAGTCGAGCGCGCCCCCGCTGGTCACGCTGAGCGTATCCCACAGCCGATCGTTCCCCGCGCTCCACACGACCCACGTATTGCGGCCGCGAATCTCGTCGAGCGAGAGCGTGACGGGACCGTCGCGGTTCTGATCCATCTCGCGGAAATAGTCCTCATCGGCCGCAGGGAACGATGAGGCCTCACGCGCCGGCGACGCGACGAGCGCTTCGTCCTGCTGCTCGGGCGGCGTCCGCGGATTGGTCCGGTACCAGGCGAACGCGAGTCCGGCCAGGACGAGGATTACCACGCCGGCCAGCAGGCCCTTGCGAAGAGTGTTCGTCACGGCGTCGTCACCTCACTCGAATTCGAGCGCGAAGTGTATGGTCGGCTTGTTGTGCGCGTACACCAGGCCGAGGTACAGCTTGGGAGCGATGAGGCGGATCTCGTCGCGAATCCAACTCGCCACGAGCGACGTCTTCGAGTAATCGAGGACGATGCAGTCCTTGCCATCGAACAGGCTCTGGCCTTTGTAGACCTCGGCCACGATCGCGTTGATGCCAAAGGCGGAAATGCGGTTGCGCAGCACGCCGTGCGCGCTGTCAAAGCTTTTGCCCTGCCAGACAAACCGACTGACGACTTCAGCAATGTCCGGTGAAAACTTGGTGCCGTTCGCCACGATCGCCGTGCCCTTTGTCGAGCCGTTGGGAATCGGATCGGCCACCCCGGAGCGAAACGTGTCGTTGAGTTGCGTGTCGTTGAGCGTGAGCAATGTCGGGACGTCGATCACCATACGTGTGCCTCGCTTGGAGACTGCCGGGACCCGTCAAAATGAGGTTCGTGTGGGGAGCTCGCGCGCGCGCCCGCTTCGTAGTGGCGGCGCCGAGGAGAATCGTTACACAGGAAGAACGACAACGGACGACAAACCGAACGTAAATGTGAATCGTGGGAAGCGAGCCGCACGCCGCAACGGCCGAGCTTGTGGACGCCGGCCTGCAGACGAACGTACATACAAAAGGGCCGGTCCGAAAGGACCGGCCCTACGTTGGTGTCGAACGGGTACTCGATCTCGCGATCGAGATCGAGGGTCCTCCGCCGGCCGCCCGCCTGAACCACCAGCTCGTTCTCCTCGCGAAAGCGGAACTTGTGCGTCTGCTCGTCGATCAGGAACTCGGTGTCGGCGACATCCTCGATCCGCACGCGCTCGGTGGCGACGGGTCGTGATCGATTCACGGCCATTGGGATCATTAGCGGCCGACGGCTGACCCCTCCACCATTGCGGCAAGTCGTGACCTTCAGCGAGTCGTGATTTCAGTCACGTGGGGCTGCCTGAAGAAGGCGTTCACGGCTCCGAGCGCATCCCCGTGGAACCGTTCGGCGAACGATGTTGGGCCGAATCCGCAGCGAAAGCGCGCCATCCGTCGATGAACGAGTCGTCCGCTCGCCGGTCGAGGCGAACTGGGAACGGCTATTGCTTGGCGCAAACGCGCGAACGTGTGAGCCGATACGACGTCTATCCGCGATTGAATCGAGGGGCAGCGGTGACACACACTGCCGAGCTCGCCCGAAGGGCGTGTCGTGGCGCATCCGCGCTAATCGTGTGCCTGTCGGCAGTCGCTGTGCTGGCTGGCTGCGGCACGTCGTCGACCATCACCCCCGGTCCCGATCCCGTCAAGTGTCTGGTGTCGCTCACGGCACCGCCGATGATCGACGCGGGCGGAGGAACGGGAATGCTTGCGGTGAGGACGAACCCTGAATGCACGTGGACCGCGACGAGCGGCGCGCCGTGGATCTCGCTGTCGCCGGCCTCGGGACAAGGCAGCGCCAGCGTCGAGCTTCGAGTGACGCCCAATGACGGCAGCGCGCAGCGCGACGGCAACATCAACGTCAACGACGAACAGATCCGCGTATCGCAGCGCGCACCCTGCCGCTTCGAGATCGCGCCCGCAACTCACACCATGACGACGGCCGGTGGCAGTGGCCGCGTCACGGTATCAACGCTGAGCGACTGCGCATGGGCGGCCACGACCGACGCCGTCTGGATCTCGCTGATCGCGCCGCTCTCCGGAAGCGGGAACGGAACGGTGAGCTTCACCGTCGCCGCCAACAGTGGCCAGGCGCGCACCGGCAACGTTGTCATTGCTGGTCAGCGGTCAACCGTCACACAGGCCGCAGTCGTATCGCCGACGCCACCCCCGGGACCGCCACCGCCATCCTGCACCTTCACCATTTCGCCGACCAGTCAGAACGTCGGTGGGGGCGGCGGTTCCGGCGCTGTCGCCGTTTCCTCACAGGGCGGTTGCGCATGGACGGCAACCAGCAGTGCGTCGTGGATCACCGTCACGTCGGGACCGACCGGGACGGGAAGCGGCTCGGTGGCGTTTACGGTCGGAGCCAACGCCGGCCCGGCACGCACCGGCAGCCTGACCATTGCCGGACGCACGTTCACCGTGTCGCAGGCGGCGCTCTGCACGTACGGCCTCTCGAAGACGGGCGAGACAGTGCGCGCGAACGAGGGCTCTGCGTCCGTGAACGTCACGACGACGAGCGCCTGCGCGTGGACGGCCACCAGCAATAGCTCGTGGCTGATCATCCAGTCCGGATCCAGCGGTACCGGCAATGGTCAGGTGACGTACAACATTCGAGAGAACACCGGCGGAGCGCGGATCGGCTCCCTCACAGTGGCTGGGCATCCCTTCAGAGTCGAACAAGACGGGCGATAGCCGCCCGGACCAACGCCTCACGTCGATTTCCGCGAGTCGATGTCGAACCTCATCCGGACGGGAGAGCAAGAACGCCAGCCCGTCCTGGAGCCGATCGCGTTGCCGGAAACGCATCGCCACGACTGGCACGACGCCGCACCATTGATGAGTCCAGGACGCGCGGCTGTGGGCCGACCGCCTTTCGACGGCCTCGCAGTTTCGGGCTGGCTTCCGTGAAAAGCACTGTCGAGCTCTCACGCGCGTGGCGTTGCGGCTCTACTGCTGCGCTCTTCACTCTCGTCGCTGCTCTCGTCTCCGGCTGCGAGACGTCGGCGACTGTCACCACAACAGGTCCCAACCCGGTGAAGTGCCAGGTATCGCTGGGCGCGATGACCGCCGTCGACCCGGGCGGTGGATCAGCCTCGCTCGCGATCACCACGCAGCCAGAATGTGCATGGGATGCCGCGACGAACGTGAGTTGGATTTCGGGGTTGTCGCCGACGGCGGGTCAAGGCACCGCCAACATCGCGTTTCGCGTGGCAGCCAACGACGGAGCCTCGTCGCGAGAGGGGATGATCGTTGTGAATGGGGAGCCGGCGCGCGTGTCCCAGCGCGCGCCCTGCCGCTACGACGTCGGGCCCTCCAGTCATAGCGTGGGTATCGAGGGAGGGGCGGCCAGCATCCGTATCTCGACCGACAACGAGTGCACGTGGACCGCCGCGGCCGATGTCAGCTGGATCTCGCTCGCATCGTCAGCCGCCGGAAGCGGCAACGGCACTGTGAGCTTTACCGTCGCGCCCAATCAGGGCGAGGCGCGGAGCGGCACGATCGGCGTTGCGAACCAGCGGTCCAGCGTCACGCAGGTTGGAGTGAGCGTGGAAGGCTGCGACCCGACGTTCTCGCCGACGAGCCAGAATCTTGGTGCCGCAGGCGGTGCAGGTATACGGGTGTCAGTCACGGCGGCGAGCCCATGCCAGTGGGTCGCGAGCAGCAACGCGACATGGATCAGCATCACGTCGGGTGCCATAGCCACCGGCAATGGCACGGTCGTGTTCAGCGTTGCGGCCAACACTGGCCCCGCACGCACGGGAACACTCACGATTGCCGAACGCACGTTCACCGTGACGCAAGCGGCGGGCGGCAACAATCCGCCCCCGCCATCGCCACCTCCGTCGCCGCCTCCGCCGTCGCCACCACCGCCATCGCCGCCGCCGACGCCACCGGAACCGACGCCACCGCCTCCATCGCCACCGCCCTGCAGCTATTCGATTTCGTCAACGAGTGAGAGCCTGCCGGTGTCCGGCGGCACGAGAAGCGTGAACGTCCTGACGACGGCCGCATGTGCGTGGACGGCGGCAAGCCACGCGTCGTGGATCACCATCACCTCGGGTGGGACGGGTACGGGCAATGGCTCCGTGGGGTTCCTCGTCCTTCCGAATGTCGGCGGATCACGAAACGGGACGCTGACCATTGCGAGTAGGACATTCACCGTCACGCAGGCGGCGGTGGCTCCATGCAACTACTCGATCTCGCCGAACAATCAGAGAGTGGGTTCCAGAGCGGGTACGGGAAGCGTCAGCGTCGAGACCGCCAGTCACTGCGCGTGGACCGCAAGCAGCAACGACTCGTGGATCACGATCACATCCGGCGCGAGCGGCACCGGGGACGGCACGGTAAGGTTCAGCTACACCACGTTCAACGGCGACCAGGACCGCAGAGGATCTCTCACGGTGGCCGGGAGGACTGCCATGATTCGACAGGAAGAGGACGACGACTAAGGGGAGGGCGGCAGACCGGCCGGACAACAAAAGGCCCGGTCCAAAAGGACCGGCCACATTTCGATCTCCGCGTTTCCGCGTCTCCGCGGTTCGTGATCGTAAGGCACAGCGTCTCCTATTTGGCGAACCGGAACTTGTCCATCTGCTCCACGGCGGCATGTCTCGCCTGAGTTTACCGGGGTGAAGTAGTCTCTATCCCGCTAAAGGAGCATGACATGACGAAGTTCACTGTCCGCACGCCCATCCTTCGAATACTGCGGTCCGCACGCGCAATGGTCCTCGCCGCGGCGTTCGCCTCGATCGTGCCGCAGCAGGCGTACGCGCAGCGGCAAACGCCGCCACCTGTGCCTGATTCGATTCAGGTGCCCGCGGGCCAAAGGCTCTTCCTGGCTGGTCATGCCTACGGTACTCAGAACTACATCTGCCTGCCTTCCGGCGCCGGTTTCGCCTGGACGTTATTCGGCCCTCAGGCCACGTTGTTCCACAACGACGCCCGTCAGATGATGACCCACTTCCTCAGCCCCAACCCTGATGAGGCCGGCACGCTGCGCGCGACGTGGCAGCACTCGGTCGATACGAGCGCGGTGTGGGCAAGGGCAATCGCCACGTCCGCGGATCTCGGCTTCGTTGCGCCGGGCGCGATCCCATGGCTCCTGCTCGAAGTCGTGGGAGCGGAGAACGGACCCACCGAAGGCAGAAGGCTGACGGGGGCGACCCACATTCAGCGGCTGAACACGGAGGGCGGGATCGCTCCGGCAACGGGCTGTTCAGAGTTGGTGAATGTCGGGATCCGGGTCTTCGTCCTGTACGAAGCCGACTACTTCTTCTACCGCGACCAGCATCGCAACGACGAATGAAAGCGCGATTGCTGGGCGCGGCCCGATGTGTACAAACGAAGGGCCACCTGAAGGTGGCCCCTACGTTCGTCGGGTCCGGCTGAAGCCGGACGCTACGTCCTACTCGACGTCGCCGGCTGGCGGACGGCCCAGCATCGGCTCGTCGGTGTCGAACGCGTACTCGATCTCGCGATCCAGATCGAGATCGTCCTCAGCCGGCTGCACTGGCGCCGGCGGCGGCGGCGGCTCGTCGGCCGGAATCCGCACGTGCCGATACCACTCGAAGCCCGTGCCGGCGGGAATCAGACGTCCCATCGTCACGTTCTCCTTCAGGCCGCGCAGGTGATCGATCTTCCCGGAGATGGACGCCTCCGTGAGGACGCGTGTGGTCTCCTGGAACGACGCCGCCGAGATGAACGAGTCGGTCGAGAGCGACGCCTTGGTGATCCCCAGCAGCATCGGCTGCGCCGTCGCCGGCCGCAGACCTGCCTGAATCACCCGCTCGTTCTCTTCAAGGAACCGGAACTTGTCCGTCTGCTCGTCGATCAGGAATTCCGTGTCGCCGACATCCTCGATCCGCACCCATCGCATCATCTGCCGTGAGATGACCTCGATGTGCTTGTCGTTGATGTTGACGCCCTGCAGCCGGTAGACCTCCTGGATTTCGTTCACCAGGTACTTCTGCAGCTCCTTCTCGCCCAGCACCCGCAGGATGTCGTGCGGGTTGCTCGGACCGTCCATCAGCTGCTCGCCGGCTCGCACCCGCTCGCCCTCGTGCACGTTCACGTGCACGCCGCGCGGCAGCGCGTACTCCCGCGGCTCGCTGCCATCGTCGGGGACGATGATCATCTTGCGCTGACCCTTGACCACGCCGCCGTCCTTGACGACGCCGTCGATCTCGGAGATGACCGCCGGATCCTTCGGCTTGCGCGCCTCGAACAGCTCGACGACGCGCGGCAGACCGCCGGTGATGTCCTTGGTCTTCGTGGTCTCGCGCGGGATCTTCGCCAGCACGTCGCCGGCTTCCACGCTCTCGCCGTCCTGCACCATCAAGTGCGCGTGCGACGGCATGTGGTATTTCCGCGTGACCTTCCCGGTCTTGTCCTTGATCTCGATCGTCGGCTGCTTCTTCTCGTCGGGTGAATCGACGATGATGAAGCGCGACAGACCGGTCACTTCGTCCACTTCCTCGTGGACCGTCATGCCCTCGATGATGTCCTTGAAGCGGACCGTGCCCAGCTCCTCGGTCAGGATCGAGAACGTGTACGGATCCCACTCGACCAGCACCTGGCCCTGATCGACCTTCTGGCCGTCCTTCACCTTGAGGCGGGCGCCGTAGACGATCGGATAGCGCTCGCGGTCGCGCCCCTTCTCGTCCTTGATGACGACCGAGCCGTTGCGGTTCATGACGATCAGCTGGCCGCCCTCCTTGTGGGTCTCGACGACGGCGAGGCCCTCGTAGTGCGCGGTGCCCTTGTGGCGCGCGTCGAGCGTGTTCTGCTCGGAGATCCGCGACGCCGTGCCGCCGATGTGGAACGTCCGCATCGTCAGCTGCGTGCCGGGCTCGCCGATCGACTGCGCGGCGATGACGCCGACCGCCTGGCCCAGTTCGACCAGCCTGCCGGTGGCGAGGTCGCGGCCGTAGCAGCGCTTGCAGACGCCACGACGGGCCGCGCAGGTCAGCACCGAACGGATGCGGACCCTCTCGATGCCCGCTTCCTGCACCGCCGACGCCGTGTCCTCGTCGATCTCGTCGTTGATGTCGACGATCGTCTCGCTGCTGAACGGATCGACGATCCGCTCGAGCGTCACGCGGCCGACGATGCGGTCGCGGAGCGGCTCGATGATCTCGCCCGATTCGACGATGGCACGGGCCTCGATGCCGTCGAGCGTGCCGCAGTCGGCCTCGGAGATGATGACGTCCTGCGCCACGTCCACCAGACGTCGGGTCAGGTAGCCTGAGTCCGCGGTCTTGAGCGCCGTGTCCGCGAGACCCTTGCGCGCGCCGTGCGTCGAGATGAAGTACTGCTGCACGGTGAGGCCTTCACGGAAGTTCGACGTGATCGGCGCCTCGATGATTTCACCCGACGGCTTGGCCATCAGACCGCGCATGCCGGCGAGCTGACGAATCTGCTGCTTCGAGCCTCGAGCACCCGAGTCAGCCATGATGTAGACCGGGTTGAAGAACTTCCCGCTCTGGTCCATGTCACCCATCTCGCCGAACATCTCGTCGGCGATCTTCTCGGTGACTTCCGACCACACGGCGATGATCTTGTTGTAGCGCTCGCCGTTGGTGATCGCGCCTTCGAGGTACTGCTGCTCGACCTTGATGACCTCGTTGCGCGCGTCCTGCACGAGCTGCTGCTTGTTGGCCGGAATGATCAGGTCGTCGATGCCGATCGACAGGCCCGAGCGCGTCGCATAGGTGAACCCGAGGTTCTTCAGCGAATCGAGCATCTCGACGGTCCGTTCGAGACCGAAGTCGAGATACGTCTTCTGCACGAGCTGCTGGAGCCCCTTCTTCTTGAGCAGGCCGTTGACGTACGGCATACCCTTCGGCAGGGATTCGTTGAACAGCACACGGCCGACGGTGGTGTTGATGATCTTGCCCTTCACCTCGTGCGCGTCGGTGTGGAGCACGTCCTGGTCGTCGCGCGCGGTCGTCAAATCCTGCAGCATGCCGGTGAAGCGCAGGCGGATGGGCGTCAGCGTCTCGAGCTCACCCGCTTCGAGCGCCAGCACCACGTCGTCGCTGTTGCCGAACGCCCGGCCTTCGCCCTTGGCGCCGCTCTTGGCCTTGGTCAGGTAGTAGCAGCCCAGCACGATGTCCTGCGACGGCACCGCGATCGGTGCGCCGTTGGCCGGCGACAGCACGTTGTTCGACGACATCATCAGCACCGAGGCCTCGATCTGCGCCTCGGGTGACAGCGGGATGTGCACCGCCATCTGGTCGCCGTCGAAGTCGGCGTTGAACGCCGTGCAGACGAGCGGATGAATGCGGATGGCCTTGCCTTCAACCAGCACCGGCTCGAACGCCTGGATGCCCAGGCGGTGCAGCGTCGGCGCGCGGTTCAGCAGCACCGGGTGCTCGCGGATCACCTCTTCGAGGATGTCCCACACCTCAGGCCGCTGCTGCTCGACCATCTCCTTCGCCTGCTTGATCGTGGCGACGAGCTGTCTCTCTTCGAGCTTGTTGTAGATGAACGGCTTGAACAGCTCGAGCGCCATCTTCTTCGGCAGACCGCACTGATGGAGCTTCAGCTCCGGTCCGACGACGATGACCGAGCGGCCCGAGTAGTCCACGCGCTTGCCGAGCAGGTTCTGACGGAACCGGCCCTGCTTGCCCTTCAGCGTGTCGGACAGCGACTTGAGCGGCCGGTTGTTCGCGCCGCGCAGCACACGGCCTCGGCGGCCGTTGTCGAAGAGCGCGTCCACGGCTTCCTGGAGCATGCGCTTTTCGTTGCGGATGATGACGTCCGGCGCCTTCAGCTCCATCAGCTTCTTCAACCGGTTGTTGCGGTTGATGACGCGCCGATAGAGGTCGTTCAGGTCTGACGTCGCGAAGCGGCCGCCGTCGAGTGGCACGAGCGGACGCAGCTCGGGCGGAATCACCGGGATGACGTCCAGAATCATCCAGTTCGGCTGGTTGTTCGACTTGCGGAAACTGTCCACGACCTTCAGCCGCTTGGCGAACTTGAGCTTCTTCTGGACCGAGTTCTCGGTGCGCATCTTCACGCGCAGCTCCTCGGCCAGCTTCTCGATGTTGACCCGGCGCAGCAGCTCCTTGATCGCCTCGGCGCCCATCTGCGCGCGGAACTTCGTCCCGTGGTCCTCGCGGGCCTTGCGGAACTGCTCCTCGTTGAGCAGCTGGTTCTGCTTCAACTCCGTCTCACCCGGATCGATGACGACGTAGCCCTCGAAGTAGAGGATGCGCTCGAGATCGCGCAGCGAGATGTCGAGCAGGTGTCCGATGCGGCTCGGCAGCCCCTTGAAGAACCACACGTGGCTGACCGGCGTGGCCAGCGTGATGTGGCCGAGCCGCTCGCGACGTACCTTCGCTTGCGTGACCTCGACGCCGCACTTGTCGCAGATCACGCCGCGGTGCTTCATGCGCTTGTACTTGCCGCAGAGACACTCCCAGTCGGTGATCGGGCCGAAGATCTTCGCGCAGAACAGGCCGTCGCGTTCCGGCTTGAACGTCCGGTAGTTGATCGTCTCCGGTTTGGTGACCTCACCGAACGACCAGGACATGATCTTCTCTGGCGAGGCCAGGGAGATCCTGATCGCATCGAAGTCCGCGCGGAGCGTCGTCTTGGTGTCGTGGAAGCTTGGTCTCATTTACACGGGCTCCAATACGGGTTCGCCTTCATCCGCCGGCAACAGTTCCGCTGGTGGTTTCTTCTTGGTCGAAATCAGCTCGACATCCAGACAGAGCGACTGCAGCTCGCGGATGAGCACGTTGAACGACTCGGGCAGCCCAGGCGTGAACGATGCGTCGCCCTTGACGATCGCCTCGTAAATCTTCGCGCGTCCGGTGACGTCGTCTGATTTCGCCGTGAGCAGTTCCTGAAGGATGTGCGCCGAGCCGTAGGCCTCGAGCGCCCAGACCTCCATCTCTCCGAAGCGCTGGCCGCCGAACTGGGCCTTGCCGCCCAGCGGCTGCTGCGTGATGAGCGAGTACGGTCCGATCGACCGCGCGTGGATCTTGTCGTCGACCAGATGCGACAGCTTCAGCATGTAGATGTAGCCGACCGTCACTTCCTGCTCGAAGTTCTGACCCGTCATGCCGTCGTAGAGCGGCGTCTTGCCACCCTTCGGCAGACCTGCCTGCTCGAGCCAGTTCTTGATCTCCGTCTCGGTCGCGCCGTCGAAGACCGGCGTCGCGAAGTAGAGACCGAGCGCGTGCGCGGCCCAGCCGAGGTGCGTCTCGAGAATCTGACCGACGTTCATACGAGACGGCACGCCGAGCGGGTTGAGGACGATCTCCACCGGGGTGCCATCCGGCAGATACGGCATGTCCTCTTCCGGCAGGATGCGCGCGATGACGCCCTTGTTGCCGTGGCGGCCGGCCATCTTGTCGCCGACCGACAGCTTGCGCTTCATCGCCACGTACACCTTCACGAGCTTGATGACGCCCGGAGGCAGCTCGTCGCCGCGGCGGATCTTCTCCTTCTTCTCCTCGAACAGCTGGCGGATGACCTCGACCTGCCGCTCGGTGCGCTCTTCCAGCAGTCGGAGGTCGCCCTCGAGCCGCGGATCGTCGCTCTGGATCTTCAGGCGGACCATCTGCTGATAGGGCACCGTCTGCAGCACTTCCGGCGTCAGCTCGGTTCCCTTCGCGCAGCAGGCGCTCGCGGCCGTACTCGTCGAACGCGTCGGCGCGCAGCGTCTGACCGGTCAGCATCTGCACGACGCGCTTCTTCACCTCGTCATGAAGAATGCGGATCTCGTCCTGCAGGTTCTTCTCCATCATGTCGAGCTCTTCCTGCTCGATCGCTTTCGCACGGTCATCCTTCTCGATGCCCTTGCGGGAGAAGATCTTCACGCCGACGATGATGCCCTCGATGCCGGGCGGGCAGATGAGCGACGCGTCTCTCACGTCGCCGGCCTTCTCACCGAAAATCGCGCGGAGCAGCTTCTCTTCCGGCGTGAGCTGCGTCTCGCCCTTCGGCGTCACCTTGCCGACCAGGATGTCGCCTGGCTTCACATACGCGCCGATGCGGATGATGCCCGAGTCGTCGAGGTCGCGCAGGTAGGTCTCCGACACGTTCGGGATGTCCCGGGTGATTTCCTCGGGCCCGAGCTTGGTGTCGCGCGCTTCGATCTCGAACTCCTCGATGTGGATGGAGGTGTAGTAGTCCTCCTTCACCATCTTCTCGGAGACGAGGATCGCGTCCTCGAAGTTGTACCCGCGCCACGGCATGAACGCGACGAGCACGTTGCGTCCGAGCGCCAGCTCGCCGAGCTCCGTGCACGGACCGTCCGCCAGCACCTGCCCCTTGTTCACGCGCTGACCGACGCGCACGATCGGCTTCTGGTTGATACAGGTGTTCTGGTTCGACCGCTTGAACTTGGTCATCGGATAAATGTCAGCGCCCATTTCCTTGCTGACTTCATCCTCGGCTTCGCCCTGACCCTCCACGCGCACGACGATGCGCTGGCTGTCCACGTAGTCCACGGTGCCCGAGCGGCGCGTGACGACCACCGCACCCGAGTCGCGGGCGGTGATGTACTCCATGCCGGTGCCGACGTACGGGCTGCGTGCCCGCAGCAACGGCACGGCCTGGCGCTGCATGTTCGATCCCATCAGCGCGCGGTTCGCGTCGTCGTTCTCGAGGAACGGCACGAGCGAGGCGGCGACCGACACGAGCTGTTTCGGCGAGACGTCGATGAACTGGATGTCCGCCCGCGGCGCGAGGACGAAGTCGCCGGCGCGGCGCGCGTCGACGCGGTCCTGCGTGAACTTGCCGTTGTCGTCCACCGGCGAGTTGGCCTGCGCGATGATGTAGTTGTCCTCTTCCCACGCCGAGAGATAGAAGGAGTAGGGCTCGAACTCGACGCCCTTCTTCTTCGAGCGGCCCTCGACGCCGACCATCTCGTCGGCCTCGACCACGTCGTTGACCTTGTACTTCGGGTTGCCGCCGGTGTTGTGGATGATCACGTAGTCCACGACACGGCCGTCCTTGACCTTCCGGTACGGCGACTCGATGAAGCCGAACTCGTTGATGCGCGCGTAGCAGCTGAGCGACGAGATCAGGCCGATGTTCGGACCTTCCGGCGTCTCAATCGGACAGATGCGCCCGTAGTGCGTCGGATGGACGTCGCGGACTTCGAACCCGGCGCGCTCGCGCGACAGACCGCCCGGCCCGAGCGCCGAGAGACGCCGCTTGTGCGTGATCTCGGAGAGCGGGTTGGTCTGGTCCATGAACTGCGAGAGCTGCGACGACCCGAAGAACTCGCGAATCGCCGCCATGACCGGCTTCGCGTTGATCAGGTCGTGCGGCATCGCCGTCGCCATTTCCTGGTAGACCGACATCTTTTCCTTGATCGCGCGCTCCATGCGGACCAGGCCGATGCGGAACTGGTTCTCCAGGAGCTCGCCGACCGAGCGGACGCGGCGGTTGCCCAGGTGATCGATGTCGTCCACGTTCTGCGGGTTCTTCCGCAGCTTCAGCTGGTACTTGATGACCTCGTAGAAGTCCTGCGGGTGCAGGATCTTCTCGTCGAGCGGCGTGTTCATCCCGAGCTTGGTGTTCAGCTTCAGGCGGCCGACGCGCGAGAAGTCGTACTTCTGCGGGTTGAAGAACATGTTCTCGAAGAGCGACCGCGAGCTGTCGAGCGTCGGCGGGTCGCCGGGCCGCAGGCGGCGGTAGATCTCGATCAGCGCTTCCTCGTGGGTGCGGATCGGATCCTTCTTCAGCGTCTGGCTGATGATCGCGCCGACGTCGTCGCGCTCGGGGAAGAACACCTCGATCTTGTCGACGTTCTTCTCCTGCGCCATCGAGATGACGCGCGGCGTCAGCTCCTCGTTGGCCTCGAGAATGACCTCGCCGGTTTCCGGGTCGATGATGTCGGCAGCGGCGAACGCGCCCTCGAGCGCTTCGTCGGCCACCGGCACGGTCTCGATGTTCGCCTTGCGCAGCGCCGAGATGGCGTTGGCGGTAATCTTCTTGCCGTTCTGCACCGAGAAGTCGCCGGCCTTGATGTCGGCCGCCGCGCGCAGCCCGACCAGGCTGTCGCCGACCGCCCACTTGAGCGTGGGACCCTGGTTCAGGAAGATGCGATCGACCGAGTAGAAGGTCCGGATGATCTCGTCCGCGCCGCGCAGCCCCAGCGCGCGCAGGAACACCGTGGCCAGGAACTTCCGCTTGCGGTCGATGCGGACGTAGAGCAGGTTCTTCTGGTCGTACTCGAACTCCACCCACGAGCCGCGATACGGGATGATCTGCGCGACGTAGAGCGTCTTGTCTTCCGAGTGGAAGAACGCGCCGGGCGAGCGGTGGAGCTGCGAGACGATGACCCGCTCGGTGCCGTTGATGATGAACGTGCCGTTGTCCGTCATCAGCGGGATGTCGCCGAAGTAGACCTCCTGCTCCTTGATGTCGCGGATGGTCTTGACCTGCGTCTCGGGGTCCTTGTTCCAGACGACGAGCCGGATGGTCACCTTGAGCGGCACGGCGTAGGTCATGCCGCGCTCCTGGCACTCGTCGACGTCGTACTTCAGCTTCATCCCGACCGTGTGGCCGCAGATGTCACAGACGTCGCCGCGGGCCTGGTTCTCCTTGCCGCAGCGCGGGCAGAGCACCTGGTGGTCGCCGTACGGATCGGCGATGAGCGTCGCGCCGCAACTGCTGCACGGCTTGCGCAGGTGGTGCAGGCCGGCCAGCTTGCCGCACTTGCACTCCCAGTTTCCGATCGAATACTCGATGAACTCGAGCGACGAGTTCTCGCGGAAGTCGCTGATCGGGAAGACCGACTTGAAGACCGATTGCAGCCCCGCGTCCTCGCGCTCGGTCGGCAGGCGGTTCATCTGGAGGAACCGCTCGTACGACTTGCGCTGAATCTCGATCAGGTTCGGGATGGGAACGGTCGTCTTGATCTTCGAAAAGTCCTTGCGCTCGCGGTAGACGTTCTTAGGAAGGCTGTACATCGGTTACTAATCCTCGAGGGCCCGGAAGAAGGCGAACGCCCCGACTCCCCAGGGTCGTGGGAGTCGGGACGTCAAATGCTCGGTGCTGGTCTCCGCTAGGAGATCGTGACCTTGGCTCCGACCTCGTCGAACTTCTTCTTGATCCCGTCGGCCTCTTCCTTGTTGACGCCTTCCTTGATCGGCTTCGGGGCGCTCTCGACGAGATCCTTCGCTTCCTTGAGGCCCAGACTGGTGACCTCGCGGACGACCTTGATGACCTTGATCTTGTCCGCGCCGATCTCGGTCAGCGTGACGTTGAACTCGGTCTTCTCCTCGACCGGCGCGGCGGCGCCGCCACCCGCTGCGGCGCCCGGCATCGCCATCGGCACTGCCGCGGCGGCCGACACCCCGAGCTCCTGCTCGAGCGCCTTCACGAGCTGCGACAGTTCGAGCACGCTGATGCCCTTGATGTAGTCCACAACCTGCTGCTGATTCAGTTCGGCCATTTCTCTTCTCGCTCTCTTTTTCCGGGCGGGTCTGAAGACCCGCCCCTACTCATTGCGGGCGGTTTTCACCACCCCTACGTTGACGTAAGGGGCGGCCCTATGCCGCGCCCGCTTCTGCCTTCTTCTTCGCTGCCTCGTTGAGCACCGTCACCAGGTTGCGCGGCGTTGCGGACAACACCGTCACCAGCTGCTGCATCGGCGCCTGCATGAGGAACAGCAGTTTCGAATACAACTCGGGCTTGCCCGGCAGCGTCGCCAGATCGCTGACCGCCGCCGGCTTGACCGCCACGCCCTGCACCACCGCCGCCTTGACCTGCAGCGTCGGCGCGGTCTTCATGAACGTGGTGAGCGCCTTCGCCAGCGCCACCGCGTCGCCGCCGGTGTAGGCGATCGCCGTCGTGCCCTCGAAGTGCGCTTCGAGCGCCGCCAGCCTCGTCCCTTGCTGGCGCGCTTGGCGAGCGTGTTCTTCACGACCTTGTACTGGCCTTTGACGCCGCGGATCTGCCGACGCAGCTCCGTCACCGCCGGCACGTTGAGGCCCTTTGTAGTCCACCAGGATCGCCGTGTCCGGCCGCGTTGAAGGCCGCAGCCAGGTCCTGAAGCTCCTGCTCTTTGTCTGCTCTCGTGACAGCCATCATCGCCCCCTAGTGCTTCACCCGCTCATCGATGTGGGCGGTGTCAATCACGACGCCCGGCCCCATCGTGGAGGACACGGTGACTGACTTGAGATACTTGCCCTTCGCCGCCGACGGCTTCGCCTTGACGATGCTGTCGACGAGTGCGTGGGCGTTGTCGATGAGGCTCTGCGCGGCGAACGAGAGCTTCCCGACCGGCGCGTGAATGATGCCGGTCTTGTCCACGCGGAACTCCACCTTGCCGGCCTTGATCTCCTTGATCGCCTGCGCGACGTTCGGGGTGACCGTGCCGGTCTTCGGGTTCGGCATGAGGCCGCGCGGACCGAGCACCTTGCCGAGGCGCCCGACGCCGCGCATCATGTCCGGTGTCGCGACCACCGCGTCGAAGTCCATCCATCCACCGAGGATCTTCTCGACGACATCGTCACCGCCCACGAAGTCCGCGCCCGCGTCCTGCGCTTCCTTCTGCTTGTCCGCGCCGGCAATGGCCAGCACGCGCTTGCTCTTGCCGAGCCCGTGGGGCAGGACGACGGTGCCGCGCACCATCTGGTCCGCATGCTTCGGATCGACGCCGAGGCGGAGGGCCATTTCGACCGTCTCGTCGAACTTGGCGAACTTCACCTTCTGAATCAGGGGAATCGCCTCCTCGATGGTGTATTGCCGGTCCTGGACCTGCGCGGCGGCCGCCGTGAATTTCTTGCCGTGTTTTGCCATGTGCCTCCTTGTGGTGCTAACGGCACGTTTGCGCGTCCTCCCACGCTTGAAATCCCGACGGGTCTTGAAGACCCACTCCTACGACGTTCCCGGAACGTGCTTCGTAGCGGCGGGTCTTCAGACTCGCTCGACGATCTAGCCGATGACGTCTATGCCCATCGACCGCGCCGTGCCGCGTACCGTCTTCACCGCAGCCGCCAGGTCGGTGCAGTTCAGATCCGGCATCTTCTGCTTCGCGATGTCCTCGACCTGCTTGACCGTCACCGTGCCGACCTTGTTCTTGTTCGGCTCGGCCGATCCCTTGGCCAGATTGGCCACCTTCTTCAGCAGCACCGAGGCCGGCGGCGTCTTGGTGATGAAGCTGTAGCTGCGATCGGCGTAGATCGTGACCAGCACGGGGATGATCAGGCCGTCGTCCTTGGCCGTCTTCGCGTTGAAGTTCTTGCAGAAGTCCATGATGTTCACGCCGTGCGGCCCGAGCGCGGTGCCGACCGGCGGCGCGGGCGTGGCCTTGCCCGCCTGGATCTGCAACTTCACGACTGCCTGTACCTTCTTCGCCATTTAGATCTTCTCTACCTGTAGAAAGTCCAATTCCACGGGCGTGGCGCGGCCGAAGATCGTCACCATCACCTTCAGCGTGTTCTTGTCGAGCGTTCACCTCGTCCACCACGCCGTTGAAGCTCGTGAACGGCCCCTCGTTGATCCGCACGTGGTCGCCCTTCTCGAACGTGTACTTCGGCTTGGGCTTCTCGGCCGCCGACTTGACCTGCTCGAGAATGTGGTCGACCTCTTCCTTGCTGAGCGGCGTCGGCTTGGTGCCGGCGCCGACGAAGCCGGTCACCTTCGGCGTGTTCTTCACCACGTGCCACGCGTTGTCCGACATCGTCATCTCGACGAGGATGTAGCCGGGGAAGAAACGCCGCGCGCTCTTCACCTCACGGCCGCCGCGCTTCTCGACGATGTCCTCGGTCGGAATCAGCACCTCGCCGATCTCGTTCTGCAGCCCGTACGCCTGCACGCGCTGCTCGAGCGACTCCTTCACCTTGTTCTCGAAGCCCGAGTAGGTGTGGACGATGTACCAGTTCTTCGTGGCGACGTCGGTCATGCCGCACCAAACCGACGGAAGACCCAGTTCACACCCCAGTTGAGCGCCAGATCGAGCGACCAGAGGTAGATGCCGAAGAATGCCGAAGTCAGGATCACGACCACTGTCGTGGCATAGACCTCCTTGCGGGAGGGCCAGGTCACGCGCCGCATCTCGTTCCGCACCTCGGTGAGGAACGTGCGGGTGTTGGGCCACCAGCTGGTGATCCCGCCCCCCTCGCTCCCTGTGCGCGCCGGCGTCGGTTTGACTTGCTCGATCGTGCTCATCTCTCGATTCCGTCGATCCTCGCGCCGATCCCATGTCCTGATGCGTTGGCAGGTCAGGAGGGACTCGAACCCCCAGCCCTCGGTTTTGGAGACCGATGCTCTACCAATTGAGCTACTGACCTATCTGCTAGCCGGTAGGTGGTAGCCGGTAGCTCGTAGCAAGAACGTTCGAACCTGCTACCAGCTACCGGCTACGCAACTACAGAGCTACTTCGTCTCCTTGTGCGCCGTGTGCTTGCGACAGAAGCGGCAGAACTTGCTGAACTCCAGCCGCTCGGTCGTCTTCTTCTTGTTCTTCGTCGTGCTGTAGTTCCGGCGCTTGCAGTCGCCGCACGCGAGATGAATGATGTCGCGCATGGTTATTCAATAATCTCCGAAATTGTGCCGGCGCCCACCGTGCGGCCGCCTTCGCGAATCGCGTAGCGCGCGCCCTTTTCCAGCGCCACGGGCGTGTGCAGCACCGCCGTGATCGTCGTGTTGTCCCCCGGCATCACCATCTCCACGCCCTCGGGCAGCTTCAGCGACCCCGTCACGTCCGTCGTCCGGATGTAGAACTGCGGCCGATACCCGTTGAAGAACGGCGTGTGCCGCCCGCCCTCTTCCTTCGACAGGATGTAGACCTCGCCCTTGAACTTGGTGTGCGGCTTGATCGTCCCCGGCTTGGCCAGCACCTGCCCGCGCTCCACGTCCGTCTTTTCCACCCCGCGCAGCAGCACGCCGACGTTGTCCCCGGCCACGCCCGAGTCCAGCAGCTTGCGGAACATCTCGACGCCGGTCACCACCTTCTTCTCCGTCGGCTTGAAGCCCACGATCTCGACCTCCTCGCCCACCTTCACCTGGCCGCGCTCAATCCGCCCCGTCACCACCGTGCCGCGCCCCGAGATCGAGAACACGTCCTCGATCGGCATCATGAACGGCTTGTCCATCTCGCGCTCCGGCAGCGGGATGTAGCTGTCCAGCGCTTCCATCAGCTTGATCACGCTGTCCACGCCGCCGGCATCGCCCTGCAGCGCCTTCAGCGCGCTCACCCGCACCACCGGCACGTCGTCGCCCTTGAACTGGTAGCTCGAGAGCAGCTCCCGCACTTCCAGCTCCACCAGGTCCAGCAGCTCCGGGTCGTCCACCGCGTCCACCTTGTTCAGCGCCACCACCAGATACGGCACGTTCACCTGCCGCGCCAGCAGCACATGTTCGCGGGTCTGCGGCATCGGGCCGTCCACCGCGCTGACCACCAGGATCGCGCCGTCCATCTGCGCCGCCCCCGTGATCATGTTCTTGATGTAGTCGGCGTGGCCCGGGCAGTCCACGTGCGCGTAGTGCCGATTCGCCGTCGCATACTCCACGTGGCTCGAGGCGATCGTCAGAATCTTCGTGTCGTCGCGCCGCCCCTGCGACTCCGACGCCTTCGCCACCTCGTCATACGGCACGTACTTCGCCCAGCCCTTGTCGGCCGCCACCTTCGTCAGCGCCGCCGTCAGCGTCGTCTTCCCGTGGTCGATGTGCCCAATCGTCCCCACGTTCACGTGCGGCTTCGAACGATCAAATTTCTCTTTGGCCATATGCGTGTGCGCTCGCTAAAGAAGATTCCGTTCCTACGTTGTCTCGCGGTGACTGCAGCCCTCAATCTCTGGAGCCGATGAGCAGGATCGAACTGCTGACCTCGTCCTTACCAAGGACGCGCTCTGCCAACTGAGCTACATCGGCCCGTAATGGTCCAATTCAGCTCGCCGGCGAGCGAAGTCTGGAGCGGGAGACGGGGATCGAACCCGCGACCAACAGCTTGGAAGGCTGTGACTCTACCACTGAGTTACTCCCGCCTTCGCGGCGCCCGCTTCGCCCGTCGCCGCTTCGGCCCGCAGGCCCGCGTGCTCCGCTTTGCACTTCGCTTACCCGCCCGCGCGGCCCGTCCGCGCGTCCTGCTCCTGCAATCGACACCGCGGCGCCGCGCGAAAGCGCGGCTTGCCGCCCGATAAACAGCGTCTCCAACCTTCACCAGCCGCCGCGCCAACCTTCACGCGCGCGCCGGCGCGAGAGAAGGTTGGTGGGGAGGGGAGGGTTCGAACCTCCGTAGCCCGAAGGCGGCAGGTTTACAGCCTGCTGCGATTGACCGCTCTGCCACCTCCCCGAAATACATCACTCGTGCTGCTCGCTCAGGGCACGACCGCTCCGGGCCTCAGCGTCTGCATCCTCTGAGACCGTGGGCCATAGCCCTCAAGCCTACACATGTCATGGAATCCGCGTGTCCGATGTATCCCTGAAGGGCGGCGTAACCGTTGGAGCTGGCGGAGGGATTCGAACCCCCGACCTGCTGATTACAAATCAGCTGCTCTACCGGCCTGAGCTACGCCAGCCAGACAAAGAGCAGATAATAGCACTTCCCGTGCCAGCGGAGCAACCCCGCCCCTTGTCAAGCCAAATCGCTGAGCGGCCAAGGGCTGCCGACAGGTCATCCAAGCTAACCTCAAACGCCTCAATCATTTGACTCCGGATTGGGATCTGGATCCCGGGCTGTTTTCTGATCGGCTGCCGGCCGTCCTGGGAACGCCTTCGCTGACGCACGGCCTCAAACAACACGACGCCCGCCGCGACAGACACGTTGATGCTGCCGACGTGCCCGTGCATCGGGATCGACGCCATGAGGTCGCACTTGTCGCGAACCAGCCGCCGCAGTCCCTGACCCTCGGCGCCCAGCACGATCGCGGTCGGCGACGAGAAATCAATCGCGTCGTACGGCGTCGGCGCCTCGCCCGCAAGGCCCACGGTCCAGACGCCAAGGTCCTTCAACTCCTCGAGCGACCGGGCGATATTGACCACCTCGGCGATCTTGACGTGCGCGACCGCACCCGCCGACGCCTTTGCCGCAGCGCCGGACCTTCGCCGCCGACCGGCGCGCCTGTACGACCACGCCGTCCACACCTGTCGCATCGGCCGACCGAAGGATCGCGCCGAGGTTGTGTGGATCCTCGATGCCGTCGAGCACCAGGATCAATGGCGCGGCACGCGCACCACGGACCAGATCGGCGACGTCATGCCGACTCGCTTCGTCCACGTCGGCGACGACGCCCTGATGCACGCCTCCCTTCGCCTGTCTCGAGAGCACGTCGTTCGAGACGCGTTCGGGCGTAATCCCGTGCGTGGACGCAAACGCCAGCAGCTCGCGCATGCGGTCGTCGTCTCGTATCCCGATTCGAAGCGCCTTCACGCGGCCGGCCCGCAGTGCCTCGAGGACTGGATTGATGCCGTAGACGATCATGCAATCAGGGCGGCAAACTCTGCCGCGCGTTCGCGAGCGCTGGCGATCTTGCCGAATCCCCGATTCCACGCAGCGCGGCTCCGCGCTCGATGGCCGGAACCGCCAGATCGAGCTCGAGTCCCTCAGCCTCGCCGGTGAGCGCCAGCCGGATCGGATGAAAGAGCGCCTTGCCCTTCTGTCCCGTCTTCTCGCGCACGCGGGTGGCGGCGGCGCGGAACGTCTCGCGATCGAGCAGCGGACCGCGCGGCGCGCAGATCCTCGGCGAGCGCGTCGACCACTGCCCGCGCCGCCCTTCGCCTCCTCAGCGATCTGCGGGTGCTCGAGCGCGCGCGCGGCGGAATAGTCGAAGAGAAACGAGAGCCGCTGCGGAATCTGCTCCACGCGATCGACCGACGCGGCGGCGGCGGGCACGACCTCGGTCAGGAACTCGAGATCGGCCGACGTCGCCTGTGCAGATCCATCCGGCATGCTGCAGATGGGGCAGCGCGAGATCCGCAAGCCGGCGGTGATCCGCCGTCTTCAGATAATGGCGGTTCACCCATGCCAGCTTCTCCGAGTCGAATACGCCGGCACTGTGCCCGACGTCCTCGAGGCGGAATCGCGTGGCCAGCTCGTCGAGCGGCAGCAGCTCTTCGCCCTCGCCCGGCGACCACCCGATCAACGCCAGATAGTTCGTGAGCGCCTCGGGGAGATATCCGCGTTCGCGGAACTCCTTCACCGACGTCGCGCCATGACGCTTCGAGAGCGGCGCGTGGTCGGGCCCGAACACATACGGCACATGCGCAAAGACCGGAGGCGTCCAGCCGAACGCCTGATACAGCAGCACCTGCCGCGGCGTGTTCGAGATGTGGTCCTCACCCCGAATCACGTGCGTGATTGCCATCAGCGCATCGTCCACGACGACGGCGAAGTTGTAGGCGGGGACGCCGTTCGAGCGCAGCAGCACGAAGTCGCCGATGATGTCCATCTCGAACGACAGCGCGCCGCGGACGACGTCGTTGAACGTCACGCTGCCCTCGTCCGGCACGCGGAAGCGGATGACGGCGGCTTCGCCGTTCTCGATCCGCTTGCGTGCAGCTTCGCGCGAGATGCTGCGGCAGCGGCCCATGTACTTCGGAGGCCTGCTGCTCTTGAGCGCGTCCTGTCGATCCGCCTCGAGTTGTTCCGCCGAACAGAAGCAGTGATACGCCCGCCCGATCGACAGCAGTTCGACCGCATGCGCCCGATAGATGTGCAGCCGCTCGGTCTGCCGGTATGGACCGCGTTCGCCCCCGGCCTCGACCCCTTCGCTCCACTCGAGCCCGAGCCAGTGCAGATCGTCGAGGATCGCCTGCTCCGACGCGCTCGTCGATCGCTCGACGTCGGTGTCCTCGATGCGGACGATGAAGGTTCCGCCCTGCCCGCGGGCCAGCAGCCAGTTGAACAGCGCGGTGCGCGCGTTGCCCACGTGGAGCTGGCCGGTTGGACTCGGTGCGAATCGAAGTCTCATTCTGTACCAACAACGCCACGGCGTGAACCGCAATCGATTCACCCGCGCCCATCGAGTCCACGCCCTCGTTCGTCTTGCCCTTCACGCTGACCTGCGACGGGTCGCAGCCGAGCGCGCCGGCGAGGTTGCCGCGAATCGCGTCAACATGTGGGGACAGCTTCGGCTTCTGCGCGATGACGACGACGTCCACGTTGGCAACAGAATAGCCAGCGCCCCGCACGAGGCCCGACGCGTGACGCAGGATCGCAATGCTGTCGGCGTTCTTCCATGCAGGATCGGTATCCGGGAAATGACCACCGATGTCTCCGGCCCCGGCCGCGCCCAGCACCGCGTCGGTCACCGCATGGCAGATGGCATCGCCATCGGAGTGTGCCTCGAGTCCCTTCTCGAACGGGATGGTCACGCCGCCGAGAATCAGCGGGCGGCCGGACACCAGTCGATGCAGGTCGTATCCATTTCCTATGCGCAGCGCGGGGACTCCGGAAGAGAACCCGGCAAAGTGTTCGGCCATCGTGAGATCACCCGGCGTCGTGATTTTGAGGTTTCGCGGATCACCGTCCACGACCCGGACCGCATGGCCGGCCTGCTCGACGAGCATGGCTTCGTCGGTGGCGTCTCCACTCACCCGCATGGCGTCCCGCAGGATCGTGGCGCGGAACGCCTGCGGCGTCTGCGCGAGATAGATGCGCTCGCGCGGCAGCGTGGCCGTGATCGTCCCGGTCGAGTCGGTCTGCTTGACCGTGTCGTGCGCGCCAATGGCGGCAATGGCCGCTCCTGCCTCAGACGCCGCCAGCACCGTGCGACGAATCAGGTCGTCGGTCACGAGTGGCCGTGCCGCGTCGTGTACGACGACGATCTCCGCCCGCTCTGACACGCGCGCGAGCGCATTGGCCACCGAGTCGCGCCGCTGCTCTCCCCCGCTGACAACGGTCACCGGCTTGGCGCGGTCGCTCAGATACTCGGGCGGCGCGGCGGCCAGGTCCGCCGGCAGGGCGACGACAATCTCGGAGATCAGATCGCACGACACGAACGCATCCACGCTGCGCGCGAGGATCGGCCGGCCGCCGATCGACAGGAGCTGCTTCGGAGAGTCTCCTCCGAAGCGCAGACCGCGGCCGCCTGCGGCAATGATCGCTGACACAAACATGAACGAATCAGTCTACTCGCACTGCCGGGCCGATTCGTGGCAGCCGGTGAATTCCGCCATCCGGCGTGACGTGACGTCGAGCACTCGTGTCAGTGTCCGTGGCTCGATCTCTCGGGGGGAGAACACGACGAGCATGGCGCGCGTCGTTGCGGCCGTGACCATCGTGCGGGCCGAGTCGGACGTCGGGTTGCCGAACGGTCCGACGCGATCGGCCAATGCGATACGACTTTCGACGCGAACATCATCCTTGCGAATGCCGGGATAGGACTCGCCGGACCTGCCAATGCGCAGCTCGACATCGCCGTCGATATGCGCCGCATCATAGAGCCCGTACGGCAGCTGGAACTCGAGCGAGCACCAGTTGCAGACGTCCACCATCGAGTTGATGCGCGGCAGGGAGTCGCCTTTCCGCACGCGGCGCAGCAGCGCCTCGGACGAGGGCCGGGTCTTCGTGGGATCGAGCCCGACGCGCTTGTACATCGTCCGGACCGCGGCGATCTCGCTCATGTAGGGGCCGCCTTCAGGCGGCCCGGACGTGTGCGCGCGGACAGCCGACTCGGCGTCAGCGAGGGGGCCATCCATCCGGACGTCGCGCTCGACGACCGTGGCGCCATCGAGCCACAGCACGGCGGGACGGACGATGGCTGAGAGTTCAGGCGCGAGCGTGAACCGCATCGACGTCGGGCGGCGCGGCTCCGAGATCGGACTCGGCATCGGGCGCGATGATCCGCCGGACGCGCTCGCCGAATTCCTTGGCGTCCGAACCGGCCATTCCCTGCGTATCGATCGGCTCGTGAACGATCAGCGAGACCTCACCAGGGTAGCTGGTCAAGCGACCCTTCAGCATCACGTGGCGGCTGCCCACCACCGAGATCGGGACGACGGGCAGTCCGGCCTCGAGCGCCACGTAGAAGCTGCCGCCCTTGAAACGCGCGACGCGGCCGTCACGGCTTCGCGTGCCCTCGGGGAACACGATCAGCGACAGGCCGTTCGACGTGAGGCGAGACGCCCATCCGATGACCCGTGTGGGCCCGGGCCGCTTCCGGTCCACCAGCATGTGACCGGTGCGGCGAAGATGCCAGCCCAGGAACGGGATGGTTCCCAGTGATTCTTTCGCGATGATCCTCAACTGGTACGGCAGCGACCAGAAGAGGATGGGAATGTCGAAGATGCTCTGGTGGTTGGCGACGAACACGTAAGTGCGCCCGGGCTCGAGGCGCTCCATGCCGCGAACCACTACGCGAACACCCGACGTCGTGAGAATGAGACGCGACCACATCCGCGCGCACCAGTGCGCGACGGCTCCCCCGCGGTCCACCAGGCTCGAGCACAGCGAGATCGTCCCGAGCACGATCGTGTACACGGTGATGATCGGTATCAGAAAGAAGACCGTTCGCCACCAGTGGTACGGAGGCATCGCGTTACTTGCCTGCGGCGGCGGCTGGCGGTGTGATCGCGGGACGAGAGCCGGTGGCCGGTGCGGGCGCCGTCTGCGCGGCAACCGCCGGCTCGATGAAGCGGCCGAAGATCATCTTGCCGGCCGTCGTCTGCAGCACGCTGGTGACCACGACGTCGATGGTCTTGCCGATCATCTTGCGCGCGTTGTCCACGACGACCATCGTGCCGTCGTCGAGGTAGGCGACACCCTGGTTGTATTCCTTGCCTTCCTTGAGGATGAACACCTTCATGATCTCGCCCGGCAGGACCACCGGCTTGAGCGAGTTGGCGAGCTCGTTGATGTTCAGGACCTCCACGCCGCGCAGCTGTGCCACCTTGTTCAGGTTGAAGTCGTTGGTCACGATCTTTCCCTGCAGCGCGCGGGCCATCTCGATCAGCTTGAGGTCAACCTCGCGGACATCCGGGAAGTCCATGTCCGAAATGCTGACGTCCACGCCGGACATCTTCTGGATCTTCTGCAGGATGTCGAGGCCACGTCGTCCGCGGTTCCGCTTCATCGAATCGGACGAGTCCGCGACCAGCTGGAGCTCCTTGAGCACGAACTGGGGGATGACGATGGTGCCGTCCATGAAGCCGGTTTCGCAGATGTCCGCGATGCGGCCGTCGATGATGACGCTCGTGTCCAGTATCTTGTAGCGCTTCCGCGGGCCGGCCGCTCGGAACAGCGAGACGAGATTCTGCGGGCTCGAGCCATTCGCCGCGGCGGGCGCCGATGACCAGACCCAGATACGGCAGCGCCAGCAGGATGACGCTGTGCAGAAACACCACGCGCTCGTTCCCGAGGTTCGCCCAATAGAGCGCCGCGCCGATCGTCTTGGCGGCCACCAGGCCGATCGCGCCGCCGAGCAGCGCGCCAATCATGTGGGTGACCGACGTGGTCTTCAGCCGATGCTCGAGGACGACGATCAGCAGGCCGAGAACGGACCCGAAAGCGATATTGAGGAGGGTATCAGGCCCCAGCGGCTGGAGCTGGTGCGCCGAATAGCCGACCGCTGCTACGAACAGAACACGCGCCAGTGCGAACCACGCCATCGCGGACTCCCAAGGGGCAGTAGATGAACGAGACGTGTATAAGTGTGTGAACCTTAGAACTGACGAGCGGGAAAATCAAGCGACAGGGCTAAATCAACGCGTCCAGCGCCTCCCCGACGGTTCGCACTCCGACAAGCTCTAATTTATCCTCTTTTGAACCCTCGAGATTGGCGGCCGGCATCACGATTCGGGTGAATCCCATCTGCATCGCTTCGCGCACCCGCAGCGCGGATTGCGGAATGCCCCTGATCTCGCCGCTCAGCCCGACTTCGCCGAAGACTGCCGTCGATGGCGGCAGGGCTCGATTCCGAACGCTGGACGCCACCGCCGCCACGACGCTCAGGTCGGCGGCCGGCTCATCGATCGTCATGCCGCCGGCAATGTTCACGTAGACGTCGTCGCCAGCCAGGCTGAGACCCGCCCGCTTCTCGAGGACGGCAAGCAGCAGCGACAGCCGGTTCTGGTCGATGCCGATCGCCATCCGCCTGGCATTGCCGTACGTGCTGGTGCTGACCAGCGCCTGGACCTCGACGAGAATCGGGCGCGAGCCTTCGACGCAGCAGAGCACCGCCGATCCCGGCGTTCCCGACGCGCGCTCGGAGAGAAACAGCTTCGACGGGTTCGGCACCGCGCGGAGCCCGGTTCCGGTCATCTCGAACACGCCCAGCTCGCTGACCGCGCCGAACCGGTTCTTCACGGCGCGAACCACGCGGTGCGCGTGATGCCGCTCCCCCTCGAAGTAGAGAACCGTATCGACGACGTGCTCGAGCACTTTCGGCCCGGCAAGGCTGCCGTCCTTCGTCACGTGGCCGACGAGGATGGTCGGCACGTTCTGGCCCTTCGAGGCGAAGAGAAACTGCGTCGCCGCCTCGCGCACCTGGCCGATGCTGCCCGGCGCGGACTGGAACCGGCTCGACCAGACCGTCTGGACCGAATCGATGATGACAAGGGAGGGTTTGAGACGAGCGATCTCTTCGAGGATCCGCTCGATGCAGGTCTCTGACAGCAGATAGAGCGGCGCGGCGCCGACGCCGAGGCGATCGCCGCGGCTCTTGATCTGGTGCTCCGACTCCTCGCCCGACGCGTAGAGCACCGGCCCGACCTCGCGCGCGAAGTGCGCGGCCGCCTGCAGCAGCAGCGTGCTCTTGCCGATGCCCGGTTCGCCGCCGAGCAGGACCAGCGACCCGGGGACGACGCCGCCGCCGAGGACGCGATCGAACTCCTCGATGCCGGTCGAGAGCCGCACGCCCTGCGCCGTTTCAACTTCTGCGTACAGCTTGGCCGACGATGTTGTCGCAAACTGCGCGTAGCGGCTGTGCCGGTCGCGGCTGCGGGCTCGGCGACGCGCTCCTCGACGAGCGAGTTCCAGGCGCCGCACTCGTTGCAGCGCCCCATCCACTTCGGCGCCTGCGCACCGCATTCCTGACAGACGAACACTGCCTTCGGCGTCTTCATGACTTCGGTAGCAAGCCTTGCCAGGCTTCTGAGCGCCCTGGGCCTAGTCGTATTGTCTTTCAACCCGCGTGCCCAGACGGCAGACGATCTCCCAGGGGATCGTACCGATGGCCGCTGCGACCTCCCGCGCGTCGATCTGCTGCCAGGTCTCACTGCCCTGCCGGCCGAGGAGCACGACCTCGTCGCCCGGCTGCACGTCGCCGAGGCTGGTGACGTCGACGGTGATCATGTCCATCGACACGGCGCCGACGATGGGCGCGCGCTGCCCTCGGATCAGCACATGACCGCGGCCGCAGAGCCGCGTGTCCAGACCGTCAGCGTATCCAGCAGGCACCACCGCAACGGTCCGCGGCGCGTCGGCCTGATATCGCCAGCCATAGCCGACGCCCTCGCCCGGCCGAAGACCTTTGACCGCCACGACACGGCTGGTCAGCGACATGACCGGCGTGAGCGGAATCGTCGACGCCAGCGGCGGCGGGCACGATGCCGTAGAGGAGCAGGCCGGGGCGAACGGCGTCGTACCAGACGCGAGAGTCGCGCAGCAGTGCGGCGCTGTTGCAGGCGTGGCGTTTGATCGGGGATCGGGGATCGGGGATCAGGGATCCGGGGCTCGAGGTTCGGGGTTCGGTCAACTCGCCAACGACCTTCCACGCTGCTTCAAAGCGCTCGCGCTGGTCGGTGAACACGGGACTCTCGGGGACGTCCGCGGAGGCAAAGTGCGTGTACACCGCTTCGAGGCGCAGGTTCGCGCTGGCCAGCAGCTCGGGCAAGCGTGCGGCGCAGGTTGTCGTGCCGGAACCCGAGACGATTCATCCCGGTGTCGATCTTGAGGTGATAGCGCGATGGTCGTCTTGTTCCGCGCGGCCGCCGCCTGCACGGCGCGTGCGGCGCCCGGCGTCGAGATCGTCGGCGTCAGCGCGAACTCGAACAGCCCGTCGAGATCGCTGACGCTCAACGCGCCGAATACGAGAATCGGCACGCGCACGCCGGCCTGTCGAATGACGATGCCTTCCTCGATATCCGCGCACGCCAGCATCGTCGCGCCGGCCTGCTCGAGCGCAAGCGCGACGCGCGCAGAGCCGTGCCCGTACGCGTTGGCTTTGACGCACCGCGATGATGCCGGGCGGCGTGCCGATTCGGTGTCACCGGCGACGAGATACCGCTGAATCGCGCGCGAAGTTCGCCTGCAGCGCCGCGAGATCGACGTGCGCAACGGTGCTGCGGATCAACTACGCGCCTTGAGCCAGATTCGCGAATCGGGTCTGCTCCCGGAGGAACGCCAGACGCACAACGCCGGTCGGACCGTTGCGCTGCTTGGCGAGGATCAATTCGGCCGTGCCCGCGTCGGGGCTGTTCGGATCCTTGTTGTACACATCGTCGCGGTAGATCAGCACGACGACGTCGGCATCCTGCTCGAGGGCGCCTGACTCGCGCAGGTCCGAGAGCTGGGGGCGATGATCGGAGCGTGACTCGGGCGCGCGGCTCAACTGCGACAGCACGACGATCGGCACGTTCAGTTCCTTCGCCAGCCCCTTCAGCGATCGCGAGATCGACGCCAGCTCCAGCGTGCGGTTCTCGAACCGGCCGCGTCCGGTCATCAGCTGGATGTAGTCCACGATCAGCAGGCTGAGGCCGTGCTCCGCCTTGAGCCGCCGCGCCTTGGCCCGCATCTCCAGGACGCCGATGTTGGCGGTGTCGTCGATGTGCAGCTTCATCGCGCTGAGCGTCTCGAGCGCGTGCGAGATCCGGCCGTAGTCCTTGCCGCCGATCGCGCCGCTCATCAGGCGATGGCCATCCATCTGCGCCTCCGCCGTCAGCAGGCGGAGGAACAGCGACTCCTTCGACATTTCCAGGCTGAAGAAGCCGACTGTGTGTTCGGGCTGCGTGGCCACGTACTGGGCGATGTTGAGCACCAGGCTGGTCTTCCCCATCGACGGCCGGGCGGCGACGATCACCAGGTCGCCGGCCTGCAGCCCGCGCGTCATCTCGTCGAGATCGACGAAGCCGGTCGGCACGCCGGTGATCAGGCGCTTCTGCTCGAACAGCTGCTCGATCTTCGGGAAGCTCTCCTTCACCAGATCGCGCATCGGCACGAAGCCGGCCTTCAGCCGATCGTCGGCGACCGCGAAGATGGCCGACTCGGCCTCGTCCAGGACCAGGTCGGATTCCTGGTCGCCTTCATAGGCGTTGGTCAGGATCTTGTTGGCGGCGTAGATCAGGTTGCGGAGTGTGCTCTTCTCCTTGACGATCTTCGCGTAGTACTCGACGTTGGTCGCGCGCGGCACGCCGTCGGCCAGCGACGCGATGTAGGCCGGGCCGCCCACTTCGTCGAGCTGCGCCGGCGCGCGACGAGCTCTTCCTTGAGCGTGACGAAATCGATGGCGTCGTGGCGCTCGTTGAGCGCGACCATCCGGTCGAAGATGCGCCGGTGCGCGTCGCGATAGAAGTCGCGCGCTGTCGATCACCTGCGCCGCCAGGTTGAACGCGTCGTTGTGGACCAGGATCGCGCCGAGCACGGAGCGCTCGGCCTCGAGATTGTGCGGAAGCGTACGCTCCGCGGCGGCGACCGCGGTTTCGGGCATTGAGGAGGGCGTACGTACTACGGTCTCCGTCTTTGGGCCAGCAACCAATCGGGTCCAAGGGCGACCTCGGCGCTCGCCGCGTCGAACGCCAAGCAGACGGCGGTCCCTAGCAGGCCCGCCTACACTCACAAGCTTGCGAGTGCCTTGTGATCGCCTCGTAGTCCGGCTCGTTGCGCGCGTCCTCGAGCACCTCGCGATGACGCACGACGCCGCCCTTGTCGATCACGAACACCGCGCGCTTGGCGATGTTCTTCAGCCCGATCATGTCGGGATTGACCACGCCGTACTTCGGCGATGACGTCCTTGTTGAAGTCGCTGAGCAGCGGAAAATTGAACTTGTTGCTGCGTCGCCCCACGCCTTCAGCGCGAAGAACGTGTCCACGCTGATGCCCAGCACCTGCGCGCTGACCTTGTTCAACGCGCTCGCCGAGTCGCGGAACTTGCACATCTCGGCCTGCAGGTGCCGCTGAACGCCGCCGGGAAGAACGCCAGGACGACCGGACCTCTTCACGAGCTGCTCGCTCAACGTCACCGGCTCGCGATCCTGATTGGGCAGCGTGAAATCGGGCGCCTTGGCGCCTACCTCTACGGACATCGACGATCTCCTTGATGAATGTGAACCTCTGATTCTTTCCGAACTTCCCGCCAAGGGCAACTGTGTCGGCGGGTCTGAAGACCCGCCGCTACGAGTCATGTCCGTGGAGGCGGGTCGTCAGACCCGGTTCGGAGGCGAGTCCTAGTTCGTAGAGGCGGGTCTTCAGACCCGCCTGTCGTAGTATGTGGACCGCATGAACTCGTCGATGGCGGCGACCGACGAGCGCCGCGTCCACAATCCCCTGGTACCGCACGGTCACGCGCGAGCAGTGGCGCGTGCTGCTGGCCGCGAAGTTCGGCTGGATGCTCGACGCCATGGATTTCATGCTCTACACCATGGCGGTCGGCCAGCTCCGCATGTACTTCGGATTCGGCGACGACACGGCGGGCATGCTGGGTACGGTCACGCTGGTGATGTCGGGCGTCGGCGGCGCGATCTTCGGCTACGTCGCCGACCGCTTCGGACGCACGCGCGCGCTGATGGGCACGATCCTGATCTTTTCGTTCGCCTCGCTCGGCGCGGCCACGTCGCAGACCGTGATGCAGCTGCTCTTCTGGCGCGCGGTGCTCGGCATCGGCATGGGCGGCGAATGGGCCTCGGGCGCGGTGCTGGTGAGCGAGACCTGGCCGGCGCACCTGCGCAACAAGGCGATCAGCATCATGCAGTCGGGGTGGGCGCTCGGCTACATGATGGCGTCGATTTCCGCCGCGATCATCCTCGGCTCCCCGTCGCTCGGCGCCGACGCCTGGCGCTGGCTGTTCGTCGTCGGCGTGGTGCCGGCCTTCTTCACGCTGTGGATTCGCCGCTACGTCCGCGAGCCGGAGAGCTGGGCGAAAAGGCCGAAGACCACCGGCGGGCCGAGTCCGTTCGCCGTCATCTTCGGGCCCACGCTGCTCAAGCGCACGCTGCTCATCATCGCGCTCGGCTCCGCGGTGCAGTTCGCCAACTGGGGCCTGTTCTTCTGGCTGCCGGCGTTTCTCGCCCGGCCCGATCGAGCAGGGCGGCGCCGGCATGGGCGTCGTCGGCTCGCTGCCGTGGATCATCCCGGTGCAGCTCGGGGCCTACGTCGGCTACCTCACGTTCGGCTTCATCGCCGACCGCATCGGACGACGGCAGGCGTTCGTGCTGTACATGGTGTCGGCCGCGCTGCTGGTGCCGATCTACGGGCAGATGGCGCGCAGCCCGGTCATGCTGCTGCTGCTCGGACCGCTGCTCGGCTACTTCGGCTACGGCTACTTCAGCATGTTCGGCGGCTTCGTCGCCGAGCTGTATCCGGCCGCGGTGCGCGCGACCGGACAGGGCACGAGCTACAACATCGGACGCATGGCCGGCGCCGTCGCGCCGTTCACGATCGGCGTGATCGCGACGATGCCCGGCATCGGCATCGGCCTCGCGCTCAGCGTCACCTCGGCGTTCTTCCTGCTGGCCGCCGGCACTGGTCTTCACGCTTCCCGATCGCAGCGGACAGGCGCTCGACGCCTAGCGGAGAGACGATGACACAAGGTACGGTTCGAACGTCAACTGCTCCGGCGACAGCCGCGATCAGCTGGCAGACGTGGGTGCCGTGCATGGGCATGGCGCTCTGTTCGTGGCTGTCGTTCGTCGATCGTCAGGTGCTGAACATCCTGGCCCCGACGATCATCAAGGACACCGGCCTGACCAATGCGGACTTCACCAATGCGACGTCGTTCTTCTTTCTGACCTACACGCTCGGCAACCCGGTCTGGGGATCGGTCCTCGATCGCGTCGGCCTTCGCACCGGCATGCTGCTCGCCGTCGGCGTCTGGACGGCAGCGAGCATGTCGCACGCCGCGATGGCCAGCTTTGCCGGGTTCGCCCTGGCGCGCGCCGTGCTCGGACTCGGAGAAGGCGGTACATTCCCCGGCGGTCTGCGGACGGCTGTGGAAACGCTGCCCGCCAACCTGCGGGCGCGCGGAATCGCGCTCTCCTTCAGCGGCGGCACGATCGGCGCCGTCATGATGCCGCTGCTGCTGGGACCGCTGGCCATTCAGTACGGCTGGAAGACCGCGTTCATGGCCACGGGCGCGCTCGGCGTCATCTGGCTGCTGATCTGGGCGGCCATCGCGCGGCCGCCGTTCCTGCCGAAGAGCTCGCACATGACGTCGAAGCTGGCATGGCCGAATCTGCGCGAGCGCCGTGTCTGGGCGCTGATGTTCAGCTACGCGCTGCCCGCGATCTCGCCAGGGCCCGTGCTGACGATCCTCTCGCTCTATCTGGCCCAGCGCCTCCAGCTCACGCAAACCGATGTGAACAACGTCGTGTGGATTCCGCCGCTCACCTGGGGCATCGGCTATTTCTTCTGGGGATGGGCCGCCGATCGCTACGCGGCCAACAACCCGCGCCCGATCGGCATGTTCGCGCTGCTCACCGCGGTCTCGCTCACGCTCGGCCTCGTGACGATGACCAGCTCGGTGCCACTCGCGATCGGACTGATCTCGCTGTCCACGTTCATCGGCGGCGGATTCCAGATGGTCGCGCTGAAGGTCGGCTCGTACGCGTTCCCGCGCGAACAGGCGGCGATGATGTCCGGCATCGCCTCGGGCTCGTGGTCGCTCGTCAACTTCATCCTGCTGCAGGCGATCGGCCCGCGCTCCAACCTGATGAACAACCAGCAGTGGGAGACGATCTTCTGGATCATCGCGCTGCTGCCCGCCGTCGGCATCGCGGTCTGGCTGGTGCTCAGCCGCAGTCAGACTGCATCGAGGGCCTGAGTTGTCGACCTTACGAGATTCCACCTAAACACAGGTACTTGATCTCGAGGAACTCGTCGATGCCGTACTTCGAGCCCTCGCGGCCGAGGCCGGACTCCTTCACGCCGCCAAAGGGCGCGACCTCGGTGGAGATCAGGCCGGTATTGATGCCGACCATCCCCGACTCGAGGGCCTCGGCGACGCGCCACACGCGGCCGATATCGCGGCCGTAGAAATACGCGGCCAGACCGAACTCGGTGTCGTTGGCCATCGCGATCGCTTCATCTTCGGTCGTGAAGCGGAAGAGCGGCGCGACGGGGCCGAAGGTCTCTTCGCGGGCGACCATCATGGACGAGTTCACGTCGACCAGCACCGTCGGCTGGAAGAACCGCCCGCCGCGCTCGTGACGGCGGCCGCCGACGACCACCTTCGCACCCTTCTTGGTCGCGTCGTCGATGTGCTCTTCGACCTTGAGCACGGCCTTGTCGTCGATGAGCGGACCCTGGTTCGCGCCGGGCTCGAGACCGTTCATCGGCGACAGCTTGCCGACCGCAGCCGACAGCTTCTGCGCGAACACGTCGTAGACGCTGTCCTGCACGTAGATGCGGTTCACGCAGACGCACGTCTGCCCGGTGTTCCGATACTTCGAGGCCATCGCGCCCTCCGACCGCCGCGTCGATGTCCGCATCGTCGAAGACGATGAACGGCGCGTTGCCGCCGAGCTCGAGCGAGACCTTCTTGACGGTGCGCGAGCACTGCTCCATCAGGAGCTTGCCGACCTCGGTCGAGCCCGTGAAGGAGAGCTTCTTCACGATCGGGTTCGACGTCATCTCGCCGCCGATTTCCGATGCCGACCCGGTCACGACGTTGAGCACGCCCTTGGGGACGCCCGCGCGCTCGGCGAGCTCGGCGAGCGCCAGCGCCGAGAACGGCGTCTGCGACGCGGGCTTCAGCACCACCGTGCACCCTGCGGCCAGTGCCGGACCGGCCTTGCGCGTGATCATCGCCAGCGGAAAGTTCCACGGCGTGATGCAGGCGACGACACCAATCGGCTGCTTGATGACGACGATGCGCGTGTCGGCCTGGTGGCCGGGAATGGTGTCGCCGTAGACGCGCTTGGCCTCCTCGGCGAACCACTCGAGGAACGACGCGGCGTAGACCACTTCGCCCTTGGACTCGGTGAGCGGCTTGCCCTGCTCGATGGTCATCAGCCGCGCGAGGTCTTCCTGATGCTCGAGCATCAACTCGTACCAGCGCCGCACGACCGCCGCGCGCTCCTTGGCGGTCTTCTTCCGCCACGCCGGCAGGGCCTTGTCGGCGGCCTCGATGGCCGTGCGAGTCTCGGCGCCGCCGCACTTCGGCACGGTGCCGACGACTTCCCCCGTCGCCGGGTTGTCCACCTTGATGGTGCCGCCCGACTTCGCGTCGATCCAGGCGCCGTCCACGTAGCACGACTGGCGGAACAGCTTTGAATCTTTGAGGGAGACGCCGGTGGGAACTGCGGATGTTGTTGCCACGATGACCTCAGGCGGACCTAAAGGTCCGCCTCTACGGCGGGTCTAAAGACTCGCCTCTGCGGCACGTCCCAAAGGACGTGCCCTACCGAACTAGCGTCTCGGGCTCGGCGAGCGCGAGCACGACGTCGTTCAGGAACTGCGCCGCGCGTGCGCCGTCGACCACGCGATGGTCCGACGACAGCGTCAGGTTCATCGTCGGACGAACACCAATCATGCCGTTCACGGCAACGACCCGATCGGCAATGGCGCCGACAGCGAGGATGCCGGCCTGCGGCGGGACGATGATGGCCGTGAACGCATCGACGCTGAACATGCCGAGGTTGCTGATCGTGAACGTGGCGCCGGTGATGTCGGCCGGCTGCAGACGATTGGCGCGAGCGCGCTCCGACAGTTCCTTGCGCTGCTTCGCGATGTCGCCCAGGCCGATCTTGTCGGAGTTCCGGATCACCGCCGTGACGACCGCGTTCTCCACCGCCATTGCGAGCGCGACGTTCACGTCCGCGTTCAGCGTGATCTTGTCGCTGGCCCAGCTGCCGTTCATGCGCGGGTGCAGTCGCAATGCCCGGGCCACTGCAGCGACGAGCAGGTCGGTGTGCGTGACCTTCACGCCATGCGACTTCTCGATGATCGGGATCAGCCGCTCACGTGTGGCGTTGAGCGCGCCGGCATCGACTTCGCGCGTGACGAAGAAGTGCGGCACGCTCGTCCAGCTCTGCGTCGTCCGCTCGGCCATGATGCGGCCGATCGAGCTGACGGCTTGCCGGAGTCGAGCATCGTAGTGTCCGCCTTTAGCGGACCTGTCGGCGGGCCGGCTCAGCCGGCGTCAGTCCGGCTGAAGCCGGACGGCGGCACCGGAGGCGCGGCCTTCATGATGTCCTCGGCGAGGATTTCGCCGCCGGGACCGGAGCCTTTGAGCGTGGCGATGTCCACGCCGTGCTCGCGCGCGAGGCGACGGGCTTTCGGCGAGATTCGGCGCCGGCAGCCGACACCGGCTCGGCTGCCGCGGGCGCAGCGGTCGCCGCTGCGGCGGCGGGCGCGGCGTCCATCTTGCGGCCGCTCTGCGCGGCGGCGACATTCGAGGGCGGCTGCTCGCCTGGTTTCAAGAGCCAGGCGATCGTCTGACCGACGGGAACGACGTCGCCTTCCCTGGCCGTGACCCCGCCAAGGACGCCGTCGCCTGCCGCCTCGATCTCGACCACCGCCTTGTCGGTCTCGACCTCGAGCAGCATCTCGCCCTTCTTGACCTGATCCCCGGCCTTCTTCTTCCAGGACACCAGCTTGCCCGTTTCCTGCGCCATCTCGAGCGCAGGCATCACCACGCTGATCGCCATTAGCTCGTCGCTCCGACTTTTTCCTTCTCGCGCTTCGGCGCTTCCGCCCGCGCCGCGTCGGCAATCATCTTGGCGACCTCCGGATTGGGCGGCGCCTCGGTCTCGCGCACGATCGGCAGACTTCCACCGACGGTGACAAAGGGCGCACCGGCGACGAGCAACTGCTCCGCCGGGAAGCGCGTGATCACCTCGTGGCCCGTGGCCGTGACGACGATCTCTTCCTCGATACGCGCGGCGCTCGTGCCGTCCTTGGTCGGCCAGAACGTCTCGAGCGCGAACACCATGCCCGGCTTGATCTCGTGCGGATGTTCGAGCGAGACGAGCCGGCTGATCATCGGCTTTTCCCAGATCGCCAGACCGATGCCGTGTCCCATCTGCAGCGCGAACGCAGCCTCCTCGTCGGGGAAGCCGAACTCCGTCGCTTTCGGCCACACTGAGGCGACTTCCGCGGTGGAGCGGCCAGGACGGATCAACTCGATCGACGCATCAAGGTAGTCGCGGCATCGCTTGTAGGCATCCACCAGCTGGTGCGACGCCGAGCTGATCGCGAAGCAGCGGTAGTAGCACGTGCGATAGCCCATGTAGGAGTGCAGGATGTCGTAGAACACCGGGTCGCCCGGGCGCATCATGCGATCCGAGAACACGTGCGGGTGCGGGCTGGCGCGCTCGGCCGAGATGGCGTTGACACCCTCGACGTATTCCGAGCCCATCTCGTAGAGCTTGTGCGCGACGAGTGCGACGGCGTCGTTCTCGCGCATGCCGGGTTTCATCGCGCGATAGAGGTCGTAGTAGGCCGCGTCCACCATGGCCGCCGAATGCGTGAGCAGCGAGATCTCGTCCACGGTCTTGATCTCACGCGCGTTCGACATCAACTGCTGGCCGTCGACGATCGTCAGCCCTTCCTTCTGCAGCGCGAACAGGATCGGCGGCTCCACGACGTCCACGCCGACGGGCTCCTTGTGAAGGTTGCGCTTCTCGAGCTCGACCTTGATCTTGCGCGCGACCTCTTCGGAGCGGCCCATCTCGGGCGACATCGCACCGCGCATCAGCGGGATGCCGGCCCGCGAGCGTTCGCCGAGCCAGTCGCAGTTCTGCTGGTGATGGCGCGCGGCGGATCCGAAGTCCCAGAGGATTGGCTCGTCGCCCTGCGGCAGCAGCGTGAAGCGGCTGATCTTGTCCTGCGCCCACGTGCCGATGTGCGTGGCCGTGATGTAGCGAACGTTGTTCATGTCGAAGCAGAGCACCGAGCCCAGCTCCGACGTGGCCAGCATGTCCTTGATGCGGGCGAGCCGCTCGCGGCGCAGGCGATCGAAATCGATACGCCGCTCCCAGTCCACCGCCATCGTGCCGTAGGTCTTTATCGCCACTGTCGGCTCCTTCGATGCGGGATCCGGGATCAGGGATCAGGGACCAGGGATCAAAAGCTCTTGCTTCTGCTCAGCACGAACCTGCTCTTGATCCCCGATCCACCGATCCCCGGTCCCTACAGAGATCAGAGATCAGATCACCGATTGCACATCTGGCGCGCGAGCTCGAACACTTGCTTGTCGCTCGGCACCGTGACGTCCTCGAGCGGTGGTGAGAACGGAATCGGCACGTGCATGGCCCCCATCCGCCGTACCGGACCATCGAGGTCGTAGAAGGCCTGCTCCTGAATGGTCGACGCGATCTCTCCGGTCACGCCGTACCGGCTGTAGCCTTCGTCGATGACGATGCAGCGCGAGGTCTTCTTGACCGACTCGACCAGCGTCTTCTCGTCGAGCGGCCAGGTCGTGCGGGGATCGACGACCTCGGCGCTCACGCCGATCTCTTCGAGCATCGCTGCCGCGCGCAATGACGTCTGCACCATGCTGCTCAGCGCGACCAGGGTGATGTCCGAGCCTTCTCGCTTCACGTCGGCAACGCCGAGAGGAATCAGGTATTCCTCTTCGGGCACCGGGCCCTTGACCTTGTTGTAGCTGATCTTGTGCTCGAAGATGACGACCGGGTTGTCCTCGCGAATCGCGGACTTGAACAAACCCTTCGCGTCGTACGGCGTGGACGGCACCACCACTTTGAGCCCGGGGATGTGGCTCGGCCACGCGTGCAGCGACTGCGAATGCTGCGCCGCCGACCGTCTGGTCGCGCCCATCGTCGCGCGAATGACGAGCGGCACCTTCCACTTGCCGCCGGACATGTAGTGGATCTTCGCCGCCTGGTTGGCGACCTGGTCCATGATGATCATCAGGAAATCGCCGAACATGATGTCGACGATCGGGCGCATGCCGGTCATGGCCGCGCCGACGCCGATGCCGGTAAAGCCGGCTTCCGAGATCGGCGTGTCGATGATGCGGTCCTTGCCGAACTCGTCGACGAGCCCGGTCAGGACCTTGAAAGTCGTGCCCGCTTCGGCCACGTCCTCACCCATGAGGATGACCTTCGGATCACGGCGCATTTCCTCGGCGATCGCTTCTTTGATCGCCGCGCCGAACGTGATCTCCCGAACGGCGGTGGCGGTATCAAGCATAGATGTCCTGGTCGACCTTGCTCGGGTCCGGATACGACGCGTCCACCGCGAACGTCACTGCGGCGTCCATCTCCTGAATCAACTCTTCCTGAATCGCGTCGAGCGCCGCCCGGTCGGCGACGCCGTTCGACATCAGCCACTCGCCGTGCAGCGTGATCGGATCGCGCTGCGTGACCCACTCCTGCTCCTCAGCCTTGGGACGGTAGTAGGCGCGGGCGATGTCGCCGACGTGGTGACCGTGATAGCGGTAGGTCTTGAACTGCAGGAACGCCGGGCCGTCACCTTTCCGTGCGCGCTCGATGTACGTCGAGGCCACCGCGTAGACGTCGCGCACGTTCTGGCCATCGACGGTCTCCGTCGCCATCCCGAACGCCTGTGCACGGGCACTGACGTCTCCCGCCGTTGATTCGGAGAAGTGCGTGTACTCGTTGTAGCCGTTGTTCTCGCAGGCGAAGATGACCGGCAGCTTCCACAGTTGCGCGAGGTTCAGCTCCTCGTAGAGCAGACCCTGTCCGAGCGCACCTTCGCCGAAGAAGCACACCGCGACTCGCCCGTTCTTCAAGTACTTCGACGAGAACGCTGCGCCGGTCGCGATCCCCGCGCTGCCGCCGACGATCGCGTTGGCGCCGAGGTTACCGGTGGCCGGGTCGGCGATGTGCATCGACCCGCCCTTGCCCTTGCAGTAGCCGATCTCCTTGCCGAGGAGTTCGGCGAACATCAGCTTCGGGTCTGCGCCCTTGGCCAGACAGTGGCCGTGCCCGCGATGGGTGCTGGTGATGTAGTCCTCGGTCTTCAACGCCTCGCACACGCCGACGGCAATCGCTTCCTCGCCGATGTAGAGGTGGGCGAGCCCGGGCATCAGCGCGCGTGTGTAGAGATCGTTGACGCGCTCCTCGAACAGCCGGATCGCCACCATCTGTCGATACAGGCGCAGCAACTGGTCCTTGCCGATTTCGAGGCCCGCCAGGGCCGCGTCGAGCGAATTGGTGGCCGTCATGCGGAGACTCCTGACATCTTGGCGAGCACCTGGAAGATCGCGGCGAAATCTTTCTCGGTCAGGCCCATGCCGCGGGCCGCCGTGAGGAACTCGTTGGCGACTGACGTCGTGGGAAGCGGCACCGCCAGACGACGACCCATCTCGAGGGCCAGCGACGTGTCCTTCTGCATCATCTTCATGTCGAACCAGGCTTCATCCGGCATCTGCAGCACCATCGGCCCGCGGTACTGGACCATGGGCGAGGCGATGACGCTGTTGGTCAGCACTTCGACCGCCGTCTTGCGCGGGATGCCGGATTTCTCAGCGAGCAGCACGGCCTCTGAAAACGCCAGCATCTGCACGACCAGGCTCAGGTTCGTCGCGATCTTCATCGAGACGGCGAGGCCGTTGTCGCCCACATGCGTCGCCTTTGGACCAATGTCCAGCAGCAGCGGCTTGATCTGCTCGAAGGTCTCGGCCCGACCGCCGACCATCATGGTGAGCTTGCCCTGCTCCAGCGTGATGACGCTGCCGGACACTGGCGAGTCCACCATGTCGGCGCCCGCGGCGCGGACCTTCTCGGCGAGCGCGCGGCTGGCCGCCGGGCTCACCGTGCTCATGTCGATGAGCACCTTGCCGGGGCCCAGCCCGGCAACGAGTCCGTCGGCGCCGTAGGCAATCGATTCGAGCGCGGCCGAATCGGTGACCATGCTGAAGACGACGTCAGCGGACTGCGCCACGCCTTTCGGTGTGTCGGACCACTTCATGCCTTTGTCGATCAGCCACTGCGCCTTGGACTTCGTGCGGTTGTTGCCGGTGACCGTGTGCCCCTTGGTCATGAGCCGGTCGGCCATGCGGCCTCCCATGACTCCGAGGCCGACGTATCCGAGGTTTGCCATAATGAGGTCGCGCTACCGGTCGTAGGGGCCGGCGTGAGCCGGCCCTTCAAAGTGTTGTAGAGGCCGCCTTTAGGCGGCCTTTTTCGTCGACAGAACCTTGTAAGTATCCCGTAGAAGCAAAGGCTGACGCAAGATGACGCTTGCCTCACTAGGACTGCGACTGTCGGACTGGTTCGAGCGCTGGTTCCCGGACGCCTTCGCGCTGGCGCTCACGGCCGTCGCGATCGTCTTCCTCGCCAGCGTCGCGATGGGCAGTTCTGTGACTCAGACCGCGCAGTGGTTCGGCGCCGGCTTCTGGGACCTCGTCGCCTTCACGATGCAGATGTCGATGATCATCGTGACCGGCTACGCCGTCGCGACCGCGCCGCCGGTCTACGCGATCGTGCGCCGGATGTCGGAGCTTCCGACCAACGGCCGCAATGCCGCCGCGTTCGTCGGGCTGTTCTCGATGCTGGCCTCGCTCGTCTCCTGGAGCTTCAGCCTGATCTTCAGCGGGCTGCTGGCTCGCGAGGTCGCGCGACGAGTGCAAGGGATCGGACTATCGCGCGATCGGCGCGGCGGCCTATCTCGGCGTCGGCAGCGTGTGGGCGCTCGGCCTGTCCTCGTCAGCGGCCCTCATCATGGCAGCGCCCGCCTCACTCCCCGATGCGATCGAGAAGATCAGCGGCGTGATCCCATTGAGCCAGACGCTCGGATTGTGGCAAAGCATGCTGATCGCGGCGGCGCTCATCCTCGTCTCGATGGCGCTCTGCTACTACTCCGCGCCTGCCGACGCCGATGCCCGCGGGCATGACCGAGATGGGCGTCACGTATCAGCCCGCGACGCAGAACGTCGGCAAGGCCGAAACACCGGGCGAGTGGCTCGAGTACAGCCCGATCCTGACGGTGATCATCTGCACGCTCGGCTTGCTGTATCTCATTCGCGAGGTCATCACGAGCGGCGCCTCGGTGATCCTCGAGCTGAACCACTACGTCTTCCTGTTTCTGATCGTCGGCATGCTGCTGCACTGGCGGCCGCGATCGTTCGTGCAGGCGATCGCGGCGGCGGTGGCGCCGGTCGGCGGCGTGCTGATTCAGTATCCGCTCTACGCCGGCATCGTGCGCATGATGACCGAGTCGGGCATCGCCACCGAGATGGCGCACTTCTTCGTCGCCGTGTCCACGCAGCACACCTACCCGATCATGATCGGGATCTACTCGGCGTTCCTCGGCCTCTTCATTCCGTCAGCCGGAGGCAAATGGCTGATCGAAGCGCCCTACATGCTCGAGGCCGCAAAGACGCTGCACGTGCACCTCGGGTGGGTCGTGCAAACCTACAACGCCACCGAAGCGCTCGCCAATCTCATTCACCCGTTCTGGATGCTGCCGCTCGTCGGCATCCTCGGCCTCAAAGCCCGCGACATCGTCGGCTACTCGATGCTCCAGTTCGTCGTCCACGTGCCGCTCGTGCTGTTCCTGGTGTGGGCACTCAACTACACGTTGCAGTACGTCCCTCCGGTTCTGCCCTGACGCGGAGGCTGAAGCCTCCGCTCTACGACGCGCGAGCGTAGAGCGCAGGCTTCAGCCTGCGCGTGATCGACCGGAATCAGTCCCAGAGAATCTTGCGTCTTGGTCGGCTCATAGTAGTGACCCTCTCTTCTTGATTACGCGCAAACACTCAAACTGGCCTACGGTTCGGTAAAGAGATTGGCGGACCCGACCCCGACGGGTTCACCGCCGCCCTCACTGACCGAGATGTCGGACTCGCCCCACACGATGTTGACGCTCCAGACGATGTTTTCACCCCAGACGAGGTTCTCGCCCCAGACGATATTCACGCTCCACACGATGTTCTCGCCCCAGACGACGTTGTCGCCCCAGACGATGTTGTCACCCCACACGACGTTGTCGCCCCACACCAGGTTCTCACCCCAGACGAGGTTGTCACCCCAGACGACGTTGTCGTACGCGTGCAGGTGATAGGAGAGCGAGTCGCCCCAGACGATGTTGTCACCCCAGATGACGTTCTGCGCCCAGGGCACGACGAGCCCGCCGTAGATCGTGGACGGAACGACCAGCGAGGTTCGCCAGGTACTGATTCAACGGCGCGGACAGGTTGGTGGCCTTGACGAGCGTGACGGCGCCGTTCGAGTTGATCTCGCCGGCTCCCTGGGTCATCCGGTCGTACGGGACCTGCTGCGCGTCTCGCAGTGTCGTCGCGCTGTACTGAAGCATCGCCTTCACCAGGTTGGGCTTCAGTTTCTTAAGACCTGCCGCGTCGATCATTCTCGCCACGACGCCCGACGTCACGGCCGCGGCCATGCTGGTCCCGGTCAGCGAGATCGGCTGGGACACGGTGTTTCCGGTCCCGACCCGCAGCGTCGGATTCCGCATGCTCAAATTGCTGGCTACGCCCGACGATCTGGACGATCTTGTGGCCGGGGGCGACCAGATCCGGCTTGGCGTAGCGGTCGTTCCACGTCGGACCTCGAGAGCTGAACGGCCCAACCACGTCGTCCGCGCGTCCCACGGTTCCCATCGTCTGCGACGCCCCGACGGTGATCGCGGAGCGTGCGTTGCCCGGTGACGTGATGCCACCGTAGCCTGGAAGCCCCGTGGCCGGATTGATGCCGACGTTTCCGGCCGAGACCACCACGACGATACCGGCCGCCGAGGCCTGTTCAACCGCGCGGACCAGCGGATCGGTCGTGGCCGACTCGTACGGCGCATGGCCCAGCGAGAGGTTGATCACGTCGATGTCGAGCGCGGTCTTGTTCGCGATCGCAAACTCGATGGCGTCGATGACGTCGCTCGTGTATCCCGCGCCGTTCGCATCGAGCACCTTCAGGCCGACGAACGACACGGACGGGGCGATGCCAGAGTAGGCGTTCCCGTATGGTGCGCCGCTGCCGCCGATCGCGGCGGCCACGTGCGTGCCGTGCCCGTAGTCGTCACGCGGCGTCGTGGCCACGCCTCCCCTGGTGAAGTCGTAGAACGCGCGGATTCGGCTGCCGAATGTAGCGAGCGGCGCGATGCCCGAATCGATCACGGCGACGCCGACGCCCGCACCTTGATATCCGCCGGCGCTCGGAACGCCAAGCTCCTGCCTGAGCAGCTCGCCATTGGTCGTCGGGACGACCGAGACGGCCGACGCCGACAAGGGCGCGTCGATTGAGACCGACAACACGCCTGGCATGCGGGACAGGTTATCGAGCCAGCTGGCCGGCACGTCGAGTGTGAGGGCCGAGATCCCAGAGTGCTCGCGCGATGCTCGCCCCTGCGAGGCGAGCAAGCGTCTGATCACCCCGCGGCGATTGGGATCGACCTGCACGATGACGCGAACGAACGTCCCCGGCTTCGCATGCTGGAGCGCCCGATCGAGTCGCGGATTGAGCGTCTGTGCACTTGCTGGCTGAATCGTTGTGAGTGCGACGAACAGCACTACGGCGATGTGCCAGATGCGGGGAGGAGACGACCCAAGAACTGTCATGCTCAGCTATTGAGCAATGACGAAGCCAGTGGGTGCGATCACGGTTATGTCGTCTCGCGCTGCGAGGTTTTGCCCACCAACGCGTATGACGGCGCGCTATTACGACCACGCGGGAAGGTACCCAGGTAGCCGGTAGTTCTGAAAAAGTCAGAGCTCCTCGCTGTCGCGGCACTTCCGCTTGATGTGGAGGCTGAAGCATTCGCGAGCGCGAGCGTAGAGCGCAAGCTCTACGCGTGAGAGGTCACAGCTGAGTGTGTTCTGGCCGCGTGGTTGCACATAGATACAACGGCAGACATTTGAGGAGGAGAACACATGAGGCGATTCATCACGTCGTTCGCGTTCGCGATTGCGTGTACGGGCCTTGCGGTCAACGCGCAGGAGACGACCACGAAGACGGAGACCAAAAGCTCTGGCGGACAGCCGCAAGCCGTCACCTACACCGGCTGTGTGCAGACAGGTACGCAGGCAAAGACATTCGTGCTCGATAAAGTGGTGCCGGTGACCAAGACCACGACCACCGAGACGCCGACCTCGAGCACGACAACGTCCAGCACGAGCTACGTCCTGGTCCCCGGCGAGACCGTTCAGGTGCAGGAGCACGTCGGCCACAAGGTCGAGGTGACTGGCATGCTGATCCCGGGCGGCAACACCAGGACCGAGACGACGACGCGGACCGACCGCGAAGACGCGCCGGACACGCAAGACGCGTGAGCGCACCGAGACCCGGAACGCGATGCCGCAGTTCCGCGTGACGTCGATCAAGACGCTCAGCGACCGCTGCTAGCCTATTGTGCGAACGCTGCACACGCTGGCGGCCATCGCATGAGAGGCTCAATCATCGGGCTGGCGCTGACCCTCGTCATGGTCATGGCCAGTCCGACCTCCGCGTACTCAGTCCTGACTCACGAAGCAGCGATTGACGTCACGTGGGAAACGACCCTTCGACCGCTGCTCCTGCAGCGGTTCCCAGGCACGTCGGCGGATGCGCTCGTGCGCGCGCGCTCCTTCGCGTACGGCGGGTCGGTGATTCAGGACCTGGGCTACTACCCGTTCGGCAACAAGTTCTTCAGCAACCTGGTGCACTACGTCCGATCGGGAGATTTCGTCGAAGTCTTGCTTCGCGAGGCGCGCGATGTTGACGAGTTCGCGTTCGCGCTTGGCGCACTGGCCCACTACTCCAACGACACCAACGGACATCCGGACGCCGTCAATCTCACCGTGCCGATGGTGTTCCCCAAGCTGCAGCAGAAGTACGGAGATGCTGTCACCTACGCGCAGGCGCCCCGCCAGCACGTCGTCGTCGAGTTCTCGTTCGACATCGTCCATGCGGCCGGCGGTGCGTACCTGCCGGACACCGTGAAGCGGCTCATCGGCTTCCGGGTCGCGACGCCGCTGCTCGAACGCGCATTCCGCTCGACGTACGGCCTGGAGATGAAGGATCTCTTTGCCGACCAGGACCGAGCGATCGCCACGTATCGATACGCCGTGAGTCAGATGATCCCGACGCTGACAGCGGTGGCGTGGGACGAGAAGCAGGACGAGATTGCGAAGATCACACCGGCCATCGACCGGAGCGCGTTCGTCGCCGCGTATCCCCGCGCCGACTTCGAGCGCGAGTACGGCCAGGACTATCAGAAGCCTGGATTCTTCGCACGCTTCGCCGGTGTGTTGTATCGGATTCTTCCAAAGATCGGACCGCTGAAGCCGCTCTCGTTCAAGGCGCCGAACGCTGAAGCCGCGGCGCTGTTCGCACAGAGCTTTCGCGACGCGACGGCGAGGTTCCGCGCGGACGTACGCGAGCTGCGGGATCGGCGGTTGAGCCTCAAGAACGCGAACTTCGATACCGGACGTCCCAGCCGTTTCGGCGAATACAGCCTGGCCGACGAGACGTATGCCGAGCTGCTCGACACACTCTCGGACCGCCAGTTCAAAGACACGCCGACGGCCCTGACACGGAACATCGTGGCGTTCTATGGCGATCACCCCCGGCCGGTGCCGGAGAGCCGGAAGGCGCGCAAACGCTGGGCTCGCGTCGAGCATGCGCTGCAAGAGCTTCGTCAGGTCCCCGACCGAAGGGCCGCGGCGAGCGTCGAATAAATGAATGCAGAGTCAGCCACGCCATCTGACACCCGCATTCGTGATGTCTGTTGCGGCACATGCCGCGGTCGTCGTCACGCTGCTCTTGGTGTTCTCGTCCAGGCAGGATTACAAGGCGCCGGTCGTGACCCGTCTGACCCCGGAACATCTCGTGTGGCTTCCGGATCCCAGGCCAGCCGCGCGCGGGGGTGGCAGCGCACCCGCGCCAACGAAGCCGCCCGAAGCCCCGAAGCCTGCCGTACCTGAACCAGTTCCGGCGCCACCCGTCGTCGAACCGGAGGTCATCGCGGCCGCGCCCGAGCCTGAACCTCAGACCACTGTGGCGGCGGCCCCGTCGCCGGGACCCACCGCAAACGACGCCTCTGCCCTGAATGCCGGAATCGGGGACAAAGGCCGCGGTACGGGTGCTGGTCCAGACGATGGACCGGGTGGCGGTGGAACGAACTACTACGGCATCGGTAACGGTGTGTCTGCACCCATCCCGCTGCGACGTCCCCCGCCCGCGTACACAGCCGAGGCGATGCGCGCGCGCCTGCAGGGCACAGTCGTTCTCAACTGCGTCGTGACGCCGGAGGGTGTGTGCACGAACATCCGTATCGCAAGATCGCTGGACATGACGTTCGGGTTGGATGACCAGGCGATCGCGTCAGCGCGGGAATGGCGATTCCGGCCAGGGATGAGAATGGGTGAGCCAGTGCCCGTACTCGTCACGCTCGAGATCGGATTCACGATCCGCTAATGCCCGGATCCCCGATCCCCGATCCCTGATCCCCGATCCCTACTTTAATATCCTGAGATTCCCGTCGCCGTCGAAGTCGATCGACTTCGCAGCAAAGGCACGCTGCACCACGGCATCCCACTCGGAAGCGTACACGCCGCGCAGCCGCTCGGGAAGCGACAGGATGCTCAGGTCGCGTGACCGCGCGTACTTGTCGATGCGCCTCGCGAGCCCCTTCTTCGAGATCGGATCCCAGACGGCGCCGTCCGCCGCGACACGCGCAAGCGCGACACAGTTGTCGTGATGGTGTCCGATGTACACCGGCTCGAAGCCGGCGGCCTGGAGCGCGCGCGCCAGCCCCGCGCTGTCAAACGTCTGGAGATGAAACGCGTTCAGCGTGTTGAAGATCGACTTGCCCGTTTCGAGGAAGTCTGCTTCGTCCGGCTCGTTGTACAGATAGAGGTGCCCACCCGGCGCCAGGCGCTGACGGATGGTGGCGAGCGTCTCGTCAGGACGAACGGCGTGTGTCACCAGATGATTGGCGACGACCAGGTCGAAGCAGCCCGAGTACGGGATCTGGAACGAGTCGTAGTCGAGCAGGTGGTCCGCGCACGTGCCGTACGCTTCACGCACCAGCACCTGCTGCGCCTCGAACAGCGGCAGCGCGAACGTCTCGCCGCCGTACAGCCGGCGAAGCGCCGCGCCAATCGCGCCGAATCGCGGTCGAATCTCCAGCACCCGCGGCGCCTCGAGCGTGAGCAGCGAGCCGAGGATCTCGACGTGCGCCGCGACCGCGAGTCGATCCCTGAGGAGTTGAGGCAGGTGCTGGCGGCCGCCCTTGATCCGCGGGAACTCGCTGACGAACACCGGCTGCGTCGCGCGGACGCGCAACTGCTCAGCCTCGTCTTCGCTGAGGCGACGAGAGCCCAGCACCTTGGTCCCACGCTGTTCATCGGCAGACACGCGACCGATGGTTTCCTCGAAATGCTCGACGAGGTAGCGGAAGCGTTCGCCCACCGGCCGCAGGCGCGCGAAGGCGACGCCGCAGCGGTGGCACAGCGCGTAGTCGGCGCGCATCGCGTCCGCGTCCGGTGCCGATCTCGCTCACGAAGAAATCGGTTGAACTCGCAGACCGGCGTCCACGTCCCGTGGCCGCACACGCTGCACGCGGTCAACTCCGCTGATTCCGCTGGGGATCGCGTGGGACGGCGTGCGAGGCGCCGGCACCGCCTCCAGCTCGTGAGCGTGCTGCGGAATTCGAGCGCCCAGCCGGCGTGGGCGCGCTGATGCGGCCCCGCCGGCCAGACGCGAGGCCAGCAGCCGGGCCTCGGCCTGTCCCTTCGCGAGCCCCGCCTCCATCCGTTTTTCGAGCCGCTCGATTTTCGACAGCAGCTGCTGATGCTGGGACTCCGCCCGGTCCGAAAGGGGCTTCAGCAGCACCCGCATCACACGGTCGGTGACGCGGCGCAATGAATGACTTCATGCGGACAGGTCGGCGCGGAAGGAGGCGCGCGTCCCGGCTACGGACGAGTTCACACCGGAGATCCTAATTCAATCCCACACCCATGTCTGTTGACACCGTCACAAACGGCGCGCTACGGTGTCCAGCGCCCTCCCCAGACCCTGGCACGTCGCAGACAGGAGCCACCCATGCCCCGTCGCCTTCTTGCACCGGTCCTTGCCTTGGCGCTCTTTCGCGCTCGGCGCACCCATCGTCGCGAACGCGCGGCCGCGGATCGGGCGGATGCCGCGATCGACTTCACGCTGCGCCGCTCGCCGTCGTTCAGCGGCCTCGAGCCCGGCGCGTTCGTCACTCACGAGCAGACGGTGCCGATCGACATCGTGCTGATTGGATTCGACAGCCGTCGAATCAATCAGACGGACCTCTCCGCGCTTCTGCCGCGCACCTCGGCACCCGTGGTGCGCTATCCCCAGTTCTACGGGCTGAACGGCCGTGCGCTCGGTCTCGATACGAATTCAAGTACTCGCTCACCCGCAAGAGCCGGACCTTCGAAGATCAGTTCTTCCGCTTTCTCGCGCGGACGGGCACGCCGGGAAACCCGACGGTCTATCAGACCGCCTACAACGATCAGGTCAACAACCTGGTGGACGTGACAGGGCCGGTCCTCTACATCGACGGGCCGACTGTCGAACGGTGGCTGGAGAACAACGCCAATCCACGAACCAATGGCTACACGGTGTACTTCATCAACTGGTATGGCCGTCGGGACTTCAAGTTCCACGCCTACACCAGGACCGGCGACCCCGACCCCGACACGGGCTTCGACTTCGGGACGCTGCAAAGCAGCGCGATGTGTCCTGGGGCGGAACCAGGTCGCGGAGCTGGTTCTATGACTTCTCGGCTGGACCCGAGTGGAACACGGCCAACTGGGTCGTGGACGTCAGGGACCTTGATGGCGATGGCATCGAGGACTACCGGATGCCGCCGATCTGGGAGTACGCGGTCGGCGGCTACCGCACGCCGGATGCGCTCGGCAACGACATGGGACTGCTGACCCGCTACGTCGCCATCGATCTGCTGTTCACGCCATCTCCGCTCTACGATCCGCTGATCACCGTCGCCGGGTGCGCTCGGCCGGAAGGTCGCCGACATCACCATGTTCGAGGACGACCCGGCCACGAGCGGCACCGACTTCATCGACCCGACCTTCGCCAGAAACTCCTGGGAGCGATTTCAGCCCTACTACCGCTGGAAGACGACGCTCCGCGACATCGACCCGATCGACGCCGGCGCCAAGGAGTCCCTCAACATCTTCACGTTGACGAGCAACGGGCCGGGATGCTGGGAGGCATTCGGCGATCCCTTCGCGCAACTCTTCTGCTTCTTCAACGAGCGTCTCTCCGACTACGTCCCGGTCTACCCCTCGCGCGATTACGTCGCGCCGATATTCGCCTTCAACACCACTGAGGCGGGACTCGGCGAGCAGTTCGGGCTGCTGGGATTCGCCGACGATAACTGGATCGACGGCACGCAGACCTTTGTCTTCGCCTTCGACGCCGACGTCTATCGGGAGTTGGGCTATGGATTCACCGGGACCACGGTCCATGAGATCGGTCATCACATCGGGATGTCGCATCCGCACGACGGGTACGACCCGGAAACGGGCGTAGACTTCGGCGCCGAGAGCGAGTTCTTTTTCGCGTGGGCCGGCGACGAGAGCGACACGGTGATGCACTACCTGACGCTGTCGAACCAGTTCGGCGAACACAACCGCGACAACATGTACCGGTGGGAAGCGGCCGGATATCTGAACTGGGCCAATGCGCTGGCCGGAGCCATCATCGAGAGCCCGCAGGCCCCGCGAGTCTTCCTGAAGCTGGTCGCAGCCGACGCGCTCGCCGCGGTGGCGAAGGCCAAGCTGGAACGGTGGGACTTGCTGAATGCCGTCGAACGGGCGCGCGCCTCGTATTTGACGCTCGTCTCGGCAGCAGACGACATCGACGTCTCGTCTGCGCGACTGTCAGCGGCGCGGATGGCCCTTCCCCCGGGCCGCATCCGCAAGTACATCTGCAGGCCGCGTCAACTCATCGAACGGCTGCAGCAGAGAAAGATCTGAGGGATCCGCAGGGGCAACGCATCACGTGTTGCCCCTGCCGGACATCTACGACGCTGGTTCGGCGCCTTCCTTGACGACCCGCACCTTCAACGGCACCGTGACTTCGCGGTGCAGCTTGAGCGGAACGGTGTGCTCGCCGATCGCCTTGATCGGCTCGGGAAGAATCAGCTTGCGCCGATCGATCTCGAAGCCCTGGCTCTTGAGGTAGTCGGCGATGTCCACGGCCGTGACCGATCCGTAGAGCTGCTCGGTGTCGCCGACGCGCCTGGCGATCGCGATGTCGATGCCGGTGAGCCTCGCCGCCAGACCCTTCGGCCTGCCCCTTTTCCTGCGCCTCGCGCGCCTCGACGATCTTCCGCTCGCGCTCGACGTGCTTCTTGTTGCCCTCGGTGGCCTTCAGCGCCAGCTTCCGCGGCAGGAGGTAGTTCCGCGCGTAGCCGTCGGCAACCTTGACGATCTCGCCGCGCTTGCCGACGTGCTCGACGTGAGTTCTGAGAATGACTTCCATGTCCTACTCCGTGGTGTACGGAATCAGCGCGAGCTGACGCGCGCGCATGATGGCCGTCCGCAGCTTCCGCTGGTGGAGCGCGCACGTGCCCGAGATCCGTCGCGGCAGGACCTTGGCGCGCTCGGGAACGAACGGCATCAGGAGCTTCACGTCCTTGTAGTTGATGTCGTCGATCTTGTCCGAGCAGAACTTGCAGACCTTGCGCCGCCGGAACATCGGACGGCGCTGGCCGTCTTTCCCCTTCTGGTCGCCGGTCGCGGACCTCCCGCGGCCACCGCCCCCGCCGCCAAAGCTCTTCTTGCCGTTCATCGCATTTCCTCCCCGCCCATGTCGAACCGGTCGTCGCGATCGTCATCCGGCTCGCCGCGCTGCCCTTCGCCCGGCTGCCGATCGGCCGGCAGGCCGCGTGCGGTGCGGCGGCGGCGCGAGATCTCGGTGCGCCTGGCGCGCGTCCGCTCGACGACGCCCTGCTCCTCGTCAACGCGCACGACCAGATGGCGGATGACCAGATCGCTCACCTTGAGGCGGCGATCGATTTCCTTCATCAGCTCGCCGTCACCGTTGATGACCTCGAGGACGTAGGTCCCTTCCTTGTGACGGCCGATTTCGTAGGCGAGCTTGCGACGGCCCCAGTTGTCGGTCTTCTCGAGCTGGCCGTGCATGCGCTGGATGATGGACTCGACCTGCGTGTGCAGTTCGGCCACCTGGTCGTCGGTCGCGTCTGGCGACACGACGTACACGAGTTCGTACTTCCTGCTCATATAGTCTCCTTCTGGACTACGGCCACCTCTCGTAGCTCCGGGCCGGCCTGCAGGCCGGCTCTCGGACTCAGTGGCAAGGAGTCAGTCAACATCGGACGCTGTCGGCGTCCGGGTTATACGCGTTCATCACCTTCGGATGCCCTCCGCGGCAAACATCTCCGCGGCATCCGCCGCCTGGTGATGAGCGTTTCGAGATCGGCCTGTTCGCCTCTCTCGAACTTCGCGAGCACGTGGTCGGCCAGGTCTCTCCGGCCATCTCCGCGCCCGACTCCCAGCCGAAGCCGGGAGAATTCCGTGGTCCCAAGCCGCTCGATCACCGACTTGAGCCCGTTGTGCCCGCCCGCCGATCCTCGCGCGCGGGCCCGTAACTTCCCGAACGGCAGCGCCGCTTCGTCCACGACGATGAACAGGTCCTCGTGAGCGATGTCGTAGTACCGCGTCAGACCCGCGACCGCGTCGCCGCTGTTGTTCATGTACGTCAGCGGCTTGGCCAGCATCACCGGCTCGGGTCCGAACTTCTTGCCGACCATCGTCTCGGCGATCTGCGACGGACCGGCTGCCCATCCGATCCCGTGCCGCCGCGCGATTTCCTCGACGACCATGAAGCCCACGTTGTGGCGCGTCTCGCGATACTCGCGCCCGGGATTGCCTAAACCAACGATGAGTTTCATATTCAGGCGGGTCTGAAGACCCGCCTCTACTTCTTCTTCTCTTCTTCCTTCTCGTCGGTCTTGCCCTTCTTGATGACTTCGGGCTCGGCCGTCGTCGCGGCCGTGGGCGCCGCGGCATCAGCCGTCGCCGCCGCCGGCTCCTCTTCAACCTTCGGCATCACGACGTGCACGAGCATCGTGTCGCCCTCGCTGACGGCCTTCCACTTGGGATCGACCGCCAGGTCGCGAACGCGAATCGACTCGTGCAGCATCAGCTCGCTGACGTCAACCGTGATGTTCTCGGGAATGTCGGTCGGCAGGCACTCCACCTCGATTTCGCGGGTCACGAAATCGAGCATGCCACTCTGCTGCTTGACGCCTTTGGCCTCGCCCTTGATCACGATCGGCACGGTCACCACGATCGCCTTGTCCATCGCCAGCTGATAGAAGTCGGCGTGGAGCAGGTGGTGCGTGACCGGGTCGAGCTGGTACTCGCGGACCATGACGCGCGCCTCGAGGCCCTCGCAGCTTGAGATTGATCAGCGTGTTCGCGCCGGAGTCGGAATGCAGGATGCGCAGCACGGCCTTGGGGTCCACCGAGACGGCCACGCCTTCCGGCCCCTTGCCATCCTTGCCGGGACCATAGAACACCGCCGGGATCTTGCCGCTCGCGCGCAGCCGATTCGCCTCGTTCTTGCCCCGACCTTCTCTCTTCACTGCTTCGAGTGTCGCGTCCATATCGCTATTCCTTATACAAACAACGAAGAGACCGACGTCTCCTCGTGAATATTCCGAATGGCCTGTCCGAGCAGCCGCGCCACCGACAGCACCACGATCTTCTTGCACTGCTGCGCCTGTCCGTTCAGCGCAATCGTGTTGGTCACGATCAGCTGATCGATCGGCGATTTCTCGATCCGATCGATCGCCGGCCCCGACAGCACGCCATGCACCGCGCAGGCGAGCACCCGTTCGGCGCCAGCTTGCTTGAGCCCGTCCGCCGCCTTCTGGATCGTGCCCGCGGTGTCGATGATGTCGTCCTGGAGGATGCACGTGCGTCCCTCGACATCGCCGATCACGTTCATCACCTCGGCGGTCCCTTCCTCGTTCCGCCGCTTGTCCACGATCGCCAGCTCGGCATCCAGACGCTTGGCGTAGGCACGAGCGCGTTCCGCGCCGCCGGCGTCCGGCGACACGATCGTCAGGTTCGGCAGGTTCAGCCTGGCGCAGTACTCGATGATCGCCGGCGCCGCGAACAGGTGATCCACCGGAATGTCAAAGAACCCCTGAATCTGCGCCTTGTGCAGATCCATCGTCAGCACGCGGTTGGTGCCGGCGGCGCTCAGCAGGTTCGCCACCAGCTTCGCCGAGATCGGCACTCGCGGCTTGTCCTTGCGGTCCTGCCGCGCGTAACCGTAGTACGGAACCACGGCCGTGATGCGCGCGGCCGACGACCGGCGGAACGCATCGATCATCACCAGCAGCTCCATCAGGTGCTGGTCAACCGGATTCGACGTCGGCTGAACGATGAAGACGTCCGCGCCCCGGATGTTCTCGTCGATCTGAAACGAGACCTCGCTGTCCGGGAACCGCCGCAGACTCGCCTTGCCGAGCGGAATCCCCAGACAGTCGGCGATCTCCTTTGCCAACTGCGGATGCGCGCTCCCGGAAAAAACTTTCAGGTCGCCGAAGCCGGTCGACAACAGTCCTTCACCACTGAGTGGTCGTCTCATTCTTTGGTTGGGGCGGGAGGATTCGAACCTCCGAATACGGGAGCCAAAGTCCCGCGCCTTACCGCTTGGCCACGCCCCACCATGTAGGAGCCGCGCGCCTACGGCGGCGCAAACCCTTAGTGTAGTCGAGACTTCGCGTTCCCGGCAAGGCGCAGCTGGGGTGACCTGTGCTCCGACGGGCATACTCGCCGCGGCCGAGCGACTCGGTCATCAGCACCCGCCAGCCCGAACCCGAGAGGCGGCTCACGGCCGCCTCCGCCTCCCGGCGCTGCTGAAAGAGGCCGAATACGGTCGATCCGCTGCCGGACATGGCCGCCGCGAGCGCCCCCGCACGGCGCAGCGCGGTCTTCATCTGGTCGATCTCGGGATGATGGCGCGCGATCGGCGCCTCGAGGTCGTTGACCATCTGCGCGGCGCGCGACGGCCACGGGCCGGGCACGTGCTGAACCTCGCGGGCCGTCGCGCGGACATGGCCCACATGGTCGCGCTCGGCGTCGTCCCACCCGTACGCGTCCGGCGTGGACACGCCGAATCCCGGCACCAGCAGCACGATCCAGTGACGCGGCAGATCGGCGAGCGGATAAATCTCGTCGCCCCGGCCAAGTCCAAGCGCCGTGCCGCCGGACAGAAAGAACGCGACGTCGGCGCCGAGCGTGGCCGCCACGTCCACCAGCTGATTCGGACGAACCGGCACGCGCCACGCTTCGGTCAAACCCAGCAGCGTCGCGGCCGCGTCGGTGCTGCCGCCGCCGAGACCGCCCTGCAGCGGAATGCGCTTCTGAATGCGGACGAGCACGTCGCGGACCGGGCCGTCCCGCCGCAGCGATCGCCACAGCGCATCGGCGGCGCGCCACGCCAGATTCGAGCGATCGAGCGGAATGCCGGCCGCGTCGCATTCGATGGCGAACGGACCCGGGCGCGGAATGCACTCGATGGTGTCGTGCAGCGCCAGCGCCTGGAAGACGGTTCGCAGCTCGTGAAAGCCGTCCGGCCTCGTGCCGAGCACGCGCAGATCGAGATTGATCTTGGCGTGCGCGCGAATCGTGACCGGCCGGCCGAGTGTCCCGTTCGCTCTGCTCATGGGCGCCGCACCCGAATCTCGAACAGCTTCGACCAGTACTTGCCGGTCACGAACAGCCGATCGCGAGCCGCGTCGTAAGCGATGCCGTTGAGGACGTCCTCGGTGGACGATCGGATCGGCCCGCGGATGCCGGCCAGATCGAGCCACGCGGTCACCCGTCCCGAGTCCGGCGAGATGATCGCGATGCGATCGGTGGTCCAGATGTTGGCGTACACCTCGCCCTTCACCAGCTCGAGCTCGTTGAGTTTGTCGACCGGCGTGTCGCCGTCCTTGACGACGATGCGTCCGGTCTCGCGCAGCGTCTCGGGATCGAGAAAGCGGAGGGCGGCCGTGCCGTCGCTCATGATCAGGCGACGCGCGTCGTGCGTCAGTCCCCACCCTTCGCCGGTGTAAGTGAAGGTCCGCTGCAGCGCGAAGGACGTGAGGTCGTACACGAAGCCGACCTTGGTGGTGTAGGTCAGCTGGATGAGCCGATTTCCCCAGTCGGTAAGCCCCTCCGCGAAGTACCGCGCGTCCACGTCGTAGCGCTGAAGCACCTCGCCGGTCTCGAGCCTGACCTTCCGGACGCTCGACTTGCCGTTGTGTCCCGTGCTCTCGAACAGAACGCCGTCCCGAAAGATCAGCCCCTGCGTGAAAGCGCCGGGATCGTGAGGAAACGTGTTCACGACCGTATAGCCGTACACCGGCGTTCGTGCCGCCTTCGCGCGTTGCGCGTCGGCGCGCAAGCCCAGTGTGGCCGACACGACCGCGGCGACGAACCCGAGCACCAGCAGAAGGCCGGATCGCATCATTGCGACTCTGAGCGGACCGGCCTCCCGCAGCTCCTCCAGCGTCATCGGCACTGCGTCGGACGGCACGTCCACGCGAAAGGCCGCCGCCGGCAGATCGACGTTGGCTTCGAGCTGGGCGATCGTCGCGGTCATGTCCACCGGAATCGTCTTCGACTCCGACACGAGACGCACCGACTCCGGAAAGCGCGACTGCCCGGTCGCGTACTCGAGTTGCCAGCCGTCGCGTCTGGCGGCTCTGACCTGCCACTGCCCCGTGCGCCGAAGGAAGAGCCGTGCGCCGCCCTGAAGATCGATCGATGCCCAGCCGTTGGCGTGCATCCGACCAGCCGCCGGCTTCGGATCCGGCACGACGCATCCGGTCAGGATGGCCTGCAGGTCGCCGGGCGACAGGTTGACGCCGATGAGCGCTTCGAGAATGGCCTCGGCGGGCTGACCACGGAGCACCCGCGAGTCGCGCGGCAGGAGGAGGACACCCGTGCCACTCTGTGCCGCGAGGATGAACAGCGGCTGGCCAATCGGCGCCAGTCCTTCGAGCCGCATCGACGACGGACGCTCGAAACCGGCGCGTGCGCGTCCGCTCAGGCGCTCCTGTCCGACCCGTCCGCGCAGGCTCAACAACGCTTCGAACGTCCGGACGTCGCGGCAGGACGACGACACCTGCTGATGAACGGCCGCGAAATCAGGAAAGGGAGTACCAGTGTCGGTGGGGAGCGCGACGCGACGAGGGGCGCACGCGGTCGCTGTAATGCAAGAGGCCAGACTCAAAATGCAAACGACACGGCACTACCTTTTGCATTTCATCGTGAATTCTGCATCTTGCCTTTTGCACTGCTGATCTTCTTCTCAATCGCCGCCTCGCTCGACGTCCTGCCCGTCGCCCTTGAGCGCGCGCGTCCATGCCGCAATCGCCTCCGAGAGACGGCCCCGGCGCGCGTGCAGATCGCCGAGATGATCCTGAACCTCCGAGTTCTCCGGCATCTTCGCGGCGGCGGCCGCGAGATACTTCTCCGCCTCGTCCAGATCCCCCTTGCGGAAGTGCGCCCAGCCCAGGCTGTCGAGGTAGGCGCCGTTGTCGGGATCGGTGTCGAGTGCGCGGCGGACGAGTCGTATCGCTTCGTCGAGCTGCTCGCCGCGGACCGCGAGCATGTAGCCCAGATAGTTCAACGCATTGGCGTTGGCCGGTTCCGCGGCCAGCACCTGGCGCAGCATCCGCTCGGCATCCATGCCGCGTCCGGCATCGGCGTAGACGTCGGCCAGTGCGAACATCGTCGCCGTGTCCTTCGGGAACGACTTCACTGCTGACTCGAGCACCGAGATCCCACCGCTTCTGTCGCCGGCATCGAAGAGCGCGCGGCCCTGAAGTCGCGGGAAGACCGCCTCGTTCGGGTGCTGCTTGCGCGCTTCGCCGGCGAAGCCGGCCGCGCGGCCGTACTCCTTCGCTTCGAGCAGAACGGCGATGCGTCTGACCTTCAGGTCGCGGTTTCCCGGCTGCACGGCCAGCGCGAGCGTGTAGCTCGCGGCGGCGTCCATCAGCAGACCCGCGTCTTCCTGGTACTGCGCCAGCGCGGACGCCACGCGCGGCTCGTCCTCGACAATCTCTTCGAGTGTCCCGATCGCGCTCTTCAAGTCCTTGCCGGCCGCATAGGCCTGCGCGAGCGCGAGGCGCCCTCGCGCCGAGTTGGGATTCTGGCTGAGGACGCGCGTCAGCGACTGCACCGCTTTGTCCGGAGAACCCGCGCGGATGTACAAGCGCCCCAGCGTGAAGAACAGCTCTGCATCCGCCGTGACTGTCGAGCCGGCGGCGGCCCGCTCGAGATGCGTGATCGCGTCGCGAACGTAGGTGGCGGTCTGCGTGGCTCGGCGCCGCTCGCTGCTGGCGTCAACGGCCGCGGCGTAAATCAATCCGAGCGCACGATTCGCCTCGACGTTCTTCTCGTCGAGCACGAGCGCGGCCTTTGCGGCCTTCTCGGCCTCGGCCCGCTCGTTCCGGCGCAGGTGGAGCGACGCAATCTCGGCGCGAATCTCGGCCGACTTCGGATCGGCGGCCGCGGCGCGCTCCAGCGCGGCGCGAGCGCCCTTGACGTCACCGTCGGCTTCGAGCCGACGAGCCAGCAGGAACTCGTAGTAGGTGTCCGTCGGGTGCCTGAGCGGCGGCGACAGACGGCGTCACCAGGATCAGGGCGGCAAGCACGACCAACGCCGAACGGCCGCGTCAGGAGCATCACGTCATTGATCTTAGCCCAAGATGCTATATTTCCCGGTCGGAGACCACGATGCCTGTCGACGCTGAACTGCTCGAGATTCTGGCCTGTCCCAACTGCAAGACACCCGTCACGCTGGTGAACAACGGGACCGGCCTCAAGTGCGCGACGTGCCACCGGGTCTACCCGATCAAGGACGACATCCCGGTGATGCTCATCGACGAGGCGACGATCGAGCCCTGAGCGGACCGTCGTTCACCCTTCTCGGTTTTCGCTTCTCCGTTCGTGTTCAATTTCGGCAGACCGAACGCGAACCAGAACACGAACCGGGCAGCAAGCAGAGAGACGCGTGAACGACTAGTGAAAATCCTCCTCGTCCGCCTGCGCCTCATTGGCGACGTCGTCTTCACCACACCGCTCATCCGCGCGCTTCGACGCCGGCATCCCGACGCCCATCTCGCCTACGTCGTGGAGCCGCCCGCCGCTCCGATTCTTCACGGGAACCCGCACCTGGACGAAGTGATCGTGGCGCCCAGACGTCGCGGCGCACGCAGCGTCTCTTCGACGACATCGCGCTGGCCGCGCGGCTGCGGCGCGGGCGCTTCGACATCGCCATCGATCTGCATGGCGGCCCTCGCGCCGCATGGCTGACCCGGGCCAGCGGCGCGCCGATGCGGATCGGCTACGAGATGACCGGGCGTTCCTGGATCTACACGCATCGCGTGCGTCGATCGCCGGACCTGTTTCCGCGCCACTCGGTGGTCAACCAGTGGGATCTGCTCGCGCCGCTCGGGATCGACGACTGCACGCCGGAGCGCGATCCGGTTGAAATGGCCGAGGACGCCGCGAGCGTCGAGCGCGTCGCACGCCGGCTCGAGTCGGCTGGCATCGGCGGCGGACGATCGACTCGTGGTCGTGCACGTGAGCGCGGGCAACGAGTTTCGCCGCTGGCCGGAAGAGTCGTTCTCCTCGATGATTGCCGCCCTGGCCGAGGGCGATCCGCGCCGCCGCATCATCGTCGCGTCAGGGCCGTCGGATGCCGAGGCGGCCCGGCGGGTGACCGACGCGGCCCGTGCGCGGCTCTCGACTCCGGCCGCGCTGCCGCCGCTCCTCGAGTGGGACCTGGGCGAGCTTCGGGCCCTCATCGCCCGCGCGGCGGTGTACATTGGGGGCGACAGCGGCCCGCTGCACCTGGCGTCCACGACCCGGACGCCGATCGTGGCGCTGCTCGGGCCGACGCTGCCCGAGCGATCCCGTCCGTGGCGGGACAGGCAGCTGCGAGCCGAGACTGTGGACGCCGGCCCTTTGCCGTGCCGGCCGTGCGATCAGCGTCGCTGTATACCTGGGGATTTCCGGTGCCTGACGAGGATCGGCCCGGAACAGGTGCGTTGCCGCGGTGGAGCGCGTACTGAGATGAACGCCACCACGTTGAGCATGTCAGACACCCAGAGCACGCCGTTGCTCGACCGCGTGGCGACGGCGTTGCTGCTGGCGTTCGTCGCCACGGTGCAGGTGTCGATCGTCGCGGCGCAGGCGTTCCTGGTCCTCCTGCTCATCGCTTGGGTGGCGACGCTCGTGCGCGACAAGACTCGGCCGACCGCGCCGCAGTTTTTCTGGCCGCTCCTCGCCTACGCGTTCGTCACGCTGATCTCGTCGGCCTTCTCGCACGATCGGATCGAGAGCTTCATCGACAGCAAACAGCTCTATCTGTTCCTGATCGTCCCCGTCGTCTACGACCTCGCCCGCGGTCCACGGACGAAGACGGTGACCGACGTCATCATCACCATCGGAGCGCTCGCCGCGGCCTACGGGATCATTCAGTACGGCATGCTGCACTTCGACAGCCTCCGGCTGCGGCCGCGCGGGACGATGGGCCACTACATGACGTATTCGGGAACGCTGATGCTGGTGATCGGCATGGCCGCTGCGCGCATCGTCTTCGGCGTACGCGATCGGATGTGGCCGGCGCTGGTCATGCCGGCGCTCATCGTCGCGCTCACGCTGACCTTCACGCGGAGCGCGTGGGTGGGCGTCTGCGTCGGCGTCAGCCTGCTGTTCATCCTGAAGGACTTCCGGCTCACCGGGCTCCTGCCGGTCGCCGTCGCCTTGCTGTTCGCGCTGGCGCCCGACAGCATCACCGCTCGCGTGCTCTCGGTCTTCGACCTCCAGGACCCGAGCAGCCGCGATCGGGTGGCGATGGTGCAGACCGGTGTCGCGATGGTGAAGGATCATCCGCTCACCGGCGTCGGCCCCAACATGGTGGAGCGTCTCTACCCGCAGTATCGAGATCCGAACGGCGTCGAGAAGGTCAACCCGCACCTGCACAACGTGCCGCTGCAGATCGCCGCGGAGCGTGGGCTGCCGGCCCTCGCCGTCTGGCTGGCCTTCATCGCCGTGCTGACCATGCGGACGTTCCAGATCTTCCGTCGTCGGCGACGACCAGATGCTGGCGGCCGCCGCACTGGCGGCGATCGCGGCGATGCTGGCCGCCGGCATGTTCGAGTACAACTTCGGCGACTCGGAATTCCTGATGCTGTTCCTGGTGATCGTCACGCTGCCGTTTGCGGCAGGTCGAACGGACCATGCTGCTGCCAGTCGTCACGCCTGAGCGCGCGCGCCGGATCGCGTCGGCGACCGGCAGCGCCAGAATCCTCGTCATCGGCGACGCCATGCTCGACAAGTTCATCGTCGGGCGTGTCACGCGCATTTCGCCCGAGGCGCCGGTACCGGTCGTGGCCTTCGATCACGAGATGCTGCGCATGGGCGGGGCGGCCAATGTCGCGCACAACGTCACGGCGCTCGGTGGACAGGCGACGCTCGTTGGCGTCACCGGCATGGATGACGCGGCCGCGACGCTGGCCCATGCGTGTCGTGAAGCCGGCATCGCCCCGTCGCTCGTCGGAGACGCGAGCCGGCCGACGACGACCAAGGTCCGCCTGGTGACCGACCGGAACCAGCAGGTGGCGCGCATCGACTACGAAGCCGATGCGGAGATCGCCGGCGACATCGAGCGCCGCATCCTCGGTGAAATCGAGACGCACGCACCGCGCGCGACCGCGATCGTCGTCTCGGACTATCTGAAAGGATGCATCACGAGGAAGGTCGTCGAAACGGCCGTCGCCAGCGCCGGCCCCGGCGTGCCGGTCCTCGTCGATCCGAAGATCCCGCACATCGAGTACTACGCCGGCACGACGCTCGTGACGCCCAATCATCACGAAGCGGAAGTCGCGTCGCACATGCGGATCCGCAGCCAGGAAGAGGCGCGGCTCGCCGCACGCCAGTTCCGCACGCGCGCGCGGTGTGCGAGCGTCCTGATGACTCGGGGCGATCAGGGGATGTGGCTGCTGAGCGGCGACAGCGAAGGCTACCTGCCCTCAGCCGCGCGCGAAGTCGCCGACGTCACCGGAGCCGGCGACACAGTGGTCGCGACGATGGCGGTGATGCTCGCGGCCGGGGCCACGATGACCGAGGCGGCGCGGCTCGCGAACGAAGCCGCGGGCCTGTCGGTGGCGAAATTCGGACCCGCGACTGTCAGCTTGATGGAGCTTTTGAAAACCGTCGAGGCGTCAGCGACGACGTAGCGTCAGTGCCTGAAGTGCCTCCGTCCGGTAAAGACCATCGCCAACCCGCGCTCGTCGGCAGCGGCGATCACTTCCGGATCCTTCAACGACCCGCCTGGCTGTACGACGGCGGTGGCGCCGGCATCGGCGACCGCATCGAGACCGTCGCGGAACGGGAAGAACGCATCGGAGGCGGCCACCGATCCCCTCAGGATGTCCGGCCCTGCGGCCTCGGCTTTCAGCCGCGCGACGTTGACCGCGTCGACGCGGCTCATCTGCCCCGCACCAATCGCCAGCGTACGGTTGGCCGTCGTGAAGATGACGGAGTTCGACTTCACGTGCGCGCACAGTCGCCACGCAAAGCGCAGCGCCGCCCACTCCTGCGTCGTCGGCTGCCTCTGCGTGACCACACGCAGGTCATTGGACGGCCAGGGCGATGCCGCCTCCACGACGCGATCGCCATCCTGGACCAGCATGGCGCCGAGCACCGAGCGCACGTCGCGGGTCTTCAGCTGCTCCATCTGATCGAAGTCGGCGATCACGACGCGCATCTGGGATTTCGTGGCCAGCACGGCGCGCGCGTCTTCGTCGACCGCCGGCGCAATCAGCGCGTCGATCTTCGTGGACACGACCGCTCGGGCCGCCTCGACATCCACCGGGCGATTGAGACCGACGACTGCGCCAAACGCGGACAGCGGATCGGCTTCGCGGGCGCGGACGTACGCATCGGTGGCTCTCGATCCGATCGCGGCCCCGCACGGGTTGGTGTGCTTGATGAAGGCCGCCGCCGGCTCGTTGAACTCCAGGACGATTCGTAACGCCGCGTCGAGGTCCAGCAGATTGGTGTAGGAGAGCTCTTTCCCCTGCAGCAACTCGGCGCCACCAAGGCCGACCTGGGACTCGTCGGCGTACCAGGCAGCCGCCTGGTGGGGGTTCTCGCCGTAGCGAAGGTCGCCTCGCTTCCGCAGGCCGAGCGTGATCGACGTGGGGTATTTCTTCATCGCCCCACGGGTAAACGCGGCGCCCGTAAAGCTGACGGTGTCGAGCTCCGACGCGATGGCGGTGTCGTACTCGCCCGTGTGCGCGAAGGCCTTTCGCGCCAGCTCGAATCGGAACTCGCGCGACGGTCCGTCGGGCCGATCGATCTGGGCGAGCACTGTGGCGTAGTCGGACGGCGACACGACAACCAGCACGCCTTCGAAGTTCTTGGCGGCGGCGCGCACCATGCTCGGTCCGCCGATATCGATCTCCTCGACCAGCCCGTCGAAGGACGTCGCCGGATTCGCCGCCGCTTTCACGAACGGATAGAGATTGACGACGACGAGATCGATAAGGGTTATCCCGTACCGACGTCGCAGCTTCGAGATCCGCGGCGTGGCCGCGTCGCGCGAGGATGCCGCCGTGAACGCAGCGGATGCAGCGTCTTCACGCGACCATCCATCATCTCGGGAAATCCGGTCACTTCGGAGATGCCGATGACGGAAAGTCCCGCGGATTCGAGGGCGCGCGCGGTGCCGCCGGTCGACACGAGCTCGAACCCGCGCGCGGCAAGACCGCGTGCGAACTCGACGAGACCTGACTTATCGGAAACACTCAGAAGCGCTCTGGGCATGGATGGTGCACATGTTGACGCAATTTTGGTCAGCGACCTTGCACAAATGCTTGACAGCTAATTAACACGCGCATAGCATAGGCCTGCGTTTGAGGGGTGTTCCCTCAACGTCGAAGTCGAGGCCGCGTAAAGAGTCGCGGTCTTTTTTTGTGCCCCGAAGCTCATCTGCCGCCTTCGGATCGCACGCGACCAAGCGGTGTCCTGAGAGGAGCCGCACAGCAAGCAGGGAAGAAGAACGATGCGCATCACAGGCAAGGTCAAGTGGTTCAACAACGCCAAGGGTTACGGATTCATCGAACGCGAGGGAGGCAGTGACGTGTTCGTGCATTACTCCGCGATCAGTGGCAACGGCTTTCGGTCACTCGAAGAGGGTCAGGCAGTAGAGTTCGAAATCGTCGACGGCCCGAAGGGTCCACAGGCAGGGAACGTCACCAAGCCTTAACCACTTACGACCTACCCGGCGCCGTTCCACGGCGCCGGGTGCAACCCCTCTCGGAATTCCAACGCTCACTCCTCACTTCTCACTTCTCTCTTTTCCACTTCTCCGCTTTCTACTTTTAGTCTAGTCTGACCTTTGGGTCCGTCTGGCCTTTCATCGCCCGGGCGGTGACTGCGCACCTTCCCGTCTTTCATTGCCACGCGGAACGCCACTTCGGGAGTGCCCTTCTCCTTCATTTGCGCCACCTGCGTCTTGATCAGATCGGCGAACTTGTGGAAGGGAATCGCGTCCTGTCCCGCCTGACGACGCATTTCCGACGAGGTTGTCGTACAGACTCGTGCAGCTTGTCCATCTCCTTCAGCGGATCCTTGAACGTGGTCACGTGAACCGCGCGAGCGTCCGCAGCGGGCTTCTTCGGCTTCTCCGCGACCGGAGGCGGCTGCACGAAGGGTCCTGGCCGACCCTCGTCGCGCGAGCGCAGCCCGCGATCCCACAACTCGATGTGGGACGTGAATCGCGACTGTATCGTGGTGAACTTGAATCGGAAGCCGTAGTTGCTGATGTACTGCCGGTCCATGCGCTTGACCATGCCCTCGACCCGCTTGCGCGTCTCCCATGGCGGACGAGGCAGCCGGCCCGCGAAGTACATGTTGTACTCGCCCTCGAGGCGCCTCAACTCGGCCTCGAGCACCTGCAGTTCGCGCTCGATATCCGGGGACTCGTCCGGCACGACCCGATTATTGTGTCATAACGAGCGCGGCCAGCCAGCGATCGATGTCGTCCCAGATGGCCGGACTGTTCAGAGACTGATTGTGGCCCGCCTTCGGTACCAGCACGAGACGCTTCGGCCCCGGCAGCGCCGCCAGAATCCGCTGCGAGTGCGCCGGCGGCGTGTCCACGTCGTCGGCGCCGTGAATCAGCAGGACGGGAATGCGCAGCGACCGCGCGGCACTGACAGCGCTGACGCTGGCGACATCGAAGCGGCCACGCGCTTCCGCCACTGAAACGCGCGGGAGAGCAGCACGCCCGAGAGGATGCCACGGCGCGCGATCCGTCGCAATCGACCGCAGGTCCGAAAACGCTTCGGCGGCGACGATGCCAGTCACGCGCGGGATCGTCGACCGCCGCCTGGATCGCGACGGCCGCACCGAGTGAGCTGCCGATCAACACGACCGGGCCAGGCGCCAGGTGTCGATGACGCGTTTCAGGTCGCGCTTCTCGTAGAAGCCGTACGTGCACGCCTCACCTTCGGACTGACCCTGCGCGCGGCTGTCATAGGCGATGACGTCGAAGCCGCGCTGCGTCAGCCGATCGATGACGCCAACCGCGCTGGACCGGTTGTCGGCGACGCCGTGCAGATAGACAACAGTGCCACGCCGCTCGACGCGGGCCGCACATTGCCAGCCTCGCAGGGTGACCTCGTCGCCGGCGAACTCGCGCTCGACACAGCCGTCGGGCATCGGCCGATAGAGCGCGACGCGGGTCGGATGCAGAAGCGCCCCGGCGCCGATCGCGGGGCCTTCGATGAACGCCAGCGCCAGGATGAGCAACGCTGCGCCGCCGCCGATCATCGCGAGTCGTCTGCGCACGTACTGGTACTTACGAGCGGTGTGGCGAGACAAGGTCCGCGACTAGAAGATCGTGGCGATCGACTTGCCGGCGAAATCGAGTACCGGGCTCGGCAGAATGCCGAGATAGAAGATGACGATGATCGACAGCGTGAGCGCGACCATCCCGAATCCGCGTCACCCGCGCCGGCTCCGGCGCGCCGTCGCGCTCGGCCATGTACATCATCACCACGACGCGAAGATAGAAGAAGACCGAGACCACGCTGGTCAGCACGCCGATGATTGCCAGCCAGTAGTACCCGGCGCTGACCGCGGCCTGAAAGATGTACCACTTCCCGATGAAGCCCGCGGTCGGCGGCAGTCCGCCGAGTGACAGGAGGCACACCGTCATCAGAGCGGCCAGTCCGGGGCTGCTGTGCCACAGGCCGGCATAGTCGCGAAGGCTGTCGTTGGCGCGTTCGCGCGAGCCGAGCAGCGCGATGACGCCGAACGCCGCCAGGTTGGTGACCGAATACGCCAGGAGATAAAAGAGGATGGCGGCCTTCCCCACCGAGTTGGCGGCAACCAGACCGACCAGCAGATAGCCGCCGTGCGCGATGCTCGAATAGGCGAGCATGCGTTTCAGGTTGGCCTGCGCCACCCCGACGACCGTGCCGAGAATCATCGTGGCCGCGGCAATCACCGCGACGACCGGCGCCCAGCCCGGGCCGGCGACCGACAGATCTCTGAACGGCTCGAAACTGGAAAGGAACACGCGCGCAAATGCCGCAAATGCCGCCGCCTTCACGCCCGTGGACATGAACCCGGTCACGATGGCCGGCGCGCCTTCATAGGCGTCCGGCGTCCACATGTGGAACGGCACGGCGGAAATCTTGAACGCAAAGCCCACCAGCAGCAGGCCGAGCGCGATCAGCACCATCGGATCGCCATTCATCGACTGCGCCGAGAGGTACTGCGTGATCGCCGACAGCCGCGTGCTGCGCGTGACGCCGTAGGTGAAGGCAATGCCGTAGAGGAAGAACGCGCTGGAGATGGCGCCGAGCAGGAAATACTTGAAGGCCGCCTCGGTACCAGCCTGACTTCGCGCCGGATCCCCGTCAGCACGTAGACCGCGAGCGACAGGATCTCGAGGGCCACGAAGATCACCAGGAGATCCGTCGCGGTCGCCATCATGATCATGCCGACGATGGAGAACAGCAGGAGCGCGTAGTACTCGCCCGCCGGGAGATTGTCGCGATGAATCACCTGCGACGAGAACATCACGGTCAGGATGCCGACCCCCGTCAGCACCAGCGTGACGAACAGGCCGAAGTTGTCGGACACGATCACGCCGAAATCTTCGCGGAAGGCTTCCGGCGTCGGGTTCCACAAGATCACCGCGGAGATGGCCGCACCGGCGAGCCCGATGATGCCGAACCAGCCCACGGGCATGCGCGGGCCCTTGCCCCTGAGCGCCTCGCCTGCCATCGCGGCCAGCGCCCCGAGGGTGACGCACAGCATCGGCACGACCGCGTCGATTTGCAGGTTGGGCATCTAGCGGTACGTCCTTCGTGAATTACTGTCGGCCGCTCCGTTGTCGCGGCCGGAAAATCGTCGTCGAGGCTCGTTGTGAGCGGTACTCTTCCAGTTGATACATCCCACTAGTCCGTCCCCTGCCTGGCCGGCTGACTGGTGGCGTTCTCGACCCTCACTGGCTGAACCGAGTGCATCCGGTCGACGACCCGCTTGACCGCCGGCTCCATCGGACGCAGGAACATCGACGGGAACACGCCCATGACGATCGCGATGGCGCACAGCGGCAGGACGCTGGCCCATTCGCGCGGGCGCAGGTCGGGCAGCGTGGCGTTCTCCTCGTGCGTGACGTCGCCGAGATACACGCGCTGGAACATCCACAGCATGTAGACGGCCGACAGAATCACACCCAGGCCCGCCGCGACGACAAAGCCCGGACGCCACAGAAACGCGCCGAGCATCGTCAGGAACTCGCCGACGAAGCCGTTGAGCGCGGGCATGCCGATCGACGCGAGCGTGATGATCAGGAACGCGGCGGTCAGACGCGGCATGCTCTTTTTCAGCCCGCCGAATTCAGCGATGAGCCGCGTGTGGCGGCGGTCCGAGAGCATGCCCACGATCAGGAAGAGGCCGCCGGTGCTCACGCCGTGGGCGAGCATCTGATACACGGCGCCCTGCATGCCCTGCACGTTCATCGCGCAGATGCCGAGCACGACGAAGCCGAGATGGCTCACCGAGGAGTAGGCCACCAGCTTCTTCATGTCCGGCTGCACCATCGCGACCAGCGCGCCGTAGATGATGCCGATGACGGCGAGCAGCGCGATCCACGGCGCGAACATCGCCGCCGCTGCCGGGAACAGCGGGAACGCGAACCGCACCAGTCCGTAGGTGCCCATCTTGAGCAGCACGCCGGCGAGGATGATCGAGCCGGCCGTCGGCGCCTGCACGTGCGCGTCAGGCAGCCAGGTATGGAACGGGAAGAGCGGCACCTTGATCGCGAACGCCACCGCGAACGCCAGGAACAGCCAGGTCTGCGTCGCCTCGGGGATCTGGAGCGCGTACAGCTTGAGGAGATCGAAGGTGTAGCCGCCGCCCGGCGACTCGCTGTGCATGTAGGCCAGCACCAGGATCGCGACCAGCATCAGCACGCTGCCGGCCATCGTGTAGAGCATGAACTTGATGGCGGCGTAGATGCGCTGGTCGTAGCCCCAGATCCCGATCAGGAAGTACATCGGGATGAGCATCGCGTCCCAGAAGACGTAGAAGAGGAACAGATCGAGCGAGATGAAGACGCCGATCATCGCGGCTTCGAGCGCCAGGATGAAGACGGAGAACTCCTTCACCTTCTTCTCGATACCCTCCCACGACGACAGCAGCGCGATCGGCGTCAGGAACCCGGTCAGCACGACCAGGAGCAGGCTGATGCCGTCGATACCGAGGTAGTAGTCGATGCCGAACGCCGGAATCCACGGCACGCGCTCGACGAACTGGAAGTCGGCCGAATTGGGATCGAAGCGCAGCCAGATGCCGACGGTCAGCGCGAATGCCGCCACCGAGACCGCGAGCGCCAGCCAGCGGATCAATCCGTTGCGGCTGCCATCGCGATTCGGGATGAGCAGCAGCAGGATGCCACCGGCAAGCGGCAACGCCCAGGACGCGGTCAACAACATGTCACAGCCATAGGTAGTAAGCGAGGATCGCCACGACGCCGGCAAACACCGAACCGGCGTACGTCCGCACCGATCCGGTCTGCAGCCGCCGCATCAGCGTGGCGCTGCTGTCCACGATGGTCGCGGCTCCGTTGACCGCGCCGTCGATCACCTTCACGTCGAAGCCGCGCCACAGGCCCTCTCGCGAGATGGCATGCAGGGGCTGCACGATGGCGGCGTCGTAGATCTCGTCGACGTAGTACTTGTTCAACAGCAGCCGATGGATCGGCGCCAGCTCGCGCGCCGCGTTCTCGGCGATGCGGCGGCGCTGAATCCACACGAAGTACGCGAACCAGATGCCGAGCACGGCGATGGCCGTGGACACGGCCATGAGCGCCAACTCGAGAGCTCTCGTGCGATTCAGCGCCAGCCTCGCCTTCAGTCGCAGCCGTCACTGCCCCCTCGCCCGCCGCCGCGGCCGCCGGCGCTTCGAACGCGGGCTCGAGCCAGGCGTGCAGCTGGTTGTGCCCGCCAAGCGCGTGCGGAACACCGATCCAGCCGGCAGCGACCGAACCAATCGCCAGCACGACTAACGCGATCGCCATGGCCGGAGGCGCGTCGTGCAGGTGCGATCCTGAGCCATGTCCGTGCGAATCTGCTATCGCGTGCCCGTGCGACGGCGCGGCATGTCCGTGCGAGTCGGACGCATGTCCGTGCGCGGCGGCTGGCGCGCCGGCGCGACGCTCACCGTGGAACGTGAGGAACACCAGACGGAACATGTAGGTCGCGGTCAGCAGCGCCGTGAGCGCGGCGATGGTCCACAGAATCCAGTGACCGTCGACGGCGGTCTCGAACAGGATCTCGTCCTTGCTGAAGAAGCCGGCCAGCGGTGGCACGCCGGCGATGGCCACCGAGCCGATCAGGAATGTCCAGTACGTGATCGGCAGGTGCTTCTTCAGGCCGCCCATGTTGCGGATGTCCTGCTCGCCGTGCAGCGCATGAATGACCGCGCCGGATCCCAGGAACAGGAGGGCCTTGAAGAATGCGTGCGTGTAGAGATGGAAGATGCCCGCGCCGAAGGCGCCCATCCCCATCGCCAGGAACATATAGCCAAGCTGCGAGACCGTCGAGTACGCCAGCACGCGCTTGATGTCGTTCTGGACCAGGCCGATCGTACCGGCCATCAGCGCCGTCACCGCGCCGATGATCGCCACGATGAGCATCGTCTCCGGCGTGTGCTCGAAGAGGACGGCGTTGCGGCCAATCATGTACACGCCGGCCGTCACCATCGTCGCGGCGTGAATGAGCGCGGAGACCGGCGTCGGACCTTCCATCGCGTCCGGCAGCCAGGTGTAGAGCGGGATCTGCGCCGACTTGCCGGTCGCACCGATGAACAGCAGCAGCGTGGTCAGGGAGAGGACGCCGAAGGTGGTCTCCGGCGGCAGCGCCGACACCGCCGTGGCGATCTCCTGGAAGTCCAGCGTGCCGAACTTCGCGAACAGCGCCAGCATTCCGAGGATGAACGCGTAGTCGCCGATGCGGTTGACGACGAACGCCTTCTTGCCGGCATCGTTGGCCGACTTCTTCTTGAACCAGAAGCCGATGAGGAGATACGAGCAGAGACCGACGCCCTCCCAGCCGACGAACATCAGCGGGAAGTTGGCGCCGAGCACCAGCACGAGCATGAACGACGCGAACAGATTCAGGTACGAGAAGTAGCGAGCGAATTCGCTGTCGCTCTCGTCGTGCATGTACGCGGTCGAGTAGATGTGAATCAGCGAGCCGATGCCGGTGATCACCAGAATCATCACGGCAGACAGCTGATCGACGCGGAACGAGATGTCGATCGTCAGATCGCCCGAGGCAATCCAGGTGTAGACGGTTTCCGGCGCTCTCGTCATGCGGGCGTCGGGCTCGAGTCCGGCCAGCTGCAGCACGGCCATGACCGACACGGCGAACGACGCCAGCATCACCAGCGACGCCAGGCCGCCGGAGACGCTCTTGGGCAGCCGTCGTCCCAGCGTCGCGTTGACGAGGAAACCGGCGAACGGGAGTAACGGAATCAGCGCGAGCACGTCACCACTTCAAGGAAGTGAAAGCATCCGGATTCAACGACTCGCGATGACGGAAGAGCGCGATGACGAGGGCGAGTCCAACGGCCGCTTCCGCGGCAGCGACGGTCATGACGAAGAACGTGATGATCTGTCCGTCCAGGTCGCCGTTGTAGCGGCCGAAGGCGACAAACGTCAGGTTCACGGCGTTCAGCATGATCTCGACCGACAGCAGGATCGTGATCAGGTTGCGCCGGAGAAACACGCCGGCCGCGCCGATGGCGAAGAGCGTGGCCGACAGAATCAGGTAGTGACTCAGGGGGATCACTGCTCACCCTCGCGGCGCGCCAGGACCACGGCGCCGACCATCGCGACGAGAATCAGGATCGAGGTGGCCTCGAACGCAAACGTGTGACGCGTGAAGAGCTCGATGCCCATCTGCGTGACCGAGCTCACCGTGGCGGCATCGCTCTGCGACCCCACCGGAGCGCCGTACTCGCGGACGGCCAGCAGTGCCGACCCGAGCTGCACGATCAGCAGCCCGGCCAGCAGGGTTCCCCATCGCGCCACTCCAGGCCGCAGCAGCGGGTGCGCCCGGTCCCACTCGGCCGCGTCCTCCTTCGGCGCATTCAGCAGCATGACGACGAAGAGGAAGAGCACCATGATGGCGCCGGCGTAGATGATGATCTGCGCGACAGCGACAAACGGCGCGTCGAGCTGGACGTACAGGCCCGACAGCGCGCCGAACGACGCGATCAGCAGCAGCACGCTGTACATCGGGTTGCGCTGTCCGATGACCAGCACGGAGGCCCCGACGGCCAGCGCCGCGAACGCGTAGAAGACGACCGTCTCAAGCATTGAAATAGAGCACCAGGGCGGCCGTGACGATCAGGTTCAACACCGACGCCGGGAACAGCCACTTCCAGCCGAATTTCATCAGCTGGTCGTAGCGGTACCGGGGCACCGTCCACCGCATCCAGATGTAGACGAAGAGGATGAGGCCGAGACCTTGGCGAGGAACAGCCAGCCACCCGTATCTCGGGCGGGCAACGCCAGGGAAAGTGCCATCCACCGAGATAGAGGTCGGTGGCCACCGCCGACATGGTGACCATGTTGATGTATTCGGCCTGCGGGAAGAGCGCGAACCGCACCGAGCTGTATTCGGTGTTGTAGCCGGCGACCAGCTCCTGCTCGGCCTCGGGGAAGTCGAACGGCGCGCGGTTGGTCTCGGCCACGCCGGCAATGACGTAGATGAGGAAGCCGATCGGCTGCAGGAAGATGTACCACTGCGGGAAGATGCCGAACCACGTGCCCTGTCTGCGAGTCAACCACCTCGCGCAGCGAGAGCGACCCGGACAGCAGAATCACCGCCGCGAGCGCGGTCGCGTACGACAGCTCGTAGCTGATCATCTGCGCCGAGGCGCGCAGGCCCGCCGAAGAGCGAGTACTTGCTGTTCGACGCCCAGCCGGCGAGCACGATGCCGTACACGCCCATCGACGTCACGGCAAAGACGACCAGGACGCCGACGTTGACGTCCGAGATGCCGAGCTTGATCGGCTCGTCGAGCAGCCCGAACAGCGTTGTCTCGGCGCCGTACGGCACCGTCGCGAACGCGACGAACGCGGTCACGATCGAGAGCACCGGCGCGAGCGTGAACAGCCACTTGTCCGCGCCCTTCGGCCTCAGCTCCTCCTTGAAGACCAGCTTCAGGATGTCGGCAATCGGCTGCAGCATGCCGTGCGGCCCGACCAGATACGGGCCGTAGCGCTGCTGCATGAACCCCATGATCTTGCGCTCGGCGAGCACCAGGATGGCCGACGCGACGATCAGCAGATTGAAGACGATGAAGATCATCGCGCCGATGACGGCGGGACGCAGGTAGCCTTCCATCAATGCGCCGCCATCACCGCGTGCCGGGCGCGCCACGGCGCGGGCAGCGTGCACTTGCCCTCGCGCATGTGCGCCTCGAACTCGTGCTTGAAGTGATTCAGCGTCGTCAGCACCGGCGTCGCGGCCGCGTCGCCGAACGCGCAGAGTGTCTTGCCGACGATGTTGTTGGAGACGCTGAACAGCAGATCGATGTCCTTCATCTGGCCTTCGCCGTTCTCGACGCGCATGAGGAGCTTGTAGAGCCAGTCGCCGCCCTCACGGCACGGCGTGCACTTGCCGCACGACTCGTGACGGTAGAAGTGCAGCAGGTTCATCGCCAGCCAGACCATGCACACCGAGTCGTCCATGACGATGAGGCCGGCCGAGCCGAGGAGCGAACCGGCCTTCTGGATGTGATCGAAGCTGGCCGGCGTATCGAGGTCCTTCTCGAGCAGGATCGGCACCGATGATCCGCCCGGAATGATGGCCTTGAACGTGCGGTCGTCCTTCATGCCCTGCGAATACTGATCGCCGAAGATCAGGTCGCGCAGCGTCGTGTGCATCGACGCTTCGTAGACGCCAGGCCGCTTCACGTGGCCGCTGATGCAGAACAGCTTGGGACCGCCGTTCTTCTCCGGGCCCAGTCCCGAGAACCACTCCGGTCCGTTGAGGACGATGAGCGGAACGTTGCAGAGCGTCTCGACGTTGTTCACCGCGGTCGGGCAGTTATACAGACCCTCGACCGCCGGAAACGGCGGCTTGATGCGCGGCTGCGCGCGCTTGCCTTCGAGCGACTCGATGAGCGCAGTCTCCTCGCCGGCCTCGTACGCGCCGGCGCCGCGATGCACGTAGACGTCGCAGTCGAAGCCGCTGCCGAGGATGTTCTTGCCGAGATACCCGGCCTTGTAGGCCTCGTCGATCGCGCGCTCGAGGATCTCCTGCACGTGGTAGAACTCGCCACGGATGTAGATGTAGGCGATCTTGGCGCCGATCGCGTAGCAGCCGATGGCGCATCCCTCGATGAGGAGATGCGGATTGCGCTCCATCAGCACGTGATCCTTGAACGTGCCCGGCTCGCTTTCGTCGGCGTTACAGGCGATGTACTTCGGCTTCGGCGTGTCCTTGAGCACGAACTGCCACTTGAGCCCGGTCGGGAACCCTGCCCCGCCTCGTCCGCGCAGTCCTGACGCCTTCACCTGCTCGATGATGTCGCCCGGCTTGAGCGTGAGCGACTTCCTGAGTCCCTCGTATCCGCGCGCGCGCTTCACGTAGAAGTCGAGCGCGTAGGACTCGGGTTCGCGGACGTCTTTGATCAGGACCGGTTCGTAGGCCATGTCGTTCCCGGGCCGCCTAAAGGCGGCCCCTACAGTACTGTCGTGGGGGCCGGCTTCAGCCGGCCCTTCCCTTCTCCACATGAAGATGACAACCCGTAAAGGCCTTCCGGCCCTTCGCGCGGATGTCATCGACAAACTGCCCCGCCTGCTCCGGCGCCAGGCGCTCGTGCCAGTCGTCATTGACCATCACGACCGGCGCGCGGTCGCACGCGCCGAGGCACTCGACCTCGATCAGCGTGAACATCCCGTCGGCCGTCGTCTGGCCGGGCTTGATCCCCAGCTTCTCCGACAACTGCTCGGTGACCCGCTCGGCACCGAGCAGCGCACAGGAGAGGGTACGGCACACGTTCAGCACGTACTTGCCGACCGGCTTCGTGTAGAACATCGTGTAGTACGACACGACGTCCTCGACTTCAGCCGCGGTGCAGCGAATCTGCTCGGCGACGTGCCGCATCGCCGCGCCGGTGATGTAGCCCTGCTGCTGCTGCGCCAGATAGAGCGCGTAGAGAATCGCCGACTTGCGTTGATCCGAGGGATAGCGCGTGACGTTCTCGTCGAACTTCGCCTGGTTCTCCGGGGTGTAGGCAAACGGCTCGCCCGGCTCGGCCAGCTTCCGCGCCGAGCGGTGGAACTGTGCCGGCGCGTAATCCATCTGTGGATGAAAGCTCACCGGTCGCAGTCTCCCATCACCACGTCGTTGCTGCCGATCACCGCCACCACGTCGGCGATGAGACCGCCTTCGACGATTGACGGCAGCGCCTGGATCGCCATGAAGGACGGCGCGCGCATCTTCACGCGCCAGGGCCGGTTCGAGCCGTCGGAGACGACGTAGCAGCCATGCTCGCCGCGCGGACCCTCGATCGGAACGTAGGCATCGCCGGCCGGCACCGTGAAGCCCTGCGAGTATATGAGGAAGTGCTGAATGAGCGCTTCCATCTCGGTGTAGACCTTGTCCTTGGGCGGCGGCACGACGCGTGTGTCGTCGCAGGCGAAGGCCCCGGAGGGCGTGATGCGGGTGATCGCCTGCTGGCAGATCTTGACGCTCTCACGCATCTCGGCCACGCGGACGCGATACCGCGCGTAGACGTCGCCTTCAGTCGCCGTCGGGATCTTGAAGTCGTAGCTCTCGTAGCCGCAGTACGGGAAGTACTTTCGGACGTCGTAGTCCGATCCCGCCGCGCGCGCGATCGGCCCGACCAGCCCCCACGCGTAGGCGTTCTCGAGCGTGATGGCGCCCACGCCCTCGGTCCGCCGGCGGAAGATGTCGTTCTTGGTGAGCAGTCCTTCGAACTCGTCGATCTTGCCCGGGAACCGATCCAGGAACGCGTTCACCGCGTCATGGAATCCTCGCGGCAGATCCTCGCGCAGCCCGCCGATGCGGATGTAGCTCGGGAAGAAACGGAAGCCGGCGATGAGCTCGTTGATGTTCAGCAGCAGCTCGCGCTCGCGGACGGCGTAGAACAGCATCGACACCGCGCCGATTTCCATCGCGTGGGTGCCGATCCAGATCAGGTGACTGGCCAGGCGCTGCAGCTCCGCGATGAGGACGCGAATGTCCTTCACGCGCTGCGGCATCTCGAGGCCGAGGAGCTTCTCCACACACAGCGCGTACGCACAGGCTGTTCGACTGCGCGGCCAGATAATCCATCCGCTCGACGAGCGGGATGACCTGCTGCCACTTCTTCTGCTCGGCGGTCTTCTCGATCCCCGTGTGCAGGTAGCCGATCGTCGGCATCACCGACTGGATGACCTCGCCATCGAGCTCCAGCACCAGACGGAGCACGCCATGCGTGCTGGGGTGCTGCGGCCCCATGTTGACGGTCATCGTTTCGGTGCGAATCTCTGCCATGGTCTACGGTCGTTGGGCCGGTCCTTCTGGACCGGCCGCCATCAATGTGCCCTCTTCACCCGATCGCGCTCGATGTTGGCGCGGAACTCGGCCTCGCTGACCTCGAGCGGCTCGTAGGTCTGCGCCGCCTTTCGAATCTGCACCGGATAGTCCTTCCGCGCCGGGTGGCCTTCCCAGTCCTCGGGCATCAGCAGCCGGCGAAGATCGCCATGGCCGTCGAAGTAAATCCCGAACATGTCCCAGACTTCGCGCTCGGGCCAGCCGGCGCCGCGCCACACGCTCTGCACTGTCGGCACCGATCCGGTCACGCCGACCCGGACCTTCAGGCGCAGACGCAGCTTGTTCGGCACTGACAGCAGGTGATACACGACCTCGAAACGCGGGTCGCGCGGCAGGTAGTCCGCGGCGGTGATTTCGACCAGCACGTTGAAGCGCAGCCGCGGTTCGTCGCGCAGGGCCGCGCACGTCGCCACGAGACTCCCGGCGGGGACGTAAATCGTCGCCGAATCGATGCTCTGCCCCGCTTCGTACGACGGCTCCCGGTACGAGTGGCTGGAGGATGGCGATGATGGCGGAGGAATCCATTCCCGACCTAGGCTCGCGATCGTTCGATCTTCTGCTGCAACTGCACGATGCCGTAGATCAAGGACTCGGGTCGCGGCGGACAGCCGGGGACGAACACATCGACCGGAACGACCTGATCCACGCCCTGGACGATGGCGTAGTTGTCGAAGACGCCGCCCACCGACGCGCAGGCGCCCATCGAGATCACCCACTTCGGATCGGGCATCTGGTCGTACACGCGCCGCATCGCCGGCGCCATCTTGCGCGACAGGCGGCCGGCCACGATCATCAGATCGGATTGCCGCGGCGAACCGCGGAAGACCTCGGCCCCGAACCGTGCGATGTCGTAGCGGCTGGCCGCCATCGCCATCATCTCGATCGCGCAGCAGGCCAGACCGAACTGCGCCGGCCAGATCGCGGACCGGCGGGCCCACTGCACCAGCCATTCGAACTTCGTGGTGAGAAACGGCAGTTCCGGATCGAGACCGTGGTCGTGGTCGGTGGTCGCCATTCGCTACGCTACTTTCCGCTGAACCTGTTCGCGCGGGCGGCGAACCGCCGGGCCCCAGTCGAGCACGCCCTTCCGCCAGACGTAGACGTAGCCGACGAAGAGAATCGCGAAGAACGTGACAATCTGAATGAAGCCGGGCCATCCGAGCTTCCGGAACGCCAGCGCCCACGGGATAGAGGAAGGCGATCTCGATGTCGAAGAGCAGGAAGATCATCGCCACGAGATAGAACTTCACCGAGTGGCGCTCGCGCGCGTCGCCGACGGCCGGCATGCCGCATTCGTAGGGCGCGAGCTTCTCGGGCGTGGGATTCTTGGGGCCGAGGAGCAGGGACGCGCCGATCATCGTCGCGGCAAACCCGATGCCGAGGCCGATCATGATGACTACGCCCAGCCAGCCGTCCATGTGCCTCTCAACGCGATGGGAATCGGTGCGACTCGGTCACAGGCGCGCACGTAACCCTGTGCGCTTGTGAAGAGTTTCGCAAACCTGTTCATGCTATAGAACCGATCGGGAAACGTCAATTATGCGGCTGGCCTGGTTTCGCCCTGTGACACATGTGTCGGAGCGGCTCGACGACACCGCGGCACTCGTCCGCGCGCTTGGCCCGGAGCACGAGATCCATGTCGTGGACGAGGCGCGCGCCCACGACTTCATCCGCCTCGACTTTCGTGCGCCGTTCGATCTCTGCGTGTTCGAGCTCGCCGACACGCGGCATCACGCGTACATCTGGCCGTATCTGCTGCACATCCCTGGCGTGCTGCGCCTGCGGAGCCTCTCGCTGCACGTCAGCCGCACCGACGCACTGCGACAGCGCCGCGAGGACCTTACCAGCGAGCTCGCGTTCAGTGATTCGGACCTCGCGGGCGCGCCAATCCTGGCGTCGCGGGTCACCGTCGTTGCCGATGCCCACGCCGCCGCGCACCTGCAGCGCCACTACCCCTCTGCCCCGATCCGCCACGCGCCGCTGGGTTTGGGGTCAGAACCGTTTGAGGGGTCGGGGATCAGGGACCAGGGATCAAGAGCTCTGATCCCCGATCCCCAATCCCCGATCCCCGTCTCCCCGAAGGGGGTCTAACCCTCGTCGGCACTCTCGATGGGTCGCGGAGGGGTGTCCTGCAACGGGCCGCGGCGAGAGCGCGTGAAGCAGGGGCGCGGATCGAGGTGATCGCCGAGGCGTCGGCGGACCGCGTCCTCGACGACGCGGACATCATCGTCGCGATGAGCTGGCCCCCGGACGAGGCGACATCGGCCATCGCGGGAATGGCGGCCGGTAAAGCCGTCGTGGTCTTCGAGGCGGCGCATACGGCCGGATGGCCGGCTCTGGACCCGCAAACGTGGCAGCCTCGGGGCTGGACAGCCGAGCGGCCGGTCGTCGTCTCGGTGGATCCGCGCGACGAAGAACACTCGCTGTCGCTCGCGCTCCGGCGTCTGGCGAGCGATTCGTCTCTGCGGGGTGAACTCGGTCGCGCCGCGCAGGCCTGGTGGCGCCAGCACGCGACCGTGGACCACGCGGCCCGCGCCTGGCGATCGATCATCGAGGAAGCCGCGACCCTCACCCCGCCGCAGCGGCCCGCAAACTGGCCGCGCCATCTGACGGCCGATGGCACCGAACGCGCGCGGGAGATCCTCGGCGAGTTCGGGACATCGGTCGACTTCCTGCGCTAACCACCACGCCATAGTCAGTTACAATGCGCTCGCCAGGCCTGCCAACCGGGGCGCCCATGACTTCCCGAATCGCGACCACGCTCACCGTGGTTGCCTGCTGCGCGCACGTGCTCATCGGACAGCAGCGTCCGGAACCGGCGCAACCGACCTTCCGCGTCCAGGTTGACGCGGTCGAGATCGACGCCTCGGTCACCGACGCGCGCGGCAACGTGGTCACCGACCTGACCATCGACGACTTCGAGATCCTCGAGAACGGCCGGCCACAGACGATCACGTCGTTCGGGCTGGTCAACCTCCCGCGCACACGGGCCGAGCGTCCGCTCTTCGCGCCCAAGGCGATCGAGCCCGACGTGCAGTCCAACAACCAGGGCGAAGGACGCCTGTACGTCATCGCGCTCGACCAGGTCACCGGTGCGCAGATTCTCCGCACACGCCGATTCGTCCGCCGTTTTCTCGAACAGTACTTCGCGCCGAACGATCTCGGTGCGGTCGTCTTCCTTGGCCGGGCCGACCACTCGAAGGCGCAAGGGCTCACCAGCAACCCGCGGCTGCTCCTGCAAGCGGTGGATGCGTTCTCGGGAGGATTCGCCTCGGAACCACCTCCAGCGTCCGCGCTCCCAACGCGCAAGGCGGCGCGAGGCATCGCCGCTCTCAGATCCGAACAACCTCGATCGCGACTTCAAGTTGCGTGAGGCGATGAGCAGCTTCCGCGACATCGTCGAATACATGGCCACGGTACACGGACGACGCAAGGCGCTGCTGCTGTTCAGCCAGGGATACCCCGCCGACGTCTTCAGAGTCGTGGACTATCGCGGTGGCGTGCTGTCGATCGTCGAAGAAGACATGCACCGCGCGATCACCGCGGCAACCCGCAACAACGTCGTCATCTATCCGATCGATCCGAGCGGGTTGACGGAGGACGGCGGCCTGGCGGAGAGCGAGACGGGACAGTCCACCGATCCAGACGCGCGACTTGGCGCCGCGTTCGCCCGTCTCAACGCGCGACAGAGTCTGACCGCGCTCGCGAGCGCCACAGGTGGCTTCGCGCTGAGCAACTCGAACAGCTTCGAGAACGCGTTCGACCGCATCGTCCAGGAGAACAGCACCTATTACGTGCTGGGCTTCTCGTCCACGAACGATCGTCGCGACGGCCGTTATCGCAAGCTGGATGTGCGCGTGAAGCGGCCGGGGCTGACCGTGCGCGGACGGGCCGGATATATGGCGCCGCTTCGCAACGAGCGGCCGGCCGAGCCGCCGAAGCCCTCCTCCAACGTCAGCGTGGCCGTCGCCGACGCCCTTCGCAGCACCGTGGCCGTCAACGGTCTGCCGTTGCGCGTCTTCGCCGGCCCCTTCAAAGGCGCCTCGCGCGACGCCACCATCGTCATCGCGGTCGAAGTGGACGCGTCGCAACTGGGACTCGTCGAGAAGGACGGCACGCATCTCGGCGCGCTCGAAATCAGCTACTTCTCGATCGACATGAAGAACAAGTTCTATCCGGGTCAAACGCAGACGGCAACGCTGACGCTCAGGCCGGAGACGTATGAGCAGGTCATGAAGACCGGGATTCGCATGGTGGTCGAGACGACGCTGGCCCCGGGCCGGTACCAGATGCGAATCGCGGCGGGCAATCGCGACAACAAAGCCGGCAGCGTCGTCTACGACCTGGAGGTTCCCGACTTCACGAAAGATCAGCTGATCATGAGCGCGGTCACGATTGGATCCGCGGCGACGTCGCGAATCATGACCATGAACGGCAAGATTCCGTTTGCGGCCACGATTCCCGGCAACATCACCTCGCGGCGCGAGTTCGACGCGGGAGACACGCTGGCCATCTACACCGAGGTGTACGAGACGTTGAGGGATGCCACCTCGCACACCGTCGCGCTGACCGCGGAGCTTCGCGCTGAAGGCGGCACCGTGGTTAGACACGTCTCGGACGAGCGCTCGTCGAGCGAACTGCAGGGGAAACGCGGCGGCTACGGGTTCTCGGCGCAGCTACCGCTCAACGACGTCGCGCCAGGACTGTATGTGATTCACGTCGAAGCGCGCGCGAACGTCGGCAATCGGCCGACCGTCAGCAAGGACGTTCAGATCCCAATCCGCTGACCTGACGCTCAGGCCAGGTTGATGTTCCGCCGTGCGAATGCGGCGCAGCCAGCCAGAAAATAGACGGCTGCCGTTGACCCAGGCTCTCGAGCAGGTCTGCTTCGTGGCCACGCGGGGTCAGCGGGACGGTACTCGACTCCGTGGTTCCCCGGCCTGCGCCGGCGGTTCCGGCAACGGAATCCAGCTGATCATGCTTAGCGGCCTTCATAGCCGTCTGGCACCGCCGAATCGAGTGTCACACCGACGCGACGCCAGTTGGCGAGTCGCCAATGTTCTTCAACTCCGTGATGAGAATCGGCATGAACGCCAGCATCCGGGTGAGACCGGCCGCAATGACCCAGGAGCCGAACGAACCGAGCAGGCGGCGATGCCGGCGTAGACCGGATCGTCATGAGCGATCGATTGCCACGGCGAATCGCAGGATCACGAGGTCGACGTCCACGCCGAGATATCGCGCCAACCCGAGAGCCAGCATGACGCCGATACAAAGCGTCACGAACGCGAACGCCGACACCGCCAGCCACTTCCCGCCGAGGAGCTCCCACCGGTGCACCGGCAGCGCCATCACGGTCACGATGGTCCTGGTGGTCATCTCGGTGGCAACCGAGCCCGCGGCTCGAAAGATGGCGGCACCCAGAGCCGGCAGCGCCCACACTTCGAGCGAGCCCGCGACCGCGTTCGAGTGCTGGAAGCAACCGCATGCGCTCGTTACGAAAACCCGCGATGATATTCGGCGCGGCCCTGAAGAACATCAGCAGCGCGGCCCCCGCCCAGACGTAGAGCGCACGGCGGCTCATGATGGTCGCGGAACGCGTTGCGCGCGATCGAGCACGATTCTGGTGGTCATGCGCCGCTCACGTGTTCGAGGTAACTGCTCTTCGAGCGTCGCCACGCGTCGCGGGTGCACGCTGCCGATATCGATGCGGAAATGCCGTCAGGGCATGGAGCAGCGCTTTCATCTCCGCGGCGGCGCAGACGAGGGTGACGGCGCCCTGCGCCTCCGCTGTCACGCTGAACAGATGCCCAGCGAGGAGATCGCCGATCGCCGACGTCCAGCCAGCAACCTCGATCTCCCATTGCTGCGCGTCGGCGGCGAACGCCGTCAGTCGATCGGTGAACGCGACCTCGCCGTTGTTGATCCTCACGACTTCGTCGCAGGTTCGCTCGACGTCCAAGAGGATGTGGCTGCTCAAGAATACCGTGCGTCCGCGCTGTTTCTCCTCGCGGATGATGTCGAGCACCACGCGACGCCCTTCCGGATCGAGGCCGCTCGTCGGCTCGTCGAGGATGAGGAGCGCCGGATCGTGCAGCGAGCGCCTGCGGTAGGCCGAGCCGCTGCGTCATCCCTTTCGAGAACGTTCCCACCGGCCTGCTTGCTGACATCGCGCAAGCCGAGCCGATCGAGAACAGGCGGAAGGGCACGTGCGAGGTCGTCCCGGGTCAGACCTGAAAGTCGGCCGTAGTATCGCAGCGCCTCGACGGTCGAATAGAACGGGTAGGAGTGAAAGATCTTCAGACTCGATTCCGACGCGCCGCAGCACCGAAGGGCCAGGCGCCGCGCCGAAGACGCGGACGTTCCGGCGTCAGGCTTGAGGAGGCCCAGCAGCGTGTGAATCGTCGTCGTCATGCCGGCGCCGTTGTGGCCGACGAATGCGACGATGCTGCCCTGCGGCACCCGCAGCGTGAGGGATTCCTGACCGCGTGGACCCGCTCGCACCGGACCCCGACGCGATAGGTTCTCGTCAGCGTGTCGATCGCGATGACCGCATCGCCGCCTAGGGGCACTTTGCCGCGATCCTCTGGATAAACTCTACGAGCAGCGTCGGAGGACTCGCGCTCGCGGGACCTTTGATCTCACCCGTGATCTCGACCTTGGCGCCGACGAACGGCGAGAACTGACTGTCGATGCCTTCGAGCCGCAGAGTCTTGCTGGACACGCCGGTCGCAGCCGGAGAGCCACCTGTACCCGCGGGGACGCGGTCAACTCGCGCGGCGTCGGTCAGCTCGAATCGTGAGTTGCTCGGTGAATTCGGGTCCGCGGACGCTGACGTATTCGCGGACGCTGAAGCGTCCGCTCTACGAGTGACGGTCTGAAGACAACCGACGAACATCACGCGATCCGCGAGATTCGGCGGATCGGGCTGCGCCGTGCCTGGAGTCGGATTGCCGGTGGCTGGCTTCCCAGCGCCTTGCGCCGACGCGATCGCGTGATCCGACGAACGCCGCGACGCCGCGACGACACGGCCCAGGGCGCCACGCGCGCTCGGCGGCCCGCCTCACGCACCGCCTCCCGGACACCAGGAACCGACCGAGCTTGAGCACACTCGTCGGCTCGGTCTTCGAGTCGATGAGCACGCCAAAGAACGGCGCCATCATCTCTTCCCACGTCATCCTGCCCAGATACACCGTCCGCTCCGGGTTCGGGATTGTGCCGGTTCGCTCGCGAGTTGTCGTAGTACGCGTCCACGATCATCTTCGTCCCCTTGGGGACGCGGATCGGCTTCTTCGGCTGGTACAGCAACTGCCAGTTGAAGTCGGTACTTCGGCACGCTCAACGGAATCTCCACGCGGCCGTCCGGATAGACCAGACGATAGGTCATCGTCTTGCCGCGCACGTGCATGTGCGGCATGAACTCGACCAGCTCCACGTCCGCAGCGAACTCGAGCTCGAATGGCGGGCTCTTGTAGTTCGCCTCGTTCGGCGGAATCGCGAACTCCGGACCGCCGCCGACAATCCCGTACGACATCCACCGCTTGGCGGGAGGCATGTCCGAGACCGTGAAGCCGATCAGCGGCCGATCGACGACCTCCTTGCCATTGGGCGTGTAGTGCACCTGGAACGAGATGTCGCTGCCCGCCGGAACCAGCTTCCCGGCGCCGAACGGACGATAGTCGTCGGCCGCGCGTCCCGGCACCCAGCAGTTGAAGCCGCCGCCGGAATCAGCGGCCGCCGTCCGGCCCGACGGGGTCCGGGCGGGCGCGGGTCCTCCGGCGCGCGGCGGCGGTGGCGCGGTGTTTCTGATCGCAACGCCCTCATCGTCACGCGGCGACTCCGACCAGTTGGCACGTAGTACTTCGCGTTTGGCCGATGCGGCTCGAACGTGAAGCAGATGTGATGCGTCACGGCCATCTCGCTCGGCTTGATCTCGAGCGACGTGATCCACGTGTCTCTGGTGAACCCGCTCGGAATCAGGAAGGTCACCCATTCGACGACGTCGTTCGGCGTACGCGCGGGCACCCGGAACTCGGGTCCCCGGACGATGATGTCCGGCGTGATCTGCCAGCCGTCGTCCGGCCACGCGACCGGCGGAGGCGCGTCTTTCGGATCGCCCTCGAGCGCGCCGCTGTCCGCCCACTGCGCGATCGTCTCGATGTCGCGAGGCGCGAGCGAGCGATCGTTGGCGAACTCGCCGTGCGTTGGATCCGCAAACCACGGCGGCATCTGGCGGCTCTCGACCTTGCTCTTCATCGATCTCGCCCATGGACGCGCGTCACGAAACGTGAGGAGCGACATCGGCGCCATCTGGCCGGGGCGATGGCACGACTGACAGTTCTTCTGGAGAATCGGGAGGACGTCCTTGCTGAACGTGACCGGAGTATTCGTCACGGGCACTTGCGAGTGGCTGGTGACAGAAGCGACCACGACGACCAGGAAAGCCGCGAAGACGTACCGGAACATATGTCCCCTCCTGACGCGAGTCCTACCGTAACTGAGCCGGTTGCTACCGTCAATCCCACGGATAGCCCGTTTCCGTCGTCAGTCGCGCATCGTCCACCGGGATACCCATTGAGAAGTGATACAGGCTCTGCCAGCCATTGCCCGAGAGTCCCAGCAATTCGTGAACGGCGTCGTCGTAAAAGCAGCCGATCCCCGTGCCGCGAGCGCCGGCGGCCTCGGCTTCGAGATAGAGGACCTGGCCGATCATTCCGCACTCCCAGAAGAGCCGACGGTAGAACCACTCCCCGCGATCGGAGAGAGACCGCTCGAGCCGCGCGATCATCCCCAGGCTGAAAAAGCCGTCTGCGGCGATGTCCTGGTCGCACGACAGCCGGTTAGCTGTCCACATCACATCTGAGGGAAACAGGAGGAACAAGCCGTTCGAAACGTTCGAGTCGTTCGCGTCGTTCGGATCGTTCTGACGTTCCCACAAGAATTCGGGGCGCATCGCCGCGCGCCATTCGTCGAGCACGTCCGGAGCACGGAGATACGCGTACACCCCCGGCGTCAGTCCGTCAACGCGGTGGACGAAGAGGATCAGATGCACCTGTGGAGACCAGTCGATCGCGTCCCACGGCGGCGCACCGGGTCGAAGACGCGCCAGCATCGACAGCAATCGCTCGCGCGACAGTCCCGACTTCGCATCGAAGGCCACAGCGCTTCGCCGCTTCAGAATCACATCCCTCGCCACGAACCTCTTGGGAGTTGGGAGTTGAAACCGATTGGATGTTGGGAGTTGGGAGTGGTTGGGAGTCGGGAGTTGCGGAGTTGGGAGTTGACGCCAGGGTACCGCGTAGCCTCTGACACCTGTTCGATGATCGGCCAGGGAGCGTGATCCGAACTCAGTCGATTGGCCACGCCAGACCACGTCGCTTCGCGCGCCGCTGCAACCAGCGTCACTGGATCTGACGACAACCATGGCGCGACGTCCCCGGCAGTCACTACCGCGATCAGTTCCGGCTCCTCCCGCTCGGCCCCGTCATAGTCGCTGTCACGATCGAGACCGAGGAGTGTCGAAAGAGACGCGTCGGACCAACGAGGAAGGACGGCCAGATTCCAACCCAGGAGCGATGCGGAAAAGCGCATCGCCGCAAGCGCATGGCCGGTGTCGTGCTGGCAGTAGCGGAACGCCCGCTCCCCGTACTTCCACGCTTCGCGCCACAGAATCGACGTCAGCGCCACGAGAAACGCCGCCCGCCCGCCGGTGAACGCGTCCCATCGCGCGCGATCGAGCCGCGTTCGATGCTCGAGCGCATGCTCGCGCGGCGCGTAGTGAGAGACGTCCGCCGTCACGAATGACGTAGGCCTCAGTGGGGTGCAGGTTGCCGCTCGACGGGTTCACGCGAAGCGCCCATCGAGACTGTCGGTACTGCTTCCAGGCGGAGAGCCCCATCGAGCAGCGAAGGAACCCGGCGATCGACCGGTCGTCTATCGGGCAGGCGGCGGCGCGGAGGTACAGGGCCGAATACGGCCGATCCCCAGCCACGGCATCGCGAGGAAGAGCACTGACCGGTGCGCCGGCGTAGCGGCGGAACGGATCGGGCTGCGTCGCCCAATCCAGATACCCCAGCGACCTGGCGAACCGGTTGAAGTGGTGTTTAGTGGCGTGATGGTATTGGAGGGCGACCACGTCCCTCCAAACCTATTTCGACAACGTGGTAATTCGCTTGTCGAGCTCGGCTATCGCCTGGGACAGCTGCTGCTTGCGCGCGGCATGCGTGGCCAGTTCGAGCTGGCGCTGCATTTCCGTTCGCGCCAGACGCAGCGACTCTATCTGCCGGGCTTGCTCCGGGTCCGTACCCTTCGCAGCCTGACGCGCCTTGCGGCGTTCCTGTTCTCGTTCTTCCATTCGCTCGGCGAGGCGGGACTCCGCATCGACGAGGCCTTCTCCGGCGTCACCCATCCCTGAATTATGTAATGCACAATGCTCAATGCACAATGCCCAATGCACAGGGGGCAAGCCTCAACACGTTTCACCCTGCCGTGCGTGCATGGTTCAGCAGCGCGTTCCCCGCGCCGACGAAACCACAGCGACTGGGATGGCCGGCGATCGCGGCTGGTGAGACGACGCTCATCCTCGCGCCGACCGGCAGCGGCAAGACGCTCGCAGCATTTCTCTGGTGCCTGAACCGGCTCATGTTCACGCCGGCGCCGCCGAAGGCGTCGCGCTGTCGCGTGCTGTACATTTCGCCGCTCAAGGCACTCGCGGTGGACGTCGAGCGCAACCTGCGAGTTCCGCTGGCCGGGATCGCGGAGGTGGCGCGGTCGCGCGACGAGTCGGTGGTGATGCCGGACATCGCGATCAGGACGGGCGACACGCCGGCAGTCGAGCGTTCGCGGTTTCTGCGCGACGCGGCGGACATCCTGATTACCACGCCGGAGTCGCTGTTCCTGCTGCTGACCTCGAACTCGCGTGAACGACTGGTGACCGTCGATACGGTCATCATCGACGAGATCCACGCGCTCGTCCCCGGCAAGCGCGGCGCACATCTCGCGCTGTCGCTCGAGAGACTCGAAGCGCTTCGCGAAGGGCCGGCTAAAGCCGGCCCCCACGATCAGACGTGGGGGCCGCCTTCAGGCGGCCCGACAGGCCATCCAGCGAATAGGCCTGTCCGCCACACAGCGTCCACTCGACGAGGTTGCACGGTTTCTTGGCGGAGCCGAGGCGCGACGCGTGCGCCGAGCCGGGACCGGGAAGACCACGTCGTCACGACAGAAGGGCCTCGTACCCGTCGAGGACACTGAATCCGATCTGCATCACGAGTTCAGTGACCCGCCTTCGCCTCGCGGATCCGGCGCGGCAAGCGATCGGGGCCCGACATTCCGCCACGTCACCATCATCGACGCCTCGGACAAGAAAGCCCTCGCGCTGCGCATCGAAGTGCCCGTCGAGGACATGGCGCGGTTGACCCCGCTCCAGATCCCCAAGGAGCCGGCGGCGCAGAGCACTCTCGACGCCGTTCGGGAGACGCCCGGGCGGCCGTCGATCTGGGCGTCGGTCCATCCCCGTCTGCTGGAACTGATTCGCTCGCACCAGTCCACGCTGCTCTTCGTGAACAGCCGGCGTCTGGCCGAACGTCTGGCCGGCTCGCTGAACGACCTGGCCGGCGAGCCCCTGGTCCGGTCGCATCACGGCTCGCTGGCGCGCGCGGCTCGCAGTGAGGTGGAGGACCTCCTCAAAGCCGGACGCATCAAAGCGCTCGTCGCCACGTCCTCTCTCGAGCTCGGCATCGACATGGGCGCGATCGATCTCGTCGTCCAGATTGAGGCGCCGCCGTCGGTGGCCAGCGGACTGCAGCGGATCGGACGCGCTGGACATCAGGCCGGAGCGACGAGCGAGGGCATCATCTTTCCGAAGTTCCGCGGCGATCTGGTCGCGTGCGCGGCGGTGGCGCGTGCGATGCACGAGGGCCGCGTGGAATCGACGCGCTATCCGCGCAACCCGCTCGACGTGCTCGCCCAGCAGATCGTGGCGATGGCCGCGCTCGACACGTGGTCGGTTGACGACTTGCTCGCGCTCGTCAGGCGCGCCGCGCCGTTCGCCGAGTTGAGCCGCAAGGCGTTCGAAGGCGTGCTCGACATGCTGTCCGGGCGCTACCCGTCTGACGAGTTCGCCGAACTGCGGCCGCGCATCACGTGGGACCGTCTGCAGGGCCGCATCTCCGGACGCGCGGGCGCCAAGCGTGTCGCGATCGCCAACGCGGGAACGATTCCCGATCGCGGGTTGTACGGCGTGTTCCTCGCCGGCGCCGATCGGCCGACCCGCGTCGGCGAGCTGGACGAGGAGATGGTCTTCGAGACCGAGGTCGGCGACACCTTCACGCTCGGCGCATCGACGTGGCGTGTCGAAGAGATCACGCACGACCGCGTCCTCGTGTCGCCCGCGCCTGGCGAGCCGGGAAAGATGCCGTTCTGGCATGGCGACCAGAGCGGGCGCCCGGTGGAGCTCGGATTCGCGATCGGCAAGCTGGTGCGCGAACTGCGCGCCATGCCGGCGGCACAGGCCACAGAGCGACTGGTCTCGCAGCACGATCTGGATGCGACGGCCGCCGGCAACCTGCTCCAGTATCTGAGCGACCAGGCGGCGGCCGGTGCGATTCCTGACGACCGCACGCTGGTCATCGAGCGCTGTCTCGACGAGATCGGCGACTGGCGCGTGTGCCTGCTCTCCCCGCTCGGCAGTCGCATTCACGCACCGTGGGCCATGGCGGCAACCGCGCACATCCGCGCCCGCACGGGCCTCGACGTCGAGGTCATGTGGGGCGATGAAGGCTTCGTCGTCCGGTTTCCAGAAGCCGACGCCCCGCCGGACCCATACCTGCTCCTGCCGGACGCCGGTGAGGTCGAAGGCCTCGTGCTGCGACAGCTCGGATCGACATCGCTCTTCGCGGCCCGCTTTCGCGAGACCGCCGCGCGCGCCTTGCTGTTACCGAGACGACGGCCAGGGATGCGAACGCCGCTGTGGCAGCAGCGCAAGCGAGCCGCGGATCTGCTCGCTGTCGCGTCGCGATTCGGATCGTTCCCGGCATTGCTCGAAACCTATCGTGAGGTGCTCCGCGATCACTTCGATATGCCGGCGCTCGTCGACGTGCTGCGGCGGTTGTCCGCGCGCACGCTGCGCCTGACGACGATCGACTCGAACGCGCCGTCGCCCTTTGCCGCATCGCTGCTCTTCAGCTACGTCGCGAACTACATCTACGACGGCGACGCGCCGCTCGCAGAGCGGCGCGCGCAGGCGCTGTCGGTGGATCAGGCGCAGCTGCGCGAGCTGCTCGGCGACGCCGAGCTCCGCGAACTGCTGGATCCCGACGCGCTCGACCTGGTCGAGCGGCAGCTGCAGCATCTCGATCCGTCGTATCGCGTGCGCTCGGCCGATGGCCTGCACGACCTGCTGATCCGGATCGGCGATCTCACCGCCGACGAGATCGAGGCCCGCAGCGCCATGGCCGACACACGAGGCGAGATCGCGAGCCTCGAGAACGCGGGCCGGATCGTCGCGCTCGCCGTCGGAGGCGAGCGCCGCTATGTCGCCGTGGAAGATGTCGCCAGGTACCGCGATGGCCTGGGATCTCCACTGCCACCCGGTCTGCCCGAAGCACTGCTCGAACCCGTGCGGGACCCGGCCGGCGACCTCGCCCTGCGCTTCGCGCGATCGCACGGTCCGTTCAACGCCCACATGTTCGCGGAGCGGTACGCCCTGGGCATTGCGGTCGCCGAATCGCTGCTGGCGCGGCTGGCCGAAGCCGGGCGTCTCATCGAGGGCGAGTTCCGGCCGGGAGGCACCGATCACGAGTGGGTCGATGCCGATGTCCTGCGCCGGCTGCGCAGCCGCTCGCTCGCACGTCTGCGGCAGCAAGTGGAGCCAGTCGAGACCGACGCCCTCGGGCGGTTTCTCGTGGCATGGCACGGCATCGGCTCGGCGAGACGAGGCACGGACGTCCTGCTCGACGCGATCGAGCAGCTGCAGGGCGCGCCGCTCACTGCGTCGGTCCTCGAACGCGAGATCCTGCCGGCTCGCGTCGCCGACTATCAGCCCGCGATGCTCGACACGCTGATGGCCGCAGGCGAAGTGGTCTGGCTCGGCGTCGAGCCACTCGGCGATCGCGATGGCCGCATCGCGCTCTACCTCACCGATCATCTGATGCGACTGGTCGGTCCAGATCGGTTGGCCGGTCCGAATCGGTCGGCCGGTCCAAAAGGACCGGCCCTACACGGTCGGGCGGCGGACGTACACGAGTATCTGCGCGAACACGGAGCCTCGTTCTTTGCCGCCATCCATCAAGGCACGGGCGAGGGCTTCCCGCAGGAAACGGTTGACGCGATCTGGGAGCTGGTCTGGCAGGGCCTCGTCACCAACGACACGCTGCATCCGCTGCGCGCGTTGACGCGACCGCCCGATGCGCGCGCGACACGCCGAAGCCGCGCCCGGAACATTTCGCTCGCGTCGCCTGGTGCCGCCAACCGCCGAGGGCCGGTGGTCCGTGGTGGACAGAGCGACGGCCACGAAGACCTCGTCCACCGAGTGGAGTGCGGCGATCGCCCAGCAACTCCTCACCCGTCATGGCATCGTCACGCGCGAGACGACCGCGAGCGAAGGGATCGCCGGGGGCTTCTCGGTGGTGTATCAGGTGCTCAAGGCCATGGAGGACTCGGGGCGAGTCCGTCGCGGGTACTTCGTCGCGGGCCTTGGCGGCGCGCAGTTCGCGATGCCGGCGGCACTCGATCAGCTCCGGTCCATGCGCGAACAGCCGGAAGAAGCGCGGGCCGCGATCGTCGCCGCAACCGATCCGGCCAATCCCTACGGATCGACCGTGAAGTGGCCGAATGGCGGCGACGCCGGACGGGGTCCCACGCGGACCGCTGGCGCGCTCGTCGTGCTCGTGGACGGCTTCCTCGCCGCCTATCTGCGCCGCGGGGAGCGCGAACTGCTGCTGTTCGCGCCCGAGACCGAGCCGCAGCGATCGAGGCTGACACGTGCGGCGGCGCGCGCACTCGTGGAGCTGTCGGCGCATCGCGGCATGCTCATCGAGGAGATCGACGGCACGCCCGCAACCTCACATGGCGCCGCCGGACTCTTCATCGAAGCCGGATTCGTCTCGTCGGCGATGGGCTTGCAGCTGCGGACCCATGCCCGTCCAGCATCGCTTCGCGGAGTCTAAAGCCCGCTCTAGCCGAATCGAAAAATGCCTTCAGGCTCCGCCTGACATTCTCATTTCAGACCCGCCTGCATCTCACACGTGATTCCGAAGCGCCAATTCGCGGGGATGAGTCTCGAGGTATGTCTGGATCCTTCCGAGAGTCCCCACGTCGTGACGACTGGACGTGATGGCGCAGCAACGTGATGGGCACGACGAGCGGGACAATGCCGCGGCGATGGTCATCGATGGCGGCGAGCAGCTCATCGCGATCGCCGGGCTGGATCAGGCGCTTCAGGTGGCCGACGGCGTGCATCATCACATCGGAGTGCCGGCCCGGCGTGGCCAGACGTGCGAGCGTGGTCATGAAGAGACGCTGATACGTCGCGCTCAGGTCGCGCCTCGGGTGCTTGACCGCTCCGGCCACGAGACGACCCAGCTCCGCATATCCCTGCCGTGAGTGCGACAGCAGCTGAAGCTTGTGCTTGCTGTGAAAGACCACCAGCGAATGAATCGTCCAGCGGCCGCTGAACAGGGCTCGCAGCCGTTGATAGGCGAACACGCGCTCGACGAAGTTCTCACGCAGCGCCGGATCGTTCAGGCGGTCTTCCTCTTCGACCGGCAGATTCGGCATCGTGCCGACGAGCGCCTCGGCGAACAGCCCGCGGCCGGTGCGTGTGACCCGGCCATCATCGTGCACACGGACGCGCTCGAGCCCGCAGCTCGGCGAATCCTTTTTCAAGACGTAGCCGGCGAGATTCGCCGACATCAGCTCGCGCACGCGCGAGGCGGAGAAGGTCGCCATCCGCGCGGTCCAATCCTGCTGGCTCGTGACTCCCAGCAGGCGCACCGGCGGCGCTCCGGCTCGTACGCCGTCGGTGCCATTGGCGACGAGATGGATCGCCTCGCGCGGTGTACCCATCCCCACTTCCACCTCCGGACACACCGGCACCCATTCGACGAAGCGGCCGAAGGTCGAGACGAGGAACGCATCGCGCTTGTGGCCGCCGTCGTAGCGGACTTCTTCGCCGAGGAGACATCGCGAGATCCCGATGCGCGGCAGATGGTGATCGTGAGGCACGCGTCATTGTATGTACGTGATGGCGCTTGAAGGAATCGATCCGCACCGTTAACATGAATCCCGCATGGCAGACCAGTGCTCGTTCGACGTCACCTCCAACGTCGACCTGCAGGAAGTGGACAACGCGTTGAATCAGGCCCGCAAGGAAGTCGCGCAGCGCTACGACTTCAAGGGCGCCAAGGCGTCGATCGAATTCGACACGAAGGAATCGAAGCTGGTGCTCGTCGCCGACGACGAGTTCAAGCTCAATGCGTTGTGGGAGATCGTGCAGACGCGGCTCGTGCGACGCAACGTGCCGGTGAGGAACCTGACCCGGGGAACGGTGATCCCCGCCGCCAACAGCACCGTGCGGCAGGAGATCTCGCTGCAGCAGGGCATCCCCGTCGAGAAGGCCAAGGACATCGTCAAGTTCCTGAAGGACGCCAAGCTGAAGAGAGTGCAGGCGTCCATTCAGGGCGATCAGCTGCGCGTCACCTCGCCGTCCAAAGACGATCTGCAGGACGCGATGCGGCAGTTGCGCGAACAGGACTTCGGCGTCGCGCTCCAGTTCGGCAACTACCGCGGTTAGAGTTCCGCGTTCCAGGTCTCCAGGTTCCAGGTTCTACGAACGCGGACCGACCTGGAACGGGAACCGCTGGCTTACGCTGCCTGGCGTTCGGAGCGCAGCTTCGTCAGCTGCTCCCGCTGCGCCGCGGTCAGCACGCCCCAGATCGCGGTGTTCAGACGAGCGGTCTGGATCGCGACATCGACCTCGGCCTGCATCATGTCCTGTGTGAGCGAGGTGATCTTCGCCTCGTCTGCCGGGACACGCTCGATCGCGGCTCGCTGCGCTTGACGCGCGGCGGCCAGCTTCGTTCTGGCGCTCTCGATCTCATCGCGCTGCTGCTCGCGGATCTGCTGCACCTGCGTCTGCTGCGCCTCGGTGAGATTCAGCTGACGAAGCGGCAGACCGAGCCCGCCAGGACCGAACTCGGCCCGCCCACGACCGCCAGGACCACCGCGCGGCCCCTGCGCGAACGCAGCCGCACTGGCCAGTAGCCCCGCCATGACAACCCCTGCTGTGAATACACGTACACGAACCATTCCGTCCTCCCTCTCTCTGTCCGCTGGCTGTTCGATTGGACGGTACGGTCATGGCATCAACAGGTCCCGGGGGTGACACTTCGATGACAGCCCAGCCGCATGGCCGGACACGGACTTGTCACAGGTTTGCCATCGACCGGTCATCGCCATTCCGTCCAATATCTCAGGGGAAAAGGGATGAGCACACGTCTCGGGCTGAGCGGTACACTTGTCACGGATGAGGCGAGTCGCGCATCCCAGACGATGACGAGCGCCCAGCCCGAGCGTCCGAGCGTGCTGGTCGTCGAGGACGAGGCCCGCATCCGCGAGCTCGTCGCCCTTCACCTCCAGCTCGAAGGACTCGCGCCGGTCGAGGCCACCGATGGCAACGCCGGGCTCTCGCTCGCGCGCGCGCGCAAATTCGATCTGATCATCCTCGACCTGATGCTGCCGGGACTCGACGGCGTGACGATCTGCCGCGCGATCAGGAGGGAGTCGGCCAACGCCGACACGCCGATCCTCATGTTGACGGCGCGCCGCGAGGAGTCCGACAAGGTGCTCGGGCTCGACAGCGGCGCCGACGACTATCTGACCAAGCCCTTCGGGATTCGCGAGCTGCTCGCGCGCATCAGGGCGCTCCTGCGCCGTGGACATACCTCGACGTCCGGCGCGGCCACGGGATCAGCCGCCGCACCGATCACCTACAAGCACATCGCGATCGACCCGGCGCGGCGGCGGGTCCTCGTCGGCTCGCGCGACGTCGAGCTCACGTTCAACGAGTTCGAGCTGCTCTACGTGCTCGTCTCGAGCCCGGGCATCGTGTTCAGCCGCGAAGCACTGCTCAGCAAGGTCTGGAAGGATCAGACCTTCGTCACCGTGAGAAGCGTCGACACGCTCGTCAAACGTCTGCGCAAGAAGATCGAGTCCGATCCCGGCGAGCCCGACGTGATCCTCACGGTGTGGGGCGCCGGCTACAAAGCGGCCGATGTCTGAGTCTTCGCTTGGTATCAGAGCCTCTACTGGCGGATCGCGCTCGGCCTGATCGCCTTCCTGGCGCTCATGCTGGCTGCCGAGGGCGGAATCTTCCTGTGGATGACCGATCGCATCGCCGGGTCGATGCCGGCTCGATCACCGAGACGCCTCGCCGCACTCGTCGCCTCGGACCTTGGGACCGTGCTCACCGCCGACAGCAACATCGACATCGACGCGTACCTGCGCGAGCAGTTCGGAGAAGTCCTGCAGACCTTCGTCGTCATCATGCGGGATGGTCAGATACTCACCAACCACGACGACGTGCCGCCTCGGTTGCTCGAAGCGGTACGGGCCGAGCTCGAGTTCATGCAATCGAACGGCCCGCGCCGGTTCGGCCGACGCGGAGGGTTGAGAGAGGGACTGGGATCGGACGATCGCCTGAGACGGGCAGCCCCGCGCGACGTGAGGCCCGACGGGCTGCCGGGGCCGCGACGTGAGTTTGCCGCAATCATGGTCGGTGGCATGCCGGTTGGCCGCGTCGTCGTGCTCCCCGGTGGTCCGCCGTTCTCCAGGATCGTCCGGCAGCTGGGGCCAACGATCGCACTGGTCGCCGCGAGCGTGCTGATCGTCGGGACGACGCTGCTCGTGTTCGTGATCTTCGGTCCCGCGCGGCGGCGTCTGAAGGCCGTGCAGGGAGCAACCGAACGCCTCGGAGCCGGCGACCTCGATGCACGCGCACCCGAACATGGCGGTGACGAGGTCACCGCGCTCGCACGATCGTTCAACCAGATGGCCGGAGAGCTGGCGCATCGTACGCGCGCGCTCGAGACCGCCGACGCCGCACGCCGGCAGTTGCTGGCCGACGTCTCGCACGAGCTGATGACCCCGCTGACGGCGATGCGCGGATACATCGAGACGCTGTCGATGTCCGAGATCCAGATCGACGCGCCAACCCGTGAGCGCTACATGCAGATCGTGTCGGAGGAGACGCACCGCCTCGAACGAATCGTCGGAGACCTGCTCGACCTGGCACGGCTCGAAGGCGGCGGCTCGACGCTGCGGCAGGAACGGGTGCAGGTGGCGGCGCTCTTCGATCGCGTCGCGGCGAGACACGAGCGCGAGCTGCGAGAGCGAGGCGTGCGCCTCGAGTTTCGCGTGACCGCTGGAGGCGAAGACGTCGTCGGCGATCCCGATCGACTCGAGCAGGCCCTGCAGAACCTGGCGGCCAACGCACTTCGCCACACGCCGGAGGGGGGACGGATCACGTTGACGAGCCAGGCGGTGGAGGCGGCAGTTGGCGCAAGGGCCGCCGTCCGCTTGGCGGTCCGTGACAGCGGACCTGGCATTCCGGAGGACCACCTGCCCTTGATCTTCGAGCGCTTCTACAAGGCCGACGCGGCGAGGAAGGCGGCCGGAGGCAGCGGCCTGGGCCTCTCCATCGTCAAAGCGATCGTGGAGCGCCACGGGGGAACGGTCACCGCCCGGAACGAGCAGGGCGCGGTTTTCGAGATCGTGCTTCCACGACCGTCGTCCTCGCGGCGTGACAGCGTGTCCGCGCAGGGCGACTGAATGGGCCGTTTTCTGGCGTATTTACCCGGCACAACCGTTGCTACGGGCGGATCAGCTGTCGATCCGGAGGTCCTTGTGACAAGGTTCAGCCTTCGCGCAACCGTGCTCGCACTCAGTCTTGCCGCCCTGCTCGCGGCGCCGGCCCTTGCTGACGCCCAGGCACGTGTGGCCGTGCCACGGTCCCAGTCCGGTGGCTCCACCGCGATCGTTGGGGCGCGGTACTACAACCCGTATTACTTCTACAGGCCGTACTACTACGGCGGCTATTACAGTCCGTGGTACTACCCCTTCTCGTTTTCGTTGGGGTTCGGCGCGGCCTATGGGTGCTGCGGCTATCCGTACTATGGGGGGTACCCGTACTACGGCGGCTATCCGTACCTACTACGGGGCCTCGTCGCTGCGCGTGCAGGCGCCACAGCGCGACGCGGAGGTCTACATCGACGGCTACTACGCCGGTCGCGTCGATAATTTCGACGGCACCTTCCAGCGCCTTCACCTCGAGCCGGGCGAGCACGACCTCGAGTTATTCCTGCCTGGCCACCGGAGTTTCACGCAGAAGATCTACACGCAGCCAGGCTCGACGTTTCGTGTGCAGCACACGATGGAGCCGCTCGGCCCCGGAGAGGTCCAGCCCACACGGCCCGTCGCGCCGCCGCGGCCCGAACGACGTGCAGACGAACCGTCTGCGCGGACTGATCGTCCAACTACCCGTGAACCTCAACGACCTCCAGCGGCGCGCGAGCGAAATGGAAACACTGAGTCGGAGTTCGGATCCATCGCGTTGCGCGTGCAGCCGGGGGATGCAACGGTGACGATCGACGGCGAACGGTGGGAAGGCGCGCAGGACCAGGATCGCCTCGTGGTTCAGCTTGGCGCCGGCACGCACACGGTTGAGATTCGCAAAGACGGTTATCGCACCTACATCACTGATCTGACAGTGCGACCGGGTGAAACGACGACCCTGAATGTGTCACTAACGAGACAGTAGGGCGTTAGGTATATAGACGTGCAAGGTACAGGGTGATGCCATCGAATCTAGGCGGCGGAAGTCTCGGGCAAGCGGCTCTTCGGTCGCCGTTCGCGCCGACGCCCTTCATCGAAGACGAATCCAAGGCCGATCGACGCCGGCGCAAGGACGCCGAGCGGCTGCTCGAGACTCGCCTGCTCGACCCCTGGGAACGGTACCGCGCGCTATCGGATCACGTCGCTCATCTGCTCGACGTCACCGAGCTTGCCGATCGCAAGACACGATTTGCGCTGCTCATTCTCGGTGCGCTGAACGCCGTCAACCTGCTGATCGCGATTCGCGCTCCGGAACTGGGCGCGAACTCGCTGAATCCCGCGGTGCTTCAGGGGTACGTCACTGGCTACGTCCTGCTGTCGCTGTATGCCGCGGTCTTCGCGATCCTGGCCCTGCGGCCCCGGTCGCAGGAGATGGACGGCGCGTCCGCGCAATGTGAACCGACCGGCATGAGCTTGCTCGCGGGGACCCCGAACACCGACGCCGAGGCGTACTACGACACCTGGCGCCAGGCCGAGGTCAGTCAGATCAACCGGGAACTGGCCATGCGGTCACACCTGCTGGCGCGCGCGAACAGCGAAAAATTCCAGGCACTGCGCCGTGTGTATCAGGGCCTGATGGTGCTGGTCGCGCTTACTGCGGTGCTGGCCATCTTCATCGGTCTCCACGCGATGGCGTCGTAAGCCCTTCCCGGGGCACAATGCAGCCGGCATGAGCATCGTTCAATCGGACGAGGACGCCAAAGCCGAGCGCAGACGTCGAAAAGACGAAGAGCGATTCACCGAGACCCGAGCGCTCGATCCCTGGGAACGGTACCGGGCACTGTCCGATCACGTCGATCATCTGCTCGACGTCACCGAACTGGCCGACCGCAAGACCCGCTTCGCACTGGTCATCCTCGGCGCCCTCAACGCCGTCAACGTGCTCATCGCGATCCGCGCGCCGCAGATCGACGCCGACGGCCTGAACCACACCTTCATCCAGGTCTACGTCGCGGGATACGTCCTGATCTCGCTCTACTTCTTCGTCTACGCGATCATGGCGCTCCGCCCGCGCGTCGGCAGGATGCATCGCACCGGCGAGGCGCGCGCCCAAGGCGGGCTCCCGGGCCTGCGCCTCATGAACGACATCCTCGCGACGGACATCGACGACTACTACGAGCTGTGGCGAAACGCCGAAGTGGGTCAGCTCGATCGAGAGATGGCGCTGCAGGCGTATCTCCTCGCCCGCGCGAACGCGGACAAGTTCCAGGCGGTGCGGCGGGTCTTCCACGGTCTGCTGCTGCTCGTCGGCCTGACGGCACTCCTCGTTGCGATCATCGGCCTCCACGTCATGGCGCCGACGACGCTGGGAATCTGAACTCAACTTACGCTCCACCCCGGTTGACGCCGCACGTCTGAGGGAGGCCGCCCATGTCCACGGGTCCAGATCTATCGCGCCGTGCGTTCCTGACGGTCACGGCCGCTGCCGCCGGGCTCGCTGCCACGTCGTGCGGCGCGGCGCAGAGCGGAGGCCGCGCGACAGCCCCGTCACAGCCTCAGGATCTCGTCGGCGACGGCCGCAAGCGCCGCATCCTCCTGCGCGGCGGCGTCGTCCTCACACTCGACCGGAAGATGGGTGACTTCGAGAAGGCCGACGTCCTGATCGACGGAAAGACGATCGCGCAGATCGGGCCCGACTCTCGCCGCCGCCGATGCCGAAGTGATCGATTGCTCGGGCACGATCGTCATGCCCGGCTTCATCACCACGCACCACCATCAGTACGAGGCGCTACAGCGAAGCATCATCGCGGATGGCCTCCTTGCCGGCGCGTGGCCGCAGGAGACGTATTCGTCCGTCGTCCAGAACATCTGGACCGCGGGACGCGTCGCCGATCCCGCTGATCCGAGCAAGATCGCGTGGGATCTCGGGCGTGTTCCGTACGACCCCGAGGATTGCTACATCGCCGAGCTGGTCTCGTGCCTGAGCGAAATCAGCCAGGGCATCACGACGGGAACGGACACGTCCCAGGCCAACCACTCGCCCGAGCACACCGACGCCATGATCAAGGGACTGATGGAGTCCGGACGTCGGATGGTGTTCGCGTATTCAGGAGGAACCAATCGGCAGGGTCAGGGCAGCGCATTCGAGTTTCCCGGCGCGATGAACGACACGACGAAAGGGATCGGCAGGATCGCGAAGACGTATTTCAGCTCGAAAGATCAGCTGGTGACGCTCGGCTTCGCGGGCGGCTCTGGCGCCGCATTCGCGGGCGCGCCGTACACCGGATGGCAGCTCGGTCGTTCGTTCGGCGCGGCGATGTTCAACCACGTCGTCGGCAACCCGCTGGGAATCGTGAGTGCGGCCGCGGACGCGAGGAACGGCACGGACTGGTCCGACGTCACGTTCATCCACGCGACCAGGTGGCAAGACACGCCGCGCGCGCAGATCGGTGCCGGCGCATCCGGCTACCCGAACGGCGCTCGATCGAACGCGTGGGAAGTCGTTCGCGACCGGGGCGCCCATGTCTCCATCGCAAACCTCATCGAGATGCAGATGCGGCACGGCATGCCGCCGTTTCAGGAGGCGCTCAATCACGGCATCCTGCCGAGCCTGAGTCCTGACGTCGACAGCAACATGACCACCGATCCGTTTTCGCTGATGCGAGGCGCCTTCTGCCTGCAGCGCGCGCTGGCCAACGACCTCGCGTTCCCGGAAAGCAACCCGGGCGCGCTGCCGATCCCGCAACTGGTGACCTCGCGTCAGGTGATCGAGATGGCCACGATCGCAGGCGCGGCCGCGAACCGCGTCCTGGACAAAGTGGGGACGCTGACCCCGGGCAAGGAAGCCGACATCGTCGTGCTCGACGCGCGCAGGATCGACACCTGGCCGATGAACAACGTGCCGGGCACGATCGTGACGATGATGAATGCGAGCCATGTGCGCGACGTGCTGATCGCTGGAAAGGTCGTCTACTGGAAAGGTCAGCTCGTCGGATGGGATGTCGATCGGCTGCTGCGTCAGATCGAACAGTCGCGCGACCGTGTGCTCGCGCGCATCAATGGACCAGCGAAAGTGGGAACGCTGCCCAAAGGCCTCAACAGTTTCAGCAACCCTTACCGCCCGAATTTCCTGGGCGACTGCTGCTTCAAGGGACAGAACACCAGCGCCCCGGAGTACGTGTTGCGGCCGTGACGTGGCGTCGAGTGGAGTTACTTCGCCGGCGCCTTGCGCCTCAACTCCTCGAGCCAGTGCTGCACGATGACGACGTGCGTGATCGGCGGCTCGGCAGAATCCTCATCCTCCTGCGTCATGAGGAAGCGCCGGCCGTCGCGTGTGACGTCGTAGGCGCGTATGGGAGAGGCCCCGGCCGGATAATCGGAAGAGCGAATCTCGAACAGCGGTCGCGGTATCCCCGCCGCAAAGGTATCTCCCAGCGTCACGTCCACGACCATCATGCGAGTCGTGTCATTCGGTCCCTGCTCACGGTAGAACAGCTCCCGACCGGTCCCCGCCCACGCGGCTTGGCTTCCGCCGTTGGTCGAGATGGTGACGCGCCTGCCACCCTCCGAGACGGGCTGCACGTAGATCTCGCTGCGACCCCCTTCGTCCGACTCGTACGCCAGGTACCGGCCGTCAGGGGAGAACTCTGCGCGCCCGAATCGAATGCGGCCTGCTTCGAACCGTCGTGTCACAGGCGCGCGGTCCCCGTCGGCAAGCGACAGCAGCCAGATCTCGTTCCCGGTCGAATCCAGTCCCTTGAGGTACGCCAGCGTCTTGCCGTCCGGCGACCACGCCATTGGAGTGCCGCGCTCGGTGGTCGGCAGCTTCTCCGGTGCGCCGCCGCCGTCGGCGCGTATCCACCACAGCTGATTACCGGTGGCGGCGGATGAACCGGTGAGTCGCTGCCCATCCGGGTGCCAGATCGCTCCTCCACCGCCGCCTGTTAGCCCAGCGAGGCTCGCCAGCGTCGAAAGCGTGCCGCGCGCCGTGTCGTAGATGTCACGCCCGCGCAGAAGTATCTGTGTGTCATCGGGCGACAGCAGCGGGAAGAAATGGCCGCCTGGGCGCAGCGGGACGCGCTCCACGGTACCGCGCCGATCGATCCACACGACGGACCGGATGCGTTCAGCTGTGATGCCGCCGGCGAGGTACGCCAACGAGCCGGACGACGAGACGCTGAATTGCGCCGCGCCCGAGTTACCGACCCGCAGGGTGTTGTTGACGTCGTGCATCACGTCGTCGAGCACACCGATGGGCCCGCCCGTGACTTCGAGCCTCGCCGCGTCGAAGCGCTGCGCCAGTAGTGCGCCCATTCGCGGGTACACGAGATGACCGCTCGGCACGTAGCGCGCGTCGGACGCACCTTCGATCAGCACGGTCTGAGCGCCCGTGGCCAGCGACCGCGCGACGACAACCGCATCGTCAAAACTCCGGGGTGCTTTTTGAATGGTGAAGAGCACGGCCTCGCCGCCTGGCAGCATGTGCGGCAGACGATGGCTGAACTCGCCCTTTGCCGTGTCCACGGTCGTCAGCTTCTCGGGCGTCCCGCCGTCCTCAGCCACGTGCCACAGGCCTTCGCCGTCCTCGTGGTGGCCGAACACGATGCGCCCATGCGATCCCCAGCTCACGCCTCCGAGCAACGGTGCGCGGCACAGCGTCACTGCCGGACCGCCAGCGATCGGCACTTTCCTGATCTCGCCAGCACCGGCACTTAGCTCCCCCCGCCAGAAGCCTATCCACTGTCCATCCGGAGAGAAGAATGGACTGTCGGCGCCGTCTGTCCCCGGGATCGGCATCGCCTCCAGGCGATCCAGGCGGCGAATATAGAGCTGCGGCCGCTGGTCCTGCTGTCCGACGAAGATGAGCGACTGCCCGTCCGGCGACAGCGCGAATGCCGTCCGTGTGGGACGCGCCTGCCGTGGTCCCATGCCCGCGATACGTTCCGCGGGTCCCACTCCGGCGAGCAGCCAAGTCGGCGGCGGCGGACTGACTGTGGGCCAGACGCTCCAGACGGTGACAGCGGCAACGGCAGCGACGGCGAGGCCCGTGATCCCGGCGACCAGTGCGATTCGTCGCGTCGCCTGCTGTCGCACGCCGGGCGCTTCGACGTCGAGTTCGACGGGCGCCTCCACGACATCGTCTATGCCGATCCGCAGGCTGGCCGCGTCCTGCCAGCGACGCCGCTGGTCCTTGTGCAGACAGTGCCGCAGCAGCGTGCGGAGCTCACGCGGTGTCGAGGCCGGAAGCGCACCCCAGTCAGGGTCGGCCCGAACGACCGCGGCGAGCACCTCCGTGACATCGTCTCCGGTGAACACGGCGCGACCGGTGAGCATCTCGTAGAGCACACAGCCGAATGCCCATATGTCGCTGGCGTTTGACACCGGCCGGCCCTTCGCCTGCTCCGGCGCCATGTACGCCGCCGTCCCGAGAATCATGCCGACACCGGTCACGCCGACCGGACTCGTCAGCGTGGGCGAGTGCGTCATTGCCAGCGGCGACGATGTCGGCGTGGCGGAGTGTCGATCTTCGGGCGGACCGAGCGCCTTGGCGAGACCGAAGTCGAGCACCTTCACCGTGCCATCGGCGCGCACCTTCACGTTGGCAGGCTTCAGATCGCGATGGATGATCCCTTGCTCGTGCGCGGCTTCGAGCGCCTCGGCGATCTGCCTCGCCACCGGCAACGCCTCGTCGAGTGGCATGACACCCTGTGCGATGCGGTCGGCCAGCGTGGGTCCCTCGACCAGCTCCATGACCAGCGCTCGCACGCCATCGGCCTGCTCGAGGCCATACACGTGAGCGATGTTCGGGTGATTCAGCGACGGCAAGCGTCCTGGCCTCACGCTCGAAGCGCGCGAGACGGTCCGCGTCCTGCGCGAACGCCTCTGGAAGTACTTTGATCGCGACGTCCCGTCCCAGGCTCTGCGTCTCTGGCGCGATACACCTCGCCCATTCCGCCTGCGCCGAGCGGAGCAACGATCTCGTAGGCTGCCGAGCCGTGTGCCGAGCGACAGCGCCATCGCTGCGAAATTCTATGCGAGTGTGAGTGTGGGAAGGTCGCCGAGGTCAATCAATCGATCGGCACGCGCCGGCGAAGCTCGTCGAAGAAATTCTGCAGAACGACGACCGTGTGCGGCGCCGGGGGCGGCGCAGGCGCTTCAATCGGCACGACCGCGACAATCCGTCCGTCAGGCGCGAGATCCCAACCGCCCGCGCTCTCGAGCTTGTCCACCCGCGCCCCGAAGCGCGCGCCCGTGGTCAACGGCATCAGCGGGTCTTATTTACCGCAGACCGCAGGCGAAGCTCGCCGCGTCATCGAGGCTGCCTGTTCCTTTGTACAGGGCAATCTGCGGATACGCGCACAGCGGACGCGTGCGATCGGAGGCGCCGTTGCGCACGCGCGATGCGGGAACCTGTGCTGGCGCGGTGCCGCGCACTGACCCACTGATCGAGGGGCGTCACCATGTCGAAGGTGTTGACGCCGGTGCCGCCGCCGCAGTGGCCCATGCCCGGCACCATGAAGAGTCGCACCGCATCCTTCGCGTCTGCTAGTCTTCGACTGGACCTCGCTGTAGTACTTCACGAGATTGGCTGGAGGAATGCCGGGCTCGCCCCAGCCCTGATACATGATCAATTTGCCGCCGCGCTTCGTGAACGCGCTGAGATCGGCGTTGGTCGCGTCGAAGATCAGGTTGTCCCCGGTCGCGGCCTGCGCGACGTGCGCGTCGTAGTTGAGCGCCTTCGGATCCCAGCTCGGGTCCTTGAAGACGATGTACTTGAAGTAGTCGACGGCGTAGCCGACCGGCACGGGATTCCAGCCGGGTTCGCTCCCCCGCTCGAGTCCGACGTAAATCTGTTTGCCGGTCTTCGGATTCGAGGGACCCGCGTACACCTTCTGCACCGTCGTGACCTGCGCGTCGGTCAGGCACGACGCCGGATCCGCACCAGGCTTGCACGCGAGCACTTTCGGATCGAAGGTGCACGCCAGCGGGTTCTCGAGCACTCCGTCCTTCGCGCCATCGAGCGCGTCGCAGGCGTTCAGCACGCCGTCGTGGACGAGCGTGAGCTTCTCACGCGGCAGCGCGCCGGCCGGATCGCCAAGCGCCTGCGCAAACCAGATCTGACCGAACGCCTGCGTCGACGTGTGACTCGCGGGCGCGCCGGCGACGATGCCGTTGAAGTCCTCGGGATACCGCTGCGCTGCGGTCAGTGCCTGACGTCCACCGGTCGAGCACCCGGTGAAATACGACAACGCCGGCCCGTTGCCGTAGAACCCGTTGACGGTCGTCTTCGCGGCGACCGCGGTCTCGTGGATGGCGCGATGCGCGAAGTCCACGAGGACATCTTCGTTGGCGAACGTGTTGCTCGACGGTCCCGTGTGCCCGGTGTCGGTGCTCGCGGCCGCGTAGCCGGCACGCAGCGCCGTCGCCATCGCGGGATAACTGATCGTCCCGGCGAACCCGCCATTGCCAACGACCTGCAGCTTGCCGTTCCAGCCGCTCGACGGCAGCCACACTTCCGCCTTGATGTCCGACCGCGGCGCCGGCTTGAGCGTGAGCGCGACGCGACAGAACGATCCGAGCGTGGCAAACGCATTGCCGCCAGCCGGCCCACCTGCTCGACCAGCGGGTGGAGTGAAGGCGCCCGGTGCGACCGTCTGCGCAAGGGTCACAGTGCCGTTCTTCACCGAGAGTGATGTGAGGCTTTCGCACGTGGCGGCAGCCGCTGCTGCAGGCCAGAGCACAGCCGACGCAATCGCGACGAAGGCTCGGAGAAATGGCGTCTTCATGCGGCGAATCTTAACTGATGTACGCTACCAAGATGTCCTCGGCGCATCCCCCCATCAGCCTTCCACGCCGGAGGGCTATCACCATGGGTCTCCTGCTCGGCATGTCGCTCGGCGCGCTCGAAGCGACAGTAGTCAGCACGGCCATGCCCACGGTCATCGGGCAACTCGGCGGCCTGGCGCACTACAGCTGGGTGTTCGCGGCGTATCTGCTGACGTCAACCGCCTCGGTGCCAATCTGGGGGCGTCTCTCCGATCTGTACGGCCGGCGACGCATGTATCTGCTGGGAGTCGCGGTGTTCCTGGTGGGTTCGGTCATGTGCGGTGCGGCCACCAGCATGTTTCAGCTGATCGCGGCGCGGGCGATTCAAGGCCTCGGGGCCGGCGCCATCATTCCGCTCAGCATGACGATCGTCGGCGAGCTCTACGCGCTGTCCGAGCGCGCGCGCACACAGGCGCTCTTCAGCGGCGTGTGGGGCGTCGCCTCGATCGCCGGGCCGCTCGTCGGCGGATACATCACCGACACGATCGACTGGCGCTGGGTCTTCTATCTCAACGTGCCCTTCGGCTTCTGCTGCATGGCGGTGATTGCGCTGGCGTATCCACCATCGCGCAGCGACAAGCCGGTGCAGGTGGACTGGCTGGGTGCATCGCTGCTCTTCGCCGGCGTCAGCGCACTCCTCATCGCCCTCGGTGGCGAGAGCGGTAGCGCCGGCTGGTGGCTCGGCGGAGCGATCGTGCTGCTCGCGGCGTTCGCGTGGGTCGAGCGCCGGGCGCCTGAGCCGATCCTCCCGGTTGACCTGCTTCGCCTCCCGATCATGACCCGGACGCTGGTGGTCGTGTTTCTGGTAGGGCTGGCGCTGTTCGGCGCGATCGCGTTCATTCCGCTCTTCGTGCAGAGCGTGATGGGCGGCACCGCCACGCAGGCCGGTCAGGTGCTCACGCCGCTCTTCCTCGGCTGGGTCGTCATGTCGATCGTCGGCGCGCGGCTGACCGTGCGCATGGGCTACCGCGTCGCCGCGATCGGTGGCAGCGTGCTGATGACTGCGGGATTCATCGGTCTGTCGATGCTCGACGCCCACTCGACCCGGACCATGCTGCTGGCCAGCTGCACCGTGCTCGGCGCGGGCATGGGCTCGCAGATGCTCTCATTGCTGCTGGCCGTGCAGCACGGCGTGGATCGGTCGCGGCTCGGTCTGGCCACGTCACTCAATCAGTTTTCACGCAGCATCGGCGCGGCTGTCGGCGTCGCCGTGATGGGCGCCATCATGACGCGCGCCCTGACCGGCGTCGCCCTGCCCGCCGGAAGGGCAGCAGCCACAAGCGCCATGGCGTTGACCGAACCGATGCGCGACCAGTTCGCGATGGGTCTTCACCGCGTCTTTCTCGCCGGGCTTGTCGTCTCGGTGGCGGGATTGATCGCCACGTTCTTCCTGCCGCCCGTTCACTTCGCGAAGACCATGGCGAGCGGCACGGGCGAGAAGATGATCGAAGCCGAGATGACCAACCTCAGGCCCGAAGACGAGCCTGTGGCTGTGCCCGACTAAGCGTCAACCACTCCCAAATCCAAGTTACCGCCCGAAGACGATGCGCCGGCGTGGAAGCGAAACGCATTGATGCCCTCGTCTTCCGCGAAGACCCGCAGATAATCCACGCCGAAGCGGATGCCGACGCTATCCGTGAAGCCGAAGTTGACGCCACCACCGACCTCGAGCGCGAAGTTGGTGGCCGACTCCTCCTGCGAGAACGTGGGCACTCCTGGAATCGTTGACGAGGCGGTCACTTCGATCGAGCTGGTGACGGCGCCAGCAAGCACCTGGCCGTAGGGAACGACCGCCGACGTCCCGCGCGCGCTCAGACGCACACCGCCCAGGAAGTCGTGCACCCTGAGGTCCGCGGTCGCCGTGAGTGTGCCGCCCCCGATCGTCACCGACTCGTCGAGCGTCTTGTAGTTACCGCCCACCTGAAAGACGACTCCGAAGATCGGCGTCACGTTTCCAGCCACGTCGAAGTACCAGCCTTTGGGAAGCGACTCGCCTTCCCCATCGACGGAATAGTTCACGAACTGGTAGCCGCCGGAGATCTCGGTCCGCGGCACGGTCTGCGCCGAGACGGGAATCGCCGCACTCAGAACCACGAGGCAGAAGCCCAGAACACGAACAGGCAGACGCTGCATGAACACTCCTTGGTGAGCGGTTGGGAGATCCTGGAGAAGAAGGCGACGATGTAAGATGCGGACCCGAACTCTCGCCAACACATGCCATCGTCTGCATCTCCCGAGCTCTGTTTCACGAGCGCCCGGGAGCTGGCCGCGCTCATCCACACCAGGCAGGTCTCCGCCCGGGATGTCATGCACGCGCATCTCGATCGGATCGCCCGCGCGAATCCACACGTCAACGCCATTGTCTCAAAGCTGCCGGACGAGGCGTGCCTCGCGCTCGCGGACGAGGCGGATCGGCGGCTGGCGCGCGGCGAGGCCGTGGGCCCGCTCCACGGCCTCCCGATCGCATTCAAAGACAACCAGCCGGCCGTCGGCTTTCCGTGGACCCGCGGCTCGCGCATCTTCGCGCACGACATGCCGTCCGAGGACTCGGTCTTCGTCGAGCGGCTGCGCTCGGCCGGCGTCATCCCGATCGGGAAGACCAACATCCCCGAGTTCGCGATGGGATCGCACACCTACAACGCGCTCTTCGGCACGACGTTGAATCCGTACGACGTCAGCAAGAGCGCCGGCGGCTCGAGCGGCGGCGCGGCCGCGGCGCTGGCGACAGGGATGCTGCCCATCGCGGACGGCAACGACCTGGGCGGATCGCTCCGCAATCCCGCCAACTTCACGAACATCGTCGCGCTTCGGCCGACTGTGGGCCTGGTTCCGACCGCGCCGGATCCATTCCCGGGACTCGGCTTCAACGTGAATGGTCCGCTGGCGAGGTCCGTCGCCGACGTCGCGTTCCTGATGAGTGTCATGGCCGGCCCCGATGCGCGCGATACGGCGTGCTTTCAGTCCGACCCCTCGGTGTTCACACGACCCCTGGATCGCGACTTCCGTGGCACCCGCGTCGCGTGGTGTCTGGATCTCGGCGGGCTGCCCGTCGATCGTCGCGTGCGTCAGGTGCTCGAGACGCAGCGCACAACGTTCGAGACGCTCGGGTGCATCGTCGAGGACGTGTGCCCCGACATGAGGGACGCCGATTCGATCTTCCTGACCATTCGCGCGTGGCGAACGGCCGCCACCCTCGGCCCGCTCCTCGAGGGTCATCGTCATCTGATGAAGCCCGAAGCGATCTTCGAGATCGAGAGAGGGCTCGCGATCAGCCGCGACGAGGTCGAGCAGGCACTTGGCCGCCATCGTGACTTCATCGATCGCCTTCGACGGTTCCAGCAGCAGTACGAGTTCATCGTCTGCGTGGTGAATCAAGTGCCGCCCTTCGACGCCGCGCTCGACTGGCCGAAGTCGATCGAGGGCGTGGCCATGGAAAGCTACGTGGCGTGGATGAAGTCCACGTACTGGATCAGCGCGACGCTCTGTCCCGCCATCTCAGTGCCCGCGGGGTTCACGGACGAGGGACTCCCGGTCGGCATCCAGATCGTCGGGACGCTATCGAGATGATGTCGGCGTGCTGCAGATCGCGCACGCCTTCGAGCAGGCCACTCGAGTGGGACTCACATGCCCCTCGTTGTAACAGGCCCTACCGCCGCGAGTGGGCAATCCGGTCGGCCAGATCGCGAAGTTGAACGACACTCTCGCCACCGGAAGCCGCGGTCTTGAACCGATAGGTCCTCGTCGCGGACTTCAGGGTCAACGTGTCCTCCGACAGCGCGTGCAGGAATTCGGTGAACTTGAGGGTGAAGGCTTCGTCGCCACCGTCCTCTGCGGAGACGAACGCCACGCCGTCGCGGATCACGTCCAGACGGCCGCGGCAGCTGCCCAGGCGGTGGAGATGCACGACCTCGACGGACGTCCTGGCCAGCGGTAGAGGCGGAGCGGTCGAAAGGGGCGAGGGGCTGGTTACCAGCAGCGGATTTGCGGACGCCGGGGGCATCGCCGAGCCCCGCGCCTCTGCCCTGTTCTCCACTGAAGCGGGCGATAGAGGAAGTGCCGGCGGTTCCGGCGTCGGCACGGACACTTGCAGTGCCGCGGCCGCCTGGAGGGGGCCGTGCTGCGTCACGTCAGTTACGGCCGCCGACGACGAGCCCCGCGCCGGTGTCGCACGGCCGAGCGCGACCGCCAGTCCTGCAGAAACCAGCAGCACCAGAGCCGCGACCGCAACGCCAAGGCGGTTGCTCGCCAATAACAGCCTGCCGCGAATCCATCGCGGTGGCAGCGGCTCGTCATGCTGGACAGGGGCATCCGTGCTGCAGCGGCGCTCGGGCAGTGGCGCAAGACCGGTCTTCAACAGCGCCGCGGCTTGATCGACGTCAAGCGGTTCGGCAAAGAGATTGCCCTGCCCGGCCTCGCAGTTCAACGCGCGGAGTTGCGCCAACTGGTCTTCGTGCTCGATTCCCTCGGCCACGACCTGAAGACCCAATTGCCGCGACATGCCGATCAGGCTGGCGACGATTTCCGCCGTGTCCTTGTGAGTGACCATGCCTCGAACGAAGGAGCGATCGATCTTCAACGTATCAATCGGGAACTGGCGAAGATATGCCAGCGACGAATATCCAGTTCCGAAATCGTCGACACTGATTCGCACGCCCATCGCCCGGAGCCGCATCAGCAAGGTCGTGACCCCAGCTGGATTGGCCATGGCGATACCTTCGGTCAGCTCCAGCACAAGGCGATGCGGCTCGAGGCCGGAGTCGCGTAGCGCCTCCGCAATCTCGTCGACGAGTGCCGCGCCAGCGAACTGCACGCTCGAGAGATTGACCGAGACCGAAAGCTCTGTCGACAGCGGCAGGCCGCTCTGCCAGGCGGTGATCTGGAGACACGCCTCGCGTAGAATCCAGTTGCCGAGCGGCACGATGAATCCGGTTCTCTCGGCAATGGGAACGAAATCGGCTGGCGCAATCATGCCGAGGACCGGGTGGCGCCATCGCACCAGCGCCTCGAATCCCCTGATCTCGTTCGACACCAGCGAGACGATCGGCTGGTAGAAGAGCTCGAAATCGCCCCGCTGTAACGCCGCGTCGAAGTCGCCTTCCAGCTGTAGTTCCGCTTGTTCGGCTTTCAGAATCTCGGTGTCGAAGACCTCGCAATGCGAACCGCCCAGTACATGTGCCCGGTGCAGTGCCGTCACCGCATCGTGCAACACGTCGTCTGCGCTGGTGTAACCGGTCGGGCTGAGGGCAATGCCGATACTCGCCGACAGCCGGACCTCACGTGCGGCGAGCGGAAAGGGATTGAGAATCTCTCCAAGGATGCGGTCCGCGACGATCTTCGCGTGGCTGATCTCCTTCAAGCCGTCGAGCAGGATGGCAAAATAGTCGCCGTCCAGTCGCGCCACGAGATCGTTGTGGCGCAGGCTGGGCATTGTTTCCGGAACACGCAGACACGTTTCCAGGCGACGAGCTACCGCCGTCAGGAGCGGATCGCCGGTGGCTCGTGCGGCTCGTCCGGCCGGGCGCGCCGGTCTGCCCAGGTCGATGACGAGTACCGCGAAATGGAAACCCTTGTAACGGCGGGATCGCTCGATCGAATGAGTCACGCGATCGACCAGCAGCAGACGATTGGGCAGTCCAGTAATCCGATCGGTCACCATCTCCACGGTGACGTCCGAGTGCGAACCAGTCAGACGGATTGCCTGTCCACCGCTGTTCCGGACGACCGCGCCACGGCACGACATCCACCTGTAGGTGCCGTCCTTGTGGCGTAAACGGTGTCGGCAGGCGAACGAGGTCGAGTCCCCGGTCTTCGCGGCGTCGATCTCGCGTCTCAGTTGATCGCTGTCATCGGGATGGACTCGCTGGAGCCATTCCTCAGGCGTGCTGCCGACCTCGTGGTCGTCACAACCGACGAGGGCGATCCAGCGGGGCGAAAAATGAATCCGCTCCGACTCCAGACTCCAGTCCCAGAGCGCCTCGCTATCGACGCGAGTGCCCTGGCGATCGCCGTGGTGCGCGCGCCGAGCGGTGTTGGTCCATTCGTAACAGCCAGACGCTACCCTTGTCGGCGGCAGTCGTCGGCGCCGTTACGTGGGCAATGGCTTACCCACTCCGCCGATTGGCAAGTGCTGCCACGAAGTAAAGACGTGTGCAGGTCCGCTCAGACGGCGGCGACCGGATCACTCACGCGTGATCGCCGCTAGTGAATCAGCAACGCACACAGCGTGTCGGCGACCGTGCCTGCCGCGCCGAAGCCTCGCGCGTAGGCGGGATAAGCTGAGACACATGGAACATCGACAGCTGGGCGGATCGGGGTTCAAGGTCCCGGTTCTGAGCCTGGGCACGGCGACGTTTGGCGGCAGCGGCGAATTCTTCAAGGCCTTCGGCCAGGGCGACGTCGCGCTGGCATCCCGCCTGGTGGACATCTGCCTGGATGCCGGCCTGACGATGTTCGACTCGGCCGACGTCTACTCGGCGGGTCAGGCCGAGGAGATTCTGGCACAGGCCATCAAAGGCCGTCGCGATCGCGTGCTCATCTCGACGAAGGGTACCTTTCGCGTGGGTCGAGGTCCCAACGACGTCGGCTCGTCCCGTCATCACTTGATCGCGGCCGTGAACAACAGCCTCCGGCGGCTGGGTACGGACTACATCGATCTGTATCAGCTGCACGGCATTCGACGCGTTGACGCCAGTCGAGGAAACGCTCGGCACGCTCGACGATCTCGTCCGCGCCGGGAAGATCCGCTACATCGGCTGCTCGAACTTCTCCGGCTGGCACCTGATGAAGTCGCTTGCCGAGTCGGAGAAGCGGGGCCTCGCCCGGTATGTCGCGCACCAGGCGTACTACTCGCTCGTCGGCCGTGACTTCGAGTGGGAGTTGATGCCGCTCGCGCTCGATCAGAAGGTCGGCACGGTGGTCTGGAGTCCGCTCGGCTGGGGCCGGCTCACCGGACAGATCCGCCGCGGTCAGCCCGCGCCCGCCGTGTCGCGACTCCAATCGAAGCTTGCGGTGGACCTCGGACCTCCCGTCGCCGACGAACTGCTCGATCGCGTCGTCGATGCGCTGGACGAGATCGCCCGCCAGACCGGGAAGACCGTTCCGCAGATCGCGCTGAACTGGCTACTGCAGCGGCCGACGGTGGCGACGGTGATCATCGGTGCGCGCAACGAAGAACAGCTGCGCCAGAATCTCGGCGCACTCGGGTGGACGCTCACGCATAAGCAGATCGCCGCGCTCGACGCCGCGAGTGAGACGACGCGCACGTATCCGTACTGGCATCAGGCGGCCTTCGCCGAGCGGAACCCCTCGCCGGTGTGATGGCCGGTCCGAAAGGACCGGCCTACGCGTCCGTGTCAGCCTACGCGTCCGAGTCAGCGGTCGAACTGAGGAAGGTCGAACCGACGTTCAAGCAGTCGAAGACGTGCAGGCCAAAGCGCGCCGCGAGATCGACGCAGACTTCGATGCCGCGGCTGCTGTTGCCTTGCGCGTCCAGTCTGGGCGAGTAGCTGGCGATCCCGAGTTGCCGGTTCACCACCGCCATCACCCCACCGCTGACGCCGCTCTTGGCAGGAACGCCGACACGATAGGCCCACTGCCCCGAGTAGTCGTACATGCCGCAGGTGAACATCACGGACAGCACATCCTTGATGATCGACATGTCGAGCAGCGCGTGCTGGCCGGTGATCGGGTTCCTCCCCAGGTTCGCCAGCGTCGCGGCCATGGTCGCAAGATCGCGGCACGTGACGAGGATCGAGCACTGCCGGAAGTACACCTCGAGAGCGGCCTCGGCCTCGGCATGGACCAGATCGAAGTTCAGCAGAAGATGCGCAATCGCGCGGTTCCGGTGGCCGGTGCGGCGCTCCGATTCGTAGACGTCCGCGTCAACCGGGAGACGGCGGCCGGCCATCGCGCTGAAGCGGTCGAGAATGACGTCGAACGCCCGATCGCCATAGTGCCGATGCAGCAGCGCGGTGACCGCAATGGCGCCGGTGTTGACCATCGCGTTGTAGGGCCGGTTGGTGCCGCCGTGCAGCCAGATCGAATTGAACGTGTCGCCGCTCGGCTCGACGCCGACATACCGCGAGACGGTCTCGCGCCCGAACTCCTCCAGGACCATGCCAAAGGTGAAGGGCTTGGAAATCGACTGAATCGTGAACGGCTGGTCGCAGTCGCCGGCGCTGAGCACATCACCTTCGGCAGTGACGACGCAGACGCCGAAATGCTCCGGATTGGCTTTGCCCAATTCGGGAATGTAGGTCGCCACGTGCCCGTCGGTGAGGGACGTGTGCCTGGCGTGAAGCTCGGTAATCAGGTCTTGCAGTCGATGGTGTCGTGCGACGCTCGTCGCGGGTGCCGCCAGTACGCTCATGAATCGCGTGCTGCCCGTTGCAACGTCTGTTCCTTCGCGGCAAGCGCGCAGGAATCGCCGCATGCGATTGATGACACAGGCTCAACACGGGATTTCGAACGGACACTGCCATTCGGCATGAAAGGACAAACTTGTCGACACGTCTGTGAAAGTACGACAAGAACGCAGGAACGGCCTAACGCATCAAGAGCGTCCTGAGCGTGCCGGCGATCGTGCGTGTCGGGTCGGACGTCATCGCCATCGCGCGCCAGGCCACGAAGCCGTCAGGACGCACGAGGACGGCGCCGGTCTCGCCAACCCCATAGGCCGTGGCGAATCGATCGGAGGGGTCGCGAACATCCGCAGGCGGGTCTAAAGACCCGCCTCGACCAACCACGTACGCGTCGAGGGTCAGACCCTTGATGTCCACGGCAGACGCTCGTGCCGCCTGCGCCCAGGCGGCGCCTCCCGGTGTCGTCAGCAGCGTGAAGCCGCCGCCGAACAGATCGAGCGTCGAGATCTGACGGCCGCCCTGTTCGATCCAGAGATGCGGCGCGCGTGAACCGGGGCGGCCCTGCGACTCGCGAGGGTCCTCGCTGCCCCTCTCGATGTCGTCTTCCGGAACGATCGCGGGCGAGCGGTAGATGTAGCCAAGCTCGATGTTGAAGTCGTTGGCGAGCGGCTGAAAGTCCTTGGCGCCGAGATACGTCGCCGAGCGCGTGACGTAGCGTGTGTATGCCTGCTCGACGGTGAACTTTCCGACCGGCCGTCGCTCGGTCTCGTAGGTCGAGAGCAGCGCGGGTCCGGCAACGCCCTTCAGCACCATCGCCAGCTTCCAGGCCAGGTTGTGGCCGTCGTGAATACCAGTGTTCCCGCCGTAGCCACCGTTGGGTGGCATCAGATGCGCGGCATCGCCAGCCAGGAACACGCGGCCGTCGCTGAATCGTCGGGCGACGTCGGATGTGGCACGCCAGCGCGCCACGCCGTCAATCGTGACCGGAAGATCAGGCACGCCGGCGCCCTGGCGCACCAGCTCGATGAGGTGCTCTGGACGCACGTCGTTCGCGGGACTTGCGGCTTCCGGCCGCGACGTGTCGCCCACGGTGTTGACGACGAGGAACCCGGAGTTGCCGTCCTTGTCCATGCGGAAGAAGCCGGACAAATCGGCGTTCTTCACATAGATGACGCTCAGCGACTTGCCGACGACGTGCTGCGCCAGCGGCGCATGAAAGTAGATCGTGATCGCGTTGGAGAACACGCCGCGGCCGTCGAACTCGATCCCGAGGAGCTCGCGGACCCTGCTGTGCGCGCCGTCGGCGCCGATCAGGTACCTGGCGCGCATCCGGCGCTCGTCACCGGTTTCGCAGTCCCTCACCGTCGCCGTCACGCCATCGCCGTCCTGCTCGATGCCGACGACCTCGGTGCCGTCGATCACCGTTGCGCCAGCCTGTTCGGCCCGGGCTCGCAGAATCGGCTCCAGACCTGGCTGGGTGACGAACAGCCTTCGACTCGGGCTCAGCGCCTCCACACCTTCATTGAGGCTGGGAATCAAACCCGCCAGTTGCTTGCCCGCGAGCGTGTCCATCAGGACGACAGCGCCTTCGGGCTCGAACTCCTTCGCCGACTGTGCACGAACTTGTTCCTCGATGCCCGCGGCGCGAAACATCTCCAGCGTCCGCATGTGGAAGAACGCCGCGCGCGGCACGGGTGACCCGCCCCGCAGCCGCTCGATCGCCACCGACGAAATGCCGTGTTGCGCGAGGAACATCGCCGTGGACAGCCCGACCAGGCCTCCCCCCGCGAACAGGACCGGAATCTCTTCCACGACGCGTGCCTCCTGAGGCGAAATCATACGATCAGCGAATTCTGCCACTTCAACCAGCCGGGAAGATCGCAAGAACTTCGTCGCGAGACGGCTCGATGGCGACGTCCTCTGAATTCTCATCGGGCACGAAGTGTGCGTTGAGTGACGATGTAGAATCGGACCGCTATGGTCCGGCAGCGAGGCGATGTGGGACTCGTACACGTGCTGGTATCACTCCGCGTACCGGGACCTCGACGGCCGGGTACGAAGCGTCGTTTCTCGTCGACACCGGCGCGACGGATTCAATGGCTTCGGCGTCCGATCTGTCACGTGCCGGAATCCAGCCAATCGGAAGCCGCAGGTACGGGATGGCGGACGGCAGCGTCCAGGAGTATCGATTCGGCCTCGCACAGATTGAGTTCATGGGCGAAGTCACGGCTGGGCGGGTGATCTTCGGTCCGGAGGGTGTCGAACCGATTCTCGGCGTGACAGCGCTCGAATCAGTCGGAATGGTCGTTGATCCGGCGAATCAGTCCCTCAAGCGCCTCCCTGCAGTGCCCCTGAAACAATCAGTCCTCGTGGCCTGATCGGTTCTCGACCGCTGGCATCAGCGATCTCATCGCACGAAAAGCCGGATAGCTCGCGACGAGCACGAGTAGAGCCACCACGCTGTTGGCTGTGTCGCTCGCAATTGCGCCGGCGAGGAACGCGGTCGACCCCAACAGCGCGAGCGCCGTTGTCCACGGGTAGCCCCACGCCCGGTATGGCCGCGCTTTATCCGGTTCGCGTCGTCGCAGCACGAAGACCGACGTGAACGACAGCGTGTAGTTGGCGACGAAGAAGAAGGCCAGGACAGTGATCACCCGATCGAACGTGCGGCCGAAGACGATGAAGACGATAGCCACGGCGGCGCTGGCCAGGAGTGACATCGTCGGCGTTCCACCCTCGTTCACCACTGCCGCCCGTGCGGTGAACAGGCCATCACGGCTCATGGCGAAGAGCACCCGGCTGGCCATGAGGTGATTCGAGTTGATCGCGCTCAGCATCGAGACGATCACGAGAACTCTGAAGACAGGGTCACCCCAGGCGCCGAAAAGCACACCGGCCAGGGCGCCCGCGGCGAAGGGTTCCCCAGCCAGTCTGGACACGCGCAGGACCATAAGGAGGGAGACGTTGACGAACAGATAGATGGCGATGACAGCCAGCACGCCGCCGATAAGCGATCGAGGAATGTCGCGGCCGGGATTCTCGACCTCCTCGGAGAAATAGATCGTCGCGGACCAGCCGTCGTAGGTGTAGATCACCGCCTGCAATGACAGGACGAACGCGGCGACGAGTGTAAACCCCGTCGGCGGCGTCACCGCGTCCGGTGAGGTGGACTGAACGCCGATCACTAACGCCGAGCCGGCCAGCGCCACGAACGCCAACGCCTTCAACGCGCTCGTCACGTCCTGGACGACACTTCCCCACCGTATGCCGCGCCACTGAGTAGCGGCGAAGACGACCGTGACGGCCGTCGCGATCACCGTGACGCGGCCGGTCAACGTTGGAAACAGCGCCACCGCGAATTCGCCGACCACGAGCGAGACCGCCGCGGTCGTGCCGCAGGTCGAGATCCAGTCACTCCAGCCGACGATGAAGCCGGGGTACTCGCCGAGCGCGTAGCGGGAGAAGACGTACTGGCCACCCGAACGAGGAATCATCGCGCCGAGCTCGGCCAACTGGAGCGCGCCGAGGAAGGCGTAGAGGCCGCCGAGAGCCCAGACGGCCATGTACAGCCAGCCTACGGGCAGATGGCCGGCCACCTCGCCCGGCGCACGCAGGATGCCGGCGCCGATCGCGTTGCCAATCGTGACCGCGAGGCCGAAGCCCACGCCGAGAATCGGGAGCAGCCGGGCGCTCAGAGGGTCAGTCCGGTTCTGAGATCGCTGCAGAGGAGACGGTGGAAGAGGTGCTCTCCGGCTTCGCGCCGCACCGACAGACGGCCGGCCTCGTACGCACGTGACCGCAGGCCGCGCTGCACCGACACGCAGATCGAGACGTCCTCATCCTGTATCTGCTCGCTGACCGCGATGCTTTCCAGGTTGGCGGCGCGCGCCGGCGCCGACACGTCCGAGAAGTAGAAGTCGAAGACAACGTCGGTCCTGTCCACGCCGCGCGGGATCACCAGGTTGGTGTCCATGGTGCGACCGTAGCAGTTGATCATGAAGTTCGGGTAGATCCAGTAGTAGAACGCGCGGTCGCCCTGCCGCACCGCTCCGGTGCGCGCCTCCGCTCCCTCTCTCACCATCGGACTCGACTGCAGACAGAAGCGCTCGCCCATCGTGATGGTGTACTCGCTGTAGTCCAGGACGCTGTCGAGCCCTTTGTGGAGATGCGGCACGTGATAACCGCCGTCGAGATAGTTGTCCACGAACACTTTCCAGTTACAGTCGAGCGTGTACGAGCGCCGCTCCATCCAGTGCAGACCATCGAGGCCGAGCGCGTGAAGCTGATCGCGCAGGTCGGACCCGAGAAACGCCGGTAGCGATGACCCGCCCACCTCGGGCTTGACGAAGATCCATGGCTCGCAGGCATCGCAGTCGAGCGGGACGAGACCGTTGGCCGCACGATCGAAATCGCAGACGCCAGCGAAATCAGGCGTGCCCTTCAGCTGGCCGTCCAGCGAGTAGGTCCATCCGTGATACGGGCATCTGAGCTGCCGGGCAGAGCCGTGCGGCTCGGTGACAACGGCCGCCGCGTGGTGACGGCAGACGTTGAAGAATCCACGCAGGACCTCGTCCTGCCCGCGTACGGCGACGACCGGTTCGCCGCCCGGCAGTGCGCAGGAGATGTAGTCGCCGGGGGCCCGAAGCTGATCGACGCGCCCGGCACACTGCCAGCTGCGCCGGAACACGGTCCGGAGCTCGAGCTCCAGCACACGCGCGTCGGTGTACCACGACGCCGGAATCGTGGATGCCTGCGCGAGCGGGGCATCCGCGTTGTAGCGCTCGATGATCTGCTCGAGTGAGGGCTCCACGTCTCGAATGTGGCCGGAGTATATCGCGCGCAGTAGAATCTGGCCGGAGAGGGTGACATGACCAAGCCGCTTTCGGTAGCCGTACTTTCAGTCGTCGCGCTGTCAGCGGCGTTGATGGCCGATGCCAATTACCCGACGGGAACGCGCGGGCTGCTGCTCATCGATAAAGTTGGCAGCTACATCCGCTTCTTCGACCCGGTCACCTTCAAGGAACGGTCGAGCATTCAGGTGGCGACCAAGCCGCACGACTTCGTGTTGACCCCGGATCGAAAGACCGCCTACGTGCCGCTCTACGGCGACGGCATCTTCAACCGCAATCCGAACCCGGGTCACGAAGTGCTGATCGTCGACATGGATGCGGCCAAGGTGGTCGGCTCGATCGACACCGCGCCCTATCGCGCGCCGCACGGGATTCAGATCGGACCGGACGGCACGGTCTACGTCGCCAGCGATCTCGACCACAAGCTGCTCGTCATCGACCCGAAGACCCGCAAGGTGACGAAGGCCATTGACACAGAGGGCACGACGCACTGGATCGGGATTCTGCCGAATGGAACAAAGATCTACGCGACGAACAAGAACGACCCCTTCGTCACGGTGGTCAATCTGAAGTCCGGAACCGTGGCGGCAAAGATTCCAGTGCCGGGCGGCACCGAGGGAATCGCCGTATCACCCGACGGCCGGCGGGTCATCGTGATGGCTCACACCGAACCCGGACTCGTGGTGATCGATCCGGCGACAGACGCGATCGTCGATCGCATCGCGCTCCAGGGTCAGAAGACCGGCGCCTACAAGGTCTACTTCAGCCCCGACGGCAAGGTCATGATGACGATGAACCTGGGCTCGTCGATCGTCAACATCTTCAACGCCGCCGATCTCAAGGGCGCCCAGCGCACGGTCACCGTGGGCAAGGATCCGATGGGATTCGCGTTCTCCGCCGACGGCAAGACCGCGCTCTCGGCCAACCACGGCGATGGGACCGTGTCGGTGATCGATCTGGTGAAGATGGAAGTCGTGAGCACGTTCCAGGCAGGGACCGGAATCGAAACGCTGACGTATTACTAGCTGGACCTAGCTGGTAGCCGGTAGCCGGTAGCAAGAACTCTGAATCGCTACCGGCTACGAGTTGACCGCACGCTCTCGGGCCTGGAATTTCGACGCTTACAATTTCTTCCGACGCGCCACACAATCTGTATCTCCGCGGAGCCGGACCTAGGGAATCTCCCTGAGTTTTGCGGTGGCACAGTGGCTGCACCACTGCACAAGGTGGCTGGCCGTCCACGCGTCCTCGTCGCTCTCCCCGATCCCACTGAAGGCGCGACTGTCTGCGACTGGCTCACCGCCAACGGGTTCGAGCCTCTTCATCGCGCGACGCCGTCGGCCGCCGCGGCCGATATGCAGGCCCGTGCAATCCAGCTGCTGATCGCCGACGCCTCGTGGGCCGTGGGCACCGCGCTCCAGTCGGTCACGCGCTCCCGCGGTCAGCTGGTACCGACCATTCTCATCGGCGACGCCATCGAGCGCCGCGCTGCCGCCGTCAACGCGCAGACGATGTACATGACGCGGCCGATCGAACCGGCCGTGCTCTCCTGTTTCGTGTCGATGGCCCTGATGGACGACCGGCCAGTTCGACGATCGCCGCGCAAGGAGGTCAAGCGGTTCGACGCGCTGGTCAACGGCATGCCCTCGGGCATCATCAACGTCAGCCCCGAAGGCTTGCGCCTGGAAGTGCCGCGCGCGCGGCGCGCCGCGCTGCCGCCGTACTTCGCCGTGCGCGTTCCGCTCGTCGGCGTGGCCATCATCGCCAAGCGCATGTGGACGATGTCGCCGTCGAAGCAGGGCTCGACCATCTTTTGCGGCGCGGCGCTGTCGCACAATCGCGCCAGCTCGGAAGAGCGGTGGCGCGCCTTCGTGGACACGGTCCCCATCGTCGGCGATAGCAGTTTGCGCGTCAGCGCGTAACGCCGTAGAGGCGGGTCTTCAGACCCGCCTAGGCGGACCTGACAGGTCCGCCTCTACGTAAGTGTCCGTTGAGGGATCAGCACCTGTCCGGTGAACAGCGCCCGCGCGGTGCTGATGATCGCTGCCTCGGTCACCATCGTCTCGCCGCCGCGATCCTCAGTCGTGATCGACACTGGACTGGCGCCGGTGGGATGCTCCACCAGCATCTGCTTCGTCGCGCCCTCGGGAATCTGCGCGATGCCGTGCGCCGGGCTCTCGGGGAGCAGACACGCCGTCGCGACGCTCAGCGCGGCGAACACGCCAATCGTCGCATGCGCGCGATGCGGAATGAACGACCGCGTTGAGACCAGCCCGCCGTTGCGGGGCGGCGCCACGAGAATCATCTTCGGGACCGTCTTCTCCTTGACGTCGCCGAGATTCATCAATGGGCCGACCTTCAGCCGGATGGACTCGATTCGTGCCTTGAGCTCGTCATCCGCGTCCAGTTCGTCGCGCGTCTCGTATCCCGTCCGCGCGACATCGTCCGCGCGCATCACGACGACCGGCATGCCGTTGTCGATGCACGTGACCGGCACGCCATCGATGACGTCCATCGCCTTTCCCGTCGGCAGCAGCGCGCCGCATGTGGATCCGGCGGTGTCAGAGAAGCTCAGAGGAATCGGCGCCGCCGTACCCGGGACGCCGTCGATGCGCGCCGTGCCGTCGTATCGCGGCTGACCAGCCGGCGTCTGCACCGTTGCCACGACCGTCTGACTGCTGTTGACCATGAAGATGCGGACTTTGGTCACCGGGTCGCCGCCGCTCACGAGGCCGTGCTCGATGGCGAACGGGGCGACGGCCGCGAGGATGTTGCCGCAGTTCTGCGCGGTCGAGACCTCGGCCTTGTCCACCCAGACCTGACAGAACAGATAGTCCACGTCGATGCCCGGGCGCTCCGACTTCGACACGATCGCGACCTTGCTCGTGAGCGGATCGGCGCCGCCCATGCCGTCGATCTGACGCGGGTCCGGCGATCCCATCACGGCGAGCAGGATTCTGTCGCGGCGCGCGACATCGGCCGGCAGATCGGAGGCGAGGAAGTACGCACCCTTTGAGGTGCCTCCTCGCATCCACATGCATGGGATGGATGTTTGCATGTTGGTTGGTGGTTAGTCGGTGGTTAGTGGTTGGTGGTTGGTGGTTCGGAGGTTGGTGGTTAGTAGTGAACCACGAACCACTAGCCACCAACCACCACCCTAGTTCCTGGGTCCAGTGTACTGCTCAATCGGCGGCGTGCCGTGCGTGTGGAAGGTCTCGATGGTCTTGAGGCCCCACGCCTGTCCCTTCTTCCGCTCGGCCTCGGTCCACACGACTGGTTGCCAGTCGGGCGCGAGCATGAGCCGGGCGCCGGCGCTGTCGAACTCGACGCGGTTGCCGCCGGGCTCGTAGACGTAGAGGAAGAAGGTCTGCTGAACCGCGTGCTTGTGCGGGCCGGTCTCGATATGGACGCCGTGCTCGAGGCAGATGTCAGCGGCGCGCAGCACTTCGTCCTTCGAATCAACCGCCCACGTGGCGTGGTGGAAGCGTCCGTGCGCGCCGTAGTGATCGTGCGTGAACGCCACGTCGTAGGTCTTGTTGTTCGACGTCACCCAGCAGCCGGCGATCTCACCGCTGTCGAGCACGATCATCTCGGTCGTCCGCATGCCGAGCACGTCTTCCATGAAGCGCTGCAACTGCGCGACGTCGGACGTCAGCAGATTGAGATGGTCGAGACGCCGCACGTTCGCCCCGCGTGCTGGAAAGCGCATCGCCTGGTTCTTGAGCGACGGCTTCAGGTGCGGCGGCGCCTGATACCACTCGGTCTCCCAGTAGATTTCCATGTTGTGCCCATCGGGCGTGGTGAACGCGTACGCCGGACCGTGACCGAGGTCGCCGTCGGTCCAGCCCTTGCCGCACCCGGCACGCTCGATGATTCCGACGCGATTCTTCAGCGCCTCGGGACTCGTCGCGCGAAACGCGAAGTGTCCCATGCCGGCCACCTTCGCGGCCGTCAGCTTCAACGTGTGGTGCTCGTAGTCGTCCCAGCCGCGGAGATACACCGAATCGCCCTTGCGGGTCGTCTCGGTCATCCCCATGACGTTGACGAAGAAGTTCAGGCTCTCGTCGGGCTTCGGCGTCAGCAGTTCGAGATGGGCAAGGTGTGCGAGATCGAATGAACGGATAGTGGACTGCACCTATTTCTTGTCCTCGGCTCGGGCGGCGCTCAGGATATTGCGCATCGCGTGATTGCCCTCATGGCAGGCGTACTCATAGACCTGCTGTGAGTGATCCACCTTCGTGAGCGGCATCACGTAGGTCCAGGGCCTGCGTCCAGACACTGGGGTCCTCGAACGTGACCCGCCACTCGACGACGCCGGACGAGATCGGCACGAATCGCTCGGTCATGACGACCTGTTCCGAGCCGCCCTGCGGGGCCGTCTCCGCCCGGAAGTTCGTCGTCTCGACGACGAGCGTGTTGCCTTCCCACCAGCCGCGCGCGTCGCCAAGATACGTCCGCGGTCCGGTCGCACGCGGGCGGCCGTCGAGCGGGATCACCCGGGCCTCGTGAATCATCTCGTAGCGGATGACGACCGAGTCGGGACTCTGGGTGAGATCGTAGCGGCTGCCATACCCGGCCGGCATCATCGACGCGGGAATCCCGCGCGTGATGCAGCGATCGTAGAGGCCCATGTCGAGCCAGCTGTTGAAGGGGCCGCGCGGGTTGGCATTCGTGCTGACGCCGCCGGTCCGTCGTCGAGGAGCGGCGTCGGTGCGTCGCGGGATGCGGCCGTCCGCGGGATCGACGACGAGCCAGGCCCGGCTGTTCTTGCGCTCGAAGGAATCGAAGATGAGATGGGTCGGCGGCCTCAGACCGCCGGCGAATTCCGTGCCGCGCGACACCTTCGTTGAACTGTTCGTTCCGCTGCTTGACGATCGTCTCGAGCTCCGCCGGCGTGATGTCCGCCAGTGTCTTTCCGGCGAACTGGGCCGGCCGCTCCATCGGCGTCCCGGTCTCATCGTCGTTGGAGTAGATGCCCTGCAGGTCCGGATGGCCCCATGGCGTCTTCGGCGGCGAATACGTCTGCGCGCCAAGCGTCGCAGCCGCCAACGCGACGCTCACGCCAATGCACGCAAGGGCCTTTGCTCTAGACATTTTGAACTCTCTCGGCGGGTCCACAAGACCAGGACCCGCCCTACACTGCCTCTCTGCTGTGTAGGCCGGGTCTTGCTCTTTAGACCCGGCGTCAGCGGGGGCTAAGCCCCGCCCTACGAACTCTTGCACGGCGTCGGACTCCACTTGGAGTCGTTCGGTTCCTTCTTGAAGTTCGAGCTGGTCGTGAACGGCTGACCCAGGTACGTCGGATCCTCGACGGTCGTTGTCACCGCGAACCAGTCGCCGGCAACCGGGTGCGTCACGCGCGTGAAGTATTCGGTGATCGTCGCGTTCTGGCTGTAGGGCACGCCGTTGCGGCGCAGCCAGCCAGGAAGAACGTTGGTGGTCGTGACCTTGAGCGCACCCCACCGCGGAGGCGCGGCGCCGGCGCCGCGCTCGAGGAACGCATCGAACGCACCGCCGCTGCGTTGCCATTCGGCGACCGACGTGCCCTGGAGCGTGCGTGCCGGCGCACTGACTGGAGCTGCGGCCCCGGCCCCCGGCTTCGCGAACTGCAGCAATCGCGTCTGCTGGCCGGCGTCCGACTCGATCTTCAGCGTCAGGTCGTCCTGCCAGCTGATCTTGAGCCGGAGCGGCATGCGCATGATGCCGCCGGCGCCGAAGGCCTCGCATCGTCCGTCCATGGACGGCTCCCACGTATCGGCGACGCGACGGCCTTCGCCGTTCAGCGGCACGCTCGTCGTGTCGCCCTTCGCCGCGGTCCGCATACGCCACTGCCAGTCTTCGGTGACGACCGACACCCACGTGCCCACGAGATCCACTGGAGCCCCGAGGCGCCCGGTCGGAACCGGTGCTCCCCCACGCCCGCCGCGCCCCTGCGCAAAGATCCCTACGCTCGCTCCCAGCAGAAGTACGCCAAGCAACACGGCACCCACGGACTTCATCGCGCGGTGCACCTTCGCACCCTCGCACCCTCGCACCTTCGCACTCGCCCGCCGCCTCATTCCCCGCTCCCCTTGGTTGGCTTGCTCTGATTGCGCTGGTTGCCCTTCGCCGGCGGCGGATTCTCGGCGACCATCTGCCGGTAGATCGTCTCGACGAACATCGACGTCGTCCAGAATCCGGTGTCGCTGCCGTAGCGCGGGTCGAAATCGAGCGTCGGTTTCTTGGCCTTCACCTGGTCGAGCGTCATGCCGCGCTTCGCGTACTCACGGATGCGATCGCGAACGATCGTCGCCATGTCGCGATACTCGATCACGTCCTGCTCGTCCGAGAGGCGGCCGTGACCCGGAACGACCATCGTCCCGCCTTCGTTCACGTTGCTCGGGACGGTGATGTCCATGATCGCGTTGAGCGCCTTGATGTAGCCGTTGATCGTGCCGCCGTTGGCCACGTCGATGAAGGGATACATCACCGTCGTGTAGAGGTCGCCCGTCGAAACGACGTCGCTCTTGCGGAAGAAGACGACGCTGTCACCATCGGTGTGCGCATCCGGCTGATGGATGATCTGCACCGCCTCGCCGTTGAACAGGAACTCGCGCTTGTTGTTGAAGAACGTCTCGGTCGGCCAGTTCCCGAACGGCACCGCCTGCTGGCCGGCCGGCGGCTCGACGCTCAACCGCTTCAGCACGTTCTCGTGCGCGATGATGTTGGCCGTGTTGCCGTGGCCGCGGCGCCGAGGTCGCCGACGACGTTGCCGCCGGCGCGGATGCGGCCAGCCTTGGCAATCGCCTCGTTGCCGCCGATGTGATCGCCGTGCACGTGCGTGCTGACGACGTAGCGGATCGGCGTGCATCGGTCACCGACCGGATCGCGGCCAGGAGCTTCGTGCTCACCTGCGGGAACTGCGTATCGACGACGAGGACGCCCTCGTCGCCGAACTGGATCGTCGTGTTTCCGCCCGCGCCGACGATCATGTAGACGTTCGGGCGGACCTGCACGAGGTCCATCTGCACCTTGTCGAAGTCCTGCTGCTGCGCAACGGCGCGGCTGCCCACGGCCAGCACGACACCGGCAAGGACGGCCGCCGCGGCGATCAGCAGCGACGTTGCGGGCCGCCTAAAGGCGGCCCCTACGACTATGGAGTCCTTGTCATCTCAGCGACCCTGTCCCTGGCCGGCGCCCTGACCGCGGCCACCGCCCTGACCTTGCTGCGTCTGGCCAGGACCCGTGACCCGGCTGGCCCCGCGTGCGGCGGCGGCAACGGCGGTGGCGGTGGGTTCTTCTTCAGCACTTCCTGGAACTCCGGATACATCGTCGCGGCTCCGCCGCGGACGGCGATCTCCGGCAGCTGATGACGCCGCGCGAATTCGTCCTTGAACGGATGCTCGTCGGGGAGATACGCCGGCACGTCACCAGGCTCGCGCGTCGCGATCTCGACGACCGGGTCGCAGACCCACAGCCAGGTGCCCGCGGGCAGTTCGCGCGCGCTGCGATAGAACTCCTCGCTCTTGACGAGCGGCTCGGTGAGATTCACCGGATCGATGAGGATCAGGAGCCGCGTGAACATGTCGCCGAAGCGCACGAAGTACTCGGTCGCCGTCGCCCGGTCGCTCATCGGAATGCCGTTGCGCCGAATCCACCCCTGCTTCAGATGCGTCGTCTCGACGATGAGCATGTCGCCGTCGTAGCGGCCGGTCGAGAAGCCCATCCACGTGTGCGGCGCGTTCGGACCGGGATGCGGTCGTCCGTCCATCCAGATCGTCCGCGTCTGTTCGTAGGTGCTGGTGTAGTGCTTGATGGCGATGAGGTCCTGCGTCTTGGGGTGCTTCTCCTCCCAGATGCGCAGGTTGGTCGGCCCGCGATAGATGTAGGGCGAGACGTGCACGCGGCACTGCTCTTCGGGCAGCGCGATCCGTCCCGGGTCCCAGCTGTCGGCGAACTGGCGCGCCGAATCGGTGATGGGCAGTCCCAGATAGTCGCGGAGCTCCGGACCTGGGATGCGCTCGGGCTGATCTTCCTGGTAGCGAGGCTGCCAGACGCCGGTGAAATCGGCGCCCGCCTGCGCGTACGCCGGGGCGCTCATCGCGGCAACCGCTGCCGCGGCAAGCATCACAATACTCAGTCTATTCATCGTCGTTCTGTTCCTGTTGGACACCCGCACGTCAGAATGCAGAAGGTATTACGACCCGGAACACGCGGTCCGTTGCGTGGCCGACCCTGAACATTATCACGCTGGTCCCGCAGGGCCGGCCTTAGCTGGACGCTGCTCACGTAGGCCGGCTTTAGCCGGACGCTGCTCACTAGGGGCCGGCTTTAGCCGGCCAGCGCTTATTTCCAAACGCGGCCCGATACCAGATACAATTGCGACCCGCGAATAAGTTCGCGCCTCCAATGCATCCATCCGACGTCCCCGATATCCGGGCCCGTGAACTGCTGACGGTCCTGGCGCTGGCCGAATACGGCAGCTTTGTCGCGGCGGCCGCGTATCTCAAGACCTCACAGCCCGCGCTCACGCGCACGATCAAACGCGTGGAGCGCGTGCTCGGCGTGACGCTGTTCGCGCGCAACACGCGCCGCGTGGAAATCACCGCCGCCGGACGCGAGTTCGTCGCGGTCGCCGAGCGGATGCTGAACGATCTGAAGCACACGGTGCGCAACCTCAGTGAGGTCACCAACGAGCAGCGCGGGCGGATCACGATCGCGACCTATTCGTCGTTCGCGATCAATCCCCTGGTGTTCATGGTGCGGCGCTACCGCGAAACGCGGCCGCTGATCGAGATCCGCATCCGCGAGGGCCGGCAGTCAGAGATTGTCGAGGACGTGCGGAACGGCGCCGCCGACTTCGGCATCGGCTATGTCAACTCGCTGCCGGAGGTGATGGAGAGCGTGCCGCTGCGGAAGGAGCCCCTGCTCGTGCTCATCCCGCTCTCCCACCCGCTGGCGGCGAAGAGGCGTCCGCGGGTCAGGCTGGCCGAACTGCGCGACGAGCCGCTCGTCGCGGCGCCGAGCGACACGTTCCTCCGCAGGATGACCGATGCGGCAGCGGTCTCCGCGGGATTCAACCTGCACTACACCGTGACGGTCGATCGACTGATCAGCATCCTTCACCACGTCTGCGCCGGCGTCGGGATCGGCATCCTGCCGTCGGGGTGCCTGCCGGACCGGCAGTGGGGTGAAGGATTTCACGCCGCCCAGCTCACCGAGCCGTCGCTCTCGGTGGCCGTCGGGCTCATCACGGCGCGAGGCCGCTACCTCACGCCGGCCGCGTCGGGGATGGTGTCGCTCATCAGAGAGCAGATGACGAAGCAGCCCAAGACGGTCAACGCGTCAGTCACCGGGATCATCTTCTCCAGCGCCGCGCGCACGTCATCCGGCGTCAGCCCAAGCTTTCGAGCGGCGCGCACCGTGTCCTCCAGATCCACGGGATACCAGTTGCCTCGCGTGGAATCGCAGAGGCCGGCGATGTTGATGCGATCGGTCGCGTCGCTGACCAGGCTGAATAAATCCCGCCCTGGCTCTCGAGTGGATGGTGACAACGCCCGCAGCGCGGACGCATAGCCGGGGTCGGCCGCTCGCAGGAATCCTCCGGACGCGCGCTCCGGCGTCAGCCGGCGCTGCATCTCGCTGAAACTCGCCGCCGCGAAGTAGAACATCGAGTACGCGGTGAAGGCCTCGAATCGCGAAAAGGCGGCGTAGCAGCCGGCGATGAAGCGCGCGGTGTGATCGGCCTCGGCCAGCGTGACGTCGTTGTACGACGACATACGTAGAGGCGCATCTTCAGATGCGCCGTGCGCTGGCGGGTCTGAAGACCCGCCTCTACGCCACGTTTCTGCGAGCCGCTCGATCCCCAACAGCGTCAGCGGAATTCCGGTCGAGAACAGCGGATCGATGAATGCCGCCGCCGACGGCAGCATCGCCCATCGCTCGCCGGCGGCCTGAGCGCTGCGGTAGGCGACCTGTCGCATCCACGTGAACTCGCGAATCGCCCGCGCTTCCGCGAACTGCGCGGCGATCGACGGATGCCTGGCGAGGAAACGCCGCCACGCGGGTTCACCCTCGGACAGCCGCAACTCGCTCGCGAGCGCGTCGGTGACCGCGATGCCGGCACTGGTGACACCGTTGCCAAACCGGAGCACCCACATCCATCCGCCGTCGAATACGTGATGGAGCGCCGCATCATCGATCGGATAGGGGAGGCGTGCGCGGTGCGCGCGTGCGAGAATCCGGCCATGTCATCGCAGCGCGCGACGTCGATGAAATGTGAGAAGAGCGCCTGGGTTCGCGGATATCCATCGAACCCTGGCTCTTCGATTCTCAGCGCGCGACTGAGAAAGCCGCGCGGGCCGCTTGCGTCCACGACAAAGGCCGCTCGTACCCGAACCGAGGCGCCATGGCGCGTCCCGCGCAGAGTGGCTCCGTTCGCATGCCACTCCGTACTCTCGAGCGTCACCTCATCGAGGTACTCGACACCGAGATCGACCGCCTCACGCACGAGGAAATGATCGACATCCGCCCGCAGCCAGTGCGTGTCGGACAGCTCGTCGCTCGGACTCGCGGCAACGAGCAGCTGATTGGATCGATCCGGCTCGACCCGATAGCGTTGACCGGTCTCGTGCTTGAAGTATGTGAACCCGCGCTTCAATCCGCAGACGACGTCAGGGTACGTGCGCTGCCAGGTCCCGAACGCCGACAACGGCCGCAGGCGCGGGAGGTCGTATCGATCGGCAAGCTGCTCGATGAGGACGCCGGCGAGCGGCGACGCCGACTCGCCGATCGCGAAGCGCGGATGCCGGCCGCGCTCGAGCAGCATCACGCGGTAGCCGAGCCGCCGCGCGATCATGGCCAGGAATGACCCGCCAAACCCGGAGCCCACGATGGCGAGATCGGTGTCGGCTCCTACAGACAACTTCGTCAGCTCCTCCAGATCAGCCTCTCAGGACTCTCAAGTCTATTCCCTGGCAGCCAACCCTATAATCTGCTCACACGATGGCAATCGCCGCCGGCACCCGTTGAGTCAGTGGGTCTCGGGCATTGAGCAGTGAAAGAGAGCCCGTCATGCGCGTAATCGTCGCTGTGTCCACGGCGTGCATCCTGTCCTCGACGACGCTGGCGTCCGCTCAAGGGTGGACGGATTTCATCAGCAAGGAAGACGGCTTCCGGGTGAATTTCCCGGGCACGCCGAAGGTCTCTGAATCCACGTATACCTCGGAGTACGGCGCGGATCTCCCCGCGCGCGTCTACATCGTCGTGCGCGGCGCCGAGCGCTATTCCATGACGGTCGTCGATTACCGGCCGATCGAAAAGATCCTCACCGAGAAAGCCAAGAAGTGCCCGCCCTTTGCCGACGAGCGCTGCACCGGGTTCGGCGCGGGGGCCATCGTTGGCGCCGGTTACTGGAGGACCGACGTGCGCGGCGCGCTGGTCTGGGCGTCGTGGCGGTTCATGCAGCGCGACGTCAAGGTGACCCACTACATGTGGAACTTCATCGACCTCGTGGAGGGGCATCAGCTGCAGTTGACGAGCAACGTCGATCGCTCGCGCACCTTCGTCGCCATCTACATGCACGAGAACCGGCTGTACCTCCTCGAGGGCACCGTGCCAGACGGAGATCCGGAGCCCGGACTCTTTCAGCAATCGCTCGGATTCGTGGACCAGGAGGGCAACACGGTCCGCTATCGCGACTACTACGACAACGATTACCCGCCGCCACCCCGTGTCGGTCCTGGCCGCGGTGCGGGAGCCGGCGTTCCTCCCGCAGGAGGTGCACGATGATCGGCACACGACGCCTCGCGGCCGGCCTGGCGGTCGCGATCGGCCTGGCGCTGCCCGCAGGTGCGCACCACTCGCACGGCAACTACGCCGACACCTTCATCGATCTCGAGGGCGTGGTGAAGGAAGTCGTTCTGGTCACGCCGCACTCGTGGGTCTACATCGACGTGAAGAATGCGAGCGGCACGCCGCAAACGTGGGCGCTCGAGGCAACGAGCGCCGCCGGCCTGGAGCGCATCGGCGTGACTCGCGACTCCCTCAAGGCCGGACAGACGCGTCAAAGCGCGCTGCCACCCCCTGCGCGACAACTCACGCGGATGCCTGCTCGGATTTCTGAAAGCGCCTGACGGAACGATCAAGGACTGGGACGGCAACAATCTACCCAGCCCTCCTGATTTCTAATCTACGCGCATGCACAGACGACTCGATCAATCACACGCTGCTCGCGATTCATCGTGGCAAGCCGCGCCGCGCGCGCGGGTGAGCACTCGCAAGCGAAGAATCGCTCGATGTCCCACAGGTCCGCGAACACGCGCATGCCGGCCGGTCCCAAAGGACCGGCCCTACGCAGTCCGAGACCGTATTCGATTACCGTCTCCAATTCCGGCAACCGCGCCGGGACGAACGCGTCGCCAAGGGCCTCCATCGCACCGTTTCCGCCCCGAGTCGGAATGACCGAGCACGCGGTGGCACCGCACTCCGCGGCGACGTCGATCGACCGGCAGGCCCACTCGACCGCGTCACCCGTCGGCATGAATGGCGGGCTCAGCAGCACGAACACGCGCAACGCGATGTCATGCCGATGCAGGAAGTCAGCGGCTGTCGCGAAACGTATCGAGCGTCATCCGCTTGTTGAGCCGTGCGAGCACCTCGGGATGGGCGGTCTCCAATCCAATCGCCACCTCGAGCTGGCCGGGGATCAACGACTGAAACCTGCGGCACCGTTCCGCGTAAGCGCCGGCCAGAAACGCGGGATGCGATTCGACGATCACGCGGTCGAAGCCTTCGACCGTCGCCGCGATGTCCTCGTCATCGTCCGCGGGAATCTGCTGCGGGTCGAAGAAGCTCCCCGCGTTGTACAGCTTGATGTGTCGCGTCGGCAGCAGCTCCGCCAGCGCGCCGCGAATCTGGTGCGCGATGGCGCCGCGCGGCACGGCCTCATCGAGCGTGTTCTTCCAGAGATCGCACATCAGGCAGCGGAACGGACACTCGCGGTTGGTCAGAAAGACCACCGAGGTCGGCACGAGCGTGCCCGATTCGTCAGGTTCTTCTTCCCAGGCGGTGGCGTATGCGCGCCGGGGATCTACGAGATTGCTTGGCGCCACGGTGCTCGAGGACGCAAGCGATCACCGTATTCCACCGGCGGGCACCACCTCGTTGCCTGAGCGCCGCTCGAGGGAGTCGGCGTCGCGCTGCCGATCCTGCCAGAGTCTGTTGAAAGCCCGACGGCACCACGCCTTCGACACGCGCTCGCGCGGCATAGCCGCGGCGCCGTCCTGGAACCGCCGCTTCTGATTCACCGGCATGTCGACGCCGAGCGTGGCCTTGATGCCGGCGCTGACCACGTCCTGCTTGAGCGTGTGGAGTCTCGACGCGTCGCCGCCCAGCACCTGCTCGAACGGAATCGCCACCGCCGACGCGATCACCGAGCGCGTGGTGAACGGCGAGAAGGCCGTGAACCCGAGCGACGCCGCAGGCGCGTACGTGCGCACGTAGCCGCGCGACAGACCACCCGAATACGCGAGGCTGTGCTTGATGGCATCGACGCCCCAGCCCTCCTGGTAGAGCAGCGGGTTGCGCAGAATGCTGGAGAGCGTCAGGTCCGAGTCCTCGAGCGGATACGACTTGAGGTTCTCGTCGCCGCCGTCGCCATCGAGCAGGTATGTCAGACGCGGGTATCGCTCGCGAACGCCGCGCAGCAGACACATCGGCGGTTGCCGCGCACTCGACGTCGAGCGGATGGTAGTCCTCGATCAGGCGAATCGCCGCCTCGAGGTCGATGTCGCTCCGGTGACGCGACGATGCGCTCCCACTGCGCCTCGAGACCGAGGTCGCGCACCACGCGTTCGGCCTGCGCGGCATCGCGCCCGCCGCCCAGGTCGAGCGTGAACGCGCGGATGCGGTCCGGACTGCCACCGATCGCCGCGTTCGCGCGCACAGCCATCAGCAGCACCGCCGTGCTGTCAACGCCGCCCGAGAACGCGATCGCGACGGGCTCATCGCCGGGCACGGTCTTCATCCATCGCAGCACCGACTCGTACGCCGTTGCGATGTACGCGGCGCCCGCCTCTCCCACATCAGTCGAGCCGAGTCCGACGGGAGGGTCGAAGAAGCGCTGATAGCGCGGCGCCGGATCGGGACAGCCCACTTGATCCAGTTCGACGATGTGGTGGGCCGGCACCATGCGTGTGTAGGCCGGGTCGAACTGCCAGGCGATCTTCTGCTCGCGGCACCAGGCGAAGATCTCGATCCATCCGCTCGGAGACGAGGAGGAACGGCCCGTGATACATCTTCGCGACGAAGTAGCGGAGCGGGATCCCGATCGTCCGCGCCAGCCGCACGGTCTTCCCGTCGCGCGCGGTGACCGCGAAATGGCCGTCGGTGGCACGGAGCGCCGCGGCGTCGCACCGCCCGACCGCGGCGATGACGTCGTCTGCGGAGGCGCCGTTCAACGCGGTCGTGCGCGGGCCGGTCAGATCAATCAGCCGATCAACACCTTCGAGCATGAGAGATTCCCTTTGGACTTCAGGCTTTGGCCTCTAGGCTACGCGCCTACCGCCGACCGGCTACCAGCTACCACTCGAGCTAGACCTGCAACCCGACGTACTTGCCGCTGAAGAACACCAGCGGCTCGCCAGCGTCCTCGGCGCGATAGGTCGCCACGACCTCGCCGACGACGATCCAGTGATCGCCGCCTTCGTGGATGGCGTGAGTGCGGCATCCAAGAGCGGCCACGCAGCCGTCGAGCCGCGGACCGCCTTCCCAGGTCGACGAACGAGAACGGGGCGGCGGCGCGTCCGGCGCCCATCCAGCCCGCGAAGTAGGACGAGAGGTCGCGCTGGTCCTCGCGCAGGATGCTGATCGAAAAGCCGGGCGCCGAGCGGATATGGCTGACCGGCCTTGGTGTCTTTGCCGAGGCAGAACAGCACGAGCGGCGGGTCGAGCGACAGCGACGTGAACGAATTCGCCGTCATCGCCCGGATTTCGCCCTCGATCTTCGATCGCGACCACCGTCACGCCGGTGACGAACCGCCCGACGGTCTGCCGGAAGCGTGCGGGAGTCGATCGGCATTCGCGCGTTCAGCTCTTCGGCGTCGTCATCTTCTTCATGATGACGCTGACGTCGTCCGGGCCGATCAGGTCCGGCACCGTCCAGCCGTCGAGGTCGTACTCCGCCATGCACTGCTCGGCGAAGCCCTTGTAGCGCTTGCGTCGCGCCGGTGACCTCGGCCACGAGCAGCGTCTCGAAGCGGATGCTCTCGTGGTTGCCGAAGTAGTTGCGCTCGTAGAGCTCGTGGCGGCCGCCGAACTCGCTGCCGATCGCGTCCCACATCAGCTTCATCAGCTTGACGCGATCCTCGGCGCTGTAGCCGTTGGAGCCGCGCACGAACTGGTCGAGGTACGGCCGCAGCTCCGGCACCTTGAAGTCGAGCGCGCTCGACGGCAGGTAGATCAGCGCGCTGGCCAGCGAGTTCTCGATGATCTCCTTGATCTTCGGGTAGGCGATGCTGGCCATCACGCGGTAGGCAGCCCGTAGTCGAGGTTCGGCAGCACGTAGCCCGGCGTCCACGGCGTCGTCGTGCGCGCCATGGCGTCGGTGAGGCCCCAGAACATGTTGCGCCACGCCAGCACTTCGCCGACCTGCGCCTGCACGCCGCGGAAGTCCTTGGCGCCGGTCGCCTCGACCGCCTTGAGCAGCAGCCCGGCGAGGAAGTCCAGCTTCACCGCCAGCCGCGTGCAGCCCTGGAACATGAAGCGCGGCAGGAAGCCCGAGCGCGGGAAGAAGTTGTTGACCTTGTCGATGTCGCCGTAGGCGAACACGTTCTCCCACGGCACGAACACCTTGTCGAAGATCAGGATCGAGTCGTTCTCGTCCATCCGGCTCGACAGCGGGTAGTCGAACGGCGTGCCCATCGCCGCCGCGGTCATCTCGTAGGACGGGCGGCAGAACAGCTTCACGCCCTGGCGCGCCGGTCGGCACGATGCAGACGAACGCGAACGGCTTCGTCTTGATCGGCAGCGCGCCGTTGTTGGCGATGAAGTTGAAGTGCGTCAGGCTCGACGTGGTGGCCACCACCTTGGCGCCGCTGACGATGAGGCCCGTCGTCGGTCTCCTCCTCGACGTGCATGTACACGTCCTTGACCTCGTCGAGCGGCTTGTCGCGATCGACCGGCGGGTTGACGATGGCGTGGTTGACGAAGGACACCTCCTCGTTGACCTGCTTGTACCAGCGCCGCGCGTTCTCGTCGTAGGGCGCGTAGAAGTCGGCGTTGGCGCCGAGCGTGGCCAGGAACGCGGCCTTGTAGTCGGGGCTGCGGCCAATCCAGCCGTAGGTGATGCGCGCCCACTCGGCGATGGCGTCGCGCGCGCCGACCAGTTCCTCGGCGTTTCGCGTCGCCTTGTAGAACTTGTGCGTGAAGCCGCCGGTGCCGGTGTCGGTCGGCGGTGGTCAGGACGCTCTTGCTGCGCCGGGTCGTGCAGCGCGTCGTAGAGCCGCGCGATCATGCGCGCGGTGTTGCGGAACGCCGGGTGCGTCGTGACGTCCTTGACGCGTTCGCCGTAGATCCAGATCTCGCGGCCGTCGCGGAGGCTCTCGAGATACTCGGCGCCGGTGTACGGGCGCGAACGGCCCGCGTCGTCTGACGTCATGATCGTACCCCTCCAGCTCCCTGGCCTTCGTCTCCCACTCGGCCATGAAGCGGAAGACGTTCTCCTTCGGCGGCTGCGGCGAGAAGGTCTCGAGCCAGCGCACCGGCTCGGTGCTGTCGTTGACGAACGTGTGGACGCAACCGACGCCCGTCCACAGGACGTCGCCGGGCGTTGCGCGATAGACCTTGCCGTCGAGCGTGCCCTCGACCTCGCCGCTGAGGATGAAGTACGCCTCCTCGAACGTGTGGTCGTGCGGCGCGATGCTCACGCCCGGCTGGTATTCGATGAACAGCAGCCGGTGATGGCGCGGCGCCGAAGTTCTCGTCGATCATCCACTTCAGGAACACGCCTTCGAGTCCCTGAAGGCCAAGCGCCTTCCGCTCGCTCGGCGCGGGGATCTGGCTGACGTCGAAGTGGCCGAGGAGATTGCCGTTGAGTCGTTCGAGGTCGAGCCGGTCGGCGCCGCGACGGCACGCGTCCGATCCTTCGGGAAGAACGTGTCGCGCGGAGCCCGCCGTGCGGCTTCGGCTGCGGCGCCGCCATCTGAGCCATCGCACGGGCGACGAGAGGCCGCGTGCCACGCGTGCGGCGTTCCCGACCTTCACCGCGGCGTAATCGCCGGACCCGCAGGTAGCTCGATCCGTTGATCGTGACCACCGCCTCGCCGCTGAGGAGGTAGAAGCCCTCTTCGAACGAGTGCACGTGCGGGTGAATCATCCCGCCCGGCGCCAGCTCGTTCATCGTGAGCCCGGTGTGAACCGACCCACGGCGTGATCGACGAGGGAAGCGCAGCGATAGCCCTCGCTATGCCCTTCGAACGTCGGGTGCGCGCCGAGAGCCGATTCCTCGAACTTGCCGAAGTGGTGCATGGCGTGTCAGCTGGTAGCCGGTGGCTGGTAGCCGGTAGCAAGAGGGCGCACCTGGCTTCCGGCTACCGGCTACGAGCTACTGACTGGCCTCATGGCGCTTCGACTCGGCTTGCCGTCGGGCGTGAGGGGCACCGGCACGCGGTTGATGATCGGCTTGATCGACTTCAGGTACGCGAACATCGCCTTCAGATCCTCGTCCGGCAGCTGTCCGTACCAGAACCACGGCATCGGCGGCAGAATCGGCTCGGCCGGCGCCCATGTGCTTGCCCTTCTTTGAGGGCCTTGACGAACATGTCCTCGGTCCAGATGCCGAGCCCGGTGTTCTGGTCCGGCGTCAGGTTCGCGGCAAACGATACGCCCCAGGCGCCGCTCCACGCCGTCAGGTGATCGTTGGTGTGGATCAAGTACGGGCTGCCTTTGGCATTCTTGAACGGCGGCGGCACGCCCGCGCTCTCGGGATGTCCCGAGAGCTGCAGGTCCATGTCGACCTCCACGCCCTTCGGCCCCATCTTCTTCGGTGTGTGGCAGTCGTGGCAGCCGCCGCCGATGATTAAGTTCTTGCCGCGCTCGACCTGCGACACGGCCGGCGCCGCCGCCGGGACCGCACCGGCGCCAGGCGCTTGCGCGACCTGCGTTTGTTCGCCGCCGCAACCGGAGAGCGCGACCGCAACCGCTAAGCAGATCGATAACAGGGCAACGCGAGACTGAACCAAGCGCATGGGCCTCAACTCCTCATTGAATGACCGGCTGGTCTGAAGACCAGCCGCTACGCGAGCGGCGAAAAATATACACCATGGGATAAGATTCGACGACGTGCTCCGCCGGTATATCTTTTCCACCGATCACAAGGTCATCGGTCTCCAGTACGGGTTCACCAGCATGTTCTTCCTGCTGGTGGGCTTCTCGCTCGTGCTCATCATCCGCTGGCAGCACGCCTATACCGGGCAGCCAATGCCGCTCATCGGCGGACTGCTCGGCGAGACCAACGCCCCCGGCGGCGTGATCGCCCCAGAGTTCTACAACCAGCTCGGCGCCATGCACGGCACGATCATGGTGTTCCTCGGAATCGTGCCGCTCGCCTTTGGCGCGTTCGGGAACTACGTCGTCCCGCTGCAGATTGGCGCGCCAGACATGGCGTTCCCGCGGCTGAACGCGGCGAGCTACTGGCTGTATCTGGCCGGCGGGCTGGTGATGCTCGCCAGCTTCTTCGTGCCGGGCGGCGCCGCCAACAACGGCTGGACGTCGTACGCGCCGTTGTCGGACATCGCACCGGGCCACGGGCAGACGATGTGGCTGGGCAGCATGCTGCTGCTGATCTTCTCGTCGCTGCTCGGCGCAATGAACTTCATCGCCACCATCATCCAGCTGCGCGCGCCTGGAATGACCTGGTTCCGCTTGCCCTTCTTCGTCTGGGCGCAGTTCATCACCGCGTTCCTGCTGCTGCTCGCGTTCCCGGCGCTGCAGGCGGCGGCGGTGCTGCAGGGCATGGACCGCGTGGCCGGCACCAGCTTCTTCCTGCCCAGCGGGCTCGTCGTCGCCGGGCAGCCCGCCGACGTCGCCGGCGGCGGCAACGCGCTGCTGTGGCAGCACCTGTTCTGGTTCCTCGGGCACCCCGAGGTCTATGTCCTGATCCTGCCGGCGATGGGCATCATCGCGGAAGTGATCGCGAACAACACGCGGAAGCCGCTCTGGGGCTACCGCCTGATGGTCTATTCGATCTTCGTGCTCGGGTTTCTGTCGTTCGTGGTCTGGGCGCACCACATGTTCCTGACCGGCATGGGCACGGGCATCAGCGCCTTCTTCCAGGCGACGACGATGATCATCTCGATTCCATCGGTGATCATCCTGAGTGCGTTGATCCTGTCGCTCTACGGAGGATCGATCCGGTTCAACACGCCGATGCTGTTCGCGCTGGCGTTCATGCCGATGTTCGGGCTGGGCGGGCTGACCGGCCTGCCGCTGGGGCTCTCAGCGACCGACATCCCGCTGCACGACACCAACTACGTCGTCGCCCACTTCCACTATCTCGTGGCGCCGGGCACCATCTTCGCGCTGTTCGCCGGCGTGTATTACTGGTTCCCGAAGATCACCGGCCGGATGATGAACGAGACGCTCGGCAAGATTCACTTCGCCGGCTCGCTCGTCTGCATGAACGTGATCTTCATGCCGATGTTCGTCCAGGGTCTTGCCGGCGTGAACCGGCGGCTGTGGGACGGCGGCGCCCTCTACACGCACGCCCAGGAGACGCTGTCGCTCAATCCCCCGATGTTGTACGGCGCGATCGGGCTGGCGGTCTTTCAACTGTTCTTCCTGGTGAACCTCGCGCTCAGCATTCGATTCGGCCGCGCCGCCAGCACCAATCCCTGGGAAGCGACGACGCTCGAGTGGGCCGCGACAGCCACACCGCCGCGCGCCCACGGGAACTTCGAGCGGCCGGTGCGCGTGTTCCGCGATCCCTACGACTACAGCGTGCCCGGCGCGACAACCGGCTTCCTGCCCCAGAACGTCGAGTAATGGAAATTCCCTACACCACAGAGGTGCGGCCGGACACGGGCCTGACCAACCCGAAGCTCGGGATCTGGCTGTTCCTCGCGTCCGAGGTGATGCTGTTCGGCTCGCTGTTCTCGTCGTACGCGCTGCTGCGCAGCGGCGCGCCGACGCTGGCCCGTGCAGTCCGACATCTTGAGCGTGCCGCTGGCGGCGCTCAACACCGTCGTCCTGATCGCCTCGTCGGTGACGATGGTGATGGCGTGGGCCTCACTGGCGCCGCATGCGGCAGCGGTCCGCCGTGGCGATGCCGACGCCGAGGCGCGCGGCCTGAAGCGATATCGGCTGTACATGGGACTCACGCTGCTCGGTGGCGCGATCTTCCTGGTGGTCAAGGCCATCGAGTACAGCGACAAGTTCTCGCACCACCTTTACCCGGCCACGAACAACTTCCTCGGACTGTATTTCACCTTGACCGGCCTGCACGCGATCCATGTCATCGTCGGGATGATCGTCAACGGGTATCTGTGGGGACCCGGCACGCGGATGTGGCACGGCCAGCCCGAGCGATTCGCGAACCGGATCGAGGTCGCCGGCATCTACTGGCACTTCGTGGACGTGGTATGGATTTTCCTGTTCCCCGTGTTGTATCTGCTCTGAGCCGGGTGCGAGGGTGCTAAGCACATGACACACGACGTCGCCGCCCAGGTGAGGGGCTACCTCTTCGTGTTCGGAGCGCTGCTGGTGCTGACGGTGTTGACCGTCGGCGTCTCGTATCTGCACCTGCCGAGGACGCCGGCGATCGGGATCGGGCTCAGCATCGCCGTCACCAAGGCCGCGCTCGTGGCGATGTACTTCATGCATCTCAAGGGCGAGCGCGAGATGGTGTACTGGCCGCTCGGTCTGACCGCGTTTCTGTTCGTCGGACTGCTGGTAAGCCTGTTGCTCGCCGAAGGCGATCACCTGTTCGGCACTGCAATTCGGCGACGCGTTTACTTCGGACTAGGAACCAGCAGGAACCAAGGACCAGTTCTATGGCTTGCCCGGTTTGCTTCGGTGGTGAAGATGCGGCAGCGCGCGAAAGCCTGAATGCCGGCATCGGTGTGCTGATGGGCGTGACGACGATCGTCCTCGCGTGTTTTGCGCGTCTGTTCTTCACGCTCGCGCGGCGATCTCGTGAGGCCGCTCATCTGGTTCGAACCGGCCGCCAGAAGGTGACCTACGATGATGCGGCACGTAATGCTCGAGTGGCTGGGCCTGCCCTGTCGCCGCGTCTGCCCATGCGGCCGAAGTGGACCGGATCATGGCCCTCATCCACTGGCTGATGCTGGTGCTCTTCGTCGGGTGGAGCGTCTTCTTCGTCTACGTCCTGGTGCGATTCCGGAGCGGTGCGAACCCGCAGGCCAACTATCGCGGCGTGAAGGGACGCTGGTCCACCTGGGTCGAGGGCGGCGTGCTGGTGGCGGAGATCGTCCTGCTGGCGTTCTTCTCCATCCCCTTCTGGCGTACCAACGTTGACGCCGCGCCGCCGGCGGGCCAGGCGACGATGCTGCGCGTGGTCGCCGAGCAGTTCACCTGGTACGCCCACTACCCCGGTGCGGACGGCGTGTTCGGACGCACGGAGATCGCGCTGGTCAACCCGGACAACCCGCTCGGCCTCGATCGCAACGAGGCCGTCGGCAAGGACGACATCATCGCCATCAACCGGATGAACCTCCCGGTCGGAAAGCCCGCGGTGATCATGCTCTCGAGCAAGGACGTCATCCACAGCTTCGCCTTGCCGCAGATGCGGGTGAAGCAGGACGCAATTCCCGGGATCGTCCAGCCGGTGTGGTTCACGCCCACACAGGTCGGCCGATGGGATGTCGCGTGCTCACAGCTGTGCGGGCTCGGGCACTTCCGCATGAGGGCGATCTACGAAATCCAGACTCAGGACGCCTACGAGGCGTGGCTGAAGGAAGAAGCCGAGTTCCTCGCCAATCCCTGATGCAGGATGGGCCGCCTGAAGGCGGCCGCTACGTGCAGGATGGGGCCGCCCCGAAGGCCGCTACGCGAAAGGACCCTATGGACGTCAAGGACACGGCGCAATCGCGTCGGAGCCTCCTGAAAACGGGACTTGCCGCAGCCGGAGCGGCGGCGCTCGGTCCATCCGGTGACGTGCTCGCCCAAACGCGCAGCGCTGCGGTCTCCACCGGACGCACGTTTCGTGGATGGGTGTCGCGCGGAACCGGCACTGGACGCACGACGCTCCAGGACCTGACGCTTCGTCCGATCAGCGGTCGTCAGGTCGTCGTCCGCACGGAAGCCACCAATCTCTGCTACTCGAACACCGGCGTCGTCCTCGGGCTCGGACCCAACTTCGGCGGACGGCTGAGCACGATGGCGTTGATCCAGGGCCACGGCGGCGTCGGCATCGTCGAGGGCGTCGGCCCCGAGGTGCGTCGCGTACAAGTGGGCGATCGCGTGTGCGTCTCAGGCACCCCGCAGTGCGGCTCCTGCTATCAATGCCTTCGCGGGCGCGCGGACATGTGTCAGTTCCTCGGTCGTCAGGGCCCTGATGATCTCGTGCCGATCGCCGAGATGCGTGACGGCACGCCCGTCTATGCGAACTCGCACATCGGCGGGCTGGCCGAGGTCATGGTTACGTTCGAAGAATGGGTGGTCCCCATCTTCACGAAGGCCAATGCCGCCGAGCTCGGCATGGTCTGCAGCTGCGTCAGCGTCGCCGGACTGGGCGCCACCACGACTCAGTCGATTGCGCTGGTCGAGCCAGGATCCATAGTCGCCGTCGTGGGATGCGGGCCGCTTGGACTGAGCGGCGTCCAGGGCGCCAGAATCGCCGGCGCATCGACGATCATCGCGATCGATCCGGTACGCGCCAGACGCGAGGTCGCGCTGAAAGTCGGCGCCACGCACACGCTCGACCCGAACGTCGAAGGCGACAAGCTCGTCGAGCGCGTGCGCGACCTGTCGAAGGGGCCGAACAATCGTCTGTGGGCGGGAGGACGCGACTCGGGCGGACTCCTCGGCGGAGCTGGCGCGGACTTCGTCCTCGAAGCCGCCGGCGCCGATCAGGCCAGACCCAAAGTGGAAGCGGGCCCCGATCCGACCGGAATCCTGCCGCTGCGACAGGCCTACGAAATGTGCGCGCCCGGCGGCCACATCGTCACGACGAGCCTTCCGCGTGGCAATCTGACGCTGCCGGCTGTGCTGTTCACAATTGGTGGACGCACGCATCACGCAGGTCAGGCCGGCGGCGCGAACCCGATGCGCGATATCCCGCGGTTCGTCGAGCTGCTCGACAAGGGGCGCTACGACGCCAAGGCACTCGCCACGACGGTCGTTCCGATCGAGCGCATGTTAGAAGCGTACGAAGACGTCGTTTACCGAACGACGGTCACGGCGATCATGACCGCGTGAAAGGGCTGCGAATGGCAAAGAAACAGGTCCCCCAGCAAGCCCGACCGACCAGACCGTGGACGGTCCTGATCTACATGATCGCGGACGATCCGGCGGGCGGCGCGTTGCTGGATCAGCAGGCGAACCGCGAGCTCGACCAGATCATTCACGCCACGCTGTCGGTCAACCGCGATCAGATCTACGTGGCGGTCCAGGTGGACTTCCGCAGCCAGCCCGACGTGTGGCGGCGAGTCGTCGGTGAAGGCGCGTGGCTCCAGCCCGAAAGCGATGCCGCCGATCCGGAGACGCTCTACGGATTCTTCGACTGGGCCGGGCGAATGTGTCCGGCGGATCGCTATCTCCTGATCCTCTGGGGCCACAGCCGCGGCCCCTTCGGCCTTTTCACCGATGCGCCGTTCAGCAGCGCGATGTCCGGCCTCTTCGCCAAGCCGGATCCGTGGACGTATGTCGCGCAGACGCTGACACTGAAGGAACTGCGAGGGGCGCTCCGTCACGCCCGCGAGTGCCTCAACCAGGAAGTGGACATCATCGCGTTCAAGGACTGCTTCATGAGCAGCCTCGAGACGGCGTATGAGCTGAAGGACGCGGCGACGTATCTCATCGCGTCCACGGACATCGTGCCGGTCGAGGGCTGGCCGTACGCACGGATGTTCGAGCAGCTCGCGCGGCAGCCCAACGGCAAGCTGGCCGCCAAGGCCGTGGTCAAGGAACTGCAGCAGCACTACGAGGTCGCGGCCAATCGTCACGGCCGCGCCCGAGTACCGTTCACCCTGGTCGACACGAGCAAGCTGGCCGACGTCAGCGAACCACTGCGCGCGATTGCGACGACGCTCGCGACGGAAACCTCACGCGGCAACGGTGGCGAGCCGTTTCGCAAGGCGCTGACGAGTTCGGCACCCGCGGATCCCGCGCTCGTTGACGTCACACACACTCTGCCGGAAGCTCAAGCGGCACGGCCTGAAACATCCCGCCGGGCTCCTTGAAACCGCGCTCGCACAGCTGATATTGAGCGACGAGAAGAGCCTGTGCCTCTTCTGCTTCCCCTTCGCCAAGCGAGACCAGGCGAGATCGATCGTCGCGCATCACGCGACACGGCCCGTCTACTCAGAACTCGCCATCACCAGGACCGGCTGGGACGGCGTGGCTCTCAAGGCCATGCCGGTGATCGCAGCGACGCCCGTGGTCACGCCTCATCGTCACGACCACGACGGATCCAATCCGGACAACGCCTCCAGCACGTTTCTGCCCGCTCTGCTGGAGCAGCTCCAGCGTCATGGCGTGCTCGAGGACCTGGGTCGAAAAGGACTCGACGTCGTCCGCCGGGTGCTGGCCAACCTGGCACAGGAGGGCGCCTCGTCACGTCAAGGCTTCATGATGGACAGCATGAAGGAAGCGGGCTTCATGATGGACAGCATGAAAGAAGCGGGCTTCGCCAAGGAAGCAGGTTTCAGCGCCGAAATGCTGGACAAGGAAGCGGGCTTCGCGGCGAGGGTTCTCGGACCACCGCGCCGGCCGAAGCCTGCGGTCACGCATGCAGCGAGCGCACGAAAGACGCGGAGGCGGTAGGGCGCTGGCCGTCTGGCTGGCCCTCGGGCTGGCCATCTCCGCTGGCACGAGCCACGCCCAGACGGCGACGAGTGCCGCGGCGATCAGGCGGGCGCTCGATGCCGGCGCGTACGCGCGCGCCGAAGCACTCGCGCTGACGCGAGTCGTGCTCCTCGACGCCCAGCCTCGCCCGGATCCGCGACTCCTCCTCAGCGCACAGGATCTGCTGGTCGAATCCCGCGTCAAGAACGGCAAGGGCGGCGCGTTCCCAACCTTGATCGTCGCCCGGCGCATCGTTCGGATGAAGGAACGTCGCGTCGGCCGCGTGCACGTCGAGACCGCGCAGTCCCTGCACAATCTCGGGCTCGTCCGCGCCGCGCGCGGCGAGCTCGCGAAGGCGATTCCGCTCTTCGAGCGCGCGCTCGCCATTCGCCGCGCATCGCTCCCCGCCGACAGCGCCAATGTCGCCGACACGCTGGATCAGCTCGCATTGGTGCTGATTCAACTCGAGCAATTCAAGGACGCGCGGGTCAGGCTCGATGAGTCGATGCGGATTCGCGACCGCCGCGCCGCGGACCCGATCGGCCTGAGCCGCACGCTGGAACTGGTCGGCACGCTGTATCGATACGCGGGCCCATATGCGGACGCGGGCCCGCCGCTCGAACGGGCGCTGGCCATTCGCACGCGGCTGACACCGACTCACCCCGAGACCGCGTCGGTCATGCAGGTGCACGGCGACGTCCTGTTCCTGCGCGGCGACAGCGGGGGCGCGCTGCACGTGTGGTCGAGCGCGCTGGCGATGGCCGAACGCACGCTCGGACCCGAACACCCGTCGATCGCCGAGTTTCTGCGGCGGCTCGGGTTCGCCGAGTTCTCATCGGGGCGATTGACGGAAGCGCGCCGGCTGCGTGAGCGCGCGGTGCGCGTCGGTGAAGCCGCGCTCGCGCCGTGCGATCCAGCCGTCACCAGATTGCTCAACGGACTCGCCCAGTCGATGCAGTACGACGGCGACTACTTCGAGGCCAGACGCCTGTACGGCCGCGCACTGGCGACAATCGAGAGATGTCTCGGCACGCTTCACTCCGACTACGCGACCTACATCTTCAACGACGCGTCGCTGGCGCGCGAGATTGGCGACCTGGCCGAAGCCGACGCGCTCTACCAGCGCGCGCTGCAGATCTGGACCGACGGTCTCGGCCCCACTCACGCATTCGTCGCGCGTGGTCTCGATGCCCTTGCCGAAGTGGCGGCGCTGCGCGGGCAACTGGATCGATCCCGAGAGCTCTACGAGCGGGCGTTGGCCATCTATCGCAGCGAGCTGGGCGCGGCGCATCCGCAAGTCGCCTGGATGCTGACAAACCTGGCCAGGACCGTTTCGGATCAGGGCAACACCGGCCTCGGCATGCGCTACGTCGATGAGGCCGTCGGCATCTTCAGGAAGTCAGGTTCTTCCGACGACCCGGACCACCTCGCGCGCGTGCTGGAGCTTCGCGGCTCATTGCAAATCCGCACGGGCAATCTGACCGGCGCCCGTGCCAGCCTGGTTGACGCGCTGGCCGCACGCGAGCGCATTTTCGGACGCGCCCACCCGCTCGCCGCTTCGACTCGCGCGGCGCTGGCGGCGGTGGACTTCGCTCAGGGACAGTCGGCCGCGGCGCTCACCGCGGCGCTCGACGCCGAGCAGACCGGCCGCGATCATCTGCGCTTCACGGTGCGCTATCTCCCCGAACGGCAGGCGATGGCCTACGCCGCCAAGCGCCCGCGCGGTCTCGACCTCGCGTTGTCGATTGCCGCGGCTTCCGTGCCGGATGACGCGTCCCGGATCTTCGAAAGCCTGATCCGATCTCGAGGCGTGCTGCTCGACGAGCTGGCCGCCCGTCGTGCGGCCTCCTACACCGTCAGCCCGCAGGGGACGTCGGCCAACGCCGACGCGATCGCCGCGCGGCAGCGATTCGCGAACCTCGTCGTACGAAGCCTGATCGAGCCGGTCCCTCGAAACATCCTGGACGAAGCGAGAAAGCAGAAAGAGGACGCCGAACGACTGCTGGCCGAGCGCACGGTTGAAGGGCGCGTCGAGCTGGCGGGAGCCGCGGTCGCGATGGCCGACCTCAGACGCGCCCTGCCGTCCGGAGCCGTGCTCGTGTCGTTCGTGCGCTACGACCGAACGCCGACGAGGGGAAACGCGACGGCGGCACAACCCACAGTGCCCTCGTACGCGGCCTTCGTCACCACGTCGAGCGCGGCCAGAGTGGCCTTCGTGCCGCTGGGTCCGGCGACGTCCATCGAGCCGCTGGTGACGGAATGGCGAAAGGCGGCCATCGGGGAAGGCCTCCCACCATTGGCGTCGCGAGAACGCGCCGAGTCTCTCTACACCACCGCCGCCGATCGCATCCGCGCTGCCGTCTGGGATCCGATCGAACAGGACATCGGCGCCGCGCGCCAGGTGTTCATCGTCCCCGATGGCATGTTGAATCTCGTCAACATCGCCGCGCTGTCCGATCGCCAGGGCCGCTATCTGATCGAGCGCGACGCGGTGATCCACTATCTCTCGACCGAACGCGACATCGTCCTCCTCGGCCAAGCGTCATCGAGCCACGGCAGCCTGCTCGCGATCGGCAACCCGGCATTCGACAACGGTGCCCCCTCGCGTGTGCAGCCATCGGCGAATCGCTCGAACTGCGAGGCAGCCGGCCCGCCCCGCTTCGGCAATCTGCCTGGATCGCTCAGCGAAGTCAACGAGATCAGCCGGATCTGGCCCTCCTCCGGATCGAGCCTCGTCACCGTCCTCAGTGGATCCACCGCGAGCGAGACGGCGGTGAAGAAAGCCATTGCCGGCCGGCGTGTCGTCCACTTCGCCACCCACGGCTTCTTCATTGGAGAGGAATGTCCGCCGGCGACGGGCACACGCGGCGGTGCGTCTCACCGCATCGTCTCGGGCCGCCAGCTTCGCCGACGAAGGCCGCGAGAACCCGCTGCTCCTGTCCGGGCTGGCGCTGGCCGGAGCCAACCGGCGTGACGCCGCGCGTCTGGACGAAGACGACGGGATTCTGACCGCGGAGGAGGTGGCGACACTGAACCTCAACGGCGTCGAGTGGGCCGTGCTCTCTGCGTGCGATACCGGACTTGGAGAGATCAGAGCGGGCGAAGGCGTGTTCGGGCTGCGGAGAGCGTTTCAGGTCGCCGGCGCGCGCACGGTGATCATGAGCCTGTGGTCCGTAGACGACCAGGCCACGCGCGCATGGATGCGCGCGCTGTACGACGCGCGCTTCCGGCGCAGCCTCAGCACGGCCGACGCCGTTCGAACGGCCAGCATCACCGTGCTGAAGGATCGACGTGAAAAGGGACTGAGCACGCTGCCCTTCTACTGGGCGGCGTTTGTGGCTGCGGGAGACTGGAGGTAAGTGACCCGAAGGGGTGCGAGCGACGGCCGGACAATCAATGTGGGTTCTCCATCGTCGCTTGACGGATCCACACGCCGCTGACCGTCTCGTCGCGGCCCGTCAGCGGGTTACCGAATCCTGTCGTCATCCGTAACTGCGCATCCCTTGATGGCGTCGCCAGTGCGAGGCCCCCGACACTGCGCAGCACGTCCAAGGTTGTCCGGGGTAAGCCGCGCAACCGGCCTGTTGAACGTCGGTCGTGGAAGCGTCGCAAACATCTTCTCGAATGTCGGTGAAGGCGTGGGGCTGGCGATGACGACGAAGTGCTCCCGTCCGCCCGTGCTCGTCACCTCCCAGAAAAGCTTCGATCCCGTCGACCATCCCCGGCAACCGGTGCCGTCCGGCTGGCAGTGGGTTGGTCGGAATCTGATCAGGCAGCGGGAACAGCAGGTAGGATTCGCCGCGGTCGTCTTCACTGACGACGTACATGTGCACCGGCTTCGAGACGCTCACTTCCAGCGAGAGCTTGTCCATGAGCGCGAGCCGTGAGCCTTCGTCCACGCGAACGTCGGCGCCATTCTGCTCCCTGAAGAACGCCGCGTTGATGCGGTAAGTGCCAGGAGCGTCGGCGACGGTCAGTGAAGGCGAAGCAGCCTCTATCGTTGCCTGCTGCGCGGCCGGAGTGCTCCGGCTCGAACGATAGAAGGCCGCCACTCCCAGACTGACGGCGAGGATCAGCGAAGCAGCGACGACCACAATCCTCCACGATATCCACGGGCTGCGTTGAGGAAGGGGCGCGGGGGCCGGCAGCGTGCCCACGAGAGCGGCCTCGAACTCTCCTGCGCTCTGATATCTGTCTTGAGGCCGTTGAGCCAGGGCGCGTTCGACGACTCGTATGAACGCGTCGGGGAGGTCGGGCCGAACGTCTCGCAGGGGTTTTCGCTCGTGCGGCTCCTGGTGATGTCGCCCGACTTCCGTGCGAGTCGTACCCGGCACCGGGTAAGCCCCTGACACGAGGTAATAGAGCAGCACCCCGAGACTGTAGATGTCGGACGCCTTCGAGCGCTGATGCCCGGCAAACACTTCGGGCGCCATGTACAGCGGCGTACCCGCGAAATCGTTGCCCGGCTGTCGTGGCGCGGCGTTCAAGTCCTTCGCCGCGCCGAAATCCATCAGCACGGTGCGCCCGCCTTCTCCCCGCATGACGTTGTGCGCTTTGATGTCGCCGTGAAGGGCGCCCGCGCGGTGAACCGCTGCCAGCGCGCGGCACAGGTCGATGCCGATGAGCGCCGCTTCGTTCGGACCGAAGGACGACTCCGTCTGCACGAGGTCGTCGAGCGTACAGGCCTTTCACGAGCTCCATGGCCACGCCAACCTCGTTGCCGATACGGTCGGCCCTCAACACGCGGACGCACGTTCGGGTGCGAGATCTTGGCCAGCAGCCGCGCCTCGCTGACGGCCTTGGCTGGATCGAGTGGCAGGTCCGGATTGCGGGGGCGAATGACCTTCAGCGCGAACGTCAGGTCGAGCGACGGATCGCTGGCCATGTAGACGGTTCCGAACGCGCCGCGCGCGATCTCGCCGACGATCGTGAACGGGCCCCAGGCCTTGCGGCGTGTCTTCGTGAACACGGGCCAGACCTTCCAGCACTTTCAGCTCGACTGACGATGGCGCGCTGTGACGGATCGGCATGCTTTTCGACGTGCTCCCAGTCGATCGGCGTGCCGTTTGAGATCGACTCGGCGACGGACAGGAGGCGGGTATCATCATCGCTTCCGATCATGAGCCATCTCCTCTGCGAGCTTGATGAGGGCGCGGCTGAGAGCCATATGCACGGCAGGGACGCTCGGCTTCTCGAACATGACCCGCATCTCTTCGTACCGAGAGTCCCATCTCGATGCGGGCGATGATCAAATCCTTGTCGTCCGGTCTCAGCCGCTCGAGCGCCCTGTCGTATCGCTCGAGCGTCTCCTGCCCGATGGCCAAGTCGAGCGGTGATGCCTCCTGTGCCACGATTCGGGAATCGAGCGCGTCACGTGGTCCTCGCCGCTTTTCCGCCGGGCAATGTCGCGGATGCGATTCCACAGGGCTGTTCTGACGTAGCCCTGAAAGGCGCCCTCGTGGCGGGGATTGAAGGCGGTGAGGTGCCCGAGCACGTGCGTCAGCGTGTCCTGCACCAGGTCTTCGGTCTGCAGCGCGCCTCGGGCCATGGGGGCAGCCGGCTGTGTGCCCACCGCTGCAGACGGGGCCTGTAGCGCTCGTACAAAGCGGCGACCGCCGCTTCCTCTCCGGCGTTGGCGCGTATCACCAGCTCCAGTGAGGTCGTGGCATCGGCCTGAGTCCCGCCAAAGCGGGTCAGCGGGTGGTCCATGACGGGAAGTTCCTGAATAGCGACGGCGGCGGTGGCTATCATAGTTCTTCGCTCCAGGACGCGCACCCACGATCGGGGCCTTTCGTCGGATCAACGCCGTGGCGAGAACGATCTAACAGCCTGCGCGTGAGTTCGGCGCGTCTATCGCCAGTCACCCGCTGCGACGAACCCAGCCCAATAGAAAGGATGAGTGCTCTGGCCCTGTCTTCGACGATCACGAAGAACCGTAAGAGCGGCTTCACGGACGGAATCAGCGGTGTCGAGATGGCGTTTGAGGCGTCCCTCGTAGAGCGCCCGCATCCAGAGCCGAGCACTGCGGTCCTCGACCGGCCACAAGCTCATGATGATGGTACGGGCTCCGGCGACCTGAAACGCGCGCCGTAGACCGAGCACCCCTTCACCTGATCTCAGCTGCCCCAGACCGGTATCGCACGCTGACAGAACGGCCCACTCTACGCCCTCCAGATTGAGCGAGGCGACCTCTTCAGCGGTAAGGATGCCGTCATCCTCGTCTGGTCCTGCGAGCGCTCGACGATTGGCCCCAGCCAGCACCAGCCCGGAGAGGAGAAGGGGATTCTCCGGGAGTTGCTGAGACCGTGCTTGCTGTCTTTCTGGTTTCGCTGTCATCCGCCCGCCCGACGTGGCCAAACCACCCACGGCTCGTGTGCCGTCCGGCGCCGATGCGCACTCGTCGCCGAGAAAGTACCCGTGCGTCGCTAGATGCAGGATACGTCGTCCTGGGCCCTGTTGCTTGACCGCTCCCTCACTGGCGTCGGGGCCGAGCACGGCCGACCCGCTTTCGGCGTCGGTCAATCGCAGGCTGCGCCACAAGTCAGCGACTTCCCGTGCTTCGCTGCCAGAGCCCGGAAGCCGGCGAAACTGCATCGACTGAAAAGACTCGCACTGCGTGGGAGCGCTTCGCAGTGCCGCGGAGGCAGTCGTTGCAACTGGCGGTGTGACGGCGCCAGCCTTGCCGAAGAGGGATGCGTCGGCGAAAGCCGGGTCCCCGATGGCGAGCAGACCGCGGCCGGCGCTGCTCGAAGGCTGTTCGGCCTCCACCAGGTCGCGCTCTGCCGACAGGTAATGGATGACGGGACCGTCCTCGAGCAGATAACGGGACTGTCCCACGGGAAATGCGGCGAACGACACGAGGTTGATCGCATCGTCCGGGACGATGAAGACCCTGCTCACGCCTTCGAGATGAACCGCGATGGGATCCCAGAGCCGCCGCCGCAGGTTCGTCCCGGCGACACGATAAGTGCGCTCACTCTCGGCACGGCTCGCCGACCGGCGCCACGTGGCAATGAGTGCATCGATCGCGTCTGCTCCGCCTAGGGAGACGACCTCAGGGTCCCTGCCGCCCGGCTTCAGCACAAAGGCGACGTACGAGGGCACGGACGTCGCGGCACCGGGCACGGTTCGATCGAATCGTGCGAATGCAACCAGCGCACCGCTCGACGGCAGGGTCGCGCGTACCTGTTCGAGGCCAATCTCCGCTCTGGCTTGTTCGGATTGAACGTTGCGCTCTGCTCGGCCAGCGCGCGCTCGGCGCGCTCCTTCTCGCGTCGCGCCTCCTCGACGAGCGTCGCGTATTGATCGGGCCTTTGGTCGTTCGGCCCTCGGATGACGAGGTTGGCCAGTCGCTGTCGCGCTGATGCGAGCGCCGTCCAGAGCGGCGCGTCCTTGCCACTGTTCTGATTGACAAGGAGGCGGCGGCGCGAGGCCATCTCGTCGAGTGTCAGGGATCGGCCCAGGACGAGCGCGTTCAGGACCTGACGGCGTTCGTCGGCGTCTGACATGAGCGAGAGCGCCAGATCGAGCCCCTTTGGCCGACTCGACGCGTAGTCGAGCGCCTGGCGCTCTGAGAGGTAGGCCAGCGTCAGGCGCGAATGGCCCCGGTCGGTCTCTTCACCCCGGAGCGCCCGTGTGAATGCCTCCTGGCGGCTTTGGAGGTGCGCCAGCACAGTCGCGAAGGCAACCTCAGTCTCGGCGATCTGGGGGTGCGACGATCCGAGGAGCGCAATCCTGATCGAAAGGGCGCGTTCGTAAGCCTGCGCGGCCGCGGCACGATCGCCCGCATCGATGAGGATTCCAGCGTGAGTGACCAGAGCTTCGGCGAGCACCGTTCGAGAATCGGCCTTCTCGAAGATCTGCAATGATCGCGAGGACAGTTCGACAGCGCGTGCAACCTCTCCGAGCCTAGCCATCGTGCCCGACAGAACGCTGAGCGTGGATCCGACTAACAAGTGATCGCGACCATAGGCTTTCTCCCGAATCGCCAGCGCTCGCTCGAAATAATTCCGCGCCTCACGATGCAGCCCTTGCCTTGCCAATGTCTCGGCAAGAGCCGTGAGCGCGCGGGCCACGTTCGGATGCTCGCGCCCGAGCGTGCGCTCCCATGTGTCGATGACGGACTGGAACTCGCGACGGGCGTCGTGCAGGTCACCGAGGCTCGAGTACAGCAAGGCGAGGTTGTACGAGGCCGTCGTCACGCCCAGATGATCAGCACCGAGACGTCGTCGATAAGTCTCGCGTGCGCGTTCGTACAGGGTGCGCGCCCCGGCGTAATCTCCCTGCAGGAGCAGCGTGTTCGCGAGATCGTTCCGTTGTACCGCAACTGGCACATGGTCGGGGCCGAAGGCCTTCTCCGCGATCTCCAGGGCACGTTGCCTGAGCTCTCTCGACGCGGCGACGTCACCAAGCCCCTGCAGAGTCGCCGCGAGACTTCGTAGCGCCGATGCGATATCCGGATGGTCGGGCCGGAGCGTGTTCGTAGTCAGCGAGACCGCGCGCGTCAACACGTCCCTGGCTCGAAGCAGATCGCCGTCGATGGTGAGTTGCTCACCGAACAGCGTGAGTGTCAGCGCAGTATCGGGATGTGACGGTGCCGCGGACTCGGCGAGGCTCAACGCACGCTCGAGATCGGCCCGAGCGGCTGGATACTCGGCCCTGCGCTGTCGCGAAAGGCCACGAATCCGCAATGTCCTAGCGACGGCGGTATCCGCGGGGTTGGGCGAGCGTTCCCTTAAAGAGAGGGCGCGATTGCTGGCGGCGAGCGCGTCATCGTGACTGCTCGACCTCGATCAGCGTTCGCGCGAGATGATCGAGATCCTCGGCGACGTCAGCAGGATCGACTCGAGGAATCCGCTCGCGAACCGCAAGCGCCTCCTTGAACCGCGCGCTCGCGAGCTGATACTCGCCCGTCTGAACGAGCACGTCGCCCAGATTGCGAGCGCTCGTTGCAAACGACGAATCATCCGATGGGGACTGCTGGTTTATGCCATCAACGATCCGGTCGGCTAGCTGCCGCGTCCGCGGCTCGGCGCCACGCCCGTTGCGCGTCAGGGCCTCGACCAGGACATTTCCCACAGACACGAATGACGCCGACGCCGGTTGATCCCCAACCAGTTGGAAGAGACGTTCGGCCTCGGCTTCCGCCTCAGCCCACCGTCCGCGCTCGATGAGCGAGCGTGCACTCTCGAGGCGCTCCTCGATATCCTGAGTTGAGCTGCGCCTCTCGTATGCGGAAGTAGACGACGCCGCGATCAACAGCACGGCCAGCAGGCGAAGCAAGCGTGTGGGCACTCCGTTCGCCATCGGTCGGCCTCAGGCGTCCACGACTACGTGGACGCACTTATAGCAACCGGAGGTTGACGTCTGTCTAGCAACCGGAGGTTGCGTCTGTCGAGGCCTCCTGCACTCGCAAGAGCCTGACGCTCTTCCAGTCCCAGTCCTGCAGATCCGGGCCCCAAACCGTAGACTGGATGGGACAACACTCGCCGAACGGTCCGCCTGGCGTTGGTGGACGACTCTTCGAGCAAACGGAACGCGCGGCCTATCTCATCCGCGGCCACCGCTATCAGATCCTTCTTGCTCAGATTCTGCGTCTGCGGATCGGCGAGCATCGAGCGCGCCGTGGTCTCCGTCTGCAGGGCTGCCTGCTCCAGCTCGCGCAAGGTCTGGCCAACCTGTCGGAAGAGATCGGTCACGCGCGCCAGCGCCATGTCCACTCGCAGGTCTCCGCCGCGCGCACTGAAGGGCGAGTCACCATTCGAGAACTCGCCGAGACCGGATTTCGGCTGCTCGATGCCCAGTCCTGACTTCGGTTGTTCAATGCCGAGGCCGGATTTAGGCTGCTCGATGCTGAAGCCCGAAGTGCCAGGATCCTCGACGTTGAAGAGATTGGGACTTGCCGGACCCAGTCCCAGCTTGGCGTGCGTCAAACCTCTTCTCGTCGCGCGCTCGACTTCACCAATCGCCCGCTCGACTTTCCCAAAGAAGTCGACTACCTTGTTCACCAGCGCAGTGTTCCCGCCGTTCCGCGGGATCGGCGTCGGTTGAGAACCGCTTGGTGGCAACGACGTCGAACCAGCCAGTCCAAGCAGCGACAAGTACTCCCCTGCACTGATTACCGCTTCTCCGCTGGCCACCTTTCGAAGGAGGTCGAGCGTGAGCCGCTGCTTCAGGACCTCGACCTCGGTCTCGAGGTTTGGCGGTTGGATGAGCCTGAGAAACGGCGGACCGAACGGTCGCCGAATCGCATCGGCCGGGTCTTGCGCCACTCGCCCGTGGCCGTTTTCTCCTCGCAACGCGCCGTCCAGGTGTCCTCGCGCCGCGTCCAGAACACGATCGAGCTTGTTGAACGCGCTGTCGATCGCCAGGATGATCTGCGTGACGTCGCGCCGGTCCTGCCGGCGAGTGGCATCGATGCTGGTGACGCACGAGAGAATCTCGGGTGAGATCTCCTTGCGAAGCCCGTCGTACACGAGACGCGGCCACGCTTTGCCTGTCCCTTCGAATATGGCCAGGCTCTCATAATCGTCTCTGCCGGTCTTCAGCTTCGAATGACTACCGTTGCCATTGGGTACCACGTCGTGGAGCTGAAGCCGTCGCAGGTCTTGCTCGTCGGTGACAAACGGCGCAAAGATGCCGATGCCTTTCAAGTCGTCGAGTTCGGGGTGTTCGTGGTGATGCTTGACCAGCGCATTGAGGGTGTACTCGATCTCACCGCCAACCTTCTTCAGCGCCTCCGATTCGGCATCGGCAAAATCGTTGCAGAGATCCCGAAGGTCGAGCAGCGGTCGCACGTCGCCGACGGCTGCAGCGACGAAGATGTCTCGCACGAAATCCAGACGAGCAGCACTGAACTTTCCATTGACGCTTGCCTCTCCCTTGATCTCGGCCGCGAATCGCTTCACGAGATCCTTGAACGGCCCGACATGGGCAAGGCTCAGCAGCGACATCGCCACCCGGTCTCCGCCGATCAATCCATTGAAGTGGCTGCCATACGTATCGACGACGAGCCGCCCCAGGTCCTCCGGAGTCGTGTCAGACCCGGTCCTTCTCAGAATCGACTCGTACGGCCAACCGGCAAACGGCACCGAGATCTGCGACGCGACCATGTACTGCGCACTGTCCTTCAGTTCATACGCCGCTTCGACATAGCTCATCGCGCACGCGTTGGCGCCGAGGAGCTCGATGCGACCGTCTGTCGTCAACTGCTTCGCGAGGTCCGGATGTTGCTTGACCATCCCCATACGCGTTTTGCGAAAACGTTCCAGCGCGACCGTGATCTCTTGCAACGTGAGCTTGTCGCCATGGTCCCTGCCGAATCCAAGACCGTACGCGTGGCCCCACAGTACGAGGAAGTAACGTTCGGCCGGGTAGCGGGGTACCACCCATTCGAGGAACTTGGCGAGGACCTCCCCCTTCCCCATGCCGCTCGTATCGTCGTCGGAGCCGACGAGGACGCTCTGCCCCAGGCGCTGACCGTTCTTCGCCTTGCGGACTTCATAAGTCTGGAAGGAATCCGGCCACGCCCGGTTGATCTGCACGACGATGTGTGCGTTACCGTTCGCAGCTCTCTCCATCTCGCGGATGTCCTGCACCGCGATCGCATCGAGCGCCGCATCGTTGTCAGCAGCCATGTAGACCATGACGGTCCACGGCCGTGGCTTCACGGACTGGGCCGCCGACTGTTTACTCGTCGCCTTGGCCATGGGAATGCTCTCTCTCTCACTGCGGAAGATCAGTGCGGTTTACGACTGCCGTCTAACAGTTGTCCGGTATACGGTTGGAATAACGTCGGAGGGCCGCGATTCTAACACCGCGGTAGGAGGGGCGTGGAACAGGAGCCGAGAAGTCGGCCGCGCACGTTGGACCGTGCGCGGCGATCCGTCAGCCTTTGAACGCGAAATTCGACGTGGCTCCAGCCTTGCCGTCGACTTTGACTGTCTGGGTACGCGTCCCCAGCCGCTCGTGCCAGACCTCGAGCGTGTAGGTGCCCGCCGGCAGTCCCTTGATTTCGAAGCTGCCATCAGGCCCGCTGACGGCGAAGAACGGGTGCGGGACGATGCCGCCGTAGGCCGCCATCCAGCCGTGGACGTCGCAGCGGAACGGCACCATCACTTCCGGCTTGTCGAAGGTCCGGGTCGTCTTCATGCCCTTGAGCGCCTGACCGAAGTTGAACTCGGCGTTGGCCTTGGGCACCGCGTGGACGTTGTGAAGGGTCGCGTCGCTGTTGAGGATGATCACCGGCTGGCCGACCTGCGCCCCGAAGACGTGGGGACTGTACTTGCAGCCCTTCTGGTCGAGCACGATCGGCGTCTTGGGGGCCTGGAAGGCGCGGTCGCCGAGACCGTCCTTGACGTACACGAACGCGTTCTGGAGACCGTTACCGGGGCCGACCAGGAGCACCTCCGAATTGGTTGGCCCTTCGGGCATGCAGAGGGGATCGGAGTCCATGCGGACGACCCGCGGCTTCTCGGCGGTGCCTTCGTACTTGATCGACCCGGTGATCGTGCTCTCACCCGGCAGGGGCGGCGGGGCCTCAGGCGCCGCAGCAGGCTCGGGTGCAGCCGGGGATGAGCTCGGCTGCGGGCTTGGTGACCCGCAGGCGACGGCGAAGACAAGAACGAACAGCACCAGACCAGCGCGGGCACGTATCAACATTGATCTTCTCCGTGTATCAATCGACCGCAAAGAACCTCAAGGGCTACGAAATCATAACGCACCACTGGTGACAGCCGCCTTCTCCGTGAAATAGAATCGTCTGCTTGGGTACGAGCCTCGGGCCTTGACGCCTGGGGTCTGGCGGCCGGCACGCGGGTGACTCCCGCTCGACTCGATACGCCTAACATCAGCAGAGGGGTACATGGCAACGAAGATCGTCGACAAAATTCTTCCGACCACCATGGTCGGGTCTTACCCGAGGCCGCACTGGTTCAAGCATCAACTGCTCGGCCGCGATGTTCGGGTGGCATTCAAGGAAGTGCAGCACGAAGAGGCGTACACCGACGCCGTGGCCACAGTGATCCGCGACCAGGAAGAAGCGGGCCTCGACATCGTGACCGACGGCAACATGTGGTACGACGACTACGTCGGCGTCATCGGGTCGTTCTGCTGGTACATGTACGAGCGCATCGGTGGATTCGAGCAATCGCGCGAGGAACACCCGAGCTATGCAGGTGCGGCGCCGAGCCAGGGCAAGGCGATCCTCGACGACTGGGGCGGCGTCATCAACAGCGGCCCCGTCACGCACGGCCCGATCCGGCTCGCGGACCTGTACAAGATTGCCTCGCAGCACACCAAGCGTCCGGTCAAGGTGTCTGTCGGCGCCGGCCCCGCGAACCTTGCCTGGCACGTCTATTTCAAGCACTACAAGAACGCGAAGGATCTGAGCTTCGCACTGGCCCCCATCTTCAACAAGGAGATGAAGGATCTCGTCGCCGCCGGCGCCACCTACCTGCAGTTCGAAGATCTCGGCGCGTGGCTGCCGCTCTTCACCAACGACAAGAACGACTACAAGTGGATTCGTGAGTCCGTCGAGATGTGCTGCGACGGCGTGAACGCCAAGATCGGCTGGCACTTCTGCTTCGGCAACGCGTGGGGCAACGACATCCTCAGCGCGAACTACCCCGAGGGTTACCAGACGGTGCTTCCGTACTTCTTTGGCACCGCGGGCATCAACGAATTCGTGCTCGACTACGCGAACCGCGACATGGCGGGCATCGAGTTCCTCAAGAATCTCCCGGCCAATCAGGGCGCGCAGATCGGTGTGCTCGACATCCGCACGAACGCCATCGAGTCACCGCAGAAGATCGCCGATCGGATCCGGAAGGTCGTCAAGGCCATCCCCGCCGACAAGGTGACGCTCAGCAGCGACTGCGGCATGAAGCCGCTGGCCCGCATGGTCGCGAAGATGAAGCTCAATGCGCTCACCGAGGGCGCGGCGATCGTCCGCAAAGAAGTCGCGGGAGTGTAGATTTCAGGGTCCGGCTGAGCCGGACCCTTCGTAGTGTCCGGCTTCAGCCGGACTTGCGTAGTGTCCGGCTTTAGCCGGACCGTGAATAAAGAGGGACGACATGGCAAAGATCATTGCAGTGCTAGGCGCAACCGGGTCGCAGGGCAGCGGCCTCGTGCGCGCGATTCTGGCGGATCCGAACGGCGGGTTCACCGCGCGCGCGATTACCCGTGACCCCAGCAAGGACAAGGCGAAGGCGCTCGCCGCCGCTGGCGCTGAGGTCGTCAGCGCTGACCTCGATAACGTGGAGAGCCTGAAGAAGGCGTTCGCCGGCGCGCATGGCGTCTACGCTGTCACAAACTTCTGGGAACACTTCTCCGGTGAGAAGGAAATCCAGCAGGCCAAGAACATTGCCGAGGCCGCGAAAGCCGCCGGCGCCCAGCACGTGATCTGGTCCACGCTCGAAGACACGCGCAAGCTGATGTCGGCCGACGACACGCGTATGCCGATGCTCCAGGGCAAGTACCGCGTGCCGCACTTCGACGCGAAGGCCGAGGCCGACGCGGCGTTTGCCGGGCTGCCGACCACCTTCCTCATGGTGTCGTTCTACTGGGACAACCTCTACCTCTTCGGTCTCGCGCCGAAGAAGGACGACAAGGGCGTCTACAGCTGGGCGTTCCCGATGGGCACGGCCAAGCTGGCCGGCATCGACAAGGACGACATCGGCAAGGCCGCGTACGGGATCTTCAAGGGCGGCTCGCAGTATGTCGGGAAGACCATCGCCATCGCCGGTGAGCACGTCTCGTTTGCGGAGATGAGCGACAAGCTAAGCAAAGGTCTCGGCATCGGCCCCGTGCAGTACACGGCGCTCGATGCGAACCTGTTCCGCAGCTTCGGCTTCCCAGGGGCGGACGAATACGGCAACATGTTCCAGGTCTATCGCGACTTCGAAAAAGAGGTCAACGCGGTCCGCAGCGTCGAGCAGACGCGCGCGCTCGCCGGTGGATCTGTCAACACATTCGACCAGTGGCTCGCGAAGAACAAGGCGGCCGTCCTTGCGGCCGCGAATCCGGCGCCGGCAGCGACGCCCGCATAGAAGCCAGCTGGTAGCTGGTGGTCGGTAGCCTGTAGCAAGAACTCTGAACCTGCTACGAGCTACCGGCTACCGACTACCGGCCAGCGCTCGGACCGGCCTTTTTTCTTTTCTCCCCTTACAATCTCCGACATGACTCGCATCCTTTCGAGCGTCCTTGGCGCAGCGCTGTTGTTCCTCGTCATCGCCTTCCCTGTCGTCACGCTGTTAGGACAGACGCGCGCGCCGATCGATCCGTGCGCCGGAGCCCGCGATCTGCGATTGACGAACGGCAGGATCGCCACGATGGACGCGCGCGGGTCCACGGTCAGCGAAGTGACGATCCAGGACGGGCGGTTCACCGCCGTCGGCCCGCGCGGCGGGCAGCGGCTCAGCCCCTGCACTCGCGAAATCAATCTGCGCGGCCGCACAGTCGTTCCCGGTCTCATCGATAACCACAATCACATCGTCCTGCTCGGCATCCGGCCCGGCTATCACACGCCGCTCGAGTCGGCGACGTCGATCGCCGAGGTGCAGGCGGTGCTCAAAGCGCGCGCCAAGTCCGTGCCGGCTGGCGGATTCATCACGTCGATGGGCGGGTGGAATCCGGCGCAGTTCGCGGAGAAGCGCCTGCCGACGCTGGCCGAGCTCGACGCCGCCACGTCCGAGCACCCGGTGCTCGTGTTCCAGGGATTCACGGGTCCCGCCGCGACGAACACGCGCGGCCGTGCGTTCTTCACCGAGCGGAAGATCGTCGTCAGCGAGACCGGCGCCATCGGGGCCAACGCACCGTCGATGGCGGCGCTGAACGCGTTGCGCGCCGTGCAGACCTTCGACGATCGCAAGCGCGGCACCGTGGACGCGATGGCCTACTCGGTCAGCGTCGGCGTCACGACGAACGTGGACATGGGCGCATTCAATCTTCCCGGCACACCGGATCTGCAGGGCTCATTCGAAGCGGACACCCTGGCCAGCGCCGACCAGTGGCGCATGTACGACGCCGCGGTGGCGCTGCATCGCGAAGGCAGGATGACGTCGCGGCTGCGGATCTTCTTCCTGACGATGGATACGCGCCCGGAGACGCCGATTCTGTCCGAGCGGCTGCGGAATGTGGTCAACGGATCGGGTGACGACCTGCTGCGCATCTCCGGCGTCGGCGAATTCGCGACCAGCTGGCCGCTGTTCGGGCAGAAGCCGCCGGACAACTACACGGCCGCACTGTCGCGCATCGCGAAAGACGGCTGGGCGTTTCAGCAGCACAGCCTGTCGGCGGCCGAGAACGAGTTGACGGTGAGCACGTTCGAAGCCGTGAACAAGACGACGCCGATCAAGGATCTGCGATGGTCGCTGGCGCACGTCGGGAGCGTTGACGCGGCGACGATCAACCGGCTCAAGGCGATGGGCGCGGCGATCGCCGTGCACCCGTTCCAGTTCCTCGCCGGCGGGCGCGGTGGTCCGCCGCTGCGGACGATCGTGGACAGCGGCATCAAGGTGGGTGCGGGATCCGACTCGGCACAGATCTCGACGCTCAACCCGTGGAATGTGATTGCCTACATGGTCACCGGCAAGGCCTCCGACGGCTCGCTGATCAACGCCGGCCAGCAGCTGACGCGCATGGAAGCGCTGCGCCTCTACACGGCGGAGAACGGCTGGTTCCTCAAGGAAGAGGCGACGCTGGGCACCATCGAGCCCGGCAAGCTCGCCGACGTCGTCGTCCTCAGCGACGACTACTTCGATCCCAAGCGCGTGCCGGATGATGCGATCAGAAAGCTGAAGTCAGTCCTGACGGTCGTGGACGGCAAGGTCGTGCACAACACGATGAACTGAAGGATTTACCCTCGCTCAATCCTGCACTATGCTGCAGGCCGTACCATCGAGGTGAGGCCTGCAGCCACTTACGCTCACGCTCATCGCCAGGCTCCTTCCGCCGCTGTCCGCCGTGGCGCTCAGCGTGTATGTCACCTGGTGCAACCTGATCGCCTTCTTTGGCGGCACGATCCCGCTGATCGGATGGGAACTCGAAGGCGGCTTTCTGACCGGCCTGCTCTGGGGTCTGCTCGTCAGCGGAACGATCGCCAGCACGACGCGGCTTGGGCTGATGTTTCTGCTCAAGGCGATCGGCAAGGTCATTCCGCTGACCGTCGCCGCCGCACAGGCGAACACGCCGACAGGGGCCGCGGCGAAGGACGACGGAGGCCTGCCGTCGGCGCCCGACGGTGTCGCCGATGGCTACCATTCCGGATTTGCGTCGCTATGCTCCGTCGCATCGCAGCTGGTCTACCAGCCAGACGAAGCCGTGAATGGCGCGCTCGGCCCGCTTCAGGCGAGTGAACTGTCCCTGGTCGTCGAACAGAACCATCGCTGCCTGCTGATCGCGTATGCGGACTGCATCATCGTGGCGTTTCGCGGGACGGACGCCGGTGAGCTCGCCGACTGGAAGACGAACTGGCAGCACAAGCCCGCGCCGGGTGCGTTCGGCCTCGTGCACAGCGGCTACCTCTCGGCCGTGGACCTGCTCTGGCCGCGACTCACGGCGTCGCTCGAGCGGATGCGCAACAACCAGCAGACCCTTCTGCTGACCGGACACAGCATGGGCGGCGCCCTCGCGGTCGTGGCAGCGGCGAAGTTCTCGGCCGACGGCGCGATCCCCGTCGCCGGGCTGTACACCTTCGGTCAACCCAGCGTCGCTGAAGCCTCATTCGAGCGCGAGCTCGGGACGCGAGTCGGAGGCCGGTACTTTCGCTTCGTCAACAGCTCGGACATGGTCCCTGGTCTCGCTGTCGATACCGCGTTTGCGCGAGGCGGCCAGCAGCTGTTCATCGATCGCGGAGGCCGCATTCACACTGGCGCCCCACTGATGCCGATGCTGTCCACGCGCCTGCTGACGCAGGTGCTCGAGCCCGAGACGCGCCGCGCAGAAGTAGGCGACCACGGCATCGCGGAATACGTCCGGGTATTGACCTCAACAGGATCATTGCCCCCACGCGTCCCGGGACTCCGTGGACTGACGACTCGTGAAACGGTCCACCACTGGATCAGCGCGGCACTGTACGCGGCCGTGTTCGTGACGCTCTGCGTCCACACATGGAGGACGGACGGAACCGAGGCGTTCGCGATGGGCTCGGGAGCCGTGTTGGTCTTGATGCTCCTCGCCTTCATGTTCGTGTGGCCGCAGGAATACAACGACAGTCTCCTGCACTGGTACACACGTCAGGGGCTGACGCCGAAGCGGTCGGCGCTGCCCAATTGACCTACCACACCCCGGGGACGAGTCCCCGACGTGCACCACGATGAACTGATCGCATCAGGTCATCGAGCCGCCGGCGGCGCGACCTGTTCGACGTCCAGCAGACCCAACCTGAGTTGTTGCCGTAGAACAGTTCGAGCTGCACGTCGTTGAAGTAGCACAGGAGCTGGCCATCGGCCGGCGCCGTCACGATGCCGCCGTCGACGATGACCCATGGATGTTCCTTGTCGACCGTGCCGATCAGGGCGAACCACCTGGCATCGTCCTTCCGCTTGCCGTGCACGAGACTGGCGGTCTTGTGCGGCAGGCTTTGCCAGTCCTCACCGGCAATGCTCCGCGCGATGAAGCCGGCGTCCTTCAGCGGCTCGCCGAGACCGGGCACGACGGTCATGCGGGTACTGCGCGCCTTTGACCAGGTGAATGCCCGTCTCGTTCCAATAGCGATCGGCGTGAATCGGCTGTGTGCGATCTGCCATCGTGCCACGCTACCACGGCCTAGTTGTTCTCGGCTGGCTCTTCGATGCTGTCGACGACCAGCACTGGTCTGGGAGCGAGCTGCGACTCGATCTTGAGACCGAGCTGCTCCTCCAGGGCCGCGAGAAATCTCGGAGCTCGACTCGAGACGAGGAGGCGGACGCGTCTGTCGGGTGTCCACTCGAAGGTGAAGTCGAACCGGCCACTGAGACCCGTGCGGTCCATCACCTGCCGACCGCGAAACTGGGTGCCGGATTGGAAGCGCATATGCATTGGCAGGTTCCGGACGAACTCCTCCAGTGTGATGCCGCGGCCCGTCAGCCGACCGTGGCTGCTGGATGTGCCGCAGCTCGGCCGCTCGCCAGTCTGTGCCGCTGGCGGCGCGGTGCCGGTCACCGCACTGGGCCCGAACCGCGTCAGCGGTGCAATCCATTTGCGACGGCGTCATCTGCGGACCAAGACTGCCGCCCCGGCCGCGCCAGGACGAGCGCAGTAGACCGGGAACTCCTTCGACCCTCGATGCGCCACCAGCTTGAATCGTTCGGCCAGGAACGCCTGCAGGCTCTTCGATTCCAGCTGCGCGTGGAGTGTCGATGCGCCCCGTTCAACGACAATGTCGAAGCGATCGAAACGGACCCACGAAGGGTGCGTTGTCGACCTCAGCGAACCCCAGAATGCGGCGAACCAGCAGTTCACGCACGGTCACATTGGTGGCGATCCAGCCGCCCATCGACCAACCTGATCTGCTGTGGCGAGTTGCGCTTGATGGACGCGGCGGCGAACGTCTGCGACGGAGCGGCGGCTGCCGGCGGCGTCTGCGGCATGGCGCGCGCGATCGTGATCGGTGCGACGGCGAGCGTCGCAACCGCACCCGCGACGATCATGCCTGCTGCGCGGCGCCGTCCGATGCGACCACGCGCTTGATCGTGATCCAGCACCGCCGCGACACGCGCCGCGAGATCGTTGCGGCCCGCCATGGCGAGCAGGGGCCGTCGCGCGCCGGCTGGTTCCCGCTGCGCCATGGATACCAGCAACGAGGCGTAATCCCTTGCATCGTCCTCGCCGCACGACGGCGTCGTCACACGCCCGCTCGGCTTCGAGTCGCAATCGTCGCCACGCGGCCCAGACCAGCGGATGGAACCAGTACGCCGCGCAGACCATCCTCGACAGGCAGAGCGTCAGAAAGTCCCAGCGTGCCACGTGCTCGAGCTCGTGTCTGAGCGCGCGCCTGAGCGACGCCTCATCCCACTCTTCGAGCGCTCACCGGCAGGATGATCGATGGTCTCAGCACTCCGCAGGTCATCGGGCCCGTCACGGCGTCGTGACAGCAGGACGTCAATCCGTCGGCGCACGCCGAGCGCTGACGCCAGCGTCTGCACCAGTCGCCTGCCCGTCGGTCCATGGCAACGCACCCTGCGCGCAGACGACGCACCTGCCAGAAGCCGACAACGACCGGCATCAGAAAGAGCGCGACGCCTATGAGCCAGGTGGCCGTGACCACCTGCGCGATCGTCACCGACGCTGCGCGGTGCCGTGTCTCGAGAGATCGAAGGCGCGCTGGACCGCCGAAGCGATCTGCGCCTGCGCTCGACGGCACGTCCGAGGCCATGTCTTGTGTTCGGTGACGTTGGAGCGTCGCAGCAGCCGCTGTACCGTCACCGCCACAGTCGGTACCACCGGGCCCGCACCGGGAATGGCGACCAGCGCCGCGAAGGCGAGCGCGAACAGCAGGTGTCGAATCGACGCGCGCGTGCGCCGGCACACGTGCGAGAGGACGAATGCCAAGCCACACACGAGTGTCGCCTTCACGATGGTCAGGACAGCGAAGGACATCATCGGCTCTTCTCCTTCCGCGCGCGTTGAATCTCGGCCGCGAGATCCTCGAGCTCCTGCTCGGTCCACGACCCCTGGCGGACGAGCGACACCATCATCTGCGCGAGCGATCCGCCGAAGAACGTCTGCACGTACCGCTGGAGCGCCGTTCGCTTCGCCTTGTCCGGAGATTCCGTTGCCGAATAGACGTAGCGGACGCCATCGAGCGAATGGCGCAGATAGCCCTTCTTCTCGAGCCTCGCGAGCATGACCCGCACCGACGAGCCGCTCGGCGGGTCCGCCAGCCGCGCCCGGATGTCTTCCGCCGTGGCGAGATTGCCGAGCGCGAACAACGTGTTCATGATTTCGCGCTCTCGTCGCGAGAGCGCGTCGTGCGCGGCCTTGGCCATCAGCGGCGCTCCAGATGCGACAGATGTCGCATCTTAGTGCGACATATGTCGCATGTCAAACCGCGGGTGGTCTCGACACACTTACCAGACGCCTGGCACGAGGCGACTCGGCACGTGCAGCGCGTAGTCTCGGTAGCCAGGCAGACCATCGATGAGCATCCGATCCTCGAGCCGAGTACGGACAACCACAAGCAGCCCGATGGCAGCGGCCGGAACGAGCGCCAGCCAGGATCCGAGCAGCAACGCAATGCTGATACCGAGCACGGTCATCGAGGTGTACATCGGGTGTCGCACGATCGCATACGGACCTTCGCTGACGACCTGCTGCCCTCGGTCCGCTTGTAACCGGGCGTAGGACGCCAGATAGTGGTTGGTCGCCGTGCACCACCACACCGCGACGAAGGCGGCAAGCACTCCTGCTGCACCGAGCCATTGCAGCGGCAACGGTACGGGCGCCCATCGATAACGGCCGGCATCGAGTGCCGCTGTGAGGAACAGACATCCGAGCAGCACCCGATAAAGGCGCACCAGGATCCGGTCCCATCGTGGAACGTCCGACGGCGTGTTCATGCGCTCCAGAAGCAGCTCAGGGTCCTTCCTGGAGAAATAGCCCATTCCTGCGATCAGATAGACCGAGAACATGGCGATGAACGCCCACGCGGCTGCCCAATCGAGACGACCGGCTCCTCCAAAGAGAATCGCGCCGATCGACGCGATTCCGGCCACTCCACGCACAGCGAGGCGACCGACGAGCCGCGAACGATCGACGTGAGGGGTCACGGGACCGGCGCCAGCCGCTTCAGCTCCTCGTGCCAGTTCAGCACGATCTGAATCTCGGGATTCGCGGCCGTAGTTCCCGCGTCAGACGGAGTGACGATGAGAAACTGCCGTCCGTCGCGCGTCACGTCGTAGTTCGTGCCGCCCGAACCGGCTGACGTGGTGCCCAGCGCCCTGAACAGCGATTGGGGATTGCTCCAGTCCGGAGCAGGGTTGGTCGATATCCGCAGCGCCTTGAACTGTCCGTCGGTCGTGATGAGAAAGATCTCGCCACCGCTTCTGCCCCACACCGGCGAGTTGCCGCTCTCGTTCATGATTTTTCGGTGGCCGCCGGCGCCAAACGGAAAGGGACTCACATACACGTAGTTTCCGCTCGGATTAATGGCGACAAAGACGAGCCAACGACCATCCGGTGAAAAGCTCGCTCGACCGATGAGCGTGTTCCCTTCCGGGGGCTTCATCAGCAGCGGCGCAGAATCCGCTCCGTCGCCCGCACCGGCCTTCACTCGATACGCGTGGAGCGCCTCTGGCGATCCCCACAGCAGGACGTCGCCATTCGGAGACCAATCGAACGGACCGTAGTTGCCCGGCACGTCCGTACCCGGCAGCGGCGCCCCGGCGCCGCTGAAGTCGCTCGGAATCTGCCACAACGACGTGCCCTTCCGATAGGTAATGGCGCGGCCGTCGGGCGTCCATACGGGCCGATCGCCACCGTCGAAGGTCAACTGCCGCCACTGGGACTGCGACACTTCGTAGATCCAGATGTTCGGGGTGCCGCCCTCGACGCGGTGCACGGCAATTCTCGACTCGTCGTGATTGAAGCTGGGTTGGAAAATCGTCGCCGTCGATCCCGGAAGCGGCTTGAAGGTTCCCGATCGGTCGGCCAGAGACAGGTTCGACTGGCTTTCCCCGACGCCCCTGATGTGGGCGAGCACTCCGTTGTCCGAGATCGCGTACTGGGCAATGCCAATGTCGGCTGCGAGGGCGCGCCGGACTTCGGCCACAACTGGCATCGGTCCCCCCCGCACCTCCAGTGCCTTCAGATCGAACGGTATCGCGAACAGCGTGTTGCCCAGGACATACACAAGGTGCCCCGTTGACACGTAGCGAGGGTCGGCACCGCCGGCGTGCAGAACCTTCCGACGCCCGCTGTCGAGCGTCTGCACGACGATGCGGCCTTTGTCCCAGCCTTGGGGGCCGGCGACAGTCGTCGACGTGAACAGCACTGCCTGGCCTCCCGGCAGCATCTGCGGGCTGTGGATGCGCTCTCCGCGGCGTCGTCTTCACGAGGTGCTCTGGGACACCGCCGTTGCCCGACACGCTCCAGATGCCATCGGTCAACGCGTAAACGATCCTGTCGTCCGCTCCCCACGATACGCCGAGTGGGTTGCCGGCTTTGGTCAGCGTCACCGGCGTGCCGCCGGCGAGCCTGATCTTCTTGAGCGCATCGTCGCTCGACCAGAAGCCGACCCACGCGCCGTCCGGGGAAAAGAAGGGTGACGAAGGGTTCTCGTCGGTGCCGGGAATCGGCCTGGCGTCCGGTTCGTCGAGATTGCGAAGATAAATCCGGGCGTCCGCGACATACGCCAGGCGTCGTCCGTCGCGCGACAGCGCGACGACGGGCCGACCCACGCGCGAGAAGGCTTCATCTTTCAGACGATGGCTGAAGCGCGTCACAGGTCGAGGCTCGGCAGGCTTCAGGATCCACGCCGCCCCCGCGGCCATCGCGGCAACGAGAATCAGCGCGGCAGCAGTCGCGAGCACTCGTGACCACGACCGCCGCGGGGTGACCACCGGCGTCCCAGCGTCGCGAACAGTTTCAAACGCACCTGACATCGCCAGCCGGACGTCTCCCATGTCGTGGATGCGCTTCTTCAGATCCTTCTGGAGGCACGCCTTGAGAACGTGACGAACGGTCAACGGAACGGCGTCGGGAATCGCCGCGAGCTGCGGCTCGCGCGCGAGCACCGAGGCCAGCACGTCGGACACGTCGTCGCCGGCAAACGGCCGGCGGCCGGTGAGCATTTCGAAGAGCACCACGCCGAAGGCCCAGACGTCGGCGCGCTTGTCCACCGGTTTGCCCTTCGCCTGCTCCGGGCTCATATACGCGGCAGTGCCCAGGATGAAGCCGGCCTGCGTCATCGCCGGCGTCGTGATCGTCGGGGACAACGAGAGACTGCTGCTGCCGCATCGGCGCAGTTTCGATCGCCTTCGCCAGTCCGAAGTCGAGCACCTTCACCGAGCCGTCCGGCGTGAGCTTGATGTTGGCCGGTTTCAGGTCGCGGTGAATGATGCCGGCGTTGTGCGCCGCTTCGAGCGCCTCGCCGATCTGCCCCGCCATCGCCAGCGCTTCTTCAACGGGAAGCGGTCCCTCGGCGATCCGGTCGGCCAACGTGGGTCCCTCGATAATCTCCAGCACCAACGCCTGCGTGCCGCCGCTGTCTTCGAGACCGTAGATGCCGCCGATGTTGGGATGACTGAGCGAGGCCAACACCTGCGCTTCGCGCTCGAAACGGGCGAGCCGCTCGGGATCGTACGCGAACGCTTCTGGCAGGATCTTCAGCGCGACGTCACGACCGAGCTTCGCATCCCTCGCGCGATACACCTCGCCCATGCCACCCTGGCCAATCGCGGCCAGGACTTCGTACGGACCTACACGTGTGCCAGGAGCCAGTGCCATCAGGGTGGGCGCGATTATAGGCACATCTACACATCGACCGCTGTTCGCTCGTGGGACGCCGCATCCCGTGCACGGACGGCAGCGTGTGGTAAATCATTGCATCTGCAGGACCGCTGCCCGGCATGACGATTGATCCAGATCGCGCCATGAGCCTCTGGCAGACGATGCGCGTCGCCGCGCGAACGTGGCGCCGCACGCCGGCTCTGGCGACCGTGATCGTGTGCACGCTGGCGCTCGGCATCGGCGCCACGACCGCGGCGTTCACGATCGCCTACTCGATCCTCGTGCAGCGGTTCCCGTTTCCCGATGCTGAGCGGCTCGTGTGGATCACCACCTACGACAGCCGTACGGGCGACGGGACGCAACGCGGTGATCGGATCGAACCGGCTGCCGCAGTTCGCCGACTGGCAGCAGCACCTGACCTCGTTCGAGCAGATCGGCGCCTGGGCTGGCGATGCACCTGATGTCTTCACGGTCACCGGTGCTCGAGACGCCCGAGCGCGTGAACGGCCTTCGCGTCACGCATCAGCTCTTGCCGATGCTCGGCGCCTCGCCAGTGACCGGCCGCCTGTTCCGCACCGGCGATGATGTCCCCCGGGTGCCGCGCAGACCGTGGTGCTCTCGCACGGCTATTGGCAGCGCCGATTCGCCGGCCGTCCGGACATCGTCGGGCAGTCGGTCACGATCGAGAACGCGCCGCATCTCGTCATCGGCGTGGTGTCGTCGGGCTTCCCGCTGTCGGGCAGCCTGTTCGCGGGCGCACCGATTGACGTGTACCTTCCGCTGACCGATCGATGGGAACGAAGACATCGGCGGGTTCATGGCCGTCATCGGCCGTCTCCGGCCGGGAGTCACCGCCGAACAGGCCGATGCCGAGCTGGCGAGTCGTCAGGCGGCGCTGTCCGTCGGGAAGTGGACAGTGGATGACGGTGCTCGGGCAGCAGGTCACGCCGCTGCCCGATCTCGTGACGCGCGAGGCGCGATCGCCGGTGCTCCTGCTCTTCGCCGGTATCGGATGCGTGCTGCTGATGGCGTGCGCGAATCTCGCCAACCTGCTGCTGGTGCGGGCCAGCGGCCGCCGACGCGAGATGCAGGTGCGCGCGGCGCTTGGTGCGTCGATGCGGCCAGGTGCTCGGTCAGACGACGGCGGAGAGCGCGGTGCTCGTGGGCCTCGGTGGCGCCACGGCGTCTGGTCGCTCGCATCAGCCGTCGTGAACGTTGTCGGGCGCGACCGCGTGGCTGTCGCTCGCGCGCGTGGGCGAACTGCAGGTCGGGTGGCCGGCGATCGCGTTCGCGCCGTCGTTGTGCGCGGCGATCACGGTCGTGTTCGGCGGTGTCGCGCTGCTGCACCTGCGCCGTCGAGACCTCGTTGACGGGCTGCGGCCGCATGCCGGAATCACCGCCGATCCGCGCGCGGTCTACGTGCAGCGCCTGGCACTCGCCACACAGGTCGCCCTCGTCATCGTGCTCACGGTGACCGGTGGACTGCTGCTGCGCAGCCTGACGGCGTTGCTCGACGTCGATCCCGGGTTCAACCCGCGCGGCGCGATGGCGATCCGCGTCGATCCGGCAGGACGCCTGAATGGACCGGCCCGACTGCCGTTCTTCAACCAGGTCATCGAGCGCGTCGAAGCAGTGCCCGGCGTCGAATCGGCAGCGCTGACGATCCACGTGCCGATGGGAGACCGTCCGAGCATGGGCTGGGACGCGATCCCGCAGGGACGCGAGCACAACCCGGCCACGGATAACGCGGCCGGGCGAATCGTGAGCCCCGGGTATTTCGAGACCGCCGGCATCCGGATCGTCGAGGGGACGTGACTTCGATTCGCGCGATGTGCGGCCCAATCCGTTCGTGATGGCCATCAACGAGACGTTCGCGCGACGCATCCGGGCCGAGGGCCGCGATCCGTTGCGGGAGCGACTCCTCGTGCTCGGGAACGTCCGCGAGGTCGTGGCCGTGGTGAGCGACGTCAAGCATCGCAGCCTCGATGCCGACGCGACTCGCGAGGTGTACATCCCCATGGGCCAGGCGCCAACCTTCTTCCAGTCCTACGACCTGGTCGTGCGCGCGACGCGATCCGATCGCGCTGGTTCCGCCGATCCGCGACGCGATCTGGGCGATCGATCGCAATCAGGCGCTCGGCATGCCGGTCCTGCTCGAGGACTACATCGGCCGCACGCTGCGGCCGCGCCGCCTGTTGACGGGCGTGATCGCTGTGTTTGCCGCTACCGCGCTCCTGCTCGCGGCGTTCGGCGTGTACGGTGTCGTCGGCTACCGCGTCGCGCAGCGGATGAAGGAGATCGCGATCCGTGTCGCCCTCGGGGCGCCGCGCTGGCGCGTCACCGGCACCGTGCTGAGGGACACGGTCACCTATGTCGGCCTGGGCTCGCCGCCGGCCTGCCGCTCTCGCTCGCGGCGGCAGCGGCGATTCGCAGCTATCTGTTCGGCGTCGAGCCTGGCGATGGACGTGACGCTCGCGACCGCCTGCACCGTCGTCATCGCGGCGCCCTGCTCGCCGCCTATCTGCCCGCGCGCCGCGCGCCGCGCGTGGACCCGATCGCGGCGCTTCGGATGGAATAGTCACTGAGGCGACCTAAAGGTGGCCACGAGTAATCCCCACGGTACAGACAACAACCACCGGCGGCCCGCCGCCGTCTAAGCGGGCGTTGCCTTCAGGCGGCAACGACAAGGAGCGAGCATGCTCGACGATGTGCGGTTCGGCTGGCGGAAGCTGCGGCAGGAACCCTCCTTCACCGCGATCGCCGTGCTCACGCTCGCGCTCGGCATCGGCGCGACGTCGGCGGTGTTCAGCCTGGTTCAAGGCGTGCTGTTGACGCCGCCACCCTACCGCGAGCCCGAGCAACTCGTGCTGGTTCACGCGCGCGCACCGACGGGCAAGCCGGCCCGCCGCAGCGATGGTCCGCCGCGCAGTGGCAGGAATGGCAGCGCGATTCGAAGTCGTTCGAGGCGATCGCCGGGTACGCCTGGTCCTTCAACTTCCTGGTCTCCGACGAAGGCAGCGAGTCGCTCGAAGGCATGTTCGTCAGCAAGGACTTCTTCAAGGTGCTCGGACTGGAGCCCCTGCTCGGGCTGCACATTCAGCGAGTCCGAGACGGCGTTTCCGGCAGGTCAGGTCATCGTCCTCGGCTACGACGTCTGGCAGCGGAAGTTCGGCGGCGATCCCAAGATCGTCGGCACGCCGGTTCGGATCAGCCGCCGCGAGACGCCGCCCACGGTCATCGGCGTCATGCCGCCCGGCATTCGCTTCCTTCCGTCGCCGACGACCGCGCAGGAGCCGAACTACAACGTCAATGCGCAGGTCGATTTCTGGATGCCGGCCGCCCCGAACCCGGAGCGGCTGAAGCAGCCGAACTGGGATGTCGTCGGCCGGCTGCGCAGCGGCGCGACCATCGACCAGGCACGGGCGGAGCTCACGGTGCTCACCGCGAGGCAGGCGCAGGCGGACAAGGACTTCGACGGGTATCACGCGCGCAGGCCAGCCGCTCACCGACGACTTCAATCGCGACGCCGGACGCATCCTGCTGCCGCTGTTCGGCGCGGCGGCGCTGGTGCTGTTGATCGCCTGCGGCAACGTCGCCGCCCTGCTGCTCGTCCGCGGCCTGCAGCGTCAGGACGAATACGCCGTCCGCACCGCGCTCGGCGTCAGACGGCTCGCGCTCTTCCGTCAGGTCTCGGTCGAGAGCCTGCTGCATCGCCCTGCTCGGCAGCGCGCTCGGCGTCGGCTCTCGCGTTCGGGATCATCAAGGTCTTCAAGCTGATTGCCGGACCGGCCATTCCGCGGCTCGACGCGGTCACCGCGGTCTGGCCGGTCCTGGCGTCGGGCTCGGCCTCGCGATCCTGGGCTGCGCTCGTCGCCGGCTTTCTTCCCGCGTTCCGCGCCTCGCGGCTCGACGCGATGCAGGTGATCAAGAGCGCCGGCCCGAAGAGCAGCGCCGGCCGCCGCGAACGGCGGCTGCTGCGCGCGGTCACGATCGTACAGACCGCGCTCACGCTCGCGCTGCTGGTCGGCGCCGGCCTCCTCCTTCGGACCACGAGCAACCTCTCGCGCGTGCAGTCGGGCTACAGCATCGACCAGATCCTGACGATGACCGTGACCGCGGTGCAGGGCGACTGGAAGAACTTCCACACGCTGGCGCTGGAGCGCGTGTCGCCGCTGCCGGGCGTGCAGCAGGCGGCGTTCGCGTGGGGCGTGCCGCTCACCGGCAACAACTGGCCCGGGCGCGTCGAAATCGAAGGGCAGCCACCGATCGCCAGGCCGAGCGACGCGGTCGCGCTTCCGCTGCGATCGGTGACGCCGGGCTACTTCGATCTTCTTCGGATTCCACTTACCGAGGGCCGGGACTTCCGCGTCCGACGCGATACGCGACAAGGCCGCGCCCAGAGTCGCCATCGTCAATCGCGCGCTCGCCGACCGGTACTTCCCCGGCACCAGCCGATCGGCAAGAAGCTCTGGCAAGGCAGCCGCAGCAGCCGCCGACTCGAAATCGTCGGCGTCGTCGCCAACAGCCGCACCGACGATCTGACGCGGGCGGCCGAGCCGGAGCTCTATCTGTCGCTCTGGCAGGCGGGGGCCTTTTCGAAGGATCTGGTCGTTCGCACGACGGCGACCCGCGCGTGCTGATGGCGGCGATCCAGAAGGAGCTGCGCGCGGTCGATCCGACGGTGGCGATCGAGAACGTCAGGACGCTGGAGCAGGTCCGTGACGATTCGCTCGCCTCTCGCACGTTCGCGATGCAGCTGCTCGTCGGGTTCTCGATCGTGGCGAGCGTGCTCACGCTGGTCGGCGTCTACGGCGTGCTGTCGCTCTCGGTCGCCGTCGCGGCGGCGCGAGATCGCCGTCCGCAGCGCGGTCGGCGCGCAGCAGCGAGACATCCGCAAGCTGGTGTTCGCGGATGCGCTTCCGGTTGATCGCCGGCGGTGTGGCCGCGGGCATCGTCGCGGCTGTCGTGCTGTCGCGCGGCTTGACGTCGTTCCTGTTCGAGGTCGAGCCCACCGATCCGCTGACACTCATCGGCGTTGGCGTGCTGTTCGCCAGCGTCGCGCTGCTGGCCTGCTGGGTGCCGACCCGGCGCGCGGCGCGGATCGATCCGCTGGAGGCGCTGCGCAGCGAATAGCGGGGCGACGCACGCGTCGCCCCTACCGCGACGCGGAACCTCTACCAGTATTTCCAGCGCGGGATGCTGTGGCGCTCGAACAGGAATGGTTCGCGTGCGTTCGGCGTCACCGTCACGCGAACCCAGCCGACATCCGGTGAGCCCGGCACTTCGAGCCGTGTGAGATTCGCGAGGCCAAGCTGTCGATCCACTTGGAACTGGTGGTGGTCGCCGTGTGCGAGGAGCACGGGGCGCTCAAAGCGCTCGGCCTCTTCGCGAAGCGTGGCCAGAAACGGCTCGAACAGCTCGCGATCCTTCGGCTCTTCGTCGAACGGTGCACCCTGCATCGCCACGACCACGGCTGACGCGTTCGCGGCCTTCGCTGCGCTGAACGTCTCTCGCAGCCACGCTGCCGCGGCCTCGGTTCTCGTCTTCGCCGCCGCGACGTCATCTTCGGTACGATTTGGAAACGGCCATCGTCCGTTGCCGCTGCCAATGAGATGCACGGTGGCGAAGACGAGCGAGTGGTCGGTCCAGCGGACGTTCTCGATGAACGCCGCCTGACTCGCCAGCGCTACCCTTCTTCCACCAAGACTCTGTGCTGGCGTCGTGTAGAAGATCTGTCGAAGCCGCGCCAGACGCTCCTGCGGCTCGTAGCCACCAGACCCAGGCTCCCAGCAGTCGAACCACTCGTTGTCGCCCGGTGTGTAGATCACCGGATGACGGAGTCCATTGAATCGGTCGCGCGCACGCTGATACATCTCGTCGGTGCACGGCCACCAGAAGATGTCGCCGACGCTGATGACCGCGGACAGGTCATGCGCGTCGACGATCCTGCAGCACGAGACCGAACCGGATCTCTTCCAGAGGGTCGTACGGCGCATCGCCCATGACGCCAAAGGAGAAGCTGCCTGGCGGGTTAGGCGTTGGAGGCTCCAGACCCCGCTTCAGAAACGATATCAGGGCAAGAAGCGTCAGGACGCCGACACATCCGATTCCTCGCCTCATGGGACAGAGATCAGTTAACTATACAGTCCATATCGTTATCCCTTCAGAGCGATCGACAACATGCCAGTCAAGGCTGCGCGCCGTGTTTCCCGACCTCCGAATCGGGGCCACCGAACGCCTCGCAGATTCGGCTGACACCGCGTCGTCGCGCCAATCCTCTAACGGGGCTTCTCCTTATGAGCAAAGACCTCACACGCGACACTGAAGCAGTACGTCCCGACAGCGGCCCGATCAACGGCGTGGCGGTCGCCATCGTTCGAGAGAACCGCGACCCGAGCAGTCTGGCTCGGGTCAAGGTCAGCTTTCCCTGGCACAGCCGGCCGGAAGACTGGTATGGGCGCGGCTCGCGACGCCGATGACGGGAAAGGGTTACGGGACCTTCTTTCTGCCCGGAAGTGGGCGACGAGGTGCTCGTCGCCTTCGAGCGCGGCGACCTCCGGTTCCCTTATATTGTTGGTTCGCTGTGGAACGGCGACGACAAGCCACCGATGACGAACGCCGATGGGCGTAACGACATCCGCACCATCCGCACGCGAAAGGGCCATGCGTCAGGTTCGACGACGGCGCAAAGGGTAGCCTCCGGCTGGAGTTGAACGACGGAAAGCGATCACCATTGACGATGGCGGCATCACCATTGATGCCTCGAACGGCAACCGCATCGTGATCGACAGCGCGAGTGGCACGACCACGATCGACGCCGCGTCGGTGCTGCGAATCCGCGCGCCGCAGATCGCCATCGAAGCGTCGGGATCACTGGACATCAAGGCTGGCGGCACGCTCACGCTGCGCGGCTCGCTCGTGATGATCAACTGAGGAGGCTTCCATGGGCGCACCGGCCGCGCGCAGAGACGACGTGACGACGCACGGAACACCCCTCGCTCCTGGACCAGGATGCGCCACGGTGCTGATTGGCGGCCTGCCTGCCTGGCGCGCCGCGGTGGATACGCACATCTGCCGCTCGTGGACGGGAGAAGCCACACGTCGGTGGCACGGTGGCCGTCGGGAGCGCGACGGTGCTCATTGGTGGCGCGCCTGCCGCCAGGCAAGGAGATTTCGTCGTCGAAGCCGGTCCGCCGAATGCCATCGCGCTGGGCGCGATGACCGTGCTCATCGGGTAATTCGGCGTGGCCTTCGCGTCGTCGAGGGTGGCGCGGGCGGCCCTGGTCCGGCCTCGTAGGCGATGATTGCGTGAACGACCACGGGACGCTAGAATGCGACCGGCCGTGATGAGGCGGCCGACGGTCCGCGTAAAGGGTCGAACCCACCTCCGAAGCGCTCAACAATCAGTCAGTGACCCTGACTTTCCAGCCCGTGAGACGCGGACGCCGGGCGATCATGGAAGGTAGGGGTCTATGTCAAACTCCACGCTCCCGGCACGCGCCTCGCTCGAATACCTCCGGAAACTCGCCAAGGATCGTCTCGCCGTGCTGCGCCGGACCGATCCACGCGCACAGCTCGCCTCAGCGCTCCTGGCCGTCGCACAGGACCACGGCTTCTCCAGCTGGCGAGCGCTGAAGACTGAAATCGACCGCCGCCACACCGTGGCCGCTTCTCGCTTCTTCGATGCCATTCAGACGGGGGATGTCGAAACCGCCCGTGCACTGCTTCGCGAGGATCCCACGCTGATCGCGAAGCGTGGCCCCCGCCACAACGCCAGCGCACTGCACTTCGCGTGCAACCATCTCGAGATGCTCCGCGTGCTGCTCGATGCTGGCGCGGATCCGAACGACCGCGGTGACGACCTGGGAGTGGGCGTGATCGGATGGGTGACACTCATTCCCGAACCCGGCGCCATCGCGATGGATGTCGTGTCGCTGCTTCTCGAACGCGGTGCCAGACATCACATATTCTCCGCAATCGCAACCAGTGACGTTGATGTCATTCGCGGGCTCGTCGAGCAACAGCCTGAGGTACTCGACGAGCGGCTGTCGACCGGCTATCACGGCGAAACACCGTTGCAGTTTGCGATCGCGCGACACCGCCTGGACATCCTCGACCTGCTCATCGAGTTGGGCGCCGATGTCGAGGTGACCGATAGCAAGGGTCAGACGGCACTCGAATTCGCGCTGCTGCGACGGGACCGGGACGCCGCCGATCGTCTGCGTGCCGCGGGCGCACAACCACCGAAGCCGGTGCCGGCTCCCGATATCCGGCAGGCCACGTCGCGCGTCGCCAGCTCCGTTCAAGGCGCGACGCTCGTCATTGGCACGCAGGATGTCAGCCGGACACTCGACTGGTACACGTCGATCGGGTTCACCGAAGAGGGCCGGTTTCCGGCAGAGGGCCCCGTCGTCTTCTGGGGCAGAGCCACGCTCGGAAAAGCCGAGCTCACGTTCGATGTCCGTGAGCAGTCGGACCCGCGAGGCGTGTCGCTGCTGATCACGACCGATCGCGTTCGGGAGCTGTACCAGGTCCTGAAATCGCGGGCGCTCGAGTCGGCGGATGTGGAGTTCGTCGACACACTCCACGAGCCGGAGCACTGCGGCCTGGAGTTCCGCATCCGCGATCCGAACGGGTTCACGCTGCGATTCCTTCAACAGGACGTGAAGTAGGCAGATAAACGGTCGCAGCGCTACCGCCTGATCGACGTTTTCTCGCGGTGCGCGCACCCGCGAGAATGTTGGCCAGGCTGTGGTTCCTTCGTGAGGTCGAACGGCATGAAACGAGATGCAGAGCTTCGGGCGCCGCTCTGACGATCGGCGTAGACTAGACGGCCTCACGCGGGCATGTGGACGCGAGAGGGATCTCGCGTCGAGGAGGCTTCGATGCGATCACGACTCGTCGGGCTACTCGTTCTCGCTTGCAGTTTCTGCCTCGACACCCGGACATTCGCGCAGGAGAACACGGCCGAACTTCGCGGGCGCGTCGTGGACACGCAGGATGCGGGCATCCCGGGCGTCACCATCGTCATCAGGAATCAGGCGACCGGCGTCTATCGTCAGAGCGTCAGCACCGCCGACGGGTCGTACTTCATCACGGCCATCACTCCCGGCGTCTATACGCTCGAAGCGGAGCTGTCCGGATTCGCGAAGTACAGCCGGCAAGGCATCCGCCTCGATCTGGGCCGCACGACGACCCTGGAAGTGGAGCTCAGGCCAGGTGCCGTCACCGAGACGATCACCGTCACGGCGGAGACCCCGCTCGTCGATCTGACCTCGAAGGAGATCGGCGGCAACGTGACCAGCCGCGAGGGGGCGGCGCTGCCGTCGGTGAACGGCAACGTCATCGGCCTGGTGGCGCTGCTGCCGGGCGTCATCGCCAACGTCAGCACCGAGTCGTTCGGCTCGGACGCGGTCAGCGCCAACGGGCTGGATTCCCGCAACAACAACTTCATGCTCGACGGCGCCAACAACAACGACGACGTGATCGGGCAGCGGGCCGGCTCGCAGGCGCGAACGCCGCTCGAGGCCGTCGCCGAGCTCCAGGTGATCACCAACCAGTACGACGCCGAGTTCGGCCGCACGACCGGCGCGGTCATCAACGCGATCAGCAAGAGCGGCACGAACGCGTTTCATGGCGTCGGCGCGGGACTCTGGCAGGATGCCGGCATGACGAAGCCGGACTTCTTCGTGAAGCAGAACGGGTTGACCAAACCCGACACGCAGCTGCAGACGTACCGGGCCAACATCGGCGGGCCGGTCGTGCGCGACAAGGCGCACTTCTTCTTCAACGTCGAGCGGGTGATGGTCGACCGCGCGACGACGATCACGATCCCTGCCCGTCCGGAATTCAACGCCTCGCCGGTCACGCAGGATCGCGTATGGAACACGCTGGCCCGGTTCGACCACCAGTTGAGCGCGAACAACACGTGGGCCGTCCGCTGGCTGCGTGAGTCGTCGCCCCAGCTCAATCAGATCATTCCGGTCGTGTTCAACGGCAATCCGATCACCGGCACGTTTCCGGTGACGCAGAATGCCTCGCGCGAGGAAATCGACGTCGATCAGACCGTCGTGGCCACGCTCAACTCGGTGATGGGAAGCAATCGCCTCAACACGTTCCGCGTGAACTTCACGCAGGAGGACGTGGCGTTCGCCAACCCGAATTTCAACGGCAACGGCCAGGATCAGACCGCGCTGTTGCCGACGCTCGTCTACACCAGCTTCGTCGATCAGCAGAGCAACGTGGCACAGGCGCGCGTCAACGACGCCTACCAGATCGACAACACGATGTCGTGGTTCGTCAGCGGCCGCGGCGGCAGCCACGACCTGAAGTTCGGCGGGCAATACGAGTACGTCGGTGCACGATCGACCGCTCAGGACAACTTGAACGGCACCTTCTTCTTCAGGAGCGATCAGAACTTCAATGCCGCCGATCCGCGGACGTATCCCGACCGGCTGCAGATTCGCGTGCCCGGCGGCTTGAACCGCTATCAGAAGGCGCACTTCGTCGCCGCGTTCGCGCAGGACAAGTGGCGGCTGAGCAGCCGCGCGACGCTCAGCCTCGGACTGCGCTACGACCTGGAGAGCCAACCGATCGCGGAAGTCGACAATCCTGAGTTCTCAGATCCGTCGGCATATCCCGTCGACAAGAACAACATCGGAGCACGGGTCGGCCTCACCTACGACGTCGCGGGCGATGGTCAGAGCGTGTTGCGGGGCGGCTACGGCCGCTTCTACGACAAGACGCACTTCGAGCTCATCTCCGCGATCCTGACCGCGGGCGCGTTCTCGGACTCGTTCAACGTGCTGTTTCCGGCCAACAACTTCGATCCCGGTCCGGCGGCTGGAAACCCGCCCACCGACCCGATGCTCGTAGGCGGTCCCACGGTCAACCGTGCGCTGCTGACCGCCGCGTATCCGCCCGGCAGCCGCGTCAAGAACACCGGCACCGTCACGCTCGACAACCCCGATCGCGTGATTCCGTACACCGACCAGTTCACCGCCGGGTACGAGCGCCAGCTGTTCTCGACGCTGTCGGTGAGCGCGGACTACGTCCACGCGCGCGCCCGCGATCAACTGATGCTGCAGGATCTCAACCCGGGGCTTCGGACGTCGCCGGCGCGAACAGCGCCGGTCGTGCGCATCAACCCGGCGTATGTCGGGCAGGTCAGCCAGCCGATCAACGCCGGCGAAATCGACTACGACGCGCTGCAGATGGCGCTGGTCAAGCGCTTCGCGTCCGACTACTCGTTCCGTGTGTCGTACACGCTCGGCCACTCGCGCGGCAACACGAGCGGCGCCGCCATCCCGCTGAGCGGATTCCAGCTGCTGGGCGACCTGAACCTCGATCTCAATGAAGGCCCGACCAATGTCGATCGCCGGCACAATCTGGTCGTGAGCGGCCAGGCGCTGGTGCCGAAAACGGGCGGCCTCACCCTCGCCTGGGTGGTGCGCGCCTTGAGCGGATCGCCCTTTTCGCTGTTCGACTCGACGACGGATCCCGACTTGAACGGACAGTTCACCGAGCCACTGCCGGCAGGCACGTATTCTGGGACTGCTGGTCCTGGCCGGAATCCCTGGACCGTGGACTTCGACAGCGAGCGCAACGGCGCACGGGGCCCCGGACTGTTTCAGGCCGACGTCCGCTTCGGCTACCGTGTGCGAGCCGGGCAGAATCGCAACCTCGCTCTCTTCGTCGACGTGTTCAACATCACCAACCGCGCGAACTTCGAGAACCCGATTGGCGATCGACGACTGCCGGACTTCCTCAACCTGACCGCGCTTCGCGCCGGCGCCGTGCCGACGACGGTGCAGTTCGGCACACGCGTGGAGTTTTAAGCCCGCGCCAGACGGCCGGCCTGGGCCACGAGATAATTCCGTTCTGGAATGCTCGTGGTTCGACCGGCCGCCTCACGGTAGTGCGCGATCGCCGACTCATGGTCGCCGCTCATCTCCAACAGGTGCGCGCGCACGGCGTGCAGGCGATGGTGTCCGTTCAGTCGTCCATCCTGGTCGAGGACCTTCAGGAGCTCGAGGCCCGCGCCCGGTCCATGCACCATGGCCGTGGCAATCGCGTGATTGAGCACGACCATCGGATTCTCCGACAAGCCTTTGAGCACGGTGTACAGCGCCAGGATCTGCGGCCAGTCGGTGTCCTCCGCTCGAGCGGCTTCGTCGTGGACGGCGGCAATGGCGGCCTGCAATTGGTATGCGCCGACTGCCCCCCTGGGAAGCGTGTCGCTGATCAGGGCAACGCCCTCGGCGATCTGCCTCTGATCCCAGAGCGATCGATCCTGCCTGTCGAGCGGGATCAACTCACCGTCAGGCCCCGACCGTGCCGCCCGTCGTGCGTCGGTCAGCAGCATGAGTGCCAGCAGTCCGGCGACTTCCCCTTCGTCCGGACGGGCGTCGTGCACCGCGCGCGTCAGCCGGATCGCTTCGATCGAGAGGTCGGTTCTCAGCAGGTGCGCGCCGTCGCTGCTGACGTAGCCCTCGTTGAAGATCAGATAGAGCACGTGCAGGACCGAGGGCAGCCGATCCCTCTGCTCAGCGGTCGATGGCAGACGGAACGGAACGCCTGACGCTTTGATGGTGCCCTTGGCGCGGCTGATCCGCTGGGCCATCGTCGCCTCGGGTACGAGGAACGCCCTGGCGATCTGCGCGGTCGTCAGTCCTCCCACCGCCCTCAACGTCAGCGCGATGGCCGACGAGGGCGACAACGCCTCATGACAGCACATGAACAGCAGGACGAGCGTGTCGTCCTGATCGACATCGTGCTCGACGGCAGGGACCAGTTCATCGACCTGCAGAGCGGCTTCCGTTTCGCGGCGGCGGCGGGCGGCCTCGCTGCGGATGTGATCGGTCATGCGCCGCGACGCGACCTGGATCAGCCAGCCGCGCGGATTGTCCGGCACGCCGTCGCGCGGCCACTGCGACGCCGCAGCGATGAGTGCCTCCTGCACTGCGTCTTCGGCGGCGGAGAAATCGCCGTAACGGCGCATCGTCGCCCCCAGCACCTGCGGCGCGAGTTCGCGCAGCAACTGCTCCGCCACCGCGTCGAGGTACGTGCTGGTCATGACAGGCCTTGGACCTTTGCCCGTGCTCTCATCAGCATTATCGACGGCGCTCCTCGCTCATTTCCCAGTTGAAGTCGTAAAACACACGAAGCTGATTGCCGTCCGGATCCGCGACCCTGAACTCACGCAGGTTCCACGGTTTGTCCTCCACTGTCTCGACAATCTTTGCTCCAGTCTCTTTCCAGCGTTCGAATAGTTCGTCGACTTCCTGTTTGCTGTTGAGATTCAGCCAGACGATCACCGGGCTCTTCGGCCCGTGGACGGCGCGGAACGGCGCGTTCGTGAGGAACATTCGGCAATCCCCCTGCGAGATGCCTCCAATCCCGCCGTCATCATTTCCCCAGTCAAAACTGAATCCGAGCACATTCACGTAGGTACTCCGCGGCTCTGTCAATGTTGCTCACCGGAATCTCGGGAACGGCTTGTGGAAAGTGGGTTAGCACTGGACCTCCCCCGTTTGAGAACGCCCTCCAGGTCCGCATCGTCGGCGGCAGAGAAATCGCCGTGCCGACGCATCGCGCTCAGCGCGGTGTCAAGGGACGGGCTGATCATGTTCGTCAACTCATTTTCGCTCGCTCTCACTCAATGTCTGCACTTGTCCACGGATCAACACGGAGGCACGGAGCACACGGAGGACGCACAGAGGATGACTGCACGTGCACACAGCGATTGCGGTGGGGGGCGCGCGCCGCAATCTCTGTGCGTTCTCCGTGCTCTCCGTGACTCCGTGTGAGATCGGCAAGTGAAGTAACGAGCCGACATTGACAACATACGATTGAGTCATATATGTATGACTACGATATATGAACACACCGGCCGAGGATCACACGCTGAAGAAGGGCACCGCGGAACTGCTGGTGCTGGCCCAGCTCGAGGATGAGCCGCGCCACGGCTATGACATCGCGACCCGCATCGAACAGCGATCGAACGGCGCTGTCGTGTTCAACGTCGCATCCCTGTATCCGATCCTCTATCGACTGGAGGCGCAGGGCAGCATCTCGGGATGGTGGGTCGAGCGCGCCGGGCAGCGACGACGGCGGTTCTACAAGCTGACGGCCGCGGGCCGCAAGAAGCTGACGCAGCAGCGAGAGACGTGGAGCGTCTTCATGTCGGCGGTGCAGCGCGCGGCGGGACTCGAATATGCGTGATTTCGTGGCACACGTCAGACGGCACCTGTCTCGACAGGACGTCGCCGATGACCGATACGACGAGGTCGTTGACGAGCTCGCCTCGGAGCTCGAGGCGCGCTACACCGTGCTCGATCCAGCACGGCGCCACCGACGAGGACGCCTGGAACGCCGTGCTCGCACAGGTCCCCTCGTGGCCCTCATTGGCTCAGGATCTCGCCGCAGCCGGGATTGGCTCGCGGCGAGTGAAGAAACCGTCGCGGCTCGCCAGGCTCTTTTCGATCGAGCGCTGGGTTCGCGAGGTCGCTCTTGGTCTCCGCGTGCTTCGGAAGGACCGCGGATTTACGGTCACTGCAATCGTCACACTCGCCGTCTGTCTCGGCGGCCACGCGGCCATCGTCGCCGGCGTCAACACGGTCCTGTTCCACCCACTGCGCACGCCAGAGCCGGACCGCGTGCTCCTCATGGCCAACCAATATCCTGGAATGGAGGCTCGACGCGGATTCACGAGCTCGACGCCGGACTACGACGACAGGCTCCGCCACGTCACCGTCTTCGAAGAGCAAGCGTTCTACAACTTCTATGGCGCGTCGATCGAGAGCGGCGGCGTGGCCACACGCGTACGCGGTATGGTGGCCACGCCATCGCTGTTCCGTCTCCTGCGCGTGACTCCCGCAATACGGCCGCGTCTTCACCGATCACGAAGGCACGCTGGGCAATGAGACGCGAGTGCTCCTCACCGACGGGCTTTGGCGCGAGCTCTTTGGCGGCGATCCGGCTGCGGTCGGGCGCACACTTCGTCTCACCGGACGGGAGTTCACGATCGTCGGCATCCTTCCCCGCGACTTCTCGTTCGGCGACCCCGACACCCGCTTCTGGATGCCGTTGGCGTTGACCGAACGGCAGCGCTCCGACGAGGCCCGTCATAGCAATGGATGGCTCAGCATTGGGCGGTTGAAGCCCGGCGCCACGATCGAGCAGGTGCAAACTCAGCTCAAAGCGGTCGACGCCGTCAGCACCGAACGCACGCCTGCGCAACTGAAGCCCCTCCTCAAGAGCACCCGGTACTACACCGGCGTCGAGCCGCTCCAGGATGTTCTCGTCCGCGACGTCCAAGGTCCCCTCTATCTGCTGTGGGGCGCCGCGCTGGCCGTGCTCGTGATTGGCGTCGGCAACCTGTGCAACATCGCGTTGGCACGTTCCCGTGCGCGGATCGACGAGCTGGGCACCAGACTCGCCATCGGCGCCGCGCGGTTCGACGTCGTGCGTCAGCTGCTCGTAGAAGGCGGGCTGATCGCACTCGCTGGCGCGGGCGGGGGACTGGCGCTCGGTGCGTGGATGCTGTCCGCGTTGCGGCCGCGCGCGCTGAGCCCGGTGCCGCTCCAGATCGATATCGCTGTTGTCGGCATCACGCTCGGTCTCGGTGTACTCGCCGGTGTGTTGATCGGTCTCGTCTCTGCATCACCGCTCTACACCATGAGACTCGGCTCGATGCTGCACGAAGGCACACGGAGCGGAACAGGAGGGCGCGCCGTTCGGGTGACGAGGCGAACGCTGGTCGTTGCGCAGATGGCCTGCTCGTTCATGCTGCTCCTGGGCGTCCGCGCTGCTGTGGGTCAGCCTTCGCAATCTCCTGGCCGTGGACCCGGGGTTCACCGTGGAGCACGTGATCAGCGGAACCATCACCCTGCCGGACACGCGCTACGCGGCCAATGACGCCGCGCGCGCGCTTCCTGAATCGGTCGCTCGAGTCGATTCGGCAGCTTCCGGGCGTCGCCGCCGCCGGCGCGACGACCATCGTTCCCCTCGGAAGCAGCGCGCAATCCGGCCTCCTCTTCGCCGAGGGATATGTTCCACAGCCAGGCGAGCCGGCCGTCAGCGGCTTGCGCAGCTTTGTCACGCCAGGCTACTTCGAAACCGTGGGCACGCCCCTCGTTCGCGGCCGGTACTTCGATGACCGCGACACCCTGCCGACCTCGACGGCAATCGTCATCGACGAGCAACTCGCGCGCCGCTTCTGGCCCGATGGCGACGCGATCGGCCGCCGGATGTTCTGGCCGTCCAGCCCGAGTCAGTTCAGGCTCGACGCGAGCACACCCTGGCTTACAGTGGTCGGTGTCGTCCGCACTGCGCACCTGAGAGGACCGGTGCCCGATGCCAGTATCGGAACGACAGGCACCTTCTACCTTCCGTACGCCGTCACGGCCCCTCGCAGTGTCGGGTTCGTCATTCGTACCACGGGAGAGCCGACGGCAATCGTTCGCGATGTACGCGCAGCCCTCGCGCAGATCGACCGCGAGATACCGCTCTTCGACGTCCGGACGCTGGCCGAACGAACGGAGCTGGCGCTGATGTCCCGGACCAACACGATGCAACTCGCGACGCTCTTTGCAGCCGTTGCGCTGTTTCTCTCGGCGATTGGCCTGTACGGCGTGCTCGCCTACCTCGTGACGCAGCGGAGGCGCGAGATTGGCGTGCGCATGGCCCTGGGAAGTGCGCCGAGGGCGATCGTCGGACTTGTCCTTCGTGAAGGACTCGGCCTGGCGGTCGGCGGCGTGATCCTGGGGGCCATCGGCTCGCTCGTGCTCGGACGCCTGGTGGCGTCGCAACTCTATGGCATCGCTCCGTCGAACCCGTGGGTGATGCTCCTGATAGGAGTGACCTTGAGCGCCGTCGCGGCGGTCGCCTGCATCGTCCCGGCGAGGCGCGCGGCCCACGTGGACGTGACGCGAATCCTCAGTGCTCCCTAATCCACCGTCCACAACGACAACGACATCGTGTCCTTGATGAAAATGCGATTCCCGGAAATCGCCGGCTGCGCCCAGGTCGCGCTCTCGGCAACCGTGTAGCGCACGATCGGGTCGAACGCTCTCCGGCTCGCTCGCGCCACGATCAACTCGCCGTCGTCGTTCAACAGAAAGAGCAGGCCGCGTCCGCTCGTGACCACGGCGGTGTTGTCTGCTTCGCGAGGGGGCCCGAGCCACAACACGCCACCCGTCTTCGCATCGATGGCGAAGAACTGACCGCGTTGCTTCGTCGAGAGGCCGTACAGCACGCCGTCGGCGAGGACCGGACTGCTCACGTATGTCGTGACGTCCTTCGTTTCCCACACGGTCTCCGTTGCCCACACGCCGTCTCTCAGCCGCGGCTTGAATGCGATGACCCGCTCGCCCGTGCTGACGATGATCAGGCCGTCTCCGAGGATCGGCGTCGTCGCCCCGTTTCTCGTGTCCAGGGGAAACCGCCACAGCACGCGGCCATCGAGCGAGACGCCAATGACGGCGTCCTGGGTTGCCGACACGATCTGCTGCGTCCGGTCGAGAGAGACCAGGATCGGTGACGCGAAGAAGCCACCAGCTCCCGTCGTCCATTGGATCGCGCCGGTGCGTGTATCGAACGCCGTCAGCGGACCGTAGTCGCCCGGGTGGACGATGACGAGCCCCCTGTCGCCGAGCGGCGACACCGCGGCGCCGTAGAACGGCGCTTCTGATGGTGGATCGGTCTGCCACAGTCGTGCGCCGGATCGCGCGTCGAACGCCGACACGATGCCGCTGATGCCCATCGTGAACAGCTTGTCGTCGTGGAAGAGCGGTGTGGCCTTGGGACCCGCACCATGTGCGGCGGCTGGCTTCGACGGCGAATACGGTGCGGGATAGCTCGTTCTCCAGCGCTCGCGGCCAGTTGCCGCATCGAGCGCCGTGATGCCTTCTTCTCCGTCGCGCCGCGCAAAGATGTACACCACGTCGCCGATCACCAAGGGCGTGGCGTACCCCTCGCCGACCTCGACCTTCCATCGGCGCGTCAACGCTGCCGGCCATGTCGCGGGCACCACAAAACCCGAGGCGGAGCCATCGCGCTGCCTGCCGCGCCACTGCGGATAGTCGAGGCTGCTGGTCTGGCCGGCGAGCGCAATCGCGCAGCAGCACCAGACCAATGACACGCCGATGACCCAGAGTCGTTCAGGCCGCATGGTGCACAGATTCTAATGTCGCGCGTGAGTCAGATGTCTGCGCTTGTCACGATCAACACGGAGGCACGGAGCACACGGAGGACGCACAGAGGATGACTGCACGTGCTTCACGTGCAAACAGCAGCTGCGGTGGGCGCGGCGGAACGGCCGGAGGGATCGAGCGAGTCCGGGATCACAAGCGCCCGAAGTCAGTTCGCGTGCGGCGCTCGTGATCCCGGCTCGCCTCAATCCCTGCCGCGCTACGCGCGGCCCGCCGCAGCTTCCGTTCGTCTCCGCGTCTCCGTGTCTCCGTGTTAGATCTTGCTCGTGACGTCATTGGAGACACGATGGCAGTACCGTTTCGTCGAGCAGATATGACCGCTTACGCGCCGATCTTCGACGTGATCGTGGCCAAGGCACACCGCAACACCGGACTCGGCCGGATAGCCGAACGCGGCGTGCAGTGACTACATTCCGGTGATGCTGATATAGAGTGCCATCGGGATGAACCGACCGGCATCCAGCAGACTGCCTCTGCTTCTCCTGCTCATTGCCCCCGGCGTTTTCGCCAGCGCGTGTGATGGGGGTGATAACGACCGCACGCTGCCACCGCCGCCGCCACCAGCGACGACCGCGCAGAACCCGTGTCCGGCTTCGAGTCTCGCGTCCTCGTCGGGCCCTGATACCGGTGGGCAGGGGCTTTCGAAGACCACTGGCCGCCTGGTGGATAGCGACCCGCGCGGCACGCTGGGCGACGTCCTCTGGCGTCATGAGGCCTCGCGTGGGCGCACGAGTGCCACAGCGGTCGGTGAGCCGCGCGCCATGGAAGATGTCGGCGAGATCGCGGTCATCCAGGACGAAGGTGATCTGATCGCGCCTCCCAACACGTTCGACCTGCAGGGAACCGGCCTGCGGTACACGCCGAGGGCCGGCGGCAGCTACGACGTGAGCCGGACCGACGCGTCCTTTCGCGCCTCGCTCGGCGATCCCGTCACGCTTCGGGACGACGACAGCACGTCGAGGACCGTGATGTTCTCGTTCAACTTCTACGGACGCCCGCAGTCGGCGGCCTACGTCAACTCCGACGGCAACATCACGTTCGGGGAATTGGACACGGCCATAACGGCACGCAGCGTGAGCAGGCTGCTGTCCGGCCCACCGCGCATCGCTCCGTTCTTTGCCGACCTCGATCCCTCCGACGGCGGCACGGTCTTCGTCCGATCGGCGGCGGATGCATTCACGGTGACGTGGTGTGGCGTGCGGGTCTTCGAATCCAGCCGTCAGGTGACGCTGCAGACGTCGCTGTTCCCCGACGGCACCATCGAAATGAAATACGCCGCCGCACCGCGATGGAGCGCGGTGGACGGCATCGTCGCGATCTCTCCGGGCCGCACCGCCGCGTTCATGGCCGTCGATCTGATCGCGGCGGCGACGGCACCGATCGCGGGCAACACCGGGGCGATCGGCGAGCGTTTCGCCGGCAGGCCGGATCTCGATCTGGTGGCGCTGTCGCGCAAGTTCTACAGAACTCATGGTGACGTGTACGACCAGCTCGTCGTGTGGACTGACGCGGTGATGACGCCGGAAGACGCGTTCGCCTTCGAGGTCACCGTCGCCAATGACATCAGCGGCATCGGCCTCAACCGCTTCAACGGGTCGGTACAGTTCGGCAGCCTCGGACAACTCAGCAGCCTCGTGCAAATGGACGCGATCGGGAAGTTCCCAGACGACCCGACGACACGGTTCCTCGGCGAGAACAGCACCGTCTCGGTCATGGGCCAGGAGGTCGGACATCGATGGCTGGCGTTCCTTCGCTTCAGCGATCACAACCGGCAGTCGTCGGCGGCGCTCCTCGGGCGTGACGAGAGCCACTGGAGTTTCTTCTTCAACTCCGACGCGTCGGTGATGGAAGGCAACCGGATTCAGGATCTGGGCGGCGGCTCTTTCAGGACCGTCGCCGCCGTCGAGCGCTACAGCCTGCTCGATCAATATGCGATGGGGCTTGTGCGCGACACGGAGGTGCCGCCAACGTTCTACGTCGAGAGTCCCACGAACGTGGCGGGAAACGCGGAGGCCGATTCGTCGCCGAGGGTGGGCGTGACGTTCTCGGGCACGCGGCGCGACGTGTTCATCAACGACGTGATCGAGATCATGGGCGTGCGTCAGCCATCGTCGGAGAACTCACCCAGAGTGATTCGCCAGGCGTTTCTGTTCGTCGTGAGCCGAGGCCGGACTGCCGCGCCGTCCGACCTGGCCAAGGTCGAGCGGATTCGACGCGCCTGGGAGACGTTCTTCACGCAGGCGACGAGCGGCCGCGCGCGTGCCGAGACGCGCCTGAACGCCGGTACCTAACAGGTCCAGGACCTTATTAGAGCCGCGCTGTTGACGTTCCCGACGGCACGCGCTGGTCGATCCAGCTCCTGATCACCTCGAACACCTGGCGCCGGTTGTTCTCGAACATCGCGAAGTGGCTGTTGCCGAGGATGCCGCGGTCCTTGAGCTCGATCAGCTCCGCCCGCGCGCCCGACTGCAGGAGTGCATCGAGAATCGGCTTGCCCGGACGCCCGCCGCGATCCGCCAGCAGGTACATGATCGGCATGCCCTTCAGATTCGGCAGCGGCGTGCCCGCGGCTCCACCCTGGCCGACGAGCGGCGCCGTGGCGCCTTCGAACGACACGACCGCCTTCACCAGATTCGGCCTCTCGTTCGCCACGAGCCACCCGAACGGCCCGCCAGCCGAGTGCGTCATCACGATGCAGGGCCCGACGCGATCGACGAGCTCGCTTCCACCCATGCGCCACAGCGACTGCGCCAGCTGCCCGTCTCGCGGAGCGGAGTTCGCCGCCGCGACCAGCTGATCGACCAGCGGGTCGCCGACATCGCCGCTCGTGCCCGGCCACTGCTTGTTCGGCGTGCGCGCTGACGTGACCGTGTCGCGGGTCAGCAGATCGTAGGTGACGAGCGGACCGATCTCGCCGAGCGCGTCGGGGTGGTACGGCGAGCGGCCGTGCCCGGGTCGATCGACGAGATACACCTTGTAGCCGGCCTGGACGAAGTGGTGCGCCCAGCCCGACATCCCGCCGAGGCCCATGTAGTGCACCATCTGCCCGCCGCCGCCGTGCACGAGGATCACCGGCAGCGGCTGGCGCTGCTCGACGGGCTCGAAGTACTGCACGAACATCTGGCCGACGTGAATCGTGCCGTACGGCATCTTCTTCTTGTTGCCGGTGCCGACCCAGAAGATGCCGGTGTCGGCCAGCTTCAGCGCCAGCGAATCGTCCGATCCGCGGCGCGGCGCCGGCGACTGGTTGTTGCTGCCGGTCACGTTCTTCGTCATCCAGTCGATGATCGGCTGCAGCACCTGACGGCTGTTCTTCTCGACCATCATCATGTGGCCGTTGCCCTTGATGCCGAGGCTGCCCAGACGCAGTTCCTCGGCGGCCACGCCCGCCTGCTTGAGGAACGCCACGCCACCCGGGTTGCCCGGTGATGCAAACGACGCATCAGCAGTGACGAACACCACTCTGGTGTTCTTCAGATTCGGCAGCCGGTGCGGCGGATCGGCCTGCAGGAAGTAGCCAGCGACGCCCGGCTCGGGATTGGCCACCCACTGCGTCTTGATCTCCGCCGGGATCGGCGACCGGCGGATCGTAGGTCACCGGAATGCTCGACATGCCCCATCGGTTCCCGCCGCCGAATCCCGAGCCGGCGCCCTCGATGATCACGGTCGCCTTCACCAGATTCGGACGCGCCTCGGCCACGAGCAGTCCGAATGGACCGCCCGCCGAGTGGGTCATGATGATCGCGGGACCGATCTTGTCGAGCAGGTCGGCACCCGCCTGACGCCACGCCGCGTGCTGCACGTTGGGCGCCGGCACCGGCTGCACGACGTTCGCGGCGACCGGCGTGCCGCCGCGTCCCGGTCCCTGGCCCGCGGCAGGCGCACCGCCTTGTCGTCCGCCGCCGCCCTGACGGCCGCCGGCCGCAGCGGCGGCCTGCGACGTAGCTGCCGCCCTGCCCGGCGACGAGTTGATCGAGATCGGGCGAGCCGACGTTCCCCGCACCGGGCCACTGCGTGTGATGCTTCTGATACTCGTTCGGCGTCTGCGCGGGATTCGCGCTCGGCGGCGTGAACCGGCCGGCGATGTTCTCGAGCACCGCCGCCTGACCGGCAAAGCCGCCGTGCAGATCGGGATGCAGCGGCGATCGTCCATGCCCGGGACGATCGACGACGTAGACCTTGAAGCCTTCCTGCACGAGATACTGGAACCAGCCTGGACGCCCGTCCGGCGTCCCCATCCAGTCGGTGCCCTGACCGCCGCCGCCGTGCACCAGCACGACGGGGAACGGATGACGGACCTGCGCCGGGATCATGTACTCGACGTACATCTGCTGGCCGCCGACGAACGTGCCGCGCGCCGTCTCGGCCCGCTTCACGTTCACCCACATGTAGCTCCACTCGGCGACGTCGAGCGGCATCCGGCTCGCGGCTGACGCGGCCTGCTGGGCCAGGCCAGCGGCATCGGCCGCGCTGGTCAGTGGGGACAAGGCGGCTGCCGCGGCGCCGGCGACCCCGAGGGCCGCGGCACGACGCATGAAGCCGCGCCGGTCGATCGCGCCGGCAACGTAGTCTTCGTACAGACCTCTCAGGTCCGCGTCAATCTGGACGGTTTTCTCAGCGTTCATATGCCCGCTCCGGAGCGATGAAAGAGCGTGGGAGGAGTGCGACGGCCAAGCATCGGGCAAATACCCTGGGGCTGTCAATTGTGGCGCTCTAGCCGGTAGCCGGTGGCCGGTAGCCGGTGGCCGGTGGCCGGTGGCCGGTACGAGAAGCACGAACACAGAACGTCCTCGACTTCGACGACCGCTACCGGCTACCGACTACCGGCTACCAGCTACGTGGTACGCCATATGCCGTTCGCACCGGTCACAAATCACGGAACCAGGTGTTAACCAGGATGAATACGGCAACGTTTCCCTGAATACCCGAATGCTCCCCGATCCTCGTCCCACGACCCTGCGCGGCCACGCGTGTCCGGCCTTGGGATGCCCTTTGTCTCAATTCGAACAGTCAGACCATGCCTGAGGCTCACTACTCCACCGTAGCGACCGAACGCTCCGCCCTCGCCTCCCGTCGAATAGCTGACGCACGAGCTGAGACTGACCGGGTGCCAATCGATCTGGCAGCATTCGAGGCTCTCTACGAGTCACACGGCGCCCGTATGAAGAGCCTCGCGCTCAACGTGCTGGGGAACCGCTCGGACGCTGAAGACGCGGTGCAGGAAGCGTTTCTGCGCGCGTACAAGAACCGCCATGCATTCCGGAGCGATGCGGCGTTGTGGACCTGGATGTACCGCATCCTGCTGAATGCGTGCCACGACATCGGACGAGGCCGCGCGACGCGGCGGGACAACCAGATGGTGGACGCAGCCGCGGCGCTTGATCTACCGTCGCCGACGCGTGACTGCCCCATGCGCTTAACGCTGGAGCGCGCCGTCGGAGGCTTGGCGCCGATCTATCGTGATGTGTTTCTGCTCTGCGAGGTAGAGGGCTACACGCATCGGGAAGTCGCCGATATTCTCGAAATCCCCGAAGGCACATCCAAGGGGCGTCTATTCGAAGCCCGGCGGCAGCTCAAGAACGCGCTCGCCGGGCGAGGACTCGTGGAGAAGGCAATCTCGTGACGTTCAACGGAACCGAACGCGAACTCGACGAGCAGGACTGGGAGTTGTCTGTCGCCGCAAAGTCCTTGCATCAGGAATGGGACAGCCCCGGGCTGTGGCCACGCATCGAAGCCGGCATGCGGAGCGCACGACCGGAACGTAGAGGCGGGTCTTCAGACCCGCCTCGAGTCTCGGGGGATCGGTCGCTGGCAGGCGCTGGCCGCCGCCGCCGTCATCGCGGTCATGCTCGGTCCCTCATCCTGGCTCGGGTGGCGCTGGTTCATGCTCTCGCCCAGGCCGGACGCCACTGCGCGGCAGCAGCAGCGGGAGCGGCTGCTGAACGAAGAGGCGCTCGCGGCGATCGAAGCCTCCGAAGCGAAGTACGTCGAGGCGATCGACGAGCTGACGAAGCTCGCGGCGCCGCGGCTCGACATGCCGGACTCGCCGCTGCTCGCCAACCTGCAGGAGCGGTTGACGGCGATCGACGCGGCCATCGCCGAGTACCGCGCGGAGATCGAGCGCAACCGGTTCAACGCGCACCTGCGACAGCAGCTGCTGTGGATCTACCAGGAGAAACGACGCACGCTCGAACAGATTCAGGAGTACGAACCAGATGCGCTTTAGTGGACCGTATCAACTGGGAGAGTACCGCTTACAACGAGCCTCGACCGCGATTTTTCCGGCCGCGACAACCCCGGGGCCCCCGGCGCGCACGCTTGCGCGCTGGGGTGGAGCGGAGCGGCCGGTCGTGAATCGGGAAAGACACACCACGAAGCCCATCTTCCACGCCGTCGCGATCGCCTGGCTCACGGCCGCCGCCACCGTGATGCCGGTCGGCGCGTGGGCCAACGAGGCGCGTGAAGAGGTCACCCGATCCTTCGATCGGACGGTGACCGTCTCCGGCACACCGGCACTCCACGTCGAACATCGCATGGGCGACGTACGCGTGCGCGCGCACACCCGCAACGAGCTCAGGATTCAAGCGACGATTCACGTCTCGGCCGACACACGGGCCGAGGCCACGATGATGGCCGACCGCATTCAGATCGACGTGCAGGAGTCGCTCGGGACGATCACCCTGACGACACGGTATCCGGACATGTTGATCCGGGACATCCAGCGACGGGGGCGCAATCGCGACGTGTCGTTCTCCGTGGACTATGACCTCCTGGTCCCGGAGCGTCTGCCAGTGACGCTGCGCAACAGCTTTGGCGACGTCGCCGTCAGCGGCATGAAGGGCGGCGGCTCGATCGTCAACGCCAGCGGCCGTGTCACCGCCGTTGACGGCAGCGGACGCTACGACATTCAGAACCGGTTCGGGATCGTCGAGGCCGCGCGGCTGGCCGGAGACCTGACCATCCGCGGCGCCAACGGGCCAGTGTCGGCGACGAGCATCACCGGCGCGGTGGTCATCTCGAACACGTTCGGCAACGTCAACGCGTCCGCCATCCGTGGCGATGCCACCATCGTCAACGCCAACGGCAGCGTCGAGGCCAGCGACATCAGCGGACGGGCCGACCTGCGAACCACGTTCGGTACGGTGAACTTCCGCGACGTCGGCATGGTCACCGCCTCGAGCGCCAACGGCTCGGTCACGGGGACGAATGTGAACGGCACCGCGAGCGTCAACGCGACGTTTGGCACCGTCACGCTGCGCAATGTGTCGAGGGACGTGAGGGTGGTCAACGCGAATGGCGCCATCGCGCTGCAGGATGCGCGTGGCGGCGCCGACCTGTCCACGAAGTTCGGCCGCGTGGATGCGCTGAGCGTCAAGGGCGGCCTGCGCGTGTCGGCGGCCAACGGACCGGTCAAGGTGTCGGACGTGGATGGCCCGGTCTTCCTCAAGACCAGCTTCGGTCCGATTGAGGCCGAGCGCGTCCGCGGCGCGCTGACCGCGGAGAACTCCAGCGGATCGGTCAGCGCCACCGGCATCGGCGGATCGGCCACGGTCTCCACCTCATTCGGGCCTGTGCTCATCCGCGAAGTGGAGGGGCGTCTGAATGTGACCAACCGGAGCGGCAGCGTCGAGGCCTGGCCGATCGTGCGGACGGGAACCTGCCACGATGTCCTGCTGACGACGTCGTTCTCGCCAATGGTCGTCCACCTGCCCGACACCGGTTATGCGGTTGCGGCCCGGACCACCTTCGGACGAATTCAGGCCGACGTGCCGATCACCGCCTCCGGCTCGCTCGCGAACAATGCCGTGTCCGGCACGATCGGTCGCGGCGGCTGCGCGCTCCAGCTCACCAACGCGAGCGGTGACATCCGCATCTTCAAGGCTGTCACTGCGCGCTGATCTCGGTGACTGGCTGCTTCAACTCGGGTTTGATGTACGACCAGTGGCTGTGAACGATCCGCCACTGGCCCTCCACTCGCCCATATAGCTCACTCGAATTCCAGCGCGCGATCGCGACCTCCTTGCCATCAGGCCCGGTGACATAGCTCACCAGATTGAACGTGAGCAAGGCCGTCTCACCGTGCTGCTGGACCTTGGGATCGATCATGTCGAAGCGACGCGACCTTGATCTTACCGGTCAGCGGCTCCAGCATCTTCGCGAGCGCCTGACGGCCGTCCACGCGCTTCTCCTGCGTCGGGTCGAAGTAGGTCATCTCGTTGGCCATGATCTCGAGATAGCCCTGCGGGTCGCCTTTGCCCCAGCGATCGAGCGCCGCGCGCTCCATCGCGACGACGTCGGGCGGCGCATCCTGCGCAGCGCTATCCTGGGCAGCGCTCTGGCATGAGACGCACAGCATCGCGAGCACCACGATCGTCAACGGTCGCATCACGTCCTCCTCAAGAGTGATTGAAACTCCGGCCGGTCAATGAGGTTGCGAACCGCCGCCACGAAGTCCGGCGGCGAGTGAAACGGGTGATCGCGGTGGATCTCCGCGTACGCCTCGTCGAGTGAGGCCATGTCGTCGTGGGCCTTCGTCGCGACCTCGCGCACGCGGATGACGTGCTCTGTGGCGAACAGCAGGTTCCCGGGATCGACATATCCCGCTCGCATGAACGCCTGCGTCTTCTTCGCGCATCGACACGGATTGGCCTGATTCACGAGGCCGCACCGGTCCTGCATGAAGCTGTGCAGATCCCGTCTGGCCCGCGACAGCTTCTGCCGGAAGTTGTCGCGGCTGATCTCGAGCAGCTCGCCGCCGACGACGTCGGTGACGCCGAAAATCTCGCCGAGGATGTAGACCAGGCGCTGCTCGCGATCGAGGCACAGCAGCATGCCCGAGGAACACCCGATACGCGCCTCGTCCACGAGCAGCTTCACGTCGGCGGGCACCGAGCGCGGATCCGGCAGGTCCAGATCGGGGGCGCTGGCCAGCCCGTCGCCGTACTTCTGGAACGTCCACTCCCACGCCTCGGAGCGCGTCCGCTTCATGTTGAGCACGTGGTTCACCACGATGCGGTACAGCCAGGTGCGGAAGCGGCTCCGGCCTTCGAACGTGGACAGCGCCGTCAGCAGCTTGATCAGGATTTCCTGCGTGGCGTCCTCGGCGTCGTGCGGGTTGTAAACCATCCGCAGCACGATGTTGTAGATCCACGGCTGGTGCCGGGTGATCAACAGCTCGAGCGCCTCGCGGCTCCCCTGCTGAACGTGCCGCACGAGATCCTGGTCGTCGCCATCCCCGGACGGGACGTCGGTCAGCGGATTGGGTGATGCAGGACTTCCCATTGCTTCATTGGACACGGGTCTGGAGCTACTGTGACAGCTCGTAGCCGGTAGCCGGTAGCCGGTAGCCGGTAGCCAGTAGCAAGAACAAGAACTTCCGAACCTCCTACCAGCCACCGGCTACCAGCTACCGGCTGGCATGTGAGAGACTCTACGGTCGATTCACTTGAAACTTACGCTCATGAGGACGCCACTTTCAGCATGGAATTCATCCTTCAGCTCCAACACAGCGCGGTCATGGACTGGGTTCGGGAAAGCGGATCGTTGCTGGGATATCCGACCATCCTTTTCCTGCACACCCTGGGACTGGCCACCGTCGCCGGCCTCAACGGCGCCATCGACCTGCGGCTGCTGGGCGTCGGAGCCAAAGTTCCTCTCAGCTCGCTGACGCGCTTCTTCCCATTTATCTGGCTGGCCTTCGGGCTGACCGCCGTGACCGGCGTCATCCTGCTCATTGCCGACGCTGAAGCCAAGCTGGCGAGTCCGGTGTTCTACGTGAAGCTGGTGTTCATCGTGCTGGCTCTGGTCAACCTGAACCTGCTGAAACGGCGCGTCTTCGCCGATCCCAACGTCGACACACATCCGCTGACCTCCCAGGCCAGGATGCTCGCGTTGTCGTCGCTGGTGTTCTGGGTCGGCGCGACGACGGCGGGCCGGCTGATGGCGTACCTCGGTCCCGTGGGAGGATAGAACTCATGAACGCGCCGCATCTTCACCTCATCCTCAACCACGTGCCGACCATCGGCACCGCGATCGCGCTCGGCCTGCTGCTGATCTCGCTGCTCCGGCGCCAGGATCCGTTGAGACGCGTCAGCCTCGAGGTGTTCTACGTGCTCGCGCTGCTGACGCTGCCCGCGTATCTGAGCGGCGTGGCCACCGGCCTCCAGCTCGAACAGCTCCCCGACGTCTCCGTGGAAGCCATTCGCAAGCACCACGACGGCGCCATCGTCGGCTTCGCCCTCATGCTGCTGACCGGCCTGTCATCGTGGCTCGGACTCTGGCAGTGGCGGAGGACGGCCCGCCCCTCGAACCTGAACTCAGGCATCGTCCTCGTGCTGGCCCTGCTGACGCTGACGACGATGGCCGGCACGGCGACGATGGGCGGCGAGATCCGCCATCCGGAAATGATGATGGAAGGCGCCCAGCCCACCGCGGGCCCGACGTGGATCAGTGCGGCGTACCTGCAGTCGCTGGTCACCGACCACACCTGGCTCTGGCCGTCGTTCGAGGCGCTGCACTTCATCGGCCTGTGGCTGCTGTTCGGCATCGTCCTGCTGGTGAACCTGCGCATGCTCGGGATGATGAAGGCGGCCTCCTTCTCGGCCCTCCACCGGATGCTGCCGTGGGCCGTGCTCGGCCTCGGGATCAACGTCGTGACGGGCATGATGTGGGTGATCGCGACGCCGGAGCAGTACAGCTCCAACGTCTCGTTCTTCTGGAAGATCGGCTTCCTGCTGCTTGCGGCGATGAACCTGCTCTACCTGACGACGTTCGATGAGCCCTGGCAGGTCGGGCCGGGCGAAGAAGCCTCGTGGGGAAACAAGGCGATCGCCTTCTCAGCGATTGCGTGCTGGGTGTGCGTGATGTACTTCGGGCGCATGTTGCCGTTCCTCGGCAACGCCTTCTAATAGGAGAGGAACGAACATGGCTCTGGCAACCACTGTCGCTATCGTCGTCGTCTGCACGCTGCTCGTCGTCGGCGTGATTGGCTTCGTCATCGATCGCCACGCCGGCAAGCTCGAACCGTAGGGCGCGTCCTTTCGGACGTGCCGCAGGTTGGAAAGCGCGCGCGCAAGCTCAGTGACTGTCACGTTCGGCGTCGGCCATCTCGCTCCGCGAAGCTTCTCGGCACGCCGGAAAGCACTCGGACGGCTGCCCACGACCGCTGGACGCTCGGGTCGGACGCGCTCTCGCGCCTCCTCAACCTCGCTGATACCCTGAGCCGCCTCGCGCTTTCACCCCTGACGCGTGTCGGCATGCCTCCAACGCTTCGCTCCGCGAGATACCCGACCCCGCCCCGGACAGTTACTCGGTTCGCGCGTCGGCAGGAGTGATGAGTCCTGGGCGCGGCGTTGAGCAAGCCCGCGCACGCGTAAGACGGCCAACGACGTCGCAGGCGATGCGAGCTGCGGGGGGAGGAGCGAGTTCGTCAGGCCCTCGCGACGGAGGAGCAGCGAAGGACCGTCAGGCAAACGCCGGAGATGTCGTTGGCCGGGCGCAGCGAATAGCCGCGCGACGGACTCATCGCTCCTGGCGACGCGCAATCGAACCCAGGCTAGATTGTCTTGACCTGACCGCCAGGCAGCGCGCTCAGTGCGTCCTCGAGCGCGGCAAGAGTTGCGTCGGAAGGATTCGCCACACCGACCAGAATCTTTCCGTCCGATACGGCGGGATCGTAGAAGCTCGATCGACGCCCGAGGCCGGCGGTGACGACGAGCGTGCCGACGGTGGCGAGGATCGCGCCGAGCATCGTCAGCTCGAAGATGATGATCAGGTTCGGCCACCACGCGAACGTCGGCAGGCCGCCGACGTTGATCGGCCAGGACATTTCGGTGAGCCACGACAGGCCGAACGCGGCCGCCATGCCGAGCAGACCGCCGGCGCAGGCAATCCACCAGATCCACGTCTTGCTGTCCATGTGGCCGAACTCGAACTCCTCCATCGGCTGCGCCGACATCACGACGATCTCGCGGTCGGGAAGGCCGGCCGAGCGCAGACGGTTCACCGCCTGCTGCGCCGACTGTCCGGTGTCGTAGAGGCCGTAGATGGCCTTCATCTCACGTCCTCGGCCGGTCCACAAGGACCGGCCCTACGGAGCCCGCTGGGTGCGCAGGACCCATCCTGTCGGACGGCCCAGTCTTGAGCTCCCAGATCGAGATGATCGGCACGAACTTGGCGAAGAGGACGTAGAGCAGCGTCATCGCCGCGAAGGTGGCGATGAGGATGATGATCTCGACTGGCTGCGGGCGATAGGTCCCGTAGCTGTACGGCAGGTACTTGTGTCCGAGCGACGGCACGATGATCAGGAAGCGCTCGAGCCACATGCCGAGGATCACGCCGAGCGATGCGATGACGCAGCCGGTGATCGTCCGGAAGTATCTGATGCCCATCAGCACGAGCGGCAGCACGAAGTTGCAGATGACCATCGTCCAGTAGAGCGGCGCGAAGGACTCGCGCTGCGTCCGCCAGAAGACCGCCATTTCGCTCGGCTCGTTGCCGTAGTAGGTGACCAGCCGCTCGTTGAAGACGAAGTAACCCCAGAGCAGCGCCATCACCAGCATCAGCTTGCCGAGATTCTGGAAGTGGATCGGCAGCAGGTAGTCCTGGAGGTGCAGGAACCGCCGCAGGATCGCCATCGCGATGAGCAGCGCGGCGATCCCGCTGAAGATCGCGCCGGCGACGAAATACGGCCCGAAGATCGTCGTCTGCCACATCGGAACCGGGGCCATCGAGAAGTCGAACGAGACGATCGTGTGGACCGAGACCGCCACGGGAATGATCGCGACCGCCATGATCGACATCGCCGACTCGAGTCGATGCCACTGCTTCGGGGTGCCGCGCCAGCCGAGCGCGAGGATGCCGTAGATCGTTTTCCTGAGCCCCGTCGCCTTGTCGCGAACGATGGCGAAGTCGGGAATCATCGGCAGCAGCAGGAACAGCAGGCTGCCGGTGAGATAGGTGTTGATGGCGAAGAAATCCCACACCAGCGGCGAGCGGAAGTTCGGCCAGATCAGACGCTCGCTCGGATACGGGAACAGCCAGAAAGCCAGCCACGGCCGGCCGAGGTGAATGATCGGGAAGAGCGCGCCGATCATCAGCGCGAACACGGTGATGACCTCGGCACACCGTGTGACGGGCCGCCGCCAGCCCGCGTCCACGAGACGGAGAATCGCGGAGATCAGCGTGCCGGCGTGGCTGATGCCGATCCAGAAGACGAAGTTGGTGACGTAGAAGCCCCAGTAGACCGGCCAGCGAATCCCGGAAATGCCAAAGCCGTAGTACGCCTGCGAGAGCCACGCGACGAGCGCGGTCAGGACGATGGCGCCGAAGAACGCGACGAGAAAATAGAACCTCCACGACGTCTGCAGAAGCGGCCGGAGCAGATCGCTGTTGATGCGCTGATGCATGGCCTGGGGCATATCAGCTCTGGCGACTCAGATAGGTGACCTTCGGCTTCGTGCCGACGTCCTCGAGGAGCTTGCTGCCGCGCGATGAGCGGGACAGGCGCGAGACCGCGCTTTCGGGATCGTCGAGATCGCCGAACACCAGCGCCCTGGCCGGACACGCCTGCGCGCAGGCCGTGTTGATGTCGCCGTCCTTGAGCTCGCGCTCCTCCGCCTTCGCCTGGATCGTCGTCGCCTTGATGCGCTGCACGCAGAACGTGCACTTCTCCATCACGCCGACCGAACGGAGCGAGACGTCGGGATTGAGCTGCAGGTGGAGCGGCTTCTCCCACGACGGGTTGAAGAAGTCGAAGAAGCGGACGTTGTACGGGCAGGCGTTGGCGCAGTAGCGCGTGCCGATGCAGCGGTTGTAGACCTGCGCGTTGAGGCCGTCTTCGGTGTGGTGGCTGGCGTAGGTCGGGCACACCGGCTCGCACGGCGCGTTGTCGCAGTGCTGGCACATGACTGGCCGGAACTTGAGCCGCACGTCCGGGAAACTCGCCTTCCCAGTACCGCTCGACGCGAATCCAGTGCTTGGCGCGTCCGATGGCAGCCTGATCGGCGCCGACGGTCGAGATGTTGTTCTCGGCGTGGCAGGCCGTGACGCACGCACCGCAGCCGGTGCACTTGTCGAGGTCCGCCGCCATTCCCCACTTAGGCATGAACAAGCCCTCTAACCACGAAGTCCACGAAGATCACGAAAACCCAATTCGATTCGTGTTCTTCGCGACCTTCGTGATCTTCGTGGTTATCTTGGTTGTTCGTCATGCTCCCTCATCCCGCCGGCGAAGAGAATCAGCCGTCCATCGGGTCCGCTCACGCGCGAGACGCGCACGCGCGTGGACGCCCATGCCAGGGAGCCGACACGGTCCACCGTCATCGGCGACAGGACTTCGACCGGATTGGCGCCGCGGCCGCTGGCGTAGCGCGTGAACACGCTGTGCCCCTGACCCGCGGGCATCGCGACGATATCTGGCGCGATGCCGGGCGAGAGCACGACGGCCGTCTGCAGCGAGCTCTGGTCCGAGGCGACGACGACCACGTCGCCGTCGCCGATGCCAAGCTTCGCCGCCGTCGCCGGGTTGATCTCCACCCAGCTGCTCCACATCGCCGAGGTCATCGGATCGGGCAGTTCCTGCAGCCACGGCAGGTGCGCCGTTGAACCGTCGAGGAACGACGACGAGGCATAGGGCAGGAAGTGCAGCGGGTACTGCTGCGCATCGCCCGAGAATTGCGGCTCGGTCCACGACAGCGCGCTCGGCGACGGCGCGATCGGCGCGGGCGTGGACTCGAGCGCCGCCGGCGCTGTGCCCCACCAGCCGCCCCGCTCCTGCACCTCGGTCCAGGCGTCGGAGTCGGGCGAGGCTGCCGGGAACTTCGAGAACGTGGCGGTCAGCATCTCCTCGAAGGTCTGCCAGGGGAGATTCAGCGGCCGGCTCAGGAGTCGCGACACGTCGAGCAGGACGTCCGGTGTCGCGCGCGTGTCGTGCAGTGGTTTCATCACCGCCGGCGCGAGGCCGGCCACCGCGACCATCGACCCCGACTCGGGCACGGCTTCGACCCAGGACTCGAGGAACGAGTGATCGGGAAGAATCAGATCCGAGAGGACGCTGGTCTCGTCCAGGAAGCTGCCGAAGCTGGCGATGAAGGGCACCTTCGCCAGGATCTCGCGCACCCTCCACGCCGGCGGAGTCGTGAAGACCGGGTTTGCGCCGTCGATCAGCACGACGCGCGCGTCGCCAATCGGAGCGCCCTGGCCGTCAGGCGACAGCCGGAACCCGGCGGCGCGCGGACGTTCGATCGCGAGCTGGGGCGTGAAGGACATGCCGCCCGGCTGCTCGATGCTGCCGACCAGCGCGTTGAGGGCGTTGACGGCCAGCGCGCTGAAGAGGCCGTTGCTGTGCGCGAGCGGCGGGCCGGCGATGATGGCGACCGACGGGCCTCGCTCCGCGAACTCGCGCGCGAGACGCTCCACGCGGCGGGCGGTCACACCGGTGATCTTTTCCACCTGCTCTGGCGTGTACTCGGCGAGGCCCGCGGTCCATCCCTCGATCAGTGCGCCGGCGCGGCCGGCGCCGCTTGCCGGCCGAAGATTCGCCGCGATGATGACGTGCGCGAGCCCGAGCGCGAGCACCCCTTCGGTGCCCGGACGCGCCGGCACCCATTCGTCAGCATTGGCGCCGGTCTGCGACATGCGCGACTCGACCTGCACGAACGAGCCGCGGATGCCGGCGCGGCCCTGACGCATGAGGCCGTAGCCCTGCGCGTTGGACACCGGTGAATTCCACGTTCCCAGGAAGTCGGCCCCGAACGCGATCACATGCCGTGCGTTGGGCAGATCGAAGGTCGGCAACTGGTCGCGGCCGAAGCTGAGCGCGTTGGCACGGCGCACGACCTCGTCTCCGAAGAGCTCATGGGTGACTCCACCAGGAGCGCCGAAACGAGCCAGGAACATGTCGAGAAGCGCGGCGCGATGCCCGCGGCTGCTGGTCAGACAGGCGAGCGCCTTCTGCATGCCCGCGGTCTCCAGCGCGTCCAGCCGCGACACCAGCTCCTTGATCGCGTCGTCCCAGGAGATGGCGGCGTAGCTGCCGCTCCCTCGATCGCCGTTGCGCTTGAGCGGCTGCGTGATGCGATCGGGGTGATAGGTCACCTGAATCGACGCCTGCCCGCGGGCACAGAGTGCGCCGCGGTTGACCGGATGCATCGGGCTGCCTTCGAGCTTCTTCGCAGCCAGGATCTGCACGATGCCCGCCTGGCCGCCGCGAACGACATCGGCTTCCGCGTCCATCACGCGAACGGTCAGTCCGCATCCCGCCGCGCACAGCGGGCATACGCTCGGCTTCCACACCGCCTGCCCGGGCACGATGTCCTCGTCCGGGATGAAGCGGATCAGCGTGTTCTCCGGGCTGCCGCAGCTCGCGAGCGCGGCACTCGTGCTCGAAATCGCCGTGAGCTTGATGAAGGATCTGCGGTCCATTACGTCAATGCCCAAGGTCCCAAACCGAAAGCCCGATGCCCTACGCCAAGCCCTTCAGAAGTGGCACGTCAAGCAATCCGTCGGAGCGTTCTTCTCACGATGACAGTTCACACAGAAGCCCATCGTCAGATCCACGTTGCGCTGCGCGACGGTCTGCTGCGCGATGTTGCCGTGGCAGGTGGAGCACTCGACGTTGGCGCGAATGTGGGGCGCGTGGTTGAACCGCACGTGCGCCTGCTCGGTGTAGCCGAACACGCGCTGCCAGGCGAGATCCTGCCCTTTCTCGCGCATCGATGTGATCAGCTTGATGCGCGGCCGATCGGCGGCGATGGTGTTGTGGCAGATCATGCAGGTCCGAACGCTCGGCAACCCGGCGACCGGACCGGTCGCGGCGCTCTCGTGGCAATACTCCGTGCAGCCGATCTGCTTGCCGGCGTGCACGACGTGCGGGAACTCGATCGGCTGCACCGGATCGGGCCGGCGATCCAGGAAGTCGTCGAGGGCGGCGCCGAACGTCGGCCGGGCGGTCGTGAAGACGGCGTTACTCTGACCGGGCAGCACCGGTGCCGACGAGGGCGCTGGCACGTTGCGCTCGAATACCCGACAGCCGATGCCTCCGGCGAACACGAGGAGGCCGACCAGGATCAGTTTCACTATTTTTTTCCGGGAGGTGCCGGACCGATGCTGCGGATGTAGTTGACGACCTGCCAGATCTGCGTCGGTGTGAGCGTCCCCTTCATCGGCTTCATTTCCGACATCGGCGCCGGGGCGCCGTTGAGGATGATGCTGTAGATTTCGCCGTCGCTCGAGCCGTGATCCCACTTGGCGTCCGTCAGGTCGGCGGGACTCGGACTCTTCGGCGCGAGCGGGCCATCGCCGCGGCCGCGGATGCCATGGCAGTGCCGGCAGTTCTTGCCGTACAACCCGCGGCCCGCGGTCACCGAGGTTGTATTGGACGGCACCGGGTTCTTCAGGGCCGCCAGTTTGGGATCGCCACCCCGTTTCTGCGCCGCGACGGACATCGAGAGGCACAGCACGACACATCCCGCGATCAGTACTATCCAGACACCACGCATGTATCGAGGTCTCTCTACGTCGTAGAGGCGGACCTTCAGGTCCGCCTTCGCCTAACCCACCAGAAACTCGAACGTATTGGCCGGGATCATCATGATCAACCGCGCCAGCGCGGCCACCGACAGCCACATCACGATCGAGAGCAGCCCGACGGCCTTCAGCGTCCCGGACCCGAACCGTCCTTCGTCGGCGAAGGCGACTTTCCGCCGCACGGTGAACGTGTAAATCAGCGCCAGGGCCAGCAGATACATCTTCACCCAGAACACCGAGTTGCTGTACTGCAGCGTGGCCGTGGCCATGACCGCCGGAACGCCGGTCACGATCAGCACGACGAGGCCGATGAGGAGCCAGGGCTGGGCGTCGCGCGCCACCGACGCCGTGGGCTGCTGCGTCAGGCCTGCCCCGAGGAGGCGGAGATCGACGATCAACAGCGCGCCGAGGAACAACACCATCGCCGTCAGATGGACGATGTTGACGGCCGGGCCGAGGTAGATCGACGGCCCGTAGACCGCCAGGCTTTCCATCCACTCGAAGAAGGGCAATAGCAAGGGGCTACTCCACGAAATACTCGGTGGTCATCCAGTCGTAGGCGACGAGACGGCCCAGCGCCAGGACTCCAACCCATAACACGATCGACGCCGCGCCCGCGACCTTCGCGGCCCTGCTGTCCCACGCCGCGTCGGACTTCTTCGTGATGAGGTGAATGATGCCGGCGTTGACGCCAGCCAGCACCATCAGACCCATCTTCCACCAGAAGAACGTCTTGCCAAAATAGCGCAGCGGCTGCGCCCAGAACAGCATGCCCCCGGTAATGGTCATGACGATGAAACCCACGACCTGCCAGGGCAGGAGGCGCGGCGAGATCTCCTCCACCCGCGTGCGCAGGTTGGCGACCCCCACCAGGCGCAGGTCCATCATCAGGATCAGCCCGAAGAACCAGCACATCGCGACGACGTGCGCAGTGAGCAGGAACGAGAACCCGTAGGTTGACTCCCGGAGGTAGGTGCCGCCCGGGAGATTGACCTCCATCCACTGGAAGGCCGGCAGAAAGAACTCGGTCACGCTCCCGCCTTCGCGCCTTCAGCGCTTCGGCGTAGCGATGGCGTCCCAGGTGTCTCGATCTGCAGTCTGACTACGGCTTGGCGTTGCATCGACCCTCGATACCCACCGGTTTCCCGTCGACGATGATGTCGCGGTAGACATCGTGGCACGTCGAGCACGCCATGGTGAGCTTGTCGGCGATATCGAGCATCGCGTCCGCCTTCTTCTCCTGGGCAGCCTTGTAGGACGCCATCGAGACGTCGCGGAGGGCGGCAAGCCCCTTCTGGAATGTCGGATCGGTCAGCGGCACCGGCTTGCCGTTGGCGCATGAGCGTCCGGGCAGCGCGACGAGGTTGGCGGCTTCCGCCAGCGCGATCGACGCGTTCTCGACCGCTTCCCATCCGCCGTAGGTGCCGGCAAACGCGTGCACGGCGGCCGTTGGATCCTTCGGATCGGGCGGAGCAGCGGGGTCCTTGTCCTGCGCGTCGAAGATGATGTTCGAGTTCGGAAACAGAATGCCGCGCATCACCTGGTTCAGGTTCCCCTTCACCTGCGGCGCATCAGCGGCGGGAGCGGTCGGCGCCGGAGCGGGACTGCAGGCCGCGACGAGCACGAGCACGGACAGAACGGTCAGGACGCGCATAGTTGGCACCTCAGTCAAAACGCTCGGAAGTTTACTTCAGGACCTCAGTCTTTTGAATCCTATCCGGGCCGTGACTGAGCGGCGTCTGAAGACTTCATGAAGTTCGAGTCAGACTCGAAGTGCAAAGTGTAAAGTGCAAAGTACAAAAAGTATGGACCGACGTGACTTTCTCAAGACCACGCTGGTGGCGTCCATGAGCACCGCTGACATGCAGGTCACCGCACAGTCGGCGCGCCTGTTTCCAGGCTTCACGGCCAGGCGCGTCCAGACATCCGGCGCATCGATTCATACGCTCGTCGGCGGCAGCGGGCCGCCGCTGCTCCTGCTGCACGGCTACCCGCAGACCCACGTCGAGTGGCACAAGATCGCGCCGCGCCTCGCCCAGCGATTCACGGTGGTGATGACCGATCTGCGCGGCTACGGCGACAGCAGCAAGCCTCCCGACGGCGACAACCACGCGAACTACTCGAAGCGCGCGATGGCCCTCGATCAGGTGGAGGTGATGCGGGCGCTCGGCCACGACCGCTTCGCCCTCGTCGGTCACGATCGCGGTGGCCGCGTCGCCTGGCGCATGGCGGTCGAGCATCCCGATCGGGTCACGCGCGCCGCCATCCTGGACATCGTGCCCCTGCCCTACTCGATGGTCACGCGCGACTTCGCGACGCAGTACTTCCACTGGTTCTTCCTGATTCAACCGGCGCCGTTTCCCGAAACACTGATCGGCAACAACGCCGAGTTCTATCTGCGCTCGCGCTTCCTGCGGCCGACTGGCGGCACGGGCGCGGTGACCGACGAGGCATTCGCCGAGTACCTGCGGTGCTTCAAGGACCCCGCCACGATCCACGCGACGTGCGAGGACTATCGGGCCGGCGCGACGATCGACCTCGAACACTCGAACGCGGACGGCGCCAGGAAAGTGACCTGTCCCTTGCTGATTCTCTGGGGAGAGCGCGGCACCGTGGGCCGCCTCTACGACCCGATGAAGATCTGGCGCGAGCACGCGACCACCGTCACCGGCAAGGCGCTGCCTGCCGGTCACTTCCTTCCGGAAGAAGTTCCCGACGAGACGCTGTCCGAGCTGATGGCGTTTCTGGCGCCGTAGGTCACGGGTGCTGGGCTGGCTCGTTCTCGCCGCGTCGCTCGTGGCGCAATCGACGACGACGGTCCGCATCCACGTCCAGCATGAATCCATGCCGATGGCGGGCGCGGAAGTGGTCGTCAACGACAAGACCTTCACGACCTCCGCCTCCGGCGACGTCACCGTCAGCGTGAGTCCCGGCGCGGTCACCATCACCGTCGTCAAGGAAGGCTTCGAGCCGCTCACGTCTTCAGTGACGCTCGCGGAGGGTCAGACGCAGTCGGTGCTCTTCGACCTGCGGCCCCGGGTCGCGCTCGAGGAGGAGGTGATCGTCTCGGCGACGCGGACCAACACGCGGCTCGAGGATCAGATCATGCGCGTCGAGGTCGTGCCGGGTGAGGAGGTGCAGGAGAAGATCATGATGACGCCCGGCGACATCTCGATGCTGCTCAACGAGACGAATGGCCTGCGCGTGCAGACGACGTCTCCATCGCTCGGCGGCGCGAACGTCAGGATCCAGGGGTTGCGCGGGCGGTACACGCAGATTCTCGCCGACGGCCTTCCGCTGTACGGCGGCCAGACCGGTTCGATCGGCCTCCTGCAGATTCCGCCGATGGATCTCGGGCAGGTCGAGGTGATCAAGGGCGTCGCCTCTGCGCTGTACGGCATGTCTGCCATTGGCGGAGTCGTCAACCTCGTCTCCCGTCGTCCACCCGAGACCGGCCGTCAGGGTGAGGTGCTGGTCAATCGGACGAGCCATGCCGGCACGGATGTGGTGAACTGGCTGGCGGCGCCGCTGAATTCGCGATGGGGCTACACGTTCTCGGGCGGCGCGCACTTCCAGGAACGGTCCGACCTGGATGGTGAAGGCTGGACCGACCTGCCGATGTACCGGCGTGTCGTCGCGCGGCCGCGGATCTTCTGGGACAACGGCAGCGGCCGATCGGCGCTGGTGGCATTCGGCGGGATGGCCGAGGAGCGGCGCGGCGGAACGATGCCGGGCGCCGTCGCTCCCGACGGCCGGCCGTACGCGGAGAACCTCGACACGAAACGATTCGACGCCGGCGCTCTCACCCGAATGGCCCTCGCGAGCGGACGCGTGGTGACCGTGCGTGGAAGCGCCACGACGCAGACCCACACGCACACGTTCGGAGAGGTCGTCGAAGCCGACGATCACGATACGGTCTTCGGCGAGGTGTCGCTCACCGGTTCGCGCGGGCGGCACGCGTGGGTGACGGGCGGCGCGTTTCAACGCGAGAGCTACACCTCGCAGGCCGCGCCTCGCTTCGACTACACGCACTGGGTGCCTGGCCTCTTCGCGCAGGACGAGTTCACGATGTCGCCGGCCCTCACGCTCGCCGCCAGTGGACGCGTGGATGTCCACTCGGAGTTCGGCACGTTCGTGAGCCCGCGTGTGTCGGCGCTGATGCGACCGCATCAGGAGTGGGCGATTCGCGTCGGCGTGGGCCGCGGCTACTTCGCCCCGACGCCGTTTACGGAAGAGACCGAGGCCACCGGGCTCGTGCCCGTCGCTCCGCTGGGCGACCTCCGCGCAGAGCGAGCCGACAACTTCTCCGCCGACGTCACCTGGAGACGGGCGCCGCTCGAGATCACTGGCACGATCTTCTACTCGCACATTCGCGATGCGCTGACCGTTCGAGAGACAGGGCTTCCGTGAGTTTCCGATTGCGGTCGTCAACGTGGACGGCCCGACGCGTACGCGCGGCACCGAATTCATCGCGCGCTATCACGTGGACGGCACGGACGTGATCCTCACGCACATGTACCCTCTGGTCCACCGAGCCCGGTCCTGACGAGGTGCGCCGGGAAGTACCGCTCAACCCGCGTCACTCCGCGTCATTCGATCTCCTCAAGGAGATCGGCCCGGCGCGAATCGGCTTCGAGGTGTTCTACACCGGCCGGCAGGCACTCGAGGACAATCCGTATCGCGATCGCGGCTTTCCGCACGTGTTGTTCGGAGGCCTGATCGACTGGGGGATCGGGTCGTCGCGGGTGTACGTCAACGTGGAAAATCTCGGCGACGTGCGTCAGACGCGGGAACACCCGCTCGTGAGGCCGACGCGCGCGGTCGATGGCCGCTGGACGGTGGACGCCTGGGCGCCACTGGAAGGCCGGACGCTCAACGGCGGGATCAGATTTCGATTCTGATCGCGACGGACCAGCGTAGGGGCCGCCTTTAGGCGGCCCTTGGCTTACGGCAGCAGCGGCCGCGAGGACCAGTGGATCGAGCGAATCTTCCAGGCGTCCGCGTCTTTCGTCAGCACCATGAGTTGTGAACTGGCGAAGGCCACGGAACCGCCCTCGATTTTGCCGTTGTACTCGGTCGTCGCGATGATCCAGGCCGTATCGCCCGCGAACGTGACCCGCAGTGGGCCGCGCTTTCCGGTGATCTGACGCTCGAAGTCGATGTCCAGGGGCAGATGGTTCTTTTGGCACTCGGCTCGCGTCTCGAGCGTGCCCGACTCGACGAACATGGCGTCGGGCGCAATCACGCTCATCGCCGCGGTCGCGTCGCCGCGCTTGATGGCGCCATAGAACGACTCGAGGACGGACGCCACTTCCGCCTCGGTGTGCACCGCCGGCGCCGGCGCGCACGCCGGCAGCCACAACAGAAGCGCTATCAGGGCCGCGCCTCGACGTTGCGTTGCGTACCTAGGACCTAGCACCTGACACCTGACACCTGACACATTTGACCTTTGACCTTGCCCTTTGACCTTTGACCTTTGACCTGACTCTAGGGCACAAATAGCACGCCCCAGGGTCGGTCGCCGACCTTGACCTTGCCCTTCACCATCCGGGTTTCAACGTCGACAAACGATACATCGTTGGATGGCCCGTTGGCGGTGAAGACCGTCTTCCCGTCCGAGGACACGTCGATCCCCCACGGACGTTCACCGACTTCGACCGTGGCAACCGGTTGCTGTGTCGCGGTGTCGATGATGAGCACGTTCTTGCCGCGACCGGTGGTGATGAACACGTGCTTGCCGTCGGGTGCGGCAACGCCGCCCATCGGCCGCACCAGCTGGCCCGTGAGCTGAATCGTCTTCAGCACGACGTGCTTCTGCGCATCGATGTACGACACCGAGGCGCCGTTCTCAGAGGTCACGAAGGCGCGCGTGCCGTCGGGCAGAAACGTCGTCGAGCGAGGGCGCGGGCCGACCTTGAACGTCTTCACCAGCTTGTGGCCCACCGCGTCGATCACCGCGACCTGGCTGTCCTCTTCCGACGTGACGTAGACGACCTGACCGTCGGGCCGCAGGTCCACGCCTTCGGGCTCGCCTCCGACCTTGAATGTGGCCAGCACCTTCCCATCCTCGACCGCGATGATGCTGGCCTCACCCACGTCTTCGTTGGCCACGAACAGATGCGTGCCGTCGGCGCTCACGGCGAGCTGCTCCGGATCGGATCCGCCGCGGATCACGCGCTCGAGTTTGAGATCCTTCACGCTGACGATGCCGATGCCGTCGGCTTTCTTGTCGGCCGGCGGCAGTGTGCTCTCGTCCACACCAGGCGGCGCCATCGGCGACCCGCTGAGCGCGACGAACACGCGCGAGCCGTCGCGGCTCAATCGGACACCGCGCGGCCGCTTGCCCACCGGAATGGTGGCTACGACCTTCTGCGTGGCCACATCGATCACGCTGAGGTCCCCGCCGTTCTCGTTGCTCACGAAGAGCCGTCCGGCGGTGGGCGCGACCGGCGCCGGGGCGGGGGCGGCCGCCGGGGCCGTTGACGACGAGGGCTCAGGTGCGGAACATGCGCACGCGAGCGCCATAACCGCAATCCATCCAACTCGTTGCACGCGCATGGTCAGCACTCCCTCGTCTGGGGTCGTATCGTAGCCTGAACAAAAATTCAGAATACATTCCGCCCGGGCCACGGTATCGTGCCACAGACATGACGAAGCTGCTCCGCAAATGGCTCATCCTCTCGCACCGGTACGCCGGCATCGTGCTGAGCCTGTTCGTCGTCATGTGGTTCGTCACCGGCATCACCATGATGTACGTGGGCGGCATGCCCCGGCTCACGCCGGAGCTGCGGCTCGACAAGCTCCCCAACCTCGACCTCGGTCGCGTGCGCCTGACGCCGGCGGAAGCCGCCGAGGCCGGTCTCGTGGACTCCCCGGGTCGAACGCTGCTGCTGTCGATCATGGGACGGCCCGCGTACCGATTTGGTGTGGGGGATACGACGACGGTGTTCGCCGACACCGGCGACGTCATGGACGGCGCGAGCGTCGCACAGTCCCGCACGATCGCCAGCCGCTTCGCGGGCGTGAATGAGGATCAGGTCGAGCACGCGGGCACCCTCACGAACGTCGATCAGTGGACGCTCGTCCAGAGCCGCCAGCTTCCGCTCGACAAGTTCCGCGTGAACGACGACAGCGGCACCGAGCTGTACGTCTCGCCGGCAACCGGCGAGGTGACGATGGTCACGACGCGGAGGGGACGCGCGCTGGCGTGGGTCAGCACCATCCCGCACTTCTTCTACTTCGCGGCGCTGCGCGAGAACCAGCCGGTCTGGTATCAGTTCGTCGTCTGGTCGTCAGGTCTGGTGTGCGCGCTGGCGGTGCTCGGCCTCGTCCTCGGGTGTCGTGCAGTCCTGGCGCAGCAAGTATGCCGGGCGCAATGCGCTGGCACTACGTCACCGGCCTGGTCTTCGGCGTGTTCACCGCTACCTGGGCCTTCAGCGGGCTGCTCTCGATGGAGCCATTTGCGTGGACCAACTCCGAGCCGCTCCAGGTACGCCGAGACGTGTTCACCGGAGGCGCCGTCGATCTCGCCAGCTTCAGCGCGATGAAGCCGGCGGAATGGGAACACCTGGTGAACGGCCGCGGCATCAAGGAGATCGAGCTCGCGCGCATCCAGGACGAGCACTACTACGTCGTCCGCCTCGCGCACGATCCCGACGCCGAGAAGCGGCCCGAACGGCTGCATCAGCCGTACTACATCACCGGACGCGCCGAATCCGATCGTTTGCTGGTGCGTGCGAGCACGCTGCAGGTGCGGGGAGAGCCGTTCAGTGTGGAGTCGCTCGTCGCGCGACTGCGCGCCGCGGTCCCCGAGGTCCCGATCGTCGAGCAGAGTCTCCTCGCCGAATACGACTCGTACTACTACTCCCGTCAGCACCTGACACCGCTTCCCGTGCTGCGCGTCAAGTTCGCGGATCCCGGCGAGACATGGTTCTACATCGATCCATCGAACAGCGCGATGCTGTCGCAGGTCACGCGTCTCAGCCGCGTCGAGCGCTGGCTGTACAACGGGCTGCATAGCTTTGACTTCCCCGTCTTCTACGACATGCGCCCGCTGTGGGACATCGCGATGATTGTGCTGCTGCTTGGCGGCCTCGCCAGCAGCTCGATCGGACTCGGACTTGGTTTCTCGCGCGTGGCTCGCGGCGCGCGGCGGCTCATTCCGTCACGCGCTGGGGCGCCGGCGCCCGCCACACCACTTCAAGAGAGGGATGCCTGAATGCGTACGTGGTCGCTGGGTACTGGTTGTCTGCAGCAGCGTGATCGTGGTCTCGTGTCAGGCGAAGCAGCCGGAGCCGGCCGCGCCGGCGGCGGCGCAGCCGCCGTACACGACGTCGGCGACGGTGAAGGACATCATGCTGCACATCATCGATCCCGCCGGCGACATGGTGTGGGACTCGGTCTCGACGATCATCGACAAGGGCGGCATCCGCGAGACGGTGCCGAAGACCGACGAGGACTGGATGAAGGTCCGCAATGGGGTCATCACGCTGATCGAGGGCAGCAACCTGCTGATGATTCCCGGCCGGGCGATGGCGCGTCCGGGTGAAAAATCCGTGGCGCCCGGCGTCGAGCTCGAGCCGGCCGAGATGGAGGAACTGGTCAAGAAGGATCTGGCGGGCTGGCATCAACGAGCCAGAGATCTTCATGACATCAGCGTGAAGGTGCTCAAGATCGTCGATGCCAAGGATGCGCAGAAGCTGTTCGACATCGGCGAGGATATCGACAAGGCGTGCGAGAACTGCCACCGGCGCGTACTGGTATCCCAACGAAGTGATACCGCCGCTGCCCGAGCGCAGCGCCCGCCCCGGCACCCGCGCCTGCGAAATAGCCGTCAATGCTGGATTGGCGCGGTGATCGTCCGTCCCGTCGATGATCGCGTCTCCCTGATCACTCAGCCCGATCATGCCCGGCTCGCCGGGACCATCATGCAGCACTGCGTCCCTCTCGCCTCCCGGCCGCGACGGGACACCATTCTCCACGCGATTGCCGAGCACGACGGCGGGTGGATCGAGGAAGACGCGGCGCCAACCATCAACCCGACAACAGGCGACGTCGTGGACTTCGTCAACGCCCCGCTCAGCGTGCGTCACTCGGTGTGGCAGCGCGGCATCTCACGACTCGGAGGCGATCCGTGGGCGCTGCGGCCCTGGTCGCCCAGCATGCCATCACCGTGTACGACCGATTTCGTCCAGACGCCGAGTGGACTTCGTTCTTTGCGCAGATGGAAACCGCACGAGATGCGATGGTGCGAACCAGTGGAATGCCGTCTGACGACCTCGCGGCCGACTACGCATTTGTACGGCTTGGCGATTTGATCTCGCTCACCTTCTGCGCTGCCTGGACCGACGAGCAGCGCTTCGGCGAGTGGACCGTCCGGCTCTCCGGCACGCGGCTGGTGATCACACCGAGCGCGTTTGGCGGTGCCGAGATTCCGATTCAGATCACGGCCAGCGTGATTCCTGCGCAGCGATTTCGGTCGGATGCTGACGTGCGTGAGGCCGTGAGCCGCGCAGACACGGCGACGTTACGCGGGACAGTCGGAGGTTAGCCAGTCGCGTCGGGCCGCGATTCCACGGCCCGAACATAGCGTGACGTTGTGCGAGTGCGAGTGCTCAGTTGCCGCTGGCGGCAACGCGATAGCGCAGTTCGCTTTCAGCTCTCAACCAGTGATCGAGTTCCCGGCCAGGCATGGCGCCGTCGGCGAGATAGAGCTCGTAGGCGCGCATGGCAATGTCACCGTGAGGCAGCGATGAACTGGGTGTCGATGTGTCGCTCGTGGTGTCGTCCACCCGAGGGGTCCGGGGTCGTTCCGGGGCGGGCCGTGCGCGGAACCGTGGTCGATCGTGTCTTGGTACTCTTTGCCATTCACACCTCGCGATCGCGTGATCCTCAATTCGATCCGGAGGTCCGACATCGTGGGCGGGCGCCGGGGCTTTCAAACATGATACGCGAGCGATCGTGTTTGTCCAGTCCCAGACAACGACGTAGAGGCGGGTCTTTAAACCCGCCTCTGTACTGGGACCGCCTTCACGTGGGGGCCGCCTTCAGTCTCGTACGTAGGGGCCGCCTTCAGGCGGCCCATCCATCGATCAATTGAACGTGACGTTGTGATTGTGGCCGGCGTCCGTCGTCGAGTCGACTGCCACCCGCTGGTTCTGCCCGATCGACGCCACTTGCGCCGCGGTGAGAGCGATCGTGTGCGTGTGGCCATTGCCGCGGTAATGTCGCTGTCAGCGCACCGCCAGCTGAGATCTGCGCGGCGGTGATCGTCACCGTGTGATCGTGGTTCACGCTGATCAGTGCCGATCTCGCCCTGGCCCGAGGGACCAGTATCGGGAGCGTCATCGTCGTCGTCACCGCACCCGGTAATCGTGATCGTCGCCGCCGCAAGAATCGCGAGCGCCGACTCGAGCGTAAACTCGCGCCTCGTCAAGAGATGTTCATCAGCCATTGACCGCTCCTTCCCCCCGCCGGCGGGGACGGCCATCCACGAAACGTGCCAGCCATCAGCGTGACAGATGAAATGGAACGCTGGTCACGACACTGCGCCGCGTGAACAGCAGCGCCCCCTTGATGAGCAAGGCTCGCTGGTTGTGAAACACGTGATGCCACCACCGGGCGGGAACGAATTCAGGCAATACAACCGTGACGAAATCGTCCGGGCTGTCCGCTTGGAGCCGATCGAGATACTCGAGCAGCGGTTCCATCAGCGAGCGATACGGTCGAGAGTTCCGGCCACGAGATTGCAACGAATCCATGTGGAAACACGGCAAGGAGGTCTCGATGGAAACCGATGTGGTCTGCGGCATGAAAGTCGATCCCAACAGGGCTCCGGCACAGAGCCAGTACCAGGGAAAGCTCTACTACTTCTGCGCGGCTGAGTGTAAGGCCAAGTTCGACGCCAATCCTGAGCAGTACGCGAAGAAGTCTGAGCAGTACGCGAGCAAGCACTGATCGCGTCACTCGATGTCCAGCGCGGGCGACGAGATGGCCACGTCACGAAGCGCCTTCTCGTCGTCCGGCTATAGCGGCTCGAACTCGGTGACCCGGTTGCGTCCCTGCTGTTTGGCTCTGTACAGGGCGCGGTCCGCGCGGCTGACCAGCTCGCCGAAGGTGGGCGCGGGGCCGCCACCAGGGACACCCGCGACGCCGAAACTGGCGGTGACCGTCACGTCCGAGCCGCCGAACGAGAACGTCTGCGCCGCCAGCTTGGCGCGCGTACGCTCGACGATTGTCGGCAGATTCGCCTCGTCTGCATGCGTGATGACGTGCAGGAATTCCTCACCGCCAATGCGCCCTGAGATGTCGGACGAACGCGTACTCGATTTCAAGATCTTGCCGAACGCTTTCAGCACGGCGTCGCCCGCCTCGTGACCATACGCGTCGTTCACGCGCTTGAAGTGATCGAGGTCGATCAACACGACCCAGAATGAGAAGCCGTGGCGCATGGTGGCGGGCAGTTCGTGCACGGCCCAGGATTCGATGGCGCGCCGGTTGGGCAGGCCGGTCAGCGGGTCCGTCAGCGCAAAGTGTTCGAGCAGCCGGTTCTTCTCCTCCAGCTGCCGGTGCAAGTCGAGCAGCCGCATGCCGACCCTCACGCGGGCCAGAAGCTCCTCGACGTGATAGGGCTTCGTGAGGTAGTCGTCGGCTCCGGCGGCCAGTCCCTTCACCACGTCCTCGGTCTCCGCCATGCTCGTGACCATGATGATGTAGACGTAGAGGGATTGCGCCGCGCGGATACGCTGACACAGCTCGAAGCCGCCGACATCGGGCATCATGCAGTCCGTGATGACCAGCACCGGATGCTCACGCTCGAAAATCTCCAGCGCTTCGCGGCCATTGCGCGCCAGATAGACCTTCTCGAACTCCCGAGACAGCGTATGCTCGAGGACCTTGAGGTGAACCGCCGAGTCGTCAACGACCAGGACCTGGAAGTCCGTCACGGGAGCGTTACTTTGCCACGATGCTGAACTTCGCGCTACCGAGATTGTTGCCGTTGCGGGTGACCTGGACGTCGACGTTCCACGTACCGCTCATACTGAGCTGACCGGTGCCGCGGTACACCCCGCCGCCCTGCGGGCTGAGGGGGGCATCGCTGCGCATCTCCGGCATGTTCATCGACGGCATCGCCGGCATCGAGAACACGGCCTTCACCTGGCCATCGGTGACTGGTGTCCCATCGGGCTGCTTCACCGTGACGAGGAAGCTGTTGTCGCCAGATTTCGGTGGATCGGGCGCGCTCAGGAAGGTGACCGTCAATCGCCAGCTTTACCCGTCTGCACTGAGGATGATGACGAGGCACTCTGCGTGCCTCCGCACGACGAGGCGAGCACCGCGGCCAGAACCAGCACCGCCGGTACGGCCTTCGCACGAACCACTCCGGGCCACCGCCGGCGGATGTCCTCGCCGATCGCGAACAGGCACGGAATCAGGAACAGCACGTAGATCGTCGAGCTGATCATGCCGCCGAACGTCGGCGTCGCGATTGGCTTGGTGATGTCCATGCCCGAGCCGCTGGCGAACATGATCGGCAGCAGGCCGAGCACGGTCGTCGCCACGGTCATCAGCTTCGGCCGCAGCCGCGCGACGGACCCTTCGATGACGGCGTCCATGTACGACTGCGCCGCCGTGCGCTGGGCGAGCGCCTCGCGGATGAACTCGATCATGATGATGCCGGTCTGGATGGCGACCGCGAACAGCGACACGTACCCGATGATGACGGCCGTCGTCATCGAGTAGCCCAGCCGCCACTGCAGGAACACGCCGCCGACCAGCGCGAACGGCGCCGACAGCATGATCAGCGAGCTGTCGGCGACCGACCGGAACGCCATCAGCAGCAGCACGAACATGATGACGAGCGTGATCGGCACGACGACCCGCAGCTTCGATCGCGCCTCCTCGGCGTACTGGTACAGGCCCGTCCACTCGAGCGAGTAGCCGGGCGGCAGCGTCAGATTCGCTCTGCAGGTACGCGCGCGCGCGCTCGACGTAGTCGGGCGCCGTCACGTCGTCGCAGGTAGACGTAGATGTAGCCGGCCAGTTCGCCGTTGTCGTTGCGGATCATCTCGGGCGCTTCGCGGACGGCCACGTCGGCGATCTCGCCGAGCGGCACCGAGCGGCCGTCGCCGGTGACGACCGGTGTGTTGCGGACCTTGTCCAGCGTGTCGATGTACTCCGGCGAATACTGAATCGCGAGCGGCACGATCGTCTTGTCCGCCTGGCTGATGCCGACGACGTTGTCGCCGCCGATGGCGAACCGGACGGTCGGCATCGCCTCGTCGACCGTGACGCCGTGCTGCGGCCATCCGCTCGAGATCGAGCTGCGCGTCGACGAAATAGCCCTGCGAGATGCGCTCGGCGATCACCGACTGCGTGCCCGGGAACGTCCTGCAGCAGCGCTCGACCTCCTGCGCGATCTCCTGCGACGTCGCGAGCTCGGCGCCCTTGACCTTGATGCCGACCGGCGTCTGGATGCCGGTGTCCTGCATCATGACGCGCGTGCTGATCGGCTGGGTCCAGCTGTTGACGTACCCGACGATCTGCATCGCCTGGTTCATCTCGGCGATCGAGCTTGTCCTTCGTCATGCCCGGCCGCCACTGCGACGTGCGGCTTCAGCGTCACGGTCGTCTCGATCATCTCGACCGGCGCCGGATCGGTGGCGGTGTCCGCGCGGCCGAGCTTGCCGAAGACGCGCTCCACCTCGGGAAACGCCTTCAGCTTGCGTGTCCATCTGCTGGAGGATCCAGCCGGCCTCGCGCGACGGCAGCCCCGGCAGCGTCGTCGGCATGTAGAGAATCGAGCCCTCTTCCATCTCCGGCATGTAGTCCTTCTGGAAGCCGGCCATCATGACCGCGGCCGACGACCAGCAGCACGGCGCTGACGCCGACGAACGCGTAGCGATGGCGAATCGTCCTGGTCAACGTCGCGCGCGATACGCGCGCGACGAAGCGGCTCTCGCGCTCGGCCGCATCGGCGGCGCACTCGCCGCTTGAACACCCACACGATCACGACCGGCAGCAGGAACAGCGTCAGCAGCGTCGAGAACGCCATCGCGAATGTCTTGCTGAAGGCCAGCGGATTGAACAGCCGCCCTTCGCGCTCGCCGAGGAAGAAGATCGGCAGGAACGACGTCACGATGATCAGCATCGAGAACAGCAGCGGCCGCGTCATCGTCGCGGTGGCGCGGACGATCGTGCGCATCTTCTCGGCCGGGCGTGACGTCGCCGCGCCTGGCCAGCTGCGCCGTGCAGTTCTCGACGATGACGATGGTGGCGTCGGCCATCTCGCCGATCGCGATGGCCAGCCCGGCGAGCGAGAACAGGTTGATCGTCTGGCCGAACGCCGGCAGCGGCAGCGCCGTGAACAGCGTGCCGAGCAGCAGCACGCAGATCGGCGCGACCGCCGCCCGGATGTTCCGCAGCGCGACGCGCGATGACGAGAATGACGACGACCAGCTCGTAGACGAGCGCCTGGAAGAAGTTCGTCAGCGTGTCCCAGATGAGCGCGGAGCGGTCGTAGGTCGTGACGATCTCGACCCCTTCGGGCAGCGTCGGCCTGACAGCTGCGGAGCCTGCTCCTGCAGCGCGCGCGTCACGGCGAGGACGTTCCGGCCCTGCTCCATGATGGCGATGCCGCCGACGACCTCGCCGGTGCCGTCGAGATCGGCGATGCCGCGGCGCAGGTCGTATCCGACCTGCAGGTAGCCGACGTCCTTCAGCTGGACCGGCTGCCCTGTCGCGTCGCGGCCGACCACCAGCAGACTCGAGCTTGTCGATGTCGTCGGCGTCGACGCCGCCGCGCAGCTGGTACTCGCGGTTCGTCACCTCGATGCGTGCGGCCGCCGGCCTCCTGGAACGCGCCCTGCACGGCGTCGATCACCTGCGTGAGCGAGATGCCCCGCTCGCTCAGCAGCGGCGGAAACAGCTTGACCTGGTACTGCTTCTCGAGCCCGCCGACCGAGGCGACTTCGGCGACGCCCGCCGCGGACTGCAGCGCGGGCTTGACCAGCCTCTCGTTGAGCAGCCGCAGCTCGCGCAGGTCGTGCGTCGCGCTTCGTGTCGACGCAGCGCGTACTGGAAGATCCAGCCCATGCTGCTGGCGTTGGGACCGATCGTGACGTTGGCGTCGGCCGGCAGCTGCGCGCGGATCGCGCTCAGCCGGTCGGCGACGTACTGCCGGACGGCGGCGCGGCGGCCGGGATCGTTAGGATCACGTAGACGAAGGAGTACCCCATGTGCGAGGTGCCGCGGACCGCGCGATGTCGGGCGAACCCGCCAGCGCCCGGATGAGGGGCTCGGTGACTTCGGTCTCGATCAGCAGCGGGCTGCGCGGCCACTTCACGTAGACGATGATCTGCGGATCGGAGATGTCGGGAATGGCGTCGAGCGGCGCGGTCCGCAGGGCGTAGACGCTGAGCGCGGCCAGCGCGGCGACGGCGCCGACCAGCACGACCAGCGGAAGCGAATGACGCGCTCGATGATGGCGAGTGATCATCGCGGACGGTCGGTCTACGATCCCTTCAGCTTGTGGTCGGCGTCGATGAAGAAGCTGCCGACGTCACGACCTGCTCGCCGGCCTTCAGTCCGTCCGTGACCTGCGGTGTAGAGCTCGCCCTGCACGCCCGACTCGAATCTCCCGCGGCACGTAGCTGCCGCCTGTCTGCCTGCACGTAGACGATCGTGCTTGCCGCCGGTCTCGATGATGGCCTCGTTCGGCACCGACAGGAACTCGACCGCGCTCGGTGACGATCTCGAGGACGTATCGCGGCTGCCCGTCGCGTGCCGGACCCGTCAGCGCCACGGTCGACCGCTGACGCCGTGCCGCCTGCGGCGACGACCCGCGTCACCCGCGCCTGATACATCGACGAGCGCGACTCCGGCGGGAACGCCCGTACGCGCTGGCCGACCTGACATGGGCGGCCTCGGCTGCGCGAGCACCGTGGCCGTGACGACTCTTGCCGCGCCGCGTCGATGGCGCCGGCGGTGCGCACCCAGACCTGGATCGGGCGGACGGCGGCCGTCGTCAGCGTCAGCGTCAGCTCGTTGGCCTGGGCCTCGGTGACCGGCGTCGAGCGTCCGGGCTCGAGCCGGTGCGGTCGCGGATGCTCTGCGCGCGACGCGACCGCAGCGCCAGGCGAGGACGAAGAGGACAGCGAATGACCGACGTCGAGGAGACGCGCATGTCCGTACTGGTCCAACCGAGCTGCCAGCCGGCACGGCCGGCTGGCAGCCGTGGCCGAGCTCAGTGGCAGTAGTTGTCCTTGCTGTCCATGATATGCGTGCCCCACGGGAAGAGCCCCACGTTCCGGACGCGCTCGATGGCGTGCGTCTTGGCGTCGATGATCACGACTTCGTGGTTCGTCGACTCGGCCAGGTAGATCTTCTCGTCCTGCGGTGTCGGTCGTGGCCGTTTCGAGCTGGATGTTGGTGCCGATCTTGATGCGGCCGGCCGGCTTGCAGGCTGTTCATGTCGTAGACGTAGACGAAGCCGCTCGTGGAGCTGATGACGAACGCCTTGCCGGCGGCGAAGTTGACGCCGGTCATGTCCGGACCCGCTTCGAGCGTCGCCGCGACGCTGTTCGACTTCGTGTCGATGATCGAGATGGTCTCGTCGCCGTTGTTGGCGGTGATGCCGTACTTGCCGTCGTGGCTCATGTAGATGCGCCACGGATCCCGGCCGACGCGGATGATCTTGATCGACCTTGTCCTCGCGCGTGTCGATGACGCCGACGACGCCCAGGTCGCTGTCGGCGGCGTAGAGGATAGCGGCCGTCGTTGGACGGCGCGGCGATGTTGATCCCCTTGATCTCGCCGAGGTACTTCGTCGGGATCGAGCTTGGCGACGCCGGGCACAGCCGCCGATCTGAATCTTCTTCAGCAGCTCGTGCCGCCGGACGTCGATGACGCCGACCCAGTGCGCGCCGTAGTTGCCGACGTAGGCCTTCGAGCCGTCCGGCAGTGAACGTGACGTTCAGCGGCTCGACGAAGCCCGGGATCGTCTTGATCTTGCTCAGCGACTGCATGTCGATCACCGAGATCGAGTCGCCGTCCGGATTGCCCTGGTAGTACCAGCGGCCGTCGGGCGAGAACGCCAGGTGCTCGGGCGCGATGTCGGTCGGAATCGTCCTTGACCAGCTGCAGCGTGCGCGTGTCGATGATGAACGCCTTGTTCGCGCGCGTGCCACCGGTGACGACGTAGCGGCCGTCGGGCGACATCATCACCATGTGCGGGTTGACGTTGTTGCCGAGGAACACGTCCGCCCGATCATCTTATGGGTCTTGATGTCCATGAACCCGATGTCGTTCGAGTCGCGGTTGACGATCATGACGACCGACGTCGGATCGGTGATCTTGACGTCCTGGGCGTCGAGACCGGCCGCGAGCGCCGCCGCAGAGCGCCGGCCGCGAGCGCGCGCCGATGACGATGCGTGTGATGCGTGTGAACATGGTTCCTACTCCTGACATATCGCCCTAAAACGCCGCCTGGAGCCGCACGCCCGGCAGGAGGTAGCCGAACCTGTCGCCGCCGCCGGCGTATCGAGCACGTGCGTGAGGTGGAACGAGAGCCGCAGCCGCTCGGTCAGCTGGAAGTTGTAATAGCCCTCCGTCAGCTTCTCGCTCCTCCCCCGACGCCAGATCCATCTGCGACATAGCCGACGCCCCAGGTATCCTGCGGGTTGAAGACGAGGCCGTTCTGGAAGCCGATGCCGGCGCTGTAGAAGTGGTCGCGGCCGCAGATCGCAGTTCCTGCGTGCCGTACCGGCCGAACAGGCCGACCGCGCCGTGAGCTTCTGATCGAGGCTGACGCCGACGCCCGTTCGCGGATGATCGTCGGCCGTGTTGTCGGTGCGGAACCACACGCGGTAGGTGCCTTCGGGCAGGGCGAACGGCGTGAAGGTGTAGCCCACTTCCGACAATGTGTACATCGAATCCGAGAGGTTGGTCGCGTCGGTATTGCTCTGCTGGAGGCCGAACTTGAGCCGGAGGCCGTTCTTCGGATCGAACTCCGCGGCGACGCCGGTACCGTTGCTGCCAGCCCGAGCATCTGGTTGTTGACCAGGGCGTCGCTGAGGAACTGCGTGGTCTCGTCGTTGGCGAACGCGTTCGCGTCGAAGTAGTTGGTCAGGTCGAGCCGGCCGGCCGTGAGCGCCAGCCGCTGGCCGAACAGCTCGGTGCGCAGCCAGGCCTCGCGCAGGTTCAGCTCGTTCTGCCGCGACCAGCCGCGCCGTGTAGCCGTTGAGCAGCGTCAGCGACGGAATCTCGGCATCGGGCGGCGACCCGCTCAGGCCGACGATGTCGGCGAAGAACATGCGTGTACTGCGCGATGCCGGCGGTGAAGAACAGGTCGGCCGAGGCCAGCGCGTAGGCGCGGTTGTTGACGTCGAGCGTCGCCCTCGGTCCGTGCTCGGCGAACTGCGTGGCGATCGCGGCGTCCACGCCGATCTGTCACGCTCCGTTCTTCCGCGTCCTCGAGCGCCTCTTCGATCTTCTCGTTGATGGTCTGGCGCCGGTAGACGCGCTCGCGCTGGTAGGTCACCTCCGGCTTGGCGCCCGGCACCGGCTCGTCGTGCTCGCCGCCGGTTCGGGATCGACGTACACCTCGACGCGCCGGACGCGCGTCTCCGGCTCGGACAGCACCGCGGTCGATTCCAGGTCGCTGATGCGCTGCTCGAGCGTGGCGATGCGCTGCAGCAGCTCCTGCCGCTCGCTTTCGGCCGCTTCGGCGGCGGACGCCGGCGTCAGCGCGATGTCGAGCGTCGCCGTGCTGTCGGCGGCGACCTCGACGCCGGTGCGCCGGAACGCGGTCAGGCCCGCCGACGACGATCGAGATCGTGTACTTGCCCGGCGGCAGCGCCGCGAACGCGTACGCGCCCTGCGCGTCGGTCGTCGCCGTGAACTGCGCGCCGTTCTCCGCGTTGACGGCCGTCACCGTCGCGTCGGCGACGCGGCGCCTGCAGGCGTTTCGCACCGGCCCTGAAGGCGCCGCGATGATCCGCCATGTTCATCTGCGCTTGCGCCGGCGCCTGGGCCGCGGCGCTCGACGCCACGCACATCACGAGCAGCCAGGACGGCCCCGCACACCCCAACGGATGTCTTCCGACATGTGACGACAACACGTCATCGTGCCTTCCTCCATGGCGTTGACAAACGGCGCCGAATCACTTCCGAATCTTAGGAGGAAGGCTGAGACGGCCGTAACTGAAGATTGCCTGAAGGTATTTTCAGGGACGCGAAAGGCAGACTACTGCGGGATCAACGTCGATGACGCGCATCAGACGGCACGCCGTCTATCGCGGTGCCGGCTGGCAGCGTGATGGCTTCCGGAAGAGAAACGGGTGTCGATATCGCGTCGTCGTATCGTGGAGCCAGACCAGCGGCTCGACCGATCCGTCGGGAGGCGGCCACGATGCGGATCGAACGGGCCGGCGGGACGCTGTCCGGCAGCAGTCCGTCCAGGGACAGCGGCTTCGCGAGAGTCGCCTGCGCCCTGGACCGGACGTCGCATGCTTCGGCACCTGATATGGCGGAGGCGGCGGTAAACGGGGCTCTTCGGGAAGCATTCGCGGGTTGTTCCCGCGCGGGTCCCGCCGTCGAACCCACTCGTGCGATGAGCTCGATCTGCTCCTGCGTGAGGCTCTGGTCGTTGCGGAACTCGCCGAAGCCCTTGACGGCGCCCCACGGCGGCATTCGGCGCGACAGGACGGCCGTCTTTGATCTCGTTGGCCCTCGGCTGCACGTCCGGGTAGGTCATCAGCGAGAACGCCTCCCTCCCGGGCCGATGGCACGAGGCGCACCGGTCGTAGACGAGTCGCGAGATCTCCCGGTTCCAGGTGATCGGCGTCGCGCCGATCCCATGCGCCGCCGCACTGCGCCCAGGCCGCTGCAGAGACCGACGAGGAGGAACGCCTTGGCCATCGCACGATCCAGTATGGATATCGTCCGACAACGGATGCACGCGGGTCACAGTGATGCTGTGGCTCGATCGGCGGCTCTGCGCCGTGTGCGTGTCGGCGCGGTCCGATCAGTCGGTCCTGCCGACGCGGCGCTGCCGCGACCGGAGGCAATCGGCCGCCGCGCCCGATCCATCCAGGATCCGTCGTCTTCGTCTGTCCGATGGATCCCGATGTGCGTCGCACAAGGCGGGCGTGTGCCGGCGCTGCGGGATGACGCTCGTCGCCGGCGTCCCGGATCCGGTGGAGTTCCATCTCGATCTCGACGTGCGTGCCGCGGCCGCCGGCGCCCGGCCAGCCCGCGGCGCTGCAGTTCCTGGTCCGCGATCCCTGGAAGGATCGTCCGGTCCCAGCTTCAACATCGTCCACGAAAAGCTCTTTCACGCGTTCGTCGTGAGCGAGGATCTTGAGTTCTTCGACACGGGCATCCGACGCTCGTCGCCGACGGCGTCTTCAGTTTCCGATCACGTTTCCGAAGGCCGGTATGTTTCGTGTGCTCGGCGACTTCTATCCGGCGGGGGCGACGCCGCAGCTGACGACGCAGACGGTGATCGTGCCGGGCCTGCGCCGGCGGCCGCGCAGCTAACGCGCGACTACTCGACGAAGTCGGGCGTGAACATGCGCGTGTCGCTGGCGACGATTCCCGAGCAGCCGATGGCGGGCAATCGCACGCAGATGCGGTTCACGCTCGATCCCGCGGGGGCTGCGAGAAGTATCTCGGCGCGTGGGCGCACATGCTGGCGGCGAGCGACGACCTATCGACATGATGCACGAGCACCCGTTCCGTGCGGACGGCGGCACAGGTCGAGTTCGAGATCGTGTTCCCGCGGCCGCGGCCTATCGCGTCTGGGTGCAGTTCCAGCGCAAGGGTCGTGAATACCGTCCACTTCGACGTGCCGGTGAAGAACCTCGAGCGGACGTGGAGAACTTGTTGCATCCGATTGTGATGTGACCCGAGGCTACGGCCGAGTCGCAGTCGTGCTGGTCGCATGCGCAGCCGGAGCATGCGCGACGCTGGGAGTTCGGGCCAACGACTCCCCGTCAACAAACGACCCCCGCACATCGGTCATCGCGCGCTCACGCGTGTGGACGCCGACCAACGTCCGCGCCATGGATCTCGAGGCTGGACCGCCAGGTCCAGGCGCATTTCCGTTCCGCGCCACCGTCGTCTGCGATTACAAGGACAAGAAACTGAACGGGATGTCGCCGAAGTTCGCCTGCGTCATCGGGAAGGACGATGAGGTCAAGGTCAAGTTCGGCGGCAACAACGGCGAAGTCTACGGAGAGGTGCTCGCGACGCGGCTGCTGTGGGCGCTGGGGTTTGGCGCCGATCGCATGTATCCGGTGAACGTGATCTGCCGTGGCTGTCCGGCGGACTTCCGCGGTATCGAGCGACCCAATAACGAAAGCCGCTTCGATCCCGCCATCATCGAGCGCAAGCTCGAAGGCACGGAATGGCCGCCCGAAGGCAATGCCGGCTGGTCATGGAAGGAACTGGACCAGATCGACGGCGAACGCGGCGGCGCCCCGAGAGCACATCGTGACGCACTCAAGCTGCTGGCCGTCTTTCTTCAGCACAGCGACAGCAAGCCCGAACAGCAGCGCATCGTCTGCGAGTCGAAGGCGACGTGGCCGCGCGCGGACACGTGCGCCGCTCCGCTGCTGATGATCAGCGACGTCGGTCTGACATTCGGACGGGTGACCCGCAGCAACGCCAACGACGTGTCTGGCGTGAACCTCGAGGCGTGGAGGGAGACGCCGGTCTGGAAAACTGAATCCGAGTGTATCGGGAACCTGCCGAAATCCTTCACCGGGACGATCGAGGATCCGGTCATCAGCGAGGCCGGCCGGCGCTTCCTCGCCGAGTCTGCTCATGCAGCTGTCGGATCGGCAACTGCACGATCTGTTTGCCGTCGCGCGCGTGCATCTCCGGCTCCGGTCTCCGGGACGCGTGGACTCGGGATTCGCGACTCAGGCCGACTGGGTCAGCGCCTTCAAGACCAAGCGCGCCGAGATCGTCGAACGCCGGTGCGCGTAGCGCCGGGGCCGACCTGACAAGTCTCTGAACTGACCATCTCGAAGAATTCAGAAACTCTTCAGGGTGGACCGCGACCCGCCGGCCGCGAATCTGATGGACAATAGCGCCATGATCCGCCGCTGCCTCGCGTTGGGCATGGCGCTCGCCGTCCAGGGGGGCGCCATGTGCGCGCCCTTCCTGCACGCGCACGTCGATGCGGATCACGACGACCACCATTCGACGTCCGTACACGCGCACCTCTCGTCGCACGCACCGGCGCGCGAGGCGCACGATGGCGTCGCGGTCGATGAGGCGGATCGCGACCACGCGATCTACCTGCAGGTCTTCGTCGCGGTCGAGACCTCCCAGTTCCAGACGCCGATTCTTCCGCGCGCCACGTTCGTGCTGATGCCGCCGGTCACGCGGGCACCGCGGATCTTCGCGATCGTCACCCACGGCCACGATCCACCGCTCGTCGCCGCACTCGATTCCCGCCCTCCACCCCTCTTCCTGTCCTGATTCGACGGCTCAGGCCGTCGTCTGTACTGGTTTTGTCTTCATTCGAATTGAGGGGTTCTATGCGCACGTTGATCGTGCGCGCCGCGATCGCCACGGTGTTCGTCCCCGTGGCCGCGAGCGCACAGTCGTTGTCGTTGACCGAGTCCGAAGCACTGGCGCGCCTGTCTGCAGACAGCCCGCGCGTCCAGGCGATCCGCGCGTCGGCGGATGTGGCACGCGCGGATGCGCTGACCGCGGGGCGTTGGCCGAATCCTCGATTCGTCATCAACCGCGAGTCGTCGGCCGGCATCACCGAGTACATCACGACGATCGGGCAGGTGCTTCCGATCACCGGCCGGCGCGGCCTCGCCGTCAACGCGGCATCGGCCAGAGCTGACGGCGTCGCGAGCCGGGCCGACGAGGAGATTCGCCGTCTGCGCGCCGATGTCCGGCTGGCGTTTGCGGACCTCGTCGCCGAACAGAGCCGCGAGAGCGAGCTTCGCGTCGCCGTCGCACGGGTCCGGGAACTCGCCGCGGCGATCGCGAAGCGCGAGGCGGCGGGAGACGCCGCCGGCTTCGATCGCCTTCGCACCGAGCGCGAAGCGCTGGACGTCGATGCGGATGGATCATCGGTCGCCGTGGCCCGGGCCAGGGCCCAGGCGGGGCTGACAGCATTCTTCGTCGATCCCACTCCCGTCGAGATCATCGCCGTGCCGCCGGCACGCATACGAACGGCCCTGCCTGCGGTCGAAGAGCTCCTGGCACGCGCGGAGACGAGCCGTGGGGAGTTGCGCGCGCTCCAGCAGGAGATCGCGAGCGCTGAATTCGCGGAGGAGGCCGCGGGCCGCAGCCTCGTTCCCGAGCCGGAGATCGTCGCCGGCACCAAGTCCTCCAGTTTCGGAGAGCGCGGCGGCGTGTTCGCCGTTCACCTGACGCTGCCGATCTTCGACCGCGCCGAGCCGGAGCGGGCGAGCGCGCGGGCGCGAGCCGCCCAGGCGCGCGCCAACGCGACGGCCTTCCGCGCCGCGGTACGCGCCCAACTCGGTGCCCTTCGCACGGCCGTGCTCGAACGGCGCCAGGCCGCCGATCGCTATCGCGCGGCAGACGAGGCCAATGCCGACCTCGAAGAGATCGCGCAGGTCAGCTACGACGCCGGAGAGACCGGCCTCCTGCAATTGCTCGACGCCTATCGAACCGCGCTCGCCGCTCGCCTGCGTCAGATCGATCTCGACCTGGCCGCACGCCGCGCCGAGATCGAGCTGGAGTTCGCCAGCGGCTGGGAGATTCAGTGATGCGCCCTTCATTGGCTCGCGTGCTTCTGCTCTCGGCGCTGCTCTCGTATGCCTGCGGCGGCAACCCGCCGGGCCCGGCCGTGCAGGAACTGCCGACACTCGACGTGACGAGTTGGACCGACAAGACCGAGTTGTTCATGGAGTATCCGGTGCTCGTGGCCGGCGGCGCGCGGCGCTTTGCCGTGCACCTGACTCGCCTCAGCGATTTCTCCGCACTCACGTCCGGCCGGCCGCGTGTCGAGTTCACGCCGGCGGGCGGCGGGGCACCGGCCATCCTGGCCGGACAGGAACCCTCACGGCCCGGCATCTTCCGCGTCGAGGGCACACTGCCGGCGGCCGGCACATACCGATGGGCCGTCGCACTCGATGCGCCTGGCCTCGTCGATCGACACGATCTCGGCGAGGTCACGATATTTGCCGACGAGGCCAAGGCCGTCGCTGACGCGGAGAAAGCGCAGGACGATCCCGCAGCCATTTCGTACCTCAAGGAACAGCAGTGGACGAACCCGTTCGCGACGGAGCTGGTCCGGGACGCCGAGGTACGCAGCCTCGGTGCGCGCGCCGGCAACGGTGCATCCGCTTCCCGGCGGCGAAGCCATCGTGGCCGCTCCGGCGTCCGGTCGCTTCACGGCCGCGGAGCTCCTGTCGATCGGCGATCGCGTGAAGACCGGCCAGCTGCTCGGGCATCTCGAGCCGCGTCTCGCCGCCGGGATCGATCGAGCGACGCTCGAGGCCGATCTCACCGAAGCCCGAACGACACTCGAAGGCGCACAAGTCGAGCAAGCCAGGGCCGAGCGGCTGCTCGCTGCGCGCGCCGTGCCCGCACGCCGGGTCGAGGACGCGCGCCGCGCCACGGTCGTGGCTGAAGCACGGCTCCGAGCGGCCGAAGCGCGACTCGCGCAGCGCGACGACACCCTGCGCACGGGCGGCGGGGCCGTGGCCGGGAACGCGTTCGTGCTGCGCGCGCCGATCAACGGCCGCCTCGCGGAAGTGATGGCGACACTGGGCGCGGCGTACGACGAAGGCGCACCGCTCTTCAGGATCGTGCGGACCGATCGAGTGGAACTGGAGGTGCAAGTGCCGGCCGCGGACGTGACCCTGGCGCGCCAGGCCACCGGTGTCGCACTCGAGATACCAGGTCTCCCGCAGGCGTTGACCCTCGACGCTCACCACGTGCACGACTCCGGCGTGATCGATGCCGCGACCCGGGCGTTGTCGCTGCAGATGGAAATCGACAATCCCGGAGAGCGTCTGCTGGTCGGTCAGCCCGGTACCGCCGTCCTCTACATGCGAGAGCGGCGCCGGTTGCCAGCGGTGCCGAGCGCGGCGGTGTTGATGGAGGCCGGCCGGCCGTACGTGTTCGTCCAGACCGGCGGCGAGAGTTTCGCGCGGCGGTTCATCGAGATCGCGTCGCGCGACGGCGATCTGACCGGCATCAGCACTGGCGTCAAGCCCGGCGAGCGCGTCGTCACGCGCGGTGCGTACGAGGTGCAGCTCGCGTCAGCGGCCAAGGGTCTTCCCGCTGAAGGCCACGTACATTGATATGAAACGACTGATTGAATGGTCGATCGCGCATCACCGCCTGGTGCTGGCGCTGTCCGTCCTTCTGGCCGCGGCCGGAGCGTGGACCGCGCGCGACATGCCGGTTGACGTGTTTCCCGATCTGACAGCCCCCACCGTCACCATCCTCACCGAAGGACGCGGGATGGCGCCTGACGAGCTCGAAACGCTGGTCACGTTTCCGATCGAGGCCGCCATGAACGGCGCGTCGGGCGTCCGGCGGGTGCGCTCCGCGACCGCGGTGGGCATCGCCGTGGTGTGGGTCGAGTTCGACTGGGGCACCGACATCTTTCAGGCCCGCCAGGTCGTCGCTGAAAAGCTGGCGCTGGCGAGCGGCAGTCTGCCGCCGCAGGTGGAACGGCCGATCCTGGCGCCGGTCTCGTCGATCATGGGCGAGATCCTGTTCTTTGCGGTCTCGTCCGATGTTGACGATCCGCTCACGCTTCGCACCCTGGCCGACACCATCGTCCGGCGCCGGCTGCTCGCCGTGGCCGGCGTGTCGCAGGTCACACCGATCGGCGGGGCGGAGCGGCAGTTTCAGGTCATCGCCCACCCGGCTCAACTCCGCGCCAACAACATCTCGGTGACCGAGTTGCTCGACGGCGTCCGCGGCGCCAGCCAGAACACCTCCGCCGGCATTTTCATGGACGGCCCGCAGGAGTACGTGCTGCAGACGATTGGCCGCGCCCGCACGCCTCAGGAGATCGGCGACAGCGTCATCGCGCTGCGCGGCGACCGGCCGGTGCTGGTGCGGGACATCGCCGACGTGCGTGAAGGCGCGGCGCTCAAGCGTGGTGAGGGATCGCGCAACGGCAAGCCGGCGGTGATCATCGGCGTCCAGAAACAGCCCGGCGCCAACACGGTCGAACTGACGGCCCGGCTCGACGACCAGCTCGATGCGCTTCAGCGCGAGCTCCCGCGCGGCATCACCATCGACCGGCGGATCTTCCGGCAGGCCGACTTCATCGAGGTCGCAGTGAGCAATGTCGTCCGCGCGCTTCGCGATGGCGGGCTGCTGGTGATTGCGATCGTGTTCCTCTTCCTCGCCAACTTCCGTGCCGCCGCCATCACGTTGACGGCGATCCCGTTGTCGCTGGCCGCGGCGGTCCTGGCCATGCGGGGGTTCGGCGTCACGATCAACACGATGACGCTCGGCGGCCTCGCGATCGCGATCGGCGCGCTGGTCGATGACGCGATCATCGACGTCGAGAACGTCGTGCGCCGCCTGCGTGAGAACGCGGCCCGACCCGATGCAGAACAGCGGCCGACTGCGACGGTGGTGCGTGACGCGACGCTGGAAATCCGCACCTCCATCGTCTTCGCGACGGTGATCATCGTCCTGGTCTTCCTGCCGATCTTCGGTCTGTCGGGTGTCGAAGGCCGTCTCCTCTCACCGCTGGCATTTGCCTACATCGTCGCGCTGCTGGCGTCACTCGTCGTAGCGATCGTCGTCACACCGGCGCTCTGCTTCGCGTTTCTGCCCGGCGCGCGATCGATCCTCACCGGACACGACGGCTGGGTGGCGCGTACGCTCAAGGCACGCTTCGCGCGGGATCTGCCGCGCGCGCTCGATCATCCCGGGCTCGTCATGGCGATTGCGGCCGCGCTGCTGGTCGTGGCCGCGGCGGCGATGACGCAGATGGGCACGGCCTTCCTGCCGGAGTTTCACGAAGGGTCGCTGACGATTCAGGCGAATACGCTGCCGGGAACGTCGCTGACGAAGTCCAACGAGATCGGAGGCCGTGTCGAACAGATCCTGCTGGCGCAGCCGGAGGTGATCGCCACCGCACGGCGAACAGGGCGCGCCGAGTACGACGAGCACGTGCAGGGCGTCGAGGCGGCAGAGATCGACGTGGGGCTGCGCGAGACGGGGCGTCCGCGGGCCGAGCTCCTCACCGAGCTTCGGCGCGGCTTCTCGACACTGCCCGGGACGAACGTGACGATCGGCCAGCCGATCTCGCACCGCATCGATCACATGCTGTCAGGGACACGGGCCAACATCGCGGTGAAGGTGTTCGGCGACGACCTGCCAACGCTGCGGCGCCTCGGCGAGCGCGTCCGCGAAGTGGTCGCCGCGGTTCCTGGCGCCGTTGACGTGTCGCTGGAGCAGCAGACGGACGTGCCGTTCATCCGCTTCGTCCTCAATCGGCCGGCCATCGCCCGCTACGGACTCCGAGCCGACGATGTGGCTGACGCTGTGGAGACCAGCCTGGCCGGCACCACCGTCGGACGCATCTTCGACCGTGCCGCCGCCTTCGATCTCGTCGTGAAGTTCGACCCCTCGTCGCAAACGGACTTCGACCGCCTCGGCGATCTTCCGATCGACACGCCGAATGGCGGTTCGGTGCCGATCCGCCTGCTAGCGGACGTGCGGCGGGAGGAAGGGCCGAACATGATCCTGCGTGAGAACGTCCAGCGCCGGATTGTCATCTCGAGCAACGTCGCCGGTCGCGACCTCGGCACTGTCGTCCAGGAGATGCGTGAGGCGGTGAATAGCGCCGTTTCGATGCCGGCAGGCTATCGTGTCGAGTTCGGCGGCCAGTTCGAGAGTGCCCAGGGCGCGGCCGAACGATTGCTGTTCTCCGGTGTCGCCCTCGTCATCGCGGTGTTCACGCTGCTCGTGCTGGCGTTCGGCCGCCCGCGCGACGCGCTGCTCGATCATGCTCAACCTGCCGCTGGCGCTCATCGGGGGTGTGGCCGGCGTGTTCCTCGCGGGTGGTGTTCTGAGCGTGGCGTCGATGATTGGCTTCATCACGCTCTTCGGCATTGCCACGCGCAACGGCATCATGCTCGTCTCTCACATTCGACATCTCATCGAGGTCGAAGGCGTCGCGGACTTCCGGGAAGCCGTCGAGCGTGGCGCACGCGAGCGTGTGGTGCCGATTCTGATGACCGCGATGGCGGCCGGGCTGGCCCTGATCCCGCTGGCCCTCGGCGGCGGCCGGTCGGGCAGCGAGATTCAAACCCCGATGGCGATCGTGATTCTCTGCGGGCTGACCTCCTCAACCCTGCTCAACATGGTGGTCGTTCCGTCGTTGTATCTGCGATATGGTCGGGTAGAGTAACGGCAGGATATGCGTATTGTTCATTGGCTCTTCCTCGTGAGCGTGGCGCTCTTCATTTCCGGCATCGGCTTCATCATCGCCAGCGCGCGTGGGGGGCCATCCGGGGCGGCACCGGCCGAGCAGGGCCCGACGGTGACTCCGGTCGCCACCGTCAAGCAGATCATGGCCGGCATCACCATGCCGGCGGCCTACGTGGTGTTCGACTCGGTGGCCACGATCGTCTCTGCCGCGGGCACCGAGGAGAAGCAACCGAGGACCGACGAAGAATGGGCCGCCGTCGGCGCCGGCGCGGCGGCGCTCATCGAGTCGGCCAATCTCCTGCTCATGGGCGATCGACCGGTTGACCAGGGTGACTGGGTGAAGATGACGCAGGCCATGGCCGATGCCGGAAAGGCCGCGCTCAAGGCCACTGAATCCAAGAGCCCCGAAGGGATCCTCGCCGCCGGCGAGACGATCAACATGACATGCGACAACTGCCACGAAAAGTATCAGCGCTAGCGCTCTGCCTCGCGGTCGTCGGGCTCTGCTCGTCCCCGCTCGCGGCGCATGGCGTCACCGGCAAGGACGCCGTGTATCTCCAGGGACTCGACGGTCCGGCAATCGGTCCGCTGATGTATCTGGGCGCCAAGCACATGGTCACTGGCTACGACCATCTGCTCTTCCTCGTCGGCGTCATCTTCTTTCTGTACCGGCTGAAGGACGTCGTCACGTACGTGAGTCTCTTCACCGTGGGCCACAGCCTCACGCTGCTCGTCGGCGTGCTCGGAGGCGTGCGCGCCAACCCATATCTCATCGACGCCGTCATCGGCTTCTCGGTCGTCTACAAGGCGTTCGAGAACATGGATGGCTTCAAGCGATTCCTGGGCTTTCAGCCCGACACGCGCGCGGCCGTGCTCATCTTCGGTCTGTTCCATGGCTTCGGCCTGGCGACCAAGCTCCAGGAGTTCGAGCTGTCGGCGAATGGCCTGGTGACCAACATCGTCAGCTTCAACGTCGGCGTCGAGATCGGGCAGGGTCTCGCACTGACCGGCATCCTCATCGGCCTGACGTACTGGCGCTCGCGTCAGGGATTCATGCACTCCGCGTTTGCGACCAATGCGCTGGTGATGGCGTGCGGCTTCCTGCTCGTCGGCTACCAGCTGTCCGGCTACTTCCTCGCGTGACGACCATGACGACACAAGGCGAACTGACGCTCGAGGCAAAGCAGCGACTGGCCATGGCCGCTGGAGCCGCACTGCTCGGCGCCGGGCTGGTGCTGGTGATGTTCGTGCTGCCGGCGGAGTACGGAGTCGATCCGCTCGGCACCGGCAGGTGGTTCGGCCTCACCGAGCTGGGCGCGACCGGCAAGCAGATCGAAGCGCTCGAAGCATCGGCGGCCACGAACACGGCCGCCCAGGCGAACCTCCTTGTCGGACAGGAGGCGCCGTTCAAGTCCGAGACGGCGGACTTCTCCATCGCACCGCGCCAGGGCATGGAATACAAGTACCGGCTCGACAAGGGAGAGGCGCTGCTCTATTCGTGGAAGGCGACCGGACCGGTGAACGTCGAGTTCCACGCCGAACCAGATGGCGCGCCTCGTGGCTACGCACAAACCTACGAGAAGACTGACCGTCAGACCGCGGCATCGGGAACGTTGACCGCGCCTTTCGCCGGGATACATGGCTGGTACTGGGAGAACACGACCGATCAGCCAGTCACGGTGACGCTGACCTCCGCCGGCTACTACAACCTCTCCCACGAGTTCCGCAGCGGCGCGCCGACCAAGAACAAGACATTCTAGGTAGCGGCGTTCTCTTCAGGCGGGCGGACGTGACGGAACGCCCTGTACAACAAGACGTCGTACGCGATCTTCAGTCCGCCGCCGATCACCAGCGGACCGGCGAGCGCGACGTGCTGCATGATCAGACCAGCGACGGACGGCCCGACGGCCCACGCCACGTTTCGCGTCACGTTGGTGACGCCGCTCGCCAACGTGCGTTCGCTCGGCTTGACCACCGCCATCATGTACGACTGGCGCGTCGGCACGTCCATCTCGACAAGCGCCTCGCGGGCGAGAAAGAGCGCTGCGGCAATTCCGGCACTGCTGAACGCAGGTGCCGACATCAAGAGCAGACTCGATGGCAGATGCGTCCACACCATGGTGTTCAGCAGGCCAATGCGTCGCGACAGCCACGCTGCCACGACATGCGAGAGCGCGTTCAACACGCGAGCAGCGAAGAACAGCACCGCCAGATCAGCCTCAGACGTGCCGGACCGACGGAAAAACCAGTACGAAATCAGCGCCGAATTCAGAAAGCCGCCCCCGATACTGTCGAGACCGAAAAGCAACGCCAGTCGAGTGATCACGCGTTTGCTTCGGGCGTCGACTGGAGTCGCCGGGAGTGATGAGCGTGAGCCGAGCTCGACACCCGGCGTCAGTGCCAGATACAGAGCGATCGAGAGCAATATCGCTCCGGCGCACATCGCGAACGTGATTCGGTGTGCGACGTCGGGACCGACAGCGGTCGCGCGCGTGACGAGCGTGGGCGTGACAGCGGCCAAGGCGCCGACGGCATGTCCCACGTCGAGAACTAGGTTGTACCAGGCAAGAGCCCAGGTTCGCTGCTCGTTCGAGGCCGTCGCCGGCAGAATCGCTTGTTCGAGCGCCGACGCGGCACCGCGGTCGCGACCCATGCCATTCAACATCCCGAGAAACGCCAGCGGAAGAAGCGCGGCGGCCTCGGTGAACGCGGCGAGCGCAAGGTAGCCCAGCGCCGTCAGCATCGTCAGCGTGACGAGCACGCGCCGCCGGCCCCAAGCATCGCCGCGGAAGCTGACGATGACCGTGGCGAGGGACGAACCGGCGAGGCCAACGCCGATGAGCAGCCCAATGCGCACCGCCGAGAAGCCGAGGCTGGCGAGATGAATCGCGAGCGTGACGCCAACGAGGCTGACCGCAGCCGAGCGAACAAATCCGGCTATACAGATCAGCCTCGCGTCGTTTATGGCCACGGCCCTTTCACGATCGATGCTCGCGGGAAGCGTGACGTTCCGCCACGACGCGCCCCTGTCGCATCTCGACGACGCGATCGGCGAGGGCTGTAGCGTCATCTCGATCGTGCGTCACGAGAATCGACGTCAGTTGCAGGGCACTGCGGAGCCGCGCAACGTCCGCGCGAAGCGCAACGCGCAGGTCCTCATCGAGGTTGGAGAACGGCTCATCGAGTAGAAGTAATCGCGGAAGTCCGACGAGCGCCCGGGCCAGCGCCACGCGCTGCTGCTCGCCGCCGGACAGCTGATGAGGGTATCGGCCGGCGAACGTCTCGATCCGCACGAGTTCCAGAACCTCGCGGGTCCTTTCCGCTCGGTCGGCCAGCGCCACCCCAACCGACCCCAGCACGAAATCGAGATTTCCTTTCACCGTCAGGTGTGGCCACAAGGCCAGGTCCTGGAACACGAAGCCGAGTCGCCGTGCATGCGGCGGGACCAGATTCCTGCCCTCGCGGGCGACGGTGCCTCCGTCGAAGGTGATCTGCCCCGCGTCGGGTCGCTCGAGCCCCGCGATCAAGCGCAGCACCGTCGTCTTCCCGCAGCCGCTCGGGCCGAGGATCACGACGCTCTCGCCCGTGACGACATCGAGCGACAGATCGTCCACGGCGGCGCCAGCGCCGTAGCGTTTGGTCACACCAGCCAGCCGCAGAAACGGTTCACTCATCGACGAACGCCGGGCCGCGATGCCAACGGTCAGCACGACCAGTGGAGTGAGGACGACCACCGACTGTAACAGCGCCAGAGCGGCAACGTATGCCGGCGGCGTGTTCGCAATGATCGTGAAGATCCTGATGGGAAGCGTGGCTTCCCCAGGCGGCGCCACGAGGATACTGGCGCCCAACTCGCCGAAGGCAAGCACGAACACGATAACCCATGTGGCGAACAGGCGCGAGCGTGATCTGCGGCAGCACGATGCGGCTCATCCTCCGCCAGCCAGCCCGCACCGGCGACGGCCGCGGCCTCTTCGTGCGACGCGGGCACCGTAGCGAGATGGCGGCCGCCAGCCCCAGCGCGGCCACGGGCACGAATCTCGCCAGGTAGGCGAGCACCAGCATCCCGTCGTGTGCCATACACGTCGCCAAGAATGCCGGCGCGGTTCCAGACGCCGATCAACCCGACGCCGACGACGGTGCCGGGCACGGCGAACAGCACGACGAACACGACATCGACAATGACGCCGAGTCTCTGCGGCGTCCGTGCGCGTGCGTATCCTAGCCACACGGCGAGAAGCGTCACCACCGTCGCGCCGAGCGTCGACAGCGTCAGACTGTTGCGAATCGCCTCACGCGAACCTTGTGCCACCGCGGCAAACGACTCGACGCCGAGCGCTTCGCGTGTCGAGTACGGCCAGCGGCAACGCCAGCTGCGATCGCCAGCACGCTCATCGCGCCAGCGCAGGCAGCCGACGGTCCAGCCCTCGAACACGAGCGACACGCCGGCCAGTCCGCGCCGCGTGACGATCAGCCGGTCGCCGACGGTCGCCGCGGCGACGGCCGCGACCACGACAGAAAGGCCGAGCAGGGGCAGCGCGAGAATCGTGGCCCGGCCTGAAATCGTAGAGAGCGGAAAAGCGCGGTGAAGACCTCGGTCGTGTAGACGCGGACGCGCAGCAATCCTGGCACCCCGAACTCGGAGACCGCGAGGACAAAGACCACGAGCGCGGCGGCGGCGATGCTCGGCGCGATGAGCGGCAACGTGATGCGCCAGCACGACGCGGCCACGTGAAGCGACCACGAGCGCCGCTTCCTCCAAGCGTCGTTCAACACGGCGCGCCGCGATCTCGGTCGCCAGCATTGACAGGGGATAGAAGACGAGGCCGAGCACGACGCATGGCACCCGGGAGGCTATAGGTCCAGGCCGAACCCTGCCGAGCGCGTCAGACTGACCCAGGCGAGACCCATGACGTAGGGAGGCATGAGCACTGGCGCGCTCAGTGCAATCCGCCACACCGGCTTGGCCGGCACGGCAACGCGCGCGAGGGCTAACCCGAGCGGCGCACCGATGAGCGTGGCAAGGAGCGCCGTCCCGACGCCGAGCGCGGTCGTCGTGGACCAGGAGCGCTCGCTGCCGCGCATCGAGCAGCAGCGCCGCGTAGCCATCGCCCGAGGCCCGCGCCTGCATGAGCATGTAGGCCAGCGGCAGTACGCACACGACACCAAACACGGCCGCCGCGATTCCCAACACCACGGTACGGCTCGAGCGCCTTCCCCACATTACAAGCCGAGGATCGTGGCGGCTCGCACGGTCACCTCCTCGACCCTCGCCGCTGCCTTCGTGTAGTCCAGCGTCATCGGCCGGAAGCTGTCGATGGACGGGATGTTCTTCGGCCCCGGGACGCCGGCGTGCAGCGGAATCTGCACGGCTTCGGACATGGCGAGCTGCCGCTCGACATCCGCGCGACAGCAGGTAGTCGATCAGTCGCTGCCCTTCGTCCACATGCGGCGCGTTCGCGATCAGCGACACCATGTTGGGCATCACCGGCACGCCCAGACCGTCTCGATCCGGCAGCACCATCGCCACCGGTTGCCGGTCTTCGACGCGCGACATTGACGTCGTCGGTGTCGGTCAGCCCCACCTTCACATCACCGCGCACGACGAGATCGCGGACCAGCGGAATTGCCATCGACGATGCGTACGTCATTCGCCTTCAGACGGCGGAAGAAGTCGTCCATCTTCTCGTCACCGGCCTCCGCGTACAGCGCGGCGACGTGAAACGACGTCGATCCGAACCGCGGATCGGCGATGGCGCACCTGTCCCTTCCAGCGCGGGTCCGCCAGGTCGAAGACGGACCGCGGCGCGTCTGCCGCCTTGACCAGTTTCGTGTTGTAGCGCGATGACGCGTATTCGCGCCGAGAAGCCGGTCCAATAGCCGTCCGGATCGACCAGCGCCGGCAGGGATGCCGTCGGCGCTCGGCAGATCGGTACGGCGCCAGCACGTCACGTGATTTCAGCACCAGCGTGCGCACCGGTTCGTTCGACCAGAAGACATCGGCCTGCGGCCGGGCCTTCTCCGCGAGCAGCCGGTTGGCGAGACCGGTGGATTTGGTTTCCTCGGTGTCGTAGACGGCGTTCACCTTCACGCCGGATGCGCCGTTCGTATTCGCGGAGGACCGGCTCGGAGAAGACGCGATCGGTCGAGACGTAGATCGGTGACCGCCGCGTGCCGCATTCGCGACGCCGGCGTCGATCAGCGACGCGCATCCCGCAGCAGCACAGCCAGCGAGGAGCGACCAAGATGGCGCTGTGGAAGATCGTCAATGGCGGCTGCGCCATGCTTCGCTACTTTGTCACGACCGTCAGGTCGTCGAAGTGGGTGACGGAATCGGCCTTGGTCCAGACGCCCACCTTGCCGGCCTGGATGAAGGTGCGCGTCCTCGACTTCGTACAGCTTGCGGCCATTGAGGTGCACTTCGAACAACCGTCCTCTGGCGACGACTCGCAGCGTGCTCCATTGGCCGGCCGGCACCTTCGATGCCTTCCCATAGGTGCGTCCCTCACCCTTCACCGGAAGATCCGTACGCTTGCCGCTCTCTACCTTGTACAGCACAACGTTGCCCTCGAGAGCGTTCGCGCGGACGATGTAATAGTTGTTCTCGTCCTGGTATCGCCAGACCAGTCCAGCAGCCTGATCGACCTGCCCGGACACGGGCCTGAACCGCACCGACAGATCGACGTCGGCAGCTTTCATGTCCGCCAGCACCGCAACAGGGAATCGTGAGCGCGTGCGATCGGCGTCGAGTTGAGCGAGAAACCTGTTATCGCCTTCGGCCTGAATCACCCACTTGCCAGGCGCGCCGACCTTCGCCGTGTGACCGAGCTCGAAACCTTTCGGCGTTTGACCGACGCTGTCCAGTGAGAAATCGACCGCGCGCGTTTGAGCGTAGGCGGCCGCGACCACGCTCACAGCCACGAGCGCCACCAGACTCATCTTTCGCATAGTGCCCTTCCTCTTGTAGCACGAGCGTATCAAGCCTTTGCCATGACGGCACTGGCAGCGCTGTAGAATTGTCGGATGGGGACACGAGTCGCGATCGTCGCAACGCTGACTCTCACGCTCGCCCTCGCTCTTCAGGCGGGTCTGCCCTCGACTCTGCTCGGGCCAGGGAAGACCCGCCTCTACGTGTCCGCGCAGCAGGCGAATCCGCGACAGCAGCCCGGCGCGCCGATCACCATCTACGCGCCTGAGCAGCACGATCTCTACGACGGACACTTCGTGATGTCTGCCGGCCGCATCCACATGGTGGGCAGCCTCAACGATCCTCCGGGCTGGAACCATATGGACAACGAGGCGAAGACCGTGAAGCCTGTATCGGGCACGGCGGAGATCGACGTCGACGAGATCAAGAACACCGGAAAGTTCGAAGCTCGGCTGAAGATTCCGGAAGGCGATCTCGTGCTGGCGATCGATCGCTTCAACGAGTTCAGCCCATGTCAGAACGGCGGCATCGTCGCCTGCGCTCCACGAGCACGGTACCGATTCAGGGTGCGGCGACAACAACTGGCCGAAGACGTTCGTGTTTCTCGCCGGGTGGGGCTTCGGGCACGCGACGCTCAACGGCAAGCCGCTCTATCAGGACTACGAGATGCACTTCATGGTCACGCAGGGCATCCGCGACCGGAAGACGCTCCGCGTCAACTATCCGATGGCGAACAAAAAGCAGCCGGCCGGCGAGGTCAACCCCGCGGCGCAGCAGCTCGACTTCTACATCCGAAGCCCGAAACAGGACCCGCGGAACACGCCCAATCGTGAGGTGTTCGCGCACTTCTTCGCGATGGAAGTGACCTGGAAGTAGCGTCATAATTGCGCCCATGCGGCGCGCCTCGATGCTCGCGCTTCTGCTCCTGGGTTGGGGCGCCGCTACCAGTTCGGTCGTTCAGACCTCAGCCAGTCAATCGGAGCAGCGCCCGCCAGCAGGCGGACCTGAAGGTCCGCCTCTACAAACGCCACAAGCTCTCCTCGAAAAGTCCTGCGTCACCTGTCACAACCAGGCGCTACGGACGGGCGGGCTCGCGCTCGACACGCTGGACGCGACGCGTCCGCGTGCGGACGCGGACACGTGGGAGCGAGTGGTCAGCAAGCTGCGCGCACGCTCGATGCCGCCGCCCGGCAGGCCGCGGCCCGATGCGGCGACCTATCGCGCGGTGGCAACGGCGCTCGAGCACGACCTCGATCTGGCATGGACGGCCCAGCCGAATCCGGGCCGCATCGGCGCGGTGCATCGGCTCAATCGCACCGAGTACACGAATGCGGTTCGCGACCTGTTCGGACTCGACTTCGACGCCAGGCCGCTGCTGCCCGGCGACGAGACTGCCGACGGCAGCTTCGATAATCTCGCCGATGCGCTGTCGATCTCGACGTCGCATCTCGAGCGCTACTTGTCAGTCGCTCGTCAGGTCAGCCGGCTCGCGATGGGGCTGCCGCCTGCGAGTCCACGGGTCGAGACCTTCGAGATCCCCATCCACGTGATCCAGGAGGATCAACAGAGCGAAGACCTTCCGTTTGGATCCCGTGGCGGCATCGCGATCCCGTACACCTTCCCCGTCACTGGTGAGTACCTCATCACGGTCAGACTGCAGCGTCAGTATCAGGACTACTTGAAGGGCATGGGCTGGCCGCAGCAGCTCGACGTCCGCCTCGACGGCAAACTGATCAAGCGATTCACGGTCGGAGGCGCGGCCAAAGGACGTCCTGCCGCGCTCAGCTACGCGGGTGACGGTGAGCCGGGGTTTGCCGGCGATCCCGAATGGGAAAAGTACATGCAGCTCACCGGCGATGCCGGACTCGAGGTCCGCATCCCGGTGGCGGCCGGACGGCGCGTGGTGGGCGTGTCGTTCGTCAGGGAGATGTGGGAGCCCGAGGGTCTTCCCCATCCGCCGCAGCGGGGACGGACCATCGCCAACGACAACGCCTACATGGGCTACGCGAATGTGGGCGCGGTCCACATCGGTGGGCCGTACGAGACGGTCCGGCTGAAGCCGGACACTACCGGCCAGAACATCGTTCCGCTAGCCGGACCGCGTCGATCGATCTGATCTGCCAACCGCAATCACGACCCGACGAGACCGCCTGCGCCACCCGGATCCTGTCGCCGCTGGCGCGGCGCGCCTACCGGCGGCCGGTGACGACGAGAGAGCTGCAGACGCTCGTCGACTTCTTCAATCGCGGACGCCGGGACGGGCGAACCTTCGACGCCGGGATTCAGCTGGCGCTCGAGCGCATGCTGATCGATCCGGGCTTCCTGCTGCGCGTCTACCGAGACCCTTCGACTCGCGTCGCTCGCTCAGGGCAAGCCGCTGCCGCGCCAGGCGAGCCCGGGCGTCTGAGCGATCTGGAAGTCGCGTCGCGTCTCTCGTTCTTTCTGTGGAGCAGCATCCCCGACGATCGACTGCTCGACCTCGCCGAGCGCAAGCGCCTCACCGCTCCGGCAACCCTCGAACAGGAAGTGCGCCGGATGCTGGCGGATCCACGCGCAGCGACGGCGCTGGTCGACGGCTTCGCGGCGCAGTGGCTGAATCTGCGCCGGCTCGGCGAGGTGGTCGTCGATCCCGATCGCTATCCGACCTACGACGACAGCCTGCTGCAGGCGTTCGAGCAGGAGACGAAGCTGTTCGTCGAAAGCGGCCTGCGGGAAGACCGCAGCGTGACGAATCTTCTGAACGCCGACTACACGTTCGTCAACGAACGTCTGGCCCGGCATTACGGAATCCCCAACGTCAACGGCAGTCGCTTCCGGAAGGTCGCGCTGCCGAGCCACGAACAGCGCGGCGGGCTGCTCGCCCACGGGTCGGTGCTGGCCACGACCTCCTATCCGGACCGCACGTCGCCGGTGCTCCGCGGAAAGTTTCTGCTGAACAACATCCTCGGTCTGCCATCGCCTCCCCCGCCGGCGGGTGTCGATACGAACCTCGCGGACGTCAAACCGGACGTTCCGCCGCCGACGATCCGCGAGCGCCTCGCGCAGCACCGCACGAACCCGAGCTGCGCGAGCTGTCACGCGGTGATCGATCCGCTCGGCTTCGCGCTCGAGCAGTTCGACGCCATCGGCGCCTGGCGCACGCGCGACGAATCGGGCCAGCCCGTCGATGCGCGCGCCACGACACTCGATGGAACGACCTTCGAGGGACTGACGGGACTGCGTGCGCGGCTGCTCGAAGAGCCCGAGCAGTTCCCGAGAACGGTCACCGAGAAGCTGTTCGCCTATGCCCTTGGCCGCCGGCTCGAGTACTACGATCGGCCGGCCGTTCGTACGATCGTGCGTGACGCGGCGGCGGAACAGTACCGCTGGTCGTCGCTGATTCTGGGAATCGTGAAGAGCCCCGCGTTCCTGATGCGGGGAGAACGTAGCGCGGGAGACAACAAATGACGTTTCTCACCGGTCGGTCGTTGCCACGTCGCACGGTGCTCCGCGGGCTGGGCGTCACGATGGCGCTGCCGCTGCTCGAAGCGATGCTCCCCGCGTCATCGCCGCGCGCCAGGGCCGCCGCGCGACCAGCCCACCGGTTCCTCGCTTTTTATGTGCCCAACGGCATGGCCATGGAGTACTGGTCGCCGAAGACTGAGGGCCGCGCCTTCGAGCTATCGCCGATTCTCGAGCCGCTGGCACCGTTCAAAGACCAGATGCTGGTGCTGTCGGGCATCAACGCGAGCTGGAACTACATTCACGCCGGCGCGTCCGGATCGTTCCTCACCGGCACCACACGCGGGGGCCGAAACGAAGTCGAGATCCTCGCCGACGTGTCGATGGACCAGTTGCTGGCCCGTCACGTTGCCAAAGACACGCAGGTCGCATCGCTCGAACTGTCGATGGATGCGCCCGCCAACGCCGGGGCGTGCACGGGCATCCTGAGCTGCGCCTACACCCACACGATCTCGTGGCGCAGCCCGACGCAGCCGCTGCCCATGGAGTACAACCCGCGCGCCGTGTTCGAGCGTCTGTTCGGCGACAGCGGCAGCACGGCACGCGCCGCGCGCGAGGCCAGGCTCCTCCAGCAGAAGAGCCTGCTCGATTCGGTGAACGAGTCGCTGGCGCGCCTGACGCGCGATCTCGGGGTGAGCGACCGAACCAAGGTCGAGCAATACACCGAAGCGGTTCGCGACATCGAGCGGCGGATCCAGAAGGCCGAGGAACAGCGGAACCTCGAGCTGCCCGCGCTCGATCAACCGCAAGGCGTGCCGCCGGTGTTCGAGGATCACCTCACGCTGATGCTCGACCTGCAGCTGCTCGCCTTCCAGTCCGATCTGACACGGGTCATCACCTTCATGATCGGCAAGGAACAGAGCGCGCGCCCCTATCCGCAGATCGGCGTGCCCGAAGCGCACCACCCGCTCTCGCACCACAACGACGTGCCCGACATCATCGCGCACATGTCGAAGATCAACCGGTATCACACCGAGTTGTTCTCGAAATACCTGGCCAGGCTGCGCGCGACGCCGGACGGCGATGGCTCGCTGCTCGACCACATGACGATCATGTACGGCTCGGGCATCTCGAACAGCATGCGCCATTCGGGCGTGAACCTGCCACTGCTGCTCGTCGGCGGCGGAGCCGGAACGCTCGATGGCGGGCGGCACGTGAAGTACACCGACAAGCCCACGATCGCGAACTTGCTGGTCACCTTGATGGACAAGCTCGGCGCCCCGGTCGAGAAGATCGGCGGCAGCACGGGCAAGCTCCCGATCGAAGCGCTCTCCGTGTGACCGTGATGCGACATCTGACCGTCGGCCTCGCCCGGATCGCGCTGTCGGTGCTCCTCATGGGAGCCGCCGCAGCCGGACTTCCGCTCGTCGATGCCGCGAAGAAGGCCGACGCCGACACCGTCCGTCGTCTTCTGCAAGGGACGATCGACGTCAACGCCGCCGAGCCCGATGGCGCGACCGCACTGCACTGGGCCAGCTATCGCGACGATCTCGCCATCGCCCAGATGCTCATTCGCGCCGGAGCCAACGTGAACGCGGCCAACGATCTCGGCGCGACGCCGATCTGGATGGCCAGCGTGAACGGCAGCTCCGCGATGGTGCAGCTGCTGCTGGAGTCGGGAGCCAATCCGAACGTGGCGCTCCTGCGTGGCGAAACGGCCGTGATGGCGGCCGCCCGCTCGGGCAACGCGGAGGTCATCGAGCGGCTGCTCGCTCGGGGTGCGAACCCGAACGCGCGCGCCGCGCGAGGCCAGACGCCGCTGATGTGGGCTGCGGCGCAAAAACACTCCGCGGTGGTCAGGGCGCTGCTCGCCCACGGCGCCGACGTGCACGCCCGCTCCGACTCGTGGAGCCAGATCGAGGCCGTCTCACCACATGGTCATCCCGACTACAACCGCGCGATCCCGTACGGCCGCAACACACCGTTGATGTTTGCCGCGCGCGCCGGCGACCTCGACTCCGCGAAGCTGCTCGTCGCATCCGGCGCCAACGTGAACGACGTGGACGCGTGGGGCGTCAGCGTCATGGTGCTCGCCGCGCATTCCGGGTTCCGCGATCTCGTCGAGTTCCTGCTCGAGAAAGGCGCTGACCCGAACGCATCCGGCGCCGGCTTCACCGCGCTTCACGAGGCCATCATGCGGCGCGACGAGGCGCTGGTGCGCACGCTGCTCGCAGGCGGCGCCAGCCCGCATCTTGCCGCTGAAGGACTGGACGCCGACGCGGCGCCAGTCGAGCGACTTCCACTTCGAGCCGGAACTGGTGGGCGCGACCCCGTTCTGGCTGGCGGCCCGCTTCACGCAGCCGGCGGTGATGCGTCTCCTCGTGGAGCGTGGCGCCGATCCGAAGGTCGTGCATCGAAGCGACCGCATCGTCGACGGCCGCGGTGGGAAGGCGTACGATCGCCAGCTCCAGGCGACGACGGCACTGATGGCGGCGGTGGGCATGGGCGGCGGCGGAAGCGCGTGGGTGCCCGTCGAGCGCAGCCAGCGGGAAGCGCTCGCGCTCGAGACCGTCAGGCTCGCGGTCGAGTACGGCATCGACGTCAACGCCGCCAATGTCGATGGCCGCACGGCGCTCGATGCCGCGAAGGCGTTGAAGTTCGAACGCGTAGCGACCTACCTGAATGGGTTAGGCGCCAGGCCCGGCATCACCGATAAGAAAAACGAGCCGCAACCCTAGAACCATTTCCCCTCCAGCGGCGTCTAAGCCTGACAAAGAATTCAAGCTGGCGACTGGCCCAACTTGCTTCCTCGCATCGGGCAAGCCCAGTCGCGGGGTGTGGTCCTGCAGGCGCTCCTGCCTCCCAAATTGGGGGTGCCTGCAGACCCGCCCGTCTTTCGCGCACGCTGAAGCGTGGCTCTACGAGCCGTAGAGCGGAGGCTTCAGCCTCCGCGTCACATCGGCGACAATGCCGTCGCCATGCGCAGTACACCCAAACAGGTCATCTCCCGGCGGCGGATGCTTCAGAGCGCCGGTGGCGTGCTGGCTGTCGCCAGTCTTCCGCCTTCGTCCTTCGGGCTGCAGCCCGACGAGCAGGAGCCGCGCGCCGCCTCATCTGACCTCACCGGCCGCGTGGCTCGCTACATGGCGGCCGCGCGTGATCGTGCGCTGCCGGCAGAGGTCGCGCGGGAGACGCGTCACCGGATCCTGGACACGATTGCGGCGATGGTCTCGGGCGCGCGCCTCAAGCCGGGTGAAGCGGCGATCCGTTTCGCGCGGGCGCAGGGCGGTGTGCCGGAAGCGTCGATCCTGACGACGACGATCCGGACCTCGGCGATCAACGCGGCGCTCGTCAACGGCATGTTCGGGCATGCCGACGAGACCGACGACTTCGAGCCGGTCACCAAGGCCCACCCCGGCTGCGCGGTCGTGCCCGCGGCCCTGGCCATGGGCGAACGCGGCAAGGGCTCGGGACAGGATCTGATTCGCGCGGTCGCGCTCGGCTACGACCTGTGCTGCCGATGGCTGCTCGCGCTCGGAGCGAATCACGTGCGCGCCACGCATCGCGCCGCCGAAGGCGTCAGCTCCACGATGGGCGCTGTCGCCGCCGCGGCGTCGATGGCCCGCCTCGACGAGAAGGGCATGCGCTACGCGCTGTCGTACGCGATTCAACAAGTGTCCGGCGTGTGGAGCTGGGAGCGCGATCTCGAACACGTCGAGAAGGCCTTCGATTTCGCCGGCATGGGCGCGCGCAACGGGGTTACCGCCGCGCTGATGGCGCAGCTTGGCTTCACCGGAGTCGAAGACGTGCTCGAGGGCGAGCACAACGCGCTCGAGGCCCACTCGCGCGAGCCGCGGCCCGAGGAGATGGCGCGCGATCTGGGCACGCGGTTCTTCGTCACCGAAACGGCGATCAAGACCTTCTCGGTCGGCTATCCGATTCAAGCCGCGCTCGACGCGTTCCTGTCGCTGCGCCGCGAGCACGCGCTCACCGCCGAATCCGTGGACCGCATCGTCGCGACTCTCCCCGAGGACGGCGCCCGCATCGTCAACGACCGCTCGATGCCCGACGTGAACCTGCAGTATCTGATCGCGGTGGCGCTCGTGGACGGCACCGTCTCGTTCGATGCCAGTCACTCCTACGAACGCATGAAGGACCCGCAGGTGCTCGCGGTGAAGCGCCGCGTCGAGCTCGTCGCCGACAAGGCGCTGATGGATCCGGCCGCGCCGCGCAGCGCGCGCGTCGAGGTGCGGCTGCGCGACGGTCGCACGGTGAATCGCTTCACGCGGCATGCGCCGGGGACGAAGGAGAACCCGCTCGATACGGCTGGTGTGAACGCAAAGGCGAAGAGCCTGATGGAGCCCGTAATCGGCGCGCGCCGCACGGCCGCTGTGATCGAGCGCGTCAACGCGCTCGACGGTGTGGCGGACGTGCGAGATCTCGTCGGGCTCCTGCGAGGGTGAGCGATGTAGTGTCCGGCTTCAGCCGGACCGACACGGCGTTGACGCTCCCCGGGGCCTGTCGCCGGGTCTCCCCACCCGGCGCCAACCACGTCTCACGAAACGTTCGTCAACGCGGAGATCGTTTGAAGCCTATCTCCGCGTTTCCGCGTCTCCGCGGCCAAGACATCGCGAAGTCGCGCGCGACACGTGAAGTCGCGAAAAGAGACATCAACCTCAGTGCCTCGGTGCCTCAGTGTGTCGTTGAGCGCGTGAAGTCACGTGCGACCCGTGAAGTCACGCGGAGACAGTGAGACACTGCTCCGACTATTTGCCATCCACGGAAAACGCGAGCAGCACATTGCCGGGCGTGCCGTTCTGCACGTATCCAGAGTTGACGAACAACATGCCGCCGCTGATCGCCGGACCGCCGACGTTCAGCGATCCGCCGCGGCCAGGCACGCCGTTGACCGTGTCGTAGGTCTTCACCGTATCGACGTCCCACACGATCTTCCCATCCGCCGCCGCGAATGCGCGGATGTGTCCGTCGACCGAACCGGAAAACGCGATGCCGGGAATCGCGCTGACCGCGGCCGACTGCGCCGGGCTGCAGCGATCGCGCCCCTTGCAGGCGTCCGGCGGCGTCGTGTGCCACACGCGCTGACCCGAGTCGAGCCGCAGCGCGAACATCCCGCCGCCGGTGTTCGGATCGGGCACGGTGGCCTGGCTGTTGGGAACCGGAATGCGGCCGAGGTCCGACAGCGCCACGTACATCGTGGATGAATCCGCGGCCGACCCCCACTGCACGCCGCCGTTGATGCCGCCCTTGCCGACGCGCTCCTGCCAGATCAGCTCGCCGTTGCGATCGGGATCCAGCGCGTGCACGACGCCGGACTTCTGTCCAGAGACGATGGCCCGGCGTCCGTTCGGGAGCCGGACGATGATCGGCGGCGAGGCGAAGTCGTGATCGGGTGCGTCGCGATTGGTGCAGTTGATCTGATCGGGCAGCCGGCACGACGTGTTCCAGTCGTCCGCCGCCGTCATCTGTTTCGACCACAGCAGGCGGCCCGAGCTCATGTCGAAGGCCATGAAGGCGTCGCTGTTCCGAGTGGCCGGGCCGCTGTAGTTGTTGCCGGTCGTCACGTACACCGCATTGCGCTCGGTGTCGATGGCCGGGCTGCTCCAGATCGGCGAGCCTGACGGCCCCCACAACTGCGTGCCCACCTTGTTCTTCGTCGTCCGCTTGGGCTCTTCGATGGTGTACGTCTTCCACACCTGCGTCCCTGTGGCCGCATCGAGCGCGAGCAGGCTGCCGCGGAACTTGCAGCACTCGTAGTCGGCGACCGCGCCCGCCGTCTCCTCGCCGGACGCGACACCGACATAGAGCCGGCCGTTGTGGAACGTCGGCGAGCCGGTCACCCTGGCAAACGGGAAGTCATCGACCCTCGTCTTCCACAGCAGCTCACCGGATGCGGCATCGACGGCGTAGACGTTGGCCGATCGATCGCCGATGAAGGCGGCCACTCGTGAACCGGATCGCGTCTGAATCTGGCCGACGCTGACCGCGGCGCGCACGGCGGCCGCCGCCTGGAACACCCAGTGGACGCACCCGGTCGCGGCGCTCAGCGCATACACGGCGCCGCTCTGCGTGCCGGCGAATACGCGTCCGCCCGCGACGGTCGGCTGCGAGTCCACGCTCAGCTCACCGGGAAAACCAAACGCCCACTTCACGCGCAGCTTCGAAACATCGGCGGCGCTCAGCCCGGCCATCGCTGCATCCTGGTAGCGCGTGTTCGACGCGTTCACGCCCCACGCGTTCCAGCGCGGGCCGGTCAGCGGGTTGAACTCGCCTCCCGGCTTGCACATCGCCTGCGGCGACGGCGTCGTGCTGAACGCCTGCGCGAACGGCTTGCCGGTCACGTACTCGGCGATCGCGCGTCGCTCGACGCCTGTGCGGCCGGCAGCCATCGACAGCATCGGCCCGCCCTCCATCGCGGTGAGCACGCGCTCGGACGTCATCGCCCGCAGCGCGTCGCGATTCGGCGCGCGATCGGTCCCCGCCTCATGACACGAGGCGCAGAGTTGTTTGTAGAGCGTGGGTCCGTCATCAGCGGCGGCAGTCGCCGGCGAGAACACGAACAAGGCCCAGGCCAGAGAGTGGACGAACGCCGACGAGCGGATTCGCATGGGCCCTCCTCAGGAAGCTGGCGGATTATATGCCCGGGATGGCTATACTGGCGCGCATGACGCGCCTGTCAACGCGGATTGCCGTCTGTTCGCTGGTCGCGCTCGTCCTCGCACCGCTCGTACGCGTCCGGCTTCAGCCGGACCCGTCTTCGCCGCTCAACAATGCGTCGATCACTCAAAGGATCCGGCCGGCTGTCAGCCGAGCACCTTCGACACGCCAATGGCGCAGATGCCATCGGTGCGCGTGAACCGCCAGGGACAGATCGATCCGACCTCCTCTGAAGCGGACGCCAAGGCGGGCGCCTTCGAGCTCGAGAAGCGGCTGCACCTGTTCCGCAACTTCGAACATCTTCACTGGGTCCCGGTCATCCCCTCTCAACGCGATCCGGCGACGGGCGCGTGGCGTGGCGGCGATCTCGACGGCGCCGGCGACGGCCGCGGGCTCGGCGTTGCCGGCAACTGCATCTTCGTCGGACACGCCAACGGCGCCGGTGTCAGACGCGCGATCAACATCCTCAAGATTCAGCCCAACCCGGTGACGCAGCAGCCGGTCATCGTCGGCGAGATCCCGGCGATGGTCGAAGGCAACGAAGGCTTCGACGACCGCGAGCTGCGCTCGCTCATCTACAAGACCTCGCGCGGAGAGGACCGCTATCTCCTCGTTCGCAACGCCGGCACGAACACACTCGGCCGGATGGAGACGTTCCGGATCGACATGAACACGTGCCTGCCGACGATGAAGAGCGAGGTCACGGACTTCTACTCGCAGTCGCACGAGTTCTTCCTCTGGCACGATCCGGCCAACACCAACCGCGTGCTCGTCTACATGACGAACTGGACCGGCGGCGTACCGGATCCGACGAGCCCTGGGCTCGAAGGTCCCCGATCTCATCGTCCTGGCTGTGACCGATGAAGACACGGGCGAGATCCTCACGAAGCCGAGAATGCTGGCCGGCTTCACGCTGCAGGAAGTCGGTGGACCACCGATCGACGAGCGGCCCGACGCCACCGGACTCTTCTCCGATGGACGCTTCCTCGACTTCAGCGACTCGAAGAACGCGCTCGGCCAGGCCGGCAATTTCCAGAACCGCGAGCAGAACCGGCTGCACTCGGTGTCGGTCACCGACGATGGCGAGCGGGTGTACGTGGCCGGAACGACCGCCGGCTTCTACGTCATCGATTCAGAGGCGGTCGCGCGCAGCCGCAACTGCGCAGCTCGCGGCCGGTCAGGCGGGATGCAATCAGCGTTCGACGATCGCGTCGGTGAACGGCGTCATCGACGCGGCGAAGCTTCCGCTCATCGCCAACGACTGCCTGCACATGGTCGTCAACAACGACCCTGGTCTCAAAGCGTTTCTGGCGTCGAACGCCTCGCCCGAAGCCAAGGCTGCGCGCTACCTCGTACTGCTGACGCGATCGCGCTTCGACGTCTATCCCCCGGTGAACGCGTCACCGACGGGCACGCACAGCGCGGTGTTCGTTCCGAATCGGCCGGCGCGCGTCCGCGGCAATACGAAAGGACGTCCAGCCTATGTCTGGTTGAGCGACGAGAACGGCGGGTGCCCGCTCAACTACGCGCGGATGGTCTCGGTCGAGTCCGAGATGACGCCGATCATGGTCGGCGCGTTTGCGATTCCCGACAACCAGGTCGAGGAGTGCCTCACGCAAGCGACGACCGAGCCGAACGGTCAACCGCGTCGCCGCATACCGCAACAGAATCACAACCCGACGATCTTCAAGAACCTGGTGTTCACGACGTGGTACGCGCACGGCCTGCGGGTCATCGACATCTCCAACCCGTTCACACCGCGCGAGGTTGGCCATGCGTTGACCGTCCCGCAGGGAGTCGCCCGCACCTATCCGGTCTTCAAGGACGGCCTGATCTACTGGGTGGACAACGACACGGGTCTTCACGTGGCGCGCTACACCGGGCCCCGTGCGGACGAACTGCCCGGCCCCGGCACAGGAACGTATGAGGGCAATGCCACGAGTCCGCACAGGTAATCGCTGGACCGCGATTCATCTCGCGCTGGGCCTGTGCCTGCTCGTCGGGCTTTTCGTACGCGCGCAGCAAGGCAGCTCACCATCATCCGCGGATCTCGCGACGGCGTTCGTCTGCCCGATGCACCCCGACTACACGCTGGACATCGCCGGCTCCTGCCCGCGATGCGGCATGGCACTCGTGCGCGGCGCGCCTTTCGACGTCCGCGACTACAGGCTCGATCTCACGACCGAGCCGGCCGTCGTGCGCGCTGGCCAGCCGGCTCGCTGGCGCTTCCGCGTCTCCCATCCAGAGTACAGGCGAACGCATCCTCACGTTCGAGACTGTCCACGAGCGGCAATATCACCTCTTCGTGATCAGCCACGACATGACCCAGTTTCAACACATCCACCCGGAGCTCCAGCCGGATGGCACGTGGGTCATCGATGTCACGCTGCCGAAGGCGGGCTACTACAAGGTGCTGTCGGACTTTCTTCCTGCGGGAGGAGCCTCGCAGCTCATCGCGCGCCCGATCGTGACGGCTGGCTATGCGGGCAATCTCGCGGGTGATGCCGCGCGGCTCGCACCCGATACGAATTCACGACAGACCGTCGAGGACCTCACCGCAACGGTCAGCTACGATCCCGCGCCCTTCGTCGCCGGTCTCTACGGACACCTGCAGTTTGCGTTGAGCGACACCGTCACCGGCCAGCCAGTCACCGACCTGCAGACGTATCTCGGCGCGTTCGGCCACACGCTCATCATGAGCGAAGACCTGAACGAGTACGTCCACTCGCATTCCCTCGACATCCTTGCCGGTCGCGACGACGAGGACGACATGCCGCAGTTCCTGATTCCGCCTGGAGCGGATCTAGAAAAGCTGCGCGGCGGCCCGACGGTCATCTTCGACGGCCTCCTGCCAAAGCCTGGACGCTATCGCGCCTGGACACAGTTCCGTCGGCGCGATCGCATTCACACGTTCACGACGACCTTCGAGGTACGAGACCGGTGAGGGCGGCTTTGGGCTCTGGGCTTTTGGCTCTGGTCATCGCGGGCGTCGTCGTCTGGCCGCGCGCGGTGATGTCGCATGGCTCGTCGACGACCACCGTGCTGTTCGATCGGGAGATCGTGCGGATCCTGAACGAACGCTGTGTGATGTGCCACGCGGACAACAGCCTGTCGTTTCCGCTCGTCACCTACGAGCAGACCTGGCTTCAAGGACGTTCGATGCGGTCGTCCGTGCTGCGTCGTCACATGCCGCCATGGCCGGCGGTTGCCGGCTACGGGGAGTTCCTGAACGACAACCATCTGACGATGAGAGAGACGCAGTTCCTGGTGTCGTGGGTCGAGGGACTCGGACCACGCAACGCGGGCAAGGTGTTCCTCAATGTGGTCGATCCCAACGCCGGGGCGCCTCCAGAGGTCCGCGCCACGACGCACGCGGATCACTGGCGTCTGGGCGAGCCGGACCTGGCCCGGCGTCTGCCGCCACTGACTGTCGCTGCGAATGAACGGGACGTGGTGAAGAGGACCGTCATCGATCTGGGGCTGTCCACGACGCGCCAGGTGCGCGCATTGGAGTTCATGCCTGGCGATCGCCGCGTCGTGCGGGCCGCCACCTTCAGCGTCGAGCGGACGGGACAGTGGCTCGGAAGCTGGACGCCGTGGCACGGTTTCGTGAATCTGCCAGACAACGTCGCCTACCGCTTACCCGCCGGGACCCGCATCGTCGCCGATATCCACTATCGAGGCGCGAGCGAACGTGTCGAGGATCGCGGGACGCTCGGCGTGTTCTTCGCGAAGTCGCCGGCGCGCGAGTCGGCGACGGATCTCGTGATCGATGCACGGCCGAATCGAACAGGCAGTGATGCGTCGCTCAACGGCCGCACGCGCATCACTGCGGATATGACCGTCTGGGCGATTCAACCGGAGATTGTGGCTGGTCTCGTCGTCGCTCGAGGTGTCGGTGAGACGATCGGACGGTGGAACCGATGTCTTGCTGGCACTGACCGAGCCTTCGCCCGATTGGCCGACGCCGTATTTGCTCAAGACGCCGAAGCCGCTGAATCGGGGAAGCGAGCTGTTCGTCGTCGCGCGCTCGAAGACCCCTCAGTCCGCGCGGGTACGCGTGCGATTGAGCAGATATTGAGGACGCCGAGGAATCCAGTCGCAGCGATTGGTTTGCCTCCGCGCCCTCCGCCCCCTAGAATCGCCCGTGATGTTCCGACGTTCGGCCGGCGCGATCGTCCTGGTGATGGCGGTATCGGCCGCAGTCTCTGCGCAGTGGCCTGCGTTTCCCACGCCAAACGTCCCGCGGACGGCCGATGGCAAGCCGGACCTGCTCGCTCGCGCGCCGCGCGCACGTGACGGGAAGCCGGATCTGTCCGGCATCTGGTCGAACCCGGGCTGGAGGGAGATCGGTGCGGGCAGCGGCGTCAGCGGCACCGGCGGCGCGCCAGGGACACCGGCCGTGCTCCCGAGAGGACCGGGCCTGTTCTTCGACGTCGGATCGGGTGTGCCGGGCGGGCTGCCGTTTCAGCCGTCAGCGGCCGCGCTCAAGAAGCAGCGCATGGCCGACAACATGAAGGACAACCCCGACGCTCACTGCCTGCCGATGGGCAACATGCAGCTGCACACGCATCCGCAGCCGCGCAAGATCGTTCAGACGCCGGACGTGATCGTGATTCTGTACGAGGGCAATGCCGGTACCCGGCAGCTCTTCACCGACGGCCGGCCGCTGCCGAAGAACGAGCCTCAGCCCTGGTGGTTCGGCTACTCCACCGGCCGGTGGGAGGGTGACACGCTGGTGATCACGTCGAGCGGATTTCGAGACGGCGGGTGGCTCGACGTGAACGGCAGCCCGCTGACCGATGCCGCCACCGTGATCGAGCGCTTCACACGCGTGAACTACGGAAACCTGACGATCGAGGTCACGGTGGACGATCCGAAGGCCTATACCCGACCCTGGAGCGTCACCATCAATCAGCAGATCATGCTCGACACCGAGCTGATCGAGTTCGTCTGTCTGGAAAACGAGCAATCCACGAAGCATTTCCGTTGAGGGTACAAAAGTAGGGGCGACGCAACGCGCCGCCCCTACAAGAGGCGGTCGCACGCTCCGCCCCCGAATGCACCACCCGCTTTCACCAAACCTGTCAGAGCACGGTGTCGGCGGTTGCTGGCAGATGAGCACGACGCGTGCCCGTTTCTCCTTCTTCGGAATGCGAAAAACAGGCACGTTTCCGTCGGATCGCCCACCCCAACCACTCCGCAATCCGGACCATTGAATTCGCGGAACCGGGAATCTGAATTGCGCGCCCAGGCGATGGGAGTTGCTTTCCAAGCGCCCAGACATAAGAATTTTCGTTTCGGCCGACCCATGGACTCGTATCAGATCGCCCTCGTCGCCATTACCCTCGGCGCCGCTATCGTCAACGGCGCGCTGGGGTACGGGTTCTCGTCAATCACCGTTCCGCTGGCCCTCCTCTTCCTTACCAACCGGGTGCTGAACCCGGCGCTGGTGCCGATCGAGGTGGCGCTGAACGCCTACGTTCTGTGGGTGAATCGGGCCGCCCTGCCGGGTGTCTGGCGTCGCGTGCTGCCGATCGTCATCGGCCTGCTTCCCGGCGTGCTGCTCGGCACCGCGCTCGTTTCGCAGGTCAACCCGGGCTGGCTGAAGTTCGGCACCTTCATCGTGCTGCTTCCGCTCATCCTGTTTCAGGCGGCCGGGTATCGCCGGCCGATTCGCTCCGAGCGATCGGTCGGGTTCGTGTTCGGTGGCGGCGTCGGCCTGCTGTATTCCGTCACGACGATCTCGGGTCCACCACTCGCCGTGATGCTCAGCAACCAGGGCCTCACCAAACAGGATTTCCGCGCGGCGCTCGGGTTCATCCGGCTCACCGAGTCTTCGCTCACGGCAGTCGCCTACTACTACGCCGGTCTGTATTCGCTCGAAAGCCTGGGGCTCATCCCCTACATCCTGCCGAGCATCGTGATCGGCGTGCCGATCGGCGCCGTGCTCATCCAGCGCATTCGACCAGAGACCTTCCGCCGGATCTGTATGAGCTTCGATGCGTGGATCGTCGCATTCGGCCTCTCCACGTTGTTGAAAGATCTCCACCTCGTCGAGACCAATCGGGCCTACCTCGTGCTCGTCGCCGTGGGCCTGCTCGACACATGGCTGCTCTATCGCTTTTTCTCAGTGCAGCTGCCGATGGCCAAGCAGGCAGAGGTGCTGGCCGCAAGCGACCGGTTGACGACCGACACGCCGTGAGAAAGAGTAACGCGTACGTAGGGGCCGGCTTTAAGCCGGCCCGGATGCTTCAGCCGGCCCTGATCGAAGGAGACGACTATGACACCCTCGGACGGCGCCTCGATTGCCTCGATGACGCTGCTCGGCCTGATCCAAGCGATCCCCGCCGATCAGACCGCGGTGATCGCGCCCGAACAGAACATCCGGATCACCTACGGCGCGCTCCGCAAGCAGATCCAGACCGTCGCCGAAGCGCTGGCAGCAGCCGGCGTCAATCGCGGCGATCGCGTCGGCATCGCGCTGCCCAATGGCTTGCCGAACATCGTGACGTTCCTGGCTGCGTCGCTGGCCGGCACGGCCGCGCCCCTGAACCCGGGATACAAAGAGGACGAGTTCCGCTTTTATCTCGAGGACACCAACGCAAAAGTCCTGCTCCTTCCGCCTGACGGCCTGGATGAAGCGCGGCGCGCCGCGGGCAACGTGCCGATCCTCACGGTGGACATGGATGCCGCGGGCACGGTCAGCCTTCGTGATGTGGCCGGCCGCAAGCCGGTGGCCTCGCCGGATTCGGATGACGTTGCGCTCATCCTGCACACCAGCGGCAGCACCGGCCGCCCCAAGCGCGTGCCGCTCAGCCACGCGAACCTGTCGATCTCGGCTGGCAACGTCGCCCGCAGCTACGCGCTGTCGTCGAGCGACGTGTCGCTGTGCGTGATGCCGCTCTTCCACGTGCACGGTCTGGTGGCCTCGACGCTGGCGACGCTGTCCACCGGCGGCACGGTCGTCGTGCCGACGAAGTTCAGCCCGCTCTCGTTCTGGCAGATCGCACGCGACAACAATGCGACCTGGTACTCGGCGGTGCCGACCATTCACCAGTTGCTGCTGGCGCGAGTGAAGAAGGACGCACCGCGGCCGGCCGGCGCCGAGAAGCTGCGGTTCATCCGCTCGTGCAGCGCCTCGCTGCCACCGCAGGTCATGCACGATCTCGAGGCCGCGTTCGGCGCGCCCGTCCTCGAGGCCTATGGTATGACCGAGGCCGCGCACCAGATGTCCTCCAATCCGCTGCCGCCGGACGCGCGGCTGCCTGGCTCCGTCGGGCGCGGGACGGACGTGAAAATCAGCATCATGGACGCCGAGGGCAAGCATCTCTCTACCGGCGAGCGCGGTGAGGTCGTCATTGCCGGCCCCAACGTCGTCCGCGGATACGAGAACAATCCCGAGGCCAATGCCTCGTCGTTCGTCGATGGCTGGTTCCGGACCGGCGATCAGGGCTTCCTCGACGAGAACGGCTACCTCACGCTGACCGGACGTCTGAAAGAGATGATCAATCGCGGCGGAGAAAAGATCTCTCCGCGCGAGATCGACGAGGTCCTGATGGCGCACCCGGCCGTGGCCGAGGCCGTCTGCTTCGGCGTCCCGCACACCGCGTGGGGCGAGGAAGTCGCCGCGGCGGTGACGCTGAACGGCGAGGCCACCGAGGCCGACCTGCTCGCCTATTGCAAGGAGCGGCTCGCCGAGTTCAAGCGTCCGAAGCAGATTCACATCACCACCGCCATTCCGCGCACGGCCACTGGGAAAATTCAGCGTCGCGTGGTCGCGCAAGCGTTCGCCCCGCAGACGACGTGAGGATCGTCATCGCGGGGGCCGGGGCAATCGGCGGCTACATCGGGGCACGCCTCGCGCGTGCGGGCGCCGACGTGGTGCTGTTCGCGCGCGGGCCGCACCTGCAGGCGATGCAGACGCGTGGCCTTCGCGTCACCAGCGCTGACGGCGACTTCGAGGTCAAGCCGCAGGTCACCGGCGATCTCGCCACGATCGGCACCGCCGACGTCGTCTTTCTTGGCGTCAAGGCGCACGGCCTCACCGCCCTGGCGCCGACGCTGCGCCCGCTCTTCGGCCCGGATACGGTGGTCGTCTCCACGCAGAACGGGATCCCGTGGTGGTACTTCCAGAGTCACAGCGGTGAGCTCGACGGCCTCAGGCTCGAACGCGTCGATCCCGGCGGCGTCATCGCCGCGGCGATCGAGCCCCGCCGCGTCGTCGGCTCGCTGGCCTACTTCGCGACCGACGTCGCCGAGCCGGGCGTCATTCATCACACCGAGGGCAATCGCATCAGCTTTGGCGAGCCGGACGGCAGCAAGTCCGAGCGGGCCAAAGCCATCGCCGACGCGCTGATTGCGGCCGGCTTCCGCTGTCCGGTGACGGCGCGGTTCCGTCACGAAATCTGGGTGAAGCTGCTCGGCAACGTCGCCTTCAATCCGATCAGCGCATTGACCGGAGGAACGCTCGAAGAACTGGCCCGCCACCCCGAGACCTCGCGCGTCGTGCGCGAGCTGATGATGGAGACCGAGGCCGTGGCCGGCAGGCTGGGGATCGAGATGCCGATCACGATCGAGCAGCGGATGGCCGGTGCCGAGAAAGTCGGCGCGCACAAGACGTCGATGCTGCAGGATTTCGAGGCTGGCCGCCCCATGGAGCTCGAGGCCGTGGTCGGCGCGGTGGTTGAACTCGGCGACCGTCTCGGTGTACCAATGCCGGCCACGCGCGCGGTGTACGCGTGCGCGAAAATGCTCGACGACAAACGACAGGGACGGATCGAGCGTAGAGCGGAGGCTTCAGTCTCCGCGAGTACAACGTAGAGGCGGGTCTTCAGACCCGCCTACGAGGACGACATGAGCATCAACAACCGCTGGTTCCAGCTGTGTGCGTCGCTCATCGCGATGATCATGATCGCGAATCTGCAATACGCGTGGACGCTCTTCGTCGGTCCCCTGCAGAAGGGCAACCCTGGCTGGAAGCTGTCGGAGATCCAGTTCGCCTTCACGCTCTTCATCCTGTTTCAGACCTGGGTGCAGCCGCTCGACGGCTGGCTGATCGATCGTCTCGGCCCGCGCGGCTTTATCACCGCCGCCGGGGTGCTCTGCGGCCTGGGTTGGGCGGGCCTCGGCTACGCCACCTCGCTGCCGCAGCTGTATGTCATGTATTGCCTGGCCGGCACCGGCGCCGCGTTCGTCTACAGCGGGTCGATTGGATCCGCGCTCAAGTGGTTCAAGGAGAAACGCGGCCTGGCCTCGGGCATCATGGCGGCCGGCTTCGGCGGCGGGACCGCGCTGTTCATCCCGTTCATCAAGTCGATGATCGACGGCAGCGGGTATCAGTCCACGTTCGTGGCGACGGGAATCCTGCAAGGCGTCGTCATCGCGCTCGTCGCGCAGTTCCTGAGACACCCGCCTGCGGCGCCGGCGGTGGCGAAGGCCAAGACGGCCGCGGCAGCCCCGGTCGAGAAGAAACAGTTCACGACACTCGAAGTGCTGAACACCGCGCAGTTCTATGTGATGTACATCGCCTTCGTGCTGATGGCGACCGGCGGTCTGCTGGTGACGGCCAACGCCGGACCGATGGCCAAGTCGTGGGGATTCTCGATCACGCTCGCCGCCACCTTGAGCCCGCTGGCCAACGGCGCGTCACGGGTCTTCTGGGGCTGGGCGTCGGATCGGCTCGGCCGCGAGAACACGATGATCTTCACGTTCGTGCTGCAGTCGCTCTGCCTGGTGGCGGTGCCCATGCTCGGTCAGATCTCCGGCGCCTGGTTCGCGGCCACGCTGGTCGCCGTGTACTTCACGTGGGGCCAGATCTACTCGCTGTTCCCATCGACATCGGCTGACTACTTCGGCGCAAAGCACGCGACATCGAACTACGCCGTGCTCTACACGGCGAAGGGCGTCGCGTCGATCATCGGCGGCTACGCCGCGGCCCTGCTCTACGAGCAGTCCGGAAGCTGGGCGATGGGCTTCTACGGCAGCGCGACGATGGCGCTCGTCGCCGCTGTGATGGCATTCGGTCTCCGTGCCGTGAACGCGACGGCGAGGGCCAAGGCGGCGAAGATCCCGCTGCCCGCGTGATCCCGATCGACGTAGAGGCGGGTCGTAGAGGCGGGTCTTCAGACCCGCCTTGTGACCATGACAAGCCCAATACACAGACGCTCGCGCGCGAACTCAGTCGCGCGTTCGCGGACCGCCAGATCATCGCGCCACCGTCTGCTCGTGGCGACGGCTTCGATCTCGCCACCGGATACGCCGTCGAACACGAACTCGTACGCCTGCGACGGGCCGCGGGTCACAAGACGGCCGGCATCAAGGTCGGCTACGCCAACAAGGCGATGTGGCGTGTGCTCAAGCTCGACACGCTGGTGTGGGCGCACATGTACGACGACACGGTGCAGTACGCGCCGGGGAACGAGGCCACGCTGTCCGTCGCGCACATGATCTCGCCGAAGATCGAGCCCGAGATCGTCTTCAAGATGAAAGCACCGCTCGGCGCTGGTGTCACCGATCCGGCCGCCACGCTCGAAGCCGTCGAATGGCTGGCGCTGGGATTCGAAATCATCGACTGCCCGTACGCCGACTGGAAGTATCAGCCCGCGGATTTCGTCGCCGCCTACGGTCTGCACGCCGCGCTCATCGTCGGCGAGCCATGCGCGGTGACCGCCGCCGACATCCCCGCGCTCGTCGAGCAGTTGCCGTCATTCAAGGTGCGGCTGTCGAAGGACGGCGACGTCGTCGCGGAAGGGTCAGGCAAGAACTCGCTCAGGAGTCCCGCGCTCTGCCTCGCCGAGCTCGCATCGGCGATGGCCAAGCAGTGCAGGCACGCGAGCCGCTCGCCGCGGGAGATCTGGTGAGCTCAGGCACCCTGACCGAGTCCACACCGATCGCGCCGGGCGCCACATGGACCGCCGCCGTCGAAGGCATCTCGCTTCCAGCGCTCACGCTTGCTGTCGGTTAACCCGCTCACCCTGCGGGGCGCACGATGACCTTTTCGATCCGTACAACTGACGTTCCCGACGAAGCACTACGAAACGGGATCCTGGGTCCACTCGCCAGAGTACAACCAGGCCAGGACTGGCAGGAACGATCACCGGCCGCTCATCATCGCCATTGAGGACTCGGATGGTCGCGTCATCGGTGGACTGTGGGGACGCACCGTGTACGACTGGTTGTTCGTGGAATTACTGTTCGTGCCGGATGCGCTGCGCGGGCGCGGTGTCGGATCGGATCTGATGACACGTGCCGAGACCGAGGCGTTGACTCGCGGCTGCCACAGCGCATGGCTGGATACGTTCGAGTTCCAGGCGCGCGGGTTCTACGAGCGTCTCGGCTACACGTGTTTTGGTGAATTGCCGAACTACCCGGCCGGCGCCGCGCGATATTTCATGAAGAAAGCACTCCTCACGACGTCGCCATGAAGCCGCTGACCGTGCATGCCTCGTCCAAGGTGAGCGGCGGCGGTGCTCGGCGTGTGTTGCACATAGAATACGCAGCCTCGGTGAACCTTGGTGCGGGCATCGAACTCGCCGTTGGCTGACGTGGGCCGCTTGCTCCATGGGATTCCACCGCTCACCGGATCGACTCGCCGCCTCAGGTCATTGGCGCCGTTTTGTCGAGCGCAACGCGCAGGCGATTGCGGCCGCCGGGCTGCCGCCGGCCGTCATGGCCGACATCGCCAACTGGGACGACGTCCTCGCGCACGGCTCTCTGACGCACGATCCAGCCGGCTTCACCATCGATCGGCTGACATCCGATCAATATGCCTCTCTGGTCGGTCTGGCCGAGAGCTACTTCGCTGCCGGTTACGAGTTCTTTGCGCCGTCGGCCCTGCGGCCCGAGGACCAGGAGCGTCTTCGCGCTCGCTTCGAGAGCTGACGCGCGGACAGTTCCTTGTCTATGCGATCATGTCGCCGGCCCGCTCGGCCGTGTGGCATGAGCGCAACGAGTCGCAGGCATCTCCGTGTGAACGCGATGACCATACTGAGGAGGTTAACGGCATGAATAGCAGCATGATTGGCATTCCAGAGCTCATGATTCTTCTCGTCATCGCGGGCTATTGGGCGATCCCCCTTGCCATGGCCATCTGGGTCATCGTCACGCTGAAGAGAATTCGTGCAAGCCAGCAGTCGCTGCAACTGAAGCTCGACACGATCGAGCGGCTGTTACAGCGCTCGTAGGCGACGTGGCAGTGTATCTCATCGTGGAGCGTGGCATGAACAGATCGCTGACCTGGCGCCGCGCGCTCCAGTCCGGTCTCACGCTGGTCGTGATGACGCAGACCGTCTGGACCCAGCAGCCACGGACGCACGACCTCACGCTGACGCCCGAGCGCGTGCATTGGGGCTACTACGATTCGCGCGTACCGCCGGTGCTGCGAATCGCCTCCGGCGATCGCGTGCGCGTCGAGACCATGATCGCCGGCGGTCTGCAGCGGCTCAGGCTGGCCGGCGTCAACGAGTCCGAGATTCCAGAGCCGCTGAAAGCGGTCGAGGCGCGCGTGACCGATCGCGGCCCTGGCGTCCATCCGCTGACCGGGCCGATCTTCGTTGACGGCGCGCAGCCCGGCGACACTCTGGACATCCGTCTTCTCGACATTGAGTTCCTCCATCCGTTTGGCGTCGTCGCCTTCAACCCCGGCAGCGGCGTGTTGCCGGACGACTTTCCGTACGCCCACTTCAGGCTGCTGCGCTGGCAGGCCAAGGGCCGACCAGGTCGAGTTCAAGCCCGGCGTGTCGCTGAGACTGGCGCCGTTCTTCGGCTCGATCGGCGTCGCGCCGCCACCGCTCGTCGGACGCCTCTCGAGCCGCCCCCTGGGTGGCACGGGGGAATCTCGACAACAAGGATCTGGTCGCGGGATCACGGCTCTATCTCCCCGTTCACGTGCCGGGCGCGCTGCTCTCGATCGGCGATGGCCATGCCATGCAAGGCGACGGCGAGGTCACGGGGACCGCGCTGGAGACGTCGCTTCGCGGCACCTTCGAGATCCAGGTCCGCAAGGGCCAGCGTCTCCGCTGGCCTCGCGCGGAAACGCCGACGCATTACATCAGCATGGGACTTCACGAAGACCTGGACGAGGCCACACGGCTGGCGACACGCGAGATGGTCGAGTTCCTGGTGGCTGAGAAAGGACTCACGCGGGACGAGGCGTACGCCTTGTGCTCGCTTGCCGTTGATCTGCGCGTGACCCAGGCCGTCGACCAGACGAAGGGCGTGCATGCGATGCTCGCGAAGTCGATTTTCAAATAGCCAGAAAGCATATCCGTCTGCTCGACCGCAGGAGACCAACATGAGACGCTCGTTGACGGCGGCTGCACTGATCGTGACGACGCTTCTTCACCGCTGTCCGCCCAGTGGCCCTCGCATCAGGCGCCCGGGTGCGCCGAAGGCCTCGGACGGCAAAGTTGACCTCAGCGCGCCTGCGCCTCGGACAGCCGATGGCAAACCGGATCTCTCGGGCATCTGGATGAGCCGAGCCTTCGGACCGAGTGTGCCTGGCCGGCCGCCGATCGCGAACTTCGGCCACGCCGGCATCGGATTCAAAGAGGACCTCCCCTTTCAGCCCTGGGCCAGGGAGCTGCAGAAGAAGCGCGCGTCGGAGTTCAGCAAGGAGAACCCTGACGGGTTGTGCCTTCCCGAAAGCCTGTTGCAGCTCCACCTGGATCCGCAGCCGCTCAAGGTCGTCCAGACGCCGGCGGCGATTTACATCATCTACGAGACCAACTACGGCCTGCGCACGATCTTCACTGATGGCCGCGCGCTGCCCCCTCAGGGCGGGCCGCAGCCGGCCTGGTATGGCTACTCGGTTGGCCGATGGGAAGGCGACACGCTGGTGGTGGAGACGAACAACTATCGCGGCGACGGCTGGCTCGATGCGCGAGGCAGCCCGATGACCGAGGCGGCCACGGTGACCGAGCGGTTCCGGCGCGTCAACTACGGACAGCTCGACATCGAATTCACGCTCGACGATCCGAAGGCCTACACGCGGCCCTTTACGGTCAGGATCGATCAGCGTCTCATCGCCGACGGCTCGGAGCTGATCGAATACATCTGCCACGAGAACCAGCAGTTCCTGAAGAAGGTGAGAGTCGACTAGTGGTACGTCCATCCCAACTGACTACCGGCCGCTCTGTTGTCGCGGCCGAGAAATCGCTATCGAGGCTGGTTGTGACCGGTACTCTTCCAGTTGATACAGTCCACTAGGTCCGCCTGAACAGACGACTCTTTACATCATCAGCGCAGCTGCGGTCGTCGCGCTCGGGCTCGGTTCCCGGTGGTTCGGCGCGTACCTTCCGGCACTCGTTGCCGCCTACGCCGGCGACACGCTGTGGGCGCTGATGGCGTTTCTGGGTGTGAGCGCGCTGGCCCCGCACGCGAGGCTGTCGCGACGTGCGGCAACCGCGCTGGCCATCGCATACCTCGTCGAGATCAGCCAGCTGTATCATGCGCCGTGGATCGACGCCCTTCGGCTCACCGCGCTCGGGGGTCTCATGCTGGGGTTCGGATTTCTCTGGAGCGATCTCGCCTGCTATACCGTCGGCGTGGCAGCGGGTGTCCTGCTGGAGTGCGTTGCCTTTCGAGCACGTGATGCGTCCTGATCTCGTCGTCCTGTTCGAACATCCCGAGTGGCAGAAGCCGCTCTTTGCCGAGCTCGAGCGGCGCGGCATCGCGTACGAGGCGTTCGATCTCAAGCAGGCGGCGTTCAGCAATGTCGAGCCGCCGCGCGCCAGGCTGTACTTCAACCAGGCCAGCCCCAGTGCCTACGTGCGCGGGCACACACGCGCCGTCCCGCTCGCGCTCGCCTACATGCGGACGCTCGAGCGAATGGGCGCGCGTGTCCTGAACGGCGCCGACGTGTTCGCGCTCGAGTTGAGCAAGAGCGCGCAAGCCACGCTGCTTCGCACGCTCGGGATTGATACGCCGCGCTCGATCACGTTCAACGATGTCGCCGCGCTTCACGCCTACGCTGACATGCTCCAGTGGCCGGCGATTCTGAAACCTGACCAGGGTGGAAGCGGCGCTCGCATTCACGTCGTGGAATCACTGTCCCACGTGAAGGCCATCTTCGACGCCGATCCGGACGCGTGGCAGCCGGACAATCTCTTTCTGCTGCAGGAGTACCTGCCCCACGATCCCGAGCACGGCATCGTCCGGCTCGAGTTCCTCGGCGGCGAGCTGCTGTACGCGATGCGGGTGAAGACGCACGGCCGGTTCAATCTCTGCCCGTCGCCGGTCTGCAACCCCGATGAGGGTGACGGCGTGTGTGAGGTGCCGGCGGCGGACGCTGCGGCTCCTCCAATCGAGTTTCATCCGTACCCTGACGTCCCGCGAGAGGCCGTCGAGACCGCGACAGCCATCGTGCGTGCGGCACGGCTCGACGTCGGTGGCATCGAATATCTCGAGACGCCAGACGGCCGTCGCGTGTTCTACGACATCAACGCCAACTCCAACCTGCGGCCGTCGGTCGCCACGGCGTTCGGCTTCGACCCGTTCGAGCGCGTGGTGACGTATCTGTCGCGGCAACTCACCAGCACGTGAGGGTGGACGAGCACGGCATGCGCACACTCATCTCGAGCGGCAGTCCCTACGAGCCCAAGGTCGGCATCTCACGCGCGGTTCGCGTCGGCTCGGTCATCGCGGTGTCGGGCACGGCCCCGCTGCTGGACGGCAAGACCGTCGGCATTGGCGATCCGGCCGCGCAGGCCAGACGCTGCCTCGACATCATCAAGGAGGCGCTCGAGCGCGCGGGCGCGTCCCTCGATCAGGTCGTGCGCACGCGCACGCTGCTCACGCGAATCGAGGACTGGCAGGCCGTCGCCCTCGTCCACGGCGAATACTTCGGCACGATCCGGCCGGCGAACACCATCATGCAGGTGACACGTTTCATCGATCCGGACTGGCTGATCGAATTCGAAGCGGATGCGATCGTCGAGGACGGACAGTGAAGTCACAGAGATCCGAGCGAGCCTCGAAGATCGTCGATGCGATGACCGGCGTGGTGCTCTTCTCGCAGGGCTTCGCCGAAATGGGCCAGACCGACGGCTCGCGGGCCCTGGTCGTCGTGGCGCTGGGTGGCGGGGCGATCATTCTCGGCGGACTGATCCTTCGCCGCCGGCTCGGCGCACAGTTCCGGTACTTCCACGCGATGGTCGCCTTCTTCGAAGGACTGACGTGTGCGTTCGTTGGCGTCGCGTCCATGCAGCGAGGCACGAACTACATCCAGTTCGCATGGCTCCTCGCCGCCATCGCGTTTCTTGGCGCCGCGGTGATGCACGTCCGTCGAACGCGCCGGACAACGATGCCACCGGTCATGACCGCGGGGGCGGAGGGAATCAGCGCGGCCGAGTGAACGTTGCGCTCCACTGAGGAGCGGCTCTCTTCACCAGTTCCAGCAGCTGCGGCGGAATGTCATCCTCGCCGGTCAGCTGACGAACCTCCAGCACATCGTCAAAGCCCAGGCCGCTCGGGGCGCGCAGCGCCCACTCGACGGCGGCCTCGAGCGACGGCACGTCCAGGATGTAGAAGCCGCCGACCAGTTCCTTCGACTCGGTGAAGGGTCCGTCCACGACCGCCCGCTTGCCTTTCCTGACCTCGATGCGTGCGCCCTTGCCGGCGGGGTTCAGTCCCTCGGCCGCGACCAGCACGCCGGCGTTGTGCATCTCCTCGTTGAACTTCATGTAGTCGCTGAACAGCTTCTCGTCGAGCGGCGCGTCGGGATTCGGCGGCGGGCTGTTCTCGCCCGGCCGCGCGGTGATGATGAATCGCATCGGTGACTCCTTGTGCTTTTCTGACCCTCTACCGTCACGACGAACGACGGAAAGCCAGATCGACATTCTCACAGTGACGGATTTCACACGGAGAACACGGAGGACACGGAGACCACGGAGGCGGCGGGCCGCGCAAGCGCGGCAGGTACCGAGACGAGGTCTGGATCACGAGTGCCCGGGGTTCTTTCGGTGAGGCACTCGTGTTCCAGGCCTCGTCTCGGTACCTGTGCCGGCCGTTCCGGCCGGCGCCCGCCGCTTCGAGCCGTCACTGTGGGCGGCTCTGTGATCCCTGTGACTCTGTGTTGAGAATCTGTGTTCTCTGTACCCTCGGTGATCGATCGATCAGCGCTCCGCCGGCTGTCGCCGCGGCTTCCGCACCTCCCGTTCGAGGTTGCCGAAGACGCCCACCCACCATCGCTGGAACGACTTGGCCAGGTCCTTCGCGCCCAGGCCCTCGACGACCTGGGTCTGCGCCAGGCGATCGCCGAGTCGCTGGCCCTGCGGGTCCCTCAAGATCGTGAGGGACTCGAGGAAGACGGCTGCGATGTTGGCGCCGGGAATGAGCACGAAGATGTTGCGAAGCACCGAGTCCTTCCACGAACAGAAACGTCCGGTCCGGACGTTGACGACGACCAGTCCGACCACGAGCTTGCCGAGGCTCTGGCCGCCAATCGCGTCGCGGAGCAGGAGGTATACGGCCGCGGCGCCCAGCGCCAGCGGACTCCCGGTGCGACGGTAGATCAGCCAGGCGACGATGGCGGGCGCGCCGTCGAGAAACGCCGCGAGCAGCCGTTTCCGCACGTCAACCTTGGCGTACGACGAGACGAGACCGACAGACAGGTAGGTCAGGGTCGGAAAGTAGACCAGCGCAAACAGCACAGCAGGCAGGAGAAGCGGGAGCATCGCCGACTCGCGATCGTCGCACGCCTTGTGTCAAGATCGACAGTTATGACAGCGCGAACCTTCGAGATCAGAGGCACGCTCGAGACCAGTTACCCGGACGTCTACACGCCCGAGGCGCTCGCCGCGCTCACCGCGCTGGCGCCCCTCGACGCCGACCGGAAAGCGGTGATGCAGTCGCGAATCGCGCGTCGGGCCGCGCGCATGCGCGATCGGCGGCGACTCGCGTTCCTGCCTCCACAGTCCCGTATCGCACGCACCGACATCACCGTCCAGGACGCCCGGGACGGCAAGTTCATCGGCAGCGAGATCCCGAACGATCTTCGGCGCCAGTGGATTCAAGGCACCGGCCCGGCCGCCAGACCCGGCGCCACGGTCGAGACCGGCCTTCGCAACGTCGCCTACGCGCTGCTCTCCGGCGCCGACGGCTGGATGTTCGACGGCGAGGACGCGCTCGGCCAGGTCTCGACGATGTCGCTGGACAACCAGCGCAACCTGAAGCTGGCCATCCATCGCGACCCGGTGTTCATGAAGGTGGCCGAAGGCGTCGCCAAAGAGATGAACGCCTGGGCGAAAGGATTCTTCGGACGCGAGACGATTGCCGACTGGCAGAAGCAGCTCGACTTCACGACCAAGATCTTCCGTGCGCGCGGCCTGCACCTGGACGACCGTCACGTGCGGCACACCAGCGGCGAGAGCTTCTCCGCCTCGATCGTCGACCTGGTGCTGTACGTCGCGAACAACCAGCGGCGGCTCCTGCTGTCAGGCGCCTCCGTCGCCTTGTATCTGCCGAAGATCCAGACGGCGGAAGAAGCGGCGCTGTGGAACGACATGCTGTCGGCGCTCGAGCAGCACCTGGGCCTGCCCGTCGGCACGATCAAGGTCTACGTGCTGGTCGAGCAGATCGAGGCGTGCTTCCAGTTGATGGAGATTCGCGCCGCGCTGGGCACGCACTTCGTCGGCTTCAACACCGGCCGCTGGGACTACATCAACAGCGTGTCGGACGCGATGGCCTGGGACGCCGGAGTTCGTCAACCCGAACATCGACGCCATCACGATGACCTACGGCTACATGCGGATCTACGAGGACCGCGTGCGCCGGGCCGTGAACACGCCGGACGCGCGCGGCCAGTACGCGCTGTGGCAGGGCGGCATGGAGCCGAACATCCCGGTCGGCTCGGAGGCCGGCGTCACCAGCGCCATGAAGCGCGCGGTGGCCGGCGGCGAGCGCGAGCAGCGCGAAGGCGCCAGCGGCAAATGGGTCGCCCACTGGAAGATGGTCCACATCGTCCGGCCGGTCTGGGAGAAGGTCGGCCACGACAATCAGCTCGGACGGACGTTCCCGCCGCTCACCTACACGAGCGCCGATGCCGACGGCCTCGTGCTGCTCGAGACCGGCGCCGCGCACGATCCGCGGCGCGCGCGATCTGCTGAGCGTGGCGATTCAGTACGGCAACGCCTTCCTGCAGGGACTGCAGGCGGCGGCGCTCAAGCCGGCCGACTTCTTCGGCAACGACGACGTGCTGTATCTGATGGAAGACATGGCGACGGGCGAAATCCGCCTGAGCATCCTGTGGGAATGGCTGCACAAGGGCGCCTCGCTCACCGCCGACGACGAGATCGGCGTGAAGGCGGGCGACATCTTCACGCGCGAGTTGTTCGCGAGGCTGCTCGCTCGAGGAGTACGAGAAGCTGCAGCGCGCCGGCAACAGCGACGTCCACGACGTCTCGAAGCGCACGACGCTGCCCATCGCGCGGGAGATCGTCGAGACCTACGTCATGGACGCCGTGAAGCTGCCGTGGTACATCGACCTGCTCAACATCAACCTCAATAACTCGGATCTGAACGAGGCGAAGCGCCGGATCCGGATGCTGGCGGATGCGTTCCGCAAGGACGGCACGCGAATCACCGAGAACCTGGACTTTACTGCTGTTTCTGCTTAGGCCATCGCTCGTTGCAGTTGACGGTTCCCGGGTCCTGTCGCCGGGTCGCGCCGCCCGCGGCCGCCCCATCGCGCAAGTCCGCGCGACGGGCTCGGCGTCCTCGGCGCCAAAAGCACTAGTGACGATATGGCGCCTGCGCGGCGGGCGGGGAGGCCCCACCCGGCGCCACCCGCTCCAAAAGGCGCTCGTCAACTCAACTCGATGTCTTGAAATGCGATGCGGTAGTATGAGCCGCACCTCACGGGAGACATCATGCGCCATCAGCCACGGACACTCATCACGCTTGCCTGTGCTACCGCCGTCGTCGCTGCCGCGGCGACGCTGACCGCGCAGTACTCGCTGACCGTCAACAAGGACCGGCTGATCAACGCCACGAACGAGCCGCAGAACTGGCTGCTGATGAACGGCGACTACGGGTCGCTGCGCTACTCGAAGCTGACGCAGATCAACCGCGAGAACGTCAAGAACCTGCGGATGGTGTGGGCGATGGCGCTCGGCGGCATGCAGGACGTCGGGCAGAACGGCCCCGAGAACGAGCTCAACCCGCTCATCGACAACGGCTTCATGTACACGAGCGACGGCTGGGGCACGGTCTACAAGATCGACGCGCGCAACCCGAGCCGCGGCAGCGTTCGTCTGGGTGGCCGACCCCGGCGTGCAGCACGAAGGCAACGTCGTCGCGCACGCGCGGCATCGCGCTGTGGGAAGACAAGGTCCTCGCCAACCTGCCCGACGGCCGCGTCATCGCCATCAACCGCGACACCGGCGAGATCGTCTGGGACAAGAAGATCACCGACGAAGAACGAGTTCGGCAACCAGGAGCGCTTCCTCACCGCGCCGCTCGTCGCCGACGGCAAGGTGCTGGTCCAGAACGGCGCCGGCGACGGCGGCACGCGCGGCTGGGTCGCGGCGCTCGACGTCAACACCGGCAACGAGCTGTGGCGCTGGTACATCGTGCCGAAGCCGGGCGACCCCGGCAGCGAGACGTGGAAGGACGACCACAACGCCTGGAAGACCGGCGGCGGCGGCATCTGGCAGACCGGGTCCTACGACGCGGCGCAGAATCTCTACATCGTCGGCACCGGCAACCCGTTCCCGATCTACGACCCGCAGTTCCGGCCCGGCGACAACCTCTATACCAACTCGGTCGTCGCGCTCGACGTCGCCACCGGCAAGCTGGCCTGGCACTTCCAGTACACGCCGAACGACTCGTGGGACTACGACGAGGCCGGCGTGTTCATGCTCTACGACACGACGATCAACGGCAGCGCAGCGCAAGGTCGTCGGCCACTTCGCGCGCAACGGCTTCTTCTACTCGGTCGATCGGACCAACGGCCGGTTCATCAAGGCCGAGAAGTACGTCAACGATCTGAACTGGACCAAGGGCATCGATCCGGAGACCGGCAAGCCGCTCGACTACAACCCGAAGCTCGACGTGCAGATCTACAACCCCGAGGCGCGCGCGCTGCGCGGCGACGGCAAGAAGCGCGCCTGCCCGACGTGGCACGGCGGCGTCGCGCATCAGCCGATGGCGTACAACCCGGTCAAGAACATCGCCTACGGCGTCGGCACCGAGGGGTGCTTCTCGCAGACCGGCGCCGCGGTCGGCGTGCTGTCGCAAGGACGGCGGCATCGACAACAAGGCCAGCCAGCCGCGGCAGTACAGCAGCGACCTCTACTACGGCGCGCTCACCGCGTTCGACGCGGTGAACCACAAGGTGATCGCGCAAGGCGGTGACCGACATCGAGATCCGCTCGGGCGCGACTGGCCACGGCCGGCGGCCTGGTGTTCACCGCGCTGCAGGACGGCTGGGTCGTGGCCTACAACGACGAGACGCTCGAGGAGCTGTGGCGCTTCAACGTCGGCACGCCGCTCAAGGGCGCGCCGGTCACCTACGCGATCGGGCCGAAGCAGTTCCTCGCCGTGCAGGCCGGCGGCCGCCACCTGCACCCGGTGAACTGGGACAAGCTGCAGAACTCGAGCTATCTGTTCGTGTTCGCGCTGAACTGACGTCAGTGAACGCGTCGCGCGCCACACTCCTGCAACCAGGGCCGGACGTCCGCGCCGTGCGGATGTCCTATCGGCTGCTGGCCCTCATCGGCCTGGGCGGCCTGGCAATCGCCTGCGCCACGAGCGCACCGCCGTCGAACCAGACGCGTGGTGACGAGGTCATTCGCCCTTCGGCGATCGAGGCGCACATCCGCTACCTGGCCAGCGACCTGCTCGAGGGACGTGAGGCGGGGACGCGCGGCTACGATCTGGCCGCCGCGTACGTCGCCTCGCAGTTCCAGCTTCTCGGCCTGCGGCCCGCCGGCAGCGACGGCTTCTTGCAGCAGGTGCCACTCCAGGCGCACTGGCTGAGGCGTGACGGCGTCAACATGACCGTGCGCCCGATCGGCGCCGGGACGGGCCGCCGACTCACACTCGGCGACGACTTCATCCTCCTCTCGTCGCCGCTCCGCGACACCAGTCGCGTCTCGGCGCCGGCGATCTTCGCCGGCTATGGCATTCAGGCGCCACCCTTCAAACACGACGACTACGCAGGGCTCGATGTGACCGGCAAAGTGGTGGTCGTGCTGGCAGGCTATCCCTCGACGTTCCCCAGCGAGGAAGGCGCGCACTACGGCTCGAGCGCCGAGAAAGCCATGACAGCGGCGGCTCGAGGAGCGGTCGCCATGGTCCACGTCTACACGGAACGCTTCGAGTCGGTCTCACCGTGGAATCGCGCGGTTGACACGATTGACGCGATGTCGATGTCGTGGATCGATCCGTCGGGTACGCCATTCACGCCGGCGCCCGGCATACAAATCACCGCAGTGATGAGCCCGGCGAGCGGCGCCGCGCTGTTCCACATGGCGCCGCGCTCGTACCAGGACGTGAGGGTTGAAGCCGCGAAGGGCGCGCCCAAGGGCTTCCCGCTCGGCGTGTCCATCGAGCTCGCGCAGGCGTCGCGGCACGAGCGACGGAGGAGCGCCAATGTCGCTGCCGTGCTCGAGGGCTCGGATCCGGCGCTTCGCGACGAGTACGTCGTCCTGATCGGCCATCTCGATCACGAGGGCATTGGCACGCCGGTGGACGGCGATACCATCCACAACGGCGCGCTCGACAACGCGGCCGGTATCGCCGCCATGCTCGAAGCCGCCCGCGCGCTGACCGCGGAGCCGGTGAAGCCGCGCCGCTCGATTCTGTTCCTCGCCGTCACTGCCGAAGAGAAAGGGCTGCTCGGCTCGGATACTGACGCGCGCAATCCCACGGTGCCCCGCGATCGGATCGTCGCCGCCGTGAACCTGGACATGCCGGTACTGCTCTACGACTTCACGGACGTGATCGCGTTTGGCGCGCAGCATTCCTCGCTGCAGGGAGTCGCCGAGGCAGCGCTCACCGGGGCCGGTCTCACGCTGACGCCAGACCCGATGCCCGACCAGTCGATTTTCGTCCGCTCCGATCACTACCGGTTCGTGCAGCAGGGCATCCCGGCGATCTTCCTGTCAACCGGATGGAACTCCACGCGCGGGGCCGGCGAGGGCGGGAAGGCCTTCCAGGCATTCCTCGCGACGCACTACCATCGCCCCTCGGACGATGCGAACCTGCCCATCGACTACGCCGCGGGCGCGAAGTTCGCCAGGGTGAATTCGCTCATCCTGAAGGCGATCGCCAACGACGCGAACCGGCCGACGTGGAACGACGGCGATTTCTTCGGGCAGCTCTTTGCGCGGACCACACCGGGCAACGGGCGGTAACGCCAGACATCGACAGGCGTCCTACCACGAGCGCCCTGGCCAGATGCGTTCGAGTACTCGGCGAGCGCGTCGCGAAACTCCTGCATGGAGCCGTAGCGGCTCGTGCGATCGGGCTCGACCGCGCGGCTCAGAATGTCCGTCAGGTCCTGGTCGAGGTCTCGGTCGCGCTCGACCGCCGCGCTGACCTCGGCGTTCCAGGTCCACTCGTAGCCGGCCAGCATGGTGTAGAGCACCGCGCCCAGCGAATACACATCCGCGCGCGCATCCGGCGGCTGCCGGGGCACCTCCGGCGCGCTGTATCCAGATGTCATCGAGGGGTTGTAGGCCTCACCGGCTGAATGACGGGCGACCTCGTACGACGACTCGAAGTCGACGATGCGGACCACGGGACGGCCGCTCTCCGCCCGGTGCAGGACGTTCATCGGATTCAGATCGACGTGCACGATGCCGATGCGATGAAGGTCGCCGAGCGCTCTGGCGAGTTCGATGGTGGTCATGAGATAGCCGACCATCCTGGCCGGCACCCGCTCCGCCGTGATCGCCGTCGCGAGCGGGTACTCGTCGAACAGCGACATGCTCAGATACACCCTGCCATCGCGCAGGCGCCCGTGCGCCTGCAGGAACGGGAAATACCGCGAGTCCGGCAGCGCCTGGTTGATGGTCGTCAGCGAGGCGATCTCGTTGACGAGATTCTGCTGATAGATCAGCCCGGGCTTCGATGTCGTCTTGATGAGGACGTCCGTCCGGCTGCGCGGGTCGCGGGCGACGTAAAGCTGATGCCGGACGTGCTCGACCGACGCGTGTCCACTGCGCTCGGGATCGAGACGCTGGATGCTCCTGAGCTGATCGAAGGGCGGGAGCGTGCGGTCGACGTCGAATGCGTGCGGCATCGGCTCCTCTGACGATACCCGACCCAGCCAATGAGGACCGGGTTCGCGTACACTTCGCCCGTGATCTGAGGAGGTCGAACTACTTCGCAACCGGCACCAGTCGCTTGAGCTCCTCGAACCAGTTGAGCACGACGCGAACCTCTGCTCCTCCACTACCATCCGATCCGTTCTCCGAGCTCGGACACACTGAGGATCCGGCCATCCGGGAGCACGTCGTATCCACGCATATCCAGTGAGATGAGTCCCGGTATCGGCGCGCTCGGAAGCTCGACGGGTGTGCCGAACGCGATCGAGGGCCGAGTCACGATCGGCACTGACACCGTGGGCCGCCCCGAGCTCGGAATGTAGAAGATGCTCTTTCCGTCCGGCGCCCACACCGGGTGGTAATCGAGGTACGGTTCGGCGCCTGGTGCTTCTCGCCCGTGAACGGAAACGGCTCGACGAAGACGCCCCGGTTCGGTGACAGGCGTGCCTCCTGCCCGCTCGGTGTACACGTACGCCACCCATCGCCCGTCCCGTGAGAAGCTGGCGCTCAGCGTCTCCTGCGACGCAACCTTTCCGAACGGCTCGACCTTCTTCCCATTGAGCGTGAACACCTACAGCGAAAATGTCGACCCGCTGCGGACGGAGAACAGCAGCCGCGTGGCGTCGCGCGACCACGATTCGGGCACGTGCTCTTCGTCCTTTGCCGAGTTCGTCAGCCGTTCCGCGGTTCCGCCATCGACGGCCTGCCACCAGATCCCCCGATCGCCGTCGCGAGCCGATTGAAAGGTCACGCGCCGGCTGTCGGCAGACCACACCGGATAGCGACTCCCTCCGCCAAACGTGAGCCGCTTGATCTCGCGTCTTACCGGAAAGGTCGTACGTCCGAGATGTCCGACGACTGGCCCTCGTTCCGGCCAACTGCGAGGACCCGGCCGTCCGGAGACACCCGCGGATGCGCGTAAACGGCAGGCGGAACCTTCAGTGGCACGGCGTCGGTACGTCCATCGCCGAGGACCAGGCTGCGGGACGTCAAGAGCGTCGTCGCAGGACCGGGAACGTAGACCAGCGTCCCGGTCTCGGAGATGGCCATGTGGGTTGCCCCGGTCTGCCCGCCAGTCGCCCGACGGACGCCAGCGATCACTGGCACCGCCTCGCCGGTGGCCGTCAGCGTGCGCACGGATCGAACTGGACCGCGTATACCGTTCCGCCAACCGTATACAGGAGGTAACCGGCCTGCACGTAGCGCCCGTCCGAGCCGCCCCTGATCAGGACGCGGCGAGTGCCGTCCACGAGCGACTGGGCGACGATCTCGGCCTTGTCCCACCGGTCATCGCCAGTATTCTTTGCAACCGTGAAGAGCACCGTCCGGCCATCTGGCAGCAACTGAGGTCCGTGAAAAATCTCGCCCTGGCCAGTACCTGACCAGCCGTTCCGGCGCGCCACCGCCGGCGCGCACGCGCAGAATCCCTCCATTTCCTCCGGCCGCCGCGATGAGGATGCCATCCCTGCTCCAGCTCATGCCGGAAAAACTCGGGACCCCCTCGAGCGTGGTGATCGTCGATGACGCTCCGCCGCTCGACGGCGACGCGTCTCAGCGCAAGGCCGCCCTCGGCGACCGCTGCAACACGATGGACTCGCCATCGGGCGCGAACACGGGGACGGGAGTGTTCGCCAGGATCGTGTCAGTCACAGCGCGAGCGTCCAATTCGTCAATCGAGCGGACGTAGATTCGCCGGTTGGCGGAATACGCCAGCCTCGTTCCGTCGGGCGAGACGGCGACGACCTGAACAGGCGTCCCGGAGAAGACTCCACCATCGGGCGCGATCGAGAATCGCGCGACCACCGGTGGGCGAGGAGTCGAGCGCAGAGCCCACGCACCCGCGCCGACGACAGCGGCGGTGAGCGCCGTCGCCACGACAGGCAGCACCCACTGTCGCCGGGAACCACGAGACGCGGCTGGTGCAGCCGAAGCCTCTCGTGCGGCCCCGGGCTCGATCAGATTTCCCCACTCGCTCAGCACGAACTTCGCGGTCGCGATCTCCGAGAGACGCTCCCGGCGATCCTTCACCAGGCATCGTCGTATCAGCGTACGCAACGGCAGGAGGCACGTCGGCAGACAGGCGCGACCAGTCGGGATCGCTCTTGAGGACGCTGGCGAGCGTGTCGCTGACGTCTTCTCCTTCGAACGCGCGCCGGCCGGTGAGCATCTCGTAGAGCACGGCTCCAAACGCCCACACGTCGCTGCGTTTGTCCGCGTCACGGCCCTTCGCCTGCTCGGGCGACATGTAGCCTGCGGTGCCCGATGATCACGCCCATCTGCGTCATCGCCGGCGTCGTGATCGTCGGCGACCGAGAGACGTCCGCCGGTCGCCGATCGTCGCCGTCGTCCCGCCTGTCGTCGGACCGGCAGCGAGCTTCGCCAATCCGAAGTCGAGCACTTTCACCGTGCCGTCCGGCCGCACCTTGATGTTGGCGGGTTTCAGATCTCGATGGACCACGCCCTGCTCGTGGGCTGCCTGCAGCGCTTCTGCATCTGCCGCGCGATGGCGAGCGCCTCGTCGACAGGCAGCGGCCGGCCGCCGGCGATGAGGTCGGCAAGCGTGTTGCCTTCGACGAGCTCCAGTACGAGCGCGCGGACACTCCCGGACTCTTCGAGTCCGTGTATCGCGGCGATGTTCGGATGATTCAGCGACGCGAGCATCTGCGCTTCGCGCTCGAAGCGCGCGAGGCGATCGGCGTCGGCCGCGAAGGCGTCCGGCAGGATCTTCAGCGCGACGTCTCGTTGCAGCCGCGTGTCGCGGGCACGATACACCTCGCCCATGCCACCGGCCCCCAGCGCCGAATGGATTTCGTACACGCCAAGTCGTGTACCGGGAGCGAGCGTCATCGTGGACGACGTTAACACGACTGGAAACCGTTGACGCAATGGGGATTGCGGGGCATCATGCCGAGGCACGACCGACAACCCATGGTGCCAGGCACGGTCCTCGGCTCGTACGAGATCATCTCGCGGCTCGGCGCCGGCGGCATGGGCGAGGTCTATCGCGCGCGCGATACGAAGCTCGGCCGCGACGTCGCGCTGAAGCTGCTGCCCGCGGCGCTGGCCGATGATCCCGAGCGCGTGGCGCGCTTCCAGCGCGAGGCGCAACTGCTGGCGTCGCTCAATCATCCGCACATCGGCGCCATCTACGGACTCGAACAGTCGCCATCCGGCCGCGTTCTGGTGCTCGAGCTACTCGAAGGCGGCACGCTGTCGGATCGTATCGAGCGTGGTCCGGTGCCGCTCGACGAAGCGACCGAGATCGCGCGTCAGATCGCGCTCGCGCTTCAGGCCGCCCATGACAAAGGCGTCGTGCATCGCGACCTGAAGCCCTCGAATGTCGCGTTCACGACAGCGGGCGACGTGAAGGTGCTCGATTTCGGACTGGCCAAGCTCGGCGATGGCGGCGAGCGCCCGATCACGGCGGCATCGCTCTCCCCGACGATCACCAGCCCGGCGCTCATGACCGGCGTCGGCACGCTCCTCGGCACCGCCGCCTACATGGCGCCGGAGCAGGCGAAAGGCAAGCCGGCCGACAAGCGATCGGACGTGTGGGCGTTCGGCTGCGTGCTCTACGAGATGCTTACCGGCAAGCGCGCGTTCGAGGGTGACGACATCGCCGACACGCTGGCCAACGTGTTGAAGATGGAGCCCGACTGGAGCCGGCTGCCATCGACGCTGCCGCCTGCCGTCCGAGTTCTCCTGCGGCGATGTCTCGCAAAGGACGCGCGTCAGCGCTGCGGCGACATGGCTGCGGCGTTGATTCTGCTCGAGGAATCGGCGCACCTCGCGCCAGCCGCTCCTCCGTCACCGACACCGACGCAGAAGCCGGGACCCTGGCGGCGGGTCGCGGTGCCGCTGGCCGTTGTCATCGCTGCCGCCGTCGCGGGAGGCGCACATGGTGGGCCCTGCGACCCGAGACACCACGCGTCGTCCGAACGTCCATCGTCGTCGCTGGCAGCGCGGGCGCCCACGACCGTCGATGGCCATCACTCCGGATGGCACTCGCATCGTGTACGTCAGCAACAGCCAGACGCAGCTTCTGGTGCGGGCGCTCGACGATCTCGAGCCCAGGCCGCTCGCCGACTGGCAATAGCCTGCGAGGAGTATTTGCATCTCCGGACAGTCAATCGGTCGGGTACGTCGATGGCGGCAACGCGCTGATGAGAGTCGCGCTGGCAGGCGGCCCGGCGATCCCGTTGCGCGCCTCGATGCGGCGGTGCGCGGCGCCACGTGGATGAGCGACGACACGATTGTCTTTGCGACGGCAACACGGGACAGGGCTTCAGCGGGTCGCAGCGAGCGGCGGCGAGCGTGACGGTCCTGACGAGGCCCGACCCGAAGCAGGGAGACGGCGACCATGTATTGCCGACAGGCCTGCCCGACGGACGCGCCGTGCTGTTCACGATTACGTCCAATTCCGGGGGCCCGCCGCAGATTGCCCTCCTGGACCTCGCGACAGGCGAACGGAAGATCCTCGTGCGGAGGCAGCCACGCGCGCTATGTCGCGAGCGGTCACCTCCTCTACGTGGCCGACGGCGTCCTGCAGGCGGTGCCGTTCGATCTGGAAGCGCGGACGATCAGCGGCCGGCCGTGCCGGTGCTCCAGCAATTCGCGATGAGCGGCGGCATGTTGCGGTGCTGGATGTCGCGGCGAACGGCACGCTCGTGTACGTCCCCGGAAGCGCGACATCGCGCCTCCCAGTGTGGGTCGACTCGCGCGAGGGTCGCGAGAACCCGATCAAGGCACCGGGCAACCACCAGTATCTGGTGCCGCGGCTCTCGCCTGACGGCCGGCGCCTCGCGTTTCACGACATCGCCGGCGGCGAATACGACGTGTGGATCCTGGACCTGGAACGAGGAACGGTAGAACGGCTGACCACGGATCAGGGCCGCGACAGCGAACCGATCTGGTCGCCCGACAGCACCCGCATCGCGTACCTGTCCACCGGACAGCCCGGTGGGCCCGGCATCTTCATACGCCGCGCCGACGGGACCGGCAACCTCGACCCGACTCACGGCAGGGGACGCACCTGGCCACATACTGGTCGGCCGACGGCAAATGGCTGGCGTACATCGACTTCGGCGACCGGGGCATCTCAGCAGCCACCGTGTCCGCGCTGATGGCGGTTGACGTCGAGGGCGACCGCAAACCGCGAGTGCTGATCAAGGGAGTCGGCGGTCGAATCGCTCCGACCGAGCGGTGGATGGCCGTAACCGGCACGGCGACCGGGACGGACGAAATCTACGTGCTGCCGTTTCCCGATCCTTCACGTGGGCGGTGGCGCATTTCCACCGACGGCGGCTTGAAACCCGACGTGGGCCCCCGACGGCAAGACGCTGTTCTATCGTCGCGGGCAGGCGATGATGGCGGTTGCCGTCAGCGGCGACGATCCCTCGACCTGGCCGAAGCCGCACGATGCTGTTCGAGGGCTCGTATCTGTTCGACACCGGGCCGACCCATTTCGACGTGGCGCGCGACGGCCGTCTCCTGATGGTGAAGACTGGCGCACCTGGCGGCGACGACGCCCCGAGGCAGTTCGTCGTTGTCCAGAACTGGTTCGAGGAGCTGCGCCGGCTCGCGCCGCCGAAGTGATGTCCGGCTGAAGCCGGACACTACGAGAGCGTTACCAGTGTCCGCCTTCAGGCGGACCGTGAGGAGCGTATGAAGACTCTCGCGTTGGCCGCACTCGGCCTGGCACTGGTGCTCTCCAGCGCGCAGACCAGCCGTCAGCAGGTGCCGCAGTTCGAGCCGGATCCGCTGTGGTCCGAGACGCTGCCGAACAAGTGGGTCACCGGCCAGGTCGGCGGCGTCGCCGTCGATTCACACGACAACGTCTGGGTCTTTCATCGTCCCGCGACGATTCCTGACGGCGAGAAGGCCGCGTCGCTGACTCCCCCGCAAGCCGAGTGCTGCATTCCGGCGCCTCCGGTCCTGCAATTCAATCCGAGCGGCAAGTTCCTCAAGGCATGGGGCGGTCCCGGTCAGGGCTACGAGTGGTTCACGACCGAGCACGGCATCTTCGTCGACGGCCAGGACAACGTGTGGTTGAGCGGCAACGCGAAAGAGGACAACCACATCCTGAAGTTCACCAGCGCCGGCAAGTTCGTCATGCAGATCGGCCGCGCCCGGATGAACAAGGGCAGCAACGACACCGCGAACCTGGGCGGGCCCGCCGGCCTCTTCGTCCATGCCGAAGACCAACGAGCTGTTCGTCGCCGACGGCTACTTCAACCACCGCGTGATCGTCTTCGATGCGAGCACCGGAAAGTACAAGCGACACTGGGGCGCCTACGGCAAGCCGCCTGACGACAGCTACACCTTCCCCGCTCGCGCGCAGCTTCTTCAAGGCGCCGCCGGCGCCGCAGTTCCACAATCCCGTGCACGCCGTCGTCGTGTCCAACGACGATCTCGTCTACGTCGCCGATCGCACGAACAACCGCTTCCAGGTGTTCAGGCTCGACGGCACGTTCGTCAAAGAAGTGTTCATCGCGCGGAACACGCTGCAGGCCGAGGGGACCGTGCACCACTTCGCCCTGTCCCCTGACAAGGCGCAGCAGTTCCTCTACGTCGTCGATGGCTCCAACAAGGCCGTGCGCATTCTCAATCGACAGACGCTCGAGATCGTCGGCGAACGTCGGCGGGCACGCCGGACACAACGCGCGCGAGTTCTTCCACATTCACAGCGCCGCCGTCGACTCGAAGGGGAACCTGTTCCTCGGCGAGGTCAACAACGGACAGCGCTACTACCGGTACGCGTTCAAAGGCATGGGATCGGCCGCAAGCCGATAGCAGGAACCGTGCGGAGTGCACGGTGACGGGTCTCACACGGAGCCACGGAGAACACGGAGGTCACGGAGTCGGCAGGGGCGCCGGCCCTTCGGGCCGGCATAGGGACTGCCGCGCGATGCGCGGCCCCTGCCGATTCAGTCCGTCACCGTGGTCCCTTCGCTCAATACTCCGAATCTCAGACTTCAGCAGTCATCATCCACAGTGACGGATTGGAGAAGCGGGGGCCGCGCATCGCGCGGCGGGGAATGAGATGAGCCCACGAGCGCAAGTGCTGCATCGAAAGGGAGCGAGCATTTGCGATCGTGGGCTCATCTCGTTCCCCGAGCCGGCCCGAAGGGCCGGCGCCCCGCCAACTCCGTGACCTCCGTGTGCTCCGTGGGCTCCGTGTGGAATCCGTCACTGTGAGCTCTGCTCCACTCTCACTGTTTCGCGGACAGACGCGTCAACAGCGCGATATAGTGCGGAGCGAAGAAGAGGACACTCGATGAGGCGTACCACAGCGCGTTTCGTTCTGGCTGCTCTGCTGATGGCGTCGTCGGTTTTCGCTCAACAGGGGCAGCCGGCGCCGCTCCAACCTGGTCAGACCGCGGATCCGTTCCCTGCACCCATCGCCGCCACCGAAGGCGTCATCAAGGTCGGCGTTCGCGAGTTCGCGGCCGCTGCCCGACATCGCCGGCGTCGCCGCGCGCATGATGAACCTGGTGAACGAGCCCGGCACGCGCCGCCTGTTCGTCAACGACATGCGCGGTCCGATTTACAGCGTGAGCTACGACGGCAAGGCCGTCGCTGTATCTCGATATCAACGACGCCGCCTGGGGCGTGAGCGTGCAGTCGATGGGCAGGGAGCGCGGCTTTCAAAGCTTCGCATTCCATCCACAGTTCGCTCAGCCCGGCACGCGCGGGTTCGGCAAGTTCTACACCTACACCGACACGACCAATCAGACACCGGCTGCCGACTTCACGACGAGCAATCCGGCGACGACGCACGACACGGTGATGCTCGAGTGGACGGCGAAGACGCCCGGCGCCGCGACGTACGACGGTGGTGCGCCTCGAGAGTTGTTCCGACTGCGCCAGCCGTTCGCGAACCACAACGCGGGGCACATGGCGTTTGACCCGCTCGTCGCAGCTGGAAGCCCCGACTTCGGTCTGCTCTATATCGGCGTCGCCGATGGCGGCAGCGGCGGAGACCCGATGCGGCTGGGGCAGAACCTGGGTTCCGCCTTTGGCAAGATCCTCCGCATCGACCCGGTAGGGCCGGTCCTTCCGGACCGGCCGACCAGCGCCAACAAGAAGTACGGAATCCCGGCCAGCAATCCCTTCATCAAGACGGCCGGCGCACTCCCCGAAATCTACGCCTACGGCGTTCGCAATCCGCAGCGCTTTGCGTGGGACTCGCGAAACAGAAACCTGTTCCTCGCCGACATCGGACAGAACATCGTCGAAGAGATCAGCCTGGTCACCTCCGGCGCCAACCTTGGCTGGAACGACTGGGAGGGCAGCTTCCGCTTCATCGGGCGTCAGGCCGTGAGCCTGGAGCAGCCGCGAAGCGACCCGAAGGTGACGTATCCGATCGCCGAGTGGGGTCAGATCGATCCGCTGCTGCAGTCGAATTCCGCCGCCAGCGGTCTGGTCGTGTACCGGGGGAACCAGATCCCGCAGCTGGCGAATCTGGTGATCTTCACCGACATGCCGAGCGGCGAGATCTTCTACGTCAACGCCGACACGCTGCCGGGCGGTGGACAGGACGTCATTCGACGCATCCTGCTCAACTCGAACGGATCCGCCAGGACGATGCTCGACGTGATTCAGGAGAAGAACAAGGCGCAGGGCAAGACGCCGGCGACGCGGTCCGACCTGCGACTCAGTCTCGGCCCCGACAACCAGGTGTTCCTGTTGAACAAAGGCGACGGCACGATCCGCGTGCTGACGCCGTAGCGAGTCCGCCTGAAGGCGGACACTACGTCAAACGCTACTTCGACCGTGACCGAGTCCAGGTCGGTGCGCCGAAACTCTTCAACGCCTCGGCCTCGTCCTCGAAGATCTCGAAGATGTTGGTCAGCCGTGTGATGTCCATCAGATGATCACTGTGCCGGGTGAGGTGCAGGAGCTTCATCGTGCCGCCGTTCTTCCGCGTTGACAGATATTTGCTGACCAGCATTCCGATGCCGGCGCTGTCGATCCGGATCACGTCCTTCAGATCGAGCACGATCTTGACGCGTTCCTCCGCGACGAGTCTGTTCACGTAGTTGCGGAATTCGATATCGCCTTCATCCAGCTCGAGACGCCCGGCCAGCCGGAGGATGGTGATGTCGCCGGCGCGTTCCTCAGTGATCTGTATGCGTGCTGTCACGACGCATCCGCCTCACTCGATGTATTTGACGAAGATGACTTCGTTTCTTGCTTCGTTATAGATCAACTCGTCGACGAGCGAACGGGTCATCGCCAGGCCGAAGCCGCCGGGTCGAATCCCCTGCTCCTCGCGAACCAGGAGATGACGAATCGGGTCGCCCTCAGGGTTGGAAATCGCGGCATGCCTGAGGCCGTCGATGTCGAAGCCCTGGCCGGGGTCGGCGATCTTGTAGAGCAGCATCTTCTTCGTGCGGACGCACGAGATGCGCACCTTGCGATTCGGATCGAGCTTGCCTCCCCATTCGATGGCGTTGGTCAGCAGCTCTCGAAACGCGTGGGCCACCGCTTCGTGCACGTCCTCGGGGAGATGGGCATCGAGGTTCATCACGAACGACTGGATGCGCTCCGCCATCTCGAGCGTGCAGGGCGCGACCAGCTCCAGCCATTCCGGCCGTGCCGACACGACTTCGAAGGAGAGCCCGGCCGCAGCCCCGAGCGCGTCGTTGACGACCTCGATGATCGTGTTCGGTGGAAACGGCTTGCGCAGGTACCGGAACGCCTGCCGGCGCACCGACTCGAGCACCGTTTGCGGAGTGTCGTCGGCGGTCATCATGATGACGAGCGGCGGCGTGGTCGAGCGCGCGCGCCCGCTCCAGGACGTCGAGCCCGCTCATGCTCGGCAGACCGATATCCAGCAGGACGATGTCGAAAGGGCGATCCTGCAGGAGCGTGAGGGCCTCGGGGCCGTCGCCCGCACTCTCCACGTCATGGCCGGCGTCTTTCAGCAGCGTGGACAGCGCCAGGCGCAGCCCGCGGTCGTCGTCAACGACCAGGATGCGGCGGCTGGGTGCGACTGGATTTGAGAGAGCCCATCGGTGCGGCAAACGTAGTGTAATGCTGCCACGGCGGCGACGCCGAGGAACTCATGGACGAACATCCGGGCCGAGCTGCCGCGGCTGACCTGACCAGCCAGCAGCAGATTCTCTTCGAAACCGCGCGCGCGCTGGCGGAATCGCCGACGCTCGAGGAGGCGTCGCCGCGCATGATCGAGGCGGTCTGCAACGCGCTCGGCTGGCAGTGCGGCGCCATCTGGGAGGTCGATCGGGCGCGAAAGCTGCATGCGGTGCGCCGGCACCTGGCATGCCCCGGGACTCGCGTTCGATGAGTTCACCGACGGCCACCGTGGACGTCGACCTTCGAGCGCGGCATCGGCCTGCCGGGACGGGTCTGGAAGGAGCGCGCAGCCGGCGTGGATACCGGACGTCACACGCGACGACAACTTCCCTCGCGCCGCGGCCGCCGAACGTGTCGGCCTTCATGCCGCGTTCGCCCTGCCGATCATGGAAGGGCGCCGCGTGCAGGGCGTGCTGGAGTTCTTCAGCCGCGACATTCGCGAGCCCTCGCCGGATCTGCTGGCGATGATGACGACGATCTGCAGCCAGATCGGGCTGTTCATCGAGCGGAAGAGAGCCAGCGACGACCTCGATCGCTTCTTCAAGCTGTCGCTGGATCTGTTTTGCGTCGCCACGTTCGATGGCTACTTCGTGCGGGTCAATCCCGGCCTGGCAGACGGTGCTCGGTCTGTCCGAGGAGGAGCTGCGATCGACGCCGTTCATGGAATTCGTGCACCCGGACGACCGGGCGCCCACAGCCGACGCGCTGTCGCGACGCTGGCGACCGGGGCGCAGCTGATCGACTTCGAGAACCGGTATCGAGCCAAGGACGGATCGTACAAGTGGCTGCAGTGGTTCGCCGCGCCGTTCCTGAAGCAGGGACTCGTCTACGCCGTCGGGCGTGACATCACCGATCGCAAGGCGGCCGAGGACGCGCAACGCCGCCATGCCAGCGAGCTGGAGAGCGCGCGCGTCCGCGCGCCGAGGCGGCCACCGTCGCCAAGGGCGAGTTCCTGGCCAACATGAGCCACGAGATCCGCACGCCGATGAACGCCATCATCGGCATGACCGACCTCGCGCTGCAGACGAAGCTGACGCCGCGTCAGCGCGAGTACCTGCGCACCGCCAGGGAATCGGCGGAGGCGCTGATGACGATCATCGACGACATCCTCGATGTCTCGAAGATCGAAGCCGCGCCGTCTCACGCTCGAGCGCGTGCCGTTCGCCGTGCGCGACACCATCGAGGACAGCGTCAAGCTGCTCGCGCCGCGGGCCGACCAGAAGGGGCTGGAGCTGTCGTGCCGCATCGCGCCGGACGTGCCGGCGACGCTGGTCGGCGATCCGGGCCGGCTCCGCCAGATCCTGCTCAATCTGGTGAGCAACGCCATCAAGTTCACCGACACCGGCGAGGTCGGCGTCGAGGTCACCGTCGGCCGAGCGCAACGAGGATGCGGTGATGCTGCGCTGCACCGTGCGCGACACCGGCATCGGGATCCCCGAGGAGAAGCGGTGGGAGATCTTCGGCGCGTTCGTCCAGGCTGACGCCTCGACGACGCGCCGCTACGGCGGCACCGGTCTCGGTCTCACCATCTCGTCGCAGCTCGTCGAGATGATGGGCGGCCGTCTCTGGCTCGACAGCCAGCCAGGCATCGGCAGTCAGTTCCACTTCGTCGTGCGGCTCGACCTCCACGAACACGCCGATACGTCTCCGCTGCCCGCGTTCGACCTGCGCACGATCCGCGCGCTCGTCGTGGACGACAACGCGACCAATCGCCTCATCCTCGCCGAGATCCTCGAGAGCTGGCAGATGACGGCCACCGGCGTGGCGACGGCACGCGAGGCGATCGACGCCCTGCGCGGCGCCGTCGCCGCGGGCCAGCCGTTTCAACTGGTCCTCACCGATGCGCTCATGCCCGATGTCGACGGGTATACGCTCGCCGAGCAGATCGCCGCCGACGCCCAGCTCAAGTCGGTCACGATCATGCTGCTGACGTCGGCGGGCTCAGCGGCGCTCCGTGGACGACGCGCCGCGATGTTCGCGGCGACGCTGGTCAAGCCGGTCAAGCAGTCGGAGCTGCTCGACGCGATCGTCACCGCGTTCGCGGCGGCCATCGACGGGGCTCCACGCCCGCGCACGAAACCGTCGCGTCGTCTTCGGCGAGCCGCACGCGTCCTGCGAGTCCTCGTGGCCGAGGACAATCTGACGAACCAGAAGCTGGTCTCGGCGCTGCTCGATCAGCATGGCCACCACGTCGACGATCGTGAGCAACGGGCGCCTCGCGGTGGAACGTGCGGCGCAGGAACCGTTCGACATCATCCTGATGGACGTGCAGATGCCGGAGATGAGCGGGCTCGAAGCGACGGCAGCCATTCGCGAGGCCGAGCGCCACACCGGACGCCACATCCCGATCGTCGCGCTCACCGCGCGCGCCATGGCTGGCGATCGCGAACAGTGTCTGGCCGCCGGCATGGACGCCTACGTCTCCAAGCCGGTGCAGGCCGAGGAACTGTTTGCGACGATCGAGGCCATGGCTGGCGCGCAGCGGCCCCCCGCCGCGGCGTCACTGCCCGCGCACGTCGCCGCCGGATTCGCAGCACGGAGGCTCGGTGAGTCTCTCGGCGCTGCTGACCGGATTTGGCGGACGATCCGATCTCGTCAGGGACGTCATCGACGTTTTCCTAGCCGACGCACCAGCGATGCTGCATCGCCTCAACGAGGCGGCGCGGGCCTCGAACGCCGTCGAAGTCGCCGCGGCGGCTCACGCCATCAAGGGATCGGCCGGGTTGTTCTCGCAGGGCCAGGCGTACGAGCACGCACGCGCCCTGGAGCTGCGTGCGCGTGGCGGTGATGTCACGGCCGCTGACCGCGCGTGCGAAGAGCTCGCGCGAAGCATGGCGAGTCTGATGACCGAGCTTCGCGGGGTCCGCGACGGGCTTTGACGATGGGCTCCGAGGGGTTCCAGCTGGCCTTCTTCACTGCAGCCTTCCTCGTCATCGGACTCCTGCTGCTGATGTATCCAGCCAGAACGTTGCGGTGGCTGATTCGCGATCGACAGTGGCTTGCCGACGAACCGTGGATGTTGACGACTTGTCGCGGTATCGGAATCGCGTTCGTGGCAATGGGAGCGCGGATCCTGATGTCCTGATGCCTGCCTCTTCGCGCGGTCGTACGTCCAGGCTTCACGGGAGACCGACGCCGACACACCGGTCGAGTCCGTTCATCGGGCCTTTCATCAAAGAGGTTGTAGCATCCGGCACGGTGACTGGTCTCACACGGAGGCACGGAGCACGCGGAGGTCACGGAGTCGGCGGGCAGCGGCCCTTCGGGCCGCCATAGGGGCCGAGGCGAGATCGGGACTCATGAATGCCCGTTTCTCTCGCCGAGGCATTCATGATCCCGATCTCACCCCGACCCCTGCCGCACGATGCGCGGCGCCCGCCGATCCGATCCGTCACCGTGGTCCGCTTCGCTCTGAACCCGACACGTCGATTCTCAAGAAGCAAGAAGGCCATCCACAGTGACGGATTGGAAGTGGCGGGGCGCGCGCGAAGCGCGTGGGGAATGAGATGAGCCCGCGATCGCAAATGCTTCATCGAAAGGCCCGAGCATTTGTGATCGTGGGCTCATCTCGTTCCCCGAGCCGGCCCGAAGGGCCGGCGCCCCGCCACCTCCGTGGCCTCCGTGTGCTCCGTGACTCCATGTGGAATCCGTCACTGTGAGCTCTGCCCTCCCTCACGCTCGTTTCCGCGCCAAAACCGGCTGCGGTATAGTGCCCGCATGAATAGAAGAGAATTCCTGGCTGGGATGGCAGCGGCACCGCTCGCGGCCGCGGCACGGCCTGAACAGGCGGCCGCCGCGCAAGCGGCACCTGCACCGAAACCTCGTGCGCCGATCAGGCAGAGTGTGATGGCGTCAGTGTGGGGAGCGAACTCGAAGCTCTCATTCGAAGAGCGGTGTCAGATTCTCCAGCGCATCGGGTTCAAGGCGGTCGACCTGCCCACCGCCGAGCAGGTTCCGATCATGAAGAAGTACGGCCTGGTACCGGCGATGATGACCGGCGCCGGCACGAGCTTCCAGGAAGGCCTGATCCGCAAAGAGCTGCACGACAAGTTCGAGGCCGCCTTCCGCACCGGCATCGATACGTGCGCCGCGGCGGGCTGTCCGAATCTGATCGCCATGCCCGGCGAGCGACGCGGCATGTCGCGCGACGAGACGATCGCCAACACGGTCGCGATCCTCAATCGCGTGAAAGGTTATGCCGAGCAGAAGAACGTGACGCTGTGCATGGAGATCACCAACTCCAAGGTCGCCGCCGATCAGCGCACCGACCAGACCTTCAACCGCCTCGACTGGGGATGGGAAGTCTGCCGCAAGGTGGGTTCACCGCGCGTGAAGATCGTCTACGACATCTATCACGTGCAGATCATGGACGGCGACGTCGTCCGCAACATGCGCGAGAACCTCGATTTCATCTGCCACATTCACACGGCGGGCGTTCCCAGCCGGCAGGAGATCGACGACACACAGGAGCTGAACTACCGCTTCATCGCCAACGCGATTGCGGAGTCCGGATACACGGGCTTCGTCGCGCACGAACACAGACCCGGGCCGGGTCGCGATGCGATCAAGAGCCTCGAGCAGTGCTACGCGATTCTGAATGTGTGATCGGACGGGCCGCCTGAAGGCGGCCCCTACTTCATCACCTGGCGGATCACCTCGGCGGTCGCCGGCGAGCTGACGATGTTCATGCCGCGCTGGATGCCTTCGGTGATCTTGAGCGGCGTCCATCCCTTGCTGTTCGGACGGTTCCAGACGTCCTGCCGCGCACCCTTCTCCGCCAGATAGCGCACGACCGACGGCACGTGCTTGTACGCGGCGCCGTGCATCGCCGTCTCGCCGTTCTTGTCCACCGCATTGAGATCGTTGCCGAGCTCGAGCGCGACCTTCACAGCCTCGAGCACTTCGGGCTCGGTGCCCGGATCCTCGCCGGGTGCGTTGGTGCCGAGGCCCGCAGCCACCATCAGCGGAGTCGAGCCGTCCTCGTTGGCGAGACGCGGATCGGCGCCGAGCTCGGCCAGCAGCTTCATGAGCGGTGCGTCGGCGGTACGAGCGGCAAGCAGGAACGGCGTCGCACCGATCGAATTGAGCGTGGTCACACCCATGCTCGGGCGCTTACTGACACGCGCGTCGAGCCGCGCCCCTTTCGCGACGAGCGTGCGCACGAACGTGAGGCTGTCCATGCTGCCGGAGCCCGGTGGCGCCGGGTTATTGCTGCCGGCAATGCCGGCCTTGCGCACCCAGGACACCTGATGAAGCGCGGTGTACCCCTGTGGCGCCGCATTCGGATCGACGCCGCGATCGAGCAGCCGCGCCGCCAGCTCGTAGTGCGCGTTGGCGGCGGCAAGCAGGAACGCATTGAGGCCCACTTCCGGCGCGGCTGGGGTCTGACCCTGAGGCTGGCCGGCACGGCGTCTCACCGGCAGTGAGTCGTTGATGTCGGCGCCGGCCTTCAGCAGCGTCTCGACGGCTGCGATACGTCCCTCGCGTGCCGCAAAGAGGAGCGCCGTGAAGCCGGCATTCGATCGCGCTTTCAGATCCGCACCACGTGCGACGAGCGTGTCGATCACCGCGGCATGGCCTTCGGCGGCGGCCCACATCAGGGCAGTCTGCCCGCGCCAGCCTTCCTTGGCGTTTGGATCGGCGCCGCGCGCGAGCAAGGCACTCACCGCGTCAGGCTTTCCGGTTCGAGCGGCCACCATCAGCGCCGTCTCGCCCTCGGCATTCGCGGCAGACGCATCCGCCCCGGCCTCGAGCAGCATCGCCATCGTCCTGGCATTCCCGTTGACCGAGGCGAGCCAGAGCGGTGTCGCGCCGTACCGGTTGGCGGCTTTCACGTTGGCGCCGGCGCGAACCAGCATCTGGACGATGTCCGGCGCATCCCGATCGACGGCCAGGTGGAGCGGCGTGGTGCCGTCAGCCTCCGCGGCGTTCACGTCAACGCGCTTATCGATCAGCGCCCGAACGCCGGCAGTGTCGCCCGCCTTGATCGCGTCGACAAGCGGACTCTGCGCGCCAGCGGTACCAGTGACGCACACGAGAAGCACGACCGTCATCATGGGCCGCCTGAAGGCGGCCCCCACGATGAGAGAGGCGGCCCCCACGAGACTACACATCAAGCGGCTCGAGATCGGAGACGCGGCCGTTGCTGTCGACGAAGCGGTCCAGATGCACGCCCACCTTGTCGAGCATCGCGAGGTGAAGATTGGCCAGCGGCGTCGGAGTCTCGAACCTGATGTGCCGGCCGCCCTTGAAGCGCGCGCCTCGCCCGCCGGCCACGACGATTGGCAGGTTCGTGTGATTGTGGATGTCCGGATTCCCCATGCCGCTGCCCAGCAGGTACAGCGTGTGGTCGAGCAGCGAACCATCGCCGTCCGGCGTCGCCTGCAGCTTCTCGACGAGATACGCGAACAGCGAGACGTGATGCGCGTTGATCTTGGCGAGCTTCACGAGCTTCTCGGGATCGTTCACGTGGTGCGACACCGGATGATGCGGCTCGGGCACGCCGATGTGCGGATAGGTCCGCGTGCTCGTCTCGCGGGCCAACTGGAACGTGATGACACGCGTCACGTCGGCCTGGAGGGCCAGCACCTGCAGATCGAACATCAGCTTGACGTGGTCTTCCCAGACCGCCGGCACGCTCGCCGGCCGATCGAGCTCCGGCAGCGCCGATGCGTCGCTCTTCTCCGCACGCTCGATGCGCCGCTCGACCTCGCGCACCGAGTCGAGATACTGACCGACCTTGACCCGATCGCTTGCGCCCAGCTCGCGCCGCAGCCGCGCCATGTCGGCCGTCATCCAGTCGAGGATGCTGCCGCTCCTCTTCAGCTCGGCCCGCCGCCGCTCCGGGCTGCCGCCGTCCCCGAACAGCCGTTCGAAGACGACCCGCGGATCGGCCTCGGTCGGCAGCGGCGTCGTCGCTGACGACCACGACAGGTTGTTCTGATACGCGCACGCGTAGCCGTTGTCGCAGTTACCGACCTGGGCGATGAGGTCGGTCCCGATCTCGAGCGACGGAATCTGCGTGTCGCCGCCGATCGCCCGGGCCGCGATCTGATCGACGGTCGTGCCCAGCTCGTAGTCGCTGCCCTCGGTCCGCTTGGCGCGCGAGCAGCTCAGGAACGCGCAGTTGGACGAGGCGTGATTGCCGGTCGTGTAGGCGTTGCGCAGCTCGAGGTTGGTCACGACGGTGATGTGATCGAGCACCGGCGTCAGCGCCAGCAGCGACGGCGACAGCTCCGTGATGCGGCCCTGCGTCGGCGGCGTCCACGCCGCCGCGTTCATGCCCATGGGAATGTAGACGTAGCCGAGCCGGCGCACCGATCGGGCAATCGTCTGCGCCCGCATCGACGCCGCCGGCACCATGGCGTCGAGCAGTGGCAGCGCGAGGGCCGTGCCCACGCCGCGGAGAAACGTCCGACGAGGCAGTGCTCCCTTGGTGAGAATCATTGCGACATCCTCATCTGAAATGGGTCGCTGCGGACGATGCCAAGGACGAGAGACGAGAACTGATAATCGCGCGCCTGCGCGTTGCGGACGATCGCGCGGATCGACGGCGCGTCGTGGTACTCGATGCCGCGTCCCAGACCGTAGGTCATGAGCTTCTCGGTGAGCGTGCCCACGAACAGATCCGGCCGGCGCAGCAGCGCCGTGCGCAGTCCGTTCACGCCGTCGAACGTCGAGCCGTCGGGAAGCCCGCCCGACGCGTCCACGGCGCTCCCCGATTCCGTGCGCGTGCGCCACCGGCCGATGGCGTCGAAGTTCTCCATCGACAGGCCCGCCGGATCCATGAGCCGATGACAGCTCGCACACGTCCGGACGCGCACGGTGCTGCACCATGCGCTCGCGCATCGAGAGCACGCGGCCATCGGCGTCGGTCTCCTGCAGGAGCGGCACGTTGGCCGGCGGCGGTGGCGGCGGCGTGCCGGCGATGTTCTCGAGGATCCACTTGCCGCGGAGCACCGGCGACGTGCGATTGGCGTACGACGTCACCGTCAGGACGCTGCCGTGGCCAAGGATGCCGCTGCGCACGCTGTTCTCGCCGAGCGAGACGCGCCGGAAGCGGCTGCCGTACACATTGGGGATCCCGTAATGCTTCGCCAGCCGCTCGTTCACGTAGGTGTAGTCGGCACGCAGCAGATCGAGCGCGCTGCGGTCCTCCCTCAGGATGCTCTGGAAGAACAGCTCCGTCTCGCGTCGAAACGCCTGACGCAGGTTGTCGTCGAAGTCGGGGAACTGGCGCGCGTCGGGACTCGCCGCCGCGAGATTGCGCAGATACAGCCACTGGCTCGCGAAGTTGGTGACCAGCGCGTCTGCCTTCGGATCCGCCAGCATCCGCTTCACCTGCCGCTCGAGCGTCGCCGGCTGACTGAGACGACGTGCGACCGCGAGATCCAGCAACTCATCGTCCGGGACGCTGCTCCACAGGAAGAACGACAGACGCGAGGCGAGCTCGACGTCGCTGACGCGGTACGGCGTCTTCGCCGCCACGCCCTTCGGATCGCGCTCGATGCGGAACAGGAACTCGGTGCTCGCGAGCACGGCGCGGACGGCCATCTCGATCCCCGCCTCGACACCGCCCTCGGCGCGCGCCTGGCGATAGAACCGCATCGGCGCTTCGAGATCGGCGTTGGTGACGTCGCGGCGAAACGCACGACGCGCGACCTTCGAGACGATCTGTCTCGCACAGGCCTCTTCCGACGTCGACGCGGCGGGATTGCACACGAACAGCCGGCGACGGCTCGGCGTCTCGATCACCTCGCCCAACTGGAAGGGACCGGTGATCGACACCGAATAGAGCGCGATCTGCACGCGCGGATGCCGATCCATGTTGAAGTGCGCGAGGCTCGGCTGGCGCTCCGTCTCCTCGAGCGCGAACGTCTTGCGCGGGAAGGTCACGGCCACGTCGTGCGGACCTGCGCCGACGCCGATGCGAAACCTGAGGTCCTTGTCCACGGCCTCGTCCGCGTAGTACGCGCCGGACTGGTTCCGATTGGGCTTCACGGTAAAGGTCTGAGCCACGCTTCCGTCGACACTGAGCTCGATCTGCTGCGGCTCGGTGAGTCCTTCGACGTTCTCGTTGCGGTCGCGAGCCAGGCGTATCTGGAACTCGTAGACCGCATGCAGGGGGAACGTGTATCGGAAGATCGTGCCGCCGCGAGTGCCCAGGGGAAGGCCCTCGAGGTGATCTTCCTGCGTGAGGTCCGCGGGCAGCACCACGACATGACTCGCCGGAGACGGCAACGGTCCACCGACCGCCGCGCGACTCACCTTCTGCGCCGCCGCCAGGTACCGTTCGAGCAGCGTCGGCGACAGCTCGCCGTTGCTCACGTTGTCGAACCCGTGACTCGCATCGTCTCTGGGCAGGAGCGATGACACGTCGATGTCGAGCGCGAGGATGTCGCGGATGGCGTTCTGATACTCGACGCGGCTCAGACGCCGGAACGTGTCCGTGCGGCCCGGATTCGGACGCGCGGTCGCCGTGCGATCGAGCGCGACCTCGAGATGCGAGGCGAGCGAATCGTAGGTCGCCTCATCGGGTCGCGGCATTCCAGCAGGAGGCATCATGCGGCCGCGGATCTTGCGGACGACTTTCTCCCAGGTCGCGGGGTCTGCTCCCACGCGCGCGAGGTCGGCCGTGTCCAGCGCCAGGCCGCCGGCCCTGGCCCGGCTGTTGTGACAACTGACGCAGTAGCGATCGAGTGTCGCGCGCTCAGGTGATGGAGTGGAGGAAGGGATCGCCGCTTGCGGTGATGGTTCTCCTGCACGGAGAGCCACCGATGCCGCCAGCAGAGCACAACACGCGGTCAGACCGGCCAGCCAACGCTCGGCCATGGCGCCTCCAGAGCCATACCTTAGGCGTCCCGCAGCAGACCCGCAAGCGGTTTTTCGGGCGGACGCGTTTACCGAGCCGGTAACGCGCTTGCGCATCGAGTAAGCTCCATGCGCAAGCTGCACGCGTTCTTCGAGCGGTTGCGCTAGGCCGTCTGTGGCACATGCGTTGCAAAACGGCGCAAGCGCGGTCACTCAAACGATCGGAGGCTTAGGATGAAGAAGATCACAATAGTCGCGGTTGGACTCATTGCGCTCGCCGCCGCCGCCCCAGCGTTCAGTCAGGAAGGCGTTCGGCGATTCATCGAGGTCCTCAATGGGCTCAACGAAGCGGCCGCAGTCGTTTCCACGACCGGAACCGGCACGTTCCGGGCGACGATCAACAATGACGAGACGGAAATCGCCTATACCCTGACCTTCCAGGATCTCGAAGGGGACGTCAGGCAGGCGCACATTCACATCGGGCTGCCGCAGAACTCGGGCGGCATCGTGCTCTGGTTGTGCCAAACCGCTGCGAATCCGTCGCCGACCCCCACCACCACGCCATTCTGCAGCGATCCGAACGACCCGTTGACCCTCCGTGCCAACACGGTCTCTGGAACGCTCACGGTAGCCGACGTCAGAGGGAATGATGCGAACGGCATCGCCGGTCCCACAGGTGCGTCGACGACACCGACGACCGCTGAAGAGTTCGCCGAGGTCGTTGCGTTGATCCGCGCCGGGAAGACCTACGCGAACGTCCACACCGTGAAGTTCCCCCCGGGCGAGATCCGCAGCCAGATCGGCGATCGCGGTGCCGACAACGACGATCACAAACACTGATCGCTGATCGCGTCCGAGGTCCATCAGCACGACGGGACGTTGTCAACGTCCCTCTGCGTCCTTCGCATCCTCCGCGTCCGCAGTTACCGGGACTCCGGTCGCAAGTTGAGCATCTCGGCGAAGATGCGGCGCATCCAGGGGCTGTTCTCCTGGCAGATGTATTCCTGAATCTCGCCCTTCTCATCCCACACGATGTCGAACCCGATGGTCCACGGCTCGGTGTACGCGCCCGGATCGTCGATGGTCGCCTCGTAGCGCAGTGTGTAGAGATCCTTCCGCGTGAAGCGTTCGACGACGTGCAGGAGGTCGGTGTGGGGATCGCCGGCCATGTCGATCCAGCCGCCCTCGTTGTAGCCGACGACATCGACCACGAGGGTATCGCCCTCCCAGCGTCCGACCGAGTGACCCAGCCATGTCGGGTTCAGCGCGTCCGGTTTGGGATGCGGACGGCCATCCATGTAGATCACCCGCCAGATGTGTGTGCCGCCCTCGTAGATCATCACGATGCGCTGCTGCTCCGGCAGCTGCAGGATCTCCATCGGGAACGGCGTCGTCATCAGACGCGGACCAGAGGGCGGCATGCAGTAGCCCTGTGGGTCCCACTTCGACAGCTCGGTGCGGCGCTGCATGGCCAGCGCGCGAGCCCACGGCTGATACGGAATCTCTTTGGGGTGGATGAGGATCTGCTTGTAGTCCTGAAACTGCGAGAGGTGCCAGTAGCCTTTGTTCGGCTCGGTGGGCCCGAGGTTCGGAACGCCGCTGGCCAGTCGCGGCGCGGGTGGATGCGGCTTCGGCGGCAGCTTCGGCAGCGGATTCACCTGCGCGAGTGCGATCGACGCCAACGGCAGCACCAGGAGCATCACCGCCACGAGTTGCCTCACGTCCACCTCCTCCGGCGCATCCTACTGTACGGGGACCTCCACGCGTCGCTCGTCCCCTTCGTCAATCGTCACCTGTGCTGCGCGAAGCACCAGCCGCTCGAGCACCTCGGGCGTCGTCGCCTCGACAGATTCGCCGGCGATGACCGTTTCCGCCACATAGTAGGCGCCCGGCGGCAGCGAGGAGGCGCGAAACGAGCCGTCCTGCGAGGCGCGGACGACCTTGATGAACCGGGACCGCTCGAACCACTTCTCGCGGTCTTGGGGAAACACGATGACGGAGGAGGAAGCACGGGCGGCCGGCCTTTCAGCCGAGATGCGTCCGGCGATGGTGCCGCCCTTGGGCGAGACCACGACTTCGCCGGACAGAATGCCTCCGCCGACACCCAAGTCGATCACCTGATCGGTCATCTCTGATCCGTTGATCGTCAGCGACTTCAGATACCAGCCGTCCGGCATCCCGCTCACCACGAAACGCCACGGCCCGATCAACGTGAGGCGGACACTCCGGTTGCCTCCGGTGACGGGGACGCCGCTCGCGCGCAACGAGAACGATCCGTACGTCAGGTCGCCTTCGATCGGATGCGCGTCGATCTGCATGCGATCGGGCGACTGGGACGAACTTGCTGAATCGACGTTGATCGTCGCCTCCAGGACCGACCCGCGCGCGGTGCGCAGGGTGACCGGTTCGGCGTCCTGCGCGCCGACGGTAAGGTACTGGGCGGCGAACTCGATCGACTCGCGGAAATCAGCGAGGACGGGCCGATCGAGTTGAAGATTGGGTGGAGGCGGGAATCTGACCGCTTGCACGACGTAGTCTCCCGGCGCGACATTGAAGAACGTGAACGTGCCATCGGGCTCGATACGCGTCCCGCGCGGCGGGTTGGGCACGATGCTGCCCGAGCGGTAGCTGACTCCGAGCGTGACCCTGCCAGCGAGGGGTGCGCCGTTCGAATCGAGCGCCCTCCCCGTCACGCGCGCGGTCGGGACATCGCCGACGGCGAAGTCGATGCCGTCGACCTCCGCGGTGCTCACCGTGACCGTGACTGCGTCGGCAATCGACGCCGAACCGGGAAAGTAGAACGGCACGGTCTGCGCGTTGCCAGGCGACGGCGCGTCGCTAGACAACCGCGCATCGCCGAGCGACGCGACATCGGCAAGTGCGGCAATGACGTACGTGCCCGGCTGCAACCCGAGCACACGGTATCGGCCCTGATCGTCGGTCTGACGGCCCCCACCGATCTGAGCGCCACCGAGGACGGCCCGTCGCCGGTCGCCGCTCGTGCGCACTTGCAGCGCCTGCACTGACACACCCTGCAGCGGCTCGCCAGCGCGATCGATGATCGTGCCCGTGACGGCAAGACCGCGTGACAGCACCAAGGTGACATCATTCACTCGAGCCCCTGCGGTCACCGCCATCCGCCTGGACGACTGACGTGCAGTCGCCGGACCGACGGGACTGGGCAGGAAGTCGCCCCTGCTCGCCTGCACCTCGTAGTCGCCGGGAACGAGTCCCGTGAACGCGAAACGGCCTTGCGCATCCGTGACGAAGAACCTCGGCGGCATCGGGCCGGTGATGTTAACGACAGCTTGCACGATCGGACGGCCGATCGTCGTGACCACCCGGCCGCGAATCGTCGCGCGCTCTCTCGTCTCAGGCGGCTGCGGGCTTGATTCGATCGCCGTGGCTTGCGGTGGCCGCGCCGTGAAGCCGATGTCCGCCACCTCGTCGCCAGGCCGAAGATCGAGTCTCACGACCGCGCCGGGGTCTTGCGCACCTGTTGCCGTCACCGAGTATTTTCCCGGCGGAAGCCCGCCGAGCCGGTACTCGCCGCGGTCGTCGGTGGTCGTTGCGAATTTGACGAGGCTGGCGGGCGTTTCGGCGTCCGGGTCAAGCCGATCGGCATAGACACCCAGGCCCACCACGGTCTCGCCACGCGTGTCCACAATCAGTCCGTTGACGGCCGCCGAGCGCGTCAGGGCCATAACCACATCGCGCGCCGGCGCCGCGGTGAGTGCCGTCCGCTGCAGTGTCAGCCGTACGTCGGCGTAGCCGGCTTTGACCACCGACAGCGTGAAGGAGTCCGCCCGTGGCGCGGCAATCGAGAACTCGCCGCGGTCGTTGGTGTAAGACGACAACACCGGATCGCTGTAGAGGACCGTCACCCGTGCGCGCGGCAGCGCGGCGCTGTTGTCGGCCGCGATCACCCGCCCACGCACGGTCACCGACGCGTCTTGAGCGATGCCCGCAATTGGTGCGGCGATGACGAGCAGCAACGCCAGTCGCAATGTCACGACCATCGGAATCTCACGACCGCTGACCAGTCCCGGACCGAAGTATAAGACGTGCGTTCCTGCCGTGCGGCTGGTAGGATCACGCCGAGGTGCGCACAATGCGTACGACGCGCTTCGGTCATCTCGTCTCGACCCCTCGGATGGGTGCCCAGGCATTGGCGATCGCGGCACTCCTCATTCCCGCTTCGGGCTCGCCGGCAGCGGCCCAGCAGGTCACCTTCGCCAAAGACGTCGCCCCCATCTTCCAGAAGAGCTGTCAGAACTGCCATCAGTCCGGCGCCGTCGGGCCGATGTCGCTGACGGCCTTCGAGGAAGTGCGTCCCTGGGCCCGGGCGATCAAGCAGAAGGTGGTCACTGGCGAGATGCCGCCCTACCGGTACGATCGCGACGTCGGCATCCAGAAACTCAAGAACGACCTCCGGCTGAGCGCGGCAGGAGATCCAGACGATCGCGCGCTGGGTGGATAACGGGGCGCCGCTTGGCAATCCCGCCGATCTGCCGCCTCCGGTGACGTTCCCCGATCCCAACAAGTGGGCCTTCGCGGATCGAGTTCGGCCCACCGGATATCGTCATCCGCACAAAGCCGTTCACGCTGCCGGCCAAGGGACAGGATGTCTGGTGGCGGCCGATCGTGCCCACCGGGCTGACGAAGGATCGGTGCCTCAAGGCGATCGCGGTCAAGCCGTCAATGCGCGGACGCGCCGCCGCGCATCACGCCAACAGCGACCTGCTCGTCTACGACGAGAAGCAGAATCAGTACGTCGAGGGCGAGCGACTGACGGAGTACGCGCTCGGGAAGACAGGCGAAATCATTCCGCTCGGACTCATGCCGGACGGTTCCTGCCAATTCCATGGTCAGGTGGGATGTTCACTACTACCCGATCGGCAAGGAACTCGAGGACGACGTCATCGAGATGGGCCTGTGGCTGTACCCCGAGGGCCATCAGGCGAAGCATAAGCAGGACCTCAAGCTGTACTCGCTGCTGATGAAGGGCGGCGAGCTCGAGATTGCGCCGCACGGCACGGCGATGACGCAGGGGTTCCATACGTTCAAGACCCCGGTGCGCATCGACAGCTTCCAGCCGCACGGGCACTTCCGTCTGGTGGCGCAAGACGCTGGAGATCTTCTACCCGGAGACGGGCAAGCTCGAGATGATCAGCTCGGTCTCGAACTGGACCAACAACTGGCACACCAGCCACATCTATGACGAGGACACCGCACCGCTCGTGCCCAAGGGCGCCGTGCTCGTGATCACGGGCTACTACGACAACACGCCCGGCAATAAATCGAATCCCGATCCGGATCAATGGGTGGGGCTCGGCAGCCGCACCGCCGACGAGATGTCGCATGCCTGGATCGCCGTGACGCATCTCGACGATGCGACATATCAGCGACTGGCGGCCGAGCGGGAGCAGCGTAAGAAGGTCGCCGACCGAGAAGCGCAAGCGCCGGCACGTACGGATCGAACGCGCAGTGCGTGAGAGCGATCGCTCGTTCGGCGGGCTCGCGATAGCTGATGCTCATCGGGTCGCACATCGTGGGTGCCCAGCGTCAGCGGCCGCTTTCGCCGCTGCCATCTGACGGCCTCAGGGTCGCTCCCTTCTTCGACGGCTGGTACGAGAATCCCGACGGCACGATCGCCCTGTCGTTCGGCTACTCCAATCTCAATCGAACCGAAGTGGTGGAGATTCCCGTTGGGGCCGGACAACGTCATCCAGCCGAAGGAGTATCGACGGCCGGCAGCCCACGTCATTTCCACCGGTCGTCCCGACCGCGGGCGGCGACGGCAGCGGCGCTCCCAGTGGCATTGACCGCCGTCAGCGTGAGCGAGGCGTGTTCACCGTCACTGTGCCGGCCGGCTTCAAAGGCGACGTCGTCTGGACGCTGCGCTACCAGGGACAGACCTACAGCGTTCCCGGACGGGCACGAGATCAGCGCGTATCGGCTGCAGTGGCCGATGGCGATGGGATCGGTTCCGCCGCTGCTCCGCTTCTCACCAACCGGTCAGGGCGGGCGCGGACCCGTGGGCATGCAAGCCGACCCTCAGCGGGTCTCGGCTGGCGCGCCGCTGTCGCTGACTGTGTGGACGAACGACGACAGCGAGCGCGAGAAAGAACCGGTGCCAATCAAGCCGCGAGCCGGCGAGAGGGCGGCGATCAACGTGAGCTGGTACAAACACTCCGGCCCGGGCGACGTCGTCTTCACTCCGCCACGAACGCCAATCACGGAGCTGCAGGGAACGGCCACCACGTCAGCGGTCTTCAAGCAACCAGGCGAGTATGTGGTCCGCGTCCGCGCGGACAACTTCGGCCGCGTGGACACCTCGCCCGGAAACCAGTGCTGCTGGACGAATGGCTTCGTGAGAGTGACAGTGACGCCGTGAGGCTTCATCGAGCCCTCTTCCGTCGGAACGGCGCTGGAGCGAAAATGCCGCGGAGCCTCCTCCCCTAGCGTCTCCCGACCGCCGGCAGCAGGACACCGCCGACTAGAGTTCCAGCTGCCACCATCGCGTGGCTGCCGACGGCCACGACGAAATACGGGATGAACCGCTGCTCCGGCAGGTTCGACCAGAGCCGATGGACCTCAGGATCGGCCAGTGCGCCCGCGGCTGCCAGAACGAAGATGACCAGAGTGGCCGGTACTCGTGCCGACTGGTGCAGCATCGCAACTATCCACGCGGTCACCATGGATGCGGCGAACCCCAGTAGTATCCATGTCACAGCGTAGAGCTGAAACTGCATATAGATCCTCAAGGGAGTCACGGCCTTGAGCAGGTCCGTAGTGCCCGTCAGGACAGCGGATGACACGAAGAACAACGCCGTGTTTATGACCCACGCCGTGGTGAGGGCGCGCAAGAGCAGGATGGGGTGCTCTCGGGACTGGCGCAGGAAGGCCACCGCCAGCGCGAAGACTGTCTGCCGCCAGAACCATGAACGCGAGCGCCATTCATGCTCTTCCAGCAGATCGCCGATGAATGTGTCGTCGCAGCTTGCGTTCTGTAGCAGCAGGATCGCAAGTCGCGGAGTTCTTTTCTTCGTCACGCGACGCCTCCCTTGAGCTGCGGGATGCCAGTCCAGAGCGCCGTCAACGCTCCACGCGTGTCCTGGACTGCTCTCATACCTTTGGCTGTGAGCTGGAAGTATCGCTTCGCTCTCCCGCCCCGCAAGGCGCTCGGATCACCGCGGCGCGAACGGACGAGAGCGTTAGCCTCCAACCGATCCAAGGCCGCATACACGGCAGCCCGTGCGACAGGCCTTCCCGCGGTCCCCTCGATCTCCGCCGCGATTGGCACTCCATAGGCCTCTTCCCCCACGCGAAGAATCGCCAGGAGGATCATGAGCTCGAAATCAGTCAGAAACCGATGTCGCCGCATTTGATCTCATATTGTTACTAAATAGTTCGGCAACTGCAAATCCTGCGACTTCTAGTTCTTCGTGGTTACTTCGACAGCGTCACGTAATCAGGCGGTACTGGAACTCCAGGTCCTCGTTGAACTGTTTGACGCCGACGCGCTCGTCGCGGCCGTGCGCGCGGACGTCGTCGATGTCGTCGAACAGGCCGTCCACGCCAAACGTCGGAATGCCGGCGTTGCGGAGATAGAGACCATCGGTTGCGCCAGTGCTCATCACCGGCACGACCGGCACGCCGGGGAACATCGACTTCACGATGGTCTCGGTCGCCGTCATCACGTCTTCTCTGAGCACGGCCGGCTTGCTCGGCGTGGCCTCATCCACGAGCGAGACCTGAATCGCCGGATCGGCCAGGACCTTCGTCAACTGCGCGACCACCGCGTTGACCGGCACGCCGGGAAGGATCCGGCAATTGACGTTCGCGGTCGCCAGCTGCGGCAGCGCGTTCGGCGCGTGCCCGCCGTCGAGCCGCGTCGCGACGCAGGTCGTGCGGAGCAGCGAGTTGAATACGCGGACTGCGCCGACAGACGCGCGGCCGCGGCGGCGTCCATCGGTTCTTTCGCCACCGCCAGCATGTCGGCCCTCGTCTGCGCGTCCTGCTGCGCCGGCGCGGCGCGCGCGAAGTACGGCGCGGGTGATGTCGTTCAACTGCGCCGGGAACTCGAACGCGGCCAGCCGCGACAAGCCCGCCGACAGGCGATAGATGGCGTTGTCCTTCACCGGCAGCGAGCTGTGACCGCCGCTGTTGCGGATCTCGAGACGAAGTTCCTGATAGACCTTTTCGGCCGCCTGCACTTCGTTGGTGACGTAGCGGCCCTTGCGCATCACGCCGCCGCCACCCTCGTTGATGGCGAACTCCGCGTCGATCAGCGCGCGATGATTGGCGAGCAGCCACTTCACGCCGTTCTCGGGTCCGCCTTCCTCGTCGGCAGTGAGCATCAGCACGATGTCGCGCGCGGGCACGAAGCCTTCCGACTTGAGACGGATCAAGTTGGCGACGAACACCGCGGCCATCGTCTTGTCGTCGGCGGTGCCGCGGCCGTAGAAGTAGCCATCCTTCTCGGTGAGCACGAACGGATCGAACGACCAGTCTTCGCGCTTCGCCTCGACGACGTCGAGATGCGCGAGGAGGATCATCGGCCGCTTCGCGCCTGTGCCCCGGTAGCGGACGACGAGGTTGCCCTTCTTCGCTGAAGGACCGAGCACGCGCACGTCGGCGTCAGGGAATCCGGCGGCCTTGAGCCGCGCGGCCATGGCCTCGGCGGCCTGTGTGGTGCTGCCGACGGATCGCCGTGTTGATCTCGACGAGCTGCTTGAAGATCTCCTTCGCGCGCGCCTCGTGCGGCCCGGTCTGCGCGGACAGAACCATGCACGAGACGGCTGCGAGCAGGACGCTCCTCGAGAGTGAGCGCAGTGTGGGCATCGACGCCGATTATACGGTCACGTGGTCATCCAGCCGTCGCGTCGCTCGCCGGGCACCGATGACGGCGTCCACGCCGCTGGAGCCGTCGCCTGCCTCCACCCCACGAGGACGTGCTTCGCGACATCGATGACCCCGACACTGTATCGAATCTGCGCGAAGACAACCGGTGCGTCACCGCGGAGCCGGGCCGCGTCCTGCGCCACCGGATTCAGCGAGACATCCAACGGCGGACCTGGCTGCGTCCTGTTAATCACCAGCAGATCCGCGTGCGCGGCATCGTCGGACTCCTCCGGACGAATGCCGTCGGCGTCGGCATCGACGACATGGATCGTGAAGTCGGCGACCTCGTGGCTGGAGACCGGGTTGCCGCCGGCGCCCTCGACGAAGAGGAGATCCGGACGGAACATCTCCATCAGCAGATCGAATTCCGCGTGCACGCTCCCACCTGTCGGGACGACGGAGATGCGCTCGGCCGAGAGTGCCTTGTGGCGCATGAGAAACGCCTTGCCCCCGTCCTGCGGCGGTGGAACCTCACCGGTCACGATTGCGATGCCGTAACTGGTGCGCAACAGGCGACAGAGCGCGAGCAGAGTCGGCCGCGCCCCACTCGTCGCGCCCCCGCTGAGACCGATGGTGAACGCGCGGCTGTCGTAGTCTCGGTTGTCGTCGTCCACCATGGTCATGTCGTTGCCTGACGCCAGCTGGCGAGTAACTGGGTCGCGATCCTGGATACGCCGACACCGTGCGTGACCTGCGCGAAGACGAACGGCCCGTCGCCACGCATCCGCTTCGAGTCACGCTCCATCACCCCGAGATCGGCACCGACCAGCGGCGCGAGATCGGTCTTATTGATCACGAGCAGATCCGACTGCGTGATCCCGGGCCCTCCCTTGCGTGGAATCTTGTCCCCGCCGGACACGTCGATCACGTAGATCGTGTAGTCGGCCAGCTCGCGGCTGAACTGCGCTGCGAGATTGTCGCCGCCGCTTTCGACGAACAACAGTTCCGGAGCGAACTTCACCATCAGCTGTCCCAGCGCATCGAGATTCTGGCTGACGTCGTCCCGCACCGCTGTGTGCGGGCAGCCGCCGGTTTCGACCGCGGTAATCCGCTCGGGGGGCAGCGCCTCATGTCGGACGAGAAACTCACCGTCCTCCTTGGTGAAAATGTCATTGGTGACGACCGCGATGTTGTAGCGGTCGCGCAGCAGCCTGCAGAGCGCGAGGAGCAGCGCCGTCTTTCCGCTGCCGACCGGTCCGCCGATCCCGATCGTGTACGCACGGGCGCGATAGTCGCGCACCAGTGGCAGGCTACGCTCCTCGTAGAGACCAGGCGTGGCGGCGTCGTCGTCAGCGTGGGTGTGTGGTTGACCATGTGGCATGTAGTGCATACTCGTGATGCTCCGTCTCGTTCGTTCACGGTTTCAGGATTGAAAGAGGCGCGAATACAAGCGATCGTGTCCGGCCTGCAGCAGGTCGACGAGCGGCGCGGTCTGCGCCAGATCCTCTGCAGACAACGCCGCGCATCGCTGCGCGATCTCTTCGAGACGACTGCCGCACGCGTACTGGAGGCGCTGCGCTTCATAACTGCCGGCAATGCCTAGGCGCACGGCCGCGGACAGCACGCCGCGAGCCGTCCCGTACAGCACCACGCGCTGCGCCGTTGGCAGCGGCAGCCCGATCGCCTGGAACACCGCACCCGATAGCGGAGCGACATGCGAGCACGTCCGAGTGGCACGCACCTGCAGCCGGTCCAGCCGATCCGACGGCCAGACCCGTACCGCCGTCGCCAGGAGCGTGCGTCCCTGCATCCGGCTGGCGCGATTGGCCACGGCGTTGACCAGGAAGGCATCGGCGATGGTGTCGAGGCGTTCGAGCGACTCCGGATCGCGATGCACGTCGTTCATCAACGGGAGATGCGCGTGACCGGCCTGCAGGACCGCGGCGTCGACGAAGGCGCGGAGCGCGGGCGCGTCCGGCACCTCGCCGAACTGCCACGCCGCTTCGAGTCCCCACGAGTGGGAGAACACGCCGGTTGGAAACGCGGAATCGACGATCTGCCAGGTCAGGAGTTCCGACACTGCGTCCTCAAAACAAGAAGTAGCGCTGCGCGAGCGGCAGCACGGCAGCAGGCTGTGCGCGCAACGGCTCACCGTCAACGGTCACTCGATACGTCTCGGCATCGACCTGGATCCTCGGCAGCAGATCGTTGAGCCGCATGTCGCGCTTGGTGATCCCGCGGCACCCGCGGACGGCGACGGCGCGCTTGGTCAAGCCGTAGCCGGCCACGGCGCCGCGATCCAGGGACAACTGCGAAACGAACGCCAGCGAGGTGCTGCCCGTCGCCCGGCCGTACGCGCCGAACATCGGCCGCATCATCACCGGCTGAGGCGTCGGAATCGACGCGTTCGGATCGCCCATCTGGCCCCAGGCGATGAAGCCGCCCTTCAGCACCAGCTCCGGCTTGACGCCGAAGAACGACGGCTTCCACAGGACGAGATCGGCGAGCTTCCCGACTTCAATCGAGCCGACTTCGTGAGCGATGCCGTGCGTGATCGCCGGGTTGATCGTGTACTTCGCGATATAGCGCCGGATGCGCAGGTTGTCGTGCGCACCGGTTTCCTCGGCGAGACGTCCGCGTTCGCCGCGCAGCTTGTGGGCCGTCTGCCACGTGCGGGTGATGACTTCACCCACCCGGCCCATGGCCTGACTGTCGCTCGACATCATGCTGATCGCGCCGAGGTCGTGGAGCACGTCTTCGGCGGCAATCGTCTCGCCGCGAATGCGGCTCTCGGCAAACGCCACGTCCTCCGGCATGTTCTTGTCGAGGTGATGGCACACCATCAACATGTCCAGATGCTCGTCCAGGGTGTTGACGGTGAAGGGCCGGGTCGGATTCGTCGAGCTGGGCAGCACGTTCAGCTCGCCACACACCTTGATGATGTCCGGCGCGTGGCCGCCTCCAGCACCCTCAGTGTGGTAGGTGTGGATCGTGCGGCCTTTGAAGGCAGCGATCGAGTCGTCTACGTACCCCGACTCGTTCAAGGTGTCGGTGTGGATGGCCACCTGCACGTCGAATCGATCGGCCTCGGTCAGGCAGCAGTCGATGGCCGCCGGCGTCGATCCCCAGTCTTCGTGCAGCTTCAGTCCGATCGCACCAGCGCGGATCTGCTCTTCGAGACCTTGGGGCATCGAGGTATTGCCCTTGCCGAGGAAGCCGAAGTTCATCGGCAGGGCATCGGTGGCCTGCAGCATCAGCTGCACATGTCTCGAGCCCGGCGTGCACGTGGTCGCGTTCGTGCCGGTGGCCGGCCCGGTCCCTCCGCCGATGAACGTCGTCACACCGCTGGCCAGCGCTTCATAGACCTGCTGCGGGCTGATGAAGTGGATGTGCGAGTCGATCCCGCCGGCGGTGAGGATGAGGCCTTCGCCGGCGATCGCCTCGGTGGTCACACCGACGACCATCCCCGCGGTCACGCCAGCCATGACGTCGGGGTTGCCGGCCTTGCCGATGCCGGCAATGCGTCCGGCCTTGATGCCGACGTCGGCCTTGCGAATGCCGGTCCAGTCGATGATCAGCGCGTTGGTGATGACGCAGTCGAGCGCGTCTTCGTCTGCCACGCCCGCCGCCTGACCCATCCCATCGCGCAGCACCTTGCCGCCGCCGAACTTGCACTCATCGCCGTACACCGTGGCATCGTCTTCGACCTCGGCGACGAGCTGGGTGTCGCCGAGACGGACGAGATCGCCGGTCGTCGGCCCGAAGATGCCGGCATAGTGATGCCGCTTGATGCGATGACTCATCGCGGCACCACGTCGCCGAGGTCCCTGCCTGGCGTCACCGGACCGCTGGCCCACCCGTTGCCGCCGCGAATGACGCGCGCGCCGGCAATCGCCACCAGCGTGACGGTCTTTGTCTCACCGGGCTCGAAACGGACTGCCGTCCCGGCCGGAATATCGAGCCGCATCCCGTACGCGGCCGACCGATCGAAGCTCAGGGCCCGATTGGTCTCGATGAAGTGATAGTGACTGCCGACTTGAATCGGCCGGTCGCCTCGATTGGCGACCGCCAGTTCGATCGTCGGCCGTCCGGCGTTGAGCTCGATCTCGCCTTCCCGGCTCAGGACACTTCCCGGCGCTGCGCCGTCGAGTGCGACCGCGGGCGTGCCGACGCTGCCGCCCGCAGCCGGGATCGGAATGAAGCTGCCATAGAGCGCGAGGCGCCGGTCGCCCTGCTCGGCGACGATCGGATGATGCACGGTGACGAGCTTCGTCCCGTCCGGAAAGGTGCCTTCAATCTGTACTTCGTCGATCATCTCGGCGATGCCCTCGAGCACGTCGTCGCGCCCGAGAATCCTCCGCCCGAGGTCCATCAGCTCGGCCACCGATCGCCCGTCGCGAATGAATTCGAGGAGCTGCGTGGCGATGAGCGACACGGCCTCGACGTAGTTCAGGCGGAGCCCTCGAGCCAGCCGCTTCTGCGCCAGCACGCCGGCCTGATGAAGCATCAGCTTGTCGATCTCGCGCGGCGTCAGATGCATCGCTCTCCCCTCACCACTTGCGCGCCCACGGGTCGTCGCCGAGCATCGACGGCACGATGGCCAGATACTCACGAATAACTCGACCCACCTGTTCCACTGACCGTCCGGCCACCCGCAACAGGCAGCCTCCGTCGCCGATTGGCGCGGCGCCAACAATGAGATCGTGACGGCGAGTGACCGGCAACCGGCCTACCTGTTCGACCATGCCTGACGCGGCGCCCCGCAGATCGCTGCCGAGGACCAGCACCAGCGCCAGCACATCGAACCGGCCGAGACGCATCGTGAGATCGCCGTCGGCCGCGCGCAACGCGAGCGTATCGTGGACCACGAGCGTCCCGTCCACATCCACACGAAGCCGGGACACATACTCGTCAAACTGCCATCGCTCACCAGATGCCGCCCGTCCGGACGACAGCCAGTCCACGACGATCAGGTTCGCGCCCCCTGCCACCTCGAATCGCTGCGTCTGCGCGTAGCGCGATGCGGCGAAGCACACCACCGGATCGGGCATGAGGATGAGGAGCCCGCCGGCGGCGACGGCCGCACGCACATCCGTCGCGGCGCCCCGCTCCGAGCGATAGACCTTGGTGGACGCCTGCGTCGAGACGTACGCCGCGGCCCCCGCGCCGACTTCGATATCGAGCTCGACGCAATCGCCGTCAACCAGCCCACCGCCATAGCTGGACGTATACACCCAGGCCGCACGGCCGTGATTCTCCGGTGTCAGCAGACGCAACGGGCTGGTGGCGTAGGCGCGGCTGACGACACTGCGGCCGTCAGGCCGCGCAATCACTTCGAGCGAGCCACGGCCAGGCGACGCCTGGGCCGGCCGGTACCGCAGGACCCGGCCGGCTGCCGCGCCTCGATCAGACGCTGAGATGTTCGCGAACAACGTCATCGGTCAGATTGTCGATCGGGCCCTGGGAGACACAACGGCCTTTCTCGAGAATCCGGAACTCGCTGGCCACCCGGCGTGCAAACGGCAGCTTCTGCTCCACCAGCAGCACGGTGACGCCGGCATCACGATTGAGCGAGAGGATCACGTCGCCAATCTCGTGCACGATGTTCGGCTGGATTCCCTCGGTCGGCTCGTCGAGGATGAGCAGCTTCGGCGCCAGGACGAGCGCCCGCCCGATGGCGAGCTGTTGCTGCTGTCCGCCTGACAGGTCGCCGCCACGCCGATGCCGCATCTTCTTCAACACCGGAAACAGCTCGAAGATGTGGGCGGGGATCGTCTTTCCAGTCTCCTTCCTCACGCCGAGTCCGACGCGCAGGTTTTCCTCGACGGTCAGCTGCGGGAAGATCTCGCGCCCCTGAGGGACGTAGCCGATCCCGAGTCGCGCCCGGCCTTCCGCGGGCAGCGCCCGCAGATCGGCGCCCTCGAAACTGATCGCGCCGGACGAGGCCGGGAGCAGCCCCATGATGCATTTGAGCAGCGTGGTCTTGCCCATGCCGTTGCGGCCCATGACACACGTCCGCGATCCCGGCGGCACCACGAGATCGACGTCCCACAGCGTGTGACTGCCGCCGTACTTCTGATTGAGCGCGCTGACAGACAGAAGGCTCATGCGCCGAGATACACCTCGATGACACGCGGATCGTTCTGCACGGTGTTCATGTCGCCTTCGGCCAGCACGCTGCCTTCGTGCAGGACGGTGACCCGGCTCGCGATCGAGCGCACGAACTCCATGTCGTGCTCGACGACGACCACCGAGTGCCTGCCAGCGAGCGAGAGCAGGAGCTGCGCCGTACGCTCGGTCTCCTGGGGCGTCATCCCGGCGACCGGCTCGTCGACGAGCAGGAGCTCGGGCTCCTGCATCAGCAGCATGCCGATCTCCAGCCACTGCTTCTGCCCGTGCGACAGCGTGCGAGCCAGCGTGTGGCGATGATCGGTCAGCCCGATGATCACGAGGCCCTCGTCGATCCGATCTCGATCGGCGGGAGTCAGCTGGGCCACCAGCATCTTCCAGAACGACTTCTCACCCGCCAGCGCGAGTTCCAGGTTCTCGAACACCGAGAGGTGCTCGAACACCGTCGGCCGTTGAAATTTCCGCCCGATACCAGCCTGCGCGATCTCCGGTTCGCTCAGCGCGAGGAGGTCGATGTTCCGTCCGAACCACGCCGAGCCTGCATCCGGACGCGTCTTCCCGGTGATCACGTCCATCATCGTCGTCTTCCCGGCGCCATTCGGCCCGATCACGCAGCGCAGCTCACCAGGATCCACGTAGAGCGTCAGCGCGTTCAGGGCCTTGAAGCCGTCGAAGCTGACGGTGATGTTCTCGATGTAGAGAATCTTGCCGACCAGCTGCGGCGGCGCGCGCTTGCGCGCGGCCTCCCGCATCTCCTGCCAGACGCTGGGGCGAATCGCCGGACGCGGGCCTGCTGCGATGCTGCGATTCATGCCGTCTTGACCCGCGCCGGGATCAGGCCCGCGAGCCCGCGGGGGAGAAACAGCGTCGCCAGCACGAACAGCGAGCCGAGCGCATACAGCCAGACTTCAGGCAGCGCACCGGTGAAGAACGTCTTCGCGTAGCCGACGAGCACCGCGCCCGCGGCGGCGCCGTACAGCGTACCCCGCCCGCCGACCGCGACCCAGATGACGACCTCGATCGAGTTGATCGGCGCGAACTCGCTGGGATTGATGATGCCAACCTGCGGCACGTAGAGCGCCCCGGCGACGCCCGCCATCATCGCGGACAGGACGAAGATCCAGAGCTTGTACGACTCCACGCGATAGCCGAGGAACCGGGTCCGGCTCTCGGCATCGCGAATCGCTCGGACGACCCGGCCGGCGCGCGACGCCGCCACGGCACGACACAGGCTGTAGCCGGCGGCCAGCGCGACGCACGTGATCACCAGCAGCACCGTTCGCGTGCTGTCCTGCTGGAGATCGAATCCGAGGATCTCCTTGAAGTCCGTGAACCCGTTGTTGCCGCCAAAACCCATGTCGTTGCGGAAGAACGCGAGCATCAGCGCGTAACTGAGTGCCTGGGTCATGATCGAGAGATAGACGCCGGTGACGCGCGAGCGGAACGCCAGCCAGCCGAACACGAAGGCGAGCGCTCCGGGCACCAGCGCCATCATGATCACGGCGAACCAGAAATGGTCGAATCCCAGCCAGAACCACGGCAGCTCCTTCCAGTTCAGGAACACCATGAAGTCCGGGAGTATCGGATCACCGTAGACGCCGCGGGTCCCGATCTGTCGCATCAGGTACATGCCCATCGCGTAGCCGCCGAGCGCGAAGAACGCCGCATGCCCGAGACTGAGGATGCCGCAGAAGCCCCACACGAAGTCCACAGCGACGGCCAGCATCGCGTAGCACAAGTACTTCCCGACCAGCGTGAGCACGAAGGTCGAGACGTGAAATGGTGAAGACGCGGGTACCGCCAGGTTGAGCACCGGCACGACGATGGCGACGATCGCGAGGATGCCGAGAAACCAGGTCGCTTCCCGGTCGTCGAGCACGTTCGGCCGCAGGCGCCACACGCGCACTAGACGCCCTCCGCGGCGCGGCCGGTCTGCGGAAAGAGGCCGCGCGGGCGACGCTGAATGAAGAGCACGACGGCAACCAGCACGAGAATCTTGCCGAGCACGGCGCCGGCATACGGCTCGAGCAGCTTGTTGACGATCCCGAGCGACATCCCGCCAATCATCGTGCCCCACAGGTTGCCGACGCCGCCGAACACCACCACCATGAACGAGTCGATGATGTAGGACTGTCCAAGGTTGGGCCCGACGTTGGTCAACTGGCTGAGCGCCACGCCGGCCACGCCGGCAATTCCGGACCCGAGCCCGAAGGTCATGGCATCGACCCACTCGCTGCGAATGCCCATCGCGCGCGCCATCGCGCGATTCTGCGATACCGCCCGGATGTCGAGGCCGAGTCTCGTGCGCTTGAGCACGACGAGCAGAATCGCGAACACGAGCAGTGTGAAGGCGACGATGTACAGACGGTTGTAAGTCAGCGCCAGGGCCTCGTTGAACACCAGCGTCCCGCTCATCCACGCCGGTGTCTCGACAGCGCGATTGTTGGCCGAGAAGATCGAGCGGACCAGTTGCTGCAGCACCAGGCTGACGCCGAACGTGGCCAGCAGCGTCTCGAGCGGACGGCCGTAGAGGAAACGAATGATCGTGCGCTCGAGCAGCACGCCGGCAAGGCCAGCGACGATGAACGCGGCTGGAATCGCGACCAGAATGGACGCGCCGATCGACTGCGGCATCAGATTCTGGACGACGTAGGTCGTATAGGCGCCGAGCATCATGAACTCGCCGTGCGCCATGTTGATCACGCCCATGACGCCGAACGTGATCGCCAGACCGATCGCGACCAGCACCAGCACCGAGCCCAGACTCAAGCCGAAGAACAGCGTCTCGACCGCCGAGTACAAGCGGCGCGATGAGTCGATCTTCTGCACCGCCTGCTCCGCCGCGGCTCGCACCTCAGTGTCGCTCTCGGCAAACGTTCCCTCGTCCACCTTCTCGAGCATCGCCGCGAGACGGTTGCGGACTTCCGGCCGTAATCGGCCGTCCAGCGCGCGAATGGCGGCGAGCCTCGCGTCGCGATCGGCGCTGTCGAGCCCGACCAGGGCCAGTCCGGTCTCGATTTCGTACTTCACACCCTCGTCAGTCTCGACCTCGGCTCGCTGACGCAGCAGTTCAACGGTGGCCTCGTCCAATGAGCGAAGCATCTCTTGAACGGCGCCCAGACGGACCGACGCGTCCGGACTCGACAGACCGAATCGCGCGACCGAGATCCGCAGCGTCCGGCGCAGCCGGTTGTTCGTGCCAATCTTCTCGAACGACTCGGCCGCTCCCGACCCGGCATCCGTCAACGAGACCGGATCGACGAGCTCGAACATCGTCACGCCGTCGCTGGCCTTGACGATGAACAGCTTCTGATCCTGAGAGCGGAGATAGAGACGATCTTCGAGCAGCGCAGTGAGGATGGCGCGCGCGCTCGGATGGCCTGAGGCGAGCAGACGCTCGGCGATCGCTTCCTTGTCGGCAAAGCTCGCTTCGCGCAGCTCCGCCAGCGAGGTCAGCAGGACCTCGTCGGTGGTCTGCGCTGAGACGCCTGTCGCCAGCAGGCATGCGGCGAGCAGCGCAGCGATGGTCCGGCTGAAGCCGAACACTACACATCGCCGCTGCCCGCCACGCGAAACCCGGACCGTGGGTTATGCCTCACTTGTAGTTCTGCCCGGAACACTGCTTCGTCTTGGTGTTGTAGTTCCCGCACTTCAGCTTCACCCAGTCAGCCTCCGTGTCCTGACTGACGGGCAAGAAGTCGGACCAGGCATCTCCAGGCACCGTGCCCGTGGTCTTCCAGACGACGTCGAACTGGCCATCCGCTTTCACTTCACCGATGTAGACCGGCTTGGTGATGTGATGATTCGGCAGCATCTTCGCGATGCCGCCGGTCAGGTTCGGCGTCTCGAGACCAGGGAGCGCCTCGAGCACCTTCTCGACGTCGGTGGACTTGGCTTTCTCGACGGCTTTCACCCAGAGGTTGAACCCGATGAAATGCGCTTCCATCGGATCGTTGGTCGTGCGATTGGCCTTCTTGATGAACGTCTTCCACTGCTTGATGAACGCAGAGTTGGCCGGTGTGGTCACGCTCTGGAAGTAGTTCCACGCGGCCAGGTGACCGACGAGCGGCTTGGTGTCGAGACCTGACAGCTCTTCCTCGCCGACCGAGAACGCGACGACCGGGATGTCTTCGGCCGAGATCTTCTGATTGCCGAGCTCCTTGTAGAACGGCACGTTCGCATCACCGTTGATCGTCGAGACCACGGCGGTCTTCTTGCCCGCCGATCCGAAGCGCTTGATGGCCGCGACGCGCGTCTGCCAGTCCGAGTGCCCGAACGGCGTGTAGTTGATGGAGATGTCGGCGGCCGCCACACCCTTGGATTTCAGGTAGGCCTCGAGAATCTTGTTCGTGGTTCTCGGATAGACGTAGTCGGTCCCCTCGAGCACCCACCGCTTCACGCCGATCTCCTTCATCAGATAGTCCACCGCCGGAATCGCCTGCTGATTTGGCGCGGCACCGGTGTAGATCACGTTCTTCGAGGACTCCTCTCCCTGGTACTGGACTGGATAGAAGAGCAATCCGTTGTTCTTTTCGAAGACCGGCAGTACCCGACTTCCGGGACACCGACGTCCAGCACCCGAACACGACGGCGACCTTGTCTTTCTCGAGCAGTTCTCTGGCCTTCTCGGCGAACAGCGGCCAGTCAGAGGCCGGATCGACCACGACCGCCTCCAGCTTCCGGCCGAGCAGACCACCTTTCTTGTTCTGCTCGTCGATCATCATGAGAATCGTGTCCTTCAGCGTGGTTTCGCTGATGGCCATGGTCCCCGACAGCGAGTGCAGGACACCGATCTTGATGGTGCCCTGGCTTGCGCGGCGGGCCTGGTCGGCATCGCGAAGAACGCCGGCCAGCAGGCATGCAGTGAGACAGAGTGTTTTGAGTTTCATCGTGGCTCCTAGGAATCGAGACGGTCAGATCTGCAACTGGATGCCGACGCCCACCTGCGTGAAGTTCGGCCGAACGGCGTCGAAGCGCGTGTCTTTGAAGAACATCATCACGCGCGCGTTGAACTGCTTGATGACGTAGTTGAGGTTCAGTTCGGTGGTCTTCTGGTCGTAGTCAGGATTGAGCAGCGTGATGCCGTCGCTGAAACCGGCCTCGGCGTATTTGCCGAGCACCTCGAACCGGCCGACACCCACGAGCTTCGGGAACATGAAGGCGCCGAGGATGTAGCCACCCTCGTTCGTGGCGTAGTCGGGACTGTAGCCGCCGAGGGAGTCGTACTTGTTCCACTGCGCCTCAACGGAGAACACTCCGCCCCCGGAGACTTTTCGCTCGAGCAGGAAATCGACGTTGTAGGCCCTCTTGTCGCCGCCCTGCCACTGCACGGCGCCCCCCAGAGCGAGCAGGTTCTTGTCGCCGTAGTAGGTGCCGTTCAGGTAGTAGCCGGCTTCCTGATCCCAGAAGTCCACCTGGACCCGCGCCGCCCCGACCACCGTATCGTCGGGGGTCTGCGATGCGCCGTCGAACGCGCCAATCGACGCCTTCACCTTGCCGAACTGTCCCCAGTACATCGCGCCGTTGCTGCGGCCGGCGGACACAAACGGGTAGCCGTCCTGCACGCCGTCGGTGTAGACGGACCAGTGATGCGAGTAATACGGGCCGTACAGATTGGCGCGATCGCTCGGGGCGATGAAACGTCCGACCCAGATATTGAGGGCGGGCGCCATCTCGAACTGCGCCGCCGCGTCGAGGACCCCGACGGCGTTGGTCCCGCCGTTGTACTCCGTGTTGAACATGAACTTGATCTTGGGCGCCGCGGTGCCGCTGATATAGAGCCGGACGCTGTTCAACGGAAAGGTGTCGGTCGAGTCCGCGTCATCAGTCTCGGTGTGTACAAAGCTCGTCTGAACACCTCCTCCCACGCTGACCGACGGCGTGGTTTGGGCAAACACTGGAGAGCCGATCGATCCCAACGCAAGCGACGCCGCGAACGCGGACGTCCAACAGAAACGCAAACGGCGTGCGGTAGCCGGTAGTGAGTCCTTGCGGACACGTCGAATGAGCACAGACAGTCCTTTCCCCAGCGCGAAGCGCGCGATGTGTTGATTCCCCTGTTCGTTGTCGCTGGGTGCCGAAGGTGCCGCAGCCCAGGCGAAGGCGTGACATGTGACGAGTCAGCAAACTCGACGCCACGTTCGAACGGGTCGGCGGGACGGCAAAGTGCGCGTTAAGCGCGTGTGCGCGAGCGAGTTATCGCGATTCGACTGCGCGTGTGAAATACCAGTGCATCACGACAAGATTGTTGGAAGGATCGATCGAACTACACGTTTCTGTGGCGAAGGCTATGTCGAAGTGACCGTCCGGACCGTGTCGCGTGGTCGATCGCTGAGACAACCGCACAAATGTGTACGGTCAGACAAAAAGGAAAACAGAAGTGTCTATTTGAGTTCCTTGCAGGCCGCGACCTCCGAGCCGAAGTACTCGATGCACTTCTCGCGATCCATCGGCCCCTTGCCGACGACCTTCGCGAGCAGGAAGTCCGTCACCGACTCGATCTCGCGCGGCTGCAGCGTCGCCGGCGGATCGGGCAAGCCCCCGAGCTTTGTCAACGCGGCCTGAGTCATGCCGTAGCAGCGCCCGTCGCTGTAGGCGAGGCGATCGAATGCGGGCATCGCCTTGCCGGGCACGCCGCACTTGATCGCGATGATCAACTTCTCCCGATCGAGTTTCGTCGTGCGGAGATTCGCGCCGTCCGGCATCTGCGTGTCCATCTTGCGGCCGTCCGCGGCCCAGCCATGGCAGGACTGACAGTCGCCCTTCGTGCGGAAGATGCGCATGCCGGCGGCCACGCTCTCGGGATCGGGAGTCGGGGCCTGCGGTGCGGCCGATCCCACGGCGATCGATGCAAGCAGGACCGCCGCACACGTCCACAATGATTTCATCGGGCTATTGTAGGCACAGCACGTGCCGTCGCTGAACGCTACACGAACACATTGAGCGGCTTGAACGTCCCTTTCAGCACGACCTGCGTCTGCTCGTAGCCGAGCCACTCCCCGATCGCGGTCGCGTACACGCGTCTGAAGTCAGTGGTCATCTTCATGTTGCCGTCGTCCAGATCGGTCAGGCTTGGATGCCGGCCGTAGAAGCCGCCTTTGACGCCCTTGCCCACGAGGAACATCGGTGTGGCCGTGCCGTGGTCGGTGCCGAGGCTGCCGTTCTCTTCGACGCGGCGTCCGAACTCCGTGAAGATCATCACCGCCACATCGTCGCCCCGTCCGAGCCGCGCGACGTCGTCCATGAAGCCGCGTACGGCGTCGGCTGTGTACATCAACAGACGCGTGTGGAGATCGGCCTGCTGGACGTGTGTGTCGAACGAGTTGCCGGCATAGGTCACGTAGTACAGACGCGTCGGCATCTCGGCGTTGATGAGCGCCGCGACGCGCTGCAGGTTGCCGGCAAGACCACCGCCCTGCCCGTAGTCCACCGTCGTGCGGTAGGTGGATGAGGCGCGGCGGACGAAGTCCGAGCTGTCGGTTGCATTCTTCGCCGTGGAGGCGAGGAACTCGAGGGTGGAATTCGACGTCGTACGCGGCGCGCTCAGCATCGCGAGCGCCTGCTTCTCCTCGTCGGTGCCTTCACGACGGAAGCGGCCGGGATCGTCGAAGACGAGCGGCGAGTGATCGCGGCTCCTCACGGCCAGCGACTGCGAGTTGCCCAGATTGACGATGACGTTCTTCGTCGCCGCCGGATAGGTCTCGTCGGCGAGACGACCGAGCCATCCGAGCGGCTCGCCGCCGTTCGGGACGCCGGTGTGCCAGAACCCCATCGACGAGAAGTGCGAGAGGCTCGGATGGTCGTAGCCGCAGCCGTGGACGACGGCGAGACGGCCGTCCTTGTAGAGGCGCTCGAAGCCGACCATCGACGGATGGAGGCCGAAGCCGTCGGAGATTTTGATGACCTCGCGTTCGCTGATCCCCAGCTTCGGTCTCGCCTTGTAGTACGCGGCGTCGCCAAAGGGCACGACGGTGTTCAAGCCGTCGTTGCCACCGGACAGCTCAATCACGACGAGGATGCGGTTGGGATGCTTCTCGACGCTCGTGCCCTGGAGCGCCTGCGCGGAGAGCGCAGCGGAGGTGCGGCTCAAGAGCAGCGGAAGCCCGGCCCCAATACCAAGGCCGTACATCCCGCGAGCCAGGAAGTCCCGGCGCGAACAAGAGCATTTCGACATAACGCCTCGTAGAGCGCACGCTTCAGCGTGCGCGTTCACCCGAGCTGATATTCAGGAGTACTCAGCACCAGATACAACAATTCGCGCAATGAGCTTTCGTCCGTGCGCCTGGTCTTCAAGAATTCCACGAGGACCTGTCGATCCTTCTCCGCCAGCGAGACACGCATGAAGCGGTGGATGAAGTGGTCCACGATCTTGTCGGGCGTGTCGGCTCCCGCGGCCTGCACCATCGCCACGAGATCAATCGACATCGGCGCTCTGGGGATCAGCTTCGTCCGCTTGAACGCCAGCTGATAGCCGGCGTAACCGCCATAGCGCGTGTTGTAGTCCTCGTCCCGATCGACCATCTTGTTCGACTCGGCGTCGCCCTCGCGCGTCGCCTCGGTGATGTTCATGCCCTGCGCGAGGCGCTCGCCCACCCGCTGATCGGTGGCGGACATCGCCCGATCGGGCGGACGGAAGTTCCTGACGTCGGGAAACAGCACGTCGCGGAACATGTTGCCGCGCTGCAGCAGCGTCGCCGGCGTGATCCAAGTCCGCCCGCCGGCCCAGCCCGCAACGTTGGGAGGCTCGAACAGCGTCTGCCCCAACCCGCCCGTCATGCGCCCGAAGTCGGGCACGGTCGGAACCTCGCGCAGCCCCATCTTGCGGTAGGTCGAGACGACGAGGTGTGCCGGGCTCTTGATCTGCGTCGCATACGACGAGGGACTGTAGAAGTCCTTCGAGAGGAAGATGCGCGTCAGCAGCGGCTTGATCTGATAGCCGCTCTGCCTGAACGCGCGGCCGAGTTCGGTCTTCACCGCCGGAGCGATCTCTTCGCGAACGAAGTAGCGATAGAGCTTCGCGGCCACGAACTCGCCAGTCACCGGCTGTTCGAGGATGATGCGGATGATGTCGTCGCCGTTGAACGTGCCCTTCCGGCCGAGGAACGTCTTCTCGCCGAAATCGTGCTGCGCGGCATCGAACTTGTACGTGAGGACGTCGTTGGTCCAGCCGGTGAAGGCGCGCGCGGCGTCGCGGACGTCCGGCTCGGTGTAGTTCCCCACGCCCATCGAGAACAGCTCGAGCAGCTCGCGGCCGAAGTTCTCGTTGGGATGCGACTTGATGTTCTCGCCGTTGTCGAGATAGACGAGCATCGCGGGATCCGTGAGGATCCCGATCAGCAGATCCTGCAGCCGGCCGGACGCGTTGGCGCGGAGCATCCGGTTCTGCTGCAGCATCATCCGGTAGTCGCGGACCTTGTTCTGCCCGGTCGCGAAGTGTCCGTGCCAGAAGAGTGTCAGCTTCTCTTCGAGCGGACGCGGCGTCGCGAGCATGCGGTTCGCCCACCACAGGCCGAGCCGTTGCGTTTCGATCTGGTTCGCGTAGAGGCTGTAGAAGAACTTGTCCACGACCGGTTGGAGCCGCCGTTGCGTACCGGCCGGCAACACCTTCTCGCCGAGTCCCTCGCCATGCTCGCGCGCCAGCCGCACCGCTTCCGCCCGGCTTGGCGGGAATGGATCCATGCCGCGATCCCAGATACCGGATTCGTCGAACGGCTTGAGACGCGCGGTTATCGATCGCGTCGTAGTTGACGAGCTGCGCGACGGCCTGCTCCGGCGTCAGCGCGGCAAGACGTGTGATCTCTTCGGGAGTCGCGCCGAAGCCCGCGCGCTCGATGAGGTGGGCGGCGCGGTCGTAGCCCCAGTCAGTTGCCGCGATCGGCGCAAGATCATCGACCCACGAGGCCGGGCCCGGGCCGGTGGTTGCCTGAGCCGCAAGCGTCAGCGCTGCGACGCCGCAGACCAGGGATGTGACAAGGGGGCGGACCGACGAGCGGATCATAGGCACCCTCGGCTGCGGATTATACGGCCGGGAGCGTAACAAAGCTCTCCGCCAACGGTTATTCTCTCTGGAACGTCTGACCCGCCATGAGCTTGCAACGCCTGCGCGCCCGAAAAGAATGGCAGTTCTTCGCCGTGTTACCGCGCGCGGATGCGGGGCTGACGATCGCCTGGTGGCTCATCCTGATCGCTCGCGGCACCCTGCCAGCGTTCTTCGCGATCGCCATGGGCCGGCTGGTCAGCGCGGTGCAGCAGGGCGGAAGCCTCACCGAACCGCTCACGCTCGTCGGCATCGCCTTCGTCCTGCTCCAGATCCTGGCCCCGATCCATCAGGCGGTCAGCGCCAACCTCGGCGATCGCACAGCGGCGTGGCTCTACGATCGCCTCACCGAAGCATGCGTCCGTCCGCCCGGCATCCGTCATCTCGAAGACCCGACCCTGACAAACGACCTGACCGTCGCGCGTGACTTCGACCTGGGCATGACGGGTCCGCCGCTGTCGATCTCGATGGACTTCATCGCCGCCGGTCTGGTCGAGTTGATTGGCGGGCTCTCGTCAGTGGTCGTCCTCGCGGCATATGCGTGGTGGGCGCCGCTCCTGCTCGGCGGCGCGTGGCTGGCGACGCACTGGCTGCTTCGCGAGAGCGGCGTGTGGCGCGATCGCAACACCGACGAAGTCCGCAGCGCGCAGCGCGACGCCGACTATGCCTACCGCCTCGCCGTGGACTCGCCGGCCAGCAAGGAGCTGCGGCTGTTCGGCCTGGCCGACTGGATCATCGATCGCTTTATCGCGCGCCGCACGCGCCTGCACCAGCTGCAGTACGACGCGACGCGTCTTCGCGAGCGGCCAGTCACGCTGTGCCTGCTCCTCGTGGTCGTGGCAAACGTGGTCGTGTTCTGGTCGCTGGGCCGCGACGTCCTCAGCGGGCAGCTGGATCTCGGCGAAGTCGTCATGTTCGCGCAGTGCGCGATCGGTGCGTCGATGATCGCGTTCGGCGGACTCAATTGGGTGCTGGACGGCGCATCGGCTCCCGTGGCCGCGGTGCTGAAGCTCGAGTCCGCGATGGCGCCGGTCGGCGCGCTGTCGCCCGGCGATCGCGAAGCCACCCGGTTGCCGTCCCGTGAGATCCGCTTCCGCAACGTGACCTTCGCGTACCCGGGCGGAGCACCCGTGCTCGAGAATTTCGACCTCACGATTCCAGCCGGATCGTCGCTCGCCATCGTCGGGCAGAACGGCGCCGGCAAGACGACGCTCGCGAAGCTGCTCTGCCGGTTCTACGACCCGCAGTCCGGAGCCATCGAGATCGACGGCATCGACGTGCGGCACTTCGAGGTGAGCTCCTGGCGATCGCGTGTCACGGCCGTCTTCCAGGACTTCACCCGCTTCGAGCTGCCGCTCCGCGACAATGTCGCGCCGGCCGGCGCCCCGGATGATGAGATCCGCGCGGCGCTCGAGGCCGCTGGCGCTGGCAGGCTCGCGAAACTCGACACCGTGCTCGCACGCGGATACGACGACGGTACGGACCTGTCGGGCGGCCAGTGGCAGCGCGTCGCGCTCGCGCGAGCGCTGTGCGCGGTGCAGGTCGGCGCCGGCGTCGTCCTCCTCGACGAGCCAACGGCGCAGCTCGATGTCAGAGGTGAGGCCGAGATCTTCGAGCGCATGCTCGCCGCCACCCGGCGCTGCACCACCATTCTCATCTCGCACCGGTTCTCGACCGTTCGTCAGGCCGACCGCATCTGCGTCGTCGAGCACGGCCGGGTGATCGAACTCGGCACGCACGACGAGCTCATGGCCAAGGGCGGCCGCTACCGGACGATGTTCGATCTGCAGGCGCAGCGGTTCGGCGTCGTTGAAGGCGAGGAGGACATGACGTATGACGTCCTCACCTGATGCGAGATCCGGCTGAAGCCGGACACTACGGATGGCGCGGCGGCATCGGGCGTGAGCACGACACTGCCGCCGGCGCTGTCGTCGATGTGGCGACTCTGCAAGCTCGGATACCGCCACGAGCCACGCCTGATGGTCGCGGCCTTCGTCCTGTCCCAGCTCGCTGCGCTGCCGGATGCGCTGCTCGCGCTGTGGCTGATGCTGCTCGGCAAGGGTGTGCTCGAGCGGCGATCGGGTCTGGTGCTGACCGCGGCGGTGGGGCTTGGACTTTCCGCGGCCGCCACGTGGTTCCTGCGCACCGTCGGCACGCGGGTGCAGCGGCGGTTCCGCGACAAGGTCACGATCGCGCTCGAATCGCACGTCGCGCGCCTGCAGGCGACGGTCGCGACCATCGCGCACCAGGAACGGCCGGACTACCTCGATCTGCTGGACATGCTGCGGAACCAGGTGTTCGTGCTCGATCACATGTACATGTCGGTGTTCTCGACCTGCAGCTGGATCCTGCGGCTGGTCGTCACCATCGCGCTGTTGATGTCGATACACCCGGCGCTCATCCTGCTCGCCGTCTTCGCGATCCCGACGGCGTTCACCGCCACCTGGCGTCCGGGCATCGAGCGCAAGGTGCAGGAGCGCAGCGCGCAGAGTCATCGTCGGGCACGGCATCTCTTCACCGTTGCCACGACCGCCGCTCCGGCCAAGGAAGTCCGCATCGCCGGCATCGGTCCCAGCCTCGATGACCGAGCGGCGTCTCGCCTGGGAGCACGGGTATCGTCCGATCGCCGGCGTCCGCTGGCGCTCGGCGATGTGGCACACGCTGGCCTGGGCGGTGTTCGGCGGCGCGTATGTGGGCGCGGTGGTCTTCGTCTCGTCGGGCCTGCAGGCTCCGGCGAGCAGTGTGCTTCTCGTCCTGGCCGCCGGCGCCCGGTTGTCCGCGTACATCGGCGCGACGGTCGGAGAGATCGGCTTCCTCACTGGCTTCTGGATGTACGGGCCAGGCGGCTGGCGTGGCTCGAGGACTACGCCGCCGCCATGGCCGCCTCGGCCGATCTGCCGGTTCCAGGGCGCATCTCGCGTGGCATCCGCTTCGATCACGTCTCGTTCGTATATCCGGGCACCGATCGACTGGTGCTCGACGACGTGAATCTGATGCTGCCGGCGGGCTCGGTCGTCGCCATCGTCGGCGAGAACGGCGCCGGGAAGACCACGCTCGTGAAGCTGCTCGCGAAGATGTACGAGCCGCGGTCGGGCTCGATCCTCATCGACGACACGCCGCTCGCGCGAGTACCGGCCGACCAGTGGCGGGCGCGGCTCGCGGGCGCGTTCCAGGATTTCTTCCGCTTCGAATTCAGGGCGCGCCAGACGATTGGCGTCGGCGACGTGCCGCGCCTCGACGATGCGCCGGCGGTGATGGCTGCGGTGGGGCGGGCCGGCGCCGACGAAGTCGTCGTCAAGCTCAAGGCGGGACTCGACACGCAGCTCGGGCCGACGTGGCCGAACGGCGTGGACGTCTCGTTCGGTCAGTGGCAGAAGCTCGCGCTCGCGCGCGGCTTCATGCGGGATGGTCCGCTCCTGCTCGTGCTCGACGAGCCGACCGCGGCGCTCGATGCTGAAACCGAGCATGCGCTCTTCGAGCGGTACGCGGCCGCCGTCGCGGCGGAGGGCCGGTCCTTTCGGACCGGCCGGATAAGGCGAGGCCCCGCAACGGACGCATCACGATTCTCGTGTCGCACCGATTCTCGACCGTGCGCATGGCCGATCTGATTGTGGTGCTCGATGGCTCGCGCGTCGTCGAGGTCGGATCGCACGAAGAGCTGATCGCCAAAGGCGGCCCGTATTCGGAGCTGTACGGCATTCAGGCCGCCGCGTACAGGTAAAATGCCCTCGATGTCCCTGCGACAGGCACGTCCGAAAGGACGTGCCCTACTCCCTGCCGCGGCCCTGATCGCTGCTCTGCTGCCAGCCTCGACATTCGGCGCGGAAGCTGTTCCGCTCGTCGATGCAGCGGCTCGGGGCGACCATGCTGCTGTTCGCACGCTGATCAAGCAGGGACGCGACGTCAACGCGGGACGCGTGGACGGTGTGACAGCGCTGCATGCGGCGGTTGACGCCGATCGTCTCGACATCGTCAACACCCTGCTGCAGGCCGGCGCGAAGGCGGCCGCCGGCGATCGGTATGGCGTGACGCCGCTCTATCTCGCGGCGGTCAACGGCAACGCCGACGTGATCCGGCGTCTGCTCGATGCCGGCGTCGATCCGAATGCGGTCGATCCGGGCGGAGAGCCGGCGCTGATGACCGCGGCGCGGACCGGCGCACCTGCCGCGCTGCGCGTCCTCCTCGAGCGCGGTGCCAGCGTGGACGCGCGCGAGCCGGAGTTTGGACAGACCGCGCTGATGATCGCGGTTCGCGAGAACCACGACGCAGCCGTGGCAGTGCTGCTCGAGGCCGGCGCATCGCCGAACACGCAGACGCGCAAGGGACCGACGCCCTCATTCGTCCCGCCCTGCAAGGGCACCGGGTGCGGATCGGAAGGCGTCGGCATCAATCGCGGCGGACTCCCCGACCGCGGGCGGCGCGCGGAAGTGAAGGGCGGCATGACGCCGCTGCTCTACGCCGCGCGTGACGGCCACGTCTCGGCAGCGCGGCGGCTGGTCGAGGCCGGTGCGGATCTCGAGCTCGGCGACGGTAACCTGATTCGTCCGTTGTTGATGTCGCTGATCAACAACAACCTCGACGTCGCGCGCCTGCTCCTCGCGAAAGGCGCCAACGTCAACGCCGACGACTTCTGGGGGCGCACGCCACTCTGGGCCGCGGTCGAGTACCGAAACCTGGACATGAACAACAACGACCAGGACAGCCCGACCGACAACGGCGTCGATCGCGCGCCGATCCTGACGATGATCAAGGAACTGATCGACGCCGGCGCGAACGTGAACGCGCGCACGCGCGAACTGTTCCCGGTTCGGCGATGGCTCTACTCGCTGAACGACGTCTCGTGGGTCGACTTCACCGGCCAGACACCGTTCCTGCGCGCGGCGCTCTCCGCCGATACGGCGACGATGAAGCTGCTCGTCGAGCGCGGGGCGGATCCCAATCTGCCCACGCTGGCGGGCACGACCCCGCTCATGGCCGCGGCCGGCGTGAACTGGGTCGTGGCGCAGACCTACACGGAATCGCTCCAGGCAAGGCTCGACGCGGTGAAGCTGTGTCTCGAGCTTGGCGCCGACGTGAACGCGACGAACTCGATGGGGTTGACCGCGCTCCTCGGTGCCGTGAACCGCGGATCCAACGACATCATCGAGCTGCTCGTCCAGCGCGGCGCGCGGCTCGACATCACGGACAAGGAAGGACGCACGCCGCTGCGCTGGGCCGAGGGCGTGTTCCTCGCCGCGGTCGGCGCCGAGCGCAAGCCGGCGACGATCGAACTGCTCGAGCGGCTCATCGCTGAGTCCGGGAAGAAATGAAGAGGACGATTCTCATTCTCTGCCGCGCTGATGCTTCATTGCGGCGCTGGCGCAGGTCGAGACGGACCGGCCCGCGCGCGCCGACGTCCGCCCGCGCTCGGTACAGCGGCTCCCGGCGCTCAGGGCAGGCGCGTCGATCGCTATTGCGTCACCTGCCACAACGCGCGACTGCGCACCGGCGGTCTCGCGCTCGACGCGATGAACGTCGCCAACGCAGGGCGGGAGCCGGAGACCTGGGAGAAGGTCGTGCGCAAGGTGCGCACGGGCATGATGCCGCCGGGCGGCGCGCCGCGGCCCGACCGGGCCACGCTCGATCGCCTCGCCGCGGCCGTCGAGGACACCATCGACCGCGCGGCCGCCGCCGCCCCCAATCCGGGCGCGCCCGCGCTCCATCGCCTGAATCGCACCGAGTACGGCAACGCCGTGCGGGATCTGCTCGACCTGCCGATCGACGCCACGGCCCTGCTTCCCGGCGACGACTCGAGCGAGGGCTTCGACAACCTGGCGAGCGTGCTCAGCGTCTCTCCGGCGTTGATGCAGGCGTACGTGACAGCGGCGGCAAAGATCAGCCGTCTCGCAATCGGCGACCCGACGATCAGCGCCGACCTCACCACCTATCCCGCGCCGCGCGGGATGTCTCAGGCCCAGCATCGCGAGGGACTGCCGTTCGGCACCCGCGGCGGCATCGTCGTGCAGCATGTCTTTCCGCTCGACGCCGAGTACGAGTTCAGAGTGGCGCGCGCCGGCGGCGGCCTGTTCGGACTGGCGCCCGTCGGCACCGACGACTCGGTCGAGATCACGCTGAACGGCGAGCGCGTTCGAGTGCTGGCTCGTGATGCCAGGGGGCCCGTCCGGCTCAAGATTCCGGCCGGACCTCAGACGATTGGCGTCGCGATGGTCCGCCGCGCCAATGCACGTGGCGTGGACGATCTGTTCTCGGAGCTGGCCAACACCGCGGGCGTGACGAGCCTTGGCATCAACGGGCCGCTGAATCCGACTGGACCCGGCGATACGCCGAGCCGCCGCCGGATCTTCACCTGCCGTCCGGAGCCGGCGACACAGGAGGCGTCCTGCGCGCGCACGATCCTCTCGACGCTCGCGACGCGTGCGCTGCGTCGCCCGGTCAGCGAGCGCGACCAGACGATCGTCACGCTGATGGAGTTCTTCGAGTCAGGGAGAACGCTGCGCGGCTTCGACAGCGGCATTCAGTACGCGCTGGCCCGCCTGCTCGTCGACCCGCAGTTCATCTACCGGTTCGAACGTCCACCCGCGGGCGTTCGCGCTGGCGCCGTCTACCGCATCAGCGATCTCGAGCTCGCGTCGCGGCTCTCGTTCTTTCTGTGGAGCAGCATCCCTGACGAAGAGCTGCTCGGTCTTGCCGCGAAGGGCCGCCTCGCGGATCCGGCCGTGCTCGAGCAGCAGGCGCGGCGAATGCTGGCCGACGATCGGGCGCGCGCGCTGGTCGGCAATCTCGCCGGACAGTGGCTGATGCTGCGGCAGCTCGATGACATCGCGCCCGGCACGAAGGAGTTCGACGGCAATCTGCGCTACGCGTTTCGCCGCGAGACGGAACTGCTCTTCGAGACGATCGTCCACGAGGACCGCAGCATCCTGGATCTCGTGAACGCGGACTACACCTTCGTGGACGAGCGACTGGCGCGCCACTACGGCATTCCCGCCATTCGCGGCAGCCGCTTCCGCCGCGTCACGCTTGACCAGAGGCGAGGAGGCGGACTGCTGGGACACGGGAGCCTGCTGACCGTGACCTCGGCCGGCAACCGCACGTCGCCCGTCAAGCGCGGCAAGTGGATCCTGGAGAACCTGCTCGGCGCACCGGTGCCACAGCCGCCACCCGGCGTCGAAACCAATCTCGCCGAATCCACCGCGCCGGGCGCGACGCCAACCTCAGTCCGTCAGCGTCTGGAACAGCACCGCGCCAACCCGAGCTGCGCCTCCTGTCACGCGGTGATGGACCCGGTCGGATTCTCGCTCGAGCACTTCGATCTGATCGGCAAGTGGCGCGACGAGGACGGCGGCACACCGGTGAACGCCACCGGCCGGCTGGCCGACGGCACCACGCTCGACGGCCCCGGCAGCCTGAGAAAAGCGCTGCTCGACCGTGGCGACGCGGTCGCCGCGACCGCCACTGAAAAGCTGTTAACCTACGCTCTGGGCAGGCGCGTCGAGTATTTCGACATGCCGGCCGTACGCAGCATCGTGCGCGACGCGGCCCGGAACGATTATCGATTCGCGTCGCTCGTGACCGGGATCGTGCAAGAGCACGCCGTTCAGGATGAAGCGGGTCGACGCGCAGGAGCGATAGTCATGTTCCTCACCAGGAAGCACCTCTCGCGGCGCACGTTCCTTCGCGGCACCGGCGTCACGCTGGCGCTGCCGCTGCTCGAATCGATGGTGCCCGCGGCCACCGCGCTCGCGCAGACGGCGGCCGCGCCGAAGACGCGCATGGGCTGCATCTACATCCCGCACGGCGCGACGATGGACAAGTGGACGCCGGCGGGAGCCGAGACTGGTTTCCAGTTCTCCGAGATCTTGCAGCCCCTCGAGCCGTTTCGCGATCGCGTGAACGTCATCAGCAACCTCGCGCACGCTCCGGTCGCGCCGTGGAGCGGCGAAGACACCGGCGGCGCCGAGAATCACGTGCGCGCGGCGGCCGTGTTCCTGAGCGGCGCCCATCCGGTCAAGAAGAACGAAGCGTTCGTCGGCGCGACGGTGGATCAGATTGCGGCGCAGCACGTCGGGCAGGACACGCCGCTCCCGTCGATCGAGCTGTCGCTCGAGCCGCTCAATCTGACCTGCGGTGACGCCGGGTTCACCTGCGCCTACCGGAACACGCTGTCGTGGAAATCGGCGCGGCTGCCGCTGCCGATGGAGAACAACCCGCAGATCGTCTTCGAGCGGCTGTTCGGCGACGGCAGCACGGACGCCCAGCGGCAGGAGCGACGGAATCAGGCGCGCAGCCTGCTCGACTCAATCCGGGATCAGGTCCCCACGCTCGAGAAGGATCTGCCGGCCGGCGATCGCCGCCGGCTTCGCGAATACCTCGAGGAGGTGCGCGAGATCGAGCGCCGCGTCAAGCAGGTGGACGCGACGCTATCCCGCGATCTCGATCTGCCCGATGCGCCGGCCGGCATCCCGGCCGATTTCGAGTCGCATCTCAAGCTGATGTTCGATCTGCAGGTGCTCGCCTACAAGTCGGAGGTCACGCGCATCTCGACATTGATGCTGGCGCGCGAGAACAGCAACGCCGTCTACCCTGCCACCGGCGTCCGCGACGGGTTCCACAATGCGTCGCATCACTCGAACGAACGCAAGAACATGGAGCAGTTCGCCGTCATCAACCGCTACCACGTGAAGATGCTCGGCTACTTCCTGGAGCGGCTGCAGGCCACGCCAGACGGTGACGGCTCGCTGCTCGACCACTCGCTGATCCTCTACGGCAGCAGCCTGAGCGACGGCAACGAGCACAACTTCGATCCGCTGCCGGTCGTGCTGGCAGGCGGGGCGTCAGGACAGATGAAGGGCGGACGTCACATCCGCCACGCGCCGAAGACGCCGATGTCGAACCTGCTGCTCGCGATGCTCCACAAGATGGGCGCGCGCGTGGATTCGATCGGCGACAGCACCGAGCCGCTCGCGATTTGACGAGCCCGCCGGGTCCGAAGAACAGGACCCGGCCTACACTGTCGACCGAACCCCTTCCAGCCGTTTGACTCCCGGTAACTGCACGGTAAAGAACCGATAGAGCAGCCACGAATCGAGCAGGCCAACGCCGAAGAGCACGAGATAGGCCAGGTCGCTCTCGACGAGCCCCAGGCTTTTCAGCAGCGTCGACAGCCCGAACCCGACGACCCACGCATCGAAGCTCATACAGACGCGGCGGAACGTCTCCGGGCGGATGCGTTGAATCAGGAACGCGCCAATCGGTACGCCGATGAAGATGCTCGGCAGGATGTAGGGGATGAGCGCGGCGCTTTCGAGCGTGTAGAGCCCCGCGTAGTAGTAGGCCACGGCCGTGAACAGCGACTCGGCGAGGCGAATGAAGCCGAGCGCGGCGCGGAAGTCGGTCTTGGTCAGCCCCTGGTTGCTCAGCATGACCGCCAGCGGCGGACCCGAGATCGTCGTCACCGAATACAGCAGGCCGACGCCGCCGCCAAAGACGAGACCCACCGACTTCTCCGATTTGATCGGACGCCGGTAGCCCGCTGCCTGCACCAGGATCAGCGGCAGCAGGACGATGAACGTTCCGAACTTCAGCCAGCCGGGATTGACCTGCGAGACGAGCGCCGTGCCGATGAGCACGCCGGGCGCGAGGCCGATCACAATCGGCATCACTCGCCGCCACACGTTGTGCAGTGCGGCGCGATTCACGAACAACACATACGCGTTGAGCGCCACCTCGATGAGCACCAGCGCAGGGTTGAGGACCCGGTTGGTGAGAAACAGCAGCGCAAGCGGGACGGTCAGCGACGAGAACCCGTACCCGAGCGCGCCGTTGACGATGGCGGCTCCGAGCGTGATGGCGGCGAGTGGCAGTGCGTAATCCATGGTCTCCTCCGGCACGTCCACAGGACGGCCCTACCTTCTATCGCTTACCGCGATCGCAACGCCAGCCGCAGCGTCAGGCCGATCGTTCTGCCATCTCCGGGCTGGCCGACGTAGAGACCGGTATTGCCCGGCGCCGGCGAGAGGAGATCGTAGTAGTCGGTGTTGAGCAGGTTGCGCGACCAGAGCGACAGCGTCCAGCCGTCCGCGGCGCGGAAGCCGACACGAATGTTGAGCAGTGTGTAGCCATCCACGATCAGATACTTCGAGGCGCTGGCGCTCGACGAGAACGACGACCGATAGCTGGTGTCGAATGCGCCAAACACCTGTCCCGCCGCGCCCAAAGGCAGCCGTGCTGCGCGCGTACTCACCGCCGAACGAGACGGCGTTCCTGGAGATGCCAGGGAGATCCGAGCCCGAGATGTCCTTGACCTGCGGCCCGCCGGTATCTTCGAGTGGCGGAGGCGCGTCGGGGAACGAGACGTACTTGCCGTCGGTATAGGCGGCGTTGAGGTAGAACGAGAGGTTCCTGCTCAGGCTCGCGCTGGCATCGAACTCAGCGCCGCGCACCCGCACCTTCTCCGCGTTGGCGAGATAGCCGCGAAGGACGCCGACACCCGCGTTGACGACCTGCGCCTGGAAGTCCTTGATTTCGGTGTCGTAGACGGTGAGGTTGGCCGTCACTCCGCGAAACGGCTCGGTCTTCACGCCAACCTCGATGTGTTGCACGTCCTCGGGCTTGACCGTTGCCGCCGACAGCACCGGCCGACCCAGCGCGTCAGTGGGCACACCGTTCAGATTCAGACCGACCGACTTGAAGCTGGTCGCGTACGTCGCGTAGGTATTGATGCTGGTCGCGATCTTGTAGGCCACTGTCATCTGGCCGGACAGGTTGGTGTCGTCCACGTCCGCGACATAGGCCTGCGGCGCCAGGACTGACAGCTGCAGGGCGATGAGCGCGGGATCGGTCGTCTGCAGACCGCCATAGATCTGCTGATCGAAATCCACATCCTTCTGGTCGTAGTTGAACCGGAGACCGGGCATCAGACGCAGGCGATCGGTCACCGACCATTGCAGCTGGCCGAAGGCCGCCGCGCTGGTGTTGCGGAACCTCAGAAACTGATTGAAGCCGTAGCCGTCGAGCAGGCCTGGTGTCGCGGCGGCCGGAGTCGGGGCGAGGAGAAAACGGGCTGCAGCCGAGCCCTGCTCCTGCTTGAAGGACGGATCGGAATCGAGCGCCTGCCGGAAGTAGAAGCCGCCGGCCACGATGTCCACGTGCGGAGCGAGATCGCCGGCATAGCGAACTTCCTGCGTCCACTGCGTCTGATAGGACGGGGCCGCTGAAATCGACGTGACGGGAATCCCGATGAAGTCACGGTCGTTCGATGGCTTCCAATCCCAGTAGCGCCGTGAGGTGGTCGAGGTCAGCCGCCCCTTCCATAGCTTCCAATCGACGTTCAGCGACGTACCTCCCAGCTCCTGATACGAGCGCATCGGTGTATCGACGTCCGTGAGGCGGTCGAACGCATTGAAGCTTGGCGGCGTGTAGCCAAGATCGGCCGCGATCTGCGGGTACTGGCGGTTGGCAGGACGCAATGTCGGCGCGACACCGGCGACGACTTGCGTGTAGCCCTTCGGACGCTGCCGTGTGTGATCCACGCTGAGCGCAATCGCCAGCGTGTCAGACGAGGCGTACAACGCCTGGCCTCGCACGCCCAGGTTGTTGAGATCGTTCTCGTCGTCTCCCGTGCGTGTGTTGAGGAGCACGCCGTCACGCTGCGTACCGGAGAACGACAACCTGCCGGCGACCTTGCCAAAGAGCGGGCCCGTCACCGACGCCTTGGCCTGAACGAATCCGAAGTTGCCGTAGTTCAGCTCGACTTCGGTTGCGGGCGTGAAGCTTGGCTTGCGCGTCGTGACGATGATCGCGCCCGCGGTGGTGTTCTTGCCGAAGAGCGTTCCCTGCGGTCCACGCAGCACTTCGACCTGTTCGACATCGAGGAAATCGAGCGTCGCGGAGGCGGGCCGCGCGTAGAAGACGCCGTCGATGTAGAGACCGACGCCGGGCTCGATGCCGTCGTTGGTCAGGCCGAACGGTGCACCAAGACCGCGGATGTTGATCGCCGAGTTGCGCGGGTTGGTCGAGTAGAACTGAACGGTGGGAAGCATTTCCTTCAACCGATTCACGTTGAAGGCGCCGGCGTCGGCGACCAGGTCGCCTCTCACCACCGAGACCGGGATCGGCACTTCCTGCGCGACCTCTTCGACACGACGCGCGGTGACGACGACCGACTGGCTGAATCGTGCCGGACTCAGCGTCACTTCACTCGTGGCGGTCTGGCCCTCCGCGAGCACGAGGCGATTCACGGCGGTCTCGAAGCCGTCGAGCACGGTTTCGACGCGGTAACGGCCGGGCGGGAGCGACGTGACGCGATACGCGCCCTGGCCGTCAGTGATCTCCTCGACGGTGGCGTTCGTGTCCTCGTTGACGATCTTCACGCTCGCGCCAGGTATCGCACCACCCGACGAGTCCCGCACGACGCCGGCAATCGTCCCCGTCCCTGTCTGCGCGAGGGCGAAGAGCGGCAACGACAGGACGATGGCCACGAGTGCGGCAGTTCTCGCCACCGCCCGCACAACGCTATTTAGTCTATAAAGCATATAGACTTTATGGGCTGCAAGCGGAATGCCGGCCGCCGCAACCCGAAAACGGGCCATCCAGGGCTCGTCCGCCCCAGGAGTCTCCGAGCGGGCTGACTTTCTTTCCGAAATACCCGACAGCGTGTGGGCGGGGTCGCCGCCTACTCGCGTGGTTTGCGCGGCTGCGCTGACCGTCGCGCGCGGGCTGCCCGGCTGTTCAGTGCGGCAGGCTCGTGTTGTCCAGAATCTGCGCGGTCGCGTCGCGCACCTCCTTCATCGCCAAGCGGATGGCGCACGTCCGCTCGTCCACGCACTCCTCGCATTTCATGTAGGCCGTCTGGCTGACGCAGGGCATGAGCGCCAGCGGGCCCTCCAAGACGCGAATCACCTGCCCACGGTCACTTGCGACGGATCTCGACGCAGGAAGTAGCCGCCGCCTTTGCCCTTCTTGCTCTGCAGGATTCCATGCCGCTTCAACTCGAGCAGAATCGCTTCCAGAAACTTCCGGGGAAGCCGCTGCCGATCCGCCAGCTCTGAGATGAGGACCGGCCCACGGCCGGATTCCTCGGCTAGCGCGAGCACCGCCTTCAGACCGTACTTTGATTTCTTCGAGAGCATTCACGCCAAGTCTAGATCCGATCCAACGCCATCGGTCTCCTCCGCATCGTGCACGCGAGGCACGACGCCAACATGTGAGTTGTTTGCCAGGGTCAGCCGATTGACTGGCGGAGGAGAGAGACGCTGGAACTTGCCGGGGTACTTACGCGAGGAGCGTTCTCACCTGCCTGTCATCGGCTGCATACACGTGCAACAACATGTGCACGCGCAACAGGGACGACAGGGACAGAAGGAGAACATCACGAGTAGTCCAGTAATTCTGTAGGCTAACTGAGCCTATGTCAAGTATCGGTAGGACTGGCCGATACTTGAGCGTAAATCAGGCCTGTTTCGCTCGACCTCGACTACTTGCCGTTGTTTCCCGACCGGCCGGCCGGAACGCTTCCGGGGCCGCCGTCACCAGGGGACCCGCCGTTGACGATGCGGCCATCGGGCAACGTGACGAGACGTCCATCGACAATCCGGGCGCCGCTTTTCGCGAGATATCCCTGGACGATCAGCGTGTCGCCAAGGTCGATGTCGCCCCTGTTGAATCCCCGTCGCGACAGGGCACCTGGGCCTGCGCCCTCAACGGTCCATCGGTTCACGCGCCCGCGCGCATCTCTCACGTCGATGTAGAAAAAGCTGTGCGGATTGGTCCATTCGATCTTGGTGAGCTTGCCCACGAGCCGAATCGGTTTGTTCGCGTCGTACATCGCCGCGAAGGAGTGATGAGCCAAGGCGCGCGGCGAATTCGAGACGAGGCCTGCGGCCAGCAACAGCATGAGCAGATATCCACGCTTCATGACGATCGTCCTTCAGAGCCCGTAGCGCTCGGGACCTGGCGGGTTCTTGGGCAGTTCCAGATCCTGATAGCCGTAGCCGCGGTTACCGTCGGGCCCAATCGCTCCCGCACCGGGACCGATGTGCGCGGCGTCGATGTTGTTCTCGTTGCAGGCGTACTCGGTCAACCCCTGGCCGGGATCACCGTGCACCCAGGTGCGCGTGAAGGTGAACGGGCGTGTGTAGTACTTCAGGTCGGTGACCGTCATCTGCAGGCTGATGTGATGAAAATCGGGACGCGTCCACCGCTCTGTCACCCGCGTCTGGTCGCTGGTCGGATTGCCGTTTTCGTCGAGCCAGATCCTGTCTTTGACGCTGTCCCTCAGACCTGCCGTCTCAATCACCAGCGTGTCGTCGTCCCAGTGCGCGATGGCGTGGCCGAAGTAGCGAGGATCGAGATTGTCGGCATGCTTGAGGTTCTGATCGATTGAGACCCACCGGTGCGTGTTGTAGAAGTACAGCGTGGCGAGCCGCTTCGGTGTGTGCAGGATTTCGAATGGAAGCCCGCTGCCGTTGTGACGCGGAATGCCGCCAAGCACGCAGACAGCCTCCGGATCGACGGTGTGGTTCTGGCTGTAGAGCAGCGCGCGTCGTCCGAGATCGCTGAACGGCAAGACGAACTTCGGCTCGTCCTTGCCAATGTTGCCGCCCGGCTTGCCGGGTTCACGCAGGGGACGCCAATAACCCGTGAGGTCAGGTTTGCCGTCGAGACCGCGCGGCGTTTTGACTGTTTGGCCTGTATACGGACGGCCGCGCAGATCCTCGATCGTCAGTTCCGATGGAGTTTGCGGCGCCGCCGGAGCCTGCGCCGGCTTCACTTGCGCGGGTGGTGCGGCGCTGAGCGAGCACACCACGATGACGACGACGATGAAGGCTCGTTTCATCATTCTCCAGGCAGGTCCGAGGGCTTCGGCTTGTTCTTGCGATACAGCCAGTATCCCGTTCCGCGCGAGTCGTACACCGATCCCAACGGAAGATCCGGCACGATCTGATTGTCTGGACCGAAGCCGCGATTGCCGTTGGGGCCAATCTTGCCCGGGCCCGGCTCGAGATGCGTCACGACCCACGGGGTGTTCCACTCACACGAGAACTCGGCCAGCCCTTCGCCGGGTTCACCGTGAACGAAGCTCCGTCGATACACGATCGGCTCGGTGTAGTAGACGGGATCCGTGTACGTCAGCTCGAGATTCAGGTGATGAAAGTCGGGCCGCGTCCAGCGCTCGACGACAGTGGCCTGTCCGCTGATCGGATGGGCGTTGTCGTCCAGCCAGACATTGCCGCCGGCGCTGTCGTGGAAGCCGGACGACTCGATGACGAGCGTGTCCGCGTCCCAGCGCCCGATCGCGTTGCCAAGGTAGCGAGGGTCCTGATCGGCATCACGTGTGCGTCCGTCCAGCCAGACCCAACGATGCCAGCTCAGGGCGTGAAACGTTCCGAGGCGCTGCGGCGTGTGCAGGATCTCGAACGGCAGCACACTCGTCAGCAGACGCGGAATGCCGGTGATGATGCAGCGCGCCTCGGGGTCCACGGTCTGCTCATTGAGCGCGAGGACCTCTGTGCCTTTCGCGGTGTACGGCAGCGCGAAGCCCGGCCGGTCCTTGCCGAGATTGCCGTCAGGCTTTCCGTCTTCGTGCAGCAGCTTCCAGTATCCAGTCAGCACCGGCTTTCCATCGGCGCCGCGCGGCACCGCCTGCGCCGGCCCGGCGTACGGTCGTCCGAGCAGAATCTCAGCCGCCGAGCGCGACGTGCGGTCCTCGGTCGCCACCGGTTGGCGGTCTCGACATGCTGCACCCAGCACGACGGCGACCAGCAGGGCGATACGCGCGAGGGACGCGTTCGACGCGGAAGCGATCACACCATCTAGTAAGTCAGAAACCGGCGACGCGGTCAAAAGAAAGTTGACCTGGTTGCGCGCGTCACGTCGAATTGCGCGGCTATCTCGGCGAAGGTGACGCACGGCTTGCGGAGTTGGCCGAGCAGCCTCGCATAGGAGCCTTCGCCGTAGCGATCCTCGAACAACTCAATCCATCGCCGATCGATGTCCGGGAGACGTGTGTGATATGGACGACCATCAGCTCCTGTCCTGGGTGCAAAAGAAAAGGCCTCGGCAGGCGCAGACAGCGGAACCAGTCTTCATTCCCTAGAGCTTGAGTAGACATTAGGCGACCCGCCAACAGAACTTGACTTCCCCCGCCAAGGGCAACGCCGCAGGATTTGGCGTTCACGTCGCCCGCGAGTAGAATCAAAGGGCTGTGTCACCCCGAACCTGTTGTACCTGCGTGTGTTGTTGTACCAGGACCTCTATGGTCCCCGCGGTCACGGTCCGGCTGTTTGGGTAAGAACCAGAACCACCCAACGATACGCTGAAGAGATCGAGGCCCGGGGAGCGAACCCCGGGCCTTTTGTTTTCGGAAGGCGGGTCTGAAGGCCCGCCTCTACGAGAGGGTTTGTAGCGGCGGGTCTTCAGACCCGCCGGTGCGTCAAAGATACAGATGGCCATCGCGTCCGCGACGTCAGAACCGCCCGCCGCCCTGCGGCTGGATCACCTGCGCGCCCTCGAAGCCGAGAGCATCCACATCCTCCGGGAAGTGGTCGCCGAATTCGAGCGCCCGGTGATGCTCTATTCGATTGGCAAGGACTCGTCGGTCCTCCTGCGTCTGGCGCAGAAGGCCTTCTACCCCGGGCCGATTCCCTTCCCGCTGCTCCACGTGGACACCACCTACAAGTTCCGCGAGATGATTCAGTTCCGCGACGAGATGGCCAAGGCCGTCGGTGCGCGGCTGATCGTCCACACGAACCAGGAGGCGATTGCCGACGGCACGCAGCCGTTCAAGGTCGGTACGCAGCGCTGCTGCGGGCTCCTGAAGACGAAGTCGCTGCTCGATGCGCTCCAGGCCGGCAACTTCGACGCCGCCATCGGCGGCGCGCGGCGCGATGAAGAGCGCTCGCGCGCCAAGGAGCGCATCTTCTCCGTCCGCGATCCGAACGGTCAGTGGGACCCGAAGCGCCAGCGGCCGGAGCTGTGGACGCTGCTGAACGCGAAGCTGCGGCCCGGCGAGAGCATCCGCGTCTTTCCGCTGTCGAACTGGACCGAGATCGACGTCTGGCACTACATCCACGTCGAGAACATCCCGATCGTCCCGATGTACTTCGCGAAGGAACGCGAAGTGATCGTCCGCGGCAACTCGCTGATCGTGCAGGAGCAGCCGTTCGTCGTGACCATGCCTGGCGAGAAGCCGCAAGTCCTCCGCTGCCGCATGCGGTCGCTCGGCTGCTCGCCGTGCACAGGGGCCATCCGATCCGAGGCCGACACGATTCCCAAGATCATCGAAGAGCTCATCGCGACGCGGCAGTCCGAACGCCAGCTCCGCATCATCGACCACGATCAGGACGGCTCGATGGAGCTCAAGAAGCGGGAAGGATACTTTTGAGCGGGGGGCTCCTCAGGATCTGCACGGCGGGTAGCGTTGACGATGGCAAGAGCACGCTGATCGGGCGGCTGCTGTACGACTCGCAGTCGGTGTATGAGGATCAGGTCTCGTCGGTCGAAAAGGCGTCCAGGAACCGCAACGCCGGACCCATCGACTTCTCGCTGTTCACCGACGGCCTGCGCGCCGAGCGCGAGCAGGGCATCACGATCGACGTCGCCTATCGTTACTTCGCGACCGCCCGGCGCAAGTTCATTCTGGCCGACACGCCCGGACACGAGCAGTACACCCGCAACATGGCGACCGGCGCCTCGACGGCCGACGTCGCGATCCTGCTCATCGACGCGCGGAATGGTGTGCGCACGCAGTCGAAGCGGCACGCCCGCATCGCCCGCCTGCTGGGCATCACCGACTTCGTGCTGGCCATCAACAAGATGGACCTGGTCGATTACGACCGGGACGTCTACGAGAAGATCCAGGACGATTTCAGCGAGTTCCTGACCGGCGCGTCCGTCCACGCCATCCCGATGAGCGCGCTCAACGGCGACAACGTCATCACCCGCAGCGAACGCACGCCGTATTTCGACGGCCTGCCCCTGCTCGAGTATCTCGAAACCGTGCAGGTGCATCGCAACCTGCCGGCGGGGCCGTTCCGCTTCCCGATCCAGATGGTCGTTCGCCCCGACGATGAGTTCCGGGGCTATGCGGGGCAGATCGTCTCCGGAACCATCAAGCCCGGAGATCGCATTACTGCCTGGCCCTCCGGCCGCAGCGCCCGCGTCAAGCGCATCGTCACCTTCGACGGCGATCTCGCGCTCGGCTTCGCGCCGATGTCGGTCACGCTCACGCTCGACGACGAGATCGATATCAGCCGCGGCGACGTCCTGACGAAGGAGCCGGCGTTCGTCGGACAGAAGTTCGAGGCCGAACTGGTGTGGATGGACGAGCGTCCGCTCGACCCGGGTCGCGTGTACCTGCTGAAACACAGCACACGGACGGTCACCGCGGAAGTGAACCACGCGCTCGTGCTCAACCAGATTGGCAACGTCCAGATCTCGACCGCGCGCCCGCTGGTGTTCGATCGCTACGCCGAGAACCGCGGCACGGGCAGCTTCATCCTGATCGACCCGTCGACGCAGTTCACCTGCGGCGCCGGTATGATCACCGAGCCGGTGCGCGAGGCGCCCGAAGCCCACCACGCCCCGCTGAGTTTCGCCGAACGGCTCGCGCACATCGCCCGGCGGGCATCGTCTGACGAAGAGGCCGCCGAACTGGTTCGCAAGGCGCTCGAGGACATGCTCACATGACGACCATCGACCCGCGCGCCGTGATCGAGCGAGCGCTCGGCGACGCACAGCTGCCGTGCATCACGTCCAGCTTTCAGGCCGAGTGCGTGGTGCTGACGCACATGATCCGCGAGGTGCGGCCGGACATTCCGGTCCTCTTCCTCGACACGTTCCATCACTTCCCGCAGACGCTGGCCTACCGCGACGAGCTCACCGAGCGATGGGGACTCACGCTGATCAACCTGCGCGCGGCGACGCCGAGCGTCGGGCTGTGGCAGGCCGAGAGCACCGAGGCCTGCTGCAAGCGGCACAAGGTCGAGCCGCTCTTTTCGGCGCTCGAGGGCTACGACACCTGGTTCACGGCGCTGCGCCGGGACCAGTCGCCGTCGCGCGCGAACCTGAAGGAAGAAGAGCCGTTCAGGCTTCCGAGCGGGAAGATGATCTCACGTGTGGCGCCCATTGCCGGCTGGACGGCGCGCGACGTGTGGGCCTACGCGAAGCAGCATCAGATTCCGCTGCTGCCGCTCTACGAGCTGGGCTACACGAGCATTGGCTGCGAGCCGTGCACGGAGCTTCCGCCCGACCCCGACAACCCGCGCTCAGGCCGCTGGCACGGCCAGAAGCTCGAATGCGGGATTCATATTCAGGCGAAATAATCGGCGTGGGCCACCTGAAGGTGTCCCCTACGTGCGTTGACGTCGGTCCGCGCTTTCGCGCGGCCGTTCTCGTCCGCTCGCCTCGCCAGCGACGGTTGGACACCAGCGACACCTCGTAACCGCTGGCGCGCAGGAAGCGTTCGTACTCTCTCTGGAAACGCAGCAGCGACATCGGGTCGGTGAAGAACGACGAGTTGCGCCAGTCCTCCGGCCCCGACACCGAGAACTCCAGGCCCTCGGCGCCGGTCATCGTCGTAATCCACCGGACGGTCCCCGTATCGCTCGTGAACATCCTGATGACGGGTTCCATGATCACCAGCAGCTGCCGCTCCTCGACCGGGTGGCTCACGCCTTCTTGCGGCGTCGCGCGTACATGCGACCAACCCGACGCCCATGAGCGCCATCGACGATGGCTCCGGCACCCGCGTCAGCTGATCCTGCGCTTCGGTACCGATGTGATCCGGCGCGGTCGCGGAGTAGGTGTACATGTTGAGCACCGCGACGTTGCCGATGCCGAAGTTGACCGGCGTGTTGGCCATCGCGAGCTGGACGTAGTAGTTGCTCGCGTCCAGACCCTCTTCATCTTCGAAGCCCCAGAAGGCGTGCTGCAGGGCGTTCGCCGAATCCTGCCGGCTGGCGAAGACGCCGTTGCCCGTGTTGTTGTAGTCGTACTTCGACAGCGTCCCATCCGTGAACTGCGTGTACAGCCAGGCCGTCTGCGACGAGATCGGATCCCTGCCGTTGACGCCGCCTTTGTCGTTCGGATCGGTCAACGTGTAGGTGTTGATGCTGCCGACGATGAAGTTGGAGGTGAAGTTCATGTACTCCGTCTTCTGCAGGCAGAACGTGATGATCCAGTCGGAGGCATTGTTGACGTCGGCGAGCTTGAACTCACCGCCGCCGGTGTTGCCCGCAAGTTCCGAGAACCTCACCACATCACCGGCAACGATCGCGTCCGCGCCAGCCGCAATCGGGAGCGATCCAAAGAGCACCAGGAGAACCAATAGCCGCACGATTCGCATCAGATGTCCTCGCGTCCCACTTATTCAATCCGCGGGCCAGCCTCGTAAACCGAGGCCAGTCGTGAGATCGGCGGGGATGGTCGGCTCGCGACGGAATCAGAGATCCCGCGATCGGCTGACTTCTGTCCCGCAGTTCTGGACGCAGGGATGCTCAGGCGGACTTCATCTCTCCGGCAGAAGTCGGCACAGATGCACGCTTTGGCAAGGGCCAGTACCCGAAGAACACCGCGTAGTAGATCAGGAATGGGAACGTCACGCTGAGCAGCGCGTTCGCGAGCCACACTTCCATGTCGTAGCCCGGAGGTCCTGAGACCAGCGTCCCGGTCACGACCGGTGCGAGCGCCGTATAGACGTGAGCGAGCACGACGCCTATCGCCGACGCGGCAATCGCGTTGGCCAGGCCCTTCGCCGGCTGCTGCATCGCGCCGACGAGCGAGTTCTGCAGCATGTTCAGCACGATGATGGTGCCGAAGATGAACGGCGCCGTCACGCCGGTCAGGAAGGCCATCGGGTCCATGCCGAACACCCCGATGCCCACCCACATGGCGAGCGCCGATCCGCCGAGCGCAATGCGCTCCAGACCAGGCCCAGCACCGGCTGCTTCATGATGCCCGGCGACGAGGTCAGCGGCCACAGATCGAAGCAGAGGACGAGGAACATCACCGCCAGCGCCGTCACGTGAAAGACCAGCGCCAGCACCGCGTTGAACATCCCGCTCGGCGCCGAGGCGAGATACACCGGCGCGCCTTTCATGAACTCGTAGTTGAAGAACAGCCGGAACTCGACGTAGGTGAGCACGTAGGCGGCCACGACCACCGCCAGACCCGCGACGATCGGGTTCTTGATCAGACTGGTGAACGGCCAGCCACCCATCATGATGGCCAGCCAGAACGTCGTCGGCACCACGACGACCGCGAAGTGAGAAGGAATCGGCCCAGGCGGGCTGACGCTCTCGCCGACCACGACGAACGCGGCCGCCGTGGTCACGGCGGCGACGACGACCGTGACCAGCACCAGCACCACGCCCTTCGCTGGCTGCCCCAGCGATTGCACGAAGCCCGGATTACCGCCCCAGAGGACCACCGCGACGACCTGCATCGGGATCAGGCCCAGCATGAAGAACGATACCCACCCGACGAACGAGGGAAACGCAAACAGCGAGATGTAGGCCAGCGCAATCGCGATGACGATCGCGCTGGCCGCCAGTCCGAGTGCGGGCTGCTTCACGGCAGATCCTCCCGGGGCGTTGACGAATCCAGAATGGTTACTTCGTGCCTTTCAGTTCCTCGTAAATGATCCCGACGTTCCCCGCCGGCCCGCCGCGTCCGCGTCCGGGTGTGATGTTGTAGCCCTGGAACTTGCCGTCCGGCGCCTTGAACTCTTTCATCGCTTCCTCAGCCGACTTGCCCGCCTTGAGCGACTGCTGCGTGTAGGTGAGGAAGAAGCGATTGAACTCGCCCCATTCGACGAAGTCCTGCCACTTCATCGTCATGGGCGAGTGGCCATTGATGACGGTGTCCACGTTCTTGATACCCTTCGCCGCCTTCTGAATCGTGTCGGGATAGGCGATGCCGCTGCCGCCGTTGTTGCGATCGATGAGCGGGAATCCCTTGTTCGCAAATGCGTCACCGGTATGCATCGTTCGCAAGTTCCTGAAGACGACGAACGCGTCGCCGCCGGTGTGCGCCGCACCGTAGTAATAGAGATCGATCTGGTCCTTGCCTTTGAGGACGCTCATCTTGTCCTTGAACGTGCGATCGGGCAGGCCGTTCTTGTTGGCCTCCTCCTGGTACACGGGCATCTTTTCCATGTAGCCCTTGGTGTTTTCCTGCACGACGACCTCGACCGACGCCGGGAAGAACTGATTGCTGCCGGTGTGGTCGCCATGGGTGTGGGTGTTGATGATGTGCGTGATCGGCTTGTCGGTGACGGTCTTGATCTGATCGAGGATCGCCTGGCCGTTGTTCGGGTTCTTGGTGTCCACGATCACGACGCCGTTCTGCGCGACGTAGACCGCCGTGTTGCCGCCCTGTCCCTGGATCAGATACAGGTTGTCCTTGACCTTCTCAATCGCCTGGACCGGTGCGCCTGCGCCACCGGCGCCGCGGCCCGGTCCCGCTTCACGCCCCTGACCGGCCGGCGCAGCGCCCTGTTGCGCGCCGAGCATGGCCGTTGTGATCACGCCGCCGAGGACGATGATTCCGAGAACAATCGTGCGTCGCATGCTGCCTCCCTAGCATTGAGCGAAAGCGAACCACATCTAGCGAGCGAACTGAATCTTGTCGGACATGCCGTCTTCCCAGCTGCTCCATCCCGAGGTCATGCCGTAGGGCGCGCGCTCGAGAATCGCCTCGATCTCGTGCAGCAGGCCCTTCTCGACCTTGAACAGTTCCGCGATGTGCCACGTCCACGGCACAGTCGGACCCGCCGTCACGCTGCGGCCGTCCGGCGTCTTGAAGTGGCGTGACGCGCCGGCGTCGTGATCGAAGAACACGAACGCGACGACGAGCCCCGCTCCTCGTCCACCGCCATGTAGCGTCGATCGCGGATGCGGCTGACGAAGTGCAGCAGCCCCGACTCGAACTGCTCGCGGCAGGTCCACATGCCCGAGTAGTTGGTCGACGTCTTCGGGTCGGGCTCGCGGCGCGCCGTCGCGGCCGGCGCGCGTTGGTCGACTTGCCGCCGTTCTCGATGCGGTCGCAGTCGTCGGCAAAGGGATAGTGTGCCCTTGCCGTCGTTCAACTGCATGCCGCTGAAATACATGTTGGCGACGCGGACCAGCTCCGCTCGCGACACGCGATCGGCCGGCGGCGTCGGACGGAAGAACGCCGCGCGCGGCTGACCGAGCGTCTCGAGATTCTTTGCGCCGCCCTCGCTGTGCGCGACGAGCGTCTCGATCTCGGTGAGCGCGCCGATTCCATCGATCTTGAGGCGCACCGCGATGATCATCGGGTTCGCCCGCCTCGCGCATCGTCGAGAAGCGTGACGATCTGACCCGCGGTCTGGTCGGCGACGTGCAGCTTGTAAGTGCCGCGTGCCGGTGACAGAGTTCCAGAAGCCGTCACCCAGCTGCAGCCGCTGGCCGTTCTCGGTGTATTTGACGTTGCTCGCGACCGGCAGACTTCTTCGGGTCCTTCGCCACCAGCGCGTCGAGATACTGCTCGGCGATGCCCTCGAGACATGCGCGATCGCACGTCCCTTGCGCGCCGCGCACGCTTCGAGCAGCGCCCACGCGACCAGCACCATCACCGCACGACTCTCGATCGAGCCTCCTGATCAAGGCGGGTCTGACCACCGCTGACCTCACGTCGACCGAGAACTGCTTCTTCAGCCCCTGCCAGTGCGTGTAGTAGTCGCGTTCGAGCAGTCGGTCTCGAGCGCGAACTTCGTCGGCCGGACCGGCAAGCTGCGTCTCGAACAGGAAGACCAGCGTGTTGTCGAGATACTGCGGCTTGAGCTCCGCATCGCGGCCCCGCTGATAGGCCGCCGCGTCGGGACCGTGGCCCGACATGCAGTTGTGCAGGCTGGCGCTGCCGGGCACGAAGGCGTCCGACTTGCCGATGTATTCGCCGGAGATCAGTCCGAGGAACTCGCTGGCGACGTTGCGGTGAAACGGCGGCGGACGGAACGTGTGCTCGGCCACCGACCAGCGCGGCGGGAAGCATCCGAGCTCGACGTTCGACGTGCCCGGCACCGCGGTCGGCGACGCCAGCACGCAGTAGATCGACGGATCCGGGTGATCGAAGGTCACCGTGTTGATGCACTGGAAGCGATACAGGTCTGTACTTGAACGGCACGTAGTTGCCTCGCCACGCGACGATGTCGAGCGGCGAGTGATCGATCTCGGCTTCCCAGAGACCGCCGCCGTACTTGGCCACGACGCGGAAGTCGCCCTCGCGATCCTCGAATGCCGCGACCGGCGCCAGGAAGTCGCGCGCGTTGGCCAGACCGAACGTGCCGATCGGTCCGAGATCGGGCAGCCGCAGGTGCTGGCCGTAGTTCTCGCAGATGTATCCGCGCGCCGATCCATCCGGCAGCTCGACGCGAAACTTGATGCCGCGCGGCACGAGGCCGACTGTCCCGGGCGGCACGTCGAGCACGCCCAGCTCGGTGTGCAGCGTCAGCGCGCCCGACTGCGGAACGATCAGCAGCTCGCCGTCGGCGTTGTAGAAGAACCGGTTGCGTCATCGGCCGATTGGCGGCGTAGACGTGAATGGCCGCGCCGGACTGCGTGCGCCGGGTCGCCATTGCCGCCGAGCGTGACGATGCCATCGACGAAGTCGGTTGGCTCGGTGGGAATCGGCAGCGGTCTCCAGCGCAGCTGATTCGGGGTCGGCGGGACTTCGTTGAACGGGCCGCTCCGGATCGAGCCGGCTTGCCGATCGGTCTGAATGGCTTGTGCACGGCCGACGGGCGGATGCGATAGGTCCAGGTGGATCGGCTGACGCCACGCGGGGCCGTGAACGCCGTGCCATTGAGCTCTTCCACGTACAGACCGAAGGCCGGCCGCTGCGGTGTGTTCTGGTCGCGAGGCAGCGCACCAGCCACCGCTTCCGACGAAAAATCGTTCCCGAATCCGGCCTGATACGCGCGTTCTGTGGGTGCCATGGCGGGATGTAGGCTATCGCCCCATCTGCAGCAGGTCAAGGAAGCTGGACCTCGGCCCGGGCGATCGGCGCGCCGATTGCTATATCTCGATGGCAGGTCGCGGTTTTCGCCTGAGTCGGCGCCAGACGAGGCCGGGGAAGACTGCAACCGGCGAGGATTTAGTCTCTCTCCTCGCGGACTGTGCGGCGAATCCGAGAATCGGGAGACAGGGACATCGATGGTCAGCGTTGACCGGCGCGGTCGTGCGAATGTTCATCTGTGAGCCAGACACCGTTCGCTGGGAAACGCGCATTGCCGACGGCCGAGGTCTCGAGTTGAAGGTGTTTGGTCCGGGGACTGCTGCGGCGCGAGCATTCGTTTCCCGACGCGACTGTCGCTCGTGGAGTATCAGGTGCAATTCGAGCGGCAGCTGCTGTCCAACGGATACCGGCTGCTGCCGCTCAGCGAGCGTCGCAGCGGGTACGACCGGCGGCAGCGACCCACGTTCTACAGAAGACAGGCGCCGGCAGTGAAGATCGAGGCAGCCAGGTCCGATCTGCCAGCATCTGTCGCGAGCAACGACGTGCCCGCGCGCCGGCTCACGCTGGCGCGGCGCCACATCGAGACGGCGATTTCGCACATCAACGATGTCGCGCAAAGCCGGGTCCCCTTCACGGCCACCGACCTCGCGCCAGGCGTGGACGAGCTGCGGCTGATCGTGCGCGCGCTGGCCGACATTCGCGAAGCCCTGCGCTCGTCGGACGGAACCCCCGTCGACAGCACCGCCTGACCCGGACGTCCCGGCCTTCCGCCTCACGAATCACTGCGCAGCACACCGGCGTGGCTGGACTATGATGACTGCCCCGTTCTCCACGAACGGCATCACTGAAGAAGAGGCATATGAAACTCCCGGCCGCCAGTTCCGCCGCACGCAAATCCGATTCGCAGCTCAGGAAGCCGCCCAGGCGGTTAAGACCGCGAAGCAGCGCGTGAAGGCATTGAAGAAGGAAGCGCGCCAGGCCAAGTCCGACTTGAAGCAGGCCAAGAAAGCGCTCAAGAAAGTGACGAAAGCTGCACGCGCCGAGAAGGCCAAGACCGCTAAGAAGCGTGGCGCGCCGAAGTCGGCCGAGCCGTCCGCGGCCAAGGCCGGACGCTCCGCGAAGGACGAGCGTCCGCGGCAAAGCGCGCGCGGCCAAGCGCGTCGCGAAGAAGGCCGTCAAGGCGCTCGCGACACCGCGAAAGAAGAAGGCGCGCGCGCCGCCGCTGTCGCCCGCGTCCGCGAGCCACCGCGCCTGGAAATGGCGACGCGTCATGGAGCGAGGGCGAGTGGACGTCAGACGACGCGTCGAGGTCTGCCTAGCCACCTGCCTGGAGTCAGGCACGAGCGTTCGCTTAGTCCCGAGGTCCCGCCAGACAGTGCTTCTGCTCGGTGCAGGCCCCAAATAGCCCGATCCGTGGTATACGGACCGGGTGGCTGTCGGAAGAATTCGGGGAAAGTGGAAGTCTTCCGACCGGAGGTCTTCGCCCGTATACGAGATGGCGACGTTCGAGGAGCTATACCGTCAACACGTCCAGGCCGTGTTCCGATTCGCCCTCAGCGTCGCCGGGAAACGTGAGGTGGCTGAAGATCTGACCTCAGAGGCGTTCCTCGCGCTCCATCGGAATCTGGCCTCGATCGACCAGAGTCCAGCTGCCCGGATGGCTGCTGACCGTGGTCAGAAATCGGGCCCGTGACTGGTGGCGGCGTCAGATGGTGGAGCGACGCTATGCCGAACAGTTCGTGGCCGCGCCCGAGCCCGAAGCGCCTCCCGTCGAGCGCTGGCTGCTCGAGAGCGCGGACCTCAAACAGGTGCATCGGGTCTGCCTGGCGCTGCGCTATGTGCAGGGGATGACGCGCGCGGAAATCGCCGTGCGCACCGGATTGACGCGAGATGCAGGTCAAGGGACATCTGCAATACGCGTTGACCCTGTTGCGCAAGGCACACGGAGTACACGAGACGTGAGCACCGATCGACACGACTGGGATCGCGAGGAACGCGAGGCGCTCGCGGGTCTGGAGGACCAGATCGACGGCGATGCGCCGACGGCACGCCGCCGATCCGCCGTTCGAACTCCTGCGCGCCGCACGCGCCGACGCGCTGCCGCCGGATCTCCAGGCAGCTGTCTCCGAACACCTGTCCGCAAGCGCGATGAGCCGAACGCTTGCGGAAGGACTCGGGTGAAGATGGACCGCCACTGAGCGCAGACGAGCAGAACGGCTGCTCGCTCGCATCATGAAAGACGCCGGCAAGGCGTCAGAGCCCTCGCGCGTGCGGAGCTGGCTTCGTCCCGCACTCGTCGGCTCGGGCATCGTCGCGGTCGCCTCGCTGGTCTGGCTCGTGTCGAGTGAGAACCGAGAGTCGGCGAGCGGATCGCTCCTCCGGACACGAACGGTGGTCGTCGCGCTGCCGCCCGCGGCGCCGCCATTCTTGCTGCCATTCGACAAGCCGGACGTGCGGCTGGGCATGGGCGCGCTGACGTGGCGCGGGCATCGACGGGCGACAGCAACCAGTTGCTGACGGATCTCAAACCGGGCTCGACGCCTACCGAAGGGCGACTACGCAACTGCCGATCGCGAGCTGACCGCGCTCGTCAGCCGCTATCCCGGGACGATCGAGATCCTCTTCTATCAGGGCGTGTCGCGGTTGTTCCTCAACGATCTTCCCGGCGCGATCGCTGCATTGGACGCGGCAGAAGCCCTGGGCGATCGCACGTTTGCCGCCGACGTGCCGTGGTATCGTGCCGTCGCGGAGCAGCGGTCCGGTAACGTGGCCAGGCGCGCGCACCCGGCTCGATGCGATCTGTCGCGCGCCTGCCGAGGCGCGGCGCGGGCCTGCGCGGCGCTCGAGCAGCTCGCCAAGACCGCGGCGACTCCGCGATAACCTTCTCGATGCGACCCTGGCCTCGTCCGCTGTCGGCGCTCTGTCTTGCCCTGCTGGTCGTGGTGCGCTCCGACATCGGTGCGCTCAGACCGCACGCGCAACCGCGCAGCCACCGTTCCGAGAACGCATCGGTTGACGAGCTGCTGCCGACCGCCGACAAGCTCCTGGCGAGATCAAGGGCAACACCGCGTTTCCGATCTACGAACGCGCGCTCGAGCGTGCGCCGAGATGTCGCTCGAGCCGCAGGAAGCGCGGGCGCGCTACGGCATGGCTCGTGTGCTCTACTACCGCGCGACAGTCACGCGGCTGCACGCGAGCACGCCCTCACAGCCGCCGAGATCTACGAGCGCGTCGGCAGCCCGATCGACATCGGCCGCATCTACAACTTTCTGAGCGCCGTCGAGGAGCTGTCCGGGTCTCGTGGCGGAGGCTCGCGACCCACTCCGAGCGCGCCGTCGCTGCGTACGAGTCAAGCGCACGATCCGGCGCGGGCGCGCGCGCGGCGACGCTGCAGCTGATGCGCGTGCACGCCGATGGACATGGACGCACAGCGCCCGCTGTATGCGACGAGCGGCACGCCGATGCACGCGCGGCCGGTGACATCTCGCTCGAGGCCAGCGTACTGCATAGCCTTGGCGATCAGCTCTTCACCGACAACCACTTCGAAGAGGCGCTCGACACGCTCCTGCAGGCCGAATCGCTGCTGCTCGGCACGTCGGATGTCCTCGAGCTCGGAACGGTCTACAACAGCATCGGCCGCGTCTATCGCGCACATGGCCGATTCGACGAGGCGCTGCGATTTCAGCTGAAGGCCCTGTCGCTGCACGAGAAAGGCGGCTCGGCGTTCGAGCTGATGCAGAGCCTCAACGCCGTGGCCACCGTGTACTGAGCGGCTCAACGATGCGAAGAACGCCGCGAACTACTACGAGCGGGCGCTGGCCATCGCTGAGAAATCCAGCTCCCAGCGCATCCAGGATCTCCTCACGAGCTAATTTCTCGCGTCTGCTCATTCACCAGCGGCGAGTACGCGCGCGCCGCCAGTGAGCTCGAGCAGGTGCTCGCGCGCGGCGCTGGATGCCTTCCCGGGCCGGCGCCAGAAGATGCTCTCGCTCGCCTATTCCAAGATGGACCGGCCGGCAGGATGCCCTCGCCGCGGCAACCAAGGCGGTCGATCTCTGCAAGGGAGACGAGGCGTCGTGCATCGACGCACTCGGACGCCGTGCCGCCGCGCATGCCGCGCTCGGCGATGCCCCATCCGCGCTCGCCGACTCAACGCTGCGCTCGACTTCATCGAAGGACTCCGCAACCGCCTCGTGCCAAGCGACCTCTTCAAGCAGGACTTCCACCGCGCGCAGCAATACATCTACAGCCAGGCCATCGCGCTGCAGGTCGCAGCAGAAGCAGGAGCGCCAGGCGCTCGAGACCGCCGAGCTCGCCAGATCGCGTGCATTTCTCGATCTGCTCGCCAGCCGCGATGTCCCGGTGAAAGAACGCGATCGCCCGCGATCGCTGCGCTGCAGAAAGCGGGCTTCGACATTCCGCCGGCGCTTCGATCTGCCGGGGCCGACGGCCAGCCCGCCCTTCGGCTCTGACGCTCCGTGGTGAGCGCGCCGCCGTCGCCCCATCGGGCACAGCACCCACCGCCCGCGATCTCGAGCTGCGCAGCTTCGTCATCGCGACCCCGTCCGCAGTCGACGGACCTCGTGGCCACGGCCGCCCGCCTGCGCTCCACGATGGTTGTCTATTGGGTTGGCGACGACGAGTTGTTCATCTGGGCCGTGTCGCCTGACGGCGACGTCACTCGCGGCGCGTGCCGGTGCTGCAGCTCGCGGCTGCTCGAGCTCATTCGCGAGATCGTCGCCGTTCTCTGACAGAATGAGCACGACAGACCCGCGCCCACGCGATTGTCACGCGCGGTGAATCGACGATTCCGGATCCGCGCCGAGAACGGGAGCGCGTGGCGCGCGCTGTACGACATCCTGATTCAGCCCATCCGAGGTGTGCTGCCGAAGACGCCGGGCGCACTGCTGACGATCGTTCCACAGGGACCGCTGCTCAACGTCAGCTTCGCGGCACTGCAGAACTCTCAGGGCCGATATCTGCTCGAGGACTACGCGCTGCACTACGCGCCCGCCGGCGCGGTGCTGCAATTCACGGCGCCCAAGAAGCGCCCCGACGCCCGCACCGGCCCGATGCTCGTCGTCGCCGATCCGGCACTCCCAAAGCTCTCGAACCTCGATCGCCCGCTGCCGCGGCTGCCCGGGGCGCGCGACGAGGCCGCGCAGATCGCCCGCCTCGTGCCAGCGAGCCGGCTGACGATGTTCCAGGATGGCGTCGCCACCGAGTCCCGCGCGCGTGACGCCGTCGCCGGCAAGGCGGTCCTGCACTTCGCCACGCACGCCATCGTCAGTGACGATGACCCGTTCGGATCGTTCCTCGCGCTCGGTCCCTCGACGAGCGGCAGCGGGACCGACGGGCGCCTGACCGCAAAGGAGGTGTATGGGCTGGATCTCAACGCCGATCTCGTGGTGCTGAGCGCGTGCCGCTCGGCCGGCGGCAGCGTGACGGGCGACGGCATCTCGGCGTTCGCGCGCGCGTTCATCTACGCGGGCACCGCGTCGCTTGTCGCGAGTCTGTGGGATGTTGCAGACGAGCCGACGAATCGCCTGCTTCCCGACTTCTATCGCAGCTGGCTCGCGGGTGAATCCAAGAGTCGCGCGCTTCGCGCCGCGCAGCTTCGACTGCTGCGCGACTCTGCGCGCTGGCCGTGTCGCATCAACACGGCGGCCGGCGAGGTCGCCTCGTTCCGGAGCATCCGGTGTTCTGGGCCGGCTTCGCGCTCTTCGGCGAGCCCGAGTAGTCTCGATTGTCGAGGCGGACCTTCAGGTCCGCCTTCCCAAATCGGTCAGGTAGTTCGCGAACTGACGCACAAGGCGCGCATCGGAAGCCGCGACGCGTTACGGATTGCCGCCCGGTGAGGTCGTCGTGACATTGGGGGGCGCGGCGGCGGTTGGCGCGGGGTCAGCCCAGAGGAAACTGCCGGTGATCGCCGCGGGATCTGGGGATAGTCGAAAAGCGGAGTCACTTGCGCCCGCGCTGAACAGGACCCAGTCGGTCTCTGTCCCTTCTCTGAGTTCGATCTTGTTGTTGGCGTCGCCGGGGGCTAGTTTTCTTGCAAAGAGGCGGCACGTGTACGTGGCCGTCTTGCCGGCAGGATCGTCGAGTCTGGAAATAGGCACGACGACCACTGCGTTTGTATTGACCCGCCCATTGACAGGAACAATGCTCGTCAACGCAGAAGCGCTCGGTCCGTTGACAATCGCTGAACTTCGCACCTCGCACATGACCGCCACTCTCAGTACCTCTCGGCGTCAGCTGGGAAAGATTGAGCGGCACATTCAACGTGACGCTCGTCTGAGGCGGCGGTGCGGTGGGGTCCTTTCGTTCTTCTGCCTGCTTGATCACCTGTTCCAGCGTATTCGAGTTCACGGTTGATTGTGCCAGCGACAGAACAGGTTTCGCGAGCACGAAGAGCAGCGAGACCGCCACACAGGTTGGGAATCTCATGGGACGATCACTCCTTGAACAGATGAACCAGTAGCCGTCCAGCCGCTAACAGCAATGGTGCGCGGCGGGACGACGATCGCTGTCCCGGCGCCCGAGAATCCAACCAGGTCGATGGTGCGGGGGACGGAGATCGATAAAGCGATCGTCGCGGTGACGCGCGCACCGAGCGATTCATCGCCGACGATCTCGCCGGGGGCTCTCCAGAACGGTGTCACCGTCCAGCGGTGCGTGCCCGCAGGCAACTGGACGATCTCGTGGCTCTGGCCGGTGCGGCTTGCCGTGACTTCGACGCCACTCTGCGGGATGCCGGGCCCGAGCACGAGATAGTAGGCAGGCAGATCGGCCTGATCACCCCACGTGAGCGTGACGCGACCCGGTTGCGTGCTCGTTATGACGCGTGCAGTCACCTGCGGCGTCAACGGCGGCGGCGGCGTGAATGTGAGACGCGTGATCGCGCAACCGCCGTTGGCGAGCAGTGCCGTCACGCTGTACCGAATAGCTGAAACTGTGATTGTGGGCCGCATTGTGCGTGTAGGTGAGTTGCGACATGGGCGGGGCGAGCGGATTGCCGTTCCTGTCGGCCACGACATAACTCGTGGCGTTCGCGACGGGCCGCCACGCGAACCTCACACTGGTTGGCGCGACCGTTGGCTCCACGTCGGGTCCGGGTGTTGCGCACGATGCGGTCTGACCCGTGAGCCCGACGCCGTTCCCGACGCCCGCGCTGCTAAACGCGGAGTCAGGTGGAGGTGCTGCCGCCGACTCGCCAGGCGCGCCCGCAGCGGCGAACGTCCCGCGCGCCCCCGCCGCTCGTCCTCGTCCTCCTGTCGGCGTGTTCGCGCTGTCTCTGATCGACGCCAGCCCGTGTGAAGCTCCAGCTGCATGTCGCGGTCGTGATGACCTTCGGCGGCTGGCCCCACCCGACTCCGAACCCCTCGGGATATGTCTTTGTGCTCCTCCCGCTGATGGTGGTTATGCTCGCGCTGTCCTCGATCGTCGGGAAGGTCCACTGCTGGACCGATGCCTCTCTGGTCCGGCCCGAACTTCCCGTCACTCGGAGCGAGCCCAGCGGCGCACCGCGCTGGCCCTCTGTACCGATCCGAAGCCGATTGGTGCCGGCGCCGACCTCCGTGAATCGGAGCAACATCTTCATCTCGTGGGCCATCGTCCAACGTTCTGACTGCTCACGGTTCCCCGATTCGCGCGGCGGCCAGGTCTTGCGGCCGCTTCCCTGCACGCGCCACATGGCCGGCCAGGTGTAGAACACCTGCGCGGAGCCGCGCGGCGCCGGCATCGGTGGCGCCTCGCCCGTCAGCCGCCAGGTGTGCGTCTGCTCGTCGTGATAGTCCGCAAACTTGGCGACGACCACGCACTGGGCCTGACCCGACCACGGGCCCTCGGCCGGCGACGGCCGTTGCGCGAAAAGGTCAGGGGTCGCCGACAGCGAGAAGAGGGCGAGCATCGCTGGCGCAAACAGCGCCATCGCCAAGCCGACAAAAATTGCCATTCTGACGTTCTTTGTCGCGGCCATCGCGCGGAATAGCGCCGCGGCAGCCGACGGGAATAAGTAGCGTCGCTACTGGCGCCTGAACTGCCAGGTCGTCGTCTTCACGGTCTTCCCCCGGCCCCTTGAACTTGGCGATTCTCGGTTTTCGAATCCCGCGAGCACGTTGGGCGTCTTCGGGTCCACTCTGCCGCTGGCCTGGATGACGCCGCCGACGGAGCGCTCCAGCGGCACGTGCTCCCGCGATTCCTGTTTCACCTGGACGACACAATCCCCACTACCGGGCCTGAGACCTCGAGCTCACCGCTGGTCTGCCCTGTGAGCTGTATCACCACTTCCGGGGAATTCGCCGCAATCACGTATGTCCGTCGTCGGACAACGGCACCGAGATCAGCGGCGCTCCCCCCTACCGAGCCTGTCGATGTGTCTGGCTCGTGTTGTTCATGCTTATGCGGTTCTGATCGAACCGCAGCGTGCGAACCCAGCCCGGCGTAGTCTGGAGACGCTGGTAGCGTCCTTCGAATCTCCCGCTCAGGGACGCGGTCGTATTGCTCCCAGACGGATCCACGCCGTCTGTGACTGTCACACTGGAGCTGTTGTGCGTTTCCGTCTCCTGCGTCGTATGCGCGCCATTACCGGATCTCTCCCGAGGATTCAGAAATCGTTGTCTCGACGACACTAATCGAGCCCTCCCCACTGCGGCGGGCCTTCGCTCCAGTCCTTCACGGGAAAAGTGAAATGTCCGACCGACACCCACTGGGCGCGCGTGAGCTCGCTCAGCGGCACCGTCAGGAGTCCCAGGAGTCCACTCGCAGCCGTGCCGGCCGCCCTCCCGAACATCGCCGAACAAATCGGAGCCCTTGAGCGCCACGTGCAGCCTGACCGTTGCCGTCTTGGGGACTGGTCTCGCGTTGTCGTCGAGGTTTTCGTTCTGGCCTCGTCCCTCGACGCCGATGTGCACCTTTCCGTCTTCGCCCGTCACGCCACCCGTCACGGGACTCGAACTCCCCGAACCCGTCACCTGAATGCGACTGCCCTCCGAGGCGGCGAACTGCACAATCGCTTCGCTGCCGCCGTGCAGCGCCGCGGCGGCCTGATCGAATCCGTCAACGCCGTACCACAGCACCCGCGCGCCCTTGACCGGTCCGTTGTTGGGCACGCTGAAGTCGAAGCCGACGGCAATCGGCATGGCGGCGAAAGCGGATTCACATCTCCGCGTTGCCAGGGGTACCCATCTTGACCGTCGCGCTGAGCTTGGCGCCGCTCGCCAGATTGCGGTCTTCCTCTTTCGTGCGCCGCGAGAAAAAGACGGCCCTGGTCGATGTAGGTCTCCCCTCGAGCGCCGCGTCCGCGGCAATGAATTGCGCGTAGGCGAGCAAGGTGGACGCGATGGCCGCGGCACGGCTCACCCTGGTCAAGCCCGCCCGCTCCATGAACCCCGGCATGCCCGAATCACCGACCTGGAAGCCACCCCAGGCGAGTGAACTACCAAACCCGATGATGTCCAAGATGGTCTGATTGCGTTCGCTGAACGCACACGGTGTTTGTCCTTGCGCGTGGGCCGCCGGCACCAGCCACTCGTCGAGGGCCCCGATTATGGATGCGGTTTTCTTCTGTGGCGGTGCGCTCTGACCTTTCGCGTCACCCGTGAGCATCAGGACGTCGATCGCGAGACGCCGCAGCAGCAAGGACGTCTGCAGACCATCCAGCTGAATCGTCTGCGGGTTCACGTCGCCACTGAGATCGTTACCAGGATCGTGGCTGACGGCATTGCGCCCGAGCGCCGCGATGAAACGCCCGAAGAACTGCTTCGTCGGTGCTGGCGAATCGGCGAGCGCGCGCAGGTCTTTGACAATCAATTGCTCCACCGGTGCACCTGTGAGCTCCGGGATCGCCGCCACCAGAAACGCCGCCAGGTCCGGCAATGCCAGGCTGACGCTGCGCTGCGGCAGCACCATCGCCGCGGCCAGGCGGACCTCCCACCGCTGCATGGTGATGCCTTGCCACGGCTCGAGAGGCTTGGCGTCAACGGCGTTCTCCGGTCCGACGACACCAATGCCCGATGCCTGCAGTGCAGCCATCAACGCCGGAAGCGAGTCCTGATTGCCCACCAGCACCTGCCGCGCAAGTGTGTCCGCGGCGGTTCCGCTCTGGAGTGGATCAGCCACAATCGGGAGCGCCGCGGGCAGTGGATCGTTGGGCGCGCCGAGCGCGGCGAGCGTCGAATGGTCTCTCGGCAGGCGTCGGCGGTTCCTGCGGCAGAGAGACCGTCTGCACGGCGTCCACGGGCTCGAACGACTCGGCGGACGCTTCGTCGTCGGGCCCCGCTCGAAAGACGCGCAGTGCGCCGAGCACCGCGATGAGGACCATCATCACGAGCGCGAGACGCACCGCTGGCATCCGCATCCATGCCTTCATAAAGGGAACTCGCGCATCCGCACGGGATACGCCCGACGGTCAGCGATCGGAATAGACAGCCGGGTCGAACACCGGCGCCATGGCCGACGCGTTCGCGCTTCCGATTCGCCCGATCAACAAGCTGCCGACGAGCCCGATGACGATGGCGGAGGCGACCACGCTGCCGAGGTATCCGGCCGCCTTCTCGGCCGGGCATTTCATCAGACGAGGTAGGCCGAGATAGAGCAGATAGAGCGCATAGAGGCTGCCGAGAAGCACGGCGACGCCGAGTGCGGGGATGATCTGCAGGACACCCGCGATCCAGACCGGCGTCGCCGAATAGACCGCGACCTTGAGCGCTTGCTCACGGCTCTTCTCAGCGGAAAACGTCGGTGCCAACGCGTCGATGATGAACGACATCACCACCACGCCCACCGCGGCAAACAACAGGCTCGCGATGGCCAGTTCGAGCCCGGTCGCGAGCGGCATCCGATAGGTGCCGAGCAGTCCCAGGTTCTGGCCAATTACCGACACGCCAATCAACTGGGCCGCCGCCGCCGCGCCCGCCAGCGGCAGCACGTAGCTCAGAATGAGCGTCGACGTCTCCGCACGCTCACCGTCGATGGTCGTCCACTCCGAGGCGGGTGACAGACAAATCGCTCTTGCGCGCTCGACGAAGTTCATGGCGCGACCTCACCGTTGACGCACGCCGCCCGTAATTGCCGGAATGGCATCGGGCGACACCGCGTTCGGATAAAGCCCCAGACCACCGGTCGCCCACGCGCAGTTCTTCATCATCGCCGAGCTGTGTCACGCGCTGACTGCGCATCAGCGCCGGCATGATCGGCGCGAGCTGATTCATGTAGGCGATCGACGCCTGCTGTTGCGCCAGCATCGCCTGCTGCATCTGCTGCGGGGTCATCTGCTGCCCGGGCGCCAGTTGCGGCATGCCGGTCATGCCGGCCATGCCCGGGCCGGACGCCAGCGCCGCGGCAAGAGCGGCAGCTGTTGCCGCCGTCATCTCGCCCTTCTTCTGCTGCGCCGCGAGCTCCTCTGGCGTACGCGGCGTCGGTCTTGGCCGCGTACTGCTGAATGGCCGGACGCGTTCATCGACGAGACGAGCTCCTTGTGCAACGCCTCGCACGGGAGCGCTTCGTCGCCCGGCTTGATCGCCGCCTGCTGCGCGGCCACCATCGCGCTCTGCCACTTCAGCATGTCAGCCTGCATGGACCACGGGGCCGGAGCGACCGGCGTGCGTACCGTCTGCGCGTGGGCCACGACGGCGGCAGCAACACTCAACGTGACGGCAAGGGCGAGCGAATTTGACATGGAGTACCTCTTTCACTTCTTCTCAGCGCCTTCTCACCGCCTTCGCGGCGTTCTGCACCGCTTCGCCGAGCGACTCGTCGTACGACGGCCCCTGGCCGGGCACACCCACGAAGCCGCCGAGGTCGTTCATCGTCATGGCCGTGCCCATCAGGTACGACGCGGCGCCGGCGGTCGCGTCCATGCCCAGGCCCTTGCCGAAGCCGCTCGAGGCCGCGCGCCCTGCATCTGGTAGAGCATCGGGTTGCCGAGCATGCCCATGCCCGCCCATGTTGCTGACCGCCCATGCCGCCCAACTTCGACATCATCATCGGGCCGGCCATCATGCCGAGATACATGCCGCCCGCGAACTTCGCGATCCCGAGACCGGTCTTCAGGCTGAAGCCGCTGCCGTCCTTGCCCTTGGCCGTCGTCGAGAGCCGCTGCTTGCCGTCGGGCTGAACGAGCTTCACGGCGAGGCTCGACTCGGTGTTCTCCTTCGGTGCCGGACGGCTCCCGCCGCCGCGCCCGCGGCCGCGCCGGCCATGCCGGCGCGTCCACCGGTGACTCCGGACGCCGCCTTCATCAAGCCGCCGAGCGCCCCGGGCTTGTTCGACCTTCAGCTCGCTCACTTCGGCGAACAGCACGTAGTCGTAGCCGAGCTCTCCGGCGCGCTTCTGCAACTCCGCCGGCGGCGCCGCCGCCATCGGCACCGCTTCGAACTTCGCGTCGCGTCAGGTCGGCGATCAGGCGCTGGCGCAGCGCGCGCGTGTCCACGGCCTGCGTCGTCTTGTTGGTGAGCTCGGGCACGCCGATTCGCACCACGCCGGGCGCCTTGGGCGCCGGCGCGGCGGGCGGCGCCGCAGTCGGCGGCGGCCAGCTTCGCCTCGTTCGCGTCGCTCAGCGCCTTCGAGAGCTCGCGCACGTTCATCGCCGCGTTCAGCCCGGCCGGAATCTCGAAGAGCGCGGCGTCGAGCGTCGTCGGTTCGAACTCGGTGACCTCCATCGACGCGATCGACCGGCTTGCCGTCATCGCCCGTGATCGGTCGTCGTGTAGGCGATCGGGAAGCCGAGCACCTTCGGGATCGCCGTTGCTCGTCGCCTGGATTTGATCGGCGCAGCCGTCCGGGAGCCGCGGCGCTGATTCGCCATCGCGGCGGCCTGATTGGCGACGCGGCCGGGGCGTCGATGTACCAGCCGTCGGTCTCGATGCGCTGCTTCGACGTGTCGCACGCGCCGGCCATCGGCTGCCTGTCGATCATCGTCTTCACGTGACGGGCCTGCTGGCCGAATGCCGACTTCCGCTCACCGGTATCGACGATCGTCGTCGCGACCATGACCGATGCCCGGCGGTTTGGGCGGCGCCTGCACGGCGCCCGGCACCGCGGGGCACAGACGGCATCCCATCGGGGGCAACGAGGTAAGTGTTGGCGGTCTTGCTGATCTGAATCGATGCGCTTCTGGTCGCGCTGCTTGAGCAGGACCATGTCCTGGAACTCGAACCGCTCCCGCTCGCCCTTGATGTACGTCACGCTCTCGGTCTTCATGTCGCCGGTTCGTGTAGGTCGACTTGAAGCGCACGTCCTGGCGGCGGGGGTGGCGCCGGAGGCTTCGCCGGCTCCGCAGCCGGCGGCTTGGCGGTCGCGGGCTTGGCGGTGGACGGCTTGGCCGTGGAAGGCTTCGCGGTCGACGGGGCCGGCTTGGCCGGCGGTTTCTGGGTCTGGGCGGCCGCGGCCACAGGCAGGGCCAGGGCCACGGTCAGCGCGAGGGCAAAACGGCGCGAGATTCGATGCATGTCACTCTCCCGTGATCAGGGCTTCGACCCTGAATACGGACCAGTGGCAGGTGTTGGAAGAAGGTTGGTGGCTAGCCAGCTACCAATCGAATTGAGCGGTGAACTGCATGGCGCGCGGCTGGACGACGGCGACGTAGGTGCCGAAGATGCCGGAGGTCGCGCTCGTGGACCCGATCAGCCGTTGCGGGGTGTTGAAGACGTTGAACACCTCGAGGGTCGCCCGCGCCCGGCGGCCGAACACGCGCACGGACTTCTGAATCGTCATGTTCAGATTGAGATACTTCGGGTTGTTGGCGAACTCTGCGATTGGGGCCAGCCCAACAAGCGATCGCAGCTGGTTGGCGTCCGCCGTCGAGAGTTCGCGGACGCTGTTGCGGAAATAGTGCTGACCCGGGCATTGCAGGACGAGGCAGATGTCCTCATTGACCCAGTCCCCGAGAATGCCGTCGCCGTTGACGTCGCGCGCGACCGTGACGTTGAGCGGCGATTCGCTGTAGTGCTCGAGGATCCCGGCCCACTGGATGTCGAATGGCAGCTGCACTTCGAGGTGCGCCTTCAACTCGTGCCGGCGGTCGTTGGCGCTCGGGCCATCGTTCAGTTCCGGCCGCGACGGGACCTGAATCGGCGTGGCGAAGTTGGCGCCGTTGTCCTCCGTCTTCGACAGCGTGTAGCCGAGACCGCCCTGTACGCCGCGGCTCAGACGCTTGCGGACGTCCACGAGCAGGCCGTTGTAGCGGATCGTCCCCAGGTTCACGCTGTGAATGTCACTCGCGATCGCGGGGTTTCGGCCAGCCGCGTTCTGCCCGAAGATGTTCGCGGTCCCCGGTATGCCAGCGTTCCGCTCCACGGTCATCACCTGGCCCCAGCCGCGGTTGTGGACAAAGCTGACGTCGATGCCGAGGTTGGTCGCCAGCTCACGCCGGTAGCCGACCGACGAGTTGAAGTTGTAGGGCGTCGTCAGATCGGGATCGATGGTCTGGATGGCGGGCGGCGGCGTGGCCACCAGTCCCGACGTGGCGTCGGGGAATGACGGATTGCTGATCGAGATGCCGACCACTTTCGGCGGCGTGAACCGGACGTTGCCGAGGATGTTGAGCACGACCTGGTCGTAGTAGAGGCCGGCGCCGGCATGAATCGCGTGGCGCGTGCTGCCGCCCGGCGCCCAGACAAACCCGAGCCGCGGCCCGACGTTGTTCGTATCGCCACCGATGCCGGGACCAGGCTCGCCGGTCACGTCGCGCAACGCTTCCGTCTTCGCCGACTCGTAGTCGTATCGCAGGCCGGCGTTGATCGTCAGGGTGGGCCGCGGCCGCCAGTCATCCTGGATATAGAACGACGACAGCGTGTTGGGCCGATCGAGGCTGGTGTCGCCGCGGAACTGGGTGAACAGGAACGGCGTGCCGGCGAGGAACTGCTGCATGTTGGCGAACGTGAACGTGCCGCGCACGTTCGCGTCGAAGAAGCTGTCCGACCGGAAGACCTTCACGTTCGCGCCAATCCGGATGGTGTGATCGCCGGAACGGCCACCGCTTTTGATCAGCGTGAAATTGTCGATCGCCTGAAACAGCGGCTCGGTGCGGCCCTGCGGAAATCCCGTGTTGCCGCCGAGCGAGAAATTGCCGGTCACCACCACGTTCGTGAGCTCTGGATACCTCACCAGGAAGTCTGAATATGTATGACCGCCCTGGAAGTACGCCTCGTTCAGCCGGTTCGATCCCAGCACCCACTTGTGGCTCACGACCACGTAGTTGTCGCGGATGAGCGACGTGTTGCCGTTGTAGTCGAAGAGCGTGCGACCGTCTCCCGAGGTGCTGTAGCTGTGACGGAAGCTGTACCGGGCGGTCAACGTCTGGTCCGGCCGCGGCGCCCCGTCGAGCCTGGCGCTGACGTTGTGGTGGTCGAAGTACTCGGGCCTGGTCTGCCGAATGAGACCGCCTGGGCCGAATATCGAGAGCGGAATGGTGTTGGTGGACAGGTAGGAGAGGGTCGCCGGCGAGAATGCGGCCGTGGCGGCCGGCATGATCTGCGTGGCTTCCGCCTGAGAATCCTGGCTCAGGCCTTCATAGGCCAGGAAGTAGTGCCAGCGATCTCGTACCAGTGATCCGCCGGCGCTTCCGCCGAAGGTCACCATGTGGAAGGGCGGCTCGGGAATCTGCCGGTTCGCGTAGGGACTCTGCGCATTCATCGCATCGTCGCTGATCGCGAAGAACGCGCTGCCGCTCGGTGCGTTCGCTCCCGAGCGCGTCAGGACGCTGATGATCCCGCCGGAGGCGCGGCCGTGCTCGGCCTTGTAGTTGTTGGCCAGCACCTGGAATTCCTGAATCGACTCGAGGGGCACGGCCACGCGCTGCAGGCCGCTGATGTCGCTGCTGTTGTCCACGCCGTCGAGCGAGAACTCGTTCGATCGATCGCGGGAGCCCGTGAACGAGGAGCCGAAGGCCTGAGACGCTGGCGTGAGACGCAGGAGCGCGGTGTAGTCACGAAAGAACAGCGGCAGGAGATCGAGCTGCTCGCGGTTGATCTGCATCTCGATCGCCGACGTGGTCGTCTGGACAACGGGCACATCTGCCGTGACAACGATCTCGGCGGAAAAACCGGACGGTGGCATCTCGACGTCGATGACGGCTTCGGCACCAAGCGACAGGATGATGCCTTCGCGAACCACGGTGACGTAGCGCAGTGCGGATGCCGCCAGCGAGTAGCGGCCAGGAGGCAGGGCCGCCAGGCGATAGGTGCCGTCGGCAGCCGTCTTGACCAGGCGCACGAATCCGGTGTCGACGTTCTTGACGCCTACGTCGACACCGGGGATGCCCTGACCCTGGTTGTCGCGTACGGTGCCGAGGACAGCGGCGCTGTCGTTTTGCGCCAGCGCGGGCGAGGCGACGAGCAGGAGCAGGACGCCGAGAGACCTGAACAGGTGGGACATGCTCCGCGAGGGACCCGCCTAGTTCGCCGGCGCGCCGAACACTTTGCCGGTCTTCTCGTTGCAGCCGCCCGCGGGCATCGTGGCGCCACAGTGCACGATGGGACCACCGACGGCGCCGAACGGACGGCCATCGCGAAGCGGGTGCAACGTCACGCCGATGACGGTCCCCACCGGAAAGCTCTCCACCGTGATGCCGTTCCGCGCGATGTTCGCGGCGGAGCCCGTCTCGACGCCCCAGACGACGACCTTCCCGTTCTTCATCATCGGCTTGCCGTCGTCGCCCAGAACCTCGAACACGAGCTGCGCATGATTGCCGCCGGGAATGAACCGCGTGAGCTTGCCGGTCATCGACTGGCTCTTCTGCATGTCGTACATCGCGAATGAATGATGAGCACTAAGCGTCGCACCCGCCGCGATGAAAACCGAGAAGACCAGGATCCGCACCCTCGCACCTTCGCACCTTCGCACCATCGCACCCTCTCTCAGTTCTCCGGCTTCTTCCACCCCTGCTCGAACTTCGCTTCCCAGTTCTGTGCCCACGGCCGGCCGAAGTAGTCGATATAGCCTTCGTCCACCGGCGTCATCTGCGTCGGTCTTCCGTCGGGACCGTTCGTGATCGTGCTCTGCACGCGGCACTCCACGTACGAGAACCGCTGCTCGGGATCGTCGAGGCCGCGGGTTCGCTCCCACGGCGTGACCGTGTGCAACGGACGCGTGAACGCCTCCGGATCGTAGAACGTCGCCTCGACCGTGATGGTCTTGCCGTCGGCGCTCGGGCGAAGCACTTCGATCGTCTCCATCTTGCTGCTGAACTCGAACATCGAGTGCGAGAGCGTCCACCCCTGGACGTTGGCCGTCCACGCCACCAGCGTGCTGCCGTTCCAGAAACCGACCGTCTCGCCATACCACTGCGGGACTTTCTGGACGTGCTGTCGGCCAATCAGCACCCGGCGCAGGAAGTTGTCGGCGATGCCGCTGAGGAACTGCACCTGGTGGGGCGCGACCATCACCTCGATCGGCCCGCCGAGCGCCGCCTGCGACCACCAGCGCATGAAGCCTTCGGGATAGCAGAACGCGGCCATCCACTGCGGCGCGTTGCTGACGCCCTCGTGGTACATCATCTGCACCATGCGCTTCTGATACTCCGGCGTCAGCAGCGAGAGCATCGTGGAGGCCTGAAGATTACGTCCCCAGATCCACTGCTCCTCGTTGGCGCGGCGCAGATACCAGCCATCCCAGTCGGGCAGCGTCTGCCGCGTGTGGACCGTCGGGCCTCCCGCCTTCTTCGCCTCGGCCATCAGTGCCTGGTAATGCTCGGCGGCGGTCTTGTACGGATAGGGGCTCGCGATCTTGTCGATCGGCCGATCGAGATTGCAGTCGCCCCAATGCGACGGACGATTCTCGCGCGCCCACATGTCGGTGATCTGCCGCGGCGTGTTGCACCGTGCGTAGCGCTTGTCCAGCCAGGACCTGCCGATCGAGATAGAAGTTCTTGGTCGTGAACAGATCGACCTTGAGTGGTGTCACTCCGGGTGGAGGCGTCGTCGATGTCGGCGGACCCGCCGCACCTCTGCCGCCCCCTCGCCCGCCACCGCCGCCCTGCGCGAGGACCTCGTCCGCAAGTGAAATCCCGATGGCCATCGCGGCAATCACGACCATTGCGCCAGCGGTTATGCGTGCCGTCTTCATGAATGCGTGCTCCTCGGACCGATCACGCTGCCATGGCAGTGTGTCGACCAGTCGATAAACTACCATGCTTTCCGGAGGCAACGGAGGGGCGCAGTAGGGGCGTTATCGTCGGCACAGTCGCCGCTTCGCGGATAGAATCCCGACTGCAGGGGCCGATCGCCACTGTGGCCCACCGAGCACGAGCCTCCGTTCATCGATCTCCGGAAAAGAGAGCAGCCATGCCACTGAGTGCCGGTGACAAGCTCGGACCATACGAAATCATCGCTCCGCTCGGCAAGGGTGGGATGGGCGAGGTGTATCGCGCGCTCGACACGCGCGTACATCGCGAGGTGGCCATCAAGACGTCGGCCGAGCGCTTCACCGAGCGGTTCGAACGCGAAGCGCGCGCGATCGCGTCGCTGAACCACGCCAACGTCTGCACGCTCTATGACGTCGGCCCCGACTATCTGGTCATGGAGCTCATCGAAGGAGAGACGCTCGCGGACCGGATCGTGGCGGGCGCTATTCCGCTCGACGAGTCGCTCGCACTGGCGGCGCAAATTGCCGATGCGCTGTCGGCGGCGCACCGTAAGGGCGTGATCCACCGTGACCTCAAGCCCGCCAATATCAAGATCACGCCAGACGGCAGAGTGAAAGTGCTGGACTTCGGTCTGGCAAAGGTGGGCGGACCGGCCCTCGCTTCGTCGGACAATTCGCCCACGCTCTCACTGCACGAGACGCAGGCTGGGGTCGTCATGGGCACAGCGGCGTACATGAGCCCGGAGCAGGCCAAGGGAAAGCCGGTCGACAAGGGCGCTGACATCTGGGCCTTCGGCGTGGTGCTGTACGAGATGCTCACCGGCACGCAGCTCCATCAAGGTGAGACCGTGTCGGAAACACTTGCGGCGGTGCTGAAAGAAGCGCCGGATCTGAAGGGCGTGCCGGCACGAGTGCGGCGCTTGCTCCGAAGTTGCCTGCAGAAGGATCCCGAGCAGCGACTGCACGACATCGCGGACTGGAAGCTGCTGCTCGATGAAGACACCGTCGATGCGCCTCCTCACGCGAGGGCTCGAACACGATGGTTGTGGCCCTCGGTCGCTGCGCTGCTGTTGGTCGCGGCGGCAGCGTTGGGTCTGATGCGGTTTCTTGAAGCGCCTCCAGTGGCGCAAGAAGTGCGCTCGCAGATTCCTCAGCCGGAGGGCCTCACCTTCAACGAAGGCACGCAGGCGGCGATTTCGCCGGACGGCCGCTGGCTGGCGTTTGCTGCGCTCGGGCCAGATAACGTAAGCCGGATGTATATCCGCTCTATTGATTCGCTCGAGGTCCGTCCACTGCAGGGCTCGGAGGGGATTATAGCCAGATCGCCACCGCCGTTCTGGTCGCACGACAGCCGCTTCGTCGTCTATGGGGCGCTTGGGAAGCTGAAGAAATCCGAGATCACCGGCACTCCGGCCCAGACCATCGCCGACACGGGCCTCCCGTTCGTACAGGGTGGAACGTGGAGTAATGGTGGCGTGATCCTGTACGCGAAGACCACCAGCAACATGGAGCAGGTCCCAGCGAGCGGAGGAACTCCAGCTGCGGTAACAATGCTGGCGGCGGCAGATAGGGCCCACCGATGGCCGCAGTTTCTACCCGATGGCCGCCGCTTCTTGTACCTTCGGGTATCGAACTCGCCGGACAAGAGCGGAATTTACGTCGGCTCGCTCGACGTGACACCCGCAGAACAGAGTTTGCAGCCGCTGCTGCTGACCGACCGGCAGGCGTGGTGGGTTGCCTCCGAGGGCAGCGGGAAGACCTACCTGTTGATGCAGCGGGGCGACGTATTGCTGGCGCAGCCGTTCGACATCAACACAGCGACCCTAAGCGGTACGCCGGTTGCCGTCGCGAATGGAGTTGGCTATTTCACCCCGGCAACCTCTGGCCTCTGGTCCGTCGCCCGCAATGGTGCACTCGTGTATCGTTCGGGCCAGACCGGATTGCCCCAGTTGGAGTGGGTCGATATCAACGGTCGCTCACTGGATACAGTTGGTGAGCCCGCCTTGTACAACAATCCGGCGCTCTCGCCAGACGGGCAGCGCGTAGCCTTTCAATTAGCGGACGCGCAGGGCAATAGCGATATCTGGGTCAGAAATCTGATCAGCGGCCAAAACACGAAGCTGACCTTCGATCCACGGCAGGATGTTCGGCCGGTGTGGTCTTCGGATGGCACGAAGATCATGTTCGCAGCCAGAAGGGACGGCAGACTCGATCTCTACGAGAAGAAGGCGAACGGCGACGGCGACGAGAAGCTGCTCTTCTCGTCCGATCAGGATAAGTTCCCTACCAGTTCATCGCCTGATGGCCGGTTCCTCCTGTTCACGTCTACTGGTCCAAAAACTCAGGATGACCTCTGGGTCCTACCGCTTGATGGCGGGCGGAAGCCCTTCGTGTTCCTGAACACGGAAGCGCAGGAAGCGCAAGCTGAGTTCTCTCCCGATCAGCGGTGGATAACTTATCAGTCGGTTACGTCGGGGGTGCCACAGGTCTTCGTGCGTCCATTCTCGCCCGACTCCAGATCGCCGGCCGGCGTCACAGGTGCTCAGTGGATGATCTCGGCCAGCGGCGGCGTGTTTCCACGATGGAGCGCCAACGGAAAGCGGCTCTTTTATATCTCCTTGAACAGCCAGTTGACGGCAGTCGACGTTCAGGGCGCAACCAGTTTTGGCTATGGTGCTGTACAGCGCCTCTTTGGGCCAGTGCCTCCCGCGCAGTGGAGTCCAGGTCCGGGTGGCGATCGGTTCCTCTTTCTGCGGCTCGCCTCCAACGCCGGTCCGCCGCCGCCATTCACGATGGTCCTGAACTGGATGGCGCGGCTCGAGCAGTAAGTAAGAGTGCTCGTCGAATCGCTCACGCTGCCGTGGCAGTGTGTCGATCCATTCGTCGGCGCCAACCTCGTGGCGTTGAACGCCAAGACCGGCAAACGTTATTCCGACTTCGGCGAGAACGGTCAGGTCGATCTCACCAAAGACTTCGGAGAGCCGATTGGCTATCTATCTCGCGGCGACGCCCTCGACTACGGACCTGTGATGCAGCCATTGATGTCGAGAAGTCAATCCGCAACTTGTCGGGCGAAGCTTGTGGTGGCACTCCAGCAAAGAAGAACATGGGGCCTCCTCGACGGGTCCGCCGCAAGCTACCTTAGTCCGCGCCGAGCGTTGGCGTAGAGGGCGTGGGCACTACGGGCGTTGAAGGGCGGGTGGCGGTTGAGTCCCTGGAGTCGGCGGCGTAGGATCAGCGCACATGGCAGTGGTCGTGTTCGGCGCCGTGAGCGTGGTGCCGCCGCAGCAGTACACCGTGCACTTGTCCGGCGCCTTGTAGGTCGCGCGGAGCTTCTTCCAGTACTCCGGATACGTCGTCGCCGCGCCGCCGCGCGACGGCTTCGAGCGGCAGGTTGAAGATCTTCGCGAACTCGTCGAGATACGGGTTCTGACCCGGAAGATAGTGCGGCACCTCGCCGGGCTTCCGCGGGATCTCCACCTGCGGCTCGCACGGCTCGGGCAGCACCCGCGCGCCGGAGTCGAGCTGGAACGTCGCGCTGCGGATGAACGGCTCCTCCCAGTAGATCGGGTCCTCGAGGATCATCGTGATCGTCAGCAGGTCGCCGTGCCGGACGAAGTGCTCGGTCATCGTCGCCTGATCGCTGTGCGGCACGCCGTTGCGCCACACCAGACCGGTCTTGAGGTGCGTCGTCGTCGCGGTCAGCATCGTGCCCTGCCACACGCCCGTGCTGAATCCACCCGGAGAGTGCGGCGCGTTCGTCGACGGATGCGGACGCCCGTCCACCCAGATCGTGCGCGGCGCGCGATCGACGGTTCCGCTCATGTGCAGCGCGACGACGGCCCCGGAGATCGGATCGAGCTGCTGCTCGATGCGCAGGTTCTGCGGGCCCATGACGATGTACTGCGAGGTGTAGAGGATGCACTGCCGCTCGGGCATGTTCTGCATCGACACCTGGTAGGCGTCGGCCACGGCCCGCGCCTCGTCGTTGATCGGCAGGCCGCGTGTAGTCGCCGATGTGCGGCCCCGGCGCGCGTTCAACCCAGTCCTCGTGGATGCGGTTCGCCCACGTGCCGGAGAAGTCCGTCTGCGTCCCCTGCAGCGCGGCCTGCGCCGCCTGCACGCCGCCTTGCGCGAACGCGATCTCGGTGGTGGCAACGACCACCAGCGCGGTGATGACGAGGCGTTTCATCGTGTCGAACATGGCTGAGGGTCCCATTTGGAGCCGTTGGGTTCCTTCTTGAAATTGAGGCTCGTGATCCACGTGCGTGTGAGATACGTCGGATCCTCGACGACGGTCGTGATGACGAGCCACTGATCGCCGTTGGTCTGCCTGAGCAGATCCCAATACTCGGTCAGCGTGGTCTTGTCGCTGTACGGGACGCCGTTCTTGCGCAGATACCCCGGACGAAGACGGGTCGTCACCGTCTTGAGATTGCCGAAGCGCTGCGCCGGCGGCGGCAGCGGCTGACCGCGGCGGCCGGCGCCGCGTTTCCCACTGGGCTGTGGTGTCGCCCTGCAGCGTCGGCTCGCCGCCGGGAGATTTCCAGTCACCGAAGTGCAGCAGCCGCGTCTGACGGCCGGCGTCGGTGTCCACCTTGAGCGTGTTGTCGTCCTGCCAGGAGATGTTCAATCGGCCAGGAACGCGCATCAATCCCGGCGCGCCGTAGGCCTTGCACTGCTCTCCTGCCGCTTCATCTTTCAGCGGATCCCAGGCGTCACCGACCTTCCTCGCCTCCTGATTGATCGGGATGCTCGTGTAGTCGCCCTTCGGCGCGGTGACCATGCGCCAGCGCCAGTCCTCGGTGATGACCGACACCCAGTACCCGGTGAGATCGATCGGCGCCGCCGCTCTCGGTGTCGGTGGTGTTTCAGGCGCGGCGGGCGGCTGCGCCGCTCCGCGTCCGCGCTGCTGCGCATCGATCGAGCCGCCAAGTGACAGGCAGAAGCCTGCGAGAAGAATCAGGCGTCGCACTTTACTTCCCACCCAGGCTCTTGTAGCGGCTTCGACAAAGCGATCCGTCGTCCACGGTCCCGTGTTCGATCCATAGCGGCGTCGATATCCCTTCACCGGATCGGCCTTCCTGATCTGCTCGAGCGTCTGGCCCTTCGCGATCAGGTCCTGGATGCGATCGCGGATGATCGTCAGCATGTCGCGATAGTCCACGACGTCGGCCTCGTGGCTGATCAGCCCGTGTCCCGGCACAACAACGGTGCCGCCGTCCTGCCAGACGAGCGGAACCGGCGGAACCGTGATCTGGATGATCCGATTGAGGCTGTCGATGATGCCCTGAATGACTGCCGCCCTTCTCGAGGTCGATCACCGGGAACCTGCGTCTGATCGAACACGTCGCCGACGACGAGCACGTCGGAGCGGCGGAAGAACACGGTGCTGTCGCCGTCGGTGTGCGCCTCCGGCTGATAGTTGACGATCACCGCTTCGCCGTTGAAGTAGAGATCCTTCTGGATCTCCTCGAGCTCGGACGAATACGTCACGGTGGGCCATGAGCCGAATGGAAACGCCGACTTCTCGCCGGTTGGCGCCGTCATCCGCGCCTGCACGTGCTCCTCGGCGAGAATCGGCGCCCGTCCACCGGCGGCGCCGATCTCGTTCAGCCCGCCGGTCGGAATCACCGACTGGCCGGCGGCCGACACCTTGTCGTTGCCGCCCACGTGATCGGGATCGGCGCTGGTGTTGATCACGTATCGGATTGGCTGGTTCGACAGCTTGCGGATCTCGGCGACGATCTGATCGGCGCGGTCCGCCGAACCGGTATCGACCACCACCACGCCATCTGGCCCGAGCTGCACGGCGACGTTCGATCCACCGCCGACGATCACGTAGAACTGCGGCCGGATCTGAATGACCTCGAGGGCGGTGTCCGCCGCCGGCTTCTGCTGCGCGGCGGTCGGCGTGTCGCCAGCCATCACGCCGGCGACGATCGCGGCGCCGGCAGACGCGCACGTCAGACGAATCAGTCGTGTCATCGGACGATCATTCTAATGGACTGTATCAACTGGAAGAGTACCGCTCACAACCAGCCTCGACCGCGATTTCCCGGCCGCGACAACGGAGCGGCCGTAGTGAAGTTGGGAAGGACAACACCATGAGTCGCGTGCCGCGCAAACCTGCGCATCACGCACGCCAGCACGCGGTTTGCTCTGATCACGCCGCGAGGGCGCTTTCGGCCCGTTTTCACTGGTTCGCGGCGGTCATCTGATGACAGAACCGTCGTCGGGCCACCAGGTTCGTATGTCGGGTACGTGCAGGAGGGTGTTTCGATGATTCGTCAAGTCGGGGCTGTCGTCGTTGCTCTTTGTCTGAGTACGTCGCCGCTCTACGCGCAGAGCACCAAGCTGACCGTGAGCGAGGCGTCCGCCAACGTGCACAAGTCGCCGAGCACGGGCAGCCCCGTGATCGGCAAGGCGCCGCGCGGCACCGCGCTCGTCGTGACGCGTGAAGTTGGAGACTGGGTCAAGGTCTCGTGGCCGGCGGCGGACGACGGCGCAGGCTACGTGCGCGTGAGCTCCGGCACCTTCGGTGACCGGAACACCCCGGCAGCCGCCGCCCCGAAGGCGGCCGCGGCCAAGACGCCGGCACCAGCCACTGCGAAGGCGGCAGCGGCAAAGACCCCGGCTCCGGTCGGTTCGAAGGCGGCAGTGGCGGCGACGCCAACGCCGGCTCCGGTCGCCACCAGCTCGCAGGTTCCTGCGACCCGGCCGTCGGCGCCGTCGCCGGTCGGCTCGATCTACGTTGCACCGACGCACACCTTCGGCGTCGGCGCAGTCGCCGGCGGTTCGACGATGGGCTTTGGCGCCAGCGCGCGTGCGTGGAAGAAGGGCCGCCTCGGGATGCAGTTCGAGGTGTCGCGCCATTCGTTCGACAGCGTGGACCTGCTCAGCCGCGCGACGTCAACCGACATCGCGCCGAGCCTTCTGTTCGCGATGAATGACCGCGTGACCGACTACCTGTGGCTGCGCCTGTACCTGGGCGTGGCCGGACACCTCGTGCACTCATCGCGGACGGACTTGATCTTCACGGACGTGACCGAGTCGGCCAACACCTTTGGCGTGCGCGGCTTCGTTGGCGCCGAGATGTCGTTCTCGAGCCTGCCGCAGTTCGCGCTGAGCGCGGACGTCGGCTACTACCACCTGCCGGAGCCGTTCGTCGGCTTCGAGCCGGGTGGCATGGGCTTCTCGATCTCAGGTCATTGGTACGTGAAGTAGAAACGCTTCGGATGTAGAGGCGGGTCTTAAAGACCCGCCTCTACGCATACGGCTCTACCCTTCGTACTGCAGCACGTTCAATCCCGCGTTCCAATCGCTCACAAACATCAAGCCTTCCGTCGTCACGAAGATGTCCGCCGTCTTCGGGGCGAGCGTGACGTTCGGGCGTGGATCGATCAGACGCTTGGGCATGGGCGGGACCCACGAGGCGATTTCCTTCGGCGCGAACGCGTCCTTGATGTCGAAGACGCGCACGCCGGCGTTGTTGTAGGTCGCGAAGATCGTCTCCTCGCTGCGAAGCGAACCGGGCCGGTTCTCGTGCAGGTTGTGCGGCCCGAAGGTCCCCGACCGCGCAGAAATCACGGTCGGTGGGTGTCGGCAGCGTCGCGATGGGCACCGGGTTCTCCGGGGCCCGCACGTCCACGACGAAGGTGTGAAACGTTCCCTTGGCGCAGCGTTCCGCGTTGGCTTCGTCGGCCACGATCGCGAGGTTTCGACCGGGAAGCGGGAGCGCCGTGTGCGTGCCGCCCGGAAACGGCGGCGACCAGTTGATGTGCGACAGCAGCTTCGGCGAGGCTGGATCGCTGAGGTCGTGAATCGTCAGACCACCGTCGCGCCACGCGCCGTAGCCGCGGTCTCCCGCGGCGAGCAGGTGATGCAGCGCAACCCTCCGGCCCGGCGCCGTCGCCGGCTTCTCACCACCCGCGCGATGCATCCCCGGAAGCCACCAGCGCGACACGATCTCCGGCTTCGTGATCTCCTTCAGATCGACGATGCAGAAGATGTGGTCGGTGAAGCCATCGAAATGCGCGGAGAGGTACGCGTAGCGTCCCCCCATCCATGACAGGCGGTTGACGCCAAAGCCCGGGATCTCGAGGAACGCGATCTCCCGCATCTCGCCCGGCCGCGAAATGTCGTGAATGCTGAGACCCGATCGGAACTTCTTCTTGTTGGTGATGCTGTCAACGAGCGCGTTCTCGAAATAGCCGCGCAGGTTGTCGTAGGACTGCATCGCCACGATGTTGGCGCCATTGGCCAGGAGCATCAGATCGTTGGCCACCTGCAGATGATGCGTGCGCGTGTTGACGCCGGCCGTGAAGAACCCGACCGGTTTGAGGCGGCGCGGGTCCGTGGCGTCGAGGATGGTGACGCCGTCGCTGAACATGTGGCCAACGTAGACGTGACCGCGGTTGACCATCACCTGCACGCCGTCCGGCCGGCCGCCCTGGTCGCTGTACGACAGGTGGCGGATGCGCCGGCCGATGCCGCTGGCAGGAACCACCTGCCCTGAGCCTTGGCGAAGGGCCGCATCGCGCGCCTGCTCCGAGCCTGGTCGAGGGGCAGGCACGGCCTGAAGCGGGGCGATCGCAGCCAGTGCGAGCAGACGCTTCAACTCTTCGCGACGGGTCGTGGCAGGCATATGCAGCCTCGATGTGGGGGCCGCCTTTAGGCGGCCCAAGACTCCGGGGAAGACAGTACACCGAACCACCCCTGCACGGCAGTGCCCGGATGTGCCGCGTGACTGGCGATACCCGTTTACGCCGGGGCGCCTGATCCGTCATACCCATGAACAAGAAAACGGCGTGCCGGCCGGCGTTGATAACACCGATAAGGAGAATGCAGTCATGAAGCAACTACGAGTCGTCCTGGCCCTGGTGGCCGCGGGGTCGATCGTGGCGATCGACATGAAGCCCGTGTTCGCGCAGGCCAGCGAGACGGCGCAGACAGAACGTCCGGTCATCGCGCAGGAGAGACCAGCCCGACCCGAGCGGCCTGCTCGTCCCGATCGTCCCGAGCGCCGCGATCGCCGCGATCGGCCGGAGCGGCCTGAACGTCGCGACCGTCCGGAACGACCGGAACGTCCTGAGCGTCCGGACCGTCCCGAGAGACCGGAACGTCCCGAGCGCCCGGAGCGCCCGGAAAGGCCCGAGCGTCCGGAGAGCTCACGACGCTGAACCTGCAGCGTAGGCCGGGTCTTGTTCTTCAGACCCGGCTTACCAGGCGGGTCTGAAAGATCGGCGGGTCTACAAAGCAAGACCCGCCCTACACAGTCGTTTGTGCGGAGGATGTGTTGAAGACGACGTTTCATCCGCTCCGGGCGCTGCTGATACTCCTGCTGCTCCCAGCTGCTGCACTGGCGCAGGACGAATGGCAGGTGGGCACCACGCCAAGCTTCTCGAGCGGCCGGTACGGAACGGATTCGCGGACAGAGGTCCTGCACACGCCGATCACGGCGCGGCGTCTCTTCAGGGATGCCGACCTCACGCTGGTGTTTCCGATGACCTGCATCTGGGGCGATGCCGGAGTCACGGTCATCAACGGCACTCCGGTGCGCACCGAACGACTCGAAGCCGCGGGCACGACCACAACGACGCCGACCCGCACGGGCGACACGACGCCGACCCGAGGGGGCACGACCACGACGCCACCGCGGACGACGACGGATGTGGCCACTGGCACCGACACGAACGTCGTTCCGACGCCGGTCTCCACCTGCGGCATGGGCGACATCGTCGTCCGGGGTCGCTATTACCTGGTGGACGAGCGCGGGTGGATGCCAACCGTTGCCGTCCGCGCCCACGTGAAGGCGCCGACAGCGGACGCGGAGAAGGGTCTGGGAACAGGCCGGCTCGATGAAGGCGTGGGCCTCGAAATCAGCCGCACGTTCGGTCGCGGCTTCATGGCCATGCTCGATGGCGGCTACACGGTGATCGGACAGCCGAGCGGCGTCGAATACAACAACAACTGGTGGTACGACGTCGGCATCGGACAGAACATCGGAAGCGATGCAGTGAATCTCAGCGTCTTCTTCACGACGTATCGCGCCATCGTTCCGGGGCTGACCGACGGCCGCGACATCCTGGTGGCGCTGAATGTCAGGGGCGCGAGCGGCTGGAGGATTCAGATCTCGGGAGAAAAGGGCCTCTCCGACGGCTCGCCGGATCACGGCATCATGGTCGGCGCGGCACGTCGGTTCTGACGCTTGCCCTGATGCCACTGGACGTCTCGCTCGACGACGCGGCGCTGATTCGTCGGTCACTCGGTGGAGACCAGGAGGCGTTTGGTGTGCTCGTCTCTCGGCATGCCCGGTCCATCCTCAGCGTCACGTCGCGGATGCTGGGCCCGACGGCCGATGCGGAAGACGTTGCGCAGGAGACATTCGTCGCGGCGTTCAGGTCGCTCGCGAGGTTTCAGTTCGATGCCAAGTTCTCGACGTGGCTGTATCGAATTGCCGTCAACAAATGCACCGACGCGCTGCGCGCGCGTCGCCCGACGGTTTCACTGGACCAGCCAGCAGACGATGACACCACGCCCGCCTGGCAGCCCTTGGATGATGCAACGCCGGAGTGGGAACTCGAGCAGGTGGAGCTGGCGTGGGAGCTTGACAAGGGGATCGAGGCGTTGCCGCACATGTATCGCGAGTCGTTCGTGCTCAAGCACATCGAAGGACTGGGCTATGACGAGATGAGCGCGATCCTCGGCGTCCATCGCGACACGCTGAAGATGCGCGTCTACAAGGCGCGCACGCTGCTCTGCCGATCGCTGGCGCATTTACGTAGTGTCCGAACGTAGGGCCGCTTGCAGGCGGCGAACGTAGGGGCCGCCTTCAGGCGGCCCGGAGATAGACATGACTGGCTCTGAACTTCTCGTGCAGCGTTTCGTCGATCAGGAGCTCTCCGCCGAAGAGCGCGTGCAGCTGCTCGTCCGCCTCGGGCGCGACGAGGATCTGCGCCAGCGCGTCATCGCGCTCGAACGTCTCTCGCTCGAGGCCAGCCAGCTACCCCGGCCCGTCGTGCCCGAGGGCTTCGTCGCGCAGGTCCTCGCACAGACGACAGCGCCGGCACCAGCGCCGGCGTGGTGGAATCGATTCGCCGCTTCCCTGTGGACGCCGCACGTCTTCGAATGGAATCTCGCTGGCGCCGCGGCCGCGGCCTGCGTCGCGCTGCTGGCCGTTGGCGGTGTCGTCGTGGGCGTGCGGTCATCGTCAACGGCTCCGAACGCTCCACCGACTCCGGTCACCGCATCGGTCGCACCTCTTACAGAACGAGTACTCGTGCGGCTCGTCGTCGTGCACCCCGGTGCGCGCACGGTGCAGGCGGCCGGTGACTTCAACGGATGGAATCCCACCGCAGACGCCGCTCGAGCAGGCGTCGAACGGCGCATGGACGGTGACGATTCCGCTCGAGCCGGGGCGATACGAGTATCAGTTCGTGGTGGACGGCGAGCAGTGGATCGCCGATCCATTCGCGGTCGAACAAAATGACGACGGATTCGGATCGCGCAATGCGGTGCTCGACGTGCGTCCGCCCACAGGAGCGTCGCTGTGAGAGATTGCGTGGACACGCGGCCTCGACTAGTCTGCAGTCCGGATGCGTCTTCTATCGTCGATGCTCGCGATCGCGACGGTCGTCGGCGCATGCTCGCCTGGCTTGAAAAGGCCGTCGCTGGCTCCGCAGGTGACGTCGGCCGGTGTTCGGTTCTCGCTGGTTCATGCCAACGCAAAGAGCGTGGCTCTGGCGGCGAGTTTCAACCAGTGGTCACCTGCCTCTCATCCGCTGTCGCGAGTCTTGACGAGCGCGATCTGGGAAGTCGTCGTGCCGCTGCCGCCGGGCGAACATCTCTTCATGTTCGTGATCGATGGCACTCAATGGGTGACACCACCGTTGGCGGACGACTTCGTGGACGATGGGTTCGGAGCGAAGAATGGCGTGGTCGTGGTGCCACCGATCGAGAGGTAGGCGCGTGAAGCTGACAGCTGCCCTGGTACTCGTCGCGACGCTCGGTCTGACGCCGGAGCTCGCGGCGCAGTCCGTGTCGGCGTCCGAGCGCGAGGCGCTGGTGAAACTGCGCGTCGAACGCGGCGGCCAGGCCGAGGACGTGGACGCGCTGATCCGCCAGGCAGACGAGGCCGCGGCGAAAGGACTGCCGTCTGCGCCGCTGACGAACAAGATTCGAGAAGGTCTGGCCAAGGGCCACGACCCGAAGCGGATCGAGCCGATCGTGCGACAGATGCGGACGCAGCTGGAGACGGCCGATCAGCTGATGCGAGAATTCGACCCCGCTGCCGCAGGCCCGGCACGCGACGCGTCGCTCTTGCTGCTCGCCGAGTCGCTGGGCGGCGGCGTCACGGCCAACGACGTTCGCGAGTTGCGAAAACAGGCGCAAGCGCCAGGCAAGCCGTCGCTGACGAGCGACGGTCTGGCGAACGCTGCCAAGGGCCTGTCGTTCATCACGGAGGCCAAGCTTCCGGTGACCGAGGGGACATCCCTCGTCGCGGAAGCCGTGCGCCAGGGATTCCGTGCGCACGAAGTGCTGGAGCTCGGCCGGGAGATCAAGCGCCGCGAGCGCGACTTCATCGCCGGCCGATCGACGCTCCGCGAGGTGCGCGCCGCCATCGCGCGCGGCGATCGTCCGGAGCAGCTGTTTCGCGGCCGTGCCGAGCCCGTCGAGCGCCCTGCGGCCAGGCGGCCGGCAACGCCCGATCGTCCCGAGCGGCCGGCGCGGCCGGAACGGCCTGCCCGGCCAGAGCGACCCGAGCGGCCCGAACGACCCGCTGCGCGGTAGTAGACGATGACTGCACGTGACTTCACGTGTCTCTACGAACCGCGGAGGCACGGAGACGCGGAGGATCAATCAATCGTCTGAGCCAGCTGTCCTTGCTGGTCTCGTTGGGAGCAGGCGGCACTCCCGCAATGCGTGGCGCGCTCTCAGCCGCCACACGGCCGGTCACGCTGGCATCGAACCCATCGGGAACGCGCCCGTCGGTCCGGTAGTAGATTCGTAGAGTCGTCTGACACGAAGGGTGCTCACCCTTCGTGTCGGCGGGAACCTGTCCGGAGTCCAAATGCTTCCCGGGGTCAGTGGATCCCGGGGGCGCTGTTCTGAAGGGTCAGGGGTTCTTGCCCCCGGCCAGGTCCATGATCAGTTGCGACAGGAGGTAGAGACGAGGCTCGATGGAGCTGAGAAAGATGAACTCGGCACCACTCCCGTGTGCACCATCTCCGAGGATCCCGAGGCCTTCAACGACTGGCCCTCGGGTCTCCAGCGCCGCAAGGGCCGCATCGGTCGCGCCGCCCGATCCCTCGGTGGCGACGCGGAGTTTACGCCCGGCCTTCGCGTAGATCGTCTGCGCGTGTGCGGCGAGCCGGCGTGACGCATCGGTGGCCTCGAGCGGCGGCCGGCGCCGCTCGACGACGACCTCGACTTTCGTATCCGGAACGAGCGTCTTCTTCACCCGCTCGCGAACGAGGCCCTCGATCCTGTCCCAGCTGGCCACCCGCTGCACGCGAACGTCGGCGGTCGCCTGCGCGGAGGCGGGGATCTGGTTCCGCACCGTCCCCGCCGATGCGACCGTCCAGTTCATCTTGATGCCTTCGCGCGGATCCGACAGATCGCGCATCTGCATGATCTGATGGGCGAGCTCGTAGAGCGCGTTTCGGCCCTCTTCCGGCGCCTCGCCGGCATGCGACGCGCGGCCGGTGACTCTGAGCAGCACGGCGCCATTCCCTGTCGTCGCCAGCTGCACACGATCGTCACGATCGGGCCCGCCGCTCTCGCACGACAGGACCACGTCATGCTCGCGCCCGAGACGGGTGATGAGCGCGCGAGATCCTGGCGCGCCGATTTCCTCGTCCGCGTTGATGAGGACCGTCAGCGTGCCGTACTCGCGGGAACCAAGGGCCCGCAGCATCGTCAGCGTGTGAAGGATCAGGGCAATGCCCTGCTTGTCGTCCTCGATGCCGAGCCCGTAGGCACGGTCGCCTTCGATCCGGAACGGCTGGCGCGCCGCCGTTCCTCGCTCGTAGACGGTGTCCATGTGAGCCAGCAGCAAGATGTTCCGCGTGCCCGTCCCCTTGAAGCGCGCGAGCACGATGCGGCCGATCTGTGCCGGTGTGTCCTGGAAGCGGATGCCGTCGGTCGCCGGGGCCACGAACTGTACGTCGCCGCCGAGTGCGCGCAGACGGCCGGCAATGACCTCCGACAGGCGGGTCAGTCCTTCGATGTCTCGGCTGCCGGACTCGATCGACACCAGCTCCTGCAGCGTCTGAACGAAGGCGTTCCGCTCCTGCTTCACGCGCGCGAGCAGCGCGTCGGCGGCTTGTCCGCCGGTGACGACAGGGACAAGCGAAGAGCGCGATGGTGACCAGTGCCAGACGCATATAGGCAACAATGAATCGGTGCGTGTTGAACGGTGAGATTTCAACGTTATCACGGTAGCACCGCACGCTTGACGGCCGGAAGATTGAGACGCTAAATGAGTCACCTTTGATGCCGGACGGGCCGTCAGGGATCGCTGGTGAGATGCTTGTGCGAGAAGGCCGGCGAATAGCTCGCTCAGCCGGCTCGCCCGGACCGGGCGACGGGACGTCAACCGTCGATTGGGTGCTCGTCGCCGCGGCGGGCTGAGCCACCCTGAACGTCAGCAGAAACGATCCAAGTCTCACCCGGTCGCCGTCACTCAGGCGCACGCGCGTGGTGACCTGTCGATCGCCGACGAAGGTGCCGTTCTTGCTGCCGAGGTCTTCGATCCACGGATCCTCGTCGAAGCTGATGCGCGCGTGGCGTCGCGACACCGTCGTGGACGGGAGCTCGACGACGTCCGCGTCGCCGCGTCCGAACACGTTCTCGCCATCGAAGACCTGCAGGCGATCGGAGTCCCAGATCAGCCAGCCCCGAACACGCCGGCGTTCCTGCGCGCGGGCATGCTCGGACGCGTCCGCCGGGCAGATGAACGAATAGCCGTAGCCGTGCACGGTGCGGATGTACGTGGGCTTGTTGGTGTCGTCGCCAATCGCCCGCCGGATCTCCGACACCAGGCTGTGCAGCGTGATCTCGGCCACATAGGTGTCGGGCCACAGCCGCGCGTGGATGTCTTCCTTGGAGATCGCCTCGGGACGCCGCTCGACGAGCATCGACAGCAGGTCGAAGGCCTTGCGTGTGAGCTTGATCTCCTCTCCACGACGCGACACCTGGCGCGTGGCGGCGTCAATGGACAGGTCGCGGAACGTCAGGAGCATGGCTGGAACCCGCCTCCGCCTTCGGCGAGGCAGGCGTGCTCAGTATCGGCCATGGAGCGTGAGGACGCAATGACGACGACCGTGTCACGTCGGCGCGTGTGCGCGCTGATGATGGTGCTGATGGCCGTCGCGGCGATCGTGTCGGCATCCGCCGCCGCCGGCACGCCGGCGCCCAACGTCGAGATGAGAACCGCGAAGGGACCGCGGGTGCGGCTGTCCGACTTCCGCGGCAAGGTCGTCGTCATGGAGATCTGGGCGAGCTGGTGCCCCGACTGCAAGGTGTCGTTCCCCGCCGCCGATCGGCTGTATCGCGAATTCAAGGACAAGGGCGTCGAGGTCATCGCCGTCAATGTCGATGAACAGCGGAAGGACGCCGAGGCGTTTCTCAAGGCGCACCCCCACACACTGCGGGTGATCTTCGATCCCCGCGCCAAGATCCCGGAGGCGTTCGGGACGACGGGCATGCCGACGTCCTACATCATCGATCCGCGTGGCATGATTCGCTACACCCACGAGGGCTACGACACGTCCACCGACGCAGCCTACCGTCGTGAGATCATGACGCTGCTGACTGAATGGAGCGAATCCTCGAACCGGAACTGATGGACGACGAGCAGCAGTCCGTCGCCTACGCGCAGGCGGACTTCAGCACGTCGAATCAGCTCTTCGTTGACAGCCTGGTCCGGGACTTCCCCACCCATCTGCGCGAGGTCCTCGACATCGGATGCGGTCCCGCTGACGTCGTCATCAGACTCGCGCGGGCGGCGCCGCAAGCCACGATCACCGCGCTCGACGGCTCCGCTCCGATGATCGCGCTCGCGCGTGACGCCACGCGTGCGGCGGGCCTCGACGATCGCATTGTCCTGCTCCACACACGGATCCCGGGGCCGCCACCTGCCGCCCGCTCGTTCGACGCGGTGCTGTCGAAGGACCTGCTGCATCACCTGCCAGATCCGCGGGTGTTGTGGAACTGAAGTGAAGCGCGTGGGACGCCCAGGTGCTGCCGTCTACGTTATGGACCTGGTGAGACCGGACTCAGAGGAAACCGCGCAGGCGATGGTCCAGGACGGCGCCGGCAGCGAAGACCCGATCCTGCAGCGCGACTTCTACAACTCGCTCCTCGCGGCGTTCTCGCTCGACGAAGTCCGTGAACAGCTTCGCGACGCGGGGCTCGAACTGACCGTGGCTCTGGCGGGTCCCCGTCATATGTTGATCAAAGGCATTCTTCACTGACTTCACTGGTCTAAAAGCCTTCACACAGAGATCACAAAGATCACGGAGGACGCACAGAGGGCCGCGGCGGGCCGCGCTACGCGCGGCTGGGATAGAGGCGAGGCTGGGATCGCAAGTGGCCCGGGTCACGGCATGCGGGCACTTGCGATCCCGGCCTCGTCTCTATCCCTGATGCCGGCCGTAGGCCGGCACCGCCGCGGCCTTTGACTGCACGTGCAGTCGCCCTCTGTGCGTCCTCTGTGTTCTTTGTGTCTCTGTGTTGAAAAACCGTGTTCTCTGCTTCCTCTGTGACCGGCTACCGCGCTTTTTCCTCAGCGCGATGTCCCGAGAGGATATTGAACATCCCGTAGTTGCCTTCGTGGCACGCGACCTCGAACAGCGGGCCCTCGGTTCTGTCCATCGAGATCTCCACCGTCCACGGCTTCACGAACACCGTCGGGTCCTCAATCGTCGCCTGATAGGTCAGCGTGTTCGCGTCGGTGCGCGTGAAGCGTTCGACGACTCGCAGGTTCTCGTCGCTCAGGCCATTGAGATACCCGACGCCGAAGCGGCTCTTCTCGTTGAACTTCAGATTGCGCGTCTCGACGACGAGGGTGTTGCCCTCGAAGCGACCGCGCGAGTCGCCAATCCACTGCTGGACCGATGACGGCAGGTGCGGGCGAGCCGTCGAGCGGGATGACGCGCGCGTCGTGGTTCATCTCGACCAGGATCGTCACGTAGCCTGGACTCTGCAGGATCCGGTAGTTGTTGTTGTACGGCTCGGGCAGCATCGGCACGGTGGCGCCGAACAGGATGCATCGCTCGGTGAGCCAGCGATCCTCCGGCCGATCGGCCGGGCTGACGGCCTCGCGCTTCTGGCGCGCGTCCACTTTCCGCTGCGCCTCGGGCGTCAGCGCCGGAATCCGTCCGTCCGGCGGATCGATGATGAGCGACGTGCGCCGGCTCTTGACGCCGCGCGTGCCGCGCTCGAAGAAGGCGTCGTTGTACGCGCCGACTTCGCCGGCGCGCAGCGGGCGATCGGCGTTGGTCGCCTGGATGCGCTGCTTCTCCCAGGCGGCCGCTTCCTCGGGCGTGAAGAAGGCCTTGGTCCCGAGCTCGGGCGCACGCTGCAGCGTGGTCAGCGTGGCATTGGTCCAGATGCCTTCGAGATCGGGATCGCCCCACGGCAGGCGCGGCGTGTTCTGCGCACGGAGGGTGCTGCCAACGAGCGCCGCAACCGCGAACGCGGTCAAGAGTCGGATCATCATCGCGACCTCGCGACGACGAGTCTACTGCGCGTGCTGACGCCGCTCAACACCAGCGAACGTGCGATCGCCGATGCGCCGGCGCGGACCGGCCTTGCCGGCATGCTCAATCTCGACGTTCATCTCGGCGCCGACGAGAATCACCAGCCCCGAGATGTAGAACCAGAGCAGCAGAATCATCACCGCGCCGAGGAGGCCGTAGGTCTCGGTGTAGGCGCCCCAGTTCGCCACGTAGTACTTGAAGCCGAGCGACGCGATCAGCCAGAGTGTCGTCGCCAGCACGGAGCCTGGCGTGAGCCAGATCCATTCCTGCTCCACATCGGGCGCGTACTGGTAGATGAACGCGATCGACACCGAGACCATGGCGAAGATGACCGGCCACTGCAAGATCTTCCACGTCCACTCGAAGGCGGGGCCCAGGCCCCAGTCCTTCGCCAGCTCTGTTGCCAGCGTTGGGCCGGTCAGGATCAGCGCGAACGACACCAGAATGAAGACGGCCACCCCGACCGTCAGCGCGATCGCCGTCAGCCGGACCTTCCACCACGGGCGCCGATCCTCGATGCCGTAGGCGCGGTTGAGCGTGTCGATGATCGCCGTCATCGCCGCCGACGAGCTCGACACCGCGAGCAGCACGCCGAGACTCAAGCAGACCCGCCGTCCTCGCTCTTCGAGATCTTGACGATCTGCTCGGTGATGAGCGTCAGCGCCTCCGGCGGCACGAACCCGCCGAGCGTCCGGAACATGTCGTCGATCAGCGTGGTGACAGGAAAGTAGCTGGCAAGCGCGACGAGGAACAGCAGCGTCGGAAACAGCGCGAAGAAGAAGTAGTAGGCCAGCTGCGCGGCCATCGCCAGGCAGTTGTCCTTCCAGAAGGCCTCGTACGCCGTCCGCTTCAGAATCTCCCGCCACGAGATCGACACGCCGAGCCAGCGCAGCAGCTTCGCCATGTCACATCAGAAGGCCTGGCCGATGCTGAAGTAGAAGCGGCCCCGCCGCTCGCCCGGACGCGGGTCGAGCACGACACCGTAGTCGCCGCGCAGCAGGAACCACCGCGTGCGCACGCGCAGGCCGGCGCCGACGGACTGGCGGAGATCGAGGGAGATGTCGCTGATCAGCCGGTAGACGTTGCCGATGTCGGCAAAGACGACCCCGTCGATCACGCTGAAGAGCGGCGCCCGCAGCTCGTTGTTGAAGACGATCATCGCATTGCCGCCGGTGGGAACCAGGTCGAGGCCGATCGGGCCAACCGAGTTCTGCGCGAAGCCGCGAAGCGAGTTGCTGCCGCCGGAGAAGAAGCGCTCGCTGACCGGCACCATGTCGCCGCCGATGCTCTTGGCCAGCCCGATGCGCGCGCCGGTGGCAAAGACGAGCCGCGGGCGGAGGATCTCGTTCGTGAACGGTTTTCTCTTGGGCGGCTGCAGCGCGAAGTAGCGGTAGTACTGGCCGAAGTACTTCATGTACGGCTCATCCGAGCCGAGCCAGCCGGGTGAGAACGAGAACGCCTGCGACAGGAATTGCCCCCTCGTCGCATCGAGGGCATCGTCGCGGGTCTCACGGGTCAGCGTACGTGGTGAGCGGCGACACCGTCAGGGGCTCGCCGATGAGCACGATGTCCCCTACTGGCTGATACGCGCGTGCGTGCTCGTAGCGGTAACCCCAGCTCCACACGTACGAGTCGAGCAGCTTGACTTCCTGCTGAATCGACGCGCCCTTGCGGTTGGCGTTGAACGCGCGCGTGATCTCGGAGGGCGGGCTGAGGTCCTCGCGGAAATAGATGCTGCCGGTCGTCGAGATCGGCAGCGAGGCCAGCGCCGGCTGGTTGATGTAGATGCGGCCGTCCTTCAGCTGCTTGTCGTAACGCGCCTGCAGGCCGATGACCCGTGCGCCGCCGAGCCAGTTGTGCTGGGAGACGTCGAGGATCCCGCCGAGGCCGCGCTCGGTGTCGTACGACGCGCCGTATTGCAGCTGCAGCGGCTGCACTTCTCGAACGACCACGTTGAGCGGAACCGACTTCTGGCCATTCGGCAGATCGCTCTCGGGCTGGGGCGCAGCGTCGCCAGCTTGCGGCCCACCGTCGCTCCCACCGCCGGCGCCCGCCGGCGGCATCGGCGTCGCGGTCCTCGTCGCGGTCGACCGCCCTGGTCGATGCGCACCGACCGAGAACGCACCGGTGTCGTAGAGATTGCGGCGCGATTTCGCCAGCGCCGACAGGTCGAGCGGCTGGCCGGGCTCGACGACGAGCTGCTCGCGTACGAGCTTCTCGTCGATGCGGCGGTTGCCGCGCACCTGGATGTCGCCGACGACGCTCTGCGTGCCTTCGGCGATCGTGAACGTGACATCAACCTGGCCGGCGATGCGATCGACGACCAGGGAGTAGTCGGATCGGAGGTCGTTGTAGCCGAGCGGCCAATACAGCGTCCGAATCTTGTCGAGCGCTTGCTCGGCGGCGCTCGGCAGGAACGGTTCGCTGCTGATCACCGGGAGCTGCGGCAGCATCGTCTCGGTGCTCACCACCTTGTTCCCCGACACCGCCACGCGACGAACGGTGAACTTCGGGCCTTCGCGGACGGCGAGCACGACGCGCGCGAGCGAGCCCTGATACTCGATGCGCGGCTCGTCGATCTCGGCCGAGAGATAGCCCTGGTCGCGGTAATACCGCGCGAGCAGCTCGGTGACGACGATGCGGGTCGGTGAAGAGCTGACGCTCGAGGCCCTGCGAATCGACGATCGCGTCGAGCTCGTCGGGGTCGATGCCGGACGCGCCGTCGAAGGCCAGCACCACCTTGTCATAGTGCGGGCCGGCTTCGACCTGGAACGTCACGCGGCGGCGCTCGGGCGAGCTGTCGTCGATCGTGTAGCTGACCTTCGGCTGCAGGTAGCCGTCGATCATCAGCCATTCGCGCAGCGCTTCGGCGCCGTCGTCGGCGCGCTGCTTGTCGAAGACACCGCGATGCCACTGCCTGCGAACCTCGTCCTGGAGTCTTCCGCGGCGGCGTGAGGCCCTCGAACCGCATCTCCACGAGCGGTCCGCGCCTGACGCGCAGCGTGAGGTTGGCCTTGTCGCCCTCGACCTGTCGCTCGAGGCGGATGCGGTTCTGCAGGTACCCGAGCGCCATCAGGTCCGCCTCGACTTCGGACACCTCTTCGCGAATCGCGAAGAAGTCGTAGGTGTGCCCGGCCTTGACGTCGAACTCGTCGCGAACCAGCGGATCCTCCTCGCCGGTCTCGCGGTTCACCACCGCCACTGACGCCACCGTCGGCCGCTCGCGCCGCTGCCGCCGCGGCGAGGCCTGGCCGCCGAAGCGGACGTCGTGCTGGAAGTCCAGGCGATAGCTGGCGTCGCTCTGCCGGACGCCGCGGGTCTGGAACCGGCGGGTGACGTCGTACTCGGCCATCCAGATCTCGATCGCTGCTGTTGGTGAGATCGGTCGAGTAGACGAGCTTGAGCTCGTCGGTCAGCTCCTGACCCAGCGGTCAGCCGTGCGCTCGGGTCGGCCTCGTTGGCAATCAGCGTCGGCTCGATGCGCACCTCGCTGAGCCCCGTGGCCTCCTGCAGACCGCGGCCGAGCGTGTTCCCGACCCGTCCGGCCAGATACGACAGCGCCTGTTCCTGGGCGACCTCGAACTCCTCGCCGCGCATGGCGTCGAGGGTGCGGCCGGTCACGAGCATGCGCCATGATGTCGGGCTCGGGAAGCGTCGGCTCCGAGGTCAAGGTGGTCTCGGTATCGCCGGGCGTGCCGGTCACCGCGATGTTGATGTCGTAGTTGCCCGCCGTGGTGTTGAGCAGCAGGTCGAACGACGGGAAGATGCGGCGCTCGTCCACGAACGTGATCACGCCGCGCTCCACCTCGTAGCGCCGTTCGTTCAGCCTGACCTCGCCGCCCTGGAGCAGGGTCATCTGTCCGGTCGAGTCCGGGCTCGTACGGCGTGCCGACCACGCGCAGGCGAGCGCGGGCCTCGGCGCGCGCCAGGTTGTTGTCCACGAGGATCGGCGTCGCGGTGTTGACGTTGACGTTGAACCGCAGCCGCTCGAGGAAGCGTATCGCGCTCTTCGGTGAGATCGAGCTTGCGGCGCGCGGTCATCGCCGCCAGCAGGCCGGTGTCGAAGTTGACGTCGCCGGTCAGCCCGGCTTCCATGATCGTGATCCGGCCGCTGACGACGAAGTTCTCGTCTTCGCGCGCGATGCGAAGCTCCGAATCGGTGAGGCTGCGCATGTCGAGCGGCGCATCGTAGGCGAAGTCCTTCGTCGCGACGCGCATGTCGATGTCGGCAATGCCACCGTCGCCGAGCGTCCACGAAACCCGAGCCTTCGATCGTGCCGCCGTTGACGTCACCGGTGAGCTTCGTCAGGACGATGCGCGGACCCTCGAGCGTGATGTCGGCGTTGATGTTCTCGGCGGCGATGTTGGGCTCGTCGCTGACCGCGCTCGCGTCTCTGAGCGTCACCGTCCCCTTGAGGTCAGGGTTGTCGATCGTTCCCCGGGCGAGAAGCTTCAGCGTCGTGTCGCCTTCGGCCTGCACCCGGTCGATCAGCACCGAGATTGCGCCGGCGTTGATGTTTCCGTCGACGTTGACGTTCAACGCCCGCTCGCCAACCAGCCCAACGTCTCCCGTTGCCGCGATGGTGCCGGCCGAGCCGGTCAGCTCGATCTGCTGGAGCGTGGCCACGCCGGACGCGATGGCGATTGTCGAGATCTGTTTCTGGGCGAGCTCGAGGGCGTTGAATGTGAGCGCGAGCTCGGGGAATTTCACCGTGCCGCTCGAGCGCCGCCAGATCGGCGCGAGTCGCCGAGAGATCCGCTTCAAGCGTGACGATGCCGCCGAGCGCGGCAGACGCGCCAGGAATCGCCGACGGGTTGAGCCCCTTGACCGCCGCCTTCAGCGTGGACGGTCCGCCCATGCGGGGAATCTCGACCGGCAGCGGCGGCACAACCTCGAGAGGAATGCGGCCCGAGGCTTCGAACGACGCCGCGCCCCAGTTGCCGGTCAGCGTCTCGACGCGGGCTTCACCGTCGGCCACCGTGGCCTTCAGCTGGATGTTCGAGAAGCCGGGCTCGAGCAGGCGGCGACAGAATCAGCCCGTTCTCGACGGTCACGACGAGATCCGGATCGATCGCCTTGAGCGTGCCGGTGAGTGTGCCGGTCAGCGTGACCGCACCGTCGCCGGCGACCGGTGTATCTGCTGGAAGGTACTGGGTCAGCGTCGCAAGATTGCCCTGCAGGTCCACGGTCAGCTCACCTTCACCCGCGCGATCGGTGAGCGGCAGTTCGCCCGTCACCGTCAACACCGATCCGCTCGCCTCCACCTCGAGGCGTTCGATCGCGAGCCGCTCCTCCGCGTACTCCAGCGCCGAGGGGCTCTTCACGCTGAAGGGTTGCCCGTTCCACGAGCCGGCAAACGAGTCGATCGTGGCCTTCGCCATCCCCTTCGAGGGCTCGATCAGATCGCCCGACGCCTCGACCGTCGCGCGCAGCTGACCCTCATAGCGCCCGTTCTCGGGCAGACCGGGCAATGTCGCGATGTCGAGGTTCTCCGCGCGCACCGTCACCTTCGTCGGCCATGGCCGCGCCAGCGCGACGAGCGCATCCGCATTGAGGTTGAAACGCTCGGCGGATCGCCTTGATTGTCGCCTCCTTGTTCTCGGCGACGGCGTTGATCACCACATGGCCGACCGGAATCACCTCATCTTGCCTGAGCGCGCTGCGCCGGAGTCCCCGGGCGAAGGCGCTCGATCTCGAGCGACTCGAAAGTGATGTCGGCCGTGCCCGCAGGCGATGCCACGCTGCCCGCACCGCGCGCCGCGAGCTGCACGTCGCCGCGAATACGCTCGCCGCCCGGCAGCCGCAGTCCGAGGAGACGGACGCCCTCCGACTGCAGATCGGCGGTGTAGCTGCGGCGATCGAGGTGATACGTGCCCGTCGCGGAGATGCGGCCCGGCTGATCCGGCTGCGGCTTGTCGATGACGAGACGCGAGACCTCGACCTCGCGGCCGGCGAGCTCGACGTCCGCGATCAGCGAACCGAACTCCTCCTCGTACGCGACCAGATTGGCGCCCTGCACGGCGACCATCGCCGTCGGCCGCGCCGTCGTTCCGCCGATCGTGCCCTTGGCGAACAGCGTCCCCGACGCGGGCACATCCGGTTGATTGGCGACCTTCAGCAGCCACGGGACGCCGACTTCGTCGGCCACGAGGTTGAGCGCGATGCGCCGATCGCCCGACAGGCCGATGCGACCATCGACGTGCGCTTGCGCGTCCTCCCACGTGAGGTCGGCGCGGCGAACGTTCAGCGCCGCCGGTGTGTAGTCGAGGTCGGCGTTGAGCGCCACGCCCTCTGCCCCGCCAATCTTCAGCGCCGGCGCCTTCACGACCGTCGTCGCCGACGGGACGTCGACGGTGCCCGCGATGCGCGCATCCACCGCAACCGCGCCGTTGATCGGTGTCGGCACCAGTGAGCCCCTGGCGCGGCCGAGAAATGTCTCGATCGACGCCGTCACGCGACCGACGTCAGTCGCGCGACCGGTGAGCTGCCCGTTCAGCCGCCGGTCCTCCGTGACCCCGAAGCGGCCGTCGACTTCGGCGCCAGCGGCCGTCACCTTCACGAGCTGTGCGTCGATGCGGCCGTCTTGCCGTGCGCGATGAGTCGTCCGCCGAGCGGCATCGTCGAGCGCGCCACGTGCGGCGATGTTGGGGTGAGCGTCGCATCGGCGTCGCCGGTCGCCTTGAGATACTCGAGGCCGGGCCACTCCGCGCGCACCTTGCCGGCCACGCGTGAGGCGACCGTGTACGGAAGCTTGAGCGCGCGCATCAACCACTCGGCGTCCACGTTGTTGACGTCGGCTTGGATCTGCGATCGCTCCGACACATCCAGCGCGATGGCGCCGTTCGCCTTCACCTCGCCCCACGGTCCACGCGCAATCACCGAGGCAATATCCGCCCGACGGCGTGTCAAGTCGTAGACGACGTCCGCCAGCTCCGCGCGCGATCCCTCGCTCTCGACATTCAGCCGGACGGCTTTCAGCTCGTCGTCCCCGAGATCCAGCTCGCCGCTCAGACGGTCGATGGTCGACGACCGATCCTTCACCCGGGCACGCCCGGATGCAGCCTCGAGCGTGATGCGGTGGCGATCGGTCAGCCTGTTTCCGCTGACGTCGATGGTGGACACAGGGAGCTCAACGTCGATCTGCTGCGCGCGGTTCTCGTACCGCACGTGCGCCTTCGACACCGTGAGCGCGGCGATCAGGTAATCGAGCGGCTTATTGGGGTTATTCGGATCGGCCGGCGGACGCGGGAGATTGTCGCGACCCTGCTCGTCCACGAAGTAGTGGACGTTCACGTCTTCAACCGTGCCCGACTGCACGACGTATTTGCCGCGGAGCAGATCGGCCAGACTGAGATTGACGCGTGCGCGCCCGATCGTGGCAAACACCGGCGCATTTGGCAGTCTGGCGGAGCGGAGGCGTACGTTCCTCAGATCGAGCGAAGAATTCAGCAGGTTATAGCCAAGCTCGTCCGTCTGCAGCTCGATCTGCCGCTCGGCAAGGAGCGCGGCGACCTTGTTGATGGCGTACCGTCGAACCGGTCGGGTGTGAATGGTGAAGAAGGTGATGACGACGACGAGACAGAGGGCGACGACGAGGGCCGTGAGGCGCCGAAGAGTACGTCGGTAAGCCCTTGCCACGTGACTCGCCGTGCAATTGGCGCTCCAAGGCTCGACCGGTCGGCAGTTGCGCGTGTCGCTGCGTCAAGGCTCTGGTATTTCTGTTGTGTGTATAGGATTTGCAAGTCCACGAGACATCGTGAGTGACGTTGTGTCCGCGGGTGATCCCCTACTCGAGTTCGCACTGGAGTCGGCCGTCCCGGTCAGGCAGGTGCCTGCGCCCAGAAGCACCCTCATTCAGTCGCACGATCCGGCAATCATTCAGCCGGAAAACCCCACAATCGACCCGGCATCACGAGTCGTGTCGTTCGTACTCGGATTTGCCCTGGCGAGTGTCCTGGCGTGGGTGAGCAACCTGCCAGCGGGCAACGTCGCGAGCGAGCCCCCAGTGGCGCGGAAGGCTGAATCAGTGGCACCGACGGTGGCATCTGTGGTCACGCCCGCCACACCCGATCCAACTCGCACCGCGGCACAGCCGACGCCGATTGTCATCGCGACCGCAGCCAGTCCTTCAGCAGCGCGGGCGGCCGCACCAGTGCAGCGACGGACGCCCGTGGTCAGTGGCTATCGCGGCTCGCTGGTGTTGAGTTCCACTCCTGCCGATGCGCAGGTGCTCGTGAACGGCAGATCGTCGGGCAGACACCCATCGTGCTTGACGACCTGCCTGTTGGATCGCGCGCAGTGATCGTGCGTCGCGATGGATACGCGGCGTGGTCGTCAAGCGTTCGCGTCGTCGCCAACCAGCGAACACCGGTCAGGGCAACGTTGAGGCCGCTCGGCAGCCCGACTTACTGAGTGATCGCTGGCGCCTGCTCGGCCGGGCAGAAGTCGTCGTACGTGTGCCAGACCTCGACGTCGAGTGACGGAAGGCTGCTCGCCTTCCCAGTCTGGGCACCCGGGGTCTCATCATTTCTGACCTTCCCGACGACCTCGACCTTGCGCCCCACCTGCCGGAGCATGTTGTCCTCCAGCTTACCGGTGAGCCGGTAGTCGCCTGCTACGGCGATCGCCTGTGTTTGGCCGGGTGCGGGAGTCGCGCCCGACAGGACGAACTCGTCAGCCACGCCGACGCCCGTGCCCAGAGCCCCGCGGCTGGCGTCCGTGCGCGCGCGGTAGTCCTGCTCGAGCTCGAGGCATCCGATCGCAACGACCTCCGCTGCCTTGGCCCGAGAGTTCGCCAGCAGCAGCCCAACCGTCGTGATGACCGCTGCGGCGACGATCACAATTGCCCAGCTGCGTTTCGTCATCGCATGTCCCTCCTCGGACATAGCGATGCAAACGACATGCTTCGGCGCTCATGCGTAGAGGCGGACGATGAGGCGGATCTGAAGACCCGCCTCTACTGACAGGTGCTGCTGACTGACTCGATGGTCGTGACGTTGAGACCCTTTACGCCGCCCTCACCCATCAGCGAGGCGCTCACCGACATCCGGTGGCCGACGAACTTGTCGAGCGAGGTAAGGACGAACATCAACGCGAACTCCCGGTCACCGAGCGGCACGGTGCCGTCCGGCTTCTGTCCCTCGACGACGCGGGCCGGGCGTGACCCCTTCACGAGTTTCCAGTTTCGACCGGTGCCGCGCTCCAGGCATCCGACGACGTGGGCCAGGCTTCCGGACGGAAGCTCGCCGGAGCCGTCCTTCTTGATGATGCGAATGCCGGCGCTTGTCGCTTCAGTGAGCTCGGTCGGGCCGGAGGGAAACTCGTTCGTCTTCAGCATGTGCGCGACGATGTCAGCGTAGATCGCCGCGCCGAGTGTGCCCTTGAGCGATCCATCCTCGGAGTGCGGCATGTTGAGGCTGACGTGACGCAGCAGGCGATCGACTGAGGTGTCCTGCCACGTCGCCCAGAACCTGTCGCCCTTGAGCGCGCGGTGTTCGGCGCCCTCGAGGCTCCCGCCGTGGCAGCTGGCGCAGTGCTCGGCGTAGAAGCCGCGCCCACGCTGTGCCTGTGCGTCGGTGTACACGCCGTCCCAGACTGTTCGCACGCGCTCGCTCGTTCCCCCCGGCGCCTGTGCATCGATGATGACGGCCTGCACGAGCGCGCACACGAACACGCCCACCATTCCCGCGATGAATCGCCGCATGACTGAGGATTTTACCGTAAGCCACCCACCGGCTGCCTCCTACCGCTAGTGCGTGGCGTGCTGCGGCTGCTTGAAGAACTCCTCCCCGCGGCGCTGCATCTCGGCATGCGACATGTCTTCCGTGTGCGTGGCGACCCACCAGACATAGCCGGCCGGATCGATCACCGCGCCAGCGCGATCGCCCCAGAACTGATCGGCCATCGCCATATGCACCTTCGCGCCGGCACCGACCGCCTTGTTGAAGAGCGCATCGCTGTTGTCGACGTACAGCCACAGTGACGCCGGCGATCCGCCGAGGGCCCTCGGCCCTTTCTGGTCCTGCATCACCTCACCGACCATGAATCGCGAGTCGCCGACCTTCAGCTCGGCGGGCATGATCTTCCCGTCGGGCCCGCGGAAACGGCTCACTTCCTCCACGCCGAATGCCTTCTTGTACCAGTCAATCGTCTGCGCCGCGTTGTCCAGCATCAACTGGAGTGTGAATGTGTGATACCCAGCGGGAACGGGCTTGGCTTTGGCCATTGGAACCTCCTCGGTTCGCGCAACAACACAACCGGCGCGAACCAGGTACTCGACGCAACATGGATGCCCGAATATCGACCGGCTTGCGGCGATCCAGCCAACGGCAGAGAATTGTTGGGCGCCCCCGTTGATCCCGTAAGTCATGCCGACGCGGTTCTCAGCAGCCATCACTCGCACGGCGACGGCACGCCGCCCCGCCGTGGATCGCGGTGAGCGCCTCTCTCGCTCGGGCAGGTCATCGGCAGTCCCGGAGACGCGAGCTCGAGTACCAGGTCGAAGCGTCTCCTCGGTCAGGGCGGCTTCGGCCAGGTCTATCTGGCGCGGCGGCTCGGCCGATCCGACGCTCGTTCCCGACGTGGTCTGCATCAAAGTCAGCCGACATATCGATGGCTGGCTGCGCGAGGCGTACTTCGGACGGCTGCTCGACGGCCATCCTCGCGCGATTCGGGTGTTCGACGCCTTTCCGCTGATGGCCTCGGACCGGGCAGTGCTCTACTGCCTGGCGCTCGAGTACGCGCGTCACGGCGATCTGAGTGCGTTCCTGCGACGCGACGACCGTCAGTGGACCGAGGCCGCCACCCGACGCGAGATCGCGGGCATCCTCGAGGTCCTCGGCAAGCTGCATCGCGGCCAGACTGCTGCACCGCGACCTGACGCCGCTCAACGTCTTCGTCTGCGACAGCCGCCGCCTCAAGCTCGGCGACTTCGGCATCGTCCGGCAGCAGAGCGACCGGCGCGGGATCACGGCCCGCACGATGAACGCGCTTGACCGCGCCGAGCGAACTGCTCGTCGCGCGCCGCGCCGAAGTGGCAGGCGCGCGACGATGTGTATCAGGTCGGACAGCTGCTGGGCGATGCTGACGAAGGGCGACGCCGGCACGCGGATCCGCACCTCGGACGTTCGCGGCCTGTCGTGCAGCGATCATCTGAAGGAGATCATCCATCGCTGCCTCGGCGAGCGGCGCAAGCGATACGAGAACGCCAACGAGCTGATCGAGGCGCTCCGCACCCACCGGCGTCGTTGAGAGCCGGAGTCCTTCGATACGCTCAAGGGCGTGCATCTGACGTTCACCGGCATCCTGCGCACGCCGCGCAGCGAGGCCGCGCTGGCCGCGCGCCGGGCCGGCGCGATCGTCCACAGCGGGCCCTCGTCACAGACGACGGTCGTCGTGCGTGGACGGCCCAACCCGCTGCAGGCGGCGGGGCGCGACGGCGGACTGAAGCTGATGGAGATCAAGCGGCTGCGCGAGAAGGGACACCGGATCACGCTGCTCAACGAAGCGCAGTTCTGGCGGCTCGTTCAACGAAAGTGAGGAAGGCATGCGCGCCGCCCTTCGACTCTGCTCAGGGCAAGCTGTAACCGTCGCTCTCGCGGTGGTCGGCACGGGAGTGCTCGTCGCATGCTCCGGTACCGACGCAGCCAGCGCCGGCGCCGCCCTCGTCGATCAGCGTCAGCACGTCGTATACGAACGGGTGGTCTGACGCCGACCGCCGGACCGCCTATCACCTGTCAGCCGGTGGCGAGATCCTCTCGCTCGCGCTGCTGCAGTCGCTCGAGCGCAGCAAGGTGCCGCAGGAAGGCCGCGACGGCCAGCTGGTGCCGTTTCTCCAGAACCTCGAGCGCTACGGGTTCATTCCCGATCCCGTGTCCGAGGAGAACCCGTTCGGACTGCCGGTGGGTTGGACCGTCACCCGCTCCCTGCTCGATACCACGGTCGTCGCCGGGTTCAACTGCACCGCCTGTCATGTCGGCGAGCTGATGGTCGGTGGAAAGCCCGTGCGTGTCGATGGCGCGCCGAACCTCCTGCGCATCAACGATCTGTTCAAGGACATGAAGACCGAGCTCGAGGCCACGATCGGCGACGGTCCACGCATGGCCAGGCTCGGCGCCAGCCTCATTCGCAACCGCGACGCGAACGAGGTCAAGCTGCCCTCGCCGGCATCGAGCGCGATGGTGGACCGCCTGCAGCAAAAGCTCGACGCGCTCTCACTGGTCAAAGCCAGCATCGACTACCTTCGCTCGATGAAGACGGTCGCCGAGATGGGCGCGGTCGAGAACGGCGCCGTCGAGAACGGCTACGGCCGCGTGGACGCCTTCGGCGTCGCCCGCAATCTGCTGTTCGGGAGCGACCCACGCAATCTGCGTCCGCAGAACGCCCCGGTCAGCTTTCCGTACATGTGGGGGCTCAAGACCACGGCCTGGCTGCAGTGGGGCGCGAACATCAACTCGGTGATGGAGCGCAACATCGGGCAGACGCTCGGGGTCGGTGCGCGCTTCGACGAGAACTTCGTCACGACGTCGCGTCTCGACAACCTGAACGTCATCGAGAAGCGCGTCTACAAGCTGACCCCGCCCGAATGGCGCGAGGACGTGTTTGGCGCCGTCGATCGCGCCGCTGGCCGATCGCGGCAAGCCGCTGTACGAAAAACTCTGCACCAACTGCCACGACAGGCCCTTCGCCGTGTCACCCACTGGACTGGTGACGTATCAGCTGTTCCGTCTGAAGGAGATCGGCACCAGCCCCGTTGTCGCGACCAACTTCGATCGGACGGTCTTCACGCCGAAGGGCGAGCGCCGCCTTGCGGACGCGGCGTTCGAGGCGATCGACGCCATCAAGCAGCAGTACTACAAGAGCAAGAACGTCTCACCGGAGATGCAGGCGGACTGGGAAGGACGCGACATGCGGCCGCTGCCGGAGTGGAAAGCCTCGTTCCGCAGCACGCTGGCTGACGCCGACAAGTATGCCGACACGAAGGGCGGCCGCGTCTATCCCGCCAAGCCGCTGGCCGGCATCTGGGCCACGGCGCCGTATCTCAACAACGGATCGGTCGCCAACATGTGGGACCTGCTGACGCGGCCCGAGATGCGCCCAACGACCTTCACGCTCGGCAGCCGCGAGTACGACACGAAGACGCTCGGCTACCGATCGACACCCGACGCACCGTCAGCGGGTCCGTTGTTCGTCTTCGACACGACGAAGGCCGGCAACTCGAACGCGGGGCACGTCTACGGCATGCAACTCAGCGACGACGACAAGTGGGCGCTGATCGAGTACTTGAAGATTCTGAAGCCCGGTGATTTTGCGAAGACGCCACTGCAGTAAGCGGCGCGGATCAGAACCCCGCCGATCGCGCAAGCAGACCGGCGAGCGCGGCTCCCACGAGCGGACCAATCACCGGAATGGGCGCATAGGCCCAATCAGAGTCACGCCGGCCCGGGATCGGCAGCACGGCATGCGCGATCCGCGGACCGAGATCGCGCGCGGGATTGATGGCATAGCCCGTCGTGCCACCCAGCGAGAGCCCGATACCCCAGACCAGACTGCCAACCAGGTACGGCCCGAGACCCGCGGCCGGACCGGTCGCGGCGAGGCGCTCTGAAAAGATCGCGGCGACGACGAGCACCAGGACGAAGGTCCCGATGACTTCGCTGAGCAGATTGGCCACCGGCTGACGCACGGCTGGACTGGTGCAGAAGACACCGAGCTTGAGATTCGGATCGGTCGTGCGCGCCCAGTGGGGCGTGTAGTGGATCCACATCAGGGTCGCGCCGAGGAACGCGCCGGCAAGCTGCGCCAGCGAGTAGCCCACCACCTTGCTGTAGTCGCCCGACTGGACGGCGAATCCGAGCGTGACGGCCGGATTCAGATGAGCGTCGCTGCTGCCGCAGGCGATCGCGGTGAAGACGCCGGCGACGACGGCAAACGCCCAGCCCGCCGTGATCGCCAGCCATCCCGCGCCTTCACTCTTGGATCCTTTCAACAACACGCCGGCAACCACGCCGTCGCCAAGCAGGACGAGGATCGCGGTGCCGGCGAACTCTCCGAACATCGATGATGGCATCGAGCGGAGAGTATAGAATGGTGTGATTACAGCGACAACAGCGCTCGAAGAACGAACGATACTTTCGCAGCGCCACCCGGAGATCCTCCGTCGAGATCTCGCTGCCGCGACCCCATTGGTGCTCGAGCGCGTCGCGCTCGTCGGCGAAGACCTCGGACAACCGCTTGGTCACCAGTGCGACGAGCGCATCCGCCTCCTCGACGGCCCGCCGCGGCTCGTCCACGAAGCCGGTCTGGATCGCATCCCACTGGATCCGATAACCGGCGGCTTCCTCACCAGCAAAGATCGGTATCGGCCGTTCATCGACCGGCCGGGCCTCACGCGCCTGCGGCTCGGGCGCGGCGGCCGCCATGGTGCGCGCGATGTTGTCCGTGTGTCGCTCCTTGCTCATGATGCCCTCCTCACGTGACTACGATTGGCGGCCACGAGCTCATCGAACAGCGCGCGGAAGTGCACCATCGCCTGGCGGAGATCTTCCGTGCTGGCCTCGCCGCGCTCGTGCCGTTCGACGAGGTCGCGCCCGGCGCGGTAGTGGCTCACCACCGCCGCGTGATCGACCGACAGATCGTCGAGCCGGCGGTCGGCATCCTCGATCGGATAGCCGCGGCTGCGCATCACGTCCTCGATGAGACGGTCGGCCTCGACGACGGCACCGCGCGGGTCGTCCACGAATCGCGCCTGCACGGTCCGCCACGACGCCGCAAATTGGTCGGCCTGCTCGCGCGACAGCGTTCTCAGCGAGAACGACTCGACCCGGCGCTGCCGCTGCTGGAGCTCGCGCTCGGCTTCCGCTGCCGTGCTCGTTGATTGCAGCACACGGTCGTACTCGGGCCCGAAGCGTGCGCGCAGCGCCGCGGTCCGGCGCCGCTTCATCAGCAGCCAGACGGCGACCACAGCCAACACCGCAATCCCGACGACCGCGAGCCTCATCATCATGTCGTCATTCATGATTCACCTCGTCCACTCGATTCCCTGTTGGACGGAGCAAGAGAGGTGCCGCGACGGAACACTCGAGGCCACGCATCGTAGAGGCGGACCTTCAGGTCCGCCGTGAAATCCGAGCCGTGAACTTACGGTCGAGTCGTCGCGTCGTCGGGAAGGGCGTACACCTGAACGACTGGCGGATCCAGCGCGATGACGGACGGCCAGTCGAGCCCAGCCAGACGGCTATGGCCGCGATAGCGAGATTGAAAATCGGCCCGCTCATCAGCGTCGATCAGCAGGTAGGGCACGAACCCGCGTTGTTGCAGGTCTTCGACAAGTCCGTCGAGACGGGATGGTTCAAGCAGATCCCATCGAACGGTCGGCCGCCCGGAGTAGTACGTGGCACTGCCGCTGTGCAGCATCGCCAGCAGCACGGCTCGTTCAGGAAGCCGCTGGGCCATCGACTCGCCGATGACAGCGAACTTCCGCAGGTAGCCCGTCTGGAAGGCTCCGCGATCCCGGGCGCACTGCACACCGTATCCCGTCAGTGCGACGAGCACGATGACACACACGGCTCGATTCGTCTCGACCAGACGCCCGGCGAGCGACAAGGCGGCGACGCTGGCGAGCACGAGGAGCGACGGAATCGCCGGCAGCAGAAACCGCAGATTCTGCGCTGAGTCATAGGCCGGGAATGGCAGATAGAGCAGGAACATGATGGCGACAGCTGCGCCCAGAGCGAACGTCATCCATCGATCGCCGCTGGCCCTGTTGCGCCGGTCACCTCGCCGCCATCGCACGATCGCGACGATCGGAATCAGCAGCGCCGTCGGCATCAATATCGCGATGACGCCCGGATACAGAAGCAGGTTGGGCCAGACGTTCGCGACGCTGTAGAGAGCGCTGAGGGATCCATAGCCCGACACGAACGCGGATCCCCAGAGCACACGATTGATGACCGCAATCGCAACAACGGCAGCGACCGGCAGCAGCGCAAACAGCACCGCGTGCTGAGCCAGCATTCGAAGCGGACGCCGTGCCGCGAGGAGCCGCAAGATGAGCAGACCGGCAGGGACGAGAACCAGCGGAGCCAGGTTCGGACGCGTCAGGATAGCCAGGCCGGCCGCCGCGCCGGCTCCGAGCGTACTGACGCGCCGGTCCAGGGGAATCAGGGCCAGCGACAGGGTCCACCACACGGCCGCTGCCAGGTCGCTGAGCGGAGCGGTCGTCAACTGGAGGAGAACGGGCGGACTCGTCGCGACGAGAAGGGCGGCCATTGCGCCCGCGACAGGTCCATGCGCGCGCGCGCCGAGAAGATACGTCGCCCAGACAAGCACACCTCCGAGAATGGGCACAACCCAGAAGACACTGCCCGGCCCGGCGATGCGTTCAAAGAGCGCCATGACAATGGGCAGCCCGGGCGAATACGTGGGCGCGATCGTCTTCCCATCGACAGACGGCCGATATCCAAGCGGCGACAGGACCTCGAGCGTCAGCGCCGGCGCCGGCACGCGAGACAGTTCGGGCTGCTGCCGCAGTTCGCCGATGTTCCAGAGATGAGCCTGACTGACGTAGCCAAAGGAGTCGGATCCGCCAACGACGTGCGCTCCCCAGGTCAGGCCAACGATCACCACGCACACGGCAGCGGTCGCTGCGACGACCTGCGCTGACCGCGGGATCGCCGGCAGCCGCGGCCACATCCGCACGACGATGCCGAGGAGCCAGTTGCACTCGGCGGCGAGCGCCGGAGTTCGCCGGCCGGATGGAGCGAGCACCCACGCAATGAGCAGACCGGCCAGGACGAGCAGCGCAGGATTGCGAGGCCCGCGGGACGAAATCCGAGCGCCCGCCACGTAGAACACGGTCCCGCCCGTCCACATCACGACAATGGTCCAGACGAGAGCGAGACCTGCAAGAACGACCATCGCACGACACAGACGCAGCCGGGTCATCCTTGCACGCTGGCCGATGATCGGCTGCGCCTGCGCGCGGGTCAAGGGCGAAGGGCTTTTCGGTATGCTTCCTGCGTGAGTGATCGAGTCGATGAGCACCGAGTCGAAGATGCCCGAGTGGCTCCAGCCGATGGCGGCGACGCTGACCGAAGAGCGCTTCAGCGGACCTGACTGGCTGTTCGAGCGCAAGTTCGACGGGATTCGCCTGCTCGCCTACAAGCGCGGCGGCGACGTCGGGCTGTTCTCGCGCAACCGCCTGCCCCAGCACCTGCCGGCGGTGTCGAGGCGCAGTCGCCGGTCTCCCGGTAGACGACGTGATCCTCGACGGCGAGGTGACCTGGGACGGCCGGAGCGGATATCACGTGTTCGACATCCTGTGGCTCGACGGCCGCGACGTCACACAGCTGCCACTCGAGGAGCGTCGCGCGCTCCTGCGTCAGCTGCCGTTTACGTCACCCATGCACCGCGTCGAGCTCGTGGACGAGGAGAAGCCGTGGGAGCGGGCACGCCGCGAGGGATGGGAAGGCGTGATCGCGAAGCGTCGCGGAACGCCGTACGAACATCGCCGCTCGAAGCACTGGCTGAAGATGAAGTGCGAGGCGACACAGGAGCTGGTCGTCGGCGGGTTCACCGATCCGCAGGGCGCGCGCGTCGGGCTCGGGGCGCTACTCGTCGGCTACTATCACGGCGACGACTTCGTCTTCGCGGGAAAAGTCGGCACCGGATTCGACACAAAGCTCCTGCTCGATCTCCGCAAGCGATTCGATGCGACCGAGCAACCCACGCCGCCATTCACGAAAGGAACGGGCCTGCCACGCGTCCGGGCGCATTGGGTGCGGCCCGAAGTCGTCGTGCAGGTCTCGTTCATCGAATGGACGCCGCACGGCAAGCTACGTCATCCACGGCTCATCGGCGTGCGATTCGACAAGAACGCCCGCGAGGTTGTGAGGGAGCAGCCGTGAAGACCCGTCGTGCTCCTGCCCCGATCACACATTCCGCGACTGTCTCGATCACACATCCCGCTACGGTCTCGATCACACATCCCGAAAAAGTGCTGTTCCCAGACGATGGGATCACCAAAGGCGAACTGGCCGCGTACTACGAATCGATCGCTCCAGTGATCGTCCCGCATCTTCGCGGACGGCCGGTCACGATGGAACGCTATCCCTCTGGCACCGGCAAGAAGGGGTTCTGGCAGAAGGACGTGTCGAAGGGGTTTCCCGAGTGGCTGGAGCGCGTCAAGGTGCCGAAGAAGGACGGCGTCGTCCACCATCCGATTGTCACCGACACGCGCTCGCTGCTCTGGACGGCGAACCAAAACACGATCACGCACCACATCTGGACTTCGCGAGTCCCCGAGCTGTACTACCCCGATATCTGCGTGTTCGATCTCGATCCGTCGACGGACGACTGGCCGGCCGTGCGCGCGGCGGCGCTCGGCCTGCGCGACCTGCTCGAGAAACTCTCACTCTCGTCGTGGGTCAAGACGACGGGCTCGAAGGGTTTCCACATCGTTGTGCGTCTGGACGGCGCGGCGGACATGGGAGAAGTGGCGCGCTTCGCCAATGACGTCGGCGCGCTGTTCGTGACGCTGGCGCCTGACGCCCTGACGCAGGAGTTCAGCAAGGTCGATCGCCGCGGGCGGATCTACGTGGACACCGGCAGGAACGGCTACAGCGCCACGTTCGCGGCGCCGTACACCGTCCGCGCGAAGCGCGGCGCGCCCGTGTCGGCACCGTGCACGTGGGACGAGATCGAGCGCGGCGAGGTGGATCCCGGCACCTTCAATCTTCGGAACATGCCGGCGCGTATCGCCGAGGTCGGCGACCTCTGGGCCGGCTTGCTGCGCAAAGGACGCTCGCTCAAGGCCCCAACCCAGAAGCTCCACCAGTTGATCGAGCGCACGCCCTGAGCGCCTCAGGCTGGACGGTCAGCCTGACGAGCCGGACCTGCCAGTCTGGCAGCCCCGTTGCAACGTCGCTCCCGAGGCGTTGATGGATCTGAACGAACTCATGCTCACCGCGGCGCGGGCGATTGGCGTCTATGGGTTGATGCTGATTGTCATCAGGGCGCTCGGCAAGCGGACGGTTGGAAACTTCGCGGCCTTCGATCTGCTCGTCGCGTTGATGCTCGGCGAAGTCGTGGACGAGATCATCTACGGCGACGTCAGCTTCCTGCAGGGCACGGTCGCGATTGTGGTCGTCGCCGGGGCCCAGTCCGCCAACGCCTGGCTCTCGTGGTGGGGGCACGGGCTGGACAAGGTGCTCGAAGGCAAGCCGACGGCCATCATTCGCGACGGCCAGCTCCTGCCCGACGGCATGAAGAAGGAGCGCATGAACGTCAAGGACGTCATGGCCCATCTTCGCGAGCAATCGATCCGCGATCTTCGGGAAGTCCGTCTGGCGACGGTCGAGGACGACGGCGCAGTGAGCGTGCTGCTGCGGGACTGGGCCGAACCCGCCCGGCGGGCCGATGTGGACCGCGCCGCCGCGGACGCGCGGCAAGCCGACATCAACGGCGAGGACGAGCCGCCGCCATCTCTCCGCACCGACGCGCCCCAGCATCTCTGAATGATGGAACTGCTGCGCATCGCCGTCCACACGCTGTTCGCGTACCTGTGTCTGCTTGGACTGCTGCGCCTGTCTGGCAAGTGGACGATCCGCCACGGCACGACGTTCGATTTCGTGCTGGCGCTCGTCATCGGCGATCTCATCGACGACGCGTTGTGGGCCGAAGTGCCGCTCTCCCAGTTCGTCGTCGCGGCGAGCACATTGGTCCTGACCAAGCTCATGGCGGCCGCGCTCACGCGCGCGGCGACGCCATGGCTTCGATCAGATTCGATGAGAGAGGATCGCTAGAAGGTGACCTTGGCGGCGTCCGACAGGATCATCTCGCGGTAGAGCGGAAGCGACCAGCCGGCCTTCTCGAGCGCGGTGAGCCGCGTTTCCACGGCCTTCACGTAGCCCTGCTTGTTCTTGTAGAGCGTCCTTCAGCTTCGCCGGCGCGAATGCGATCTGCGACGTGCTGAGACCGCACATCTGGTTGGCCGCGTTCTGTCCGCCGGTCGCGATGTACGGCGCTGGCGTTCGGCGACCACGGGATTGAGCGCGGCCGGACGGATCGCGTACTTCACGGTCGGCACGTCCACGTAGACCGTTCGGATGCCGCCGCGCGGGTTGCCGTGCTCGTCGAGCGCCATCATCGAGCCATCGTTGGACTGGTTGCGATCGAGCAGGATGCGCTCCGCGCGCGGCGGCACGGTGCCCTTGTCCACCCACTTGAAGCAGGTGATCGAGCGCCACCGACATGTAGGCCTGCACCGGGAACGTGCTGAGCGGCATCGCGCACGGGTTCGGCTTCAACCGCACGCTGTCGCGCGTGTCGATGTGCCCCATGCCGGAGAACTCGTATAGCCGGTACTGCTTGCCCGCCTCGTCGCTGTCCTGCTTGTTGGTGATGTTCCCGGCTCACCTCGTGCATCGTCGGCACGTGGATCACCGGCACGTCCACGTCGCGGACCAGCGCGCCGTTCGACATCGGCAGGAAGCCGTCGTAGATGCGCTGCATCTGCGGCGTCCGGTAGACCATGTGCGCCGGCAGGTAGTTGATCAGCACGCCGGCGGTCATCGACGTGCCGCCGAGCACCATCTTTCGGACCGGACCACCGAGCAGCGTGCCGCCGCGGACGAGCGATCCGACCTGCGCGAGGATCTCGTTGGTCTGCGCGCCGTTGAGCTTCAGGTCCTTGTAGCGGGCCTCGTTGAGCGCCACGAACTGCGCCGGCGGCGTGGTCAGGATCTCGACGGCCGCGTGACCGGACGACATCGTGTAGATCGACGTGAACTCGAACATGTGCGCGGCGCCGCTGCCGTGCATCGCCTCGGCCAGCACGAGACCGCTGAACTTCGCGTTGTCGGCCGGCTTCCGGACGACGATGCGCGTCGTGTAGGGCTCGCCGTTGGCCGTGCCCGAGACGAAGTACTCGCGCGTCTGGTAGCCGAATGCCGCCAGGCCCTTTCCGGGCGCAGAGCGACGGCGACGAATCGAACATCGGGCCCGGGCCGGTAATCTCGGCCGACAGTGTCGGCAGCGTCACCGCCGTCGGCGCCTCGGGGAGGTTCGCGGGAGGCGGCCCGCCGGCCCGCCCCGTCCGCCTTGTCCTCCCCCGCCCTCCCTGGAACCCGCCCCCGCCCTGGCCCACCACCGTGGACACACACAACGTGACGGCGATCGCGACCGCCGTATTCCTGATGCTCTTCATGAGACTCCCTCGAAAAATGGCGAGGACATCATACTCGGGTGTCGATCCGGGAGGTTGCCCTTCGTGTAGAGGGTAGAAAGGGACACCGATGAAACAGTATCTGCTCAGCATCTATCAGCCCGACGGACCTCCTCCAGCTGACCTGGATTTGACCGCCATCATGCGGGACGTTCATGCACTGCGCGATGACATGAAGCGCGCGGGGGCGTGGGTCTTTTCCGGAGGGCTCCACCCGGCGAGCACGGCCACCGTGGTGCAGGTCAAGGACGGCGAATCGCTCATCACCGACGGCCCCTTCACCGAAGGCAAAGAGCACCTCGGCGGGTTCACCATCATCAAGGCCGCCGACCTGGACGTCGCGCTCGAGTGGGGCCGCAAGCTGGCGCGCGTCCTCTCGCCGCTGTCAATCGAGGTGCGGCCGATCCAGGACGAGTCGACGCATTGAGTCGACAACCCGACGCTCTCGCCGGCGGACATCGAGCGAGTGTTTCGCGAGGAGTACGGCCGTGCCGTGGCCGTCCTGGTCCGTCGATTCGGAGACATCGACGTCGCCGAGGAAGCGGTCCAGGACGCGTTCGCCACGGCGGTGCAGCGATGGACCTCCGACGGACTGCCGCCCAGTCCGGCGGGATGGATCATCACGACGGCGCGGAACCGCATCATCGATCGGGTCCGCCGCGAGGCGTCGCGTGACGACCGGCATGCCCAGGCCACGTGGATGCACGGCCGCGAGACATGTCGCGACGACAGCGGCGCGGAGGCGGAGCCGGACGAGGAGGAGATCGTGCGCGACGAGCGGCTGCGGCTGATCTTCACGTGCTGTCATCCGGCGCTGGCGCTCACGTCTCAGGTGGCGTTGACGCTGCGCCTGCTCGGCGGGCTCACCACTGAGGAGATCGCTCGAGCGTTTCTGGTTCCGGAAGCAACGATGGCGCAGCGACTGGTCCGCGCCAAAGGCAAGATTCGCGACGCGCGGATTCCGTATCGCGTGCCGCAGGCGGCCGACCTCCCCGCTCGTCTGCGCGCGGTTCTCGCGGTTGTGTATCTCGTGTTCAACGAGGGATACACCGCGAGCTCGGGCGAGCGCTTGGTGCGGGAAGACCTCTGCGCGGAAGCGATACGGCTCGGCCGGCAGCTGCACGAACTGATGCCGGACGAACCCGAGGTCATGGGACTGCTCGCGCTGATGCTGCTGATCGAGTCGCGCCGCACGGCACGCGTCTCAGCTGGCGGCGACCTCGTGTTGCTCGTCCATCAGGACCGGAGCCGCTGGAACCGCGCGCTCATCCGCGAGGGCCAGGCGCTCGTCCGCCGTTGCCTCGCGCGCCAAGAGCCGGGCCCTACCAGCTTCAGGCGGCCATCAACGCCGTGCACAGCGACGCAGCGACCGCAGTTGAGACCGACTGGTCACAAATCCTGCACTCTGTACAACCAACTCCTGGCGATTGCGCCGAGCCCGATCGTCGCCCTCAACCGCGCCGTCGCTGTCGCCGAGGTCGATGGACCGCTTACGGCGCTAGGCCTCGTCGATGCACCTTGACCTCGACCGCTACTACCTGTTCCATGCCATCCGTGCCGACCTGCTTCAGCGTCTGGGCCGCATGACTGAGGCAGCGGGCGCCTTCGACGTTGCGATCGCGCGAGCGAGAACGCCGCCGAGCGCGCGTTCCTGCGGTCCAGGCGGTCCGGCATCGATGTTGCGAATTAGCGGTAATAAGCCCTGACTCCCCGTCGGGCGTACCCGATGAGCTGAAAGTGATGGGGCTGCTTGCGCTGATGCCCCTGATCGAGTCACAGCGGGTCGCGCGTGTATCAGCGGGCGGTGATGAAGGCGTGTGATTTTTCGGAACGATACAGTTTCCAGAGCGCTTTCGCCCGGCACCGATGTTGCGCGACGACTCGTCCAGTTTTCACAGATCGGAGGAGCCGTGCTCGACAAGTTGCATCGCATGAGTGTCTCGTTCGCCGCGGCGTTGGTCGTCGTCGCATGCGCATCGTCGGTTCGCGCACAGGAGTCCACCGACCCGAATGCGCGGCCAGAACGAGCGACTAGCCGTAGGAACGGTGGCCTCGGCAGGACGTGGATCGCTGGTCGTCCAAACGGACGAGGGGAAAATCAACATCTACACCTTGGACCCCTCCCTCCTCCGCATCCCGAAGCTCCCGCCAGGTGAGCGCGTCAGGGTGGTCACCTCCGCCAGCGACACCGATCCCGCCCCCACCGTGCTGGCGATCGACACTTTCCCGCCTCGCGCAGGGCTGGCAGAGTATCAGCCTCAGCCCGTCCCCGCTGACGTGCGCCGTCTCCAGGCGGAGCTCGAGCGGCAAGCCAAGCGCTATCATTTCGGGGCCTCCCTCGGCATGGCAATGGATCCCGAGTTGCTCAGCTTGAACGGCTTCGCTACGTTCTCACCCTTCTCGCAGCGCGGCATCCTTTTCAGACCCAACCTCGAGATAGCGTTCGGTGAGATAACCTCACTGATCGGAGTGCACCTGGACCTCGTGTACGCGCTCTCCGGCCTCACACGAACCACCAGGTGGGTTCCCTACGTCGGTGCCGGGCCGAACTTCACGTTCAGTCACCGCGGCGTCGACGAAGAGCAGTTTGTGAGTGGGGATACAGAGGACCCTGACCAGGATACGGACCCTGCCGAGGACGAAGACGATGACGACGGGCGGTTCGACTTCTCTCAGTTCGATTGGGACAACGGGTTCAACTTCATCATCGGCGCCAGGACTCCGGGGGGTATGTTCTTCGAGATGAAGGCCACGGCTTGGGGCGTCGCGAGCGTTCGCATGCTGGGAGGCTTCGCGTTCTGATGTTCGCCTGGTCACAGGCGACGAGCTCTCGGAAGCCAGCGGGGCGCCAGGCACTCTCGTCCATGTGTCGTGTCCATCGCTCCGCTGACCCGCGATGTCGCGGCTACTTCTTCTGCGCCTTCTCGTACTGGCGCACCGGTGCCCGACGATCCGAGGAAGAGCGTCTGCCCGTTGGGCAGCGTCAAATCGCGGCCGTTGGCACGACGCGAGCCGTCCTTCGACTGATAGCCGTCGACGACAATCTCGGTGCCCTCTTTCAGCGACTCCTTCGTGAGCCCGCGCCTCAGCAGCGTGTTGGGAGTCCCGGTTTCGATCGCCCACTCCTCGACGGTGCCGTCTGGCTTCTTCACGTCCACGTAGATCCAGGCGTGAGGATTCACCCAGAGCATCTTCGTCACCGTGCCGCGGAACTTGACCGGCTTGTTCGCGTCGAACTCGGCGTTGAACGCGTGGTGGGCGAGCGCCGGCGCCGCCACCATGAGGAGCCACAGTGCGACGCCGACGACGAGGAGCGATCGGGTGGTTCGCATGGCATCTACCTCTCACTCTGTTTTTCCCGGAGCCGGGCCCCGGTCAGGAAATGCACGATGTCGAAGTTGTCTTCGTGGCACGCGTACTCGAACATCTGCTCGCCGGGATCCACCTTGTTCCACGGAATCAACGCGGTCCACGGCCTCGTCCATGTCGTGGGATCGGCGACGGTGAACTCGTAGTTGATCGAGTCTGGCGGCCACGCGCGTGAACCGCTCGGTGATCGTGAACGTCGCGGGATTGGCTCCCTGAAAGATCACCCCTTCCTCGTCCTTGAAGTTGGTCGTCTCGACGACCAGCGTCGAGCCTTCCCAGCGGCCGCGTGTATCGCCAAGCCACTGCCGCAATTTCTTATTGAGGTGCGGGCGCCCATCCACCGGAATGATCCGAGCGCTGTGGATCATCTCGGGACGCAATGGTCACGTAGCCGGGACTCTGGAAGATCTGGAAGTTGTTGTTGTAGATCGTCGGCAGGTACGGCGGCACGTCGGTCCGTGACCACGCAGCGAACCGGCCAGGACATGTCGGTGTAATTGTCGGGCAGGCCGGCGGCGAAATCGTGCGGCGGCCTCGGCACGCGCCGCGCGCATCTGCTGGCGCTCGGGCGACATCGTGGCCAGCACCGGAATCCGCCCGTCCACCGGATCCACGATCAGCGACGTGCGCTTGATCGGCGGTGATCTTCAAGCGCCGCGCGTCCATCCAGTGCTCGTTGTACGCACGGTTGACGTCGGCGGCATTGCCGCCGTCGCGCCGATCGCGCGACAGGTCGTTAGCCAGGCTGCCTGGAACTCCTCCGCTTCCTCGTCGCTGAGCACGACTTTCTCACCGATGTTGGCCGGCCGCTGCAGCGGCGTGCTGGTCGCGTCGTTCCAGACGCCCTGCAGATCGGGATCACCCCACGGCGTCTTCGGCGCGTTGTACCTTTCCTTCGGCGCCTGACCCGCCCGCGCCGGAACGACGAGGCACCATGGCAACGACGACGAGCCCGGCAATGGTACGACAATAATGAGTGGCGCATGGCGGTCATCTCGCGGCCTGCTTGCGGAACTTCCCGAACAGAAGCTCCTCGGTGAACGGCACACACTTGAATTCGAGCAACTGGACGTTCGTCTCCATCCGGCGGTAGAGCGGGAATCGAATCTTCCACGGCCGCGTGAACACCTTGGGGTCTTCGATGGTCGCTTCGTACATCATGTGGTACGGGCTGGCCGGCGTGTAGCGCTCGACGACGTGGAGCGCATCGCTGTGAAAGTTTCCGGCCCGATCGAACCACGTCTCCTCACGCTGGCCGGTGACGTCCACGACCAGCGTGTCACCCTCCCAGCGCCCGCGGGACCATCCCATCCATGATTCGATCGGCGCCTCCTGCTGCCAGTTCATGCGAACGACGCGCGTGGCGCTGGTGAACTCGTACGCGAACAGGATGTAGGGACTCGTGCCCTGCACGATCTGAAACGGAAACGGCATGTAGGTGGCGCGCGGCACGCCGGGCAAGTAGCACTTCATCTCCGGATCACCGAGCGCATGCCACGTCTTGTCGTCGCTGACGTCCACCTTGAGCCGGTTCTCGAAGTTGGCCTTCCTCTTCGCCAGCGCCTCGGGTCTGTAGGGGATCTCGCCACCCTCGACGATGCTCTGTCCGGCCGGGCCGGCGCCGTACGCGCCGCTCAGCTCGGGATGCGGACCGGCCTGGGCCTCGTGATCCTCGAGATTCCAGTTCGCCGTCACGAACGCCTGCCAGATCCCGTTGAGGTCGGGATGACCGTCGGCGGCCCGCGGCGCGCGATAGCTGCTTGGAAACTGCGCGCCCGCTGGCGCGCGTGACTGACCGAAGAGTGAGGGGCGAGCGAGACCAGGCCGATGACGCCGGCCACGCAGAGAAACGGGATCGTGCGTCGAAGGGACATCGAGTGGGCCTCCGAGGTTTCCCGCGCCGAACTGTACGGTCCGTGTACCACGCGCGCACGCAGGGGTCAAGAAAAAGTCTGACGGCCGCGACATCCATTCGACGTTCCATCCGTAGAAGGCGTGTCTACGGAGGTACGTCATGAAGGTGATCCGGCCGCTGACCGCGATCGCGGCGCTCTCGATTCTGACGGGCGCATGCGCCCGCAACGTCTCTCACACGGAATCCGCGGCGTCCACCGGGCCGGATCGCGCCTGCCTGGTCGTCATCGCCGCCAACGCCGGCAGCGACCCGGACATCGCCAGACTGCAACAGGATCTCCGCCAGCGGCGTGACGCGCGCGCCGCGGAGCACCTGGGCTACCGCTTCGTCGCGCGAGCGCGTCTCACGAACGATCCCGGCGACTACACGGTGGCCGAGCAGGCCGCCGCCTGTCTCGAGTCGATCACGCCAGAGGAGCCGGCGGCGTGGCTCCTTCGCGGTCACGTCCTGCACCAGATGCACCGATTCAGCGAGGCCGAGGCCATCGCCCGTCGTCTGGTGGCCTCGCGCGAGTTCGTCCTCGACTTCGGCCTGCTTGGCGACGCGCTGATGGAACAGGGCCGCGTGTCGGACGCGGCCGCGGCCTATCAGAAGATGATCGACCTCAAGCCGTTCTATCAGTCCTACACCCGCGCGGCACACCTGCGGTGGCTCAAGGGCGACCTGGGCGGCGCCGTGCAGATGATGCACGCGGCCGTCCAGGCCGCGAGTCCGCGCGACCGCGAGTCCGTCGCCTGGGCCTATTCGCGTCTTGCGGTGTACGAGTTGCAGCGCGGGCGCCTCGCCGATGCGGCGCGCATGACCGACGCATCGCTGGAGTACGTCCCCGACTACGCCGCCGCGTTGCTCGTGCGCGGTCGCATTCAGCTCGCGCAGTCGAAGACCACCGACGCGGTCCTGACGCTGGAGCGTGCGGCCCGGCTCAATCCCCTGCCGGATGACCAGTGGGCGCTCGCCGACGCGCTGCGCCTGCTGAAGCGGACCGAGGACGCATCGGTCATCGAACAGCAGTTGATACGCGACGGCGCCTCGGGCGATCCACGCACGCTCGCGCTCTATCTGTCCACGCGCCGTGAGAAGGGCGACCAGGCCATCGATCTCGCCAGGCGCGAGATGGCCGCGCGTCAGGACGTGTTCACGCTCGATGCGCTGGCGTGGGCGCTGGCCTCGGCCGGCCAGGTGCAGGAGGCGTCAGCGCTCATGACCCGGGCGCTCGCCGAAGGCACCGAGGACGGCCGGCTCTTCCTGCATGCGGCGGCGATCGCGGCGGCCGACGGCCGCGCCGCCGACGCAACCCGCTACGCGAGAAAGGCGCACGCGCTGCGCTTCACGCTGCTGCCTTCGGAGCTAGGGGTGCTTCGAAGCGGAATCGGTGCACAACCCCGAGCATGAATGAGGTCACGCAGATGAAACCACTCCTTCGCGTGCTGACGCTGACGGCGGGCTTGGGACTCCCGCTGCTGCCAGCCCCGGCACAGGCATCCAGTCACATGGATGCTCCGCTCATCACCCTGGACGATGCGGCCAATACGACCGACGTGTATGCGTTCGTGTCGCAGACGTTCGGCCGCAAGTACCTGAGCACCGCGCTTGCCGTGTACCCGCACGAGGAGCCGGGCATCGGTCCCAACAAGTACAACTTCGACGACGACGTGCTGTACGAGATTCACGTCGCCACCGGAGACGACGTCGGGAAGGGCCGCGCGCGATACAGCTATCAGTTCACGTTCGACACGACGTACCGCAATCGCAACACGATCCTGCAGTCGTATCTCGGCGTGATCGACAGTGTCGGCGACGCCTCGCAGAACCTGATTCAGCGCTACACGGTGGACAAGGTCGATTGGCGCACCGGCCAGACGGTCCGCCTCGGTCGCGGCATCGTCCCGCCCAACAATCAGGGGAACGCAACGCCGCGATACAACCGCAACAACGATGGCGAGCAGCCGGCCAGGGACGGCGTGGGCCACGAGGCCGACCTCGATGCCTACACCGCGCAGTCGATCGCCGAGCTCCGCAACGGCTACTACGCGTTTGCCGGGCAGCGCGATGACGGGTTCTATGCCGACGTGCAGGCCGTCTTCGATCTGCTGAAGCTGCGCGGGCCGGGACAGGCCGTGGACTCGCAGGGCGGGTTCAACGTCCACACGATGGCGCTGAACATCCCGATCGACGAACTCGGCGGCGAGAAGCAGATTGTCGGCGTCTACGCGACGACCAGCCGCCGCCGGATCACGATCCTCGGGCCGAACTCCGACGCGACGCTGGGCGACTTCGTCCAGGTGGCGCGCCAGGGCAACCCGCTCTTCAACGAGGGCCTGGTCGCGATCAAGGACAAGGACCTCTACAGCCGCACGTCACCGGTCGTGGACGCGGCGCTGTTCCGCAAGTACGCGGTGACGCCGGAACTCGCCGCGCTCATCAACGCGCTGGTCTTCGGATCGGATGTCGCGCCGACGACGAACCGCACGGACATCGCCGGCATCTTCATCCCGGACCTGATCAAGGTGGACCTCTCGACCGGACCGGCGCGCCTCGCGGGAGGCGGTCAGTCGCATCCCACCAATCCGGACGACACCGGCTTCTCGCGGCTGAGCATCTTCGGTGGCGACACGCTCACGAGTTCCGTGCAGGCCGGGTTCGGTAACGGAACGGTGCCGGGAGGATGGCCGAACGGCCGTCGATTCGGCGACGACGTGCTCGACATCGCGGTGACGGCGCTCATCAGCGATCTGCGCGTGAGCCCGCCGATCATCGTCGGCCCCGCCGGCGACAACGTGGATGCGAACGACATCGCCTACAACAAGGTGTTCCCGTACGCGGCCACGCCGCTCAACGGTCGCCGTCACACGCACTAGTCGCGCGTTCGTCGGCAAGCGGGCCCGGCCAGCGCCGGGTCCGCTACCTCGGTTATCCGCCATCTGCTCCGCGACGACGGCGGTGTGAACGGCGGCGCCCTGCAGCATCGGCACGGCGATCGCCGTGATGGCCTGACGCCAATCCGCCTCGAGCTCGTTGCTCCAGCGAAGACGACGAGGATTGGATCGCGCGTATGAGCGCGTTTCGGACGGTCAGGTAGTCTTCGGGCTTTGCACCCCAATGCACGTGCTGCACGCCAAGCTGGCGGAGCGACTCCTGCAAGGCCGTCATGTTCTCGAGATTGCGAATGACCAGCGCCAGTGCCGCTTCGAAATGCCCCTGAAGCGAGGCGAGGTCGGCGGGAAACAGCGGCCGCAATTTCGGGGCGGTGGTGAAGAGCTCTTCATAGAAACGGCTGGCCAGCGCGCGCGGCCGGGCGCACACTTCGTCGAAGCTCCGGCCGAGTCGAGCAATGCTCTCGGGTGTCATAATTGCGCCGCTCTGTGACATCTACTCCTCGTGATCCCGACCAGCCAGGCACCGCCGGCGAGCTGCTGCCGGAAGTGTATGACGAACTTCGCAAGCTCGCGAGGGCGCGTCTCGCCCGCGAGCGACAGACGCGATCAGACGCTCCAACCGACAGCCCTCGTTCACGAAGCGTACCTGCGCGTCTCGAGCCAACCCAAACAGTGGGATCGCCGCGGCCACTTCTTTGCGGCAGCCGCGCTGGCGATGCGCCGCATTCTCGTGGAACGCGCCCGACACTACCGCCGGATCAAGCACGGCGCCGGCGGACAACAGGTGGAACTGGACGAGACACTCCTGCGTGCCGACCCCGGCCTCACCGATATGATCGCCATCGACGAGGCGCTGTCTCAATTGGAACTCGCCGATCCACGCAAGGCGCAGGTCGTGACCCTTCGATATTTTGCCGGTCTGAGCGTCGACGAGACGGCAGCGGCGATGGATCTCTCACCGGCGACCGTCAAGAATGAGTGGGCGTTCGCGCGTGCGTGGCTCTTCCGCATGCTGAACTCCTCCGATGGCTCTTCGTCCGGCGGATCGCCGTGACCCGCCCCCTTCGTCGAGCTGACGAGGTCTTTCTCGCGCTGGCCGATCTCAGTCTTCACGACCGTCAGGCGTTTCTCGAGCAGCAGTGCGGAAACGACCGGCAACTCCGCGCCGAGGTCGACGCGCTCCTCTCGGCCATCGACGTACCGGACGAAGGATTTCTCGATCCGACCATCGATGCGAGCGATCGACGGCCCGCTGCAGCCCGGCACCTCCCTTGGCGAGTTCCTGGTCCTGCACGCGATCGGGTCCGGCGGCATGGGCGTCGTCTACGCCGCCCAGCAGGATCGGCCGCGCCGAACGGTCGCCATCAAGGTGCTTCGTCGCGGGTTTCGGCATCCCGAGATTCTGAAGCGATTCGCCCGCGAGGCGGAGCTGCTGGGACGCTTGAATCACCCGGGGATCGCACAGGTGTTCGCCTTTCATCCGGGCCATCGTCGCGTGCCCGCTCATCTCGTCATGGAGCTGGTCACCGGCCCTCCGATTACCGAATATGCGCAGGCACGCGCGCTCGACGTTGCGGCGCGCGTCGATCTCATGGTGGCCGTGTGCGACGCGGTGCAGCATGCACATGACCAGGGGATCGTGCACCGCGATCTGAAGCCGGCCAACATACTCGTGTCGCAGGATGGCAGGCCAAAGGTGCTCGACTTCGGCATTGCCCGCGCCACGGGCCTGGGTCTGAACTCGACGCTGCAGACCTCTCACGGTCAGCTGCTCGGCACGCTCGCGTTCATGAGCCCCGAACAGCTGCGAGGGGCGACGGATCTCGTTGATGAGCGGAGTGACGTGTACGCCCTCGGCGTGATGCTCTATCGACTGCTGGCCGGCCGGCTGCCGTTCGATGTCGGCGATCTGCCGCTTCTCGAAGCGGCGCGACGAATTCTCAACAGCAGCGTGCCCCGTCTGGGAATTCTCAATCCGGAGGTCGGCGCTCCAATCGAGGTGGTCGCCGGACGGGCGATGGCGTCCGATCGCGCGCACCGGTATCAATCCGCGGCCGGCATGGCCGCCGATCTTCGGGCGTGTCTCGAAGGCCGCGCGCCGGCGCCCGCTCGAATCAACACGAACTCCATTCACCCGGTGGCCCGGCTGCACACCGCTGAAAGTAACAATGGACGACTGGTGGCCGTCGGCCTCGTCAACGGCACCCTCGTCATCCTCGACGCCGCGACGGGCGCGCGCATCGCGGTGATCGCTGGGAACGGGACGGCGATCGCGCGACTGGCGTTCGAAGACGAGGGTCGCCTGGCCGTCGAACGGGAAGACGGGCGAGTCGACCTGATCGACATCGCCGCTGTCCCTTAGGCCGCTTCCGATTTTGCGGCTGCGCGCGCCATGGTCGAGGCGAGCAGACCGTAAACAGTGGCCCACGCCTCTCTGACGTCGGGCGTGAAGGCGGCGCCCAAGCCCTTCTCGAGTGTCCACAGCAGCGCGTTGCCGACGGTGTCGTAGTGGTGCTCTTCCACACCGTAATTGACATGCCGCCGCCCGAGGTCCTCGACCACGGGAATGAGGCGGTCGATGTGGTTCAGCCCCTTCACGGCGGCTGACAGCATCTGCATCAAATGGCGCCGCTGTTCGGCCATGTCGCCCTTGAACATCGCCTTCAGCGTCGGGTCGATCTCGAACAACCTGCGGTAGAACAGCGCCGCGGCGTCGTCTGCGATGGGGGCGACGACGGCAAAACTGTTCTGGACCAGGGCAATCTGAGCCTGCGTCAACATCGGTGTTCTCCTTGCGGGCGGGACGAATCCGCCTGGTTACACCCCAATGCGACGTTTCCGGGAAGAGCGGCTAATCGTCGTGGGGGCCGCCTTTAGGCGGCCCTTACGTCAGCGCTGACAGGTCGGACAGAAGTACGTCGAACGCCCCGCCTGGGTAATACAGCGAATCGTGCCTCCACAGCTTCGTCTGAGGCACGATTCGCCCTCCCGCTCGTAGACACGGAAGCGGCCGGACTCGTAGGCGCGCACGTTCGCGGCCACGGCTTTCAGGAGGACGGCCTTGATTCCCGCGGTCAGCCTGAACGCCGCTTCACGCGGCGCACCGGTTGGCGTGGCGATCGTCGATGCGCGCCGGCGCGGCGACAGCCGGGCGTGATGCAGCGCTTCGCTCGCGTAGATGTTTCCAACGCCCGCCACCAGGCTCTGATCGAGCAGCGCAACCTTGAGCGCGACGCGCTTCCCGGCGCATGCGCGCGCCAGCACCGCGGCATCGAACGCCGCGTCCAGCGGCTCCGGCCCCATCGTACGAAGCGCTTCGTGCTCGCCGCCGGCGCGAATCAGATCCATCAACCCGAAGCGCCGTGGATCGTTGAACGTGACGACCGATCCCGACGAGAGATCGATGACGACGTGGTCGTGTGGATCGGCGGGCTGCGTTCCGCGGTCGCGCCCGGGTCTGGTGATGCGGAAGTCCCCCGACATCCCGAGATGGATCAGCAGCGACTCTCCGGAGCCGAGGCTGGCGAGCAGATATTTTCCGCGTCTGGTAATCGATCGAATCGTCTGTCCGGTCAACCGGACCGCGAGGTCCACCGGAAACGGACGCCGAAGATCCGGACGTCGCACCTCGACCCGCGCAATGCGCGTCCCGCGCGTCGCGCGCGCCAGCATGCGCCTGACCGCTTCGACCTCAGGGAGTTCAGGCACCTACCGTATGTTGTGCCAGGATCTGCCTCAAACGAACGCCGTCCACCGACTCCACGTCGAGCAGTTCCGTCGCCAGAGCGGTCACAGCGTCACGCTGGTGTTGGACGATCTGCTGCGCGGTGTTGTAGCCGTGCATCAGTTGCGAGCGGATCTCGTCGTCCACCTGCCGTGCGATGTCCTCGCTGAAGCCGGCGGCCCGGCCATCGGCGGCCCCGGCGGCCGAAGGCCGGGCGACGTGCACGGGGCCCAGCGATGACATGCCCAGCTCACAGACCATCTTGCGAGCCAGCTCTGTCGCACGCTCGATGTCGTTCGACGCGCCGCTCGTCATCTGCTGCAGGCACACTTCCTCCGCCACGCGCCCGCCCATCAGGATCGCGATCTGCGTCTGCAGGAATGTCTTGGAGTGCGAGTAGCGATCGGCCTCGGGCAACTGCATGGTGACGCCGAGAGCCCGCCCGCGCGGGATGATCGTCACCTTGTGCAGGGGATCAGCCTCCGGCAGCAGCGCGGCAACCACCGCGTGACCGGCCTCGTGGTAGGCGCAGGTGATGCGCTCCTGCTCGCTCATCATCACCGACTTGCGCTCGACACCCATCAGCACCTTGTCGCGCGCCGCATCGAGGTCCTGATTCGTCACCGTTGACCGTCCGGCACGGGCCGTCATCAACGCCGCCTCGTTGACGAGGTTCGCGAGATCGGCGCCGGAGAAGCCCGGCGTCCCACGCGCGATCACCCGCAGGTCCACGCCCGGCTCGAGATCGATCGTGCGCGTGTGCACCCGAAGGATCTGCTCGCGGCCTTTCAAGTCCGGGTTGCCGACCATGACCTGACGATCGAATCGTCCTGGCCTGAGGAGCGCCGGATCGAGGATGTCGGCCCGGTTGGTCGCCGCCACGACGACGATGCTGTTGGTACGGGAGAAGCCGTCCATCTCGACGAGCAGCTGGTTGAGCGTCTGCTCTCGTTCTTCATGACTCAGCGCGTTGCCGCCGCGATTGCGGCCGACCGCGTCGAGCTCGTCGATGAACACGATGCAGGAACCATGACGACGGGCCTCGCGGAACAGCTTCCGCACGCGGGCAGCGCCGACGCCCGCGTACATCTCGACGAAGTCCGATCCGCTCACAGAGATGAAGGGCACGCCCGCCTCTCCGGCCATCGAGCGCGCCAGCAGCGTCTTGCCGGTTCCGGGAGGACCGACCAGCAGGATGCCGCGCGGAATCCGTCCGCCGATCGAGGCAAACCGGGCCGGCTCCTTCAGGAAGTCGACGATCTCCCGCACTTCGTCCTTGGCTTCGTCGATGCCGGCGACGTCCTTGAACGTCACCGTCAGACCCTCCCGATCGACCGTCCGCACTTTCTCGAGACTCGGTAGGCGTCCGCTCATGCGAAACAGGACCAGGCCGGCGATGCCGAACACGGCCAGGCCGAGCACGAGCGTTGGAATCATGTCGCCGCGATCGCTCTCGACGGGTGTTGCGCTGAACTGCACGCCCCGGTCGATCAGGCCGGGAAGAAATGTCGGATTCAGCGCGATGAAGCCGGGCGGCGCTGTCGTCGCGAGCCGCGTCCCGTCGCGGCGCTCGAACGTGACCGCGTCTGCATTCACCAGGACCGAGCGGACGGCATCGGCCTGCACGTCGCGCAGAAAGTCCGAGAACGGGACCGCAGTCGACTCCGGAGCAGGGCGGGTGCGAAAGGTGGCGACCACTGCGATGGACAGAACGGCAGCGATCGCACCGAGCACGATCCAGACCAGACGTATGCGTGGCAACTTCCTTCGAGACACGATGACCGCCCCTGACGCTATAAGTAGAGCCCGCCCAGACACGCATTGCAGAGTGTTGGACGGCTCGGTTGTGGAGGAACGCGGCGCTCGACGATCGTGCGCCGTGTGTACAGGGATCTTATCGGACGTGCAGAACGCGGTAAACAGTGAACCTGATCGCGGAGTTGAACCTCGGCCGTAGAGGCTCGGCTGTACGTGTCCGTGTACGCTGAACTGATGTCGAACCCCATCCTTCGCGCGCTTACCGGTGCCGCCGATCCCCGCATCGTCGAATCCGTCGTCCCGCAACGCCGCCTCGACGATGTGATTCTCCCGCCGGCGACGCGGCGATCGCTCGAGCAGGCATTCGTGCACATCACGCAGCACGACCTCGTCTTCGACCGATGGGGACTCAAGGAGCGGCACCCGACCAGCCTCGCGCTCGCCTTCAACTTCGCCGGACCGCCTGGCACCGGCAAGACGATGTGCGCCGAAGCGATCGCGAACGAACTCCGCGCACGCCTGCTCATCGTCCGGTACGCGCACGTCGAATCGATGTGGATGGGCGAGACGGCCAAGAACGTGGTGGCCGCATTCCGGCAGGCGCGCAGGGAGGGCGCCGTCCTGCTGTTCGACGAAGCGGACGCCATCGCGTCACGGCGCTCGTCGTCGCTGGATCAGTCGTTCGTGCGCGAGGCCAACACCGTCGTCAGCGTCTTGCTGCAGGAACTGGAGCGCTTCAGCGGTGTCGTCATCTTTGCGACGAACTTGGCCGCGAACCTCGATCCGGCGTTCGAACGCCGGATCCGAACGCACGTGCTGTTCGAGATGCCGGGCATCGTCGAGCGCGAGCAGATCTGGCGCGTGCAGGTGCACCCGTCGCGCACGCCGCTGGCCGATGACGTCGATTTCGGCGCGCTGGCCGAACGATACGAGGTCAGCGGCGGCGACATCCGGAACGCCGTGCTCAAGGCCGCACTCGCCGCCGCGGCGGTGCCAGGCAACGATGCGTTCAAGGTGATCCACCAGCATCATTTCGAGGAAGGCATTCGCGAAGTCGTCGCCGGGAAGCGGGTGATGCGGCAGTCACTGCTGGATGGAGAACCGCTCTCGCGAGATCTCGCACCGGCATTGAGCAGAGGCCTTTCGCCATCGCTCCTGGTGAGCATCGTGAGCGGGATCGCGCTGGTCGTCTCCGTCGTCGCCCTGACGATCGCGCTCGTCCGATGACGCACCCGCTTTCCCGTTGGTTTTCCTTCGCTGCCGAGGGTATAGTCGCCCGAACGGTTGGAGGGATGTCCCGATGAGGCTTGGTCTCGCCTCGGTAGCGGCGCTGGCGATGTTGTGTGGAGTGTCTGCGCGCGCGCAGCACACGCTCGCCGCCAAATTCGATCTGACGAAGCCGCTGACCTTGACCGGTACGGTCACGCAGGTGGACTGGGCCAATCCGTACGTGCACGTGCTGATGAAGGTGCCGGGCGATCCGCTTCCCGCACTGTGGGCGGTTGAAGTCGAAGGCCCCATCATCCTCGCCAGCAACGGATGGAGCGAGACGTCATTGACCCCGGGCGAGGTCATCCGCGTCGAGGGGTTCATCGCTCGCAACGGCAGCAGACAGATATCCGGCAAATCGGTGGTCGTGACCCGGACGAACCGTCCGGTCTACGTCGGCACCAACGGTACGCCTCGACCACGTCCCGTGGCATCCGGGCCAACGCCGCGATGGCCTGACGGCCGCCCGCGCCTGGGCCCGCCGCCGGGACAGACCGGCTACTGGGGATATCCGAGCCGCGGCTACCTCCTCGAGGACGGCGTCAGCGTACAGATGGATCAGTACGGACTCCTGAGCAGCATCAAAGACGCATCCCGCGTGGCGCCGATGCAGCCGTGGGCGCTCGGCGTGTACCGCCTTCGACAGAGCACGTTCCTCGAGCGCGACCCGATGCTGCTCGCCTGCAAGCCGCCGGGAGGGCCGCGTCAGTTTCAGCAGATCTACGGATTCCAGTTCGTCGAGCAGCCCGACTTCAAGCGCGTCTTCGTCCTGCTCGGTGGCGGCAACCGCAACCGCCGCATCATCTATACCGACGGCCGCAAGCACGTCGGCCAGATCCAGGGGAACGACGACAATCCGGTGTTCTACGGGCAGGCCGTCGCCCGCTGGGAAGGCGACACGTTCGTCGTGGACAATCGCCGGTTCAACGAGGAGTTCTGGTTCGACAACGGCGGCCTGCCGCACACCGAGCAGCTGCAGTTGATCGAGCGCTTCACGCGCGTGGACATGGCGACGATGCGGTACGAAGTGACGATCGACGATCCGGGCGCGTATACGCGGCCGTGGAAAAGCAGCTGGACGTTGAACTGGGTTCCGGGTGAAGAGACGCCATACTTTCTCTGTCAGGACAACCGGCCATGAGCATCCGATCGATATCGCGCACGTGCGCAGCACTCCTCGTGCTGGCGATTGTCGTCGCGGCAGCCCCCGCCTCGGCACAGCAAGGACGTGGAGGCGGAGGACGCGCTGGCGGCCCGCCTGCTCCACCGGCGGCGCCAACACCGCGGTGGCCTGATGGCAAACCGATGCTCGGCGCGGTGCCCGGCCAGCCAATCGGTGGATGGGGCGCCGGCGTAACGACGCTGCCGCGCGGCGGCAAGCTCGACGAGATTCCGTTTCAGCCGTGGGCGCGCGCGGTGTACGACGTCCGCCAGATCGACCAGTTCGAGCCTCACACCCGATGCAAAGCCTCGGGCGTCTCGCGCCAGTTCTCGACGCCGTACGGCACGGAGTTCGTCGAGGTCCCCGACCTTCAGCGCCTGTACATCATGGACAACGGCGGTCCGAACTCGTATCGGATCGTCTATCTGGACGGCCGGTCGTTTCCCGAGAGTCTTCCGCTCACCAACTATGGCTACTCGATCGGCCGCTGGGAAGGTGACACGCTGGTCATCGAGACACGCGGCCTGAACGAGAAGTTCTGGCTCGATACGCGCGGCACGCCGCACACCGCGCAGCTGAAGTTCACCGAACGGATCACGCGGACCGACATGAACACGCTGAGGTATCAGGCGACGATCGACGACCCGGGCGCCTACACGAAGCCGTGGACGACAACCGACTTCACCCTGCGCTGGAGACCGGGCGACGAGCTGTTCGAGTACATCTGCCAGCAGTTCAACCTGGGAACGGAACTGATGCTCGGCAGCCAGGACGAGATCGACAACACCCGCTTCTTCGTTCCGTAGCGGCGGGTCTTGCAGACCCGCCGTGGATAAGGCAGTCAAATGCGCGTATTGATCGTCTTCGCTGCGGTGATCACGCTCGGCGCTCTCCGCGACCGCCCAGGAAGGGCATCCGCTGGCCGGCACGTGGTACGGCGACTACGAGGCCGGCAAGCAGAAGCGCGATCTCACGATCATCATGAAGTGGGACGGGAAGAGCGCCACCGGGACGATGAATCCGGGAGCGAGCGCTGTTCCGATCAAGTCCGCCACGCTCGACATCACACCCGGCAAGCCAGCGGCCGAGGGGCGCGACTCGACCGAGGGCACCCCGCCGATCTTCAAAGTGACGTTCGAAGCCGACGGCATGGTGTTCGAGGGAACGATCCTGAACCCGGTCGCCGGCAACCGCCGGATCACTGGAACCTGGACGCGCGGAGCCGAGCGAGGGACCTTCCAGATCCGGCGGCTGTAGTCGGCTCATCACAAGACGTGGGGTCTGAGCTATTCCCGCCTGATTTCCTCCTCCAATTGCTCCAGGGTCCGGCTCTCTCTGAACACGACGTGCAGGCGCCCGCGCGAGGGCCGGCCGTCCGGGAACACCGAGCGGAACTCCTCGACGGCGCGTTCCAGGACGCACTGAAGAGACCCGCCTTTCCATTCGAACGACAGCACGGGCGGCGCGTGCGTGTCCCGATCCACGTTCATCAACCCCGTCACGTCCCTCATCAACTGACGCACGTCGGTGTGGGTTGAACGCCCGTCAAAGGACAGAACGGCCGTCAGTGTGCGCGAGCGTCCGCGAATGAACTGGAGGGGCTCGCTATTCAGCCCCGGGACGTTCTGCGCGGCAAACTCGTTCGTCTTCGCGATCCTGAACGTCTTCAGGATGAAGCGCACACGCACCGTCGTGCCCGCGGCAGACGAGGAAAGGACGCGTATCTCGGCCTCACCAAGCGCGCCCGGGAACAGGACCTCCCACCATCCCATGCGATGCCTCCTCGGAGTTCTCCACAGCGACAGGCGAATTCGCTCGCATTAATATGGGCAGCGACTGCGACCGCGTGTACCATGCATAGGCAGCCGAATCTGCTCATCGCCGGTCTCGGCTAGTGTTTCATGTCTTCAACAGGAGTCGTGTGAATGGCAAAGAAAAGTGGCGCACCCACCAAGTCGGACGTCGTGAATCAGATCTGCAAGGACGCCGAGCTGTCCCGTAAGCAGGTTGCCGCAGTGCTCGAGTCACTGAATGGCATCATCAAGAAGAGCCTCCGTGGCAACGGTATGTTCACGTTTCCAGGGCTGCTGAAGATGAAGGTCGTCAAGAAGCCCGCCACGAAGGCGCGTCAGGGCATCAACCCCTTCACCAAGGAAACGATGATGTTCAAGGCAAAGCCGGCCTCGAAGAAGGTTCGCATACTGCCTCTGAAGAGCCTCAAGGCCCTCGTGAACTGAGACGCTCGCTCGCATCGTCGGAACTTGCTCATGCAGGAGCTGCAGGGTCAAGTAGCGGTTGTCACCGGCGGCAGCCGCGGCGTCGGCAAGGGTGTCGCCGCCGAAATGGCCAGACGGGGCGCACGCGTCTTCGTCACCGGCCGCACCGAATCCGACCTTCAGCAGATCGGCGAAGGCACCGTCGGCATCCGCTGCGATCACTCCGTGGACACGGACGTGATCGCGGCCTTCGAGCGGATCGCGCGCGAGGCCGACGGCATCGACATCCTCGTCAACAACGTCTGGGGCGGCTACGAGCGGATGGTGGACAACGGCGAGTTCACCTGGATGAAGCCGTTCTGGGAACAGCCGCTCTGGCGATGGGACGCCATGTTCGCGGCGGGCGTGCGGGCGCACTACCAGGCGAGCCAGTTGGCCGCGCCCGGTATGGTCGCCAGGCGTCGCGGTCTCATCGTCAACATCTCGCACTGGGCCGCGCAAAAGCATCTGGGGAATGTTGCCTACGGCGTGTCGAAGGCGGCCACCGACAAGATGACCTCGCACATGGCCAGCGAGCTGCAGTCGCACGGCGTCACGGTCGTGTCGCTCTACCCGGGTATGGTGCGCACGGAAAAGGTGATGGAGGCCGCGGCGTGGCTCGACCTGAGCAACTCGGAGTCCCCCGAGTTCATCGGGCGCGCGATCGCCGCGCTCGCCGCCGATCCGGATGTCATTCGACATACCGGCAAGGTGCTCGTCGCCGCGGCGCTGGCGATCGACTACGGCTTCACGGACATCGACGGCAAGAGCCCGCGTCCACTCACGCTGGCTGATGTCTGATTGACCTACTCGCCGCGGAGCAGCGATCGCCAGTTGACGAGCGCGAGTGATCGCGGCCTGGCGGACTCCAGCAGCAAAAACCGGCGTCCGTCAGACGACGGCAGAAAGTCCTGCCCGCTGCCAGGCACGACCCTCGTGGCTGCGCCCACCGTGATCTCGCCCCGCTGACGCGTGACGGGCGCTTCCATGATCCATCCATCCGGTGAGAGGAAGTACAGGCGCGAGCCGTCGCGGCTCCACTTCGGAAGCGTGCCGCCCGATGGCGACACGCGTTGGGATGACGCGGTCACTGGAAACGCCTGCACGTAGACCTCGGGCGGGCCGCTCGTATCCGAGACGAAGGCGACCAGCATCCCGTCAGGCGAAAACCGGGCAAAGCTTTCGGTGGCCGAAGTTGCCGCGACGGGGATGCGCGTGCCAGTCTGCAGGTCCACGTCCATGATGTCGTAGCGACTCTCGGACGTGGAGACGCTGACGAGCACATGTCGCTCGTCGGCGACCAGTCGTCGACTCGTTCGAGTGCAGGAATCGATTCGATCACGGTTTTCGGCGCCGCTGCGCTTCCGGCATCGGCAACCCGCAGCGCGGTGCCCGACCTGTAGAGCAGCCGCCGACCGTCATGGGACCATCGCGCGTGGTCCTCCCAGATCGGCCCGGCGGCGACGCGCGCGGTTGCGCCCGTGTCGAGGCGAATCGTCCAGACGTCGGCACCGTTCGAGCCCGGGCCGAGGCGACCTATCGTGACCTGGAGATCATCATGCATCGCCAGCGTCGTCCCGCTCTGGCCGATCGTCTCTCCAGGGACCGGGACTCGCCGACCCGTGCGATCGACCCAGACCAGCCCCGACGTGATCTCGTTCGCGCCGCTCGTCACCCATGACAGCAGCAGGTCGCTCGTAAAGACACGTTGACTGGCCGCCTCGCCGATGGGAATTGGAGCTCCGACGAGCGCACCGGCGGCCGTGTCGAGTCGATGGGCGACCAGTCTGTCCTGCAGGTTGTACAACACGTATCCGGGCACGTCCCCATCGGCGCAACGTCTAGCGCCAACGTGCGTCGATCGCCGGTCTTCGGATCCAGCAGGACGAGGCTGGTACCGTCGCCGACCGCCTGAGCGAGGACGTTCCCGTCGGGCAGGACAATGGGATTTCGCATCGAAGCCGCCAGCAGTCGGGGACTTCCACCGTCTGTCGCACGAGTTGGAGTCCCGCGCCGGCGCCGGCTCCCGCCAGGTTCCAGAGGACGATGCCGTCGGGCCCCCAGCCGATGCTTCGCACATCGCGGAACTGGACCATCCGCGTCACCGCGCCCGTGTCGATCGCGAGTCGCTTCAGGAAACCGTCGGCGGCGTCCCAGTACGCCACCATCTTCGAGTCCGGCGACCACGCGCTGTTGATCACATTGACACTGCCGGCGGTAGCGTCGACTCCACGCGAGATTCCCGTCGCGAGCTCGTTGAGGACGAACTGCGTGCGCCCATCGGGCATCAAGTCGATCCCCAGGAGCCAGCGACTGTCAGGAGACGGGCTCCAGAACCACGGTCGTGCCGAGGCGACGCCCGGCAGTCGGAAGGTCGAAAAGGCGGACGGCAATGTGAGCGTGATCGTCTGCGGCGTCGTCCCTGCGGGCAGCGGACGAAATGTGGCAACGAGGCTCGCCACTGCGGTGCCGAGGACCGGGCCGCCGAGCAGCCATACCCATGGTCTGCGCGCCACGCGGTACCCGTCGCGCGGAGGACGTGCGGGCGCGGGCAGCGCCGACGCTCCGCCCGACGGCGCGGACGTCTGGCCTTCCAACGCAAAGGCGAGGTCGCGCGTGGATTGGAAGCGCGCGAGCGGATCCTTCTCGAGGCAGCGTTCGACGATCCGTGCGAGCGTGGGCGACACATCGGGTCGTGCGGCGGCGAGTGACGGCGGCTCCTCGCGCGCCACTGCCATCATCACGTCCATCGGCGTGTCGCCCCGGAACGCACGCCGGCCGCTGAGCATCTCGTAAAGCACCACGCCGAAGGCAAACAGATCCGCCCGGTAATCAGTGGTCAGGCCCCGCACCTGCTCCGGCGCCATGTAGCCGGCGTCCCGAGTACCGTGCCCGGCATCGTCGCGCCCGGCGTGGTCGGCAGCATCGTCGCACCCGCCGCCACCGGTTCGGATTCAGTGAGCTTGGCGAGGCCGAAGTCGAGGATCTTGGCGCGGTCGTCGGCGGTGATGAAGATGTTCTCCGGCTTCAGATCGCGATGGACAATGCCCTTCTCGTGCGCGGCGGCGAGGCCGAGGGCGACCTGCCGGCGTACTCCACCGCCTTGCGCACCGAGAGCGCCCCGTCTGACAGCCGATCGCGCAGCGTCGCTCCTTCGAGCAATTCGATGACGAGATACGGGCTGGTCTCCGACGTGCCCTGCCTGCGGGCGCATAGGTCCCGATGTCATGGAGCACCAGGATGTTCGGATGATTGAGGGCGGCAGCCGCGCGGGCTTCGTGCTCGAAGCGAGCGAGGCGATCGGGATCGACGGTGACACCGGACAGCAGGATCTTGATCGCCACCTCGCGGCCGAGTCGCGTGTCCCGTGCGCGATACACCTCGCCCATTCCACCCGCGGCCAGCGGAGCGACGACTTCATAAGGGCCGAGACGGTCGCCTGCCGTGAGCGTCACCAAAAGCTCGACCATTATGAGGCAGTCGTCATCGGCGTGCGAAAAGGCGCGAAAGAGCGCGAAAAGGGACGTGCCGCCACCGACGTAGAATCACTTCCTCACAAACGGCTGGCGATTCGTCACGGCGCGGCGACACTCGTCACTCGGTTAGCGGGGAGGGAACCTATGCGACGCTTAGCACTGCTCACGACCGTGGCCATAGTGTGTGTGATCGCCGTCCGGCCCAAAGCCGTCACGGACGGCAGGCTGGACGGGAACGCGCACCCTGCGGTCGTGCTTCTCCTGATGGAGGTCGAACACGCGCCGGCGTTCCGCTGCAGCGCGACGCTGCTGTCGCCGACGATCGTGCTCACCGCGGGCCACTGCACGAACAACTTCCCGGACAGTCCGTACACGGGCATGCGGGTGTTCACGCAGTCCGATGTGGAGGCCGGCATCGGCACGACGAACAACTATCCATTTGCCGGCCCGAATGCCGTCGAAGCGACGTCGTGGGCGGCGCATCCGCTTTACGAGACCGCACCCTTCTTTCTGCACGACGTGGGAGTCGTGGTGCTGTCGGCGCCGGTCACTCTGCCGGCGTCACAGGACGGCCAGCTTCCGGCGGTCGATCAATTCGATCAGCTGAAGGCGCGACGCGGACAGAAAGACACGACGTTCACCGCCGTCGGATACGGGCTGCAGGAAAGCTTCCCGGATCAGGCGTTCTTTCTGGCCAACAACCGCAGAACGCGCATGTCGGCGACACCCAGTCTGATTCAGATCAACGTCCCGGGGTACACAGGCGGGTTCTCGATGCTGCTGTCGAACAATCACAGCACCGGCGGGACCTGCTTCGGCGATTCGGGCGGACCGAATTTCTATGGTTCGGGAAACACCGAGACCAAGATTGTCGCTGCGGTGACCTCATTCGCGAAGAACGGAAACTGCGCCGGGACTGGCGGAGTCTTCCGCATGGATCGCCAGGATGTGCTCGACTTCGTGCAAAGCTACCTACCCTGAGCCGAGGGGATTACCCCAGGGCGTACACGTCGGCCGGCGCGGCGGATCGCCGCCGCATCGGCTGGCGCTGCCAGTAGGTCAGCGAGCGCCAGCACCATTCGAGCGGACCGAAGCGGAAGTAGCGCAGCCAGATCGGGCTCCACGTCAGGATGAGGATCCACATCCCGAGAACGACGTAGTACAGCTGATACCGCTGCAGCTGCCCCATCATCCGCAGACCAGGCGCATAGAAGACAAGCGCGTAGACGATCGAATTCGAGACGTAGTTCGAGAGCGCCATCTGCCCGACGGCCGCCAGCCGGTCTGTCAACCACCGCAGCGATCCACTCTTGACGAACAGGATGAGTGCGGAGGCATGACCCAGCGCCACCGCCACGCGGCCAAGCTGGTACGGCGAGTTCCAGAAGGCGCCGGTAACGAGATCGAAGTTCGACGCGATCATGCCGTAGGCGGAGAGGGCGTTGAGGGGAATGCCGATGCCGTACGAGATCAGCGCCATCCGCGCGTAGAAGCCTGACGAACGCTGGCCCTGCAGCACGCCGAGCTTGTACAAGCCGATGCCGATCAGCATGAGCCCCCAGATATCGGCACCACCCCGGAAATAGACGGGCACGAAGTTGAATGCGCGCATGGCGGGCACGCGCTGCTCCATCACGCCCGTGTAGCTGCGGCGGTAGTCGTCCACTTCCTCTTGCAGCTTCTCCTGTGATGGCACGAGCGCGTTGTACGCCTCGTCCCATGCCTTCTTGGCGTCCTGCTGCTCCTTGGTCAGCGGCCGTCCCTGCGCTTCGACGGCGCGCGCGGCCATGGCCGCATCGCGTGTGGACTTCCGGCTGAGGCCCCGGCCGACCGGCGTCACCGACAGCAGCAGCAGCGCAACGCCCGCGGTGATGAACAGCTTGCGGGGCGCGACATTGCGCATGGGAGCAATCAGCAGCCCGAACAGGCCATACAGGTAGAGAATGTCGCCCGCCCAGATCAGCCATCCGTGCAGCGCGCCGAGCAGGATCAGCCACAGCATCCGCCGCGACAGCAAATCGGCGGCGCGCACGCTGTTCTCCCGCGCGAGCGCGCGCTCCATGAACAGCACGATGCCGGCGCCGAACATCATCGAGAACAGCGCGCGCATCTTGCCGTCGAAGAGCACCCACTGCACCGCGAAGACGCCCATATTGAGCGTATCGTTGCCGCCCCACAGGTTGGGGTTCGCATAGGCGGCCCCCGGCAGCCCGCTCAACACGACATCCATGATCGCGATGCCGAGCAGCGCGGCCCCGCGCACGACATCCAGCGTCCGAAGTCGATTATCCGAACAGACCGGCTGGAAAAGAGGAGACATCGACCTCTCCAGTCGCATCCTAGACGATCCCGGACCGTTTCAGCGACGCACCGACCGCGGTACTCGTGCTGAGCTCCGTGACCACGTCCACGGAAGTTCCCCGGGACGCGGAGGCAGCCTCACCCGATCACCCCACCGCGTACACGTCGGCGGGAGCCGGGGCCGTTCGCCGCATCGGTTGCCGCTGCCAGTAGGTCAGCGAGCGCCAGCACCATTCGAGCGGACCAAAGCGGAAGTAGCGGAGCCAGATTGGACTCCACACCAGGTTGAGGATCCAGATGCCGAGGACGACGTAATAGAGCTGATAGCGCTGCAGCTGCCCGAACATCCGGAGGCCGGGGGCGTAGAAGACCAGCGCGTAGATGATCGAATGGGAGATGTAGTTCGAGAACGCCATCTGCCCCACCGCCGCCAGCCGATCGGTCAGCCATCGCATCCTCGCGCCTTTGACGAGCAGGATCAGCACCGAGGCGTGCCCCAGCGCGACCGCCACGCGGCCGATCTGATACGGCGTGTTCCAGAACGTCGACGCAACGAGGTCGAAGTTGTACGCGATCATTCCGTAGGTGGACAGTGAGTTCACCGCAATCCCGACGGCATATCCGATGGCCGCCATACGCGCGTAGAAGCCGGCCGACCGCTCTCCCTGAAGGATGCCCAGCTTGAACAGCGCCATGCCGATCAGCATGAGCGCCCAGACGTCGAAGGCGCCCGGAAAATAGACCGGCATGAAATTGAACTGGCGCATGATCGGGACGCGCTGCGTCATGACGCCGCCGTAGCCCTTTCGGTAGTTGTCGATTTCCTCCTGCAGCTTCTGCTTCGAGGGCAGCGCCTCGTTGTAGGCCTCGTCCCACTCCTTCTTCGCGTCCTGCTGCTCTTTCGTCAGCGGCTTCCCCTGCGCCTCGACCGCACGCGCGGCCATGGCCTTGTTACGGGTGGAACGCTGGCTGAAGCCCTGACCGACGATCGCCAGCGAGAGCAGGAGCAACGCCACTCCCGCAGTGATCAGCAGCTTGCGCGGCGACACGTTGCGCATGGGAAAGATCAGCAGTCCGAACAGCCCGTAGGCGTAGAGGATGTCGCCCGCCCAGATCAGCCATCCGTGCAGGGTACCAAACAGGATCAACCACAGCATGCGCCGCGACAGCAGATCGGCCGCTCGCACGCTGTTGTCCCGCTCGAGCGCGCGCTGCATGAAGAGCACGATGCCGGCGCCGAACATCATCGAGAACAGCGCGCGCATTTTGCCGTCGAAGAGCACCCACTGCACCGCCAGCACGCCGACGTTGAGCGGATCGTTGCCGCCCCAGACATTGGGATTCGCATAGGCGGCCATCGGCAGGCCGCTGAACGGGATGTTCATCAGGACGATGCCGAGGAGCGCCGCGCCGCGCAGCACATCCAGCGTACGGAGTCGCTCATCCGACGAGACAGGCTGAAAGGAAGTCGTCATACCGTCCTACTTCGATGCGACGACGAGCACGGCCGTGGCGGCATACGAGCCGCGCTGACGGGCGACCGTCGAATAGATGCCCTGCCTGATGGGATCGTTGTCATTGAAGGTCCGTCGTTTGGATACGTGATCCTTATAGGGCTGCCACTCGTTGAAGACTTCTTTCGTGATCTCGTCGGGAAAGAAGACCTGGCTGGCCACGACTTCTTTACCGCCCAGGAACACCTTGAAGTGGACGTGCGGTGTGCGACCGCCGTACCAGCTGGGGAAGATGGTGCGGAACTGCACGTTCCCTTGCGCGTCGGTGAACTGCGTGCCTCGCAGGTATTGCTTGCCGACGGCCGGCGCCACGGAAATTCCGCCAACCCCTGACTGTTTCTCGTACCCAGAGTACAGCCCGATGGCGTCCGCGTGCCAGACATCGACGCGCGCGTTCGACAGCGTCGCGCAGTCGCCCGCGCGGACGACCTGCATCGCCAGTTGCAGCGGCGCGCCGGACTGTCCCGATGTGATGTCGCCGCGAATCAGCTTGGGGTCGAGGTAGAAGGGTCCCTCGCCGGCCTCGGGCGTCAGCACGCAGCTTTGCGGCGTAGGGCCGGTCCTTTGGACCGGCCACGCGCGTTCAGCCCACGCGCGCTCTGCGTGCATGGCCGCGACGACGATGCCAGAGAGACCGATCAAGGCGCGGCGCCGGCTGACATCGATCCGGCTCGGCTGCCAGGTGGGCGATGGTGGCTGTGTCATGCGCACAGGATACTGCGATGCGCCGCGTGATAGCATCGCCCTCTCATACGCCCGAGGAGCGCACCATGACCACGCGCCGACTGCCAGCCCTCGCGATCGGCCTCACGGCCTGCATCGTCCTGTGCTCGTTCCTGCTCTACCCGGCCTCATACGCACAACAACCGGCCGCTGACGTCGCCATCGACAACGACGACATTGGCGGTGTCGTCACCGGGCCGAAAGGCCCCGAGGCGGGCGTCTGGGTGATCGCGGAAACGCGCGACCTCCCGGTCCGCTACATCAAGAGCGTCGTCACCGACGACCGCGGACGATTCGTCGTGCCCGATCTGCCGCCGGCGAGCTACCAGGTGTGGGCACGCGGCTACGGGCTGGTGGACAGCGCCAAGACGACGGCCAAACCTGGACAGCGGATCGCCGTCACCGCGGTGATCGCGCCGAACGAGGCCGCCGCGGCGCACTACTACCCCGCGATCTACTGGTACTCGATGCTGAAAATCCCGGACGCCGATCAGTTCGGCGGCAAGAGCAGCATCCCGGCGAGGCTGACGCAGCCGGCGTGGATCAGCGCGATGAAGAACACCGGGTGCGTCGGCTGTCATCAGCTCGGCCAGCAGTCCACGCGGACGATTCCTGCCGCGCTCGGCACGTTTGCCTCCGGTGCGGAGGCGTGGCGCCGACGCGTGCAGTCGGGCCAGTCGGGCCAGCAGATGCTCGGCCAGCTCACGAACCTGGGCGATCAGTCGTTTGCCAACTACGGCGACTGGACGGATCGGATCGCGAAGGGCGAGCTGCCGTTTGCCAAACCGTCGCGGCCGCAAGGCGTCGAGCGCAACATCGTCGTCACACTGCGCGACTGGATGAACGAGAAGCAGTATCTGCACGATCTGATCTCCAGCGACCGGCGCTACCCCACCGTCAACGCCTACGGCCCGCTCTACGGATCGCCCGAGTACAGCTCGGACATGCTGCCGATTCTCGACCCGGTGAAGAACGTGGCGACCACGTTCGCGGCGCCGGTGCAGCGATCCGAACATGCCGCTCAACCTCGGCCCCGGTCATGCCGCGGCGCTCGACGCGCTCGAGCCCTCACCGTACTGGGGCCGCGAGCGGATCTGGGAGACGCGCGCCAACAACCACAACTCGATGTTCGGCCGCGACGGCCGGCTGTGGATGGCGGCCTCCGTGCGCGGGGCAGAGAACCCGGCATTCTGCAAGGCGGGCTCGGATCATCCGTCGGCCAAGGCGTTCCCGATGGAGCGCGCCGCGCGCCACATCGCGATGCTCGATCCGAAGACGAAGAAATACACGTTCGTCGAGACCTGCTACTCGACGCACCATCCGCAGTTCGGCTACGACGCCAACGAGACGCTGTGGACGAGCGGCGGCGGTCCCGTCGTCGGCTGGCTCAACACGAAGATGTTCGACCAGACCGGCGACGCGGCGAAGTCGCAGGGATGGACGGCGCTCGTGCTCGACTACCAACGGCAACGGCAAGCGCGATGCCTATATCGAGCCCGATCAGCCGCCCGACCCGACGAAGGACATGCGGATCAACTCGCCGTTCTACGCCGTGATGCCCAGCCCGGTTGACGGCTCGATCTGGGGCGCGACGCTCGGCGTCCCCGGCGCGGTCGTCAGGCTCGTGCCCGGCTCAAATCCTCCGGAGACCGCGCTGGCCGAGGTCTACCGCGTGCCGATGCCCGGCTTCGGCGCGCGCGGCGGCGACATCGACAGCAAGGGCGTCGTGTGGGTGTCACTCGGCAGCGGACACATGGGCAGCTTCGACCGGCGCAAGTGCAAGGCGCCGCTCAACGGCCCCAAGGCGACCGGCGATCACTGCCCCGAGGGCTGGTCGTTCCATCAATATCCCGGCCCCGGGCTTCAAGGGCATCGGCGAGAACAGCGCCGAGTCGAGCTACTACTCGTGGGTCGATCAGCACAACACGTTCGGGCTGGGCAACGACGTACCGATGTCCACCGGCAACCTGAACGACGGCATCATCGCGTATGCGAACGGGCGGATGGTCGTCCTCCGTGTGCCGTACCCCATGGGCTTCTACGCCAAGGGCTTCGACGGCCGCATCGACGATCCGAAAGCCGGATGGAAAGGCCGCGGGCTGTGGGCCACGAACGGCGACCGCACGCCGTGGCTGATCGAGGGCGGCAAGGGGACGAAGCCGCTGGCCGCGCACTTCCAGCTGCGACCGGATCCGCTGGCGAAATAGAGGCGGGTCTTCTTAGACCCGCGTAGGTAGAGGCGGGTCTTACAGACCCCAAGCACTAGACATGACTGGCCGCCATGAAGATCGTCATCTACCAGAAGCCGACGTGCACGACATGCCGGCAGGTGCACGCCGCTCTCAAGGAGAGCGGCGTGGACTTCGACGCCGTGGATTACTACCTGGATCCGATTCCGAAGAAGAAGCTGTTCGAGCTGCTCAACAAGATGCGGATGCAGCCGCGTGACCTGCTGCGGGCCCGCGAACCGATCTACAAGACGCTGCGGCTGGCCGATCGCGATCTGTCGGACGAGGAGATCGTCGATCTGATGGTGAAGCACCCGGATCTGATCCAGAGACCGATCGTCGAGAAGGGGGCGCGCGCCATCCTCGCCCGTCCCGCGGATCGTTTGAAAGAAATCATGTGACGTCCTCGGCGCGCCCGACCGTGAAGCGCCTGGCGAGGGCCGCGATCGTTGTGATGAGTTCAGCAGGATCGATCGGCTTGGCCAGGTGAATCTGGAAGCCGGCCCTGAGCGCCTTCATCCGATCCGCCGGCCGCGCGTAGGCGGTCAGCGCCGCGGCGGGGAGCTCGCGGACTCGGGCATCGGGATGCCGTCTGACGCGCTCGATGAAGTAGTAGCCGTCCTCGATCGGCATTCCCAGATCCGCGACGAGGACATCCGGCACGTCGCGTTCGAGACTGGCCAGCGCCTCGTGCACCGACTGCATGGTGCTGACGCGGGCGCCGGCGGTAGACAGCACCTCCGAGACCAGCGCCAACGCATCACGCTCGTCGTCCACGGCAAGCACATGGACGCCGCGGAGATCGCCGACGGAAATCTCGCCTGCCGGACGTCTAGACTGCATATGCTCGCGACGAGGCTGCTCGCGCGGTGGCTGCAGGATCATCAGCGGAAGCCTGAGCCTGAACGTCGAGCCCTGATCGACGCCGCCGCTGGAGGCCTCGATCGTGCCGCCGTGCATGTCCGCCAGTTGGCGCGCAATCGAGAGCCCGACCCCGAGCCCGCCGCGCTCGCGGTTGATTCCCGAGTCCGCCTGCCGGAACCGCTCGAACAGCTTCGGCAGGAAGTCAGGCGAGATGCCGATGCCGGTGTCGCTGACGACGACCTCGGCGTGTGAGTCCGCACGCTCGAGCCGGACCTGGATCCGGCCGCCGCGATTGGTGAACTTGACCGCATTCGACAGCAGGTTCCACAGCACCTGCTGCAGACGCTCCGGATCGCCGGACACCGGACCCGCGTCCGGATCGAGCACGGTCTCGAGGCGCAGGCCTTTCGCCTCCGCCGCCAGCGCGATGGAGTCGATCGCGCCGCGAACGACCTCCGGGAAGTCGACGGCCTGCACATTCAGCCGCATCTTGCCCGACACGATGCGCGAGATGTCGAGGACATCCTCGACAATCTGCGTCAGCGAGGTGACGTTGCGTTCGATGGTCTCGAGCGCCTTCGGGTGCTTGTCGGCCGGCAGCCTGCCGGAGCGAAGCAGGCGTGCGTAGCCGAGGATCGCGTTCAGGGGCGTGCGCAGCTCGTGCGAGAGGCTGGCGAGAAAGTCGTCCTTGAGCTGATTCGCCTCCTGAGTCCTCGTGTAGAGCGTCGCGGTGACCGCCGCGTTCTCGCGCATGAGACGCAGACGCTCCGCTTCCCAGTCACTCCGCTGCCGCGCCAGCTGCAGCTGTGACGCCACGCAGGCGAGCAGCTCGCGTCCGCTGAACGGCTTCACGAGGTACTCGTCGGCGCCCGCCCTCAGTCCTTCGATCCTCGCCTCCTCGCCCGCCCGCGCCGACAGCAGGATCACCGGCACGGAACGGCATCGCTCGTCGGCGCGAATCGCCTGCAGCAGGCCGAATCCGTCGAGTGTCGGCATCATCACGTCGGTGAGCACGAGGTCGGGCGGGTCGGCCTCGATCCGCGCCAGCGCGGCGCCGCCGTCGCTGACGGCCTCGACGCGGTAGCTCTGACCCAGGATGCGACTCAGATAGCCGCGCATGTCGGCGTTGTCGTCAGCAATCAGGACGCGAGCCGACGCGTCCGCGTCGTTGACGATGGCGTCGGGCAGCACGGCAACGGCCGTCGCGATCGAACCTGGTGCCGCGTCCATGCCCGGCAGCCAGTGCAGTGCTTCCTCGACGTATGGATTCGCGCCAACGCTCGTGGACGCGAGCTGCCTGGCCGCCGTGATCCGCTCCGGCGGCAGATGCGTCGTCCCGGTGCGGATGCTCACCACGAACGTCGTGCCCGTGACCTTCCCGGCTCGTGACCGCGACCGTCCCGCCATGAAGGCGGGCCAGCTCCTGGACCAGCGCCAGCCCGATGCCCGTGCCTTCGTGCGTTCGCGCCCGCACGTGCTTCACGCGGTGGAAGCGCTCGAACATGCGCGGCAAGTCGGATTCGGCGATGCCCACGCCGGTATCAGCGACATGGAGCTCGACGCGGTCGCCACACCACTCGAGAGCCACGCGGATCGCGGCCTTCGAAGGTGAACTTGAACGCATTCGACAGCAGGTTGAGGACGATCTTCTCCCACATGTCGCGGTCCACGTAGACCGCCGCCGGCAGCGGATCGCACTCGACCACGAGCGCCAACCCGGCCTTCTCGATCGCCGATCTGAAGACGCTGGCGAGCTCGGTGGTGAACGCCGCGAGATCCGTGGGTTCGTAGCTGGCGTCGATGCGTCCGGCCTCGATGCGCGAGAAATCCAGCAGCGTGTTGACCAGCTTCATCAGCCGCTGCCCGTTCCGATAGGCGACGTCCACGTTGGCCGCGGTGTCGGGCGGCAGCGTCTCGCGGGCCGTGCTCAGGATGTCCTGCAGCGGACCGATCATCAGCGTCAGCGGCGTCCTGAACTCGTGCGAGACGTTCGAGAAGAACGCCGTCTTGGCGCGATCGAGCTCGGCCAGCGCTTCCGCCCGGCGCCGCTCGTCCTCGAGAGCCTGCGCGTCGGCCAGCGCCGACGCGAGCTGGGTTGCGACCAGCCCGAAGAACGTTCGATAGTCCTCGTCGAGCGCGCGCATCGGGCTCACCGCGGCGATGAGGATCGCGCGCGGGTGTTCCTGGCCCGGCAGCAGAACGGGCAACACCATGGCGCTGTGCGCCGGCACCTTCCATGCGCCGGTCGGCAGCGCGCCGAAACGCGCCCGCAGCTCATGGGCGATGGTGGTCTGACCCGACCTGACGACTGTACGCAGCGACCACGGATCGAGCACGCCCTCGTCCAGCGTGACACAGGGAGGCGACGCATCGGTGCCAACGCCAATTCCGGCCACGGCCTTCAACCGCGCGGTCGAGTCGCGGTCGTCCACGCGGTAGATCAACGCGAACGGCACGTCCTGAGGATTCGCGGCAAGGACGGTCGCGGCGGCCTGGTAGGCGGACTCCTCGCTGTCGGCGCCCTTGCACCTGGCCGCCAGGTCACGCAGCGTGCGCAGGCGGCGCTCGCCGATCACCTTCTCGGTGGTTTCGATCACCGGACAGAAGACGCCGCCGACCTTCCCGCCCTCGGCATGAATCGGGCTGTACGAGAACGAGAAGTAGGCCTCTTCGGGGTATCCGCGATCGATGTGCAGCAGCAGGTCCCGCGAACGCGTCGCCTCGGCACGCTCGTAGACCTGCGAGAGCATCGGGCCGATGACGTCCCAGATCTCCGCCCAGACCTTGGACCCCTTCTCACCCAGCGCGGAGGGGTGCTTGGCCGGCCCGAGCATCGGCCGGTACTCGTCGTTGTAGAGAATCGCGAACTCGGGCCCCCACCACAGGATGATGGGAAAGGCACAATCGAGGCAGGTGCTGACCGAGGTACGGAGGGACTGAGGCCAGCGTTCGACCGGCCCCAGGGCAGTCCGGGACCAGTCGAGCTCGCGCATCCGTCGCGCCATCTCGCTGTGGCCAGGGAAGATATCGTCGATTGCCGACCCCGATTGCGGTTGGACGGGCGCCCCCACGATCGGGTGGGTCGAGCAAGGAGAGTGCCGAGCTTGTCAGGTCTTCACCTGAGAACATCGAGTCAGGGCCGCCTGAAGGCGGCCCCCACGAACGCGCGGTGACTCAGCCGAACGCGCGGTGACTCAGTTCTCTTCGGCGGGAGCAGCTGGCCGGTTCGGCACCGGCACCTGAATCGCGCGGCGGGCGCGCACGATGCCGTTCTTGCGGTCCTCTTCGATCGCCTTGTCTTCCGCGCGCTCGGCGCTGAGCGCATTCGGCAGACCGTAGTTCCCCTCGTGGCATTCGTACGGCAGCATCACGCCGCCGTCGAGCGGCGTCAGCGGCATCGACATCGTGAACGGCCGCGCGTACGTGACCGGATCGTCCACGGTGAACTGATACTGAAGGACGTCGGCCGCGACGCGCTTGAAGCGCTCGGTGATGACCATCTTGTCGCTGTGACGCAGACCGTTGCCGTTGCCGCCGATGCTGGTCTTGTCGGTCAGGTTCGTGGTCACGACCACGAGCTCGTCGCCTTCCCACCTCGCGCGCGAGTCACCGAGATACTGCCGGATGCCCTGGCCGATGTGCGGGCGTCCGTCGGTGTACATGATTCGCGTGTCGTGGATCATCTCGTAGCTGATCGCGACCATGCCCGGCGCCTGCACGATGCGGTTGCCATTCCCGTAGACGACGCGGAGCACCGAGCCGACGATGCCGCGCGTGATGCAGCGATCGTAGAGCGTGAAATCCTCCGTCGTGTCGAACGGACCGTCGCCGAAGGTTCCGCGGTCGCGGGTCGCGCGACGCTTCTGCGCCTCCGCGGTCACCGCCGGCATGCTGCCGTCCGGCGGGTCCACGATCAGCGAGGTCTGCCTGAACGCGCGGCGGGCAAAATCGTTGCGGAACGATCCGATGTCGTTCTGCCCGCGCTTGACGCCCTGCTCCACCTGCTTGACCCTGGCGGCAAATGCCTCATCGCTCTGATAGAGGTTGTTGCCCAGCTCCTTGGGTCGCTCGCGAGGGATGCCGCTCGTATCGTCGCTGCTCCACACACCCTGAAGATCGGGATCGCCCCACGGTGTTTTCGGCACGGTGTAGGGGATCGGCGCACCCCCGTTGTAGGCGGTAATCACCAGCGGCGGCGCCGCGGGTTTCTGTCCCGACACCGTCCAGGACGCCGCCGCGACAACCACTCCGGTAGCGAAGAAGACCAAACGTAAGCGCTTTGACATCATCGAACTCCTGGCTGACCGGAATGATACGCCAACCCGCGTTACGAGGACGCTGAGGAAGCCAATCGCGGAGATCGCGGAGGAGCGGAGGAACGCAGAGGCTGCCACGTCTGGCCGCCGGCCAGAGGTGGCAGCTCTTCTCCGCGAACCTCTGCTCCCCTGCGATCTCTGCGATGGCTTTACTCCGCGTCCTCTGCCCGCTCACTTGCGGGCTGAGCCGCGAATGCGTTTCGTGCGCGACGCCCCGTCGCTCCATTCGCGGAACTTCACGTTCACCGACCCCACCTTGATGACGTCGCCATCGGCCAGCGGCGTCGAGCCCGCGATCTTCTTCCCCTTCACGAACGTTCCATTCGTGCTGTCGAGATCGGTCAGTGCCGGAGGCTCCGGTCCGCTCGCAATCCGAATGCGGGCATGACGCCGTGACACGCCGGAGTGATCGAGCCAGATGTCGCAACGAGGATCGCGGCCAATGACGTTGTCGCCTTCCGACAACGCGAACGTGCGACTGCCCCACGCCAGCCAGAAGCGCACCGGGCCGCTGTCGGACGGAGCCGGGCGGTCGGGTTCGATCACTCGTCCGCAGAACGCATAGCCCACGCCGTGCACGGTCCTGATGTATCGCGGCTCCTGCGGGTCGTCGTCCAGGGCCCGTCTGATCTCACCGACGAGCACGTTCAGATTGCCATCGACGACGAAGACGTCGGGCCAGATCTGGCCGAACAGATCGGCCTTCGGCACCACGTTCGGCCGCTTGGCGACCAGCGCGCACAGGACGGCGAAGGCCTTCGGCGACAGATGGATCTCGTCGCCGTCGCGCGTGAGCTGCCGCGTCTGCGAATCGAGGGCGAATGGGCCAAAACGCGTGGTGACGGGGGCTGACTCCAAGACCTATAACATCCTTCGAGATTCCTTAGGACTTACCACACGAGGTTGTGCAATCGTGGTGCGAATTCTACTGTGGGAGACACACCACGCCGGCTCGCTCGGGATCTGATTGTCGCGGTGCTCGACAACATGCGGCGCTACCAGGAGCCGCTCATGTACTCGATCCTCGTTCCGAACAGATATCTCGTCTACCTCCACCCCGCCGAGTATGCGCGGCTCGAGGGCATCCTGCCGACTGTGCGGGAACAGACGGTTCGCGGACTGGTCGAGGACGTCGAGAAATTGAACCGTCCGTCCCTGTTGCAGCGGTACGCAGGCCGGATGTTTCGCACGCCACAGATACCAGTCGAGAGTGCGACCGGTGGCTGGCACGTCGAGTTTCTCGAGGACCCCGACGGCGAAGTGCCGGAGGGCGCGTTCCTGGTCGATTCGGAACTGCGCTCGCCGCAGAACGTCGAGCTCGGCGCCGGCGATCGCACACGCCGAATCACGACCGTGCACCTCGGTCAGCGCGTCAGCACTCGCGAGCGCACGGTCACCCGGCAGGCGCGTCCGGACGCGCGCGTGCTGGCGCGCCTGACGCACGAAGACGATGCCGGCCGTCACGCGCATGACGTCGTGAAGGATTCGGTGACCATCGGCCGCGGCGGCACCACGTATCCGGTGGACATCACGATCGTGTCGTCCCCGGACGTGTCCCGCGAGCACGCGAGGATTCGCCGCGACCCCCAGACCGGTGCCTTCTTCCTCATCGATCTCAGTTCGCTCGGCACCACGTTGAACGGACGGCATGTGCCGCGAGGGTACGACGAGGTCGAGGGCACGAAGCGGGAGAACGGCGTGGAGACACCGCTTCCCGATCAGGCGCGCATCGGCCTCGCCGACATGGTGTATCTTGCAGTTCGAGCTGGCGAACGCGGAGGCTGGCTTCGCCGCCGCTCAGCCCGAGAACGCCTCCGCTCTACGACGTCGATGACGCTCCTGCTCATCGCCCGCTACGTGCTCCTGACCGGGCTGGTGCTTGTCGCGGCGAGCCAGGTGTGGCTGATGGTGACGCGGCGAGGCTAACCGAATCGTGACCATGCGCACGCTCGACACGATTGCGGCGGCTGGCGAGACCGATGCGGGCCTTCAGCGTGAGGTCAACGAGGATCGCTTCTACGTTGACCAGGCGCGTGGCCTGTTCATGGTGATCGACGGCGTGGGCGGACAGGCCGCCGGCGGCAAGGCCGCCGACGTCGCGCTCTGCATGCTGCGAGAACGCCTCGAGCGCGAGACCGGGCCGGTGGCCGAGCGCGTGCGGGAAGCGATCACCGTCGCCAACAACGAAATCCATCGCCTCGCCTCGACGCGCCCGGAGTGGGACGGCATGGCGTGCGTGCTCACGGTCGCGGTCGTCAAGGACGGCACGGCCACGATCGGACACGTCGGCGACACGCGGCTCTACAAGCTTCGTCACGGCGGGATCGAGAAGATCACCAGGGATCATTCGCCGGTCGGCGAACGGGAGGACGCGCTCGAGATCTCCGAGCTCGAGGCGATGCGTCACCCGCGCCGCAATGAGGTGTATCGGGACGTCGGGTCTGAGCCGCATGCGCCGGGCGACCCGGGCTTCGTCGAGATGCACGAGATCCCATTCGATCCCGAGGACGCCCTGCTGCTGTGCAGCGACGGCCTGAGCGACCTGGTGGACTCGAAGTCCATGCTTCGCACGGTGACCGATCGCGCCGGCGATCCGCGCGCCGTGGCGCGCGCGCTCATCGACGCCGCCAACGCGGCCGGCGGCAAGGACAACGTCACCGTCGTGTATGTCGAGGGCGAGCGCTTCGCCGCGCGCGAGTCCAGCGCACGGCCGTCCGAGTCAACAGCGGTGCTCCTCACCGGCATGTCCCCGTCCAGGCGTCGATGGATCCTGATCGCGATCATCCTCGCCGCGCTCGCGATGACGGGCTTCGTCGCGTATCGACGGGGCGTGGTGCCTTCGCTGAACGAGCTGCGCGCGCGCGTGCTCTCACCGTTCCGTCAAACGCAGATCGTCGCTCCGGGCGAGTCCATCACGACCGCGATGGCCCTGGCGCGGCCGGGATCCGAGATCGTGGTGGAGCCCGGCGAGTACCGTGAGCGCATCACGCTGTCGAAGGACGTCCGCCTGATCAGCCGCGTGTCCCGCGGCGCCACGATTCGGCTGCCGGCGGCCGCCTCTGATGCGACGACCGACGCCGCTGTGGTCGCAACGGCCGGCGGCGGTGCGCTCGTTGGATTCAGGATTGTCGGCGACGCCCAGACGCCGCTCGGCATGGGCATTCTCGTCGGTGGATCCGGACTGTCGGTGGTTGACATCGAGGTCTCCGGCGCGTCGGTTGCCGCCGTCTTCTTTGCCGGCGACTCCACCGCGGACGTGGTCGGCGGTGATATTCACGACAACCCGGGCGCAGCCCTGACCATTCAAGCCGGCGCCGCACCTCGTATCGCCAACATCGTTTTCAACCGCAACGGCACGGCACAGAACACGCCCGCGGCGTTCATCGTAGGAAAGGGTGCGATGCCGGTGTTTCAACAGAATGTCTTTGTCGGCCTGCGTCCCGACGCCCGTACGGCCCTCGAAGAGGCGACCCATCACAAGTTGGAGCAGGACAACTGGGTCGTGTCTGCCGGGTCGCCCCTGCCTCCGCATCGCGCCACCCCTGGCTCCTCGCTCAACAGGCCATGAACACCGTCTTTCATCGGCTCGGCCCGTACGAGGTCATTCACGAGATTGGTCGCGGCGGCATGGCCACCGTCGTTCTGGCGACCGACACCAGAACGGGACAGAACGTCGCGCTGAAGCTCGTGCCGGTCGCACCGGGCGACGAGGCCCGCGCGATTCTCCAGGCCGAGCAGGCGGGCGCCGAACTGCAACGGCAGTTCAGCCAGGTCAACGGTCACGTTCCGGCGGTCTACGAGCATCGTCCGAACGAGTCGGGCTATTTCCTGGTCGCGATGGAGTATCTCGACGGCGAGAACCTCTCCGACGTGATCGCGCGCGGCGCGGTCCCCGCCGAGCGGGCGGTCACCATCGCGATCGAGCTGTGCACGTTTCTCGAAGCGGCCCATGGCTTCGAGGCTGTCATCGAGGGCCGGAAGCTGCGCTCGCTGGTCCACGGCGATCTCAAGCCGCAGAACGTCCGCATCACCTCGGACGGGAGCGTCAAGGTACTCGACTTCGGAATCGCGAAGGCCCTGTCACTGAGCAGGAAGGTCACGCGCAACGACTTCGGCACCAGGCCCTATCTCTCACCCGAGCGGCTCGACGGCGACGGCGACGTGGACGAGTTCGCCGACATGTGGGCAGTCGGCGTGATGCTCTACGAGATGATTCGCGGTGCGCGTCCGTACGACGCCCCCGACACGCAGCGGCTGGAACGCATCATCAGATCGCGCCGTCCGCCACAGCCACTGACTGGGCGATGTCCGCTGGGCCTGGAAGCGATCGTCGCGCGGCTGCTCGGTCCGACGCCGGCGGCGCGCTACGAGCGGGCGCGGCCATTCGCGAGGATCTCGAGCGATTCAGGACCGGGCATCGGACGATCGCCGAGGAGCTTGGCTGGCCGGCTCGCGTCATCGACGAGGAGGCCACGCGCCGGACGCGAGACACGGTGGACATCGATGACGAGAAGACGCGCCGTACGCGACCGCCGGTGATTCCACCGCCGCTCCCCGCGTCGGTGATCGCCGCCGCGAATGCGACGCCACCTGACGTCGCCAGATTCGAGAGCGCAACGCCGCAACAGCGCCGCCGCAAGATCCCGATCGTCTTTCGTCTGGCCATCGGCGTACTGGCGTTCGTGGTGCTCTCGATGTTCGCCAACGAGTTCTCGCTGATGGGCGACGCCAGGAGCGTGGCGAGGAATGTCGCCACGCAGGACTTCGACCAGCTCGGCGACGCCTTCGCCGCTCACCGGGCGCTCGTCGCTCGAAGCAGTCTCGGATTCGGCACGCTCGGCCTCGAGCGCGCGCTTACCGAGCGCACGCTCACGCTTGCCGATGTCGTGATTGCGAACTACCGCATGGCGTTGCCCACGGTCAGGGAAGCGCAGTGGACAGTCGGCGCGCAATGCGCTGAGACGGGCGCTGCCGCTCGACCCCGGCGACCGCGAACTTCGCGCCGCTCTCCACTACTGCGAGGGACACCTGCACCGCATCAACGGTGAAGCCCTGAAGATGCGACGCGAGGAGGCCGACGCGCAGCGTGAGCTGACCGATGCCGTGGCGTCGTTTCGTCAGGCCGCGGAACTCCGCACCAACTGGCCCGACCCCTTCATCGGCCTGGCTCGCGTCTTCATTTACGGACTGGAGAACATCGACCGCGGCACTGACGCCCTGGAACAAGCGCAACATGCGCGGCTACGCGTTGACCGAACGCGAGACCGGCCTGCTCGCGGACGGCTATCGCACGCTCGGCAACACCCTGACCCGCAATGCCAGAGAACTCGCAGGGATGGCGCAGGAGACCGACTATCTGACGCGCGCGGCGGAGGCCTATGAACGGGCGCTGAGCCTCTATACGCAGTCCACCAGCCTGCCCAACGTGACCGAGAGCATCCGCGGCACGCAGCGCGCGCACGATCAGACGCAGCGCCGGATCGCCGAGCTGACACCGCCCGAGCCTGAACACGCGCCCGAGCCCGGGCCCCCACAACCGGTGGAATCATCCATCCCTCCGTCTCCGGAGCCCGAGGCGAGAGGGTCCGCGCAATTGGAGGATCTGGACCCGTGGGCGTAACGGTCGTCACAGCGGTCAGACCGAGACCGCCGCCATGCGACCGACCGCGCGCGACAGCTGGATGCACGGCATGCCGTGCTCGCGGCGACCTCCCTCTTCGCTGTGCTCGCGATCACCCTGGCGCTCGCCGGGCGGGTGAGGGCAGATGCCGCCGCTGAGCGATCGCAACGCGGCCGGTACCCGATCGATCTGAATGCGGTCACCAGGTCCTCGGAGCTCGTCCCGCTGTTCGCTCCGCTCTTCACAGATGAGAGCGACCGCCAATCCGCCGCGACGCAACTCCATCAATTCATTCTGTCCCGGCGCGAGCGGGGCGAGACGCTGCCGAATGTCGGCGCCGTCCTCGACGCGACGATCGATTCGACGGCCGTCTCGCGTCCACTGCTCACGCGTCAGGACCTGGCGGCCATCAAGCCGCTCGCCGCCGTTCGCACGCTCGACACGCATCGGCGGCAGGTGATCCTGTGGGGCGCGATCTACATCGTCTGTGTGTGGACGGTGGCGCTGTTCTGGTGGAGACGCGGCATGCCGGGCGACTACCTGCTGCTCTCGGCGACGCATCTGCTGACCGCCCTCGGCTTCGCGGCGCTGGTGAGCCGGCAGGATCCGCTGCGGGACACGATGCTGTTCGTCCGACACGCGCAGCTGACGTCGGCCGGGCTCCTGGGCTTTGCCCTTGTCTCGGCGATCGACTACCGGCGGGTCGCGCGCGCCGGACTCAGCTACCTGCCACTGTTCGGCGCGCTGGCGCTGTCGGTGACGTTGATCCTGTTCGGCGGCGGCCCCGCCGGCAGCAACGCCAAGGTGAACCTCGGCCCGCTGCAGCCCATCGAGTTCATCCGGCTGCTGCTGGCGCTGTTCCTGGCTGGATACTTCGCGCGCCGATGGGAACTGCTTCGCCAGGTTCGCGGCGAGCACGTCCGGACATTTCACGTGCCTCGCTGGCTCGACGTGCCGCGCGCGGACTACGTGCTGCCTGTCGCGGCCGGCGTGGCCGCGGCGCTGCTCTTCTTCTTTCTGCAGAAGGATCTCGGACCGGCCCTCTTCCTCTCGTGCGTCTTCCTGATCACGTACGCGATTGCCCGGAACCGCGTCGGCCTCGCGGTCAGCGGGTTCGTGCTGCTCGTGGCCGGCTTCTATCTCGGCTACGCGCTCAACATCTCGTCGACGCTGTCGGCGCGCATGCAGATGTGGCAGTCACTGTGGGACAACGGCGCGCGAGGAGGCGAGCAGATCGCGCAGGCGATCTGGAGCCTCTCGACGGGCGGCCTCATTGGAACGGGGCTCGGGCTGGGCGACACGGGTTATGTCGCCGCCGGCCACACCGACCTCATGCTCGCCGCGATCGGCGAAGAACTCGGCTTCGTCGGACTGCTCGTCGGTCGCCGCGGTCTTCGCGATCATCGCCGCGCGCGGCTTCGACAGCGCGCTTCGAGCGGCCGACGACTACGGATTCTTCCTGGCCACGGTGCTGACGCTGTTCCTCACGCTTCCCGCGCTCGTCATGGGCGCCGGGATGCTCGGCCTCGTCCCGCTGACCGGCGTCGTCACGCCGTTCGTGAGCTTCGGCGGCTCGGCGATGCTGGCCAACTTCATCGCCCTGGGCATGCTGACCGCCATTGGCAGGCATGGAGGCACGGCACGTCCAGAAGGACGTGCCCCGTCCACGCTCGATGTGACCGCTCCGTTTCGTGTCGCCGTCAGGCGGTCGATCGCGGTGTGCAGCGCCGGGGCGCTCATGATTCTGGTCGTCCTCTTCGACGTTCAGGTGATTCGCGCCGACGCATACGCGGCGAAGCCCTTTCTCGGCATTCAGGGCGACGGCCACCGGCGATACCAGTACAACCAGCGTCTGACCGACGTGCTCGCGGCGATCCCGCGCGGCACGGTGTTCGATCAGACGAGGCCTGCCGCTGGCGACCGGTGACCTGGCCATCGCGCGCCGGGCTCGCGACGCGTACAAGAAGGCTGGCGTTGAAATCGCTGGCTGTACGTGGGGGCCGCCTTCAGCCGGCCCTGATACCGAACGCGAGCGGTGCTATCCGCTTGGCGGATCCGCGTTTCACCTCCTGGGCGACGTACGGGACGGCCGCAACTGGAGCGCATCGAACACCGCCTACATCGAACGCGACGCGCAAGACCGGCTCAGGGGGTTCGACGACCACGCGACCACCGTCAAGGTGCCCGATGCCTCGGGCCGCTTGGTCCCGACAGTTCAGCGCGAGTATCGCGAGCTGATTCCGCTGCTTCGTCACCGCCACTCGCCGAACCATTCAGATGTGAAGTCGTTCCTGAATCGCTCTCGCGACATCAGGCTCACCATCGATGCGCCACTGCAAGCCGTCGGTGGCCAGCATCCTCTCGAAGTACGCGGCGCGCTCGGCAACCGGACACGCCGCGGCGGTGGTCATCAACCCCGACACCGGCGACCTTCTGGCCATCGGCAGCTACCCGTTCCCGGCTCTCCCCGGCAATCGCAAGGCCGAGGCCGAGGACGAGACCGAGAGCGTGATCGATCGGGCGCGATTCGGACTCTACCCGCCTGGATCCACGTTCAAGCTGGTCACGGCGTCGGCGGCGCTCCGCCAGAATCTCGCGCTCCGCGACTCGACGTTCATGTGCTCGCTCCAGGGCAACGGCCGTGTCGGCGCCAAGGTCGATGGCACGGTCGTTCGAGACGATGTGCTGGACAGGGATCCGCATGGGACGATCGACATGCACGATGGTCTCGTGCACTCGTGCAATGCCTACTTCGCGCAACTCGCGGTGCGTGTCGGTCCGCGATCGATGCTCGACACCGCGAACCTGCTCGGCATCTCCGTCGCTCGCGACGATTCAATCGCCCGCCTGCGCTCGACGCTGCCACAGGCGGGCTACGGTCAGGGCGACGTCGTCGCCACCCCGCTTCGCATGGCGCGAGTGGCCGCGGCGATTGCCAGCAGCGGTATCCTCCGCGACACCAGGATTGTGGCCGGATCGCCGGGGTCCACGAACACGCAGGTCCTGCTCACGCCGGGCGCGGCGACGACCCTCGGGCGATACCTTCGCGACTCGGTCCTGAACGGAACCGGCCGCAGCCTTCGCGGACATCCGTGGCGCATCGCCGGAAAGACCGGCACCGCCGAAGTGCACGACGCCCAGTCGCATGCGTGGTTCGTCGGCTACGCGCCGTACGGCGCCGCCGAGAAGCGAGTCGCGTTTGCCGTCCTCATCGAGAACGCCGGGTACGGCGGTTCAGCGGCGGCGCCTGCGGCAGGCGAGATTGTCAGCGCCGCCGCGGCGAGCGGATTGATCAAGTAAATGGATATCCTCGCAAAGGCACGCAAAGCTGGAATCGAAGCTGGCGCACACGATCGATCGCGCCGCGCAGCAGTGGTCGAAGTCCGGTCCGCGCGGACCGCTCGAAGTTCTGCACGGCGTCCTTGCCGCCGTTGACGAGCGCATGGAGCCGGCAGGACGAGGGACGCACGTCTTCCCGTTCAACAAGATCAAGGTCTCGGTTGTCGCCGACTCACGCGACGCGCGCGCCCGGTTCGCCGGCGTGCTCGACGGCATTCCCTCGCTGCGCGAGAGGATCGCCGACTCGATTGCGCGACGCCGGATGCGACGTGCCCAGCCTGCAGGTCAGGGTTGTGTACGTCGCGCAGCCCGAGCCGTGCGTGGGACACACCCGAGTTTCACGTGGACTTCGACCGGGCGCATGTCACCGAGCCGGCACAACCCGAGGCAACGGCCATACGTGAGCTCACGCTGACCGTCGTCAATGGATCCGCCGAGCAGCCCGTCTAGACGCTGACGCTCGATCGAATCAACCTCGGGAGGTGCGCGGAAGTTCGCGATCAGCCGCAATCGTCTGATCCGGACGAATCACGTCGTGTTCACGGATGGCGCCGGACCGATCAACGAGACCGTGTCCCGCTGCCACGCGCACATCGACCGCGGCGAGAGCCCGGGCGACTATCGCCTGTTCGACGACCGCAGCGCCCACGGCACGACGATCGTGCGGAATGGAAAGACGGTCAGTGTGCCCGCCGGCTCGCGCGGCGTGCGCCTCCAGTCAGGCGACGAGATCGTCCTCGGTGAAGCGCGCCTGCGCGTGAAGATGGCGTGAGGATCACTCTCCCCGTTGGGCCCGGAGTATGGTCATAGGCGATGTTATCCGCTTAACGGCCTTGAGTTTGAACTCCAGGCTGTACCTGACGGACTTTCACCGGACCCACGCGACGCGGCATCCAGACACCTCCCAGCGTTAGGCGGAAGTGTCTACCTTATCGAGGCAAGATCTGCCGTCGGGTGCAACGGCTTGTTAGGAGCTCTTTCGTCGATGAAGCGTTTCCAGCAGCGTTGAACCGTGCCGCCACTTCCGGAAGAACGTGGTCCTCCAGGGCGAACAGACGAATTCGAGTCCAGCTTGGCGAGTTTGAGAAGAAGTCCGAAAAATGCCTCGACTTCGTGTGCGCGCCATTCAATTCCCATCCGATAGTCGAAGTCGATACCTCGGTCGCACACAAAATGCCAAGGTCAGGTATAACGGCGCCGTCCATGGCGATGCCCCGAAGTACGCAGTGAACGGCTCCGCCTCCCCGGATAACACCAATTCGGCTGCATTCGGCACAAAGTCACGTGCCGGTACTCCTGCGAGCGTGTGACAGACCAATACGACGCACCGCGAGACGCAACGTCCGTTCCGAGCCCGCGGAGACAGGCGAATGCGCTGATCGACCGACAACGGGTCTCGATAGTTGAGATTGACCCGGGCAACGAGCCGTCGTCGGTGTCGAACAAGTAGTGAAGCTCCGCCCAGAGCCACTCCCTCATAGTTAGCCTCCCTAACGCCTACGATTCAGCAGCAGCCGCGTGGAATAAAAGCGCGAAGCGCGCACGATAGCGTGGGTGTCTGCTGCAATCGTTTGTTGGGCAGGCGGATTCACTCATGACTCGCTGAAAGGGACCGAGAGCTCCCCGAGAAGAGATCGCCATCAGGCTGACCCGGACCCAGTTCAGCCCATATCCAACGGCGCGCCTCGACCTGCAAGCGTTCCGGCGGCGTGTTCCCGCCGCCGCCAGTAAGAAACCGCTCGATTGTGGGAATGAAGGCATACAGCAAGGTCCACGCAACCACCGCGATGGCGCAGACCGCCGACACGATGATGGCCTCCCCCGGCTTCCCGCCAAACGGGCGAGCCCCAGCGTGCCGAGTCCACGCAGCGCGGTACAGCGGGGCCACAGGCACCCAGACCCGCGGCAAATCCATCCGGACGCACCGGCGTTCCCACGAACCCGCGAAAGGATTCCGGCGGCTTCCGGCTCCACGCGGGGTGCACGACCAATGCTTCGTGTACACACTCGCGCCGAACACCACCGATACCATCACGGCATAGAACCACAGGACGGGCGCGTAGAGTGTCATCTCATCTCCACTGGTTTGTCTGCCCAACGGACCGGCGTTCACCCGCGCCGAACGAGCAGAGCGAGTGAGGGCACCGCGGCGGCGCGTCGCGGCGACGCGGCGGCGGGGGCAACGCCTGTTAGCCAGCCTGTTGACGAAACAGACCAGCCTATTTCTGGCTCGATTCGTGTACCGCCTTGGGCTTCATCATCGCCGCCGCGACACGGCCCGCTATGATCCCGCCGAGTACCTCCATGAGCCCTCCGCCGACAGAGACTCCCTGGTTCCTCAAGAGCCCTATGGCTGTACCGATGGCACCGGCGAATATGACTGCGATGATAACGACAACAAACAGCCTCGTTCCCTTGCTCATCGAATTCCCTCCGAGTGGTTAAGCCAAGACGATTTGTTTCCCAACCAACGGATCGGAGCCCTTGACCGATTGAGTTCTGACTCTTCCAGGTTCATGTCTGGCTAACGGATGCCAAGCCGCGGCGGCAACCAAGCCGGATATTGCCACAAGCGTTCATGCCGTCGGCTTCACGCGGTAGTTAGCCAGCACGGCCCTCAGCGGTCCAGAACGATTCCTGTGCGCCGTCGGGTCGACCCGGCAGATGCGCATTTTGGTAGATCCGCTCTGTTCTACGACCGAAGAAGTTCCACAATAGGAGACACATCCACGACGCGAATACCCACTCTCCCTCCTCGCGTCCGTCCAGACGAAGGACCATACGGCGCCGCTCCAGGTCCCAGCGGTAAGGGTGAGCGCCCGCCCGATGCTCTGTCACTCGCGTGTTCGGACTTAGCAAGTCGCGAGCGAAGCCGAGGGTTTCCTGCACGACCTTCACAGGGGGAGCCCTCGAAGTGCTTGTGGAAACCGACGCTCGTGAAAACGATGATTCCGTGGCTGTCTGGCCACAGAACGACTTCAAAACCTTGTTCAGACGACGCTGGAAATCGCAGTCCTCCGTCCTCGCGCCAGTCATGCGACAGGCCGGGATGACCTTGGAGGACGCGGCTCGCTTGCGCGTGAAGTTCTGCAGTATACACTTCGAAGTGCATGGTGTCTGGCTAACGTTGGCGCTCACCCGCGCCGACTGCGGCGCGAGAGCGACGCGGGTGGCGTCGGGTGCAGCGCGCTGTTAGACCGCCTCATCCTGTCGTCGCGCGGGACCCACGGCCCGGAGCAGTGGCGAACCCTCAGAAAGCCGGGCTCCACCAATCGAGCGAACGACGCAAAGTCATTCTCCGCTCCCACGCTTCATACGCTGAAGACATCTCGGGACGCGCCTCGCGCGGTATGGCACCGAGGATGAGGCATTGCGCCAACCTCATTGTCTCATCTGTGAGGACTCTCGAAGCGCACTCCACGATGACGTATCGCCTTCCAGCCATCGTTCGAGAGTGGCTCTCATCAGAGCTACAATTCTTGCCACTCCTTCGGCGGTTGCTCCGACACCCAGCAGTCGGTCGGCCGCCTCGCGATGCCCGTAGTATCCGAGCACGCTCTCCAGCCGTAGCTGGTCCCCTCCATGTCCGACCACCACGTCGAGTGCGCCACGATAATCGAGATCGACCTGGATTGAGTCGCCGCCTGCCCGTCGATACTCAACCCAGCCTCCACGCGGACCTGAGCGCTGCTCCTTGGCTCTTTCCCATTCATAGGCCGAAACCAGGAAGCTGAAGACTTCGCGGGCACGGCTCAAGAATCGATCCGATTCACACTCGCCCATCGCCCCATCCTGGCAGACTGGGCAAAGCCGCATCTGGATGTCGGACTCTTGGGCGCAGTATTCATTCCCGCATAGGCCACAGCGGGCAGGACATAGAGAGTCCCGGACCCATCGGAACTGCGGAGGCCAGTGGGCCGAACAACCTCCTGACCGTTTCGATTAGCGTAGCCTTGTATGGTGTGTTCAGCCATCCTGCTCGAGCGCTCTCGTCGGTCTAAGCATGGCCACACCTGCGGCACGCGCGCGCCAACGATAGCACCGCGCGCGAGGGGCGCCCGCGAGCGCGGCCCAGTGCCGTCAGGTGCAGCGGCTTGTTAGGCGGCTCGGTCACGGGCAATCGTGAGTCGTCAGTTGTGCCACGAGGTGTGAGTCGCCCACCACGCGGAGTCGGATCGGGATCCGCATCCAACCTGGCTTAAGCCGGACCAGAAAGCCAGACGCGCGAGCTCCAGAGCCGATGCCTAACCTGCGGACGAAGTCGTCGGCGAGGGACCACGTGACCGAGTGGCGCTCGTCGCCGTCGATTTTCGCGACCCAGCCATTCAGCCCTGGAGCCTGAATGATGCTGGGACCGCAGAAGCCCAGGGAGAAGTCTCGCAGTGGTCCTTCTTTGTCGCTCGCCCGATTGCTGACTGAGACTCGCATTATCTGTTCGTCGCCATCGGCGGCACACGAAGAAACACGTGTGCTCCTTCGATAATCGCAATCATTACTTTGTTCTTGCAATCGCGACCCGAGAGATCGATACGGGCTGCGGGCTTGGGCCGACGAGAACAGCAAGAGCAGCACCGCGGTTACGTAGTGCATTGATAGTCTGTCCGCGTAACGTGAGCGTTCAACAGCGGCGGCTCAGGGGACTCTACCGCTGTGGGGTCCGCCTTGGAGGTTCATTCCCATGTGCTCTGAGCTGTTGGTCGCGAGGCTCTCGGAGGAATTTCAATAACGCGTGAACAGCCTGCGAGTCTCTCGATGTCGTGGCTGACACGACATCAAAATCGATATAGCGCTGAAGTTCCTCTGGGAACGCCCACAAGGTCGACACCTGGTGCTGACAGGATGTTGCTCACGTGATTGATCGCGAACTGTGCCTTGGCGTCCGCAACCCACTGAGTAGCTTGATTCACTGGCGTGAGGATTGTCTTGGGCTTCATAACGTTCGCGATGCCAAGCCGTTCGAAGGCCTGTTCGAGTGCATGGCGTGCAGACCCAGGGTTGGTGGCGGCAGTAACCGCCACAGAGTCTGCCTTCAGCATCGCCTCTTTGAACGAATCGACCGTGTCGATCTTCGGCTTCGCTGCGCCCACGCGAACGCACAGCCCGATAGCAGCGCGGGCGAGGGTCAGTCGGGTCGTGCCAATCGCCTTTCCGCTCTTCACCAGTTCGTCTACGGCCCAATCGGAGAGACTGGCGACATCGAACGGTGCGCCATTCTCCAACGACCTCACGAGCAATGCCGCCTCGCCCGTTTGGATCAGAAGTGGAAGGCGAGTAGCTTGCTCTGCTTCTTGGCGAAGATCCTGCATCAAGTCTTTGACACCCTTGGCGACAAAAACTCTCAGACCGGGCGTCTGGGCCAGTATTGGTGTGCAAGACAAGATCGCCAGGACGGCGACCAACACCGCAAGTTTCGCAGCTGCCATTTCCTTCCACCTCAGTTCGGTGTGAACTGTTGTCCGTCTAACGTTGGCGCTCACCCGCGCCGACTGCAGCGCGCTAGTGACGCGGACGGCGTCGGGTGCAGCGCCATGTTAGCCTGCCGCGATCAGGCACGCCTCGCAGACGCGCAGCGCTCCGCCGTTCGGTCGCTCACCACCGAACCTGACGTCAAGCGCTCTCGAACAACGCGGGCAATGCGACGCGGGCGTCCAATCAGGCGCTCGTTCATCCTGGAACCACCAGAGGTAACAGCGACGCCACTTACTCAATTGTCGCGTTAGTTCAAGCCCGCGGACGTTGACAGGACTTGACGCGTCACGCAACTGAGCAGCCGCCCACTCTTCGAACTCGCCCGAGTCGAGCCACAAATAGTAGAAGGCGTCGTGAAAGTCGCGCCACGCAGCCAGCGCGTCAGCCAACGCCGAGTCGAACCCCACGCGCTCTGGCGGAACTTCCAGATTGCACCGAGCGCACGAGAGCGGGTTCCGCGACAGATGCGGCTGCAGCACGACAGGTGTCTCTTGGGCGCAGCAGCAAATCTCGTGAAGGTCAGTCGCAGCGCCAGGGCGAAGCTTCTCGTAAGGATCCGTCGAATTCGCCATGACAATTGACCGTCTAACGCCTTGCCGCTCACCTGCGGCACGCGCGCGTCACTACCACCGCGCGCGAGGGGCGCGCGCGAGCGCGGCCCGGTGCCGTCAGGTGCAGCGGCTGTTAGCCGGCTTCTTCCGTCTCAATTTGCTCCGTATCATCTGTACTGGTTGAGCAGATCCGTGAGAGCCTGCATTTCACGTCTGGAAACGGCTCCCGCCAACGCTCCTCGAATTCGTCCTCCGGAAGGATCGTCTGCAGCCGCCGAAGTGCACGCCAGAATGCAAGCACGACGTCGGCCGTCGCCCCCTCGAATTCAAAGACCGCTCGACCGTCTATGTCCCTGCGACGACCGGGGAACGCCACGAGGCTCACACGACAGCGATCGGCATGTGGCGCCAACCACATCTCGATTTCGGCGGGCTCGAGGAGGAACACGACCCGTCGCGGCTGTCTGTCTCCGGTCAGCACGTCGCACAGTGCTTCACACAGGTCGGGCAACGAGGGGTAGATGTGCGAGAACGTCTCGCGAAACGCGCTCTCACCGGCGTGGACTTCCAGCTGTAGCCACCCGGCTGTCGGTTCGTCGAATGCTACTCGTAGTCTCTCGTTCATCCAGTGGTCGGATCGTCGTTAGCGTCCGGCTAACGTCGGCGCTCACCCGCGGCGCCGGTCGCCTGTGACTTGCGTCAGTGCTTGCCCTGCGGCGCCGACGGGTGCAGCGCCCGGCTAGGCGCATAGTCACGTCGTCTTGAGCAAGTCGCGTGGCGAAAGGCCTTCAGGATACTCGTCACGCTCGAGGCTCGCATAGGCCGTTCCCACTGCGAAGGCTGGTAGGCCGAGCGCTCGAGCCAAATCGGCGTGTCGCTCGAAGGCGAACACATAACCTTCGTCGTCATACGATGACCTGCGAAGCACACTCTCGACGGTCTCCACAGCTTCAGCTCCAAACGCCGCGCACAGCTTCTGCGCGTCACCACCTGCTGGCGCAGCCGGCTCGGCATCCGCGTCGAAATAGCCAGGAGACGAATCGGCACCTGATCGCTCAGGCCCCCGTTCACATAGAGCTGATACCACAGGATGTCGTCGTCATGATTCAGGATCGCCAGCACCGGACAACCCAACGCGCTCGACAGTTGCGCACCAAGCGTTCCAATACCTTCCTGATCTTGCTCCGACGCCTCATCGAACGCGACGACGCAGCCGTTGTGCGCACGCGTGACTATCGCCTTTCGACCTCGCAGGACCTTGGCAACGCTCTCAGGATTGGGTCCACGCAGCGTGTAGTTTGTGTAGAAGTTTCCCAAGTAGGATCTCGCGAATCCTTGCGCCTAACGCCCGGCTTCAGCCGCGGCGCTTCTTGGCCGCGCGCGTCGTCGGCTGCAAGCCGATGTTAGCCCCCTGCCGGGTACAAACCGGTACATAGGTAACACATCTAACCGGGAACATGGGTGACACGTTTACGCTGGCAGACCACCGGAGGGTGGTTGATGCCTTGGCTGGAGACGGCACCCGTGGAAGAACGTGAACGCTTCATTGACGATCATCGGCTCGGGCTCTACGAGATGACGGAGCTCTGTGCGCGCTACGCGGTCAGTCGAAAGACCGGCTACAAGTGGCTGGCGCGGTACGATGCGGGCGGCCGACCCGCCCTGCGCGATCGCAGTCGTGCGCCGCATCACTGTCCGCACAAGATTCCCGAGGCGGTGGCGCAGCTGCTGCTGACCGCGAAACACACACATCCGGACTGGGGACCAGGGAAGCTGTTGGACTGGTTGACGCCCCGGCATCCCACCGTCGCGTGGCCCGCGATCAGCACGGCCGGCGATCTGCTCGCGCGCCACGGGCTCGTGAAGAAACGCCGCCGCCGTCGACCACTCCATCACCCGGGCGTCGTGCCACCGGTCACCACGCACCCAATGACCTCTGGGCCGCCGACTTCAAGGGCCAGTTCCGGACCGGAGACCGCATCTACTGCTATCCGCTCACGGTCACCGATCAGCACACGCGCTACCTCCTCGCGTGCCACGGCCTGCTGTCGACGAAGGGCGTCGGGGTGCGGCCGATCTTCGATCGCGTGTTCCGCGAGTACGGGTTGCCACGGGCGATCCGCACGGACAACGGCGTCCCGTTCGCCTCCACGTCGCTACACGGGTTGACCCCGCTCAATGTGTGGTGGCTCCGCCTCGGCATTCAGCACCAGCGGATTCTTCCGGCGCATCCGCAGCAGAACGGCGCCCATGAGCGCATGCACAAGACCTTGAAGCGCGGCGCGATTCGGCCGCCACGGGCCACCCTCGCCGCCCAGCAACGGGCGTTCAACCGCTTTCGCGGCGAATTCAACCACGAGCGCCCGCATCAATACCTCCGAGGGCGTACGCCAGGCGCCCTCTATCGGCCGTCATCGCGCGGCTACGCCGGTGTCCTCCCCTCGCTCGAGTATCCGAGTCACTTCACCGTGAAGCGTGTGACCAATGCCGGCACGATCCGCTTCAAGACACGGCTCCTGTACCTCTCAACCGCCCTGCGCCAGCATCGCGTCGGCCTCGAAGAGGTCGACGACGGGATCTGGTCGCTTTACTTCTGCAACGTGCTTCTGGGCAGGATCGATGAACGAAAAGCGCTAGTGAAAGGACAACTGGGTGTTACCCATGCTCCCGGTTAACGCCGTTACCTATGTTTCCGGTTGCTCATGTTGCCCGCCGTTCTCGGCCATGCGGATCTCATTCTCTTTGCACCACTCCCGCAGCGCACGCTCGGTCGACTCCACCTCGAATGCGTACCACTCCTGAGACAACCTTCTGCTGCGAGAAGCGCCTTGAAACGCGCGTATGCGCCGCGGCGCCGGAAGAAGGCCTGGACGTCCCTTTACCGGTCTGGCAAGCGCTCTTCAACACCGGAGCGCGAGATCGTTCCCAAGGTCAAGCTCGTTCTTGTGCGGGATCGCGATGTACCGATCGGATGTTTCCAGATCGTCCGGAAGTTCGCTTCCTCGATCGGATTTGTTTCCGAAATCCAGAAATCGCACCGGTATCCAGCAACACGTACGCCCGATGCTCCATTGGGCCGGCAAAGCTGACGAAGTCGAAAGCCGTCGACAGGTCGTCGTATTTCACCGTGACCATTCGGATTCCATTCGGCCTAACGCATGGCCGATAACCTGCGAACCCGGGCGGGAAAGCCGGTCGGGTTCGTCAGGTTCATCGGCGGGTTAGCCGGCTGGCGCTCGCCGTAAGGCATGTTCGAGCGAGAGCACATCGCTCACGGCGATGACAGCTGTGGTTTCCAACCATGGCTCTCCACCGTTGGATACCCCTCAAGCATCGCGAGCCGACCGTTGTCAACGAACAGAACGCAGCCCGCGCCGTGCTCGACACCGGCCAGTTCGATCTTCGCGTCGCCGCCGACGATTCTAGACGGAGTCACCGTGACGGCGGCCACAGGCACGTCGAATTCCGCAAAGAAACCGACACCCGAGAGCTCCACGGACCGAACGCGCGCCACTCTGAGCTGGCCCCGCAAGATCTCGAGAATCGGATGCTCGCCGGCCAGCAACAACGGCATCAACTGGTCAACGAGCTTGATGATTTCAGCCGGTGCATCGAGCCAATCGAATTTTTTCAGGAGAGTCATCGCTTCAGGAAGTCCGGCTAACAAGTTGTCTGCTTTGACCAGTGTATTCCCGTAACGACCGCCCGCTGGCCGCCAGAATCGAGTCTGCAGCGCGCGTCAGACCGCTCGAACACCGCCGCCTGACACGGGCTTGCGAAGGGTTCCATGTCACGAAGGTTTGGCCTGGCCCTGTATGACTGGCCAGCAACATCACATAACGGCAGATCGGCATATCGCCGCCGCCATTCGACCGCGCTTCATTCAACGACTCGTACACCCGCGCCCACTGCGATTCAGCACGCGCGTGTTAACCATCGTCGTGACCACGTAGCGGTGCCCGACCCGTTCCTGGATCGCCCGCTTGTAGCCTCTCTCGAGCAGGTGCTTTGCAAACGAGTGGCGGAGCCTGATGCCCGCCGCCGGTCACTACGGCGGCGTGAGGGATGGATCCTCTGGAGCAAACCGTAGATCCGCGTAAGACGGGCGAGAGCGAGCCCAGGTGCCTCGCTTCACCACGTGGCCATACGAGCGGAGCCGGTTTGTGTA
>CAVVTC010000007.1:0-65975 GCA_963751025.1 uncultured Acidobacteriota bacterium | reverse complement strand
AGCGATGTAGCCTGTAGAGCGGAGGCTTCAGCCTCCGCGGAACGCGCACGCTGAAGCGTGCGCTCTACGAACTGCGCTTTTACACCAGCGCGGCTTTGTAGAGCGCCACGAGTTTGCTCCACGCGCGCTCGGCGGCTTCCTTGTCGTAGATCGGCATGCCGTTCGCCTGCAGCGGCATGTCCGGCACACACCAGCCGTGCTGCGCGGTCGGGTAGACCTCGATTTCAGCCGGCACCTTCGCGTCCGCGAACGCCTGCTTCAGCGTGTCCTTCGCCGTCGGCTGCTGCGCATCGTCGTTGACCGCGATGCCGATGTAGAGCCGCGCCTTCATCTTCGGGATGAGCAGATGCGGGCTGGTCGGCTGCGGCGTGACGAGACCACCGCCGTGGAAGGAGGCCGCGGCGCCGACGCGGTTCGGAACGGCGGCCGCGGTCTTCATGATCAGCGGGCCGCCCATGCAGTAGCCCTGCGTGCCGACCCTCTTGTTGCGATCGACCTGCTTCTGCGCGTCGAGGAACGCAATGTAGGCGATCGCATCCCGCTCGGCCGCGCCGGCCTCGTTCAGCGGTCCCGTGAACGTGCCCAGCCTGGCGCGGTCGGCTTGGTTGCCGAAGTTGAACTTCGACGGGTCTTCGAACACCGGCGCCTTGGCCGTGCGATAGAACGGATTCGGCACCAGCACCGAATAACCCTCGGCGGCCATCCGCCTGGCAAAGCCGTGCATCGATGGCCGTCGGCCGAACGCATCGGGCCAGATCAGGACGCCGGGGTAGGTGCCGGTGGCGGGATGGACGAACACCGCGTCGCACGTGCCATCGGGTGTCTTGACGTCCACATTCGTCTCGACCACTGACCCCTGCGCGGCGGCCGCGGTCGATCCGGCGCCAACCGCGATGCCGGCCGCGATCGACATCCTCACGAAGTCGCGCCGCGTGATGTCGTCGGATTCCTGCTGTGGATTCTGCTCGTCTGCCATGGTCGTGACTCCCTCTCGGGTCGATCGCGTGTAAGTCCGTCGGAGCGATGATGATATCTCGCTCAGCGGCTATCGGAAGACGCGAGCGTGCGAAGTTCTTCCACGACGTTGAGCACGAACACGAACTTGCCGTAGCTCGACGAGGATGGCGATTGAACGCCGGCGCTCGCGGCGACGCGTTGTCCGTCGGGATGCAGATCGAACGTGGTGAACGCGCCATCGGACCATGGGCGCGGTCTGTCGGCTCGAAAAGCGTCACCCTCGACGGTGTAGCCGGCGCTCATCAGCTTCTGATCGCCGCTCAGAAAGACCAACTCCATGCCGGTGCGTGACCACCTCGGCGCCTGTCCACCCGCCGCGGACACTTGCGATCGGCTGCCGGGTCCAGGAAACGGGCGGACGTAGACCTCGCTCCGGCCGGATTCGTCGGACTCGTATGCGAGCCACCGTCCATCGGGCGAGAACACGGCGTTGTTCTCGTTCAACCCGCCCGCCAGATAGATGTACGCGGTTCCCGGCTTCCAGCCAGACGCCTCATCGCCGTCCATGGGCAGGATCCAGATGTCCATGCCGGTCTTTTCACCGATCTGACGGAAGGCCAGAAATTTCCCGCTCGGGTGCCACGACGTTGGCCACTGAGGCAGCTTGCTCGATGACAAGCGGTCAGGCGCGCCGGTTTCGTCAACGCGCTGCCAGAACAGATTGTCCACACCGTCTCGAGTCGATCTGAACGTGACCCGCCGGCCATCGGGCGTCCACACCGGATCCGCGTCGAGCGCATCATGCGAGGTCAATCTGGCCAGAATCTCGCGCTTCCAGTCGTACACCCAGATGTCAGCCTGCTGGCCGCGAATGGTGATCGCCAGCCGCTCGCCGTCTGGAGAAAAACGAAGGGTGCCGTACCTGGCCGCGACCGTTCGCATTGGCTCGAGCTTGCCATCGCGCGCCATCCAGTTGAGCGTCATATCGCTGCCCTCACTGCCGGCAGGCAGGTAGACCAGGGAGCCGGTGTCCGAGAACGTGAACTGCGCGGCGCCTGTTCCCTGCACACCGGCCACACCGGACAGGAGCGGTGCTGCCTGAGTGGTGATCGCGAATTGCGACACGTCGAATGGCGCGGCGAACAATGTCTCCTGGCTCATGTACAGCAGGTGGCCAGTCGACACAAACCTCGCGTAGTAGCCTCCGTGATGGACAACGACCCTCGGTCCATTGTCGAGCGACTGCACGACGATGTTCGCCTGCTCGTAGTTGCCGGTTGCGGAGTGAGCGGTATAGATCACGGCGCGACCGCCGGGGAGGACCTGCGGCCAGCGGTGTGTGATCTCGCCGTCAGTAAGCGTGGTAAGTGGTTCAGGCATTCCGCCGTCCGACCGCACGCGAAAGAGTGGCGATTCGCCCGCCGTTGGCGTGAACACGATCCATCCATCGTCGGCCCAACTTCCGCCGCGGTCATCCGTCGCATCACACAACACGATGGCTGCGCCCCCACGAACGGGAATCTTTTTCAGCTTGCCGTCGGCGAAGAATCCAATCCACCGGCTGTCCGGCGAAAAGAATGGATTGCGTGCGCCCTCGGTTCCCGGGAGCGGTGATGCCTCCAGCTGATTGAGCGGTCGCACGAAGAGCCGATTCCGGTCGCCCGCGCGGGACGTCCCGACGAGGACGAGCAGCTGGCCGTTCGGTGACAGCGCGAGGTGAACCGTGCCTACCAAGGGCGTCTGGATATCGGCACCGAAATCGGGTACCGAGGCGTATGAGACCTGCCCGCGCGGGGGCCACGCGCCATGGCGCCCACATGGTCAGCGCCGCGGCGATGAGCGCGAGAACGGTGATTGCCCACGGTAGCGTTCGGCGCCACAGCGGTTGCCGTGCGAGCGCCGGCGCGTGCGCGTGCGGTGTGGCATCGGGATGGGCGAGCACGTCCTCGATCGTGATGCGCGCCTCGCCGATGTCGCGGAGACGCCGCCGCCAGTCGCGGGTGAGACATCGGCCGATCAGCCGCGTCACCGCGACTGGTGTCTCACCAGGAAGCGCATCCAGCTTCAGCTCACTCTTCAACACCGCCGCGAGCGTTTCCGGAACAGTGGCCTCGTCGAACAGCCGTCGTCCCGAGAGCATCTCGTAGAGAATCACGCCGAACGCCCAGACGTCGGCACGCTTCTCGACCCGTGCGCCGCGCGCCTGTTCGGGACTCATATATGCGGCCGTGCCGAGGATCATTCCGATGCGGGTCATCGCCGGCGTCGTAATCGTCGGCGAGTGCGAACCGGAGGGCATCCCCTCTGTCGTCGTCTCCATCGCCTTGGCCAAACCGAAGTCCAGCACCTTGACCGTGCCGTCGGCGCGGACTTTGATGTTGGCCGGCTTCAGATCGCGGTGGATGACGCCTTGCTCATGCGCCGCTTCGAGCGCCTCCGCGATCTGCTTCGCAATCGGGAGCGCCTCGTCCAGCGGGATCGGCCCATGCGCCAGCCGGTCGGCGAGCGTCGGACCCTCGACGAGCTCCATGACCAGCGCACTGGTCGCTCCAGCCTCCTCGAGCCCGTAGATCTGCGCAATGTTGGGATGGTTGAGCGACGCGAGGATCTCAGCCTCACGCTGCAGGCGGATGACCCGGTTCGGATCATCGGCGAACGACGCCGGCAGCACCTTGATCGCGACGTCGCGCTTCAGCCGTGAGTCGCGCGCGCGATACACCTCGCCCATGCCGCCGGCGCCGAGGACACCGCTGATCTGGTACGGGCCGATGCTGGTGCCTGGGGAAAGAGACATTGGGGATGGGTGTGGGCGGATTGTAACGAAAGTGATCCCGAAGTGGGCGTTTGGCGGGGTAGGGGCCGCCTGAAGGCGGCCCCCACAACGTGTGGCGATCGGTCCGGCTGAAGCCGGACACTACGTGCTGTCTAGAACGTAAACTCGGCGCTGAACTTGACCATCCGTCCGGTCAGGATCGTGACCGGCTGCAGCCACGTGCCGCCGGGCACGAACGAGTTGTTGTAACTGAGAATCGCGCCGGAGTTCAGCGCGTTGAACAGATCCAGGCCGACCATCGTCCGCGTGCTGCTGAAGCGCAGCAGCTTGGCGACACGGAAATCGAGCTGGTTGACGCGGTTCCCGTACATCGACCCGGGCTCGACGAGGTTGATGGTGAGGTTCGCGCCGCCACCGGCCTGCGGACGTCCGAGCGCGGCGGTGATCTGTGACGCGGGTACGGCGTAGTTCGCGGCAAGCAGCGACCCCGGCTTGCTCTGCATCACGCCGCTGACCTGCACGTCGACCTTCGGGATCGTGTAGGTGGCCAGGCCCCTGAACTGCGTGAGCCAGCCGTACGCCACGTGACGGTACGGACTGGTCACGCTCACTGTCGATCCGGCAAGGCCCGCGCCGAGTCCGGCATTGAGCTCCGGCAGATTCTCTCGCACGTCGCAGTTGTCGGCGACGGTCTGTCCAGTGCTGGTGCCGCCCTGGAAGTTCAGGCCGTTCCCCATGCGGACGCTCATCGTGATGTCGAAGCCGTTGAAGTACCTGAGACCAGTCACCGTAGTTGCTCGAGTCGGTGACCAGGTTGTTGATCTGGCCGAACAGGTTCGGCGCGACGTCGAGCAGATTCGAGATCACGTAGCCGCCACCGTCCGGCAGCCGCGGGTCGCTCGGTGCGGTGATGCTGAACGTCGTGTAGTTGGACGCATCCACGATCAGGTTGTCGTTCACGGTGAAGCCGCTGAACGATCGGCGTGAATACGCGAACTCGACCGACGCGCGCGGCAGGATCTGCTGCTGCACGGAGACGTTGACGCTCCAGTCCGACGGCCGCACGCCCCAGCCCTTGAGCAGGTCGGGATCGTAGTTGTTGGTCAGCACGTTCTGGCCGAACCGCGCATTGGACACCGCGCCGCACACGTCTCCGCCGGTGGAGTTCGCGGCGTTGTTCAGCAGATCGCAGTCGGGGACGAAATCGCCGTCCACGTCGGTCCAGCTGCGCGAGACGCCGCCGGTGGCAAACGCGCCGCCGGTCACTGGCATGCGGCTGGTGGGATTGGCGCCCGCATAGTTCCCGGCCGTGCCGACACCCTCGAGATACTTGCCGAAGCTCGCCTTCAGCGCGGTCCGTCCGGTGCCGAACACGTCCCACGCCATCCCGACTCTCGGCGTGATGTCGTGGTAGCTGTCCACGCCCTTCGTCTCCGGGAAGACGATCGGCGTTGGCAGGAACCGCGACGGCCCGAGCTGCTGCTGCGGGAACGAGCTGCCGGCACGGTCGTAGCGGATGGCGCCCTGCAGCGTGAGGCGGCCGAGCGTCCACTGCTCCTGCGCGTAGAACGCCGTCCACCCGGCACGCGCGTTGTTCACCCACGGCGAGATCGACTGCGTGAGCTGATTGGGCTGGCCGTTGTTCAGTCGATAGGTCAGGTTCTGATCGTTGGTGAACCAGGTGCGATCGTCGGTGAAGTGACGAGCCCTGGTGGCCGATCTTCACACTGTGCGCGCCGGTGATGTAGGACGCCGACGCGCGCCACGCGTAGGCGCCGGTGTAATTGTCGGCGAAGTCCTGCGAGCGGTAGACGAGGCCGGGGATGTTGCCGTTGGCAGGACAACCGACGATGCCCTGAGCAGGGATACCCGCGCATTGCTCCGACACGCGAATGAGATTGCGCGTCGGGTTCGGATCGCGCTCGAAGTTCCCCCAACCGTAATACGTCGTGCCGATGCCGGCCTCGAGCAGCAGACGGTTCGAGTACGGTGACGAGTAGGTCAGCTGCGTGACGCGCAGCGGCTTGTACTGGCTCAACCCACCAGCCTCCGGCGACATGCGCGCCGGATCGGTGATGCCGTAGGTCGTCCCTTCGCACGTGCGGCAGACGACCTGCTCGTCCCAGAAGCCGCCGATCTTGTGCTTGGCGGTCGCCTGCCACGTCACGCGGCCGCTGATGTTCTCCCACTTGCGATCGGTGAACTGCGGCTGATCGGGAATCGGGGAATACAGCCAGCTCGAGGGGTTGCCGGCATTCGCGTTGTAGAAGATGCCGGGGATATAGCGCGTGGCACCCTGCGTGCGGCCGTTGAGGAAGTACCACACGCGATCCTTCATGATCGGCCCGCCGATCGAGAAGTTCAGGTCGTACACGCTGTTGAGCGGCGGCACGCCGGAGCCGTTGTCGGCCTGCAGGTTTTCGCCGGTGCCGCTGTAGAACGCCGCGCCGTGCACCTCGTTGCCACCCGTCTTCGGGACCACGTTCATCACCAGGCCGGCGGTTTCGGACTCGCCCAGTCCGCCAGAGGTGGTGAAGGCGATCTCCTGCGCGTTGCCGATGTCGGCCACGTAGGTCGGAGGCTGTCCGCCGCCGGGCGGGTTGCCGATGTTCAAGCCGTCCACCCACATCCGGCTCTCATTCGCTCGTCCGCCATGAATCGGAAACTGCGTCGTCACCGTGCCGGCCGCGGGATCGTTGACGTTGGTGAGCACGCCGGGCACCATCGCGACCATCGATCCATAGTTGCGCTGGTTGGGGATCGATCGGATGACGTCGTTGTCGATCGTCATCTCGCGCCGCGAGCTCTGCACGTCCACGATCGGCGACGCACCGGTGACGGTCACCGTTTCCTGCACCGCGCCGACGCGCATCTCGGCGTCCACCGTCGCGGTGAACGAGCCGGTCAGCTCGATGCCCTCACGGCGCGACGTGCTGAAACCAGACAGCGAGAACGTCACGGTGTAGGTGCCCGGCCGCAGGTTCTCAATGCGGTACTGGCCGGTGCCGTCGGTGACGGCCGTGCGCACCTTTTCGATCAGGGCGGGGCTGGTGGTCTCCACGGTCACGCCGGGCAGCACCGCACCGGAGGCGTCCTTCACCTCGCCGGCAATCACCGCCTGCGCGGACGCGAGACTTGGACAGAGGACAAACAAGGTGACAAGTGCCACTGACGTCACAAGCACGCGCATCTTCCACCTCTCGATTGGGTTGGCTCCACGGCGCGGCGGGTCTTCCCTGGCCTGAGCAATGTCGAAGGCAGACCCGCCGACTGATTCCCCGCTATCTCAGTGCGGGGATGTTCGCTGGCGCGCAGGGGACTGTCAAGCTGGAGGGATCCGCGACCGCCGCCCATAGGGGCGACGCATGCGTCGCCCCTATGGCGGTCCGGCTGAAGCCGGACACTACGTACTCAACGCGTGCCGATGATGTCGCCCGATACGATCATCTCAACACGGCGATTCTGCTGTCGTCCGGCGGCCGTGTCGTTGGTCGCGACGGGATGGCCTTCGCCGAGGCCCGATGCGCCGACCGAGGCCGTCGGGATCCGCTGGTCCACGAGATACACACGAACCGATTCGGCGCGGCGGCTCGAAAGCCCCTGGTTGTAGTCGTCAGTGCCGACGCTGTCGGTGTGACCTTCAATCTCCATTCGCAGTCCCGGGTGCGTGACGAGGATGCCCGACACCCGCGCCAGCTTTTCCCGTGCCCCCGCCTTGAGGTTCGAGCTCGCGCTGTCGAACAGCACGTCCGACAGGTTCACGATCAGGCCGCGCGCTGATTCACGCGTTTCCAGCACGAGGTTGAGCTGATCGCGGAGCTGACCTCGCAACACGACCTTGTCGCGTTCGGACTGGGCCGCGGCGCTCTCCGCCTGCTGCGTCTGCGCTTCGGCGGCCCGCTGCGCTGACTCTGCCTGCGTGCGCGCGGTCTCGGCCGCGACGAGGGCCGCATTGGCCGCGGCGCGGTCGCGCTCGGCCGCGTCTCGGGCCGCTGCCGCTACTTCGGTATCGCGCTCGGCGGCGAGGCGAGCCGCTGCTGCCGTCTGGGTGTCACGCTGAGCCGCGTCGCGCGCGGCGGCGGCTGCTTGCGTATCGCTCTCGGCCTGACGACGCCGCGCTTCCTCCGCACTGGCGCGACCGAGTGCGTCCTGCTCTCGCGTGAGCGCCAGCTTGCGCTGCTCGGCCTGATACGCCTCTTCCTGCCGCTGCAGCCCGACGAGCCTCGCGTCTTCGGCCGTCTGCGCCGCCTGCCGCGCGGGCATCATGATCTCGTTGCCGCCTCGCCGACGCTCACGCGCCGTTTCGGCCAGCGCCAGCTGTGTCACGGCCTTGTCGAACGTCTCCGTGGCGAAGCGATCGGCGCCGGCCAGACGTGCGAGCTCCACGGCGTTCCTCGCCTGCGCAAGATCAAGCCGCGAACCTGGCTCGATCTCCCTCACCTTTAACGCCGACGCATCTTGATTCATCAGATACGAGCCACGCTTGAGCAGCTCGTACTTCGCCTGGATGACTTCGACGCTTCCCTTTGGTACTGTCGCGGACGAGGTTCTCCATGACGACCACGTCGCTTGGCTGCGACACGGCGAAGTAGGGCTCGGCCGTGACGATCAGGCCAAACGCCTGCAACTGCGTCGTCACCTTCACGTCCGCGTCCTCATCGTCCACCTGGATCTCGCCGAGATTGGCCGCGCGTCCCTCAGGCGTGATGGCCCAGAGGACGTAGGTGAGGTACTCGCGCCCGAAGCGCGACGCGGGCGTGAGCTTCTTGAAATGCGCGTCGATCTGGATGTAGCCCTGCTCGCCAGACACGGTCGCGTCGCCGATGCGCCTGCGGCATGAGAGGGGTGCCGCTGAAATCGATCTTCGTGTCGCCCCGGCGCGGCCGGTAGTTGATCGCGGGCGTCGTGCGCCCGACGACGGTGATCCTGAACGTGGGCACAGGGCCGTCTGCGTTGGCGATGGCTTGTTGAGTCGGGTTGGGAGCGGTTTGAGAAAACGCGACGCTGGCCGTGAGTGCGGCAGACACGACGAGCGCGGCCGCAGTTCGCTTGAACATGGAGAAACCTCGGGTGGAACGAGAGAAGGTCCTCGCAGCGAACCGGTCGCATCGAGGCAGCGATGAGATCCCTCACTGTACGCATGCGGGCGCTGGGGCGCAGTCCAATGCGGCACATGGTGGGCGAGACTCGTCGAGCTGGAGGTGTCTGACATTGCACTGACACCTTTGTCGGCATCCGCTACGGTGGATCCAGATCAGGCCCGCTGCACATCTGTCGCAACCAACCTGAGCTCCTGCGGCCGAGCCCCGTCGAGGGCTGGCGCACGTCGTGGTAGCGGGTGTGGATGCGACGCATGGAAGGATCTAGATGTTGAGCAAACTTGTCGTGGCCTCTACGCTCGCAGTGCTCGTCGCGGGCATAGGTGGCATCGCACGCGCCCAGACGAGCGACTATCGAACCTATTTCACATTCACTACGCCGATCACGTTGCCCGGCGTCACCCTTCCAGCCGGCAGGTATCTGTTCCGGCTGGCCGATCCCAACTCGAGCCGCAAAGTCATCAGCGTGCTGAGCGCGGATGGCAAGACGCCGCTGGCGATGCTCCACACGATCCCCAACCAGCTGATGAAGGCGCCACAGGACCCTGAGATTCGGTTCATGGAGACCTCGGGCAACATGCCACCGGCGATCAAGACCTGGTGGTATCCGGGCAAAGCGATCGGATATGAGTTCATCTATCCGAGAGCGCAGGCGCTCCAGCTCGCGAAGGTGACATCCGAGCCCGTGCTGACGACGCGCGCCGAGTCCAAGGATGTGGTGACGGCCGACCTGGCTCGAATCGACGGTGCAGGCGTTCCAGCTCCTGTGGTCGTGGAAGAGGCCCCTGCGCCTGTCGCAGCAGCGACCGGCAGGGCCCAGCAGGGTGAGGTGGCGACGGGCGGCGCGACAGCGACTGCCGCACCGGACCCGCGCGCTGACGAGCGCGCGCGCAGCACGGCGCGGACCCGGTTGCCGCAGACCGCCAGCTCGATGCCGTACGTGTTCCTGTTCGGCGTGTTGGCGATGGGTACGGGTATCGGCCTGTGGCTCATGTCGAGCCCCTCACCTAGACGCGTCTGAACGGATATTCCAGAGGAGTGCGGTGCGGCCCGCATGTGGTGCGTGCCGCACTCCTCGCCCGTGACACGTGTATGGGCTGTCGATGCGTCGCGCTCGTCGCAGCAGCGTTGCTGCTTGGCCGCATCACTGTTGCGGGCCAGGAGGCGCCTCACGGGCGGCCACTGGTCGTCCGAAGCCGCAGCGGCTATTCCGCTGGAACGACAGAGGTGGCACGGTGAGCCCGCACGTTCGGCGCTGGCTCGCTCGATTGCTGATCGCTGGCGGTGCTTCACTCCTGTTGTGGGTTGCGGCCAATCAGGTGTTGACGATGTCGTATCGACACTCCTACGAAGTCGCTCTCGAGAGCATGCGAAGGTTGCCGGCGACAGACGAGGGACGGATCGCGCCGGCGTCGCTCGCGATCGGCGAGCCGATCGGCACCCTGGAAATTGCGCGCCTGGGTCTGTCAGGCGTTGTGGTCGAAGGCGACGAGGATTCGGTCCTGGATCGGGCCATCGGGCACCTGCCTGACACGCCGCTCCCCTGGCACACCGGCAACAGCGCCCTGGCCGCCCATCGAGACGCGTTGTTCAGACCGTTGAAGGGGATTCGTCTTGGAGACATTCTGCGACTCAGGACCCCGCACGGCGACTTCGAGTACCTCGTGCGAGAGATCCTGATCGTCAAGCCAGACGCCCTATGGGTGCTCGACCCCACGCCAATCTCGATGCTCACCCTGATCAGCTGCTGGCCCTTCAACTACATCGGTTCTGCCCCGGAGCGCTTCATCGTGCGCGCCGAACGGATCCCGACTGGGTATCACATCGAACGCACGACTCGGAACACACCGGGTGTGAATCTGCAGCTCTTGGCGGGCGCTATAGAACTCCCTCACAATAGGGCGCATGGGACTCGACCAGACCACAGCCCAGCACACAAGCCTGCTGCGGGAGCTGCAGGAAGAGCGCGCGGCGGCGCTGGCGCGTATCAGCCGTCGCCTCGAGCGTCTGATCGAGCAGCTGCAGGCGACGCGCGAGCAGATCGCGCACGGCCGCGACGAAGACCGCGCGCGCGACCTCGCCGCCTATCGCGACCTGCACAAGCAGGCGCTCAAGTACCGCTGGTATCTCGAGGTTCAGCGCGAGGCGATCGGTCTGCGCCAGCATCAGCGCATCGACGAGTTCTATCCGATTCCGCCGCCCGAGCCCTGACATGGCCGCTCCCGCTCTGACACCGGCTGAACGTGCCGACCGTGTGCTCGCGGATCTGGTCGAGTCGGCGCGCGCCGCCCTCGGCGAGACGCTCGAGTCCATTGTGCTCTACGGCAGCGCCGCGGAAGGGCGTCTGCGCCCGGCCTCCGACGTCAACGTCATCTTCGTGCTCAATCGCTTCGACGCGGCGCGCATCGACGCGCTCGGCGATCCGGTGCGGGTGGCGCAGGCGGCGGTTCGCCTGGCGCCAATGGTGCTGCTGCGCGACGAGATTCCGCACGCGGCGGCCGCCTTCGCGGTGAAGTTCGCCGACATCGTGCGGCGTCATCGGGTGCTGCACGGCACCGATCCGTTTGTGGACCTGCCGATCGCGCGCGACCGGTTGATCGCGCGATTGACGCAGGTGCTCCTCAACCTGCGCCTGCGGCTGCGCGCCGCCTACCTCACACAGCACATGTTCGACGATCAGCTGATCGGCGTGATCGTGCACGCCGCGGGGGCGCTGCGATCGGCGGCGGCGACGCTGCGCGAGCTCGAAGGGCACGCGCGCCTCTCGCCGCGAGAGTCGCTGGCACAGGTCGTGAGCGATCTTGGCGATGCGCGGTTCACACAGGTCGTCGAGCAGATGTCGGTCGCGCGCGAGCGCAGCGTGCTGCCGCCGGGCGCGCCACGCCAAGCGGTGCTGGCGCTGATCGATCTCGCCGGCGCCATGCACGCGCGCGCACTGAGGCTCCGCACCGGCCCGGCATGAACCCGTTCGACCTGCCCGGCCCGCAGTTCCTGGCGCTCTACGCCATGCTGGGCATCGTCGTTGTCGGGGCGGTGTACTACTTCAAGCAGCAGGCAGAAGCGGGCGAGCCGGGCCGGTTGCCGGTCTCCGATCCGTATGCTGATCGCGTATCTGCGCGGTGGCGCGGCCGAGGCCGTGCGCCTGAGTGTCGCTGTGCTCGTCGATCGCCAGCTGCTGGCAATCGGGCAAGGCGATGCGGTCGTGCTGCGCGAAGGCGTGACGCCCGACGCACGGCAGCAACGATCTGGAGCGCGCGATCCTCGAGCAGTGCACGACCGAGCAACACCCGCAGCGACCTCGCTGTCGAGCCAGCGGCTGCAGGAAGTGGCGCGGCGATCGTACGAGCCCACGCTCAGGCAGATGAAGCTGCTCGCCGGCCCGGACGTGCTGGCGCGCCGCGGGCGCGACGTCGCGCCTCGCCATCGTCGTGCTGGTGGTCGTGGCTGCCATCAAGCTTGCGATAGGTCTGTCGCGCAACCGTCCGGTGTCGTTCCTCGTGGTCTCCGCGATCGTCTTCGTCGCGGCTGACGATGGTCCTGACGCGCGGCAGGCGCACCGTGCGCGGCGACCGCCTGCTCGGCGATCTGACGTCGCTCTTCGATGCGCTTCGCGAGCGCGCGACGAGCTGCGTCCCTACAGCTCGACCAGCGAGCTGGCCCTGCTGATGGCCGTGTTCGGGCTCGGCGCCGTACCGGCACTCGCGTTCCCATTTGCCCGCGCCTTTCGCCCGAAGCGCTCCGAGCGCTCCGAGTCGTCCTGCGGCGGCAGCGTCAGTTCGTGTGGCAGCTCCTCGAGCGGCAGCAGTTGCGGTGGCGGAGGGAGCAGTTGCGGCGGCGGTGGGGAGGGTGTGGTGGTTGTGGAAGCTCGTGAGCCGGTCCGCCTGAAGGCGGACACTACGGACCGCTTCGGGATCACGTGGCAGCCCGCGCTCGCGGCCGGCATCCTCGCCAACCTCGATCGCATCGACGTCGTCGAGGTGATCGCCGAGGAGCAGTTCGCGGCCTCGTCGCGTGCAGCGCGTGCGCTCGAGACCCTCGCTCACCAGGTGCCTCTGCTGGTGCATGGCGTGGCGCTTGGTCCGGCATCGACCGCGCCGGTCGATTCGAGACGCCTGGACAAGTTGGCGCGTCTTGTCGATCGCGTGAAGCCGGCCTTCTGGTCCGAGCACCTGGCCTGCGTCCGTGCCGCCGATATCGAAATCGGCCACCTCGCGGCTGCGCCTCGCACCCGGGCGACGATCGACGCGACCGCGGCAAACCTGGCGCGCGCGACGTCGGTCGTGGGATCGCGCCCGATGGTCGAAAACATCGCGACGCTGATGGAGCCTCCCGCCAGCGACTGCTCCGAGGCCGACTGGGTCTCGTCGGTGGTTGATTCGGCTCGATTGCGATCTGCTGCTCGACCTGCACAACGTGTACGCCAACAGCATCAACTTCGGGTTCGACCCAATCGCGTATCTCGATCGCCTCGATCCCGAACGCATCGGCGCGATTCACCTGGCGGGCGGATGCTGGATAGAAGGGCCGCCTGAAGGCGGCCTACCCACGTGAGCGGCGGACCCCACGTGGCTGAGCGTCGCTATCTGGACGATCACCTGCACGACGTTCCCGATCCTGTGTATGCGCTGCTCTCGGAAGTGGGCGCTCGCGTGCGCAGACCGCTGACGGTCGTCCTCGAGCGCGACGGCCGGTTCCCGCCGATGCGCGACCTGCTGTGGCAGCTCGATCGCGCCCGCGAAGCGCTGGGAGAGGGGCGCGCGAGGCTGGGGCGCCGAGGCGCGGCCTGCGAAGGGCGGCCTCAGATATGAGGCCCGAATTCGAGGCGTTCCTGGCCCGGCTCTACACCGACGAGCCGTTACGCGCCCGGTTTCTGGCTGATCCACGCGCCGAATCGGCGCGGCACCAGTTGACCGCCGAGGAATGCGACGCCCTGGAGCGCATCGATCGCGTGGGGCTCGAGCTGTCGGCGCGGAGCTTCGCTCACAAGCGCGCCCTGAAAAAGGGGCGCGCAGCTGGTGGGATTCCCTCCGTCAGCTCAGGAGGCGAAGCCGAAATCCGTGATCAGATAGTGACCGACTCGCGCGCCGGCGAGGCCGGGCGCTGGGCCGGTTTGGCCGGTTTGGCCGGCTTGGGGGTCTTCGGTTGAGTCTCGCTGGCGGAGACTTTCGTCAGCGTTTCCTTGAACAGTCGGCCCGCACCGCCCATGGTCCACTGGCCGTCCAACCGGCCGTCACCGGCGACCGAATAAACGACGATCGCGGGGGAGCCGCCGAAGTAGCTGACGGCCAGCATGTCGGCCTGCTGGATGCCGACGCCCATCACCTGCTCGTCGTTTTCCTGGGTCCAGCGAACGAGGTAAGTGTCCTGCCGTTTGACGATTTCGACGACCGCCGTATATGGAGATCCGTCTGGATTTGTGCCCTCACAGGCGTAGAGTCCGGTGAGATCGGAACCCGCCGAAGGTTCGGCGATGGCTGTCACGGAGCCGAGCAGCAGAAGTCCCAGGCAACTCGACAGAACGAATCTAGCCATCACGTTCCTCATTTCCAGTCCCTTTTGACCCGCCCGATGATTGACGTCACCAGCAAATTCGCCCCCATATCGAGCAAGACGCGCGCCACCTTTTCTGCCGCTGCCCGGGTCCCGGCAACGGGTGTATAAGGTTGGCCATGAATCAGCTGGGTCCGGACATCATAAACGGGTTTCGCCTCGCCGCAACCCTGGTGGTTGCACTGTCAATCGCGACGGCCGCACGTGCGCATCACGGCGGCGGCACGTTCGACAACACCGAGACGATCGAGCTTACCGGCACGCTGACCCGTCTCGAGTTGATCGCCGCATCTCCCGGATTATAACCCGCGACACGTGTAAAGAGCAGGCCTTCATCGACTATTCGAAGGCCGCTCAGAATCAGAAGTCATGATGACGCGCCCTACGGTTATCGTGTTGATGCTCATGGCCAGCGCCGGTTCGCTCGGCGCGCAGGGCGGTCCGTATGAGCGGCAGAAAGTGGACGAGGCGGCGGCGATGCGCGGCCGCGCCGTGTACGCGCAGCACTGCATCAACTGTCACGGCAGCACCGCGAAGGGGACCGACCGTGGCCCGGATCTGATTCGCTCGGTCATCGTCCTGCGCGATCGACTCGGCAACGGCATCGGCCCCGCGATCGCGCCGTCGGCGTCGCACCAGGCGGTGCTCAGCAGCCAGCAGATCGTGGACATCTCGCACTTCCTGCACCAGCGTATCGAGTTGGTCGCGACCAACCGCACACCGCGCGTGCCGATCGACGTCCTCACCGGCGACATCGAGGGGGGCAAGGCGTACTTCCACGGCGCCGGGACGTGCAGCACCTGCCATTCCGAAAGCGGCGACCTGAAGGGCCTGGCCAGCCGAATCACCGATCCGGTGGCTCTCCAGCAGCGATGGCTGTTTCCGACCCTGCGCCGCGAGTCGCGGCAGGTCGAGGTGACGGTCGCCGGCAAAACCATCCGCGGTGCGCTCGTGCGTCTGGACGACTTCTCGGTCACGCTGAAGGACGCATCCGGCACTGACCAGTCGTTCGACCGCGGCCCGGGCGTCACCGTCACGGTGCGCAATCCGCTCGCCGCGCACCATGCGCTGCTCGATCGCCATACGGACACCAACATGCACGACATGACCACCTATCTGTGGACGCTCAAATGAAGACGATCAAATTGACGATGTGCGGGCTGGCGCTGGCGGGCGCTGCCGCGATCGCACAGACCACGGTTGCGCCGTCGATGCTGCTCCAACCGCTCGGCGAATCGTGGCCGATGTACAACGGCGACTATTCAGGCCGCCGCTTCAGCTCGCTCTCAACGATTGATGTCTCGAACGTCTCGTCGTTGACTCGGGCATGGGTCTATCGGCCGGACGCGGGCAACGCGCCGGCGGGCGGCGGGGGCAAGACGTCGGTCCTGATCAAGGGCACGCCGGTCGTGGTGAATGGCGTGTTGTACGTCACCATTCCCGATCACGTCTGGGCCGTCGATGCGCGCAGCGGCAAGGAGATCTGGCACGCGACGTGGCCCTCGAAAGGCGGCTGGCACATCGGCAATCGCGGCGTCGCCGTTCTTGGCAGCACGGTCTACGTGGAAACGCCGGACTGCAACCTGGTTGCGCTCAACGCCGCGGACGGGCGCGAGAAGTGGCGCACCGAAATCTGCGATCTCGAGCAGTTCTACTACGCATCCGCCGCGCCGCTCATCGTCAAGAACCACGTGATCGTCGGCGTGAGCGGCGACGACCTCGACATCCCCGGCTACATCGAGGCGCACGATCCCGAAACCGGCGCGCGTCAGTGGCGTTGGTACACGTATCCGGAGCCTGGAACGCCGGAAGCGAAAACGTGGCCGACCGATGAAGCGGCCGCGCACGGCGGCGGCATGACCTGGGGTTCGACGACGTACGACCCCGATCTGAATCTGATCTACTTCGGCACCGGAAACCCGCAGCCCGTGATCAACGGCCGCAAGCGGCAGGGCGACAATCTCTTCACTGAGTCGATCGTCGCGCTCAATCCCGACACCGGGAGACTGGCGTGGTACTTCCAGTCGTCGCCGCACGACACCCACGACTGGGACGCCACCCAGACGCCGGTGCTCATCGACGGCGAGGTCAACGGGCAGCCGCGCAAGCTGCTCGCGCAGGCAAGCCGCAACGGCTGGTTCTTCCTGCTCGATCGCACCAACGGCCGGAACATCATCAGTCGCGAGTACATCAAGACCAACTGGACGAAGGGCGTGGACGCGAAGGGCCAGCCGATTCCCAACCCGGCGAAGGAGCCGCAGACCGACGGCGCGCTGGTGACGCCGAATCAGGGTGGCGGGCAGAACTGGCCGCCGCCCAGCTTCAGCCCGCGAACGGGTCTGTTCTACGCGAACGCATCACGCGGCTTCAGCGTGTACTACCTCTACCAGAACGAGGATGACGAAAAGCCGCAGGGCTGGGGCGGCAACGATCGCGGCGGATGGTCCGAGGCGATGCTGCAGGCGGTTGACTACAAGACCGGAGCGATCGCGTGGAGCCACAAATGGGCGGACAGCGCGAGCGTTCGCTCGGGACTCCTGAGCACGGCCGGGAATGTGCTCTTCGCGGGTGATGCCTCGTCCAACTTCGTCGCGTTCGATGCGGCCAGGGGCGTGCCGATCTGGCACGACCGCCTGCACGCGTCGATCACCAACGGACCGATCACCTATCAGCTCGAGGGAGTGCAGTACGTCGTGGCCGCCGCAGGCGACGCGTTGTACGCATTCAAATTGCCATGATCCGATCGGTACTGGCGATCGCGTTATTCGCGTCGGTCATCGCCCTCGCGCAGGTGCCCGGCGCCGACCTTGGCTACACCGATACACCGATGCTGCCTGGTCTGCCATATCACGTACACGATCCGTCGCGGCCGCATCCCGCGGTGATCATGCCCGGCGCGCAGACCGGTGCCGCGCCGTCGGATGCCACAGTGCTTTTCAACGGCACTGATCTGTCTCAATGGACGGGCAAGCCGTGGAAAGTGGAGAACGGCTACGTCGAAGTCGTGCCCAACGCTGGCAGCATCAGGACCAGGGAGACGTTCGGCGACGTGCAGCTCCATGTCGAGTGGGCGGCGCCCGCCGTCGTGCGAGGCACGAGCCAGAATCGCGGCAACAGCGGCATCTTCCTGCAGGGCCGCTACGAGGTGCAGGTGCTCGACTCGTTCGAGAACCCGACCTACGCGGACGGACAGGCCGGCGCGATTTACGGTCAGTGGCCGCCGCTCGTGAATCCGGTTCGGAGGCCCGGCGAGTGGCAGGCCTACGACATCGTCTTCGAGGCGCCGCGCGTCGAAGCCGGCAAGGTCGTGAAGCCCGCCTCCCTGACCGTTTTCCTCAACGGCGTGCTGGTGCACCACCGCAAGGAAGCGATGGGGCCGACCGTTCACCGCGCGCTCGCCGCCTATGCGCCGCAGCCTGCCGAGGATTCACTGGTCCTTCAGGATCATCAGCAGCCCGTGCGGTATCGCAATATCTGGATTCGTCGGCTCAGCGGCTACGACCGCAGCCGGTAGCCGGTAGCCCGTAGCTGGTAGAGGCGGGCCTTCAGGCCCGCCTGCCCTCACTCGTCGCGCCAGAGCGGTACGCGCCCGATGATGTCGTCGTTGCCGAGCTCGCGACAGAGATCCTTGAGCGCGCGCATGCTCGCGCCCTGCCAGCGAAGGTCGTCGAGCGTTTCGGTGAGCGGCACATCGGTCCGCAGCGTCGCAAGACGACGATAGAGGTAGGCGGCGTCTCGATGCTCGCGAAGTGATTCGCCGAGGGCAGCCGCACCTCTGACGCTCACGCTCCACTGGCGTTCGCTGTGCGGGATCGCTTCGAGATGTCCGTAGTGTGCCAGCACGGCGGCCGCCGACTTCGCGCCCCAGCGCGGGACACCGGGATATCCGTCGGCGCTGTCGCCGACGAGCGCGAGCCAGTCGGCAATCGATGCCGGCGGGACACCGAACTTCTGGACCACCGCGGCTTCGTCGATCATCTTGCGGCGCATGCGGTCGAAGCACACGATGCGGCCGTCGCGAACGCACTGGGTCATGTCCTTGTCAGGCGTGCAGATGAGGACCTGCTCGACATCCGGCGCGTCACCCCACCGCATGGCCGCCGTCGCCAGGGCATCGTCGGCCTCGAACTCCACCATCGGCCAGGTGACGAGCCCGAGCGCGTGGGTCGCGCGCTCGGCGAGCGGGAACTGGGCCATCAGCTCGTCGGGGACGCCTTCGCTGGTCTTGTAGCCGGGGTAGAGGTCGTTGCGAAACGATTCGATGACGTGGTCGAACGCGCAGGCGACGTGGGTTACTCTGTCGTCGCGCAGGAGCGACACCAGGGACCAGAGGATCCCGCGCGTCGCGCCGACCTCCACGCCAGTGGCTCCTTTCGCCTTCGGCGCGCCAAAGTAGGCGCGAAACAGTTCGTAGGTGCCGTCAACCAGGTGAATGCGCACGATGGATTATGGATGGATTTGGCGGGTCTACAAGGCCAGACCCGCCCTGCGCTGGCGGGTCTATAGAGCAAGACCCGCCCTACACTGCTTGTTGCTCGTGTTGGCGATGGGCTGCGCGACGAAGCGGCCGCCTGATGTTGTCTCAACCCCATCACCGGCCTCTTCGGACAATTTCACGCGACTGATTCGGCACGGCTGCTACCGCTGTCTCGAGCAGGCGTTCGCCGATGCCCGTACTCGCGGCGCGACGCATCAGGCGTTCGAGGCGGCAGCGCTGCTGGTGCTGCGGTCGAAGGAGCTGGGATTGCCGACCGAGCCCTGGCTCGGTCATGCGCGGGCCCTTGCCGCCGCGGACAACGCACTGTCGGCGCACCTGGCGATGGTCGAGGCGATTCCACCGCATCCGATGAGCGACGATCGCGACGCGCTTTTCGACATCCGCGGACGCACGCAGGCGCGCACGTCCATGACCGCCTGGCGAGAGACGCTGCGCAGCGAGCCTGGCTCCGACATTTTCCGGATGTATCTCGACGTCGCGCTCATCTGCGGGTTCGGTACGCTCAAGCAGGACGACCAGAGCTACACGGGCCGGCTCGATGAAGACGCCCGAGCGCCGATCTATCAGTACCCGTGTCGGCATCTGCGACAGCGCGCACGCCCCACGCCTGAGCGCGCTCCGGGCCAGCGACGAGGCATTCGTCGATGCCGACTTCGCACTGGGTCGCTATGCGCTCGAGGATCCGATCAACCCGGACCAGGAGGAGGCCCTGCGCCGGCTGGAATCCGCCGCCGCGGCATTTCCCCGTTCGCCGGCGATCGCCGCGACGATTGGCAACGTGTATCGCCGATGGGAGGAGTGGGCGGACGCGCTGAAGGCCTACGACGCGGCCATCGCGGTGTCGCCGGCCCACCCGGAGGCGCTGATCGGCCGGGCGATCAGCTTGTCGCGCCTCGAGCGGTCTCGCGAAGCGATTGCCACGGCGACGCAGGTGATCGACGCCGGCCAGTGGCATCTGGGCGAGGCCTTCTACTGGCGCGGCTGGAACCTGCTGCGCCTCGAGGAGCACGACCGCGCACGCGCTGATGCCGACCGCGCCAAGACGCTGATGGCCAACGCCGCCGTGTTCGTGCTGTCCGGTGTCATCGAATGGCGTCTGCGCCGGCTGGACACCGCGGAGCAGGAATTTCAGTCCGCGATCGCCATCGATTTCGGAGAATGCGAAGCGGCGCTCGATCTCGCCGTGGTTCGCGACGAGCGCCGGAAGCCGGCGGAGGCGAGGGCGGCATTTCAGCAGGCGCGGCAATGCTACGACCTGTCGATCGCGCTGCGCCGCGAGGCGATCGCCAAGGTGCAGGCCGGGCCGGGCACCGACACGGCCAAGGCCCGCGACAGCCGCGCGCCATCGGCGGGAGCTGACCGAACTCGAAGCGCGGCGCGACGAGGCGCTGCGCGCAATCGCCGTCCTCGATGCCGCGGTCAGCGGAGTTCCCAGCGGCCCGGTGTCTCCGTGAATCCCGTTCCCTCCGACTCCATTCCACATACGAAGACTTTCGTATTGACATCTACGAAGGATGTCGTACAAGATCGAGCCCGTGAGACGCCGCAAGCCGACCGACGCCGAACTGGCGATTCTTCGCGTGCTGTGGAGCCGCGGCCCGAGCACCGTGCGCGAGGTTGCCGAAGCCATGGGCCGCGAGGGCGCCTACACCACCGTGCTCAAGCTGATGCAGATCATGACGGACAAGGGGCTGGTGCGCCGCGACGACTCCAGCCGCTCGCACGTCTACAAGGCGTCGGCGTCCGAAGACCAGACGCAGCGGCAGCTGGTCACCGACCTGCTCGACAAGGTCTTCGGGGGATCGGCCGCGCAGCTCGTGCTGCGGGCGCTCGCCGATGGGAAGGTGTCGTCCGAGGAGCTGACGGAAATCCGCAAGCTGCTCGATGCGCGTCGTGGAGGTGCCCGATGAACCCGTGGATCGAAATAGCTGGCTGGACCCTCGTGCACTTCCTGTGGGAAGGCGCCGCGATCGCACGCCTCGCGCTGGTCTCTGCTCCGGGTGCTCCGTCATCGATCGCCGCAAGTCGAGATACATCGTCGCCTGCGCCGCGCTGGCGGCCATGGTCGGCGCGCCACTGCTCACGGCCGTTCGGCTCGAGGGCGCGCTCATCGCGTCCGGCGGTCCAGTCGTCCTCAGACCGATTGCCCGCGATCCCGGACGCACCACGTTCTCGCTGGCGACGATCCGGTGTCCGGGGTGATCGCCTTGGCCACCGCCGGCAACGTCTCACGGTCACCGCTCGTGATAGCCGGTGCCGGATCCGAGGCCTGGTTGCCGCTCGTCGTGATGCTGTGGATGGCCGGTGTCGCCTTCCTGTTCGTCCGGCTCGCCGGCGGCTGGTGGCGCATCCGTGGACTCCATCGCGCGGCGCGCGCCGCCGACCCCTCGCGTTGGGCTGGCGCCGCCGCACGGATCGCCGCGACCCTCGGCCTGCCACGCCTCGTGCACGTCGTTGACACGTCGCTTGTTGACACACCGACGGTGATTGGCTGGATGCGGCCCGTGATCCTCCTGCCGATCGCGGCGTTCGCCGGCCTGTCGCCGGCGCAGGTCGATGCGATCCTGGCCCACGAGCTCGCGCACATTCGTCGTCACGATTTCCTGGTCAATCTGCTGCAGACGTTCGCGGAGACGATCCTCTTCTATCACCCGGCGGTGTGGTGGCTCTCGGCGCGCATTCGCATCGAGCGGGAGCACTGCTGCGACCTGGTCGCGTTGTCCGTGTGCGGCGACCCGGTCGGCTATGCCGAGGCGCTCGTCGAGCTCGAGAGCTGGCGCACGGTGCAGTCGCGTCTGGTTGTTGCCGCCACTGGAGGGTCGCTCCTGACTCGGGTGCGACGTCTGCTCGGCGCGCCGACAGACGAGGCGCCGCGATCGTTCGGGGCGCTGATCGTCGCCGGCGTCGTGGCGCTCGTCATCTGCGTCGCCGGTGCGTCGCATTTCCTCGTTGCCGCGCAGCCGGATGACGCCGCGGCGCCGAATGTCGCCGGCGATGCGAACGATCCCGCCGCCTGGTCGATGGTCTTCAACCACGACGACTCGCAGATGCGCTTCATCGGCTTCAGAGGCCGCGACCTCATTCGCTTTGCGTACCAGGTTCCGGAGGCGCGCGTCGTTGGCGGACCGCGATGGCTCGACGAGCAGATCCTGAAGATTGTCGTCAATCTCGACGCCCCGCCGAGCGCCGACGAGATGCCGGGCATCGTCCGTCAGGCGCTCGAAGAGAAGCTCCAGCTGAAGACGCACATCGAGCAGCGCAACTTCCCGGTGCTCGCGCTGGTCATGGCCAGGGAAGACCGCGCGTTCGGGCCCGCGGCTGCGCGTCGCGAGCCGCCCGTGCTTCGACCTGCAGCAGTGGATTGCTGCGGGGCAACCTCGGGACCAGCTTCCGGAGTGGCGACGTGTGCCGCCTTGCGGGGGCGTCCACGACAGCTCGTTGGGCTGGACGCAGCACTCGTCGGTGACGATGCCGGCCTTCGCGGAGTACCTGCGCGACTACGTGCGCGGCTGGGTCCTCACGCCGCGTGATGCTGGCCAACACGTCACGGTTGAGACTCCGGCGCGACTCGGCGCGCATCTGGTCGCGCTCAAGGCGCCGGACATCGTCGATCGCACGGGGCTTGCGCGGACGATACGACTTCGAGCTCAGCGCGTTCTATCCAACCGCGGCGTTGATGACGCGGTTCCCGTTCCTCAAGAACGTCTTCGAGCCGCTCGGGTTTCACGTCCATCCCGCGCGCGCTCGACGAGCAGCTCGGATTGAAGCTCGTCGAGTCCGAAGCTCCGTACGACGTCATCATCATCGATCAGGCGGAACGCCCGGTACCGTAGGGGCCGCTTTACGTTCGTACCGTAGGGGCCGCCTTCAGGCGGCCCAGGAGATCTATGAAGCACGCACTCATCTCGGCGCTCACCCTGTCGGCGATCATCGCGAGCGTCAGCGCGCAGGATCCCGCCGCGCCGATCCCGTACGTCGCCTCGGTCAAGAGGGCCGACGCCGGATTCGGCGGACAGATCCGGATCGCGCCCGGCAACATCTCGGTCAATGGGATGCCGGTTCGCATGCTGATCCGCCAGGCCTACGGCTCGCTTCAGGACTTTCAGCTGATCGGCGGCCCGCCGTGGATCACCTCGGATCGCTTCAACATCGAGGCGAAGCCCGAAGGCGGCGGACCGATGAGCCCGCAGGTGCTGCAGTCCATCTTTCGGCAGATCCTCGAGGATCGCTTCGCGCTCAAGGCGCACAAGGAGACGCGGGAGCTCCCGATCTACGCGCTGGTCCTGGCGCGCAGCGACGGCAAGCTGGGACCGAACCTCACGCTGTCTTCACAGGAGTGCTCGACACGCATGTCCGCGCGCGGTCGCGGTCCGGCTCCTGACGGCCGCGGCGGACCGCCGCCGGATGGACGCGGTGGACCTCCGCCTGACGGTCGCGGCGGACCACCACTCGACGGCCGTGGCGGTCCCGGACGGCTCGGAGGTCCACCACCGCCGCCGGATTTCGATGCTCCCGCAGCGTGCGGTCAGCGCATGGGTGGCTTTGGCCGCCTCCGCGCCGGCGGTACGACGATGTCGGGTTTTGCGGAAGCCATCGCCGGCACGGCGCAACGCGTCGTCATCGACAAGACCGGACTGACCGGCTACTACGACATCGCGCTCACCTACACGCCGACACCCGATCAGATGCCGCAGGGTCCCCCTCCTCCGGGCGCGCAGCCGCCGCCGATCGATCCGGACGGCCCGAATTTCTTCACGGCGATACAGGAGCAGCTGGGATTGAAGTTGGACAATCAGCGTGGACCGGTCGAGGTCGTCGTCATCGACTCGGTCCAGCCGCCGACAGAAAACTGATCGCGTAGAGCGGGGGCTTCAGCCCCCGCGTGATCGCTAATCGGCGAGATCCGGTCGAAAGCTGACCGTGTCAGCAGTCGGGAAACTCGCAGGGACCTTCTGCGTCACCGCGCCCGTGGCTGCCCATTCGGTGCCGCGCTGGAGCGTGACCACGAAGTCCACGGAGCTGATGCCGCTGACGTCGTGCCCCAGCGTCGTGTGGAACACGCGTCCCTGGCCGTAGCGCAGCACCATCAACTGCGGTTCGTCGCGGCCCGTGCCGGCGTTGGTCGGATCCGAGTGCGCGGTGGCGAGCACGGTCATGTTCTTCCCCGGGCCGCGCATCGCGGCGTAGAGCTCGTCGGCCTGATGCATCCACACCGGCGGCAGGCCCTTCGTGATCGGATGGTTGGCGTCGCGGACCGTCATCCGGAATGGCAGCCGGCGCCCGTGGCTGCCGGCACGGCCAGGCGTCGAGTCGGACACGACCTTGCCGTCGCGGACGTACCAGTTCGGTCCGGCCTTTTCGGTACGGTTGCGCCATCCGCCGACGCCGATCATCTCGTTGAAGGCCGCCCATCCCGCAAACGCGTTGTCCGCGGCATGCACGGCTACCAGCCCGCCGCCTTTCAGCATGTACTGCTCGAACGACGTCTTGAGTGCCGCCGGCCAGCGCTCGTCAGGCGCGTCGTAGTTCATCACCACGACCTGGTATCTGCCGAACTCCGGCGCGAACGTCGTCAGCTCGCCGGTCGCCGCGGGCGCGGTCACGACGGTGACCGCGAAGAGTCCCGTCTCGTCGAGGATCTTCTTCAACGCCGGCGTCACGCGCTTCCAGTCGTGATACGCGCCGCCGCTCTCCCCGTCGAGGAGCATGACGGGAATCGGCGCGGCCGCTCGTGGCGCCGCTGCTCTTGACTGGGACGCGGCGACGATCGTGACGGCCAGAACACACGCGACAACGGCTCGCATCATGCCCATAATGTAACGCCATGCGTCCACGTTTGATCGTGCTGGCGCTGATCGTGCTGGCCGGCCCGTCCGGCCTTTGCGCAGCGGGACGTGGCCGGCGATTGGACCGCCCTCTATCATGAGGACCAGCCGCATCGCATTCCCGGTCCCGAGCTTGGCGACTATACCGGTCTTCCGCTCAACGACGCCGGCCGCCTGAAGGCCGACAGCTGGGACGCCTCGATTCTGACCCTCCGCGAGCATCAGGCCAAGCCCCATCCGTCCACCTACTCACTGCGCGGCCCGGCGAACATCCGAATCACAAGAGAGCTCGATCCGATCACCCGGCAGACGATCGGCTACGAGCTGTTCGGCACCTTCGGCCAGGCGACACGCCTGATCTGGCTCGACGGACGGCCGCATCCACCCGCCTACGCCGCCCACACCTGGGCTGGCTTTTCGACGGCGCGATGGGACGGCGACCAGCTCACGGTGTTCACCACGCATCTCAAGGCCGGCTGGCTGCAGCGCAACGGCGTCGCGCACAGCGATAGGGCGACGATGACCGAACGATTCATCCGTCATGGCAACCATCTGACGGTGGTCTCGATCGTGGACGATCCCATCTACCTCGAGGAGCCGTTCGTTCGCACATCGAATTGGGTGCTGAACCCAGGTCAGGAGATCCGTCGCACGCAGTTCGACGTGGTGGACGAGGTCGCGGGCCGTCAGCGAGGCGACGTGCCCCACCATCTGCCCGGCTCGCCGGGCGCGGTGCTCAAGCTGACGGAGTTCTCGTCGCACTTCTCGTTGCCGCCGGCCGCGGCGCGGGGCGGGGCCGCGACGACCGTTCCTGAATATCAGCGGACGATGAACCGGCCCCTCACGACAGTGTCACGCGCGACGACCGGAACCACTGGCCGCGGCTCAGATCAGCAGGACGCCGCCGGATGGTGCACTCCGAACGCTGCACGTGCAGGGCAAGGTCCACATGATCGTCGGCGACGGCGGCAACGTCGTCGTGCAGGCCGGCGATGAGGGCGTGCTCGTGATCGACACCGGACTCGAGGCGCGCGGAGACGAGCTGCTCGCGGCGATCCGGCGGATCTCCGACAAGCCGATCCGTCTCGTGATCAACACCCACGTGCACGCCGATCACACGGGCGCGAACCAGGCGATCGCGCGCGTCGGCGAATCGCTTGGCGGCAATGCGCCCGGCAATTCCGGCCTCACGCTCGCGACTGCCCGCGTTCTTGCGCACGAAAAAGTCATGACGCGCATGAGCGCTCCGTCGGGGCAGACGCCGCCGAGGCCGTTCGGCGCCTGGCCGACCGAGACGTTCTTCAGCGACGACAAGGAGATCTTCTTCAACGACGAGGCGATTCAGCTGATCTACCAGCCGGGTCACACCGACGGCGACGTCCTCGTCTTCTTCCGGCGCTCCGACGTCGTCGCGAGCGGCGATCTCTTCCTGACGACGACGTACCCGGTGATCGACGTCGAACGAGGCGGCAGCATTCAGGGCATCATCAACGGATTGAACCGCCTGCTCGACATCACGATCCCGAAGGACAAGGCCGAGGGCGGCACCTTCGTCGTCCCCGGCCACGGCCGGCTCTCGGACGAAGCGGACGTCGTCGAGTATCGCGACATGCTGACGATCGTCCGCGATCGCATCCAGGATCTGATCGCGAAGGGGAAGTCGCTCGCCGACGTGAAGGCCGCTGGAGTTACGCGCGACTACGACGGCCGCTACGGCGCCACCACTGGCGCGTGGACCACCGATCAATTCATCGAGGCCATCTACCGGGAACTCGCGCGACGGTGATCGGAGTGTCCGGCTTCAGCCGGACCGAAACCTGTTCGTAGTGTCCGGCTTTAGCCGGACCAGTACTCGCTGACGGCATGCCGCGTCGCGGCCGCCGCTCCACATGCCGGGAAATCGACCTCCGCTCGCACTCTTCCGATGCCCGCGCGTCTAGCAGCTATCTCGTTGCTACATCCGCTGCGCGGCTCAAAACGACGGAGCTGATTCGTCGCAACTCGAACGCGTTGACGGAAGACGCGCGGGTGAATCGCTGCGGTCGATTTCCGGCTGCGCAGCGTGCTCGGCATGGTCGCAGGCGTCCGCCACGCGGCATGCCGTCAGCGACACGCGGCGGAAGCGGCGTCGATATCACCTGAATGCTGTCGGATAGTCGGGTCAGGGCCGATTCGTCTACCACCCCGGGTTCCTTCTGAGTAGTCGTCAAGTGGCTTCCGAAGGCGGCGCTGTCGATCAGAAATCCCTTCGGCGTTGCTCATTACCCATCTCGTTGATTCCCCGCAACCCCGTATAATCACCGCGGTTCCAGCGACCGCCGTGTCATTGACTCCCGGTACGCGCGTCGGCCCGTATGAGATCACTGCCCTAATTGGCGAGGGCGGCATGGGCAAGGTCTGGCGAGCGCACCACTCGGCGCTTAACCGGGACGACGCCCTGAAGGTGCTGCCGGATGCATTTGCGTCAGACCCTGACCGCCTCGCCCGGTTCCGGCGAGAGGCGCAAGTCCTCGCCTCGCTCAATCATCCGAACATCGCCCATGTCCATGGCCTGGAGCAGGCGGACGGAATCCAGGCACTTGTCATGGAACTGGTCGAGGGGCCGACGCTCGCCGACCGAATTGCACAAGGCCCGGTTCCAATCGACGAGGCACTGCCCATAGCGAAGCAGATCGCCGAGGCGCTCGAAGCGGCGCATGAGCAGGGGATCATCCATCGCGACCTGAAGCCCGCCAACATCAAGGTGCGAAGTGACGGCACCGTGAAGGTGCTCGATTTCGGCCTGGCGAAGCTGTCCGATCCCTCCGCTTCCCACGGCGGAGCAGGCCTCTCCAACTCTCCGACGCTGAGCGCCATGCCGACCGCCGCCGGCATGATCATGGGCACCGCCGCCTACATGAGTCCTGAACAGGCTCGCGGCAGGAACGTGGACCGGCGCGCCGACATGTGGGCGTTCGGCTGTGTGCTTTACGAGATGCTCGCGGGACGTCAGACGTTTCCAAATGAAGAGACCGTGTCCGACACGTTGGCCGCCATTCTCAAAGGCGAGCCGGATTGGCGAGCCCTGCCGGCCGGCACGCCCCCGAAAATCCGCGTGTTACTCGAACGCTGTCTGCGCAAGGATCTGCGCCGTCGTTTGCCGGATATCGCTGCGGCGCGGCTCGAAATCGAAGAGGCGCTAAGCGAACCCTCGCCGCCCGTCCCGCAAGTGGCTCATGCCGTCGTGCAGCGCCACAGGTTCGTCTGGCCCACAGTGGCGCTGGCGTCGCTGCTGGCCGCGGGGGCGCTGGCCGCGTGGGTTCTTCTCAAGGGCGAGGCCCAGCCGCGCGTCGTGCATCTCGAGGTCTTCGCTCCCGAAGGCGCCACGATAGCAGCCGGTCAACCGCTGTCGCCGGACGGGAGCAAAGTCGCGTTTGTCGCCGGTCCGGCGGGTAAGCAGCAGATCTGGGTCCGGCCGCTGGATTCCCGTACCCCTCAATCGCTCCCCGGAACCGAAGGCGCAACGCGCCTCGTCTGGTCCGCCGATAGCCAGAACATCGCCTTCTTCGCGGAGGGCCAACTTAAAAAGATTGCGGTCACGGGTGGGCCGCCTTCAGTGATCTGCAATGAGGCCGGACGCGATACTGCGTGGAGTTCCGAAAACGTGATCCTTATCGGGGGTCAGGGCAAAGCGCTGCTTCGCGTGTCCGCCCTGGGAGGACAGCCGGAACCGGCAACGGAGCTTGCCCAGAACGAAACCACTCACGACTACCCCGATTTCCTTCCTGATGGACGGCATTTTCTATACATGGCCCGCCATGGCTCGACTAGCGAAGATTGGGATGTGTTCGTGGGCAGCCTGGATTCTAAGGATCGCCGGCTTCTCCCAGGCATCCATGCCGGCGCGCGATATTCCCGAACAGGTCACGTGGTTTTCCTTCGCGCCGGAACTCTGATGGCGCAGCCCTTCGACGCCAGGCGACTGGAACTCACAGGCGACGCGTTTCGGATTGCCGAACACGTTGAAGGCGGCGCCACGGCGTCGTTTTCCATTTCGGAAAATGGCAGTCTGGCATACCTGAACGGAACCCTTGCCATGGAGATTCAGCTGGCATGGGTCGACCGTCGAAGCAAGCAGTTGTCTTTGGTTGGCGCCAAGGGGAGGTACGCCAATGTGGAGCTTTCGCCAAACGGCAAGTTGCTCGCGTTCGATCGCGACAATGACGTGTTTCTCTATGACATCGATAGAGACTCGACCAGCCGCTTCATTTCCCACGCGGCCGCCGACTTCGCTCCCAAATGGTCGCGCGACTCGCGAACGATTGCCTTTTCTTCCAGCCGGGAGCCAACGGGGAACATCGGGCCCCAGAATGTGGCGGCTGGAAACCTCTACGAGCGTGCGGTTGGCGTAGTCGGAGAAGAGAAGTTGTTCTTGAAGACTGATGTCGGCAAAACGATGACAGACTGGTCGCCGGATGGACGTTACGTTGTTTATGCTTCAGCGGGTGACGTGTGGGCGTTGCGGGTTCCCGTCTCCACCGATGCCAAGCCATTGCGGGTGACGGAAACGCCGTTCATCGAGAGCCAGGCTCGAGTCTCTCCCGATGGTCGATGGATCGCATACGTATCGAACGAGTCCGGGAACAGGTTCGCGGTCTACGTACAGTCTTTTCTGGAACAGGGCGCCAAGCAGCAGGTGTCTGCCGGCGACGGAACGGCGCCGCGCTGGAGCCGCGATGGCAGGGAACTCTTCTACATAGCGCCGGCGCCCACGACTCTGGCGGCCGTCTCGGCCGGAACTCTGATGTCCGTGTCGATAAAGGTCGTTGGTCGCGATCTGCAGGTCGGCACACCGGTTCCGCTGTTTCCTATCCGCGGCGGTTTCAACGTTGCACCCGACGGCCGGTTCCTTGTGAATGTGGCATCCGCGGATGAGACGCCATCTCCCATCACCGTCATCCACAATTGGGCGGCGACGCTCAAGAAATAGCCTAAACCCTTCCACGATCGGTCAAATTCGTTGGCCCTGGCCGGGTTCTGGTGATAGATCGATTGATCTCAAGAGCCAAGAGGAGGCTCGATGCGTCACCTGTCTCGTCCTTGCGCTATGCCTGGCGGCAACCAGCGCGACATACTCCGCGGAAGCGCCGAAGTTTACCGATGCTCAGAACGGTGGCCGATTCCTGATGATCAAGGAAGACGAGCGCCCGGCGGGTGGTGAGGCGGCCGCGCCCCTGCATCTCGTCGTCGTCCAGAACTGGCATGAAGAGCTGAAGCGACTCGTGCCGATGCGATGAGGCGAGCCGCGCTGCTAACCAGCCCACCGGGACGGCGATAGATAACGATCAGTCGCCATGTGGCGAGGATCGTGCGGTGTCGGCGTCGGTCGCCAGATCGGCGTTAATCGCTACCGGCGATGCATCGAAGAACCCCGATCAACCGTTCACAGAAGACCCCCAGACGGTGTCCTGAAGAAGCTCCCGGCGATAAAGTCATGCTTACTTGACATAATGACGTGTGTCATAGACAATCCATGTCTAGTTAGCTTTACTTATTGGACAGGAACATAGACATGACTGCCGATGCGAGTGAGATGACCCCGCGCGACCGCCGTAACCAGCGACGCTACGCACTGTGGATGCTGGGTTGGTTTATCTGCTTGAACGTGACGCAGGCGCTGTTTCGATTCCGTCGCGGCCTCGTGCCGCCCGGCGTGATCACCTGGCTGGTGGGTGCGTTGCCAGTTGTCGTCGCAGCGTTCGTGATCTGGTCCTGGGCCCGATACGTGCGGGAAGCGGACGAACTGCAGCGTCGAATTCAACTGAACGCCCTGGCTTTGGGCTTCGGCGTGACATTTTTCTCGCTCGCGAGCTACGGCGCACTCCGTGAGCGCTGGCGCACCCAAGCTGGAGGCGAACCATTACATGGCTCCAGGGCTGTGCGTGTATGGGCTGGGCCTGCTCTACGGCAAGTGGCATAACCGAAATGAAGAATCGGCTGAAGGTATTGCGCGCCGAGCGCAATTGGACTCAGGCGCAACTGGCGCTGGAGCTCTGACGTGACTCGCCAGACCGTCAACGCCGTCGAAACGGGAAAATACGACCCGAGCCTTCCGCTCGCCTTTAAGATCGCCCGCGTATTTGAGCAGCGCATCGAAGACATCTTCGCTGACGAGACCTCCTGAGTCCAAGAACTCTCTCCTTCAGTTCTTCAGGCCAGATCACTCCTCAGTAGTCGTTAGCGTTCATCGGAGGTGACTCGGCGCGCGAGGCTGGACGAGCACCCCGATGCGGATGCCGAGACACTTTCGATAACGAGACTTGAAGGAAGCCGCTGGCGCGGCGGCCGGCTATGGAGCTGGAATCGGGATCCCCGGGCGTGGACGTGTGGCGGATCGCAGAGGCCGGCGGCGCGCGAGCGGCGGCGGCCGGCGCGGTGACGTGGGCGCGCGCGCGGCAGTCGCCGCTGCACGGTCAGGGCCTCGCGAGCGACGACGGACACACGTCTCCCGACACGTGGGCGACCACGTCGACGAGGACGCCGGTCGCGACGAGGGCGCGTGGCGCTCATGAGGTGTCGAAGCCGAGCGTGAGCGTGGCGAGGTGGAGCGCCGAGAGGATCGGGCCGACGATCATCGCGGCGCCGCATCGGGGACACGCCCACGTCGCGCGGGTCGCCGTCTCGGTGGTCGCCGTCGCGGCCGCGTCCGTGGAGCGGCCGGCGTCGACGGTGTGGCGAGCAGCGGTCCGCGCGAGCGCCACGCGGGCCCCGCGACAGGTGTTCGCGAGAAAGCCCGACTGCCGGATGCGCACGAAGCCGCGCGGCAGGATGTGTTGGACGAAGCGGCGCAGAAACTCCATGGCCGAGAGCGTCATCGTGCGACGCTGGTCGCCGTGGGCGTAGTCCTTCCACTGAAACGTCACGCGCTCGCCATCGAAGGCGAGCAGCCGGTGATTGCTGATCGCCACGCGATGGGTGTAGCGCCCGAGATAGCGCAGGACGGCGGACGCGCCACCGAAGGCCGGCTTGGCGTAGACGACCCAGTCGGTCTCGAAGAGCGCATCGACGAAGGCGTGCCACTGCGCCGGGTCGCGCAGGTGCTCGCTGCCGCCGGCGAGATCGAGTTCGTCCCGGTCGTACGCGCGACGTAGCGCCTCGACAAACTTCCCGCGAAAGACGCGACTGAGCACCTTCACGGGGAGGAAGAAGCCGGCGTACTTCGGATGGATCCACCGCTGATGATCCGGCGAGAGCCCGCCGGCCGGCACGACGCAGTGGACGTGCGGATGGCGGACCAGGGTTTGCCCCCACGTGTGGAGGATGCTGAGCACGCCAATCTCCGCGCCGAGATGTCGCGGGTCGGCCGCGACCTCGCGGAGCGTCGCCGCGCTCGCGTGAAAGAGCCACGTGTACAGGCGGGCGCTGTTCCGATAGGCCAGCGGCAGCAGCCCATGCGGCAGCGTGAAGACGACGTGCACATACGGCACGTCGAGCAGATCGCGCTCGCGGGCGTGGAGCCAGCGCTCGCGCGCCTGCGCCTGGCACTTCGGACAGTGCCGGTTCCGACACGAGTTATAGGAGATGGCCTGATGCCCGCAGGCGCCACACCGATCGAGATGGCCGCCGAGCGCGGCGGTGCGACAGCGCGCGATCGCGCGGAGCACGGAGCGCTGCTGCGCGCTCAGCCACGGATGCTGCTCGACGAAGGTGTCACCCTGCGCGTGGAGGATATCGGCCACCTCCACGGCAGGCCGGCTCATGACTCGGTCGGTTTCCGCAGCAGGCGGGACCGCGGCAGCACCACGGGCGTCGGCACGCTGCAGTTGCTCCAGCGGATTCGGCGCGGCCTGGAGGTGGCGTCGCGAGAGGTGCAGATACACCGTCGTGTGCGAGAGGTCGGCATGGCCCAGCAGGAGCTGAATCGTCCGCAGGTCGGCGCCCGCTTCGAGTAGGTGCGTCGCGTAGGTATGCCGGAGCGTGTGCGGCGTCACGCGCTTGTCGATGCCGGCCTTGCGCGCGGCGAGACGGACGGCCTCCCAGATGACCTTCGAGGTGATCGGGGCATCGGCCCGCCAGCCGTGCTGCGTCCCGGGAAACAGATAGGTCCGCGGCCGCATCCAGCGGTAGTACTCGCGCAGCGCGGCGAGGAGCGTAGGACTGAGGGGAATCTCGCGATCACGGCCGCCCTTGCCCTGCTCGACGCGGAGCACCATGCGCTGGCTGTCGATGTCGCAGACCTTGAGGTGGCACAGCTTCGCTGCGGCGCAACCCCGCGCCGTAGAGCGTCAGCAGCATCGTGCGGTGATAGAGATTCTTCGCGCCGGCGATCAGCCGCTGGACTTCGTCGGGGCTGAGGACGACCGGCAGGCGGAGCCGCTGCTTCGGATACGGCAGGTCCTCGCGCACGTCACGCCGCTGCAGGACATAGCGGCAAAAGAACCGGAGCGCGCAGATCTGGGTGACGACGGTCCCGACGGCGAGCCGCCGCTCCTCGAGCAGGAACAGGTGATAGCGTCGGAGCTGGGTCGGGCGTGATCCGATCGAGCCGCGCGCCGCGTGTGCGGGCGGAACGCCTCAACGATCTGGATGTAGCTGCGGATCGTCGAGGCGGCGTAGTCGCGACGCACCAGTTCGTCGCGCAGGCATTGCAGTAGCTTGGTCACAGACACCTCCTGTGACCATGCACCCTATCCTGCTACGAATCACCCGGTTGCCCGTCGGCCGCCGCGCCAGCGGCTTCGTTCAAGTCGCCCAGTGTTGACCTTTCCAAACGGCGCCGAGGGTGTTGAGTTCGATCCCGTCGCTGAGGGCATGCCGCGTGGCGGACGCCTGCGACCATGCCGAGCGCACTGCGTAGCCGGAAATCGGCCGCAGCGATTCGCTTGGGCGCCGAAGCCGCGCGGCGGCGAAGGCGACTCCGCGCGTCTTCCGCCAACGCGTTCGAGTTGCGTCGAGTCACCACGGACAATTTGAGTCCCTATGTAGGCACACGACGGGTCGGCTGTATGTTGAGTCCCTCTTGAGCGGCTAACTCGAGAAAGGAGCTCGCCATGATCAGCACGACCCATCACGCGGAGTCTAGCGCGCCGGCGTTGTATGTGGCGTTGGAACTCAGTACAAAGAGTGGTGGCTGACGATGAGCATCAGCCCACAGGCGAGAGCGAGGCGCCGCCGCATCGCGGGCGCAGCGGATGTTGCAGCGAGATAGTTGCTAGACGCGCGGACATCGTCAGAGTACGAGCGGAGGTCGATTTCCCGGCATGTGGAGCGGCGGCCGCGACGCGGCATGCCATCAGCGACGATCGGACACTGCGATCGATGTTTGGTCCGGCTAAAGCCGGACACTACGACGATCGGTCCGGCTAAAGCCGGACACTACGAAACTTAACGGCGATCGTAGACCTGGGTGCTGCTGTAGTCGGTCCCGGCGGCGTCCTTGCCCTTGGTGACGATTGTCAGCACCTTGCGATCGGAGGAGAGCGTCCAGGTCGCGGTCTCGGTGGCGTTGCGATCGCCGGCTGCCGTGCGCTCGATGGTGTTGGCGTCCACGCGCTTGAAGACGACCTTCGCCGCCGAGGCGACGACCGGATACTCCTTGCCGTCGAGTCTTCGCCGTGTAGGTGGTTCGGGCCAGCGGAGAATCGTTGCCGGCGGCGCGGCGCCAGGTCGACGTCGTGTGCGTGAAGCCCTCGTCTGCGAATGCGAGAGTCATCTCGCGGCGATAGGGCATGGTGTTGGACGGGATGTACTGCGACTTGAACGTGTTGAGCACCCAGTCGCCGTCGAAGGGTTCGCTGCTCGTGCGCCGCGCAGTGGCCGCTGGTTTCGCGGTCTCGGTTGCTGCAGTGCCGGGCCGCCTCGAGGCGGCCCCCACGTCAGCGGTTCGGCCGCGTCCGGCCGGCGCCGCGCGCGACGACAGCTTGTTCTTCGCGGCCAGCGCGCTCATCTCCTTGTAGGCGACCTCGAGAAAGCGGTCGGTCGTCCACGGTCCGCTCGTCAACCCGTACACGCCGTCGTATTCAAGCGTGACGCCCGCCGCCTTGACCTGCTCGAGCGTCCCGCCTTCTTCGGCGACGGTCATCACGCGGTCGCGGATGATCGTCAGCATGTCGCGGTATTCGACGACGTCGATCTCGTTGGCGATGCGGCCGTGGCCGGGAATGACGCGCGTGCCGCCCATCGTGTTGAACTCGGGGATCGTGATGTCGATGATGCGATTGAGCGCGTCGATCACGCCCTGCAGCGTGCCGCCGCGAGCGGTGTCGATCACCGGATAGCCATTCAGCACGAACACGTCGCCGGCAGCCACCACGTCCGACTTGCGGAAGAACACCATCAGGTCGCCGTCGGTGTGGGCCGCGGGCTGGTGAATCATCTCGACCGGCTCGCCGGTGACGAAGAGCGTTTTCTTCGGAGCCGAGAACGCGTCGGTCGGGCAGGATGCGCGGTCGGCATTGGCGCCGATCCATCGCGTGGATTGGCCAGGCGCGTGAAGGTGTTCTCGGTTGCGTAGACGCGCGCGCCCTGACCGAGGATGGCATTGACCGTGCCTTCGGCGGATTTGGCCAGTGCGGCATTGCCGCCGACATGATCCGGATCGCCGCTCGTGTTCACGATGTAACGAATCGGCGCCGACGACAGCGTGCGAATGGCCGCCAGGATCTTGTCCGACATCGCGGCTTCGTTGGTGTCGACGACCATCACCGCGTCCGGCCCGACTTGCACCGTCACGTTGCTGCCGGCGCCGGCGAGCATGTAGACGGTTCCCTGCACGGGAAGAATCTGGATCTCGCCGCGGCTGGCATAGGTCGGGCGCACGGGGCGTGTCGTGGCGCTGCGCTCTGGGCCGGCGCGGCGTTCTGCTGCGCGCGCATGTCCGCGCCGAGGACGAGCAGGCCGAGCACGGCGGCGAGGCGGGTGAGGGTCAGGGCCTTCACCGCGACCCCTTCTTTTCGCATCATCTGCTTCAGGCGCTCGACGTACTCCGGATAGAGCGTCTCCTTGCCGCCGAGCGTCGCCTCGAACGGCAACCCGTTCGCGTCGGCATATTCAGGATGCCGCGTCGCCGAGCGGATAGTGCGGCACGTCGCCAAGCTTGATGTCGGGCAGTTCTTCGGCGATCTCGACCTGTCCGATCGCTCCCTCGCGCTGTCCGGGATTCCATCGCCACGTGGAGGACCGGATCATCGGCTCCTCGAGGTAAATCGGGTCGTCCACCTGCGAGATCATCATCAGCAGGTTGCCGTGGCGGATGAAGTACTCGGTCATCACGGCGTACGGACTGCTCGGAATGCCGTTGCGCTGCAGGAACGCCTGCTTCATGTGCGTCGTTGTCACCTTGAGCATGCCGTTCTCCCACACGCCGGTCGAGAACCCGTTCCAGAGATGCTCGGCGAACTCCGAGGGATGCGGGCGGCCGTCCAGCCAGATCGTCCGGTTCGCGTTCTCGAACAGCCCGGTGATGGTGTAGCCGAGGAGACGCCGCGAGACCGGATCGATGATCTCGCCCATGTGGAAGTTGGGTCCCGGCCCGCGCATCGAGTACTGCGCCGGATGCGGACGCGCCTGATGCTCGGGCACCGCCTGGATCGTCGAGTTCCATGACAGCGCCTTCTGACGCCCGGCGGCGTTCAGCGGGAAAGCCGGTGAAGTTCCCCAGCTCCGGACCCGGGTCGATGCGAATCAGCATTTCCTCCTCATTCGACATCGCCCACGAGCCGGCGAGTTCGACCATCGTCGGCTGCGCCGGCTGCCCCTGGCCCTGGGCGAACGAGGGGGCCGTCAGCGACGCGGCGGTCAGCAGGGCCACCGTTGCCGCGAGGAGGGTTCGAATCATCAGCTTCTGCATGGCGTCGCCTTCCACTTCGAGCCGTCGGCTTCGCGCTTGAAGTGCATGCTCGTCGTGTAGTCGTTCAGCAGGTAGCGAGGATCGCTGACGACCGAGGTGACGATCAACCAGTGTCGCCATTCGGAAACGTGACGCGGTCCCAGGTACTCGAGCAGGCTCGCGCTCTCGCTGTAGGTGACGCCGTTCTTGCGCAGCCACCCTTCGCTCAAGTTCGTGGTGACGACCTTCATCGTGCCGCCTTGCGGAGCCGGGGCGCCGAAGGCCCGGCCATTGCGCATCACCGGCGGGCCGCCGATCGGTTCCCATTCGGCAAGCGAGTGACCCTGCAGCGATCGCGCGCCTGACGGGCGTGCGTTCGATCGAAGCGCAGCAGTCTCGTCTGCTGGCCGGCATCCGTCTCGACGCCGAGCGCATCATCGCCGTCGCCAGGAAATGCGAAGCCGCGTCGGGATGCGCATCAGGCCGCCGGCGCCGTAGGCCTTGCAGGAGCCGTCAGTGGCTGGATCCCACAGGTCGGCCACGCGGCGTCCTTCATCGGAGAGCGGAATGCTGGTGTAGTCGCCCTTCCTGGGCGTGGTCATTCGCCACAGCCATTCCTCGGTGACGACAGAGACCCAGTTGCCGGTGAGATCGATGGGTGCGGCCGCGCGGGACGTGCGCACCGCGGCTGGTTGCTGCGCTGACAGTTCAGAGTTCAGGATTGCGGCAAGCACAGCCGCCCCGGTCAGCGCAAACGGGGCGCCGCGACGCCAAAGGGCCCTCGACATGGTGGCGCAATCTACGCCCCGGACACCCCAATGTCAACGATTTCAGCGTGAATCCCGTCCCACAGCCATCTCTTGACCTTTGGCCTTTGACACCGGTTCGACCTCGGGTATCTTTACGCGCACTGATATTCCAAATCCTCCTTTTTTCGGCCGTCCTGATTCGGTAGCGATTCATCGGGTTCCATTGGGTCCGGGAAGCTCGGGGCACCACACGGCAAGTCACAGGAGGTTAGGTATGCGGACATTCGGGAGACTCGGCGCCCTCGTCGGAGCGCTGTTCCTGCTCATTCCTTCGATCGCTCTTGCACAAGCGTCGATCACCGGGGCCGTCAAAGACACCTCGGGCGCCGTGCTCCCCGGCGTCACGCGTCGAAGCGGCCAGCCCGGTGCTGATCGAGAAAGTCCGGACCGTGGTCACCGACAGTAACGGCCGCTACCAGATCGTCGATCTCCGCCCCGGCGCTTACGTCGTCACCTTCACGCTGCCCGGGTTCAACACGGTCAAGCGCGAAGGCGTCACGGTCAGCGGCTCGGGCATCGTCACCGTCGATGGCGAGCTGCGCGTCGGCTCCCTCGAGGAAACGATCACCGTGACCGGCGAAGCGCCGATCGTGGACGTGCGCAGCTCGACGCAGCAGCGCGTCCTCAACGCGGACGTGATCGACGCGCTGCCGAGCTCGCGCAACTACTTCGGCCTCGCGCGCATGATGCCGAACACGCATGGGCGGCGGCAACGACGTCGGCGGTGGCCTGATTCAGGACGTCGGCCAGAGCGTGACCGTGCACGGCAGCCGCAATGTCGATCAGCGCGTCACGGTCAACGGCGTGAACACGATGACGCTGCAGGCGGGCGGCAACATCGGCGGCCAGACGCCCGACGTCGGCTCTGCGGCAGAAGTGACGGTGGACACCAATTCGCTCTCGGCGGACCTGCCGACCGGCGGCGTGCGCATCAACTTCGTGCCCAAGGACGGCGGCAACAGGTTCACGAACTCGACGTTCTTGACCTTCACCAACGACAGCCTGCAGGGCGACAACTTCTCCGACGAGCTGCGCGCCGCGGGTCTGACCACGCCCAACCGTATCGTGAACGCGTTCGACATCAACGAATCGCTCGGCGGGCCGTTCAAGAAGGACAAGGTGTGGTTCTGGTTTTCCACGCGCTACAACACCATCGAAAACGAGGTCGCCGTCTTCGAGAACCGGAACGCCTTCAACCCGAGCGATGGCTCTACGAGCCCGATACGAGCAAGCCTGGCGGGAACAAGGGCTATCAGTTCAACAGCAGCCTGCGCGTCACCTGGCAGGTCTCACCGCGCAACAAAATCGCCGGCACCTACAAGGCCGACAAATGGTGCAACTGTCCGAACAACATCAGCGCCACACGTGTCGCCTGAAGCCGGCACGCGACCGCCGCTTCCCGCGTCTTCGTCAGGAGCACGCCGAGTGGACGTCGCCGATCACCAACAAGCTGCTGTTCGAAGCCGTCGGGCTGCACCTCTACGAGCGCTGGGGCAACATGCACCTTCGCGTGAACGGCGGCTCGCTCGACGAACCAGCAGCAGGAAGCGCATTCTGCCGCAGATGATCTAGCGTGGTCGAGCAGACCAACAACCTCATCTACCGCTCGCAGACCAACTACAACAACACGCGGTGCCGAGCTGGACGTACCGCGCGGCGATGTCCTACGTCACCGGCACGCACGCGGTCAAGTTCGGCTTCAACCGGACGCACGGATATCCTCGACGAGTACAACTACACGCTGAATCCGGTGAGCTACCGCTTCAACGGCGGCGTGCCGAACCAGATCACCGAGCGTGCGTTCCCATTCACGTCGATCACCAATCTCGACAACGACCTCGGCCTCTACGCGCAGGACCGCTGGACGCTCAACCGCTTGACGTTCCAGCGGCGCGCTGCGGTTCGACTACTTTGCCGACCAGCTTCCCCGAGCAGACGGTCGGACCGGCGCCGCTCGCACCGACGCGCAACATCACCTTCCCGGCACAGGACAACATCTCGCTGGAAGGACCTGACCTACCGGAGCGGGCTGGCCTACGACCTGTTCGGCAACGGCAAGACGGCGCGTGAAGGTCGCGTTCAACAAGTACCTGCTCGGCCAGACGCTCAACGGCCTCGGCCGCAACCCGAACCCGGTGCTCGCGCTGGTGACCACTGCGAACCGCACGTGGAACGATCGCGGCGGTCTCGGCATCAACGGCGACTACGTCCCGCAGTGCGATCTGCTCAACCCGCTCGCCAACGGCGAGTGCGGCCCGATCGCGCCGATCCACGTTCGGCACGGCCGGTCCCTGGCGACCTCTACGACGAGGACCTGATCTCCGGGTTCGAACCACCGCCAGGCGAACTGGGAGTTCTCGACCAGCGTGCAGCGCGAGATCCTGCCGCGCGTGTCGCTCGACGTCGGCTACTTCCGCCGCGTCTGGGCGAACTTCCAGGTGACCGACAATCTGCTGCTCGACGCCCGCGGACTTCACGCAGTTCAGACATCGTCGCGCCGACCGACCCGCGCCTGCCGGGCGGCGGCGGCTACACGGTCTGACCGGCTTCTACGACGTCATCCCGACGAAGTTCGGACAGGTCAGCGCAACCTGAACACGCTGTCGGACAACTACGGCAACCAGATCGAGCACTGGAACGGCGTCGACGTCAGCGTTAATGCGCGGCTGCAGAACGGGCTGACGCTCCAGGCCGGCCTGTCGGCACCGGCAAGACGATGGAGGACAACTGCGAGATCGTGGCCAAGCTGCCGGAGATGCAACAACATCAGCGTGCTGGCACGGCGCCGAACACCGCCACGACGCTTCCTGCGTCGTGGCGCTCCGACGCAGTTCTGTCATCGCGAGTCGCCGTTCCTGACGCAGTTCAAGGCGTACGGCGTCTACATCGTCCCGAAGATCGATGTGCAGGTCTCCGGGTCGTTCCGCAGCATCCCGGGTGTGACCCAGCAGAATCCGCCGAACAACGACGTCAACGTCGGATTCGTCGCCACCAACGCATTCCTGGCCACCAACTCGACGCTCGGCCGGCCGCTGGCGGCGGGTGCGACCGGAAACGTCACGCTGCAGCTGCTCGAGCCCTACTCGAGACTACCTCGATCGCCGGAACGAGCTCGATCTGCGGTTCGGCAAGGTGCTGCGGATGCGCAACGGCGCGCGTGCGGTGATCAGCATGGACCTCTACAACGCGCTCAACTCGGACGCGATGATCGGCGTGAACCAGGCGTTCGCGACCTATCTGGTGCCCACTGAGATCCTGAACGCGCGCGTCGCGAAATTCACGATCAACTTCACGTTCTAACCAACGCAGGCCGCTTTCAGGCGGCCTGAATCAGATCACGTCAGGGCCGCCTTCGGGCGGCCCTTTTACGTGCGTGGGCCACGCTTCAGGTGGCCCGCATCCGATGCGTCGTCGCTGATGGCGATGCCGCGCATGCGCGGTCCGGCCACCGTAACGGAATTCGCGACGGCAATGACGTCCGCGGTGCTTAGGGCCGGCTAAAGCCGGCCCCCACGACTGAACTGAAGCTGGGCCGGCTAAAGCCGGCCCCTACTTGCCGGACACTACGAACGGAACGGCTCGCGGCCGGTGCCTTGTATCGGAATGTTCTGCGCTTTGAGGACCTCGTGCTGCAGTGCATACATGCAAGCCGCGGCTTCGTCGATGCGGCGGACGAACGCGATCGATCCCTGGAGGATTGGCTTCAGCCGCTCGCGATCCTGAATCCGCGCCGCGGGTACTCGTGCTCGACGACGAGGTGCGTGTTGGCGATGTCGAGGGGCAGGAGCTCGCGCGCGGCGAGCTGATGATCGAGCCAGTCCACGGTCCGGTTCTGCAGATACGCGAGCGGATCGTGGCGCGCGGTGCCAGGCAGCTCGTGCTCGCACAGCACCACCTGCTTCTTCCACGCATTGAGCTGATCCGCCGGTTTCGGTGACGGCTTCCCCTCGATCCAGTCCCCGCGCTCCATCGTCTGGCCGCCGTAGCCCCATGTGGACACGCCCTTCGCGTCGATCACCTGGCCCTTCACGTGGAAGCCGCCGATGAGGAACGCGTAGCCGCTGTCCTTCAGGAACTGGAAGATCGAGCGCGTGTCCTGTCCCATCAGGATCGCGTGCGACGGGTCGTAGTGAATGCGGAACTGATCGCCGACGCCGTGCTTCTCGCAGATGCGGTGCAGGGCGATCCACGCGCCAGGCGTATAGGCGATGTTGTTGTGCCACTGGTCGCCGGTCGTCCATCCGGGCATCGGACACTGCTCGACGCGATAGGTGAGTCCGCGCTCCTTGACCGCCTTCAGGATCGGCACGAAGTGATCCTCGAAGTCCACGAGGTTCTCGTCCATGCTGTGCTGCTGATTGCGGCCGACGAAGCCGCAGACGGCGTTCACGCCGAGGAGCACCGCGGCGTCGAGGACCCTCATCACGAAGTCGCGCTTCTTGTCTCGCGTCGCCCGATCGTGATGCAGCAGGTTGTCGAAGTAGGCCGAGGTCCGAGATGCCGACGCCGCTCGACGTCATCGCGCGCGCTCGACCCGCCGCGCCCGTGCGGCGTCGAAGGGCTGGCGCAGGTCGAGCGTGTTGGCCACCGGGTCGAGCATCGCCTCGGGCGGCACGTCCGTCTCGGTGGGATGCAGCGCGGCCGACAGCTGAATGTGGCTGGCGCCAAGCTCACGGCCGAAGACCAGCCAGTCCTCGATGGCCCGGTCGGGATCCGCGTCGCGCGTCTCGCGCGGCGTCAGCTCCTGGAGCGCGGCGGTGAGCACGCCCACCTGCATGAACTTCGGCGCAAACGCGGTGATGGACATCCGACTGATAATAACTCGCCGATATGCGCTCGCTTTGGCGGCCGGTCCAAAGGACCGGCCCTACGTTCAACAGGACCGGCTCTGCTGCCTGCTGTGCGTCGGTCTTCCCTGGCTCTCCTGCACGCGCAGGGGCGAGGACAGGCAAGTCCGGCGTCGGTGCCGCCGCCGCGGTCGGCGACGCCGCAGGCCTACCCGGCGGAGCAGATCCAGGCAGGGCAGCGGATCTTCACCGCGCAGTGCGGGTTCTGTCACGGCCGCGACGCGATGGGCGGCGAGTCGGGGCCCGACCTGACGCGTGCGGCGCTCGTCGCCGAGGACGTGCGCGGCGACAAGCTGGGTCCGCTCCTGCGCGCCGGACGCGTGGACAAAGGCATGCCGGCGTTCGCGCTCAGCGCCGCCGATCTCGGCGCGGTCGTCGCCTTCGTGCACGACCAGAAGACCAAGGCGGAGTCGTTGACCGGCGGCCGCCGCACGGTGGACATCGCCGACCTGCAGACCGGCGATCCGGAGGCGGGACGGCGGTACTTCGCCGGCGCCTGCGCGCAGTTGTCATTCGCCGACCGGCGATCTCGCGGGCGTGGCGACTCGGCTGCAGAGGTCTCCCGCTGCTGCAACGGATGCTCTATCCCGCTCCGGGCCGCGACGGATCGAAGGCCACCGTGACCGTGACGCTCGCGTCCGGGCAGGTCGTCACCGGCCGCCTGCCTACCGCGACGAGTTCACGATCGGCGCTCACCGATTCGAACGGCTGGTATCGCGCATGGCCGACGCGGCAGGTGAAGTTCGTCGTCAACGATCCGCTGCAGGCCCATGTCGATCAGCTTGGCAAGTACACCGATGGGGACATGCATGACGTGCTCGCCTATCTGCAGACGCTTGCGCTGAAGGTGCGAGGGTGCGAGGGTGCGAGGTGCGTGGCGTCGCTCGGCTCGTGCTCGTGCGTCGGTACGCCGCTGCTCGCGCAGTCGCTCGATCCGTCGGCGCTGCTCAAGCCGACCGCCGACAGCTGGCCGACCTATCACGGCGACTACACGCGGACAGCGACACAGCAGGCTGACGCAGATCACGCCGGCGAACGTCCATCAGCTCACGCTCGCGTGGGCGTTTCAGACGAATCAGCCCCAGTCGATCAAGGCGACGCCGATCCTCGTGAACGGCGTCATCTACCTCTCGATGCCCGATAACCTCTGGGCGATCGACGCGCGGTCGGCGCGGCAGATCTGGCGCTACACGTATCCGGCCAACGACGGCTTCCAAATCGGCCATCGCGGCGTGGCGGTCTACAAGGACTTCGTCTACCTGACGACGCCCGATGCGCATCTGGTCGCGCTCGACGCGCGCGACGGCAAGGTGCGGTGGAATGTCGAGATCGCCGACGCGAAGCGGGGCTTCTGGTCCACCAACGCGCCGCTGGTCGTCGGCAACCATCTGCTCGTCGGCGTCTCCGGAGATTTCGACAACCTGCCCGGCACCCTGAAGTCGTTCGATCCCGAGACGGGCAAGGTGCAGTGGACCTTCTACAGCACGCCTCCGGTCGGAACGCCAGGCTCGCAGAGCGGCGGCGCCACCGGCGGGCAGATGTGGATGACCGGCACCTACGATCCCGAGCTGAATCTCGTCTACGTCGGCACGGGAAACCCGACGCCGGTGCTGAACGGGCCGGCGCGGCCCGGCGACAACCCGTGGACCTGCGCCATCGTCGCGCTCAATCCCGACACCGGGAAGCTGGTGTGGGGATTCCAGGCATCTCCGCATGACACGCACGACTGGGACGCCGCGGAAGTGCCGGTGCTCGTGGACGGCACGATCAACGGCGCGCCGCGCAAGCTGCTGATTCAGGCGTCGCGCAACGGCTACTACTTCGTGCTCGATCGCACGACCGGCAAGAGCCTGCTGACGACGCCGTTCGCGACCGTGAACTGGGCCAAGGGTCTCGACAAGGATGGCCGGCCGATTCCCGATCCGGCGAAGGAGCCGGCGCGCGACGGCCGTCTCGTGGCGCCGAACGAAGCCGGTGGCACGAACTACCGGTCGCCGAGCTTCGATCCGGCCACCGGTCTGCTCGTCGTCAGCGCGCACGACGCCTACGGCATCTACTTCTTCAAGCCCGAGCACGGCGAGTGGGGATGGGCGGGCGCGAACTACAGCGTGTGGGGCAAGGGCGTGCTGCGGGCGATCGACTATCAGACCGGGAAGATCCGCTGGAGCCACGACATCGGTGAAGGCGCCGGCGCGGCGGGCGTGTTGACGACGGCGACGGGCCTGACGTTCACCGGCGACGCGGCGAGCAACGCGCTCGCGCTGCGCACGAGCGACGGCTCGACGCTGTGGCACTCGGGCATCGGCCGCGTCGGCAACTCGCCGATCACCTACGAGCTCGATGGCCGTCAGTACGTCCTCCTTGGAGGGGGAAGCGCGCTGTATGCGTTCGCTCTCCCGGAGCGCTGATGAAGAAAGCGATCGTTGTGATGATTCTGGCGACGGCCTGCAGTCGGACGCCTGACGCACCTACCACGCCGAGGCCGACCGCTGTGCCCAAGGACGCTTCCACGTTCGCGAATCTCGACGCGTTCGTCGCCAAGCATCTGGTGCTCGATCTGACCGCGGACTTCACGGCGAAGACGCTGTCGGGCACCGCCGAGCTGACATTCGATCGACGCGATCCGAATGCCTCCGAGGTCGTGCTCGATACGCGCGACCTGAAGATCGACAAGGTCGAAGCCGCGACCGGCTCCGGCGCGTGGACGGCCACGACGCACCGGCTCGATGCCGCGACGCCTGCGTTCGGCAGCGCGCTGCGCATCGCGATGCCCGCCGGCGCCGACCGCGTGCGCGTGACCTACTCCACATCGCCGACGGCGCGCGGACTGCAGTGGCTCGCGCCGAGCCAGACGGCCGGCAAGAAGCATCCGTTTCTGTTCAGCCAGGCGCAGGCGATTCAGGCGCGGTCGTTCATTCCGCTGCAGGACACGCCCGGCGTGCGCGTGACCTACGACGCGACGATCCGTACGCCGAAGGATCTCGTGGCCGTGATGGCCGCGGAGATGGATCCCGGGAACGTAGGGCAGCGACGCGAGCGTCTTCAATTCCGCATGCCGCAGGCGATCCCGTCGTACCTGATCGCGATCGCCATCGGCGATCTCGCGTTCAAGCCGATGAGCGAGCGCACGGGCGTGTGGGCCGAGCCGTCAGTCGTCGAGGCCGCGGCGCGCGAGTTCGAAGACACCGAGAAGATGGTCACGACGACCGAGGCGCTCTACGGCCCGTATCGCTGGGGCCGCTACGACATCCTGGTGCTGCCGCCGTCGTTCCCGTTCGGCGGCATGGAGAACCCGCGCCTCACGTTCGCCACGCCGACGGTGATTGCCGGCGACAAGTCGCTCGTCGCGCTCGTGGCCCACGAGCTCGCCCATTCCTGGTCGGGCAACCTGGTGACGAACGCGACGTGGCACGACTTCTGGCTGAACGAAGGCTTCACCACCTACCTCGAGCGGCGCATCGTCGAGGCGGTCTACGGCAAGCACGTCGCCGACATGCAGGCCAGCATCGGCGTCAGCGATCTCGCGGAGGCGCGCAAGAACCTCCCGGTCGCTGGCGACCGCACGCTGCTGCCGGACCTGACCGGCCGCGATCCGGACGAGGCGTTTTCGACGGTGCCGTACGAGCAGGGACAGCTGTTCCTGTCGTTCCTCGAGTCGAAGTTCGGCCGCGATGCCTTCGACAAGTTCCTGCGGAAATGGTTCGACGAGCACGCGTTCAAGAGCGCGACGACCGAGGAATTCCTCGCGTTCCTGAAGACGAATCTCCTCGACAGTCAAGCCTGGCGCCGTCACCGACGCGCAGATTCAGGAGTGGCTGCACACCGAGAGCATCCCGGCCTTCGCGGTGCTGCCGACGTCGGATGCGTTCGCGAAAGTGGAGCAGGCGCGCGACGAGTGGCTGAAGGGCGGATCGATCGACGCGCTCGCGAAGACCGCATCGGCGTGGTCCACGCAGGAGTGGATCCACTTCGTGGACTCGCTGCCGCGGAAGATGGAGGCCGCCGGCTCGTCGCTCTCGATCGGCAGTTCAAGCTGACCGACTCAGGGAACTCGGAGGTGGCGCACGTCTGGTTCCGCCTGGCGATCGCGAATCGCTACATGGCCGCCTATCCGGCGATGGAGCGCTACATGATCCGCATCGGCCGGCGGAAGCTGATCGTGCCGCTGTATCGGGATCTTGCGGCGACGCCCGACGGGCTGGCGCTGGCGAACACAGATCTTCGCGAAGGCCCGCGACGGCTATCACCCGCTCGCGCAGACCTCGGTCGCCGAGATCCTCAATCCAAAGACGTAGAGGCGAGTCTTCAGACCCGCCTTCAGGTCCGCCTGATGCCAGGCGGGTCTAAAGACCGGCCTCTACGACGTCCGCTTCAACAATCCCTTCAAACTCTCTCGCTGCCTCGTGAGCTGGTCTCGATCCGCTGCGGTCAGCACCCACGACGGCGGGGCTCGGGTACGGATGCGAGCACGAGATCGTAGACCGCAATCAGGTTTCCGAGGATCCGGGCGTTGTCGGGGTCGGTTCCCAGCAGCCCACGCATTTCCTCTATGAATCGCTGTGGCGATTGATCGGCAGCGGCCGGCCGTAGGCCTGTGCGATCGATGTCAGTGTCACGAGGTGGCGCGCGGCGCTGCTCTGTGGCGCCAGCGCAGCGGCCCGCTGGAATTGCACGCGTGCCTCGGCAAGCGCTTCTGGCGACGTCGGCATCGTGCCGCCTCCGCATCAGCGTCATGAATGCACTCAGCTGGCGAGGCACCGCGACGGCGAGGGGCGTTCCGCCCGCTGCCGCGTCGCCGCCCAGTACGGCGTTGACGCCCCACGCGTCCAGGTAGCGGGTGAGCGCCGTCTCGGCGTTCTGCAACGCGCGCTGCGCCGTCCGGACCGCGATTCTGCGGGACCCGTGCGCTCAAGTATCCCGCGACCGCCTCGACGAAATACAGTTCAGGCATGTGGCGGCGCAAGGACCACTGCGCATCCGGCGCGCGCACCTGCATCCATCCGCCGAACGGCGCCGACGCGGTCGGACTGCTCATGGACTTCACCTTGACCCAGTCGCCGCGGACGTCGGTGATCCAGTACGAGAACGGAGCCGACGACACGGGTTGTGTCGGGGACGAGGACGAGGGCTCGGCGTGCAGCAGCCTCGAGGCGGCGAACTGCCGTTCAATGGCCTCGAGGTCGCGAAGCGCGATCTTGCGCGGCGCACACGCGAACGCCTGCGTCGAGAGGGCGCCCGTCAACGTGCGATCGCCGCACGGACAGCTCGATCGACTCCTCGATACCGGGCCGCACGAAGCGGATGTAGGTCTGGAGAAAGAGGTCGGGCCCGGACTGAAAGATGCGGCCCCAGATCAGGATCAGGCCGTTCCCGGCCTTCATGATTTGGCGCGCGCCAGGACGCTTTCCGGTCAGCTTGTCGAGCACTGCCTCAGGTGTGCACGACCCTCTCGCGTCGCTGGTCAGCTGCACCACCCCGATGCTCCCGAATTTCGCGATCGACAGGATGGTCTCGAGTTGAACCAGCGCGCCGAGTTTGTCGCCAGCGGCCGATTCCGAACCGAGCGCCGGCGGCAGGCTGTAGGGAAGGACTACTGCGTTGACCGCCGCATTGGAAAACACGAACGGCGCCGAGCAGGGGACGTTGCTGGCACCCGCCATCGCACGCGCCGGCAGGACGCACACGACGATCGTCGAGCAGAGCGCGCTTCAGGAGCATGACAGTGCCACCCCTTCCTGCTTCAGGAAGCCGGAATACCGGGCGTCTGCGCGTGCGCGTCGTCACCGCATCGCCGGCCAGCTGTTTTGCGTGCGCCGCGAGCAGAGCGTCGTCGGCGCTCGGCGATTTCAATTTGCCGAATTGCGTGTCGGCCGCGCACAGTTGCTTGCGCGCCTCGCCCCATTTCTGCGCCCGAAGCGATTTGGATCCGACGGCGAGCGACGCATACGCGCCAAGGCGGCCGGCCTGATCGACGAGCCGCAGCAAATCGTCCACGATCGTCGACGGTGTCGAGCGATGCGAGATCACGAATGCGCCCGGTGCCTTCTGGGATTGCAGCTCGTCGAGCCGAACCGGAATGATGACGTAGCCAATCGACGCCTCGTTGAACGGGCGTCCCTGCTGATCCTTGACCTGCGTGGTGGTGCCCCAGACCTCCATCAGCACGCCGCGGACGTTCAGCTCCTGCACGAGCGATCGTGTGAAGTCGGACGGGCCAGTCGGCCGCCGTTTGAGGCAGGGGAGGACTTTCAGGTCGACACCAAGCTCCGTTTGTACCTGGGTGAGGTTCGCATCCAGTCGGCTGGTCAGTGACTGGAGGAAGTTCTCGGTCCCAGCGGAGGTGACGATGTCGTCGAGGAGGATTTTCGAGCCCTGATCGCTGACCGCGCTGCACGGCACGATCTGGGCGCTCGCTGAAGCCGTCGTCGCCGCGACGGCGATGAGAAACGCGACGAGCCTGCGCATGGAGCCTCCTTGCATACTGCCTGCAACTACTGCGCGTCGCTCAAGGCCCGGTCCACATCCGCCTTCAGCAGCTGCGCGACGTCGGGTGACATGGGCGTCCAGTCATCGGCGGCGGGGTCGAAGGTCTTCAGCGAGCCGGCGGCGAGATCCCTAGCGTACAACTCTAACAACGCTCGCGCCCCCTGGCAGCGAACATCGCCGACCACGCGGATCGCCGACCGGTACATCAACCACGAATATCGGCCAGATCGGCGCTGAATAATACTCATCAATGGCGTGCAGACGGCCTCGGCATTGTTCAATCCGATCGCGCGAAGGGCGCCCTCGATCGCCGGCGTCCGCAGATCGTCGGAATCGGCCAGCGCGCTGACCAGCGGCGCGACCGCCGGCGGCCCGAATGAGGCGAGCGTGGCCGCCGCGGCGTGCGCCTCGATTTGAGAGACATTGGCGCCAAGCAGCTGCACGAGCAGCCCCTGCATCCCCGAGGCGTTGGCCAGCTGGAGTTGCTGCCGTTCGAACCCTTCACGCACGGTGTCGGTGAAATAGAGTCCGACGAGCGCGAGCAGGATCGGTGAGATGGCCTGGATCCAGGCCGGCCAGTCGATGCCCGCATCGGGCTCCGGCGGTTTCGTGAGTTCGACTTTCGCCTCGACACGATACGGTTCCTGCTCCATCGACACCGGCATTCTACCGCTGTATGCTGTGCGCCTTTCGAAGAGGGCACATGGCGATCACGCGACAGACGATGACCGACGAACAACGCAAGTCGGTGGCGCTCGAGTACCTCAAGGCGTTCGACAACAAGGGCGTCACCTCGAATGGCGGCAGCATCCTCGACCTCTTCGCCGACGATGCGCAGGTGTTCTTTCCGAAGTGGGGTCTGGCGACCGGGAAGAAGCAGATCGGTCAGCTGTTCACCGATTTCGGCGGCGGGATCAAACACATCCTGCACGACTACTACACGTTCAACTGGATCATGACCGGGACCGACGTCTTTGCCGTCGAGGGCACGAGCGCCGGGGAATACAAGGACGGACCGTGGCGCGCCGGCGTCTCGCATGCCGGCCGCTGGTGTGACGTCTTCGAGGTGCGCGACTTCCTGATTCAGCGGTGCTTCATCTATCTCGATCCCGACTACGCCGGTCTCGATACGGCGCGTTATCACTGGCTGTCGGCGGGTGGACGAGATCCTGCCGAAGCCCATGGGATGAGGGCCGCCTGAAGGCGGCCCCACGACGATGTACGTAACGACTGGATCGATCAGATCGGGAGCGTCGAGAAGGGCAAGTTCGCGATCTGATCGCCGTCGCCGGCAATCCGCTCACCGACATCAGCGAGATGCAGCGCGTGCGCTTCGTGATGAAGGGCGGCTTCATCGTGAAGAAGGACTTATAATCGCTGCTTCATGGCCCTCGCGTCGGGCAGCCGACTCGGCGTGTACGAGATTCTCGGCTCGCTTGGAGCCGGCGGCATGGGCGAGGTGTACCGCGCCCGCGACACTCGTCTGAACCGCGATGTCGCCATCAAGGTTCTTCCCGACGCGCTCGCCGGTGACCCCGACAGGCTCTCGCGCCTGCATCGTGAGGCACAGGCGCTGGCCTCCCTGAATCACTCCAACATCGCGATCGTGCATGGGTTCGAAGAGTCAGGTGGAATCCATGCGCTCGTGATGGAGTTGATCGAGGGCCCGACGCTCGCGGATCGGATCGCGTCCGACGGCAAGCTTGACCGTTGACGAGGCGATTCCCATCGCGCGACAGATCGCCGATGCGCTCGACGCGGCGCACGAGCAGGGTGTCGTGCATCGCGATCTGAAGCCGGCGAACATCAAGATCCGGCCGGACGGTACGGTCAAGGTGCTCGACTTCGGGTTGGCGAAGATGCTCGATGGGCCGCCTAAAGGCGGCCCCTACGAATCAAGGCGGTCCCTCCAATCAGTCCCAGTCGCCCACGCTCATCTCGCCGGCGATGATGACCGGCGTCGGCATGATCTTCGGCACGGCTGCGTACATGGCCCCGGAGCAGGCGCGGGGCAAGGTCGTGGACAAGCGCGCGGACATCTGGGCGTTCGGGTGCGTGCTTTACGAGATGCTCACCGGCACGCGGCCCTTCGGTGGCGGCAACGAAATATCCGACACGCTCGCCGCCGTCCTCAAGGACGAACCCGATTGGACGCGGTACCCGCTCGCGCGCGCACGCTGCTTCAACGCTGTCTCGAGAAGGATCCCAGGCGGCGCCTGCGTGACATCGGCGATGCGATGGGCTTGCTCGAGACCGGCGCGCAGACACCGGCGCCAGCGCCTCGCCGGCTCGTATGGACCCTTGCCGCCATCGCCTGCGTGAGCGTCGTGGCCGGTGGCGCACTGGCCTTCGTACACTTTGGTGAACGGACGGCCTCGCCTCCCGCCGTGCACTTCGTCGTCCCGCCCCCCGAGCGCGGGGCCTTCGGCCCTACCTTTGCGTTGTCGCCCGATGGCCGGATGGTCGCCTACGTCGGCGTGACCGATGGCGCATCGTTTCTGTGGGTCCATACGTTCGACACCGGCAAGTCGCGCCCGCTGACGGCCGCAGGCAGCTTTTCCAATTCGATGTTCTGGTCTCCTGACAGCCGGTTCATTGCCTACGCAATCGAGGGCCGGTTGAAGAAGGTCAGCGTCAACGGCGATCAGGTGCAGACCATCTGCGACTTGCCGACGTCCGGAGGATTTGGCGGCGGAAGCTGGGGACCGGACAACGTGATCCTGTTTGGCGGCAACGCCTACCCTGTGATGACCGTGTCCGCCGACGGCGGGCTGGTCCGCGCGGTGACGTCGCTGCGGGGTGAGATCGGCGATGTCGGCCCGACATTCCTTCCTGACGGCAGGCACTTCTTGTACTCGCGCATTACCGGGCGCCCGGAGGACCGCGGCATCCTTCTGGGCTCGCTCGACGTCGCGCCGGAGGCGCAAAGCACGACCCGGCTGGTGGCGGCTGACTCGCGTCCGGTGTTCTCGAAGGGCGGTGCAGCCCGGGCGTCGTACATCATGTTCGTGCGCGACCAGACGCTCCTGGCCCAGCCCTTCGACGTCGATCGATTGACGACATCAGGGGACCCATTTCCGATCGCGGAACAGGTCGGCATCGAGTTGACCACGGCGGGACTGATCAGCGCGGCCGACGATGGAACAGTGGCGTTCCGCACCAACGCGGGATCGGTGGGCGCGACGATCTGGGTGAACCGCGCCGGCGTGGAAGTGGGTGCCGTCAGCGGGGACATCCAGAACCCGCAGTTCCCACGTCTGTCGCCAGACGGGACACGCCTCGCGCTCGTGGTGGACAACGAGCTCTGGGAGTATGGCCTTCACGGTCGTCCGCCAGTGAAATTGACGACCGAAGGCAACGTCTTCTCGCCGCTGTGGACGCCGGACGGGAAGAGCCTGATCTACGAGACGAACAACGCGCCGGCGTTACGCATCGTCGCGGCCGTCCCCGGAGCGTCGTCCCGTCAAGGTTCACCGGAAGGCCACTTTCATCCGCACGGCTGGTCGCCCGACGGCAAGGAGCTCATCGCCGCACAGTTCACGGGTGGTGAATCCGGTACCGATGTGGTTCGCTTCGCCCCGGACGCGACGACGAAGCTGCACTACATCGTCCGTACGCCGGCGCGAGAGGGCGTTGAAGGAACGACGCTGTCGCCAGACGGCCGGTGGCTGGCGTACGTCTCGAATGCGACCGGCAACTTAGAGCTTTGGGTGCAGGCGTTTGGGCGGGAGGGCAACCCGGTACGGGTGTCGCCGCGAGGCGGCGTCGATCCGGTGTGGGCGAGAGACGGGCGCGAGCTGTTCTATCTCGAAGCCAACACGCTGATGTCCGTGGCGGTGGATGCGAAGACCGACTTCAACTTCAAGCCTCCAACGCCGCTGTTCGAGTATCGGTACCGGCGCAGCAGTCAGCCGCCGTCGTACGACGTGGCTGCCGACGGCCGGTTTCTCGTCATCAAGCAGGCGAGCGTCACGCAGCCGCCGATCGAGGTCATCACCAACTGGGCGCAGAATGTCGGCCGGGCGAAGTAACCTACGGACAGCATGATCCTGAAGCAGGTACTACCTGAACTGCCTCGCCCACGCGTCGTACCTGATTGGCGATCCGTCGAGTGGCACGGCGGTCGTTGTCGATCCGCAGCGCGACGTCGATGCCTACGTCGCGGATGCCGAGCAGGCCGGCCTGCAGATTCGTCACGTCTTTCTGACGCATTTCCACGCCGACTTTCTCGCCGGGCACCTCGAGCTGCGCGATCGAACCGGCGCGCAGATTCATCTCGGCGCCAAGGCCCAGGCCGAGTTCGCGTTCACGCCGATGGCCGACGGCGACAGCCTCGATCTCGGACGCGTGCGGCTGACGGTCCTCGAAACGCCGGGCCATACCGTGGAGTCGATTTCGATCCTCGTGTTCGATCTCGACGTGGACGCGCGTCAGCCGCAGGCCATTCTGACCGGCGACACGCTGTTCGTGGGCGACGTTGGCCGTCCGGATCTTCGCGCCTCTCTGGGATGGTCGGCGACCGACCTGGGAAAGATGCTGTACCACTCGGTTCGTTCGAAGCTCCTCCCGCTACCGGACGCCACGCTGATCTACCCGGCCCACGGTGCGGGCTCGCTCTGCGGCAAGAGCTTGAGCAAGGAGACCGTCTCGACGATCGGTGAGCAGCGCCGCACCAACTACGCGCTGCAGCCGATGAGCGAGCCGGAGTTCATCGAGCTCGTCACCGCCGACCAGCCCGATGCGCCGTCGTACTTCACCTACGACGCCATCCTCAACACCAAGGAGCGGCCGACGCTCTCGCACATGCTGGAGTACCAGCTGAAGCCGATCGACGTCGAGCGGCTGCTGGCGCTGCAGGCGGTCGGCGCGGAAATGCTCGACGTGCGCGACGCGGTCGAGTACGCGCGGGCGCACTTGAAGGGCAGCCTGAACATCGGGTTGGGCGGCAGCTATGCCACATGGGCGGGCACGATCCTCGATCGCGAGAAGCCGATCGTGATCATCGCCGAGCCCGGCCGCCAGGAAGAGGCCGCGATGCGTCTCGGGCGGATCGGCTTCGACAGCATCGTCGGATATCTGCAGGACGGGATCAGCGCGCTCGAAGCGCGCACCGATCTGATGACTGGCACGACGCGCGTCACGCCGGCCGAAGCCGCCGCCGCGCTCGCCTCGTCCACGCCGCCGCTCGTCCTCGACATCCGCGCGCCGAAGGAATGGCAGCACGCGCACATCGACGGGAGCGTCAACATCCCGCTGAACCATCTGCTCGAGCGGATCGGAGAGGTTCCGGCAGACAGACCGCTGCTCGTCCACTGCGCGGGCGGCTATCGGTCGTCGATCGCCGCCGGCGTGCTGCAGCGGAAGGGTCGCGTCAACCTGACGGAGCTGACCGGTGGGATCACCGCGTGGGAGGCCGCCGGACTGCCGGTGATAAGCTAGCTGGTTGGTGGTGAGTGGCTGGTGGTTCGTGGTAGCCATCAACCACCAAGAACCGCCAACCACTAACCAACCAAGAACCACTAACCACCAACCACCAACCAGCATGGTCGTGCAGAAGTTCGGCGGCACGTCGGTCGCCGATCCGGAAGCCATCCGACGTCTGATTGAAATCGTCCGGTCCGCGCGGTCGCGAGACGGCCGCGGCCCCGTGGTCGTCGTGTCCGCCATGAGCAAGGTCACCGACGCATTGCTCGCCATTGCGTCCACGGCGGGGGCCGGCCGTCCCGGCGACGCCCTTCCGTTCGCCGACGCCCTGTGCGAGCGACACAAGTCGGCGGTGCGCGCGCTCGTCTCCGGGCCGGCGCAGGCGCCGCTGCTCGCGCACATCGCCGGGCAGTTCGATCAGCTCGCCGACATCATCCGCGCGCTGGCGATCCTTCGCGAGGTCTCGCCGCGCACGCTCGACGTGGTGGCGGCGATGGGGGAGCTGCTCAGCTCGCGCATCATCGCCGCGGCGCTCACCGAGGCGGGCGTGCCTGCCGACTGGGTCGATGCGCGCGGTGCCATCGTGACCGACGCCGAGCACACGCGGGCCGCGCCGCTCGGGCCGGAGACCAACGCCGCGCTGCGCAAGACGGTCCTGCCGGTTCTCGCCGAAGGCCGCGTCGCGGTGCTCGGCGGCTTCGTTGGTGCGACGACGGACGGACATACGTCAACGCTGGGGCGTGGTGGATCGGACTATTCCGGCGCGCTCGTCGGTGCCGGCGTGGACGCGCGCGAGATTCAGATCTGGACCGACGTCGACGGCATGCTGAGTGCCGACCCGCGGGTGATTGCGTCGCCGCGCCTCATCGCGCAGTTGTCGTTTGCCGAGGCCGCCGAGCTGGCGTACTTCGGCGCGAAGGTGCTGCACCCGAGCACGATTCTGCCCGCCGTCGAGCGCAACATTCCGGTGCGCATCCTCAACTCGTGGAAGCCTGATGGGTCCGGCACGCTCATCACGGCGCAGCACTCCAACGGTGGCACGCGTCTGACCGGGCTGGCCAGCAAGCGGGACGTCACCATCATCGACATCACCTCCACCCGTATGCTGATGGCCTACGGGTTTCTCCGTCGCGTGTTCGAGGTCTTCGAACGCTTCCGCACCGCGGTGGACATGGTGACGACGTCCGAGGTGAGCGTGTCGGTGACCGTGGACGACCGCCGGCAGCTCGATGCGATCGTTCGCGCGCTGTCGGAGTTTGCCGAGGTCTCGGTCGAGCACGAGCTGGCGCTGCTCAGTGCCGTCGGCGACCGGCTGCAGGACGAGCCCGAGATCGCGGCCCGCGTGGTCAGCGTCCTCGAAGAAGTGCCGCTCAGGATGATCTCGCAGGCCGCCTCGAGGCGGAACATCACGGTGGTGCTGCGCCAGACGGACCTGGCGCATGCGATGCAGCGCCTCCACGGGGAGTTCTTCACATGAGCCTGAAGATCCTGATCGTCGGCTACGGCAAGATGGGCCGGATGGTGGAGGAGATGGCCGCCGGTCAGGACGTCGAGATCGTCGGGCGCGTGGATGACGGGCGGGACGAGTGGCGCCCGGCCGATGTCGCGGTGGACTTCACGACCGCCAGCGCCCTGCTCGCCAACTTTCCGAAGTACATCCAGTCGCGGACCAACGTCGTCATCGGCACGACCGGCTGGGGCGAGCACGCCGCCAGGCTGCGCGCCGATGCCGCGGAGGCCGGCCTGGGCATCGTCGCCTCGGCGAATTTTTCGATCGGCGTCAACATTTTTCAACACCTTGTCGCGGAAACCGCGCGGATGATGCAGGCGCAGCCGCAGTACGGCGCGTGGGTCCACGAGATCCATCACAGCGCCAAGCGGGATGCGCCGTCGGGCACGGCCATCCAGCTGCGGGACGCCATGAAGGCCGCCGGGTTCGACCGCCCGATCGACATGTCGTCGAGCCGGGCCGGCACGATTCCCGGCACGCACACGATCGGATTCGACGGTCCATCGGATACGATCGAATTGATCCACACGGCGCGCGACCGTCGCGGATTTGCCGCCGGCGCGCTCGTCGCCGCGCGGTGGCTCAAGGGTCGCACCGGCTGGTTTTCGATGCAGGACGTTCTAGGGGTCTGAAGGGATCGTAGAGGCGGGTCTTCAGACCCGCCTTGGGGGACACCATGCGTACACGGTTCACCGGAGTCGGCACCGCATTGATTACGCCGTTCACCAAGGACGGCTCCCTCGACGAGTCCGCCATCAAGCGCCTGGCCCGACGGCAGATCGACGCCGGCGTCCACTTCCTCTCTCCCTGCGGGACGACCGGCGAGGCGCCGACGCTGAGCCACCAGGACAAACTGCGGGTCACGGAACTGGTGGTCGAAGAGTCCAACGGCCGCATCCCGGTGCTGGCCGGTGCGGGCGGCTACGACACGCGCGAGGTGATCGAGCTGGCGCGCGACCTGGAACGCGTCGGCGCGGACGGCCTGCTGTCGGTGACGCCGTACTACAACAAGCCGACGCAGGAAGGCCTCTACCAGCACTTCAAGGCGATCGCCGAGAGCGTGACGTGCCCGATCGTGCTCTACAACGTGCCGACGCGCACCAGCGTGAACATGTCGGTCGAGACGACGCTGCGGCTCGCGGAGATTCCGAACATCGTGGCGACGAAGGAAGCCGCGATGAACATCGAGCACTGGCCGACGATCGTGACGAACGCGCGCGAGGGCTTCCATCTGCTCAGTGGCGACGACCCGATGACGGTGGCCGCGATGGCGATGGGCGGCCTTGGCGTGGTGTCGGTCGCCTCGAACGAGGCTCCGGCGGAGATGGCGCAGATCGTCGAGCTGTGCGAGAAGGGCGACTTCGCCGGCGCGCGCAAGCTGCACCACTGGCTGTATCCGCTGATTCAGGTCAATTTCATCGAGACCAACCCCATCCCGTGCAAGGCGGCGATGGCGGCGATGGGGCTCATCGAAGAGAACTTCCGTCTGCCGATGGTGCCGGCGAGCCCGGCGGCGCGTGAGAAGGTCATGCGCGTGCTGCAGCAGCTCAAGCTCCTCGGTGCAGCAGCCCGGGTGTAGATGTCCGGGCTCGAATCAACCATCAGCGATCCCGCAGCCGTCGACCCGGTCGCGCTGACGCGCAGCCTCGTCGACATCGATTCCACCACCGGTCGCGAGGCGCGAGGTCGGAACCTGGCTCGCGCACTACCTCGCCGCGCGCGGCTACCTCGTCACGGAGCAGCCGGTCTGCTGACGGCCGCTTCAACGTCTACGCGCGGCTCGAGGCGCAGCCGCAGGTCGTCTTCTCCACGCACTTCGACTGCGTGCCGCCGTTCTTTCCGAGCCGCGAGGAGCGCGGGCTGCTGTTCGGCCGCGGCGCGTGCGACGCGAAGGGCATTCTCGCGGCCCAGGTCGCGGCGGCCGATCGGCTGCGCCGTGCTGGCGAGACACGCATCGGGCTGCTCTTCGTCGTCGGCGAGGAGCGCGGCAGCGACGGCGCGCGCGTCGCCAACGAGCAGGCGCCGGATGGCGTTCGCTACCTGGTCAACGGCGAGCCGACCGACAACCGCCTCGGCGCTGCAACGCGTGGCCTGCTTCGTGTGCGGCTGCACGCCAAGGGACGCGCGGCGCATTCGTCCTTCCCCGAGCTCGGCGACTCGGCGATCGACAAGCTGCTCGATGCGCTGATGGTGATCCGTGGCGTGGCGCTGCCGGACGACCCGCTGCTCGGCCGCACGCATTACACCGTCGGTCTGATCGAAGGCGGCGTGGCGCCGAACGTCGTCTCGCCGCATGCCTCGGCGGAGCTGCTCTTCCGGACGGTCGGACAGTCGGAGACGGTTCAGCGAGGCGCTGCGCGTGGTCGAAGGCCTGGTCGGCATCGAACATGTGCTCGACATCCCGGCCGTGCGGATGCAGACCCTGTCAGGATTCGAGACGGCAATCTTCCCGTACACGACCGACGTGCCGTGGCTGACGAATTGGGGGACGCCCATCCTCGTCGGTCCGGGATCCATCCACGTCGCCCACACCGACCACGAGCATGTCTCGCTCGACGAGCTTCACGCCGCGGTCGGGATTTACGAATCGTTGGGGAAGCGATTGCTCGCGTAGGGGCCGCCAACGTAGGGGCCGCCTTTAGGCGGCCCGTACGATAAACTAGCTTTTTGGGTGAGCCGCACCGCGGCCCGGACCCTGTGCAACTTCAGCCTGCGAACCGCGTCAGGGCCGGAAGGCAGCAGCGCTAAGCGGATACTGCAGTGTGCGGAGGTGCACCGGGTCGCGGTGGGGCTCACCTTCAGAATTCCCAACGCCCGATGCCCAACTCCCAACTACTCCCACGCCAACTCCCAAGCTCCCAATGTCGGGACATTCGGGATGGGAGTTGGGGGTTGGCAATCGGGAGTGTTGGGGTTGGGAGTTGGGCGTCGGAGTTGACGAGTAGATGGCCTATCAAGTCTAGCTCGAAAATGGCGGCCGCAGACGTTCGACGAGGTCGTCGGACAGCCGGCGGTCACGCGCACGCTGCGCAACGCGATTGCGAGCCAGCGCATCGCGCACGCGTTCGTGTTTGCGGGCCAGCGCGGCTCCGGCAAGACGACGACCGCGCGCATCCTGGCGCGGGCGCTCAACTGCGTGAACGGGCCGACGGTCGATCCCTGCGGCGCGTGCGACGCCTGCGTCGAGATCGCCCAGGGCCGCGACATGGACGTGCTCGAGATCGATGCCGCCAGCCACACCGGCATCGACAACATCCGCGAGGTCGTGATTTCCGGCCTGTCGATTTCGCCCGTCCGCGACCGCTACAAGATCTTCATCATCGACGAGGTCCATCAGCTCTCGGTGCCGTCGTTCAACGCCCTGCTCAAGTCGATCGAAGAGCCGCCCGCGCACGTGCTCTTCATCATGGCGACGACCGAGCTGCACAAGATTCCGGACACGATCCTCTCGCGGTCGCAGGTCTTCGAGTTCCGCGCCTTTCCAGCCCGAACCATCGTCGAGCACCTGAAGCGGATGGTGAAGGAAGAGGGCATCGACGTGCCGGACGCGGCGCTGGCGCTCATCGCGCGCGCGGCCGAAGGCAGCATGCGCGACGCGCAGAGCGCGCTCGATCAGGTCATGGCCTTTGCCGGCACGACGATTACCGTGGACGATGTGTCCACCGTGCTCGGGCTGGTGGGACGCGATCTGCTGTTCGAGCTGATCGAGTCGGTGATTGCCGAGGACGGTCCCCGCGCGTTCGCGCTGGCCGACCGCGCAGTCGAATCCGGCCACGACCTCAAACTCATCATCCGCGAGTTGTCGAAGGTGGTCCGCGACATGATGATGGTGGTGGTGGATCCGTCGCGGGCCGGCGAGGGCGACCTGGCCGAAGGCGAGATCGAGCGCTTGACGCTGCTGGCGAAGCAGTTCTCGCGCGAGGATCTGATGCGCGCGTTCGAGCTGCTGGCGAAGGCCGAGCAGGACATCCGCACGGCGTCCCATCCGCGCTATCACATCGAGATGATGCTGCTGCGATGGATGCACCTGCGCAAGCTCGTGCCGCTCGTCGACCTGCTCGAGGGCGGTGGGGGAAGTGCACCGACGCGAAGCGCAATCGCACCGACCAGCAGCAAGATCGCACCGACAAGGAGCAGCATCGCACCGACACGTAGTGCGATCGCACCGACAAGCGGTGCGACGGCACCGCCCAGCGACAAGCTCGCACCGGCAAGTGACACCGTCGCACCGACAAGAAACGTCGTCGCACCTGCGCGAAGCGCCAGCGCACCGGCAAGCAGCAAGCTCGCTCCGACCAGCAGTGCGATCGCACCGGCAGTGACACGCCCGCACCGGCGAGTGACACGGTTGCACCTGCCCCCGGGGGGCTCAAGGACAAGTTCCTGGCGGAGATACGGTCGAACAAGAGCACGCTGTACAACCTGGCCGTCGCGCAGGCACAGCGGATTGATGTCAGCGACGACCGGATCACCTTCACCTTCGCGTCGAATCAGAACATGGCGCGCGGGCAGCTCGATCAGAACCGCGAATGGCTCGAGTCGCTCGCGCATCGGCTTGCCGGCCGGAGGATCCAGGTGACGTCCGCCCAGATGCAGGCCGAGGCCGCATCATCGGCTGCGTCGTCGTCAGGCTCGTCCGACGCCGCGAAGCGGGACCTGAAGGCCGAAGCGCTCTCCTCGTCCGGCGTTCAGGCGATGCTCGACGTGTTCCCGGCAGAAATCCGCGACGTCGAAGAAATCCCAGGTCGCCGATGAATATCCTCGAAGTCATGCAGCAGGCGAAGCAGATGCAGGAGCAGCTGCAGAAGCGCATGGCCGACCTGCGCGTCGAGGCCTCCGCCGGCGGCGGCATGGTCACCGTCGTCATCAACGGCGCCAAGCAGGTGCAATCGATCACGATCGATCCTGAAGTGGTGTCGAAGGACGATGTGGAGATGCTGCAGGATCTGATTGCAGCCGCCGTCAACGACGCCGTCCGCAAAGTGGACGAACAGCTCGGGCAGTCGATGTCCGGGCTGCTTGGCGGGCTCAAGATTCCCGGCCTCTCCTGACGCCTTGCCGCTGCCCGATCCCCTGACCAGACTCGTCGAGCAGCTGCAGAAGCTGCCCGGCATCGGCGCCAAGAGCGCGCAGCGTCTGGCGTTCCACGTGCTGCGAGACTCCGCGCGAGGACGCCGAGCGTCTGTGCGAGGCGATCCGCGACGTCAAGGATCGCGTGACGTACTGCTCCAACTGCAACAACATCACCGACACCGATCCCTGTGCGTACTGCACCAGCGCGTCCCGCGACCAGCGGCTGATCTGCGTCGTCGAGGAGCCGCAGAACGTCAATGTGGTGGAGAAGACGCGCGAGTTCCGCGGCGTGTATCACGTGCTGATGGGCACGCTGTCGCCGCTGCAGGGTGTCGGGCCGGACGATCTGAAGATCAAGGGCCTGCTGACGCGCGTCGGCGCCGGCGGCGTTGAGGAAGTGATCATCGCGACCAATCCGACGGTGGAAGGCGAGGCCACGGCCCTCTACCTCGCGCGGCTGCTCAAGCCGCTCGGCGTGCGCGTGACGCGCATCGCGATGGGCATTCCGGTCGGATCCGATCTCGAGTATGCCGACGAAGTGACGATGACGCAGAGCGATGGAAGGACGCCGAGATCTCTGATGCTGCCGATGCAGTATCAAGCCCGCATTCGCCATCGCGTTCGTCATCGGCGGCGTGGTGGCGTGCTTCTTTGGCTATCCGGCTGTTTCGCGTCGTGCTGTCGCTCGTCGGATTCGTCCTCGGCGGACTGATGGCCAGCTCGCTGGTTGGCCCGAGCGACACGACGTGGATGATCGGCGCGTGGCTGCGTCGGCGGGCTGATCGGCATGGCGTTGCTCTATGCCGGCTACTACGTCGGCGTTGCGCTGACTGGTGCGGGCCTTGGCGCGCTGGTCGCGAACCTGGCGTTCTCGGCGAGCGGAGAGCCGCCGCCGTTTCTGATCGTGCTGCTCGCGTCGGTCGTCGGCGCGGTCGGCGCGATGTTTCTCCAGAAGTACTTCATCGTCGTCGGGACCGCGTTCGGCGGCGCGTGGACGCTCATCCTGGGCGTGATGGCGCTGCTCGGCGACGGCGCGGCGCGAGCCGCGGCGGCCGGCGGAAACGTCTGGGTCGATCTATCCGCTGAACCCGGCGCCGGGTCAGGGCATGGCTGCCGTATGCGTGGGTAATTCTGGGAATTGTTGGCGTGGCCACGCAGCTGGGGTTGACCGGCGGCGAGGCGCGAATTCGCCGGAAGAAGAAATCATCGTAAGATCGAGGAGACATGAAGAATACGGTTGCGGTACTCATCATCTGCGGGTTCGTGGGGTCGATTGCAGTGACGCTCGGCGCGCAGGCGACACGTTCGGTGAATGAAGGCGTGTACACGGCCGACCAGGCCAAGAAGGGCGAAGCGCTCTACAAAGAGCAGTGCTCCGCGTGCCACGGCGACAACCTGGAAGGCTCAGGTCCGATGCCGCCGCTGGCGGGGAAGGACTTCCTGGCGAACTGGACCGGCAAGACCGTGGGCGATCTCTACGAGAAGACGCAGACGACGATGCCCGCGACCGCGCCCGGCACGCTGTCGCCGGAGCAGGCGGCCGACATCGTGGCCTATCATGTTGAGCAAGGATAACTATCCGGCGGGCAGCGCAGCGCTCGAAGGCAAGATGGAGCCGCTGCTCAAGATCAAGCTCGACGCACCGAAGTAGTAGCGGATGTCCGGGCGGCCGGCATAGTCGTCCGGTCGGCGAACCCGCAGCCCGCGAACATCCAGGGCCACCTTCGGTGGCCCTTCTCATCTCACCTCGGGCACGGCTCGCCCAGCGGACGGAATCCCTCCACATCGATGATCGCGTTCGCCGATTGAGGCGCCTGCGTCGGGCTGCCTCCGTTCGACACGGGTGCACCGCCGCCGATGCGGACCCGTCCGCCTCCCAGCGTGATGCCCCGGTCCTTTCGAGGTCGTTCTTGCGGACGATGCCCGTGACCTCGATCATGTAGCCCTCGCGCGCCTTGATCTCGTTGAGGAGGTCCTTCTTGCCGGTCAGGCGGAACCGGCGGCCGGCCTTGATCTCGACGCTGGTGCGCTCGCCTTCGGGGCTCTCGGTGACGACGAAGGCGCTGCCCTTCGAGCAGCCGGGTATGGAGACGCGGGCCGAGTCTTTGGGGACCGGCCGTTCCTCCTGCGCGGCGAGGGGGATGCCGATAGTAAGGAGAAGAAGCGGGATTCCGTACTTCATGCATCTATTCTGACGCGCCGGTTGCGTGGAATGGCGGCTTTTCGCTACGATCGTCAGGTTCCGCGTACGTCGTGTCCGCCGGCAGGGCGGACCCACTCCGCATTCCTCGGTAGCTCAATGGCAGAGCATCCGGCTGTTAACCGGAGGGTTGCTGGTTCGAGTCCAGCCCGAGGAGCCACTCTCACTTCGTTGGTCTTGGCTCCCGCGGGCTCGTCTCAGTGTCAGCTTCGCACCGCAGGCTCCGCGCTCGCCGGATAGTTGCTGTGTCCGAGTCCCCGAGGAGCCAATTTTTCAACGAGTTAGCTCCGACGCTCGTTCCGATTTGTGAACAATAGTGAACAATTCGGATCCGACCACGTCGGCAGCTCTGCGGAGTGAGCCATCGACGACCTGCGTGTACACGTTGAGCGTCGTGTCGACCTTGGCGTGGCCCATCAGCTGCGCGATGACCTTCCCTGGAACTCCCTTCTCATGCGCCCACGACGAGTACGTTCGCCGCAGCGTCAACCAGGTGACGCGCTCGAGTCCTACGCCACGACGCACCATTCCAGACCGCGGTCCTCCGAAGGTCGTGAGGAATGCGGCCCGGGCAGCCCGCGGCGACGCACGCGGCCTTCCAGGCCTTGTTGAACGCGCGGATTGGTCGCTGAAGCTTGTCGCCGCCGCGTTTCTTCGCGACCATGAGGTCGAAGAGCGACACGCCAGTCCACTCTGCGTGTCCGGGTTCATCGACGTTTTGCGTCTTTCCAGACGAAGGAGAGACTTCGATGAGCACGTTCGACAAGAATCTGAAAGTCATACGCGGGTGTCTGTTCCTGCTTACGGCCGCAGCCGCGATGGTGGGTACCGCACCGCCGGCCTCGGCGTATTTGCTCAACAAGACGTCGAGTTGCAGCCCAGGACAGAAGTGGGACACGTCCAAGCCGATCAAGGTGCGCCTGCTGGGAGACAGCGTCTTCGACTACCTCAATAATCGGCGTCCAGGCACTTCGACGCTGATTGATCTGGCCGGCTTACCGCCGACGTCAACGCGGTGATCGATCTTACAACTCGATTCCGGGCAGCAGCCTGGTGCTGGAACTTGGCACGGGATCACCGGTGATAGCGACCTGAACGATCCGGGCACCGAGAGCTACGGCACGCAGACCATCGTGATCGGCTTCACCAACGGCGTTGCCGCGAGTTCGACGACCGCTGAGGCGTGGGAACAAGGTGCTCCGGGTGACAACTGCACCAGGACGCGGGCACATATCCGCTTTCGGAAGGACTACAACTGGATCTTCGGTCCGCCCGACACGAATGCTGTCGATGGCCGTTCGTTTTACACAGCAGAGCAGTCGGCGGTGGGCAGCTCCAGCCCGCGTACCTTCCTTGGCATCCTGACGCACGAGATGGGTCACGCCATGGGTCTTGCTCATCCCGACGACAACTACGCAGTGATGGCGCAAAGCTTCAGAACGTGGTTTCGTGGAGCAGACCACGTCCTGCGCACGCGCCTGTTGCCCGATGACACCGCGGGCATGCTTGCGCTCTACGGCAAGGCTGGTGTGACCAAGCCGCTCGATATCTCCGTCACGACCAGTTGGTACAAGTCTGCCGAAGCGCAGTTCAAGGACTGCACGACGCAGAGAGCCAGGGTCAGGGCGGCGGCGGAAGCGGTGAGCAAGGCAACCGGAACTCCGATCGATGGACAGTTCCCAGCCGACGCGATCTTCAAGGGCGAGTATGCCGATCTGTTCCAGGCGCTGGCAGACGCGCAGGATCAGTTGCAGGCCTGCGAGGACTCCAAGAACGCGATTCAGATCGACTACTGCAAGGTCTCGAGCCGTGGCGACGACTGGGTCGATCGATTGAAGAGCGACGGCGTGTATTGCGGTGTGAACAAGGCGGGTTCGGCCTATGCCCCGGTCTCGGACAGGATCTGCCCGGGAGGTTATGTGCAGCTTCGCTACTCGCTCAACAACCATACGTCGCTGAAGGATGTGCTCGTCAAGACCGAGGTCTGGTTCTCGAGCGACACGCAATTGAACGCGATGGATGGCAGCGACACGAAGTCACCGGACGTTCGCGAGTTCACCGTGCAGGCGGCGGACAGCTCGACTCTCGGTCAGATGTTCCGGCTGCCGGCGAGCATTTCGAACGGCCAAACCCGTTACGTGTTCGTTCGCTCGATGCCGTACGACGTGAAGACCGGTGCCAGCTTGTGGAACAGCGACGTTGCGCAGTGGAACAACGCCATCATGATGCGTCAGCCGATCCGGGTTGATTCGGCTGTCTGTCGCTGATCGCTCCGCACGGAGTGAGCCATCGGACTCCACATGCCATCATGGAAGCTGTCGGGCAAGGATTGCAGGGCCCTCGACGACGACATCGCCACATCGCGTGGCCGTGGCGTGGTCGAGGCGACCCCGCCACACGCGGATAGAAGAGCGCCAGCCCGCGAAAACTCCGCAAAAACTCACGCCGCTGCTTGTTCCAGGGCAGTAGGCGTGGTGGTCCTCGACGCCTGACAAGGTGAGCGGGAGAACGAGGTGCAGTGGTCGATCGCCCCCGCACCTCGTTCTCCCGATTCATTGGCGCGGACAGGCGCTCAGTGCAGCGGGCTGAAGTGAACCCGGAACGTTCCCCAGTCGCTCGGCGCGGTGAGATTCACGACAACACTCGACCGCCACCCCACTCGGCTGACAAGTAACGGCCGTCGTGCGAGCGAAAGGCTACGTCGTCGCCATCCCGGATCGCGACGCCGGCGCTGCCGCGAATCTTGATGATGAGGAAAGCCTCCCAATCGCTGGCGTGCACGCGGTCGGCAAGCACGAGGCCCATGTTGTCCACAGTCACGTACAGCCCGTGCGTCGTTCGAAGGTTCACGGTGGCGCCGTGGGGCAGCCTTCGCTCATGATCCCAGGCGCAGGCTGTCTCGCCGTAGCGGCGTGAGCCGCGAAGGCGGACTCCTTGTCGCTTCGAACAAACGGAGAAAGCTACGGCTAGGCTAGGCAGCCTCCTTGTGCAGATCGTGGAATCGGCAGACCCACGCCACTGACTCTCGTTGCTCGTTTCCAGGCTTCCTAGAAGCTCTTGATCGGTTTATCTGGGTAACAGTCGAGTGCGTGTGCCTCCGCGCTGGGCAAAGCGCCTG
>CAVVTC010000006.1:5000-551055 GCA_963751025.1 uncultured Acidobacteriota bacterium | reverse complement strand
CACCTGCTCGTTGTGAGTAGGCTCAGCGCAGGGTCAATGCGCGCATCGGCGCAGGAGGAGAGCTGAGATGAGATTCTACAACCGTCAGCATCGGCACTATTGCGGGATCGATCTTCACGTGAAGACCATGTACGTGTGCATCCTCGACGCCACCGGCCAGGTGCTCGTGCATCGCAATGTGCCATCGACCCGGAGCGCCTTGCTCGAGTGGTGGCCCCGTACCGAGACGACCTGGTCGTCGCCGCGGAGTGCATGTTCACGTGGTATTGGCTCGCGGATGTCTGCGCCGCCGCAGGGATCCCCTTCGTGCTGGGCCACGCGCTCGCGATGAAGGCGATCCACGGGGGGAAGGCCAAAACGACAAGCTCGATTCCTTCAAGATCGCGAGCCTGCTGCGGGGCGGCCTGCTGCCGCAGGCCTACGTTACCCCGCGGCCATGCGGGCGACACGGGACCTCATTCGCCGGCGGCTACACCTGGTGCGCAAACGCGGGCAGCTGTTGGCGCACATTCAAAACACGCGCGCGCAGTACAACCTCCCGGCCTTCGGGCGTCGGCTCGCCTATCCGGCCAATCGCGAGGGCGTGCGGGAGCACTTCACCGATCCCAGCGTGCGCAAGAGCATCGAGGTCGATCTGACCTTGGTGGCCCAGTACGACACCCTGATCGCCGACCTCGAGCTCACGATCGTCCGCGAGGCCAAACGCCACGACGCCGATGCCTTCCATCGGCTGCGATCGGTGCCGGGCATCGGCAAGGTCTTAGCGTTGACCATCCTCTACGAGATTCACGACATCACGCGCTTCGATCGGGTCCAGGAATTTGCGTCGTACGCGCGCCTCGTCAAGGCCAGAAGCAGTCGGCCGGCAAGACCTTCGGGACCAGTGGCGCGAAGATGGGCAATGTCCATCTGAAGTGGGCCTTCTCCGAAGCCGCGGTCCTCTTCCTCCGCCACACCAAGGACGGCAAGAAGTTGCTGGCGGCGATCGAGAAGAAGCACGGCAAAGGGAAAGCGCTCTCGATCCTGGCCCACAAGATCGGGCGGGCCGTGTTCTACATGTTGTCGCGAGGGACCGTCTTTTCGCCGGAGAAGTTCCTCGCGGCGTAGCGGGAAGGGAGCGGGCGAGCCAGACGTCTAACTCGAGCCGCGGGACCGAGCTCGCAGAGATCGCGCCGCACGCGTGCGCCGCTGAGCGCCCCGAGCCGCCGATCGTGAGCCAGAGGTCCGGCAGCGAGCGCGCTTGACGGGACGTCCGCTCTCTTCCCGCTACGCATCCGCGTACCCGGAGGCGCTGCCCCTCCCCCGAGCCTGGTGACTACGGACGCGCACGACGTCGCTCGTCATGAGGAGGCCGGCATGAGGGCCCGAATGAGTTTCTAGGCCGCGCAGGTGAACACGACCTGTGCGCTTCGCTACGCGGAGCTTGAGCCTCAATAGGTGTTGGGTCTCCGTCCTCGACGAAGACCAGCGCTGGAAACGAAGACGGCACCGAAGGGACGCGGTGATTCGAACGTTACTTCTTACGGTCGCGCACCTTCTTGGATCGATGACCGGACGGAGAAGATCTTTTCACTTGACCGGGGGAGGGCTGATAGGGGTTAGGCTGCGCCTGGCTTACCAAAGGGTACCGTTCCGGGTGAATCAACGAGTCGACGGCAAGATCGATATCGAGGTCCGGCCAGTACAAATGATGCGAACTGGGCAACTCAACCCGGCTGATCTCCTGGATCGAGGCCTCCTTGAACCATGGGAAGTCCTTGAACGGTACGAACAGCTCCTGTTCGCCTACGAACAGCCAAAAGCCATGGGGCGACACGTTCGTGACTTCAACCGGGGAAGTGCTTCGCCCAAGCGCTGCGGATTTCATGTGCGTGCTCCTCAACGAGTTCCTGCGCTTCTGCGAGCCGCTTGGCCTTGAGGCCATAGTTCGCGTGCAGTTCCACTGCCGGCTCGATCCAGAACTTGGCCTCGCCCTCCGCGTGCTGGACATGCACGTGCGGGCGGGCTTCCTCGCGCGAAAAGAAGTAAAACCGAAACCCCTTGACGCGCAGGACTGTCGGACTCATTCCGACAGGATAGCCCAAGGGTCACGATCTGTTCGCCGAAGCCCTACGACTACGCGGGTCGGTATCACGCGATTCTTGCCGCGAACTCTCTGACCAGACTCTGCCCGACCTCTTCGAGGTGTTCGACTGGACAGGAGTCGGCGCCCTTCGCATCCCAACCGATGTGGACCACGAACGTGGCAGTGATGCCGGGGGCGTCCGCAGAGAACGTCACACGGTAGTCTCTCGTCGCTCGGAGAACGGTCTTCGCTGGATCGGATTCTGTCGGAGCCGGTCGCCTCTGTTGGAGGACAGGGCCTACTTCGATGTTGCGAAGCGACAGCGTCAAGACCTCTTCAGCGGCTGGCATGTTGATCTCCTTAGCATCAGTTGAACAATCACCGTAGTGTGTCGTATGACTGGCGCGAGTCCATCGATCACGCTCGGGTCGCGTCGATATAACGGCATTGCGGGGGGTGGGACAAAACGCCCCAATCGCAGCCTAACACTGGGTTGAGCTGCGAAGCTCCATCGCTTGCGCCGGCTTCGTCAGCTCCAACCCATTGTTGGGCGGCACTCAAGGATGCTGCACCGTGAGCCGTGCCGCAACCCGACTCCTTGCCACCTGCAACACGTTGCTCACATCCTCAAACCGTGTTTCTGGCAGATTGTTAAAGTCCATGAGCCGGTGCTCGAACTCTCGGCCGTGCGTGGCATCCTCGACGGCGAATCGGACCTCCTGCAGAGCGACCCTGCGATGGTCGTACTCGCCAAGGACTTCAGTACAGGCCAGCTCCAGCGCGCAGAAGAGGCTCCACTTGCGGTTGGCCGTGTCGTCTGCGCACTCGCGATCGTCTTTGCGATTCCAGGAGGCTTCGTCTTTCAGGATCCCGATCGCCCGATCCATCATGCGGAGGTCTTCCACCGTAGCCGGGCGATCCGGTCGCTCGATCCACCACCAGCGAAGGCCCGTGGCGCCCAATGTGATTAGCACCAGGCATGGCAGAAGAACCAGGAACTGTCGGGCGCGTCTTGGCCGAGGAACTCGCTGCTCACGGAAGAACCATCCCAGGCCCGCGAGGCCCAGTGTGAGCAAACCAACTGCGGCAGCGAGAACCGAAGAGTTACTCATAAGTTCGACCTCGACTCGGGCTGCCCGGACTCATGTCCGCCCAACGGATTGCCGCTCACCTGCGGCACGCGCGCGTCAACGATAGCACCGCGCGCGAGGGGCGCGCGCGAAAGCCGCCCGGTGCCGTCAGGTGCAGCGGCCGGTTACATTCTGCCGGCCCGTTCGGCGTTCGAGGAGACTCGTACAGCACCGCCTTCGTGTCCATCGTGTACACCCAGACGCGGGTGAACGGCGAGCCGATAATATTTGCTTTTAAGTACTCGCGAACAGCGGGAATGTGTGCCTCCGCCAGGCCAGATGGATGAAAGTCGTAATACGCGAGTAGCTCAATCGAATTGTCGGTCACGTATCGCTTCTTGAACTTATTCTTCAGACATTCGACGATCGGATCCTTAAGCCAACGGCCGGCCTCCACTTGAAAGTGCGGGCCCGGCGGAAAGTCGCCGCGAGTCACGCGGAGCGCTTTAACCGAACGCCGCAGCCTTGCAGCGCTGGGAACATTGACGTCACCCGCAAAGCCAGGCGGCAGTTCCCTAAGGAACGCGAATAGGGATGTGATCGACGACTCTCGCGTGACCACCCCGGCGTTTCGCTGAAACCTGACGAAGATCAATGCGTCGTGGAATGATTCAAGACCGGCAGAATCACGAGATGCTCGCCGCAGCGACTCTTGAACACGAATCTGTTCGCCAACATCGGCGGCCAGTCCCGAGTCGATGACCTCAACCAGTTCGAACGCCACCGGTCCCTCACTCTCAAGCTCGCACGAAATATCCGGTTTCGGTGGATCGGTTTTCTGGATCGTGTTCGGAATGATCCGCAGCTTCGCCACTTCAGCGAACGCCGCGAAAACCTTTAGCTCCTTTTTAGGTTGAGAACGGGACATTCAAATCGGGCAGTCTAACTAGTATTCGGCCGAACTCGATAGCCGAATACATCAGACAGCGTCGCAGTCTATCCCGCTCACCGAGACAGCACAATCGCGACACAAGTGATTGCAATCCACAACGTTGCCGCCCTCTAAATAGCCACTGGACCCTGGATAGGCAGGTCTCACTAGCGCGACGACACGTGTCAGACGATGCCGCATATCCAGTCAGCGCCCTGGCCCAGGCCCAAGCTGATCGAGAGGACTTGGTACGCCGCGGCCGCCTTGGTTCACGACATGCGTGTACACCATCGTCGTGCTGACATCGCGGTGGCCGAGCAGTTCCTGGATCGTCCGAATGTCATACCCAGATTCGAGCAGATGTGTGGCAAAGGAATGGCGCAGCGTGTGACAGGTCGCCGGCCTCGGAATGCCCGCGGCCCGCACCGCCTCTCTGACTGCTCGCTGCAATACCGATTCGTGCAAGTGATGACGCCGGCGCTCACCCGTCACCTCGTCGACGTAAAACCGCGTGGCTGGGAACACCCACTGCCAGCCCCATTCGCGGCCGGCATTCGGATACTTCGCCGCGAGCGCACCGGGAAGCGCCACACTCCCGCGGCCTGCCAAGAGGTCCGATTCGTGCTGGGCCTTCATCCGCTCCAGATGTCGGCTTAGCGGCCCCTTCAGCGCCGCAGGCAGCATCGTCACTCGATCCTTCCCACCCTTGCCGTCGCGTACCATCAACTCTCCGCGATCGACATGGACGTCCTTGACCCTCAACTCAACGCACTCGAGCAACCGCAGTCCTGAGCCGTACATCAGCGAGGCCATCAGCCACACGGGCCCGCGAAGCTGCGTAAGCAGCGCGGACACCTCGCCCCGCGAGAGCACCACGGGGAGGCCGCACGGGCCGCCGAGCGCGAACGATGTCGTTCATCCACTCGAGCCGCTTCCCGAGAACGACGTCGTACAAGATGAGGATGGCGCTCAACGCCTGATTCTGCGTGGAAGCGCTCACGCCTCGAGCGGCGAGATTCGAGAGGAACTGCGTGACCTCCCGTTCTCCCAACTCCTGTGGATGCCGCTTCCCGTTGCCCACGATGAACCGACGGATCCACCCTGCGTACGCCTCCTCCGTCCGCCGACTGTAGTGGCGCAGTCGGATCTCCCGGCGCACGCGGTGCATCAAACGGGGCGGACCTGCGTCCGACGATGACATGCTCGTGCAAATGCGAGCGACGTGCCACGCGCATTCACTGTGTGCATGCGTTCGTGGAAAGAAAGGGTACGCACTTGCTGCCACATCAATGAGGCCGACACGTGGCAGTTTCAGCTCGCACCGAAAAACGGGCGAGAAATCGTACCGACGAGGTGAATGGGTTCGCACCGACTTGGCGAGGCGGCGATCGCACGACCAGCGAAAGCGCCTCGCACCGACGCGGCCGGTCCGAAGGACCGGCCCTACGATCGCACCAACGCCGCGAAGTGGCGATCGCACCGACCCGCGTCAGTCCGATCGCACCCTACTCGAGCCCCGCGATCTCCTGATACAGATACGCCGACGCGATGATGCCGTTGTGGAAGTTGCCCAGGTCGAGCCGCTCGTCAGGCGCGTGCGCGTTCTCGTCCGGCAGCCCGACGCCGAACAGCACGCTCGGGAGACCGAGTTCCTGCTGGAACGTCGAGACGACGGGGATCGAGCCGCCCTCGCGGTTGAACACCGGCGGCTGTCCGAAACCCTGCTGGATCGCGCGTCCGGCGGCGCGCACGTACTTGTTGTCGAACTCGGTCATCCACGGCTTGCCGCCGTGCATGCGCGTGACCTTCAGCTCCACGGTCTTCGGGCAGACCTTCTGCAGATAGGCCTCGAACAGATCGCCGACCTTCTTGGGATCCTGATCGGGCACCAGGCGCATGCTGACCTTGGCCATCGCCGTCGCCGGGAGCACGGTCTTCGCGCCCTCGCCGGTGAACCCGGACAGCAGGCCGTTGACCTCGAACGTCGGCCGCGCCCACACCCGCTCGAGCGTCGAGTAGCCGCTCTCGCCGAACAGCTTCGGCGCGCCCAGCTCCTTGCGGTACTTCGTCTCGTTGAACGGCAGCTTCTTCCACTCGGCGCGCTCCTCCTCGCTGAGCGGCCGCACATCGTCATAGAAGCCGGGGATCTTGATCCGCCCGCCGCGATCCTTCATCTGCGAGAGGACGTTGGCGAGCACGAACGCCGGATTGGCCACCGCACCGCCGAACGAGCCTGAGTGCAGATCGCTCTTCGTTCCGCGCAGATCGACCTGGAAGTAGGTCAGGCCGCGCAGGCCGTAGCAGATCGACGGGATGCCGCGATCGAACATCGGCGAGTCCGAGATGACGACGACGTCGGCCGCCAGCTCCTGCTTGTGCGAGCGGACGAAGTCGTCGAGGTTCACGCTGCCGACTTCCTCCTCGCCCTCGATGAAGAACTTGATGTTCAGCGGCAGCGTTCCCGACTGCTTGATGTGCGCCTCGACGGCCTTGATGTGCATGAACACCTGGCCCTTGTCGTCGGCCGAGCCGCGCGCGTAGATCTCGCCGTCGCGGACCGTGGCTTCGAACGGCGGACTGGTCCACAGCTCGACCGGGATCCACCGGCTGCACGTCGTAGTGTCCGTAGAAGAGAATCGTCGGCTTACCTGGCGCGTTCAGCCAGTCGCCGTACACGACCGGGTGGCCCGGTGTGTCGATCAGCTTCACGTTCTGAAGGCCGGCGGACTTCATGGACTCGGCCGTCCACTCGGCGGCCCGTCGCACGTCCGCAGCGTGCTGCGGAAGCGCGCTGATGCTGGGAATCGCGAGGTACTGCTTGAGCTCGTCGACGTACCTGTCGCGGTTGACGTTGATGAAATCGACGACCTGATTCATGGCTCAATGATATGCCACGCGTCTTGGGCGCGTCCCGCGCGGCCCTCGCGTTCCAGCTTGAGCAGATGCGCGAGCACGCTCTCCCGGGCCATCGGCACCAGCGTGTCCTTCAGGCCTCGATAAAGCCGCGCGACGATGGCGTCCGGGGCGATCGCTCCCTCGCGCAACAGATCCATGATTTGCTGCTCCCGCTCGCGACGATGCTCGATGTAGCGCGCGAAGCACCGATTCCGGGGCGTCCATCACCGGGCCGTGCGCGGGCAGGAGACGCGCCGGCTGAAGCGCCAGCACGCGCTCGAGCGATGCCAGGTACGCGACCAGGTCACCCTGAAGATTCGGCGGGATGTAGATCGTGGTGCCCGTCTGCGCGAGATCGCCGCAGAACATCGTCCGCGATTCCGGATGCCAGAAGCAGAGATGATCCGGCGCGTGGCCGGGCGTGTGCACCGCCGTGAGCGTCTCGTCCCCTGCTGCCACGGTGCTGCCGTCTTCCAGTGGTTCCCACGCGGCTGGCCATCTCGTATCGCGCTCTGGCCACGGCATCTTCAGAAAGCGGACGCCCGGAAACCTCGCGGCGAGCGCCATCACGCCCGATGCGTGATCGGTGTGCCCGTGCGTCACGAGTACCTGGGCCAGGCTGTCGCCGCCGAGCGCGCGCGCGATCTCCTCGAGGTGCTGCGCCTCGCCGGTTCCCGCGTCGATGAGCGTGGTCACACGGCCGCGGATCAGCCACGTCCAGTTACCAGCTCCCGTGAACGGTCCAGGATTGAACGCGTGAATCGCGATCGGCTTCACGCTGAGGCGTCCGGACGAGCCAGGCGGAAGTGGAGGACCAATGAGAGGACCACGTAGTAAACGGGAAAGGCCAGCGAGATGAAAAAGAGCTGCCGCGACACGGCCGGATACTGCCAGAGCATCATCAGCATCATCGCTCCCCACACCGCGCCCGCCACGTTCGTCGTCACACGCCAGTGCGGTGTCCTCGACGGGTAGACGTAGCGGATGCGGACGACGACCAGCACCGCCAGCGCCACCAGAATCGCCGCGTTGACGGTGGACGACCAACCGCGCGATCAGCAGGTAGAAGGTCACCACGTTCCAGTACAGACGGGAACCCGGTGAAGAAGTGATCGGCGGTCTTCGCGTCGCTGCGGTTGAAGCCGTAGGCGCTCGACAGCAGCATCGCGGCAGCGACTGGCAGCGCCCACGCAGTCGGCACGATCGCGCCGCGCCAGACGAACAGCGCGGGCACGAACACATACGTCAGGTAGTCGGCGATGTCGTCGAGCTTGGCGCCGTCGAACCAGGGAATGCGCTCACGGACGCGGAAGCGCCGAGCGAGAACGCCATCGGTCGCGTCAACGACGACCTGAAGCCACAGCCAGAAGAACGCGGTCCGATAGTCGAAGTCGACGATCGCGCGCGCAGCGAGGAAGGCGAGAACGATGCCGCTTGCGGTGTAGAGGTGAACGAGCCAGGCTGCGATCAATGCCCAAGTCCCAACGCCCAACAGTGTAGGCCGGGTCCTGTTCTGCGGACCCGGCGTCAGAGTCTTCGAACAGCGTTCGGGAAATCGCGCCAGACAGGAACGCCGCAGAAGTGCGTTCCCTCGGTGCACCGCGGCGAGATCAGGCCGTTGCGGATGACGCACGGCGGCCCGATGTGCCGGCCGATGCGGGGGTGCGCCGATCGCACCTGGGAGATCTCGTCCATCGTGGCGAGGTAGATCTCCTCCTGCGCGTTGAAGCAGCTGCGCATCGTCCACTTGTGCAGCAGCGCCAGCAGCGATCCGGATTCGATGAAGCGGAGCGTCTTCGCGTTCGGCAGCACGTAGAGCGCGAACTCGAGCGGCACGCCGAGCGCCAGCAGCTCATTCTTCGCGGCCCAGGCCTCGGACATCGCTTCGTCGTACACGGCCTTCGCGCGCGGGTTCGACGCGATGAGCCGCGGGGTGATGTAGTCCGGCTGCGCGGTATCGGCGAACGTCATCAACGGCCGCGATGCCGGCACCATGCGATGCCGCTGGTCCTGCGAGTCGGCGGTGTGACTCAGCTTCTTCTCGAAGACGTAGGTCGCGTGGTGCAGGGCCCGCATCAACGGCGAGTGATACGAGACGTTGAGGACGTCGAGGCGGTACCTGTTCCGCGCCGGGTTCATCACCCGATCGAGCGCCTCGTCATCGGACATCTCGGCCGCGGTCAGGCCGAAGATCGAGCGCACCGACTCGGCGACGATCTCTTCCGCCTCCGGCGACACATCCCTCAGCCGCGACCAGCGCCCGTTCAGCCGCGCATCGAACTCTTTCGCGAAGCAATCGGCGCCCTGGCGTGGAGACGGGAACCCGACCTCCGGGACATCCGCTTCGGCGATGGGCGACAGACCGACTTTCTCGAAGAAATACGGGTCCCACTCCTTGACCAGCCGGACCATCTCCGCGATGACCTGACGGGTCTCGTACGGAGCGTCCCCGGTGTTGATCATCCGGTGCAGCCGGTGCAGGACGATCCCGGAGACGGTGTGGACCATGGAGGTGAACGCGCCGATCGGCAACACGTAGCGGGCCGTCTCGATCGCGCGCTTCTCGGCGTCCTTGTCGATCAGCTTCAGCCGCTCCGGATTCGTCGTCGATCGGACGTAGCGCAACTCTTTCAGAATCCCGAACGCATCGTCCTTGAGCAGGGCGGAGAGCTCGGCGTAGCGATCCCACGCCCGCACGATCGCGCGCTCGTAGACGTCGCGCGCCTTGCCGCTGATCGGCGGCACGAACGCGCGCGGCTCCTTGAGCTTCACGTAGCGCTGGCTGGACTGCTCGGAGTTGTAGAACGGGTACGAATGCAGGAACGTCCAGACGAACTGACGCGAGATGTTCTCGAGACCGAACTCGAAATTCGCGTGCTGATAGACCGTGTGATGACCGGCGTCGAACGTCAGCGCTCCGATCGAGTCGCGCTGCTTGTCGGTGACCTCGGCCGTGCCAATCACCCTGGGCGAATAGCAGGTCCTTGCGGCCGCGATCGCCCCGTCAAAAGGTGTCGTCGGTGCTGTGCGGAGTGTGACGATCGGGGAACCGGTTACGAGCACGGGAGGACGAAATTATAGAGCAGTTCAGTCCTCATCCTTGCTGTGATAGCGCGAGTATTCTTCCAGATACGTCAGGGATTGCGTCGAGGTCATTCGGTCGAAGAACAGAACACCGTCGAGGTGATCGGTTTCGTGCTGTGCGACGCGTGCGGCGAAATCCTTGAGACGAAGCTCGATCTTCTTGCCGTCGCGGTCGAGGGCGGCGACGGTGATGTCGGTGAACCGCGGGACCATGCCGCGGATGTCGGGGATGCTGAGACAGCCCTCCCACCCTTCGCGGGTGTCGGGCGCGTTCGGGATGATTTCCGGGTTGATGATCGCGGTGGCCTCGCTCTTGGAGTCGGGATCCTCGTCCAGAAGCGCCACGAACAGGCGCAGGCCCTCGTGCACCTGGGGCGCGGCCAGCCCGACGCCGTGATACTCGTGCATCGTCTCGATCATGTCGTCGATGAGCTTCTGGAACAGTGGATCTTTCATCGTCGACTTGTCGAGCGGCCGCGCGCGCTCGCGGAGCACGGGGTGCCCCATGCGCGCGACCTTCAGGATGGACATAGAAGTAAATTATAGGGTCCGCCTGAAGGCGGACACTACGATCGAATGCTTCCCCACGACGAACGCCCGTACAGCTTCTGCCCGCTCTGCGGCGGCGACCTCGATCTGCGGACGATCAAGACCACCGAACCGGAACGGCTGGTCTGCAGACGATGCGGGTTCATTTTCTATCAGGACCCGAAGGTCGCGGTCGGCACGATCATCCGCAACGGCGACGACCACATCGTGCTCGTCAGGCGGGCGATCGAGCCGGGCTACGGGAAGTGGGTGTTCCCGGGCGGGTTCGTCGATCGGGGTGAGCAGGTGCCGACGGCGGCCGTCCGCGAGGCGCGCGAGGAAGCGGGCCTCGACATCCGCCTCGACCAGCTGCTGAACGTGTATTCCTACCCCGGAAGGGCGCCGGTCATCATCGTGTACGTGGCCACGATGGTCGGCGGCGAGCTCGTCTGCGATGACGAGGGGCTCGAGGCGAAGTGGTTTCCGCCGGACACCATCCCGTGGGACGAACTGGCGTTCCAGAGCACGACGGACGCGCTGAGAGAGTTCTTAGGCGGGTCTAAAGACCGGCCTCTACGCCCTGTCTGAAGACTACCAGGCGGGTCTGACCAGACCCGCCTCTACGCGATCGTGATCTCTTTCGTGAGGTAGACGTCCTGGATCGCGTTGAGGAGCGCGGCGCCTTCCTTCATCGGACGCTGGAACGCCTTGCGGCCCGAAATCAGCCCCATGCCGCCGGCGCGCTTGTTGATCACGGCCGTCTTCACCGCTTCCTTGAGGTCGCCCTCGCCGGAGGACGCGCCACCCGAGTTGATCAGGCCGGCGCGGCCCATGTAGCAGTTGGCGAGCTGATACCGCGTGAGATCGATCGGGTTGTCGCTCGACAGCTGCGAGTAGACCGCCTTGTGCGTCTTCCCGAAGTTGACCGCGTTGTAGCCGCCGTTGTTCTCGGGCATCTTCTGCTTGATGATGTCCGCCTCGATCGTCACGCCAAGATGATTCGCCTGACCGGTCAGGTCGGCGGACAGGTGATAGTCCGCTTCCTTGGTCTTGAATGCCGGATTGCGCGTGTAGCACCAGAGCACGGTGAACAGTCCCGAGCTCGTGTGCCTGCTGGAACATCTCGCTGACTTCCTGAAGCTGCCGCTTCGACTCCTCGGACCCGAAGTAGATCGTCGCGCCGACGGCCATCGCGCCCATGTCGAACGCCTGCTTGACGCTCGCGAAGCGGATCTGATCGTAGGTGTTCGGGTAGGAGAGGAACTCGTTGTGATTGAACTTGAGGATGAACGGAATCTTGTGCGCGTACTTGCGCGAGACGGAACCGAGCACGCCAAGCGTCGACGCGACGGCGTTGCAGCCGCCCTCGATGGCCAGCTTGATGATGTTCTCGGGATCGAAGTACGCGGGGTTGGGAGCGAACGAGGCGCCGGCGGAGTGCTCGATGCCCTGATCGACCGGCAGAATCGAGACGTAGCCGGTGTTCCTGAGACGCCCGGTGTTCAGCACCGACTGCAGCGCCGCCAGCACCCGCGGCGAGCGATCGGACAGTCCATAGGCGCGGTCCACGTAGTCGGGACCGGGCAGCAGCAGGCTCTCCCTGGGAATGGTCTTGCACTGATGCTCGAGCAGCGACACATCGTCGCCCAGGATCGAGGCAATGCCGTTGAGACCTGAAGCTGCAGTAGCCACGTTCACACCTCTTGATTGACCTTCGATCCTACCACCGGAAAATCGAAGTGCTCTACGACGGCCTCGCGAACCGCGCGAGCGACAAGATCGTCGATCGGCAGTGCCTGCTCCGCAGCCTCGATCTCCTCGAGCTTCGCCCGGGTCATCGGGTTGCGCGGCGTGAACAACGTGCAGCAGTCCTGGTCGGGGATGATCGAAATCGGATAGCTGCCGATCTTGATCGCTTCGGCCGTGATCTCGTCCTTGTCCATGCCGATCAGCGGGCGAAAAATCGGCAGCGTCGCGACCGCGCCGACGACCGCCAGATTCTCGAGCGTCTGCGACGCCACCTGACCGACGACGTCGCCCGTGACCAGCGCCTGCGCACCGCGGGCATGCGCAATCGCCTCGGCAATGCGCATCATCAGCCGCCGATAGACGACCACGCGCATCGGCCCGGGCACCGCGAGCACGACCTGCTGCTGAATCTCGCCGAAGGCGACGAGATACACCCGCGATCGCTGCTGCCAGCGCGTCAGCAGCGTGACCAGCTCCCGCACCTTCTCCTGCGACGCGCGCGACAGGATCGGATAGCTGTGGAAGTGGACGAACGTCACCGTGCATCCGCGCTTCATCATGCGGTGCGCCGCAACGGGAGAATCGATGCCGCCTGACAGCAGGCACGCCACACGGCCGGCCGTCCCGGTCGGCAGGCCTCCGGCGCCGCGCTCCTTGCCGAAGAAGTAGAACGCCTGGTCGGTCAGCAGCTCGACGTGAATCGTCAGATCCGGCTCGTCGAGATTGACGATCCAGCCGCGCGCTTCCTTGATCCGTCCACCGACTTCCCGCTCGATCTGCGGCGACGTCATCGGAAACCGCTTGTCCGCGCGGCGAGCCGAGACGCGAAAGCTGGAGCACGTGCGATCGCCAAGGTCGCCGAGAATCGCATTCGCAATCGCGTCCAGATCAGCGGTAGGGCCGGTCCTTTCGGACCGGCCGTCCGATCGGCCGTTCTCGATCGGCGTGCTCCCCGCATAGGAGAAGTTCGCGATCCCGAAGACGCGCGAGATGCGTTCCCCGACCTCGTGTCGCGTGCCTCCGGCCCGAGGACCACCTCGATGCGGCCCATCAGCGCGCGCACCGAGCGGACGTCGAGATCCGACAGCGCGCGCCGGAGATTGCGCACCAGCCGGCCGAGAAACCACGGCCGGTTCTTGCCCTTGAGCGCGAGCTCCTGATAGTGGACGACGATGGAATTCACTGGGCTTTGGGCTCTGGGCTCTGGTCTACTGGTACTACCGGCTACCGGCTACCGGCTACCGGCTAGAAACCTCATGACCGCATCGGCGGCGCGATGGCCGCTGACGACAGCGCCTTCGATCGTAGCGGGGAGGCCGGTATCGATCCAGTCGCCGGCGAGAAAGAGTCCCGGAATCGCCGTTTCCACCGGCGGCCGCGGCGGCTGGCCGGGGGCGACCGAGAACGTCGCGCGCTTCTCCCGAACGACGACGGCGCGGCGGAGGACAGCAGCCCGTGCGCGACGGCAACGCAGCCGTCAATTCGCTCATGGCCAGGTCCACCAGTTCCTGGTTGCCCTGGCCCACCAGCGCGCTTGCGCCGCTCGAGACCAGCGACAGGTGTGAGCTGGCGTCGCCCAGAATCGCCCGCTTGTCGAACACCCACTGCATCGCACGGCCCGGCAGCCCGACAGAAGCGCCAGTGGGCTCGTCACCGGCCGATCGAACCAGAGGTTGACGGTGACGATCGGCGAGGCAGCCGTGGACTCGGCCGCGCGCAGGACGCCTTCGAGCGCCGCCGGCCGATCCGGAAAGACCGATGGAAGCGCGTACCAGGCAGTCGCGCAGATGATCGCCTTCGCGGGCAGCGTCTCGTCGCGCACATGAACCGTCGCACCTCGCCCCGTCGCACCTCGCACCGTCGCACCGTCGCACGTGACCCGCGCCGGCGCATTGACTCGCACCGCTCCTCCCGCACGCTCGATGAAGTCGCGGGAAGGAAACGTGTACAGCTCGTCGAGCGGTTTCAGCGGCAGGCCCAGCGCGCAGTCGCGCCGATTCCTCGTGAACATGCGCCGCATCACGCCGGCAAACGCCGCCCCGGACGCCTCGTCGATCGACTGATTCAGCGCCGCAACCGCCAGCGGCTCCCACAGCAGTTCGATGAGACGCGGCGTCTGCCGGTGCCGGACGAGCCACTGCCGGACGGTCTCAGTGGCCGGCCCCTCGTCCACACGCCGCATGTGCACGAGCGCGGCGCGATCGCGCCAGTCGATGCCCTGCCACCGGATGACGCCGGCAAGCAGATGCAACGGCGGCGGCAGCGACGGACATCTGAGGCTCGACGCACGGCCGTCTCGATCGATCACGTCGATGTGCAGGTCGGGCTGCACGTACACGTCCGCGGCGGTGTTGATGCGACGGAGAAAGCTGAACGTCTCGTGGTAGCCGCCGACGAGCACGTGCTGCCCGTTGTCGACGCGTTCGCCGGTCGCCGGATCGGTGAAGGCGGTCGCCCTGCCGCCGAGCGTCGGCCGTGCTTCGAGGACCAGGACGCGCACACCGCGCTCGGCGAGCGCGGTCGCCGCGCTGAGGCCGGCGAAGCCACCTCCGATCACGACGACATCAACGCTCAATGCCCGATGCCCAAGGCCTCAATGCTCGACGCTCGAATCAGTGGGCTTGGGCACGGGACTGCGGCGACGCATGCCGAGGAGCGTCCCCAGCCAGATGCGAAGAGCGATCAGCGCGCGGATCGGGCGGGGCACGCGGATGCGCGCGGTGAACACGTCGTAGCGCGCCGCTTCGATGCGCGTGAGGATCGCGTAGTAGATGCCGCCCATGATCTCGGCGGCCACCAGGCTTCCGGCGTCGGAGGGAGGCAGCTGCCAGGCGGCGCGGCGATAGTAGTCATGAGCCCGGTCGCACTCGAATGCCAGCAGCGCCGCCACCTGTGGCGTCACCTGGCCGCGACGCAGGTCGTCCTCGGTCACGTCGAAACGGACGAGATCCTCCGTCGGCAGATAGATGCGCCCGCGACGCAGATCGACAGCGACGTCGCGAATGATGTTGGTCAGCTGCAGCGCGATGCCGAGACTCTCGGCGTACGCCAGGCTCCCGGCGTCCCGATACCCGAAGATCTCGACGCAGATCAGACCCACTGCGGACGCAACCCGCCGGCAGTATTCGAGCAGGTCGTCGAAGGTCTGATATCGCGCGTGCGAGAGGTCCATCTCGACGCCGTCGATCAGCGCCTCGAACTGCGCGCGCGGCAGGTTGAACTCGCGAATAAAGGGCTGAAGAGCCATGCCCTGGGACGACCGCGCGGCGCCCCGATAGGCGGCGTCCAGCTCCGACGCGCCACGACGCCAGCTGCCCGGCCGCACGCTCGCGAGCGTCGCTCGTCAAGCCACCGGCCCATTCATGCTCCGGCACCACTTCGTCCACGGCATCGTCAACGGCGCGGCAGAAGTCCCACACCGCGATGATGGCGCGGCGCTTCTCCGGCGGCAGGACGAGGAACGAATAGTAGAAGCTGGTGTCGCGACTCACGGCTTACCCTGCGCGTCGAACGGGCCCGGCCAGGGACCAGGCCAGCATGCGCCACGCGAACCAGGGCGCATCCGCCGCGCCAAGCGACGGGACGGCGCTGAATCATGTCGTACCCGGCGCCTTCGAGCCGATCGAGGATGCGCGTGCCGCCGAGCCACGTCGCGCGGAGCTCGTATCCCAGGCGGCCGCGAACCGCATCGCAGAGCGGCCTGCCCTCGTCCATGAGCGCGCGCGTCCGCGCGACCGCGGACGCGGCCGCTCGCGTCCACGGCTCGGCGTCATGGCTGCGCCGGCAAGGTCGCCCTCCGCCGCGCCGTGCGCGCGCATCTCCTCCTCGGGAAGGTAGATCGCGCCCGCGATCGAAGTCGATCTTGAGGTCCTGCCAGAAATTGGTGAGCTGAAGCGCCGCTGCAGATCGCGTCGGACCAGCCGTCCAGCCGGGCGTCTCGGTAGCCGGCGATGCGCAGCACCAGGCGGCCAACCGGGTTCGCCGAGCGGCGGCAGTAGTCCATGACGTCAGCCCACGACGCGTAGCGCGTCGACGGTGACGTCCTGCCGGAACGCGCTCAGCAGATCCTCGAACAGGGACGAGGGCAGATCCTTCTCGCGGATCGTCGCGCCAAGCGCCACGAAGATCTCGGGCGTGTTGGCCGGCTCACCGGGGGCCGCGGGCGCATCGCCAGATCCGGCGGCGACCCAGCGGCGATGCTCCGCAGCCGGCAGAGCCAGCCGTCGAGCAGCCGATGGCGCTCCTCGATCGGCCGCTGGCCCTCGTCGGCGAAGTCGTCAGCCGCGCGGGCAAACGCGTAGACCGCGGCCACGTGGTGCCGCATGTCCCGCGGCACCAGCCGCGACGCGACCGGGAAGTTCTCGTAGTGCGTCCGGGCATCGCGGGCACACGACGCGTAGGCCGCGGCGAGATCTACCATTCAATTTCGGGCACACCGGCGCGGTGATTCGCCGCGCGCGCCATCACGAACAGCAGGTCCGACAGGCGATTGAGGTAGACGACCACCAGTCGGATCGACCGCCTCCGCACCCAGGGCGACCACACGCCGCTCCACGCGGCGGCACACCGTGCGCGCCAGATGCAGCAGCGCGCCGGAGGCGGAACCGCCCGGAAGGATGAAGCGCCGCAGCGGCGGCACCTCGGATCTCGAGCGTGTCGATCAGACGCTCCAGCCGCTCGACGTCCGCCGGCTGGACGGCCGCCTTCGTCACCCGCTCGGCGATTCGCGATCGCGGGTCGGCCAGCCGCGCGCCGATGGCGAACAGCTCCTTCTGAATCGTTTCGATCTCGGTGGCCAGATCGACATCGACGCCGGACGCGCACGACGGTGCCCGAGATGCGCATTCAGCTCGTCCACCTCGCCGTAGGCATCGACACGGACATCGGACTTCGACACGCGCGTGTTGTCGAACAGCGACGTCTCACCCGGAGTCACCGGTCTTTGTGTAGATCCGCACGCGTGAAATTATATGGGGTCGATGGCCGCTCCTTCCCTGCCGATTCCAGCCGCACGCCAGCGTTTCAGGCGTCGCTGCTCACCTGGTACCGCGACACACGGCCGCGAGCTCCCGTGGCGCACGCACCAGCGACCCGTATCACATCCTGGTCTCGGAAATCATGCTGCAGCAGACGCAGGTGGACCGCGTGCTGCCCAAGTATCTCGAGTGGCTCGACAAGTACCCGTCGCTCGCCGCGCTCGCCGACGGCGGCGGAAGACGAGGTGGCCGAGACCTGGCGCCCGCTTGGCTACAACATCCGGCCACGACGGCTCCAGTCGATTGCCCGCGAATCCGTCGAGCGCTACGGCGGCCAGCTCCCGTCGGACCACGAGACGCTGCTGTCGTTCAAGGGCATCGGCGCCTACACCTCGGGCGCGATCCGCAGCTTCGCCTTCGGCCAGCGCGCCGCCATCCTCGACACCAACGTCGCGCGCGTGCTCTATCGCGTGTTCGTCGGCCGGGGCGACATCAAGGCGCACAAGATGCGCAAGCGGCTGTGGGGCCTCTCCGAAGCGCTCGTCCCGTACAAGCACGTCTTCGATTTCAATCAGGCGCTGATGGACTTCGGCGCCACCATCTGCACGGCGCGCAAGCCGAAGTGCGACGCGTGTCCGATGACGCGCTCCTGCACCTTCGTTCCCGCGCGCTCTCCAAAGTCGTGATCATCCGTCGTCGCCGCGGTGATCGAGGAGGATGGCGCGTTTCTCGTGACACGCCGCCAGAAGGGCGTGCACCTCGCGGGGCTGTGGGAATTCCCCGGCGGGAAGATCGATGACGGGGAAACGCATCACGCGGCGCTGGTCCGCGAGATTCGCGAAGAGCTCGACGCGGAGATCGACGTTGGCGAGCTCGTCTTCCACGTCACCCATGCCTACGACGACCGGACCGTCGCGCTCTATTTCTATCGATGCACGCTGAAAGGACAGGCGCGGCCGCTGCTCGGGCAGGAGATGCGATGGGTAGCCTCGCGACAGCCTCGCCGCGCTCGGCTTTCCCCCGGCCGACGAGGAGCTGATCAAGCTCCTGACAGGATCAGGCGTTCGGTGACGGTCGCCGGCACTCGCGCGGCATCGGTCGCCGCTTCGAGTTTCGTGCCGGCGGTGAGGAAGTCGCGATGCACGTACCCCATCGCGATCGTGCCGAGGCGCGGCGACTCGGCGACGCTGGTCACGAACCCGACGTCGCGGTCCGCGGCGAACAGCCGCGCACCTCGCTGCGGCACCGGACCCTCGATGCGCAGGCTCACCAGCTTGCGGACGACCCGCCCGTGTCCGCGGTGCAGAACACGGATGATCACTTCCTGCCCGACATAGCAGCCCTTGGTCAGCGAGATGGCGCGATCCTCGATGCCGGCCTCGAGCGGAATGGTGTCGTCGGTCATGTCCACGCCGAAGACCGGGTACCCCGCCTCGACGCGCGCGGCTGCGATCGCCTCGGCCGAGACCACGCGCGCACCGGCGTCAGTCAGCGCGGCGACGAGATCCTGTTCGCGCGCCTGCTCGACGTAGACGCAGAACCCAGGCACGCCAAGTTGATCGATGCGCGCGACCGAGACCGGCTGTCCGCGAAACTCCGATTGCGTGTGCTGATAGTCACGCCACGCCGAGAGGCCCGGCGGGTCCGCAAGGACCCGCCCTACGCTGCCGCCTAACACGCCCTCGAGAACAGCCGCTGCCTTCGGCCCGTGGACCCACACGCCCGCCAGGCTCTCGGCCAGCGAGGCCACCTGAACGTCTTCGCTGAAGATGAATTGCTCGAGCCGCTCGCGCGTGGCCGCGGTCGTCTCGGCCGGGACGTCGAGCAGGATCATGCTGCCGGACTCGAGCACGTGCATGTCGGTCAGCATGCGGCCCTGCGGCGTCAACCATGCCGAGTAACAGCCGGTGCCCGGGGACAGGGCCGGAATGTCGTTGGTCAGCAGTCCCTGCAGATACGTGGCGCGATCCGGGCCAGCCACGGCAATCTGATGCCGGGGCGCGATTGCCCCTACGGCGGCCCCTTCCCGGATGTGTCGGTAGTCGTCCATGCGTGAGGTTCGGACCTGATACGATCGCGGAAGATGCGTGTCCTCGCACCCTCGCACCTTCGCACCTGGCTCTATTTTACCTGTGCGCTGGGCCTGATCCTGGCCGCGCCGGCCGCGGCGCAACAAACGCCCGCCGGGTCTCCAAAGCAAGACCCGGCCTCCACAGCGGCGAAACCGACGGGCTACACGATCTTTCTGCGCGGCGCGCCCGTGGGGCGCGAGGAAGTCACGGTTCAAGAGGACGCAACCGGGACGACCATCACCGTGCAGGGCCGGCTGGGAGCTCCGATCAACGCCATCACCAGGCGCGCGGAGCTGAAGTACGCGTCCGATGGAACGCCCGAGCGGTTCGTCCTGGATGGATCCATCAACGGCAACGACGTCTCGGTGCGCACCTCCTTCGTCAACGGCACCGCGCAGACCGAAGGGAATCAGGGGCCGACGAAGATCTCGACGTCGCATGCGTTCTCGCCGCAAACGATCGTGCTGCCAAACGGCGTCTTCACTCTCTACGCGGCGCTCGCCGACCGCCTCTCGCGCGTCACCGCCGGCGCCGAGCTGCGCGCCTACATCCTGCCGCTCACCGAGATTGGCGTGCGCGTCGTCAGCGATCAGCCGGAGCGCATTCAGGTCGGCACCTCGTTCCTGAACGTGCAGCGCTACGACCTGCTGTTCAGAAATCCCGACGGCGATCTCGCAGTGAGTCTGACCGTAGGCGACGGCGGAAGGCTCATTCGTCTCAGCGTTCCCGCGAATGCCATCGAAGTCGTCCGCGAGGACGTCGCCTCGCCGACGTCGCGGACGCAGGTGTTCTCGAATCCCGGCGACGAGGCGGTGATCATTCCCGCGGTCGGTTTCAATCTCGGCGCGACGATCACCAGGCCCCAGTTTCCCGCGCCACCCTCCCCAGGCTCGAGCGCGGCAGGCCGCATGCCCGCGGTCATCCTGCTGGCCGGATCGGGCGTCGGCGACCGCGACGGCGTCGTGATGGGCATACCGACGCTCGCGCAGCTGGCGGGCGCGATGGCGAACGCCGGCTTCCTCGCCGTGCGCTACGACAAGCGCGGATTCGGACAGAGCGGTGGCCGCTCCGAGTCGGCGACGATCCAGGATTATGCCGAAGACGTCCGGGCCGTCGTGCGCTGGCTGCTGCAACGCAAGGACGTCGATCCGAAACGCATCGCCCTCGTCGGTCACGGCGAAGGCGCGTGGGTCGCGCTGCTGGCCGCCGCCCGCGAGAGACGAATCAGCGCCGTGACTTCGATTGCCGGGCCCTCGACGACGGGCGCCGAGCTCATTCTGGCGCAGCAGCAACAGTCGCTCGACCTGCTGACGCTCACGCCGCAGGAACGCGAGCAGAAGGTCGCGCTGCAGAAGCAGATTCAAGCAGCGGTCGTGACCGGCAAAGGCTGGGAGAACATTCCGAAGGACCAGCGCCGCGCCGCGGACACGCCGTGGTTCCAGAGCCTTCTCAATTACGATCCGGCGAAGGTCCTCAAAGACGTGCGGCAGCCGCTGCTCTTCGTGCACGGCGCGCTCGACAAGCAGGTCCCTGTCGCCCATGCCGATCGCCTCGCCGACATCGCGCGCAAGCAGAGCGACTCCAAGTCGGTCGAGGTGGTGGTCGTCCGCGGCGTGAACCACCTGCTCGTGCCCGCCATCGACCGGCGAGGTCAGCGAGTACCCCTCGCTCCCCGATCGCAACGTCAGCAAGGACGTCAGCGGCGCCGTGTCATCGCTGGCTGACCAAGACGTTCGCCGCGATTCGCTGAGACGTCCCTGAAAGGACCCGCAATGAGCGGCCTCCCGGTCCGCGTTCCGGACCTCCGACAGAAGAAGCAGGCGGCGAGAAGATCGCCATGCTCACCGCCTACGACGCCACGATGGCACGCCTGCTCGATCGCGCAGGCGTCGACGTGATCCTCGTGGGCGACTCGCTCGGCACCGTCATCCTTGGCCAACCGAACACACGCTGGCCGTCACGCTCGAGGCGATGATTCACCACACAGCGGCCGTGACGCGCGGGACCGAGCGCGCGCTCGTCGTGGCAGACATGCCATTTCTGACCTACCAGGTCAGCGTCGCCGAAGCGGTTCGAAATGCGGGGCGGCTCCTCAAGGAGGGCGGCGCCGCGGCGGTGAAGCTCGAAGGCGGCCGGCCTGTCCTCGACGTCGTGCGCCGTCTCGTCGACGTCGGCATTCCGGTCATGGGCCACATCGGTCTGCAGCCCCAGTCGGTGCACATGCTCGGCGGCTACGCGAGACGCGCTGTCGGGCCTGACGAGGCGGTCGCGCTCGCCGACGATGCGGTGGCTCTCGAAGAGGCAGGCGCGTTTGCGATCGTTCTCGAGGCGATCCCGCCCACCGTCGCGCGCACGGTCACCAGCCGCGTGGGAGTCCCGACGATCGGCATCGGATCCGGACCGGATTGCGACGGGCAAGTTCTCGTGAGCTACGACATGCTCGGTCTGTTCGAAGGGCCATCATTCGTGAAGCAGTACGCGAACCTGGCCGCCGACGTGACCGCAGCGACTCGCGCGTACGTGGACGATGTCCGGGCGGGCACATATCCGCCGACGCGATCAACGGTGTCGCCCTCGACTTCGCTCGGGACAGGCACACCGTCCTGACATGCCGGAGGTCGTCGGCGGAATCGAGACGATTCGCGCACACGTCAACGGCCGCCGCTCGCATGGAGCCATCGGTTTCGTACCGACGATGGGTGCGTTACATGCGGGGCATGCCAGCTTGATCCAGCGGGCCCGGCGGGAGTGCGGCACCGTCGTCGTCAGCATCTTCGTGAATCCACTTCAATTCGATCGCGCGGAGGATCTCGACCGCTATCCGCGATCGCTCGATGCCGACCTCGCGTTGTGCCGTGAGCACGGCGTCGATCTCGTGTTTGCGCCATCGGTGGCCGAGATGTATCCGCGGCCGATGGCGATGGCGATCGACGTCGGAACGCTGGCCGATCACTTGTGCGGACGATACCGGCCAGGCCACTTCGAGGGCGTGGCGAGCGTCGTCCTCAAGCTGTTCGGAATCGTGCAACCCGATCGGGCGTATTTCGGCGAGAAGGACGCCCAGCAGCTTGCAGTTGTGCGGCGTCTGGTTACGGACTTTAATGTCCCTGTGACCATCGTGCCGGTGCCGACGGTGCGGGAACCAGACGGCCTGGCGCTCAGCTCCCGCAACGTGCGACTGAGTGCCGATGAACGTCTGCTCGCCCCCAGTCTGTACAAGGCGCTGCAACGCGCTGCATCGAGAGTGGAGCAAGGCGCTGTCAATGCAGCCGAGATCGAACGTGATGCGGCGGCGCTCATTCCCGCCGACGAGCGACTTCGACTCGAATACTTGCAGCTGGTGGACCCGGACCTGTTTCAGCCGGTGACAACGGTCGCTGGGCCCGTCGTCGCCGCTGGTGCGTTGTGGGTGGGACAGACGCGGCTCATCGACAACGTTCGCTGCACGCCTCGGAATCAGTCATGAGACGGGCTCTCGCCTGGACGGCGGTCATCGTCGGCCTGCTGGCAATCGGCGGCGCGGTTGTGTCTCTCGCACAGCGGGGACCTGCCGTCTCGAGCGCAACAAACAGAGGCCTCACCGCTCGTCACGGGACTGAAGGTCGGGCACCACACGCTCAGCGAGCGGCCGACCGGCTGCACGGTCGTCGTCGTGGACGGCGACGGCGCGATCGGCGGTGTCGCACAGCGAGGCGGAGCGCCCGGCACGCGCGATGTCGACCTGCTCGACCCGCTGAACAGTGTCGAGCACGTCAACGCGATCTTTCTCGCCGGCGGAAGCGCCTATGGGCTCGCCGTCGGCGATGGCGTCTCGCGTTACCTGGCGGAGAAGAAGGTCGGCTTCAAGATCGCCGGCACCGTCGTTCCGATTGTGCCGGGAGCGATCCTGATGGACCTCTGGTTTGGCGGCGACTCGAGTATCAGACCGGCCGCCGACTGCGGGTACCGCGCGGCATCCTCGGCAACTGACGGAGCAGTGGCTGAAGGCAACATCGGCGCCGGAGCCGGCTCGACGGTTGGCAAAACCGCCGGCAGCAACCGCGCGATGAAGGCCGGCGTGGGCACCGCGGCAATCACGCTCCCGAACGGCCTCGTCGTCGCCGCGCTGGTCGCGGTGAACGCCGTCGGCGACATCATCGATCCTTCGACCGGCGCCATCGTCGCCGGTGTGCGTACCGAGGATGGCAAGCGCCTCGCCGACGCGCGCGTGCTGATGCGGACAGTGCGGCCTTCCGGGAACGCCCCGAAAGCCGGCGAGAACACCACGATCGCCGTGGTGGCCACCAACGCCCGGCTGACGAAGGCCGAGGCCAGCCGCATGGCGCTTGATGGCCGACGATGGCCTCGCGCGCGCGATCAATCCGGCCCACACCCCGGCCGATGGCGACACGGTGTTCGCGCTCGCCACCGGGAAGTGGCAGGGCCAGGCCGATGTCCTGACCATCGGTGCACTCGCGGCCGAGGCGCTCTCGGAAGCGATCGTGCGAGCCGCCACGCAGGCGACCGCGTCTGGTGGTCTCCCGTCCGCGCGCGAGCTCGGCACTGTTCCGTCAAGATTGAAGTGATGCAGGCAGTGTCTGAATTCTGAATTCTGCATTCTGAATTTCAGTGAGCCTCCACCTCACCCTCCTCATCATCTACTCCTGCGGCATCGTCGGACTCGGTATCTGGACGGCGCGACTCGTCCGCGGGAGCAGTGACTTCTTCGTCGCCGGACGAAGCCTCGGCCCCGGGCTCATCCTCGCGTCGATGCTGGCCGCCAACATCGGCGCGGGATCGACGGTGGGCGCTGCAGGTCTTGCCTACCGGGACGGGCTGAGCGCGTGGTGGTGGGTCGGCTCGGCCGGTCTCGGGTCGCTCGTGTTCGCCTTCTTCGTCGCGCCGCGGTTGTGGCGGTCTGGCGAAGGAACACGACTTCTACACGACGGGCGACTACCTCGAGTTCCGGTACGGCCCCTCCGTTCGAGGCCTGACGACTGCACTCGTCGCAGTCGGGGCGCTGGCCCTGCTTGCCGGTCAGCTGATCGCCGGCGCGACGATTCTGAACGTCCTCACCGGCATGCCGAAGTGGGCCGGCGCGCTGACCGGCGGCGCGATCATGACCGTCTACTTCACGGCCGGCGGCTTGCTCGGATCGGCGTGGGTCAACACGTTTCAACTGATCGTGATGCTCGTCGGGCTTCTCGTCGCGCTGCCGTTTGCGGCGGGATCGGTGGGCGGCTTCGCGACGTTGACCGGCAGCAGCGTGCCGGCGTCGTTCACCGACATCATGTATTCCTCCGGCCCCAATTCAGGCTGGACGCTGCTCTTCCTGCTCGGGCCCGCGTTCATCATCTCGCCCGGCCTGATTCAGAAAGCGTATGGCGGCGTGAGCGCCCGCGCGGTTCGGACCGGCGTTGCGCTGAATGCGGCGGCGCTCCTGGGCTTCGCATTCGTTCCCGTGCTGTTCGGGATGTTCGCGAGAGTGGCGATGCCCGACATCACCGATCCGAACGCCGTGCTTCCGACGGTGCTCACCCGCGAGCTGCCGCCCTGGCTCGGCGCGATCGCGCTGGCCGCGGTGTTTTCCACCGAGGTCGACACTTGCGACGCGATCCTCTTCATGCTGTCGACCTCGGCGTCGAAGGACCTGTACAAGCGCTTCATGAACCCCGGCGCCTCCGACGCGCAACTGCTGCGCGTCGGCCGCATGACGGCGGTTGTCGGCGGAGCGATCGGCGTCCTGCTGTCGATCTGGCTGCAGACTGTCATCGGCGCCATCACCGTGTTCTACTCGCTGCTGGTGGTCACGCTATTCGTCCCGGTGATTGGCGGCCTCTACATCCGGCGCGCCGGCAGTCCGGAAGCCCTTGCCGCGGTTGCAGCGGGTGTCCTGACGCTCCCCGTGGTACGCTTCGGGGTTGCCGGCAGCTACCCGTGGGTGGACCCGGCATTGACCGGAATCATCGTCTCCGCGACTGCCTACTTTGGAGTTCTGGCACTCCGGAAGCGTTGAGCATTGAGCATTCGGCATTGAGCATTGGGCCTTGATGAGATGAAGACCTACCGCATCGCAGTCATCGCCGGCGACGGCATCGGGAAAGAAGTCGTTCCCGCCGGCATCGAGATCATGAAGCTGGCCGCCGAGCAGGGCGGCTTCACGTGCGAGTTCTCACCGATCCCCTGGGGATGCGACTACTACCTCCAGACCGGTCGCATGATGGATGCCGACGGCGTCGATCAGCTGATGAAGTTCGACGCCATCTATCTGGGCGCGATCGGCGATCCGACGGGTGGCCGACCACATCTCGGCGCGTGAGCTGATCCTGCCGCTGCGCCAGAAGCTCGGGCAGTGGGTCAACCTGCGGCCGATGCGCCTGATGCCGGGCATCACGTCGCCGCTCGCCGGCCGCGGCGCCGCCGACATCGACATGATCTGCGTGCGAGAGAACTCCGAGGGCGAGTATTGCGGCATGGGCGGGCGCCTGCATGCGGGCACGCCGTACGAGCTGGCCGAGCAGACCGGCGTGTTCACCAGGAACGGCATCGAGCGAATCGCGCGCTACGCGTTCAAGCTGGCCGAATCGCGTCCGCGGAAGATGCTCGCCAGCGCCACCAAGTCGAATGCGCTGCAGCACGCGATGGTGCTGTGGGACGAAGTGGTCGCGGGCGTGGCGAAGGAGTTCCCGAAGGTCGAGTTGAAGAAGTACCACGTCGATGCGCTCTGCGCGCGCATGGTCACCCATCCGCAGACGCTCGACGTGATCGTCGCGTCCAATCTCTTCGGCGACATCCTCACCGACATCGGCTCGGCGATTTCCGGAAGTCTCGGCGTCGGACCTGGCGGCAACATCAATCCGGACCGGACGACCCCGTCGATGTTCGAGCCGATTCATGGCTCCGCGCCGGACATCGCCGGCAAGGGCGTCGCCAATCCCATCGCCGCGATCTGGGCCGGGGCGATGATGCTGGAACATCTCGGCGAGCGCTCCGCGCACGACCGAATCCTGGCGTCCATTGAAGGCGTCCTCGCTGAGGGAAAGGTGAAGACACCTGATCTCGGCGGACGCGCGACCACGGCGGAAATGACGAAGGCGGTCACGGCCGCAATGACGGCGGCCAGCCGACAGCCCGCATAACGTAGGGCGACAGCGCAGACTGAAGGAGGCGTCCGATGCGTCAGTCGACAATCCTGACAATCCTGATTGCCCTCGTCGCCACGGCGGTGCTGTCCGCCCAGAAAGAACAGCTCTTTCCCCACACGAAGAAGCAGGGGAAGGCAACCGCCGAATACAAGCACGAGGGGTTCCAGGTCGTCGTCAACTACGACTACTCGCAACGGAACCACGATGGGGCATGGCTGCTGATCGACGTCGCCATGGCGTCCAACACTCGCTTCGTCCTCCATCGCGACAACTTCAGCATCGTGACGCCAGAAGGCCGGACGGTGAAGCTGGCCACACAGCAGGACCTCGCCGCCGACGGCCCTGGGCTCTGGTCGCTGTCACAGAACTCGAAAATACACAGGCAGAACCTCGAGGGCTTCTTCGCTGCACGAAGTCGCGAGCTGATCAAGTTCTTCTCGTTTCCTTTTGAACGAGCGATTTCCAACGAGGCCATCGTTGACAACGACCGCGTGACGACCGGGGCGCTGCTGATCAAATCGCCCGAGGGCCGCTGGCCGGCAGGGACCTACAGGCTGGCCATCGACAACGAGAAGGCGCAGGCAGCGCTCCCCATCACGCTGCAGTAGCTGCGCGACGCTTCGCATCAGTCGTACACTGGTGACGCCAGCCCGCCGCAAGGAGCCGTCACCATGCGCCGTTCAATCGCGATTGCACTCCTCGTCTCGAGTGCTGCTGCCGCGGCCCAGGCCCAGGAGGCCCCCGACCGCTATCTCCTTCTCGCCACCGAGCGCACCAGCACCTTGCAAGAGGAGATCAATCAGGCCGCAGCCAGAGGATTCCGTGTCGTAGCCGCCAGTCCCTCCGACGGCAGCGAGGCCATCGTGCTGCTCGAGCAGACCAAGGGCACGTATCAGTACCAGTTGTTGGCAGCGACGAGAGTCGGAACGCTGCAGCGGGAAATCAGCGACGCGGCCGAGGCCGGTTATCGCATCGTCCCGCGCGCCGTGGTCCGCAAGGGGGACGAGTTACTGGTGCTGCTGGAAAAGGGCCCTGAAGGTCCGGCCAAGGCACGATACCTGGTGCTCTCGACCGAGCGCACCGGTACGCTGCAGAAGGAAATCAGCCAGGCGTCGATCGACGGCTACACGCTCGTCGCGCTGGCCAGCCGGGGCGAGCACGTGGCGATCCTCGAACGAGGACCCCGCTGACCCTGGTTTAGTCGCAAAAGATCTCCGCGTTTCCGCGCCTCCGCGGTTCGTGGGCATGTGAAGTCACGCGAAGTCTACGAGCGTAGAAAACACGGCCACCCCGTGGCGGCATCGAGACCTGGCGCGCGTCTTCCCCGCTCCACCAGGATCTGAAGACCGCGCGTGTCGGCGACAGCGATGTGCATCAGCGCATCGTAGTGGCCGTCGACGTACGCGGCGACGAGCGGCAGCGCGCCGCGAAAGCCCGCTTCCTCCTCGAGCGCGATGATGACGAACGGCACCGACTGGGCCCGCATTCGCGCGATGGCTTTCTGCTGATCGGACACCGCGGCGTAGAACGCTGGCCTGAACGCCATCTGCCCGCCGGCAAAGCCGCGATTGGCCACGACGAACACGTCGGGCGACAGTCCGGTCATGACCAGTCGATCGCCAGGCGCGGAGCAGCGATCGAGATACTCGTAGAACGGCATCAGCGCCTCCGAGTTGCGGCTCGGCACATGACTTCCCGATGGCCTCGTCCTGGAGAGCCGTGCGGTCAGATCGGCGATCCGCTCCACCATCGCGCCGCGGCGATTCAGCACGCCGGCGCGATTGAGCTCGCCGGGCACGTCGGCAACAACAGATACGGCCCGCGCCGTCACCGCGAACAGCACGGCCGCCGCCGTGAGCACCACCCGGCGGAACGTGGTCGCACGGACATCGAACGCCAACCCAATCAACCAGGCTGCGAGCATCGCTGCTGGCGCGCCTGCATCGGGAAGACGAGCCATGAGCGGGGTGCGAATGAATCCGAGGTTCATGACGACCGCCATCACGGCAATCGCCGCGACGCCAGCTGATTCACCAGTCCAGCGCTCGTGGCCACGCTGCGCGCGCGACCAGGCGATGACCAGCGAGATCGCAGGTATCGCGTAGAACATGTAGAACAGCCAGACTTCCCAGTTGATCTGCGTCGCGACCGGACTCCCGGAGAGATCGAGCCACGGCAGCGAGCGGAGCACCGTCGCCTCCGCCTCGGCTCGCGAGAACTCCAGACCTGGTTTCAGATACGCGATGAGCCCCACGTGGTACTGAACGAAGACCGCCCACGGCAGCAGGCACACGACCGTCGTCGCCGCGAACGTCGCCGCCCTGCGGACCAGGACTCGTGTGCCGTCGCGCCAGGACGCGAAGACGATCGCTGCCAGTGAGCCGGCGCCGATGTACAAGCCGTGATCGTGGCGGAACAGGAAGGCGACGACGGTGAATGCGCCGAGCAGCACAGCGCGCGAATGGCTGATTCGCCGCGCCGCCGCCACCAGCATCCAGCCGGCGATGGCGTAGAGAAGGATCTTCGGATAGCCAAACGATCGCGGGTTGAGGCCCACTTCGAGCAGCGTGACGAGCACCGCAACGATGACGGATCCGGAGAGCCGCGCCGCCGTGGCCACGGTGAACGCCGCTCCAATCGCGAACGCGCTGCTGACGAGGAGCAGCTCGACCCACAGCTCGCGTCCGAAGAGCACGCGGGCCAGCGCCGAGACCGCAGTACATCAACGGCCAGCCCGGATCGACGAAGTCGCGGATCGGCCACTCGCCGAGCACGATCTGCTGCGCTCCGGCGAGATAGATGTAGTGGTCGTTGTTGAAACCGGTGAACGTGAGAACCCGCCAGACAACGGTCAGAGCCGCCACGCCGAGCGCGGCGCACACCACAGTTGTTCGGGAAGGCGGCATCAGTCGCGGCGAGTATAGCCGTGACTCGCGGAGGCTGCTTTCGACCTTGCTCAGGCCGGGGAAGCCTCCGCTCTACGGTGGAAAGCCAATCGCCAGCTTGACGGCGGAGTACTCGGCGTGCACGCGACCATCGGACGCGCGAATCACGAGCGGCGGCTCGATCCACGTGCGAGCACGCATCGGCTCCGGCAGATCGGAGGCGCGCATCATGGCGAACAGCCCAATGAGCGGCGCCTCTCCTTCCTTGAACACCACCGGCCGCCGGCGCACGATCGTCAGCGCGGCATCGCGCGCGGCTGACTCGACCCGCGCGATCTGATCCTCGGGAAACACGCACGCGAACAGCCCGCCCGCAGCGAGATGTCGTTCGGCCGTGCTGGCGTAGTCGGCGATGTCTCCCCGCATCTCGAACCGGCAGGCAACCTTCTGCGGATGGTCTCCTTCGATCCCGGTGCCCGCCGGAAAATACGGCGGGCTGCCGAGCACGAGATCGAACCGCTCGTCGGGTCGTAGCGGCGGGTCTTTAGACCCGCCGTCTCCACGAAAATCCCCGTGCCGAATCTCGTATCGCGACTCCAGCCCGTTGTAGGCCGCCGACTTGCGAGCCAGCCTGACGCTCTCGTCCTGGGCCTCGATAGTGACGATGCGCGCGCCGGGCAGGCGCCACGCGGCGATCATGCCCACCGACCCGATGCCCGAGCCCAGGTCCAGGACCGAGGCGGCACTCGGCGCCCAGCTCGTCCCGTACCACGCCGTCAGTACGTCGTCGGTCGAGAAGCGATGGCCGTCGCGCAGCTGAAAGATGCGGAAGTGGCCGCTGATGGCGTCGAGCGTCTCACCGGCTGGCACGTCCGGCGGCGACTGCGCGCCAGGCGGAACCGGGCCCGGCTTCGCCCAGCCCTTGAAGTAGAGGTCCACGAGACTAGGATCTCTCAAGTGCCGCTTCGCCTGGATCAGAGACTGCGAGCGTTCGTCCTCGAGAGGCATCCGTTTGCGATGCCGATCGTGGAACAGGTGCTCGCCGATCTGTCGGCGCCGGAGACGGATCGAACTCCAGCCGCGATCGACGAGCTTGGGCAGCAATTCCGCCGCGAGCTTGGCGATGCGCTTGCTGCGCTCAAGGCGGCTGACATTCCCGAGACCACGCCGGGCATCACCGCACAGGCGCGGCTCAAGGCGGCACGCCAGGAGCTGCTGGAAGACTGTGACGCCTTCTTCGCCCGCGCCGCGATTGCCGCGTCACTCACCACCGACGAGCGCCGCGAGATCCTGCGCGGCATGGTGCTGACCCGGGCCATCGACAACCGCCTGAAGCAGTTCTTCATCGCCAGCGACGTTCGGTTCGACGGCGTGCCGTTTCAGGGAAAGGGATTCCGCTCGCTGGGACAGGAAGCGATCTACGCCGCAGCGATCCGGCTGCGGCGCGGCGCGGACTGGCAGGATCACCGGCGCGGATGGCAGGGCGACGTCGTCGGGCCGATCATCCGCGACCTGGGCGTCGCGCTCGCCATGCGTCCCGAGCCGGCCACGGTCCGGATGGTGCTCAACGCGCAGATGGCCAAGGACGGCCCGCCGATGGGGGGCAAGGATCTCCACATCGGCGACTGGGAGTGGGGCATCCTCCCGGCCACTGCGCCGCTGTCGATCAGCACGATGTCGATCGCCGGAATCGCGCTCGCCTTCGCCCGCGAGGGATCGCAGCGGGTCGCGGTGTCGTTCATCGGCGACGGCGGGTCCTCGCTGGGTGAATGGCACGAGGCGATCAACGTCTGCGCGGCCAGACGGCTGCCGGCGATCTTCTGCATCGAGAACAACCAGATCGCGCTGTCAACGCCGCTGTCCACGCAGTCGGCGGTCCGCGTCTTCGCCGACAAGGCGCGCGGCTACGGCATCCCCGGCGTCACGATCGACGGCACCGATCCGGACGAAGTGGCCGCGGCGTTCGCGTGGGCCGCGGAGCGCGGGCGAGCCTCGCTCGGTCCCGCGCTCATCGAGCTGGTGACCTTGCGCATGGGCGGGCACGCGCACCACGACGACATGCTGTATCTGGGAAAGGAGTCGGCGCCGACGTGGACGTATCCACCGCTGGCGCCAGGCGCGTACGCCGATCGCGACGCCTACGGGCGCTGGTCGCGGAAGGATCCCATCGCGTCGTACGCCGCGCGGCTCGAGGCTGAGAACGTGATCGCCCCTGGCGATCTCGACACCATGAAACAAGCGGCCGCATCGCTCGTCGAGGCCGAGGCCCGGGCGGTGATCGAGGCGCCGTGGCCAAAGCCGGAGGATGCCGCTCGCGGGGTCTTCGCCGACAACGTGCCGCGCGTCCGTCTCGAGCCGCTCGAGCCATCCACCCGTCTGTCGGTGGATCTGAATCCGGGTCTGCCGGAGCTCAACGAAGGGCTTCCCTTCGACAAGAAGGGACACACCTTTCTCGACGCCGTCGCGCTGGGCGTCGGCGACGCGCTCCGCCGCGATCCGCGCGTGTTCGTCTACGGCGAAGACGTCGGCGGCCGCTACGGCAACGCGTTTCTGCTGCTGCGGCCACTGCTGTCCGAGTTCGCCGATCGCATCCTCAACTCACCCATCGCGGAGAGCGGCGTGCTCGGCGTGTGCGTCGGCGCGGCGCTCGCCGGACAGCGCCCCATTGGCGAGATGCAGTTCAACGACTTCGTCGCCAGCGGCTTCAATCAGCTCGTGAACAACGCCGCCAAGATCCGGTATCGCTGGGGCGGGTCGGTGCCAATGGTGGTCCGGATGCCGTGGGGAGGCCTGCGCCATGCCGGACCCTATCACTCGCAGAACACCGAGCCGTGGTTCTACCGGACGCCGGGCCTGAAGATCGTCACGCCGTCCACGCCGCAGGACGCGCGGGCACTCATGGCCGCTGCGGTCGCCGACCCCGATCCGGTGCTGTATTACGAGCACATCGCGCTGTACCGGGATCCGCGCATCAAGCAGGCGCTGCCGGAGGCGGCGCCGGAGGCACAGCCGCTCGGACAGGCGGCGCTGCGTCGAGCCGGTGCCGACCTGGCGATCATCTCGTACGGCGCGTACGTGCACGTCGCGATGCGCGTGGCGCGCGCGCTTGCCGCAGACGGGATTCAAGCCAGCGTGCTCGACCTGCGCACACTTGTGCCGCTCGACAAGGAGATGGTGCTTCGTGTGGCCCGCCACTGCAGCCGCGTGCTGATCGTCCACGAAGACTCGCGCACCGGCGGCATCGGCGAAAGCCTCGCCGCGATCATTCAGGAGGAGGCCTTCGAGTCGCTCGACGCGCCGGTCCGCATCGTCGGCGCGCTCGATACACCGGTGCCGTACTCACCGCCGCTCGAAGAGTACTTCCTCCCTTCCGAGGCGGAAATCGAACGGGCCGCGCGGCTGTTGGTAAGCTATTAGCATTCCATGTGGATCCTGAGGACCGTTACCGAAGATCTTCCCGAGCAGATCTTCCGCATCCTGCCAGGCAACATCCGTACGATTGGCCGCGCGACCGGGGCCGACTTCATCGTCGATGCGGCGCTGATTTCACGCGTGCACTGCCGGGTCACGGCTCTGGACGGGGGCGAGCTCGAAGTCCGCGATCTCGAGAGCACGAACGGGACCTACGTCAACGGCCAGCGGATCGAGACCGCCCGGCTCGCCCCGGGAGACCGTCTTCAGGTGGGACGGGTGGAGCTTGTGGCGCTACGAGAAGATTAGCCACAACGAACACGAAGACGTACTAACCACAAGAACACAAGGCTCACTAAGAAGCTGCGCACCCCGAGGATCCAGGGGACTCTTGCAGGTCACGCCAACCGCCGACTGATGATCTCGACGCGGCGCTCGAAGGCGGCCCCCGCGTACCGCAGCGAGCCGTAGTACCAGGCCATCGTGAACGGTCCGATCGCCGCCATCGCTACGGCCGCCAGTGGAGAATTGGATGGAAGCAAGACGATCACGACCATCCCCGGAGTGCCGCCAACAACCGCGCTGACCATCGCCGTGACGAGGTCCGTGCCCTGCACGAACCGGTACGGCTCAGCCCTGCGCGGCTCGAACACCGACACGATATTGCCCCACGCGAAGTGTCCCAGCAGCGACACGACGGCCACGAGGAGTTCAGCGCCGAGTTCCGCAACGCCGCCCTTCCAGGCGCCAATCGCTATGAGTGGCGCGAGCAGCGCCACCAGTGCGCCGGCGAGGGCCGTGTTCTTGGCCAGTAAGAGGTCTCGGCCACGGATCGGAAAGATGAGGTATCGGGTCAACGCCGCAGGTCGGTCGAGGCCGAGACAGTTCGAGGTCAGGTTGAGGTTCAGTGCACACACGATCGCGATGGCCGACAGGCGAAATGTTGAGGATCCCAAGGCGGAAAGAGACAGCGCCGTCGCCGCAAGCATGGGCAGGAGGCCCATCCAGAGGTCCAGGATTCTGAGGATGGAGCGATGCTCTTTCTGCACCAAAGGACCCAAGCGTCCAGGAAGCCGCGGCATCCGCGTTGAGCGTCGTGTCCTCCCCCGGGTCACGCTGGCGTCAAGGCTGCGGGGGAAGCTCCGGCGAAGAAACCACCAGACGGCCGACCCGGCAAGGGCCACCGTCCCGAGCGGCAGGACCATCCCGACGGGCGTGGTCGCCATCGCGGCAGTCGTGGTCAACGCTGCTGGGTTGATCGCCGCGAAGCCTGTCCGCAGGTAACCGGCCCAGTCGTGCTGCGGCGTTGCCAGCGCAAACGCGGCCGCTACGACCCCGAGCGCCGATGCAGCCGCAAGAAACGCTGGCGTCGAGCGCGCGGCGCGCAGGGCCGAGACACTCATGCCGAGGCCGACGGCGAGCATGCAGAGGAGAAGGGCGGACAGGCCGCCGAGCAGAGGATGGCGTGTCGACAGAAACGGAGACAAACTCAGCAAGGACGCGATCGTGACCATCCAGACAATCGGCGACACGAAGAGCGAGAGTACCCGTATCGCGATCAACGAACGCACGTCGAGCGGAAAACGCCGCAGTCGGTCGCTATTCAAGCTGACATCCCGCCCCTCACCGAGTACAGGCCAGCCAGACGAGAAACAGCCCCAGGAGCACTTGATGCATGGTCGCCGTCTGCCCGGCGGCGAGCTCTCCAGAGGCTCGGGAAAGGAGGGCCGGCAGCGTGAACACCATGAACCCGCCGCCGAGCGCCAGGACTGTGAGATAAGAACCTGATCCGGCCGCGGCGGACAATCTGCCGCCAAAACGCGCGCCATTGATATCGCAGGGTCAGCGATACCCCAGCCACGTCAGGTCTTCCGTCGCGGGCCGGCCCGCGTAACGAAGGTATAGCTCTTCCAGTGTTGTGCCGGCCTCGCTGAGATCCGCCACTCGCTGGCAGGCGACGACTTCGCCTCGGTACGATGAGGGCGAACCATTCGGCCAAGCGCTCCACCACTTCGAGAATGTGCGAGGTGAGGAACACCGTAACGCCACGCGCCGCGAGTACCAACAACAGGTCCTTGATATTCCGTGACGAACCGGGATCGATGCCTTCGAAGGGCTCATCAAGGAAGAGCACGCGCGGGTTGTGCAGCAGAGCCATCGCAAGCGCGCACTTCTTCCGCATGCCAAACGACGCTTCATCAACCAGCGTCCCGCGCCCCTCTTCGAGATCAAGATGTCGCAGGAGTTGCAGTGCTCGCGACGTCGTCTCCTGGCTGCTCAGACCATAGAGTCGCCCGCTCAGTTCAAGGTGCTCCCATATCGTCAGATCAGGAAACAGGGCATCGTTCTCGGGCAGGATACCAACCTCTCTTCGGAGGTCGACATCCTCGACGGCCGCGACGCGACCCGATATTCGCGCCTCACCAGCTGTCGGGGCGAGCAGGCCGGTGAGCAGCTTGACCGTCGTCGACTTGCCGGAGCCGTTCGGACCAAGGAAGGCGAAGATGGTGCCGTAAGGCACCTGCAGCGTGACGTCGCGTACGGCCGTCACGGTCCCGAACCTCTTGGTCAGACCACGTGCGTCAATCGCCCAAGCTCCGGCGGTAGCCGGTTCCGTCGCACCCTCGGGACTCGGGCCAGCTCCGGTTGCCTGCGGCACGCCAACTCGATTCAAGGTCGCCCTCTCCTGGGTGGCTCGTCCAGAGCCTCTGGCATTATCCGCTCACGTCTGCGGCGAGGAGGCTCTCGTCCCCCGGACACCATGCACAGGCAGGCGAGTCGTGCTCTTTGTGGTTAAGCCTTCTTGGTGTGCTTCGTGGCGAAATATTCCAGGACGAACTGGTTCGTCGTTCGCTCGCGCTGAATCGTCGTATCCGGCCCGTGGCCTGGATGCACGATGGCCAGATCTCCCAGCGGAAACAGCACACCCGTGATCGACTGCATCAGCACGTCGTAGTCGCCGCCGGGCAGATCGGTCCGGCCGATGGATCCGGCAAACAGCGTGTCGCCGACGAACAGGTGCTGCCCATCCGTGCCCTTCGTTCCAATCTGCAGGCAGACGCCGCCGGGGCAATGACCCGGCGTGTGGTGCACGCGCACTTCGTAGTCGCCGAAGTAGATCGGACTGCCGTCGTAGTAGGAATCGACCGGAGGCGGTTGACGAACCTTGAAGCCGAAGAGCGCGCCCTGCTGCACCGTGCCTTCGTACAGAAACAGGTCGTCGCGGTGAAGATACACGGGGACGCCGTAGGCATCCTTCGCGGCGCCAACGCCGGTAACGTGATCGACATGCGCGTGTGTCAGCAGGATCGCCTGGACCTCGACATCCAGATCGCGGACTGCGCCAAGCAACTCGTCCACCTCGTCGCCGGGGTCGATGATGACCGCCTCGCGCGTGCGCTCGCACCCGACGACGAACCCGTTCTTGTAGAACGGCGCTACGGCTCGTCACTTCAAGAAGCATGTTGGTCTAGATGGTAGCTGGTAGCCGGTCGCTCGACTAGCCGGTAGCTGGTAGCCGGTAGCAAGAACTTGGAACCGCTACCAGCTACCGGCTACGATCTACCGACTAGCCATGATCGTGTGCGTCCTCGACGACCTTCTCTTCTCGATCAAGATCAAGACCGCCGCCAAGCAGCTCGGTGTGGAGATCTACTTCGAACGGTCGCGGGAGAACGTGCTCGCCACCGTGCGGGAGAAACGGCCGGCGCTGGTCATCTTCGACCTGAACAGCTCCCGCATGGCGCCGATGGAAGCAATTGCGGCGATGAAGGCCGACCCGGAGCTCAAGCGGGTGATGACGCTCGGCTACGTCTCCCACGTGGATTCGGAGGCTATCGCCGCGGCGCGGCGGGCGGGCATCGATCAGGTGCTGGCGCGATCGACGTTTACTGAACGGCTCGGCGCGATCCTGAACTCCTCAAATCCTCTGTCGTAGGGGCATAAGGCGCGTCTAAAGACCCGCCTCTACGACTTCGAGCGCTAGCGGACCGTCCCCAGAACCACCACGCGAGGACGGCGGCGACGAGGAGCATGCCTCCGGCCATGGCCAGCACGCGGCCCATGCTCGTCGACGAGGTCTGCGCCAGCTCCTCTTCCTCACCAGCGACTCCAAGTGCATCGAGCACCGCGATCGACGAGCGCAGCTCGCCGGCAAACGCCACGGCACTCTGATACCGGCTGGCCGGATTGGGCGCGAGCGCCTTCAGGACGACGGCATCGATCTCTTTCGGGACCTTGGGGTTCGATGCGCTCGGCGCCGACGCACCACGGTGCATGGGCCGTCGGGTGGTGAGCATTTCGTACAAGACCGCTCCGACGGAATAGATGTCCGACCGATCGTCCGGCGGCTCGCCGTTGGCCTCCTCGGGCGACTCGTAATCGTGCAGCCGCGCGTCGCGGCCTTCCTGGTCGAACCCACCCTGAGCCGCGAGCTCGAAGGCCGGGATCTTCGCGCGGCCTTTCGCGCTGATCACGATCGACTCCGGGCTGAGGCCGCCGTGCACGAAGCCGGCGGCGTGCGCCTCGGCCACGGCATCGGCAATGTGGATCGCGATCTCCACGGCGCGGTGGACGTTCATCGGCCGCCCCGCCGCTTCGGCCCTGAGCGACTGACCCTTCTGGAACTCGAATGCGAAGTAGACGCGGCCGTCGTGCTCGCCGACGTCGAACAGCGTGGTGACGTTCGGGTGCGACAGGCTCGTGAGGGCGCGCGCCTGCGTGATGAGCGCGGCGCGGTCCGCGGTGAAATCCGCGGGCAGCAGCCGGATCGCGACCGTCCGTCCCAGCTTTGTGTCGCGCGCGCGATAGAGATCGCCGGGACCGGACCGCTCGAGCTGCTCGAGCAGGTTGTAGTGGGCCACGGCACCGAGCGGCGCGGGCGAGGCGGTCATGAACGCTTGTCCCGCCGAAGCTCGGCGGAGCGGGGTTCGGACTCGATCACGCTCTGCACGAGCTCCTTGGCGTCGCCGATCTGCTCGAGCACCAGCGCGATGTCCATCGTCGGGCGGCCGGGGGTTCGAGCACTCTGGCAGTAGACGCCATGCTGTCCGACCATGGCGAGCGCGTCCGTCAACAGATCCAGCGCCACGGCGAGCCGCCCGCGCGACTGCCCCATCATCGTCTCGTGCTTCTCGAGCTCGTCCTGATGCTTGTCGAAGGCGGACATCAGCGTCAGTCGCTAGCCCTTGCGAGGGGGTTGGGCGGGACGGATCTCTACGCGGCTCGGCAGGCTGCGACTGGGATGCGCAATCAGATCGAGGATGACTTCGGCCACGTCATCGGGCTGAAGCGCCCAGTCGGATTTTGTGTTGGGAAGTCCGCCGAACCCGGTGTTCACGGATCCGGGCAGGACGTACGCGACCCGGATGCCGTCGTAGCGAACCTCCTGCATCAACGCCTCGCTGAAGGCATTGAGCGCCGACTTCGACGCGCAGTACGCGGCGCCGTTGACGAAGGCGTTCTTGCTGGCGAGGCTGCTGACGTTGACGATCCATCCGCCGCCGCGCGCCTTCAAGTACGGGAGCGCCGTATGACAGCAGTAGAAGACACCGCTCACGTTGGTGTCCATGATGCGGTGCCACTCGTCCACGGTCATCTCGGCGACGGGACGGAACACACCCACGCCGGCGTTGTTGATCAGGACGTCCAGGCCGCCGAAGTGCGCCACGGTCTTGGCGAGCGCCGCCTGCACCTCGGCGTGATTCCGAACGCTGGCCGCGATCGCAAGCACTCGCGCACTCGACGCGTTGGCGCTCAACTCGACCGCGGCGGCGTCGAGGCGTGCCTGGTCCGTCGCGATGATCGCCACCGATGCACCCTGCGTGAGCAGCGCGCGCGCGGTGGCGAGGCCGATCCCGCGCGAGCCGCCGGTGATGAACGCCACCTTGCCAGTGAGTGGACTCACGTCCACTAGAATACTCCACGGAATCATGGCCACCGTCTGCATCATCGGCGCCGGCGAGATCGGCGGTGCCGACCGCTCATGCGCTGGCGCGCGGCGAGCGCGTGTCGCGCGTGCTGCTGATTGACGCCGACGGCAAGGTCGCGGCCGGCAAGGCGCTGGACATCCAGCAATCGGGCGCCGTCGATCGCTTTCACGTCCGTCTCGACGGGACCGACGATGCGAGCCGCGTGGCCGGGTGCGCGGTGTGTGTCGTCGCCGATCGCTTCGGCCGTACCTCATCCGAGTGGCAGGGCGAGGAAGGCCTTGCGATGCTGACACGGCTCGCCGCGTATGCCGGTGATGCGCCGATCGTGTTTGCCGGAGCCTCGCAGGCCGATCTGCTGCGCGCGCTTGTGCGCGAGGGACACATCCGACGCGAGCGGCTCGCCGGCTCCTCCCCTGAGGCGCTCATTGCCGCGGTGCGCGCGATGGTTGCGATGGAGGCGGGCTGTTCACCATCGGAGGTCGATCTCACCGTGCTGGGCACGCCGCCATCGGGGTTCGTCGTGCCGTGGAGCGAGGCGTCGATTGGCGGATACAGCCTCGAGCGTGTGCTGTCCCAGGTCCAGTTGACCCGGATCGAAGCTCGAGCGGCGCGGCTGTGGCCGCCGGGGCCGTTTGCGCTGGGACTCGCGGCGGCGCGCGTCGCGGAAGGGCTCGTTCAACAGTCGCGGCGCGCGTTCAGCGTGCTGATGGTGCTCGGCGGCGAGTTCGGGGTACCGAGGCCGCGTCGGTGCGATGCCGGTGCATCTGTCGCCGTCTGGAATCTCAGGGACGCGGGTCCCCACGTTGAACACCCGGGAGCGCGTGCGGCTCGAAACTGCACTCGGGGCGTAATAGGATCGATCTCATGCGAAATGCGCTCGCGACAGTGGGGCTCGTTCTCGTCAGCATCACCGTGCTGGGCGGTGACAGGGAGATTCGAGCCGGACGCGCTGCTCGGGCACATCAAGTTCCTGGCCGCCGACGATCTCAAAGGTCGAGGCAACGGCACCGAGGGGCTCGAGCGAGCCGCGGACTACATCGCGGAGCAGTTCAAGGCCGCCGGTCTGCAGCCGGGCGTCGCGGGCCGCTGGTTCCAGCCGTTCGAGCTCGACGCCGGTCTGGTCGTCGGGCCGGACAACAAGATCTCGATCGAGTACCCGCGGCCGGACGATCAATCTCGCGCTCGGCGCGGGCTATTACCCGCTGGCGGCCTCGGGCAGCAACCGGACGCCATCGGTGAAGCTGGATCGCCTGCCGCTGGTGTTCGCCGGCTACGGGCTTGCGGTTCCTGACCTCGGCTACGACGACTACGCGCGCGTCGATGTCTCCGGCAAGGCCGTCCTCATCTTCACGCACGAACCGCAGGAGCATGAAGCGGGCAGCCGGTTGAACGGCACGCGCCCGATGCCGCAGACCTCGCTGAACGCGAAAGCGCAGCTCGCGCTCAGCAAGGGCGCGCGCGCGGTGTTCGCCGTCTCCGATCCCAGCCACCGCAACGACGAGGGGCAATATTCGCTGTTCACGAGCGATCCCGACGCCGACGATCAGGGCATTCCCGTCCTGCGCGTGAGACGAAGCGAGATCCAGCCGCTGCTCGATGCGTTTCGGCTCGACGCGGCAGCGCGTCTGATCGACATGGACCTCGTCCCCCGTTCGGAGGTGCTGAACACCGCGACGCTGGACTATGTCGAGAGCCTGACCAGGAATCGCAAGACGGTGCGCAATGTCGTTGGCATCCTGCCGGGCAGCGACCCGGCCCGTGCCGGGGAAGCGATCGTCATCGGCGCCCACTACGATCACGTCGGGCTCGGCGGCCGGCTCTCGGGCACGCCCGACCGCACCGGCGAGATTCACAACGGTGCCGACGACAACGCGTCCGGCACCGCGTCGATCATCGAGATCGCTCGAGCCGCGGCGGATCAGCGATCACGCTTCCCCCGCACGCTCGTCTTCGTCGCCTTCGCTGGTGAGGAAAAAGGGCTGCTCGGATCGGCGTACTACGCCAGCCACTCGGTCTTCCCGATCGACAACACGGTTGCCATGCTCAATCTCGACATGGTCGGCCGCGCGCGCGGAGAGGTGGACGTCAGCGGGCTCGAGGCGTCACCGTCGATGGAAGCCGACCTCAAGGCCGCGACGAGCGCGGCGGGCGGCGGACTCCAGATCAAACGGGCAGGGCCCCGGCGCCGGTCGCAGCGACGACGCCAACTTCATCGATCGCCGCATTCCGGCCATCAACTTCTTTACCGGGTTTCATCCCGACTACCATCGGCCGACCGACGACTGGGAAAAGATCGATGCGGTGGGAACCAAGCGGGTCGCAACGCTCGCGCTGGAGCTCGCGGCCCGCCTGGCCGAACGGACGACCCGGCCCGAATTCGTCAGGCGCTGAAGGCCGGCGTCGAGTGGTGGAGTGAAAGCCCGCTCTTGAATACCTCGAGGCGCTCGCGCAGCATCAGCCGCCCGCGATGCAGACGCGACTTCAGCGTCTGATCCTTCACCTTCAACCGGCTGCTCGCCTCTTCGGTCGTGAGACCTTCGATGTCGCGCAGCACGACCGGCGCCCGGTAGATCTCGGGCAGCTCGCGTACCGCCGCGGCCAACGCGACGCGCAACTGCTGACGCATCACGTGTTCATCCGGCATCAGCGACCAGTCGGCCGGCTCTCGCGGCGTGCGCGGCTGCTCGCCCGATTCGAACAGGGCAAGCGCGCGATCGCGCTCCTGCTCGGCCATTCTTCCGGCGCGGTTCTGCCGCAATCGTGACATCGCGGTGTTGAACGTGATGCGGTAGATCCACGACGACAGCGCGGCGTCGCCGCGAAAGGCGTCGATCTTCCGGTGCACCTTCAGCAGCACGTCCTGCGTGACTTCTTCCGCATCCTCCCGATTCTTCATGTGCCGCATGGCCAGCTGCTGGATGCGCGGGCCGAAGCGCGTGGCGAGTTCCTGGACCGCAGCCTGATCTCCGGCCTGCAGCCCAGCGATGAGGCGTCGATCCTGGGTCCTGTCCATATGGGTTTTGTCCTCTGCCATTTTGAACACCGACCAAATTGGTCTTATTCCCGAGTTTGAAGGGCCAGCTGGAACTGACTGTGCCGGCAGGGGTTATGTCTCAGAAGGAAAAGGATGCTAAGTACTGGGCCACTCAATGGTCCTCGTGGCCATCCTCGTCGTCATTGCGCTGATCCTCGTAAACGCCCTGTACGTGGCGGCCGAGTTCGCCGCAGTCAGCGTCCGGCGGAGCCGCATCCAGCAGCTCGCCGCCGACGGCAATCCGCTCGCCGCCTGGCTGTTGCCGGTGCTCGAGTCGCCCGAGGCGCTGGACCGCTACATCGGCGCGAGTCAGATCGGCATCACGCTCTCCAGCCTCGTGCTTGGCGCGTACGCGCAGGCGACCTTCGCGGTGTGGTTGACGCCGTACTTCGCGGCCCTCGGCGGACTTCAGGAACTTGCCGCACAGTCCACGTCCACGGCGGTGGTGCTGCTGACGCTGACCACCGGCGCAGGTCGTCTTCGCCGAGCTGGTTCCCAAGCTGGTCGCGTTGCAGTATCCGACCCAGGCATCGCTCTACACGTTCCTGCCGATGCTGGCCTCGTTGTGGATCTACCGGCCGTTCATCAAGTTCCTCAACGGCTCAGCCGCTCCTGCTCCTGCGCGTCATGGGGACGCCGTATCAGGCCCATCGGCACATCCACTCGCCGGACGAGATCGAGCTGCTCATCGCCGAGAGCCGCGACGGCGGACTGCTCGAGCCCGACGAGCATCGCCGCCTGCAGCGCGCGCTGCGGCTGAATCTCCGTCAGGCCAAGCAGCTGATGGTGCCGCGGCGCAAGATCGCCGCGCTCAGACATCGACACGCCGCTCCACGAAGTCATCGGCATCGTCGCGCAGAGCCCCTTCTCGCGGCTCCCCGTCTATCGCGATTCGCTCGACAACATCGTCGGCATCCTGCACACGAAAGAACTGGTGCGATGGTTCGTCACCGAGGGAGCGCCACGACGCTGGCCGATCTGATCCGCGTGATGCCGACGGTCCACGAGAGCGTGACCGCCGATCGCATCCTGCGCGAGCTTCGCGAGCGGCGCTCGCATCAGGCGCTGGTCGTTGACGAGTTCGGCGGCACATCGGGCCTGCTGACGCTGGAAGACGTGCTGTCGGAGCTGCTCGGCCACGTCGGCGACGAATTCAAGGCGGCCCATCCGGCGGCCGAGCCGCTGGCCGACGGACGAACGCGACTGCCGGGCAGCATGACTGTTGACGATGCGGCGGCGACGCTCGAGACGACGTGGGATACGGATGCCGCCACGGTCGGCGGCATGGTGACCGAGGCACTCGGCCACCTTCCGGCGCCCGGCGAGCTGGTCGCCATCGGCCCGCACGAGTTCGAGGTCGAGCGGGTGGCCGACCGCGCCGTCGAATCGGTCATCGTGTCGCAGGCCCAGGCCGGACCGGACGAGAGCCGGCCATGATGGAGATACTCATCCCGATCGCCATCATCCTGTTGCTCGTCCTGGCCAATGGGCTGTTCGTCGCCGCCGAATTCGCGATCGTCGGCGCGCCGCGGGCGAATATCGAGCACCAGGCCTCACAGGGCAGCCGGCTGGCGCGATTCGCGCTGCAGCATTCTCGAAGATACCAAGCTGCAGGATCGCTACATCGCCACGACGCAGATCGGCATCTCGGTCGCGAGTCTCGGGCTCGGCATGTACGGCGAGCACTGGATGGCCGAACACATCGCTCAGTGGCTCGGGCCGCTCGAGCACCACGGGCTGGGTCGCCGCTCACACGGCCGCCAGCGTTATCGCCATCACCATTCTCACCTAGCTGCACATCGTCTTCGGTGAGATGGTGCCGAAGGCGCTGGCGCTGCAGCGACCGCAGCAAGCACGGTCCTGTACGTCTCGCCCGTTATCCGCGCGCTCGAGCGCGCCATCCTGCCCGCTGGTCGTCGCGCTGAACGCGTTCGGCAACGGGCTGCTGTCGACTGGTCGGCATCAAGCGGCAGCGAGTCGAGCGCGAGCGGTATCACACGCGCCGAGGAACTGCAGTTCATCGTCCAGGAGAGCGAGGAGGGCGGGCTGCTGCGCGGCGAGTCAGGCCAGCTCCTGCGCGACCTGTTCGAGTTCGGCGACCGCACAGCGGGTGAAGCGATGGTGCCGCGGGTTCTGCTCGTCGGCATCCCGGTTGGCGCCGAGCCGGACGAGCTTCGCGCGATCGTCCGCACGCAGGCCCACACGCGATATCCCGTCTACAGCGGCGACCTCGATCACATCGTCGGCAGCCTTCACATCAAGGAAGTCCTTCGGCACCTGATCTCGAATCAGCCGGTCACCGCGCGGGACGCGCGAGAGCTGCCCTATGTCCCGGGCCCGACGCAGGTCACCGAGGTGCTGGCCTCGATGCGGCGCTACCGCGCTCAGATGGCGGTGGTCATGGATCAGCATGGCGGCACGGCCGGCCTGGTGACCATGGAGGACCTCTTCGAAGAAGTGATCGGCGATATCGAAGAAGGCCGCGGACGCGCCGCCATCGTTCGTGAGGCGAACGGCGCGGTGCGTGTACGCGGCACGGTCAGACTCGATGAAGTCGCCAAGGCTCTCGACTGGCCGCTTGAGCATCCGAAGGTGACGACCGTGAGCGGGCTTGTCCTCCTCCTGCTCGGCCGCCCGGCGCTGCTCGGCGACGTCGTCACGTGGAACCAGGCGCGCGTGGAGGTTACGAAGGTTGCTGGTCGAGGTGTGGCAGAGGTGCTGCTGACTCGGGAGACTCCACCGTCGTGACCCGATCGAACGTCTCCTGAAACCGCCGGACGACGGCGTCTTCGACGTCGCCAATCGACAACGTCCGTCCAGTCGCCCGTTCCAGTGACGTGACGCCTCGGTCGGTGATTCCGCACGGCACGATCAGCGTGAAGTGATCGAGGTCGGTGCTGACGTTGAACGCGAAGCCGTGACTCGTGATCCAGCGTGACAGCCGGACGCCGATCGCGCCGATCTTCTCGGCGCCCACCCAGGCGCCGGTCAGGCCTTTGATCGTCGTCGCCAGCGACGCCGTAGTCGGCGCAGACGCGGATCATCACGTCCTCGAGGTCCCGGACGTATCGATGCACGTCGCAGCGATCGGGACTGAGATCGAGGATCGGATACCCCACGATCTGCCCGGGCCCGTGGTAGGTCACGTCGCCGCCGCGCCCGGTCTCGCGAGACCTCGATGCCCAGCTCCGCCAGCCGCTCGCTCAGTGGCGACGATGTTCGCGCGGCCGCCGTCGCCCTTCACGCCAAGCGTAATGACCGGGGGATGCTGCAGGAGGAGGAGCAGATCGGGAATCCGGTCCGCGCGGCGATCCTCGACGAGCTGCCGCTGGAGGGCGAGTGCCTCGTCGTACGGCACCACGCCGAGACGGCGGACTTCGAGCTCGCGCATCACTGGAGCCAACGGAGTGACGGAGATAACGGGTCAACACGGAGCAACGGAGGAACGGAGAACATTTAGTTAACAGAAGATCCTCCGTTTCCCCGTTTCTCCGTGTTAGTCCGTTGCCTCCGTACACTCCGTTGCCTACACAGACGTGATGTCGAAGTTTTCGATCTGTTGCTTCACTTCCGACATGAACTGGTCGCCGGTCGCGCCATCGACGAGCCGATGGTCGTAGCCGAGCGTCAGATACGCCATCGTGCCGAATCGCGATCGCGTCGTCCACGACGACGGGGCGCTTCTCGATCGTACCGACGCCCAGGATCGCGACCTGCGGCTGGTTGATGATCGGCATGCCGAACTGCGAGCCGAACTGGCCTGGATTGGTGATCGTGAATGTGCCGCCCTGCACCTCGTCGGGCTTGAGCTGCTTCGCGCGCGCGCGATCGGCGACATCGGCGATCGATCGGCTCAGGCCGAGCAGGTTCTTCTCGTCGGCATGCTTGATGACCGGCACGATCAGGCCGGCCTCGAGCGCCACGGCGATGCCGAGATTGATGTCCTTCTTGTAGACGATGTTGTCTCCGTCGAGCGAGGCGTTGACGACGGGAAAGCGGCGCAGGGCGGCAATCACCGCCTTGGCGATGAAGGCCATGTAGGTCAGCTTCGTGCCCAGCTGCTCGTACTCGGCCTTCTTCTGCGCGCGGATCCGCGCCACCGTCGAGAAGTTCACATGGAAGACCGAGTGCACGTGCGCCGATGTGCGCCGGCTCATCACCATGTGCTCGGCGATCTTCTTGCGCATCACCGACAGCGGCTCGATCTCGATGCGATCGCGGTCGCGGTAGACGGGGATCCTGGGCTCCGGGCTCTGGGCGCTCGGCGCTGGTCGGGGCTTGCGGCTCCGGAGTCGGGACTCAGCCGCGGCTTTGGGCTCGCGGCTTCCGGGTCGCCTTGATCTCCGGGCCTGTCCCGAGATACCCGAGAATGTCGTGCTTCGTCACGCGTCCGCCGAGACCCGAGCCGTGGATCTGCGAGACGTCGACGTTGTGCTCCTTGGCGATGCGGCGGACGAGCGGCGATGACTTCTGACGACGGACGTCCTCGTGACCGACCGCCGCCGGGACCGCGGACTCGCGGCTGACCGTCGGCAGCGGCCTCGCGGCCGTTGCGGCTTTGGCGTCGCCGGCACTTTCTTCTGCGGTGGACCTTCTCCGTCAGCCTGGACGGGCGCCTGACACCGGCAGCCGTTCGACGTCACCACTTCGGACGCCTCGCCAATGGTGGCGACGACGGCGTTCACCGGAACGGTCTCGCCTTCCTTGACCTTGATCTCGGTCAGGACGCCGGCGGCGGGGGCGGGAATCTCGGCGTCCACCTTGTCGGTGGAGATCTCGAAGAGCGGCTCGTCGCGATCGACCGCATCGCCCACCTTCTTGATCCAGCGGACGATGGTGCCCTCGGCAATCGACTCCCCCATCTGGGGCATCACGACGGGTGTGGACATAGACTTTCGAAGCTTCGTTCGGCTTTGGTCGTTCTAGCGCCTTGGGCGACCGGACTACCGAGCTACCCGCCTACAGGCTACATATGTATCGCCGCGCCGTGCGTGGCGTGCGCGGCTTCGGCCACGGCCTCCGAGAACGTCGGGTGCGCGTGGATCGTCTTGATCAGCTCTTCGACCGTGCACTCCAGACGAAGGGCCAGCACCCCCTCGGCGACGAGCTCGGTCGATCGGGGGCCGATCATGTGCACCCCCAGCACCTCATCGTACTTCGTCTCGGCCACGATCTTGACGAACCCCTCGGATTCCCCGGCCATCTTCGCCCTGCCCAGGACGCCGAACGGAAACTGGCCGACCCGCACGTCGTAGCCGCGCTGCCGGGCTTCGGACTCGGTCAGACCGACGCTGCCAATCTCCGGGTCGCAATACGTGCACCCGGGAACGTGGTCGTAGTTCAGCGGCTGGACGTCCTTCCCGGCCAGCCGCTCCGCCACAATCACACCCTCCATCGACGACACGTGCGCGAGCTGCGGATGCGACGCCGGTGCCCAGCGTGATCACGTCGCCGATCGCCGACACGTTGGGGACGGACGTGCGATACATCTCGTCCACCTTGATGTAGCCGTTCTCCATCGCGATGCCGAGCTCCTCGGCGCCGAGCCCGGTGGTGACCGGACCGCGGCCGGTCGCGACGAGCAGCAGCTCCGCGGAGATGGCGTGCGACTTCCCGTCGCGCACTCTGCGCCTCGATCGTCACGCCGTCGGCTGAGGCCGACGCGCTTGGTCACCTTCGTGCCGGTCAGCACGGTGATGCCCTGCTTCTTGAACGACTTCTCGAGCTCCGCGGACACGGCCTCGTCCTCGACCGGGACGAGACGCGGCAGCAGCTCGATGATCGTCACCTCGCTGCCGAAGCGGCGATAGATGGAGGCGAACTCGACGCCGACCGCGCCGCTGCCCATGATGACGAGCGACTTCGGCACGGCCTTCAAGTGAATCGCTTCGTCGCTGGTGATGATCCGCTGGTGATCGATCTGCACCGCCGGCACGCTGCGCGGCGACGATCCGGTGGCGACGATGATCTCCCTGGCGTCGAGCGTCTGCCGGTCGCCCTCGAAGACCTCGACTTTCCCGCGCCCCTTCAGCCGCGCCGTCCCCTTGATCCAGTCGATCTTGTTCTTCTTGAACAGGAACTCGACGCCCTTGGTCAGTCCGCCGACGATCTTGTCCTTGCGCGCCTGCACCTGCTTCATGTCGATGGCCGGTGCGCCATAGGGGATCATCACGCCCCACTCCTTGGCGCCTCGCGAATGACCTTCAACGCGTGCGCGTGCTCGAGGAGGGCTTTGGTCGGAATGCAGCCCCAGATCAGGCAGGTGCCGCCAAGCGCTTTCTGCTTCTCGACGACGGCGACCTTCTTGCCAAGCTGTGAGGCCCGAATCGCGGCCACGTAGCCGCCGGTCCCGGCGCCGATCACGACGACGTCGTACGCAGTGGGCATAACGCAGTCGGAGCATTTGTCGGAGACCGCCAGACTGCCGCATGCGCGTCCTCAATAAATGACTCGCCGACCCATAATATCTCGCATGTCGTGACCGCCGCAAGACCCTGCTGATCGTCGACCACGACGACGACGATGCGCGAGGCGCTCACCGGATTCCTGCGCCGCGATCTGCGCGTCCTGCGCGCCGCCAACGGCGAAGGCGGACTCCAGATGATGGAGAAGGAGAACGTCGATCTGATGATCCTCGACGCGCACCTTCCCGGCATCAGCGGCGTTCGAGGTCCTCAAGATCACGAAGGAGAACTATCCGTACGTCGAGGTCATCGTCATCTCGAAGGTCAAGGAGCTCGAGATCGCCATCGAGGCGATGCGCCTCGGCGCGTATCACTACACGCCGAAGGACATCGATCTGGAGACGCTGCGCACGCTCGTCGCCAACGCCAGCGAGCGTCAGGATCTCAGTCGCGACGTCGTCCGCCTGCGCGAAGAGGTTGCCGAGACCAACGAGCGCGAGTTCGTCGTCGGCCCGAGCCAGGCGACGCGCGACGATCATCGGCACGGTGCAGAAGGTCGCGAAGCTCGCCACGAACGTGCTCATCCTCGGCGAGACCGGCACCGGCAAGGAGCTGCTCGCGCGGCTGATCCACCGGGAAGCGGGACGCGCCAACGCACCGTTCGTGGCGGTGAACCTCGCCGCGATTCCCAAGGAGCTCGTCGAGAGCACGCTGTTCGGCCACGAGAAGGGCGCGTTCACCGGCGCGATCCGCCAGCAGCTCGGCAAGTTCGAGCTGGCCTCCGGCGGCACGCTCTTCCTCGACGAGGTCGGCGATCTGCGATACGACCTGCAGGCCAAGCTGCTGCGCGCGATCCAGGAGGGCGAGATCGAACGCGTCGGCGGCATGCATCCGATCAAGACGGACTTCCGCGCTGATTGCCGCCACCAACATCGACCTGGACAAGGCGGTCAAGGAAGGGCGCTTCCGCGAGGACCTCTTCTACCGGCTCAACGTCATTCCGATCAGCATGCCGGCGCTGCGCGACCGCATCGACGATCTGCCCGACCTGGCGCGCTTCTTCCTGCGCCGCTACAACGTGAAGTTCCGGAAGAACATTCAGGGCATCGCCGATTCGACGATGCAGATCCTGACGCGCGTACTGGTGGCCGGGCAACATCCGCGAGCTCGAGAACCTGATCGAGCGGCTGGTGGCGATCTCCGACAAGGACGTGGATCACCGACGAGGACCTGCCGTACGAGCTGCACGTCGCGCAGCTCGACGCGCAGGGGCCGACCACCGAGAACCTGCTGGAGCGCGCGGTCTCGACCTTCGAGCGCAACTTCATCATTCGCGCGCTCGAGAAGTCCGGGTGGAACGTGACCGGAACGGCGCGAGCGCTGGGCATCCCGCTCAGCACGCTGAAGTTCAAGATGGACCGGCTCGAGATCCGCGAGCTGGCGCGGAAGATCCGCGGAAACTAGGTCCGGCTGAAGCCGGACACGACGACTCCAAAAAGAAACCCGGCGCACTCAAGCCGCGCCGGGCAAAATTGCAAAAGGGGGGATTCCGAGGTCGAGCTACTTCTTCGGCAGGACCGCGTCCTTGAGCTGCTTCGCGATACGCGCCTTCACGACGGTCTTGGCCGGAATCTTGATGGCCTCGCCGGTCGCAGGATTACGGCCCATGCGTGCCTTCCGCTTCTGCACCACGAGCTTGACCATGCCGGGCAGCACGAACTCACCGGAGCGCTTGAGCTCTTTCTCCGACAGCGTCGTCAGCTCGTCGAAGAACTCGCGCGCCTGAGTCCGCTTCACCTCGAAGCGTTCGGCGAAGTGCGAGAACAATTCCGACTTGCCCATTCTGCGGGCCTCTGCCATCACGTCCCCCCTTTGTGCTGCGCGCCGATGCTGGGCCGCAGGAGCTGTCGCGCGCGCTCAAACTGCTGCGGAAACTCAATGAAAAGCGTCGTAATGCTAGCTCGCACGCGCAGGGCGTGTCAACGACGCCGCGATCCAGCGATTTCGGCCCAAAGTGCTAGAATTTCTCGCGTATGTCAAGCGAGGCGGCGATCGAGACATTCCCGAATCCTCGTCCGGAACGCGACTTCGAGATCGCGATCAGCTGCCCTGAGTTCACCTCGGTGTGCCCGAAAACCGGGCTGCCCGACTTCGGCGAAATCCGCATCACCTACGTCCCCGGCGATCGCTGCATCGAGTTGAAGTCGCTCAAGTACTACATGTTCGGGTTCCGCAATCGCGGCATCTTCTTCGAGGCGGCGACCAACCAGATCCTCGACGACCTCGTCGCCGCGTGCCAGCCGCGGCGCATGACCGTGGTCGGCGACTTCGCCGTCCGCGGCGGCATCAAGACCGTCGTCACGGCCACGTTACAGCCGCTATCCGTGAGACACATCGGTCCCGATCGAAGCCACACTCGACCTCCATGCCTTTGCGCCGCGCGACGTCGCATCCGTTGTCGCCGAATACGTCACCGCGGCGCACGAAGCAGGCTTGCGCGAGGTACGGCTGATTCACGGACGCGGCAAAGGTGTTCAGCGCGGGCATCGTCCAGCAGGCCCTCGAGAACCACCCGCTCGTGGTGGAGTTCTGGGACGCGACGGAGACACACCTGGGCGCGACGGTCGCCCGCCTTCGCCACGGCTACGGCGAGACCGGCTGACCACGCGTTCAGTCCCTGCGAATTCCGCGTACTCGACACGTGAGTGACCGCGCAGTTTTCTCAACGGATCCGCTGGAACACGCCAATTTTCCGCGTCTGACGCCCGGGAACGCCGCCTGCACCTGTCAGGTGCATGTCGGCTCCACTCCTTCGGCCGGGCCATGTCGTGCGCGCCCGAGGCGAATCCTGGGTGGTCGATCGGTACCTCCCGGGAAGCCATGGCTCGGTCCTCGAGGTTCGCGGACGCGATGCCGACAACCGGGGCATTCGCACGGCCTTCCTGCTTCCGTTCGAACCAATCGACCGCCTGCACTCGTCGGAGGCTCCACGCCTCGTGCGCCCTGGGACGTGGCGACGGATCGCGCGCACGGCTCTCGCCGAAGCCACCCCCTCGTACGACTCACTGCAGTCGCCGCTTCACGCCGCCTTCGCCATTCTGCCCTTCCAGCTCGAGCCCGCGCTCGCCGTTGTTCGCGGCCTGGCCTCACGGGTCCTGATTGCCGACGAGGTCGGACTTGGCAAGACCGTCCAGGCGGGTCTCGTCATCAGCGAGATCCTCATGCGGCGGCCTGACGCGCGCGTCCTCGTCGTCGCCCCGGCAGGCCTTCGCGAGCAGTGGCAGGCGGAGCTCGGCGAACGCTTCGGACTCGGCTCGACGCGGCTCGACTCGCCGGCAATCGCGCGACAGGCCGTTCAGCACGACAACCCGTGGTCCATCCACGGCGTCGTGATCACCTCGCTCGACTACGTGAAGCGACCAGAGGTGGTGCGTGCGCTCGAAGGCTTGATTTGGGACGTGCTCGTCTTCGACGAAGCCCATGCGCTCGCCGGTCGATCGGATCGTGCGACGGTCGCATCGATCCTCGCGCACCGCGCACGCACGCTCATCCTTCTGACGGCAACACCACATTCCGGCGACGACGAGGCCTTTGCCAGGCTCGCGTCAATCGGCGACTTCGCTCCCTCGCACCCTCACACCTTTCCCCTCCTCGTCTTCCGTCGCACGCGGCTCGACGTCGGCCTGACCTCGTCTCGCCGGACGACATCGCTTCGCGTGCGACCGACCGCCGACGAATTGGAGATGCATTCGGCGCTCATGGCCTATGTGCGGCTGGTCTGGACGCACGCGAGTGAGACGAGACCAGCTGCGCGTCTCGCGATGACGATCCTGATGCGCCGCGCCTGCAGCAGCGCTTCGTCGCTGTCGCGGTCGCTGGACACGCGGCTGCGGCTGCTGAGTGCGGACGAGGGTCCGGACCTTCTGCAGATGGCGCTTCCTTTTATGGCCGCCGACGAAGACGACGAGCCGGCCATCGAGTTGGGCTCGCCGGGACTCGCGGATCGCTATGAGGAGCGCCGCTGGCTGGAGCAGCTCCTTCGACTGGCGCGGCTGGCTGAACGTCGCGAGTCGAAGTTCACCGCGCTTGGTCGTCTCCTGCGAAGAACCCGCGAACCGGCGATCGTGTTCACCGAGTATCGGGACACCCTGCATCGCCTGGCGGACCATCTGCGCGATCTGTGCCCCGGCACTGTTGCACGGAGGGCTGACGACCAGCGAGCGACAGGTCGCGCTCCAGCAATTCGTCACCGGCAACGCGCGCCTGCTGCTTGCAACCGATGCGGCCAGCGAGGGACTGAACCTCCATCACCGGTGCCGGCTGGTCATCAACCTCGAGCTGCCGTGGACGCCGGTCCGACTGGAGCAGCGCATCGGCCGAGTCGAGCGGCTCGGACAGACGAAACGCGTCCACGCCGTCCATCTGCTCGCCGCCGGCACATGCGAGGAGGAGTCGGTCGCGGTCCTGCTGGCACGAACGCGTCACGTTGCCGGTGTTCTCGGCGGCATGCGCGCCGGATCATTGAGTGGCCTGCCCGACGGGTCTCTACCCGGCGGGTCTCTCCCGGCGGGTCTACAGAGCAAGACCCGCCCTACACTGCGTTGCCTCCCGGGGTGGTCATCGGCGATCTACGCGCGGCCGCGCGTGATGAGGCGACGCGCATCGAACGAGCCCGCAACTTGGCTCAGGGCGTCCGACATCCCCCAGTAGATCGGCCGTGTGTGACGGTGCTCCCTTCTCGTCGCGCGAAGTCCACGCACTGGGCGTACCGGGTTTCGTTCGAAGACCCCGATGGTCAGCCGGTCTGGCAAGCGATCATCGGCATCGGCGACGTGGTGAGCACGGCTCCCCGCACGAGCCACGACCTCCGGCGCTGGCTCGAGTCATTCGATCGCCTTGTCGAGCCGGTACTCACATCAGCCTCGCACGCGCTGCTATCGTCGCTGCTGTCCACGCTCCGCGCACCACTGTCTCTCGCCATCCGGCGCGAAACCGCGATTGCCGACGAGCTTGAACACCAGCGGGCCCGGCTCGCCAGCGCGCTGGTGCAGCCCGGCCTCTTCGACCGCCGCGCCGAACGCATGGCCGCCACGCGGAATGCGACGCTGGACGAGGCCCTCGCGCGCTGCGCGGATCGGCGTGCCGAGCTCGCCAGGAAGGATCAGATCTCGTTCGATCGACCGCGTCTGACCCTCGGCGTGATCCGTCGATGATCCCCGGCGTTCGCGGCGGCCTGATCAGCACGTCGTTCGCGCGAGACGTGCTGCCGTCACTGGCTGAGACCGCCTCCGTACCACCCGCCGTCGCCGCACAGCTGTCGTCATGGTCTCGACGTCTCGATGCCACGCTCGGCACGGCCGCGAGCGTGCGCGCGATCACGGATGTCGCGGTCCTTCCGCTGCTCAGCCTGCTCGGCCTGTCAGTCGCGCAACGCATCGACGAGGGCGACCGGTCCGTGCTTCGCCTGACCGCCGACTCCTCCACCCTCATCGTTGTCGTCACGGCCTGGGGCGATCCGCTGGACGGCATCTGGCGGTCATCCGTGATCCAGGCGATTGCCGCCGATACACGCTGGTGCGTCTGCTGCAATGGCCGCGCGATCCGACTCGTCGATGCCCGCTACACGTGGTCGCGGCACTACCTCGAGTTCGACTGTTCGGTGCTTGGCCAGGAGCCGGCGGCACAACTGCTGCTGTGGACGCTCGTGCGCGCCGACGCGATCGCCGGCGACCGGCCGCTCCTCGATCGCGCGGTGGACCTGTCGCGCCGCCACGGTGTGCACGTCTGCCGCGTCCTCGGCAGCGGCGTGCTCGAGGCGCTTGAACTGCTCGTCGGCACGCTGGCGACAGGCAGGCGCCGCGCCCCGATGCCGGTCCTCTTCGAGCAATCGCTGACCGTGCTCTACCGCGTCCTCTTCCTGTTGTTTGCCGAAGCCAGGGGACTGCTGCCGCTGTGGCATCCGGTCTATCGCGACCGCTACTCCCTCGACACCATCGTCTCCACGCTGCTGCAGGGACGCCGGTACCGTGGCTTGTGGCAGGCGGTTCAGGCGATCTCGCGGCTGGCGCATGCCGGCTGCAGCGCCGGCGAGCTTCGCGTCACGGCCTTCAATGGCCGGCTCTTCTCGCCGTCACAGGCCGACACCTTCGATCGCACGCCGATCACCGATGCGGTCATGGGCCGCGCGGTGGTGGCCGTCAGCACCACGCCGGTCAATCGGCACGGTGGCCGGGCGCGCATCATCTACCGGGATCTCGACGTCGAGCAACTGGGAGCGGTGTACGAACGCGTGCTCGACTACGAACCTGCTGCTGTGGGGGCCGCCTTCCTTGGGCGCCGAAGCGCCGGGGGCGAAGGCGGCAGGCGGCCCGCTCGCGCGACGCTGCTACGGACGCGAGATGTGCGCAAGGCGAGCGGGACGTTCTACACGCCTCGCGCGATGACGGCCTTTCTGGTGCGTCACACGCTGGAGCCGCTGGTGAAGGGCCGCACGGCGGCGGAGATCATGGCGCTCAGGGTCCTCGATCCGGCCATGGGCAGCGGCGCGTTTCTCGTCGCCGCCTGCCGATATCTCAGTGCGGTCGTCGAGGACGCGCTCATCGAGGAAGGGACGTGGCATGCGCACGACGTGACACCCGCGGAGCGAGCGATGCTGAGACGCGAGGTGGCATCACGGTGTCTCTTCGGCGTGGACCTCAATCCAATGGCCGTGCAGCTGGCCCGGCTGTCGATCTGGCTGGCCACGCTCGCGACCGACAAGCCGCTGTCGTTTCTCGATCACCACCTCGTTGCCGGCAACAGCCTCGTTGGCGCGTCGCCCGACGATCTCCGGCGCCAGCCAGGAGGCGGCGCCGCACGCAGTCGTCGCCATGAGGAGCTGCCGTTGTTTCCTGACGAACATCTCTCGACCGCCTTCGAGCACGCGGTCCGGATTCGGCAGCAGCTCACCAGTGAGGCCGACGACTCGGCGGCGATCGTGCGCGAGAAGGAGCGGACACTGGCCTCGCTGCACGACAAGGGGTCGTCGTTCGCGACGTGGTCGCGTCTCTTCGACCTGTGGTGTGCCGGATGGTTCTGGACGGATGGCCACGCACCAGACCGGGGCACGTTTCGTGAGTTGATGGCGCGGCTGCTCGGTGGGCACTCGTCCTTGCCTGCACGCACCAGTGCAACGCTGCTGAATCACTCCGACGAGACCGCGGCGCGACTCCGGTTTCATCACTGGCCGCTGGCGTTTCCGGAAGTGTTTCTCGATGAACACGGCCAGGCCAGGGCGACGCCCGGGTTCGACGCGGTGATCGGAAACCCGCCCTGGGATATGGTCCGCGGCGACAGCGGCGACCAGCCTGCACGGGCCGGACGGAAGGCGGACGCTCGTCGTCTCATCGACTTCGTCCGCGAGTCCGGCATCTATCGCGTCGAGAGCTCGGCGCACGCCAATCTGTATCAGCTGTTCGTCGAGCGCGCGCTTCAACTCGTTCGGCGGGGCGGCCGCATCGGACTCGTGCTGCCGTCGGGTTTCGTCAGCGATGCCGGCGCCGCTCCTCTCCGACGCCATGTCTTCTCTCGCGCGGACGTCGATACCATCACCGGACTCGACAACCGGGAAGCCATCTTTCCCATTCACCGAAGCACGCGCTTCGTGCTCCTCACATGCACGCCAGGACGACCGACTGACGCGATCCGCTGTCGATTCGGCATCACTCGTACCGAGGACCTCGAACGTGCCACGCCGCAGGCCTTTGCAGCGGCTTCGCCGGCGGCCGGTGGCGGCTCGCCGGTCACCCTCACACGCGCCTTCATCCAGCGTCTCTCCGGCGAGGACGACCTCGGGATCCCTGAGCTCACCACGCCGCACGATCTGGCCATCGTCGAGCGCATCAGTGCCTCAGTACCTCGACTCGGCGCCGAGCCCGGCTGGTGCGTGCACTTCAGTCGCGAGCTCAATGCGAGCGACGACCGTGATGCCTTCAGGGCTCACACCGGCGCTCCCGATGCTCGCCCCATCGTCGAGGGCAAGCAGATCGACCCGTTCCGCGTGTCGCTGGGCCGCTGTCGCCTCGAACTCGATCCCGCCGCGACGATGCGCCGCACGATCCCGCAGCGACCGCGCCTGGCCTACCGTGACATCGCCAGCGCGACCAATCGCCTGACGCTGATTGCGGCAATCGTCCCCGCTCGCGCGGTCACGACGCATACGCTGTTCTGCCTGAAAACCCGTCTTCCGGTAGCGGAGCAGCACATCCTGTGCGCGTTGCTCAACAGCTTCGTGGCGAACTATCTGATTCGCCTCCGGGTGAACACCCACGTCACCGTCGCGCTGGTCTCGAGGCTGCCGGTTCCAACCGTCCGGGCCGGTCATCCGTTCGCGCATCGACTCGGCGTGCTGTCAGAGGCGCTGGCTCACTCCACGTCACCGGTCGAGGAGATGGACGAGTACGCGCAGCTGCAGGCGCTCTGCGCGCGGCTTTACGGGCTGAGACGCGAGGAGTTCGAGCATGTGCTGGGGAGGTTTCCGTTGATCCCGGCTGGTGTCCGAGGGGCGGCGCTAGCTGCTTACAACGACATTCACTGACTTCACATGTCATTTGCACGTGACTGCGCATGTCGCACGTGACTGCACTTGCTCACAAACACGCGGAGGCGCGGAGGCGCGGAGGTAATTTGTCATGCTTGATGGGAACACAGACGATTCACACGATCGAGATCTTGGGCTGCGCGATCGAGGTTCATCGACACTCGGACCCGGACTGCCCGAGTCCGCGTACGAGACCGCGCTATGCATCGAACTTGCAGCTACGAGGCATCTCAGTTCAGAGCGCCAGCTGCGCTGTTCCGTGTCTCTACAAAGGTCAACACATATGCCGAACATCGTCCCGACCTGATCGTCGAGAATCAGCGTCGTTGTCGAAGTGAAGAGCATCGAACGGCTCGCGGCAATTCACCATGCCCAGATGCTGACGTATCTTGCGCGTCCTGCGTCTCTGCAGGTCGGTCTGATCCTGAATTTCAACAGCGACAATGAGAGACAGGAATCGAGACGCGTCGTATCTAAACGCCTGACCAAAGCCTCCGCGCCTCCGCGCCTCCGCGGTTTCGTAGGCAAGCGCAGTCACGTGCGTGACATGTGCAGTCCCGCAGCGACAGGTGCAGTCACGTGCAGACAGTGAAAGGAGTAGGCTTACACCGTGCTGACCCGCGCCCTGTTGGGACTGATCGTGCTCGCGACATGCGCCGGAAACGCCTCGGCCCAAGCGCGCGCCGTTCGTCACGCAAGCGCGTCGCTCGGCGGCGAGCGGATCTTCTCGATCCTCCTGCCCTCCGCGTACGCCGACTCCGACAAGCGCTACCCGGTTGTCTATCTCTTCCACGGCGGCGGCCAGGATCACACCGCCTTCATGGCCCGGCCGATCTTCGGGCCGCTCGCCCGCATGCAGGAGGCCATCTTCGTGATGCCGGCCGCGGATCGGAACTACAGCAGCCTCTCCGCCGAGAGCCAGGCGCGCTACAACGCCTACGTCGCCTCCGAGCTCGTGGACTATGTGGACGCCAACTATCGAACGATCGCGTCGCCCTCGTCACGGGCGATCGCCGGGATCTCGATGGGCGGGCGCATCGCCACGATGACCGCGCTCCAGCACCCGCAGCGCTTCGGCGTCGTCGGCGCCTTCAGCGCGGCGCTGCGGATGGACGCCAACGCCGCGGTCGCCGCGGGATCGCCGACCTACTTCTATGTGTCGTGCGGCACCGCCGATTCGCTGCTGGGGCAAGCCAGCAGTTCGCGATGCGACTGGCGGCACAGAAGCTCGCGCACGAGTATCACGAGATTCCAGGTGGCGATCACTCCTGGCACGTCTGGGACGAAGAGCTGCGCGTGTTTCTCAGCGTGTTGGCGAAGCGCCCGACGTGGCGTTCGTCGTGATCGCAAGGCGGGTCCGCCTCTACGACGATCTCAACGCAAACTTCTCGATCGCCTGAGCCACGCCCGCCTCGTTCTGATGTCCGGTGACGTGCCAGCCGCGACCTTTCAGCTCCTCCACGGAGTTCCCCATGACGACGGATGTGCCGGCGAACTCGAGCATCTCGAGGTCGTTGAAGTTGTCGCCGATGGCCATCACCTCGTCACGCGACAGGCCCATCTGCTCCGCACGCCAGGCGAGCGCGTGGCCTTTCGTGGCGTCGGGAGCCGTCACATCGACCAGCGTGAAATCGCGGTGGACGTATTCCGTCATCAGCACCGAGTACTCGAGGATTTCGCCTTCCGAGGCGGCGTGCACGCGAGCGTCCCGGCGCAGGAGCTCCGCAAGCGGACGCATCAGATCGACCGAGCCGTTGAACATCACCTGAATCGGATCCTCGGTCAGCGCATCTTCGAGCGGCACCGACTGGGCGATATGCGAGTTGTTCCGGGACCAGTACTTCCGCCGTCCGGGATGTTCCCAATCCATGGTCTCGAACACGACCTGGCGATCGGCGTCGCGATCGAAGACGAGAGCCGTGGCATCACGATAGTCGCGCATCGCGTGCAGCACCCGCCGGGCGACCTCGCGGTCGAGCAGCCGTCGCGCCAGTGTCGATCCGTCGGTGCCGCGCTCGACGGCGCCGTTGCTGACGATGAGCGAGATCGAGGCCGGCAGCGCGTCGGCCACCGGCCGGGCAAAGGGATAGCTGCGCCCGGTGACGAGCGCGACGTGAACGCCGGCGGCAACGGCCGCGTGAATCGCGTCGCGATTGACGTCCGGCAGCTTCCCCTCACTGTCGAGAAGCGTACCGTCCACGTCGATGCCAATCAGTCGAATCATGCGCAGTTTCGTGGGCCCGGGACCATTCTGTCCTCGCGGGCGGGCGGAGTAGGATAGAAAGGTTATGACATTGGGGCCGTTCGGGGGAGTGAATGCCGGATACGTTCTGGAGCTCTACGAACGCTATCGGCAGAATCCCGAATCGGTCGATCCGGCGACCCGCAAGGCGTTCGAGTCGTGGACACCGACTGAGCTCGACGCAGTGGCCGGTCCGAAAGGACCGGCCCTACCCGCCTCCGCCGACGTGACGACGCCGAATGACGTCCGCGTCGTCGTTGGCGCCGCGAACCTCGCCGAATCCATTCGTCGATACGGACATCTGGCCGCACGGCTCGATCCGCTGGGCTCCGAACCTCCCGGCGACCCGTCCCTGTCCACGCACGCACACGGCATCACCGACGAGGACCTGAAGGCGCTGCCGGCATCGCTCGTGGGCGGTCCGCTGGCCGAGTCGTCATCGAACGCGCTTGACGCGATCGACAAGCTCCGACGCGTCTACTGCTCGACGACGGGATTCGACTACTCGCATGTGTTCGTACCCGGAAGAGCGTGACTGGCTGCGCCACGCCGCGGAGTCAGGACGCTTCCTTCCAGCCGATGGATCCGGCGAACGCCGAGGAGATCCTGGATCGCATCACGCAGGTCGAGGTCTTCGAGCGGTTTCTGCACCGCACGTTCCCGGGCAAGACGCGCTTCTCGATCGAGGGCGTGGACATGCTGGTGCCGATCCTCGACGCAATCATCGCCGGCGCCGCCAGTCAGGGCGCGCGACACACGATCGTCGGGATGGCGCATCGCGGCCGCCTGAACGTCCTGGCGCACATCCTCGAGAAGCCGTACGCGCAGATCCTCGCCGAGTTCAAGGATCCGGTCGCGCAACGAACGCTGCGAATCGATCTGGGCTGGATGGGCGACGTGAAGTACCACGCCGGCGCCATCACGACCGGACCGGCGAGTCACACCTATGTGACGATGCCGCCCAATCCCAGTCATCTGGAAGCGGTGAACCCCGTGGTCGCTGGAATGGCGCGAGCCGCGGGAACGGTGACCGACCAGCCCGGACCACCGCGCTTCGATGGCGTGCTGACGCTGCCGATCCTGATTCACGGCGACATGGCCTTCCCCGGTCAGGGCATCGTGGCCGAGACGCTGAACCTGTCGCGTCTGAGCGGCTACGAAACGGCCGGCACGATTCACATCATCGCCAACAACCAGCTCGGATTCACGGCCACGCCGGACGAGTCCTACAGCACGAGCTACGCAAGCGGGCTGGCGCGCGGGTTCAAGATCCCGATCGTGCACGTCAACGCCGACGATCCGGCCGCGTGCCTGGAGGCGGCGCGGCTGGCGTGGGAATACCGCGCGCGCTTCGGTCTGGACTTCCTGATCGATCTCGATTGGCTACCGGCGGTTCGGCCACAACGAAGGCGACGAGCCGGCGTTCACGCAGCCGCTGATGTACAAGGCGGTCGCCGCGCACAAGACCGTGCGCGAGCTGTTTGCCGAACAGCTCGCCGCGCAGGGAGCGGTCTCGAGCGAATCGGCCCAGGCGCTGGTGAAGAAGCACTTCACCGTGCTCGAGCAGGCGTTCGCGTCGCTCAAGCCCGAAGAGGACTACGTGGCATCGGTCTCGGAACCGGCGCCCGCCGGCACGGCCGCCAGGACCGAAACCGGCGTGCCTGTCGCTCGCCTTCGGGAGATCAACTCGGCGCTGCTGGTCGCCCCCGACGGCTTCACGTTCCACAAGAAGCTCGAACGCGGGCGCGAGCGGCGAGCCGGGCGTGCTGAACAACCCGACGGAGCGCACGGTCGATTGGGCCGCGGCCGAGGAACTGGCGTTCGCCACCATCCTCGCCGACGGCATCCCGATCAGGCTGACGGGCGAGGACGTCGAGCGCGGCACGTTCAGCCATCGTCACGCGGTGTTCCACGATGCCGCGAACGGCAGCCGGTTCGTCCCGCTGCAATCGTTCGAGCAGGCCCGGGCGTCGTTCGAGATTCACAACAGCCCGCTCAGCGAGGCCGGCACCGTCGGCTTCGAGTTCGGCTACAACATCCAGGAACCGTCGCACCTGGTGATCTGGGAAGCGCAGTACCGGCGACTTCATCAACGGCGCCCAGGTCATCCTCGACCAGTTCGTGACCTCGGGGCGCGCGAAGTGGGGGCTGCAAGCCGTCGCTCGTCTTCCTGCTGCCGCACGGCTACGAGGGGCAGGGCCCGGAGCACTCGAGCGCCAGACCCGAACGGATTCTGGAGGCGGCGGCGGGCATCAACCTGCGCCTCGTGAACTGCACGACGGCCGCGCAGTACTTTCACCTGCTGCGCCGTCAGGCGGCACTGCTCCACCGGGATCCGCTCCCGCTCTTTGTCCTCACGCCGAAGAGCCTGCTGCGGCATCCATCGGTCGCATCCGCTCCGATCGAGCTCGAACAGGGCCGCTTCCTGTCGGTCATCGACGATGACGAGGCACGCGGCCGGGCGAAGGCGATTCGTCGTGTCGTCCTCTGCAGCGGAAAGGTCTACGTCGATCTGGCCGGCAGCGAGCAGCGGAAGACCTCGACCGAGGTCGCGATCTGCCGCGTCGAGCAGCTGGCGCCGTTCCCGGGCGTGGCGCTGCGCGCCGTGCTCGACGACTACCCGTCGGTCGCGCGACGTCGTCTGGCTGCAGGAAGAACCCGAGAACATGGGCGCGTGGGACTTCATGCGCCCGCAGCTCGAGGAGCTGATCGCCGATCGCTGTCCGCTCCGCTACATCGGGCGCGCGCGGAGCGCGAGCCCGTCGGAAGGATCGTCCGCGTGGCACCAGCTCAATCAGCGCGCGCATCGTGGAGCGCGCATTCGACCTCGACAGCCACGCCGCGGAATCGCCCAAGGTGCTCTCGAAGCCGGCCCGGAGTCTGACCGGGTCGAAGCGTTGACGTCCCTATGACCAATATCGTCGTTCCTGAACTCGGAGAGTCGGTCGTCGAAGCGCGGATCGCGCGTTGGCTCAAGAAGGCCGGCGACCAGGTCGAGGTCGGCGACCCGCTCGTCGAGCTCGAAACCGAAAAGACCAACCTCGAACTCAGCGCCGAAAAGCGCGGCGTCATCACCAGCATCGCCCGCAAGGAGGGCGACGACGTCAAGATCGGCGAGCTGCTGGCGGTGGTCGACGAGAACGGCGCCGGCGCCACGCCGGCCGCAGGGCCGGAAACGGCTCCGCCAGCCGGCCGAGCCGACCGGCGAAGTGCAAGGTCGCACCGACCAGCGACAAGGTCGCACCGGCCACCGAGAGCACGAGTCGCACCGACGAGCGAAGCAAGGTCGCACCGACCACCGACAGCGCAGATCGCACCGACAAGCGACAGCAGATCGCACCGACACCGCGAAGCCAAGATCGCACCGACCCGCGATAGCAAAGTCGCACCGACAAGCGCCAAGCCGATCGCACCGACAAAAGCCGGCGACCGCACCGAAGAACGCGTGCGCATGACCAAGCGCCGCCAGACCATCGCGCGGCGTCTCGTCGAGGCGCAGCAGACGGCGGCGATGCTGACGACGTTCAACGAGGCCGACATGACGGCGATCATGGCCCTCCGCGAACGCCGCAAGGAGTCGTTCAAGAAGGAATTCGGCGTCGGCCTCGGCATCGCGTCCTTCTTCGTGAAGGCGAGCATCGCGGCGCTGCGCGCGTTTCCCGCGCTCAACGCCGAGATCCAGGGCGACGAGATCGTCTACAAGCACTATTTCGACATCGGCATGGCGGTCGGCGCCGAAGGCGGGCTGGTCGTCCCGGTGATCCGCGACGCGGATCGGATGAACTTCCCGCAGATCGAGGTCGCCATCCGCGAGTTCGCGAAGAAGGCGACCGACGGAACGCTGACGCTCGAGGACCTGCGCGGCGGCACGTTCACCATCACCAACGGCGGCGTGTTCGGATCGCTGCTGAGCACGCCGATCCTCAACCCGCCGCAGGTCGCGATTCTCGGCCTGCACAAGATCCAGGACCGCGTCGTGCCCGTGAAGGGGCAGGCGGTGGTCCGGCCGATGATGTACCTGGCGCTGTCATACGATCATCGAATCGTCGACGGGCGCGAGGCCGTGCAGTTTCTGGTCAAAGTGAAGGACTACATCGAGGACCCGGGCAACCTGTTGCTCGAGGGCTGAGGACCGTTTCGTCTATGCGCATACTGCTCTCAATCACGCTGCTCGCGCTCCTGGCCACGAACGCGCTGGCGCAAGAGCCAAAGATCATCCCGGCCCCGCCAGATCTGCTCGCGCCGCCGAACGATGCCGTCAAGGGCCCGACTGGCCTGATCTCGAAGACCATCAAGGCGGGGACAAGCTCGGAGAAGCCCATCGCCACCGACGTCGTCACGGTGAACTACACCGGCTGGCGGAGCGACGGGATGATGTTCGACAGCACCGTCGCTCGTGGAAAGGAGTCCACGTTCCCGCTCGACCGCGTGATGGCCGGCTGGCGCGAGTGCGTGATCCTCATGACGATCGGCGAGACGCGCCGCTGCTGGGTGCCGCAGGCGCTGGCGTACGCCGGCCGCGCCGGACGGCCGACGGGCACCGTCGTGTTCGACATCGAGCTCGTGGACTTCCGGCCGTCGCCGCTGATTCCACCGGCGGACGTCAAGGGTCCTCCGGAGGATGCCAAGCGCACGCCGACCGGGCTGGCTTACAAGGTGCTGCGGCCGGGCAAAGGCACGCGCAGCCCGAGCCCCTTCTCGCAGGTGAGCGTGCACTACACGGGATGGACGACCGAGGGCCGCATGTTCGACAGCTCAGTCCCGAGCGGCATGCCGAGGTCGTTGCGGCTGGACGAAGTGATCAAGGGCTGGAGCGAAGGCGTGCCGATGATGACCGAAGGCGAGCGCATGCGCTTCTGGGTTCCCGAGAAGCTGGCCTACGAGGGCAAGAGCGACCCGAAGGGGATGCTCGTCTTCGACATCGAGCTGGTGGAGATTCAGTGAACAGGTCCGGCTAAAGCCGGACACTACGACTGCGTACGTCAGCGTCCGCCTTCAGGCGGACCGACGCCCTCATGGTTGCTCGAGGCCGTCGACCCACAGCAGGATTGGGAACTGACTGAGGTTCGATTGGCCGCCACCAGGCCTGGCCCACGGCCGGACTTCGGACCAGATCATGATGCGGCCCGATGCCAGCACCGCGACGCTGCCGCGAAAGGAGGCAGCGATCGATTGCACATCAGTGAGACCTTTCACCAAGCCCGGAGCGGTCGCGTTCGAACCACGCCCGGTCTGGTAGTGCGCGTCCTGTCCCCACGTCATCACACCGCCAGTCTGGGTGAGCGCTACGACGTGATCGTCTCCGCCGGTTGCCGCGCGGATGCCACGCACGCCGGCGACCGGAGCCGGTTTGGGCCGGGGACTGTTGTTGCCGAGGGTTGATCCCCACTCCATGACCGTGCCATCCGACAAGACTGCCACCGAAGAGTAGCCCGTCGCGGCAATCGCCACCGCATTTCGCACGCCCGCCACAGGGGTAGGCGTGTTGCGATTCGCGGTTGAACCGTCGCCGACCTGTCCCCACTTGTTCTCGCCCCACGCGCGTACGGTTCCGTCCGTGAGCAGCGCGAGCGAATGCATGTTTCCCGCACTGATCGCGCGCACGTCGGTCAGATCGGGAACGCGCACCGGGAAGGGCATGAAGTTCTCGGCGCGGGCCGAACGGGTCTTGTAGTTGATGACCGGCATCGGGCCGATGCCGAGCTGCCCGGCATCTCCGCGGCCCCACGAGTAGACGCTGCCGTCGCGCGCGAGCGCCAGCACGTGTTCGCCCTTCGCGGACACGTCAACCGCGTCGAACTTGACCGCGACCGGCTGCGGCGTATTCGAGCGCACGCGTGGCTGCGCTTTCGTTTCGAACTCGGCGAGCGGCGTGGTCCCGAGGAGACCGTATCCGCCGGCACCCCATGACAGCACTTGGCCGTCGGCGAGGACCGCATACGCAGCAGAGCCAGCGGCGGCCGACACGACGCCAGTCAGTCCGGGGATCTTGTAGAGCGTGAACGCGTCAACCGGCCGGTTGTGTCCCAGGCCGAGCACATCCTCAGCGTCATTGCCGTTTGCATGTGCGGTGTTCGTCAACCACACCTGGACCGTTCCGCCAGGTTCGATGAGCAGGCCGATGTCGCCCCCCAGGATGATCCGATGCTTCGAGGTCGAACGCGTTTGCGCACGGAGAGGTGTCGCGAACGGCAGTGCCGCCAGCAACGAAAGCGCCTGTCGCCGATTCATCGCTCAATCTCCTTCAGCCAGGCCTCGGCCGCCGTGCGCGCCGCAACGGTGGCCTCGCGGCCGGCGATCACGGCCGCCTGCCACATCCACGGCTTCGCTCGATCGGCTTTGTCGATGAACTCAATCCCGTCGGGACCGCCGGTGAGACTCATCGTCCGCGCGGAGAAGCTCACGTCGGCGGTTGCGCTCAGGAACTCTCGCAGACGCCGCGCGAACAGCGTCCTGGGATCGGCCGGCGTCAGCTGCTCGACCTCCGCGCCAAGCTGCGATCTTCGCAAGCTCTCCTCCGCACGTTCGGCCGTTACCTGCGCTTCGAGCTGTGCGATGAACGCGGGACTGGTCAAGTTCGCTCGTGCCTTTTCGACCTGCTCGATGATCATGGCGCGGTCCTTCGCTGGCATCTTCTCGGCGGCCTGCCGCATCTGTTCGAACCCGGCGAGCTGCGCGTCGAGGTCCTTCTTCACCTGGGCCTCGACGGAGAGCGCGTATTGCCGCTGCGTCGGCAGCCGACTGCTCCGGTAGTTGTTATAGCTGGCCGTGAACGCGGGTGAGCTGACGTACGACTTCGCCCACGCGAAGAGCGCGGTCGCCGCGGCGCCGCGCGCCTCGGGTGGGAGAGTGAGGAATGCACGTGTACCGGCCACGACGATGGGCGCGCCGCGACTTGCTGCCGGCCCCCGATCTCGTCGAGAACAAAAGTCCGGGCAGCAGTCTCAGTGAGACCGAGCTGCGTGAGCGCACTCTGTGCGGCGAGCCCCGCCCCCAGACCAACGAGCGCAAATACCACCAACACGACCTTCATTGAGTCCTCGTGAACATGTCGCGTCGAGCCTGAATGCGGCGAGCCGCTTGCTGTGCGCGTGTCGCTGTGCTCATTTCCCGCGTGGCGTACCCGAGCGGGGTCGCAGCTCCCACTCGAACGTATAGACCACCTTGCCGCCGCTCTCGGCAGCGACCCGATCCAATGCCGCCTGCGCCTCCTTCACCTGCCGCTGTATCTCCGGTGTGATGAAGGCGCTACCCGGGGCATTCAGAAGGTTCGATAGCGCGCTGCCCGGGCTCATGGGCATGTTGTTCTGGATGCGCGCGGGATCAAATGTCTGTTTTCCCGAATACGTGACCGCGTTGCCGTTGTGGGTGTTGGCATACGTGAGGATGTTCAGCAGGTGTGCGACGCCCATCGGCTCCACGCTGACGATCGGTGGATCACCCGGGCACGTCTCTCCTCATCGTCGGTCCTCGATCCACCGCGACAATCTGAATACTGTGGAAATCCCCACCGTCCTGGCCGACGACGTTCATGTAGCCCCACGCGGTACGAGTGGGATCGAGGGGCTCGTCCAGATACGCGGGGATATTGACGATGGCCCGACCTTCGACCGTGCAGTTCCCTTTCGTGCCGGACGCGGTCCACGTCACCGACGTTGGCATCAAGTCAAACTGGATGTTGCCTGGCTGGTCCTGAATGGAGCGTGGCTTGAAACTCAGTGGCACCCTGCTCGAGACATAGGTCATGTCCTGCGCCTCGTCCTTGATGCGCAAACGTGAGGTCGCCCAGCCGTCCACGAAATCGCAGCCGATGTCCTCGGCCAGTAATCGTGGAACCGGTTGCGGCGGCAGCGAATCTCTGACGTGGCTGTTGCTGACGACAATCACGAGCTCGGAAAGGTCCTCGTCCATGTCGTCCCGGCAGAACACGTGCTGATCGTCCCTCGACCAGTCTTCCGGCTCTTTCCAGTCGGCGCCGAGCTTTCGAATAGCCCACACGTGAGCGTAAGGAATCTCCCTGGTCTGAGTCTGGAACGTGACCCGGCGAACGGTGGCGTCGAACCGGAAGCGATAGTACTTGGCGGATAAGGCCGGAACAGGCACGTTGAGTTCTGCAGTCTCTCGCCCGATGAGCGGGATGGTCACCACCGGATTCGGTTTCAGGTGAGATGGAAACGTGCTGTCGCGAGACTCGTACAGAAAAGTACCCGACTCGAAATCCTGATGCCAGTTCCGCACCGCGAAGCGGGGAAAGTAAATGTCGAACGGCATCGCCTCTTCCAGCGCTTGGATGCCTTGCGGCCCCGGCGCAGCGGCGTGCTGCCATGCGGACTTGGCGATGTCATCTCCAAGGTCTATCGCACCGGACTCATACAGGAGCCACGACTGGTATTGGAAACGCATGGACTTCAAAGTGCGGCCCAAGTTATCGAAGAGCGGCGCCCACCGAGTGGCTGTTGTGGGCAGCCAGTTCGGGTCCAACAGGCTGTACGAGTCGACGGGTATATGGCCCAGCGACTTGGCAACCTTGTATCCCACCCATGCGCCCGTGCTTTCGACGAGCCACATCCCGTCCTCACCAACTTCTTGAGTGTCGATACCGATTTGCGACACGTGGGCCAGTTCGTGGGCCAGAGTATTGACTGTGACATCCGTGGTGCGGCCGCCTTGGAGCAGAACGTAGCCGGATGACGTGTTGGAACTCGTCGGCTTCGCCGGCCTCGCCATCCCATATATCCCCGGCCCTAGACGCGTGGCGACTCCACGGGGATCAAGGGTGTCTGGCACGAACACATAGATATCGATTGCGGCATCCACATTAATGGTGACGTCCGGGTCCCCTGCGATGTCAGGTATGGATGGAAGGGGAAAGAACGCTGGAAGCTTCGTCCACACGGCCCGCGCCATTGCGACGTACGGCCTGAGATCTCCCCGCGAGCCCTTGATCCAGACCCGCAGGTTTGTGTACGGGACCGCCTCGCTGACCCATCCGGCGCCCTGATTTCCTGGCTGCGCCTGCGCCTTCACCACGTCTTGTCGCGGCCGGTTGAAGATGCTGTTCGGATCGTTCGGCCGCGCGCGAAACGGCTCGAGCGCCGCGAGGACCTCCCACTCAGCTTGGCCTCGTTTCTGGCGACTTCCAGAAAGAGGGGAAGACCAGCCTCCCAGTTCACGACCGGGCTGCGGAAGGCAGGCGCCAATCGCGGATCGTCGTAGAGAGCATAGGCGCGCTCGAGCAGCGACTCCTCATACGTGAGGTCGCCCGCGTTCAACGCGGCGGCGATGAGTTCCTCACTGGTCGGCGGGAGCGCGTTCTCGTCTCCAGCGCTCTGGCCGCTCGCGTCGATCGTGCCGTCACTGGCAGTCGGATCGAGTGCTCCCCTGAAACGCGGAATCAGCAGGACCAGACCGGCTCCGACCGCCACCAACGCGACAAGACCGATGACCGCTCGACGGGAGACGCTCATGTCGCTACTTCTTGATGAACTCGACGCGGCGGTTGTTCGCCTTGCCCGCCGGCGTGGTGGCCTTGTCCGCCGGCTCGCTCTCGCCCTTGCCGTCGGTGTCCATCCGTCCCGCATCGATCTTGAATTCCGTCGTGAGCATCGCTTTCACCGAGGCCGCGCGGCGGCGGGACAAATCGAGGTTGGCCGCCGCCTCGCCGTCCGAGTCGGTGTGACCGACGATCTGCACCTTGAGGTCGGCGTTCTCGGTCAGCACGCCGGCGACCTCCTTGAGCGTCCCGTACGACTCACCCCTGATGCGGTCGCTGTTCACGTCGAACAGGATGCCGTTGGTGACCCACTTGCCCTGGGTCAGCAGCTTGTTGCGCGTGTCGGGCGCACCCACCGCGAGGCGCACGTTCGAGACGAAGTACTCGGACCCGACGTCCACGTTGGGAATGAAGAAGAGGATGGCGTTGTACTTCGCCGCCGGGAGCAGCGCCCTTGGCACGTCCCACAGCTTTTCCTGGTTGAGATACACACGGACGCGAGCGCCCTGCCTGGTGACCGCGACGTGCACCGGATCGCTCTTCCATGGCGACTTCGACTCGGCGTTGACGCCCCCCGAGGCGTTGCCCTCCAGCCGGATATCCATCTTCGTCTGCCACGTCGGGCCGCCGGGCCACACCGTGAACGTGAAGCGGTTATCGGCCGACTGCCAGGGCTGAATCTGTTTGACGTCGGCAAGCTGCACGATGCTGGCGTTCAAGAAATAGCCGGAGTTGAAGGCTGGCGGCACGAGCACATCGAACTCGAGCGTGAAGTTGTCAGGGAGCGTCGGCATCAGCTCGGGGATGAACACGCCGGCGCGGGTCAGCTTCAGCCACCGGCCCGGTTTGCCCGGCAACCGTCACGATCTCGCCGGCGGCATTGGTGTTCCACGTGGCCGGAAAGTCGCCGATCGAGTCCTGCGAGAAGTCCTCGTGCCCGACGATCTTCTCGCCCGGCACGAAGTCGAAGCGGCTATAGGCCTGGAAGTCGGGCGCCGCAGTCTGCTGCGCCGCGGCCTGCTGTGCGGCCAGCGGTGTCAGGGCGAGCACCAGGAACACGAGCGAAATCGAACGGTGCGGCGCGCGTTTCATCGTGAATGTCTCCTCGGTAAGAAACGGTGTCGATCTGATACGCGACAAAGGTCGAACCATTGGTCCAGCCGGTTCGTCCGGCGGCGGGGGTGACAGTGCTGTCACCGTCGACTATGCTCCCGTGGTCACCAACGCCCATGCCGGTTGCACCCGCTCCTCAGCCGGGAGAAATCACGCAGCTCCTGGTCGCCTGGGGCGACGGCGATCCTGCGTCCGGGGAGCGCCTCGTTCCCCTGGTCTACCAGCAGCTGAAATCGATGGCGGTTTCCTACTTGCGTCAGGGGCACGGCGATCGCACGCTTCAGCGCACCGCCCTCGTCCACGAGGCGTTTCTCAGGCTCGTGGATCAACGCGTGTCGTGGCAGAACCGCTCGCAGTTCTACGCGCTCGCGGCGCAGATGATGCGCCGCATCGCCATTGATGACACGAGACGACGGAACCGCGTGAAACGCGGATCGGCGGCCGAGAAGATCCCGATCGAGCTGGCCGGCGATATCGCCGGGCAGGCCGCTCTCGAGCCCGTCGACGCCATCCTGCTCGATCGGGCCCTCACGGCTCTCGAAGCCATCGACCCGAAGGCCGCGCGCATCGTCGAATTGCGTTTCTTTGGCGGGTTGACCATCGAAGAAACCGCGGATATCGAAGGCCAATCGATCAGCGCCGTGAAACGCGAATGGGCGGCCGCGCGAGCCTGGCTCTTTCGCGCCATGAGCAGCGAACCATCGCGCAGCGACCGCGAATCGCGCGGATGACGCGTTACTAACGGACGATGTCGGAGACTCTCTGGCCACTCGCGAAAGCGATCGTCGCGGAAGCACTCGAGCGGCCGGAGGCCGATCGAGCAGATTTCGTCGCCGAGCGCTGCTCCGGGAACCCCGATCTAAAGGCTGAAGTCGAGTCGCTGCTCGACGCCCATCTGCGCGCTGGACGCTTCATCGACGAGCCGTTCGTGCCCCTCGTCGCTGACGACAATCTCGACGACCGCGACGCCTCGATGGAGTTCCGGCCTGGAGCGGACATCGGGGCCTATCGACTGCTCAAAGAAATCGGCCGCGGAGGCATGGGAACGGTCTACCTGGCCGAGCGGGCGGACCAGGCGTTCGACAAACAGGTCGCGATCAAGATCGTCGCCGGCCACGTCGCTCCCGCCGACGTCGTTCGGCGGTTTCTCGAAGAGCGGCGCATTCTTGCCACGCTCGACCACCCCAACATCGCCCGCGTCCTCGACGCCGGCGCCACGAGGGACGGTGTTCCCTTTGTCGTGATGGAGTATGTGGACGGCACGGCCATCGACGTGCACTGCCGCGAACGCCAGTTGACGGTCCGCCAGCGGCTGACGATGTTCCGGCAGGTGTGCGACGCCGTCCATCACGCGCATCAGCGCCTGATCGTCCACCGCGACATCAAGCCAGCCAACGTCCTGGTCACCAGTGACGGTGTTCCCAAGCTGCTCGACTTCGGCATCGCGAAACTGCTCGAGGAAGGCCGCGTGCAGAGCGATACGGCGATCCGCGCGTTCACCCCCGAGAGCGCGAGCCCGGAGCAGATCCGCAGCGAACCGGTGACGGTGACCTCGGACGTGTATTCGCTCGGTGCACTGCTCTATCGGCTGCTCACCGATCAGAAGGTCTTCGACTTCAGCTCCTCGAGCGACAGCGAGATCATCCGGATGATTTGCGAGCGCGAGCCGGTGCCGCCGAGCGAGGCGGCATCCACTCGCGCCGGCGAACGCCTCGACCGCGACCTGGACTGGATCGTCCTGAAAGCGCTGCGCAAGGAGTCGGATCGCCGCTACGTCTCCGTCGCACAGTTGAACGAGGACTGCGGGCGATACCTGACCGGCAACCCGGTTCTTGCCGGACCCGACACCGTCGGCTATCGCGCCACCAAGTTCGTGCGGCGTCATTGGGTGGGTGCGTCTGCGGCCGCAGCGGTCGTCGCCGTTGTCGCTGTCGCTGGCACAGCGCTGTGGTTTTCTCAGCAACGGGCCGAGCGCCGGTTCAACGATATCCGGCAGCTCGCCAACACGCTGGTCGGCGAGTTGTATGACGCGATCGCGGAAGTTCCGGGGTCAACGTCGGCGCGTCAGCTGCTCGTCACGCGCGCGTTGGGTTATCTCGATGCGCTCTCGCGCGAAGCCGGACGCGACACGTCGCTGAAGGTGGACCTCGCCGACGCCTATCAGAAGATCGGCGACGTCCAGGGGAATCCCTACGTCGCGAATCTCGGTGACGTCACCGGCGCACGCGCCAGCTACGGGAAGCTGGTCGATCTCCGGTCGTCCATCCATCAGGCGCTCGCGAACCGGCAGTCCGCGGTTGCGCTTGGAATGGCTCACTCGCGGATTGGCGACCTCGATCTCGCGCAGGGCAAGTACGCCGACGCCGTCGAATCCTATCAGCGGGCACTCGCGCACCTTGACGAGGCACGCGGAAGCGATGGGTCGGCCGACGACGCCGCGGAAGATCGCTCCCGGGTGCAGGGCCGCCGCGGGGTCGCGTTGACGTGGGCCGGACGTCGCGAGGAGGCCAAGACCGCGCTGCTCGAGGCGATTCGCCTGCTCCAGTTGCTCAACGATTGGCCCGGGTCGTCGCGGGTGCTGCGTCGAGGCCTGGCGGTGCATCATGCCAATCTCGGCGACGTGTATCACTACGAAGGCGACTTCGCGCGAGGGCTCGAATCCCACCAGCGAGCCACCGCGATCGCCCGCGCGCTGCTCGCCGAAACGCCGGACGCCATCACCGCCAAACGCGACCTCGTCATGATGCTGGCCAGAGTCGGCGGCGGCCTCATCGAGCTGCATCGCCATGACGACGCCATCCGTGCGACCGAAGAATCGATCGCCATCGAAGAAGCGATGGTCAAGGCCGACCCGCAGAACGTGCAGTTCCAGTTCGACCTCGCCGACATGTACGCCAATTTAGCCATGAGCCAGCGGGAGACGCGGCGGCTCGCCGAAGCATTGCGGTCGATCGAGCACTCGCTGCAGATCTCCGAAGGCGCGGCGAAGAAAAACCCCGACTTCGTCGCGCACCGATTTAACTACGCCGCCGCGCTTCGACAGCTCGGGCTGGTCCACCGCGATCGCGGTGCCATCGATGAGGCCATTCGCGCCTTCCGTCGCGGCATCGAGGTCTTCGCGAGTCTCCCTGCCGATCAGCGCGATCCGAAGCAGTCGTTGGCAGCGACGGCCGACCTCGGTCACGCGCTCGCCGATCAGGCCAGACGCACCGGCTCTGCCGAGCAGCGTAAAGAGGCCCGCACCACGCTTCAGCAGGCGCTGGATGGCTGGCAGGCGTACCAGAAGGGCGCGGGATCGAAAGAAGACCTCAAGAAGGAAATTGACGCTGTGGCTGGCGCCCTGGCGCGAGTCGACCAGTCGGCAGGCGCGCCGTAGGGCCCTACTCCTCCGCCATATACGGATATCGGAAGTCGCGAGGGGGCGAGAACGTCTCCTTGATCGCCCGCGCGCTCACCCAGCGCAGCAGATTCATCTTCGAGCCCGCCTTGTCGTTGGTGCCCGACGCGCGCGCACCGCCGAACGGCTGCTGGCCGACGACCGCACCGGTGGGCTTGTCGTTCACGTAGAAGTTGCCGGCGGCGTTGCGCAGGGCATGCGACGCCTGCCGCACCGCGGCGCGATCTGTGGCAAACACGGCGCCGGTCAGCGCATAGGGCGACGTCCTGTCCACGATCTCGAGCGTCGCCTCCCACTGCGCGTCCGGATACGCGTATGCCGTGAGCACCGGGCCGAAGATCTCCTCGCACATCAGGCGGTAGCCGGGATCCTTCGTCTCAACGAGCGTCGGCTCGATGAAGTACCCGACCTCGTCTCTGGCGCCGCCACCCTGAATGATGTTCGCGTTCGTCCGCGCGTCCTCGAGATAGCCCGAGATCTTGGTGAACGACTTCCGATCGATCACCGCGCCCATGAAGGTGCGGAAGTCGGCGACGTCGCCGACCGTCATCTCGCGCATCATCGCGACGACGCGGTCGCGGACCTCCGGCCACAACGATTGCGGCACGTACGCGCGGCTGGCCGCCGAGCACTTCTGACCCTGATACTCGAAGGCGCCGCGCGCGATGGCGACGGCGAGCTCCTGCGCGTCGGCGGACGGATGAGCGACGATGAAATCCTTGCCGCCGGTTTCGCCGACGAGCCGCGGATAGCTGCGGTACTTGCCGATGTTGGCGCCGACGCGCGTCCACATCGAGTGGAACACGGCGGTGCTGCCGGTGAAGTGCACGCCCGCCAGGTCCGGAGAATCGAGCACGATGGACGAGATCTGGGCCGCGTCGCCTGACACGAGATTGATCACGCCGGGCGGCAGGCCCGCGGCCTCGAGCAGCCGGAGGATGTAATACGCGCTCAGCATCGCGCTCGACGCCGGCTTCCAGACGACCGTGTTGCCCATCAGCGCCGGCGCGGTCGGCAGGTTGCCGCCGATAGCCGTGAAGTTGAATGGCGTGACGGCGTACACGAACCCCTCGAGCGGCCGGTACTCCATCTGGTTCCACGTCGCGTGGCTGCTGATCGGCTGCTCGGCGTAGAGCTCCTGCGCGTAGTGCGGGTTGAAGCGCCAGAAGTCGATCAGCTCCGAGGCTGCATCGATCTCCGCCTGAAACACCGTCTTCGACTGCCCGAGCATCGTCGCGGCATTGAGCGTCGCACGCCAGGTCGTCGTCAGCAGCTCCGCGGCGCGGAGCAAGACGGCGGCGCGATCCTGAAACGGCCAGGTCGCCCAGTCACGCGATGCGGCGCGCGCGGCGTCGATCGCCTGACTCACGTGCGCCGGCTCCGCGATGTGCCAGTCGCCGAGCACGTGCCGATGGTTGTGCGGCATGACCGTGCGTTCGGTCCGGCCCGTCCGGACCTCCCGGCCGCCGATGACGAGCGGCATGTCGACCCGCTCGCCCGCCATCGCCGCCAGGCGCGCTTTCAGCTCCGCGCGTTCTGGAGAATGCGGCAGGTAGGTCTTGTTCTGATCGTTGACCGGAAGAGGCACGCTGCTCATGTTCGTCTCCCCCAGAATACGCCCGAATCGGCATGGGCTGCATGCGGCTCTCGACGGAGCGCGACCGCGATGAGTCGCGCGGCCTCGAGGTCCTGCATGCGGCACTCGATGGCGGCATCACTTTCTTCGACACGGCCGACGCCTACTGCTGGGACGACTCGGATATGGGCCACAACGAGCGGCTCATCGCGCGCGCGCTGGCTCGCTGGAACGGCGATCGCTCTCGGATCGTCGTCGCGACGAAGGGAGGGCTGACGCGGCCGCAGGGACAGTGGGTGCCGGACGGACGGGCGCGTCATCTCCGTGCCGCGTGCGAAGCGAGCCTGCGCGCGCTCGATGTCGAACGCATCCAGCTGTATCAGCTCCACGCGCCCGATCCGCGCACGCCGCTCGGCACCAGCGTGCGGGCGCTCGCGGCGTTGAAGGACGAGGGCCTCATCGAGCGCGTGGGCCTGTGCAACGTCAACGTCGGCCAGATCGAGGAAGCCCGCCGCATCACCGATATCGCCGCCGTGCAGGTGGAGGTGAGCGTCTGGCATGACGAGAACCTCCTCAACGGCGTCGTCGCGTACTGCATCACACATGGCATCCAGCTGATCGCGTATCGGCCGCTCGGTGGCCGGCGACGGTTGCCACAGCTGCGTCACGAATCGGTACTGAAGGAAGTCGCGGAGCGTCACCGCGCGACACCCGCCGAGATCGCATTGGCGTGGCTCGACGGTCTGTCCAGCCACGTGGTCTCGATCCCTGGACCGACGAGAGTGGAGACGGTCCAGTCGATCGTTCGAGCCCACCGCATCGAATTGAGCGCCGAGGATCGAGATCGCCTCGACGCGCGGTTTCGTCGGCGGGTCAGCCGTTTCAGGCGGGTCTAAAGACCCGCCTCTACGTACTCGACCTGATCGTAGAGGCGGGTCTTCAGACCCGCCTGAAAACAGTGAGGTCGTGCTCATCATGGGACTGCCAGGAGCCGGCAAGAGCACGATCGCGCGCGCGATGGCAGAGCAGGGATATGCGCGATTGAACCGCGACGAGGCCGGCGGATCGCTGCGCGGCCTGCTGCCCGATCTCCAGCGCCTGGTCGAAGAGGGCCGATCGCGAATCGTGCTCGACAACACCTACATGTCGCGCGCGTCGCGCGCGCGTGTCGTCCAGGCCGCGAACTCGCTCGGCCTGCCGGTGCGATGCGTCTGGCTCGCCACCGGCGTCGAGGACGCGCAGGTGAATGCCGTTTCACGGATCATCGCGAACCATGGACGCCTGCTGGGACCGGACGAGATGAAGCAGGCGGTCAAGCGCGACATCAGCGCGTTTGCACCGACCGTGCAATTCCGCCATCAGCGCGAGCTCGAGCCTCCGGATCCGGCTGAAGGATTCTCGCGGATCGACGTCGTGCCCTTCGAGCGGACGCGCGACCCGGCGTTCAGCAACAAGGCGTTGATCGTCTGGTGCGACGAGTCGCTCGCCGATCGCGGGACGGCGCTGCGACGATACGCGGACGAAGGGTGGCTCTTACTCGGGCTGGCCTGGCGTCCGGAGATCGAGGGCGGAACGATGACTCACGAGCAGGTGGACGCAGACTTCGCACGCCTGCAGGAACGGCTCGGTGTCTCGATCGAGATCCTCTACTGTCCACACGCCGCGGGCCCGCCGAAGTGCTGGTGCCGAAAGCCGCTGCCCGGACTGGGCGTCGTCTTCATCCAGCGTCATCGCCTCGATCCATCGCAGTGCATCTATGTCGGTGCCGGGCCGCAGGATCCGGGATTTGCGAGGCGACTCGGATTTCAGTATCGTGAGCTCATGCCTCCCAACTGATCCCGCTACACACGAAACATCTGGCTCTACCTGCCGTACCAGATCGCCACGCTCGAGGGCGTCATGGACGGGCTCTATCTCCTGTGGTGGGTGCAGGAGAAGCAGCTGTCGCCGGCGTTGGTCGCGGCGACGATGGCCGCTGGCGATTTCCTGGTGATGGCCCTCGAGGTTCCGACCGGCTGGTTCGCCGATCGGTTCGGGTACCGGCGCAGCCTGATTCTGGGCTCTCTCCTCCAGGTCGCCGGCATGATCTGCTGCTGGCTGGCCGACGGCATTCCCGGTCTCGTCGGGGCATGCCTGCTCGTGGCGGTCGCCGACGCGTTCCGCTCGGGCGCCGATCAAGCACTCCTCTATCGGACCTGCGTCGCCATCGATCGCGAACCGGAGTTTCAGCGGATCGAAGCACGGTCGCGCGCTGTCCAGGTCGTCGCGCTCGCGTTGCTGATCGTCGCCGGCGGCGCCATCGTCACGAGATGGGGCTTCGCTGCAGGGTGGCTCGCGGAGACGGCGCTGTGCGCGCTCGGCGGCGCGATCGCGTTCGCGATGGCAGAGCCGCCGGCGAGCGAGGAGGAGACCGAGGAGTCGACGACATCGCCGCGCGCGAAGATCCCGTGGAGCACGGTGGCGCTCGTCATCCTGCCACTGGCATTCCTGGATGCGGCCGGATCGACAGGCTCGTTCCTGCTGCAGACGACAGGCGACAGAAGCCCTGTGGCCGTGACGCTGCTCGTGGCGCTCATCACGCTGGCGGACGCGACCGGCTCCGCGCTTGCGACGCGACTTCCAGCCACCGGCGCCAGAATCCAGGTTGTCGCCGCCGCAATTGGATCGCTGCTCGTGGGCGTGGCCTTGACGATTCCCGCAGCGCTCGTTCCGGCGACCATCGCGCTCTCCTTCGCCACTGGTGTGCTGCATCCGCTGCGAGCCGCGGCAATTCAGCGGATGGCCAGCGACGGCGTACGGGCACGAGCCGCTTCGGCCGCGAGCGCATGCGACATGGCACTCTCGACGATCTTCTTGCTGCTTGCCGGGAGCTTGCTGGCGGACGGAAGTGCTGCTCGTACGAACTCGGTAATGCAAAATTCAAAATGCAGAATGCAAACACTGCAGACCCGATCAGCTAATCGACGCTTCGCGCTGACGACTATCGCCGCCAGGATTCGCGCAATCTGCTCACGCCTCACCCGCGCAGTTCTTCGACTTCGAGCGGCTGGACGCAGCTTCGAGCTGCCGCGCAGATCCGCAAGCCAATAGAGCCGTCTCACGTGCTTCACGTAGGGAGATCTCCACGATATCGCACGAAGTCGCGCTTCGAGAGGATCCGGCCTTGGCCTCCTCGAGGTTTGCGCCAATGGCAGTTCCAGACTTCAACAACTGATCGACGATGCAGCGGACACCCGGCGCGGGGCGAGTACCCAGCGACAAGCCGCGCGACCGGCAACCAAATCGAAACGCCCGATCACGGATGTCTCGTGACCGGTCGGTAGCCATCCATGCCACACGGTGCATGCGCACGCGACCGCCAGGGAGTAAGCGCGTGATTCTCGAGGATTGCCGAGAGCGAGGCGTCGCGAGTGCAGCACTTGCGTCAAATAGCCTGCGAAGTGAAGTCGCATGATCCGCATTCTGCATTCTGCATTCTGAATTACAGACGAGCGCTATTACGGGCTGGCGGGCTCGATATCGACGGCGATCCCGCGCCACTTGCCCTGCTTGAAGCGCATGACGCTGAGCGTGGCCCGCGTGGCGTGGCCAATGACGATGGCAGTCCAGATATGGACGGCCTCGAGCCCGTACATCGCCTGGAACAGCGTGCACAGACCGAGCGGGACGATGACCTGCGAGATGATCGAGATAAAGAGCGGGCTGCGCGTGTCGCCGGTGCCTTGCAGCCCTCCGGTGTAGCTGAGAGCCACGGTGATGAACAAGCCGGAGACGCTCAAGTACAAGAGCAGCTGCCGTCCGATCGTCAGCACCATCGGGTCGGTCATCCCGAAGACCGCGAGCAGCGGACCAGGAATCACCACGAACATCGCTCCGATGACGACCGCGACGCCGAGGCCGATCTGCGAGGCGACCTTCACGCCCTCCACGGCGCGCTGCGGGTTGCCGGCGCCGAGGTTCTGACCGGCGATCGTGGCCGCCGCGCCCATCAGGCCCACCGACGTCCACGTGATCAGCGAGAAGAGCTCGGTGTAGCCGACGGCGTACGCGGCCTGGGCCGCGGCGCTCTGCTCGAGCGATCCGATGAAGCGGAGCATCAGGACGCCGCCGATGTTCATCGCGATGCCCTGCACGCCGGTCGGCAGGCCGAATTTGAACAGCGACTTGATGATCGTGAAGTCCGGCTTCCGGCTCATGCCGTGCTCGAAGTGAATCACCGAGTCCGGCCGGGTGATCCGCCAGATGCCGTAGATCGTGACGGTCGTGCTGCTCAGGATCGTCCCGAACGCGGCGCCGAGGGTCCCGAACATCGGAATCAGGATGACGTTGAAGACAACGGTCAGCACCGTCATGATCACGCCGAGCCGGAGCGGGCGTCTGCGGGTCGCCGGCCGCTCTGAACGCGCCGCTCAGCATGAAGAACATCAGCATCCCGAAGATGCCGACGAACATCGCGCGCAGGAACGGCAGCGCCTCCGCCTGGACATCCGGCGCCGCGTTCACCAGACGCAGCAGCGCGGGCGCCGCGGCGTAGCCGACGGCGGCGAGAAAGACCGCGAGCGCGAACGCGGTCAGGAACGCCTGATAGACGACGCGGTTGACCTTGTCAGGCTGATTCGCTCCGGCAAACCGCGCCACGAGCACGGCCATTCCGGTGAAGGTCGAGCTGATGAAGACGATGACGACGAGGATGATCTGCCAGCTGACGCCGATGGCCGCGTTGGCGGTGTAGCCGACGAAATGGCCGACCATCGCGTGGTCGATGATGCCCTGCAGGCCCGCGATGATGTTCTGCAGCATGGTCGGCCACGCCAGCTGCCACACGGCGGGACCGATAGGACCCTCGATGATGGACCGGTCGAACTTCCTTCGTTTACCCCCTGGTTCGGCCACAGAAACGCCAGTGTACTACGCTGAAGCGGCCTGCCTCGCCGTCCCTCGACTCCGCTCGGGACGGCCCTGAGCATCGTCGAAGGGCCGAAGGTGTCGGCGGAGGCGGGGTAAGATGTGCGCTGAACAGGAGGCCTTATGCCTGGGTATCGACCATCACACCGCGTCGTGGTCCTGGTGTTCCTCGTCACAATGCTCGTCGCGGCAGCCGCCGACGGTCAGTCCAAATGGACGCAGGGGCGCACACCGGACGGTCAACCGGATCTCCAGGGCATCTGGATCAACTTCGACAGCACGCCGTTCGAAGCGCCGCTCGCCCAACCCGCTGCGCGGCCCGGCGCCCGCAGCCGCGCCGGCGGCCAACGTCGGTCCGGCGTCGGAATTCGCCGATCACACGCACAAAGTGAGCGCGCGTCGGCCGTCGATGGTGATCGATCCGCCGGACGGCCGCGTGCCGGTGATGAAGTGGGCCGAGGACAAACGCGACTACGACCTCGCGCACATTCCCGACGCGCCGGAGCACGAGACGCCGTGGGTGCGCTGCATCACGCGCGGCTATCCCGCCGCGTTCTTTCCAGCCGGCTACAACAACGCCTACGAGATCATTCAGACTCCCGGATACGTGGTGATCGTGTTCGAGATGATCCACGAGACGCGGATCATTCCGATCGACGGCCGTCCGAAACTCGGCGAGAACATCCGCCAGTGGAACGGCGAGCCGCGCGGCCGCTGGGAAGGCAACACGCTCGTCGTCGAGAGCACGAATTACAACAGCAAGGGCTCGATCGGCACGAGTGCAGCGACCGGCCGCATGCGCGGTATTCCTCAGAGCGATGCGATGAAGGTGACCGAGCGCTTCACGCGCGCCGATGCGAACACGATCAACTACACCGTGACCATCGAGGACCCGAAGGTCTACACGAAGCCGTGGACGGTCTCGCTGCCCCTCAATCGCGATGACACCTACACGATGTACCGAGTACCTCGTGTCAGGAGGGCAACTACGCCATGGCCAACGCGTTGAGCTTCGGACGCAAGCGCGATCAAGAGGCCGCCGCCGCGAAGCCGAGCTCAAAGTAGGACGTCAGGCCACGCAGGGGCCGCCTTCAGCCATATGTAGGGGCCGCCTTCAGGCGGCCCTTCTACGGCGCACTCTCGCCGAACGCCAGCAGCCGCGACAGAATCGGATCGATGATGTCGCGGCCGCGCAATCCATCACGCCACTCGGCGGGTATCCCCGACTCCCCGAAGTAAGCGCCAGCGAATTGTCCGCAGACCGCGCCTGTCGTGTCGGCGTCGTCGCCGAGGTTGACTGCGCGGAGCACCGCTTCTCGAAAATCCGCGGCGTCGTGAAAGGCCCAGAGCGCCGCCTCGAGCGAGCGCACGACGTAGCCGGAGCCGATCGGCGTTTGCCGCCGATAGCTTCCGTGAGCGACCTCCTCGACCTCGGCATCCAGCGAATGGCCATTCAAGTGAGTCCGTACGAACTCGGGGCCGAGCACGTGTTCACGAGGCAGACCGTGAAGGAGCCCGCACAGCACCACTCCCATGTAGGCGCATGCCGACACACACTGCGAGCTCGCGTGCGTCGTCACACTCGACTCGATCAGACGCTGCACCAACTGGTCATTCGAACCCGGAAACAGGTTCATGCACGCGACGGGTACCGGTGCCAGTCGCATGATCGAGCCATTGCCGCTCGCCTGCGGTGAATCGTCGCCAGACATCCGGACGTCTCGGGCGGCGGCAAACCTCCGCAGTGCGGCAGCCGTGGTCACGCCGATGTCGAAGGCTCGGCCGTTCACCGAGTACGCGCCAGTCTTCCACCACGCGACGTAGCGCTCGGCTTGATCGTGGAGGTCCCAGCCACGCTCGGCGATGCTGTCGGCCAGGGCCAGGGCCATGCTCGTATCGTCGGTCCATTCACCGGCCGCCAACCGGTGAGCGCCGCCGCCCCGGTAGCCCGAGACCGGCTCGAAACTCCCCGGCGGCAGGAATTCCACGGCGGCGCCCAGCGCATCTCCGACCGCCAGGCCGAGCAGCGCACCGCGTCGTCGATCCAGGCTAAGATCCGCGCGCTCACTCATGCGCCACATCCTATTCGCACTCGCCGCAACCGTGGCAATCCCGGCCGCGATGCTGGCGTCGGGATGCCAGCCTTCATCGGGTGGCGCGACGACGACTGGTGCGACCGTCGCAAGCGATCCGCGGGCCGATGACGCGCGCAACGTTCGGCTCGTTGGCTACAACGATCTCCAGGGCCGCGAATCACTCGTCGTCACGACGCTGTCCGACGCGGCCAACGGCAGCTGGGTCTACGTCGGCCATCACGAAAGCTACTGGGACCAGAAGCCGAAGCCCAATCCGATTACCGGCAAGGACGAGTGGAACGGCACCTCGATTCTCGACGTCGCCGACCCGGCGAATCCAAAGCTGGTGTGGCACATTCCAAACGAGTCGAACCGCAATTCCCGCGGCGTATCCGTCGTCTACGACTACAAGCCCGATGGGTCCGGTCGCGACTACCTGATTCGCAATTCCGAGATTCTCACTGAGGGTGAGACCGGGCAAGGACCTCAAGTACCAAATCTTCGACATCACCTCGAGAAGCACCGACCCGTCGAAGATCGCTCTCGTCTCGGAGATCACGGGCACGCCGCCGAACTCATGCGGCCCTGGTTGTGGCGGCACGTTCACTCACCGCGCGCACAAAGGATGGTGGTCGCCGGACACCGGCTATTTCTATGCGGCGTCTGGCGAACCAGGCTTCCGCAACGTCATCATCCAGATCTTCGACCTGAAGGATCCGAAGTCGCCGAAGTTCATCGGCCGCGCGTGGCTGCCGAGCCAGAAGGATGGCGAGCCGGGCTACGAGAATCAGTACGCCCACCATCCGGTCGTCGATGAAGAGCGCAAGCGGCTCTACGTCGGCTATCGCAATTCGGGATGGACGGCGGAGTTCGACATCGCCGACCCGGCGCATCCGAAGCTGGTGTGGTCGCTCGACATGAACCCGCCGCACCGCGGCCCGCACACGGTATCGCCCATCGTCTACGACACGGTGCCGAACTTCGGGAAGGACGCGCTGCCGCGCCGTTACGCGTTCGTCGTCGATGAAGCCGGCGGCACTGCCGACATGGCGCCCTGTCCCGGCGGCGTGCGCACCGGCTCGTACATGCTCGACATCACCAACGAGACGAAACCGTTTCCAGTGTCTGTGTGGCAGGTGCCGGTCGGGAACTTCTGCACGAAGGGCGGACGCTTCGGACCGCACCAGTCCGCCGACACGGTGAACGGCAAGATCAACCGCTTCGAGAACAAGATCGCCTGGCTCGCCTACTTCAACGCCGGCATCCGCGTGCTCGACTTGTCGGATCCGTATCAGATGAAGGAGTTGGGCTACTACATCCCGAAGACCAACGAGCGCTCCCACCCGATCGCGATGGGCCAGCCGACGGTGATTCAGATCAACGACGTCGACATCGACGCGCGCGGTCTTGCCTACGCGTCGGATCGCGTCGGCACTGGATTGTTTGTTCTGGAATACGACCCGACCGTCTTCGAAGTAGCGTCCTCGGCGACCAAAGTGGCTAACTGCCGCCTATCGTCCGCAGCCGTCAATCGCATACACGTGAACTCAGAGGGGTGTAGGCGGACCTGAAGGTCCGCCTCTACGCTTGCTAGACGTCGAGTTCTTGGGCTTCTTCCGCACGGTCCATGATGAATCGGAAGCGCGCCGAAGCGTCCTTGCCCATCAACTCATTGATCACGCGATCGGTCACGAGCTGATCGGCGATCTCGACGCGCAGCAGGCGACGGCTCTTGGGGCTGAGCGTCGTTTCCCACAGCACCTTCGGCATCATCTCGCCGAGACCCTTGAACCGCGTGATCTCCGGTGAGCCGCGGCCGTTGGTGTGGGCCTTCAGCAGGCGATCGCGATGCGCATCGTCCAGGGCCCAGAAGGTTTCCTTGCCGATGTCGATGCGATACAGCGGCGGCTGCGCGAGGTACACCCTGCCGTTCGCAATCAGCTGCGGCAGATGGCGATAGAGGAACGTGAGCAGGAGCGTGGCGATGTGGTGACCGTCCGAGTCGGCGTCGGCCAGGATGATGACCTTGCCGTAGCGCAGGCGGGCGATGTCGAAGCTCTTGCCCATGCCGCAGCCGAGCGCGGTCACGAGGTCGGCGAGCTCCTTGTTCTCGAGCACCTTGGCCAGCGTCATCCCCTCGGTGTTCATGACCTTGCCGCGCAGCGGGAGGATCGCCTGCTTGGCCCGGTCGCGACCCTGCTTCGCCGACCCGCCGGCCGAATCGCCCTCGACGACGAACAGCTCGCTGTCCTCGCGGTTGGCGCTGGAGCAGTCACTGAGCTTGCCGGGCAGATTCAGCCGGCCGGTCGTCGCCGTCTTGCGGGTGACCTCGGCCTGCGCGGCCCGGCTCGCTTCGCGCGCACGCGCCGCCAGGATGATGCGTCCGACGATCGACTCGGCGATGCTGCGGTTGTGATTCAGCCAGTGCTCGAGCGCTGGACGAACCGCCGAATCGACCGCTGACAGCACTTCGGAATTGTTCAGACGATCCTTCGTCTGTCCCTGGAACTGCGGCTCCTCGATGAACAGACTGAGGACGCCGGTCAGCCCCTCGCGAATGTCCTCGGTGGTGAGCGTGACGCCCTTGGGCGAAAGGTTGTGCGTCTCGATGTAGTTGCGAACCGCCTTGCCGAGACCGGCACGCAGCCCGTTGTCGTGCGTGCCGCCGGATCCGGTCGGGATGCCGTTGACGTAGCTGCGGATGTGCTCGTCAGTCGCCTCGGTCCACTGCAGCACGAGGTCGAGTCGTGGGCCGCTCTCGCGCTCCAGGAGGAAGGCGGCATCGTGAACCGGCTTCGCGCCGCGAGCCGCAACGATCTTCTTCAGGAAGTCCGCCAGCCCTTCCTGGTGCTGAAAGACGTCCTTGCTGTCCTGACCCTCGTCCTCGAACGTGACGCGAATCACCCTTGTGGATATAGCTGACGATCTCGAGCCGCTCGCGAATCAGCGCGGCGTCGAATTCGACTTTCGGGAAGATCGTGGAGTCAGGATGGAAGTAGACGGTCGTGCCAGATCCGCGCGCCGGTCCGGCCTTCTTCAGCGGGCCCGTCGGCTTGCCGCGCTTGAACACCATCTCCCAGCTCGATCCGTCGCGCTTCACGGTCGCGCGCAGCTCGCTGGACAGCGCGTTGACGACGCTGGCGCCGACGCCGTGCAGGCCGCCGGCCGTCTTGTAGTTCCCCTGCTCGAACTTGCCGCCCGCATGGAGCATCGTGAAGATCACTTCGAGCGCGCTCTTCTTCGTCGTCGGGTGCTTGTCGACCGGAATCCCGCGGCCATCGTCGGTGACCGTGATCGAGCTGCCGTCCTTGTGGAGAGCGACGTGGATGTTGGAGGCAAAGCCGTTCATCGCCTCGTCCACGGCGTTGTCGATGATCTCCCAGACGAGATGGTGCAGGCCGGCGGTGCCGACGCCGCCGATGTACATGCCGGGCCGCTTGCGGACCGGCTCGAGCCCCTCGAGGACGGTGATGTCTTTTGCGGTGTAGTTGGCCACTGATGAGATTTCTGTGAGGGTTATAGGTTACCTCACTCTCTCACGCTCGATGCTTCTGACGAACGGTTCGAGAGAGACCGCGTGCTAGGATTCAGCCTCTCACACAGGCAGACGAGTGTTGCGCGTCGCGTTCGATTCGACCATCGACCGACGGCGATTCCTGGAGCCGCAACGAAACTGAATCGGAGAGGCGCTCGGCGTGATGCAGTTGGACAACGCCGGGTACTGAACGAAAGGGAGCGTACAGGATGAGTGGTGCGGCAGCAGCCGCCGCGGCGGCTGCAGCAAAAGCGATCAAGGCCTCTGGAACGATCGTGCGCGTCGAGGCGGACGAATTCCGGAAGCTCGTTGGCCAGAACGGGCAGGGACTCGTCGTTCACTCAGTTGGTGGACTGTTCTCCACGACGCACAAGTACCTGATGGGGTACAAGGGCCTGGCCTTCTACACGACATCGAACGAGCCCCTCCACGTGCCAGGCACGTGTCAGGTTGTCGAGGCGTCGAAGATCTGGATTCCTCTGAGAAAGGGCCGCCTGAAGGCGGCCCCTAGGTCCTGGCGACTCGCTGACTAGCTGGCTGGCTTTCGTCCGCGCGGCTTCGCCGTCTTCGCGTGACGCTGGGCTGCGACGGCTGCGGCTCGCGGCTGGCGCGGCGTGGCGCTTGTCTTGCGGCCCCGGCCGCCAGTGCGTCCTCCACGCGTCGTCGCCGCCTTGGCGGCTCCCACACGTCGCCCATCGGGCGTCACGTCAGGCTGCGGCTCGTGGTCTTCATCCGAGTCCGCGATCACGACGGCGTCGGCGACGATCACCGGTTCCGGTTCAACGGCCTCGACGGCTTCGACCGGCGCGCTCGCCTCCACCGGATCGACCACCGCCTCTGGCGGCACCTCGACGTCAACGGTCTCGTCGATGTCGATCGGCAACTCGGCTGCCCGCGGCTTTGCGGCCAGGTTCGTGCCCGGGAACACACGGATCGCACCCTGCCGATCGCGCTCGATGCGCAGCACACCTTCCTTGCCGGCAGCGCGCAGCAGATCGACGACGGACGCGAACCCGTACTTGCGCTCGTCGAAGCCATCGATCGCCGTCCGGAGAAACTGCTTGGCCTGCCGCACGTACATCGGGAACCGCGGCGGGGTCGGCGCATCCATGATCGCCTGCTGCACCGCGCGGATGCCGTCCTGCATCGTCATCGGAGACGCCGGCAGGCTCTCTTCCTCATCATCATCGCGCGGCTCGCGCGGCTCGGCAGAAGCCGGCGCCGGTCGCGCAACCTCGCGCGGCGCGGGAACGGCGTCGACCCCCAGGGTCTGACTGCCTGAATCCTCGACGACGACCGCGCCCTCGCGCGGCTCGACGAGCATGCTGCGCCCGGCGCTCTTCAACGTCACCGCGCCCGCCTGTGCCACCTTCTCCATGAAGTCCCGGAAGCTGCTCACGCCGTACTCGCGTTCGGAGAACGTCGAGTCGAGCTGCAGCAGCGTGCTCTTGAGGAGTCCGAGCTGCGGCGTCACTTCGCGTTCGGTGAGAACCTTGAGCGCGCGCATCACGATCGGCAGGGCCTTCGAGATATCGCTCGATCCGACGGGCCGGCCGCCGCGCTCGACAGGTCGGCCGCTGCTGCGCACGAGGTTCTCGTAGGCGATGAACTCGTGACAATTCTTCTGCATCGTGACGCTGGTGAACTGGCGTCCACCGACGACGTAGACCTTGCGGCCGTACTGTTTGAGCTTCTCGACCAGCGAGATGAAATCGCTGTCGCCGCCGACGATGACGAAGGCGTTGATGTGATCGTGGGTGAAACACATCTCGAGGGCGTCGAGCGCCATGGTGATGTCGGCGCCGTTCTTGTCGCCACCGGGCGTCATGTTGCGCTGCACCATGCGGATGGCGTGCTGCGTCAGCAGGCGGCTGTAATCGCCGACGCGCTTCCAGTCGCTGTAGGCGACTTTGGTGACGATATCTCCGCGCTCTTTGATCGCTTCGAGGACGAGGCCGATGTCGAACTGGCCGCCGATCGTGCTCTTGACGCCGATTTCAACGTTGTCGAAGTCGATGAAAACGGCAATACGGGTACTGCGTGTGTCTGATGTGGGGATCATGTGAACTTTCGTGCGTGTCGTGTGTTCGAGGCTGGCCGGTGACGCTCAAGCAAGAGATCGACATGATCTCCGCGCACTTTCCATGAGCGGTTCGTCCGGGGCCCGAGAAGTCGCGGCCGCGCAATGGGCAGCCGTCCCGGTGATTATACGGGAATCCGGCCTTTTGGCTGTGGGCTTTCGGCTCTGCCTTGGGGCTGGCGAGGTACTTGCTCTAGTCTGGCGTCGAATGCGAACCGCCCGCGTCGGGCTGGCACTGTTGTCCGCGCTGATGCTGTCGGCGTGCGCCGCCCGGTCCACGCCGCCGGCCCCCGCACCCACGGCACCGAGCGCGATTCTCGAGGTTCGAGAGGGACTGGCGTCCTACTACGGGCCGGGATTCGAAGGAAAACGAACCGCCAGCGGCATCCCCTTCGACAAGACGGCGATGGTCGCCGCCCACCCCACCTACCCGTTCGGAACCGTCGTTCGCGTTACGAATCTCGCCAACAAACGACAGGTCGTGCTCCGAGTCGTGGATCGCGGTCCGGCCAAGGGTCCCCGCGCACAGGGCGTCCTGATCGACGTGTCTTCCGGGGCGGCCGAGAACCTCGGCTTCGTTCGGCAGGGCCGCACCAAGGTTCGCCTCGAAGTGCTGCGCTGGGGAGGCTGACTCAGGGGCTCCGCCATTTCTGTGCGCCAGAACTGGTCATTCCGACAAGTCTGTGGCTACATTTCGCCAGTGCACCGGATCAACAATGACGGACCCGCGTGGAAACAGCCGTCATCAGTTACCGCGTCGCCGACTTTCTGAAGCACCACCCGCCATTCAACGCCATCGAGGATGCGGACCTGCTCGATCTGGCCGCCCGCGGGCGGGTGCGATTCTACGAACCGAACCAGTACATCCTGTGGCAGGGAGAGCCGCATCGCCTGCAGGTGTTCGTGATTCAGCAGGGCACGGTCTCGCTCTGGGATGAGACCGGGGAAGAGGCCCTCCTTCGCGATGTGCGTGGAGCCGGCGACATGCTGGGCGTCGAGCGCTACAACGACGCACCGAGCTGCCTGTGCTCGGTGCGATCCGAGAGCGACGTCGTGGTCTACGCATTTCCGCAGGACGACTTCGACGCCTGTGTCATGAAGTACCCGTCGGCCGCTCAGTACGTCGCGGCCGAGGGCCGCGTCACAGCGGACTACCATCCGGCGGGCGCGCGCAAGGCGCCGCAGCGCACGTTTCTACACAGCTTGACAGGCGCAAGGACGCCTTCGACGTGCGGCGCGCAGACCAGCATCGGCGATGCGGCGCGACAGATGCTCTCGACCCGTTCCGACGCGCTCGCCGTCGTCAACTCGGAGAATCGTGCCCTCGGCGTCGTCACCGTCGAGACGCTGCTCGAGTGGGTGGCAAATGGCGGCGGCGATGGCCGTGAGCCCGTCGAGCGTCTCGTGACGGATCCTCCTGTCGCCGTGACGCCCGATGCCTCGGTTGCCGATGCCGTGCTGGCCATGGAAGCGGCGGGTGCCAGTGCGCTGGCGATGACCACCAACGGCGAGCCGGGCGGACGTCTGCAGGCCCTGGTGACGGCCGGCGATCTTGGGCGGCTCTTCGGTGAGCAGCCGGCGGCACTCATGCGCGGTATCCGCAGTGCGGCGGGCACAGCGGAACTGCGTGAGCTCAATCGGCGTGCACGCGCATTCACGCTCGAATACCTGATCGATGCGGCCGCGGTCGAGTGGCTCGCGCGGATGGCGCATCTCGTGGACGTCGCGGTCGTCAGACGGATCCTCGAGCTGGCATGCCCCGATGACGCACCGGGCTGCTGGTGTTTCAGCGGAGCGGGCGGACGTGCGGAGTCGATGCCCGGAGTTGCGCCGCACCTCGTCGTGATCGCGAAGGACGAGGCCGAGCGCGCGGCGGCGAAGGACGTCTTCGAGCGCGTGCTCGAAGGTCTCCTCGAATGCGAATACCTTCCCGAAACGGATATCGCGTTCGACCCGGCATTCCATGTGGCCACGGCGGAGGAATGGCAATCGCGCTACCGCGGGTGGATCCAGGATCCCGTCCGGCAGCAGATGTACCTGGCGCGAACCCTCTTCGACCTGCGCGCCGTCCACGGTGACCGGTCTCTGTGGACGAGCCTCGAAGCGACGGTCGCGGCCGCCGTTGACCGGGACTTCGTGCACGTGCTGGCCAACGATTGCCTGGCCAGTCTTCCACCGCTCACGTTCTACCAGGACGCCGTAATCGACAGCGTCGGTGAGCGGCACGCGACGTTTCAACTGGCACACAGCGCGCTCAACCCGCTGGTGGACGTGGGCCGCGTCTTCGGGATGGCTGCGGGACAGGTGCTCGGGCGCTCGACGCTCGAACGGTTCGGAATCGCACGCGCACTGCTCCCCGAGGACGAAGCCATCTTTCGTGAGGCCTCCGACGCGTTGAGGGTCGTCCTGTGGCAGCAGGGCCGGGTCGGGATCACTCAGGGCACGTCGGGTGCGGAGCTGCCGCCTGCCTTGCTCAGCCGTCACGACCGCCATCTGCTCAAGGGCGGATTCCGCGCCATACACCGGCTGATCGAGTTTGCGGCCGATCGCGCGTGGATCGATCGCCTGTGAGCCAGCCACCGTTCATCCATCGGTACCTCGCGCACGTCGACAAGACGTGGGCGGATGACGATCCGAACGAGCGCGTACGCTTCGTCGTGCTCGATTCGGAAACCACGGGTCTCAATCCACGGACGGATCGCATCATCACCATTGGCGCGGTCGCCGTGCGCGACACGGAGATCCTGCTCGACGATGCGTTCGACGCGCTGATCAAAGTCGAACGCAACACCGAGGCTGTGACCGTACATGGGGTGACGAGAGACGAGAGCCTCAAGGGCGTGGACGAGGCCGTGGCGCTCGAACGCTTCCTCGACTATCTGAGGGACGGCGTGATTGTCGGGCACCACATCGGCCACGACATCGCGACGCTCGACGTAGCGCTCGAGCGACACTGGGGCATCCGCCTGCTGAACCGCAGCCTGGACACGATGGACCTGACGCTGCACCTCGAGCGCGACGGCGCCTTCGTCGGCCGCCCGCCGATCCGCCAGTTCACGCTGGACGGTCTGTGCGCGATGTTCGGCGTCATCCCGCACGATCGCCACACGGCCGGCGGAGACGCGTTCATCACGGCGCAGGTGTTTCAGCGGCTGGAGCGCCTGGCCGGGCGGTTCGGACGCGGCACGCTCGCGCGGATCACGGAGCCGTTCGAGGTCGCCGTCCCGTAATCCCGGGTCCGAGACCCATCCGCCACGCCATCCGCGCGCTCCGGCTTTGGCCGCCCGGGCGTATAATCCGCCCTCGCAGGGCACCATACACACCGAGGGGACACTACGTGTCACGAGCCATCTTCATCGCTGTCGTCGTCATCCTTGCCGGGCGTTTCGGGAATCACTACGACGTCGTCGACGCACAAACCCGGTCGCGCAACCTTCCCGAGTTCGAGGTCGACAAGGCGTGGCCGAAGCTGCCGCCGAACATGAAGCTCGGCGATGCATCCAGCTTCGCGATCGATGCGAAGGACAACGTGTGGCTCCTGCATCGGCCGCGCACGCTCAAGCCCGGGGAGCCGGCGGCGCCGCCGGTGGTCGTGTTCGACGCCAGCGGCGCGTTCGTCAAGGCGTGGGGCAACGAAGACGCCGGCGCGCACTGGCCGGAACGCGAGCACGGCATTCACGTCGATGCGAAGGGCTTTGTCTGGATCACCGGGAACAACTGCCCCACCAACGGCATCGCCGGGTTGAAGCCGCTCAACGACGATCAGATTCTCAAACTCACCGGCGACGGGAAGGTCGCGCTCCGGATCGGCGAGAGCAACGGCAGCAAAGGCAACGCGGATACGCGGAACGTCCATCGCGCCGCCGACGTCTGGGTGCACCCGCCATCGAACGAGCTGTACGTCGCCGACGGCTACGGCAATCACCGCGTCATCGTCTTCGACGCCGCGACCGGCGCGTTCAAGCGGATGTGGGGAGCGTTCGGCAACAAGCCACTGGACGATGACCACTGCGAGGTGGTGACGCCCAAGAGCTTCCCGCCAGGTCAGGGTTCTCCGAACTTCAGCATCGTGCACGCGCTGCGCGTGGCCAACGACGGAATGATCTACGTCGCCGACCGCGAGAACCGGCGCGTGCAGGCCTTCACACCGAACGGCACGTTCGTGAAGCAGCTGGTGAAGACCGACACGCAGTTCGCGCGCAACCTCGCGCTCTCCAACGATCCCGTGCAGCAGTTCCTGTACGTTGGCAACGGCATGGAGATCACCATCGTCGATCGCCGGTCGCTCGAAATCGTCGGCACGATCAAGGTCCCTGGCATGATCGGTGGTGGTCATCACATCGCCGTGGACTCGAAGGGAAACCTCTACATCGCGGGAACAGCCGCCGGCCTGCAGAAGCTGACCTTCAAAGGCTTGGCCATACCGAAGTAGAGGTGGGTCTTCAGACCCGCCTCTACGATCTCACTCGAAGGAGGGTCACATGCGGTTGCTCCTGGTTTCTTTCCTCCTCGTCTTCGCGTTCCTTGCCGGCAGCGCCTTCGCGCAATCGGCCGGCGGCGACCGTAGAGGCGGACCTTCAGGTCCGCCTGCCATGACGCGACAGATCACGATCGTGTCCAGCGCGGGGGCCCGCGCACTCGCCGATGCCTGCACCGCGTGGGGCGAGAAGAACAAGCTGGTTCTGGCAATGGCGATCATCGACTGGGGCGGCAACGTGCTCGAGTCGTACGCCATGGAAGGCGCGGCGGCGAACGCGATTGAGACCGCGCTGCTCAAGGCCAGATCGGCGCTGCGCTGGCGCCGCCCGACGTCCGAGACGAACAAGCTGGTGAAGAGCGGAGAAAACCTCGCGCCCACCTTCATGAACGACTTCCCGCAACCGGGCGCGCTGCCGATCATGCTCGACGGTCAGGTCATCGGCGCGATGGGCGTCTCGGCCGGTGCCGACGGCGAGCGATGCGCGGCCGCCGCGATCGAGTCCGTCTTCAAAGGACAGGCGACCTTTACGGGACGGTAGCAGGGCCGCCTGAAGGCGGCCCCTACTTTTGCGGCGCGAGGCGGTTCAGTTCCGTAAACCAATTGAAGACGACGTTGAGGCGTCCGGCGCCGGCCTCCTCCTTGACCATGATGAAATGCTGGCCGTCGCGCGTCACGTCGTAGTTGGGGATCGTGATGCCCGCGCCAAACGCATAGCGCTGCTCGAACAGCCTTCGCGGATGTCGACAGTTTGATATCCGACGAGGTAGTCACCTCGACGCTCATCATCTTGTCGCCGCTGCGATAGAAAATTTCTCTGCCGTTCGGATTCCAGACAGGTTGCGTGCCCCCCTGCGTGGATATCGTCCAGCGACGATCGAGCGCGGGGAACGGACGCAGGTACACATCATTCTGCCCGGACTCGTTTGAGACATAGACGAGCCAGCGTCCGTCGGGCGACAGCCGCGCACCGCTCTCGTAGGCCGCACTGTTCAGCAGAGGACGCCGTTGCGTTGGGTTTCTGAGCGAGAGTATTTCGATGTCGAACGAGGTCTGTTGAGTGCTGCGCATGAAAACGAGCGATTCACCATCCGGCGTGAGCCCACCGGGATAATCGGTGTCCGCCGTCTGCGCGATGGTCTGCGCGGCGCCGCTGCCGTCGGCATCCTGAATCCGCAAGCCGTTCGGACTTCGATAGATGACTCGCCGTCCGTCGGGCATCCACATCGGAAAGGCGTTGATCACGGCGTCTCTCGGCGTCAGACGCGTGAAGGTCGGACGGGACAGATCCTGAAACCATAAATCACCGGCTTGCACGAGCAGACGGTCGCCATCGGGCGAGAGACGCGGGTTTGCGTACGCGCGCGGTGACCTCATTGAGCGCTTGCTCGGCACCCTGGCGTGAGACCGAGACCAGGCGGCTCACGGCGGTCGTCGGTGTGTAGACGACGGTGCCGGACGGGGAGACGTCAATCGACGGAATGCCCTGCAGTTGTGACGGGAGCTTCTCGACGGCCTGCGCGGCCGAACCGGTAATCGAAAGGCGATCGGCATCGAACAGCGTCATCAGCAGTTCGCCGCCGCGCACAAACACGAGATGACCGCTCTCGGCATATAGCGGCAGCGTGCCTCGCACTCGATGACTGTGCGCCTTTCGCCCGGTGGCCAGAATCAACGCGTCGATGCGCGCTCCGCTCCGGATGACGCGGCAAACAGCACCGCTTTACCGCCGGGCAAAATTGTCGGATGCGCGTGAAGCGTATCGCCGCTGTGGTCCGTCCAGCTTCGTCAGCTGAATCAGCCGCGCCGCCTGACGCCGGGATCCGCCACAACGTGCCCCCGCGAACAAACACGATCTGGTTGTCTTCGCTCCAGTCACCACCGTACAGAAAGTTGGCAGCATCGGTGAGCGTGGTCACGCTTCCGTTCGCCAACGAGATCGTCTTGAACACGCCGACGTTGGTCATCACCGCAAGCGATCGACCGTCGGGCGAGAAGAAGCACGCTGTGGCGTTGTCGGATCCCTGCAGCGGAACGACCTCGAACTGATCGAGCGCGCGCAGAAACACCTGTCGCACGCCGGTCCGAACGCCAACGAATGCGACGCGCGAGCCGTCGGGCGAGACCGCAACCGTCTTGGTTCGAGGTGAACAGCTCGACGCCCGGCGGCAGTGTCAGTTCCATATCGCCTGACCGGGACGGTGCCGGCGCGGAGGCGATGCCGTTTCCTCGCCACAACGCCGCGAGCGCCACGCCGGCAGCGAGCATGGCGACGGCCCACGGCAGCACGCGGATCCACATCGGAGGGTCGGGGCGCTGCGCGACCGCATCGACCCGACCATCGATCGCATCGACGATCTCGAGACGGGCATCGGCAATGTGATGCAGCCGGCGATCGGGATCCTTCTCGAGGCAGCGGCGAAGAAGTCTGCGGATCGACTCGGGCACCTGCGGAGAGAGCGCCTTCCAATCGGGCTCGCGCGTCAGAATCGCGGCGACGGCGTCCGACACCGTCTCGCCGGTCTCGAACACCGGGCGGCCGGTCAACATCTCGTACAGCACGCAGCCGAACGCCCAGATATCCGGACGACGATCGATCGTCTTGCCGCGTGCCTGTTCGGGACTCATGTAGCCGGCCGTGCCGAGAATCAAGCCAGCAGACGTGGCCTGCACGGCGAGCGTCGGCGACATCGAGAGCGACGACCCTCTCGCGGGCTCGGCATCCGCCATCTTGGCCAGACCGAAGTCGAGGACTTTGACCTTTCCGCCCGACGTGACCTTGACATTCGTGGGCTTCAGGTCGCGATGGATGATGTTCTTGTCGTGGGCGGCGTCGAGCGCATCGGCGATCTGCTTCGCGATGGCGAGGGCCTCATCGATCGGGACCGGCCCATGCGCAATCCGATCGCCGAGCGTGGGGCCCTCGACGAGCTCCATGACGATCCCGCTGGCATGCGGCGTCTCTTCGAAACCATAGATCGCCGCAATGTTCGGATGATTCAGCGTGGCAAGGACTTCGGCTTCGCGCTGTAAACGCGCGAGGCGATCGGGATCCCGGGAAAACGCCTCCGGCAGGACCTTGATCGCGACGTCGCGCTTCAGACGCGTGTCGCGCGCGCGATACACCTCGCCCATGCCACCGGCGCCGAGCACCGAGACGATCTCGTACGGCCCGAGTTGCGCGCCAGGAACTATGGGCATGGGAAGGGCCCGGCGATTATATGTCGCGGGATGTGGCGGCCACGGCGCGCCGAATTAGCATAGTCCACGCCCGCCGCGGTGATCGACGCTTACATGCGTGAGAGTCCGGTACCGCTCTGTTCCCGGTCTCTCTGGAGGTTCCATGAGCAGCATCTTCGCGACCACACGGATATCGCGCATCGTCGCGCTCGTACTCGCCGTCGGCCTGACGCCCGTAGCGGTCGCCGCGCAGGCGGAGCGCGGAAAAGAGGTGTACGCCGCGCAGAAATGCCAGGTCTGTCATGCGATCGGCGGCGTCGGCAACAAGCAGCTTCCGCTGGACGGCGTCGGCAAGAAGCTCACCGCCGACGTCATCAAGCAGTGGATTGTGAGCCCGGTGGAGGCAGCGAAGGCGACCAACTCGTCCAAGAAGCCGCCGATGCCCGCCAAATACGGCGCACTGCCGGCCGCCGACATCGACGCGCTCGTCGCGTACATGCAGAGCCTGAAGTAGCGAGCCGGCCGTGACCAGGTTTGCGGCGCTGGCTCGTCATCCCCTCGCCATCGTCGGGGCGCTGATGGCCGCGGCATCGGCCGTGGTGTTCATCGTCCTGGCGATCGCGGCGGCCGCGGGGATGTTCCACAACCCCTATGCGGGCCTGGTCATCTTCATAGGCATTCCGGCCTTGTTCGTGACGGGCCTGCTGTTCATGCCCGCCGGAATGTGGCTGCAGCGACGGAAGCGCGCGCGCGACCCGCACGCCGATGAATGGCCGGTCCTGGACTTCCGTCATCCCAGCGTGCGCCGGACGGCGCTGATGATTGCCTCGATCACCGCCGCGAACATCGTCCTCGTTCTGCTGGCCGGCTATGGCGGCCTGCACTGGATGGAATCGCCCGCCTTCTGCGGTCAGGTGTGCCACACCCCGATGCAACCGCAATTCACGGCCTGGCAGGACGCGAGTCACGGTACATACCGCCTGCGTCAGCTGCCACATCGGCGAAGGCGCTGCCGGGTTCGTCCGCGCCAAGCTGTCGGGCGTGCGGCAACTCAGTCATGTCATCACCACCTCCTACGCACGGCCAACGCCGCCCGGGGCGGAGATGCCCCCCGGCGGGCAGGCGCAGACCTGCCGCGGCTGCCACCGGCCGGAGCGCACGATCGGGGACCGGATCCGCGTGATTCGTTCGTATGCCGACGATGAAGCGAACTCGGAATCGGCGACGGTTCTGCAGATGCACCTCGGCGCGGGGTCTGGTTCGGGACGCGCCATTCACTGGCATGCGGATCCGGCCGTTCGCGTCGAATACATCTCGACCGACGAGTCCAAGGACACCATTCCGTACGTCAAGGTGACCGACGCGAAGGGAGGCGTCAGGGAGTTCGCCACACCGGAGGCGACCGATCAAATCGTTCGCGACGGCACCCGGCACACGATGGACTGCATCGACTGCCACAACACGGTCGGACACCCGATCGCATCCAGCGCCGAACAGGCCGTGGACGCGGTGATCGCCGCCGGCCAGGTGAGCCGCCAGCTTCCACACGTGCGTCGCGAAGGTGTCCGTCTCATGAAATCGACGTACAGCGGCCGTGATGACGCCGATCAGGCCATCGATCGTGAATTTCGGAAGTTCTACGAGTCACTGGGCGCGAACGTCGACAAGCAGGCGGTCGCACAAGCCGTCGCGGCGCTGCAGGCGGTCCATCGCCGCAGCGTGTTTCCCGAGATGAAGGTGACCTGGGGCTCCTATCCCGACAACAGGGGCCACGTCACCGCGACCGGCTGCTTCCGATGCCACGACGGCTCACACGTGGACAAGAGCGGAGCGGCGATCAACGCCGACTGCGAGTATTGCCACAAGCAGGTGGACGTACCTCTGTCAGCCGGCGCTGCGAAGTCGGCGCCATGAACAGACACACGGGAACGGGAAAATACGAGCTCCTGCTGGCGATGTGCCGAGGCCTCGATCCCGTCCCGACCGCGGTCGCGCATCCCTGCGAGGAGACGGCGCTGGCCGGCGCGATCGAGGCAGCCGAGAAAGGCCTGATCACGCCGATTCTGGTCGGGCCGGCCGGGAAAATCCGCGAGATTGCCGCCAGACACGGCATCGATCTTCGAGACGCCCGAGATCGTCGACGCGCCTCACAGCCATGCCGCCGCCGCGACGGCGGTCGGCCTCATTCACGAAGGACGCGCCGAGATCCTGATGAAGGGCAGCCTGCACACCGACGAGCTCCTCGGCGCGGTGGTCGCCAAGGACACCGGACTGCGCACGGCCCGCCGCATCAGCCACGTCTTTCTCATCGACGTGCCGACGTATCACAAGGTGCTGATCGTCACCGACGGCGCGATCAACATCGCGCCGACGCTGGAGGACAAGGCGGACATTTGTCAGAACGCGATCGACCTCGCTCGTGCGCTCGACATTCACCGGCCCAAGGTGGCGATACTCGCTGCCGTGGAGACGGTCAATTCCAGGATGCCGGCCACCATCGACGCGGCGGCGCTGTGCAAGATGGCCGAGCGCGGGCAAATCACCGGCGGCGTGCTGGACGGCCCGCTCGCGTTCGACAACGCGATCAGCAAGGAAGCGGCGGCGATCAAGGGAATCGAATCAGCGGTCGCCGGCGATCCCGACATCCTCGTCGCACCGGATCTCGAAGCGGGCAACATCCTCGCCAAGCAGCTGACCTTCCTGGCGAATGCCGACAGTGCCGGGCTCGTGCTCGGCGCGCGCGTGCCCATCATTCTCACGAGCCGGGCCGACAGCGTGCGCGCGCGGATCGCCAGCTGCGCCGTCGCGATGCGGGTCGCGCACGCGCGCCGCAAGGCAGCGGCTCAGGCAGTGATGTAGCTCTGACAACTCCCATCCCAACGCCCAACCCAACCACTCCCAATTCCCAATCCCCAACGCATTTGGGAGTTATTGGGTGTGGGAGTTGGAAGTGGTTGGGAGTTGGGAGTTGGGCGTCGGGAATTGTTTGTCTAGTGCGGCAAAAGCCCTGGCCAGTTGAGGACGACCGTCAGGGTCGAGGACGAGGAGGCTGATGGCATCTGCAGCAGAAATCGCTGGCCATCCGGCGAGACGGCGTAGCTCTGGCGGAGCGCGCGCGAATCGAGCGGCGTGTTGAACATCGGTCGCGGGGCGTCTGTTTCGAACGTATCGTTCCCTCGGATGGAGACTGACATCATCTTCCCGTCAGGGGCGAGATAGAACAGCTCGCGACCGTCGGGACGCCATCGCGGCTGCGTGCCGCCCCCTGTCGATACCTGTGCTCGCCGAGTCGGCGATGGAAATGACTGCAGATAGACCTGCGGCTGGCCACTCTCGTCTGACACGAACGCAAACGACTTTCCATCGGGCGCGAACTGCCCCTGGCTCTCGTTGTACGGGGTTCCGAGGATCTTCATCGGCGTGCGATCGCCGAAGAGCGGGAGCACCCACGTGTCGAGGCGTGTCTTCGTATCCGTGCGGTAGTACATCAGATACCGTCCGTCGCGTGACCAGTCGGACGGAAACAGAATCGGGATCGCGTTGACGCGAAGAACAGCGTCATCGTCACCGGTGGCTCCGACTTTGCGCTGGTAAATATCGAGCCCACCATTGCGACCCGTCGCGAAGGCGATCGTGCCGCCGTCGGGGGACCACACGGGCACATTGTTAAACGCTCCCTGCGTGGTGAAGCGGGATGAAAGCTGGCGCTCGATGTCATGGACCCAGACGTCCTGGTTCGTCGAACCGTACCGGTCGAATGCGATGCGTTTCCCATCGGGAGAGAGCGCGATGGATTCGTAGGCGGCGACCGGCGCGGCGACACCGGTTCGATGCCCCTGACGGTCAACCCATACGAGCTCGTTCGTCGTCGATGTCGGCCGGTACATCAACGTGCGCGACGCCGAGGCGGAAAAGACAACGCCACCGAGAACTACGGACGTCGCCACCGACATCGGTTCGCCGACGAGCGTTCCATGCTGGGCATCAAAGGGATGCGCCATGAGCGCCTTGTCTATCACGTAAAGCAGGTACCCAGGTTCGGCGTACTGTGCAGGTGAATTGGTCTCGACGAGACGCACGGGTTCGCCCCCGTCGAGAGAAGCGAAGTAGACGACGTGTGAATTGGGACCAGTCGACGCCGAGTAAAGGAAGTGACGACCGTCCGGAAGGAAGAAGGGGCTGTTGTGCACCTGCCGAATCGCCTTCCTTCAATGTCGTGACCGCGGTCGAAGCGCCTCCACTGGCGGAGATGCGCATAATGGGCCGTCCGAAGCTTGGGGCGAAAAGGATGATTCCCTCGCTGTTCCACGTTCCGCCCAGTGGAAACGACGCGTCCACATCGGCGAGTGTGCGAACCGGTCCGCCGCCGGCATCCACGCGTTTCAACTTGCCATCGGCAAAGAACCCGATGGACTTGCTGTCGCCTGACCAGAAGGGCAGGCGCGCGCCCTCTGTGCCAGCGAGAGGCCTGACGTTGAGCCCGTCGATCGACCGCAACCAGAGTTGCCACGGCGCATCGGAACCGCCTGCCGCGAAGACGACGGACCGGCCGTCCGGAGCAACCGCCACTGTGTCGGCATCCGGTGCGAGTGCCGTACCGTTCGGTGGCAGGATCGCGAATTGAGCCGTCGGCACTGACGGCGTCTCACGCTGCCAGAGTCGTGCAGCGGCGGCGATTGCCACGACGAGGCCGACCACCGCGAGCGACCACGCGATCCGCTCTCGCCACGGTGATCGTCATGCCCGCCCTCGGCGTCTCGGCGAGGGGCTCGGCAGACGATTCGTCCAACTCGAGGCGCGCATCGCGAATGTCCGCGAGCCGGCGCTTCGGATTCTTCTCGAGACATCGCCGAAGAAGACGACGAACGCTCGCGGGCGTCGCGGCGGGCAACGCATTCATGGTCTGGTTCGGCGCGCAACACTGCGGCCAACGTGTCCGAGACCTCGTCTCCCTCGAATGCGCGGCGGCCGGTCAGCATCTCGAACAGCACGCAGCCAAAGGCCCAGAGATCGCTGCGCTCATCGGCGTCATGTCCACGCGCCTGCTCGGGGCTCATGTACGCCGCCGTGCCGAGCACGACGCCAATCCGTGTCATCGCGGGAGACGTGATGGTGGGAGACTGAGACACTCCGAAGTTCACACCCTCCTGTGGCGAACGACCCTCGAGTGCCTTGGCTAATCCAAAGTCCAGCACCTTGACCGTCCCGTCGGGGCGGACTTTCACGTTGGCTGGCTTCAGATCCCGATGAATGATCCCGCGCTCGTGCGCGGCTTCGAGCGCGTCGGCGATCTGCCGGGCGATCGCCAGCACGTTGTCGAGCGGCATCGGCCGCCCACCGATGCGATCGGCAAGCGTCGGTCCATCGACGAACTCCAACACCAGCGAGCGGACGCTGTCGCTGTCCTGCAAGCCGTGAATCGCGGCGATGTTGGGATGGTTGAGTGTGGCGAGGACTTCCGCTTCGCGCTGGAAGCGCGCAATCCGGTCAGGATCGCCGGCAAAGGCCAGGGGCAAGACCTTGATCGCGACATCGCGTTTCAGCAGCGTGTCGCGGGCGCGATAGACCTCGCCCATGCCACCGGCGCCGAGGATGGATTCGATTTCGTAGGGGCCGAGGCGCGTTCCGCGCTCGAGGGACACGTCCGCGGATTCTATACGGTCCGGCTAAAGCCGGACACTACATACGCTGACGTAGTGTCCGCCTTCAGGCGGACAGTTGCGTAGGGGCCGCCTTCAGGCCCATCCTTATTCCGAAAGAGGCGGCGGGTTCTCGACGTCCTGCGGGATCACGCGCGTGAACTGACCGCGCTGCAGCAGCTCGCGTCCCTTGCCGCCGCGGCCGGTGACCTCGTACTTGGTCGTGCTGATCGTCTGCTCGGCGCCCCGGGTCGTCTCGACGCGCATGATGTCGCGGTCGCCGGTCGAGGCGATGAAGCCGAGCACCTTGTCATCGTCCGACAGCTTGATCAGGATCACGCCCTTGCCAGGTCCAGAGAGATAGTTCACCTCGTCGGCGCGACAGAGGATGGCGCGCGCCTGTTCGGTGGCGGCAATGACGATCTCGTCACCGGTGATCTTCGCCACACCCACCACCTCGACGCCCTCGGACGGCCGCGCGTAACGCCGGCCGGCGCGCGTGCTGGGCTCGACGAAGCCGTCGAGACCGAAGCGCAGGCTGTAGCCGTCGCTGGTGACGGCGATGGCATGCACCTTGGGGATAGGCGGGTCTGAAGACCCGCCTCTACTCGGCTTCGGCGTGATGTCGCCGGCGACTCGCGCGTCCAGGCTGACTCCGGCAATGACGCGCTCGCCGTCGCGCAGCTTGAACAGCTTCTGCACCGGCTCGCCGTATCCGGTCGATGCCGGCACGTCGATGATGCGCGACGTGTAGGCGGCACCGAAGTTCGTGAACAGCACGACAGTCGCTCGCGTGCTGCCCGGCAGTACGGCGAGAACGGAATCCCCTTCACGCAGACGCGTCGTCGACAGATCGCGCACTTCCTTCTGCCGCTTCAGCCACCCGTCGCGCGACACGATGACGACGTTGTCCTCTTCGACGATGAAGTCGTCTTCGGTGAAGGCGACCTCCTCTTCGGACTCGATCAGCGTGCGTCGCTTGTCGTTCTTGGAGTAGTTCGCCTGGATCTCCTCGATCTCCTCGCGGACCACCTTCCAGCGGCCATCCTCGTCCTTGAGCAGCGTTGAGATTTGCCGTGCGCGCTTCCGCTTGTCGGCGAGCTCGTTCTGGATGACGAGGATCTCGAGCCGGGCCAGCCGATAGAGCTTCAGCTCGAGGATGGCGTCGGTCTGCTCCGCATCGAGATCGAACCGCTTCATGATCTTCGCCGCCGAGTCCGCCTTGCCGTCGGACTTGCGGATGATCTTGATGATCTCGTCGAGCGCGTCGAAGACCTTCTCGAAGCCCTCGAGCACGTGCATCCGCTTCTTGAGCGCCTCGAGCTCGTGCTCGAGCCGGTTGGTCACGACCTCGAGACGGAAGTGCAGGAAGTAATGCAGGATCGATTTCAGATCGAGACGCTCGGGCCGGCCGACTTCGGCGTTCTCGGTCGGAATCAGGCACGTCAGATTGACGATGACGTTGGTCTGGAGCGGGGTGTTCTTGAAGAGATACGCCATCACCATCTTTGGGTCGGCGTCGCGCTTCAGCTCCAGTGCAATCCGCACATCGTCCGTGGAGACGTCCTTGACGTCGAGGAGCGGCGGCAGCTTGCGGGAGAGGACGACGTCAGCGATCCGCTCGACCAGCGCCGACTTGTTCACCGAGTACGGAATGCTCTCGATGTAGATCGTCTGGGTGCTGCGCGTTTCCGGCCCTTCGTCCCAGGTGGCCCGGAGGCGAATCGTCCCCGATCCCGTCTTGTAGATCTCTTTCAGCTCGTCAACGGAATTCAGAATCTGACCGCCGGTTGGAAAGTCCGGGCCCTTGACGTAGCGGCACAACTGGGCGCTGGTGAGATCCGGGTTGTCGAGCAGTTTGATCAGCGCCGTGCAGACCTCGCCAAGGTTGTGCGGCGGCACGTTCGTCGCCATGCCGACCGCGATGCCGGTCGTGCCGTTGATCAGCAGGTTCGGAATGCGCGCCGGCAGCACGACCGGCTCGGTCTTGGTGCCGTCGTAGTTCGGGCGGAAGTGGACCGTGTGCTGATCGATCTCGGTCAGCATCTCGTCAGAGATGCGGGCGAGACGGCATTCGGTGTAGCGCATCGCCGCGGCGCTGTCGCCGTCCAGCGAGCCGAAGTTGCCGGAGCCATCGACGAGGGGATACCGGAGCGAAAACGGCTGCGCCATCCGGACCAGCGTCTCGTACAGCGCCACGTCGCCATGAGGGTGATAGCTGCCCATCACGTCGCCAACCACCTTCGCGCACTTGCGATGCTTCACATCGGCGGTCAGGTTCTGCTGCCACATCGTGTACAGGATGCGGCGCTGTACCGGCTTGAGGCCGTCGCGGACGTCGGGCAGCGCGCGCGACGTGATCACCGACAGCGCGTAGTTCAGGTAGCGGCTCTGCGCCGCCTCGTGCAGCGGAACGGCGTCGGACGACCCGCCTGGTGGTGGCGGTGGCGGCGTGTTGTCTTCGAGATCGAACAGCGAGGGATCGGATTTGGGAGGTCTCTTCGAAGCCACAGGATTGCGATAAAGGTATCAGGTCTCGTAGTACGATTACATAGGCTCAGACATGTCCCGACGCTCGCGCACGTCTGTCGCGTACCTGTGTATCGTGGTCGTCGCGCTGGCAGCGTTCCTGCCGGGCGTGGCGGCGTTCGACTATGTCGTGCCCGAGCTGCCGTGGATCCTGCTGCCGGATCTCGCGGTCACGGCCGTCGTTCTTGTTGCCCCGTCCTGCGACGAACAGCCGTCCCCGCTCCTGTCGCTCGTCTCCCCACGAGCACCACCCCGTACCGCTCTCGCGTAACTCCACAGCGTCCGCCTTCGCCTGACGGCGACGGCGCGACACGTCCACTCGTACGTCGAGGCGGCGTTCTCCGTCGCCTTTCGAGGAGGAACCGTGGGAATTCGCAATCGCATCGGGTGGCAGCAGTGGCTCGGCCGCCTTCAGGGATCGCCGATTGATCTCGATCTGCTCGCGTACGATGTGCCGCTCGCCGAGATCAACGAGCTCGAAGCCGGACTGACAGCGCTTTCAGACAACGATATCCAGGAGCGTGCCCACGCTCTTCGTCGTCGCGCTCGCGCAGGTGAACCGCTCGACGCGCTGCGCGTAGCCCTCTTCGCGCTCGCGCGCGAGGCCGCGCGCCGGACGATCGGTCTGCGCCCGTTCGACGAGCAGATCGTCGCCGGGCTCGCCCTGGATCGCGGCAGGATCGTGGAGATGCAGACGGGCGAGGGAAAGACCCTCGCTGCCGTCATGCCCGCCGCACTCAACGCTCTTCCGGGCGACGGCGTACACGTCCTGACGTTCAACGACTACCTGGCGCGGCGTGACGCGCAGTGGATGGGACCGGTCTACCGGATGCTGGGCCTGTCGGCAGGGTTCATCCAGGAAGGCATGACTGCGGAGGCGCGGCGCCGCGCCTACACGTCGGATATCACCTACGTCACCGCCAAGGAGGCCGGCTTCGACCACCTGCGCGATCTTCTGGCCACGGACGCTGCCGACGTGGTGCACCGCGGATTCCGCTTCGCGCTCGTGGATGAGGCCGATTCGCTGCTCATCGACGAGGCGCGGGTGCCGCTCGTCATCGCCGGGCATGTCGGACGCGAGATGTCGGCGGCGCCGCGTCTCGCCGCCGTCGTGGCCGCCCTCTCTGCCGGGCTCCACTTCGATACCGACGAGTACGGGCGCGACGTGGAGCTCACCGACGCCGGCATCGAGCACGTGGAGCGGGCGCTCGAGTGCGGCGGTCTGCACGACGAACGGAACATCGTGCTGCTCACCCAGCTCAATTGCGCGCTGCACGCGCGCGTGCTCCTGCGCCGCGATGTCGACTACATCGTCAGAGACGGCCGCATCCAGATCGTGGACGAGTTCACGGGACGCACGGTGAACGATCGTCATTGGCCGGACGGACTGCAGGCTGCGCTCGAAGCGAAGGAAGGGCTCGAGCAGCGGCCCGACGGCCGCATCCTCGGCTCGATGACGCTCCAGCGATTCCTGCGTGGCTACCGCCGCTTGTGCGGCATGACCGGCACTGCCGCCGACGCCGCCACCGAGCTTCGCGCGTTCTACGGTGTGGAGGTGCTCGTCGTGCCCACGCACCGGCCGATGATCCGGACCGATCGTCCGGACGTCGTCTTCACCCACCGGGACGCAAAGGAGTCGGCGCTCGTCGACGAGATCGGCCGCGCACACGAGTCGGGCCGCCCAGGTACCGGTCGGCACCTTGACGGTTGAAGAGTCCGAGCGACTGGCAGAACGCCTGCGCTCGACGGGCATCACCTGCGAGATCCTGAACGCAAAGAACGACGAGCAGGAGGCCAGAATCGTCGCCCGCGCCGGCGCCTACGGCGCCGTCACGATCTCCACGAACATGGCGGGACGCGGCACCGACATCAGGCTTGGCGGCGAGGACGAGGCCAGCCGCGGGCGCGTCGCTGCGCTCGGCGGGCTGTATGTCATCGGGACGAATCGCCATGAGAGCCGTCGCGTGGACCTTCAGCTTCGTGGCCGCGCGGGACGGCAAGGCGACCCCGGCGAATCACGCTTCTTCCTCAGCCTCGAAGACGACCTGCTCGTCCGCTATGGGATTCGAGATCTCCTGCACGGACGTGTGGTGCCCGGCAAGCGCGACCAGCCCATCGACGATCCCATCGTCAGCGAGGAGATCGCCCGGGCACAGCGCATCATCGAGGGACAGAACTTCGAGATCCGCAAGACCCTCGCACGCTACTCGTCAGTGGTCGAAGATCAGCATCGCGTTCTCATGGATCGGCGCCAGGCGCTGCTGCACGGAGATGATGTGCCCGATGTCTGGAAGAACGCCGCGCCCGAACGCTACGCGGAGCTGGTGGCCTCGTCCAGCCAGGACGCCGTCGAACGTGCCGAGCGTACGGTGACGCTCTTCCACATCGACCGGGTATGGCGCGACCACCTCGCCTACTCCGCCGACCTGCGAGAGGGCATTCACCTCGTCAGCCTCGGCGGCATCGATCCGTTGAGCCGATTCACGTCCGATGTGAGGGCCGTTTTCCGCCAGGTCGAAGAGATCATCGACAGGGCGGTACTCGAGACGTTGCCGCTCGTCACCGCCGGTGCAGGCGGACTCGATCTGGGAGCCGCGGGAATCAAGGGACCGTCGGCCACGTGGACGTACCTGGTGAACGATGACCCGTTCCGCAATCAGATCATGCTGAAACTCATCGGCCCTGGCGGGCCGACGATGGCGATCTACTCGTCGGCGCTCCTCGGCCCGCTGTTTTTGCTCTGGGGCATGGTCGAGCGTTTCCTTCGAAAAACCAGAGGCCGGCGCACCGATCCGTTTCGCGATTCGTGAACTTTCGCGTACAACTTTGCACTTTCCACTTTGTACTTTGAACTTATGTTCACACCGAAGACCCTCTCGTTTCTCCGCGCGCTGAAGCGCAACAACCGTCGTGAATGGTTCCAGCCACGAAAGGACGATTACGAGCAGCACGTGCGCGCGCCGATGGTCGCGCTGCTCGAGCGTCTGGCAGTAGACCTGCGGTCGTTCGCGCCCGAGCTCATCGCCGAGCCCAAGGTCTCGTTGTTCCGCGTCTATCGCGACACGCGTTTCAGCAGTGACAAGTCACCGTACAAGACACACGCCGCCGCACGTTTCCCTCTTCGAGGCGTGCCTCGCGGCGAAGGCGCCGGACTCTACTTCGAGATCGCACCGGGCTGGGTGTGGATGGGCGGGGGCATGTACATGCCGACCACCGCGGACCTGCACGATATTCGCGCGCAAATTGCAGCGACGCACCCGCGTGGCTTGCACAAGATTGTGACCGCGCCGGCGTTCAAGCGGACCGTCGGCGAGCTGCACGGCGAGCGGCTGACGCGCGTGCCGCTTGGATATGCCAAGGACCATCCCGCCGCGCACTACCTGCAGTTCAAGCAGTTTCTCGGATCGTGCGAGCACGAGGCGGCGCTGGCCACGAGCCCGCGGTTCTACGCCGAGCTCCTCAAGGTGTTCAAGAGCGTCGCGCCGCTCGTGCAGTTTCTCAACGGCGCGATCGAGCCACGGCTCACGCAGGCGCCGCTGCGCGCGAGCGAAGCGCCGACGCGAAATCCGCGGCAAACCGCTGCGCATCGCCGGGCGCCAGAGCCGATGTGGTGACGCGAATGGCTGGCGCGCTGCGGACACGAAAGCGCTCTCCCGCCGCGACGCCCCACCCGCGCTCCGCCAGCGCCTGTACAGTCGCCGTCTCGGTTCTCACCGGAATCCAGACGTTGAATCCGGAACGTCCGTGCGCGGCGATCCCGTGCGCGGCGAGGGCCTCGATGAGCGACGCGCGACGCTGGGAATAGAGGTCGGCCGCTCGCGCGAGCCGGCGGCCACTCGACGGATCCGACCAGAGCGCGACCGTGAGCTGCTGCAACAGATGGCTCACCCAGCGGACGCCCAGCGCCTGTCGGCGCTCGACGCGCGCAATCGTCAGCGCGTCGCCCGCCGCGACGGCCACACGCAGATCTGGAGCCAGGAACTTCGACGTTGATTTCACCGATACCCATCGCTCGGGCGGGGATTCGGTCAGCGTCGCCGCCGGCGCTCCCGAGACGGGTCCGACCGGATCGACTTCGATCAGCACCACGTGCGATCGACGACGGAGGATGCGGGAGAGATCGGAGGCGCGCCTGGTGCTCATCGCCGCGCCGGTCGGATTCTGCGCGCGAGGCGTGACGATCGCCGCCTTGACCTGCGGGGTGAGCGCCCGGTCGAACGCATCAGGCTCCAGGCCTTCATCGTCGATCGCGCATGGGTGAGGGATGAGGTCGAGCGACGCGAGCACATCGAGAAAGCCGGGCAGCGTTGGATCCTCGACCAGCACGCGGTCACCAGGCCGCGCGTGTTCGCGCAGCACACGTTCGATCGCGTCGAGCGCGCCACTGGTCACGGTTACCGCTGCCGCAGGAATACCGTCGGCCTCGAACTCGGCGGTGGCGAATGAGATGAGCGATCGGAGTTCGGCCGGTTCGCCATAGAGGCGGGTTCCCATCTGCAGACCTCGGAGCGCGCCGTCGATCGAGGGCAGCAGTTCCGGATCCGGGTTGCCGGTCGTCAGATCGACGACGCCGGCGGCGACCGCGGGCGAGCGGAGAGCGGGGGGATGCGGCGAGGACTGCGCCCTGAGCCGCGTACCGCGCCGGCCGTGGCCGACAGCCAGCCCGCGCGTACGCAGAAGTCGATAGGCCGCTGCCACCGTGACGGGGCTGACTCGCAACGCGGAGGCCAGTTCCCGGATCGTCGGCAGCGGTTGCTCCGGCGACTGTTCGCCCTGTGCCGACTGAGCGAGTTCTTCGATGGAGTGGGCGATTTCAGCGGCGTTTGTGCCTCTGATTTGATTTCGTTTCACTACAATCTACTATTTGTACTGTAACATATATCGAAACCTTGAACCCGCCAGTGACTGGAGCACCCCACGCCCGGGGTCTGACCCCGGGTCTGACCCCGGGTCAGACCCTCCTACATAATCAGGCGGTGCCTGGCTCCCCTGCCGACGATTACCGCGCGCGCCTCGAGGCGCGCGGCGCGACTCACGCCGCCCTCACGCGGACGGACATCCGGTACAGCCAGGCTCGACTGGCGGCGTTCGGAGCTCTTGTGCTGGCAGTGGTCCTGACCTGGATCAACGATGCTCCTGCGCTCGGCGTGGGCCTGGACTCGATCGCCATGCTCGACGTCTTGTTGGTCGCCCTGCCGCTCGTCGGACTGGCGGTACTCATCCAGCGCCACGACAGAGTGGTCCGCGCCCGCGACGCGACGGCGCGCGCCATGGCGTTCTACGAGCGTGGCCTGGCGCGAGTCGAGGACCGATGGATTGGCACCGGCGGGGCGACCGGCGATCGCTTCACCGACGATCATCACCTCTGCGCCAACGACCTCGACCTGTTCGGCCGGGGATCGCTCTTCGAGCTGCTGTCGATCGCGCGAACGCATGCCGGCGAAGACGCGTTGGCCGCGTGGCTGAAAACGCCAGCCGCGCGCGAGGACGTCCTCGAGCGTCAGCGGTCGATCGCCGAGCTCACCGCGTCGCTCGACTTCAGAGAAGCGATCGCGATTGTCGGCAGCGAGGCGGCCTCGATACGCAGTGACTGGCTGGTCGAGTGGGGCGAGGCACCGCCGGTGCTCTCTCCACGATGGTTGCGGTATCTGGCATGGGCCGTCACTGCCGCCTTCACCGCCACCCTTGTGCTGTGGCTGACCACCGGCGATTCGACGCCCATGAGCATCGTCCTGGGTGTTCAGATCGCATTCGCGTGGCCGCAGCAGAAGCGCGTCGAGCGCGTGTCGCACGGCGCCGACACCGCGACCCGCGACCTCGACGTGCTGGCCGAGCTGCTCCAGCATCTCGAACGTCAGTCCTTCACGTCGCCCCGACTCGTCGCCCTTCAACGCGGCCTCGACACTGGCGGTACGTCCGCCTCGCGCGCGATTCGCACGCTGCATCGCCTCGTCGAACTGCACGACTGGCAGCACAACCTCTACTTCCTGATCCCATCGCTGTTTTTCATGTGGGGCACGCACGTGGCCTGGGCGATGGAGGAGTGGCGCCGCGCACACGGACACCACCTGCGCCTCTGGTTGACTGCGGTCGGCGAGCTCGAGGCGTTCTCGTCGCTGTCGGCCTATCGATTCGAGCACCCGGACGACCCGTTCCCGGAGATCGTCGATCTCCCCGCCTCCGAGCGAACCGGCGTCTTCGACGGACGCGGACTCGGACACCCGCTGCTTCCGGCAGCGCGCTCGGTGCGCAACGACGTGACGTGTGGTGCGCCGACCCAGCTGCTCGTCGTGAGCGGCTCGAACATGTCGGGCAAGAGCACGCTGCTGCGAACGGTCGGGATCAACACCGTGCTCGCGCTCGCGGGTGCGCCCGTGCGCGCGCAGTCACTGCGGCTGTCGCCGCTCGTCGTCGGCGCGACGCTGCGCATCCAGGACTCGCTTCAGGAAGGCCGGTCGCGATTCTACGCGGAGATCACGCGTATTCGTGAGATCGCCGACGTGGCGCGTGGCCCGACGCCGCTGCTGTTTCTGCTCGACGAGCTCTTTCATGGCACCAACTCGCACGACCGCCTCGTCGGCTCGTCGGGCGTCCTGCGAAGCCTGCTGGACCAGGGCGCCATCGGCCTGATCACGACGCACGATCTCGCGCTCACGGGCATCGCGCGAGCGCTGTCGCCGCGCAGCGTGAACGTGCACTTCGAGGACTGGTTCGACGGCCAGGAGCTTCGGTTCGACTATCGTGTGAAGGCCGGCCCGGTCACGCGCAGCAACGCCATCGCGCTGATGCGCGCGGTCGGCCTGGATGTGCCGGAGGAGCAATGACCACACCACACCCGTCCGTCACCTACGCGAACTACCTGCAGCTGGACGCGCTCCTTTCGCTGCAGCAGCCGCGCGCCGAGGGACCCGAACACGACGAGCTCCTGTTCATCGTGATTCATCAGGTCTACGAGCTGTGGTTCAAGGAGGTGCTGCACGAGCTCGATCGCGTCGCGCAGCTGCTGCGCGGCGACGAGCCGCATCGCGTGCAGCACACGCTGAAGCGCATCCTGACGATCCTGAAGGTACTCGTCGCCCAGCTCGACATCCTCGAGACGATGACGCCGCTGGAGTTCCTGTCATTCAGGTCGCGCCTGGAAGCGGCGAGCGGATTCCAGTCGGACCAGTTCCGGCAGATCGAATTCGTGCTTGGCGCGAAGCGCGAGTCGGCGATCGCGCGCTTTCCGGCCGGGAGCCGCGGCCAGGCCGCGCTCGAACGACGATACCGGGAGCCGACGCTCTGGGACGCGTTCCTTCACTACCTCACACGCGAGGGCTATCCCGTTCCGACGACACAGCTGACACGCGACGTGACCGCGCCCGTCGGAGCGACAACGGAGATCCAGGACATCCTGGTGGATGTCTATCGGAAGGACGCCAAGACGCAGGGCATCTGCGAGCGGCTCGTGGACCTCGATGAGGGATTCGCGGAGTGGCGGTACCGGCACGTTCGCATGGTCGAGCGGACCATCGGCGTGAAGCCGGGCACTGGCGGGTCGTCGGGCGCCGCCTATCTGCGCACGACGCTCGGCCAGAACCTGTTTCCTGATCTCTGGGAGATCCGCGCTCGCCTGTAGCCGGCGACTATCGTCGTCCGAGGTGCTGCGTCAGATATTCAACGAGCGTCTCGACCTCGGCCTCTTTCAGTTCGGCGCCGTATTCGACCATCGTCTTGACGATGTCGCGCCACTGAGCGCTGGTGTAGTAGCCGCGGAACTTGGTGACCTCCGTCAGCTCGTGGCACGTCGCGCACTGTGCCTGCAGAATCTTCTTCCCGTCACCGTCCGGCAGATCATCATCCGGCGCTATCGCACCGGAGGGTATCGGAGTCGAAACCAGGACCGCCACGAACACGACCGCCGCGCCGCGAAGCAACCAGTTCACCACGTCCCCACCACCAGCCACGAAACCACGAGCGCCCAGGAATCACCAGCCACGAACGACAGGCTAGCGCATCACAACCGTGATATTGCGCTTCGGGGCCTTTCCCACTTTGATCTGCGCGACTTCCTTGCGTGACGAGACATCGATGGCGTGCACCAGGTCGGTGTTCTCGGTGGTGATGTAAATCAGCTTGCTGTCCGGCGTGAACGTCACCCAGTCCGGCCGTCCGCCGAGATCGACAGGATTCGGCAGCAGCTTCAGGTCGGGCAGCGAGTAGGTGTAGACGCGCGCGTTCGGGCGGCTCGTCACCCACAACGATTTCCCGTCGGGCGCCACGCCCAGACCGTGTGACGGTGACGCGTTGAACGGGCCCTTGTCCACTTTCTCCGCGGGGACGTCGTCCGGCAGCGTGATCCGGCCCACTTCCTTCCGCTGCGCGAAGTCCACGATCGCGAAGCCGTGCAGGTTCGAGATCTGGACGAAGATCCGCTTCGTCGATCCGTCCGGGTTCACTTCGAACGCCATTGGACGGACACCTTCCTCGAACAGCGTCCACAGCGGCTCATCAGTCTTCTGATCGATTACCGTCATCACCCGGCCGGCGATCGAACCGGCGATCACGTGCTTGCCGTCCGGTGTGACGTACACGTTATGGATGCCGCCCTTGGTCGAAATGCTCTTCACTTTCTCGAGCGTCTTCGTGTCGATCACGTCAACGGCGCCTGGCGCCGAGACGATGCCGACGTACACGCGGCTGCCGTCTTTCGCGATCGAGATGTTGTTCGGGCGGCCGGTCAGCGGAATCTTCTTCGTCGTCTGCAGCGTCTTGCCGTCAACGACGTGCAGCGTCTGCTCGGCCTCGCTGCTGATGTAGAAGCGCCGGCCATCGGGATCGGCGGCCGCACCATGATTGATGGGAACGCCCTTGATCTCGCCGACGATCGCCTGCGTGGACGGATCGATCAGATGAATATTGTCGCCGCCCGAGTTCGTCTGGACGATGCGAACTTGCGCTGCCGCCGGTGCCGCACATGCGACCAACAGCACGACGAACCGGACCAGTCGATGAAAGCGGACGCCTGCGATCATAGGGCCTCCTCAGGGCGGGCAGCAGCGTAGCATAGGGGCACGCATTCTGGCTTTCGACTCTCGGCTTTAGGCTATGGGCGGCGTGGGTGACTCTTGCCGGTCTCGCGGCGGAGGTTGTGTCATGGCGAGAGATCCAGGCGCGAAGGCCGTGCGGGTTCGGGCAAGAGCGTTGACACGTGCAGCAGGAGCATGAGGCCGAGAGCCCAGAGTCGAAAGCCCAAAGTCAATGTCGCCCAATCCTCTTGCCAGCCACTACTCGCGATTTCGCGTCGGCGAGCGACTCCTGCTGACAGGCCACTCCCACCAGGCGTGGCCGGACGTGGGATTCGAGGCGCAACAGCGGGCCTGGCTCGACGCCGCGGAATTGCTGGACGAGAAGTGGGAGCGGGCCGGCGGCGCAGGCCCAACTCGTGCGGGCCGGCTTCGCCCGTCTCCTGGTTGATTCACCGGCGAACATCGCGCTCGGCCAGAACACGCACGAGCTCGTGCTGCGCTGGCTGTCGGCGCTTCCCTTCCGGCAGCGGACGAGGCTCGTCACTACCGACGGCGAGTTCCACACGCTCCGTCGTCAGCTCGATCGACTCGCCGAGGAGGGCGTCGTGGTGTCGAAGATCGCCGCGCACCCCGCCGACACGCTGGCGGATCGGGTGGCGAGTGCGGTGGACGATCGCACGCTCGCCGTACTGATGTCGTCGGTGCTTTTCGAAACCGCGGCGATCGTGCCCGGGCTGGACCGCGTCGCGGCCGCGTGTTCGACACACGGCGCCGAGCTTCTGATCGACGCCTACCACCACCTGAACGTGGTGCCTTTCGATCTGTCGTCGATGGGACTCGCCGGCGCATTCGTCACGGGCGGTGGCTACAAGTACTGCCAGCTCGGCGAGGGCAACTGCTTCCTGCGCGTGCCGGACGGCTGCCGGCTGCGCCCGATTCTCACCGGCTGGTTTGCCGAGTTCGAGGCGCTTGAATACACGGGAAGTACGGGCCGCCTGAAGGCGGCCCCCACTGTTGGGTACGGGGTCGGCGCGGCGGCGTTTGCGGGCGCGACCTACGATCCCACGTCGCACTACCGCGCTGCCGCGGTCTTCGAGTTCCATCAGCAGCAGGGCCTTACAGCAGGCGAGCTTCGTGGAATCAGCCAGCGGCAGGTGGGCCTGCTCGCATCGGCGTTCGAGGCTCTCGACGTCTCGCCAGCGATTGCGCACGTGGAGCCGATGGCCTCGAGCGGCGCGGCGGATTCCTCGCCATCCGCGCACCCCAGGCGCGTGACTTCGCGCAGCGCCTTCGCGAGCGAGGCGTGCTCGTCGATGCGCGCGGCGATGTGCTGCAGACTCGGACCGGCGCCGTACTCTGCGAGACGATCAGTTGAGTGACGCAGTCGCGGCGCTCGGCGAGGTGATCCGCGCAGGTAGAGGCGGGTCTTAAGACCCGCCTCTACAACCCGCCTCTACGACCCGCCTCTACGACTGAGCGAGGCGCAGCTTGCGCAGAACGTCCTGATACCGCGGCTCTGACGCAAGTACCTGCAGATGCGGCTCCGATCTCACCAGCACGGTGGTCATGCCGCCGGTCCACGCCGCGCTCCAGCCACGCGAGCTCAGGGGCGCACGGGCTCGGGCGCGTCGGCGTATCGCCGGTACTTGCCGAGCAGCCTCCCGACCGTCACGAGGATGGGGAACACAAACCGCTGCACCGCCGCGGGGATCTCCAACATGCCGAACTCGTTTCGATACCGCCGCATGAGAAACGCCGCATCGAAGAGGCTCGGCCGGCCTCCATTCCGCTTCGTCGATGCGTAAAGCTCGGTGAGGAAGTACTCCACGTTGTCAGCCGGCTCGATGTACCCGCTGCCCAGGAGATCGTCCGGCCCAGCGTTCCAAAACTTGTGCGGCTCACCTGCCTTGAATGCGACGGTGTCCCCCGGCCCGCCGAACTGCTTCGGCCCTTCGGGACGCGTGTAGCCAATCCGTCCCTTGAGCACCGTCACGGCTTCATCCTGAAAGTGGTGGACGTGCATCGGAGGCCCGGAGCCGGGCGTGACGATGTTCTCCACCTCCAGGCGGTCGCCCTTGGGTCCCGGCACCACACGCAGGAAAGTGATGCGCTCTCCGGCGCCGTTATCGATGACGTGTGGATAGGAGTAACCGTCCCATGGTCAGCGAAACAACTTGCCCGGGTTCATCCGGTTGTCGGGATCGAGGGCACGCTTGATCGCTTTCATCACCTCGAGCGCCTCGCCATGTTCCTCGACGAGATAGTCGATCTTCCCCATGCCGATGCCGTGCTCACCGGTGCTGGTCCCTCCCAGAGCGAGTGCGCGTTTGACAAGACGGGCGTTCAGCGCCTTCACCTCGGCGAACTCCCGCGGGTCGTCGGGATCGAACACGAAGTTCAAATGAAAGTTGCCGTCGCCGACGTGGCCGACGAGCGGCGCGAACGCCTGCGACGCCGCGAGATCCGTCTTGGTCTCGAGAATGCACTCGGCCAGCGTCGAGATGGGCACGCAGACGTCGGTGACGAACGACTTGCCGCCGGGCCGCATCGCGCGCGCCGCGTACAACGTGTTGTGCCGCGCCTGCCACAGCTTCGCCCTCGCCTCCGTCGTCGTCGCCCACTGGAATTCGCCGGCGCCGTGTTCGGCGGCGATCTCCTGCACGGTGGCGGCGTGCTCGCTCACTCCAGCGTCGCTCGTGCCGTGAAACTCGAAGAACAACGTCGGCTTCACGGGGTGAGAGAGATGGGAGTAGCGGTTGACGGCGTCGATCATCACCTCATCGAGCAGTTCGATTCGCGCGACGGGAATCCCCAGCTGAATGGTGGTGATCACGGTCCGCACGGCGCCGTCCATCGACTCGAACGGACAGACCGCGGCCGAGACGGCGTCCGGCAATCCGTGCACGCGCAGCGTCACCTCGGTGATCACACCGAGCGTCCCCTCGGAGCCGACGAACAGCCGCGTGAGGTCGTATCCGGCCGACGACTTGCGCGCGCGACCACCAGTCCTGATGATGCGGCCGTCGGCAAGCACCACAGTCAGGCCGCGCACGGTCTCGCGCATCGTTCCGTAGCGAACGGTCGTCGTACCGGACGCGCCCGTGGCCACCATCCCGCCGATCGTCGCATCCGCGCCGGGATCGACCCAGAAGTACACGCCGGTATTGGCGAGCGCCTTGTTCAATTGGCGATGGGTGACGCCGGCTTCCACGGTCACATCCAGGTCGTCCACGCTGACCCGAAGCACGCGGTTCATGCGCGAGAGATCGATTGAGACGCCGCCCGAGAGCGCGTTCACGTGTCCCTCGAGCGATGAGCCGGCGCCGAACGCCACGACCGGCGCGCCATGCCGCGCGGCCGCACGCACGATGGCGCTCACTTCGTCGGTCGTCAGTGGAAAGACGACGGCGTCCGGCTCACCGGGTGGATGCCACGACTCGCTGTGACTGTGCTGCTCGATCTGCCCGGGGTTCGTCGTACACCGATCGCCGACACACGCGCGGAGATCGGCGATGAGCCCCGCGCGCGCGTCAGCGGAAAGGATTGAGGCCAGGGGAGGTTACCTGGGACGCTTCATCATGGTGTCGAGGCTCCAGATGCCCGGGCCTCGCGTCGCGATGTAGAGGAATGCGAAACAGAACGCCACCGAATCCACGCCGCCGTTGTTGAGCGGGATGAGGCCAGCCGGCATCCCCAGACCTTTGCCCATCGCGATCGTGCTGACGTGGATGTACCAGAAAGCCACGGCCATCTCGCCGCTGGCGAGAAATGCCGCCAGCCGGGTGAAGAGACCAAGCATGACGAGCAGGCCGCAGACTGTTTCGACGACGCCCGCCGCACCCTGCAGGCTGGCCAGCGGCGGGACCTGCCCACCGAAGAGGCCGAACATCTTCTGCAGTCCGAAACACAGGAATAGAAAACCAAACACGATGCGGAACAACGCGTAGGTCATCGGAGCATAGCGTTCAGGAATCATGCGGTCTCCTATGAAGTGGACCCGGATTCTACCTGATCCCGGTGTAACGCCAGCCGCACGACGCCGGCGATGCACAGACAGCTCAACGCGATAACCGACACGCCTGAGCCAAGGCCGGCGCGGTCGGACACCAGGCCAACGGTCGCGGGAAGCACGATGCCACCGACCTGAAGCAGCGTCAGCAGGAAACCGAAGAGCGCTCCGGTGTTTCCTGGATATCGGTCGCCGGCAAGCGCGAGCGTCGTCGGCACGATGAGGGCGATGGAGAATCCCATCATAAACGGGCTGATGGCCAGCCAGCCCTGCGCGCGAACGACGACGAAGAGCGCGACGCACACGGCGCCGGCAATCGCGGAGCGGACGATCGCCGCGGTCTTCACCCGTTCGACGCGCGGCGACAGCAGCGTGCGCGCCACGATCAGGCCGAGCCAGTGTGACGCCAGCACCCATGTCGCCGCCGACGCGCTGAATCCTGCGGCCTGCACGTAGGTCGAGATCCATCCGGCGAGGGCCGCCTCGTTCCCACCGCCGAGCAGCAGCGCGAGACCGAGCCACGCGAAACCAGGCTGCCCGGCGAAGCGGCGAATCGCCCACAGGGGCGAGTGTCTTTGCCCGAGACTCGTGGGGGCCGCGTTCAGACTCGTGGGGGCCGCCTTCAGGCGGCCCGTGTCCATCGGCGGTACCCACGCACAGGCGAGTGCGAGCAGCGCCGACAGCGCACCGCCGGCCACGACGATCGTTCGCCACGAGACCCCGGCCGACGACAGAGAGATCGCGACAGGCATCGTCAGCCCACCGATTCCGGCGAGGATCGCCAGACGGTTCATGCGTCGAGCTCGTTCTCCCGGAAAGAAGTCCGATGAGAGCGCGTTTGACGCGGTGTTCACACCGGCAGCCGCGACTCCAAGCGCGACGATCGCCGTCCCCGCCAGCACCGCCGTGCGGGCCATCGCGAGCAGCGGCATCGCGATCGCGACGAGCCCCAAGGACACGGCCAGCGAGGCGCGGTAGCCAAGAGCGTCCACCACCGCACCGGACAGAAGACAGCCCACCAGCAGTCCGACGAAGAGCGCCGAGATCAGCGTCCCGCGGCTGGTGAGCGTGAGGCCGAGCTCGGCGACGGTCTCGGGCAAGCCCGAGCACCGTTCCCGGCAGACCGAGGACGACGCCGAAGACGAGCATCGCGCAGCACGCGACGAGATACAGGCGAGAGGGCACCGCCGTCAGCGTACGGCCTGACCGGTATCGTCGAGCGAGATTAATCCTCGCTTGAGCGCCTGCACTGTGGCCTGCGCCCGGTTCTCCACCTGCAGTTTCGACAACAGGTTGGCGACGTGGGTCTTGACGGTTTCCTCGGAGACGCCGAGCGCGGCCGCGATCGCCCGATTGGACTCGCCGCTGGCCACGTGGCGGAGCACCTCCGTCTCCCTCGGCGTCAGCGCGTCGGGGTCCGGCGTGCGCGTCAGCTGCCGGGCAATCGCCGGATCGATGTAGGTCTTGCCGGCGGCGACAGCGCGGACAGCGGCCAGCAGGATCTCCGGGTCGGTGTCCTTGCGGACATACCCTGAGGCGCCGGCGCGCAACACGCCCATCATCCGCGCCTCGTCGATCGACGCGGTGAGCGCAACGACGCGGACCGACGGATGACGAGCGACGACGCGGCGCGTCGTCTCGATGCCATCGATGCCGCCGGGCATCAGGAGATCCTGAATCAGCACCTGCGGGCGCCAGGCTTCGAGGTGCTCGAGCAGCTTCCTCACCGCTCGTCGCGACTCCGCAGACCCGCAGATCACGCAAACGATTCGAGGTACGCCTTGAGGCTTCGCGCGACGACGCGATGGTCGTCGGCGATGGCGACGGTGATGACGCTCATCGCAATCCCTGCCGAGATGTGCGCCACCAGGCTGCGACAAGACGCCACAGCGCCAGGACGCCGATCGCGCCGACGATCCACATCATTGGAAACTCAGGGGCGTGGCCGCGAAGGCCGTAGAACACCGCAGTGCTGAGCACCAGAAGGGCGAAAGAGCCGATGGTACCCAAAGCGGTCCGCATGTCGGGTGTCAGCAGCGGCAGCGACAGGACGACTTCCGTCCCCGAGCGGCTCTCCAACAATCGCGAGGCGTCCGCCGATCTCCGCCGCGCGGGCCTCCATGTTGGCCGTGCCCATGCCGCGCCTCGCAGTACTCGCGTCGAATCCGGTGCCGTTATCCGCGACGCGCAGCTCGAATCGCGTGGCGCGTCGTGCCCAGAGACAGCGTGACATGGCTTGCCCGTGCGTGGCGTGCGACGTTGGCCAGCGCCTCCTGAGCCACGCGGTAGATCGCCTCGTGCGCGCCGTGCCGCAGACTGCCCTCGGGCGGCAGTGAGCCCGGCTCGAAATTGACCGTGGCACCCGTGCGGAACGCGAGCGCGTCGCACTGCTTTTTCAGCGCCTCGACCAGGCCCGTATTCTCGAGTGGCGCCGCCTGCAGCTCTTCGAGCAGCGCCTCCATTTCCGTGGTCGCCTCGCGGGCCGCAGTGCGGACCTGGTCGAGCGCCGTCCGCGCGCCCGTCGCATCGTGATCGAACCGCGCCTGCACGGTGGCCGACGCCGTCTGGATCACAAACAGCTGCTGCTTGACCGCGTCGTGGAGATCACGAGCGAGCCGCGCGCGCTCCTCGCGGCGGGCGAGCTGCCGGATGTGCTCGTCGTGCGACGAGGCGAACTTCCATGACCGCGCCTCGCCAATGGCAGCGGACCACGGTGTCGCGAAGGCGGCAGCGAAGAGGCCGATGCCGTTGATCAACGGAGCGAGCGCAACCCACCGCGGCAATCCTTGATCACCCCAGTAAATCTCCCCCTGCATCCAGACGATGAGGCCGACGAGCACGTGACCGGTGGCGAAGCGGTAGAGCGCTCGGCGGCCGTTCGCGGGATCGTCATTCAGTGCCAGGCCGGACGCAGCGCAGCCAGCGGCGATGATGACCATTCCGGTGATCCAGATGAGCGAGGCGTGGGACTGCGGCAGTCCGGGGATACCGCGGATGCCTGTGCCGACAATGCTGGCGCCGGTGACGCACGCCATGAGCGCGTACGCGCGCAACAGCGATCGCGTACCGATCCAATCGAGCGGCCAGCGCCGGATGGTCAGGGCGTCGGTTTCGAGCTGCATGCGGCACAGTCTACGCGGCGGGTACAACGGTCTGCATCCCTCGCACGGGGGAGATAACGGAGGGCGCGGAGATAACGGGATTAACACGGAGGAACGGAGAAACGGAGATTTCTTTTTCTTGATGAATGCCCTCCGTTGCCCCGTTCCTCCGTGTTAATCCGTTACCTCCGTCGCCTCCGTTCCCAGCTAGCGTGGCGGCGTGGCGGTCTTGCGCGATGGATTGAAGAACGGCGTCGGGACGACCTTCGCGCCGACGAAGTGTCTGACACCCTCGACCGTGATCTCGAACTCGACGCGGGTGCCGTGCTCGTGGTGCGGCGCGTCGATGGTCGCGAGCGCGATCAGCCGCTTCAACGTCGGCGACCAGGCCGTCGTCGTCGCGCGTCCGACCTGCCGCGCACTCCGGAACACCGGCACTGACACTCGTGACGTAGCAGCCGGCGCGACCGGCGCCAATCCGAGCCGCTCGTACTGCGCTTCGACCTCGGTCCACTCGATCTCGAGACCAACGATCCGGCGGCGGGGACCACGGCGCCGCTCCTCGATGAGCGCGGCTCGCCCGATAAACGGCCCTTTGTCCATCGACACCAGTCGCGACAGCCCCATCTCGAACGGCGTATACCGCTGCGCGGGAATCAACGCCTTGCGGCTGCCGACATAGTCCACGTCCAGAAGCAGCAAGCCGGCTTCGGTGCGCGCCACGTCGAGCGCGAGCATGCCGACCGGCTTCAACTCGAACGCCTGGCCCGCCTGCATCAGCGCATCCCACACGAGAACCGCGTGCTCGCTGGGAATCCAGATCTCATAACCAAGGTCGCCGGTGTATCCAGTGCGCGAGATCTCCACCGGCACGCCGGCGATGCGCCCCTGAGTGAGACGGAAGTAGCGGAGCGCGTCCACGTCGGCATCGGCGCACGCCCTCAACACGCCCGCGGCCATCGGGCCTTGCAGCGCCAGCGCAGCCGTCGCCTCCGATACCTCGTCAACTCGGACGTTCATCCCGGTGGTGTTCTGCGTGATCCAGCGAAGGCTTGGATCGGCCGACGTCCAACGGAACCGCTGCTCGTCGAGCCTGGCCACGGTCCCATCGTCGATGACCGCGCCCTGCTCGTCGCACCACGGCGTGTAGAACACTTGACCGACGTCCATCGTGCGCACGTCGCGCGTGATCACGCGGTCCACCAGACGCGCAGCGTCGGGACCCGAGACGATGTACTTGAAGAGGGGTGAGATGTCGATCAGCGCCGCGGCGTTCCGGATCGCGTTGTACTCGTGCTCGTGGTGCGTTTCGTAGGTACTGACGGTGTAGTACCCGGACCAGTCGCGATAGCTCAACGACTCGCACAACGCAAAGGTCCGCTGATGAAATGGCGTCCCGACCGGCATCAGACGATAGGATACGGCGGGAACGGGCCGCGAGCCGGCCGCGTGTCCTGATCCTTGGCGACTCGTTCAGCCTTGAAGGTCCGGACAGCGTCGGCACCCTGCGCCGCGCCAACAGTCGCGAGCTCTACCTCGAGCAGGACACCCACCTGAACGCCGACGGCAACCGTATCGCGTTCGAGCAGATCAGGGATAATTTTTCCCGCCAACCAGGCAAGCCGCGCGCGACTGACCCGACACAGGCTGCGCGCCGAAACGGGGACGGAACTCATGAAGCGCCGAAAGGTCGTCTCTCGCGAATACAAGGTGATGCTGCAGGCGGCGAAGTTCGCCGGCTCCCGGAAGCAGGTGATCGCCACCGCTCGCCGGCTCTGGGACGACTTTTCCCGTGCCATCGGTCCAGTCGTCGTCGCGGCCGGAGGCACGCTCGAGACGATCGCGAAGGAGCGGCTGATCGTGTTCCTCGACACGGACGTTCAGCACCTGCGGGCCGGCGGCTACATCTTCCGAGTGCGACGACCGGTCAAGGACGACCAACCGGAGGTCACGCTCAAGTTCCGCCATCCGGATCGCTACGTCGCCGAGAGCCGGCAGATGAAGAGCCGGCGCATCCGAACAGAGATCAAGTTCGAGGAAGACATCAAGGCGCCCTTCGTCTCGCTCTACAGCTTCTCGTCCAGTGGCGACCTCGGCAAGAAGCCCGTTCCCTCGACGCTCGACGACGTCGCGCGCCTGTTTCCGGATCTGTCCAAGCGGCTCGGTGAAGTGGACGATCGACACGCGTTGAGCGAAGTCAACGACTTCACCGCGCGCGAGCTGGTGATCGCGGGCGCGACGATGACGATCGGAACGAAGCCAAAAGTCGAGTGCGAGTGCGCGCTGATCGTGTGGTACGACCAGAAGGCGTCTGCAGACGAGCCGGTTGCCGTGGAGTTCAGCTACCGATACGGCGACGCGAAGGGACGCTACGACGGCAAAACCGCGACGCGCGCGTTTGACATCTTCGCAGACGCTGCAGCGCGAGCTGACCGAATGGGTTGATCCGAATCCGCGTACAAAAACCGCTTTCGTCTACGGCTGAGAGGCGCTATTCCTGGCGCAGCGCGGTGACGGGATTCACAGACGCGACGCGGAGCGCTGGAACGAGACAGGCGACGAGCGCGAGGATCAACAGCAGCGCCGCCACCGAGAGATAGATCAGCGCGTCCGGGCGACCGCCGATCGGCAGGCTGCCGATCAGCATGAGCAGCTGCTCGGTCGCGAATGCCCCAACGATCAGGCCGATCGCCGCAAGCCACGCCCCACGCCTCAACACGAGCCGGCCGAGTCGTGCCGGGTCGGACCCCAAGGCGAGACGCACGGCGAATTCCCGGATACGCGACGTGACCGTGTACGACATCACGCCGAACAGGCCAATGGCGGCGAGCACAAGGCCGAGTACGGCGAACAGCGTGATCAACCACGTATACAGACGCACCTCCCAGAGCGAGTCCGCAACCACGTCATTCATCGTCTTGATGTTGAAGATCGCGAGACGGGGATTGACCTCGCGGACCGCGGCCCGGATGAGACCAACCAGTGCTTCGGGCGGGCCGTCCGTGCGGACGAGGAGCGACATGCCGATATCGCTCGCCATCGTCACGTTCTGCGCCTGCGGGTAGAAGATCTCCGGCGGCGCCGGACGGTTCAGACCGGCCTGACGAACATCCGCAATCACGCCGACGATCGTGCCGCGGTCGAGGGCGACGCCGATCGGATCTTCGTTCGGGCAGATAGCGCCGGGCCAGCGCGTCGTTGACGACGATGACTCGTGGACCCGTCGGGTCGTCGTGCTCCGTGAAGTCCCGGCCGCGAAGCATCCGAATGCCCAGGGCTCGAAAGTAGCCCGGCGTGACGTAGCGAAGCCCCGCCATGGGACGCTCGGACAGGTCGCGCCCACGCACGCGGAAGTCGGCTTCCCAACCCCAGTTCTGCAACGGGACCAGCTGGGTCAGGCCGGCGCCGCGCACGCGCGGCAGCGCCGCGACACGCTGTTCGATGGCGTAGTAGTCCTGCGCCTCGGCTCTGGGTGTCAGGTGAAGCGTCAGCACATTGTCGGTGACGACGCCAGACGGCACGCTGCGCAGGCGAATCGCTTCACGCACCATCAACGCGGCGCCGATCGCGAGAATGAACGCGAGCGATACCTCGGCGACGACGAGCGCGTCACGAATGCGTCCGTAGGTGCGTCCCATCGTCGCATGGCCGGCTTCCTTCGCGAGCTGGCCGTCGGCTCTCGACGCCGCGTACGCCGCCACGAAGCCGAAGAGCGTGGCCATCGCGATGCATGCGCCGAGGAGGAGCGCGAACACCTGCCAGTCGAGCGTCACCTCGTGCGCTCGCGGGATCTTCGCGGCGCCGAGCGCCAGCAGAAGATTCGTGCCCCAGACCGCGAGCACGGCACCACCAAGTCCGCCCGAGAGCGAGAGGATCAATCCCTCGGCGAGAAACTGCCGCACGAGACGGAACGTACCCGCACCAAGCGCGGTCCGCGTCACCACCTCGCCGGCACGAACGGTCATCCGCGCCAGCACGAGGTTAACGACGTTGGCGCACGCCGCGGCGAGCACGAGACCGACGGCGCCGAGCAGCATCCACAGCGAACGCTGCACGGGCGCAATCACTTCGTCGGCAAGCCGGGTCACTCGCACACCGACCTGGATGCCGCGTCCGGCGTACTCCTGAGCCTCGACACGCTGGGCGATCACGCGCAGTTCCGCGGCGGCGGCATCGAGCGAGACGCCGGGTTTCATCCTCGCGGTCACGCGAGCGCGCCGGCGGGGCGGCATATTGTTCGGGAACGGTGTCAGCGGCGCTGCGGGCACCCAGACGTCGGTTCGCGATTCCGGCAGCGCCCCATTCATCAACGACGCGGCGGCGTACGGAAACTGGAACGCCTCCGGCATCACGCCGATCACGGTGAACGGGCGTCCATCGAGACTCACCTTCCGGCCGACGATCGATGGATCGCTCTCGAACCAGCGCTGCCACAGGCGGCCGCTGATGACGACGACGTCCAGGGGATCGTCGGGAAGGAACGTGCGGCCGACGACCGGATCGACGCCGAGCACCGCGAAGAATTCACGGTCGGCGGAAATGGCGGTCAGGCGCTCGGGACCGTCGGGACCGTCAAGATGCCGGGTGCCGAGGTCGTAGGCCGCGAATCCGACGAACGTCGTGTTCTGCGCCACGTACTGGGCGAGCTCAGTGGTTCCGACCGGCCCGGTCACTGGATCAGGCTCCGGCAATCCAATGTCGGAGGCGAAGCTCCGGCCGTAGATTTGAACGAGTCGGTCCGGGTCGGCAAACGGCAGCGGTCGCAGGAGCACGCCGTTGACGACGCTGAAGATCGATGTGGTCGCGCCGGTGGCGAGAGTGAGCGTGAGAACGACCGTCGCCGTGAAGCCGGGGCTCTTGCGCAACGTGCGAATCGCAAAGCGGACATCCTGCGCGAGCTGCTCGAGCCAGCGCCAGCCCCAGACGTCCACGCTCTCGTCGCGCAGTTGAAGGGAATTGCCGAAGCGCCGGCGTGCGGCGGCACTCGCCTGATCGTCGGAAAGGCCGGCGGCGCGAAGCTGGTCGCGGCGCAGATCCTGATGCAGACGGATCTCCTCGTCCAGATCGCGGTCCAGTGCGCGACCCGCCCGCGAGCATGCGCAATCGCCGGCCGAGGGTGGACAGAAAGGACATGGGCTGCCTGTCAGACGGCTTGTAGCACTCGAGCAATCGCCCCGGCGACGCGCAGGTACTGCTGCTCTTCCGCCTCGAGCTGCTTCCGCCCGGTCCGGGTGATCTGGTAGTAGCGCGCGCGCCGGTTGCCGCCCGTCGTGCCCCACTCCGCCGACACCCACCCGTTGACGAGCAGACGCTGGAGCGCGGGATAGAGCGACCCTTCTTCGACGACGAGCACCGCCTCAGACGTCCGCTCGATCGACTCGGCGATCTCGAAGCCGTGCAGCTCGCCGTCGCGGGCCAGCGTCCGCAGGATCAACAGGTGCAGGGTGCCGGGCGGGATCGCGTCGCGTGACATGGTGACATAGTCTGCCTATGCAAGCAGGAGACCGCAACGGGATCGCGAGAAGCAGGCGGGATTTCGTGGACGCACGCACGAGGCTGTGCGCGCGCGAACAGCTGGCGTCCCGTCAGCGGACAGATCGCCTCGCGGCCGACTGTCAACCCGAGCAAGATGGTCCTTGGTTCCTGGTGCTTGGTTCTTGGTCCGACGGACCAAGAACGAAGAACCAAGCACTCGGACCTATACCGCGTCGGACAGCGACGCGAAGTTGAACTCGCGGACGCGCAGCGCCGGCATCAGCCGCCCCGCCTCGGCGGGCTCCGGCCGGCCGATCTCCTCGAGCCGGTTCAACATCAGCAGCGGGCTCTCGTTCCAGCGGAAGTTTTTCAGCGCGCGGGTGATCTTGCCGTTCTCGATCAGGAACGTCCCGTCGCGCGTGAGGCCGGTCTGCAGGACCGTGCGGGGATCCAGGGCGCGAATGTAGAAGAAGTGCGTGACGAGAATGCCGCGCGCACAGCCGGCGATCAGCTCCTCGGTGCTCTTGGTTCCGCCGGTGAGCGCGAGGCCGCCGGCGAGCGCGTTGCCGGTCGGCTGCTTGCCTTGCTTCTGGGCCCAGAACCGGCTGTAGGCCAGGTTCCGCAGGATCCCCTTCTCGATCCACACGGTGCGTCCGATCGGCAGGCCCTGATTGTCGAACGGCTGCGCCGAGCAGTCCACGGTCGGTCGGATCGGAGTAGAGCGTGACGCGCTCGTCGGCGACCTTCTCACCGATGCGCGTGCCGCCGTCGGCCTTCGAGAACGGACTGCGGCCCTCGTCGGCGTTGCGCGCGTTCAACGCGTTCCCGAGCAGCGGCACGAGATCGTTCACCGCCTGCGGCTCGAGCACCGCCGTGTACAGGCCAGGCTCGATCGTCTGCGGGTTGCGGCTGGCCACTGCCTTCTGTGCGGCGATGCGGCCGATGGCGGCCGCGTCGATGGCGTTCCAGTCGCGCGCGCCGGCTCGTGCCCATCCGCTGCCCGTGCCGTCAGGCGTTCGCGCGGTGACGGAGAAGTCGGCATCGGTCGTCCGGTGATAGGCGAAGAGACCGTTGCTCGTGGCGACGGCGGTCACGCGCGCGTTGGCCTCGAGGAAGCCGGCGGTAAAGATCTGACCAGCGGGTTTGCCCGCGGCCGTCGCGGCCGTCATGGTGCGGCGAACCGCCGATGCGCGCGCCTCGGGATCGAGGTCGGCGGTGCTCTCGACGAACGCGTTCGGCGCCGCGTACGTCTGCGGGCCCGAGCTCGGGCATCAACTCCGGATCCTCCGGAGACAGACGCGCCAGTCGAATGGCGAGATCGACGGTCCGCTTCAGCGACGCGTCATCCAGCACGTTCGTGGAAGACGAGGCCTGACGCTTCCCGATGGCCACGGTGACGGTCACCGTCGTGTCGGTCACACCGCCGGACGTCGTGATGCTCGCATCGGCAAATCGGGTGTTGCCGCTCCAGATGTTGGCGATCGAGACGCGCGTCTGCTCGGCGGTGCTGAGCATCAGCACGCGATCGGTGATCGCCTTGGCCTGCTCGCGGGACAGCAGCGGCGATGACGAGGCGGAGGGTCGCGGCGTCTGGGCCATCACGCGCTCCGTGCCGTGTTGAGGATCGTCACGTTCCGGAAGCGCGCCGGCACGCAACCGTGGCTCACCGAATTGATCTGCGACGGTTCACCCTTGCCGTCGTTGAACGCGCCGCCCATCCAGTACGAGGACTTGCCGCCGATCATGTCCATCGAGCGCCAGAACACCGGCGTGTTGGCCTGATAGGCGACGTCGCGCAGCATGCCGACGATCTTGCCGTTCCGGATCTCGTGGAACGCCTGCCCAGAGAACTGGAAGTTGTAGCGCTGATGATCGATCGACCATGAGCCGCGGTTTCTGATCAGGATGCCGCGTTCCGTGGCGGCAACGATCTCGTTGACGCCAACGTCCTGATCCCCGGGCAGCAGCGAGATGTTCGGCATGCGCTGAAACTGGACGGCGTTCCACGACTCGGCAAACGAGCAGCCGTGGGACCTGGTGACACCGGTCAGCTTTTGAATCCGCGCCACCTGCTCCCTCGTCGTCTGGTAATCCTTGAAGACACCCTTCTCGACGATCAACCACTGGTCCGCCGGCACGCCCTCGTCGTCCCAGGCCACGCGACTGAGCGAGCCTTCCTGCGTGCGATCGGCCTGCACGTTCATGATCGCCGGACCGTATTGCAGCTGTCCGATGACCTTCTCGGGCGGCGCCACGAAGCTCGTGCCGGCGTAGTTGGCTTCCTCGCCGATGGCGCGATCGAGCTCGGTGGGATGGCCGATCGATTCGTGAATCGTCAGCCAGAGGTTGGTCGGCTCGAGAATCAGATCGTACTGACCCGCCGCGACGCTTTTCGCGGTCAGCTTCTCGGCGGCCAGCGACGCCCAGCGCTCGGCATTCCCCGGCAGGTTCAACGACTCGACGTACTCCCAGCCGGAGCCGCGCGGCGCGAGCTCCTCTTCGTAGCTCTGGAAATCGCCGGTCGCGATCGCCGTCGCCGAGAACGACGGGCCGACGCGGATCATCGTCTGCGTGATGTTGGTGCCTTCCGACGTCACGAGCGTTTTGACTTCGCGCAGCAGCGCGAGCCCCGAGTTCACGAACCGCACGTTCTTGACCTTCAACGCCGCTTCGTTGGTGGACAGGAGCAGCGCGATCTTGTCTTCGATCGGGACCTCGAGCGGATCGCGCCGCACGGGCGTGATCCAGGTGCCCTTGACCGGCGCGACAGGCGCGAGCTCGACCTTTCTGGCTTGCACCGCGCGCGCGGCTCGCGACATCACGATCGCTTCGAGTGCGGCCGCCTGCGCGCCCGCTCGAGTCATGACGCTCGTCGCGGCAAAGCCCCAGCAGCCGTTCACCAGCGTCCGTACGCCAAGGCCGTACGACTCGCTGTCGGCGACACCGGTGACCTGGCGCTCACGCGTCGCGACCTGCTGTCGCCGGTAGCGGCCGATGCGGACGTCGGCGTAGGACGCACCCGCACCGCGGGCGGCGTTGAGCGCGTCGTTGGCGAGGTCGATGACCGCGGCGTCCGCTGACGGCGCCGGCAGCGTCTGCGCCGCGGGCTCGAGTACCGAAGGGCCGGCCCACCGCCAGCGCAGCCGCCGTTGACGTGGTGGCCTTGATGAAATCTCGACGGGTTGGTGACATCGTAGTGTCCCGCTTCAGGATTAGCGTCGTAGTGTCCGCCTTTAGGCGGACGATATGCAACCGGGCTACGATTCCCGGCGGTGCGCTACGACGTCGTCGTCATTGGCGGCGGCCACAACGGGCTGACGGCCGCCGCGTATCTGGCCAAGAGCTGGCCGATCCGTGCTCGTGCTCGAGCGCCGTCATGTGCTCGGCGGGGCGGCCGTCACGGAAGAGGTCTTTCCCGGATTCCGCTTCTCCGTGTGCTCGTACGTCGTCTCGCTGCTGCGCCCCGAGATCATTCGCGAGCTGGATCTGCCGCGGCACGGCCTCGAAATCCTGCCGCTCGACGGCACGTTCACGCCGATGCCGAACGGCGACTACCTCTGGCGCGTCAACGATCACGCGAAGACGCGCCGCGAGATCGCGCGGCACTCGAAGCTCGACGCCGAAGCCTACGACGAGTACGGCCGCGCGATGGTCGAGATGGGGCGCTTCGTCAAGCCGATCCTGAGCATGCTGCCGCCGGACCCGACATCGCTCGATCCGCGCGGGCTCAAGCAGTTGCTGTTCCTGCTCCGGCGCTTCCAGCACCTGCCTCGTCAGGATCAATACAACCAGGTCCAGCTCATGACGATGAGCGCGGTGGACTTCCTCGATCAGTGGTTCGAGACCGACGTGCTCAAGGCGACGATGTCCGCGTCGGGCATCATCGGGACGTTCCTCGGCGTGCGGTCACCGGGAACGGCTTACGTCCTGCTCCATCACTACATGGGCGAGATCGACGGCGCCTTCCGGTCGTGGGGCTTCGCGCGCGGCGGCACTGGAGCGATTTCGCTCGCGATCGCCGGCGCCGCGCGTCAGGCCGGCGTCGAGATTCGGTCCGAGACCGAGGTCGCGAAGATCCTGGTGCGCGACGGCCGCGCCGGCGGTGTCGTGCTGAAGAACGGCGACGAGATCACCGCCAGCCTCGTCGTGTCGAGCCTCGATCCGCGGCTGACGTTCCGCCGTTTGCTCGAACCCGATCAGCTGCCCGGCGAGTTCCTCGAGGACGTGGATCGCTACAAGTTCCGCGGCTCGTCAGCGAAAGTGAACCTCGCGCTGGATGCTCTGCCGGACTTCAGTTGTCTTCCCGGCCCCGGCCCGCACCTTCGCGGCGCGATCTCGATCTCACCGAGCGTGGACTACATGGAGCGGGCCTACGACGACGCGAAGTACGGCCGCTTCTCGCGTCGTCCGTACATGGATATCGTCATCCCGTCGCTCACCGATCCGAGTGTCGCGCCAGCCGGCAAGCACGTGATGTCGTGCTTCGTGCAGTACGCGCCCGTATCACCTGGCCGACGGCACCTGGGATGAGCAGCGCGAGGCGTTTGGCGACACGGTCGTGGACACGCTTGCCCAGTACGCGCCCAACATCCGCAACATCATTCGCCATCGTCAGGTGGTCACCCCGCTCGATCTCGAGCGCGAATGGAGCCTGTCGGAAGGCAACATCTTCCAGGGTGAGCTGACGCTCGAACAACTGTTCTTCCTGCGGCCCGCGCCAGGCTGGGCGCAATACCGCACGCCCGTCAGCAACCTGTACATGTGCGGCTCGGCGACGCACCCTGGCGGCGGCATCATGGGCGCGCCGGGACGAAACGCCGCGATGAAGATCCTCGCCGACGGCCGAAGTTGGGGTCAGAGTTGAACTCCGACCCCCACTCTGGCCCCGTCATCATCGGTGGCGGGCACAACGGTCTGGCGGCCGCGTTCTATCTGGCGAAGGCCGGATTGAAGCCGCTGGTCCTCGAGCGCGGCGCGCAGGTGGGCGGTGGCGCGATCACCGGCGAGATCTGTCCGGGGTTTCATGGCCCCACGCTGTCGCACGAGGTGTTCCTCCACGATCGGATCTTCGCGGAGATGGATCTGCGCCGACACGGCGTCGAACTGCTTGCGTCAGACGCCGACGTCTGCGCGGTGTCGCCGGACAGGCCTTCGCTCGTGCTGTGGAATCAGCCTCACTACGCACGGACTGCCGATGGCCTGCGCGCGCGCCGTCCGCGAGACGGCGACGCCTACCTCACGTTCCGGGATGCGATCGATCATGCGGTGTCGCTGCTGGCGTCCGTCATGGAGTCGCCGCCGCCGGACGTCGACAGCCCGAGCGCCAGCGACGTGTGGCAACTGCTGAAAGCGGGCCGCGAGTTTCGCCGGCTTGGCACACGCGGCGGACATCAGTTGCTGCGCTGGCTGCCGATGCCGATCGCGGATTTCACCCGCGAATGGTTCGAAGACGATCTGCTGCGGGCCACGATTGCCGGGCCAGGTGTCTCGGGCACGATGCTCGGTCCCAGGTCCGCGGGCAGCACGCTCGTCATGCTGCTGCGCGAGACCCATCAGCGTCTGTGCGGACAACGGCGCATGCAGGTGCGCGGAGGTCCAGGACGTCTCACGCAGGCCATGGCGGCGGCGGCGATCGCCGCTGGGGCCACGATCCGGACTGGCGTGCGCGTCGAGCGGATCATCGTGCGCGACGAGCGCGTCGCCGGTGTCCTCGTCTCGGGGCAGGAGATACCTGCGACGACCGTCCTCTCGTGCGTGGATCCGAAGACGACGTTCCTCGATCTGATCGATCCGATGGATCTGACGCCGGACTTCCTGTTGAAGATGCGGAACTACCGCGCGCAGGGCACGGTCGCCAAGGTCAACCTCGCGTTGTCCGCGCTGCCCTCGTTCGCCGGAGTCACCGATACAACGACATTGACCGGGCGGATTCACATCGGCCCGGATCTCGACTATCTCGAGCGCGCTTTCGACCACGCCAAGTACGGTGAAGTGTCCGATGCACCGTGGCTCGACATCTCGCTGCCGTCGATCCTCGATCCTGACCTCGCGCCCGCCGGCGGACACGTGATGTCCGTGTACGCACACTACGCTCCGTACTCACTGCGCGGCGCGGAGTGGTCGTCGATGCAGGACGGATTCCTGACGAGAGTGCTCGAGACGCTGGAGCGCCACGCGCCAGGTGTGCGATCCGCCGTCGTCGGAGCGAATATCGTCTCGCCGGCGGCGTTGCAGAGCGACTACGGCTTCGCCGGCGGCCACATCTTCCATGGCGAGCTGTCGCCCGATCAGCTCTATGCGATGCGCCCGCTGCTCGGCGCCGGACGATATGAAACCCCGGTTCGGGGCGTATATCTCGGCGGGGCCGGCACGCATCCGGGCGGACTCATGTCCGGGATCAACGGACGCCTCGCGGCACGGCACGTGCTTCGGTCCGGCAAGCTGCGTTGAAGCCGCGCGCCAATCGCGCGATACTGACCCCCGGAATCACGAAGATCGGCTCATGAACCACAGGATTGTCGGCTCGCTGATCTGTGCCTGCCTGGCGGTCGCCGGCGTCGCGGACGCACAACAGCGGCGCGAGGGCCCGGGCCGCCAACGCTTCGGCAACGGCAGCATCGTCGGCCGGGTCTTCGACGCCAGCACCAACACGCCGATCCGTCGCGCACAAATCCAGGGAACGAACGACGAGCTCTTCGTGGATGCGGTGAGCGACGAGGAGGGCCGCTTCCAGCTCACGGACCTGCCGGCGGGCCGATGGCGCGTGACCGTCGCGAAAGGCGGCTACTTCACCTGGCAGCCCGGCCAGAAGCGTCCGTTCGAGCCGCCAGCGCCAATCACGCTCGCCAGCGGACAACGGGTCAGCGCCAACGTCCCAATGAGCCGAGGCGGTGTGATCACCGGACGCGTCTCCGACGACACCGGCGAGCCATTGGCAGGACTTCGCGTCCGCGTCTATCGCGCGCGGATGGCGAAAGGCTATCGTCGTCTCGAGGACGTGGGCGCCGCTGATTACACCGACGACACCGGCGCGTACCGGATCTTCGGGCTCCCGCCAGGCGACTATTACGTGGCCGCGAGCCTGCGAATGGCGCCGCTCGATTCGGTGGTTCAGACAACGTATTCGCCCACCTACTATCCCGGCACGGGCGAGCTCGCCGAGGCGCAGCGCATCAGGGTCGAACTGGGCAGCGAGTCCACCGCGATTTTTCCGCTCCTGCCGATCAGGCACGTCACCGTCACCGGCAGCGTGCTGACCTCGTCTGGCGCGCCCGCGAGTGCGTTCCTCGAATCTCGAATCCGAGTCGTCCGAGTTGGGTACTCCACTGGGCATCGGCGGCGTCACGCAGCCGGATGGAACGTTCACGATTCCGGATGTCCCACCAGGACGCTACACGCTCAAGGCGTCGCTGCGCGGCGACGGCCCAACCGAGACCGGCAGCGCGCCGCTGACCGTGTTCACCGATGACGTGTCAGCGAGCACGATCGTGACCGGCAGACCAGCGACGATGAAGGGCAGGTTCGTCGCCGATACAGGTGTCGCCGGCGCGATCCCCGACGGACTTGTCGTCGCCACCGCAGCCCGGGGCGGCGGCAACGTTCTGTCGAGCGGATCTGGAGCGGCCTTCGAGCTGGGCGATCTCTCCGAGCCGTTCACGCTGCGTGTCGAATCTCTGCCCGACGGGTGGACGGTCAAATCGATTGCCGTCAACGGTTCCGACGTCACCGATATGAAGATCTCCCTCGCTCACAACCAGGAGGCCGACGCGCGGATCGTCCTGAGCAACCGCATGAGCGTGATCGAAGGCACGGTCCTCGCCGGCGACCGGCCAACGAAAGCGGAGGTGATCGTCTTTACCGCCGACGCATCCAGGTGGACATATCCTTCACGCTTCGTGCGCACGACGAGCGCCGACGAGAAGGGCCGCTTTCGCATCACCGGCCTGCCGCCCTCCGAGCGCTACCTGGCCATCGCGGCCGACTACCTCGAGGACGGCGAACACTTCGATCCCGAGTTCCTTGAACGGATGCGCATTGCCGCGACGCCGTTCTCGCTTGACGAGGCGGAGACTCGAGCGCTGGACTTGAAGGTGCTGGAGAGGTGAACGCGATGCCGCGGCTACTGTTGTTTGCGTTGATGGCGATGCTGGCGCTTGCAGAGCCGATCTCTGCCCAAGACGCGCCGGTCTTTGCTCCGGCGCCACGACCGCAACGGTCGCAGCGGGTCGATCCACTCACGTCCAGCATTCGCGGTCGCGTCACCACGGCCGATACGGGCGCGCCGATTCGCGGCGCCGAAGTTCGCCTGTCGATGGATGGCCGGTTCAGCCGTCTGGTGACCACCAACGGCGAGGGCCGCTACGAGCTGCGCAACCTGCCCGCCGGCCTCTACAAGCTGAGCGTGTCGAAGAGCGGTTTCATCACCCTCGAGTTCGGCCAGCGGCGTCCGTTCGAGGCGGCGGGGACGATCGCGGTCAGCGAAGGGCAGACCGCCGCGGGGAATGTCGCGCTGATCAGAGGCGGAGCGATCTTCGGCCGCGTGCTCGATTCCTTCGGCGAGCCGTCGATCGGCACGAGAGTCCAGGTCCTGCGCGTTCGCGTGGAAGGCGCCACCCGGCGACTGGTCTCCGTCGGCGCGGGCGATCAGACCGACGACACCGGCGCGTTTCGTCTCTACGGTCTGGCCCCCGGCGAGTACTACATATCGGCCAGCACGGGACTCATCGATGCCGTGAAGCGTGACGCGCCTGTCTACTATCCAGGCACGATGAACTTCGCGGAGGCGCAACCGATCGCGCTCGGCGCCGGCGCAGAGGCGAGCGCCGATTTTCAGATCGTCGAAGCGGCGCGGAGCGTCCGCGTCTCCGGCATCGTGATGAACTCGGCGGGAGCACCAGCGCCCGGAGCCATGATCAATCTTCGATCCGAGGGCGTCACGATGGCGCCCAACTCGCCAAGCGCGCTCATGCTGCACGACGACGCCGCCCCCGATGGATCGTTCTCGATCCAGAACGTGCCGCCCGGACCGTACACGCTGACCGTGATGCTGCCACCCCGACTGCCGGACACGCCGATCTCCGGCACGTTTGGCGCATCGCAGGAGGCGCGGCGCGAGCAGATGTTGAACAACGTGCCGGAAACCGCTGCGCTGCCGATCGTCGTCGCTGCCGAAGACATCTCCGGAGTCTCGCTGGTCACTCGACGAGGGGGCCGCATCAAGGGGCAATTCGTGGCCGACACCGGTGTCAGCCGGCCTTTGCCGAAGGGCCTTCGCGTGACGCTGCGCTCCCCGGCGCCAGGCCAGGTCACCATGCAGATGAGTGGCGGCAACGACACGGACTTCCAGCTTGCGGGAATGAGCGGCCCCACGCGTCTGGAGGTCGAGGGAGTGCCGGAAGGGTGGGCGGTCAAAGCGATCCTGCTCGATGGCGACGACGTGACCGATGACGCGTTCGACCTCACGGGCAAGACGGGCAACCTGCGAGTGGTGATGACCGATCGCCTGACGTCCCTCAGCGGCACCGTCCAATCGAACCGCGAGATTCGCGATCACAACGTCCTGGTCTTCGTGGACGATCCGTCGAAGTGGACGTCCCCGTCGCGCTTCGTGCGCGCGACCCGCGCGGACGACAACGGCCGCTTCGAGATTCGGGGCCTGCCGCCTGGCGCGCGATACTTCGCGGCGGCCCTGGATTACCTCGAGGACGGCGAAGAGCAGAACCGCCAGTTGCTCCAGCAGCTACGCAGCCGCGCCACGTCCGTGACCCTCGGAGACGGCGAACAGCGCTCGATCCAGGTTGACCTGATCAACCGATAAGTGGGGTCAGGTTTGGGGCCAGGCTTGGAACCAGCCCCATTTAACAAATTGCTAACGACACCAGGGCCGGCCGCAACGTCAAATAGGTTGTGCGGATGCGTTACGCGATAGCCGTCTTCGTGGCAGTACTGGTTTGCGCGGGCTCCAGCCTGATGGTGGCGCAGCAGGATGGCGGCGCCCCCCGTCAGGGCGGGGCCGGGCCCCTGGGTGGTGGTGGCGGCGGCCGGGGCGGCCAGCGTGGCGGGGCGCGCGGCCGGGGCGACTTCGACTTCGCCGGCCGCGGTGGTCGAGGGCCGCAGGTGCAAGGCACCGCCTCGATTCGCGGGCTCGTGACCGCCGCCGATACCAATTCGCCGGTACGCCGAGCCCAGGTTCGCGCGACGTCGCCAGAGACGCGGTCGGCGCGTCTGAGCACGACCGACGCCGACGGCCGATTCGAGTTGAAGGACCTGCCGGCGGGCCGCTGGACGATCTCCGCGACCAAGGGCGGGTTCGTCGCGCAGCAGTTCGGCCAGCGCCATCCCTTCGAGGCGGTCGAGCCGATTGAGCTGAAGGACGGACAACGGTTCTCGGCGAGCTTCACCCTGTCGCGCGGATCGGTGATCACCGGCCGCGTCTCGGACGAGTTCGGCGATCCGATCACCGGCGCGCGCGTACAGGTCCTGCGATCGCAGATGCAACAAGGCCGGCGGCGACTCGCGCCGATTGCGAACAACGCGCAGACCGACGACACCGGCGCGTTCAGAGTGTTCGGTCTCGCGCCGGGCGAGTACTACGTCGCCGCAAATCTGCAGGCCGCGCCTCAGGACTCGTCGGACAATCCGGTCACCTATGCGCCCACCTACTTCCCCGGCACCGGCAACATCACGGACGCGCAGCGCATCCCGGTGACGCTGGGCACGGAGCAGTCAGGCATCAATTTCGTTCTGCAGCCGGTGCGCGCCGTGCGCGTGTCGGGCACCCTGGTCGATTCCAACGGCGCGCCCTCGCAAGCGATCCTGAACCTGACGTCGGCGGGATTCGGCGACGAGGGCGGCCTGCAAATGGGCAATCCCACGCGCGTCCTCCCGGATGGCACGTTCACGATCCTCAATGTCGTTCCTGGTGACTACGTCCTCACGGCAACCGGACGTGCGGCCGGAAATTCCACACCCGAAGTGACGTCGATGCCGATCACCGTCGGCAATGAAGACCTCGCGGGCGTGTCGGTGGCGACCAGCAAGGGCGGATCCATCCGCGGCACGGTCATCGCGGACAACAACGCGAAGGTGCAGACGACGAACATCCAGATCTCGGTGCAGTCGCTGCGACCGGGGCCAGGAGCGTTCTGCGCCGCGCGGGCAGGTCAGCGCGGCGGGCGCGTTCGAGCTGAATGGTCTCGTCGGCCCGCAGGTGCTGCGTGTGGACCGCCTCCCGAGCGGGTGGGTGGTGAAGTCGATCCGCGCCAACGGGAAGGACATCACCGACCTCGCCATCGATTTCCGCGGCTCCGAGCAGGTGAACGCACAGGTCGTGCTGACGACTCGCATCGGGGAGTTGAGTGGCACGGTGAAAGCCGACGGACAGGCGGTCACGTCCGCCAGCGTCGTCCTCTTTCCAGAAGATCCCTCGCTGTGGGTCTTTCCATCGCGCCGAGTGCGGATGGTGCGCGTCGATCAGAACGGCGTCTTCCGGGCGAGTGGTGTGCCACCGGGCGAGCGATACCTTGCGCTGGCGGTGGACTATCTCGAGCAGGGCGAGTTCCAGGACCCGCTGTTCCTCGAGCGCATGAAGGGACGGGGCGCGGCGTTCTCGCTCAACGAGGGAGAGAACAAAACTCTCGACCTGACGCTCGTGGAACGGTAGGGCCGGTCCTTCGGACCGGCCACGATCAGAAATGATCCGCGTGCCAGTAGAAGACGTCTTCCGGCGTCTGCGGCATCGCGACGTCTGCAAGCGGCCTGACCATGAACACGTCGGTCGGCACTGAGACATCGGTGAGCTGAATCTGCGGCGGCACTGGAAAGGCGCGCGGCCACCAGGCGCGGATCAACGGCGTGCGGTGAGTCGGCTCACGGGCCAGCAGCACCTGCAGCATCGCGCCGAGCCTCGCGCCTGCCGGATCGCGGTCGCCGGCTTCCTCGAGCGTCCATCCGTTGGCGTTCACGTTCACCACCACGTAGGCCACGGCCGACGCGCCTTCCTCGGCGACGAAGAACTCGAGTTGTCTCAACCCGGGCGGGCCAAGTCCAGCCAGCAGCCGCTTCTTCGACAGGGCGTAGTGCACCAGGCCGCGGTCGCGTCGAAGCGCGAACGGCGCATCCGCCGCGCGCGTCGCGTGCATCGCCGCCACGTTCTCGAGGTCGCGCTCCTCGCCGGCGCGCACCAGCATGGCGGGCGCGCCACCTCTTCGACCGGCGGCGACGGTGATCGTGACTTCGTCGAGGGGAACGACCGCGAAGCCAAGGCGTGCGTAGAACTCTGAGCCGATCTCTGAGAACAGCCCCGCGAGCAACGCACCCTCCCGGCCGGCGCGCACGACGAGCTCTTCAACCAGCGCTGACGCATGCCCCTGACCGCGACGCTCTGGAGGCGTGAAGACCGCGCCAATCCCGCACATCCACCCGTCGCGCCCGTTGACGCGTACGTCGAGGTGGTACTGCTTGGCGGTGGCGAGCAGTCGTCCGCTGTCGTCGATCGCCGCGTAACGCTGGAGATGTGTTCCCCCCCACGGCGTGCGCAGCTGCGCACTGTTCCACCGCGAGTACCGAGGCGCGTGACAGCCCTTCGTTCCAGATCGGAAACGTATGGTCGAGGATGCCCTCGAGCAATTCGCCTTCAGCGGGGACGATGGTCATGCGAATGGAGATAGTCGATTGTAGTGGTCGAGGCCACAAGACTTTTCGGCAAGCAGGATTCTCCGTGCTACACAGCACCGGACCACTAACGTACTGTCCGCCTTCAGACTGGACCAGACCTAGACCGGCTTGATGTAGAAAGGTACATGACGCACGCACCCGCCGACCTCCGCTATCCCATCGGATCCTTCAAGGCGGTCATGCCGGTCACCCACGAGCTCCGCGGCGCCGCCATCGACGCACTCGACGGCTTTCCGCCGCGCATGCGCCAGGCAGTCGCCGCCCTGAGCGAGGCACAACTGAACACGCCGTACCGGCCCGAGGGCTGGACGGTTCGACAAGTCGTTCATCATGTCGCCGACAGCCACATGAACGCGTTCATCCGGATGAAGCTCACGCTCACCGAGGACACGCCGACGATCAAGCCCTACGACGAGAAAGCCTGGGCTACGCTGGCGGACATGCGGCTGCCCATCGACGTGTCGCTCGATCTCATCGCCGGCATCCACACACGATGGGTGGCCGTGATCTCGGCGTTGTCGGCCGATCAGTTCTCGCGATCGTTCATTCACCCGGAGCTGGGTGCGGAAATGACGCTCGATCAGCTCCTGCAGCTGTATGCCTGGCATTCGCACCATCACCTGGCGCACATCACGGAGCTTCGCCGCCGCGAGGGATGGTAAGATGCCGACCGTGGCACAGGACAAGGCAGACATCGGCGACGCCCTCGGCATGATCGAAACGCGGGGCCTCGTCGGCATGATCGAAGCCGCCGACGCGATGCTCAAGACCGCGAACGTCACGCTCGTCAGCTGGCAGAAGGTCGACGCCGGGCTGGTGACCGCGCTCATTCGCGGCGACGTCGGCTCGGTCAAGGCCGCCACCGACGCCGGCGCCGCTGCCGCTCGCCGGGTGGGCGAACTGGTCGGCGTGCACGTCATTCCTCGTCCGGCCGACGATCTCGAGAAGGTCTTTCCAATTCGCTGAGCCTGGTCCACCTGAAGGTGGACACGACGCACGCGGCGTCGTGTCCGCCGGGAGAGACATCATGCGCGCGCGACTGCTGGCCCCGCTGGGTGCGTTCCTGCTTCTCACGGCACCGCCCGTCTACACACATCACTCGTTCGCGGCGGAATACGACGGCAACAAGCCGGTGAAGGTCAACGGTGTCGTCACCAAGGTCGAGTGGACCAACCCGCACATCTGGTTCTACGTGGACGTGAAAGACGACCAGGGCAAGGTGACGAACTGGGGATTCTCGGCCGGGCCTCCCGGCGTGCTCCAGCGCCGCGGCATCAGCCGCGAAGCGATGAAGAAGGGCGACGTGGTCGTGGTCGAAGGATTCCGTGCGCGCGACGGATCGAACAACGCATCCGGTGGCCGGGTCACGTTTGCCGATGGCCGCAGCGTGTTCACGGCTTCGACCGAAGACCGCGCTCCGCAGTAAGGGAAGGCGAACATGTCACGCATACGCACGAACGTCGCAGCCCTGCTCGGCGTCATCGCGCTGGCCGTCGTCGCCAGTCAGATGATCCGCGCGCAGTCGCCCGCGTCGAGTCAGATTCCGCGGCAGCCTGACGGCAAACCTGACTTCACCGGCATGTGGGACAACCCGAAGGAACCCGGAGCCAAGGGCGCCGCGACGGTGTTCAACCGCGCGAAGATGGCGCCGTTCGTGCCCGGCGGTGAAGCGCTTTTCCACGAACCGCGCACTGGAGACCCGCGGCATGACGAGCCGCGCGCGTTCTGCATGCCGTCCGGCTTCCCATCGGCGTTCCTCGGTCCATATCCGATCCAGTTCATTCAAACGCCGCAGCACCTGGTGATGTCCACCGAGTTCATGAACGTCACGCGCATCATCCCGCTCGACGGACGGCCGCACAAGACCGACATCGAGTCGACGTTCTACGGCGAGCCGGTCGGCCACTGGGAAGGTGACACGCTGGTGATCGAAGGCCGGAACTACAAACGCTGGTCGCTCGACGACTGGTACTACCAGAACCCGAAGGAGTACCGGATGCACACCGAGGCGCTGCGTACGACCGAGCGCCTGCGGCGTGTGGATGCCAACACGATCGCCTACCAGTTCACCGTGGACGACCCGAAGATTTTCACGAAGCCCTGGTCGGTGGATTGGGAGATGAAGCGTCACCCCGAGTGGGACAAGACGGGACTTTACGAAATGGTCTGCAACGAGAACAACCGTTGCGAAGGCGGGAACTGTCGTAAGTAGAGGCGGGTCTTCAGACCCGCCTTGCGTTAGACCCGCTTTCGGATCGGCCGCTCAGATCCGCCGGCCCGCCGCCGCCTCGCCTCACGCGCCGCGACCGGGCGCAACGGCAGCTCTTCTCCCACCATCAACAACGGCTCTGTCGGGCGGTCCATGTTGTACAAGCGACCGTCCTGCGTCCGTGCATACAACTGATCGCCGCCGATGAAGAGCGCCAGCGGCCCGTCGTCGCCGATCGCCTCGTACAAGCGAATGCCGAAGACCTCACGCAGCGTCGAGAGCAGCCGGCGAATCTGCGGAATGGAAAACTTGCGGCGCCTGAGGTCGGCAAGCACCTGCAGCTCGAGGACGTCCATCGGCGTGTAGCGGCGCTCGGTGAAACCGCCGGCTTCCGTGCGCTGTGAGGCGATGGCCGACACGAACAGCCGTTTCGAGTCCCACCACTGCAGCTGCCGCGCGCTCAGACCGGTGAGCACGGCCACTTCGCGCGACGAATAGAACTTCTTGAGTCGCAGGGTCACAAACCGAACCGATCCGGCCGGACGTCGGACAGCTCGGGACGTTCGCGGCCGTCGAGCACGAGGTCGGCGACGAGCGACGCGGTCAGCGGCGCCAGCAGCACGCCGTTGCGGTAATGCCCCGTGGCGTAGAACACGTGGGGCATTGTGGACGAACGGCCAATGGCCGGCAACTCGTCGGCAGTCTTTGGACGAAGCCCTGCCCGGGCCCCGCAGAAGCGCGCCTGCTCGAGGACCGGCATCAGATCGACGGCGGCATTCAGCAGTCCTCGCACACCGGCCGCGTCCGTGCTCTCGTCGAACCCGACGTCTTCGACCGTGGCGCCGACGAGCACGGTGCCGTCTTTCCATGGAACGACATAGCAGTCTGTTCCCCAGATGACGCGCGCAGCCGGCCGCCGTTCCATGGACAGAGACACGAGCTGCCCTCGGATCGGCTTCACGACCTCGCGCGGGGTGTCGAGCAGCTGCGCCGACCAGCTCCCGGCCGCGACGATGAGCGCGTCGGAACGGATCTCGCCGGTGTCAGTGGTAAGCACGGCCTCCCCGTCATCGCCGATGCGCAGTGCTCGAGACGAAATTACCGACACGCCGCGACTGCCGAGCGCGCGCGTGAGCGCCTCGATGAGCGAGGCTGGCCCGACGTATCCGTGCGCAGGCACCAGGAGCCCGGCGACCGTTCGATTGGTGAGCCCTGGTTCCAGCGTCGCTGCCTCGCGTCCGTCGAGCATCGAGTGCGGCACGCTGGCGGATTCGAGACCGCGCGCGAGCTCGGCGAGGACAGCCGCCTGCGCGTGATCGAGCGCGACGTGCAGCGTCCCGGTGCGCTCGTACTCCACGGGCAGGCCGGATTCGATCCTCAGACGCTGGACGAACTCGTCCCACAGCGCGACAGCGCAAGTGCCCAGACGCAGAAGCGATGGTGAATGACCTTCGACGAGAGGCGCGAGGATGCCCGCCGACGCGCCGGTTGCGCCGCGTCCGGCGCCGCGCGGATCAATGAGCTGCACGCGCGCGCCGCGAGACGCGAGCTCGTGAGCGACGGCGCAGCCCACGACACCCGCGCCGACGACGGTGACCTTCACATCGCGATTCTAGCCGGTTGGTGGTTAGTGGTTCGTGGTTCGGCGGCTGGTTCGTGGTTGGTGGTTACCAGGAACCACCAACCACCGACCACTAACCAACTAGAACCGGAAGGACGATCCGACCGTGAGCCGCCGCGGCTGCTGCGCGTTCGTCGGCTGACCGAAGAACTGCGACAGCATATTGCCGCTGAAGCTGCCGTAGTTCACGTTGTTGAGAACGTTGTCGGCCCGGATGAAGAGCTCCATGCTGTAGCGGCCGGGCGCCTGCTGATCGCCGCCGCCACCATTCCGGCCGCCGCGGTTGCCGCCGCCGCCCTGTCCGCCACGGCCCTGCGCGAAGTTGACCGACTGATTCCCGCCGGCGCCACCGGGTGGCACCGCGACTCCCGGACCTCCTCCACCCGGACCGCCCTGGAATCCGCCGCCACCAGGGAATCCGCCCGGCCCTCCGCCCTGTCCACCGCGCGGACCGCCGAGGACAAACTGCTTCGTGAGGTTCAGGTTCATCACCCACGTCGACGCGCCGCGTACGGTGTTGCGTCCCACGCCCGTCGGTCGATCGTTGACGACGCCGTCCTGGTTGTTGTCCCGGCCCGTGGTGATCGTGTACGGCGCCGCCGATTGTGCGTTGACGTTGATGCTCGTGCGGATGCCGTAGAAGATCGGCACGTTGACCTGCCCCTGCAGGCGATGACGCACGTCTTGCCGTGACGGCCCCCACTCGGCATCCGGGTCGAGGTTGTTGGCGGGAATCGACGTCGCGCTGTCCGCGTGATTCTTCACCTGCCCCAGCGTGTAGTTCACGTTCATGAAGATGCCGCGGGTCGGGATTCGATAGACGCCGCGAAGCTCCAGGCGATCGCTCAGCGACTTGCCCGTCGAGTCGAACTGCGTGATGTTGCCAACCGTCGGATCGGGTCGGAAATAAATATTGGCCCCCGTGTCGGGGTCGATCCCCGCGAACACGGGCGCGTTGACGTTGATCGAGCGCATCTGATCGCGCCCGCGGAGCAGCTGATACGTCGCCTGCAACGGTGAGATTCTGCGTCACCTGACGCTCGACCCCGAGCGACGCCTGGTGCACCTTCGGCATCTCGAGATCCGGACTGCCCTGAATCCTCGCGGGCTGGATCGCTTCGCTCCCCGCCCACCTCGTCATACCTGATCACGAGATCGCGCTGCGCAATGCCATTGACGCGAAGCGTCTGGTCGTAGAGGTTCGACTCGTACCAGTCGTGGAAGAGCCCGTAGCCGCCCCGGATGGCGGTGCGGTTGCCCCACGGCGTCCAGGTGAACCCGACTCGCGGCATCAGGTTCAGACGGTCGTCGATGTGCGACTGCATCTCGTTCCGAACGCCGACGCCAAACGAGAACTTGTTGTTCAGCCGGATGTCGTCCGACCAGTAGAAGCCCAGCGTGTATTGGTTGAATGACGTGTTGACCAGTCCGACGCGCTGGCTGAAGGTCAGCGGTTTCCCGTCTCTGTAGTCCTGGATCGTCGCGTAGGTATACGTTCCCGCCGTATTCTGCGCGTCGAAGTTCTCGTAGCGGCCGCCGTCGAGCAGGAAGCCGACGCGCATCTGCTGTTTGCGGCCGACGTTGAAGTCGAGGTTCTCGGCGAGCTCGAACACGCGCGAGGAGCCTTCCCTCGACACGCCAGCGCCGCCTTTACTGAACGCGTCGAGCACGATGATGGCCGGGGCCGTCGACGCCGACACCGCACTGCTCTCCTGCGTGTACACCTGCAGCCGCACTTCGTGCAGCATGCTCTTGCCGACGATGCCCTGGGCCTGCGCGCGCATCTGGTTGTTGCTGCCCGAGGAACTGTAGGCACGCTCGGGAAGATTGAAGCCGCCGACGCCGCTGTTCTCCGTCGAGGTCTGCCCGCGGCGGTACTCGAGACGGAGCGTCTGGTTGTTGGTCAGCGCGTGCTCGAGACCAATCGTGGCATTGGTCGAGTCGGACGGACGACGGACGTAATCCCCGAGACGATTGCCGAACTCGTCGATCGCGACGATGGTGTCGGCCTGATAGTCGCGCCGGCCGTCGAGGCCGAGGCGAATCGACGTCTTCCCCTTGACGATCGGCCCGCGCGCGCCGAGGTTGAAGTTGCGGTTCTGTTCGGGTGTCTTCGCTCTCGAGAACGCGTTGCGCGCGTTCATCGAGTCGCTGCGGTAGTTGAAGCTGCCGTTGCCGGCCCACTGCTGCACGTTCGGTCGCGTGATGATCTCGATCTGCGTCCGGCCGGCGTCGTGGTTGTCGGCGGAGAACGAGTTCGTGCGGAAGCGAATCTGACGAATCTCGTCGCGCGAGGGCAGCCGGCCCCCGCGGAAACCATTCACCTGAAAGACCGCCCCTGATCCACCGGCCATCGCCGCGAGTACGTCGGCCAATTCGTCGGGATCGTCGGGCAGCTCCTCGATCTCGGACTCCTCGAGCGTGGTGCTGAACGAGTTGCCGCGGCGATCGTCGGTCGCGGTCGTGTCGCTGACGACGACCTCTTCCTGCACGCCGGCAATCTTCAGCGTGATCGTCTGATTCATCGCGCCGCGGCGCAGGGTCAGCGGGCCTTCGTACGGCTGGAACCCGTCGAACTCGACATGCAGCGTGACGTTGCCGGTGAGCATCGTCGGCGACGTGGCCATGCCATGCTCATCGGTCGAGAACGTCACCGCGACGCCGGCCGCGGGAGTAATGATGACCGTCGCGTTCGGGATGCCCGCGCCTGTCTCGTCAACGACGACCAGCCGGAGCTGCGTCTGGTTATTAGTGCTCTGCGCGTAGACCGGTAGCGAGAAGAGGACGAAAAAAACCAGCAGGAACCGTTTCATTTTGTAAAAGTGTTTCCCTTGAAGGTTGGGTTGATTCGATAACTCTTGATCGCCCACTCCTCGGCCGTTTCGCCGTTGGTGCCGCGAGTGATGAGGTGTGGAAGCTTGAGGCCGTTGACGACCTTGTACTCGGACAGGTGCATTTCGAGCGTGGCCGGCGCTCCTCCGCCCGGTGCGCGGCCTCGGCGTCCCTGCACGGTGTCAGTCGCGGCGCCACCCTGTTCCGCCCTGCCGGTTTGCTCCGCCCTGCCAGAGGCCTCAGGAGCCGGTGGTGCATCGCCGCCGGCTGGCGCAGCAGCGCCCTGACCCGCGTTTCCATCACGACCCTGTCCGAAGCGGCCCTGCCCACCGCCGCCTTGACCGCCGCGACCCTGTCCACCGCGACCCGCGCGCTGGGCACCGCCGGTCCACGTCATCATCAGCGGCAGATGCGTCGTCGAGTCGAGGAAGAGCCTGGTGGCTACGCCGTCCGGCGTCTTCACCTCGAGGACATCCGCCGTTCCGTCGGGAGACTGCGCTGTACCAATCCACGCGGCCGGGCTGTCGGACATCAGCAGCATGCCCAGGAGGAGGCGCGCCACCTCGGTCTGCCGGTTCCGACGCAGCAGCTCCCTGATTCGCTCGGGATCGATGCCTTGTGCCCGGGCCTGCGCGGCGGCGTCTCCGGCCTGATCGCCGCCAAGCGCGCCGCGGACTCCTCCGAAGTTACCGCCACGACCACCGCCACCGCCGAAATCGCCACCGCGTCCAAACCCGCCACGACCACCGCCGCCGCTGTTCTCTTCCCAGGCGTCGTTGCCGTTCAGCACTTCCACGCGATCGACGCCCGGTCCACCAGGACCAAGCGTCAATGATTCGTTGCGCCGAAACTTGTCGGGGAGTTCGATGAAGATCTCGCTGTCGCCTTCGAGCGTAACGGCGCCCTGGCCACGACGCATCTCGCCCTTCACCTGCAGGCGCTTGATGGCGGCGAGCTTGTCCTCTCCCCCGACGGCCTTGCGCGCTTCAGCGAGGAGCGCCGCACCCTTGGTCGTGTCCTGGGTCTGTGCGACGGAGACTGCCGCCACTACGAGAACGCCAACGACCGCAGTCGCACTCGCCATCACCACAGACACGATCCGCCGCATGGCCATCAACTCCATTATTCCTGCCCGTCCGAGAGAGCGTCGTTAAACGTGGGCAAAGACTTTGTTAAGTTTGTAAAACCTTCAATTTCAGTGTGTTACGGCGATTTTGATGGTGCTACACTCGCCCCGGATGAAGATCGGAAGGCCCTCGGGGGCGACGCTCGTCACGTGCGCACTGCTCGTGCTGCTCCCTGCCCTGGCGGTGCTCCAGTACCGCTGGGTCGGCCAGGTGAGCACGGCCGAGCGGGAGCGCATGCAGCGAAACCTGCGCACCGCGGCCGGACAGTTCCGCGAGAACTTCGACGGCGAAATCGTCCGGGCCGTGCTGAGCCTTCAGGTCGGTCCAGCCACCGCGCTCGAAGGCACGTCCGAGCGCTACACCGATCGCTACGAGACATGGCTGAATACGTCGGCGCACCCCCAGGTTGTTGCAGCCGTGCTACTCGTGGACTCCGACGCGGGGCGCCTGCGCCTGCGCCGCTGGAATCCTGACACACACACATTCGAGCCGACCGAATGGCCTGACACGCTCGGCGAATTTCGCCCACGCTTCGAGCAGGAGTTGTCCGACTTCACAGCCGGGCGTCCGCCGAGCCGACGCGGGCCCCTCCGCGGGGAGGACTCGGTCATCGTGACGCCGCTCCGGAACCTTGTGAGTCCGAGGTCACCGAGGCCGGTCCCGCAGACGGTCACTCCGGTGTTCGGCTTCACGGTCATTCAGCTCAACATGACGTACCTCCGCGAGGAGATGCTGCCCGAGCTCGCCGAGCGTCATTTCATCCACGCCGAGGGCGACGTCTACCGGGTGTCGGTGATCAGTCCGGACGATCCAACGAAGGTGCTCTATCGATCGGATCCCGAGGCCGCACTCGACCGTACGAACGCCGACGCGACCGCGGGCCTTCTCGGTCGCGTGGACCCATCGTTCTTCTTTGCGCGCCCGCCGCGTCCCGAGGGCGACGGCGATCAACTGCGTGGTCTCCGGGGACGCCTGGACGAGAGGCCTGATGGTCTCGGACCGCGCGATGAGGACTCGTTCGGCCGCTGGCTGCTGCTGGTCCAGCACCAGAGCGGATCGCTCGAAGCGGCGGTGGCCGTGGCGCGCCGCAGGAATCTGGGAATCAGCTTCGGCGTACTGTTGCTGCTGACGGTGAGCATCGGGTTGCTCGCGAATGCGTCACGACGCGCGCAGCGTCTCGCGCGGCAGCAGATGGAATTCGTCGCCGGCGTGTCGCACGAGCTGCGCACGCCTGTCGCGGTGATTCGTTCGGCCTCGGAAAACCTCGCGCACGGCGTGGTCAGCGGCGATCGCGTGCAGCGGTACGGTCAGCTGCTGCAGACAGAGGCGAAGCGGCTCGGTGAGATGGTCGAGCGAGTCCTGCAGTACGCGGGCATCGAGTCCGGTCTCGGCTTCGCCGCTCGCGTGGCGCTGCCGCCGTCCGAGATCATCGAAGGCGCCATCGACAGCTCGCTCCCGCTGATCGAGACATCGGACGTCCAGATCCACCGTGAGATCGCGGCGGATCTCCCGCAGGTCCTCGGCGACGCGGCGGCGCTGCGATCGGCCGTGCAGAACCTGATTGCCAACGCGGTCAAGTACGGTGGCCGCGATCGTTGGGTCGGGATCCGCGCCGAGCACGCCGCCGATCGCCGGCACTCGGAAGTGCGCATCACCGTCAGCGATCATGGCGCCCGGCATCCCGGCGTCCGAACTGCCGCACATCTTCGATCCGTTCTATCGCGGCGCTGACGCCGTCGAGCGCCAGATCCACGGCAACGGTCTCGGCCTCTCGCTCGTGAAACGGATCGTCACCGCGCACGGCGGCCGGGTGAGCGTCACCACGCGAGCCGGCTCCGGAAGCTCGTTCACGATTGCCCTGCCCGCAGTCCCGCCGGACGCGCGACAAGGCGCCGTTGCGAGCGAGGCACAACTAGCCGGTAGGTCGGTAGCTCGGTAGCAAGAACATTCGAACCCGCACCCGGCTACACGCTACGAGTCACCGGCTAGCCAGCTTCCGGCCACTTACTAGCTACCGGCTACCGCCTACCGACTACGAGCTAAACTGCAGCATGCCCTCGCGGCGTGTGCTCCTCGTCGAGGACGAACCAGGACTCGTCATGACGCTCACCGATCGCCTCGTCGCCGAAGGGTACGAGGTTGAAAGCGAGGGCGATGCCGTGTCTGGTCTCGCGCGCGCAACCGCCGGCCCGTTCGACGCCATCCTGCTCGATGTCATGCTGCCCGGCGGCAACGGGTTCGACGTCTGCCGCACGCTGCGACAGCGCGGGATTCACACGCCGATCCTGATGCTGACCGCACGCGGTCAGGTGGTGGACAAGGTCGTCGGTCTCAAGCTCGGCGCCGACGACTACCTGGTCAAGCCGTTCGAGATGGTCGAGCTCCTCGCGCGGATCGAAGCCCTGATTCGCCGCGTCTCCGCGCAGGCCGCCAGCGCCGGGATCACCGGCGATACCTACCGCTTCGGCGAGATCACGGTCGATTTCCGCAAGGCCGAGGTGACGAAGGCCGATCAGCACCTGGAGCTGTCGGCGCGCGAGTTCAAGCTGCTCAGGTATTTCGTCGAGCACCGCGGCGCAGCGCTGTCGCGTGACGAACTGCTGAACGAGGTCTGGGGCTACAACGCGATGCCCTCCACCCGGACCGTCGACGTCCACGTGGCCTGGCTGCGGCAGAAAATCGAAGACAACCCCCGGCATCCACAATTCATTCTCACCGTCCACGGACTCGGGTATAAATTCGCGGGCTGACACAGGATTCGGGATACCGGATGGGGGACACGGGTTCCCGCCTCCCGGTCTCATGGCGGAAGGGGACAGATCCGAAAAACAGGCCAGTAAATCCGGGCCGGCTCTGGCGAAATTGCTCGTGGCGGCGTGATCCGGGCAGGCATAGCCCTTGCTCTCAGCAGTGGGTACGAGGTTCTTGAGTCATGGAGATCAGCAAGGCGACAACGGGACTCCTGGCGGCTATCTGCGTCACGGCTGGCGCCGGCGGAACCTACTTGATCGTCCGGGGCAACGGTCCGACCGCTGCGCCCGTCGAAGCTGCCGCTGACGCCCCGGCAGGAGTCGAACAATCAGAAGGCGTGCTTCCGGAAGCGCCTGAACCAGTGGCAGCGCTGCCGCCGGTGACTGCCGCACCCAAGCCGGCCGCGCGCGCACGAGTGACCACACCCGCGCGCGCTGCGCGCCCGACTCCGCAAGCCGCGGCCGCCCGCACTCCGGAGGCACCAGCGCCGGCACGCGAAGAATCGCTCGCGACCGTTCCGGCTCCATCGATTCCAGAGACGCAGGCGTCACGACCGATTGAGCCTCCAGCGCCGGTCTTCGAAGAACTGGTCGTCGCGGCCCAATCAGTGATCGGCCTGCAGATGGAAACAGCGGTGACCAGTGAACGCGCACGCCTCGAGGACGAGGTCGTCGCGCGCGTGACCCGCGATGTGAAAGTCGGCGATCGCGTGGCCATCCCCGCCGGTGCGCGCGCGCAGGGCGAGGTGACGCTCGTCGAGCGCGGTGGACGCCTGCGCGAGCGGGCGCGACTCGGCGTGCGCTTCACGTCGATTGTCCTGGCCGACGGCACACGGCTGCCGATTCAGACCGAAGCGGTGTTTCGCGAAGGCGATCCCCCGGGACGAGAGAGCGCGGCCAAGATCGGCGGCGGCGCCATCGGCGGCGCGATCATCGGCGGCATTCTTGGCGGCGCCAAGGGCGCGGCCATCGGCAGCACCATCGGCGCGGGCGCGGGCACCACTGCCGTCATGGCCGGCGGACGCAATCACGCCACGCTCCCCTCCGGGGCGCCGCTGACCGTCAGGCTGGAAGAGCCGGTCGTCATTACCGTCGAACGATAAGAACCGAGTCGTTCACGCTTCTCGGTTCTCACTGCTCGGTTCCTGTTCACAGTTCAGGTTCGGTTCTGGGTTCGCTTCGCGCGAAGGCGGGCGGCCCGTTACCCGTACGGTGTAAGATCCGCGGCCGGAGGCTTCACATGTACGCACGACTGCTCGTCGCCACCGCTCTCGCGGCTCTCGTCGCGGTACCGGCATCGGCTCAGGTCAAGAAGTCGGAGATGCCGGGCATCCGCAACTACTCGCGCGTGGATGCGACCGTCGGCTGCGGAGGCGCGGTTGATCCGACCGCGATGTCGGCGCTCAAGAAGGAAGGCTTCGTCTCGGTGATCAACCTCCGGCTCGCCAGCGAGCAGGGGGCCGACATCGACGCCGGGCGCGCCGCGGCCCAGTCCGCCGGACTCAAGTACATCCACCTGCCGTTCAACGTCGCCATGCCGGATGCCAAGGTCGTGGACGCGTTTCTGGCGGCCGTAGCCGACAAGAGCAACCAGCCCGTGTTCATTCACTGCGGGTCGGCCAATCGCGTCGGCGGTGTCTGGATGATCAAGCGGGCCCTCCAGGACGGCTGGCCCATCGAGCGGGCGCAGGCGGAGGGCGAGGCCATCGGCCTGTCGAACCCGCAGATGACGGCGTTTGCGGTCGGCTACATCAAGGATCACCAGAAAAAGTAGCGACTTTTTCGGTCCGGGTGCGGTTTTCGCGTGCCGAAGCGGCCGCGCCCGGGTTGTGATCTATACTTATCCGTTTCGTGCGTGCGGCGATTTCACCGACTTGATGGGCCGCGCTCGCCGGTTAACCCGGCACGCTCTATCTAAGTCGCGAACCCAGGCCCGCGACGAGCGGGCTTTTTCTGTTTTTGAGGAGCAACATGTCGCGTTTCACGTTCACGTCAGAATCGGTCTCCGAAGGTCACCCCGATAAGGTTTGCGATTACATCTCCGACTCGGTCCTCGACGCGTGTTTCGAGCAGGACCCCAGGAGCCGTGTGGCGTGCGAGACGCTGGTCAAGAGCGACCATGTGGTGCTCGCTGGTGAGATCACGACCAACGCCAAGTTCGACTACGAGAAGGTCGTCCGCCAGGCGGTCAAGGAAATCGGCTACACCGACACGTCCGAGCCCTTTTGCGACACCACGCTGAAGATCGTTCAGCTGATCACCAAGCAGTCCAACGAGATCTCGCAGGGCGTCACCGAGACGACGAGCCAGAGCGGCGATCAGGGCGCGGGTGACCAGGGCATCATGTTCGGCTACGCGACGGACGAATCGGCGGAGATGATGCCGCTGCCAATCCTGCTCGCGCACAAGCTGATGAAGGCGATGGCCGACGACCGTCACGCCGGCAAGTACACCTGGCTCCGTCCCGACAGCAAGTCGCAGGTCTCGCTGAACTACGACGGCAACGACCCGAGAGACGTGACGGCGGTGGTCGTCTCGACGCAGCACACCCCCGAAGCCGACCAGAAGAAGATCACCGAGTACGTGCGCGAGGAGCTCGGTCCGAAGGCGCTCGGGTCGTGGTGGAACAAGACCCTCACGTTGTTCGTGAACCCGACCGGCAGCTTCATTCACGGTGGGCCGTCGGCTGACGCCGGCGTCACCGGCCGCAAGATCATCGTGGACAGCTACGGCGGCTGGGGCCGTCACGGCGGCGGCGCGTTCAGCGGTAAGGATCCCTCGAAAGTAGACCGCAGCAGCGCGTACTTCTGCCGCTATGTCGCCAAGCAGGTGGTCGCATCGGGATTCGCGAAGAAGGCCGAGATTCAGGTTGGCTACGCCATCGGCATGGCCAAGCCGGTGTCGGTGAAGGTCGATACCTTCGGTACCGGTGACGAGCGGGCCGCGGCCGATTTCGTGATGAACAACTTCGATTTCCGCCCGCGCGCGATCATCGAGAAGCTGAACCTGCTGCGTCCGATCTACCGCCAGTCAACCAACTACGGTCACTTCGGTCGCACGGGTCTTCCGTGGGAGGCCGTCGAGAAGGCGGCCGCGATCGCGAAGTAGCAAGTACGAAGGGATCGGGGACCAGGGATCAGGGAGCAAAAGCCCTGATCCCGTCCTCCGATCCCTGATCCCCGATCCCCGATTCCCTACAGCGTTAGTACCGTTCGTACCAGCGACGCTCTCGCACGCGTCACCGCGCTCTGCACGTCTCCGATTCGGCCGGCAGCGAGATTCGCGTCAGCCTGTGACACCCCCACAGTGGTCAGCACGCTTCGCATCTCGTCCTTGAGCGCATCGACCTGACGCTCGCTCAACTCGCGCCCGGCTGCGGCCGTCCACATCATCGACACGATCCGCGTCATCGCCTCGTCGGGGAGCATTCGCTTCACCAGCATCGAGCCCACTGTGTTCGAGAGCGCGCGTATGGCGGTGTGACCGTCGGGCTCCTCGGTGAACACGCTCAAGTCGTCGGCCAGATCGTCGACCGCCGTCTGATCGCCGGCAACGACGGCTTCGAGGTCGCGCTTCAGGTCCGAGAGCCGGTTCGGCACGTCACCGGTCTTGGCCGGCATCAAGCCGTCTCCCTGCTTGCAGCCGCCGGCGCTGACGGCCAGTGCCAGCACCAGCGCATGAACTATGCCTCTCATGGGCCCCAAGAGTGACCGACGTGTTCGCGTGGTGTCAACGTCGCGGTACGATTGACGCATGTCACGCCAGAATATTTCGAGCGGCCGTCCATGGGAGGCGGTGGTCGGCTATTCACGCGCCGTGCGTGTCGGCGACTACGTCCACGTGTCGGGCACGACGGCCACCGACGACCGCGGTCTCGTCGTCGGCCGCGGCGATCCCTACGCGCAGACCGTACAGACGCTGCGCAACATCGAGTGGGCGCTCGGGCAAGCCGGCGCGTCGATGGCGCAGGTCGTGCGCACGCGCATGTACGTCACCGACATCTCTCAATGGGAGGCCATCGGCCGCGCCCACGGCGAGGTCTTCGGCGCGATCAGGCCCGCCGCAGCGATGGTGCAGGTCACGCGGCTCATCGACCCGGAGATGCTGGTGGAAATTGAGGCGGACGCGTACGTCGGCTGAGCTGCTTTTTTTTCGGATGCAGCGTCCGGGCTTCTAACCTTTCCGACGTGCCGACCCGAAAAGTAGTCAGGGGGGAAGTGCGCCATGTGGAATCAGGACGGACCAAAGAACGTTGAATCGACACAGCCAGCTGACGCGAAGGACGGTCGCGCGGCGGCGACACTCGGACGCTCAGTGTGTGTCAAAGGGGAAATCGTCGGGTCCGAGGACCTGACCATCGACGGTCAGGTCGAAGGAAAAATCGACCTTCCCGAGCATATGCTGACGGTCGGACCGAACGCGACCATCCTTGCCGACATCGTCGCAAAGAACCTGACGGTCTTCGGATCCGTCATCGGGACCATCACCGCCCGGGAGAAAGTGGACCTGCGAAAGAGCGGATCGATCGAAGGCACCGTCACCTGTGGGCGTATCGCCATGCAGGAAGGCGCGAGCTTCTCCGGCAAGCTGACAACGAAGAACCAGCGAAAGCCCGCAGCCGCCATCGCGCCCGCCAAGGTCGCCTGAGAAGCAGCGACTTTGTGGTCGCCAGTGATTTGCGGTTGAAGGGCACTTTCTAGTAGGCTCTGATCCACATGGTCGCTGTCCTCCACCACGCGCATCACCTCCATCACGGCCACCACGCTGGCCGGCCGGCAGGATTGCGCGCGCGAACGGACTGAAAACCCGACACACGATTCGCGAGTTCACGCAACCCCGCCGGACACCTGGCGGGGTTTTGTTTTGTACGAACCCGGAACCTGGAACCCGAACCCTGAACCGGAACCTGGAATGAGGTTATGGACTTCACAAAGTTGGACGGACTGATCCCCGCGGTGGTACAGGACCACGTCAGCGGCGAGGTGCTGATGGTCGGCTTCATGAACGCCGACGCCTGGGACATCACGCGGCGGACCGGCTACGTGACGTTCTTCAGCCGCACGCGCAACACGCTGTGGACCAAGGGCGAGACCTCCGGGAACCGGCTGGCGGTCCGCGACATCCTCATCGACTGCGATGACGACACCGTGCTGGTGAAAGCCGAGCGCCTCGGTGACGGCAACGTGTGCCACACCGGCGAACGCACCTGCTTCAACCAGCGCGCGGAAGGGATCACGATTCCATGAAGCTCAAGCTCGGTCTCCCCAAGGGTTCCCTCCAGGACGCGACGATTCAGCTGTTCGCGCGCGCCGGATTCAACATCTACGTCAACACGCGCTCCTACTTCCCCTCGATCGACGACGCCGAGATCGAGTGCATGCTCATCCGGGCGCAGGAAATGACGCGCTATGTCTGCGAGGGTGTGCTCGATGCCGGCCTCACCGGACTCGACTGGGTCGCCGAGCACCGCTACGGCCGCGACGCGCACACCTGCGTGACCAGCCTCGCCGATCTCGTGTACTCGAAACAGAGCTTCGGGAAGGTGAAATGGGTGCTGGCCGCGCCCGAGGATTCGCGGTTCAAGACTCCGCAAGACTTCACCGGCGCCGTGATCGCCACCGAGCTCGTGCAGGTGACGCGCCACTACTTCGACAAGCTCGGCGTGAAGGTGAAGCGCGTCGAGTTCTCCTGGGGCGCCACCGAAGTCAAGCCGCCCGTGCTGGCCGACGCGATCGTCGAGGCGACGGAGACCGGATCGACGCTGCGCGCGAACCGGCTGCGAATCCTCGACACGATCATGGAGTCGAACACACAGCTCATCGCCAATGAGACGGCGCTGGCCGAGGAGTGGAAGCGCACGAAGATCGAGAATATCGCCCTGCTGCTGCGCGCGGCCATCGAAGCGCAAGGTCGCGTCGGGTTGATGCTGAACGTGCAGCGCGCGGACCTGGAGAAGGTGCTGGCGCTGCTGCCCGCGTTGCAGCGCCCGACGATCTCGTCGCTGAGCGAAGGCGAGTGGGTGGCCGTCAACACGATCATCGAAGAGCGGACCGTGCGCGACCTGATCCCGAAGCTCAAAGCCGCCGGCGGTCAGGGCATCGTCGAGTACCCCTTGAACAAGATCGTTGTCTAGCCAGTAGACGGTAGTCGGTAGCTGGTAGGACGTCGGGGCCGCCTTCAGGCGGCCCGGAGAAGCATGATCAGAATCGTTGATGCAAGCGACACGGCGGCGGTCAAGGCACTGCTCTGGCCGGAGCGCGATCGGGATGGAGAGACCGAGCAGCGCGTGTCGCAGATCGTCGCCGACGTGCGAAGAGACGGCGAGGCCGCGCTGCTTCGCTACGCGCGCGAGTTCGACCGCCTCGAGGGATCGATGGAGGTCTCTCGCAAGGAAATGCGGGCGGCCGCCAGGACCGTTCCAATCCGCGTGAGACAAGCCCTCGCTGTTGCCGCGAAGAACATCCGCGCGGTGGCCACGCGACAGGTGCCGCGTGGGTGGCGAGCCAAAGTCGGTGCAGGGATCACCGTCGAACAGCGCGTCATCCCTCTCGATCGTGTCGGCTGCTACGTGCCTGGCGGGCGCTATCCCCTACCCTCAACGGTACTCATGACCGCGATTCCGGCGACAGTCGCCGGCGTCAAGGACGTCATCGCCGTCTGCCCGAAGCCGGATGCCGTCGTGATGGCAGCGGCACTCGAAGCGGGTGTCTCGCGTCTCTTTCGAATCGGCGGCGCCCAGGCCATCGCCGCCCTCGCCTACGGAACCGAATCCATTCCGCGCGTGGACAAGATCGTCGGGCCCGGCAATCGCTACGTGGCTGCCGCGAAGGCCCTCATCGCTGCCGATTGCGGCATCGACTTCTACGCCGGGCCGACCGAGATCGTCCTGGTCGCCGCCAAAGGACCTGCGCGATGGATTGCCGCCGACCTCATCGCCCAGGCTGAGCACGATCCTGACGCGCGGGCCGTGCTGATCACACCGAACCGACGGTTGGCGAACGAGGTCGCGGCCGCCGTTGAACAGGCGATGCCGTCCGAGGGGCCTGCCGCCGAGTCCATTCGCGTGCACGGCGGGATCATCGTCGCCCGATCAAAGGCAGAGGCCATCTCGCTGGCGAATGCCGCGGCTCCAGAGCACCTCGTCGTTGACGATGACGCCATGGCGTCGAAGATTCGCTGCGCCGGTTCGCTGTTCGTGGGCGCCTGGTCGGCGCAGGTGGCAGGCGACTACGCGATCGGGTCCAATCACGTGCTGCCGACCGCCGGCGCCGCGCGCGTACGCGGAGGCCTGTCCGCGGCCGACTTCGTTCGACAGATTACCGTTCAACGACTGACGCGGAAGGGCCTGGAACGAATCGGACCCGCAGTCATCGACCTCGCGACGGCGGAAGGTTTGACGGCGCACGCGGAATCGATCGCGGTTCGCCTCAGGCGGACCTGAAGGTCCGCCTCTACGTAAACATCATGACGATTCAAGGTTATCCCGATCCAGGCGAGGGGCTGCGGCTGCACCTCAACGAAAACACCGGCGGCTGCTCGCCGCGCGTGCTCGACGCGATTCGACGCGTCCAGACGAGCGACGTGGCGACGTATCCGTCCTACCCCGCCCTCGTGCGGGCATGCGCGTCGCACTTCGATGTCGACCCCGACTGGGTCCTGCTGACCAACGGACTCGACGAGGGCATCCTGATGGCCGCCGTCGGCCACATCGCGCGGACGCGCGCGTTCGACGCGGAAACCATCATCCCGCTGCCGGCGTTCGATCCGTATCCGAACTCCACTGCGGCGGTCGGCGCGACGGCGGTGCGCGTGCCGCCCAGGCCTGACTACGCGTTTCAGGCCGACGAGGTGATCGCGGCGATCACGCCGCGCACGCGGATGATCTTTCTCAACACGCCCAACAATCCGACGGGCCAGCTCATCGCGCTTGCCGATCTGCGGCGTATCGCCGACGCCGCGCCACACGCGGTCGTCCTCGTTGACGAGGCGTACATCGAGTTCGGCGGCGAGACGTTCCTGCCGCATCTCTCTCGCTACCCGAACGTGCTGATCGGCCGGACGTTCTCGAAAGCCTACGGTCTGGCCGGCATGCGCGTCGGCATCCTCATCGGCCAGCCGCAGTCACTCGACGCGGTGCGCGCGGTGACACTGCCCTTCAACATCAACGGCGTGGCCATGGCCGCAACGCTGGCCGCGCTCGACGATCGAGAGTTTCTGCCGAGATACGCGGCGCAGGTCGCCCAGTCGCGCACGCGGTTGTATGAGGCCTGCCGCACACTGGGTCTCCCCTTCTGGGAAAGCGCGGCCAACTTTGTGCTGGTGCGCGTTGGCGACGCGGTCCCGCTCGTCGTTCAGGCGCTCGCGGCGCGCGGCGTCCACGTCCGCGATCGCTCGAAGGACCCGACCACGGCGGGATGCATCCGCATCACGGCCGGCATGCTCGACCACACAACCGCCGCGATCGAGGCGCTCGAGTCGGTGGCCGCCGGGAGGCAGCGATGACGCGGGCAGCGACGTTCAATCGCGAGACGACCGAGACGCAGATCAAGGGTGCGCTGACCATCGACGGCCGCGGCCGCTATGACGTCCGCACCGGCATCCGCTTCTTCGATCACATGCTCGAGCTGTTCACGCGGCACGGCGGCTTCGATCTCACGCTGAAGGCGACAGGCGATCTCGACGTGGACCAGCACCACACCGTCGAAGATGTCGGCATCGTGCTGGGCGAATCGCTGCTCAAGGCGCTCGGCGATCGCAAGGGCATCAATCGGGCCGGCTACTTCGTCATGCCGATGGACGAGACCCTCGCGGTCGTCGCCGTGGATTTGAGCGGCCGCCCGCACGCGTCCGTCGATCTCAAGGTGAAGGTCCGCATGGTGGGCGATCTCCAGAGCGAGCTGGTCCACGATTTCTTCGACGGCTTCGCCGCGGGCGCGCGAGCCAACGTGCACGCGAAGGTGCTGTACGGCCGGTCGAGCCATCACCACGTCGAAGCGGTGTTCAAGGCCTTCGCCAGGGCCCTGCGCGTCGCGTGCGCGAAAGACAAGCGGCTCGCGAAGATGCTGCCGAGCACGAAGGGTCTGCTGTGATCGCGCTCGTTGACTACGGCGCGGGCAACCTCACGTCGGTCCGCAAGGCGCTCTCGGCCCTCGGCGCCGAATTCACGACGCCGGCATCGCCCGACGAGCTGAAGGGCTCGAGCGCCGTCATCGTTCCCGGTGTCGGCCATTTCGCGGCCACCAGCGCGCTCGACGACCCGTGGCGCGAAGCGATCGGCTCGGCCGCGCATCAGGGGACTCCCCTGTTCGGCATCTGCGTCGGCATGCAGTGGCTGTTCGAAGGGAGCGACGAAGCCCCCGGTGTCGCCGGGCTCGGCGTCATGAAAGGTCAGATCGCCCGGCTGGACGGCGATGCCGGGCAGCGCCTCAAGGTGCCGCACGTCGGGTGGAACGCGCTCGATTTCACGCGGACCGCCCGGCTGCTCCGCGGGCTGGACACCGGCGCGCAGGTCTACTTCACCCACTCGTACGCGGCCCCGGTGACCTCGGAGTGTGTGGCGGCCACCACGCACGCCAATACGTTCGCGGCCGCCGTCGAGCGCGACAACGTCTTCGGCGTGCAGTTCCATCCGGAGAAGTCCGGCGACGCCGGTCTGCAGATTCTGCGCAACTTTCTCGAGATCTGCCGCTGATGCTGACCAAGCGGATCATCGCGTGCCTCGACGTGCGCGACGGGCAGGTCGTCAAAGGCGTGCAGTTCCAGCAGCTCCGTCATGCCGGCGACCCCGGCGAGCTGGCGCGGCGCTACAACGTCGAGGGGATCGACGAGGTGGTGATCCTCGACATCACCGCCACGCTCGAGAAGCGACAGGCGCTCGCCCGGACCATCAACGCCGTCGCGAGAGAGATCTTCCTGCCGCTCACCGTCGGCGGCGGCATCAGGTCCGAAGAGGACGCCGCTGCCGCCGTTGACGCGGGCGCGGACAAGGTCAGCCTCAACACCGCGGCGCTGCGCAACCCGGAGCTGATCACGACGCTGGCCAGACGCTACGGCAGCCAGGCGGTCATCATCGCCATCGATGCCAAGCGGCGCGACGAGGGCTTCGCCGTCTACGTGCGCAGCGGCACGACCGACGCCGCGCGCGACGCGGTGGCCTGGGCGCGCGAGGCCGAGTCGCGCGGCGCCGGAGAGATTCTGCTCACGTCGATGGATCGCGACGGGACCAAGGCCGGGTTCGACTGCGAGATGACCGCCGCGGTGTCGGACGCCGTGGACATCCCGGTCATCGCGTCCGGCGGCGCTGGCACCTTCGATCACTTCACGGACGTCTTCACGGCCGGCCACGCCGACGCAGCGCTGGCGGCGTCGATCTTTCACTACGCCGAATCGAGCGTGACCGACTTGAAGCGCCACCTTCGCACGCACGGAATCCCCGTCCGGCTCTAGGCATCCGCATGCTGATCCCATCGATCGATCTGCAGAACGGCCACGTCGTCCAACTGGTGCAGGGCGAGCGCCTGGCGATCGAGGCGCCGGACGCCGAGCCCTGGATCGAGCGCTTCGCGCGGTTTCCGCGCGTGCAACTGATCGACCTCGATGCGGCGCGGGGCCGGGGTGACAATGCGGCGATCGTCGCGCAGATCTGCGGCCGGCTGCCGTGCCGGGTCGGCGGTGGCATTCGCAGCGTGGAGCGTGCGCGTGACGTGCTGTCCTCGGGCGCCCACGCCGTCATCGCCAGTTCGGCGCTCTTTCGTGACGGCGCAGTCGATCTCGAGTTCGCGCGGGCGATGGCCGATGCCGTCGGCGCGGAGCGCGTCATCGCCGCGGTGGACAGCAAAGGCGGACAGGTCGTCATCCACGGGTGGAAGACGGCGCTGCCGATCACCGCGGTCGAGGCGGTTCGAGCCCTCGAGCCGTACTGCGCGGAATTCCTGTATACCCATGTCGACAAGGAAGGCCTCATGCAGGGGACCGACATGGAGGCGATCATGGCGGTGCGGAACGCCACCTCGCGCCGCCTGACCGCCGCCGGCGGCATCACGACCTGGGCTGAAATCGACCGGCTCGATGCCGCCGGCGTCGATTCTGTCGTCGGCATGGCTATCTACACGGGACAGCTCCCGCTGGTTCGTGGTTAGTGGTTAGACCACCAACTACCAACCACCAACCAGTTGTGTTACGTTCATCAACGTAACCATTACGCTAACTGACGTAACCTGTGCAGAACCCTTTCGTCTACGGTGAAGTCGTCCCTGTCGAGGCGTTCGTCGACCGGGAGGACGAGCTGGAGCGGCTCGTCGAGGACCTGTCGGCCGGGCAGAAGGTCTTCCTGATCTCGCCGCGACGCTACGGGAAGTCCTCGCTGGTGCGGCAGGCATTGACGGCGCTGACCCGGCGCGCCGCGCTGACGGTCGAGGTCACGGTCAGCAGTTACAGCTCCTACCTGGCGTTTCTCGAAGGCTACGCCCGCGCACTGGCGGGCGTGGAGACACGGTGGGAGCGCGCCCGCAACTGGCTCACCACGGTGATCACGTCGACCCGTCCGGAGGTCAGATACGAGCCGGGAATCACCGGGGCCGGCCGCCTGGCGGTCTCGTTCCCGATGGTCCGCAGCGAGCGCGACGTGAATCGCCTCGCGAACGAGGTCTTCGCGCTGCCTGGCCAGCTGGCAACCGAACGGAAGCGCACCGTCGTCGTGGCGCTCGACGAGTTCCAGGCCATCGACGCCTTCAACGGCGGCAGCGTCGAGCACGCGCTGCGGGCGGCCGCGCAGCATCAGCGGCGCGTCGGTTACGTCTTCGCCGGCTCGGAGCCGAGCCTGATGGAGAAGATGATCGGACCCAAGCGGCCCTTCTACAAGGCCGGTCCGGTCATGCGGCTCGAGAAGATCCCGGCCGACGTCTTTGCCGCGTTCATCGAATCGCGGTTCGGCAAGAGCGGCATCAAGGCCGAGGCCGGCCTTGGCGCAGCCATTGTCGATCTCGCCGGCAACCTTCCTTACGACGTGCAGCGGCTCGCGCACGAGACCTGGGACGACGTCCGCAACGCTGGAGGCCGGCGGGCCACGCTCGACAACCTTCACGCCACTCTCGCACGTGTGCTCGCCGAGCAGGAAACGCTCTTCGAGGCGGTCTGGCAGCGGCTGACGCTCGCACAGCGCGCGGTCCTGCGCGCCGTCGTGCTGCAGGATGGACGCGAGCTGCTCTCGGCTGACTCCAGGGCGCGTCATCGGCTGGGCGGACCGTCGAGCGTGCAGACCTCGCTGACCGCGCTCGTCAAACAGGACCTGCTCCTGCGCGAGAGCACCCGTTATGTCGTCGTGGACTCCCTGCTGCGGGAGTGGGTCGCGCGGAAGACGTTCTAGCGTGAACCCCTCACCCCGCTCCTCGCGCGTCATCGGGTTGGGTCGACCGGAGCTTCGCGCCTGGGCCATGTACGACTGGGCGAACTCGGCATTCTGGTGCACGGTCATCGTCGCTGTGTTTCCGCCGTTCTTCAGTGAATATGCTGCGGCTGGGCTCGAGCCGGCCGCGGCCACCTCACGTTTCGCATGGGCGACCACGATCGCTGTAACGATCGTCGCGCTCATGGCACCAGTTCTAGGTGCGATCGCGGATCATCGGCCGCTGAAGAAGCGACTGCTTGCGGTTTTCATGCTGATCGGTGTGACCGCGACGCTGCTGATGGCGACCGTCGGGCGTGGAGAATGGCAGTACGCACTCGCGCTCTTCGTTGTCGGGAACATCGGCGTCGCCTCGACGCTGGTGTTCTACGACTCGCTGCTGCCGCATATTGCCCGGCCGGACGAACTGGACCGGGTCTCGACCGCGGGCTTTGCCATCGGCTTTGTCGGCGGCGGCGTGCTATTGCTGGTCAACCTCGCATGGATACTCAGCCCATCGACGTTCGGTCTTGCCGATACGGTCGCGGGGCTCAAGCTCTCGCTTGCCAGCGTCGGCGTCTGGTGGCTGGTCTTCACGGTTCCGTTGCTCCGAGGCGTGCGGGAACCCGAGGTGCGTTTGAGCGGTCTTGGCGGGGAAGGCGTCGTCTCGCTCGTCCGCGGCGGTACGGTTGCCGCATGGCATACGCTGCAGGAACTGCGTCGCAGCCGGAACGCGTTTCTGATGCTCGTCGCGTTTCTGATTTACAACGACGGGATTCAAACCATCATCCGGATGTCGTCCATCTACGGTATCGAGATCGGAATCGACCGGAACGCGCAGATTGCGGCTTTCATCATCGTCCAGTTCGTAGGCGTGCCCTGTTCATTCGCTTTTGGCGCTGTCGCCTCTCGCATCGGCGCGAAACCCTCGCTGTTCTTCGCGCTCACCGTCTATGTATGCATCAGCGTGCTCGGCTACTTCATGACCGCCACGTGGCAGTTCTTCGCCCTCGCCTTTCTCGTCGGCATCGTCCAGGGCGGCAGCCAGGCGCTCAGTCGCTCGCTCTTTGCCCGCATGATCCCGAAGCACAAGTCCTCGGAGTACTTCGGCTTCTTCGCCGTCTTCGAGAAGTTCGCCGGCATTGCCGGTCCGGCCGTCTTCGCGGCGTCGATCGCGCTATTCGGCTCGAGCCGTTCCGCCGTGCTCTCGGTCATCGTCTTTTTCGTGGTCGGCGCGCTGGTCCTCACTCGTGTGGATGTCGCCGCGGGGGAAGCCGAGGCGGCCGCCGCCGAAGCGCGGCTGTAGGGCCGAGAATTTTGACAGCCTCAGGCATTTGCGCGATCCTCCATGACTGCCATGCCGCCCATGCGTGACGAGGAATCCCCGGCGTGATTGGTCGGTCGATCTCGCACTACAAGATCCTCAGTACGCTTGGCTCCGGCGGCATGGGAGTCGTGTATCTCGCTGAGGACGAGCGCCTTGGGCGACAAGTCGCGCTCAAGTTCCTTCCCGCGGAGTCGGTCTCCAGCCGTCAGGCACTCGACCGCTTCCGTGTCGAGGCGCGAGCCGCCAGCTCGTTGAGCCATCCCGGGATTTGCGCAATTTTCGACATCGGCGACGACGAAGGCACTCCCTATATCGTGATGGAGGTACTCAGGGGGGAGAGCCTCCGCGACCGCATCAATCGCGGTCCGATGAGGGTGGCCGACCTGCTGGAGATCGCCATCCAGCTCGCCGACGCGCTGGATGCGGCACACGCCCAGGGCATCATCCACCGCGATATCAAGCCGTCGAACATCTTCGTCGGCGACAAGAGCCGCACGAAGATTCTCGACTTCGGCCTGGCCAAGCTGTCTCAGACCTCCGCCTCCACGTCGAGCGGCGCCGCGACTCGCTTCCTTAACGCCAGCACGCATCGCGACCTGACCATGCCGGGATCGGCGTTGGGCACGGTGTCGTACATGTCACCCGAGCAGGCGCGTGGCGAGGAGGTGGACACCCGCACCGACCTCTTTTCCCTCGGCGTCGTGCTCTATGAAATGGCGACCGGGACCCAGGCCTTCGGTGGGAGCACGCAGGCGATTGTCTTCGACGCAATCCTCAACCGCACGCCCCAGCCGGTCAGCCACGTCAACCCGTTGATACCGCCGCGGCTCGAGGCGCTCATCGCGACCGCGCTCGAAAAAGACCGCGACCTGCGGCATCAGCATGCGTCCGACTTCGAGGCCGAGCTGAAGCGCATTCGACGCGACCTCGAATCGGGCTCGCTCGTCGCAGCCAGCCGTACGACCGTCATAACGGCCGCCGAACGCAAGTCGGCGATGACCGCAGCCTCCAAGCCCGCACGGTCTACGTGGTGGATCTGGACCACCACGACAGCCTTGGTGATCATCCTGCTGGCGGGAATCGAGCTCTACAGAAGGTCTGAACGCCCCCTCACAGATGGCGATGGCAACTCCGCAGGAGACTGCAGCAGTCCCGCCACCTGTGTCGGTGCCGGTAGACGAGCCCGTCGCGACAACGCCGGCCCCGCAGCTTCTAGGCCGGGCTTCGGCCGCGCGACCGGCGCCGCAGCCACAGCCGCAGCAGCCACCCAGGCCGAGCGTGGAACCGCGCCCGCAGGCATCACAGCCAGCGGTCACGCCCACCCCTCAGCGTGGGCCAGATCCGTCAACACTCGGCACCGTCACAGTTCCGCCGCCGTCAAATGCGACTCCCGCGCCGCCACCACAGGTAACGGAGACGAGTCCGGCGCCGGCGCCCACACCTACTCCAGCGCAGCCGACCGCGCCCGCCGCCGAACCTCCGGCCGCGCAGCCACCGCCGAGAACCACTGCCACTACTCCGCCGGCGCTGCCGACGATTCCACCGAGCTCGCCCGTCGAGTCGGATGACGCCCTCATTCGAGGCGTCCTTCGCACCTACGAGCGCGCGATCGAAACGAAGAACGTTGATCTCTTCCGCTCGGTCCGGCCGGGACTTTCGGCCACCGAGGAGAGAACGCTTCGGACCAGCTTCAGCCAGATCGATTCGCAGCAAGTGGACATCGTCATCGAGGAAATTCGCGTCGACGGTCGGACGGCGACCGTTCGGCTATCACGTCGCGACACGTTCATGAGCGGCGGACGACGACAGACCGACGCGCGCCGGCAGACGCTGCGATTCGAAAAGCTGGCGGCTGGCTGGATCATCACCGAGATCAAATAGGCAGTGGGAGGGTCGATGCGAGTCGCGATCGTGGGTGTACTTCTGACTGTATTCGGTACTGCTGTGCCGGCGGCAGCACAAGAGCCGATCAACGTGGCGGTGCAGGTCACCGCAGCTTTGGCGGATCTTCAAGGATCTCTACGGCCCGAACGGACTGGTCGTGAACAGCAACGTGCCGCTGGCGAGCGGGGCCACGCACTCGGGCCACTTCAACAGCGGATTCGAAAGCGAGTTCTCGCAGATCGGCACCGCGCTCACCAGCCAGATCGTCTCGCTGCCCCTGCCGCCGCCCGCGTCGGGATTCACGTATCAATTCGACCCCGGTCTCGGTGTGTTCTCGCGCACGACCACCAGCTTCGGCCCGATTCTCTCCGAGCGCGCTGAGACGATCGGCGCGCGGCGCGTGTCGATCGGCTTCGCCTATCAACGTCTGTCGTTCGACTCGATTGAAGGCATCGATCTCAACAACGTGCCCGCCGTGTTCACGCATGACGATGCAAACCTGCTGGGCGGACGCGAAGACGTCGTGACAACCATCAATGCGATCCAGGCCGAGGTGAGTCGCTCCGCGGCGTTCATCAGCTACGGCGTCACGAACAGCCTCGACATCTCCATCGCCCTTCCGGTAGTCACGGCCGATCTCGTCGTCACGTCCGACGCCACGATTCAACGCATCGGCACGACGAATCCCGAGATCCACTTCTTCCGGTCGATGGAGGACGACATCGGCACGCAGCGGCGGTTCACGGCGTTCGGCCACGCCTCGGGTCCAGGCGATGTGACGGTCCGGATGAAGCAGACGGTGAAGAAGGGGGCGCGGCAGGGCGTCGCCCTCGGTCTCGACCTGCGCTTGCCAACGGGGGACGAGCGAAACCTGCTGGGCACCGGCGCCCCTGGCGTCAGTCCGTTCCTGGCGTGGTCGGGAAACTTCGGCGCCCTGTCGCCGCATCTGAACGGCGGCTACCAGTGGAACGGCGACAGCATCCTCGGCGGCGAGCCAGGCAGCGGTGAAACGGCAGACCTTCCGGATCTCGTCATGTATTCGGCGGGCGCAGTGATCGAGGTCCACCCGCGCGTCACTGCCGCGGTCGACATGATCGGCCGATTCATCATCGACTCGCCTCGGGTTCAACTCGAGGACTTTCACGCGCTCGACAACCGATCCGTGTTTCCGAACATCACGTTCACCACCGGATCCGTCAACGAGATCAGTGCCGCGGCGGGGTTGAAGATCAACGTGGTGGGCAGGCTGCTCGTGGACCTCAATCTGCTGGTCAGCCTCAACTCCGAGGGTCTTCGCGACAAGATCTCCCCGCTCATCGGTCTCGAGTACGCGTTCTGATCGATACCGTGGAGGCTGAAGCCTCCTCGCGACAACCGGCACCGTAGAGCGGACGCTTCAGCATCCGCGGCTGAGTCGGTTCTCGTCGCCGCCCGTGTCATGATCGGCGCCATGTGGCACGCCATGAACGCGGGGATGCTGGCCCTCGTGCTCGCGACGCAGACGGTCCAGACCGCCTGTCCCAACGACGACCCTTCCACACCTCCGGCTGGTGACGTCATCACCACGCGCGACGGCGTCGGCTTCCGAGTCGAGACCGTGCTCACAGGACTCGAGGTGCCGTGGTCGTTGACCTTCGCACCCGACGGCCGCCTCTTCGTCACCGAACGGCCCGGCCGCGTACGCATCGCCACGCCTGGGAGCAGCAGCACCGAGCTCGCGTTGACGCTCGACGGCGTCTTCTCGCAAGGCGAAGCGGGCCTGCTCGGTCTCGCGCTCGATCCCGGGTTCTCACAGAACCGATTCGTGTATCTGTACTACTCGGCCACCACGTCCGGCGGCGCCGTCAATCGGATCGTCCGGTATCGCGAGGTCAGCTCGCGACTGGCCGAGCGCGTCGTGCTGCTCGATAGCATTCCGGCGGCAACGATTCACGACGGCGGGCGGCTGCGCTTCGGTCCCGACGGAATGCTGTACGCGACCGCTGGTGACGCGGCCAACCAGAACATCGCGCAGGATGTGTCGTCGCTGGCGGGCAAGATTCTTCGCCTCAACCGCGACGGCTCGTCGCCGTCCGACAACCGCTTCAGCTCGCCGGTGTACACGTACGGTCATCGCAACCCGCAAGGGTTCGACTGGCATCCGTCGAGCGGCGACCTCTGGGCGGTGGAACACGGGAGCTCGGGCAACGACGAGGTCAACGCGATCCGTCCCGGCGTCAACTTCGGGTGGCCTCTGATCGAGGGCGCGGCCACGATGCCCGGCATGGAGCCGCCGGTGACGTTCTTCAACCCGGCGATCGCTCCGTCCGGGACGTCGTTCTATCGCGGGCAGCGGTTCCCGCAGTTTGTCGGCAATCTCTTCGTCGCCACGCTGCGGGGCACGCACCTGCTGCGACTCACCGTGGACACCTCATCGCGTCGAGTCACCGCGCAGGAGCGCCTGCTCGAGGGCACATACGGCCGCCTCCGCGACGTGGTCACCGGCCCTGATGGCTATCTGTATTTCTGCACCAACAACCGCGATGGCCGCGGCAGCCCGGCAGCTACTGATGATCGTGTGTTGAGACTCGTTCCCGCGAGCTAGCCGGTAGCTCGTGGCCGGTAGCCAGTAGCCTTGTCAGCCGGTGGCCTGTAGCCGGTAGCTAGTAGTCGGGCTGGTCCTGCATCGATGTGATGAGCCCGTTCAGCATTCGCCCGACTTCCTCGACCTGCCCTTGCAAGCGCAGGTAATCCTTCTCTGACAGAAATCCGACGCGCTTCGCGATTTCAAGTTGAACCTCGATCTCACCCTGAGAGCCCGGTGCGATATCGAGATGGTAATCGAATGCCTTCTGTCGCTTTCGCCGCTTGCCTTCACCTATATTCGACGGTACGGAGACGGCGGCACGTCTGAGTTGCGAGGTCAGTCCGAAGCGCTCGTGTGCCGGGAATGAGTTGGTCGCACGATAGACCTCCTCGACCAGCATCATCGATGCCTGCCACACCTTCAGATCTCGAAACGAAGCGTCGTTGCGCATACCCGCGGCGATGCACGAGGCGTTCCCTCGCAGTTTCCTTGATGAATCGACGAGAGGGTCTCTCAGAGATTGCGCTTCGCGCGATCGACGAGCGCCGAACAGTACGCAGAACCTGCAGGCTACCGGCTACCAGCTACCGCCTATCGGCTGATAAGCTACCGGCCACCGACTACCGGCTACCAGCTACGCAAGCCTCTTGCTAGATCGCAGCGTGGCGAGCGTCAGGATCCCAACGCCCCACGCCAACAGTGCAAGCGCCTCGGGCCACAACGTCTCGAGACCGACGCCCTTCAGGAAGATGCCGCGCAGGATGATCAGGAAATAGCGCAGCGGGATGAGATACGTCACCGGTTGAAAGACGGCCGGCATGTTCTCGATCGGGAAGACGAAGCCGGACAGGAACACCATCGGGATCAGGAAGAAGAACGAGGCGGTCATCATCGCCTGCTGCTGCGTGCTCGAGATCGTCGACACGAACAGGCCGAGACCCAGCGTCGTCAGCAGGTAGACCAGGCACATCAACAGCAGCAGCGCGAAGCTTCCACGCAGCGGCACCTCGAACCAGAACACCGCCACGACGACCACCAGCAGCACGTCGATGACGCCGATCAGCGTGTACGGCAGCATCTTCCCGAGTATCAGCTCCCAGCGCGCGATGGGCGTCACGTTGAGCTGCTCGAGCGTGCCGAGTTCTCGCTCGCGGACGATCGCCATGGATGACAGATTCGTGGTCACCACCAGAAGCAGCAGCGCGAGAATGCCGGGGATCATGAAGTCGCTGCTCTCGAGCTGCGGGTTGAACCAGACGCGCACGTCGGCGGAGACGAGAGGCGGGCCGGCCACGAGCCCGGATGCGACGGCCATCTCCCGCGCGTAGTCGGAGATCAACGAGCCCGCATAGCCCAAGGCGACGTTGGTCGAGTTCGCGTCGGTGCCATCCGCCACGACCTGCACGGTGGTCGGAGTTCCCTGTCGCACCCGCTCGCCGTAGTCGGCGGGAATCGTGAGTGCCATCCACGCGAGGCCCGTGTCGAGGTAGTCGTCGATCAGTCGAACCGATGAGACGCGGTCGATCACGACAAAGCTCTGAGATGCTTCGAAGCGGCTGACCAGTTCGCGACTCTCGCTCGAGCCGTCCTGATCGACGACGACCAGCGGCACATTCCGCACGTCGGTCGTCGCCGCATACCCCAGCATCGTCAGCTGGATGATCGGCGCCATGATGACGATGCCGAACAGTCGCGGGTCCTGGCGAAGCTCCAGGAACTCCTTGCGGACGACGTGCATCAGGCGCGTCATGCCCATTGACGTCGCAGGCGAAGAGACGCGAGACCGAGAATCGCGACGGCAAAGATGCTCAGGGCCACGAGATCGTCCCAGAACACTGCCGGTCCGACGCCCTTGAGCACGATACCCCGCAGCGCGACGAGGAAATACCGCGCCGGCACGATGTGCGTGATCCACTGCAGAAAGACCGGCATGCTCGAGATCGGAAAGATGAATCCCGAGAGCATCAGCGTGGGCAGGAACGACGTCAGCAGCGCCAGCTGAAAGGCGACCTGCTGCGTGTCGGCGATGCTCGAGATCAGCAACCCGAACGCCAGAGCGCCGATCAGGAACAGCGAGACCACGCCAAAGAGCACCGGCCACGAGCCTCGCATCGGCATGTCGAAGAGGACCATGGCGGCGGCCACGATGCTCATCGCCGAGACCAGCGAGACTAGAAAGTAAGGCGCGGTCTTCCCGAGCAGGTAGGGCACCGGTCCGATCGGCGACATGCGCACCTGCTCCATCGTGCCGACCTCCTTCTCACGGACGATCGACAGCGCCGTGGACACGACGGCCGTGAGCATCGCGATGTAGGCGATCAGTCCCGGCACCAGGAACAGCGTGCTCCGCAGCTCCGGGTTGTAGAAGACCCGTGGCTCGACCGTCAGCAGCGGACCCTGCAGCGATCCCAGCTTGGCCTGCACTTCATAGCGCGCTGACGAGGCGCTGACGAGGCCCCTCGCATAGCCGACCACCGTCGTCGCCGTATTGGCGTTGTCGCCGTTGACGATCAGTTGAACGCTGGTGGGGCGCCCGGCCACGACATCGCTCCCGAAGCGGGCCGGGATGATCAGGACCGCCCGCGCCTCGTTGCGATCGATGACCTGTGAGATGGCCGCGTCATTCGCGACCTCGCCGTACAAGTCGAAGTATCCGGAGTTGACGAAGCTCGAGATGACGTCGCGGCTCGTGGTGCTGCGATCGTTGTCCTGCACGGCGATGCGCACGTGCCGGATGTCGAAGTTGAGGGCGTAGCCGTAGACGAGGAGAAAGAACACCGGGACGAACAGCAGGATGAGGAGCGTGCGCCGATCGCGGCCGATCTGCCGCATCTCCTTGCGGGCAACGGCGACCGCCTTCCAGAGGGCGTTCATGCCGCAGTCCGCTCCGCGACGTCGAGGAACACGTCTTCAAGCGACGGCTCGACGACACCACACGACAGGGGCTGGATGCCGGCGGCCTCGAGTCGCGCGGCAATCGAGGCCGGCGTCGTCTCGCTGGATCTGAGCACCGCGTGGACGGCGGTGCCGAAGATGCTGGTCTTCTCGACGTCCGGCATCGCGTCGAGCACACGCATCGCCGCAACGGCCTCGGCGGCACGGACTTCGAGAATCGGCCGCGAGGCGAAGATCGCCTTCAACTCCTTGACCGTGCCGTGCGCGGCGAGCCGGCCGGCTTGAATGATCGCGAGGCGGTGACAATGCTCGGCTTCATCCAGGTAGTGCGTGGTCACCAGGACGGCCACGCCGGCTCGGGAGAGGTCGTCGATCAGCCGCCAGAACTGGCGGCGTGACAGCGGGTCCACGCCGCCCGTGGGCTCATCCAGGAACACGATCGGCGGCTCGTGGAGAATCGCGCAGCCGAGCGCCAGTCGCTGTCGCCACCCGGCCGAGAGCGCACCCGTCAACGTGGCCTCGCGCCCGCGCAGACCAGCCATGTCGAGCACGAACGCGCGGCGCCGGGCGAGACGATCCGCGTCGAGCCCATAGATCCCGCCAAAGAACGCGATGTTCTGATCGACGGTGAGCTTTTCGTACAGCGAGAAGCGCTGCGACATGTAGCCGATGCGGCGCTTGACGCCTTCCGGGTCGGCGGTCACGTCGATGCCGCCGACCAGCGCGGTCCCCGACGAGGGCCGGAGCAGACCGCACAGCATGCGGATCGTCGTGGACTTGCCCGCGCCGTTGCTCCCGAGGAAGCCGAAGATCTCACCGGCGCGCACGTCGAACGACACGTCGTTGACGGCCAGGAAGCTGCCAAATCGTCGCGTGAGGCGCCGGACTTCGATCGCGTTCATCGCCCGATGGCCCTGGCGAGTCTGGCTTCGGACAGCCGGATGTTCGCAAGCGCGCGTGCCCGATCGAGCTCCGCCTGCAGGAGCGCGTATTCGGCGTCGAGGACTTCGATCTGTGCGATCACGCCCGCCGCGTACCGCTCCGCCACGACACGGCGGGCTTCGGTGGCCGCGCGCACCGAGTCGGCGGCGGCCGCCACCGCGGCCCGGCCGGACTCGATATCGAGCGCGCGCTGACGCACCTCGACCGCCAGCACGGAATCGAACTCGGCAAGTCTGTGACGTGCGACCTCGACGGAGCTCGTCGCCTGCGCCACATCAGCGGCGGTTCGACCGCCGTCCCACAGCGCCCAGCGGACGTTGACGCCGACATCCCAGGACTCGTCCCAGCGATCGGTGCGCGGGAAGATGCGCGGGTTCGGGCGCGCGTAGTCCAGGCCGGCGGCAAGGGCGACCGTCGGCAGACGCGACGCGTGAGCAGCCGCGCGCATTTCATCGGCCGACTCGATGCGCCGCTCCAGCGCGCGGCGCTCGTCGCGTGACTCACGGGCGCCGGCAACGAGGGGGTCGATGCCGGCAACCGCGGGGCTCGGCGCGTCGAGCGTGGCCACTGGCTCGAGCGACTGTCCAGGCGTAAGGCCGACCAGCCGTGCGAGATCGGCGGCGGCAACGTCCCGCTGGTTTCTCGATTCGATGGCCAGCATCCGCGCCCGCGACTCCTGCGCCTCGGCGGAGGCGATCTCGTTCGGCGGCACGAGTCCGGCGGCGAATCGCTCTCGGACGTCGGCGACGTGCGCCTGCGAACGCTTGACACCCTGTTCGAGGACGTCAACCGTCGTGCGGGCGGTCACGACGGCCCAGAAGGCGCGCGCCACCTCGAGACGAAGATCGGCCTGGGCCACGGACACGTCCGCGCCGGCGGCTTCGGCTTCGGCACGCGCGGCTCGCTCGAGCGCATCGGTGCGGCCGCCGCTGTAGATCGGCCACTGCAGATCGAGACGCGAATGGTAGTTGTTCGGAACGTCGGGGTACAGGACTCGCGGCAGACCGATCGGACTCGGCACGATGAAGGGCGTCACGTGATTGGTGCGCGTGTAGCCGCCGAGTGCGGCAATCGTCGGAAGATCGTCGGACGCCCGCACGGTCACGGTCGCCTGCGCCACGGACTCACGCGCCCGCGCCTCTGCCAGTCGATGGCTGGCGTCTCGCGCGCGAGCCTGCGCCTCGTCCAGGGTGATGCGCAGGAGCGGTGCATCCTGGCCAGCCGCTGGCGAGGACAGCGCGAGAGAGCCGACACAGACGCACACGAGGATCGCTGCGAGCTTACGCACCGGCGTTCTCCCTTGTCCCGCCGGGGCCGCGCGGCGGCGAAGGCGAGCTGCCTGACAGTTGGGCAATGAACACGTCTTCGAGTGAGGGCTGGACCTGACGCACGGATATCTCCGCCAGTGGCGTCGCGCGAAGGGCGGCCCTGAAACGCGCCTCCGCCTCGCTCGACTGCTCACCCAGCGTGATGTGGATCCGCTCGCCAAAGACCTGCGCATCCTGCACGCCCGGCAGCGCTCGCAGCGCATCGGCGGCGGCCGCGCCGTGCGCGATGACTTCGAGCATCCGGCCGGGAATGAGCGCACGCAGAGACGCGGGCTCGTCTGCGGCGAGCACGCGACCCTCGTGTACGAGTGCGACCCGCGTGCAGCGCTCCGCCTCGTCCAGATACGGCGTGGACATCAGGATCGTGATGCCATTGGCGAGAAACTCCGACAGCAGCTTCCAGAACTCACGCCGCGAGACCGGGTCCACGCCGGTCGTCGGCTCGTCCAGCAGGATGAGATCCGGCTCGTGAACCAGCGTGCACGCGAGCGCGAGCTTCTGTTTCATGCCGCCGGACAAACGGTCGGCGAGCCTGGCGCGAAACGGCGTCAGCTGCGTCATCGCCAGCAGCTGGTCGCGACGCCGCCGGTAATCGCGAACACCGTGCACCTCGGCAAAGAAGGCGATGTTCTCGTCGATGGTCAGGTCGCCGTACAGGCTGAATCGCTGCGAGAGATAGCCCACACGTTCGGTGAGCGCGCGATGCGCGCGCACCGGATCGAGGCCGAGCACCCGCAGTTCGCCCTCGTCGGCGTGCAGGAGTCCGCAGATCAGGCGGATCGCGGTGGTCTTGCCGGCGCCATCCGGGCCGATCAGGCCGAACATCTCGCCCCGGCGCACCTCGAGACTCAGGCCGGCGATCGCGGTCGTCGAACCGTACCGCTTCACGACCTTCGTGAGCACGATTGCGGGTTCGGTCGCGCGATCGGCGGTCATTGGAGTCCGAGCTCCGCATCGACGGGCATGCCGGGCTTGAGGATGCCGGCGCGATTGTCCACGCTGACCTTGATGCGGTACACGAGCTTCGAGCGTTCTTCGGCCGTCTGCACGTTGCGGGGCGTGAATTCGGCCTTCGGCGACACGAACGTGACCTTGCCCGCAAGGCCCTCGCCGCCGGCATCGGTGACGACCTTTGCCGGCTGCCCCAGCTTCACGCGCGGCACCATCGGTTCGGGAACGAACACGTTCGCCCACGCGTTGTCGAGGTCGGTGACGATCACGAGCGGCGTGCCCCGCATGACGATCTCGCCGGCATCCGCGAGCTTCTGGGTGACGATGCCGGAGACCGGCGCGAGGATCTGCGCGTCGGCGAGGGCCTTGTCGAGAACGGCAATCTGCGCGTCGGCAGCGGCCACGCGTGTGCGCGCCGCCTCGATCTCTTCGGGTCGCGAGCCTTGTTTGAGTCGCGCCAAACCCTCGCGCGCGGCCCGCACGCGCTCCGACGCGCCGCGCTGCCGCTCACGCGTGATGTCGACTCTCGCCCTGGCATCGTCGCGCTGCTTCTGCGAGCCGGCGTTGGCCTTGAGCAGCGCCTCGAATCGATCCAGGTCGAGCTGCGCCCCTTTCAGATCGGCCTCGATCGCGGTGACCTCTGCTTCCGCGGCGTCCACCTGTGCCTGGGCCTGGCGAATGTCTTCGACGCGAGAGCCGGCCTCGAGCAGACGCAGTTGGGCCACAGCGGTGGCGCGATCGGCGCGGCCGCGCTGAATCTGGAGCTCGGTGTCACGCGTGTCGAGTTTCGCCACCACGTCTCCGCGGTTGACGCGATCGCCTTCCGCGAGGCGGAGCTCGACGATCCGACCGCCGACTTCCGCAGCCACGTGCACCTCGGTTGCTTCCACGTGGCCGGACACGCGCAGCGAGTTGTCCGGCGGCGCCGGCGCGCACGCGGCGACGAACAGCGGGAACAGCACGAATACGGGCCGCCTAAACGCACAGCTGGCCCCCACAAGCCTGAACGCGGCCCCCACAATGGCAGTCATGAGTCCTTCCGGAGCATGCCCCTCACCGAGGCCTGCATGTGTCGCGTGAATTCGTCGACCTGTCGCGGTTCGGCGAGGTCCTTCGTCAGCTTCGACGCGGCGATCACGCGCTGACGGACGAAGAAGATCAGAATCGGCGGCATGATCGTGAGATGCGTCAGCAGCGGATCGACCTGACGGAAGACGCCGTCGCGCTGGCCTTGCGCGATGATGTCTTTCACCGCCACGAAGACGTCGTTCATCAGCTGAAACGTGCTGACATCGAAGTGCGGAGCGCCGGCGGCGATTTCGCGCAGCATGATCGGCGCGAACCAGGGACGGGCAGCCGCTTCTTCGACGATCGTGGCGACCCAGACGTCGAGCTTCTGTTCGGCGGTGCCCGGTCCGTCGGCGATGGCGCGGGCGCGCCCGCTGACCGTGCGAACCATGTCGCGGACGACCTCGAGGTAGAGGTCGTGCTTGCTGCCGAAGTGGTAGTAGAGCATCGCCTTGTTGACCCGGGCGCGGGCGGCGATGCGATCGGTTCCGGCAGCGTCGTAGCCCCGCTCCGAGAACTCCAGCGCCGCGGCGCGGAAGAGGGCGGCGCGCGAATCGCGGGCGGCGCTCTTCTTTCGTCCGACGCTACGTTTCCGGGCGGGCATGCCGGGCTCCTCTATTAACCAACTAGTTAGTTAATAGATCGGATAGCCCGGCCGTGTCAAACTTAGGTCCGCCCTCCCCGGGGAACCTCCGCGCATGACGTTTCTGATTGCTGGCGGCAGCGGCTTTCTCGGCACCGCGCTCGCCAGGGCCCTTCGCGCCGGCGGCCACCGCGCGTCGGTCCTCACCCGCCGGCCTCAACGCGACGGCGACATCCTCTGGACGACCCGGCCGAACGACACGACCTGGCGGCACGCGGTGGACCGCGCCGACGCGGTGATCAACCTCGCCGGCGAGTCCATCGCCGGCCGGCGGTGGACCGACGATCGGAAGCGGGCGATCCGCGGAAGCCGCATCGAAGCCACCGTCGCCCTGGTGTCCGCGATCACGGCCGCGGCACGGCCGCCACGCGTGTTCATCAGTGGCTCGGCGGTCGGGATCTACGGCGTCCAGGGCGATGACGTCGTGACCGAGCAGTCGGCGCCGGGCTCAGACTTTCTCGCTGACGTGTGCCGCGACTGGGAGACGCGTGCGATCGAAGCCTCGTCGCTCACCCGCGTCGTGCTTCTGCGGAGCGGCCTCGTCCTCGCGCGGGATGGAGGAGCGCTTCCTCAACTCGCGCTGCCGTTTCAGATGTTGATGGGCGGTCCGGTCGGCACCGGACGGCAGTACATGTCGTGGATCAGCCTCGAAGACTGGATCGGTCTCGTGCGCTGGGCCATCACGACGAATCACGTGTCAGGACCGCTCAATCTCACCGCCCCGACGCCGGTCACCAACCGCGAGTTCGCGCGCGTCCTCGGGCGTGTGCTCCACAGGCCGGCGTTCTTTCCCGCGCCGGCATTCGCGCTGCGGCTGGCGCTCGGGGAGTTGGCCGATGCGTTGATCCTTGGCGGTCAACGTGTCGTGCCCGCGCGCGCGCAGGCGCTGGGCTACGAGTTCAAGCACAAGGCGCTCGAAGACGCCCTTCGCGCGATTTACGGTGCAGTGTAGGGCGGGTCCTGGTTTTCGGACCCCCGGACCGTTGGAAGAACCGGCGCTGCGGGGCTACTGGGCCTTAGTGCTTTGTTCTTGGTCCCTGAGTCCGTGCTCAGGACCAAGGACCAAGCACCAAGGACCAAGGACCAAGGACTAGATAATCGCCGGCGCGCCGTTGCGGAAATCGCCGCCCAGAATCGCCGGAGAGCTCGCGCCGAGCCAGTTGTCGAGGACGCGCGCGTACACCGACCGGAAATCGGTCTCGAACCTCACGTCGCCGCCGTTGTTCTCGAGCGTCGGGTTGGCGGGATTGGGATCGAGCGAGGGCGCCGTACCGTAGAGACCGCCGCGCACGAGACCTCCGGTCGCCATCATGACGGCGCCGGCGCCATGGTCCGTGCCCTGGCTTCCGTTTTCAAACACTCGACGACCGAACTCCGAGAACTGGAGCACGAGCGTGTCATTCCAGGGTCCTCGTCGTCTGAGATCCTCGGCGAAGGCCGCCACGCCATCGCCAAACGTGCCCATCAGGTTGGCGTAGGCGCCGGCGCCCTGGTTGCCCTGCCCGGCGTGGGTGTCGAACCCGCCGGTCTGCACCCAGAATACGCGCGTGCCGATGCCACGTACGAGCGCTTCGGCGACGGTCCGCAGCGCCAACGCGAACCCGTTGTTCTGGTACGTCACGGTTCCCGTGTAGACGGACGCCGAGGACACGCGATCGATGGTCGCGAACGCGGCCTGCGCGCTCGTGTTCACGAAGGACAGATGCGGCCGGCCGGCCGGGACATGAGAGGCGATGCGCGTCGCCGTCACACGTTCGTTCGCGGCTTCAGCGGCGTTGAAGCTGGAGAACGCATACCCTGCCGCATTCGGTATCGACGGCACGCTGACCTCGCGCGACATCAGCGCTCGCGGTAGTTCCTGCGTCGTGCTCCAGCCTGACAGCGGATCGACGGGAACCGTCTCGAGGTAGCGACCCAGCCAGCCTTCGCTCTCGGTGAGCGTGGGATTCGCGGTGTCCCAGATGTCCTTGCCCTGAAAGTGCGACCGGCTCGAGTTCAGATAGCCGGTCCGCTGCACGACCGCCAGGCGGCCCGAGTTGTACAGATCCCGGAGGCCGCCCAGACGCGGGTGAAGCCCGAGCGCCTTGCCGCTCGAATCGGCGCCAATCTGCAGCACCTGCCCGGCCGGAATGGAGATGTTCGGGCGCCGGCTGTAGTAGAACGCATCCTGATACGGCACGACCGTGCTCAGCGCGTCGTTGCCGCCGCCGAGATACACGATCACGAGGTTGCGTGCGCGCACGCCCTGGGCGCGGGCCAGGTCGCTCAGAAACGCGGGCGCGGCGAACCCGATGGTGAACGCCGAAACGCCGCCGCGTATGAAATCTCGACGAGAGACAGCCATGTGTGGATTCTCCGTCTAGACGAGTTGATACTCGGACGACCCGATGATCAGCCGCGCCAGACCATTGCCCTTCGACTGGAGCTGAGCGGCCGACCCGGTCCACGTCCCGCCCATCTGCAGGAACTGCGTCAGGTCCTCCATCGGTCCGGATTCGAAAATCGCGGGCGACAGGCGATCGAGCATGTAGTCGAGCAGCGCGTCCGGGGACGAACCCGCATTGGCGGCGTCGCGCGCCAGGTTGAATCGCTGATTGAAGGCGAGCGTGCCGGCGAAGTTCATACGCGCCAGCATGGCGCCGGTCGAGAACCAGCCCTGGCCCAGCTCCCAGCCGTTGACGTCTGGCGGCTCGAAGAGCACTTGTCCCATCGGGATGAGGGCCGTCCGCGCGTTGTCGATCGAGAACCCGGTCCAGCCGACCTCCTTGATCGCCCGCACGACGTATTCGACCGGCCACGAGTAGCGTGAATGCCAGTTGCCCGGGTTCTGGAATTCACGAGAGCGCAGCATGTAGTTCACGAGCGATCTGATGCTCGTCCCGTTCTGCAGATAGATGCTCGCGGCAGCGCCGAGCGTCGCCTCATCGGGCGGGACGACCTCGCTCACGAAGTAGTTCCACATCTTTCGCGCGAGCCGCCGCGCCGTCTGCGGATGCCTGGCCAGCGCGGTGATGAAGTCGATGCCGTCCTGCATGCCGGCGCTCGCCGCACGCGCCGGGATCGTGTGGCTACCGTTCGAATAGATCGGGAACGTGAACGTCTTTTCCGTCGGGTCGTGGTTGTTCGGAACGTAGAGGAACTCGTAGTAGTTGTTGGGGTCGTCCCTGCCACCGGCGAACCGGAGGTTCCAGCCGGTGAAGACGCGCGCCGCAGCGTAGACGTCCTCTTCGGTGTAGTTGCCGACACCGAACGTGAACAGCTCCATGATCTCGCGACCGAAATTCTCCTGCGGGCGCTGACGGGTGTTCACCCGGCCGTCGAGCCAGACCAGCATGGCCGGGTCCTTCGCGACCTCGAGCAGGAGATCGGTGAAGCTGCCGAGTGCGCGCTCGCGAAAGAGCTCGAGCTGACCTTGAGGACCGGGAAGCTGGCCGGAGACGTTGGCCATCATTTTCGCGCCCTGCACGGCGCCAAACGTGCCGGCGATCTTGGTGTACGCCGTCGCGAAGTGGTTGTGCCAGAACAGCGCCATCTTCTCCTGCAGCGGTCGCTCCGAGTGCACCATCCGGAACAGCCATCGCTGCCGCGCGTCTTCGATGTTGGTGTTCGGCTGGAACCCGCCAGCGCGATTGAAGACGGAGACGTACGCAGGGTTCCCGATCCGGCTGTCGACCTCGTCAGGCAGATCCTCGTAGTTGAGCAGATGATCGAGGACACCGGACATCGACGTGCCTTCGAACGACGCGAGGTCGGCCGGACTGGCGCCGAAACCCGCTCGCCGAAGCAGATGTTCAATTCCCGTTCGGCCTCGTGCCATGGCGTTTCGTCTCCTGAGAAGCGCCCAATGATACAGCTATCGCCGGAGAAAGATGTGCGAAGCGGCCTGTGACATTACGTGCAAGCCCCAGCCTTTCCCGCTACCATGCGTCAACGACAGCTCATGAGCACACGAAAAAAGGCCAAGGCTCGCCCCAAGCCGCGACGACGGTCGCCGTCCCCATCGGTTAGACGACGGACACCGTCTCCCGTAAGCGCACGTCCGGCCCCGCCCCCGTCTGACGCGGCGAGCGGACTGGCGCCGGGCATGCACCCGATCAACACCTACCTGGCGGTCGCCAACGTCGGCGCAACGATGGACTTCCTCGAGCGGGCGTTCGGTCTCACCCGCGGCGTGGTGTTACCGGACGCAGACGGCCAGATTCGATACGCGGAAATGCGCCACGGCGAGTCCGTCGTGATGCTCATACGCAAGGGCGATGCGGCAACGGCGACGGGCGGCGTGGCCGCGCTCTATGCGTACGTCACCGATGTGGACGCCGCGGCGGCACAGGCCCGGCAGGCCGGCGGGGGCGTCGGGGACGCGCAGGACATGCCCTGGGGTGACCGCACCGCGGTGGTCACCGATCCGGATGGTTATCGCTGGGTGCTGGCCACGTTCAAGAAGCTCGCGCCATTCACGTAGAGGCGGACCTTCAGGTCCGCCTTCACGTCGTCCGAAGATCGGTGAGCCGGCCGATGATGCGATCCGGCCGGACAGGGTGCCCCTGTGGAAGACCGCCGCCCTTCGCGTCGATCCAGATGCCCGCGATCCCTTCGCGCTGGGGGCCGGCGACGTCCCACTCCAGGTTGTCGCCAACCATCCACGCGCGATCGGCGGACACACCGAGCGTGTCGAGCGCCTGCCTGTAAATCCGTGGGTCGGGCTTGCCGAAGCCCACTTCACCCTCGATGAGGATGGCGTCGAACAGCGGCGCCAGCGTGAATCGATTGATCTTGTCCCGCTGCCCCCGGCTTCCGCCGTTGGTCAGGAGCGCCAGCCTGCAGCCCTGCTCGCGAAGCCACCGGACAGTGGCCACCGCATCGTCGAACGGCTTGATCCACTGGTCCCGCAGCGCGTGATAGGTATCTCCGATCCGTCGCCCCAGCTCGGGATCGTCCATGCCGAGATCGGCGAGCGCGAGGCGGACAACCTCACCGCGCGCCCACGCCAGCTCGAGGCGGCCGGCACGATGCCGCTCCGGATCGGACCAGTACCACTCCCGAATGCGGTCGATCGCGTCGAAAACCATGTCGGGTTCGAGCCCGTTCATGGCCGTCCGATGCGAGACGCACGCCTCCCGCCAGCAGGAGATCACGCCGCCGGTGTCGTCGAGAATCGTGTCGTCGAGATCGAGAAGAACTGCCTGGGGAAGCTTGACCATGCGTCGCGAAGGGGTAGACCTGACCATTGTAGCCGTCGCACACCCGCAAGGAGGCGAGTCAATGGCAGCCAACCGTTACGTCAGGGTCATTCTGACCGTCATCGCGCTGGAGCTCGGATGGATTGCGCTCAAGGACACGGCTGTGCCGGTGTCGGCGCAGCGGGACCAGCAGACCGAGCCCACGCCAGTGGTCATCCGCGGCATCGACCTTCCGTGCACGGGCCCGGCGAGCTATGCGAACTGCAGAGAAATATTCCTGCCTGTCGCGATCACGCAGGCAAACTCGTCCATGCGGGTCATCGCCGATCCGCCGCTTCAGGTTGACGCGCGCGGCCTGATCAGGATTCGGGCGGACCAGCCGATCGTGGTCGAGACGCGCGATCGGCCGCTGCTGATTCAGTCGGTGCCGGCCGGTACCGCGGCCCGGCCAGGGCCTGGCGAGTAATCGGATGGGTCCGGCGGAAGCCGGACACGACATCGCGGCGAGCGATCAGGACAGCAGCTTGCGGTAGCAGGCCTCGTACATCGGCACGACTCGCTCGACGCAGAAGTCTTCGCGCACGCGCCGGCAGGCGGCCTGACCCACCGCTCGCTGCTTCTCGGGATCGGTGAGCAGCGCCACGGCGCTCTCTGCCATGTCTTCCTCGGCGTCGAGCGGATGCAGGAACCCGCTCACGCCATGCTCGATCACCTCGGGCAGCCCGCCGACGTCCGAGGCGACCACGGGCACTTCGCACGCCATCGCCTCCAGCGCAGCCAGGCCGAAGCTTTCCTGCGCCGACGGCAGCAGGAACACGTCCGCGATCGACAGCAGCGGCACAACCTCTTCCTGCGCACCGACCGCATGCACCAGGTGACTGATGCCTAGCTCGCGCGCCCATCGCTGCGCCACGTTCAGATCCGGGCCGTCGCCCACCAGCAACAGGTGCGCGGGCACGCGCTGCTGAATGAGATTGAAGACGTCAATGACCGCCTCGACACGTTTCACCGGCCGGAAATTGGAGACGTGGATGACGATCTTCGCGTTCTCGTCGCCGCCGGTGAAGTGTCGGCGCAGTTCCGGACGCGGACGGCGGCGATGGACCGCGCAGTCGAGGAAGTTCGGAATCACCACGATCTCCCGCGTCACCTGCAGCTCGGCGTAGGTGGACTCGCGCAGGCTGTTCGAGACGGCCGTCACGCCATCGGATTGCTCGATCGAGAACGCCACGATCTGTGAGTACGACGGATCGTTGCCGATCAGGGTGATGTCGGTTCCGTGGAGCGTCGTCACCACCTTCGGTCCGGTTCCGGAGGCCGAGAGCACCTGACGCGAGAGAAATGCCGCGGTCGCGTGAGGAACGGCATAGTGCGCGTGGATGATGTCCAGGCTGAACTCGCGTGCCACCTGCACGATGCGGTTGGCGAGCGACAGCAGATACTGCGGCTCACGAAACAGCGGATAGGTCGGCGTCGCGACCTGATGGAAGAAGAGACCTTCCTGGAAGTCGCCCAGACGAAACGGTGTCTCGGTGCTGATGAAGTGAGCCTGATGACCGCGAAGCGCCAGGGCCTTCCCCAGCTCGGTCGCCACCACCCCGCTTCCTCCGACCGACGCATAGCAGACGATGCCGATATTCACGGACGATTACTCGTGAAGGAGATGGGGTCGGAGGAGGGGCTGCTTGACGACGATGCCCTCGGCGAACGCCACACCAGCGACTGCGCCGAACTGACTGTCGCGGCTTTCGATGAGCTGACGGAATCTCTCTGACGTCAGCCGCGTGGCCACGGCGCCCGCCTGCGATGGCGTGAACTGCGTCACGTGACAGGCCAGCGCCCGGCGCTTCGTGTCGTAGTGCGCGCTGACATCCACGACGAACGAAGGAGCCGCCATGTCGTTGATGAAGTAGTAACAGATCGACTCGGGCTTCCACGCCTCGCCATCGGCGTCATAGCGGCGAAGACCAGCGCTGAACACGCTTTCGGTGAGCAGGTGACTCGCGGCCACATGGTCGGGATGCCGATCGGACCAATACGGAATGGCTACCACACGCGGCTTCGCACGACGCACCAGACCAGCAACGAGGCGCATGTGATCCGGCGCGGAGCCGATGGCGCGATCCGGCAGCCGGAGGTTCGCGCGCCACACCGCGCCCAGGACAACGCGCGCTGCTTCGGCCTCGGCAAGCCGCTCGTCAACGGTGCCGTTGCTGCCCATTTCTCCGGCGGTGAGATCGCACAGTCCCACCCGATGGCCGAGCGAGGCGTGCTTGGCGACGATGCCGCCGATGCCGATCTCGATGTCGTCAGGGTGCGGTCCGATCGCCAGGAGATCGACCTGATCCGTTGTCATCGCGTCGCAGTTGGAAAGACTGTCATCGAGTCCAGCCGAACACCTCGTCGGCCTTGTCCAGATCGCCGCGAGCCGCGCGGGCAAGAATACGCGACGCGAGGAAGGCGCTCGTGACTGAATCGCCGGAGCCGCCGAGCGCGAACAGATGTCGCGGGTAGTTGCGGTGCGGCCCGATGTAGGTCAATCCGTCGGCGGTGTCGCCGTACACCATCTCCCAGCCATATTCGGGCTGCAATCCAGAGATCGCCGGATACATCATCAGGAGTTCGTACATCAGTTGGCCCGTGCGCTGAACGCGAATCGCCTCGCGCTGACGGGCCGGCGACTCGTCGCGATCGCCTCCGGCGATCAGCAGACGCGAGTCCTTCGTCCGGCGGATCCGGTGCCGTGGCGACGCCATGTCGCGAATCGTCAGGCCGTCGTCGCCCAGCTGCTTCCGCATCGGCGAGGGCAGCGGTTCGGTCAACACGAGGTACGTCTCGCGCGTCTTGAAGTGGCGGCGAAGCGGCTTGAACTCGGCCGTCGCGATCCCCGTCGTCACGATCACCTTGTCGGCGTGGATCACGCCGCCATCAAGGATCACGTCCACCTGCTTCTGGCCCGCTCGCACCTTTTTGACGGGTGATCGCTCGAAGAGGATCCCGCCGCGCGAACGGGCCGCGGACGCCAGGCCAAGGCAGGCCCGGTACGGATCCAGCGTGAAGCCCGGCCCTGGCTTGAACGCTCCCACGGCGTCGAGGGCCATCGACGCCCTGGCCGACTGAGCGGAGATCCATTTCGCGTCGAGCCCGGCGTCCGCGCGCGCGTCGCGCTCGCGTTGAAGGTTCTTCTCTCCGTCGCGAATCCGCCACCACCACATCGTCACAGCTCTGGAGGTCGCAGCGGATGTTGAGGCGACGCAGGATCGACGGCCGCATCGAGGGACGCCTTGCGGTAGCCCTCGTAGATGCGTCTCGCCGCGCGAAGTCCGTGTGCCTTGGCGATGTCCTTGAAGGCGACGCCGGGATCGGACAGCAGCAGACCGGCGCTGCGCCCGGCGCTGCCCCACCCGATCCGGCCGGCTTCGAGCACGACGGGACGCAGGCCCGCCGCCGCGCAGGCATACGCCGTTGCGCAGCCGGTCAGACCGCCGCCCACGATCACGACATCGGCTGTGTGTTCGCCCCGAAGACGCTGATAGTCAGGACGCCGCGAGGAAGGAAAGCTCTCGATCCAGGGTGAGACCCCGTAACGTGTACGCAAGGTAATTCAGAATTCTATTTACTTCTCCTTGTTCAGCAGAGCTCTTTTCCTCTCGACACCCCAGCGATAGCCGGTCAAGCCACCATCCTTCCCCACCACTCGGTGGCAGGGGATGACCAGACACACGGGGTTGGTGGCGCAGGCGCGAGCCACGGCGCGGACCGCTGCCGGGGCGCCGATGTCGCGCGCCACCTGACTGTAGGCGCGCGTCTCGCCATAGGGAATCGACTGCAGATACCGCCAGACCTTCCATTGAAACGCCGTCGCCTGGATATCGAGCGGAAGGTCCAGATGCGGCCGGCGTCCGTTCAGGTAGGTGAGGATCGACTTGACCCAGCGCGCCAGGTCCGAGCGGTTGGGTGAGATGGCTGCGGCCGGATACTCGTGCCGCAGATCGCGCTCGAGTGCATCATCCCTGTCGCCGAGCTTCACCGAGCAGATGCCTTTCGGCGTTGCCGCGACGAGGAGGCGGCCCAGTGGTGAATCGGCGATGGCATACGTCACCTCGACGCCCTGCGCTCCGCGCTTGTACACCGCTGGCGTCATCCCGCGTCCGGTAGGCAGCCGTTCATAGACGCGACTGCTCGACCCGTACCCGGCGTCATAGAGTGCGCCGGTCACCGGCACGCCCTCACGCAGGCCCTGCCTGAAGCGCCCGGCGCGCAGTGCATCCTGATACGCACGCGGCGAGATGCCGACAATGCGCGTGAAGACGCGCTGAAAGTGAAAGGGACTGGCATTCACGTGCCTGGCCAGGCGCTCGAGGGTGATCGACGCATCGGCGTGCTGCTGGATGAACGCGCACGCCTTGCGGACCTGATCCATGCCAGCGGGAGTTTTGACGGCTGCAGCAGCACTCATGAGAGCAAAGATATCGAGACAGGCCTCGTGCGATCTATCCGTTCCTTGCGCGCCCTAAAGCCTAGAGCCCAAAGCCCAAAGCCCACGCTAAGATCCTCTCACATGCGACGCTACCTGGTTCGAGCCGCGGTGATCGCACTCGGCCTGATCCTCGTCCTCGGGACCGTCGCAGGATTCTGGGCACGAGCGCAGCTGCGCGCCAGCCTGCCGCAGCTCGACGGAACGCTGCAGGTCGCCGGGCTGTCGGCGCCCGTCTCGATCGTCAGGGACTCGCTGGGCATTCCCACCGTTCGCGGCGCGTCGCGTGTGGATGTGGCCCGCGCTATCGGCGTCCTGCACGCGCAGGAGCGATTCTTCGCCATGGATCTCGCGCGGCGGCGAGCCGCCGGCGAGTTGGCCGCCCTCGTTGGCGCCCGTGCGCTCGCGGCCGATCGCGAGATCCGGCTGCATCGCTTCCGAGCCGGCGCCGAGCGCGCGGTCGCGAACATGACCCCCGATGCGCGCCGGGTGCTCGATGCGTACGCGGCCGGCGTCAACACGGGGCTGACGAGTCTCGGCGCGGCACCGTTTGAATATCTGATCCTTCGGCAGAATCCACGGCCATGGCTGCCCGAAGACAGCCTCCTCGTCGTGCTGTCGATGTTCATCACGCTGCAGGACTACACCGGCTCGTACGAATCCACCCTGGCGACGATGAGCGACCTGATGCCGAAGCCGATGGTGGATCTGCTCGTGCCCGACGGTACGGAGTGGGATTCACCCGTCGTGGGCACAGCCTTCAGCGTGCCGCCGATTCCGGGACCCGACGTCTATGACCTGCGCGCGCGACGATCGGGCAAGAAAGAACGCATCGTGCTGCCACCCCCTCGCCAGGAAACCTCACTTCCACCTGGGTTAGGCGTTACGCCTTGGGACTTGGGCTTTGACAGCGACCGCGGCGAGAGCGCGGTCGGCAGCAATAACTGGGTGATTGCCGGGCGGCTGACCGCGGACGGCGCACCGCTCGTCGCCAACGACATGCACCTCACGGTGCGCGTGCCGAACACGTGGTATCGCGCTGCGCTCGAATGGCCGGATCCGTCGAGTCCGTCCGGTCCGCTGCGGCTGATCGGCATCACGCTGCCAGGCGTTCCCGCCCTGGTCGTCGGCAGCAACACGCACATCGCCTGGGGCTTCACGAACACCTACGCCGACTGGACCGACCTGGTCCTGCTCGAGGTCGATCCGCAGGACCTGAGTCGCTATCGCACACCGGAAGGCTGGCGCGCCTTCGATCGCCATGACGAAGTGATCGAGGTTGCCGGAGCACCCCCGGAGCATCTCCCCGTGTCGTGGACCATCTGGGGTCCAGTGGTCACGCCCGATCACCACGGGCGAGCTCGCGCGCTTCGCTGGGTCGCGCACGACGTCGAACGGCTCGCCGTCGCATCTGCCGCACTCGAGACGGCTCACACCGTGGACGAAGCGTTCGACGCCGTCAACGGCATCGGCGCGCCCGGCCAGAACTTCGTGGCCGCCGACACGGAGGGCCACATCGGATGGACGGTCTACGGATCGATTCCGAAGCGGGTCGGATTCGATGGCCGTCTGCCGCATTCGTGGGCCGACGGCGCACGAGGATGGAACGGCTATCTGAGCCCGGCGGAGTACCCGCGACTGCGCGACCCCGAGAGCGGACGGCTCTGGACGGCCAATGCGCGCGTCGTGGACGGCGAGATGCTGGCGAAGCTGGGTGACGGCAGCTACGAGGTCGGCTCGCGGGCGCGCATCATCCGCGACCGGTTGATGGCCAAGGACCAGTTCACTCCGGCGGACCTGCTCGACATTCAGCTCGAGACCAGCGCCACGTTTCTCGCGCGCTGGCGCGACCTCATTCTGCGGACGCTGACGCCGGCCGCGATCGCCGGCAACGGGGCACGCGCGCATTTCCGCGATGTCGTCGAGCGCACGTGGGACGGCCAGGCGTCGGCCGGTTCCGCCGGCTATCGGCTGACGCGTCATGTTTCGCGAGGAGGTCTCCAACGCCGTGATCGCATTCGTGCTGGCCGAGTGCTACGAGGCGGACGCCTCGTTCGACTACCGCACGGTCCGTCGTCGCGAAGGGCCGATCTGGAAGCTCGTCACCGAACAGCCGATGCACCTGCTCGATCCCGCGTACGCGACATGGGACGCGCTGCTCGTCGCGGCCGTCGATCGCGTCATCGAACGGGCCGGCGGTGCGAGCGGCCTGGTCGAGCCGTGGTCGCGATCGAACATCACCGCCTATCGCCATCCGCTGTCGTCGGCGATCCCGTTCTTCGGAAGCCGGCTCGACATGCCGGTGCAGCCACTCAGCGGCGACCTCTACACGCCGCGCATGCACTGGGGCGCCAATGCGGCGTCCGAGCGCATGATCGTCTCACCCGGCCGCGAGGCCAGCGGCATCATGCACATGCCGACCGGCCAGAGCGGCCACCCGCTGTCGCCCTACTACGCCAACTCACACGCGGCCTGGGTGAACGGCGAGGCGACGCCGTTTCTGCCGGGGGCGACCGAACACACACTGACGCTGACGCCGTAACCAAACGGCTCAAGCTCACACTGACTCGCATGTCCGCGAGGTCGAAGACCGAGCTCTACGTTCAATCCGTCCGCGTCCGCGTTTCCGTCGCACAAGCGAAGTCACGTGCAGTCAAAATGTGACCCTCCACGCAATCGCTGCACGCGGCGGCTCTCGCCGATAGATCGTCTTGTTATTCCCCTGCAAAGCGTCGATCGTCCCGCCGATCGCGGCGTAGCCGAGCGTCGCGCGCATCACGTACTCCGCCCGGGCAGTCAGGGGCGCAGAACGACGAGAATCACCAGACCGACGGCCGCACCTTTGAGCATGCCGTCGAGCGTAACTGTCCCTCGGCTTCGAGATCTGACGGATCGTGCTGAGGGGAAGCGTTCCGCTTCCCGTCAGCATGATCTCCTCCGGACCCATGCAGAGCAGCGTCCCCGTCCGCGCCGCCCCATCGTCCATGTTCACGACGACCCGGTCCCGGCTGGTGACAGGCCAGCATCCGCTCGATCCGACGATCTCGCCCAGAGCCTAGGTTGCTGGGCAAGCGACGCGGCCGGCTCACACCGAGCAGGATTGCGATTGTCAGCAGCAGTCGCATGATCGGCCTCGCTCCTACCGCCCGCGAAAGTTGAAGCCCGTGAGCATGCTGACGCGCATCCCGTCCTTCGACGGCACGACGGCGAAGGTCACCGGCACGTTGAGCGATCCCGAGCGGAACGTCACGCCGCCGGCCACTGCCAGCGCGACGCCGGCCGGCGTGATGTTGGGACCGATGCCGAACTCCAGTCCGGTCGGCGAGCGCAGGCCGACCATCCAGCTCAGGCTCGGAAGCGCGACGCCCTGCTCGAGCCCGCCGAGCAGGACCACGAACTCGTTGACGGCGGCGATCCCGCCCGCCTTGCTGTAGAACTGTTTCTCGAACTGCCAGCCGAATTGCGAGATTCCCGGAACGGACGGTGATGTCGTGTTCCTGCTGCAGCTTGTCCACGATGCCCTGACTGAGCGACGTGAAGCCGAAGCGGGGACCCGAGAGGTTGACGCTTCTGACCGGCGGCGGCGGGTTGATCACGTTCTCGGTCTGAGCCGCGACCGGTAGAGCCACACCAAGCATGAACATCGTCAAAACAGCAGCGCGCATAGGCACCTCCATGAGCTTCCATGGTCGATGCTCATCCCCTGCGAAGTCTTGACGGAACTCCTGAAAAATCCTGATCGTCGGATCTGTTGCTATAGCCGGCGGAATTCGGCGTCGATCACGTCGCCGGTCGGAGGCATTGGCGAGAACGGCTGACGCTGTGCGATCTGCCCTCGGTGGAACGCCAGGGCTTCGGAGGGGGCCAAGCGCCAGAAACATCTTGAGCCCCATGATGACGAGGGCAAGGTCGTCCAACTGCCCGATGATCGGGATGAAATCAGGCAGGAAGTCCAGCGGCGACAGAACGTAGACCAGTGCGGCAAACGGCAGCGCCTTGAGGTACACCGGGACGGTCGGCTCGCGCAGAAGCCGCAGCGCGAGGTGAACGTCGGCTACCAGCGTTCGGAACGCGAGTGGCGCGAGCCACGAGGTGCAGCGACCGGACATATTCGCATCATCGCAGAATCCGCGCTGGCTGCAAGCTCAAGGCCTCCGCTCGTGTCCAGACTATTCCTGGCGCAACGCCTGCACCGGATCGACACGCGATGCGCCGCGCGCGGGTAGACAGCACGCGAGGAGCGACACGGCTGCGAGGAGCGCGAACACGCCGGCGTAGGTCTGTGGGTCGGTCGGCGTCACGTTGAACAGCACGCTGCGCGCGGCCACCGCGACCGCGACGCTCAGCGCCAGGCCCGCATGCCAGGCCAATGAAGGTCAGGACCAGCCCTTCGCGCAGCACGCCGCCGAGCACCTGACCCGCCGAGGCGCCGAGCGCGATGCGCACGCCGAACTCGCGGATACGCCGGCGCATGTTGAAGGCCACGACCGCGTATTGTCCGATCGCGGCGATGACCAGCGAGACGACCGAGAAGATCAGAAGCAGACGGGCGATCATGCTCGCCGACAGTGTGAGCAACTCGAGCTGTTCGTCCATGGTGCGCACGAACGTGATCGCGATGCGCGCGATCGACCTCGCGGAGCGCCGGCCCGACCGCACCGGCGACCGTCCCGACGTCGCCGCGATGGCGCACGTACAGCGTGACTCGCCGGGGCCGGGGCCCGCACGGTATTACTGGCCAGCGTGCCGCCGGACCGCACGGCAAGTGGCTGCTCCGGCACGAAGACGTAGTTCGGCTTCGGATCGGGACGCTCGGGATTGAAGCCCGCCACGAATGCGTTGGCGACAACGCCGACGATCTCGACGCTCTGCCGTTCAGGACCGAACAGCATCGTCTGGCCCGACAGCGACCTGGCCCGGCCAGAGCGCATCGCGCCAGGTTCTGGTTCACGACGGCGACCGGCGTCGGGCGTGAGCGATCGTCGACGCTCGAGCGCTCGACCCGCCACCACACGAAGCCCGAGCACCTCGAGGTAGTCGGGTCCCACGGCGTAGACCGTCGCGCGCGCGGGCGGCACGGAACCGAGCGTGCGCACGGGCTCCGCCCGCACGGGAATCCGAAAGTACGACACCGACTCGCACACCGGGGATGCGCATGAAGCGCTCGCGCACCTGATCGATCACGTCGCGATGCGCCGTCGCGCGTGCGCACGCTCCCGGCCGTGCTGATGCGGACAATCAGCAGGTTCCGGGATTCGAAGCCGAGATCGACTTGCATCATCGACGCCGACCGGCTCGCGAGTCCGGCGGCGGTCAGCAGCAACACCGAGAACGCGAGTTGCAGCACGACCAGCGTGCTCGACAGACCGCGAACGACCCTGTGCGACACTCTGCTCGCCGGCCTTCAGCCACGGCAACGGATCCTGCTTCCAGACGCGAAGCGCCGGCGCCAATGTGAACGCGACGGTGCCGATCGCCGGCCAGCAGCATCGCGTACGAGACGCACGCGCCAGTCGGGAGCCATGCTCAATCCGCCCTGGCTCACCGGCGACGGCGGCAGCAGTCGTGGAATCGACCCGGACGGCCCACATCGTCATCAGACACGCGGCCAGCCACGCGACCAGCGAGATCGACAGCCCTTCCGCGAGCAGCAGCCTGACGATGCGAACGCGCGAGGCGCCGAGCGATTGTCGGACGGCCGTCTCGCGCTGCCGAGCCATGCTGCGCGCCAGCATCAAGTTCGCGACGTTGGCCGAGACGATCAGCACCGTGAGCAGCGTCACGATCGAAAAGAGCGCGAGGAAGGCGGGCATGATGGCCGGCACCACGCCGCCGGCTGTCGCGGCGTAACGCACGACGCTGACCGGATGCCGTTCGATGGACGGATCCGACAGCCGAAGCCGCGCTTCGATCGTGGAGAACTCGGCCTGCGCTTCCGACACGCGTCCGTCCCGGAGCGAGCCTGCCCATGAGATCCACCGACGGCGTGTTTCGATCGCCCACGAGCTGTCGCGCGGTCTCGGGGGTCACGCACTTGCCAGAAGGCGAGCAGCGGCATCCACAGCGTCCGAGCGCTCGGCGAGCATCGTGCCGTGAAATGCGGGCGGCGCTACGCCGATGATCGTGGCCGGAACGCCGTTCACCTCGATGGCGCGGCCGATCACATCGGCATCACCGTCGAAGTAGTTCTTCCACGCCTCGTCGCTGATGATCGCCGTCACACCGGAGGCGCCAAGCGACTGCATCTCCGACCGGACCGAATGCACGGCCGAGCGCGAGCGAGACACCGACGGTCTCGAAGTAGTTGGCGTCGACGGCGGTGAGAAATGTCTGGTAGCTGCCACGATCTACCGTCATCGTCACGCGACGGTTCGTGAAGGCCGTGACCGAGCGCAACGTCTTCGTCTGCTTCCGGTACTCGAGATAGTCAGGAAAGCTGAAGAAGCCCGCTCCGGGTCGATCGGCCATGCGCAATCTTCACAAGATCGTCAGCGGTCACGCCGGGCGCCGGCCGGCGCACGATGCCATTTACCATCGAGAAGATAGTGGTGTTGATCCCGACGACGAGCGCGATCAGGATCGCCGCGGTGGCGCTGAGGCCAGGCGATCGGGTGAGGATGCGCGCGCCGAAACGCAGGTCCTGCAGGACCTGCTCGAGCCGCGCCACAGCGTCCAGACCGCGCGCGTGTCTTCCTTGACCAGCGGCACATTGCCGAACTGCAGCAGCGCCTGACGGCGAGCCTCCTCCGCAGACATCCCCGCCGCGAACGTTCACCTCGGTCTGCTGCTCGACGTGATACCGAAGCTCCTCGTCCACGTCGTCGTCACGGTTGTGCGTCGCCACATGCGCGCGAGCATACGCCCTCTCCTCTCGGTAAGCAAGGGGAGGAGGAAGGGTAAGATTCATAGGTGACGCGCACCCTGAAGATCCTCCTGACGTTCCTCCTCGTTGCCGGCGGGGGCTGGATGCTGCGGCCGTGGGCCGCGCAGCAGATCGGGTCTCTGACGCGCACCTCGTACTTCGAACAGGGGCGGGCGTACGCGCCCCGGATGATCGAGGAGCTCGGACCGCTGCCGTCCGAGCTGCGCGAAAGCTCGGGACTGGCGGTCAGCCGGACGCAGCCCGGTGTGCTCTGGTCTCACAATGACTCGGGTGATACGCCAACGCTCTACGCCATCGACCTCAAAGGCCGGCTGCTCGCCAGGGTCGCCGTGACCGACGCGATCGCACGGGATTGGGAAGACATCGCGACGGGCCCTGCCCGTGGGAAGAACCGTCCGGCCGGCAATGCCTCTACGTTGCCGACACCGGGAATAACGATCGTTCCCGGAATGTCCTGACCGTGTTCGTCGTCCTCGAGCCGACGGTTGCCGGAGCGGATCCCGCGAGTCCGCTCACCGTCCAGGCACGCGCGTTCCGTTTCCGCTATCCCGGCGCAGCCCGAAGATGCCGAGGCCATCGCCGTGCTACCCAATGGCGACGTGACGATCGTGACCAAAGGCCGCACGCAGACGATCTCCTTCTTCGGCGTCTCGAGGGCCGATGTGGCGAAAGCCGTGACGCTCGGGCGAGGTCCTGACGGCAGCGAATCAGGGCGACACTGGCATCGCGCCCGATCAAGGACTCGGACGATGGGCCACGGCGGCAGCGATGTCCCCGGACGGGATCACACTCGCCGTCAGAACCTACAGCGAGATCTTCTTTTATGCCGCGGAGAACGGCCCCTCGACTGCGCTTGGGCAACCCCAGGGGCACCGTTGGCGGGATCTGAAGCGGCCCTGCTTCCTCGGCGAGACCGAGCCCCAGGGCGAAGCGATCGACTTTCTGGACGAGAAGACGCTGGTCTTGGCTCCGAAACCTCACAAGGCAGACGCGGGATGCTTCATCGCGTCCAATGCTCGTAGCGTCCGGCTTCAGCCGGACTGGATTCGCTACGCGGCGCGCGAGCGCAAACGGGCGAGCACGGGCGCCCAGATCTCCAGTTGCGGCGCTGACATTCAACAGCGGTTCCACAGGAAGAAGCCATCCTGCGTTCCCGGAAGGCGCCACAGCAAGGGCGTGATCCAGTAGACGGGCAGCGCTCGTGGCGTCGCCGGCGAGCACGAGCTGCGCAACGTGAACGATCGCGGCGTCGAACGACGGAGCGGAGACGCGCACCGGTGCGGTCTCTCCGCCTGGATGCACCACGCTCAGACCCAGCTTCGCCAGCGGATGCCTGGGCACACGCGTGAGCGCCTCCTCGAATCCCGCTCACCGCTTTATCTCGTTGCTGCCGGCGCTGATGAAGGGCGCCGATCGCGTACCAGGTGTTCGCGCAGCATTCGCGCGCGTACAGGTGGCCGCTCGCTTCGAATGACAGCTCGCGCTCGAGCGACGTCGAGCGCCCGGTGCTCGTCGCCGCGAGCCAGATGCACGAGACCGCGGAGCCAGTGCAGCGCGACGCCGCTGAATCGCGACGGCGCAGTCTGCTGACTCGCCTGGCCGGCAATGCCAGCGTCCAGCTCGCGCTCGGCTTCGTCCCACGCTTGCCGCGCGACGTGCACGGTGGCGCACAGCCAGTGCGCGATCGGAAAGCCGGGCAGCAGCGCCAGCGTGCGGCGCGCCTCGCGCAATCGCTCTTCACCCCAGCTGACCGAGGCCAGCCGGAGATGATGCCGCCAGTTGTCGGCTTCGAGCGTGATCGCGCGTCTCGACGCGGCGAGCGCGTCGGGGTGGCCGGCCGATGCGATCGAGCACGAACCCCAGCGTCGCCCACGCCTCGCCATAGTCCGGCCCGAGCCGGCAGGCCTCGCGCGCGTGCGTGCGCGGCCATGGTCAGCGCAGCCGTGTCGGGCGACTCATCGGCCCTCGTCATCTCGAACTGCATGATGCAGGCGTTGGCGAGGCCGACGTGCGCCGACGCCTGGTCCGGCGCGCCGCGCAGCACGCCCTCGAAGACGCCGCGCGCGCGGACGATCTGGTCCCCCTCGAGGGTCTCGAGCGCTGCCCGCCCTTCGATCCAGGCGCGATGCGGCGCGAGCAGCGCGTCGAGCGAATCGTCTGATGCGCGCGCGGTCGTTCGCGTGACGCGCGCCGCTGAATCGATAGCCTTGCCGCGGTACGGTCTGAATGTACGGCTGGCCGTCGGGACCGTCGCCAAGCACTCGGCGCAACCCCGAGATCGCCTGCTCGAGGCTGTTGTCGGTCACCGCCAGTCCGCTCCACGCCGATTCGATGAGTCCGTCCTTGGACACGATCGACCCGGCGTGCGCGAGGAGATGCAGCAGCACCCCGATGTGCCGGTCGGGAATCGAGACGACGTCCCCGCCCCGTGTCACTCTGCGGGCGGCCGCATCGACCAGGAAGTCTCCGAAGGCGAACGCAGACACGGAAGAATGATACGCGGGCCGCCTGAAGGCGGACCCCACATCCGATCCTAGGGGCCGCCTTCAGGCGGCCCTGGCGTCGGACGGACAACTTCTGCACCCGGCGATTCTCCGGGCGAAGCGGCGTGACCTCCGTCACATACAGATTGCCCTTCGAATCGGAGGCCATGTGATGCAGGGTGCCGAACTGACCCGGCGCCGAGCCCCACTCGCCGAACGAGCCGAGCAGCTGCAGCCCGCGGCGCTCGAAGACCATCACCTTGGCCTGGCTGCGATTGCCGACGAACAGGTACCGCTGATCGGCATCGGTGGAGAACGCCGTGCTGGCCGCCGTGCTGCCGTTGCCGCATTCCGGCGCCTTGCACTCACGTCCGATGAACACCTGCGTGACGTAGGTGCCGTCGAGGCGGAACACCTGCACGCGCTTGCCGCCGCGATCGCTGACGTAGACGAGTCCGTCCTTCGACACGCGCGCGGCGTGCACCGGCTGCACGAACTGCGACGGCGCCTTGCGGGTCGGCATCGGGCAGCGCCGGATTCGGCGCGGCGTCGCGTCGGCACATTGCCGAACGCACCCCACATCCGCTTGAACCGGCCGGTGTCGGCATCGAAGACGATGATTCGCCGGTTGCCGTAGCCGTCCGCCACGACGAGCTCGTTCGTCGCCGCGTGCACGAAGGTGTCGGCGGGCTGATTGAGGTTCTCGGTGTCGGCGTTGCCGCGACTCTTGCCGGCGTGGCCGATCTGCATGACGAACCTGCCGTCTCTGGTGAACTTCAGGATCTGATGGTCGTTCGTGCCGTTGCCGCCGACCCACACGAAGCCTCTGGGATCGACGTAGATGCCGTGCTCGGAATTCGGCCACTCGTAGCCGGCGCCGGGTCCGCCCCACGCGCGAGCCACTCGGCCTTCAGCCGTGAACTCGATGACCGGCGGTGCGGCCTTGTGTTTCTCGTCGGCGCCGAGCGTGCCGGGCCGCTGCAGGACCCAGACGTGATCGTCCGCGTCCACCGAGACGCTGGCGACCTGTCCCAACTGCCAGTTGTTCGGAATCGTCGGCCAGGAGGGATCGACGCGAAACGCGGGCGCGCACGAGTCTGCGCGCCGGCGCCCGCCATGAGCGCGACCATCGCGAGGGAAACGACGATCGCCCTGCTCACGCCTGACTCCCGCTACTTCTTGCCTTCAGCCTTCAACCGTTCCTGCTCGAGTTCCGCACGAGAGCGGGCGCCGAACCTGGTGCCGCTCGCGGTCATTGCCGCCGTCACGTATCCGCCGTCGCTGCCGTCCTTGAGCGGCGCGATGTAGACGGTGATGGTGTCGCCGACCTTGATCATGTTGTCGCGGTAGCCGGCGCGATACATGTTGTTGGTGCTGTGGCCCTCGAACTCGATGTCGCGCTCCCCCTTCGCGTCCTTGACGTGGAGCACCAGCTGCATGTGCGGATTGATGGCGATGAACTTCTTGACGACACCGGTGACCGCCTTGCTGTTGGCGAAATCGAACTGAATGGCCGAATGATGCGCGGTCAGCGCTGCGCCACAGGTGACGAGGGCCGCCGCGACGAGGACAAGTAGTCTCATGACGTACGCTCCGTGATTGATTGAACTCACTTCTTGCCGGCGGCCTTGCTTCTCGAGCTGCTCCAGGTGCTTGATCCAGTTCTCCTCGGCGCACTCGTACGGCAGCAGATGCCCGTTCGGCACCTTCGCCCACTTCTTCACGGTCGTGAACGGCGCCGTGTAGAACTCGGGATCGGTCATCGTCATCTCGGCCACGAGCACGGTCTCGCCCTTGACGCCCTTCTCGAGACGATAGCGTTCGACGATCTTCGCCTTGCTGCTGTGGGCATATCGCTGATCGACCTGCTCGACCAGATTCGCCGTTTCGACGACCAGCGTGTTGCCTTCCCATCGGCCGCTCGAGTGGCCATTGCGGCCCGGCAGCCGATCCACCTCGGGCACGATGCGGTCGCCGAGATAGACGCGGCGGACCTCGTTGTGCGCCTCGTAGACGATGATGATCTGTTCCGGCCGCTGATGGATCTCCATCGGATATCCGCCGGAGCCGAGCATCGATCCCGGCATGCCCGTTCCCAGGCAGAAGCCGCCCGGGCGTGTCGCCGGTCGGCTGGACCAGTGATTGATACCTGGCCACCTTCTGTTTCGCCGGAGTCGGTCAGCGGCAGCGGCGGTCCGCCGCCGCGTCCTCCGCCGGGCCCTTGCCCGGGCTCGGTGTAGGTCGTCCAGACGCCGGTGAAGTCCGGTTGCTGGGCTCGAGCATCGATGCTGCCGAACAGCAGGAATACAAGGGCAGCGGCCGCCGTACTCGAGGCCGCTCGGAATCGTCGGTGCATGGTCGTCTCCACAGTCGTACGGATCGAAACGTCAGTATCATAACGCCGCACCATGGCCTTGAGCGCTGGCGCCCGATTCGGCCCGTATGAGGTCCTCGACCTGCTGGGGCGGGCGGGATGGGCGAGGTGTATCGCGCCCGCGATACCCGGCTGAAGCGCGAGGTCGCCATCAAGGTGCTGCCGGACGGCTTTGCGACCGACCCCGAGCGCCTGGCTCGGTTTCGTCGCGAAGCCGAGCTGCTCGCCTCCCTGAATCATCCCAACATCGCCGCGATCTATGGACTCGAGCAGGCCAGACGCCGGTCACGGCGCTCGTCCTCGAGCTGATCGAGGGCGAGACGCTTGCCGATCGGCTCGCGCGCGGGCCGATCCGCTTCAGCGAGGCGATGGCGATCGCGCGTCAGCTCGTCGAGGCGCTCGACGCGGCACACGGGAAAGGCGTGATTCACCGCGACCTGAAGCCGGCCAACATCAAGATCACGCCGGACGACAAGGTCAAGGTGCTCGACTTCGGCCTCGCCGCCGTCGTGCAGAACCCGGGCGCTCACGATGTCAACGTCACGCACTCGCCGACGCTCACGCTCGGCGCGACGCGGCCGGCGTGATTCTCGGCACCGCCGCCTACATGTCGCCCGAGCAGGCCACGGGCTCGGCGGCCGACAAGCGCGCGGACGTCTGGGCATTTGGTGTGGTGCTCTGGGAGATGCTGACCGGACGGAGGATCTTCGAGGGAGAGACCGTCTCGCACACGCTGGCGTTCGTCATCACGAAAGAGCCGGATTGGAATGCGCTCCCGGCGAACACGCCGCCGTCGATCCGCGGCTGCTGCGACGCTGCCTCGAGAAGGACCGCAAACGCCGGTTGCCGGACATTGCGTCGGCGCAAATGGAGATCGATGACGCGCTGACGACATCGCCGGACGTCGTCGTCTCACCTCCGGCTCCAGAGACGTCGTCTTCGCGAGCGTCGCGCGCGCTGCCGTGGGTGTTCGGCGCCGTTGCGACGGCGGCACTCGGCATCGTCGTGGCCCTGTGGGCGCCGTGGAGAACGCCTCCGCAGCCGGGGTCCGTGCGTGTGAGCAGTGAAATCGGCGTCGATGCGTCGCTGTCGTCTCCCGGCGCACCTGGCGCCAGTCTCGCGCTCTCATCGGATGGCAGGCTGTTGGCCTTCGTCGCCGAAACAATGTCCGGACGTCAGGCGCAGCTTTTCGTTCGGCGTCTGGCTCAATTGGAGGCGGTCCCACTGCCGGGAACTGAGAATGCCCGCGATCCGTTCTTCTCCCCCGATGGCGAGTGGATTGCCTTCTTTGCGGACGGCAAACTCAAGAAGGTGTCGGCAACCGGCGGCGCTGCGGTCACGCTGTGCGATGCGCCAGCTGGCCGCGGCGGCACGTGGGCGGAGGACGGACACGATCGCCTTTGTCCCGGATAGCACGCCGGACACGAGTGTCTTTCGCGTGTCGTCGGCCGGCGGCCAGCCTGAGCCGTTGACAACACGCGCTGCGGGCGAATCGTTGCACCGGTGGCCGCAGACGCTCAGGGGCGGCCAGGCGATCCTGTTCACCGCGGCGGCAAGCCCTGGCGCGTTCGATAGCGCGAACATCGTCGTGCAGACGATACCGGAGGGAACTCGAAAAATCGTGCACCGCGGTGGCTACTTCGGGAGGTATCTGCCGAGCGGACATCTGATCTACATGAGTAACGGAACCGTGTTCGCGGCTCCATTCGATCTGGATCGGCTCGAGATGACCGGCCAGCAGGTGCCGGTGCTCGAAGGCGTGCAGGCCAGCACGGGGACCGGCGGCGCGCAGCTTGCCGTGTCGACGAGCGGCACGCTTGTCTATCTGGCGGGAGGGGAACTTTCGATCGAAGCGACCATGAGTTGGCTGGATCGCGGCGGACGAACCACGCCATTGCGTGCGGCGGCTTCGGACTGGAGCAATCCGAGTTTTTCACCAGATGGACACCGTGTCGCGTTCGACGTCGTCGCTGCCGGTGGCGGCGCTCCGGACGTATGGGTCTATGAGTGGTCACGTGATACGTCGACGAAACTCACGTTCGACGCTGGCCCCGACGTGAAGCCGGTGTGGACGCCGGACAGCCGCCGGATCGTGTTCACCTTCGGGCCGGAATCTCCATTGGCGACGCGCCGATGCCTCAGGCGATGTCCAGCGCCTCACCGAGAGCGGAACCCTTCATGTTGCTGGCTCGTGGCACCCGAGCGGCAAGTTCCTGGCGTTCTCAGAGCAGAACTCCAAGACCGGCTTCGACATCCTGATCCTGCCTGTGGATGGCGACGAAACATCAGGGTGGAAGATCGGAAAGCCCACTGTGTTCCTGAACGGCCCCGCTCCGAACAGGAGCCGATGTTTTCACCCGATGGCCGCTGGCTGGCGTACTACTCGAATGAGTCGGGTGGGCAGGAGGTGTACGTGAGGCCGTTTCCAGGCCCGGGCGGGCTACAGCAAATCTCGAATGGCGGCGGCACCTTCCCAGCGTGGTCGCGAACGACCTCGGAGCTGTTCTACAACGACTTCAACACTCAGCAGATGATGGTCGCCTCGTACATGTCTGCTGGCGACTCTCTGCGCGTCGACAAACCGCGTGTGTGGTCACCCGGTCGGCTGATTCCCCGGCCGAGACTGCGCCCGTTTGCGCTGCACCCTGACGGCCAGCGTGTCGCAATTGCCGCAGTTGAGCAAGATCCCCGAGCGTCGATCAAGCAGAACAAAGTGGTGTTTCTCTTCAACTTCTTCGACGAGCTCCGGCGTCTCGCGCCGTCATCGAATAAGTAGTTCTTGGGCTTAGTGCTTGGTTCCTGGCGACCAAGCACAAAGCACTAAGGACCAGGACTGCTTGCGCCTCTTACTTCTCCGCCTTGTCTCGGCCGTCGCGCGGCGCGCCGGTGCCGGAAGAACCCACGAACAGGCGGCGCCCGTCGGCAAACGTCAGGTCCCGTCCATTCCCCTTCAGCGATCCATCCTTCGCGCGAAACCCTTCGACCAGGATCTCGACGCCATTGGGCAGCGAATCCTTCGTGACACCACGCCGGTAGAGCGCGTTGGGCGGACCGCCTTCGATCATCCATCGCTCGACGGTGCCCTTCGGCGTCTTCACGTCGAGGTGAATCCAGGTATGCGGGTTGATCCATTCCATCTTCACGACCGTGCCGCGCAGCTTGATCGGCTTGTTCGCGTCGAATTCCGCCGCGAACGCGTGATGCGCCGACGTCCTCGCCGCGAACATGAGCACAACCGCCGCAAGCGTGATGACAATCTTCATACGCATGGCCGTCTCACCTGGATGATGCCGCCCGCGCCGCATCGGTGCGGCCGCCGCGGAGGAGGTTCGGCATCGCGTAGTTGCCTTCATGACAGGCGTACTCGTAGATCTGCGTGTCGCCGGACAGCTTCGAGATGGGAATCACGGCAGTCCACGGTCTGGTAAACGTGGTCGGATCCTCGACGGTGATCGTGTACTCCATCGTATTCGCGTCGATCCGCTTGAAGCGTTCAACGAGGTGCAGCGATTCGGACGGCCGCGTCCAGATGTTCGCCCATTCGTAGTTGGTCCGGTCCAGGAAGTTCGTCGTGTCCACGACCAGCGTGTCGCCTTCCCATCGTCCGACGGCATCGCCAAACCACTGCCGGATGTTTCCGTGTGGCCGTCCATCGAGAGGGATGACACGGCGGTCGCGATATTCCTCGTGCAGGATCGTGACGTATCCGGGACTCTGCACGATCCGATTGTGCCCGCCGTTGGGGCCCTGCCACATCATGCCCGTGACACCGTCGGTCAAGCAGCGCTCGCCGGTGTCCGGGTCCAGATACGACTCGAAAGGTCCGACTCCGTAGCGCGCTGACGAGCGGGCTTCGGCCTTTCTCGCATCAGAGGTGAACGGCAGCCGTCCGTCTGGTGGATCGGTGATGAGGGACGTGCGGGATGACACCTGTCGAGGCCGCCCGTGGTCCTGCCAGAAGCTGTTGTACTCGTTGCCGCGAATCGGCGACTCGGCAACCGAGCGACGGCCGACGGCGGCACCCTCCTGTCCAGCGAGTCGCTTCGCGGCCTGCTCCTGTTCGAGCTGCTGCCGTTCCGCAACTTCCTTCTCGGTGAGAGACGCGCGCCCTGCGAACTGTGCGGGTCGCTCCAGCGGAATCGCACCCTCGTATCTCCACACACCTTGAAGATCCGGATCGCCCCACGCCGTCCGCGGCGTTGTCGACGAAGCAGAGGTGAGCGAGGGAGGGCCACACGCCAGTAGCGCCACGAGACCCACGAGCGCCACGATCGCGACGGTGCTTCGATATGGCATCTGACACCCCCCTACTTGTTCGCCGTTCCCGTCGCCGGATCGATCACGCCGAGCTGCCCGTACATCAACTGCTCGACGAACTCCACGCACTTGTACTCACGGATCCTCGCGTCTGCGTCGAAGCGCCTGTACAGCGGCATGCGCATCTTCCACGGACGGGTGAAGACCTTCGGGTCCTCGATGGTGGCCTCGTACATCAGATGGTGCGGGCTGACCGGCGTATAGCGCTCGACGACGTGCAGCGCGTCGCTATGAAAATTGCCGGCCCTGTCGAACCACGTGTCCTCGTTGAAGTCGGTCACCTCGACGACGAGCGTGTCGCCCTCCCAGCGGCCACGCGACCACCCCATCCAGCTCGGGCTGGGACTGTTGCCGACCTTGTCCAGGTGAATCGTGCGCGTCGTTCCCGCGAATTCGTACGCCATCAGAATCGTGTTCGTGCTCTGAAGAATCTGAAACGGATACGGCATGTACGTGGCGCGCGGCACGCCGGGCATGAAGCACTTGATTTCCGGATCGCGCTCGAGCCAGTGCTCGGCGTTCTCCTTCTTCTTGGCGAGCGCCCACGGCTGGTAGGGAATCTCGTCGCCCTCGACAACGCCTGCGCCGGCGGGCACACCACCCACTGCGCCGAGCGGACGGAGAGCAGGAGCTGGCAGATCGGTGTGTGTCGCGCGGACCAGTCCGGGCGTGCCCGTGCGCGGCGCCGCGGGAACGATCGCCAACGCCGGGCGCGCGGGATGCGCCTGGATGTCGTAGTTGGCGGTGTTGAGTGTCTGCCAGACGCCGTTGAGGTCAGGTACGCCGTCCGCGGTTCGTGGTGCCACGTACGACGCCGGCCGACTCGGAACCGAAGACGTGCACGCCGACAGTGCCGCAACGAGAGCCATCGTCACCGCGACCCGCGAACCAGCTCGCATGCGCTCACTCCTCAGGGGTGGTGATTATGCGCCAACGACGACGAATCGACTACACTGCGGCCACTCAGAGAGAGACGGCCGTGACGAGAATGGCGATCGCTTCGACCATCGCGTGTGCAGCAACGCTGCTTCTCGTCACCGGAACCGCGGCGCAACAACAACGCGCGCGCGCTGGATCACGGCCTGGGGCACGTCGCAGCAGGCGCTCGGCGCGACTGGCGTCAGCAACGCGACGGTTCGCATGATCGCGCGGGTCACGATTGCCGGCGAAGCGGTGCGGATTCGACTCGACAACGCGTACGGCGCATCGCCGCTCTCAATTGGAAAAGCCTATGTCGGTCTGCGGATCCAGGGCGCCGCGCTTGCGACACAATTCGAATCGACAGGTCTTCTTCAACGCATCCGCGCACGTGACCGTGCCGGCCGGCGGCAGCGTCACCAGCGATCCGGTGCCGCTTCGCGTGATGGCGCAGCAAGACCTGGCGGTGAGCCTGCACATCCCCGAAGCCGACGTGCGTCCGAGTCAACACAGCGCGGCACAAGTGACGTCGTACCTCACGGCGAATGGCGCGGGCGACACGGCAGCAGACGAGACAGCCGCGCCGTTTACCGCGACGACCACCTCGACGTTCTGGGTGAAGTCCATCGACGTCCTCTCTTCGATATCGTCTGGAGCCATCGTCGCGTTCGGCGACTCCATCACCGACGGCACGTGTTCGACGCTGGACGGCCACGATCGATGGGAAGACGTGCTGGCGATGCGGCTCGCCTTCGATGCCTCGAGTCGAGGAAGCGCCGATGCGCACAAAGCCGTCGTGAACGAGGGCATCGGCGGCAACACCATCACGCGCGAGAAGCTCCAGCCCCCACCCGATAGCACACCCGGCCTCGAGCGTCTCGAGCGCGATGTCCTGTCCCACCACGGCGTGACGCACGTCGTCCTGTTCATGGGCACCAACGATGCCCGCCGCGAGGCGCCGGCGGCACACATCATCGCCGGCACCGAGGACATCGTCAGGCGCGTGAAGAAAGCGGGCCTGAAGATCGTCGGGGCGACGATGATCCCGCGGCACAACCGGCCGCCCGCCGAGAACAACACGGGATGGAGCGACGGCCAAGACGCGGGTCCGCAACGAGGTCAACCAGTGGATCCGCACCAAGGCGCCCTTCGATGCGGTGATCGACTTCGACAAGATGGTGAAGGACCCCGGGAACGCCGACCTGATCAACCCGCCGTTCAACTGCGGAGACGGGATCCATCCCAGCCCGCGCGGTTATTACGAGATGGGTCGATCGGTTTCTCTCAACGTGTTCAGGTAAACACTGTTCAACTTCAACTTCTTTGACGAGCTGCAGCGTCTCGCGCCGATTCCGAAGTAAAGGTGTGAAGCGACGCGACCTCGCGTCGCGAGACATATAATCGCGCCGCGCTGGACTGCAGGACCACTGACGTGACTGTGTCGGCCGGCACTCGACTCGGGCCGTATCAGATCGCTAGCCTACTTGGCGTCGGCGGTATGGGCGAGGTGTATCGCGCTCACGACCTCAAGCTGGGCCGTGATGTCGCGCTGAAGATGCTGCCCGCCGCTTTTCGGTCCGATGCCGATCGGCTTGCGCGCTTCGAACGCGAAGCGCGGGCGCTGGCCGCGCTCAATCATCCCAACATCGCGACCATCCATGGGCTGGAGGAGCACGCGGGCATTTATGCGCTGGTCCTCGAGCTGGTCGAGGGACAGACGCTGGCAGAGATCATCGAAGGCTACGCCGTGACGCCGCGGCGCATGCCGATCACCGAGACGCTGGCGATCGCCCGGCAGATTGTCGACGCACTCGATAGTGCGCACGAGCGTGGGATCGTGCATCGTGACTTGAAGCCAGCCAACATCAAGGTCACCGCCGATGGTCTCGTGAAGGTTCTCGACTTCGGCCTGGCCAAGGCGATGGATGCCGCAGCCTCCGGCTCTCAAGCTGCCCAGAACCTGTCGCACTCCCCGACGATGGCGGTGGGCGCCACACATACGGGCGTCATCCTCGGCACGGCCTCGTACATGAGCCCCGAGCAAGCACGTGGGAAGGCGGTGGACAGACGCACCGATATCTGGGCCTTCGGATGCGTGCTTTACCAAATGCTGACGTGTCGAGTCGCATTTCCCGGAGAGACGCTGTCAGACGTGCTCGTCTCGATCCTCGAGCGTGTTCCAGACTGGTCGGCCGTTCCATCCGGGACGCCACCAACGGTGATGCGTCTCTTGCGCCGGTGCCTCGAGAAGGAGGCGCGCAAGCGATTGCGAGACATCGGCGACGCGCGGCTCGATCTGGAGGACGCACTCAGCGCCGCGGAAGGCGCGGTCGCTGCCGACACGTCGCGACTGATTGTTCGCCACGTGGAGTTCCAGCGGCTCACCGATGTCGAGGGGCTGAAGGAAGCTCCTGCGGTGTCGCCGGACGGCAGAATGATTGCCTTCGTGGCCATGGTTGCCGGCAAGCGCCAAATCTGGATTCGTCTCCTGGCCGGCGGCGCGGTGCTTCAACTGACACGCGACGATGCGGATCACACGCATCCACGGTGGGCGCCTGATTCGAGCACGTTGATTTACTTCACCCCGGCAGCGACGGAGTCCGACGCCGGCACGGTGTGGGAGATCGGCGCTCTCGGTGGCTGGCCGCGCCGCATCGCCACGGCGATAGTCGCCGCCGATATCAGTCACGACGGTCAGCGAATCGCGATGCTGCAATCCTCGGAGGATCAGCTCGCGCTGGTCGTCGCCTCCCGCGACGGATCACGCGGGAACCGGGTCGTGTTCTTGCCCACCGGGTCGTATGCCAACGTGCGTTGGGCGCCGGATGACCGCTCGATTGCCTATCAGCGATTGACCCACACCGCCTTCGATGGTCACCTCGAGGTGGCCACCCTGGCGACTGGTGAGCGACACGAGGTCGCCCGCACGACATGGCTGCAGGGTTTTGCCTGGCTGCCAGACGGCTCCGGGTTCGTCTACAGCTCGTCGCGCGGGAGCACGCTGCTGTATCCACCCGTCTTCAATCTTCGAGCCGTGCTTCACGACGGCAGTGGCGACCGACAACTGACATTCGGCGATCACTCATACGTCGAACCCGATGTCCATGCCTCCGGCAAGCTGATTGCCGGCCGGACCATCAGCCGCTCCGACATCTGGAGATTCCCGATCGGTGGCTCGCCGCTCGAGAACACGACGAGCGCTGTTCGGATAACTCGCCAGACGGGTCAGGTCCAGGTGCCGTCGGCGAGCCCCGACGACCGCGAGGTTGTGTTCGTGTCGGACACCGGCGGGCACTCGAACCTGTGGATCGCCCGCACCGACGGGTCCGCCACGCGTCCGATCACATTTGAAACGGACCCGGATGCCGCCGTTGGCGTCCCCGCGTGGTCGCCGCGCGGTGATGTGATTGCCTTCGTCAGAACCGAGCGTGCGACGGCGGCCTTGTGGGCGGTCCGCCCTGACGGCAGCGGCTTGCGCCACATGGTGCAGGGGTGGGGTCCGTGCTGGTCGGCCGATGGCCGCTGGCTGGTACTACTGGCGGCTCGGCGTCGAGCCCGGCAGAGTCGAGCGGATGCCCGCCGACGGTGGAGCAGCGGAATTAATACGCGAGGAAGAAGGACTCACTCTCCCGGCGATCTCGCCGGACGGCGCGACGCTCTTCGTCGCCCGGCCCGTACAGTCGAAGATCCTGGGCCAGTTTGGAACGGGGTTCATCGAGTTCGCGCGTGCCTCCCCTCCCGACGGTCCGTGCGAGACGCTGGCGCGAGTTGCCGGCGCGCGGCTGCCGGCCCGGGTGTGGGGCATCGCTCTCTCGCCAGATGGCCGTTACCTCGCCACGTCGCTCATCGACGGCGCGACAACAAACCTCTGGTTACTACCGACAGCCGGTGGGCCGATGACTCCGGTGACCGACTTCGGCGAGCGATCGGTCAGGATCACGCGCAACGTCTCGTGGTCGCGTGACAGTCAGCACATCTACGCGGCCGTCGCGGAGATCCAGACGGATGTCGTGCTGCTGGATGGATTGATCTAGAAGGAATCAGGGGTCAGGAATCCGACTCCTGATTCCTTCACTTCTTGGCCTGCCACGCGCGAGACTGCTGTCTCACGATGTCCACGAGGTTGCCCATTCCGAGATTGACGTCGATGAGGTGAAGACCCCAGTCTGTCAGGATTTGATTGCCGACGCCGAGATCGCCGCGGATCTCGTCGGTGCGCGGATCAGAGGGATCGCCGTTCACGGTGATCTCCAGATACGACGCGTGCTCGTTCGACGCGCAGCGCGCGCTCAGCAAGCCGGGCACGCTGACCCACGGCGTCTCGATCGGACGCTCGGGAACGACCCAGGGCACCGTCGCCGTGTTCACGATCATCCGGCCGTCAGCGGCCAGATACGCACTCAGCGGAGCGGTGCCCCCACCAAGCGCGGCCGGGTTGGTGCACGCTGCGGCCATGCCAGGCTCGGTGACCTTGCCGAACCTCGTGTTCGCCGGTGGAGGCGACGTGGCAGCGGAACGAGACGTAGGTCACGACGCATCCGGTCTGCGCCGGCTTGTGGCAGAGCGGGATCTGCTGCAGCGAGCCGCCAACGTCCTTGCCGTTCGCAACGGCGAATGTCGCGCCGAGCAGGAGCGCGGACACCAGCCGCGACTGCACGGGCTTCCCGTCGATCTCCTGACGAAGCAGCTCGGTGAGGATGTACGACCCCTGCGAGTGGCCGATGAGCACGACACCGCGCCCGCGGTTGTCCCGCTCGAGATAGTGCCGCCACGCGTCGCGCACGTCGTCGTACTGCGGACCCTTGCTCAACGCGAAGCCACCAGTCATGCGTCGTAGTCCGGCCAGCGTCACCTGGCGATAGAGCGGCGCATACAGACGGCAGACCGATCCGAATCGCGCGAACTGCTGTCGAATGACGTTGAGCTCGGCCGGATCGGCCGTCATGTCGCTCAGTGGCGTGGGATCGGTCGAAACGGTCGGATACACGTAGAAGCAGTCGATGGGCGCGTTCGGATCGGCCTTCCATTCCTCACGCGTGAAGCTCCCGTCGGCCTTCACGATGGTCGTCGCGAGATCGACGCTGCAGGCATCCTGTCGGCCCGGCCGACATAGCCACGACGCGTCGACGCCGTAGTCGTTGGGCTGGACGCTCGCAACGGACGGTTGAACCAGCGACGTCTGCGCGTACGTCGTTTCCGCGACGCACACCGACAGGAGGAGCAGCGCGAGCGCGAGCCTCGTCATGACCTACTTCTTCTTCTCCGTTGGATCGGCGCCATCAGTCGGCGCTCCCGTGCCGGACGATCCGAGGAACAGCTTGCGGCCGTCCGGATACGTGATGTTACGGCCATTGGCGCGCTTGAGCGTGTGGTCGCGCGCCTGATAGCCGTCAACGACGATCTCGGTACCCACCGGCAGCGAGTTCTTGGTGACGCCGGCCCGCAGCAGTGAGTTCGGACTGCCGCCCTCGACCATCCACACTTCGGTCTTGCCGTCCGGCAGTTTCACCGCGACGTGAATCCAGGCGTGGGGATTGACCCACTCGACCTTCACGATCGATCCCTTGAGCAGCACCGGCCGGTTGGCGTCGAACTCGCCTCCGAATGCATGGTGCGCGCGCGCCGAGGCCGCGGCGGCCAGAACGATTGCCATGGCAACGAGCATCGTTGTTTTCATCGCACCCTCTCCAAGGTCCGGCTAAAGCCGGACACTACGAGCAGTTCGGCTGAAGCCGGCCCCTACCAGTGGGGGCCGCCTTCAGGCGGCCCGGGTCGACGTGGGGCCTTCAGGCGGCCCTCTATTTCGCCGCCGCGTCGCGCTGACGCGCGCCGCGAAGGATGTTCTCCATCGCGTAGTTGGCCTCGTGGCAGGCGTACTCGTAGATCTGCTCACTGGTCGCCGGCCATGTGAACTCGCCCGTCCACGGGCCAACCCACGTACCGGGGTCCTCTATCGTGAAGCGATAGAGCAGCGCGTTCTCCGCCACGCGCGTGAAGCGCTCGATCACGTGCAGATCCTGACTCGGTCCCTGCAGGCGATCCTGCAGCTTCGCGCCGAGGCTTTCGACCATGAACAATCCGCGCCCGGGAGCCGCCTGGACGGCGTAGCGGATCTGATCGGCGTTGAAGTTGGTGGTGTCCACCACCAGCGTGTCCCCCTCCCAGCGACCAATGGAGTCTCCCATCCACTTGCGGATGTGTTTCGGCGGATGCTGTGCGTTCATCCGGATCACGCGGGCGTCGTGCACCATCTCGTTCAGGATCAGCACGGCGTCAGGCGTCTGCACGATCTTGTGCAGGTTGTTGTAGAAGTAGTTCGGCAGCGCGGGTGGACCTGACGTCGATCCGAATCCAAGCAGACAGCGCTCGCCGAGCGGCCGCCGCTCCGGATCGTCGTACGCACCCGGCGCGGTTTCGAGACCGCGATCGTTGTTGGGCAGCGAGCCAGCGCCGGCGAGCAGCCGCGCGGCAATGCGCTGTCGCGCGGCGGGAACCAGCGCCGGAATGCGGCCGTCAGGCGGGTCCACGACGATCGACGTGCGAATCTCTCCGTTGACGATCGTGTAGGTCGAACCGGGATCGAGCCAGAAGGAGTTGTAGCCGCCGACGTTGCCCGCGGCACCGGCCGACCCGTCGCCGCCCTTGGGCGGCGCTGCCCGCTCACCGCGAATCGGCTGATCGCCGGCCTCGAGCTGCGCGGCAACCGCGCGCTCGATCTTGGCGAGCTCCTCGCGCGTGATGACGGCCTTCATCCCCGCCGGCCGCTCGAGCGGCGTCAGCGTGGCGAGGTCGTAGGTCCCCTGCAGGTCGGGCTTGCCGTCGGCCGTCCGGCGCGGCGAGTACGGCTTCGCGCCCTGACCCGCGACGGGCGTCGGCTCCACAGCCGACAACACCAACAACATCCCGGACATCATCGTCACGACGAGCCATCGACGTCGCATGCTCTTAGTCCTTTGTTCTTGGTCCTTGTCGTCAGTCCGTCCTTGGTCCACTGTCCGTCTAGACCGCGACGAAGGACCACGGCTAACGACTCAGCGGCTTCTTGCGCCACTGGCCGTACATCAACTCCTCGACGAACTCCACGCACTTGAAATCCATCAACTGCGCGTTGCGCTCCTGACGCCGGTACAGCGGCATGCTCATCTTCCACGGACGGCTGAAGACCTTGGAGTCTTCGATCGTCGCTTCGTATGAGATGACATCGGCGCTCGTGCGCGTGTAGCGCTCGACCACGTGCAGGGCGTCGCTGTGAAAGTTTCCGGACCTGTCGAACCAGGTCGAGTCGTTCATGCCGGTGACGTCCACCACGAGCGTGTCACCTTCCCAACGCGCCACCGACTGGCCCATCCAGGAATCCACCGGGGCGGGGCCCGGATCCTTCAAGTGGATGTCGCGCACGGCGCCAGCGTACTCGTAGGCGATCAGCAACTGAGTCGAGCTCTGAAGGATCTGAAACGGGTACGGCATGTAGTTCGCGCGCGGGACACCCGGCAGGTAGCACTTGATTTCCGGATCGCGCGACAGCCAGTTCTCCTGGTTCTCACGCTTTGTGGTCAGGGCTTCCGGTCGATACGGGAGCTCCCCCTCCACGACGCCAACGCCGGGCGGGACCGCGCCGACCGCGCCCAGCGCAAGGACGGGTGTGTCGGGGACGGGCCCATAGGGTCCGTCGCGCAGCGCCAGCGCCGGCCGGGCCACGTGCATCTGAATGTCGTAGTTGGCTTCGTTGATGGCCTGCCAGATTCCGTTGAAATCAGGGTGGCCGTCGGCGAGCCGCGGTGGACGATACCCCTGCGCCTCACCAGTCACGGGCAAGACGGCCATGAGGAGCCAGGCACCTGCCACTCCCGCGACGAACGCTGGCGCAACGGTTCGAATCAGCGTGTGCATCTTCGCCTTTGCCCTTTGCCTTTTGACCTTGCGAAAGGATACATCCGCGTGACGGCCGTTCGCGTGGCAGAATTCAATCAAATCGGGAGACTGTCCCAATGCGATTGATGCTCGCTCTTAGCGTGGTGACTATGGCGGCCTGCAGCTCAACCTCCGAACCGCCGAAACCGGCGATCTCCTATCCCGCGACGACCACGGGCAATGTGGTTGACGACTTCGGCGGCACCAAGGTCGCCGACCCGTATCGCTGGATGGAAAGCCTCGACAGCCCGGAGGTCACGACCTGGATCACCGCGCAGAACGCGGTCACCGATCCGTACCTGAACGCGCTTCCTCACCGGAAGGCGCTGAACGAGCGGCTGACCGTATTGTGGAACTACCCGCGCGTCGGGCTGCCGTCGCTCGAAGGCGGCCAGATGTTCTATGCCAGGAACTCGGGTCTCCAGAAACAGCCGGTGATCTTCAGACGTGACGGCATCGACACGCCCGCGACGCTGGTGATCGATCCGAACGTGATCTCGGAAGAAGGGACGGTCGCGTTCGCGGAATACAAGGTGTCGCCTGATGCGAAGCTGATGGCGTACGGCCTGTCGGAAGGCGGCGCCGACTGGGAGACGATTCACGTCCGCGACCTCGGCACCGGCAAGGATCTCGCCGACGAGGTTCGCTGGATGCGCTTCTCCGCAATCTCGTGGACGAAGGACGCGAAGGGCTTCTTCTACTCGCGCTATCCGGAGCCGCCGAAAGGCAAGGTACTCGAAGCGGCGCTCTCGGGACACACGCTGTACTACCATCGCGTCGGGACACCGCAGTCCCAGGACCTGCTCGTGTACGAACGGAAGGACCTGCCCGGCTGGATCATCAGCGGTGGCGCGACGGAAGACGGCCGCTACCTGCTCATCATGATGTTCGAGGGATCGGGCAACAAGAACCGGCTCTACGCCGCGGACCTCGGAGACCCGAAGGCGCCCAACCTCAAGGCGCCCATCAAACCGGTGATCGAGACCGACGACGCCGAGTTCATGCCAATCGGCAATCAAGGCTCGGTCGTGTTCCTGCGCTCGGACAAAAGCGCTCCGAATCGCAAGGTGATCGCGATCGATTTGAACAACCCTGCGCCGGCGGCGTGGAAGACGATCGTGCCCGAGCAGCCGCAGGCCATCGAAACTGTCGGCGTCATCGGCGGCCGCATCGTCGCGCAGTATCTGGCTGACGTGCAGAGCAAGCTGCGGCTCTTCGGGCTCGATGGCGCCGACCAGGGCGAGATCGCGCTGCCTGGCATTGGCACCGTTGGCGCGCTGAGCGGACGCGAGGACACGCCTGGCGTCTGGTACACGTTCACGTCGCCGCTGTCGCCGTCCACGGTGTTTCGCTACGACCCGGCGACGAAGACGAGCACGCCGTTCGAGCCGCCGCCGCTCCCGATCGACCTGAGTGCCTTCGAAACCAAGGCGATGTTCGCGACCTCGAAAGACGGCACGAAGGTACCGTTCTTCCTGACCGCGAAGAAGGGCCTGCCGCTCGACGGCAACAACCCGACGATGGTCTATGGCTACGGCGGGTTCTCGGTGAGCACGCTGCCCACGTATCGGCAGGATGTGCCGGCGTGGCTCGAGATGGGCGGCGTCTGGGTCACGGCGAGTATGCGCGGCGGCGCCGAGTACGGCGAGAAGTGGCACGAGGCCGGAATGCTCGATCGGAAGCAGAACGTGTTCGACGACTTCATCGCCGTCGCCGAGCACCTGGTGCGCGAGAAGTACACGTCGCCTGCGAAGCTCGGCGTCATGGGCGGCAGCAACGGCGGCCTGCTCGTCGGCGCGGTGATCAATCAGCGCCCGGATCTCTACGCCGTCGCGCTGCCGGCAGTGGGCGTGATGGACATGCTGCGCTACGACCGCTTCACCGGCGGCCGGCTGTGGGTGCAGGAATACGGCTCGGCGCAGAATCCGGCGCAGTTCCCGTTTCTCATCAAATACTCACCGGTGCAGAACGCGAAGAAGGGCACCTGCTATCCGGCCACGCTCGTCACGACGGCCGACCACGATGACCGCGTCGTGCCGAGCCACTCGTTCAAATACGCGGCGGCGATGCAGGCGGCGCAGGGATGCGCCAAGCCGGTGCTGATTCGCGTGGAAGTCTCCGGCTCGCACGGCTATCGCCCGACCGACAAGCTGATCGCCGAGCGCGCGGATCAGTGGGCCTTCGCGGCGCAGGCGATGGGGATCAAGTAGCCGCTAACAACGGCATCCACTGTCACGAAACCGCGGAGGCGCGGAAACGCGGAGGTTTTAAGGCAGCTTCGCTGCTTTCACCTTTTCAGCTTGCTCGACCCTGAACGCGCGGAGCTTCTCGCGCAGCTCGGGACGCGAGTTCGCCAGGATCGACACGGCGAACAGACCGGCGTTCGTCGCGCCCGGCCTTGCCGATCGCGAAGGTCCCGACCGGAATCCCTCCGGGCATCTGCGCCGTGGACAGCAGCGAGTCGAGTCCGAGCAGCGCGCTGGTAATCGGCACGCCAAGGACTGGAATCGTCGTGTGAGCCGCGACGACGCCCGCCAGATGCGCCGCCCCGCCCGCGCCGGCGATGATCACTTCCAGGCCTTTGGCCTGCGCGCCCGACGCGAAGGCGGATGTCAGCTCCGGCGTCCTGTGCGCGGACATCACGTGCTTCTCGTTCGGCACGCCAAATTTGTCCAACACGTCAACGGCATGCTGCATCGTCTCCCAATCCGACGATGAGCCCATGATCACGGCAACAAGTGGCTGCATGAGAAGGGCGATGTTACCATCGGTTTTTCCGGAGAGACATGAGCACCGCGAAGATCATCTACACCCACACCGACGAAGCCCCCGCGCTTGCCACCTACTCGCTGCTGCCGATCGTGCAGGCGTTCACGCGGGCCGCGGGCGTCGTCGTCGAGACGCGGGACATCTCGCTGGCCGGCCGCATCCTCGCCGGCTTTCCCGATCGGCTGACGCCGGAGCGCCGGCAGCCGGACGACCTCGCCGAGCTGGGCCAGCTCGCCAAGACGCCGGACGCCAACATCATCAAGCTGCCGAACATCAGCGCGTCGATCCCGCAGCTGAAGGCCGCGATCAAGGAACTGCAGCAGCAGGGCTACGCGGTGCCCGACTACCCGGAGGATCCGCAGAACGACGCCGAGAAGGCGATCAAGGCCGCCTACGCCAAGGTCCTTGGCAGCGCCGTCAACCCGGTGCTGCGTGAAGGCAACTCCGATCGCCGCGTCGCCACCTCGGTGAAGCAGTACGCGAAGAGCCATCCGCACTCGATGGGCGCGTGGAGCAAGGACTCCACGTCGCACGTCTCGCACATGAGCGGCGGCGACTTCTACGCGAACGAGCAGGGCTGTCGTCGTCGGCGCGACCGGCAAGCTGCGCGTCGAGCTGACCGACACCATCGGGCACGGTCACGCGTGCTCAAGGACTCGATCGCGGTCACCGAAGGCGACGTCATCGCCGCGTCGGTGATGAGCCGCCGCGCGCTGCACTGAGTTCTTCGCCACAGAGATCGCCGACGCCAAGGCCAAGGGCGTGCTGCTGTCGCTGCACCTCAAGGCGACGATGATGAAAGTGTCCGATCCGATCATGTTCGGGCACGCCGTGCGCGCGTACTACAAGGATGTGTTCGACAAACACGCCGCCACGTTCGACACGCTCGGCGTCGATCCGGACAACGGCATCGGCGATGTCTACGCCAAGATTCAGAAGCTGCCCGCCGATCAGCGGGCCGCGATCGAGGCGGACATTCAGGCCGTCTACGCGTCACGGCCTCCGCTCGCGATGGTCGATTCGAGCAAGGGGATCACCAACCTTCACGTGCCCAGCGACGTGATCATCGATGCCTCGATGCCGGCCGCGATCCGCGCATCGGGCCAGATGTGGGGGCCCGACGGCAAGCTGCACGACATGAAGGCGATGATTCCCGATCGCTGCGTACGCGGGGATCTATCAGGCGACCATCGACGACTGCAGGCAGCACGGCGCCTTCGACGTCGCGACGATGGGGACGGTGTCGAACGTGGGGCTGATGGCGCAGGCAGCCGAGGAGTACGGCTCGCACGACAAGACGTTCGAGATTTCCGCGGCAGGAACCGTCCGCGTTGTGGACGCATCAGGCCGCGCCGTCTTCGAGCATCCGGTCGAGCCGGGCGACATCTGGCGCATGTGCCGGACGCGGGATCTGCCAATCAAGGACTGGGTGAAGCTCGCGGTGACTCGCGCACGAGCCACGGGACACGCGGCGATCTTCTGGCTCGACGAGAAGCGCGCCTACGACCGGATCGTCATCGACAAGGCTCGGGGTTATCTTAAGGACCACGACACGTCCGGCCTCGACATCCAGATCATGGCTCCGGTGGAGGCGATCCGCGCGACGCTGAAGCGGGTGCGCGCCGGCCTCGACACCATCTCCGTCACCGGCAACGTGCTGCGCGACTACCTCACCGATCTCTTTCCGATTCTCGAGCTCGGCACGAGCGCCAAGATGCTGTCGATCGTCCCGCTGCTCGACGGCGGCGGACTCTACGAGACCGGCGCCGGCGGCTCGGCGCCGAAGCACGTGCAGCAGTTCGTGCAGGAGAACTACCTGCGCTGGGACTCGCTGGGCGAATATCCTCGCGCTGGCCGTATCGATCGAGGATCTCGGGCACCAAGACGGGAAACACCAGGGCCCAGGTGCTGGCCGACGCGCTCGATCGGGCCAACGGACAGATCCTCGACAACGACAAGTCGCCGCAGCGGAAGGTCGGCGAGCTCGACAATCGCGGCAGTCATTTCTACCTGGCGATGTACTGGGCCCGCGCGCTGGCCGATCAGACGCGGGATGCCGCGCTGAAGGCCGCGTTCACGCCAATCGCGCAGCAACTCGAGCAGCAGGAGTGCGACGATCCTCGCCGAGCTGAACGGCGTCCAGGGCAAGCCCGTCGAGATCGGCGGCTACTATCACCCCGATCCCGTGAAGACGGCAGCGGCGATGCGGCCGAGCGCCACGCTCAACCGCATCGTCGATTCGCTGAAAAGCGAATGAGAGCGAGTCGTTCAGCTTCCGGATTAAGCCGGACGGTCGTCCAGGCTGACCGCGATCATCAGAGAGTTTGGCTCCGCGGAGCCGTGCATCGCAGGACAGGCCAAGAGACGTCCCGCGACTTTCAGCGACGTGCCGCGGGACGTCCGGCTTTCCTCGACATCGGGCAGCGCGCGCGCGATCTCGCGGACCGCGTCGAAATTGATCGAAACGCGCCTCATCGCCATAGGCCGGAGATTGTGACTCGGGACCCGGCGCGCGCGATTGTAAGAAATTATCGGACGCGAACGTGGTTCACGCTCACGCGCTCCCTGAGTACTATCCGACGGCGTGACGCCAGCGAACTCCTTGAAGTCGTGCACGAAGTGCGATTGATCGAAGTAGCCGCATGCAAGCGAAACGTCCGACCAGTCGATCTCGTCGATGTCGTGCAAACGCGCAACCACATTTCGAAAACGCGCAACCCGGCAATACACCTTCGGCGCAAGTCCGACCTCATGGCGGAACGTCGCAATGAACCTGGTGGCCGACCAGCCGATTTCGTCGACGACGCTTGCGATTCGCGGCGTGCGGCTCGACTTGTGGAAGGCGCGCAGTGCGTAGCAGACTCCCGCGCTCCGCCCAGGGTGCCCCTTGAGGTGCTCGAACAGAAACTGCTCGAGTGCTCGAAATCGAGCGAGCGTTGTGCGTGCATCCAACAAGCGTTCACACAGGTGGCCTGCCTCGGGGCCGACGAGCGCATCGAGCGGTACACTCAGGTTCTGCAGCTCGCCTGCAGGCCGACCGAAGAATGCGAAGCCGCCACCAGCCTTGAAGCTCGCAGCGATCACGCTGAAGGGCTTTGACGTATCCAGCAAGAAGCAGCTCGAACGCGCACCAGAGACTATCGCGCTCGCATGTCCGCCCGCATCGATGCTGACCATGAGGTTCATCGTTCCGGTGGGCAGTAGCCGCTCGCGTCGGTGCGGCTGAGCGTAGTGACCGTAGCACCACAGGCCGACGACATCGTCAGAGAGCGGTCTTCGAAGCGCGTAGTGGTGAAACCCTGTTTCCATGCGTGCGGTCACAGCCACGCAGGAATCTTCAGCACCTGTCCCGGCTTGATCTTGTCCGGGTCGCTGAGCTGATCTTTGTTGGCGTTGAAGATCTCCATGTACTTGCTCGGACTGCCGAGCTCGCGCTTGGCGATCTCGCTGAGCGTGTCGCCGGACTTGACCGTGTAGGTCTTCATCGTCGCCTTGGCCGGCGTCGGCTGTGGAATCGTCTGCGACTGAGCGGCGCCGGCTTGACCCGGATGTCGGCCATGACTCCTTCTGCCAGTCCGGCACGGTCTTGATCGCGTTCCAGATCTGATTCTTCTCGTCCTCAGATTTGACCGTGCCGTTGAAGTGGAGCTTGCCGTCGCGCTCCTCGGCCGAGCCTTCCATCCCCAACGACTTCGCTGTCGCTACCGCCTGGCTGTACTTGTTACGAAGGTCCATATCGCTCTCCTCTTTCGAGCGGTTCGCTCGCGCGAGGAGCGGTGCAAGCACGGTGCCTCCGGTGGCTCGACCGTCTGGGATTGCCGAGCTCGTGACTCAGTCGGACACCGCCGCAAGGATGATGAGCATCGTCGCAAGAACGCGCCGACACCTGTCGCCACGCCAATCGCCGCGGCCTTGGCACCATTGCCTCCGCCCTTCACCTGCTCGAGCGAGACGATGGCATCGTAGGACACGGGCTGGACTGGTACCGGGACTCGGGTCTTCGGCTGCAGGAGGAGCACGTCTTCACGCGCATCGATGAGCGTCGCGCGAAACTTCTGTCCGTTCCGCAGCCGCACGTTCAGCTGGACGCCGACATCGATTCGCGACGCGAACGTCTTCCAGACATCCGGCGGCGCCTGGCACCTGCGGCCGGTCGCGACAAGGACGAGCAGCAATACGACATATCAACAGGTGTCTTGCGATACGCATGATGAGATGCCTCCGGCTAGTACAGAAATCCACACCCACGCCAATGCGCCACACAGCGGATTCGGCGCCGTCCGACGACAGCGTGGTCAGCACGTCGGTGCGAATGAAGCCGCGTTCCGACACATAGAACTTGAAACCGCCGGTCACGAAGGGCCGTGCCGAGTACCGCAGATGTGTCTCACGAATCGGACCCTGTCCGCGCGCGCCGCCCGTCGGATAGAACTGCGTCTGCAACTGCTCGGTCTCGCGCACGCCCTCGACGCCCACTCCCAGGAACGGATGCACCCAGCGGTTTTCGAGGAACTGGTACGCGAGGGTCGCGCCGAGGGTCGTCCGCCGGAACTCGTGTTCGCGGACCGTGTACGAAGGCGGCGTGTAGAACGGCGGCACGGTGGAGGGTGGCACAGTGAACGGCGGTGCCGGCGGTGGCGCAAAGAACGTCTCACTGAAGACGCGGCCATTGGACGTGGTCGAGAGATCGACGTCGATCTTGACGTGCGGCGTCAGATAGCGCCCAACCGAGGCGCTGAACGCCCCGACGTCTGTACCAGTCGTTCCAGTCCGGAGCCAGGTCGGACTTGTCCACGCCGCGCCACCCGACGAACCCGGCCGCGTCCCAGTGACGCAGCGACTCCGGGACGAACGTCGTGACGAGCTGTTCCTGAGCCGCCGCGGGCGACACGCCGCACAGGACCAGCGCCGCCAGTGCTGTTGCACAGGTTCTGTTCATGACCCGGAATGTGCAGGCCGGCGGAAAACCGGCTCACGGCCCGCGGAGGCTGAAGCCTCCGCTCTACGGTCGTAGAGCGCACGCTTCAGCGTGCGCGGACAAATGATGGAGAATTGAAACCGTCTATTCGTCAGGAGGGTTCATGCGCGCCCGTCAGTGGGGGCCGCCTTCAGGCGGCCCAACATCGCTCTCGTTCTTGCGCTGCTGGCGGTTCCCGTCGGCGCTCAGTCCCCGGCGCCTGCCCTGCAGGTTCCGTATCGCCAGTTCATGCTCGCCAACGGCCTGAACGTCATCCTGCATCAGGACAAGAGCGTTCCCGCGGTGTCGGTCAACGTCTGGTATCACGTCGGATCCGCGAACGAGAAGCCAGGCCGCACGGGATTCGCTCATCTCTTCGAGCACCTGATGTTCGAGGGATCGAAGAACGTCAAGGAGGGCGTGTTCGACACGCTGCTCGAGAGCGCCGGCGGCAACAACAACGGCTCGACCAACAACGACCGCACCAACTACTACGAGGACCTGCCGGCGAACGCGCTGGAGCTGGCGCTCTACCTCGAGTCGGATCGCATGGCCTATCTGCTCGACACGATGACGCCGGAACGCGTCAACGGCCAGCGCGACGTCGTGAAGAACGAGCGGCGCCAGAGCTACGAAAACCAGCCGTACGGCATGGCGTCGATCGAGATCGACAAGATGCTGTGGCCGGCCACCCACCCATACAGCTGGCCGACGATCGGCTACATGGAGGATCTGACCGCCGCCAGCCACGCCGACGTGGTGGAGTTCTTCAAGAAGTACTACGCGCCCAACAACGCCAGCCTGGTCATCGCCGGCGACATCGACTTCGACCGGACGCGCGCGCTCGTCGAGAAGTGGTTCAACGAGATCCCGCGGGGCGCGAGCGTGGAGCCCGATTGCGCCGCCCACCGCGATGCTCACGGGCGATTCAGAAGAAGACGCTGACCGATCGCGTGAGCCTGCCACGGCTGTATCTCGCGTGGCTCACGCCGCGACTCTACGCGCCCGGCGACGCCGCGCTCGACGTCGTGTCCTCGGTGCTGGCCGGCGGCAAGAACTCGCGCCTCTACAAGCGGCTCGTCTACGACACGCAGATCGCGCAGGACGTGACGGCCTACCAGCAGTCGGGCGCGCTCGGCAGCCAGTTCCAGATCATCGCGACGGCCCGGCGCGGTCACACGGCCGCCGAGCTGCAGAAGGCGATCGACGAGGAGATCGAGAAGCTGCGGCGCGAGCCGCCCGACGCGCGCGAAGTACAGCGCGCGATCAACCAGATCGAGGCGTCCTTCTACCGCCGCATGGAGCGCGTGCCAGCAGCAAGGCCGACCAGCTGAACGCCTACTACTTCGCCGGCGGCGGGCCCGACTACTTCGCCGAAGACCTGGCGCGCTACACGTCGCTGAATCCGCCTGACGTGCAGGCCGCCGTGATTCGCTGGCTGCCGGCCGATCGACGCGTCGAGCTCGTGGTGGAGCCGGAGGTGAAGAAATGAAGCCGGCTCATCTTCCTGGCTCGGTGTTGTTGGCGTTCTCTGCGGCTATGGCGTCTGCGGCGCTGGTCGCCCAGGGCGCGCCCGATCGGTCGAAGCCGCCGGCACTGGGCGCGGCGCCGCAGCTGAACCTCCCTCCGATCCAGAAGCGCATGCTCTCGAACGGCCTGCCGGTGTGGCTGGTCGAGGCGCATGAAGTCCCGATCGTCCAGATCAACCTGCTCGTGAAGGCGGGCGCAGGTGACGATCCGGCGGGCAAGTTCGGCGTCGCCAGCCTGACGGCGGCGATGCTCGACGAAGGCGCGGGCACGCGCACCGCCCTGCAGTTGGCCGACGACATCGAGTTCCTCGGCGCCGCGCTCGCGACGACCAGCTCGTTCGACGCGTCGGCGGTTCGACTGAACGTCCCGGTGTCGCGACTGAAAGACGCGCTTCCGCTGATGGCGGACGTCGCGCTCCGGCCGACGTTTCCCGAGGCCGAGCTGAATCGGCTGCGTCAGGAGCGCCTGACGGCGCTGCTGCAGGCCAAGGACGATGCCGCGTCGGTCGCGCCGATGGCGTTCGCGCGCATCGTGTTCGGCCCGACGCATCGCTACGGCACCGGCGCCGTTGGCACCGAGGCCACGCTCAAGGGTTTCACGGTGCAGGATCTCAAGACCTTTCACGCGGCGATGTATCAGCCGGCCAACGCGACGCTGTTCGTCGTCGGCGACGTGACGGCCGAGGCGATCCTGCCGCAGCTCGAGAGGCAGTTCGGATCGTGGAAGGGCACCGCCGCGGCGACGCGGCGGCCAGTGCCGCCAGGCGCACGCAGATCGCGCAGGGACAGATCACCATCGTGGACATGCCGGGCGCGGAGCAGTCGCAGATTCGCATCGGCTGGGTCGGCGTTCCGCGTTCGACGTCCGACTACTTCACGCTCGAGGTCCTGAACACGGTGCTCGGCGGCTCGTTCACGTCGCGCCTCAATCAGAACCTGCGCGAGGAGCACCAGTACAGCTACGGCGCCAGCTCGCGCTTCGACATGCGCCTGTCGGCGGGTCCGTTCCAGGCCGGCGCCGGCGTGCAGACGGACAAGACCGCCGAGGCGATCCGGGAGTTCTTCAACGAGCTCAATGGCATCTCGAAGCCGATCGGCGCCGACGAGCTCGCGAAGGCCAAGAACTACATCGCGCTGAGCTTCCCGAGCGAGTTCGAGACGATCGGCGATCTCTCGTCCCACATGGAGGAGATGGTGGTCTACGACCTGCCCGACCGGTACTTCGGGCAGTACGTGGACAACATTCAGGCGGTCACGTCGGCGGCGGCACAGAAGGCGTCGGCGACCTACATCCAGCCGAAGCGCTTCGCCGTCGTCGTCGTCGGGGACCGCAAGGTCATCGAGCCCGGCATCCGGGCACTGAATCTCGGACCCGTGCGCGTGATGTCGGTTGACGAGGCGGTGGGCCCGTGAGCGCGAATGTCGAATTCCAGAACCTGATCGCGTACACCGATCACGAGCGGGCGAAATGGAAGGCGTGGCTCGCCGCCGACCCGTCGCGTCTGGCGATTCCGTTTCAGAGCGGCGCCAGGTTCCCGACCGTCGGGAGCCTGCTCAATCACGTGTTCTGGGTCGAGGAACGACATCTCGTCGCGGCTCGAAGGCGCACCGGTACCGGAGCACGACGGCGCGCCCGCACGACGACTCGACGGCGCTGTTCGAATACGGCGATCGCATTCGCGGCAACCTTCGCCGCTTCGTGACGACGCGCGACGAGCGAGCGTATCAATGAGGCGATCACGTTCTCGCTGCGCGGTGGCCCGCCGATGACGGTGCTGCGCCGGAAGCTGGCCGCGCACATCCTGCTGCACGAGATCCGTCACTTCGCGCAGATCGCCTACGCGGTTCGAGTCGCCGGGCATGAGCCGCCCGGCGAGCACGACTACTTCTTCTCGCCGGTCGATCAGGTCGCCGGCGTGTAGGGCCGGTCCTTTTGGACGGGCGAGACAGCGGAGGAGACGGAGGGAACGGATCAACATCCGTTACCTCCGCAGTCTCCGTTAACCCACTCGCTCGAAGACGCCCGTCTCGCGGTTCTTCCTCACCCGGTCCCATGGGTGGTGCTGTCCGTTCATCGCGATGTAGATGCCGGGCGGCAAGACCTCGGCGAATGACAGCGCACTCCCCAGATTGAAGAGTCCATCCGAGCTGCCGAATGCGTACGGCACCATCGCTCCGGTCAGCACGACCGTCTTATCCTGGACGGTTTCCGCGACGGCGCGCGCGGTCTCGACCATCGTGTCGGTGCCGTGGGTGATGACGATGTGTGTCTCGGGACATCGGGCGCAGCTCTCGGCAATCCGCCGGCGATGGGCATCCGTCATATCCAGGCTGTCGATCATCATCAGCGTCTCGACCGCTATGTCGACGCGCGAGCGCCCGAGATGCAGCATCTCATGCAGATGGGTCTCGTCGAACGAGAGCCGGCCGCTGATCTCGTCGTAGGTCTTGTCGAAGGTGCCGCCGGTGACGAAGATGCGAATCATGCCGAGACCTCGCTCGGTGCGTCTGGCCGCCGACGGGGAGCCGCGATCCAGATCGCGATGGCGCCGACGACGAAGAACACCTGCATCGGCAGAAACACGACGATGGATACCATCATCACGCGTAGACCGCCCATGAGTGGCAGGATCGCCATCGCGAGCACGGCGGCCAGGTGCGCATTGCGCCAGCGCTTGGCCAACGGTGTCGATCCGGAGGCGCCAGCCAGCCAGATCGTGGCAATCGGCGGCACGATCGTGAACAGCCCTTCCACCACCCCGGCGCTGACGCCGCCAATCCCGCCACTGCCAGATCCTGACAGGACTTGGAGCATCGAGCTCGCTTCACGGTACGCCCACGTGCCGCAGACCAGCACGTCGAGGACGAAGACAGCGAGCGCAATGATCGTTCGGCGTTCCGACATCACTAGCGCCTGAGTATAGAGCGACGGTCCGCCTGAAGGCGGACACTACGATGTGCGGACGATTACGGGTTGAGCCAATAGGCGAGCTTGACGAGGAAGGCGTTGGACGAGGGCGTCGAGAAGATGTCGCCGAAGTCCTGGCCATAGCGGAAGCCGTTCGGCTGGCCGAGACCTTCGCGCCCCTGCTGCCAGACGACGAACAGCGTGGAGCCGGGCTTGTACTCCCAGCGCATCACGTTGGTGGTGCGGAAGGACAGCACCTTGAAGTCCGGCGAGCCGGTGTACGCGAAGGGCGCGTAGCGGTCGTCGTAGTCGTCGGCGCGGCCATCGACCAGTTCCTTGAAGTTCCCATAGAGGCCGGACGAGACGAACGGCTGCGCGTACACCTGGACGGACAGGTTGGGTGTCACGGTGTAGTTGACGCGCGCGGTGAACGAGCTCGTCTTCTGATCCAGGCGGCCGAACACGTAATGCGTCGTGCCATCGAGACCGGTCACCGCATTGACCCACTGCGCATCGTCGAGCCGGCTCTCGTAACTGACGCCGAATTCAGCCGAGAACGCCGCCGTCGGTCTCAGCGAGACGCCCGGCGACACGCTGTAGTTATGGCTCCGCCCGTCGTAGTAGAAGTTGAAGTTCGAGAAGACGCTGACGAGGCGCCGATCGTCGGTGTTGACGTAGTGCCAGCCGTTGACGTTTGCGCGGACGTACCCGCCAGGCCCGCCCCGCGTCAGACGGTCGTCGAAGTTCTCGGCGTTGTAATTGATGCCGCCGCCCGTGTTCAGTTGATTCTGGAACGTCCAATGCGAATTGACGTTGCCGCCGAGCGACAGCCGATCGCCGTCGAAGTTGTACCCCGACCACTGGTTGAAGTTGATGTTCCCGTTGCGCTTGTACTTCCCGGCGTGTTCCAGCGAAACTGAAACCAGCTGTTCTGAGGAATCTGGTCGGCACGCCGCTGAAACCCGAGGTCGTTCACGTCGAATCCCGGCGACAGATATCCGATGTTGACGTTCATGCGCGTCTGCTCGCCGGCGATCTTCGAGAAGTTGATGTTGCCCGAGTGTCCGCGGAGCGATGTGGCGAGCGGATCGAGCTCGACGTGTTCGGCGTCGGGACGTTGAAAGCTGTGGACGTTGCTCTGCTGCAGCAGGCTGATGGCTTCGGCGCTGCCGCTGACGTTCGATCCTGACCAGTACCCGTTCAGGCCCCAGCGCTTCCCGATGCGCCAGTCGTAGTCGATGCCGCCGGTCACGGCGGATTCGGGCAGGAACGACACCGATTCGACGAGGCTCCGGCTGGTCGTGGTGAGGATGAACCCGAGCGAGGACTGATCGCTGAACTCGCGCCGCGCGCGCGAGACGGAATAGAACGTCAGCGGCTCCACCACCTCGCTCCAGCGCTCGTCGCCAAACGCCACGCGCGCCTGCTCCTCCTGTGTGGCCGCCGTCAGCACGCCGACCGAGAAGTCGCGCACGCGCCCGGTCAGTTTGGCCGCGCCGAGAATCGTCGAGTTCCGCGGCACCGATGCGTACCCGCCCGCTTCGAGCGTCGGGTAGCCGCGCGGTTGCCGGCCGATGCGGCGCGTGTAGAACATGTTGCAGTCGCGGCACTGGAACTGATAGTTGCCCGAGCCTTCGATGAAGAACGGCCGCTTCTCCTCGAAGAAGGTCTCGAACGCGCTCAGGTTGACGACCGCGGGATCGGCCTCGACCTGTCCGAAGTCCGGATTCACCGTCGCGTTGAGGGTCAGCGCCGGCGTGACGGCGTATTTCACGTCGGCGCCAATCGACGCGCCGGGATCCGGAGTGTTCTGCAGCGGGTTGCCGGGCTGGACCGGTTCGGTGACGACCTGCGCGACGGTGTAGGGCACGAGTTCGAGACGCTTCGACGCGCTGCCGATGTTGACGCCGGTCAGCGTGCCGAACGACGACACCCATCCGCTGGCGCTCTTCGAGAGCAGCGGCCACGTCGACGTCTCATTGAGCCGCGCCACGTCGCGCGTGATCGCAAAGCCCAGCTGCCCATCGCCCTTGCCGCTGAAGCGAAGCTGCGAAAACGGAATCCGGAACTCCGCCTGCCATCCTTCAGCGTTGCGCGCCACGACAACTTCCCAGACGGCATCCCAGCTGCTGTCGTTGTTGCCATCGTTGAACCAATAGGCGTCCTGCTTGACGCCCATCGGATTGACGCCGAACTGATAGGCGGTTCGACGGTCGTAGTACGAGTCGATGTAGATCTGGATCCAGTCCGAGGCCGATCCTCCGTCACGCCTCGTGAGGAAGCCGGCAATGCGCGCCGGCTCGCTGTCGAACGCCCGGACGCCGATGTAGATCGCCGACGAGTCATAAATGACCCGCGCCTCGGTCTTGAAACTGGGCGCCGCACCCTCGAGCGGATCGCGTTGCACGAACGTCGTCACCGGCACCGCCTGCTGCCAGCCGGCATCGTTCAACTCGCCGTCGAGCACGATGGCCGCCACGCCGGCCACGCTCGTCGCTGTCATGTCAGTGGGAGCTACCTTGTCCGTGGGACCTGCCTGTGCGTGTGCAGAGATGGCCCACATACAAGCCAGGAGAACGAGGGGCACACGTCTGGCGATCACGAGGGTCACGACGCTAATAGACGCTTGCTACAGGACTTTGGTTTACAAGGCCTTGCTGCGTTCACGCAGCCGGGCATCGGCGGCGGCCAGCGCCTCGCGCGTGGCGGTGAGCCAGCGGCGGTCGGTTTCGAGCGTCCGGCGGGCCTCGTCGATCGCCCGCGACGTCTCCGAGGGGGCCGGGCCGCCAAGCGTGCGGCGGACGTTCACGAAGTGGCGGGGGCTGATAATCTCGTCGATTTCCGCGTCGGTGTACTGCAGCGGCGCGCCAAGAATCCCGGCGGACACTTCCGCGAGCGCGGCGCTCGCCGGCACATCCGGCCGCTCCTGCCGTGCCGCGAGCAGGCCGCTGACGATGGTGTGCGCGGTCTTGAAGGACAGGCCGCGCGTGCGCACGAGGTGATCGGCCAGCTCGGTCAGCGTGGTGCCACCTTCGCCGGCCCGCGCCTCGAGCCGGGCGACATCGAACTCCGCGGTCCGCATGGCCGCATCAACCAGCGTGACCGCGCGAAGGCCGTCGCGGAACATCGAGGCCACGAGCGGCTGCAGGTCGTCTTCGGTGTCCACGATGTCGCCGAAGGGCGTGTTGTGGACACTGAGCGTGATCGCCGACGCCTGGCCGAGCGCCTTGCTGCCGATCGCGCGGGCGTGCTCGAGCGCGACCGGGTTGCGCTTCTGCGGCATGATGCTGCTCGACTGCACGAAGCCGTCGGCGAGCCGCAGGTACCCGAATTCCGCCGTGCACCAGAGGAGCAGGTCCTGGACGACTCGTCCGAGCCCCGCCAGCAGCACCGCGCTCGCCGAGATGCTCTCGAGCAGGTAGTCCACCGTCGCAATGCTGCCGTAGGTATTGACGGTCGGACCATCGAAGCCAAGCAGATCGCTGGTCAGATACCGGTCGATCGGAAAGCCCGTGCCCGTGATCGCACACGAGCCGAGCGGGCTGCGGTTGGTGCTCGCATAGGCCGCCTGCAGGCGTCGGACGTCGCGCTCGAGCTGTTCGATGACTCCGAGCAGGTAGTGGGCGATCGTCGTCGGCTGCGCGGGCTGCGTGTGCGTGTGGGCCGCGAACAGCGTGGTCCTGTGCCGCGACGCGAGATCGATCAGACCGGCCCTGCAGCTCCAGCACCGACTCGATCAGCGCGCTCACGAACTCGCGCTGCCGCATGCGATACATCGTCATGTCGATGTCGTTGCGGCTGCGCGCGGTGTGGAGTCTGCCGGCGACGTCCTCTCCGCACGCGCGCACCAGGATCCGCTCGATGTAGAAGAAGAGGTCCTCGCAGGTCCCGTCGTACGGCGTGCACCTGATGGCGTCGAGCGAGATGTCGTCGAGCGCGTCGCGGATCGACCGGGCATCGGCCGCGGTCACGATGCCGCGGTCGGCGAGCATGACGAGGTGCGCGTAGTGAATCGCCAGCAGCGGCGACAGGAACAGCGTCTTCGCATCCTCGAAGTTCTCGTTGAGGACCTGCGAGACGTATTCCGGATCGAACCTCACGACGGGAGTATAGCGCCGGCAGTCTCGTCGGGGCCGCCTTCGTAGGGGCCGCCTTCAGGCGGCCCTTCACGCCGCGGCGGCGGGCTTCTTCGCTGCTGCGCCATGGGCACTGCGGCAGTCGATGCCGAGACGGCCGACGACGTGGCGAGCCAGATCCGCGGTGATGCAGCGCACGGCAGACGTGCTCGCCCACGCCAAGCCGCGCGTCGAGGACCTCCACCGTCAGCTGCTGGGCGATGGCGTCGGCCATCCACAACGGGCTCACGACGCCCCGGTGATGCGCGATGTGCGCGGTGCCGACGATCGCGCCCGACCAGGTGACATTCAGCACGAGGTTGTCGGCGCCCGTGGCATCGGCGATCGGCTGCAGGCCGGCAGCGAGATCGACCGTGCGGGTGACGTGGGCCATCGGCACGCGTCGCGTCTTCGAGTACCGGGGACGACGATGCGGATGCCGGCGCGAACGATCGCCGCCGGCTCGAACACTTGTGTGTAGGGCCCCGCCACCGACGAGTCCCGGCTGCCAGAACGCGACGTTGACGCCGGCGCGTTCGAGCACGTTCTGCATCGAGCCGGCGGCCTGGCTCCAGTCCACGCCGACGCGCGACCATTCGCGGCAGAACGGCGCGCCGGCCGGCAACACGGCGCGCATCGGCGGCTCGATCGATCGCGGCAGCGTGAGGCCGGTCACGGTCATCACGTCCGGATCGGCGAGGAAGACCGACACCAGACGCGAGACCCCATCGGCGATCGACGACCGTGTCACCGTGCGTCAGCGCCAGCACATCTCCGCGGCACTCGTCAATCGCGTGCCGGGGCGCCGCGCCCACACCGGGCGCGCTGCTGTAGCGAATCGCCGGGTACTGATCGCGAACCAGCGCTTCCACGCGCTTGCGATCGTCGGAGGCGTCAATGAGGACGAGATCGAGCGGCGCATAGTTGAGCGCGATCAACGAATCGAGACAGGGCTGCAGCTGTGCCGCGGGTGTCCGGCTGCACACCGCCACCGTGACCAGCGGACCGCCGGACGTACCGGTTGGCGGCGAGAGCAGCATCGAGCCGACGTCGATGGCCCTGGGCGCAATCCCGCTGTGGACCGCCTTTTCGGCCAGTGGCAGCGCGCACGACCAGGCGTGTTGCTCGAGGAGCTGGCGCACGAGGGCGGCACGGTCCAGTCGGCCATCCGTCACCGGGGCTGCCCCCCAGCCCAGAGGCCGGCCGTGCAGCCGAAAGAGGACGAGGGCGCCCGAAAAGTCGCCGATGTCGTTCAATTCGGTGAATTTACCGCTGATTTCGAGGTCCAGGACCGCCGTGGGTGTGCGCATAGCCGAGACGTTGCTCTCCAGTCCCCTTATCGGTGCAAGAGGGTACCGGTCTACGGTCTGCGGTCTACGGCCTGTTCCTTCGGGTCTGCAGGTTCGAGGCGCCAACTTTTGGTAGGCTCGGCCGCGAGGGTGACGTCAATCGACAGCATGCGATCGCGGCGGGCGACCAGCACCGCGACGCGATTCCCGGGGGCGTCTTGCTCCAGGCGCTCATCGAGACGATCCGCGCGCACGTGCGCGTAGTGCGTGTGCGGCGCCGGAAAGCCCACTGTGTAGCGGATCGGATCCATGGATCGCTCGACTATAGACTAGGCAGGCGGGTCTGAAGACCCGCCTCTACGACATAGCGTGACGAAACGAATCACCGCACGCCGAGCGCACCTTGAGCCTGCTCCGCACGTCGATCACGATCCAGCCATCGTCTCGTCGTTTCTGAGCGACGCGGCGCATGTGCCCGGAGGATTCGCTGCGGGCGTGGCGTTCCCGCGGAGCGAGGCTGAAGTGGCCGCGCTCGTGAGGGAGGCCGAGCGCGTGCTGCCGATCGGCGCGCAGTCGTCGCTGACCGGTGGCGCGACCCCTCGAGGCGACCTGGTGCTCAGCACGAGGGCGCTGTCGGCCATCGGTGACGTAGGGCCGGTCCTTTCGGACCGCCCAGACCGCGACCACACGATCCGCGTTGGCGCCGGAGTGCCGCTCGCCGCGCTGCAAGCGTCGCTCACCGCATCGCGTCTGTACTACCCACCGGTCCCGACATTTGACGGCGCGTTCGTGGGCGGCACGATTGCCACCAACGCCGCCGGCGCTGCCACGTTCAAGTACGGATCGACGCGTCCGTGGGTCGCCGGCCTTACGGTCGTACTCGCCAATGGCGACGTGCTGGACATTCGCCGCGGTGAGATTACGTCGTGAGCCGACGGACTCTTCGAGATCGAGCTGTCGTCAGGCGCAAGTGGCGATCGTTCCGGTGCCGACGTACCGAATGCCGGACGTCGCGAAGCTCTCCGCCGGCTACTACGCGCGGCCGGGAATGGATCTCATCGATCTCTTCATTGGATCCGAAGGCACGCTCGGTATCGTCGTGGACACGACGCTGCGTGTGATTCCGCGCCCGCGGCGTGCGGTCGCGCTGATTCGGTGCGAAGACGAGGCGCAGGCGATCGCCGTCACGGCGGCGCTCAGGCATGATGCGGCCGAGACCTGGAGCGGTCGCGGATCGCTCGACGTGTCGGCGATCGAATACATGGACGCGCGGGCGCTGAAGGCCGTCGCGGACGAGACGTTCACGCGCGCCAACGTCTCCAGGCCCGCCGGCGCGTCGGTGATGCTGATGGTGCAGATCGAGGTCGGCGATGACGAGGGTCGCGCATTCGTCAGGCTTCAGGAGCTGCTGGACTCGTGCGGCGTCGACTCGGAGGCGATCGTCGCCGCCCCGGACGATGACCGCGGCGCGCAGCGGTTGTTCGACCTCCGCGAGGCCGTTCCCGCCGGTGTCAACGCGCTGGTCGCCGCGGCCAAGGCGCGCGCGCATCCGGACATCGAGAAGACCGCGGGCGATATGGTCGTTCCCTTCTCACGGCTCGCCGACTCGCTGGCGCTCTACCGGCGGGCGTTCGAAAGCCGCGGACTCGACTATGCGATCTGGGGACATGTCTCCGACGGGAACCTGCACCCGAACCTGATCCCGCGCACCTTCGATGACATGACCCGCGCCCGCGAGGCGATCTTCGAAATCTCTCGCGGCGTGATCGGCATGGACGGCGCACCGCTGGCCGAGCATGGTGTTGGCCGCAGCACGCTGAAACAGCGTCTGCTGCGCGAGCTCTATGGTGACGAGGGCATCGAGCAGATGCGCGCAGTGAAGCGCGCGCTCGACCCGGACTGGAAGCTCGCGCCTGGAGTGCTGTTTCCCGCCTGATCACGCCGACGACGAACCGCGGCATGTCGCTCCGCGAAACCGGCTCCGCTCGTCGCAGCCACCAGCTGAACGCCAGGCCGCCGGGCTCGCTCCGCCCGTCTGTCGCGGATCCACGGTTTCGCTTCTATGAAGCGGCGGCCGTAGTCAAGAGTTCCGTGTCCAGTGCGTGTCAGCGTCTCCGTTGACAGCCGCACGAAGCGCACGCCCCTCATGAGCACAGGGGCGTGCGCCAATGTTCGAATCAGCCAAGGCGCCGTGTGGCGCGAGCTCCGTCACCCTTCTATCCGTGCTCGTGGTGGCGTTGTAACGCCGGCACATGATGTGACTCGAAGGCCGAGAAGCACCTTCTCCGGATCGACCGTGCGACCGGTCAGCAAACCGTCCGTGCTCACCTCGGCCCGCTCTTGGCTGCCCTCTCGGTGTCCCTTGGCAGCCGCCGACACCGGCGCCATCGGGCAATAGTCTCGCTCGTCACGCCACATCGCAAAGAGCACCCGCGCAAGGCGACGCGCTAACGCGACTACCGCCACCTGCCGCGGGCGTCGTTCTCCAAGCCGCTGGACCCACTCGTGCAACGCCCCCCGGCCGCGGCGCCACAGCGTCCAGGCGACCTGGACCAGCAAGGACCGTGGGCTGCGCGGCCCCGCTTTCGTGATGCGCCCTTTGCGGCGTCGGTCAGCGGAGCTATCTTCGCGAGGCACCAGGCCTAAGAACGCGGTAGCGGCACTGGCATGGCGGAAGCGATGCACATCATCAAGCACGGCGCGAAACGTCAGGCGGCGATCGGCCCCACTGCCGGCGCGGTCATCAACCGCCGCACGACGGGATCTGCGGCCGCCCGCTGCGCCGCGGCTCGGTCCCGCTCGTCAATCAGCGGCCGTAGCCGCTCGAGCAGTTCCACCAACGGACGAAGGCCGTCACGGACGCGGGCGGGCACGGGGAGGCGCCCCAGGCGGTCCACCGCGTGCTCGGCGCCGCCGGACGGCAGCCGATAGCCCTCCTCCCGCAACTGCGCGCGCAGCAGATTGATCGTCTGCGTCCGCACCCGGATCAACTGCTCGCGCACGCGCAAGTCGCGCCGCACCGCGCGTTGGCCCGCTGACACGCGATGCGCCGGCCGGTAGATGCCGCGCCGACACGCCTCCACGAGCGCGACCACGTCGCGACGGTCCGTCTTCACCCGGCGGTCCCGATGGCCATACATCAGCGCGTAATTCGGGTCGGCGACAATCACCTCGTGCCCGCAGGCCTCCAGGCACTGGGCGACCCACTCGCTCTCGGTGCTGCTCTCAAGCAGATCCGCAGCCGTGGCCGCGCCGCCGAACACCCACTCAAACCCCTCGCGGCTCGTCGGAATCCGGCGTTGCTCCACCCGGGCGCCCGTCTCCTCAACGATGCGAATCAAGCTCTGTCGCAGATGCCGATCGATGGCACCATATTCCATGGCTGGCTGCTCCTTTGCGCCTTGAGCGCGTTAACCCTTGTGCAGCGCAAGCTAGCACGCAGGACAGCCAGCCGCTTCATCTCATCTCCGGACACGCCGCGGCTCGCCGTCCGCGTGCTGCCGCTTCCGAGGGCCAACCTGAATGATCTCGGCGGCGTGAGGGATGGACGCACGCGATAGGCTCACTGAGGATGTAAATCAGGAGACGATTGCCTGAATCCTGATACCTGAGTTTTGATTCCTACTGATTGAAGAAGGCCACGAATCCCCGGTGTAGATGCCAGAGGTCCACCTTGGACGACACCTCGAACGGCGAATGCATGCTCAACAGGCCGACGCCGACATCGATGACATCCATGTTCTGGCCCGCGAACCACGCCGCGATCGTCCCGCCGCCGTAGCCGGCGTCGTAGCCATGCGTCTGCCATCGCACCTTCTCGCGATCGAAGAGTCCGCGGACCTTGGCGAAGAACTCCGAGTTGGCTTCGCGGCCCGCCCCGTACTCCTTGATGACCATCCCGTAGCCGAGCCGTGACGTCAGCACCGGGTTCTGCGGCTGCGGAAAGAGCGGATCCTGCGCCGTGGTGGTGTCTGACACCAGCACCTCGGTACGGGCATACGCGCGCCGCCGGCCGACGTCGCTGACATCGCTTCCCTTCTGCGCGCTCATGACCTCGGACACGAGCGTGTTGAACCACTCCGAGTTCACACCGGTGTTCCAGGACGCAACTTCTTCGTTGTTCACGGCGTACGCGACCGACGTGTATCGCGGCGTCTTGACCTCCGCGATGGCCCGCAGGCTGATGTACGCCGACGCTCGATCGTCCTGACCGTAGGCGCCGACGAGCGCGCGGTCGAGCCCGACATCCCGCGGCGCCGTCGCCGGCACGATCTGTACTTCCGCGGTGAGCAGGTCGCGCGGGGTGATGCCGTCCTTCTTCGACATCGCCAGCAGTCGATCCGTCACGGTGCGCTGGCCGGCGGCGCCGTCAGGCGGGAGCGTGCCGATGATCGGATCGAGCTCCTCGGTCCGAATGACCTCAGGCTGCAGACGGCCGCGGAAATCGCGATCGACATGCGCGGCGAGATCGGAGATCAGCAGCACGGGGTCGGCCGGATCGTTGCCGACGTCTATCCACGCAGTCGTGCCATCGGCCTTGTCCACGCGTCCGGTGATCGCCAGCGGCACGTTCGCCCACTGATAATTCTTGATGCCGCCGTGAACCTGGGTGTCGATGAGCACGGCCTGCTGGCTTTCGCGAAACGGCCTGGCCTTGAACTCGATCCGCGGCGAGTCGATGTGGGTGTTGACGATGCGCAGGCCGTTCTCGAGGGGGTCGGATCCGATCACGAAGAGGACAATCGTGCGATCGCGGTTGACGGTGTACCAGCGCGTACCTGGCTTCAAACCCGACGCCTTCGAATCCCACTTGCGAAACCCGGCCGCCTCGGCGAACCGCGTGGCCTCCCTGACAAACTGCATCTCGGATTTGGCGTTGCCGAGGAACGTCTTGAAGTCCTCGGCATACCGCATCACCTGCTCGCGGCCCTGCGCATCGAGCTCCGGCCACGCGTTCGCGAACCCCACATCCTGCGCGTGAATCGTCGTCGCGCCAAGGAGTGACAGCACCACCACACAGACACATCGCCAGATCTTCATATGTCGATCTCTTGTCCAGGCGGGTCTGAAGACCCGCCTTACGACCCGCTCTACGATTTCAGAAGGCCCTGGCCGCGGAGCTGAGCCACGCGTCGCGAAACCTCCGCTGCGCGTCCGACAGCGTCTGCCCCGCCTCTTCGGCAGGCACGAGTTCCAGGCGCGGATCCTCGACGAGCTTCAGCATCGACGTGATGCGCTCGCCGCGCCGCTCGAAGACGACCTGCAGCGAGTCGCCTGGCTTGCGCGTCGTCAGCGCGCGATCGATCGTCTGCCGCGCGTCACGCGCGATGCCGCCGATCGACACGATGACATCGTCGCGCTCGAGCCCGGCGGCGTAGGCCGGCGACGCCGAACGGCACCGTCGCCGGACACGCGCACGCCGCTCGGACCGTCCTGAATGCGAAGCGCGCCGGCGAAGGCCCGCCCCGGCGCCGCGGGCGCAGGACGAAGCCGGCCCGCGCCAGCAGCCGCGCGTAAGTCGACGACCTCGCGACCCTCGATGTAGCGCGCGAAGAAGTCGTCGGCAAACGCCGCATCGCCCGCCACGGCGGCGAGCGCCGCCTTCAGATCGTCGATCGTGTACGGCGTGTCGACATATCCCGGCGTGCGCGCGCCGGGCTTGCCGTACTTCTCCCACAGCGCGCGCATGAAGTCGTCCAGCGTGACGCGGCCGTCGCAGCGGTCGCGCAGCGTCAGATCGAGCCCGAGGCCGATCGCCGCGCCCCACGTGTAATACGAGATGAAGGTGTTGTCGAAGTTCGTCGCGATCGATCGACATCGGCGCGCATCGACGAACGGCGCGAGCTGGCTCATCTCCACGGCGATCGGATCCGATCGGCCCGGGCTGTTGACGCACCGCGTTGATCGCTGCGCCCATGTCCTGAGCGAAGTCGCGCGACGTCGATCAGGCCGGCGCGCCGCAGGATGAGCGGGCCGTAGTAGCTGGTGAACCCTTCGGCGAGCCAGAGCTCGCCCGACATGTTCGCGTCCTCGAAATTGAACGGCTCGAGCGACTGCGGCCGGATGCGCTCGACGTTCCAGGCGTGGAAGAACTCGTGCGAGATCGGTATCGAGCAGATCGAGCCGGTCTGGTGCGAATCGAGGACGCCGACGTGAGGATCGTGCTGTTGCGATGCTCCATGCCGTCGCCGTTGGCCCACGGCAGGTAGTCGGCGATGAACGTATAGGTGTTGCTTTCGAACGCCGGGTACTCGCCGAACACGTGCGCGCTTCGCGGACGATCGCCTGCGACGTCGCGCGCCAGCGCGTCGAGCTCCGCGTCGGTGCCCGCGTGATGGACCGCCAGGCGGAACACCGGCGTGCGGCCCTCGTCGGGCACGGTGAACGTGCGCAGCGCGAACGCGCTGAACTCGGACGGGCTGTCCATCAGGTACTGCAGGTTCGGCGCGGTGAACGTGAAGGCGTCGCGGCCCGGGCATCAGCTGCGTGGCCACGCGCCACGACGCGCCCGGCGGCGGCTCGAACCGGACGGTGACCGGCCGCAGCTCGAAGCCCGCGCGCCCACATCAGCGCCGCCGGCATGTTGATGTGCGCGTGCGTGCTGTCGATCGCGAGGTAGGTGCCGTCGACGCGGTCGCCGAACACGCGGTAGCCACGCGCACGGTGCCCGCGTGGCCGGTGACGTCCCACTGATGCGGATTGGGCCGCGAGACGGCCAGCGGCGTCCCGGCCGCGTCGGTGATCGCGGACGTCGAAGACGTTCTTCGCGAACTCGTGCATCGCGTAGCGGCCCGGCGACGACCGGCTCATGCGCAGCTGCAGCGGACCCGCCGGCACGTCGGCGAACGTGATCTCCACCTGCATCAGGCGATGCTCCCGCTCGGGAAACGAGAGCCGGTACGCCACCGGCGCCTGCGCGATCGCCGGCCGACGCCGACGCCATCGCGATGACGAACGCGAGGACCGCAACGGCGCAGGGGGCGCATTGCGCGGATGCTAGCACTGCTGAGCTGGTGGCTGGTAGGCGGTGGCTGGTAGCCCTGAGCGGTTCCGGGTTCTTGCTACCGACTACCGGCTACCATGCTATACGTGGACGCCGTAACTCCCATGCACGGATGATTCGGCGGCACGTGCAGAACCGACCGAGGTGGCACACGGCGATCGCGTCGCCACGAAGTCCATGGGCTCGACGTGCGGCGGCGCGGACGGCGTGCCCCAGCGTGATGTGCGGCGTAAAGCGGGCGACGCTCGACTCGCTGTCGAAACTCGCGCACCCAGCGCACGTCGCGGTCTCGCGCATCCTCACCGAGGAACGCGGCCGCGTCGCCATCCTGCACCTCGAACGGCGCGATGGCCCGCAACAGTTGCTCGTGCAGGCTGACCAGGTCCGGCGTGCGATCGATCGCCATCCACACCGAGGCACTGCCTTTGACGCTCCCGGTCACACGCAGGCGAAGCGGCGGCCGATCGCGCAGGACCTGATCCACCTGCGCGATGGCGGCGTCGAGCGAGTCGCGTGACACGAACTGCTGCGTCAGCGTGATGTGTGGCAGGAACTCCGGTCCGAGTCGAAGACCCTGTGATTCCGCAGAGGGCAGCGCTGCGCTCAACGCCACGGCGCGCTCGGACACGTCAGGCGGCGGCAGGATGGCGATATCAATCGCCGTGAGTCGTTGACCGTTGCTGTGTCCGGCTTTAGCCGGACCGTCACAAAGAAAACGGGAGCGGTCTTCCCCGCTCATAGCGCCGGATCGTCGCCATGACGACGTCCGCCATCATGTCGAGAAACAGCGGATCGTCGTTGACCGCCTCGGCGCGGGTCATGGGCAGGCCGATCTCTCGGCACACATCGCGGCCGCCTCGTGATCGAGGTCGTAGAGCACCTCGATGTGATCGCAGACGAAGCCGATCGGGCAGAGCACCGCCGCCGCCAGTCCCTCGGCGCGGGCCTGCCGCAGGTAATCGCAGACGTCCGGCTCGAGCCACGGATCTCTCGGGCCGGCCGCTGCGGCTCTGATACACGAGCGCCCAGTCGCGCATGCCGGCCGCCGCGGCCACGAGCCGCGACGATCTGCGAGCTGCTCCCGATATCGCGACGCTCGGCCATCGCTGGTGGGAATGCTGTGCGCGGTGAACACGATGCGCGCCTCGGCCCGCACCGGCTCGGGCAGTCGCGCGAGCGCCTCACGCACGTGCGCGGCGTTGGCCGCGATGAACAGCGGATGATCGAACCAGCTGCCGGCGAAGGTCACGTCGACGTCGCGCGCCGTCGCGTCGCAGCTCGGCCCGCGCGGCGGCGACGTTCTCGCGGTACTGCTGGCAGCTCGAATAGGAATGCTGCGCCGCGGCGATGAACCCGATCGCGCGGCGCACGCCCGCGTCGTGCATCTCGCGAAGCGTGTCGGCCAGCAGCGGATGCCAGTTGCGCATGCCGACGTAGACCGGCAGCGGCTGCCCGCATCGCCGCGAGCCGCGTCCCGCAGACCCTCCGCCTGTCGCCTCGTGATCTCGGTGATCGGCGACACGCCGCCGAACAGCTCGTAATGACGGGCCACTTCCTCGACGCGCTCGGGCTGACCCGCCGCCCGCGCAGCACGTTGGCCAGAAACGGGCGGATGTCGGCGGGCCCTGGGGACCGCCGAACGACACGATCAGGACGGAATCAAACCGCAAAAACGCAGTCTACTGCGAATTCCCCAGCCCGCCGGGACCCTGGCCTCTCACCAGACGACGGCTGACGCCCAGCCGCCGATCCCTCAGACTCGATAGACTTGTCCCGCCGTAGCCTTGGCGAAGGCGGAACCCGATCCAACGGAGCGCTGACAACATGCCCAGATATCGATCCCTTCCGGCGGCGGCCATCATCATTGCGTTGTGTGCCTGCGCCGGCGCGTATTTCGGACACACCGCGCTTTCCGCCCAGGATCAGGTCTCCGAGCAATACAAGGTCTTCACCGCCGGCCTCCGCGCCATCGAGGACGTCTACGTCGGCGACGTCGAATCCGACCGGATCGTCTACAGCGCAATCACCGGCCTGCTGCAGACGCTCGACCCGCACTCGAGCTTCATGGATCCCCGCTCATACGCGCAGACGCGCGAGCGACAGGAAGGGCGGTACTACGGGCTCGGCATCACCATCCAGGTGATCAACGGCGACGTCATCGTTGCCTCCGTCTTCGAGAACTCGCCGGCGTTCGAGAGCGGGCTCCGCCGCGGCGATGTCATCGCCAGGATCGAGCGCGAGAACACCAAGGGCTGGACCAGCGAGCAGACGGTCGGCCGCCTCAAGGGCCCCGCGGCACGTTCGTGGACATCTCGCTCAGGCGCGGCGGCTACGAGCAGCTGATCGACCTTCGCGTCCGGCGTGACGAGGTGCACATCCCGACGGTGACCGCGGCGGTCATGCTCGACGAGACCACCGGCTACATCAAGCTCACCGAGTTCGCCGAGAACAGCGACCGCGAGCTCGGTCGCGCGCTGGGCGATCTCACCAAGCGCGGCATGAAGCGCCTGGTGTTCGACCTGCGCGGCAACCCCGGCGGCGCGCTCGATCAGGCCATCCTGGTCTCGAGCCGCTTCCTGCCCAAGGGCGACCTGGTCGTCTACACGCGCGGCCGCGTCAACGGATCCGATCAGGACTATCGCGCCCAGGAGCGCAGCGACTACCTGACGGTGCCGATGATCACGCTCGTGAACCGCTCGAGCGCGAGCGCATCGGAGATCGTCTCAGGAGCCCTGCAGGATCACGATCGATCGCTGGTCATCGGTGAGACGACGTTCGGCAAGGCGCTCGTGCAGTCGGTCTATCGCCTCAGCCGCGGCGCCGCGGCGCTGATCACGACCGCGCGGTACTACACACCGAGCGGCCGGCTGATTCAGCGTCCGTGGGACGGCACCTTCGACGACTACCTGACCTACACGATTCGCGATCAGGACGCCAACAAGACGCACAGGGCCGAGGATCTCGAATACACCGACGCGGGCCGGAAGGTGTACAGCGGCGGCGGCGTCGAGCCTGATCGACGATTCGACGGCCCGACCGAAGGCTTCAACCCCGGTCGCTTCGCCCGCACGATCACCGCGCGCGGTCTGTTCGACGTCTATGCCCGGCGATTCACGCGTCAGGGCGACGCCCGCGTCACGCTGACCTCGTCCGCAGCGAGGCGCGAGGTCGCCGCCGGCTATCAGGTGACCGATGAGATGCTCAACGAGTTCAGGCAGCTCGTCATGCAGGCACCGATGCGGTTCGACGAGGCGGGCTGGAAGACCGACCTGCCATACATCACGGCGATGATGCAGAAGGAGATCGACCTCGATCTCTTCGGCGCGGCACGGGTGTACGAGAAGCTCGCGAAGCAGGACCCGCAGCTGCAGTTCGCGCTCAACTACTTCGGCGAGGCCGCGCAGCTGCTGAACACCGGCAAGAACTCGACCGCCACGCGCGCCGCACGCGCTAATTAGTCCCTGGTCCTTGGGCCTTGGTTCTTCGTCCGTCCTGGGGCCTGGTCCGTCCTTGGTCCTGGGTCCGAAGGACCACGAACCAAGGACCTCGGACGGACCAGGGACCATAGGACGGACCAGGCACCAAGAACAAAGGACCAAGGACCGCTTACTTCACCGGCAGCATCGGCTTCCGATCCGCCGGTAGCTGCTGATCGACGGCCGTCAGCATGAAGCCGGCCATCGCGTAGTCGCCCATCGTCGCCACGATCTCGATGGCGCCCTGACGTCCGAAGAACTCGACGGTCTTTGCCCACAGCTCCGAGCTCACCTTGTGATCGCGGAACAGTCGCGCGACCGAGCCGAATCACGGTCGCATCCTTCTCTGACAGCCCGGCGACGTCCTTGTTGAACTTGACGACGTCGATCACCGATTGCTCGAGCCCGGCGCTTCAGCCCCGGCTGGTTCGTGGCCCGACCATTCGGTACTGCTGATCGAATTCACGTGCGGCGATGAGCGCCGACAGCTCGAAGTAGCGGCTGCCAGCCACGGTCTTCCGCAGGTACTGATTGAGATCGTGAATCGGGCCCGGCGACTCCCGGGACTGTACATCGAGACCGGCGCCGGACCGGTGCTTCGGCATCCCGCGGCCGCCCGCCGACGCGTCCCAATCCGCTTGCCCGCAGCGTCCAGTGCGTCGCGCTGCAGCGGAGGCAGGCGAGAGAGCGACTCTGGATGAATGTCCGATGGCAGTCTGGATTGCCCCGCAGACGCACCGCGACCGATGCGACGACGACGACGAGCCCGAGCGATCTGCTCCGCATGATGTCTCCTAGAAAGGCGGGTCTGAAGCCCGCCTCTACGAGCGATCTTAGCCGCCGTGCTGGATTTTGCCGCCGCGCGCCGACAACATCAACCTGACGATTTCCTCGGTGACCTTCGGCTCGAGGCCTTCGGTGTGTCCTTTGTCGATCGCACGACATCGGCGACCACCCGCCTGTCCTTGCACGAGCGATAGGTGAGGACGTCGGCCTTGCCCGGACGCGGCCGAAGACCCCACGCCTTCGAGCCCGGGTTCTGACGCGTGCCGTCGAAGACGTAACCCGCCTTTGTATCGACGACCTCCCGGCGCCTGGTTTCCGCCGAGCACGCGTACTTCTGCGCGCGCGCCGACGCCTTCGGCAGCTCGCTGATCTCGTGCTCGCCGGTCTCGAAGATGTGCGAGAAGTCGCACATCGGCGGCGGCGGAATCACCAGCGCGCCGGCGGGAGGACCCGCCGCGCGGCGTTGCGCGTCCGGCGCGGCGCGCCCGCCTGCGCCGGAATGCCGAAGCTCGCGGCGCGTCCCGCCTGACCACCGACGCGGCCGCCCGACAGGCTCAGGAACCCATCGACTTTGTCGCGAAGAAGTCGCTGCAGATGATCCTCGATGAGGTCAGGCCGCCCTGCGAGTGCCCGGCGAGCCAGAACGCCTTGATGTTCTCGCGGCCGATCGCGTCGATCACCGACGAGACGATGTTCTGGAGATAGCCATCGTCTTCGGCCGACCAGACGCGGCGCGGCGAGAACGGCGTGGCGACGACGAGGCGGTACTTGTCGGTGTAGTCGAGCAGGGGAAAGTAGTGGCGCTGCCAGTTGCCGTACGAGCCGCCGCCGTGCAGGCTCAGGATGAACGTGACCTTCTCGCCTCGCTTCAGGTTGCAGGGATAGTCGAGAAAATAGGTGCGGCTCGTCTTCGGCTCGACGACCGCGCCGCCGCTGGTGACGACATCGGCCGGGCAGCCCGCGTCCGGACAGTGCTGCACCGGCGGGCGCACGCACGGCGCTCCCAGGCACTGTGAGCGGCTGCGCCAGCGCGCTGGTTGCCGAAACGGTGATGATAGCGAGCACGAATCTGAACAAGCGCATGGCAGGACGATATGCGACGGGAATCGGGCATGGCGTCAATTTTTCGTCCAACGTCTGCCCATTGACAGCCCGGAGCCTCGGGTCTAGAGTCCGCTGCGATGGATCCGGTCACACGGCGCACCTTCATCAAAGGCGTCATCGCGGCCGGCGCGACGGCGACCTCCGCCGCCTATCTCTTCCGCGGCCCCGGCGCGCTCCTCGGCCAGACCTCGGCTCCCGGCGCGGTCGAGCGTCTGATCACGCTGAACGTCAACGGACAGATGCGGCGCGTGGACGTCATGAAGCAGGAAACGCTGGCCATGACGCTGCGCTACAAGCTGGGGCTCACCGGCACCAAGCTGGGCTGCGACCGCGCCGAGTGCGGCGCGTGTACCGTACTCATCGACGACGTTCCGCATTACTCGTGCTCGATCCTGACGCACACCGTGAGGTCGCGTGCCGTCGTCACGATCGAGGGACTGGCCAGCGCCACCGGCGAGCTGCACCCGATGCAACGCGGCGTGCTCGACGAGCAGGGCTTTCAGTGCGCCTTCTGCATGCCCGGCTTCATCATGTCGGCCGTCGGCTTCCTCAAGGTCAATCCCAACCCGACGCGCCAGGAACTGGCGCACGGCGTCTCGGGCAATCTGTGCCGCTGTCAGGACTACGACAAGATCCTCACCGCGCTGATGAAGGGCGCGGAGTACATGCGAGGCCGTCCAATGCCTGATGGGAAGCTGATTGGCGCGAACTACATCCCGCCCGATCACGTCGCCAAGGTGACCGGCCGCGCGAAGTACGCCGAGGACTTCCGCGCCGACGGCATGCTCTTCGCCAAGCTGCTCCTCAGCCCGATGCCGCACGCGCGCGTGCGCGGCATCGACACCAGCGCCGCGCTCGCCATTCCCGGCGTCAGAGCCATCCTCACCGCCGACGAGGTACCGGATCTGAACGGCGCCGAGAAGGCGCTGACCAACGAGCCGCTCTATGCCGGCGAGCCGATCCTGGCCGTCGCGGCCGTCAACGAAGAGACCGCGGCATCCGCCATCGAAGCGATCCAGGTGGATCTCGAGCCGCTTCCCTTCGTCGTCGATCCGCTCGACAGCCTCCGGCCCGGCGGCCCCAACGCGCGGTTGAACGGCAACGTCTGGGGCGCACCGCGTCCACCGGCGCCCGGGCGCGCCAGGGCCCCGCTCCAGCGCCAGTCCCCGAGACCGTGAAATGGACGGCCGCCGACTTCGCTGATGACGAAGGCGATCCCGGACGGCTGCCGATGGGCAAGGCGCTCGAGGAGTGGTCGTTCGGCGATCTCGATGCCGGCTTCAAGACCGCCGAGCTCGTGCTCGACGAGAGCTTCATCGTGCAGTCCACGAGTCACCACCCGATGGAAACGCGCAGCGCGATGGCCTACTGGCAGAACGGCAAGCTGTTTCTGCACGCCTCCACGCAGAGCGTCGCGTTCACGGTGGCCGGCATCGCGCGCTGGGTCGGCATCCCACCGTCCGACGTGGTCCTGATCTGCGAGTACACGGGCGGCGGGTTCGGCAGCAAGGGCGCGGGCGCGGTGTCGTCGGCGATTCCTGCGCTGCTCGCGAAGAAGGCCAACGCGCCGGTGATGATGCGCATCAGCCGCGAAGAGGAGAGCTACATCGGCCGTGCGCGCACCAACATGTCCGGCCGCGCGCGGGTCGGCTTCGCCAAGGACGGCCGCATCACCGCGCTCGACCTCTTCATCGTCCAGGACTCGGGCGCGTACGGCCCGATGGGCGATCATCGATCCGCGGGCAACGCCGCCTCGTTGATCTATCAGCCCGGCGCGATGCGCTGGCGGGCGATCAACGTGATCACCAACACGCCGCCGCGAACGCAGCAGCGGTCGCCGGGCCCGATGCAGGCCAACGGCATCATCGAGCCGATCGTCACCAAGGCGGCGAAGCAGCTCGGCCTCGATCAGGTGGCGATCCGCCGCATCAACGCACCGAAGGGCAAGGCCGTCTACGGCCCGCCCGGCCCGAACGGTGTGCGTCCGCACGCGACCAGCGCGTTCGTCACCGAAGCGCTCGACAAGGGCGCGCAGGTCTTCAACTGGGAGGAGCGCAAGGCACGCAGCGGGAAGCGCCAGGGCAGCAAGGTGCGCGGCATCGGCGTGACGGTAGGCCCGCACGGCGCGGGATCGATCGGCTGGGACGCCATCATGACGCTGCGTCCCGACGGCAAGCTGTACGTCCAATCGGGCGTCGGCAATCTCGGGACGCATTCGGTGTTCGATCTCGCGCGCGTCGCCGCTGACGTGCTGGCGATGCCCTGGGAGAAAGTCGAGGTCGTGTGGGGCAACACCGGCAAGCACCTGCCATGGACGTGTCTCTCGGTCGGCAGCCAGACGACGCACGCGATGACGCGCGCCAACCATGCGGGCGCGATGGACGCGAAGAAGAAGCTGCAGGAGATCGCCGCGATGGATCTCGGCGGCTCGCCGGACGACTACGAGCTCGGCAGCGAGCGCGTCTATCGCCGCGGCAGTCCCGGACGCGGTCTGAGCTACGCGCAGGCCGCTCGCCGCGCGATCGAGCTGGGCGGCCGCTTCGACGGCCACGTCGTCCCCGATGATGTCAATCAGATGACGAAGACGTCGGCAGCCGCGCTCATGGGACTCGGGCTGATGGGAGTCGCGAAGGACAACTATCCGCGCGACGGCAACACGTTCTCGTTCGTCATCGGGTTCGCCGAGGTCGAAGTGGACGTCGAGATTGGCAAGGTGACGCTCGTCGACTTTCTTTCCGTGGGAGACGTCGGGACGGTCGTCAACCCCCGAAGCCTGATCGCGCAGCTCAATGGCGGGAGTTGTCTCGGCATCGCCCATGCGCTCTGTCAGAAGTGGGTCGTCGATCCGCAGTACGGCGTCACGCTCGCGCGGCGGTTCCACTACAACAAGCCGCTGACGATCCTCGACATTCCCAATCGGCTGCAGGCTGTGGCGCTCGACATCGCCGACCCTGAGACGCCGGTCGGTGCGCGCGGCGTCGGCGAGCCGCCGGTCGGCGCCGGTTATGGCGCCGTGCTCAATGCGATCGCCGACGCCATCGGTGTGGACGCGTTCCGCCGCGCCCCGGTGACCGCCGACATCGTGCTGATGTCGCTGGAGCACGGACGACGGATGCACGAGCCCTTGCGGGCTCATATGTAATTCTGAATTCAGAATGCAGAATGCAGACATACTCCGACCCCGACATTGTCTGAATTCTGAATTCTGCATTCTGAATTACGGCAGAGGACCTAGATGGCAGTCATCCGCGATGTCATGCCCGCCTTCGAGCTGTATCAGCCGGCGTCGATCGACGCCGCGCTGGAGCTGCTCGACCGTCACGGCTCGAGCGCCTGGGTACTCGCCGGCGGGCTCGACAGCTTCGACTGGCTGAAGGATCGCATCAAGCGCCCGAGCGTCGTCGTCGATCTGAGCGCGATCGCGGAGCTGACAGGCATCCGCACGCGCGGCGACGGCCTCGAGATCGGCGCGATGACGACGCTCACCGAGGTCGTGCGGCATCCGGTGATCAAGGAGCGCTACTCGATTCTGCTGCAGGCCTCCGAGGCCGCTGCGTCTCCGCAGATCCGGAATCAGGGCACGATCGGCGGCAACGTCACGCAGGACACGCGCTGCTGGTACTACAGGGCCGGATGGTCCTGCTATCGGGCGGGCGGCAACATCTGCTACGCCGACACGCCGACCGCGATCAATCGCGAGCACGCGATCCTCGGCGCGGACCGCTGCGTCGCCGTGAACCCGTCCGACACGTCCCCGGCGCTGATCGCGCTCGAGGCAGAGATGGTCATCCGCAGCCGCGACGGCGAGCGGATCGTCGCAGCCGAGGACTACTTCGTCGGTCCGGGTACCGACATCACGCGAATGACGGTGCTGCGCACCGGAGAACTGCTCACGGCCATCCGGCTTCCCGGAACGTGGGCCGGCGCGCACTTCTATTTCGAGAAGGTCGCCGATCGGAACGTGTGGGACTTTCCGCTCGTGAACGTCGCGTCGGCTGCAGTGATGTCGGGCGACACCGTGACGCGCATGCGCATCGCCGTGAACGGCGTGGCGCCGACGCCGCTGCGCCTGCCGGCGGTGGAGAACGCGGTGCGCGGCAGGAGGCGTGACGAGGCGACGGCGGCCGCTGCCGGCGAGCTCGCGATCGCCGGCGCCGTGCCGCTGCACCACAACGCCTACAAAGTTCCGCTGCTGCGCAACCTGGTCAAACGCGCGGTTCGCGGGACGGAGTCCTGACGCATGGACCTCCTGACCTGGGGACGCAGTCCGTGGGGTCAGTGGATCCTCACGCACATCTCGTGGGATCTGCTCTGGGCGTCGCTCTTCGCCGGGCTGGCGTTCCTGGTGGCCCACGCCAGCTATATGCTGCTCTCCAGGCATCGCAAACGAGATGCGCTCGAGACGGATCGACTCGAGGCGGCGCGCAGCGATCTGCCCGCCCGGATTCCCCGCCACTCGCTCGCCGCGCGGCTCTTCCACTGGGTCATGGCCGCGGCGATGTTCGTCCTGTTGTTCACGGCCTTCCTGCCGATCGTCGGGATCCAGTTCGCGTGGGTGACCTGGCACTGGATGGCAGGACTCGTCCTCACCGCCTCGATCGTCTTTCACATCGTCCACGCCACGGTGTGGATGGACTTCTGGTCGATCTGGGTCGGCCCGAAAGACGTGCCCGAGCTGAAGGCGGAGCTGCTGCGCGAGCTTGGGCAGGACGTAGACGGACCCAAGTCCGGCAAGTATCCGCTGGGCAATCGCCTCTATCACCTGGCCATCGTGGTCGCCGGGCTGGGTGTCGCCGTCAGTGGCCTGCTGATGATGGTCCGCATCCGGACGCCGCTGTTCACGCGCAACCCATACCTGCTCGGCGACTCGATGTGGGGCGTCACGTACGTCGCGCACGGGCTGGCCGGAGTGGCGCTGGTCGGGCTGGTCATCGCACACGTGTACTTCGCTGTGCGGCCCGAGAAATGGTGGATCACCAAGTCGATGATCCTCGGCTGGATCACCAGGCGCCAGTATCTCGAGCACCACGATCCGCAGCGCTGGATCGCTTAGCGGAATGTCCTTCGTGAATTGCTCCCGGCCGCTCCGTTCTCGCGGCCGGCAAACCGAGGTCGAAGGCTCGTTGTGACCAACACTCCCTCTGCATATACGGACCACTGATGGATCTGGCCGCGCGCTGCGAAACGATCGAAGAGTGGTACGAGTTCACGCTGGCCTATGCGGCCCAGGGTGTGGTCGATGAAGCGGGCAGCCCCGCGTCGGGCCAGCTTCGGACGTTTCTTCAGCGGGCCGAGCTGGCACTCGACGGCCTGGCAGGGTCCTGCCGCGCCGCCATCGACGAGGGTCGTCTCGAGCCGGTCGATCGTTATGCGGCGTTCATCGACGTGCTCGACCGCGACGCGCGGAGCGCGCTGGCAGCCGTTCGCCTTGTGCTCGCGCAGCCCTCGATCGGCTCACAGCTCATCGACAACCTGAACGCGTCGATTCACGTGCGCGCGCTGCTCACCGACCTGTTTCTGATCGACGAGATCCTGAAGACCCGCGCGGGCAACCCGGTTCACCGGACCTGAACCGAGATTGGGATGCGACTCATGACTTCCAGGACACGAGGCGCGGTGGTGCTGCTTGCCGGCTGTGTGGCAACGTCAGCGCTTGTCCAGACGCAAACGCAACAGGATCGGACCCAGGACAAAGTCGCGTTCCCTGCGCACACGATCATCGGGAACCTCCACTATGTCGGGACCGCCACGCTGAACTCGTATCTCTTCACCACGCCGCAAGGGCACATCCTGATCAACACGAACTACGAGGACACCGTGCCGCTGCTGCGCGCGTCGGTCGAGAAGCTTGGCTTCACGCTCACCGACATCAAAGTCGTTCTCGGCAGCCACGCGCACCCGGATCACCAGCAGGCTGACGCCATGCTGAAGGAGCTCGCGGGCGGCGCAACGGTGATGGCCATGGAGCAGGACATTCCTGCGCTCAAGGCGATGAAGGCGCCGAGCGGCAAGGCGTACTCCGCCGACCGCGTCCTGAAAGACGGTGAGCAGGTATCACTCGGCGGCACGACGCTCACGGCGCACCTGACGCCCGGCCACACGCGGGGCTGCACGACCTGGACGACGAGGATTGCGGCCGGCGGCAGGACCTACGACGTCCTCATCGCGTGCGCCGGTCTTCAGGAGAATGCACGGCTGGTCAACAACAAGAACTATCCCGAGATCGCCGAGGATTTCGCCCGGAGTATCAAGACATTCAAGTCACTGCCGGCTGAGGTCTTTCTCGGGGCACACAGCTGGTTCTTTGATTTGGCAGGCAAGCACAAGAGGCTTGGGAGCGCGACCAACCCCTACATTGATCCCGCGGGCTACAAAGCGTGGGTCGACAACATGGAGAAGAGCTACAACACAACGCTCGCCGAGCAGAAAAAGACACCACCTGCCAACTAACGATGGACTGCGTTACCGCGCGGGCCGGCTGGAAGTCGAGGGACACCATCCCGATTCAGCCCTGAACGAGATTTTCGTCTAACATCAAGAGCATGCTGACACTGCGGAAAGCCGAGGACCGCGGCAAGAGCGACCTCGGATGGCTGAAGAGCTATCACACCTTTTCGTTCGGAGGCTATTCCGATCCGGCGCACATGGGCTTTCGCGCGCTGCGCGTGCTCAACGACGATCGCGTGGCTCCGGGCAAAGGCTTTGGCGCGCACGGTCATCGCGACATGGAGATCCTGTCGTACGTGCTCGACGGACAGCTGGCGCACAAGGACAGCATGGGTGAAGAGCACGTGCTCGGGCCGAACGAGGTGCAGGCGATGAGCGCGGGCTCGGGCGTCATCCACAGCGAGTTCAACGGGTCCGACACCGAGCCGACGCATTTCTTCCAGATCTGGCTGGTGCCGGAGACGCGCGGCATCAAGCCGTCGTATCAGCAGTTCGCGTACGACCCGTCCGAAAAACGCGGCACGCTGCGACTGATCGCGGGACCGGATCGAGACACGCATCCTCCGGCCGCATTCATTCATCAGGACGCACGCATGTATGCGGCGGTCCTCGGCAGCGGTCGAGACGATCACCTTTCCGATCGCACACGGGACGTCATGCGTGGGTGCAGAGCGCCGGCGGCGACATCGAGGTCAACGGCATCGCCCTCAAGGAAGGCGACGGCCTGGCGGTGAGCGACGAAGCCGCGCTCACACTCCGCGGCGCCGGCACCAGCGGCGGCGAGCTGCTCCTGTTCGACCTCGCCTGACACAGGGCCGCCTGAAGGCGGCCCCCACACTCGAGGTTTCGCGTGGGTGACATCAACGCGCTCGTCGTCTTCTATTCGCGCCGTGGGACGGCGGAGAGGCTCGCGCTCGCCGCGGGACTCGGCGCTATTCAGGCCGACGCCAACATCCGGCTGCGCCGCGTCGCCGATCGCGCTGACGCGCCACCATCGAGGCCGACGCGGAGTGGAAGACGAACCTCGCCCGGATGAACCGGGACTACGTCGTCCCGCGTCCCGCAGATCCGGTATGGGCCGACGTCATCATTCTCGCAACGCCTGCGGATTCCTCGACCGAGCTCGAAGGCCTACGTCGCGTCGCTGTCCTCGCTCGGATCGATGGCCGGCAAAATCGCCGCGCCACTTGCGCCCGGGCAATCGCGAGTCGGCGCTGAAGCCGATCTACTCGGCCGCGGCGTGCTGTGGGCTCATCGTCGCGCCGTGCGAGCGAGGCGGACGACGATCCGATCGCGACCGCACAATCATTCGGGCAGCGCGTCACCGAGATGGCGCGTGCGCTGAAGAATCGCGATTAAACTCGCTTGACGTTCCGCGACCGCAACCATCCGCCGTACCACGCGGCGGGAACCATCATCGCGATGCCAGTGAGCCAGAACCACAACGGCTCGTCGCCGCCGCGAACGGAGAACATCGCCCACAGCGTGACGATCGCCTGAATCGCGCCCATGACGGTCGCGTGAGCGATTCGAAGCGCTCGACGCGAGGCGGGCGGTGACATAGCCCGCCGCAACCATGCTCATCGTCTCCCAGATCAGCCAGAACACGCGCGTGAGCGTGCTGTGATTGACGATCGACGCCGTCTCGGGAAGCTCTGGATACATCCGCAGCAGGATCGCGGTGACCGACGCCCTGCATCGCATAGAGCGAGACCGACAGCGTCACGAACCCGGCGAGGACCGCGGCAACACTCCTCATCGCGCGAGCGGCCAGTAGACCTCGGTCCGCCAGTCGGCTGGATTAGTGTCTTCGGCGGGGCTCGTGATGTAGGACTCCCATGGAGCATCTCCGGCGCGAAGGCCGTTCGCCTCGATCCATCGTTCGAGCGCCGCGTACGTGTTGGGGAGCTCGTCGTACAGGCCGCCGTGTACAGCCATCGCGAGCGGGCCGGCCGGAAGCGTCGCGGCTTCGATTTCGCCGTCACCGGGCGCAGGAGTCGCGAGCGGCTTGCCGCATTCGATCGTCCAGAGCCCCGGACCCGTCGAGAGGTATCGCGTAAATGGACGGCCGTCGAGCGGAATTCCGGCCCTCTGGCAGTAGCCGAAGACCTTGCCGAAGCACTCCGCCAAGGTCGCCTGCAGCTCGGCGCGTGGAATGCGGCGGCGAATGATCAGCACTGGCTGGGCAGGGACGTCGCGTCGTTCGATCGACAGAGTAGGCATCGAGGATCTCCGTACCGGATGTGTGTGGTTCAACGAGATGTGAAACAGGCCGACGCACGGGCCGGTGGTGTCGGTCAACGCGCGGTGCCGCGCGCGCACCTCCGGCGACGCGCCGGCCAGCGCCGTCGAGCGATACGCCGCCGGCGTCCGGCCGAAGTGACGACGGAACGCGCGTGTGAAGACTTCGTGGCTGCTGAATCCAGCGGCCAGCGCGACGTCGACGATCGAGTCATCGCTCGCCAGCAGCCGCGCCGCCGCGCCTTCGAGTCGCAGACGCAGGGTGTATTGCTTCGGCGTCTCGCCCACCATGCGCCGGAACGCCCGATGCAGATGGAACGGAGACCAGCCGGCACGCGTCGCCAGCGCATCGAGCGACACGTCCGCGTCCAGACGATGACGGATGGCACGGAGCAGGGTCAGCAGATCGCGCTCGGACGGCATCAGCGACGGAATGATAGACGAGGACCGTGCGGGGCTTCTTGACCTTTCTTGCGGTGGGCGCCAAAGCGACGCAGAATTACCCCCACCATGGACTCACAGCGGGTCCGTCCGGCTGAAGCCGGACACTACGGCGTGTTCGAGTGGTGTGCCTGATTCTCGCCATGCTCGCTGGCACCGACGCGGCGCTCGCGCAGGCGATTCTGGCCGGCAACTGGAATCCGTATCGCGCGCACGAGGACGAGCAGGATCGCGGCCCCGGGCCGGATCTCGGCGACTATCTCGGGCTGCCCATCAACACCGCCGGACGCCTCTTCGCCGACAGCTGGGACGCATCACGCCTGACGCTGCAGGAGCATCAGTGCCGTGTGCACGTCGCGCCCTACATCTATCATGGCCCGCTCGCGCTTCGGATTTGGGAGGAGCGGGATCCGGAAACGCAGCGCGTGATCGCGATCAAGAACTACATCAACACCTACGAGCAGACGCGCACGATCTGGATGGACGGCCGTCCACATCCCTCTCCCTTCGCGCCGCACACGTTCATGGGCTTCTCCACGGGCCGATGGGAAGGCAACGTGCTGACCGTCACCACCACGCATCTCAAGCAGGGATGGCTGCGGCGGAACGGCGTGCCCGAAAGCGATCAGACCACGCTCTACGAACGATTCGTCCGCCACGACAAGTACCTCTCGCACGTCGTCATCATCACCGACCCGGTGTACCTCGCCGAGCCGATGATCCGGACGACGGACTTCCAGATGGCGACGCAGGACAACACCAACTGGTTGTGGCCGTGCGAGTACGTCGAGGAGATCAGCGGGCGCGTGAAGGGCGAGGTCCCGCACTACCTGCCGGGTGAGAACCCGTTCCTCCTCGAGATGGTCAAGCGCACGGGCGTGCCTGAGGCGCCCATGCGAGGCGGGCCCGAGACGATTTACCCCGAGTACCAGACGCGGCTGAAGAAAGATCCGGCGCGCGCCGTCAGCACCGCCGAGGCGCCGCGCGTGAGCCAGGCAAAGAACCCCGACACAGGGCAGCTCGAGGTCCTGCGCGTGCAGGGCAACGTCCACCTCCTCGCCGGAGGCGGCGCGAATGTCGCGGTGCAGGTCGGGCCGTCCGGCGCGATTATGGTGGACGCGAAGTCGGGCGCGATGACGGATCGGATGCTCGCCGAGATCCAGAAGCTGCTCCGTATCCGGCAAGCCCGTGCGCTACCTCCTCAACACCAGCGCTGATACCGATCACGCCGGCGGCAACGAGAGTCTGACCAAGGTACTCGGGTCGGCCACCAACTGGGTCATCGTCGGCACGCCTGGCGGCTCGCAGACGACGGTGAAGATCGTCGCGCACGACAACGTGCTCGCGCGCATGAACAACCGACCGACTTCGTCCTGGCCGACCGAGACGTTCGTCGGCCGCGAGAAGGAGATCTTCTTCAACGGCGAACCGGTCTTCATGTATCACGTGCCGTCCGCGCACACCGACGGCGACAGCATCGTCTTCTTCCGCCGCTCCGACGTCATCGTCACCGGCGACATCTACAGAACCGACAGCTACCCGGTGATCGACCTGCAGAAGGGCGGCAGCGTGCAGGGTGTGCTCAACGGGTTGAACCTCGTGCTCGATCTTGCCGTGCCCGAGCATCACGAAGAGGCCGGCACTTTCATCGTTCCCGGCCACGGGCGTATCTCGGACGAATTCGACGTGCTCGAGTATCGCGACATGGTCACGATCGTGCGCGACCGCATTGCCGCGATGATCACGAAGGGCATGACGCTCGAGCAGGTGAAAGCCGCGCGGCCGACGCTCGACTACGACTCGCGCTACGGCGCGACGAGCGGCGCCTGGACGACGGACATGTTCGTCGAGGCGGTGTTCAAGAGCCTCAAGTCGGCAAGCTGACACACCCAAAAAACAACCCGCTTGACAGGCCGTGCCGGCCTGTGCCAAGTTCTTAGCACTGTGCTAATTTCTCAGCACGCCCACACCGAACCCGAGGGAGCCGAGCCAATGAGTCGAACCGTTCACAGCGATCTGAGCCGCCGCGAGCGGCAGATCGTGGACGCCCTGTACAAACTCGGACGAGCCTCGGCCGCCGATATCCGCGCCGAGCTCCCGGCCGCCCCCAGCTACTCCGCCGTGCGATCCCTGCTGCGCATCCTCGAGGAGAAGGGGCACATCCGGCACGAGCAGGACGGGCCTCGCTACCTCTACGTCCCGGTGATCGCGCGCGACAACGCAAAGCGGTCGGCGATGCGCCACATGCTGCAAACCTTCTTCGACGGCTCAACGTCTCAGGCCATGTCCGCCCTGCTCGACGTCTCCTCATCGCGTCTCGATGACGCCGAGCTCGATCGCCTGAAGAAGCTGATCGACCAGGCCCGCAAACAGGGAGCTTAAGTGTCATGTCGTTCGTCATCGCCGATCTTCCTCCGCTCGTGGATGTGGTCCTGAAGGTCACCGTGCTGCTCGCCATCGCGGCGATTGCGGCCCGTGCACTTGCCCGACGCTCAGCCGCCGCGCGCCATCAGGTGTGGGCCGTGGCGATTGCTGCGTCGCTGATGATGCCGGTTCTGGCAACAGTGGCGCCGCAGTGGACGATCGCCGTCCTGCCGACTCCTGCGGCAACGGTTGACGCGCCGCAGGCGGCCGCGCCGGTCGTCGCCGAGGTGGCGGCGGATCCAGTGTTCGAGCCGCTCCCCGCAATCACACCAGACGAGCGCGCGCGACCAGAGCCCGCGCAGGCACGCGCGAGCAGACTCTCGACGCCGGCCGCGATCTGGCTGCTCGGTGTGCTGCTGGTCCTGGCGCGCCTCGCGTTCGGCACCGTGCGCGTCTGGTGGATTGCACGGCGCGCGACTCCGGCAACGGTGTGGGCTCCGCTCGGCCAGCGGCTCGCACAGTCACTCGGTATTCAACGGCCGGTGACTTTCCTCAGCGGCGACGAGGACGCCATGCCGATGGCATGTGGCCTCGTGCGGGCGCGCGTGCTGCTGCCAGCCGAGGCAGATGAATGGCCGCTGGAGCGGCAGCGCGTCGTGCTGCTTCACGAACTGGCGCACGTGAAGCGGCGCGATTGTCTGACGCAGATGCTCGCGCACCTGGCCTGTGCCACCTACTGGTTCAACCCGCTCGTCTGGCTCGCCGCGCAACGGCTGCGCGCGGAGCGAGAGCGCGCCTGCGACGACCTCGTGCTCGCCGCGGGCACGCGTGGCTCCGACTACGCCGATCACCTGCTCGACATCGCGCGCTCACTGCGCTCCGGTGCCTGGCCCACCTGGTCCGCGGTGACGATGGCGCACCGCTCACAACTCGAGGGAAGACTCATGGCGATTCTCGATCCGGCTCTACCCCGCCGCTCACCCACTCGTCGTTCGGTTGTCGCGTGCTCCGCGATCGCGATCGCCTCTGTCGTCTGGCTCGCCGGCGCTCGACCGGTTGCGAAAGCGGCCGAGGCTGATGCGCAAGGACGTCCCAGCGCGCCGGCTGCACCTGCGCCGACACCAGCGCCGGCACCAACACCCGCAGCGACGCCGGCCCCGCCGATACGCACACCGAGACCGGCGCCACTGGTGGCAGCGATGCCAACGCCTATGCCGCCGCTTCCTCCACAGGCTGTGCCGATGCCGGCGCCAGTCCAGGTCTTCATCGAGCCGAACTTCGTCCCGGCCCCTCCCGAACCGCCCAACCTCGAGTTGTACGTGCGCGAGTCCTTGTCCGCTCTCAGTGTGCAGACGCAGCAGGGAGCACAGACACCGCGGGGACAGCAAGGACCGCAGGCGACGTCACCGGCCGATCCGAAGATCACCGCGGCGCTGACCGCGGCGCTCAAGGACGAGGACGACGACGTGCGGCAGCAGGCGCTTCACACGCTGGTGCGGATGCGCGCGCCAATTCCCGCGGACGTCATCTCCGGCATGCTCAAGGACAAGACGCCTGACGTGCGCCAGCAGGCGGTCTCCGCGATCGGCCGGATGCGCGATCCCAAGTATGTGAGCGCTGCTCGCCGAGGCGCTCAAGGACGAGAACGCGGACGTGCGGCAGCAGGCGGCATTCGCGCTTGGACAGATTCGCGACAGCGGCGCTGTTGATCCCGCTCATCGCGGCGCTCAAGGATACCGATCCCGAGGTCCGCCAGCAGGCCGCGCACGGACTCGGTCAGCTTCGCGACGCCCGCGCGGTCGATGCCTTGATTGCCGCGCTCAAGGACGCCAACGCCGAAGTTCGCCAGCAGGTTGTGTTCGCCCTCGGCCAGATCCGATAACACACGTCAACGTGGGGGCCGGCTTCCAACGTGGGGGCCGGCTTCAGCCGGCCCGAGGGCCACCTCAAGGCGGCCCCTACGTCGATGGTGCTGATTTCTTAGCATGGAGCCCGTCATGCCATTCTGCGTCTCGTTCTTCAAATCGACCGTCGATACGCTGGTCGCGCTCATCGGCGCGGCGATGACGCTCGTCGCTTCGCTGGTCCATCAGCTTCCCGGGCAGCCTCAGCTGACGTCCACGTCCGCGATAGCCCTGATCTCGTACGTCGCCGATCAGGATGCGGCGGATCTCGTCGCCAGGCTGCGCGACGGCGACCCTCGCGTGCGTGCAGTCGCCGCGTGCGATCTGCAGCGTCTCGGATCCGGTGCGCGCAACGCGATCGCCGCGCTCGTCGAGCGCCTGCCGGATGGCTCTCCGGTTGATCCCAAGGTGTGCGGCGAGGACCGCTACTACTGGTCGCGGGACATCGATCAACAGACCTCGCCAGGAGAGGAGGCCGCCGCGGCGCTCGTCGCGATCGGCACCGAGTCGCTGCCGTCGCTCATCACCGCCGCGCGCGCGCCGCAGTGGGTCGCGCGACGCAACGCCGTCTGGGCACTGGGCGCACTCGACGATGCCCGAGGCGTGACACCGACCCTCGCCGCGCTCGCCGATCGCGAGCCGCCGGTTCGTCGCGTCGCCGCCTGGGCGCTCGGCGCGCTCGATGCCGATGTCGCCGTCACCGCACTGATCGACGCGCTTCGCGATGCTGACGCCGGCGTCCGGTCACAGGTGGCATGGGCGCTCGGCGCGATCCGCGATCCGCGGGCCGTGGACGGATTGATCAACGCCCTGAAAGATCAGGACGAGACCGTTCGTTCGCAGGCGGCATGGGCGCTGGGCGCGATCCGCGATCGCCGCGCCATGGACGCACTCGCCGCGACGCTCAAGGATTCGAGCCCCAAAGTCCGTCGCCAGGCCGCGTGGGCGCTCGGGGCTATCGGCCGCTGAGTCACAGACTCAGGACTCCGCCAGCGACCGCATCGGACTGATTCTGACCGCCCGGAGTGCCGGCACAGCGCACGCGAGCAGCGCGACGGTCAGCAACGACAGGCCGCCGGCGACATAGGTCGGCAAGTCGGTCGGCGTAATCTCGAACAGCAGCGTCGTCACCATGCGTGTCGCCGCGAGCGCGGCGAGGACGCCGATCGTGATGCCGGTTGCTGCCAGCACGGCACCACGGCGCACGACCATCATCAGGACCGACGCCGGCGTGGCGCCGAGCGCCAGCCGCAACCCGATCTCGGCGGTGCGCTGCGTGACGAAGTACGCGACCACGCCATAGATGCCAACCGTCGCCAGCACCAGCGCAGCGCTCGCCAGCAACGACAGCAGCCATGTGTTGAAGCGCGGGCCAGCTCCATCCGCGCCGAGCACGTCCTCCATGGTCTGCACGTCGGAGAGCGGAACCGATGCATCGATCGATCGGACAACGCGCCGCAACGTCGATACGTGCGCAGCTGGCGCAGTCGACGTACGTGCGACGAGCGCCAGGCTGCGCTGAAACGTCGTCCAGGCGGGCGCCGGTGGCTGCGTGTAGGGGAGAAACAGTTCCGGCCGCGCCGGAGTCTCAGGGCCGAACGTTCTTACGTCGCCGATCACGCCGACGACTTCACGCCATTCGGGCTTGTCTGGCTCGCGCGTCCACGTCGAGAGCCGCTTCCCGATCGGGTCCTCGCCCGGCCATGCGAGGCTGGCGAGCTGCTCGTTGATCATCACCGCGGGCGGTGCACCAGGCGCCATGTCGGAGGCTTTCAATGTCCGCCCTCGCTTGAGCGTCATGCCGATGGCCTCGACGTAGTCGTCCGTGACAAGACGGATGGAGGGGCTCGGCCCCGTGCCTGGCGTCAACTTCCTGCCTTCGATCTCGATGCCGGCATCGACTCCTCCGCCCATGAGAGGAATATTCGTCGATGCGCCCACGTGGCGGATCTCCGGCGCCGCGCGCAGCTCCTCGAGAATGCGTCGATAGGCGGCGGCGACCGCGTCGTTGCTTTCGTATCGCTGGGCGGGCAACGCCAGCCGTGCCGTCAACACGCCACTCACCTCGAAGCCCAGTGGCACCTGCTGCAACCGCCACGCGCTGCGAAGGAAGAGGCCCGCACCGACCAGCAGGACAACGGCCAGGGCGATCTCGCCGACGACCAGCGCGCCGCGCAGCCGGTCTCGTGCCGCGGGCAGCGAGGTCTTTCCTCCCTGACGCAGTGTCGTCAACAGGTCCTCGCGCGCCGCGCGCAACGCCGGGGCGAGACCAAAGACGAGTCCGGTCAACAGGCTGATGCCCACGGCGAAGATCAGTACCTCGGTCTGAAAGCCGGCATCCTGCAGGCGGGGCACATTCGGTGGACCGAATCTGACGAACAGACGAATGCCGACCCACGCCAGGGCGACACCGGCGACGCCGCCGACGATCGCCAGCACGACGCTTTCGGTGAGGAGCTGACGAACGATTCGCCACCGGCCGCCACCGATCGCGGCGCGGATCGCGATCTCGCGACGGCGAGTCGTCGCACGCGCCAGCAGCAGGTTCGCGACGTTGACGCATCCGATGAGCAGCACCAGCGTGACGGAGGCGAGCAGCACGTAGAGTCCGGTACGGAAGTCGCCACCGAGCACGACCTCGCGGTAGGGCCGGACGTTGACTCCCCGGCCCTGCATATTCCGCGGCTGGCGTTCGGCGATGCCGCGCGTGACGCGCTCCATGTCGGCCTGCGCGGCGCTCAGCGTCACACCGGGCTTCAACTTGGCGACGACGGTAAACGAGTGATTCCCGTAATTGGCGCGCTGCTGCGGGGAAAACACCAGCGGCGTCCAGAGCTGTGGCGCGAACCTCGTGGTCACATATTCGGGAGGAGCGACGCCGACCACCGTGTGCGCTTCACCGTAGATATGTATGGTGCGGCCGACGATCGACGGATCTCCTGCGAACCGCCGTCGCCACAGGCCATCGCTGAGGATGACGAGACGCGAGTCGCGGGCGACATCGGCCTCGGTAAAGTACCGTCCGAGAACCGCCCCGACATGGATCACGCGGAAGTACCCGGGTGTCACCTGCATGCCAAAGACTCGCTCGGGCTCGCCGTCCGACAGGTTGAAGGAGCCGCGCGAGCCCGCCGCCGTGTGCTCGAACACGGTGCCCTGCTCGGTCCAGTCGTGAAAGTGCCCGACCGACGCGCTGCCGGTGCGCGATCGCAGGGTCTCGTAAATCCAGACAATGCGTTCGCTGTCGTCTCCCGGGAGCGGCCGAAGCAGGACGGCGTGGACGACGCTGAAGATGGCGACGGTCGAGCCGATGCCGAGCGCGATGGTGAGGACGAGCACTGTCGTCAGCACAGGGCTCACCGTCAGCTGACGAACGGCGAACCGGAGATCGTGGCGCCAGTCGGACCACCATTGCGTTCGGCGCATGGCATGCTCCCGCTCTTCTGCAAGTGTTCTGCAGACTCTCTTGACGTCCTGGATGTTGCCGAAGCCGCGCAGCGCTTCGTCACGTGCGGCCGTCGGCGACAGGCCCTGGGCCCTGAGCTCCTCGATGCGCATCTCGAGATGGAAGGCGAACTCGTCGTTCACATCGGCTGCCGGGTCGGAACCCCAGAAGCGCAGATACCGGCGCCAGAGCGGAGTGCCTGCCCTGAGCGGGCGTGGCGAGTCGAATGGGCTCATGACACTGGCTGCTGTTTGGCGCTCAGGACGCGGGCCACCGCCTGCGCGAAGCCCGACCAGATGTCGGCGTTCTTGAGCAACTGCCTGCGCCCTTCCGCGGTCAGGCGATAGAACTTCGCGCGGCGTCCGTTGTCGGACAGTCCCCAGGCCGCATCGACCAGCCCCTTTTTCTCGAGCCGATAGAGCGCGGGATAGAGCGAACCTTCTTCGATGCGCAGTTCGTCGCCGCTCAGTTGCCCGATCCACTTGCCGATGCCGAAGCCGTGCATCGGGCCCCAACTGAGGGTCTTCAGAATCAGGACTTCGAGCGTGCCGTGCAGCAGTTCTTTTTCCATCGCTGGCCGTCCACCCTAGATAATCTAGGTCGAGTCGCGAGGATAGATCTTCTTCCCTAGATAGTCAAGGGAGCGACGCCGACTCGACCTTTTCAAGCGGAGCAACGTCTGCCAAGATCCGGGCTCCAATGATGCAGCGAGGTTCCGAGCGGTGATGGAGCGGGACAGCATGTCCACGTTGAAGAACTACCCAGACATCGAGAAATTGGCCGCGGCCGTTCACAGCAGCTACCTCGATGGCGCTGCGAAAGCGGCTCAGGACGCCGAAATGTCCAGGCAGCCTGAAGTGGCGTGGAAGACGCACCCGACCGTGGTGCGCGCCTATGACGACCTGCCAGAGGATCTGAAAGCATCCAATCGCGCAGCGGCGCGTCGGGTTCCCGATCTTCTCGGGCTCATCGATTTCGTGGTCAGGGAGCAGCAGCCGAACGACGGTGATTCATGGGTGAAACCGCTGACGGCGGCCATCGAGACGCACATCGACCGCCTGGCGCAGGCCGAGCACCTGGGATGGTGTGCGGACCGCCGCGCGAACGGCTGGACCTACGCGAAGGAGCGCGACAACGATCGCAAGCACCATCCACTTCTGGTGGACTGGGCGCAGCTGTCGGAATCAGAGCGTGAGAAGGATCGCAGCAGCGCCCGATCGATTCCGGGCTGGCTGAAGGTCGCAGGGTTCAAGGCCGTGCCGGTGTCGGAGAAGTAGCGGCCGCCCGGCCCAAACCTATCCGAGGATCTGGTCGGCGCCTACGACTCGCGCTCGTGGACCAGGCTCAGCGGAACCCGAACGTCGATGGTGGTTCCTTTGCCAGCTTCTGATGTCACGGCGAAGTCACCGCGCACCAGCCTGGCGCGTTCGCGCATGCTGACCAGACCCAGCGTCTCTTTCTTGCGTCCGTCGTGCGGATCGAACCCGATGCCCTCGTCCAATACACGAAGCGTCATTGCGCCCGGCGTCGCACCGAGAATCACCGAGGCTCGCGGGGAGCGGCTGTGTTTGACGACGTTGTGCAGTGCTTCCTGGACGATGCGGTACAAGCACACCGCAATCTGGAGGGGAAGCCCGTCGGGCACCTCGCCGGTACTGAAATCGATGGTCATGCCGCGGGCCGCGGCGATCTCCTGGCAGATGGTGCGTATCGAGGCTTCGAGACCAATCTGCTCGAGTCGTGCCGGATGCAGGTCGTGAGAGAACGCGTGCAACTGCGAACCGATCGCCGCTATTTCCGACGCCATCCGCGTCAGATCATCACGCAGGTCGTCTGACGCGCCGCCCAACCGCTGACGAAGCGCGCCAAAACTCCATGGCCAACAGCGCCAGGCGCTGGCCAATCTCGTCATGCAATTCTCGAGCGAGGCGACGCCGTTCCTGCTCGTCCGCATCAATCAGGCGGCCGCTCAGATCGCGGAGTTCGTCCTCGACGCGGTGGCGTTCGGTAAAGTCGACGAACACGCCGAGCATTCGAAGGGGGACTCCGTTTCTCAGCCCCCTGCCTTTGGCCATCACCCATCGCTCGGCATTGCCGGACCCCAGCACACGAAACTCAGTTTCGTACGACGCGCCCTCTCGCATGGCGTCGGTGACCGTTCGGGCGACGCGGTCTCGGTCCAGAGGATGCACGTGATTCAAGAAGGCATCGAAGGAGGTGGGCAGGTGATCGACGCGAAAGATCCGGTGCATCTCTGGCGACCAGGACATCTCCCCCGTCGGCACATGCCAATCCCACGTGCCAGCGCTGGCGGCTTCCAGGGCCAGGGTCAGGCGCTGCTCGTTGCGGCTGAGGGCACGTTCGGATCGCTTCCGGTCGGTGATGTCCCGGCATGCATAGAGCATCGTCCCGCCCTTGATCGAGACAGGCTTGACGTGTACCAACAGATGCCGGTGGTGTCCGTCCTTCGTTTCGATCTCGTGCTCGATGTTCTGCACTTCTCCCCGGCGTGCGAGCTCGCCAGGTTGAATCAGCTCTCGTCCAAGCAGTCGAGAGATGCGCTCCATGCGCCGAACGTCCTCGTGGCTGTGACCGAAGATCACGTCCACGTTCGGGCAGATGAAGGTGAACACCCCGCTGTCGTCGGTGATGAACACGGCATCGGACATGCTGAGCAGCGTGATGCGATGAAGCTCTTCGGATTCGCGCAACGCCTGCGCCGACACCGTCTCCTCCATGGACCCCTCCAGCTCGCTCGATTCGGACCTTGCTTGGATCGGCTTGCCGAACCGGAGCATACGACGGATTGGGATGCGTCGTGACCGGCAAGGCGGAATCTACAACCGTCGTGGGAGAGGCTGGGACTCAGGGACGAACCCGCCTGCCAAGACTTCCTGCAGCAGATCGAGATCGCCGCCGGGGCTGTCGTACCGGTGCTACTCTCTCGCGCTGAGCTGGCTGCACGGTACGGCGACTCTCAACTGGCTGGCGACCAGGTAGTCGCGATTCTCGAGCAGTACCCGCCAGGGGTAGAACCCAGAAACGCGCAAACGCTGCGCCACGGACGGTTGTAGAAAGTTATCGGCGGCACTGGCCGATAGATCGTCAGTGAGTTGGAACCCACACACGGTGATACGCAGCATCGCGTGGACGTTCGCACTGTGGGCCATGATCGGGCCTGCCGCAGTGCATACATCGGAGCGGTGCCCCGGCGGCGTCATCGCACTGACGTTCGATGATGGTCCGTTCCCTTCGACGTCGGAGCTTCTCGATGTACTGAGACGAGAAGGGCTCCGTGGCACGTTCTTCGTGGTGGGGGAGAACGTCGAGCGGTATCCCGATCTGGCGCGTCGGATCCTCGCTGAGGGACACGCGATCGCCAGCCATTCTCACACGCACGCGGACTTGACCAAGCAGACCGGCATCGCGATCACGAGTGAGCTGTTGCGCAGCCGACAAGCGATTCGCGACGTCACCGGTGCGAATGTCGAGTTCGTCCGTCTGCCTTACGGAGAGTCGAACGACGAGGTGAGCCGGAGCCTGTCCGCGGTGGGTCTGACGGACGTGGTCTGGACCGTTGACTCCCACGACTGGAAGGGGGTACACGCGACAGACATCGTGCGTGCCGTGCGCTCGACCCAGTCCGGCGGCGTCGTCCTGCTGCACGACGCGGCGCCCCATACGCGCGACGCGCTGCCGCTCATCGCAGCGTACTTGCGCGACAATCGCATCTGCGCAGGGAGACTCGCACACACGACACATCGGATGCCCGTGAGCAACTGGGATTCACGGGCATTCTACGTCCACGCCGAAGAGTGGTAGGTTCAGGATTCGGGAACGAACTCGAACCGTTCGACGATGGCTTCCACAGCTGCCCCGTTTGAGGGCGTGAGCCCATCGAACAGCCACAGGTTGATTCGCGCGTTCGCACTGCCCTTGGGCGGAGATTCCAGCAATTCACGTCGATGGAGAAACGTGGGCATCGAAGGCTCACCAGTCGTCTGCACGAGCCGACTGAGACAGGAGACGCTGCGTTGGCTCCAGGTGAACTCGTGCACGGCCGGTCCATCCGGCATCTCGAACCGCACGGTGTTACCGGGTCGACCGCCAGGTTGAACGATGCACTGGGCGTTCGGCGTGTCAGGGTTGCCCCACCGGCTGATCTCAATGTCGATCTCACGCCTGTACCGGTCGGAGCCGTCTTCATCCCAGGTGAACAGCCCCAGCACCGCGCGGGGATCGGGCGGGACGGCAGCGACAGTGAATCGAAAGGTGCCGTATCCAAAGACGCGTCGCGACCCGATTTCAGCGCTCGTCCACGTGTTCCCGCGTCGCGCAATCTGGAGATGCAGCCGTCCAGCGCCGTCCACCGTCACGTTGTCTCGGCTGAACACGTTGGGACCTGGACCTACACGGTCCGGGCTCGACTTGATCGTCCACTCGTAGCCCGAGAAGAGGAGCGTTCGCGGCGCACGTTTCTGCGCGGAGTCATTCGTCAGAGGAAGAGCGGTCGCGCCGGTAAATTGGAAGGGCGCCAATGTCAGGAGGAGGGCGAAGGCCGGACTCGTCACAATGACGAACCGGCCCGCAGTGGCACGATGGCTCTCCGGTCGTTGAGTCAGAGGCAAACAGTACCAACACTCGATGGTGGCGCTGAGAACGGAATAGCGCTGTCAACTAAATCTGCCAGGCCGCTTGAGCGTCTGGCTCCGGCGACCAGGAGAGAGTTCGGGCGATCCCTGATCTGCTGAACGCAACAGGGCTCGAGGCGGTGCGAATACTTGGCGGTGGCGATAAAGCAAAACTGGCGGTGAGGCAGGGATTCGAACCCTGGGTAGGACTTTAAAGGCCCTACAACGGTTTAGCAAACCGCCGCCTTCAGCCTCTCGGCCACCTCACCGCGGACATTCAGTATACGCCCGCCGGAGGGTCGCCGCGCCCGCCCGGGCAATCCCTCAATGTCGGGAAACGCATATCCGGCGCCTTGCGACGTCGGCATGCTCTTGGGTGGAACGGCTCCTTCAGATGAGTCCCCTCAAGCCTCTCCGACACGGCGTCCTCTGGACCAGCGTGGCGACGCTGATCCTGTGTGGCGTGGTCTCCCCCGACGCCTCACGACAGGCAGCGCCGCTGAACCTGGTGTCGACCGCCTGGGCGCCGTTCACAAACGCGGCCGGACTCCCGCGGTTTGCGCTCGACCTGGTCGAGGACGCGCTCGGCCGAACCGGACTCACCGCGAAGACGACGATCGTCAGCGCCCCGCAGTTCACGTCCTCGCTGCTCTCGGATCAGTTCGACGGCAGCGCGGCGGCGTGGAAGGACTCGGCGCGCGAGCGCGCGCTGGTGTTCTCGCAGCCGTATCTCGAGAACCGCCTCGTGCTGGTAGGCCGGCGCGGCGCCGATGTCTCCGCGAAGAAACTGACCGAGCTCGCGGACAAACGGGTGGCGATCGTCGAGGGCTACTCGTACGGCGACGCGATCGAACTCGCGGGACCGGTCTTCATGCGCACGCGCAGCGAGGAAGACAGCCTCACGCAGTTGCTCAAAGGCACGGTGGAATACACCCTGATCGACGAGCTCGTCGTCCATCACATTGTCGGCATCTATCCGAACGAATCACGTACGAGGCTGCAGATCGGTTCGACGGCGCTGCTCACGCGACCGCTGTATTTTGTCGTCAGCCGGCGGCGTGCCGATGCCGAATCGATCGTCGCCCGTTTCAACGCCGAGCTCCGCGGGATGATGGCAGATCGGACCTACCATCGGTACTGCAGGTGGACTGGATTCGCGCTGACGTCGATGGTGATGGGGTCCCTGAATACGTGCCGAAGAACGACCGGCTCGGTGCGACCGAACCGCAACAGATCTACTCGCTGTCCTCGCCCTCGGAGCCGGAATCGACCAAGACCGGGATATCGCGTTTCTACGTGGGCGGCAACATCTACGACAGCTGGAAGAGCGTGCCCGAGAGCTACAAAGAGAGCAACCCGCGATATTCGGAGCCGCCGAGCCGCCCCGGGAACCCCATCTTCAAGTTCGCGTGGTGACTAATCGCGCACCGCAATGACCTGCTGGGACGTCCCAGCGCGCTCATGAGGAGGTCGCGAACGTCGTAACGGCCGGCGATGTTCTGCGACGTGGCCAGCCAGATCCGTCGTCGTCGGCACCTCCACATCAACGTGCGGAAAAGAAGACACGGCCCTGATGGTCACACGACCTCAGAGCCGTGCTCTCGCAACGCGACGGACCGTGCCGCCACTCAGCGAACCAGGAAGGACGAGATCTGATCGCCCCAGTTCATCGGGCCAAGGTCGGGCGCGTCGCGATCGAGCCGGAGTCGGCCGCCGCGATAGTTGGAGTCGCGATAGAGCTCGACGCGGGCGCGGCCGAACACGCGGATCGACTTGATGCGATCGTTCCACCCCAGCCCGCTCAAATTCTCCACATCGTCGTCGACGTCCCAGCACTGCGAGCGGCCGCCGTAGTTCGCCTGCTCGTAAACGCAGACGCGATCGCGCGCGGGCCGGTTGTCGCGATCGCTATTGCCGTACTGCCCGCCGCGGCGACGGCCGGGGCCAACCACCTGGAACGAATCGATGCGATCGTTCCAGTTGCGCCGGCCTTCCATGTTGCGCAGGCGCAGGTCGGCGACGTCCATGTCGAACTCGTCGGCGGTCCCCATGAACTCGTCGAGGTCGTAGACGATGACGCGGGCACGGCCGAAGACGCGGATCGAGGAAATCTCGTCCCCGCGATCGCGCAGATCGGCGAGCTCGTCGCCGGGGCGATAGCACCAGGACGGACCCTCGAACTGCACGTCCCTGAAGAAGCAGACGCGATCGCCGTCGCGATTGTTGTTCGAGTTGTTCTGGTCGCGCCCCTGCTGCGCCAGCGCGGGAACGCCCATCATCCAGATACCCAGGACAGTCACAGCGACCAACGCACGTGGCTTCATGACGTCAACTCCTCGCTGACCATGTGAAGCCAAGTGTATGCCAACCTCTGCTGCGTGGCGGTGCGTGACGTTGCGCGATTCGACGCCCGATCGCGAGGACAGTGCTACGCGGCCTGGCGGGTCGATTTGCGTTCGCCGGTGCCGGCGCCGACCGAACGACGGCGATGCCGGCAAACACCAGCGCCGACGCCACCAGCGTCCGACTCGAAAACGGCTCGGACAGCAGGAGGCGTGCCGAGAACGACGGCGATGAGCGGATTGACGTACAGAGTACAGGGAGACCGTGGACACCGGCAGATACTTCAGCGCATAGACGTAGGCGGAATACCCGACCACCGATCCAAACACCACCAGATAGAGCCATGCGCTCAGCGATCGGGTCGTGAACGTCAACCGGCTCCACTCCCCGGTCACGGTTGCGATCGTCAGGAACATCGCGCCGGCGGCAAGCATCTGCAGCACCGACGTCGCCAGCGGTGACGCCGACACCGTGCTGCGCTTCGTGTAGGAGGTTCCGAGCGCCCAGCCCGCGCACGCCACCTGCAACGCGACGACGCCAGCCACGAACCACGTGCTGCTCGGGCCAGGCGTGAAGAGCTCCGGCCACACCAGTACCACGATGCCCGCGAAGCCGACGGCCAGACCGACCAACGTCCGCGTGGTGGGGCGCTCGCCGTCCTTGAACAGCGCCTCGCTCAGCACGTTCCAGAACGGCATGATCGCCAGGATCACCGCGGTCAGTCCGCTGGCCACGTATTGCTCGGCCCACACCACCGCGCCGTTGCCGAGCACGACCATCAGAAATGCGGCAATCGCGATCGAGCCCCACGTCCGCGCGGGGGCAGCGTCTGTCCGGTGAGGCGCACGGCCGGCAGCAGGATCAGACCTGCCGCCGTCCACCGCAACCCGGCAAGCAGCGCCACGGGCATCGACTCGAGCGCCACGCGGATCGCGAGATACGTGCTGCCCCACACGATGCAGATGGTGATCCAGGCGACGTAGGCGAGCCGCCGCTCACGGCTCGTGGCGGAAAGGGGTGTCAAGCAACAATTGTACGGGACGCTAGCCGCGCCTTGTCTTACCGACGCGGCGTCGCCGTCGAGTCGCCGGGCCGCCTGAAGGCGGCCCCCACATCGCCGGTGTGATTGTTGAGAATGGTACCGATCGCCCGTCGACTCGAAGGCGTTCACCTGACTGGAAGCGCCGGCGGGACGCGCGCGGACGCCGCTTCCGTGTATCGATTCGCACACGCCACGTCAGGTCAGACGGGGGCATCGCCAGCGTGAACTCGACCGGCTGATCGTGGGCGTTGAACAGCAGCAGGAAGCTGTCGTCAACGACGCGCTCGCCCTTCGAATCGGCGCCGCCGATCGCGCAGCCGTTCAGAAACACCATCACGCTCCTGAGCCCGCCGTTCGACCACTCCTGCTCGGTCATCGCGACGCCATCGGGCGTCAGCCAGATGACATCCGGACAACCGCCCTCTCCATGCGGGGATCGGCCGAGCAGCCAGTGTCTGCGCCAGAAGGTCGGGTGCGCCCGTCGCAGACGAATGAGCGTGCCGCGTGAACTCCAGCAGGTCGGCGTCGAACGACTGCCAGTCGACCCACGACATCTGCGTTGTCCTGGCAGTAGGCGTTGTTGTTGCCGTGTTGCGTCCGGCCTCGCTCGTCGCCGGCGAGCAGCATCGGCACGCCCTGCGAGACCAGCAGCGTCGTGAGGAGATTGCGCTGCTGGCGCGCGCGCAGCCTGTTCACCGATCGATCCTCGGTCGGTCCTTCGAGCGCCGCAGTTCCACGAGCGATTGTGTGATTCCCCGTCCTGATTGTGGTCGCCGTTGGCCTCGTTGTGCTTCTCGTTGTAGGAGACGAGATCGCGCAGCGTGAAGCCGTCGTGCGCGGTGACGAAGTTGATGCTCGCCGTCGGGCCGGCGGTTGCGCGCATAGAGATCGGAGCTGCCGGCAAATCGCGACGCAAACGTCGCCACCGATTGCTCCCCTCGCCAGTAGTCGCGCATCGCGTCGCGATACTGGCCGTTCCATTCGCTCCAGCGCGCCGGAAAGTTCCCGACCTGATAGCCGCCGTCCCCGACGTCCCAGGGCTCGGCGATCAACTTGACGCGGTTGAGCACCGGATCCTGCTGGATGACGTCGAAGAACGACGAGCCAGCGTCCACGTGATGCGATCTCGCGGGCGAGCGTGGACGCCAGGTCGAACCGGAACCCGTCCACGTGCATCTCCTGCACCCAGTAACGGAGCGAGTCCATGATCAGCTGCAGCACCGACGCATGCGTCGTGTTCATGCTGTTTCCGGTCCCGGTGTAGTTGCTGTAGTACGCGGGCTGATCGGGCTGGAGCCGGTAGTAGGCGCGATTGTCGATGCCGCGAAAGCTCAGCGTCGGGCCGCGATGATTGCCTTCGGCGGTGTGGTTGTAGACCACGTCGAGAATCACCTCGATGCCGGCGCGGTGGAGCGCGCTGACCATCTGCGCGGAACTCGCTGATCCGTCCGGCGGGATCGCGATCGGCTCGAGTACTCGGCGTGCGGCGCGAAGAACCCGATCGAGTTGTAGCCCCAGTAGTTCCGCAGCCCGCGATCGAGCAGGAATCCGTCGTGCACGAAGTGATGAATCGGCATCAGCTCGACGGCCGTGATGCCGAGCTGCTGGAGATACTTGATCACCGATGGATGGGCGAGGCCCGCATACGTGCCGCGCATTTCCGGCGGCAGGTCGTCCCTCAGCTTCGTGAAGCCTTTGACGTGCAGCTCGTAGATCACGCTGCGATGCAGCGGATGCTTCGGCGGCGAATCCTGCTGCCGCCATTCTCTCTGGGGTCGACGACGACCGACCGCGGCACGAACGGCGCGCTGTCTTCGGTGTTCGCCTCACTGGTGGCCGACTGCCGTCAGGCGCGATGACGTGAGCAAAGATCGCCGGCGTGATTCACGACGTCTCCGGCGATGGCGCGAGCGTACGGATCGAGCAGCAGCTTCGTCGGATTGCAGCGCAGCCCCTCGTCCGGCCGCCATGGCCCGAACACGCGGAAGCCGTATCGCTGCCCAGGCCGAAGGCCGGGCACATAGCCATGCCAGCAGAACGCGTCCGCTCGGGGAGCGTCAACGCCGTCTCGCGGCCGTCCTCGTCGAACAGACAGAGATCGACGCGCTCGGCGACCTCGGAGAAGATCGAGAAGTTCACCCCCGCTCCGTCGAAGTGCGCGCCGAGCGGAAGCGCGCTGCCGGGCCAGATGCGGAGCGTCATTACGTCCGCTGCGGCTGGACTCAGCGCGGAACAGCCACGCGCAGTTCGCCTGCAGGGTCCACAGCCCTTCCGACGTCGAGGCTGGCCACGCCCGCGCCGCCGTAGACCGCCCGCTCGCTGCACCACGACATCGCCCAGCGGCACGCCTTGTGCGCTGGCGCCAGCAACGGATCGTTCATCCGCAGCGTGGTGCGCGGACCAAGATTGACGAGAATCAGCCGCTCCTCCGCGTCCGTCGAATAGCGCAGCAGCACGACCGCTCGGCGTCGGCGCGGATGTCGCCACCCGCGTCGCGGGCGTACCGAGCGTCGACAAGACGGCGTCGGATCGGCGCAGCGTCAGCAGATCCGTGTGCAGCAGCCTGGCCTCCTCGGACCCCGGGTGACCGCACCAGTTGATCTCTGCAGGCGCGGAACGCGGCTTCGTTGCCCGGATCCGGCAGGACCTCCCGCGTCTCCGGCATCGGCAGCGTCGGGAACTGCGACAGGAACTCGAGCCGCCCGTTGCGAACCGCTTCGGCCAGCTCGCCTTCGTGATCGGCGAAGTAGGTGAACGGGGACGCCGTCGCGCATTCCTGTCCCTGAAACAGCATCGGCACCGACGGCCCGAGCAGCAGCAGCGAGACCATCGCCCGCCAGCGCGCCGGTGTTCGTCAGCTGATGCAGACGGACGCCGCGGCCGGTGTTGGCGACCTGATCGTGATTTTCGAGAAAGCAGACGAACGCGCGCGCCGGGGAACGCCACGCGAGTCGGTGCCTCGCGGCTGCTTCTGCCACGAGTACCACTGTCCCTGATACAGGAGATTCCAGCGCGCCATCGACGCGAACTCGTTGGCGGTGCCGTCATAGTCCGTGCAGTACGCCTCGTTCTGGCCGGTCAACGCGACGAACGCCGAATGGTGCCAGTCCTCGTTCCAGAGGCTATCGAGCCCGCCAGGCGCCTGATCGTCGCCAGCGTCGAGGAACGCCACGTCCTGCGCCTCGTTCTCGGCAACGATGTACAGACGTCGAGGTCCGCCACGCGCGGGCATGCCGGGTCAGCTCGTGGACGATGTGCTCGGGCGAGCGATCGTGCATCGAGTGAATCGCGTCGAATCGGAGCCCGTCGAAGTGGTACTCGCGGATCCAGTGGCGGACGTTGGCGCGCATGAACTCCCGCACCGGCCCCGAATGCGGACCGTCGAGGTTGAAGCCGCGGCCCCAGTCCGTTTCGTGCTCCGCGAAATACCAGTCGCTGAATTCCGGCAGGACGTTACCGACCGGACCGAGATGGTTGTAGACGACGTCGAGAATCACGGACAGGCCGAGCCGGTGCGCGTCGTTGATGAACACCCGCGCATCGTCCGGCGTCCCGTACTCGTGGAACGGCGCGAACAGGAAGACGCCGTCGTAGCCCCAGCCAAATCGTCCCGGAGAACTCCGCCACCGGCAGGATCTCGAGTGTCGTGACGCCGAGGTCCGCCAGTCGCTGCAGCTGTGCACGCGCGGCGCCCCACGTCCCGGCCGACGTGAACGTGCCGATGTGCATCTCGTAGACGACGTTTCGATGCGCGGGAGGCGCGCCGCTCCATCGCTCATCGGTCCAGGGGAACGACGTGGGATCGACGATCGCCGAAGGGCCTGAAGACACCCTCTGGCTGAAACCGGGATGCCGGATCCGGACGAAGCCGCGTTATCGACCTGGAACCAGTAACGCTGCCCCGCCCGCGCGCCGGGGACCTCATCGACGAAATAGCCGTCACGTTGCTGGCTCCATCGCGATGGGCTCGCTGCTCCTCGAGATGCAGGAGGACGGAACGATGACGCGGCGCCCAGACGGTGAACGTGACGCCATCCGCGTCGACGCGGGCACCGGGATCGTGACCGACGACTGACGAGGCCTTCAGTGGGCATTCGACACGAATGAGACAGCGGAGGACTTCGGCGACGCTCCAGGCCTGTGCGATACAGCCCCGGGGCGCGTGCGGCTCGGTCGCGTCGAAGACCTCGCTGATGCTGCCGATGCACGCCTCGTTCAAGTGGGCATCGAACGCACCAAGAAACGTCCGCGCCTGCTGCGTGCTCACCCGGATGCACACGCAGCCAGGCGTCGATGAATGGACCGATGAGCCATGCCCAGACCGTGCCCTGGTGATACGCCGCATCGCGCGCGCGGAGATCGCCGAAGTACTGCGCCTTGAAATCAGGATGGCCCGGCTCCAGCGTGCGGAGGCCGAACGGCGTCAGCAGCCGCTTGGAGACCACATCAGCACGGCCGCCCATCGCGACTCGTCCAGGACCGGATGGCGAAGCGCGAACGAGAGGATCTGGTTGGGACGACAGGACGAGTCGTCGCCCGCTTCGCCGTCCACGATGTCATAGAGGTAACCGCCGCCCTCGAACCAGAAGCGCTGATTGAAAGACTGCTTCGTCAGTCGCGCCAGATCGTCGAGCTCGTAGGCCTCGACGTCGAGCGCTCGTCGCCATTCCGATAAGAGGCACAGGGCGTTGAACCAGAGCGCGTTGATCTCGACGGGCTTGCCGCGGCGCGGCGTCACCACCCAGTCCTCGACCTTTGCGTCCATCCAGGTCAGTGGCAGGGCCGGATCGCCCTGCGTCGAGCAATCCGTCGGCGTCAACGCGGATACCGAACCGTGTGCCGGCACGATGGCGGCTCACGATCTCGTCGAGCGCCGGCAGCAGGCTGCGGACGGTCTCGACGTCGCGCGTCAGCGTCACGTAGCGATCGATCGCGTGGAAGAACCACATCGTCGCGTCAGCGGTGTGATAAAGGCCGTGCTGATCGCCTTCGGGAAACAGATTGGGAATCAGCCCGTCACGGAGATGCTGCGCGAAGGTCATCAGCGTGTCGCGCGCTTCGGCGGCCCGGCCCGTGGACAACGCGAGTCCGTCGAGGCTGATCATCGTGTCCCGACCCCAGTCGGTGAACCAGTGATAGCCGGCGATGATGCTGCGCGCGTTCTCACCGGCCGCGCGCGCGCGGGCGGTGTCGACGGTTCGCGTGGCCGGCTTGATCACGAACTGGTCGGCCGCGAGCACGAGTTCCGCCGTCAGGCTGTCGGGCAGCGGGTTGCCGGCGGCGACGAGCAGCCGGCTGCGCCGTTCGAGCTCGGTGTCCCAGGCCGCCTCTGGAGAGAGCGCGTCAAGGGCGGCGGGCGACTCGGTCGAGGCGATGAACGTCACCTGCTCGCTTTCGGCGAGATCGAGCTTGTAGTAGCCGGGGCTCCACGTTCGCCATCGGCGGGATAGCCACGCTGCTCCTCCAGGTCGTAGTGCAGGTCCTCGCTCAACGTCATCGACGGTGAACGAGGCATCGTGGTCGCGGACCGCGAGCCGGATCGTGGGCACGCTTTCGCCGACGTTCACGTCGAGCCAGCGCTCGTGCGCCGAGACCACCGGCTCCTCCGGGCACCGTGCGATTGACTGGCGCCTCGTGCATGCGTACGCCGAGCATCGGGCCGCAGCCCGAGACGAACACCGTCGCCCCTTGACAAGCGTGTAGGTGACGACAGAATCGAGTTGTGCTCGTTGGGCATGAGTATTCGCTTCTCGAGCACGATGGCGTCGAACGTCGTAGCGCCAGACCGGCAACCCGCCGACGAGACGGAAGTCGCTGAGTGATGCCATGGATGTCTGCTCGCCGCGACTGAGCCAGCACGCGGCGAGACGCCAGACGCATGCGCTCGTCGAGATGGGCCAGCAGCGCGAGGCGGCCCGAGCGGCGCAGGCAGCGCGGCGACGAGCAGCGAGTGATAGCGGCGGGTCGGAGGACCCGCCAGCGTCCCGGAGGCATAGCCGCCCAGACCGTTGGTCACCAGCCATTCACGACCGATGAGCTGCGCCAGCTCCGATCGGCTACCGGCACGCCCGCACCACATCCGACGCGGCCGCCCGCAAATCTCGACGTTCGACATCAGACGCAGCGCTTGTCGGCCCGCAAGCTTGATGCCGTTGCTCATCGACCCCTCGCACGGCTGCGAGCGACCCAGCGTTATGGCACGGTCCGATGCGAGTGGCCCGTCGTGTGCGCGCTGATCGCGAGCGAACTGTTCCGACCAGCACCTATCGGGTGCAGTTGTCGCACCGCTTCACGCTGGACGACCTTGCCGCTCAGGTTCCGTACCTGGCGCGGCTGGGTATCAGCCATGTGTATCTGTCGCCCATCTACTCGGCGCGCCCGGAGAGCCCACACGGCTACGACATCGTCGATTACGGATGCATCAACCGCGAGCTCGGCGGTCGGCCGGCATGGCAACGGCTCTCCGAGGCACTCTCCGTCCATAAGCTGGGCGTCGTCCTCGACGTCGTGCCGAATCACATGGCAGCCGATCCGGTCCACAACGCGCTCTGGCGACAGGTTCTGAGGGAGGGTCCGTCGAGCCAGGCGGCGAGGTTCTTCGACATCGACTGGCGGCCGCTGACGGGCCTCGTGCGCGACAAGGTGTTGTTGCCGTTTCTGGAGGAGCCATACGGACAAGCACTGATCAACGGCGCGGTTCAGCTCGCACGCCGGGATGAGTGCGGGCTTCACATCAGGTGCGGCGGTCTCGATCTGCCGCTGTCGCCAGCGTCCGAGGCTCGCCTGCTCGCGTCTGACTCGCTGGACGCGGAAGTCGCGCGCATCAACGCCACCCGCAGCAGCTGCATCAGCTGCTCGAGCAGCAACACTACCGGCTTGCTTACTGGCGGCCGGCCAACGACGAGATCAACTATCGGCGGTTCTTCGGGATCAACGAGCTCATCGCGACTCACGCCGAAGACGCGGAAGTGTTCTCCAGCGAGTCATGCGCTCGTCCTGGATCTCGCGTCCCAGGATGTCGTTGACGGCATTCGCGTCGACCACGTGGACGGCCTTCTCGATCCGCTCGCGTATCTCCAGCAGCTGCGCACGGCGCTTCAGGCGGCATCGCCGGAACGGCCGTGGATCGTCGTCGAGAAGGTGCTCGGCCCGGCGGAACAGCTTGGAGCTCACTGGCCCGTTGACGGCACGACTGGCTACGATGCGCTCGACGCATTGAACCGGCTGTTCGTGAGCCGCCGCGGCGTCCGCATCCTGCGGCGATTCTTCGAGCGGCTGGTTGACGAGCACGTTTCGTTTCGGGACGAAGCCGAGCGGAGCAAGCGACTGATCATGCACGGCGCCCTGCTGAGCGGCATGACGATGCTGGCTCACGAGCTGAAGCGAGTGGCAGACGCCTCGTGGACGACGCGCGACATCTCGCTGAATTCGCTGCAGGAAGCGCTGGTGGAATTCATCGCGGCACTGCCGGTCTATCGAACATATCTGGGCACCGGGCATGATCGGGCGGAAGAACAGACGGTCGTGACGGAAAGCATCGACCTCGCCGAGCGGCGCAACCCGTCGATGGACTCATCCGCCTTCGGGTTCCTTCGCTCGCTGCTGCTCGGCGAGCCGGTGGACGAGGCGGGCCTCGCCGCGCGCCGGGCGGCCATCGTCAAGCGGCTGCAGCAGTACACCAGCGGGGTTCAGGCCAAAGGCGTCGAAGACACGGCGTTCTATCGCGACAACACGCTGCTGGCGCTGAACGAGGTGGGTGGAAGTCCCGCGAACCCGTCGTTGACGACGCGAGCGTTCCACCAGTTCAACCAGCACCGGGCGCAGTCGTGGCCCGATTCGATGACCGCAACCTCGACGCACGACACGAAACTCAGCGAGGATGCGCGCGTTCGCATTGCGACGCTCAGCCTGTTCGCGAGCGAATGGACCGAAGCGGTACGCCGCTGGCGGACGATGACCGCTCCTCATCGTCAGGAGACACGGCGGGGCTCGTGTCCAGAGGTTCGGGATGAGTACCGCTTCTATCAGGTACTCGTCGCCATCTGGACCGACGCGGACGTCGACGGCGATGGACGCGCGACGCCGGAGATCATCGAACGACTGGTGGCGTACATGCGAAAGGCCACCAGAGAAGCGCAGCTCTCGTCCAGCTGGATCCGGCCTGATCGCGACTACGAGCGAGGGCTGGAGGAATTCGTTCGCCGCGTCATGGGCTGCGGCGAGGCTGTGGAGTTTCGCCGGTCAGTGGCCGACTTCGTCGGTCTCATTTCTCCACTGAGCACGTGTCATTCGATCTCTCAACTGGTGCTGAAATGCCTGATGCCCGGCGTCCCTGACTTCTATCAGGGGTGCGAAACCTGGGCCTTCGCCCTCACCGATCCGGACAATCGCCGGCCGGTGGATTTCGCCGACACCACGAAACAACTGGCCCGCGCCTACGACCAGGGCGCGGCCTGTCGCGATCTCAAGATACGAATCACCAGCGCGCTGCTCGAATTTCGCGCCGATCACGGACGCATGCTGAGAGAAGCCGGATACCGGCCGCTCCGTGTACGAGGCCGGCAGGCCGCCTCGGTCGTGGCCTTCGAGCGCAACGGCCCCAGGTCGCGCGTCGTCGTCGCCGTTCCGCGCGTGATGACTCCCGGACGTCTGCAGTCAGCCTGGCCGGTGGGCGAAGACTTCTGGAGCGACACCGAGATCCGGCTACCTCGCTCCAACGGCCGATGGAAGAATCCCCTCACCGACGACGAAGTGGTCGTCGAGCGGCCGTGGTGCCGACTGTCACACCTGACGGACCGGTGGCCCTGGGTCGTTCTCGTCCGCGATGAGACTCACGCCCGAACGTAGCCGCTGGACGTCAGTCTGAGAAAGCCGCGCTGGACGAGCGCCTCTAACGTCGTCGCGGCCGTCTCGACGTCGACACCAATCAGGCGCGCGGTCTGTTTCGGGGTGAGCCGAAGACCGGGCATCTCCCGAAACTCTGCCGTCAACCGAACGATCGGGGAGGCTACGCGGTTGTCTTCCGACGCGGACTGAATTCGGGTACACGACATGCTGAATGCGTCTATGCACATTTTGTGCTTTATGGACGACACGACAGGCCTTGCCAATCGCCTCACCGTTGCGAACGTGGACCGCCATCTCATTGAGCGTCTGTACAGCAGATTCGCGTCGGTCTATGACGCCATCTTCGGTTCGGTCCTGGATGCCGGGCGGCGCGAGGCGATGCGTGAGCTCGAGGTGCAACCAGGCGACGAGATCCTCGAGATCGGAGTCGGGACAGGCTTGACGGCGGCGCTCTATCCGGCTGACTGCAGGGTGACGGGGATCGACCTGTCGGAGTCGATGCTGCGCCGGGCCGCGAGGCAGCTCGTCTCGCAGGATCGCCGGAATATTCACCTCCGGCGCATGGATGCGAGCCGGCTGGCCTTTCCCGACCAGTCGTTCGACGTCGTCTATGCGGCGTACGTCATCAGCGTCGTGCCCGATCCCGTGGCGGTGCTTCGCGAGATGCGCCGCGTGTGTCGAGTGGGTGGCCGGATTGTGCTGCTCAATCACTTCCGGAGCACCAGCCCCATCCTCGCAACCTTCGAGCGGCTGATCTCCGCCGCTCACGGCACGCGCCGGCTTCAGAGCCGACCTCGATCTCTCTCTTCTCATGGCTCGGTCCGGCCTCGAACCCGTCTCGGTCCGCAAAGTGAACACGCCAGGAATCTGGTCGCTCGTTCGCTGTTTCCGCTAGTGCCCAGTTTGGGCAACGTGCTGGGCAGCAGCGGCACGACAGGTACTCGTGGAGATCCCTTAGTCGACGACTGCAGCTCCAATCCGCTTCGCGGATTCGTCTCGTAGCTCTCATGAATGACGACCAAGGCACACACCGCATGGCCTGCGCTGGTCGTCGCCGCCGTGGTCCTGGCCACTCCAGCTGCCGCTGCGGCGCACCCGCTCGCCACGACCACGGTCTCGATCGCTTCGACCGAGCGTGGGATCGTGACGGTGTCTATCGCGGCCGACGCCGATGCCCTGATCGCGAAGCTCGAGGCGCTGGCCGGCGAGCCGGTCTCTCAGCCGCGCACGTCCGAGGCACGGCGGGCCAGAATCGAATCCCTTTTCTCGACGCTGGCCGCCCACATCGAGGTGCGTGCGGACGAGCCGCCTCTCGCGCTTGCGACTCGAGCGCGTCATCGTCGACGAGACGGCGCAAGCCGAACTACACCTCACAGCCGCAGTCCCATCCGGCGCACGCATTCACCTGGCGGAGCTCGCTGGTCGCCGGGTCATATCCGGTCGCGATGCGAAGCGCCGGCGGTCAAGAGGTCATCGAATGGCTTCAGGGCCCGCAGGTCAGCAGGCCAATCGCTCTCGACGCTTCGCGCGCGCCCGCTGGCGTCATCAACGGCCTGGTCATGGGCTTCACGCACATCGTCCCGGACGGGTCTCGATCACATGCTGTTCGTGCTCGGCCTCTTTCTTCTGAGCCGGAGTCCAGCGCGGTCCTGCTTCAGGTCACGGCCTTCACCGTCGCGCACTCGATCACGCTTGGCCTGAGCCTGTACGGCGTCGTCTCGGCGCCGGCATCGATCGTCGAACCGATGATCGCCCTCTCGGTCGCCTACGTTGGCGTCGAGAACCTCATGACGTCACGGCTGCATCCGTGGCGCGTCGCCGTCGTCTTCGCGTTCGGCCTGCTGCACGGCATGGGCTTCGCCGAGGCGCTGGCGGGCCTGCGCCTCTCGCCATCCAGCTTCGCGACGACGCTGGTGTCATTCAATCTGGGAGTGGAAGCGGGTCAACTCGCGGTGATCGCTGCTGCTGCCCTGGTCCTTGCGATCGTCACTCGTCTACGCGCCACCGCGAACGCACCCACCGTCCGACTCGCCTCGGCGGCGATCGGCGTGGTGGGTGCAATCTGGACGATTCAACGGCTCACCGGCGGATAGCAGCGGTCTGCGTTTACTTGCCGATCGTCACGTAGCGCTCCAGTCGCGCTACTTCTTCCTTGCTGACGTACTTGCCGATCTCGCGGCGGAAGCGCTCGATGCCGTCGTAGGGACGATATTCCTTGAACTCGCGCAGCATGCGGTTGCCGAGTCCGGGAATCGTCAGCAGGTCTGCGTCGCTCGCCGTGTTCAGATCGAGGGGCACGAACACGTACTGCTCCAGCCGCGCCAGCTCGACATCGTCCACGTACTTGTCGATCTCGCGGTGAAAGACCGCGAGCGCCGTGTACGGCCGGTACTCGAGGAACTCGCGCAGCATGCGGTTCCCGCACGCCGGGGATCAGCAGGATCTCTTCGCGTGAGGCTGAGTTCAGATTGATGTGGATGAAGATGCGGCCGTAGAGCGCCGTCATCTGCTCTCGACGTCAGTCCGGCGCCGGTCAGAAACTGATCGAGCGCGGTGATCGAGAGGAATGGCCTCTTGGCAACCAGGCTCTTCGCGAGCGCCGGCGTCATGGCTGGAAGCTTCGCCAGTTCGGCCTCGCCGATCGTGTTCGCGTCGGCGATCGTGACCGACTTCCCTACCTGCGCGTGCGCCGACTGGGCCGCAAGGCCGACGACGAGGGCAACCGCTCCGAGAACACGCGTCATGATTGTTCCTCCTCCGGCTATCTTCGCGGCGATCGTAGCAACGGATGGCGATGCGCGAAAGCCAATCCGACGAACCCGAGCAGTGACATCGAGCCTGGCGCGAGCACGGGCGTCGCGCCAGTCAGCGTCTTGGACATGCAGCGACAGACCGGCGCGCGACGGCGACATCTCCAGCTCGAATGCCTCGTTCCCTTTGTAGTGCAGGACGACACCGATGATGCCGCTGGCGACGAACGGCCACCATCAGCACCTGCAGCGTCGCGTATCGCGACGAGGTTGCAGCGCGATCAGCGTCCACGCCGCGACAAGAATTCCCGCGACCGAGCAACATGAGCGGCGCGAGCTGCACCGCCATCTCATCGTGGCCGATGAGCAGCAATTCGAGCAGGGTGCCGGCTGAACCGGCCAGAAGACTCCACAGGAGCATCGTGCGGATCGTGGCAGAGCGGACGAGTCCCGGACGTGGGTCGAGCCATGCGAGCGACCCCGCACGGTACCACAGTCGATTGGGATGTTCGGTCGGACGCGCGGTCCGGCTGAAGCCGGACACTACGTAGCCGGACGAACGATCAGGCCGCGCGTGGATCGAGTCCACGAGCTGTCGCCACTGCGCGACGGTCTGCGGATTGGCTTCCGAGCAGCTCCGCGCCGCACGAGATCGATCCGACCGGCGTGTAGTGCGACCATACCGGCTTCGCGCGGAAGACGCCCTCGAAACCGGGAATCGCCATGCGGAACTTGGCGGGAATACTCTCGGCCGGCGGCAGCTCGAGCCGGATGCCGCCGTAGCTGATGTCGATCACGCGCGCCGATCGGCGCGCGACGTGGAAGACCAGTCCCTTGATCGGCTGCTTCCGCGGCCACCGCCGCTGCGGACCGGTCTCGTTGAGCAGGCGCGACACCTGCTCGGACAACGTCGCCGCGGTGAGCGGCCCACCGATAGTACGCAGCCCCGTGACGCTCGGCGTCGGCGGCGATCACCGGATCGTGGACCCGATCCAGCAGAATCGACCGCATCTTGGGGCGCGTGCTCTGGCTCCGGATCACCAGATGCAGACCGTTGAATCCACCCAGGCGAACGTCGGTGATCAGCAGGTCTGGCGCGATCTGATCGAGCTTCCGGATCGCCGGCTCGAAGCCGGGCGCAAACACGACATCGTGGCCGCTGTCTTTGAGCAGCGTCATCGCGGGCGACTGATCGGCCCTCACGGCGACGACAAGGATCTGAGCCATGCTGCGTGTCTGTGCTGGACTCGGGGTTTTCCCTGTGTCGAGCAAGTGACGTACCGCTCGAAAAATCCAGCCCAGCTGCAAGACACGCGCATGTCGTGCGTCAGACCGATTGCAAATTCGTTCGAACAGACCACGAGATTGTCGTTAGGTCCGCCTGTGCCGGCGCCGAAATTCGCGTGCACGATAGCCAACCAGACCGGCGATCGCGAACGGCGCCACCCATCCGCCGTGAGCAGACGAGGGACGGCCGGGGACGGGAACCGGCTGCACCCAGGCCAGGCGCCCATTGCTTTCGATCACCTTTGCGCGCACGTAGCCTTCATGCCCCTTTAATGTGTAGGAGGCCGACGGTTCGTTCACCTCGGTCAGTACCTGGCCCCCGTGGCCAATGAATTGGACGCGGTACTTCGAACGCCCTCGGTCTTCACCTTCACGACAGACTCTTCTCGGTGGCCATCACTTCGTCGAGGACGACCCCCGTGGATGAATAGAAATCTCCGCGCTAATGAACAGATGGTGTCCGACAAACGTGTCTGACCCGTCGGGGGGATCATCGATAATGATCGGATGGCCCCGCGGGTTCGCTTCGCACCATCACCAACCGGCTACCTGCACGTCGGCGGCGCGCGCACGGCGCTCTTCAATTGGCTCTATGCGCGCCGGCACGACGGCGCGTTCCTGCTCCGCATCGAAGACACCGACGTCGAGCGATCGTCGGCCGACATGGTCACCGGCATCCTCGATGGCCTGCGCTGGCTCGGGCTGAGCTGGGACGAAGGGCCCGACGTCGGAGGGCCGCACGCGCCGTACTTTCAAGCGCAGCGGCTCGATCGGTATCGTCTCGCCGCCCGTCGCCTCGTCGACGACGGACACGCGTACGCCTGTTACTGCTCCGCCGATCGTCTTGCGTGAGGAGCGCGAACGCGCCGAGCAGCGCGGCGAAGCCTGGCAATACGACCGGACCTGCCTGTCACTCTCAGCAGATCGCGTCAGGGAGCTCGAGGCCGCCGGCACGCCGCGCGCCATTCGGTTCAAGGTGCCGCCCGGCAGCACGGCGTTCGACGATGCGGTGCACGGACGGATCGAGTTCGACGGCGCGAACATCGAGGACTTCGTGATCCTGCGGTCGGACGACTACCCGACCTATCACCTCTCGGTCGTCGTGGACGACGTCGAGATGGGGATCACCGACGTGATTCGCGGCGACGATCACATCTCGAACACGCCGAAGCACGTGCTGCTGTTTCAGGCCCTCGGCGCGTCCGTCCCGCGGTTCGCGCACGTGCCGCTGATCCTCGGCAGCGACAAGAAGCGCCTGAGCAAGCGCCACGGCGCGACGTCGGTGACCGAGTATCAGCGTCAGGGGTATCTGCCCGAGGCGATGGTGAACTTCCTGGCGCTGCTCGGCTGGTCGCCCGGCGACGATCGCGAGCTGATGACGACGACCGACCTGATCGCCAGCTTCGCGCTCGACGGCATCAGCGGCGGGAACGCGGTGTTCAACACCGAGAAGCTCGACTGGATGAACGGCCAGTACATCGCCCGGATGCCCATCGACGATCTCGGCGTCGATGGTCCGGCCGCTGTTCGACGAGAGCGGGCTCGGAGCGAACGCGCTGGTCCAGGACACGGCGTCGTTTCATCGTCTGCTCGAGCTGCTGCGTCCGCGCGCGAAGCGCCTGACCGACTTCGTGGACCAGGGCCGTCCGCTGGTCGTCGATGCCGTCGAGTACGAGCCGGAGGCGGTTGACAAGCATCTGTAGCGGGCCGGATCTCGGCGGACACGTCGCCGCGCTCGTGGAGGCGCTCGGGCAGACGACGCCCTTTGACGAAGCGCAGGTGGAAGCGGCCGTGCGCGGAACCGCGACGGCGCGCGGCATCAAGGCCGGCGCGCTGATTCACGCGACGCGGGTTGCGCTCACCGGACGGACGACCAGCCCGGGCCTCTTCGAGATCCTGGCGTGGCTCGGACCCGAGCGCACGGCGGCGAGGCTCATTCGTCTGCTCGAGTTCCTGGCGGTACGTGGGGTCCGCCTTTAGGCGGACTACGCGGACCGGTCCGGCTGAAGCCGGACACTACGAGGATTCGCATCGATCCGCTCGACCGCTTCCGCAAGCCGTTGCTCGTGCGGGCCCGACACCAGCAGCATCGGCGTGCCCATCCGCGACAACTCGTCGAGGAAGCGATTGTGCATCCACTGCCGGATGGACTCGCCGTCACGAATATCGTCGGGGACGAATGGCGTGTCAACATCCGTCAGCATATAGAGGTCGTATCTGCGGCCGCGGCCACGGCCTGCACGTCCGCTGATGGCGCTGCCCAGATATCGCTCGTGCCAGATCGCGGTCGCGAACGGATCGGTGTCGCAGATCAGCACCCGGTTCGCGATTCGCGCCAACGCGTCTTCCATCCGCGCCTGCTCGGTCGCGATGTAGGTGAACTCGTCGCTGCGCCACAGCTCACCGCGGTATCGCCGCGCTTCGGTGTACAGCCGTCCGAACTCGGGCACCCATGCGGTCTGGTAGTGTTCCGCCAGCGCGGTCGCGAGCGTCGTCTTTCCGGTCGATTCGGCGCCGATGATGACGACGCGCGTCATGCAGCCGCCGCGGGCTGCGCCGCGCGTGTCAGCCATCCAGTCGCGCCACCCGACGACGCACATCGCGAAGAAGGCGACGTACAGAAGGCTGGTCAGATAGAGGCCGCGCTCGGCATAGAGCCAGATGTAGATGACGTCCGCGGCCATCCAGATCAACCAGTGCTCGATGACCTTGCGCGTCATCAGATACTGCGCCTCGACGCTCAGCACGGTCGTCAACGCGTCGAGCAGTGGCGAGGCATCGCCGACACTCCGGAGGTAGGGCGTAAAGACAGCCGTCGCGACGACCCCCGCCGCCGTGTACGCGAGCGCACCCTTCGTCGTGATGCGCGTCACGCGTAATCGTCGAATGCCCCGCGCCGCCAAAGAGCCATCGGTACCAGCCGAGCAGGCAGATCGCGATGAACAGCACCTGCAGCGCCATGTCGCCGTAGAGCCGCGACTGCCAGAAGAGAATCAGGAAGAAGACGGCATTGGCGACGCCAGCAGGCCAGTTCCATGGACTCTGGCGAACAGCAAGCCACACCGAGAGTGCGCCGGTCACGAATCCGGCAATCTCAATCGGGTTCAGGTTCATCAGCAGCGTAGATTACTCCGGTCGCCTGAGGCGGACCTCGTAGTCCGGTAGCCGGTAGCCGGTAGGAGTCTTATAATCCCGCGGTCATGACCGGTCCCTGGTCACTCCGCGATGTCTCGGTGGGTGCGTCTCCTCTCGCGGCTGGCCGAGGCGTTGCCCGATCGTGACGCGCTCGTCTACCCCCGCGCCGATGCGCGCTGGACCTTTCGCTCGCTGAACGGCGAAGCGTGTCTCATCGCCCGCGGCCTGGTCGCCAACGGGGTGAAACCTGGCGACCGCGTCGCCGTGTGGGCAACCAACGTCCCCGAGTGGATCATCCTGCAGTTCGCGCTGGCGAAGATTGGCGCGATCCTGGTCACCGTCAATACGTCTCTCCGCGCGAACGAAATCGAATACCTGCTTCGGCAGAGCGACACGTCCACCCTTGTCACGATCGCGGGATTCCGTCAGGTTCGACTATCTCGCCGAGCTCCGCTCCAGCCGGCGCGATCGGCAATCCCGGCGGCGACACGCCGGGAGCGGCTGCCGCATCTGTCGCGAGTCATCTTCATCGGCGACGACTGTCCCGACGACCTCATCCCGTACGACGATCTCCGCGCGCGGCCGGTGAAGTTCCGGCCCGCGATCTCGACGCGCTCGAGGCCGCAGTCGGCATCGACGATGTCATCAACATGCAATACACCTCGGGCACGACGGGCTTCCCGAAAGGTGTGATGCTGTCGAGCCGCAACATCGTCAACAACGGCTACTGGCTTGGCGAAGGCCTCGGCCTGACGCCTGACGATCGCCTGTGCCTCTGCGTGCCGCTGTTCCACTGCTTCGGCTGCGTGCTCGGCGTGCTGGGGGCGTTCACGCACGGCGCCTGTCTCTGTGCCGGTCGAATCGTTCGATCCGCTCCGCGTGCTCGAGACCATCGAGCGGGAGCGCTGCACGACGTTGTACGGCGTGCCGACGATGTTCCTGGCCGAGCTCGAGCATCCGGACTTCGAGCGATTCGACCTGACGTCGCTTCGAACCGGCGTGATGGCCGGGCGCGCTGTGTCCGGAGCCGCTGATGCGCAAGGTCATCGACAGGATGCACCTGCCGGAGATGACCATCGTGTACGGGCTGACGGAAACATCTCCGGCGGTGACGCAGACGCCGCGCGACGCGAGGCATCGATGAACGTACCCAGACCGTCGGACGCGTGATTCCAGAGATCGAGTTGCGCATTGTCGATCCCGCGACGGGAGTGGACGTCGCACCGGGCGAGCGCGGAGAACTGTGGGCGCGTGGCTACGTGGTGATGAAGGGCTACTACAACATGCCCGATCAGACGGCAGCCGCGATCACGCCGGACGGGTGGCTGCGCAGCGGGGACCAGGCGTCCGTGGACGCCGAAGGCCGGGTCCGCATCACCGGACGGATCAAGGACCTGATCATTCGCGGCGGCGAGAACATCGCGCCGAAGGAAGTCGAGGACGTGCTGCGGCAGCATCCCGCCGTCCTCGACGTCTCCGTCTACGGAATCACCAGCGAGTTCTTCGGCGAGGAGGTCGCAGCGGCGATTCGACTTCACGCCGACAAGCCTGCCGACTCGCAGGATCTGATCGCCTTCTGTGAGGCGCGGCTGGCGCGGTTCAAAGTGCCGCGCCACGTGCGGTTCGTGCAGTCCTTTCCGATGACTGCGTCCGGAAAGATCCAGAAGTTCAGGCTGCGCGAAGCGCACGAAGCGGAACGGCGAGGAGCGGCGGCTACACAGCCGGCGTAGACTGGACGTCCGACTTCCTGACCAGCCGTACAACCAACGTCACCAGGACGAGCACCGCAACAATCAGCACGCCCCAGAACAATTGCGGCGACATCAGCATCGTTGCAGCCGATGGTGCGGACGCCGGCTCGGCTCCGGGGACCACCTCCGTCGCCGCGGCCCCCATGAGCTGAGGCGCCAGCAACGCCAGATCGTACTGGGGCGGCGACAGATCGTCGCGGCCGTAGGCGAGGCGAAGGGCGGCATCGCGTTCGCGGAACAGGCGCAGCCGATAGGCCGGCAGCAGCAGTCGGGCCGAGGTGATCGGCAGTGGGCTGTTGTCGCCTTCATCGACGGTGACCAGCACGTCGCGAGCCTCGAATGGCCGCACGCGCCATCGTGAGCGCCGGTGCCGGCAATTCCTGATCGCGCGTGTGCCCAGTTCGACGTCGCGAGGTCTCGAACCAGGGATCGCGCCGCCGCCGCTCCGGCTGCGTGCTCCACGCCAATCGTGACCTCTCGCGTGAAGACCCTCGCCGATGTCGTCAGCACCAGCCGCGAGCCGGGCAGTCCCTCGAGCGGCAGCCGGATTCGATAGACGCTGATCCGGCGATCCGCTGGCAGCGTGGCCGGCCGCGACGTTCTCCGGCTCGATCGTGAGATCGATCGACAGCGGCTCGCTTGCGCGCTCGACGAGGTACGGCACCTGTCGTCCCGCGGCTGTCGAGCACGCGCACGTCGGCAAACCCGCCTCCACGGCTGTGCGCCAGCACCGGCGCATCGAGAGGAATGGTCACCAGACCCGCGGCACCGGGAGGGATCGGCCGCACGATAGCGAAACAGCGCATCGTCGAGCGCCGAGCCGACGGTCGGCAGCGCCGGAACCGCACGGTGCCGGCGTTTTCCTCGGGCGAACGCAGCCGCGCCTCACCCCACGTCGCCTCCATGGTCGTGTTGATGGCGAGGGTCTGGCGCACGGCCTCGAGGTCGTACCTCGGAGCCTTCAGCGACGCGGTTGCCGTATCGCGCGATCGAGCGCGTCGCCGGTCGATTCGAAATAGATCCACGGCAGCTCCGCGAAGACTGCCGTCACGCCCCGCACATCGCTCGGCGCGTTGTTGCCATCGTCGATGACCAGATCGAGCTGTGGCTCGACCGGCGCGTTGATGGGAATCCGGAGTGACGAGGCCGTGACGTCGCCCTGCACGACACGCCTCAACGTGGCGGAGCCGAGGGTGTTAGGCACGACCTGGCCGCCGACCAACCGGGCTTCGTAGACTGCCGCTTCTCGCAGGACGTGCGTGCCGCCCATGTCGATCTCGAGGGCCACGATTGGCAGCCGCGCCGCCGGCAGACGCAGACGAAACTGGCTGCGGCCCGGTTCGCTCGGGCGCCGCTCGAACGCCAGCGGCGTGCGTCAGCGGTGGCGGCGGTATGACGTTCCGGACTTCACGCGCGGACGAGGAGACGGGTCGAGGCAACTGGCCGCTGCGTGTGTCGTCCCATGTGACGCGGACGTATCGGTACGGCCCGGGTGTGAATGCCAGCTCGGTCTGGACCAGGCGCTCTTGAGGAAGATTGAACACCGTGCCTTCCGCGACGAGCAGCGTCCATCGTGCGCGATCGCCGCTGCCCTCGAGCCGTACGCGCTTGAGGAAGGGCGGCGCGAGTCCGTCGATCCGAAAGCGATCGATGGTGATCGCCTCGCCGAGATCGACCTCGAAGCCGCTCGTCTTCAGCGTGGGCGTTTCGACCGGTGCAATCGCCAGCGTCTGGACGGACCTCCACACCGGCTCCTCCGGAGGATTCGCGACGAGGATGTGTTGCACTTCCTGCCCGGCGGCGTCGAAGAGCCGGAAGTCTGTCAGCCCTGCAGGCGCAGTACGACCTTGAAACGGACTGGCTCCGGCAAGCAGCGAGACGTCGATCGCGAGACGCCGTGGACCGGCACCACTCGTCTGCACCGGACGTTCGTAGCGGAACGCGGGGCCGGACCGGCCAGGCGCCTCCTGGGCCGCTGGCGCAGCTACGAAAAGCGCGGGTCGCGACGAGAACCCACTTCTTCATGAGCCTTCTTTCGGCGCCTGCAGGACGAACTTCTGCAGTGCCAATGCCACCAGAGACAGCGAGATGGCCAGGCCGACAAACGACCCGACCTGCGCCAGGCCCTCGAGCGATCCCATGTCGTAGAGAAACGCCTTGAACGTCGTGATCGCGATCATCGCCACCGCGGCCACGCGACCCGGCCGGCTGTGCATGTAGATCCCGGCCGCGAGCAGTCCCAGTCCAAAGACCAGCCAACCAATGGTGTAGGTCAGGTCCTGCGCGATGCTCACGCCAAACCTGAAGGTGATTTCCGGACCGGTCGCATAGAAGTCCGCGATCTCGATGTTCAGGAGGATGAACAGCAGGATCACGGCCGCCGGTGGGAGCAGCCACGAGGCCTTGGCCCAGTCGCCGAGGACGAGCAGCCGATCGTCGGTGCGCGACAGCCACCACGCCGCCACGAGAGATCGCCACGCTGCAGGTCAGATACGCGTAGAGATACCAGTTGAAGACGCGCATGCCGCGCGGCTCGTAGATGAAGATCTCGGGATTCAGCGCCAGCCGGACGAAGACGACCGACAGCAGCGCCATCGCCGAGTACAGCAGTCCGCGATGCGGGATGCGCCGATAGAGCCAGGCCAGTGCCGCGCCTTCGAGCGCCCAGCCGATGGTGATCCATTGCTGCTTGAGCTGCACCGGAATCGCAACCGTTGCGAACGCCAGCGCGGAGCCGGCCACGATTGCCAGCCGCGCCAGATCGCGTCCGCCCTGCGGCTCGATCCGCAGGAGCGCGCGCAGCAGCAGCGCCAGGACGATGCCCTCGAACACCGGGACGATGCCGACGATCGAGGACAGCCCGCCCTGCAACAGCGCCATCCGCGCCGCGAAGAAATAGAAGACGCTGCCGCCAATCGCCGTGAGGTACGGGTCGCGGGACTCGCGCGCCCGACTTCCCGAGGACGAACGGATATACCGCGAACACCGCATATAGCGCGTGGCGAGCGTCATCACCTGCGTCCACTCGGCCTGGATCTCGATGACCGTCTGCCACACCGCGGTCGCGAGCCACGCGGGCAGCCACGGCGGCCAGTCCGACCCATTGCCATTGGCGCTGCCAGGACAGCCAGAGGATCAGCGAGAGGTTGACGACGTGCGACAGCGTGAGCACGGCGAGCGGCGGCGGGACGGGCACAGCGGAGACGGCGATCAACGTCATCTCGCCGATGAAGAGCGCGGCGAGTGCGCCGACCGACGCGGCCACGCCCTCGAGACGGCGGGTGATCCACAGCCAGACCAGCGAATACGCGATGACGGCTTCGCCGGTGACGAGCGCGACGAGGGCCCACTCGTCGCCGGACGCGAGCTGCTGCGCCCAGGCCGCGACGATCACGCGCGGCGGCGGTCGTCGCTGCCGCGTGGAGCACGCCCCTCCTGACGAAGAGCGCCGTCGTGCTGGCAGCCAGCGTCATGACCAGCAGTGCGCCGAGCCCGGGCCATGGCGGGTTGGACCACTCCGGGTTCAGGAAGACGTAGAAGAGGAAGCCGTGGCCGACGAGCCCGAGCGAGGCGGTTGTCGGGAAGCCGAGCCCCTCGTCCCGACTCCCACCGTGGCGGACGCATCTCGGCGTGCGCCCACGCGTGGCCGCCGAGCATCACCAGCGTCAGCCCGACCAGCACAATCAACGACGGCATGAGGCCGACGACCGCCGCGGCGTTGCCCCACCACACGCCGAGCACCAGCCACGACAGTGCGCTTCCGGCGACTGACAGCAGTCGGCAGACGGCCGGCAGCGCTTTCGACGAACAGGCCCGCGTTGAGCAGGGCCAGCAGGAAGGCCATGCCCCAGAGGCCGGCCGCCGCTCGTGGGCCGGCGGCGAGATAGAGCAGCATGACGAGGCTGGCGCAGACGACCGCACCGGCGCCCCACCGCGGCTCGAGCGGCTCACCGATACGCCGCGCGGCGATGGGCACGCCGAGATAGAAGAGCCCGAAGATCGCGTAGAGCAATACCGCCGTGCCGAGCCGCTCGGTCAGCAGATGCGTCGCCGACCACGACGCTTCGGCGGCAAGCGCGAAGAACGCGGAGATGAAAAAGAGCCTCGAGTCGGGGATCGCCAGCGCTCGCCAGGCCAGCAGCGCGAGCAGCACATACAGCGTGCCGAACAGCATCCAGGGAGAAGAGGCCGCCGGCTCGATCCGCGCCAGCACCGGGAAGACGAAGAGCAGAATCGGCGCCGCGAAGATCGCGTACAGCCCGACGCCCTCGAACGGCTTCTTCAGGCGCTCGGCAATCATCGGCGCGACGGCATAGAGCAGCACGAAGACCGCGGTGAAGAGCGTGGCCATCGTCAGCGAGCCGCTCGGGTACCTGCCCAGCCAGATGGCGAACACGAGCAGCGTGGCGAGCGCGCCGATCGCGTGCATCAGCTCCTCGCGGCGCGCGACCGCGATCGCGAGCAGACCGGCGTCGAGCACGAGCAGGAACCCGAAGAGCAGCGCCGGATCCACGGCCAGTCGTGGAACGGAGGCCAGGTAGACCGCAAACAGGAGCGGCATCAATGCGGCCGCCGTGCCGGTTCGCTCGAGCACGAGACCGGTCTCCACGCTCGCATCTCCTCGCTCGAGTCCGCGGCGTCCGAGGATCAGCGCGACGAACGACATCACCGAGAAGACGAGGAAGATGCCCATCGCCAGCGACAGCTGGCTCGTGTCGAGATACTGGACCACCCAGCCCCACTGATAAATCACCGTCAGGATCAGCGTCAGGATGGTGAGGAGCGGCCATCCCTTCTTGAACGCGACCCAGGCCAGTCCGGCGTTCAGGAGCAGCAGGTAGGTGAAGAGCGGGATGGGCCGGTTCTCACCGGTCGACAGCAGCGCCGGCGTCGCGAAGCCGCCGAGCAGACCCAGGACGGCGATGAAGCGCGAGTCGTGCCGGATCGACAGCATCACGGCGAGCACCGTGACGAGGATGAGCAGTCCGAACGTCACGCTGGCCGGAATCAAATCCCAGAGCGCGCGCGCGGCGTAGAACGTCGCGAAGAGGATGGCAATGGACGCCGCGTCGAGCGCGTTGGCCGTCACGGCGTATTTGCGTGCGGCCTTGAGCTCGCAGACGACGAGCAGCGCTGTGGCGACGAGCACGCCGATGGCGACGCGGATCTGCGGCCCCAGCCATCCCTGCTCGATCGAGTAGCGCAGGAAGAAGATGGCGGCGAGCACGAGCGCGATGCCGGCCACCGCGGAGAACAGCTTCACGCCGACGAACGCTTCCCAGTCGATGGAAATCTGCGGGAGGCTGCTCGCCGGTGGCGGAACTTCCGGCGGCGGCTCGCGACGCGGCGGTCGCGGAGGCGGCGGTGGTGGTGGCGTCTCGGTTCTGGTTTGGAACGCGGGCACCGGCGGCGCTGGCCGATCCGAACGGACCGGCCCTGCGGGAGGCACGGGATGCGATTCCGGCGGCGGGACCACCGGGATCGGGGGCGGCGGCGCGACGAGTGGCGGCGGCGGCACCACCGGCGGCTTCGCCGCGACGGGTGGCTTCGCGGCGGCGGGCTCCTCGGCAGCGACCCCTTCCCTCCGCAGTCGGCGGAACCGCTCGCTCAGTGACTCCAGTTCCTGCTGCTGACGCGCGACTTCCCGTTCAAGAGTCGTCATGCGCGTGCGCAGGCGCAGGACGAGAGGGACGCCGATCAGGACCAGGATCCAGAGCAGAAACTCCATACGCTCGCTTTCTGTGCGGGTACTCCGAGTTGCCGGGGTCTGGGGATCGGTTGGGGTATCTGAGCCGCTACAAGGATGCCATCGAATCGCGCGGCTGTGGTGAATCGGATTCACTCACTCCGGGCTGCACGGGGCGCGTGCTTGCGTGGCCAAGGAGCCAGCCGGTAGAATCAGAGGTTCCTGCCCCTGCGGACGCGCCAGATACTGGGAGGTCGTTCAACGGTAGGACACCGCGCTCTGGACGCGGTTATCGGGGTTCGAATCCCTGCCTCCCAGCCACTTCTCTCGCTTCGCTCGCTCGTTGGCTGCTCGGCCCGTGTTGGTCACGCCGCGATTCGCTTCGCTCATCGCGAGCGGGCTCGAATCCCTGCCTCCCAGCCAACTTCTCATTTCACTCGACAAACGACCGTGAAGCACACGTTTGCGAGTGTTTCGAACGCCTTGTTCGACGGCCCGCGAAAGACTTCAGCTCAACTTCGGTTCGAATCCCGGAGAGCCTTTGCCCGGTTGGTCAAGCGGTGTCAGCTGCGACTGGCGATCGGTCCTCGCCTGACGACTCCGTGATCGTGATCGCGGTGCCCCGGGCTTCGCTTCGAGCTCCGATATACTCCGCGATGGTGAATTCTGAAGACTCCCACCTGGTGCGGCTTGACCGACGCGAACTCCTCTATGGCTTTGCCGGCGTGTTCGGCGGTCTGTCGTCAGGCTGCATCGGCCAGTCGCGGTCGAGAGAATCCGCTAGCGAGTACCTGTTCGCGCCCGGGTTGGTATATCTCAACACCGCCGCGCTCGGTCCGACGACGCGCTTAGTGCTTGAACGGACGCTCCAAGCCTGGAACCAGCTGGAGTCCGATCCGGTGATGATGGCGTACAGGCGACGATGCTGTTCACACGGCCACCGACACGGCACTCGAGCAACTCGCAAGCTACTCACCTGCACGGCGCGGGCGACGGTGCTGTTCACACGGCCACCGACACGGCACGGGAGCAACTCGCGAGCTTACTCAATTGCACGGCCGACGAACTTCTCCTCACTCGAAGCGCGACAGCCGCGATGAACAGTCTCGCGCTCGGAATGAATCTCTCGCGAGGTGATCGCGTTCTCACCACTGACGTCGAGCACGAGGGCGGTACGAACGGCTGGCTCTATCTGAAGCGGCGCGCAGGCGTCGAGGTGGACCTCGTCACGATCGGCCCGACGGATCATGACAGCGGTGCGATCCTCGACCGGTTCGAGCGGGGGATAACCGCCGAGACCAGAGTCATTTTCGTGAGCCACGTCATCAGCTCCACGGGTCTCCGGCTGCCCGTCCGAGAGATCGCCGCCCTGGCGCGTGGCCGCGGCATCATCTCGATCGTCGATGGCGCGCAGGCGGTTGGCGCGATCGACGTGGACGTACGATCGCTTGGTTGTGACGCCTACGTCGGGACTGGACACAAGTGGATCATGGGCCCGAAGGGGACCGGCTTCGCGTACATCAACAAGGACTCGGGGACGTCGATTCAACCGATCGAGTGGGAACAGGGAAAGAGATTCGTTTCCGGCTCGACTGGCGTGGGAAGCTTGCCGCTCGTGATCGGCCTTGGCGAGGCCGCCCAAGTATCAACCTAGCCGCCCGAACGATGAAAGCACGCGGCATGCAGGGCGTGGAGCAGCGGACGGTCGGGCTGCGTGATCAGGCGTATACCGGCTTGGCAAAGATCCCTCAAATCACGTTGTATAGTCCTCCACCCGGCCCGTTGGCGGCGTCGCTCGTCGCGTTCAGGCTTCCGGACGCGGTCGACAGCCGCGAGTTCCGCGACCGCTTGCTCAAAAAAGTTACAACCTGGTAGTCAAGGTCGCGGAGAAGCGATGGTTCAATGGCACGCGACTCTCGCCGCACATCTTCAACACCGAAGCCGAGATCGAAGGTGCGGTCGAAGCCATCAAAAAAGAGTTGGCGTAAAGCGACCGTGCCGGGCAGCCGGGGTTCGGTCGTAAGACGCTCAGGCGGCACGAATGAGCCAGTTGCGGAAATCGTCCCTAACACCCAGCCAGCTTCTCTCGCTTTCGCTCGCTCGTTGGCTGCTCGGCCCGCGTTGGTCACGCCGCGATTCGCTTCGCTCATCGCGAGCGGGCTCGAATCCCTGCCGCGACCGACGCACCGAGCGCTTCTTCCAAGCGATGTTTGTCTCGCCGTAGCCATCGTTTTTGATTCGCTGTTTGGGCCTGACTGCGCCATAATCGCGGCCCAAGCTAGACCCCGCCGGGGCCGTCGTCCGGGCGGCCGTTCAACGGGCCTCATCCAGATAAGGGAGTACTCATGCGCAGAGTCACCGCCGCGTGTCTCGTGCTCGTTGGATTGATCGTGCTCACACCGTCTGTGGCCTTCGCCCAGGCGACGATTACCGGTGATCGTGAAGGACACGTCCGGCGCCGTACTGCCGGGCGTGACCGTGGAAGCCGCCAGCCCCGACTCTGATCGAGAAGGTCCGCACCGCGACCACCGATGCCGACGGGCAGTACCGCATCATCGATCTGCGCGGTGGCACGTACAGCCTGACTTTCTCGCTGCCCGGGTTCTCCACGGTGCGGCGAGAAGACATCCAGCTGGCTGGCACATTCGTGGCGACCATCAACGCCGAGTTGAGGGTCGGTGCCCTGCAGGAAACGGTCATCGTCACCGGCGAGTCACCGATCGTCGACGTGCAGAGCGTCAGCCGCCAGACGACGCTCACCAACGAAGTGATCAACCAGATTCCGGCGGTGCGATTGTACGCGGGGCTGATGAGCCTGATGCCGAACATGGTGACGCCTGGTGGCGCGGCGGCCAATTCGCCGGCGCCCAACATGGTCGTCTTCGGCGCCGCCGGGGGCCGGGCCAACGAAGGCCGGCTGCAGGTCGATGGCATCAGCGTCGGCACGGCCTTCAACGGCGCCGGCGTGTCCGCCTACGTGGTCGACGTGAACAACGTCCAGGAGATCGTCCTCACCGCCTCAGGCGGACTGGGCGAAGCGGAAGTCGGCGGCCCGACGCTCAACATTCTTCCGAGGGAGGGCGGCAACAGCATCTCCGGACAGTTGTACGTGGCCATGGTCACGCCTGGCATGGTCGGCAGCAACTACACCGATGAACTGCGGACCCGCGGCCTGACGACGCCAGGCGCGTTCAAGAACCTCTGGGACTACAACTTCGGCATCGGCGGGCCCATCCTGAAGGACCGGCTCTGGTACTTCGGTCAGCTTCGGACGGAGGGCTACAAGAACACGGTTCCGGGCATGTTTGCCAACGCGAACGCGGGCAACCCGAACAGCTGGACCTACGTGCCCGACCGCTCGCGACCGGCCTATCAGGCCGCGTCGTTCAATATCTTCGCCCTCCGCCTGACCGCGCAGCTCAATGCCAAGAACAAGGTCAGCGTCTCTGTGGGACGAGCAGAAGCCCTGCGAAGGCGCGGCGTTCGACGCAGACGCCGAGGCCTGCCGTCACTCCGAACCGGATCGAGATCATCTGCGCGGGCGCGTCGCCGACGCCCGCATGCTCGGCAACGACCGCCCCGGAAACCGGCGCGTACCGCAACACCTTCCAGCGGGTGCAGCAGGCGCGCTGGACGTCGCCCCTCACCAATCGCCTGCTGCTCGAGGCAGGGATGGGCACGTACATGAGCCGGTGGGGTGGGACGCCGATGCCGGGACAGGACCCGAACCTGATTCGTACCGTGGATCAGTGCACGACGGGCGTCGCGCCGGGCCAGCCCTGCGAGCACGGGATCGCCAACATCACCTTCCGGTCGCCGAACTGGGGCACGCACTGGACCACGGTCTACAACTACCGGGGCAGCGCGTCGTACGTGCATGAGCTGCGCACAACATCAAGGCTGGATACCAGGGCTCGCACCTCGGCGACAACCAGACCAACCACAGCAACGATCAGTTCCTGACCTACCGGCTGAACAACGGCGTGCCGAACCAGTTCACGCAGACGATCAACCGGTTCACGCGGCACCAGTGGGTGCGGACGGCAGCGTTCTACGTCCAGGACTCCTACACCGGTGGCCGCTTCACGTTCCAGGGCGCGCTCCGATACGACCATGCGTGGAGCTTCTTCCCGGAGCAGGAGATCATCCCGGTGCGCTTCTTCCCCCAGGGCAAGACCTATCCGGCCACACCTGGGTCCTCATACAACGATCTGACCCCGCGCGGCGGCGTCGCGGTGGATGTGTTCGGCAACGGGAAAACGTCGCTGAAGTTCAGCTTCGGGCGCTACCTCGAAGCCGCGCAGAACGCGGGCTTCTTCATCACCAACAACCCGATCGGCCGGCTGTCGACCACCGTCGCCCGGACATGGACGGACACCAACAACGACAAGGTCGTCGACTGCAACCTGCTGAGCCAGCTCGCACAGAGCCCGGCGACGACGGGCAGCATCGACACCTGCGGCGTCGGCAGCCCCAACTTCGGCACCGACGTGGCTGCATCCACGCTCGACCCGTCGCTGACCACCGGCTGGGGCGTGCGCACGGGCGACTGGCAGTGGGGCACCTCGATCCAGCAGGAAATCATGCCGCGCGTGTCCGCCGAATTCGGCTACCAGCACCGCTGGCTGTTGAATTTCAACGCCACGGACAACCGGGCCGTCGGCAGCAGTGACTACGACCAGTTCTCCGTCATCATCCCGTCTGACCCGCGCCTGCCGAATGGCGGCGGCGGGCAGCTGGACGACGTCTTCAACATCACCCAGGCGGCCAGTGCCCGGGCGACCGACAACTTCGTCACGCTGGCCGACTCGGTTCGGCGAACGGAAACAGGTGACCAATTCGTTCAGCCTCAACGTCACCGCACGTCCCCGCTTCGGCCTGACGATGCAGGGCGGATTCAATTACGCCCTCACGAATACCAATTCGTGCGAAATCAGGGCGGCCCTGCCGGAAACCGACTCCGTCGACCCGTGGTGCGACCACGAACACGTCGCTGCTGCGCGTGACGGCGCTCGGCAGCTACACGGTGCCGAAGATCGACGTCCTGCTGGCGACGACGTTCCGCAGCGAACAGGGCCAGCAGCTGGCGGCCAACTACACGGCGAGCCCGGCGAACACGACGCTGGGACGCCCCTTCGGCGGTGTGAGCCAGACGATCACCGTCAATCTGATCGAGCCGGGCACGATGTATGGCGATCGCGCCAATCAGCTCGACCTGCGAGTCGCCAAGAACCTGCGATTCGGCGGAACGCGCACCAACGTTGGCGTGGATATCTTCAACATCCTCAACTCCAACCCGGTGCTGACCTACAACCAGGCCTACTCGCCGACCACCACGACGTGGCTGCGGCCGACCTCGGTGCTCCAGCCGCGGTATGTGAAGTTCAGCGCGCAGATCAATTTCTGACGATTCAGGGATGAGGGGCGAGCCTCCGGGCTCGCTCCTCTTTTATCGCCCACCTTACTGAGGCGCTCCGCACATCGCCAATGGCTGGCGGCGGATGCCAAGAAGTCTGATCAGAATCGCTCGTGGCAGCCGGCCGCCGATGCTCGCCCTGGATGCGGCGGACGGGGGCCTTACGAAGCCTGTTTCCAGCCGCCACGCAGGAACGACGTCGCGGTTTCGGCAAATGCCGGCCTTGCCCGGCAGGCATGTCGTCCTCGATCAAGTCCGGAATGAGCTCGTGCGGGCGCACCCTCTACCGTTTGCCGACATCGAAGGAGACGCCTTGAGCCACGCGAAACTGCTCCGATCCCTGAGGGCCAAAGGACTTGAACCACCGGGCATCAGTTCGCAAATCCAATTTTTCATTCAGTGGCATCTTCACGCCGCCTCCCGCGTTCACTGTCAGGGCCACGCGCGGCTCGGTGCCGATTGGACGACCGTTGGAGGAAAAAACGGGCGCCCCGTATTGCGATAGCCCAACTCCCCCGGCGACGTACGGTGCCGATTGGCCGACGCGCGGAAGGAAATACAAGAGACTGGTGCTTGAACTCAGCGCGTGGATGCGGCCCTCGCCGCGACGGTATGCAACATCTGTCTCGACACTGAGCGTCGACGTGACAGGGAACGTGACGGCGGCGCCGACGGGAGATGCCGCGGCCGAACCAAGCGCCACATACGGCGTGACTTCGACGGTTCTTGCATCCTGCGCCCCCACTGGCAATGCTTCAAGAGCGAACGCGACGAACGCGAAGACGGCAGATCTGTAAGCCCGCATGACACCCTCCTCAGCCGCTTGACTGCGGCCACCGGACATTTGGACGGCTAAAAGCTCATAACAGCCGTCACGGCTTCCTCAGTTTGTTTGACGTGTTCTGCGAATCTGGTGAGAGACGATTTCTCCCAGCCCAATGCTGGACCGGCAACCCGGCAACGATTACCATCCCGTTGTCAATCTTCCACCCGAATCCGAGGCTTCTCCGATGACGTCATCGCACCACGCCTCTGCGTCGCCGTTCGGCGGCATCTGGACCGGCTCCCTCGCGGACTTTCGTCATGCCTTCCGTCTCCTGTGGAAGTCCAAGCGGATCACCGCGACGACGCTCGTCACGCTGGCGCTGTGCATCGGTGCGACGACGGCAATCTTCTCGTCGGTCTATGCGCTGATGTTGAAGCCGCTGCCGTATCAGGAGCCGGAGCGGATCGTGGAATTGTATTCGTCGGCGGTGAAGGCCGGCCTGAACCACATGCCGGCGAACGTCCCGTTCTATCTCGACTACTCGACGAACGCGACCTCCTACGAGAGCGTTGGGCTGTGGACGTTCTCGTACAACCTGGTCGGAGCAAAGGATTCTGTCGTCCGGACCCCCGGCGTCCGGATGACCGCCGAGATCTTCAGCATCCTGCGGCTCCAACCCGTGCTCGGCACGTTCTTCACGAAGGAGCAGAACAAACAGGGCGCCGACAAGGTCGTCGTGCTCACGCAGTCCTACTGGCGGACGCAGTATCAGGAGCGTCCGGAGGTCCTCGGCCAGGAAGTGCGAATCGACGATGAGGCGTACCAGATCATCGGCGTCGCGCCGCGGGAGTTGGAAGCGTTCGATGCGCGCATGAAGTTCGTCGTGCCATTGAGCTGGCCCGCGGCTGCGGAGAATCCGCAGGGCCGCTACGGCGTCGGCATCCAGCTGTTTGGACGCCTCAAGCCGGGCGTCACGGTAGCCCAGGCGGACGCCGAGGCCAAGAACCTGGAGAAGCGCTACGTCGACGCGGCAGCGCCACCCTTGAAGGCCTTCGTGGAGCGCTCCGGCATGACGATGAACGTCGGCGGACTGCAGGAGCAGCGCGTCCAGCCGGTGCGACCGATCCTGCTGATGCTACAGGGTGGCGTCGCATTCGTGCTGCTCATCGGCTGCGTCAACGTGGCGAATCTCCTGCTCGTACGTTCCAACGCCCGCCAGTCCGAGTTGGCCGTGCGATCCGCGCTCGGGGCCGCGCGCGCGACGATTGCCCGGCAGTTCCTCATGGAAAGCCTGCTGTTGACGTCCCTCGGCACGGTGTTGGGACTGGGGGTGGCCTGGGGGCTGCTGCGGATGACGAATTACTACCTCGCGAAGATGCTGCCCCAGTCGCTGCCCGCCTCGCTCGACTGGCGCGTGCTCGCATTCGCCATCGCGCTCACCGCCGTGGTCGGCGTGCTCATTGGTCTGATCCCGGTGTTTCACATCCTGCGCACGAATCTGGCGGCCGTGATCCAGAGCAACTCGCGGGGCTCGTCGTCGAGCCGCGGCGTGCGCGCGCTGAGCAGCGTCCTCGTGGTGGCCCAGGTCGCCGTGGCGCTGGTGCTGCTCACCGGCGCTGGCCTCCTCATCTCCAGCTTCGCCGAGGCCTTGAAAATCGATACGGGACTCGAGGCAGCGAACGTGGTCACGGCGCGCATCGCGCTGACGCGCGACCATCGCAGCAGTGACGAGGCCGCCACATCGATTCGCGAACGCCTGTTGCAGGCGATGAAAGAAATTCCGGGGGTGACGTCGGTGGCGCTGTCCCAGTCGACGCCCTTCCAAGGAGGGCTGCCGATCAACGCGTTCACCCTGGAGAACGACACCCTGCCGCCGGGCGCGCCGCAGCCGGGCGCGTTTCGGGTGGCCGTGACGCCGGGGTACGCCGAAACGCTGGGGCTGAAGCTCGTGGAAGGCCGGTTCTACGAAGACGCCGATGCGGCTCCCGGCCGGCGACAGTTCGTCGTCGATCAGAGCTTCGCGCGGAAGTTCTTCCCCAATGGCTCCGCCCTTGGTGGACGGTTCGCCTTCGGGGGCCGGCCGGCAAAGGCTGAAGAGTGGCCCGTCATCATCGGGGTCGTCAGGGACGTGCCGCACAACGGAGTCGAGGAGAAGAGCGGCAATCCGTTCATCTATCAAATCATGCCGGGAGGACGACCCGGCGGATACACGATGTTCCTGCGAACGAACCGGTCAACCGGCTGACGCGGTGGCGGCCCTGCGCAACAAAGTGCGCGCCATCGATCCGGCGAGTCCACTGTTCGATGTCGGCGTGCTGCAGGAAGCGGTCGATTCGTCCTTCGACAACCGTCGCGCCGTCATGTTTCTGCTCGCCGCGCTTGCCGGCCTGGCCGTGTTCCTGTCGGCTCTCGGCATCTATGGCGTGCAGGCCTACGACGTCTCGCAGCGGACGCGTGAGATTGGGGTACGCAGTGCGATCGGCGCATCGCGGGGTCAGATTTCCGGTCACATCCTGAAGCAGGGGTTGTGGAAGGGGGGCATCGGCGTCGGGTTGGGTTTGATTGGCGCGGTGGCACTCAGCAGGTCGATCACGACCCTGCTCTTCAACGTCCGGCCGACAGATCCCGCAGTGTATGCCGCGGTGTCGTTCGTGCTGATCGGCGTGGCGCTCCTCGCCAGCTATCTACCGGCCCGCCGCGCGTCGCGGATCGATCCGCTCGTTGCCTTGCGTGACGAGTGAGGGTTCGCGTTCGACGTGACGCTGTTCATCGACCACGGCGGCACGCCTCAACCCTCGGTAGCTCCGAGGCGTGATTCACGAGCAATCACTCGACTGTGCCGATCGGTAGTCAGACCACACGAGGCATCAGCCGTTGAAACCGTGATCGCGCGCGAACACGATCGCCCGCGCGCGGACCAGACGCCGAGCTTGTCGAACAGGTTCGACGCGTGATTGCGGACCGTCTTCTCGCTGATGTCCAGGCGCTCGGCGATGTCGCTGTTGCTCAAGCCGTCGGCGATGAGCGCGAGCACCTGACGTTCGCGCGCCGACAAAGCCGCGAAAACAGAGCCGCCACGGGCGACGCCGAGCGGACGCCTCCGCATCATTGGTGCCGACTACCTCGTCTTCGCGGCCGACTGGGACGAGAAGCATCCGGGCGAACCACCGCAGCTCCTGGGGCAGTTGCTGCATTTCTTCGAGGCGCCGAATCGGTTCGGGCTGCCGCCCTTCTACACGCTGCACGTGTGGGCGTGGAAGGAGAATCCCGGCTGGGACGTTTCGTCAACTGGCACCCGAAGGTGTCGTGCGACGGGTTCAGTGGGCAGAACTGACGAGTCTCTCGACGTCGCCTGCAGCGCAGAGCCGTTCCAACTCGGCCCGCAGGGCAATCACCGGATCGATTCTCCGTCGCGCGCCGCGCCGGGAAGAACGACGCGCATTCGGCGACGAGCAGCAACGTGACCGACAGCGCGATGTAGACGAGCGGCTCTGCCGGATCGACTTCGAAGAGCGCCTGCTGCATCAACCTCGAGACGACGAGGGCACCGGCGATGCCGAACGCGATGCCGACGAGCGTGAGACGCCGGCCGTGTCCGAGCACCATGCGCATCACGGCGGCAGGTGACGCACCGAGCGCCATACGGAGACCGATCTCGCTCGTGCGGAATGCCACCAGGTGTGCCATCACGCTGTAGACGCCGAGACTCGCGAGGACGAGCGCAAGCGCGGCGAATCCGCCCAACAACACGAGCCCCAACTTGCGATCCGCCACCGTCTGCGCGATGCGCGTCGTCAACGCCTCCGGCTGCAGCAGCGGCAGATCAGGATCGATCGTGCGCAGCGCCTCGCGCACCAGCGGCGCAACGGCGGCGGGCGGAAGATCGCTGCGCACCAGCACGTTGGTGGGCGTCTCCGGCCGCTGCAGCACCGGCAGGAAGTATTCCGGCTCGGGCGGCGTGTTCAGCTGCTCGCCGTGGATATCAGCGACCACGCCGACGACTTGCGACGGCCGCTGCGCCATCCCGGTGATCAGCGTGCGGCCGATCGGGTCCTCGCCGGGAAAATGCCTGCGCGCGAACGTGTCGTTGATGATGACGACGGACGGGACGCGCGTGTTGTCGCGCTCATCGAAGTCACGGCCAGCACGCAGCGGAATCCCCAGCGTGCTGAAGTAGCGCGGCGACACGAGATGCCGGGTCGCGGTTGCGCGTTCGCTCAGCGGCGGAATCGGCCGGCCGGCAACGGCTACCACCGTCGGCGTCTGGACGCCGGTCAGCGGCACGCGTTCGCTGAGCGCGGCAGACGATGCGCCGGGCAGCGTCGCGAGACGTTGATAGAACTGCTCGTAGAACTCGAGGACCTTGGCGGGCGAGTAACGCTCGCGGCAACGCGATCTGGGCGGTGAACACGCCCTCTGGCTCGAAGCCGGGATCGACGCGCTGCAGCCGCGCGAAACTGGTCAGCAGCAACCCGGCGGCGATCAGCAGCACCAGCGACAACGACACTTCGACCACCAACAGGCTGGAGCGGAGCCGCCGCCCGGATCCCATCGAGGCGCGGCCCGCTTCCTTGAGCGCTTCGAGCACGTTCACGCCCGACGCCTGGAGTGCTGGCAGCACGCCGATCGCCAGCCCGGTGACGAGGATCGCGAGCAGCGAAAATCCCAGGGCGATCGGATCGATCCTGATTTCGGCCGCACGCGGAATCAGATCCGCGCCGAAGGCGACGAGCGCGCGCAGCGCCCCCTCGGCGAGCAACAGTCCGACGGCGCCGCCCAGCACCGCCAGCAGCAGGCTTTCCGAGACGAGTTGACGCACCACGTCGCCGCGGCTCGCGCCGAGCGCAAACCGCGCCGCGATCTCGCGGCGTCGTCCCGCGAAGCGCGCGAGCTGCAGGTTGGCGATGTTCGCGCACGCGATCAGCAGCACGCACGCCACCGCGCCAAAGATCAACAGATAACTCTCCCGCTGCGCGCCGACCGCATCGTCCAGGAGCGGCACGACCTCAATCGCTGACGGTGCGTCGAGGTTCCCCGGGTGCGCCGTCCGGTAGCCCGCCGCGATCACATGCATCGCCTCGCGCGCCTGCTCGAGCGAGACGCCCGGTTTGAGCCGCGCGATCGCCTGGAACCAGTAACCGCCGCCCTGCAGCGCCTGGAGATAGGGCACTTCCGCGGGACGCGGCAGCCAGATCTGCTGTTGATTGAGGGGAAACGCCGTTGCCGCTTCGGGCAGCACGCCGACGATCGTGTAGGGCGCGCCGTCGAGCATCAGCGCTTGACCGAGCACCGACGCATCACGGTTGAAGCGCTGCTGCCACATCTGCTGGCTAATCAGCACCACGCGTGGGCCGCCGGGGCGATCGTCATCCGGCGAAAAGTTGCGGCCGATGATCGGCTGCAGTCCGAGCGTCGGCAACAGCGCGGCCGAGGCCTGCAGGCCAATCACCTGTTCGGGATCGCCGCCGCGCCCGGTCAACGTGAACGGGTTGCCTGCGGACAACGCGAGATCGCTGAACACCTGCTGCCGCTGCTGCACGTCGAGGAATCGCGAATACGAGAACCCGACGCGAATGAGGTTGTTGTCCTGGTGGGTGGACGCGAGTCTCACCAGTCGATCGGGCTCGTGATAGGGCAGCGGCCGCAGGAGCACGGAGTTGACGACGCTGAAAAGCGCGACGTTGGCGCCAATGCCGAGCGCGAGGCCGACCACGGCGACGAGGGTGAACCCCGGCGACTTGAGCAGTTGACGAAGGGCGTAGCGAAGCACGGACGGCATCAAGCACTCCGTTCAGGGCGCAATGGATAGGCACATTGTGCATTGGGCTGTGCGCGTCTGGACGCTATCCTTGCGTGTGAGCCCTGGCGTCCAACAGGTGGCGGTGCGGCGATTCTGGCGGCGAGGAATCGCTGGCGCGCTACCGCTCTTGTTCTTCGCGGCACTGCCGGCCGCGGCGCAGGACCAGGGCCTGGATCCTTTGCTTCTCGCCAGCCGCAGCGAGACGACGGCCGCGACGGACGTCGAGGCCCGAGGCTTCCAGCTCTATCGTCTGCCGTTTTCCTTCCATCTGCGCAGCCTGGAGAAGCATCCATGGGGACTGCGCGTCACACTCCCTGTGTCGCTGAGTTCACTGACCATCACGGGAGTGTCGGACGTCGGCGGCTTCGTCGAGAAACTGGGCATCGCGGCAATCATTCCCGGCCTCGAGGTCGAGATTCCCGTGGGCAGCCGTACGCTGGTGCGGCCGTTCGGCGAAGTCGGAATCGGGAAGAGCAGTGATTCATTCAGCCGAAGTGTTCTACGGGGCGGGCCTGCGCGCGCGCACCACTACGGACCCGAAACAGTTGCACGTCACCTATGGCGGCAAGATTTGGGGACGGAAGACACCGAAATTCGACGGCGCCGCCATCCGATACGCGAGTTTTGAAGGAGGGGCCGACGTGCAGGTGCCTCTGGGTTTCTCCGTGCTGGGCGGGCGCGCGCGCGGGGGCCTCTACGTGATCGGCCGCGCCTTTGACGGGCTGGAGATAGAAAGAGAAGGCCAGCCTCCGATCGTGCTTCGCGGGCAATTCGAAGCCGGAGTGAGCTTCTCGACCGCGCCCGATCTGCGCATCTGGAAGATCCCGCTGCGGTGGCTGGGCGCCGGCTACAATTTTGGCCGCGTCTCAGGCGTCCGAATGTACCTGACGTTCCCGTTCTGATAGCCCGTAGCTCAACGTTCTTCAGCTCAGCGTTTGAAACCATTCGTTTGACAGGGCCCCTACGATCGGCCACTCTAGCGGCATAGTGAAGCTCGTCCAGCGTCTGGCGGCTCTCGCGCTCACGTTCGCCCTGATGGCGGGGAACCCCGCGATCTGCGCCGGGTGGATGGCAACCCCTGAAGCCCGGATGGACTGCTGCGCTGATGGCTGCGAATGCCCAATGCACAAGGGCGATTCGCACCGCTCAGGGTCAGAGCGCGTTCTGACGCAGGCCCAGGCCGACAGTTGCTGCGCGTTATCAGAGGGCGAGAATTCCAACCAGTCCAGCCCCACGTTTGTTGCCGTCATCACCGCGGCGGTTCTCGGCGCCGGGATTGTCCTTCCCGCCAACGTCCCTGCTCTCGTTCTGAGTGACGAATGGCGCACGTCTGCGCCGATACCCGTCGCGCCAGTGCCGAAGCACCTCCTGCTGTCCGTCTTCCTCCTCTAAGCCAAACACAGTCGACGTGTGTCTGCTCGGACTCCAGAGGTCCGGGCGCGTAGGTTCGCGCGTGTACGCGCGCTTGACGTCAAAGAGGTCACGTCCATGCCATTGAGGATTCTCGTCGTCGAGGACCATCCGGCGTTCCGCCGTCTCATTTGTGCGGAGCTTCAACGACGGGCGGAGTTCCAGATCATCGAGGCGGCGGATGGGTTGGAGGCCGTTCAGAAGGCCAAAGAACTGCAGCCGGACGTGATTCTGCTCGATATCAATCTGCCGAAGCTGCATGGATTCGAGGTCGCTAAACAGATCCCCATGCTCGCCCCCCACGCGAGACTGCTCTTCCTGAGCCAGGAGTCCTTGCCGGACATCGTACGAATGGCGCTCAGTCTGGGCGCCCATGGTTACATTCAGAAGTTATCTGCCGGCACTGACCTGCTGCCCGCGATCGACGCCGTACTCGATGGCCAACGATTCGTGAGTAGCAGTGTCGCGTTGTACCGAACCGACCCATGCTCCCGCTCCAAGTCGTCACGAGATTCTCTCTGTTCGGATGACGTAGCCGACGAGGAGCACGACATTCTGAGGCTCGCTTCGAGCTCACGCTTCCTTCAGTGCCTCCGTGGGATTGATGCGAAGCGCGCGCCTCGCCGGCGCGACACACCCCAGGAGGCCAACCGTCAGCATCGTCATCGACGGGATCAGCAGTAACTGCGCGACGAAGCCGACGCTGACCTCCTCCGATTCAAGCGCAAACAGCAGAATCGCGATCACGGAAGTGCCGGCAACGATGCCGCTCCCGATGAGGACGAGCGCTCGCGAGAAGATGCCGGCGAGCACGCGGCCGGGGCTCGCGCCGAGCGCCACACGCAGGCCGATCTCACGGGTGCGCCTGGCGACGCTGACCGATGCGGCACAGGGTGTTCGCGCCAAGGGAGAAGCACAGCCGATGAGGACGAGCCCGATTCGTGAGGCTGGCGCTGTGGAAGAACGCCGACCAGCTCGTTCGCGAGCGATCCCTAAGGAAATGCCGCAGTTCTCGAACCCACGCTGCTCCGGTAGCATTGAGGACGCGTCCGCGCGCGAACACTCACGCGTTGCGCGGACTTGGCGTCCGGAGTAATCTCCGCGACGCGCCGACTGAGCGGGTGAACGCCGGGTAGCCACGCAAAGGGGACACGTCCATATGCCGCTGAGGATTCTCGTCGTCGAGGACCATCCAGCGTTCCGCCGTTTCATTTGTACGGCACTTCAACGACGGGCGGAATTCCAGACCATCGAGGCGGCGGATGGGTGGGAGGGCGTTCAGAAGGCCACAGAACTGCGGCCGGATGTGATTCTGCTCGATATCAATTTGCCGAAGCTGCATGGCTTCGAGGTCGCGAAACAGATCCGCGCACTCACCCCTCACGCACGACTGCTCTTCCTGAGCCAGGAGTCCTCGCCGGATATCGTACGAAAAGCGCTCAGCCTGGGCGCTGATGGCTACGTACAGAAGTTATCTGTCGGGACTGACCTGCTGCCCGCGATCGACGCCGTACTGGCTGGCCAACGATTCGTCAGTCGCAGTGTCGCGTTTACCGAACCTGCCGATGCGCCCGCTCCACGTCGTCACGAGATTCTCTTCTGTTCGCATGACGCCGCTGTGGTCGATGGCTTTACTCGCTTTCTTGCTACCGCCCTGAACGCCGCCGATGCCGCGATCGCCCTGGTGACGGAGTCTCACCGGACACCTCTTCTGCAGGGGCTGCGCACGCAGGGTGTGGACATTGATGGCGCCATCGAGCGCGGCACCTATCTGTCGTTTGACGCTGACGTCGCGCCTGACCCCGTCCGATTTCTCGAGGCCATCAACGATGTGCGTGAGGCCGCCGCGAATGCCGGGAACGCACATCCCCGCGTCGCGTTTTGCGGGGAACGTGCAGGACGCCTGTGGGCCGCAGGCAGAACGGCGGAGGCGGTCCAGCTCGAACAACTCTGCGGCGAGCTCGCACAGGACGTCGACATCCTGTGCGCCTATCCGGTGCCGTACACGGAAGACGATCAGGCGCTCGCGCGCATCTGCACGGAGCACACCGCTATTTCGACCAGCTAGCCGCTCGAACGCGAGGTGAGTGTGACAGAGGATGATGAACCAGGCGTGCTCTCCATGGGTGCCGGCATCACCGACCTCACGCGAGCGGAGGAGATCCGATTACAGTATGCGGCGATCGTGGAGTCATCAGATGACGCGATCATCGCCAAGACTCTCGACGGTGTGATCTCAGCGTGGAACGCCGCTGCCGAGCGGATGTTCGGATATACGGAGCACGAGGCCATCGGACTGCCGATCACGGTCATCATCCCTCCGGACTTGTACGACGAGGAGCACGACATTCTGAGGCGCCTTCGTGCCGGTGAGCGAGTCGAACACTTTGAAACGGTCCGGCTCACCAAAGCAGGCCAGCGCATCGATGTCTCACTGACGATCTCGCCGTTGCGAGACCCCGCGGGCAGGATTATCGGATGCTCCAAGATTGCCCGCGACATCACGAAGGCCAAGCGGGCTGAGGCCGCGCTGCGGCACAGCGAGCAACGGCTGGCACGCGAAGTGGCGGGCGCCAAAACGCTCCAGTCGATCAGCACCCGCCTGATTTCAGAGTCGACGCCAGAATCCCTGTACGCGCAGATTCTCGGCGCGGCAATGGAGTTGATGGCGTCCGATGCGGCCAGCGTCCAGATGCTCGCCGCAGACCACACGTCACTGCGGCTCCTCGCGTGGAAGAATTTCCACCCTGACTCTGCGGCGTTCTGGCAACGGGTGGCGATCGGAGCGGGGAGCACCTGCAGCCAGGCGCTCCGTGACAACGCGCGCGTGGTCGTGGCCGATATCGAGGCGTGCGAATTCATGGCCGGCACGCAGGATCAGCAGGAATATCGCCGCTCCGGAATCCGCGCCGTGCAATCGACGCCGCTGCGATCGCGAACGGGCCGGCCTCTCGGCATGCTCTCGACGCACTGGCGGACGCCGCATACCCCGACCGAAGAGGATTTCACATTCTTCGACGTGCTCGCCCGGCAGGCCGCGGATCTGATCGAGCGCATCCTCGCCGAAGAGGCCCTGCGCGAAAGCGAAGAACGCTTCCGCTTCATCGCGAATACCGCTCCGGTCATGATTTGGATGTCGGGCACCGAGAAACAGATCACGTTTCTCAATCAGACCTGGCTCGATTACACGGGACGGCCAGTGGCTGCGGTATTGGGACAGCGACGGGCACAAGTCCTCCACCCAGACGACGAGGCGCGAAGCCGCGACGTGTACGAGAAGGCCTTCGACCAGCGGGAGGCTTTTCAGATGGAGCATCGGCTTCGCCGCCACGACGGCGAATACGGCTGGGTGATGACAGCGGGTGTTCCGCGATACGACATGAATGGGTCGTTTGTTGGTTACATTGGCACGGCCGTCGACATCACCGAGCGGAAGCTGGCCGAAGAGGCGCTGTCCACGGTGAGCCAGAAATTGATCGAAGCGCACGAAGAGGAAAGCACCCGCATCGCCCGCGAGCTTCACGATGACGTCAACCAACGGCTGGCAATGATGAGCGCGCGTCTCGGTTTCCTGAAGCAAAGTCCTCCGGCTTCAGCGGCCGATCTCGAGCAGGAGATCGGGGACATACGCCAAGAGATTGCGGAATCTTGTGGCCGATGTTCAGGCGCTGTCGCACGACCTGTACCCCCCGAAGCTGGAACTCCTTGGGCTGGAAGAAGCAGCGGCCGGGTTCTGCGAAGAGTTGTCCACTCGGCACGGTGTCACGATTGATGTGCACTTCGAGAACGTCCCGCAAGCGCTGCCACGGGAAATCTCCCTGTGTCTCTACCGAGTCTTGCAGGAAGCCCTGCAGAATGTCGTCAAGCATTGCGTGTCGCGACACGCCCACGTTTCTCTGAACGGTCACATCGACACCATCAGCCTGACCGTCAAGGACTCGGGCGCCGGCTTTCACCCGCAGGAGGCGATGAGAGGGCCCGGGCTCGGCTTGACCAGCATGAAAGAGCGGTTGAAAATCATCGGCGGGCAGCTTTCCGTCCGCTCGCAACCGGGGCGCGGCACGACGATTCACGCTGTCGCGCCTCTCTGTCTCCCAACGGCGCCGTCCGCGCCTCGCTGACGTTCGTCAATCAGCTCGGGGCAAACTCGTCCACGAGCACCATGCTGACGTTCTTCGTTGACGCCTGCCGGATACGCTTCGCGTCCTGATACGCAGGGTCGTTGTACAGCCCGAGCGCAGCTTCCTTCGACGGAAATCGAATGATCGCGTTCATCGTGCGGGCAGTCCCCTCGACTACGAGCGCCGAGGTATCCGAGGCCAGCACCTCGCCGCCGTACTTCGGCAGCAGGCTCAGCACAACCGGCGGGTACTTCTGAAACTCGTTCGGGTCCACGATGTCGTAGGTGCCGATGTAATACGCAGCCATTGCGGTTCCCTCCTGGTCAACACAACCACTCACCAACCACCAACTACCAACCACCAACCACGACCACCAACCACCGTGTGGCATTCTTGTTGTAGAACGTTCGTGGAGAGCTCGTCTTGGCAAAAATTGCTCACGAACTCGACAGCGCTCTAGCCCGGCGGCGAGCGCACGGGACACCGGGGGGCACCTCGCCCCGCGTGATCGCGGCCGGCGACGACTGGACCGTCGCCGACGTCCTGTGCACCTGCGGCCCCGACGATCGGCCGTTCGAAGAACGGCACGAGCGATACGCGATTGCGGCCGTGCTGGCGGGCAGTTTCGATACCGATCTCCACTCGGCTCCGTGCTCATGACACCCGGCTCGCTGATGCTCGGCAACAGCGGTCAGCGCTTCGAGTGCGCGCACGCACATGGCGAGGGCGATCGCTGCGTGTCCTTCTGGTACGCATCCGACCTCTTCGAGCAGATCGCGAGTGACGCAGGGCAGCGACGGGCTGCCGCGGGTTTCGCGGTCGCGCGTGTGCCGCCGCTTCGTGAGCTCTCGGCGCTCGTCACCAGCGCGGCGGTGGGTGTCGCCAGAGCAGACCAGACGGCGTGGGAGGAGCTGAGCATCAGGCTCGCCGCACACGCGCTGCGGCTGTCGGCGCGTGTGTCCTTCGCGCCGAGCGGTTCACCGCCGAACGCCGAAGCGCACGTCACACGCGCGGTCCGAACGATCGATCGATATCCAGCCAGCCAGTGGGCATTGAGCAGCTTGGCAGACGCGGCCGGTCTCAGCCGCTATCATTTCCTGCGCACCTTCGATCGCATCACCGGCGTGACGCCGCATCAGTACGTGCTGCGCGCACGACTGCGTGACAGCCGCGCTGCGCCTCGTGCGCGAGTCGGGCAGCGTTCTGGACATCGCGCTGGACTGCGGCTTCGGCGACGTGTCCAATTTCAATCGGGCGTTTCGGAACGAGTTCGGCGTCAGCCCTCGCGAGTATCGGCGAGACACGTGAGGGGCTACGAGGGCCCTTTCGAGATCTTCATGACCGTCATCCGTGACGCGCCGGAGACGTAGATCGAGCCGTCGGTGTCGATGCCCATCCCGTGCGCCCGATCAGCGGACACGCTGTCGAGCAGCTTCCCGTTCTTCACGATGTTGACGATGCCGGCATTCACGTCGCTGATGTAGACGGTATCGTCGGCGGCAACGGCGATCCCGCCGCGCGACGGATAGGGCCACGACTCGACGTACTTCCCGTCCTTGTCGAAGATCGACACGCGCTGATTGTCGCTGTCGTTGATCAGAATGCGGCCCCTGGAATCCAGCGCAACGCCGTGCGGCAGCTGCAGCTGTCCCGGCTGGGAGCCCTTGACTCCGCCAATGATCCGAACGAATTGCCCATCCTTGGAAAAGTGCACGACCCGCGCATTCACATATCCGTCGGACACGTAGATGTCGCCGTTGGGCGCAATGGCCACGTGGTTGGGCTGATTGAACAGATCGCGCGACGTGTTGTCGCCGGCGACACCCTTCTTGCCGAGCGTCATCAGCAGGCGGCCGTCCGGGCTGAACTTGTGGACGAGGTGCGCCGCGGAGTCGGTCACCCACAGGACTCCCTGCGCGTCGATCGTCACGCTGTGTGCGCTCTCGAACAGGCCATCCTCTCCGAAGGCCTTCACGAAGGCGCCATCCCGGGTGAGCACCCGGAAGTACGGCGCAGTGCGCACCAGCACCATCACCTGGCCCTTCCCGTCCGCCGTGATCCACGTTGTGTTCCCGTTCCACGTCATGCCCGCCGGAAGCCGGGCCCAGTTCTGATCGACCTTGTAGGCCTTTCCGGACTGCGCCGAGATCCCGGGCTCGTCGCCAAAGGCGACGCAGAGCAGAAATACGGAGAAGACAGGGACGATCACGCGTCTGTTCACGTTGCAGCTCCTTCGGCGTCCATCAGCGCCGTGGTTTCGGCCCTCGTCAGCTACCATGGCCGTGATGTCATCATCGCCGCAGACCTGGGATCCTGCAACGTACGCGCGCAATGCACGCTTTGTGTCCGAGCTGGGCGCGCCGGTCGTGGAGTTGCTCGCGCCACGGCCAGGCGAGCGCATCCTCGATCTCGGGTGTGGTGACGGAGCGCTCACGAAGCAGCTGGCCGACCTCGGATGCGTGGTCGTGGGTATCGATTCGAGCCCGGCCCAGATTGAGGCCGCACGGTCGCTCGGTCTTGACGCCCACGTCATGAGTGCCGACGCGCTGCCCTTCGACAAGGCCTTCGACGCGGTCTTCAGCAACGCGGTGCTGCACTGGATTACCGACGCCGACCCGATGATCGCCGCTGTCTACCGGTCCCTTCGGCCCGGCGGCCGCTTCGTCGCCGAGTGCGGCGGCCACGGCTGCGTGGACACCGTCCGCGTGGCGCTCGTCCGCGCGCTCGAGCGGCGCGGGATCGATGGCGCTGCGCGCGTGCCGTGGTATTTCCCGACGCCTGAGGACTATCAGGCCCGTCTCGAGCGAGCCGGATTCCGCATCGAGCGCATCGCGCTGATTCCTCGACCCACACCTCTACCAGGGGACATCACGGGCTGGCTCGAAACGTTTGCGCACAGCTTCTTTCAGGGATTCTCCGCCGACGAGCGCGCGGACTATCTGCGCGAAGTGCGCGCCGAGCTGGAGCCACGGCTGCGCGACGACAACGGCATCTGGGTCGCCGACTATGTGCGACTGCGATTCGCCGCGACGAAGCCGTCTCTGTGAGCGCCAATTCAACACCGCAGTCACGGCGTGGGCTCGACGGGTCTGGGCTCCACGAACATCCGACTCACGACGACAAAGAAAAACCCGGAGGACCACCCACACATCAGAATGCCGGTCAGGGCCTCGACGGCGCCGACCAACCGCCACTCCGCCGGCAACACGAGATCGCCGTAGCCGGTTGTCGTGTAGGTCACGGCGCTGAAATAGACGGCCGTTTGCAAATCGGGCATCGCGTCCGTCCACACGTAGAACAACGCCCACACCGTGATTTCGATCAGATGGAGCAATATCATCCGGCTTGCCAGGCGAATGAACAGCCTCGTCCAGGACCAGAATTGCTGCGCCACGGCTGCGCGATGGCGCAGCCGGCGCACGCCCAAGGTCAGGCCCGTGGCATGAATCACGACGCACAACGCCATGAGGCCCAACGCAACGAGGAGTTTCGAGACCATGGCCCTGTGGGATCGCCAGCAGGATCACCATGGCCGGGCGCTGGGCGCTATGCGGAAACCGCCACGCTACATGAGCGCCGCGACCTCGGCACGGGTCAGCAGCCGCCACGTGCCAATCGGCAGCGTGCCGATCGCGATGGGACCGATCTTGACGCGCACCAGCTTCAAGACGCGCGAGCCAAGGGCCTCGACCATGCGCCGGACCTGCCGGTTTCGACCTTCGGTCAACACGATCTCGAAGTGCGTGTACTTCGCCGAGTCGCGCACGCGTGTCACCTGCGCCGGACGCGTCGGACCATCGGAGAGCTCGATTCCCTCCTGCAACTGCCGTAGCTGCGCGTCGGTCAACAGCGTGGACGCCTTGACCAGATAGGTCTTCGACACATGCGACGCCGGGTTCGTCACGCGCTCGGCGAACCGGTTGTCGTTGGTCATCAGCAGCAGGCCCGAGGTATCGAGATCGAGTCGCCCCACCGGCGACAGAAACGTCCCGACATCGGCGATCAGATCGTAGACCGTGGGTCTCCCCTCCGGATCCTTGTAGGTGGTCAGATAGCCCGTCGGCTTGTAGAGCAGCACGTAGAGCCGTTCGCGCGCCTCGAGCGGTTTGTCATCGAAGCGAACGCGGTCGCGCTCCATGTCGACCCACTGATCGGGATTTCGAATCAGCTTCCCGTTCACCGTGACCCGGCCGGCATGGATCCAGCTGCGCGCCTCGACGCGCGAACCGAGGCCGGCCTTCGACAGCACGCGTTCGAGCGTCTTCAGCGGGCGCTTCTTGGGCTGCACTATGCTCCTGACACGCTGACTATATCGATATCACCCGGGAGGATCGGGTTGAGGACGTGAGCCAACCATCGCTGATTCGCGCCATGGGCCGCTGGAGCCTGACGGCGGCCATTGTCAACGGCGTGATCGGCAGCGGCGTGTTCGGCCTGCCGTCTGCCGTGGCCGCGCTCACCGGCGCGTGGAGTCCGGTAGCGGTGCTGATCGCGGGCGCGTGTGTCTTCCTCGTCATCCTGTGTTTCGCGGAGGTTGGCAGCCGCTTCGACGATGCCGGCGGTCCCTATCTCTATGCGCGCGAGGCCTTCGGCCCGATCGTCGGATTCCAGGTCGGCTGGCTGCTGCTCGTGTCGCGCCTCCTGGCCTGCGCCGCCGCGCTGAACATTCTCATCGTGTACCTGGGCGTGCTCGTGCCGCCGGTCGCCACGCCAGCCGGGCGGGCCCTCACCATGACCGGCGCGATGGCCCTGGCCACCGCCATCAACGTCACCGGCGTGCGCATGGCGGCGTGGACGACCAACGTGTTCACGGTTGCCAAGCTGCTTCCACTCGTGCTGCTCATCGCGCTGGGGTTGCCGCAGCTTCGCAGCGACGTGCTCGCCTCGCAGGTCGTCGAACGTCCCGACTGGATTCAAGCGGTCCTGCTGCTGGTGTTCGCGTACGGCGGATTCGAATCGATGGTGATTGCCGCGAGCGAGTCGCGCGATCCACGGAAGGACACCGGACCTGCGCTGATCGCGGCCGGCCTGATCGTCACGCTGGTCTACTGTCTGCTGCAAGTCGTCATCGTCGGCGTGCTGCCGGAAGCGGGACGCACCACAACGCCAGTCGCGTCGGCACTGCGCGAGGTGCTCGGCACGAGCCGGCGCGACGCTGGGCAGCGTCGCCGTCGTCCTCTCAGTCTATGGATGGCTGACCGGCTTCACGCTGATGATGCCGCGCGTGCTCTATTCGATGGCCACTCGTCACGAGTTGCCGTCAGTGCTGGGCCGCGTGCATCCTCGATTCCGCACACCTCACGTCGCGATCATCGCCAACGCCATCATCGCGCTGGCCATGTCGCTCTACAGCTCGTTCGCGCAGGCCGCCACGTTTGCCGCGATCGCCCGGCTGGCCGTATTCGCCTCGACGTGCGCCGCGCTCATCGCGCTCAAGAGACGCGGCGGTCCGGCTCCGGCTTTTCAGCTGCCGGGAGGGACGTTCATCGCCGCTGGCGGTGTGGCCTTTTCGCTCTGGCTGCTCAGCACGCGGAACGCCACCGAGCTCTGGATCCTCGTTGGCATCGTCGCGGCCGCGACGATCTTCACGATGGCAACGCGTCGAAGTATTTCAGCGCCCCGCCCGTATTGAACAGGACGACGCGATCGCTCCTGCGGATCGAGCCGTCGGCCACCAGCGCTCGAATCGCGGCAAGCGCGGCGCCGCCTTCGGGCGCGGCGCTGATCCCTTCCGTGCTTCCGAGTTCGAGCATGCCCTCGATCATCGCGGCGTCGGGGACCGCCAGTGCCGTTCCGCGGCTCTCCCGTACCGCGCGAAGGATGAGGAAGTCACCAATCGCACGCGGAACCCGAAGGCCATCGGCAACGGTCGTCGGGTTCTCCCACGGTGTGGCGCCTTCGGTGCCTTGCTCGAATGCACGAACGATCGGCGCGCATCCGTCCGCCTGAACGGACACCATCCGGGGCCGCCGGCCGGGAGACACCCAACCAATACGCTCGATCTCCTCGAACGCCTTCCACATCCCCACCATTCCCGTGCCTCCGCCGGTTGGATACACGATCCAGTCTGGCCACTCCCACGCCATCTGCTCGGCCAGCTCGTAGGCCATCGTCTTCTTGCCTTCGATGCGGTACGGCTCCTTGAGCGTCGACACGTCGTACCAGCCGAGCGACGCACCAGCCTCTTGCGCGGCGCGGGCGGCGTCTGTGATCACGCCATCGACGAGCGTGACGTCGGCTCCGTACAGCTCGCACTCTCGAATGAACGGCACCTTGACGTCGCGCGGAAGGAAGACCTTGGCTTCCAGTCCCGCCTTCGCGGCATAGGCGGCCATCGCATTGCCGGCATTGCCCGCTGACGGTACGGACACGGTGGTGACGCCGAGCGCACGCGCGCGTGTGATGGCGGCTGACTGGCCGCGAGCTTTGAACGAGTTCGTGGGATTGAGCGACTCGTCCTTGACATAGAGCCAATCGAGCCCGAGCCGCGCTCCGAGGGTCGTCGCGTGAAGAAGCGGCGTCAGCCCTTCTCCGAGCGACACCGGCGCTTCGCCTTCAAAGATGGGCATCAGTTCGCGGTATCGCCACATGTTCGGCGCGCGATCCTTCAGGGCATCGCGTGACCAGCCCCGCGCGGCGTCGAGATCGTAGCGGGCCAGCAGCGGAGCCCCGCACGCGCACAGATGGTGACGATCCCGCGGATTCAGGAGAGGTGCGCCGCAGGGACGGGAGCACTCGAGATGCGTGAAGAACATATCGATTGTAGGATCGGGGAGCTCGATGCGCGCTAGAACCCTCCTCGCGGCGGGACTGTCGCTGTATGTCGTCGCCGTCGTGTCGTCACCGATCGATGCCCAGCGCGCGGGTGCATTCCGCGGATCGACCGAGGACCCGGCGATCAAGTATTCGACCGCGCCGCTGAACAACCTCGTCGCCGACGTCAACCGGAAGCTTCAGGACGGCGCGCTGCAGCTGACGTTCGAAGGCCGCAGCGGATTCCTCCGCTCGGCGCTCGACGCGCTGCAGATTCCCGTGGACTCGCAGCTCCTGGTCTTCTCGCGCGCCAGCCTGCAGGGAAAACAGATCGGCGACCAGAACCCACGCGCGATCTTCTTCAACGAACGCGTCACACTCGGCTGGGTGCGCGGCGGCGACATCATCGAGGTCGCCGCTCACGACGAGTCGGCTGGCGTCGTGTTCTACACGCTCGACCAGCGCGCGGACGCAGCCAACCCTCCTCAGTTCAAGCGCGCGTTCATCTGCCTCGGGTGTCACATGGCTGGCGATACGCTCGGTGTGCCAGGCCTCCTGATGTTCAGCACCACGCGCCCGGATCCCTCGCACGGATTCAGCCTTCCTCGGTTCGTGGACCAGACCGACTCGCTCGGACGACGGTTCGGTGGCTGGTTCGTGACCGGCAGCGCCGGTTCGGCCACGCACATGGGCAACGAGGTGGCCGCGCTGGACGGGCGCGCGAGCCGCGAACTCACGTCGGTTGAAGGGTTGTTCGACGCCGAGGGGTATCGGACGCTCACGAGCGACATCGTCGCCCACCTGGTCTTCACGCATCAGATCGGCATGACGAATCTGCTGACGCGGGCCGGATGGCAGGCACGCGCGGCCGATCCCACGCTCCACCCACCCTTCACGGCGTCCCCGGGAGAGGAGGAACGCATCACCTTGATGATGCAGGGCGTCGCGAGCGAGGTCGTCGATCACCTGCTGTTCATCGACGAAGCGAAGCTGACCGACGGCGTGAAAGGACAGTCGGGATTCGCCGAGCGCTTTGCCGCCCGCGGGCCCCGGGATCGAAAGGACCGCTCGTCTGTACGAGCTCGATCTGACGACGCGTCTCCTGAAGTACCCGTGCAGCTATCTGATCTACTCACCAGCATTCGACGCGCTGCCGCAGCGCGCAAGAGATCCGATCTACAGACGCTTGTGGGAAGTGCTGTCGGGACAGGCACGAGGCGTCCGATACGAGTCGGCGCTCTCACGGGCGGACCGGCAATCGATCGTCGAGATTCTGCGAGACACGAAGAAGGACCTTCCGGGATACTTTCAGGGCGCGATCAAGTAATGGCCGGTCCAAAAGGACCGGCCCTACGGTGCAGACCTATGAGACTCGAGCGACTCGCTCTCCTCGTGTTGTGGTGCGCAGCCGTCCCCGCGGTCGCCGCGGCCGACACCTATGCGGTGCGTGTGGTGCGCGACGTACCGTATCTGCAGGGCGCGAACTACGCCGGCGACAAGGACAAGCTGGACCTGTATCTGCCCGAGGGCCGCACCAACGCCCCGGTGATCGTCTCCTACTACGGCAACCAGTTGATGGGAGGCGACAAGAGCGAGGATGCGTTCGTCGGACGCCGGTTCGCGGCCGCGGGATTTGTGACCGCGGTCGTCAACTACCGTCTTACGCCCGTGGTGTCGCACCCAGCCCACGTTCAAGACGCGGCGGCCTCGTTCGCCTGGGTCAAGCGTCACATCAAGGAGTACGGCGGCGATCCCGATCGCGTGTTCGTCATCGGCTATTCGGCCGGCGGCTATCTGGCGGCCTTGCTGGCGACCGATCCGCGCTATCTCGCGGCCCACAAACTGTCTCCGCGCGACATCCGCGGCGCCGTTCCGGTCAGCGCGTTCTACTGGGTCGAGCGGCGCGGCGTCGCACCCGATCGCGACAAGCGCGTGTGGGGAACCGACGAGAAGGCCTGGGTAGACGCATCGCCGGCTCATCACCTGCGTGCCGACGCGCCGCCGATGCTGATCCTCTACGCCGACCGTGACGAGGACTGGCGCCGGCAGCAGAACGTCGAGGTCGCGGCGGCGATGAAAGCCGCCGGGCATGCGAAGGTGGAGATCGCGATGATTGGCGATCGAAACCACGCGACGATCTGGGCTCGCGTGGGCGACGAAGGCGACGACACGGCCGAGCAGATCATCCGCTTCGCGTCGCGTTGAAACCGCCCGTTTTCAAGGCGGACCTGAAGGTCCGCCTCTACGAGAGCGAGTCGAACATTTCGCGCTCGCGCTCGTCTGATCGGCTATGAATCGCTGCCTCATCGGCGTTCTTCTGCTCTCCGCCGTCACCTTCGGTCAGGCTCCGCCCGCCTTCGAGGTGGCGTCGATCCGGCCCTCGTCCGAACAGGTCACGCAGGTCAGCGCCGGCCTGCGGGTTGCCGGCTCGCAAGTGCGCGTCACAGGGATGTCGCTCAAGGACTACATCGGCATGGCCTATGGCGTGAAGCCCCAGCAGATCGAGGGACCCGACTGGCTTGGACAGGCGCGCTTCGACCTTGCCGCCACGATCCCCGCCGATGGCTCGGCCGCACAGCTCGAAGGGATGCTGCAGTCGCTGCTTGCCGATCGGTTCAAGATGACGATGCACCGCGAGAAGAAGGAGTTTCCGGTGTACGCGCTCGGCGTCGCCAGGGGCGGCGCGAAGCTTCAGCCGTCGGCTGCGGGTCCCGAGCCGGTCACCGCCGAAAAACAACCCGAGGTCAATGTCGCCGCTGGCGGGTCCAGTGCCGGTGTCGGCGCAGATCTCGGAGGCGGATCCTCGTTCATGTTCGGGAACAACAAGCTCGAAGTGAAGAAGCTGACGATGACCGACTTCGCCGAAGTGCTGACCCGCTTCGTCGATCGAGCGGTCATCAACGAGACGGGGCTCACCGGAAAATACGACGCCACCCTCGAACTCGCACCCGAAGACTACATGCCCGTGTTGATTCGGTCGGCCGTCAATGCCGGCGTGGTGCTTCCTCCACAAGCGCTCCGGATGCTCGATGGCGCGAACGCCGATCCCTTCTCGAATCCACTGCGGACCGTCGGCCTCACGCTGGAATCGCGCAAGGCACCGCTCGACGTCATCGTCGTGGACGCGATCGCGAAGACGCCGACCGAGAACTGACCTTCTTCTTCGCCGCCGCCTTCTTGCGCGGCGGCGTCCGCTTTGCCGATCGGGCGTGGGGGCCGGCTTCAGCCGGCCCGGCTTCACGGCCGGTGCTGCAGAGAGCTCGTACGCTTCCCGCAGCCAGTCGGTGATCGGCGCCTCCACCTGGTCGCGGTGCTTGATCTGAATGATGTTGTAGAACTTCGACTTCGACGATCGGTCGCTGCGGCGGACGTGTGGCGACTTCAGCGCCCGGCCCAGGAACACGCAGACCTCGAGCAAGCTCTTCTTCGGGCGCACGAAGAAGTAGCACGACGTGCGCGAGAACATGATCGAGTTGTGCGAGGCGTAGATCCGCTGCTCGCCGAACTCGGCGGCGGTCTCACGCAGCCGCTGCCACGCCTCGCGCAGGTCCTCCGACAGCTCGCCCGTCAGCGCCGCTTCCGTCGTTGTCCAGCAGTCGTGCGCCTCGCCTTCCTCGATCCATTGCTTGCAGTGATAGCACTCGTGGCCGGCCATGCCGTCATTCTATGTATCGCCGCGGTGTCACGCTTTCAGAACCGCTGGTCGTCGGCCGAGGGCCCGTACAGCGCCGGCACCTTGGCGCCCATCAGGCGGAGATAGACCGTCATCTGACCGCGATGATGCACCCAGTGGTTGATGGTGTCGCGAATCATGATGTAGCGCGATGTTTCCATGACGACCTTGCCGCCGGCGAGCAGTCGCCAGCCGGTCATCAGATGGTCGTCCGTCGTCTGTGTGAGTGCAGTCCGGGCGCCGGGCATGGCCTTGTCGAGCGCGGCGACAAAAGCCGCGCTGTCGTTCATCGGCTCGCGCTTCTGCTGCGGGCCGCCAACCGGGGCAATGTCCAGCTCCGGTTGCGTGACGATCATCGTGACCCACGACGGGATGTTCGCCACCATGTCGGCGAGGTAGCCGAAGATCATCGAGCGCTCGTGCGGCTTCCAGTCGGCCTTTCCCGCCGGTACCAGCTCGAGCGCCCGCCGCGACAACTCTGCCTCTTTCTCGAGCTCGTCGAGTAGGAGTTCAGTCAGCTTCATGAAGTTCCTCCGTCACCGTTCGCTGCAAGACGACTTCCATCGCCGTCCGGCCCAACTATAATTTTCGCTCCACCGACGATACATCCCGGGGATGTCGATCTGACCGCGGCTCATTCGACTACAAGATGAATGCGTCCGCATGGAGGGGCCATGAGCCTGTTCGCCGATTTCCGATTTGCGCTGCGATCCCTGTCCCGCGTCAAGGGCCTGACCATCACCGTCGTCCTGACGCTGGCTCTGGGGATCGGGGCCAATGCCGCCATCTTCAGCGTCGTCCGCGGTGTGCTCCTGCGACCGCTGGTCAACCGCGATGAAGATCGCCTGATTTACATCCGGCAGAGCGCGCCGGGCATCGACGCGGCCAACACCACGTTCTCCGTCCCGGAGATCGACGACCTGCGCGCGCGCGTCAAGACGCTGTCGTCCTTTGGCGACTTCTCCACCATCGGCTTCACGATGGTCGGGCTTGGCGAACCGCGCGTGGTCAGCGCCGGGGTTGTCTCTGGCTCCTACTTCGACGTCATGGGCCTGCGACCCGTGCTCGGACGGCTGATCAATGCCGGCGACGATGGCGCGAAGGCGGCGGGAGCGGCGGTCCTGACTCACCGCTTCTGGACGACGGCGCTCAAGAGCGATCCATCGGTCATCGGGAAGACGGTCAGGCTGGACACGCGCACGGCGACGATCGTCGGCGTCCTCGAGCCGTCGGTGCCCTATCCGTCCGACACCGAGATCATCGCCAACATCGTGACCAGCCCGCATCACATGTCGGCCACGATGGTGACCGGACGCGTGCATCGGATGACGGAGCTCTTCGGCCGGCTGGCGCCTGGCGCGAACCTCGACGCTGCCCGCGCGGAGCTGCAGGCCGCCCACGGTGCGATCCTCGGCGAGCACCCCGACGTCTACTCGCCGAAGGCGGGCTACCGCATCGACGCGGTCCAGCTGCGCGACCAGATCACGTCGCCGGCGCGAACCGTGCTGCTAGTGCTGCTCGCGGCGTCGGCACTCGTCTTCATCATCGCGTGCTCGAACATCGCGAACCTGATTCTCGCGCGCTCGGTACGGCGCGAGGGCGAGCTCGCGGTTCGCGCCGCGCTGGGCGCGCGGCCGTGGGAGCTGCGCCGGACGCTGCTCGCCGAAAGCCTGCTGCTGTGCGGTGCCGGCGCTGTGCTGGGCGTCCTGATCGCGCGGCCGATGGTGACGCTCCTCTCGCGCTACGCGGCGCGCTTCTCCGTGCGCGCGCTCGACGTCACCGTCGATTCGAGCCTCTTGTGGGTCGGCGTCGGACTGGCGCTCGCCGCGGCGGTGCTCCTGGCCTTCGTGCCGCGTCTGCCGTCGGCGAACGCCGCCGGCGGGTTCGGCCTCTCGAACGGCAGCGCTCGGCTGACGACCGGCACGAACCGTCGTCTTCAGGTGTTCGCGGTCACGCAGATTGCCGCGTCGTTCATGCTGCTCGCCGGCGCCGGCGCGCTGCTGACTGCGCTCGTCGCGCTGCAGGCGACGCAGACCGGGTACAACCTGCGGAACGTGCTGGCGATGAACGTGCCGGTCATGTCGTATGGACGGACACCCGATCAGATCACGGCGTTCTACAAGGACGCCATGCGCCGGATTGACGAGCTGCCCGGCGTCGAACGCGTCGCCATCGGCACGCAGATCCCGTGGCGCGAGGCGGGGTCATTCGGGCCGGGGTTCCAGTTCTCGATCGAGGGCTACTCGAAAGCCGACGGTGAAGAGGATCCGCGCGGGCGCTTCCGTACGGTCTCCACCGGGTTCTTCGCCTCCGTCGGGGTTCCGCTCATCGCCGGCCGCGACTTCAACGACGCCGACCGCAAGGACGCCGAGCCCGTGGTCATCGTGAGCGAGAGCATCGCCCGACGGATGTTCGACAACCGCGATGCGCTCAATCGCCGCCTGATGTGGACCGACCCGGTCATGAAGTTCATCGACGTCAGCATGGCCGGACGACGCATCGTCGGCATCGTCGCCGACGTGGATGACGAGAACGTGGTGCCCGGGCCGGCGATGACCGTGTATCACCCGTTCGAGCAGGAGATCGGCGGCGGACGTCTCTTCGTGCACGCGACGTCCGACCCGTATGCCCTCGTCGCGCCGATCACGCGCATCATTCGCGAGATGTCGGCCGAGCAGCCGGTGGAGAACGCGGCGACGCTCGAGGACGTGCGCGCCGAAGTGCTCGCACCGAATCGTCTGAACGCGCTGGTGTTCGGCGGCTTCGCGGCGGTGGCGCTCATGATTGCGATCGTTGGCGTCGCCGGTGTCCTCGCGTTCTCGGTGAGCGCGCGCACGCGTGAGTTCGGCATTCGCCTGGCGATCGGATCGGCGCCGATGTCGCTGCTGACGCGCGTCCTCAAGGAGGGCGCGGTGATCGCCGGGATCGGGATCGTCGCCGGCGCGGTTGGCGGGTACGCGCTGACCCGGCTGGTGGGCGCTTACATCGAGGACGTGCGCGTTCCTGGCGCGTTGCCGATCGTCGCGGCGGCGATGATTCTGGTCGTCTCCGCCGTGCTCGCGTCGCTGGTGCCGGCGGCGCGCGCGTCGCGCGTGGACGTCATCGACGCGCTGCGGCCGGAGTAATCGGTATCCACGGGCACGGCGGGCAGCAGGCCGATCACATGCCGGCTGACGGTTGCCAGTTGCCACACACCGAACACGATCAGCAGCGGCGTGAGCCACCGGCGCCGCGGCCGCTGCTGCAGCGACGTGACCACGCCAAGGCCGAGGCCGATCAGACCGAGGGTAGTCCACTTCACAAAGGCCGACACGACCATCACGCGCCTGACCCATGTGGTCGCATCCATGTCCTTTTCCGCTGACGATGAGGACGCGCGCGATGCCGACGTTCTCGGCCAGATCGGCGAGCGCGAGGACCATGACCATCACTACGCCTGCACGAAACAGCCACCGCGCCTCGTTGTCGCTGCCCCGCGCAATCAGGAGCGTCAATGCGATCAGCAGCAGAACGTAGCCGGGGACGAAGAGCAGCGAGTCGCGGTTGTTACCCGCTCTGACCGCCGCGATGTTCGCGTCCTTCGACTTCTCGTCAACCTGGAGGACGGCATCGATATCTGCCTGGCTGCGCGCGAACGCGAGCTGCAGCACCGGCCGGTGAGGCAGGCTCCGAATCGGCAGCACGTTCGTCGTGCGGTCAGGCATCGTGTTGTGTGGCTCGATCGCGAAGATCGCGACCGCCACGACCCACACGAACGCCACGATGACCGTCGTCAGGATGGCGGTGTCGGATATCCACGAGAAGAGAATCGGATGCTCGGGCTCGGCCGGTCATTCCTCCGACTCCGGCGGCGTTGGTGGAAGCGCCTCGGTCTGCGATTTGGCGCCGCCATGTTCACCTGAGGCCACTTGGTCCTGCGGACGCGTCGGCGAGTCATCGTCCTCCGGCTCATGTGCCTCGATGCGGCCGCCGTCCTGAAAGATGCCCGGGGCGCCGCGTTCCCGGCACTCGCTCGCCGACGGATGTTCGTACTTGTCTCGTGTCGTCTCGCGGACATCCCAGGCGTGAGGAATCGGCAACGCGTCGATCTCGCCCCACTCCTGGATGTAGTCGCAGTAGAACGCGACGAAGTCTGTTCGAGTAGTTCGATTTCAGCTTCCTGAAATATTCCTGGAACGTCGGCGACCGCCCCCACCGCCGGAACAGATTCATCCACCCGCGGTTGTCACGGGCGTTGGCATAGCGATCGAGGCGAAGAGCGAAGTACGAGTCCTCCATCAATTGAATCTGCATGGCGATCATGTTGACCGCCTGCTGTACGCTCAGTCTTCGGGTCCGGTGTCGCGCCCTTCTCAACCAGCCCCATGCATTCGAGGTAGTACCAGCGCAGCTCCGCCTTGTCGAGAAAGAGCTGCTCCAGCTCACCCAACTGCTGGGTGAGCTCACGGAACTGCTGGTTGTCGGCCGCCCGAAACGGCGAATGGCGAATCCTCAAGTCATCCCACGCCAGCGTCGGCATCATGTTCCGAATCACCTTCGCACAGTCGCTATCGCGCTTCTCGGCGGCGCTCGCGTTCCGGCTTCAGCCCCAGCGCCTCGCGAACCTCGGGATCTCCGGCCCACCGCGCGAACGTCTCCTCGGCGATGTGGTCGCCAAGTGCGCGGTACGACTCGAACTGCGCGTCGTCGAAGAACTGGTCGGCGGTCGATTCGTGCGGGAAGGCTGGACACGTGCGTTTGTAGTTCAGTACCGGCGCGGGCTCGTTGCCGGTCAACGAGTTCTTCATGTAGATGATCCAGTTGGGCCGGCCCGGACACTCGGGATACCGGATCCGGCCGATGGCGCAGTGCGCCTGGCTCCAGCCGGTGTTCGGGTCGGGCATGATCATCGACAGATCGATGTCCACGTCCACGCCCAGATCGACATAGGCGTGACGCAGCGCCTCGGTGAACGAGCCGAACCCGATCGCGGGATCGGCTTCGGCATCGCTCGCGATGATGACCTGACACCGCCGCTCGAGCAGCGGGTAGATGCCGACGTTGTCTCCGGTGTGCCCGCCGTCGGAGACGTTCACCAGCTTCGTGCGCTCGTTGGTGGCGCCGAGCGCCTCGCGCAGGATGTAGAGCGGCCAGAACGCCGTCTCCTTCTTGTTGGTCAGCGGGTTGGAAATCCATTGCCCCAGCCGGATGTTGAAGACGGCGCTCAGGAATGACTGGGCGAAGAACGTCTGATATCCCATGCCCGTGCCGGCAGCGGCGCCTGACACGGTCAAGGCGCGCGCCAGTTGCGTCTTTCCGCCGAGATACTCGTTCGTCCTGCGATATTTGGTCTGCTTCGAACCACAGAAGTACTTGGAGAACAGGAAGTATCCGGACTTGCGATCCTTGCGTGTCAGATCGCGGCTGCCGGCCAGATTCAGCGCGGCGCTGACCAGCAGGTACGGCGACGTGTTGCCGGGACGACCGGGATCCGGGCCGTCACCGTGCACGTCCTGCAGCTTCATCTCCATCGTGCTGACGTACGGTGTCATGCCGCCTCGCTGGTGCTCGTCTTCTCTCGCACTTCCGATCGAAGATACGTTTCGAGGATGCGATCGCGATAGAAGAAGTGCAGCCCGATGCGATTGAGATTGACCGTGTAGCAGAGGATCGCCAGCGCGATGAAGGCGACGCCGACTGCCGCGCCGTACGGCCGCCATCCAGTCGGGCCCAGCGGATCGACAAATCCTTTGTCGATCGCGAGCGCCCCGACCTCGATCATCGTGAAGCCAATCAGGCCAGCCACGACGAGCGCGAGCAGCACGCGCAACAGGGTCTTCGAGATCTCGAAGCGCTCGGCGTTTCCGGCGACGGCGCGCGTCATCAGGATCCGGCCTGCCACCAGCGAGCCCACCGGAGCCAGCACACCCGTCAGGCCCACGGCGTGCGCGGCGTACGAGGCGGCAGGCAGCAGCGCGAACAACAGCGCGAACACCGTTCCATACAGGGTGATCGCCAGGTAACTCCCCCATAGCGATCGAGATCGCCGGGACCAGAGGCCATCGCGGTTCTCGAATCCCCCCCAGGCGAAGACCAGTGAGTAGGCCAGGAGCGCCGTCACATACGCTCCGCCCACAACGAAGAATGGCTGGAGAAGCCAGGCGGCGCTGGTACGGTTGGCGTCCACCTGCATATTGACGATCGGGACGATCACGGCGGCGGCCCAGAGCAGGCCAGCTGACAGCCTGAGCAGCGGGATCTCAAACGCATCGTCACGGTTTTCGCCGGACTTGAGCCTGGCCCGCCCCTCCCACCACTTCATCGCGGCGAGAAAGACCGCCAGCACCAGGACGGTCACGACGAAGCCAGCAGTGACTGCCGCACCCGTCTCCCGCGCTTGAATGTCGCGGGTCATGTCGTTCCAGATCAGGCCGAGACGATGCGTGAAGTGATCCGACATGACGGCGTCGGTCGCCTCTCGCACCCGCTGTTCTGGTTCGGTCGATTCTCCTCGCGTGATTCTCAGCTCGGTATCGGCCAGGGACGATCCGACCTTGTTGCGTCCGGCGTCGGTATCCCAGTTGGTCACATCCCGCGACAGTATGTGGGCGGCGCCAAGCAGCAGCAGGCTGATGACGGCGAGGGTGAGCACCGTCAATATCAGGGTGTACAGAATTCCCGCGACCAGATTGCCGACCGCGCGCAGTGCCTCTCGCTTGAAGATGCTTCGACGAGCGATCAGGAAGTCGCCGTGCGTCCGCAGATGCGCGACGATCTTTTCGGAGTCGCTCGGCTTGAACGCATCGCCTGGATTCCCCACAGCCGGCTTTTCACGCAGGGGTCTGAACGGGAATGTCTTCCACTCCGTGCTGAACCTCAGTTGGGCCCTGGAGGTGTACCCGAAGTCTTTCTGGTCCTCCCTCTGAAGAACATCGCTCCGCTTGACGGACAGGAGGGACGCCAGACAGCCGCCGATGTAGCCGCCCCCGGATACGGTGCTCAGATAGTCAGCCAGGCGGAGGATCCCCATCCGCGAGAGGGCCTGCAGGACGCCAAGATTGGTGGTTGCGGATCTGATGCCGCCTCCCGAGAAGGCGAGTCCGATCAGGCGTTCCGACGCGTCAATCCCCTCGCGATGCGCCGGCGTCCCGACTTGTCTGCGCCGGATGTACTCCAGCTCCGTCTCGCGGACTTTTTCAAAATCCTCTGCGCCGTCCGGGTGCTTCGCCTGAGACATTCGGTGACACTCCGTTCCTGGCGTCGACGCAAAGGGCGACGCGCAGTAAGTCTCTCCCGACTGTCAACAACGTTGCGACGAGGAAATCTGAACAGGAATGAGGGTGCGAGGGGGAGGGCGAGGGGTAACAGGGGCTTGCCCCGCCGTAGCCCCGCAGAATGCGGGGCGTTGGCGGGAACGACGAGAGGGTGAGACTAGGCGGCCGACTCGGTGGCGACGGCGTGCTTCCAGCGGAACTCCAGCACGAGCCCGTTGACGTTCAGCACGTCGCCGTCCTGAAGCGCCCGGCGCTGCTCGAGCGGCTCGTTGTTGATCGTCGTCCGGCCGCCCATCAGCGTGGCGACATAGCCGTCGCTGCTGCGTGCGATCGCCACGGCCACGGCCGGCTTGAACCAGCCGTGCAGGCGCACGAGCGCCGAGTTCGATTTGCCGATCAGCGAGGTGTTCGCGTCGAGATCGTACTCGGTCTGCTCCGCGCGGCCGGCGATCACCTGCAGCATCCCGACACGTCGCGGTGCCGGCGGTGCCTTCTGTGCCTGCCGCACGTTGGCGTGCGCCCGCGCGTCCTCGAGCGTGGAGATGAGCTCCCGATGCTGCTTCGTGTCGAGATACACCGTGTCGCCGAGGGCCGGGAGCTGCGGCGGCGGCGCCGACCACTCCATCGTCTGCTCGTACACGATCTGGTGCTTGCCGATGAGCAGCACGTCGCCGCTCCGCAGCACCTGGCGCGTCGTCGGCTTCCCGTTGACGAACGTGCCGTTCGTGCTGTTCAGATCCTCGAGAATCACCGCGCCGCTTTCCGAGAACACGCGCGCGTGATGACCCGACACCGCGGGGTTGTCGATGATCACGCTGTTGTCGGGCAGGCGTCCAATCGTCAGGCCCACTCCGACGGCGTACTCTTTCAGCAGGCGTCCTTCAAACTGCAGCGTTAGCTTCGGCATACTGCCCTCGTCTTGCGGATCGCGTCCAGCGGTTCCGGACGCGACGCCACCAACCGCCGTCTACTTCCACCACCACCACGGTGATGTTGTCCGCCCCGCCATGACTGTTGGCGGCGGCTATCAGGAAGTCGCAGATCCGCTGCGGGTCCTGAAACTCGTGAAACGCCCTGGCCATCACGAACTCCGGCACCATCCGTGTCAGGCCGTCACTGCACAGCAGCAGGTAGTCGCCCGGCTGCACCGGCACTTCCTTCACGTCGACCTCGACGTCCGGCTCGCGCCCCAGCACTCGCACCAGCACGTTCTGCTGCTCGACGGGGAGGCGGCGAACCTCCTCGATGAGTCCGGCCGCCAGGTGCGCTTCGACCAGCGAGTGATCGCGTGTCAGCGGCTCGAGCTTCTGGTCGTGCCACAGATACGCGCGGCTGTCACCGACGTGCGCCACGCCGACGACCTGCTGGCGAATCCACGCGCCCACGACCGTCGTCCCCATGCCGGCCTGGCGCGGATCCTTCTGCGCCTGGTCGTAGATCACTTCGTTCGACCGGCGGACCACTTCCGCGAGTCGATTCGTGTGCGGCTGGTACGCCGGCTCACCGGGCGCCGCGCCGCTCGACGCGGGCTCACGCAGGTGGCGGACGATCGCGTCGACGGCCATCTGACTCGCCACTTCGCCGGCGGGGGCGCCACCCATGCCGTCGCACACGACGAACAGACCTTCGTCGGCGCGCAGCACGTAGGCGTCTTCGTTGAGCGCGCGGACACGTCCGGTGTCGGTGCCCGCGCCTACCCGCAGCCGCATGGGACCTTCACTTACAAGGACTGCGCCGGGTGAACGGGTCGGCTGGAAGTGGTTCGTTCAGGCCGAGATGCGGTAGAGCTGGTCGATCGCGAAGCCGCCCGGGAGGGCGCGAACGTGCACGGTTTTTGAGCGCGCCTTACAGAAGTGGGATCCGGCCGGACCGGCCGGTCCAAAAGGACCGGCCCTACTTGTCCTTGCCCTTGTCTTCCTCTTTCGGCAGGACGACGATTTCGGGCGTGTGGCCGGTGCGCTCTTCGAGCGCCAGCAGTACGCGCTTGATGATCACCTCGTCGAAGCGCATCGCCACGAACTGCTCGTCGGTGCTCGTGCGCAGCGAGATCCACTCACGCGTCGCGGCGATACCGAACTTGCTGAGCGTCCCTCCGGCGCGGGCCACCGGCGCCGGTCCCTGCGGCGAGTTCCACAGCGGATCGCGGCTCTTCGACACGTTGATCGAGATCACGCGTCCATAGGGAATCGCGCACAGCGTCGTGCTCGGATCGGACGTCGGGATGATCGTGATCTTGCCCTCGGCAAGCACGAGTTGCGCGCTGAGCTCCTTGGGCTTTCTGGTTCCGACGAGCGCGCGAGTCTCGAACACCAGCGACGCCTCCGGCACGGTCGTCGGCGCGGGACGTTCCTCCACGCGCGGCGTATCCCTCACCGGCTTGGCAGGTGCGACCGCCGCGCGCCGGGGCGCTGGGGGCGCCGGCACCACCGGCTCCGGCTCGGGCACTGGCTCGACATCGACAATGGGCTCGGGCGCGGGATCGGGCGCCGGCGCGCTGACGAGAGCCGGGCCAGGCTCGACCGGCGGCTCGACCGGGATCGTTGCCTTCGCCACCTCGCCTGTGGATGGCTCGACTTGCGATTCCGGTTCGCGTTGCTGCAACGCCGCGTATCCGATCGCGACGCCGACAAAGACCGCAGCGGCAATCATCGCGGCCGACGTGAGGCTCTTGTTTGCGTGGCGAGGGGCGACCGGCGCGGTGACAGTTGCCGCCACCGGCGCGCTCACCACCGCCTCGTGCCGTGAGAGATCGATGGTATCGGTCGGCCCCAGCACGGGACTGGACGGATTCTGCCCGTCGGCAACAGCAAACGTCCGTGCGAAGTCGGCCGCGGACAGCGGCCCGGTCGCGCGACCGAGCAGGTCGCGGAATTCCTCAGCGGACTGGAAGCGATCGGCGGGCGTCTTGGCGAGCGCGCGCTGGACGATCTGGTCGCACCAGGCCGGCAGACTCGGGCGGTGCACGTGCACCGGCGTCGGCGTGTCGCGGATCTGTCGCTGCAGCATGCTCAACGCGGTGTCGGCGGTGAACGGCAGCGCACCCGTCAGCAGGCGGTAGAAGAGCACGCCAACGGAGTAGAGATCGCTGCGTCCGTCAACCTCTTCACCCATCACCTGCTCGGGCGACATGTAGGCCGGCGTCCCCATCAGGCGGAAGTCCACGGTCTTCTGCTCGGCGTTCAACACGCGCGCGATGCCGAAGTCCATGATCTTGATGCTGCCCTCGTTGGTGACCATCACGTTCGCGGGCTTGACGTCGCGGTGGACGACGCCCTCGCGATGCGCGTGCTCGAGCGCCGACAGAATCAGATCGATGAGATACGCCGCGCGATCGGGTGCGATCGGGCCGAGCCGCTCCGACAGCTTGTCGAGCGTCTCGCCGCGCACGAACTCCATCACCATCAGGAGGTCGTTCTCGTCTCGGAACAACTCGAAGATGGTGGCGATGTGCGGGTGATTGAGCTTGGCGAGGATCGTCGCTTCCGCGCGGAAGCGGCTCATGACCTCGGTGTTGGCGAGGTCCGGATTCAACGTCTTCACAGCGACGTCGCGGTTGAGCGTCTCGTCTACGGCCTTGTAGACGATCCCGGCTCCGCCCCGTCCGAGCTGTCCGACTATCCGGTACTTGCCGATGGTCCTGCCAATCATTCTCGGTCTCGTCGGATTTCGACGCAGCCTCGCGCGCCACTGCGCACGAAGGCGCATCGCGACGCACGGATCCCGTCTGAAACCTCTATGTCATGTCGGCGGGAGGGCCGGCCGGCGATAGACAGCTCGACCATGGGCCGCCTGAGGCGGCACTCTCGATTCGTGCAGGCGGCCCGCAAGAATCACGATCTGACGGGCCCGGTGATCAACATTGCACTACCAAGCACGCCAAGCGTCACGGCGACGATGAGTCGAAACCGCGCTTCTGGAATGCGCATCAGAATGCGATGACCGAACAGCGTGCCGACGACGACCCCGGCCGTCGCGGCGGCCACAGTCGGCCACATCGCAAGCAACTCCTGTCCCGTCGTGGCGAGATACACAGGCAACCGGGCACCATCGACGATCAGCGCGACCGCTGTTGCCGTACCGACAAACGCCTGCCGCGGCACGTCCACGCCGAGCATCGCCGCCGATCGAATACCGCCTTGATTCCCGACCAGACCACCAAGCAGACCTGACAGCGCGCCCGCGATCCACGCGGCCGGGCCGCGGAAGCGCATCCGCGTCGACAGCCCCGTGAGTTCGCTCGCCGCCACGAAGAGGAGCAGCACGCCGAAGACGATCGTCAGGCCCGCGCCGCTCGTCGATCTCTGCAGCAGCGCGCCGGTCAGTCCGCCCGCGGCACTGGTCAGGCCAAACGTCACGAGCAGGCGGCGATCGATCTGACCGCGCAGCAGCCAGAGCCTCGCCGCGGTGCCGACGACGTGTGGAATTGCCACGGCCGCGACGGCGACGTTCGCCGGAACCTGCGTCACCAGCAGTGGTGTGAGGAGGCTGCCGATCCCGAAGCCGGCGACCGAGGCCACGCCTCCGGCCGCGATGCCGACGCCAATCACGACCAGGGAGAACCACGCGTCACCCAATCGGATCTCCCGGTCCACCAGCCGCGACGAGAATCCGTCGGTCTCGTCGCACGGAGATCGTGTCCGGATGCGAGCGGGTCGCCGAGGTCGGGTCGATACGGTCGCGCGCGCAACAGGACGGCGCCCAACGCGAGCAGCACCGCTCCGAAGGCCAGCACGGCGGCCTGCGCGAGGCGCGGGTCCTGAGAAAGGTCGAGGGGCACCGCGCCGGGACTGAGGATTTGCCAAATGGCCCAGGTCGCGAAGATGACGCCAGCGGCCACTGCGCCAAACCCGGCGATCCGCTGGAGGATGTTCAGGGCGCGCCAGAGCCTGGGGCCCGGGGGAGAACTGTGTGCCATGACCGCAACGACGGCGGGCCTAGTGTAACCATACGTCGCGTTGACTTCGCCCGCGCGGGAGCGATAATCGCGACCGAGATTCGAGGGCCCCGCAACGTAGGGCCGGTTCTTCGGGCCGGCCATGAAAGGATCCGCCATGAAACTCTCACGCCGGGACCTGGGCATCCTGCTTCCCGCACTCGTCGTGTCTGGTGCGACGACGCTCGACGCACAACAGACCCCCACCGCGGCGCCCGCTGCCGACACCCCGGTCGAGAAGCTGCCGGTGATGAAGACGCAGCATTTCAAGTACGACCAGCTGCCGATCACGAACAACGGAAAGAACCGACGGCTCGACTTGTTCCGCGCCAAGACCCACACGGGCTTCAAGATGCAATCGCACTGCAGCGAAATCGCGCCAGGCGAAGTAAACCATGCGCCCCATCAACACTTGCGCGAAGAAATGATGCTGATTCGAGAGGGCGCTTTAGAACTGACGATCGCCGGCAAGGCGTATCGCCTCGGCCCTGGCGACGTCGGCGTCATCGGGTCAAACGAGATGCACAACGCGAAGAACGTCGGCACGACGACCGCGCGATACTTCATCGTGAACATCGGCCGCGACGACGTCTGAAGGGGTGGGCCGCCTGAAGGCGGCCCCCACGTATTTCGCGGCCCCCACGTTCTACAATTGCAGTATGCCCTTGCGTCGCGCCGCGTCCTTCGCGGCCTGGTCCCTTGTCGCCGCGCTCGTTGCGTCCGGCTGTTCGCGCAACCCGTCCACGCCCGCCGTGCCTCGCACGGCGGATGGCAAACCCAACCTGCAGGGCGTGTGGCAGGTGCGGAATACCGCCGCCTTCGGCCTGGAAGATCACGTCGCGCGTGACGGGATGCCGGCGGGACGGAGTGTGGTCGAGGGACGCACGATCCCGTACCTCCCGGAGGCCGCGGCACAGCGACTGCAGAACGCCGCCAACCAGAAGACCGCCGATCCGCTCGAGAAGTGCTACATGCCCGGCGTGCCGCGGATCATGTACATGCCGTTCCCCTTCCACATCTACCAGACGCCCGAGCACATCGCGATCACGTTCGAGTGGTCGCAGGTGCATCGCACCATCTACACGAACGGCGTCCCCGGTCCTGAAGGCATCGAGTTCTGGATGGGCGATTCACGCGGGCGTTGGGAGGGTGACACGCTCGTCGTGAACGTGACCGATCACAACGATCGCACGTGGTTGGATACGACCGGAACCTTCCACAGCGCCGCCCTGCACGTCGTCGAGCGCTACACGATGACGGACGCGGACACGATCCAGTACGAAGCCACGATCGAGGACCCGAAGGTGTTCTCACGCCCGTGGAAGATCTCGATGCCGATCTACAGGCACACGGATCGAGACCGCATCCTGGAGTTTCAGTGTCAGGCAGAGCTCGAGGAGGCCAACGGCGACTTCGAGCGCGACCCGAAGACGTGGTACCCGGGCCATCCGCCGAAGCCGGTTGAGATTCCCGCGGACTGGGCGTCGATGAGCGCGCCGCCATCGTTCGACTTGCCGGAGGCAACGGCGCCAACATCCGGACGACCCGGGCAAGCCGCGCCGCCCGAACCGGCGAAGCCTTCAGGACCGCCGCCGCCGATCCGCCGCATGGCCGACGGCAAGCCGGATCTCCAGGGCTACTACATGCCGGACGGAGGCGGCGGCAACTACGGTCTCGGCAAGCACGCGCAGGACTTCCTCACGCCGGGCGGGCGCGGCATCATCGTCGATCCGCCGGACGGTACGCTGCCGATGCAGCCGTGGGCGCAGGCCGAGGTCGCGAGCCGTCAACTCCCCGAGCGCGGCTACGACGACCCCACCGCGCACTGCTTCGTCGCGGGCGTGCCACGGTCGACGTACGTGCCTTCGCCGCTGCAGATTCTGCAGCCGCCGGGATACCTCGTCATCCTTCACGAGCGGATGTCATGGCGCAGCATTCCACTCGACGGGCGACCGCACCTGCCCGATGAGATGCGCCTCTGGCAGGGTGACTCGGTCGGCAGGTGGGACGGCGATACGCTCGTTGTCGAGACGACGAACTTCAACGGCAAGACGTGGTTGAACGAGGTCGGCGAAATCGTGAGCCATGCCCAGCGGGTCATCGAGCGGTTCACGCCAATCAACGGCGATCGGATCAATTACCAGGCGACCGTTTCCGATCCGCTCGTGTACACGCGGCCGTGGACGATTGCGCTGCCGCTCAACCGGCAGAAGGACGAACTGCTCGAGGTCGCCTGTCACGAGGACAACCAGGATCTCCAGCACATGAAAGACGTGAGAGACGCAGCGCGGGCGAAAGCGCGATCAAACTCTACGAGGTAGCGATGGGACGAGTACGCTTCACAGGATTGGTTGCGGCGCTGGCGGGGCTGATGGCGATGTCGGCGGCCGCGCATCATTCGTTCTCGGCCGAGTACGACTCCAACAAGCCGCTCAAGCTCACCGGACAAGTCGCCGAGATGAAATGGTCCAACCCGCACGCCTGGATCTACCTCAACGTCAAGGGCAAGGACGGCAAGCTTGTGAAGTGGGCGTGGGAGACCGGCGGCGCCAACGCGCTCTTCCGGCGGGGATGGCGAAAAGAGGACCTGCCCGCTGGTACGGTCCTCATCGTTGACGGGTATCAGGCGCGCAACGGCTCAATGACAGCCAACGCCACGAGCATCACCTTCCCGGACGGGCGGCGTCTGTTCGCCGGCTCCTCGAATCCCAACGCACCCAAGTAGGGCACGTCCTTTCGGACGTGCCTGCACCTGTGGGGGCCGCCTTCAGGCGGCCCGAATCCTGACGAAGAATTCATCAAGAGTTCAGAGATGACGCTCCTGCTGTCAGCTACCCTTCTGCGTAGTGTCCGGCTTCAGCCGGACCGTGAAGGTGCGTCATGCATAAGTTTCGATGGCTTCTCTCTGCGAGCGCAGTGTTCTTCCTGGCGACCCTGGTGATTACCACCGCGTGTCAGCGGCAGGCCGAGACGTCGCCGCAACCGGCGCTGCCATCGTCACCGCCCGAGGACTTTCCCACTGCGACCGTGAAGGACCTGATGCAGTCCGTGGTGGACCCGTCGGCGGACGTCGTGTGGCTTTCCGTGACGACGGTGCAGAGCGCCAAGGGCACGGTGGAGACGGCACCACACACTGACGAAGAATGGACCAAGGTGCGGCACGGTGCGATTGCGCTGACCGAGGCCGCAAACCTGCTGATGGTACCGGGCCGGCATGTGGCACGTCCGGGTGAGAAATCAGAAACGCCGGGTATCGAGCTCGAGCCCTCCGAGATGGAGGTCCTGATCGCGAAGGACATGACCGCGTGGCACAAGCGCGCCAAAGCCCTGCACGAAGCCGGACTCGCGGCGCTTCAGGCGATCGACGCCAAGGACGCGCAGAAGGTCTTCGAGGTCGGCGAGCAGATCGAGCGCGCGTGTGAAGGGTGCCACTCGCAGTACCGGTATCCGAATGAGAAAATTCCACCAGTGCCAAGTTCAACGGCGCAGTAGGTCACTTCCGATTTGCCCAGGACGTGGTCGCGGGCAGGTCGATGAACCGACCCAGGCGTGCGGCGGCGATCTCGATCGCACGTCTGGTCGCCTCCGTCGGACGAGCGTAGATCGAGCATCCGACGGCCACCGAACGCGCGCTCACTGTTCTCGTCCAACTCCCCGCAAGCCGCCCGTCCACGATGACGTGATGTATGAACGGATCCTTGATCCGTGTCACACCGTCACCTGACCCGGAGCTGGTGACAAGCCCTCGATCCTTGTGGGCGATCAGATACTCGTCGTAGTTGGGCAGGAGAAACGCCGTCGGCGATGGCAGGGCCTTCGGTGCCTGTCCGTCAACCGACCAGTACGTCAGGCCGTCGGCCTCTTCCCGTGTGAGCGCCGTCCCCGCCAGATCGATGCCCGCCTTTGCGTCGCGCACGGTCAGCCCGGACCACCACACGTAATCTCTCAGCGTCGCAGGCCCGTGGCTGGCGAAGTACCGTCGCGCCAGCTCCGCGAGCGCGGCGTCGCGGTCGAGGCTCTTCGCGCGGGGCACTCGTTCCTCGAGCAGGGCATACGTCAGCTGACCGCCGCGTCTGGGACCACTGCACACGACCGCATCGAGCTCGACGCGCATGATCAGAAACGCGAGACGCGGGCCGTCGGCGACGATGCCGGCGCGGCCGAGGGCCGCCTTCAGCTCGGGGCGCGTCAGATGCTGCCCGTCCCGCAGCACGCGCTCGACCACCGTGCGGCTTCGCGAGAACGTGCGCTCGTCGAGATTCATCTTGCGGTAGTAGTGGGCGTTGACCGCGTTGACCCGCGGTCCGCTGAGCGCGAGCATCCAGCGGATGTCGTCGCGCGCGATGAAGTGCCACGTCTGACGCAGGATGTGCGTGCGGATGATCGCGCCGTCGTCGCACGCGCGCTCGACATCCTCGTCCGTCACGTCGGCGCGAAGGCCGATCGCCCATTTCGCACCAGGGTAATCCTGCGACTGCATCGCTCCCAGCCACGACACCACTTCCTGAGGTGTGCGACAGGACGAGCGCGCGAGCCGCTGATTCGCGAGACGCCGCCGGATGACATCGTTCACGGCATCTATATTCTCGCGGCAATGACCCTCGACCTCGCGGACCGCACGCCCATGTAAAGCAGCCAGCCCGCGGGACCAAGGAGGAACGTCATGATCAGGCACGGCACCACGAGCAGATGCGGCACGCCGCGCTCGCGTGAGTCCCGCACCTCCCACGTGCCGATGAGCAGATCGAACGTGAGGTAATGAACCCACCCGGCGAGCAGGGCCCACGGACTGCCGAACAGCGTCCTCACCGCCTCCAATGTGGAGAATCCACCAGGCGTGCTGGCAAACGTCGTCACCACGATGGCCGAGTAGAGGAGCGCGAAGAGCCCCGGCACGACGACGCTCGTGACAACGCCGGTCACCCATTGCTGTCGGGGGAGAACGACGAGCATGATCCAGGCGCCCATCGCCACGAGATTGGCAATCGAGAAGACCTGTTCGGGTGTCATCGTTCACCTCTCATGAGATCACGATCGCCTGGCCCGGAAGCGGAGCGTGACGTGCAGCCGCGCGCCACGCGGCCGCCCCTGTCGCGATCGCCCACCCGGTCAGCGCGATGATGGTCACGCCATCCGGCTGGACGAGCGACTGACCTCGCAGCGCCTGCGAGAGCAGAATCACGAAGAGCGAACCATAACTCGACGCCGCCACGAGCACCACACGTATCTGTCCACGTCTCCATCAATCGACGACGTCGAATCGCAAGGGCGAACAGCGGCAGTACCTGAACGGCGTGTAAACCGATGAAGTGCGGAATGCGGAGATCGCCGTGATCCAGACTCCATCCGGTGCCCGGCAGGCCGCGGCCGCCATCCGGCGCGCCGACCGTATGGGCGCCGGCAATCGGCATGCGACCGGTGGCACGCACCTCGTCGAGTTGTGCGGAGGTCGGTCGCGTCATCAGGCCGCCGGTGCTCGCACCGAGGATCGTGATGACCATCCCCCAGCGGAGCGCCCAGCCCAGGGCAGCGTCCTCGAATCGCTGCCGCCAGAGCGCCACGGCCACCGCGATGCTCGTGAGGGTCTGCACGACAATCGACACACCCATGATGGTGAACAACGCGCCATCGAAGGCCGTGCCCACGTTGAAGTGACTCGTCGTCCCGCGCCAGGCCTGCAGGTCGATGATGGCGACCTCGAGCACCATCACCACGGCCGTCAGCCATCCCACGCCGCGGCGCGTGCGCGGCCACTCGGGAAGCAGGGTAAAGACCCAGGCCAGGGTCAGCATGTAGATGGAAGTCGAGATCGCGAACTTCACGGGCTTCAGCCATACCGGGGCGCCGGTGACCATACGCGGATCGACGACCAGACCGACGAGCGAGACCGCCAGCACGCCCAGCATGAAGACGCCCGTCGCCGTCAGGGGCGCGCTTCCTCTCCACAGCCGGGCCAGCACGGTCGTCGCACGATTCAGCAGCCGTTCCATGAGATCCTCCCGGGCAACGCTCGCATGTTGCCACTGTCAACATCACAGATGCTCACTCTACCTCTCCATGTTGACGATGTCAACATGTCGGGATAGGATGAGGCACATGGCTCATGCGCGTGCAGCTCGTCCGGCTCGCAAGCGGGCGGATCGGTATCACCACGGCGACCTCCGTCGCGCGCTGCTCCAGGCCGCGGTGCGCACGATCGGCGCGCACGGCATCGATGCCCTGACGCTGCGGGCGGTGGGCAGCTCGCTCGGCGTCTCACGAACGGCGCTGTACAGACATTTCGCCGACAAGGCGGCGCTGCTGGCGGCGGTGGCGGCCGAGGGGTTCCGCCTGCTTCGCGTGCAGCTTGAAGAAGCATGGGAGCGCGGCGGGCGTGGACGCGCGGGCTTCGACGCGATGGGTCTGGCCTACGTGCGCTTCGCCGTTGGCGCATCCCTCGCACTATCGAGTGATGTTCGGCGCTGACGTCGGCGCGGCAGAGAACCCCGACCTGGAGGAGGAGGGCGCACGCGCGTTTCAGGTGCTGGTGGACTCGCTCGTCTCGCAGCAGCAGGACGGGCTCGTGCGACGCGACGATCCGCAGCAGATGGCGCTCTTCATCTGGGCCGCTGTACATGGCATCGCCATGCTGGCCCTCGACCGTCGTCTCGAACACCAGCACACCGACGGCGAGGCGCTGGCCCGCTACGCGGTCGGTCGTCTGCGCACTTCGATCGCGCTTGCTACAGCGTGACGCGGGTGCCGATCCAGAAGGCGATCGGCGCGCCGGGGGCGACGAACGTGCCGTGGCGCAGCGGGAACTCGCCGCCGACTGCGGGAAACGGCCGCGCGATGAAGGCGCCCGTGTCCGTGAATCCGTTGACACCGAGCTGAGCGCCGGTCGAGTACTGCCGATCGAACAGGTTGTTGATCTGGAGAAGCGATGCCGATCCGCGGCGTCACCTGATAGCGCGCCCCCAGGTTCACCACCGCGTACCCGGCGGAACGTGCCAGGCCCGAGATAGTAGACCTCGTCTGGTTCATGCCGATTGTTTTCGTTGCCGCGCGCGTAGGAGCTCGACGTCGAGACGAGACCGAGGTCCACGAACACGTTCGACCGCACTCGCACCTCGCCGAACGCTTTGAACATGTGCCGCGGGATGAGCGGCATGCGTGAACCCGCCTCGATCTCGATCTCGCCTTCCAGCCCGGGATTTCCGTCCTCTGCCTCTTCGTTCGTGCTGTTGCTCTCGCCATTCAGCGTCTCTGGACTCTGAAACGTGGCGTCGAGCAGCGTGTAGCCGACGCCGAGCGTGATCGGTCCGAACTGACCGTCGGCGCCGACCTCGAACCCCTGCCGCCGCGTGCGACCGAAGTTGCGGAAGTAGCCAAAGCCCGTCTGCTCGGACATCACGAACAGGATGTCGTCGCGGTTGTCGGCGCGGAAGTAGCCGGCGTTCCATCGCACTCGCTGCGTGCCTCGCAGCCCGACGTCGAATGGTACGCGTGACCACCTGATCGAGCGGTGGATCGCCGGCCATCGCATTGGGCAGTTTGCATGGCGACTCCGGATCGGCACAGCCCAGCTCGATCGACGTCGCCGCGCGGCTGCCTTCGCTGTAGCCGACGTAGGCGTTGATTCGGCGCGGCAGATCGATCGTGAGACCCGCCGCGGGATTGAACCGGCTGAAGGTGTGCGTGCCGGTGAGCGATCCCGGCTCGCCTTCGGGTGTGATCGCGTCGGTGTTCTCGACGACCGTGCGATTGAAACGTCCGGACAACGTGAGGTGCCATCCCTCACGCAGCCGGAGCGTGTCGGTCCCATACAGGCTGAACGTGCGCGTCTGGCCCTCGAGATCGACGCGCGAGTCGAGCGGCTCTCCATCAACCTCGCCGCCTGTCACGCCATCGGCGAATGCGCCGGTCCCGGTGATGCTGCGATCGGGGTTGAGATACCCCAGCTCGGTGGACTGGACGAAGTCGGCCCTGCTGTCGTCGTACGCCGTCCCGATCGTCACTTGGTGGCCGCTGCCGTCCGCTGCGCTCAACCAGGTGACCTGACCCGAGGCGCCGGCATTGTGCTGACGGGTCTCTGATGCGGTTGAGCAGGCCGTTGCACTTTTCGCCTGGCTCGTCGAGAAGGAGAACGTTCTCGAGGCACCGCCGGTACGGAAACGGAGTGTTCTGCGCCGTCTCGCCCGGCACGTAAAGAGCCTGATCGAGCGAGTCCTCGTTCATGTCGCCGTTGAGCGTGTCCGTGCTGATATGACGGAAGTACGCCGTGCCGGACAGGGTGACCCGGTCACGAGGACTGTGGCGGCCGCTCAGATTGATAAAGGTCGAGCGGTTCTCGGTCTCATCGGGCTTCGTGTAGACGCTGTCGTAGTCGCGGTCGAGGAAGCCGGTCTCCTGCAGCCCATTGCCGTTCAACGACGTGTCGGCATAGCCGACGCTGAGACTCGCATCGGTCCGCGGCCGCTGCCAGCCAAGCTTCCCGAACAACTGTCCGACCTGCGAGGGCGAATCCTCCCGCCAGCCCTCCTCATCGAAAAAATTCCCAGCCACATACCAGTTCACCGCGCCACCGGCCTTCGCACCGCCGTGCTCGAACTCGACCGCGTATCGCGTATCGCTGCCGTAGATCGCTTGAACCGACGTGCCGGGGTCGCGGACGCCGTTCTTCGTCTCGAGCGACAGCGCGCCGCCGAGCGTGTTGAGCCCGAACAGCGGATTCGAACCGGGCATCAGCGCGAGCGATGAGATCGCGATTCGCGGGATCAAATCCCAGCTGACGATGTCGCCAAACGGCTGGTTCAGGCGAACACCATCCATGTAGACGGAGAGTCCTTGCGGGGTGCCGAGGAGCGGCGATGCCGTGTAGCCGCGATAGTTCACGTCGGGCTGAAAGGGATTGTTCTGGACCTCGTTGACGTGAACCGAGTCGAGACGTCGATTCATGAAGTCGGCAAGGTTGAGCGCGCCCGATCGATCGATGTCCTGGTCCGTTGCCGTCTGCACGGGCGCGGGAATCCGCTCGATCGGCACATCGCTCCCGTGAAGCGGCGTGTTCCCGACCACCGTGACGTTGAAGATGAGTGGCGCAGGCGTCTGTGCACGTGCGGCCGTCGAGCAGAGGGCCAGCATGGCACTCACGACGATGAGTGGCGCGGTCCGGACGAGTCGCGTCATGGGGACCCTTATTGTCCCTGCGTCAGCACGTGCGCGTCAGTACGGCACGGAGCACGTCGCGCCGGCCGAGTACAAGCTGGTCCTGGGTCGAGGCACTGAACCAGGGTCCGTCCTGGATCGCGGAAACGGCGCGACGAGGCAGGGCGTATTCCCTTCAGAAAGCCTGCCGGGGGAGAGGTGTCTCGGAGGTTGCCGGACCCCGAGAAATTCCGGTATCCTATTAAGCCCACTGGCTTTTTGGGCCACACGGGACCACGGCGTTTTCTTCAGTTTCCCCGGCTCGAGTCACGCGGAGTACATGCATGACACGTAGATCCCTGGTGGTCGGTTGCCTGGCGATAGCGATGTACGTCGGCGCGCTCTACGGCCAGACGTCTCGTCCGCAATCAGCACCCCCTGCCTCGCAGCCGCGTCAGGCTCAGCCCGCCGCACCAGCTCCGCAAACGGCTCGACCCCAACCGGTCGCGTCCGTCACCACGGCACCGGCGATCCCGGTCGAGGATCAGCGCGCGTTTCTCTCCCAGGTACTGCGTGGGCTGTCACAGCGAGAAGATGAAGGCCGCCGGGCTCGATTCGTCGCGTCGCCTGACGATGGACGCGCTCGATCCGGCCAACGTGGACAAGGACCGCGAGAAATGGGAGCTGGTCGTGCGTAAGACGCGCGCCGGCCAGATGCCGCCGCTCGGTGTGAAGCGGCCCGATCCGGACCGCTTCGACGCGGTCATCGCCTCCTTCGAAAGCTCGCTGGACCGTACCGCGCCGGCCTTCACGCCGCCCCCGGGTCTGCATCGCCTCAATCGCACGGAGTACGCGAACGTCGTCCGCGATCTGCTCGACCTGCAGATCGATCCGGGCAAGTACCTGCCGTCGGACGACTCGACCTCCGGCTTCGACAACATCGCGGGCGCGCTTGGCTTGTCGTCGACGCTCGTCGAGGCGTACGTCTCGGCCGCGCAGAAAATCAGCCGGCTCGCGATGGGCTATGCGGAAGAGCCGACGCTGGTCGTGTATCGCACGCGCGAAGACACCTCGCAGGACTATCACGTCGAAGGCATGCCGTTCGGCACGCGCGGCGGCATGCTCGTGTCGCATGTCTTCCCGTCTGACGGCGAGTACACGCTGACTGTCACACCGATCTTCGGCGACAACATGTCGCCCACCGGGTTCGGCTCGGTGCCGTGCGAACGCCTGTCGATGCTGCTCGACGGCGAAGAGCTGTCGTTGATCAACTGGCAGGGCGGCGGCCGCAACCAGCCGACCAACTGCGGCAATCGCGGGCGCGGCGCCGGACCAGCGGGCCCGATCGGCGGCGGCGGCCAGTCCGGGCCGGAGGCATTCTTCGGCGGACGCGGCGGCACGCCGATGCGCGTCCGGTTCAAGACGACGGCGGGCGGGCACACGATCGGCGCGACCTTCCTCGCCACCAACTTCGCGCCGCTGCTGGATCTGGACAAGCACTTCATGCGGTCTACCGTGCAGACCGGTCCGACGCCCGGCTACACATTCTTCCCGCACGTCGGGACCATGCGCATCGAGGGCCCGTTCAACGCCACGGCGGCGAAGGATTCTCCGAGCCGCCGCAAGATCTTCACGTGCACGCCGAAGGCGGCAGCCGAGGAAACCGCGTGCGCGCGGCGCATCGTCAGCAACCTCGCGACGTATGCGTTCCGCAGGCCGGCAACGCCGGCCGACGTCGATCTCCTGATGGAGTTCTACCGGTTCGGCCGTAAGGAGAAGGACTTCGACCAGGGCATCGAGATGGTGCTCGCGCGTGTGCTGTCGTCGCCGCAGTTCATCTATCGCATCGAAGAAGAACCGGTCACGGTCAAGGCGAGCCAGTCGTACCGGATCAGCGACATCGACCTCGCGTCGCGGCTGTCGTTCTTCCTGTGGAGCTCGTCGCCGGACGCGGAGTTGCTGCGCGTCGCGTCGCAGGGTCGCCTGAAGGACCCGGTCGTGCTCGACGCACAGGTGCGGCGGATGCTCAAGCACCCGAAGGCGGAAGCGCTCGCCGTCAACTTCGCCGGCCAGTGGCTGAACCTGCGTGGCCTCGATGCGACGGCGCCGCTGCCGCTGCTCTACCCTGACTTCGATGATCCACTTCGTCAGGCGATGCGGCGGGAAGTCGAGCTGCTGTTCGACGCCATCGTCCGCGAGGATCGCAGCGTCCTCGAGCTGCTGACCGCCGACTACACGTTCGTCAACGAGCGGCTCGCGAAGCACTACGGGATCAAGAACATCTACGGCAGCCAGTTCAGGCGCGTCCCGCTGGGTCCGGGCATGGAAGCGCGTCAGGGCCTGCTTGGCAAAGGCGCGTTCCTGGCCACGACCTCCAAGCCGGAACGGACGTCGCCGGTCACCCGCGGGAAGTGGGTGATGACGAACCTGCTCGGCATGCCGCCGCCGTCGCCGCCCGCTGACGTCCCGCCGCTGCCGCCGCGCGCCGGCGATCCGAACGCCAAGGAACCGACGATGCGGCAGAAGATGCTCGATCACCGCGTCCGTCAGGACTGCGTGCAATGCCATCGCCTGATGGACCCGATCGGGTTCGCCCTCGAGAACTTCGACGGCATCGGTCTGTGGCGCACGACCGACGAAGGCACGCCGGTCGATCCGAAGGCGCAGACGTTCGACAGCACGCAGATCGACGGGCCGCAGCAGCTCCGCAACTGGCTGACCACGAAGTACGACGAGCAGTTCATCGCCGTCGCCGCCGAGAAGCTGCTGACGTATGGGCTCGGCCGCGGCGTCGAGTATCGCGACATGCCGACGGTCAGAGCCATCGCCCGCGACACGATCAAGAACAACGGCCGCTTCTCGTCGATCGTGATGGGTGTCGTCAAGAGCAAGCCGTTCCAGATGAACTCGAAGGTGGACGCACCGACGAGTACCGCAAGCGCGCGCACCGGAACCGAGAGCAGGGGAGTCAACTGATCATGCCGTTCATCACCAAGAGGCACATTCATCGCCGTACGTTCCTGAAGGGCGCCGGCGTGACGCTCGCGCTGCCGCTGCTCGACGCGATGCTGCCGGCGAGCACCGCGCTCGCGCAGACCGTCGCCGGACAGCCGCCGAGCCGCTTCGTCGGGATCTTCTATCCGCACGGCATGGGACCAGGACACTGGGAGCCGGCGGTTGAAGGAGCGCTCCCGGACAAGCTGCCCTACATCCTCGAGTCGCTCGAAGGCCTGAAGAGTCACACCGTGGTGCTGAACGGCATGTGGTCGCAGTCGGCCGAGCCACCCGAAGGCACGACCGGATCGGATCACTGGGTCGCCGCCGCGTATCTGACCGGCATCAAGCCGCGCAAGACGGCCGGGTCGGACGCGACCACCGGCAGCGCCACGATCGATCAGATCATCGCCAGGAAGATCGGTCAGGACACGCTCCTGCCCTCTCTGCAGCTGGCGGTCGAAGATCCCAACTCGAGCTCGAGCAATTGCGGCGAGGGCTACAGCTGCTCGTACACGAACTCGATCTCGTGGATCGATCTGCCGACGCCGCCGGAAGAGAAGGTGCCGCGCACCAGCCCGCTCCCGATGGAGCTCAATCCGCAGGTGGTCTTCGAGCGCTTGTTCGGCAGCGGCTCGACTCCGGAAGTGCGTGCCGAGCGGATGAAGCAGAGCCGCAGCATCCTCGACTCCGTCGTCAGTGAGCTCGACACCCTGCGGAAGCAGTTGGGTGCGGGCGACGTCCGGACCGTGAATCAGTACACCGACGAGATCCGGGAAATCGAACGCCGAATCCAGCTGGCGGCCAAGCACTCGAACGAGGTTCCCGATCTGGATCTGCCTCCCGGAATTCCCGAACAGTTCGACGAGCACGTGCGCCTGCACTCGAAGATGCTGGCGGTCGCCTTCAAGGCGGACATCACGCGCGTCGCCACGCATGCTTGGTGGACGCGACCTGACGAGCCGGGTCTATCAGTTCCCGAAGAGCCCGCTCTTCCCGGAAGGCGGCGCGAGCGTCAGCTTCCACGGCGGCTCACATCATCAGGACGATCCCGTGCAGATTCGCCGGTACGCCGCGCTCAATCGCTATCACGTCTCGACGATGACGTATCTCGCCGAGGAGCTGAAGTCGATTCAGGACGGCACGGGCAACCTGCTCGACCGCACGCTCATCATGTACGGCACCAACATGGGCAACTCGAACCAGCACCAGCACTACGACGTGCCGCACCTGCTGGTTGGCGGGGCCAACGGCAAGCTCAAAGGCAATCGCCACTTGAAGTACGAACGGAAGACGGTTCCGACCGGGAACCTGCTGCTCAGCGTGCTCGACATGTTCGACATCCATCAGGAGTCACAAGGCGACAGTACCGGGCGGCTCCCGAGGCTCGTCTAGTGAGGACGATCATGACGATTCGCGTCGCCGCTTGTCTTGCGCTCTTCCTCGCCACGACGGCATTCGTCGCCGGCGCCGGCAAGAGCGAGATCGCCGATGCCGCGCAGAAGGGCGACCGCGCGGCGGTGCAGAAGCTGATTCTGCAGAAGGTGGACGTCAACGCTCCGCAGGTGGACGGCGCCACTGCGCTCCACTGGGCGGTGTATCGCCAGGACACCGAGCTCGCCGACATGCTGATCCGCGCCGGCGCGAACGTGAAGGCGGTCAACCGCACGAACACGAGCCCGATCGAAATGGCCGCCCTCTATGGCAACGCGGCGCTGCTCGACCGGTTGATCAAAGCCGGAGCCGACCCGAAACACCGCGGACCCAACGGCGAAACGATGGTGATGTTCGCCGCCCGCAACGGCAACCCGGCGGCGCTCAAAGTGCTGCTCGAAGCCGGCGCGGACGTGAACGCCCGCGAAACGATCCGCGGCACGACGGCGTTGATGTGGGCCATCGAGCAGAAGCACCCCGAAGCGGTGAAGGTACTGCTGGCGGCGGGCGCGGACGTCGGCGCCAAATCGGGCGGCGCCGGACTGCCGCGAAACTACATGGCCAATCGCGTCAACCTGCGCGCCGTTCAGCTCTCGCAGGATCGCCGCAAGCGGGCGGCGGCGGCGGGGATCTCCTACGACGAGCAGCTCACGATCGATCAGAAGGCAGGCCGTGAGGTTGGCGGGCAGCGCGGGCTTGGCCAGGCGCTCGGGCCCGATGGGCAGCCGGTGGGCCAGCAGGGCGGGCGCCAGGGTGGGGCACCAGCACCCGCGGCCGCAGCACCAACGCCGGCACCGGAACAGACGCCACCGCCGGCAGCCACGCCACCAGCCGCTCCGGCACCGACCGCTGAACCGGGCGGCCGTCAACAACCTGCCGCAGCGGGCAGAGGACGGGCAGGCAACGCTGGCAATGCCGGCGGGCAGGGACGAGCGGGCGGCGCCGGTCAGGCTGCGCAGCCGGATGGTGACGACGATGACAACGAGGTCGTCGTGGCCGGGCTCGTCGGCAGCGGCGGCGGCGGTCTGACCCCGCTGACCTTCGCGGCGCGCGAAGGCGACATCGAATCAGCCACGTTGCTCCTCGACGCGGGGGCCCAGATCAATCAGGTCACCGAGTACGGGTGGACACCCCTGCTCACCGCGGTCAACAACCGCAACTATCAGCTGGCGAAGCTGCTGCTCGAGAAGGGCGCCGATCCCAACCTCGCCAACAAGGGTGGCTGGACACCGCTGTATCTGGCGACCGACAACCGCAACATCGAGGGCGGCGACTATCCGGTCCCGAAGGCGGACCTGGATCACCTCGACATCATTCGGCTCCTGCTCGAGAAGGGCGCGAACCCGAACGCCCGCATCAAGGACAACACGCTCACGCGCACGATCTTCACGATGCAATGGTTCTTCGAGGATGGCGCAACGGCGTTCGTGCGTGCGTCGCAGTCGAGCGACACCGAGCTGATGAAGCTGCTGCTGAAGCACGGTGCCGACCCGCAGATCGCCACGAATCTCGGCGACAACGCGTTGACCGCGTCCTCCGGCATCGGCTGGGTCGAGGGCGTGACGTACGAGCGATCGACCAAAGAGAACTTCGAGGCGATGAAGATGCTCCTCGACCTCGGCCTCGATCCCAACTACTCCAATAACGAGGGCCGCACCGCGCTCATGGGCGCGGCGATGAAGGGCCGCAGCGACGTCATCCAGATGCTCGTCGATCGCGGCGCCAGGCTGGACGCGCGCGACAAGGGCAATCGCGACACCGACAAAGTGTCGTCCGCCGCAGCCGGCCACACGTGGCAGGCCATCGATTACGCCGAGGGCCTCGTCCGCGTCGGCGTGCAATCGGCGGTGGTGCGGCCGGAAGCGGCAGCGCTCATTCGCAAGCTGATGGCCGAGCGCAACATGCAGGCGCCGCCGATCGACCGCACGATCCTCTCGGTCTGCGTCGTCGCGCTCTGTCAGGGAACGGCCCGTAGGGTTCAGGGCCGCCTAAAGGCGGCCCCCACATCAGACCGGCCCCCACATCAGAACGGCCCCCACATCTTCAGGGCTGCCTGAAGGCAGCCCCCACGTCTGCGGTCTCTCCAGTCCCAATCACTTCGAAGCTCGAGGACCGCTGTTCACGCACACCAAGCGGCCCGTAGACCGTCGCGACAATCGAATACGTGCCGCTCGGCAACGACTGCCACGTGAAGAAGTAGTGTTTCGCGGCATCGGCCCCGTCGAGCTGCGTGTCGCTGCTGCGCGTGAACTGCTCGCCGTCAATCATCACCCTGAGGACCCGATTCTCAGGGTGCGGCAGAACCCTGACCAGGGTCTGCACCGACGCCGGAGCAAACGCGAACTTCGTCGCGAGCCGCACGTCGAGCGCCGGCTCGGGCGTATCCGGAGAGATGCCCGTTTGCGGCGCCAGCAGGCGCGAATCGTAGAACCGGGTGGCATTGGCGCGGGCCGCGACTCCCTGTGCGGAGACGCCGCACCCGGTCGCCACCAGGACGTATATCGCCAGACTTGAAACCGTTGCTCGTTGCCCGCTCATAGACCACCTTCCCCACATTCCGAAGGCCTCTACTTCGATCAACGCCGAAGGGCTGTTGTTGGAACGGAACGGGATGGCGGCCTATTCGATGCCGAAGTGCTCGGAGAGGTATTCGTGGATGACGGGGAAGGCGTCGTCGGAAAGCGGCGCGCCCTCGTTGAGCATCGAGACGAGCGTCTCTTCCCACTCTTCCGGCGACCGGCGTCCGAGCCTGATCCGGCCGAGGTCGTGGCACATCGTGCAGATGTTGAGCAGAATCGCCTTGCCTCGGCCTTCCGGGACCGGGCCGTGGTGCCTGGCCAGATAGTCAACGAGCACGGGCACATCCTCTTTCGAGACCTTCGCGCCCTTCTCGACCATCGTCGCCACGGTCTTCGTCCACGCCGCCGCATCCAGCGCCTGCGTCTGGATGTTTCGCACAGTGTGGCAACCCTGACAGCTCGCGTTCATGATGCGCTCGCCGGGCTCAGACTCCTGGGCGCGTCCCGAGCTCGCGAACACGAGCGCCATCGTGGACAGCGCGACGCACGCGAGAAAGACGGCCCGGACGGACATAATCTAATGTTAGCAGCCAGGGCCGGTCCGGAAGGACCGGCGCTACTCAACCGGCCCAACTCGATTGACGAGCACCACTGTCACACGACTTCTGACTGCACTCCTCGTCTGGAGCTGTGCCGTGATCTCGTCCGCACAGTTCGACGATTCGCCGTTCGACATCGAGCATCCGGCTGTGGCCTACACCACACGCGCGACCGCGAACGCCGTGGATTCGCTCAGCGCTCGTCTGCAGTCGGGACAAGCGAGCCTGCCTTTCGAGCCGATTACCGGGCACCTCAAGCCGGTGCTCGACGCGCTGGACGTGCGCGTGGATTCCCAGGTCGTCGTGTTCTCGAAGACGAGCCTGCAGTCGAACCAGATTCGTCCCGGCAACCCGCGAGTGATTTATTTCAACGACTCGGTCATGGTCGGATGGGTCCGCGGCGGATTCATCGAGATCGCGGCGCACGATCCTCAACAGGGCGCGGTGTTCTATCGCGTGCTGCAGGCGCCGACCGGGTCCACCGCGATCTTCCGCGACAACCGCTGCCTGCAGTGCCACAACTCGTACGCGACGCTCGGCGTTCCCGGTTTTCTCGCCAAGAGCGTGCCCAGCGCCATCGACGGCAGTCCGCTGCCCTGGCTCGGCAACTACCTCACCGATCATCGCAGTCCGCTCGCCGAGCGATGGGCGGGCTGGTTCGTCACCGGCGCCGGTCTGGGCCGGCATCTTGGCAACGCGCCAATCGCTGACAGAACCATCGACGACGTGCGCGTCGAGGACGCGAACCTGAACGTCGCGACGCTGCGCGCGCGTTTCGATACGACCGGCTACCTCTCGCCGCAGAGCGACGTGGTCGCGCTGCTCGTGTTCGATCACCAGCTGCGGATGATGAACCTGCTGACGCGGATCGGATGGGAGTCGCGCACGCTGGCGCACGACGGCCGCAGTCAGGCCGCGATTGCCACGGCCCTCCGCAACACTGCCGTCGAAGTCGTGGACTACATGCTGTTCGTGGACGAGGCCCCGCTTTCAGGCGTCCGTGGCACGTCTGGGTTTGCCGAGTCGTTCAGCGCCCGCGGCCCGCGCGACAGCAAGAAACGATCGCTTCGCGACCTGGATCTTCAGCGGCGGCTCTTCACCTACCCGTGCAGCTACATGATCTACTCGGCAGCGTTCGAACAGCTTCCTGACGCCGCCAGGACCGCCGTGTACGCACGGTTGTGGGAAGTGCTCTCCGGCGCCGAACGCGCGCCGAAGTACTCGCGGCTCTCACCGGGCGACCGCGATCGCATCATCGAGATCCTTCGTGAGACCAAGAAGGATCTGCCGGCGTCGTTTACCCCTCGCCCGTCCCGACCTTGAGCGCCGGCAGAGCAAACGGCTTCTGCATTCGCTGATAGACGATTCCGAACAGTCCCGCGCCAGCCAGCGCACCGGCCAGAGCGGCGACCGCGTAGATCTTGCCCTCGCCGATGTTCACGAGAATCGGCCCCGGGCACATGCCGGCCAGCGACCAGCCGACGCCGAACAGCACGCCTCCCGCGATGTTTCCGCGGTGGAGTGGTTTCAATTCGATCTCGATCGCCCGGCCGGTGAGCGTGCGGCCCCGCCGCTTGATCAGCCAGATGCCCGGGACGCCGACGAGCACCGCGACGCCCATGATTCCGTACAGCTGCAGGTTGGTGAACAGGAACATGCCCTGGATGAAGTCGTAGTCGGCGGCACCCGAGCGGCTCAGGATGAAGCCGAAGATCGTGCCGAGCACGAGGTAGACCTTCGTCATCACACACCTGCGAGCGGAAAGATCACCCGGTAGACGATCTGGGTGGTGACGATGCCGGCAACCATGAAGGTGACGGTGGTGATGAGGCTCGGCCGCTCGAGATTGGCGAGGCCGAAGATGCCGTGGCCGCTCGTGCAGCCGCCGGCAAGGCGCGTCCCGAAGCCGATGAAGAGTCCGGCCACGAACATCCAGGCGAGCTTGCCGGCAGGGCCGAGCCCGATCGCAGCATCGAACATCCCGAGCGCCCACGTCGGCTGCCATCCACCGCCGAGCACCGCGGACAGGAATCCTCCAATCACGAGCCCGCACAGAAGCGGGAGACGCCAGGGCCGCCCCGAGACGACGGCGGCGCGGCGGAAGTACGGCGCCGGCAAAACGAGACTGCAGATGTCTTCGAACCCGGTTGAGATGCCGAGGCGACGGCTACCGAGCAGGAGCAGGGCCAGCGTGATGCCGGCAATGCCAAGGCCGGCAAGCGCCCAGTGCAGCGCCGGAAGATCGTTGAGGATGAGCGTCATGAAGTTTCAGGCGGGCCTGAAGGCCCGCCTCTACTGGATCTCGCAGTCGCCGTAGTTCTGCGATACCGATGGCTCCGAGATGTACTTGCCGACCTGCATCTGCAGGTAGCCGTGTCGCGAGTGGACAGCCTTCAGCTTCTTCGGCGAGGCCTCCTGGGCGAAGACCGTGGTCACGTTGAGCTGTCCAACCGAGCTCTCGACGAAGTACATGCTCCATCCCGACAGAACCGCCGTGACATACGAGCGCCCGGCGGTGCCGAGAAACTCCGCGGTGCCGTCCTGCACGTCGATCTCGGAGATGGAGAACAGCATCTCCTGCGTCTTGGTCTGCGGGTTCACTTCGCCGTTCTTCCAGATTGCCGACGTCGCGGCCGGGAACCGGCACTTCAGGGCCTTGACCGTCGGCAGGACGTTTGGCGGCTCGGATGACTGGCCCTGTGCGAGCGATGACACCGGCATCACGAGGAGGCTCAGCACGAGACAACGGACAGCGATCTGCATAGTCACCTTATAATCCATGGCTGGATGAAACGATCACGTGGGGGCCCTCGAGTCGTAGGGGCCGCCTTCAGGCGGCCCGGCAATTCGTCTTTTTTCTCTCCGTCATTGCCGCCAGCACGACGCTGCTCGACCGCCGGCGGGCAGTCGATCGATGCGCGGCTGAAGCAGCTCTTTCCGTCGGCCACGTCATTCTCGCCGAAGGAAGGCGATCCGCCGCATTTCACCGCGTATTCGGGTGGTCCTGCGAAGACCATCGCCGGTTATGCCTTCTGGACGACGGAGATCCTGCCGCTCGAGCGCGGATATGGCGGGCCGATCGCCATGCTGGTCGGGCTGGACACCGCAGGCAGGCTGACCGGCGTGATCATGGGCGAGCACCACGAGCCCTACGGCGACTTCTCGATCGACATGCCGAAGTTCGCCGCGACGTTCAAGAACAAGGACGTCCGCGACCCGTTCAAGCTCGGCGAAGACGTCGATGCCGTGTCGCGCGCGACGATTACGATGTCGAGCGCCGTGCGCGCGATTCGCAACAGCTCCCGGCGCATGGCGCGCCAGTTCCTCACGGCTCCCCCGCCTTCATCTAAATGATCCTGGCCCGCTTGCGGTCTTTCCTCATTCTCGTTGGGATCGTCGTGATGAGTGGTTGGGTGGCGGCGGCCCAGCCGCCCGGCGGAGGGGCGGCCGCACAGCCACCGCGCAGAGGCGGCACAGCCACCCGGCGGCGGCTTCGACTTTCCCGAAGAAGAAGAGGAGGCGCCGAGCTGGGCGGACGACATCCGCGCGCAGGCGGTGGACATCGCGCTCGTCTCGGCGTTCTCAGTCCTGGCGTTCGTCGAGCTTCTTCAAGAAGAGCGTGACGCTCAAGTACGTGACGCTGGTTGCGTCGGTGATCTACGTTGGGATCTGGAAGAGCACGCTGCTCTCCATCGTCAACGTCTTTGGATTATTCGGCGGCAACCTGCCGCCCTTCCGCTACAGCCTGGCGTGGTATCTCTTCGCCGCAATCGCCGTCGTCTCGACGATCTTGTGGGGCCGTGTGTATTGCGGGCGCATCTGCGCATTCGGCGCGCTGACGCAGCTGATGGATCAGCGTGCTGCCGTCGAAGTGGCGCGTGAACGTCCCGCGCTCGCTCGAGCGTCGGGCCGTCTGGATCAAGTACGGCGATCCTCGCCGGCGTCATCCTCTACTTCATCGTCACGAGCGATCCGGGGATCTACCCGTACGTCGAGCCGTTCTGGATGTTCGGGCTGCACTTGCGGACGCCGGTGCTGCTGACGATGCTCGCAACGCTGCTCATCGCGACGGTCTTCGTGCGGAATCTGTATTGCCGTTTCCTCTGTCCGCTCGGCGCGTTTCTTGGCATCCTGTCAACGCTGACCGTCTTCCGCATCAAGCGCTGGTCGGAGTGCAAGACGTGCAAGATCTGCGAGAAGGCCTGCGAGTGGGGCGCGATCGCGGGCCCGAAAATCATCATGACCGAGTGCGTGCGGTGCGACGACTGCGAGCGGCTCTATGAGGACACGAAGAAGTGTCCGCACCACCTGATCATCATCAGGAAGGCCGACATCCTCGCGCGGCGCGCGGCGTCGCCTACTCCAGCCTCTTGACGGATGGGCCGCCTGAAGGCGGCCCCTACGAGGCCAGCCGCCCGCCCAGCCAGGTGCACGGGTACGCGGTCACGGCGATCGCGATTGGATACCAGTTCGGGCCGAAGTTGCCCACAGTGATTGCTGTGATCGCGCCCGCAGTGCCAGCGACCAGCCCGATCAGGGCGAGGACCATCACATGCCGCATTGGCGCACGCGGCGCCAGGCGAGCGGTGACAAATCCGCCAAGCAGCGTGTAGACGATTCGGTACGACAGCGCGAGCAGATTGTCACCGGTATCGTTCATCGGCTGGGCCCACGGCGGATAGACCTCGAGCACGTGGAACAGCTGGTCTGTGGCGAGCGACAGTGCTACGACGGCGAGAAACCCGGCGACTACTGCGACGATGCTTCGGCCCATGTCTTGTCTCCTTCACCCAGAGGTCGGAGCCAAGGAGGCGTTCTCGACATGAGGCTCTCATGGCCGGTCCGAAAGGACCGGCCCTACGTCAAAAAGTCGCCAGGGCGTTGAGCGGGAAATCCTGTGCCGCCGGTTACCGGGACCGGCGCGATCGTCAGCATGAACTCCCAGCGGTTCAACTTCGCGGCCATCGCGCTCACGGCTTCGAGGTCCTGATTGTCCAGCAGGTGAATGCCCATCGCGGTGATGAACAGTGTGTGCACGGGCAGGTTGTTGCCTTCGACGAGCGACGGCGTGACGTCGAGCGCCGCGTCGCTGCCGGCGAACGCGACACCTCGCGCCTTGAACCATGGAGCGACCGACGCGTGCACGCCCGCCGCACTCTGCGCGACGCTCCACGGTCCGAGCTTCTCGCGCCGCGCCCAGCGGCCGGTGCGGACGAGCACCGCGTCGCCTGACGACACCTTCACGCCGGCCTTCTTTTCCCAGGCTTCGAGGTCCTCGACGTAGATCGCCGTGCCCGGCTCGAGATACGGGACGTTGCGCAGACGCGGAATGTCGATGAGGATCCCGCGCGTCACCACACCGCTTTTGAGGTTGTCGATGCCGAGCTTCGTGCAGCCCTTCTCGGTGTTCACCTCGGCGCGCGCGTAGCCGTTGTAGGTCTGGTCCTTGTAGAGGATGTGACAGAGCGCGTCGATGTGACTGTGCGCGTAGCCGTGATAGGACACCTTGTAGGTGTCCATGAAGAACCCGGGGTTCATCGTGTGCTCGAACGGGCTCGGGTTGTCCACGGCCTTCTCGGTGATGGCGTTGTGGGCGAGCGACACGGAGACGCCGTTCTTCACGAGACCCGCCGCCTGTTTGCGCTTGGCGTCCGTGACCAGGTTGGCCGAACCGAGCTGATCGTCCTTGCCCCAACGGCCCCAGTTCGAGACCTGACGGAACAGCTCGTCGAACTCGGCGACGTTGCGTGGAGCCCGCGCCGACGTGGCGGTCGGTGCCGGCTGTCCTCGTTGCGCGAGCACGGACGCAACGAGACCGAGCACGACGATGGAGCCGGTCAGCAGAGGTGAGCGCATCTGCATCCTCCGCGCTGCGTATTGAGCGTTGCGCACTGCGAGCGGGCGGCCACAGTTTCGTAGCGCTGCTCTCCAGTTCACCAGGACCGTAATGGGCGGCTCCGCCGGCGCATCGTCTGTGACGGCGACCAGGAACCGTTGTCCGTCCGGGGTCACGTCCTAGTTGTGGGAGTTGGACCCGCCAAAACCCACGTTCCGGATGCGGGGCTCGAAGAGCGGCGTGATTGCTCCGACGAGGAACGCCGAGCCGCGTCCGTCAACGCTGGCCGACATCAACGGGCCCGCGGACGACTGAAAGTACAGCTCCGCCGAGTCTCCCCGCCATCGCGGATACGATCCACCCCCTTGCGAGACCTGCCACTTGCCGCCAGGGCCCGGAAACGGAACCACGTAGACCTCGTTTCGCCCCGACTCGCTGGAGGTATACGCCACCCATCGGCCATCCGGTGAGAAGGCAGGGTAGGTTTCGTTGAACTCGGTCTGCACGAACACTTTGGGCTTCGCCTCGCCGACCAGAGGCAGGAGCCATAGGTCGTTGCCCGTGGACGACAGCGCGTTCCCCGTGAAGAAGAGGAGGACCTTGCCGTCGGGGGAGACGCTGCTCGGATAGAGATTGTTCTGACTGTCGGTCAACAACTCCGTCTCGGCGCCGGCCCCGCTCGCCGGTTTCTTGAAGATATCGAGTCTGCCCCGCCGGCGAGACGCGAAGAAGATGTCTCGTCCATCAGACGACCAGACAGGACTCATTTCGTCCGCCGCGTCGAAGGTGAAACGCGTGCGCAGCCCGCGTTTGATATCAACCGTCCACAGATCGCGTGTGTTCCTGGCGCCGTCGAGCCCGCTGACGACGGCATGCGAAGCGTCTGGGGACAACATCACTGTCATGTCATCCGCCACGTCTGACACGTTGCCAACCCGGGTCCCTTTGCGATCGAACCACGCCAGCTGTGTGCGGACGGCGGCCGCCCCTGTGCGATACACGAGCGTGCCTGTGGTGGACACCGAAAAGCTCGCGGTGAGCGGCGCGCTTCCAACCTCGAGGTCGTTGCCGATCACGGTGGGCGTTCCGGAAAGCTCGAGCCGCCTCTCGTCGAAGGGCTGAGCCATCAAGGCACGATCGCGCACATACAGCAGGTAGCCCTGTGACGCGATCGCATTCGAGTTGCTCGACAGCAGCCGCCTCGGGGCCTCCTGCGCATCGAGCGAGCCTACGTAGATACCAGCGGCGGCGTTGCTCTCGCTGCCCAGCGCATTCACCTGATACACGAAGTGGCGGCCGTCGCTGAGAAAGGCGGGGTCGGACTGGACGGTCGATTTCTCTGCAGTCGTCACAACGACCGGAGGGCCGCCTGACCCGTTGACACGAGACAGCCCGCCCGACGGCGCCGCAAACAGAATCACGTCGTCGCGGCTCCAGGTTCCTCCGACCGCACTGGCTTCAGGAGCCAGGATCACCGGCGGACCGCCGGACGCCTCAATCTTCTTGAGCCTTCCCTGAGCAGTGAACCCGATGAACTTCGAATCGGGAGACCAGAACGGATTATTCCCGCCCTCGGTGCCGGGAAGCGGCTGTGCGCTCATCGAATTCGTGCTGCGCAGCCACAGCAGCCGCTGACGATCGGCGCCCATCGCGGTGAAGACGACGAAGCGGCCATCTGGCGAGATGGCAATCCTGCGGCCCGGTGCCACACCCTCCATCGTCGCGCCCAACGGAAGATTGAGCGACGCCCGAAATGGCGAGATCGTCTCGTCTTGTGGAGTGAGATACCCAAGGCGCCCGATCACAAGTGTGGCAATCAGTGCCGCGCCAAGAACGCCGGCCAGTATCCACGGCAGGCGTTCACGACCGCGACCCGCGCGCCCGAGGTGCGGCGCGGGCTCGCGGGCGAGTGGCACCTGTGATGCCGGCTCCGCGCGGCCAATCCAGTTCAACTCGTCGGCCAGATCCTTCGCACTGTGCCAGCGGTCGTCCGGATCCTTCTCCAGGCACTTGCGAATCGCGCGGTCGAGCGCAGCCGGCGCGACCGGTTGTAGCGCCGCCATCGGCGGCGGATCGGCAGACATGATGGACGCGATCAGGCTCGCCTGGCTCTTGCCTTCAAAGGCCTTTCGACCCGTGACCATCTCGTAGACGAGCGCGCCGAAGGCGAAGATGTCGCTGCGTGCGTCCGCCTCGGTGCCATCGAGTTGCTCGGGCGACATGTACTGCAGCGTGCCGAGGATCGCTCCCTGGACGGTCACCGCGGCCGGTGTGGTCGCCATCACGGACACACTGGACGTCGCCGACAGCACGGGACCCGTGCGCGCGAGGCCGAAGTCGAGCAGCTTGGCACCCGCCTTCGTCAGCATCACGTTGCCCGGCTTCACGTCACGGTGCACGACGCCGGCACGATGCGCCGCGTCGAGTGCGCCGGCGATCTGCACAGCGATCTGCAGCGCCTGATCGAGCTTCAGCCGGCCTTTCTCGAGACGGGCAGCGAGCGTCTCGCCCTCGAGATACTCGATCACCAGGTACGAGACCTCATCCTGCTGGCCGATGTCGAAGAGCGAGCAGATGTGCGGATGATTCAATGACGAGATGAGCCGGGCCTCGCGGTCGAAGCGCTCCCGGAGCTGCGGCTCGCCGGCGAGCGCGGTCGGCAGAATCTTGACGGCGACGATCCGATCGAGGCGCGTGTCACGGGCGCGATAGACTTCGCCCATGCCCCCCGCGCCGATCGCGGCCTGGATCTCGTACGGTCCCAGCCGGGTGCCCGGATTGAGTGTCAAGTTGGAGATTGTGGTCGAATTATTCTGCGGCGGTATTCATGCCGGAGCCCGTCACGGAGCGTCGGTCGGCGGCGAGCGTACGACCAAGCGGCGGGCAAGTCCAGAAGACACGAGCAGGTTGTTGGAGTCGGTCACGATGACACCCTCGACTCCCTGCAGCTTCTCGATCAGTGCCATGCCCTTCTCGGGTCCGAGGATGAAGACGCCGGTCGAGAGGCCGTCGGCCACGACCGCGCGGGGCGTGACGATGGTGACGCTGCGGCTGCCTTTTGCGGGCTCGCCGAGATCGGGATCGATGATGTGGTGGTACCGGCGCCCGTCCTTGATGAAGAACCGCTCGTAGTCACCGGACGTGCTGAAGGCGGAATCGGTCAGGTCCATCGCCGCGAAGATGCTGCCAGCGGGACCGCGCGGGTCCTGAATGCCGGCGCGCCACGGACGATCGCCCCGGCGCCCGGCGACGTAGAGGTCGCCGCCGGACTGAATCATGAAGTCCTGGAGCCCTCGCCCTCGCATGATCGCCGCCGCGCGATCAACGGCGTAGCCCTTGCCGATGCCACCGAGGTGCGCGCGCATCCCCTTACGTGTGAGGAAGGCCGTGCCTTTCGTATCGTCCACCGCGAGTTGCTGATAGTCGATGAGCGGCAGACGCGACTGGACGTCGGCGCGGGCCGGAATGTTCGAGTCGAGATCGTGGTCGAACTTCCAGAGTCCCGACAGCACTCCAAACGTGACGTCGAACTTCCCCTCGGTCCATTCGCTGGCCTGCCGCGCCATGCTCAGGACCTCGCGAGTTTCAGCGCTGACCGGTACCGCCGTCTCTCCCGACGCGCGATTGAGCCGCACGATGTCGCTGCCCTCTTTCCAGACGCTCATCAAGCGCGTCGAGCCGGTCGAATTCGTCGAAGGCGGCCTCGAATGCCGTTGTAGCGGCACGCTCGTCCGATGTCCAGGCGGTCAGATGGACCTCCGAGCCCATGCTGACGCGAGAACGCTCGACGATCCCGGCCGGCGCGGTTTCTGACGTGCTGTCCGCGCGGCAACCGATCAGGGCGGCAAGGGCCAGAAGGACGAGGACCCTGGTCATTGATACCAGGCTAGTCTAGCGGCGGTATCGTCTAATCGCTCAGTCCGGACTGTGTCGAACGGAGTTTGAGATGCGCATACCGATCGCCGCCGCCGCGCTGCTAGTTGCAATCTCCAGCGCCGCCGTTCCGGCCCAGACACGGGACGTGGGGTTCGAAGTCGCATCGGTGAAGAAGGTGACGACGCCCGGAATGATCTACGGCATCAGGCCGATCGAGCCGTCTGGTCGCTTCTACGCGATCATCACTGTTCGCGACCTCATCATGGTCGCGTACGGCCAGCCGCTGGCGCTCGTCGAGGCGCAGATCATCGATGCCCCGTCGTGGACCAGGAACGATCGGTTCGAGATCGTTGCGAAGGCCGCCGGAGAGTTCTCGCACGATGGATTTCTTGCGAACATGCGGGCGCTGCTCGCCGAGCGATTCCAGCTGCGCGTGCGCAAGGAGACGCGCCAGTTGCCGGTGTACGACCTCGTCCTTGAACGAACCGGGCAACGAGGGCCACGCCTTCGTCCGGGCGACGGTCAGTGCCTGACCGACCCCAAGCAGGGCGCAGCTGATCTCCGGCGCGCGTGCGGATTCAAAAGGTTTACCGCAACCTCGATTTCGGCGCTCGGGCATCGACCTCGATGGCTTTGCGAACGGGATATCGACGCGCCCTGAAGTGCAACGCGTCGTGCGAAATCGAACCGGGCTGAACGGGACGTTCGACATCGACGTCGAGTTCATGCCGGAACCCGACGCGCCAAGCGCGGCGTTCTTCACCGCTTTCAGAGAGCAGCTGGGGCTACGGTTCCAGCCGGCGACCGGACCGCTCGATGCGTACGTGATCGAGCGGGTTGAGCCACCGACGCCCGACTAGCAGCAGAGACAGCGAGACGGGCCGTGCCCCTCGGCGAGCACTCGCCCGGTGGTATCCGCAATCGTGATGCCGAGGGCCCGGCCGTCCTGGAGCCGGAGCGTCAACGACTGACCGACGAGTGGCTCGAGGTCGGCTGTCGTGTCCACGGATCCCTCGATCCGGTGCATGCCCGGAACCGGCAGGCCGGAGTGTTCGACAAAGCCCTGAAACCGGGCGATCCGGTAGCGGACCTGGGGGATCAGCCCGTCTTTCGCGGTCAGGTCTCCAACCCCGGCATACTCTTCGACCAACCTCATCATGCGGTTCCGATCGTCCCACAAGTAAGGCAGAATCTGCACATGCGCCTCGCTGTTCTCGCGCTCGTGCTCATGGGCACGCTTGCTCTCGCGCAGGAGAAGACCGTCGATCAGGGGGTCTACACATCCGCGCAGGCAGTGCGCGGCGCGAAGCTGTTCGAGAGCAACTGCACCATGTGCCACCGCGAACCCGGCGGCACGGCACCGGTGCTCGCGGGCGAGCGATTCACGAAGACGTTCTCCGACGCGACGCTGCAGACCGTGTTCACGACCATCAAGACGACGATGCCCAGAAATGCGCCCGGTTCGTTGTCGGACGCGGAGTACGTCGATCTGGTCGCGCATCTGCTCAAGGTCAACAACTACGCCGACGGGATGAACGAGCTCGGCGTCGCCGATCTCACCGGCATCAAGATTCCGGGTCAGACTGGGAACCTCGACTTCGCGCTCGTACAGGTCGTCGGATGCCTGGCCCAGAACGGTCGCGTGTGGACGTTGAGCCGCGCCACCGAGCCTGTTCGGACGCGGGAGCCCGAGGCGCCGAAGGATGACGCGATCGCACAGCTCGACGCCGGCGCGCTCGGTGAACGGACGTTCCGCCTCGGGCAGGTCTACGGTCCTCCAGCCGGATGGACGAGCCAGAAGGTCGTCGCGAAAGGCTTCCTCACCAAGGCAGGCACCGAGGAACGGGTCAACATCACCTCGATGCGAACCCTGACAACCAACTGCGCCAACTGACAGGTATGAACAAGAGCGTCTCGGTGTGTCTGGTCGCGTGGATGATGGTGGTCGCGAGCGCCGCGAGCCGTGGGCAGGGCTCGGCTCAGGGCCCGGGGCAAGGCTCGGCGCAGGGCTCAGCGCACAGCACGCTGATCAATCGGTACTGCGTCACGTGTCATAACCAGAAAGCGAAGACAGGTGGCCTTGCGCTCGACACGATCTCGATGTCGAACATCCCGGCTGGCGCGGAGACATGGGAGAAGGTCATCCGCAAAGTCCGGGGCGGCCAGATGCCACCGTCGGGCATGCCGCGACCGACACCAGCGGCGCTGGACGGCCTCGTCACCCACCTGGAATCCTCGATCGACAAAGCGGCGCTGGCAGCGCCGACGCTGCGTCATCCCGCGATTCATCGTCTGAATCGCTCGGAGTACGGAAACGCCGTCCGCGATCTCTTCGCGCTGGACGTCGACGTCTCCGCACTTCTGCCTCCAGACGAGGAAGCCTACGGCTTCGACAACAACGCGACCGTCCTCAACATCTCGACGTCGCTCATGGAGCGATACCTCTCGGCCGCCTGGAAGATCAGCAGTCTCGCGGTGGCCAGCCCCAGGATTACGCCCTCGCTCGAGACCTTCCGCGTCCGCGGCGATCTCTCGCAGCACGACCACGTGCCGGGTCTGCCCGATGGGCACGCGCGGCGGCATCGCGATCCGCCACTACTTCCCGGTAGACGGCGAATACGTGATCAGCCCGCGACTCTATCGTGAGACGGTCAACATCGTCCGCGGTCTCGAGCTCGAGCACGACCTCGAAGTCACCCTCGACGGCCATCGTGTCGTCCTGGCGCGGTTCGGAGGCCCGAAGGACGAACAGGCGAACTACCTGCAGCCAACGCTGGCCGGCGACGAGATGGAGAAGCGCTTCCAGAAGCGCATGAAGATCTCGGCGGGCATCCACACGATCGGTGTGGCGTTTCTCAAGAAGAGCTCAGCGACGACCCTCGAGCTGCTGCAACCCTTCGAACGGGAGCGCCTCGACCCAATCACGCCGGTGGGCATTCCCGAACTCGACAAGGTCACGATCGAGGGTCCGTTCAACGCGACACGGTCGGACAGTGCGCCAAGCCGGCAGAAGGTGTTCACCTGCAGGCCCGCGTCCCCGCAGGACGAGGCCTCGTGTGCGAAGACGATCCTCTCCTCGCTGGCGCGGCGCGCGTACCGCGGCCCGGTGAGCGACGCCGACATGACGCGGCTCCTCGACTTCTACTCGAAGGAGCGCGCCAGCGGCGGTGACTTCGATGCCGGCATCGAGGGCGCGCTGAGATTCCTCCTCGTTCATCCGCGATTCCTGTATCGCATCGAACGGGATCCCGAGAAGGCTGTGCCGGGCTCGAACTATCGGATCAGCGATCTGGAGCTGGCATCACGTCTGTCGTTTTTCATCTGGAGCAGCATTCCGGACGAGGAGCTGCTCGCGGCCGCAACCGCCGGGCGTCTTCAGAATCCGGCCGTCCTCGAGCAGCAGGTCCGGCGCATGCTCAAGGACGAGCGCGCGCGCGCCCTGGGCAGCAACTTCGCCGGGCAATGGCTGTATCTGCGCAACCTCCGCGGCCTTCAGCCCGACGCCGACGTCTTTCCTGACTTCGACCACAACCTTCGCGAGGCACTGCAGCGCGAAACCGAGCTGCTCTTCGAGAGCATCGTCCTCGAGGACAGGAGCGTGACGACGCTGCTCAGCGCGGACTATACGTTCCTCAACGAGCGGCTCGCGCGCCACTACGGCGTGGCGAACATCTACGGCACGCAGTTCCGCCGCGTCGCGGTCACGAACGAGGCGCGAAAGGGACTGCTCGGACACGGCAGCATCCTGGCGCTGACCTCGCAGAACAACCGCACCTCGCCGGTGCTGCGCGGCAAGTACGTGCTGACGAACCTTCTGGGTACGCCGCCGCCGTCTCCACCGGCCGTCGTCCCACCGCTCGACGAGAACCCCGGACGGGCGAAGTCCATGCGCGATCGCATGGAGGAACACCGGAAGAGTCCGGCCTGTTCCGGTTGCCATAAACTCATGGATCCCATCGGTTTGGCACTCGAGAACTTCGATGGCATCGGCCGCTGGCGCACGGTGGACAACGGGGCGATAATCGATCCCGCCTCTGAGCTCGCCGACGGCACACGAGTCGACGGTCCCGTCGCGCTCAGGCAGGCCATGCTGCGGCGCCCCGACATGTTCGCGCGGAACATGACCGAGATGCTGCTGTCGTACGGGCTGGGTCACGGCATCGAGTACTACGACATGCCGTTCGTGCGGGCGATCGTCAAAGACGCGGAACGCTCGGGCTACAAGTTCTCGTCGCTCGTGCTCGGCATCGTGAAGAGTGCGCCGTTCCAAACCAGGAGGTCGGAGTCATGATCGTGACGAAGAAGGCCATACCCCGCCGCACGGTCCTTCGCGGCCTTGGTGTGACCGTGGCGCTGCCACTCCTCGACAGTATGGTTCCGGCGGCGATGGCCCTGGCCCAGACGCCAGCCGCGCCCCTGTCGCGGTTCGGGTTCGTCTACGTGCCGCACGGCTCGATCATGCGCGAGTGGACGCCCGCCCAGGAGGGCACGAACTTCGAGCTCTCACCGATCCTCAGGCCGCTCGAATCGTTCCGGAAGGACCTGACTGTCCTGAGCAACCTCTCCAACTACGGCGAGAACGGCCACTCGGTCAGTTCGGCGATGTGGCTGAGCGGCACGTTTCCATCGAAGGGCAGCCTGCTCAAGCTGGGACCGACGGTCGATCAGCTGATCGCGAAGAAGATCGGGCAGGAATCCACCTTCCCGTCGATGGAGTTCGCGACCGAGGATCACTCGAGCCACCTCGGAAGCTGCGCGGGCGACTTCCTCTGCTCGTACATGAGCACGATCAGCTGGGCGTCGGCGTCACAGCCGCTGCCAATGGAGATCAACCCGCGCGTGGTGTTCGAGCGCATGTTCGGCGGCGACCGCGCCACGCCGGCCGAACGGCGCGCCCGCCTGGAGCGGAACACGAGCATCCTCGACGCGGTGATGCAGAGCGCGAACGAGTTGAAGGTACAGCTCGGGCCGCGCGACAAAACGCGTGTCACCGAGTACATGGACAACGTCCGCGAGATCGAGCGCCGGATCGTCCAGGCCGAGAAACAGCGCAACGAGACCGGACTCGAAGCGCCGCCGACACCGGTCGGCATCCCGGAGAACTGGGAAGAGCACGTGACGCTCATGTTCGACCTGATGCACCTGGCCTTCCAGGGCAATCTCACGCGCGTGACGTCGTTCATGCTCGCTCGCGAGCTGAGCACGCTGAGTTACCCGCAGATCGGCGTGGCTGACGGTCACCACCCCGTCTCGCACAACAACAACATCCCCGAGCAGGTCGCCAAGAAGATCAAGATCGACATGTATCACCTCGATCTCTTCGGGCAGTTCCTCGACAAGCTCAAGGCGACGCCGGACGGCGACGGCAGCCTGCTCGATCATTCGCTGTTCCTGTATGGCAGCGGCATGACGAATGGCAACGCCCACGATCACGAGAACCTGCCGACGCTGCTCGTCGGCGGCGGCGCGGGCACGCACAAGGGCAACCGCCATCTCAAGATGGCGAAGAGCACGCCGCTGTCGAACCTGATGATCTCGTTGATGGACAAGTCCGGCATCAACACGGACAAGTTCGGCCAGAGCTCCGGCCGCATCGAAATCTGACGGTGGCATCGACGATGGGCGAGGTTCGATTGACGAACTGGGCGCTGCTGATCGCGTTCGCGGTGGTGCTTGCCGCAGGCGCGTCAACGGCCAGTGCTCAAGCGGATCTGCGTCTCGTCACGGCACTCAAGAACCAGAACTCCGCGGCTGCGCGCGCGCTGATCAAACAGCGCGCCGATGTGAATGCGCCGGACGTCGATGGATCGACTCCCCTGCAGTGGGCGGCGCACTGGAACGACCTCGACACGGTCAAGGCTCTCCTCGCCGCTGGCGCAAGGCCGAGCGTGTCGAACCGCTATGGCGTGACGCCGCTGCACGAAGCGGCCACGATCGGCAGCGCGGCAGTCGTCAACGCGCTGCTTCGTGCAGGCGCACCGGCAAACGCGGTGTATGGCGAGGGCGAAACAGCGCTCATGCTGGCCGCACGATCGGGCAGCGTGGAGTCCGTCAAGCTGCTCCTCGAGGCGGGCGCCGATGCGAATGCCGCCGAGAAGTTCCGCGGCCAGACGGCCCTGATGCTCGCGGCCGCCGAGAATCATGCCCCGGTGGTCAAGGCGCTGCTCGGCGCCGGCGCGCAACCGAACACGCGGACGGCCGAATACACCTTCCAGAAACTGACCGGCGGCGCGGGCGGAATCATTCACGATCGCCCGCAGGGCGGGATCACCGCGTTGATGCTTGCGGCGAGGCAGGGGGCGCTCGACGCGGGCAGCGAACTCATCGCCGGCGGCGCCGACCTGAACGCGGAAGAGCCGCAGTACGGCTTCACCGCGATGCAGACCGCGATCTTCAACGGCCACTACGCGTTTGCCAAGCTGCTCATCGACAAGGGCGCCAACGTCAACGACGGCTCGCTGTACATCGTCGTCGAGATGCGGAACCTCGCGAAGTACACGAATCGACCCAATCCGCCCGATGCCGAGAACGGCGTCAGCCATCTGGATGTGGCAGCGCTTCTGCTCGCCAGACGCGCGGACCCGAATGCGGTCTATACCAAGACCGTGCCGCCGCGACAGGCGCAGGGCAACATCAACGTGGCGCCAGGCTCGACGCCGCTCTATCGCGCGGTGCGCGCCATCGATCTCGCCTCAGTGAAACTGCTCGTCGATGCCGGCGCGAACCCATCGCTCGGACTCACGGACGGCTCGACGCCGTTGATGGCCGCGGCTGGACTCGGCGCGCCGCGCGGCGGCGACGAAGAGGTCACCGAGGCCGGGGACCGGAACGATCCGGTCGATGTGATCAAGGTGCTGGTCGAGAAAGGGGCGAACGTCAACGCCGCCAACGACGCCGGCATGACGCCGATGCACTACGCCGTGCAGCGCGGCGCCGATCGCATCATCGAGTTCCTGGCCAGCAAGGGCGCGCGCTTCGATATCAAGAACAAGCAGGGCCGTACCCCTGCGGAGCTCGCGCGCGGCAGAACAGCCGCGCTCGTCACCAGCAGCTCTCCGCAGCAGTAGGGCAGGCTCTCAGCCCGGGCCTCAGACGGACCGGCTCACCGTCCCTACGAAACGTTCAACAAGACCTTGAGAATCGATTTCGCTTGCGCACGTTCGAGCGCATCGATCCCCTTCGAGAGATCGAAGCGTTCCGAAATGAGCGGCTGCACTTTCACGTCGCCCTTCTCGAGCGCAGCGAGTGCCTGCTCGAACGGACCGCACCTCGATCCGACGAGCGTGACCTCGTCGATCACGAACGGAGCCCAGGCCAGCGTCTGCGTCCCGGCAACGGTGGTCTTCAGTACGATGGTTCCTCGCGGGCGCACGAGCTTGAGCGCCGTTGGAAGGCCGGTCTCCGATCCAGTGCAGTCCACGACGATGTCCGCCGAGCGCTCGTCGATGGGATCAGACACCAACGCCGTCGAGATACCGAGCGCCTTCAACAGCGAGAGCTTCTGCGGATGCTTGCCGACGACCAGCACGTGACTCGACAGCCGCGCCAGCACCTGCGCACACAGGTTCCCGAGACGCCCGTCGCCAAGGACAATGATGCGGTCCGTGCCGCGGATCGAGATCTGTGCGGGAATCTGAAATGCGGCGGCGACCGGCTCGGTGAACACCGCGATCTCGTCGGACAGCGCATCGGGGACGGCGTGCAGATTGCGCTGCGGCACCGCGATCAGATCGGCGAAGGCGCCGTCATGATTGAGGATACCGAGCACCGTGCGGTTCGGGCAGTGCGTGTGCAGCCCCATGCGGCAGGTCTCGCACGTCCAGCACGCGCAGTTGATCTCGCCGACGACGCGGCGTCCGGCCATCGGACCGGACTCGGCGACGCCAACGAACTCGTGACCCAGCACTCCCCTGAACCCCATATAGCCCTTGATCAATTGCAGGTCGGTCTCGCAGATGCCGGCGCACGTCACGCGCACGAGCACCTCGCCGTCACCCGGATTGGGGGCTGGTCTGGACTCCTGGACCGTCACACGATCGTCGAGCACGATGGCGCGCATCCACTGAACCTACCAGAATCATCGAATAAATGACCAACCTTCCTCCCGAAACGTGTGTCTAAAGGAAGCATGTACCCCCGTTCTCTTGCCGCGGCACTGCTGTGCGCGATCTCAATCCTGCACGGTACGGCGTCGGCACAGAGCGGCCCCGCGCCCGCACCTGCGGCGGCCGAGATGCCTGAATTCGTCTATGAGGCCAACGAACCCAAACGGGCGCTGAAGGAAGGCAAGGTCATCCGGGCCGTACGCGTGGCGACGCCGCCGACCGTGGACGGCCGTCTGGGAGACGAGGTCTGGACGCTCGCCCCCACCGCCAGCGGATTCATGCAGCGCGATCCCGATAACGGACAGTTGATGACGCGGCAGACGAGGATCCAGGTCGCCTATGACGACCGCTTCCTGTATGTCGCCGTGGTCTGCCTGGACGACAACGGCGCGCTCGTCTCCGCGGGCCTCGGCCGGCGAGATGAGCAGCCGCCGACGGACATGGTCATGATCGCGCTCGATCCGCGCCACGATCATCAGACGGGCTACGCGTTTCAGACCAATCCATCCGGATGGCAGGGCGATCTGTCCACCACCGACGATGACCGCAACGACCGCGACTACAACTCGGTCTGGGAAGTGCGCGCCGAGGTGACCGATACGGGCTGGAACGCGGAGTTCCGAATCCCGTTCTCGCAGATCCGCTTCACCGCGTCGCCCGAGCCGGGGCAGGTCTGGGGCTTCAACGTCCAGCGTCAGATTCGCCGGCTGAACGAGAGCGGGACGTGGGTGCCCAAGCCGCGAGGTGAACGCGGCGAAGTCTCGCTGTACGGACACCTGGTCTTCGATCGGCCCATCAGTCCTCCTCGCCGGTTGGAGTTGATTCCGTACGTGGCGGGCCGATCGGCGTATCGTCCCGGCGTCAGTCAGGAAGGCGGCGCAGCAGCGGGCGTGGACCTCAGAGTCGGAATGGGCTCCGACGCCACGCTGGCGGCGACGATCAACCCTGACTTCGGACAGGTCGAGCAGGATCCGGCGGTGCTGAACCTGTCGGTCTTCGAAACGTTCTTTCCGGAGAAGCGGCCCTTCTTCCTCGAGGACAGCCGCACGTTCGTGCCGCCGTACGGCAACTTCCAGCTGTTTCACTCGCGCCGCATCGGCCGCGCGCCTGGACGTCTTCCAGTCGGTCCGGCCGACGTCATCGTCGATCGGCCGGACGAGACGACGATCCTCGGGGCGGCAAAGGTGACTGGCAAGAAATCGAGCTGGACCTACGGCGCGCTCACCGCGGCCACGGGGCGCGAGTATGCCGACGTGGACACGCCGATTGTCGATGGCTCAGGCATCACGCGGGCCGAAATGCTCATCGAGCCGGCCACGTCCTATAACGTCTTCCGTCTGCAGCGTGACGTCAGGGGCTCGTCGAACATCGGTGCGCTGGTCACCGGCGTGTTTCGCGAGCGAGCCGATGACGCCTTCACCGGCGGGTTCGATCACAATATCCGCTGGGATCAGAACCGCGCGCGCTTCGATGGCCACTGGGTCATCACGCATGCGCCAGGCCCCAACGGCATGAGGACCAGCGGCGGCGGCGTCACCAACTTCAATGTCTCTCGCAAGAACTTCAACATCGGCACTCACTACGATCACTTCGGCCGCGACTTCCGCGTCAACGACATCGGCTTCTTTCGAACGCGGGCCAATCGAAATCAGGCAGAGGGTTATGCCGAGGTCGGGCAGCCCGATCCGTGGAAGATCTTCCGGCGCTTCTGGGGCTTCAGCAGCTACGGCTACGGATGGACGGACGAGCGCCTGATCATCAACGACTATTTCGAGACCGGCGTGTCGTTCCAGTTCCTGAACTACTGGAACTTCAACTTCGGCGGCGGCCGCAATGGCGACGTGCACGACGATCTGGATACACGGGGAGGCCCGCCCATCTTCAAGCCGGGCTCGCAGTTCCTGTTCTACAACGCGAACAGCGACTCGCGGAAGCGATGGCAGCTCAATCTGGGCGGCAACTTCTGGAGGAACGCCGTTGGCGGGTCGGGCGGCAATGCGCGGACAGGTGTGTCATTTCAGCCGAATGACCGTGTGCTGGCGTCGGTCTCGATCAACTACAGCGCCGGTCTCGACATCGCGCAGTGGATCATCAACCAGGACCCGGACGGCGACGGCGTCTTCGATCACGTCTACGGCACGCTCGATCGCGATGTCGTCGACATGACCTTCCGGACGACCTATTCATTCAATCGTGACCTCACCCTGCAGATGTATCTGCAGCCGTTCGTCGCGGTCGGCGACTACAACGACATCCGCCGGCTCGCTCGTCCGATGTCGTTCGAGTTCGAGCCGGTGACGATCCCCTACGATCCGGACTTCAATACCAAGTCGTTGCGGGGGAACGTCGTGCTGCGCTGGGAGTACCTGCGCGGCAGCACGCTGTTCGTGGTGTGGGATATGTCGCAGGCCGACTACTCGCGGCCTGGCCAGTTCAGCGTCTTCCGAGACCTCGGCGACACGTTCAACGGCAACTCGACGAACGTGCTGATGGTGAAAGCGAGCTACTGGTTCAACCGTTAGTGCGCCGGCGCGGCGCCTTCGGTCTTCCCCTCGGCCCCGCCTTCGGCTTCGCCCTCATCGACTTTCAACACCGCCGGCGGCCGTGGCGTCCTGACGCCATAGCCCGCGCCCGCTGATCCGCCGTCGAAGGTCGCTATCCGCGCGACAGGAAGTCGGTCATCGTCAGCGTCAGCAGGATGAACAGGAAGAAGAACGCGGTGCCGACGAACATCTTCGTCAGCTTGCTGCTGTACTTCGCGTGCATGAAGAACAGGATGACGAGCGTCGCCTTCGTGATGGCGATGCCGATCGCCACTGGGAAGTTGAAGCGGCCGAGATTGACGGTGGCGACGGCGACCGTGACGACGGTCAGCACCATCAGCGCTCCGAAGATCGCGTAGTAGACGCTCTTGGGTGAGACGTGTCCAGACATGGCGTCTATCCTGCGGGGTGGGCCCTGTCCACGAGGTACAGCAGCGGGAACAGGAAGATCCACACGATGTCAACGAAGTGCCAGTAGAGACCGCTCATCTCCACCGGCGTGTACCACTCGGGCGAGAACCGGTTCTTGTGCGCCATCCACGCGATCACGCTGAGCAGCCCGAACCCGATGAGCATGTGCGTGGCGTGCAGACCGGTCATCAGGAAGTACAGCGAGAAATAGATCTGCACCTGGGCTCCGTGCGGGCCAGGGAAATGGAACGTGGAGCCCGGCACGTGATGGTGCGTGAACTTCTCGGCGTACTCGAAGTACTTGATGATCAGGAAGACGAGGCCGAGGATCATCGTGAGAAGCAGCCAGACCACCGTGGCCCGGCGCAATCCGGTCTGCGCGCCGCGGACCGCCAGGGCCATCGTCAAGCTGCTGCCGATCAGCACGACGGTGTTGACCGTGCCCAGCGTGAGGTTCAACTGGTAGCTGCCCTCGGCCCACGCCTCCGGGTACCACACGCGATACAGCATGTAGGCCAGGAAGAGGCCGCCGAAGAACATGACCTCGGTGATCAGGAACAGCCACATGCCGAGCGTGGCAGCCTCGTGCTGCTGGCCCAGCGTGTCGAAGTGATGCTGGAGCGCCGGATGGTGGTGCGCGTGCGCCCCGTGATCGCCGTGGGCAGTGACTGCCTCAGCCAACTTTGACCTCCCGCAGGGCGTACTCGTACGCGTCCTCGGTCACCACTGGTTGCGTCTCGAAGTTGTGCGGCAGCGGCGGGGACTGCGTCGTCCACTCGAGTCCGGTCGCGTGCCAGGGGTTCGGGCCGGCGCGCTCGCCCCTGAAGAGCGAGGCCATCAGGTAGATCGCGATCAGGCCGTAACCGACCGCCAGAATCGACGCACCCGCCGACGACAGCACGTTCAGCACCTGATACTCCTCAGGGTAGACGTGATACCGGCGCGGCATGCCCAGATACCCGAGAATGAACTGCGGACCGAACGTGAGGTTGAAGCCCGCGAACACGATGATCGCCGCCACCTTGGCCCAGATGTCGGAATACATCCGCCCGGTGATCTTCGGCCACCAGTAGTGCAGGCCGGCGAAGTAACCCATGATCGCGCCGCCGACCATGATGAAGTGGAAGTGCGCGACGACGAAGTAGGTGTCGTGGAGGTGGACATCGACGCCGAGCGCAGCAGTGAAGAGACCGGTCAGGCCGCCGACCAGGAAGAGACCGAGGAAGGCAATCGCCCAGATCATCGGCGCCTTCAGCCAGATCGCCCCGCGATACATCGTCGCGGCCCAGTTGAACGTCTTCACGGCCGAGGGGATGGCGACCGCGTAGGTCAAGAAGGAGAACACCAGCGCCGAGTAGACCGAGATCCCCGAGACGAACATGTGGTGGGCCCACACCAGGAACCCGAAGATCGCGATCGCCAGCGAGGAGAACGCGACGAACGAATACCCGAAGATGCTCTTGCGCGAGAAGGCGGCAATGACCTCGCTGATGGCGCCCATCGGCGGCAGGATCATGATGTAGACCGCCGGGTGCGAGTAGAACCAGAACATGTGCTGGAACAGCACCGGGTCACCGCCGAGCGCGGCGTCGAAGATGCCGAAGCCCAGGCCGCGCTCGATCGCGAGCGCGAGCACGGTAATGGCGATCACCGGCGTGCCGAGCACCTGCACGAGGCTCGTCGCATACACGGCCCACACGAAGAGCGGCAGCCGGAACCAGGTCAACCCCGGCGCGCGCATCCGGTGGATGGTGACCATGAAGTTCACGCCGGTGAGGATCGACGAGAAGCCGGTGATGAAGACGCCGATGCCGGTCATCATCACGTTCGAGTTCGACGCGCGGCTGCTGTAGGGCGTGTAGAACGTCCAGCCGGTGTCCACGCCGCCGGCCACCATGGCGTAGACCGTGAACGCGAAGCCGGCGACGAAGACGTACCAGCTGAGGAGGTTGATCTTCGGGAACGCGACGTCCTTGGCCCCGAGCATCAGCGGCAGCACGAAGTTGCCGAGAATCGCCGGCACGGCGGGAATCAGGACGAAGAACACCATCGCCACGCCGTGCATGGTGAAGAGCTTGTTGTAGGTGTCCGCCGAGACGAAATCGCCGGCCGGCGTGGCCAGTTCGAGCCGGATGCCCGACGCGAAGATGCCGCCGAGGAAGAACGCGAACGTCACGACCACGAGGTACATCAGGCCGATGCGCTTGTGGTCCTTGGTGAGGAGCCACGAGACGACACTGGTTTCGTGATTCAGATACGTGACCGCCGGAGCAGCGACGAGCGGAGCAGCTTGGGTTGCCATGGCCTTACTTGTTCTCCTGCGGGGCAGCGGACACGCTGCCAGCCGGCGCCTTGAGCGTCTTCACGTACTCGATGAGCGCCATCACACTCTCTTCGCTCAGCAGTCCCTGGAAGGTCGGCATCAAGGGGTTGAAGCCAGCCGCGATCTTGGCCTGCGGCATGAGAATCGATTCGCGCAGGTAGGATTCGTTGACCGTGACTGTGGTGCCGTCAGCCAGCTGCTGTGGTCCGCCGAACTTGTTGAGGAGCGAGGGTCCGCGGCCGTTGGCGTCGCTGCGGTGACAGGTGTTGCACGAGAGATCGCTGAAGAGCTGCTCACCGCGCGCAGCGAGCGACGTGCCGACAGTGGTTCCGCTCAGCCATGCCTGGTAGGCGGCCGGCTCCATGACGTGGACCTTGCCGACCATTCCGGAGTGCTTGGTGCCGCAATACTCCGCGCAGAAAATATGGTACTCACCGAGCTTGGTCGCCGTGAACCACACCGAGCTATATCGTCCCGGAATCGCATCGGCCTTGGTGCGAAATGCCGGGAAGAACAGCGAGTGGAGCACGTCCTCGGACGTGAAGGTGACCTTCACCGCGCGCCCGAGGGGGACATGCAGCTCGTTGATCTCGTTCTGACCGTCGATGTGCTGGAACTTCCACATCCACCGTTTGCCGGTGGCGTAGATCTCGAGCGTCTGATCGGGCGGGCGCACGAGGTCGAAGAACACATCGGCCGCCCACGCGAAGATCACGAGCGAGATGATGAAGGGGATGATCGACCAGGCCAGTTCGAGCGGGATGGATCCGTGAATGCGGTCGCCGACGGCCAGCGGATCGTCGGTCCGGTACTTGACCGCGAAGATGATCACCACGACCGTCACGGCGATGGCGAAGAAGGCCGTGACCGCCACGATGAAGAAATACAGGTTGTCCACGCGCGGTGCGAGCGTGGAGGCCTGCTCAGGAAAGAGTGGAATCCCAGAAAACATAAAGGCTCAGGCGTGCCTCTCCGTGGCCGATCGCGTTTCGCGTCGCCGCATCAGCACGATGAATCCCACGATGAGACCGACGGTCAACACCCCTCCGAGGCGCAGCATGTTCATGAACACCGCGCCGTAGCGGCCGTGGGACGGGTCGTACTGGAAACAGTAGAGCAACAGTTCCTCGATCACCGATCCGACCTTGCCGTTCCCTGACTCGACAATCGCCAGCCGCAGATCGCGCGGCGAGAATTCGACGCCGTAGAAGTAGCGGGACAGCGTCCCATCGGCGTTGGCCACGAGCAGGCCGCTGACATGGGCGAACTGCTGCGTCTGCGCCTCCCACTGGTAGGTGAAACCGGCCGCCGAGGTCACCTGGCGAATGGCGGCCTCGTCGCCGGTGAGGAAATGCCAGCCGTCCGAGGTATCGCGGACGTTCCAGTGATCCAGGTGCGCGCGCTTCTTCGCATTCGCGGCCTCGGGCGTATCGCGCGGATCGAAGCTGACCAGCACGACATCGAATTCCTTGCCGGCCGTGAACGGCAGCACCTTGAGCGCTGACGAGATGCCGTTGAACACCTGCGTGCACAGCATCGGGCACTGGTAGTACACAAACGACAGCACCACCGGCTTCTTCCCGAAGTACTCGCCAAGCGCCACGTCGCGACCAGTCTCGTCCTTGAACCGCACGTCGAGCGGCAGGCGTTCGCCCAGCCGCTGCCTGAACGTGACGTCCTTCAACGCCGGCGGCACGTTCGAGGCGACGATGCCGCTGGCGAAACCCATCGAGCCGGGCATCCCAGGCTGCTGCTGCGCGCTTGCGCGCGAAACCCAATCAACGCCCAAGGCCGAAGGCCCAAGGCCCAACGCACAGATCAACGCACCCAGCCGCAGCATTCGTTGGGCATTGAGCATTGAGCCGTGAGCCTTGGGCATTGACATGAGTCTTACCTGCGTCTTTCCATCGTCCGTCCGGCACTCGAGTCGGCGGGCATCAACGCCGACGCGTCGGGGCTCGCGCCCTCGGGCGCAGCGGCGGCCGGCGCGCGTGACGGCAGTCCGCGCTCGACTACGAGGTGCATCGCCTCGGCAATCGGGATGCGCACGACACCGGCATTGCGGTCCACCCAGCCGTAGCCGTTCAGTTGCGCGCTCTCACGCTCGCGGAACACGACGATCTCGTTCGCCGGGATCGGCTGCAGGCGCGGCCCTGCCGGCAGCCGCGGCTCCTGCTCCATGGCTAGCGGGAATTCGGCCACGGGGGCGGCGGCATTCCGATCCGTCACGAACCACTCGAACATCCCCCACATCAAGAAGTGCGTCGCGACCGCTGAGATCATGAGCCAGATCGCGAACTGGATGATCATCCAGACGTTGGCGTCCGTGTGCTCGTGCCCCGCCCCCTCCGTCGTGTTGAGGTACTGATCGTCGGGCGTCGCGTGCGCGTGATGATGCTCGGCCATCAGTGGCTTCCTCCGCTCTGGAGGGCCTCGCGCAGATAGGGGTCGCCAGCGGCGAACAGCGGCCGCTGCTGGAGCTGCGTGAAGAACATCCACAGCCACAACCCGCCGATCGCGAGCGGGGCCGCCAGGTCCATCCAATGCACGAACAGGTGGCTGACGTGCTCGCCTTCGAGCAAATGCAGGTTGCCGCCGGTCGAGGCGAACTCGGGCGAGACCAGCATGTAGATGTCGGCGAAGCGCATGAAGATGAGCCACAGCGCCACGACGACCAGGCGATGCGCGGCGCGCTTCAGATCGCGTGAGAGGAGCAGGAAGAAGGGCACCGCGAAGTGGAAAATCGTCAGGAACAGCGCCAGGTACTGCCACCCGTTCCGCGTCCGGACCGTCATGTACGGAATCTCTTCGGCCAGGTTCGCGGCGAACGTCAGCATGTACTGCGAGAAATTGAAGTAGGCGTAGAGCATCACGAACGCCAACGTCAATTTGCCGAGGTCGTGGAAGTGAGTCGGCTTGAGCAGCCGCGACATCGGCTCATGGCGGAACAGGAACGTCGACACGACGATCGTGAACGCCAGCGCAGCCAGACCCTGGCCGCCCATCATCAGGAACCCGAACAGCGTCGAGTACCAGTGCGGGTTCAGCGACATGATCCAGTCGATGCCCGCGAAGGTCACCGCCATCGCGTAGAACACGAGGCCGGCGCCGCTGAGACGCTGCAGGCGCGTGTTGGCAGCGACATCTCCCGCATCCTGCTGCTGCGACCACTTGTTCAGGAGGAACGAGATGCCCCACCAGCCCGCGAAATAGATGACGGCGCGGGCGACGAAAAACGGGATGTTGAGATAGGGCGCCTTGTGACGCAGCACCGCGTCCGCCTGTACGTGATCGTCGTGCGTCCAGGGATAGAGCGATGTCATCCCCAGAAGCACGGGGATGAAGAGGATCATGAGCAGCGGCAGCGTGCGGCTCGACGCCTCGAAGATTCGACGGAAGACACCCCAGGCGCCGCCGGACAGGTGCTGCACCATCATCAGTGCCAGCGACCCGAGCGCGATGCCGAGGAACAGCATGTAAGCGATCAGCCACGACCTGAAGAACTGATCGCGATCGACCAGGAAGCCGATCGCGCATCCGACCAGGCCGATGCCCCCCGCGATGAGCGCGCGCGAACGGGGAGTGGCGATGTCGGCCACGGGCGGGGCGAAGGTCGTTTCCACGGTTACCGAATCTCCTGTGCGGGCGGGGCAGCCGGCGCCGCAGGCGCATCAACGGGCTGATCGAGATCCCCGCGGCGATCGGCCGGCACGTCGGCTACCGTTGCGTTGCGACTGAGTTGCAGCGCGCGGATGTAGGCCGCGATCGCCCAGCGATCGGACACGGGGACCTGCGCCGAGTAGTCCTGCATCGCCCCGAAGCCGTTGGTCATGACGTCGAAGAAATAGCCGACCGGGGCTTCGCGCAGGCGTGGCTCGTGATACGAGGGCGGCGGCCGGAACCCGCGCTGCACGATCATCCCGTCGCCGAGGCCGGTGCGGCCGTGGCACGGCGAGCAGTACACGTTGAAGCGCTCCTGACCGCGGGCCATCACCTCGGCGGTCACCGGCATGGGAAATTCGGTGGCGGGCTGGCCGTTGACCTTGCCGGTGTAGAGGTGCTCGTCGGCGCGGAGGTGACCGCGAGCGACGGTGTTGGCCACCAGCGTCCGCGAGGCGGCGCCGTTGGCGAAGAACGTCGTCTGCTGCAACGGGTCGTAGCTCGGGGCGTCGTGCATATCCTGACGGCAACCGACGAGCGCGAGGCACGCCGCGACAATCGCAATCCTACGAAGCAACTTCGGATACTCCTACCGGGTGAGTGGACTCGAGGAACGCCCACGTCGCGGCGCGATCGAACCTCGGATCGCCGGTTTCGATGACCAGAAAGAACCGATCCGTCGATGCCCGCGCGAACGCCTCCACGTTGAACACCGGGTGATACGGCTGCGGCAGCTTGTTGAGCGCCCACATCCCGAAGAACGCCGTCAGCGCGGCGCCGAGGACCGTGGTCTCGAACGTGACCGGGATGAACTGCGGCCAGCTGATCAACGGCCGCCCGCCGACGTTCATCGGGTATGCCACGGCCGATGCCCAGCTCTCGAGCGCGAAACCGCCAATGCCGCCGGCAATCCCGCCGAGCAGCACGAGCAGCGGGAGGCGCGTCCTCTTCAGCCCGAGCGCCTCGTCCAACTCGTGGATCGGAATCGGCGAATAGGCGTCCATCTTGCGGTAGCCCGCCAGACGCGCCTTGGTGGCCGCTTCGACGAGTGCCGTCGGGCTCTCGAATTCGGCCATCAGGCCATGCAGCGTGGGTGTTGGTGCGTGTGCCATCACATCACCCGTGGTGTTCGGTCTTGAGCTTCGCCTCGGGCACGATCGTCCGCATCTCGAAGATCGCGATCGCCGGGAGGAAGCGGATGAACAGGAAGAAGAGCGCCAGGAACAGCCCGATCGTGCCGACGAACATGCCGAAGTCCCACCGCGTCGGGGCATACATGTCCCACGACGAAGGCAGGAAGTCGCGATGCAGGCTCGTGACGATGATGATGAAGCGCTCGAGCCACATGCCGACGTTCACGAACAGCGACAGGATGAAGAGCAGCGGGATGTTGTCGCGCACGCTGCGGAACCAGAACAACTGGATCATCGCCGCGTTGATCGCGATGAGCGACCAGTAGAACACCGCGTACGGGCCGGTCATGCGGTTGGCCATCATGAACTGCTCGTACGGATTGGCGCTGAACCACGCGAAGAACGCTTCGTTCGCGTAGCCGTAGGCCACGATCATCCCGGTCACCAGCATGACCTTGGTCATGTTGTGGATGTGACGCATGGTGATGAAGTCCTCGAGGCCGTAGAACTTGCGCAGCGGAATGGCCAGCGTCATCACCATCGCGAACCCGGAGTAGATCGCGCCGGCGACGAAGTAGGGCGGGAAGATCGTGGCGTGCCACCCGGGCAGGACCGACACCGCGAAGTCGAAGCTCACCACGGAGTGCACGGAGAGCACGAGTGGGGTCGAGATGCCCGCGAGCAGCAGGTAGGCCGTCTCGTAGCGCTGCCAGTGCTTCGCCGAACCGCGCCAGCCGAGCGCCGCCATGCCGTAGATGCGCTGCGCAATCGGCGACTTCGCACGGTCGCGCAGCGTGGCCAGGTCGGGGACGAGACCCGCGAACCAGAACAGCGCCGACACCGTGCCGTAGGTCGAAACCGCGAACACGTCCCAGATCAGGGGACTGCGGAACTGCGGCCACAGACCCATCGTGTTGGGATACGGGAACAACCAATAGACCGCCAGCCACGGCCGTCCGGTGTGCAGCAGCGGAAACATCGCCGCGCACGCCACCGCGAACAGCGTCATCGCTTCGGCGAAACGGTTGATCGACGTGCGCCACTGCTGTCGGAACAGCAGCAGGATCGCCGAGATCAGTGTGCCCGCGTGGCCGATGCCGATCCACCAGACGAAGTTGATGATGTCGAACGCCCAGCCGACCGGAACGTTGTTGCCCCAGATCCCGATGCCCGTCAGCAGCAGGTTGCCGATGGTCATGTTCAGGACCATCAGCAGGCAGAACGCGATGAAGAACCCGAGGAACCAGCCGAGCGGCGTGCGCTTGGTCAGCACGACGTGGCTGATCGTGTCGGTGACGGAGTTGAACGTGTGCCCCGGCGTGATGACCGCCGGAGTCCGCGCGAGCAGCGCCGCTTCCGCCGCCGAACCCGTCCGCTGATCCCGCTGCTCCATCCCTAGTGCCCTTCCTCGCCGCCGGCGCCGAGTTCGTCTGGCAGTTCAGCGTTCGGATTTCGCACGACCGCGAGATACGTCGTCCGCGGCCGGGTATTGAGCTCGGCGAGCAGCGCGTAGTTCAGCGGGCTCGCCTTGCGCTGGGACACCTTGCTGTTCTTGTCGTTGATGTTGCCGAAGACGATCGCATCCGTCGGACACGCCGCCTGGCACGCCGTGACAACGTCGCCGTCGCGAATCTCACGATCCTCGAGCTTGGCGGCGACGCGCGCATGGTTGATGCGCTGCACGCAGTAGGTGCACTTCTCCATGACGCCGCGGCTGCGGACTGTGACGTCAGGGTTGCGCATCAGCTTCAGGCTCGGCGTGTTGAAGTCCGCGTAGAGCATGAAATTGAAGCGGCGAACTTTGTACGGACAGTTGTTCGAGCAGTAGCGCGTGCCCACGCACCGGTTGTAGACCATGTCGTTCAGGCCTTCGGCGTTGTGCACGGTCGCGGCCACGGGGCACACCACTTCGCACGGCGCCGTCTCGCACTGCTGACACGGCATGGGCTGGTGATACGTACCGGGGTTGTCCGGCTCGCCGGTGTAGTACCGGTCCACGCGCAGCCAGTGCATCTCGCGGCCGTTGAGCACCTGCTCTTTACCGACCACCGGGACATTGTTCTCGGCCTGGCAGGCGACGACGCAGGAGTTGCAGCCGGTGCAGACGTTCTGATCGATCGTCATGCCCCACTGATAGCCCTTGCTGTAGTCGTAGTTCGGGTACATCGACTCGCCGGTGATCGCCAGGTGCTCCCGCTTCTGCGCGAACGCCGGGTCCTTTTCGAACTCTTCGACCGTCGTCTCGCGGATGATGTTGCGGCCTTCGAGCGTCCAGTGGTCCTGCGTGCACGCGAGCTGGACGGTATCGCCGGTATCGACGATCCGGACGCCAGTCGCGATATCGGGCGTTGCCGACGCACGAAGCCGATTCACGTTGACGCCGATTCCGTTCGCGATCTGGCCGGCACGCGTTCGGCCGTAGCCGACGTGCAGCGTCAGCGTGTCAAGCGCGTGCCCCGGCGAGAGCCAGACGGGAACAGAGATCATGCGACCGTCGTGGTGCAGCTCGACGACCGGCACGCGCCCCGACACATCGTCGCCCTTTTCGTACGTGATGAGTTCCAGCCTGGCGGCGGTTGCCGGGGCGATCAAGGCCGCGTTGTCCCACGTCAGCTTGGTCAGCGAGTTCGGCAGCTCCTGGAGCCATGCGTTGTTGGCAAAGCGCCCGTCGTAGACGCTCGGGTCGGGACGGAACACCACCTCGAGCCCACCCGACGCGCTCGCCGCCGCTGCGGGCGCCGGAAGGCTGGCCTGGAGCGTGGTCGTCTTCGCCGCGAACGCCGTGCCGGGAATGACGCCGTCGTGCAGCCACTTGCGCCAGTTCTGATCGAACGCGGCCGGTGCGGTCGCGAGCCAGTGCGAGCGGACGATGTCGTAGCTCGAACGCGCACCGCCCTCGCTGAACGCCGACAGCACTTCGTGCGCGGAGCGGCCACCGTAGAGAGGCGCGATCAGCGGCTGGACGATCGAGACCGTGCCTTCATCGGCGCGAACGTCACTCCACGCCTCGAGAAAGTGCGCCTCGGGAATGTGCCAGTGACACCGCTCGGCGGTCTCGTCGTGATGGAGGCCGAGGTGCACGCGCAGGGCGACCTTGTCCATCGCCGTCGTGACATTGAGATCCGCAGGAGCCGTGTAGATCGGATTCGCGCCGAGGATCAGCAGCAGGCTGACGGTGCCCGCGTTCATCTCGCCGACGAGCTCCTGCAGCGCGGCGCGCTGGTTGCTCGGGAAAATTTCCGCGGTCGGCGTGTAGACCACCGTCGCGCCCACGTTGCCAAGCGCGGCGTTCATCGCATGCGCAAGCGCGTGGACGGCGGCGGGTTGTCCTTCGCCGGCGATGACGAGACTGCGACCCTTCGCGGCCTGAAGATCCTTGACGAGCGGACCCATCCAGCGCTGCCCGGCTTCTGGCGGCGTCGCCGCGCCGGCGCCGGCGACTCCCAGTGCGGACGCCACCGCCCGAGCGAAGGGCTCGATCTCCGAGCCACGAAGCGGCAGCCGGTGATCAGCTTTGGTGCCGGTGTTCGTGGGCGAGCACTCGACCGCGTAGAAGCGACTGAGCTCCGCGCGGGCGCCCTCGATACGACGTCGCGACGCAAACGCGCGCGCGTGTCTCAGCCCGCCATTGCCAGAACAGAGGAAATCGGCATCGAGCGAGAGGATGACGTCGGCCTTCTCGATCGCGTACTGCGCATCGACGTACTCGCCGAACGCGAGCCGGCTGCCTTCTCGTACGTTGTGGCGGCCGAAGGGCTCCCACTGCACCCAGCTTCGCCTGCGGAAAGCGGCCGAGGAATTCCTGCAGCTGCGCGCCGAGCGTCGGCGACGCGACCGTCTCAGTCAGAATCCTGATGCCGGCACCCTTGTTCGCCTGCTGCGCGGCAATGACGGACTGCATCGCGGTCACGAACGAATCAAAGGAGCGAATCTCTCCGAGATGCGTGATCGTCTGCGAGCGATCCGGATCGTACAGACCGAGGATCGCGGCCTGCGCGAACAGGTCCGTTGCGCCAAGACTCGACGGATGGTCCGGGTTGCCTTCGATCTTCGTCGGACGGCCCTCGTGGCTTTCGACGAGCAGGCCGACACCCGATCCGGCAAACGGCATCGCCGTCGCGTAGAAGAGCGGCTTGCCGGGCACGAGCTCTTCGGGTTGCCGTACGTACGGGACGATCGACTCGTCCGGCTGCCGCGTGCACGCGCTGACGCCCGCCAGGGCGAGCGAGGCGCCCATCAACTTCAGGAATCCGCGCCGGCCAACGGGATCGAGCCACTCGGAGGCGTTCTGGGGGAACTCGCGGTGCAGGAACTCCTTGAACTCCGGCGTTTCGGCGACCGCCTCGAGGCTGCGCCAATATTCACGACCGCGCGTGCCCTGCAGTTTGGCGCGGAGCGCCTGGATGTCGGTACTCATGAGCGGGTCACCGATGACACGTCGAGCAGTCGGTGCTGGGCTTGATGCTGGTACTCGGCCACGAGCCGCGGGCCCTCTTCCGACTGGGGCTTCAGCGGACGGTACCCCATCGTGAAGACCTCGCTGCGCGGACGAACGTACTGCTCGGGATTGCGGTGGCAGTTGAGACACCATTCCATCTGGAGCGAGTTCTCCTGCTTCATCAGCGGCATCTGATCGACGCGGCCGTGGCAGGTCTCGCACCCCATACCCTTCTTCACGTGGATGCTGTGGTTGAAGTACACGAAGTCGGGAAGGTCGTGTACGCGCGTCCACCGCATCGGCTTGTCTTCACGGAAGCTGGCGCGCACCGGCTCGAGGATCGGCGCGGACTGCCAGATCTGCGAGTGGCAGTTCATGCACGTCTTGGTCGGCGGAATACCCGCGAAGGACGATGTCTCGACCGAGGTGTGACAGTACCCGACAGTCAATACCATCGTCGAGCACGTGGTGGAGATGGCTGAACTGCACCGGTTGCTCGACGTATTCCTGGGCACGCGTCACGTATGACGAGCGACCCAGAAGCATCGCGAGCCCGATCAGGCTTCCCGACCAGCACGAGAATGCCGGCGAGACTGACCTTGGACAGGGTGTTGGCGCTTCGATGGAAAATCTGCGGCATCGGCGGCTAGTTGGAGTGGCTGACGGGCGGATTCGTCGTGAAGCCAGCCGTCCCGACTTGTACCATGTTGTGAAAAAAGGATCAAGCAGCCGGCAGTCTGCCTGGAACCCATGCGCAACCGCGCGATTCTACGCGCAAACCCGGCGATACTTCTAGCGAGGACCGGCGCGCGCCTGTCCGCCACCGGCCGGGCTCGCCCGGTATACAATCGCGCTCGCTACCGCAACCTGATGAGCGACAGGAAGTACCGTCAACGCGGCTATCAGGACGATGACCGGGACCGCCCGGCCACGCCAAGACCGCCGCGTCCCGCGCCTGAGCCGGGCGCGCCTGCCGGTGCACGGCGAATCTCGCAGGATGGCCCGCGAAACATCAATATGCCGGGCTACCGCGAGGTCGTCCGCTGCGCGCAGTGCGGCACCGTCGTCTCGGCTGACGTCGGACTCGACAGCCGGTGCACCGCGGTGCGGGACCGACCTGCACGCCTGCTCGCAGTGCACGTCATTCGATCCAGGCAGCCGATTCGAGTGCATGCAGTCGATACCGGCTCGGATCACGCCCAAGAACGCGAAGAACTCGTGCGCGCTGTACTCGGCCCGGACGACCGTCGAGCGGGAAACCACGGCGCCCGCGCCCGACGACGCGCGGAAGGCGTTCGACGACCTGTTCAAGTTCAGGGACCCTCCGCCATGGCGTTGCTTTCTGAGAAGGACCGGCAGACCGTCCGCGGCCACCTGGCGGTCATCGAGGAGCCTGTCCGGCTGCTCTTCTTCACCCAGACCATCGGTGCCCCGGAAACGGCGCACGTCGCGAGACAGGTGCTCGATGAGATCGTCGAGCCTGAACGATCTCGTCACGCTGGAAGAAGTGAACTTCGTGCTCGAACAGGACAGGGCCCGCGAATATGGCATCGAGCACATCCCGGCGACTGTCCTGTTGAAAGGCACCGAGGACACGCGCATCCGCTTCCTCGGTGCGCCAGCGGGCTATGAGTTCATGTCGCTGATCGAGGCGGTGATTCTGGCCGGCACGAACGACTCCGGGCTGACGCCGGACAGCCGCGCGCTCGTCGCCGAGCACGTGACCTCGCCGCTCGAGATTCAGGTCTTCGTCACGCCGACGTGCCCGCATTGTCCCCGCGCCGTCACGCTGGCGCACCGGCTGGCCATCGAGAGTCCGTTCATCCGCGCGTCGTGTGTCGAGGCCACGGAGTTCATGGACTTGTCCCGCAAGTTTCGCGTCACCGGCGTTCCCAAGACCATCGTCAACGAATCCATCGAGATTCTGGGAGCGCTGCCAGAGGACGAGTTCGTGCGAACGGTCGTGGGCGTCCCGGCCGACCAGCCGCGCGATCTCTCGTAGAGTCGCGTGCCCGGGCCATCCTCGGTCGAACGGGTGCTCGCGCGTATGCGCGAGCGCGGCGACTTCCCGGCCATGGCCAGCACCGTCGGCCAGATCTGTTCACGCTCGCGATGCGCCAGCACAAGGACGTCGTGATCAAGGACATTTCGGCGTCGGAAGTCAGCGGGCTGGTCCCGGACTGGTACCGCCAGCGGATAGTGGCGGACCGATACGTCGTGCTGCTGCCTCTGGTTGTCGATCAGAAGGCGCTCGGACTCTTCTACATCGATGGCGACGCGGCCAGCACGCGCCTGCTGACACCGGCGCTGCTGAACTATCTCAAGGTGCTGAGGGGCCAGGCCATCGTCGCCATCCGCCAGAAGTCCGCTCGACCCGATCCGCGGCGCAAGTAGCGCCGGCCGTCACTTCGCGCGTTCGATCGTCGCGGTCTTGATGAAATCGAGCCTGGGATAGTCTGCGGTCAGGTAGGCGTTGCCCTCGCTCTTGATGCGGCGCTGATCGGGAACATTGGTCCGCCCATACCCGCCATAGAGTTTGTCCACGACGTCCATGCCGACGACGACCTGACCGAAGGGCGCAAAGCCGTCGGCATCGAGATAGCTGTTGTCCTTGTAGTTGATGAAGACCATCGTGTAGCGCGTATTCGGGCTCGACTCCTTGGCGAAGGTCACGAATCCGCGGAGGTTGCTCTGCTTCGGCGGTTCGTCCATCAGATTCGCGGAAGCCCAGGCGCTCTGAACCTTGGGATCGCCGCTGAGACCGAACTGCGCCATGAATCCGTTCAGCACGCGAAAGAATCGGACACCGTCGTAGAAGCCGCTCTTCACGAGGGTGTAGAAACGGTCGGCGCCGAGCGGGGCCCACTCGCGCTGCACCTCGATGACGAATGGACCCTGGCTGGTCTCGAACCTGGCGCGGAAGGTTGCGGGCGCCTGTTCGTCGCTGGCCTGCGCGGCGACTGACGCGGTGGCCACGAGTGTGGCGGCCGAGAAGAGAAGAATGAGCGGCCATCTCGTCATGGCGATCTTGACCATCGGGAAACCTGTTCCGGATTCGCTCTGACTCGCATCGCGCCGAAGGCGGGATGCGGTCTGACCGACAGACCTCTCGAGCCGCCGTCGAGCGAGCGAAGATGGCGGAGAGAGAGGGATTCGAACCCCCGGGCCCGTTTCCGAGCCAACGGTTTTCAAGACCGCCGCCTTAAACCACTCGGCCATCTCTCCGCGCGAAACTCTAGTGTCGCTTGATCACCGTTGCGCCGTCCATGAACGGGCGGAGGGCGTCGGGAATCACCACGGATCCGTCCGCCTGCTGATAGTTCTCCAGAATCGCGATGAGCGTACGGCCCACCGCCAGCCCTGACCCGTTGAGCGTGTGGACGAACTCGGCCTTCCCGGTTCCTTCGGCACGGTACTTGATGCTCGCGCGGCGAGCCTGAAACGACTCGGTGTTGCTGCAGGACGAGATCTCCCGATACGCGCTCTGCGCGGGCAGCCACACTTCGATGTCGTACGTCTTGGCTGACGCGAATCCCATGTCGCCCGAACAGAGCAGCACGGTTCGATACGGCAGCTCGAGACGCTTGAGGACCTCCTCGGCGTTCGACGTGAGCCGCTCCAGTTCGTCGTACGACTGTTCGGGTGTCGTGAACGCCATCAGCTCGACCTTGTCGAACTGGTGCTGGCGAATCAACCCGCGCACGTCAGCGCCATATGAGCCGGCCTCGCTTCGAAAGCACGGCGTGTAGGCCGTGTAGCGAATCGGCAGGGTACGGCCGTCGAGAATCTCGCCGCGGTGCATGTTCGTCAGCGGCACTTCAGCGGTCGGAACCAGATACAGATCCCAGTCGCCGGCGATCTTGAACAGGTCGGCCTCGAACTTCGGGAGATTGCCTGTCCCGGTCAACGATGCCTGATTGGCAAGAAAGGGCGGAGCGACCTCCGTATACCCGTGCGAGCCCGTGTGCAGGCTGAGCATGAAGTTGATCAGCGCGCGCTCGAGACGCGCGGCCGCACCCGGTGAGCACCGTGAACCGCGCGCCGGCGATCTTGGTGCCTCGCTCGAAGTCGATGATGCCCAGCGCCGGACCGAGATCCCAGTGCGCCTGCGGCGGGAACCCGAGCTCGCGAGGCGTGCCGTGTCGTCGGACCTCGACATTGTCAGCGCTGCTCTTGCCGGTGGGCACACTCGCGTGCGGCAGGTTCGGAATCGTCAGCAGCCCGCGATTGCGCCTGAGCTCGACGTTTTCGAGCTCCACGCTCAGCTGTTTGATCTGCTGGTTTCTCGCGCGGCTCGCCTCCTGAATCTTCGAGGCGTCCAGTCCCTGTCGTTTGGCGCGTGCCACTTCGTCGCCCGCGGCGTTCTGCTCACGCTTCAGTCCTTCGATCTCGGGCAGGAGCCGCCGCCGCTGCGTTTCGAGGGTCGCGAGAGCCTCCAGCTCGCCCGCGAGATCAGCGCCTCGTTTCAACAGACCGTTGCGAACGGCCTCGAGGTTGTCCCGGAGAAATGCCGGATCCAGCATGCCGATAATTGTAGCTGCGATACGATGACACGCATGGAGCGCACGATTCGGAAGACGGTCTTCCCCGCCGCCGGCCTGGGCACACGCTTTCTTCCAGCGACCAAGGTGCTGCCGAAAGAAATGCTGGTGCTCGTCGACAAGCCCGTCATTCAATACGGCGTCGAAGAAGCGGTGCACTCAGGTGTACCGGAGATTGTGATCGTCACGAGCCGCGGGAAGAGCTCGATGGAGGATCACTTCGACGTCGCGTTCGAGCTGGAAACAGTCCTCGAGCGGCGGGGCAAGACCGAGCAGCTCGCCGAGATTCGTCAAATGACCGGAGTCGGCCACGTTTCGTACGTCCGTCAAAACGAGCCGCTCGGACTGGGCCACGCTGTTCTGGTCGCGAAGGATCTGGTGGGCGACGAGCCGTTCGCCGTCATCCTCAGCGACGATGTCATTGACGCACGGCCGCCGGCGCTGAAGCAGATGCTGGATGTTTACGAACGGGTGCGCGGTCCCGTCATCGCCGTCGAGAGCGTGCCGCCGGACGAGGTGTCGAAGTACGGCATCGTCGCGATCGAGGACAGTGCTGACCTCGGGCCAGGCGTGTTCCGGATCACCGATCTCGTGGAGAAGCCGGCGAAGCACGAGGCGCCGTCGAACCTGGCGATCATCGGCCGCTACGTGCTGACGCCGGACATCTTTCCCGCGCTCGAAGCCACAGCGAGCGATCGCACCGGGGAGATCCAGCTGACCAACGGACTGCGACGCCTGCTGCGCGAGCGGCCGTTGTACGCCTGCAAGATTGACGGGGTCCGGCATGACACCGGAAACAAGGTGGGATTCCTGAAAGCCTTCGTGTACTTCGCGCTGCAGCGACCCGATCTCGCCGAGCCGCTCCGGGCGTATCTGGAAACGCTCGCGGTCAAAGCAGGACCGGCTCCTCAGCTCTCCGTTGACGGCTTCGGCGCGGGGGCCGCGCTGGGACTGTCCGTCTTCGACGCGGCGTGTCACTCGATCCCGTGTCTGTCTTTCTTCGTCTCGTCCTTCGTCTGGTCCTTTGACGAGGTCGAGCCGTCGGCTGCTGGACTTGCCCTTGGATGAGTAGTCCGTGATGTACCAGCCCGTGCCCTTGAACTGAATCGCCGGCGACGACATCAGACGCCGCACGGGACCCTTCCCGCACTTCGTGCAGGCATCGAGAGCCGATTCCGAGAATTTCCGGATCACTTCGAATCGCTTGCCCGCAGGCGTCGCACTCGTACTCGTAGAGCGGCATGACGGGCTACTCCAGCGCCGCGTCTGACTTCTCGTCGAGAAGCAGACGCCGGTGGGCCCAGAACGGCGCGTTGCCCTGTGCCAGCACGGCATCGTGGAAGCCTCGCAGCGAGTACTTCCCGCCCTGCTGTTCCTTGTAGTCGCGGCGAAGCTTCAGCATCATCAGTTTACCAACCGAGTAGAGCAAGTAGCCGGGATCGAATGTCCCGCGTTCGGCTTCACGGCGAGCCGTCGCTTCCTCGAGAAACGCTTCATCGCGGAAGAACCGCATGCCCTGCTCGACGGACAGATCTTCGCAGTGCAGCCGGATCGAGACCACGAAGCGGGCCAGCCGCACCAGCGACTCCGCGAGCTGCCCGAGCTTGATGGTGACGTCGCCGCGGCGGAAGCCGGCTTCAATCATCATCTGCTCGCAGTAGTGTGCCCAGCCCTCGACAAATGACACCGGCGCAAAGAGCGTGGACTTGCGAACCTTGGATTCGACGCTTGCGAAGGTGCCGGAAATGGAGGAAGTGCCCGGGGTAGACCTCGTGAATCGAAATGTTCCACAGCGTCGGGATGTTGAAATCCCGCATGTGCTCCTTCTGACGATCGGACGGCCACGAGCGATCGGCCTCGGTGAGGTAGTAGTACGCCCGGCTCGGCTTGTTCTCGAACGGGCCCGGCGTCCACATGCTGGCAAACGCCCACCGATAGAAGTCCGGCGTCGGCGCCACGACAACGGGCTCTGAATCCGGCAACGAAACGATGCTCTGCGTGCGGAGGAACTCCTCGAGCTCCTTCACCTGCTCCTGGGCAACTGGCAGCAGCTTCCCCGGCTCGGGGTGCTGCTCCTTCGCACGGCGCCACGCCTCCAGCGGGTCCCCGCCATTGAGGCGGCCGGCGACGCTTCGGAACTCCTCCTGCACGGCAGCGAGCTCGCGCGAGCGCGATCGGCAGCAGCCGCTCGGAGCTGAGCGTGACTCCGTCCTCCAGCTTCAGTTTCTGTTCGAACCGCTCCTTGCCGAGCCGGAATGACGCTTTCGCGCGCGGCGCCAGGTCGTTCTCGAGGTAATCGATGTAGCCCTTGATCGCCCCGGCCGCGTCGGTGGACGTGTCGGCAAGGTCCCCGAGGATGTGCAGATCATCGAGCGACGAGAACGCGCGGGGGAGATCCGCCTCGATGAACCGGAGGACCCCTCGCCAGGTCTCGAGGCCCACCTTGACGTAGATCCCGGGGCAGTCCTTGATGTTGTCCCGGGCGGCCTGCACGAGGCGCGGCACCTGCCGCAACTTCGAGACGACCCGGCGTGCCCGTTCGGCCTCCGGAGCATAGGCAAACAGCGCCTGTCCCGCGAGACTGGTCCCGATGACTTCCGAGTAGACCTGGGGGTTGCGGTCCCACGACCGAACCACTTCCAGCTCGTACATCCTCGCTTCGATGTTCGCCGCGACGATCGGATGCTCGACCTGTTCGACCGGGGACAGGAGCGTCGGATCGATCTGATGCAGGCGGCGGCCGAACCCGGCGAGTGCGCGGACGTGCGTATCGACTGCGGAGCGACTCAGGTCCTCGAGCAGGTCGTCATGGACGTGGACTCCGTCCAACCCGGCGTGGCTGGGCAGAGTCTCGTGCAGGTACGCGAGGTAGTCGTCGACGAAATGCGGAAACGGCTCCGATGGGTACATGTCCCACTCATACGTGGCGCTCGGTCTCGCAGCTTGGAGAGCGCTCATCCCGTCAATGGTACAATAACCTTCCGTCCATCGCGATGTCCGGCACGTTGTTCGTGGTCGCCACGCCCATCGGCAACCTGGAGGACGTCACGCTGCGGGCGCTGCGTGTTCTTCGAACGGTGGACCTGATTGCCGCTGAGGACACTCGGCGCACGGCTCGGCTTCTGGCCCATCACGGCATCTCGACTCCGACGCTCAGCTTTCACCAGCACAACACACGTGGGCGCGTACCTCAGCTGGTCGCCCGTCTTCAACAAGGTGCATCCATCGCGCTGGTTACTGATGCCGGAACGCCAGGTGTCTCGGATCCGGGGGTGGAGCTCGTGCAGGCGTGCGTGACCGTCGGAATCGTCGTCGATCCGGTTCCTGGCGTGAGCGCTCCGCTGGCGGCGGCCATCGGGTCCGGGTTCCCGGTGATTCCGTTGACAGTTCTCGGATTCGCCCCGGCTCGGTCAAAAGACAGATTACGCTGGCTCAAGAATGTTTCAGCAATTGAGAACACTGTGACTTTCTTCGAGACACCTCATCGAATCGCTCCAGACCATGACCGAGGCATCGACTATTATTGGGCGAAAGACAAATTGTGCTCGCCAGAGAGCTCACCAAGGCCCACCAGGAGTTTCTTCGTGGAACAGCAAGCGAGCTCCTGGCTCGTCTGAAAGAGACCAGCAGTGGGAGTTCACGGTGGTCGTTGGCCCAGCAAATTCGGCCGCGAACTGGCGCGATCAGTGTAGATGATTCGACGTTGTTGCTGATTTCTGTCATTCAACAGATATACCTGGTGTGTCTACGACGTGCAGCCATAAACGTCGTCGCAGCCAAGCATCGGATCCCGGCCAAGCAGGTGTATGAGATCATCGAGCGCTCTAAGAATTTGGTTGATGACCAATAGTCTGGCGGCTTGATGGTCCTTTGTCGGCGGTCACTGTTTGGTGTATTGCCAGAACATGACGGGCGTCGATCAAACGCACGTCGTCATTCTGGCCGCCGGTCAGGGGACTCGAATGAAGTCCGCTCTGCCCAAGGTGCTGCACCAGATCGCTGGCCGGCCGATGATTGAGCGCGTGCTGCAGACGGCGGAAGCGGTCAATCCGGACACGGTCACGGTGATTGTGGGACACCAGGCTGAGATGGTTCGGGACTCGATTGGGCACTATCCCAAACATAGGGTTCGCTCTGCAGGAGCCTCAACTGGGGACGGCGCATGCCCTCCAGCAGGCCGAGCCGCTACTGACCGGCCGCCTCGGAACAGTGGTCCTACTCTCGGGGGATGTGCCGCTGCTCAGCGGGGGCACGCTCAAGCGGCTTGTCGACACACACCGTGGCTCCGGGGCCGCAGCGACCGTGGTAACAGCCACGGTCGAGCGCCCATACGGATACGGTCGAATCGTCAGGACGCGCGGGCACGTCTCGAGAATCGTCGAGGAACGCGATGCCTCGCCCAGCCAGCGGAAAATCACCGAAATCAACAGCGGCATCTACGCATTCGACCTGGCGCCACTGTTCGACGCCCTTCGCAGCATCGCCTCGCAGAACGCGCAGGGCGAGTTCTATCTGACTGACGTCATCGCCATCTACCGGCGGCGCAAGCTTCTGGTGGAAACGCTCCTTATCGACGACGCGCAGGAAATTCGAGGCATCAACAGCCGCTCAGAACTGGCGGAAGTGAGCAGACTCGTGAGACAGAAAAAGAACGAAGAACTGATGGCGGCCGGCGTGACCTTCATCGACCCCGCCACGACCTATGTCGATCCTGACGCCGAGATTGCGGCCGATACGGTCATACATCCGGGAGTCGTCATCGAAGGAAAGACTCGGATTGGGTCGGCGTGTGAAATTCAGGCCTACGTGCGCATTTCTGGACTCGCAGATCGGTGACCGGGTGACGATCAACAGCTTTTGCCTGATTTCCGGCGCGCATGTTGCAGCGGGTGCCGCGCTTGGCCCGTTCGCCCATTTGCGACCGGGTACGACGGTTGGTGAAAACGCGAAGGTCGGCAACTTCGTGGAGCTCAAGAACACCAACTTCGGTCCCAGGTCCAAGGTCAACCATCTGTCTTATCTCGGCGATGCGACTATCGGGGCAGACGTGAACGTGGGGGCAGGCACCATTACCTGCAACTACGACGGCGTCGACAAGCACCGGACCGTCATCGAGAGATGGAGCGTTCATCGGCAGCGACTCGCAACTCATCGCGCCGGTGACCGTTGGTAAAGGCGCGTACGTCGGGGCGGGATCATCGATCACTCAGAACGTCCCTGCCGGAGCCTTGGGGATCGCTCGCGGCCGGCAGAACAACGTGGACGGCTGGGCGGAGCGTCGGAAAGATCGCTCCGGGAAAAACGTAGTGGGGTCCTGAACTATGTGCGGAATCATCGGATACATCGGCTCGAAACCCGTGGTGCCTGTTCTGCTCGATGGACTGCGTCGCATGGAGTACCGCGGTTACGACTCAGCAGGCGTTGCGCTGGTCAGCCCTGAAGGCATCGCCCTCCGCCGATCGGCAGGCAAGCTGGCCAACCTCGAGCTCGCCATTCGCGACGAGCCGGTTGACGGGTTGTATGGTGTCGGTCATACCCGATGGGCCACTCACGGCCGTCCCACCGAGGAGAACGCCCACCCGCACCGCGACTGCACGGGCCGGATTGTGGTGGTGCACAACGGCATCATCGAGAACTATCTCGAGCTGAAGCGGGAGCTTCAGGGGCAGGGCCATCAGTTCAAGACGGAAACCGATACCGAGATCGTCGCGCACCTGGTCGAGCGCGAGATGCGCCACGACGGCCTCGAGCAGGCGGTGCGGCGCGCGCTGAAGGTGATGCGCGGAATGTTTGCCATTGTGCTCGTCTCCGTGGAGGACCCGGAGAAGATCGTCGCGGTCCGCAACGGGCCGCCGATCGTCGTCGGGCTCGGCCAGAACGAGTTCTTCGTGGCCTCCGACATTCCCGCGATTCTGAGCCATACGCGCGACGTGGTGTTTCTCGGCGACGAGGAGATGGCGGTCATCACCCGTTCGGGTGTCGAGTTCACCGACTATGCAGGACGTGCGGTTTCGAAGACCACGCAGCGCGTGCTGTGGGATCCCATCGCGGCGGAGAAGGGCGGCCACCGGCACTTCATGCTCAAGGAGATCTTCGAGCAGCCCACCGCGGCCCGGGACACGATCCTCGGTCGCGTGTCGATCGACCAAGGGCAGATCTTTCTCGAGGATCTGAACGTATCGGACGAAGCCTTCCGCGCCCTCGAGAAGGTCACCATCATCGCGTGCGGCACGTCGTGGCACGCCGCACTCGTCGGCAAGTATCTGATCGAAGCGCTGGCGCAGGTCCCCGTCGAAGTGGACTACGGATCGGAGTATCGCTATCGGAACCCGATCATCAGCAGCAACGAGCTGGCGGTCGTCATCACGCAGTCAGGGGAGACCGCCGACACCCTCGCCGCCCTCCGCGAGGCCAAGCGCAAGGGCGCCAGGAGCATCGCGATCTGCAACGTCGTCGGCAGCATGGCGACGCGCGAAGCGGATGGAACGATCTACACGCACGCTGGACCGGAGATCGGGGTCGCGTCGACCAAGGCCTTCACCTCGCAGTTGGTCGCACTTCAGTTGCTGGCGCTGCACATGGCGCAGGTTCGCGGGACTGTCCCGGCAGCCGACATGCGGAGCCACATCGAAGACCTCCTGCACATGCCGCAGATCATCGAGCAGGCGATCAAGGCCTCCGCGCCCATCGAGAAGGTCGCCGACCGCTTTCACAACCGGACGGACTTCCTGTTTCTCGGCCGCGGCATCAACTATCCCATCGCGCTCGAGGGTGCGCTGAAGCTCAAGGAAATCTCCTACATCCACGCCGAAGGGTATCCCGCCGGCGAGATGAAACACGGGCCCATCGCGCTCATTGACGACCGGATGCCTGTCGTGGCCATCGCGCCAGACGATCACGTGTTCGAGAAGATGGTCGGCAATGTACAAGAGGCAAAGGCCCGCGGCGCCTCTGTCATTGCCATCACCACAGCCGGCGACGAACGTATGGCTGACGTGCTGGACTCGGCCAATCATGTCGTCCTGCCGATGCCACGAACGGCGCCGCTCCTCACGCCGATCGTCATGACGATTCCGCTGCAGTTGCTCGCGTACCACATTGCGGTCTCGCGCGGCTGTGACGTCGATCAGCCGAGGAATCTCGCCAAGAGCGTGACAGTAGAATAGGAGGGAGTGGATCTCCTCTCCGCACTAAACCCTGAACAGCAGGCGGCCGTCCTCCAGACCGACGGCCCGCTGCTGATTCTTGCCGGCGCTGGATCGGGCAAGACTCGCGTCATCGCTCACCGCATCGCGTATCTCGTCAGCGAACGTCTCTCCGAGCCCGACAGAATTCTCGCGGTGACGTTTACGAACAAAGCCGCCGAGGAGATGCGGACCCGGGTCCAGGCGCTGCTCGAGACTCGACTGCCGTCAGATGTGGGTCTCCACGTTTCACGCGCTCTGCGCGCGACTGCTGCGGCGCGAGGCGCCCCACATCGGCCTCTCTCGCGACTTCGTCATCTACGACTCGACCGATCAACTGACGGTCGTCAAGCAGGCGCTCAAGACCCTCGGCATCGACGATGGGGTCACACAACCGCGCGCGGCGCTGTCCCGAATCAGTCACGCGAAGAACCGCATGGAGGGTCCGGGGGTATTCAGCGACGCCTCCTGGAACCCGCGCGAGCAGCAGATCGCCAAGCTGTATGAGCTCTACACCAAGGCGCTCAAGGATGCGAATGCCCTCGACTTCGACGACCTGCTCCTCAAGACGGTGGAGCTGTTCGAGACGTCCGAGCAGGTGCGTGAACGATACGGAAAGAAATTCCGGTACCTCATGGTCGATGAGTACCAGGACACGAACCGCCCGCAGTACCTGCTGATACAGCGCCTGGCCGCCATCCATCGCAACCTGTGCGTCGTCGGCGACCCTGACCAGTCGATTTACAAGTGGCGTGGCGCGGACCTTCGGAACATCCTCGACTTCGAGCACGATTTTCCAGAGGCCGTCGATCGTCAAGCTGGAGCGAAACTACCGCTCGACGCAAGTCATCCTCGATGCGGCGACTGCGGTCATTTCTCAGAATCGCAACCGCAAGGAGAAGCGGCTCTACACCGACCTCGCCGGTGGGGCCCGGATCCGTCTCTACCGCGGCGGCGACGACCTGGATGAGGCGGAGTTCATCGGCGCACGGCACGAGCCGCGCTGCACGACGACCACGCGAGTTCGGTCGCAATCCTGTATCGCACCAACGCGCAGTCGCGCACGATAGAAGATTCCCTGCGCCGCATCGGGTACGGCGTACAAGATCATCGGAGGGGTCCGCTTCTACGAGCGCAAAGAGGTCAAGGACGCACTCGCGTATCTGAAGCTCATCCTGAGCCCACAGGACGATGTGAGTCTCCGGCGTGTCATCAACGTGCCGGCGAGAGGCATCGGCAAAGGCGTGATGGAGTCGCTCGAGGCGATTGAGGTCCCGTGAGGAGACCGACTCCGACTCACCGCTGCTCGCCGGACTCAGACCGACGCCGGTGTCCGGGTCGTCGCTGTGGGCGCGACTCCTTCACGCCATCGACCGGCGGCTGCTCGCACCGCGGGCCCTCGCCTCACTCACGGTCTTCCGCGACCTGATCACCGGCATGACCGCGATGGCCGCGCAGGAGACGGTGTCGATCGCGCTGGGAAAGGTGCTCGACCAGAGCGGCTACATCCAGGACCTGCGTGAAGAACGAAGCGAGGAAGCCGAGGGCCGGATCGAAAACCTCATGGAGCTTGTGTCGGCTGCGCGCGAGTTCGAAAGCCGGCACCCCGAGCCGACGCTCGGTGGCTTCGTCGATCAGTTGTCTCTTCTGTCTGATGCCGACGAAGAAGCGGGCGCGCAGACGGCACGCGTGCTGATGATGACGATGCACAGCGCAAAGGGTCTCGAGTTCCCTGTTGTGGTGATCAGCGGGCTCGAGGAAGGTCTCTTTCCGCATTCGCGCGCGAGCGAGGACGAAGCCGATCTCGAAGAGGAGCGCCGCCTGTGCTACGTCGGCATTACACGGGCGCAGAAGCGGTTGATCCTGACGTCGGCTGCGCGCAGGCGTGTCTTTGGCGACTACCAGTCCACCGAGCCTTCCCGCTTCATCGACGAGATTCCCGCGGCGCTAATCGAGGAGATGCCGTCGACCTTTGTGACGCCTCAATCCTCTTTCTCGAGTTTCCGAACGGGCCAGCACGGACGCGGCGGCTCGTATCGAGGGCGCGTGCGGGAAGAGCAGCCAACCTACGACTATGCGAGCGAGGATCAGTCGCTACCAGCCGGCATGAGACCCGGGCAGCAGGTACGGCATGCGCAGTTCGGTCTGGGGACCATCGTCTCCGTGGAGCCCCTCAGCGACGACACCAAGCTCGTTGTGCGCTTCAGCTCGGTCGGGCAGAAGACGCTTCGCGCGAAGTTCGCGAAGCTGGAATTTGCCGCAGGCCTGTAATCCACGCCCGCCTGAAACGTCACGACGTACGTTCGCTGCGTCGTGGCGCCTGACGGATCTCGGACGACGGCGTCAATCGTGACGTCCTTCCGGCCGTCGCGGTCCTGGCCATGGTCCGTTACCGTGAACGTCTGGACGATGCCTTCCGTGCGTGGATTGAAGCCGACCCTGGCGTACTTGTCGATGATCGCGCGGTCGAGAGTCCGCGCCGCCTCGAAGAACTTGAGCAGCGTCTGCTCCTCGGCGGAGGCAGCGCACGCGACTGAGGTCAGGGCCCAGACCGAGGCGACGCCCAGCAGGAGGGCCCGGCGCACTTACTCCTCGTCTTTCTCCGCCAGTCGCTCCTCGTCTTTTTCCGCCAGTCGCGCGATGGATACGGCGCGGTCCTCGCCCTCGATCTCGATCAGCCGCACACCCTGCGTCGCGCGGCCGATGCTGCGGATGGACTTGGACTCCATTCGAAGGATCTTTCCCTGCTGCGTGATGAGCATCAACTCATCTTCCTCGCTCACTTGCGCAACCCCGATGACCTTGCCGTTTCGATCGCTGGTCTGGATGTTGATGATCCCGATGCCACCGCGCGACTGGACGCGGTATTCCTCGAGCTCGGTCCGCTTTCCGTAGCCGCGCTCGGTCACTGAGAGAATCGTCCCGCCTGGGATCAGCACTTCCATGGCAACGACCTGGTCCTCGTCTCGAAGCGAGATGCCGCGCACGCCATACGCGCTGCGACCCATCGACCGAACGTCGCCTTCGGGGAACCGAATGGCCATCCCGCTGCTCGTGCCGATGAAGATCTCCCCGTTGCCCTCGGAGATGTTCGCCGCGATAACGGAGTCCCCCTCTTCGACGCCCATCGCGATGATGCCGCCCGCCCGCGGGTTGCTGAACGCGCTCAGCTCGGTCTTCTTGATCACGCCGCGCCGAGTGCCCATGACGATGAACTTGTTGTCCTCGAACTCCTTGACCGCCAGGAGGGCGGCGATTCGCTCGCCTGCCTCCATCGACACGAGATTGGCGATCGCCTTGCCGCGGCCGTCGGGGCCCACGTCGGGGATTTCGTGGACCTTCAGCCAGTACGCCCGGCCACGGTCCGAGAAAATCATGATGTAGGCGTGGCTCGAGGCGACAAAGAGGTGGCTGACGAAATCCTCCTCACGCGTCCGCATCCCGATCCGGCCCTTGCCGCCGCGCCGCTGATTGCGGTAGTTGGTGATGGCCGTCCGTTTGATGTAGCCGGTGTTGCTCACCGTGATCGCCATGTCTTCCTCGGCGATCAGATCCTCGATGCGGAACTCTCCCTCTTCGGCGAGGATCTCGGTGCGGCGCGGATCGCTGTATTTCTGCTGAACCGCGCGCAGCTCGTCGACGACGATTTGCATCACGAGACGGTCGCTGCCGAGGATGGCCATGAGACGCTCGATCAGCTTCAGCAGCTCCGCGAGCTCAGCGAGGATCTTGTCCCGTTCGAGGCCGGTCAGCCGCTGGAGCTGCATGTCCAGAATCGCCTGGGCCTGAATCTGGGTCAGGCTGAACCGGGTCATCAAACCCTCGCGGGCCTCGGGCGGGTTCTTCGAGCCGCGGATGAGCGCGATCACCGCGTCAAGGTGATCGAGCGCGATCTTCAACCCTTCCAGAATGTGGCGGCGCGCTTCCGCTTTGCGCAGCTCGAACTCGGTGCGCCGCCGGACAACCTCGCGACGGAAGTCGATGAAGGTCTCGATCAGCTCGAGCAGCGACAGCACCTTCGGCCGGCCGCCAACAATCGCCAGCATGATGATGCCGAACGACGTCTGGAGCTGCGTGTGCTTGTACAGATTGTTGAGGACGACGTCGCCCATCTCGCCGCGCTTCAGGTCAACGACGATTCGAAGACCATCGCGATCGGACTCGTCGCGAATGTCGGAGACGCCTTCAATGGTCTTCGCGTTGACCAGTTCCGCGATGTGTTCAATCAGCCGCTTCTTGTTGACCTGATACGGAATCGCTGAGACGACGATCGAGGAGCGATCGCCCTTCTTCGTCAGCTCGATCTCGGCCTTCGCGCGCATGATGACGCTGCCGCGGCCGGTCAGGTACGCCTGCTGAATGCCGTGACGCCCGACGATGTAGCCGCCGGTGGGGAAGTCGGGCCCGGGCACGAGCTCGAGCAGCTTTCGCTGCTTTTCCGGAAGGGTCGGCTTCTCCTCTGCCTGGCCGCTCTCGATCATCCAGATGACGGCGTCAATGACCTCCCGCATGTTGTGCGGGGGGATGTTCGTCGCCATGCCGACAGCAATGCCGGCTGACCCGTTCACCAGCAAATTTGGAAACGGCGCCGGGAGAACGGTCGGTTCCTCGGTGGTCTCGTCGTAGTTCGGAACGAAGTCGACGGTCTCTTTGTCGAGATCCGTCATCATCTCGTCGCCGAGCGCCTCGAGCCGCGCCTCGGTGTACCGCATCGCCGCCGGCGGGTCGCCGTCAATGGAACCGAAGTTCCCCTGCCCGTCGACGAGCGGGGCACGCATGTTGAAGTCCTGCGCCATGCGGACCAGCGTGTCGTAGATCGAGGCGTCGCCGTGCGGGTGATAGTTCCCCATCACCTCGCCGACGATCTTGGCGCACTTGCGATACCCGCGCGTCGCCGACAGCCCCATGTCTTTCATGCCGTACAGCACGCGTCGGTGCGCCGGCTTCAGGCCGTCTCGTATGTCGGGTAGCGCTCGTCCGATGATTACGCTCATGGCGTAATCCATGTACGAGCGCTTCATCTCGTCTTCGATGTTGATCGGGATGCGATTGGCGGGCGGTGTGGTCATGAATCTGCGCGGCGGCCTGACACGGTGCAGGTCGCGGAGCTACACGTCGAGGTTTCTGACGTCGAGCGCGTTGTCTTCGATGAACTTGCGGCGCGGCTCGACCTGATCGCCCATCAGGGTTGTGAACATCTGGTCGGCCTCGGCATGATCCTCGGCCCGAACCTGCAGCAACGTCCGATTCTCTGGGTCCATCGTCGTCATCCAGAGCGTGTCCGGGTTCATCTCACCCAGGCCCTTGTAGCGGTTGACGGCGACGCCTTTTCGCCCGGCGGTGACGAAGAACTCGACGAACTCGTCGACATTGCTCAGAGTGGTATCCGGTTCTTTTCGCGACCGTGATGCTGGCGCCGGGGTTTCCACTGCGGCGCCGGTGTCGCCCTCGGTTGCAGGCGCCGCATCTTCCTGCGGTTCGTCCTCGCGAGGCGCGTCGCTCGTTGTGACCACGACCGGAAACTTGATGTCCTGGATCTCCCGGTAGGCCGATGCGAGGATGCGGTACTCACCCGAGGTGATGAAGTCCACGCCGATCTCGTAGAGTTTGGGATATCCGGGCGAACGGTCCTCGACATGGAGCGCGAAGACGTTGTGCTCGTCGTCGCGCGTGACCGACACCGTCCGCGTGGGCGTCGTCATCCGAGCGGCGATGATGTCGAGCCGGTCGCGCTGCTCGAAGAATGATTTGTCGCGAGCATCGAATTCCAGTAGCGCCGAGACGATCGTCGGCGGGTGACCCCGCCGCGTGACTTGCTGCAACAGCTTGCGGTAGGCCTCGGCTTGCTGGAGATTGCGCTCGAGTAGCTCGCCGAACATCTCAGTTCCGTCGGCAAGTTTGACGACGCGCGATTCAACCGCGCGTCGGACGAGGAAGGCCTCCAGATCCTGTTCGTTCTTGATGTACGTCTCCGTTCGTCCGCGCTTGGCGCGGAAGAGCGGCGGCTGGGCGATGTAGATGTAACCGCGGTCGATGAGTTGCCCCATCTGACGATAGAAGAACGTCAACAGCAGCGTCCGGATGTGCGAGCCATCGACGTCGGCGTCGGTCATGATGATGATTCGGTGGTACCGGACTTTGTCGGCGTCGAAATCCTCGCTGCCGATGCCAGTGCCGAGAGCGGCGATCATCGTCTTGATCTCGTCGCTGCTGAGCATCTTGTCGAAGCGCGCCTTCTCGACGTTCAGAATCTTGCCCTTGATCGGCAGGATCGCCTGGAAGCGCCGGTCGCGTCCCTGTTTCGCCGACCCGCCGGCCGACTCGCCTTCGACGATGTAGATTTCGCTCTGGGCTGGATCGCGCTCCTGGCAGTCAGCGAGCTTTCCGGGGAGACTGCTGCCGTCGAGCGCGCCCTTGCGCCGAACGAGATCGCGCGCTTTCCGCGCCGCCTCGCGAGCGCGCGCCGCGTCCACGGCCTTGCCGATGATCCGCTTGGCGACGACCGGATTCTCCTCGAGGAACTGACCGAGCTTGTCGTTGACGATGGTCTCGACGATGCCCTTGACCTCCGTGTTGCCAAGCTTGGTCTTGGTCTGGCCCTCGAACTGTGGTCGCGGGATCTTCACGCTGACCACTCCCGTGAGTCCCTCGCGGATATCGTCGCCGCTGATACTGGCGTCCTTCAGATCCTTCGCCAGATTGTTCTTGACCGCGTACGCGTTGATGGTTCGCGTGAGCGCCGCGCGGAAGCCCGACAGATGCGTGCCGCCTTCGTGGGTGTTGATGTTGTTCGCGAAGGTGAACACGAGCTCGGAGTACGCATCGTTCCACTGAAGCGCGATCTCGGCGTCGATGCCCTCTTTCTCGCCCTTCATGAAGACCGGCTTCTCGTTGACGACCGCCTTGTTCTTGTTCAAGTGCTGCACGAACGAGACGATGCCGCCTTCGGTACTGAAACCGGTGGTTCTTGCCGTCGCGCTCGTCGTCAATCGTGATGAGGATGCCCCCGTTCAGAAACGCGAGCTCACGAAGACGCTGGGCGAGGGTATCGAAGCTGAATTCGGTGGTCTCGAAAATCTGCGCATCCGGTCTGAAGGTCACCTTCGTGCCGCGCCGTTGCGTCGTCCCGGTGGCATCGAGTGGTCCGATCGGGGTGCCACGCTCGTAGCTTTGCTGATAGACCTGTGCGTTGCGCCAGATCTCCAGGTCGAGCCGCTCGGAGAGTGCGTTGACGACCGACACGCCGACACCGTGCAGGCCGCCTGACACCTTGTAGCTGTCGTTGTCGAACTTGCCCCCGGCATGCAGAACCGTCAGGGCGACTTCAGCCGCCGACTTTCCGCTGCTGTGGAGATCGACTGGGATGCCACGGCCGTTATCGATGACCGTGATCGAGTTGTCGATGTGAATCGTCACGTTGACCTGGTCGCAGAAGCCGGCCAGCGCTTCGTCAATCGAGTTGTCGACAATCTCGTAGACGAGATGATGCAGACCCGGCGCACCCGTCGAACCGATGTACATCGCCGGCCGTTTGCGAACGGCCTCGAGTCCTTCGAGTACTTTGATCTTGTCGGCGCCGTAGTCGTCGGCCGAGCCGTTGCCATTTGCCGCGCTCGGCGCAGGCGTATCGCCTGCCTGGAGCGCGTCGGCCTGATCGGCGGGCTGCTGTTCCGGGTGTTCCACGCGTGTCCTTAACCGCCTTTGTCTCGCGTCCCTGCTGATCAAATCCTCATCGGCATGATGACGTAGGTGTAATCGTACCCTTCGGCGCCGACAGGTTTCATCACGGCCTGGCTGACTTCGTCCTTGAGCGACAGCGAGACGATGTCTGTCTCGACGACGTTGAGGAAGTCGAGGACGTATTGTGCGTTGAATGAGATGGACATCGCGGGTCCGGCATACTCGACCTGCAGTTGCTCGTGAGCTTCGCCGAACTCGGAGCTGCTGGATGTCACCTCGACCTTCCCTTTGTCGATTTCGAATTTCACCGCACGCGAGCGTTCGTTGGACAGCAGCGCCACGCGCTTGACGGCACTCGTCAGTCGTTCACGATCGAATTCGATGGTCTTGTCGTTGCCCTTGGGAATGACTCGCTCGTACGCTGGAAACTGCCCGTCGATCATCCGGGAAATCAGGATGCGCCCAGCAACCTCGAAGAACAGGTGGTTCTCGCCGCTCTCGAACTGAATGTCTCCTTCGCCTTCGGCGAGGAGCTTGCCGAGCTCGAGGAGCGTCTTCTTCGGGAGGATGACTCCGATATCCTGGGAGACGCCGGTCTGATGTTTCACATCAACAAGCGCCAGGCGATGTCCATCCGTCGCCACCAGCGTGAGGCCTTGCGGTTTCAACACGAACTTCGCGCCGTTCAGGAAGTATCGCGTGTCCTCTCCGGTGATCGCGTATTGCGTCTTCGCGACCATTTCTTTGACGGCCGATCGCGGCAGCGTGGCCCGCGCCGCCCCAGTGACATCGGGGAGCGTTGGAAAATCTTCTCGCGGCAGCGTCTGCATCCGCGAGTCGAACCGATCAGCCGCAACCTTCACCCCGTTGCGGTCCTCTTCGATTCGAACATCAGTTTCAGGCAGCGCCTTGACGATCTCGTACAGCTTCTTCGCGGGAAGCGTCAGCGATCCACCCTTGGCGACAGCGGCATGACAGCGGCTTCGAAGAGCAACCTCGAGGTCCGTCGCCAGCATGCGAACTTCGTCGCCTTTGGCTTCGAGCAATACGTTCGCGAGGATGGGAATCGTGTTCTTCCGCTCAACGATGCCCTGGAAGAGTTGTAGTTCTCGCAGAAGCTCAGTCTTCCGGACAACGAGTTCCATAAGCGTGTGGTGACCTCGAGCAGAGCTGGGTGCCTGCGTTAAAGGACCCGATCGTGGAGCGTGATCTCACTCCACTGAAGTGATCAGAAGAGATAAAGAATTATACAGAAGAATAGGTGCCGCGTAAAACTCATCCGAGAAGCACTAACGCTTGACTTTCAACAACTTAGGTTGTGCATGGAATTGTGATTTCGGCGACCGTCGGGGGTGCCGATCCTGTGCGCGATCGGGGCGCGGAGATCATCCACAGCGCGTCAACAGGCCGGGCCTGTTGAGATCGATGAATCTATCTGAATGACTCCAGAAAACTGTTGATCAGCTTGTTGAAATCTCCGTCGTTCTTGCGGAGCACTTCGACCTTCTTGATGGAGTGAATCACCGTCGAGTGGTGCTTTCCCCCAAAACTCTTTCCGATCTCGGGCAACGAGGCCTGCGTCAGGGCCTTGCACAGATACATGGCGACCTGGCGAGGCATCGCCACGGATTTCGAGTTGTTGCGCGACTTCAAATCCGCGGTCTTCAACTGGTGATAGTCCGCGACGAACTTCTGAATGCTCTCGATCGTGATGGCCTTGTCGTCCTGTTCGAGCACGTTCTTGAGCACTTCACGCGTCAGGTCGAGATTAATTTCTCGACCCGTCAGCGAGGCGTACGCGATGAGTCGAATAAGGGACCCTTCGAGCTCACGGATGTTGGATTTGATGCGTCCCGCGATATGGATGGCCACGTTATCCGGTAGAGGAACCGCCTCTGCTTCGGCTTTTCGCTTGAGAATTGCGACCTTGGTCTCGAGATCGGGCGACTGAATATCCGCGGTCAGGCCCCACTCGAAACGGGATCGAAGACGTTCCTCGAGCGCCGGGATTTCATTCGGCGGCCGGTCGCTGCTGAGGACGATCTGTTTTTGTGAGTCGTAGAGCGCGTTGAAGGTGTGAAAGAACTCGGTCTGCGTCCCTTCCTTGCCTGACACGAACTGAATATCGTCCACGAGCAGCACGTCAACGCTTCGGTATCGTTCGCGGAAATCGAGGATGCGGTCGTAGCGGACGGCGTTGATCATCTCGTTCATGAAGCGTTCAGACGAGATGTACGTCAGCTTCAACGTCGGATCGTGTTGAAGGACGTAGTGACCCACCGCGTGCATGAGATGCGTCTTGCCGAGACCCACGCCACCGTAGATGAAGAGCGGGTTGTATGAACGCGAGGGCGCTTCCGCGACGGCACGGCAGGCCGCGTGCGCGAACTGATTCGAAGATCCGACGATGAAGGTGTCGAACGTATAGCGCGGATTGAGCCCGGCCGATGTCACGGGAGGCGTTTGCGCGGGGAGCGTTTCCACGTCGCTAGGAGCCTCGGGTGTCGGGGCCGTCGAAACTGTCCCTTCCGACACGAATATCAGCCCGGCTCCTGGCCGGCGGACCTCGGCGAGCGCCTCCGAAAGCACGACCGAGTAGTGCTTCGTAAGCCAATCCTTGAACAGGGGATTGGGAACCCGGATGGTGAGGGCGCCGCCGCCGTCGGACACGAGGGTGGTCGGTCGAAACCACGTGTAAAAACTGTGCCGATTTACCTTGGTCTCAACCCTGGCCAGGATTTGATCCCAAATCGTTGCTTCCATGGCGCTAGCTCGATACACCATTGCCATACAGACTTTCGCCACTCGGGATGAACCTGGCGACGCGGTATTTTCGGGGAGTTCGAGCCCGCGAAGGCTCGAAAACTCGGTGGTTCCCGGTCTCAGTACGCGAAGAATGCCCGAAAAACCGCACTCTTTTCACGAGCTCAGGTAAAGGCCTGTGTTTTCCACAATGTTTTCCACAGTTGTGGAAATCTTGGGGGAGGAACCGAACCGCCTTCGCCATGCCTCAGACCGATGAACCCGCGACTGTAGCACAGAGTTCACACGACACCGCGAATGCTTTGACAGCCTGCTCAAGCGGCGACTAGTATTGAGGTTTGCGTCCAGTTCCAGCAGTAGTCACCTCTTTGCACACAGGCGAGCATGAAGGGAAAGCGCACATTTCAGCCGAACACCCGTCGCCGGAAGAAGACCCACGGCTTCAGGGTTCGAATGGCCACCAAGAACGGCCGCATCGTTCTCAAGAGACGGCGCAACAAGGGCCGCAAGCGTTTGACGGTGTCCGACGAACAATAGCCGTGGCTTCACCGCTCGGATTGACGCCCGCCGAGCGGGTTCGCCGCCGGCCCGATTTCGAGCGCGCGTACACGACAGGCGTTCGAGTATCCGCGCGCTTCATGACCCTGTTCGTCGTTGCGAACGGCGGGGCCGGCGTTGCGGCTTGGTGTCGCGGCCAGTCGGAAATTCGGTGGTGCGGTTGAGCGCAATCGCGCCAAACGGCTCGCGCGGGAGGTCTTCAGGCGTCATAAGATCACGTCCGGCCTGGACGTCATCATCGTGCCGCGTCGGGGAATGCTTGATGCGTCCTTTGCCAGCCTCGAGAGCGATTATGCAGACGCCCTTGCCCGACGCAGTCGAGGGCAGTCCGCCGCGTCGCGCCCGACTCGGCGTCCGAATCGCACTCGGCCTGCTAAGAGGCTATAAAATACTTATTTCTCCACTATTTACGGGGTCGTGCCGGTTTCAGCCGTCGTGTGCGGATTACATGGCGGAGGCCGTTGACCGGTATGGCCTTGGACGAGGCGCCTGGCTGGGCCTCCGTCGTCTCGCGCGTTGCAGGCCTTTTGGAGGCCACGGGTACGATCCCGTCCCTCGAACGTAGATCCACTACATGGAACGCAGGGTTTTCATCGCCATCTTGTTGTCGTTCGCTGTGCTGTACGGCTATCAGGCGCTCTTTGTGCCCGCGCAGAAGCCGGCGATCGACGTTGTTGAGAAGAAAGATCCGGCGCCGCTGCCGACGCCGACTCCCGAGGTGGCTCAGCCCGTCACGCCCGAACAGGCGTCGATAGCTGAGCCGGCAGCACAGATCACCGAGCCATCCGAACGCGAGATCGTCGTTGAGACCGCCACAACCGAGGTTGTCCTGAGCAATCGCGGCGGCCGCATCCTGCATTGGCGCTTGAAGGATTACCGTGACAGTGCCGGCAGCCTCGTTGACCTGGTGCCATCCGGCGTTCCGCCAGATGAACCGAAGCCGTTTGCTCTGGTTGTTGACGACGTGGAATTGACGCGTCGTCTGAACTCGGTGCTCTTCAAGGTTACCGGTGATGTGACCAGCCGCGCCGACGCGGTGAAGCAGGCGGTCTCATTGTCCTTCGAGTATCAGGACGCCGCCGGACTGCGCGTCCAGAAGGATTTCCGCTTCGACCCGCAGAACTACGTGGTGACCTTTTCCGCGCGCGTGATGACCGGCGATCGTGCGCTCAATCCCACGATTGCATGGGGCCCGGGCTTGAGCGACGCCGGGGCGAAGGCTGGCGGCGGGAGTTTTTTCACCGGGAACTATGTCCAGCCGCCGCAGGCGATTTATCACAAGGACGGCGATGTTGAACGCGTTGCCGCAGCCAGTATTCCCGAGCAGCCCGCATACGAAGGGCCATTCCGGTTCGCAGGAATCGACGATCACTATTTCCTCGCTGCCGCCGTCGATCCAGGGAACGCCCGAGTCGAATTCAAGCCGCTGACGTTGCCCGGGCCCGACGACACACAGCGACAACTGCTGGCGGCGTCGTTTCGATTTCCGCAGCCGCCGCAAGGCGTTCGCTTCTTCGTCGGGCCAAAGCAGTTCGACGTGTTGCGTTCGGTCGATCCGGAGATGGTTCGAGCGATCTGGTTTGGCGTCTTCGGTTTTCTCGCAGTGCCCCTTTTGACCGCGCTGAAATGGGTATACGCGTTCGTCGGCAACTACGGTTGGGCGATCATTTTTCTCACGCTCATCATCAACCTCGTGATCTTTCCGCTGCGACACAAGAGCCTGGTGTCGATGCGGAAGATGCAGGGACTGCAGCCGCAGCTGAAGGCGATTCAAGATCGATACGCCGGGCTCAAGATGACCGATCCGGGTCGGCAGAAAATGCAGACCGAGATCATGGGCCTGTACAAGGAAAAGGGCGTCAATCCCGCGAGCGGGTGCGTCCCGATGCTCCTGACGCTCCCGGTCCTGTTTGCCTTTTACTCGCTGCTGTCGCAGGCGATCGAGCTCCGCGGCGCGAGCTTCGGGGGGTGGATCACCGATCTCTCGGAGCACGATCCGCTGTACATCACGCCGGTCCTGATGGGACTGACGATGTTCTGGCAGCAGAAGGTCACACCATCGACGGCCGATCCTGCACAGCAACGGATCATGATGATGATGCCGCTGATGTTCGGGTTCATGTTCCTGTGGGCGCCGAGCGGCCTGGTGCTGTACTGGTTCGTCGGCAACCTGTTCGCCATCGGCCAGCAGTACTTCACGAACTGGTGGATCGGCCCTCTCGCGGTCGCGACCGTGCGACCGCCGGCGGAGCGGCGGTTGAAAAACGCCGGCGCCGGACGCACCGCGGACGCTGAGAACAAGAATTAGAATCTGCCCAGTAGCGGGAAACCCTGAACACGAACCAAGAGAAGCGAAGCGTGACCGAGACTCTGAGCACTCAAATCGCGACGTTCGTCCAGAGCGTGATCGACGCCATGGGCGTGGGGCTGACGGCAACGATCGAAGAGACGTCAGAGGCCACGCGCATCAACCTCGAGGGAGAGGATGGCGGGGCATTGATTCGACGCGGCGGCGAGGGGCTGCAGGCGCTGCAGCACCTGGTGGCCACTGCGTTCCGAAGGCAGCTGGGCGACGACAACCGCATCGTGATCGATTGCAACGGTTTCCGCCGTGAGAAGGATGCGGAGATTCGCCAGATGGCGAAATACATCGCCGAGAAGGCACGTAGTAGCGGAGCCCCACAAGAGATGGGCCCGCTCAATCCGTACGAGCGACGCATCGTGCACCTCGCGATTGCCGAAGATCCATCGGTGAGCTCAGAGAGCATCGGCGACGCGTTCATGAAGACGGTGATCATCTCGGCCCGACGATAGTCACGTCCACGTCTCCGGAGGGCTTCGCGCCCCGGCGCGCCAGCGAGCGGCATGTTTTCTCCCGAGGACACCATTGTGGCCATTGCGACTCCGCCCGGTCGGGGCGGCCTCGGGGTGGTGCGAGTCAGCGGCCCATCGGCGTGCGAGGTCGCGGGACAGATCCTGGTGCGAGAGGCACCGCTCCAGCCGCGTCGCGCCACATTCACACGCGTCCGCGGCGAGTCCTCAGCCTTCGGACAGAGCCCAGTGGACGAAGTCGTCGCCACCTGGTTTCCGGCCCCGCATTCGTACACCGGTGAGCACAGCGTCGAGATCAGCACGCACGGCAGTCCGATCGTTCTTCAGGCCGTGTTGCGAAGCGCGATCGCGGCAGGCGCGCGACTGGCGCGGCCAGGCGAGTTCACCTTCCGCGCATTTCTGAACGGACGTATCGATCTGATTCAGGCGGAAGCGGTCGCCGATCTGATCGACGCCGTGACACCGCTCCAGGCCCGTGTGGCTTTCGATCAGCTCGACGGGACGTTGACCGCCCGCATCAAGGGACTCGATTCACGGCTGCTCGATCTCGTGGCTCGACTCGAGGCGTCGCTGGATTTTCCGGACGAGGGGTATCACTTCATCGAGCCGCACGCGATCGCGTGTGCGGTGACCGGTGTGATCGAAGAGTTGGACGAGCTGCTTCGCGCGTCCGTGCGAGGGCGCATGATTCGCGACGGCGCCACGGTGGTCATCGCCGGCCGGCCCAATGTCGGGAAGTCCAGCCTCTTCAACGCGCTCCTGGGTCAGGCGCGTGCCATCGTGACCGAGACCGCAGGCACGACGCGAGACCTCGTGACGGAGACGTGCGACCTGGACGGCTTGAAGGTGACGCTCGTCGACACCGCAGGTGTGCGCGAGACGATCGATCGCGTGGAGGTCGAGGGTGTCGCGCGCGCGGTGCGCGCACGCGAGGTCGCCGATCTGGTTGTCGTCGTGCTCGACGGCTCCGAAGCGTTGACGCCTGATGACGCGCGGATGCTCGACGAGACCGCGAGGACCTCGAGGCTTGTGATCGCGAACAAGAGCGATCGACCAGCGGCATGGTCGCGTGATGAGGCGGTGCGTGTTTCCGCGACGGGCGGCGCCGGCCTCCACGATCTGCGTGACGCAATGGTGGAGGCGCTGACTGGCGGAGAGCCGCTTCGTGATCCCACGCAGATCTCAAACGTGCGTCACGCGGCGCTGCTCACGCGGGCGCGAACCCACCTGTCGCACGCGCGCGGTGCAGCCGCTGAGGCGGGCACGCCCGAAGAATTTCTGCTCGCCGATCTGCATGCCGCGCGAGGCAGTCTGGGAGAAGTCGTTGGCGCGCACACGAGCGAGGATGTGCTGCAGCACATCTTCGAGCGCTTCTGCATAGGGAAATGAACGCGACAGGCTGGACGGGTCGATGACATTCGACGTGATCGTGATCGGTGCGGGCCATGCCGGCGTCGAGGCCGCCGTCGCGGCCGCGCGCATGGGGTGCCACGTCGGGCTGTGTACGCTCTCGCCCGAGACCGTCGCGCACATGCCGTGCAATCCCGCGGTCGGCGGGACCGCGAAGGGGCACCTGGTTCGAGAGATCGACGCCCTTGGCGGCGTGATGGGTCGAGCGATTGACGCGACCGGCATTCAGTTCAAGTTGCTGAATCGAAGTCGAGGTCCGGCGGTCTGGTCACCGCGAGCGCAGGCAGACAAGCGCTTGTACTCGTCCTGGGTTTGCGACGCCATTGGGCAACAGACCAATATTGAATGGGTCTTTGAGAGAGCTGGTCAGATTCTGGTCGAAGGCGGCCGCATCGTCGGCGTCGCGACCGAGGACGGTCGCGTCCTGACTTGCCGAACGCTCGTGGTGACAACCGGGACATTTCTGAACGGTCTGATCCATGTCGGCGCTGAGCAGCGACCGGCGGGGCGTCACGGCGAACCTCCGTCGCAGACACTTGCGGAGTCAATCAGAGCGCAAGGATTCTCGATGGGCCGACTCAAGACCGGTACGCCACCGAGGCTTCACCGCGACAGCATTGACTTCGCCGGATGCGTCGAGCGCGCGTTGTTCGTCGAGGAGTGTGGCGACGACACGCCTGTGCCATTTTCGTTCGAGACGACCGAGACACTTCGAAATCGCGCGACGTGCTGGCTCCTCTACACAAACGATCGCACCAGCGATCTTGTGAGAGAGAGCATCGATAAGAGTCCGCTCTACAACGGTCAGATCCAGGGCATTGGTCCGCGGTATTGTCCGTCGCTCGAGGACAAGATCATGCGCTTTCCGCAGCGAGAGCGTCATCAACTGTACCTGGAGCCCGAAGGTCTCGACGTTGACGAGATCTATGTGAATGGCCTGTCGACGTCGCTTCCGCGCGAGGTTCAGGAGTCGCTGGTTCACGCACTGCCAGGTCTCGAGGACGCAGTCGTGTTGAGGCACGGATACGCCGTCGAGTACGACTTCGTCCAGCCGACGGAGCTGAAGGCCACACTCGAAACACATCGCGTCGCTGGATTGTTTTTCGCGGGTCAGATCAACGGCACGTCGGGATACGAAGAGGCTGCTGCTCAAGGACTCGTCGCAGGCATCAACGCGGCCTGTTCGGTCCGGGGCGCGCCATCATTCGTCATCGGGCGTGACGAGGGGTACATCGGCGTCCTCGTCGACGATCTGGTGACGCGAGGCTGCCTCGAACCGTACCGAATGTTCACGTCTCGAGCCGAGCATCGCCTGCTGCTGCGAATCGACAACGCCGATCTCAGACTGACGCCGTCGGGTCGCGCGCTTGGTCTTATCGACGATGAGCGATGGGAGAGATTTGAAGCGCGCCGCGGTCGCTTCGAGCGGAATGCGGCGACCCTCGATTCAACGTATGTCCGGACTCCAGCCGGCGAGCGCGTGACGGCGGCGCAATTGCTGAAGCAGCCGGACGTTCGTATACGGAGTCTGGTTGATTCCGGTGCGGTCACCATGGAAACCGGCACGGGGAGCGCCGACCTCGATCTTGCCAGTGTCGAAACGACCGTGAAGTACGCGGGCTACCTCAAACAAGCGACCGCGCATGCCGAACGCTCGAAGAAGAACGAGCGCCGACGAATCCCGACTGAGTTCCCATTTTCCCGGGTGCCCGGGTTGTCGACTGAGGCCGTCGATCGATTGTCCCAGGTGCGACCGGACACGCTTGGGCAGGCCTCACGAATCCCGGGTATCACGCCAGCAGCCATCGCCGTCCTCGACGTCTTTCTCAGCAGGTTGGGCGGCGAGTCCTCCGCAGCGAACCAGTGAGCAGCCGCGAGTTTCAGGATCGCCTTTCGAGGCGCGCCAAACGAGCGGGAGTCGCGTTGTCGCCCACGCTTGGGGCGAAGCTCGAGGTCTACTACAGACTGCTCGCTGCCTGGAACGAGAAGATGAACCTGACCGGTCTCGACCTGACGGAGCAGGGCCCGGCAGCGTTAGATCGGCTGCTCATCGAGCCGCTCGTAGCCGCGAAGCACGCTCCGGCGTCCATCACCCGGCTGATCGACATTGGCAGCGGCGGAGGCTCGCCGGCGATCCCATTGGCGCTGGCGCTGTCAGCCCAGCGCGTGCTGCTGGTCGAGGCAAAGACGAGAAAGTCCGTGTTCCTTCGCGAAGCACTGCGTGCGCTGGAGATGGTGACCGCCGAGGTCGTGACGTCCCGTTTCGAGGAACTGCTCACCAAACCTGATCTACACGAAGCCCACGAATTGCTGACGCTGCGGGCGGTTCGAGTCGAATCGTCCGTGCTGATGAACCTCCAGGCCTTTGTCCGGCCCGGAGGGGAGCTCTTTCTGTTCAGAGCTGCATCGGGGGCGGGGTCTCCGGGAACGCTGATGCCACCGCTGTCGTGGAAGGCGACCTATCCACTGCTCGAGAGCCAGGGAAGTCGGCTGGTCGTGCTCGCCAAAAGGCCATCTCGCGGAATCGTTTCACGTGAAACATAGGTAGGATCGCTAAATTTTCGCCTCGGAGGTGTTTCACGTGAAACGCGGATAGGCCTTGACGATCGGATCGTGGCGTACTAGATTGAGCGATAGTCCTCAAGCGAGTCCATCGCTCCACAAGATCTGTCGTATGCCAGAAAATGGTCGGGTCAAGAGTCGAATCATCGCCATTGCCAATCAGAAAGGCGGCGTCGGCAAGACCACTACGGCGATCAACCTGGCGACGTCCCTCGCGCTGTCTGGACCAAGAGTCCTGCTCGTCGACATCGATCCTCAGGGGAATCTGACGAGCGGCGTCGGATCGAAGTCCCAGCGGTCGGAGGCCGGGACGGTCTACGAAGCGCTCCTGACCGAAACGTCGCCGCCCTCGTCCTATGTCCTGCCCACTCGGGTCTCGAACATGTTCCTTCTGCCGGCCGATCGCAATCTGACCGGGGCAGAGATCGAGATGGTGACGTTGCCCGAGCGCGAGCATCGGTTGAAGCGCGTGCTGGATCCATTGCGATCCGAGTTCGACCACATCTTCATCGATTGCCCACCATCACTCGGGCTCCTCACACTGAATGCACTCGTGGCCGCTGACGCCGTCCTGATTCCTCTGCACTGCGAGTACTTCGCGCTCGAGGGGCTCGCCGATCTCGTGGGAACCATGCGGCGGGTACGCGGCGCGCTTAATCCGTCGCTCGATATCGAGGGCGTGCTCCTGACGATGTACGACGATCGCACGAACCTCGGTCAGTCAGTCGCGCGAGACGTGCGTGAGTTTTTCAAGGACAAAGTGTTCAACACGATCATTCCTCGCAACGTCCGACTCGGCGAGGCCCCCAGCCACGGAATCCCCGGCGTGCTGTACGACAGCAAGTCTCGCGGGGCAGCCGCGTACGTCGCGCTCGCACAGGAACTGCTCGCTCGTCAGGCTGCATAGGAGAACCACATGCTCGAACGTCGTCCCGCCCTCGGCAAAGGCCTCAGCGCACTGATCCCCGACGTCCCGGAACCGGTGAAGGCGGGACCGATCGAAGTCGACATCGATCTGCTGGCGCCGAATCCACAACAACCGCGTTTGAACATGGATGACGCCAGGTTGGAGGAGCTGGCCGCGTCGATCCGATCGAACGGCATCATTCAACCGATCCTGGTTCGCCGAACCGGACCGTCGTATCGAATCATTGCCGGCGAGCGACGATGGCGCGCAGCGCAGCGCGCCGGGTTGCAGCGAGTCCCGGTGGTCGTCCGTGACGTTGCCGAAGGCGACAAGCAACTGCTCGAGCTCGCCTTGATCGAGAACCTTCAGCGAGAGGGTCTCAATCCGATCGATGAGGCGCTGGCGTATCAGCGCCTCGCCGAGGATTTTTCGCTGACCCAGGAGCAGATCGCCGCCGCCGTCGGAAAGGACCGCAGCTCGGTCGCCAATTTCATGCGATTGCTGAAGCTGCCGGAGGAGGTCCGATCTGACCTCGCGTCGGGCACGCTCTCGACCGGCCACGCCCGTGCGCTCCTGGCCCTTCCCGACGCTGCGGCGCAACGCCATGGTGCGCGCGAGGTCATCGCGCGGCGTCTGTCGGTGCGTGAGACCGAAGCGCTCGTCAAGAAGCTCGCCTCGTCCAAGTCGCGCGAGATGGGCGCCGCCCGCAGCGCCGACACGGCCGACGTACACACGCGCGCCGCCGAAGATCGCATGCGCTTCGCCTTGGGGACGAAAGTCCGCATCATCAGGCGCGGTGCCGCCGGCCGAATCGAGATTGATTTCGGGTCGGAAACCGAACTGAACCGGATTTTCGAGCAGCTGACCAGTCGGAGCTGACGCTCCGGCTGGCCGGCCCGATGGCCGTTTCGTCCCTGCAAAGGGCCCCTCTTTCCGTGGTATAAATAGACGCTTGTGCCTTTGAGGTACAAGCTCGTCATCCGTCAGCAGACATCATGAGCATGCGGTCCTCCGCAGCGCGGTACGCCAAAGCGCTGCTCGACGTCGCCATCAAGGAATCCGATCCCGAACGCGCCGAGCAGGAGCTCGCGGCATTCGTCGATCTCGTGCGGCAGCATCCCGATCTGGAGCGTGCTCTGGCGAACCCGGTCGTGTCGGCCGCCGACAAGCGGGCGATCGTGCAACAGGTTCTCGATCGCCTCCAGCCAACGACGCCCGACCGGCAAGCTGGTGTTGCTGCTCGCCTCGCGTGGCCGGTTGGCCCTGCTTCCGGATCTCCTCGAGGTGTACCGCGAACGACTGATGGAGCATCGCAACGTGATGCGGGCGGAAGTCATCACCGCGACGGCCCTCTCGCCCGAGCGCGCGGCGCAATTGCAGCAGCGTCTCGCCGCGGCGACTGGCCGCGTGGTGACCATGACGACGAAAGTTGACGCGTCGATCATCGGCGGCGTGGTGACCAGGATCGGAAGCACGGTGTACGACGGCAGCGTGGCCACGCAGCTCGCCAAGGTCAAGGATCGGCTCGAGCAGCGATAACGGAGGCCTCGAGGCCTCCGACAGGAATCGTATGGATATCAGAGCGGAAGAAATCTCCAAGATCATCCGGGATCAGATCGGCAGCCATGCCGTGCAAGTTGATGTCGCCGAAGTCGGCAGCGTGATCTCACTGGGCGACGGCATCGCGCGCGTGCACGGCATCGAACGCGCGATGGCCGGCGAGATGCTCGAGTTCTCGCATGGCGTGTTCGGCATCGCGCTCAATCTCGAAGAAGACAGCGTCGGCGCCGTGCTGCTCGGCGACTACAAGGCGATCAAGGAAGGCGACCCGGTCAAGCGCACGGCGCGAATCATCTCGGTGCCAGTCGGCGACGCGATGCTCGGACGCGTCGTCAACGCGCTGGGCCAGCCGATTGACGGCAAGGGGCCGATTCAGACGAAAGAGTTCCTGCCGATCGAACGCCTCGCGCCTGGCGTCGTGGATCGCCAGCCTGTGAAGGAGCCGTTGCAGACGGGGCTGAAGGCCATCGACGGCATGGTCCCGATTGGCCGCGGTCAGCGCGAGTTGATCATCGGCGACCGCCAGACCGGGAAGACGGCTGTTGCAGTCGACACGATCATCAACCAGCGCGGCAAGGGCGTGATCTGCATCTACAACGCGATCGGCCAGAAGCAATCGACTGTCGCGCAGGTGGTCCGCACGCTCGAAGAGTATGACGCGATGAGCTACACGATCGTCGTCGCGGCGTCGGCGTCGGATCCCGCGCCGATGCTGTATATCAGCCCGTACTCCGCCTGCGCCATCGGTGAGTACTTCCGCGATAGCGGCCGGCATGCGCTCGTCGTCTACGACGACCTCTCGAAGCACGCGCAGGCGTATCGCGAGATCTCCCTGCTGCTGCGGCGACCGCCGGGCCGTGAAGCCTATCCGGGCGACGTCTTCTATCTCCACTCTCGCCTCCTGGAGCGCGCCGCGAAGCTGAACGCGTCACAAGGCGGCGGATCGCTGACGGCGCTGCCGATCATCGAGACGCAGGCCGGCGATCTCTCGGCGTACATTCCGACGAACGTCATCTCGATTACTGACGGCCAGATCTTCCTCGAGAGCGATCTGTTCCATCAGGGCGTGCGTCCCGCGATTAACGTCGGCAACTCGGTGTCGCGCGTCGGCGGCTCCGCGCAGATTCGCGCGATGCGTCAGGTCGCCGGATCGCTGCGGCTGGACCTGGCGCAGTATCGCGAACTCGCGGCGTTCGCGCAGTTCGGCAGTGACCTCGACAAAGCGACTCAGGCGCAGCTCAATCGCGGCCGGCGACTGGTGGAGATTCTGAAGCAGCCCCAGTATCAGCCTGTCGCGGTCGAGAAACAGGTGGTGATCGTGTACGCGGCGACCAAGGGCTTCCTGGACGCGGTCGCCATCGAGGACCTGCGCCGGTACGAGGAGGATCTCCATCGCTTCCTCGAGTCGAGTCACCCGGCCGTGCTCACCGGGATCGCCGAGAAAAAGATCCTGGACGACGACTTGAAGGCGGCGCTTGAAAAGGCGCTGAGCGAGTTTGGTCAGCGGTTCGGCGCGGCGCGTGCGGCCGGGGCCGCGGCGTAGTTCGATCGGCGAGCGTCCATGCCGTCACTCATAGACCTCCGCCGCCGGATCCGCGCCGTCAAGTCGACGCAGCAGATCACCAAGGCGATGAAGATGATCGCGGCGTCCCGCCTGCGCCGCGCGCAGGAGCGCGTCGTCTCGGCCCGGCCGTTCGCGCAGCGCATGTTGAAGGTCCTGAACGGGCTCGTCTCGCGGGTCGATCAGGACATGCACCCGCTGCTGCGCGTGGCGGCGCTGCCCAACGCCCGCCCGCTGCTGATTGTGATCTCCGCCGATCGAGGGCTGTGCGGAAGTTTCAATTCGAACATCATCAAGGCCGCCGGCCAGTTCATCGCGAAAGAAGGACTGGGCCGCGAGGTGGCGCTGGGCCTGATCGGACGCAAGGGCCGCGAGTTCTTCCGGCGCCGTGGCTTCGACGTCCGCTATGAGGCCGTCGGAATCTTTCAGAAGCTTTCCTTCGCTGACGCCGTTGCGCTTGCCGACGCGGCGATCGAGGAATTCACGTCGGGACGCGCCTCGAGCGTGTACCTCGTCTACAACGAATTCAAGTCGGTGATGTCCCAGCGCATCGTCGTCGAGCGTCTGCTGCCGATTCCTCGTCTCGAGGGCGAAGAGGCCGCCGGCCCGACGATGGAGTATCTCTACGAGCCGTCGCCGGCAGAGATCTTCAAGGAGCTGCTGCCGCGGCATGTGCAGGTGCAGGTGTATCGCGCGCTGCTCGAATCGAACGCGTCGTTCTTTGCCGCGCAGATGACGGCGATGGATGCGGCGACGCGCAATTCAGCCGAGATGCTCGACAACTTGACGCTGTACATGAACAAGGTGCGTCAGGCCGCGATTACGCGCGAGATCATCGAGGTCGTGTCGGGCGCGTCGGCGACGTAAGCAACAGAGCGGAGTCCGGCTGAAGCCGGACACTACGTAGGAAAAGTCATGGCACAGACAGCAACGGCACAGCGCGTCGGCACGGTCGTCCAGGTGATCGGCCCGGTGATCGACGTTGAATTTGCGACCGGTGATCTCCCCGAGATCTACAACGCGGTCCGCATCGTCTCCGAGGGCGGCCCTGGCGTCGAGAAAATCGACGTCGTCGCCGAGGTCGAGCAGCATCTCGGGGAGAACCGGGTGCGCACCGTCGCGATGAAAGCGACCGACGGCATGACTCGCGGCATGACGGTGATCGACACCGGCGCGCCCATCTCCGTGCCCGTCGGTCCCGAGACGCTCGGTCGAGTGTTGAACGTGCTTGGCGAGCCGGTGGATTTTCCGGATCGTCCGGTTCTCATCGAAGGAGCGCTGGCCGATTCATCGGCACGCGCCGACGCTCGAGGACCAGTCCACCGAGCTACGGATGTTCGAGACGGGCATCAAGGTCATCGATCTGCTCGAGCCGTATCTGCAGGGTGGCAAGATCGGCTTGTTCGGCGGCGCCGGCGTCGGCAAGACCGTCATCATCATGGAGTTGATCAACAACATCGCTACGAAGCATGGCGGTGTCTCCGTGTTCGGCGGTGTCGGCGAACGCACGCGCGAAGGCAACGATCTCTGGCTCGAGTTCCAGGAGTCGGGCGTGATCGACACGAAGGACAACTCGAAATCCCGTGCCGCACTGGTCTACGGACAGATGACGGAGCCGCCGGGCGCGCGTTTGCGCGTGGGCTTGTCGGCGCTGACCGTCGCCGAGTACTTCCGCGACGCCGAGAACAAGGATGTGCTCCTGTTCATCGACAACATCTTCCGCTTCACGCAAGCGGGGTCGGAAGTATCGGCTCTCCTTGGACGCATGCCGTCGGCCGTCGGCTATCAGCCGACGCTGCTCACGGAGATGGGCGAGCTGCAGGAGCGCATCACGTCCACCAAGAAGGGCTCGATCACGTCGGTCCAGGCGATCTACGTGCCGGCAGACGACTACACGGACCCCGCTCCCGCGACGACGTTCGCGCACCTCGATGCGACGACGAATCTCTCACGACAGATCGCTGAGCTCGGGATCTATCCGGCCGTGGATCCGCTGGCCTCGACGTCCCGCATTCTCGATCCGCGGGTGCTCGGCGAGGAGCACTACAACGTCGCTCGCCAGGTGAAGCAGGTGTTGCAGCGATACAAGGACCTGCAGGACATCATCGCGATCCTGGGGATCGATGAGCTGTCCGAGGACGACAAGCTGACGGTGTCGCGAGCCCGGAAGATCCAGAGGTTCCTGTCGCAGCCGTTCTTCGTCGCCGAACAGTTCACCGGATTCAAGGGCAAGTACGTGCAGATTGCCGAGACCGTGAAAGGCTTCAAGGAAATCGTCGACGGCAAGCACGACGATCTTCCCGAGCAGGCCTTCTACATGGTCGGGACGATCGAAGAAGTGGCCGAGAAGGCCCAGGCGATGAAGACGGCGTAGGCGGCGATGGCACTTCCGACCAAGCTCACTCTCGAAATCGTCACGCCCGACCGCGCGCTCGTCGCCGAGCAGGTGGACGAGGTCCAACTGCCGGGCGCCGAAGGTTACTTCGGCGTGCTGCCAGGGCACACGCCGCTCCTGGCGAGTCTTCACGTCGGCGAGCTGTGGTATCGCATCGGCCAGGAGAAGTTCTATCTGGCCGTTGCGTTCGGATTCGTTGAGGTGCTTCCCGACCGCGTGACGGTCCTCGCCCAGATCGCCGAGCGGGCACAAGACATCGACGTGGCGCGCGCCGAGGCAGCCAAGAAGCGCGCCGAGGAGCGGGTCGCCCGGGTTTCGCCGCAGGCCGACCAGGATTTCGAACGCGCCCGTATCGACCTGATGAAGTCGCTGATTCGCCTGCAAGTGGCTTCCCGCGCGCGCACCAGGGTTTAGCGGGTATAAATGGGGGCGCGGGACCGGCGCTCAACGCCGGCCCATTCCCGATTGCTGCACAGCCTCCGGCAACTGTTCCGGCATCGCGCCCTCGTCCAGAGTCTTGTCGCGCGTGACTTGAAGGCGCGCTACCGAGGCTCGACGCTCGGGCTGATGTGGTCGTTCGTCAACCCACTCCTGCTGCTGTCGATTTACACGTTCGTCTTCACCACAGTCATGCCGGGTGCGCGCAGCGCCGGAATCGAACACTTCTCCCTCTTCCTCTTCTGCGGCATCCTGCCCTGGACGTGGTTCTCCTCGTCACTGCTCGAGTCGTCGAACGCGCTGATCGCGGGCGGCAATCTGATTCGCAAGGTCCTGTTTCCCGCCGAGGTTCTGCCCATCGTGACCGTGTTCGCGGGGCTCGTTCATTTCTGTCTCGGCTTGCCGATACTGGCGGCGTTCTTCGTCTACTATCGCGTGCCCGTGCTGGCTTCCGATCTCGTGTGGCTGCCGGTGATCGTCTTCGCACAACTGCTGATGACGCTGGGGTTCGCCCTGCTGCTGTCGGCGTTGACGGTCCACTTTCGCGATCTGCGCGACCTGCTGGCCAACGTCCTCACCCTGGGTTTCTTTCTGACGCCGATCATCTATCCGCTTTCACAGGCGCCGGCCTGGGCACGGCCGCTGCTGAATCTGAATCCCTTCACGACTCTCGCCGTGTCCTACCAGGAGGTACTCGTCGTACCCGGGCGGTTCACGGGCTGGCCGCGCCTCCTGATATTCGGGGTCGTGTCGGCAGTCCTGTGTGCGGCCGGCTATTTCATCTTCGATCGGCTGCGTGACACGTTGGCGGAGGAAGTGTGAACGCGATTGCCGTGCGTGACGTGCGCAAGACGTACCGGCGTTACGGCCGACGCAAGCACTTCGGCACGTTAAAGAGCGCGATTCTGTCTGGCGGGGTGGCTCGAGATCTGAAAGCGGACGAGGCCTTCGAAGCGCTGCGAGGCGTGTCTTTCGAGGTGGCGGCTGGAAAGACGTTTGGCATTGTCGGGCGAAACGGCTCCGGCAAGAGCACGATGTTGAAACTCATCGCCGGCATCGGCAGGCCAACATCAGGTGACGTGAACGTCCACGGACGCGTCTCCGCATTGATCGAGTTGGGCGCGGGCTTCCATCCTGAGATCTCGGGTCGCGACAACGTCTTCATCAACGGGATGATGCTCGGCCTCTCGAAACGCGAGATCGCCGAGCGATTCGACGACATCGTGGCGTTTGCCGAGCTCGAAGACTTCATCGACGAACCAGTCAAGACGTACTCCTCGGGCATGTACATGCGACTGGGCTTCTCGGTGGCGATCAATGTCGATCCGGATGTGCTGCTGGTCGATGAGGTCCTTGCTGTTGGAGACGAGACCTTTACCCACAAGTGCCTCGACAAGTTCGCCGACTTCCGCCGCCGGGGTCGAACGGTGCTTCTGGTCACGCATTCGCTCGACCTCGTGACGCGCTTTTGCGACGAAGCGCTGTGGCTGGACCATGGCATCGCGCGCGCGCAGGGCGATCCCAGACGGGTTATCGACGCCTATCTGATGGATGTTGCCGCCGCTGAGAACAAGGCGCTCGACCGAGTGCGACCATCGGCAACGCATGCGCCCGCCGCTGAGCCTGAGGACATGACCAAGGCCGTCGAAGGCCGGTGGGGCTCCCGCGAAGCAGAGATTCTCGCGGTCGAGTTCGTGCGCAGTGATGGGGTGGCCGCGCACGTCTTCGAATCTGGAGAGGCCCTTGCTATTCGGATGAAGGTGCGCGCACATCAACCCCTCGAGGACTTTGTCTTTGGCGTGGCGCTGTTCAGCGCGGAGGGCGTCTGTTGCTACGGTACGAATACCGACGTCGAAGGCGCTGAGCCGCGCGAGTTCGCGGGTGACGCGGAGGTCGGCTTTCTCATCGACAGCCTGTGCCTCGTGGCGGGTGCGTACAAAGTGGATGTCGCCGTTCACCGCAAGAACGGCACTCCCTACGACTATCATCGTCTGCTTTACACCATCCGGGTCACGTCGAGGGTGAACGAGGTCGGTATCGTCCGGCCCCCGCACCGGTGGACGTTTTCGAGCGGTATCCGAATCTCGGGTCTGTGAAAGCCACCACCTCTTCTCCCTGCCTCTCGCCACAGGAGGTGTCGGTCTTCGCCGACCGCATCCACGCCCGAGGAGGCCGCGTCGTCTTCACCAATGGCGTCTTCGATCTGCTCCACCCGGGTCACGTCCGCTATTTGACCGACGCCCGTGCGCTCGGTGATGCGTTGATCGTCGCGATCAATTCGGACCGCTCGGTACGCGCCAACAAGGGACCATCGCGTCCGATCAATCCGGAGCACGAGCGAGCGGAGGTCGTTGCCGCACTGCGGAGCGTCGACGCGGTGACGATCTTCGACGAAGACACACCACAGACACTGATTGCGGCGGTCCAGCCCGATGTGCTCGTCAAGGGAGCCGACTGGAGCGCGGACAGCATCGTCGGGCGTGACCTCGTCGAAGCACGCGGTGGCAAAGTCGTGCGCGTCGAACTCGCCCAGGGGTTCTCCTCGACACGTCTCGTGGAGAAGGTCAGAGGGGGCGCGGCATGACGACGGCGGCGCCCTCTCTTTCGCTGCGGTCGCTGCTCGGCAAAGCCATCGCGTCCGCCGCCTTCGGCCGCGCGCCGGTCACGGCGGGTCTGACCCCGGCCAGCAAAGCGCTCGCGGCGGTCAGCGCCGCTCGTTCTGGCACGGGAGTGACACTCCTCGTCGTCCCGACCGATCGAGACGTCGAGCAGATGACGGCCGACGCGCGGTTCTTCTACGGCGCGCTCGAAGGTGCATCCGCGGCACAGGTCGAGCAGGCCGTTCTCCCGCTTCCTTCGATTCAGGTCGATCCGTATCGAGGCATGACGCCGCACTTCCGAGTCGCGGCGGCTCGGGCGCGCGCGCTGCATGCTGCGGCCACGGGCACGGCCCGCTTGATCGTGGCCTCCGCTCCGGCGCTCCTCCCGCGCGTGAGCTCCCAGGAACGGCTGCTGCGCGCCTCGATCGAGCTTCGGGCGGGATCGGAAATCGAGCCGCAGCGACTGGCCGATCTGCTCGTTGACGCCGGCTTCTCACGCGAAGACCCGGTTGACGAGCACGGCACGTTCGCGGTTCGCGGCGGCATCGTCGACGTGTTTCCTGCGGCTGACGCCGAGCCTGTCCGCATTGAGTTCATCGGCGACACCGTGGAGAGTCTGCGCCGCTTCGATCCTGCGACGCAGCGGTCGACGAGTGCGACGGACCAGATCCATATCGTGCCGGCCCGCGAGCGATTCGATGACCAGCTGATTGGCCTCATCGATTTCCTGTCCGCGTCGCAGCGTCTTCATCTCGTCGTCTCCGAGTACGACCAGGTGGAGCAGCAGGCGCTGAAGGTTCGCGAACAACTCGAGAACAGCTCGCGCGATGCGGCGGCACGTGGACACGTCGCCGCTATGCCCGTTGAGCAGGCGTTTACGGAGTGGTCCGAGATCGAGCACCGGGCGACGCAGGGTGCTCGCCTCGAAGAGCTCTCGCTCGAAGACGAGACCGGCGTTCACCACGTCTCGTGTCAGCCCGCGATGGAGTTCCGTGGCCGCGTCGGCGACTGGATCGCTGACGTTCGCCAGGCGCGGGAGCGCCGGGACACGGTGCTCTTCGTCGCTGACAGCGCCGGCCGCGCGGAGCGCACCGTCGAGATCCTTCGGGAGTACGAGATTGTCGCAGTGCCCGTGGAAGACGCTGACGCCCACGCGGCAGCCGTACTGGTGGCGGTCGGCACCCTCTCGCGCGGCTTCCGCCTCGCCGCCGCGGCTCTGCAAATCTACGCCGAGACGGATGTCTTCGAAGAGGAACGACCTCCCGGAGAGAAGCGGCGCAGCCTGGCCCAGACGTTTCTCTCCGACCTGCGCGACCTGAAGGTCGGCGATCTCGTTGTTCACGTCGATCATGGGATTGGTGAGTTCGTTGGCCTGAAGCAGTTGAGGACCGGCGGGTCGGGAGCGCCCGCCACAAACGCGGAGCTGCAGGAGTTTCTGGAGCTTCGCTATCACGGCGACGACAAGTTGTTCGTCCCCGTCGAACGTCTCGACCTGATCCAGAAATTCACCGGCGGCTCCCGCCCCGCGCTCGATCGCCTCGGCGGGACGACGTGGGAAAAGGCGAAGACGCGCGTCAAGAAGGCGATGCGCGACATGGCCGAGGAGCTCCTGAAGCTCTACGCCCAACGCAAAGCCGTGCCGGGGCACGCCTTCCCGGCAGATACACACTGGCAGGAGGAGTTCGAGGGCGCGTTTCCTTACGAGCTGACGCCCGATCAGGCGACGGCGATTGCTGACATCAAGCGAGACATGGAAGTGCCAACGCCGATGGATCGGCTGCTCTGCGGCGACGTCGGATACGGCAAGACGGAAGTGGCGATGCGGGCGGCGTTCAAGGTCGTCATGGATGGGAAGCAGGTCGCGTTTCTTGCGCCGACAACAGTGCTCGCCTTTCAGCACCTGAAAACGCTCCGCGATCGGTTCGCGGGATTCCCGGTGGCGATCGAAATGGTCAGCCGCTTCCGGACCAAGGCCGAGACGAAGGTGATTCTCGACGACCTGACAGCGGGCAAGCTGGACATCATCGTCGGCACGCACCGGCTGCTGTCGAAGGACGTCCGGTTCAAGGATCTGGGCCTGCTGGTCGTCGACGAGGAACAACGCTTCGGTGTGGCCCACAAGGAGCGCATCAAGCAGATGCGCAAGCGAGTCGACGTCCTCACGATGACGGCGACGCCGATTCCGCGAACGCTGAACATGTCGCTCGTCGGCATCCGGGACATGTCGGTCATCGAGACCCCGCCCAAGGACAGGCTGTCGATTCAGACCAACGTCGTCAAGTTCGACGCGCCTGTGATCGAGCGAGCGGTCAGGAACGAGCTCGGTCGTGGCGGACAGGTGTACTTCGTCCACAACCGTGTCGAATCGATCTTCTCGATCGGCAACCTGCTGCAGCGCCTTGTTCCAGAGGCGCGGATTGTGGTCGGTCACGGGCAGATGGGCGAGGAGGAGCTCGAACGCGCGATGCTCGGGTTCGTCGAACGACGATTCGACGTCCTCCTTTCGACGACGATCGTCGAGAACGGGCTCGATATCCCGAACGCGAACACCATCATCATCAACCGCGCCGATCGATACGGCCTGTCACAGCTGTATCAGCTCCGTGGCCGCGTCGGCCGTTCCGATCGCGCGGCGTACGCTTACCTGCTGATCCCGCCGGAAGAGGCGCTCTCTCCGGTTGCCCGCAAGCGGCTCGCCGCGATCAAGGAGTTCAGCGATCTGGGCAGCGGGTTTCGAGTCGCCGCGCTGGACCTCGAGATTCGAGGCGCAGGCAATCTGCTTGGCGGTGAACAGAGCGGCCACATCGACACCGTCGGGTTCGAGATGTACACGAAGCTGCTGGAAGAGACCATTCGCGAACTTCGTGGTGAAGAGATCGAGGACGATGCTCGGGCGACGGTCAACCTGCGAGTGGACCTCAAGATCGAGGAGGACTACATCCAGGACATGAACCAGCGGCTGATGGTCTACCGCAAGGTGGCGTCGGCACGTACGCGCCAGGAACTGGACGCCACGCTCGAGGGCATCCGCGACCGCTATGGTCCTCCACCGGATTCGGTCCTGAATCTCGCCGAGTATGGGCGAGTGCGGATTCTGGCCGACACGGTGGACGTCGAGAGCATCGATCGCGAGGGGCGCGTCGTCGTCATCCGGTTCAGGCCCACCGCCAGACTCGACCCGATGAGGCTTGTGAAGGTGGTGGGCGGCTGGCCGGGCGCGACACTGGTGCCGCCTGTGTCGATCAAGCTGGACGTCGAGGCCTCCACCGCCGTGCTTCCGCCGAGTCCGCCGCCGGCGCCCGCTGGAAGGAAGGCCGACCGAGCCGCCAAGCGTAGCGACACATCGACGGCCAGCTGGTGGACGGCCAGGGCGACGGCCGGCGAAGTGCGGCCGGGATTTTCAAAGGATCAGATCCTTCGAAAGCCCGAAACCGACCCACGCGCTGAGGGCGGAATGTTTTCGCGCCTCGTTGGGCTCCTGCACGCGCTCGGGCCCGGGGGGCCGTCTTTTTAGGTCGGCCGGGACGTCTAGTAAGATATTGATGTTCAAGGAATTGGTCATGCTGAAGCACGCAATTTTCGCCGCCTGTCTGGCCGCCATCGCGGCCACCGTTCCGCTTCGGGCGGAAATCGTTGAACAGGTGCTCGTCAAGGTGAACGGCGAAATCATCACGAAGACGGAATTCGAGCAACGCCAAGTCACCGAGCTTCGCAATCGCCCCGAGCTCGCCAAGGTTGGTGCGGCCAGTCTCGAGTTCCAGCGGGCCGTCGCCGAGATCACTCCAGACCTCATTCTGGCCGCGGTCGACGAACTGTTGCTGGTGCAGCGCGGTCGAGAGTCGGGCTACACGCTTGGGGATCAGCAGTTCGCGCAGATCGTCGAGAACATCAGGAAGTCCAACAATCTCGAAGACGAGGCCCGCTTCCAGGACGCCCTGAAGCAGGAAGGGCTCAGCATGGTCGACCTGCGGCGGAATCTCGAGCGCCAGATGCTCGTGTCGCAGGTTCAGCGCGTCGAGATCATGGACAAGATCAGCATCAATGAAGAAGAGGCGCGAGCGTACTACGACGAGCATCGCGCCGAGTTCACGTCACCCACTGAGATCACGCTCCGCGAGATCCTTCTGGAAGTGCCGACGTCCGATCGTGGAGTCAACGTTGCGCAGGATGACGCCGTCCGCGCTTCCGCCGAGGATCTGCGCAAGCGGCTGCTGGCAGGCGAGCCGTTCCCGCGGCTGGCGGGCGAGCACTCCGCGGCCGCGTCGAAGGCCAACGGCGGTCTCATCGGCCCGATCCAGTCCGACGAACTGGCGCCGCAGCTGCGCGATCTGCTGGCGTCGATGGCCGTCGGCGACATCACCGGCGTCCTGCGCGCGCAGCGCGGTTATCAGATCCTGAAGCTCGAATCGCGCACGGACTCGAAGGTGAAGACCTTCGTAGAAGCGCGTGGAGAGATTGGGAACCGGATCGGCGAACAGAAGCTGCGGGGCGAACGCGAGAAGTATCTCGATCGGCTGCGCGAGCAGGCGACGATCACGTGGCGGAACGAGGAGCTCAAGAAGGCGTACGAGACGGCGCTGGCCCGCCGGCATCAGGCAGCCGGAGCCACGCCTCAGACGCCTGCGGCAAAATGACCCACGACCGCGTGTGCGGATAGCTTGATGAGCGAGAGCTGGTTTGCCTTGTGGACGCGTTCGCGCCACGAACAGGTGGTGCGAGAACAACTCGAACAGAAGCACATCGAAGCGTTCCTGCCGACGGTCACCCGCTGGAGCCGCTGGAAGGATCGGAAAAAGAAGATCGACTGGCCGCTCTTTCCAGGCTACTGCTTCGCGCGCTTCAATCCCCGCGAGCGCCTGCCCGTCCTCAAGTGCACGGGCGTCGTGAACATCATTTCATTCGAGGGTGAACCCGCCGCGATTCCCGAGCGCGAGATCGACGGGATCCGCCGGCTCGTCGAGAGCGATCTCGCCTACGATCCGTGCCCGTTGATCCGTGAAGGCATGGTCGTCGAAGTGGTTCACGGCCCGCTGACCGGCGTGATCGGCCGATCTGATGCGGAAGAGCGACAAGGCGCGGCTGGTGCTGTCGGTCGACCTGATCGGGCAGGCGGTCAGCGTCGAAGTCGACGCCGCGGATGTGCGGCCGTACTGACTGTTCTGATGATGAAGATTGGCTCGGTTGCGCTGACGTCGCCGTTTGTCGTGGCTCCGATGGCGGGGATGACGGACACGGCCTTCCGCCGACTGGTGAAGCGCCAGGGCGGCTGCGGACTTGTCGTGACGGAGATGGTGTCGTCGGAGGGTCTCGTCCGCGGGATCGATCGGACGCTCGAATACGCGGAATACACCGAAGAAGAACGCCCGGTGTCGATCCAGATTTTCGGCGGCGATCCCGGCGAAGATGGCCGACGCGGCGCAGATCGTCGAAGGCATGGGCGCGGACATCGTCGATGTGAACATGGGCTGTCCGGTGCCGAAGATCTCCAAGCACAACGCCGGCTGCAGCCTGATGCGCGATCCCGCGCACGCGTCGCGCGTGGTCGGTGCGATGACCAGAGCGGTCAAGATTCCCGTCACCGTGAAGATGCGGGCCGGATGGAACGACGGCGATCGCAACGCGCCCCTGCTGGCGCAAATGGTGCGCGACGCCGGAGCGGCGGCAGTCACGATTCACGGACGTACCGCGGAGCAGTCCTACAAAGGGCTGGCGGATTGGGAACTCGTCTCTCGCGTCGCCAGCGTCCTCGACATCCCCGTCCTTGGCAGCGGCGACTGCGTCGAGCCCGAGCAGATCATCGAGCGGCTCTCCACGGGTGTGAGCGGGGTGCTGGTCGGACGCGGAGTGCTGCGCAACCCGTGGATCCTCGCACAGGCAGCGGACGTCGCCGCGGGTCGGGCGCCGCGCGCCGTGAGCCTGCGCGAACGCGGCCAATTCCTGCTCGATTACATTCAGATGTTGCTGGACGAACGCGTCGACGAAGCCGATGGCTTCCGCCATGTGGCTCCAGGCGCTGCTCTCGGAGCACGCGGATGAGGGCCGGCCGGCACGTGGCCACGAGCGGTGGGTCATCAACAAGCTCCGTGCGCTCTGTTCGTGGTACTCGAAGGGGCTCGACGGCGGGTCGCAGCTACGCGTCCGCATCAACAGCGCAGAGCGAGTGTCGCAGCTACGCCAGATTGTCGACGAGTTTTTCCTGACTGAAGAAGCGACGGTCCCAGAAGTCGTCTAGGACCGATCGTTCGCTGTTACCCGCGGGCGACGCGCCGCTCCGTCAACCGATGGTCGTTCAGGGAAATGGGCACCTGAATCTCTCGCCGCCCATAACCGGACGATGTCTGGGTGCGTGAGAGGCTCGTGCGAGCGAGCATCCGAACCAGCGCCACCATGTGCCGTCGATCGACGGCGTGGGCAGCGGCCTCTCGCAGCGAGATGTAGCCACGACGAACCGCTCGTGCGAGCGCTTCGTCCACTGAGCGCATCCCGGCAGCGCCCTGGCGCTGCGTATTCACGAGGCCGTCGAAGTCGGCCGCTTCGAGCAGCGGTCGCACCTCGTTCGATCCGAGGATGATGTCCTGGATCAGCATTCGACCGCCGCCAATCCGGCGCAGGCTTCGATAGCCCACAGCGGCGCGGAACGATGCTGCCAGCGCGCGACGGAGATGTGCGTCGCGATCGAGACCGCTCTGCCCGACGAGGACGCGGAGGGCCTCCACCGTCGTTGGCGCCACGACGGCGATAATGACGAGCCGTCCGCCAGTCGAGGCGAGGATCGCTTCGTGCAGCGGCAACTCAGTCTGCGGACCGGTGACCAGCAGAATATCGGGAGCCTCGTGAGATGCACGGCGGATCGCCGCGGCGAACTCAGAGTCTGGCCCGGTGATCGTCCGCAAGCTGACGAACGCACCGGAGATGTCTCCACGGAGACTGCGGCGCTGCAGCGAGATCAGATAGCCACCGCGCGTACGTCCGCTATAGTCCGCCAGCGCCAAGGCGAGCGATTCGACCGCGGCTTCAGTCGGCGCTGACACGACGACGAGCCCCTCGCCTTCACACGCGGTGCGAACGTGACGGGGAATGTGCTTGTGCAGCAGTCGCGGCGATGACAGCGGCCGCATCTGCAGCACCAGTCCAAAGCCGTGATGATCGGAGAACATCCGGCAGCTGACGTTCCCGAGATCGTGGAACTCGCGGACCCACTCGCCGTCCGAGCGCGACTGCCACACGCCGTCACCACCGCGCGCGAAGGCTCCGGATGCTTCGTCGAGGATCGAGGCGTCAACGACATCGTCGCTGAGTCGCTCGATGCGATCGTCCACACGTGCGGACGCCGGAGCACCGGCGCGCAGATAGAGCGTGGTCGCGCCGCGAGCAATAGCGTGTGCAATCCAGCCCTGAAGATCCAGACGCTCGCCGGCAGCGGTCGACGAGATCGTTCGCATCGGCGGCGCCGGGCGAGGCTCTTCGACGCGCGTGACCACGGTCACCGGCGGCGCAGGCTCGCGATATGCGGGCGCAGGCTCGCTAGAGGCGATTGGACGCGGAGGTTCAACGGGCTCCGGCTGGGAATATTCAACGTACTCTGGCTGCGGATAGTAGGGCTCAACGGGTGCGGGGATTTCCGGCGCAGCCGCCACAACCGGCTCAGGCACCGATTCGACCACCGGCTCGGGTACGACCGCGGGCTGGGGTTCAGGTTCCGGTTCAACTGGCGTGGGTGTCGCGGCCGGCAGCTGGACGATCAGCTCGATGGACACTTCATCGCCCACGCGTTCAGCCTTCGCCATCAACGCGTGCGGGAACGAAGCGGCTTGGATCGTTTCGGCGACCGAGCCCTTCTCGCGCAGCTCACGGCGCCCATCGCTGGAGAGGATTTGCTCGGCGAGGGCTTCGACCGCGTTGACCGACAAAATAGCCGACGCCACATCGTGGCGGCGGTCTCCAGCAAGCACGTGCGGTCGTTCACCGGCCCGCATCACGAGCCGTTCACCACCGACACGTTCAAGCGCCGCACAAAGCGACGGCATCAGACTCATAATTCAGCGTCCTGCAGCGTTAGCACGTCTTCGAATTGAAGCGCCGCTCTGAAGACAGGATTCGGCGCCACTGCGTGCATCGTCGATCGAATTACGGTCGCACGCAGCACGCGGCGAATGCCTCCGTACCGCAGGAAAACGTCAACGGTCCGACCGGGGCACAGCCTCTGATTTGTTTCGGCCAGTAGCCCTGTTGACGATAGATTCACCAGACGCATCGGAAAGCCCGCGACCGCCAGACGCAGTTCGGACTTGAACTCGTGAGGCTCCTTTCGAACCGCGCCACGCCGTTCTACTCTCGCCGCGGCCGGCGGCGGGGCGGCTGGCTCTGTTGGGGCTTCTTGCGTGGTTGGCTCGGCGGGGGGTTCTGGAGCCGTGGCCGAAGGCGTCTCCTTCAGCGAGGCTTCGAGACCGGCGAAAAGGTCCTCAAGCGAGCCCTCGGGCAGCGACACAATCAATTCAGGGTCGTCGTCGGGACTGGGATCGCTCATAGCTGCAGTTCAGCAAGCCGCTGACCGGCGGAACGGAGGTCCAGGGCCGTTCGAACGGCGTCACACGGAAGTTCTCAAAAATTCTCTGTGCAACTAGCTCAGCTTATTCGAGCTGAACTCCCCGCACAACCGCGGGGAACCGCGTTCACGAAAATTCGAGTTAGTTGTACTACGGGGTTCCCCAAAGACATAATCGGCCTATTATCGGTGCGTACGTCAGATCCGGCGGCGGATTTGTTCGGTAGCCCCATGGCGGGAGGCGTTCATGGCGAAGATCGTGATCGTTGAGGACGACGACGCGACGCGAGCGGGGTACAGAGAGTTGTTGAATCTCGCGGGGCACGACGTCATTGCGACTAGCACGTATCAAGAGGGGCGTCATGCCGTCCAGGTCGAGAGCCCAGATCTCGTGATCGCCGACCTGAGGCTTGGCGGGTTCAATGGCTTGCAGCTGCTGCTCCTCAGTCCACGTCCCATCCCCACCATCATCGTGACGGGATTCCCGGATCAGGTGCTCGAGGCAGAGGCGCGCCGGGCCGGCGCCGACTATGTCGTCAAGCCCATTTCTCCCTCCGCACTGGTGGCGCTGGTGAACGAGAAGCTGAAGACGATTCGTCCCACGACACACTGACGGCCCTTTCCGCCCATTCTGTTTCCTGCCAGACAAACCTCACGCGTCCGGGACACGTGCACGTCGCGCACGAACGGATTCTCGCGCAAATACGCTGTGAGTCCGCACGGTGCGCGTCAGTTCCATCGCGGTACCTTCCTTGCCAGTGCACGGTCAACGGCGGCGCGATCATCGCTCCGCCCTGTTTCGTGCGAGGTGTCGATGCTCGGCCGGCGTAGTCATGCTCGGGTTTCCATTGAATCAGCAGCGGAAGGCGTCCTCAGTCTGGCTCGCGACATTTCGGTGCGAGTCAACGGTGATGGCCAGCTTGTCGCGATCAGTCACGACGCTGGCGCGATGGGTGAACGCGTGCGAGTCGTGCTCGCCGACGAGGGGATCCACGTGGTCGCGGAGATCGTCGAGAGCAAGCTGATCGTGCGTGACGGAGCGGTTCGGCATCGATTGCTGATGCGTCCTCTCAGTGGCGACGGCGTGCGGGACGTTCACAACAGCGAGCGAATGCGATGAACCGGATCTCTCCACTACCTGATGGTCACCGACGAGCAGTCACAGCTCGGCGTGCTCACGCGAGAGCGTCCTGTGCGTCTTCTCAACTGCAGTGTGTCTGGATGCCTGATCGAAACGAACTGGCGACTCCAGATCGGAGCGATTGCGTCCATTCGAGTCGTGATCGATGGCCGCGAACTTGCCGACGACGTGCAGATCGTGCGGTGTCAACCCATCGCTGGAGCCGGGGATACCTTCCACGTCGGCGCACAGTTCCTCTGGACGCGGCCGCTGCACGAGCGATCGCTTCGGGGAGCACATCGCCTCTCTGATCCGACGATTCAGGGCGCTGCCCGAGAATTACTAATTTCGCTGAGACGGATCATCGGCAGTAGTCAGCCTATTGGCGGATTACATGCGTGCTGATGAGGCACCACGGCTGAAATGTGAAACCGCCTGCTGGAGTGATAATTGCTGAGCCATCGCGGGCCCTGTTGTGTAAGTCCCCGGATCTGCACAGTTTAGCGCTCTCCAGTGAGGCGCGGGGGACTGACCAGGGTCGGAGAAACCCGATGCCGAGCCACACTCAGGCTGTCACCGACTTGCTGCCGCTGGTTGTCTCGAGTGCGGCGATGATCGCCCTCCTCGACGCAGCGGATCGAGCCGCCCTCTCAGACGGCAAGGTCCTCATCACGGGAGAGAGCGGCGTCGGTAAGGATCTGATTGCACGCCGGATTCACGCACTGTCCCGACGATCGGCCCACTCGCTTGTCCCGGTCAACTGCGCGGGCCTGACCGAGTCGCTGCTCGAGTCGGAGCTATTTGGACACGTGAAGGGCAGCTTCACGGGCGCCTATCGAGACAAGCTGGGCAAGCTGCAAGCCGCGCACGGCGGAACGATTTTCCTCGACGAAGTTGGCGAAATGAGCCTGCGGATGCAGGCGATGCTTTTGCGCTTTCTCGAGAACGGAGAGATTCAGGCCGTCGGATCAGACAGGCGGCTGACGACGGTCAACGTTCGCGTCATCGCAGCAACGAATCGGAACCTGGCGGACCTGATTGCAGCGGGCCAGTTTCGCGAGGATCTGCTGTATCGCCTGCGGGTGATTCACCTCGAAGTACCACCGCTTCGAAACCGGACGGAAGAGATCCCCGCACTCGTCAGCCACTTCGTGGCACGGACGCATCGCCGGGTCAGCTTTACCGACGAGGCCATGCAGGTGCTCGCGCGCTACCGATGGCCTGGCAATGTGCGAGAGCTGCAGAACGTCGTCGAGCAAGCAACGTGGCTGGCGACTGGTGAGGTCGTTGACGTCGCGCAATTACCGGAGGGCCTGCGAGTCTCTTCGCAGCCGGTGCGAGCGACGCGAGAGAGGCGGGCACAGATCGCCGACGAGTTATATGCCGGGCTCGTGAGCGGCGGTACTCGTTCTGGGATCACATCTATCCGCTGTTTCTGTCGCGCGACATTACTCGTCATGACATGCGCGAGCTGGTGCGGAAAGGGCTCTCGACGACTCGTGGCAACTACCGGGCGCTTCTCAAGCTGTTCGGCATGTCGAGCCAGGACTACAAGCGATTCCTCAACTTTCTCGCGGCGCACGAGTGCGGTGCGGATTTTCGGGCGTTTCGACACGGCACGGCCGAGGCCCAGCGACCACCGCGTCTGATCCTTCCGCCGCTGCCTGCGAAGGCCGGCCTCTCGACGGACTCGAAGCCGCTGGCGTCGGCAGGCTAGGAGCAGGATGTCCCTTTCTCTCGTGCTTTTGTCTGCCGTGGCGGTGCCTTCCGCAGGCACGCCAAAGGCGATTTCGGGCCTAATTCACTGATGGTGTCGAGCGCGCTCTCAAGTCCTTCCGACTGGCTGATGGCTTGCAACGAAAATGTGGCTGCTCCGCAGTTTCAGTGCGAGGCGGACTCTGTCTTGATGGCCGTTACAGACCACTTGCCCGTGGCTCACGAGCCATCTGGTTTCGAAGTCGCCGTTCGTGCGCGATCGTGGGATTGGCTCCTCGAGTTGCGGCGACGGTTGAAGGTCGACATCCAGCTGGTCGACGACCGGCAGACGCCCCTGCTGCCGTTCGCGTCAGGTCCGGCCCCAAGCCTGTCTGGACTGTGGGAGCAGCGCGAGCCGGTCCTGATGTCGGCAGTGACGAGCACGCTCCAGACGCGTGTGCCACAGGCTGTCGGCGTGGCACGGCCTGCAGATCATCTGCCTGGCTCTGGCCGTGGAACGGAGCACTTCGGGTGTGCTCGTCCTGGCTCGTATGCTGCCGCATGGACAGGACTCCGAGTCGTCTCGCGCGCAGCTGGAACTCGTGGGGTCGTGGTTGTCTACCGCCGTCGAGGCCCACCTGCTCAGCCCTCCCGCACTCCACGCCAGCGGCGTGAATCGAATCGCGCCCCTGGCCAAACTGCTCACCACCGCAGCGGAGAGCGAATCCGATCGGGAGCTGGTCCGACTGTTCGGGGAAGCGGTGGCCGTCTGGCACGACATCGAAGTGTCCGGATACATCGAGATGTCAGATCGGAACTTCGCTCGGGATGTGAGCCTTCCCGGTGCTCGAAGAGGAGAACGTCCAGCGACGATTCCGGCAATGGGGCTGCCCGACTCCACCGAGCTGTCCCGGTTGCCGCAGGGTCACCTGGATCGATTTGGCTTGCCGGTCAACAACGACGCCTATGTCTGTCAGCTGCGTCGTGGCAACGGCCGGGCGTGGCTGCTCGTTTTCACCGGCGCGATCGATCCCTACGATTTGCAGCGACTGGCTGCCTACGTGGCGCTGCTCGATGTCGCTCTCGCGCTGGCGTCCGCCGCCGCGGCCTCACACAGCGTGGCCGTGATCACGAGACGCCTCGCCGATGTTGAGGATGCGCCGGAGACGCGCGCGAGTGTCGCGCTCGAAGAACTGCGTCTCGCTCTGCACGGCTCGTCAGCGTCGCTGATCGTTGAATCGTCGAGCGGCGAGCTCCTGCTGCGCACGTCAACGCCTTCGATCGCGAGCGACGAAGGCAACCAGAACGTCGCGTCTGACCGTGGTCAATCGATCCGATCGGCATTACACTACGACCGTTTCCATCGGACGCACTGAAGGGTATCAGTTCACTCCGCAGGATCATGGCGCAGTGAGTGCGGCGGCGGAAATGCTCGGTGCGTGGGCCGCGTCCTTCCGTGAATCAGCATCACGGCGCGACCGGCGGGCGACTGCGCCGGGGTTTCACGAAGTGATCGAGCGCTCCGCCCGCGAGGCTGTCGAGCGGGGCGCTCCTGTGACAGCAGTGGTTCTGCTGATACGGGATGCAGCGCTCTCGCCTGGCTCGACCCAACGGTGGGTCGCCGGCATGCGGGGACAGATGAGGCCGTTGGATCTCGCGGGGATGTTGGTCGAAGGTGAGATTGCGCTCTTGATGCACGACACGACCGCCCAGCACGCGAAGAGTATCGCGTCGCGGTTGCGTGGGGTGGTCGATGGTCTGCCCGGAGCGGATCCGATCCTGATCGGCGTCGCGACTCGTGTCCCCGGACTTCCAATGGTCGATGGGATCGTTCGCGAAGCGCGCGCCGATGCCTTGAGCAGCCGCGGCACCGAGCTGAACGTCGCAATTGCTCGAGAGGTGCGGCGATGATGGCACTCGGCGATCGCCGCGCCCGTGTGCGTCTCGAGGTCGTGGGCGCGCTGTGGGCGACGCTTGAACTGACAGAGCCGGCTCGAGTCGTCAACATCAGCAAGGACGGCGCCTTGCTGACGTCACCAGTTGCAATGCCGCCTGAATCCGTCCAGCCCTTACACCTGAAATTGGAAGGTCACGAGGTGACCGTCGATGCGCGCGTACGGCATGTGCGACGCGTGTCCGGTCCTGACGAACCCATTCGGTATCTCGTCGGTGTCGAGTTTCTCTCGATCCCCCCGGCTCTGGCCCGGGCCGCCGACTGGTCACCGACGTAGCTCCCCCCGGGAGGGGTCTCCCAAACGGGCGCGGAAAGTCTTCCCCGTCAGGTGTCTTAGCCCAGATTCGACCAGACTTTCTGAGTGGTTGTCTGAGGACCGATCGGGACACGCGGATCCACACAAATTGTTGAAATAGCACGAGTTACATCGGCAGACAAACGTCTACCCCAGCGTGGCGACTCACTTGCACCCTTATGGGCACTGACGGTTTCGTGCGCGTGCCGTTGCGGCGAACCTAGGCCCCAGGAGTGACTACACAGATGGAAGAGCGGCGACGGTCCCCACGGCATCAGGTCGGGGGCGAGTTCGCGAACCTTCCGGCCAACATGAGCGTGCGTGTGCTCGACATCAGCTCCGCAGGTGTCTTGCTGCAGTCGGCGCGCCTGCTGAATCCGGGTTCCCGAGGCAGCCTGCGCTTCACACTGGCTGGGGCGCCCTTCGCGGCGGATATTCAGGTGCAACGTGTATCGGCGGCGTCGGAGGCAGGATCCGGTTATCGCATCGGTGCGACGTTCGTAGGCATGACCCAGGAGCACCGGCGCCTCATTGAACGGTTCATGAACAATGATTGATGGTGTGGCTGAAAGCACAACCAGCACTCGCGTGAGTCCGATCGGCGCCGCCGCGGCCCGGCCGCGCACGAACGTTCAACTGACCGGCCGCAGTGCCGAGGTGACCGCACTCGAGCAGGAAATCGATCGCGTGGCCCGATCGGATGCGAAGGTCCTCATCACTGGTGAGAGCGGTGTTGGCAAGGAGATCGTCGCGCGGGCCATCCACTCGCGAGGACCGCGCGCGACCCACGTCTTTGCTCCGGTCAACTGCGCCGGTCTTCCCGAGACGTTGCTCGAATCCGAACTGTTCGGGCACGTGAAGGGCAGCTTCACCGGCGCCTACCGCGACAAGCCGGGTAAGCTCGAAGCGGCCCACATGGGGACGATTTTCCTCGACGAAGTCGGGGAGATGACGCTGCGGATGCAGGGATTGCTTCTGCGATTCCTCGAGACCGGCGAACTCCAGAAGGTGGGTGCCGACGGAAGCGGACGCATTGTGAACGTCCGTGTCGTCGCCGCGACGAACCGGGACCTGCGGGAGATGATCAAGCAGGGCACTTTCCGCGAGGACCTGTTCTACCGTCTCAATGTCATCCACATCGTTGTGCCGCCGCTTCGCGATCGCCGCGAAGACATTCCGGTGCTGGCGCATCAGTTTCTGACGCAGTTTTCTGCCTCGAGTCGCTCTGGGATCACGGGCGTGTCGCCAGAGGCGATGAAGGCGCTCACGGAATACTCGTGGCCCGGGAACGTGCGTGAGCTCGAGAACGTGATCGAGCGACTCGTGGTGACGGTCACCGGACCGATGATTGAAGTCGATCATCTGTCATCGGAGATCCGCTCCTACGACGCGGTGCTGCTGCGCCCGAAGCGCGAACGCCGCCGCACGGTTGCCGATGACTTGTACAAGCGGATGATCGAGCAGCACGAGTCGTTCTGGACGGCTGTGTATCCGCTCTTCATGGACCGCGAGATCACGCGCGCGAACGTGCGCGAAGTGGTGCGGCGCGGCCTGGAGGAGGCTCGCGGGAACTACAAGATCGTGGCGCGGCTGTTCAACATGGAAGCCCGCGACTACAAGCGCTTCCTCAACTTTCTCCGAAAGCACGACTGCCAGATTCCGTTCAAAGAGTACCGGTGATCCCGGCGTGACCGGGCCTCGTCGGTGACGTGTTACGAGCGAGAGCGCGCCCGCGCCCACGCTCCGTTCTTGGGTCTCTGCATCACTGATTACGGTTCCGTCTGAGGCACGGTTGTTGCCACCTCAGCTGGACGTGATATTCACTACATGGCCGGAGGCTCTCGAACAGGCCGAGATCCGCGCTGAATGAGCAGAGCTGTGACCGACGATTCCCAATCGCGGGGGGAATATCTCCCCGACCAGGGATTTCGGCAGGCAATTCCCCAAATCCCAAAGCCGGCGGGGGGACATCGACGCCTGTCGTCAGAGCAGCGGTCTGCCCTGCTCCAGTTGCCCCAGCGTGTCCCGGCCGCCGCCGCCCCGCGTGAGTTTCTGGGGCAGCTTGTGTCGTTGATTGCTCGTGTGCTCGAGACCAAGGCTGCGGTCGCCGGGAAGCACGAGGGCGCCTGGGTCGTCGCCGTCGAGTCGACGCCGTTTCCATCACTGACGCATCTTTCCAACGGGGATCTCAGGCCTTCGATCAGGTCGGGGTGACGCTGGGTTTCGGCGTCGATCTTTGGCGCGCCGAGGCGCACGAATGGACGCTCGTTGGTCTCGCCGCCGCGCCGAGCACGCCGGTGATCCTGCTTCTCGAAGGTGACTGGACGGGATCTGCCCAGGACCTCGTGAAGCTGGCGCGGGACCTCAGTGGAACGACGCGGGGAGGTCGGGCGCCATGGGCACTCGACGCCGCGGCCCGTCGTCTCACGCGCACACTCGCAGACACGACCGGCCTGGCCGCCGTCGGCGAAGCGGTGTTGCACTTTGTCGTTCAAGCGGTACCCAGCCGCATTGCGTCGCTGGCCGCGGCAACCGGCGATGGCGAACTATCGATTATCGCGACGCTCGGCTATCCACACGCCCTGGTCGAGCACTTGAAGATCGCACCAGGCGCCGGCGTCATCGGAAGCGTGTATCAGACGCGCGTGCCGCTGGTCGTACCGGATGTCAGCGAGAGCCCCGGCCTGGATCGACATCGTTCGCGGTACCGGACGAATTCATTCGTGGCGATTCCCATCGTTGCTGGCAACGAGGCTCTTGGCGTGGTCTCACTGACGGATCGCATCGGCAGCAGCCCGTACACGCAGGAGGACGTCGCGGCGATCAGCGTGCTGATGGCGCCCGTGGCGCTCGCGCTCGGGCGCGAGCGCGTGCTGCGTGAAGCGCAGGCTTACGCGCAAGCGGCGGTCATCGATCCGGTGAGCGGGCTGTTCAACCGGCGGTACTTCCAGGCGCGACTGGAAGAGGAGCTGCACCGCGCCATCCGGCAGTTGACGTCAGTGGGCTTGTTGATGGTTGATCTCGACGGCTTCAAGAGCATCAACGATCGATTCGGCCACGTCGCGGGTGACATGGTGATTCGCGACATCTCCGAGATCCTCCGGCGATCGGTCCGCATCTTCGATGTGTGCACCCGATTCGGCGGCGAGGAGTTCGCGGTCATGATGCCAGGCGGAACGGCGGAGAGTGCCGGCGCGATTGCGGAACGAATCCGGCAGCGTGTCGAGGCGTATCAACGCAGCGAACCGGACCTGGTCGGGCTTCACGTGACCGCAAGTATCGGTGTTGCCGTATCGCCTCCAGGCGTGACCGCACGGGATCTCATCGAGCGCGCCGACCGCGCCCTCTATCACGCGAAGAGAGCGGGCAAGAACCGCGTCAGCACGGCGCGCTCGGACGGCAGCGTCTCCGAGGCCTGAGCGGCTTCCCGCGCTCTCGCCGCTACGGCTCGACGAGACACATCGCGCGGACGATCCGAGGCAGGTTGGTCCCTGAGGAGTTCCATCGGGTCAGCGCTGCGCCCGCATGCATCGCGTTCGCGAATCGGGAGACCCGCAGGACGATCGTGTTGGTGACGTCATCACCTCGACCGATCTGAATCCACCACTCCCGACTGTCGTGGTGGATCCCGAGAATGCGCGCGGGCCCTCCGTCGGTCGGCTTCCCATCCAGCGCTGAAAACAGCCGATCGAGAGAATTCTCAATTTCTCGGGTCACATCTGCACTCGGAGGCATGCGTCCACCTCTTCAAATCCCATAACTCGTGCCAGACAAGCAGATGTGTGCAGTCAGATCGGCAAGTCATTGCTTTACAACACGTTATGAGAAGGTCACTCGACGAGGCTGACAAATTTTCTTCTCTACGGATGAGATTTCAGCGCAATACTGTGATCTCCTGACGGACTTTTCACGACTTTACCGTTGACCTTAGTCTCTCCAAAAAGGCAGACTTATTCCCGGCTCGTTATCTGAGATTTGGAGAATTGAGCGAGATGTCAACGTTGCCTCTGCCACGGACCAGTAGAAACCTGCCCCAACTGTTGGGTGAGAGCGCGGCCATTGTGTCGCTGCGCAAAGAAATTGAGGCGGCAGCTCGGACTGACGCCAAGGTGCTTGTGCTAGGCGAGACGGGCTCTGGTAAGGAAGTCGTCGCGCGGCTCATTCATGAGCACAGCTCGCGAATGGCTCGTGCGTTTGTAGCAGTCAACTGCAGCGGCATTCCCGAAACCCTCCTCGAGTCCGAGTTGTTCGGGCACACGCGGGGAAGTTTTACCGGCGCGTATCGAGACAAGCCTGGCTTGGTTCGGCAAGCCGATCGCGGAACGCTTTTCCTGGACGAGCTCGGTGAAATGAGCCTCCGGATGCAGGCGGTGCTGTTGCGGTTTGCCGAGACCGGCGAGATACAGACCATCGGTGTGGACGGCGTGACCGGTCGTTCAGATGTGCGGTTGATTACCGCGACCAATCGAAACCTGCGCGAACGCATCGAGGCTGGTGTGTTCCGCGAGGATCTGTACTTCCGTCTGAACATCATTCAGATTCATGTGCCAGCGCTTCGCGATCACGCCGAAGACGTCATGCTCCTGCTGCGTCACTACCTGCGTCGTGCCTCCGAGACGCACCGGCTTCATTGCCCCGATTTGACGCCAGACGCGGAGCAGTTGCTCATCGCGTACCCATGGCCCGGCAACGTTCGCGAGTTGAAGAACCTTGCTGAGCGTCTCGTCGTTCGCGAATGGGAGCGTCCGATTGCCGCCGAAGATCTTCCAAGCGAGATTCGCGGCTGGCGTGAGACGACGACAACGGTGGCGGGTGCGCCGGCCGTTCCAGGGATGTCTCACGAGAACGCGGCCTCGTCGCCCCGTCGCCCCGATCGCAGTTCAGGCACCGCCGATCGACTGTGGGAGCGCCTGATTGCCGGCGAAAGCTTCTGGACGGTCGTGCATCAGCCGTTCAAGGCGCACGAGCTGACGCGGGACGACCTCGCAGCCCTGATCCACCGAGGCCTCGAGCACACGCGAGGCAGTTATCGTGCGCTGCTGGGTGTGTTTGGTCTGCCGCCCACGGATTACAAGCGGTTCCATGCGTTCCTCTATCAGCAGAACTGCAACCTGCCGGTCGGGCCGTATCGGACTGCGCGTGCGGCGATGCGTCGGCAGGACCGCCCGCCGTCTGCGTATACGCCGGCCTGCTGACGACGCGGACCTTCGCGTCGCACGCCATAACATCGCGCCCGTCAGACCCGCAGAGAGGTGCAGTCCGCGCTGCAGCCTCTTCGCGGGTCTTGTCATGTCACGACCGCGCGAATCCGCTGGATCCCCTCATCGGTCTCCGATAGCTCGAAGTCGTACATCAGCGTCTGCTCGACGCACGCAAAGAAGCGCTGCGCGAGCTGTTCGTGCACGGGGTGATCGAGATACGCCTTCAGCGCCGTGACGTCGTCAAACTCCAGGACCGCCGCGAAGGGATAATCGGCCGTCATCAGCTGCTCGTAGGCGCGCCCGACCGTGACTCGCGAGCCGACCCGTGCCTGACGAATCGACGGAATCTCGCGGGCGGCGAGTGAAAGCGCCTCGGAGAGGCCGTCGCGTTTCTCCTCCGTGAGTCCGGCCTTGAGACGGAAGAGCACGATGTGGGCAATCATCGGTTGCGCTTTCGTGGCGGCCCCTCTCCCCGACGATCAGTGCGGCCTTCAGAGCGGCGTTCCGGTCGTGGCCCGCGAGGCTTGACCTCACGCCGGAACGTATTGCGCGACGCCGGCGTCGCGCGGTCCTTCGTTGTCGACGCGGGCCCGGCCGGTCGCTGGGGGCGCTTCCCGTCCGTCGTCAATCGGGGCCCGGCCGGTCGCTGCGGGAGTTTCCCATCCGCCGTCAATCGCGGCTTGGCCGGTCGCTGCGGGAGTTTCCCTTCTGCCGTCAATTGGGGCCCAGACGGTCGCTGAGGGCGCTTCCCATCTGTCGTCAATCGGGGCCCGGCTGGTCGCTGCGGGAGTTTCCCATCCGTCGTCAATCGGGGCCCGGCCGGTCGCTGCGGGAGCTTCCCATCCGCGGTCAATCGGGGTCCGGCTGGTCGCTGCGGGAGTTTCCCATCTGTCGTCAATCGCGGCCCGGCCGGTCGCTCGGAGCGTTTCCCGTCGCGCCTGGCGTTCTGTCCGCCGCGATTTCCCCCGCGCTTGGCGTTCTTGAACGTCTGCCGCGGATCTCGATGAGCACCGCCCGGACGCCAGTCGCGATCGCGCCGTGCCTGTACCCGTTGGAGATCCTCCTGCGCAGCTTCCGGGGAGTCCCATAGACGACCCCTCGCGAACCATTTCATTTCCGCGTCCGAATGCTTGTCGCGAATGCGGTTGAACGTCGGCAGCAGATCTTCTCGCTCCGCCGCGCGAAAGGCTGTGGGAAGGCCGCCGGCCAGGATCGTCCAGTACCGAATATCGCGGTGGCATCGTGTACCTCGTGCCCGTGGCCGACGCTAGTCGTGCCCCAGTCTCTTCAGCTTCTCGACCAGCGTCGTGCGCTTGATGCGCAGCAGTTCCGCCGCTTTGTTGCGATTGCCCCCGGTACGTTCGAGTGAACGTTGAATCAGCTCACGCTCGATGGTGGCGAGGTAGGCGGGCAGGTCCAAACCACTATCTGGAAAGTCGACGAACGGCGCGGCCGCGTCTTCCGAGGTTGTTTGCACTTCCGCAGGCAGGTCGAGAACATCAACTTCGCGGCGACCGGCGCCCAAAGCGACGGCCCGCTCGATCGCGTTCTCCAGTTGCCGAACGTTGCCCGGCCACTGATACGCCATCAGCGCGCGCATCGCGTCCTGTGAGAGTTGCATCGGCGTACCGGGCGCGAACTTCTCGAGGAAGTGCTTGACGAGCAGCGGAATGTCGTCGCGCCGGTCCCGAAGTGGCGGTAGCTGGATCGGGATCACGTGAAGCCGGTAGTAGAGGTCCTCGCGGAACGTGCCTTCCGCGACCATCTTTGCCAGCTCGGAGTTGGTTGCGGCGATGACGCGAACATCGACCTTGATCGACTGGCTCTCTCCGACGCGTTCGAACTCACGCTCCTGAAGCGCCCGCAGCAGCTTCATCTGGAGCGCAGTGCTCATCGTTCCCACTTCGTCGAGAAAGAGCGTTCCTTTGTTCGCCTGCTCGAATCGGCCCTGGCGTGCCCCCACGGCGCCGGTGAACGCGCCGCGTACATGACCGAACAACTCGGCCTCGAGCAGCGTTTCGGGAATCGCGCTGCAGTTGAGCGCCACGAAGCGATGGGAATGGCGAGCGCTGTGGCGATGGATCGCGCGCGCCACCACTTCCTTGCCCGTCCCGGTCTCGCCGGTGATCAGAATCGTGACTGTTCGATCGCGCGACCGTCTCGAGCAGGTGAAACAGCTTCTGCATCGGACGGCTGCGGCCGAGAATCTCACCAAACTGGCTTCGATCGTCGAGCTGCGACTTGAGATAAGCGACTTCCGACGTCAGTCGCCGATTCTCCATCGCCTTTTGAAGGACGTGGAGCAGCTTGTCGAATTGAAACGGCTTCTCGACAAAATCCGACGCGCCCCGCTGCATTGCGGCGACGGCGTCCTTCACCGTGCCAAAGCCGGTGATGACGATGGCGACGATTCCAGGATACCGGTCCCGGGCCGCCTCGATGACCCGGGCCCCGTCGATACCCGGTAACCGCAGGTCGGTGATGACGACGTCAAACGCGAACTGGTCGAGGAGCTGGAGGGCCCGCTCACCGCTTTCGGCCTCGACCACATCGAATCCACGTTCGGTCAGGCGCTCGGCCATCAACCCCCGCAGGGTGGCCTCGTCGTCGATGAAGAGCAGATGGGGCACGGCACTCATAATTGGAGAGCGCCAATATCTTGACACAAGCGGCGCTAAGGATCGGTCGGGAGCAGCCGATACAGCTTCTTGAGGTCGTGTCGGGGCCCTGTGGCCCCTTTGTCGAAACTTCTAAGGGCTGTCTCAACGAGGCCCGTGAGCAAATATGGACCGCCAGACCCTCTCAATCATGAAAGCCTGCGAGGCCGTCGGAGTCAGCCGTCGCACCATCTACAACTGGATTTCCGCAGGAAAGGTCGAGTACGTCAGGACCGCCGGCGGATCCATCCGGATTTTCGCGGACACGCTGTGGCGCGATGCGGCACCACCGGCTCGTTCGGAGGAATCCGACGTCAGGACCGCTCCCGGTTCGCACGCGTGAGCTTCTCGCCGCGGGTCGCCGGCCTCGGGGCCGACGAATCGCAAGGGCAGGAGCTCCAGGCGCTCTTTCATCGCCTGAACAATCAGCTCGGTATCGTTCTCGCCCACGCCGAGCTGCTGGAAGCCAAGGCTTCCGACGCTGTGAATCGCGAGCGGGCCGGCCAGGTCGTCTCCAGCGCACTGGCCGCCCTTGGGACTGTCGGAGAGATCCGTCAAAGAACGGAACCCTCAGGCGACCAGCAGGCCTAGTTCGGCACACCCGACAGCGTTTCTCCGCAGACTTGACCAGTCTGCGCACATCAAGCAAAAACCGTAATCAGACTGTCAGGATCTTGGCGTGAGCTGGCTCGATATCCGTCAACGCGTTGGCGATTCCGCCTTTTTCACGGTCGGACCCGAGTGCAGAATCTGCGCGTTTTTCCGCCTTCAACCTCTGCAAAAACAGCCACTTAGGGGAACCACACGCACGCGGTTGCACTGCTGTTCCCGCTGATTCCACGTGTTGGTACCGCAGTTGCCTTACTTGGCGCCGGAGGTCACACTCATGCGCCCCCTGAGTAACTCGGAGAACCCGCGCGTCACAGCCAGTCTTCCGTTCGTCGAACAGCTTGCCCGTCGCGTTGCAGCCACGATGCCCCACTCCATCGACATTGGGGATCTTGTCCAGGATGGTGTCATCGGCTTGATTGACGCGGCACACCGCTTCGACGAAGCGCGCGGCATCAAATTCGAGACGTTCGCCGAGCGTCGAATCCGGGGCGCGATGATTGACGCCCTCCGGAAAGACGCCTGGCCTCGGGGCGTTCGACGCCAGCGGCGCGAGCTCGAAGCCGCCCGTGAGGAGCTGCGACGTGAACTCGGCCACGAGCCGTCGTTGGCCGATCTCGCCGCAAAAATCGGGTCCGACGAGAAGCGCCTGGGACGGACCATCGTTCGCATCAATGCGATCGAGTCCACGTCGCCGCTCGCCAACAACGAGAATCTCGACGAATCGACGCTCCCGACAGCGCTGATTCCCTCAGAACCGGAGCAACCGGACGAAGCTTACGAGCGCCAGGAAACCAAGGAACGGGTGTGCGCCGCGATTGAGTCCCTGCCGCCCCGCGAGCAGAAGGTGATCAGCCTCTACTACTACGGTGAGGCGACGATGAAGCAGATCGGCGCCGAGATCGGCGTCAACGAGTCGCGCGTGTCGCAGCTCCACGCGCGGGCCATCCGCCGGCTTCGTGACGCGTTGGGTTCGATGTTGCCCGCTGCCGAAGCGGTCAAGGCCATGCGCAGCGCCATCCTGGAGTTCCAGCAGAAGCCGAAGATGGCGAAAGCGACGCTGCACGGCGAGCGCACGGCAAACGAAGCCGCGCAGCATGGTGTGGTGGTCGATTACGCCAGCGCGTCGCGGACGCTTCGCAGCAAGTCTCCGAGCCGGAAAGGCTTGGACAACCAGCGGCAGCCGCTCTCTTCGAGGAAGCGTTCGGCATCCGCGCCGGCCACGTCACCGGTCACGAAAATTACGCGCCGTGCCAGTGTCGGCGTCGCTGCGGCAATCGCGCGGTAGAGTGTCATGCCGTCTACGCGCGGCATCTTGAGATCGCAGATCACCACGTCGTATTTGTTCTGACGTACGCGGGCGAGGGCTTCCTCGCCATCGCCCGCGTGCTCCACCTTCAACCCCGCTTCAGTCAGCGCTTCGACGACGGCCACTGCCAGCGCCCGTTCGTCTTCCACCAGAAGCACCGACGCGCCGCGTACTCCGTGGTCTGCCGTCCCAGCGGACGGCCGAGGCCGCACCGCATGTTCGACGCTGCTGACAGGAAATTCCACCGTGAAGGACGCACCACCAGCGGGTTGTGAATCGACGCGAATACTTCCCCCATGTTCCTGAACGATGGCGTACGCGACGGTCAATCCAAGTCCGGTGCCCTTACCGACGTCTTTCGTTGTGAAGAAGGGATCGAAGATCTTGTTCTTCACGTCGGCGGGCACGCCGGGTCCATCGTCGCTGACTTGCAGCACGACCGCATTGCGCTCGACGTCGTGCCAGGTTCGCAGCACGAGTGAGCCTCTTCCGTTGGCCGAGAGCATGGCTTGCTCGGCGTTGATGACCAGGTTCAGCAATACCTGCTGAATCTGATGCGCGTCGGCGAAGACGGGAGGCAGGCCCGAGGCAAGTGCCGTGACCACGTCGATGTTGATGAGGCGCTGCTCATAGGCCCGGAGCGCCAGCGTCTCGCGAACGACCTGGTTGAGATCGATCATCGAGCGGGTGGACTGGCGCTTTCGCGCGAAGGTCAGCAGATTTCGCACGATGCGCGCGGCGCGCTCCGATTCGCTGAGGATCACGTCGATCCCCCGGCGGGACGTTTCGTCGAGATTCCTCTCGGCCAGACGTTCGGCCCAGCTGAGGATGGTGGCGAGCGGGTTGTTCAATTCATGGGCGACGCCGGAGATCGTCTGGCCGAGAGCCGCCATCTTCTCTGCCTGGAGCAGTTGCTGATAGAGATCCCGTGACTGCTCGTCCAACCGTCGGCGCTCGCTGACGTTGCGGACCAGGGCCTCGACGTCCGTCGTCCCGCGGCTTCGCGACGGCGCCGCATGAGCGGTCACTTCGACCCAGACCAGATCGCCGTCAAGGCGCCTCAGACGCAGCAGGTAGTCCGTCACGGCGCCTTCGGCAAGGAGGCGGCCGACGAAGGCAATGCGCGCTGCCGGGTCCACGAATCGTTCGGCGGCGAACGGAGCCACGGCGTCGTCGGGCGTATCCGAGGCGTATCCGAGGATGGCCTTCAGATGCGGGTTGACGGCGCGTGTGCGCCCCTTCGCCAGGGGATCAGCCGTCAGCGTCCCGATGAAGACGCCCTCGTGGACGGCCTCGAAGAGACGGGCGAACGTATCAGCGCGGGGTCGATGGGGAACTCTCTTGGCGGCCGACACCACGGCAATTATAGGCCTCGGCGTGCACTTCACTGGCCCGCTGATTGTGACGATCTGTGAAGTCTGGGCGAGCCTGCGCAAGCGTGTAGCACCCGGGCACTCGCGCCGATAAATCCGACAATTGGCGAATAGCGCGCTGGCTCCGGACGTGGAACACGAGCCAAAGCGCGAGAGCGTGAGTGAGGACCGATGCGAGTGATGGGGCGCAACGACGCCGTTCTGATGATCGGGTTGACGGTTGCGCTGTTCGTGATCTTTTCAGGGCCAGTTGCGACGCTGCTGGACTACGTCCGCGAAATTGAGGAGACGAAGGGACTGCACCTGCTTCCCGCGCTCGTCATTCTCGCCACGATCTTCAGCTTTCACCAGCTGCGTAAGCGGCAGGAGATCCGCATCGAGTCATTGAGCGTGGCCCGTGCCGCGCAGGAAGCCACCGAACGCGCGGCGGAGATGTCGCGCCTGGTCGCGTTTGGGCATGCCCTGGCTCGGACGATGGACAGCGAGTCCAGCGACTCGATCCGTGGAGTCCTGCACGCACATCTGCCCCTTCTGGCTCCGGGACGCGGTGTCTGGGTGATGACCCGGACGCGCGCCGGCTATTGGGAATCACAGGCGACGGTGGGCGAGTCGATGCCCGCTGACCGTGAGCGCGCCGCGCGCCGCGCCCTCGGTGAAGCCGATCCCGTTGTCGGTCCCACGCCAACCGAGATTTGCTTTCCCATGATCATTGGCGGAGTCCCCGAAGGCGTCCTGGGCGTCGCGCCGGAACCGCCGATCACCGACCACCAGCGCAGCGTGTTGAGCGCGGCGGCGGCCCTGCTGGCGGTCTCGCTGAAGAACTCCGAGTTGTTCCGCGAGGTGCGAGAGAACAGCGTCCGCGATGGACTGACTGGCTGCTTCAACCGAATGCACGCCCTCGAGGTGCTCGACGCGGAGCTTCGTCGCGCGCGGCGGTCGAAACTGCCGCTGTCGGTGGTGATGTTCGACCTCGACAACTTCAAGGGCATCAACGATCGCCACGGACATCTGTGCGGCGATGCGGTGCTCGCGGCGGTCGGCGCCACGATGAAGGCCGAGCTCCGAGGCAGCGATCTCAAGTGTCGTTATGGTGGGGACGAGTTCATGGTCATCCTGCCCGACACGCCGCTCATTGGCGCACGGCAGGTCTCTGAGAATCTGCGACGGGCGATTGCCGAACATCCGGTGACCTGGAACGATGGACAGGTGATGGTCACTGCAAGCTTCGGGATCACCGTGGTCAGCGATGGCGAGCACGATCCGCTCGGCGCGATTTCACGTGCGGATACGGCACTCTATCGAGCGAAACAGCGCGGCCGCAACGGCATCGAGCTCGAAGAGCATCCGACCGCTCTGGCGAGCTAGTCGCCGCCGTCCTTTGCGCTCGTGGCGCTCGACGCCGGACCGAGCGCAAAGGTCATCGTTCCCTCGAGAACGACCTTCCCGTTCACGCGCGCGAAGCCATACAACTGGCCCATGCGACTTCTGAGTCGCTTGACCCGCGCCTCGATCTCCAGGACGTCTCCCGGACACACCGGACGCCGATAGCGCACGCGCTCGATGCCGACGAAGAGCGGAATCTTGTCGCGATTCTCCGGTTTCGACAGGATCAGGATCGCTCCCACTTGCGCGACACATTCCGTGAGAATCGTCGGCGGGACTCCCGGCGGCCCGCCACCATGATGCGAGAGGTAGCGCTCGTTGAGCGAGACGCTCTTGATGCCGACGATACGCTTGTCGGGCTCGAGCTCCGTGATCCGATCCACCAGCAGAAAAGGATAGCGGTGCGGCAGAATCTGCTGAATGGCTCGTTGATCGAGAGGGAGAGTCAGGACGTCCATGTGAGCAACGCCAGTATAATTCGATCACTCGCCAGGGCTGCTCGAGCCGACCAGCGATGACGATACCAACCCCGGACAACACGCCCGATTCCCGTCTTCAGGCCGCGGGCCGCGCCCCGACCGACACCGAACTGCTGTCCACGCTGTTCGAGCTCGGGCGCGAAGTCACATCCGTGCTCGATCTCGAGGAGCTGCTCGCGAAGATTCCGCAGCTCATCGCGCGGCTGACCCGGTTCAGCGCATTCTCCGTGTACCTGCTCGACGAACGCCGCCAGGAGCTGCGGATCGCGTACGCAGTGGGTTACCCGGAGGAGGTCGTGCCGGGCCAGCGTCTGCCCGTCGGTCAAGGCGTCGTCGGCGCCGCCGTGCGAGGAAGGGCGCCCGATCCTGGTCAACGACATTCGCCAGGAACCGCGGTACAAGGGCCCGCTGCGCAACATGCTGTCGCAGCTCGCCGTGCCGATGCGACGACAAGGGCAAGGTCATCGGCGCGCTGAATCTCCTGAACGAAGTCGAGGGCGCGTTCACCTCGCAGGACGAGGCGCTCCTCCGGCAGTTCGCTGCGCACGTCGCCGTGGCCCTCGAGAACGCCCGTCTCTTCAAGTCGGAGCGGCACTATGTCGACACGCTCGAGACGCTGGCCGAGATCGGCCGCGAGATGTCCTCGATCCTCGACCTCGACGCGCTGCTCACGCGTATCGCGAGCCTGACCAAGAAACTGATCGACTATCGAACCTTCGGCATCCTGCTGCTCGACGAAGCCACGAACGAGCTCGAGATGAAGCTGGCGGTGCGATATGGCAAGGGAGCGGAATCCCATCACGTGCGTCTTGGCGAAGGGCTCGTCGGCTGGGCAGCCCTGCACAAGGAGCCGGTGCTCGTCGCCGACGTCTCACAGGATCCGCGCTACATCAGCCTGGTCGAAGATGCGCGGTCCGAGCTCGTGATCCCGATGCTGATCAAGGATCGCTGCATCGGTGTGTTCGACCTGGAGAGCCCCGAACTGGATGCGTTCACCAAGGAGCACAAAGAGCTCCTGACGCTGCTCGCGAGCCAGGCAGCAGTGGCCGTGGATAACGCCAGACTGTACGAGGAAGTGCGGCGTAACGAAGAGCGTATTGAGAAGGAACTGCGATTTGCTCAGCGGGTGCAGGTCGCGCTCCTCCCGACCGAACCCCCGAAAGTGGAGGGCGTCGACCTCGCGGGCCGATTCGAACCGGCGCGCGAGCTCGGTGGAGACCTTCACGACTTTCTCGTGCCCGAAGCCGACACGCTCGTCGTCGCGGTCGGTGACGTTTCCGGCAAAGGCGCCCCGGCCGCGCTCTACGGGGCGTTTGCCGCCGAGCAGGTGCGTTCACGAACGCTGCGGCGCCGCTTTACACCCGATCGCTTCAGCGTGGCTGGCGTGCTTCGAGCGATGAACACCATCCTCCACGAGCGTCATCTCGAGGAGTACTACTGCACGCTCTGCTACGCATTCTTCGACTTCGCGCGCGGTACGGTGACCATGTCCAACTCGGGTCTTCCGTATCCGATTCGCTGCTCAGCGGAATCGTGCGGTCAGATCGAGCTGCCAGGCGTGCCGCTCGGGTCGTTTCCCGGGATCATCTACGACGAAGTGACGCTCTCTCTCCGCCCCGACGACCTGTTCGTGTTCTGCACGGACGGAATCTTCGAGGCGCTGAATCCGAAGGGCGCCGAGTTCGGCGCCAGACGATTGTGCGAGGTGATCGCCGCTGAGCGGAAGGAGTCGGCCCGGGGAATCGTCGATGCGATTTTCCACGCGGTCACGTCGTTCCGAGGCACCGAGCCTCAGACCGACGACATGACCGCGGTCGCGATCAAGAATCAGTTCTTGATCTTCCGGCCGTCTTCGTTGATGTGAAGTCCGATGGATCGCCCGCCGAAGACCGCGAGCTCGTTGACCGTGCCTTTGACTTCCACACGAGCGCCGTTGGAAGGCGACCGGCCCGATCGTGACACGACCGTGATTTCGCCCGTGCCATCGTCAACGTTGTACATCTGAAATGGCACGAAGGAGACGCCGACGCTGTTCGTCACGACGCCAGTGACGCTGACGGTCTTGTCCTTGTACTTGTCGGGCTGACTCTTCAGCTCGGAGATGCGCACTCCGCTGGCGCATCCAGCAACGATGATGCTGCTGAGAACCGCGATCGAGAGTAGACGGCCTGCTCGTCTCATGGCTCCTCCTCCACCAGCGAGGCAAGAAAATGGCCGCGCCGGAATCGTGAACGCCCTGCCAGGGACCCGGAGTGCGGCGATGCCAGCGCCTGCCTGAAGTTACGCTCTCCGGTGATCCGACGCGACCGCTAGGCATCTCTTCAAGACGCGTACCCGCTCAAAACCCCGGGTATTTTGCCGCCGGCGCGCATTTGGAGAAGACGTCGTCCTCGTCCGTGGTCAACGGCTGAGGAACTCAGGGGACACTGCCATCCGGTCGGCTGCCGCTAATACGTGTTGAGGTAACGCTCGATTTCCCACGGCGAGACGTGCCGGATGTAGCTGTCCCACTCCTCACGCTTGGCCGCCAGAAAGTGATCGAAGATGTGGTCGCCCAGAGTTTCCCGCATCAGCGTGCTCTTCTCGAGTTCGTCGAGTGCCTCACTCAGATTGCCGGGCAGCTCGTCGATTCGCAGATGCCGCCGTTCGCGGTGGCTCATCTTGTAGATGTTCTTGTTTACCGGCGGTCCCGGATCCATCTGCTGATCGATTCCATCGAGACCGGCGCGGAGCATCACCGCGAACGCGAGATACGGGTTGCAAGATGGGTCCGGCATGCGGAGCTCGATGCGAGTCATCGGGCCGCGGGCGGCCGGCACACGCACCAGCGGGCTCCGGTTTCTCGTGGACCACGCGATCGCCGTTGGCGCTTCATATCCAGGCACGAGCCGCTTGAAAGAGTTCACGAGCGGGTTAGTCACCGCGCAGAAGCCTCTCGCGTGACGCAGCAGTCCGCCGATGTACTGCCGGCAGGTCGGGCTGAGCTCACCCTCGCCCGCGGGATCGAAGAAGACGTTGCGGCCTTTCGCGAAGAGCGACTGGTGGGTGTGCATGCCCGACCCGTTGACCCCAAACACGGGCTTGGGCATGAACGTCGCGTGCAGGCCGTTCTTGTTCGCGACGTTCTTGACCACGAAGCGGAACGTGCTGACGTTGTCCGCAGTGATGAGGGCGTCATCGTAGCGAAAGTCGATCTCGTGCTGGCCGGGGGCCACTTCGTGGTGGGCGGCCTCGACGTGAAACCCCATTTGCTCGAGGGCCAGGATGATCTCGCGGCGGACGTCCTCCCCGAGATCGACGGGGGTCAGGTCGAAATAGCCGCCCGAGTCGTGTGTCTCGGTCGTCGGTTCGCCCGATGGCCGTCGCTGAAAGAGGAAGAACTCGGCCTCGGGGCCGGCCTTCATCGTGTAGCCCTTCTCCGCCGCCAGGGCGAGCACCCGCTTGAGGAGGGTCCGTGGGCAGCCGAGGAACGGAGTGCCGTCCGGGTTGGCGATGTCGCAGATGATGCGGGCGACCCGTTCTGCACCAGCGTAGGTCCACGGGAAGACCTCGAACGTGCCGAGATCCGGCTTGAGGTACATGTCCGATTCCTCGATGCGGACAAACCCCTCGATTCGAGGATCCGTCGAACATGATTCGACCGTCGAGCGCCTCCTCGAATTGCCGATCGGGCACCTCCACGTTCTTGATGACACCCAGGATGTCGGTGAACTGGAGGCGCATGAACTTGACCTTCTCGCGTTCGGCACGCTCCAGAATCCGCGCCTTGGGGTCGTCCTTCGCCATGGCCGTGATTATGCCAACTTTCCACGGCCCTCGGCCGTCTTAGGAGCGTGGGTGGCCGGCTGCGCCGCCCCGGAGGTGTGAGATGAGGAAGGTGATTGTGGGTGGTGTCGGGCTGGTGGCCGTCATGGCCGTGGCGTTCGTGATGACGTCACGCGCGTCAGCGCAGCAACGAGACCGCACCCCTGATAGTCAGGCGCCGTTCCTGTCGCTCGAAGGCCCGGGGTCTTCAATCGGGGTCACCGTCAGCGACCAGGCTGGCACCGAGGGAGTGGTGATCGACAGCGTGCGGGACGGGACGCCTGCGACGCGCGCCGGTCTTCAGAAAGGGGACGTCGTCGTCGAGTTCGACGGTGAACGAGCGAGGAGCGTGCGGCAGTTCACGCGCCTCGTGCGCGAAACGCCGCCCGGTCGCGCCGTCAAGATGACGGTGATGCGCGGCGGCGCGAGGCGAACGGTTGATATCACTCCGGAAGCCCGCGACAGCGTCACCCTGCAGCAGTTCCCTCGAGTGACCGGGGACGCGCTGCGTGTCCTGCCTCGCGATTTCAGCTTCAACTTCGACACGCCGGGCGTGTTCGGCGAGGGTTGGTTCACATCGCCCCGTCGTCTGGGTGTGATGGTCGCGCCGCTCAGCGATCAGCTCGCGGGCTACTTCGGCGTGAAAGACGGCGTGCTCGTCTCGGAAGTCCTCGAGAACACACCGGCCGCGTCTTCGGGTCTGAAGGCCGGAGACGTGATCACCGCGGCGAATGGGCGCAGTGTGCAGTCGCCCGCGGACTTGACGCGGGAAGTGCGGGACACAGAGGCTGGGTCCACGATGGAGCTTCAGGTCACACGGGATCGCAAGGACACGACGGTGAAGGTCACACTACCGCAGCGTCGTCCGGCGACGGCAGGCACGCTGCCGATCTAGGCTTCGACGGCTCTCTCGAGCGGCGGCGCCTGCACTGGTGCCGCCGCACTCGCCGCCGGCCATCCGGCCAATGCGCCCGCCAGTTGCGCCGCTATCAGAGCGGTCACCGCACGCGTGGCAGGGTCGCCGTCCTGGCCAACCCGAACTTCCACCGCCAGAACGCCAATACATCGGTCTGGACCAAGCATCGGCGCCGCGAGAGCGCTCCGTTCGGCGTCGTCTCCCGAGACCGACTGCAGCGTTCCCGTACGCCAGGCGGCGGCGGTGGCATTGAGTGCGGCGCGGTTGATCGGGCCGAGCCGCCGGACCACCTGCGGTGCGTAGCCGAACGTGGCCGCCGCGAACAACTCTTCTCCGCCCGCCATCCAGACGACCACGCCGGACGCGTCGAGCACCGAGGCGGCCCGCTGCAGCAGTGGTGGAAGATCCTCGGCGCTGGTCAGCTGTCCGATCGACGTGCAGACGTCGGCTGCTGCTTGCAGATTGACATGTTCCGCACGCGCGGGCGCGGGCGCCACATCCGCACGAGCCAGGAGCGTGTGCCCGGGTGTGACGGCCGGCAACTCGGCGCGAACGACAACAGAGGGCCGGCGGACGAGCAGCATCAGACCAGCGACCCAAAGTACCGCGACGACTCCCACGATCGTCCATAGCGAGTCGAGCGCACCGGCACGCGCGGTCGCATACGCATCGTTCTCGGCTGCGCGCAGTGTCAGAAGGCCCGACACAACGGCCGCGGCGGCTGAACGCCCATCCGTGAAAAGAAGGTCGGCGGCCATCAGGTCCTGGCCCAGGCGCAGATGCTCCTGGGCACGGGTGTCGGTGTCGAGAAGCGCGGCGACAGAAGTCGCCACAGTCTCCAGTGCGCGGCCCGCGCCGAGCGAGCGCACGTGGGGCCGCAGACTCTCTGTTTCTGTTCGGAGCTGTTCGATCAGCCTGGATCCGTGCAACGGGTCCTGCTGGAACGAGGCCGCGAAATGCGCCTGTTGTGCGGTCGCAATCGCGTCGAGGGTCGCGAAGAGCTGGTCGACCCGATCGTTCAGCTCACGCTGAGTCCGGTCGTGCCCGGCGATCTGACGCGAGCCAGACCAGCCCGACAGCGCGGCGCCGGCCCCGCTCGCGAGAAGAAGAATCACCAGGACAACACGCCACGCGCGGCTCCGCATGTGAACGACGACAGGATACCAAAGGTCTCCAGGCTCGGCTTAATAGTTCCACTGAAGCTGAACGCCAACCCGGTTGGCGTCGAGCGACGAAGCGTAAGGAAAGCTGCCGGTCCGCGTGCGCTTGAAGGTGTGCGTGAACATTCCGGTCAGTTCCACTTCGGCCCAGCGCGCGAACTCGAGCCCGAAGTCGATCTCATTCACGACCGACCTCGGCGCATTCCTCGCGAACTTGCGTCCGCCATCGAAGTAGTTCCAGCGCGTGAACGGAAACCACGTTCCGGACGCATGCCGAGTGCGATAGTTGAGCTGTACGTAGCCGCCCAGCAGCGAGTCGGACTCGATCCGAGTGCCGTCCGCGGAGAGTTCAGGGCCACGGCCGACAGTCCACTCAGTCTCCACTCCGATTGGTTGCGGATACCAGATTGCGGTGAATCCGACGCGCTGGTCCAGCGCGCCTTCGGCGTCCTGCGTCGGCGTGACTGACGCGCCGTTCACCGTGAATGCCTGCGTCGGGCTGACGAACCGGCCGTGATACGCCTGCACACCGAGTTCGAGGAACTGCCCCGTCGAGAGCTTGAATGGGTATGCCACCCGTGCGACGACATGTGGCTGACCGTTCTGATCCGATCGATTTGGTCCCTGCCCCGCATAGGCTCCGACTGCCACCACACCGTAGTCGCCGGTTCCCTTGAGGCCCTGCGCGTTGATATCCCGGAACAGTTGTCGTGGGCCTGCGGACGACCACATGAAAGTGGCTCCGAGATCGCGCTCGCCTTCGGCGGCGCTGTTGGGGCCGTCAGGCCGTTCGAGCGGCGCGCGATTCTGGCTCGACTGCAGGTTCACCCACCCGAACGGCACCTTCGACTGCCCGGCGCGAATGCGGAAGAACTTCGCCTTGTCGAGCCAGATGTCCGCATACAGATCCCGCATCTGCAGCGAGAAGTCCGCGGCGCCGGTCGAGGCGTTGAAGTCTGACTGCGCATACAGCGACAGGCGATCGGTGATGTCTCCGCTGAACACGAAGCGCCCTCGTCGAATGATGAACGTCTCGTTGTCGTTGACCGACCGGTCATTGGGTACCTCGAGGGCCGGCCCCTCGTCCTGAGACACCACGTCGCTGACGCGGAACTGCGTGTATCCGCGGAGACTGATGCGCTCGTACCATTTCCCGGCCAGCGCCCGGCCGACGATGGGCGGCGGGTTGCCGTCGGTCTGCGCCTTGATCGCCGCGACGGCCTTCTCCTGATCGGCCACCCGCTGCTCGAGCGTGGCCGTCTGGCCGGCTGGCGCCGGGCTCTGCGGCGCCTCGGCGACTTTCCGAATCTCCTCGTATTCCTGCGCTGAGATCGATCCACGGTCTCGAAGCACCTGGAGCAACCGCAGCAGCGCCTGGTTCTGCGCCTCGGCCGGTGGCGCCAATCCCAGAAGGATGGCTGCGGCGATCGACACCGCACGCAGCATGACGAGGCAGGGGTGGGACGTGGACGAGCGTTTCATCGTCATCATCATCAGCGTTACTTCTAAGACACAACTATTTCTGTTGACGTATCGGCGATGTTACCGATACGTAAAACCGCGTCGGGGGCTGGAGGGCTACTGGGCTGCGTTGAACGCAGGCGCCCGGGTGGGATGCAGGATGACGTAGGTCGGCAGGCCGACCGCCTTGAATCGTTCCATCACTGCGCGCGCGGGCTCTTCGCCGGGCTGTTCCGCCTGAAACTTGATCTTGACGTAACCCTCGAGCGCTTTTGTCACGGCGGGATCGGCGAGCGTTGTGCGATCCATTACCAGGCAGTTCTTGCACCACGTCGCCCACAGGTCCACGAGGACGGGCTTTTGCTCGAGTGTGCGCGACCTGCAGACCTTCGGCGAGCGAGGCGTGCCACCCGGCTTTGAGTTTTTCCTCGACGCTCGACGCGACTTCCTTCGCGTCGACCCAGCGATCGGCAAACAGGCTGTAGGACAGGTAGCCGTAGTAGCCGGCAGTCACCAGGATCATCACGCCAAACGCCTGCTTGACCCGCACCATCCACGCGCCAGGCTTGGGAAGAGCCGTCAATCCGGCGCCGGCGAGCGGCCAGGGTAAGGCCATGCCGACGCCGAGCAGGAACGGCAGGCCCAGCGCGATCAGCGTCCCCTGGGCGTACAGATCGCTCGAAAACAGGACGACCTGAATGACGACCGGTGCCACGCACGCTCCGGCGAGCAATGCCGCCACGGTCCCCATGCCGAATGCCAGTGCGACCGTGCCCTTGCCGGATGACCCGGCGCCGGCCGATCCGGCAAATCGCGAGAAATCGATCGTGACGACGTCGAACATCGCCAGCGCGAGCACCGCAAACACGATGGCGATCGTGAGGTTGAACCACGGCGAGGCGTTAATCGTACCGAACGTGCTTGCCGTTGTTATGACGATCACGCCCAGCAGGCCGTACACGAGCGCCATCGCTGCGCCGTACACGCCGCCCAGCAGAAAGCCCCGCGAACGCGACCCGGCCTTCGCCCCCGCACCGATGATCGCCAGATTGATCGGGATCATGGGCAGGACGCACGGCGTGAGGTTGAGCGCCAGGCCGCCGAGGAAGACGAGCAGGAGGATGGCGAGTGGCCCGCGGCCCTCGAACAGCCCTTGCTCCTTGATGCCGCTCTCGGCGTTCTTGACGAACGTCAGGAACTCATCGACGCTCAGATACCCGCCGGTCGAAGCCACGACTGAAAAATCTTTCAGCTGTGCGACGCCGTCGCCGTCCGCGGGGATCGTCGCGACCGGGGCCGCTGGTGCCGCCGACGGGGCGCTGCCCGATCCAAACGCGATGCGATCGAAGATCTCGGGCCGCGACTTCGTCACGCGCGCGCCGGCGCTCACAACGTTGACCGCCCACTGCACGGGAGCTGTCACCGGCGGATAACAGAGCTTGTCGTCGCAGGCCTGGTATCTGAGACGCCCGGGCACGGTGATCGTCCCGGTGCTCGCTGCCTTGGCGATCTCGAACTGAACGCCGATCGCGAACTCATGCTCGAACACGGCGAGCGGCTGCGGTTGACCGACCTGTTCGAAATCAGTTGGCGTCGGGAACACCACTTCCAAGGCGCGAACGCCAGCGGCTGGCTCGAATGCGAGGACTGTCGCGATGAGCGACGGATCTCGCGGTGCGTCGGACTGAACGTGAAGCTGTTCGGGAAGCCGCACAATCAGCGCGGCGCGGACCGTGTCGCCGGCGCGTGCTTCGGATTCGACGATCGGCACCAACTCGGCGCGAACGCCGCGAAGTTGAGCGAATGCGAGCGACGGCAGAACGACCAGCAGCGCGACCGCCGTGGCCAACCCGCGCATACTAGTGGACCGTATCCGCTGAGGGAGTATCACTCACCACCAGCCTCCGACCGCGATATCCCCGGCCGCGACAACGGAGCGGCCGGCAGTAATTCGCGAGGGACATATCACTAATCGACGGGTTTCAGCGGGATGAATGACGGAGTCGGCCCGCCTTCCATCTGCACGTTGTGCCCTTTCACGGGCGGTATGTCCTGATAGAGGAAATCCCACTTCCAGCGTTCGGACGGGTTCGACGCCTGAAGCCAGTTGCTCGCCGATACCGGGCGTGCAAACGCCATCTTTGGCGCGTCCGCGTACTTCGACCCCGGTAGCGCCGCGGCAATCGCCAGCCGAACGTCGTTCGAGCTCTGGTACGGCATGGCGAGCCCGAGCGCGCGCGCCAGGCCGGCCAGGATCTGCCAATCCTCGCGGGCTTCTCCAGGCGGAGCGATGGCTTGCGACGCCGCCTGCACGCGTCCCTGATCGTTCGTGTAGATAGCGTCCTTCTCGACCCACGCGGCACCCGGAAGCACGATGTCGGCGGCCGCTGCCAGGTCCGTCATCACGACGCCCTGGACGATCAGCAGCGGCAGTGTGCTGCTGCGGCGAGCGGCCACAATCCACGAGACGTCGCCGATCGAGCCGTCCGGTCCCGGATCGATGACGTATAACGCTTTGACGCGTCCACCTTCGACATCGGTGCGTAGCGCGGTGAGGTCCGCCGGCCCGTCGTTCCCGCTGGCCGACCGCGAAGCCCAGGTCGCGGGCGCCGTTCACGTTGGGTGCGTCGGTGGCGCTGACCCTGAACACCGCGCCTGCCGGCTGTGGCTTCTCGCGATGGTTCCAGCTGATGGAGACCGACGACTGGCCATCGGCTCCCAGCAGGGCTTCGACCATCTGCTTCAACACGAACAATTCCTCGGTGGCCGCATGCGCCGACACGAGGAACCGAACCGATCCGGCGTCTGCCGCGCCGGCCGACTGAATGCCGTCGCGTAGGCGCGGCTCGACGTCGTGCCACGCCGTCGGCTCGAGGACCGTGCGCGCGCGCATCAACGGGCGGCGAAGACGGGTGTCGCCTTCCACCCAGTGATAGTCGAAGCGGCCGATGTCGCACATCCAATAGCTGTTGACGTCGGGATTGAGACGTGGCGTCATGCGAATGAGCCGCGAGCCCCGGGCCCATTCAGGTTTCGCCTTGAGCCACGAGCTGGTGTTGCAGCCCTTCGAGCAGAGGGTGCAGATCGTGTCGACAACGCCCGGGGTTGTCCCACGGCCGGCTCTTGAACCGGTACTCCCTCGTCGTGATGGCGCCCACCGGGCAGACGTCCATCAGGTTGCCCGAGAGCAGCGAATGGACGCCCTCCTCGCGGAACGTCGCGATCTCGCTGCCGTTGCCGCGATCGACGATGCCGATCTGCGCGTCGCCGTCGATCTCGCGCATGAAGCGCACGCAACGCGTGCAGAGGATGCAGCGGTTGCGGTTCAGCATCAGCGTCGGGCCGAAGTCGACGTCGGCCTTGACGCCCTCGCCGTCGAACACCCGGCGCGGAAAATCCATGCGGCTGGTGGCGGGACCGAACGAGTACGAGAAATCCTGCAGCGGGCACTCGCCGCCCTTGTCGCACACCGGACAGTCGAGCGGGTGGTTGACGAGGAGGAACTCCAGCACCCCGGCGCGGGCCTGCGTCGTCTCGGCGTCGCGCGTGCTGACCACCATGCCCTCGGTGCACATCGTCGAGCACGACGTCTGCAGCTTCGGCATCTTCTCGATCTTGACGATGCAGACGCGGCAGGAGCCATCGACCGTGAGTCCCGGGTGATAGCAGTAGTAGGGAACCGAAATTCCGGCTTCGATGGCCGCCTGCAGGACGGTCTTGCCCTTGGCGACCGTGATCGGCTGGCCGTCGATGGTCAGCGTGACCGTGTCCATAAGCTGTTGATTTTAATTCAAAAGGCCGGGACTAGCGCTTTTCCTCGAACTCCGCCAGCGCCGCCGAGTCCCGGTTGACCTGCACCTGGCGCACCAGGTCAGTGGTCGGAATCGAACGCTCGACGACCGCCTCGGTCAGGGGCACCACGACGTCGGTCGTGCGGCCGTTCGCGTAGGTCAGCGTGACCGTGACCGGGAGATCGAAGACGAGATCGGCGGCCTGCTCGAACCGCACGTTGACGTGCCGTTGCCAAGCGAGGTGCTGTAGCGCACGCGCGGGATGTCGGTGCCGTAAATCCAGCGCTCGAAGAAGCGATCGAGCACGCGTCCGGATTCGGACTCGAACGCCCGTTCGAGGTCCTCGGTCCCGGCTTTCTGATACCGGCGATCGCCGTAGAACCGCCGCAGACCCGCGAAGAACGTCTCGTCACCCAGCAGCCGCCGCAGCATGTGGAGCACGGCCGCGCCCTTGTTGTAGACGAGGGCGCGGAACACGCGGACGTTGCCCTTGACGAGGCCGAGCCGGTACCCGAGATGCACCGGACCCTGATCCGAATCCGACAGCGACCATCGCCGGAACTGCCGCAGCATGTCGATGAACGTGCGCTCGCCGCGCGTCTTCTGTGCGTAGAGGGCCGCGAAGTACTGCGCGAATCCTTCGCTGAGCCACTGTTCGTGATAGTTCTTCCAGCCGACCGCCTGGCCCCACCACTGATGCGCGAGCTCGTGCGCGAGGAAGAACTCCGGGAAGCCTTCGAACGTGGCTGGATCGCCGCGCCACGCGGCATTCGATTGCGAGAGGGGATTCTTGATCACCGCGAAGTATCCGGGACTGTGTCCACCCGGTAGATCGCTCTCGAGCAGAGCGATCGTCGCGGACTTGTACGGGATGTCGCCAATGACCGATGCGTAGAAGCGCAGGATCTCCTCCGTCTGTTGCGCAACGGCGCGGGCTCGGAAGCGCTGGCTCGACTGCGCCTCCACTGTGACAGTCAAACGCTCGATGCCGGAGCTGGCCGCGAGCGTGTCCGGCACAGCGAGATCGGCTTCGGACACCCGAGTGAGTCGGGCCACGACCACCGCGAGATAGCGGAGCGGCTCGCTGGCCCTGAACTCGAAGAGCTTGCCGTCGCGCATGATGTCGCGCAGCGAGACCACCGAGGACGCGGGGACGGGCTGGCCGCTGGCGATGCATGTCCAGCCGCTCGGCACCACGATACGCAGCGAGGCGGTGGCGTAGTCGGGCACCGGATTCTGCGGATACCAGAAGGCGCGATTACTGAGCAGAAACGCGGGATCGGTGACCTCGGTCGGAGGGCCCTGCTCCTGTTCGTCCGCCGCAACCTCGATCACGTCGACGTCGAGGTCCTGTGACGGGATGCGACCTTCGTAGGTCACGACGAGCGTGAGGTCGGAGTCCTGCGGCAGCACCCGCGGCAGATTGACGAGGACGTTGTTCTGACCGCGAATGCGGAGATACAACAGGCGCCCGTATTCGACGCTGGTGACGCCGGTCACGGCCAGCGCCTCGTTCAGGCGGAGGAAGACGTTCGACAGCGACGTTGACCGCACGCGGATGGCGAGCCGGGCCCGGCCCTGGATCGTCTGCTTCTCGGGTTCAATCGTCGCGTCGATGCTGTAGTCGAGCACGTCGTACTCACGGAGCGCATCGTCGCTGTAGAAGCGACCGCGCGCGGCGAGCTTCGCCACCGACGGGTACAACGCGATCGTGCGCCGATCCTTCCGCCGGAACACCGTTACATCCTCGGCTTGCGCTGACGACTTGGTATACGTCAGCGTGTCGAAGCGACGCGTGTCTATCTCCGCGAGGAAATCATCGGTCGGCGGAAGCAGGTGCCACGTGTCGGAGCTGAGGTCCTGCAGATCGACGCTGAATGATTTGGTCGCCTCGCGATTGAAGATCTCGAGTGCGCGACGGGTCAGTCGCTCCTGCGGAGCGGCGGTGGTCAGGCTGGCCGTGGTGACGCGTTTCTCGTAGTCCGCCGGGCTCAGGCGGACGAAGGCCTCTTCGAACGCGGACGTCAGCGTATCGTTGCCGGAAAAGATTCGGACCTGCCCGCGTTCGGCTGCTGACGTTGGCGAGAAACGCACCTCGCCGCGGCCGATCAACACCAGGCCGGTCACGCCATCATCGCACTCGACGAGAAAGACGGTCCCCTCCTGCAGGGAGATGACGAGATCTTCGGACGTGACCTCGAGATTCCGGGCCGTCAGGGGACGGGTCGTATCGACGCGAAGCTTGTAGAGCCCTTCGACTGATGTCAGTCCTTCGGCGCCGACGAATCGCCACGAGTCGACGTCCCCACCCGGAGGGCGCCGGATGTCCATCCCCGTGGTCAGGATTCGCGCCTTGCCGGCCGTCTCGATGAAGAATTCGATGATGAGGCTGAAGCCGTCGCCGGGAGGCGCGCCCTCGAGCGGGGCACGGTCCCGCTCGCGAACCGTCGTGCGGACCGCTCCTTTGACGAGCAGATCGTTGGTGTATTGCTGGACCTGTTGCTCCGGAACGGAGGGCGCGAACAGGGCGTGCAGGCCTGGACGGTCAGCCGCGTTCAACGATCGCTCGAACTTGCGCACGAGCGTATCGGCCGGGTCGGGCTCTCGGGTCGGGGTCTGCGCGGCGAGGGGAGCCGCCTGGACGAAGAGGCACGTCAGGACGAGAAGGAGTCTGACCACCTGAGACTTGGCACTATTAGACGCCATTAGGTCACGACAGGTGACACCGGGAGCGGAGGGAGCCGCCGCGCCACGAGGACCGTCAGGTCGTCGAGCAGCCGCCGTTCCTGGCGGTGGCTTTCGACCGCGGCAAACATGGCCCAGCCGAGCTCCTTCGCGGACGCCCAGTCCGGGCTGTCCACGACGCCCTGCACACCGGCCTCGTCGAACGGCCGCTCGAATGCGTCCTCGGCCTCGGTGATCCCGTCGCTGTACATGACGAGCACGTCGCCTGGCTCCAGATCGACCCGCCCCGCCGAATACGTGGCGTTCTCGAACATCCCGAGCGCCATGCCCCCTGCCCGCAGACGCTCGTACGAGCCAGTGGTCCGCCTCAGGAGCGGCGGGTTCTGGCCGGCATTCACGTAAATCAGCGAACCGGTCCTCGGATCGAAGTTGGCGATGAAGAGCGTGACGAAACGGGAGCGGGGCGCGTGTTTGACGATCTGGGTGTTCAGGCGCGTGACCAGATCGGCATCCTCGAGCCCTTCGTCCACGAGCGTTCGCATCATCGCCAGCAGCAGCGCCATGAGCAGGGCCGCCGGGCTGCCTTTCCCCGCGACATCTCCGAGCGCGAGAAGCACGCGGCCGTTGGAGAGCGGAAGGACATCGTAGAAGTCTCCTCCGACGGTATTCGCCGGACGTGTCATACCGAAGGCTTCGACACCGGGCGCGCGGAATTCCCCGCGCGGCAGCATCGCCTGCTGTATCTCGCGGGCAATCTCGAGGTCGTTCTTGAGCGACAGGCGGTCGGCAACCTCGAGCAGCACCAGAAAGTTGACGAGGAGAAAGCCGGTCAACAGCCACAGCGTGCCCGGCGAGAACGTCGGGTGCGGAATGAGCAGCAGACGAAAGCCCTGGAACAACTCAGCGAGCCCGATGAGGCTGGCGATGAGCGCGCTTCCATACAGCACCCGCCGCGCCGGGGTGAGCTTGAGCGTGAACGCCAGGAACAGGAGCCGGGCTCGACCCAGCGTCCGCCAGTACCACGGCTGGTTCTTCAGCTCATCGAAGTCGATGTTGCGCGAGAAAAAGTGATACGCCTCCGGAGCGTCCCGTGTAAACAGGCGCTCCAGCTCCACCTTCGAGAAACCTCGGGTGTAGGCTTCGAAGAATCGACCGCCCGTCGGACGTGGCAGAGGAGGGACGTTCATTGGCGAATCTGGATCTTCAATCGACGATACGCGAATCCCGACTCAGATGATTCCCAGCTCGCGGCCCACTTTTCCAAAGGCATCCAGTGCGAACTGGAGCTCGGCCTCGGTGTGCGTGGCGGTGACGATGGTCCGAACACGCGCCTTTCCCTGTGGCACTGTCGGAAACCCGATGCCTTGTGCAAATACTCCCGCGTCGAACAGCTTGTCCGAGAGCGTCATGGCGCGCGCCCCGTCGCCGACGATCACGGGCGTGATTGGACTCTCGCTGATGCCGGTATCGAAGCCCAGCCTCTGGAGGCCGGCCTTGAAGAACCGGGTGTTCGCCCACAGGCGCTCCATCCACTGCGGCTCGCGTTCGAGCACGTCGAGGGCCGCGATGCACGTCGCCGCGACCGACGGTGGATGCGACGTCGAGAACAGGAACGGCCGGGCCCGTCGATGGAGGAACTGGACGAGCGACGTGGATCCGGCGACGTACCCGCCGAGCGCGCCGAGGGCCTTCGAGAGCGTGCCGACCTGCACGTCCACGCGTCCGTGCATGCCGAAGTGATCGACGGTGCCACGGCCTGACCGCCCGAACACGCCGCTCGCGTGCGCGTCGTCCACCATCATGATGCAGCCGTATTCGTCCGCCACGGCGCACAGCTCGGGAAGCGCGCCGAGGTCGCCGTCCATGCTGAAGACACCGTCGGTGATGAGCAAGGTCCGCTGACCGCGTGGTAACGCCGCGATGATCTGCCGCGCCGCATCGACATCACGGTGAGGGAAGACCTTGATCGTCGCGCGACTCAGGCGCGCGCCGTCGATGATGCTCGCGTGGTTCAATTCGTCCGAGACGATCACATCGTCGCGACCGAGGAGCGACGACACGGTCCCCGCGTTCGCGGTGAAGCCGCTTTGAAAGACGACGGCGTCTTCGGTCTGCTTGAATGCGGCCAGACGCCGCTCGAGCTCCATGTGAATCGCCATCGTCCCGGCGATGGTCCGCACCGAGCCTGTGCCGACGCCGAACGCGTTCAAGGCCTCGAGCGCTCGTGCCCGCAGCGTCGGGTGCGTCGTCAGACCCAGGTAGTTGTTCGAGGACAGATTGACGACGTCGCGACGATCGATCGAGGTGTGCGCAGCCTGCTCACCGTCGAGGACGCGCAACGCGCGATACAGTCCCTGACGCCGGAGATCGTTCAGCTCGTCGTCGAGATAGGCGAGCGGGTTCTGGCGCATGACCCGCCATTCTACGGTGATTTGCGATCACGGCATGCGCATCAGGACATCCGTGCGGTCGCGGAAGATCTCGACGGCGCCGAGCTGCGTGAACGCCGCGGTCGTTCTCGGTCCGCGGTCGTCGAGCCACGCGGCCTCGTGCACGATCACGTGCGAGGCCCCGGCCGCACGCAGCGCGTCCCAGGCGATAGTCGCGTGGGCTGGCACGTCGGACAACGCCAGGGCCTGCACTCCGTAGTGCCGCGGGAAGAACCCGCTATAGCCGTTCAGCAGCTTGCCGTGGTGAACGATGGAGTAGAACATCGCGCGGATGTCGTAGTCCGGTTGGCCTATTGGAAGCTCGGCGAGCACCACGCCTGATTCGCGGGCCAGGCGCTGGTACACAGCCGGAGCACGCGCCGGTCTGTAGACACGCGGTTCAGGCGTCGCATAGTCGCGGAGCGTTCCCATCCCGTTGATCGGGAACGGGCGCACGATGCTTTCAGTCAGGAATGCGATCGTCAGCACGGCCAACGTGGCGGTGGCCCAACGCCATCGCGACAATGCCGCCGCGCCGTATCCGCCGAGGACGGCGAGCATCAGGACGACGACCATCGCGAACCGCGCCGGCACGCGCAGACCGTCGAAGCCCGGCACGTACTGGTACAGCGCCGTATAGATGCCGGTCAGGTTCAACGGCCGGCCGAGCGTCTGAGGCGAGATGCCCAGCGACAGCCAGATGGCGAAGAACAGCGCCAGCACGAAGAAGCCTCGTGCGCGCATGAACTCCGCGATGCGGGTCCGATAACCCGGCGAGACGATCGCCGCAATCGTTATCAGGATGAGCGCTCTCAGCAGGAGCTGGTCGATGTTGGTGATGCGGACCTGGAAGAGCCCGAGGTCGAGCGTCACTCGCCGATAGAGGAGTGTGGCGGCGGCGGCCAGGAGATGCAGCGTCGCCGTGACGATGAGCACCCAGGCCATTCTGCTCACTGACGCCACACCGATCGCGGGTGCGTCGCGTCGCCAGGTGGCGACGCCAATAATGGCGAGGACAACGGCCACGAGACCCGGGAAGAGGTCTCCCTCGGCCTTTGGATAGAGGCGGGCGATGTTGCCCCACACGACCTGCTCGCGCACGGCGGTGAAGTACGAGTACACGTCGGCGGTGTACATCGACAGTTCGCCTCGCGCGCGCGCGACCTGCAGCTGTTCCTGCACTGCGACGTACGGCAGCAGCAGCGGTACCGTCAGCACGAAGACGATCGCCGCCGCTGCACCGAGTTGCAGCCAGAGACGCCGATCCCGCCACAGCCGCCGGCGCCACACTTCCCACAGGACGTACGCCGCGGCGAACGGCGAGAAGAACATCAGGTAGTACGTGCTCGAGAGGTTCTGGGCTACCAGTGCCGCCGTTGCGCCCAGCAGCGGCCGCCATCGGCCCCACGACCCCGAAGCGTCCGTGTCGATGGAGTCGAAGAACCTTCGGAATCCGTACAGCGCGAACGGCATCCACTGCGACGACACCACGTGAAGGTGCGAGCTCTGTGGGAATCGGTACGGTGCGAACGCGAACAAGACACCGGCGACGAACGCCGCGCGCGGGTTGCCGGTCAGCTCGCGGACGAAGAGAAACGCGCCCAGGCCCGAGAGCACGAACGTCGACAGCAAAAGCAGGTTGTAGGAGAGGATCGGATTGCCGGTGAGCGCCCACACCGGGAGAATCTGGACGGCTTGCGCCAGGAAGTGTTCCGAGTAGGCCAGTGCCAGCGGAACGGGATGGAAGATGTTGGCATCGAAGAACGTGGAGAGTCGCGAGAGATCGCCGCCGAGGATCGCGAGCAGCTGTTCGCAATCCCACGCGAGCACCCACATCACGAAGACCGGGTCACCGAGATCGGCGGGAACGTCGCGTCCGAGGCCACGGGCCAACGGCCAGGTGGCGATGACCGCGAGCGCCACGTAGGCGGCCAGCGCGTGCCACGCACGCCGCATCAGGCCGCCGTCGCCTCTACGAGCAGCTCCTGGAGCAGGACCTGAAGGATCGCGGCTGTGGGTACGGCGAGAATCGCCCCCACCAGTCCGAGCAGCGACCCACCGATCAGGAGGGCCATGATCACGACGACCGGGCTGATGCCCACTTGCCGCGACATGACCCGGGGAACGAGGACGTGATTCTCGACCTGCTGCTGCACGAAGAAGAAGATCGCCACGCCCACCGCGAGAACCGGAGACACCGACAGCGCCACGGCGATGGCGGGAATCGCGGCCAGCAGCGGCCCGACAATCGGAATCAGCTCGCCAACGCCGGCGATGAGCGCCAGGACGTAGAAATACGGAACGCCCATGATCCAGAGGCCGAGGCCAGCCGTCGTGCCGATGATGGCGCCGAGGAGCAGCTGGCCGGCCATCCACGCACTGACTTTCTCGCCGGCGCGTCGAAACGCATCCTTGACGCGAGCCCGCTCCGATCGCGGAAACAGCCGCACCATTGCGCGCACCATGTTGTCGGCGTCCAGCAGCAGATAGAACGCGACGATCAGAATCGTCACTACGCCGAACACGCCGCCGACGAATCCCCAGATCGCGAGGAGGACGGTACCGACGGCATCGGCGGTCCCCGCACCGGGCGCCTGCCGCACGGCTTCACCAATGGTGATCTCGCGGCCGAGCATCCCTTGCTGAATCAGCCACTGCTGCGCGCGACTCGCAAGATCCGGCGCGGCCGCCATGAAGTCGCGTGCCTGACTGGCCAGCGGCGGCACCATGAGCATGAAGAACAGGACGACCGTCGTGAAGAGGACGACGTAGACGGACAAGATCGCTGCCCATCGCGGCAGGTGAACACGTCTGACCACCCGCTGCTGCTGAATGGTGTCGACGAGTGGAGACAGCCCCACCGCGATGAGTCCGGCCACGTAGATCAAGAGCAGCGTGTCGCGGACCTCATAGAGCAGCCACACGAGCGCGAACGTCACCGCCGCGCTGACGAGCGTGTATCGGATCAGTGCGCGCGGGTTGTCGCGTTGTCGAGTGTTCACGACTGCAGCCTGCGGTTACCCGCGGGCGAGGTACTCGCGGGTGAACGAGGAAATGTCTGCAAAGATCTGTTCCAGGTCGGTCGGATTCGCGAGAAAGACCACGCGAAAGAAACCGTCCGCTGGCGGGACGCCGAACCCGGAGCCGTTGACACAGAGAATGCCTGTCTCGCGCAGCAGCGTGAGCACGAACTGCCTCGTCAGTGCGTCCCGGTGGCAAGGACACCGAGGGAAGCGCATAGAACGCCGCGCGCGGCGCGACACACCGCATGCCCGGAATCGCGTTGAGACGCTCGGTCGTGATGCGTGCGCGTTCGGCAAGCGCGGCGCGGAACGTCACCTGATGCGAGCGGTCACCGGTCAGCGCCGCTGCCACGGCGTATTGCATCGGTCCCGGACTGCACAAGCCGGCCGTCCGCGAGTTTCTTCATCGCGGCCAGCGCATCGTCCAGTCTGCGGACTTCGACCGACGACGAGCCATCCGGCCCGCCAGCCTGGTGCGAGATAGGCCTTCGACAGACTCGAGAACGAGATGATTGGCGCGTCGAGATCGAAGGTCCCCATGAACGGAATTGGCCCCTCGTATCCCAGGTCGCCATAGACCTCGTCCGCCAGAATCGTGAGGTCGTGGCGCTCGGCGAAGTCGATTAGCGCGCGTCGAACAGGCGCCGGGTAAACGGCGCCGGTTGGATTGTTCGGATCGATCACGACCAGCACGCGGGTCCGGGGCGTGACGAGCGTTCTCAGGTGATCGAGGTCCGGTAGCCAGTCGTGCTCAGGATCGGTAGCGTAGTACCGAGGTTGGGCGGCGATCTTCGCCAGCACCGCGGTGTAGAGCGGATAGGTCGGCGAGGGTACGAGCACTTCGTCGCCCTCGTCCACGAGCGCATTGAGCGCCAGCTCGATCCCTTCTGACGTGCCGGTCGTGATGAGCACGCGGTCTGGCGGCGTGGGAATGCCCCGAGCCGTGTAATCGGCCGCAACCGCTTCGCGCGCGGACGGGATGCCTGCTGACGGCACATAGCCGTTGTGGCCATCGCGCACGGCTTTTGCCACGGTTTCCACCAGATGGGCGGGCGTCTTGAAGCCGAACGCGACGGGATCTCCGATGTTCAGATACCGGACGTGCTGCCCGCGCGCCTCCACAGCCTTCGCCTCGGCAACGATGTTACGGATGGCGTAGGAGAAGCGGTTGACGCGTCCGGCCACCGGAACGGCTCGGGAACTCTTCGTGGGCATGGGTCCCATCTTAAGGGTGTTCGAGCGTATCGGGGCGGAGGTAATATTTACATCAGACGCTAGATTTACCTCCCGACTCCCGTAGGCGATCCCCGTAACTCGTTCTAATGCCTCGATCGAGCCCATGGCAAGGCCTATGAAATACCTCATGCGTATGCGTCACGTCGCGCTCCCCGGTGCCCTGGTCCTCCTGCTGGCGGGTTCTCATCTGGCAGGGCAGGAAGCGGCACAAACCCCCGCTCGGCAGGCACCCCAGGCGACGTTCAAGTCCGGCGTCGAGGTCGTGACCGTCTCCGTCTCCGTTCGGGACGATAAGGCAAAGTTATTAAGGACCTGACCAAATCCGACTTCGAGGTTTTCGACTCCGGCTACAAGAAAGAGATTCGAGACTTCTTCGTTGGCGACAGCCCCATCAGCCTGGCCCTGCTGCTCGACATCAGCGGCAGCATGGCAGTCGGCGGCAACATGGACCGTGCGCGCGAGGCGATAGCCGTTGCCACGATGAACCTTCGCAGCGATACGGATGAAGGCGCGCTGTTCACGTTCGACTCAGAGTTGCGGGAGGTAGTGGGGTTCACCACTGACACCCGTCGCATCCATCAGGTGAGCCTGAAAGGGAAGCCGTGGGGGCAGACCTCCCTCTACGACGCGGTGGCGCAGGCGGCCCGGGCCGTGGCCAATCGCACCAACAAGCACCGAGCGTTGCTGGTGATCAGCGACGGTGTCGACACCGCGAGCCGGATGACTGCGGCTGAGGTCTCCGGTATTGCAAGCTCCATCGATGTGCCCGTCTATCTGCTTCGCGTCGTGAACCCGCTGGATCATCCCGGGGGAGAGCACGAAGTGATCGAAACCGACGGCCGCACGGCTCAGGCCGCGACGCTGGCAGATCTCGCGCGGTGGACGGGAGGCGATATGCGCGTAGTCAGCGTCCCCGCTCACACTTCGGCGGCGATTCAGGATCTGTTCACCGAGCTGCGCCATCAATATCTCATCACCTTCGAGCCGGGTGCCCGTCCAGGCTGGCATCCGCTCGAGATTCGTACACGGAAGAAGAGCCTTGTTGTTCACGCGCGAGGAGGGTACATGTCCGCCCCCACGCGCAGCGGTAGTTAGGTAGCAGTCACAGGAGAGAGACGATCATGCGGAATAGTCTGTTTGCGGCGGCGCTTCTCACGGTTTCAGTGGTCGTGGCGCCGGCGTGCGCCACGAAGAAGTACGTGCGAACCGAAGTCGGCAACGTGAACTCGAAGGTAGATACGCTGTCCGGCACCGTCGAAGAGACGCAGGAGCGCACGCGGAAGAACGAAGAGCGCATCGGCGCCGTCGACGAGAAGGCCGAGGCGGCCGGTCGTTCGGCGACCAGCGCGCGAGCCGCGGCCGATGCCGCTGCTGTTGCGGCGAAGGAAGCTGACGGCAAAGTGGTGACCGTCAACAACCGTGTGAATGCGGTCGAGACCGCGTCACGGAAACTCGTGTTCGAGGTCACTCTCAGCGAGGATCAGGGCAACTTCGCGTTCGGCAAGACCGAGCTTCCCGACGCCGCGAAGGCGCGCCTCGATCAGGTGGTGCAGCAGATGAAGTCCGAGCCGAAGAACATCTTCATCGAGATCGAGGGTCACACGGACAACGTGGGATCGCCCCTGATCAACGAGAAGGTCGGCATGGAGCGCGCGGAAGCCGTGAAGCGTTATCTCTACGAGCAGCATCAGGTGCCGCTCCACAAGATGAACGTGATCTCCTACGGCGAGGACAAGCCGGTCGCGCCGAACAACAAGCGTGACGGTCGTGCGCAGAACCGCCGCGTCGTCGTGAAGGTCCTCTCGTAACCGACCGACTATCATCGGGGCGGGTCCGCGGACCCGCCCCGTCCTACCGCATCTTCCCCAACTCCAGCCCGGTCCGAATCATCTCCTTGCCGCCGTCGGCGATGACGATGTCGTACCGCCCGTTCGGGTCGAGCGCCTCCACGGAGAACTGCGCCACCATCGTGCCGCCCAGCATCGACTGACCGTTCCCGAGTATGGGCGCGGCGTTGGGGTTCGGAAGCGTGGGCCCGCCAACATCCACACGAGGACCGAAGCGCGGATACCGATTGATGTACTGCGCCTTGATCGGCTTGCCCTGAGCGCCGATCAGCGTGACGTCGTACGTTAGGGACGCCGACGAATGTGTTGAGGGGATGAAAGGTCAGCTCCACCAGCAGTTCGACCAGATTCGGCGCCAGATTCAGTGCCGCGAAGGCTTCCCGCTGGCCGAACGTGCGATCGCCGAGACGCGCACGCGCTTCCGCGGCGAGCGCCACGCGGTAGTAGGGCGTGATGACGTCAATCCAGTCCACGGGTGGGCGTGCCACGGTGATTCGGTAGACCGCGTGAAACCGGGCGCGTTCCGCGTCGAGCCGTGACTGTCCGATCTGGATCGCCTCCTCGATTCCCCGGCGATCGAGCGTTGGCTGCATGGCGGAGGACGCCACGGAGGCGCACAGAAGACCACACGCGACAGCCAGGCGCCATCCCATCGGCCAATGGTAGCAATCGGAAGAATCGCGGAGGGGAAAACGTGTGCGCCGCGGCGGGGACGCGACGCACACGATCCGAGGCCTTCCGGCTCACGCCGGTCGACCACGAACTACCACGATGAGCAGGAACCGGACCACAGGTCGGACGCCATCGAATCAACAAGTTAAGAGAACCACACGGCCCCGGGGCTTACGGACGGCGAAAACCGCTTTCGACCGCCGACACGCGGCTACTATTGGGCGCTATGGAGCTGAGCGGACGGGTCGCACTCATCACCGGCGGCAAACGCATCGGATCGGTCGTCGCGACGGAGCTGGCCCGCGGCGGAGCTGACATCGCGCTCGTGTATCGGCAGTCGCGCGCCGAGGCCGAGGAAACCGCCGCCGCCGTTCGCGGGCTCGGCCGCCGTGCACTTCTCCTCCAGGGCGACCTCCAGGATCCCGAGGCGTGCGAGCGCATCGTTGACGGGACCGTTGACGCCTTCGGCCGACTGGACGTGCTGGTGAACATGGCGTCGGTCTATCGGTCGAAGTCCCTCGACGAGCTGACCGTCGCCGACTGGGACGCATCGCTCGAGATCGACTTGAGGTCGGCGTGGCTCTGTGCGCGCGCCGCCGCACCGCACATGCGACGCCTGCGAGGAGGCCGCATCATCAACTTCTCCGATTGGACGGCCCGGAGCGGCCGGCCCCGTTACATCGGATACCTGCCGTACTACGTCGCCAAAGCCGGGGTCGTGGCACTCACCGAAGCGCTCGCCCTCGAGCTCGCGTCCGATCAGATTCTGGTCAACGCGATCGCTCCCGGGCCGATCGTTGCACCCGAAGGCGCGTCAGACGAGGAGTTCGCGGCCGTTGAACGCGTCACACCGCTGGGCCGCTGGGGTGGAGAAGCCGAGATCGCCAAAGCGGTGCTCGCTCTGGTTGACAGTGATTTCGTGACGGGTGAAACGATCAGGGTGGACGGGGGCCGGCACCTCAAATAGCGGTCTGGGCAGCGACCTTCTCCATGATGGCCACCGAGCACTCGCGATGCATCGTGCATCGGGAGATTGCAGATGCAGATGTGGCGCACGCCAAGCGAACGCAGCGATCGAATGGTTCGAGCACACACATCCACCGGCGTGGCGCCTGCAGAGAATTCCTCGATCAGCCCCTGAGCCGGAACAGGCATGAACGTGCCCAGGATCGCCAACGTTTTGGGCTTGGCGCTTCGATAGTAGAAGACGCAGAACATCCCCGGAATGGGAACGGGCCGCCGATCGATTTCGTCGAGGAAGCGCTTCACCGGGTCGAGATTCACGTGACTGACGACCTGCGTCAGGTAGAACTCGGCGCAGAAACGCTCATCGAGAAGAAAATCCACCTGCTGCACGACTGACGCATGCGGGTTCGCCCAGCCGCCGAGGGTCAGGTCGGGCTCGTGGCGGCGAATCTCCTGTCGAAGATCCCAGGCGTGCTCGACGCATCGCGGCCGCCCCACGGTCTTGTCGCCGCCCAGAACCACCAGCGACGTGAACCCGCGCTGCCGCGCCTGCCTCGCGTACGACAAGCAGAAGTCGAGCGAGTGTTTGCTCGTGAGAAACGGCACCACCATCTCGTGCGGCAGCTCGTGCCCGAGATTCGCGATCAGATGCCGGAGGTTGTTCTCTTCCTGCGTGCCAACCGCGCTGTCGGTCAGGAAGACCGGCACGTCCTGGCGACTGAGCCGGCGAATCGCGTGATACGTATCAATCCACGCATCCATCCCCTCGATCGCGTCGAGCTCGGCGCGTGGAGGCCGGAGCTCCGCGGTCAGGACGGCGGTCTCACCGCGGAGCCGATCGACGAGCATCGCTATCTGGTCGTGCCCCGTCCGGCAGCTGCCGGCACTTCCGCCTCGATCGCACGCATGGTGAAGTCGAACATGAGCTGACGAAGGTGGCTGTTCAGACGTCCGTCGCCGATCCCGTGCCGCGACTTTGGATACACCATCATCTCGAACGGCTTGCCGGCCCTCTGCAGTTCATAGGCAAACTGCACGGAGTTCTGCATGTGCACGTTGTCGTCCATCGTCCCGTGCAGGAGCAGCAGGCGGCCTTGCAGCTTGTCGGCCGAGAATCGCGGTGCAGTGCGGCGATAGCCATCGGGATTGTTCTTTGGAAGCTTCATCAGCCGCTCGGTGTAAATGCTGTCGTAGTCGCGCCAATCGGTGACCGGCGCTCCGACGATGCCCGCCGACCAGCTCGTGCTGTGCGTCATCGCGTACGCCGCCATGAAGCCGCCGTAGCTCCAGCCGCTCAGGACCATGCGTGTGGAATCGACGTAGGGCTGCTTCTTCAGCCACGCGACGCCGTCCTCGAGATCCTGCAGCTCGAGCTCGCCAAGACGTCCGTACACCGGCCACTGTGACTCGACGCCCTTGCCGCTCGCGCTCCTGTTGTCGAGCACCCAGACGATGACCCCGTGCTGCGCGAGCATCTGGTGAAACATGTAATCGCGGCCGCCCCACTGATTCTTCACTTGTGAGGCGCCCGGACCGGCATACGTGAACTGATAGACGGGATATCGCCGCGAGGGATTGAAATCGGGCGGCTTGATCATCATCCCTTCCATGACGAAGCCGTCGCGCGTCTTGACCTGAACGAATTCCGGCGTGGACAGTCGATAGTCGCGCAGCGCGGTCACCGGGTTGAGGTCGATCGCGCGCACGTCCGAGCCATCGCTGCTTCGATGCAGGCGCACCTGTGACGGCGTCGTCACATTGCTCCACGTGTCAGCGAAGAGCGTAAACCCGGGATTGAAGAGCGCCCGGTGCGTACCGTCCATCTGCGACAGCCGGGTGAGACCGGAGCCGTCGATCTTGATCCGATAGATGTCCGTCCCGAGGGGACTCCGCTCGCTGGCGGCGAAGTAGAGAAGCCCCTCGCCCTGATCCACGCCGTAGAACGTCCGGACGTCCCAGCGTCCGCTGGTGACCTGGTTGAGCACCGCGCCGTTCGCGCCGACGCGATACAGATGCTTGAAGCCGCTCCGCTCGCTGAACCACAGAAACGAGCCGTCCTTGAGCCAGACGGGGTTGCCGTTCTCGTTCACCCAGGCCTTGGTGGTTTCGCGAAGGAGCGTGCGCACGCGTCCCGTGTCGGCATCGGCGAGATTGAGATCGAGCCACGTCTGCTCGCGGTCCTGGATCTGATTGACAACGTTCCGGGCATCCGGCGTCCAGTCCACGTTCACGATGAGGGGATCAGCGGACGCGTACGCGGCGAGATCGATCCAGACTGGTGTACCGCCACTGACTTTCGCGACGCCAAGCTTGACCGCGGGGTTCGGGTCGCCCGCCTTCGGGTAGTCGGTTACCTCGAGCGCCGGTCGATACGGGATGTGATCGACGACGGTGTACTCGGGCACCGGCCGCTCGTCGAGTTGCAGGAACGCCACCCGTGCGGAGTCTGGACTCCACCAGTACCCGCGGAAGCGATCGCGTCCGTAGATCTCCTCCTGGTACAGCCAGTCGAGTTTTCCGTTCAGGATCTCACGTCCGCCGTCGCTGGTGAGCGCCCGCTCCTTCTGCGTCGCGAGGTCCACGGCGTAGAGATTGTTCGCACGCACGAAGGCAATAAATTGCCCGTCCGGACTGAAGGTCGCCTCCTCCTCGGTCCCGGATGTCGAGGTGAGACGTGAAGCTTTCGCGGCCGGGACGTCGTAGAAGTACAAGTCGTCGTCGATGGTGACCACCGCGCCGCTTCGTGCGGGATTGAAGGTCAGTTCACTGGAACGAGCGATGAGGCCGGCCTCTGTGCGCGTCACGCCGGGTAGCGACGCCAGCGCCGTCTCCATCTTGTCGGCGTCGAACAGGGGAGAGGTTTTGCCAGAGGCCGCATCGACCTTCAGCCATTCGTATCTGCTCCCGGATTGCTGGAAGACGACATAAGTGGCGGCATCGAGCCATGTGAGGTCGGACTGGGGCGCTCCGCTGAACGCCGCGCGCCGCTCGGGATGGTAGATGCTGTCAACCGTCAGAAGCCCCTTCGATTGCGCCGCCAGAGTCGCGGTCATGCCCAGGACTCCAAGGCAGAGGGCCGTGCGCTTCAACATGTTCCCCATACGCGACAGATTAGCACCGGCCCGCCCTGCGCCCGGTCGAAGTGCTTGGGACGGGCGCCGGTAAGCCTGATATCGTCGTCAATACTGTGGCTGACCTGACGTTTCTGGGTGCCGCCCGCACGGTGACCGGGTCGAAATATCTGCTCGAGCACGGCGGGAAGCGCGTGCTCGTGGACTGCGGTCTGTTTCAAGGGCTGAAGGATCTCCGCCTGCGCAATTGGGCGGAGTTCGCCGTTCCACCCCGCGAGATCGACGCCGTCGTCCTGACGCACGCACACCTCGATCACGTGGGATATCTGCCTCGGCTGCGGGGAGACGGTTACAAGGGCCGGGTATTCTGCACCGCCGGAACGAAGGAGCTGTGCCGGCTCGTGCTACCGGATTCCGGCCGGATCCAGGAAGAGGATGCGCGGCAGGCGAACCGGCACGGGTACTCGAAGCATGCACCCGGCGCTGCCGCTCTACACCGAAAGCGACGCGCTGAACGCGCTGACGCAGCTTCAGCCGATTGGCTATCACCGCGCGATCGAGATCGTCCCTGGAATCTCGATCGAGTTCATGCCGGCAGGACATTTGCTGGGCTCGGCGTTCGTGGTGGCGCGACTGCAGTCCGGTCCGACAATCCTGTTTGGCGGCGACCTCGGTCGCTATGGACGTCCGGTGCTGCCCGATCCGTCGAACGCCGTGGCGGCCGACGTCGTGCTGGTGGAGTCCACCTATGGCGACCGCGATCACGTCGCGGACGACAACGGCGAGCAGCTGGCGCAGGTGATACGCAGCACCATCGAGCGAGGCGGCAAGCTGATCATTCCGGCGTTCGCCATCGGCCGTGTCGAGGAGTTGTTGTTCTGGATGCGGCGTCTCGAGCAGGAGCGCCGCATTCCGGTGCTGCCCGTCTACGTCGATAGTCCGATGGCCAACGAAGCGCTGAAGTTCTACTCCGCGCGAACCTCCGAGCTCGACGAGGACATGCGGCCGACGGAAAAGAAGGTCTCGACGTTCGCGACGACGCACTTTCAGACCGTGGTGTCGCCGCAGCAGTCGAAGGCGCTCACCGCCAGCAGGAAACCGGCGGTCGTCATCTCCTCGAGCGGCATGGCGACCGGTGGGCGCGTGCTGCACCACATGGCGGCCGCTCTCCCGGACCAGCGCAACACCGTGCTCTTCGTCGGCTTCCAGGCCGAGGGTACCCGCGGCCGTCAACTCGTCGACGGTGCGCGAGAGGTCCGGATTCATGGACAGTCGATCGCGGTCAACGCCCGAATCGCGAAGATCGACTCGATGTCCGCGCACGCCGATCGCGGAGAAATCCTCCGCTGGCTCGGCACGCTGCCAGCCAGGCCGGGGCGTCTGTGTCTGGTGCACGGCGAGCCGGCCCCGATGGATGCACTCAAGACGCTCGTGCACCAGCGGCTCGGGTGGGACGCCGATACACCGCAGCACCTCGAACGTTTTCATCTGTAATCATGAACGACACTCGCCGGTACGTGCTCGAAAGCGTGGACGATGCTGCGGTCGTGCAGCTGTATGCCGATGGCTTCACGACCCTGGATCTCCGCAACAAGATCCTGGTGTGGCACCTGTATCTCGCGGCCATCGCCGGGCGTGACATCTATTACGACCAGCGCTACGCCCACAACCTCGAGATGCGCGCGCTGCTCGAGGCCGTCCTGACACACTCCGCGCATGTCGAGCCTCGCGTGATCGCCGAGATTCGTCGGTACACGAAGTTGTTCTGGATCAACAACGGCCCCTACAACAACCTCACCGCGCGCAAGTTCGTCCTGAACCTGACGCGCGAGGAGCTGTGCGACGCCGTCGCGGCATCGCAACGTGACGGGTCAGCGGTTGCAACCAGGCCCGGCGAATCGCTCGCTGCGCTCATTGACCGGCTCGCGCCGATGTTCTTTGACGCTGACGTCGATCCGATTCTGACCAACAAGACGCCTGGGAGCGGCCGCGACATCCTGGAGGCCAGCTCGAACAACCTCTACGCGGGCGTGACGATGGGCGCGCTCGAAGGCTTTCACGAGCGGTACGCGTTGAATTCCCGCCTGACCGCCAACGATGGTCGGCTGGTCGAAGACGTCTATCGCGTGGGTGGCCGGTACGACCGGGAGATCCGGCGCATCGTCAGGCATTTGTCCGACGCCGTTGCCTATGCGCCGCCGCGCATGGCGGACGCGCTTGTCGCGCTGATTCGCTTCTATGAGACGGGAGAAGAGGCAGACCGGGTTGCGTACGACATTGCCTGGGTACGCGATCAGGAGTCGCCGGTGGATACGATCAACGGTTTCATCGAGGTGTACCTCGATCCGCGCGGCGTCAAGGGCGCCTGGGAGGGCATGGTCTGCTACGTCAACCCGGAGAAGACGCGGCGCATTCACGCGCTGGCCGCCAACGCGCAGTGGTTCGAGGATCACATGCCGTGGGACCCGAGGTTCCGCAAGGCCGAGGTCACCGGCGTCACCGCCCGCGCGATCGAAGTGGTCATCGAGACCGGTGATTCGGGTCCGGTGACGCCGATCGGCATCAACCTCCCGAATGACCAGGCGATTCGCGAACAGTACGGCAGCAAGTCCGTCTCGCTGGCCAACGTGTCCGAAGCCTACGAGCGATCGACACCCGAAGGACTGCGGCTCGAGTTCTCCTGGGATGATGCCGAGGCGGCGCGCGCAAAGCAGTGGGGTGGCGTCGCGCAGGAATTGACGACGGACATGCACGAAGTGATCGGGCATGGGTCCGGCCGGATGGCCGACGAGGTCACCGTGCCGCCGCATCGGCTGCTCGCCGAGCAGTATTCGTCGATCGAGGAAGCGCGCGCCGATCTCGTGGCGCTCTACTTCCTGCCCGACCCCAAGGTCATCGATCTCGGGCTGGTGTCCGCGGAGGAGCACGACGCCATCGTGCGGACGGAATACGAGTACTACACGCGAACGGCGCTCGTGCAGCTTCGTCGCGTCCGTGTCGGGATCGCACCTCGAAGAAGACCACATGCGCAACCGGCAGATGATCGTGCATTGGCTGCGCGCGCACACGTCCGCCATCGACGTCCGCCAGCGTGACGGCAAGACCTATTTCGTGATGACGGATGCGGCGGCGTTTCGCGCCGGCGTCGGACGCCTGCTCGCCGAGGTGCAGCGGATCAAGAGCGAGGGCGACTACACCGCGGCGCGCCGGCTCTTCGAGGAGTACGGCGTGCACTTCGATCCGGCTCTCCGGGACGAAGTGGTCGCGCGCGTGGATCGGCTGAAGCTGCCCTCGTATACCGGCTTCGTGATGCCGCGGCTCGAAGTCAGGCGCGACGAGGGAGGCGCGATCGTGGACGTGGACATCTCGTATCCGTGCGACCTCGAGAGCCAGATGCTCGAGTACTCGGCGATCGCGCGGGACAGCGATGCGGGCGAGCGCAGGTCGGACAGCCATGTTGTCGAACCGCCTGCCCGGGTACGCTGAGATCAACGCGTTGAGCCGGGCGGTGGAGGCCGTCAAGGCGGCGGGCGCGCCGCTCGTCGATCTGACGGCATCGAACCCGACGCGCGTCGGGCTCGCCTATCCTGCCGATCTGCTGGCCGCCGCCAGCGGCGAGCTGGCGCTCCGATACGATCCGCAGCCGTTCGGCTTGCGCTCGGCGCGTGAGGCCGTTGCTGCTGACTACGCACGCCGCCAGGTGCGAATCGACCCCGCGCACATCGTGCTGTCGGCGAGTACGAGCGAAGCCTACAGCTGGCTCTTCAAGCTCCTCTGCAACCCCGGCGACGCGGTCTTGATCCCGCAGCCCAGCTATCCGCTCTTCGAGCATCTGACGCGGCTCGACGCGGTTCGCGCGGTTCCGTACCGTCTCGAGTATCACGGCCGGTGGGAGATCGACCTCGACTCGGTCGCCGCGGCGCCAGCCGATGTCCGGGCGATCCTGCTCGTCTCGCCGAACAACCCGACCGGTTCGTATGTGTCCGCGCGGGAAGCCGAGGGACTCGCGGCCATCGCGCGCGCGCGGGGCTGGGCGATCGTCGCCGACGAAGTGTTCGCCGAGTACGCGCTCGAGGCGCAGGCGCCCGCGACCGAGATCGCGCATGACACGGGCGTACTCTCGTTCACGCTGGGTGGCGCGTCGAAGTCGCTGGGTCTGCCTCAGGTCAAGCTGGCCTGGATGATTGTCGGGGGCCCTCGTCAGGAGCGCGACGAGGCCCTGTCGGCACTCGAGCTCATTGCCGACACGTTCCTGTCCGTGAATACGCCGATCCAGGTGGCCGCACCCGAGCTGTTCCGCCGCTCGTCGGCGATCCGTGAGGCCATCCATCAGCGCGTGGCGCGCAATCTGGCTGCTGGTCGGGACGTTGCACGAGCGTACCCCTCGTGTGAAATGCTCCCTGTTGAAGGAGGCTGGTCGGCCGTCGTGCGCGTGCCGGCGACGCGCGGCGAAGAGGCGCTTGTCGTGGAGCTCGTGGAGCGTGAGCAGATCCTCGTGCACCCCGGCTTCTTTTTCGATTTCCCGCACGAAGCCTTCGTCGTCGTGAGCCTGCTGCCGGCCGAGGACGTGTTTGCCGAGGCCTTCGAACGGCTGCTCCGCTACGCGAGCTCATGATGTCACCGTTCTCGAGATCCCGACGCGCGGGGATCCTCGTCCCGTTGTTCTCCATGCCGTCAACTCGCAGCTGGGGTATCGGCGAGATCGGGGATCTCGACGCCATGACCGCATGGCTCGACAGCGCTGGGCAGCGCGCGCTGCTCATGCTGCCGATCAACGAGATGCCGCTGCACGAATCCTCGCCGTACTCGGCGCTGAGCGCGATGGCGATCGATCCGCAGTTCATCAGCCTCGACCGCGTCGAGGATTTCGCCGCCATCGGCGGTGAAGCGACGCTCGAGCCTGAGTGGCGCACGCGACTCGACGCGGTGCGATCGAGCCGCGCCATCGACTATCCCTCCGTGCGTGCGCTCAAACACCACGCGCTGCGCCGATCGTTCGAGCGCTTTCAGCAGACGGAGTGGAAGGGAGACTCGCGCCGGGCCGCGCGGTTTCGCGCCTACACCGAGGAGCAGGCGTGGTGGCTGGACGACTACGCGCTCTTTCGCGCGTTGCACGCGCACTACAGCGAGCGGCCGTGGACGGAGTGGCCGGAGCCCATCCGGCACCGGCATCCCGAGGCCATGGTCGGCGCGAGGGTCGAACTGGACGAGGACGTCCGATACCGCAAATACCTGCAGTGGATTGCCGGCGAGCAATGGGCGACCGCGCGGTCGCGCGCCAGGGACGTCGCCTTCTTCGGTGATCTCCCGTTCGTCGTGAGCGGCGACAGCGCCGACGTCTGGACTCGACAGGACGAGTTCAGGCTGGACGTCTCGGTGGGCGTGCCGCCCGATGCCTTCAGCGCCACGGGACAGAACTGGGGCCTTCCCGCCTACCGGTGGGACGTGCTGGCCGAGCGGGACTTTCCGTGGCTGCGTCAACGCGGCCGGCGAAACGCCGACCTGTTCGACGGGTATCGCGTCGATCACCTCGTGGGCTTTTACCGGATGTATGTCCGACCACTCGGGGGCGGCGAGGGGGCCTTCACGCCCTCCGTGCAGGACGAGCAGGTCGCGCTCGGCGAGCGCGTGCTCAGCGTCTTCCGCGAGGCCGGCGCCGAAATCATTGCCGAGGACCTCGGCGTCGTGCCGGACTTCGTGCGCGAGTCCCTGGCGCGGCTCGGTATTCCGGGCTACCGGGTGTTTCGATGGGAGCGCCGCTGGCAGGTCGAGGGTCAGCCGTTTCGTGACCCGCTGGAGTATCCCCCGGCATCGGTCGCGACCTCGGGCACTCACGATACGGAGCCACTGGCGATCTGGTGGGAGCACGCGCCGATCGACGAGCGACACGCGGTGCTGTCCATCCCGTCGATTCGCGATCGCCTGTCCGACGGCGACCGCGCCGCCGCGGCCAGTGCGCCACAGTTGCCCTCTGCGATCCTCGACGCAATGCTCGAAGCCCTGTTCTCCTCGGGTTCCGATCTGCTGATTCTTCCCGTCCAGGACCTGTTCGGGTGGCGCGATCGCATCAATCAGCCGGCGACGGTCGGCGATCAGAACTGGACCTGGAAGCTGCCCTGGCCGAGCGACCGCCTGGTGACCGAGCCCGAGGCCACGCGCGTGGCCTCGCAGTTGCGCGCCTGGGCCGTGCGACACAAGCGCTAGAAATCTTGCCCGTTTTTTGACGGGGTCCGCGCGTGGCCCGGCACTACGATCGGCCGGGTGGAGGATCACGTGCGACGCTGTCTCCGCTGGCTGGTTCCGATCGTCCTCGTGTTCGGGGTGACGAGGGCGTCGGCGCATCACTCGTTCGCCGTGTTCTTCGACGACCAGAAAATCATCGAAGTGACCGGGAGCGTGACCGACTTCAGGTTCACCAATCCGCACGCCATCATCTCCCTGTCGGTGAAGAACACGAAGGGGCAGATCGAGCCGTGGCGCGCCGAAACCAACGCCGTGACGCTGCTGCGCCGGCGCGGGTGGACCAAGGGCAGTTTGACGATCGGCGAAGTCATCACCATCGAAGGATGGCGGGCGCGGGACGGCTCGAACTACATGCGCATGCGGACCATCAAGCGCGCCGATGGCACGGTCCTCGGTACCCCGGTGACGAATCAGCGCGTGGACTAGAGCCATGACACATCGCATCGTCGTGGTCGTGCTGTGCGCGGTTGTCCTGCTCTGGGCTCCCTCGCCAAGGCTCGGGGCAGGCCCCGCCTCGGCCCAACCTGTCTGGCTACTGGGCTGCGGGGCGGGCGTTCAGGGCCGCGGAGGCTCCGCAAGGCGCGCTTCCTCCCAATACCGTTCTGCTCGCGGACGCTGGAGCGCCGGAACTGCCGTCCGGAAACTTCGGTGGATTGAAGGTCAAGGCGGCGGCGCTGGCTGCGGCAATGAAATGGAACCCGCAGGACGAGATGTCAATCAGTCGTGTGTGTCTGCCGCCATCGATCGTCTACTCCATGCAGGGGCCCTTTCCGATGGAGATCCACCAGGGAACCGAGTTGATCGTGATGCGGCTCGAGTATTACGACCTGGTGCGTGTCATCTTCATGGACGGACGACCGCACGTGCCCTCGTCTGCGCCACACACGAAAGTCGGGCACTCAATCGGCCGTTGGGAGGGGAGCACGCTGGTCGTCGACACGACGCACCTGACCGAGTCCACCATCACCAACAACGGTCTCAACCACAGCGACAACGTGCGAATGGTGGAGCGCTTCTGGCTCAGCGTCGATGGCAAGACACTGCTGTCGAGGCAGGAGTTCGAGGATCCCGACGTCCTCGAGAATCGCGGCGCCCGCCATGTGGCGTGGGATCGCGGCGGGCCGAACGATCACATCTTCCCGTACGAATGCGATCCGAGCTTCGCCGTCAACTATCAGGACAAGACTACGAAGTAGGGGCCGCCTTTAGGCGGCCCGAAAGACTACAGTCGCCGCCTTGCCGCTGATCTTTGCCCAGCTGTCCTTCAGCGTCACCGTGCGATTGAATACCGGGCGGGCCGGCGTCGAGTCGGGATCCACGCAGAAGTAACCCTGCCGCTCGAATTGAAAGCGCGTGCCGTGTGGCTCCGACGCCAGCGCGGGCTCGACCTTGCAGTGCGAGAGGACCTCGAGGGAATGCGGGTTGAGATCAGACAGCGGATCGCGGCCTCCGTCGGCCGGATCCTCCGATTGAAACAGTCGCTCGTAGAGTCGGACGTCCGCATCGACGGCATGCGCGGCCGAGACCCAGTGAATCGTTCCCTTGACGCGCCGGCTGGCCGTGGCGCCGCTCAGCGACTCCGTGTCGATCGAGCCGCGAAGCTCGGTGATCTCACCATCCGCGTTCTTGACGATCGATTCGCACTTCAGAATGTAGGCGTAGCGCAACCGCACTTCCGCCCCTGGTGACAGGCGGAAGAACTTCTTGGGCGGCACCTCCATGAAGTCGTCGCGCTCGATGAAGATCTCGCGCGAGAACGGGCACGGTGCGAGTGCCCGCGCCGGGATCCTCGGGATTGTTCACCGCCGAGACCTGCTCGACGCGACCCTCCGGATAGTTCTCGATGACCACCTTGATCGGGCGCAGCACGGCCAGCGCCCGTCGCGCCCGTCGATTCAGATCCTCGCGGACGGTGTGCTCGAGCAGGGCGACGTCGATGACGTTTTCCTTCTTCGCGACGCCGATGCGGGTGCAGAAGTCGCGGACGGCTTCCGGCGTGTACCCGCGCCGCCGGATGCCGGCGATGGTCGGCATCCGCGGATCGTCCCATCCCGAGACGAGCTTCTGCTCCACCAGCGCGAGCAGCTTGCGCTTGCTCATGATCGGTGTAATTCAGATTGAGCCGCGCGAATTCGATCTGCCGCGGCCGCGACCGGAACGCGGTGTCCTGGCTGATGCGGTCCACGACCCAGTCGTAGAGCGGACGATGATCCTCGAACTCGAGCGTGCAGAGCGAGTGCGTGATGCCCTCGATCGCATCCGAGATCGGGTGCGCGTAGTCGTAGGTCGGATAGATGCACCAGGCGTCGCCGGTCCGATGATGCGTCGCGTGCCGGATCCGGTACAGCGTCGGATCCCGCATGTTGATGTTCGGCGACGCCATGTCGATCGCGGCGCGCAGCACGTGGGCGCCATCCGGAAACTCGCCGGCGCGCATGCGCCGAAGCAGGTCGAGGCTCTCCGCCGGCGGCCGGCTGCGGTGCGGGCTGTTCCGGCCCGGCTCCGTCAGCGTCCCGCGATAGTCGCGAATCTCGTCGGCGGTGAGGCTGTCCACATAGGCGTGACCGTCGCCAATGAGCCGCTCGGCAAACGCGAACATCTGCTCGAAATAGTCCGAGGCGTAGTACATCCGCTCTGCCCAGTCGAAGCCGAGCCATCGGACGTCCTGCTGGATCGAGTCGACGTACTCGGTGTCCTCCTTCGCCGGATTCGTGTCGTCGAAGCGGAGGTTACAGATCCCGCCGAACTCCTCGGCGGCGCCGAAGTTGAGACAGATGGATTTCGCGTGGCCGATGTGCAGATAGCCGTTGGGCTCGGGCGGGAAACGCGTATGGGCCCGGCCGTGGCGGCCGGCTGTCAGATCGCTGGCGATGATTTCACGGATGAAGTCGAGTGGACGTCCCGACTCTTGGGGCACTGGCAAAGGATCGGACATCAGAGAAACATAGATTCTACTTGGAACCGGGCCCGCTCCCGAACCGGCGCTACCGGACCTTCTCGACCTCGTCTGCCTCGGACTCAGCGAGGGCCTCGTCCGGGAGTCCCATGAGCCCCACGTGCTTGAGCACGCGCGGCACGCGTTCGATCGGATCCGCGGGCGGCAGTTCAGCGGCGGTCGTCACCTCGAGATCCCGCAGCCGGCGGGCGCTGACGAGAATGCGCGACTCGAACGAGCCGGCCGCTTCGTTGTAGGCCTGCACCGCGCCGTCGAGACGCTTGCGAATTTCATCGAAGCGATCGGCGAACGTCGCCAGCCGCTCGTAGAATTCTTTGCCAAGCCGTGCGACCTCGCGGTAGTTCTCGGTCATCGCCTCCTGCCGCCATGAGTGCGCAACCGTGGTCAGCATCGCGATCAGCGTCAGCGGGCTGGCCAGGAGCACCTTCTGTCCGATCCCGTACTCGATCAAGGTCAGGTCGTGCTGGAGCGCGGCGCTGAAGAGCGACTCGCCGGGGAGGAACATCACCACCATCTCCGGCGAATTCCCAAGCTGATCCCAGTAGGCCTTGCTGGCGAGACGGTCCATGTGATCGCGCACCTGACGCGCGTGGCCCTGCAGCCGTGCGACCCGCGTTTCCTCGTCGGTGGACGATTGCGCCTCGAGGAACGCCTCGAGCGGCACCTTGGCGTCCACGACGATCTGCTTGCCCCCGGGAAGGTGGACGATCAGGTCGGGCCGAAACCGTCCGTTCTCGGAGAACAGCCCGGGCTGCTCCTCGAAATCGCAGCGCTGCAGCATGCCCGCCATCTCGACGACGCGCCGAAGTTGCAGCTCACCCCATCGTCCGCGGACAGCGGGAGTGCGCAGCGCGTGCGCCAGCATGTTTGCCGACGAGCCGAGCGCGACGATCTGCTCGGACAGCCGGGCATACGACTCGATGCGTTCGCGCTCGACATCGCCCAGCCGCTCGTCCACGCGCTTCAGCGTGTCGGCAATCGGCTGTCGATAGGCCTCGAACGATGTCTTGGCGAGATCGAAGAACGACGCACGGTTGTCGTTGAGCGCCTGGGCCGCCAGGGACTGAAAGGTATCGCGCAGTCTCTGATCGGCCTTGTCGAAGAGGGCCTGCTGCGCCGCCGCCAGCTCCGCGGCCGCTCCGGCGCGCAACTCCGCGAGCTGCCGGGCGGCATTGCTGCGCATGACGAGCCAGACAACCACCGCGACTGCAGCGGCGGCGACCATCGGAATGAGGACGTCCATCGACGCTTCATTGTGCCTTATCGACTTACGAAATCAGTGAAATCGATGACCGATCCGTGATCGCCGCGAGGACGATTCGATCAGGACGCCGCGATTCTTCACTCTCTCTCAGGCTGTGCTGCCGGCCCGACCGTTGCACGTCAGACCAGGATGGCCTCGAGGGATACCGATCAGACTCCGTCAGTAAGACAGGACGGGTTCGGTGCCCGCTCGATCCTCGTCGATCCCCAGCTCGGACGCGTTGAGCGGCTCGATCTGACCCCCGCACTGGCGAGCTCGGCGTCGGAGCAGGCCATCCGCGCGCGCGCGGCCCATCTCACCAGCGTCGAGGACAGCCCGCTTGGCCGGGTCGTCCGGATTGCTCGAAAGGGCGATACCCTCTCGGTCTTCACCGACGCTCCCGACGGCGTTCAGCTGTCGGAGCTGCTGGCCGCTCTTGAGTTCAAGACGATTTCCCTGTCCGGGGAAGAGCTCCTCGAGCTGGCCGCATCGGTTGTCACGGCACTCGCGACGATGCACGAGCGCCTGCCGACGATCGCGCACGGAGCGCTGACACCCGAGCACATCGTGCTGCGGCGTGACGGGTCCACGGTCCTGAGCGGCGCGGTGTACGGCGATGCGCTGCAGGCGCTTCAGCGCAATCGGGAACACCTGTGGCGCGACTTCGGCCTTGCGCTGCCGACCGCGGCGAGCCTGCCACGATTCGACCAGCGCGGCGACGTCACACAGCTTGGCGCCCTCGTCCTGGCGCTGACTCAGCGACGCAGCCTGCGGCGCGATGAGTACCCCAAAGCCACGCGCGAGATCGCGCTCTCGGTGAGCGTGAACACGAATCCGACGACCACCTCGAAGCTGCGTCTGTGGCTGCAGGACGCGTTGCAACTGCATGGCCGCGTGGCGTTCGGGTCGGCGGTCGAGGCCGGCGCGCGCGTTCCGCGACGTGCTCCCCGCGGCTGCTGAACGGACGCTCGAAGCGCTGGCGCTTCAGACGTCCATCCGCCAGCTCTGCGGCGAGTCCGAATCCCCGCAGGCCAACGTCCTTCCGCACCTTCGCGCGAGTTGATACCATCGGCACGCTGCGGCTTCGGGCACGCCGCAGGACATGCCGATGACACGTGCCGCGCGCATCGTTCTCTGTCTCGTCTGCGTGAACGCCTGCGCCGAGGATGCGCCGCCGCCACGCGTCCAGGGCGCTGACGTCCACCTCGCGCCAGATACCACGGAGATCAGAGGCCTCGTGGCCGACGACAGCACGATGGATTCCATGCTGCGCGTCAACGGCCTGAGCGCCAGCGTGGTCCAGGAAGTCATCGCCGCAGCGCGTGCGGTGTTCGACCCTCGCAAGCTCAGAACGCGCCAACCGTTTCTGCTCGAGCGTACGCTGGACGGGGCGTTGAGACTGTTCGAGTACCGAGATCGACGCCGACTCGTTCCTCCGGATTGCGCACGCCGCCTGATTCTGCCGACGGCCCGCGCGCGGAAGTGCTGCCGATACCCAAGACGCCGGGAGCAGGTGACGAGGTCCGGCGCGATCGACGAGACGACACCGTCACTGTTTCAGTCGATTGACGCAGCGGGTGAAGGGGCTGACCTTGCGGTCGCCATGGCCGAAGTGTTTGCCGGCGAGATCGACTTCAACTCCGATCTCCAGCCTGGCGATCGCTACTCGCTCAGCTTCGAGCGGTTCACACGCGAAGGCCGTCCGGCCTCGTACGGCGGCGATCACCGCCGCCCGGTTCGAGAACGACGGGCGAGTCCTGCACGCGATTCGTTTCACGACGCCCGGCGGCAAGCCCGGCTACTACGACGAGAAGGGCCGATCGCTGCGCCGGTTCTTTCTCAGGTCGCCACTGAAGTTCGTGCCGCAGGTGACCTCGGGCTTCTCAGCAAGGCGCATGCATCCGGTGCTGCACACGGCGCGGGCGCATCGCGGCGTGGACTACGCGGCTCCGCCGGGCGCGCCGGTCATCGCCGTTGCCGCTGGCCGCGTTGTCTCCGCGACGTTCGATAACACCAACGGGCGAATGGTGCGAGTGCGGCATGCGTCCGGCTATGAGTCGTTCTATCTGCACCTGTCGGCGTTTGCGCAGGGGATCAGGGCAGGCGCATCGGTCAGCCAGGGCGACACCGTCGGGCGAGTGGGATCGACGGGACTGGCCACTGGTCCGCATCTACATTACGGTCTGCAGAAGAACGGCGTCTTCGTGAACCCGCTGCGCGAGCATCGGAACCTGCCGCCGGGCGATCCGATCCCGGCGTCGGCCATGGCCGACTTCGAAGTCGAACGCGATCGGGCGCTCGCCGCGCTCGAGACCAGCCTCGCCAGCACGGCCTCCAGCGGCACCCGTTAGTCTCGTTGCGCTCAGTTTATCTCACTAATGCCGTATGGCGGCTCTCGCGCCCTTCAGGGCGCTTCGTCCTTCTCCGGCCGCTGCCGCGCGTGTCGCCGCCGTGCCGTACGACGTCGTCAACGCTGACGAAGCCCGAGCACTGGCCGCCGGTAATCCTCTGAGCTTTCTTCACGTGTCGCGGGCGGAGATCGATTGTCCGCGCGACACGCCTCCCTATGGCGACGTGGTGTACGCGAAGGCGGTGTCGAACCTCGAACGGCTGAAAGCGCAGGCGCCGCTGCTGATCGAGGACGCGGCAAGCCTGTACGTGTACCGGCTGCGCATGGATTCAGTGACGCAGATCGGCGTCGCCGGTTGCTATTCGCTCGACGACTACGAGCGCGACATCGTCAAGAAGCACGAGCGAACGCGGCAGGACAAGGAGGACGACCGCACGCGTCACCTGCTGGCGCTCCGCGCCCAGACCGGCCCGGTGTTCCTGATCCACCGCGAGGCGCCCGCGATCGATCGTCTGGTCCAGCAGGCGGCCGCGTCCAGGCCGGTGTACGACTTCACCGCAACTGACGGTGTGCAGCACACCGTCTGGCGTGTCGATGTGCGCGACGAGCGCGCGTTCGTGGACGCGTATGCGGCGCTGCCCACGCTGTATATCGCCGATGGCCATCACCGGGCGGCCAGCGCCGCCCGGGCGCGACAGCAACTGCGCGGAGCCGGCGGCGAGCGGGGCGAGTGGGACACATTTCTCGCCGTGGCGTTTCCGGCAACTCAAGTGAAGATCCTTCCGTACAACCGCGTGGTGACCGATCTCGGCGAGTTCACGCCGTCAACGTTTCTCCAGTCGCTGCGAGCACGCTTTGCCGTGAAAGAGGGACCCGCGTCGCCTCAACGACGAGGTGATGTCGCGATGTTCCTGGGCGGAGCGTGGTACATGCTCGCGTTGGGCGAGGCCGGTGCGGGCACGCCAGCGACCGATCGTCTCGACGTCAGCCGCCTTCAGGACCTCGTGCTGACGCCGATGCTCGGCATCGGCGATGTGCGGTCGAGCAAGCGAATCGACTTCGTGGGAGGCCTTCGCGGAACCGGTGAGCTGGAGTCACTCGTGCAATCGGGGCGGGCGGCCGTCGCGTTCTCGATGTATCCGGTGAGCGTGGACGACCTGATGACGATTGCCGACGCCGGCGGCATCATGCCGCCGAAGTCCACCTGGTTCGAGCCCAAGCTGAGAGACGGCCTTCTGTCGCACGTGATCTGAGGCACGTCCGAAAGGACGTGCCCTACGGCCGAGGACGTGCCCTACGGCGAATGTCTTACTGACGCTCGTCGTAGGGCCGGTCCTTCGGACCGGCCGTTGTACGCTACGACCATGCCCACACGGATTTTCAATTTCTCCGCCGGTCCCGCGGTCATGCCAGTGCCGGTGCTCGAGCAGGCGCAGCGTGAGCTGGTGTCATTGCCGGGCGTCGGCATGTCGGTCATGGAGATCAGCCATCGCTCGAAGACCTTCGAGGATCTCCTGAACGGCGCGATTGCCGACATCCGGGAGCTGGCCGGCGTGCCGGCCAACTACCGTTTGCTGATGCTGCAGGGCGGCGCAAGCCTGCAGTTCTCGATGGTGCCCATGAACCTGATGGGCGCCGGCTCGACCGCCGACTATGTGGACACCGGCACCTGGGCCGACAAAGCGATCAAGGAAGCCAGTCGCGTTGGACCGGTGAACGTCACCGGATCCACGAAGGCCGATAACTTCAATCGCATTCCGCGCTCGTCCGAGCTGGCGTTCACGCCCGATGCGGCCTACGTGCACATCACGTCGAACAACACGATCGAGGGCACTGAATGGCATTCACTGCCGGACACCGGCAGCGTCCCGCTGGTCGCCGATGCGTCGTCTGACATCTTCAGCCGTCCGATCGACGTCGCCCGTTACGGTCTCATCTACGCAGGCGCGCAGAAGAACCTCGGTCCATCGGGCGTCACGCTGGTGATCATCCGGGAGGACCTCCTGGCGCGATCGCGCGGCGACCTGCCGACGATGCTGAGTTACAAGGTGCAGTCGGAGAACAACTCGCTCTACAACACCCCGAATACCTTCGGCGTGTACATCCTCGGTCTGACGATGAAGTGGATCAAATCGCTCGGCGGGCTCTCGGCCGTCGCGCGCGCCAACGAGCGCAAGGCCGCCACGCTGTATGCCGAAGTCGATCGGACCGGGTTCTACCGCGGGACGGCGCAGAAGGAGAGCCGCTCGCTGATGAACGTGACCTTCCGCCTGCCGAGTGAGGAACTCGAGAAAGCGTTCGAGAAAGAGGCGACCGCCGCGGGACTCGACGGCCTCAAGGGCCATCGCCTCGTGGGAGGCATGCGCGCCTCGATTTACAACGCCTTTCCTCAGGAAGGCGTGGACGCACTCGTCCAGTTCATGCGCGAGTTCGAGCGGAAGAAGGGGTAAGCGGGCCGCCTGAAGGCGGCCCCCACTCTGAAGGCGGCCCCCACTCTGAAGACGGCCCCCACTCCCGAAGGCGGTCCTACGACGGCGTTGAACGGAACCGGCGGCGTCGGCGGCGGCGCCGGCGTTTGGGTGGCTTGTCGCCGCTCTCTGCGGCTTCGCCTTCATACGCGCCGGCGGCTTCGATGAACCCGCGCCAGTGTTCGACGACGTCCGGCGCCTGCCCGTGAATCTCGAGCCAGGTCATCGCCTCGCGGAACGGACCCCGGTGCATCAGGGCGCGCTTGGCGCGCGGTGACAAGTTCATGTCCATCAGTCGCTGCTGCAGCGCGAGGATCTGACGCAGGCGTTCGACGTCGCGCCGCGCCAGCGGCAGCATCCCGATCGACAGACGCGGCTCCTTGCGGCGATCGTCGTCGGTGAGCGGTGCCGGCATGAGGCTGCGCAGCGAGTAGCCCAGCGGAATGATCAGCGAGCCCAGGAGGATCGCGTTGGTCAGCGTGTCGGGGGCATCCTCGAAGCGTCGCCGGTAGGCGTCGAGCCCGGCCAGCGATCGCCAGAGACGCGAGTCGGCGTGGGCCTGCAGTTCGTGCGCGATCGGTTCGAGCAGGCGCCGCTCGGCCATCATGCGGAACGCCTGCTCGGAGGCGCCGGAGCGGAGCAGTTTGTAGAACTCCTCGATGAGACGCGCCGGTGCGCTGCGGGCGATCTCGCCGCGGGTGCTGGCGATGGCCAGGTCGATCGGCGCGTCGATCTGAAAGCCCAGTCGAGCGGCCATCGCGACCGCCCTGAGCATCCTGACCGGGTCTTCCTGAAATCGCTCCGCCGGCTCGCCGATGCAGCGGACCACGCCGGCGCGCAAGTCATCGAGGCCACCGGTGTAATCGATGATCGAGAATGTCGCGATGTCGTAGAAGAGCGCGTTGATCGTGAAATCCCGCCGGAACGCGTCCTCCTCGGGCGTGCCGAAGGTGTTGTCGCGATGCACGAGCCGGTCAGGCCCCTCGTCGCCCTCGCCGCCAGGGGCCGGCACTTCCGGTTGAGGATCCTCGGCGGCGACGAGTTCTTCCGACGTCACCGGCCGGCGGAACGTGGCCACCTCGATCGTCTTCGTCCCAAAGCGCACGTGGGCCAGTCGGAACCGACGACCGATGATCCAGCAGTTCCTGAACAGCTTCTTGATCTGGTACGGGTGCGCCGAAGTACCGATGTCGAAATCCTTGGGTCGCCGGCCCAGCAGGAGGTCGCGGACGCTGCCGCCGACGAGGTAGGCGATGTAGTTGCTCTGATGAAGCCGGTAGAGGACCTTCAACGCATCGGGATCGATCTGCCGCCGCGAAATCGAATGCGCCTCCCGCGCGATGATCACTGGCTCTCCCATCGACCTCAGATTGTAGGTCGAAGTCGGTCCGGCACCCGGTCTGCCGGACGTCAGAGGCACGTCGAGAATGCGCTACGATTCACCCATGCGCACTGCTCGGATCGGCGCGATGCTGTTCCTGCTGCTGGGGCTTGCCCCGTCAGCGTGGGCGGCTGAGCCGCCGGCGCTGGCGAAGGCCCGGGGGCTCTACAACTCTGGAAACTACGAAGGCGCCATCGATGCCGCAGCCGTCGCCCGGCGACAGCCGGCGTGGAGCGATGCGGCAGCCCTGGTCATCGCCCGCTCGTACGTCGAACGCTATCGCCAGAACGCCGACGCCAAAGACCTCGTCGCGGCGCGGGAGGCGTTCGTGACGATCAAGGCATCTGGCCTGATGCCGCGCGACCAGGTCGATTTGACCATCGGGATGGGGCAGATCTTGTATCTCGGCGAGAACTTCGGCGCCGCGGCGGACCTCTTCCAGAACGGCGTTGAGCCGTTCAGTCAGCTCCTTGGCGCGCGGGACCGGATGATGCTGCTCGACTGGTGGGCGACCGCACTCGATCGAGACGCGCAGTCACGTCCGGTCGATCGGCGGCGAGTGGTCTTCGAACGGATCGCCGCTCGCATGGAGGAGGAGCTGCGCCAGGATCCCGGAAGCTGGGTGGCCAACTACTGGCAGGCGGTGGCACTCCGCGGGACGGGCGACATCGAAGGCGCGTGGAGCGCAGCGGTCGCGGCCTGGGTGCGATCGACGCTCTCGCCCGAGACAACGGTCGAGCTCCGGGCCGATCTCGATCGGCTGGTCATGCAGGCGCTGATTCCCGAGCGATCCCGGGTCATGGCCGTCCGCGACCCCCAGGAGGCCGTCACCGCGCTTCGGGCCGAGTGGGATCTCCTCAAGCAGCAGTGGAAATAGGCCCGGATCCCCACCCCCTCGTCGTGTAGGCTGTTCGAAACCACCCTCCCCGGCGTTGTGATCGGTACCGGTATTTAACGGGACATCGATCATGGAGCCAGGCAAGAGCGTCCATTCGAGCGGAGTTTCCCCTTCAGGCCTGCCGTTTGCGCAGGTATTATCCCGACACGCAGCTGCCGGACCTGGCAGCGCTGTTATGCCCAGCGATTTCGGGTCGACGGGGACCGGCGAAGAGCCGCTGTCTCCGGAAACGACCATCGAGCTTCTCGAGCTCGCCAAGGATGGTGACGCGCACGCGCTCGACCGTCTGCTGGAGCGGTGTGTACCGGCGCTCCGCCGGTGGGCACATGGCCGGTTGCCGCAGACCGCACGCGGCATGAACGACACCGCGGACATCGTGCAGGACACGATCATCTCCGCGATGCGCCACCTCAAGGCCTTCGAATCCCGTCATCAGGGCGCGCTGCAGGCGTACCTCCGGCAAGCCGTGATGAACCGGATCCGCGACATCATCCGGCACCACAAGCGTCGACCTGAAGTCGCCGGGCTGTCCGAAGGGATCCAGGACGAGGCGACCTCGCCACTCGAGGCCGCGATCGGCGCCGAGAACCTGGAACGCTACGAGCGCGCGCTGCAGCGGCTGAAGCCCGACGATCGAGAAGCGATCATCGGCCGGCTCGAAATGCTCTATCCCTACGAGGAGCTGGCGACGGTGCTGGGACGGCCGTCGGCCGCCGCGGCGCGCATGGCGGTCACGCGCGCGATGAAGCGTCTGGCGGAGGAGATGCAGCATGTCTGAAGCTGTTCTCGACAACGCCATCGAACAGATTGCCGACGGTCTCTCGGTTGACTGGAACGCGATTGACACGCACTCGCCCGCACGGGCGCGTGACTGGGCCAAGAGTCTTCGCGTGCTCAGCGACATCGTCAACCTGCATCGCGATGCCGCAGCGGACTTCGAGCAGACGATGCTGGTCACGTCGACCACCGCGCGTGCCTCGTCTGGATCGACGACGCCCGACACGTGGGGCAGATACCGCCTTGCCAACAAGGTCGGGGAGGGCAGCTACGGCAGCGTCTATCGGGCGTGGGACTCCGAGCTCGAACGGGACGTGGCCATCAAGATTCTGCATCGGCGAGTCGGCGATACGCGCCTCAAGGATCGGCTGCTGCAGGAAGGCCGTGCGCTCGCGAAGATTCGCCACAACAACGTCGTCAACGTGCTTGGTATCGAGGCGCACGCCGATCGCGTCGGCCTGTGCATGGAGTTCGTGCGCGGGAACACGCTGGCCGACATCGTTCGCGGCCAGGGGAAGATGAGCGCCGCCGAAGCGGTGCTCATCGGCCAGGATCTCTGCCGCGCGCTGTCGGCCGTGCATCGCGCGGGCTACATCCATCGCGACGTCAAGGCCAAGAACGTCATGCGCGACGACACCGGCCGGATCGTCCTGATGGACTTCGGCACCGGGCGGACGGCGGAATCGCTGGAGGGCAAGGGCGACCGCGCGGGCACGCCGCTCTACATGGCGCCGGAAGCCATCGAGGGCGGGCAGGCGTCGGCGTGCAGCGACGTCTACAGCCTGGGCGTGCTGCTCTATCACCTGGTGACCGGCGAGTATCCGGTCAAGGCGAGCTCCGTCGATGAACTGCGCGACGCGCACGCGAACCGGCGGCACCAGTGGCTCAGCGAGGTGCGGCCGGATCTGCCGGTGGCGTTCATGCAGGTCGTCGAGCGCGCCGTCGCGCTCGACGCTGAAGAGCGCTACGCCAATGCCAGCGAGCTGCTTGCCGACGCTCAGCGGGCTCAAGATGGGCGCGCGATCCGTGGGTCTGGCGCATCGCGAAGCCTGCTCGGATTCGCGGTGGCGTCTTCGTTGGTGGATGACGCTGCTTGGCGCGATGATCACGTCGGCGTTTTCAACATCGCCTTCAGCGGTCGGATTTTGCCGAGGAGACGGTCTGGGACTATCTGCGCTGGGGTCGCCTCACGAGTCTTCCACCCTTCCTGATTCTGCTGTGTGATGCTTGCTGGGCGTGATGCTCGTGGTGCAGGAGACGCCTGTCTGGTGATCGTCGCGCATTCGGAGTCCTGGATGCGCCTCGACGCGCCGAGTTGTACGTCGCGGTTCCGTCCATCGCAGCTGCGGCTGGACGAGGTGTCGGTGCTGGCATCGTGTCCGCTGCTGCTGTCGGCGGGTGTCGTAGTCGTCGCGGTCTGCTGGTATCTTCCGCCCTTCTCTGGCACTCTTCAATGTCGACCGGTGCGACGGCCGCGGAATGACGCCTGTTATCACTCTCGCTCCGCCTCGTCGCGCTTCATAACCAATATCGATGGGTCATTCACCGGTGTGGTGATTTTCTCTGTCGCCGTCTGGTATCCCGTTGCAGGCTGGTGCGAAAGGACAGTCGCTGCACTGGGGGATTGTTGCTGAGCGGCGGTGTCGTCGACGTGCGTGGCCCTGGCGCTGCTGCACTTTCCGTATCGGCTGCTGTATTTCAATCATGTCGTTCGACGCGGTGAGCTGGAATAACAGCCGCTGTTACGTCATTGGCGAACGCGGCGAACGACCGTCTGCTGTTCTGCCCTGATTGCGCCACCGCGGAACCGCATCGTCAAGGAGCTGACGATCCGGTCATTGACTACGCTGGGTGTTCAGAGAAAGCATCTTCAGCCGTTTTGGACGTGAAGCGAATCTAATCAGATAGGCTCGGCGATCCAACGTACTCCGAAGGCACCTAGCTTCGCTGTCCGAGAGGACGCTATGCGACGTATCGTGATGACCGTCGTGTGCTCCGTATTGCTCCAATTGGTTATTCCCCAGACAGGCCTTTGCGTGGTGGGAGTTCATCGAGGAGCTGAGCGGCCCGGGGAGGTTCTACGGGTGGACATCCAGTTTCGCGTGTTCTGTCTGGTTGACAAAATCAGACACTCGATGTAGAACGGGCGACAAGAGACGACAACACGAACAAGGTTCGCGACCAACGACCGCTCGGTGTTGTCATCTGCGTCTCTGGCCGACCGCCGACGCGAAGGACGCCGAGCGGGCTGCTACTAACGCGCGGCAGGACTGCCGTGGACACTCGGGTGCGCGCATTCTCTGTCGAGGCGAAAGACAACGATGCGTTCGCAAACGAATGATCGCTTCGACCTCGACCATCATTGGAGCCCGTCGATCTCGATGCCATCTCCTGCAACGTCGCCGAATCGCGCGACTTCTGTCGACTATGGCTGCGGGGGCGGGCGTCTATTGGTTCAGCATCCAGCCGAGTTTCCAGACGTTTAACGAGCGTCGATTCGTGATCGAGCCGGCTCCGAATTCGATTGTCATCGCGCCGACCGCAATTTTAACGAAAGTGCGGTGGATCCGGCACTGTTCCCCGAGCTTGCGGTGTCGCGTGGCTGTATTTCCGGTCGGGTTTCGATCCGGGCGCATTCGAGCCCGACGCGCCGCTGCCGCCCAGTGACGGCCGAGAATCGGACGCGACTTGGGTGTCGCATTCGATCTCGAGACCGCTGTTCAGGAACTGGAACCGTTGCAACCAGGCGCTGACGGCTCTACGGCTTCGCGTCGCGCCAGTTCTCGGCGATGCCGACGTCCACGGTGAGCGGGACGTCCAGCGTGGCGGCGTGCTCCATGCGGTCGCGGACGACCTCCGCGGCCGCATCGGCTTCTTCCTTCGGCGCCTCGAACAGCAACTCGTCGTGCACGGTCAGGATCATGCGCGTCGCGAGCCCGCGCTTCGGAAGCTCGGCGTGCAGATCGATCATCGCCTTCTTCAGGATGTCGGCCGCGGTGCCCTGGATCGGCATGTTCACCGTCTCGCGCTCGGCCTGACTGCGCATCTGGAAGTTGCGGCTCGTCAGGTTCGGCACCAGCCGCCGCCTGCCCGAACATCGTCCGAACCACGCCGGTCGTGCGCCCTTCTTCCAGGATGCGATCGATGAACGCGCGTATGCGCGGGAACCCGTTGAAGTACGCGGTGATGAATTCCTGCGCCGCCTCCTGGGTCACGTTGATGTCTTTGGCCAGGGTAAACGGCGTCTTTCCGTAGAGCACCGCGTAGTTCACCATCTTCGAGAGGCTGCGCAGTTGGTGCTTGTCCATGGCGGTGTTCACGCCAAACAGCTTCTCCCCCGTTCGCTCGTGAATATCCTCTCCGGCACGGAAGGACTCGATGAGCGCTTCCTCTCCGGCCATATGCGCGAGCACGCGCAGCTCGATCTGTGAGTAGTCCGCCGAGATCAGCACGTGGCCCGGCGCGGCGACGAACGCGCGCCTGATTTCGCGACCGAGCTCGGTGCGGATCGGAATGTTCTGCAGGTTCGGGTCCGAGCTGCTCAAGCGACCAGTGGCCGCGACCGCCTGGTTGAAGCTCGTATGCACGCGGCCGGTCCTGGGGTCCACCATCACCGGAAGGGCGTCGATGTACGTGCTCTTCAACTTGTGCAGCGCGCGCCATTCGAGCACGAGCCGCGGCAGTTCGTGCGTGAGCGCCAGCTCCTCGAGCACTTCGGCCGCCGTCGAGAACGATCGCGTCTTTCCGGTCTTCTTCGCCGACGGCATCTCGAGCTTCTCGAACAGGATGCGTCCGAGCTGGGGCGGCGAGTTGATGTTGAATTCCTCACCGGCCAACTCGTAGATCCGCGCCGTGTAGCGGGCGAGCTCCACTTCGATGTCCCGCGAGCGGACGGCCAGCGCCGGCCCATCGATCAGGATGCCGGCGCTGCTCGATGTCTGCCAGCACCGGCATGAGCGGCATCTCGAGCTCGCTGCATGACCGGATCGAGCTGCGCCTCGGTCACCAGGCGCGGCAGCGCCTTCGAGAGCTGCCACGCGAGGTCGGCGCGCTCGCCGGCGAAGGTGAGGATGGTTTCCGGCGACAGACGGGCCAGCGGCTGCGCCTTCGTGCCCTTTCCGCACACTTCCTCTTCGTTGAGCGCGCGATAGCCGAGTTGTTCGAGCGCTCCGTCCTCGATGGGATGACCGGATCGGGTCGCGTCGAGGAGGTAGCTCGCGATCATCGAATCGAACGCGACGCCGCGCAGCGCGATGCCGTGGTTCGCAAGGATGATCAGGTCGACCTTCAGATCGTGGCCGACTTTCCTGACAGCCGGGTCCTCGAGCAGGGACTTGAGCCGTTCGAGTACGGCCGCGCGGGCGATCTGCACGGACGGAGCCGCCGCGTCGAGCAGGTCGCCCCGTGCGTCGGGGCTTTCGTGGCCGACCGGTACGTAACGCGCCTGTCGCGCCCCGTGCGAGAAGGACATGCCGACGATGGTCGCGCGCATCGCGGACCATTGATCGGGAATCACACGCATCGCGAACTCGCCGGCCGCGCGAAGCTCCGCGATCAGCGTGTCGAGGTCCTCGAGCGTCGTGACGAGGCCGTAGTCCTTCTGGATCGTGTCGGCGGTCGGCGCGTACTCGGCGACGATGGTCCGGAATTCGAGTCGAGAGAACAGCTCGTAGCAGCGCTCGCGCGTCGGCCCAAGATAGCGCAGGGCCTCGAAGTCGAGATCGAGAGGCACGTCCGCGCGAATCGTCACCAGTTCCCGGCTCTGCAGCGCGGCCTCTCGATTCGTCGTCAGGGCCTCTCGCTGCTTGGGCTTCAGTTCCGCCGACGCGTTCGAGCAGTTGGTCGAGGCCGCCGAACTGCGTCACCAGATCGATCGCGCCCTTCTTGCCGATGCCGGGCACGCCGGCGACGTTGTCGCTCGTGTCGCCGACGAGCGCGAGCACGTCCACGACCTGCGACGGCTTCACACCGAACTTCTCGACGACGCCGGCCTCGTCGAACCAGGCGCCGTCCTCGCGCGGGTCGTAGACGCGAACGCCCGGGCGCACGAGCTGAAAGAAGTCCTTGTCGATCGAGACGATCGCCACGTCGAAGCCGGCCGCGACGGCCCGCGTCGCCATCGTGCCGATGACGTCGTCAGCCTCATAGCCCTTGACCGTGAGAATCGGCACGCCGAGCGCCTCGCAGGCCTCATGCACCCAGTTGATCTGCTCGGCGAGATCGTCGGGCATCGCGACGCGATTGGCCTTGTAGTCCGCCGCGATCTCGTCGCGGAAGGTCGGGCCGGCCAGATCGAACGAGGCGGCGAGATATGCCGGCTTGTGGTCGGCGATGAGCTTGCGCAGCATCGTCACGAAGACGTAGACGGCGTGTGTGGTCTGTCCTTCCTGGTTCGAGAGGCCGCGACCGCGAAACGCGTGATACGCGCGGTACATCTGCGAGCTGCCATCGATCAGGAAGAGCGCCGGACGGCCCATCTGCTCACGATATCATTGCCATAGATGCGTGTGCCCGTGCGGCAAGCCGCGCTCGTTCCGGCCATCGCGATGTGCGCCCTGATCGCGTCGGCCTGCGGTGTGCTCGCGCAGAAGTACCAGTACCGAGGAGGAGATGTATCTCCGGCTGGACGGGTCTGCGACCGTCAACGTCAACGCCTCGGTTGCGTCGCTGGTGGCCCTGCGCGGCGTCGATCTGCCGGTGGATCCGAAAGCGCGCCTCGATCGCGGACGCGTGCGGGCGCTCTTCCAGACAGCGGGTGCGCCCGGCGCCGCGTGTCACGCTGTCGCGGCGTGGCGGACGGCGGTTCGTGCACGTCAGCCTCGAGATCCCCGACGTGCGGCAGCTGCAGCGGCAGCCGATGTTCGCGTGGTCAACCTACCGGTTCGATCGCGACAGCGACAGCGTCGTGTACCGGCAGCGCGTCGGCGCGCCTGCGGTCAAGGCCGGTGACAGCGGCGGCTGGACCGGCCGCGAGCTCGTCGTCTTCAAGATGCACATTCCGAGCGAGATTCCGTATCACAACGCGCCGTCGAGAAAGACCGAGCGCGGAAACATCCTGAGATGGGAGCAGCCGCTGGCCGCGACGACTGAAGGGTGAGCCGCTGGACGTGGAAGTGCGAATGGAGCCGGAATCGATCCTCTACACGACGCTGCTGCTCTTCGGAATCACGATCGTCGCCGCCGCGATGACGTTTGGCCTCGTCCTCTGGTGGGTCGTGCGGCGCGGTCGTGACTCCGAAGAGCTTCCTGTCTAGGTCGCGGTCCTTCGGACGGGCCTTCCGGACCCGCACGACGTTACAGCTTCTCGAGTTCGGCCTTCACTTCGGCCTCGGTCTTCAGCGCATTCTTCACGTCGAAGGCGAGGAAGTTCGAGGCGATCGAGCGCGCCAGCATGCGATCGACCTGGCTGTTCACCACGCCCTCGAGCGTGACCCGTCCGCGCTCCACGATGATGTGGATCGGCGGGTTCACCATCGTGGCGAACGGCCGGAAGTTCGGGTTCGAGTAGATCGCGCGCGCGATGCGGAATCGAAGATCGTCATCGAACTGCGAGACCGGCAGCACCTCGATGCGGTTGTCGAGCCGCTCGACCGAGGCCAGCTTGCGCACGCGACGCTCGATGTCGTTCTTCTTGTACGGCATCGTGACCTTGCCGATCAGGATCACCGTGCCGTTGTCGACCTGCGCGCTGACGCTGTCGAAGATCGTGAAGTGCGGATACTGCAGCACCTGCCGCTGCACATCGCGGAACACCTGAAGGTTTTCTGGCTGCCCGGTGGCGCCTGCTGATGTCGCAGCGGCGAGCACAACGAGCGCGGTAGCAACGAGCCTCGCGAACATGACGTTCCTCCCTGCTTTCAATCTCGTTACGGTCCGAAGGGCTCCGGTGGATTTCACCTCGAGCCTTCCGTGCCTCCCGAGAGTGTAACGGGGCAAAGACTTTGCCATCGGCGAGGCGTCCGGCAGATGAGATTTCAGCAGTCTAACCGGGCTGTTGCAGCGCGGCCGTCTTCGGGCGAGGACGATCGCTAAAGGACGAGCATGGTCGCGACCCCGGCGCCGATCAGCAGGATCTGGCGCATCGAGCCGGCATCGGTCCGGCCCCGGTGCAGACCCGGGGATGAGGTCCGCCATGGCGACGTAGAGAAAGCTCGACGCCGCGAGGGCAAGGAAGTACGGAAGCATGCGCGGCGTCCATTCGAACGCGAAGAACGCGGCCATGGCCCCCAGCGCGCTCGCGCACGCCGAGAGCACATTGAGGAGCAGCGCCTTGCTGCGCGAATAGCCGGCGTGAAGCAGGATGGCGAAATCACCGACTTCCTGCGGGATCTCGTGTGCCGCGACCGCGACCGCCATGCTGACGCCGAGCGGCACCGATGTCATGACCGCGGCGGCGATGGCGGCGCCATCCACGAAGTTGTGGAACGCGTCGCCGATCGACCACCGGAAAGACGCTGCCGTCGTGCACTTCGCAGTCGTGCGTATGACAGTGACGCCAGAGCACCAGCTTCTCGAGCAGGAAGAACAGCAGGATGCCGATGAGAAGCGTGCCGAAGACTCGCGATGCGGGCAGCTGATCGAGCGCCGATGGCAGGATCGCGAGCATCGAGACGCCGAGCAGCGCGCCAACCGCGTAGCTCACGAGCCACGGCACCAGCCGGGCACGGGCGGAATCGTTAATGAGGAGAACGCCGGACGCGACCAGGAGCCCGCCCAGGCCGCCCATCAGGCTCAGCCCGAGCGCGATGAAGAACGTCGACACCGGAGGGGATCATATCAAGACGCGATATACCCTCTGCGCGCACGGACGGTGAGGCGGCGATCGCGGACCGCGACCCGGATGGAATGCCATTGGCCGTCCCGCTCCGTGTTGCTCGAGTATCCCAGGTAGGTACTGCTTGCTCAACTCGTCGGCGATGCGGGCCGTGGCCGACCCCAATCCTTCGGAGCCACGCACGATCTCGGTGCGGCCACCGGTGTCATCCGTGATCTGTCGCAACGCGTCCGCATTCACCCGGTCACCCGGGGCGCTCGGGAAGTTGCCCCGCCGCCGCCGCCGCCTCCGATCGGCGGCCGGCCTGGATCGGGCCGCCGGCCGCCGGGAAACGGGAAGGGCACCGGGAACGGAACCTGGACGGGCGGTCGGACAACCCGTCGCCGCTGCGACGTCCGGAGCCGTCGATCCCCAGGGCGTAGACGAGGACGTCGCTTTCACGAATCTGCTGTCGCAGGACGCCCACCGACGTCGAGCTGTTCGTGTCGTTGCCGTCGGAGATGACCAGCAACGCCTTCTTCCGATGCGTGCCAGCCTGCGCGGTTGGAATGGCCGTGGCGACGGCGTCGTAGATCGCCGTCCCACCGGCGGCTGACGCCTCGCGCACGGCGCGGCTGATCAAACGGCGGTCGGTCGTCCAGTCCTTGTGTGAGGCGCGCGTTGGTGGCGAACTCCACGAGGAAGAGCTCATCGTCCTTGTCGAGCAGCTCGTAGATCAATCGATCGATCGCGGATCGCGCCGCCGCCATCTTCTCGGGCGGACATGCTGCCGCTGGTGTCGAGCAGGAGGCCGAGGCTGACCGGGACCCGATCGTTGCTGAAGTGCGACACGTCCTGCAGCTTCCCGTCCTCGTACACGGTGAAGTCCTCTCGGCGAAGCCCGGAGACGAATCGCCCGTCGTCGTCGGTCACCGTCGCTGTGACGTTGACCAGATCGACGCCGCTCCGGAACCGGAATCCTTCCTGTGACTGGGCGCCCGCCGCCGCCGTCGCGGCCATCAGTGCCGCGATGATGAGAGAAGACGGAGCACGCATGAAACGGATCCTCCTCAGATCGGTCACGACTCGGCGCTCGTCCGCTCGCCGGCGATCCACGTGTCGAATCACTCACCAGTCGCGCCGCGAAAGCTCACACGGTAGCGCGCGGCCCCGTTCACCCGCGCGATCGTGACCACGAATCGAGACTGACGCCCGGGCAACAACGGGGTGAGCGGCGCGAATCCTCTCCCGACGGCGCGCCCCTGGGCATCCACGGCAGACACGATCGCCGTAATCGCGTTGAGCGGTGCATCAGCGCGATTGCGAACCACGCCGGTCACCGCGAGCGCGGCCCCTTCACGTGCGGCGTCGAGCGAGAGCAGCTCGAGCGACTCCACGCGCGCTGGCACTGCCGGAGTCGGGGCGTCGTAGCGGTCCCCGGTCATGGCGATCACGACAACGACCGCGAGCACCACGGCGAGACCGCCCACCGCCGTCAACAGCGGCCGATGACGAGCTGTCGTGGTGTTCATGCTCGTCGAAAATGGCTTCAGCACCAGGCGGCTCCGCTTCCTGGCCAAACCAGTCCAACGCATCGTCCGAGCGCGGTGTTCTCGGGAGCGGGACTCGAATCAATCGCGGTCGCCAGCCACGCAATACGGGCGTCTGTCCGCAGGTGTTCGCGGCGGACGGATCTCCAGGCGACGAATCCGGACGCCGCCGCGACGACGAGTGAGACGAGGGTGACAGTCAGCATGTCAGCGCAGCATGAATTCCACCGCGACCTCGACGAAGACGTCGACCGGCTGCCCAGCCGGCGCGCCGGCGCGAACTTCCATTGCCGGACCGCGTCGATCGCGCGCTCGTCCAGGCCAGCACCCAAACCGCGACGGACGGACACCTCGCCGACTGTTCCGTCGCGGTTGATGACGATTTCAAGGAGGACGTTCCCTGTCATGCCGCGGCGACGAGCCTCGTCCGTGTACAGCGCCTTGACCTCTCGAAGTAGGCGAGGAGGCTCGACGCCGCTTCCCGCACGATACGGCCCACCCCCGATTCCTCCGCCGGCGCCTGGCCCGATGCCAGCACCAACGCCTTCGCCGTCGCCGGTACCGCGACCAGTCCCGGATCCGCCTCCTGCGCCCGTGCCCTGGCTGGGACTCTCGTTGCGAGCGCTGCTCGGTCACGCCGATGCGCTGGTCACGGTTCGCGACGGCGGCGACCGGCGCCACGAGCCGCCGGGACGGGAGCGGATCCTGAACAACGGGAGCCGGGGTCGTGACCGCGGCTGGAGTCGGGCGTCGTACTTCAACCTGTCGAGCGCGGATCGGGGCCTTGTTCGGTGAGGCATCCGCCGCCGATCGAGGCTTGCGGAAGGCGGACGGTGTTTCCGCCGCGCGCGGCGGCAGAGGATTCTGCAGGCCGCCGCCTCCTCCACCGCCCCCAGGACCCGGGCGCGCCAGAAACACGAGGCGCGGCTCGGTTCGCTCCACTGTCGCGGTTTCGGGTGCTCCCGAAGTGAGCCACAGGATGCTGACGACGAACGTGCCGTGCGCAAGGGTCGAGGCCAGTGTTGGAAGGTCCCGGCGGCGCGCGACAAACGGCGTCCCGGCGCCTGTTCCGAACATGGCCGGCGGCTCCCGGGTGAGTGTCGTCCGCTGGCGAACCACGTGTCGAGCCTCAATCCCGGCGCGGACCGCTTCGCCGGCTTCGAAGAACGCGGTGCCCGGCAGGGTCTTGACAGCGCCCGAAACTACGACTGATTGGATCGCATCGCTGGGGACACCTGCAGCTCGTGCAATTTCTTCGGCAGTGAACACGTCAGCGAGAGCAGACATCGAGCGTAGTGCAGATCAAGGCAAATCCCTTGCCTCGCGACGTCGGCCATATTCAGGCCCGATTCGGAGTCCCGCCCGTCCCTGTGCGTCCCCTCAGGCGGTCAAGATTGAGATCCCCATCGTCCCCCGGGATCTGCCCCAATCCGACCCCTATGCCTTCAGGCCCTCGATGAAACGGTAGCCCTGGCCGTCCCCGAGGGTTCGCACGGCCCTGAAGCCGACGGCCTCCAGCGCGGCCTTCGTGCCCCCCGCCCCTTCGTATTTGACATCAGGCCGGGCGCCGCCGAACAGGCCGCGCAAACCAGTAGGCGACCCGGCCTCGAGCGCGACGAGACGCCCTCCGACCCGCAGCACGCGCTGGCACTCGGCGAGCATTCGTTCCCGCAACTCGGGCGCAGTCGTCGAGAGCAGACCACCGACACCGTGGAGGACGACCACATCGTAAGCGCCGTCGGCAAAAGGCAACGGGTGAAACGGGCCGACATGCACGTCGGCGAGCGCACCGGTTTCGGCGACCGCGGCACGTGCAGCACCTGCTGCTGTTTCGTCGCCGACGACGATGGTCGCCAGCCCGGTGAGCCCTGTTTTGGCGGCGATGGCGGCCACGATATCCGGGCGGTCAATGCCGATTTGCAACGCGCGTTCGCCGAGCCGTGCACCGCTCATCGTGACCGCCAGCGGCTCGACGCCAACGCTCGACTTCCGCAAAAACCGGCGCATTTCCCCATGATATAGTGGCCGGTTGTGACTCCACCAATTGATATCGCCCCTGCGCGCGGGAAACTCGGCGTGCTGCTCGTCGGCCTTGGGGCCGTCAGCACGACGACGATCGCCGGCGTGATGGCGATTCGGAAAGGGCTGGCGAAGCCCATCGGCTCGTTGACCCAGATGGGGACGATCCGGTTAGGCAAGCGTACCGAGGCTCGCGCCCCGAAGATCAAGGACTTCGTGTCCCTGGCCGGCCTGGACGACATCGTCTTTGGTGGCTGGGACATCTTCGAAGAGGACTGCTATGCCGCCGCCCGTACCGCAGGCGTGCTCGAACAGTCCCAGCTGGACCAGGTTCGCGCCGAGCTCGAAGCCGTCAAGCCGATGCCGGCCGTGTTCGACCAGCGCTACGTCAAGCGCCTCGATGGCCCGAACGTCAAGAAAGGCAAGAACAAGCGGGATCTCGCCGAGCAGCTGATTGCCGACATCCGGGCGTTCAAGTCGAAGCACGGCTGCGATCGTCTCGTGATGGTCTGGGTCGGCAGCACCGAGGTCTACATGAAAGAGACCGCCGCGCATGCCAGCGTGGCCTCTTTCGAGAAGGCGCTCGAGCAGAACGACGACGCGATCCCTTCGAGCATGATCTACGCCTATGCCGCGCTGCGTGAAGGCCTGCCCTTTGCGAACGCCGCGCCGAACCTGACGGCCGATGTCCCGGCGATGCTGGAACTGGCGGCGCGCACGAAGTCGCCGCTCGCCGGCAACGACATGAAGACGGGTCAGACCCTGATCAAGACGATCATCGCGCCGGGACTGAAAGCGCGGCTCCTTGGCGTCAAGGGCTGGTACTCGACCAACATCCTCGGCAATCGCGACGGCGAGGTGCTCGACGATCCCGAGTCGTTCAAGACCAAGGAAGAAAGCAAGAAATCGGCGCTCGATTACATCTTCCAGCCTCACCTGTACCCGGAGCTCTACCAGGACCTCTGTCACGTCGTCCGCATCAATTACTACCCGCCTCGCGGCGACAACAAGGAAGGCTGGGACAACATCGACCTGATCGGATGGCTGGGCTATCCGATGCAGTTGAAGATCAATTTCCTCTGTCGCGACAGCATTCTGGCCGCTCCGATCGTGCTCGACTCCGTGCTGTTCCTCGACCTCGCCAAACGTGCCGGGATGTCCGGCATTCAAGAATGGCTCTCGTTCTACTACAAGAGCCCGATGCACGCCCCCGAGGTCTACCCTGAGCACGACCTCTTCATTCAGTTGATGAAGCTCAAGAACACGCTGCGCTACATGCAGGGTGAAGAGCTCATCACGCATCTGGGGCGGGAGTACTGACGATTAGCCAGCCGGCCGTCCTCGGCGGCCTTTTCATCGGCGTCCTGTCGGCCCTGCCGATCGTCAACCTGGGCAACGCGTGCTGTTGTCTCTGGGTCGTCTGCGGCGGGGTGCTCGGCGCCTATCTCGATCAGCAGAACGATCCGCGACCGATTACGGTCGGCCGAGGCGCGCTGACCGGGCTTCTGTCCGGGATCCTCGGCGCCGTCGTCTGGCTTCTCGTCTCGATCGTGCTGAACATCGTGATGGCGCCGCTTCAGCAGCGACTCGCGGGTGACTTCGCACGCAACGCGCGTGACCTGCCGCCTGAAGTGCGAACGATGCTCGAGTCCTTCGGCGCCAATCCGTCGATCGGCCTCGTCTTTGGATTCGTCGTGCTGCTCTTCGCCGGCGCCGTCTTCGCGACCCTTGGAGGCGTGCTGGGTGCCGCGTTCTTCCGCAACGACACGCCTCCGGCTCTTGGCGGACCGCCCGAGCCTCCACCGCCGCTACCACCGCAATTCTGATCCGTCTATGGCTGACCCGAAGGCGCCACCAGAGATCGCCGATCTGCTGCAAGAGGACCGCACGTTTCGCGCCGTCCGGCATCGTTCCGCGAGCAGGCCACGATCAACGACGAGGACGTCTACGCGCGGGCCGACGGGATCCCGAGGCCTTCTGGGCTGGCTTTGCCAAAGAGCTCGAGTGGTTTTCGCCGTGGTCCCGCGTCCTCGAATGGAATCCGCCGCACGCGAAGTGGTTCACCGGCGGCACGCTCAACGCGAGCGTCAACTGCGTCGACCGGCACGTGCGCGGACCGCGCCGAAACAAGGCGGCGCTCGTCTGGGAAGGTGAGCCGGGCGATCGTCGCACGCTGACCTACTTCGATCTCTATCGCCAGGTCAGTCAGTTCGCCAACGTGCTCAAGTCACTCGGCGTCACGCGCGGCGACCGTGTGGCGATCTACCTGCCGTTGATTCCCGAACTGGCGATCGCGATGCTCGCGTGCGCGCGAATCGGCGCCGTGCATTCAGTGGTGTTTGGCGGCTTCAGCTCGGAGTCACTGCGCGATCGCATCAACGACTCGCAGTGCACGCTCCTCGTGACGGCGGACGGCGGCTGGCGTCGAGGCCAGGTCGTTCCGCTGAAGAAGATGGCCGACGAAGCGCTGGAAGGTACGCCATCCATCAAGCATGTCGTGCTCGTCCAGCGCCTGCACGGTTCGCCCGTCGAAGTTCATGTCAAGGAAGGCCGCGACCACTGGTACCACCGCCTGATGCAGGACGCGTCGTTTGTGTGCGAACCCGAGCGGATGGATGCCGAGGACATGCTCTACATCCTCTACACCTCCGGAACGACGGGAAAACCCAAAGGCATCGTCCACACGACCGGTGGGTACCTGGTCGGCACCTACGCCACGACGAAGTGGGTGTTCGATCTGAAAGAAGACGACGTCTATTGGTGCACCGCCGACATCGGCTGGGTCACCGGGCACAGCTACGTCGTCTACGGGCCGCTCGCCAATGGCGCGACAGTGGTGATGTACGAAGGCGCGCCCGACTGGCCCGAGAAGGATCGCTTCTGGCAGATCGTCGAGCGATACGGCGTCACGATCTTCTACACCGCGCCGACGGCGATTCGCGCGTTCATGCGCTGGGGCACCGACTGGCCCAAGCGCCGCGACCTCGGAAGCCTTCGACTGCTTGGCTCGGTCGGCGAGCCGATCAATCCGGAAGCGTGGGTCTGGTATCACCGCTACATCGGCGGCGAACGCTGTCCGGTCGTCGATACGTGGTGGCAGACAGAGACGGGCGCGATCATGATCACGCCGCTGCCTGGGCATGACGACCACGAAGCCTGGTTCTGCGACGCGTCCGTTTCCCGGCATCGTGGCAGAAATCAAAACCGACAAAGGCGAGAGCGTTCGAGGGCGCGGGTGGTGGCCTGCTCGCCCTCACCCGGCCATGGCCGGCGATGCTGCGCGGCATCTACGGCGACCCCGACCGATACGTGAAGCAGGTACCTGGAGCCGCTGGACGCCTGACGTGTACTTCACGGGCGATGGCGCGAAGCGAGACGTGGACGGCTTCTTCTGGCTGCTCGGCCGCGTGGACGACGTCCTGAATGTCGCGGGACATCGGATCGGGACCATGGAAGTCGAGAGCGCGCTCGTCGATCATCCGCGCGTCGCCGAAGCGGCGGTCGTCGGACGGCCGCACGAGATCAAAGGCCAGGCAGTCGCTGCGTTCGTCACCCTGAAGGAAGGTACGCAGGGGACCGAGACCCTGGTGGCGAGTTGAAGGATCACGTCGTCAAGAAGATTGGCGCGATTGCGCGACCCGACGATGTGATCTTCGCGGCCGACCTGCCCAAGACGCGGTCCGGCAAGATCATGCGACGACTGCTGCGCGATATCGCCGAAGGCAAGACGCTCGGCGACACGACGACGCTCGCCGATCCTGCCGTGGTCGCGCGGCTCAAGGACCAATACCAGGACGAGCACTGAGTTGGGCCGCCTGAAGGTGGCCCCCTACGTACTCAACAGACGGCCCCGACGTACGCCTCGGGTCACGTGTGCGGATCCGCACGGATCGCCGAACTAATGTCTGCCGGATCCGCACATCGCGCGCACTTCTCCCCATCGTCCGCGTCCCCCTGCGTTGTCGACAAGTTGTAGCTGAATCAAGCGGTTACCGGCGGATCCCGTCGCCGGCCGGACTTGGCGACGATCATGAAGTAGCTTCCCCAGGTGAAAGACTCGATGTCACAGGCCTGCCACCGGCAGTGAGCTGCTCCGAAGTCGATCGTTTGTTCGCGACGCTCGATGGCGTGCGCATCTCGAACGAGCTCGGCGAGTGGAGCTCGCGTATCCAGGGAATCTACGCCGATGGTCCCTATGTGTGGGTGCAGTTGTCGCACGACGATGAGGAAGCACAGAGCGTCGTGTTGCGGCTTCCCCGGCAGACGATGGTTGGCGATATCATTCGCGCGCTGGAGACCGTCCGATTTGATGAAGATTCATCATCGGTCGTCAGGGTTCAACTCCGTGGCTAAGGTCCTCGCGGTTCTCGCCGTTGTCAGTGTCGCCGGCGTCCGGGCACTGTCGGCCGATAGCAGCAGCGCTCAATTGACTGTGGGTGTCACCGTGGTTCGATCGTGCGCCGTCGATTCGGGAGCGGCCGGCACCGCCTCACCACTGGTACGCCTCACCTGCACCGCAGGCGCACGCTCCAACATGCGCCTCTCCGAGTCGAGTCACACGTCCACCGGGACTACCGCGTCGGACACGCTGCGCGTCGTCACGCTCAATTTCTAGAAACGAAGAACTCCGCAGCGTCAGAAGTTGACGGTCGCGGAGATCGTGTCGCCGAAACTGCCGGCACTGACGTCCTGGCCCGCCGGCACCTCGGCGTAGATCGTGACGTTGACGTTGCTGTTGTTGGGGGGATTGGCGCGGGAGTAGATCGCGGTGCCGCTGGTCCCGTCGCCCCAGATGGTCGTGCGCGCCGCGTCCGTGAACAAGTTATATGCGAGCACTTCCGCGCCCTTGGACATCAACCGGGGACTGTAGGTGCTGCTCAACCCCTTACTCAGGGAGACGGTGATGTTGGCCGCCGCTGCATTGCACCGGTACGTCACCCTGCCGGTGGAGTTCAAGCGCTGACCCGCTGAACACGTTGTAGTTGCCAAAGTACACCGACAGCGTCGAGATCGTGCAGGATGGCGCCTGAGCGAAGGCGCTGGAGGCGTGCAGTGCGCAGACGAGCGCGGCGACGGCGATGAGCGCGCGATTCACGGTCATGGCTTCGCGCTCAGCGTGCAGCGAACGGTACCGAGCTTCATCACGGTCTCGTTCGAGGTCGGGATCTCGAGGGTGAAGGTGCACTGCGTCCCGCGGTTTCACGACCGCTGAATACGTCCCTGTCGGCAGGTTTTCGAAATAGAACGCACCGTCACTGCCAACCGGAGATCCGTACGTCCGGCCGTTTGCATCCGTCACGGTCAGCTCGCCATAGACATGCGGCTTCTCCTGGCCAGCGATCAGGATCTTGCCGAGCACGCGCTGCACGCGCTGCACGTCGAACCGCGCGACGGCGCCGCCGCGATACGGAGGCGCGAGCGTCATCCCGACTTCAGGGACGGCGTACTGAAGCGGGATGTCTCCGTCGGCGATGTTCAGGAGGTTTCCGTAGTAGGCCTGCAGATCCGGAATCAGCAGATCCCCGCCTCGTCCCGTCTTCCCAATTTCCTGGTGGCTCGCAAACGCGCGCACACCTTCAACGCCAGGAACGCGGACGAGCGCGAAGCTCCCTTCCACCGGCCGCGTCGCGAACACGCCGCCGCCGATTCCGACGATCGCGCCCATTGCGCTGAGCGTCGTGGTTGACTCCGAGGCGATGGTCTCCTGACGAAGCTCGTAGCGACCGTGTGCGCCCTGATAACGGCCGACACCGTTGACGATGCCGTTCTCTCCACCCTCGGCGCGCAGCTGATAGCCATAGCCCGTGCCGACCGGCAGCGGCTGCTGCGCTTCGACGGTCAGCCGGTTGCCGCGCGGATCGCGCACCTGGGCGACTGACACGGACGAGCGCCCGAACAGGACGGTCACGCCCGCATAGGCCTCGCGCCGCGTGCCGCGTTCATCGCTTGCTCGCGCGACGCTGGCGATGAACTCCACATGCCGGCTCAGATGAACCGACGCCAACAGGCCCGACCGGTCGCGGGAGATGCCTTGATACAACTTCGTCTGAGTATGCTGCACCGTGAGGCTGACCCCGCTGCTGATCGCCACGCTCGCGAAGACGCTTCCTTGCCTGCGGGGGTCTTCGTTGATCGGATTCGGCGTCAACGTGACATAACGCGGGCTGGCGAACATCACCGAGCCGCCGGCGCTCAGCGGATGACCTGTATACGTGAACGAGCCAAGCGCCGCCGTGCCCCACCGCTCGCGCTGCCGGCTCACCGAGCCCGCGGTTTCAATCTCGCCAAACGGCAGTCGAATGTTGGCCGTCGGCCCGCCGCTGAACAGACGTCCGGGATGGAGCTCGGCGCGGCCGCCGGCGGTGAACGAATCGGTGATGCCCACACGATGCCTCGCCAGTGCCACCGGCGTGCGATAGTCCCAGTTCTTCTCGCCCACGCCCAGCCGGCGGAAGCCGAGGTTGTACTGATAGTCGTGCACGCCCTGTGAGAGTGCCGAGGTCGTCAGGTAGTAGGTGGACGATAACTCCCGCTCCTGACCGAACGCATCGCGCACGACCACGCGCGCGTCGTTGCGTCCCATCGTGAGCGGCAGGTTCCTGACGTCCAGCCGTCCTGGAGCAACGCGCTCCTGACTGACGACCTGGCCGTTGACGATGACCTCCATCACTGACGGCACCGCAATCGGGGTCGAGAGTGACAGGGTCGGGTACCTCACGAAATACGGATCGATCGAGAATTCCTTCGACACGCTGAGGCCCGCGATCCAGGCATCACCGCCCAGCGGACCGCTGAACGCCAGGTTGTCACCGACGGTCCACCGCCGCAACTGCCGGCGCTGGTCGTACGTCACGCTCGTGAGTCCGCGGAGCACCGACTGACGATTGGCTGAGACCGTGTTGTAGAGCGACAGGCCACGTACGCTGGCCACGGACTCGGTGAAGACGTCGAACTGCCGGTTGCTGTGCCAGTTTGCCGAGTAGTTGACGAACGCCGACGTGTCTTTGCGGTACACGAGGTCGGCGGGCGCACCGCTCCACAGATCGTGAACGGTCAGACCCAGCAGCGCCGGGCCCGCCGTCAGCGTCAGGCGAAGCTCGATTTCGTCGATGGCGAAGGTGATGTCTGGCGCCAGTGACGTCAGCGAGACGAATTCTTCACTGCCCACCGTGTCGCGTCGTCCCGTGAAGCCGCGAAGGCCAGCCTTCTGCAGTGTAGCGACCGGGACGAGGGCGTCATTCCCGCGCATGACGACGAGCGACTCGCCGGAGGGAACCCGGTTGACGATCAGCTCGAGGACGGCGCGCTGATCCTGCGCGATGGCCAGCCCGGGGAACAGCAGGAATGCGAGCAGGCAGAGGGACGCGAGTCCGGTGCGAGGGTGCGATAGCGCGAGAGTCCGTTGCCGGTCGATCAGCGCGGGCACACCCCGTTCGGCGTCTGAAGCCGCTCCTGCAGCTTCCCGGACGCGAACTGGATGTCCACGACGATCGATGTCACTTGCGCACATGCGTTCTTTGGAAATGCCATGTCGAACTCGCGCCGGCCCCCGGCCAGCACATACCAGCCTTCGAGCTCCTGATTGAACGCTGTGTTCGACCCCGCGAGTCCCCTCACCTTGATGCTCTGCGGCACGACGTGCACGGTGCCCGCGTTGTTCAGCGTGAACCGGAGCGCGCCTTCCTGCTGCCGCAGATCGGTCAATGTTGCCGTTGCGACTTCTTTCACCGGCCGCACGAAGATCGGGATTCCCATCTTCGTCAGCACCCGAACGCCGCCCGCCACGTTGTCAACCGGTGGCAGCTCTTCGACGAAGATTCGGTAGGTCTTCTCGCGAACGTCCTGCGGCGTCGCAGCGCCCACCCGCACCCGGCGCGTTTCCTTTGGTTTCAAGGTCAACAGCGTCGGGAAGAACACGATGTCTTCGGTCGGCTCGAGCTGCATCTCTCCCGACGCGCTCTGCCCCCACGCGAAGACCGAGAGCTGGAACTGCAGCGTCTCGTTGCTCTCGTTGCGCAGCGTCAGCAGCACGCTGCCAGTGCGTCCCGAGAGAAAAATCTGGGTTGGGTCGACGGTGAAGGTTGCCGCCGATGCGGCTCCTGCCTGTGGCCCTCCCCACAACCATGCGACCACCAGGGCTGTCACCAGGAACCGGCCCACCATGCGGCTGGCCGGTCTCCCGGTTGAAATGCACGTGCATCACACAGAAGGTATCGGACGACGAACCCTGCGCCTGTGCTAGAAGTTCACCGTCGCGACGACGGTGTCGTTGTAGCTGCCGGCCGCCACGTCCTGGTTGCTGGCGACCCGGCCATAGACCGTGAAGTTCCGCGCGACCTTCGACGGGGCCGCGCCCGGTGAGTAGAGGCCCGCACCGGAGTTGCTCCACACCGTGGTGTGACCCGAGTCCTGATACAGCTCGTAGGTCAGATACTCCGTCGCGCCGTTGGTCATGCGCCGGATGCTGCCGGAGGCATTCGATCCGAGTCCAAGTCCGACGGTTGCCACCGCTCCCTTGGTGCAGGCGACAGTCACCGTGCCGCTGCCGTCGAGGTTGGCTGAGGCATGCGCAACGACTGGGTCGTACGAGCCGAAGGCCAGTGCCGCCGTGCTGATCGTGCAGTTGTTGGTCACTGTGGCGCTGACACTCAGGTTCGCGGTCGCGGTTGCCGCTGAGGCCGTCGTCGCTGTAACCCGCCGCCACCAGGGCCATCCCGCTCACTGCCGCCGCCAACCCCAGGAACTTGTTCGCTCGCATTGCCTTATCTCTCCTCGTCTTCGTGCGTCGTGCTGACGCGGACTGCCATGAAGCCCTTCATTGGGACTCTGTGGTAATCCATGGCAGTGCATGGACGAGGCCAGCTTTGCTACGAAATAGACCTACGACACTTAAACCATTGTGAAATAAGCTATTGCTGAATATTGTGTCTTAATAGTGATCTAAAAACAGACACATGAGATAATGGACAAAAATTGGCAGGATAAGCTGACAATAATTTGAGGTAGTGACTGATTCTAAAGGTGCTTACGAGACTATTCGCAGAAGTAGACCGCTGTGTTCTATTACAGAGCTTGCAGCGCGGAGCCAGAAAAGGAACGGAGGTGTCGTAAGGGTCGTAGACAGTTAGACTGAAACGCTAGCGAGCAACGGAGAGTGCATGGCCCTGATTGATACCCGCGACCTGTGGAAAACCTATGTGATGGGATCCGAGGAGATACACGCGCTTCGCGGCGTCTCGATTCAAATCGAACGCGGCGAGTACGTCGCCATCATGGGACCGTCGGGGTCAGGGAAATCGACGCTGATGAATCTGATCGGCTGTCTCGACACGCCAAGCCAGGGCAGCTACCTGCTGAATGGCAAGCAGGTGAGCCAGATGAACGACAACGAGCTGGCGCAGATCCGCAACGAGGAAATTGGATTCGTCTTCCAGACGTTCAATCTGTTGCCGCGTGCATCCGCGCTTCAGAACGTCGAGCTTCCGCTCGTCTACGCGGGCGTCGCGACGCGTGATCGGCACGCGCGCGCGAAGGCCGCGCTCGAGAAGGTCGAACTCGGATCACGCATGACCCACCGGCCGAACGAGTTGTCAGGCGGACAGCGTCAGCGGGTCGCGATCGCGCGGGCTCTGGTGAACAATCCGTCGATTCTGTTGGCGGACGAGCCGACGGGCAATCTCGACTCCAAGACCGGCGCGGAAATCATGGCGCTCTTCGCACGGCTGCATCAGTCGGGTAATACGATCGTGCTCGTGACACACGAAGCCGACATCGCGAAGTTTGCCCACCGCACGATCCATCTGCGCGACGGAGAAGTCGAGAAGGACGTCACGCAGGCTGCCTGATCCGCTCAGATCGCGGCCCAGTGACCCTCGCCGACTGCCTGCAATGGCGCGTCTCGATTGAAGGACGAGGGATCGAGCTCGATACGTTGACGTGGCGCATCGGGATCGAGCATCGGAATCGCACTGAGGAGCGCGCGCGTATAGGGGTGCGTGGGTTGTGAAAACAGTGCCCGCGTGTCACCGAGCTCGACGATCCGGCCGAGATACATCACCGCCACGCGGTTGCAGATGTGTTCAACCAGCCGCAGATCGTGCGCGATGAAGAGAAACGTGAGCTTCAAGCGCTCCCGCAGGTCGACCAGCAGCGCGACAATCTGCGCCTGAATCGATACATCGAGCGCCGACACGGCTTCGTCGGCGACGATGAGTGCCGGGTCCAGGGCGAGCGCTCGCGCAATTCCAATCCGCTGTCGCTGGCCGCCGCTGAATTCGTGCGGGTATCGCCGCGCATGCTCCGGCTCGAGTCCAACCAGCTCGAACAGCTCGGCGACCCGCGCCCGCCGTTCGTCTGCACTGCCGATGCGATGGATGACGAGCGGCTCCTCGACGATGGCGCCGGCGCGCATCCGCGGGTTGAGCGACGAGTACGGGTCCTGGAAAACGATCTGCATGTCACGCCGCGCCTGACGCAGACGCGTCGTTGAGAACGTGAGCACGTTCTCGTCGCGAAAGTACACTTCGCCTGATGTCGGTTCGACGAGCCGGAGGATGCAGCGCCCAGTTGTACTCTTGCCGCTTCCCGACTCGCCCACCAGACCAAACATCTCCCCTTCCTCAATCGAGAAGCTCACATCGTCAACGGCCTTCACGAGAGACGGTGCGCGGAGAAAGCCGTGTTTGCGGATGAAATGCTTCGTGAGATGCCGCACGTCGAGCAGAGGCATCAGGACTCCCGCCGGGATACCGGCGCGTGCATGCCGGGGACGGCCGCGAGCAGACGGCGGGTGTATTCGTGGGCTGGTGATCTGCAGAATCTGTCGCACCGGTCCATCCTCGAGGATGCGACCGCCGCGCATGACGGCGACGCGGTCGGCCATCTCGGCGACCACGCCGAAGTCGTGCGTGATCAGGAGGAGCGCAAGGCCATATCGCTCCCGCAGCTGGCGAAGGAGGTCGAGCATCTGCGCCTGAATCGTGACATCCAAGGCAGTCGTCGGCTCGTCGGCGATGACGAGCGGTGGGCGGCACGCCAGGGCAATCGCGATCATCACGCGCTGCCGCATGCCGCCCGACAGTTGATGCGGATAGTCGCGAACCCTGCGCGAGGGGTCAGGGATGCGGACGGCGTCGAGCAATTCGATCGCCCGCGCCCGAGCGTCGGTCCGGCTCACGACGCCGTGAGCGGTGAACGCTTCGGCGATTTGATCGCCCACCCGCATCACCGGATTGAGCGCGGTCATGGGTTCCTGGAAGATCAACGAGATGCGGGCCCCGCGCACGGCTCGCATTTCGCGTTCGGGCAGAGCCAGCAGGTCCTGGCCGTCGAAGATGATTCGGCCGCCGGTCACCTGTCCCGGCGGCTGCAGAAGACGCAGAATGGAAAAGGCGGTGACCGACTTGCCGCTGCCGGATTCACCGACCAGCCCCAGCGTTTCGCCCTGTGCGATTGAGAAGCTGACGTCGTCGACAACCGGGGCGGCGTCTTTCCGGCCGAATGTGACGGTCAGGTGCTGGACATCGAGCAGCGCGCTCACGGCGCCGTCTCCCGATACTCGCCGAAGACCTGCCGCAAGGTTCCAGCGACCTCACCGAGCGTGGCGCGCTTCTCGACGGCGGTGATGATCACCGGCACGAGGTTGTCGGCCCCGCGAGCGGCGCGCTCCACGGCGGCGAGCGCCGCGCGACACTCGCTCTCGTTGCGCGTGGCGCGGAGCGCCCGCACGCGCTCGACCTGCTGACGCTCGATGTCGGGATCGATCTGAAAGACGCGCCCGGTGCCTGGCGCCGTCTCCACGTACCGGTTCACACCCACCATCACGGACTCGCCGGCATCGACAGACCGCTGGGCGGCATAAGCCGAGTCCTGAATCTGGCGCTGAACATAGCCGGACTCGATCGCCTTGAGCGTCCCACCCACGGACTGAATCCGATCGAGAAGCTCGACCGCCTGCTGCTCGATGCGGGTGGTCATCTCCTCGATGGCGTACGCGCCCCCGACAGGGTCGACGGTGCCCGCGACGCCACTTTCGTGCAGGATGATCTGCTGCGTCCGCAGCGCGATCGTCGCGTTCTCCTCCGTCGGCAGCGCGAGCGCTTCATCCTTGCCGTTGCAGTGCAGGGACTGGGTGCCACCGAGGACGGCGGCGAGGGCCTGCAGCGCGACTCTCACGATGTTGTTGTCCGGTTGCTGCGCGGTCAGCGTGCTCCCTGCCGTCTGCGTGTGAAACCGGAGCTGCTGCGCCCGCGGGTGTGTCGCGCCGAACTGCTCGCGCATGATGCGCGCCCACAATCGGCGAGCGGCTCGAAATTTGGCGATCTCCTCGAGGAAATCGTTGTGGGCGTTGAAGAAGAAGGACAGCCGTTGTCCGAAGGCATTGACGTCCAGCCCGGCGGCGACCGCGGCCTCCACGTAGGCGACGGCGTTGGCCAGCGTGAACGCGACCTCCTGAACGGCCGTCGCGCCGGCCTCGCGGATGTGATAGCCGCTGATCGAGATGGGGTTCCAGCGGGGAAGCGCACGCTCACAGAACGCGATGATGTCGGTGACGATGCGAAGCGAGGGCCGGGGAGGATAGATGTAGGTGCCGCGGGCGATGTACTCCTTGAGGATGTCGTTCTGCAGCGTTCCCGAGAGCGTTGCTGGATCGACTCCCTGACGCCGGGCAACGGAGATGTACAACGCGAGCAGGATGATCGCCGTCGAATTGATGGTCATCGACGTCGAGACACTGCCCAACGGGATGCCCTCGAACAGCGTCGACATGTCCTCAATTGAATCGATGGCCACGCCGACACGGCCGACCTCGCCGCTGGCCATGGGATGGTCCGAGTCGTAGCCGATCTGCGTCGGCAGATCGAACGCGACACTCAGGCCCTTGACCCCCTGCGACAGCAGATACCGATATCGCCGATTCGACTCCGTGGCCGAGGCAAACCCTGCGTACTGCCGCATCGTCCACGGCCGGCCGCGGTACATGTCGGGCTGGATTCCACGGGTAAATGGATAGGATCCGGGCTCACCGAGGGCGGTTGCCGGGTCGAAGCCAGCCAGGTCGTCCGGGGTGCGAAACGCACGCGAATCGGCGCCTCGGTCCATTGAGTGTGTGCCCGGATTCTATCCGAAACCCTTGGCTGTCAGACGATTACCGCCGCCGCATCCATCAGCAGGCAAGTGGTCTGTATGAGACTCCGCCAAAACCCGCGAAAAACCGCCGGTTTGTTGACACTCTCGGACGAGTGCCTTTACAATGCATTTCCAGCCTTGCAGTGGGTTAACCCCATACAAATGAACACCTTTGGCGCCCGATCCCTGCCAGCCGCCCGGTCAGTGCAGGTCTCGATTGGGAACGCCCCGGATTCCCGGCCGGTGGCGGATGAGGAGGAGCAGGAATGGATGACGTCGTGAACCGGTTCGCTAAAGAGCTGGCCGACGCGATCGCTGCCGCCGTTGCCGAGAACCCCCAGGTCGAGGCCTGCCGCGCCAAGGCGCGGGAAGCGGGTTTCGACATGAGAGTCACACTTGAAGCGGTTGTCGGCTTTGTGAGCCGGAACAACGGCGCGGCGGTGACCAAGATAACGACCCCCGCTCGCCTGCTGCCCGCGCGGAAGGCGTTTGATTTGACGACCAACGATCGGCGGTTTCTCCGGTCGCTGCGTATAGGCGTCGACGAAGCGCCCAAGGAAGCCGTCGACAACAGTTAGGAAATACGTAGGGGCCGCCTTCAGGCGGCCCATGTTTCAGGTAGAGGCGGACCGGCCTGGTCCGCCTTTGCTGTGTACGGCCTTCGATTACGTGCGGGCCTTGGCCTGATTCGCGACGGCCGCCGCTTTGGCCTCGGCGGCCGCCGGGTCGCCCAGGTAGTACTTCTGCAGCGGCTTCAGCTCGTCGTTGAGCAGATAGACGAGCGGGATTCCGGTCGGGATGTTCAGCTCGACGATCTCGTCCTCCGAGACGTTCTCGAGGTATTTGACCAGGGCGCGAAGGCTGTTGCCGTGAGCCGCAATCAGGACTCGCTTGCCGGCCTTGATTTCCGGGGCAATCGTGTCGAGCCAATACGGCAGGAACCGGGCTACGGTGTCCTTGAGCGATTCAGTCAGCGGCACTTCGCCGCGCTTCAAGGTCGCATAGCGGCGATCGTGCGACGGGTGGCGCGGGTCCTCCGTCGTCAACGGCGGCGGCGGGATGTCGTAGCTTCGCCTCCAGATCTTGACCTGCGCGTCGCCGTGCTTCGCGGCGGTTTCGGCTTTGTTGAGGCCCTGCAGATCACCGTAGTGCCGTTCATTCAGGCGCCACGACCGGTGCTCCGGAATCCACATCATGTCCATTTCGTCGAGGGCGATCCACAGCGTGCGGATCGCGCGCTTCAGGAGTGATGTGTACGCGACGTCGAACTCGTATTTTTCGGCGGCCATCAGCCGGCCTGCCTCACGCGCCTCCTCGCGCCCCTTCTCACTCAGATCGACGTCGGTCCATCCGGTGAACCGGTTCTCCCTGTTCCACGTGCTCTCGCCGTGTCGAAGCAATACGAGCCGTAACATGACCGTTCCTCTGCTCGAGTCTCTTACGTCTGCGCCAGCTGCCGAATCGCGGATCGACCCGCGTAGCGCCCCGCGGCGCCGAGTTCCTCTTCGATTCGAAGAAGCTGGTTGTACTTGGCGACGCGGTCGCTCCGGCTTGCCGATCCCGTCTTGATCTGGCCCGCCGACGTTCCGACCGCCAGATCCGCGATCGTGCTGTCCTCGGTTTCGCCCGAGCGATGGGAAATGACCGTGGTGTAGTGAGCTTCTCGCGCCATGTCGATGGCATCGAGTGTCTCTGACACAGTGCCGATCTGATTCAGCTTCACCAGCAAGGAATTGCCGACGCCTTCGGCGATCCCCTTCTTCAGAATCTCCGGGTTGGTGACGAACACGTCGTCACCGACGAGCTGTACTCGATCGCCGAGCGCCCGTGTCAGCGCTCTCCATCCGTCCCAATCGCCTTCGGCCACGCCGTCCTCAATCGAGATGATTGGGTATTGCCGCACCCAGTCGACGTACAGCTCCACCATTTGATCGGCCGTGCGCGTGGACTCACCGGATTTCTTGAAGACGTACGAGCCGTCGTCCCACAATTCGCTCGCGGCGACATCGAGCGCGAGATAGACGTCGGTCCCGGCGCGGAGCCCGGTCTTGCCAATCGCTTCGAGGATGACGTCGAGGGCCTGCTGATTGGATTTGAGGTTGGGGGCAAAGCCGCCTTCGTCGCCGACGCCGGTCGAGTGGCCGGCCTTCTTGAGGATTCCGCGCAGGGCGTGAAAGATCTCGGTGCCCGCCCGCAGTCCCTCGGCGAAGCTGGATGCGCCAAGCGGCATCACCATGAATTCCTGAAAGTCCACGCTGCTGTCGGCGTGCGCGCCGCCGTTGAGGATGTTCATCATCGGCACCGGCAGCACGTAGCGGCCGTCCGCGGATGCGCGTCCGCTGATCTGCGCGAGGTATGCGTAGAGCGGCTGTTTGTGGGCGGCTGCCGCGGCGCGCGCCGCAGCCATCGAGACGGCCAGGAGGGCGTTTGCGCCGAGCCGGCTCTTGGTCGCGGTCCCGTCCAGCGCGATGAGCGCTGTGTCAACCGCGCGCTGCTCCAACACCGAGCCTTTCAACGCATCGGCGATCGTGGTGTTGATGTTCGCGACCGCCTTCCTGACGCCCTTTCCGAGATACCGCGCGGCATCGCCGTCGCGAAGCTCGAGAGCCTCGCGCGCCCCGGTCGACGCTCCCGAAGGGACCGCCGCCCTCCCCAGCGCGCCGCCCGCCCAGACGTCAGCCTCCACCGTCGGATTCCCCCGCGAGTCAAGAATCTCGCGGCCACGCACACGGGTTATCTCCACCTGATTACCTCGCCTTAGCCCTTTGCCTTTGACCTTTGCCCTTGAAATCAGACCACCGCGCCGCCGCGATCGGCCTCGAGTTCAGCGTCGAGCGCCTCTTCGCTGATTGGGCCGATGAGCGGTTCATCGTCGGCGGTGACCACCACCACACCGCCGTCGGTGACGGAGTGGCGCCGTCGATCCTCTTCCTCGTCGAAACCGATCAGCGCACCGCGTGGAACGAGCACGTCGCGATCGATGATCGCGCGACGAATCCGGGCGTGTCGGCCAACTCGCACACCGGGCATGAGGATCGACTGCTGTATCTCACAGAAACTGTGGACGCGCACGTTCGGACACAGGATGCTGCCGGCAATCCGGCTTCCCGAGATGATGCAGCCGCCGGAGATGACCGAGTCGAGCGCCTGGCCGCATCGTTTTCCTTCCTCGGCGAAGACGAACTTCGCTGGCGGCGCCTGCGGCTGATAGGTTCGCAGTGGCCACTCCGGGTCGTACAGATTGAAGTCGGGATTGACGTGGCACAGATCCATGCTCGCTTCGAAATACGCATCGAGCGTCCCGATGTCACGCCAGTACTTCGAGGCTTTCTTGTTCTCGTCGTAGAAGCGGTACGCGTAGACCGGCGCCGTGCCGAAGAGGGACGGGAGGATGTTCCGCCCGAAATCGTGCTGGCTCTCGGGTCTGATGGCATCGTCCTCGAGGGCACGCACGAGCACGTCAGCCTTGAAGATGTAGATGCCCATCGAGGCAAGCGCGACGTCGGGTGAGCCGGGCACCGGCGTCGGATGCAGCGGCTTTTCATCGAAGCCGATCACGCGGTCGGACTGATCGACGCTGACGATGCCGAAGCGGTTCGAGTCGACGAGCGGGACCTCGATGGCGGCCAGGGTGGCGTCCGCGTTTCGCTCGAGGTGAAACCGGAGCATCTTCGAGTAGTCCATCTTGTAGACGTGGTCGGCGGACAGCACGATCACGTGACTCGGAGTCTCGCGCTCGATCGAATACAGGTTCTGAAACACGGCGTCGGCGGTGCCGAGATACCAGTGCTCGCCCACGCGCTTCTGGGGCGGCAGGATCTCGATGAACTCGCCGAGTTCTTCCGACACCACGTTCCATCCCATCCGGATGTGCCGGTTGAGGGACAGCGATTTGTACTGTGTGGCGATGAAGATTCGGCGCAGCCCCGAGTTGATGCAGTTGCTGAGGGTGAAATCGATGATGCGGTACGGACCGCCGAAATACACGGCCGGTTTCGCACGTTCTTTGGTCAGGGGGTAGAGACGCTCGCCGGCACCGCCGGCGAGAAGGATGACGAGGATGTCGTCCAGGTCCATGTGGGCCCCGTTCTTCGCGACCGCGCGCACCGATCGAAGACTTCGCGAAGGGACGGCGATCTTAACATGCGCTCTCGTCGGGACTTCGGTCAATGGCCGCGATCGGGCCGGGTTTACGCCCCATTTGTTTGACTTGCCCGTGAACGGTGCCTATGATCAAGCGATTCGGATTCTTGGATACGGTCCAGACAGGGCGCTCGGCTCGCGCGTGCCGGGGAAGTGAGGCATTCATGCAGGTTCGTCGGGTTCTGGCACTCTTAGTCGCTGTCCTCCTTATCTCTGCGACGTCGACCGCGCTCGCTCAGCGCAACAACGCCGACGCCAGCAAACAACCGGCGCGCAGTGCCCAGGAACAGCAGGACGTCCAGGCGCTTGTTCAGACCGTCGAGTTGGCGCTCTTGTCCGACCTCGGGATTCAAGTGCCGGCTCCAGGCGCGCCTCCCCCGACGACCCCGCCCACGGCGAAGCCGTTGACGCTGGGCGCCCCCGACAGCTCGCAGGGGGAACTGCCGGTCAAGTGGGAGTCGAATCACTTCGTCAAAGGGCAGACCGACACGTACATTCCGTTCACGCTCGCCCTTGATCGCGCGACGGTGGCGGCGGGCGCGGCGCTCTGGATCCGCGTGGTCAACGTCGAGCAGGCGGCCGCGTTTGCCACGATGGTCACGACTCCTCCTCCTGCCAAGCCGCAAGGCAACAAACCGCCGCCGCCTCCCGCACGGACGTCGTTCGCGTGGGACAACGGCAGCTTCGTGGACGTGCCGGAAAACGGGAAGCTGTCGCGGGCGATTCAGCTCAGGCCGGGACAATACGTGGCCTACATCGCTATCAAAGAGAAGAGCGCGGCGGCGCCTGCCGCCAACCAGGGCAACAATCGGAACAATCGCAACGCTCCTGCGCCGCGCGGCGCCGCGCCGCTCCAGGAAAGGTCGGTCTCCTGCGTCACGAGATCACCGTTCCGGATTTCGGCGTCGCCGATCTGACGACCAGCAGCGTGATCCTGGCGCGGTCCGTCGAGCAGGTGGCCGCGCCGCCAGCGGATCAGGAGTCGAACCCGTACGTGTTCGGTCCGATGCGGATCGTTCCCTCGCCGGACGGCAAGTTCGCGAAGAGCGCCGAGCTGAGCGTGATCTTCTGGATCTATGGCGCGCAGGCCGCCGCGACGGGCAAGCCTGACGTGACGATTGAGTACAACTTCCATCAGAAGTTGGCCGAGGGCGAGAAGTACTTCAACAAGACCGCTCCACAACAGTTGAACGCGACGACGCTGCCGGCAGAGTTCAACGTCGCGGCCGGGCATCAACTGCCAGGCAGTCTCGTGGTTCCCTTGGCCAGTTTTCCGACCGCCGACTATCGGCTGGAGATCAAGATCACCGACAAGACGTCGGGCAAGTCAGTCACGCAGAACGTGAATTTCAGCGTTCTGCCGGTGTAGGTGCGCGCGCGCACGCGGGGCACGGCACGCGAGCAGAAAAGAGCACGACGATGATTCGGAAACGCTCGTGGTGTTACGCCAGCCTCCTCGTGTGCGCGGCCACTGCCTCGTCCGCCGACGCCCAGCTCGCCTCGAAGCCGCAGGCGTCGGCCGCTCACGCGGTCGTCGCGTCCTCGTCCCGACAGGGAGAGCTCCGCGGTCTGGTGCAGGACGATCAGGGAGTTCCGATCGCCGGCGCTGTCGTGTCGGCCGTCGGATCGACCTCCGTCTTCGCCGTGTCGGGTGAGGACGGGCGCTTCACGTTCCGCAATCTTCCGGCGGGTCCGTATCTCGTACGCGCCCATCTCCAGAACTATCTTCCGGCGCGCGGTCGCCTGGTGCAGGTGACTCCCGACGGACGGAGCGCGACGACCATCGCGCTGGCTCGTCGGTCCGATACCACCGCGCAGCCTTCCGTCGTTGCCGCGTCCGTGGTTCCAGAAGACACGTCAGTGCAGGCCACCGAGGCTCCGCATGGACACGACGAGGTTGCCTGGAGATTGCGGCACCTCAAACGCAGCGTGCTGAAGGACGCCGGCCAGTCCATCGCCGAGACGGATTCAGACACGTCGCTGTTCGGCGATTCCTTCTCCGGCCTCGGCCGGGCGGTTGGCCATTCAGCGCGACTCGCGTCCTCGTGGTTTGAGGATCTGTCGCTGAGCGGGCAGCTCAATCTGATCACGACGACGTCGTTCGATCGGCCGCAGGATCTGTTCTCGATGAACGTCGACGTTCCGCGGAGCATTGCCTACGTGGCGCTGGAAGCGCCGGGCGTGAGCGGCGACTGGACCATGCGCGGCAGCATCATCCAGGGTGACGTGTCGTCGTGGATTCTCGCCGGGTCGTACGCGCGACACCATGAGGCGGCGCATGCCTATGAGGCCGGCGTGTCGTACGCCATGCAGCAGTACCTGGGCGGCAACGGTGAAGCCCTGGCCGCGATGCGTGATACGAGCCGCAACGTCGGCGCACTGTATGCCTTCGACTCGTGGACGATCGCGCCGGCCGTGCGCGTCGGGTACGGAGCCCGATACGCCCGGTACGATTACCTCACCGATCGGGGCCTGTGGAGTCCGCGCGTCAGCGTTGCGGTGAAGCCGTCAGAGCGGGACAGCCTGACGTTCCGTGCGAGCGCTTCACATCGTGAGGTGGCTCCCGGCGCCGAGGAGTTCCTGCCCTCGTCAATCGGGCCGTGGCTCCCGCCGCAGCGAACCTTCGCGCACGTCTCCCACGGCGCGTTCCGGCCGGAACGGCACGACCAACTGGAACTCGCCATCGAGCGCCTGATGCCAGGCCGCATCCTCGTCGGTGCCAGAGCGTTCCGTCAGCGAGTGGACGACCAGGTCGTCACGCTCTTTGGTGTCGCAGTGGCCGATGTGCCGAGCGGCGTCGGGCATTATCAGGTGGGATCGGCAGGCGACTTCGATGCCGCCGGCTGGGGCGTCAGCGTCAGCAGGGTCGTCGGCGATCATCTTCGCGCCGCAGTCGATTACACACAGGCCAACACCGCGTGGCGGCGCTGGTCAACCGATCGTGACGCACTCAGCGCCGCGGCGCCGGCCGTGTTGCGTCGTGACGATCGGATTCATGACGTCACGGCGTCTCTCGAGAGCGTGGTGCCGCTGACAGCGACGCGGTTGTTCGTGCTCTACAAGATGAACGCCGCGTTCGATGCCTTGCATGCGGTCGGCGTCGGTGCCCGGCACGAACACGCGCTTCGACGTGCAAGTCAATCAATCGTTGCCGTTCCTGAATTTCACGAACGCCCAGTGGGAGATGCTCGTCGCGGTGAGCAACCTCTTCAAGGAAGAGTGGGCGGAGACCTCGGTCTACGACGAGTTGCTGGTGGTGCGGCCTCCAACGCGCGTCCTCGGCGGCGTGACGGTACGTTTCTAGCTGGCAGGTGGTAGCCGGCGGGTGGTAACTGGTGCCGCTGGCACTCGCGACCAGCCACAGCCCACTGGCTACGAGCGAATGCGAAGGGGAGCCGCGGCTCCCCAATTTTTGGCACTGTTTTCGACTCCATTTGATTGGATGACGCGTTCTACTCCTTGGATTCCCGCATGGTGGCCGGCGCTTTGGAGCCGGTGGTCACGGCCGGCTTTGCCGCTCGTCGTGGTTTCGGGACTTCTCTGTCTGGGCGCCGCGAACATCGCCACACAGGCGACCTGGCAGGAAGTCGAAGACGGCGTGTTGTGGCGGGCGCAGGCCGAAGGCATCGTTGCCGCCGAAGTCGCACCCGGCACGCCGGCCGCGGCCGTTGGGCTCCGCCGTGGAGATCTGCTGCTGGCGATCGACGATCGCCCCGTGCAGGAGGTGGCCGATGTCGTCGCGGTCCTCCACGCATCCCGGAACGGCCGTACCCTTCACTACACCACGCTGCGACTCGGCACGCGCGAAGTCATCGACGTGCGTGTCGCTCCAGTGCCGACGGGTCGCGGCGCGTTGTACTTCGTGCTGGCGGCGGTCGGGATCTTCACGCTGCTCGTCGGCGGTGCGGTCAGGCTCCGGCGTCCGCGCGATCCCGCGACGCTCCACTTCTTCTGGCTCGCCGTCGCGTTCTTCGGCGTGTTCACGTTCTCGTTCAGCGGGCGGCTCGACCGGCTCGACTGGGTGTTCTACTGGGCGGACGTCATCTCGATTCTCGCCTTGCCGCCCCTGTTTCTCCATTTCACGATGGTGTTTCCGGAGCGCCCGCGACGTTGGAGCGGTGGCGCGGCTGGACACGGGATCGTATTGGTCGCCTACGCGCCAGCGGTCGCGCTCGGCCTGGCGCGCATTGCCGCGGTCCTACAGAGCGCGAGCGACGCCGCGGGCTTCGTCCGCACAACCGCGCTGCTCGAGCGCCTCGAGTTCCTCTACCTTGCGGGGTGTTTGATCGGAGGGCTGGGCTTTCTCGTTCGGGCGCTCTCGCAAGTCAGCACGATTACGGCACGGCGTCAGCTGCGATGGATCGCCTGGGGCACAGCACTCGGTGCCGGCACATTCGCGATTGGATACGCGCTGCCGTACGCGCTGGGCGTCCAGCCATCGCTGCCGATGGAATTCTCGGTCATCCCGCTCAGCCTGATCCCGCTGGCGTACGCGTCGGCCATCGTTCGCTACCGCTTGCTCGACATCGAGGTCATCGTCAAGCGCGCGCTGGTGTTTGCGGCGGCACTGGCCGCGATGGTGGTGATCTACGCGGTCCTTCTCGAAGCCGTTGGACGCGTGTTCCTGCGTGGGAACGATGCCAACCAGTGGGTGCTGGCGTTTCTGGCGACGCTGGTCGCGGTGCTCCTGGCGCCTCCCGTAAAGACGTTCGTGCAGAACATGCTCGACCGCGCGTTCTATCGCGATCGATACGACTACCGCCGCGCGCTCCTGGGGTTTGCGCGTGATCTCAACAGCGACCTCGATCTGAATCGGCTCGCCGAACGTCTGGTGTCGCGGGTCGTGGAAACGCTGCTGGTCGATCGGATGGCGCTCCTGCTCGAGGACGAAGTGACGCCGCACTTCGGATCGATGTGGGCCTCGGGATTCGGAGCCGGCCACCCGCCGGCGTTGCCCAAGCGCTCGGCCGTCGGCACCCGCGTGGTCGACGGTCACAACGTCACGCTCGACGACCCGACCGCGGTCGGCCGTTTCCCGGTCGAGGAGATCGAGTTCTGGCGCGACGCGGGCCTCTACTACTTCGTGCCCTGTGTCGCGAAGGACGGGACCATCGCCGCGCTGGCCCTTGGCCGGAAGAACAGCGGCGAACCGCTCAGCAGCGAAGACATGGCGCTACTGGCTGCCGTCGCCGGTCAGATTGCCACGGCGCTCGAGAACGCGCGGCTCTATCGCCAGCTCCACGTGAAAGCCGTCGAGATCGATCGCATGCGCGCGTTCAACGAGAACATCCTCGAGTCCCTCGACGACGGGCTGCTGGTCGTCGATCTCGATGACCGCGTGGTGCGATGGAACTCGGCGATCACCGCGCTCTACGGCATGACGCACGACGAGGTCGCCGGCCGGAGCATGGACGATGTGTTCGATGGGCCATTTATCGAAGCGATTCGCGCCGCCCGCCGTGACACTCCCGCCGGGACCGTGCTGTCGCGCATCCCCCTCGCCGCCCGCGGAGCGAAGGACGGGGAGACCCTGATCGTGAATGCCGCCGTCGTGCCGTTGCGCAATGCGGATGAGGACAGTGGCGCGGCCGTAGGGACGATTGTCATCGTCGAGGACGTCACCGCCCGCGTGCAACTCGAAGAGCAGCTCAGAATTTCCGAGAAGATGGCGTCGATCGGCTTGCTGGCCGCCGGTGTCGCGCACGAAGTCAACACGCCGCTGACGGGTATCTCGAGCTACACGCAGATGCTGCTCGAAGGGGCCGATCCGCAGGATCCGCGCACCCGGCTGCTCGAGAAGATCGAGCGCCAAACGTTCCGCGCGGCGAAGATCGTCAATGGACTCCTCACGCTCTCGCGCCCGGCGTCGAGCGAGCGCTCGCTCGTGGACGTGAACATCATCATTGCCGACGTGGTGGGACTGCTCGAGCACCAGTTCGAGACCCATCGCATCCGCGTACGGCGCGAGCTGTGTGACGCGCCCGCCATGGTCCTGGCCCAGGAGCACAAGCTGCAGCAGGTGTTCCTCAATCTGTTCCTGAATGCCAGGGACGCCATGCCCAAGGGTGGATGGTTGTCGGTCAGTACGCGGCTGGACGGGACGAAAGTCGTCGCAGAAGTGTCCGACACGGGCTCAGGCATTCCGAGCGAATACCTCGCGCGCATTTACGACCCGTTCTTCACGACCAAGGCTATCGGTCAGGGTACGGGCCTGGGGCTGTCGATTACCTACGGAATCGTTCGTGAGCACGATGGCGCGATCGACTGCGACAGCGTCATCGGTCAGGGTACGAAGTTCAGTCTGTCGTTCCCGGCCGCGGAGGCCGAGCGCCGGCGTTCGCCAGTCAGAGTCAGTGAGGTCCGGCTCTCTCCGGACGTGAGACAGAGGCATTACCCATGCGCCGCAATGGTTCGGTTCTAGTCGTTGACGACGAAGAGATCATGCGTGAGATCCTCGAGGCGCTACTGACGCGCGAGGGGTATCACGTTCGCCTGGCTTCGAGCGGCGAGGAAGGGCTCGAGCTGGCCCGGTCGTTTCCATTCGACGCGGTGATCGTCGATGTGATGATGCCCGGCATGGACGGGCTCGCGCTGCTCGACGAGCTCCAAAAGCTCGACGACGATCTGCCGGTGCTGATGGTGACGGCCTTTGCCTCCGTCGAAACCGCCATCGCGGCGATGAAACGCGGAGCGTTCGACTACATCACCAAGCCGTTCAAGAACGACGAAGTGCTCATCGTGGTCCACAAGGCCGTGGAGCGGCGGCAGTTGCTGGCGGAGAACGCCGCGCTGCGCCAGAGCCTCCAGGCGCAGTATCAGAAGTTCGCGGGCATCATCGGCCGCAGTCCGCGAATGAAGCAGGTGTTCGACCTGATCATCCAGGCCGCGCCGAGCCGATCCACGATCCTGATCACCGGCGAAAGCGGCACCGGCAAGGAGCTCGTGGCTCGCGCGATCCACTCGAACTCACCGAGAGCCGACCGCGCGTTTGTCACCGTGAATTCAGGCAATCTGCCGCCCGATCTCCTCGAGTCCACGCTGTTCGGCCACGTCAAGGGCGCGTTCACGGGCGCCATTTACCCGAAGAAAGGCCTGTGCGATCTCGCCGACAAGGGCAGCATCTTCTTCGACGAGATCGGCAACATTCCGTCCGACACGCAGGCCAAGCTGCTGCGGGTGATGCAGGAGCGCGAGTTCATGCGCCTCGGCGGCATGGAGACGATCAAGGTCGATGTGCGGATCATTGCGGCCACCAACTGCGATCTGCAGGCAGATGGTAGAGGAAGGCCGATTCCGCGAGGATCTGTACTATCGCCTGCACGTCATCAGCATCTTTCTGCCGCCGCTGCGCGAGCGCAAGGACGACATCCCGTACCTCTCGCAGCACTTCCTGGAGAAGTACGGCGTCGAGAACAACAAGCGGGACATGGAGCTCAGCGCCGGACGCGCTCGACCTGATGATGGAATACGACTGGCCGGGCAACGTGCGAGAGCTCGAGAACGTCATGGAGCGGGCGGTCGTCCTGGGCTCAGGCTCCCGTATTGGCCCGGACCTGATTCCCGACCATGTGCGGTCGGCCCCGGCGTTTCACATCCCGAAGTTCGTCGTGCCACCCGAGGGCATTTCGTTCAAGGACGTGATTACCAGCGTCGAGCGGCGGCTGATCGAGTCCACGCTCGAAGCGGCCGGAGGTGTGCAGAAGAAGGCTGCCGAGCTGTTGCGGATCAAGCCGACCACGCTGAACGAGATGATCAAGCGGCACGAGATCGGGACCCGACGAAAGAAGGCCGGCACCGACGAGTCGCCTGCGGCACCGAGGGCGCGTCCGTTTCCCGCCGCCGAGCTGAGCAGGGACTAGCGCGGTCCGCGGACGCGCGAGATCAGACGATCGAAGCGGCCGAGCACACCATCCCAGCGGTGGTGCTGCCGGATGTAGGCGCGGCCATTGGCGCCGAGCCGTTCGCGCAGGTGGGTGTTGTTTGCGAGCACGGTCAGTGCTCCCACGAACTCGTCGCGATTCGCGTAGTAGAGACCGGCGCCGGCGCGGCGGCAGTGCTCGACGGCGGCCGGATTTCGCGCGCTGGCGAGCACTGGCGTGCCGACGGCGAGGCTTTCGAGCAGCGGCTGTGCGAGCAGGTCGTCCGACGCCGGTGCAATGGTGACCTCGGCGGCCTCGTACGCCGTCATCCGTTCCCGGTCCGGCAGCACACCCGCGAGGCGAAGGTAGCGTTCCTCCGGGATCTTCATCATCTTGACGCCCATCAACACCAGCGCCGCATCGGCGTCTGAGGACGCATACGAGTCGAAGTACTCGAGCATCTCCTCACATCCGTTGTCCGATTCGACTCGCCCGCCGTACAAGGCGAACTTGCCGTAGAGGCGATGGCGTCGCCTGAACGGCACGCCGCGGCCGTCGAGATACTCGACTTCCTCGACATCACCGTCCTCGCCCGGGTCGTCCTCGTCTGCGATCGTGTCGTTGGGATCCTGTTGATGTCTCGGATACGCCTGCTGCGGCGGCGGGTCGACGCCGATGCCGACGATCTCCTCGTGGTGCGGGCGGACGCCGATGTACGAGTGCACGAGCCGGCGCTCCGATTCAGAGAAGTATCCAAGCGCGCGAGCCGATCGGACGATGTCCGCCCACAGTCCGAAGCGCAGGGCGGGATGCAACTGGAGATGCGGGAAGAGGACGCTCCGATCCGGCGCGATCTCGAGCCCATGAACGGTCAGCGGATGCCACAGGCCGAAGAAGACGAGCACGTCGTACGATCGATTCGACCGTTTCAAGTAGTCGATCAACCCCGGTGACCAGGGACCGTGGAGGCGCACCCACTCGAGTTCCTCGGCACGCGACCGCGGACCCGTCTGCAGGCGCTGCGACAGCGTGTCGAAGGCGATATGGTCCGGCACCTGAGTGACGCCGAAGCGTCGCACCAGCGCACCCCTCACGCGGTCTGCGCCTTCGGAATACTCGTTCTTCCACGTGCGGTGATCGCGCGCGCACGTGGTCAGCACGTCCACGTCGTGGCGTGCGCACACCTGCTCGGCGATGAGTCGGCAGGCGTGCTCGGCACCGCTGCCCACGTCGGCGCCGTAGCGCGGGGTGATGAACGCGAACTTCACCGGCTCTCCAATCGCTGCAGCTCGGGGCGTGGCGTGGAGCCGGAGGACGGCCGGTCGGATGCGACGACCGGACCCCGCGGCAAGGCGTTCACGACGTCGGCGGCCGGCGGGGCCGTCCTCGCCCGGCGCGCGAGCCAACCCGGCAGCGGCTCCATGCGGTGCGCGGACGGCGTGTGTCGAAGTTTGTCGAGCATGTCGAGATACGCGCGCTCGATCACCGGCCAGCTGTAGTGTCGCTCGAAGAAGCGACGCCCGTTGCTGCCGAGCGTGGCAGCGAGCGTCCGATCGGCCAACAGCAGATCGAGCGCTGCGCCGAACTCGCGCGCATCCTCATAGTACAGCCCGGCGTTGCTCCGGAGGCACTGTCCCACCAGGACGTCGCATCGCGCCGACGCGAGCACCGGCCGGCCAAGCGCCCATGCTTCGAGCGCCACCATCGACAGGCTTTCATATGGCGAGGGCATGACCAGCGCCTCGGCCGCCGCGATAGCGTCGAATTTCTCCTGGTCCGCCACGAATCCCAGATGCCGGATGCGGGGATGGTCCGGAATCGCCAGCACGGGCGTGCCGATCAACACCAGGTCGAGCGGGTGGCTGGACCGATCCGCATACTCCCTGAACTGCCGAAACAGGTCCGCGCATCCTTTGTTGGCGTCGATGCGCCCGACGTAAATGATGAACGGGTTGTTGAGGCCAAACTTCCGCCGCGCGCGATCGGGATCGACCGCTGCCGGAATCCGCGATCCGATGCCGACGACGACCCCAGGGACATGCGCGTTGGACGACAACGTCGTGATCAGTGCCCGTTCCTCGAAGGAGTTGTACATGATCGCGCGCACGCCACGGAAGACGGGTTTGAAGATCTCGAGGCCGAGCGCCGCCTCACGCTCCGCCGTGGGAACGAGCACGGCCTTCTGCGAGGCGAAGCGGGCGCCGTAAAACGCCGGACCATAGCGAACGCTGAAGAGGATCACGAAGTCGCATTCGTCGGCGATGTGCTTCAACCTCCTCATCAGGCTCGGACTGGTCGGCCCCTGGCTGTCGAGCCACTCGAGCTCCTCTTGAACCGAGTGCCGGCCCTGGAAGATGCGCGTGGACCGGTCGCGAAAGTCCACCGTGTCGCGTTCCGTGGCGACCGGGAATCGCTCGACTGGAATACCGTTGACGGATTCCTCTCCCGGCGGCAGCTCGTTGCGCCAGGTGACGTAGTCGCGCGCGCATGTGGTGAGTACACGTACCTCGGCGTGAGCGGACAGTCCCTCCGCGACGTAGCGTGCATGCAGCTCGCCGCCGCCGTTGATGTCGGCGCCGTACCGCTGCACGACGATCACGAGCTTCATGCTCGTCAGTCGCCGAAAGGATCCGGCCGCTGAGGCCGGTCGGGAAGGTCCGCGACTGCTGGGGCCGCTGAGTCAGCCTGAGGCTGGGGCGGCGCTGCGGCCTCCGCCGGCGGCTCTGTTGGGGCGTGAACGACTTCCGGAGGCGCCGCTTCAACCGGAGCGGGCGGTACCTCCGCGGTCGAGACCGGCGTCGCTTCGGGAAACGCGCCGTCTGCCTCGTCTTCCGTCAGATCGGGTCCGCCATCCTCGTCTTCGCCTTCGTCGATGTCGGCCCCTTCATTCCCTTCAGCTGCCTGAGCGACCCCAGGCAGCGCCGCTCCGGCGACCGCGCCGATCACAGCGCCTTCGGGCGTGAATCCTTGCGGCCTGCGACCGCGGCGGCGACGTCGGCGCCGACGACCGCTCTCGCTCGTGCCACCCTCTGCCGCTGCTGCGGGAGTCGTGACGTCCGCGGTTCCCGGATCTCTCGTCGTCTGCTGGGCGGCCTGAGGCACTGGCGCGGCGCGTTCGTCCTGGCGCGGCGCGGGCCGTGCCTGATGCAGCGTGCCTTCGATGCTGCGCGCGCGCCGTTCGGCGAATTCCACCTTCGCTGACAACGCTTCAACCCGCAACGAGAGCTGCTGGGCCTCGAGGCTGGTGCGGGAGAGTTCGAGCACGAGACGTTGAAGAATTTCGTAGTGGAGTGCGTTCCACTCGGCCTGCCGCCGATCGCGCTCGGCTTCGCGATGGACCGCCGCCTTGTTCAGCCTCGCTTGCGTGCTGAGCGCCGAAATCATCGGGTTCGGATTGAAGAACAGCTTCAGCAGCGGATTCAGCAGCCGTCGAATGAATCTCAGCGACCCTCGGTGAGAGTCGTACAGCGTCGTATCCTCGAACTCGTACGAAGACTCCGCAACTGGCGGTGCGTCCAGCGGTGTCGACGTGCTGCGCCGAATCTGTTCGAGGAGCGACGGTTTGACCGTGCGAGGGTCGAGGATGGCTTCGAGACGCCGAGCGGCGAGCTCCTGAATCTGCTGCGTGGTCAGCTCGATCCCGTGCCGCTGTGAGATGCGCGAGCGGATCTCGCGCATGATCTGTTCGACATCGACGTGCTCGCGGTGCTCGCGGCCACCCTGCTCGCGGCCGCCCTGCTCGGACGACTGCGCCGGTGCCGGCCCGCGCCGCTGCTCGTTGCCGCGCCGTTCCTGACCGCGCCGCCCGCGATGAAAGTGCTGCCGGCGACCGTGCTGTGGATTCTGATCAGCCATCGTCTGGTACTTTTGAAAGAGCTTCCCCCACTCGGTTTGGTTGAACTCACGAATGCGCGACAGACCGATCGTCGGATACCACATCAGATCGTGATAGGCGTTTGACGCCATCGGCGCCCACACCATCAGCGGCGAGTGCAGCAGGATTCGCTCGAGGGGACGCAGGAATCCTTTGCGAATCATCTGGTCGCCCCAGATCACCAGCGACTTGCGCGTCGTGAATCCGAAATTCTCCTGCGAGACATCGTCGCCCACGAGCTCGATCTGACGAGGGTCGGCGATGCCCAGTCCGCGCTCGTGAGCCATGCGGAGAAATGGAATCGACATGGGATCGAAGCCCATGAGGCGAGCCGCGATCGCGTCGATGGCCACCGAGTCGGCCGCCGCAAGAATCAGATTCTTGACACGCGGAATCATCGTGCGCGGACCAGCTCCGTCGCCGGCAACCGTGCCGTCCATCACCGTGAACACGGCGGGGTGCAGTTCCTTCTGCATGTAGAGAAGATCGACGAGCACTTCGTGCATGTATTTGTGCGCGTAGTGCCGGACCTCTTTGAGCAGACCGCCGAAGGAGTTCTTCACGGAGCCGGTCATCACCGCATGTCCGTGTGTTTTCACCGTCGGCAGATGCAGGATCTGACGCCCTGGATACATCGCCGGAATCTGAATGCCCTCCGGGAAGATCGCGTTCAGCTTGAGCAACGGGCTCTTGAACGGATACACACGCCACTCGACTTCCGGCAGCGGCGTAAAGGTGACGCCGTGGCGCGCCAGGACGGGCTCCCACCGGTTGTTGCGGCATCCCTCACGCGGACTCGTGACCACGGTCTTGTTCTCGAGCGGAAGCAGCCGATGCCGCGGAAAGCCGTCGCGCAGCATGGTGCTCAGCACACCGTCCACCTGCCAGGGCTGTGAGGAGCAGGCTGGGAAGTACTTCGTCCACGACAAGTTCAGCTTGAGGAGCGTGTCGACATCGCGGGCGAGCGTGTGCTGGTAGCCGGCCAGCGCCATCACCCGGCCGTAGTCCTCGATCACCGTTTCCGGGCGCGTTCTGACCACTGCCACACGGGCAGTGTCAGGGGCTCGGGACGGCGCAACGGGCGTTGGTGATTCGATCGTGACCGGCATTCACCGTCCCAACGGGGAATAGAGAATCAGCGCCACGCAGAGGGCCCACAGTCCCACACAGGCCAGCAGCGGCCGGTCCGTGAGCAGCAAATCCGCCGGGCTCCCCCCGCCGCGCTTCTGATGCACCAAGTACAGATACCGGAAGATGCCGTAGAGCACAAACGGAATAGTCACGCCCAAACGGGTCGTCTTCAGGCGCTCGGCCGTCTCCGTGCTTGTGGAGTAGACGGCGTAGGCCACCAGCGTGGACGCCGTGACGACGGCAATCATCTGATCCAGCAGATAAGGGCTGTATTCCTCGAGAATCGGGCGGTGCGTCGTGGCGTCGTCGCCGAGCAGCGTGAGCTCATGACGACGCTTGCTCAGCACCAGAAACAGGGCCAGAAGCGTCATGCAGACGAGCAGCCAGTGGCTGATTGGCACAAAGACGACGACGGCGCCGGCGGCCGCGCGAAGCACGAAGCCAGCGGCGATGGTCAGGACGTCGATGATCACGAGGTGCTTCAACACGACCGAGTACACGACCAGGAGCGCGACGTAGGCCCCGGCGTACATCGCGAACATGGGCGAGAGCCATACCGCCGCGGCCAGAGCAACGACGCCGAGAAGCAGCGCGGCCGTGAAGGCGATCCGTGGCGACAGCCGTCCCGATGCGATGGGCCGAAGCCGTTTGAGCGGGTGACGCTGATCTCCGGCGCGATCGGCCAGGTCGTTGAAGAGGTAGACGACGCCGGAGAGCGCGCAAAAGATGGCGAATCCTGCGGTGGCCCGGCCGATCGCCTCGATGTCCAGCAGTCGAGCGCCGAACAGGACCCCGGCGAAGAGGAAGAGATTCTTGCTCCACTGTTCCGGGCGCAGTGATATCAGAAGGAGCCGGAACGTGGAGACGCGCGCGGCGTCACTCTCGAGGATGGTATTCACCGAGTGGGTCTGACGAGCGGCGGGCGACGACGAAGGACGCGCTATCACAGCGCGATTCTGCGGCAGCGCTACACGTTGGTCGACTGGAAGCTGCGAATGGCGTCCGCCTCGTTGTCGTGCGTCTCGAACACCGTCAGGAGCTTCGTGATCGCCAGGAGATCGGTAATCCGCTTCGTGAGGCTGAGCAGCTTGAGGCTGCCGCCCTGGCGGCTGACCGTGGTGAACGTGCGGACAATCTCTCCCAGGCCTGCGCTGTCGATGTACGGAACGTCGGCGAGGTTCAGGACGAGCTTCTTGTGGCCCTGCAGCACCAGACTGTTGATCTTGTCCTTGAGGGCTTCGTCACCCTCCCCGAGGGTCATTTTCCCCTTCAAGTCCAAGATAGTGACGTCGCCGGCGGATCGTTCCTCGATCTGCATAGGTCCTCGAATGAGCTCAGGCCCGTAAAAGCCGGAATTCTAGCACAGACACGTGAGGGGCCAGACTGATGGTCTGGCCCCGTTGATACTGCCGTGGCAGCGACGTGGAGATTCCGAGGAAGGACCGGCTCAGACTCCTCCAGCGCCTGCAAACTTCCGCTGCTGGAAGCACTCTTTGCAGAATACCGGACGACCCTGCGTCGGTCGGAAAGGCACGGTTGTGTCCTTTCCACATGCGGAGCACTGGGTCTGTGTTTCGACCCGATCCCGGGTCGGCGCCGGTCCGGCGCTTGCCCGATTTGCCCGCTTGGCCTTGCACGTCTTGCAGCGTTTCGGTTCGTTCTTGAACTGCTTGTCAGCGAAGAACAGCTGCTCACCCGCCGTCCAGATGAACTCCGAACTGCAATCCACGCACCTCAGGCTCTTATCTTGGAACTCCATCGGTCGCCACCTCGTGCTCCTCGATCGTCACCCGCTCGTTACTCCGTTTCCCTCCGGAGCTTCTTGCGGTTTCGCTTTCGCGCCAGCGCTTGTTTTGCCCGACGCTTGTCACCCGGCTTCAAGTAGAAAGAATGCTTCTTGATGTCCTTGATGATGTCTTCCTGCTGAACCTTGCGCTTGAAGCGGCGGAGAGCGCTTTCGATCGACTCGCCTTCCTGAATCTTGACTTCAGCCACGCGTTAATACACCCCCTCACCCCGTTGGTGGCTCCCTGTAACGACCTTTGAAAAGTGGCGAATATGTTAGGCTATCACAGGCAGGCGCGGATTCTAGGCGCAACACGGCGCTACGTCAACGAAATAGTCGTGTGTCGTGCAGCCGTTTCTTCACAAAGCCTGAATCACGCGTCCTTACGTCCTCGCCGCCCGGTCGCCAGGTTCGTATCACACGCGACAACTCATTACCAGGCAGTCGGTTAGCCTGAGCCCATGAAGATCCTCGTCATCGGGAACGGTGCGCGCGAGCACGCCCTCGCCTGGAAACTCTCACGTGAATCCGAGGTGACGGGCGTCATCTGCGCGCCGGGAAACCCCGGAATCGCCTCGGTCGCGCGCTGTTTGCCCGCTGACGTCAGCGCACCGGCCGAATTACTGGCGATCGCGGAAGGTCAGGACATCGATCTGACGGTCGTTGGCCCCGAACTGCCCCTCAGCCGCGGCGTCGTCGATGCGTTCACCGCCGCGGGTCGCGCAATCGTGGGTCCGACGAAGGCGGCTGCCGCCCTCGAATGGAGCAAGGCCTTCGCAAAGGATTTCATGGCGCGGCACCGCGTGCCGACCGCGGCGTTTCGCGTCTGTGACTCGGCGGCAGCGGCCCTCGACGCGATTCGTCGCGGCGAGTTCACGTATCCCCTGGTCCTGAAGGCCGACGGTCTCGCCGCCGGCAAGGGTGTCGTCATCGCCGAGGATCAATCGACCGCTGAAGCCGTCGTCGCCGCGATGATGGTCGATCGCCGGTTTGGCGACGCGGGCGACCGCATCGTGCTGGAAGAGTTTCTGGTCGGGCAGGAAGCGTCGTACTTCGTCCTCGCCGACGGGACGAACTTCGTGCAACTGGGTTCCGCGCAGGATCACAAGCGGATCTTCGACGATGACCGCGGCCCGAATACGGGGGGCATGGGCGCGTTTGCACCGAGCCCGCTCGTGACACCGGAGATCAGTCGGCGAGTGGTAGACGAGATTGTCTCACCGGTGCTCGCCGGCATGGCACACGAGGGACATCCCTATCGAGGGTTCCTCTACGTCGGTCTGATGCTGACTGCAGATGGACCCAAGGTGATCGAGTTCAACGTGCGCTTCGGGGATCCCGAAGCGCAGGTCGTTCTGCCGATGCTCGATGAGAGCCTCGCGTGGCTGCTTGGCCAGGCGGCCACCGGCGTGCTGTCCTCGCGACCGGCGAAGTTTCGCAACGAGCCGCATGTCGGTGTCGTGCTGGCCGCGGGAGGCTATCCGGATTCTCCCGAATCCGGCAAGCCGATCGACGGCATCGATGCGGCGAGTGAGGTTCCTGGCTCGATCGTCTTTCACGCCGGAACCAGCAGGCGCGATGGTCGTCTTGTCACGGCCGGCGGTCGCGTGCTGACCGTGGTTGGGCGCAGCACGACATTTCGCGATGCGATTGACACGGCCTATGCCGCGGCGTCGCGCGTGCATTTCGACGGGATGCAGTACCGGCGGGATATCGGACGAAAAGCCCTGTCATGAAGTACTCGGTCATCACGTTCGGTTGCCGCGTGAACCAGGCCGACTCGCTGGCGATCGAAGGCTCCCTCCGGGCGCGCGGGGCGATCAGCGCGTCACCCGACGACGCCGACCTGGTCGTTGTGAATACCTGTTCGGTGACGGCCGCCGCCGATCAGGGCGCGCGTCAGACCATCCGGCGCATCGCCCGCTGCAACCCTGACGTGCAGATCGTCGTGACCGGCTGCTATGCGACGCGGCGCCCCGAGGATCTGCGTGAGCTTCCGAACGTCGCGCATCTCGTTCCCAATCATCGCAAGGACGATCTGCTTGCGGTCGTGAGCCGCGTCGCTTCCGGTATCGACCGCGGCGCGATTCGGTGACGGCGATGGACCGTGCGGCGCGCCGCTCGAGCCAGGTGTTGCCGGCCGGACGGCGTTCACCCTTCGCGTGCAAACAGGATGCGAAGAGCGCTGCAGTTACTGCATCATTCCGCGCACTCGAGGACGCAGCGAGTCACGGCCGCTTGCGGAGATCACCCGCCAGATCGAGCACGTCGTGGCCTCGGGGTACAAGGAAGTCGTCATAACCGGAGTGCATCTCGGCTCCTATGGCCGGGACCTGCCCGAGGCCTCGTCGCTGGGCGCGCTCGTGCGCTGTCTGGCAACGTGGGAGGCCGACGTACTCTTCCGTATCAGCTCGCTCGAGCCGATGGATTGCACGGACGAGATCGTCGACCTGGTGACCGGTTCGCCTCGTCTGGCGCCTCATTTCCATTTGCCTTTGCAGCACGGCGACGACGATGTACTGCGTCGCATGGCGCGCCCGTACACGTCGGCCGCGTATCGGCGACTGGTCGAGCGGATTCACAACCATATGCCGCACGCCTCGATCGGGTCAGACGTCATCGTCGGCTTCCCTGGAGAGACTGCCTCGCAGTTCGAGCGGAGCGAGTCATTGCTGCGCGACCTTCCGCTCACGCATCTGCATGTATTTCCGTACTCCGATCGCCCGGGTACCGCCGCGAGCGCGATGACGGACAAAGTGGACGGCGTAACGATCCGCGATCGAGGCCAGCGCATTCGGGCTATTGGTCAGGAGATGGTGTCGCGGTTCAGGCGCTCGCAGATCGGCACCACGCGTCGGGCGCTGACTGTTGACGATGGCCTGGCCGCGGTCACGGACAACTACCTGAAGGTGCGCCTGTCACAGGCGCTCCCGAGAAACCAGTGGACTGAGGTTCGAATCGATTGAGGTCAGCGCAGCAGAAGGGCCATCTGCTGCGCGGCGGTCCGCTTGCTGCCGCCTTCGACGATGAGCTGCCCGCACGCGGCGCGAATGTCCCGTCCGCGGCTCTTCCTGACTGAAACCGTAAGATGCCGATCGGCGAGGATCTGCGCGAATCGATCGACGCGCTCATCTGACGGCCGATCGTAGGCAATGCCGGGCGCGGGGTTGAGTGGGATGAGGTTGACCTTCGACTTGATCCCCGTCAGGAGCTTCACCAGGCGGCGCGCGTCCTCAGGACCATCGTTGACGCCGTCCAGCATGACGTACTCGAACGTGATCCGATTGCGCTTCTTCAGCGGAAAACGCCGGCACGCGTCGAGAACCGCCGCGAGCGGATAGCGTTTGTTCGGCGGCACCAGCCTCGTGCGCTGCGCATCCGTCGTGGCATGCAGGGAGACCGCAAGGTTCGGCATGAGCGGCTCGCGCGCAAGGCGCTCGAGCCCGGGCACGATCCCGACCGTGGATAGCGTGACACGCCGCGGCGACACTGCGAGACCGTGCTCGCTGTGAAGGATGCGCAGCGCCTTCATCGTCTCTTCGTAGTTGTGCAGTGGCTCGCCCATTCCCATCAGCACGATATTGAACGGGTGCTCGAGCAGACCGGTCGCGGCCGCGAGCACGCGGACCTGGCCGGCGATTTCGCCTGCGGTGAGATTCCGGACCAGGCCCATCTTCCCGGTCAGGCAGAACCCGCATCCCATCGCGCACCCGACCTGCGTCGAGATGCAGAAGGTCATCGCCGGCGTGTCGGGGATGAACACCGACTCGATGCGCCGCCCATCCGCGAGCTCGAGGGCGAGCTTCCGTGTCCCGTCCGACGAGATTTCGTCGCTGACGATGCGTGGCGTGTTGATGATGAACTCGTCCTGAAACCGCGCCCGAAGCGTCTTCGACAGGTCTGTCATCCGGCCGAAATCGGTGACACCGCACCTGTACATCCAGCGGTAGATCTGGTGAGCGTGGAATCGTTCGCGCCCGCTCGCCTGGAGCAGGGTCTCGAGCTCGGCCGGCTCGAGCTCAGCGAGGTCACGCGGAGCAGAACTCATGCTATCTCTCGCGTTTTCTTCAAGATGCGAGCAGCTGATTGTAGCATCAGTTACTTTCGCGCCCGTTTCATGCTATGATGCTCGCGTTCTTCTAATCCCCTATCTGTCAATAGTTTGCGGCTGACCGCAAGGCGGGCGCTCTAGTGACGGGGAGCGGTCCGGCGGCTGCAGTTCTCGGAAACGCATCCGGTGCCTCAATCAACGATTGTTCGCGACGTGTTACCGAACGGTCTCCGTCTCCTTACCGAGCGGATGCCGCACGTGCGTTCGGTCAGCATTGGCGTCTGGCTGGCCCGTGGCTCCCGTCACGAAACGATTGAGCAGAGCGGCATCGCCCACTTCGTCGAGCACATGCTCTTCAAGGGGACGGCGACCCGGAGTGCCGAGGACATCGCGCAGACCGTCGATTCGATTGGCGGTCAGATGGACGCCTTCACCGCCAAGGAATACGCCAGCTATTACTTCAAGGTCTTGGACGAGCACCTGCCGCTGGCCGTCGACGTGCTGGCTGACATCGTGATGCGCCCGGCCTTCAGCGACGGCGATATCGGACGCGAAAAGAAGGTCGTGCTCGAAGAGATCAAGATGGTCGAGGACACACCCGACGATCTGGTCCACGAGCTGTTCACCGAGAATTTCTGGCAGGGGCACCCGCTTGGGCGACCCATTCTCGGGACCAAGGAGACGGTCGAAGCGCTGACGCAGGACGGCCTCCGGCGCTACTTCACCAACACGTATTGCGCGCCGAACCTGATTGTGGCGGCCGTCGGAAATATCGAGCACGCACAGGTGCGTGAGCTGGTCATGCGGGCATTCGACGGACTGCCGACAACCACGACGTCAGTCGATGAGGCTCCGCCGCGTGTCGTGCCAACGACCCTGATTCGGAACAAGGAGCTCGAGCAGAGCCACGTGTGTCTGGGGACCAGCGGGTACCGTCAGGACCATGAGGATCGGTATTCGAGCTACGTCCTGAACACGGTGCTCGGCGGTTCGATGAGCTCGCGTCTCTTTCAGAATGTCCGGGAAAAGCGCGGGCTGGCCTACGCCGTCTTCAGTGGTTTGAGCGCGTACCGCGACGCCGGCTCCATCACTGTCTACGCCGGTTGCGCCAATGATGCCGTCGGCGAGCTGATTGACGTCGTGATCGCCGAGCTGCGTCGAATGAAGGACGAGCCGCTGCCGGAGTCCGAGCTTCAGCGAGCCAAGGATCACCTGAAGGGCAGCCTGATGCTCAATCTCGAGAGCACCTCCAGCCGGATGTCGCACATCGCCCGGCAGGAGATTTACTTCGATCGACAATTCGGTTTGGATGAGACACTAGAGGGCGTCGAGCGTGTCACCACCGGTGATGTCCAGCGCGTCGCGCGAGATCTGTTTGCAGATGGATCGCTGGCCGCGACGGTGCTTGGCGCCGTCAACGGTCTGCAGATTCCGCGAGAAAGGCTGGCGCTCGGTTAGCGGAGGGTTTCGGGATCGATGATCCGGCGTTACACCCATCCTGAAATGGGTCGCATCTGGAGCGACCAGCGGAAGTACCAGACCTGGCTGCAGGTTGAAGTGGCCGCAGCCGAAGCGATGGCCCGGGCTGGCATTGTTCCGGCGGACGCCGCGCGCGATATTCGCGAGCGCGGCGCGTTCGACATCGCGCGCATCGAAGCCATCGAAGAAGTCACCCAGCACGACGTCATCGCCTTTACGACTGCCGTGGCGGAGCACGTGGGCCCGTCCGCGCGGTGGCTGCATTTCGGCCTCACCTCCTCCGACGTCATCGACACCGCGCAGGCCCTGCAGATGCGCGAAGCCTGCGAGCTGATTCTCAAGGGTCTCGATGGGCTGATGCGGGCCGTGCACGTCCGCGCCGATGAGCATCGGTTGACGCCGATGATCGGCCGCACGCATGGCGTGCATGCCGAGCCGATGACATTCGGCCTCAAGCTCGCGCTCTGGTACGCGGAGCTGGCGCGCGACGTCGTGCGCATGCGCCACGCGCAGGAGGTTGTGTCCGTCGGCAAACTGTCGGGAGCGGTCGGCACATTCGCGCATCTGCCACCAGCCGTCGAGGCAGACACCTGTCGGGTGCTCGGTCTCGAGCCGGCGCCTGTCGCGTCTCAGGTCATTCAACGCGACCGGCACGCCGAGCTCATGTCGTCGCTGGCGATCACGGCCTCGTCCCTCGAGAAGTTCGCGTTGGAAATCCGAGGGCTTCAGAAAACCGAGATCGGCGAAGTGGAGGAGCCGTTCGCCAAGGGTCAGAAGGGCTCGTCGGCCATGCCGCACAAGAGGAACCCGATCGGCTGCGAGCAGATCGTCGGCCTGGCTCGTCTCCTGCGTGGCAACGCGGTGGCCGCGTTCGAGAACAACGCGCTGTGGCATGAGCGCGACATCTCCCACTCGTCGGTCGAGCGCGTCATCCTGCCGGACAGTTTCATCGCCCTCGATCACATGCTGCGCCGCTTCACCCGCATCGTCTCGGGGATGGTCGTCTATCCGGAGCGGATGCGCGAGAATCTGGAGCGCTCGCGCGGCGTCGTGTTCTCGGGGACGGTGCTGCTCGAGCTCGCACAGCGCGGCGTCTCGCGCGAGCAGGCGTACGAGTGGGTGCAGCGTAATGCGATGCGTGCCTTCCACGAGCAGCGCGAGTTCAAGGCGTTGCTCCTGGCCGACGCGGACGTGAATGGCGTGCTCGGCCCGGCGGAGATCGAGCACGCGTTCGACTTGAACGCGCAGTTCCGCCACGTCGATGACGTCTTCGGCCGTGTGTTTCAGGAGGTGACTGTCTGATGCGTGCGCGTGTGTTCGTGACCCTCAAACCGTCGGTGTTCGATCCCCAAGGCACCACCGTCACCGAAGCGCTGCACACCCTTGGCTACGGGTCGGTCAAGGACGTCAGGCAGGGCAAGTACTTCGAGCTCGACATCGATGCCCGGAGCGTGGACGAAGCGCGCCAGCTCGCTTCCGAAGCCGCCGACAAACTGCTCGCGAATCCGGTCATCGAGAGCTACCGAATCGAGGTCACCGCATGAAATTCGCGGTTGTCGTCTTTCCCGGTTCCAACTGTGATCACGATGCACATCATGCCGTGAAGGACGTGCTGCATCAGGACGCCGAGCTGATCTGGCACAAGGACACCAGCCTGAAGGGCGCGGATGTCGTCATCCTCCCGGGCGGGTTCGCCCACGGCGACTACCTGCGCACCGGTGCGATCGCGCGCTTCTCGCCGATCATGGCCGAGGTCAAGGCGTTTGCTGCTGCTGGCGGACCGGTGCTCGGGATCTGCAACGGTTTCCAGATCCTGCTCGAAGCCGGACTTCTGCCGGGCGCGATGCTCCGCAACCGCAGCCTGAATTACCAGTGTGAGCACGTCCATGTCAGGATCGAGCAGGTGGACACCCCGTTCACCGCGTTGGCGAAGCCCGGGCAAGTGCTGCGCATTCCCATCGCTCATGGCGAAGGCAATTACTATGCGGAGCCGGATGTCATCGAACGGCTCGAGCGGAACCGTCAGATCGTCTTCCGCTACGTCACCGCGTCGGGCGACGTCACCGACGCATCAAACCCCAACGGCTCCGTCCAGAACATTGCCGGCATTACGAACGAAACGCGCAACGTCGTTGGCCTGATGCCGCATCCAGAGCGCGCCTGCGAGTTGGCCGTCGGCAGTGCCGATGGCCTGGTGGTGCTTCAGTCCGTGCTCAAGGCGGTGGCGCATGCGTCGCCAGCCCTTTCTGGCGCTGTAGGTGTTCTCGAGAAATGACAGAGCCCATCACGGACGCTGTGCTCGAAAGACACGGGCTGACCCGTGAGGAATATCAACGCATTCTGGACATGATGGGCAGAGTGCCCACGATCACCGAGCTCGGCATCTTCTCGGTGATGTGGTCGGAGCACTGCAGTTACAAGAGCTCGCGCGTGTACCTCAAGACCCTGCCGACGACCGGCAAGCGGGTGCTGCAGGGGCCGGGCGAGAACGCCGGCGCCGTCGATATTGGCGACGGTCTCGCCGCGGTCTTCAAGATCGAGTCACATAACCACCCCTCCTTCATCGAGCCGTACCAGGGCGCGGCGACGGGCGTCGGCGGCATCATCCGCGACATTTTCACCATGGGCGCGCGGCCCATCGCGCTGCTGAACTCGCTGCGCTTCGGGTCCCTGGACGACCCGCTGGTGCGGCGGACGATGGCAGGTGTCGTGGCCGGGATTGCCGGATATGGAAACAGCATCGGCATCCCGACGGTTGGCGGAGAGATCGCCTTCGACGAGAGTTACACCGGCAACCCGCTGGTGAACGTCTTCTGTCTTGGAATCTCGCGGGCCGACGAGATCATCAAGGGGACGGCGTCCGGAGTCGGGAACGCCGTGTACTACGTCGGCGCCAAGACCGGGCGCGACGGTATACACGGCGCGACAATGGCGTCTGCGGAGTTCGACGACAAGTCCGCCGAGAAGCGCCCCGCTGTCCAGGTCGGCGATCCGTTCATGGAGAAGCTCCTCCTCGAAGCGTGTCTCGAGGTGATGAAGAGCGACGCCCTCGTCGGCATCCAGGACATGGGTGCGGCCGGCCTCACGTGCTCGACCTGTGAGATGGGCGCGCGCGGCGGCGCGGGCGTGGAGATCGACGTTGCGCTAGTGCCGCAGCGCGAGACGGGCATGACGCCGTACGAGATCATGCTCTCTGAGTCGCAGGAGCGCATGCTGCTCGTCGTCAAGAAAGGCCGCGAGGCCGAGGTCGAGCGCATTTTCGACAAATGGGACCTCCATGCCGTCCGCATCGGCGAGGTCACGACCGACAACCGGATGCGCGTGAAAGACCACGGCACCGTCGTCGCGGACATTCCGAATCGTGCGCTGACAGACGAGGCGCCGGTCTATCGCCGACCGACCGCCGAGCCGACGTGGCTTGCCGAGGCACAGACGCTCGACCTGCCCGCACTCGGATCACCAGCGGTTCCACGGGAGGTCTTCAAGCGGTTGCTGGCCTCGCCGACGATCGCGAGCAAGCGCTGGGTGTACCGCCAGTACGACCACATGGTCCGCACAAACACGCTGGTGCTGCCGGGAATGGGCGCTGGCGTCGTCAGGGTGAAGGGAACCAGGCGGGCGCTGGCGCTCTCGGTTGATTGCAACGGTCGCTTCGTCTATCTGGACCCGTATCTCGGCGCGCAACTCGCCGTGGCGGAGGCTTCGAGAAACGTGGCCTGTGCGGGCGGCCAGCCGATTGGCGCGACCAATTGCCTCAACTTCGCCAACCCGCAGCGGCCGGAGATCATGTGGCAGTTTGCCCGCGCCGTCGAGGGCATGGGCGACGCCTGTCGCGCGCTCGACATTCCAATCACCGGCGGGAACGTGAGCCTCTATAACGAGACCGATGGCAAGGGTGTATTGCCGACGCCCGTGCTCGGTGTCGTCGGGCTCATCGAGGATGCCGACAACGTTGTGCGCCGCGCCTTTCGGGCCGCCGGTGACGCGGTGATTCTGCTGGGTGAGGGTCGCGACGAACTGGGCGGCAGCGAGTACCTCAAGGTCACCCATGGTCTGATTCGTGGCGTACCCCCGTCCCTTGACCTCGCGCGGGAAGCGGCGTTGCAGCGCGTGCTGGTCGAGGGCGCGGCCGCTGGGTTGATTCGGTCTGCGCACGATTGTGCCGAGGGTGGTCTCGCCGTCACGCTGGCTGAGTGCTGCTTCGACTCGTCGTGTGGCGTTGATGTCAATGTCGCTGCTGTTGCCGCATCGGCTGAATGGCGCGACGTCGCCACCTTGTTCGGTGAATCCGCTTCGCGGGTGGTCGTGTCGGTGAGTCCGGAGCGGGTTGGCGCGCTGCTGTCGATGGCCGCGGCCGCGAAGCTGCCAGCCGCGCAGATCGGAATCGTCGGGGGAGAACGCATTCGCATCGCCGTCGAGGGGGAGCGTGTGTTGGACGAACCGCTTGCCGCGGCGGAGCTGGTCTGGTCAACAGCGCTCGAGGAGTACTTCGAGCGCCGTCGAGCCGTCGCCTGAACCGCGCGCTGAGGTCAAGGTCTGTTGATGATCGATAAGTTCCGCGATGAGTGCGGCGTCTTCGGGATCATTGGACATCCCGAGGCGTCGAATCTCACCTACCTCGGGCTCTACGCGCTTCAACACCGCGGGCAGGAGAGCGCCGGCATAGCCGCGTCAGACGGCACGCAGATCCGCGTCTCGAAGGCGATGGGATACGTGAACGATGTCTTCGACAGCGAGACGCTCGCGAAGCTGCCCGGGCACATGGCGATGGGGCACGTGCGGTACTCGACTGCGGGCGAAAGTCGCCTGGCCAACGCGCAGCCGATCGTCATCGACAGCATGCACGGGCAACTGGCCGTCGGGCACAACGGCAACATCGTCAATGCCACCGAGTTGCGGGACGCGCTGGTGAGAGCGGGGTCGATCTTCCAGGCCACGACCGACACCGAAGTGGTGGTGCATCTGTTCGCGCGCTCGCGCGAGGCGACTGCCGAGGGCGCGATCGTCGAAGCGCTGGCGCAGGTCCGAGGCGCCTACTCCCTCGTCATGATGACCAAGGATCGCCTGATCGGCGCGCGCGATCCGCATGGCTTCCGGCCGTTGGCCATCGGCCGTCGTGGCGATGCCTGGGTGATCTGCTCGGAAACCTGCGCCATGGATCTGATCGGCGCCACGTACGTCCGCGACGTCGAACCGGGTGAAATCGTCATCGCGACCGTGCATGGTCTCCGGTCGATGAAACCGTTCGGCTCTGCGCCCCAGCCCCAGCAGTGCATCTTCGAGCACGTCTATTTCTCGCGGCCGGACAGCTACGTCTTCGGTGAAAGCGTCAACGAGACGCGGACTGAATTCGGCCGGCGGCTCGCGCATGAGTCTGGAGTACCGGCTGATGTCGTGGTGCCGATCCCCGACTCGGGCGTGTGCGCGGCGATTGGATACTCCGAAGCGTCTGGAATTCCGCTGCGGATGGGGCTCATCCGCAATCACTACGTCGGCCGCACGTTCATCGAGCCGCAGCAGTCGATTCGCCACTTCGGCGTGCGGGTCAAGCTGAATCCGGTGCGCAGCATCCTTGAGGGCAGGCGCGTCGTCCTCGTGGACGATTCGATCGTGCGGGGGACGACGAGCCGGAAGATCGTGCGGATGGTGCGCGATGCCGGCGCCCGTGAAATTCACATGCGAATCAGCTGTCCGCCGACGATCTCGCCATGCTTCTACGGCGTGGACACGCCGCAGCGCTCGGAGCTGATAGCGTCATCGCACACGCTCGAGGAGATCCGCAAGTATGTGAGCGCGGACAGCGTTGCGTATCTGAGCCTCGAAGGCCTGAAGGGCAGCGTGCGCGGCGGCCGCTCGCAATACTGCACGTCGTGCTACACCGGCGTCTATCCCGTGGCGTTTCCGCGTGACGAGGCGGCCTATCTGCAGCTGGCCTTGAAGCTGAATCCGGAGCCCGTCAGCAGCGAGGTCCAGCCGATCTCGATCGCGGACTTCGAGAAGGATCCCGTCGTCGGCTAAATGGACTACAAGTCTTCTGGCGTCGATATCGATGCCGGCAATGAAACAGTCCGCCGGATTCGCGGCCTCGCGCGCTCGACGTTCACGTCCGGCGTGCTCTCGGACATCGGATCCTTCGGCGGCTTGTTTCAGCTCGAGAGCGGCCGCTACAAGCACCCCGTTCTCGTCTCCAGCGCCGACGGCGTGGGGACGAAGCTCAAAGTCGCATTTCTTGCCGATCGCCACGACACGGTCGGTGTGGATCTGGTCAACCACTGTGTCAACGACATCCTGGTGCAGGGTGCCGAGCCGTTGTTCTTCCTCGACTACCTCGCGACGGGCCGGCTGTCTCCCTCCGTGGCTGAGTCGATCGTCGGCGGCATGGCCACGGCATGCCGCGACAACAACTGCGCGCTCCTGGGCGGCGAGACTGCGGAGATGCCGGGCCTCTATGCCGACGGGGAGTACGATCTCGCCGGCTTCATCGTCGGCGTCGTGGACCGCGAACGGCTGATCAACGGCCGGACGATCGCCGTTGGCGACGCCCTGGTCGGGGTGCCCTCATCCGGCCTGCATACGAACGGCTATTCGCTGGCGAGGCGCATCGCCTTTGAAGGCCTCGGCTTGCGTGTCGACAGTTTCGTCGAGGCGCTCGGGACGACGGTCGGTCGCGCGTTCCTCGAGCCGCATCGATCGTACCTATCGCTCGTGCAGCCGCTCCTCGATGCCGGTCGGATCAAGGGGATGGCTCACATCACCGGCGGCGGAATCACCGACAACCTGCCGCGCATCCTGCCTCATGGCACAGCGGCTGTTGTCCGATGCTCGTCGTGGGAGGTTCCACCGCTCTTCCGTTGGTTGCAGGACAGCGGGGGCGTCCCGTTCGACGACATGATGCGAACGTTCAACATGGGCATCGGGTTGATCATCGTGACCGCACGGGATCAGTCCGAGGCGCTGATCGAGGAGCTCGCCGCTCGCGGAGGGCGTGACGCGCGTGTCATCGGCGAGATCGTCGCCGGCGAGCCACCGTCGGTCACGTACGACGTGGTGTCTTCCATTCACAGGCCGCTCGGTCGCGGCCGGGAAATCGCGGTCGAGGCTCGTTGTGACGGACCTCCAGATCGTCACGAGATCCCGCCGCGAGCAACCGCCGGCTCGGCGTGCTCATCTCCGGCCGCGGCAGCAATCTCCAGGCGATCATCGACGCCATCGCCGACGGCCGTCTCGACGCGACGATCGCGATCGTCATTGCCAACAGGGCGGACGCGGGTGGCCTCGAGCGTGCGCGCAGGGCCGGGATCGAAACGCTCACCCTCAGTCATCGCGGCTGGCCCTCGCGCGACGACTACGATCGTGCGCTGGTCACCGAGTTACGTGCGCGCGATGTGCGGCTCGTCTGTCTCGCCGGGTTCATGCGCAAGCTCGGCCCGCCGATGACTGAGGCCTTTCCCAATGCGGTGCTCAACATCCACCCGTCTCTTCTACCGTCGTTTCCCGGTTTGCATCCGCAGCGTCAGGCCCTCGAACACGGGGTCAAGACGAGCGGCGTCACCGTGCACTTCGTGACGGGGGATCTCGATGACGGTCCGATCATCGTTCAGCGTGCTGTGCCGGTGATCGACGGTGACACCGAGGAGACCCTGGCCGCGCGGATTCTCGTCGAAGAACACCACGCGTACCCGGAGGCCATTGCTCTCGTGCTCGATGGGAAATGGACCATCGAAGGCCGTCGGGTGATCAGATCGACGACTGCCGCTGCAGTGTAACGAGGGCCACCTCGGGCGGGCAGTTGATTCGGACAGGCACGTAGACCGTCCCGATTCCACGACTCACGAAAATCGATGAGTTCTCTCGTCGGCCCAGGCCCTCGAGAATCGGAAAGCGAGCGCGAGCCAGTGCGCCCACACCGGGCAACACCACCTGGCCGCCGTGCGTGTGACCCGACAGGACCGCGGGGACATTCAATCCAGCCGCTTCAACGAGCCGACGCGGATCATGTGCGAGGAGCAGGACCGGGTCGGTGGCGCCCTTCAACACGCGAGCGATGTCGGCCGCTCGGCGCGTCCAGAAGCGAATGCCGGCCAGCTCCAGACCGTCGCCGCGGACGATGATCCTGGTGCGCTGGTCCTTGAGCACCGTGATGCCTTTCCGCGCCAGCGCCGCTGGCATCTCGCGATCGTCGTCGTGGTTGCCGAGAATGGCGAACACGCCGTTCGGTGCGCGGAGTGGCGAGAGCAGCTCGGCAACCGGCTCGACGAAGTCTCGATCGCCAAAGGTGACGTAGTCTCCGCCGAGCACGATGAGATCCGGATTCGTCGACAGCGTCAGCTCCACGGCGCGAGTGACATCGTCGGCGGGAACGATGGCGCTGTGGTGAATGTCGGTGAGGAGCGCGATGCGCAGACCGTCGAGCGCGGGAGGCAGACCGGACACCGGCAGCGTCGCTTCCGTCACGCCCACACGATGACGTTCGTAGACGACACCGTAGGAGACCGCGCCGGTGAGGCCACCGACGGCGGTGGCGAGCGCACCTTTGAGGGCCGCTCGGCGGGTAATAAGCACGGCAGCGGTTATAGTAGCGGCTGATGGATGTGTATGGCGAGTTCGAGTGGCGCGGGCTCGTTCACGACGCGACCGAAGGCGCGCGCGAGGCGCTCACTCGAGACACAGTCACCGGCATACATCGGCTTCGATCCGACGGCGCCGAGTCTTCACGTCGGATCGCTGCTCGTCGTCATGGTGCTCGCCCACCTGCAGCGCGCCGGACACTCACCGATTGGCCTTGTCGGTGGCGGCACGGGGCTCATCGGCGATCCGAGCGGCAAGACGGTCGAGCGTCAGCTGCTGACGCCTGATCGCGTCGAGGAGAACGTCGAAGGTATCCGCAAGCAGGTGGCGCGCTTTCTCGATTTCGACAACCCGACCAATCCCGCGCGACTCGTCAACAACGCCGACTGGCTCACCAAGCTCGGCGCGATCGACTTCATGCGCGATGTCGGCAAGCACTTCACCGTGAACGCCATGCTGGCGAAGGATTCGGTGAAGCGCCGCATCGAAGGCGAGGACGGAATCTCGTACACCGAGTTCAGCTACTCACTGCTCCAGGCGTACGACTTTCTGGTGCTCTATGAAAGAGTACGGATGCACGCTTCAGATGGGTGGGAGCGATCAGTGGGGCAACATCACCGCTGGAATGGATCTGATTCGTCGCGTTCGTGGCGGAAAGGCACACGGCGTCGTGATGCCGCTGGTCACGACTGCGGCGGGGACGAAGTTCGGCAAGACTGAAGCTGGCGCGGTCTGGCTCGATCCGGCGTTGACGAAGCCGTACGAGTTCTATCAGTTCTGGCTCAACGTGGACGATCGCGACGCCGGACGGTATCTGAAGTTCTTCACGTTCTTCGATCGCGATCAGATCGTCGAGCTCGAGACGGTGAGCGCTCGCGAGCCTGACCGTCGGCATGCTCAACGCGCGCTGGCGCGGGAGGTGACTCGGCTGGTGCATGGAGAGTCAGCAGTCCGCGACGCTGAAAGTTCTGCGGAGAAGCTATTCAAGGGCGATCTGCGCGAGATGTCTGAAGCCCAGCTGATCGAGGTATTCGGAAGCGTGCCTTCCTCTGAGACCAGGCTCGTGGCGGACGGGTGGGCGATTACCGACTTCCTGACCGCGAACGCCGTGGTCGGATCCGAAGAGTGAGGCGGCGCGGCTTATTCGGGGAGGCGGCCTCTCGGTCAACGGCGAGCGGGTGTCGGACGAGAAGGCCCGGCTGAGGCCGGAGGACGCGATTCACGGGCGGTATTTCGTGATTCGCAAGGGGAAAAAGGACAATTTTCTTGTGCGCGTGCTGCCGTGATTGACAGTTCGCGGGCAACGACATAGGATGGGTGGGTTGTCTGGGGCGCGTGAGAGCGCGCTGTGGACAGCAGGACAGTTCGGGGCTTCACCCTTCCGCCTCCGTCACCCCAGGCCGTCACCCAGACGGTTCAGGGGCTTGACAGCCAGGGCATCGGGTAGTAACCTCAGAAGGTTCCCCTAAAACGGACGGAAACGGCCGCTCGGTGGGGACTCGGCACGGCCGGACACGGTCAGCCGGGCATTCCGGTTCTTTGAAAACTAGATAGTGCGTGCAAGCACACAATGTCTCATGAGTGCATCGCTGGCTTTCCGTCGAAGAGAGTGCCGTAGTGCAGGAGTGGACGCCCGTCGAGTGTCAGCGGATGGTTTACAACCATCCACAACACACGTACAAAGTACAACGCAAGAGCCAAGTCAACAGGCGATCGCGTTAAAAGTTGCGATCCGTTCGAGCGCTGCAAGGCGCGAGGGCGGTGAACAGCGCATTTAACATGAGAGTTTGATCCTGGCTCAGAATCAACGCTGGCGGCGTGCCTAACACATGCAAGTCGAACGCGGTTATCCAGCAATGGATAACTGAGTGGCAAACGGGTGAGTAACACGTGGGTGACCTACCTTCGAGTGGGGGATAACGTCCCGAAAGGGACGCTAATACCGCATAACATCCTGCCTTTGAACAGGCGGAGATCAAAGCCGGGGATCGCAAGACCTGGCGCTTGATGAGGGGCCCGCGTCTGATTAGCTAGTTGGTGA
>CAVVTC010000006.1:0-2500 GCA_963751025.1 uncultured Acidobacteriota bacterium | reverse complement strand
ACCGATAGTGAACCAGTACCGTGAGGGAAAGGTGAAAAGAACCCCTGTGAGGGGAGTTAAAAGATCCTGAAACCGTATGCCTACAAGCAGTGGGAGGGCTATGCCGCACTTCGGTGTGGAATGCCTGACCGCGTGCCTTTTGCATAATGAGCCGGCTAGTTATTCTCCGTGGCGAGGTTAAGCGTAAGCGAGCCGTAGCGAAAGCGAGTCCGAAATGGGCGTTCAGTCATTGGGAATAGACGCGAAGCGAGGTGATCTACCCTTGGCCAGGATGAAGTACGGGTAACACCGTATGGAGGTCCGAACCAGTGTTGGTTGAAAACAGCTTGGATGAGCTGAGGGTAGGAGTGAAAGGCCAATCAAACTTCGTGATTGCCCGTTCTCCTCGAAATGCCTTTAGGGGCAGCCTCGGGAGGTCGGCGCTGGTGGTAGAGAACTGAATGGACTAAGGGGCTTACCAGCTTACTGAATCCAATCAAACTGCGAATGCCAGCGACACGTATCCCGGGAGTGAGACGGTGGGGGCTAAGCTTCATCGTCGAAAGGAAAACAGTCCAGACTACCGACTAAGGTCCCTAAGTGTGTGCTAAGTGGTAAAGGATCTGAAGACGCTTAGACAACCAGGAGGTTGGCTTAGAAGCAGCCATCCTTTAAAGAAAGCGTAATAGCTCACTGGTCAAGCGGCTTTGGGCCGACAATATAACGGGGCTCAAGCACACCACCGAAGTCGTAGAATGCATCGCCCTGCGGGGTGATGTTTTGGTAGAGGAGCGTTCTCTCAGCCGTGAAGCCAGATCGAAAGAACTGGTGGAGTGGAGAGAAGTGACCCTGCCGGCATAAGTAGCGATAAGGGAAGTGAGAATCTTCCCCGCCGTAAGCCTAAGGTTTCCTGAGGTAGGTTCGTCCGCTCAGGGTTAGTCGGGGGCTAACGCGAGGCCGAAAGGCGTAGCGGATGCACATCCGGTTAATATTCCGGAACTACCTATTCCACGTTATCACGATGGGGGGACGCAGGAGGCTAACCAGGCCCACGATTGGTCGTGTGGGTTGAGGCTCGTAGGGAGATCTGCCAGGTAAATCCGGTGGGTCGTTAATCCTGAGGGGCCGGAGCGATCGCCGCAAGGCGAATAAAGCTGGTGACGCCACGCTGCCGAGAAAAGCCTCTAAGGAGTGGAGTGGGTACCCGTACCGCAAACCGACACAGGTAGGCGAGGAGAAAATCCTCAGGCGCAAGTGTGATCCCTCGTTTAGGAACTCGGCAAATTGACCCCGTAACTTCGGAAGAAGGGGTGCTCCTACTCGTGATCCGATTTACTCGGTGAGCGGGCGGGAGTTGCAATAAAGAGGCTCAGGCGACTGTTTACTAAAAACACAGGGCTCTGCGAAGTCGAACACGACGTATAGGGTCTGACGCCTGCCCGGTGCCGGAAGGTTAAAGAGAGAGGTTAGCCGCAAGGCGACGCTTTGAACTGAAGCCCCGGTAAACGGCGGCCGTAACTATAACGGTCCTAAGGTAGCGAAATTCCTTGTCGGGTAAGTTCCGACCTGCACGAATGGCGTAACGATCTGAGCGCTGTCTCAACGAGGAGCACTGCGAATTTGTGGTACCGGTGAAGACGCCGGTTGCCCGTCACAAGACGAAAAGACCCCGTGCACCTTTACTACATCCTAGTAGTGAATGCTGGCGCAGTATGCGCAGGATAGGTGGGAGGCTTTGAACCCGGGATCTCGGTCTCGGGGGAGCCAACGGTGAGATACCACCCTTACTGCTCCGGCGTTCTAACCTCGTTCTGTTATCCAGATCAGGGACACTGCTAGGTGGGTAGTTTGACTGGGGCGGTCGCCTCCTAAACTGTAACGGAGGCGCTCGAAGGTTCGCTCAGGCTGTTTGGAAATCAGCCATAGAGTGCAAAGGCATAAGCGAGCTTGACTGCGAGACATACAGGTCGAGCAGGTGGGAAACCAGGACTTAGTGATCCGGTGGTTCCGCATGGAAGGGCCATCGCTCAACGGATAAAAGGTACGCCGGGGATAACAGGCTGATCTGAGCCAAGAGTTCACATCGACGCTCAGGTTTGGCACCTCGATGTCGGCTCATCGCATCCTGGAGCTGTAGCAGGTTCCAAGGGTCCGGCTGTTCGCCGGTTAAAGCGGTACGTGAGCTGGGTTTAGAACGTCGCGAGACAGTTCGGTCTCTATCTGTGATGGGCGCAGGAGATTTGAGTGGGGCTGACCTTAGTACCGAGAGGACCGGGTTGGACGGACCTCTAGTGTATCGGTTGTCGCGCCAGCGGCAGTGCCGAGTAGCTACGTCCGGAAGGGAGAAACGCTGAAGGCATCTAAGCGTGAAACCCTCCACGAGATGAGATCTCCCAGGGAGTAATCCCTCTAAAGGCTCCTGGTAGACGACCAGGTTGATAGGCCAGGTGTGGAAGCGCAGCGATGCGTTAAGCTAACTGGTACTAATGAGCCGTGAGGCTTGACCATATTTCTCTTCTTT
>CAVVTC010000005.1:0-554894 GCA_963751025.1 uncultured Acidobacteriota bacterium | reverse complement strand
ACGGTGTACATGCGAAAGGCAATGGCGAGAGAGCGGCTCGCGGACCGTAAGTCGAGTCTTGCGTTTCGGTATCACCAACTACGTGCGTTCACTAGCACTGTCGGTGAAAGGTGTTCTCGAAATGCTGCGCCAAGAGCAGTTCCGATTGATTGTGGGACCGCTGGTTGGCCCAGCGGGCCTCGTGCTCTTTATGACGAGTCGCACGATCGCAAACGTCCTCGCAGCGGGCCTCGCGACTATCACGCTTCCGTTGACCCCTGAGCTGGCGCGGTACCTCAACCTGAAAGATGCAGCGAAGACGGTCTCGGTGATGACCGTCGTTTGGCTGGTACTTGTTGCAGCGTTGGCGCCAGGGGCGGTAGCAGCGGCGTTCTTCATTCAACCGGCTTTCATGACCTGGACGCGCGGCCGAATACCGTTCGACTCCGTGCTGTTCGCTGAGTTCTCGATCGGCGTGCTTCTCGTGGCATTCTCGCAACCGGTAATTGCCGTACTCCAATGCCTGAACAAAGTAAAGCTCCAGTTGGTCATCTCCGGAGTAGCGACGGCCGTCGCACTGGTTGCCACGTTGATCGCCGTGCCGCTGCTCGGAGTCAGAGGAGCGGCTGGCGCACTATTGGTGGCAGAACTGGTCGTCGCCGTAAGCACCGTCATTGCGATGCGTCGCACTTTCAGGTGCCTCGGAATGCCGTGGCCACGGTCACAAACGATTCTGACCGCGGCGAGTATCGGCGCCTCGTGCCTGCTCACGGCTTGGGGCTCCCAGACGGGCGCCCCTGCGGGGCTCATTCTCACAGCAGCGATCGCTGTCGCCGCCGTGAGTACCGCTGCGCTCCTCTCGTCGCTGCCCGCCAGCGCTAGGCTAGTGGCGACGTTGTTTCTGGCGCAGCTCAGACCCGCTTATGCGTCGCGGCGGAGAGACCTTCTATGAACAGGGCGCTCCAAGCCAAAGTTGACGTGCAGGCGGCGGCACGTCAGATATCCAGTCCGGGACGAATCGTCAAGCCCTCGGGCGGCAGCGCGACAACTGTGCTAGTAACGGGAGTGGCGGGGTTCATTGGAGCCCACGTGGCGCGGCACTGTCTAACGCGCGGCATGCGAGTGGTGGGTCTCGACGATTTGTCCGGTGGCTTCCAAGCTAACGTTCCCGCCGATGTTACGTTTGTTCGAGGCTCCTGTACCGACGTTGCGCTCGTCGCCAGTCTCTGCGAAGAACATCGCTTCGATTATGTCTATCACCTTGCGGCGTATGCCGCCGAGGGGCTGAGTCACTTCATACGCCAATACAACTACACGACTAATCTAATGGGCAGTATCAGCCTGATCAACGAAGCGGTTAGGCACGATGTCAAGTGCTTTGTGTTCACGTCGTCGATCGCCGTGTACGGCGCCGGTCAAACACCGATGAGCGAAGAGCTGGTGCCACGCCCAGAGGACCCGTACGGAATCTCGAAGTATGCCGTCGAGCTCGACCTGATTGCCGCACATCACATGTTCGGATTGCAGTACGTGATCTTCCGGCCGCACAACGTGTACGGCGAACTTCAGAACGTTGCGGACAGGTATCGGAACGTGATCGGCATCTTCATGAACCACCTCATCCAGGATAAGGCACTGCCAATTTTCGGCGACGGCAAGCAGACTCGAGCGTTCTCCCATGTCGACGACGTGGCGCCGATAATCGCCATGGCGCCGGAGGTTTCAGACGCGCACAATCAGGTCTTCAACGTCGGTGCCGATCACCCCTATAGCGTGCTGGAGCTCTGGCCGATGAAATCGGCCGACGCCTTTGGTGTCGAGCCAACCGTGCAGCACTTGCCAGCGCGCAACGAGGTCGTCCACGCGTTCTCAACTCACGACAAGGTGCGTCGTGTCTTTCGACCCGGCACACCCGTGTCGCTGCGCGACGGTATCGCACGCATGGCTCGGTGGGTAGAGGAACGTGGCCCCATGACGCCGGTCACCTTCTCCAACATCGAAGTGCGAAAGAACCTGCCGCCTTCGTGGAACATTTGAACAGATGAGACTGCCCCGGGTGAGCGTCTGCCTCCTCACTTATAAACGCGCCGCGATCCTGCCGCGCACGCTCGACTCATTGCTCGCGCAGACACACGGAGATTTCGAGCTGATCATCAATGATGATTGCTCACCTGATGGCACGGAGGCCGTCTCTCGCGAGTACGCTCGTCGTGATCATCGTGTGCGGTATTTCAGGAATGCGCACAACCTTCGCTATGCCGGCAATCAGAACGCTGCAGTGCTGCGTGCAACCACCGACTACGTCGCGATCGTGCACGACGGCGACCTGTACCGAGCGGATATGCTTCGACGCTGGACCGAGGCGTTATGCGCGCATGCCAGTGTCGCGCTCGTATTCAATGCGGCTGATCGGCTCGATGCGGTCGGTCGTGTGGTCGGCATCTATCGCCACCCGTATGGCGACGTGACGCCTGGTACCAGGATGCTCGACGAAATGCTGTCGACAGATTCATCCGCGATATTCGGTATCGTCATGGTGCGTCTAACGCGGGTGCTCGAAGCGGGACCCTTCGATCCACGTTTGCCGGTGCTGGCAGACGTCGACATGTGGATGAGACTGTTGTTGCGGAACGACGTCGCGTATGTACCCGAGCCACTCTACGCGATTGCTCCCCGCGAGCCCGGACATCACAACAGCTATGAAAACTGGCGAGTTGTCCGGGAGCACGAGCTGATCTGGGCGCTCAATTTTCGCCGACGCTCCGAGCAACTCGCATCGGGCCACCGCCGCCTCGCCCGACTGTCGCTGATGCGCAGGCTCTGGCACCTGCGACTGCTGCAGTTGGCCGCCTGTGGGTACCACCGCAGTTACCGCGCGCTGCGAGACGGCTTAGAGTTTATGTGGCAACGGCCCTGGCCCCTAGATCTCAGTGGCATTCCGGATAGGGTGCTGACGTGGGACGAATGCGACGTCGCCTCTGTAGACGAGCCTAAGGTTGCTCGGTGCAAGGTGATTGCTGACCGGGCGACGACATTCGCGCACGCGTCTAACCGCGGCGCAGCCGCGACTTTGTGACATGGATTCTAACCGAACATCGGCACCCCGCCCCATTCGACTATTGTTCGTGGGCGATGCTTGGAAAGGGTCGTCGGCGCGGTCTATGCGAGAAGCGCTGGATTCGCCTCAAGCTGCTGCAGTCAGTGAAGTCGACCCGGGTCATTATTTTCCATCCCATCGCTCCTTCATCATGCGTGGGGTGAACCGCCTGCTCCGTCCGATGCAGTGTAAGGAGTTGGAGCACCGGATCGCTCAACTTCTCCGAACGCTATCCCCCGATGTCTTCGTTGCATACAAGGGCTGGGGTATCAGTCGACGCTTGGTCCAGCGGATGAAGGATGGGGAGGTACTCACCGTCAACGTCTTCCCGGATTGCTCGCCTCACGCTTTTGGTCGTGGCTTAGGGAGAGCCGTCGGCGAATACGATTTGGTCGTATCAACAAAGCCATTTCATCCTGATCTGTGGCAACACGTCTACGGCTATCGAAACACCTGCGTATGCGTGCCACACGGCTACGATCCCACAGTGCACTATTGGCCGACCGCACCGTCAGAACAGGTAATGGATGTCGTCCTCGCGGCCACTTGGCGTCCCGAATATCACAGCCTCATGCTCGATTTCGCGACGGAAATGCGCGACGAGTCGTGGCGTGTGGGGCTGGCCGGTAATGGCTGGAGCGCACGTCGGAACGAGTTCCCGCGCCACTGGTCTTTCGCCGACACACCAACGGGCAGGGGATACGGGACGTTCCTTCGCTCAGGACGAATCGCGATTTCGCCTGTGCAGCGAGAGCTCGTGGTAAGAGGGAAGCGCCAACCTGGCGACGAAGACACCATTCGCACATACGAACTGGCCGCGGCGCAGTGCTTTTTCCTGCATCGACGGACCGATTTTGTTCAGACAGTCTTCGATCAGCGCACCGAGGTCCCGCTTTGGGACGACGCAAGGGAACTTGTTGAACTGGTCCGCCATTACCTCCCGCGCGACCGGGAACGGCGGATGATGGCCGCAGCGGCCCACGCGCGCGCCGTACCCGGGTACTCTGTGCCGAGCCGTGCGGCGCAGGTCATGGCGCATATTCGCTCTCAACTGGCAGCGCGTCATCCGAACTCCCCGTAGCCTGGGCACTCGAAGACATGAGATACGGCGCGGAATCTCGTTCGGTCTGCTGCGCTCGGACACTGGGATCGGCTCACGATGCGATCTGTCGAAATTCCAGCGTGTGCGCTCTCATGTGCGGGTAGCAAGACCGACAAGTAACTCATTCGTAAGGGAACTTAAGCCCATGTTCTTTTGCGAGCCGGACGAACTCAAAGAGGCGGACTACGCGCTGTCGCGACGGCGACGACGCCGCTCGCGGATTGCGGCGATTGGACTTCGCGAGCTTACGCATCGCGCGCACGCCTATGCGGACCGGATCATCGAGATGGTGGATCTGGTGAACCAGTTAGATGGACAGCCGGATACTCGTGCAAAGATGCCGCTAGCATCTCGAGCGCTCACAAGTTAGATGTCTGAACACGGTTCTCGCCGTCACGGGGCGCCACGCGAGCTGTGGATTACGAGCATCATCTGTCTATACGTGATTGTCCCCATCCTAGCGGCCGTGTTCACTCAGCGAGGTCCGCTTACAGCCGAGGGTCTGCTTTTCGCCGTGGCGTGCGCACTGCCATTTGTGCTGCTAGCCCACCGAGGCCATCTCAGATGGCTTGGGAAACCCTCGTTTCCTAGCGTGCCCTGGCTGATTCTCACATGCTGGTTGGTCTGGTGCGCACCGTCGATGATTGTCATCGACTCCGAGGCGCGGGCGATGTTCCAGTTTGACGAAGAGGGCGCTCTCTGGGGGCGAGTCTTCTTTCTGATCTGGCTGTGCCTTTGTGCCGTAATCGTAGGTCGGCCAACAAACCGGTCGGTCCAATGGAACCTTCACACTCCCGGATATCTGATGCTCTCTCTGGCATCGTTGCTGCTGTTTTGGGCGGCGTTCACGACCGGCCATTTGATTTTCTATCTGGGCCTTGTTCCAACAGCGGGCTCGTCCACCAGCGTTGTCGCGCTGCTGGCCCTTATTTTCCAGAAAGTAATGGTGGGCGTACACACTCTAGCGCTGTTGGCTCGGGTCGGCAGACGCTACATTGTGTCCGTCTTCTTGTTCGTCACCCTCTTTTTCGTGTTTATCAGCGGCTCACGCACACTGCTAATCTCGGCGGTCATTCTGGTGCTGACGGTGCTTCGATTGAACCAGATCGACCGAGACTGCGGCTGATTGGCACTGGTGCCGGCGTACTGTCCTGTTGCTCTTGTTCATTGTGGTCTATCGAAATCAACTCGGCATAGACTCCGAGGAATTCTGGAGCAGCCCATTCGCGATACTGACATCCTCCACCGATATCGTCGGCCAGACACGCGACAACCTTTCGACGCGCTGGTCGTATGGACCGCAGTTTTTCGCTGCGGTCTCCAACTATCTGGCCAGCGGTCCTGCGCTCTCGGAGACGTGGAAGGAAAGCACGATTGGAGCGCTCCCGACCTTCCTTGTCCCAGACAAGGCCGAGAGGGCACAGATGTATGCCATCGAGTTTGACCTGGCGGCGACCGGGCGTTTTCCACTAATTGATTTGGCGCCCACTCCGTGGATGCACGCGGTATTCGACTACGGCGTCATCGGACTGCTGCTCTTTGCATGCGTCTATGGGTTCGCCTTGCGATGGCTTGACCGCGCCTTCATGAACGGACCAATGACTTGGTCGCGGTGGTTCTTCCTGAGTTGCGCATTCTATCTTCTGGCGATTCCAGACACGAAGCTCGACACCGTTCTTCTCTCTATGAGGGACCCTGTCTGGATTACCGTCTTTCTTGCGATCGGTGAAAGCGCATTTCGTAACCAGTCGTCGCCTGTGCGAGCGAGACCGGTTATTGCCGGCGGAGCAGTGCCGACAACCACGTGACAAGGAAGCGAAACGCGCGTCCGATCCTGCCGGTCCGGATTGGGCTGGTGGTGCCAAACCTTGAATACGGGGGTGGAGTCGTATCAGTCGCTGAATTCATGTGCGAGACACTCGAGCAGTCGGAGACGTTCGAAATCCAAATTCTCTCCATCTCTAGCAGGTCGCGAGATGAACTCAGCCTATCGCTGACCAGGCCCACCAGTTGGCGGCGAGGCGTGGCCACATCGGAAGGCATCTGGCGCGGGCGACGGTTCATTCGCATTGGATCCGCGTGGTCCGAGTTCGAGTTCCGGCGCTACCAGCCGCGGCGAGCCCTGACCGAGGCCTTGCGCGACTGCGATCTCATTCAGGTGGTCTGTGGGTCGCCAGCCCTAGCATGTAGCGTCTGCGGAGTTGGCCCGCCTGTTGCGATGCATTGTGCGACTCGCGCCGTGGTGGAACGTGGGTCCAGGTCTTCACGAGGCCCAAGCGCCTGGTGGCGCCGCTGGATGACGACCATAGTTGACCGACAGGATCGGAGGGCCCTGCAGTCAGTGGATGCCATCATGGTGGAGAACGAGTGGATGTTTGACTACGCCGAGTCGGTAAATACCAAACGCCGAGCGATCATACGATTCGTGACGCCAGGTGTTGACGCCAACCGGTTTAGTCCACTGTCCTGCCGGAACCTGCAAGCCGATCCTTACATTCTGTGTGTCGGACGCCTGAACGACGAACGCAAGAACATCGCGCTCATGCTGCGGGCATTCGCCGCGCTTCCAGCCGACTTGGTGTGCACAACCCGTCTGGTGCTGGCCGGTTTGGCCGGTCCTTCAAAGGCGTTCTGGCGGCTGGCAGAGGAACTCGGAGTCCGCGCTCGGGTGAACATGGTGCAATCCCCCCCAAGCGTAGAACTCGTGGACCTTTACAGGTCGGCCTCGGTGTTCGCTCTCAGTTCTGACGAAGAAGGTTTTGGCATCGTGCTAATTGAAGCCATGGCCTGCGGTGTTCCTGTCGTCTCGACTCGATGCGGCGGTCCAGACGGCATCATTCGCGATGGCGACGAGGGGTACCTGACCGAAGTCGGGAACGTTAGCGAGCTTACAGATCGGCTCAAGCGGTTGCTGTCCAACGAACCACTCAACCGAAGCATGGGCGAGACCGCGCGCAAAACCGTTCTCGAGAGATTCGACAACCGTGTTGCCGGCAAAGCGCTGCTTGAAACCTACGACGCGTTACTCGCGGGAGCAGGCCGTTCGGCATGACAGAGTCAGCGTAGCGATTCTCTGACGTCGGTAGCAGAATATGAGTGCTCTCTCTCGGGTAGCCGACCTGGATCGTGGGTACGTGACTAGCGACCATAATTGGCGGCACCATGTCATGCGCGTGATTCATGTCGTGCCGTCTGTGGACGATGAGGCGAGCGGACTATCGTCCTCCGTCGTCCGGTTGTGTGAATCTCTCATCGAGACCGGCGCGGATGCCCGCCTGGCCGCACTGGAGTGGAGTCCTCGCACCACATCGCCCCCGTATCTCAGACATTCCCTCTCGGGATGGGTCCGCGGCGGCTTGGCAGGTCACCCGAGATGCACCGGTGGCTGGTCGATGAAGCCAACTGCGGGCGATTCGGCCTCATTCACAATCACAGCCTGTGGATGATGCCGAACGTCTACCCGGGACAAGTATGCCGACGCTATTCGAACTGCCGCCTCATGGTGTCTCCGCACGGAACACTCTCGGGCTGGGCGCTCGACTTTCACGCGCTGCGGAAGAAGGTGTTCTGGCACCTGCTTCAGGGCCCAGCAGTACGCGGGGCCGCATGCTTTCACGCCACGAGCGAAAGCGAATACCAGGACATTCGCAAACTCGGACTTGTCCAGCCGATTTGCATTCTCCCAAACGGCATCGATGTGCCGCCATTGCTTAAGCCCCCCGCCACGACCGTCGTCGGCTGCTCTTCTTGGGACGTATCCATCCGAAGAAAGGCGTGACAACGTTGCTGCACGCGTGGAGGGCGATTCAGCATCGCTTCCGCGACTGGGAGTTGCACGTCGTCGGCCCTGATGACAATGGCCACCTGGCAGAGGTGCGCGCACTCGTTGCCGCCCTGAAGCTTGACCGCTTGGTCCTTTCCGGGCCGCTGTACGGGGCGGACAAGCTGAACGTGTACCGGGCGGCCGACTTGTTCGTGCTGCCCACCCATTCGGAGAACTTCGGCATGACGGTGGCGGAAGCCCTTGCCGCCGGGACTCCCGCCGTCGTCACTGTCGCGGCTCCGTGGTCGCGATTGACGAGCGAGGGCGCGGGGTGGTCGATCGAGATCGGCGTTGATCCCTTAGTAGCCTGTCTCGAGGAGGCGCTCAGTTCGTCACCAGGTCAGCTGGCGCAAATGGGCTTGGCCGGCCGCCGCTGGATGGCAACGGAATTCGCCTGGCGCGGGATCGGAGAGCAATACGCCGTGACGTATCAGTGGCTGCTCGAGGGTGGCGACACACCGGCCTGGGTCCGGATGAATTGAACCTTCGCTCGGCACTCGCCGTGAGCGGATCCTGCCCACTCTGTTCTGGTGCCGTTTTCTCGACATGGCACTTCGGCCTCGTCACCCGTGAGAGCTGCGGCCTCGTCGTCGCCACAGAAGTCTGGCGTCCAAACCGCAAACGAACTGCTGAACGCGGAATTCTTTGATGACGAACATGAGCCAGTCGCATCGTTCTGCACGCGACTCTTCGAGCGTATGAATAAAGCGCCGCACCATCCTGGGACACCAAACACCGCGAGGAATGAACAGGCTATGAACAGGCCGCTAGCTGGAACATCGCACCATGTGCGGAATAGCCGGCTTCCAGGGCAGGTTCGCTCCCGAGATCCTGCATCTGTTCAACGACGCGCTGTCGCACCGCGGGCCCGATGACTCAGGCGACGTGGTATTCGCCGCGCGCGCTCGTCGGGCTGGCACATCGTCGGCTGTCGATCATCGACGTCTCCGCGCTCGGTCATCAACCGATGGAGAACCGCGCCGCGCACTGCGGTGATCGTGTTCAACGGCGAGATCTACAACTTTCGCGAGCTCCGGGCCGACCTCGAGCGGAGTGGCCATTCCTTCCGCGGCCACTCGGATACCGAAGTGCTCCTCGCCCTTTACGAAGCGAAGGGCGAGGCGATGCTCTCGCTGCTCAACGGCATCTTCGCCTTCGCGATCTGGGACGATGCGGCGCGGTCGCTGTTTCTCGCGTGCGACGCCATGGCCGTCAAACCCTTGTACTTCGCTCAGACCGCCGAGGGGTTCCTGTTCGCGAGCGAACTGAAGGCGCTGATGCGCACAGGGACGATCCCCGCAACAATCGATGTCGCGTCGCTCTTTCGCACGCTGGGATACCTCTGGAGTCCTGGCGGAGCGACGCCGATCCGCGGTGTTCGGCGGCTCGGCCCCGGCGAGGCTCTCCGCGTCAAGGACTGCCGCATCGTCCGCCAGTGGACCTGGGCACCTTCGACGTGGCTTGCGGAACCGATCGACGTTGGCTCGGACGAAGCGGCACGGCGTGTCGAGCAATCGCTGCGGACCGCCGTCCATCGCCAGATGGTGGCAGACGTGCCGGTTGGCGCGTTCTTGTCCGGTGGCGTCGATTCGAGTGCGGTGGTCGCCATGGCCCGCGAAGAGGCGCCGCAGATTGATTGCTTCACGATCGACACGGGAGGCGTGCGCGATCGCGGGATGGCGGATGACCTGCCGTATGCACGACAGGTTGCGCGCCACCTCGGTGTGAAGCTGCACGTCGTCCGCATCGATTCATCGACAGATGGCGCAGGACCTGGAGCAGATGGTCGTCCACCTCGATGAGCCGCTCGCGGATCCTGCTCCACTCAACGTGCTGTACATCAGCCGGCTGGCCCGCGAGCACGGCATGAAAGTGCTGCTGTCTGGCGCAGGCGGCGACGACCTGTTCTCCGGCTATCGGCGTCACCGCGCACTCGGTTTCGAACGGTATTGGAGCGGCCTGCCGAGACCGGTACGTGCTGGTTTGCGGCGCGCGTCGGGACGACTCACGGCATTCGGTTCGTCAGGACGGCGGATTGCGAAGGCGCTCGCGCACGCCGACTCGACGCGCGAGCAGCGCTTGACGGAGTACTTCCTCTGGGCAGACGTGGAGCGAATCCGCAGCCTGTTCGCGCCCGAGCACCGCGCATTGCTCGCGACTGAACGGATAGAAGCCCCGCTCGAGGACTACCTGCGAACGCTGCCGCAGGGCATGCCGCCGCTACACCAGATGCTGGCGCTCGAACAGCGCTTCTTCCTCGCCGATCACAATCTTCTGTACACGGACAAGATGTCGATGGCGGCTGGCGTCGAAGTGCGCGTGCCGTTCCTCGACAACGATCTCGTCCGCCTGGCGAATGCGCTGCCTGCGCATGTGAAACAGCGCGGACGTCATGGCAAATGGGTGCTGAAGAAGGCGATCGAGCGATATCTGCCGCCCGAGATCGTCCATCGCCCCAAGGCCGGCTTCGGCGCGCCGCTGCGCCGGTGGCTGCAGCACGATCTGCGGGAACTTGTCGACGACACGCTGTCCGTTGCCACCGTAAATCGTCGCGGTCTCTTCGACCCTGCCGCCGTCGCCACGCTGATTGCCGATGACCGTGCCGGACGCGTCGATGCCGCTTACACCATCCTGGGGTTGATGTGCATCGAGATCTGGTGCCGGCATTTTCTCGACTCCGGTACCACCGACGGTTCACGTCCGAGCGCGCCACGCGCTGCGAGCAGCTGCGGTGGTCTGAGATGGCGCTGCCAGATCTGGTGAAGTTCGTCTGGAACCACCCGCTCAATTCCAGCGGTCGGATCGCGGCGCTCGGACGCGTCGCGCGGTGGCAGATGGCCTCCCGCCTCCTGTCGGGCCCGATTGCTCTGCCCTTTGTCGAAGGAACATCGCTGTTCGCTTCACGCGGCATGACCGGCGCCACGGGCAATTGGTACTGCGGCCTGCACGAAGTCCGAGACATGGCATTCGTGCTCCATATGCTGCGGCGCGGCGAACCGTTTCCTCGACGTCGGGGCAAACGTCGGCAGCTACACGGTGCTGGCCGCGGGTGGACCGTCGGCGCTCAGGTGACCAGCGTCGAACCCATCCCGCGGACGTTCGCTCATCTTCAACGAAACGTCGTGCTCAACGGCTTGTCTGGAACCGTGATCGCCTGGCAAGGCGGCCTGTCTGACTCGCTCGGGCACGCTTCGATTCACCACTGATCTGGATGCCGTGAACCATGTGCTCCGCGAAGGCGAGCGTGAACCAGCAGTCGAAGTTGCCGTCCGGACACTCGACGATCTTGGTCGGCGTGAACGTGCCGACACTGATCAAAATCGACGTCGAGGGGTACGAGCGTCCCGTGTTGATGGGGGCAACCCGCACACTCGCCGACCCGCGGCTGCTTGCCGTGGTGATGGAAACCAACGGCAGCGGCGCGCGGTATGGCGTCGCCGACGACGAGCTGATGACGCTCATGGCTCGTAACGGGTTCGCGCCGTACACCTACGATCCCTTCGAGCGCCGGCTCCTCGAGCCGGTTTCGCGTGGCGGCAACACCATTTTCGTTCGCGACACGGAAGCCGTGGCCGGCCGACTCCGTACCGCGAGGCGTTATCGGCTCGTCAACGGGGAGATCTGATGGCCAACGGTTCGCCGTCGATGCTTTCCGCGCCCCAGCGGGAGCCGCACGGCTCTGTCTTCGAACCGTTGGACGCCATCCGCGGCGTCCACGACTTCTGGAACTCGGCATCCTGCGGCGAGGAGCTCTACCTTCGCAGCCGCGATAAGGCAGGCTATCTCGCTCAGAGTCGCCGGCGATACGAGCTCGAGCCGTTCATTCCCGCGTTTGCCAACGCCGCCGAGACGCGGGACCGGGACGTGCTGGAGATCGGCGTCGGCCTCGGCGCGGACCATCAGTTGTTCGCGGAGGCCGGCAGTCGCTTGACCGGCATCGACCTGACAGAACGTGCGATCGATCATGTGCGGCGTCGCTTCGAGGCGTTCGGGCTCCAGTCCGACCTGCGCGTGGCCAATGCCGAGCGGCTGCCGTTTCGCGACCAGTCCTTCGACCTCGTGTACTCCTGGGGCGTGCTGCATCACACTCCCGACACCTCGCAGCGCCGTGCGCGAGGTGGCGCGCGTGCTGCGACCAGGGCGGCAGGGCGCAGAGTGATGCTCTATCACAAGCAGTCGCTCGTCGGCTTCATGCTCTGGCTTCGCTATGGCTTGTTGGCCGGTAGGCCCTGCCGCAATCTGGACGACATCTTCGCCAACCATCTGGAGAGCCCAGGCACGAAAGCATTCACGGTGGACGAAGTGCGCGCGCTGTTTCGCGGCTTCAACAGCGTCACGGTTCGAACCGTGCTCACGCACGGTGACCTGCTGGAATCCGACGTCAGGGCAACGTCACCGCGGATGGCTGCTCTCGACGGCTCGGGCCATCTGGCCTCGCCGGCTCATACGGACGTTCTTACCAGGCCGCGGCTTGTTCATGCTGATCGAGGCGACGAAATGATCGCGCCTTCAAAGGTGCAGGAGCCGCCGTGGTCCGATCGATGGCTGGACTACTGGTACCGAGACCGGCCGGGATGGATCGACGGCACCGCCGCCTTTCACGCGCTCTGCAGGACCGCGATTCCCCGCGATGCCGAGATCCTCGAGGTGGGTCCCGGAGTTGGGAACCCCACTTCAGCGTTCCTCTCGTCGCTCTGGACTGTGCATGGCCTCGACGTCGATCCGGCGGCTGCTCGGAATCCATCGCTGCGTTCGTTTCACCTGCTGTCTGGGCCGACCTATCCGTTCCCCGACGAGACGTTCGGCGCGGTGGTCTCCGACTATGTCGTCGAGCACGTCAAGAATCCATCGGAACACTTGCGCGAAGTGTTCCGTGTCCTCGTCCCGGGAGGCGTGTACGCGCTACGAACTCCGAACGTTCTTCACTACGTCGGCATGGTGGCCGCCGTCACCCCGCACTGGTTTCACGCGCTCGTCTCGGGCAGGCTTCGCGGACACGCGCAGGGTGCTCATGAGGTCTTTCCGACGTTTTACCGATTGAACACGAGCCACGCGATCGACCGGCATGCGCTCGATGCGGGCTTCCGAATTCGCTCTGTGGAAATGGTGGAGAAGGAACCATCCTACGGGCTGGCGTCGAGAGCCCTCTTTGTGGCCGGGCTCACGTACGAGCGCGCCGTGAACCGGTTCGCGGCGCTCGCAAACTTCCGCGCGAATATCTTCGCGGTGCTCGAAAAGCCGGCGCCATGAGGCAGATCCTTCAGAACCTCGCAACCGGCGAAGTCGAGCTCGCCGAGGTGCCGTGCCCGCACGTGAAACCCGGCCACGTGCTCCTCCGCACCACCCGCTCGCTGATCTCGCCCGGCACCGAGCGCATGCTCCTCGACTTCGGCAAGGCCGGCTTGATCGAGAAAGCCCGCCAGCAGCCGGACAAGCTGCGCGCGGTGCTCGACAAGGTCCGCACCGACGGGATGATTCCCACCCTGAAGGCCGTCCGGCACAAGCTCGATCAGCCGCTGCCGCTCGGCTACTGCAACGTGGGGGTCGTCCTGGAGACCGGCGCCGGCGTCAGCGGGTTCCAGGTCGGCGATCGGGTGGCGTGCAACGGCAAGCATGCCGAGGTGGTGAGCGTCCCGGTCAATCTGTGTGCGCGCGTCCCGGACGAAGTCAGCGACGAGGAGGCGGCGTTCACCGTGGTTGGCGCGATCGCGCTGCAGGGCATTCGTCTCCTGCAGCCAACCATGGGCGAGGCGATCGTGGTGACCGGCCTCGGCCTGATCGGTCAACTGGCCGTGCGGCTGCTCCGGGCCAACGGGTGCCGGGTGCTGGGCATCGATCCGGATCCCGCCAGGGCTGAACTGGCTCGAAGCGCCGGTGCGGAAACGGTCCATCTCGACACCGGTCAGGATCCCGTGGCCGCCGCCACCCGCTTCTCACGCGGCCGCGGCGTGGACGGCGTCCTCGTCACCGCGACGACGCGCAGCAGCGAGCCGATGCGCCAGGCGCCGCAGATGTGCCGCACCCGCGGCCGCATCGTCCTGGTCGGCGTCACCGGGCTGGAACTGTCGAGAGACGATTTCTACAGGAAGGAAATCTCGTTTCAGGTGTCCTGCTCGTACGGCCCGGGACGCTACGACCCGGGCTACGAGGACAAGGGCCACGACTATCCCGTTGGCCACGTGCGGTGGACGGAGCAGCGGAACTTCGAGGCCATCCTCGACCTCATGGCCGATCGGCGCCTCAGCGTCGCACCGCTCGTCTCGCACCGCTGGCCGCTGGATCGGGCCGATGCCGCGTACGAGGTGGTGGCGGGGAGCGAGCCGTCGCTCGGCATCATCATCGAGTATCCATCTCCCCAGGTGAAGACGGACGCAGCCCTCCGCTCGTCGCACGCCACGCTCCCAATCGAACAGCCCCCACGCCCATCGACCGGTGAACCCGCTGTCGCGTTTGTCGGGGCTGGAAACCACGCGGCCGGCGTGCTGATCCCCGCGTTCAAACGTGCCGGCGCGAGGCTCGTGACCGTCGCGTCGGCTTCCGGCGTCGCTGCGATACACGCGGGCCGGAAGTTCGGCTTTTCCGAGGCCTCGACCGAATCGTCGGCCGTCGTTCGTGATGCGTCCGTCGAAGCGGTCGTCATCGCCACACGGCACGACTCGCACGCGGCGCTCGTCGTGCAGGCGCTGGAGGCAGGGAAACCGGTCTTCGTCGAGAAGCCGCTCTGCCTGACGCTCGACGAGCTGGCGGCCGTGGAAGACGCCTACGCGCGCGCGACGCGACCGATGCTGATGGTCGGGTTCAACCGCCGTTTTGCGCCGCACGTGCAGCAGATCAAGTCCCTGCTTGCAGGGACCGGCCCGAAGTCCTTCGTCATGACGGTCAACGCCGGCGCTCTCGCTCGCGACCATTGGACACGCGATCGCGAGACCGGCGGCGGCCGCATCGTGGGCGAGGCCTGCCACTTCATCGACCTGCTGCGATACCTGGCAGGGAGCCCGATCGCGTCGAAGGGACGCATCGGACGAGACGCCGCCAGCGACACCGTGACGCTGAACCTGACTTTCGAAGACGGATCCATCGGCACCGTCCATTACTTTGCCAACGGCTCCAGGGCGTTCGCGAAGGAGCGCCTCGAGGTGTTCGCCGACGGCAGGGTGCTTCAGCTCGACAACTTCAGGACGCTCAAAGGCTTTGGCGTGCGCGGTTTTCGCCGATCGGCCTTGTGGCGGCAGGACAAGGGCCATCAGGCGTGCGCTGCCGCTTTCTTGACCGCCGTTCGATCAGGCGGGCCGTCACCCATTCCGTTCGATGAAATTGTCGAAGTCTCCAGAACCGCAATCGCGCTCGCCTGAGCGCCTGCGGCACGCGGCGCGCGTGTCGCTATCTCGCGCGCGTGCTGCGCGTGTATGCGCACCGACGCGCCGGGCCGCTGTCGTTCTGGTACGAACGGCCCGAGATGAACGAAGCGGCGTTCGATCGGCCGGCCTGGATTACTTCATGCGATTTGCCGGGAAAGCGCGCTATGCCGGGACCCTTCGATCCGGACGGCATCCCGCTGCTCGACTATCGCGGCGACATCGGCCGGCAGTACAACCCGATCGCGATCGCGCAGTACGGCCTCGCCCGATTCAATGCCTGGGCCGCCGGCGGCGCATCCGCCGATCGCAGCGCGTGGATCGCCGCGGCGAACTGGCTCGAGCGCGCGATGCGGCCCAACGGCCACGGCGTGCGCGTGTGGATGCACGACTTCGACTGGCCGTACCGGCAGTGGCTCAGAGCGCCGTGGTACTCGGGGCTCGCGCAAGGCAACGGCCTCTCGCTGCTGGTGCGGGCGGCAATCACGACCGGAGAACCAAAGTACGTCGATGCCGCACATCTGGCGTTCGAACCGTTGAGCCGCGACGTCGCCGAGGGCGGCGTGCTCGTCACCGATGCGAGCCAGGACATCTGGATCGAGGAATACATCGTCGATCCGCCGACGCATATTCTGAATGGCTTCATCTGGGCCCTGTGGGGCGTCTTCGACTACGCGCGCTGGTCGGGACGGTCCGACGCGTTTCAGATCTGGGAGTCGTGCGTCGCGACGCTCGCGAAGCGCCTGGCGGATTTCGACACCGGCTGGTGGTCGCTCTACGAAGCACGTGACGGGAGCCGGGAAATGCTCGCGAGCCGCTACTACCACGCGCTGCACATCACGCAGCTTCGAGTGATGCATCGGCTGACAGGGATCGACGCCTTCTCGGCCTGCGCCGACCGCTTTCAGACGTATCTCGATCGGCCGTCCCATCGCGCGCTCGCGTTCGGCCGGAAGGCGATCTTCAAGCTGCGTCACTACTGATCGTGCGAATCCTCTTTTTCACGCACTACTTTCCGCCGGAAGTGAACGCGCCGGCGAATCGGACGTTCGAGCACTGCCAGGCGTGGGCGAACGCGGGCCACGAGGTCCACGTCGTGACCTGCGTGCCGAGCCATCCCCTCGGCAGGCCGTTCGCAGGCTTCCGCCGCGCGCTGGTATCGCCACGACGTCGCCGACGGCATCCACGTCCATCGGGTCTGGACGTGCCTGGCGCCGAACCGGGCAGTCTTCTGGCGCATCGTGAATTACCTGTCGTTCGTGCCGACGGCGGTGTGGCGCGCCTGGCGGCTCGGCCGCTTCGACGTCGCCGTGGGGACCTCGCCGCAGTTCTTCTGCGCGGTGGCGACGTGGCTGTACACGCGCGTCCGGCGGACGCCGTGGGTCTTCGAGCTGCGGGACCTGTGGCCGGAGTCGATTCCCGCCGTGGGCGCGATGAAGCGATCGCTCGCGCTTCGGCTCCTCGAGCGCCTCGAGCTTCGGATGTATCGCGACGCCACCGCGATTGTGTGCCTGACGGAAGCGTTCATCCGGACGCTGCGGGCGCGCGGGATCGAGGCGGCAAAGCTGCACTGGATTCCCAACGGCATCGAACCGTCGTTCTGGCAGGCGGCGGACCGCGATGCTGCCCGCGCCGAGCTCGGCGTGCGTGACGACGACGTCCTGGCCAGCTACGTCGGGACGATTGGAATGGCGCACGGCCTCGGCACGCTGATCACGGCCGCCGGTCTGCTGCGTCTCCGTGCTCCAGATGTGCGGATCCTCATTGTCGGGGATGGCGCAGAGCTTCCCGCCCTCCGCGACCTCGCGTCGCGCCAGGGCCTGAGCAACGTCATGTTCACGGGCCTGGTGCCGCGCGAGAAAGTGCCAGGCATCCTCGCGGCATCGGACATGGCGCTGGTGACGTTGAAGCCGTCCGACGTGTTCAAGACCGTCCTTCCATCCAAGATGTTCGAAGCGATGGCGGCAGCCAGGCCAATCGTGCTGGCCGTCGAGGGCGAAGCGCAGGCAGTACTCGAGCGGGCCGGTGCAGGCATCGCCGTTCAACCTGGCAACGCGGCGGCGATGGCCGCGGCGATCGCGTGCCTGGCCTCCGACCCGCACCAGCGCGCCCGCATGGGCCAGGCCGGCGGCAGCTTCGTCGCGCGAGAGTTCAGTCGCCCGCTGTGGGCCGCACGCTATCTCTCCCTGCTCTCACAGCTTCCGGCTGCGGGTCAGGCCGGTCAGCCGGTCACTTCACCGGCGCTCCGCTAGGAATTCACGTGAACGACATCTTCTGGTTCATCCTGCCCGCACTGGCGGCCGCCGCCCTCGCGTTCGGGTTCACGCCGCTGGTGGCCCGGCTCGCCGTGCGGGTGGGGGCGATGGACATCCCCGACGCGCGCAAGGTCCACGATCGGCCGATTCCCCGCCTTGGCGGGCTCGCGGTCGTCGCATCGATCGCCCTCGTGTTCGGCGGCGCGCAGTGGCTCTCCGCAGGCCGCTGGGAACTGCCGCTGCACCTGGCGACTGGCCTGGGACTCGGCGTGCTGCCGATCCTGCTGGTGTCGATATGCGACGACATCCGGTCGGTCGGGGCGCGGCGGAAACTGATGGCCCACACCCTGGGCGCCGTCATTGCCGTCGCGCTCGGAATCTCGCTCGGCCCGGTGGTGCACCTGTTCGGCGTGCCGATTGAAATCGGATGGATGGCCTGGCCCCTCTCCGTGCTGTGGATCGTGGGGGTCACGAATGCCTTCAACCTCATCGACGGGCTCGACGGGCTCTCGGCCGGCCTGGCGCTGATTGCCGCCGCCAGCATGGCCGCCGTCTTCGCGATCGTCGGCCAGTCGAACATGGCCGGCGTCTCGCTGGTGCTCGCCGGCGCCCTGCTCGGATTTCTTCCCTACAACCTCCATCCCGCGCGGCTGTTCATGGGCGACACCGGTGCGACCGCCATTGGTTTCTGCCTGGCGGCGTTCGCGCTTCGGGGCGGCTCGACGCTCTCCAGCGGGTTCGCCGCGCTGCTCCCGGTCTTGATCCTCGGCCTGCCGATCGCCGACGCGCTCATTGCCGTGGTGCGACGAACCCTTCATCGCATGGAGCATCACACCGGCGGCGTGTTCGAGGCGGACCGGGATCACATCCACCATCGCCTGCTCGCGCTGGGCGTCGACTACGGAATGGCGGTCCTGCTCCTGCATGCCGCCGGATTGATCTTTGCCGGGGCTGCCCTCTTCTCGATCTTCCTGAACGCACGAGAGGCCGCACTGATGGTGACCGCGCTGCTGGTGGCGGGCATCGTCGGGATCCGCCGGCTCGGCTACGACGAGTTCGCGTTCATCCGGCGCGGCACGGTGCTGAACGTCTACGAATTGCCGGTCGTGAAGCGCGGTTTCTTCGTCGTGCTCGTCGATCTCGTCGTGGCGTTCGCCGCAGCCTACGTGGCCGTGGGCCTGAAGACGGATGACTGGCTCCTGTCTGCGGTGCGGGGTCAGGTCATCGAAATCGCGACGACCCTGGCGCCGGTCACCGCGCTGGTGTTCTCCTGGCAGGGCATGTACCGCGGCAGCTGGCGCGTGGCGGGCCTGCAGGATCTGACCAGGGTCCTGGTTGCGGTCGCGGTGGCCACGGCCGCTGGTGCGTTCGTGGTTCGCGATGTTCTCTTCGAACGACTATCCGCTGTCGCTCTTCGGCATCTACGGTGTGGTCAGCCTGCTCATGACCGTGTCCATCCGCGCCTCGTACGTGATTCTTGCCAGTTCCGTTCAGCGCTCCAGCCGCCATGGCGTGCCGGTGCTGATCTACGGGGCGGGACGGCGTGGCGCGGCCGCCGCACGGGAGCTCTTTCAGAATCAGGGCCTCAACCTGCGTCCGGTCGGGTTCATCGACGACGACTGGCAGATGCGGCACAGGATCGTGGCGGGGTTGCCGGTGCTGGGCACCGGCCGGGACATGGAGCACGCGCTCCGGGACACGGCGGCCTCCGGCGTCGTCATCTCCAGCCACAGGATCACGAAGGAGCGCCTCGAGCGGGCGGCCGAGGCGTGCCGGGAACGCCATGGGAACCTCTTCCACCTGCATCTCGGCATCCACCGCGCGGACGAAGAAGAGGCCGGTGGGGTGACGCCGGCGGCGGGAAAACGGCCCGAGCCACCGCAGCCAGTGGCCGCCGCACTCGCTTGCCGCGCCTGGCCGACGCGGCCGGGCACGACTGGCAGCCGTGTCCGTCGTGCAAGGGCTGGCGCGTGCACCGCTCGAAAGCCCGCAACCTCTACGAACGCTTCAGGAAGAGCCGGACCGACCGCCGCCTGTATCGCTGCGAGGAATGCGGGTGGCGGGGGTGGCTCATCCCGCTGGAGTTCGGGGCGCGGACGCGGATCGACGTTCCATCCCGGCCCGATTTCCGTTCCCTCACACTGCCGTGAGCGCAACCGCTGCTCTGATCCATCGGGCGCCACCCGTGGTCCCCGCCTCGCGGTCGGACTGACGGGACCCGCCCGCGCGCTGCTCGTCGCCGGCATCGCCTGGGGCGCCTTCGCGTTCGGTGCGGTCTATCCGTGGGCGTACTGGCCCCTGGCCATCGCGGCAGCAGCGGTGGCGCTCGCGGGGCTGGTGGCGCCGGCCGCGATCGGTTGGCGGACGCTGGACCTGACGGCAGTGGCGCTCGCGCTCGCGATCTTCCTTGTCGCCGCTGCCGCACAGCTCGTTCCGTTGCCTGCTGCGACCATCCACGCATTTCGCCCGAGACGCCACCAATCGTCGCGCAGCTGGACCTCACGGTGCAGCTCGATCCCGCGTCCGCGCGGCCACTGACGATCGATCCGGCACGGACGCGTCGAGGCCTGGTGGTTGTCGCGTCGCTGGCGGCGTTGATCGTCGGCGCGGCGCGGCTCTTTTCGATCGTTGGCGCAGCCGGGACGGCATGGGCCATCGTCGTGCTCGGCGTGCTGCTCGCGCTCACGGGCATCGTTCAGCGGCCGCTGTTCACCGGGAAAATCTACGGCTTCTGGACGCCGTTACAGGGCGGCAGTCCGTTCGGTCCCTTCGTCAACAAGAATCATTTTGCCGGCTGGATGCTGATGGCGATTCCCGTGGCGATCGGGCTGCTCTGCCACGACGTCTCGCGTGGCCTGCGTGGTGTTCGGCCGGTGTGGCGGGAGAGAGTCCTGTGGTTGTCGTCGCCCGACGCCAGCCGGCTGCTGCTCCTGATGGGGGCGGCCGCCGTCATGACGCTGTCGCTCTTCCTGACCATGTCGCGCTCGGGCATGGCCGCGGGCGCGCTCGCCGCCGTCTGCGTCGTCCTCGCGTCACGCCGGGATGAAGTGCGCGGCAAGAAGATCGCTGCGCTCGCCATCGTCTCAGCGCTGCTCGTCCTGGCGATCGGCTGGGTCGGCGCAGGAACGATTGCCAGCCGGTTCTCCAGCGCCAACGCGCGAAGTGTCAACGGTCGGACCATGGTCTGGAAAGACGCCATCGAGGTTGCGCGCACGTATCCGATCGCCGGCACCGGTCTCAATACCTACAGCGTCGCGATGATCTTCTACCAGCGATTCAACCGGCCAACGCGCTACTCCCAGGCCCACAACGACTACCTGCAGCTTGCGGCCGAAGGCGGTCTGCTGCTGACCGTGCCGGCCGCGATCGCGATCGTCGTGTTCGTCCGCGTGGTGCGCCGCCGCTTTGCGCAGGAGACGAGCGTCCTCGACGTACTGGATCCGGCGGGGCGCCGTCGTCGGGCTCCTCGCCATCGCATTGCAGGAGATCGTCGAATTCAGTCTCCAGATGCCCGGCAACGCGTTTCTCTTCGCGGTGCTCTGCGCCATCGCGCTGCACCGCACGCCATCCGATCGGTCTTGACTTCATCAGTCCTGTATCTCGGGTGCCCGCCGCCGGACCGCGCGCACTGCCAGCGCCAGCTTGACGCGGCGAACCTGTCCGTCGTCTGGGTCGATTCGATCGCGTCGGCGCTGGCCGAGCTGCGATTCGAGACCATGCCAGTCCTGATCGACCTCTCGCGCGGCTCACAGGCCGTGCACCACACACACGAGGTCCGTTCGAGGTTCCCGCTCGCGCGGGTGTTTGCGGTTGCCGACCCGAAACATCCGGCACTGACGACGGACGCCGTGCTGGCAGGGGCGACTGACGTCTTTCCACGGCCCCTCAGCGGCCGGTCTGCTGCCGCCGTGGCCGGATTGCTGCCGGACCGCCAGCCGCGACCCGGCGCCGTGCCCGCGGGGCCCTGCGTCCGATCCGAGGCCATGCGCGCGGTCATGGCGATCGTCGGACGCTCCTCCTCGATGCGGGCCGGCCTCCTCATCCGAGGCGAACAGGGCAGTGGCCGCCAGTTCCTCGCACGTGCGATCCACGCCGCGCAGCACGGCGGCGGAGGGCCTTTCGTCGTGCTCGACTGCGCCTCACACACCGCCGACGCACTCGACCGCCTGCTGTTCGCATCCCCGGCTGGAGGGAACGGACGCGAATGCGTCGGTGCCGGAAGCCTCCTGCACCAGGCGGCAGGCGGAACGCTTTACCTGCGACACGTCACCGAACTGCCTCCGCGGCTGCAAGTCCGCCTCGCACGGGTGCTGCGGGACGGCGAAGCCTGGCTGGCGGGAAACGGTCATCGCGTCAGCCTCGACGTGCGGCCAATCGCCGGCGTCGAGCCCGGGTTCGACCGCGCCGCGGACGAGGGCCGTGTGCGCGACGATCTGGTTCGCGTGCTGTCGATCATCGGCATCGACATGCCGCCCCTGCGCCAGCGCCGGGAGGACATCCCGGCAATCGCACGAGATCTGCTGCGGGACATCTGCGCGCTCGAGCAGCTCCCTCCCAGAACCTTGTCGCGGCCGGCGCTGGCGCTCCTCGCCGCCCTGCCCTGGCACGGCAACGTCATCGAGCTGCGGGCGCTGCTCGAGAACATCGTCAACGGCCCGCAGACCGCGCGCACCATCGCGCTCGACGACGTCGTGTCGCGGCTGCACTTGAACGGCAGCTCGCCGGTCCCGAGGGGAGCGACCTTGAAGGCGGCGCGCGCGCAGTTCGAGCGCGAGTACATCGCGGCCGCGCTCGAAGACAGCCACGGCCGCATCAGTGCCGCTGCGGAGGTGCTGGGCCTGCGGCGGACCAATCTCTACAGGAAGATCCGGTCGCTGCGGATTTCCGAGGCCTCGTCGTTTCGATCCTGACATTTCATGCAAGTTCTCCATGTCGTCGGGGCGCGACCGAACCTGATGAAGGCCGCGCCTGTGCATCGGGCGCTGGCGAACCGCGGCGTGGCCCAGGCCATCCTGCACACCGGTCAGCATTACGACCCCGTCATGTCGGAGGACATTTTCAAGGAACTGGACATGCCGGAGCCCGATGCGAACCTGGGTATTGGATCCGGATCGCATGCGCAGCAGACCGGACGCGTGATGATGGCGGTCGAGGAGCACCTCCTCAGACAGCGCCCCGATCTGCTTCTCGTCTACGGCGATGTCAATTCGACGCTGGCGGCGACGCTCGCCGCCGTGAAGCTGGGCGTGCCGGTCGCGCACGTCGAGGCCGGGCTGCGATCCGGCGACCGATCGATGCCGGAAGAGATCAACCGGCTCGTGACCGATCGCCTCTCGACGTGGCTGTTCACGCCCTCCGCTGACGCCGATGCCAATCTGATCTCGGAAGGCGCGGCACGCGCCACGATTCGCCGGGTCGGCAATGTCATGATCGATACGCTGCAACGGCTGCTTCCGCTCGCCGACGGCGAGGCGAAGCTTCGGGCGCTGAATCTGTTGAACGGCAACGGGCCCCAGCCGTTCGTGCTCGTCACGCTGCACCGTCCCTCGAATGTTGACGACGCCTCGTCTCTCGCGCGGCTCATTGCCGCGCTCGAAGCCATTGCCGAACGCCTGCCGGTGGTGTTCCCCGTGCACCCCCGCACCCGCCAGCGAATCGCCAGCTTCGCGATCGCGCACCGGCGCACGCGGTTCATCGAGCCGCTGACCTACCTCCCGTTCCTCGGGCTCCAGCGGCACTGTGCTGCGGCGATTACCGATTCCGGCGGGGTGCAGGAGGAATCGACGTATCTCGGTGTTCCCTGCCTGACGATGCGGACGAGCACCGAGCGGCCGGTGACGGTCGACGTCGGAACGAACCAGGTGCTCGGCAACGACACGGCGCGGCTGGAGCAGGAGGTGCTGGCCGTCCTCGAGGGGCGAGGAAAGAAGGGGCGGGTTCCCGACCTCTGGGACGGGAAGGCTGCAGTGAGAATCGCGGAGGCGTTGGCGTGACTATCGTCCGTCCCGAGTTCTCCAGCCTTCATCACTTGCCAGTTGTGCACGAGCACGAAGCTATAGGCCGCGGTGACACCGATTCCCGTCCAGATCGCCGCCTTGCGGTTCGTCCGATGCACCCGCCGGAGCAAGTAATCGATGGCGAGTGCTCCACCAACTTTCGTCGCCGCGGCCACATATGGATCACGCATCGTCCAGCCCAGGAGCGGGTTTGCTTCTTGGCCCGTGCCGGCGCCGAGTACGCGCTGTGTCACGGCCAGGTCCATGGCCTGCGTCGTCCACACGCCAATGCGTGCAGCTGTGAACAGCTTGTCCGTCTCCTGCGCGTGCGCCAGGGATGGCAGTATCAGAAAGACGATGAGTGCGAGACCGGTGATTTTCATTCTGATGTCGGATTCAACCAATAAGAGAATCGACGCAATGCCTCTGTTTCTGCAAACGACTGGCCATCCAACGTGTGCGACGCATGACCATTTAACTTCCTGAATCCAATGACTTTGGAAGACGTGGCGCGAAGTGACAATGGGTGGCGCGAATGATCAGAATCGTCATTCAGGACCAAAAGTGGGCGACGAGGCGATCCGCGTTCGGGAAGGTTGCAGTGACAATCGCGGAGGCGTCGGCATGATCGTGCGCGTCGGTTTCGACATGGATGGCGTGCTCGCAGACTTCGCCAAGGCCTACCGGGAGGTGGAAGCCAGCCTGTTTGGCGGCTCCGCTTCAAGAGAAACAGCGGCGCCGGACGAATCCAACCGTCCGGGCGTTGCGGAGGCGCCTGGGGGGCACTACCGCACACGCCGGCACCGGAACGACGCCGTCTGGGCGGCCATCCGCGCGACGCCCGACTTCTGGGTCGCGCTCGAGCCGATCGAGGAAGGCGCAGTGGCCCGGCTGCATGCGTTGATGCTCGACCGCCGCTGGGAGATCTTCTTCATCACCCAGCGCCCGCCGACCTGTGGTGACACGGTGCAGCGCCAGACCCAGCGCTGGCTGAGGGCGCAGGGATTCGAGATGCCCTCCGTGTTGCCCGTGTCGAGCTGCCGCATCGCAACCCTGACGGCGCTCTCGCTTCACCACTACGTCGACGACGACGCGAAGAATTGTGTCGACTGCAAGTCGGACTGCGGCGCGCGGCCGATCCTGATCGTGGAAGACGACGACGCCGTGGCGACGTCGAGCGCGCGGCGGCTGGGGATCGCCACTGCGCCCGGCATTGGCGCGGCGCTCGACATCCTGGAGACAGCCAGCGTCGCGACCCCGCGTCCGCAACTACTCCGTCAGCTTGCAGAGGCCGTGGGATGGAAATGAACGCGCGACGAGCGATGTCTTGCCTTCTCGTGGTCGCGTCGATGGTGGTCGCGAGCGGACCGGACATTGCCGCCTCGGAGGTCGTGCGCCTGACGGTGCCCTACGTCAGGCAGACGAAAGCACTCTGCGGAGGCGCGGCGGCGGCGATGGTGTTCCGGTACTGGGGCGACGCGCAAGCCGACCCGAATCAGTTCGCGCCCCTGCTCGATCGCGCGGCGGGCGGCCTTGCCACCGGCGTCCTGGCGAAGGCCATCGAAGATCGCGGTTGGCGCGTCGTCCGCTTCACCGGATCGATCGAGAGCGTGGCGGATCTCCTGCGCGACGGGCGGCCCGTGATCGTGCTGCTCAAAGTGCGGAACGGACGATTTCACTACGTGGTCGTCGTCGGCACGACCGACACAGGCAGCATCGTGGTCCACGATCCGGCACGCGGGCCGTCGCAGTCCCTACCGATCCGAAAATTCCTGGACGCATGGAAACCCGCTGGATTCTGGGCGCTGCTGGTCCTTCCGGGCCCGCCGCGGACGTGATGACACGCCGGGCCTGACGCATGAAGTTGGATTGCCTGCCACTCCACGTCGCCGTGGCGCTGGCCTGTTGCGCGCTCGGGGTGCAGGGCTGCAGGGGAAGCTCCGCGCACAAGAACATCGAGCCCGTCCACGATCCGGACACCGGGCGCCTGCGGCAACTCAAGTACGACTCGGACGGCAACGGCAAGGTCGACACCGTCAGCCAGATGGACGGGACGCGGGTGCTCCGGATCGAGATCGACAAGGACGAGGACGGGAAGATCGAGCGCTGGGAGTACTACGATGCGGCACGGAAGCTGGAACGGATCGGCATGTCGCGGGCCAACGATGGCGTGGAGGACGCGTGGTCCTACACGGGTCCGGACGGAAACGTTTCCCGTGTCGACATCTCGACCAGACGGGATGGCAGCATCTCGAGAACCGAGTTCTATCAGGCCCAACTGCCCACGAGCGCCGAAGAAGACACCGATGGCGACGGCGCCATCGACAAATGGGAGTCGTATGAGGCTGGCCGGCTCGCATCCGTGGCATTCGACGCGATGCAGCGCGGCAGGCCCGGCCGGCGGCTCACGTATTCCCCGGACGGCTCCGTGACGATCGAGGTGGATCCCCAGGGCACGGGCCGATGGTCGTCCGAGAAAAAATGAAACGCCGATTCGTCTCAAAAAGGGCACAACGATCACAGGCCCTTGACCCCCGGTGGGAAAGGTCGAATATTGGATCCGGTTCGCTCGGTCTGGAGGTTGCTATGCGTCGGTTCATCGCGTTCGTTCTCGCGTCGTTGCTCGTGTTCGGCGGCTCGGCCCCGACGTTTGCGGCGCAATCGACGGGAACCATCACCGGTGTCGCGAGGTCCACTGCGGGCCAGCCGCTCGGCGGCCATTCCGTACGCGTGCGAAGCGTCAGAGCCGGCGACGTGGTCGCAACGGCGACGACCAGCGTCAACGGGAGCTTTGTCGTCCCGAATCTCGATCCGGGCAGCTACGTGGTCGAGATTGTCAACACCGCCGGAAGGATTGTCGGCACGAGCGCGATTGCCACCGTCGTCCAGGGAAGCGTTGCGTCGTTGGCGGTAACGGCCGCCTCGACCGAACTCGTTGGTGGAGCATCGACCGGTGTCGTTGTCGGTATTATCGTCGCCGCCGGTCTGGCAACCACCGCCATCGTCGTGGCCGCTGGAGACGACGACGACGCCAGCCCGTCCCAATAGTTCAGGCCGCGTTCAAGCCGGCCACGTGAATACGCAGCCTCACCGCGCGTCCCAGCAAGCGTGATCGAAATCACCAGCCGGGCGCGCGGACCCTACCCACCTCGACGTCGTAAACCAGTCCTGAGCTGATCGACTCGCCAACACGCGCACAGACTCTTCGTGCGCAGGATGCCGGAGGTACGCCTGCAGGTCTAGTGCGGGTATCCCGGAAGCCTTTTCGTCCTGGGCTTCCAATCAGGTAGCGAGGCGTACTTGTCGCCGATGGGCATCTTGACCTTGGGCAGACTCTGCTGGTCGAGTGCCTGGTCCTCCGGGATCACATCGTTGATGAAGAGGAGATACGCCGTCAGCGAGTACACCTCGTCGGGGGTGAGCGTGCCCTCTCTGTTGAGGGGCATGCCGCGATTGATGTAGTCCCAGACCGTCGTCGCAAACGGCGCGCGAAGCGGCAGGATTCGTCCCCGCGCCCAGAGATCGGGGTTCTTGGGATCTTTGCTTTTCAGATCGGGAGCCGTGCCGCCGATGCCCTGTGCCCCATGGCATCCGGCGCAGCCCTTCGTACGATAGAGCTGCGCGCCCTCCTTGGCGTTTCCTTTTCCAGGCGGAAGTTCCTCTCCGGTCGGGCCGATGGAGATGTCCAGCGCTTTGATTTCCTCCGGAGTCGGCGTGCGCCCGATCCTGTACGTAGGCCCCTGCGCCAGCGCGGAGGCGCCGCCGATGAGCAACACAGGCAGCACGAACGCGAACGGGAGAATCCTACGCGAACCCATTGGTCACGCTCCCGTCGCTCGCGATGTGCCACGGCTGAACACTGTTGTCCAACCCGGGCACCCTGAATGTTTGATCGTAGGGTTGGTTCCAGTACTTGGCGATCTGGGTGCGCGTCGGTTGCGCCTGACCCAGTTCGTCGGTGCAGCGCGACAGGATCTCTGTCTCGTTTCCGTCCCAATTCCACTGATAGCCGAAACGGGTGAAGGCCATGCGCTGCGGCGTGCCCTTGAACTCGGCCTTGTTCCATTTCTTGCCGCCGTCGGTGGACACCTCCACCAACTTGATCGCGCCGCCACCAGACCACGCCAGCCCGCTGATCTCGTAGAAGCCCTTTCCGGGCAGCCGCTGTTCGCCGGACGGGAACGTGATGACCGACTTCGGCCCGATCTGGTAGTCGAGCGCCGCGACCTTGGCGTCCTGATCGAGATGACCGAAGTCGTTGTAGTTCACGTAGTACTGATCGACGATCTTGATTCGCTGCAGCCACTTCGTGTGAAAGATCCCTTCGAACCCGGGCACCATCAACCGCAGCGGAAATCCGTTCTGGGGCCGCACGGGCTCGCCATTCATGCCGTAGGCGACGAGGCAGTCATCCATCGCCTTGGCGATCGGCATGCTCGACGCGCCCTTCACTTCCTCGGCGCCTTCGGCGACGAACCACTTCGCGCTGCCCTTCACGCCGCATTCCTTGAGCAGCGTGGAGAGGAGCACGCCAGTCCATTCGGCGCAGCTCACCATCCCGTGCGTTTGCTGAACGTTCTTCGCTGCCCGCGACGACCGGTTGCCCGCGCATTCGATGAAATGAAGACGGGTGACGGAAGGAAGGCGCTTCAAGTCCTCCATGGTGAACGTGAGCGGACGGTCCACCAGGCCGTGGATCATCAGGCGATGCTCCTTGGGATCGATCTCCGGCATGAACGCGCCACGGGTCGTCGCCACGTAGTGCAGCGAGGACGGCGTGATCACGCCCACCGAATCCTGGAGCGGGGTCGCAATATGAAACGTCAGCCCGAATTGATCGGGAGAAGGCCTGCCGCCCACGGGATGAGCGATGCGCACCGACGTGACGTACTTCGAGCGATCGCCGTAGGCGACCATGTTCGAGTCTTTGTCACCCTTGATCATCGGCCACGAGGGTGGCGCATGGTGGGATTCCGGGGACTGCTGGGCGCCGATCGCTGGCGCTGCCGCTCCCAGCGTCAAACCGCCGGCCAACGCGGCGCTGCTCTTGAGGAGCTCCCTTCGGTTCAGTGGCTTCGAGCCCATGCGTCTCTCCTTCGCAGATGAGGCCAACGAGGAAATCGCCCGCAGCCGAGAGTATATGCCGATCCCTTTACGGTGATCGCCTGTCAGCGCAGGAGCAGCTTCTGCACCCGCCAATTCGACGTCTCGCCGACGTACAGCTCACGCTCCGTCGGGCACGCGAGCGCGTGCGCACCGGAGAACTGTCCCAGGTTGCGTCCCGAGCGGCCGATCACCCCCAGCACGGTGCCGTCGAGCGCAACCTTGAAGATTCGTCCGGGGTATGTAGATTCCCCCACGAAGAGCACCTGAGTTGGCCCTGGTGTCATGCAGAGCGAATTGGGTGCGCCGATCGCCTGCTTCAGACGTTCGCCGGTGGGTGTCGGACCGTTGACGGGGCGGGACGTGGGATCGGGTGGCACATCGATCGAGAACATGCGCGTGAAGTTGCCATCGGCGTCGAACACTTGGATGCGATGGTTCGTGCGATCGCCGACGTAGATGTTGTCTCGCAGGTCGATGGCAATCGAATGCGGGATATCGAACTGGCCGGGGCCGGTGCCCTTCGATCCCCATGATTTGACCCAGTCGCCGTTCTTGTCGTACTTGGCGACGCGCGAGTTGATATACCCGTCGGTGATGTAGGTATTGCCCTGCGAGTCCCAGGCCACGTCGGTCGGCTGACGGAAGTTGCCGTCCACCGGCGGCAGCGGCGGATCTGGATGCCCGAGCGGCTCGGCGCCGTCGGCCGCTTCCTGTTTGCGCCCGAACACCCACACGACGCGGCCCTGCGGGTTGAAGCGGATGACCATGTTCGAGCCCTTGTCGATGGCCCAGATGTTGTCGTTCCGATCGACGCGCACGCTATGCGCCTCCGACCAGGCATAGAGACCCTTGCCGATCTCGCGTACGAAATTGCCGTTCCGATCGAATTCGAAGAGCTGGGCCGCAGCGGCGCCAAACGCGGGGCCGTTCGCGCTGTTCGAGCGCGAGAAGACGAACACGTGGCCGCTCGAGTTCACGGCCACGCCCGGCACCTCGCCGAAGTTCATGCCCGCCGGAAGATTGGGGTAATTGGGGACCGACGTGAAGGAGATCTCGGGCGCGCGCTGCTGCGCGAAGGCAGACCCGGCGAGCAGCATCGCCACCGCAAACAGATGTCTCTTCACTGCTTCCTCCCTTCCGGATGGGGATCGCGACACGCGTATGAGAACACGATTCCGACGTGGCAGAGCGCTCTTGATCGCTCAACGTCATCCGTTGTCCCGTGCCTCGCGATCACGTGGCTGGTCGTCGCGGTTGGCACACACCGGTCGGCACGTCGGCGTCGGGACTGGCGACACGCCCCAGTCCCGGCGCGACTCGTCGAGATCGTCAGCCAGCCAGCGTTCTATCGATCGTGGCTACCGGCGGTGCGAACACCTCCGGCAGGCCACCCGCGTGCATTCGAATGTTGCACTTGATTTCGTCGTCGCCGGTGGTGTCTTCCTGGAGGTCGGCACGCGGAATTCGGTTGTCACGTATGGCACGCCGCGAAGGGTCTGGCTGCTGTTGCCGACGGTGACGCCAAGACGGGTGTGAGGGAAGGCGTCTCTCATGAGCTCCGTCTCTCCGCTCGCGCCATCGTAGCCGATGATATCGATGTGCGGATGCCAGTCGACGCCGAGTGAGACGAGGTTGCGCTCCACCTCGTTGAACTCGGCGTCGAAGGTGACGGTCAGCGTGGTCGTGGTGTTGTTCGGGTGAGAAGCGTCAGGTTCTGGTTCGTTACGGTGGGCATGGTCGTAGCTCCTGGTCATTGAAACGAGGTGAACACGAGGCCGATAGCGGCGAGGACGTCGAACGGCCACTCTCTATGGGTTACTACGCAGGCGCTGCGAGAATCCGGACATGGTGGGGAAAGAAATCGCTGTACTTTTGCGGCGGCTTCGGTCTCGTCGGCTTCCGGTTTCGAGGTGGGGTTGCGCTTCAGGCAGTTCCGAATTTAGCTTAGCTGGTGCGGAAGCGGGACTCGCTCTAGACAGAGTCTTTAGAACCGGCCGAATTTGACGATCTCTCGTGAACGCGATCCGCCAAACTTGCGAGATCCGCACGAAAGCCGAGTTGGACCCCCATATTGCCCCCACGAAGTACGTCGCGCACCAGTCCCTGCCGCACTGACCCCCACACGCCATGGCGATCATTCGGGGATAGCGCGGCGCTTAGTCCTCTGGAAGGTGTTTGAAGCTGGGTGATCGCGCAGCAGCCGGATGGTCGGTGGAGGCCACATGCTGGAGACTCGCGACGTCCCAGTGATAGATTGTCGCGATGCGCACCTCGTTCAACGGATCCCGTAGCGACCCTCGCGCAGTCGTCTACGCACGAGCGACCGTCGACCTGGGATCCCGGGACGTCCGCATCGAAGACGTGCCGTGCCGGAACCTCGAGGATGTGCTGGGAGGATTCGGGCGATCGTTCCAGATCCTGGCGGAGCGGACCATCACGCACGCGTTCACGCCCGACAATCCCCTGATCGTCAACACCGGCGTGCTGACGGCGTCGAACGTCATGACTGGGCTCCGGACGTATTTCTCGGCCTACAGCCCGCTCAAGGTCTCCAACAAGGGCCTGCCCGCCGCGATGTGGTCGGCCGGGAGCTGCAAGTTCGGCCCGAAGCTCAAATGGACCGGGCTCGACGAGGTGATTCTGGAGGGCCGGGCCGACGTGCCTGTGTACCTGGTGATCCGCCACAGCGAGCAAGGTCCCCGGATTGCGTTCGAGCCCGCCGGCGATCTGCTCGGGCTCACCTGCCACGAGAAGATCATGTGGCTGCGCGATCGGTACGCCGACGCGCACTTCGCGGCGATCGGCCCCGCCGGCGAGCGCTACGAGGATTGCTACATGGCGGCGGTGGCGCTCAGCACCGAAAACCAGCTCAGGTCGGGCGACGACAAGTGCCGATGGGCCGGCCGCGGCGGCATGGGCGCCGTCATGGGGTACAAGCGCGTGCTGGCGATCGTCGCGCAGGCGCCAGACCGCATCGCGAAGCTGAAGCCGGAGATCCGCGACATCAACAAGGCGGCGTCGACCGGTCCCGGATCGCGCAAGTTCCGCGAGAAGGATAAAGGCGGGCTCGGCGGGACCTGGTCGAACTACGAGCCGCTCGAGAAGTTCCACTTCGTCCCCCAGAACAACTTCCGGCCCACGGGCGACGGCAAGCCGGAGCTGATGTTCCGCGACCACGTCCAGCCGCAGTTCGTCGTCAAGGCCGAGTCGTGCTTTCGCTGCGGCATCAACTGCCACAAGAACGTGTACGAGAAGAACGCCGACGGGACGCGCGGCGCCTTCCTGGCCAAGTTCGACTACGAGCCGTTGAACCTGCTGTCGACCAATATCGGGATCCACGATCCGCGCAAGGCTGCCACGCTCATCAGCCTGGTCGACCGGCTCGGGATGGACAACATCTCGCTGGGCACGACGATCTCGTACGTGATGGACTACAACGAGCGACATCCGGACGCGCCGATCCTGAACGGCGCGACCTTCGGAGACTTCGACAAAGCGCGCGAGCTCGTCGAGGGCGCGGCCACGGGGCGGTTTCCCGAGGTGGGCCGCGGCGTCAAGCGGCTGTCGGAGAAGCTCGGGGAGACCGGGTACGCCATGCACTGCAAGGGCCTGGAGTTCCCCGCGTACCAGCCCGACACCAACCCCGGCTATCCGTGGGCGATCGCGGGCGGACACATGTCGATGGCCACCTACATGGCGCTGGCGCTCGAGGGCAACACCTCGCTCGACTACTGGGCCTCGCTGATCACCGAACGCGGCCTGTACTTCGTGCGCGACGACCTCCTCGGCCTGTGCAAATTCGCCGGCGTCACCGCCGACCACGCCGTCGAGGGCCTCAAGCACGAGATCGGGTTCGAGGTGACGCCGGCGGAGCTGCTGGCCGCCGTACGGCGCGCGTTCGTCCGCGCGTTGTGGCTCGAGCGCAAGCAGGGGTACGATCGATCGGACTACACGTTGCCGTCGGAAGTATTCGATCGGCCCAACCCCAACCTGGGCGTTCCCCCGTTCGTGACCCGCGAGTTCTTCTCGCAGCTCAGCGATCGGGTCTGGGCGGTGTTCGACAGGGAAATCGACGAGATGGCGAAGGCCTGACCGGCCTCGCCAGGGACTGCCCACTGTTGTATGCCCCGGATCCGCTTCACGAACCTCTTCGCCGAGCGCATCGGCGGCGTCAACAGCGTTGACGTGCCGGCCGCGACGGTCGAAGTCGGCGCTGCGCGCGCTCACCGATCGACATCCCAACCTGACGCCGCTCGTCTGGGCGAAGGACGGCGCGCTCAATCCCGTCATGGTGGTGTTCCTGAACGACCACCAGCTCGGCGCCGCGGAGATCGGGACTCCCGTGGGGCCCGGCGATGAGATCGACATCGTGCCTGCGCTCGAAGGCGGGTGAAAAGGTCTCCGCGCCTCATTACAGCGTCCTAGCTGCCTCAACCATGTTCTCGACCTTCTGGCGCAACACCGGAATGTTGCGCGATGGGTGGCGGTTGAAGCCGCAGCTCGTCGAAACCCACAAGCGCTCCTCCCCGACGACGCGGGCCCAGTCGCCGATTCGCTCACGGATTTTCTTGACCGGCTCGATCCAATAGCACGCCTCGTCGACGATACCGGCGGCGAGCGTCATGCTCTTCGGCAGTGCCTTGAAGGCCTCGCGCTCTTGGTACTGGCTGAAGTACTTCACCTCAACCAGCGCGATGTCGATGACACCGTCGAGGCGCTGGAGGATCTCGACCCACGGCGCACAACGCAAGACCCCAACGCTCGGTCGCCCGCGTAGGGTGCCGTTGCAAACGTGCAGCGCCTTCTTCGCTTGTCACTCCCTCAAAGCACGCCGCGATGGCGTCGGCTGCCTGCTGGGCCGTCATGAATCCTGCGTTCACGAACTGCCCTTCCACCGCCGCATCAAGCTGCACGACAGGACAGCCCGCGTCCGCGATACCGCGCAACTCGCGATTGACCAACGAGATCAACCCCGGGATCTGTTTCTTGACAGCCTCCATGTCAGAAAAAAGCGCCGCGATCGGGACATCGAACGGCCCGGCGACGGCCGCCTTGCGCACTCCGCCGGGCAGGTCCTTCTCTCGCTTGTATGCGTCGGCATACCCCAGCCCCTTCGGCGCGTCGATCGTGCCAACGACTTTGGCCACCGTGATGTCGTCGTAGTCGGAGATCGTGCTCTCCGCCGGCTTGATGACTTCGAGCCCCGTCAGGTGGCGATGCAAGTGACAGATGAAGTTGTCGGTGTGGTATTCGCCGCCGCTCCAGTCATCGAGCCCCAGGTCGCGTTGCTCCTTGATCGCCTGTGTCGCGGCTCGCGTGAGGAGGGCGTCGCTCTCCGCAGGGGTGAGCGTGCCTGCGACGTGACGCGCCAAATCCTGCTCGTTTTCCGTGTGAATCCACCAGGAACCAACAACAGTTGTCCGGATCCCCATCGCAATCCTCCATGGGCCAAGTGAACCGCACGAAGCAACCGATGATCTGGGCTTTCGGAGCGGCGGTCAAGCGATCGGACGGCGGCGACCCCCATGTCGAGTCGAAGTTCACCGAAAGCAGATCACTATGCGGCAGGCTGAGACCGCGACGCCCCAGCCTGTGTGTGACGACTGTAAGCCTCGTGTCGAGCAGACACTTCGGCTACTCGGATTTCATTTGCGAATATGCAGAAGGGGGAACGCCAGTTTGCCGAAAGTTCGACGTCACGCGTCCTGCAACACATTGCACGGACGGCAACTTAATTGGTGCGGAAGGGGGACTCGCTCTTGACAGGTTTTCAGATCAGGCCGAAATCCAACGATTCCGTGAGTCCAGGATTCGCGAGAAGCTCTGAATTCTCACGAAAGCCGAGGTGAGCCCCCGTATTGCCCGTCAGACTCATTACCCCTATTGGTCAGCGCCGTGTTGCCGGAGGATCGATGCAATCCCCGCATGTTGACGCCGTTCGGCCCACGCGAGCGGTGTGGCCCACGGCTCGGCCTCGGGCTCGATCGGATCGGCCCCTCGAGCCAGCAGCAGCTTGACCAGCTCCACACGGCCCCAGCGACACGCCCACCCGAGGGGCGTACTCTTCAGGAATTCGTCCCGGACGTCCGTGTGCGCCCCCGCATCCAGCAGCATGGACGCCAGAGCCACGCCCACTCCATGGTCTCGCGCGATCACTTCGTGCAGCATCGTCTGTCCGGACTCCGCTGCCCGAAGATTGGGATCGCAGCGCTCGAGAATCAGCCGAAACGACTCGCGGCAGTCCGCCTGTTCGGCGTCGTTCAGGTCCTCGTGCCCGGGCAGCGGACGCCACAGCATCCAGAACCATCGCGGGTCGTCCCGCGGCCAGTCGATCCGCTCGAGCGCCATGCGCACGATATCCGGGCACCGCCCGCTCGCGCCGCTCCACAGGATCTGTTCCGCGACCGTCTGACCCGAGAACGTGCCGACTCCAGATGCGGATCGAGCTCGCCCGCGAGCATGCGGCGCGCGATCTCCACGTTCGCGCAAGTAGCCGACGGAGGCGGCGTCGATCCAGCCACCGTGTTTCAGCATCAAGTCGATCATCGCCGGGTCGGGCGCGTGCCCGCGTGGCGAACCGCCGTTGTATGCCGCAAAGGTCGGCGAGCCCGATGTGAACACCTGGGCGTTCGGATCGGCGCCGTGCGCGAGCAGCACGCGCGCCATGTCGATCCGTCCGGTGTTGACCGCCTCCATCAGCGGGCCGCCCGTCGAGAACGTCTGATCTTCGTGCTGGCCTATCTGCGTGCGCTCGTCCGGGTCCAGGCCCATTTCGAGCAATTGACGCAGCACGGCAGGACGATCGCCCCGCACTGCCGCCTGGAGCAGCCCCTTCCCCTGCAGCGAGTCGAGCGGACATGACGCGAGATAGTCCCAACGTCCGAGCGCGGCCGCCGAGAGCGGAGTCAGTGCGGCACCACGTTCGATGAGCAGCGCCGCCATCGCCTCGCCTGTCGATCGGCCCGACGGCTCCTCGGCACATTCCCATGCGGCGAAGTCCAGCGGCGTCCGTCCCTCGCGCCGCCAGAAGTCCGGCTGCGACTTCCGGTTCACGTCCGCCCCGTGGTCGAGCAACCACTTCGCCACCAGGAGCGTGCCCTGGCCTGCCGCGCGGTGCAGCATCGTCACGCCGTCGGGTGGGCAGACGTCGGCAAGCGCGGGCTGGGACTCGAACACGGCGATCACCGCCTCCTCGCCGCCTGTCATCATGGCGTGCCGGAGGCGGCGGAAGCCGTCGCCAAAGGCGTTCCCGCCGCGCGCGCCGCGCTTCTCTTCCTGCGCGGCCATCATCGCGACGATCTCGTCGTAGCCGCGTTCCTCGGCGATGGTGCGCGGGCTGGTCGCGTCGCGGTTGGGCCAGATGCCGCCGCGCGTGTCCGCTCCGGCCTCGAGCAGCAGCCGCGTCATCTCGACGTCGCGCTTCATGACCGCGATGTGGAGGGCGCGGATTTCGAAGCCGGACGGTCCGCCGCGCATCAGATCGACGATTTCCGGCCGCCGCGCGAGAAGCGCACGAGCCGCGCCGAGGTCGCCTTTCTGCACGGCCTCGTGCAACCTCGTCGTCGTGACGCCATCGACGGCCGCCTTCAGCTTCGGCCAGCTCTCGAACCCGTACGAGCGCGCCAGCACGAACTGCGCGTCGTGCAGGGCGAAGGTCTCCGGCGTCGCGGTGCGATGGTGGGCGCCGACCTCGATGACGCGTCTGGTGACTGAGCGCGATACGCCTCCAGCAGCTCCCTGGCCTGTCGCTTCAGTTGATCGATATCGGGGGTCTCGCGCATCGCGCGAGTGGGCGGGTGAGTCCGGTGAACGGTCATGACGAGCTCCTCTCCCGGCCGTGCCTACCGCACAGCCATACGCGCCCGTTGTCCGCTCTCCCGGGCAGGAAAAGAGATCATCCTGACGATGACAAGACCGATGTCGGGGTGGACGCAGTCCTTTCCGCGGACGTGGGTGACGCCCCGATGCGCCAGCGCCAGTATACCGCGCGAGTCCATGTGCCCCCTGCGCCGGCGCCGCATGCAGTCGGAGCAATCACTACTCGCCGATAGGTCGCCCAGTGGGGGCTGTTAGCTGTTATTCGCGCACGATTAGCGCGGCGAGGATCTCGTTTACGATCGCGGCTGGAGGACGCATGGTCTCTATCTTCCGCATCGGAAGGGCCATGTAGATCTCGAACCGCGCCCGTATCACGGCCTCTTCTCGCTCCAGAGGTCTTCCGAACGGACGCGTGACTTGTCGGCGAACGGTCTCAGCCACACACAACTCGCGGTCGAGAGAGGGCAGGAGGATGAACGTCTCGGCACACTCCTCGAGCTCGCGGCGAACACGCCCGTAGTTCCGATGAGCGTCACGCGCGTACGTCATGAAGCCCGAAGACAACGCGACAACTTCAGGGCGGATCCCTCCACGGGACAGCGAACAGTACGTCTCAACATTCTCGCGTGTACGCGTCGTATCCGTGCCGGTCGATATACTCGCTGATATCTCCGACCCGGCTAGCAAACTGCCGATCTAGATCGACGAAGACTACGCCGAGACGCTCTGCCAAAAGAGCACCGATCGTGCTCTTTCCGGCCCCGCCGGGACCGGTCAGTCGAATCATGGGCCCTGGGCTCACGCAGTGACACCTCAAAGATCCGCGACGGGTGCGCCGGGGTTCACCGCTCGTGAGTGCATCGTACTGAGGTGGAAGGGCTGCTCGAGGCGGCGTGGCACATCAACACATCGTCATGAAAAGCGTCAAACCAATCAACGCGGACGACCAAAAAACAACATTTACCCGTCAGCGTCCTTGACTTCAAATCCCCATAAACGATCGCCGTCATCGTCCTTGAAGAGTGGTCGAAAAAACTCGACATTGCGCGACGAGAATTCTGCCGCCAGTGCATCAGGATCCGGGACATGAAGATAAGCGTCCCAGCGGGCAATGCCTTTTTTGATATCTCGCGTGTAGTTCGGCACTGGATCGACACCGACGTCCTTGAGCATGATCATCGCCGCACCCCGTTGGACAATGCCGAAGAAGATGTCGTCAGGTCGGGCCCTTGAAACGTGATGTCGAACCCGAGACGGTCGCGATAAAACGACAGCGCGGCGGGAACATTCCTGACGATGAAGAACGGCGCGATCCCAGTGATCGCCGTCGGCACCCTCAGGCCACACCACATCTGGTGTAATTGGCTTCGCTGGCCGAGTGCGTCATGTACCGAGCTTGTTACGCAAGTAGTCGCTGGTCAGGTGCTTGAGCACGTTCATCGGCTCGCACTTCTTGTCCCCGTAGCTGAAGTGGATCGGGCCGATTGCTTTTGCGAGCTTGATCGCAGCGGCGTTTAGCTTCTTGTTGCGCTTGCCGATGCTCATGAGCGCGCCGCCCATGCCGACGCGCACCCGGTTCTCCTCTTTCGCGATCGTATTGCCGATCTTCTCGACGCAGCCGAGAAAGAACTCGTCGGTGAGCCGCTTGTCCTTCTTGTCTTTGGCCAGCTCGTATACGAGTCCGTAGCCGCCACTGCGGCGGACGGGGTCTTTGCTCGCCATCCAGCCCTTCGCGATCTCGAACGCGATGGGGGACTTGGGGAGGGTCGCATCGCACGAGCTGAGCACGTGGCTGAGCATTCCTGGCCCCGCGCCGTCGACCTGCTTTTCGACTTGGTCGCGTGTGAGTTGTTGTGGGTCGTCGATGAGCAAACCGATGATCTTTGCGTCGTGGTTGCGTTCGTTCCAAAGTTTGAGCGCGAGGTCGTGGTCGCGCCCAACTTGTTTCGCAATCGCACGGAGCTTGGTGAGGCCGATGCCGAAACTGGTCAGCCCGCCTGTGCGGTCGCCCATCTCCTTCCAGTTCGCCTCCCCCCGCGCGTCGCGGTTCTCCTTGAGCAGGGCGAGGACCTCAGTCTTTGTCATGGGACGAGCTTACTGTCGACTGACCCTCGGCAGCGAGCGACGTGGCAAGGGTCGAGGACGATGGTCGCGCGAACGAACACTTCCCACGTTGGTAACCGCGGGTACTGTGTGACCTGCGAAGATGGCGCCGCAGCTCGAGGCCGCGCTGTCGGTCTGGCGTCGTGCGTCGTGCGCTGGCTGAAGAAGGGCGAGCCGATGCCAGCGTGGATCTTCCCGTCGCCCGAAGGCACGGCGCTCGAGGAGCGAAACGTGCGGACGGTGTTCGCGCGTCCGAGTCGTCATCGCGAGAAATCGTTAGATAGCACTTGACGCATATATATATAACTTGATATACAGTTGGCGTGCCAAAACCGAAGCCCGACGCGTTCCTGCCGCTCAAGAGCAACTGGTTCCACATTCTTGTCTGCCTGGTCGAAGGCGAGCAGCATGGCTACAGCATCATGCAGGACGTGCTGGAACGGAGCGGCGGAAAGGTGCGGCTATGGCCAGCAACGTTGTACGGCTCGTTGAAACGCCTGATCGAGAAGGGCCTGATTGCCGAGTCCGGCGAGCGTCCGGCGCCTGAGCTCGACGATGCCCGTCGTCGGTATTACAAGCTCACGCCGCTCGGCCGGCAGGTGCTCGATCTGGAAAGTCAGCGACTTAAGGATCTGGTGCGGGTGCTCGATGCACGACGCCGACAAGAGGCGCGATCATGAGCACGTTCGTGATGAGGTGCTGTCGCGCCTATCGGCGCATTGCGCGCGCCTTTCCTCACCAGTACCCGGGCGATCTGCGGTGATGGACTGGAGCAGCTCGGGGAAGACCTCGTGCCGCGTGTGTGGCAGCAGCAGGGTGTCGTCGGGTTGATTTGGCTGTTTGGGGATCTCGCGTTACGTCTGCCATGCGAACACTTCTCGACGTGGGCAGACAGATTGAGGGAGGCAACCATGGCAGATGATGTCTTCGAAGGTACGTGGCGCGCCAGGCAAAGCGAGCCCTCGCTGTGGAAGGTCGATCGGCCGGCGCCGCAGCAGGCCTATCTGCGGTTCGAGCCCACCGACACCGGGTACCTGATGGTGGCATACGGCGTGGTGAACGGTGAGGCGTGTGCCGAGCGCCCGCAGGCGATCATCGCGGACGGACGTCGCCGCCCCCTGCTCGACTTGAGCGGACGTCCGATCCCAGGTGTGCCTGCAGGCGCGATGACGTTCGGCAGCCGGCCGGATCCCCAAACCCTCGAGCTCGGTTCAGAGGTGGACGGTCAGGTGCTCGGGGCCGGACGGTACCAGGTGTCCGCCGATGGAAAGACGCTCACCGTCACGAACAAAGGCCGCGGACTCAAGGGGCCTTTCGAAGTCGTGATGGTGTTAGAGCGGGTCGTCCCGGATCCCTACCAACCGCTCGGTTGACGCGGCCGAGTCCCGTCGAGACGTGCCTTCCTTTACGTCTCGACGCTGCATCGTGTGGGCGCTGAAGTAGCTGGTAGGTGATGGCTAGGTAGGTGGTAGCGCGGTGGGCGGTAAGCGCACTGCGAGCTATTCGCTACAACCATCCACGTGCTACCAGCTACCACCTCACACACCTACAAGCTAGTAGGTGACCCGCCCCGCAAACTATGACGGCGAAATAGTCACGAAGCGACCTGTTGACCCAAAGAACGCGGGCAGTCTGGAATTTGAGAGAGAGCCCTCATGTCGCCGCTCTCGGTGAGAGGACGAGGACCGATCAAGGAATCGAAGTTCACCGAAGAACAGATCACGTATGCGTTGGGCTACGCCGAAAGCGGGACGCCCTCGGCCGAAAATGTGCCGACGTAAGTTAATGTCGAACTGACACTTCGAAGAAGCCTGACCGGCTGCTCGGTTTCTATTGAGATATGCAGAAGGGGGAACGCCAGTTCGTCGAAAGTTCTTCGAAACTCGTCCTGCAACACATTGCGTGGACGCAACTTAGTTGGTGCGGAAGGGGGGACTCGCTCTTGACAGGGTTTTCAGATCAGGCCGAAATCTGACGATTTCTCGCGCTCGCGATCCGCCAGACTTCGCGAGATCCGCACGAAAGCCGAGTTGGCCCCCCATATTGCCCCCAGCAAGATCCCTCCGTTCGACGCGCTAGAGATCCCTATTCGGATCGAAACGCCTGTAAGACATCGACACGGGCCGCGCGCATGGCCGGCATGAGTGAGGCGACGGCCGCCGCGCCGATGAGCACGATGGCTGCGCCGATCACGGATAGCGCGCCGGGCCGTTGCACAGTCCCAAACACCCCCTCCGCCACGCGCACGAGCGCGTAGCCGCCGGCCGCGCCGGCGGCGATCCCGAACGCCGCAATCCGCACGCCGTCCCAGAGCACACCGGTCCGCAGCTCCCGCGGCGTGGAACCGACGGCCAGTCGTACACCGAACTCACGCGTGCGCGCGCCCACCGAGAACGCCAAGACGCCCGCGACGCCAACGACCGCGATGAGCAGCGCGATGCCACCCAACGCCGAGAACACGAACGTGTTCAACCGTTCCGGCGTCAACACTTCGGCGCGCACATCCTCGAGCGTCGCCGGTCGCTCCACCGCCTGGTCGGCGGAGATCTCGCGGATGATGCGCGTCACCGACGGGACGAGCGTGTAGGGGTCTCCTGCGGCGCGGACAAACAGGCGGTTGGCCAGTTGTCCCATCACCCCACCGAGAATCGGTTGGTAGATCGTCAACGTCGGCTCCTGCACGACGTTCTGGTCGTCCACGTCCGCGACGATGCCGACGATGCGGCGCGGCTTGGCCGTTCCGAACCACAGACGTCGATTGATCGCGTCGGCGTTCGGGAACAGGCGCTGCGCCACGCTCTGGCTGACGATGGCCACGGGTCGGTGTCGCTGCGGTCCTCGTCCGTAAAGTCGCGGCCCGAGAGGATCGGGAACCCCGAGCACTCCGAAGAATCCAGGCGAGACGACCCGCAACTGAGCCGTCGGGCTTTCTTCGCCGTCCGCCGGCTGATACCCCTCGACTGAAAACTGGACCGTGTTGCTGAAGCTGCGGTCGCGCCACGGCACGACCAATCCAGCCGCGACACCTTGCACGCCTGGTAGCTCGCCGAGCCGCCGAGTGGCTTCCGGGAAGAAGGCGGATCGTGTCGTGTCGACGACGGCCGTCGCCGACAGTGGAACGTCGATCGCCAGGACCTGTCGCATGTCATAGCCGGTGTTCGCCGTCTGCAAGGTTGTGAGCGTCGCGATCAGCATGCCAGCACCCGCCAGCAGCACGAACGAACAGGCGATCTGAATCGTGGCGAAGATCCGCAGACGGCGATTCGTGCCCGGCGTCACCCGCACGCTGCCGCCGGCGAGCCCCACACCGGCCGTGCGATCGGTTGACGGGAGCCGTGGCACGAAGGCGAGCAGCACCGCTGCGACGACAGCCAGCCCCGCACCGAGCCACAGGACGCTGGCATCCACCGTCGCGTCGAGCGCGCGAACGGAAAAGCGCGCGGCATAACGCGACGCGACGCTCACGAGCGGCTCCGCCAACATCAGGCCGAGGATCGCGCCCCCGGTGCACATGACGAGGCTTTCGGCGAGGAGGGTGCGCCGGAGCGCGCCCCGGCCCGCGCCAAGGGCGGCACGCACCGCCAGCTCACCTTCGCGGCGGACCGACCGCGCCAGAATCAGGTTGGCCACGTTCGAGCACGCGATGACGAACACCACCGCCGTCGCCGCCAGGAGCACGAGGAGGATGGTCTGTGCGGGCGACGCGAGTTGATCGCGGAGCGTGCTGACCTGCAGTTGCACTTGGGCCCGCGCGGAGTACGCCTGGGGATATTCGCGCACGATCGACGCGTGGACGCTCGAGAGCTCCGCGCGTGCCGCCTCCAGTGTGGCGCCTGGCGCCAGCCGGCCGAACAGCTCGGTCATGCGGTGCGTGCGGGCGGTATTCATCATCGCCGCCGAATGGTGCGGACTCGTCACCACGTTGGCGATGACCTGCGTCTCCTCCGGATAGGGCACGGATGGTTCGAGGACGCCGACGACCGTCGCGGAGCCGTGGACCGAGACGGATGGCCTGGCCAATCACCGAGGGGTCGCTCTGGAGCACCGTCGTCCAGAACCGGTGCGTGAGCACCACCGCGCCCGCCGCCGCGGGGCCATCATCGGCGGCGTTCAACAGGCGGCCGAGCACGGGACGAAGTCCCATGACCTCGAAAAATGAGCCGTTGACGACACCAGCCTTCACCAGGCGAGGCTCCTGGCCGAAGCCGATCAAGGTGAAGTCGACGGTGGAGAAATCGCCGAATGCGGCGATCGTCGTGGCGCGCGACTTGAAGTCAGTGATTTCCGGGACCGAGAAGGTGAGGTTCTCGGTCCCGATGCCCTGGGCAGTCTGGCGGATATAGAGCAGCCGATCCGCGTCCCGATTGACGAGCGGACGGAGCAGCACGCTCCGAACCACGCTGAAAATCGCCGCGTTGGCGCCGATGCCCAACGCCAGCGTCACCACCACCGTGACGGTCACCGCCCTGGCACGGGTCAGGGAGCGCAAGGCGAGTCGGATATCTCGCGCGAGCGCGTCAGCCTGATCGTACCAACGGCTGTACCAGACGCGCCGCATCTCGTCGCGCACGGCAGGCACGTAGCCGAACTCCCTCAGCGCCGCGCGGCGCGCGCTCACCGGATCCTCCCCCCGATCGATTCGCTCCTTGATGTCGATCGCCAAGTGGCCGCGGATTTCCTCGTTGAGGTCGCTTTCGTCGGGTCGCATGCCGTGCTCCTTGCTCGCTACTTGCGTGTATCCGCTGGGGCCGGATTCATGATTCGACCGATGGCGTGGACGAGCCGAGACCAACGGTCCTGCTCGCGAATGAGCTGCGTCTTGCCTGCCGCGGTCAGCTGGTAATACTTCGCCCGCTGGTTGGCCTCGCTCACGCCCCATTCCGCCTTCAACCAGCCGCGCTTCACCAAACGATGCAGCGCGGGATAGAGCGAGCCGGTTTCGACCTTGAGGAGATCATCCGACTGCGCGCGGATCGCCTGACCAATGCCGTGGCCGTGCTGGGGTCCCCACTTGAGGGTTCGGAGAATGAGCATGTCGAGGGTTCCCTGGAGGAGCTCCAGGCGCTGGTCGTCGGAGTGTGTCGCCATAGTCGTAGGCCGTCTACGGCCTTAGACGTAGGACGTCTACGACTCGTTGCCGTGGGCGCGAGCGAGCCTTCAGTAAACGCGATGAATGCAGTCGAAGGGCTACGCAGCCCTATCGCAGACGGCCATCAGACTCATCCTGCGGCGCCCCATCGAGGCGTGGGACGTCTTCGAGTTGCGTCGCTTACTGGATATGCAGAAGGGGGAACGTCAGTTTGTCGAAAGTTCTACGTAACGCGTCCTGCAACACATTGCAGGGACACAAACTTAGTTGGTGCGGAAGGGGGGACTCGCTCTTGACAGGGTTTTCAGATCAGGCCGAAATCTGACGATTTCTCGCGCTCGCGATCCGCCAGGAATGCGAGATCCGCACGAAAGCCGAGTTGGGCCCCCGTATTGCCCCCAGCGAGATCCCTCTGTTCGGTTCGTCGAAGCGACCACCATCGGTTCGATCACAGGCATATGCACGCGCTGTGCGACATGCATGCGTGATGTGAACGTGCCTTCCCGATCCCGCGGCACCTCGATCGCGACAGGCCCTCGGCCAGCACGGTCTTGCCGCTCGTGCAATTTGCGGGGCGGGTCAATTAGGTCTAGAACTCGGAACCGATCGAAATGATCCAGGTCTCCGGTGCCCTGAACGGTTATTTCGCAAGGATGCTGTTTGCGTTACTGTCTCTACATGTGCGACACCGAGAGCGCGCTCGACGAGACTTCATTGCGGCGACGCTTGAAGCGCGAGACGACGGCCGTGCATCAGCACCTTGAGGCCCAGCTCGGGCTGCTCGATCCCAGCCTCGACGTGCATAGGTATCGCCGCGTGCTCGAGACGTTCTACGGCTTCTACGTCCCCGTCGAGATCGACGTGACGCGGCTCGCGGCCGCGGAACCGCCGCTCGGGTTTCCGTTGCGCGCTCGCGCCGAGCTCATCGAGCGCGATCTCCTGGCGCTCGGCCGGTCTCCGGCGGAGCTCGCGGCGCTCCCGCTGTGTAGTGACCGACCGGAGCTGTCGTGCTTCGAGGATCTTGCCGGCTGTCTTTACGTGCTCGAAGGCGCGTGTCTCGGAGGACAGGTCCTCATCCCGCTGTTGCACCGGCGACTCGGCCTCGCGAAAGACAGCGGTGCTGCGTTCTTCGCCGGCGACGAGGAGTGGACGCTGCCGAGGTGGACCGTCATAGTTGCCTGGCTCGACGGACTGCCGCGCACGGGCGCATCAACCGCAAAGATCATCAGTGCCGCGAAGGCGACGTTCGATGCGTTCGCGCGATGGGCGGCGGTTGCTCGAGGGGGATTGCCGTGGTCGATCTGAACGAATGTGATCGCGAGCCGATCCACATACCGGGAACGATTCAACCCTTCGGTGTGCTCTTCGCGTTGGACGAGGAGATGAAGGTCACGCAGGTCAGCGAGAACGTGAGCGACCATCTCTCGTTGCGCGTCGACGAAGTGCTCGGCCGGCCGCTCTCCGAGAGCGTGGATCCGGCCGGCGCCGAAGAGGTGCGTTCGGTGCTGCGCGAACAGCGCTGGCACGACGCGAACCCGCTGAGCATCGGCGCGTGCGGGAAGCGATTCGACGGGATCGTTCACCATCACGAGGGCGCCGCGATCCTCGAGCTCGAGCCAAACCCAGAGACTCCAGAGGAGCGTTCGATCCATCACCCGTTCCGCGCGGCGCTCTTGCGCGTGCAGCGCGCGAGCACGCTGAGCGAGCTTGCCGCGATCATCACTCAGGAGATGCGGCGAACGACCGGATTCGAGCGCGTCATGTTCTATCGATTCCACGAGGACGGCAGCGGCTCCGTCGACGCCGAAGCGAGGGATGCGGCGCACGAGCCGTATCTCGGCTTGCACTATCCCGCGTCCGACATCCCCGCGCAGGCACGCAGGCTGTATCTCAAGAACTGGTTGCGTCTCATCTTCGACGCCGACCAGAAGCCAGCGCGGATCGTTCCGGCCCTGCGACCCGACACAGGAGCGCCACTCGACCTCAGCTTCTCGGTGCTTCGAAGCGTCTCGCCCATTCACATCGAGTACATGAAGAACATGGGCGTTCGCGCGTCGATGAGCATCTCGCTCATCGTGCGGAATCGGCTGTGGGGGCTCATCAGCTGTTTGAACCACACCGGTCCGCGGCGCGTCTCGCACCGGATGCGATCGGCATGCGAATTCATGGGCCGCCTTGCGTCGCTTCAGATCGCCGCGTTCGAGGATCGCGAGCTGCTCGCGTCGCGCGCGTCGCGCCGAGCGACGGAGGACGCGTTGCACCGCGCGATGAAGGAGGCCACGGGCAGCGTGCTCGCGGCCCTCGTCGCTCAGCCGAGGGCACTGATCGACCTGGTCGACGCCGGTGGGGTCGCCGTCGTGGAGAATGGAGAGCCCGTCACGTGCGGCGGCGCTCCGCCGGCCGACGTCATCCGCGAGATCGCGCGCTGGCTCGAAGAGAGGGGCGATCTCAGGCCGTTCTCTTCCGCTTCACTCGGAGTCCACTTTCCGCCGGCGCTCGCGGCGAGCGAAGTCGCAAGTGGTCTGCTCACGTTCGCGCTGCCCGGCGCTCGGCTGATGTGGTTCCGGCCGGAGGTCATCCAGACGGTGAATTGGGGCGGCGATCCAACCAAGCCCGTCGATGCGGAGGCCGGCAAGCGCCTGCGCCCGCGCCACTCGTTCGCTCTGTGGAAGGAGGAGGTGCGCGCCCGCTCCCGTCCGTGGACGCCGAGCGATCTCGAGGTCGCCGACGAGTTGCAGCGCCGCGCCACGGAAGTGGACATCGAGCGGCGTCTTTCCAGCGAGCAGCGCGCCGTGCGCGCGCGCGATGAGGTGCTCGCGGTAGTGTCCCACGACCTGGGGAACCCATTATCCGTTGTCCTGCTCGAAGCCGCTCACCTCTTGCGCCACTTGCCGGAGACCGGCGACCAGCGCGCCCGCACAATGCGTGAGTCCGTGGACTCCATCCGGAGATCGACGACGCGGATGAAGGCGTTGATCGAAGATCTCCTCGATGCTTGCGAGTATCGAGGAGAAGAGCTTTCCGCTCGACGTTCAGCCTGTGGAGAGCCGCGATCTGCTCGAGGATGCCGTGACCGACGCGCAGCCGCTGGCGGACGCAAAGCACATCTCCCTCGTCCTGGATCTGAACGATCCACCGAAGATCGACGCCGACCCGCACCGCATCTCGCAAGTGTTCTCGAACCTGCTCGGCAACGCGATCAAGTTCACCCCCGAGGGTGGGACGGTCACGCTTTGCGCGCGGCCGCGCGACGGAGCGCTCTCGGTCACGATCGCGGATACGGGACGCGGGATCGCCCCGGAAGATCTCGCGCACATATTCGATCGCTATTGGCGACCCAAGGGATCGGAAGGAGAGGGAACGGGGCTCGGGCTCTACATCGCGCGGGGAATCGTGGAGGCGCATGGCGGACGCGTGTGGGCAGAGTCTTCTCCCCAAGGAGCGACCTTTGTCTTCACGTTGCCGCTCGAACCGCGCCGCGACTGAGAGCTCACGGCTCGCGAAGCGACGCCGTCGCGATCACGCCCGTTCCATCGGAAGAGCCAAGACGAGAGCCACTGACCTGAACGCCTACGCGGCGTTTCGCGTTAGCTATTTATTGTCAGGAACGAAAAAGGCCCGGAAAACCGTGCCAAAATCGATTCTTGGTGCGGAAGGGGGGACTCGCTCCCGAAGACCGAGGCGCGAAGCGCCGACGGTGGAGCGACCGAGACATCCTGAAGCACCATGAGCGAGGCCTCGAGAATCGAGGCCGAGTCGAGTGGTGCGGAAGGGGGGACTCGAACCCCCACGGTATTGCTACCGCCAGCCCCTCAAGCTGGTGCGTCTGCCAATTCCGCCACTTCCGCAAAGAGGGCGGGCGGGTCTGAAGACCCGCCTCTACGATCTCATTTCGCCGGCGCGGGCGTCGATGGTGCTGGCGTCGGGGCCGGAGCCGCCGGCGTCGCTGGCGCCGACTGCGCCGGCGCCGGCACGCGGCCGCCGATCACTGACCCTGGCCCGCGTTGCCCGATGATCCCGAGCAGCAGCGCGCCGACGACGAAGAGCACCGCGCACACGGTGGTCGCGCGCGACAGCACCGTGGCGCCGGCTCCGCGCGCCGAACGCAGCCTGGCTCGACCCGCCGCCGAAGGCCGCTGGCGATGTCGCCGCCCTTGCCCTGCTGGAGCAGGATGACCAGCATCAGCACCATGCAGGTCAGGACGTAAATCGTTGCGGCGAAGTAATACAGCATGTGTACCTGTCGTCCCGTCCGAAAGAACCGGCCTTACGGGAAACGCTGATTATATAGCGGCACGCCGGTCCGGCTAAAGCCAGACCGCTACGGCGAGCCGGACGACGGCCGTCCGGCGAAGCCGGACGCTACGCGGGCCGGCTGCGCGTCACGATCTCGAAAAATCCCCGGATATCGAGGCTGGCGCCGCCCACGAGCGCGCCGTCCACGTCGGGCTGACCGGCCAGCTCCGTGATGTTGTCCACCTTGACGCTGCCGCCGTAAATCACGTGGCACTGCTCGGCGGCGTCGTTGCCGAACCACTGACGCAGCCGCTGCCGGATGTGCCCGTGCGCCTCGGCGGCCTGCGCGGGCGTCGCGTTGCGGCCGGTGCCGATCGCCCACACCGGCTCGTACGCCATCACGAGCAGGGCGAGCTGCTCGCCGGTGAGTCCGTCCAGCCCGCTCTTGATTTGCCGATCGAGTACGTCGAACGTCTCGCCACGCTCGCGCTGATCGAGCGTCTCGCCGATGCAGACGATCGGGGTCAGCCCGGCCGCGAATGCGGCGACGGCCTTGCGATTCACGGTGGCATCGGTTTCCCCGAACAGCGTGCGGCGCTCCGAGTGGCCGACGATGACGAACTCGGCGCCGGCTTCGCGGATCATCGGCGCGCTGATCGCTCCAGTGAACGCGCCCTCGCGCTCCCAGTACAGATCCTGCGCGGCGATCGCGACGTTGCTGTTGCGGGCGGCCTCGGCCGCGGCGTGGAGCGCCGTGAACGGCGTCGCGAGCACGATCTCCACACCCGCGACGTCCTTGACCAGGGCGCGGAATTCTTTGACGTACTTCACGGTCTCGGCGACCGTCTTGTACATCTTCCAATTGCCCGCGATGAACGGCGTTCTCATGAGCAAACTCTGCAGCCTTCGCGGTCTTCGTGGACGTCGTGGTTACGTCTTGGGCAGTACCAGCCACTCCGGGCAATGTCCTACCGCCGAGGAACTCGAGCGAAGCGCCGCCGCCGGTCGAGATGTGGGCGATCCGGTCGGTCACTCCCGCTTTCTTCACCGCGGCGATCGAGTCGCCACCGCCGATGATCGTCGTGCCCGTGACGTCCGCCACCGCCCTCGCCACGGCCATCGTCCCCTGAGCGAACGCGTCGATCTCGAAGACACCCATCGGGCCGTTCCACACCACCGTCTTCGCGTCGCGAAGCGCGGCCGCGTAGGCGATCACCGTCTCAGGACCGATGTCCAGACCCATGCGGTCGCCGATGCCGGCATCATCCACCAGAAGCGTCTCGGCGGGCGCGCCGGCCTCGAGCCGTGGTGCAACGACGTGATCGACCGGCAGGAGGAGCTGAAGGCGACGCGCTGACGCCTTGGCCATGATCTCGCGCGCCGTGTCGAGCTTGTCGTCTTCGACGAGCGACTTGCCCACGGGTTTGCCCATGGCCTTGAAGAAGGTATACGCCATCGCGCCGCCGATGAGCAGCCGATCGACGCGCGGGATCAGGTTGTCGATGACCTCGATCTTGTCCGAGACTTTCGCGCCGCCAAGCACCGCCACGAACGGCCGTTCAGGGTCGCCAAGCGCCGCACCGAGATAGCGCAGCTCCTTCTCCATGAGCAGCCCGGCGCCCGCCTCTGGAACCAATCGGACGATCGCCTCGACCGAGGCGTGCGCGCGGTGCGCGGCGCCAAACGCGTCGTTGACGTACACATCCGCCAGCGCGGCAAGATCCTTCGCGAAGCCGGCGTCGTTCTTCTCCTCCTGCGCGTGAAAGCGCAGGTTCTCGAGCACGACGATGCCGCCCGCCGGTTGACTCGCGATTGCGCGCTCGGCGGGAGGACCGATGCAATCCTCGGCGAATCCGACCTCCCGTCCGAGCAGCTCGCCGACGCGGGCGGCCACCGGCCGAAGGCTCATGTCCGGATTGGGCTGGCCCTTGGGTCGTCCCAGATGCGAGGCGAGGATGACGCAACGCGCTCCGGCCTTCAGCGCGTATTCGATGGTCGGCAGCGACTCGCGGATGCGCGTGTCGTCGCCGATCACGCCCTTCTTGAGCGGGACGTTGAAGTCCACGCGAACGAAGACGCGCTTGTCCTTGAGAGTGAGATCGCGAATGGTGCGAGTCGCCACAATGTCTCCGCGGAGGCTGAAGCCTCCGCTCTACAGACCCCGCGCTACGAGTTGGCGCAGCAGGTCAACGCAGCGGCTCGAGTAACCCCACTCGTTGTCGTACCAGGAGATCACCTTCAGGAAATCACCATCCATTACCTTCGTGTACGGCGCATCGACGATGGAGGAGTTGGGATTGCCTCTGAAGTCGATCGACACGAGCTCTTCGTCCGAGACCGCGAGGATGCCCTTGAGCGGACCGGCTGCCGCTTCGCGCAGCGCCGCGTTGACCTCCTCGCCGGTCGTCTTCTTGTCGAGCACGGCATTCAGATCGACGACCGAGACGTTCGGCGTCGGGACGCGCATGGCGAAGCCGTCGAGCCGTCCTTTCAGCTCCGGAATCACTTCCCCGATGGCCGATGCCGCGCCAGTGCTGGTCGGAATCATCGACATCGCCGCTGCACGCGCCCGCCGCATGTCCTTGTGCGGCAGATCCAGCAGGTTCTGGTCGTTGGTGTACGAGTGGATCGTCGTCATCCATCCCTTGCGGATGCCGAAGCGATCGTGGACGACCTTGGCGAGCGGCGCCAGACAGTTCGTCGTGCATGACGCGTTGGAGATGATGTGATGCGTCGACGCGTCATACTTGTCGTCGTTGACCCCGAGAACGAGCGTGACGTCGGGACCTTTGGCCGGCGCGGTGATGATGACCTTCTTCGCTCCCGCCTCGATGTGCTTCGCGGCGCCTTCTCGCGAGGTGAAGATGCCGGTGCATTCGAAGACGACCTGCACGCCCAGGTCCTTCCATGGCAGTTGCGCGGGATCCTTCACCGACAGGACCTTGAACTCTTCACCCTCGACCGAAATGCCATCCGTCGTCGCCTTCACCGCCACGTCCAGGTTGCCGAGGATCGAGTCGTACTTCAGCAGGTGCGCCAGCGTCTTGGCGTTGGTGAGATCGTTGACGGCGACGAAGTCGATGTCCTTCGACCCGAGCGCCGCGCGCATGATGTTGCGCCCGATGCGCCCGAACCCGTTGATCCCTACACGAACCGCCATCGCTGTCCTCCTGCGCGGCTGAGCCCGCGCTCTACGCCGAGAGCCGAAAGCCCAGAGCCCCGAGCCCCAAATCCCGATTGTAGTGACCGCCTTGAACAGGGTCAATCGCGCGGCTATACTCCTGCATTGTAAGACCCACATCCCCCACGGTTTAGCGTGTACCTCCTCTACAGCATCGCGACGCTGATCGCGCTCGTCGCGCTGGCGCCGTACTTCCTGTATCAGGCGCTGCGCCACAACAAATACGTCGGCAGCCTTGGCCAGCGACTCGGGTACCTGCCTGTCTCGTTCAACCTCGACGCCGAAGAATCGATCTGGGTCCACGCGGTCTCGGTCGGCGAAGTGCTTGCCGCGCGTCCGATCGTGGCCGGACTCAAGACACGCTATCCAGGGCTGCGCGTGTTTCTGTCGACGACGACGCTGTCGGGGCAGCGGCTGGCGCGAAGCGTGTCGGATGCCGACGCGGTGTTCTATTTCCCCTTCGACTTCACGTTCGTCGTCCGGCGGACGCTCAACCTGGTGAAGCCGCGTCTCTTCGTGATGGTGGAGACCGAGATCTGGCCCAACCTGCTGCGCGAGTGCCGCCGCCGCGGTGTGCGTACCGCGCTCGTCAACGGCCGCATTTCACCGCGATCGTTCCCGCGCTACCGCATCATTCGTCCGTTCATGCGGCGCGTGCTGAGCGACATCGATCGCTTCTGCGCGCAGAGCGAGGAGACCGCGCGCCGCCTGGGGAGGATCGGCGCCGACGCGAGCCGGGTGACCGTGACCGGCAGCCTCAAGTTCGACGCGCTGGATCCCTCGACCGCCCCGGGCCGGGGACGTGAGCGGGTGCTGCGCTTCTTCCGCATCTCGCCGGGCCGGCTCGTGCTCGTCGCCGGCAGTACCTCGAAGGGCGAGGAAGAAGCGGTCATCCGCGCGTTCAATCGGGTGCGGACGACGCAGCTGGGTGGCAACGCGCTGTTGATTCTCGCGGCGCGGCATCCCGAGCGGTTTGCCGATGTCGAGCGCCTGTGCCAGCGCGAAGGCCTCTCCACGAGACGCCGCAGCGATCTGCCCATCGACTCGGAGCCCCGCGTGGACGCGGTGATCCTCGACACGATCGGCGAGCTGGCGCAGCTCTATCAGATCGCCACCGCCGTCTTTGTCGGCGGCAGCCTTGTCCCGGCCGGCGGTCACAACATCCTCGAACCGGCCGTGCATGGCCGCCCGATCATCTTCGGCCCGCACATGGATAACTTCGCGGAGATCGCCGACGCGTTTCTCACCAAGGGCGCCGCGATTCAGGTCCGCACCGATCGCGAGCTCGAGGAAGCCGTGGTGAGCCTGATGGGCGATCCGGTCCGCCGCATGCGGCTCGGCGCGGCCGCGCGCGCGCTCGTCGACGAGAATCGCGGATCGAAGGACAAGACGCTCAACGTGCTGGCCGAGCTGCTGCCGCCTCCGGACGGTCCGCGCGCCGTCGTCCGGCCCTTCCGTCTGGTCCATTGAGCGTTCTCAGCCTCGTCTACGGCCGTGTGGCACGTCTGCGGCGGTCCTGGTACGAGCAGCGTCCGCACGCACGGCGCCGGCTCGATCGTCCCGTCATCAGCGTCGGCAACCTCGTCGTCGGCGGCAGCGGCAAGACGCCGGTCGTCGCGGCGATCGTCCGGATGTTGATCGAGATGGGCGAGCGGCCGGCGATGCTCAGTCGCGGCTACGCACGGCGCAAGAAGGCGGACGGTGTGGTGGTCGTCAGCGACGGCGAGCGTGTGCTCGAGCCCGTCGAGCGTTCCGGCGACGAGCCACTGATGCTCGCGCGCGCATTGCCCGGCACGCCCGTACTCGTCTCACCGGATCGCTATCTCGCCGGCCGGCTGGCGGAGAGCCGTTTCGGCTGCACGGTGCACATCCTCGACGACGGCTTTCAGCATCTGCAACTGGCTCGCACGATCGATGTGCTGCTCATCTCGCCTGGCGATCTCGCGGAGCGCGTCCTGCCGTCGGGCCGCCTGCGGGAGCGCCTCGACGCCGCGCGCGGCGCCGACGCCGTGCTGGTGTTCGGCACCGAAGACGATGTCGCTCGTGTGTCGAGCGCGGTGAGCGTGCCGACCGCATTCAGGGTGGAGAAGCGATACGGGCCGCTGCGGCCACTCGGCGAGGGTGAGGCCCCGGCGCCGGCCGGCGCACGCGTTCTCGCCGTCGCGGGCATCGCCAGACCCGAGCGATTCTTTCGCGCGCTTCGCGAACAGGGCTGGAACGTCGTCGCCGAGCTCGCGTTTCCCGATCATCACTGGTACACGACGAAAGACCTGGCGAGCATCAATAACGCCGCGCAGGAAGTGCATGCCAGGATCGTGGTGACCACGGAGAAGGATGCCGTGAGGGTGGGGGAGCAGGCCTGGTGGGCCGCGCTCCCGATGGAGGTGGCGATCGAGCCTGCCGACACGTTCAGATCGTGGCTGCGCGGGCGGCTTCCGCCGTCGCCCCTTCGGGGCTATGGCGAGACAAGCCCGCCTCCGCGCCCTGGGCGCTTCGGCGAGGCAAGCTCGTGAGGTTCGGGCTCGAGCTTGCGCTCACACGTTTCGTCGCGGGCGTCGTTCGCCTGCTGCCGATGACCGCGGTTCGCGCCTGCGGCGGCGCGCTTGGCCGGGCCGTGTACTTCGTTGACGGGTTTCATCGCCGCATCGCGCTGACCAATCTGGCCCAGGCGTTTCCGACTCGCTCGTCGTCGGAACAGCGCGCGGTCGCGCGCGCGATGTTCGCGCACTTCGGCCGGCTGCTGCTGGAGTTGATCAAGTTCGGCGCGCTCTCGGACGCGCAGATGCTGGCGCGCATCGACAGCGACGGCGAAGAGCGTGTGCAGCAGGCCTATCAGCACGGTCGTGGCGTTCTCTTCTTCACCGGGCATTTCGGCTACTGGGAGATGCAGGCGATTGCGCAGCCGTTGCGCGCGCGGCCGGTGTCGGTGCTCGCCCGCCCGCTCGACAACCCGCATCTTCACCACATGCTCGAGCAGATCCGCACTCGTACCGGCAACAGCGTGATCTACCGGCAGGGCGCGATTCGCAAGGTGATGCGCGAGCTCGCCGCCAACCGCGGTGTGGCGCTGCTCATCGACCAGCATCTGCACTCGGCGGACGCGGTGTACGTGGACTTCTTCAATCGGCCGGCGGCGACGACGTCCGCGCTGGCGGCGCTGGCGTTGCGCACCGGCGCGCCGGTGATACCGGTGTTCGCGCTGCCGTTGCCGGGCGGCCGCTACCGCTTCGTGTACGAGCGGCCGGTGCCGCCGCCGCGTGAGGATTCGCCCGACGCCGTCCGCGAGTTCACGCAGCGCTGCACCGACGTGCTCGAGATGTACGTGCGCCGCGATCCCTCGCTGTGGCTGTGGATGCATCGGCGATGGCGCGATCGCGATCCCGATCTGGCCGACGAGGCCGCCGGCGCGGACGAAGCGGCGACAGCGGCCGACTGATGACGGTCGATCCCGCACAGATCCGCTGCGTGCTCGTGCTGTCGCCCAACTGGCTGGGCGATGCGGTGATGGCGCTCCCGGCGATCGCCGATGTGCGCCGCCGGTTCACGGCCGCCCGTCTGGTTGTTGCGGCGCGGAAGTCTGTCGCCGATCTGTTCCACTTGACGCCCGGCATCGATGACGTCGTCGTCCTCGGACACTCTGAGGTCTCGACGGTGAAGGCGCAGAACGCTGACGTCGCGATCCTGCTGCCGAATTCGTTCAAGTCGGCGTGGCTGGTCAAACGCGCCGGCATCGCTCAGCGCTGGGGATACGCCGCGGACTTCCGCAGCCCGATCCTGACGCGCGCGATCGCCAGACCGAAACGAAGCGTCCATCAAGCGGAGTACTACCAGCATCTGGTCCGCGAGCTCGGCATCGAGAGCGGGCCGCTCGAGCCGTCGCTGACCGTGCCTGACGAAGCGATCGCAGCGGCGCGAACGTTGCTGACGACGAGAGGATGGGACGGTGCGCGGCCGCTCGTCGCCGTGGCTCCCGGTGCGGCGTACGGCACGGCGAAGCGGTGGCTGCCGGAGCACTATGCGAGCCTGCTGACCAGGCTCGTGAGCACTGGCGCCGAGTGCGTGCTCGTCGGAAGCGCTGGCGACCGCGAGACCACGGCGTGGATACTTGGCCTGGTCCCGCAGCCGGAGCGCGCGCATGTCATCGATCTCTGTGGCGTGACGACGCTGTCGTCGCTCGCCGGCGTGATCGCGATCGCGAAGACGTTCGTGTCGAACGATTCGGGAGCGATGCACGTCGCCAGCGCGATCGGCGCGCCGGTGGCGGCGATCTTCGGGCCGACGCGCGAATACGAGACCAGACCGCTGCCGCGCGGCGAGGCGCGGGTCGAGGTGCTGATTCACCCCGTGTGGTGCCGCCCCTGTATGCTGCGTGAGTGTCCGATCGATCATCGATGCATGAAGGGCCTGTCACCCGATCGTGTGTTCACGAGCGTGCGTGAGTTGATGGAGCGATGAGTCGGCCTGCGGTATTTCTCGACCGCGACGGGACGATCATCGAGGAGCGCGGTTTTCTCGATCGCCTCGATCTGCTCGCCGTGTTTCCCTGGACGGGCGATGCCTTGCGGCTGCTGAAGCGCGCCGGCTTCGCGACCGTCGTCATCACCAACCAGTCGGCGATCGCGCGAGGGCTCATCGACGAGCCCTTTCTGCATGACGTCCACCGCGCCCTCGACGCCAGGCTGGCATCCTCCGGGGGCGGGATCGACCGCTATTACTTCTGTCCACACTTTCCGGATGCCCAGGTCGAGCGATACCGCCAGACCTGCCGATGCCGGAAGCCCGGGCCGGCGCTGATCGAGCAGGCCTGCCGGGAGATGGATCTCGATCCGGCGCGATCGGTGATGGTGGGGGACCGCTGGAGCGACGTGGCCTGCGGCCGTGCGGCGGGGACGCGCGCGGTGCTGGTTCGGACGGGCCACGGCGCGCACGAAGCCGATTCGGCCGGCGACGGCCAGCGCGCGGATGCTATCCTCAACAATTTGATGGAGGCAGCCGGGTGGATTCTGCGAAGCTCCTCTCGCTCGTAACGGCGATGGGGAGCCGGACGGTCGCCGTGATCGGCGACGTCGTGGCTGACGAGTTCGTGTACGGCCGCGTCGCGCGCGTGTCGCGCGAGGCGCCGGTGCTCATCCTCGAGTACGACTCCACCGAGGTGGTTCCCGGCGGCGGCGGCAACGCCGCGAACAACGTGGCCTCACTGGGCGGCCGCGCGAATCTGATTGGCGTCGTCGGACGCGACGAACCCGGCCGTCGCCTGTCGGCCGCCCTGCACGCGCGTGTCCGCCAGCGTGGCCTCGTTCGGACGACAGCGCGGAGCACACCCGTCAAGACGCGCATCCTGGCCGGAGGCATTCACTCCGCCAAACAGCAGGTCGTGCGCATCGATCGCGCCGTCGGCAACTCGTTCGATCGCGACGCGAGGGCCAGGTTCCAGGACAACGCGCTCGCGGCCGCGCTCACTGCCGACGCGGTGCTCGTCTCCGACTACGGATCCGGGCTCGTCACCACTGCCGTCGTGTCGAAGATCGTGAAGGCGCTGCGGGAGAAAGGCCGTCCGATTCCGGTGCTGATCGACTCGCGCTACCGGCTGCTCGACTTCCGTGGCCTGACCGCGTGCACGCCGAATGAAGCGGAAGTGGAACAGGCGCTCGGCGTACGCATCAACGACAGCCAGCCGGTCCTCGAGCGCGCGGGGCGGACAGTCCTCGAGCGCACCGGCATGAAGGCGGTGCTCATCACGCGCGGCGGGCGAGGCATGGCGCTGTTCGTGCCGAATACACCGACGGTGCACATTCCGATCTTCGGCTCCGACGAGATCGCCGACGTCACCGGCGCCGGCGACACCGTGATGGCGACGATGACGCTGGCCCTGGCGTCGGGGGCGACCTTCGAAGGCGCGGCGCGTCTGGCCAACTACGCTGGTGGCATCGTGGTCATGAAGCGCGGCACGGCGACGGTGTCGGCCGAGGAGCTGCGCCGCGCGGTGCGTGCAGACTCCGGGCCGCCTAAAGGCGGCCCCCACGACGCCAGGCCGCCTAAGGCGGCCCCGACGTACCGGTGAATGTAGGGGCCGCCTTCAGGCGGCCCAGAAGGAAGCGCTCGCGTGGGTGAGATCCTCGCGCGCGACGCGCTGGTCAGCCGCGTTCGCGAGGAGCGCACGGCGGGACGCACCGTGGCCTTCGCCAACGGATGCTTCGACATCCTGCACGTCGGCCACGTCCGCTATCTCGACGCCGCGGCCCGGGAAGCCGACCTCCTCGTCGTGGCGATCAACGACGATGCCTCGGTGAAGGCGCTCAAGGGCGAGGGCCGGCCCATCCTGGCCGCCGAACATCGCGCCGAGCTCGTCGCCGCGCTCCGCAGCGTGGACTTCGTCGTCATTTTTCCCGAGCCGACGGTCGCGCCGCTGCTCGAGGCGCTTCATCCGGACGTGCACTGCAAGGGCACCGACTACACCGTGGACACCGTCCCCGAGCGCGAGACGGTGAAGGCCTACGGCGGCCGCATTGCCATCGTCGGCGATCCCAAGGACCACTCGACGCGCGATCTTCTGACCCGAATCGGGGCAAGCGAAACGGATTCCTCGTCTACGCCGTGAGCGATCAGCGATTCCTGATCGTGCGGCTTGGGTCGCTCGGCGACGTCGTGCACGCGATTCCCGCCGTCGCCGCGCTCAGAGCGCGGCATCCCGGCGCCCGCATCGACTGGATCGTGGATCCGCGCTATGCCGATCTGGTCGGCCTGGTGGACGGTGTCGATCGGGTCATCCCGTTCGATCCCAGAGCGGGCTGGGGTCAGCTGCTGACGACAGCGCGCCAGCTTCGTCGCGAACGCTATGACGCCGCGATCGACCTGCAGGGACTGATCAAGTCAGCCGTGCTGGCCAGAGCTGCCGGGGCGCGGCGCACGATCGGGTTCGCCCGCGCCGATCTGCGCGAGCCGCTCGCGAGCATCCTCTACACCGAGACGCACGACTCCGGTCACGTCAGCCATGTCATTCACAAAGGGCTGGCGCTGATGCGGGCGACGGGCGTGGAGCAGACGGCAGTCGCGTTTCCCCTTCGGCTGCCGGCGGCGAAGCCTGGCGGTTACGTACTCATCAACCCGGGTGCGGCGTGGCCCAACAAGCGATGGCCTCCGGAACGGTTCGGCGAGCTCGCCGCTGCGATTCGTGAGCGGCACGGTCTGCGCTCGGTGGTGTTGTGGGGACCGGGCGAGGAGTCCGCCGCGGCCGCGGTTGCTGCCGCGTCGCGTGGCGCCGCGGAGTTGGCCCCGCTGACGAGCATTACGGACATCGTGGCGATCGCGAAGGGCGCGAGCCTCATGGTGTCCGGCGACACCGGGCCGCTGCACATTGCCGCGGCGGTCGGGACGCCGATCGTGGCGCTGTTCGGTCCCACGCGCGCCGAGCGGAATGGTCCGTGGTCGCCATCCGACATCTCGCTGACACGCTTCGACCACTGCGTGTGTCATTACGAGCGCCGCTGTCGCCGAGGCTACCCGTGCATCGACGACATTCTCGTGGACGATGTCATCGCCGCGGTCGAGCGGAGACTCGCGGCGCGATGATCGATCGCGTGGTGACGTTCCTGGCCCGGCGGCGGGTGACGCTCGGGTTCGTGACGACGGTCGCGGCGCTCGTGCTGGCGCGGCCGACGTGGACGACGTGGCAGGTGGGCCTGCTGGTCGCACTGGCAGGCGAAGCGATCCGTGTGTGGGCGGCGGGGCATCTGGAGAAAGGGCGCGAGGTCACGACATCGGGCCCCTACCGGTGGACCGCGCATCCGCTGTACGTCGGGTCGTCGCTGCTGGCGCTCGGCGTCGTGATCGCGGCGCGGAACGTGCCGGTCGCCGGTGCTCGCCGCGATCTACATGGGCTCGACCATCACCGCGGCGATCCAGACCGAGGAGGCGTTCCTGCGCCGGACCTTCGGCGACGCGTACGACCGCTACCGGCAGTCGGATGGCGACGCCGACGGCGCGGCGGTTCAGCCTGGAGCGCGCCATGCGGAACCGCGAGTACCGCGCCGTGGCGGGCCTGATCGTCGGCTTCGCGCTCCTTGCCTTGAAAGTTGTGCTGCCGATATAATTTCTTCTTTGTCGCGCGCGGTGCGGGTGGCCGGAGGGGCGCTGTGCGAGCGCGAGGCGTGTGCGGGGGCGGTTAGCTCAGTGGTAGAGCACCGGCTTTACACGCCGGCTGTCGCAGGTTCGAACCCTGCACCGCCCATCCAACGTCGCTGAGTCAGCTCGGTAGCGAGTCAGCCGTTAGATCGAAGACCCACCTCGGGGTGGTAGTTCAGTTGGTTAGAACGCCGGCCTGTCACGCCGGAGGCCGCGGGTTCGAGTCCCGTCCACCCCGCCACTCATTCCGCTTCGCGTCATTCGTGTCGGGATGGACGTTCTCGGTCACGCCGCTCAAGCCTGCGGCTTGAGCGAGCGGGAGCGAGTCCCGTCTTCAGCTTCGAGCTCGTGCGAGTCCTGTGCCACCCCGCCAACCTTCGCTCATGAATGCACGCGAAGGTTGCCGCTCCATAGCGCACAGCGCGAAGGTCCGGCCCGCTCCCCAAAGAACGAGATATCGCCTGGCATCCGCGCGAGCGTGTGCGGGTCGCGCCCGTTCCTGGACATCCTGATCTACCCATCAGCCACTGAGGGGGCTTGCGCTGGCCGGCGCCTGCGCGCTACAGTCCCATCAGTCGCTGATGGGACTGACCAATACCGCCTCTGATCTCCTCCCCGGCACGCTGGAGCTGCTGATCCTCAAGAGCCTCGTGTCAGGGCCGAAGCACGGCTACGCGATTGTCGAACACCTTCGACTGGCGTCGAAGGACGTGCTGCACATTGGCGAGAGCGCGCTCTATCCAGCGCTCCAGCGGCTGCTGATGAACGACTGGGCGAAAGCGGAGTGGGGTGTCTCCGAGACTAATCGGCGAGCGCGCTACTACCGGTTGACCCCGGCCGGGCGGAAACAGCTGGCCGGAGAACGCGCCGAGTTCGAGCGGATGGTTCAGGCCATCCAGCATGTGCTCGAGGCCACGTAGGGGAGAGTGTGATGCGCACCTGGTTTCGTCGGCTGGCGTACCTGCTCCGACAGTCGCGGCACGACGCGGACCTGCGCGAGGAGATCGAGGCGCACCGATCCCTGCGTGCGGCCCACCTCGAACGCGACGGTCTGACGCCGCAGCAGGCGGCCGATGCGAGCCAGCGAGCGATCGGCAACGTCCTCCTCACCCGCGACGACGTTCGCGACGTCTGGCTCGGGTCGTGGGCCACATGGTGGCACGACGTCCGCTACGGCCTGCGCTCCTTCCACAGGAACCCGATGTTCACGGCAGTCGCGGTGGTGACGCTCGCATTGGGCATCGGCGTCAACGCAGGAATCTTCACCGTGCTGAACGGCGTGCTCTTTCGGGACGTACCTGCGCCAGATGCGCACGAGCTCCTGTCGATCCAGCAGAAGATCACCGGCGTGCAAACCGGCGTCACCGGAGAAGACACCTTTTCGACGTCCGAGTACCGCACCTACCGGGACCGCGCGCAGACGCTCTCCGGCGTGCTGGCCCTGGGCCGTGGGCCGATGACGATCCTCGGCGGCGACGCGGCACAGCTGATTATTGGGCCATTGGTCAGCTGCAACTACTTCGAGGTGTTGCGGCAGCCTGCCGTGCTCGGGCGCGGGCTGATTGCCCAGGACTGCGAGCCCGGCGCGGATCCCGTCGTTGTGCTCGGCCACAACCTGTGGACAACGACGTTTGCCGCCGACCGCGGGATCCTCGGGCGCACGATCACGCTGAACCGGCGGTCCTTCACGGTGGTCGGCGTGGCGGCCGAAGGCACATACAGCGGCGTTCCCGCCAGTGCCGGATACTTCGCGCCAATCAGCGCGGAGCCTCTCCTGCGATCGAGCGGGTCCCGCTTCCAGAACGACACGCAGACGTGGCTGTCCCTGATCGGCCGCCGGCGCGACGGGACACGCCTCGAGCAGGTGCGCGCGGAGCTCGGCGTGATTGCCGCGGACATCGATCGACGGGAGCCCGGCCGTTCGACGGCTCTGACCGTCGAACGCGCGAAAGAGATGACGATGCTGCCGAGGGACGCGGCGTTGGGAGCAGGCGCGGTCGTGATGGCGGCGTTCGGATTCATCCTGCTGATCGCCTGCGCGAACGTCGCCAATCTGCTGCTCGCCCGCGGGAGCGCACGAAGCCAGGAGATCGGCATTCGTCTCTCGCTCGGCGCGAGCCGCGGGCGGGTCATTCGCCAGCTCGTGACAGAAAGCCTCCTGATTTCGAGCGCGGGCGGGCTGCTCGGCGCCCTGCTCGCGGTCTGGTCGTTTCAGTCGCTCGTCGCGTTCGCTCTGCCCGCCGCCTTGCCTCCCGACCTGTCGTTCCTGCGGCTCGACTTCGACATGAGTCCCGACGTCCGCGTGCTGTCGTTCGCCGTGGCACTGACGTTCATCACAGGCCTCCTGGTGGGACTCGTGCCGGCCGCCCACGCGTCACGACAGGATCTGAACGTCGTGATCAAGCCTGACTCGCCCGGCGCCGGCAGCGGTCAGCGCAGCGGACGGCTGCAGCGAACGCTGGTCGGCGTGCAGGTGGCGGCGTGCATGACGTTGATGATCGCGACCGGGTTGCTGGTGCGCGGGCTGTACGCCACCTACACGATCGATCCCGGCTTCAGGTACCGTGACGTCGCGTTCGTCTCGCTGGAATCGGCGCTGGACGTCTACAGTGCCGACGAGATCCGCGCGCTGCGGCAGCGCTTGCGGACGCGATTGAAGTGCTGCCCGGAGTCGAAGCCGTCGCCTACGCCGATCGAGAGCCATTGGGCGACGACTCGGCCGGGATCGCGATTCGCTTTCCCGGCGAGAGCGAGAACGCAGCCCGGGTCGCTCAACTGACGAACGTGACCAGGAACTATTTCTCGGTGCTCGAACTTCCAATCGTCCGCGGCCGCACCTTCACCGAGGCAGAGATCGCGAACCCGGAGGCCCCCACCCGTCCCGCGATCGTCAGCGAATCCACGGCCCGCAACCTGTGGCCAGGAGGCGACCCGATCGGCCGGACGCTGTTGTGGGAAGAAGCAACACGCTGCAGGTGGTCGGCGTGGCCGCGGATGCGCAGGTCACTTCGCTCGGACGCATCGATCCCTATCACGTCTACTTGCCCGGCGGAGCGTCGCTGCTGCTGGTCAAGAGCCGGGCCGAGTTCGCGGCGATGGCGTCGAGCATACGCGCGGCGGCGAGAGCGCTGGATCCGGCTCTCCTCGTGAATGTGTTCCCACTGAGGCGTCGCTCGGGTGGTGGCGCGGCGTGTCCGCTATCGTGACGACGCTCGGCGGTGGGCTGGGTGTGCTGGCGCTCGTGCTGGCCTCGGTCGGCATCTACGGCGTCGTGTCCTACTCAGTCACTCAGCGGTATCGGGAGATCGGCATCCGTCTGGCGCTGGGAGCAACAGCGCGGGACGTGCTCGGCATGGTCCTTCGTCAAACCATGCGCCCGGTCGTCGTCGGCGCCGCGATCGGCGTCGCGGCGGCGATCGGCATGTCGCGCATTCTGACGGGCGTCCTGTTCGGCGTCAGTCCAGCCGATCCGGTCGGGTTGGGCGGCGGCGCGCTGCTCGTGCTCGGCGTGGCGCTCGCGGCGGGCGTCATCGCCGCACGGCCTGTGACCCGCGCCGATCCGACGGCAGCGTTGCGCTGCGAGTGAAACGAAGGCATCAGGGAACTCGGCCGGTCCGAAAGGACCGGCCCTACGAGCGAAAGGACTGGCGCTACGAGAGCGTCACGACCACCTTGCCCCGCGCGTGGCCGGACTCCAGATAGCGGATCGCCTCGGCGGCCTGCGCGAACGGGTAACACCTGTCAATCACCGGTGTGACCTCGCCGGTCTCCATGAGATCGGCGAGCGTCTGCAGATCGTCTCGATTCGGCGTCGCGACGAAGAATCTGATCTTGTGGCTGATGAACGGCATCATCACGAGCATCTGCACGAGCCGACTGATGGCCACGCCCCGCTCCGGCGTGCCGCCGCCGTTCGGAAAGTACATGCCCCCGGGCTTCAGCACGCGCCTGAGGTCTGACAGCGAGCGGTTCCCGACGTTGTCGAGGATCACGTCATAACGCTCGCTGGTGGTCGTGAAATCCTGCCTCGTGTAGTCGATGACGTGATCGGCGCCGATCGATCGCACCAGCTCCATGTTTCGCGTGCTCTGGACGCCCGTCACCTCCGCGCCGAACACCTTCGCGAGCTGCACGGCGAACGTGCCGACACCTCCGGCGGCGCCGTTGATGAGGACCTTCTGGCCGCGTTGCACTCGCGCCTTGTGTCGAAGCGCCTGCAGCGCGGTCATGCCCGCGACGGCTCACGCCTGCCGCCTGCTCGAACGTCAGCCTCCCGGGCTTTTTCACCGGGCCGCGGTCAGCCGGAACGGTCAGATACTCGGAGAGCGATCCCTGTTTTCCGCCGAAGACCGCGTCGCCGGCGCTGAACCTTGTGACGTTGCGGCCGACGGCTTCGATCGTGCCCGCGTAGTCGAAGCCCAGTCGTTGAGGGGTCGATGGCTTCTTGAGACCGACGCCGAACCGGATTGGGTACGGCGTCCCGCGCATGAAGTGCCAGTCCACGGGATTCACCGACGCCGCATGAACCTTGACGAGGATTTCGTTGTCTGCCGCCGTGGGCTTCTCGATCTCCACGTGCTGAAGAACGTCCGGGCCGCCGTAGTCGGCGTAGACGACAGCCTTCACCGCGCTCCCGTCTGCGCCTCGTGTGCGAGTGAGGACAGCTTGGCGCCGAGATCATCGGCCGCCGGTCCATTCACGTTCGCGAGGACGACAACGGTCACGCGGCTCTCCGGGAAGTAGGCGAGAAAGCTGTTGAAGCCGTTGATGCCGCCGTTGTGTCCGTAGCGTGTGCGGCCACCGGCAGCGATGACGAGACCGAACCCGTAGTTGTTCTTGAACGGCATCGTCATCTTCTTGAGCGACGCAGCCGACAGCAGCTTTCCTCCATAGAGGGCCCGATTCCATCGAAGAAGATCTTCTGTCGTGGAATAGAGCGCGCCCGCCCCGTGCGGGATTGTCATGTGAAGGAACGCCGCGTTCACCGGACCGTTGGGACCGGGGCCGTAGCCGGCGGCGCGATGCGGGATGATCACGGAACTCGAGTCGTAGCCGGAGCCCGACATGCCGAGCGGCTTGAAGATGTTGTCCTGCAGGAACTGGGCATAGGTCTGGCCGCTGATCTTCTCGATCAAGTACCCAAGCAGCGCGTACCCGGAGTTGCTGTAGTTCATCTTCTCGCCTGGCTCGAACTCGAGCGGCTTGTCGCGGAATCTCGCGACGAGCCTCTCGGTCGTGACCGGAAGCGACATCGTGGACTGGTAGTCGGGAAAGCTCGTGAAGTTCGGGATGCCGGAAGTATGGGTGAGGAGGTTGACGATGGTCACCTTCGCCCAGGCTGGTGGCGCATCCGGAAGGTGCTTGCTGACCAGGTCGTCAACACTGAGCCGGCCGCGCTCCTCGAGCAGCAGAATCGCGGCGGCGGTGAACTGCTTGGTCACCGAACCGATTCTGAACTTTGTCGCCGGCGAGTTCGGAATCTCCCATTCCAGGTTCGCCGATCCGTACCCCTTGTTCAGCAGAACGCTTTCGCCGCGCGCGACGAGCACCGTCCCCATGAACCGGTTGTCCGGCGTCAAGGACCGCACGACCTCCTCCATCCGGGCGACGTCCTGGCCGAGGCCTGGCGCGGCCATGACGAAGACGATGGCGAGTGTTCGTACGAGGAGTGTGAAGCTGAGGAAGCGCGACATGGAACCTCCCGCGTGTTCGTTTCCGGACGGCGACGCCCCGCAATCGAACAAGGCCTGAAACCGAATCGCTGAATTATTCAGCGATTCCGACGGCACACGACTTGATTCTTCGTGGCCTTCACGCCGCGGGCCAGATCGGCCCCGGCGCTGACACCAAGGAGTGAACGATGTCGGTCTGGAACGACCTTCGTCTCGCGGTTCGAATGCTCCTGCGGGATCGCTCCTTCACCCTCACGGCAGCGTCCGCGCTGGCACTTGGCATCGCCGCCAACAGCCTCGTGTTCACGCTGGTCAACGGCGTCCTGCTCCGCGAGCTTCCGTTTCACGAACCGGATCGCCTGATGGCGATCGAGTCGCGCGCCCAGGGCAACTCGAACGTGTCGTATCTCGACCTGCGCGATCTGCAGACCTCCATGCGCACCTTCTCTGGTGTCGCGGGTGTCGATCAGCGCTCGATGAACATCGCGGACGAAGCAGGCGCGGCCGAGCGTCTCACCGGTGCCTACATGTCGGCGAACACGCTTGGTCTACTTGGCCGCCAGCCCGTTCTGGGGCGTGACCTCAGAGACGAGGACGACCGGCCTGGTGCAGAACCGGTTGCGTTGCTCGGCTATCTGCTCTGGCAGCGGCGATACGGCGGGGACGCCGGCATCCTTGGCCGGTCGATTCGCGTCAACGGTGTTCCGTCGACAGTGATTGGCGTGATGCCAGATCAGTTCGGCTTTCCCGACACCGCGGAGCTGTGGCAACCGCTGGCGAAGTTGCCCGCGTCGGAACGGGAACGCCGGAATGTACGAGGTCTCAATGCCATCGGAAGGCTTGCCCCCAACGCAAGCCCTCAGCAGGCGGCGACCGAGCTCGATACGGTGATGGCCGGCCTGGAGCGGCAGCATCCGGACACGAATAAGGGAATCGCCGCGACCGTGTCCCCATATCGGGAAGCAATCGTCGGGAGCCGGGCCTCGGCCACCTTTTCGGCATTGATGGGCGCGGTGGTGTTCCTCCTGGTCCTGGCGTGCGCCAACGTGGCGAATCTGCTCATGGGGCGCGCGAGTACGCGGGCGCGCGAGATGTCGATTCGCGCGTCGCTCGGAGCGGCACCCTGGCGCATCGTCCGACAACTGCTCGTTGAGAGCGTCGTGCTCTCGCTGGCCGCGGGGGCGATCGGCGTGGCCATCGGGGCAGCCGGCACACGTGTCTTCACCACCGCGTTCGCCGTTGAGACCGCACCGTATTGGCTCGCCTTCCCAATGGATGCGCGAGTGTTCACGTTCGTTGCCGTGCTGTGCGTGAGCACCGCGGTTGTCTTCGGCCTCGTGCCATCGATCCACGCCTCGCGCGCACGTCTCGTCGGGCTGAATGAGACCGGGCGGGCCATCGCCGGGAGCCGTCGCGCCCAACGATGGACCGGCGCACTCGTCGTCGTGCAGGTCTCCCTGGCCATTGTCCTGCTGACCGGCGGCGGCTTGATGCTGCGCAGCATCGTCGCGCAGGTATGGCGCGACGCCGGCATCGACACCGAGGGACTGGTGACGATGCGGATCGAGCTTCCGGCGCAGCGGTATCAGACGGCGGAGAGGCGAGCCGCGTTCTATCGTCAACTCGACGAGCAGCTCGCGACGCTGCCGGAGATGCTGGCCGCGATCGCGACGCCGGCGCCGCGCATGGGCGGGCCTGAGCGCACGCTCGCAATCGAAGGGCGCCCCGTGCCCGGCGACCGACGGCCTCCTCGCGTCACGACGGTCGCGACGGGACAACGCTACTTCGAGGCGCTGGGGATTGCGCCGCGCCTCGGTCGCACGTTCGAGCCGATCGACGAGGCGCGGCCGGTCGTGGTCGTCAACGAGCGGTTCGCGTCCGTGCACTTTCCGGATCGCAGCGCGCTTGGCGAGCGCATCGAAATAGGGCCCGATGGTCCCGACATCGGTGCGACCGGCTGGCTGACCATCATCGGCATCGTGCCGAACGTGCGACAGAACGACGAGGAAGAGACGGCCTTCGACCCCGTCGCGTATCTGCCGCACACAACCGGCCCGCTCCCCAACGCAATGATCGTCGCGCGATCGACGCTCGACATGTCAGCGATCGCCGGAAGCGTGCGCCGTGCCGTGCGCGGCATCGACGATGAGCTCCCCGTTTTCGAGATTGCGCGACTCGATGACGCGCTGGCCAGTGAGCGGTGGCCGCTGCGCATCTTCGGCTCGATGTTCGGTGCGTTCGCCATCTCCGCGCTGGTGCTGGCGGTGCTGGGTCTGTATGCGGTGACGTCATACGCGGTGGCACAGCGGACGCACGAGATCGGCGTACGAGTGGCGCTCGGCGCTCGGCGTCGCCATCTCTGGTGGATGGTGAATCGCCGTGTCGCCATGCAGCTCTCCATCGGGCTCGTCATCGGCCTCGGTGGAGCATTCGCGGTGGGTCAGATTCTTCAGGGGATTCTGGCCGGCGTGAGCGGTCGTGATCCGGTCACGCTCGCCGCCGTGCCCTGCGCTTCTCGTCGTCGTGGCGTTTCTCGCGTGCCTGATTCCGGCGCGCCGCGCGATGCGGTTGAACCCCGTGGACGCACTGCGAGCAGAGTGAGCCGCTATTTGTCTTGCGACGGGGCCAACGCTCCGAAGGCTTCGTAGAACACTTCGTCGGGACACAGTTCCGGCGTGACGATACGCTGCATCACCAGCCCCTCGATGAGCGCATGGATCACGCACACGAGACGCTCCGGTGGCATCGGGAGCTCACGCGCGTCGAACGTGCGCAGCCAGTCGGCGCCGACTCGTAGCTGCGCTTCGTGACCTCGTGCACCTGCGCACGCAGGTCAGGATTCTCGTCAGCGTATAGGCGAGTCCCGTGAGTCGTCCGACGGCGGCGGACCTGCGGTCATCGAATGCGCTGCGAGTGTGGCGGTGGCCAGTGAGTGCATCGCGTCAGCGAACGTCGCGCCCGGCTTGACGTCCGGTGTGATCGGCGCCCAGTAGGTCTGGCCGAGCGCGATGAACAGCTCATCGCGGTTCTTGAAGTTGCCGTAGATCGCGCCGGTCGTCATGCCTGCCCGGCTCGCCACTTCCTCCAGCGTCGTCCGCTCGTAGCCCTTCTCGCGAATCAGCGCGCGCGCAGCCTGGAGCAGCGCCGCGCGTGTCCGGTCGCGCTTGTCGCCTTTGGGTTTTCGGCGGGGTCGTGCTCGATTTCGCTTGCCATCGATCGTATAAAATAGTACATTTATTTAATAAACTCAATTACTAAACACGAGAACACTGTGGAAAATACTCAATAGAGGAAGCGCTCAATCGATGCGTCGAGGCTGGAGAGCTGGCCGGCGCTGCCGCCCTGGTCTGGCGTGATGGACGCGTGGCCGAGACCGCCACGGTCGGGCGGCGCGACCTGCGGACCGAACTGCCGGTCGAGCGCGACACGATCTTCCGCATCGCGTCGATGACCAAGCCCGTGACGACGGTCGTGGCGCTGATGCTGCACGAGGAAGGGCGCTTCGATCTCGACGAGCCGATCACGAACTGCGCACCGGAGTTCGCGCGCATGCGCGTGCTCCGCGATCCGGATGGCGCGCTCGATCAAACCGATGACGCCGCGCGTCCGATCACGTTTCGCGACCTGCTGACACATCGATCCGGCCTGACCTACGGCGACTTTCATCGGGGCCCCATCGCTCGCGCGCATGCAGAGATGCTTGGCGCACAGATCGACAATCCGCTCACGCCTGACGAGTGGATCGGGCGGCTGGCCGCGCTGCCGTTAATCGATCAACCGGGCGCCGGCTTTCACTACGGTCTGTCATCCGACCTGCTCGGATTTCTGGTCGCGCGCCTCGATGGCGCGCCACTGGGTGAGGTCCTGGCACGGCGGCTCTTCACACCGCTGGGCATGCGCGACACCTGCTTTGTGGTGCCCCACGCGAAGCGACATCGACGTGCGGGCTTGTGTGGCTTCGATAGCGAGGGCCGCCTCGCGGCTTGTCTGCTGCGCCGGGCGGTCATGCCCTCGACGAGCGCCCCGATGACATGACATTCGAGTCCGGCGGACAGGGCCTGTGGTCAACGCTCGACGACTACCTTGCGTTTGCCCGGATGCTGATCGGCGATGGGGTGAACGGCGCACAACTCATTCGTCGTGACACGCTGGCGATGATGACGTCCAATCAACTCACGGCCGAACAGCGCGCAACGGCGCGCATCCTCGGGCGGCCGTCCTTTGCCGCAGGGCATGGTTACGGCATGGGCCTCGCGGTTGTTCTGGAGCCGGAGAACGCCGATCCGCTGCGTGGCCGCGGCGGTGTCGGCACACTGGGCTGGCCCGGCGCGTACGGCAGCTGGTGGCAGGCGGATCCCACCGACGGCTCGGTCCTCATCTTCCTCGCCCACAACATGGTGGACCTCCATCAGATGGCGCGCGGTGTGGGTCTCGGTGTGTGGATGGCGATCACCAGCTTTCACGAGCTCGCGACCGCATGAGTCGCAACGCCAACTCACTCCTCGAAGCTGGGCGCGTCCCTCAACAGCTCGAATCGCTCGTTCGGTGGCAGATCGCTGCTTCGCACGAAGCCTGCCGGGCGCTTGCCGTCGCGCGGCCTGAGAATCCACGCCTTCTCGAACAGCTCCGGATAGCTCGGTAGCGCGGCATCCAGATACGCCGAGCACTCGGTCACGACAAATGTGACGAGCGTGGTTCCGACCGACTGCGCCTCACATCGGATGATTTCTTCTTCCAGCCGCCGGCCTCGCGTGATCGTCGAATGCTTGCAGGTTTCGCACAGAGCCTTGCCGCTCTGCGAAGGTGTGCCTCCGTAGATCTTGACTCGCATGTGTCGCTCCACCCGCGGTGAAGCATTGCGAGTGCCAGCTGTGCGTACGCGGTATTCAGGAGTGATTTCCAGCCACACGGCATCGGGGGCCGCGTCGGCGCGCGGTTTCTGCGACGTCGGTCCGTGCCGTCGATCGCAGAAAGTGCGTGCGCGACCGAGCGCGCGTTACTTGTCCTGCGTCAGGAACTTGCTCGCCACCTCGATGTTGCACTTCTCGTTCGACGACTTCATCGTCGGCCGATACTCCCACTTCCCGGACCACTCGACAGGCTTGGCGAGATAGACCGGATCCTCGAGCACGCCTGAGTAGATCAGGCTCTTGCCATCCTCGCTGAGCGCGAAGCGTTCGGTGAGTTTCTTCTGCGTGCTCGCCGGCATCGAGAACGAGAGCCCGATCGGGTTGTCCTTGAAGTTCGTCGTCTCGACGACGAGCGTCTTGCCCTCCCAGCGACCGACCGAGTGGCCCTGCAGCGAGGTCTGGCTGGCGGGCGGATGTGCGCGCCCATCGAGGTAGACGGTGCGCTCGGAATCCATCCAATCGATGTCCATGACCACGCGGTCTTGCTGGACGGCGATCGTCGTCGCGACGGGGTAGAACATCAGCGCCGGCGCGCCGACGGGGATGCAGTCCTTGAGCGCGTTCCTGGTCCGCTCGTCCGCAGTCGCCGCGGCAGCCTTGCCCTTGTCGGTCAACGTCCAGCGGCCCGTGCTGCCCAGAAAAGCGCCGAACTCGGTGCGCGGAGAAAACCAGGTGCCGGCGATGCTGGTCGCGGCGCCGCTCTTGCCTTCGTAGACGCTGCGCGAGGCGATGTTCAACGGCACGTAGGTGCCGTCCCGCTTGTAGAGCTCGCGACCCAGGATGTGCGCGTCCGGCTTGGTGCGATCGGGATTCCCGACCACGGTCACGACCTCACCGACGGCAACCGAGTTCTTCGTGAAGCCGAGTCCGTTCAAGACCGCCGCGGCTCCGGCCTCGACTTCCGTCGTGACCGTGGACCCATCGTCTTTCTTGACCTGCAGCGTCAGATACACGTGCGGGTTGGCGAAGCGGTACTGCAGGACGGTCCCGCTGACTTTGACTTCCTTCCGCGTGTCGTACGCGGCGGCGCTGTGGTGAGCCAGTGCCGGAGCTGCAAGCGCCAGCGACATCGAGCAGGCCAGGGCCATGGTGCAGATTGTCTTCATGGTCGCTCCTGCAACCAGTCTACTTCGCCGCCGCTGCGATTCCCACTCGACCGAGAAGAGCGGCGAGCGCTTCGGGGCGCGAGTGCCACGCCGGAATCGGACGACCAGCCTCTTGAGCGGCTTTTCACCCCCACTCGGCGAGGAGTGCCAACCTTCCCGCCACGGCTCTCGTCCAAGGCTCCGTCTGGAACATCAGCAGTCCTATATGATGGATAGCTGCATATGGTGATGCCACTCGATTCCACTATCGACGCCGCCAAGAAAGGCAGCGCCGACCTGCTCATCCTCGCGTTGATCGAGGGCGAGCCGCTCCACGGCTACGAGATCGCCGGCCGGATCGAGACCCGGTCGGACGGGACGCTGCGGTTCACGCTGGCCTCGCTCTACGCGACGCTCTACCGCCTCGAGGAGCGCGATCTGATCCGTGGCCGCTGGGTCGAGCGTGCCGGGCAGCGCCGCCGCCGCTACTACCGCATCACCAGCAAGGGGCGAACGGCGCTGGCGTCCCAGCGCGACGACTGGGTCCGCTTCATCGCGGCCGTCACAGAGGTCGCCGGGCTGCGCCCGGCGTAAGGTCCGGCTGAAGCCGGACGCTACGAACGATTCAGGAGTAGTGCTCTCATGGCGAGCCACATCGACTGGCGCAACGAGATCGCCGCCCGCGCGCAGACCGCCGGCCTCACGCTCCCCGACGCGACGATCGAGGAGACTGGCCGAGCACCTCGACGAGATCTACGCGGCCGCGCTCCGCAACGGATCGAGCGAGGCCGAGGCACAGCGAGGGGCGCGGGCGGCGCTCGACGAATCACGCTTCGACGTGCTGCCGCCCAGGCCGGCGCGAGGCGGCCCTCCTCCGTCGCCGTCGCCGTTCGTGGCCGCGCCGGCGACCGGTCAGAGTCTGAATCTGCGCGGCGCGATTCGCCTCGCCGTGCGTCAACTCCGCCTGCGTCCGGGATTCGCCGGCCATCACCATCCTCGTCCTCGCGCTCGGCATCGGCGCGAGCACCACGGTCTTCACCGTCGTGGACTCCGTGCTGCTGCGGCCGCTTCCGTACGCCGATCCCGATCGGCTCGTGACCCTGTGGGATTCGCATCCGCGCCGAGGGTCGCCGAAAGAACTGTTGTCGCCAGTGACGTTCATGGACTACCGCTCGCTGCCGGAGTTCGAAGGGGCGGCGGCATGGCACCGGCCCAGCATCAACCTCGCCGATCCCGGTCTCGATCCGCTTCGTGTCAATACGATCGAAGTCAGCGGCAACCTGTTCGACGTGCTGGGGGTGCGGCCGCAGATCGGAGAAGGCTTTCCAGTCGGCGGGCCGTTTTTCACCGGCGAGCCGATGATCGTCATCAGCGATCGCCTGTGGCGGACGCGCTACCACGCCGACCGCTCGATTGTCGGCCGGCAACTCCGTTTGAACGGTGGGCCCTACACGGTCGCCGGCGTGATGCCTCCGCGCTTCCACTATCCCGATGACATCGACGTGTGGGAGCGACTCCAGTGGGACCTGACGCAGCACTCTCGCTTCGCGCATTTCATGGAGTCGGTGGTCCGCCTGAAGCAGGGCACGACGCTCGAACAGGCGTCGGCGGCGGTGGACACGGTGCGCGTGCGCCTGGCCAAGGAGTTTCCACAGAGCAACGGTCAATGGGTCCCGCGATTGATTCCGCTGCTCGACCAGCAGCTTGGCTACTACCGCCCGGCGCTTCTGGTGCTCGTCGGCGCGGTCGGTCTCGTGCTGTTGATCGGTTGTCTCAACGTCGCATCGCTGCTCTTGACCCGGGCGCTCTCGCGCGAGCGCGAGGTGGCGGTGCGTCTGGCGATGGGCGCGGCGCCGCGTCAACTGATCGCGCAGCTCTTCGCGGAAGGCCTGGTGCTCGCCGTCGCCGGCGCGGCCCTTGGCGTCCTCGCTTCGATGGTCGCACTGCCGGCGCTGGTTGCGCTGACTCCTGTCGAACATCCCACGACTCGATGAGGCCAGCATCGATCTGCGCGCACTCGGTCTGGCGTGCGGCATCGTGGCGATGACGACCATCGTGTTCTGCCTGGTGCCTGCCGTCGGTGCTGCTACGACGCAAGATGATCGTCGAGTTGCGATCGGGTGAGCGGGGAAGCAGTCGCGGCGCGCGTCGTATCTACACCGGACTCGTCGCCGGGCAGGTGGCGCTGGCCTGCACGCTGCTCGTCAGCTCGGCACTGCTCGTGCGAACGGTGACGCGGATGGTGAACACGCCGACCGGCGTCGATGCCGACAACGTCGTGACGGCGAGCGTGCAGTTGATCGCGCCAGACGGTGCGCCCTTCTCTCCAGACGCGCAGTGGCGGACCTTCGCCGATCAGCACACGGCCATCCTCGACCACATCCGTCGTGAATCCGGCATCGAAGCCGCCGGTGCGACGAGCAACTTGCCGCTGGAGATTGCGTCGCGCTTTGCCTACGAAATCGATGGCGACACACCGCGGCGTGCCGACGACCGGCTCGGTCGGCCAGTTCCAGACGGTGTCCGACGGGTATTTCGAATCGATGAGAGCGCCGCTGGTGATGGGCCGAGGGTTCACGCCGTTCGACACCGACACCTCGGCGCCGGTGGTGATCGTCAACGAAACGTTCCTGAATCGTCATCGCGACAGCGGCCGCCCGGTGATCGGCCGACGCCTGATGATCAACGCCCCGACCGTCGGTCCGCGCGCCAGGAACCTCCTGGTGCAGTTTCGACCGCGTCAATCGAACGCCAACCCGCCGCCGGTCGCGTTCGAGATCGTCGGCGTCGTCAAGGACATACGAAACGCGCCGCTCGGTCAGGCCTGTGGAACCGACCGTCTATTTCAGCGCGAAACAGTTTCCCTATCGCGAGATGTTCCTGACCGTGCGCGCGACGAACGTCGGGACCGGCGTGCAGGCGATCCGCCGGGCATTGACCGCCGTCTCGCCCAAGCACGCCGATCGGCAATGTGCAGACGTGGGGTGAGCGAATGGCCGCACAGACAGCCGAACAGCGGGTGCTCATGACGCTGCTCGTCGTCTTTGGCGCGGCAGCCGGTCTGCTCGCCGCGCTCGGTATCTACGGGCTGTTCTCGTGGTCGGTTGCGCTGCGCACGCGCGAGCTGGCGATTCGCCTGACGCTGGGTGCGAGGCCGGTCAGCGTCGGTATACGCGTGATTCGCCAGAGCGTCGTGTTGATTGCGGCTGGCCTGATCGTCGGACTCGGAATCATCCGGCTCGCCGAGACTGCGTTGACCCGCGTGCTGTTCGACATGTCGCCGCGGGATCCGGCGTCACTCGTCGCCGCGTGCGCGCTGCTCGTCGTCGTCGCGCTCGTGGCGTGCGTACCGCCCGCGCTGCGCGCGTTGCGCGTCGATCCGGTGGACGGCCTTCGCGCAGAATAGGACTGCGTAGAGGCGGACCTTCAGGTCCGCCTGACCATCGAGCGGGCTATCGGCCCGTCGTAGTCCGGCGCCGGGCGACGGATCGAGCGGGGCGCGCCTTCTTCACCGGGCGCGCCGAGCGCCGCCCCGCGATCGGCGGCGTGACGCAGTCCTTGCGCGCCTCGTGCAGCGCGGGCGAGTCGCCGGGCGTCGCCGCAACCTCGCATGCCGGATCATCCTGTTGAAAGTCCGGCAGGTTGTCCTTCCTGTACGGCGCATCCGGCTTGAGTCCGATCTCCAGCTTGTCCTTCAGTGACATCCTTACCTCACATACCTCACATGCTCTCGTTGAGTAGTTGAAGTGCAAAAGAAAGACCGGCGCCGGCCTACCGCGCGGCCTGCATTCCGGTATTCCGTTGCGCACTCGAGGCACGTCGCTTGCACTTATGAAGCACAACGATGCTGGAAGCTCATGTACACGGGGGACGTGTTTTTCGAGAGAGTTCGGGGAGCCTGCGCATCGCGCAGGTCGCGCCGCTCGCCGAGAGCGTGCCGCCGAAGCTCTACGGCGGAACCGAGCGTGTCGTCGCGACATTGACCGACGAGCTCGTGCGTCAGGGGCACGACGTCACGCTGTTTGCCAGCGGCGACTCACGGACCGAGGCCACACTCGTGTCGTGTGTGCCGAAGGCGCTGCGCCTGGCCAAATGCGCGGATCCCCTCGCGTTGCACCTGCTGCTCGTCGAGCAGATCGCGCAGCGGGCGGACGAATTCGACGTCATCCACTTTCACATCGCGCCGCTGCACTTCTCGATGGCCCGTCGTCTCGCGACACCGCATGTCACCACGCTGCACGGCCGGCTCGATCTGCCGGAGATGCCCGCGCTGTACGGCGAGTTCGACGATTTGCCGCTCGTGTCGGTGTCGGATGCGCAGCGGGAGCCGCTGCCCGACCAGAATTGGGTCGGCACCGTCTATCACGGGCTGCCGAATCGCGAGCTGCAGTTCAATCCCAATCCGGGAGCGTACCTGGCGTTTCTCGGCCGCATCTCGCCGGAAAAGCGTCGTTGACCGCGCCATCGACGATCGCCAAGGCGTGTGGATGGCCGCTGAAGATCGCGGCCAAGGTGGATCCCGGCCGACGCGGTCGTACTTCAAGCAGACGATCGAGCCGCTGCTCGACCATCCGCTGATCGAGTACTGCGGCGAGATCGCCGAGGCGCAGAAAGGCGCGTTTCTCGGCGGGGCGATGGCCTTGCTGTTCCCGATCGACTGGCCCGAGCCGTTCGGCCTGGTCATGATCGAGGCGCTGGCGTGCGGCACGCCCGTCGTGGCGATTCGCGGCGGCTCGGTGCCCGAGGTCCTCGACGACGGCGTCACGGGATTCATCTGTGACGATCTCGAGCAGGCCATCGAGGCCACGCGGCGCGTTCGCACGCTCGACCGGCGCGCGTGCCGGCGGACGTTCGAGCCACGCTTTACCGCCACGCGCATGGCGGAGGAGTACATTCAGCTCTATCGGCGGCTGGCGGCGAGCGCCGCCCTCTTCGCGGACGCACGTGAGTTGTAGCCTCGATGATCGACGAAAACTTTCCGATCATTGCCGGCCCCGAGCGGCCGGTCGCGCCGCTCCGTGTCCTCAAGCACGGCGACTGCTTCGGCGTCTTCGATCACCGCGGCAACATCGTGCCCGGCGACGCGAGCGAGGAAGGCGTGTATCACGACGGCACGCGGTTCCTGTCGTGGTTCGAGCTGCTGCTGTTCGGCCACCGTCCGCTGCTCCTCAGCTCCACGGTCGGCATCGACGATGCGGTCTTCGATGCGGATCTCACCAACCCCGACGTCATGCGTGACGGGCACATCGCGCTGGCGCGCGGCGAAGTCAACGTTCACCGCTCGCGCATCCTCTGGGACGCGTGCTGCATCGAGCGGATCCGCGTCACCAATTTCCGGTTGAACCGCATCGAGGTCCCGCTCGCGATTCGCTTCGACGCTGACTTCGCCGACGTGTTCGAGGTGCGCGGCACGCGCCGGGCCCGACGGGGCGAGCGGCTGCCGGACGTCAACGGCGACGAGTACGTCATGGGCTACCGCGGCATCGACGACCGCGAGCGCCGCTCGAGAGTGCGGTGGAGCCGTCCGCCCGACAAGGTTGACGCCGGGCGCGCCGTCTTCGTGCTGCGACTCGAGCCGAAGGAAACCGCGACCATCGTGTTGACCGTGGCCTACGAGACCGACGGGGCGGCGCCGGCCTCAGGTCAGGTCGCCAAGGCCTTCGATCACGCGCTGGTCCAGACCAGGACGCGTCGCGCCACGCAGAACGCCTCGTGCTGCCGCGTGCTCAGCTCGAGCCCGATGTTCAACCGGTGGCTCGATCGGTCGCACGCCGATCTGCAGATCATGCTGACCGACACGCCGCACGGCGCGTATCCCTATGCCGGCATCCCGTGGTTCAGCACGCCGTTCGGCCGCGACGGTCTCATCACCGCATTCGAGCTGCTGTGGGTCAATCCGGCGGTCGCGCGCGGCGTGCTGGCCTTTCTCGCCGAGACGCAGGCGACCTCGGAGAACGACGCGCAGGATGCCCAGCCGGGCAAGATCCTTCACGAGATGCGGGGCGGCGAAATGGCCGCGCTCGGCGAGGTGCCGTTCGGCCGCTATTACGGCAGCTGCGATGCGACGCCGCTGTTCGTCATGCTCGCCCACGCCTACTATCAGCGCACCGGCGATCGCGAGTTCATCGACGGGATCTGGCCGAACATCGTGGCCGCTCTCGACTGGATGCGAACGAGCGGCGATCCAGACGCGGACGGCTTCATCGACTACGCGCGAAGGAACGATGCAGGCCTGATCAACCAGGGATGGAAGGACTCGCACGACTCGATCTTCCACGCCGATGGGACGATGGCCGAGGGTCCGATCGCGCTGTGCGAGGTGCAGGGCTATGCCTACGCTGCGTGGGATGGCGCCGCGCGACTGGCTGCGCTGCGCGACGACAAACGCGCGGTCGACGACTGGTCGACGCGCGCCGAGCGGCTGCGCGAGCGCTTCGAGCTGACCTTCTGGTGCGAGGAGATCGACACGTACGCGCTGGCGCTCGACGGCCGCCGCCGCCCGTGCCGCGTGCGCACCTCCAACCCGGGCCATGGCCTGTTCTCGGGGATCGTCGCAGCCGAACGCGCGAAGCGCGTGTGCGACACGCTGATGGCGGATGCGTCGTTCAATGGCTGGGGCGTCCGGACGGTGGCCGCGGGCGAGCGGCGATACAACCCGCAGTCCTATCACAACGGCTCGATCTGGCCGCACGACAACGCGCTGGTGGCGGCCGGCGCGTCGCGGTATGGCTTCACCGGCGCGGCGATGCGGATTCTCAACGCCACACTCGAGTTGAGCGAGGCCGTCGATCTGCATCGACTCCCGGAACTGATTTGCGGGTTCACTCGCCGCAGTCGCGAGCCGACGCTGTATCCGGTTGCCTGCGCGCCGCAGGCCTGGGCTGCCGGGGCCGTCTTCCTCATGCTCGCCGCGTCCCTCGGCGTGCAGATCGACGCGCCCGCGCGCCGGATCTCGTTCTCACGGGGCCGGCTGCCGGAGTCGATCGACTGGATCCGCCTGACCGACCTGGCGATCGGCGACGCGCGCGTCGATCTGCAGGTCGAGCGCCACCCCCATGACGTCGGCGTCACCATCATTCGCCGCGAAGGTGACGTCGAAATCGTGACGGTGAAGTGACCTCAGTCGCGTGAGGTGCGCTTGGACGGCCCCGCGGTGATCTCTTCCTCTTCCTCGTCATCCGCTTCCGCGTCGCCCTCGCCCTCATCGGCGGCATCGGCTGCCGCCTGATTGATCCCGCCTTTGGCGATCGACGAGAGCGTCGCATCCGCGGCCTTTTCCTCGTCGAGCGTCTCCTCCAGCAGATCGGCGGCCTCGGTGTGCCCCATGACGCGAGCCCACGAGACCAGCGTGCCGTAGGCGGCCATCTCGTAGTGCTCGACGCGCTGCGCCGCCGCGATGAGGCACGCGTCCGTCGTCGTCTCGTCGAAGTCCTCCTCGAGGATCGACTGGCCTTCCTCGATGATGCCCGCCATCCCCGCGCAATGCTTGCCCGTCGCTTTCTCGTCGAGCGAGGCGAATACCTGCTCCAGCCGTTCGACCTGCTGCTGCGTTTCCTCGAGATGCGCCTCGAGTGCGTCGCGCAGGGCAGGTGAGGCCGCCGCTTTCACCATTTTCGGTAGCGCCTTCGTGATCTGTTTCTCCGCGTCATAGGTGTCCCGGAGCTCGTCCAGAAACGCATCGTGCAAGGTCCCCATTTCAGCCATGGTGCAAATCTCCTTATGAACGTCCCCGCGCGTGCTCGAGCAGTGCGCGGGACGTCGCGGGATGCTGTGCAAGACCGACGCCTGCGTAGCGCTGGGCTGCTGCGGACCAGCATGCGGCTTGCACCGAATCCACGCCGGAGGCATGCATGGCGAAGCGCGCGAGGCGGAAGGCTGTCCGCTACGGGGTAGTCGGGCTGGGTCACATCGCTCAGGTCGCGGTGCTGCCGGCATTCGCGCACGCGCGGCGCAACTCGGTGCTGGCGGCGATTGTCAGCGACGACCCGGCGAAGCGGCGGGCGCTGTCGAAGAAGTACAAGGTCACGGCGTACTCCTACGAGCACGTACGACGACTGCCTGGAAGACGTCGATGCGGTGTACATCGCGCTTCCGAACTCGCTCCACGCCGAGTATGCGATCCGCGCCGCCAACGCTGGCGTGCACGTGCTCTGCGAGAAACCGCTGGCCGTCACGGCGGAGGAGTGCGAACGGATGATCGAGGCCTGTCGCGAGCATCGCGTCAGGCTCATGGTGGCGTATCGGCTGCATTTCGAGGAGATCAACCTGAACGCCATCGATCTGGTTCGTCGCGGCCGGATCGGCGATCCGAAGTTCTTCAACTCGTCGTTCTCCATGACGGTCCGTCCTGGAGACATCAGGACGAAGCGTGAGCTCGGAGGCGGCACGCTGTACGACATCGGCGTGTACTGCATCAACGCGGCGCGAGGACTGTTCCGGGCGGAGCCCAAAGAGGTGATGGCGCTGTCGGTCAACAGCGGAGCGGCGAGGGTGAAAGAGATCGACGAGTCCACCGCAGCGGTGCTGCGGTTCGACGGCGAGCGCATCGCCGCCTTTGTCACCAGTTTCAACGCCGATGATGTCGCCTCTTACCGAATCGTGGGAACGAAAGGACACCTGCATGTGAACCCGGCGTACGAATACGCCGAGGGCCTGGCCTACGAGCTCACGACCAATGGCAAGACGACCAGGCGCCGCATCGGCAAGCGCGATCAGTTCGCGCCGGAGCTGCTCTACTTCTCCGACTGCATCCTGAAGGGGCGCGATCCGGAACCGTCCGGCGAAGAGGGACTGCAGGACGTCCGCATCGTGCAGGCGCTCTATGAATCCGCGGATACCGGCAAGGTCGTGCAGATCCCACCGTTCAGCTCCCGTCAGCGCCCCAGCGGCCGCCAGCGCATCACCAGGCCAGGAATCCGGAAACCCGATCTCGTCAAGGTCCGGAGCGCCAGCGAGGACTGATCGTGCCGGCACATCAAAGGGCCGCTGAGCTCGTGGCCGAGCTCGATCTGGTACGGAAGGTGCTCTGCCATTCCGCAGGCCGGCTCGTCGGCCGTGGAGGTCATGGCAATGCTCGAGACACTGATCGTTGTGCTCGTTATCCTCTGGCTGCTGGGAATGGTTAGCTCGTACACAGTGGGCGGACTCATTCACATTCTGCTCGTGGTGGCGCTTGTGATTCTGGTGCTGAGGGTGATCCAGGGACGACGCGTGGTATGACGGGGCATATCCATTGCACCACTGGCAGGCAGGAGGCATGAACTCATGAAGAGATCGCTCACCTTTGCAGCAGCGATGCTCCCGGTCCTGTTTGCCAGTGGATATGCCTGCGCGACGCGCGACCTCAACACCGCGACGCCGCCGCCACGCACATCGGACGTCACGTCGACGGCGCCGAGCGCGCCGGAGACCGTGCCGAGCGCCGCCCGTGGCGTGGTCCCTGTCGGGCAGGAAATGGACGTGCGATTGGGCACCAGTCTCAGCTCCGAGACGTCGAAGGTCGAGCAGCGGTTCGAAGCCACCACCGTCGTGGACCTGATTCAGGATGGCCGCGTGCTCGTGCCGGCGGGTTCCGTCGTGCAAGGTGTGGTCGTCGATGTAGACAAAGCGGGCCGCGTCGATCGCGATGGCGCGCTGACCCTGGCGTTCGATCGTATCCGTGTGCGCGGGCGCCAGCACGACATCCGCGCAACCGCGACGCAGATCTTCGAGAGCCGCGGCATTCGCGATGAGGTCGGGACCGCTGGCGTCGGCGCCGGTGTCGGCGGCGTGGTCGGCGGCATCATCGGCGGTCTGAAGGGCGCGGTCATCGGCGCGGCGATCGGCGCCGGCGGCGCGATCGCGGCGACCGACGGCAAGGACATCTCCCTGCCTGCGGGCTCGATCGTGCGCATCCGGATGGACACGCCGGTCAGCGTCGGTTGAGTTGGATGTGACGTCGGCTGCTTGATGTGTGACGAGGCTTACCTACCGCTCCGATGGACCCGAATGTGGTCCATCGGAGCGTTTCCATTTTGAGCGCTAGCGGGACGGGCTCGGCTCGATGTGCGTGTTCGTGACCCACGCGTCCACCTGCCGCTGAGCCTCATCGCGCGCGATGCCGTAGCGATTCTGGAGCTTTCCGATCAGCTGTTCGGACTTTCCCTGAATCTGGTCCACGTCATCGTCAGTGAGCTTGCCCCACTGTTCGCGAATCTTGCCCTTCAGTTGCATCCATTGTCCCTTGAGGGTGTCTTCGTTCATTGTGTTCTTCCTTCCTCCCGAGGTATGCCGCTGAGGGAGCACGCGTCGTGCCATGGACGTGGCTCAGCATTCGCGTCGTGGCGCTCCGCTTGCTTTTCATCTGACATGGCCCGAGGAATCTGGACCGGCGCGCTGTCGTTCGGCCTCGTGAATATTCCCGTCGAAGTCCACACGGCTGTGCGCGACCATCGTCCGCACTTCCGGCTGCTCCACGCGAAGGATCGATCGCCGATCAGCTACGAGCGCGTGTGTCAGAAGGAAGGGGAGGCCGTTGCGTGGGGCGACCTGGTGAAGGGCTACGAGTACGAGAAGGGCCGCTTCGTGGTGCTCACGAAGGAGGACTTCACCGCCGCCGCGCTCGAGAAGACCAGGCGCATCGATATTCTCGACTTCGTCGAGGCGTCAGCCATCGACGATCGTTTCTTCGACACGCCGTACTACCTCACTCCTGGTAAAGGCGGTGATGTGGCGTACGGATTGTTGCGCGAGGCGATCCGCGAGTCGGGCCGCATCGGCATCGCCAAGTTCATCATGCGCGAGGTCCAGCACCTCGCTGCGGTCGAAGTCGTGGACGAGGCGCTGGTGCTGTCCACGCTTCGTTTTGCCGACGAACTGGTAGACACCTCGACGCTCAAGCTCCCGAAGCGAGTACCGGTCAAGAAGAAGGAGCTCGACATGGCGACGTCGCTCGTCGAGAGCCTGGCCGACGAGTGGAAGCCGGAGAAGTACACCGACGACTACCGCGACAACCTGATGCGGGTCATCAAGGCGAAGATGAAGGGCAAGCAGGCCGATCTGGTGTCGGAAGAGGCGCCTCGCGAGGCCAAGGTGGTCGATCTGATGGAGCGGCTGCGTCAGAGCCTCGACACATCGAGCGGCCGTCGCGGCGGTGGCCGCCGCGCGGTCAGTAGCGCACGTAGTAGGACGGCACGGGGAGCAGCCAGGCGTTCTTCGCGCCCAGCTCGTTCTCGAGCACGCGCAGGGTCACGACGTTCTCGCGCATGAACGTCGTGTTGACGGCCTGCACGCCGGTAACACCGGAGCTTCGCCGCAGCGCGCGGATATTCGCGTGCTGCATGTTCAGCAGGCGTCGGACCCCGTCTGGAACCCCTTGAGATGTCCCCTCGGCAACTCTTGCCGGGTCGTTTCCGTCTATATCGCTCGTGCGCTATAGTGTGCCGACAGTACGGCCTAGGCGGGCCTGAAGGCCCGCCTCTACGAGGTGTCTGAAGGTCCGCTGCCACGAGAGGACAAGTCGTGACGTCATCCCGCAACCGAGTCGAGGCATTCCTGCCGCTGACCCCACCGATGCTGCACACGCTCGTGGCGCTGGCCGACGGCGACAAGCACGGCTACGCGATCATCAAGGAGATCGCGCGGCGTACGGACGAGACCGTGCGCCTCAGCGCAGGAACGTTGTATGCGCTGATTCGCCGTGCCGAGGCCGACGGCCTGATCGTCGAGACCGACGAACGGCCGGACATCTCGCTCGACGATGAGCGTCGTCGGTACTACCGTCTGACGCCGCTCGGGCGCAAAGTCGCCGCCGCGGAGATCGAGCGGCTCGAGTCGATCGTCGAGATGGCGCGGGAGAAAAAGCTCGTGCCGCGCCCGAGGTCGGTGTGAGCGCCCCCCGGCGTCCGGCCTCGTGGACCGATCGAATCTTTCGCGTCGTCCTGCGCGTCTTTCCGTTCGACTTCCGGGCCGATCACGGACGGGATATAGAGCAGACGCTTCGCGCGCAGCACCGCGAGGCGCGACGCGAAGGAGGCGTCGGCGCGCTGCTCCGACTCTGGCTCGACGTGGCTCGCGACGTCCTCACCACGGCGCCGCGCGAGCACGCGGCGATCCTGAAGCAGGACGTCGGCTACGCGCTGCGCTCCCTTCGTCGCGCGCCAGTCTTCGCGGCATCGGCCGTGCTCACGCTGGCTATCGGGATGAGCGCCATGACCAGTATGGTCGCCGTGCTCAATGCGGTCATGTTCAGACCGCTGGCCGCTGACCACCCCGAACAGCTCATCTCGATCAGCCATCAGGACGGATTGAACCACTACGTGTCCTACCGAGGACTTCCTGGACTATCGGGCCGAAGCCTCAGTGCTGTCGGACGCGATCGGCTACGTGCCGCGCGCCGCCTCTCTGAGCGTGGACGGGGCCTCTGAGCGCATCACCCTCGAACTGGTCACGGACAACTATTTCTCGATGCTGGGCGTGCAGCCTGCGGCGGGACGACTCATTCAGCCGAATGAAGGCCGCGCGCCCGGCGACGCTCCGGTCCTGGTTCTGTCCTACGCGTACTGGCAGTCGCGCTTCGGCGGCGATCCATCCGTTATCGGCCGCACGATACGGCTGGGCCGCCAGCCGTTCACGATCATTGGCGTCTCATCGTCGGCGTTTCGCGGCACCGAGTCGTTGCTGCGTGTCTCGGTATATGTGCCGGTGTGGATGATTGACGCCTTTATGAGCTGGCGGCCCGACGTGACAGACGTTCGACGATCGCTCGGTGCGCACCTTCTCGGTGCTGGGACGTCTGAAGCGCGGCGTCTCGCTCGAGCAGGCCCGCGCGGCGCTCAACGTTCGCGCCGCACGGCTGGCGCGCGATTATCCGGAGACGCACAAGAACATCTCGCTGCGCGTCATCCCGGAGACGCATGCGCGTCCGAACCCACCGCTCGGCGGATTCTTGCGCCTCGCCACGACGATGCTGGCCGCACTCGCCGGTCGTGCTCGTGCTGATCACCAGTGCGAACGTCGCCAATCTACTGATGGCGCGAGCCGCCAGCCGCGGACGCGAGGTCGCGCTGCGCGCCGCACTCGGCGCGCGACGCGGCCGAATCGCCAGACAGTTTCTGACCGAGGGCGTGACGCTGGCACTGCTTGGTGGCATCGTGGCGATTCCCGTCGTGACGGCGGCGACGACCGCGCTGGGCAACGTCTTCTCGACCGTCACCTCGGTCATCGCGTTCGATCCTGACTTTCGCGTCGATGTCCGCGTGCTCGTGGCCGATGCTGGTGATGGCCGGTGGGGCGGGAGTCGTTCGCCGGACTTGCACCGGCGCTGGCGGCGTACCGCGCCGATCTCGGGACGACGTCTCAAGAGCGGTGCCCGCGGTGGCGCTGACAGATCCGGCGGCAAGATGCGGAACGCGCTGGTCGTTGTCCAAGTGGCGCTGTCGCTGACGCTGCTCGTCAGCGGCGGTCTGTTCGTCCGCAGTCTCGACAGGGCGCGCCAGATCGACCTGGGCTTCGAGCCCGAAGGGATGCTGCTCGCGACGACCGCTCCGGCACTCCAGGGTTACGACTTCGAGAAGCGTCTGGCGTTCTATGCGGCCGCGCACGATCGCATCGTCGCGATTCCTGGCGTGGCGCAGGTGGCGTGGATTCAATTTCCGCCACTCGGCATCATCGGCGAAGCCGCCGAAGTGATTCCCGAGCCGCGACCGTCCGATCCCGACTGGCGGCCGCCCATGGCGGCCGAGGCCGACATCAGTCCCGAGTACTTCGAGACCGCACGAGTGCGGCTCATCGAGGGACGAGTGTTCGATGCGCGCGATCGAGCCGGCAGCACGCCGGTGGTCATCATCAACCAGACACTGGCCCAGGAGTTCTGGCCGGGTCACAGCCCACTCGGTCGGACGCTGCATTGCCGATGGCGACAGGGTCGAGGTCGTCGGCGTTGTGCAGAACGGCAAGTATCAGAACGTCGGCGAACCGCCGCGCGGTGCGATCTTCCGGCCGGTCGCGCAAACGTCTCCGGTGTCGGCGACCGTCGCGGTCAGAACGTCCGGCTCACCCATCGATCTGGCGCGGGCGGTTCGACAAGCCCTTGCACAGGCTGATCCTGAGGTCGCGGTCTACGACGTCCGTCCGATGATGGAGCATCTCGATAACGGAGAGCGCGTTCTTCATCTTCAGGATCGGCGCGTTCCTGACCAGCCTGTTCGGAAGCATGGGCGTGCTGCTCGCGTCGATCGGGCTTTACGGGATGATTGCGTATCACGTCGGCCAGCGGACGCAGGAGATTGGTGTGCGCATGGCGCTCGGCGCACGAGCCGGCGACATCATTCGCGACGTGCTCGCACGCGGCGGACGGTTCGCGGTGATCGGCATCGGCATCGGGGTCGTGCTCGCAGCGGGTCTCGCGCAGTTCGCTCAAGGGACTCCTGGTGGGCGTCAGCCCGTTCGATCCCGTCACGTATGCAGCCGTAGCCGGGCTGCTGCTGGCGATTTGTCTGGTCGCCTCGTTCGTGCCCGCCCGTCGTGCGACGACCGTCGATCCGCTGATCGCGCTTCGAGCCGACTGATTCACGTCACTTCTTCTGCGTCTCCTCCAGAAACGCCGAGACCTCATCGCTGAACTCGAACAGGAACGTGGCAATGGCGTCGTGCAACTTCCCCAGTACCGTTCTGCGGCTGCCAGTCCCTTGATCGCGAAGGCGGATGATCTCGTCGGCGGGCAAGTCCTTGAAGCCGCGTTTCCGTGCCTCCTCCACATAGTCCGGCGTGACGCCGTGATCGCGGAGCCTGATCAGCGTCTCGATGGGCAGACTCTTGTAGCCGACGGCCGCCATCGACTCGATGTAATCGGGCGTCACGCCATGGTCGCGCGCCCTGATCAACTCGGGAACCATCAATGCGTAACCCACACGGCGCATCTCGCTGACGAACTCGGGATCGACGCCGTGATCCCGCGTCCTGATCAGATCCTCCAGCGTCTGTGTCGCCCCCAGCTGACGCATCCCGCTGATGTACTCGGGGTCCACTCCGTGATCGCGGGCGCGAACCAGCGTCTCGAACGGCAGCGGCGCGTATCCGAGGTCCTTGAGGCCGCCGACGTATTCCGCGTCCACGCCGTGGTCGCGGGCACGAACGAGATCGTCCGGTGAGAGATCGCTCAGGCCTTGCGCGCGCAGCTCGCGAATGAACTCCGGATCGACGCCGTGATCCCGGAAGCGAATGAGCACGTCAACCGTGCCGAGCTGGTATCCGGCCTGAGCCAGCTCCCGGACGAAGTCGATCCCGACACCGTGGTTTGCCGCGCGCGCCAGCTCGGATACCTCCGGCCGTGCGTATTTCTGCGCCGCCAGTTCGTCGACGAATGCGAGCCCGATGTCGTGCTGCGCCAGCGCGAACAGCTGCTGAGCGCTGGGACGCGCAAAGCCGCGGGCGGTGAGGCCGGCGATGAACGTCTCGCTGGGCACGAATGTGAAGGTCCCAGAGCCAGCACTGGCCTTCAGAGTGCCTTCAATCTGCAGCGTGCCAGCTTCACGCGCGATGTTGAAGCGAATCGGCCCATTCGCTTGACAGGAGCGCGGCGCGAAGCGGTCGAACGGCACCTCGCCGAGCTCGCCGCTATCTCGGCCAAGCCCCGCGCCTTGAGACGTATCCACACCCGTTCGGCGGTCCGACCGGGCCTGATCTCCCACGTGCCGGTGACATCGGCGAGGATCCGCTGCAGCGCGGCCTGGATCCTGTCGGATCCACCTGCGGTCTGCACGTCCTGCTCGAGTGCCGCCTCATCCAGCGACACCGCCAGCGTGCTCCGCCCGTCGGCGGACGCGTTGGTCATCGTCATCGCTGACCACGGCAATCGGCAACAGGAGCGCCGTCGCCACGGCCGTCCCGGCGAGCCACGCGCGGCGCGTCGGCGTCGTGCGATTGCGTGTCGAATCCAGGACCGCGCGCATCCGTCCTTCGAGCTTCTTCGAGCCCGCCATGCCGACGACGAGAGCCGGTGCGCGGCGGCCGCTCCAGGCATAGGCGAGCTCGAGCAGATGCTCCGCGTAGTTCGGTGCGTGCGCACCGGCGGCCAGCACGCGATCGTCGCAGGCGACCTCGCGCTCGATGCGAAGGCGGCGGGCGACGTACCACACCGCCGGATGAACCCAATACACGGCGCAGGCGATCGCGCCCAGCATCTGCGTCAAGCAGTCACGCCGCGCGATATGCGCCAGCTCGTGGAGCAGCACGGCCTGTCGGCGATCCTGGTCCCAGGCGTCTGCGTCTGCCGGCACCACCACGATCGGCGCGATTGTGCCCATCGTCATCGGCATGAGCTGCTCGCGGCTGCGGAGCAGTGTCACCGGCCGCTCGACGCCCACGCGCGCCGCACACTGCGCGAGCAGCCTCGTCCATTCCGGATCGACGACCCTCGTGGCCTGGCGCGCGATGTGTCGCGCCATCCGCCGCTGCACGAGCAGGCGAGCGATCAGCGTCAGCAGTCCGAGCACGTAGAGCAGGGCCGCCATCATCGCCCAGGGTACGCGTGCCGCGATCGGGCTCGACTCGGGTGCGAGCGCGGCACTCGCCACGCCGCCGTCCGGCGCGACCGGAATCGATGGGGCGACGCCGGCCGCGCGCGGTGCATCGATCGGCTCCAGTGCGGCAGCTCGGCAGAATCGGTACGGCGACTTCCCACGTCGGAAGCACCGCGGTGACGATCGGCAACAGCAGGAGGCCGGCGATCGCCAAGGTCCACACGAAGTGCCGCGTCGCCGCAGAGGCCCGAGACATCAGCCGCGACGACCGCTGCGGCGCCGGCCATGAGGATCGAGGCCTTGAGGGCGACTTCAATGAGGGCGCTCATGACTTTCCTCCCTGTTCGCGAACCTGCTTGAGCAGCGCGGTCAGCCGCTGATACTCGGCGTCGGACAGCGGTTGATCGGTGATGTCGAGAAGGGCGGCCATCGCCGACCCCGGGGAGTCGTTGAAGAACGTCCGCACGACCTGCTGCAGCGCGGACCGGCTCGCGTCCTGCGGCTTGGCGGCCGGGAAATACATGTAGCGCGGACCGTCGTACTCGCGGCGGAGCAGGCCGCGGTCGATCATGATCTCGAGCAGCTTGCGCACGCTCGAGGGCGTCGGCGCGTCGGGCAGCTCGGCTCGGATCTCCTCGATGGCGGCGCGCTGCCGCCGGTGGAGGATTTCCATGATCTGGCTTTCGCGTCGAGTGAGGTGGAGGTGAGGCGGCTTCTTCACGGCGACTCCGTCTGGTGGGCGAATTTTTTCGCCCACGGCGAATATATTCGCCTTCACGGACGGATGTCAACTGCGGTTCCGAGGGAACGGAGATTGCGGAGGGAACGGATTCACACGGAGCAACGGAGAAACGGAGACTCTTTTGAAAAGAATTCTCCGTTGCTCCGTTTCTCCGTGTGATCCCGTTTCCTCCGTCACCTCCGTTACCTCGGTACTGCGCTAATCGGGTTCCGGGAGTTCGGCGCTGTCGATGACGAGCACCTCAACAGGCCCGCGCTGCGAGTCGAGCTTGAGACCGAGCTGTTCCTGCAGAGCGGTCATGAGTGACGGGCTGTCGGCGAAGAGCGTGCTCGCCTGCGCTCCAATTGCAGGCATGTTGATGCCGGTCTGTTGAGCCAGCATGGCGAGGAGGACCTGCGGATCGAACCGCAGCACCCAGTCGTACAGCCCGCTGAGCCCGGTCTTGTCGATGACGCTCCGCCCGGTGAACTGGGTCAGCATCGCCGCGAGCTGCGCCATCGGCAGTCCGTCGGCGCGGAGGCCAAACCCGGCGGACGGATTGGCCAGGTCTATTGCCGGCGAGATGGAGCACTTCGCCGTCTCTCCCGGCTTGGGCAACATCGACATCAGTGCCGCCGGGCCGCCCTTGAGGATCGCCTCGGCGCGCTTCTGTGCCTCGGCCGCGGCGCCGGAGCAGTCCGAAGTGGACGGCTTCATGTCCGGGCCGAGCTTCCCGTCGCTGCGCGCGGCGATCAGCGCGTAGATCGGCAGCTCTCTCGTTTCCGTGTGCGTCTTCAGCTTGAAGCGATCGGCCAGCAGGCTCTTCAGGAGCGGCGTCAGATCCGCCGGGTTCTTGACTCGTGCCCTCGGCGGCCTTGGCCGAGAAGTCGAACTTGCTCGACATCTGCCACGAGGGGCCGCCGATGATCTGAAAGTCCTGGAGGCCGTACGCCATGCGGACGAGCAGCCGCAGCGGGACGTTCGTGCCCGTGAATCCGCCCAGACCCTGCGGCAGGACCATCGGGATGGATCCGAATGGTCCCGCTCGCGTTCGGGTTGCTTGGCTTGACCGACGTCACCTCGAAGGCGGCAGGAGCGGCAGTTTGTGCGGGAGCCTGCGCGCGCAGCGACTCAGCGCCGATGCACGAGACCACGACACCCACGAGCGCGAGGCCAGCGAGTTTTCTCATCATGTGCGATTCTACTTTCGAGCAGCCGTGAATGTTCCGCCACCGAGATCGCCAGCCGAGAGCGTGCCTTTCATCGAGTCCTTGCTCTCGACCGTCCCGACATACTTCAGCTCGACCTGTGTGCCCTGCACGCTGGCGGAGACGATGAAGTCGATCGCCTGACCCTTGACCGTGCCCGACAACTGGGCTTCGCCCATCAACTGCGACGAGTACTGACCGGTCAGCTTCTCGCCGTCCTGTTTGAACGTCAGCGTCGGGTTGCTCTTGCCGGCCGTGGATTCGACGGTGAAGATCCACGCGCCGGTCACGTCTACCTTTGCCGCCTGTCCAGCGCGCGCGCTCGAGCCCGCGACAGCCGATCAGGACGATGACCACGAGCGCCATCGACCAACGGGATATCTGCTTCATGACCGGAATTATCGACCCTTTTCCCGGGCGATGCGAGATGGCAAAAACTGCGTATCCTGTGCGGTCGTGTCAGGCGGCCCGTCTGTGAGGAATGTCGCCTCCTGCGACTATCTTCGCTGAATGCGCAACGGTGTGGGGCGCCAGGGGCAGGAAGCCGCTATGTCGAGGCGGCAGGAGCCTTCGGCGGGCGCTCGAGCGGCTGGCGGCGGGTTACGAACGAGATCCCGAAGCCCGGCGCGACCTGCTGCAGGACATCCACGTCGCGCTGTGGCGGAGCCTCGCGCGTTATGACGGCCGATGCTCGCTGCGCACCTGGGTCTATCGGGTGGCGCACAACACCGCGATCTCGCGGGTGATCAGGCCACGGGCCGTGGCGCCGACCCTGGTCGCGATGGACGAGGACCTCGACTCGATCGCCGACGCGCCCGATCGCGAACACGGACTCGATCGCCGCCGCGCGCTCGATCGACTCTACGAACTGATCCAGCGTCTGAGGCCGCTCGATCGGCAGGTGATGCTCCTGTACCTCGAAGAGGAAGACGCGGCATCGATTGCGGAGATCACCGGCCTCTCGGCGGCCAACGTGTCCACGAAGGTCAGCCGGATCAAGCAGATTCTGGTCCGGCAGTTTCATCAAGGCGGTCACCGATGGCGAATGACCACGAACCAGGCATCGAGCAGGAGTGGCGGCAGCAGCCGCCGGCGAGGCAGACGATGTCGGTCGAGGAGATCCGCGCGAAGGCCAAGGATTTCGATATGAAAGCGCAGCGATGGAGCGTCGTGGGAGGCCTCATGATTCGCACGTGCTGCTGGTCAAAGAACGTGTGGGAGGTCTGGGTTGATACCGACGTGGTCGAGCGCGCGGGCGACCTGCTGATGTTTCTTGCGCTGCTGTATATCGTGTACCGGTTCTGGCTGGCACGCTCGCGCGCATGTCGCGCCGTCACGTTGGGGCTGACGAACTGCGTCGAGCACTACCGGTCGCAGCTGGTGCGCCAACACGAGCTCTCTCGTGACGGCTGGAAGTTCGTCTTGCCGTTCGCGCCAGGCTTCGGCCTGATCATCTTCGCGCGCGTGCTCGAAGGCCGTCCGGCGTCGCAGGTGGTCGCGCTGATCGTCCTCGCCCTGGCCATGTTCGTCGGCGTGCTCTGGACGATCGCCCGGAGTGCGCGGAAGCTCGAACGGGAGATCGCCGCGCTCGACGGAGAGTGATCCTTTTTCGATGCGCCCGTCTACTAAGTAGCAACGACCCGGCGGACATCGGGCGGTCAATCCGTCTGGACGGCGCTTCGGCCACCATCATCGGCGTGATGCCCAGGGCATGGTCTCTCCTGACAGGCCGACAGATGGATGTCTGTCGGGTCGTTGCGCCTAACTCGGTTACCGAGCCAACCTTTCGAAGCGCCTCCTACGTCAAAGGCTGCGTCGGTATAGCATCGGTAACCGAGAGCCATGAGTAAACCACCTGATCTGGTTCAGGGCACCCGGACCTTCGCTCCTCAAGATTCTGGCGCTCGAGCCGCTGCACGGCTGGGCGATCAGCCAGCGGCTCAAACAGGTGTCCGGCGACGAGTTACAGGTCAGCGACGGCTCTCTGTATCCCGCGCTCCACAAGCTCGAGCTCGCGGGATGGATTACCGCGGAATGGAAGACGAGCGAGCTGGGGAGGCGAGCGAAGTTCTATTCGCTGACCAGGGCGGGACGGCGATACCTGGACCAGGAAACGGCCAACTGGCGGCGGCTGACGTCGGCCATCAGCCGGGTCCTCGCGCTCAAGGAGATCTGACACATGGAATGGCGCCGCTGGATGTACGCGATCCCTGCGCGGCTGACCGCCGTCTTCCGCACGAAACGCGTCGAAAGCGACCTCGACGACGAGCTCGCGTTTCATGTGGCGATGCAGACGCGGGCCAACGCTGAGCGACGGCATGAGCGACCAGGAGGCCTACCGCCGCGCGCGCGTGGAGATCGGCGGCGTCGAGCAGGTCAAGGAACGGTCGCGCGACGTGCGACCGCTTCGCTGGGCGCGTGACGCCATGCAGGATGTCAGATACGGGCTCCGCGGGCTGCGCAAGACGCCGCGCTTCACGATCGCTGCGGTGCTGACCGTGGTGCTGGGCGTCGGTGCCAACGCGACGATCTTCAGCGTCCTGAATCCGCTGCTCTTCAAGCCGCTTCCGTATCCCGAACCCGATCGCATCGTCAACGTCTTCCGCACGTCGCCGCAGTCCGATCGCTGGCCGCACTCGATGGCCAACTACCTGGATCATCGCGCGCGGAATACGGTCTTCGAGCATCTCGCCGCGCTGACATGGGAGGACGCCAGCTTTGCCGATCCCGGCCAGCCTGCCGAGCGCCTGTTTGCGCTTCGTACCACCGGCAACTTCTTCCCGTTGTTCGGCGTCGCGCCGTTGATGGGCCGGGCATTTACGGATGCCGACGATCAGACCGGCGCCGAACCGGTCGTCGTGTTGTCGTACGGATTCTGGCAACGACGATTCAATGGTGATCCCGCCGTTGTCGGCCGCTCGATGCGGCTCGACGGGCGCAACGCGACCGTCATCGGCGTGATGCCGAAGGATTTCGACTATCCGCTCTTCTGGGGAAGCCTCGATCTGTGGCGTCCGTTCGCGGCCTCGGCGGAGTCTCGACAGAATCGAGGGAACAACTTTCTGCGCGAGTTCGGGCGTCTCAAGCCGGGCGTCACACCCGATCAGGCCGACGCGGCCGTGAAGGTGCATTGCCAGACAGATCCTCGCCGAGAACACGAATCTCGATCAGCGTGAAAGCGTTCGCATCGAGTCCCTCAGCATCGTCAACCCGGTGATGCGCCGGATCTCGGCGTTTGCGTTCGGCCTGACGTTCCTGGTGCTGCTCATCGCCTGCGTGAACCTGGCCAACCTGCAGCTGGCGAGGACGGGCGCCCGGGCGCGCGAGTTCGCGATTCGCGGCGCGATCGGCGGCGGCAAGGGACGGCTGCTCAGGCAGTCGCTGACCGACAGCCTGGTGCTGTCGTTCGTCGGCGGATCGATCGCGATTCCGCTCTCGTTCTGGTGCACGCGTCTCATCGCCAGCCGGCAGTTTGCGGACCTGCCCGGCGTCCGCATCACGCTGGAACCTGCAACGCTGATCTTCGCGCTCGCATGCGCGATCACGACCGGTCTGATCTTCGGCGCCGTGCCGGCGTGGCTCGCGTCGCGGGCCGACGTCAACGACGTGCTGAAGCAGAACCCCCAGAGCATGACGGCTGGCCGCGGACCGCAGCGGTTCCGGCAGGGACTCATCGTGGCCGAGATCGCCTTCGCGCTGATCATCCTGGTCGGGGCGGTGTCACTCCTTCGTGGCCTGCAGCGGCTCACCGGCGTCGATCCCGGCTGGCGCGCCGATGGCGTGCTGGCGGCGCGCCTCAACCTTGTCGGCCCCAACTACACGCAGCCAGACGCGCGCCGGGTGTTCTTCGAGACGCTACGGGATCGCGCCGCGGAAATCCCCGGCGCCACCAGCGTCGCTGTCTCGAGTTCGACGGTCCCGGCAGTGCCGTACGGCTCGAGCACGACCTTCCTCGTCGAAGGTCGCGAGGATCCGGTGCTTGGCTACAACGAGCGCGTGACGCCGGAATACTTCGACACGCTGCGGATCCCGCGTGCGGCGCGGCCGCGTGTTCACGCCCGACGATCGGTTCGGCCGCGCGCCGGTGATGGTGATCAACGAAACCATGGCTCGCACGCTGTGGCCCAACGACGATCCGATCGGCAAGCGCATCGGATTCCGCGGACCGAACCCGAACTGGCGCGAGGTCGTCGGCGTCGTCGGTGACGTGACCTTCCCCTCGTTTGGCAGCTCGTCAAACGTTGACACTCCCTTCGCGGTGTATCAGCCGCTGGCGCAGACCGGAACCGTCGCCGTGAACATCCTGCTGCGCACCGCGCGTGAGCCTGACGCCGTGGCCGCAGACCTGCGGCGCGCGGTGGCGGCGCTCGATGCGGACCTGCCCGTGTATGGTGTCGATGACGGCGATCGCAATCGAACAGCGGCAGACGGCGAGTCTCCGACTGCTCGCCAACGTCCTCGGCGGCTTCGCGATGCTCGGTCTCGTCCTCGCCGCGGTTGGAATTTTCGGTGTCGTCTCGTACTCCACTGCGCAGCGGGCCGGTGAGCTTGGTCATGCGCATCGCTCTCGGCGCGCGACAGTCGGTCGTGCTGTGGCTCGTGCTCAAACAAGGCGTCGGCCTCACCGATCGTGGGCGCTGCCGCCGGACTGGTCGGAGGACTTGGGCTGCGCCGCATGCTGTCGTCGATGATGCCGAATCTTCCGGCGCCGGAGCTCTCGATCGTGCTTGGTGCTTTCGCATTCATGATGGCTGTCGCGCTGGCCGCCTTCTCCATTCCAGCCTGGCGCGCCTCGAAGACCAATCCGATGCTCGTCCTGCGCCACGAATAGTTCAGCCGGGTCCGACCGATAAGTGGATCAGCGGGACGCTCGTCGAGTGAAGGACCGCGCAGAGAGGTAGTCAAATGAAGAAATTCATCCTCCCGGGGATTGCCGTCGTTGTCGTTCTGGGCCTTGCCGTGCAGTGGTCCTCACGCGCGACGAGGCCGTCGAGCGGCGTTCGCTCGTGGGAGCGACTGGCGACGACGCGAATCAGCAAGGAATTCGATCTCGCAGCCGGCTCGGTGCAGAGCGTGTCGTTTGCGGCTCCGGCTGTTCCGGGGACGCTGTCGGGTAAATGGCGGTCCACTGGCAACGGCGGCAACAACACGCTCTCGGGTTTCACGCTGACCGACCCGAGCGATGCGGTGCTGGACTCGTCGTTCAAGGGCTCGTCCGGGACGTTCCAGGTGAAGGTCTCGGCCGCCGGCAAGCACACGTTCTTCTTCGAGAACGCCGGCGCCAAGCAGACACCACGCCGCGTGCTGCTCGACGCCGAGTTCAAGCCCGATTGATGGAGGCGGGTCTGACCCGCCTCTACTCCTCCTCTATGCCTGCTTGCGGCTCTGCCCGCTCGGTGGCGTTTCGGTCTCCCGGCTGAACGCGCGCGATCGGCGTCGGGCCGTGATCGTGATCGTGTTGTTGACGTCGCTGATGCCCGGGATCGCCCAGGCGATCTCGCCGGCGTCCCGCTTGAACCGCTTGTGCGGGACCGAACCGGTCAACGAGACCCGGCCTCCCTCACAACGCACTTCGATGTCTCCGGCGCCAGACAGCAACTCGAGAGCGTCGTAGATGAACTCTTCGACGTCCTGCTCGCTCGTCGGGCCCTGAGGCTGCCCGCGTCTCATGGCGATCGCCGCTAACAGTGCGGGTGCGGTGACGCCTCCGGGGATCACGAACGGCGTTCCGAGCGCTCCGGCGCCCAGGCCCCAGCCAGGGGACGGCTGGCCGAACCCGCCAGCGAGTCCATAACTGCCGCCAGGCACCGTGCTGGACCCGCTGTCGACGCTCGACAGCGACGACACACCGAGGCCCGGCCATGTGAGCCCGGGCGATACGCCAGTCCAGTTCGGTGTCACCGAACCAAAGACGGCTGGAATCATGTGAGATCTCCTTTCTCGACTGGCTACATCACGTATCCGGGCTGTCCACCGAAGATCTGCGGCTGGACGCCTTGAGTGCCGCCGAGCCAGGGGTTCGATCCGACGAAGGACGAGATCGGAAAGCCTACTTGTGGCAGGAAGGGTTGGTGCTGCTGTCCCACGAGCTGGAGCAGATACTGAATCTGCTGAAGCAGCTGAATCCTCTGCGGTACGAGCATGCAGCAGCTGCTGCTGGTGGATGTAATCGAGCTGCACGAGCTGCTGCAGCGACTGCAGGAGCTGCTGCGGCGCATGTGCGCCGTACGAGCCTGAGGTCCACGGTGTTCCGAAGGCCATCGACTGCGCCGGATTGATCGTCGGTGTTCCGAACCCTAGTTGAGTTCCGCCCATTATGTTCCTCCCGGTGATCGTTTCTGCCGAGTCCGCGCGTCGATCGTGTCAGCACGATCGAGGACGCGGAAACCAGCGTGCGAGTGGCAACTGTCGTACCCATGCACACACGCCGCATGCGCTGCGCGCGACGCGGTCGTGCGCAATTCGTACCGGGCAGGATGTCAGCGATGAGTAACCGGGGAATACTGAACGTTGCGGCGGCTAGGGCCCTACTTCGAGGATGAGCTACTTCTTGAACTCGGTCTGCAACAGCTTCTCGAAGCGCTGAAGGTCTTCGTTGTTCTCGATGCACTCGTACTCACGGATGCGCTCGCCGGGCCTCAGCCTCAGCGTGGCGTACTGCTTCCACGGCTTCGTCAGCACCTCCGGGTCTTCCATCGTCGCTTCGTAGATGATCGTGTCGTGCGTGTCGCGCGTGTAACGCTCGGTGACGCGCAGCTTCTCGCTGTGGAATGTGCCGACGCCGACGAGCCAGGTGTTGGTGTTGAAGCCGGTGACGTCCACCACGAGCGTGTCGCCCTCCCATCGTCCGACTGAATCGCCGAGATACGACGGCTCGATGTCGTCGGGATGGCCGCGGCCGTCGGTCGGGAATGAAGCGGAAGGCGTGGTGGACCTCGTAGAGGATGACGACTCGATGCGGCTGCTGGATGATCTCGAAGGGCAGCGGCCTCACGGTGATGCGCGGCACGCCTGACAGCAGGCATCGCGCCATCGGATCGTCCATGCCCCGGCGCGCGAGATACTCCTGCCGCTTCTTCTCGGCCTCGGGCTTGTAGGGTGGAGGTTCGGGCGGGGGCAGCGGCTTGCGTCCCATCGCCGCGTCGTACTTGCGAATCGCCTCGAGCTCGGCGTCTCCGAACAGCAGCGCGAATCCGCCGCCGACCCACACACCGGAGAGATCAGGCTTGCCGTCCGCGGTTCGCGGAACTCGGCTTTCGCCACGGGCGTCTGAGCGAGGAGAGGTGTCGACGAGCAGCGCGCTGGCCGCGGCCAGTGAAACGAAGAGACGGATCACGGCGTCGCTCCTTCGTCCCTACTGGCCGCCGGTGCCGGCCGGCGGTCCGCAGTTCAGTTTCTTGCCGTCGGCGAACGTGACGTCACGGCCGGCCGCCTGCGGCACCTCGGTCCGCGCGCGCCAGCCGAAGACCTTGACCGCGTCGCCGACTTTCATCGTGACGTCTTTCTTCCAGCCCTGACGGACGAGCATGTTCGGCGGATAGCCTTCGATCTTCCACTGCGTGACGGCGCCCTTGTCGTCCTTCACGTCCAGGTAGAAGTAGATGTGCGGGTTCTGCCAGTCGATCTTGGCGACGGTTCCTGAGAGCGTGATCGGCTTGGCGCCGTCGTACTCAGCCGCGAAGGAATGATGCGCGGCGAGCGTGGCGGTCCCGACGAAGAGCGCGAAGGCGATGGCACCGGCAACCTTCATGTCTGTTGTCCTCGCAACCTGATCGGACGGCATTGTAAGCCTTTCCGATAGTCGCAGATCACTCGGACCTCAGCGCCGCGACCGGGTCAACGTGGGCGGCGCGATACGCAGGTCTGAAGACCGCCATCACCAGGACCACCGCGAGCGCGAGCAGCGCGCCCGTCCACGACCACGGGTCCAGCGCCTCCACCTGATAGAGCTGGGACTGCAGCGCGCGCGTGCCCATCCAGCCGAGCGCAGAGCCGGCCACCGCGCCGCCGATGATCCAGCGCCCGGCTTCGCCCACGAACTGTCGCGCCACGTCGCGCGGCGAGGCGCCGATCGCCATCCGCACGCCGATGTCGCGGCGCCGCTGCAGCACCAGGTAGGACGCGACGCTGTACAGCCCGGCGGCGGCCAGCACCAGTGCGAGCGCGGCGAACGCCGTGAGCAGCCATGCGATGAAGCGCGGCTGCGCGGTGAGGAGCGTGAACTGCTCGTCGCCGGTCTCGATGGTCACGAGCTGCCTCGGATCGAGGTCGGCGACGATCTGCCGCAGGAAGGCGGCCGCATCGGCAGGACTGGCCGTCGTGCGAAGCGACAGGTGGCCTCCCACCGCCGCGAAAGCGGTAGCGGCCATCGGCCCTCCCCACCGTCCCGGCCGCGCCACAAAGTAGATCTCGGGGCTCGGCTCGTCAGTGAGGGCCTGACCGTTTCGGGTGTCCGCGATCACCCCCACCACTGTGTACCACGGGCGCTGGCGGGCCAGCCGTGATGGCGAAGCGGGCCGGGCCGCAGGCGACGTCCGACGGCGCTCTCTCCGGCCAAGAGCATTCGTTCGGCGGATTCGGTGAGCACGAGGGCCGGCTCGCCGGCCCAGTCGGCCTCCTGGAACGTCCGACCCCGGACCGCCGGGATTCGGAACGTTTCAAAATAGTGCGGCGTCACCGATCGGATGCGGATCGGTGGCCGACGCGCGTTGGGTTCGACCGGGCGGCCTTCGACCTCCCACCCCTGAAGCACTGCCCCGGAGGACCGGGGTGGCGGCGATGAATCGCTCAGCGCCACTGATACCGCACCCGGCATGGCCCGCGCACGTGCGAGCAGCTCTTCGAAGAACACGGCCCCGTGCTCGACCGTCGGATACCGGACGCGGCTGAGCCCCGCGGTCATCGTGATCACACGCTCGACGTCGAAACCGAGCGGCACGCTGACCACGTTCCACAGGCTTCGCAGCAGCAGTGCGGAGCCGCCGAGCAGCGCCAGCGTCAGCGCGATCTGCGTGGTGACCAGCGCAAATCGGACGCGCGGCCGCGCGCCCGGCGATGACGTGGCCGTCGAACGCAGTCCGTGCATCGCACCCGCGCGAAAGACGGAGACCGCCGGCCACACGCCGATGGCGGTCCCGGTGAGGACGACGAGCAGCGCAGCCACGGCGAAGACGCGCAGGTCGATCGACGGCATCCGCGACGCCCGGAATGCCCGGCGGCGCCATCGCCACGAACGTCTCGAGGAGGGCGAACGCGACGAGGAGCCCGATGCCGCCGGCCGCGAGCGCGAGCAGCAGGCTCTCGGCGAGCGCCAGGCGCGCGAGCCGCGTCCTGCCCGCGCCAATGGCGGCCCGGACCCCGAACTCCCGGCGGCGCTCGCCGACGCGCGCCAGCATGAGGTTGGTGACGTTCACGCAGGCGATCAGCAGGAAGACGGCCACCGCGCCCATGAGCAGCCAGGCGACGCGCGGGGCATCGCCGACCCGCCGGTCGTGCAGCGGCCGCACGCGCCATTCCTGACGGAAGCGCGGGCGGCAGTTTCATCATCGCCGGCCACTGGGACTGCAGCATCAGCCTCGCGCGATCGGGCGTCACGTCCGGCCTGAGTCGTGCGAGCACCGTGGTCGACATTCGGAACGGGGACTTCGGGTCGAGGGGACGCATTTGAGCCGGGAGCAGGATGTCGGCGGTTTCGAACGGCATCTCGAAGTCGGGCGGCAGGACGCCGACGATGCGGGCCTGCAGGAGCGATGACGCTCTCTCGAGACTCACCGTCCGATCGACCACTCCTGGATCCGCGCCGAAGCGCCGGACCCACAGCGCATGGCTGATGAGCGCGACCGGCGGCGCCCCGCGCACGTCGTCTTCGGGCGCAAAGTCGCGGCCCAGCGCGATGCGCGCGCCCAGCACGCGAAGAAAGTTGCGCTCGACGAGCTCGCACCGCAGACCTTCCGGCTGTCCCTCGGCGATCTCGCACGTCCGAGCACCGGAGACGAGGGCGGCCATCGTCGTCACCGACTGGAACGGCGCCGGCGGCGTCTCCCACTCCTGCACGTAAAACCTGTCGGTAATCGACTCGGCCACGCCCGCGGCCACCGAGATCCGTCGGGCGAGAAGGTGACCGACCCGACCGAGACGAGGCGATCGGGATCCGCGTACGGCAACGGCCTGAAGAGCACGCGGTCGAGCGCCGCGAAGAGTGCCGTCGAGGCGCCGAGGCCGAGTGCCAGCACGAGGATGGCCCCGAGTGCGAAGCCGGGATGCCGCCGCCACGAGCGCCACGTATAGTGCGCGTCCTGTCGCAGCGCGTCCCACCACTCGGCGATCCAGACGCGGCGCATCGACTCGCGCGTGTGCAGGATGTTGCCCAGACGGCGCCGCGCGGCGGCCTCGTCCACGCGGTCGTGCTCCGCGCGCATCGCCACGTGCGCCTCGAGCTCCTCGCGCATCTCGTCGTCGGATGGTCGCTTGCGGAACATCTCAATCTCCTCGCAGTGCTGTCACTGGATCGACATGAGCGGCATCGAACGCGGGCCGGAAGACCGCGATGACGAGGACCAGCGCGAGCGCAAGCAACGCCGCCGGTCCACGACCATGGATCCAACGCCTGCACTTCGTAGAGCTGTGACTGCAGCACGCGCGTGGCCGTCCAGCCGAGCGCACCGCCAAGCAGCGCGCCGACGATGATCCAGCGCCCCGATTCGCCCACCACCTGCCGCGCCACGTCGCGCGGTGCCGCGCCGAGCGCCATGCGCACGCCGATATCACGGCGGCGCTGCGCGACGAGGTATGACGCCACGCTATATAGCCCGCTGGCCGCCAGCAGCAGCGCGATAGCGGCGAACGCCGTCAGCAACCAGGCGAGGAAACGCGGCCGTGCCGTGAGCAGGGTGAGTAGCTGGCTCGCCGGTCTGGATGGTCACGAGCTGCTGCGGATCGAGGTCGGCGGCGATCTGCCGGAGGTAGGCGGCCGCATCGACAGGACGGGCCGTCGTGCGAAGCGAGAGGCGGCTGATGAAGGGGCCCCAGGCGTCCCGCTGGATCATCATGTAGGCTTCCGGGCTCGGCTCGTCAGTGAGGCCTTGTCCGTTTCGAACGTCCGCGAACACGCCGATGACCGTGTGCCAGGCGCTTTGGACTGGCTTGCCCTTCGCAAAGCCAAGTACCGGGGGCCGAATGCGCCGCCCGAGCGCAGCCTCTCCCGCGAACAGCAGCCGTTCCGCCGACTCGTTCAGTATGATGACCGGCTCGCCGAACGAGTCGGCTCTCCTGGAAGACCCTGCCGCGAATCAGCGGAATCCCGAACGTCTCGAAATGCTGCGGCGTTGCCGACCGGAGACCAATCACTGGCTGCGGCGCGCCAGGAACGGCTTGCCGGCCCTCGATGTCGAAGGTCCCTCGCCCAGGTGGTTGCAGGGGCGGCGGCGAATCACTCAACGCCGCCGACACCGCGCCTGGTGTTGACCGCGCGCGCGCGAGCAACTCCTGGAAGAACGCGGCTCCTTGCTCACTCGTCGGGTATCTGGCGCGGCTGAGATACGCGGTCAGCGTGATGACACGCCCGGCGTCGAAGCCGAGCGGCACGCTGGCCACGTTCCACAGGCTGCGCAGCAGCAACGCGGATCCTCCGAGCAGCGCCACGGTGAGCGCGATTTGTGTGGTGACCAGCGCGAAGCGGCCGCGCGGTCTCGCGCCTGGTGATGACGTGCTGGTCGCACGCAGTCCCCGCCCATCACCGACGCGAAAGATGGAGATCGCCGGCCATACACCGATCGACGCTCCGGTGAGGAGGCCGAGCAGGGCTGCCACGACGAAGACACGAACGTCGATCGCGGCGTTCGCGATGCCAGGAATGCCGGGCGGCGCCATCGCTGCAAACGTCCTGAGCAGACCGAACGCGACCAGGAGTCCCGCACCGCCCGCCGCGAGCGACAGCAGCACGCTCTCGCTGAGCGCCAGACGAACGAGTCGCATCCTGCCCGCGCCGATGGCGGCGCGGAGCGCAAACTCGCGCCGGCGTTCGGCGACTCGCGCCAGCAGGAGGTTGGTGACGTTTACACCCGCGACGAGCAGTAATGTGGCCACAGCGCCCATGAGCAGCCACCCGATGCGTGCGGCGTCGCCGACTCGGCGATCTCGCAGTGGCTGCACACGCCACGCGACACGGAACGACGAGGGGATGCCCTCGGACATTGCCTTGAGCTGGGGTTCGAGCATGCGTGCCGCGCGCTCCGGCGTCACGCTCCGGCATAAGTCGGCCGAGCGCCACGATCCGGCTGGCGAACGGGGCCTTCGGGTCGAGCGGGCGCAGCTGCGCGGGGATCAGAATGTCGGCGGCCTCGAGCGGCATCTCGAAGTCCTCCGGCAGGACACCGACGATGCGGACTGGCGACCAGAGTCCCATCGGTGTCTCCAGGCTCAGCGTGCGTTCGACGACGCGCGGATTCGAACCGTAGCGGCGAACCCACAACGCATGACTGATCAGGGCCACTCGCGGAGTCCCGCGCAGATCGTCATCCGGTGAGAAGTCACGGCCAGCTGCAACGTGCACGCCGAGCACTCGAAGGAGATTGTGCTCGACCCTGCCGCAGCGGATGCCCTCGGGCTGTGCCTCAGATATCTCGCACGTGAAAGTGTTCATCGCCGTCACCGACTCGAACGGCGCCGGCGTCGTGCTCCATGTGCGCACGTAGCCCTGGTCGGGCACCGATTCGGTCTGGTCCTCGAATCCTCTGTTCGGAGGCGCGGACAGCAGGCCTACCGACACGAGTCGATCCGGATCCGCGAACGGCAACGGCCTGAAGAGCACGCGGTCGAGCGCGGCAAAGAGTGCGGTCGAGGCGCCGAGGCCCAGAGCGAGCACGAAAATGGCGCCGAGCGCGAAACCAGGCCGTCGCCGCCACGAGCGCCACGTGAAGTGCGCGTCCTGTCGCAGCGCGTCCCACCACTCGGCGATCCAGACGCGGCGCATCGACTCGCGCGTGTGGAGCATGTTGCCCAGGCGCCGCCGCGCGGCGGCCTCGTCCACGCGGTCGTGTTCCGCGCGCATCGCCACGTGCGCCTCGAGCTCCTCGCGCATCTCGTCGTCGGATGGTGGCCGTCGGAACCAGCCGCGCTTCATGCCCATCGCAACACCTCTCGAAAACTAGTCGAGCGTCGGCTTCTCGAACCTGTCGATGACGACGATCTCCACCGGACCACGGGCGCTTTCGAGCTTGAGCCCGAGCTGCTCCTGCACCGCGGTGGAGAGGCCAGGGGCATCCGGGTCGTCGGGCGGAGGTGGTGGGCCGGGCAGCAGGGCGAATAGCCCCGTGACGCGGCCTGTCGGCGCAAACTTCAGCGCGACGTCGTAGAGGCCGGTCAAGCCGGTCTTGTCGATCACCGGGCGGCCCAGGAGGTCCGCCAGCGTCGGAACGATTTGCGCAATCGTGCGGCCGCTGCCGGTCACGAGACCAGGGCCCATACGCACAAAGCCGCACGGCAGCGGCCCGCTGGGATCGGGAAACGTTGGGAGCGGAGGCAGGGCACCACGTTCGGCGGCCGCCTTCGTCGCGGCGATTCTCTCAGCGATGGCGGCCTGGCACTCGGCGGGCGTTGGCTTGAGATCGGGACCGAGCCGCCCGTCGGCACGGGCGATCACCAGATTGAAGATCGGCTGCTCGCGCGTCTCGAGATGGGTGGTCAGCTGGAACCGGTCCTTCAGCAGGTTCAGCATCATCACCGTCATCGCCGTCGGCGGCGTGCCCTCGGGCGCCTTCGCCGTGATCGAGTACCGCTCAGTGTCGAGCCAGCCGGGCGCGCCGACGATCTGATAGTCCGGCTTCTGCAGCGCCTGACGGAGGAGGACCCCGATGGGCAGGCCGTTGGAATCGAGCCGCCCACCCGGCAGCATCCTCAGCATGATCGGGCCGCGGGCCCCGTCGACGGCCTTGATCGCGGCCACCTCGAACCGCGTGTTCGGGTCCGGCGGCGGTCCCGGAGTCGCGGGCATGAACTGCTGCGCCGTCGCGATCACGGGGACCAACGCGATCACGAAGACGAACGCGTTCGGTACATGCTTCATGCCCATCGCAGTACCCTCCGCACGCCTTCGGCGAGCGTGACCCAGCTCTCTTCGATGTCCTTCAGACGCTTCCGGCCCGGCTTGGTGAGCCGATACATGCGCGCTCGCCGGCCGTTCGGTGTCACGGTCCACTCCGCATCGATGAACCCCGCCTTGTCCAGGCGGTGGAGCGCGGGGTAGAGGGATCCTTCCTCCACGTTGAGCAGCCCCGACGAGCTCTCCTCGATGTGCAGCGCGATCCCGAATCCGTGGTTGGGGCCCACGGCAAGCGTCTTGAGGATCAGCAGTTCCAATGCGGCCTGGGGGTTCTCTCGACGGTCCATGTCTCACATAGTAGGCTAGGGTAGAAGGATTAGGCAAGAGGAGGTAACGGAGGCGACGGAGGCAACGGTGTGATCCCGTTCTCTCCGCCGCCCTCCGCTTCCTTCACCGCCGCTTGTAACGCAGCTTCACCGTTGTCTCCTGATCGACGACGAGCGGCTTGATGAATTGATGCGATGTGCCGGCGCGCGGCACATCGATGCGGACGGGCAGCACGCCGGTTGTGCGCTGCTGCAGATTGATGATGTTCTGTGACGGGGCAGCAGCGGCCTGCTTGGCGGTCTGCACGTCATGCGGCCATCTGCCTGGTGGTGCCCTGCACGTCGACGGGCGGCGCTCGCCTATGACGCTGATCGATTCTGTGAGGCCGCCCACTCTGAGCACGATGTTATCTCGCGTGGCCGTTGATCGAAGTCGAAGGCGGACCGCGCGGTCGAGAACCCGGCGCAGCGAGGCGGTGATTGAGGTCTGGCCCGCCGGGACGTTGGTCATCACGAATCGCCCGTTGCCGTCGGTGACTGCGGTCCGCACTCCGGCCAGGCCCGCCGACTTCGACGGTTACGCCTGGCAACATCGCACCGCTGCCGTCCCTCGCGACGCCGCGAATCAGACCGAGCTGACTCGCGTCCGCCGTCTCCGCGCTGAAGCGCTGTTGCCGCCGTCGGCAAGTCCATCCAGACGACGCCACCAACGACGCCGCCGGCGACGCCGCCTTCGCACGCCGCTGTAAACGACGCGCCTCATCGCGGAACCTGCCCGACGTCGATCGCGTTGCCGCCGATCGACTTGAGGGAATAGCGCTCGGGCGCGAACAGCTCCCATTCGACGATGCCGACCGGCATGTCCATCCTCGGCAGCGTCATCTCGATGTCGCCTTTCTTGGCGAACGGCGTGCCCGGCGTGGAGATACACGAACGACACCTGATAGGCGCCTGTCGGACGGAAGCCCGGGCGCAGCAGCGGCACGCGCGTGCCGTCGGTGCCGAGCACCGGCTTGGCCGGCTGTCCGGCGACATCCACCGAGACCATCGTCGCGCCCGGCGGCAGCGACACCTTGAGGAACGGCTGCGCGCGATTCTGCACGGTGAGCGATGATCTCGGTCAGCGCCCGGCCTTCACTGGTCACGAGTGTCGTGGCCACCGCGCGATCGGCGACCGCGGCCAGCACGCCGGCGTCCGCGAACCGCTTCACGTCGAACGCCAGCGTCGGCGTGGCTCCCGCCGCGCGCTGATAGCGGAAGGCCGACAGCAGCGGCAGACGCGCCAGTGACTGCAGCGCGCGATTGAGCTCGCGCACGTCGATGCGGTGCAGCGGCTCGCGCTCCTCGGCGTCGAGCTCCAGCGTGCCGACGCCTTCGATCGCCACCTCGCCGCGCTCGCGCTGTACGTCGCGCACGCTCGACGAAGCCGGTGTCGACGCTGAACGATCCGCCGTCGTGCGGCCGTTCGAGGCTGATCAGGAACTGATGGCTCCGCGCCGCCGGATTGCCGATCGTCAGCGTCAGGCTGCCGTCGGCCGGCTCACTGTTCTCGAGCGAGCTCCCAGAAATGCCGGTCAGCTCGTATCCCGGCGGGCAGCCGGACGCCGAGCGTCCGCAGCTCGCCCTGCAGCACGGTGAGATCGATCAGCGCCACCATCCGCACGTCCGAGTCTCCGATCGTGACGAGCGTCATGACCTCCGACAGCGTTCGCAGCTCGCGGGCTGCGGCTGACGGCGCACTGTCGCGCATCGACCACGACACCTCGGTCGACGATCCGGGATCGAGCGTCGCCTCGACGATCGTCCGGCCATCGACGGCCGTCCGTCGCGTGACCAGTCCGGACGACAGGCGCACGTCGGCCTGATCGCCGGGAATATCGAACGTCGCGCGTGCCGTGCCGGACTGCGGCACCGGCAGCACGAACGCGGCGCGGCCCGGCCTGAACGTGAGCGGCGCGCCCCACTCGAGCGCGAGCGAGAACGGGCCAGGTCCGGGAATCAGCGCCGTGTGGGCGCTGCCCGTCGGCGATGAGCGGCAGCGGCCGGCCGCCGGCCGTCGCGTCGATCAGCGTGGCTCCCGAGAGCAGGTTGACGCGGCTGACGCCGGAGCGCAGCGCATCGCCGTTCACGGTGAACACGCCACGCGCGGTGTCGCGATCGACGCGCACGCGAAGGTCGGCGCTGGCGAGCACCGCGGCGACCGGCGCCACGGCCGGCGCCGCGCGGGCGGCTGGCGAGATCGATCAGCCGGTTGTATTCGGTGAGCGAGAGCGTCACGGCTCTCGGCGTGTCATTCGGACGCGGCGGCTGTTGCGCGGACGCCGAGTGCGGCGACCGTCAACAGCACTGCGGCCAGCGTCATCATCTTGGATGTCATGGCATACCTCTCAGGCGGACCTGAAGGTCCGCCTCTACGGGCCTTCACTCAAGGCCCAGAAGCCCAAGGCCTAACGTCAGCGCCTCTTGAACGCGAGGTCGATCGAGGGCGCGTTCGATTCAGCCGTCAGCTCGGAGGCCAGGAAGATCGACGGTCCGAACTGCGGAAACGTCACGTGCACGGGCAGCGAGCCGACGACGGTGCGGCCGCCGGCTTCGTTTCTGAACCGATCGACGAGCGCCTGCAGCTTGCGATTCGGCGTCGCAGCGCCGTGACCGGAGTCAACCGCGACAGTGGTGTTGTGCGCAACCGGCGCACCGGCGCCGCAGCGCCTCGGCGAACGGGCCCGGATCGTCTTCGAGGCGGAACGTGCCCGGCCGCAGTTCCACGCGGAAGCGCGGCGAGTGATGCAGCTCGACGCCGGTCCGCGAGATGGGCAGATCGAGTGCCGGCAGCGCCAGCTGCGCGATCCCCTTGTCTGCCCATTCGTCGATCCGCTGCAGATACACCATCTCGACGACGAAGGTCGGCGCTTCCTCGCCGGCGCGTCCCTTCTCGAGCGGCAGCAGCACGGCGTCGCGCTCGGCGACGCCGGGTCGAATCGGACGGCCGCCGACCTTGGCGCTCCACATCGTCGATCGCGGTGGCATCGTCACCTTCAGGAAGCTGCGCTGGTTGTTGCGAACGGCGAAGCGGGCTTCGACGAGCAGGCTGCCGTCTTCGGACGCCAGCGCGCGATAGCGCGCCTCCTCGACGTTGGCGATCAGCACGGCCTGCGGGATGAAGCGCACCACGGTCACCGCCAGCGATCGCGGCTCCGCTCCCGAGAGCGGACGCAGCCGGAACGCGATCATCGACGGCGATTCGCGCCCGGCGACGATCTCGCCGAGCTCGGAGGGATCGGTCGGCTCGAGACCGCGCGTCGCCCGCTCGGCGACTTCTCCCGCGCCGACGACATCGACGGCGACGCCGCCGGTTTCGCGCTCGGCGGCCGGCACGCGCAGCAGCGGCACCGGCACGACGCCGTCGCGCGGCGTGCGGAGGTCGCCTTGCACGACGAACGAGGTCTCGCTGGCGACCGGATCGAGCAGCCGCACGCGCAGCAGCCCGTTGCCGACCGCCCACTCGGCGACCGTGGCGCCGTTGACCTGATTGATCGCGACGCCCGGCGGAATCGCGAGCACGACCTCGCGCGCGAGACCCTGCAGCACCTCGACGCGCACGGCCGTCGCGATCTGCGACACGTCCTCGCCAAGACCGACCATCGTCGTCACGCGCGCGCGCGTGCGCAGCGGCTGCTCGGCGCGGCGGTCGTCCACCTTGCGCTTCCAGGACAGCGTGAGCGCCTGGTTGGGCCGGCCGAATGCGGTCCACCGGCTCTCACCGGGCGATTCCGTCCGCTCGGCGGTGAAGCCGCCGGCGACGGCGAGATCGATGCCGCTGCGAGGCAGCGTCAGGACGGCGCGCGAGATCGGCGCCGCTGATGCCGGAAGGGCAATCGATTCGGTGCCTGCCGACGCGGACAGCGCGAGCGCGATGTCGAGCGTCAGCACGACGCGGCCGCTGCGCGAGAGCAGCACGTGTGGCGGCGGACCCTCGACGAGCGGGACCGGCTGTCCGTCGATTCTCGCGTCGCGCACCATCAAGCCTGCGGGAATCTGTACGCGCGTCCATCCATCGCGCATCACATCGATCGTCAGCAGCGCACGACCCGCGACCGCATCGTTCTCGATGCGAAGGTCGTAGTCGATGCGCGTCAGCGTGGCATCGACGGGAGGTGGTGCAGGTGGCGGGGGCTGGGGATTCGCGCGCTCGCGGAGCGCCTTGTATTCATCAACCGGCAGCACGACCCAGCCATCGGGAGAGACTGGAGCGACTGGCGTCTGCGCTGCCGAGTGCGCGGGGACGCCGAGCGCGCACACCACTATCGTGATCACGTGCAGGACTCGAGTCATACGTTCTCGCCTCCTGGTGTAAGACTCCGTCCCTCAGCAATCGGCTGACCTGGATCGTGACGGTGCGGACCCTCGAGAAACGGCCGGAATGCGCGTGATCTCAGATGTGTGATCCACGAGGATGGAAAACGGTTCAAAACCGTGGAATGGCCGTAGAATCTCGATCATGACCAAGGCCATCAATCTGGTCGGTGTCGTGCTCGCGATCGGTGCGCTGGTGGCGGTGCCACTGATGGCGCGACAGGCGAAGAGCACGACGGGAGGAACCGTGAGCTCGTTCTACGACCTGACGACCATGACTCTCGACGGCAAGCCAGGCAACCTCGCGCAGTACAAAGGCAAGGTGAGCCTCGTCGTCAACGTCGCGAGCAAGTGCGGATACACACCGCAGTACGAAGGGCTCGAGAAGCTGCAGCGCCAGATGAAAGACAAGGGCTTCAACGTGCTCGGCTTCCCGAGCAACGACTTCGGCGGTCAGGAGCCCGGCACCGCGCAGGAGATCGCGACGTTCTGCAAGCTCACCTATGACGTCACGTTCCCCATGTTTGAGAAAGTCGTGACCAGGAAAGGTACGGATCAGTCACCCGTTTACACCTTCCTTGGGAGCTCGGGGAACCTGCCGGCGTGGAATTTCACCAAGTACGTGGTGGACAAGCAGGGCAGGATTGTTGCTTTCTTCGACAGCAAGGTGACACCCGAGGACCCGGCACTGCGAGCGGCCATCGCCAAGGCACTGGCGTCGAGCTAACCCATCTATGAACATCCGGACGAGGATGCCTGCCCGGCTGGCCGCGCTCTACCACGAGCTGGCCACCCTGGATCGAGCGAAGCTGGCGGCGCTCTATCGCGCGCATCGCCGGATCGCGATCGCGGCGGCGTCGGCCGCCGCAGCCGTCCTCATCGCCAGCATCTGGTTCGTCGCCAGCGTCGCCAGCCAGGTGCCCGATCGCGAGGCGCTGCGCGGCATCGGCTCGATGGCGCAGGCCACGACGCTCTTCGACGCGAAGGATCAGGCCGCGTTCACGATCTTTCGCGAGCAGCGCATCGATGTCCCGCTGTCGGACGTCTCTCCCAGGCTCGTGCAGGCGATCCTCGCGATCGAGGATCAGCGCTTCTACGACCACCGCGGTGTCGATATCGTCCGCGTTGGCGGCGCGGCCCTGAACAACGTCCTCGAAGGCCGTCTGGCTCAGGGCGGCAGCACGATCACGCAGCAGCTCGCCCGACAGAGCTTCCTGACCCCCGACAAGACTATTCGCCGCAAGCTCACCGAGATCGTCGTCGCCGCGCGTCTCGAGCGTCAGTTCACCGAAGGACGAGATCCTCGCGATGTATCTCAACAAGGTGTATTTCGGCGACGGGCTCTACGGCGTCGAGGCCGCATCGCTCGGCTACTTCGGCAAGCACGCCTCCGAGGTCTCGGTGGCCGAGGCCGCGCTGCTCGCCGGGCTGGTCAAGGCGCCGTCCTCGTACGCGCCCACCGTCAGCGTCGAACGCGCGAAAGCGCGACGCAACGTCGTGCTCCAGGCGATGCGCGACGAGAAGATGATCGACCGCTGCGGCGTACGACGCCGCCTCACGCGAGCCGGTCGTGCTCGACGACGGCCTGCGACGAGGCGAGGCGTTCGGTCAGTACTTCAAGGAGGAAGTGCGCCGATTCCTCGTCCAGCGCTTCGGATGGGATCGCGTCTATCAGGGCGGACTGAAGGTCTACACGACAGTCGATCTCGACATGCAGAAAGCGGCAGAGAATGCGGTCGCTCTCGCGCTCGCCGCGATCGAGAAGCGCCAGGGCGCGCGCAAGACCAGCGGCGAGGATTCGCTGCAGGCCGCGCTCGTGGCCATGGATCCCGCACACCGGCGACGTGCGCGCGATGGTCGGCGGCCGCGACTTCGCGCAGAGCTCCTTCAATCGCGCCACGCAGGCCAAGCGCCAGCCGGGCTCGGCGTTCAAGCCGTTCGTCTATGCGGCCGCGCTCGAGCGCGGTTTCTCGCCGGCCACGCTCATCGAGAAGCTCGACGAGCCGATCATGACGCTCCAGGGCGCGTGGGTGCCGGAAGACGAACATCTCGAGAGTCCGTCGATGACGATGCGGACGGCGCTGCGCACGTCCAGCAATCGAGCCGCGGTGCGGATGCTGGACGACGTGGGCATTCCGGTCACCGTGGAGTACGCGAAGTTGATGGGCGTCGGCTCCGTGCCGAGTGTGCCGTCGCTGGCGCTGGGATCGGGTGAGGTCACGCTGCTGTCGATGACCTCGGCGTTTTCCACCTTTGCCAACGAGGGCGTGGTGCCGACGCCGGTCCTCGTCCGCCGCGTCGAGACGAGCGACGGGCAGGTCCTCTACCGGGACGAGCACACGTCGCAGCGCGCGATCTCCGAGGCCACGGCGTTTCAGATGGCGGAGATGCTCGCCGACGTCATCAACTCCGGGACGGCGTGGCCGGCGCGGCGCGAAGGATTCATGTTGCCGGCCGCGGGCAAGACGGGCACGACCAACGACTATCACGACGCCTGGTTCATCGGCTTCACGCCGCGGCTGGCGACCGGCGTGTGGGTGGGGTACGACCAGCCGCGCACGATCATCGGGCGTGGCTACGCCGCGGAACTGGCCGTGCCGATGTGGGCGCACTTCATGAAGGAAGCCACCCGCAGCGACAAAGCGGAGTGGTTCAGCCGTCCGAGCAATGTCACCACCGCCCGGATCTGTCGTCTGAGCGGCAGGCTGGCGACCGATGCGTGCCGCGACGAGGAGCCGTCCCGCGGCGGCGAGCGGCGCTCGACGGCCTACTACGAAAACTTCGTCGCCGGCACCGAGCCGACCGACTCGTGCCCGCTGCACAACCCCGTCCTCTCGCGGCCCTTCCGCGCGCTGGCGTCGCTCTTCATGCCGAAGTCCGCTCCGGCCGCACACGGCACCGTGGCCGCTCCGGCGCCGCCGGTGGTGAGCGAGGCCGCGCCGGCGCCGAGAGCGGAGGCGCAGCCCGCACCGAAGAAGCGCGGGTTCTGGTCGCGGGTGTTTGGCGTCGGCAAGGACGACAAGAAGGAAGGCCGCAAGGACGACCGAAAACGCATAGACTGACGCCCTGTTGTGTTGTGAACTGAACATCGTTTAGAATACTGAACACCGTTCAATTCACAAATACAGCAGGAAAAATGAGTCGCGAAGAACGCCAGCAGCAGGCGCGTGAAAGCACGCGTCGCGCCATCCTCGACGCCGCCCTCGAGCTCTTCATCGCCGACGGCTACACCCAGGTTTCCATCCGAGCCATCGCCGCCAAGGTCGAATACAGCCCGGCCGCGATCTACAGCTACTTCCCGTCGAAGGACGAGATCTTCTTCGCGCTCGCCGAGGAAGGCTTCCGTCAGATCGGCGGCAGTGAGGTCAGCGACGAGCCGAGCGCCGATGCGCTGGACGACGTGCGCGCGACGCTGTGGCGTCTCTCCGAGTTCAGCAAGGAGCAGCCGCAGTACTTCGCGCTCGTGTTTCTCGACCGCCACGTCCCGCGCGTGAGCCGCGAGTACGAGCGCTTCTCGTTCATTTCGGAGATGCGGAATCGGGCGCTGTCGCAGGTCGAACGCTGCATCGCCGAAGGTGTGTTCCCGGCGACGACGCACGCCGAGGTTGCACTGCGACTGCTGTTTGCGCCGATCCTCGGCATCGCCGCGCTGCGCGTGTCGAACCGGACCACGCCCGAAGATGCCGACGCGCTCGTTCGCGATGCGATCGAGACGACGATCGCGGGCATACGCGCCGGCGCGCCGCGGCACGCGCGGCCTTCGGCCTCGCACAATGCTCAAGGCTCGATGCCACAATGCTCGACGAGCGGTGGCGGGATCGCTGGCGGTCGTGGCGCTCGTCGCGGGACTGCCTCTCGGGGTGCGGCACGGCGGAAGGTGAATCCTCGACGAAGGCAGGCGAGCCCGAGGCGATGCGCCTGTCGGTGGCGGCCGCGACGGAGCAGCCGATCACGCGGTTTCTGAAAGTCACCGGCACGCTCGCGGCGGAAGAAGAAGCGGAAGTGGCGGCCGAGATCCAGGGCCGGGTGATCGCGACGCCGGTCGAGCGCGGCACGCGGGTGGCTGAAGGCGCCGATCTGATTCGCATCTCGCCCGCCGAGGCGCAGGCGCAGGCGGCCGAGGCCGAGGCCAACGCGGCGCAACTCGAAGGCCGACTCGGCCTCCGCGGCACTGAGGAACGCCGTCAAGGCGTTCGGGAGACGCAGCGCCGAGTTCCGATATCGATCGCGTGCCCGAAGTGGCCAATGCCCGCGCGCAGCTGACGCTCGCGCGAGGGCGACTTCGAACGCGCGCGGATGCTGTTCGAGAAGAAGCTCCTGTCGCAGGCCGAGTTCGATCGGCAGAGCGCGCAGGCCGAAGTCGCGCGGCGGCAGTTCGAGATCGCCAGGAACGGCATCGATGCAGCAGTACCAGGCGCTGCTCGGCGCGCGCGCGCGCCTCGTCATGGCCAGCAAGGCCGCTCGCCGACACGGTCGTCCGGGCGCCGTTTGCCGGCGTCGTCGGCGAACGGCTCGTGTCGGTTGGCGATTACGTCACGCGCGGAACGAAGGTCGCCTCGGTGATGCGGACCAACCCGCTTCGGGTCGAGCTCACCGTGCCCGAGCAGTACAGCGCCGGAGTCGCCGTCGGCCGCGCGGTCTCGTTCCAGGTGGACGCCTCGCCGGGAAAGAAATTCGACGGGCAGGTGCGCTATGTCTCGCCGGCTCTCGAGGCCAACTCGCGCACGCTGGTCGTCGAAGCCGTGGTCCCCAACGACGGCGGTGCGCTGCGGCCAGGCTCGTTCGCGACCGCGCTGATCGAGCAGGCCCACGCAGTCCCGGCGTGCTGGTGCCGGCGGCCGCGGTGCGGACCGTCGCCGGCACGTCGCGCGTGTTCGTCGTGTCGGGCGACCGCGCCGAGGAGCGGATCGTCACCGTCGGTCAGCCGGTCGGCGATCTCATCGAGATCACGACCGGGCTCAAAGCCGGCGAACAGGTCGCGACCTCCAACGTCGCGACGCTGGCCGACGGCGTTCGCGTCGCCGCGAAGTAGGTGCGTCATGCAGTGGCTTGCTGAACTCTGTGTTCGTCGTCCGGTCTTTGCCTCGGTCCTGATCCTCTCGCTGGTCGTCGTCGGCGTCTTCGCCTTCGGGCAGCTCGGCGTCGATCGATTGCCGCACGTGGACTTTCCAACCGTCACCGTGACCACGCGTCTGCCGGGCGCGGCGCCCGAGCAGGTGGAGAGCGAGGTCACCGACAAGATCGAGGAAGCGGTCAACACGATCAGCGGCATCGATCAGCTCAGCTCGAACTCCGCCGAGGGCATCTCGCAGGTCGTCGTGACCTTCCGCCTCGAGAAGAACGCCGACGTCGCGGCGCAGGAAGTGCGCGACCGCATCAACCGCATCCTGCCGCTGCTGCCGCGCACGATCACCCAGCCGACGATCGAGAAGCAGGACCCCGACGCGTCGCCGATCCTCACGATCGCGGTGACGGCGAAGAAGCCGATCCGCGAAGTCACCGAGTACACCGACAAGGTGCTGCGCCGGCGTCTCGAGAGCGCCGACGGCGTCGGCCAGGTGCTGGTGCTCGGCGGCCGCAAACGGCAGATCAACGTCTGGGTGGACGCCGATCGGCTGCGCGCCTACAACCTGACCGTCAACGACGTGGCGCGGACGCTGCAGTCGCAGAACGCCGACATCCCCGGCGGCCGCATCGACGAGGGCGCGCAGTCGATCACGATGCGCACGCGCGGCCGCGTCGAGACGCCCGAGGAGTTCGGCGACCTGGTCGTGCGCCAGGTGGACGGCCACCCGGTACAGGTCGACGACGTCGGCGCGCGTCGACGACGGCGTGGCCGAGGCCACGACGCTCGCCAGCATCAACGGCGATCCGACGGTGCTGCTGCAGATCCGCAAGCAGTCCGGCACCAACACCGTCGAGGTCGTCAACAACGTCAAGGAGCGGCTCGCGGACATCCAGGCGGCGCTGCCGCCGGGCTATCAGCTGCGCATCGTCCGCGACGAGGCGGAGTTCATCGAGGCGTCGATCCGCAGCGTCCAGGAGCACCTGATCGTCGGCTCGCTGCTGGCCGCGTTCGTGGTCCTGCTGTTCCTCGGCAACCTCCGCTCGACGATCATCGCGGCGATCTCGATTCCGACGTCGATCATCGCCACGTTCGCGCTGCTCTGGTACATGCGGCTTCACGCTCAACATGCTGACGATGCTCGCGCTGACGCTCTCGGTCGGCATCGTCATCGACGACGCGATTGTCGTGCTCGAGAACATCTACCGGTTCATCGAGGAGAAGGGCATGCCGCCGATGCAGGCGGCGATCGAGGGGACCAGGGAGATCGGGCTCGCGGTCATGGCCACCACGCTGTCGCTGGTGGCGATCTTCGCGCCGGTCGGCTTCATGAGCGGCATGGTCGGCCGCTTCATGCGGAGCTTCGGCCTGACGATGGCGTTCGCGGTGATGGTGTCGCTGCTCGTCAGCTTCACGCTGACGCCGATGATGTGCGCGCGCTGGCTGAAGGTGAAGCCGCGGACCGAGGACGAGGATCATCACGTCCACGACTCGAAGCACTCGAAGATCTTCGGGCCGCTCGATCGCGTCTACACGCGGATGCTCGAGTGGTCGATGGCGCATCGCGGCATCATCGCCGGCGCTCGCGGTGCTGGTGCTGTTCTCGAGCGTGCCGATGTTCCGGATCGTCAACGTCAACTTCACGCCGCAGGACGATCAGTCCGAGTTCGACGTCAGCCTGCGCGCGCCCGAAGGCACGAGCCTCGAGGCGACCGAGGTGATGGCCAACCGCGTGTCGGCGGCCATCCGGCAGATTCCTGAAGTGGTCTACACGATGGTTACCGTGGCCGGTGACTCGGCAGGCACGCTGAACACGGCGTCTCTGTACGTGAAGCTGAAGCCGCTCGGCGAGCGGGACCGCGACATGTTCGAGATCATGGAGCAGATCCGCAACGAGACTCCTGCCGAAGACAGCCGCGCCGGGGATGCGCACGACGCTGCAGGTGCCCGGCATCGGCGGCGGCGGTGGCGGCGGCGGCGGCGGTCAGGGCGACGTCGAGTTCGTGATGCAGGGGCCGCGACCTTCGAACGCGCTCGAGCGGGCGAGCAGCTCGCTGGCCGAACTGCACCCGCGCGATCCCCGGCCTCGTGGACGTGGACACGTCGCTGCGCGTCGGCAAGCCGGAGATGTCGGTGCGCCTCGATCGGCCGAAGGCCGCCGACCTCGGCGTGCAGGTGTCCGATGCCGCCGACGCGCTGCGACTGCTGGTCGGCGGCGATCAGGTGACGACCTACAACGAAGGCGGCGAGCAGTACCGAGGTGCACCTGCGCGCCGAGGAGACCGATCGCGGCTCGGAGGCCGCGATTGCGCAAGCTGACCGTGCCCGTCGTCGCGCCTGGGCAGCGTGGCGCTCGAGAACATCGCGTCGTTCGTGCACGGCGAGGCGCCGGCCGACATCCGGCGGCTGAATCGCCAGCGGCAGGTGACGGTGGGCGCGAACATGCTGCCCGGCACGTCGCAGGCCGCGGCGCAGGAGCAGATGGCCGACGGCGGCGGCGCAGCTCGGTCTCGGGTCCGAGTACCGCACCGGCTTCGCCGGGCGCTCGCGCGAGCTGAATCGCACGGCCAGCGCGTTCCTGCAGGCGCTCGCGCTGTCGCTGATCTTCATGTATCTCGTGCTGGCGGCGCAGTTCGAGTCGTGGCTGCACCCGGTGACGATCCTGCTGTCGCTGCCGCTGACGCTGCCGTTCGCGCTGCTGTCGATCGTGATCTTCGGCCAGTCGCTGAACATCTTCTCGGCGCTCGGCATGCTGGTGCTGTTCGGGGTCGTGAAGAAGAACTCGATCCTGCAGATCGATCACGCCAACCAGCTGCGCGAGGCCGGGCTCGACACGCGTCGACGCGATCGTCCAGGCGTGCCGCGATCGGCTGCGGCCGATTCTGATGACGACGCTGGCGTTCGTCGCCGGCATGATCCCGCTGGTGCTGACGAGCGGTGTCGGCTCGGCCACCAATCACGCGATCGGCTTCGTCGTCATCGGCGGCCAGACGCTGGTGCTGGTGCTGACGCTGCTCGTGACGCCGGTCGCCTACTCGCTGTTCGAGGACGCGCGCGAGAAGCGCGTCGTGGTTCGCGGCTTCAGCTGGATCCGATCGAAGCTCCCGCTCCCGAACCCCGTCACGCCCGTGTAGAGGCGGGTCTTCAGGACCCGCCTTCAGATCTGATCGGCCATTGTCGCCGTCACGACCAGGCGCAGCTTCCTTGCGTCATCGGCATGGATGGCGTCCCTGTTTCGCAGGCCCACCAGCCACGCGACGACGATGCTGACCAGATAGAGCCCGATCATCGGCGCGGCCATGATGGTCTGGTTCCACGGATCGGCCGACGCCGTCAGCAGCGCGGCGACGATGAAGCTGACGAGGATGGCGTATTGGATGTGACGCACCAGCCAGCGCGCGGTCACGACCTGCATCAGGCTCAGGAAGAAGACCAGCGTCGGCAGCTGAAACACGGCGACCATGCCGAGCATCATGTTTCGATAGAGGCCGAAGGTATCTTCCAGCTTCGGCGTCAGCTTGATCGACTCGGAGTCGAACTGCGCGAAGAACTCGACCGTGGACGGGAAGAGCAGGTAGTGCGTGAACAGCGCGCCGGCGACGGTGCAGGCCGACGGCCATCAGCATGAACGGCACCGCGAGCCGCCGCTCGTGCGCGTGCAGGCCCGGCGCGATGAAGCGCCACACCTGAAACAGCACGTACGGTGCGGCGATCACGACACCGCCAATCAACGCGACGTCGAGGTAGAAGGCGAACGTCTCACCCATCCTGGTTGCGACGAGCGACGTGCCCGGTGGCAGGGCGTCGAGTGTCGGCTGCAGCACCACTTTGGCGATCCGATCGCGGAAGACGAAGGCCACGACCATGCCGGCGCCAATCGCCAGGCACGAGCGAATCAGCCGCGATGCGCAGCTCCTCGAGGTGATCGAGAAAGCCCATCTTGCCGTCACCTGTCGTCGGGTTCTGGCTGTCGTGACCCGAGAAGCAAGAGACGGTTTCACCATGGCAGCTGTACTCCGTCGCATGAAGCCGTTGGCGGAAAGCGCTCGGCGAGGTAGGCCGCGATCGTCGGCAGCGCGCTCCTGCACGGCGAAGCAGTGCAGGTGGCGCGCGTTCTCGGGCGTCAACAGGCCGCCGTGCGCGACGATCAGCTCGAAGAGATGCGGCTCGCGCGTGGCGACGGCCGCCTCGAGCGGCGTCACCGAGACGTGCTGATACCGCTTGAGGATGTCCCACGCGTCGTAGTGCGCGTTGGGATTCGCGCCGAGCGCGAGCTGGCGGACGATCTCGCCGGTATCGTGCATCCCGATCGCCTCGGTCAGCGTCACCGGCTGCGCCGGCCAGAGGAGCGGCTGCCCGCTGACCAGCGCCACCGTGCCGGATGCGGCAAGCGCAGCGAGCGTCGCCACCGGCGGCAGCGCCAGCGCAACGGCGATCACCAGGGACGGCCAGCGCATGCTCAATCCTCGCCCCACCACCGCTCGGTCCACCGCGGCAGCAGCGCCGGCGCGATGGTCGGCTGCATCAGCGCCTCATCCCGCATGCGGGAGACGACGCGCAGCGTGCGCGGGTCGGTGGGCCAGGTCGCGCGCGTTGACGGGTTCAGGACGTAGGTCCATTCCGAGCGCGCCTCGAATGCGCCGTGGCGGAGCTTCAGATGCAGTCCCACCGAGCGCATCGCCCACGCGGCGCTGACGGTCAGCGCAAGAACGATCAGGACCGGCGCGAGCCACAGAGGCGGTCGCCGTGCGAGCAGCGCGCGGATCGCCAGGAACGCGGTCAACGCGTAGAACACGCCTGCGGTGCTGATGATCTCGTCCTTGGCGTAGGCGTACGACATCACCGCGCTGACCGCGAGCGTGGTGATGAACGCCAGCGGAACCGGCTCACGCCAGCGCCGGCGGCCCTGCTCGTCCTTCCCGAGCGCGTACCAAGCGATCAGCAGCGACGTCAGCAGCGACGAGCCGATCTGCAGCATGTACACCGGCGGAAGCGATCCGTTGCGCCAGGCGTTGATCGCCGTGAATCTGCCCGATCGTCGGCTGTGAGAACAGCACCGACGAGGACGCCGCCGCGACGTTGTAGGCGTAGAACGGCAGGGGATTGGCGCCGAATCGTGCGACCTGTTCTTCGGGAGTCAACGCGCCGGCGCCGAAGCCAGTCCCGCGCTGGCCGACGCCGATGGTGGGCTCCGTGAGGAGGTACCCGCGTGCGCCGGCGTAGACGAGCAGCACGACGGTCATGGCGACGAGGCCGCGCCTGGAGATGCCGCGCAGACCCGACGCATACGCCGCGACGGCAACCGGCCACACCAGCAGGCCGGACTCGAACGAGAGCGCGGCGAGGGCGAACAGACCGGCGGCGACGAGATCGGCGAGCCATCCGCCGCGCGTCTGCGCCACGGCCACGGTTGCGAGCGTGCAGATCGCGACGATCAGGAAGTGGTTGACCGGAAAGGCCTCGCGGAACAGCCCGACGAAGGTGTGCATGCCGGTGAGCACGACGAGCCCGACGGACAGTGCGGCGACGTCGGTCCACGTGCGCGCGCGGCATACCCAGACAAAGAGGCCGATGAGGAGGGCGCCGGCCAGGGCGTGGTAGCCGCGAAAGACCAGATGATAGCGGCCGCCGGATGCGTTTCCCGCCTCGACGAGCAGCTTCGTGCGCACCTCCTTGAGCGGCCGGAGCATGGTCGCCGAGTTGTGGAGACCCTCGACGAACGCGGCGGTCGCCGAGGGCATCGGGACGACCCGTTGAATCACTTCCAGGGAGTCAGAGACCTGGATGGGGACGCGGTACACGCTCCCGGCGAGCGCAACGGCGGTGAGGACGCCGAGCAGCCACGCCGCAATTACTGGACCTCGGGACATTGGACGAGGGCATTGTCACACGGGGATCCCGCACATAATTATCTTCGTGCCCTTTCGCACCATCGTCGGTCACCGGCGTCTGCTGTCGCTGCTGTCGCGCGCGGTCGCGCGTGAGACCCTGCCGCCCGCGCTGCTCCTGGCCGGTCCCGCCGGCGTCGGCAAGCGCCGCGCGGCCGTGGCCATCGCCGAGGCCCTGAACTGTCTCAAGCCGCAGGAGCTCGGCTGATTTCGCCCGCGACGGATGCGGGGAGTGTCGCGGCCTGCCGGCGCATCCAGCGCGGTGTGCATCCCGGACGTGATCGTCATCGAGCCGGGCGACATGGGCTCGATCAAGATCGAGCAGGTGCGCGACGTGATCGATCGCGCAGACTATCGGCCGTTCGAAGGCCGGCGGCGGGTGGTGATCATCGACGAAGCGGATGCGATGGCGGCGCCACCGCAGAGCGCACTGCTCAAGACGCTCGAGGAACCGCCGTCGGCGTCGATCTTCGTGCTGGTGTCGTCCATCCCTGATGCGCTCCTGCCGACCGTCCGCTCGCGATGCTCCCGACTTCGCTTTGCGGGACTGTCGCCCGCGGAGCTGACCGAGGTGCTGACGCGAGACCACGGCTACACGGAGCAGAATGCCCGCGCGGTCGCCGTTGACGCCGAAGGCAGCGTCGGCCGGGCGCTCGCAGGCCGAGTCCGCGGATCTCGTCGACGCCCGCGAAGGCGCGCAGCATCTGCTCGACTACACCGCCCGCGCGAGCGACCCGTCGCGACGGCTCGATGCGGCGAGAGATGTCACGGGGAAGAAGAGCTCATCCGGCCGGCGGAGCGCGATCAGCTCGCCGCGTGTCTGCGCGCGCTCGGCTCGCTGCTGCGGGACGTGGGCATCCTGGCCAGCGGCGGCGACCTCGCCTGATCGGCAACACCGATCTCGAACCGCAGCTCGCGTCGCTCGCGCCGTACGTTCGACAGCCGCCGCAGTGCCGAACGCGTACGCCGCCGTGGACGAAGCCCTCGCCGCGCTCGAGCGCAACGCCAGCCCGAAGATCGTCGCCGACTGGCTCGTTCTTCAGCTCTAGATGAAACCCCGGATCGCGATCACCGTCGGTGATCCCGCGGGGATCGGACCGGAGATCGCGCGCAAGGCCGCGGACGATGCGCGCGTGCGCGAGGTCTGCGAACCGGTGCTGTACGGACCACCCGCAGGATCGAGCGTTCACGCCCGGCGTGCTCTCCGCCGAGGCAGGGCGTGCGGCGTATGACGCGATCTGCGCCGCCGTCCGCGACGCGCAGGCCGGCACGCATTGCGGCCATTGCCACCGCTCCGATCAACAAGCTCGCGTTCTCGAAGGCGGGTCTTGCCCTGGAAGGGCCATACCGATCTGCTCGGCCATCTCACCGGCAGCCCGCGCGTCGCGATGATGTTCTGGTCCGAGCCGCTGAAGGTCGTGCTCGCCACGGTGCACGTGCCGCTGGCGGCAGTTGCCGTGACGTCCTGACGCGCGAGGTCATGGACGGCACGATCGATCTCACGGCCCGGGAGCTGCCGCGTTTCGGAATCCCGCGCCCGCGCCTGGCTGTCGCCGGCCTGAATCCTCATGCGGGAGAAGGAGGGCCTGCTCGGCGACGGAAGAGCGCGCCGTGATCCGCCCGGCCGTCGAGGCCGCGCGTTCGCGCGGCATTCGACATCGCCGGGCCCGCTGCCCGGCGACACCGTGTTCGTGCGCGCCACGAAGGGCGAGTTCGACGCGGTGATCGCCTGCTATCACGATCAGGGTCTGATTCCCGTCAAGCTGCTCGCGTTCGGTCACTCGGTCAACGTCACGCTCGGCCTTCCGATCATCCGCACCTCGGTCGATCACGGCACCGCGTTCGACATCGCCGGCAAAGGACGTCGCCGATCCGACCAGCCTGATCGAAGCCACGCTGCTTGCAGGACGCCTCGCGTCCGGATCAAGATAGCGAGCGAGTGCACCGCATCCCATGAAAGTCCTGATGATCGGCCAGCACGTCAACTTCTTCCGCAATCTCGACACGGTCATGCGGGAGCTGTGCCGGCGCGGGCACGAGGTCGTGTTCCTGCACGGCACGCGGCTCGACGATGCGCGCGTGCGTGAGAAGATCGCGCAGGACTCGACGAAGAAGCGACTGCTCGGCCGTGGCCTGCAGGTCGCGCAGTCCGAGATCGCGGGTGTGACGAGCGGCTACCGTCCAGAGCCGGGCGAGCCGTGGCCCCGTCGTCTTCGCGTCGGCCGTCAGGTGGTCAACCGCGGGATCTACTTGCGCAAGGACCATCCCTCGCCCGAGCGCGTGGTCGCCGGCCTCGAGAAGGACTGCCTGACGATCTCGCGCGAAGCAGATTCACCGGCCGCTGTGGCGGCGCGCCCTCGGCACGCGAGCGGCGCTTGGGCATCTGGCGGTGGATCGAGGCCGCCAGCCCCGCGAGTCCGACGCTTCTCGTCGGTGCTGAGCGAGATCGACCCGGACGTGATGCTCGTGTCGCCGACGATCTGGCCGAAGGATCCGGTTGAAGCCGACTACCTGCATGCCGCGCGCACGCTGGGCATTCCGACGATCGGATATGTCAACAGCTGGGACAACCTGACGAGCAAGGGCACGGTGCACGTCGTGCCGGATCTGTCTCCATCGTGTGGAACGAGCCGATCGCGCAGGAAGCCGCGGAGATTCACGACATCCCGCGCGGAGACGATCCGCATCACCGGCGCGCCGCACCTCGATCCCTTCTTTGCGATGCAGCCGCGCAGGACCCGGCAGCAGTTGTGCGCCGAGATGGGGTGTCCCGACGCGGCCGTACATGGTGTTTCTGTGCAGCTCGCGAACGATCTGGGACAACGAGACTCCATGGTGACGGCCATGGCCGACGCCCTGGCGCAGGAGTTCTCCGGGCGAGCGCCGACGCTCGTCGTGCGGCCGCATCCGACCAATCCCCGTCCGTTCGAGTCGTTCTCGTACCCGAGTGTCGTCGTGCATCCCAGGGAGGGCGACCAGGCCGACTCGCCGGAGTCGTGGCAGGAGTACTACGATCAGCTGGCCGGGGCGCTGTGCGTCTTCGGCCTCAACACGACGGCGTTTCTCGAAGCGGTCGTCGCCAATCGCCCCTGCCTGACCATCGTGAGCGAGAAGTACTGGCCGGCTCAGGGTCGGACCGGCCACTTCCGCCATCTGCTCAAGGGAGATTTCCTCGAAGTGTGTCGCGACTGTTGCCGACGTGGCCGCGCACGTGCGGCGCATCGTGGACGGCGCCGACGAGAAGGCCGACGGCCGTCGCGAGTTCACGCGCTGGTTCGTTCGCCCGTGCGGGCCCGAGGCGCCGGCCAGCCTCGTCGTGGCCGATGTGATCGAGACGCGCGCGCGTCCGCGCGCGGATCGCGCACCGATCTCCGACGCCGCCCGGCGGCGGGGCGTGCCCGGGCTGACGCTTGCCTCCGAGGGCATTGGCCGATGAGCGCGTCGCCCTTCTTCACGATTGCGATTCCCACCAAGAACCGCGTCGACCAGCTTCGCAGCGCCCTGCGAAGCGTGCTCGAGCAGACCTTCGAGGATCTCGAGGTCATCGTCTGCGACAACGGCGACGAGGCCGTATGCGCCTGCGGCATCAGCTGTTGCGGCCGAGGCACCGAGATCCGCGTGTCGCGCTACGTCCGGACCAGCGGCAAGCTGTCGATGCCGGACAACTGGGAGCGCGCGATTGCCGACGCCCGTGGAGAGTACGTCGGGATCCTGACCGACCGATCCGTCTTCCGCCCTGACGCGCTCAGCCTGGTCTACGCGGAGATCGAGCGCAGCGACACGCCGGTCGTGAGCTGGTTTCCCGATCAGTACGGGCGCGATCCGCTTGGCACGATGTTCAAGCGGCGCCGCTGCTCGGGTGAGCGGCGAGAGTTCGACAGCGCCGAGGTGCTCGAGTACTTCGCGCAAGGTCATCCGGACTTCGGCGGCAAGCTGCTGCCGAAGCTGATGACCGGCGTCTGCCGCCGGTCGGTGATCGATCGCGTGCGCTCCGGCCCCCTCGGCCGCTTCTGTCCGCCGGTGTGCCCCGATTACACCTCCGGCTACCTGATGCTGGCCCACACCGATCGCGATGGTGATCCTCGACGACTCGCTGTTTGTCAGCTGCGGCGTGGGCAACGGTTCCGCATTCCGGCGTCGCGGCCCGCTGGCCGACCGGTTCCGGCTCGACCTCGGCATGTCGTGGAGCGACCTCGTGGATCGCATGCCGACCGACGCGTGCTTCACTCACCCGCTCGTGTTGAACGATCTCGATGCGCCTCAGAGAAGTGCTGCCCGAGCCGTTTGCGTGCGTGCGCCCTCAATCGGCCTCGCTACTACGTGGCCTGCCTGCTCGACTATTTTCGCGCCTCCAAGGCCGGAGTGGACCTCTCGGAGGATTACGATTCGCTCATCGACGGGCTGAATCGCGAGGTCGGACGAGGTGCAGCGGTGGGTGCGGTCGCGTCAGATCTATCTCGATGCGCTCTCGGTGATGCCGCCTGAGACAGCCGCGCGCAACGCCGACGACATCGAGCAGGAGGAGCCCGAGGACGACCTGCCGCGCTTCAGCACGATCTTCGACGCGCTCGCGTGGGGCGCGCGCACGCCGCGTCCGAGGGGAACCAACGTGCTGCTGGCGATGCCCAGTCTCGACACGTTGAGCACCTATCACGTCTGGCGGCACGGGACGCCCGCCGCCGCGGGAGGCGCATGAAAGTCGTGATTCTCGCCGGCGGCCGCGGCAGCCGGCTGGCCGAGCTGACCGAGGTCGTCCCCAAGCCGATGGTGCAGATCGGCGAGCGTCCGATCCTGTGGCACATCATGAAGCACTTCGCCAGCTTCGATCACACGGAGTTCGTGCTGGCGCTGGGCTACAAGGGTTACGTCATCAAAGAGTTCTTCCTGCAATACACGCTGCTGAGCGCGTCGCTGACCGTGGACCTCGCGTCCGGCACGACGCACCTCGAGGACGGCGACGTCCGCGACGACTGGAAGGTCCATCTCGTCGAGACCGGTGTGGCGACCGGCACCGGCGGCCGGCTGCACCGGCTTCGCCGCTGGCTGAATGGGGAGCCGTTCATGCTCACCTACGGCGACGGCGTCTCCGACGTCGATCTCGCCGCGGTGATGGCGACCCATCGCCGCTGCGGCAAGATCGCCACCGTCACCGCGGTGCGGCCGCCGTCGCGCTACGGCGGTCTGTCGTTCGAGAGCGGGATCGTCACCGACTTCGTCGAGAAGCCGCAGATCGGCGAAGGCTGGATCAACGGCGGGTTCATGATCTTCGAGCCGGCCGTCTTCGACCACATGGACGACCACACCGACAGCCTCGAAAAGGACGTGCTCGAGCGGCTGGCCACCGAGCGGCAGCTGGCCGTCCACGCGCATGGCGGCTTCTGGCAGTGCATGGACACGCTCCGGGAACGGGATCTGCTCGAAGAGCTGTGGCAGCGTGGCCGCGCACCGTGGAAGCGATGGGACTAGCCACTGCCTGCCGCGCGCACGCGCTGCCTGTCGTGCGACGCCGATGGCATCCGCGAGATCCTCTCGCTCGGGTGGCTGCCGCTGCCGAACGCCTATCCGCCGGCCGAAGCCCCCACCGATGAACCTCGCTTCCCGCTCGACGTCGGGTTCTGTCCGGCCTGCTCGCTCGTGCAGCTGCGGCACATCGTGGCGCCGGAGCAGATGTTCTCCGAGTACCTCTATTTCTCCTCGTACTCCGCCTCGATGCTGCGCCACGCCGAGGCGCTGGCCTCGTCACTCGTGGCCGAACGAGGCCTGGGGCCGGCGAGCCTCGTCGTCGAGGTGGCGAGCAACGACGGCTACCTGCTGCAATACTTCCAGCGCGCTGGCGTGCCGGTACTCGGCATCGAGCCGGCGGCCAACATCGCCGCCGTGGCGAGGGACGAGCGGCACATTCCGACCATCAGCGAGTTCTTCGGCCGTGATCTCGCGGCGCGCCTCGTTGCCGAGGGGCGGCGAGCTGACGTGCTGCTCGGTCTGAACGTCATGGCGCACGTCCCTGATCTGAACGGCGTCATGAGCGGGATCGCGACGATGCTGGCGCCGGGTGGCGTCGCGGTGATTGAAGTGCCGTACGTGCGCGACATGGTCGAGCGCACCGAGTTCGACACGATCTATCACGAGCATCTCTGTTACTTCTCCGTGCACGCCGTCGCGTCGCTCGTCCGCCGTCACGGTCTCGCGCTCGAGCGGGTCGAGCGCGTCCCGATTCACGGCGGGTCTCTTCGTTTGTTCATCGGCACGGGCGAGCGCCACGGCGACACGACCGAGCAGCTGCTGCGCGAGGAGGAAGCGCTCGGGCTGACGCGCGAGGGGTACTATCGTGACTTCCGAACGGCTGTTGAACGCGTGCGGGACGACCTCAACACCACGCTCGATCGGCTGCGCGCATCGGGCGCGACGATTGGCGCCTATGGAGCGGCGGCGAAGGGAAGCATTCTGTTGAACTACTGCGGCATTACGGCCAACACCGTGTCGTTTGTCGCCGATCGCAGCCCGCACAAACAGGGCCGACGGATGCCCGGGTGCGGAATCCCGGTGGTCGCTCCGCAGGTGATCACCGAGCGTCAGCCGGACTATCTGCTCATCCTCGTCTGGAATCTCAAGGACGAAGTCGTGCGCCAGGAAGAGGCCTACCATCGTCGTGGCGGCCGCTTCATCCTCGCCGTGCCGCGGATCGAACTCCAGTGACCCTGCATTCCACCCGCATTCATGGGGCGTTTCGCATCGAACCGACGACCGTCGCCGACGATCGCGGGTCGTTTACCGAGGTGTATCAGCTGCGTGCGCTGGCCGAGCGTGGATGGCACGGCTCGTTCGTGCGCAGCGCGATCTCCCACAACCACCAGCGCGGCACGCTGCGCGGCCTGCACTTTCAGCGTGCCCCGCACTCGGAGGCCAAGCTCGTCACCTGTATTCGAGGCGCGATCTACGACGTGATCGCTGACGTGCGCCCGGATTCGCCGACGTTCGGGATGTGGGACGGCTGCGAGCTGACGCCGGAGAACCGCTGCGCGCTGTTCCTTCCCGAAGGCGTGGCGCATGGGTATCAGACGCTGATCGAGGAGAGCACCGTCCACTATCATCTCAGCGACTACTACGCGCCGCAGATGGGCGACGGCATCCGCTGGGACGATCCGACGCTGGCGATCAGGTGGCCGCTGCCGCCGTCGATGCTCTCCGAACAGGATCGGCGCTGGGGGCTTCTCACCCGATGACGATGACGCGCGTGCTGGTCACCGGTGCGAGCGGATTCGTCGGCCGCTGGTCGCTGGCGCCGCTGGCCGCGCGAGGCGCTGACGTGCACGCCGCGCAGCGTGGGGGCCGCCTCAAGGCGGGCCCTACAGGCGTCGTGACGCACGCGGTCGATGTGCACGATCGCGGCGCCGTCGATGCCCTGATGCAGCGCGTGCGCCCGACACACCTGCTGCACTTCGCTTGGATCGCATCGCCGGGCGTGTATCTCACGTCGCTCGACAATCCGAAGTGGCTGCAGTCCTCGCTGCAACTCGTCGACAGCTTCCTGGCGCACGGCGGACAGCGTGTGGTTGTGGCCGGGACGGTGGCGGAGTACGACTGGTCGGAGGGGGTGTGCTCAGAGAGCACCACGCCGTGCCGGCCGGCCACGCTCTACGCGGCCTGCAAGCATGCGCAGTACGAGGTGCTCGAGCGATGGTCGGTGCAGGCGGGCTTCAGCTTCGCCGAGGGTCGCCTGTTCTGGACCTACGGTCCGGGCGAGTCGCCCGAGCGGCTGGTGCCGTCGATGATTCGCGCCAGCGCGTCGCGCACGCCGTTTCGACTGCGGTATCCGGCGCAGGTGCGCGACTACCTGCTCGTCTCCGACGCCGGCGCGGCGTTCAGCGCGCTGCTGGCGTCCGACGTTCAGGGCGCGGTGCAACATCGGGTCTGGCGAGGGCATCGCGCTGGCGCGCCTTGGAGAAATCGTCGGTGCGGAAACCGGCGAGGGCCTGCATCTCGAGCAGTCCGAGACGAACCTGCACGATCCGGCGCCTCTCGTCATCGCCGAGGTGACGCGGCTGTCCCGCGACGTCGGGTGGACGCCGCGGTCTCGCCTCGAGGACGGAATTTGCGAGACTGTCGCCTGGTGGAAGGCGCACGGCGGAATGGTGCAGGCATGACCTTCACGGTAGACACCGACGCCGGCGTGATCGTGAGCCGCACCGAGAGCGGCGAATCGCGCGTGCCGCTGTACTCGAAGGAAGGGTTCGAGCTGTTGTCGCGGCTGTGGCTCAAGGTCGGGTGGAACCAGAAGTACACCTACACCTTCAGCTGGTTCGGGCGGCCGATCATTCAGCTGCCCGACGATATGATCCGGCTGCAGGAGGTGATTCACCGCGTGGCACCCGACGTGATCGTCGAGACTGGCGTGGCGCACGGCGGGTCGCTGGTGTACTACGCGGCCTTGTGCAAGGCGCTCGACCGCGGGCGGGTCATCGGCGTGGACATCGAGATCCGGCCGCACAACAAGGCGGCGCTCGACGGCCACCCGCTGCGTGGGCTCATCGATCTCATCGAGGGCAGCTCGATCGATCCAGCGCATCGTGGGCCGGGTCCGGTCCGCGATCGCTCCTGGCGAGACCGTGCTCGTGCTGCTCGATTCGAATCATTCGCGCGACCACGTGCGCGCCGAGCTCGAGGCCTACGCACCGCTCGTCTCGGTCGGCTCGTACCTCGTGGCCACCGACGGCGTGATGCAGGAGGTCGCCGATGCGCCGCGCGGCCAGCCCTCATGGCGCGACGACAACCCGATCTCCGCCGTGCACGATTTCCTGCGGTCGCACACGGAGTTCACGCTCGAGCAGCCGCCGTGGCCGTTCAATGAAAGCGAGCTCGATCGGAACGTGACGCACTGGCCGCAGGCGTATCTGAGGCGGACCGTATGACGGACGCCTTCGTCTGGCGCGGCCGGCGCGTCCTGGTCACCGGCGCCACCGGCATCGTCGGCTCGTGGGTCGTAAAGACGCTGCTCGAGCGGGGCGCGACGGTCGTCGCGCTCCTGGTGGACATCGATCCGCAGTCCGAGCTGGTACGGAGCGGCGACATCCACAAGGTCAAGCAGGTCTTCGGAGCGCTCGAGGACTATGCCGCGGTCGAGCGCGCGGTGGGTGTCTGGGAAGTGGACGTGGTGATTCACCTCGGCGCGCAGACGCTGGTCGGCGTCGCGGCGCGCTCGCCGGTCGCGACCTTCGACGCCAACATCCGAGGCACGTATCACCTGCTCGACGCCTGCCGCGTCCATGCGTCGATGATCAAGTCCGTGGTCGTCGCGTCGAGCGACAAGGCCTATGGCTCCTCGTCCGAGTTGCCCTATACGGAGCAGACGCCGCTCAGGGCGCAGCATCCGTATGACGTGTCGAAGGCGTGCGCCGACCTGCTGACACAGACGTATCACGACACCTACGGCCTGCCGGCGCTGGTCGCGCGGTGCGGCAACATCTACGGCGGCGGGGATCTCAACTGGACCAGGATTGTTCCGGGCACGATTCGATCGCTGCTGCGCGGCGAGCGGCCGATCGTCCGGAGCGACGGGACGTTCGTGCGCGACTACCTGTACGTCAAGGACGCCGCATCCGCGTACCTGTGTCTGGCCGAGGCGGCGTACACGGGCCGGCTTCGCGGCGGAGCGGTGAACTTCGGCGGTTCAGCGCGCCGGACCGTCCTCGAGGTGATCGCGGATCTGCAGCGGCTGACCGGCCGGACCGATCTCTCTCCCGACATTCGCAATACCGCGCAGGCGGAGATTCGCGAGCAGTGGCTGTCGTTCGACAAGGCGACGCAGACGCTCGGCTGGACGCCCGCCTACACGATGGACCAGGGGCTGCGAGAGACCCTCGACTGGTACCGCCGCTGGTTCGGAGACTGGGAGCGCTCGTGAGCGAGTGCCCGATCTGTACTGCGGGACAGCCGGTGACCAGCGTGACCCGGCCGCTCCTGCCGTCGATGCAGAACTACGTCTACCGCACAGCCGACGACGCGCGCCGGTCTGTCCGCGGCCAGTTCTCCCTTGCGACCTGCTCGGCCTGCGGGTTTTCATGGAACGCCGCGTTCGATCCATCACGGCTCGTGTACGACGCCGGCTACGACAACGCCGTGCCATCGGCGGTCATGGATCGGCACTACACCGACGTGGCGACCATGCTCGGACGCCGCCATTCACTCGAGCGCGGGTATGTGGTGGACGTCGGGTGCGGCAACGGCGCGTTTCTGAAGACGCTGTGCCAGGTCTGGCCGGAATGTCGCGCCGTCGGCGTGGATCCGGCGCTCCCGCACGATGAGATCCTGGCGGGTGGGCGGCTCCGGCTGATCAAGGGAGTGTTCTCGCCCGATCAACTCGATGACAGTCCGTCGCTGTTCGTGTCTCGCCACGTCCTGGAACACATGCCCAGCCCGGCTGCGTTCCTGCGCGAGATCAGAGAGGCGCTCGGCGACCGCACGGGTGTGCCGCTCTTCATCGAAGTTCCCGATCTCGGGTGGATGCTCGAGGAGCACGCGTTCTGGGACTTCTGCTACGAGCACTGCAACTACTTCACGGACACGACACTGGCCACAGTCCTCGGCAGCGCCGGTTTCACGGCCACGGCGACCGGTGTCGTGTTCGGCCGGCAGTATCGATGGACGGAGGCCGAGTCCGCCGCATCGCGGACCAGACCGGCGAACAGCGGGCAGACACTTGCCGCACGGCTGCAGGAGTACTCGGCGGGTGAGCAGGCGCGCGTGCAGGCCATTCGTGATCGCCTTCGCGCGCTCCGACAACAGGGTCGCGTGATCGCGCTGTGGGGCATGGCCACGAAGGGCATCATGTTCTCGTTGATGGTCGATCCGGATTCGGCGCTGATCGACTACACCGTGGACGTGAACGTCAACAAGCAGGGTGGCTACGTGCCCATCTCGGGGCGCCGGATCGAGGCGCCCGTGTCGCTGCGCGCGTCCGCCCATCAGTCCGTGGTCGTCGTCGTCATGAACCCGAACTACCTCGGCGAGATCGCGACTACGTGCCGGGATCTCGGTGTGTCGTGTGAATTTCTCGACGCGTCCGGCGTCGAGTTGGTGGCCGCATGACGGTGCTCGTCGTGGGCGCGACCCCCAGGGCGCTCGAACGCGTGACCGACGCGGCCCCGGCTGGCATGCGGGTGATCGCCGGCGCCGCATCCCCGCCCGATTGGATTCTCGTCGCGAACGGCGCTCAACGCGCGGAAGCCATTGCCACGTACGGCTTGACGCCGTACCGCGTGGTGGAAATGCCCTCACTCGGTGCCGACGAGGAGTTGCCGGCATCCGTGCGAGCGACCCTGGCGACGATGGCCGGCATCGGGCCCTCGCGGCCGCTGATCTCCGCCATGGGCGTGGCGATGGTGCGTCCATTCGTGCGGCGCCGGGTCGAGCGCGCCGAAGCGACGCTGCCGATCGTGCTGGCTCCGGACCTGCCTGAGACCGGGATGCTCGTGAGTGGTGTACCCCCACGGATGCCCGCCGGGGCCCGTCTCACCAGTCATCTTGCCATCCGTGCCCGCGATCGCGCCGCGCGCTTCGCCGCGCTGGCCGTCCGATGGACGGACGACAGGAGTTCCTGAGCCTCGATGCAACTGGTCAAGAGGACGCTGGTCGTCGCCCCCCACCTCGGCGCACTGGAGGCGTGTGCGAGCGCGTTGACCGAGTTGACTGCCCGTCGCGGGCGTGTGCACGTCGCCGTTCACGACGAGCCGCCGCCAGGTGCCAACGTCGCCGCGTTCTCGGGAAAGTTCCGGCGTCTCACCTTCGGCACCGCTCCCGCGCTCGATCGCTGGTCCGACCTCAATACCACGATCCGCGGTGCGCTCGACTGCGTGCGCTGGCTGGATCCGCCGTCGGCAGATGTGGCCGCGTATCGCCGCGCCCTCGCGACGGCGCCGCCCTTGGCGGCCCGCCTTGCCCAGCACTGGATGATCAGGACCGGGATCGTTCGCCCTCTCGCTGTGCGCACGCTGCGCGCGATCGAGCACACGCTGCCGCCGCCTCCGTCGATCGTCGAGTTTCTGAAAGCGTTTCAGCCGGATCTGCTCGTGGTCGTGCCGATGTTCGGTATTGGCTCAATCGCGCCCGACTACCTGCATGCGGCGAATGCGCTGGAGATACCCACCATTGGACTTCCGACGCGATGGGATGACCTGACGTCCGGAGCGCTACCACATGTGCTCCCGGACTGTGTCGCCGTCTGGAACCGCGAACAGCGCCGATACGCCGTTGACGTGCTGGGAATTCCTGTACACCGCACCGCCGTCGTCGGGGGCTGTCTGCCCCTGGATTCGGCTGGAGTCATCAGCACGAGCCGTGAGGAGTTCTGCGCCCGTCACGCGCTCGATCCCTCGCGTGCGATTGTCGTGCTGGCCACCGACCATGCCACGGCCGATCGGCACCCCGATCGGCTTCGCCAGTGGGTCGAGGCCCTGGGTTCGAGTGCCGACGCTCGCGTGCGCGACGCCAGCATCGTGGTCTACGCGCCGCCGCCATCGGGAGTCGAGCAGCGCGAGGACACGCAGGCCGGTCGGATGCTGGTTCCACGATCGCAGATCGACCCGCAGCGCTATGTCGCGGAGATCGCGGAGACGCTGGAGCACGCGGACGTGATCGTCGCCACCGACATGACCGCGGTGCTCGAAGCCGCCGCGCGCGCGAAACCGCTCGTCGCGCTGCTCTGGCCAACCGAGGGCAATCAGGCGCTGGCGCGATTCTGCGCGGACGCGAACCCGAGGACCGGATGGCCTCTCGTGGCCCGTGATCTCGAGCAGCTGCGACTCTCGGTCGAAACCGTTGTGCGCGATGGGCTTGATGTGGCTGGTCGTGCCGCGATCAGAATGCTCGTGCGCCCTCACGGCCCCGATCTCAAGCCCGGGTTCATGCTCTGGGCCCGTCTCTTTCACGAAGTGGTCGATCGCCGCGCCGCGTCTCGCTCGGTCTCACGCTGGATGCGATGGCTTCGCGTGTCGCTCGGTCCGGTGGCGACGCTCGCCGCGCGGCGGGCGGCGGCGCTGCCCGCGCGTCGCGAGCATCCCGACTTCGCCCGCGTCGCGATCGGAGTGCCCTCGGCCTCGTCGTTGTTCCTCCACCAACCTCTTCTGCGAACGCTCGCCGAGCGGGGCCATCAGCTGAGAATCGTCTTCACGGCCCGGACCGGGCAGCTCGAGGAGTCGTATGCACGCATCAGATGCGACCTGCCGGGTGTTGTGACGGCGGGACTGGTGCCGCCGCCGCAGGACACATGGGGCAACATCTCGCGCGGGCTGCACGCCATGTCGGCGTACGCCACGATGCTCGATCGCCGGAAGCCCGGTCAGGTTCCGGCATGGCTGGTGAAGCTCGCGCTGTCAATCGTGCCGCCGGGCGCCCGGGCGCTGGCCCGCCTGGCCCGGCAAGGGATCATCGCTGCGCCGCGATTGCGTCGGCTCATCGCGAGACTCGATCGGGCGATTCCCCCGTCGAGCGAGGCGCGTGAGATCCTCCGGCAGCTCAAGCCGGACACGGTCTTGATCCTGCCCGACAGCGACATCCTCACCGCACACGAGAGCGGGGCATCGCAGGCGGATCTGATTCGGGCCTCAGCGTCGTTCGGCATCCCCGTCGTGACGATCGGCGCTGCACCAGACGGTCAACTACATCCTGCGTCGCTGCAGGCAGGCCCCTCGCTCGTGTGCGTGCGGAGTGAGGAGGAGCGCCGCAGTGTGATTCGCGATCTCGCTCTCGCCGACGATCGGGTCATCGCGACCGGCCCGGCATTCCTCGATCGCACACTGCACGATCCACCACTCGTCGATGCCGCGGAGTTTCGCGCGATGCTGGGTCTGCCGGCGGGGAGGCCGTTTGCCTTCTTCTGTGGGTCCGTGGGTGTCCTGAGCGAGCCCGGCCGCGAAGTGGCCCTGGTGCGCCGCTGGGTCGCGGCGCTGCGGGCCAGTCGGGATCCGCAGCTGCGTGACCTTGCGGTGTTGATACGCCCGTCGGTTCGCACGCCTCGCTGGCGGACGCTGGAGTTCAGCGGCGCGGACAACGTCGTCGTGTGTCCACGAGCCTACGAGCGATCGGGCGAGCTCGACGCGGTGCTTCTGTCCGAGTCGGTTCGATATGCAGCCGTGACGGTGGGCATCGACGGTCTCGCCTTGACGATGGCCGCGTCGCTCGGGAAGCCGGCAGTCGCGGTGTATCGCGTCGACATGCCGCAGGCCGCTGCCGATGCCATGCCGCTGGAGTTCCTGTGGACGACGAAAGGCAGCCGGGTCGAGCAGGCATCGACAGTCGAGGAGCTCAACGTGAAGGTCCGCGCGGCGCTCGATTGCTCGGCCGTCGATCCGACCGCGGCTCCGACGCGACAGTCCAGCCCGCGCTTCTCTGCATCGCCGTCAGTCCTGATAGCCAACGCCGTGCAAGACGTCAGCGCGCGATCCGCACGTCGCGCGCGATCTCGTGTGGCGTGGTCGGCTCGCGCGTGGCGCCCGCCGCTGCTCGTCATCGCGGGTCTCGTCGGGCTCGCTGAACGCCTGCTGACCCCCGGCAACCGCCAGCTCGTCCCGGAATCTCGGGTACCATGAGGCCGTAGGACATCAGTCGACGGTCATGGACCCGAAGCGTCTGCCCGTGCTGTTCGATGGCGGCTGCCCGATGTGCCGGCGCACGGTGCGCGTCATCCGTGCCCTCGACTGGAACGATCGGCTCCAGTTCGTGGACGCCACCAACGCCGAGGCCCGCGCCTTCTTCGCGCCCAGCCTGAGCGAGGCCGAGGTGATGATCGAGATGTACGTCATCGACGAGCGCCAGCGCCTGCACGGAGGGTTCGAGGGATATCTGCAGATGGCGCGCGTCGTGCCGCTGATGTGGCCGGTCGGCCTGATGGGACGACTACCCGGCTTCCGGCAGCTTGGCCATGCGGTCTACAAGTTCATCGCCGCCAATCGAGTCCGCCGAGGCCGCTGCACAGACGATCTCTGCGCGCCAACCGCGACCCGCACCGGGCGATAGCCACAGAGACGTGTCTATCGCGCTCCGACAGCCTCCTGGTAATGCGGACGTGCGAACATCGCCGCGATCTTCCACTGGCCCCCGTCTTTCTTCCAGACGCGCAACACCGATGCTGGGGTTGCCGCCTCTCGTTCGCCGTTCTTCAAGTCGAATCTGACTTCGGAGTTGCTGAATTCGTAGGCGAGATCCGCCTGATGTCGCGATTTCAATGCGAACGGGCGTCGTGACGCGGCGGCGCGAGTCCGGAACCCGCTCTGACGGCGCGCCCGGAACCCGGGCAGATGATGGCTGCTGGGCGGCCGGGAGTGGTTCGCGTTCCTGAGATCCGACAGTGGGCCGCTTGAACGGGCCAGTCCAGTAGATCGTGTCGTCTGTGCTCGCGACAGATTCGCCCCTGTCATAGCGCGCAATCAGGTCGCGAATCGCGCGTTCGTCCGCAGACTGCGATTGCGCCTCGGCGGAAATCGCGATTGACGCGAGAACCGCGGCAGCGGCAAGCGTACGGGTCCACATCATCAGAAACCTCCGACCGTACGGGATGCTACACGTTGCCTGCAGCCTCGTTTGTTACGGGTTCATGACATGAACCGCTACATCGTGAGGAGTGCGGCCATCAGCTCGATGCCATCCCACAGGTTCTGAATCCTCAGGTTCTCGTCGAAGCTGTGCTGGTTGTTGTCGTGATTGCCCATCGGTATCACGATCGTCCGCGTGCCCAGCGGTCGCTCCACTTCCTGAAGCGGCAGCCCGCCGCCCATCGTCGGCAGCTTGACCGCCGGACCACGCGCACTCTCGACGACCCGGATGACTTCCTGTGAGATGGGCAGGTCCATCGGCGTTCGTGAGCCGACGCCCACCGGACCGACGACGACTTTCGCCACCTTGGCGTGTGCGCGACGCTCCTCGGCGGTCGGCTCGCGGTCCACGACGAAGAAGCCCTGCTTGCGGATGTGATCGACGATCTGCTGGCCGGTCTTGCGGCCGTCCATGCCCTTGACCATCCGCACGTCGATCGTGACCTCCGCTGACGAGGGAATCACGTTCGACGCCTGAGCGCCGATGCGCGAGCTGGCCATTCCGCGGATGTTGAGCGACGGAGTGGTGATCAACTCGTTGAGCGACTGTGGACGGCCGTCGGTCGAACCCAGCCAGAGCTCCTGCATCAGACGTGCATCGATGGCTGGCGCATCCGCGAGTGCCTTCTTCTCGACAGGTCCGAGCGGCACGACATCGTCGTAGAAGTGCTCGACGAGCACGCGGCCGCTGTCGTCTTTCATCGAGGCGAGCAGCCGTGCCAGGGACATCGCCGGATTGGGAGCCCAGTTGCCGTAGTGGCCGCTGTGCAACTCCGTGCGCGGGCCATACACGGTGATGTCGACCCGTGTGACTCCTCGGGCGCCGAAGATGATGGACTGCTGCCGCGTCTGGTACAGCGGCGCATCGCACATCAGCCAGACGTCCGCGGCGAAGAGATCCTTGTTTGCGGCCAGTGTCCGTTCGAGATTGGGCGATCCGCCCTCTTCCTCGCCTTCGAACGCGAACTTGAGGTTGGCCCTGAAGGCGATTCCGGCCGCACGGAGCGCATCAACCGCGGTCAGCAGCGCGACGATCGGCGCCTTGTCGTCGGCGGCTCCGCGCGCGTACAGCCTCCACTCGGGATCGAATGCGGCGCCGGCTGGCAGCGGCAGCACTCGACCGCCGTCTTCGACTCGCTTGTCACGCAGCGTCGGCTCGAACGGCGGTGAGGCCCATTCCTTCGGGTCGAGCGGCTGGCCGTCGTAGTGCGCGTAGAACGCAATCGTTCGCGTCGCGCCGGGCGTGCGAATCTCGCCGAAGACGATCGGGTTGCCTCCAGGCACCGATACCAGCTTCGGCGCGATGCCGCGCTTCTGCATCATCGCGGCGATGGCTTCGGCGTTGCGCTGGATGTTCGCGCGATCGCTGGCGATGTTCGGGATCGAGAGGAGGCTCACGAACTCGTCGACGATGGCTCGTTCATGCCCCTGACGCCAGGTGCGCGCTGCCTGCGACGCGGCATTCGTCTGTGCGAAGACCGCTGCCGGCAACAGACCGATAAGAGCGTCAGGACGGTGTCGTGATCATCGGTTGACCTATTCCCGAAAGCGTTTGTCATCGGGTACCGCCGATCGCGACCGAAGCTCTTGCGCGTGATCTTCACCCCGGGCGGCGCCTGGCGGCGCTTGTATTCCGCGGAGTAGAGCAGGCGCTGGACACGTGACACGGTGCTTCGATCGAAGCCGGCGGCGACGATCTGATCGACGCTCTTCTCGTCTTCGATGAGCCCCTGGAGGATCGCGTCGAGGACGTCGTACGGCGGGAGCGAATCCTGATCGGTCTGGTTGGGCCTCAGCTCCGCCGTCGGCGCCTTCGTAATGGAGGATTGCGGAATGACATCCTTCGCGCGCCAGCGCCCCCTCGTCCGGCACGTGCGCGTTTCGCCAGCGGGCCAGTGCATACACCTCGGTCTTGTAGATGTCCTTCAGCACCGAGTAGCCGCCGCACATGTCGCCGTAGAGCGTCGCGTAGCCCACCGACATCTCGGACTTGTTGCCGGTCGTCACCAGCAGCTCGCCGAACTTGTTCGACAGCCCCATCAGGAGCAGGCCGCGCACGCGTGCCTGCAGGTTCTCTTCGGTCACGTCACGGTCGCGCCCGGCGAACGCCGGCGAGAGCGCCGCTTCCGCGGCTTCCACCGCCTGGCCGATCGCCATCGTCTGCAGCTCGATGCCCAGACGGGCCGCCGAGTCCGCGGCGTCGTCCATGCTGGGCTGAGACGTGAATCGAGAGGGAAGTCGAACACCGCGCACGCGGTCGGCGCCCAGCGCATCGACGGCGACGGCGGCGGTCAACGCCGAATCGATGCCGCCGGAGAGGCCGAGGACCACGCCGCGGAAGCCGTTCTTGGCGACGTAGTCGCGCAGGCCGAGCATCATCGCGCGGTAGATCGCGTCGAGCCGCGGCGGCTCGTCCCAGTTCGCCTCGCCAGCGCACCGATAGCCGTCGTGCGCCTTCTCCCATGTCGTGACCACGATCGACTCGCGCCAGAAGGGCAGCAGATGCGCGAGCGTGCCGTCGGGGTTCATGACGAAGGAACCGCCGTCGAAGACCAGTTCGTCCTGTCCGCCAATCTGGTTCACGTAGGCGAGCGGGAGACCCGATTCCTTCGTTCGCGCGCGCGCGAGGTCGATGCGCTCCTCGAACTTCTCGACCTCGAACGGCGACCCGTTCGGCACCAGGAGCATCTCGGCCCCGGCCCGCGCGAGGTGCGCCGTCACCGCGGGAAACCAGATGTCCTCGCAGATCGGAATTCCGAGGCGGACGCCGCGAAACGACACCGGCGCGGGCAGCGGTCCCGGCTTGAAGAGCCGCTTCTCGTCGAAGACGCCGTAGTTGGGCAGTTCGTGCTTGAACCTGAGCTCGGAGCGGCCGTCGGCGACCAGTGCGGCCGCATTGTAGAGACATCCGTCGGCGCGCCAGGGCAGCGTCACGAGCAGCGCCGGCGATCCGCTCTGCGTGTCTCCCTCGAGTTCGCGCAGCGCGGAAGCCGCGGCCTCGACGAGTGCGGGCCGGAGGACGAGGTCTTCAGGCGGGTAGCCGACGAGGACCAGTTCGGAACAGACGACGAGGTCGGCGCCGAGTTCAGCCGCCCGGTCGCGCGCGCCGCGCACGCGAGCAAGGTTGCCGGCCACGTCGCCCACCGTGGGATTCAACTGCGCGAACGCGATCGAGAGGCCCATCCTGTAGAGCGATGCCGACACGTGTAGTATAAAACTTTGATGATCCATGGATAGTTTAGTCGCCGAGGGGCTCGGGAAGTGCTACGTCCTGAGCCGTGAATCCGAGGGGAAATCGTCGCGCTCGCTGTGGCGGCGCCTGAAGTCCCCGCGTGGCGACTCCGACGCGTCTCCCCGGACGCGCGACTTCTGGGCGCTTCGCGACGTGGGGTTCCGCGTCGAGCCCGGCACCATCCTGGGCGTGATCGGTCCGAACGGGGCCGGCAAGACGACCCTGCTGAAGGTCCTGGCGCGGGTGATCACACCGACCACCGGCCGCGTCGTCGGCGTCGGCCGGGTCGTGTCGCTGCTGGAGCTCGGCGCCGGATTCGATCCCGATCTGGCCGCGCACGACAACATCCTGATGAACGCGGCGATCCTCGGCATCCCGCGCGCCGAGGCGCAGCGCCGGATCAAGGACATCCTCGCGTTCGCGGAAGTCGAGCAGTTCGTCGACAGCCCGCTCCGGCACTACTCGAGCGGGATGTATCTGCGGCTGGCATTCTCGGTGGCCATCCACATGAACCCGCAGATCCTCCTCGCCGACGAGATTCTCGCGGTCGGCGATCAGGCGTTTCAGGAGCGCTGTCTGCAGAAGGTCGCCGAGCTCGGGCAGAGCGGCCTCACCGTGCTCTTCGTCTCGCACGACATGGACGCGATTCTGCGGATCTGCAACCGGGTGATGTGGCTCCATCAGGGCGCCATCCGGCGGATGGGCGATCCCGAAGAGGTCGTGGACGAGTATCAGAACGCGATCTGGAGTCAGGCCGACATCGCCCAGTCCGAGCGCGGCCGCCGATCGAACCGCCTGGCGGAAGTGCTCTCGGTGCGACTGGTGTCGGCCGGCGGGAAAGACATCGGCGGCGCGCCGATCTCGGAGGACGTGTATATCAAGACGCGCTTTCGGACCACGAAGCCCAGTCTCACCGTGAAGTGCGCGCTCGACCTCAGCACGAAAGGGCAGCTCATTTTCAGGACCACCGACACCGAGGCGCGGCGGCTGCCGGTGGCGGGCACCTACGAGGCGCTCGCGAAGATCCCGCGCGACCTGCTGGCGGAGTTGCCGTACGTGGCCGCGGTCGGCTGTATGTTCAAGCGGGACGACGAGGCCAAGGAATACCCGCTGGTCATCTACAACGCGCTGTCGTTCCTCGTCTACGGGACGGAGACGCCGGACGCGCCCGCATCAGGGCGGCTGGATCGGGTTGGATTCATCGCCCCGCGCCTCGAGTGGACCGTCCGGCAGGAGGCCCATGCTGCTGGCGCTTAGACGCTGGTTGGGCCTGAGCGCGCCACTGGTCGGCGACGCCGACGCGGGCCTCGAACGGAAGGCGCAGAAGTGGGTGATCGAGCCGGCGCGCGTCGGGCTCATTGCCCGCGCCGAGGAGCTCTGGCGGTACCGGCGCATCCTGTGGTTCTTCGCCTCACGCCGGATCAACGAACGCTACGAGGACAAGACGCTCGGCCGGTTCTGGATGTTTGTTCAGCCGCTGGCGCCGATCCTCATCAGCACGTTCATCTTCGGCAGCATGCTGCAGGTGCCGTCCGACGGCGTGCCGTACTTCCTGTTCCTCCTCGCCGGGATGTCGTGCTGGCGCATCTTCGACCGCGGCGTGCAGCGCGTGACGCGAAGCCTGGACCAGAACCGCGCGCTCATCAAGAAGGTCTATTTCCCCCGGCTCATCGCGCCGATCTCCTCGGTCGCGCCTGCGCTCACCGAGTTCGGCGTGCTGTTCACGCTGCTGATTCTCACCTGCGTGTATTACTACGTGAAGGACGGCGTGTTCTATCTGCGCCTGGGGCCGCAGATCCTGGTGGCGCTGTTCGCGGTGGTGATGGCGGCGTTCCTGTCCATCTCCGTCGGGTTGTGGACGACGGTCCTGCAGACCCGACACAAGGACGTGCAGTTCTCGATCCGCTATTTCATGCAGCTCTGGTTCTACGTGACGCCGGTGATCTTTCCGCTGTCGAAGCTGCGTGTCGCTCCTGCCCCCGCAGTTGCACTTCATCGCATATTTGAACCCGATGAGCCCGGTCGTCGAGATGTACAAGTGGGGACTGCTCGGGATCGGCGGCTTCTCCAGAACCGGCCTGGTGGTCGGATTGCTGATGGCGCTGGCGATCTTCAGCGGCGGAGTCGTCTACTTCAATCGGTCCGAGGCGGCCTCGGTCGATCGGCTGTGAGCCGATGATTCCATTCAATCGACCCTACCTGACCGGCAAGGAGTTCACGCACATCCAGGAAGCCGTCGCCGCCGGCCAGCTGGCCGGCAACGGACGCTTCACCAGGCAGTGCCAGGCCTGGCTCGAGCGCCGCACCGGCGCGCCGCGCGTGCTGCTCACGCAGTCGTGCACGGCGGCGCTCGAGATGACCGCGCTGCTGATTGATCTCGCGCCGGGCGACGAAGTCATCATGCCGTCGTTCACGTTCGTCTCGACGGCGAACGCGTTCGTGCTCCGCGGCGCGCGCCCGGTGTTCGTGGACATCCGCCCGGATACGCTCAACATCGACGAGCGGGCGGTCGAAGCGGCGATCACGCCCCGCACCAAGGCGATCATCGTCGTGCACTACGCTGGCGTGGCGTGCGAGATGGACAGCCTGCTCGACATCGCCGCCAGGCACGGACTGGTCGTGATCGAGGATGCGGCGCATGCGTTGATGTCGCAGCTACAAGGGCCGGCCGCTTGGCGGCTTCGGACACCTGGCGACCTTCAGCTTTCACGAGACGAAGAACGTCATCTCGGGCGAAGGCGGCGCGCTGGTCATCAACGACCCGCGGTTCGTCGAGCGCGCGGAGATCATCTGGGAGAAGGGCACCAATCGATCGCAGTTCTCGCGCGGCAAGGTGGACAAGTACACCTGGATGGACATCGGTTCGTCGTTTCTGCCGGGCGAGCTGACCGCGGCATTCCTGTGGGCGCAGCTCGAAGAGGCCGAAGCCATCACCGCGCGGCGGCTCGAGGTGTGGAACCGCTACCGGCAGGCCTGCACCGCGCTCGAGGCCCTCGGCTTGAGAGCGCCGGTGATTCCCGCCGGGTGCGATCACAACGCGCACCTCTTCTACCTGCTGGTGCCGGTGGCGGCTCAGCGGAACGACATCCTCGCCGACCTCAACGCGCGCGGGGTGAACGCGGTGTTCCACTACGTGCCGCTGCACTCATCGCCGGCCGGGCAGCGCTATGGCAGGGCGGTTGGCTCGATGCGCGTTACCGACGACTGCAGCGCCCGGCTGATTCGACTGCCGTTGTGGATCGGGATGGACGAGGCTGCCTCACAGCACGTGATCGACCGTCTGCAGGAGAGTGTTGCGTCGGTCAGTGCGCGGTAACGGACTCCTCCGGGCGCGTTCTTCACTGACTACGCTTGACTACACTAGCCTTCGACACACCGAGGCACAAAGGCACTGAGGTTTTTTGGTGCTTTTGTCTGCACGTGCAGTCATCGAGAACAAGAAAGAAAAGCCTCGGTGCCTCAGTGCCTTGGTGTGTCGTCAGGCACGCGCAGTCCCGCGCAGTCGATCAGCGATAGCCCGTCACATCCGCGGGCTTCCCCGCATCCTGAACCTCGACCATGTATCGCCAGGCGTCCGGCTGGCTGCCATCGAGATCGGTGAAGCCATAGACCTTTGCCAGTTGCCCGCTGGATAGCGACATCCCGTTCCAGCGCGCGACATCCGGATCGCCGGCGAGCGCCGCGACCGCGCGGCCGACGAAGGCCGGGCTTTCGGAGATCGCAAAGTGCGGTTGGCGCACCGTGGCGTCGCGCCAGTTGGATTCGGTCACGGCATAGGCGTCGAGCATCGCTTCAGAGCGCAGCCAGCCTGGCGTCAGCGACACCGCCGTGCCCTGGTGGGGCCGCAGCTCGTGTCCCAGCGAGAACGCCATGCGATTCACGGCCGACTTGACCAGATCGTAGAAGAACGAGACGCGGTAGTTGGTGGAGTTGTACTCGGTCGTTCCGTCGTTCACTTCGACGACCAGAGCGCCCGGCCGCTTGATCATCAGCGGCAGCGCGAAGTGGCTGGTGATCGCATGCGTGTCGATTCCAAGACGGAGAAGATGGAGCCCGTATTCGAGGTCCGACTCCCAGACGGTCTTGTTCCACTCCATCCGTGTCGCGCCGAAGATGTCGTTGACGAGGACGTGCAGCGCGCCCGTTTCGCGCTCGATGCGCGCGATCAGGTCGCGAACTTCCTCCGGGACGAGATGATCGACGCGGACCGCAATGCCTCGGCCGCCAGCCTGATCGACCAGCGCGGCGGTGTGCTCGATCGTTTCCGGCCGATTCATCTCGGACGAGCTCGATCGGGTCGTGCGCCCGGTGACATAGACCGTTGCGCCGGCCGCCCCCAACTGAACCGCGATGCCTCGCCCTGCTCCGCGCGTCGACCCCGCGACCAGCGCGACCTTGCCCGCCAACGATTTCTCCATAGGCCCCTGCCCAGAAGTGTGAACGACTCCTTCTAGACGTCGGCCTCGAGAACTGCAAGTCCGAGACCGCTCTGTCCGTAGTCGTTGCCGTTGTAGAGCATGAAGCGGCGGCCGTCCCAGTCGAACACGCACGGGTACTCGACCATCTCCGATTCCCACGCCTCGGCCCCGGCTGTCAGCCCGAGCTCGCTGCGTCGCGTCCAGCTGAGGCCGTCAGTCGATTCCGCGCACGCGATCCGGTACCGCTCGCCGCGCACGGCGAACCACATTCGGTAGCAATCGTCATCGTGCACGACCCATGGTCGCGCGAAGGCGTGTTCGTCAGGGCTCTCGTAGTCCACGCAGACCTGACCTTCCCGGTGCCACGCGATCCCATCGGCCGACTCGGCGTATCGGATGTGGTAGTAGTGCCGCGGTCCCGACTCCGAGGCGCGCCACTCGGTGGCCGAGACGTACCACATGCGCCAGCGACCGTGCCCGACCAGCACGAATGGCGAGGCGGTGAGGAACGGATCGACCGGACTGCGCTCGAGGAGCGGCGCCAGCGACCAGCGCTCGAAGGGCGCGCCGTTCCGGCTGATGGCCACGCTCGCGGTGAGATAGAACGGCACGGTGACGCCACGGCTCCAGCCCGTGTAGTAGAGGAACCGGTCGGTCCCCGATCGGACGAGGCACGACGTGGTCACGCCGCTGTCGTCGAACGCGCCAAGCGGGCCGAGGTCGAGGACCGGTTCCGGATCGAGCGGGTCCAGCCGCGGCGCATTCGACATCGTCAGCACGGAACGGCCGACACGCGCGCGGCCCTCACGGTCGCGCACGCTCAGATAGAGCGCGAACCGTTCGCCGCCGAGTGGCTCGACCACCGGCAGCGCCGCGTGTGTCGCCGCCCATGCGGCCGGGGATGTGTCGAGCGCCAACCGGCCCAGCCGGCGCCAGTGGCCCTGCCCTGAGCGAGCCACGCGAGTCGAAGGGCTCACAGGTCGATCTCGTCGCTCAACTTGTCGAACAGCTTGGCGCGCTCCGGCATGTAGACGCCTTTCAGCTTGGTGTCCTTCATGATGACGGCGCCGGCGCCGACGAGCGTCTCCGGTGCGATCGTGATCGAGTTCCGCAGCGTGGCGTTGACGCCGATGAACGACCGCGTGCCTACCCGCACGTAGCCCGAGACGACGACGTGCGAGGTGATGAAGCAGTGGTCCTCGATCGTCGCGTCATGCCCGATGTGATTGCCGCTCCACAGCGTCACGTTGTTGCCGATGGTCACGAACGGCTGGATGGTGTTGTCCTCGAGGATGAAGCAGTTGTCGCCCGGAGGCGTCAACGACAGATAGCTGCAGCGTGAGCTGACGTAGCTCACCAGGCGATACCCCGCGGCCTTCATGCTCGCGTATTTCTCCGCCCGCACGGCGTTCATCTTCGCGTAGCTGATCGCGACGAACATGTCGTACTGATCGGGCGGAAACCGCTGCGGCGCGTCCTCTGCGTCGGTGAACGGCAGCCCGAGAAACTCGTCGCCCTTCCGGAACGCTCGATCGACGACGAACCCAGCGACTTCGTGCGGGCTGTCGTGCGTGAAGTAATGATGCGCAAGCCGGGCGATGTCGCCGGCGCCGAAGATCACAAGCTTGGCCATGCTAGTGCTAGCGTCGCACGATGATGGTGAATTCGTAGAGCGGGTAGTCGTGCAGCAGCGTCACGAAACGCGAGTAGCTGCGCTTGCAGCGATCGAACGCCTCGAGCGGGTCGGCATAGAACAGGTCGGGCCTTCGCTTGTCGGCATCCGAGTACGCGGTGAGCGCATTGAACGCGAACCCGCGTGTGCCGAGCGCGGCCAGATCGGCCACGGTCTCCCAGATGTACGTGCGCCACGCCTCGTCGCTGGCGTCCTGCCTGACGTTGAACACGCCGCTGGCCACCGCGTAGTCGGCCGGCTGCAGATCCTGACGACGGGCGGTGACGCGGCAGGCGGGAAGCGACGCCACGCGCGCGTGGGCGGCCTCGGCCATCGCCTCGCTCACGTCGAAGCCGACGTAGTTGCCGCGATGCCCTCGTGCGCGCAGGTAGTCGGCCAGCGCGCCATACCCGCAGCCATAGTCCAGGATGCTGGCGTCCGCTTCGTCGCGCCAGAGATTGGCGAGCAGCGCAAAGCGGAGCTCCTGCGACTCCTGCGAGTTCCAGTCCACGCCGGCCGGCGTCGCTCCGTGCGTCCGGAGCTTCCCCTCGTAGTAGTCGCGTGCCTGGCCGCGAAGGAGATCTGAGCTCACGAGCGTACGGCCGGTCCTTTCGGACCGGCCACCTGCCCGGATCCGTACTCGGCGCGGACGATGGTGTAGGGCCGCTGCTTGATCTCCACGAAGATCTTCGCCAGATACATCCCGATCACGCCGACGCAGAAGATGATGAGGCCGCCGAGAAACCAGATCGACACCATGATCGACGCCCATCCGGGCACGCCAATCCGGCCGTTGAGGCTCATGTAGAGCAGCGCGACGCCAGCAACGACCGACAGCGCCATCACCGCCACGCCGATCTGGAAGATGTAGATCAGCGGACGGTTGCTGAACGACGTGATGGCGTTGGCAAACACCGACAGGCGTTTCCGGGTCGTGTAGGACGAGTCCGCCCGGCTGCCCTTCTGAACGGTCATCGGCACCTGCTCGAACCCGGTGATCACCCAGAGGCCCGACAGGCAGAGCTCGCGCTCCTGATGACTGATCAGCGCCTTGACGTAGCGCGCCGTCATCAGCCGGACGGTGACGACGTTGACGGGAATCGGATGCGTCAACATGCGGTTGAACAGGCTGAAGAACAGCCGGCCGGCGGTGCGTTCGAGCCAGTCGCCCTTGCGTTCGCCCTGCACGCCGTAGACGACGTCCGCGCCGCGTGACGGTGAGGGCATCGTGGAACGTCTGCAGCCAGGCCGGGTCTTCTTCGAGATCGCAGTCGATCAGAAAGACGAGGTCGCCGCGTGCGTGCGCCAGCCCGGTCATCAGCGCCTTGTGATGTCCGAAGTTGCGGGACAGATCGATGACCCGTACGTGCGGATCGCGGGTGTGGAGATCGACGGCCGTCTGGAGCGACCGATCCGGCGAGCCGTCGTTGACCAGGATGATTTCGTACGACGTTCCGGCAAGCCGGGTGGCAGCCGCCGTACAGCGCGCATGGAACTCGGTCAGAAACGCCTCCGACCGGTACATGGACGACACGATCGACAGCGTCACCGGCGGATCATCTGTCCCTGGCGAAGTCGAGGGGCTTGTCCCGAGCGGAGTCGAGGGGCTCATGAGGCGACGCGCGATGGCGACAGGTCCTTCATGTAGTCACCCGCGCGGGGGCCGGTGCAGAAGAGGAGGTCGAGCGCCGACACCGCATGCTCGAATGGCGGATACGGCTGCGGGTACTCGGGATACCCGGAGTAGTCCACGTAGTGAACCGTCACCCCCGCGCTGGCGAACGCCGCTTCGTCCATGTACCCTTGCGCGCTCGGTCCGGACAGATAGTCGGTCGCGCCGGACTTCACGCACAGGTCGATGAGCCGCTCGTTGCGTCCTTCACGCGGGTGATATTCTGACGACCATTTGATGGGCGTGGTGATCTCGAGCATCCGGCAGACGCCTTCGATCAGCGATCGGTTGACGTCGCTCAGTCGATCCGAGGGCGGCTGTTCGTACAGCGCACGCACGTGCGGCGCGTAGGTCTCGAAGAACGGTGTGCGGGCGTAGGCGCCCTGAATGGTCTGCCAGTGCCGCTCGGACCAGGACGGATCGGAGATCGTCGTGTCCATGATGCGCTGCTCGAAGCGGCCCTTGCTGTGCACGGGGACGGTCAGCCAGGACAGGCCGTCCTTGGTCTTGATGCGGTTGCGGCTGCGCCAGTCCCGCTTGGTGAACTGCACTTCGTCCAGCAGGATGAACTCGTCAGCGGCCCGAATGAGATCGAAGTAGCCCTTCCACGGGATGTAGCTCGATTGCACGATTGCAACACACTTGTGGGCCATTCACGCGTCAGCCGGCGAGTTTACCACGCGGTTTGCGGAGGATGCGGAGGCCGCGGAGGGCAGCCATTCGCAGAGATCGCAGGGGAGCAGAGGTACGCGAAGCGCGGGCCACGCGTGGCACCGTCCCCTCTGCGCGTCTCTGCTCCTCCGCGATCTCTGCGATGGGTTTTTCTCCGTGTCCTCAAAGTCGGGACTCACCTCTGCGCCCACCCATGACGACCTCCACGACAGCCTGCCTCGTCTGCGGCGAATCGAAGTGGATCTCGCTCCCGGATCCGGGGCCCCGGTCGATGGCGAGCGACTGGCGCGTGGTCGACGAACGGCTGGCGCGGGTGTTGTGTGCCGGGTGCGGACTGGTTCGGCGCGATCCAACGGCCAGCACGGGCGCGTCGTTCTATGCGTCCGGGTACGCGTTGTACGGGCACCCGCCGGGTGACGCTCGCGAGCAGGCGCGGCAGGACGAATATGCGCGATGGATCGCGCACGGGACCGGGTACCGTCCCCGTCGTGTGCTGGACGTCGGCTGTGGGAACGGTTCGCTGTTACGCGCCCTCCGTGCCCACTGGCCTGACGCGGAGTTGATGGGCTGCGATCCATCACGGGAGAGCATCGCGGAGGGCTTTGGCGACGGCGTCCGGTTGTGGACGGGAACGGCGAGCAATCTTCCTGGCGATGTCAGTGCCGATCTCGTGATCGCGGTCAACGTCATCGAGCACACCATCGACCCGATCGCCTTCCTGACCGACCTGCGCGCGGTGCTCCAGCCAGACGGGCTGCTCGTCATCGTGTGTCCGGACGGCGGCCGGCCCGGCCTCGATCTGTTGTTCGTCGATCATGTGTTCTCGTTCAGCCGCGAGCACGTGGGGACGCTGCTGTCGCGCGCGGGTCTGCAGCGTCTGGGCGCGTCGCAGTCGCCGCGCTCGCTGGGAACGTTCCAGATGGCCATCGGCCGGCGCCGCGATGCGACCCAGAAGAAGGCCATTCCAGCGCCGCCGCGAGCTGAAGATGTGACCACCTACCTCGAACGATGGCGGCAGCTCGACGATCGCCTGCACTCGCGGGTACGAGGGCTCCATCGTGTGCTTCGGTGCCGGTGAGGCCGCGGGGTTGCTGCGTGCGTACGCGCCGCGGGTCTGGTCGTCGGTGCGCGCGTGCACGGTGGATGGTTTGCCCGCAGCCTCGGCGAAGGCGGAGGAATCGCCAGGCCGCTTCGGCGAGCTGCCGATGATCCCGCTCGAGTCGGTGCCACCAGACGAGACGATGCTGGTGGGCGTGCGCCCTGCCGATCAGCCGCGTGTGGCCGAGCGTCTGGCGGCGCGGTTCCGGCGTGTGGTGACATGGTACGATCTCGTCGATGGCGAACGAGTCTGAGCCGAAGGCGTCGGGCGGGTACGGCATCGTCGAGCGCGGCGCCGCATCGAGCGACGTGGCCCGGATCGCCGAGCGCATCCGGCTGGTCGGCTATGCCGTGCTGCCGGGTGGATTTTCCGGCGCCGAGATCGGCGACCTCGGGACGCGCCTGGAAAATGTGATGGCGCGTCAGGTGGAGGAGTTCGGCGGGCCCGACCGCATGGCCGCGATCGGCGACACGCTCACGGCCCGGTGCCCGCTGGCCTATGACGAAGCGTTTCTGGCCCTGGCCGCCCACGCCGGTGTGCTGGCGCTCTGCCGCGAGCTGCTCGGCGAGTACATCCTGTTGATGCAGCAGAACGGCGTCATCAATCCGTCGGGAGAGCGTCATACGCAGCTGGCGTATCATCGCGACCTGCCGTATCAGCACTTCGTGTCGAGCCGGCCCCTCGCGATCAGCGCGCTCTTCTGTATCGATCCCTTCACGACGGTCACCGGCGCGACGACGGTGATTCCAGGGTCGCACCGCATGGAGCAGTTTCCGTCCGATGCCGTGGCTGCGGAGCTCGACACCCCAGTCAGCGCGGAGCCGGGATCGTTCATCGTGTTCGACTCGATGGTGTTCCATCGGGCCGGCGAGAACCGCTCCGGCCGGCCGCGTCGCGCCGTCAATCAGGTGTTCTCGACGCCGATCATCGCGCAGCAGATCTCGCTTCCGGATGCGCTGAACGGCAAATACGCCGGCGACGCGGCGCTGGCCAGGCTCCTGGGGTATGAGGTCGCGCCCAGCCGCTCGGTCACCGCGTGGCGTGAGCGCCGGCTCGCCCGGCAGCGATCCGCCTCCGCCAGGGCGGCGGACAAGCGCTCCTGACGCATGAAGATCCTGTTCGTCCTGAAGCAGAAGAAGAACGTCGAAACCTTCGCCGACACCATCCGCGCGCTTGATCGATCGCGGGCACTCGGTGGCGCTTGCGGTCCAGGAGCACACCGACAGCCGCGCGGATCAGTATCGCGATGCCCTCGACTCGCCGCGGTTCTCGGTGGTCCGCTGTCCGGCCCATCGTACCGACCGCTGGTCGGACGCCGCCTGGCTCCTGCGCAGCCTGCGCGACTGCGTCCACTATCAGCAGCCGGCGATGCGGAACGCGGGGAAGCTCCAGGCCCGCAGCGTGCAGAAGCTGCGCGAGGAGCTGCGCATCCAGGCCGACAACGAGTCGGTCGCCGCGGCACTGCGCGATCTCCCTCCGCAGCAGATCGCGCGTCTCGACTCGGTGTTCGCGCTGGCCGAGCGACAGCTGCCCGTCGATCCCGCTGTACGACGCGTTTTTCAAGAGGCAGGCGCCCGACGTCCTGCTCATCTCGCCGCTCGTGCACTTCGGCTCGGCGCAGGCCGACTTCGTCGCCGGCGCGCGCGCGCATGGCATTCCCGTTGGCATGCTGCTCTACAGCTGGGACAACCTGAGCACGAAGGGCGTGCTGCATCGGCTGCCGGACTGGATGTTCGTCTGGAACGAGCGCCAGCGGACCGAAGCCCGCGCGCTGCACGAGTTCCCGGAGGATCGCGTCGTCATCACGGGAGCACCGCGGTTCGATTCGTTCTTCGAGCTGGGTCCTCGCATTCCGCGCGACGAGTTTCACGCGCCGCTCGGGCTCGATCCAGGCAAGCCGACGATCTTCTACGTGTGCTCATCGCTCCTCGTGTCGGCCGGCGAGCTCGCGTTCGTGCGCGCCTGGCTGGCCGCGATCCGTGCCTCGTCCGCACCGCTGCGCGAGTGCAACGTGATCGTCCGCCCGCACCCCGACATCGAGCTGCTCGGCGACGAACCATCCGTCCGACGAAATCACCTGGCCCTCGGTGCGCGGCGCGAAAGGGTTCGTGGCGCGCCCGTTCGACGACCCGGCCGCGATCGTGTTGAAGACCGCCGATCGCGCGCGGCAGGGCTTGTTCGAGTGCCTCCATCACAGCGCGGCCGTCGTCGGGTTGAACACCAGCGCCGAGCTCGAGGCCGCGATCGTCGGGCGCCCGGTCTACACCGTGATCGCCGGCGACGAGGCGGCCGACGGCCAGAGCAGCACGCTGCACTTCCACTATCTGCTCGAGGAGCACGGCGGGTGCGTCCGTCGCGCGAGCGACCTCGCCGAACATGTCGCCCAGCTCCAGGCCGAGCTCCAGCAGCCGCGGGCTCAGCGACGACATCCGCCGTTTCGCCGGTGAGTTCCTGCGACCGCACGGGATCGATCGCGCGGTCGCGCCGCTGCTTCGCCGACGCGATCGAGCGCGACGGTCGCCGCCGGCGCTCGTCCGCAGCGGAGGCGGAGCGGGTGGTGGTCAAGGACGGCCCGGAGACCGAGCCGGTGCCGGCGACCGATTCAGTTGGCGACGGACTCATCGTCCCGCTTGACGCACCCCAAGCACGATTACTCGCTGCAGGTGCACCGTCAGCCGCGATCGAACCGCGACAACTTTCGGCTCGACAAGGGTGCGCTGGAGTGGCTGTGGCGTGACATCGGGATCGGCGACGTCGTCTACGACGTCGATTGCGGTGTCGGCGCGTACGCGATGCTGGCGGCGAAGTATCACGGCGCGGTGGTCGTCGCCTTCGAGCCCGGGTACGCCGCGTTCAAGGCGCTCTGCGAGAACCTGCATCGCAACGGATGCGACGGCTCCGTCATGCCCATCTCGCTCGCGCTTGCGGACTTCGAGGGCATGGGCGAGCTGAAGTATCCGGCAGGTCTCGGCGGCTGGAGCGGGCACTCGATCAAGCCCGCGGCATGGCGGGTCAGACGTGCGAGCGGCGGAGAGGGCAGCGTCCGGCAGCCGGCGTACGCGCTGCCGCTCGACCAGGCGATGTCCCGCTATGGCCTTCCCGCGCCGCAGCATCTTCGACTCGGCAACGCGCATTCGGTCGAGCGGGTGATTGGCGGAGCGGCGGCGCTCTTGAAGTCCGACGAGTCTCAAGACGATCGTGTTCACGCTGCCTGCCGATGAAGGCGAGATACTCGCCGGCGCGGCTGGCGCCGCAGAAGTGGTATGTCACGCGACACACGCCGATGACCCGCGGCCGCGCCCACGTGGTGCTGTCGCGCTCGCGGGCCACGTCACCGGTGGCCGCGACGCCGGTGACGCCCGTGATGTCGCCGCGTGCGCGGACCGCGATCATCGGCGCGTGCTCGGTCGGCATCTTCGTCGCCTCGTGGCTCTTCCGCTTCAACGATCCCGGCGGGTCGTTCGCCGGCCTGACCGACGATCACTTCTTCTATGTCGTTCGCGGCTGGCAGATTCTGTTCGGCGATCTGCCGGTGCGGGATTTCGTGGACCACGGAGCGCCGCTCTACTACTACGTCAGCGCCGCGGTGCAGGACGATCTTCGGACGCGGCACGGTATCGGAGCTGGCGTTCTCGACGACGGTCCTGTCGCTGGGCGCGGTCGCTGACGTTCTGGCTGGCCACGGCCGCGTCCGGTTCGATCTGGGCCGGGTCTGGCCGGCCTGCCTGCTGCACGTCTGGCTCGGGCCCCGCTTCTACAACTATCCCGAAGGTCCTGGTCTACGTCGTGCGCGATTCCGCTGCTGTGGTGGTTTGCCGATCGGCCGGGCACATGGCTGCGAGCGTCGATCGCGGTGCTGACGGTGATCGCGTTCCTCTTCCGTCACGACCACGGCGCGTTCGTCGGGCTTGCGACGGTCGTGCTCATGCTGTCGCTGACCGAGCTGCGCATCGTCGATCGCGCTCCGGCACGTCGTCGATCTACGGCTCTGCTCGTCGCCGCGCTGGTGGCGCCGTATTTCATCTTCATCCAGATCAATGGCGGTCTGGTGTCGTACTTCCGCAGGCGTCGGCGTGGGCCGAACGCGATCGCGCCCGCGAGCCGATCGTCTGGCCGGGCCTGTTCGACAATCCCGATGGCGTGTCGGATGCCGCGAAAGCGGGGTCAGTCGTCGCCGGCTGTGCGTGACAACGGCGCAGCCTGGATGTACTACACCGAGATCCTGCTGCCGTTCTTCGCGCTGTTCGTGCTGGCCGTTTCCCGCGACGGATTCAGGCCCGAATGGCCGCAGGCGAAGGCGAAGCTGGCGATGGTGGCCGTGCTCGGCGCTGGCGCTCGACGCCGGGTTCCTACGCAGTCCGCTCGAGGCGCGGCTGGCCGATCCGTCGGTGCCGCTCGTGATCCTCGTGGGCTGGCTTCTCGTCGCGACTCCCTCGCATGCTGAGACACACGGAGTCGCTGCAGCCGTCGCTGGCTCGATATCGAGCCCTGCTCACGAGCCGTGACGTCGCTCTCGTCACGGCGGCGATCGTGCTGGTCCTGGTCGTGCTCGTCAGCGGGGATTTCTACAGACGGCTCGACAAGGCATCGATGACCGAGCGGTTCGGCAAGGCGTTCGATCGGGCCGGAAACGTGTGCGGGCCAGCTGAAGCTCGAATGGGACCTCCAGACCTGGGTCAACTTCAAGGAACGGCCCGAGCTGATCACGCTGTCGCTCTACGTCAACGCCTGCACGGCGCCGACCGATCGCGTGCTTGTCCAGTCGTATCTGCCGCAGGTGCTGGCGATCGCCAGGCGCGCGTTCGCGGGGGCCACGCCGACCTCAGACCCGGCTTCTTCGAGACCGAGGATGCGCAGCGGCTGACGCTGGCAGCGTCTGCGACGCCCAATCGGTGCCGATCATCCTGCTCGATACCGATGATTCGCTTCGCAGCTTCCATCGCTCGTTCCCGATCGTGACCGCGTACATCGACGAGGAGTATCGTCAGGCCGGCACGCACGAGTTCGACGGCCGATTCGGCATCAGCCTGTGGGTTCGGAAGGATCGCATGCCGACCGGTACCTGGGAGCCACTCGGGTGGCCGTGTTACGGAACCGGCACTAACGTGGCACACTCGCAGATGATGGGTTCACGGGGATGATGGACCGCGTCTTCGGACGCCTTCGCGCCGCGGTGCGCGCGTGGCGGCGTCCGCTCGACAGCGAGCTGCGCGTGCTGCAGGAAGAGGTTCGCGAGCTGCGCCGCGAGATGCAGTCACGGACTGCTGCAGTACAACCATCAGCTTGGCCGCATGGCGCGTGTCTCGGGCGCGGAGGAATCGACGGAGCGCCGGCTGTCCGGGCCGCGCGATTCCCGTGGACGGGGGCGAGCACGAACCGGCGTCGTGGGAATGCGATTGGTGACGATGAGCCGTGTCCCGATCCTGAAGGCCGCGAGTGGCTGACGCTCGATGCCTGTCCGGTGTGCGGCGGCACCGAGCGCACGCTCGTCAATCCCTGGAACAAGTTCATCCTGATCCCGAAGGCGCCCGATCAGACGTCGGCCCGCTACGACTACGCCGTCTGCCACTGCCTGCGGCGTGCTCTACGCGACGCGCCGGCCGATCGGCAGCCGGTATCACTTCCTGCTCGAGCACTTCGGCGAGGTCGTCGCCAAGCGCGGCTCGCGCGGCACCGGCGAGATCACCAATCGTCTCCTCAACCCGTATCCGCTCAGCGACGCGGATCGCGACGAGCTGCGCGCCTCGCGGCGCACGGCGTGTTCGTTTCCGATCACCTGGGTCTGACCGGGAAGCAGTATCTCGCGCCGCTGCTGCGCGATCGCTTCGAGAACAGCGTTCACACCGACATCATCGGCTCGCTGATCGAGCCGCGCGGCGCGCGCGTCGTCGAAGTCCGGTCGCGCGCGGGGACGATCCTCGACGGCCTGCGCCGGGCGTGGGGCGCGCACGGTGTTCGCGATGCCGATCTGGGAGAGCCAGCAGTTCCTGCTGCGAGAGCTGTTCGGCATCACGACGTCGATCGACTGATCGACTTCGAGCACTTCGCGATTCCCGTTCGAGGGCGAGTTCGACCTGATCGTCTGCAATCACATGTTCACGCACGCGCTGCGTCCGCGCGACTTCTTCGCCGAGCTGCGGCGGAAGCTGAAGCCGGGCGGCCACGTCTACTTCTATCATGGAGCCTGATGATGCCGAGTTCCTGGCCGGGAACCAGTCGATGTTCGCGACGCTGAACCCGCTGCACATGCAGGCGTTCGATCAGGCCTCGTTCGTGCGCGGGCTCGCCGCGAACGGGTTCGAGACGGTGTTCGTCAAGGGCCGTAATCTGCACCATCTCGTCCTGGCGCGGCTGGCCTCGTCGCCGCCGGTGATGACGCCGATCGGCAAGAAGCAGCGCGACGCGCGCGTCGACGCCTATCGGCAGCGCGTTCGATCGTGCCGTGCTCGGCGTGGACGAAGCGCTGCGTCCGCGCGTCGCCGCGGAATGGCCGACGGCCGTCGAGCGCGCGGTGGCCGCGGGCGTCGCCGACTACGACGAGCGCGGCCACCTGCGCCTGCGTCTCCGGTGAGCCGATGACTGCCAAGAGCGAACGCGAGAAGGCGCAGAAGATCATCGCCGACAACCGCAAGGCGCTCCACGACTACCACATCCTCGACGAGTGGGAGGCCGGCGTCGCGCTGCTCGGCACCGAGGTGAAGGCGATCCGCGAGGGCCGCGTCAATCTGCGCGACAGCTACGCCAGGCTGGACAAGGGCGAGATCTGGCTGAGCAACGTGCACATCAGCCCGTACAGCCATACCGGCTACGACCATCACGACGAGCGCCGGCAGCGGAAGCTGCTGCTGCACCGGCACGAGATCGAGAAGATGGCCGGACGCGTCGCCGAGAAGGGCCTGACGCTCGTGCCGCTGCGGATGTACTTCAAGAAGGGCCGGGTCAAAGTGGCGCTGGCGCTCGCCAAAGGCAAGCAGGCGCACGACAAGCGCGAGACGATTCGCAAACGCGAAGTCGATCGCGAGACCCGCGCGGCGGTCAAGGCGAGCCGCCGATGAGCGGAGTCGCCGCGCCGATTGCGCGCGAGCGATTCCCGCTGAGCATCTCGGCCGGGCTGTTCGCCATCGCGACGCTCGTCTTCACGGTCGGCTTCGACTCGTTCCTTCGGCTGGAGGAATCGTCGGACCTCACCACGCACCTCGCCTACGCGGAAGAGGTGCACTCGCTCGCCGACCTGAGGTCTCCACATTTCCTGTTTCAGTTGCTCGTCAAGGCGGGGTACGCGGCAGGTCTCAGCTACGGGACCGCGGCGGTCTGGCTGCTCGGCCTCTGCTACGGCGGTATGGCCGTCCTGATTGCGCGCGAGATTCATCTACGCGGACTCGCGGTGAGCCCGCTGCGCACGTTCGTCCTCGTCATGGCGGCCTTGATCGCGTCTCACATCTTCCTGTTCACCATCGATTCGAACGTGTACCGCGGCTACTTCGTGCCGACGGCGTATCACAACCCCACGCAACAGCTGAACAAGCTGTTTGCGTTGTGGATCTACTTCGTCTACGGCCGGCACTTCCTGCGCACCGATCATGCCGCCTCGTCGTCGGTTCCGCTGTTGGCGGTGCTGTGCGTCCTGTCAGCAGTGGCCAAGCCGTCGTTTCTGATCGCGTTTCTGCCGGCGGCGGCTTTGTATGCGGCGTCCGATCTCGTGCGCCGCCGATGGAGGCAGGCGCTGCTGTGCCTGGCGGGAATCGGCATTCCCAGTGCGCTGACGTTGCTCTGGCAGACGCAGTTCAGCGCGGATGCGGGTCAGGGTGTGGAGGTGGCGCTGAAACCGTTCGTGATCTTCAGTGCCGGCGAGACGCTCTACAAGCTGCCGGCCTCACTGGCCTTCCCCCTCGTGGTTGCGATGGCGGCATGGTGGACTCGTACGTCGGACGTGTGGCTGCGGTTTGTCTGGACGCTGACCGGCATCGCGCTCTTCGTGACCCTCTTCGTCGTCGAAAGCGGCCAGCGGATGATGCACGGCAATTTCGCGTGGACCGGGCAAACCGCGGTGTTCCTCGTCTACGTCGAGTCGCTGCTGTTCGCGCTGACACAGCCCGATCGTCCGTGGACGCGTGCGGCCTGGATCCTGTTCGGCCTCCACGTCCTGTGCGGCATCTACTGGTACAGCTTCATGTTCACGGCAGACTGGGGCAAGATCTTCTAGCGCGTCTCAGCGGTCGCCAAGGCATTCCCATCCCAGTTCCGCGTCGGTGCGTGTGAACGCACGTCCCCGCTCCGCGAAGACCAGAATCATGTCGCCGCGAGAGGGCATCGCCGCGACCTGCCGGTACTGACTGGCGATGTGGCCCGCGAGTGCGGGATAGGCGGCGGCAAATCTCGGGTAGGTGCTCTCCTCGGCAAGCACGATCGGCACGCTCTGACGTCGCCACGTGTCGAGCACTCGCGTCTCGTAGCTCGACGGATCCCGATACAGCGGCAGCAGAACCGTCTCGCGGCCGGCGAACGGCCGTTGCGAGAAGACGTAAAACTGCGGCGCAAACCAGGTGACCAGCAACCGGTCGTCGGACCCGGTGCAGTCGTGCACGTAGCGGGCGACCCTCCACTCCTCGTCGCCAGGCCACTGTGCCGACCACGGCCAGTCGCGCGCCGAGCGTGCGATCGCTGTCGCTCGCGACGCCAGTGCGGACGGGCCGTCGACGAGCTGTGTACGTGTCAGCATCTCGCCGGCGCGGCCGAGGGACAGCACCGACACGGTGACGAGGATGGCAAGCGTGACGACAGCCGCTCGCAGGAGTCTGCGGGACGGCCCCTGGGAAACGACCACGAGAGACGCGAGCACCCACGCGAAGAGGATGGGGTACGTGCCGAACACATCGGGCGTCCTGATCGCCGGTTCATCACGCTGAAATCCCAACGCGCAAATCAGGCCGAGGGCGCAGATGACAGGAACGATCAGCGGGCGGTCGCGAGCACCGGTCTTCAACCACAGCACGAATGCCAGGAGCGGAAGCAGCCACGCCGAGTAGAAGAGAAATGGTCCGGCATTTTCTGAGAGCGAGACGATCGGCGGACCGAATCGCAGGCCGCGCAGACCAAGGCTGGCGACGACGCGTGCCCCGAATGGCCGGCGCGCATCGAGCTCGAGCGTCCGGCGGTTGATCCCGTCCACGTCCTCGACATCGCCGCCCGCGAACAGCGGCGCGACGGCATCCGTTCGATTCCACTCGATTCGGTATCGCCATGTGCGGTCGTCGATGTGCTCGGGGTGCAGGAGCGGCACCGCCCGCTCGTGTGCCAGACGCGTGCCCTCGTCCACGTGCGGTGCCCATCGGATGTGAATGCCTGGCAGATCGCTCGCCTCGGGCGGTTGCCTGACGAGCAGCGGACCGCTGGCGATCGTGAATGCCGGGAGAGTCACTCCGGTTCGGCTCGCCTCACCCTGGTAGGTTCCGACTCCAAGCTGGAGATATCTCCACAGCCCGATGTTCGCCTGCACGTAGACGAGGAATGGCAGCACCAACACAAAACACAAGGCAGCCAGCAGTGCGAGCTGGCGTGCGGCTCGCAGCGCACCGTCTCGCCAGTGAACGGCGAGGACGGTCAACGCGGTTGCCGCGGCTGCGTAGAGCCCGTGGTCGTGGCGGAGCAGAAACGAGACGGTCACCCACACGCCCGCGGCGAACAGACGCAGCCGCGTCGGATTGACGATGTATCGGTGCAGCAGCACGATGCCGACCGGATAAGGAGGATCTTCGGGTACGCGTACAGGCGTGGAGCGACGGCAAGTTGCAGCACTGCGGCGAGGACTCCCAGAGCGCGGCTGCCGGTCAGGCGGATCACCAGCCAGCACGTCACGGCCGCGCCGATGCCCAGTGCCACGACGCTGAGGAGCAGCTCCGGCAGGAGCGATTGTCCAAACAGGGCCTGGGCGGCAGCTGAGACGCCGACGGTCAGGAGCGCGCCGGGCTCCTCGTAGTCACGGATCGGCCAATCGCCGGCGAGCCACGCCTGCGCCCGGGCGAGGTGGACGAAGTGATCGTTGCTGAAGCTCGTGTGCGCGAGAAACCGGTACACGCATCCCAGAGCGCCCACCGCTACTGCCACGAGTGCATCGAGGCGCGCTCGCGGCATGTGTTACGGTGCGGCGTCCAGCCCGGGCTGGTCCGGCGTGGCGCCAGCGTCCACGAGAACCTGGACCACCTCGTCCCGCCGCGCCGCGCGAGCGGCGGCGATTGGCGTCAGCCGCATGGTGCGTTCGCCGATGAAGCCGCGACGCACCCGGTAGGTGGCGTTGGGGTCGGCGCCTTCGGCGAGGAGGCGTGCAACTTCGCCGCGGTCTCGCAACGCCGCGGCTTCAGCGAGATTGAGTGGCTCCCACATCCAGAATGGATGAAGGCCCCACGCCGCGAGCACGAGGAACACCACTCGCGCCACGGCCAGCACCGCGGCCGGCACGATCGCCACGAGCAGCATTCGCCGGCTCATCTCAGTCTCCCCACAGACGCGCGATCCATGGCGGCTCGAAGTACGGGTTCGGCATGCGCATCGACAGCGCATCGTCCCGAAGCTGCATGATCAGGCGCTGGCTGGGCGCATCGGCCGGCCAGCGGCCCGAGCGCTTCCAGTTGCCAGGCTGACTCGCCCAGTCGTTGCGCGTCTTGAAGGCGTAGGTCCGCGCGACGTGATGAATCCCGAGGCTCCGCACGCCCCACGTCGTTCCCGTCACGAGAACGAGGGCCGTGAGTGCCGTGGCCATCGTCTTCTTCGCCGGCGCCATGTGCCCCATGAGCAGACGAATCGCCGCATACGCGGCCAGGGCGTAGAAGACGCCTGACACGCTCATGATGTCGTCTTTGGTATAGGCGTACGACAACACGGCGTTGGCGGCGAGCACGACCGCGAAGAGGAGGATGAGTCGATCGCGGTCATCCGAGGCTCGATAGCGTCGCAGCACCTGCACGCCCGCTGCGGCAATCAGACCTGTCGTCACGACCGAGCTGGTGAACGTCACCCAGAGTCCTGACGTCATGCGTCCGTCCAGCCACGCCTTCATCGTGACGAAGACGCCGCTCTGCGGCTCCGACATGAGCACCGAGAGCGCCGACGACACCACGTTGTAGGCATAGAACGTCGCCAGGCGATCGCCGAACCGTTGCGCCAGCTCTGGTGGATCGAGGACGTCGAAGAGATACCCCGAGCTGCGCTCGATGAGGCCGGGCGTGCCGACCGAGAGCACGCTGAAGCGCAGGTAGAAATAGCCGGCCAGCAGAGCGGTCATCGCCACGACGCCGCGCGTCGAGACACCGCGCATGCCGAGAGCCCATGCCGTGACCGCGACCACCCAGACGAGCAGTCCCGACTCGAGCGTCAATGACGCGACGACGAACGTCACGAGCGCGGCGAGATCGACCAGCAGTCTCGGGCGTGCCTGTGACAGGTTCAGCGCGACCAGCGCGAGCACCGCGATCTCGAGAAAGTGATTGATCGGGAAGGCCTCCTGCACCGTGCTGCGGAACGTGTGGAGCCCCGTTGCCACCGTCAGCGCGAAGGCCGCCGCGGTCAGGTCCGCGAGTGTGCGCACGCGGAGCGCGCGCGTGAACAGCAGCAGGCAGCACACCATGGTCGCCGCATGCAGGCCGCGGAACGCGAGCCAGTAGTGTTCCTGCGCGGCGTCGAAGATCACCTTGATCTGCACGATGCGCAGCGGCCGGAGATACGCGGCGTTGTAGGCGGCCGACCAGAAGGTGTCCACGATCGACGTCGAGCGCTGCGCCGCCAGCATCTCCTCGAGCGCGTCGAACACCTGCACCGGCATGCGCAGCAGGTCGTAGGCAAGCGCGGCGGCGCACGTGAGCGCGAGCAGGTATGCCCACGTCCGGACGCTGAAGGGACCGACCCGCTCGATGACGCGGTCTCCGGCTTCAGCGGGACCTTTGTAGTGTCCGGCTTCAGCCGGACCCGCCGAGGCCGGGCCGTGGCTGCGCTGAATACGCGCCGCGCCAGAGACGCCAGCGGATGCGAAGGACGTCCACAAACGCCCACGCGCCGCCTCCGACGGCGACTCGACTTTCCTGATCCCATCCCAGGTGACGCCGACTTCGCGAATCGTCAGGCCCGCGCGATCGGCGAGCGCGAGCATCTCCACGTCGAACGCAAAGCCGTCGATCGTCAGATACGGACAGATCGCATTCACGGCGTCGGCGCTGAGCAGCTTGAAGCCGCACTGCGTGTCGCTGATGCCGCTGACGATGAAGGCGCGGACGAACCAGTTGAAGGCGCGCCCGATGAAGTGACGGATCCAGGGCTCGTCGAGGCGCTGGGCGCCGGGCGCCTCGCGGGATCCGATCACCAGCGCCGTGCGGCCGTCGCGGGTGTGCTCGAGAAAGCGCGGGAGATTGTCGGGCGGCGTGGCCAGGTCGGCGTCGGCCATGAAGCGCCACTCGCCGCGGGCTTCGAGCAGTCCGCGCGTGACAGCCTGCCCTTTCCCGCGATGGGGCAGGGCCAGCAGGCGGATGCGGTCGTCCTGCGCCGGCCAGGGCGGTCACCACCTCCCTCGTCTTGTCCCGGCTTCCATCGTCGGCGACGACGATCTCCCAGGAGGGGACCAGGCCGGGCAGCGCCGCCCGCATGCGGTCGATGCAGGATGCGATGCGGGCTTCCTCGTTGTAGGCGGGGACGACTATCGAAAGGAAGGGTCGGCTCAATGACCTGGAGGGCCGGTCCTGCGGGACCGGCCGCGGCTAGGCAGTATACGGGCTGTTGACAGATCCAGCGAAATCATTGAGAATTTTGACGTTCAATTCGTGAACACGACGTTCATTCATTGAACGCTCCCCTCGAACGCCCCTCGGCGTGGTCTGTAAGTGACGGGCCGAAGGCCCGTCTGCTCGTCCTTTTTCTACGTTTTTCCTAAGAAATCCCATGGACGTCGAGTCCCGTCGCGATCTCCAGCTGCTCGAGGCCCTCGAGCAGGAAGCCACCATCACCCAGCGGACGCTGGCGTCGCGTCTGGGGATGGCCCTCGGCCTGACCAACCTGTACCTCAAGCGGTTGATCCGCAAGGGCTACGTGAAGTGCGTGACGGTGTCCCCCAACCGGCTCGTGTACTCACTGACGCCGCGCGGGGTGGCCCGGAAGGCCAGGCTGACCTACGAGTTCATGAAGTACTCGCTCGACTTCTATCGCGACGCGCGGCAGCACCTGCGACGCAGCCTGAGCGTGGCCGTGGCCAGACAGAAGACGGTGGCGATCTACGGCACGGGCGATGCTGCCGAGCTCGTGTTCCTGCTCGTCAGGGACATGGGTCTCGAGTTGACCGCGGTGTTCGCACCCGAAGGCAACGGCCGGTTCCTCGGCCTACCGGTGCTGCCGATTGCCGATCAGGCGCACCGTCACCTATGACGTGCTGATCGTCGCCGTACTCGAGCGGCCGGCTGGCACGCGCGGTCTGCTGCGTCAGTCGGGCGTGCCCGACGGGAAGATCCTGATGCTGCAGCCGCAGCCCGAATCGCCCGCGGCCCCCACTCCGGCGGCAGAGGCATCGTGAGCGCTGTTCGAGAAGTCGATGCGCCTCCTCTTCTCCGTCAACAACTTCGGGTTCCTCCGGAACTTCGAGCCCGCGCTGCGTGCGCTGGCGGCGCGGGGCCACGACATCCATCTGCTTGCCGAGCGGAAGGACAGCGTCGGCGGCACGACGACGATCGACAACCTGCGTGCGCGCGCAGCCGGATCGGATCACGTTCAGCTACGCGCCGAGCCGCAAGGACGACTTCTGGCAGCCGCTCGCGATGCAGGTGCGCCTCTGTCTGGACTACTGGCGCTACCTCGACTGCGCGCTACGACGACTCGCCGAGCCTTCGCGCGCGCGCGGCGCGCGCAGGCCCCGGCGTTCGCCTCGCGGCTGCCGCGGATCGCCGCGATCGGCTCGCGCGCGGCGATGCGCGCCTGGGACTGGCTGTTTCGCGCGATCGAGCGGGCGATGCCGCCACGGCGACACGGCGGCGCGCGTGCTGCGCCGACCAACGGCCCGACCTGCTGCTGATGACGCCGCTGCTGTATTTCGGCTCGCAGCAGGTCGAGTACGTGCGCGCCGCGAAGGCCGACGGGATTCCGTGCGTGCTCGGCGTCGGCAGCTGGGATCACCTGACGACCAAGGGGCGCATCCACGAGCGGCCGGACCGCATCGTCGTGTGGAACGAGTTGCAGCGCGCCGAGGCGGCGGAGCTTCACGGCATCGCTGCCGAGACGGTGACCGTCACCGGCGCGCAGGCCTACGATCACTGGTTCGTGCAGCGGCCGACGACGCACGCGCGCGGAGTTCTGCGCTGAAGGTCGGGCGTGCCCGCCGGATCGGCCGCTGCTGCTGTATCTCTGCTCGTCGCCGTTCATCACGCCGTACGAAGTCGGCTTCGTCCGCCGCTGGATCGAGGCGCGTGCGCCAGCGCCGGATCCCGGAGCTGCGCCGCGCCGCGATCCTCATCCGGCCGCATCCGCAGAATGCCGCGCAGTGGGCGACTTCGACCCGTCGGCGTTCGAGGCCGTCGGCATCTGGCCGCGCGCCGGCGCCAACCCGGTGGACAGCGACGCGCGCGCCGACTACTACGACTCGATGTTCCACAGCGTCGCGATGGTCGGCGTCAACACCAGCGCGCTGATCGAGTCGGGCATCGTCGGCCGCCCGGTGTTCACCGTGCTGGCGTCGACGAGTTCGCCGGGCAGCAGGAAGGCACGCTGCACTTCCAGCACCTGAAGAACGTCAACGGCGGCCTGCTGCACGTCGCGGCGACGATCGACGAGCATCTCGCCCAGTTGGCGCGAGCCGTCGTACGCGGCGAGCACGATGCGGCGAAGATCGCGCGCGTTCGTCGAGGCGTTCGTCCGGCCGCACGGGCTCGACACGCCGGCGGCGCGCAAGTTCGTGCGAGGTGATCGAGGCCGACGGCGGCGCGGCGCGCCCGGCCCGCGCCGGTTCGCGCGGCGTCTGTCATCGGCTCATGCGGCCGCTGCTGATGCCGCTGGCGCCGCTGCGCGCGGTCGCCGGCGCAGCGCCCGCAAGGCGCAGCGCCGCGACCGCCGAGACGATCGCGACGCGTCCGCTGCGGCTGCTGTTCGTCGCTGGGCGCTCCCGAGTACCTGCGCTACTACGACTCGACGATGAAGCCGCTCGCCGATCGCGGGCACCACGTGATGGTCGCGGTCAACGCGCTGCAGGAGCGCAAGCACGCGCGGCTCGAGATCTGATGGGCGACGAGCGCATCGCGCTGCTCGGCGAGGTTCCCGCAGCGGCTGCGATCGGTGGATGCCGCTGGCGCGCGCCGTGCGCGGGACGATCGACTTCGTGCGGTATTTCCATCCGCGGTTTGCCGACGCTCCGGCGCTGCGGCACCGGATGTACCGGAAGGTGCTGCCGTCGGCTGCTGCGGCCGCTCGATCGCATTCACTCGCTGAGCGAGTCGGTCGCTGCGCCGCGTCTCATGCGGTTCCTGCAGGCGTCGGAGCGCGCGATTCCGGTCAGCCCGGTGATCCGGCGAGTTCGTCGAAGCGCGGCGGCCCGACGCGGTCATCGTGTCGCCGCTCGATCGATGCGGCGTCGGACCAGATGGACGTCGCGCGTGCCGCGCAGGCGGCCGGCATTCCGCTCGTGGCGGCGATCGCCAGCTGGGACAACCTGACCAACAAGGGGCACATGCGTCTCGTGCCCGACCTGGTCACGGTGTGGAACGAGCATCAGAAGACGCGAGGCGGTCGACCTATCACGGCGTGCCGGCCGATCGCGTCGCCGTCACCGGCGCGCAGCTGTTCGATCGCTGGTTCGGCCGCGAGCCGAGCCAGTCGCGCGAGGCGTTCTGCGCAGATGGTCGGGCTGCCGGACACGCGGCCGTTCGTCCTGTTCACCGGATCGTCGGTCTTCATCGCCCGCTCCGAGGTCGAAGTGCCGTTCGTCCGCCGCTGGCTCGAGGGACTGCGGCGCGCAGCGGCGATCCGGTGCTGCGCGACGCGGCGGTGCTGGTGCGGCCGCACCCGTTCAACGCCGACGCGTGGGTGAACGCCGACTTCAGCGATCTCGGCCCGGTGGCGGTCTGGCCGCGACAGCGGTACACGCCGGCGCGAGGAGTCGGCGCGGACGTCGTTCTTCGACTCGCTCTATTACAGCGCGGCGATCGTCGGCATCAACACGAGCGCGATGATCGAGGGTGCGATCCTGCGGCGCCCGGTGCTCTCGCTGCTGACGCCGGAGTTCGCCGGCACGCAGGAAGGGACGCTGCACTTCCACTATCTGCTGCCCGAGAACGGCGGCTTCCTGCGCGTCGCGCACTCGCTCGCCGGAACACGAAGCGCAGCTCGTCGAGGTCCTGAAGAACCCCGAGCTCGTGCGAGCAGCAGACCGAGCGTTTCGTGGCCGCCTTCCTCCGCCCGCATGGCCTGGACCAGTCGCCTGCACGCCGCTGCTGGCCGGCGCGCTCGAGCGCGCGGCGCGCGACACGATCGTCGCGCCGTGGCGGGAGTCGATCGGGACGAAAGCCTTCCGGGTGCTGGCCTTCCCGATCGCCGTTCTCGCGATGCTCTTCAGCGCGGGAGGCGTGCTGCACGTCAGGCGACGGCCGGCGAAGAAAGTGAAATCGTCGAAGTCGGCGAACGTCAGTCGCGCCGCCCGCGCGACCGCCAGGAGATCGCGAAGAGCCAGGCACAACTGGCGTCCGACACCGACAAGCTCGCGCGGACGGTCGCGCGCCGGACGTCGAAAGCCTCGGCACGTGCGCGGCGTACGGCGGTGTCCGTGATGAGATGGCCCTACACGCGGGCGATGCGCTTGCTGCGTCTGGCGCGCTACGGCGTGGCAACGAGGATCCTCGGGCGCCGATGAGGATTCTGTTCGTCGGCCGGCGGTTCACGTATTTCCGAAACTTCGACTCGGTGCTTCGCGAGCTCGCCTCGCGCGGTCACAGCATTCACCTTGTCGTGGAGCGCGAGACCGAAGAGGGACGGCCGCTCGTCGAGAAACTGATGTCCGAGTACCCGAACATCAGCGCCGGCCTGGCGCCGGGTCGGGTCGCCGACGACTGGTCGTGGATCGACAGTCGATTGCGCCATGGCCTCGAGTATCTCCGCTACCAGCACTCGCTCTTCGACGACACGCCGATGCTGCGCGAACGGTCTCGTGAGCGCACGCCGGGCCTGTTCGTGGCGCTGGCCGATGCGGTCGGCCGCTACGCGCGATGGATGCGGCGTCCGGTGGAAGCGGTACTGAGATGGCTCGAGCGATCGACGCCGGACGACCCGGCTGTCCACGCGTTCGTCGAGGAGCAACGGCCTGACCTCGTGCTCGTGACGCCGCTCATTGCGCTCGGATCGTCGCAGATCGACTATCTGCGCGCGGCACGCGCTCTCGGTATTCCCACGGCGCTCTGCGTCTGGAGCTGGGATCACTTGTCCAGCAAGGCGCTGATTCGCGAGCTGCCCGATCGGGTATTCGTGTGGAACGAGACGCAGAAGCAGGAGGCGACCGATCTCCACGACGTGCCGGCCAGCCGGATTGTCGTCACCGGGGCCCAGTGCTTCGACAAATGGTTCGACCGCGCACCCTCACGCGATCGCCAGACATTCTGCCGGCAGATCGGCCTGCCGGCCGACCGGCCCATCCTGCTCTACGTGTGCTCGGCGCCGTTCTCCGGAAGCCAGCCTGAGGCGCCGTTCGTGGCTGAGTGGATCCGGCGCATCCGGACCAGCGACTCGAGCCGTCTGCGCGGCACGCCGATTCTCGTCCGGCCGCATCCGTCCCGTCGTCCCGAGTGGGAGGACGTCGATCTGACGCCGTTCGCCGATGTGGCGGTGTGGGGCAGCGACCCGGTGAGCCCCGACGCGCAGGCCGACTACTTCGACTCGTTGTTCCACAGCGCAGTGGTCGCCGGGCTCAACACGAGCGCGTTCATCGAGGCGGGCATTCTGGGTCGCCCGGTACACACGATTCTCCTGCCCGAGTGGTACGAGAGTCAGATGGGGACCGTGCATTTCAGATACCTCTTCGAGGCCGGTGGCGGACTGCTGACGAGCGCGACCAGTTTCGACGAGCACCTGCAACAACTCGACGAGGCCCTCGTCGATCCGTCCACCGAGATCCGGCCGTTCGTCCGCGCGTTCGTGCGGCCGCGGGGTCTCGACGTCGCGGCGACGCCGGTCTTCGTCGAGTCCGTCGAGACGATGAAGGACCTGGCCGTGCCGTCGGCCGATCAGCCGCGCCTCCGGTCGCTGGCACAGTGGATTCTGAACAAAGGGATCGCGTGGCGACACGACGTCAAACGCGAGCATCTCCTCTACTCGGAACGCGAGCTCGAGGCGATCGTCCGCATCCGGGCCATGCGCGAAGGGAAGATGGCCAGGGAGCGCGAAAAGAAGCGGCAGCGCGAAGCAATCAAGGCTGACAAGGCGGCCGCCAAGGCGGAGCGCAGAACGCTGAAGGAGCAGCGCCAGCGGTGACTGCGTCTCCCGAGTTCGTCGCCCTGAGCGCCGACGCGCAACGCGCGAAGGCGGCCTACGAGCGCGCGCGCGCGGCCGTGCTGACGATGACGGGCAACTCCGGCACCGTCGCACCCTCGCACTCTCGCACCGGGAGCAACGCCGATCCAAGCGTGTACTGGCAGGAGGAGCTGGAGACGATCGACTACATGATCGAGGCCTCGCCGCTCATCCTCCGAAAGCTCCGGCACCACGCGTTTCACATCACCGGCATCCGCCCGTACGACTACCGCTCGAAGGGAGACACTCGCCGGGAGCACTTCGAAGCGCGGCTGCAGGCATTGCGCGAGCTGGCCGGCGATAGCCTGCTCGTGCCCGAGTCGCCGGCGCTGGGCGGCTTCGGCTACGACATCGGCGGCCGCCTGTTCAACGTGGACACGCTGAAGTTCTTCGAGGTGCTGATCGGGATGGAGCGTGGCGGCGTGCTGGCCGCGGTGCGCGACCGCGAGCGGCCGGTGGTCTGCGAGATCGGCGCGGGATGGGGCGGCTTTGCCTACCAGTTCAAGACGCTCTTCCCGCGATCGACGTACGTCATCGTGGACTTTCCCGAGCTCTTCCTGTTCTCGGCGACCTATCTCGGCACGGTGTTTCCCGATGCTCGCATCGCGTTTGTCGGCGCGGACGAATCGCCGGCCAGCGCCGGCGACGCGGACTTCGTCTTCGTGCCGCACACGCTCGCCGGCCGCGACACGATCGGATCACCGGATCTGCTCGTCAACATGGTGTCGTTTCAGGAGATGACCGACGCGCAGGTTCGCGGCTATGCCGGGATCGCCGCGGCCGCCGGTTGCCCGCTGGTCTACAGCTTCAATCGCGAGCGCTCGCCGTACAACACCGAGCTCGTCACCGTCAGCGACGCGCTGGCCGAGCGGTATCAGCTCACCGAAGTCCCGGTACTCAACACGGACTACACGAGCGCGATGAAGAAGCCGCCGAAGGCGGGGAAGCCGGCCGAGCGCTCCGAGTTCAACTACCGGCACCTGGTGGGGCGCCTCGATCCGTCTCGCGAGCGCCCGCCGTGACGGCGGCCCGTCCTTTCGGACGGGCCATCGACGGCGGCCGGCCCGTCCAAAGGACGCGCCCTACGGTACGGGAGCGTCGTGCTTGGCATGACGCTCTACAACAACGCGACGCATCTGCCGGAAGCCATCGAGTCGCTGCTTGCGCAGACCGATCGCGACTTCTCGCTGATTCTCCTGGACGATGCCTCGTCTGATGCGACGGAGTCGGTCGCGCGCTCGTACGCCGCGCGCGATCCACGCATCACGTATCACCGTCACGAGTCCCGCCAGGCGATGATCGCGACCTGGCGCGACGTCGTCGAGATCGCGGTACGCGAACATCCATCGGCCGAGTACTTCGCCTGGGTCAGCGATCACGATCGCTGGCACCCGCGCTGGCTCGAGCGGCTGCGCGCAGAGCTCGATGGCGATCCTGACGCGGTGCTCGCGTATCCGATCACCCGCCGAATCGGACAGACCGGCGTCGAGATGGACAAAGGTCCGCGTCTGTTCGACACGACCGGCTGCGCGGACCTGCGGACTCGCTGGCGGCACTTCTGCCACGCCGCGGTCGGCGCGGGTGACATGGTGTACGGCCTGATGCGTGTGAAGGCGCTCACGAGGGCCGGCATCTTCCGTCGCGTGCTGCGGCCGGATCGTCTGCTCATCGCCGAGCTGATGCTCTTCGGCGGCGTGCGGCAGGTGCCGGAGGCGCTCTGGTTCCGCCGCGAGTCGAACGGCGCGAGCGTCGATCGGCAGCGCCACTCGCTGGTGCTGGCCGGCGACGAGCCGAAATGGTTCCACACGCCGCCATGGTTTCAGCACTCGGTCGTGCTGTGGGAGCAGTACGCACGTCCAGAGCCCCCGCCGCTGCCCATCTCGCGGATGGCCTGGAGACGGATGCTGCTGCGGTACCAACTGACCTACGGGTGGAAGCACTTCCGCAAGACCGAGGCGTCGCACGCTGTCGGACGCGGCATCGACAACGTCATCTGGACGAAGAAGATCACGAAGCACCACTGGCATCACGCGGTCTACAACACGCTGGTCGGCGGGCGGGCCTTGTGGGGCAAGACCCGGCGATTCGGCAGGCGCTGCGTCTACGAGGTGCTCACGCTGACCCATCGACTCGGCCTGCGCGGCCGCGGGAAGGCGCCGAGCCGGTGAGTCTCTTCGAGGCGCTCGGACGTGCGCTGCACCGTGTGGTGCACCCTCAGCACGTCCGGGAACAGGAGAACCTGGATCGGATCGCGAAGGCGATGGGCGCGCAGAACGCTGTCGCCGAGCGCCTGCAAGCACAACTGGGCGGCCTGTCGGAGAAGCTCTCGCGCCTCGCGCTCGACAAGGACGTTCGCGGTCTGCATCGCGATCTCACCGAGCTTCGTGCGGCGAGCGGGCGTCAGCACCGGATGCTCTCGCAGGGCCTGAGGTTCGCGGAGTGGAACGAAGCCCTCCGCATCGACGAGCGGCGCATCAGACGACGCATCGAGCGGCTGGCGCGCAGCGATCGACCGGTGCTCGTTGGCCCATGGGCCGGCGAAGTCGGGTTCGAACTGCTGTATTGGGTGCCATTCGTCACGTGGGCACTCAGGGAAGCCGCGGTTGCGCCCGAACGGATCGTCGTCGTGTCACGCGGCGGCCCGGCGTCCTGGTACGCGCACCTCGGCGGCCGCTACGTTGACGTGCTGTCGTGCATCACGCCGGACGAGTTCCGGTCGCGGACCGAGGCGCAGAAGAAACAGCACGACGTCGGTTCGCTGGATCGCGAGATCACGCGGCGCGTGATCGCCACCGAGCGGCTCGAGCGGCCGGTGCTGCTGCACCCCGGCCTGATGTATCGACTGTTCCGTCCATTCTGGGAACAGGAAGCCACGGTGCATCGCGTGGAGGACTACGCACGCTTCGAGCGCGTCCGGGCGACCGCGAACCCCGCGCTGGCCGGCCGCCTGCCGGCGGACTACGTGGCCGTGCGCTTCTACTTCGGCTCGCAGTTTCCGGACACGCCCGACAATCGCGCCTTTGCCGAGTCCACCATACGCGGCCTCGCCGCCTCGACCGACGTGGTGATGCTGAGTCCCGGATTCCGCGTCGACGATCATCGTGACTTCACGCCGGACATGTCGAGCCGGATTCACCGCGTGGACGACCTGATGACGCCCGAGCGGAACCTCGATGTGCAGACCGCGGTGATCGCCGGCGCGCGCGCCTTCGTCGGAACGTACGGCGGTTATGCCTATCTGGCGCCGTTCTGCAACGTGCCGGCGATCGCGTTCTACTCCGTGCGCGAGGGCTTCCATACCTATCACCTCGAGCTGGCCGATCGCGTCTTCCGCAAGATGAACACAGCGTCTCTCGTCGCGCTCGACGTACGCGACGCGGCGCTGATCAGGACCGCGTTCGGCGCGCCGCAGGGTCTCCATGCCTGAGTCGTTCCTCAGCCGCGTGCTCCGGCGTCCCGGAGGCGCCAGCCGCGATCAGTCGATCGAGGCGCTGACCGCCGCCGTCCGCGATCTCGCCGACGCTCAGCACAAGCAGGCCGTGCAGTTGAAAAAACTGCTCGAGGCTCAGAAGGCGCAGGACCGGCGCTGGGAGGACGCACTCGACCGCTGGCAGAAAGAGGCCCGCGAGTCGTCCCGGCGGGGACAGCACGATGCCACGCGTATGGACGGGAAGACACAGAAGGCATGGCAGCAGGCGTTCGGGTTGCTGGACACGCGACTGAAGAGCGAGAGCAAGTGGCGCAAAGTCTTCGCCGGTCAGATGAGCGCGATGATGCGGTCGCTGCAGCTGTCGCGCATGCCGTTGACGCCGCCGCACGACCTCACCGCGCGCCGGTTCCGGTTGTGGTCCCAGAACGAGGAGGACGGCATCATCCTCGCCCTGTTCGAGCACGCCGGCGTCACCGACCGGCGCTTCGTCGAGATCGGCAGCGGCCGCAGCGGCGGGAACGCGGCGCTCCTGGCCTATGAGTGCGGCTGGAGCGGCCTCATGATCGACATCGTCCCCGAGGCCATCGAGAGTCTCCGCACGCGGTTCAAGCACAATCCGGGAGTCGTCGGCGTCGCGGCAGCGGTCTCGCCCTCGAACATCAACCAGATTCTCAGCGACCAGGGATTCACCGGCGAGGTGGACCTCCTCTCGATCGACATCGACAGCTACGACTACTGGGTGCTCGAGTCGCTCTCGGCGGTGTCGCCGCGCGTGCTGGTCGTCGAATACAACTCCCGACTCGGCGCCGAGCGGGCGTTGACGATCCCGAAGGACGGGGTCCTGGACGAGGTCCCGAAACGCGTGCGCGGGGCATCGCTGGCGGCGCTCGAGAAGCTCGCCCGCCGCAAGGGCTATCGGCTGGTCGTCTGCGATCCGACCGGCACCAACGCATTCTTCCTGCGCGACGGCGTGGCGCCGCAGATTGCGGGCGTCGGAGTGGCCCAGGCGTATCGTCCCGGCGCCGACAGATGGGCCCTGGACGAGGAGCCCCCGGCCGGAGATGCGGCCGCGACTGACGTCGGCACGCTCGTCGAGGTGTGACGCACTGAAAATTCTCTTCATCGCGCGGCACTACTCGTATCTGCGGCTCTTCGAGTCGGCTGTCGAAGCGCTCGCCGGCGCGCGGCCACACGATCACGCTCGCGGCCGATCGCGAGGAGGCGATGGGCGGCCGCGGGATGGTCGAGCGAATCGCGGCGCGCTATCCCGAACGTGCAGCTCGTCGACGCGCCGGGCCGGCGTGCCGGCGCGTGGTCCGAGCTGGCGCGGCGCCTGCGCCTCGGCCTCGACTACCTTCGCTTCCTCGATTCCGCGCTATGCGAAGACGCGTGCACCTGCGGAAGCGCGTGCACGATCGCGCGCCGCGCATCGTCGTCGCGTCTCGCCGAATCGAGCGCTGGGCGCGTGGCTCGGCGGTCCGGCCGGGATCGATCGCATGCTGCAGATTCCTCGAGCGCGGGATTCCGGGCGCGCGTCCGCTCGAATCGTTCCTCGCCGCGCGAGGCCCCCGACGTGCTGCTCATCACGCCGCTCGTGGACCTCGGCTCGCCGCAGCTCGATCACTTTGCCGCGGCGCGGCGGCTTGGCGTTCGGACGGTGCTGCCGGTCGGGAGCTGGGATCACCTGTCGAGCAAGTCGCTGCTGCGCGCGATGCCCGATCGCGTCATTCTCTGGAACGACACGCAGCGCGCGAAGCGACCGAGCTGCACGGCGTGCCCGCCGACCGCGTCGTCGTCACCGGCGCGCAGTGCTACGACCAGTGGTTCGATCGCGCGCCGGCGCGTCGGCTATGCAGGCGTTCTGCGAGCGCGTCGGTCTGCGTCCGGATCGCCCGTTCGTGCTGTATGTCTGCTCGTCGCTCTTCAGGGGCACGACGTTCGAGCCGGCGTTCACCGAGCGCTGGATTCAAGCGATCCGCGGCAGCGCCGATCCTCGCCTGAAGGACATCGGCATCCTGGTCCGGCCGCATCCCGCGCGGCTCGACGAGTGGAAGCAGGTCGACCTGACCGGGTATCACAACGTCGCGTTCTGGGGCGCCCACCCGGTCGATGCCGAGGCGAAGGAGGACTACTTCGACTCGCTCTACTACAGCGCCGCCGTCGTCGGCATCAACACGAGCGCGTTCATCGAGGCGGCGGTCGTCGGCAAGCCCGTGCTCACGGTGCTCGTGCCCGAGATTTCCGAGAACAACCAGGAAGGCACGCTGCACCTCCACTACCTGCTCGACGAGCGACACGGGCGTGCTGCGCGCGACGCGCACGCTGGACGAGCACGTGCCGCAGCTCGCCGACGTCGCTGGCCGGTCACGGCGGCGGCGATCCGAAGGCGGCGCGGTTCGTCGACGGCTTCGTGCGTCCGTTCGGTCGCGCCGAGGCGGCGACGCCGCGGTTCGTCGAGGCCGTCGAGCGAGTCGGCGCGCTCGCCGGCGCCGCAGCCGGAGCCGCGAGGTGCGTCGGCCGTCGTCGCCTGGCTCCTGCTGTTCCCGCTGGCGTGTCTGCTCTCGCTCCACCTGCGGACGCAGCCGTGGCGCAAGCGGACGAAGAGCCGGGTGCGCAAGCGCTACGAGCGGCAGAAGCTGCTCGATGCTGCGATGGGTCAAGCAGCGCGTCACCGATCAGTTCATCTCCGCGGGCAAGCGGCGCAAGAAGGCGACGCCGATCGCCGCCTCGGCGCTGACGCCGAAGGCCGGCCGTCAGCGCGACCCGGCCAAGACGCTGGCCGGCACCGAGTTCAGGGAGGCGAACGAGACGCGCGAGCTGGTGACGGTGCTCGGCCGCAGCGGCAAGCCGATCATCCTGGGCCCGTGGCTCTCCGAGACCGGCTTCGAGCTGCTGTACTGGATTCCGTTCCTGACCTGGGCCAAGACCTACGGCAACTTCGATCCCGAACGGCTCGTGGTCGTGTCGCGCGGCGGCGCGGCGCCCTGGTATCGCCACATCACGCCGCACTACGAAGAGATCTTCTCGTTCTACACGCCGGACGAATTCCGCGTCGCGAACGAGCGCCGGATCGTCGAGCAGCAGGGACGCCAGAAGCACATCGAGATCTCGTCGTTCGATCGCGAGATCCTCGCGCGCGTGCAGGCCAAACGCGGGCTCTCGGGAGCCGAGGTGCTGCATCCGTCGCAGATGTACCAGCTCTTCGATCACTTCTGGCTGCAGCGCGACGCCGGTGACGCTGGTCGAGGCGTTCTCGGTGTTCGGGCCGATTCCGCCGCCGCCTCCGTCGGGCATCCTCGCGCAGCTTCCCGAGCGGTACGTCGCGGCGAAGTTCTACGGCAACGTCGCGCTGCCGCCGACGCCCGAGAACCGCGAGTTCGTGACCAGCTATCTGGCCGACCTCGCCCAGCGTGTCGACGTCGTCCTGCTGAACACCGCGCAGCAGTTCGACGATCACGCCGACTTTCCGCCTGGCCTCCGCGGCCGCCTGCACTCGATCGAGCACCTGATGACGCCGGAGAACAACCTCGCGGTGCAGACCGAAGTCATCCGCGGCGCCCGCGGCTTCGTCGGCACCTATGGCGGCTTCTCGTATCTGGCGCCGCTGTGCGGCACGAACACGCTGGCGTTCTATTCGCACCCGAGCGGGTTCCGCTACGACCACCTCGAGGTCGCCAAGCGCGTGTTCTCCGGCGCTGCGCTGCGGCACGTTCACCGAGGTCGACCTGCGCGCGACGGAGGTCCTCCGGCTCGGATTCGCCGGCGCCGACCAGCGCTCGATCGGCGTCGTCAGATGAAGCGCTGGTCGATCATCGCCGGCAACCTCGCCCGATTCGTGGTGCGCCGCACGATCGCGCGGCTGCGTTGGCTGGCCAACGGCATGCGGTGGTTCTTCAAGGTCCTGTGGAAGAAGACGCGAAGCGTCTGGCACGCCGGCCGCCGCGCTGGCCGAAGCGTTCCGCAACCACCTGGTCAACGCCATCAAGGTGCCGTATCGCGCCGTGCGGCGCCCGATGCGCGCGGCGTCGCGCCGGAAAGCGCACCTGACCGAGCGCTGGGGCTTCTATCGGACCGAGTGGAGCATCGAGCGCGAGATCGAGACCATCGTCGCCCGCGATCGGCTGCTCGTCGCCGGTCCGTGGCTGTCGGAGGTCGGCTTCGAGACGCTCTACTGGGTGCCGTTCCTCCACTGGCTGAAGACGGCGTTCCACATCGACCCGAGCCGCATCGTCGCCGTGTCGCGCGGCGGCGTCGGCTCGTGGTATCAGGGCGTCGCCGAGCGCTACGTCGAGATCTGGGACGAGCTCGATCCCGCGGAGTTCGCCCGGCGCAACGCCGCGCGCGGCGTCGTCAAGCACTACGAGCCGTCCGATCTCGATCGCGACGTGCTCGACTGCCGTCGCGCACGCGGATCGGCACGAGCGACTTCGACGTGCTGCACCCGGGCCTGATGTACCGGCTGTTCACGCTCTACTGGTCGGGTCAGCGGGCGATGGGCTTCGTTGACGCGCACCTGCGCTTCACGACGATGACGCGCGCCGGCGCTGATCGATCCGGCGCTGCTGCCGCCGGAGTACGTGGCGGTGAAGTTCTACGCGGCGCGGTCGCTGCCGGACACGCCGGAGATTCGCGCCCATCTGCGGGCGACGGTGGCGGCGCTGGCCGAGCGGCTGCCGGTGGTGCTGCTCGACACCGGGCTGGTGCTCGAGGACGACCACGCCGACTACACGTTCGCGACGCGCGGTCGCGTCATCAGCGCGCGAGCGTGGATGACGCCGCGCAACAACCTCGGCGTGCAGACGCAGATCGTCGCGGGCGCGAAGGCGTTCGTCGGCACCTGCGGCAGCATCGCCTGGCTGGCGCCGCGACTCGGCGTCGATACCTCGGCGCTCTTCGTGGATCCGAAGTGGCTCCACGCGCACGTGGCCGTGGCGATGCGCGCCTATCACCGCCTGGCGGCCGGTCGCTTCGCGATCGCCGACCTTCGCGCGGTCGATCCGCTCGGCGTGCTGGGCGGCGCGCATCAGCCGTGCCCAGCAGCGGCGAGTCCGTCGACTCGCCGGCATGAACATCCTCTTCATCGCGCGGCACTTCACCTACTTCCGGAACTTCGAGTCGGTGATCGCGGCGCTGGCCGAGCGCGGGCATCAGCGTGCACCTGGCCGCCGATCGCGAAGAGGCGCTCGGCGGCCGCGACCTGGTCGATCGGCTGGCGGCGACGATATCCGTCGCAGGTCAGCGTCGGGTTCACTCCGATCCTGCAGTGGGGCCGCTACCGGCGGCTGGCCGCGCGCGCTGCGCATCGGGCTCGACTACCTGCGCTACTCGGATCCGCGCTACGAGGCGACGCCGAAGATCCGCGAGCGCGCGTACGAGCGCACGCCTGTCTTCGTGCTGGCGCTCGCGCGCCTGCCGTTCCGCGGACTGCTGACCAGGGCGCTGGCGACGCTCGAGCGAGGCGGTGCCTCGACAGGCCGGTGTGGACGAGTTCATCAGCCGAGCACCAGCGCCGACGTGCTGCTGATCACGCCGCTCATCGAGCTCGGCTCGCCGCAGCTCGACTACGTGCGCGCGGCGCGCGCGCTCGGCATCCGCAGCGCGCTGTGCGTGTGGAGCTGGGACCACCTGTCGAGCAAGGCGCTGATTCGCGTCGTGCCGGACAAGGTGATCGTCTGGAACGAGGTCCAGCGCCAGGAGGCCGAGCGGTTTCACGGGATCGCGCGCCGATCGCGTGATCGTCACCGGCGCGCAGTGCTTCGATCAGCTGGTTCGATCGGCCGCCGACGCGCAGCCGCGACGACTTCTGCCGCCGGGTCGGCTTCGCCGGCCGCCCGTCCGTTCGTCCTCTATGTCTGCTCGGCGCTGTTCAGGGGCAGTCCGTCAGAGGCAGCGTTCGTGCAGCGATGGGTGGCGCAGATCCGGCAGTCCGAGCGACGCCGCGTCTGCGCGAGATGGCGATTCTCGTCCGGCCGCATCCGCAGCGGCTCGAGGAGTGGACCGCCGACGCGCTGGCCGCGCTGGCGCGCGCCGGCAACGTCGTGTGGTGGGGCTCGAACCCGGTTGACGCGGACAGCCGCGCCGACTACTTCGACTCGATGTCTCACGCGGCCGCGGTCGTCGGCCTCAACACCAGCGCGCTCGTCGAGGCGGCGATCGTCGATCGGCCGGTGTTCACGATCCTCCTGCCGGAGTTTCGCGACAGCCAGGAAGGGACGTTCCACTTCCACTACCTGCTCGACGTCGGCGAACGGGTTTCTCAACGTCTCGCGCTCGCTCGACGAGCACGTGGAGCAGCTCGCCGGTCTGTTGTCGGGCGGAGCGGTGCGGACCGAATCGTCGCTTCGTCGAACACTTCATCCGGCCGCGCGGCGCGGCGGTGGCGGCGACGCCGGTGTTCGCCGACGCCGTCGAGGCGATTGCGCGCGAGTCGTCTCCGCGGCCGCAGCGGTCGCCGGCATGGCTGCTCCTGCTGCGTCCCGCTGATATACGCTCTTGTGCTGATCGGGCCGCTTGCCGCTTGCTCGAGCGCATCTACTGGAACCCGAAGAAGCTGGTGATTCGACACTCATGACCGCACGGTGCATCCCGCGCTGGCCGGACTCGGATCCGGGCGCTGCTCTGGTCATCGGCGAAGTGGCGATGTCGCACGACGGCAGCCTCGGCCTCGCGCATGCCTTCATCGACGCGATCGCCGACGCCGGCGCCGATGCCGTCAAGTTCCAGACGCACATCGCCGCCGCCGAGAGCACGCCGGCGGAGCCGTTCCGCGTGAAGTTCAGCCGGCAGGACGCGACCCGCTACGACTACTGGAAGCGGATGGAGTTCACCGAGGACGCAGTGGCGCGGACTGGCCGACGCACTGCGCGCGAGCGCGAGCGTCCTCTTCATCTCGTCGCCGTTCTCGTTCGAGGCCGTCGATCTGCTGCGAGCGCGTCGGGCAGCCGCTGTGGAAGATCGCGTCCGGCGAAGTGTCGAACATCCCGCTGCTCGATCGCGTGCTCGAGACGGGCTCGCCGGTGCTGCTGTCGACCGGCATGAGCCCGCTGGCCGAGACCGACGCGGCGGTCGCACGCGTCAGGGCGCGCGGCGCGACGGTCGGCGTGCTGCAGTGCACGACCGCGTATCCGTGTCCGCCGGAGCGCGTCGGCCTCAACCTGATTCCGGTCTATCGCGAGCGCTACGGGTGCTGGGTCGGTCTCTCGGATCACTCGGCGACGATCTATCCGGGCCTTGCCGGCGTGGCGCTCGGACTGGACGTGCTCGAGGTCCACGTCGCGCTGTCGCGCGAGATGTTCGGCCCCGACGTGATCGCCTCGGTGACGACCGCCGAACTGCGCCAGCTCGTGGACGGCATTCGCTTCATCGAGCGCATGCGCGCGCAATCCGCTCGACAAGGACGCCTCGGCGCGCGAGACCGATCCGCTGCGGCGTCTGTTCACGCGCAGCGTCGTCGCGCGGCGCGCCGCTCGCCGCGCGGCACCGTGCTCGGACCGGACGATCTCGCGATCAAGAAGCCCGGCACCGGCCTGCCGCCGGAGCGCCTCGGCGATCTGGTCGGCAGGAAGCTCGCCCGGCCGGTGGCCGAAGACCAGCTGCTGACCGTCGACGACGTCGAGGGTCTGCAGTAACGAATTCCTCCGTGGCCCACATGGATCGCCCATAGACCGTGCCTAAACGAAAAATCTGCGTCGTCGTCACCGCGAGGCCCAGCTACTCGCGCATTCGTACTGCCCTGCGTGCCATCCAGCAGCATCCCGACCTCGAGCTGCAGCTCGTCGTCGCCGCGTCGGCGCTGCTCGATCGCTACGGCAACGCCATTCAGTCGATCGAGCGCGACGGGTTTCCGATCGCCGCGCGCGTCTACATGGTGGTCGAGGGCGAGAACCTGGTGACGTCCGCCAAGTCCACGGGCCTCGGGCTCGTGGAGCTGGCGACGGTCTTCGACAACCTCAAGCCGGATGCCGTGGTGACGATCGCCGATCGCTACGAGACGCTGGCCAACGCCGTCGCCGCCGTCGTACATGAACATCCCGGTCGTCCACGTGCAGGGCGGCGAGGTCACCGGATCGATCGACGAGAAGGTCCGGCACGCGGTCACCAAGCTGTCGAACCTGCACCTGGTCTCGACGAAGGGCGCCGCCGAGCGCGTCAGGAGGCTGGGCGAGGCGCCCGAGACGGTGGTGGTCACCGGATGTCCCGTCGATTGACATCGCCGCCGAGGTCGCGGCACAGTCCGGCGCTCGATTTCGATCCGTTCGTGAAGTACGGCGGCGTCGGCCCGCACACGGATCTCTCGCAGGGGCTATCTCGTCGTCATGCAGCATCCGGTGACGACCGAGTACGAGGAGGCGCGCCGCCAGGTCGAGGAGACGCTCTACGCGGTGAAGGACATCGGGCTGCCAGTGCTGTGGTTCTGGCCGAACGTGGACGCCGGGTCCGATGGCACTTCGAAGGGCATCCGCGTCTTCCGCGAGCGGGAGAAGCCGGACAACCTGCATCTGTTCCGCAACATGTTTCCGGAGGACTTCCTCCGACTGCTGGTGCACTCGACGGCCATTGTCGGCAACTCGAGCGTCGCGATTCGCGAGTGCTCGTTCCTCGGCGTGCCGGCCGTGAACATCGGCTCGCGGCAGCAGGGACGCGAGCGAGGCGCCAACGTGATCGACGTGGAGCACGATCGGGCGGCGATTGCCGGCGCGATTCGCGAGCACGTGACGCGCGGCCGGACCCGGCCGGATCACCTGTACGGCGACGGCCAGGCCGGCCAGCGGATCGCGGACTGCCTGGCGACCGCGCCGCTGACCATCGAAAAGCGCCTCACCTACTGATGCAGACGACGATCCCATCCGACCGCCGGCACCGCATCGACGCGCTCGGCTACGACTACGCGGCGCCAGCCGCGCGAGCTGGTCATGACCTGCAATCTGTGCGGCGCGAACGTGCTCGTCACGCTCACGCACCGGGATCGCTACGGCTTTCCGGCGCAGGCCAGCGCGTGCGCGCGCTGCGGCCTGGTGTTCCTCAACCCGCGGATGACCGCCGCCGCGTACGGCCGCTTCTACGACGGCGTGTACCGTCCGCTGGTCAGCGCGTTTCACGGCCGCCTCATCGACGCGCGCACGATTCAGGCCGAGCAGCGCGAGTACGCCGCCGACCGCGCCGAGTTCGTCCGCCCGTTCATCGGCGGCTCCGGCCTGACGACGATGCTCGACATCGGCGGATCGACGGGCGTCGTCGCCGACCATTTTGCACGGGCGTTCGGACTGACCGGGACGCTGATCGATCCGGCGCCGCTCGAGGTGCAGGAGGCCCGCGCCTTCGGTCTCGAGACGATCACCGGGCTGGTCGAGGAGCACGACTTCGGCGGCCGCCGCTTCGACGTCGTGCTGATCTGCCAGACGGTCGATCACCTGCTGGACGTGGCCGGCACGCTGAAGCGCGTGCGCGAGCTGCTCACACCGAACGGCTACCTGTTCATCGACATCGTGGACTTCCGGGCGGCGTATCTGCGGAACTGGTCGGTGGAGGACGCGACCAAGATCGATCACCCGTACTACCTGACGCAGGACACGATGACCGCGTACCTGCGGCGGGCGGGATTCGAAGGCATGCGCGTGGCCTACGCGGCCGATCACCTGCATGTCAGCTACCTGTGCCGCCCGACGCAGCCGGCGCCTCAGGCGCTGCCCGATCCGACCAGCGTCGCCGATCTGTTTCGTGAGATCCGGTACGTGCAGAACGCGCCAGGGCCTCGATGAAGCACCGGACGATCCGAGTGGCGATCGCGGTGGCATTGGGACTCCTTGTCGGGGTCTTCCGGTACCTGTCAGTCGCAGGATTCTCGAACGATCACTACATGCACGTGGCGGCGGGTCAGCAGATCTCCATGGGGGAGTTGCCGTCGCGCGACTACGTGGAGTTCGGCCTGCCGCTGATGGAGCTGCTGTCGGCGATTCCGTTCTGGACCCTTCCCGATGCCCCGCTCTTCGGCGAAGCCGTGCTCGTCGCGCTGATGTTCGGTCTGGCCGCAGTGCTCACGCTCTACGCGGCGCGGCGGCTCACCGGCTCGTGGTGGATCGCGGTGCTCGTCGTGGCGCTCGAGGTCGTGATTTTCCCGCGGACCTACAGCTATCCCAAGATCCTGGCGTATGCAGCGGGCTTCCTGGTGATGTGGCGATACGTGGAGCGCCCGTCGCTGTCGCGCCTGGCGCAGCTGGCCGCCGTCGTCGTCCTGGCCTTCGGGCTGCGGCACGACCACGGGTTCTACCTTGGCGTCGGCAGTCTGCTGACCGTCGTCCTGGTGGGGATGACGGTGGATGGCAAGACGGTCCTGCGCACCGCGATGACGTTCAGCGGCGCAGTGCTCCTGATGCTCTCGCCGTACATCATGTTCGTGGCGACGCACGACGGGCTGTGGCGGCACCTCATGCGCGGCATCGAGCTGCAGGCGGTCGAGAGCTCGCGAGGCCGCACGATACCGGAGTTCGCGTTCGATGGCAGTCTGCTGGACTCGAACGCGGTCCCCTGGCTGTTCTTCTTCTTTCATCTGCTGCCGGTGTGCGCGGCCATCGTCGTGTGGATGCGCTGGCCCCGTCATCCCGATCCACTCGAACGCTCGATGGTGGTGCCCTTGATCGTGGTGGCGGTACTGGCGAATGCCGGGCTGATTCGGGACACCATCTCGGCTCGACTGCCGGACGCGATCGTGCCGGTGTCCCTGCTCCTCGGATGGCTGCTCGCGGGAGCCATGCGAATGCACTCCCTCAGGGGCCGTGGCCTGGCATGGGTCGCCGCCACGGCCCTCGTCACGGTCACGCTGGCGAGCGCGACGGTCATCTCCTCCACGAAGGAACAACTCGAGAAGGCCGAGATGCTTGGCGGCCTGGCCCGACTGTGGGATCACGCGCGAGCCCGCACGGCGGAATTGCACGAGCGCTTTCCGCAGGCCCAGATGCCGTCTGCCGTGGCCTCGGCGCTCATGCCATTTCTCGAGTACGCCGATCGGTGTCTCGACCGCCGCGATCACATCCTGCTCCCGGCGTACGCTCCCGAGGTGTTCGTGTGGGCCCGCCGCCCGTTCGCTGGCGGGCAGGCGTGGTTTCAGCCGGGACTGCTGACACGGGATGAGGACCATCGCGAAGTGATGCGCCGGCTCGCAGCGCAGCGCGTACCGGTCGCGGTCCTCCTGTCGCCGTCGGCCGAGGGCGTCGTGGCCAGGTTTGGCGAACTCGGGGTGTATCTCGAGCAACACTTCCCCGACCGGGTTGCGCTGAACACGGAGGATGGCCGCGGATCACGCTCGCGTTCAGCCAGGCGCTCGCGGTCGGGCACGACCCTGCGACCGGCTGGTTGTGTTACCGGTGAGTCGACGTCCTCGCCATCGTGCCGGCCCGGGGCGGATCGAAGGGCGTGCCCGGAAAGAACGTTCGGCCGCTGGCCGGCCGGCCGCTCATCGAGTACACCGCGCGCGCCGCGCGTGAGTCGGGCGTGATCGATCGGATCGTGCTCTCGACCGACTCCGACGAGATCGCCGACGCGGGCCGACGGTCCGGTCTCGAGGTCCCGTTCATGCGGCCCGCGTCGCTGGCCGCCGACGACACGCCGATGCTGCCGGTCGTGCGGCACGCGATCGACGCGCTGTCCGCGAGCGGCTGGACGCCTGACGTGATCGTGCTGCTGCAGCCGACCTCGCCGCTTCGCCGTCCCTCGCACGTGCGCGACGCCGTGACGATGCTGCGCGAGACGAAGGCCGACTCGGTCGTGACCGTGGTCGAGCTGCCCAGGCATCTGTCGCCCGACTACGTGATGCGCATCGAGGACGGGCGTGCTGCGGCCGTTCCTGCCCGAGGGAGCGCGCGCTGACCCGTCGCCAGGATGCGCGGCCGGCCTACTCGCGAGACGGCACCGTCTACGCGTGCTGGCGCGCGACGCTCGATCGCTTCGGCACCATCTACGGCGAGCGCTGCCAGCCGCTCCTCGTCCACGCCGCAGACTCGCTGTCGATTGACACTCCAGACGACTGGGCCGAAGCCGAGCGCCGGCTCCAGGATCGGGGCGCTCAGTGACGGGCCTCGTCTCTGCGTCTAACGTAAAGCCATGAACATCGTGCGGCAGCTCGTGCCGCGATCGATCCGTCACGGCATCAGCGCGCAGCTGGCGAAGGTCCATGCGAGCCGCCTGGCGTCGGATCTCGGCCGGCTGGCCGCGGGCCGCGACACGATCGTCGTCGGCCCGTGGCTCGGCGAGGTCGGTTTCGAGCTGCTCTATTGGGTGCCGTTCCTGCGCTGGTTCGCCGAACGTTTCGCGTCGCGCCGGAACGCCTGCTGATCGTCTCGCGCGGCGGCACGGCCGCCTGGTATCGGCCGTTTGCCGCCGGCTATCGCGACATCTTCGACTATCTGACGCCCGAGGAGTTCCGGCAGCGGCACGACGAGCGCGTCGCGGCCAACGGCGAGCAGAAGCAGACGCAGGTGCTGGCGTTCGAGCGTCAGCTGCTGCGCGAGCTCACCACGGACGTCCACAGCCGCTCGATGCTGCACCCGTCGACGATGTACCGACTGTTCAATCCGTTCTGGTGGGGACACGTGCAGGAAGAGTGGGTGCATCGGTTCACGACGTACGCGCCGCTCGCCGCCGGACGACGCCGGGGCCGAACGTGGGCGCCGCCTTCAGGCGGCCCGCATCGCCGTACACCGCGGTGAAGTTCTACTTCAACGACTGCTTTCCCGACACGCGCGAGAATCGCGCCTTCGCGCGACGCACGCTTCAGGTCGCTGCGCGACCGCGGCCCGGTCGTCTCGCTGGCCACCGGGCTTCGGCTCGACGATCACGACGGTGACGTGTGCGGACGCCATCGGCGTGCAGACGCTGCCGCCGACATGCATCCGCGTGAGAATCTCGCGCTGCAGACGGCGGTCGTCGGCCGGCGCGTCGGCGTTCGTCGGCACCTACGGCGGCTTCTCGTATCTGGCGCCGTTCCTCGGCGTCCGCTCGACGGCGTACTTTGCCGATCCCGACGGCTTCTCGCAGCGGCACCTGGTGATGGCGCGCTCGGCGCTCGATCGCATCGGCGCCGCACGCGCTGCTCGACGTGCGGCCGACGCACCGTCCACGATCCGATCCACGAGAGAGTCACACACCGCATGAGCATTCGTCACGATCCTCGTCACCGGCGGCGCCGGCTACATCGGCTCGCATCTCGTCGACGCGCTCGTCGCGCGCGAGCTACCAGCGTCACCGTGCTCGACAACCTCGAGCCGCAGGTCCATCGCTCCGGCACGTGGCCGTCGTACGCCAACCCGAAGGCGACGCTACGTGCGCGGCGACGTGCGCGACCGCGCGGTGTTCGAGCCGCTGGTGCTCGCGGCCGATGCCGTCGTGCACTTCGGCGCGGCGGTGAGCGTCGGCCAGAGCATGTATCAGGTCGATCGCTACGTGGACGTCAACACGCGCGGCACGGCGCTGCTGCTCGACATCCTCGTCAACGCCAAGCACCACGTCGAGAAGGTGCTCGTCGCCTCGTCGATCGGCGTCTACGGCGAAGGCGCCTATCGCTGCGCCGACGCACGGCGCGGTGGCGCCGACGATTCGATCCGGAAGAGCAGCTCGCCGCGCGCGACTGGGAGCAGCGCTGCCCGATGTGCCGCGAGCACGTCGCAGTCGGTCCCGACGCCGGAGGACAAGCCGCTCTACCGCGACAACATCTACTCGATGACCAAGCTGCACCAGGAAGAGATGGTGCTGCTCATCGGCAAGACCTACGGCATCCCGTCGGTCGCGCCGCGCTTCTTCAACGTCTACGGCCCGCGGCAGAGCCTGAGCAACCCGTACGCGGGCGTTGCCGCCATCTGGCTGAGTCGCCTGCTGAACGATCAAGCCAGCCGGTGGTGTTCGAGGACGGCGGGCAGCTTCGCGACTTCGTGTCGATTCACGACGTCGTGGACTGCCTGGTGCTGATGATCGAGACGCCGGGCGCCGACTTCCTGCCGGTCAACGTCGGCTCGGGGGAGACGGTGACGATCCTCGAGATCGCGAACACGCTCAACCGCATCCTGGGCAAGTCGATCGAGCCGTAGGTGACCCAGGCCGGCCGGAAGTTCGACATCCGGCACAACACCGCCGACATCACGCGCGCGAAGACGACGCTTGGGTTCCAGCCGAAGGTGACGCTCGATCAGGGATTCTCGGAGCTGGTCGAGTGGGCGAAGACCACGCCTGACGTCGCCACCGACTTCTTCGATCGCGCGCTCGACGAGCTCAAGCAGAAGGGGCTGCTGGTCAAGTCGTGATTCTGACGTTCGACGCAGCTGGTGGACTACCGCGAGCCAGGTGGCGATGGTGGACGGCGCCTTCGACCCGCTGCACCACGGCCACATCGAGTACTTCAAGGCGGCGCGCGAGCTGGGCGTGCCGGTGTTGTGCAACGTCGCGTCCGACCGCTACGTCCGCACCAAGCATCGGCCGCTGCTGACCGAAACGCAGCGCGCCACGGTCATCGACGCGATCCGCTACATCGACTACGTGCACATCTACGAGATCGACACCGAGACCGTCCTGCGGCAGCTGCGCCCGCGCTACTACGTGAAGGGAAGCGACTGGCGCGCGCGCGGCCTGCCGCCCGAGCAGGCCGTCATCTGCCGCGAGCACGGCATCGAGATCGTCTATCTCGACACCGTGCTGGATTCGTCGAGCCGCCTTCTTCAACAGTTCGCCGCAGGAGCAGCAGAACCACGCAATGACCATCACCGAGTTCGAAGCCGCCGTCTTCGCACAGAAGCCGACGGCGCAACAGCACTACGACGAGAACTACTGGCTGGGCGAATGGCGCGCCGGCGACAACAACTACTCGCTGGAGACGCGCCGCCGCATCGAGGCGAAGAATCCGCAGCTCATCAAAGACGTCTTCCAGCCGACGCGTGTGATCGACCTCGGCTGCGGACCCGGCGCGCTGATGCACCTGCTGCAGGAGATTGGCGTCGAAGCCGACGGCATCGACTACAACGAGATGAGCCTGAAGCTGGCGACGCCGGAGGTCAGGGACCGCATTGCGATCGGCGATGCGACCGACGCCTCGATCAAGAAGGACGGCTCGTACGACCTCGTCATCTGCCGCGAGGTGCTGGAGCACCTGACGGTGCTCGAGGTGAAGAAGGCGGTCGCCAACATGGTGCGCCTGACCTCGAAGTTCATCTACGTCACGACGCGGTTCCACCCGAACCCGCCGACGCTGCTCGACTTCAACACGAGCGACGATCTGGACCCCTCGCACATCACGCTGCTCAACAAGGACATGCTGCGGCTGATGTTCGTGCTCGAGGGCTGCCGCTCGCGGCCGGATCTCGAGGAGCGGATGGACTGGGGCAAGAAGGGCCGCGTGCTCGTGCTCGAGAAGGTGAAAGGGCGGTCCGGCTGACGCCGGACACAACGGTGAGCCGGTGAGCAGCCGCGCCGCCGTCCTGGTGCTGGCTGGAGTGCTCGCCTCAGCGATCGCGTTCGATCTCTGGCGCATGCCGGTGCAGCCCTCCGACGCGCTGACCGAGCTCCTCGACGCGCAGGCCTCGCCATCGGTCGCCACCTCCTTCGGGAACGCGGTCGGCACGACGTCCTATCTCCGCCCGCTGCGCATCGCCCAGATCAAGGCCCTTTTCGATCTGTCCCAGGGGCACTATCGCCTCGTCTATCGCGGCTTCCACGCGCTGCTCATCGTCGCGCTGATCTGGCTGTTCGTGCGCGCGCTGCCGATCGAGTCGCCGCTCGATGCGGCCGCCGCCGCGGTGGCGCTGACGGTGCTGACCGGCCTGCACACCTTCCTGGGATTCCTGCGCGAGGCGTTCCCGATCAACCACTTCCTCGAGATCGCGGTCCTCGTCCTGATCGCGTTGAATCTCACGCTCTCCAATGGCGGCGTGCCCCGAGCCGGTTGGAGGGGCTGGCTGATCGACCTGCTGGCTGCGATCACCTTCGTCTTCGCGGCACTGACGCTCGAGTCAGGCGTGCTGATCTGGGTCGTGATCGCGACCGCGTGGATGGCCGGGCTGCGCGGCGTCTCGGCTCGCGGGCTCGTGCTGGTGACCGCCCTCCTCGCCGGGTACTTCGTGCTGCGATTCTGGTATCTCGACACCGGCCTGCCGTCCCTGACCGAGCGGACCTCGGGATACTTTCTCGAACGCCTGGAGCCGTCGGAGCTCCAGCAGCGGTTCGGCGATCGGGCGTTCGTGTTCTACGCCTACAACGTCGTCGCCTCGATACTGTCCGTGCTGTTCTCGGAGCCGCGCGATGGCCTCTTCGTCGCGACCCGCGCGTGGCGCGGCGGCGACGTTCACCCGCATGCCTATCTCACGGTTCTGTCGTCGCTGGCGATGACCGTCGTGATGGCGTGGACAGCCTTCGCCTGGTGGAGAGCCTCGTGGAGAAAGCGGGCAACGCTCGGCCGGAGCGGCCGGCTGGCGATCGTCGCTGTCGTGGTGCTGGTGGCCAACGCCGCGCTGTCTTTCTCGTACGCGAAGGACGACATCATCGCCGTGGCCGGCGTGTTCTACGCGATTGCGGCGTTTGCCTCTGTACGCGCGGTGCTCGAGTACGGACAGGGCGGCGGATTCATGCGCGCCGCGGTCGTGTCCATCGCCATGCTGGCGCTCGGATCGGCGTGGGCGATGCGCAGCTCGGGCGTGCATCACGTGATGAACGAGCACGCGTTCAGAACGCGCAACGACTGGGCGGAGTTGCCGATCAAGTGGCAGCGGGAAGGCCGATGGCCCTCGGACGCGGCGCCGCGGGCGCTCGTCGAGGGGCTGAGAGACGACCGCGCTCGACACCGATGTGCCCAATCCGCAGATGGTCCCCGAGTGGAGGAGCCAGTGGTACGGCGACTGATGATCGCGGCGGCCGCGCTGCCCGCTGCGTATCTCGGCGTCCTCACCGCGGGCATGTTGCTTCGCGCGGTCGTTGGTACCCATCCGCTCTGGCGCGTCGAGCCGGTCAATCTGTCAGAGGCCGCGGCCCTGCGCGATCCGGCGACGGTCGTGCGGTTGATTCGCCGAGGCGAGGACCCCTATCAACGCCGCGAGGTACGCGCGGATCTCCTGTTCAACGATCGAGCCGAGCTGACGCCGCTCGAGGCGGCAATCGCCTCCGGGCGGCCGGAGGTCGCTGAAGTCATCCTCTGGTCCGCACCGCGGCCGGAGCCGGCGGTGTGGCAGCAGTTGCGATGCCTCGCCCAGCTCGAAGAGGACGAGGACATGGGCGAGGTCCTCGATCGATACAAGCCCGAGTCGGCGGTGCTCGAGTGTAGCGGCGTGACGCGTCCGTGGAAGTAGTCCAGTCGAGCGTCCGGATCTGGGCGGCGGCGCTCGCGATGTTTCTGCTCGCCGTCCTCTGGCAGTTCCTCACCTACAACGGCTTTCCCAACGATCACTACTTTCATGTCGCGCGGGCGCGTCAGATGCTCCTCGGCGACTGGCCGATTCGAGACTTCGTCGATGTCGGTGCGCCGCTGATGTACGTGCCCTCCGCCCTGTCGCGATGGATGTTCGGCGACGTCGCCGGCTCCGAGCTCCTCGTGGTGGCGACGGGCGTTGGCATCGGCGCGGCGGCGACTGCCGTTGCCGCGTCGTGGCTGGCGCGTTCGACGATCGTCGGCGTCGGCGTCACCCTGCTCGAGATTCTCGCCTCGCCCCGCAGCTACAGCTATCCGAAGATGCTGTTCTACGGGCTCGCCGGCTGCGCGATCGTTGCCGTCGCCGCGCATGCCTCACGCGCGCGGGTCATCACCGCGGCGGTCCTGACGGCGGTGGCGTTCCTCATGCGCCACGATCACGGTCTCTTCATCGGCGCGGCATGTGCGGTCGCGATCGTGCTCAGCGCGTCGGGTCTCGCCGAGGCTGCGCGACGGATGGCGATCTTTGCCGCCGTTGTCGCCGTCGTGCTGGCGCCCTGGGCCGCATGGGTGCAGTACTACCAGGGACTGGTTCCGTACTTCGAGACGGGAATCGCCGTGTCGCGCCGGGAAGCCGACATCTCGATCCTGCGCGACCTTCCATACCTGCAGCTCTCCGCTGGCTTGACGCAGGGAGAACGTGCATGCGTGGCTGTACTACCTGTTCTGGACTCTGGCGTGTGTCTGCCTGCTCCTCGCTGTGTGGCGTCGAATCACGCGACGTGAGGGATGGGCGGGCGAGTCTGTTGCCGTCGGTGCCATCGCACTCATCGGCCTGGCCCTCGACGCCAGCTTTCTTCGCAACCCGCTCGAGACGCGTCTCGCTGACGCCACGGTACCGGCATGCCTGCTCGGCGCGTGGCTGCTCGGCCTCGCGTGGACGATGAAAGGCCGTCTCCCGATCGTGATTCCGGTTCGTCTCGCGGCGATCGTCCTGCTCGCGGTGACCACAGTCGCCATCTGGCGTGTCGGCGACGTGCACGACAAGCTGGACGAGGTCGGTGTGTTCGAGGACGACCTCGAACATCTGCAGCAGCACACCGCGGCCGTTGTCGACGCGCTCACGCGGCCCGAAATGGACGCGCGTAAGCTGCCCAGCCGCGTCTCCGCCGGGCTGCTGCCGTTCTTCCGCTACCTGGATCGCTGTACCGCCACGACGGATCGCCTGCTCGTCTCCGGCCCGTATGCCGACGTGTTCGTCCTCGCCCGTCGCGGGTTCGCGGGAGGGCACATCGGGTTCACGGAAGGCTTCTATCACTCCGACGCCGATCAGCGGCTGACCCTGGAACGAATGACAGCGCGAGTCCGTTCCCTTCGTCGTGCTGCCGCTCGACGATCAGGATGCGTTCGCCCGGAGCTTCCCGCACATCCTGGCGCACCTGACCGCTGCGTACGACGTGCTGACCGACATCCCGGTGGACGGATTGAAGGGCGTTCGCATCCTCGTCGAGCGGGCCCGCCCGCGCATAGCGATAGACGTTCCGACGGGTTGGCCGTGTTTCGTGCCGCTGCCGACCGCGGCCGGCGCAGTGTGATGACGACTCCCGATCACACGCGGCAGCGCATCACGTGGCCCATCGTCGCCGCGTCCGTGTGCCTCTTGCTGGCGACCGCGTTCATTCGCTACCTGTCGCTCAGCGGCCTGTCGAACGATCACTACCAGTATCTGGCCGGCGCGCAGCAGATGCTCATGGGCGAACTGCCGACGAGAGACTTCGTCGATCCCGGCCAGCCCCTGATGTTCGCCATGTCAGCCGGCGCGCAGTTGGTGCTCGGGCGCACGCTGCTGGCCGAGGCGCTGATGACCTCGCTGGCCTTCGGACTGGCGGCCGCGTGCGTGGCGATCGCCGGATGGCAGGTGTCGCGGTCGGTTGCGGTCGGCGTGATTGCGAGCATCGTGTCGATGCTCGCCTTTCCACGACCCTACGGGTATCCAAAGGCGCTGCTCTATGCGGTCGTGCCGCTCGCCATCTATGCGTGGGTGCGGTCGCCCGCTCATCGACGGCTCGTCGTGCCTGCGATCCTCGTCGCGATGGCGTTCCTGTTTCGCCACGACCACGGCCTCTATCTCGGTGCCGCGGCGGTCGCGGCCATTCTGCTGACGCCGCCGATGGATCGGCGCACACGGCTGGTCCGGCTGTTCGTGTTCGGTGGCCTCGTCGTGCTGGCGCTGCTGCCGTATCTCGCGTTCGTCCAGTCGCACCAGGGGCTGTGGCAGTACGCGGTCTCGTCGCTGACGTTTTCCAGTCGTGAAGCCGACCGCACCCAACTTCACTTCGGCATGATCGAACGCGGCAGTCAGGCGTGGCTCTACTACGGTGTGCACGTACTGGCCTTCGTCGCGGCCGCGTGCGTGTGGCTCGGGTACAGGCGCGGATCGACCGACGTGCCGATCGCCGCGGCGCTCGTCGTGAGCGCGGTGCTCGTGAACTGGAACTTCCTTCGCGATCCGCTGGCGGCGCGGCTTCCTGATGTCATCGTGCCGGCCGTGCTCGTCGGCGCGTGGCTGACGGGCGAGGCGCTTCGCATGCGGTCCCTCGTCGCCCGCGTCGGAGCAACGGCGCTCGTCGCCGTGATGTGGGTCGGAGGGCTGGTCACCGTGTCGGCGGTTGGCCGGGCCGGCGAGCAGCTGCATCGTACCGACCTGTGGGTCGGTGTCGGTCAGGTACCGCGCCTGCTGAGAGAGAAGACCGCCCAGCTGACGGACAGGTTTTCGCGACGGCAACTCCCGGACGGCCGCCTCATCCCGCTCTTTCCGTTCTTCGACTATCTCGAACGCTGCACGACCGGGCGTCATCGCCTGCTGGTCACCGGGAACGCACCGGAGATTTACGTCTACGCGCAGCGGCCATTCGCCGCCGGGCACAGCAGCTTCATCGAAGGCTATTACCAGTCGGACGCCGATCGCCAACGTCTCCTCACCCGTGTGCAGGAGCAGGTCGTGGCGTTCACGCTGGTGATGACCGACCAGTACGACGACTGGCAACGAAACCTCCCCGAGCTCGACACGTTCGTCGCCGGCCGGTTTCGCCAGCTTGCCGAGATCCCGATTGATGAGGAGCGCAGCGTCCGGATCCTCGTGCATACAGGTCTGCCGCCGAGCCGCATCGACCAGACGACCGGCTGGCCATGCTTCACGCGGTACGACGGAGGCGACGTGACGCAGGAGGTGGACGCGGCTCGCCTATGCCTACGCCCTGCTCGTGGCGGCGGTGCTCGGCTACTTTCTGTTCGGCCTCGTCATCCAGGTCAGCGACAGCTTCGGCAATCTGCTTGCGGTGCAGACGCCGACGCTCGGCGAGCTGGTTCGCGATCAGTTCTCGCAACGCGCGTATCTCAGGCCGCTGCTCTGGGCCCAGTTGAAGATCGTCTACGAGCTGTCGGGCGGGCACTACTTTCTCTGGTTCCGCGGCATTCACTTCGCCCAGGTCCTGCTGCTCATCGTGTTGTTCGTGCATCTGGTGCGACCGAGGACCGCGCTCGACGCGGCACTCGTGCCGCTCTCGCTCGCCGTGCTGATCGGTGCGCACACGTTCGTCCCGATGGTTCGCGAGGCCTTCCCGATCAATGGCTTCCTCACGATGGCGGTGTGCTGTGTCGCCGTGGCGACGCTGGCTCTTCGGGAACGATCGCGTTGGTACTGGGACCTTCTGGCCATCGCGCTCTTCGTCGGATCGGTGCTCACCGTCGAGTCCGGGGTCCTCGTCTGGGTGATCTGTGTTTCTGCCTATGCGCTCGGCGCCCGGGGTGTCTCGCGGCGAGCGGTGCTGGCGATGACCGCGTGCCTGGTGACGTATCTCGTTGCCCGCGCATTCGTCCTCGACGTCGGCACTCCAACGCTCGCGGAGCGCGCGTCAGGCTTCGGGTTCGGTATTCTCGAGCCGTCCGATCTGACGGCGCGTTTCGAGGGCCGGGCCTGGCCGTTCTACGCCTACAACGTCGTGAGCTCGATTTCGACGGTGCTGTTCGCGGAGCCGAAGGGTGGCGTGTGGCGCTTCGTCTACGAGCTGACGACCGGGACGATCCATCCGTGGAGCGCCGTGTCGGTCGTCTCGTCAACCGCGGCAACGGCACTCGTGACCTGGTTCCTGTGGACGCGGTCGGGATCGGATTCGGACCTGGAATTTCGATCACGGCGATCGTCTGGTCGCGCTCTTTCTCGTCGTCCTTGCTGCCAACGCGGCGATCAGCTTTCCCTATACGAAGAACGTCATCATGAGTCCGGCCGGCGTGTTCTTCGGGCTCGCGGTGAGCGTCGCCTCGCGCGAATGGTTTCGCAACACCGCGACGGCGCGCATCGTGCCGACGCTGGTGCTCTTCGCCGTCCTGACCTGCGGATGGGCCTACCGTGTCGCCGGCAATCACTACAACCTGCGCTGGACGGCGGCCGAGCAGCGTGCGGCGTGGGTATCGGTTGACTCCTGGCTCGATCGACAGCGCATCGCGCTTCGTGGCGCAGATGGTCCGGCGCTTCGCGACGCGCTCAGGCGCGACGCGCTGTGGAATCATCCGACGCCCTATCAGCCGCCATCGAGCTGGGCGGCGTGGTTCGACATCGACTGGTGAATCTCACACGCGTGCTTCTCGTGGCGCCTCCGCTCGTCGTGACGATCGGGCTCGCGGCGCTTGCCGGCGCCGAGTTGTCAGGGTCGCATCCCCTGACGATGGGTGCGCCGCGGAGCGTGCCTGAAGCGATCGCGCTCAAAGACGAGGCCACTGCCGCGCGGCTGCTCGAGGACGGCGACGGCGTCGATGCGATCGGGTTGATTCGCGCGGGGATTCTCTCGAGCCAGCCCGTACTGGCCACACCGCTCGAGGCCGCGGTGCTGGTGGACGCGGCAACGGCGTTCGAGTACCTCAGGTCGCGCGGGGCGAGTGTGACTCCCGATCTCAGCTGTCTCGCGCGCGACGTCGGTGCGCGGGCGGTTCGCACGCAGATTGCCGACGCGCCGACATGTCCGCCCGGTGTCGCATTGCAGGCAGTAATCGACCGGCCATGAGCGGACAGATGTCACGGAGAAAACCAATCGCGGAGATCGCGGAGGCGCGGGCTCGATCCATGCCCGCGCTACGCGCGGGTCCACCCGTCGCAAGCCTCTGCGTACCTCTGCTCCCCTGCGTCCTCTGCGATGGGATTTTCTTCATGAGCGGATTCGACGCCGTGCGCAATCTCGGACTCAAGGCCGCCCGGCGGCTGCAGGCCGCGCCGAAGCCATTCGTGCGGATGATGCGACGTCAGGCGCGCGAGCAGGAACACCGCGCGTTTCGGCGCGACGCCGAGGAGATCGAGGTGACGTTGGCGGGCCTCGCTCAGGGAAAGGCTCCCATCATCCTTGGGCCCTGGCTGGCCGAGGTCGGCTATGAGGTGCTCTACTGGATTCCGTTTCTCCGCTGGTTTCAGGATGCGCACGGGATCCCGAGCGACCGCTTCATCGTCGTGTCACGCGGCGGGATGGAGAGCGCCTACGCGGGAATCGCCGGACGCTACGTCGATCTCTTCGATCTGACGACGCCGTCTGACTTCGCGGCTCGAAACCAACAGCGCCGCACCAGCGCAGAGGGCGGCGGTCAGAAACAGTCCGGGTCGAGCGCGTTCGACGATGAGCTGCTGGAGGCGGTCAGTACGCGCTTCGACCTGACTGACGCCCGCGTGTGTCATCCGTCGCTGATGTTCAAGCTGTTTCGAGAGGTATGGCACGGCAACCTGCCGATGGACCTCCTGTGGCGGCGTACCCGGTACTCGGTCGATCGTCTTGCGCCGGGGATCCTGCCAGTCCCCGATGATTTCATCGCCGTGAAGCTGTATTCGGGACCGGCTCTGTCGATGAGCGATCGGACGCGCGAGCCGCTGCGACACCTGGTCGCCAGGGCCGCGGCCATCGCGCCGGTGCTGCTGCTCGACGTCGATCTCGGGATCGACGAGCATCGCGATCTGGAGCTGGGTGACATCCCCGGCGTGACGAGCGCGCGCTCGTTGATGCATGCGCGGACGAATCTCGGCGTGCAGATCGCGCTCATTGCCCGATCGCGATTCTTCCTGAGCACCTGTGGCGGGCTGGCGTGGCTCGCGCCGTTCCTCGGTGTGCCGACGGTGGCCGTCTACGACACCGACCAGTTGCTCGCGCCGCACCTGCTCGTGGCGCGGCAGGCCGGAGCCCGGGCCGGCGCCGCCGAGTTCAGCCCGCTCGATCTGCGTGGCATGACACGTCTCGGTCTGGAAGGCATCCTGTCCGCGTGATCCCGGCGGCCGCGGCTATCGCGTGGCTGCCTGCGCGGTCACGCTCGGCGTGCTCACGTTTGTGTACCGGTCCTTGTCGTTCGAGGAGTTCGAACGACCACTACATGCACCTCTCCATCGCGCAGCGATCAGCTCCGATCGCAAACCTTCGCCGAGCCGACCTGCGCGCCTGCCGAAAGCGCAGTCATCGCGGGATGCCGAGCTCGACGTAAGTCGCGAACGCCGAGCCCGCCGCGTGATCTGCTGCCGGCAGAGGACGTGCCGCTGGTCATTCTGGACAGCCAGACGCAGCAGGAGATGCTCGACGATTATCCGCGCATCGGTGCTCACGTCGGCAGCACTACCACGAAGCCGAGCGGTTCGCGATCGCCGGCGACAAGTCGTTCGTGGTGTGGATGGAGAACGGGAGACGTGCGTGCGCTCGACTAGAATGACGGAGCCGTTCGAACCCTTCGAGGAGTACGCGTGCACGACTCGCGAGTGAAGCAGTTCTGGGAGACACGAGCCCAGGATCAATCTTTGACCGACGCCGAGGCGACCCATAACGACGTCTGGCAGCGGTGGCTCGAGATCGAGACCATCAAGCCGTTTCTCGAGCCGAGCGATCGGGTCGTGGATGTCGGGTGCGGATCCGGGTACGCCACGCGACTCCTGGCGCCGCTCGTCCGCGAGACGCTTGGCGTCGATTTCAGCGAATCGATGATCGCCCGCGCCCGCACCGCGGCTGCCGGCAACCCGAGCCTGCGCTTCGAGGTCGGCAACGCGCTCGACCTCGATCCCGCGTCCCTCGGGACGTTCGACGTCGCGCTCTCGATCCGCTGCCTGATCAACCTCGAGAGCTGGGCGCTGCAGCAGCGCGCGATTGAGAACATTGCCCGTCTGCTCACGCCCGGCTCGCGATTCATTTTCGTCGAGGGCCTGGCCGACGGGCGTCGCGCCTTGAACGCGATGCGCACGCGCATGGGACTGTCGGAGATGCCGGCGGTGTGGCACAACGTGGACTTCGAGGAGACGACGCTGCTGCCGTGGCTCGATCGGTTCTTCACCGTCGAGGCGCGACGCCACTTCGGCGTCTACGACTTCGTCTCGCGGATCGTGCACCCGATGGCCGTGGCGCCGGAGTCGCCGGTCTATGATTCCCCGATCAACCGCACCGCTGCGCAACTGGCGGTGCACCTGCAGGACTTCGGAGCGGTGAGCCGCGTGGCGTTCCTCGTGCTCACCCGGCGGGTCTAGTGGACTGTATCAACTGGAAGAGTACCGCTCACAACAAGCCTCGACCGCGATGTCCCGGCCGCGACAACCCGGGGTCCCCGGCGCGCACGCATGCGCGCTGGGGTGGGAGCGGAGCGGCCGGTTACGAATCGGGAAGGACATACCACTAGATGGCCGATCGATCGACGGTGGTGGTGACGGGCGGCGCCGGGTTCATCGGCTCCGAGCTGGTACGGCAGCTCGCCGCGCGCGGGGAGCGCGTGGTCATCGTCGACAATCTGGTCAACGGGAAGCGCGAGAACGTCGCCGACGTACTGTCGCGGCACGTGACGCTGCTCGTGACGGATATCAGGGACGTGGGGGCGATCGCGCCGCATCTGCACGAGACGCGGGCCGTGTATCACCTCGCCTGCCTCGGCGTGCGCCATTCCGTTCACTCGCCTCACGAAAACCACGAGGTGAACGCGACTGCCACGCTGCAGCTGCTCGCGGCCGCGCGGCAGGCCGACGTGCCGCGGTTCGTCTGCGTCTCGAGCTCGGAGGTGTACGGCGGCGTGCAGTCCACGCCGATCCGGGGGGAACGCATCGGCGAGGATTACCCGGCCTTTCCCTGCACCGTCTACGGTGGTTCGAAGCTCGCCGGCGAGTGCGTACGCCCGTGCGTATTTCCGCACCTATGGCTATCCCACCGTCGTCGTGCGTCCGTTCAACACCTACGGTCCGCGATCGCACCACGAGGGCGACAGCGGGGAAGTGATTCCCAAGTTCCTCCTCCGCTGTCTGGCCGGGCGCCCGATGGTGGTCTTCGGCGACGGCTCGCAGTCCCGTGACTTCACCTATGTGAGCGACACCGCGGCCGGCATACTGCTCGCCGGTGAGCATCCGGATGCGGTGGGCGAGACGATCAACATCGGCACCGGCGTCGATCTGACGATTCAACGATCTCGCTCGACTCGTGGCGGTTGAAACCGGCAGGCCGGACGCGGTCGTCGAGCACGATGAGCCGCGGCCCGGCGACGTCTACCGGCTGATCGCCGACGTCACCAGGGCGCGTACGCTCCTCGGCTTCGCGCCGAAGGTCTCCCTGTCCGAAGGCTTGCAGCGGCTGCTGCACTGGTATCGCGATCAGCACAAGACGCCGGAGGAGCTCCTCGAGCAGGAGATCGTCCGCAACTGGATTCCCGCCTCCAACACCGTGTGACCAGAACGACCGCGCTCATTCCTGTGGCTCGACCCTGGCTCGACGAGCGCGACGCCGAAGCCGCTCGCCGCGCGATCCTGTCGGGATGGGTGACGCAGGGTCCGGAAGTCGCCGCATTCGAGCGCGAGTTCGCCGCCGCGCTCGGCGCGCCGCACGCCTGCGCGGTCTCGAGCTGCACGACCGCGCTGCATCTGGCCCTGCTGGCGGTCGGCGTCGGGCCCGGCGACGAAGTGATCACGGTCAGTCATTCGTTCATCGCCACCGCGAACGCCGTCCGCTGCTGCAGTGCGACGCCGGTGTTCGTGGACGTCACCTCCGACACCTTCAACATCGATCCATCGCTCGTCGAACCGGCGATGTCCGATCGCACGAAGGCGATTCTCGTCGTGCACCAGCTCGGCATGCCGTGCGAGCTGGCCCCGATCCTGGCGGTTGCCCGGCGGCGCGGTGTGCCGGTGATCGAAGACGCGGCCTGCGCCATCGGCAGCGAGCTGTTGTGGGAAGGGCAATGGGAACGAGTCGGCCGCCCGCATGCGGACATCGCGTGCTTCTCGTTCCATCCGCGCAAGCTGCTGTCCACCGGCGACGGCGGCATGCTGACCACGCGCAGCCCGAAGCTGGATGCGACGTTCCGCCTTCTGCGCCAGCACGGCATGACGGTCCCCGATACCGTCAGGCACGCCTCGTCGCAGGTCGTGTTCGAGGAATACGCGGTTCCGGCATTCAACTACCGGATGACCGATATCCAGGCGGCGATCGGCCGTGAACAGCTCGCACGCCTCTCGACCATCGTCGAGCGGCGCCGCGCGCTCGCGGCTGGATATGGAGAGCTGTTGCGCGGCACACCCGGTGTGATCCCAGCGGTCGAGCCCGCGTGGGCGCGGACGAACTGGCAAAGCTACACCGTTCGTCTCGAGCCGCCGCTCGATCAGCGTCGCGTGATGCAGCGCATGCTGGACGAGGGCGTGTCCACGCGGCGCGGCGTGATGAACGCCCACCGCGAGCCGGCATACCCGGCCGGTTCATGGCGCTCGGCCGGACCACTGGTCCGCGGCGAGCAGGCACAAGACACGGTGATCGTACTGCCGCTCTATCACCAGATGACCGACGAGGAACAGCAGCGGGTCGCGTCGTCGCTGAAGCAGGCCGTATCGCGATGATTTCTCGATTCTCACTCCGGCATTCAACGAGTCCACCAACCTCGAAGCCCTGCACGCGCGCCTCACGCAGACGATGGCGCAGCTGGGGGAGGACTGGGAGTGGCTGATTGTCGATGACCACTCGAGTGATGACACCTTCGCCGTGATCCAGCGCCTGGCGGTCGTGGACTCGCGCGTGCGCGGCGTCCGGCTCGCCCGGAACCGCGGATCGCATGTGGCCATTACCTGCGGCCTGCATCACGTGCGCGGCGATGCGGCCGTCATGATGGCGTCGGATCTGCAGGATCCGCCGGAGACGCTCGGCGCCCTGCTCCAGAAGTGGCGCGCCGGCGCCCAGGTCGTCTGGGCGACGCGGCGCGAACGGCCGGGCGATCAGACGCACGCTGGGTTTGCGGCGCTCTATTACTGGGTGATGCGACACATCGTCGGCATGAAGGAGATCCCGGCCCGCGGCGCCGACTTCTTCCTCGTGGACCGCGTGGTGATTGACGCGTTCCGGCGCTGCGACGAGCAGCACGTGAGCGTGTTTGCGCTGATTACGTGGCTCGGGTTCCGCCAGGACTACATCGAGTACGACAAGCTGCCTCGCGCCGCCGGCCGCTCGGGGTGGACCATCGCGAGGAAGATCAAGCTGGTCATCGACTCGATCACCGCGTTCTCCGACGCGCCCGATCAAGGCTTGCTGGCTCGCCGGCGCGGCGTTGATGGTGATCGGTCTGGCCGCCGTGATCGTCGGCCTGGTGTGGTTCGAAAGCCTGCAGGCGGCGGTCGTCGTTCTCCTCGGGGCGATCGCGGGTGCGCTGCGGCGTCGTCCTGTCCGCCATCGCCATGGTTGGCGAGTATGTGTGGCGATCACTCGACCAGTCGCGGCGCCGGCCGCTATATGTGATCGAGGCTGCGGCCGGTCCGACCGTCTCGATCGATGCTCGATCAGCGCGCCTCTGAGCCGCTCTCGCGCCGGATCGTCGTCGGCGTCGTCGCGATCCTGCTGTTCGGCTGGGTGTTTCTGTACCGGTTCAACACGCTCGGCGGCGCGTTCGGCGGATTCGATAACGATCATTTCCTCTACTTCGCGCTCGCCAAGCAGGTCCAGGCGGGCGAGCAGCCGCTCCGCGACTTCCACGATGCGATGCACGGAGCCTGGCCGTCGCTGACCTACGAGTTCTCGGCGGCCGCACAGCGCTACTTCGGCGACAACCTGCGCTCGGAAGCCTGGCTCACCGTTGGAGGCATGGCGCTTGGCACGGCGGTGGCGTTCCTGGCTGGCAGCGTCGTGGCGCGGTGGCCGTGGGCGCTGGCGATGGCGCTCCTGTCCGCGCTGATGTCGCCCAAGCTCTATGGCTATCCGAAAGTATTGACCACTGCGGTGGCGGCGCTGCTCATTGTCAGCTGCCGCGGATTGCCGACCTGGCGGCGCGTGGCGCTGATGAGCGCGTGGACGGCCGTGGCGTTTCTGTTCAGGCACGACTACGCGGTCTACTGCGCGGTGGGGTTTCTCGCGTTGATCGCGCTGTCAGGCAACGCAGTGTGGCGGGATCGGATCGGACGAGTCGCCGCGTACGGCGTGATCACATTGGTCCTGCTGGCTCCGTCGTTCTGGTGGATTCAGCACTATCGCGGCCTGACCGAGTACGTGCGCAACGCGCGCGAGATGAGCGCGAACGAGTACCGAGCGCACGCGGATCGGCTGGCCTCGTGTCGCGCTCGAGGGTTCACCGTCCGCGACGCTCGACAACGAAGACAACAGCGAGGCGTGGATCTACTACCTCTTCCTGAGCGTGCCCATTGTGGTCACAGTCATCACGCTGCGGAGACGCATGCGTGGCGGCGCGGAAGAAGACACGCACGCGGCCGCGCTCGTCGCCTTGAGCCTGATGAGCGCGGTGGCCTGGCACTTCCTGCTTCGCGGCAACCTCGGAGCGCGGTTCGGGGACATGGCTCCACTGGTCGCAGTGCTCGGTGCGTACGTGTTGTCGATGGCGACGGCAGGTCACCGGCCCTGGCCACGCGTCCTGGCGTCCGGCGCGCCCGCGGTTGCGATCCTGGCGGTGACCGTTGCCTGCATCTGGCAGCTGGGGAGCGTGAGCGGAGAGTTGCGGACCGCGCGACTGCTCGAGCCCTTCGACGTCGTGCGCCGTGTCCAGCAGGCGTCTCGAGATCTGGCTGAGATGCCGCATTCGCTCCGGCAGAGCCAGGGGAACGATCGGGCACAGGCCGCCGACTACCTGCATCGATGTACGCGGCCGACCGATCGAGTGATTGCGATCGGGTATTACCCCGACGTGCCGGCGTTTTCGGATCGATTGTTCGCCGGCGGGCGCGTGACCTTCGTCGTCGGCTACTACGCCGATCCCCGCTATGCGCGCGAAACCATCGCCATGCTCGATTCGCAGTCGGTTCCCATTGTTCTGGGCGGCGAACTGCTCGACGACCCGCGACTCGGGCTGGCCGAGTACTTCGCTGCGGTACGACGAGGTCGGCAGCGTCTCGATCACCGAAGGCTCGCTTCGTGTGCTGGTTCGCCGTGGACTGGTTGGGACGCCGTCGGGTCCGAATGGGCTCCCGTGCTTCGGATACTAGTGGTATGTCCTTCCCGATTCACTACCGGCCGCTCCGCTCCCACCCCAGCGCGCATGCGTGCGCCCGGGACGGGTTGTCGCGGCCGGGAAACCGCGGTCGAGGCTGGTTGTGAGCGGTACTCTTCCAGTTGATACGGTCCACTCATCGCAGCCCGATTCGAGGTTCAGATAGAGCGTGCCGTACGGCAGTGTCGCCAGCGGCTGCACGCGTACCGGCCGCTGGAAATGTGCGAGCGCCGACTCGTCGAGGAGCAGGTAGCGCGAACGCGGCGGCATCGACATCTGATCGGATTCGCGGACGACCGAGATGCCGATTCCGGCTGGCACGGCGATCAAGTGTGGTGGCTCCTGTGCGGTCAACAACGTGTTGCACCAGCGTGACTGGTCCTTGCGGTAGACCACCCGGTTTGCCTCCAGCGTCTCCTGCAACACGTTCACGCCGCGATGATCCCAGATGAACTGCTCCTGTCGCTTGGCCTCGAAGACGCGGACGAACGTACCGGCGGTGGCCACGTTCGAGACGATCAGCGCCGCGACCAGCACGAGAGGGGCGCGTCCCGGGGCGGCGAGCGTCAGCAGGGCGCCGAACAGAAGAAATGCCGACAGCACCCGGTGCTCGGCCCAGTTGGTGAGCGAATACAGCACCAGCATCAGCCCGAGGATGGTGAACATCGCCGTTGTCGCGACAGCCAGGTGCGCGAGGGGCCCCGAGCGCCAGTTCAGCCGACGCCACCACAGTGCAACCGCAAGCGCCAGCGAGGCGACGAGAAAGCCCCAGGTACCTGAACGCGGTGCAGGATCTCGAGGTCGTCGTATTCCGAGAAGGTGACGGTCCGGTTCAGATTGAACAGCAGGTTCTCGAGGACGGACCGTGTGCCGACAGACAGGCTGAAGACCTCGACGAACGAGAAGCCGCGGGAGTACGGAGCGACGGTGCGATTGAAGATCATCAGCATCACGGCGGCGGCGGCGAGTGACGCCGCCACCGCTGCAATGGTGCGCGTGCGGCTGGCGTATCGGTTGGTGATGAGCGCCCACAGCGGCATGATGACGATCCACGTCGGCCGGACGAAAGCCAATAGACACAGCGTCGCGGCGCCGGTCACCGTGATCCAGGTTCGCGGCGGCGACGCGAGCACGTTCGCAAACAGCGCCGCCATGACGATGGCGCCGGCATGGTGAAGGGACTCCTGCATGCCGGTCGAGGCCCAGAAGACCATCTGCCAGAACGTGCCGAGCAGGAGCGCCGACATCCACAGCTTGGCGTTCGACAGCCGCGCGCAGGCCGTCCACACCCAGGCCGCCGCGCCGATAGCGACGAGATTCAGCACGAGGATGCTGTGGCGGTGCCATTCGAACACTTTGCCGAACAGACCGTAAAGCATGACGAAGCCCGCGCCGTGCGGGCCGAACGGCGTGAATCCGGACGGATTGGTGACTTCTTCGAGTGTGTAGTAACCGCCCCGAAGGCCGGCATGCGCAAACGTGAGCGCCTCGTGCCAGTAATAGACCTCGTCGCTGAGTACGGGACGGAATGCTGAGACCGATACACCAAAGAGCCAGCGGACGAGCACAATGGTCAGAACGGGTATGCACGCGACACAGACGAGTCGGGGAGCGAGCCGCGACGCGAGATGAACGAAACGTCGGATCACAACCCGTACGCGGGGTGGCTGCAGGCACTGCCGATGGTCGTCATCGCGGCGCTCGCGCTTGCCCTCTGGCGGCCCACGGCTGAGCCGCCGCCATCGCCGGAACAGGAGGCGAAGATCATCGACCTTGCAGCGCGGTTGGGATCGCCGTCGTCCACTGCCGTTGACATCGACGAACGACTGCGCTCGTTCGGGCCGTTCCCGCCCGACGCGAAGGCGAGCCGCGCGCTCGCCGAAGCGCTCGTCGCATGTGGAACCACCTGGCTCGATGAATCGCAGCGCACGCAGTTGGCACGGCATCTTTACGGTATCACGGTGATCGGCGACGACCGGGCCGCTGCGATCCCCGCGGCGCTCATTGGCATTCAGCAAATGGCCGCCGCGGCCGGGCCTGCGTGCGGTCCGGGATCGATCGACAATCTCATGAGCGCCGCGCGAGCCGTGGCGCGTACCGATCCGAATCCGCGCCGCGATTGGTGGTGAATACGACTCTGACGTGGGGGCCGCCTTGAGGCGGCCCGGGTTCCGTCAGGCGATTGCTCGCGCAGCCAGACACGCGCTGGTCGTACCGATCGCCATTTTCCTGTTGGCCTTCCTGTACCGCTTCAACGCGCTCGGCGGCGCGCTCGGCGGCTTCGACGGCGATCACTTCATCTACTCCCTGGGCGCGTCGGCCGTTGCGCACGGCGAGCGTCCGCTCAGGGATTTCGCCGATGCCGGCGTCATGGGCGCGTGGCCGGCGCTGACCTACGAGCTGCCGGCGCTCGCGCAGCGCGTGATCGGCGAGACGTTCTTCGCGGAAGCCGTCTTCACCGTGGGTCTGCTCGCATTCGCGCTCGCGCTCACGGCTCGCACCGCCACCGAGCTCTCGGGCAGGGCGACCGCGGTGATCGCGACGATCGCGACGCTGTTCGCCTCCACCAAGCTGTATGGCTATTCGAAAGTACTGGTGTTTGCCGTCGCGGCGGCGCTGTTCCTCCGCTACGTGCGGCAGCCGACTCGCGTGCGTGCGGCGCAGCTCGGCGCGTGGTCCGCGGTCGCGTTCCTGTTTCGCCACGACTTTCTGGTCTATCTCGCACCGCCGGTCGCGATCCTGATGCTGCTGGGAACGCCGCGCTGGCGCGAGGCGTTCGACCGGCTGGCGGTCTACGCGGGCACGGTCGTGCTGCTGCTCGCCTTACCTGTCTACTCGATCCAGCACTACGTCGGCATCGGCTCCTATCTCGAAACGGCTCGCGCGCTCGTCGCCCAGGAGGCCAACCGCACGACGTTCCGCTGGCCGCACTTCGGGCCCTCGACGGGCGGCATCTGGTCGGTTCTGTCCGAGGAAGGCAACGCGGTGGCGTGGCTCTACGACGTCAGTGTCGCCATCCCGATCGTGGCGCTGCTCGTCCTCATCGGCGCACCCCGCGCCAGGAATCTCGACACCCGGCAAACCCGCGCCGTGATCGCCAGCCTGGCCGTGCTCGCCTTGATCCTCGATCGCTTCTTCCTGCGGAACAACTTCGGCGCCAGATTCGGCGATCTGGGCGCTCCCCTCGCCATCCTCGCGGCCTGGCTGCCGTCACGGTTTCAGGATGGCGCGCCATGGCTGCGTGGGCTGGTGTGGACGACCGCAGCGCTGGTGCTGGTGCCGACGATGATGGCGCTCGCCACCACGGGCAGCGTGTGGCACGAGCTCGACACGACCGGACTCGGCGACAGCGTCAAGAAGATCGGCCGGCGGCTCGCGGCCGTGACCACGGAGCTTCGCGCGCTGCCTCCACCTGTGTCTTCACCCGCGGGCGCTCCAGCCGATCCGGAACCGAACGCCGCGGAGTACGTGCGTCTGTGCACGGCTCCCGCCGACCGTGTGCTCGTCGTCGCCGACGCGCCGGAGATTCTGGCGATCGCCGGGCGCTCGTTCGCCGGTGGCCAGCCGACGTTCCGCCCGGGCTTCTATACGCTCGAGAGCGATCAGCAGCTCACGCTCGCGCGGATGCGACGCGAATCGGTTCCCGTGGTGCTGCTCGATGACGAGCGCTCGTACAGCTCGCACTTCGTTCCGCAGTTCCGGCTGATCCACGATCACGTGATGGCGTCGTACGAACGCGCGGGCGTCCTGCCGGCGCCAGCCGGACCTCCGGTTCAGGTGTTCACGCTCCGGGGACGCGCCGCGGCCGGGCATTACCGCATGACCGGCCTGCCGTGTTTTCGGTAAGATGGACCGTTCGCCAGACGAGTTTCCAAACACACGATGATCGACTGTATCGCCGGCTATCACCTGAACCCGTGGACGTGCGGGATCGCGAAATTCAACGCGATTCTGGCCAAATATCTCGACGTTCCCGTGGTCGGGTCTGCGCGCCGTCGAGCTCGGCAGTCATCGCCGCCCGCTCCTGTCCCTGAAGCTCTCGGAGTTCGACTCGGCCGATGCGGCGGATCTCGACCTGTGGGCCAGTTCGCGGTCGGGCCAGTTCGAGCTGTTTCTGCACGCGTTCGACGGGACCGAGATCGAGCAGCGGCTGGTCGCCGCGGCGGCGAAGGTGTACTGCGGCAACAGCGAGCTCTTCACCCAGCTGCGGCCGATGCGCCCGGACATCCAGGAGCTGTTCTGCCCGGGCACGATCCTCAACCCGCAGCGGTTCCAGCGGACCGAGCTGTCGGTGTTCACCTTCGGCATGGCGCACAAGATCCGCGTGCCGCTCTACCGCCGGCTGCGCGACCTGCTCGACGCCACCGGCCAGAGCTACTCGGTGTACGTCTCGACGGCGCTGCACGAGAACACCAGCTTCGACGGCTCGTTCGTCGTGCGGTTCGAGGAGCTGCAGTCGATCTTCAACGGGCAGGTCTACTTCATGGGCTACCTGTCCGACACGGCGGTCTTCAATCACCTGATGGACTGCACGTTCCTCGCGGCGTTCTTCGAAAAGGGCCTGCGCGCGAACAACACCACCGTCAACGCGGCGATGGAGGTCGGCTGCGCGGTGATCACCAACCTCGACGAGCACTCGCCGGCCGGGCTCGCCCACATGCAGAACGTGATCGACATCAACCTGTGCGACCGGCTGCCGGACGTCGAGCAGACGCAGCGGATCGGCCGCGCGGCGCGCGAGATCGCGCACGGCCGAGTACGGATGGGATCAGCTGGTGGCGCAGCTGCGGCCCGTGGTTCGCACCTAACGGAGACGACTATGGCCAGGACACTGAACATCGGCTCGCGAGCGATCGGCGATCACACGCCGTGCTACGTGATCGCCGAGATCGGCCACAACCATCAGGGCAGCCTCGAGAAGGCGCGCGAGCTGTTCCGCGAGGCGAAGCTGGCCGGCGCGCACGCGGTCAAGCTGCAGAAGCGCGACAACCGCGGCCTCTACACCCGCGCCGCCTACGACAAGCCGTACGACAACGAGAACAGCTTCGGCGCGACCTACGGCGAGCATCGCGAGTTCCTCGAGTTCGGTCGCGAACGAGTACATCGAGCTCCAGGCCTATGCGAAAGAGCTGGGCGTCGACTTCTTCGCGACGGCGTTCGACATGGCCAGCGCCGACTTCCTGGAAGCGCTCGACGTCCCCGCGTACAAGATCGCCTCTGGCGACCTCAAGAGCACGCCGCTGCTGAAGCACGTCGCGTCGTTCGGCAAGCCGATGATCGTCTCGACCGGCGGGGCGCAGCTCGAGGACGTGCAGCGCGCCTACGACGCGATCATGCCGATCAACCCGCAGCTGGCCATCCTGCAGTGCACCGCCGGGTATCCGGCGGCGTTCGAGGAGCTCGACCTGCGCGTGATCTCGACCTACCGCGATCGCTTTCCCGGACGCGGTCATCGGCTTCTCGAGCCACGACAACGGCATCGCCATGCCGGTCGCCGCCTACATGCTCGGCGCGCGGATCGTCGAGAAGCACTTCACGCTGAACCGCGCGATGAAGGGCACCGACCACGCGTTCTCGCTCGAGCCGGTCGGTCTGCGCAAGATGGTGCGCGACCTCGAGCGCACGTTCAAGGCGATGGGCGACGGCACGAAGAAGATCTACGACAGCGAGCGTGCGCCGATCGTGAAGATGGGCAAGAGCCTGGTCGTCGCGCGCGACCTGCCGAGCGGTCACGTGCTCGGCCCCGAGGACATCGTCATGAAGTCGCCGGGCGGCGGCATTCCGCCGTACGAGCTCGACACGGTGATCGGCCGGACGACGCTCAAGCCGCTCCACGAGGACGACTTCCTGTCGTTCGACGTGCTGAGCAAGTCCGAACGCCGAGTTCGCGCGCTTCGTGAGCGGACGCTTTTCGCCTCGACAACCAGCATCGCCGTCGTCACCGGCGCCTGCGGCAAGCTGGGCGCCGTCTGGACCGAGGCGCTCGCTCGAAGCGGGCGCGCGCGTCGCCGCCCTCGACTCTGGCAGCGCGTCCCCGACCGCCGCGGTTCGAAGAGCTGACGCGGCTGCGCCGGCGACGGCGCTCCAGTGCTTCGACTGCGACATCACCGACGCGAGTCGATCGAGGCCGCCGCGGGCGCGTCGCCGAGCGCGCTCGGTGAGCCGTCGATCCTCGTGAACAACGCCGGCATCGACCAGCCGCCCGACAGTCCCGGCGGCCGGCACCATCTGCACGAGCTGCCGATCGACGAGTTCCGCCGCATGGTCGAGGTGAATCTGCTCGGCACGTTTCAGGTGACGCAGGTGTTCGGCGAGCGGATGGCGGCAGCGCGGCGGCGGGTCGATCATCAACATCGGCTCGCTCTACGCCTCGGTGTCGCCGGACCCGCACTTCTACGATCACCTCGCCGGGAACGCGCCGTTCATCAAGTCGCCGGCCTACGGCGCGTCGAAGGCGGCGGTCGTCAACCTGTCCAAGTTCTTCGCGACGCACTGGGCCGGCCGCGGCGTGCGCGTGAACACGCTGTCGCCGGGCGGCGTGCTGGCGGGTCAGGACGATCAGTTCAAGGCGAAGTACGGCGCGCGCGTGCCGCTCGGTCGCATGGCCGATGCCGAGGATCTCAAGGGCCCGCTCATCTTCCTCGCCTCGCCGGCCTCGTCGTACGTCACCGGCCACGAGCTGCGCGTCGACGGGGGCTTCACCGCGTGGTGATAGCCGGCGCTGCGTCGCAGCGTCCAGACGGTACTTTACGGAGTGGTTCCCCTACTACGCCTGGATCAACAATGCTCCAGTGGTGACTACGTGAGCATCGATCTCTCGATCCCGGCGACTGTCCCGAACCAGATCGGCGGCCACGAGCGTGCCGCCGCCGACAACCGCACCTTTTCGAAGATCGATCCGGCCACCGGCCGCGAGTGCTGCCGCGTGGCGCGCTCGAGCGCCGCCGACGTCCAGTCCGCCGTCGAGTGCGCGAAGAAGGCGCAGCCGGCGTGGGCGGCGACGACGGTCGTCAAGCGCGGCGAGATCCTCCGCCAGATCGCGATGCTGATGCAGGAGCATCGGCGGCGCGATCGCCGATCTGGTCGCGCGCGAGACCGGCAAGTCGCGCAAGGACGCGCTTGGCGAGACCGACGCGGCGATCGAGATGGGGTTCTTCGTCGCCGGCGAGGGCCGCCGCTTCTACGGCCAGACGACGACCAGCGCGGTGCCGAACAAGAGCGGCGATGGTGGTGCGGCAGCCGCTCGGCGTCGCCGGACTGATCATCGCCGCCAACACGCCGATCGCCAACGTCGCGTGGAAAGCGTTTCCGGCGCTGCTCTGCGGCAACGCCGCGATTCTCAAGGCGGCGGAGGACACGCCGCTCTCGGCCTGGGCCTTCGGCGTGCTGGCGCGCGAAGCGGGAGTGCCCGAAGGCGTCTACACGACGCTGCACGGCTTCGGCGAGGAGGCCGGCGCGCCGCTCGTCGAGCATCCGGACGTCGCCGTCGTCAGCTTCACGGGGTCGTGCGAGGTCGGGCGCTGGATCGCCGAGACGGCGGGGCGCCGGCTGGCCAAGACCTGTCTCGAGCTCGGCGGCAAGAACCCGCTCATCGTCTGCGACGATGCGGATCTGCAGAATGCGGTGACGTGGACGCTCGGCTCGGCGTTCAGCAATGCCGGCCAGCGCTGCGCGGCCGGCAGCCGCATCATCGTGTTCGACGGGGTATACGATCGCTTCAAGGCGATGCTGGTCGACGCGGCGGAGAAGCTGAAGGTCGGCACGGCCGACACCGACGACTACGGGCCGGTGATCAACGAAGAGCAGATGACGAACATGCTCGGCGCGGTCGAGCGCGCGAAGGCGGCGCGGCGCCACGGTGCTCACCGGCGGCCAGCGGCTCACCGGCGCGGCGTACGGCGACGGGTACTTCGTGGCGCCGACGATCATCGAGCAGGTCGGCGCCAACGACGAGATCACGCGCAGCGAGCTGTTCGGTCCGATCACGTGTCTGTATCGCGTCTCGAGCTTCGAGGAGGCCATCGCGCTGGCCAACGATTCGCCGTTCGGGCTCACCGCGTCGATCCACACGCAGAACATCAACCGGGCGATGACGTTCCTCAACCGGATTCAGTCCGGCGTCGCGGTCGTGAACGGCGGCACCTACGGCAGCGAGCCGCACATGCCGTTCGGCGGCCTGCGTCAGTCCGGCAACGGCTGGCGCGAAGCCGGGACGCAGGCGCTCGACGTCTACTCCGATCTCAAGACGATCTACATCAATCACAATCCGAGTCAGGTCTGATGCCGTCAGCGGTTGCCTTCATCCCGGCGCGAGTCGGCTCCAAACGCGTGCCGGGAAAGAACGTGCGTGTGCTCGGCGGGCATCCGATGATTGCCTACACGATCGCGCCGGCGCTCGAGAGCAGGTGTTCGACTCCGTGATCGTCTCGACCGACTCGGAGGAGATCGCGGCGATTGCGCGCCACTACGGCGCCGAGGTGCCGTTCCTGCGTCCGGCGGCGCTCGCCAGCGACACGTCGCCCGACATCGAGTGGCTCGAATACACGCTTGCCGAGCTTGGCGCGCGGGGCCGCACGTGGGACTGTTTCAGCCTGCTGCGCCCGACCAGTCCGTTTCGCACCGCGGCGACGATTCGGCGGGCGTGGGCAGCGTTCACGTCGCAGCCGGGCGTCGATTCGCTGCGTGCGGTCGAGCAGTGCGCCCAGCATCCGGGCAAGATGTGGGTGGTGCGGGGGCAGCGGATGTTTCCGCTGCTGCCATTCGGCACGGCAGGGCCGCCTGCAAGGCGGCCCCCACGAAGGCGGCCCCCACGAAGGCGGCCCACGCGAAGAACAGCCGTGGCACAGCACGCCGTATCAGGCGCTGCCGCCGGTCTACGTGCAGAACGCGTCGCTCGAGATCGCCTGGACGCGCGTCGTCCGCGAGCGCCGGACGATTGCCGGCGACGTGCTCGTGCCGTTCCTGACCGAAGGCTACGAAGGCTTCGACATCAACGATGCGCTTTGACTGGATCGTGGCCGAGCGCCTGCTCGCGGACGGAACCGTCGCGCTGCCGAAGCTGACGCAGGAACCGTTCGCAACAGTGAGAACATAAAGGACCGGCGGGTCCGAAAGGCAGGACCCGCCCGACGCTGATGGGTGACATACAGACCGACCAGGGCGAAGCGCTCGAGCTTCAGTTCGTTCCCGTTGACGAGTTCAATCGCCTGCTCGACGCCAACGTGCCCGACGTGGCCCGGGCCAGCGCATTCGCCGCGCTGGCGCGCATCAACACGCTGTACATGATTGCCGGCGCGTGGTCCGGCCACATCGGCACCAGCTTCAGCTCGCTCGAGATCATGAGCTGGCTGTTCCTGAACGAGATTCGCGATCTCGACGAAGGGCCCGCAGGCGTGCGACGTCTTCTTCTCGTCGAAGGGGCACGACGCGCCCGCGCTCTACAGCGTGCTGATCGGCCTCGGCCTGCTGCCCGACGAGAAGCTGCACCAGCTGCGTCGTCTGCACGGCCTGCCGGGGCATCCGCACGTCGAGACGCCGTACATCCAGGCCAACACCGGCTCGCTCGGCATGGGCATCTCGAAGGCCAAGGGCATGGCGCTCGCCAACCGTCTGGCCGGCAACGAACGCCGCGTCTTCGTGCTCACCGGCGACGGCGAGCTGCAGGAAGGGCAGTTCTGGGAGTCGCTGGGATCGGCCGCCAATCGCGGGCTCGGCGAGATCGTCGCGATCGTCGATCACAACAAGATTCAGTCGGACACCTGGGTCCGCAGCGTCAGCGATCTCGGCGACATCGAGGCCAAGTTCCGCGCCTTCGGCTGGCACGTCGTCCGCTGCGACGGCCACGACGTCGCCGCGCTCGAACGGACGTTCCGCGCGCTCGACGAGGTGGAGAACCTGCCGAAGGTGATCATCGCCGACACCGTGAAGGGGAAGGGCGTCTCCTTCATGGAAGGTCCGGCGATGGCGGCGGGTGAGCTGTACGGCTATCACTCGGGCGCGCCGGGCGAGCAGCAGTACACCGAGGGGCTGGCGGAGCTGCTCGTCACCGCGAACGCGCTGTTCGCCGAGCTCGGCCTCGGCGACGGTGAAGACCGAGACGCGTCTGCGCAATCCGCGCCGCGAGCCGCGGCAGACCGACAACCTGATCGCCGCCTACGAGCAGGCGCTGCTCTGGCAGGGCGAGCGCCACCGAACCTGATCGTCGCTCGACGCCGATCTCGTGAAGGACTGCGGGCTGGTGCAGTTCGCGAAGCGCTACCCCGATCGCTTCGTCGAGTGCGGCATCGCCGAGCAGGACATGGTGTCGATGGCCGGCGGCATGGCGCGCCGCGGCGTGCTGCCGATCGTGCACTCGTTCGCCTGCTTCCTGTCGGCGCGGCCCAACGAGCAGATCTACAACCAGTGCAGCGAGGGCACGAAGGTCATCTACGTCGGCTCGCTGGCCGGCCTGCTGCCCGGCGGTCCGGGCCACTCGCACCAGTCGGTGCGCGACATCTCGGCGCTCCGCGGCGTGCCGAACCTCGTCGCTGCTCGAGCCGTGCATGGAGGCCGAGGTCGGCGCGCTCGTCGACTACGCTCGTCAACTCGGCGATCGACAGCGTGTACCTCCGCCTCGTGTCGGTGAAGTGGCCGATGCCCTTTGACTATCCGTCGCACCACAAGGTCGAGATCGGCAAGGGCTGGATCGTCCGCGATGGCGACGATGCGATCTGCTTCGGCTACGGCCCATGGCTGCTGTCGAACGCGTTCGAGGCGGCCGAGGAGATCGAGAAGAGCACCGGCGCCAGCATCCGCCTGGTCAACCTGCCGTGGCTGAACCGCATCGACCTGCGGTGGCTGCGCGAAATCGTCGGCGGCCGTCGATCGATCGTCACGCTCGACAATCACTACCTGAAGGGCGGGCAGGGCGAGATGGTCGCCACGGCGATCGCCGAGCTCGGCCTCGAGCCGGCCTCGCGCGTGTGCGCGCGTCGGCGTGATGGCGCTTCCCGAGTGCGGCACCAACGACGAGGTGCTCGCGCATCACAAGCTGGACGTGGCGAGTCTGGTGTCGAGCCTTCGGCGGGCGGTCCCTCAGATCGCATGATCGTATCTGTTCTGGGACATCGACGGCACGCTGCTGACGACCGGCAAGGCAGGCGTACCGGCGTGGGAGCAGGCCGTCTACGAGATCGTCCAGCGGGATTTCCAGCTGTCGTCGTTTCGAGTGGCCGGCCTGACCGACTATCAGATCGCCGTTCGCACGTTCGAGATGCTCGAGGTCCCAGCCGACGAGGCGACCATCCGGCGAATGGTCGGCCGCTACGAGGAGCTGCTGCCGACGGAGCTGCCAAAGAAACAGGGCCGCGTGCTCCCGAACGTGCGCGAGATTCTCGAGCACCTGCGCGGCCGGACCGACGTCCGGTCGTACCTGCTCACCGGCAACACGCGCGGCGGCGCCCGCGCCAAGCTCACGCACTACGACCTGTTCCACTACTTCCTCGACGGCGCGTTCGCCGAGGACGCGGGCGACCGGGCGACGCATTGCCACACGCGCGCTGGAGCTGGCGCGCGCGGCGGGTCCGGTTGCCGATGATGGCGTGTTCGTCATCGGCGACACGCCGCACGACATCGAGTGCGCCAACGCCATCGGCGCGAGGACGATTGCGGTCGCGACCGGCGGCTACACGCTCGACGAGCTCGAATCGCATCGTCCGTGGCGCGCCTTCAGCGAGCTGCCGTCGGCCGAGGAGTTTGCCCGCCTGATCGATCGGGGCGCGCCCGGCATGAAGCACGGCATCCGCCGCTTCCCGCGGCTCTGGCGCGCGACGCGGCTGGCGCGGCGCTGGTACCACGCGCGTGCCGGCGCCTATCCGGACTGGCGTCAACTGGTCGCCGCCGATCCGGAGCGCTGGCAGTCCGCGCGCGCCGCCGCGGCTGGCGGCCCGCGCGTGCTGATGGCCACCTCGATCGGCTCGTACGCGCATGCCGTGACGCTCGAAAGCGCGCTGGCCGCGGCCCTGACCTTCCGCGGCGCCGAGGTGCACGCGCTGCTCTGCGACGGCGCGATGACGGCGTGCGCTGAGTGCGAAGCCTCGCTCTATCCCAACGTCGCCAGGTTCGTCGAGCACGGGCCGTCGCGCGATCTGTGCCGCGACTGTCAGTGGCCGGCCGAACGCGTCTACGCGCAGCTCGGGCTCAAGGTCCATCGCTACGGCGACTGGCTGACCGCCGACCATCGCGCCGAGGCGCGGCGCATGGCGACCACGCTGCCGCACGATCAGATCGAGGGCTTCACGCTGCGACGGCCTGGCGATCGGCGAGCACGCCCACGCCGGCGCGCTGCGATTCTTCGCGACCGGCTCGCTCGACGACGAGCCGCGCGGCGAGGCCGTGCTGCGCCGCTATCTCGAGTCGGCGCTGCTGACGACGTTCGCGACCCGCCGGCTGATCAAGGCCGTCGGGTTCTCGTCGGCGGTCTTCACGCACGGCATCTACGTGCCGTGGGGCCTCGTCGGCGAGGTCGCGCGGCAGGAGCGCGTCAGCGTCTCCACCTGGAACGTCGCCTACCGCAAGCGGCGCTTCATCTTCAGCCACGACGACACCTATCACCACACGCTGATGACCGAGCCGACGTCGCAGTGGGAGGGCCACGAGCTCACCGCCGCGCAGGAGCGCGAGCTGATGCAGTACCTCGCCAGCCGGCGCGAGGGCATGTTCGACTGGATCGTGTTCCATCGCCCGACGACGCAGGACGCGCCGGACATCGCGACGACGATCGGGCTCGATCGCCGACCGTCCGGTGATCGGCCTGCTGACGAACGTGTCGTGGGACGCGCAGCTGCACTACCCGGCCAACGCGTTCCCGAACATGCTCGAGTGGCTGGTCCAGACGTGCCGGTACTTCGCGACGCGGCCCGATCTGCAGCTGCTCGTTCGGGTCCATCCCGCGGAGATCAGCGGATTCCCGCCCTCGCGGCAGCCGATCCTCGGTGAGCTGCGCAAGCACATACCCGTGCTGCGCGCCGAACATCCTCGTCGTGCCGCCGGAGAGCGGGATGAGCACCTACGCGCTGATGTCGCTGTGCAACAGCGCCATCATCTACGGCACCAAGATGGGCGTCGAGCTGACCAGCGTGGGGCTGCCGGTCATCGTCGCCGGCGAGGCGTGGATTCGCAACAAGGGCCTGACCCACGACGCCAGACACCCGAGGAATACTTCCGGATCCTCGAGCGTCTGCCGTTCCCGGAGCGGCTTGGCCCGGCCCAGCTCTCACGGGCGCGGCGCTACGCCTACCATTTCTTCTTCAACCGGATGATTCCGCTGCCGTTTATCGAGCCCAAGGCGGGCTATCCGATCTACCGGCTCAAGCTCGACGCCTGCGGCAGTTGCTTCCCGGGGAGTCCGACGGACTGGATACAATCTGCGACGGCATCCTTGGCAGGGGGCCCTTCGTGCTCCGCGACAAGGCGGCGCGCACGCCGCAGCTTGTGAATTCGTGATTTACACATCCGCTTTGTGATTGCTCTCCTCAGCTTCGTGATCGCCACGGCGACAGCCGTTGCGCTCGGTGCCGCCGTGCGCCGCGTCGCGCCGGTGATCGGCGCGGTCGTCCCGCCGCGGCCGGATCGCTGGAGCACCAAGCCGACGCCGACGATGGGCGGGATCGCGATCGCGCTGGCGACCATCGTCGGGTTCACGATCGTGGGCCTGATCAGCCCGGACTCCGCGTCGCAGGCGTCGGCGTGGGCGTGGGTGCTCCTGGCGGCGCTGGCGATGTTCGTGGTCGGCTTCTTCGACGACCGCCTGCAGCTGTCGCCGATTGCCAAGCTGGTCGCGTCGCTGGCGATCGGCGCCTTCCTGGTCTTCGCGCTCGCGGGAGCGGAGCCGGCCGGCGCGCTGCCGTGGAGCTACACGCTGCTCGGTACGGTGTGGTTCGCCGGCATGTGCCATGCGCTGAACCTGCTCGACAACATGGACGGCCTGGCGACGGGCGTGGCGCTCATCGCCACGGCGTTTCTCGCCGCGCTCCTGGCTCCCTCGCTCGGCTCGATGCTGGTCCTGCTGCTCGTCGCGCTGGCCGGCGCGCTGGTCGGGTTCCTCTACTGGAACCGTCCGCGGGCGCGGCTGTTCATGGGCGACTGCGGAAGCCTGTTCATCGGCGCGGTGCTGGCCGGCGCCTCGCTCGTGCCGATCTTCAACGCCCGCGTCGCGTTCGTCAGCCCGGCGGTGCTCGTCGTGCTGATCCTCGTCGTGCCGCTGTTCGACACGGCGTTCGTGCTGGTGCTGCGGCGGCTCGCCGGGCGCAAGGCGAGCAAGGGCGGCACCGATCACGTCTCGCATCGGCTGGTGTCGCTCGGCTTCTCCGAGCGGAGCGCGGTGCGGATTCTGTATCTCTTCGGCCTGGTCGGCGGCATGACCGCGTGGGGGCTGCAGAAATTCAGCGCCGTCGAGCCGATGCTGCCGTTCGTCGCGCTGTTCGGCGTGATCGTCATCCTGATCGGCATCTACCTCGCGCGCGTGCCGGCCTACAACGCGCAGGACTTCGTCGCGCTGCAGAAGTCGTCGTTCGCGCCGTTTCTCAAGGACCTGGCGTTCCGCTGGCATGCCGGTCAGGTGCTGCTCGATCTCGTCCTCATCACGGTGTGCTACTACGCCGCCTACCGGCTGCGTTTCGACGGCGAGAGCCTCGACCCGTTCCTGCCGTACTTCACCGCCTCGCTGCCCGTCGTGCTCGGGTGCAAGCTCGCGGCGCTGCTACGGCTCCGGTCTCTATCAGCGATCGTGGGAGACGTTCGGCCTGCGCGATCTCACGGCGGTCGTCCGGGGCGTGGGCATCGGATCGCTGCTGGCGGTGGTGGCCTCGTACTACCTCTATCGCGGCGAGGGTTCTCGCGCGTCGTGTTCGTCCTCGACGCGCTGCTGCTGGCCGCGGCCATCATCACCACGCGCGTGTCGTTCCAGATGATGAACCTGGTGGCCTCGGACGCGCAACAAGCAGAGCCGCCGCGTCCTCGTCTACGGCGCCGGCGGCTTCGGCCAGCTGCTGGTGCGCGAGATGCGCGCCAATGCCGCCTGGAGCATGAACCCGATTGGATTCATCGACGACGACCCGCTGAAGGCGCACCGCTGGATCGTCGGCGTGCCGGTGCACGGTCCGCTCGATCAGCTCGAGCAGGTGATGCGCGCCTACAGGGTGGACGAAGTGGTCCTCAGCAGCCCGGCGATCAACGGCAACGTCGAAGTGCAGATCCGGCAGGTGTGCGCGGCGCTGGAGCGGCCAGTGCGCCGCTTCACATGGAGATTACGTGACTCGCACATGCTGCTCACGATGACTGCACGTGACTGCTCTTGTTCACGAAACCGCGGAGGCGCGGAGGCGCGGAGGATTCTTTTCTTGGTGACTGCACGTGCAGTCATTGACGGAAGAAAGCCTCCGCGTCTCCGCGTCTCCGCGGTTCGTGGACATGTGAAGTCATGCGCAGTCAGTCACGTCAGGTAGCTTCGCGTCGGCATCGACGGCCGCAGTTTCAGCTCACCGGCGGCCGGCGTGCGGCGATACGTTTCCGGGCTTGTACCGGCGCTGAGAGCCGTGGGCGGGGATCTCGAGTTGGTGGCGCTCGGCGGATCGCGCGATGCCGTGCCCGCGGGTCTCGGTCGTATCGACGAGCCGCGGCATCCGCCGACGAATCTCGGCTGGAGCACCGTGGGCCTCCCGCGCGCGGCAGCCCGGGCCCGCGTCGATGTGATTCATGCCCCGGCGTACACCGCGCCACTGTGGTCGAGCGTTCCCCTTGTCGTGACCATTCACGACGTCAGCTACGAGCGTCACCCGGAGTGGTATCCGTACCGCCGCGACGGGCTGCGCCGCCTCTTCTATCGCCGCAGCGCACACGCGGCCGCGCACGTGCTGACCGATTCCGAGTTCTCGGCCGGCGAGATCGCCGCCGCGTATTCGATTCCGCGCGAACGGATCACCGTGGCGCCGCTGGGCGTGTCCAGTCACTTCACACCCGCGGACGGCACGACGAGGGACGCGCTGCCGGCAGGTCTGACGACGCCGTTCCTGCTGCACGTCGGCGACCTGCACGAGCGGCGCAACCTGCCGCTGGTCGTTCGATGCCATGCTCGAGGCGCAGCGACGCCCCGGTATGCCGCCGCTTGTCACTGGCGCTGGCGGGCGTCGATCGCGGCATCGGCGATCGTCTACGGGCGTACGCACGGGAGGCGAACTCGCCTGACGCGGTGGTCTGTCTCGGCACGGTGACCGACGCCCAACTCCTGACGCTTGTATCGAAGTGCGGCGGCGCTCGTGTATCCGTCGCGCTATGAAGGCTTCGGTCTGCCGGTGCTCGAGGCCATGGCCTGCGGCACGCCGGTGATCGCGTCGCGTGCCGCGTCGATCCCCGAAGTGCTCGGCGAGGCTGGTGTGCTGCTGGATCCCGACGACGAACCCGGCTGGGCGGACGGAGATTGCGCGGGTGATCACTGACGAGTGGCACAGAGGACGGATGCGCGCGGCCGGCCTGGCGCGGGCGTCGGAGTTCACGTGGGCGCGCACGGCACGCCTCACCCTCGACGTGTATCGACAGGTTGCGGACAGTCGTCCGGCGCGATGAGCAACGAGCCGCTCGCCTCGATCGTGATCGTCAGCTGGAACGGGCGCCAGTATCTGGAGGCGTGCCTGACGGCAGTCGCCGCCCAGCAGGGCGTGGATGCCGAGACGCTTCTCGTGGACAACGGATCCACTGACGGCACGGCCGCGTTCGTGCGCGAGCGGTTCCCGTGGGTCCGGCTGGTCGCGCTGAACGACAACCGCGGCTTTGCCGGCGGCAACAACGCCGGCGTGCGCGAGGCGCGCGGCCGCTTCGTGGTCCTGCTCAACAACGACACCGTGCCGGAGCCCGGATGGCTGCAGGCGCTGCTGCGCGGCCGCGACGCCGGTGGCCCCAACGCGCTGGCGACGTCCCGCATCGTCTACATGCACGATCCACGTGTCATCGACAGCGCCGGCGACGGCCTGCTGCGATGGGGCGGCGCCTTCAAGCGGCACCACGGCGCCAGCGTCGATGCCGCCACGGAATCGGGTGAGGTGTTCGGCGTCTGCGGCGCGGCGTGCGTGATTCCCAGACAGGTGTTCGACGAGCTCGGCGGATTCGACGAGGACTTCTTCGTCTCGCACGAGGACGTCGATCTCTCCTATCGTGCGCGGCTGCTCGGCTACCGGTGCCGCTATGTGGCCGACGCCGTGGTGCGGCATCACGGCAGCGCGACGCTCGGACGCATCAGCCCGTTCGCCGTCTTTCACGGTCAGCGCAACCTCGAGTGGATGTATCTCAAGAACACGCCGGCGTGGCTGCTGCTGCGGACGATGCCCGGGCACCTGGTCTACACGGCCGCCGCGGCCGTGCACTTCACGCGCATCGGGCCTGCTCGGTCCTTTTCTCCGCGCCAAGTGGTCGGCGCTCGCGGGCCTGCCGCGTCTGCTTCGCAAGCGCGGCCACGTCCAGCGGACACGACGCGTGGGCGCCGATGCGATCTGGCCGCTCCTCGAGCCGCGCTGGCTGGCGACGAAGCGGCGCGAGAAGCAGTTCGATCTGGATCTGGCCGGAGACAACCGGTGACGCCGGAGCTGGCGGCGGTGATCGTCAACTACAACGCCGGGGACGAGCTCCGCGCGGCGCTGCGATCGATTGCCGACGAGATGACCGGCCGGGCATGGGAAGCCGTGGTCGTGGACAACGCGTCGGAGGACGGCAGCGCCGACATCGCCGCGGAGTTCGCGCCTCACGCGCGCATCGTGCGGAACACGGCCAACGTCGGGTTCGGCCGCGGCGTCAACCAGGGCGTTGCCGCGTCGAGCGCGCCGCTCGTGCTGATCATCAACCCCGACTGCCGCGCTCGCGCGCGGGGCGGTCGCCGCGATGCGGGCCGAGCTCGAGGCGCATCCGCGGCGCGCGATCGTCGGACCGCGCGTGCTCGACCCTGACGGCTCGGTGCAGGGAAGCGCGCGCGGCGATCCGGACATGCTCACCGGACTCTTCGGTCGCACCAGCCCGCTGCGGCGACTGCTGCCATCATCGTCGGCCGCAACGCGCAATGTCGTCACGACGGCCAGCGGCCGCGAGAGCACGGTCGTGGACTGGGTGTCGGGCGCCTGCATGCTCGTGCGCCGGAGTGCGTTCGACGAGGTGGACGGGTTCGACCCGCGCTACTTTCTCTACTGGGAGGATGCCGACCTCTGCCGCCGCCTGCGTGCGCGCGGCCACGAGGTGCGCTACGTGCCCGCAGCCACCGCGGTGCATCGCGTCGGCCATTCGAGCCGAACGGCGCGCGCGGCGTCGATCAAGGCGTTCCACGAGAGCGCGTATCTCTACTACGCGACGCATGTGGCGCCGGGTGCGCTCAATCCGAAGCGTGTACTCGCGCGCGTGCTGCTCGACGCGAGCTGTTGGTGGCAGCTGCGAAAGGTCTAGCAGTGACTTCACATGACTTCGCTCGTCGCACGACATCGCGGAGACACGGAGGCGCGGAGGCTTGTCTTGGTCATGACTGCACGTGCAGTCGTCCAAGAAAAAGCTCCGTGCCTCAGTGCCTCGGCGGTTTCGTGACATGAGCAGTCACGTGCAGTCACCGTGAGAAGCAGCGCAGTCACAGAATCTCCTCGACCAGCCCCGCCACGTGCTCCCCAATCGCCAGGCATGACGTGAGCCCCGGCGACTCGATGCCCGCGGCCTGAACCAGGCGCGGGTTCTTCTCATCCCTCGCAATCAGAAAATCCGAGAACGACTGCTCAGGAGGGTGGAGCTTCGCTCGAATGCCGCTGCCACCGAGCCGGAGATCGTCCAGCCGCAGCTCGGGCAGGAGCCGCTGTGCCGGTTCCAGGAACGCCTCGATCGGGAGCCGGTTGTCCTCGTAGTCGTCCTTCCGGTTCTGATAGCACACCGTCGGACCGAGCGTGACGTTGCCGGCGATGGTCTTGGTCAGGTGGACGCCGAGGCCGTGCGTGTGCGGCAGAGGGTAGACGAGGCCGTTCACGAACCCGCGCTTTGCGGGCACGAGCTCGGCGTACTCGCCCCGGCACGGGTAGATCCGGAACGTCTGTCCGTCGAGCATGGCCGAGACCTCGTCGGCGTAGAGGCCGGCGGCGTTGACGACCGCTCGCGCGACGATCGTTTCCGCCCTCGTGCGCAGCTCGACGCCGTCGGCCCGCGAATCGGCGCCCACGAGCGGTGAGCCGGGAAGCACCGCCACGTCCCGATCGGTGCAGAGCCGCACCAGGGTCCGCACCAGCGCCTCCGCTTCGAGCATGCCGGTATTCGGCGAGAACAGCGCCGTGCGCGCGGCCACGTGCGGCTCGCGCGCGCGGATGAATGTCTGGTCCACCAGCCGGAGGCCTTCGACGCCGTTGACCTCGCCGCGCTGCCGGATCGCCTCGAGCGCCTCGACCTCCGTGTCGTCGTGCGCGACGATCAGCTTGCCGCTTCGGGCGTGCGGCACGCCGTGCCTGCCACAGAATTCGTACAGCATTCGCGCGCCGTTGACGCAGTGGCGCGCCTTGAGGCTGCCGGCCGGATAGTACATGCCGGCATGAATGACCTGACTGTTGTGCGTGCTCGTGCCCATGCCGGCGCGAGGCTCGCGTTCGAGGACGCAGACGCTGTGGCCGCGCTCGGCGAGCGACCACGCCGCCGCGAGTCCGACCACGCCGGCGCCGATCACGACGGTGTCGATCTGTTCCATCTCTGAATTACGATTATTGATCTTGCCGATCGATCGCGTCCTCGTCACAGGGGCCAACGGACAGCTCGCCGCCTTTATCCTCCAGGCGTTTGCCGATCGCGAGGTGACGGCGTTCACGCGCCAGTCGCTGGACGTGACCGATGCCGGCGCTGTGGCTGCGGCGGTCGCCGCCGCCGCGCCAGACCTCATCGTCAACTGCGCCGCGTTCAACGATGTGGATGGCGCCGAGAACCGGGCCAGCGAGGCGCTGGCGATCAACGCGCTGGCCGTGCGCAGCCTGGCCCGCGCGGCCGAGGCCGCGGGCGCGATGCTGGTGCACTACAGCTCCGACTTCGTCCTCAACAGCCAGAGCACCGAGCCCCACGACGAAGACGTACGGCCGTCGCCCTCCGGTGTGTACGCCTCGTCCAAGCTGCTGGGCGAATGGTTCGCGCTCGAGGTCCCGCGGGCGTATGTGCTCCGGGTCGAGAGCCTGTTCGGATCGCCGGCCGGCTGGACCGGCCGCCGCGGCACCCTCGATCACATCGTCGATGGCATCCGGCAGGGGCGGGACGTGAAGGTGTTCACCGACCGGATTGTCTCGCCCAGTTACTCGAAGGATGTCGCCGCGGCGACCCGGCATCTCGTGGCGAGCGAGGCGCCGGCTGGCCTGTATCACTGTGTCAACGACGGACAGGCGAGCTGGTTCGAGGTGGCCGGCGAGGTCGCGGCGATTCTCGGCATCGAGCCGCGTCTGGTCCCGATCACCGTGGACCAGATGCCGCTGAAGGTTCCGCGCCCGCGCTACTGCGCGCTCTCGACCAGGAAGCTGGCGGCGACCGGGTTCGCGATGCCGACGTGGCGCGATGCGCTCCGGCGATGGCTGGAGGGACGAGGATAGAATGACAGTTCATGTCTAAGCGCGCGGTCATCACCGGAATCACCGGGCAGGACGGTTCGTATCTCGCGGAGCTGCTCCTCGAAAAGGGCTACGAAGTCACCGGCGTCATCCGCCGCTCGAGCGCCCCGAATCTGTGGCGGATCGAGCACCTGCTCGATCGCATCACGCTGCGTCCGGGTGATCTGCTGGATCAGCAGTCGCTGATGCGGATCGTGTCGGACGTCAAGCCCCATGAGCTGTACAACCTGGCGGCGATGTCGTTCGTGCCGGCCTCCTGGGATCAACCGCTGCTGACCGGCGACTACAACTCGATGGGCGTCACGCGCCTGCTCGAGGCCGTTCGGCAGGTGGACGTCGGGATCCGTCTGTATCAGGCGTCTTCGAGCGAGATGTACGGACGAGTCAGGGAAGTGCCGCAGACCGAGCTCACGCCGTTCTATCCGCGAAGTCCCTACGGCGTCTCCAAGGTGTTCGGCCACTACATCACCGTGAACTACCGCGAGAGCTACGGGATGTTTGCGGTGTCGGGGATCCTGTTCAATCACGAGTCGCCGCGCCGCGGGCACGAGTTCGTCACGCGCAAGGTGACCGACGGGGTTGCCCGCATCAAGCTCGGCCTGGCCGATCACCTGTCGCTCGGCAACCTCGACGCCTGCCGCGACTGGGGCTTTGCTGGCGACTACGTGCGGGCGATGTGGCTGATGCTGCAGCAGGACAAGGCCGACGACTACGTGATCGCGACCGGTGTCAGCCACTCCGTCAAGAACCTCGTCGAGGCGGCCTTTGGCCACGCCGGTCTGGACTGGCAGAAGCATGTCCGCACCGACCCGTCGCTGATTCGCCCCGCCGAGGTCGATCACCTGATCGGTGACGCCGCGAAGGCGACGCAGGCGTTCGGGTGGCAGCCGACCGTCTCGTTCGAGGGGCTGGTCGCGATGATGGTGGACGCCGACATCGCCAAGCTGTCCGGGCCGTCCGCGCCACCCAGGACACACTGGATTCCGAGATAGCGCCGGCCTCGACGCGTCCCTCCTCGCCAACCCCTCGAGTTCGCCGACCGTCTGATCTGTAGATCTCCGAAAAGGGGAGTGGGCCCGTGGTGTGCCGGAACGGCATAGTCGCGAGTGGCCACAGAGGCAGATTCTGTGGCTCGAACGATGGATCCACTCCGTTTCCGCCGGCTTCTGCTCGTCGCCGAGCGGCTCAGCTGGGCTCTCGGCCTGGTCGGCTTGGTGTGCTGGGGCGCCTTCCACATCGAGGCCGCCTCGGCGACGCGGCGTCATCTGGAGCGCTTTGTCGCCCTCCAGTCTGTCGTGATGCGCGCCGGGCTGCCCGATCAAACGCTGTGGTCCTCGATTCGCGTCAACTCGTGGCGGAAGACGCTGAGCGAACCAGCCCAGCTTGCGCTCGCGGTGCTGCGAATCCCGGGAATCGGACTCGAGGTGCCCGTGCTGCAGGGCACTGCCGACCGCACGCTCGACCGTGGTCTCGGCCACATCGAGGACACCGCACAACCTGGAACGGACGGGAACTCGGGCATCGCCGGCCATCGTGACGGTTTTTTCCGGGGACTGAAAGACGTTGCCCTGGGTGATGCGATCGAGCTGGACACGCTCCGCGGCACAGAGCTGTATCGCGTCGAGCGAACGTGGATCGTCAACCCGGAAGACGTGTCGGTCCTCGACCCGGCGCCCGGTCGGGTCTTGACGCTCGTCACCTGCTATCCCTTCTACTTCGTCGGCTCGGCCCCCCAGCGCTTCATCGTGCGTGCCGTGAGAGTGAGCAACCAACCGACGTCTTCGCTTGCTCGCGGCGTTGTGGTCCGCTCACCTCTTGTAGAGCATTGAGAAATGGAGAGAGAGTCATGACACGTGCAATCAATCGGATAGTGCTGGCCGTTGCGGCCGTATGTCTCACCGCCGTCGTGTCGGAGGCGCAGACGACGGCCTCCACGCAGACGAAGACATTCGAAGTGCTTTCAGTGGACGGCAACCAGCTGGTTGTCAGGCTGCCGGAAGGGACGAGGGAGCTGACCGTTCCAGATGAATTTCGCTTCATGGTGAACGGACAGCCGTTGTCCGTGCGTGAGTTGAAGGTGGGCATGAAGGGCTCGGCCACCATCACGACGAAAACGACGATGACGCCGGTCACCGTCACCGAGGTGAAGAACGGCACGGTCGTGCAGAGAAGTGGCGGGACCATCGTCGTGCGGATGCCCGACAATTCGGTCAAGCGGTTCTCGCAGTCGGACATCGACAAGCGCGGGATCAAGATCGTGCGCGATGGCCAGCCTGCGGAAATTTCGGATTTCCGTGAAGGCGACGTACTGAGCGCGACGATCATCACCACGAGGCAGCCGCAGACCCTGACCGAACGGGAAGTGAAGGCAACACTCGATCCGGCGGTCGCCGCGGCCGCACCTCCTGCGCCGCGACCGGTCCCTGCGGCCCCAGCCCCGCCTCCGCGAGCGGCCGAGCCGCCACCGGCATCGCCGCCAGCGCCACCGGCGCAGGCAAGGGCGACGTTGCCGTCGACAGCCAGTTCGTGGCCTCTCATCGGACTCACGAGCCTGATGTTTCTCGGGACGGGGCTGGGACTGACTCTCAGGCGCCGCCTCTCCCGGTAGACGATTTGGTGTACCGCACATGAATCGCCTGACCACGACTGTGGTGATGCTGACGTGGATGGCTGCGACCAGCGTGCGGCTGAGCGGGCAGGATTTGCGGATCACCCCGACCGACCCGGCCGCCATCAGGGTGAGCGTCGAGAATCTCTCCATGCACGTTGTCCAGTTCGCCGGGCTGCGAGTACGTGTGGCCGATGCGATCGTGGACCGTGTGGTGAGCCCTCGCGTGTTCATCCTGGTGGGTCATCGGGACGTCGCCGGCCTCGGCGGCCGCGACCGGGTCGGCGTCGTCGTGGAGTCCGGAACGGCGAGCGTGGTGCAGCACATGCCGGTGACGGTCACCGGCCCCGCGGGCACCTTCAGCGGGGCACAGGTCGCCGGGGCCCTCCCGCGGACGAGTGCGCTCACCGAGACGGAACGGGACGCGCTGAGTCGCTATCCGCTGGTGCTGGCGCAGAGCGTCGAGACGCCCGGCAACATCAGTCTGTTGCGTCCAGCAGCGCCTGAGTGAGAGGGAGACTGAGTTACTCGGTGAATGGTTCGCTCGCAGCGGGCCGGTCGTCCGAGTCGCGCTTCGGGAGCGTCACCGACCGCGGCGGCTTGGACGCATCGGTCCGGTCGAGCACCCAAACTTCGCCGCAGCCATCACAGCGGAAGTAGTCCACGGTCGCGCTCGCGGACGAGTCCACAAGAAAGCGGCCAGTCTTGCGGCAACGTGGGCACGGTCGATCGGGCATTCGAATTCCTTGGACGCGAGCGCCTCTACGGTATGCGGGCCTCGAGCGCTCGTCAATTTTGTGCATCCACAATTGCGAGTCACCAGGAACGCCACTGCTCAACCTCGCCGCCTCAGTGCATACGCTCACCCTGTGGAGGCGATCCACGGATCACCTGCCTGGCTCGGCGAGAGAATTGCTGGTCAAAGCCGATGGTCTGGCCGTCTGACTGACCGAAAGAACTTGGCAAATCATTTGCTGACGACTCGGTCATGCGAGACGACACCGCAAGGACCGCGCGAAAGCGAGGGCGACCCCGGGGAGGAGTGCGGCGAGGCGAGCGATTGCGCGACTACCCGGTCTTGACCGTACCGCGTTCCTCCCGATACACGCGCGATGTTTGCGACGCTGTGCAGACGCCACCAGCTTCCCAGATGGTTGATGCTTCGTCACCTGATCGTCTGTTTCGTCCGGCACCTTCCGGTCGGCGAGCGTCGTCGAGTGTTGAGGCGTAGCAAGATGGCTGCGTAAATGTCGGGAGGCTCGGTTCAGTTCCAGGGTCCCTTTGAAGTCAAGATCCGACCGGCGATAGCGTCGGCGAGCAGCTGATTGCCGCGCAACGTGTAGTGGCAGCAGTCGTCCATATACACGGCTGACGCCTCGCGATCGAAGATGCCCGTGGCGTCGAGGAAGTTGACTCGCGTCTTCAGCGCCGCGGACTCTCTCATCAGCGCCGGATAGCCGGCCTCGGCACTTGTCTTGAAAGGCGAGGAGTCTGAACGGGCGACCTTGCTTCGTCCGCGGTGAACGTTCGCGTCGTGAAGTACTGGTTCGGCTGCAGGACGTGGAAGTAGGTCACCCCCCTGGCCGCGAGCATCGTCTGCATCAACGCCGACGCTTCAGACCAGTTTGTCGCCGCGTCCGCCAGCGCGCGTGCCTCGTCCCGAGCGGTCACGCTTGGCGTCGCGAGAATCAACGACGCGTTCGACGGATTCGACGGCAGGCTGCCGAAGCGACCGAGCTCGGCCTGATAGCTTCCTGTCGCGCTCGCGTGCAGCTGCTCCAAAACGACGTTGATCGCCGCGATGCGGTTTTGCTGCAGTCGTCCGACCAGATAGTTGATGCGTTCCTTGTACTCGCTGATCGCCGCCAGGGACTGCAGCTTCTCCGGCGTAAGCGATGACTGATTCACCAGGTTGACGAGCGGCTCCAGGTGCATGGCGCTCGGCATCGAGATGTCGAGACCGCGCTGGTGGTTGAGGCTGGCGAGCGCCACCTCGTTGAAGCCGTCGATGTTCACGACGAGATCGAAGGCCTGACCGATCGACAGGAAGTACGACAGCACCAGCAGTTGCTGCGGCTGCTTGTAGCCCTCGTGGCTGAGGCACAGCGGCACGAGCTCCCGGCCCTTGAAGTACGGGTTCGCCTTCAGGTCGTCGAGGAGCCGGTTGATGCCGATCTGGCAGAACCACGCGCCGACCGACCCGCCGAAGATGCCGATGACGAACTGGTTCGGGTTGGTCTTGACGAACGGGTAGTCGTGCGCCGCCACGAACCCGAAGTTGTTCGTCGTCAGGCGCGCTGGTGTCGTTGAGCGCTCACGGAGCGTCTCGGGAATGTCGAACGGGTGACCCTGCCGATGCGTCGGGCCGAAGTAGGGATGAAGTCCGTCGCCGGTGATCCGGCCCTGCTGCGTTTCAGGGATCGGCTCGTACGGCTTCCGGTAGGTGTAAAACAGGCGTCCGGTCTGGTTGTAGAAAATGAAGAGCGCGACTGATTCCGCGAGCACGCAGAAGACGACCACGTTGACGACGATGACCCAGAGGGCCCGACGGAGCATGGCAGGTTCACGAACGCCGGCCGATTGCGGCGTAGTCAAGATGCGTGAACAGCAGGCGGTTGATCTTCTCGACGTTCGCGTTGAGCGTGTCCACCGAGTCCCCGAGCCGATCTGACCTGGCGAGCGGCTGCAGTTTGTCGTGCTCGGGATACGGCGCGCGGTACTGAATCTCGATCTGCTGGAATCCGCTGGCAATGAGCAGGAACTTCAGCGTGTCGGGATGCAAAGGCCGCACGTGGGTGATGTCGCGGATGTAGCTCTCGAAGAACGCGAACCAGCAGGCGGGGTTGATCGTCTCGAGCACGATCGGCGCGCCGGGCCGCAGCGCGTCGAATGCGGCCTCGAGAGCCGCGTCAGATACGCGGGGTCGAGGTGCTCGACGACCTGGGCAGCAAACAGCCCGCCGAGTGAGCCGGGCGGCAGTCCGCGCAGATAGGAAAGCGCATCGGCCTTCGTCGCCTCGAACCCCTTCTCGCGACACACTGCTACCATCGCGTCGTTGAGATCGATGCCGCGCCCGCTGACGCCGCCCTCACGCAGAAGACCGAGGAACTCGCCGCGGCCGCAGCCGATGTCGAGGACGTCCGACGCGCCGGCGAAGATCGGCACGTAGTCCCGCAGCCGGGCCTGGATGTCGTCGCTCGATCCGCGAAAGGCGTCCTCGAAGCCGACGTACTTGTGGCTGAGCGTCTCCACGCTGGTCGATGACGCCGCCGTGACCGCGGCAGTCGCTGAAGCGGGCGTGACGCTGGTCCGCGCGCGACCGGACTGCTCCTTGGCGAGATTGTGCGTGGCCTGCTGCAGCACGCCCAGCGACGTCCGGATCTCGGCATGCTCGGTCCGGATCGCATCGATGTGCGCCTCCATCCGCCGCTCGCGGGCAGCCAGCGCCTCCTGAAACCGCCGCACGTCGTCGCGGGCAGTCTTGTACTCGTCGATGGACAGCTCGAGCGGCCGGACCGTATTCGTTGATGTATTGAACGGTGGCCGAGTTGAAGGTTTCCTGACGACGCAGCAGGTTCGTGCGAATCAGCGCGAGGAGTCGCCGTACGCGAGGGACGGGGGAGCGCCGGGTTCGGACTCACCGACGCGCCAGAGGGTGTTCAGCTGCTCGATCAGATGCTGGCTGCGCGCCCGGGCGTCGGTGTCGCTCATGCGCCGGCGACTCAGCGTCCGACCAGGCCTTCGACGGGACTGCTGGCGGTCGCGTACATCTTTCTGGGAATGCGTCCGGCCAGATATGCCAGGCGGCCGGCGATCACCGCGTGCTTCATCGCCTGCGCCATCGCCACCGGCTGCTCGGCGCCGGCGATCGCCGTGTTCATCAGCACGCCGTCGGCGCCGAGCTCCATCGCCAGCGCCGCGTCCGACGCCGTGCCGACGCCGGCATCGACGATCAGCGGCACGCGCGCGAACTCGCGGATGATGCGCATGTTGTTGACGTTCTGAATGCCGAGCCCCGAGCCGATCGGCGCGCCGAGCGGCATCACCGCCGCCGCGCCGGCGTCTTCGAGCTTGCGGCAGGCGATCGGGTCGTCGTTCGTGTAGGGCAGCACGACGAAGCCGTCCTTCACCAGGACCTTCGTCGCCTCGATGAGTGCCTCGTTGTCCGGGAAGAGCGTCCGCTCGTCGCCGATCACTTCGAGCTTCACCCAGTTCGACAGCCCCGCTTCGCGTCCGAGCCTCGCCGTGCGAATCGCCTCGTCGGCCGTGTAGCAGCCGGCGGTGTTCGGCAGGATGAACATGCGCGTCGGTGTCGATGTAGTCGAGCAGCGATTCCTTCGAGCGGTCGGAGATGTTCACGCGGCGGACGGCGACCGTCACCATGTCGGCGCCGGAGGCGTCGTGCGCCTGCGCCATCACCGCGTGCGACGAGTACTTGCCGGTGCCGACGATCAGGCGCGACGCAAAGGTGCGCCCTGCGATAACGAAGGGAGAGTCAGTCACTGGGTCTTACCCGCCTCCGACAAAGTTCACGATTTCGAGCCTGTCGCCTTCGCCGATGACGACCTCGGGGAAGGTCTGGCGCTTGATGATGGTCAGATTGTGCTCGATGGCGACGCGGCGCGGATCGATCTCCAGCCTGGCCAGCAGACCAGCGACCGAGATCGGCTCGTCCAACTCGTAGCGCTCGCCGTTCAGGATGATAGTCAGAAGGTCAGCGTACTGCTCGAAATCCGCGTAAGTCAAGGTAAGCCATGGGGTTGTGAGGGCCTGGCACAGGCCAGGCCCGGGCCTGCCCCCGGCCCGTCGAAGGGCCGATAAACGAATCGTAGATCCATCTGCGATGACCCTCTTCAGGCCCCTGCCCCGCACGCTGACCCGGCCGTTCGCGTTGCTCGTCCTCGTCGCGTGGATTGCCGTGATGGCGGTCCTCGTCAATCGCTCGTACGTGCAGGCGTCGCCGGCCAATCTCGCGACCGACCTCGCGCGCTACGGCTCGACGGCCGTCTGGCGCGGCGTCTACTACCGCGGCGAGAAGATCGGCTTCACTGTCAGCCAGACGACGCGCACGGACGAGGGCTTCGAGTTGCAGGAGGACGGCCGCCTGCAGATGCTGCTGCTCGGCCAGGACACTGCCGCGACGATTCGCACCACCGCGCGTGTGGACACCTCGTTCATGCTGCGGTCCTTCGACTTCTCACTCGATCCCGGCACCGGCCCGATCACGGTGAAGGGCACGCTCGATCGACCGGCGCAGCCCGGCGGATCGTACCGGCTGACGCTGGCAATCGATTCGGGCGGCGGCACGCGCACCGAAACGCGCGAGCTGCCGGAGGCCCCGGTGCTGTCGCTGAACCTCTCGCGCCTGCTCGCCAATGGCGGACTGGTCCCGGGCACGAGCCTGAAGCGGACCGTGCTCGACCCGGCCACGCTGCAAAGCGCGGTGATGACGGTGACCGTCGGCGATCGTGGCGTCGTGCGGGCCAACGACACGGTGATGCCGGCGTTCCGCGTCGAGACGGAATTCCGCGGCCTGAAGACGACGTCGTGGGTGACCGACACCGGCGAGGTCGTTCGCGAAGAGAGTCCGCTCGGCCTCATGACCATCCGCGAATCACCTGAACGCGCCCGTGGCCTCGCCGTTCCAGGTCGCGTGCAGGCGGATCTGCTCCAGGCTGGCCGCGATCGTCCCGACGATGAAAGGACGGATCGATGAGCCGCGTGACGTGCGGCGTCTCAAGCTGCGGCTCGACGGCGTGGATCTGCCTGTTGGTGAGCTCGACGGAGCAGGGCAGAGCGCCGACGCGAACGTGATCGAGATCGTCGATCCGCAGTCGCTGCAACCCGGGCCACGCGATGCGGACGCCGAGCGCTATCTGGCCGCGGAGCCGCTCATCGAGAGCGATGCGCCAGAGATTCGAGCCGAGGCCGAGCAGGCCATCCGCGGTGCGTCCGACGATCGCACGCGTGCCGAACGCCTGACGCGCTACGTGAACGGACTGCTGGACAAGAAGCCGACCGTCAGCCTGCCCTCGGCGCGCGAGGTCCTGCGCACGAAGGTCGGCGACTGCAACGAGCACACGGCGCTCTTCGTCGCGATGGCCAGATCCATCGGGATGCCGGCGCGCATCGCGGTCGGCCTGGTCTTCATGCACGGCGCGTTCTACTACCACGCGTGGCCCGAGGTGTACGTCGCCGAGAAGAGTGGTCAGGGCCTCTGGCTTCCCGTCGATCCCACGTTGAATCAGTTTCCCGCCGACGCGACGCACGTGCGGCTGACGCGAGGCGGCCTGGACAAGCAGGCGGTCGTGCTGCCGCTGATCGGGCGCTTGAAGATGACCGTCCTCGACCTTGAGCTCGCGCCGGCCGCCAACCGCGTCATCGTCGGCCGCGCGCCGGAAGCGCTGGATCTGGGTTCGCTGGCGACGGTCGCGCCATCCGCGCAGTCCGGGTCCTGCCGGTGCTCGAGGAAGTAGGGCCGTCGTTGTGAACGGGCCGGAGACCAACACATGATCGCGGTGCAGAACCTGGTAAAGATTTACGGCCGCTTCAAGGCGGTCGATGGCGTCACGCTCAGCGTGCCGCCGGGCGAGATCCACGGCTTCCTCGGTCCCAACGGCGCCGGCAAGACGACGACGATGCGGATGATTGCCGGGCTGTTGAAGCCTTCGTCCGGCCGGATCCTCGTGAACAACCACGACCTCGAGAAGGAGCCCGAGGCCGCGAAAGCGTCGCTTGGCTTCATCCCCGATCGACCGTTCATCTACGACAAGCTCACCGCCGGCGAGTTCCTCTCGTTCCACGCCGGGTTGTACGGGATGACCAACGGCCACGTCAGCGGACGCGTGGACGAGATGCTCGAGTTGTTCGAGCTCAGTCAGTGGAAGAACGAGCTGATCGAGAGCTTCTCGCACGGGATGAAGCAGCGGCTGGTCATGAGCTCGGCGTTCTTTCATCGGCCCGCAGGCCGTGGCCGTGGACGAGCCGATGGTCGGACTCGATCCCCGCGGAGCGAGGCTGATCAAGGACGTCTTCCGGCGCATGAGCGAGCGCGGCGTCGCGATCCTCATGAGCACGCACACGCTCGAAGTCGCACAGGAGATGTGCCACCGGGTCAGCATCATTCAAAAGGGCCACATCATCGCGCAGGGCACCGTCGATGAGGTGAAGCAGATTGCCGGCAGCACGAACGACGAACACCTCACGTCGGTCTTCCTGAAACTCACGGGCGGCAGCGGTCTGCAGGAAATCGATGAAATCTGACATCGGTCCGGCTAAAGCCGGACACTTCGGGGCGCCCGGCTCTGTCGTAGTGTCCGGCTTTAGCCGGACCGCGACCTTGCCTTCCCGTATCTCCTGCTGCCGTCCTACTGGGCGGCGCGCAATCGCATGCTCCGGCGCGAGCGGGGCGACTCGCTGCGCGGCCTGCTGTTCGGCGGCGTCGGGCTGGTCGTCGTCGGGGCGCTGTTCTGGGGTGCGTACTGGCTGACCCCGCAGCTCGCGGCCTACGAAGAATTCGGCGACTACCTGCTGCGCCTCGGCCTGTCGTGGCTCTTCCTCTCGTTCCTGGCCTTCCTCGCGTTCAGCGGCATCGTGACGGCGCTGTCCTCGTTCTTCCTGTCCGACGATCTGCGGCTGCTGATGACCAGTCCGATTGCGGCGCGCAGACTCTTTGCCGCGCGCTTCACGCGCACGCTGGGATCCGCGTCGTGGATGGTGATCATCTTCATGACGCCCGGTGCTGTGCCGGTATCGGCGTCGGCCGGTGCGCGCCGCTGGCGTTCTATCTCACGGCGGCGGCGACGGTCGTGCCGTTCGCCATCATTCCGGTCGCGCTCGGGTCGGCCTGCACGCTGTTCGTCGTCAACGTATTTCCCGCCCGTCGCGCGCGCGACCTGCTGATGCTGATGGGCCTGGTCTTCGCAGCCGGCATCGTCCTGCTGCTGCGATTCATTCAGCCCGAGCGGCTGATGCGCGTGGAGTCGCTGCCGGATATCACGGACTTCTTCGCCACGCTACAGTCGCCGATCACGCCGCTGCTGCCGTCGTTCTGGGCCGGCGAGGCGCTGTTCGCGGGGATTCAGGGCGGCGTGGACTGGGTGCACCAGGGCGCGTTGTGGACGACGGCCGGCGCATTCACCGTGTTGCTCGCCGGCGCTCACGAACGCTGGCACTTCGCCGGCTACAGTCGATCGCAGGAGGCGCCGAAGACACGCTTCGCCAAGTTCCGCTCGCTCGATGTCGTCGCGGCCACGCTGCCGCTGTCGCCCGTGCGGCGTCAACTGCTCGTCAAGGACGTGAAGGTGTTCCTGCGCGACGTGAGCCAGTGGGTGCAGCTGCTGCCGCTGCTCGCGCTCGTGCTGCTCTATCTCTACAACTTCCAGGTGCTCGACCTGGAGCGCATGCCGTTCGTCGGCCGGTTCGTCAAGAACATCTACGCGTTCGTGAATCTCGGGATGGCCGGGTTCGTGATGGCGACCGTCGCGGTGCGGTTCGTCTTTCCGGCGGTCTCGGCCGAGGGATCCGCATTCTGGATCATCCGGACGTCGCCGATCTCGATGCACGACTTTCTGTGGTCGAAGTTCTGGACCGCGCTGGTGCCCGTCCTGCTCTTCACCGAAGTGCTGACCATCGCGGCCAACCAGTTGCTCGGCGTCGATCCGTTCCTGAAGGTCGTCGCGGCGGGGGGCATCATCGTGATGACGTTCGCGCTCGTCGGTCTCGCCACTGGCCTTGGCGCGCGGTACCCGCGCTTCGGCGCCGACGCGACGCAGGCGGCCGGCTCCTACGGCGGCGTCATGTTCATGATCCTCGCTGTCCTGTTCATCATCGTCACCATCGTCCTGCTCGGCTGGTCCTCGTCCATCTACATGATGTCCACGACCGGGCAGTTCCGATTCCGGCTGACACCCGGACGCCAGGCGATCATCGGGGCGTGCTTCAGCGCAGTGGTCGCGATCGGGATGGGGACATGGTGGATGGCGATGAGATCAGGCGTCCGCGCGCTCGACGCCATGCGCCACTGAACCTTGGAGAGATGTTGATGGCTTTCACCGTGATCCGCGTTTCTGCCGTGCTGCTGGTTGCGAAGCCCGAATTAGACTTCCCATGAGCCTTGACTCACATGAAGCGAAGCGCGCCCGCGGCGACGGCGCTCTCCCCGGCTAAGCAGCTCACTACATTCATTGGCCGGTTCGACCCGGCGATCCAGAAGGTCGTGCGCGCGGCGTGAGCCTCTACTTCATGTACGGTGTGGCGCTTCCCGATCCGAATCGCCTGCTGCTCGGAAGCGGCAACCAGGGACGGTTCGTGCGACTCGAGTCGGCTGCCATGCTCGATCGGCCCGAGATCGAGGACCTGGTGACCGCGGCCATCAAAGAAAGCGACACGCCACTGCCGCGAAGCGGCCGGGGTCGTCTCGTCATCAAGTCGGTGTCGCCGAAGCAGCGTGCGCGCCGAACTGCACGACAGTAGGAGGCGCCTGGCTTTGCGTCCGGCGAGCGAATCGCGATGAAGATGAAGACCTACGCCAGCTTCGATGAGTACCCTGAAGGATCAGAGCCCGAAGAACCAGGCCATCATTCGTGCGCTTCGCCGCTTCGTGAAGCGCGTCCAGCCTGGGCTCGACGAAGCCGTCAAGTGGGGAAACGGCTGCTGGCTCGGCCGCGACGGACCCGTTGCGTACGTCTACTCCGCCACGGGGTACGTCCAGTTCGGTTTCTTCCGCGGATCGTCCCTGAAGGATCCACAGGGACTGCTCGAAGGCTCGGGCAGATACGTGCGCCACACGAAGGTGCGAACCTCGTCCGGAATCGACGAGCGAGCCTTTGCCGCGCTCCTCCGGCAAGCCGCGGGTCCGCGTTAAGCGCTCATCAATACACTGAGTTTGGCGCGCTAACACGGTACAATTTCGCCGCCTCCCGCACTCCGCCGAGGGTCCGGCGAGGCAAGCTCAGAATATGAATGCTGAATTGACCGGCCGTCGCCTCGGTGTCTACCAGCTGCACGAGCGCGTTGGTGCAGGTGGTATGGGCGAGGTCTATCGCGCACGCGACACGCAGCCTGCAGCGCGACGTGGCGATCAAGATCCTGCCGCACGCGTTCACTGCCAACCCGAATCGGCGCGCGCGCTTCGAGCGCGAAGCGCGCATCGCTGGCGTCACTGAATCATCCGAACATCGCCACCATCCACGGCGTGGAGGACGGCGACGGCATCCACGCCCTGGTCATGGAGCTGGTCGACGGCGAGACGATCGCGGAGCGCCTCCTGCGCGGGACTCTGCCAGTTCCCGAGGCGCTTGCCGTGGCGCGGCAGATTGCCGACGCGCTCGACACCGCGCACGAGCGCGGCATCGTCCATCGGGATCTGAAGCCCGCCAACGTCAAGGTGACATCGTCGGGGCTGGTGAAGGTGCTGGACTTCGGGTTGGCCAAGGCCGTCGCCGGAGATGAGCTCGAACCCGATGACGCAGACGCGTCCACCGTGACCGCCTTCGCGACGCAGGAAGGACTCGTCGTCGGCACGCCGGCCTACATGAGCCCCGAGCAGATGCGCGGTCAGTCACTGGACAAGCGCACGGACATCTGGGCGTTCGGCTGCCTGCTCTACGAGATGATCGCTGGCCGCCCCGCGTTCGCCCGCCAGACGATCTCCGACACCATCGCCGCGATCCTCGATCACGATCCGGAGTGGAATTCGCTGCGCGCCATTGCACCTGCCGGCGTGTCGAGTCTGGTCAAGCGCTGCCTTGCCAAGGATCCCCGGCAGCGTCTGCGCGACGTTGGCGATGCGCGCTTGCAGATCGACGAGATCCTCGCGGGAGCGGTGACGGCCGATTCCACTAGTGCCGCGGTGTCCGCCGCCCCAAAAGGCATGCGCGTCTGGCTGTGGGCGGCTGCCGCGATCGGTGTGGCGGCGATCGCGGGAGCCGGCTTGGCGCGTTTTCTCGGCGCGAGCGGTAGCGCGGCTGCCACTCCCGCGCAGTTCACGCTGTCGTTCGCGGGGCAGATGACAGACGTCGCGATCAGCACGGTGCCAGAGCCTTCTCCCGACGGCAGCCGCTTTGTCTTCATCGGGACCAACGACAAAGGCGTGCCGTCGCTCTGGATTCGCGCGATCGATTCGTCGGAGTCGCGCTCGATCCCTGGCACCGAAGGCGCACAAACGCCAATCTGGTCTCCCGATGGCGCGTGGCTTGGCTTCTTCGCCGACGGACGACTGAAGAAGGTCCCTGTCAACGGCGGACAGCCGCAGACGATTGCCACGTTGCCCGGATTTCAGCAGGCATCGTGGGGCTCGAGCGGCGTCATCATCTTCCGCCCGAGCAACCGTCAGCCGCTGTTTCGCATTTCCGAATCCGGTGGCGAGCCTGCACCGCTCACGCAGTTGAACGAGGCGCTCGGCGAGAACTCGCATCGCGGGCCGACGTTCCTGCCCGATGGCCGCCGGTTTCTCTTCACGTCGCGCTGCGCGGTCGCGGCGAACAACACGCTGTATCTCGGATCGCTCGACTCACCGGATCTTCAGCGGGTGATGAGCGCGCAATCGAAGGCGCTCTATCTTCCGGCCGGACGCGGCGGCACGGGCGCCTTGCTCTACTACCGCGACGGCGGTCTCGAAGCCCGCACCTTCGACGCCGACCGCAACGCACTCGGCGCTCCACAACCGGTGATTGCCGGCGTGGACTACAACTCGGCCGGCATCGGCGCCGCCTTTCAGGCGGCCGCGCTCGGGGGTGTGATTGTCGTGCGGCCGCCTGGAGCCGGAGGCACGCAACTCACATGGTTCGATCGAAGCGGCCAGCACGTGAGCACCGTGGGACCCCCAGGCGACGTCACGCAGCCACGGCTGTCCCCCGCGGGCGATCGCATCGCCTTCACGTATCCGGACCCCAAGAACGGCAATCGCGATGTGTGGACGATAGAGATCGACCGCGGCATCGCCGCGCCACTCACTCGAAACACCGCGAACGACTGGCACCCGGTGTGGTCTGGCGACGGCACACAGATGCTGTTCGGCTCGGATCGCGGCGGCAAGCCGGAAACGATGCTCTACATGAAGGCTGCCATCGACGCCGCCGCTGAGGAGACGCAGTTGCTGACGACCTTCGGTTCGCCGACAGACTGGTCGCGTGACGGACGATGGATTACCGTTGATGAGTACCCGTTGGATCAGAGCGCCACCAGGACGCTGATCGTCTCGTCGGGTGACCGTACGGCGAAGCGTCTGTTCGACAACCCGTCGCGCCACGGCGGGACTCGATTCTCGCCAGATGGGAAATGGGTGGCGTACACCTCCGAGGAGACCGGACGATTCGAGGTCTTTGTCCGGCCGTTCGCGAACGGAGCTGTCGGTGCAGAGAAAAGTTCAGATCTCCGAGTCCGGAGGCGACTTTCCGGTGTGGCGTCCTGACGGACAGGAGCTGTACTTCATGTCCGAGGACGCGACGATTCACGCGGTGGCGACCAGCACGCTCCGTCTCGAGGGTCCCGTGCCTCGCGCGCAAGCGCTGTTCCGTCCGTGTCCGGGAAGCGCGACGCAGTCTCCACCCATGAACGGCCAGTTCTGGGGCCATCCGTACGACACGCTGGACGGCAAGCGATTCATCGTCAACTGCTTCCTGCGGCCCGCGCGCGATTACGTCGTCCTCATGAACTGGCCGCTCGCTGCACGCAATTAGCTACGCCTGAGCTTGGCGCGCGCTCGAGCTTCATTCAGAATGTGGCGCCCCACATCCGATGGGCCGCCTGAAGGCGGCCTCTACTCTTCGTACGGAGCACACCGTGAGCACAACGATCACCAACTACGATGGCGGAATCACCTCGACTCCGCAGCAGCACGTTCATCCGAAGAGCGTCGCGGAGCTGCAGGAGATCCTCCGCGATCGACAGAAGTATCCCGGCCCGGTTCGGGCCATGGGGAGCAATCACTCGCTCACGCCGTGCGCCGTGTCCACCGGCACCGTCGTCAGCATGGACGGCTTCACGAAGATCGTGAAGATCGACGCCGCGAAGAAGACGTTCACCGCGCAGGCGGGTCTTCAGCTCGTGGACGCTGCCGCGGCGCTCCGCAAGAAAGATCTGCAGTTCATGCTGAACATCGAGATCGGCAACATCACGCTCGGTTCAGCGGCGTGCTGCCAGACCAAGGACGCCCTCGATGGCGTCGAGCTCGGGCAGGTCAATTCGTACGTGACCGCCATCAAGTGGGTGAGTCCCTCGGGTGAGCTGATGGAAGCATCCGAGACGAAGAATCCCGAGCTGCTTCCGTACATCAGAGCCAGCTACGGCCTGGCCGGCATCGTCTACGAGGTCACGTTCAAGATCAAGCCGCTCGAGATCATCAGCTTCGACTACGACGTGCACGACGTCGAGGATCTCAAGGACTCGACCATCAAGAAGGCGATCTCGTCGAACCAGAGCATCGTGCTGTGGACGATCGGCGACGACATCGTGATTCAGTCGCGCAACAAGGCCAGGAAGCTGAAGCACGAGTGGCTGGCCGACGCGCGGGAGTTCGGGTGGAACTTCCTGGGCGCCTACACCGGACGCGGATTGCGCGATCGCTTCGGGCGGCACACGGCATCGGCAAGGTCAAGGAGCGGCTCGGATACGGGAGTCGAGCTGGCGTTCTATCGTCTGCTGAGCGCAGGCGGCGGCTTCACGCTGGAAGGTCCGGACAAGACGATCAACTACTCGAAGACGCCGCAGTCAGCTCGCTACGCGTTCACGTTCTGGGCCTTTCCGCGCGCGAACTACGTGAAGAACATGCAAGGACTACGTGAAGTGGGCCGACGGACTACTACAAGCAGACAGGATTCCGCTGCAACATGCCGCTCGGCTCGTACTTCATCCGGAAGGACAGGAGCTCGCTGCTGTCGTACACCTGGGACGGCGACATCATCTCGCTCGATCCGATTCACGCGCCGAGCGAGCAAGGACCGCGAGGCCTGGCCGACCTTCCTGAAGGCGTTCAATGAGTGGGCGCACCAGCGCGGCGGCGTCCCGCTGCTCAATCAGAGCCCGTTCGTGAAGAAGGAACACGTGGTCGCGGCGTACGGCGACCGGTGGAAGAAGCTCGGAGACTGGCTCAGGGTCGTTGACCCCGATCGGCGAATGGTGAACGAGTTCTTCTCGGAGCTTCTCTAGGTCCGGCTAGAGCCGGACACGCTTCAGCCGTGCGCCGTGTCTCGCGGCGGCTTCAGCCGCCCCTCTACAACCGCTGGGCGGCGACGGCCGCGCCGAGGAGTCCGGCCTCCTCGTTGAGGATCACGCGGACGGGGATCTTCGCGACCAGGTCCGTCATCGGGTCCTTGGCTCGAAACGCCTTCATGAAGCTGCCGGTCGTCAACGCCGGCAGGATTTTCTTGGCGATGCCGCCGCCGATGTAGACGCCGGCCGTGGCCATCGTCCGCAAGGCGAGGTTGCCGGCTTCCGCGCCGTACGCGGCGACGAACATCTTCAAGGCATCGGCGCAGCCCTGACAGCGTCCGCCCAGCGCGGCCTGCGAGACCAGCGCCGGAGCGTTGGGCGATTCCAGGTCCTGCACGATCGGACACTCGCCGCCGCGATGCGTGAAGCGATGCAGGTTGAGCAGGCCCTGGCCGCTCAGTACCTGTTCGATCTCGGCCCGCCCGTACCGGTCGCGCAGCATGCGAACGAAGTCGAGCTCCCGATCCGTGCGTGCCGCGAAGTCGGCGTGGCCGGCTTCGGTCGCCACCGGCCGCCAGCCCCCCTCCACCCGATGCAGAAACGCCTCACCGAGCCCGGTGCCGGCGGCGATCACGGCGAGGTTGCCATTTTCGAGAGGTGTGCCGTCCTGCAGCGTGACGAGCTCGTCGGGCGTGAGCACGGCGATGGCGCTGGCCACCGCTTCGAGATCGTTCAGCAGACGGACGCGACGCGCGCCCAGCCGCGCGCCGACCTCGTCGGCATCGATCTCGAGGTCCACGTTGGTCAGCATCGCGCGGCTGCCAACCACCGGACCGGCGACGCCGAGCGCGACGGCGTCGACCATGAGGGGCTGGCGCACATCGTTCGCGAAGGCGTCGAGGATGTCGGAGAACTGTGCAAACGATGCAGTCGCGTAGCTGCGGACGCCGTGCGGGACCGGCCGCGGCTGCTGCCGCTCGAACAGTCCGAGCAGCGTTTTCGTTCCACCGACATCACCTGCGAGCAGCATTGACGATCTCTGTGGATTATAGTTGTGGCGCGTGGCCACTCCCGGTCCCACCACCGTCTCGCGTCGTCAGATGCTCGAGCGCTGCAAGCATCTGCGAGACGATCAGCTGCGCTATATGCAGAAGTGGGGTCTCATCCACCCCGCCCAGCGCGGCAACGGCGAGGTCTCCTACGCGTTCGCGGACATCGCGGTCATCAGGCAGGCCGACGCCGAGCTGGCCGAGGGCGCCAGCTTCCGCGCGGTCATGCGCAACCTGCTGGCCTCACGCGTTGGCCAGCTCGCGTTCGACTTCCGGCTCGAAGCCGAGCCCGCGAAAGTGCTGCAACTCAGGCGGCCGGAACCGCCGCCGCTCGCCGCCCTCATGGATGCGTCGCCGCGCCAGGAGGCGCAGGTCCGCCGAGCGGGAATTCGTCGCCGCATCGACGATCGACGATGGCGACCCCGGGCACTTCGACGAGGCGCTCGTCGCGTATCGCCGCGCGCTCGAGATCGATCCCGATCTCGTTCCGGCGCTCATCAACCTGGCCAACATCCACTACTCGCGGAACGAGATTGCCGAAGCCCAGGCCCTCTACGAGCGTGCGATTGGGCTCGAGCCCGAGGTCTTCGAAGCCCACTTCAATCTGGGCAACATCTTTCACGACCTTGGGCGCTACTCCGACGCCCGCACGTGCTACCGCGACGCGCTGCATCTGAATCCGACCTACGCCGACGCGCACTTCTATCTGGCGGTGACGCTGGAGAAGAACGGGCAGTCGCAGGAGGCGCGGCTGCACTGGAAGGCGTATCAGGAACTGGCACCCAATGGGGAATGGGTGCATCTGGCGAAGGAATTCTCTGATTAGCTGGTAGCTGGTAGCCGGTAGCCGGTAGCAAGAACGTCGAACCCGCTGCCACCCGCTAGCCTAGCTACGGCACGGCTACCGGCCTACCGGCTAGTAGCGGTATTCGTCCGGATTCCGCTTCTTCGGTGCGCGGCGCAGCTTGTAGTACTGGCAGTCCTTGCACCACGCATCGGGATCGAACCCGGTCGTGCCCGCGTACGGCTTCACTTCGCGATGCGTGCAGAACGCGGCGTTGCCGTCCTCGGCTGGCTGCTGCCACCGGCAGGACGTGAAGCGCACGAACCCCGTTGACTGCGAGGGCGAGGGGGTGCCCTCGGTCGCCGTCGGCGTCTCGATCGGGCGAATCGTCGCCGGGCGGACCCATCGGGTCGTTATTGAAGTTGGACGCCAACGGCTTTCTCCAGCGCGCGAAGCGCGCGTATCTCTTCGGGGGCAACCAGCGTCAACGCGTTTCCGGTTGACTCGGCGCGGCCCGTCCGGCCCACGCGATGCACGTAGGCCTCGGGCGTGTCCGGCACTTCGTAATTGACGACGTGAGCGATGCCATCGATGTCGAGCCCGCGCGCGGCCACGTCGGTGGCGACGAGCACCGGGTAGGTCCCGGTCCGGAATCCCTCGACGGCGGCCATCCGCTGCTGCTGCGTGCGATCGGCGTGCAGCGCCGCCGCGCGGATGCCCATGCCGCTCAGACGCTGGGCCAGCCGCTCGGCGCCGATCTTCGTGCGGCAGAAGATCAGCACCGGGCCGGTCGCTTCCTCACGCAGCCATCTGCCGAGCCACTGCGTCTTCTCGCCGGCGGCCACGGTCTGCACGTTGTGCGAGATCGTCTGCGCCGGACCGCCTCGTCGTCCGACCTGCACGTACTTCGGTTCGTGCAGGAACTCCTGCGTCAGCTTCAGCACTTCCCCGGGCATCGTCGCCGAGAAGAGCAGTGTCTGCCGCTTCGTCGGCAGCGCCGGAGAGGATCCGCTGCACGTCGGGCCAGAAGCCCATGTCGAGCATGCGGTCCGCTTCGTCGAGCACCAGGATCTCGAGGCCCGAGTAATCGACCGACTCGTGCCGCATGTGATCCATCAGCCGGCCCGGGGTCGCCACGACGATGTCCACGCCGGCGCGCAGGGCGCGCTCCTGGACGTCCATCGGCACGCCGCCGAAGACGGCGATGCTCGAGACCGTCGTGTGATAGGTGAGCCCCTGAACCTGATCTTCGATCTGCACCGCGAGCTCGCGCGTCGGCGCCAGCACCAGGGCGCGCGTGCGGGACGGCAGCGGCCGCGGCTCGTTGAGGAAGCGCTGCAGGATCGGAACGAGGAACGCGGCGGTCTTGCCGGTGCCGGTCTCGGCGCAGGCGATCACGTCGCCGCCGCCGAGCGCGAGCGGGATCACGCCGCTCTGCACCGGCCGGGTGTCCTTCCAGCCGAGATCGCGGATGCCCGACAGCAGCCGCTCGTCGAGCGAGAGCTTGTCGAACGGGATGGGTGCCGGATCGAACGCCGACGGCTCGTAGGCGAGCACGGCGGGTTCCGGCCTGGCGATCGGTTGCGGTGCGTGCCCGGCGGCGCGGTGGTCCGCGGCGGCTGCGACGTTTCTGAGGTGGTGGAGTAACGTGACTGCTCAAAGTCTGACTTTATCTGGCCCGGAAAGTGATGATGCCGCGGACCGGATCGTAGGGAGACACGCCGACCGTGACGCGATCACCTGGGACTACCTTGATCCGGAAGCGGCGCATGCGGCCGCTCAACTGCGCGAGCACTTCGTGACCCGCATCGCACTGCACGCGATAGAGGCCGCCCGAGTGGACCGCCACGACCGTGCCTTGCATATCTATCAGATCGTCTTTACTCAATACTCATCCTTTCGCGGAGGCTACCGCCGTCTCGCATTGCGCTCTGGCGTCCTAGGAAGCTTCCGCTACGTACGGCGACCCTCGGCGCTAACAATTAGCGCTCGCCGGCTAGCAATCAGTGTGCCACATTGCACGACAGCAAGCAAATCCATCAGATTGTGTGGTTTCAGAAGCTCTCGCACCGCCCGTCTCGACCTGCGCCGCGAGCGCGGCGTAGTCGTCGCCACGCAACTGAAGCGGCGCTCCAAACGCCACGCGCACGCGCCCGGGTTTGACGAACGTGCTCCCCACCGGCATGAGCGCATCCACGTCATCGATGCGAACCGGAACGATCGGCACATCCAGCCGTGCGCCGATCATGCCGATGCCGCCGCGGAACGGTTTCATCTGTCCCGTCGGCGACCGGATGCCCTCCGGGAAAGATCAGGATGGACCAGCCCATTCCGGACAGCTCGCCGATGTACTTCAACGTGTGCCGGGCGCCGGCCTCGCGTTGAGGCAGCGGAAAGGCGTTGAAGAAGAACGACGCCAGATAGTAGTTGAGCGAGTTCGTGAACCACTGCCGCCAGGTGTGCTCGGCGGGAAAGAAGTGGGCCTTGAAGAACTCCTTGGCCATGGCCGGCGCCACACGCGCGCGGAGATGACCTGGCAGCACCGACAGGATCACCGGGACGTCCATGTGGCTCTGGTGGTTCGAGGCGAACACGACCGGCCGATCGAGGCCACGCAGGTGCTCGAGTCCTTCGACGCGTGCATAGGCGAAGGCGCGGGTCAGCGGCACGATCCACGTGGCCTGTGACAGCCGGCGGATCAGATTTCACGGGCCACGTGCGATTCCATGACGGGAACTCGACCGGCTCCTCGACGCCATCGACCGCGGCCGGCGCCTCGACGAGACGCTTGAGATCCTCGACGCTGGCGACTTCCGAGAAGCGCCCCTCGTCGATCCGCGTCTGAAAGCGATCCTCGAGCGCGACCATCAGCTCGACGCGTTCGAGCGAGCTCAATCCCAACTCGTCGAGTGTGGTGGCGCCGCTCACGCCGCGGCCGTGCGCGAAGCGGGAGATCAGCGATTCGATCGAGTCTCCGGTCTGCGCGGCGACCGGCGCTCCGCCCGCTCGCACCCAGTCGCGGATCGCCCGCCGCTTCAGCTTCCGCGTGCCCTCTGTCCGCGGCAGCTCCGTCCCCGGCCACACCGATGACGTGCGGATCCGTTGATGGTCCTGCAGCCGCGCATTTGCCTCGCGGATGATCGCATCCACCTGGGCGCCTGCATCGACGACGAGCACCGCGTGCACGCGCTCCTGTGCCCCGTCGACGGCGCCGACGACCGCCGACTCGCGGACTCCGGGCTGCTCGTCGAGCACGCGCTCCACGTCTTCGGGAAAGACGTTGAGGCCGTCCGGCGTCACGATCATTTCCTTCTTGCGGCCCTTGATGAACAGCCGTCCCTGCGCGTCGCGCTCGCCGATGTCTCCTGTGTGCAGCCAGCCTTCGCTGTCGAACACGCTCTCTGCGTTCGCGGCATGGCTCTGGGCTCTGGGCTTTCGGCTCTCGGCGACGTAGTAACCGGTCGTCACGTTCTCGCCGCGGACGAGAATCTCGCCGTCGTCGGCGATCCGGATCTCGACGCCTTCGATTGGCGTGCCGACGGATCCCTTGCTCGTCTTGAACGGGTGATTGAGCGTGACGATCGGCGCGGTCTCGGTCAGGCCGTAGCCCTGAATGACGACGAAGCCGAGCCGCCGCCAGAACTCCTCGACATCGGGCGGCAGCGGCGCAGCGCCGACGACGAAGGCCCAGAATTTCAGGCCGAACGCGGCGTGCACGCGGCGGTACCTCCACCAGCGCCCCGGGATCGAGATGCCCTGGGGTGGGGCCTCGGCGGCTTCGGGAAAGGCGTGCACGACGTGCTCGCGAAGCACGTCGAGGATCTTCGGCACGCAGACGAGCACCGACACGCGCCGCGTCTTGATCAGCCGCAGGACGTCGTGCGGATTGAAGCTGCGGGTGAAGATCACCGTTCCGCGCACCATCGGCGGAATGCTGCTCGCCATCGACTGGCCGAACATGTGGCTGAGTGGAAGCAGGTTCACGAACCGGAGCGGATGAAACGGCCGCGCGTACTCGCGGTACTTCATCACCTCGCGTTCGACCGGGACGATGTTCGCCAGGACGTTGCGATGCCGAATCACGACGCCCTTCGGCTCGGCCGTGGCGCCGGAGGTGAAGATGATCTGAATGATGTCGTCGCGGGAGATCGCGCCGTCCGGCATCGGCGCGTCGGCGCGCCAATCGAGGTCGGCGAGACGCCAGACCAGATCGAAGGACCGCTCGTCCGGCGGCAGTCCCGCGACGTCGTCGCCAATCAGGATGAGACGGGCGCCGACCACGGTCGCGCACGCGCAGCACGAAATCGACCGACGAGCGGTAGTCGATGGGCACCGCAATGATGCCGGCCAGGAGGCAGCCCCAGTAGCAGACCACCCACTCCGGGCGGTTCTCACCCCAGAACACGACCTTGTCGCCCTTGGCGAAGCCGGCGGCGACGAGCTTCGCCGCGAACGCCGCGCGCGGCCCGGCCGACCGCCTCATAACTGTGTCCGCGCCGCCGATAGCCGTCGTCGTAGACGAGAAACTCGCCGCGGATCTCGGCCAGGTCGCGGAAGAAATCGATCAGCGTATTCCGCTGCACTGCTGAATTATCATTCAGGCTTGACGGTCCCCCCTGCTCTTGCCGTCGGCGCCCTCTATGACAGCGTCCTGCAGTCGGCGCTGCGCCAGTTCTTCGAGCGCGCGTCGCTCGATACGGAGCCGACGCCCTCGGTGTCGTCCGACGGCCGGCTGTCGATCGAGCCGTCGGCCAATCCCGCGGCGCTGATCATCAGGTGGTTCGGCACGCGCTACACGCTGCGCGTGCCGGGGCGCTGGCCGTTCACCGCGCACGAAGTGCGGCTGGCGCAGGCGATCGGCGCGGTGCTGGCGGCGAGGTACAGCGCCATCCTCAATCCGCGCATCATCGCGGAGCGCAACGATCTGTTCCGCGGCATGATCGAGGACCGCTACGTCGGCTCGTTCCTCGATCACCGCCCGTACGCGATCGAGGCGAGAGAGGCCCGGGCCGATCGCATTGCCTCGGTGATCGAGCTGCTGCGGGTCGCGGCTCTTTCCAGCTACGAAAACCGGCCGATTTCCACCGGTGTTCTGCTGCTGGGCACGTCGAACGACCCCTGCCGGCCCGACGTGCCGCTTGCCGGCGACCGGCCCGGCCTATACGGAGTCCACGACCGCCATCAAGAGCCTGTTCCGACTGGCCGACGGTGTTCGCACGGTGTTTCTCGCCAATTCGGAAGGCCGGCTGCTCGACATCATCGACATCGAACGATGGGGCAGTCAGGTGAGCCGGCATCAGACGCTGCAGGTGCCGTGCGCCAAGGCCTATCAGCCGCACGCGCGGGCGACGCTGCAGCATGGGCACGTGTGCGCCGTGCTCAGCCCGTCGCGCGAGATCAAGATCTTCGCGGAGGGCGCGGAGATCTTCACGTTCCGCGGCGCCGCGTGGCACCTGCTCGATCTGCAGGCCAAGTACCGGCTGTGGGCCGAAGCGCGTGGGCGACGAGGCGCTGGCGATGCGGATCTTTCAGACCGCGCTCGATCTCGCCGATGCGCGGGAGGGCGCGCTGTTCGTCGTCGCGCGCGACACGAATGCGGTGGCGAACATCGTCGCGCCCGCGGATCGTCTGGATGTGCCGCACCCCGACTCGGCGCGGCAGGGACCACCGTCGCGACGTGACCTGCTGGAGCTGCTCGAAGGCCGGTCGCTGACCGACCTCGACCCGAACGTGCTGGCCGCGCTCGCGTCGCTCGACGGCGCGATCGTCGTCGATCCGAACGCGCGTCTGCTCGCGGCCGGGGCGATCCTCCGACATCCGCCATCGGACGAGCTGGAGGGTGGTGGGGTCGTCGAGGGGGCGCGGACGACGGCCGCACTGGCCGCCAGCCGGTTCGGCCCGGTTCTGAAGGTCAGCGAAGACGGCATCATCACGTTCTTTGACGGCGAAAAGGTCTGGGATATCTGAACCTTAACGAGTTTTTTGGCGTTGAGATTGAGCATTGGGCATTGGGCCTTGCTAGAGGATAAGATAGGCGACTCTGCTATGCGCTTCTTTCTGACCGGCGCGACGGGTTACATCGGATCGGCGGTGCTCGAAGCAGGACTTCGCGCCGGACATCAGGTGACCTCGCTCGTCCGCGATCCGCAGAAGGCGGAGCATGTCTCGAGCCGCGGTGGCACGGCGGTCATCGGTGAGCTGTCGAAGCCGGCGTCGTACGTCGCGGCGGCGGAGCAGTGCGACGTACTGATTCACACCGCCTACGAAACGTCGAAGCGCGGACCAGAGCGTGGATCGTCAGGCGATCGACACGCTGATGGCTGTCGCCGCACGACGCGCGGATGCCGGGCATCCGGCGTGCGTCGTGTACACGTCGGGTACCTGGGTGCTCGGCGACACGCACGGCGCTGCCGCCGAAGAAGCGCCGCTCAACCCCACGCCGCACGTGTCCTGGCGACCCGAGCACGAAGCCCTCGTCCTCGGCGGCGCGCGCAGCGGTCAGATTCGCACGGCGGTCATCCGGCCGGGCATCGTCTATGGCGGGGCGCGCGGGATCATCGCCGATCTGCTGAAAGACGCCAGAAACGGACTGCTTCGCGTGGTCGGCGAGGGCCGGAATCACTGGTCGTGCGTCTACGACCGCGACCTGGCCGATCTCTACGTGCGCGTGGCTGCCAGTCCCGACGCCTCCGGCGTCTTCCACGTCAACGATGAAGCCGACGAATGCGTCGACGACATCGTCGAGGCGATCTCACGGCACGTGCGGACCCGCATCGACATCCGTCACGTTCCGCTCGTGGAAGCCCGCACGAAGATGGGCACGTACGCTGACGCGCTGGCGCTCGATCAGATCGTCAGAAGCCCGCGGGCGCGAGCGTTGGGATGGTCACCGACGCTGCATTCGGTTGGCGGAAACGTGGCCCGTCTGCTCGAAGAATTCCGTACTGCCTGCGAAGCGGCGGCGTAGATGTAGTGTCCGGCTTCAGCCGGACCTCAAGAATCGTCGAAGTCGCGACGGTCCTCGTCGGTGACACCCGGTAAGAATTCAAAAAACGCATCAAGGCTCCGATCCAGGGCGCGGCGGAGTTGTGGGATCGTGCCGTCGATCGTGTGCAGTGTCAGGCCGGCTTCGCCCTCTTTCAAACGCAGGCGCGCTTCGTCAGCGCCGAGCAGCGTGCCTTCGGGGACGAGTCGGATGCCGTAGACCAGCGTGTAGCGAGCCATAAACCTGCGGAGCCTTTCACGCGCGGCGCCAGTGCACCGCGACAACGAGTACCAGCAGCGCCGCCCCGACGAGCGGCAGCGTGATTGACGGCACGAAGAGCAGCGCCGCCGCGGCGCCGGCGACAACGCGCTCGGGCGTCGAGGCGGCGCGGCGGATCCAGCCGGTTGCGGATATCGCGATCGCGACGACGCCGAGCGAGGCCGTGAACAGCGACCAGGCGACGTCGCTCGCCGGCGCCTGAAGCAGGAGACCGAGCCCGCGCGGATCGATCGTAAACGCGAACGGCACGATGAATGCCGGCGCCGTGTACTTCCACGACAGCATCGTCGTCCGCAGCGGGTTGCCGCCGGTCACTGCCGCCGCGGCGAACGGCGAGAGCGCGGTCGGCGGACTCACCTCGGAGAGCACGGCGTAGTAGAACACGAACATGTGCGCCGCGACCTCAGCGACGCCGACCTGCACGAGCGCCGGCACGATCATCACCGCGGAAATGATGTACGACGCGGTGACCGGCACTGCCAGCCCGAGCACCCAGACGGCGAGCGCGGCGTACACGATCGTGAGCAGCAGGCTGCTTCCCGCCAGGGCGACGATCAGTCCGGCGACCTTGAGGCCGAGTCCGGTCAGCGTGATGACGCCGACGATGATGCCTGCGGTGGCGGTGGTGGCGGCGACGGAGAGCACGCCACGTCCGCCGGCCGAGAGTGCCGTGGCAAGGCGGGTGGGGCCGAGTGCCGTCTCCCGATTCACGAGGCTGAGGCCGACGGCGAGCACCGTCGCCCAGAACACCGCGAGATACGGCGTGAAGCCGAGCACCATGAAAACGACGATCGCGCCGAGCGATGCGAAGTAGTGCCAGCCGACGCGGGTCAGCGCGCCCAGGGATGGCAGACCCGCGTCAACGGGTTTCAGCGCCAGCCGGCGTGAGTCCGCTTCGACCATCAGGAAGATCGAGAAGTAGTAGAGCAGCGCGGGTATCGCCGCCATGACGATGACCTGCAGATAGGAGATCCGCAGGAACTCCGCGATGAGGAACGCCGCCGCGCCCATGACCGGCGGGGCCAGGATCGCGCCGATGCCGGCTGACGCCAGCACGGCGCCGCCGACGTCGGGCGGGTACCCGGCGCGCCGCATCAGCGGCCAGGTGATCGAGCCGAGCATGACCGTGTTCGCGACACCGCTGCCTGACACAGCGCCGAGCAGGTACCCCGCGACGGTGACCGTGCGGCCCGGTCCTGCTCCATCCCCCGAGCGGCCGATCGCGGCCATCGTCCAGTCCACGAAGAAGCGTCCCGCGCCGCTGTATTCGAGGATGGCGCCGTAGATGGTGAAGAGAATGATGTAGGTCGCCGTCACGTCGAGCGGCACGCCGAAGATGCCTTCGAGCGTCATGTACAGCGTGCCGACGAGACGCGGAAGTGAGTAGCCGCGATGGGCGATCAGATCGAGGCCGATGCGATCGAGCCATGCGCCGTAGGTGCCGTAGGCCAGGAACACGATCGCGGTGACTGGCAGGACCCAGCCCGACGTTCGCCGCGTGGCTTCGAGCACGAGCGCGATCGTGACGATGCCGAGCACGATATCCGTCGTGGTCGGCGTGGCGGCGCGGTGCACGAACGCGTCCAGATCGATGAGCGGCCACACCAGCGCGACGATGCTGAGCGCGATCAACGTGTAGCTGATCAGGGCGGCCGGTCCGAAGGACCGGCCCTACGGTCCGATCTCCTCTGCCGTGGGGCCGGTCCTTTCGGACCGGCCATCGCTTTCGGACGCCCACCCAGAAACGTGCAGACCAGCGTCAGCAGCAGAAAGCTGATGCGATAGAGGTGCGTCTCGACGTACGCGACGGCCCAGTAGAGCGCGTAGGCCGCGAGCGCGAACGCCAGGACGGACGTGACTCGCGACTGCGGGCGCGGGCTCAGTTCGTCCACGCCTGCTGGTCGCGGTAGTAGCGAATCGCGCCGGGATGGAACGGAATGGGCGATCCCGTGGTCGCCGTCTTCAGCGACAGCACTTTGGCCTGAGGGTGAATGGTGGCCAGTTCAGGCTGCTTCTCGAACAGCACGCGCGTGATGTCGTGGGCGAGTTCGTCGGGCATCGTCTCCGAGACGACGAGCAGGACGGCCACGCCGACGACCGGGACGTCGGTGTCCTGCTGATACATGCCCTTCGGGATGATCGCGCGGTAATAGAGCGACGGACCGTAGGTCTTCTCGAGCTGAGGCAGCATCGACTCGGTCGGAATGAACCGCGCGCGCATGCGCGGCGTGTTCACCAGGTCGAGCACCGAGGCCGTCGGAAGACCGCCGTTCCAGAAGAACGCGTCGATCTTTCCGTCTTTCAGCGCGTCGACCGATTGTGCGACGCCCAAACTCTGCGTGCGGATATCGACTTTCGTATTGAGCCCCGCGGCTTCGAGGATGCGGTAGCCGAGCGTGGCGGTGCCCGAACCGGCAGCGCCCATCGAAATCACGCGACCCTTGAGGCTGGCCACATCGGTGATGCCGGAATCGTCGAGCGTCACCAGATGCGTGTAGCTCGAATAGAGCACGGCGAGGGTGCGCAGCGGGATCGCGCCGAACTCCTTGAACTCGTCGCGCGCGAGCACCGCATCCTGTGCGGCGTCGGACATCGTGAACGCCAGGTCGGACGTCCCCTGCTTGATGAATTTCAGGTTGTCGATCGACGCGGCGGTGACTTCCGCGGTGGCCTCGACGTTCGGGAGACTGTCGGTGATGATTTTCGCGATGCCGCCGCCGTACGGATAGAAGACGCCGCCCGTGCCGCCGGTTGCGATGGAGAGCCGGCGCTTGCCGCCCGAGTCGGGGCCGCCGGGCGCGCACGCCGACAGCGCCAGCATCACTACGCACAGGGCGACTGACCCGGGCAACCGCATGACGCACAACTATACTGGACTCCTTCCATGCTCGTGACCCTCGACGACATCCGCGCCGCCGCGTCGCGCATTCGCGGTGTCGCCCGACGAACGCCGGTTCTCGAGATCCCGATAGAACGCACAGGCGGACCTCGTAGAGGCGGACCTTCAGGTCCGCCTTCCGATCCACCCACGCTCGCGCTCAAATGTGAAAACCTCCAGACCGAGCGGCGCGTTCAAGGTTCGCGGCGCGTGCAACATGCTGGCGCAGCTCCCGGCGGAGGCGAGGGCCGCCGGCGTGATCACGTATTCGTCGGGCAACCATGGCCAGGCGGTGGCGCTCGTCGCCCGCTCGCTCGGCATGTCCGCGGTCATCGTCATGCCTGAAACAGCGGCGCGCGTGAAAGTCGATGGCGTGCGGCACTTCGGGGCCGAGGTGATCTTCGCCGGAACGACGTCAGGTGATCGCAAGGCCCGCGCCGAGGAGGTCGCTGCCGCTCGTGGACTGACGATCGTGCCGCCCTTCGATCATCCGTGGATCATCGCCGGCGCAGGGACCGTGGGTCTGGAGATTCTCGAGCAGTGTCCCCAGGCGACGACGGTCTTCGTGCCGATGGGCGGTGGAGGTCAGATCTCGGGTGTGAGCGCCGCCGTGAAGGGCATGCGCGCGAGTGTTCGAGTGGTCGGAGTCGAGCCGGCAGGTGCCGCGCGGATGTCGGCGTCGCTCGCCGCACAATGTCCGATCACGCTGGAGCAGTCGTCGAGCATCGCCGATGGACTGCTCACGCTGCGCCCGGGTGATCTGACATTCGCGCACGTGCAGGCGCATGTGGACGAGGTCGTGACCGTGGACGATGCGGAGATGATCGCGGCCGTGAAGTGGCTGTTTCACGAGGCGCATGTCGTCGCCGAGCCCAGTGGCGCCGCCGCCACCGCGGCTGCGCTGCGCGCCGGTTCACCGGGCGCGGTTGCCGTGGTGTCCGGCGGCAACGTCGATCCCGCCGTTTTTGCGAGTTACATCACGTAAAGGTCCGGCTGAAGCCGGACACTACGTTGAGCCGGCGTGAGCGGCGAGTGCCGACACGAGTACCGATAGTGTTCGGTGGCTTCGACAAACACGTGCGCCAGGCGCTGCTGTTCGGCAGCGCTGGTCCCTGGATGTCGATCGGGGTGATAGCGACGCGCGAGCCGCCTGAATGCCAGCGCTCTGAGCCTGCGTTCGGCGCCTGCGGAGGTCTAAGAGACCCTCGCTCTACACCCAGAATCGCGGCGCGCTTCCTCGACGCCTTCCTCGACGCGTCGTGATCGCGCCGTCGAGTTGCTTCTCGTAGACCTGCTTCAGGACCTCGCCGACGCGCGGACCGGGCGTGAGCCCGAGGTCCAGCAGGTGACGGCCGAGCAGCAGCGGGCGGCGGCGGCTGATGCTCGACGCCGAGCGCACGGGCGCGCTCGATGAACCAGTCCATCGCCGAGCAGTCGAACGACCCCGTGCGTCCGAGGCAATCCGCGCGCGCGAGTCGCGCGAGCAGCTCCAGGTCCACCTTCTGCGCGAGACGACGGAAGGCGCCGTCGCCGACGTTGGGCGCTTTGTGAAACATGCCCGGCTTGAGGTGCTGCGCGACCAGGCCGATCACCTGCTCGCGCACGTCGAAGCCGTCGATGGTGTGGACGTTGAGCCGATCGAGCAGGGCATCGGTCGGCTCGACGCCGGCCTGCTCGTGATCGAGCGAGCGGATGCGGCCATCGATGAACGCGGTGGTCGCCGGCTTTCCCGAGGTCGTGGCAGACGGCGCCGAGCATCACGGTGATCAGCCGCGGCCGATCGAGATCGCCGTTCGCGCGCCGCGCCTCGTCGATCACCATCAGCGTGTGGATCCAGACGTCGCCTTCCGGGTGCCATTCCGGCTCCTGCTCGCAGCCGACCAGCGGCCGCATCTCCGGGAGTACCCGATCGATCACGCCGAGGTCGAGCGCCAGCGCGAATCCGAGTGACGGACGTGCGGCCTTGAGCAGCAGCTTCTCGATCTCGCCCCAGATCCGTTCCGCGGGCAGGTCGTCGAGGGGAATCGCGCGGCACAGCGCGCGAGTCTCCTCGTCGAGGGTGAGCTCGAATCGCGCCGCGAACTGAATCGCGCGCAGCACGCGCAGGCTGTCGTCGCCGAAGGTCTGCGGATCGACGACGCGGAGCAGGCGGCGCGCCGAGGTCGCCGCGCCCGTCGAAGGGGTCTTCGTACTCACCGGTCAGCGGATCGAACGAGATCGCGTTGATCCTGAAGTCGCGTCGTCTGGCGGCGTCGGCGATCGACATCGACGGATCGCCGTGGACCTCGAAGCCCTTGTGCCCCCGGCCGCTCTTCGATTCGCGGCGGGGGAGCGCGACGTCGATGTCGCCGAGGCCCGAGTTCGGGACGTGCAGCTTGTAGACGGGAAAACTGCTGCCGACGGCTTCCACCCGACCGAACTGCGCCAGCAGCGACGGCAGCCGATCTTGAGCGATGCCGAACACCTCGATGTCGATGTCCGGGCTCTGGCTGTCCTCGAGCAGCACGATCACGCACCCAGCCGCCGACGATCAGCGCGCGGCCGCCGGCGTCGCGCACGGCGCGCGCGAGTTCGCGGACGACCTCGGGAGCTGTCGTACCGTTCACGCGTCGATTATCCTGCGTATCCCGCGTATGACTGTATCCGCCGATCCCGCGGTGACGCTGCTGCGCGATCTCGTCGCGATCGACTCGGTGAATCCATCGCTGTCGCCTGGCGCTCGCGGCGAAGCCGCCGTCGCGCGACGGATTGCCGGCGAGCTCGAGGCCATCGGTCTTCGCGTCGAGGTGACCGACGCCGCGCCCGGTCGTCCGAACGTGGTCGGCGTACTCGACGGACGCGCCGCTGGCCGATCGCTGATGTTCTGCGGGCACACCGACACGGTCGGCGTCAGCGGGATGCGGCGGCCTTTCGAAGCGGAGATCCGCGACGGCCGGCTCTACGGCCGCGGTGCGCAGGACATGAAGGGCGGCGTTGCCGCCATGATCGGCTGCCGTCCGGCGCATCGTCGAGAGCGGCGGGCTCGAGCGGGGACGGGTCATCGTCGCCGCGGTCGTGGACGAGGAGCACGCAAGCATCGGGGCCGATGCGCTCGTCACCCGGTGGCGCGCCGACGCCGCGGTGGTCACCGAGCCGACCGATCTCGACATCGCGGTTGCGCACAAGGGCTTTCAGTGGATTGCGCTCGAGACGCGCGGGCGCGCGGCGCATGGCAGCCGGCCCGCTCGAAGGGCGTGACGCGATTCTGCGGATGGGACGCGTCCTCGCGCGGCTCGAGGCGCTCGATCGGCGTCTGCAACGGACCTCGTCGCACGCCCTGCTCGGAGCGGCGTCCCTCCATGCATCGCTCATCGAGGGCGGGCACGAGTTGAGCAGCTATCCGTCGCGTGCGTCACTGCAGTTCGAGCGCCGCACGCTTCCCGGCGAGGCGGGCGACGCTGCGCTCGCCGAGGCGAACACGATCCTCGCGGACCTCACGCGAGAGGACGCCGAGTTCGAGGGCGAGGCTCGACTCGTGTTCGGTCGCGACGCCTACGAGATCGAGGCCGGCCATGAGCTTCCAGCGCTCCTGACCGGCGCCGCGAAAGGGGCGGGATGCCGGGCGTCGACGGTCGGCATGACCTTCTGGACCGACGCGGCGATTCTCGGTGCCGCCGGTATTCCTTCAGTCCTCTTCGGTCCGGGTGGCGCCGGACTCCACAGCGTGGAGGAGTACGTGATCGTGGACGAGGTGTGCCGCTGCAGGGATGCGCTCACGGAGTTGGCGCGAGTCTGGTGTTGATGCCGGCATGGGCCGCCTAAGGCGGCCCCCACGGACGGCGGCCCCCACGGACGGCGGCCCCTACGTTCCGTGGGGGCCGGCTTTAGCCGGCCCTCTCGCTCAGCAATGCGCGAATGACGAAACCCACGTTCGCTGGCCGCTCGCCGAGCCGGCGCATGAAGTACGGAAACCACTCCTTGCCGAATGGGATGTAGACGCGCATGCGGTAGCCGTTGGCGACCAGCGTGCTCTGCAGATCCCGCCTGATGCCGTAGAGCATCTGGAACTCGTACCGGTCGCTGTCGATCTTCCGCTCGGCGGCGTAGTCGCGCGTCTCGGCGATGATCTTCTCGTCGTGCGTGGCGATCGCGGGGTAGACGCCGTGGTCCAGGAGGAGCCGCATCTGGCGCAGGTAGGCGGCATCGACGTCGGCCTTCTGCTGGAACGCCACCGACGGGGGCTCCTTGTAGGCGCCCTTCACCAGCCGGACGCGCGCCCCCAGCTCGCTCATGCGGCGGATGTCCTGCTCCGTCCGATGGAGGCTCGACTGCAGCGCGATCCCGATGTTGCGGAACTCGAGCCGCCACAGCGTCTCGAAGACGTCGATGGTCAGCTGCGTGTACTGCGAGCTCTCCATGTCGATGCGGACGAAGAACTCGTGCCGCGTCGCCGGGTCGAGGATGCGGCGCAGGTTGTCCACACAGGTCGCGCGGTCGATGGTCAGGCCGAGCTGCGTCAGCTTGAGCGAGACGTTGCGCTCGATGCCGGAGGCGACGATCGTCTCGATGATCTGCTGGTAGTCTCTCGCCGCCGCCGCGGCGGCCTTGGTCGTGTTCACGCTCTCGCCGAGGTAGTCGAGCGCCACGCGCATGCCGCGGCCCTGCAGGGCCCTGGCCGCCTCGATGGCCTCGGGAACGGTTTCGCCGGCGATGAACCGCCGCGCGAACCCGTTGGGCGTCATGCCGTACTGCGACGCGAGACGCTTCAGCGTGACACTGCGTGCGAGCAAGGAGAACATGGGATCCGCCGGGTGTCCTGCCGGCTAGTGAGTCCGGCGCGGACGCGATTCGAGCAGGTGGGCGATCGAGCGTGCGTAGTAGCGGAGGACGTTCCGGTTGCGCACGCGCACGCGTCCCCTGTTCACCACCAGAATACCGCGGGATTCGAGCGACTCGACGGCCGCGTCCACTGCGTGTGCACCGCTGGTCACGCCGAGGTTCGCGCCCGCGGCCCCCAGCGTGTCGAGGAGCGCGTCCGCGCGCTGCTCCAGTTCGCGCCGGGTGATCGACGCCCGTATGGCCGAGGCCACGACCGCCGTGGGCAGCACCTTGTAGATGCGGCCGATCGCGTGCATGACTTCGTGACACAGATCGAGGACGGCGCGGCGCGAGTCAGGGTCGATTCCCGCAGTGGGGATCGGCGTCCCGAACGTGACATAGGCTCGAGATCGGTACCCCACCGCATAGCGGACCATCTCGGCCAGTTCCCGGCTGAACGGACGCTGCGAGCGCTTCACACGCTGACGGGCCAGGACGTGATCCTCGAGGACCACGTCGTAGGCCACCGCCGTCGGCAGGACGACCATGTGCGGATGATGAGCGTGGAGCGCGGCAGCCATCAGCCCGGTCTTCGGAATCTTGAGCTCGCCGCTGTAGCTGCGGCCGCCTTCCGGATAGAAGAAGAAGTCGTGCGTGCGCAGCAGCTCGGCGACGTAGGCCTTCAGCGTCAGCAGGTACGCCTGGTCCTTGGTGTTCCGGCGGATGGGAATGGCGCCGGTGACGTGCCGGTGGATGAGACCAAGCGGGCCGCCGAACAGGTTGATCCCGGCGGCGATGATCGGCGGCCGGATGTTGTTGTCGTCGAGCACCAGCGGCTCGATCAGGTAGTCGGTGTGGCTGCGGTGATTGGACGCGTAGACGACGCGGCCGGCGCGGGCCGCCGCCTTGGCGACGTCCACGTGCTCGCCGACGCGCTCGATCTTGCGGAGAATCGGGTACAGCGGATGCTTGAGCGCGCGATAGATCGAGTAGCGCTGCCGCGTCCGCAGCTCGTCGAGGTAGCCCTCGATCCGCTCGCGCGCGGCGTGGCCGCCGTCGCTGTGGCTTCCTTTGAGGTACTTGGTGATCTCCTCGCTGGAGAGCACGGCGCGCGTGATTTCGTCGAGCATCAGAGTCGGGGCAGATGGCGTCGGCGTACTGCGCCGTCGTGGCCGTGCCGCCCAGATCGCGGGTGCGGACCACGCCTTCGGCCAGCGTCGCGCCGACGGCCTTCATGATGCGATCGGCCATCGGGGCCTCGCCGATGTGCCGCAGCATGAGCAGCGCCGACAGCAGGAGCGCGGTCGGGTTCGCAAGGCCTTTGCCGGCGATGTCGGGCGCGCTGCCGTGCACGGCCTCGAATACGCCAATCTCCTCGCCCAGATTCGCCCCCGGAACGACGCCCAGTCCACCCACCAGGCCGGCACACAGATCGGAGACGATGTCGCCGTACAGGTTCGGCAGCAGGAGCACGTCGAACTGCGCCGGGTTCATCACGAGGTGCATGCACGCGGCGTCCACGATTCGATCGTCGCAGGTGATATCGGGATAGCGCCCGCGCGACCTTTCGCACGCACTCGAGGAACAGCCCGTCGCCCATCTTCATGATGTTGGCCTTGTGCACGGCGGTCACGCGCCTCCGGCCGTGCGTCCGCGCGTACTCGAACGCGAAGATCGCAATGCGCGTGGACGCCTGCTCGGTGATGATCTTCAGGCTTTCGACGACGCCGGGCACCACTTCGTGCTCGAGCCCCGAGTACAGGTCCTCGGTGTTCTCGCGCACGATGACGATGTCGATGTTCTCATAGCGTGACGGGACGGACGGGATGTTCCAGACCGGCCGGAGGTTGGCAAAGAGGCCCAGTGCCTTTCGCAGGCCGACGTTCACGCTCGTGAACCCGCCGCCGACGGGCGTGGTGACCGGACCCTTGAGCGCGACTTTCGTGCGCTTAATCGAGTCGAGCAGCTCCACCGGCAGCGGCGACCCATGAGGCTCGATGGCGCGTACGCCGGCCAGATGCGGCTCCCACTCCGCGCGCAGCCCGGCCGCCTCGAGAATCCTGACCACGGCGCTCGTGACCTCGGGGCCGATGCCGTCGCCCTCGACGAGCGTGATGCGGTGTGTCACTCCCGCGCTTCCCAGAAGAGCAGCGCGAGGGCGCCGATGACGTTGACCATCATCAGGCGCGTCGAGAGCACGTGCAGCTCGTCGAAGCGGACCCGCCGCGCGTCCGTGGCCGCCAACCGTGACGGCTGGCCGCCGACTTCACGACGGATACCGTCGGCGTTCCTCAGGACGATGGCGCCCGAATAGAGCGCCACGGCCAGCATGGCGGCCACCAGCGCGGCGCGCGCCGCCAGGCCTCGCGGCCGCGGTCCGAGCAGGGCCATCGCCGCCAGCGTCAGCAGCAGCAGCGACGCCCGAGGCGTACGCGATGTAGTGAAAGCGTTCGAGGATGACCGTGAATACCGCTCCGCCGAGCTCGCGTCCGGTGGCCGGCACGCTCGCCTGCAGCGTTTGAAAGATGGCTGGCGCCACGACGGCACCCAGCACGACCATCCCGCCGAGCCAAACGACCAGCGCGAGGACGTACACGTACCGCAGCGCCCGCATCTCGTCATTATAATGACCACGGAGGTCGCCGTTCGTGCACGCATCTTCGCGCGTGTCTGCCCTGCGCAACATCGCCACGCGGCTGCGCATCGACTCGGTCCGCGCCACGACCGAGGCGGGGAGCGGTCATCCGACCACGTGTTGCTCGGCGGCGGACATCACCGCCGCCGTGTTCTTCTCGGAGATGCGCTACGACCCGCGTCATCCCGAGAACCCCGACAACGATCGCTTCGTGCTGTCGAAGGGACACGCGGCGCCGCTGCTCTACGCGGCGTGGGCCGAGGCCGGCATCATCCCGCGCGAGGACGTCTTGAAGCTCAGACGCTTCGACTCGGATCTCGAAGGCCATCCAACGCCGCGGCTGCCCTGGGTGGACGTCGCCACCGGATCGCTCGGTCAGGGCCTCTGCGCCGGCGTCGGCATCGCGCTCAACGCGCGGCGGATCGGTTCCGACTATCGCACCTACGTGCTGCTCGGCGACGGTGAGACCGCGGAAGGATCGGTCTGGGAAGCGGCGCAGGCCGCGGTCCACGACAAGCTCGACTCGCTCTGCGGCATCATCGACGTCAACGCGCTGGGACAGAGTCGCGCCACGCAGTTGGCCCACGACATCGACGCCTACGTCGTGCGGTGGCGCGCGTTCGGCTGGCACGTCGTCGCCATCGACGGCCACGACATGGACGCGATCCTCTCTGGCCTTCGACGAGGCGCGGTCCACGAAGGGCCGCCCGACGATGCTCGTCGCGAAAACGATCAAGGGGAAGGGCGTCTCGTTTGTCGAGGGCAAGAACGGCTGGCACGGCAAGCCGTTCAAGAAGGGCGAGGAGGCCGACAAGGCGCTCGCCGAGCTGCAGTCGCAGTTCGTCCCCGAGGAGCTGCCGGCCGCGCAGCCGCGGCCTCGATCGGTGCCTCGTCCGGCGGCGAAGGCTCCGGCCCCGCTCGGACCGCCCGCCTACCCGCTGGGCGACAAGGTCGCGACGCGCGAAGCCTACGGCGCGGCGATCGCCCGTCTCGGCGCCAACGACGATCGCATCGTCGCGCTCGATGCCGACGTCGGGAACTCGACGTTCAGCGAGAAGTTCGAGCAGCAGCACCCGAAGCGGTTCTTTCAGAACTACATCGCCGAGCAGGTGATGATTGGCGCGGCCATGGGTCTCGCGGCGCGCGGCGCAATCCCGTTTCCCTCGACGTTCGCCGCGTTCCTGACCCGCGCAAGCGACTTCATCCGGATGGCCGCCATCAGCAGCACGAACATCAAGATGGCGGGCAGCCACGCCGGCGTGTCGATTGGCGAGGACGGGCCCTCACAGATGGCGCTCGAGGATCTGGCCATGATGCGGGCGCAGCCGAATATCACCGTGCTCTACCCGTGCGATGCGGTCAGCACCGACCGGCTGGTCGAGCGCATGGCCTATCACGGCGGACCGGCGTACATGCGAACGTCACGGCCCAAAACGCCGGTGATCTACGGCCCGGACGATGTGTTCATCGTCGGGGGCCTCAATGTCCTGCGAGAGGCGGGCGGTGATGTGGCGACGGTCGTGGCCGCGGGTGTCACGGTGTTCGAGGCTCTCGACGCCCACGACCAGCTTCAGAAGCAGGGCATCAGCATTCGTGTGATCGATCTGTACAGCGTGCAACCGCTCGACACGGCGACGCTCGTCCGCTGCGCGCGGGAAACCAAGGGCCGCCTGATCACCGTCGAGGACCACTACGTCGCCGGTGGCATTGGCGACGCGGTCGCGTCGGCGGTGGCCGGCCACGGCTTCTCCGTCCATCGTCTCGCGGTCAGAGAGATTCCCCGCAGCGGCGCGCCAGAGCAGTTGCTCGACTACTACGGCATCTCCGCACGTCACATCGTGGAAGCGGTGACCGAAGGCAGGCGGACCTGAAGACGTCCTTCAAGGCGGGTCTGAAGACCCGCCTCTACGCTGTCGGTGAGGTGAAGGTCCGCCTCTACGCGGTCATCGCGATTGTGGCGATCCTCACGCTGAGCCCGCGCGCGCAGACGGGGCCTCCCGGCATGCGCGATCCCGCGTGGTCTCCAGACGGCAAGCGCCTCGCCGTCGTGGTGCTCGACCGCATCTGGACGATGCAGCCTGATGGTCGCGAGGGAACCGAGCTCACCAGAATCCTGGCCGTCGAGCGCGAACCTGCGTGGTCGCCCGACGGCAAGCGCATCGCCTTCGCCGCGGACCGCGGAAAGGGCTTCGATCTGTACGTCGTCAACGTGCCCGGCCCCCAGTCACGCCAGGCGGCGCAGGGTGTGCCCGAGCCCGTGGCCGTGCTCGAGGGCGACGAGCGATGGCCGTCGTGGACGCCCGAGGGCCGGCTCGTCTTTGCCCATCGGGCCTCGGACACGACGCAGTGGGATCTGTTCGAGATCGATCCCGGCCTCTCGATCGACAAGCGGATCCCGCTCCGGCTGACCCAGTCGCTGGATGACGAGGTGCAGCCGCGCGTCTCGCCTGACGGCCGGCGGATGGCGTTTGCGTCGAATCGCGGCAACGACGAAGGCGACTACGACATCTGGCTGATGCGCCTGTTCGACAAGAGCGCGCCGGATGAGACCGGCGGCAGGGGTCCGGCGATTCGATTCGCGCGGCTCCCCGGGTACGAAGGTCATCCTGCCTGGTCGCCCGACGGCAACCGGCTCGCGTACTACGCCGTCCGGGACGGTCTGGGATCGACGTGGGTGGCAGGCATCGAGCCGTGGAACGACGGCGGCGCGGGGCCGAGCCGGCCCGTGGCGCCGCCGGTGCTCGCATCGCGTCACGGCGGCACGATCGCGTGGTCGCCCGACGGCCACACGCTGGCCATCGGGGAGATCCCGGAACCCGAGCCGTCCTACAACGGCAACCCGCAGCGCGATGCCTCGGACCCGCCGCCGCTCTTCGGTCTCGGCCGCGCGTATCAACTGTGGACGGTGCCTGCGCCGCGTCTCGTGGACGAAGGCGGACGATCGGTTGGACCGCCGGGCGGCGCACCGTCGCAGGCGGCGCTGACCCGCGCGTTCGACAGCGTGTGGAGCACGGTGAAGCGGATGTACTACGACTCGGGCAGCGGCTCGCTGCAATGGGAAGCGCTTCGCGCCGAGTATCGTCCGCGCGCGGAGCAGGCCCGCACGCAGACCGCGCTCGAGGACGTCGTCGATCAGATGGTGGCGCAGCAGCCGCTGGTCAAGCCCAGCGTGACCTCGTCGCGCGCGGTTGTCGTGTCGGCGCATCCGCTCGCATCCCAGGCCGGTCGCGCGGTCCTCGAACGTGGCGGCAGCGTCGTCGATGCGGCCATTGCCGTCTCGTTCGCGCTGGGTGTCGTCGAGCCCGACGCGTCGGGCATCGGCGGCGACGGTCAGGCGGTGCTGTTTCTCAAGGGCATGGCCGAGCCCACCGTCATCGAGTTCAAGGATCAGACGCCGCGCGGCGCGACGCTCGATGCGCCGGGCCTCCTCCGCAACGGGCGGCTGCCAGTGGACGGTCCGATGTCGGCCAACATCCCGGGTGTCGTCGCCGGTCTCGATTTCCTCTTTACGAAGTACGGAAGCGGACGCGTGAGCTGGGCCGACCTCGTCGCGCCGGCGATCAGGCACGCGGAAGAGGGATTCGTCCTCGACGCCACGCTGCCGTCGAGCGTGGCTGAAGGGCGGCAGTCGTTCCAGAAGTACACGGGCTCGTCGCGAATCTTCCTGCCCAACGGGCGGGTGCCGCGGCCGGGCGAGCGGTTCTTCAATCGCGATTACGGCGCCACGCTGCGGACGATCGCGAGCGAGGGCGCCCAGGCGTTCTATCGCGGTTCGATCGCGAAGCGGATTGCCGCGGACATGCTGGTCAATGGCGGGATTCTCACCGAGTCCGACCTCGCCCAGTATCGAGCGATCGAGCGCAAGCCCGTGTCGGGCCGCTATCGAGGTCACGTGCTGTACACGGGAGGACCGCCGGTCAGCGCCGGCGTGTCGCTCGTCGAAGCGCTGCAGGTCCTCGCCAACTACGGGCCGAAGCCGCGGGCCACGGCCGCTCGCGATGCCGACTACTGGCACTATCTGATCGAGTCGTGGAAGGCGCGCGATCGCGTCGGGCGGATTGCCGATCCGGCGCAGTGGGCGGTCGATTTCGACGACCATCTCCAGCCGTCGCACGCCGCCGACCTGTTCGCGCGAATCCGCCGCGACTCGGCGGCGCGCTTTTCGGAGGACTCCGAGGAAGTGTCCGGCGGTCCCGAGCGCATCGGCAGTGGCACGAGCGGCTTTGTCGATCGCCGATGCCGACGGCAACATGATTGCGGTGACGCAGACGCTGAGCACGTGGGGCGGCTCGTTCTACGTGACGCGCGGGCTCGGGTTCCTCTACAACAACCACCTGCGGTCGAACCGCACGATCCCTGGCGCGTACGGACAGCTCATGCCATGGACGCGGTCGAACACCGCGAACCTGCCGGTGCTGGCGTTCCGGAATCAGGATGGACAGCCGACGCCGGTCTTCGCGGTGGCCTCGGCCGGCAACGCGTGGATCCCCGCGTCCACCTATTCGATCGTGACTGCGGTCGTCGACGGTGGCATGTCGATGCAGCAGGCCGTCGAGGCGCCGAGGTTCCTCGTGACGCGCGATCCCGCGGATCCGATTGGCACCGGCGCTCGCGTGGAGATCGAAGATCGTTTCCCACGCGCGATCCTCCAGGATCTGGCGACTCGCGGACACCGGTTCCAGAAGATCGGCCGCAAGGGTGAGCTGAGATACGGCTACGCCTCGGGTGTACTCGTGGATGTGGCGCGAGGACGTGTCGAAGGCGGCGCCGATCCGCGGCGGTCCCACGCGGCGGCTGCTGTTGAGGCGCCCTCTCCATTGTCCCAATAGAGGAGACTCACGACGCTCGCTATAATCGCGAGTTCGTGACGTTGACCCCGGGTTCCCGTTTCGGTACCTACGAGATCATCGCGCCGCTTGGCGCGGGTGGCATGGGCGAGGTCTACCGTGCCCGCGACACGCGTCTCGACCGGGACGTCGCGCTCAAGGTTCTGCCGCTCGCGTTCACGCGGGACCCGGATCGGCTGGCCCGCTTCGAGCGCGAGGCAAAGGTGCTCGCCTCGCTGAACCATCCTGGCATCGCGACGATTCACGGCATCGAGGAACACCAGGGTGTCCGCGCCCTCGTGCTCGAGCTCGTCGAGGGTGGCACACTCGCCGATCGCATGGCCGGCAGACGTGTGCTGCCGGTCGAAGAAGTGCTGGCCGTGGCGCGTCAGATCGCCGAGGCGCTCGATGCCGCTCACGAGCGCGGCATCGTCCATCGCGATCTCAAGCCCTCGAACGTCGGTCTGACGCCGGCCGGCGTCGTGAAAGTGCTCGACTTCGGCGTCGCCAAGACCACCCAGGTGGCGGCGATCGGGAATGGACCTGTCGAAACCGAGACGATCGCGGCAACCGCACCCGGGTCCACGCAGGCGGGACGTGTGTTTGGTACGGCCGCGTACATGAGTCCGGAGCAGGCGCGCGGACAGGCGGTGGACAAGCGGAGCGACGTCTGGGCGTTCGGGTGCGTCGTGTTCGAGATGCTGACTGGCAATCGTGCCTTCGGTGGTGCCACGGGCTCCGACACCGTCGTCGCGGTCCTCGAGCGAGAGCCGAGCTGGCAGTCGTTGCCGCCCGGCACTCCTTCGAACCTGAGACACCTCATCGAGCGATGTCTTCAGAAAGACGTCCGACGCCGCCTGCGCGACATCGGCGACGCGCACGACTATCTCGTGCCGCCGCCAGCGCTGACGGCGGATCCGTCGCCCGCAACTGCCCGCCGCCACGTCGAGTTCCAGCGGCTGACCGATGAAGTGGGGATCAACCGAGTCGCCCGCGATCTCTCCCGATGGCAAGATGGTCGCGTTCGTCGCCGCGGTGAACGGCAGGAGACAGGTGTGGATTCGGCTTCTGACCGGAGGCGCGCCGCTTCAGGTGACGAGGGACGAAGTCGATCATCTGCACCCTCGATGGGCGCCTGATTCGAGCGCGCTCATCTACTACACGCCGCCCGAGTCCTCTGGCGGCGAGGGCGCGCTCTGGGAAGTCTCCGCGCTTGGGCGGACTGCCCAGGCCGATCATCGGCGCTCTGGGAGGCGGCGACATCAGTCACGACGGCCAGCCGCATCGCGCTGCTCCGCGCCGACGAGGGTCGTCGTGGCCCTGACGACCGTCGCGCGCGACGGCTCGGATCCGCAGTCCGGTCGCCGACGTGCCACGCGGCCACTTCTGGCAATGCTCCCCGCTGGTCTCCCGACGATGCATGGCTGGCGTTTCACGGTCGAGGGACCACGGTCTGGGACGACGTGCTGTGGGTCGTTCCCGCTGACGGCGGTGAGCGCCGGGCGGTCGCGCGCGCGACGTTCATGCGCGGAGTGTCGTGGCTGCCGGATGGAGCGAGCCTCGTCTACAGCTCGTCGAAGGGAAGCACGATGCCGTACCCGCCGACGTTCAATCTGCGCGTCGTCAACGTGGATGGATCGAACGGACACGCAGATCACATCCGGCGACGTGTCGTTCGTCGAGCCCGACGTGCACGCGTCCGGCCGACTCGTGGTCTGTCGCATTCGAAGCCAGTCGGACATCTGGAAGTGCCCGGTCACCGGGTCGGCCGTCGAGAACACGCGGGCCATGACGCCGGTGACGAGGCAGACCGGTCAGGTCCAGACGCCCTCGGTCAGCCCCGATGGCTCGGAGCTCGTCTACCTATCCGACAACGGCGGACACGCCAATCTGTGGGTGATCCGCACCGACGGAACCAGGGCCCGGCAGATCACGTTCGAGCGCGATCCAGCCGTCACGATCGGCGTGCCCAAGTGGTCTCCGGCCGGGGACGCGATCGTCTACATCGTGAACCGCCAGTTGCCGCAGTTATGGATCGTTCGTCCCGATGGCCGAGGGGCGCGCAAGCTCGTCGAGCGGGGCTTGTGGCACGCGTGGGGCGAGGATGGCCGGTGGCTCTACTACAACTCCCAACGTCGACGGCGAGCAGTCCACGATCGAGAAGGTCCCGATCACCGGTGGTCGCCCGTCGTCGTCCGGGGCGATCCAACTCCAACGTGCCTGCGGTGGGGCGCGGCGTGCTGTACTTCGTGGCGTACGCGGCACCGGAGTCCGGAAGCATCGATTGGGAGATCAGGCGGGCCTCGCCGGAGGACGGACCATCGGAGCTCCTCGCACGTGTGGATGGGAATCGCGTGCCGTTTTCGCCGCGTATACGTCCATCCTGCGCTGTCGAGCGATGGCCAGTTCCTCGCTCAGGCCCTGACCGATGGCGCGACGAGTAACCTCTGGATGCTGTCTACGGCGGATGGCTCGTGGCGGCAGGTAACGGACTTCGGCGATCAGCCGACGCTCATTGTCCGTCAGGTGTCCTGGTCTCCCGATGGTCAGTATCTGTACGCGGCGATCTCCAGGAGCAACGGCGACGTCGTGATGCTCGACGGGCTGGTCTGAGGATCAGGCGGCCGGGAAATTCTCTGCTTCGCTCACGCGCTTCGCCTGCGCGAGGTGGCGCCGCGCGTGGGCGACCATCAGCGCGAACCCCGATCCCAGGGGAATCTTCAGCCAGCCTTTCATAGGCACGCGCACGCGCGCGCGGGCGAGGTCGATGCCGTTGGCCTGTCGCAGGCGATCGACGTACTGCACCTGATATGCGCGGAACGCGGCGATGATCTCCCGCCGCGTGCGGCCTTCAGCCGGGCTGCACCTCGTCGGGCGCCTTCCAGCGCAGCGTGTCGCTGAAGTGCACGGACAGACGCCCGAGCCAGTTGTATTTGAACGGCCCCTCGCCGTAGACCCCGCGTCTGATGGCTTCGGAGATGCTCTCGTCCAGCGCGGGCAGGTAGACGCGCGCCGTCGCGTTGAGATGATCGAGGCACTCGGCGATCGACCAGGTGTCGGGTGCCGGGCGCCAGGTGAACTGCTCATCGGTCAGCGACGCGGTCAGAGCATCCGCCTCCGCGGAGAGCTGTTCGAAGTGGTCTCGGAACGCGTCGATCTCAGGAGCTAGCGAGGGCCTCCCAGGCGTAGCCATTGATCCGTTGGATTGTAACAGCCGCGATCTGAGCCGTTGCACACTTTCACAGGCGCTGTGCAGCTTGGGGTTGACATCGAGTGTCCACCGTGAGGCGCAGTACGTGGAAGCCCGTACTCGACATCGCCGCGCATCGCACTGGTGCGCCACTTGCACCCTCGGCGCTGGTTACGCCTGCGCCGCGGGGGCAACACAGATGAGGTCGGCATGGCGAGATTGCAGTTTCTTCGACGCTCGGTGATCGTCCTGGCGCTGGTGGCGACGTGCGGCCTCAGCGCTCCCGCATCCGCTCAGTACTTCGGTCAGAACAAGGTCCACTATCGTTCCTTCGATTTCCAGATCCTTCGCACCGAACACTTCGACATCTACTTCTACCCGAGCGAGCGGGCCGGCATCGACATCGCGGCGCGAATGGCCGAGCGATGGCGAGTCCGGCTGGAGCGGCTGCTCAACCATGAGCTGCGCGGACGACAGCCGCTCGTGCTGTACGGCTCCCACGTCGACTTCGAGCAGACCAACGTGATCGGCGGTCAGCTGGGCGAGGGCACTGGCGGTGTCACCGAGTCGATCAAGCGCCGCATCGTGCTCCCGCTCGCCGGTCCGCTGGCCGACACCGACCACGTGATCGGCCATGAGCTGGTCCACGCGTTTCAGTTCGACATGACGACCGGCCCCGACAGCCGGCCTGGAGAAACCGGCGCCCATCGTCTGCCGTTGTGGTTCATCGAGGGGATGGCCGAGTACCTGTCGATCGGTCCCGTCGATTCAAACACGGCGCTGTGGGTGCGTGATGCCGCGCGACAAGAGAAGCTGCCACGGATCAAGGACCTGAACAACCCCAAGTACTTTCCGTATCGGTGGGGTCAGGCGCTCTGGGCCTACGTCGCCGGGCGCTTTGGCGAGCAGGTGATCGGTGAGCTGCTGACCTCCGCGGCGGTGGATGGGAACGTCGATCGGGCGTTCGAAAGCGTGCTCGGCGTCAAGACGGAGGACCTGTCGAACGAGTGGCACGCCGCGATCCAGCGGACGTACGGCGCCGTGTTCGAGGACGCGAGCCGCCCCAATCAGATCGGGCGCCTCGTCATCACCGGGAAAGGCCTTGGCGAGGATCTGAACGTGGGTCCGTCGATCAGTCCCGACGGGAAGTGGATCGCGTTCCTCTCGACGAGAAGCCTGTTCTCCACGGACCTGTACCTCGCCGATGCGGCCACCGGCCGGATTGTTCGAAAGCTGACGAGCACCGCGACCGATCCCCACGTGTCGAGCATTCAGTTCATTTACTCGGCCGGCGCCTGGGACAGCACCAGCCGGCAGATCGCCGTCGCCACCGTCGCGTCGGGACGGGCAGCCCTGGCGATCTACGATGCGCACACCGGGTCGCGCACGCGCGAGATCCCGGTGACCGACGTCGATGAGATCCTGAACCCGACGTGGTCGCCGGACGGCAAAGCCATCGCCTTTACCGGCATGCAGCGTGGTCTCACCGATCTCTTCATCCTTGACCTGTCGAGCGGAGCGCTCCGTCGCCTGACCAACGATGCGTTCGCCGAAGTGCAGCCGGCATGGTCGCCGGACGGCCGGCGGATCGCGTTCGCGACCGATCGCTTTACCAGCGACCTCTCGACGCTGGCCATCGGCCCGTATCGGCTGGCGGTGATCGCGCCGGACACTGGCGCTGTCGAGGCCGTGCCCGGATTCACCGACGCCAAGCATCTCAACCCGCAGTGGTCGCCGGACAGCCAGGCGCTCTACTTCATCTCGGACCGCGGCGGCGTGCCCAATGTCTATCGCGTCGGCGTCGGCGCGCAGGCGGGCACGACGCAATTGACGACGCTGGCGACCGGCGTGAGCGGCATTACGGCGACGAGCCCGGCGATGTCGGTCGCGTCGCGGACGGGGGCCGTGGCGTTCAGCGTGTACCAGGACGGCAAGTACGACATCTTCGCGATCGACACGCCGCGTGGTCAGCCTCCGGCGGATCTCAAGGTGAACGCCGCTGTGCTGGCGCCGATCGAGGGAAAGCCGAGCGATGTCTCGGAACTGCTGGCGTCACCGACCGTCGGGCTGCCCGAACCGGCGAAGCCGGAGGTCGAACCGTACAGCGCGAAGCTCGGCATCGAAGGCGTTGCGCAGCCGGTCGTCGGTGTGGGCGTCAGCCGCTTCGGCACGTCATTCGGCGGCGGAGTCGCGCTGTCGTTCACGGACATGCTGCGCGACCACCAACTGGTCACGGCGTTCCAGATCAACTCCGGCCTCGGCGGCAGCACGAGCGTGAAGGACATCGGTGCGCAGGTCGGCTACTTCAACCAGGCGCACCGGTGGAACTGGGGTCTGGTCGGCGGCCAGATCCCGTACTTGAGCAGCGGCTTCCCGAGCACGCTCAACCGGCTGCCGAACGGCGACCTCATTCAGACCGATCAGTTGTTCGTCTTCCGCCAGACCGAGCGCAGCGCGTCCGGTGTGGTGGCCTACCCGCTCAATCGCTCGCAGCGGATCGAGCTGCAAGGCGGGGCCAGCCAGATCTCGTTCGATCAGATCGTGACCACGCAGTCGTACTCCCGTATCACGCGGTGTCGTCTTCGAGGACTCGACCGAGACGACCTCGCTCGGTGAAACGCTGTCGCTCGGCACGTCATCCGCGGCGTACGTGTTCGACACGTCGGTGTTTGGCGCCACCAGCCCGGTGCAGGGGCAGCGCACGCGGTTCGAAGTCTCGCCGACATTCGGCACGCTGAACTTCACCGGGGCGCTGGCCGACTATCGCCGCTACTTCATGCCGGCGAGGTTCTATACCCTCGGCGTGCGCGTCATGCACTACGGGCGATACGGACGCGACGCGCAGGACCCGCGCATGTTCCCGCTGAATATCGGGTATCCGTGGCTCGTGCGCGGCTACGACGTCACCGACATCGATGCCGAGGAGTGCGTGCCGACCATCGCGAGCGACTGTCCGGCGATCGATCGGCTGTTCGGCAGTCGCATGCTGATCGGCAACGTCGAGTTCCGCTTTCCACTCCTGCGGCCGTTCGGCGTGTCGGGCAACATGTATGGGCCGGTGCCCGTTGAAGTGGCATTCTTCGCCGATGCCGGAACGGCATGGAACAGCAATGAGCGGCCCGATCTCTTCGGCGGATCGCGGCAGGGCGTGTCGTCGGCCGGTGTGGCGTTCCGCGTGAACCTCTTCGGTTTCGCGGTCGGCGAGTTCGACATCATCCGGCCGTTCCAGCGTCCGGGCAAGGGATGGAAATTCGGATTCAATCTGATGCCGGGTTGGTAGGATCAAAGATCAAAGGCGGGTCTAAAGACCCGCCTCTACGATAGGAGGTGCCAGATGCGTTCACGACTGACGTTGTTCTTCGCGCTGTTGGCGTTGGTGCTGCCCCTGTCGGCCGCGGCCCATCACGGGTGGGCCGGCAATGGTGAGGGCGAGTTCGAGATCACCGGTACGCTGGAGAGCCCGGTCGGCTTTGTCGGACCGCACGCGACGATGAAGATCAAAGCCAAGGACGGACAGGTCTGGGATCTCACGCTGGCGTCGCCGCCGCAGACCAAGAGCGCCGGACTGATAGAGAACGTGATTCCTGTCGGCGCCACGGTCACCGCGCACGGGCACCGGAACCGCGACGAGAAGCGGTTCGAGGTCAAGACCGAGCGGGTGACGTTCAACGGGAAGACGTTCAACGTCTATCCGAATCGCAGCTAACGTTCGGCCGGTCCAAAAGGACCGGCCCTACGTATAATCCGACGGCAGCGTCATGGCGCTTCCGTCGGGTAGACAGCTCGGTCCGTACACCATCACCAGCCCGCTCGGGGCCGGCGGCATGGGCGAGGTCTATCGCGCCCGCGACTCGCGTCTCGGGCGCGATGTCGCGATCAAGGTTCTCCCGGCGTCCTCTTCGACTGACGGCGATCGCCTGCAGCGGTTCGAGCAGGAAGCCCGGGCCGCCGCGGCGCTGAATCATCCAAACATCCTGGCGCTCTACGACATCGGCCGCAGCCGAGGCCGGACCGTATCTGGTCACCGAGCTGCTCGAGGGCGAGACGCTGCGCGCATCGCTCGAGCGCGGTGCGCTGCCGGCCCGCAAGGCGATCGAGCAGGCCGTGCAGATCGCGCGCGGGCTCGCGGCGGGTGCGCTGTTCCACGCACCGGTGGCGTCACTGGTGGGCTATCAGTACGCGGTGACAAGTGACGGCGAGCGCTTTCTGGTCAATACGGCTGTCCCCGTGCCACTGCCGGTGACGGTCATATCGGACTGGACGTTGACGCTGAAGAAGTAGAAGATCGGATCGCGCGAAGGAGGCACTATGGCTCGCGAGCAGACGACGACGGTGACGGACACGCGCCAGCTGCAGAGCGGCATGACCCGCGACGAGATCCTGGCCTTCTTCAAGCGACGTCAGGAGGCCTACGAGGACCTCGACGCCAGGGCGCTCGCCGCCGATTACACCGACGCGTCGGTGATCGAGAGCCCGAGCGCCGGCGTGCACACCGGTCGCGACGCGGAGAAAGCCTTCAGGCAGATGTTCGAGGCGTTCCTCGACATGACGATTCTGGTGGACGACCTGGTGATCGACGGCGACGTCATTGTCACGATCTCGAGCGTCGAGGGCACGCACATGCGCGAGTTCCTCGGCTTCGAGCCAACCGGCAAGCGCTTCCAGATGTCCATGGCGTTCGTGCACCGGCTGAAGGACCGCAAGATCATCCACGAGCGGCGCATCTACGACTTCACCGGTCTCCTCGTGCAGATCGGTGTGCTGAAGGCCAAGCCCGCCTAGTCCTCCGTCGGCCGATCGACGGAGTCGATGACGAGCGTCTCGAACGGGAGACGCTGCGAGTCGAGCTTCAGCCCCAGCTGTTCCTGTACGGCGGTGACGAGCGACGGCCGATCGCCATCGGGCGGCGTCGTCGTGCCCGGCGGACCCTGCTGATCGGGCGCCCACGTCAGATCGATGTCGAACGTGCCCGTCAATCCGCTGCGATCGACGATCGGACGTCCGGCGATCGGCGCCAGGTTCCTCACGAAGTCCGCCATCGTAGTGGCTGTCGTCATCATGGTGCCTGCCTGAGTGCGTGTCCCGCAGGAGGGCCGCCCATTGATGGTGTTCGGCGGCGTTTCCTTCTTTTCCTTGAAGCTGGCCAGCAGCGCCGCGCAGTCCACGGTCGAGGGACGGAGCTGCGGACCCAGACGCCCGTCGCTTCGCGCCAGGACGACCGCGTACACGGGCGTCTCGCGCATCTCGGTGTGCACCACGAGCTTGAAGCGGTCGGCCAGCAGGTTGCGCAGCATGACGATCAACTGCGGCCCCGCCGCGTCCCCTTCGGCCTTGGCGACGATGTCCCAGCGATCGTTGTTGAACCAGTCGGGGCCGCCAACGATCTGGAAGTTCTGAACGTTGTAGGCGTTGCGAACGATGTTTCGCAGGGAGTTGTTGGTGACGTTCAGCCGGCCGCCCGGCTGGACCCGGACCGACGCCCCATCGGCGCCTGACTTGTTCTGCCGGATCGAGGCCACCTCGAAGACCGGCCGGCTCGCGGCGGGCGCCGGTGCCGGCGCCTGCGAATGGGTCGTGGCGCGCAGGCCCAGGAGGGCGAGCGCGATCGCAATGACGCGTAACGTCTTCATGCCCGTGTACAACGAGCGGCAGGCGAAATGGTTAACGGGCTCCTGTCGGTCATTCCCCTAATGCGATCGCGATTGCGGTATCCGAGTCCATCGCCAGCCCGTCCTTCCAGAGAGCAGCAAACCGCGGATCACCCAACGCCTTGCGTGCAACGCTCACCTGACGATCGTAGTCAGGAGTGTCGTGTGTCGAACGCGGGACACTCAGGGCTTCTCTCACGGCCTGCGCCGCTCCCAGGATGCGAACCGACGGCTCGGATTGGCCACTCGCGATCATCACCGTGGCGAGATTCTCGAGTGTCTTCAGCGATTCCGGCGCATCATTCAGATCCCACCACGCGGCAAGACTCTCTTTGTAGAGTGACGAGGCCGTCGCGTAATCGCCTGTGAGCCGTGCCAGATCGGCAAGGCCGCTGAGCGAACGGGCCATGCCCGGTTTGGATCCGACCTGCTGGGTGATGGTCAACGCTTCCTGACAATGGGCCTGCGCTGCTGCATGGTCGCCCTGTCGAGCCGCGAGGCGACCGAGACAGTTGAGTGATGTCGCGAGCTCGAGTGGATCGCCGAGCTCGCGACAGAGTGCGACGCTCTCCTCGTAGAGCGATTGAGCATCCGGATCGCATCGCGCGATGTTCCGCCAAAGTGCCCAGAGACACGAGCGTAGTCGCGATGCGGTGCTTCTCGCCCAGATCTCGGAACACCTCGAGTGTCTCTGTTGATGAGCTGATAGGCCGCGAGATCGTTTCCTTCTGACAGCAACACCTTGCCGAGGTTGTTCATCGCGACGGGGATCAACGATCGGTCTTTGAGCTCCTTCGCCAGTATCAACGCCTCTTGAATCTTCAATTGAGCGCCGGATCGATCACCGCTCCGAATGGCCAGCTCCCCCTGGTTCAGGAGCGTCATGGCCATTCCGTGCCTGTCGCCAACTTCTCGAAAACTCGCCAGACTCTGCTCGTAGAACGCTCGCGCGACGGCAAACTCCCCCTGTCGAAACGACAGATTACCCAGGTTGTTCAGCGTATTCGCGGTATGCGCCCGGTCGCCCAATTCGCGACGGATGCCGAGACTCTCCTCCAGGAGCGCTCGCGCCGCCGAAAATTGCACTGCTCACCGGCGATGATCGCCATCGTGTTGAGTGCGAATGCCGCTTCACTGCGCCCTGCCGATTCGCGCGCCACCGAGAGCGCTTGCGTCGCGAGCGTTTGCGCCGTCGCGCCGTCGCCCTGCAGAACGCGCCATCCCTGCCAACCTGTTGATCGCCTTGGCTCTGACGACGCCGTCCGTGGATGCCGGTTGCCGTGTCAGCATCTCCCCCAGCCATCGGCGGCCTTCCTGCCAGTAGCCGTTCAGATACCAGAACCGCCAGAGCGCGGCGGCAAGCCGTAATCCTGCTTCGGGCTCCTCCTTCGACATCCAACTCAAGGCCGACCGGATATTGTCGTATTCGAGCTTTATCCGATCCAACCACGTGTTTTCGCCCGCACTCATCGACCGCGATTCGCCGTGCAGCACGAGGGCACTGAAGAAACCTGCGTGAGCGCGATAAATCGCTGCCGCTTCTTGCGTCTGCAGAAGCCGTTCCTGTGCGTACTCGAGGAGCGTCATCATGAAGCGGTACCGCTGTTGCCCGTCGCGCTCGTCCAACAGGACCAGCGATTTGTCAATCAGCCCGGAAAGCAGCTCCAGGAGGTTATCCCTGTCGACCGGTTCGCCAACGCAGACGTTCTCTGCGGCCTCGAGCGTCCAACCGCCTGAAAATACCGCCAGTCGACGGAAGAGGGTCTTCTCCGTCTCAGACAGCAGGTTGTAGCTCCAGTCGATAGCAGCGAGCAGGGTCTGGTGTCGCGGCAGCGACGTTCGGCTGCCGCCTCTCAGGAGCTTCAGGCGATCCCCGAGGCGGCTCGGCAATCTGCTCGACGGAGAGGACCTTGAGGCGGGACGCCGCCAATTCGATGGCGAGCGGTATTCCCTCGAGGTGAATGCATACCTTCGCCACGAGTGCGGCATTGGACTCGTTGAGGACGAACGTGGCTTTGACAGCGCGAACGCGCTCGACGAACAGCTCCACCGCTTCAAGTTTTCCAAGGCTCGCGGCCTCCGGCTCGGTTGCGGTATCCGGCAGACTCAAAGGGGGAACTCGAAAGAGCGTCTCGCCAGCTATGGCCAACGATTCACGACTGGTCGCCAGGATGCGGAGATTCGGGCAGTTCCTCAGCAAGACGTCCGCGAGCTGCGCGATCGCTCCGATCACGTGCTCGCAGTTATCCAGTACGAGTAATAGGTTTGTGGATTTGAGATAGTCAGCGACCGCGTCGGTTATTGACCGGCCGCGTTCCTCCCGCAGATTCAGTGCCGACGCGACGGTCTGCGGTATCAGCTGGGGATCTGAAATGGAGGCGAACTCCACGAGCCAGACTCCGTCGGCGTACTCATCCTGACTGTCGTGTGCCACCTCCAGGGCAAGCCGCGTCTTTCCTATACCTCCCGCCCCGCAGAGCGTGGTCAGCCGAGTCTGGCTCACCAAGGATCGGACGGCGGCGATTTCGCGTTGACGTCCGATGAACCGAGTCAGCTGCTGCGGCAGATTTTACGTGAACGGCGATCGTGGCCGAGTGGGAGAGGAATGGCGGCCGATCCTCCCACATGGGATCCGAGCTCATCATCGGGATGAAACGGATGTTCGGGGTCCTCTCGACACACTGAAAGGCATACCCGAACCGATGGACCGTTCGCACGAATCGGGGTGTCCGGGAATCTTCACCGAGAGCATGCCGGATCTCGCCGACGAGGTTGGAGAGATTCGCTTCTACGACGAACGTGTTTTCCCACAAACGATCAGCAACACCGATTTCGACAACGCCCTCGGCCGGTTTTCGATCAAGACCTCGAGCAACTGGAACGCCTTTGGCGACAAGGTGACTCGATTGCCGCCGCAGAGCAGTTCGCGTGTGTCGGAGTCGAAGACAAAGTCGCCAAAGGCAACGCGCATGGCTAGCCGATTTCTGTCTGTCTATGTGAGTCGAATGCGAGGAGGTCGAGAAGATCGCGGGATTATACCCGCCATGGCGATGCCGCCGCGGGCGATTCCTGAAGAAACCCTGACGACCCCCTGAGACTTGCCGCTCTTGCACGGACTATTTTCACTGCGTGAGCCGAATTCCGATCAATTGCCCGCCGTGGAGGGTTGCGATGAAGACATTCTTTTCTGCGCTGTTCCTCATCCTTGCTCTTCCGTGGGGATCGGCCGCCCAGAACGTGGTCGGGCGCCTGGCCGTCGATGACTGCTACAACCTGTGGTTCCTGGACGACTACGAAATCCGATGCGATGTCATCGTGTTCGATCCGGATGTCTGGAGTATGAGTGTGGGCTCCGGAAGCGATCCCGCGCTTTCGCCCGACGGGAAACGCGTCGTGTTCTCCGCCAGTCGCCCCGACCTCTTTGCGCTCACCGATCTCATCGTCGTGAATCTGGAAGATGGAACCCGAACGACAGTCACAGATAGAGGCCGGTCCCCGGCGTGGTCGGCCGATGGTCAGCGAATTGCCTTCGTCACGACGACCAGCACCGGCACGTTTGAGCTTCACGTGGCGAACGCCGATGGGACGGGGCTCAGACAGATCACGAGCGGCACAGGATTTCGCGGCCTCCCGACGTGGTCGCCCGACGGCCGCCTCGCGTTCAATTGCGAGGTCGAGACCGGCAACTTCGACATCTGTTCCATTAATTCCGACGGCACAGGATTCGCCCGCCTGACGACTTTCGCGGGCAGCGATGGGCAACCGGCATTTTCTCCTGATGGGAGCCGGATCGCATTCGTCACGAATCAGTTCACGGAAGGGACGCTTGCCATACTGAACGGAGACGGAACGGTCAGTCCGCTGGGCGCGGGTGTTTATGGCTACTCCCCCGCGTGGTCGCCGGACGGTAGCCGGATCGTGTTCGAAGATTCCTATTTCGGTGGCGCGTGCCCCGCCGACGGCCGTATCTGCTATGGCCGTATCTCTGCTGTGTACGTCGATGGCACAGGGCTGACGGGAATCGCCTCCGGAGCCAATCCCAGCTGGGCACTCTCGCCACGCGGCTTCCCGCCCACACCACAGTTCACTGCTGCGTGCACGGCACTCGCCTGCGCGTTCGACGCGTCAGAGTCTGGAGACGATGGATCGATTGTGAGCTTCGCCTGGCGCTTTGGCGACGGGACGACTGGCGCCGGGCTGGCACCCACTCACGTGTATGCGGCGCCTGGCAGCTTTGCGGTCGAACTGACCGTCGTCGATGACAGCGGTGCGCGCGGCAGTGTCAGTCGCACGGTCGACGTCACTGATGGGACCAATCTTCCTCCCGTGGCATCGTTCACGGCCGAATGCAACGGTTCGACATGTACGTTCGATGCGTCCAGTTCCTGGGATCCTGATGGCCAGATCGCGTCCTACAACTGGAACTTCGGCGACGGCACCAATGGCGTCGGCCATCATGTGACGCACACGTACGCGGCTGCCGGAACCTACAATGCCACACTGACCGTCACCGATCACCACGGCGCCACGAGCGCGCGGACGGCAGGCGTGACGGTCCAGGCAGTTGTACACATCGGCGATCTCGACGGCGCAAAGGACGTTCAAAAAAAGTCCTGGATCGCTTCCGTCAACATCACCGTTCACGATGGCGACCATCGTGCGGCGGTGGGTGCACGCGTTGATGGCCTGTGGAGCAGTGGAGATTCCGGCTCCTGCCTGGTCGACAGCCACGGCACGTGCACCATCGCTACCTCCATTCCGATCTCGAAGCCGAGCGTGACGTTTACCGTACAGAGCGTCAGCCTTGTCATAGCCACCTATGATGCCGCTCGCAATCACGACATCGATGGTGAAACGAACGGGACCAGCATCACGGTCACGAGAAGGTGAAGCATCGTGAATGCCGCTTGGACGATTCGAGACAAGGAGGACAAAATGCGAGCACAACTGAAATGGGTCGTTGGACTCAACACTTTCGAGATCTGCCTCATGAACGCGGACGGAACGAACCGGGTTCAGCTGACCGACAACGTGATCGCGTGCGTGAGAACCAGACCATGGCTGACTACGCGACCCACGTTGACGTCGACCACGTCGAAGGCGTCACACTTCTGTGAGGATGAAGACTCTGCTGGTTCTCAGGCACGCGAAGTCGAGCTGGAACGATCCGGCGCGTGATGATCATGAGCGACCGCTGAATACGCGCGGACGGCGGGATGGGCCGCGGATGGGAGAGCTGCTGCGGGAGTACGGATTGATACCCGATCTTGTCATCAGCTCCGACGCGGTGCGGGCGCGCCTGACGGCTGAGGCGATGGCCGAAGCGGCTCGCTATGCGGGAGAAGTCCTGCTGGACCCGCATCTCTATCTGGCGAGCCCAGCCGACATCCTCTCGCTACTGCGAACGGTGCGGGAGAACGCCGACACCGTGATGATCGTCGGGCACAATCCTGGGCTCGAGGAGCTCGTCGAGCAACTGACCGGCGAGCGGCCGGACTTGCCGACCGCCGCTCTCGCGCAGATTGTCCTGCCGATCGATCAGTGGCGCGATCTCAAACCGTCGACCCGAGGGACGCTCATGGGCCACTGGCGGCCGAAGGAACTCCCATAACCGCACCGACCCCGCATTACTTCAACGCTTCATTCACTCGCACTCCAATTCGGCCGACGGGAGAGTAACCTCTGGCCACGGGCTTATGATGTGACTCGTCGAATCGGATGGCCTAGAAGGAAAGCCTGGGCGCCCGTCAAAACCGGAGAGTCTGATGGCCGACAGCGGTGTTCGCGAGTTGATAATCGAGAATCGGCATACGGGCGAGCGGTTGGCGTTGCGGCGTGTAAAGCGGGGCGACGAAGTGTGGCTGGAACTGAAAGGTTCGCTCCCCCCACATCGGCATGGGCCTCCTCTCCATATTCACGTCGCGGAGGATGAGGAAGGATTCGTCAGATCCGGCACGCTATCGGCTGTGCTCAATGGTCGCCGATTCACCGCAGGCTCGGGAGAGCGGGTGTCGTTCCCTCGCGGATCGACCCACCGGTGGTGGAACGACGGGAGTGAGCCCCTGGTGTTCGAAGGCTATGCGCGGCCCGTAGTGGACTTGGACCGATTTATTCAAGCGCTCTTCGAAGTCATCAACGCAGGCTCCGGCGGGCGGCCTCCGCTCTTCTATATGGCCCATGCCCTCTTACGGCATCGTCATACGCAGACGACACTCATCATGCCGCGGCCGATTCAAGCCGCGCTGTTTCGAGTGATCGTCACGGTTGGCACCCTGCTCGGGCGCTACCGCGGAGATGGCTGGCCCGGGTGTCCATCTCGTTGTGTTGGTGCGCCGCTCGCTGCCGAAGAAGTCACGTGACGCGGCGTTCCAAAGCGCTGTATGAGAGTAACAGCACCGACTTGGGCGCTCGACGGTCTGACTGCCCACACCCGTCAAGCCGATCGGAAGTAGGCCAGCTGCCTCATTCTGTTGCGAGGTGTTAACTCGAGTTGCGCGCGATGAGCTCGGCCGAGGGCGACTCGGGCCACGACGGCTGCGGTGCCGCGACGTACGCGGCGTGGGCGAGCGTGGACTGGAACAGCGACGTCTCGGACGCGAGGAACTGCAGCTTGAGCGCGAGCCTGGCGGCCAGATAGAGCTGGCCAAGGAGAAAGGTCGCCCAGATCGTGAGACCGCCGCCCCCGGCGCCGGGCGCGATCAGGGCCCAGACCGCGAGCAGCCCGAGAAACACCAGCGCCGTTCAGCGCGTAGAGTCCGGCGACGCGACCGCGGTGCCGCCAGACGAATCGCATCGCGGCCGACAGCGCACCGAGCGCGCTGCGCCGGTCCTCGACCACCAGCCGGATCTTCGCGTAGTCGAAGGTCACGTTGACGAGAACGAGCACCAGCCCGAACACGAGATAGAGCGCGAGGCGCCACAGAAAGACCTCGCGCTCGACGCCGATGATCCGCGTGCGCGTCGACGAACCATTCGAGAAACAGCCAGCGATGGACGTAGGCGAAGAGCCACCAGTACACGACTCCCGACATCGCCGCCGAGCCGCAGCAGCCGAAAGAAGTGAACGCCCGACGCGGCAAAGAATCCGGAGGCCCGCGTCGGCCGCTGCCGCGCGTAGCGATCGATGATGCCGCCGGCGAGGAACGTCCAGCCGGCGAGATAGAGGCCGATGCGCCCCGGCGACCGGCAGCACCTCGCGCTGGCCGTCGAGCAGGCTGCTGATGTTGTCCAGCGTGGCGGCGAAGCCGATGATGGTCGGCGAGAACGTCGTCCCGATGCCGGTCGCCTGCGACGTGAACTCCTGCCACCAGTCGTAGTTCACGCCGCTCGCGGCGCTGTCGGCGGCGAGGCTCGATCCGAGGTGCGCCTCCAGCAGGCCGCGCATCGTGATCGCCAGCGGCAGCGCGAGCAGGAACGTCAACGCCCACGACGCCGGCCAGGATCGCCGGGCGCCGAGCACGACGCGCCGCCAGCCGTCAGACCAGGAACGCATAGGTGAGCATCAGGTCCTGCAGCCAGACCATCCACGTCATGCCGCCCACTTCAGGCCGGCCTCGCGGCCTGCGCGGCCGAGCGTGCGGCTGTTGTTCGTGTAGTTGATGTCGAGCAGCAGCACGCGCCGCGGATCGACCTGCGCGCTGGCCGCGCGCGACGCCGCTCGTAGCCGTAGATCGCGCGGCGATCCGGTCCCGTCCCACCGTTCCGTGATCCGGTGGCCGTCGGCGAACGTCGTGACGACGTCCACCGGGAACGTCGCCTCGCCGTAGCCGCCTGCGCGACCACCGACGGTTCGGATAGGTCGCCGTCTTCGCGGCGATCGCTGAGCAGGTCCTGCACGCCGTAGTCGAACGTGTTCGAGCTTCGATAGACCTGGTCGAAGAACCAGGTCAGGTCCTGGCCGCTGACCTCGTTCACGATCGAAAGAAGTCCGCGGGCCGCGGGTGCCGGAACTTCCAGCGCTCGAAGTAGGTGGACAGGATCCGCTGCATCGTCGGCCAGCCGAGATGACGCTTCGAGCGTGTGCAGCCACAGCGCGGTCTTGTTGTAGGACATGATCGCCGCCGTGGCCGGCCAGTAGCGGAACGTCGGCGTGGCCGGCATGTCCGCTTCGGCGTTGTCGCGGTAGCCGGTGATGCCGGTCGTTGTCGAGGCGCGAGAACGGCGACGTCGGGAAACGACCACGGGCACGAGCGCTGCCGAAGTAGCGCAGCTCCAGCGATTGTCGGGAAACGCCTCCGTCGAGGACGCGCGCCGTCGCGTAGGTGTTGAACCCCTCGTCCATCCACGCGTGCTCGAACTCGTTGGTGGCGACCATGCCGTACCACCACTGATGACCGGCCTCGTGCGCCACCGTCATCTCGGGCGTCTGGCGCGTCGCCGACGGCAGCCAGCGGGCGCGGCCGGTGAAGAGCGTCGGGTACTCCATGCCGTCGGCCTGGCTCTGGTAGGCCGGGTCGACGATCGTCGCGTGGCCGTACGGATACGCGCCGAACCACTCGCCGTATCGCTTCAACGCCGCCTCCGTGGCGGCGAAGTAGCGGTCGGCCTGTCCGCGGTGCTCGGGCTGCAGCAGCAGCGCGCATCTCGACGGGCGGCAGCGTCGGGTGCGTGAACGTCCGGACTCGTCGATGTAAGTCGGGGCTCGCCGTCCACGCGAAGTCGTGGACGTCCTCACCGTGATAGCGGTACGTCGTCGTGCCGTCGGCTGTTGTCGGTGCGTGCCGTCTGACGGCCCGTGGCGCCGACGACGAACGGCGTGGGGACGGTGATGCGGACGTCGTAGACGCCAAAGTCCGCGTAGAACTCGGTGGCGCGCGTGGAACTGGTGCGTGTTCCAGCCGGCATCCTCGAGCACGCCCAGCTTCGGAAACCACTGGGCGATGAAGTAGTAGTCGCCGATGTAGCCCGTGCGCGCGAACGGACGCGGGACGCTTGGCGGTCCACTCGACTTCGACCTGGATGGTCTCGTTCGGCTCGCACGGCGAGCCCGAGCGGCACGGCCATCACCGTCCGGTCCTGCGCGTTCCCATCGTCCGGGGCGATGAAGCGCGTTGACGGCGTCAGGTCGCGGGTCGATCCGGATGGCTCGCGCAGCCGCACGCGCGCTGACGTCGATCGAGCCCCAGCCGTCCGGCCGCGGGGCGGTGTAGTTGCGGGCCATGCGGCGCTCGCGCAGCCACGTCGAGTCGGCGTTGCGCCAGGCGTTCCAGTAGAGATGGAACTGCAGCTCGGAGGTCGGCCTGCGCTGATGTTGCGCCAGCGGATCGTCTCGCGTCCGCGCAGCGTCCGCGCCGCGTGATCGAGGCGCACGTCGATGTCGTAGTTGGCGTTGCGCGGCGATCGCGCGCCCGCCTCGGGCGCGTCGTACGTCTGCACGCCTGCGATCGCAGTGCGGTCTGCAGAGGCGGACCTTCAGGTCCGCCTTGTGATCGAGCCGACGGAGCCCCGCCTTGTCCCTGCAGGCCGATCGCTGCAGCGGCGATCAGCGTTGCGGCAAGCAGCGGAGCGCGTCGGTGCGACACGCGTCGAATCTTACCTATAATCGCGGCCATGATTCGCGTCATGCACGTGGGGCTGGGTCCGATCGGCGCGCTCGTCGCCCGTCAGATTGCGTCGCGAAAGGGATTTCGCATCGTCGGCGCCGTTGACGTCGATCCGAACAAGGTCGGTCGGGACGTGGGCGATGTGATCGAGGCCGGGCGGAAGCTGCGCGTCCCGATCACCGCCGACATCGGCCGCACCATCAAGGCCGTCAAGCCCGATGTCGCCGTGCTCTGCACCAGTTCGTCGCTCAAGGCTGTCCTGCCGCAGTTCGAGGAGGTGCTGAAGCGCCGCGTGCCGATCGTGACGACGACGGAGGAGGCGGCGTATCCGGCGCCGCGCAACCGGCGGCTGGCGAAGCGAATCGATGCGGCGGCGAAGAAGGCGAAGGTCGCCGTGCTCGGCACCGGCGTCAATCCCGGGTTCACGATGGACGCGCTGCCGATTGCGCTGCTCGGCGGTGTGCGAGCGCGTCGATCGCATCGAGGTGCACCGCGTGCAGGACGCGCGCATCCGGCGGCTGCCGTTTCAGCAGAAGATCGGCGCCGGGCTGACGCGCGAGCAGTTCGCGAGGCAGGTCGATCTGGGCACGGTGCGCCACGTCGGCTTCACCGAGTCCATCCAGATGATCGGCGACGCGATCGGCTGGAGGCTCGATCGCATTGTCGATGACGTGGCGCCGAAGATCGCCGAGCAGGCGGTGGCGAGCGATCTGCTTTCGGTCGAGATGGGGCAGGTCTGCGGCGTCATCCAGACCGGCGTGGGCTACGTGAACGGCGAGCCGCTCATCAGCCTCCGGCTGGAGGCGTAGCTTGGCGCGCCGGACCCGTACGATTCGGTCCTCATCGAGGGGTCGCCGCGTCTCTACTCGAAGATCGCCGGTGGCGTGCACGGCGACATCGCGACCGCGTCGATCACCGTGAACTCGATCCCGGCCGTGCTGACGGCGGCGCCCGGGCTGCGCACCATGCGCGACATGCAGCTGCCGTCGTTCTTCAGCGGTACTTAGGGCCTGCCTTCCTTGGGCGCCGAAGCGCTACGCGAAGGCGTCAGGCGGCCCTTCCGCTTATCCCCGGCCGCCGCGCCCAGCGTCCAGACACTCCGCGGCAGGCTCGTCCGCACGCGTTCGATCGTGCGCTCGATGCGTACGCGATTCGCGTCGCTCAGGCTCACGAATTTCACCGCGAGGCGGAAGTGATCGCGCCGGTACAGCGTTTCCGCCTCCACCGAGATCCATCCCTCGCCGGCCAGTTCGATCTGCAGCTGAATTCGACCGCTGTTCGCGGCCTGGTCGTGGCATTCGACCAGACAGCCGCCGGCGTTCAGTTCGTGGATGCGGACGTTCCGCGTCGTCGCGTCGATGCGGCGGCCCTCGAAGGGCCCGGCGAGCGGCCGGTCCGAAGGAGCGATCGCGTCAGTCGTCATTGGCCTCCCCGTTGATGACCTCCGCATCGTCCTCCGGCGGCCGATCGAGCAGGCGATCGATGGCCCGCCCGATGCGCTGGCGGGTCTCCCGGTTCAGGCGGACGAACCTGACGAACGTATGGAAACCCGACATCTGGAGGGTTTCGTACCGGACGACCATCCAGCCTTCGCCGGGCAGGTCGATCTGGAGCGTTCCCGCCTGGGGCCCCATGGTCCCGAAGCTCAGCTCGACCAGGCAGCCATCGACACTGAGGTCGCGGACGCGCACCGGGACGTCGGCGGCGCCCAGGAGGTAGCCCTCGAACGGGCCCGGGACCTCGCGGGGCTGTTGCGCCCCCGCCTCGTCTGGATGCTGATCGGCCATCGCATGCACCCCGTGGTGTGCGCTCCCCACAGTTTCCCCCTCATTGGGAAAGGGGCGTCGAGCCAGCTCAAAAATAGAGGGTACGGACGTGCAGAAACGGTGCGAAAGTGATGCCGCCGGCGCGATGCTCAGGCGCCGACGGCGACGTTAGCCGAGGCCTCAGGCGGGTCGATCCCGAATCGCTGTCGCTTGAGGTAGAGCCCCTTGCGTGACAGACCCAGCATGGCCGCCGTCTCCTCGATGCGTCCGTCGCATTTCTTCAAGGCGTATTGGACCATCGTCTGCTCGAGATGACGGACGGCGGCGGCCATCGGCTGATCGAGGCGGACGACGACCTCGGTTGGCTCGAGCACCCGCTCGGATGCGGGCACGGTCCGGCGCGAGGCCGTGATTTCCGGCGAGAGGTGCTCCGGCATCAGGACGGCGCTGGTCTCGGCGAGGGCGGCGATCCGCCGCATCTCGTTCGCCAGTTGCCGCACGTTGCCCGGCCAGCGATAGAGCATCAGGTACTCCATCGTGTCCTCGGACAGGCGCAGATCGCCCTTCCGATACTCCTGCGCGTGCTTGCGGAGGTAGTGATTGGCCAGGGTCGGGATCTCGACGCGGCGCTCGCGCAGAGGCGGCAGGTGCAGCCGGACGATGCTGAGACGGTAGAAGAGGTCTTCGCGAAAGCGTCCGTCTCGGACCAAGCCTTCGAGGTCGGCGTTGGTGGCGACGATGACCCGCACGTCCACGCGCGCCGGCTGCGTCTCGCCGATCGGGTGCACTTCGCTCGCCTCGAGAAACCGCAGGAGCTTGGGCTGGACCTCGAGACTGGTGTCGCCGATCTCGTCGAGGAACAGGGTGCCGCCGGCGGCGGCGCGGATGACGCCCTGGAAGTGCTCGGCGGCGCCGGTGAAGGCGCCGCGGCGGTGCCCGAAGAGCTGCGAGTCCAGCATGTCCTTCGGCGTCGAGGCGCAGTTGAAGGGGAGGAAGGTCGCGCCGGCGCGGGTCGAGCAGGCATGAATGGTGCGGGCGAGAACTTCCTTGCCCGTGCCGGTCTCTCCGGTGATGAGCACCGGCACGTTGGTGGTGGCGATCCGGCGGGTGGTCGCGAGGAGGGCCTGCATCTCCTCGGCGAGGAAGATGGCGTCGCCCTGGTCCTCGACCGGATCGGCCGGCCACAGCGCGGCGCGGCTGCGCTCCTCTTCACGCGCCTCTTCGAGCGCGAGTGCGTTGCGGCCGAGGCGAAGGATGTCACTCAGGAGGATGGCGTTGATGGGATCGCTAGGTGCCTCGCACACTAGCGACAAGTCGACCCCCCGATGTGTCCCCAAAAACAGACTGTAGACGCCAGCATGACTCTCGGGCTTATCGACGACACGCTGCTGGACCACTTGGACTTTGGGCGAGCAACGCGCCTGCTCAATCAGCTGTTTGAGCTCTGTGCCAAATAGTCTTGCGTTATAGGTCAGGTCGAACGCTGCTGCCAACGAGTTCACTGCGCAGAATGCGGATGTCTCCGACCGGGCCTGTTTCCTTTCGTGGAATCCAGGGACCTCAACTCCCGTTTGAGTTGGCAGGTCGGCTGCTACGGCAGCACTCCCGCGCTCGATCCACACGCGCTTCGCCCGATCCGTCATTCGAGAAGCTACAAGGTCACTCTGCCCACGGGTCAACTCGGAACAGACTTGCATGAACATCCCTTGGTATTCGCGATTGATGGAGGCTCCGACCTGAACGGCCGTCAAGAGTGCTTCCGAGCTTTGCATTCCTTGGTTGTGATGCGCCAGCGCCTTCAAGAAGAGTGCGACGGCAAGAAAAGTCCCGTCGCTTATAGCATTGGCCTCCCTAATGGCGACCTCGGCGGCTTGGGCGGCTTCTGGCCATTTCGATTGCCGCAGGAGCAGACGGAGCCTTGTAATCAGGCTAGACCTAAACAGGAAAGACGGCGTCAGGCCAGGCGTAGTCTCGAACTGGTTGAGTGAATCGAGTATCTGCTCGCAATCCTCCAGACGTCCTACTGCGAGAAAGAGCTGACCCAGGCCCTCCAGAGCGGCGTAACGGACTTCACCGACGCTTCGAGCGGCCAATCTTGTGAGAGTTACTTCCGCCTTTGCGAACTGGCCAAGTTGAAGCTGTAGATGCCCCAAGTTGTTTGCGATGATCGATTCATGGGCCCCGGTAATCTCAGCTAGTCTGCTAGCGTGCTTTAGATGTTGCTCTGCCTTTCGTAAATCGGAGTTCAAGAACTCGATGCAGAAGGCATTGAGAGCACACAGTTGCTCAAACCAGACGTTCGGATAGGAATCGAGCAGATTGTTTGCGATTCTAAGGTGGCGGCGAGCCTCATCCAGGTTGCCGACCTGTGCTTCGTGCTTGGCGACCGATTCGTGTAGTAGCGCCGTCAGGTGTGGATCACCTGCTCGCGTTGTCAGTGTCCTTATCTCCGCTAGGATGGAATCCACAGCTCTTATCGGTTGGCTCTCCGAGATCATCCTGAGCGCCATAAGCAGGGAGTATGCAGCACAGCGTATGTCGCCGCATTCCTTGGCGATGCGAGCTGATGCCTGAAGTCGCTGCAACCCCTCAACGTAGCGACCGGACTCCCGAGCAACCAAGCCGCGAATCACTTCGCAGCGCGCGCGCAAGGGGCCCTGTAGCGGTCGTTGCATGACGTCAGAGACGATACGCTCGGCTCGCTCGAGTTTGCCCGTTCTAACCATTGCCTCTGCAATCGTAAGAAGCTGGTCGATTGAAAAGGCGACGTCGGGACGTTTCTCGTCGATGCCGGAGACGATTTCCCGGAATCTACCGAGATGGAACAAGGATTCAACCGTGGTGGGACTCAAGCTCATGGCTGCTCTCCGAGTCCTGAGAGTCGCTTCGACTACTCAGACGACGAATGAGTTACCCGTGGCGCTGAGTGAATGCTACCAGTCGTCTGCTCTGTGGTCGAGTTTTAGCGAAATGTTGGGAAAGGGCTTCCCCTAGTTGTTCAAACGCATAAACGTGTCGATGGGTAAATGGCTCTACCCTCGATGAATAGCCTGTCAAGACACCGTAGAGTTCACCTTTTGATGGTGAGAGAACTGGTGCGCTGATCGTGCTACGAGGTTGCGGCTGTAGAAGCGTCACGGTCTCACCGAGATCCAGCATCGCGTCAGAGTTGCTAATGGTCTTTCGATTGGCCGCGACCCAGCCTGTGACGCGCTCTCCCGGTCGAATAGTGAGCCCAAGCAATGCGTGGTTCTCGTCGCCGCTGGCGTATACGCAAACGAGTTCATCCGAGGCCGCCATGTACTGAAAGTAGGCGCAGACGCTCGAAGGAGTCAGCTGCCGAACACACTGTGCGAGTGCGTTCATGCCTCCGTTGTGCTCGTCGCCTCGAGGATGCGCCTCTCGAGTATGAGTTAGCGCCATGCTGTCCGCTGCTGACGCTCTGATCTCCTCAAGAGGTCCAATCGCTGCGACTCCTGGGATCTGTTCGCTGGCATCCATTAAGGCTTCGCGCCTGCTGTCCGGCCGTGTTCGCGAGTTCCGCAATCTCGGGATAGGCGGCGATGAAAGTGTCCACGACGAGTGGGTCGTACATCGTGCCCCGTCGGTCCTTCAGGATGGTGAACGCTTCGTCTGGATCTAGCCTTGGACGGTATGGACGGTCAGAGTTGAGGGCGTCGAAGCAGTCGACCACCGCAAGGATTCGAGCCCCGAGTGGGATGTCGGTGCCCGAGATTCCAGTCGGATACCCTCTTACCGTTCCAATTCTCGTGATGGTGTCTGACGATCGGAACGACCGGATACGGAAACCGAATTGACGACAAGAGGTCAGCGCCGATAGCGGCATGTCGTTTCATCGTTTCGAACTCAGCGGCCGAAAGCTTTCCTGGTTTGTTGAGGATGTGCTCCGGAATCGCGAGTTTTCCCATGTCATGCAGTAACGCTGCAGCTTCGATCGCTTTAAGCTGCCTGTCATCATTCACGCCCAGCCGCTGTGCTAGTTCTACGGCATAGACCTGGACCCTTCTGATGTGACCGTGGGTGATTTGATCTTTTGCATCCACAGCCATCGCCAGAGTTTCGATTGTCGAGAGGTACAGGTTGTTGACTTGGGTAACGTGCCTATTGGCGTCCTCCAGGCGGCCGAGGGACGTTCGGAAAGTCAGATACGTGATCACAAGCAATGGAACGATCACGCTTAGGGCCGTGAAGTCGATCTGCTGTCGGTAGGTGACTAGCAGCATCGCTACGCAGGCGCCGCCTACATAGTTGAGTCCGATCCACACGAAGTTGTTCTTCCAAACCTCGATTGGCGAAACTCTCTTTTCGTAACCGACAGCGATTGCAATTAAGGAGCTGTTGATCGCGAAATATGACGCCGCAAGGAGTGTGACGGGGAGCAGAAGATCCTCAAGCTGCGCTGATGCTGGCGTCTGCGGCAGGAAGAGGCGAAAGACATGAGCGCCAACCCAGATTGCGGTCGACCCGGCAGACACGTTGAAAATTGCCCTTACGCGGGGACGATCTCCGCCATGGGACCAGGTCGTCAGGATGAGCGTGTCGAACGCCACAATGATTGTGGCTGCGGACGGACCGAAGAAAAGGACGGCCGCGAATACGAACGCCTCCGATACTGAGATCCGAGCACTGATGGATGGGAGTTTTATGCTGAACGAGCCTGTGAGGATCGTCAGGCCGGCTAACCACATCCACTGCGACCCGGTGGGCCGTACCACCAAGTCGTACGCCGATGCCCCGATTACGTAGGCACCGACGGCGACAACAGTCGCGATGAAGAGTCGGGCCCTAAACGATAAGGAGGTTGCGCGTTTTTGCATAGCCTTGCCGAGGCCTCAGCTGCGACCGGCAAGCGCGATATCGGCTTATTCGCTCCAGATGATTAGTCTGCTCATTGCCCTATCTCCTAGCTCTGCTACTGATTGCGTGAAAATTCTCTAATCGCCCCAGATGAGGCCGTCGCCCCAGATGAGGCCGTCGCCCCAGATGAGCCCATCACCCCAGATGAGGCCGTCACCCCAGATGAGGCCGTCACCCCAGATGAGGCCGTCACCCCAGATGAGGCCGTCACCCCAGATGAGGCCGTCGCCCCAGATGAGGCCGTCGCCCCAGATGAGGCCGTCACCCCAGATGAGCCCGTCACCCCAGATGAGCCCGTCACCCCAGATGAGCCCGTCACCCCAGATGAGCCCGTCACCCCAGATGAGCCCGTCGCCCCAGATCAGCCCGTCGCCCCAAATGAGGGCGTTACCTTTGGTCTGGTACCCGCAGGCAACGTTTGAGCAAAAACTGATAGTGGACGGTTTCGTTCCATCAAGGTGAAGGGCGTCTTCGCCGCCGTCGGTGAGAGTTGCCGCGATTGCCAAGTCGAGGCTCAAGGCACCAGCCCCGGTGACGACGAGACCGCCCTCCAGTCGAATGCTGTTCTGTTGCAACAGCCTTCTGATTCGTTCTGTGCCGCTAACCCTGGCATCGTTCAGAACGGCGACCGAGCCTGCGACGACCGCAGACGCCATGCTGGTTCCAGACAATTGCAGGCGGGCATTTTGACCGCCGCCAATCAGCAACTCCGGGTGTTCGCGAACTAGCGTCGAACCCGGAGCCGCCAGACCAACGATCTTGTTGCCAGGTGCGACGAGATCCGGCTTGAGGATGCGGTCGTACGCGGTCGGCCCCTTCGAGCTGTAGCTCGCGACTTCGTCGTCCGAGTGCCACGGAGTTCCCTTGGTGTTCAGTGCGCCAACCGTGATTGCGAAGGGAGAGATGCCTGGCGTGGTGATCGCACCGTATATGGATCGCCCGTCCGCGGTCTTTCCATAATTCCCCGCGGATGCGACGACGACGATGCCGGCGCGATGCGCGCGCTCGACGGCCTGGCAGATCGGATCGTCACGCCAGCCCTGCCGCACGGCGCCGCCGAGCGACATGTTGATGACGCGGATGTTGTAGCGCTGACGGTTCGTCACCGCCCAGTCGATCGCTTCGATCACGTCCGCCGCAAGGCCCTTGCCCTGCGCGTCCAGCACCTTCAGGCTGATGATGTTCGCCCCGGGGGCCACGCCCCGCGTCTCGTCGAACCGGTTCGCGCCCGCCGCCGCGATGATGCCCGCCACGTGCGTCCCGTGCCCGTGCTGGTCGAGGCCCAGACCATGCTCGTCCGTGAAGTCGCGGCTCGCGATGATGCGCCCGCGCAGCTCCGGCATCATTGCCACGCCGGTATCGATCACCGCGATGCCGACGCCGTCGCCCGTAAACGCGCCGATGCCGGGCGCCCATCCACCCGCCTGCACGACGTCCGCGCCGATCGTCTGGATGGTGACGCCCATGTGCGCCTCGACCAGGTGATTGGTGCTGAGGTGATCGACCTCGCTGTCGTGCGCCACCGCGTCAAGCGTCCCCGCCGGCACCTCGAGCACCGCGCCGGTCTCGAGCACCTTGCTGATGCGCAGCCCGTGCCGGGCCGCCACTCGCGCAATCAGGTCGCTCGATCCGCTGACGATGACGCTCGTGACGTCGGTGTCTCCGGCCTGTAAGCGCTGCTCGAGATCCTGCGACATCCGCGCGCGGTGTCGCGACTGCGCCTCCGTGCTCGTCGTCGTGGCGAGCAGCAGGCCTGCACACACCAGGCTCGAGAACGTGAGCCGCACGGCGCGAGACGCGAGACGCTGTTGGACGAGGTGGTCATGGTTCCCCGCAATCTGAAATGTCAGTTGCCCGCGACCGTTCGAACCGCAAACGATGAAACCGGCGATGGCAGGAGCTGCGAAGAGAGGCCGAGCTCGTTCAGCGACTCCAGCAGCACGCGCTGCGAGCCGCCAATGGTGCGGATGGTGGCCAGGCGGCCCTCGCGAATCCGGTTGTAAATGGTCCGCCGCGACACATGGAGCAGGTCGCGCCGCCTGGTCAATCGAGACGCTGCGCCCCAGCCGATGATCCGTTTGCACTGATTCAATGTGAAGTGTGGCCGCCATAGAACTCCTTGTTACCCCCGTCTTATTGCGGAGCCAGTGCCAACTAGGGAGCATGGCTGTATACCTACTCTCAACTCGCTGAGTGCATTCGACTTCAAGCTCCCGATTGAGGGTCGTGATGACCTCGACCGATATCACGGCTGGGGCAGACTCTTGGCCGTACGGATCGTCCGGAGCGCTGCACGCAAAATTTGCGGTACTGAATGTGGTGAAATCTGGACGGTGAATTTCAACGGCCAACAAATTGGCCGGGGCGGCCAGATATGAGCCGGACCGTGCCGCGCATGGCCGGCGTGCTCGTCTCGGGCGCCATCCTGGTCGTCGCCGGTCTGCTCTGGCGCGGGTGCCTCTCGCCGGCTCCTGCACCGGGTGCAGCGTCGAGCGTCCCGCGCCGTGGCGGTCAACTGGTCGCGTCCGCCAGGGGGGTCCCCCGGTCCTTCAACCGCCTGATGGCCGTTGACCAGCCCAGCGACATGTTCGCGACGCTCACGCAGGGCACGCTGGTGCGCCTGAACCGTGCCACGTTCGAGCTGGAACCCTGGCTCGCCGAAAAGGTGGGAATCGAGCGACGACGGCCAGACCCATACCCTGCATCTGCGAAAGGGCGTGATCTGGTCCGACGGCACCCCGTTCACGTCGGCCGACGTGCTGTTCACGCTGCAGGCGATCTACGACAAGAAGGTCGAGAGCGTCGTGGCGAGCAGCTTGATGCCGGGCGGGCGGCCGATTGAGGCGAAGGCGCCGGACGCGTCCACGGTCGTCCTCACCTACGCCGCGCCGATCAGGCGCCGGGGATCGGACTGCTCGACATGTTTCCGATCCTGCCGCGGCACAAGCTCGAGGCGGCATTGAAGGCGGGGACCTTCGCCAAGGCCTGGAACACCGGCACGCCGCCCGCAGAGATCGTGGGCATGGGTCCCTTCGTGCTGCGCGAGTTCAAGCCGGGTGAGCGGCTGGTCTTCGATCGCAACCCGAATTACTGGCGGACAGCGCCTGATGGTCAGAAGCTGCCGTATCTCGATCGCCTCGTCCTCGCAGATCATTCCGGAGCAGAACGCCGAGCTCCTGGCCCTGCAGTCCGGCGCCACCGACCTCACGCAGAGCGAGCTGCGCCCGGACGACTACGTGACGGTCCGGCGCGCCGAGGCAGAAGGCAACCTGACGATGATCGAGGGCGGTGTCGGGCCCGATGCCGATGCCTTCTGGTTCTGCCTGAAGCCGGAGATCAAGAAGAACGACCGTCGTCTCGCGTTTCTTCAGAAGCGCGAGTTCCGCCAGGCCCTGTCGCACGCGGTCGATCGGGAAGAGTTCGCGCAGACCGTGTTTCTCGGCGAGGCGGTTCCGGTCTGGGGCCCGATCACGCCCGGCAACCGGCCGTGGTTCTCACCGAACATTCCGCGCTATCCCTACGATCTCGCCCGCGCCCGCGAACTGCTCAAAGCGATTGGCCTCGAGGACCGCAACGGCAACGGCGTCGTCGAGACCGCCGACGGAGTCGAGGCGCGCTTCACGGTGATGACGCAGCGCGGCATCGCCTACTACGAGCGGGGCGTGACCGTCCTGCGCGAGCAGGCCGCCAAGGTCGGCATCGCGCTCGACATGGTGCCGATGGAATACCCGACGATGATCGAGCGGATGCTGGCGTGCGACTACGACGCCATCTACATGCGGCCGTATTTCTCTCACCTGGATCCGGCGAGCAACCTCGACTTCTGGCTCAGCTCGGGCTCGACGCATTTCTGGAACATCGGGCAGAAGACGCCGGCCACGGAGTGGGAACCCCGGATCGACACCATCATGCACGAGCAGGCCGCGACGCTCGATCCGGATCGGCGGCGCGAGCTGTTCATCGACGCGCAGCGCATCCTGGCCGAGAACCTGCCGGTGCTGTACTTCGTGGCGCCGCGCCTGTACTATGCCCACAGCCGTCGCACGCTCGGCGTCGTCCCGTCGGTGATGCGGCCGCCAGTGCTGTGGAACGCCGATTCGCTCGGCGTCGCCAATCCGTGACCCGTCAGCCTCGATGGCGCGCTTCCTCATTCGCCGGACCGCATTCGCGCTCGTCCTGCTCGTCTGCACCTCGTCGGCCGCACTCTTTCTGACCCGGCTCGCGCCCGGCGACATGACGTCGCAGCTCGGGCCGTTCGTCTCTGACGCCGAGATCGAGGCCACACGCTCGCGTTTCGATCTCGATCGCAATCCGGTCGCGCAGTGGGGACGATGGGTGTCGCGCGCGGTGCGGCTCGACTTCGGTGACTCGTTTCTCTACAACCGTCCGGTCGGACCGCTCGTCGTTCGCGCGGCGGGCAATACCGCAGTGCTGGCCGTCGCGGCCCTGGTGATGTCCACGCTCGTGGGCGTCGGCCTTGGCATCTTCACGGGCATCCGGCGGACGGGATGGCTCTCGACGTTCGTGCGCGGGGTGTCGGTGATGTTCATCTCCGTGCCACCGCTCCTGATGTCGCTGATGCTCGTCTTCATCGCCGCGCGGACACGCTGGCTGCCCACGAGCGGCATGCTGTCGCCTGGTGTCGTCGATCCGACGTGGCCGATATGGCTGGCCGACGTGGCGTGGCACCTGGTGCTGCCCGCGCTGGCGCTCGCCCTGCCGATTGCTGCGGCCTTCGAACGCCTGCAGTCGCAATCGATTTCCGAGGCTGTCCGCCAGCCGTTTCTGATCGCCGCGATCGCGCGAGGCGCGTCCAGACGGGATCTCGTGTGGCGTCATGCCTGGCCGGTCTCGATCCGTCCGATTTGCGGCGTGTACGGACTGGTCATCGGCTCGTTGCTCTCCGGGTCCTTCATCGTCGAGTTCGTGACGGCGTGGCCGGGCATCGGACGGCTCATGTACGAAGGGCTCCGCGCCCGCGACATCTATCTGGTGTCGGCGTGCGCGGCCGCGGGTGCCGGCTTTCTCGCGTTGGGAACATTGCTCGGCGATCTGCTGCTCGCGGTAGCCGATCCGCGCGTTCGCGAGGACCTCGAGGCATGAGGCGCGCGGGCGCCCTGCTCCTGGGCATCATCGCGATCGCCGCGTGCGGCGCATCATGGCTCGCGCCGAATCCGCCGAATCGCCGCTTCGCGGACCTCCTTTATGCACCGCCCACGCGCGTGCACATCGGCGACGGCGTGGCCATGCCTCACGTGCACCCGCTTCGGATCGCCAGTCGTCTCGAGCGACGCTTCGATGAGGATCGCTCCACGCACGTCCGGCTCGAGTGGTTCTCGAACGGTGTACTGGTGTCCGCCGATCCAGACAACGGAGCGCCGCTCTTGCTGCTTGGCGCCGATGCCTACGGAAGGGATCGCTTCGCGCGTCTGCTTCACGGTGCGCGCGCGACGCTGGCCCTCGCCGTCCTGGCCACATTGTTCGCAACGCTGATCGGTGCGCTTGTCGGCGGCGTTGCTGGATACGCCGGGGGCTGGCTCGACAGCGTGATCTCCCGCACCTCGGAGTTCGTGGTCGTGCTTCCCGCCATCTATGTGACGCTCGCGCTGCGCGCGATGATGCCGCTTGTCCTTCCGGGATCGACGATCTTCTTACTGCTCCTCGCCATCTTCGCGTTGTTGGGATGGCCGATGGTGGCTCGAGGCGTCCGCGCGATCGTCATCATCGAGCGCGATCGCGACTACGCGATCGCCGCGCGCGCGGCTGGCGCCAGCGGTACGCGGCTGCTGACCCGTCATCTGCTGCCTGCCGCCGGCGGATATCTGGGCACGCAGGCCACGCTGCTGCTGCCCGCATTCATCCTGGCTGAATCCACGATGTCCTATGTGGGGCTTGGTTTTCCCGACACGACGCCGACGTGGGGCACGATGCTGCAGGATGCGTCCAACGTCTCGCTGCTCGGCGACGCGCCGTGGGCGCTGGCGCCGGCGGCCGCGATTTTCATGGTGGTGCTCGGCGTCAACCTGCTCGTGCAGAGCACGGGCCGTGCGCCTGTACAATTGGAACCATGAAACCGTTTGCCGGCATCTACACGCCCATCGCGACGCCGTTTCGCGACGATGGCGACGTAGATGAGCGCGCGCTGGCCGCCAACGTCGCGCGATGGATGACGACGCCGCTGACCGGGCTGGTCGTGCTCGGCTCGAACGGCGAGGCCGCCAGCTCGAGGACGAGGAAGCCGATCGCGTCGTTCGAGATTGTTCGCGACGGGGTGCCCGTCCTCCCGACCGCTGATCGCCGGGACCGGCCGCGAGTCCACCCGCGCCACCATCGCCGCGACTCGCCGCGCGGCGGCCGCGGGCGCCGATGCCGTCGCTGGTTCGCACGCCATCGTTCTTCAAGCCGCAGATGACGACGGACGCGTTCGTCCGTCACTTCACCGAAGTCGCCGACGCATCGCCGGTGCCGGTGCTTCTGTACAACGTCACGCTGTACACGGGCGTCAATCTATTGCCCGATGCGGTCGAGCGGCTGGCCGCTCATCCGAACATCGTCGGCATCAAGGAGTCGGGATCGGACGTCGGGCAGATGGCCGAGTACGTGGCGCGCACGCCGGACGACTTCACCGTGCTGGCGGGCTCGGCCACGACGCTCGTGCACGCGCTTCTGCGCCGGCTGCGACGGCGCGATTCTGGCGCTGGCGTCGCTCGTTCCGGACGAGTGCGTGCGGATGATGACGCTCGTCGCCGAGCAGCGTCTCGAGGAGGCCCGGGCGCTTCAACGCCGTCTGATGCCGCTGGCGCGATCCGTGGGCTCGACCTACGGCGTGCCGGGACTCAAAGCCGCACTAGAATTGATTGGTTATGCTGGCGGGTCACCGCGGCCGCCGCTTCGGCCGGTGAGCTCGGAGATTGTCGACATCATTCGCGGCCAGATCGTTCGCGCTCTGACTCCGAACCTATGCCACTACCCGCGACTGAACGTATTCTGCTCGGCCCCGGCCCCAGCCTGATTGCCCCGCGCGTGATGCGCGCGATGGCCGCTCCCGTGCTCAGCCACCTCGATCCTGAATTCGTCCCGCTGCTGGACGACGTGCGTGCGTCGTTGCACCGGCTGTTCCGCGCGGACAGCAGGGCGCTGACGATCGCCACGTCCGGGACCGGAACATCGGCCATGGAGGCGGCTGTCGCCAACGTTGTCTCGGACGGCATGCGCGGCGTTGTCGTCGTCACCGGATACTTCGGCGATCGCCTGGCGCAGATCTTCGAGCGCTACGGCGCGCGCGTCCGTCGCATCGACGTCGAGTGGGGGCGGGCCGTCGATCCGCAGCGGCTTCGCGACGAGCTGTTGCGCGAAGGCGCCGACGTCGTCGGCTTCGTGCACGCCGAGACGTCAACCGGCGTCAGGAATCCCGCCAGAGAGCTCGCCGCGGTGGCGCGTGAGAGTGGCGCGCTGACGATCGTCGATACGGTGACGTCGCTCGGCGGCCACGACGTCGATCTCGCGGGATGGGGCATTGACGTCGCGTACTCGTGCACGCAGAAATGCATTGGCGCCCCGTCGGGCCTCGCGCCGCTGGCCATCTCCGGCGCGGCGCGCGATCGGCTGGTGAAGTGCCGCAGCTTCTATCTCGACGTGAGGCTGCTCGAGGATTACTGGGTCGGCCGCAAGTATCACCACACGATGTCCACCACGTTGATCTACGCGCTGCGCGAAGCGCTGCTGATGGTGGAAGAAGAGGGTCTTCCGGCACGTCACGCGCGGCACGAGCGTCACCATCGTGCGTTCGCGTCGGGTCTGGACGCGATGGGCCTCTCGCTGCTGCCGCCCGAGGGCGAGCGGCTCTGGACGCTGAACGCGGTGCGTGTGCCGGCCGGGGTGGACGAGGCCGCGGTCCGGAAGACGCTGCTGACGACGTACAACATCGAAGTGGGAGCGGGCCTCGGTCCCCTCGCCGGCAAGATCTGGCGCGTGGGTCTCATGGGCGCGAGCTCGACACCGCAGACTGTTCTCCAGTTCCTGGCCGCGCTCGAGGGCGCGCTGGATTCACATGGTCATCGTGTGCCGGAAGGCGCCGGGGTCGCCGCGGCAGGTGCGGCGCTGCGGCCGGCGATGGCAGGCGCCTAGCGGTCACGTCGTGCGGGCGATTCTCCTGCTGTTGCTGGCGCTTGTCGCGGCGTGTGCGACCAACCCCGTGACGGGTGAACGCGAGTTCACCCTGATGAGCGAGGCGCAGGAGATCGCCATGGGCCGTGACTCGGATGCCCAGATCCGCGCCGAGATGGGCGTCTACAACGATCCGGAGCTGTCGAAGTACGTCAGCGACATCGGCCTCAAGCTGGCGAAGCTCTCCGAGCGCCCGAACCTTCCCTGGCAGTTCATCGTCGTCGATCAGCCGGCGATCAATGCGTTCGCCCTGCCCGGCGGCTTCATCTACGTCACGCGCGGCATCCTCCCGTTTCTCGACAACGAGGCGGAGCTGGCCGGCGTGCTCGGCCACGAAATCGGCCACGTCACCGCGCGGCACTCGGTGCGCCAGTACACCCGCACGATCGGTGGCGTTGCCGCGGCCGGTGCGCTGGGGGTCTTCATACCGGCGGCGGCCGTTCGGTCAGATCTCCGAGCAAGCACTCGGTCTGTTGTTCCTGAAGTACGGCCGCGCCGACGAACTGCAGGCCGACCAACTCGGCGCGAGGTACGAAGCGACCGGCGGCTGGGATCCGTCGGGAGTGCCGGGCATGCTGGCCACACTGGGACGGCTCGACGAGGCGGCCGGCGAGCGCAAGGGAGTACCCAACTGGCTCTCGACCCATCCCGAGCCGTTGACCCGTGTCGCCGAGATTGCACCAACGGTGACGACGCTCAAGACCGGGCGGACCGATTTCGTCACCAACCGCGAGGGGCTCGAACGTCGGCTCGACGGCATGATCTTCGGCGACAACCCGGAGCAAGGTGTGACGCGCGGCAGCACGTTCCTGCACCCGCCGTTGAAATTCCGCATCGACTTTCCAGCGAAGTGGGACGTGGCCAACAGTCCGCAGCAGGTCGTCGCGAAAGCGCCGGACGCGGATGTGTTCATGTTGCTGCAAGTGGTCGCCAAGCCGCAGGGACAGACGGTCCGGGATGTCGCACTGGCTCATATGCAGGCCGCCGGCCTTCGTTCCGTGCAAGGGGAGCGCACCACCATCAACGGGCTCGACGCCTTTGTCGGCTCCTATGAGGGCAAGATCGAGGGACTCGGGGACGTGGCGAGCCGCGCCGCACACATCGCGCACGGCGGCACGTACTACATGGTGGCCGGGCTCGTGGCGCCGGCGGGCTTCACTCAGGCGGATGGCGCGTTCACGACCGCGATCCGATCGTTTCGTGCGTTGACCGCGGCGGAGGCCGAAGCCATTCGTCCCTCCCGCGTGGATTTCTACACCGTTCGCGAGGGCGACACGTGGGCGTCACTGGCCGAGCGCTCGGCCGGCGCCATCCGCCCGACGGCCCTTGCGGTGATGAACCAGACCGCACCGGATGCCCGGCCGCGCGTCGGCGCGCGAATCAAGATTGTGGTGAGTGGATGAAGGGTTCCGCGCCGATCCAGCGAGCGCTTCGCATGGCCGCTGGCGTCGGCGCTGTTGCGTTCGGTGTGGTCTCGTACGCCTACCTCACGCTGCCCGACGTGCGGCCGCTCGCCACGTCGAATCCGGCCAGCACCGCGTTCATGGAGCTGCGCGAGCGCGAGGCCGCGCGCGCCGGCCGGCCGGTGAAGCGCGTGCATCGCTGGGTGCCGTACTCACGGATCTCCATGAACCTTCGCCGGGCCGTGCTCGCCGCCGAGGACAGCGCCTTCTTCGATCACGAGGGCATCGACGTCGCGGAGATCAGAAAGTCGATCCAGACCAGCATCGAGAGCGGGTCGTCGTTGCGCGGCGCCAGCACGATCACGCAGCAACTGGCGAAGAATCTCTATCTGTCGCCCTCGCGCGATCCGCTGCGCAAGGTTCGCGAGCTGATGATCACGTGGCGGCTCGAAGCGGCGCTCTCCAAGGCCCGTATCTTCGAGATCTACTTGAACGTGATCGAGTGGGGAGACCTCGTCTGGGGAGCCGAGGCCGCGGCCCGCACCTACTTCGGTGTGCCTGCGTCGGCGCTGTCGCGCGAACAGGCGGCCCTGCTCGCCGGCGCGATCATCAACCCGCGCGTCTACAGCCCCGCTCAACCGCGCGGCCGGCTCCTGCGCCGGCAGCAGATCATCCTGGCGCGCATGCCTGGCTACGAGCCGCCAGCCGTCGTTCCTGCCACCGCGCCCATCGTCGAGCCGGAGCCCCCGGCCGAGGATGCGCCGCCGCCAGAGGATGCGCCGCCCAGCCCGACCGTGATCGACGGTGATGAGGGCGATCAGCCCGCCGAGCCCGCGCCGACCCCGCCCGAACCGCCGGTGTGAGCAAGTCTGTGAAGACGTGTTAAAGTTTCGCGCCGACCAGCCGAGATCCTGAAACGCACGGGGATGATCAACTATACGGAACGCATCAGCCAGCTGATGGCTGATGTCGTCGCGCGCGTACCCACGCTTTCTTTCATCGACATGTCACGCGTGCTCGTCTTCGGACGAGCCGGGCGGAGCGACGCCGAAGGGCCTGTACGCCACGTGCCACTGCGTGTCCCTTCCACCTAGCGAGCCTGGCTATTACTACTGGCGCGATCGCCGGACCGGTGCGCTCACCCGCCGTTCCGAATGGTTTGTCACGAAGTCTCCGATCATCACGATCGGAGAGGGGCGCATCGACTACATGGTGTCGTTCACCCTGCCGCGTTTCTGCGATCAGGCCTCGTCCAGTTCGCGCAAGCAGGCGCACTACGCCGGCTATCCGCCGTGGATCACCAAGCTCGACACGATCGTGCACGAGCTCTATCACGTCGATCCCGAACGGCCGGGCATTCGCCGGATGGAGCGCGCCGACGGGACGTGCTCGGCGAACTGTCACGGTCAGCGCTTCTTCGAGGACGTCGTGCACATGGTGAAGCTCTACCTGGACACGAAGCCCGATCCCTACGTCTACGATTTTCTGAAGTGCGATTTTGCGGGGTTGACCGCGAAGTACGGCGGCGTCGCGGGCACTGCGTTCCGCGGCTTCCCCTCGTATCCGCAGCGCTACACGGAGGTCATCAATCCGCAGCCGCAGGTGCCGGGTCATGACGACTGCCGCGTGGAGCCGTTGAAGCTGACGCGCGCGGTGAGCGCCTTCACGGAGCGGGACCTGACGCTTCGCGAGTTCCTGCCGACTTCCTCGCGGCTGCTCGTGCGCGAGCGCGCGTTCCGCGCCGCGTAGCCGCGTCGTGTCCGGCTTCAGCCGGACGCGTGTCAGTAGGGTCCGGCTTTAGCCGGACCTTCGAGTACCATCGGGGCTCCATGACGCCCGGCGACGTCATCAGCCACTATCGAATCGAATCCCTGCTCGGCGGCGGCGGCATGGGCGTCGTGTACCTCGCCGAGGACCTGACCCTCGGACGCAAGGTCGCCCTGAAGTTCCTGCCGGAAATCTTCGCGCGGGATGAGGCGGCCATCGAGCGTTTCCGACGGGAAGCCCGGGCGGCGTCGGCGCTCAATCATCCGTCGATCTGCACGATCTACGAGATCGGGGAACACGGTGGGCAGCCGTTCATCGCCATGGAATCGGCTCGACGGCCGGTCGCTGAAGGATGCGCTGACAGCAGGCCGGCTCTCGATCGATGAGCTGCTCAGTCTCGCGATCGACATTGCCGACGCGCTGGATGCCGCGCATGGCGCGGGCGTCATCCATAGGGACATCAAGCCCGGCAACATCTTCGTCACCTCGCGCGGGCACGCCAAGCTCCTCGACTTCGGGCTGGCCAAGCTCGAGCCCGCGAGGGTCGCGGGTGCGTCGGTGCTGCCGACGATGCCGGGAGAGGCGCACCTGACGAGTCCCGGGACGACATTGGGAACAGTCGCGTACATGTCGCCGGAGCAGGTGCGAGGCGAACGTGTCGACGCACGGAGCGATCTGTTCTCGTTCGGCGTGGTGCTCTACGAGATGGCAACCGGCGTCCTGCCGTTCAGGGGCGTGACGTCAGCGGTCGTGTCTCACGAGATTCTCAGCAAAGCGCCCACCAGCGCGCTGCAGTTGAATCCCGATCTGCCGCCAGACCTCCATCGCCTCATCGCGAAGGCACTCGAGAAAGACCGCGACGTGCGATGTCAGAGCGCGTCGGATTTGCGCGCCGATCTGAAGCGGTTGAAGCGGGACCATGAGTCCGCACGGTCGATCGTGCCGGAGGATATCCGGCGCGAGCCGACCACCACACATGCGACGCACACGACCAGGACGACCGAGACGACGAGCAGCGCATCGTCGGATGCGCAGGTGGTCGTGCAGCTCGTCAAACGGCACCGCGGCGCAGTGACCGCCGCCGGCTTGATATCGGCCATTGCGGTCCTCGGCTGGATCTATGTCGCGATCTGGGGCGGTGCATCACCAACTCCAGGGCCGGCTCCGCCCGCTCCGTTGCGCGACTTCGAGATCACGCAGTTGACGACAACCGGCAACGCCATCACTCCGGCGATCTCGCCGGACGGAAAATATGTGGCGTACGTCCAGCCGGAAGAGGGAAGTGCCAGTCTCTGGATCCGACAGGTGGCTACTCCGAGCAACGTGCGCGTCGTCCCGGCCGAGTCAGGAGTCGGGATTTTCGCTCCCACGTTCACGCCAGACGGCAGCTTCGTGGATTTCCTTCGAAATGAAAACAGAACAGGGGCCGCCGGCGTGGCGGAGCTGTGGAGGGTGCCGTTTCTCGGGGGAGCACCGAGGCGCCTCGTGGAGAACGTCTGGAGCGCGATCGGATGGTCGCCCGACGGCCGGCAGATGGCCTTCGTTCGCGTGGACGCCGCCAGCAAGCTCGTCTGCGCTCGTCATCGCCAACGCCGACGGCAGCAGCGAACGCGTGCTGACCACGCGACGCGGGGCCGCCGTGTTCGTCTCACTGTTCACCGGAGGTGTATCCGCCGTACCACCTGCCTGGTCCCCCGACGGTCGCGTTATCGCAGTGTTTGGAGGGAGCGGCGGGCCCCGGACGCAGATCGTCTTTGTCGACGTGGCCTCTGGCTCTGAAGTCGTGCGCGATTCCCGAGGCAGCTTCATGCCGTACGGCGTGACCTTCCTGGATGCCACGTCGATCCTTCTGAGCCAGCCGGCCGAGATCGGGTCACCCGTGCAACTCTGGCGGATGTCGTACCCGGATGGAGCGGTGTCGCGTCTGACCAACGACGTGAACAGCTATCTTGGCGCTGGTCTCGATGCCGATCGCAACAGCCTGGTGACCTCGCGTTCCGAAATGAGGGCCGCGATCTGGGTGGGTGACGGTGCGGCGAGGAGCGGTGCGGAGGTCGTTCCGCCAACGCTTGTTGCCGGGCCGTTCGTCACCGTCGCATGGGCAGGAGAGCGCCTGCTGTACGACACCATCACGAATGGTCAGCCCTCGATTGTGAGCATCGTCCCCGGAGTCGGGACACCGGTGGAAGTCGCATCGAACGCAAACGGCGCCGTCGCGACATCGGACGGAAAGACGATTGTGTTCATGAAACCCGGTGCGGAGGCGAGTATCTGGAGGGTCGAGGCCGACGGTCGCCAGCCGGTCGAACTTGTGTCAGAGTCGGCCCTCATACCAGTGATCTCACGCGACGATCGGCACGTCATCTATCTCTCGGGGCGCGGCGGCTCTCAAGCGCTGTGGATGGTACCGATTGAAGGCGGAGAGCCGACCGAGATCGTGAAAGCGTTCGCTCGAGCCGGAAGCGTCGATGTCTCACCGGACGGTGGCCGCTTGGCGTTCGTCTCGTCGGAGTCCCAGAATCAGTTTGTGGTCATGGTCTGCGATCTACCCGCCTGCACGAACCGCCAGCGTTTGCCTCCGCCGACGAACTTTTCCCTCGGCTCGAGCTCGATGCGCTGGACACCTGACGGTCGGTCGATCGCCTATGTGGACACCAACGGGTCGAACATCTGGTCGCAGCCGCTCGACGGCGGCCCACCGCGGCAGATCACGCACTTCAGCGATCGCCGCGTGGCATCCTTCGCGTGGTCGCGCGACGGGAAGCGCCTCGCGGTCGCCCGTACGACAACGACCAACGACATCGTGCTACTCAAGGGATTGAAGAAGTGAAGGTCCGGCTGAAGCCGGACACTACGACAGCGGACACTACGACAGTCGGGACACTACGACAGTCGGACACTACGACAGTCGGACACTACGAGCCGTTGGTCAGAGAGATCCGTCGGGCACCTATCCAGCGCCCTGCCCAGTACCGTGCTCGTATAGCTCTCCACACGGACGACGCCGCGCGAGCTCGGCGCGTGGACGAACTCGCCGCCACCGAGCGCGATCCCGACGTGCGACGGACCCTTGCTCACGGTTTCGAAGAACACCAGGTCGCCGGGCCGGATGTCGTCGTCATCGATCTTCTTCCCGGCGCACGTACTGCTCACGGGTCTCACGCGGGAGCGACGTGCCGTGCTGCGCGAAGACCCATTGGACGAGCCCGCTGCAATCGAATCCACGCGAGGGCTCGCTCCCGCCGTTGCGGTACTGCGTGCCCTTGAGCGCCAGCGCCGTGGCGACGACGGCCGATGCACTGGCTGAGGGCTCGGGCCGGGCGGTTTCGGGTGTGGTCTTCGCGCCCGGCGGGGTGGCCGCTCCAGGGAACGGGCGCGGCACGCCGCCCCGGCTCGCACAGGCTCCGCCCGTGAGCGCCAGGACCATCATGGCGAGTGCGGCCGGTCGGCGGACGATGCGAAGCAGCACTCCGCTCATTGTAGCGGCGTAACCCTTGTGTTACTTAGGGTTTATCCGTGTCGGAACCTTGACAGTCCACCACAGGTCCGGCATCATTAGTTCCACGTATGGAGCAGGCGCTCCTTCTGAACGCGTCGTACGAGCCTCTCAAAGTCGTAGACTGGCGGAAGGCGATCACGCTCTGGTGCCAGGGGAAGGTAGAGGTGATCGCGGTCCACGACCGCGAGATAAGGTCGGTTACTGTCAGCTTCAAGCTGCCATCCGTGATCCGCCTCCTCCGGTTCGTCAGGATCAAGCGCCGCTTCGATTACGTTCCCTTCTCACGCGAGAACATCTACACCCGTGACGGGGATACGTGTCAGTACCTGCAACGAAGTGCTTCCGCGCGCGGAGCTGACCTTCGACCACGTGGTCCCGGTTGCCCAGGGCGGCCGCAAGGACTGGGAGAACATCGTCACCTGCTGCGTGGACTGCAATCGCAGAAAGGGCGGGCGTACTCCGGCTGAGGCAGGCATGCACCTGGTCAAGGTGCCCAAGCGGCCCGACTCGCACGCGATCCGCATCAACATCAAGATCGGGCTCCGCAGCACGCCGGAGAGCTGGCGTGACTACCTGTATTGGAACCTGGAGCTCGACGAGAGCTAGAACCACGTTCGAAGTGTAAAGTGTAAAGTGCAAGTGAAGTGACTGCACTCTGCACGTGCTGATGTCCGGTCCGACGATTTCATCGGTGGCGCCGCTGCGCGCGGTCGAGGGCGGACGCGTCACGCTTCGAGGACACGGATTCCCGGTCGACAAGCTGCCTGATATTCGCGTCGGCGATCAGCCGGCGCGCGTGCTGTTTGCCTCGAGCGCGCGCATCGTCATTGCCCTCCCGTCCGATCTCGACGGCGGCGCCAAGCCAATCCGCGTCGAGGATGTCGCCGGCGAGACGGTCTACGTGTCGGTCGGGGGCACGTGGGCGACGGGTCTCCATCAAGTGGACAATCCGGTCTTCGATCTCGAGGGCAATCTCTTCGTCACCTACAGCGGGTCGCGCGGACAGGAAGCGCCGGTCTCGATCTTTCGCGTGACCAGGGCCGGTACGCGCGAGCCCTATGTCTCCGGCATCGTCAACCCCACGTCGATGGCGATTGGACCGGATGGACGGCTCTATGTATCGAGCCGTTTCGAGGGCGCGGTGTATCGCGTGAACGCGGACGGCACGCACGAGCGCATTGCCGGCGACCTTGGCGTCGCGTGCGGGCTCGCCTTCGACGCCGACGGGAGGCTGTACGTCGGCGACCGATCGGGGACGATCTTCCGCGTCGTCAACGGTACAGCGGAGCCGTTCGCGACGCTGCCGGCCAGCGTGGCTGCCTTTCATCTCGCCATCGGTCCCGCCGGGGATCTATTCGTCAGTGCGCCGACGTTGGCATCGTACGATCACATCTACCGCATCGACCGCGACGGTGAGGTACGTTCGCTGCTCACACCCTTCGGCCGGCCGCAGGGACTCGCGTTCTCCCCGGGTGAGGGCGTCCTGCACGTGGTCGATTCGCTCGCCGGTGGAAGCGGGCTGTATCGGCTGCCGGATCTCGATGGAGAGCCGGAGCTGGTGGCGTCCGGCCCCGGTTTCGTCGGCGTGGCCTTCGGCCCGTCCGGCGAGATCGCGGTGACGTCGAACGAGACCGCCTATCGGTTCGACTGACGCGTCCACATCGGCGGCCCGTTCGAGAACGTCCGGCCATTCGACAACGTGATCGCGCGGACACTCGCCGACTGCGAGCCGTCCTTCGCCGCCCACACCTCAACGACGACTCGGTCGCCCTGCGTGAGGGCGCTGGAATCGAGACCCCTTCTCCGCAACGCATTCGGGGGGGCAAGCTCGATCGACCACGTGAGGGTGGTTCCGTCGCCACGCGTGATGTCCAGATACAGCTGGGCGTGAGGGTTGACCCATTCAACTCTGGACACCGTGCCGGTGAGCGTCACGGTCCGGGTCAGGTCGGTACTGGTCCTCGATGGCGTGATGCGCCACCACGGGCACCGCCAGGAATATGACTGCGATCCCTGCCGCGAGGGTTCTGAATCCAGATCGCATATTTCTCTCTCCTGTCGTGATTGGACGTCTCGCATAGACGGACGGCCGGGTGCTGTATTCGTACCTTCGCCTGACGTCGCACCTCGCCCCTCGCACCTCGTGTTCTAATTCCCCCACATGTCGCAGCTCTTCACTCGAAAACCTATCGAGGCTCTCCAGCCGGAGGCGGGCGATCATTCGCTGAAGCGCGTGCTCGGCGCCGGCGACCTCGTGATGCTGGCGATCGGCGCGGTCATCGGCGCCGGCATCTTCTCGTCGATCGGCACGGCAGCCGCCGGCGAAGTGCGCCCGGACGGGGAAGTCATTCGCGCGGCCGCCGGGCCCGCGCTGATCCTGTCGTTCGTCCTGCTCGGCGCGGTCTGCGCGCTGGCCGCGCTGTGCTACGCGGAGCTCGCGTCGATGATTCCGCAGGCCGGCAGCGCGTACGCGTACTCGTACGCGACGCTCGGCGAACTGGTGGCGTGGATCATCGGGTGGGATCTCATCCTCGAATACGCGGTGGGCAACATCGCCGTCGCCGTCGCCTGGGGCGGCTACTTCAACTCGCTCGCTGAGCGGCCTGGGCATCGACCTTCCCGGCTGGCTCACGCACGGCTATCGGGCCGTCGCGTTGAGCTCGGATCCCGCGGTGCAGGCGCTCATGGACTCCGCGCCGCGGATCGCCGGCGTGCCGATCCTCCTCAACGTCCCGGCCTTCGCGATCGTGATGGGCATCACGTGGATTCTCCTGCTCGGCGTCAAGGAGAGCGCGCGCGCGAACAACATCATGGTCGTGATCAAGCTCCTGGTGCTGGGATTCTTCGTGCTCGTCGGGTCGATGTACATCGATACGGCGAACTACGTGCCCTTCGCGCCGAATGGATGGCGAGGCATCCATCAGGGCGCGGCGATCGTCTTCTTCGCCTACATCGGCTTCGATGCGATCTCGACGGCCGCGGAAGAGACGCGCAACCCGCAGCGCAACCTGCCGATCGGGATCCTCGGCGGTCTCGCCATCTGCACGGTCATCTACGTCATCGTCGGCGTCGTGGCCACCGGGCTGGTGCCGTACACGGAGCTGCGAGCCGCGGATCCGCTGGCCAAGGCGCTCGACGTCGCCGGGCTGAAGACGGCGAGCTGGATCGTGTCGTTCGGCGCCGTCGTGTCGCTCACCGCGGTCCTGCTCGTGTTCCAGTACGGGCAGCCGCGCATCTTCTTCGCGATGGCCCGCGACGGCCTGCTGCCGGCATGGGCCGCGAAGGTCAGCGAACGGCGGCGCGTGCCCCACATCACGACCTGGATGACCGGCATCGCCGTGGCTCTGGGCGCGCTCTTCGCCGACGAGAACGAGATCTATGACCTGACCAACATCGGCACGCTGTCGGCGTTTGCGATCGTCTGTGTCGGCGTGCTCGTGCTGCGGTACATCGATCCGTCGCGCCCGCGTCCGTTCCGTGTGCCGTTTGTCTGGCCGGTCACGATGCTCGGCACGTTCGCGTGCATCTACACGATGCTTGGCCTGCCGCGCACGGCGTGGGAGCGGTTCGGCATCTGGCTGGCGATCGGGCGTCATCCTGTACGCCGCGTACGGATACCGCCACTCGCGCCTGCGCGTCCGTCGCTAGATCGCAGGCTTCAGCCGCGCTGTCCGCGGGGCTGACGGGCTTGACGTTGCGTCTCGGCCCAGGTGGTATGATCGCGGTTTGGGGTCCCCGGAAAATTCCTGACTGCCTGGTATGGCGCACGACTGGATCGCGGTACGCGGAGCCCGCGTTCACAATCTCAAGAACGTTGACGTCGATCTGCCCCGGGATCAGCTGGTGGTCATCACCGGTCTGTCCGGGTCCGGCAAGTCGTCGCTCGCCTTCGACACGATCTACGCCGAAGGCCAGCGCCGCTATGTCGAGTCGCTGTCGGCGTACGCGCGGCAGTTCCTCGAGCAGATGGAGAAGCCGGACGTCGATCTGATCGACGGCCTGTCGCCCGCCATCTCGATCGAACAGAAGACCACCGGATCGAACCCGCGCTCAACGGTCGGCACGGTCACGGAAATCTACGACTACCTGCGGCTGCTGTTCGCCAACATCGGCACGCCCCATTGCTACAACTGCGGCCGCGAGATCTCGTCACAGTCGCTCGAGCGGATCCTCGACCTGGTGATGCTCTATCCGACCGACGCCCGCATCAACGTGCTGGCGCCGATCGTCCGCGGGCGGAAGGGCGAGTTCAAGAAGGAGCTCCAGTCGCTGCGCCAGCGCGGCTTCACCAAGGCGCGCATCGACGGTCAGTTCCGATCGCTCGAGGAGGACCTCAAGCTCGATCGCCGCCGCAACCACAACATCGACATCGTCGTCGATCGGCTGATCGTCAAGTCCGGAATCGAGCGCCGCCTGTCGGAATCGCTCGAGGTGGCCCTCAACCTCGCCGACGAAATCGTCATCGTCAACACCTTCGAGGGCGGAGATCAGCTGTTCTCGAGGCGCCTGGCCTGTGTCGTGTGCGGCATCTCGATGCCCGAGATGACGCCGCGCGCGTTCTCGTTCAACTCGCCACACGGCGCCTGTCCCGACTGTCAGGGACTTGGCGCCACCTATGACTTCGATCCGCACCTCGTCGTGCCTGACGAGACGCTGTCGCTGCTCGGCGGCGCGATTGCGCCGTGGGCGCGCGGCGACCGGAAGCTGGTGCGCGAAGCGGTGATGACGCTCGCCAAGACCTACGGCATCGATCCGGATGCGCCGTTTGCGAAGCTGCCGAAGAAGCATCGCGATCTCGTGCTCTACGGTCCCGCCAGCGGCGCGAAGGCCGCCAAGGCCGCGCCGAAGGACGGCAAGCCGGCGGTCGAGGACGACGACGAGGACTCGGCCGAACAGGAGTTCGAGCTGCCGAAGCGGCGCGCGTCGAGCGGTCGCGACGGCGGGAGGCGTGCCCGATCCCTTCGGCCGCGGATTCGAGGGCATCATTCCCAACCTCAGACGACGGTACGAAGAGGGATCGTGGACGGTTCAGGAGGACCTCGAGCCGTATCGCACGCTGCGCGAATGCCCGGCCTGCCACGGACTGCGACTCAAGCCGCAGAGCCTGGCGGTGAAGGTCAAGGATCGCGGCATCGCGGATTACGTGAACCTGCCGATCAGCGAGGCGCTCGAGCTCTTCGACGCGTTCGAGCTGACCGAGCGCGAGGCGCATGATTGCCAGCCGAGTCCTGCGCGAGATTCGCGAGCGTCTCCGCTTCCTCTATGACGTCGGCGTGGGATACCTCACGCTGAATCGGAGCGCCGCGACGCTCTCGGGTGGGGAGGGCCAGCGGATCAGGCTGGCGACGCAGATCGGCGCGAATCTGACTGGCGTGCTCTACGTGCTGGATGAGCCGTCGATCGGCCTGCATCAGCGCGACAACCGGAAGCTGCTCGCCACGCTGACGCGTCTGCGCGACCTCGGCAACACCGTGGTCGTCGTCGAGCACGACGAGGAAACGATCCGGACGGCGGACTACGTGATCGATCTCGGGCTCGGCGCGGGTGAGCACGGCGGCAACGTGATCTTCCAGGGCGTGCCGGCACAGCTGCTGAGCGACGGTCACGGCTCGCTGACCGGCGCATATCTGCGCGGCGAGCGCTCGATTCCGACACCTTCCGCGCGGCGACCGTCATCGAAAGGCGAGATCGTCATCCGCGGCGCTCGCGCGAACAACCTGAAGAACATCGACGTGTCGATTCCGCTCGGCACCCTGACGGCCGTCACCGGCGTGAGCGGGTCGGGCAAATCCACGCTCGTGAACGACATCCTCTATCGCTCGCTGGCCAAGTCGATCTATCGCGCGGCGGCCGAGCCCGGCGCGCACGAGCGCATCGACGGCGTCGCGCCTGATCGACAAGGTGATCGAGATCGATCAGTCGCCCATCGGCCGCACGCCGCGCTCGAACCCGGCGACCTACACCGGCATGTTCACGTTCATCCGCGAGCTGTTCGCGATGATGCCGGACGCCAAGGCGCGCGGCTTCAAGCCCGGGCGGTTCTCGTTCAACGTCAAGGGCGGACGCTGCGAAGCCTGTCAGGGTGACGGCGTGATCGCGATCGAGATGCACTTCCTGCCCGACGTCTACGTGATGTGCGAGCAGTGCAAGGGGCGGCGCTACAACCGCGAGACGCTCGAGATCCAGTATCGCGGCAAGTCGATCGCCGAAGTGCTGGACCTCACCGTCGATCAGGCGCTGCCGCTGCTCGAGAACTTTCCGCCGATCGCCAACAAGCTCCGCACGCTGCAGGACGTCGGCCTCGGATACATCGAGCTGGGGCAGTCGGCGATCACGTTGAGCGGCGGAGAAGCGCAGCGCGTCAAGCTCGCGCGCGAGCTCTCACGACGGAGCACGGGGCGCACGCTGTACATCCTCGACGAGCCGACGACCGGCCTCCATTTCGAGGACACGCGCAAGCTGCTCGACGTGCTCAACAAGCTCGTCGATCAGGGCAACACGGTCGTCGTCATCGAGCACAATCTCGACGTCATCAGGTGCGCGGACTTCGTGATCGACCTCGGTCCCGAAGGCGGCGGCGGTGGCGGGCGTGTCGTGGCCTGCGGATCGCCGGAGGTCGTCGCGGCCCACCGGACATCGGCGACCGCGCAGTTCCTGCGGCCGCTGCTCCTGCAGTCCACGTCCTAGCCTGTGGCCTGAGTCACCACACATTGCTCGTCATTTCATGTGGTCTTCTCACCACTTTGTTCACTATGTCGGAAGACGAGCCGTTCGAGGCTCTCTCGATACTAAACCCATCGTTTACTGACGGTTACGTCTAAAAACTGGCAGCCGAACAGCCTTTGGCACTGGGCTTGCTCATTGGGGCTTATCTCCCGGAAGGCCCGAAGCCTGATGAGTGCACAACGGACACTAAAGCGACCCACATCCTGCGCGGGAATCGGTTTGCATTCGGGTCGAAAGGTGACCCTCTCGCTCAAGCCGGCGGCCGCTGGTTCCGGTATCCGTTTCCGACGCTCCGACCTCGGTGGCCTCGAGGTCCCCGCGGCCGTCAATCACGTTGGCGACAACAAACTCGCCACCGGATTGATGCGTGACGCGGTGCGCGTGGACACCGTCGAGCATCTGCTGGCGGCGCTCGTCAGCCTGGGGATCGACAACGTCGTCGTCGAGCTCAATTCGCCTGAAGTGCCGATCATGGACGGCAGCGCGGCGCCGTTCGTGTATCTGATTCAGGAAGCCGGCGTGCGGGCGCTCGATGCGCCGCGGCGCTTCCTGAAGGTGCATCGTCCGATTTCGCTGACGCGCGGCGACAAGCGGATCGCGCTGTATCCGTCGGACCATTTCAAGGTCACCTACAGCATCGCGTTCGATCATCCGATGCTCCGGCATCAGTCGCGCACGATTCGCCTGACCGGCGATTCGTTCGTGGACGAGATCGCGCCGGCGCGCACCTTCACCTTCCTGAAGGAAGTGGAGATGCTCCGTCAGCAGGGCCTGGCGCTCGGCGGCTCGCTCGAGAACGCGGTGGTGATCGGCGACACCGGCATTCTGAACAACGCGCTCAGGTTCGACGATGAATTCGTGCGTCACAAGATCCTGGACGTGATTGGCGACATGGCGCTCGTCGGGCACCCGATCATCGGCCACCTCGTCGCGCACCGGGGCGGACATGCGCTGCACACGGCGTTTGCCGCCCAGGTGCTCGAAGAGCGTGATGCGTGGACGCTGGTGGAGAGTGCGGTCGAAGCGGCGGCGGATGTCACGGGGCCGGTTCCGGTCCCTGGAATCGCCCGCGCGAATTGATCGATCGCCGGGTCTAAAGACCCGGCGCTACGGTTGTGGGGGCCGCCTTCAGGCGGCCCATTCTTCGGACGTAGAGGCGGGTCTTCAGACCCGCCTTTCGTGCTTACCGGTGCAATAATCTGCACCGCGCGATGGCCAGCGTTCCAACCGCGTCCGCCGCACATCCGACGGCACCACTCATGGCGCCGGTCCCGGCGCACGAGCGCATCGACGCCCTTGACGTGCTTCGCGGTGCAGCCCTCCTTGGCATCCTCACCGCCAACATGCGTGGATTCACCGGCCCGTTCGCCGCCTACTTCGATCACTCGCTGATGTGGACCGATCCGGTGAGCCGCGCCGCGCAGGGCTTCGTAGATCTGTTCGTCTCTGGCAAGTTCATCACGCTGTTCGCGTTCATGTTCGGCATTGGCTTCGCGATCCAGATGGAGCGGGCCCAGGCGCGCGGGCTCGAGTCGATCCGCTTCTACATCAACCGCCTCACGGCCCTGCTGTTGTTCGGTGTCGTGCACTCGGTGTTCATCTGGTGGGGCGACATCCTGTTGCCGTACGCCGTCATGGGCTTCGGGCTCCTGCTGTTCCGCGAGAAGCCGCAGGCGACCGTGTTGCGATGGGCGATCACGTTGTACGTGTATCCGACAGCCGTGGCCGGCTCAAATGCTCGCGTTGCGGCTTGCCGGCCTTCCCCTGCCCGCTCCTGACCCGACGACGCCCGAGGAGCTGACGCGAATCATCGGCGTGTATGCCGGCGGCTGCGTACGCGTCGATCCTCCAACAGAACGTGGCCGAACTGGGAATCACCCTCGTGGCGATCGTGTTTTTCTACCCACGTATCCTCGGGATTTTTCTCTTCGGGCTCTGGGTCTGGCGCGCCGGGATCATTCGTGACCTCGCGTTGCGGACAGCGCTGCTGCGTCGATGCCAGATCCACGGGCTCTGGGTGGGCCTCGTGTTCAACGCGGCAACGGTCGCCCTCACCGAGATCTATCACCCGAATCCCATGACGCCGAGCATGGCGGGGTTCGTCGCCAATCTGACCGGCAGCATCGGCGTGCCTGCCGGCAGTCTCTTCTACGCATCGACGCTCGCGCTGCTCTGGCAGAGTCCTGTGTGGAGGCGACGGCTCATGCCCTTCGGCGCTCGTCGGGCGGACGGCGCTTACCAACTACTTACTTCAGAGCGTCGTGTGCACGACGCTGTTCTACAGTTGGGGAGGCGCGCTCTACGGAACGGTTGGCCCGCTGGCCGGCCTGGCCATCACGCTGCCGATCTACGCGGCGCAGGTCATCCTGACGATGCTGTACCTGAAGCGCTTCCTGAACCGGACCGATGGAGTGGCTGTGGCGGCGGCTGACTTACGGAGGTGCGGCGTTCGCGCGCCAGGCCTCCCACGTGGCCTAGGGCGAGGTCGCCCATCCCTGGGTTGAGCCAGCCACACCGGCAGACGTCCGTCCATCTCGGTCGCAAGAATGCGCCTCGTTCTATCCTATTTCGTGAGCTTCCTCATATACGCTTCGAGCTTGTCGTTCTGGTACTTCACGGTATTGAGGAACAGGCTCTCCAGCAGGTAGGCCTTGCGGTCGCGATTCATCCATCTGCTCGATCAGGTGGGTGATCTCACGCACCATGTCCTCGAACGAGCGCTCCAGCTCCCGCTTGGCGGTGACTTCGCGGTAGAGCGTTTCCATGATGGCGAGCAGGTCGCCGTCGAGCGGGATCTCGGCGCCGGTGGTCGTTTTGATCGTGCGCATGGTCACGCCCCGAAGCTCTTGATGGCCGACGCTTCGTCGGCGTGGATTTCCAGGAAGTTCTGCGCGCCGGTCATCGACAGCATGGTCTCCACGCGTTTCTGGACGCCGGAGAGCTTGAGCGATCCGCCCGCCGCGTTCGCCTGCCGGTACAGATCCATGAGACAACCGATCGTCGCGCTGTCCACATAGGTGACCGTCGAGAGGTCGAGCAGCAGCTTGCGATCGCCGCCGCCGATGAGCGAGGTCACGGTGTTGGCGAACTCCGAGAGGATCGGATACATCAGGCGGGTTTCGTTCACCCGCACGATGGACACGTCCTGGTTGCGATCGGTGGTCAGATTCATCCTGATACTCCGGTTCTCGGAATGGCGTCCTGCTGATCGCGCAGTTTCTGGATCTGGCGCGCCAGCTCGGTTCGGCCCCTGTTGATGCGCGACTTGACGGTGCCTTCCGGCAGATGGAGCTTGTCGGCGATCTCCTGGTAGGTCAGCTCCTGAATGTCGCGCAGCATCACCGCCGTGCGCAGCGTCGGCGCGAGCTTGTCCAGGGCCTGTCGCAGCAGGCGCACGCGATCGCGCTGTTCGAGCTGCGTGTCGGCGCGCGGGTCGGTCGAGACCGGCGCGAAATCCGCCGGGTCGACGTCGCGATTGATCGTCTCGCGCTCCTTGCGGACCGCCCGGTAGTGATCGATGCAGAGATTGCGGCTGACGCTGATCAGCCAGGTCTGGAAGTTGGCGCGGCGGTCGAACGTGTCCAGCGACTTGTACAGCTTGAGGAAGACGTCCTGCGTCAGATCTTCAGCCTGGTCGTGCCGGCCGACGAACTTGTAGGCGACGTTGAAGACCTTGCGGCGGTACATGCGCACGATCGATTCCCACGCCGCCTGATCGCCGTTGAGGCAGCGCTCGATGATCTCGTCGGTAGCCGGAGGCGGCGCAGACGAAGCGTCAGCGGACATGTCCGATGTGATGTCCGAGGAAGAGCGGGCGGGACGTGCACGCAGAGATGACGAGAATGGCGCATGATAACATGCGAACGCTCGTGTACCTACCGTTCAAAGCCTCTGCGCAGGGTCTCCTCTGTGACGGCGTCAGCGTGCAATCCATCGTCGAACGGGTGGGCACGCCCGTCTACGTCTACAGCGCGCAGGCCATCCGGCACGCGTATCGGGCGATCGACGCACGCCTTCGCCGACTACCCGCACGCGATCCACTACGCGCTGAAGGCGAACTCGACGCTCGCGCTGGTGCGGCTGCTGCGTGCGCTCGGCAGCCGCGTGGACGCCAACTCCGGCGGGGAGGTGCAGGTCGCGCTTCGCGCCGGGTTCGATCCGAAGGACATCGTGTTCACCGGCGTCGGCAAGACGCGCGACGAGCTCGAGATGCGCCATCGCCAAGGGCATCGGCACGATCAACGCCGAGTCGCGCCGGCGAGCTCGATCGCATCGCGGAGCTGGCGCGCGGCATGGGACGTGTCGCGCGCGTCGCGCTTCGCGTCAACCCCGACATCGATGCGCGGACGCACGCCAACATCTCGACCGGTCTGAAGAGCAACAAGTTCGGCGTGCCCCTGCAGGACGCGCGCGCGATCTACGCGGAGCGCCGCGCGCTGGCCGGCGTACAGTTCGTCGGCGTGCACATCCACATCGGATCGCAGATCACGACGGCGGAACCGCTGCAGCGCGCGGCTGAAGCCCTGGTGTCGCTGGCGATTGATCTGCACCGAAGACGGCTTCAACATCGAGCACGTCGATCTCGGCGGCGGCCTCGGCATCTCGTACGAGGGCCGGCCGATGATCACGCCCGAGGAATACGCGGCCGCGGTGCTGCCGGAGTTGAAGCGACTGGGCGTCCCGGTCGTGCTCGAACCCGGCCGCTCGATCGTCGGCCACTCCGGCGCGCTCGTGTCACGCGTCGTGGACACCAAGCGCAATCCGGACGGCCGCCAGTTCGCGGTGCTCGACGCCGGGATGACCGAGCTGATGCGGCCGGCGCTGTACGGCTCGTTCCATCGCATTGTCCCGGCCCTGCCGCGCGAGGGGCCGGAGAGCGATGTGGGACGTGGTCGGGCCGATCTGCGAGAGCAGCGACGTGTTTGGCCGCGATCGCGAGCTGCCGGAGCTGCGCGTCGACGACGTCGTCGCGCTGCTCGACACCGGCGCCTACGGCGCGGTCATGGCGTCCAACTACAATCGCCGCTTCCTGGCGCCTGAAGTCCTGGTCGATGAGACGCAGTGGACCGTGATCCGCCGCCGCCAGACCATCGACGACGTGCTGGCCCTGGAGACGTAGAGGCGGGTCTTCAGACCCACCTGACCGCTAGATGCGCGGACTGCTCATCGCCTTTGAAGGACTCGATCAGAGCGGCAAGCAGACGCAGGCCGAGCTGCTGCGCGATCGGCTGATCGCGGCGGACCGCGACGTCAGGCTGCTGTCGTTTCCCGACTACGGCACGCCGATTGGCGAAGAGATCGAGCGCGCGCTGCGCGGCGCACGCAACTACGCGCCGGACGTCATGCAGCTGCTGTATGTCGCGAACCGCTACGAGTGGCGGCGCGACATCGAGCAGGAGCGCGATGCGACGGCACGATCCTGATCTGCGATCGCTATCTGGCGTCGAGCGTCGCCTACGGCGAAGCGCAGGGGCTCGATCCGGCGTGGCTGCTCGAGATCCAGCGGTATCTGCCGCAGCCCGACTGACGTTCCTGCTCGACATCGCGCCCGAGGTCTCGGCACAGCGCAAGACCGCGGATCGAGACCGCTACGAGCGGGATCTGGCGCTGCTGGCGCGCGTCCGCGACAGCTACATCCGCCAGGCGGCGACACGGCTGGGTGCGCCTCGGCGCCGACCGCGATCGATCCGAGGTGTGCCACGCGACGTGTACGCCGTCGTCGCTCCGCTTCTGTTAGGCGGGTCTACACAGCAAGACCCGCCCTACGGTGTCGTTTTGAGGACCGGATGCGCGCGCCCTGCCTTCAGGCCTCATCCAGCAGGTTCCACGTCGTCAGGCCGTCATTGCTTTCAGGTTCCAGCAGATAGAACACAAGACGACCGAGGGGCTGATTGGTGCGCACGACGAGCGAACCGGCGGGCACCTCGACGTCGCGTCGTTCGAACCGGCCGGTCACCGACGTCGTGCGGTGACCCTGAAAGACCTGGTCGGCGTGACGCACCTGGGCGATCACGAACTGCTCCACGGACACCCGTGACGCGGCGTCTCGTCGCTCAACGAGAATTCCGTGCTCGCGCAGTTTGCGCTCGACGATCTCGTGCAACCCATTCGAGGATGCCGGGACGATGTACTCGGCAGGCATTCGCCGCGTCGCCGTCGAGACGAACCCGTCGTAGACGGTCATGCTCGTGGGCGTCGCCACGCTCTCGATCATGATCTTCATCGGCTTGCCGGAGCGCGGGTTCATCATCATGTCGATTGCTCCTACGAGCACATCGACTGGCGTCGGCAGCGGGCGCAGCGCGAAATCGACGCCGCCCTCCGCTGGCGTGTCGCTGCTCTGCGCGGCATCGGCGCCGGTCGTCAGCGAGCCGATGTCGGCGCTGTGGCCGCGACGAACCGCATGATTTCTTCGACGAACGCCTCGGTGGCGCGAACGCGGCGCTCGAAGCTCAGATAGCTGTAGGCCTCGGACAGGATCGCGATTCGGTTGCGCAGCCCCATGTAGTTGTTGCCGAAGCGCGGGCGTGAGTCGTACGTTCGCCAGACCTTCCGCGTGTCGTCCGGCCCGAATCCTTCGAGTTCCTCCTCGAGTGACTCGGCGACCGCAAAGTTGCCGTAGTCATACGTGCGGAATTCGTGCCGCGTCGGCCATCGCGCGGCGAACGGCCGGCAGCAGCCGGTCACGCGTGAATGCGGTGATTCGCGGGTCAGTGTTCGGATTGAGCGCAGGCGCGTACGTCAGGTGATAGCCGTGATACGAGCCGTTGGTCGTGTGCAGGTCGACGACGACGTCGGGATCCCAGCGCGTGAACAGCGCCGACGAGCGCCCGTGCCTCGGACGACTCGAGCTTCATGAAGTCGCGATTCAGATCCAGACCGCGGGCGTTCTCGCGGGTGCCGACGCCGCCAACGGGCCCGTACTGCTCGGACCGGTTCTCGAGGCTGACCTGCTCGTTGCCGTCGGCGTTGTAGATCGGCGCGAACAGCCAGACGGCCGACCGCAGCAGCGGCTGCAGATCGCCGAGCGTCAGGCGTCGCGCGAGATGCAGCACGGCCTCCTTGCCCTCGACCTCGCCGGCGTGGATATTGGCCATCACGAAAACGGTCGGCAAGGCCGGCCCGCTCCGCCCGACCGGGCGATCGGCGGGTGGATCGCCGATGACGAGCAGTGGAAGCTCGCGGCCCTCCTCCGATCGTCCGAACATCTCGACACGCACACGCGGGGTCTGACTGGCGAGTGCGTCGATGAAGGCGCGCACGTCCGCGTACCGGCTCGTCTCCTGGAAATCGCTCTGCTCGGCCCGGGTCAGCGGTGACGTGGACGCCATGTTCGGTCCCTTGAGGCACGCGATCGCCGACATCATCGCCAGTGCCGCGATCGGAAGAAGAAAGTGACGAGCACTCATCGGTGCCCTCATTGTGGCCCTGATCGTGGATAGTGCGGCAGCTCCGCTCGCGCCAGCGTCAGCGCGCGGACTTCGCGCGCGCCCGCATCCTTGAGCACCCAGGCGCAGGCGTCGAGCGTGGCCCCTGTCGTCCGCACATCGTCCACCAGGACGACGATCCGATCGGCAAGCATCGATTGAATCATCCGCCTCGATACAAGTGGCGACAGGCGAAACGCGCCGCGTACGTTTCGTCGTCGCGCACCTGCCGTGAGACCGGTCTGTGGCGGCGTGATTCTGTGCCGCCACAGCGCGTGCACGACGGGCAGGTTCAGCGTTGCCGCGAGATCCGCTGCCTGATTGAAGCCGCGGTGAAGACGACGCCACGGGTGGAGCGGCACGGGCACGGCACAGGAGGCCTCGTCGAGCAGATCCCGCCCGGCCTCACGCAGGAGTGCGCCGAGCGGTGACGCCAGCGAGCGCCGGCCTTCGTACTTGAACGCGTGGACGATGTCTCTGATCGCGCCGTCGAAGTCGCAGGCACTGCGACCGATATCGATGATATTCGTGTCGAACCGCAGCGATGTCAGCGGTGTGATGGACGCCCAGCAGGCCGGGCACACCGGTCCGTCGCCGGGACGCTCGAGGACCCGTGCACAGGCTGCGCACGCAGGTGCGAGCACGACGGCGAGCAGCGCGTTGGCGACTTCACTGGCCAGGCCGCCTGAAGGCGGCCCCCACGTGCGACCATCACGCGCGCTCCTCGTCGAGAAACTCATGACGCTCGGCGTTGCCCCAGAGCCGCTCGAGGCCGTAGAAGGCTCGACACTCGCGGCTGAAGACGTGGACGACGAAGTTGAAGTAATCGAGCAGGATCCATTCCGAGCGGTCCACGCCTTCGGTCAGCGCCGGCCGCTCGGCGAGCTCGTTCTTCAGCGTCTCGCGGACCGAGTCGGCGATGGCGGTGACCTGACGCGCGTTGTTGCCCGTGCAGATCACGAAGTAGTCGGTGAACCCGCCGGCGTTTTTCAGATCGAGGACGATGACGTCCTGGGCCTTCTTGTCGCTGCGCCGCTCGAACAGCGCATGCGACTGCCTTCGGCATCTTCGCCGTCGCACGCTTCACCTTCACCTTGGCGCCGGTGCGTCGAACCGCAGTCTTGGCCGTGCCGCTACTTCGAGATCGCTGAGTCTTGGCCATGCAAGTTGCCTACCGCCTCGTACAAATGATGCGCGACGATGTGCCGCGCGACCGCCGCAGGGACCAGATCGTCGATGGGTTGTTGCGCCGTGAGCCGGGCCCGGATCGCGCTGGACGACACGTCACGCGTGCGCGCTTCCACGAGAAAAATAGACGTAGCCGCGGCGCCGGAGGTGCCATGCGCGGCCTGACGCAGGCGAGGGCGGAGCTCGGGCCGTTTCGCGGCCGCGGCGTCGAGCGTCGTACCGGGACGGGCGACCACCACGAAGTGCGCCGCATCGAGCACGGCTGGAAATTCTCGCCACGTGGCAATTTCCGCAAACGCGTCGGCGCCGAGAATGAAGAAAAGCTGCGACGCCTGCCATCCCTCGGCGTGAAGCGCCCGCAGCGTGTCGGCCGTGTAGGACGGCCCGGTGCGCGTCAACTCCATGTCCGACGCGTGGAACGACTCGTCACTCCTGAATCGCCAGTGCGACGAGCGCGAAGCGATGAAAGGGAGGGGCGAACGGGTCGGCCGGCCGGTGGGGCGGGTCCCACGAGGGAATCAGCCGCACCGCGTCGAGGCCGAGCGCGCGCCGCGCCGCGTCGGCGGCGTCGAGATGTCCGAAATGAATCGGGTCGAACGTGCCGCCGAGAATGCCGAGCCGGCCTGACGCGCTCATGCGTCGTGTCGGAGCCGCGCGGGCGTGAGCAGATCGATTCCTTCATCGACCGTGTCCGGTTCAGGCTCCGGGGCCGAGACACGTGTGGCCACGATCCCGCGCCAGACCGTTTCGAGCAATTCGTCGAGACCCTCGCCGCTCACGGCGGAGATCTTCGCGAATGGCAGCTTCTTCTTCCGGACGTGTCGCCGAAGAGCGTCGAGACGACTGGCATCATCGAGCGCGTCGATCTTGGTCGCCACGACGATTTGCGGCTTCGCGGCGACCGCTGGGTCGAATTGACGGAGCTCGTCGCGAATCGTGTCGAAGTCCTCCACCGGGTCGCGGCCTGACGCGCTCGACACATCGACGAGATGGACCAGGATCTTGGTGCGCTCGATGTGACGCAGGAACTGGTGGCCGAGGCCGTGCCCTTCGTGCGCGCCCTTGATCAGGCCGGGCACGTCGGCGACGACGAAGCTGCGGTCGCCGCTCATCGAGACGACGCCCAGATTCGGCGCCAGCGTCGTGAACGGATAGCTGGCGATCTTCGGCCGCGCCGCGGAGATCCGCGAGATGAGCGTGGACTTCCCGGCGTTGGGGAATCCGACCAGGCCCACATCCGCGAGCAGCTTCAGCTCCAGGCGGAGTTGCCTCTCCTCTCCCTCTTCGCCGGGTTCAGTGCGACGCGGCGCCCGATTCGTCGAGGAGACGAACCGTGCGTTGCCGCGCCCGCCGCGCCCGCCTTTCGCCACGAGCACCCGCTGGCCCTCCTCGGAGAGGTCGGCGAGCAGCTTGGTTTCAGCTCCGTCCTTCTCGTACACGAGCGTGCCGATCGGTACCGTGATGTCGAGATCCTCGGCGGTGTGCCCGGTGCGGTTCGAGCCCTGCCCATGCTGGCCTGGCCTCGCCTTGAAATCGGGGTGAAAGCGGAAGTCGATGAGCGTGTTCCTGGTGGCGGCGGCGGTGACGAACACGGAGCCACCATGGCCGCCATCGCCGCCGTCTGGTCCGCCGCGCGGGACGTATTTCTCGCGGCGAAAACTGAGGCAGCCTTTGCCGCCTGCACCGGCGGTGACGTGGATGTCGACTTCGTCGACGAACATACCTGGGGACTCTGGGCCTGTGGCTTCTGGCTCTGGGTGCCCAAAGCCGAGAGCCCACAGCCGAGAGCCTAGGTTTCTATTCTACGGGGATTATGGAGATCTTCCGGCCGTGCTGGCCGTGGTCTTCGAAGCGGACCTTGCCGTCGATCTTGGCGTAGAGGGTGTGATCCTTCCCAAGCCCGACGTTGAGCCCTGGCTCGAAGCGGCGGCCCTTCTGGCGAACGAGGATCGATCCTCCAGTCACCAGGTTGCCGTCGTGACGCTTCACGCCGAGACGCTGCGAATTGCTGTCCCGACCGTTGCGCGAACTCCCTTGACCTTTTTTATGAGCCATTGCTTACGCCTGTATCTCGGTGATGCGCACCCGCGTCAGCATGCTGCGGTGCCCACGCGTCTTGCGAAAACCCTTGCGCCGCTTCTTCTTGAACACACGAATCTTCGGACCGCGCGCCTCGCCGTCGACGACGCCCACCACTTTCGCGTTGGCGACAAACGGCGCGCCGGCGACGATGTCACCCGCGTCCTTTTCGATGAGGAGCACCTGGTCGAAGGTAAAGGCGGAGCCGTGCTCTCCGGGCGGGCCATCGATTTCGATGACGGCGCCGGGTGTCACTTTGATCTGCCGGCCACGGGCTTGGACGATCGCGTACACGAGCAGTACCTCTCTGGAACTGGGTGATCGCAGGCGGCGTCCGGCCGGCCCACGCAAACACTACAGGCTAACAGATCTCCGCGCGGATGTGGCAAGAAACCGGGCGTTTTTGGCCGCTTCGACGGCGGGTCTGAAGACCCGCCGCTACTGGAGCAGGATGCGGGTGCCCTTGATCTTCTGGCTGCTCAGCGTGCTCAGGAAGCTCGGAATCAGCCGGTCCATCAGCTCGAAATAGGACGACAGCGCCGGCGTCGTCTGATTCGCGTTGTAGAGGATCTGCTCGTTGAAGCTCTCGGAGTGCAGCGTGGCGCCGCTCCGGCCGTCGATGAAGATGAAGCGGCCGTCGAGACTGAAACCCTTCCGCTCCTGATACGTCCGCACCGGCACTACCCGGCGGCGACCGAACGAGTCGTAGACCTCCTGCTCGCGCTGCACGATCTGATTGCGCTGCAGCGGGGTGAACAGGACGGTGCCGGTCACGATCAGCGGCTGCTGGTATTCCTCGCCGATGCGCTTCCAGTACCTCGATGTTCGCGAAGACGTGCTCGTACGCGTCGAGATCCTTCTGCTCCTTGATCGGTGGCGGAAGGGGAGCCGGCGCGCCGCCGCTGTCGCCGTTGCGGCCTTCGGTGGCGACGTCCTCGAGCGGCAGTACGTCGGAGTCGATCACGCGGAGCTCGGACTTCGTGCGCAACTGGCTGCGCAGGAGACGCGTGGTTTCCAGATTGCCATCGACATCCTCGGTGCCGCCGGCAATGAAGCCGGCGATGAGGACGCGTTGAAACGCCGCGACGTCCAGCTTGGGCCGGATTGGCGTCTCGATCGGGATCTCGAACGAGTTCGTGCAGGCCGCCGCCAGCAACACCGCGGCGACACTGCAGAGCAGCCTAACGCGTCGTGCGATCATTGATTTCCTTAAACAGCTCGTAGTTCTGCTTGATCAGCGCGTTGCCGGGTTCGAGCTCGAGGGCCTTCTCGTAGGCCGCTCGGGCCTTGCTCAGGTCGCCTTCGTGCTCGTACGCGATGGCGAGATTGTTGTGCGCGGCCGCGTAGGTCGGATCGATCTGCGTCGCACGCTCCCAGCGATAGATGGCTTCCCGCCACAATCCGCGCTGTGCAACCGTGATCCCGAACTCCACCTGCTTCTTGGCGTCGTCGCGTGCGTCTGCCGCGAGCGGCGCGGCCGCGAGCGCCAGCGATACGGCAACTATCAGAGCGGCGATGCGCATCGGAAAGCAGATCCTGTGGAGTAAGTGTTCACTATAGTCACTCGCTTGCGTACGGCGCAAGCGCTTTGAGCGCCAAGAGCTTAGCCGTTCGGAGCAAGCCACGTACCATGGAATGGCCCGCGATTGGCCGGACGCTGTCTCGATCTGGTGGGCCAGTTGTCCACATCCTTTCGTGACATGTCGCCAGTCTGTTGCGATTTCGAAAGTCGGCCGCCTATAATTTCAAGCAATCAGGCCGGGTGCACCAGGTGGCGAACTACGTCTACCGGGCGTCCCGGCCTGTCGTGTTTCCGGCCCCGCGCGCTCCGGGCAGACTCGTCGCCGCCTGCGATCGGCCCACCTGGGCAGGAGTCGCTGAATGACGCTCGATCAGGCGGTGGCGTTATCCCTGCTGGACGACCAGCTTCCCAAACCAGGTCTGACCGCTCGGCTGCAGTGCGAGGACCCGGAACTCCTCGAACTCGCCGGCCACATGGTCGAGACCGCGCGCAGCGTTCGGCTTCGTGCAGAGGCGGCTGGAATTCACGTGCTGCCGTGGAATGATCCGCGATTTCCAACCCTTCTTGGCGCGATTCCCGACTGTCCCCCCGTGCTGTGGTACCGCGGCCTGCTCCCGGTGCTGGACGCACCGGCCGTGGCGATCGTCGGATCCCGAGCCGCGACCTCTGTCTCCATCGACACCGCCGCGCGCCTCGCACACGATCTGGCCGCACGCGGGGTTGTCGTCGTCAGCGGCCTGGCCCGCGGTGTTGACTCGGCCGCGCATCGCGGCGCGTTGAGCGCGGGTCACACGGTCGCAGTGCTCGGCTCAGGCGTTGACTACATTTACCCGCCCGAGCATGCGCCGCTGTCGGCGCAGATCGCCCAGGCCGGGGTCGTCCTCAGCGAATACCCGCCGGGAACAGCACCGCTCCCACACCACTTTCCGATGCGGAATCGCCTGATCAGCGGGCTCTCGCTGGCAGTGGTGGTGATCGAGGCCTCGGAAAAATCAGGGTCGCTGATCACCGCGCGTTGTGCGCTCGAACAGGGTCGCGACGTCATGGCCGTGCCCGGCAACGTCCTGAGCGGCCGGAACCGCGGCGGCCATGCGCTGCTGAAGGACGGCGCAAAGATTGTCGAGACTGCGGACGATATCGTGGAGGAACTGGGCTTCGATCCGCCGCCGAATCGTCCCCGTGATGGCGGGACAAGTTCTTCCCAAACAGCGAGATCTGCGGATCCAGTGCTGAGGGTGATGGAGGCCGACCAGGCGTACGACCTCGATGCCCTGGCCTTCGGTTCTGGACTGGAGGTCAGGCGCCTGCTGCCCCGTCTGATCGAGCTCGAACTGGCGGGGCTGGTCCGGAGGCAGGGCGGCGGCCGTTTCGTCCGGCCGTCAGGTACGTGCTAGTGTCACGGACAAAGGTCACGGGTCAAAGACCAAAGGCACAGGTTGGCTGGTAAACCGCTCGTCATCGTCGAATCGCCCGCCAAGGCGAAGATTCTTGGCCGCTTCCTCGGCAACAAGTACCGGGTCGAGGCGAGCTATGGGCACGTTCGCGATCTGCCGGAGTCGGCGGCCGAGGTCCCGAAGGAAATCAAGGACAAGGAGTGGGGCCGCCTGGGTGTGGATGTCGATAAGGACTTCACCCCTTACTACGTTGTTCCGGCGGACAAGCGAAAGCAGGTCGCGCATCTGAAGACCGCCGTGAAGGAGGCCTCGGAACTGCTGCTCGCCACCGACCCTGACCGCGAAGGTGAGTCGATCAGCTGGCACCTGAGGGAGATCCTCAAGCCGAAGATTCCCGTGCGCCGGATCGTCTTCCACGAGATCACGGAAGACGCGGTCAACGAAGCGCTCAAGAACCCGGCGGACGTGGACGAGAATCTCGTCCGCGCGCAGGAAAGCCGGCGGATTCTCGATCGCCTGTACGGCTACACCCTGTCTCCGCTGCTCTGGAAGAAAGTGCAGACCGGACTCAGCGCCGGCCGTGTCCAGAGCGTCGCCGTTCGCCTGATCGTCGAGCGCGAGGAAGAGCGCCGGGCATTTCGGACCGGCTGTCTATTGGGATCTCGAGGCGAAGCTCAAGGGTGAAGGCCGCGAGTTCGTCGCCACGCTCGTGCGGCTGGGTGACCAGCGCATCGCGACCGGCAAAGGACTTCGATCGCGGCGACCGGTGTGCTGAAGAACCAGAACGCGCGGCTCCTCGGGGAAGAGGAGACCGCTGCCCTGGTCGAGACCATCCGCGCCAACGTTCCGTGGACGGTCACGTCCGTCGAGCAGAAGCCGGGCGTCGAGCGTCCCGCGCCGCCCTTCACGACGTCCACGCTGACGCAGGAAGCCAGCCGCAAGCTCGGGTTCTCCGCCGAGCGGACGATGCAGGTGGCGCAGCGGCTGTTTCAGGGCGTCGAGACCGGCAACGACCAGATGGGGGGTCTCATCAGCTATCACCGCACTGACTCGACCACCCTGTCCGACAAAGCGTTGAATGAATCGGCCCGCGTGATTCGCGAGATGTTCGGCGGCGAGTACTACGACAGCCCGCGCCGCTACCAGACGCGCGTGAAGAATGCGCAGGAAGCGCATGAGGCGATTCGTCCCACTGACTTTCGTCTCGCACCGAGTCAGCTCGAGGGCGTCCTCGATTCCGACGGCCTCAGGCTCTACGAGTTGATCTGGAAGCGAACGATGGCGTCGCAGATGGTGGACGCGCGCGTGCTGCGCACATCGCTCGAGATCTCGGCGCAGGGTCCCAACGGCGAGACCGCGGCGCTGACCGCGAGCGGCAAGGCGATCGAGTTCGCAGGCTTCCGGCGTGCGTACGTCGAGGGCAGCGACGATCCCGCGGCGGAGCTCGAGGAACAGGAAGCGATTCTGCCGCAGTGCGCGGTTGGCGATCGCATCCAGTTCGAAGGCCGGCACCCCCGCCACCGCAATCGCGCTGCTCGACACCGAGGCCAAGCGTCACGAAACGTCGCCACCGGCGCGGTTCACGGAAGCGTCACTGATCAAGGAACTGGAGCGGCTCGGCATCGGACGTCCGTCGACGTACGCGCCGACGATCGCGACCGTTGTTCGCCGCGGTTACGTGCTCCGGCAGGGCAAGGCGCTCGTCCCCAGCTTCACCGCGTTCGCGGTGACGAAGCTGCTGCGCGACCACTTCGGCGACTTCGTCGAAACCGATTTCACCGCGGAGATGGAAGACGATCTCGACGAGATCTCCCGCGGCGAGCGCGAGTCGATTGCGTTCCTCAAGCAGTTCTACTTCGGCGACAAGAAGCACCGAGGTCTGCTCCCCGCCGTCGAGGACGGTAAGGAGCGCGCCGACTATCCGGTTCTCGATCTCGGGACCGATCCCGAGAGCGGCGAGCCTGTCCGCATCCGCATCGGGCGCTTCGGTCCCTTCGTGCAGGTGGCCGAGGGTGGGCCGGGTCGCACGGCGTCGCTGCCGGACGATATCGCACCGGCGGATCTCACCGTGGAGAAGGCGCTGGATCTGGTGCGCGCGAAAGCGGAGGGTCCTCGCACGCTCGGCGTCGATCCCGCCACCGGGCAGAACGTCTATGTGATGAACGGCCGCTTCGGCGCGTACGTGCAGCTTGGCGAAACTCCGGAGCCGGCGCCGAAGAAGAAGAAGGGTCAGAAGGCAGCGGCCGTCGAGAAGCCGAAGCGCTCCTCGCTCCAGGGAGGCATGACCGATCAGACGGTCACGCTCGAAGAGGCGCTCAAGCTGCTGTCGCTTCCGCGCACGGTCGGTCTGCACCCCGATGACAACGAGCCGATCACCACGAACTTCGGACGCTTCGGTCCGTACGTGAAGCACGGCGACGAGTTCCGTTCGCTCGAGTCCGACGATGACGTCTTCGGTATCTCGTTTGACGCTGCGCTGGCGCTGATGCGCGCGCCCAAGCAGTCGCGCCGGCGACAGGCCACGCAGAAGAAGACGCTTCGCGAGATCACTCAGGATGGGACGACACTGAAGCTGCTGGCGGGGCGATTCGGTCCGTATGTGACCGACGGCCGCACCAACGCGTCGATTCCGAAGACGATGAGTCCTGAGGCGGTCACGTTCGCGCAGGCCGAGGAACTGCTCGCCGCGCGTCGTGGCGCCGCGCCGTCACCGCCTCGTGCCGGAAGCCGGCGGCGATCGGGTGGGGCCGCGAAGTCCGCGCGTCGAGGCGCGCGGAAGTCCGCAGGCGCCTGATCGACACGGATCGGGCACGAATGCCATCTGGGCATTGAGCAGTGAAGACAGTCCACATCATCGGCGGAGGTCTCGCTGGGCAGCGAAGCGGCCTGGCAGGCGGCCTCGCTCGGCGTTCAGGTCGTCCTGCACGAGATGCGGCCTGTTCGTCCGACCGCCGTTCACAAGACCGATCGCCTGGCGGAGCTCGTCTGCTCCAACTCGCTTCGCGGTGACAAGCTCGATAACGCGGTCGGCCTCCTCAAGGAAGAAATGCGGCGTCTCGGTTCGCTGGTCCTGCGAGCTGCCGACGAGCATCGCGTTCCCGCCGGTGCGGCGCTGGCCGTCGATCGCGACGGTTTTTCACAGGCCATCACCGACGCCATCCATGTCGCATCCGCTGATCACCGTCGTACGGGATGAGGTGCCGCGCATTCCTCAGGATCCGGCGATGTATCCGCTCATCATCGCGACCGGGCCGCTGACCTCGGACACGCTCTCGCGGGATATCGCTGCGCTTGTTGGCGCGGAGCACCTGTACTTCTACGACGCGATCAGCCCCATCGTCCTGGCCGAGACGCTCGACATGACGCAAGGTGTTTCGCGCCTCACGATGGGGACGCAGCCTGCGTGGAGGTGCGGATGCGCGCTGTCGACCTACGTAGAGGCGGGTCTTCAGACCCGCCTGGGACCGCCGTCGCCTGCGGCGTGGACGACGGGGAAGGCGACTATCTGAACTGTCCGATGACGGAAGCCGAGTACGGGCGGTTCTACGACGCGCTGGTCGCCGCGGAATCGGCGACCGTGCACGACTTCGACAAGGAGAAATTCTTCGAGGGCTGTCTGCCGATCGAGGTCATGGCGCATCGGGGCCGGGACACGCTGCGCTTCGGACCGATGAAGCCGGTCGGCCTCGTCGATCCACGAACCGGGCGCACGCCGTATGCCGCCGTGCAGTTGCGACAGGACAACATTGCCGGCGACCACTTCAGCCTGGTCGGGTTTCAGACGCAGTTGAAGTGGGGTGAACAGGCGCGCGTGCTGGCGCTCATTCCCGGACTCGAGCACGCTGAGTTCGTCCGCTTCGGCATGGTGCACCGCAATACCTACATCAACGGTCCCACCGTGCTCGCGCGAGACGTGGCAGACCCGGCTGCGCCCCGATCTCTTCTTCGCGGGACAGATCTCCGGCGTGGAGGGCTACGTTGAGTCCGCGGCATCCGGCCTGATTGCGGGCCGCAATGCGGCGGCGCTGGCGCGCGGCGAAGAGCCCCGCGTTCCGCCGCGGACGACGGCGATTGGCGCGCTGGCCTACTACGTGTCGCACGCCGATCCCCGGAACTATCAGCCGACGAACATCACGTTCGGCATCATGCCGCCGCCCGATGCTCCGGAGGGCCGGCGACGCCTGAAGCGGGATGAACGGAAGACGGCCACGTCGGAGCGCGCGCTGCGCGCCCTCGATGCGTGGATCTGTCCGCGCAGGCTGAAGCCTGCGCTCTACGTGGCGAACCGTAATGGTGAACCGTAGAGCGGAGGCTTTAGCGTCCGCGATCCCGCGATGACGAAGCAGCTTCGCGCGTTCCTCGAATACCTCCGGCTCAATCGCAACGCCTCCGCGCACACGTCCGCGGCCTACGAAAGCGACGTGACACAGTTCCTCACCTTCGCCGCGCAGTATCGGGGAACCACACTCGCCGCGCTCGAGCCGACGCATGTCGAGTTGGGAACCATCCGCGCGTTCATGGCGGATCTCTATCGGCAAGGGCACGCCCGCACGTCCGTCGCGCGCAAGCTGTCGGCGCTTCGCGCCTTCGGACGCTATCTGCGCCGGGAGGGATGGATCGAGTCCGATCCAGCGGCCCTGGCCGTCGGGCCGAAGCGGGAGCAGAAGATCCCCGCGCACCTCTCCGTGGACGAGATGTCGCGGCTGCTGGAGATGCCTGATGTCTCAACGGCGCTCGGCCGGCGCGATCGCGCGATCCTCGAGCTGTTCTACGCGTCCGGTCTGCGCCTCAGCGAGTTGGTGGGTCTCGATCTCGACGAAGTGAACCTGCGTGCGCGGATGGTGCGTGTGATGGGCAAGGGCGCGAAAGAACGGCTCGTGCCCTTCAACACCGCGACCGAGCAATCGATCCGCGCCTGGCTGGCCGACCGGGCGACCCTTCGGCAGGGCCCAAAGCTCAAAGCCCAAGGCCCAAAGCCGAGAGCCGAGAGCCGAGAGCCGAGAGCCCGGGATCCCTTGTTCGTGAATTTCCGCGGCGCCCGCCTCACCGGGCGAAGCGTGCAGCGCCTCGTGGCGCGCTACGTCGCGGCGTGCAGCACCAGGTTCGGCATCAGCCCGCACGCGCTGCGTCACTCGTTCGCGACGCACCTGCTGCAGCGCGGCGCCGACCTGCGGGCGATCCAGGAGCTGCTCGGTCACGTGCAGCTCTCGACGACGCAGCGCTACACGCACGTCAACGCGGCGCAGTTGCTGGACGTGTACAGGAAGGCCCACCCGAGGGCCAGGCGGAGCTAGCCGGTAGGTGGTAGCCGGTAGCGGGTAGGAGGTCAACGTTCTTGCTGCAACCTACCGGCTACCGGCCACCAGCTGGCCTCAGGCAGAGAGCGCGTTCGGCTCGTGGTGTTGCAGCGCGGCGCGGCGGCCACGCGGGAAGTCGATGCCGAGCGTCTTGATCTTGTAGTTCATGACGCGCGGGCTGATCGCGAGCAGCTCGGCGGCGTCCTTCTGCACCCAGTTCGACATCTTGAGCGCCTCGATGAGCGCGATGCGCTCGACCTCTTCGAGGGGAATGCCGGTCGGCGGAATCTTCACCACCGACGCGTTGTCGCGTGGCGCGCCGGTCGGGCCGGTGTCGCCAAGCCGCAAATCGTCCGTGGAGATCTGCGCACCTTCGGCGAGCAGCATCGCGCGCTCGATGGCGTTCTCCAGCTCGCGGATGTTGCCCGGCCACTGATAGCGCATGAGCAGCTTCAGGGCGTCCGGCTCGAGTCCATTGATCTTCTTCTTCAGCTCTCCAGAGAACCGGCGGATGAAGAAGCTGGCCAGGGCCGCGACGTCGTCCTTGCGCTCGCGCAGCGGCGGCATCTCCATCGTCACGACGTTCAACCGGTAGTAGAGGTCCTCGCGGAACTGGCCGGTCTCGACCATCGCCGACAGGTCTCGATTGGTCGCGGCGATGAGCCGGACGTCGACCTTGATCGTGCGCGTGCCGCCGAGACGCTCGAACTCGTGCTCCTGGAGCACGCGCAGGATCTTGGCCTGCGTGTTGGCGCTCATGTCGCCGATTTCGTCGAGGAACAGCGTGCCGCCGTCGGCCTGCTCGAAGCGTCCGATCCGCTGCTTGTCGGCGCCGGTGAACGCGCCCTTCTCGTGACCGAACAACTCGGACTCGAGCAGGTTCTCCTGCAGCGCCGCGCAGTTCACCTTGACGAAGTTGCGCGCCGCGCGATGAGAGTTGTGGTGCACCGCTCCCGCGATGAGCTCCTTACCCGTTCCGGTCTCGCCGCGGACCAGCACCGTCGTGTTGCTCTTGGCCACCTTGCGAACGACGCCGAGCACCTTTTCGAGCGCGCCGCTCGAGCCGATGATGCGGTCGAAATCGTAGATGTCGCCCTGCGCGTGACGGAGGTAGTCGATCTGGTTCTGCATCCGGCGCATCTCGAGCGCCTTCTCGATCTTGACCTCCATCTCCTCGATTTCGAACGGCTTCTGCACGTAGTCGAACGCGCCGGATTTCATCGCCTCGACGGCAGTGGACACCGAGCCGAACGCGGTCATCAGGATGATCGCGGAGGCGGGATGCAGCGTTTTCGCGGTCTTCAGCACCTCGAGCCCGGTGCTGCCGCCCATCTTCAGGTCGCTGACGACGACGTCGAAGAAGCCTTCGTGCAGCTTCTCGATGGCGGCGTTGCCGTTCGGCGCCTCCTCGACGTCGTGGCCCTGTTCAGCAACCGCCTGCGCGAGGCCCCGGCGCAGAGAATCGTGGTCGTCCGCGATCAGAATCCGTCCCATACAGCTATTCCTCGTTACCGCCGGTCACCGGCAGTGTCACTCGAATCGTCGTACCCTGACCTGGGGTTGTCCGCAGGTCTATCCGTCCGTCATGTGCATCCACGATCTTCCGGACGATGGCCAGGCCCAGACCGGAGCCCTGCGCCTTCGTCGTGAAGAACGGGTCGAACACCTTGTCCGCCACGTCGGGCGGAATCCCCGGTCCGTTGTCGGTGAACTCGATGAGCACCGCGTCGCGCCCGTCGCCGCCGTCCTCGAGCCGCAGCAACTCGGCGGAGATCGCCACCTGGCCCTTGCCGCCCATGGCTTCATAGGCGTTCATCAGCAGATTGGTGAAGACCTGCGTGATCTGATGCTGGTCGGCGTTGATGTGCCGGAGCCCGTCGGGCAGTTTCACCGAGACCTCGACACCGCCACGCTTCCCCTTCGAATCGGCGAGCTGAATCGCGCCCTGCACCGCATCGGCGATGCTGGTGTGCTCGACCTGCAGGCGAATCGGGCGGACGAAGTCCAGCACTTCCTGCACGATGGCGTTGGCCATCTTGGCTTCGCTGATGATGTCGGTCAGGACCATCTGCGCATCGGGGGCATCGGGAATCTTGCGACGGAGCAGGCCGGCCATCACCTCGATGCCGGCGAGCGGATTCTTGACCTCGTGCGCAATCACCGCGGCCATCTCTCCGACGGCCGCGAGCCGATCGCGCAGACGCTCGCGCTCTTCGAGTTGCTCGACGCGCGTCAGGTCCTTGAAGAACATCGCCGCGCCGATCACCTCGCCCTCGTCTGCGCGCACGAACGCGAGCGTGTAGCCGATCACCTTGTTCGAGGGCTTCAGCCGCATTTCGACGCGGTTCGGGAGATGGTGCAGATCGAACGCGCCGGCGAGCACACGGACGACGTCCGGGTGATCGCGAAGGACACTGGCGATGGGCTGTCCGACATCCTCCGGCTGTGCCGCGACGCCGAAGATGCGATAGGCCTCGTCGTTGATCAACGCCAGTCGGGCGTCGCGGGTAATCGCCAGCACACCGTTACGCATCCCGTTGACGATGTGCCTGAAGAAGGCGTCGGTCGTTCCGGCGTTCCGGCCTGCCGCGCCGGCGTCCTTGGCGAAGGTTGGCCGGGCGTCCGTACGCACCCCATCCGTGCCGGCGGATCCCCGTCGGGACGGACGAACACGCGACTTGGACATCACCGACGGACTCCATGAAACAGACCTCAACCCACTCAAGAAGGGGCAAAGGCTGTGCCCGGTGCCGAAGTTGGAATTCAGCCACCAAGTGACTGATTTCACAGGGGTAAGGGTCAAGAAACTGAACAGACCAATTACGGAACTGTAAGTGTACGACGCCTTTCGTTATCGCGAAACGTCGGACTTACGATTCGGATGGGCTCTGAACTTACGATTCGGACTGGCCGGCGTGTTCCTGTAGGGCTTCCCACTGAGCCATGAGGTCGCCGACCTCCCACATCAGCGCCTGGTGCTGGTCGATGACATGCTTCGAGGCGTCCCGATCGTCGTAGAAACCGGGGGCCGACATCGCGGCCTCCAGCTCCTTGACCTTGGTTTCGCGGTCGGCGATGCGGCCTTCCAGATCGGCGATGCGCTTCTGCAGGGCCTCGGCGGCACGCTGCGCCTTCTTGCGCTCGGCCTCGAGGCGCTTCCGCGCCTCTCGGTCGTCGGGTGGGCTCTGGCCTTTGGGCTGTTGGGCTTTGGGCGTCGGTTTGGGCCTTGGGAGTTGGACGTGCTTTGGGAGTTGGGCCCTTGGGCGTTGGGAGTTGACCGGCCGGGTGCTCCTTGTGCCAGAGAAATTCCGTGTAGGTCCCCGGGTAGACGTTCGCTTCTCCGTGCCCGATCTCGATGATCTTCGTCGCCAGCTTCTCCACGAAGTAGCGGTCGTGCGAGACGATGATGAGGGTGCCGCCGTAGTCCTCGAGCGCGTCGAGGAGCACATCCTTCGAGTCGAGATCGAGATGGTTCGTCGGCTCGTCGAGGAGCAGCGTGTTGGACGGCCGCAGGAGCATGCGGGCGACCGCGAGCCGCGTGCGCTCGCCACCGGACAGCACGCCCGCCTTCTTGTAGACATCGTCGCCCGAGAAGAGGAATCCGCCGAGGATGTTGCGGATGGCTGGCACCATGTCGTTCGGCGACCCCGACGACAGCGTCTGTACACCGTGAGCGTGGGATCGAGCCGAGTGGCTTCGTCCTGCGCGAAGTACTCCATGACGACCTGATGGCCGAGGGTGCGAGTGCCGGAGTCCGGCGCTTCTTCGCCTGACAGCATCCGCATCAACGTGGACTTGCCGGTGCCGTTCGGCCCGACGAGCGCAATGCGGTCTCCCCGCTCGATGTGCAGTGACACATCGCGGAACACGGTGAGCCTGTCGTACGCCTTGCGTGCGTGCTTCAGCTCGAGGACCGTTCGACCGCTCTTCACACAATCCGGGAAAGCGGAAGTGAATCCGCTTGCGCTCGGGCGGAACCTCGATCGGCACCACCTTATCGAGCAGCTTGATGCGGCTCTGCACCTGCGCCGCCTTCGTGGCCTGGTAGCGGAAGCGATCGATGAACATCTTGACGCGCGCGACTTCCTCGTCTTGTTGCCGCTTCGCATCCCGGAGTCGTTCGAGCATGGCGTCGCGCAGCTCGACATACTTGCTGTAGTTGCCGACGTAGTCGGTGAGCTTCCTCAGATGAACGTCGGTGATCCGCGTCACGACCGCATCGAGGAAGTAGCGATCGTGCGAGACGAGAATCACGGCGAAGGGATACGCGCCGAGATATTCCTCGAGCCAGTTGCGCGCCTCGAGATCGAGATGGTTCGTCGGCTCGTCGAGCAGCAGGAGGTTCGGCCGGCCGAGCAGCAGCTTCGCCAGCGCGATCCGCATTTGCCAGCCACCTGAAAACGTCTCGCAGGGGCGTTCGGAGTCCTCTGGCTCGAACCCGAGACCCGCGCAGCACGGTCGCGATGCGCAGATCCATGCTGTAGCCGTCGCCGAGCCTGAACCGGTCCTGGAGCTCGGCGTATCGCGAGAGCATCGCATCGTGCGCCTCCTGCGGTACGGAGGCGATCGGCGAGGCGATGCTCGATGTCGTGCATCTCGGCTTTGATGTCGAGCAGGGGCTGAAACGCGCTGCTCGCCTCCTCGAACACCGTGCGCCCCTGATGGGTGAGGCCGTCCTGCGGCAGATAGCCGATCGTGAGATCGGCGGGCTTGGCGACGACTCCCGAGTCCGGCTCGTCGAGGTCGGCCAGGATCTTCAGCAGCGTCGTCTTGCCGGCGCCGTTCGGTCCGCACAACCCGACGCGTTCCCCGTCGCCGATCTGCCAGGTGACGCGATCGAAGAGCGTGCGGTCTCCGAAGGACTTGGTGAGTTCGGTGAGCTGGATCACGCGGCTGGCGCACCCAGCGCCCGGGCCGCGGCTTCGAGCACCTGCTTGTCGCGGAACGGCTTGGTCAGATAGCCGGCGACGCGGAGGTTGACCGCATCGATCGCGCTCTTCTCGCTGGAGAACCCGGTGATGATGATGATGGGCAGATCGGCCTTGATGCGTCTTGACCTCGCGGATCAGGGCAATGCCGTCCATGCCCGGCATGTTGAGGTCGGAGATCAGGAGATCGTAGCCCGTTCCCGCCCGGCGGAGCGCATCCAGCGCGCCCGCTGCGTCGACGGCCGTCTCCACGTCGTAGTCCTTCTCGAGCATTTTCGTCAGCAGGATCCGCGTGCCCTCGTCATCGTCCACGAGCAGGAGCCGGCGCCGGCCGCTACGGGCGGCCTGGCTTCGACCCTCGAGCCAGGCATCGATGTCGTGCTTCTTGAATCGCCACTGCCGCCCGACCCGTACGGCCGGGATGCTCTTGGTTTTGATCAGCCGGTACACGGTCCGCAGGTTCACCTGGAGGTACGCCAGGACCTCTTCGGTCGTGAGGAAGGCCTCGGGTGGGGAAAGCTTGGACGTCAAAGTCTTTTCTCGTGCAGTTGGCTAAGGCCTATTATACAAAAGACTTAAGTCCCTTATGATGATGATCACGGCCGACCACCGTCTGGCGGCCGTCTTAGTAGCACACGGGGCCGGTTCCCGGGAGATGACAAGGACCGACGAGGAGCTTGTCGCCCGCGCGCAGGGCGGCGATGTCGAGAGCTTCAATCAGCTCATCGTGAGATGGGAACGGCCGATTTATGCCCTGGCGTACCGCGTCATCGGAAGGGAAGAAGACGCCCGTGACGTCTGCCAGGATGCGTTCCTTCGCGCCTATCGCGCGCTTCCTGGCTTCAAGGGACAGGCAAAATTCTCGTCGTGGTTGTATCGTATCGCGCTCAACCTCTGTCGCGACTGGATCCGCCGTCAGCGTCGCGCGCCGGTGTCGCAGTTGCCGGAGGATGCCGACGCCCTGGAGCTGGCGGCCGAAACCGGCCCGGTCGAGTCGATCGAAGAACTGGTCGCTCGGCGTGAGTTGAGCGCGATCGTGGAGGAAGCGATGTCCGTGCTGAGTGAAGAGCAGCGCACCGCGATCATCCTGAAGGAGTACCACGGGATGACGTTCCAGGAGATCGCGGACATGCAGGGATGCCCGTTGAGCACGGTCAAGACCCGGCTGTATCAAGGACTCTCGTTACTACGTCGTCGTCTCGAGCAACAGGGGCAGATGGTGCCCGAAATGGTGAAGCGCGTATGAATGACATGTTCCAGTGCGGAGACCCGGGCGCGCTCGTCGCGTATCTGTACGACGAGTGTGAGCCTGGCGAGCGGGAGCTGATCGCGGCGCACATCACGCGATGTGCGACCTGTGCGAGCGAGATCGAGACTCTGGGCGCGACACGCCGAACGCTGGCTGCGTGGACGCCGCCGGAGATGGCGCTTGGCTTCCAGATCACGCGGGCTGAACAGAGTGAGCCGGCGGTCAACCAGCCAGCCGCGAGGAGCGTCCTGCAACCAAAGATCGCGTGGTGGCGCGCGCCGCTGCCCGCCTGGGCGCAGGCCGCGGCGGCCGTGGTGATCTTCGCGGCCGGCGTGTCGATTGGCGTTGCCCGCAACGCGACGACGGAGCAGACCTCGTCGCGTGCGGCGGGATTGAATCCGCAGGCGACGAACGCGACGGCGACGAACGTGTCACGCCAGGAGCTCGCGGAGTTGGAGCAGCGCCTCAGGGCGGAGATGTCGCAGGCGCGGACGGCGTCGTCTGTCACCCCGGTGCCAGCGCGCTCTGCCGACGCGGTGATGTCGGACGTGAGAGCGCTCATCGACCAGAGCAATGCGGAGCAGAATCGCGACTTCACGCTCCGTCTGGTGGAGCTGGCCAGCGACTTCGACATCCGGAGTCGACGCGTGGCGGAGTCGGTCGGGCAGTTGCGGGACACGGTCGTGACCGAATCTCGCCAGCAGCGTCAATTCAATAACTACATGGTCAACGCGTCAGACCGGCCACGGTGAGAGTTATGTTCAGACAGTGGATCGTGGGTACGACGTTCGTGCTCCTTCTCGGTGCGGTCGGCTTTGCGCAGCAGCCGACGCAGGCCGACCAGATCAAGAGCCGCCAGCGCATCTCGATGATGGAGGGCGTGCTCGAGCGTGCCGTCTCCAATGGTGCGGAAACCATGGTGCGGCAGATGAAGGCGGCGATGGGGGATGCGCCGATGCTTACCGGGATGCCCGAGGCCAGGGGATTCAATCTCGATGGTTACGGCATCTTCTTCGACGTCGAGGTGCCCGCGCTACGGCTGCCGGTGACCTGGCCGCTTCGCAACATGTTCAGGGACAGCCGCGAAACGACGCGTGCCATCGACGAGCTCCGGGCGATGATGGCGGACGCCGAGCCGCGTCAGCGCGACAGGCTCGCGTTGATCGTGCGTCAGCTCGAGCAGGGCCAGGGGACATCGGGGATGCGTGGCGCAGCGGGCCGGCTCGGCGCGGCGATGCCAGTTGCAGGTGACCGGTGCCGCTCCGGTGGATACCAGCGCGTTCGAGAACCCCGAAGAACTTTACACGCGGGCGATCAAGGCGGCGCTCGTGGAAGCGATGCTCGAGTACAGCGGCTCGATCCCCGTTGGTGCGGACGAGTGGCTGAGCGTCGCCGCGCGTGACAACGTGCCGCGCGACCCGCTCATTCCGACCGACACCGCTGACACGACCTCGGTCATCTTCCGGGTGAAAGGGAGCGACCTGAGCGCGTTCCGCGCCGGACGAATGACGCTCGACGAGGTCCGGAAGAAAGTGGAGACGCGCGAGTACTAGCAGTCATACCTCTGGAGCCCGGGGAGCCTCGAACCCCGGGAACCCAACGTCACTCCCGGTGTCTGATTCAGTGATGGCTATGTACAATTCCGCCATGCTGACTCGCCTGACCTCCTGCCTCGCGGCCGTCCTGCTCGTAGCGGCGTGCGGCGCACGGGACGTCGAGAAGGACCTGGACATCACGGACGTCCACACCGGCTGGTACGACGCCGGGATTGTCGGGGGCCAGAACAAGCTCGTTCCGAGCATCTCGTTGAAGCTGCACAACGTCTCTCCTGAGCAGATCTCGCGGGTTCAGATCAACGCCGTCTTCAAGCGTCTCGACGGCGACAACAGGGAATGGGACGCGCATTTCATCCGCGGCATCGGTCCGGACGGCCTGGCCCCCGGTGCGAAGGGCTCGGAGCTCGTGCTGCGCTCCGAACGCGGCTACACGGGAGACCAGTCCCGTCTCCAGATGCTGCAGAACCGCGAGTTCATCGACGCCAAAGTCGAGATCTTCGGCAAGCACGGCTCGCGTTTGTGGGTGAAGCTGGGTGAGTTCACAGATCGATAGGCAGTTGCTCACCGAGTAACTCATATAATCCGGGTCGTGACTGACACGACCACGACGTCTTCCACGCCAGTGCTCGAGCGGCGGCTCGGTCCCTTCGACGCCGCCGCCATCATCATCGCCAACGTCATCGGCGGCGGCATCCTGTTCCGCTCGCCCGCGGTCGCGGCCGCGGTCCCTGATGCGACGTGGTTTCTCCTGGCGTGGGTAGGCGGGGGCATCCTCGCCTTCATGGGCGCCATGGCCTACGCCGAGCTCGCCGCGCTGCGGCCCAAGGCCGGCGGCGAGTATGTCTATCTGCGCGAGGCGTTCGGGCCGCTCGCCGGATTTCTCACCGGATGGACATCGTTCGTTGCCGGCTTCAGCGGCGCGATGGCCGCCAGTGCCGTGTTCCTCATCATCACGCTCGACCGCTTCATTCCGGGCGTCGCCAACAGCACGGCGCTGCTGGCGATTCCGATCCCGGGCGTGGTGACGGTGACCTTCTCCATTCACACGCTGGCGGCGAGCGCAGTCATCATCGTTGCCGCGCTCATTCACATCCGCGGCGTCGGTCCGGGCCGCATCGCCAGCAACGTGCTGACGACGCTCAAGATTGTGTCGCTGGTGGTCTTCATCGGGTTCGGGCTGACCGCCGGAACCGGGTCGCCGTCGAACCTCACGCAGTCGGTGGGGTCGGTCAGCGTGACCGGATTGCTGTTCGCGTTCATTCCGGTGATGTTCACCTACTCAGGATGGAACGCCGCGTCATACATGGCCGAGGAGATCCGCGACCCGGGACGCAACGTGCCGCGGGCGCTCCTGATGGGCACGGTGGCCGTGATCGCCGTCTACCTGCTGATGAACGTGCTCTATCTTTTCGTGATACCGATCGGCGAGCTGGCGACGCTGGGCGGAAAGAGCGTGCTGGACGTCGTCGGCGATCGCCTGCTGGGTCCGCGCGCCGGCGACATCATGGCGGTCGTCGCCATCCTCAGCCTGGCCGCCGGTATCAACGCGTGGACGTTTGCCGGCCCGCGAGTCTATTTCGCGATGGCCCGCGACAACGCGTTCTTCAAGAGCGCCGCGCGCGTGCACCCGAAGTACAAGACGCCGGCCGCGTCGATCGTCGCGCAGGCCGTGCTGGCCATCGTGCTGATCCTGACCGGCAGCCTCGACTCGATTGCCAACTACGTGGGCTTCGCGATCACGCTCTTCGCGGGGACGGCGGTTGCCGCCGTGTTCGTGCTGCGCGCGCGCGATCCGAACGCGCCGCGGCCCTTCAAGGCGCTGGGCTATCCGTGGACGCCGGCGATCTTCGTGATTGCGAGTCTGGCGATCGTGGTGAACGCGTTCTTTTCCGATCCGCGTGTCACGCTGACGGGATCGCTGATCATTCTGGCTGGGATTCCGCTCTACTACTTCTTCACGAGGAAGAACGCTAGCCGGTGATGGTTGGTGGTTCGAAGTGGTTGGTGGTTCTCCAAGAACCACCAACCACGAACCACCAACGAGCTTACTCCGGCAGCAGGTCGCCCTCATACGTGGTCTTCTCTCCGGGGAAGATGCGCACGTCGAAGGCCAGCGGCTGGTACCCGGGCACACGATCTCGACCTGGTACTCGCCTTCCTCGAGCCGCAGCGACTGGAAGACGCCGTCGAAGTCGTCCACGCGGCCCGCGTAGTAGCCGTCGATGAACACCTGCGCGTCGCGCGGGTGAACCTTCAGCCGCAGTTCGCCGACGGGATACCCGTAGCTGCCATAGCTGTCCGTTCCGATACACGCTGTACGGATGCCAGATGTACGAGTTGTAGTGCAGGTCGAAGTAGAAGTGACCGCGGCCCGCCGGCCCGTATCCGAACGCGTACGGGTTGTAGTAGTAGCGCGGGTAATAGCTGTACGTCCGGCCGTACGGGACGATGTAGATGTTCCGCGCTGCCGTGGTAGGCGTATCTGCCGTAGACGGCCCGCCCGCCGTAGTAGCTGCCGTAGACGTTGCGGTGTAGTTCGCGTCGTAACGCTGCGGCGGCGGACCCACTCGCGGCACCGCGACCCGTGCGTTGCCGCTGCGCACCTGCGCGCCACCATTGCCGGTGTTGCTCGCGAACCGTGTTGCCACCGCGAACGACGTTTCCGCCATCGGTGCGACCCTGAACCACGTTTCCGCGATCGCCGCGATTGCGAATCACGTTGCCGCGACGCCGCCGGTGCGGTCGGCATCCGTTGGAAAGCGGCGTTGCGCTCTGGGCTGCGCCTCGCCGGCGCCGCCTCGGTGCGAGCCTGCGGGGGCGGCGCGATCTCACGTACGACCGGCGACTCGCGTCTGCCGGCGTCGGCCCTGTCTCCGCCGCGATCACCGCGGGGCTGTGCGTTGCGCGCCGGGGCGCGGCCGCATCCTGCTGCCGTGCGCCTGCATCGCTCCGTTGTCCGCCGCCACCGCTGTCGCCGCGTTGCCGTGCGCCGCCGCTCTCGCGCTGCTGGCCGCCACCGTTCTCGCGCTGTCGGCCACCGCCAGATTCGCGCTGCTGTCCGCCGCCGCTGTCTCGCTGTTGGCCGCCGTTTCCACGGGCGACCGCTGACGCTGGGCCGCGCTTTCCATCGGGTTGATGAGCGCGGCCGACAGAACCACAGCCGCGGCCACGAGCAGTGATTGAGGTCTCATACGTTGTGGTTGAGCAACACCGCTGCCATCTCCGGATCCTCGGATTTCCTTGAAATTAATGGGACGTGAATTCGAGGTGTCCTCAGCGAATGTCCTCCGCTGGTGGCAGGGGCTGGATATACTCCAAGGGTGATTCACGCTACCACGATCCTTGCCGTGCGGCACCAGGGACGGACGGTCCTCGCCGGGGACGGGCAGGTCACGCTCGGCACCACGGTCCTCAAGCAGGGCGCGCGCAAAATCCGGCGGCTGTACAACGAAAAGATTCTGGCCGGGTTCGCCGGCTCCGCGGCCGACTCGTTCGCGCTCTTCTCGCGGTTCGAGTCCAAGCTCGAACAGTATCGCGGCAACCTCGAACGCGCCGCCGTCGAATTGGCGCGCGACTGGCGGACCGATCGCCTGCTGCGCCGCCTCGAGGCGATGCTGATCGTCGCCGACCGTAAGACCACGTTTCTGCTCTCAGGCACCGGCGATCTCATCGAGCCGGACGATGGCGTCGTGGCGGTGGGATCCGGGGGCAGCTACGCCATGGCCGCGGCGCGCGCGCTGGTGCGGCACAGCAGCCTCGATGCGCGTCAGGTCGCCGAGGAAGCGATGCGCATCGCCGCCGACATCTGCATCTACACCAACCCCAACCTCACGATCGAAGAACTCTAGGCGATGGCGATTTCTCTCCCCGAACGCACGATGACTGCCGTCGGCTCGTTGACCCCGCGCGAGATCGTCGCCGAACTGGACAAGTACGTCATCGGTCAGGCCAAGGCCAAGCGCGCCGTGGCGATCGCGCTGCGCAACCGCATGCGCCGGCAGCGGCTGTCGACGAGATGGCCGACGAGGTCACGCCGAAGAACATCCTGATGATCGGTCCGACCGGCGTCGGCAAGACCGAGATCGCGCGGCGGCTGGCGCGGCTCGCGCACTCGCCGTTCATCAAGGTCGAGGCCTCGAAGTTCACCGAGGTCGGCTACGTCGGCCGCGACGTCGAGTCGATGGTGCGCGACCTCGTCGAGCTCGCCGTGGACATGGTGCGGGCCGAAAAGGGCGACGAGGTGAAGGACAAGGCACGCGCCGCCGCCGAGGAGCGGCTGCTCGACCTGCTGCTGCCGCCGTCACGGCCGCCGATGCCCGGCGAGGATCCGACGGCCGCGCGCGAGCAGGCCGGCCGCACCCGCGAGCGGATGCGCGAACAGCTTCACGAGGGCCGGCTCGACGAGCGCGTCGTCGAGCTCGACGTGCAGTCGACGGCCATGCCGTCGTTCGAGGTCATCGCCGGCAGCTCGGTCGAGGAGATCGGCGTCAACCTGAAGGACATGATGGGCAACATGTTCGGCAACCGCGCGAAGACGCGGCGCTTGAAGGTGCCGCAGGCGCTCGAGCAGCTGTTCGCCGAAGAGCAGTCCAAGCTGCTCGACATGGAGTCCGTCAGCCGGACCGCGGTCCAGCGCGTCGAGCAGGCCGGCATCATCTTCGTCGACGAGATCGACAAGATCGCCAGCCGCGACGGCGCCGGCGGCGGTCACGGGCCCGACGTCAGCCGCGAAGGCGTGCAGCGCGACATCCTGCCGATCGTCGAGGGGACGACGGTCAACACGAAGCACGGGATGGTGAAGACCGATCACATCCTCTTCATCGCCGCCGGCGCGTTCCACGTCTCCAAGCCGTCCGACCTGATCCCCGAGCTGCAGGGCCGGTTCCCGATTCGCGTCGAGCTCGAGCCGCTGACCCGGGACGACTTCGTCCGCATCCTCACCGAGCCGCGCAATGCGCTGGTCAAGCAGTACGTGGCGCTGCTCGGCACCGAGGACCTCGACGTGACGTTCACGCCGGGCGCGGTCGGGCGCATCGCCGACTTCGCCGCCCGCGTCAACGACTCGACCGAGAACATCGGCGCCCGTCGCCTGCACACGGTGATGGAGCGCCTGCTCGACGAGCTGTCGTTCGAGGCGCCGGATCGCACCGAGAAGTCGGTGACGATCGACGAGGCCTACGTCGACCGCATGCTCGCCGATATCGTGCGCAACGAGGATCTCTCGCGCTACATCCTCTAGCCGCGCGGGCTGAGGCTCGCGCTCTACGACCCGTAGAGCGGCGGCTTCGGCCGCCGACGTCAGTACGAGCCGATTTCCAGCAGGAGCTCCCTGAGCACCTGTTCGCCCGCGCGGACCGCTGCCTGGGTGTCGAACGCAATGCCGGGCAGCGCGCTGGCTGCATTCACGTAGCCGATGCGGTGATACTCGCGCGCGAGCGACTCGCCATCCACGATGGCCGGCGTGTCGGCGATCTCGACCGCGTGCTGCAGTTCGTGCGCCATGATCGCGATCTGCTGCGCGCGCGCGAAGCGCGCCATGCGCACGACGACGTAGCGATGGCCGCCGGCCGACGAGACGAAGGTGAGCCGGCCGGCAGCGTTCGGCCCGGACGCCTCGTCGCAGCGCAGGTAGACCACGACATCGGATCGGGACAGGCGTGCGACGAGGGCGCGCAGGGTCGGAGAGCTGCGCAGGCCTTCGTCGAGCAGCATGCGCAGGCGGCGGTCGGTCGATCGGATCGGGCGGCGTGGACTGTCCAGAATCGACTCGGCGGCCATCGACGGACAGCGGCGCGACGAGGAGAGCGAGCACCGTGAGCGTGAGAGCACGAACGCGAATGGTCATGCGTCACGTGCATCGCAATCGCCGCGCCAGCGGAGATTGGGCCGGTTCTGCGGCGTTGCTCGCATTCCAGCGGGAATTCGATACAATGTGGACCTTGCTGGGAAACGGGGAAGGGCACAGATTCGTGGTGTGACTTTTCCGTTACTACAAAAAGGTCATGTTCAGGAGGGCGCCATGCCCCCCGGCCGCAGGCCCCAAGACGTGCTGGCGGGTCGATGCGTTGCTCCAGGCTCCGAGCGACGACAGCTTTGCGTGCGCACGCCGCATCACCGCGCAGATATGTAGGAGACCTGATATGCCTGCCGCCAAACCGGGACCTGATGCCACTACCGCGGCGCGCGACGCGCGCCGGTTGTCGACGCTGCTCGAGGTGAGCCAGTCGCTCTCGGGCACACTCAATCTCAAGTCGGCGCTGCAGCGCGTGCTCGGCACGCTGCTCCGTCATCATTCAGGTCGTCCGCGGGATGATCACCCTGCTGCGCGACGGCGAGCTGCACGTCGAGGCCGTCGAGGGCTTCGAGGATCGCGCGCGCGCCATTCGCATCAAGCTCGGGGAGGGCATCACCGGCAAGGTCGTCGAGAGCGGCAAGCCGATCGTCGTCCCGCGCGTGAGCCGCGAGCCGGCGTTCCTCAATCTGGCGCCGCGCCGCCCCGAGAACCCCAAGCAGGAGCTGAGCTTCATCTGCGTGCCGATCTCGCTGAACCGTCAGGCCGTCGGCGCGCTCGCGGTCGATCTCCGGTTCAAGGCCGATCGCGACTACGACAGCAGCATGAAGTTCCTCGGCGTCGTCAGCGGGATGATCGCGCAGGCGCTCAACGTGCAACGCATGGTGGAGGAAGAGCGGCGCCGGCTGACCGACGAGAACACGCATCTGAAGTTGGAGCTCAAGGAGCGCTACGACTTCTCGAACATCATCGGCACGAGCGGGCCGACGAGGCAGATGTACGAGCAGGTCGCGCAGGTCGCGCAGACCAACACGACGGTGCTGATCCGCGGCGAGTCGGGCACCGGCAAGGAGCTCATCGCGCATGCGATCCACTACAACTCGCTGCGCGCGAAGAAGCCGTTCGTCAAGGTCAGCTGCGCGGCGCTGCCCGACACGCTGATCGAATCCGAGTTGTTCGGCTACGAGAAGGGCGCGTTCACCGGCGCCAACGCCCGCAAGAAGGGCCGCTTCGAGATGGCCGAGGGTGGCACGCTGTTCCTCGATGAGATCGGCGACATCAATCTCGGCACGCAGGTCAAGCTGTTGCGCGTGCTGCAGGAACGCGAGTTCGAGCGGCTCGGCGGCACCGAGACCGTCAAGGTCAACGTGCGGCTGCTCGCGGCGACGAACAAGGACATGGAGAAGGCGATCGCCGACGGCACGTTCCGCGAGGACCTGTACTACCGGCTGAACGTCTTCACGATCTTCGTGCCGCCGTTGCGCGATCGGAAGGCGGACCTGCTGCTGCTCGCCGATCACTTCCTCGAGCGGTTCTCGCGCGAGCACGGCAAGGTCATCAAGCGCATCTCGACGCCGGCCATCGACATGCTCATGTCGTATCACTGGCCCGGCAACGTGCGCGAGATGGAGAACGCCCTCGAGCGTTCCGTGCTGGTGTGCGACGGCGCCGTCATCCACGGGCACCATCTGCCGCCGTCGTTGCAGACGGCCGATTCGTCCGGCACAGTCACCCGGGTGTCGTTGAAAGATGCGGTGGCTGGATACGAGCGCGATCTGATTCTGGATGCGCTCAAGACGACGCGTGGCAACCGCGCCAAGGCCGCGCGCCTTCTCGACACGACCGAACGGATCCTGAACTACAAGGTGCGCGGGTACGGCATCGACGTGCGCCGCTACAAGACGCCCGAAGTCGGCCGCCGCGGGCCTACCGAGGCCGCATCGTCCGACTCGCCGCGCGAGTTGCCGGCGATCGCCTCATCGCAATAGGCAATGCGCTGCGTCAGGCCCCAACCCCGTCGTTGGGCATTAGAGCCTGCCTCGCCGAAGCGTGGCGAAGGCGGGAGCAGTGGGCCTTGATCGCGGCATTGACCGCAGCGGCAACAGCCGGCTGCGGAAAGAAGGGCCCGCCGCTCGCGCCCATCGTGCACATTCCGGCCGCCGTCGAACAGATCGAGGCGCGACGCACCGGCAACGAGATCGTGGTGACGGTCACCGTGCCGTCGAAGAACATCGACGGATCGGTACCGGTGGACATCGGTCGCATCGAGGTCTTCGGCTACACGGGGCTGACCGCGCCGCCGCGCGGACGGTTCCTCGACGTGGCGACGCTCGTCGGAACCATCGCGGTCGCGACGCCCAATCCCGACGCCACTCCAGCGGAAGTGGCAACGCCGGGAGAACCCCTGCCCGGAACTCCCGCGACGCTCATCGAGGCGCTCACGCCCGAGACGCTCGAGGCGAAACCGATCCCACCACTGCCCGTCACCGGGCGTCAGCGTCCACCGCTCACGCCGCATCGCGTCCGCGGCGCCGGCGGTCGAAGCCGGTCCACTTCGTCGTTTCTATCTCGCCCTGCCGTTCAGCCCTCGCGGCCGGGGTGGTCCGCCCGGCACGGTCGCGGAACTCCGTTTGACCGCGCTGCCCGATGCGCCGGCTGCGGTGAAGGCGAGGCCCCTTCGCCGACTCGATTCGACTCGAGTGGGAACCGTCGGGCGGTCTTATCGGATTTCTGCTCGACCGTACGCTTCCACCGGAGCTGTCTCCGCTCGACAGCCCTCCTCCCGAATCAGCATCGGCCGCCGCGTGGCGAGCCCGCCGGCCCGACTCGATACAACGTGTACCGTGAGATTGCCGCGCCGACCACCGGACGCGTCTCCTGCCGCTGCCTCGCCGCCCGCGACGCCGCCTGCCCCGCCGAAGCTGCCAAGCGAAGGCGGGAAGCCGCCAGGCGAAGCCGGGAAGCCAGCCGGCATCGAGGGACCCATCAACGTCACACCGCTCGACGCGCTGACCTTCTCGGATCCGCTAACCAGTCTCGACGGCCGCGAGCGATGCTACACGGTCAGATCGGTCCGAGGTCTGGGTGCGCTGGCCGTCGAAGGCAACCCGTCCGACTCCAGCGTGCGTCGTCCCGGAAGACGATGCGGCGCCCGAGCCGCCGGCCCGGCTGGCCACAAGTCAGCGGCGAAGGCGCGATCACGCTGTCTGGGAGCCGAATGCCGAGCCGGACGTCGCCGGTTACCTGGTCTTGCGTGGCGAAGCGGGCGATGCCACACTGACTCCGGTGACCGACACGGTCGTCACCGAGGCGCGATATACGGACCGCACGGTCAAGCCGGGCGTCCGGTACGTCTATGCGGTGCAGGCGATCGACACGCGATTGCCGCGACCGAACGTGAGTCTCGAGTCAGCGCGCGTGGAAGAGACCGCGACGCTAGCGGACAATCCGCCATGAAGTTATTTGTCGACACGGGCAACCTGAAAGAGATCGAAGCGCTGGCCGCCATCGGCATTCTCGACGGCGTGACGACGAACCCGTCGCTGCTCGCCAAGGAGTCCGGCGACTATCGCAAGATCCTCAAGCAGATCTGCCAGGTCGTGAAGGGCCCCGTCAGCGCCGAAGTCGTGGCCACCGACACCGCGGGCATGTTGCGCGAGGGCCGCGATCTCGCCGGCATCGACGAGCACATCGTCGTCAAGGTGCCGTTCACCAAGGACGGCGTGAAGGCCTGCAAGACACTGTCGTCCGAAGGGCTGCGCGTCAACGTGACGCTGATCTTCTCGCCGACGCAGGCCTGGCTCGCGGCCAAGGCCGGCGCCACCTACGTCAGCCCGTTCGTCGGACGGCTCGACGACATCGGCACGACGGGCATGAATCTGATTCGCGAGATCGTCGACATCTTCGACAACTTCGAGTTCTCGACCGAAGTGCTCGTCGCCAGCGTCCGTCACCCGATTCACATCGTCGAGGCGGCGCGGATGGGCGCCGACGTGGTGACGGTGCCGGCGGCGGTCATCGAGCAGTGCTTCAAGCATCCGCTCACCGACATCGGGCTCGAGAAGTTCCTGAAGGACTGGGAGAAAGCACAGGCCGCAAAGGTCTAAGTGGAAACGGTCCACGAGTGTCGCTTCTAGACGACCTTCAGCGCCGCGCCGCGCTGGGCGGTGGGGAAGAGCGGCTGCAGCGCCAGCGCGACGCGGGCAAGCTGACCGCGCGCGAGCGCATGCTGCTCCTCTTCGACCGCGATACGTTCGAAGAGATCGACGCCTTCGTCACCCATCGCTGCCGCGACTTCGGCATGGAGGAGCAGATCGTGCCCGGCGACGGGGTCGTCGCCGGGTACGGTCGCGTCAACGGCCGGCTCACCTACGCGTTCGCGCAGGACTTCACCGTCTTCGGCGGCTCGCTCTCGGAAACCAACGCCGCGAAGATCGTCAAGATCATGGACCTGGCGATGAAGATGGGCGCGCCGGTCATCGGGCTCAACGACTCCGGCGGCGCGCGCATCCAGGAAGGCGTGCTCTCGCTCGCCGGCTACGCCGACATCTTCCTTCGCAACACGCTCGCCTCGGGTGTCATCCCGCAGATCTCCGCGATCATGGGGCCGTGTGCGGGCGGCGCCGTGTACTCGCCGGCGATCACCGACTTCATCATCATGGTGAAGGGCACGAGCTACATGTTCGTGACCGGACCCGACGTCGTGCGGACCGTGACGCACGAGCAGGTGACGAAGGAGGAGCTCGGCGGCGCGATGACGCACAACGAGCGGAGCGGCGTCGCGCACTTCGCGGTGGACGATGACCAGGCCGCGATCCTCCTGATTCGGGAACTGCTGTCGTTCATGCCCGGCAACAACGTCGATGACGCGCCGCGGCGCGAGGCCGCGGATCCGCCGGCCGATCGCCGATCAGGTCCTCGACACGATCGTGCCCGCGGCGCCGAATCAGCCGTACGACATGGCCGACGTGATTCGCCACGTCGTCGACGAGGGATACCTGCTGCAGGTGCAGGAGCACTTCGCGAAGAACCTGATCGTCGGCTTCGCCCGCATGGCCGGCCGCCCGGTGGGCGTGGTGGCGAATCAGCCGGCGCATCTGGCCGGCACGCTCGATATCGATGCGGCGGTGAAGGGGGCGCGCTTCGTCCGGTTCTGCGACGCCTTCAACATTCCGCTGGTGACGTTCGAGGACGTCCCTGGTTTTCTTCCCGGCACGGGCCAGGAGTACGGCGGCGTGATCCGTCATGGCGCGAAGCTGCTGTTTGCGTTCGCCGAGGCGACCGTGCCGAAGGTGACGGTCATCACGCGCAAGGCGTATGGCGGCGCGTACTGCGTGATGTCGAGCAAGCACATCCGGACCGACGCCAACTTCGCCTGGCCGACGGCGGAGATCGCGGTGATGGGCGCCGAAGGCGCGGTCAACGTGCTGTACAAGCGTGAGCTCGATGCCGCAGCGATCGTGGCCGAGGCCCGGGCGGCGCGAATCGCGGAGTATCGGGAGAAGTTCGCCAATCCGTACGTCGCCGCCGAGCGTGGCTTCGTCGACGAGGTCATCCGTCCCCGCCAGACGCGCGCGAAAGTGATCGCCGCGCTGACGCGTTCGAGACCAAACGCGATCGCAACCCGCCCAAGAAGCACGGGAACATTCCCTTGTGACTCGTAGAGCGCATGCTTCAGCGTGCGCGATCACTTCACCCATATCGACGCGGCACGTCCCCGGCTGAGCCCAACACCGAATGCTAGAATTGCGTGATCTTGCACAAGATCCTGATCGCCAACCGCGGGGAGATCGCGGTGCGCGTCATCCGTGCATGCCGCGATCTGGGCCTGGCATCGGTGGCGGTGTTCTCCGAATGTGATCGCGCCGCACGCCACGTTCGCATGGCGGACGAGGCGGTGGCCATTGGCCCGAGTCCTCCCGCCGACAGCTATCTGCGCATCGACCGTCTCATCGACGCGGCCCGCGCCAGCGGCGCCGACGCGGTGCATCCGGGTTACGGGTTCTTGTCGGAGCACGAGGACTTCGCGGCGGCATGCCGCGACGCGGGACTGACCTTCATCGGACCCACGCCAGAAGCGATCGCGCTGATGGGCAGCAAGACGGCCGCGCGGGGCGCGGCCCGCGCCGCCGGTGTCTCCGTCGTCCCGGGGACTGACGAGCCGCTTGGCGCTGACGTGCCTGACTCCGCCGTCATCGCGCGCGCGCACGAGATTGGCTTTCCGGTCATGGTCAAGGCCGTCGCTGGCGGTGGCGGCAAGGGCATGCGCGTCGTTCACTCCGTCGCCGACCTGCCCGTCGGCGATCCGTGCCGCGCGCTCGGAAGCCGGCGCCGCCTTCGGTGATTCCGCCATCTACCTCGAGCGGCGTCTCGCACGGCCACGTCACATCGAGGTGCAACTGCTGGCCGATCATCACGGCACCGTGCTGCCGTGTGTCGAGCGCGAGTGTTCCATTCAGCGGCGCCACCAGAAAGTGATCGAGGAAACGCCGTCGCCGGTCGTGTCCGACGAGCAGCGTGCCGCTCTGACTGCCGCGGCTGCATCGGTTGCGTCATCGGTCGGTTACACCAACGCCGGGACGGTCGAGTTTCTGCTCGACGAAGACGGGCGCTTCTACTTTCTCGAGATGAACACGCGAATACAGGTGGAGCATCCGGTGACCGAGATGGTCACCGGCGTGGACCTGGTGCAGTGGCAGATCCGGATCGCTCGAGGCGAGCGCCTCACCCTATCGCCTGAACGCCTGATCACTCCGACCGGGCATGCCATCGAGTGCCGCGTCTATGCTGAAGATCCTGACGCGGGCTTCCTGCCGTCGCCCGGCCGCATCACGTCGTTGCGCGTGCCTTCGGGACCCGGCATTCGAGACGATGGCTGGGCTGAAAGCGGGACTGATGTGCCGATCTTTTACGACCCGCTCATCTCGAAGCTGATCGCCTGGGGAGAGCACCGGCCTCAGGCCATCGCCCGTCTGCGGCGGGCGCTCATGGAATACGAAATACGGGGGATCCGGACGAGCCTCCCGTTCTTCCACTGGATGCTGCGGCAGCCGGCCTTCCTCGAGGCGGATTTCCACACCGAATTTCTGGACGAGCTCTTGCAGCGACGCGGCGAAGAGGGCTTTGCCGACGTCGATCCGTCCCTCGAAGAGGTCGTGGCCATCGCGGCGTGCATCGCCGAGGCGGAGGACGGGCGATCTGGCCGGACCGAAAGCACCGGCCGGTCCGAAAGGACCGGCCCTACCAGCGCGGCAGGGAACGTAGGGCCGGTCCTTCGGTGGACCGGCCGAATTCCGGCTCGGACGTGGAAGGGTCGCGCACGTCTCGAGGGTCTGCGCGGATGACGTGCGAACTGGAGATCGGTGGCCGGCGAAGGACAATCGATTTCCGGCGGCACGGATCGGAGTGGGAAATCACACTCGACGGCCGGATACTGGGTGTGGACGTCACTGCTATCGGAGAGCGGTGGTCGTTGTTGATCGGGCCGCCTGAAGGCGGCCCCCACGATCGAAATGTGGGGCCCGGCTTCAGCCGGCCCAGGCGCAGCTACGAAGTCGCCGTCGCTCGCCGATCGAATGGCGAGCGGATTGTCCACGTGAACGGTCAGGCCGTGCGCGTCTCGATCGTCGATCCGCGCGTGCATCTGGCGCCTCGCGGTGCCTCCGCACCCGGGACCGGTCCTCGCTCGATCGTGTCGCCGATGCCGGGGCGCATCGTCAAGGTGCTGGTGAACGCGGGCGACACCGTCGCCGCGCACCAGGGCCTGGTCGTCGTCGAGGCGATGAAGATGGAGAACGAGCTGCGCGCGCCACGCGCCGGCCGGGTGACGCGCGTGAACGTGGTTGACGGCATGTCGGTTGAGGCCAACGCGGTGCTCGTGACACTAGAGTGAAGCTCAAGTCCCTTACTACGCCGTTCCGCCATCCGGTGACACAGAAGGCGCGCCGCATCCTGCGCCGCGTCGTGATCGTGTGTTCCTGCATCCTCGCGGTCGCCGTGGTGACGTCGGTGTCGGTGGACGTGGGCCCGCTGCTGAAGAGGCTCGCCGAGGAGCAGGGTTCGAAGTACATCGAGCGTCCCATGCACATCGGCCGCATGGAAGTGCGGCTGTGGGACGGCAGCTACATCATCGAGGACCTGCGCATCGACGGCCTGACACCGGCCTCCGAGCCGTTCCTCGTCGCCAAGCGGATCACCGTCGCCAACGGCTGGCGCACGCTGTGGAACCGCCGGTTCGTCCTGAACAACATCGAGATGACCGACTGGCGGATGCAGGTGGAGAGCACCGCCGACGGCAAGCACAACTTCCCTCGGTTCACGCGCGATCGTCCGCGCGGACAGAGCCGCTGGACGACGACGCTCGCCTACGTGCGCGCGCATCGCGGCGAGTTCACGTATCAGGACTTCGGAACGCCCTGGGGCATCGTCGCGCGCAACATCGATGTCGTCGTGGAAAAGCCGACGGCGGACGGCAACTATCGCGGCTCGGCCGACTTCACCGACGGCCTCGTCGCGATTCAGCAGTACGTGCCGTTCCGCACCGACTTGAAATCGAGCTTCGAGATCGAGGACGGCCGGATCGTCTTCGACCGCATGGCGCTGACGACCGAAGGCACGCACTCGGAGCTGGTGGGCGACGTCAACATGCGCTACTGGCCCGAGCTGATGCTGCAGATGAAGTCGACGATCGACTTTCCGAAGGCGCGCGAGCTCTTCTTCGCCGGCGACACGTTCTCGCTCACCGGCAAGGGCGCCTTCACCGGCACGTTCCACTTGTTCAAGGAGCTGATGCCCAACGGCCAGCAGCGTACCGGGCCGCGAGCTCAAAGGCCGGTTCCACACCGGTGTCCTCGGCGTCAACGACTACCGGTTCAACGACGTGGGTGGTGACGTGCGATGGACACCGGAAGCGCTCGCCGTCACCGACGCCGGCGGCGACATGTACGGCGGCGCGGCGCGATTCAGCTATCGGATGGCGCCGCTCAACATCAAAGGGGTGACGCCGACCGCGAGCTTCATGACGGAATACGAAGACGTGGACCTCACGACACTCAGCGATTTGTGGGCATTCGACGGGATCCGCCTCGCCGGCCGTGTGTCGGGCACCAATCTTCTCGAGTGGCCGATACGCCGCTATCGCGATCACACCGGCGGCGGATCGGTGCGCTTCACGCCCCCCGATGAATCGGTGTTGATGACCCGGGACATGCCGCTCGATCGCATCGCGGCGCGGACCGCGCGCGGCGAGGATGCCGGTCCATTCAGCCCGCTGACGCCGATCGAGCCGGTGCCGGTCGGCGGCGAGATCGTCTATGCGTTCGGCCCCGAGTGGATCGACATCGAGCCGAGCCGTCTGGCGACCGAGTCCACGCTGGTCGAAGTCCAGGGACGCACGAAATACGGCGAGGAGTCCAATCTGCCGTTTCACGTCTCGAGCGCCGACTGGCAGGAGAGCGACCGTGTCTTCGCGGGCATCCTCTCGGCCTTCGGGTCGAAGACCAGGGCGATTCCGATTGGCGGGTACGGCACGTTCGACGGCGTGATGACCGAGACGTTCAGGGCTCCGCGCATCGAAGGCGAGTTCAGCGGCGAGCAGATGCGTGCGTGGGATGTGGTGTGGGGCGCGGTGCGCGGCAAGGCCATCATCCAGAACAGCTACGTGGATGTCACCGACGTCAGCATCACCTCGGGCTCGTCGGTGATCAAGACGGCTGGACGCTACTCGCTCGGATTCCCCAGGCGGGATGGCGGCGAGGAGATCAACGCGAAGATCTCCATCACGGGCCGGCCGGTCGCCGATCTGCGGCACGCGTTCGCGATCGACGACTACGACATCGACGGTCTTCTGAGCGGCGAGTTCACCGTCACCGGCAATTACCTCACGCCGAATGGCTCCGGCCGGATGGAGATAGCCGACGCCGTGTTCTACGGTGAGCCGGTGGACAGTGCCTCGAGCTCCGTGCTGCTCGAGGGGAAGGGCGTGCGGCTGCCGAACGTGGAGATCCTGAAAGGCGGCGGCCGCGGAACCGGAAACGCCTACATCGGCTGGGACGGCAGCTACGCGTTCAGCTTCAACGCACAAGCCATTCAGGCCGAGTCCATCACCGTGAGCAAGAGCCTCGGCATGCCGCTGTCGGCGCTGCTCAATTTCAAAGCCGCGGGTAGCGGGACGTTCGAGTCGCCGAAGTTTGAGGTGAACGGGACGCTCAGCGACGTGTTCGTCGCCGACGAAGGCATCGGCCAGATCAACGGCATCATCAACGTCAGCGGCGAGCTGATGACGCTGCAGCTCGAAGCCGCCTCGCCCCGCTTGTCGGTGTCGGTCGTGGGCGGCATCGCGCTGACGCCCGAGTGGGATGCGAACGTGACGGTGAACGTGCTCGACACCTCACTGGACCCCTACGTGCGTCTCTTTCTGCCGGGATTGTCCCCGTTCACCACCGCGGTGGTCAGCGGCTCGGCGCGGATTCGCGGCGAGTTGAAGGACATCGATCACCTGCTCGTCGATGCGACCGTCGATCGGCTCGACATGCGACTGTTCGACTACGGGCTGCGCAACGCGCGGCCGATTCAGCTGGCCCTCGATCGGCACTCGGTGCGCGTCACCGACATGCGCGTCGTCGGACAGGACACGCAGATCGACATCGCGGGGATCGCCAATCTTCACGACGAGACGATCAACATGCGCGCCAATGGCGACGCCAACCTCGCCGTGTTTCAGGGCTTGGTCTCCGACCTTCGCAGCTCGGGAACCGCCACCCTGTCGGCCACGCTCGAAGGGTCGCTCAACGACCCGGTGGTCGGAGGGACGCTGGCGATGAAGAACGGCCGCGTCCGATGGTTCGCGCTGCCGCACGCGCTCGAGAAGATCGACGGCGCGGCGCGGTTCGACTCCCGCGGGGTGACGCTCGACGGGCTGACCGGTGAGCTGGGCGGCGGCGCCGTGACGTTCGGCGGACGCATCGACAAGGAAGGCTATCGAGTCGGCCGGCTCGACGTGACGATGAGCGGCCGGGACATGCGGCTGCGGTTCCCGGAGGGCATGCGGTCGCTCGTCGATGCCGACCTGACGCTTCAGGGGACCGCAGAAAGCTCGGTGCTGTCCGGGCTGGTCACGGTGAAGGACGCCGTTTACCGTGAGGCGTTCACGACGACCGGCAGCATCTTCGATTTCAGTCAGGACCAGTCGCTCGCGCCCGTCGCGACCACTCCGACGACCGAGTCGTTGCCCGTTCGCCTGGACGTTCGCATCAACGCTCCCTCCACGCTTCAGATCGACAACCGGACGCTGCGTCTGGTCGCCAACGCCGACCTGCAGCTGCGCGGGACGATCGAGAGGCCGGTGCTGCTCGGGCGGGCGGAGATCGAACGTGGCGAAGCGCTGTTCGAGGGCAAGCGCTACCTCCTGACACGAGGGACGGTGGACTTCAACAATCCGAACCGGATCGAGCCGTTCCTCGACATCGAGGCGGAGACGCGCATCCGCGTGCCGCAGGAAACCTATCAGGTCACCCTCCGCATCACGGGGCCGCTGGCGCAGCCGAACTTCACATTCAACTCGGATCCACCGCTGGGCGAGGTCGAGATCCTGGCGCTGGTGTTCAGCGACGTCTCGCCGGGACGAGACGCCGAACTCCGGCAGTTCGACCAGAACACGCCGCAGCAGCGCCTGTTCCAGGACCGCGCGGCGCGCGCGCTGACCGGCGTGCTGTCCTCGGAAGTGAGTCAGGTGGTGGAGGAGACGTTCGGCGTCGATACGTTCCAGATCACGCCGTCCCTGCAGGATCCCAACGCGCAGTCCACCTCCGGACTGGAACCGGGGCTGCGCCTGACCGTGCTCAAGCGCCTCTCCGAACGGCTGTATCTCACCTACTCGCGCAGTCTCTCCTCGTCCAGCCGCGCCACGCAGATCATCCTGCTCGAGTTCGATCAGACCGATCGGGTGTCCTGGATCCTGTCGCGCAACGAAGATGGCACCTACGCCCTCGACTGGCGCGTCAGAAAGATCTTCTAGATGCGCCGTAGTTCTGGTCGTTGGGCATTGTGCTTGAGTTTTGCGCTTGTCGCGTGTTGAACTACGTCGACTCGTGATCGCCCAAGTTGGCGAGCCCATCGTCGAGATCCAGCTCGATGAGGAGGGGAGGGTCGTCAACGACCCCGCGGTGATCAGGCTGATCGAAACCCGCGTCGGCGACCGGCTGTCGGTCCGATCCGCGCGCGAGACGATCGCGCACCTGATGAGCCTCAGCCGCTACGAGGACGTACGTGTCCTCAGCGAGCCGGTGAGCCGGCGGCGTGCGGGTGAAGTACCTGCTGATTCCACAGCATCCCATCGACCGCGTGCAGTTCACCGGCGCCGGCGCAGCTCTCGGAGGACGACCTGCGGCGAGTGGTGAGCGAGCGGTTCGGCAACACGCCCAGTGCCACGCGCAAGGACGACGTGGCAGAAGCGGTGAGGCTCGAGTACAGACGCCGGGGCTATCCCGCGGCGAAGGTCACGGCGCGCGTGGACGTGTTTCATGAACCCGATCGCGCCACGCTCGTGCTCGATGTCGTGCCGGGCCCGCGGGCCAGGATTCTCGACGTGAGAACGACGCAGGTCGACGCCACCGAGCGCAGCACGATCACGGAACTTCCCGACATCAAGGCCGGGCAGATCTACGACGAGACCGCGATCGGGCGCGAGCTGCAGTCGTGGGAAGAACGCATGCGGAGCCGCGGCTACTACGAGGCCCGCGCGGTTCAGAACGCCAGCATCTCCGGCGATGGATCGGTGTTCCTGTTCCTGAACCTCGAGCTCGGTCCACAGGTGAGGCTCGTGTTCGAAGGCGATCCCATCCCTGCCGATGAACGCGACACGCTCGTCCCTGTGCGCACTGAGGCCTCCGCCGATGAGGATCTGCTCGAAGATTCGCAGAGCCGCCATCGAGTCCTACTTCCGCGCCCGGGGCTATCGCGACGCCGCGGCGCCGTACACGCGCCAGGAGCGCGCCGGCGAGCTGATCATCACCTTCAAGGTGACGCGTGGGCCGCGATACCTGGTGCGCGGCGTCAGCGTGGCCGGCAACGCCGGGTTGCCCACGACGCAGTTGACCGAGCTGATTCGTCTCAAGGAGGGCGAGCCGTTCGTGCGCGCGGCGCTCGCGCTCAGCGTCGGCGCCATCGAGAACCTCTATCACGCCTCCGGCTTCACGCGTGCGCAGATCAAGGCGGCCGATACCGTGGTCGTCGCGCCGCAGGACAAGGCCGCTCCGGATCGACTGGTCGATATCACCGTGGCGATCGTCGAAGGTCCCCGCACCGAAGTCCGCTCGGTGACGTTCCAGGGCAACATGGCGATGACCGAAGCCGAGATCCGCAAGGTGATCTCGACAGCGCCAGGACGGGTCTATTCGGCGCTCGAAGTCGTCATCGATCGAGACGCGATCGCGCAGGCCTATCACAACCGCGGTTTCGAGAGCGTGGTCGTGACGCCGCAGCCGGCGTTCGCCGAGAACGACACCCGCGCCGACGTGCGCTTCTCGATCGTCGAGGGGCCGCAGATCATCGTCGATCACGTGATCATCGCCGGCAATCGCCGCATCAGTACCCAGACGATCGAGCAGGAGGTCGTGCTGCGCGAGGGCGAGCCCTTTGGCGAGGCGGCCGTCGTCCAGAGCCGCGCGAACCTCAACGCGCTCGAGTTGTTCCGGCGCGTGCAGATCGAGGCGCTGGCGCCGTCCGGCGGGACTCGACGCGACGTGCTCGTCACGGTCGAAGAGGCGCCGTCCACGTCGGTGGATGTCGGCGGCGGCGTGGAAGGCAGCTACATCGCGCGGCCGACGGGTGAAGGGGGCGTGGCCCAGGACCGGTTCCAGCTGACGCCGCGTGGTTCCTTCGCTGTCAGCCGGCGCAATCTCTGGGGCAAGAATCGTTCGATCACCGTCGCCACCCGGGTCGCCCTTCGCACCCGCGACACGCAGCAGGCCCTGTTGACGCCGACTCGATCCCAGCGAACCGATTCAGAGCAGCTACGGATTCCACGAATATCGCGTGCTGACCTCGTATCGCGAGCCACGGGTGTTTCGCACCACGGCCGAGATCGACATTACCGGCATCATCGAGCAGGACATCCGTTCCAGCTTCGACTTCAGCCGTCGTGTGGTCCAGGCTCAGCTCGGCAAGCGCCTCTCAGCGCTCTACACGGCAACTGGCGCCTACTCGTTTCAGCGCACGAAACTCTTCAACATCAGAGCCACGGAAGAAGACGAGGCATGGCTCATCGATCGGTTGTTCCCGCAGGTGCGGGTGTCGAAGTTCTCGGGCACGCTCTTCCGCGACAGCCGTGACCCACGGGAGCTGCTCGATCCGTCGAACGGAACGCAGGTGATCTTCACCGGCGACATCGCCGCGCGCGCGATTGGATCGGAGGTGGGCTTCATCAAGACCTACCTGCAGGGCTTCCTGTACCGCCAGCTGCCTGTGCCCCGCCGAACTGTTCTGGCACTGGGAGCGCGCGTGGGTCTGGCCCACGGGTTCAACCGCGAGGTCGGCGGTCAGGTCGTCGAGGTCGGTGGTCTGCCGGCCAACGAGCGCTTCTTCGCCGGCGGCGATACGTCGGTACGCGGCTTCGCGCTGGATCGGCTGGGCAATGAGGAGACGATCTCGAGCACGGGATTCCCCACCGGCGGAAACAGCGTCGTGGTGTTGAACAGCGAGCTCCGCGTCAACCTGTTCGGCGCGTTCCAGGGGATCGGCTTTTTCGATGCCGGCAATGTCTTCCCGCTCGCGGGCGATCTCGACTTCACCGATCTGCGTCCGGCGACCGGGTTCGGCGTCGTCTTCAAGTCACCGCGAATCGGACTGGTGCGCGTCGACCTCGGCATCAACCTCAACCCGCAGGAGTTCGTGCCCGGGTCGCGCGAGAGCCGGCGGATCGTGCACCTCCTGCTCACCCAGGCGTTTTGAGATTGTGCGTGATCTGTCCTAGTCGTGCGCGTGGTTCTTGCCCTGTTCGTCGCGGTCGTGATCCATGCGCTGCCGGCGGCCGCACAGGAGCAGCTCCTCGATCGCGTGCTGGCGCGGATCGGGACTGAAGCCATTACGCAGACCGACGTGCAGGCGCTCGTGGAGTTCGGGCTGATCGAGGCGAAGTCGGCGACCGAACCGGCTGCCGTTCGCCAGGCCATCGAGCGACAGCTCGAGTTGAGAGAGGTGTCGAGATTTCCTCCCGCCGAGCCGACCGCGGCCGCGGTCGAGCAGCAGCTCACCGCGATGAAGGCGCGCGTTGGCGCCAGGCTCGACGCGGTGATGCGCGCCAATGGGCTGGACGAGGCGCGAGTCCAGGCACTGGGCCGCGATACGCTGCGCATCCGGACGTATCTCGATCAGCGCTTTGGCACCACGCCGGTCGGCGAGGACGAAGCGCGCAAGTACTTCGAGGAGCATCGCAGCGAGTTCACGCGCAACGGCGCGCCGATGACCTTCGAAGAAGCGGGGGCGGAGGCGCGGCAGCGCGTGTCCACCGACCGTCTCGCGAAGGCGGTGACGCAGTGGCTGCAGGATCTGCGCGCGCGGACGGACGTGGTAGCTCGTCACGCCGTCGAGTCCCATGAACGCGAGCCGCAGCACTTCAAGTGAATTGAACCCGGCGTGGCTCACCATCGGCGCGATGCTGCTGCGCCGCCGCAGATAGACGACCGCCCAGAACGCCCCGAGCAGGCCGGTCGCGATCACCGCATCCCAGCCTTGCGGGAAGTGTCCCAATCCAAACGCAATGCTCAGGACGATCACACCGAGCGTCGCACCACCGAGATGCTGCTCGAAGCGCCGAAGGAGGAACACGCGCTGGAGCTCCTCGCGGACGCCTCCGGCGAGAATCGCAATCACGCCGAGCATCGCCGCGTCCTGCGGTCCGCCGGCCGCGAGCTGCTCGAGGGGATTGGCCGTGACGTTGTGCAGGCCGGGCAGCAGCCGGAGCAGCCCGTTCATGACGAGCCCCACCATCAGGAAGACGAGCGGCACCAGGGCCAGGCCCAGCGCGAATTCGCGCGCGGGGGTTCGGACACCAAACCACATGGCCCTCGGACTCTCGCCGTGCGCGCGGGTCAGGGCGACCATCAGAAAAATCAGCACGATCGAGTCCGCGAGCAGCAGGGTGAAGACGAACGAGGGCGCTAGCGCCAGCTCGTTGCCCGGGACCGACGGCGACAGACCGGCCAGTCTGAGGATGGCGCCAATCGCAAGCTGGGTCGGCAAGCTCGAGCAGAGGAGGATTTCCGCGCCCGCGATCAGGCGCTGTTGGCCGGAAGTTAATGCGCGGATTGGCTCTGCCGGAGGCGGATCGGGATAGACCATGTAAATATGACAGGGTAACATTCGATAAGCATGTCCAGTACGTCAGGAGAACGCGTCCTCATCGTCGAGGACGAGCCCAGTACGCGCCTCGGTCTGACCGAGTTGGTGCGTACCGTGGGGATTTACCACTGATTCCGCGGGCGACGGGGAAGAGGCGCTTCAGCGCATTACCGTCTTTCGACCAAACATCATCATCAGCGACCTCGTGATGCCGCGCATGGGCGGCCTCGAGCTGCTGCGCGCCCTCAAGGACGATGGCGGGGACTACACCGTCGTGATCCTGACGGCGCAAGGCACCGTCGAAACGGCGGTCGAGGCGATCAAGGAAGGCGCCTACGACTACCTGGGTAAGCCGATCGAGCCGCAGCGGCTGAAGATCCTGCTCGACAAGATCGTCGAGCGGCAGGACACGCTGCGCGAGGTCAAGGTGCTGCGCAAGCAGCTGCGCGAGCACGGCACCTTCGGCAAGATGATTGGCAGCAGCGCGCAGATGCGGAAGGTGTATCAGGTCGTCGAGCAGGCCGCGCCGACCTCCGCGTCGGTGCTGATCTGGGGCGAGTCCGGCACGGGCAAAGAGCTCGTGGCGCAGACCATCCATCAACTCAGTCCGCGCGCGCAGCTGCCGTTTGTCCCGATCAACTGCGCCGCGATTCCCGAGACGCTGCTCGAGAGCGAGATCTTCGGCCACGAGAAGGGCTCCTTCACCGGCGCCGTCGATCGCCGCGCCGGCTGCTTCGAGCTGGCCGATCACGGCACGCTGTTCCTCGACGAGATCGCCGAGATGACGCCGGCGACGCAGGTCAAGCTGCTCCGCGTGCTGCAGGAGCGCAAGTTCCGGCGGCTCGGCGGGCGAAGCGAGGAAACCGTGGACGTCCGCGTGATCGCGGCGACCAACGTCAATCCCGGCGACGCGGTTCGCAGCGGCAAGCTGCGGGAGGACCTGTACTACCGGCTGAACGTGTTCGCGATCGAGCTGCCGCCGCTGCGCCATCGCAAGGAGGACCTGCCGCTCCTGGTGCAGTCCTTCCTTGCCGATTTCAACGCCCGCAACAACAAGCAGGTATCGGCGCTCGATCCGGCGGCGATGCGCATCCTGGAGCAATACAATTGGCCCGGCAACGTGCGCGAGCTGCGGAACGTGATCGAGCGGGCCGTGATCCTCAGCTCGGGTGAGTTCATCGACCAGAAGCAGCTGCCGCCGCTCGTGACCGAGTCGCCGGACGTCGTGAAGCCGACGCTGTCGTTGACGCCGGGCACGACCGTCGAGGAGGCCGAAACCCGGCTGATCCTGATGACGCTCGAGCACACGCGGGACAACAAGACGCGCGCCGCGGAAATTCTGGGCATCAGCCTGAAGACACTGCACAACAAGTTGAACAAGTTGCGGGGACGGGGTAAGCGGTCGGAAGAGGAAAGCGTAACTCCGTAAGAAGGCAGAGGGCAGAAGGCAAAGGCCGACGGTGCGCTTCACCATCCGTGTCAAACAAATCGTTGGCGTCACGGCCATTGTCGGGTTGGCCGTGGTCGCCCTCAGTGTGTTGTACGCGGCACGGCTGACCGACGTCGTGCTCCACGAGAGCTATTCGCGCGGGCAGCTGATGGCGAAGACCATCCTTCACCATGCCGGCGTGATCGTCACCGGCGACGGCGACCCGTACGCGCAGCTGCGGGAGGACATCGGTCTCCGATCGATCATCGAGTCCAGCGCCTACAGCGACAACATCACGACCGCCACGATCGTCGACGCCACCGGCGTCATCGTGATCGCCAACCTCCGATCGATGGTGGGGCAGCTCAGTCCGCGGCAGGACGACCTCGCGGCGCTCGATGCCGCGACTCCCTACGACAAGCTGAAGGAGATCTACACCGGCGACGGCCGGACGCTCGAAGTCCGCGAGCGGCTGATGCGCGGCGACGAAGAGTTCGGCTCGATCCGGATCGGGATCTCGACGCTGCTGATGCGCCGGCAGCTCGACGATCTCTTCTGGGACGCGCTGTTCACGGTGGCCGCGGCGCTGGGCATCGCGGTGTTCGTGGCCGGCGTCTTCGCGCAGCTGCTGCTGCGGCCGATCCACGTGCTGCGCAGCGGCTTGACGCGTCTCGGCAAAGGCGAGTTCGGCGTGACGCTCGACCTGCCGCCCGGCGACGAGTTCGGCGAGCTCGGTGATTTCTTCAACACCGTCAGTCAGCAGCTGTCGGCGGACAGGTCGCTGCTCGCCGGGCAGAAGGCAAATCTGCAGACCGCGGTCGAGCACCTCGAGGATGCGGTCGCACTCTTCAATCCGAATGGAGAGCTGCTCTTCAGCAACCCGGCGATGCAGCACACGCTGCCCGGCGACGCGATGGGGCGCGCGCTGCAGGGCCTGCTGCCGAACGGGCATCCCTATCGGACGCTGGTCGAGGAGACGCTGGCGACCCGCCTGTCGCGCGGACCGGTGCAGAGTCAGCGACATCCGACCGAGCCCATCCCCGTGTCGTCGAAGAGCGGCTCGCACCCCGCCGCCGAGGGCAAGCCCAACGACGAAGAGTTGATCATGACGCACGCCATCATGGGGACGAGCGGCGAGCTCGTCGGCGTGCTGCTCACCTCACGCAACCTCGCGCATCTATCCCGCATGCAGTCCACACTCGCCTATTCGCGAAAGCTGGTGGCGCTGGGGCGGCTGACAGCCGGGATCGCGCACGAGGTGAAGAACCCGCTCAACGCGATGATGATTCACCTCGAGCTGCTGCGGACCAAGATCCGCGGTGCGGCGGTGGCGCTCCAGCAGGAAGCCGTCGGCGCGGCCAGCGGGACCAGCGGGATGCTGGGTCTCAGTCCGGGCCGGACGGCGGCGCTTCCCGCACCCGTCCAAGGGGCGCTCGAACACGTCTCCATTATCGAGAGCGAAATTCGCCGGCTGGATGAGGTCGTGCAGGGCTTCCTCAAGTTCACGCGCCCCGAGGACCTTCGGCTCCAGCCGGTCAAGGTCAACACCTTGCTGGACGAGATCCTGCCGATCATCGAGACCGAGGCCACCAAGAACAACGTGAAGGTGACCGTTGACGTGCCGTCAACGCTGCCGGCGGTGAACGGGGATTCAGCGATGCTGCGGCAGGCGTTCCTGAATCTGGCGATCAATGCCTGTCAGGCGATGCCCAGCGGCGGATCGCTGCGCCTGACGAGCTCACCCATGTCGCGCAGCCGGGTCGAGGTTCGTGTGCAGGACACCGGGGTTGGCATTGCCCCGGACCACCTGTCGAAGATTTTCAATCTCTACTTCACCACCAAGGAACGGGGCACCGGGATCGGCCTCTCCATGGTCTATCGCATCATTCAGATGCACGACGGCGAAGTCGAGGTACAGTCAACCCCTGGGCGCGGGACGACGTTCCGCGTCCTGCTGCCACGCGCGAGCGGGATTTGAACATGCGCATGAAGTCTCGCCATTGGTCAGCGATCCGACGTTGCGCATCTCTCATGCGCACGAAGTCCGGCCGTCGCCCATCGAACATGGGCCGGCGTTGGGCATTGAGCATTGTGCAGTGTGCAGTGTTGGCGGGCGTCGCCGCCGGCTGCGCCAAGGCCCGCGCGCAAACCGTGCCCGACGGGCCGCCGCTGGCGACGCCGCCACCCCCGTCGCGCGTGTTCGCGCCGCTTGAAGACGAACCGCTCGTGTCGTCGCCAGTGGCCGATGTGGAGGTCGCGGCCGTTCCAAACGTACCCGTCGCCCGTCCGACACCGCGTCGCCAGCCACCCGCTGAAACTGAAAAGCCCGAGCCGGCGCCGCCGCCCGCACCGGCAGTGGAGGCACCGCGGGAACTCCGCGCCGCTTCACTGCCCGGCGATTCCGAGTCGGAGCGGAGGATTTTGGGGCTGCTGCAGACTGCCAACCGCGATCTCCGGGGCGTGGACTACGGCAAGCTCACGCGCGGCGGCAAGGAGTCGTACGATCAGGCGAAGGGCTTCGTCGAGGAAGCGGAGAAAGCGCTCAAGGAGCGCAACTTCGTCTACGCGCAAACGGCCGCAGACAAAGCCGCGAAGCTCGCCAACGAGCTTCTGGGGCGCTGACTTAGAAACTCACACCAAGTCCGAAGTGGACGCGTGGCGTTCCTTCCTCCGGCCACGCCACGTCGAGATCCAGCATGAATCCCGTACCGCCGAGGAATATGCCGCCGCCGATCCCGCGCTCGAAGCGTTGATCGGCGAGCCTCGTGCCCGCGGCCCACGCCGTTCCCGCATCCACGAAGCCCTTCACGCCAAAGCGCCCGAAGTTCAGAGGTGACGTGAGCGGCAGCCGCACTTCGGCCGAGACCGCGGCGAGGCTGTCGCCTGCCAGGTGACCGGCGCGATAGCCGCGCAGCGAGTCGGCGCCGCCGAGCAGGGCCTGCTCGGGCGCGGGCAGCAGGGCATCCGATCGCACGAGCTGTCCGCGAAGCGCGAGTACCGCGGACCCGCCGACGCCGATGTAGCCGCGCGCGTCGGTCGTGAATCGACCGGCGTCGCCCGCTTCGAACGTGACGCGCTCCCATCCGATCTTCGTGTGGATCGCGTTCCGCGGAAACGACGGATCGATTCGCGTGTCGAACGTGACGTGTGGGCCCACGGCCGTGTGAAGGGCCGAGTAGGTGTCGCCGAAGTCGACGCTGGCGATCCGGGCGCTGGCGCCGACCCGGAGCCAGCTCACGATCGCGTGATCGGCCTCGACGCGGACTTGCTGGCGGAGATCCGGGAGCTCGAAGTACGGGTTGACGCGCCGGTTCACCCACAAGGCCACGCCCGCTCTCGTGCGCTGATCGTGGAACGACCGTTCGACCTGCACGCCAGCGCGCCGCTCGCCGCCCCACGAAAGCGGAAACGCCAGCTGACTGTCGTTGCCCGCGACATCGTTGAACGCCGCGCGGATGCCGTAGGTGAGTCCGTAGCCGTCGGCGTAGTTGAAGATCGGGAACCACTGCGCGGCGCTGCGTACCCGTGCGCCGAAGCCGGGCGTGAGGTCGTTCTCGCTGATCCCCGCCCGCTCGTCCACCACGATCATCACCAGGATGTCGGACGGGTTGTCGATCGATCGAAACCGCTTGCGCACGTCCACGTTCTCGAAGCGTCGGCTCGTCTGCAGCGCCTCCAGTGCTTCAGCGAGCCTGGCCTCACTCGCCGGATCGCCCACCTTGAGGCCGCTCAGGCCCAGGACATCCGCGTCCGGAGTCGTGTGATTTCCGTGAACTCTGATCTCGGCGATGGTTTCCTGTGCGATCGACACGGAGGGCACACAGACGGACATCGCCACAACGAACACGACCATCACGAAGGGCTTCGTCATCGGACCTTCGAGGTGACCGTCGCCAGCTTGTAGTCGTGATACTCCGCCGCATACCGGCCGTTGAACTCGCCGAGCGCCATCGTCACGTCGAATCCGACGCGGAGTGAACGAGGCAGCCACACGGACGGAAACGGCTGCCCCATCTCCATCGCGGCGTTCATGCCGTCGATGCGCACGAGCGATCGGCCGGGCAGGAAGTCGAGGTCCACGTTCTCGAAGTCGTACTTGAGAATCTGGTGTTCGGCTGGATCCACCCACAGGGTGACGACCGCGTTCTTGTTCATCTTGTTCTCGATCTCGACGCCGCGCTTGCGTACCTCCTTGTTCGGGCGTGTGCGTCCTTCCCTGAACAGCTGCGACGGGTAGTACTCGATCTTGAGGACGTCGCGGCCTTCGAACTGCTCGCGTCCGGCAAGGGCGTAGTGGTTGGGATCGAACTTGAACCTGAGGAAGTAGGCCGCGGAGACGAAGCCCGGTTCGAGCGCCTGCCTCACGCCGTCTTCCGTCAAGGGCGTGGTGCTGGTGTTCTCAGGAGCCGACTCTCCCTTCGCGGCGCGCTCGGCTCGGCGTTTCTCGCGCATGTCCTCGCGCTTGAGCCACTGGTCTTCGAACTTGCGTCGATTCTCCTCGCTGACGGTCACGCCGTCGACGCGCAGCGGGCTCTTGACGAACCGGCCATCGCGTGGGAACCACGCCGACTCGCGCCGGAACCCGTAGAGCGGCGTCGCTCCGGGCCCGACGATGTGGAGCGTCTCGCGCTCCTCGAGCACGTACTGCTGCAGCTTCTTCCAGTTCTCGTCGCGGCGCGCGAGCACGCGCGACATGAAGGCATCGAGGTCGTTATCGTTCGCTGACGGAGGCGTGCCTTGCGCCAGTGGCGTCGCTAGGCTGACAGCCGCGAGACTCGCCATGAGGAGGAGACGTACGCGCACGATGGCTCCCTTCAGAACCGGTACAGAACATAAGACGGCTGAGAGTTCCGTCCGGGTCGGGCTGCAAACGAGAGGCCCGGCCGAGCTCGCGTGTCGTCCCTGTAAACCATAGATCCTAAAGCCCCGTCCACCTCATGCGGGGAGGACCCGGACCAAAGTACAATGGTGTCCACATATTGCGCCTGCCCTAAAAGAAAAGCGCAATATGTTGTGGTTTGCTGCTTGACAATGCGTGAAACCGGGCGCACTATGTTCGGGCGCTCAGCGACAGTTACCCAGGACCGGATGCTCCCAGCGTCAGGTCGCAGAGTAAGCCTACAGGACGCCTTGAGCGCACACCACTGGACAAGATTTCGGACGCCACCGGAAGGGGTAGGTGCGTCCTTTTGAGTAGTGATTCGGAGGAGCAAGATGGAGAGAGGCCCTGCCCGAGAAGCAGCCGCAGCCGGCCAGCAGGCGACTCAGTCTGGCGCTCCCGACCCCTCGACCCGTGCCCGGAAGGGCAGCGAGGTGAGGGGCGGAGAGCAGAAGAACACGGAATCCCCTGGTCTGGAATTTCCTCGGTACTTCACCTTGCCGGGCGTCGATCCGTTCGACGAAGTCGAGTGGGAGATCCGCGCGGCCGTCATCGGCAACGAGAAGGGCAAGGTCGTCTTCGAGCAGCGCGACGTCGAGATCCCGAAGTTCTGGTCGCAGCAGGCGACCAACATCGTGGTCTCGAAGTACTTCCGCGGCCAGATCGGTGCGCCCGAGCGTGAGCGCAGCGTCAAGCAGCTGATCGGCCGTGTCGTGGACACGATCACCGGCTGGGCCCGCGCGCAGAAATACTTCTCCAGTGAAGACGCGCTGATGTCGTTCAGCCACGAGCTGAAGCACCTGCTCGTCTATCAGAAGGCGGCATTCAATAGCCCCGTCTGGTTCAACTGTGGCTTCGAGACGGCGCCGCAGTGCTCGGCCTGCTTCATCAACTCGGTGAAGGACACCATGGACTCGATCCTGACGCTGGCCAGGACCGAGGGCATGCTGTTCAAGTTCGGGTCGGGCACCGGCAGCAATCTGTCGCAGATTCGCTCGTCGAAGGAGATCCTGGCCGGCGGCGGCACGGCATCGGGTCCGGTGTCGTTCATGAAGGGCTACGACGCGTTTGCCGGCGTCATCAAGTCCGGCGGCAAGACGCGGCGCGCGGCGAAGATGGTGATCCTCAACGCCGATCATCCCGACGTGCTCGAGTTCATCAACTGCAAGGTGGAGGAAGAGAAGAAGGCGTGGGCGCTCATCGACGCCGGCTACGACGGCTCGTTCACCGGCACGGCCTACACCTCGGTCTTCTTCCAGAACTCGAACAACAGCGTGCGGGTCACCGATGACTTCATGCGCGCCGTGCTGGACGACGGCGACTGGTCGACGAAGCGGGTGACCGACGGCGCGGTGGCCGAGACCTACAAGGCGCGCGAGCTGATGCGCGGCATCGCCGAGGGCACCTGGGTCTGCGGCGATCCGGGCATGCAGTTCGACACCACCGTGAACGAGTGGCACACCTGTCCCGAAACGGACCGGATCAACGCCAGCAACCCGTGCTCGGAATACATGTTCCTGGACGACTCGGCGTGCAACCTGGCGTCGATCAACCTGATGAAGTTCGTCAAGGACGATGGCGAGTTCGACGTCGCCGGTTTCAAGGCGGCCTGCCGCACGCTCATCACCGCCCAGGAGATCATCGTCCCGAACTCGAGCTATCCGACGAAGGCGATCGAGAAGAACTCGCACGAATATCGTCCGCTCGGTCTCGGCTACGCGAACCTCGGCGCGCTGCTGATGTCGCGCGGCCTGCCCTACGACAGCGACGAGGGACGCGCCTACGCGGCGGCGATCACCGCGGCGATGACCGGCGAGGCCTACGCGCAGTCGGCCCGTGTCGCCCGCGATCACGGCGGGCCGTTCGGCGGCTTCGAGCGGAACCGCGACTCGTTCATGCGCGTGATGCGGAAGCATCGCGATGCGGTGTCGGAGATCAACCAGAAGCACGTGCCGGCCGATCTCTTCGCCGGTGCCAAGCAGGCATGGGACGAGGCCGTCGAGCTCGGCGAGGACTTCGGCTACCGGAACGCGCAGGCCACCGTGCTCGCGCCGACCGGCACCATCGGCTTCATGATGGACTGCGACACGACCGGCGTGGAGCCCGACATCGCGCTGGTGAAATACAAGAAGCTCGTCGGCGGCGGGTTGATGAAGATCGTCAATCAGACCGTGCCCCCGGCGCTCGAGAAGCTTGGATACACGGCGCCCGAAATCGAAGCGATCGTCCATTACATCGACGAGCAGGAGACGATCGAGGGCGCACCGTCCCTCAAGGACGAGCACCTGCCGGTGTTCGACTGCGCGTTCAAGGCCGCCAACGGCGAGCGGTCGATTGATTACATGGGCCACATCCGGATGATGGGCGCGACGCAGCCGTTCATCTCGGGCGCGATCAGCAAGACCGTGAACGTGCCGCGCAACGCGACCGTCGAGGACATCGAGAAGGCCTACGTCGAGTCATGGCGGCTCGGCGCGAAGGCGATCTCGATCTATCGCGACGGCAGCAAGCGGACGCAGCCGCTCAACACGTCGAAGGCCCAGGTCACCGACACACGCAACGTGGGGGCTGGCTTCAGCCAGCCCGAAGTAAGAGAAGTGGTCAAGGAAGTCGTCAAGATCGTCGAGACGGCCGAAGCGGCGCAAGCTGCCCGACGAGCGCAACGCGATCACGCACAAGTTCGACATCGCCGGGCACGAGGGCTACGTCACCGTTGGCCTGTTCGACGACGGGACGCCGGGTGAAATCTTCCTGACGATGGCCAAGGAAGGCTCGACGATCTCGGGCTTTGCTGACGCGTTCGCGCAGGCGATCTCCTACTCGCTGCAGTACGGCGTGCCGCTGCAGGTGCTGGTGGACAAGTTCAGCCACGCGCGCTTCGAGCCGTCGGGGATGACCAAGAACCCCGAGGTCCGCTTCGCGAAGTCGATCGTGGACTACATCTTCCGCTGGATGGCGACGAAGTTCCTGTCGCCGGAAGCGCAGTACCGCGCCGGCGTCAACATGCGCGAGGAACCAGAGGCCGGGGATCAGGGATCGGGGATCGGCGATCAGGGATCAAAGGCCGCTGCGCCCGTAGCGTCCGTGTCGGCGCCGGCACCAGACGTACGTAGAGGCGGGTCTTCAGGCCCGCCTGCAGTTGCGGAACCGAAGAAGAAGACCTCGGAGTTCGCGGCGATGCGGAATCAGGAAGACGCGCCGCCGTGCAGCACCTGCGGCTCGATCATGATCCGCAGCGGCAGCTGCTACAAGTGCGCCAACTGCGGTACGACGTCAGGCTGCGCCTGACGTCGTACGCGCGGTCTCTATCTACCGGAGCGGCTTGACGCCGCTCCTTGAAAGCGGGTGTGCATGATGAAGACCTTGATTATCTGGGGCGAGTAGCAACGACGTAGAGGCGGGTCTTCAGACCTGCCTGAAACGACCTTCGACAACGAGGGCCGGTCCCTTCGGGCCGGCCTTATCGACAGACGTAGGGGCCGGCTTCAGCCGGCCCTTCGTGCGTACAGAGTTGCCGGCCGCCGAAGTCGACGGCAGTCCGGCTGAAGCCAGACACTACGTCCGGGAACGTCCGGCTAAAGCCGGACACTACGGTGCGATGCCTTCGCGACGATCCTTTCTTCAATCCTCTGGCGCAGCGCTCTCGCCATCGGCGCGGCTGGCCGGCATGCGCTCGCGCAAGGGGGCGCGTCCTTCGACGTCGCCGAGAAGAGCATCAGCCAGCTGCAGGCGGCGATGACCGGGGGGCAGGTGTCGTCGGAGCAGCTGGTGCGGATGTACACCCAGCGCATCAACGCCTACGACCAGACAGGCCCGCGGCTGAACGCCGTCATCCTCCTCAATCCGAACGCCGCGGCCGCGGCGCGTGCACTCGACGCGGAGCGCAAGGCACGCGGACCGCGCGGACCGCTGCACGGCATCCCGGTGCTGCTGAAGGACAACTTCGACACGAGCGACATGCCAACGACCGGAGGCTCGCTCGCGCTGCGCGGCGTCGTCCCGAAACAGGACGCGTTTCAGGTCGCGAAGCTGCGGCGGGCAGGCGCCGTGCTGCTGGGCAAGGTGAACCTCCACGAGCTCGCGCTCGGTCTCACGACGGTCAGCTCGTACGGTGGCTACACGTTGAATCCCTACGACGTGACACGGGCACCGGGCGGATCGAGCGGCGGCTCCGGCGTGGCTGCGGCCGCATGCTTCGCGGCGTTCACGCTGGGAACCGACACCAGCGGATCGATCCGGATACCCAGCTCGCACAATTCGCTTGTGGGTCTGCGGCCGACGCTGGGGCTCTCGAGTCGTGCCGGCATCATTCCGTTCGGTCACACCCAGGACACTGGCGGCCCGATGGCGCGCACGGTCGAAGACATCGCGCTCATCCTTGACGCGACTGCCGGCTACGACGCCGCCGATCCAAGCACGGCGGCGGGCCGCGGCAGGATGCCCAGCACCTACACATCGACGCTGAAGCGAGGCGCTCTCAAAGCTGCGCGCATCGGCGTGCTCACCGAGTTCTTCGGCAACGCGCCAGAGGACGAAGAGGTCGCTGCGGTCGTCCGCCGCGCGATCGACGAGATGAAGACGCTCGGCGCCACGGCCGTGGACGTGACCGTTCCCGAGCTCGCAAAGCTGATCGCGGCGTCCAACCTGCTCACCCAGGAATTGAAGGTGTATCTGGGCGGCTATCTGAAAAGCGCCGGCGCGTACGCTTCGTCGGTTGACGATCTGCTGGAATCGGGCCTGCACTCCTCGTCCTTGCAGGGAATCCTCGATGCGGCCAGCGCGATGCCGAACGACTATCTGACGAGCGATGACTACAAGGTCAGGCTCGCCGCGCGCGAGACACTGGGCAAGGCCATCGTCTCGGTGATGGACGCGAACCGTCTCGACGCGATCGTCTATCCCACGATTCGCCGGATCGCGCCGCTCGTCGGTGGTGGGCAACCTGGCAGCAACGCGGCGCTCTCCGCCAACACGGGGTTCCCCGCGATCAGCGTGCCCGCAGGGTTCACTCCCGCCGGTTTTCCGGTCGGCGTCGAGTTGCTGGGGCGCGCGTTTGCCGAGCCGACGCTGCTCGCGCTCGCCTTCGACTATGAGCAGGCGACGCGCCATCGTCGTCCCCCAAAGCTCGACGTCGGAATCACCGCGGACCCTAAAGGGTCCGCTCTACGGGGCGCGGCGGCAGGTTCGATTCGTGTCGAGGTGACGGCGACCGGGGCACATTCGGTGCCGCCAGCCACCGTGCCATTCGAGGCCGTCGCACGATTCAGCTTCACCGATCAGACTCGCGAGCTTGCCTATGACATCCGGTTGTCCGGCACGCTCGGCGAAGTAGCCGGCGTCTACCTGCATCGCCGCGCCAATCGCCAGAATGGCGGTGTAGCCCACATTCTCGCGAAGTCCGCATCTCCTCAAATCAGCGGCACGGTCACGCTGACGACGGCCGAAGTCGCCGACCTCAAAGCAGGCAAGTGCTATCTCTCAGTGATCAGCACGAAATCCCCGCGACTCGGCGCCCGGGCCGACATCGTGTTCTCATAGACGCGCGCGATGGGCTTTCTTTCCGTTCTGCTGCCATGGGGCATCCTGCTGCAGGTGCTCGCCGTTCTGCATTTCATTCGCCGGCGGCCGGATACGTTCTGGCTGTGGATCATCATCTTCTTCGGCCCACCCGGCGCCTTCATCTACATCCTGATGGAGGTCGTGCCGGACCTCGGTCTGCTCCGGCAGTCGTTCGAGGGCTTTGGACGACGCAAGCGGATCTCGTATCTCGAGGCGCTCGTCCTGCAGAATCCGGCGGCAGGCAACTACGAGGAGCTGGGCGATCTCTATCTCGATGAAGGCAAGTTCTCGCGTGCGCGCGAGTGCTACGACAAGGCCATCACGCCGCGTACGGCGGACCTCGACCCCGTCTACCGGCGCGGCATCGCCAAGATCCAGATGGGTGAGTTCGCGGCGGCGATCGAGGATCTCGAACCCGTGACGTCACGCGAGCCGAAATACGACTCGCACCGGGCGCTCGGTCTGCTGGCGCACGCGTATGCGAATACCGGACAGCCTCGCGATGCCGAGTCGCACTTTCAGCGCGCACTCGAGCTGTCCACGCTCTCGGAGACGTACTTCAACTACGCGTCGTTCCTGGCCGCGCAGAAGCGTCCGGCCGAGGCGCGCGAGTGGGCCGAGCGCATCCTCGCCAAGAAGCCCACCATGCCGCGATACCTGCAGCGTCGCGAGCGGCCGTGGTTCCGGAAGGCCGGCGCGCTGTTGAAGCGCCTCCCGAAGGTCGGCTAAGGTCGTACTGATGGGGCGTATGCTCGCGACGTCGATCGCCATCGCGCTTCTCGGGCTCGTATTCCAGGCTGGCCGAAAGGACCGGCCTACAGGCGGCGCCGGAAAGACCGGTCCTACGAGCCGAAGAGCGCTTCAGGCTCACACCAGATGCATCTGGTCAGATTCCGTACTTCATCGCGCCGGCGGTTGACGGCTCCGGCTACAAGGCCGGTGACTCCGAGCTGGCGGTCTGGGCGCTGGAGGAGTGGGAGCGCAGCGTTGGCGGCCCCGTCCGTTTCCGCAAAGCCGAGGACGAGGGAAGCGCGAGGCTGCGTATTCGCTGGCTGCCCTGGGCCGAAGACGCGGCGCTCGGGCGCATGGAGCCGACGCGTGTCGGCGACCGCGCGATCGCGTTTCTCGACATCAGGCCCGACGAGGCCCGCTTCCGGCCGAGCGTCCTGCGTCGCGTCAAGGTCGATCCCCTGATGCGCGACGTCGTGCTCTATTACGTCTGCCTGCACGAGATCGGTCATGCGCTCGGGCTCGGCCACAGCACCAACGCGCGCGACGTGATGTGGCCCGGCGCCAACGGCGTGACGCTGCCCATCTACGATCGCTATCGCCATCGCCTGACGACCAGGGACGACATTCCGCGTATCTCGTGGCTCTCGCACGACGACATCGCTCGCGTCACCGCGCTTTGGCCTCGCCCGTGACCGTGGGAGAAGGATGATGGCCGGCGATCGATTTACCGACGGTGACGGCCTGTCCGCGATCGCCAACTGCGAGTCCGCATCCCGCACCGCCGATCTCGTGTTCGTGCACGGCCTCGGCGGTGGCTCGTGCTCGACGTGGATGAACGGCACGGACGCGGCGGGCTTCTGGCCGCTCTGGGTCGGCGGCGATTTTCCAGCCCTCGGTGTGTGGACGCTTGGATATCAGGCCGACGTCTCGGCCTGGACCAGCGAGTCGATGCCGCTCGCCGACCGTGGCACCGCGATTCTCGAGACGCTCACCAACGAAGGCATCGGCGATCGGCCGGTCATCTTCGTGACCCACAGCATGGGTGGGATCCTCGTCAAGCAGATCCTGCGGCATGCGACGAGCTTTGGCGTCGAGCGATGGGAGTCGATTGCGCGCCAGACGCGCGGCATCGCGTTCCTCGCCACGCCGCATGCCGGCGCCGATCTTGCCGGGTTCGCCGAGCTGGCGCGCCTCGTCCTCCGCACCAACGAACAGGTCGGCGAGCTGAGGGCGCATCATCCGCGACTGCGCGAGCTGCACGCGTGGTTCCGCAACTTTCAGGGCGATCAGCAGGTCGTGTGCCGCACCTTCTGCGAGACGCGCGTGCTCCGGCCGGCCGTGCTCGGACTCACGCTCCCAACGGGATTGCTCGTCGTCGATCAGACGAGCGCCGAGCCGCACGTGCCAGGCGAGGTGGCCATTCCGCTGGACGAGGATCACGTCAGCATCTCCAAGCCGCGCGACCGCAATGCGCCGCTGTACAAGAGCCTCAAGCGGTTCATCAAGGACGCGCTCGCCGTGCCAGAGAGCCGGCGGAACGTAGAGGCGGGTCAGACCCGCCTGGATGCCGAGGCGCCCGCGCCGCTCGACCTGACCGGCGTGTGGGTCGCGGAGGTGCGCAAGAAGGGCATGGAGCCCTATCGGCTGGCGATGGACCTCGAGATGATCAACGGTCGTCTGCTCGGAACCATGCACTACCCGACCGGAGATGCCGGTATTCACGACGGCGAGGTCGATGGCGCCCGGATCCGATTCAAGACCACGCACACGCCCCAGTTCGACGACAAGCCCGCAGAGATTCAGTTCGAGGGCACGATCACCAACGATACGCTCGAGATGGTCGTCCAGGATGCGAACGGCCACGGGCGGGTCACGGCTCGCCGAAAGACGTGACCGTACGGTATCAATAGGTAGGGCCGGTCCTTCCGGACCGGCAGACCGTGAGACGCTATGTGCCGGAATATCAGGACACTCGCCAACTTCGAACCGCCCGCCACAGACGATGAGATTCGCGCGTCGGCGCTGCAGTTCGTCCGCAAGTTGAGCGGCTCGACGCACCCTTCGCGCACGAACGAGGCCGCGTTCAATCAGGCGGTCGAAGACGTGACCGCAGCCGCGCATCGACTGGTGCACTCAATCAAGACGACCGCTCCGCCGCGTAACCGCGAGGAAGAGATGCGGAAAGCGAAGGAGCGATCGATCAAGCGCTTCGCGTGATCAGCGGATCACTGAGAAAGCAGAGGACACGGTCTTCAACACGGAGGCACAAAGGTCACGGAGGACGCACGGAGCGTGATTGCACATGCAGTCACCGGCTGCGGCGGATGCGGCCCTTCGGGCCGGCACGGGATCGAGGCGAGGGGCGGATCGCAAGCGCTTCACTTGGACTCGGACCTGTGGCGGTTGCGGTCCGCCCCTCACCTCGATCCCTGCCGCGCAAGGTGCGCCCCGCCGCAGCCCTCCGTGATCTCTGTGTTCTTCTGTGATCTCTGTGTGAATGCTTTTCTAACGCGGCACCACCCGCGTGCCCAGGAGCCAGTCGTGCGGGCCTCGTTCCGGCCGCGCGATCGTGAGCATCGCGCCGATGCCGAGTGCGGCGAGTGTCACGAGCGCGCCGAGCAGCGGGCTCGGCGGCGTCGGCACGAAGCCCTGCACCCGAGGTGATGAGGCCAGATACAACAGCCACGCAATGGCCGGCGCCCATGCGACCAGCACACGCGCCAGCGAGATGCCGCGGCCGATCTCGGTTCCGCGCGGCGTGACCACGGCATGCCCGAGCATGCGCGTGAACAGGCCGCCCGGGACGATCAACGCCGAGACGATGCTGAGCAGCAGTAGCAGCAGGAGCGGGGCGGCCGTCCCGATCATGACCATGATGGGGGCGAGGTCGCCGAAATCCTCTCTGCCGCGCCGCTGACGCAGACGTTCGAGCTCGGGCGCGATCGTCGCCGTGGCGCGCGCCAGTTCTTCTGGCGAGACAGCAGGATGACGGGCGGCGACGCCGTCCGCGGTCGGCTGCAGACGTTTGCCGATGCCTTGCTGTACCACCTGGCTGTTCCAGAACCGGGGATCTCTGAGTCGCGCGCTGTGCTTCCCGGCGACGTACGTCTCCACCGCCTGCCGCACGGATGGATCCGCGAGCCGGCTTCCGGGCGCTGGGTTCGGTTGATACAGCATCTCCAGCAGATCGAGCATCTCCGTCGTGTCCGGACTGAAGAACCGGGTGATCGTCGGCATCATGACGAGCACGGTGAAGGTCGACGATGAAGACCGGCGGCATCGCCGCGAGCACGATCGGCAGCGCTCGCCGGGCTCGCTTCACTCGATCAAGTCCAGCCGCCACTCGCACGAGCTCGGCATGCGCGTCGGACAACGATGGAGGCTGCTGACTCGACCACGACCGGAGCAGCGTGCGAGCCGAGAGTGGCATCAACGCGGATGATCCGCTCGAAGCTGGCGTGCTTCGTTCGGCGACCGCTGACAGCAGTTGCACCGGAGAGAGGTCAGTCGAAGCACGAGCGGCCTCCTCGCGACCGATGTCAGCCGTCTGCCCCGAGCCGAGTCGAGGGCCGGGGAAATCCAGCAGCACGAGACGGCCGTCGTCACGAACCCAGAGACGGTCGAGTCGAAGCACTGGCATCGAACCGTCGCGAGCCGCGGCGACGAGCTCTGCCGGAGAGATCGAGCAGCCACGACTTGAGCGTGCTCCACGGCGTCGCAGCGCCGTGGAGCGCCGCTGACAACGGTTGACCGTCCGGCGCTTCGAATGCGTCCCAGTTGTCGGTGCCATGTTTTCGGCCGGTCAGCCAGTGCAGGCGTCCTGGCCGCGACAGATCGCGACGGACCGCGCTCATCGGCGGTGTGTGCGGCGGCACCACGTGGATCCAGACCTGCCGACGAAGCACCGGATCGAATCCCACGACGAGATGCGCGTCGCCCTCAGGATCGTCGCTCAACGCCCGGAAAGGCCCGTACCGCTTTCCGAGCGCCAGCGTTGCGGCGTCGATCGCCGGCGCCGCGGCCGGCGCGATTCGAGTGCGCAGCCGGGCCGCCGATCGCGACACGACTCGCGTGCCGCTGGCGAGATCGTGGAGGCCGGTCCACCCGTTGTGGCGGCGCGCGGTGAGAAACAGGCCGGCGATGAGCGTGAGTGTGGTGAGGCCTTCGATGAGCTCGCGCGTGTCCTTCGCTTTGAGGGTCCAGTTGGAGTTGGGGCCGCCCATGCGCCGATCGCTCATGGGACCGAACGGACCGAACGAGACGAGCAGCAGGGTGAACACGAGCCAGGGAAGATGAAAGACGATCGTCCGGCGAGCGATGCGCGTCACCCAGCCAGTTCCGCCAGGTGACGAGAGCTGCAGCCCGAACAGGCGCTTGCCGAGCGACGCTCCCCAGCGCGCTTCGAGGACGAAGAAGTAGACGGCGTACAGCAGCCATCTCCACGGACTCGTCGGCGATGAGATCGTCTGCCCGTTGATGACGACGTCGCCGCTCGACGCATCCCAGATCGAGAACGGCAGGGACACGATGATCAGGTCCACGACGGCTGCGAGCAGTCGCAGACGCGGCGAGGCCGGCGCTTCGCCGATCGCCGAAAACGGCCGAAGCTGCTCGGCGAGAGCAGGGTAGGACTCTGGACGCTGCGCGGGCGATTTGGACAGACACCGCAGGACGACCGCCGCCAGTCCTGACGGGATATCTGGACGCAGCACGCGCGGCGACTTCGGTGCCTCGTTGTTCACGCGCTCGACAAGCTCGCGTAGATCGCGCGCGTCGAACGGCGGCCGCCCAGTGAGCAGGTAGTAGAGCGTGGCGCCAACCGCATAGATATCCGCGCGCAGGTCGAGCGGCTCGCCGCGCAGCTGCTCGGGCGCGGCGAACTGTGGCGTGCCCTCGAAGCCGGTGGCGAGCTGCTGATGAACGTCGCGCGCCAGCGTCGAGATCGACAGGCCGAAGTCGCCAACCTTGACCGAGCCGTCGCTGTCCACGAAGCAGTTCGACGGCTTGATGTCGCGGTGCAGGATGCCCGCGGCCTGCGCGGCGTCGAGCCCGCCGATGATGTCGAGCACGGCGGAGACGGCCACCGCCGGCGGCAATGGACCTTCGGCCGTGACGCGATCCTTCAGCGTGCCGCCGGGCAGCAGCTCCATCGAGATCACCGGGGCGCCGGCAATCTCTTCGCTGCCGAAGATGTAGACGGTGTGCGGATGGCTGATCGAGGCGGCAAGCTGCCCCTCGCGCAGAAACCGCGCGCGTTCGTCGGCGTCCTGCAGGCGGCCGCGCAGCACCTTGAGCGCAATCCGTCGTCCGCTCTCGGTGTGCTCGGCTTCGTGGACCTCGCCCATGCCGCCGCGGCCGAGCAGGCGGCCAATGCGATAGGGCCCCCACGACTGACCTTCCGCGAGCTGCAGCACCTCCGTGTGACGCGGAAGTGGGCCGCCGCGCGAGGTCACCGTCAGCGCCTCGCCCAGCGTGGCGTGCGTCAGCGTTTCGGTCGCCGCGGCGAGCAGGCAGGCTGGGCAGAGGCCCTCGAGCGCGTCGTCGGCCAGGGCCTTGCTGCACCGAGGACACAGTCGGGGCAGGTAGGTAACGTCCTCCATGCTGGGATTAGACAGAAGCGCCTATCGAGGTTACGTGCCGAGGGCTCGCACGAGATATCGAATCTCGTCGTCAACGTCGGCGGGATCGGAGACGGTTTCCGCGATGTCCTTGCGGAGCGCGACCTGGAATGTGCGGCGCAGGCGATGAACCGCGGTCTTCACCGCACCCTCGCTGGTGCCGAGCCTGGCCGCGATGGCCGCGTAGCCACCTGGCGGATGCGTGCCGAGCAGGCACGACTTCAACTCGTCGAACTCCGCCTCGCGTCCTCGCGCGTCCCATTCCCGGCGCAGGTCGCCCAACACGCGATCGATCACGGTCAGCGCCCAACGGCGTTCGTACAACGTCTCGGGCGTCGTGGATTCCTCCGGCTCGACGCGGTACCGGCCTTCGGCCTCGTCAAACGCGAGCGGCAGAAGCATAATGTTGCCGCCTCGCTTCTGCGTGCGGCGTCGAGCCGCATCGTTGGCGAGAAAGTGCTGAAGCGAGGCCAGCAGGAACGCCCGGAAGCGGCCGCGCTCCTGATCGAGGTGCTCGAAATCGCGCCGCTCGAGCAGTGACGTGAAGAACCCTTGGGTCAGATCACGAGCGTCGTCCGCGGTCGTGCCGCGGCGACGGACGTAGGCGTAGAGCGGATACCAGTATGTTTCGCAGAGCGTTGCCAGCGCCGCGTGCGCCGCGGCCGAATCGTCGCCGCCGGCGGCCACGACCAGGCTCCACCGAGTCGTCTCGAAGGACACGGCGCATTCTATCGTCGGTAACCTTGGCGTGAAAAACCGTCTGAGACAGATATGAGCCACAGCCAGAAGAACGTCCGGCCGCGCCCGGACCATTACGACCGTCCTCGTGCTGATCGCCGTTCTGGGTGGCATCGCCGGCATCACCAGCAACGCCGCCGGCCTGTCCCCCGCGGTGATGTGGGCGATCCTGATGCCCAACCTGTTCCTGGTGTCCCGGCTGCTGTTCAGCAAGCGTCGTGCGACGCCTCCTGGCAACCCGTCAATGACTGAGCACGTGCTGCTCGAGGCCAGCAACACGGGCGGCCGTGTGATTCAGTCTCTGCTGCCGCTCGTCGGGACCGTGCTGGGTATCATCGGAGTCACGATGCTGTTCCGGGCCGACGGCGGCGTCGGAGTCGCCTCCGTGGCGATGACGGTCGCGGGCGCCATGCTCATCGTGCTGCCGCTGCGGCACGTGATCGGATGGGACGTGTCGTACAAGGGCCACGCCATTCGCTTCGAGAACGATCCCTGTTCGGCGGAGCGGCTCCTCATCGACGGTCAGCTCGTGGACCGTGGCGGAGTGGGCCTTCACATGGAGCTATCAGGGACGATTACCAGCGGCGAGGGCGCGGGCGACGTCATCATGGTCACGTCCCACGCCGGACTTCCCACGTTCCATTGCCGAATCGTCGCCCTGTCGGCGGCCGGCCTGCCCTGAGCGGAGTCGAAGGGTCCGCTCAGCGCTCGAACGGGCCAGCTCACTCCGACGTTCATCGCATGACCGACATGCGTATCCGTGCCGCCAGCGTAGTGCACGTAGTAGCCGAACAGATCGATCTTTGGCAGGGAGTAGGACACCCCGCCGGTGATGTGGAAATTGTTGTCTTTGATGATGCGATCGTATTGCGGGAATTGCTCCTCGGTGAACGTGTCGCTCGAGCGGAGGCCGCCATGCGAGCGCTGCCAGGAAAACGCCAGCCGTGTGGCAAGCTTCCTCGTGGCGAGGAACGCCGTTTCAATCGAGAAATTGCTCCTGTTGTTCGGTAGATCGACGACCTTCTCGACAAAGGCGTAGGTGTAGCGTCCGGATAGCGACAGGCGGTCCGAAATTCGATCGAGACGCTGACCCACGTCCACGCCGATGCGCACCTCGTTCAAGTTGCGCCCGAGCACGGCCTCACCGAAGTAGTCGTAGTTGTGAGTGGGCACGCCAAAGGATATCGACGGCGTGAACGCGAACGCATCGTTGGCGATGTTATAGCGCACCGCCGCGCCGAAATCCTGCCATCCGTGCTGCCAGCAGAAACAGTCATCGACCGGCAGCCCGAAGATACTCGGCTCCGGTCCAGTGTATTTCGACCCGAGGTACGGGACGCCGATTGAAAAGGAGATACGGTCCGTGATCGCGTAGTCGAGATTGAACAGCACTCCGCGACTGAGGCTGTCATATCCGTCGTAGAGCGAGCCGTCGGTCAGTCGATGATTGGTGTTGTTGATGGTCTGGAACATGACGCTGGCCAGACCGATGCCGGCCGGAGGCACCCAGGCCTGGGCGAGTGCCGGGCTCGCGATTCCCAGCGCGAGGAGCGCGAGCAGGATTCGTGCGGACAACAACTCAGACCGTCTTAGACTTGAGAAGCTTCTGTCTCGCGGCCAGCGCATCGTCCATCGCCGCGAGGAACGCGTAGGTCTTGATCGGGCCCTTGAGCACGCGCTGGTAATCCTTCTTGGCTTGCGCGATCTGCGTGCCGGTCACGCCGTAAGCGACTGGTACCAGGAGCGGGGCATCGGGCCCGCTGTTCTGCACGCGGCCACGCACGTCTGGACTGTCGGCAAGGTCGGCGAGGAGCACGTCCCAGCCGCCCTGGCGCAGCGCCTGATCGAGCTCATTCGCGTTTTCCACCCGGGTCACGCGGAAGCCGGCCTTCTTGGTCACATCTTCCGACACCCGTTCGAAGGCTTTCGGAATCGTGGATGAGGCGTGCATGTAGACCAGAATCGACGCTCCGTGACGCGCCTGACCGGCGCGCTGGTAGCGCGTGCCACGGCTGGCGACGAGGAACTTGTCGCCGCAGGCCAGGAGCTCACCTGAGCCGACACCGTAAACGAAAAGGATTCCGACCGCGAGCAGTGTCTTCTTCATAGGTCCGCTCCTAGGGTCGTTGATGAGATTCGTAACCTGAACAGTAATCCTCTGCCGAATGGGGTGTCAAGTCGTGGCAGCGCGCTCAGGGCAGTCCGACCTTACTGACTGCGGCTGCGAACCGAGGATCGTCCCGAACGTTGTCCCACGCCCGATCCACCTTCAGAAACACGAGACCAGGGGATCTGTCGACGAAGGCGGCGTCGAGGTACTTGAAGGCCAGCTCCTTCTCGCCGATCTGTGCAAATACTCGCGCGAAGTCCAACGGCGACACGTACTTGGTCCTCTCCCTCTCTTTGAGCTCCTCGAGCTGAAGACGCACCCATGCCTCGTCGATCTGGCGGTATCCCGCCTCGCCTTTGGCAGTGGCGAAGAGCGGTGTCAGACGATCGTCGCCGGCCACCTCGTGCGCGCGGCGCCTGGCTTCGATCGCCTCGTCCCAGCGTCTCTGGCGCATCCGCGTCTCGGCGAGACCGAAGAGCGCATTCGCGTTCTGCGGATCGAGCTTGATCGCGTACTGGTACAGCGCGATGGCGGCGTCGAACTGATCGTCGCGGAGCAGATAGTCCGCTTCGAGCACTGCGAGATACGGACTGCGCGTATCCAGTTCGCGCGTGCGCCGCGCGAGCTGCAGCGCCTCCTTCGTCTGCCCAAGCGCCCACAGCTCCACGGCGAGCGCTCTCGCGAACTGCGGATCGAACCCGCCAATCGACGACGCCAGTAACCGCCTGCGCACCGCCTCGGCGCCCGCCCAGTCCCAATCGAACAGGAACGCGAAGGCGTGCTCGATGCCGATCGCCTCGGGCAGTGTCGGATCGATCTCCAGGGCCTGCCGCATGTACCTGCGGACCTGTGGCCACGCGTCGGTTGGACGCTCGAGTCCATCGACCAGCATCATGGCGTAGTTCCCCGCGAGCGACGCGTAGGCCAACGCGAACTTCGGGTCGCGGATGACCGCGCTCTCGAGGAGGGTGCGCGAAAAGAGGTAGTCCTCTTCGGTGGCGAGCCGCTGGCTGTAGCGGGCCTGCAGATACAGATCGTACGCGTCGCCGTCGGTGGTGGGATGGCGTACGAGCTGTGCACGCTCGTCGGTCGTCAATCGCACGCGCAGGCCATCGTCCATGATCGCGCCGGCAATCTCATCCTGCACGTCGAGCAACGTCTGCCGCGTCACGATCGTAGGTGCTGGTCCAGAGCTGCCGGCCGGTGGCCACGTCCACGAGCCGGGCTGAGATTCGCAGCTGCGCGTCGCTGCCGCTCGAGCGTACCCGCGAGGACCGTCTCCACGCCGAGCTGACGGCCGGCGGCCTGCGGATCACCCTTCGGCCCCTTGAAGTCGAGCACGACGCCCAGCGGTCGTACGCGAAACGAGCGCAGTTTCGAGACCTGCTGAATCAGGCTTTCGGCGATGCCGTCGCACAAGTACTCGAGGTCCTCGTCATCGGCCGTGTTCACCAGTGGCAGGACCGCCAGCGACCGGACGGTCGAATCGCCGGTGAGCAGCCGCCACCAGGCGACACCCGATCCGGCCACGGCGAGTGCGCCAACGCCCAGCCACATCGCGCGGCGTCGAGTGACCGTGACCGTCACGGCCGCGTGCGCCGGCGCCTCAAGTCCGGCCGGCGGCCGCAGGGCCGTGGCCGCGGTCTGAACGCCTTCGAGCGCGGCACGCACATCCGACGCGTTCGCGAAGCGTCGTCTGGAATCCTTCTCGAGGCAGCCCGCGATGGCCGTCCGGAGCTCGGCCGCGATGTGAGAGGGGACGACGACCGGGTCGTCGCTGAGAATCGTGGCGCTCAGTTCGAACGGTGTGTTGCCCTTGAATGGCCGTGCGCCGGTGGCCATTTCGTACAGCACAACCCCGAGGGCCCAGATGTCGCTGGACACCTGCACGTTCTCGCCGCGCAGTTGCTCGGGCGACATGTACGGCAGCGTGCCGACGGCCGTCCCGGCCTGCGTGAGCGAGGCGTGCATCTGGGTGAGGGCGGCCGTCATGTCCGAGTCCACGGCGCGCTTCGCCAGTCCGAAATCCAGGACCTTCACGCGACGGTCAGGCGTGACGATGACGTTGTTGCTCTTCAGGTCGCGATGGACGACGCCTCGTTCGTGGGCATGAGTCAGTGCGTCCGCGAGCTGACGGCCGTAGTGCACGACGTGCTCGGCCGGGAGCGCCCCTCCGATGAGCATCGCGCTGAGCGTCTGCCCCTCGACCAGCTCCATCGCGATGTAGGCCTGACCATCCGCTTCGCCGACTTCGTAGATCGTGCAGATGTTGGGGTGATTGAGCGCGGCCGCGGCCCGCGCTTCGCGCACGAGACGAGCGCGCGCTGTCGGGTCGTCGAAGGTGGACGAGGGCAGGACTTTGACCGCGACGTCCCGATCGAGCCGCTCGTCGCGGGCGTGATACACCTCGCCCATGCCGCCGGCACCCAGCCTGCCGAGGATGCGATAGTGCGCGAACTGCTCGCGATCCATCGGAACGATCTAGCGCGCGCTGTTCAACACAAATCGCTGCGCGCGGCGGTTGGTGACGATCTCCGCCGTGTAGAGGTTGCCCTTCGAGTCGGCGGCCATGTGATGGACGATGTCGAATTCGCCTGGCTTGGGACCGCGGACGCCGATCGTGCCGATCTGCGTCATCGTCTCGCGATCGAAGACGGCGACCTGCATCGGGCCCGAGTCCACGACGTAGAGGAACTGCTGCTTCTGATCGGGCGAGAAGGCAAACCCGGCAGGAACCGGAGTGACCGTGCCTTGTTGTGCGAGACGCACCTGTCGAAGGAACTTGCCCGCGGTCGTAAAGCTCTGGATGCGGTTGTTCGTGCGGTCGGCCACGTACACGACGCCGTCGCGTGACACCTTCACGGCGTGCACCAGACCGAACTGCGGAGGACCGTCGGGACCGCCCTGATTCGGCTGCGGCGTCGGCGGGTTCGGCGCCATCGTGGCCGGCGGGGGATTTCCAAACGCACTCCACATGCGCTTGAACTTCCCGCTCTCCGCATCGAATACCGCGACGCGCTGGTTGCCGTAGCCGTCGGCGACGTACAGCTCGTTCGTCTCGGCGTGGACGAACACGTCGGCGGGCTGATGCACGTTGACCGTGTCGGTGTTGCCGGTGCTCTGGCCGCGCTTGCCGATCTGCATGACCAGCTTTCCGGCCGGGGTGAACTTCAGAATCATGTCGTCGCCGCTGCCGGCGGCGCTCGGCTTCGGCCATCCAGCGTTGCCGCTGATCCAGACGAAGTTCTTGCTGTCCACGAAGATGCCGTGCTCGCGTTCCGGCCAGTCGTAGCCGTCAGCGGGGCCGCCCCAGCTCCCGAGGAGCTTGCCGGACGTGTCGAACTCGAGCACCGGGGGAGCGGCCTTCTCGCGCTGCGCTGCGGGGATCGACCGCGGCCTGTGCAGGACCCAGATGTGATCGCGCGAATCCACCGCGATCGAGGACACCTCACCGAGCACCCAGTCGTTCGGGATTGTCGGCCAGCCGGGATCGACCTGGAATGTCGGCGGCTTCACCGGGCTCTGAGCCGCAATCGAAAGCGTCGCGAGCGACAGCAGCAACACGGAGAACAGCCGCCGGGTCATCGAAGTCATCATGGCGTCGGCATTGTAGCCTCTCGACCGGGCTCAGGGCCCTTCGACGCGGCTCAGGGCAGGCAAGCCTACGTCTTGAGGAAGAACAACACGGCGCAGACGATCGCCAGGCAGGCCAGCGCAATGGTCAGCGCGCGCAGCTGCTTGCGATGTTGCTCCTCCGAGAGCCTGAGATCGACGATGTTCTCCCACAGCGCTCGCTGAAGGTAGGGCTCGGCGGTCGCGCGGATCTCCGGCAGCTCGTCTCGCCCGGCATCGACCGGCGCGATGAATCGATACCCGCGCTTGGGAACCGTCTCCAGGTAAATGGAGTTCTCGGCCCGGTCCCCGAGCGCCTCGCGCACCTGCTTGATGGCGAAGTTCACGCCCTGTTCGAAATCGACGAAGGTGTCGTTGGTCCAGAGAGCGGCCTGGATATCCTCTCGCGTGACGAGGCGGCCAGGCTGGCTGGTCAGGAGGCGGAGCAGTTTGAAGGGCTGCGGCTGAAGGCGGACCTGGCGGCCGTTCTTGAGCAGGCGCTCGGCGTGGAGATCCAGCTCGAAGGCGCCGAAGCGCACGACTGGCGGTCTGGACTGGACGGTCATGGCCTTACGGGGCGCTCAGCCTATCACTTCAGTGCTGGCGGCCTCCACAGGCGTCCTTCCATGTCGTTGACAGGATGGGTCTTGCCAGCGCATGAAGGCCTCTGACCGCGCTCAGCCTCCGCCCATGGCTTTGACCCGGATTCACCCGTATATCTCCCAACATCAAGGGGAAGCAAGCACCATGAAATTTCTCAAGCATCTCGGGTATCTGGGTCTCGCGAGCGGGGTGGTTCTGGCGGCCGGACTCAGTGGAGAGAAGGGGCAGGCGGCCGGGCAGGTTCCCGGTCTGACCGTGACTCCGGTGTCCAATGCCGCCGTGACGGCGCCGGTCAGGACTGCCTATGGGAAGGTCAAGTCGATCGTCGGGCAGGTGCTTGTGCTCGACGTCGGGAGCTCTGACATGAGATTCGCGGCGGACGAGAATACGGACGTGCTCGCCCCTGGCGTCGGCCGCGCGACGCGCAGCGCAGGCAGCGGATGGCCCATCACCGATCTCGTGCGAGCCGGGGACGTCGCGCTCGTGGCGTATCGGGAGCTGAACGGGTCGAGGCGGGTCTTGGAAATTCAGGTCAAGGGTCGGAAAACGATCGCTTCACGGTAGGAGACATCGTATGAAGCCAACGCGTCGCGCCCTGTTGATTGCCCTGGCCGTTCTCGGCGCTGCGCCGTGGACGGCCGCGGCGCAGACCACGGACACCGCGCCCGCGGCCCTGTCGCTCGGCCCGGCGGAGATGCAGACGTTTCTGCTGGAGGGGAAAGTCGTCAGGACCGTGAGGACGTTGAAGGGCGTCACGGACGCCCGACAGGTCACGCTGTCGGACGGCGTCATCACGCACGACGCGCAGATCCAGATCGTGGACATCGCGAAGCCGATCTTCGAGGTCGGGCCGAAGCACACCGAGGTGAACTTCAGGGACTGCTACTGCTACAACGTCGCGGCGTATCGCCTGGCCGTGCTGCTCGGACTCGACAACGTGCCGATGTCGGTGAAGCGCGTCGTGGACGGGAAGCCCGCGGCGGTGACGTGGTGGCTGGAAGGCGTGATGGACGAAGGCGACCGCCGGAAGAATAAGATCGAGCATTCGAGCTCGCTGCGCGCGGCTGAGTACTACAGTCTGATGCACGTGTTCGACGAGCTGATTCAGAACCGCGACCGGAACGTCGGCAACATCATGTGGTCAGGCGACAGCAAGATGTGGTTGATTGATCACACGCGTGCGTTCCGGCTGGGGAAGGATCTCCTGAACCCGGCCGACCTCTCGCGCATCGAGCGCTCGCTGTTCGAAAAGCTGCGCGCACTCGACCGGTCGGCGTTCACCGACGCGGTGAAGGACATCCTGACCAAGCGCGAGATCGAGGCCCTGTTCGTCCGGCGCGACAAAATCGTAAAGCGGTTCGACGAGAGGATCGCGGCGCTCGGTGAGGCCAGGGTGCTCTACACGATTCGATGAAACGTCAGGTCAATGGGCAAAGGCCAAAGGCAAGAGTCCAAAGGTAAGGTCAAAGGTAAAGGTATGTGCGAGCAAAGCACAGACCTGGTACTTTGACCTAGGGACCTCAGACTTGGCCGTTTGCCGTTTGACTTCGCCCTTTGCCCTTTGCCCTTTGCCCTGACAAGAATCCTGAGTTGCCCCGTCCGCGGCTGCGCGAGGGCGCTCGAGCGGGCCGAGCGCGCCTGGACGTGCGCGGCGGGGCACTCGTTCGACATTGCCCGCACCGGCTACGTCAACCTGTTGCAGCCGCAGGATCGCCGCTCGCGTGTCGCTGGAGACTCGAAGGCGGCGATCGAAGCCCGCGCCGCGCTGTTGGACGCCGGCGTCGGCCGCACGCTGATCGCCGAGATCGCCAAGCTCGCGGCGGCGTTGGAACTGGGCCGCCTGAAGGCGGCCCCTACAGTCGTGGATCTCGGTTGCGGTTCGGGGGAAGGGCTCGCGGCGATCGTCGGGCCGCGTGCCGCCACGGGCATCGGTATCGATCTCTCGACTGCGGCTGCCGAGCGCGCGGCGCGCCGTTTCCCGGATCTGAACTGGGTCGTCGCCAACGCCGACCGTCGCCTGCCGCTGCTCGATGCGAGTGTCGATCTCGTGGTGTCCATTCACGGCCGGCGCAATCCTGCCGAGACGGCGCGCGTGCTCCAGCCACATGGCTGTCTGCTGATTGCGGTACCGGCCGCTGATGATCTGATCGAGCTGCGCGAGCTGGTCCAAGGCGCACGTGTCGAGCGCGATCGCGGGGAGGCGGTGCTCGCCGAGCACCAGACCCAGTTCGAGTCGATCGAGCGATCGGTGATACGCGAGACCGCGGAGCTCGATCGCGACTCGCTGCTCGAGGTGCTTCGGGGAACCTATCGCGGCGCACGGCGCGCGGCCGCCGAGCGGGTGGCCACGCTCGATCGCCTGCGCGTGACGATGGCCTCTGACGTATTCCTCCTGCGACTCAGATGAGTCCGTCGGCGACCGCTGCGTAGATCGACGCGCCGTCCGTGAACTTCAGTCGCCGCTCAGTCCGCCCCATGGCGAGTTCATGTGGTACACCGCTGCCGGTCCAATCATCTCCACGCGTCGAATCTTGCCGCCTTCGATCAGAAACGCCTCGCTGACCAGAATGCTGCCCGGACGATTGAAGCCGGGGTAGCTGTGCTTCGTGCCATCCGACAACACGCCCGAGTTCACCGTGCCCTGGTCGAAGACGCAATGTGCCCAGACGATGCCGCGCTCGGCGTCAACCAGCGGATACCGCCGCTGGTGGATATTCTGGACCACGTAGTACAGGCCTTTCTTGAACCCCGCCAGACAATCCAGCCAGAACGGATTGATGGCGTCCGGAGCGGCGTTCGCGGGCTTGGGCACGTTGGTCGTCGGCGCCCCGTTCTCGATGCGGTGGCAGTCGTTGGTGAACGGATATGTGCCGGTATTCCCGATGCCCTTGCCGTCGTTCTTCTGCAGGCCAGTGAAGTAGGCGTCGGCAATCGCGATCATCTCCTGCCGCGACAGCCGTTGTGCCGGCGGGATCGACCTGAGCCAGATGTCCTCGACCTTGCCCGACTCGTCCATCGCCGCGATGTTGTTCGGTCCGCCGCCTCCGGGCTTGAAGAGGATCGTTTCGATCTCGGTGATGCGGCCGAGCTCGATGCGCATGCGCAGGCTGTAGAGCAGCGGCGCGCCAGCCTCCATCATCGTGCCCATGAACGCGACCTGCCCGGCCTCCGGGTCGGCGAAGTAGTGCTTGTACTTGCCGATGCCCTGCACCGTTTTCCAGAAGCCGTCGCCGACGTCGATCACCTGGTTGTTCTCGGTGTACTTGACGTCCTTGGACAACGGCGCCCGTTTCGGATCGTGCGCGACCAGCGCGGCGAGAAACTGGTCCACGACGCCTTCGAGACACGCGCGATTGCAGTTGAGCGGAATCGGCCCCGTGGACGCATCGACGACGATCGCCATTCGGTCACCGAGTGCGGCGACGGCGAGAACGAGAACGACAAGTACAGCACGCATCGAGATCCTCCTGAAGCCCGAGGCGGGTCTGAAACCCGCCTCTACTCACGCACCCGTAGACTCACGCACCCGTAGCGTCGGGTCTTCAGACCCGCCGTCAGCCGTCAGTCAATTCCGAACGCCAACAACACGTTTCCAGGACGACCAATTAGGCTCACGTATCCCGAGGTGACGTAGACCATGCCGTCGGCGACGACTGGACCGGCCTGGTCGATCGCGCCGCCGTTCGCGGTCACGCCGTTCACCGTCTCGAACTCCTTGTTCGTGTCGAACTGCCAGACGATCGATCCGTCAGCCGCTGAATAAGCGCGCACGCCTCCGTCCTGCGATCCCGAGAAGACGATGCCCGGAATCGAGGTCAGCGCGGCGCCCTGTGCGGAGCTGCAGCCGCGCGCGGTGCCACACAGCTTGTCAGGCGCCGGCTTCGACCACACTTCCGTTCCGGTGTCGATGGTCGTCGCGCGCATGCCGCCCTGCGCGTTGCGGGGACCGTTGACGCCGAAGTACACCTGACGATCGTCGGCGGCGATGCCCCACTGTCCGCCCATGCCGCTGCCGTCGCTCGTCTTGTATTGCCAGACGAGTCCGCCCTTGTCGGGATCGACCGCGTACGCCATGCCGGATTTCTGCTGCACGATGACCAGGTCGCGGCCGTTCGGGGCCTTTGTCAGCAGCGGAGCGATCGAGAAGTCATGATCGGGTCCGAGCTTCTCGGGGCAGTTCGAGTCGGCAGGATTCTCCGGCCGACATCCGCCGGCCCAGACGTCGTTCGGCGTCGGCTGATACACCCAGCGATGTCTGCCGGTATCCATATCCATCGCGATGACCGCGTCGGTCGTATTGGTCGCGGGTGCGGAGTAATTGTTGCCCGTCGTGACGTACACGAGACGACGGCCGGGATCGATCGTCGGTGCACCCCAGACGCCGCCGCCTGCGGGTCCCCACGTCTGCACACCTGAGGCGTTCTTGTGTCTCGGCTTCGGCTCTTCAGTGATCGTGTACGACTTCCAGATCACGGCTCCCGTCGAGGCATCGAGCGCCGACACGCTGCCGCGGAACGTGCAGCATTCGTAGCGCGCGATGCCGCCCTGCCCCTCTTCGCCCACGCCCGCGACCGGCACGTAGACGCGACCTTGATGAACGGTCAGCGAGCCAGTCGTGCGCGCGTAGGTATGGTCGTCAAGCTTGCGCCGCCAGATCTCGCGACCGGTGTTGGCATCGACCGCGTACGCGATCGCGGCGCCGTCAGAGAAGTACACCGCGAAACCGTTTGTCGCCGCCGTCTTGTAGGGACCGACGCTGACCGCCGTGCGGATGCCGGCCTGCGCGTGATAGCTCCAGTACTGACATCCACGTTTCGCGTCGAGGGCGACGACATCACCGTTGTCGCTGGCGACGAACACGCGGCCTCCGAGCACCGCCGGCTGCGATCGCGCGTTGTTGACGCCCGGGAACCCGTACGCCCACTTCAACTTCAACTTCGGCACCGACGCCGCGTTGAGACCGGCTTTTGCCGCCGGCTGGAACCTTGTGTTCGCCACGCCCGCGCCCCACCCGTTCCATCCCGCGTCGAGGCGCCGAGGCCTGGAGCGGCGCCGGCTTCGCGGTGCAGTTGCCGACGATTGACGAGGGACGCTGGCGTGCCGACCGGCCGGCCGGAGAGGAACGCGGCGACGGCCTGGCGTTCGGCATCGGTCAGTTCCGATCCCTGCCGGAACATGTTGCCGACCGTGAGCGCTGTCACGATGGCTTCGGGTGCGACGGCGCGAAGCACCTCGCGCGTCGGCGCGCGCGAATCAGGCGCCGGCTGGCCGTGGCACGACGCGCAGGCCTTCTGGAAGACCGCTGCGCCGTCCGGCGCTTGCGCGTGAAGGGGAGCAGCCAGGAGAAGACGGCCGGCAGCAATAAAAACAGGTGTTTCATGACGGCAGATTCTGTCACATAAAATGACGCGTCGTGGACTGTCCCCGCTGCGCCGCCTCCGATGCAGGAAGCGACCTTCGACGCCCATCTCGGACGCCGGGTCCAGATCGACATCTGCCACGCCTGCCAGTCGTTCTGGTTCGACGCCTACGAGAGCGCGACCCTGACGCCCGGCGCCACGCTGTCGCTCTTCCGCATCATCGGAGAAAAGATCGCCAGGCCTCAGCGTGCCAACGCTGACCTCGCCAAGTGTCCGCGCTGCAAGGGCCGGCTGCGCCGCACCCACGACATGCAGCGGACGACGAAGTTCGAATATCTGAGCTGCCCGCACTCGCACGGCCGGCTGACCACGTTCTTCGACTTCCTGCGCGAGAAGGACTTCATCCGCCCGCTGACGCCCCAGCAGATCGAGGAGCTGCGCCGGAACGTCCAGAGCGTCAACTGCGCCAACTGCGGCGCGCCTGTCGATGTGACCGTCGGCGCGGCCTGTGCCCACTGCGGCTCGCCGCTGTCGATGCTCGACTTGAAGCAAGCCGAGAGGCTTGTGGAGCAGCTGCAGAAAGCAGAAGATCGGGCGCACCAGCCGGTCGATCCGACACTACCGATCGAACTCGAGCGGGTGCGGCGGCAGACGGAGCGAGTGTTCGCCGGCTTTCGCAATGACGAGGTGTGGACGTCGGTGGCATCCTCCGCAGGCGCGGATCTCAATCTGGTGACGGCAGGCTTGAGCCTGGTGGCTCGTTGGTTGAAGGGGTGACAGATGAAGCACGCGATACGTCTCATCGTGGCCGTGGGGCTCGGTCTGTGCCCGGTCGCACACGCCGACGCCGCCTCGTGTGATTCCCTCGCGCGCCTGGCGCTCGACAACGCGAAGATCACCGTCGCGCAGGACGTGGCGGCCGGCGCGTTTACGCCGCCGGGCCCGGCACGTCAGGGTGGTGCCGCGCCGCAGCAGCCGCGCGCGTTCGCGACGCTGCCGGCGTTCTGCCGCGTCGCGGCAACGCTCACGCCGTCAAGTGATTCGGATATCAAGATCGAAGTCTGGTTGCCAGCGAAGTGGAACGGCAAGTTCCAGGCGGTCGGCAATGGCGGATGGGCCGGCGTCATCTCCTATACGGCACTGGCGACCGCGGTGGCCGCGGGCTACGCGACGGCCAGCACCGACACCGGTCATGTCGGCGGCACCGGCGCCTTCGCGCTCGGTCATCCCGAGAAGGTGATCGACTTCGGGTATCGCTCGGTGCACGAGATGACCGTGAAAGCCAAGGCGGTGATCGACGCCTTCTACGGCGCACGGCCGACGCTGTCGATCTGGAACGGCTGCTCGCAGGGCGGACGCCAGGGCATCACCGAAGCAGTCCGCTATCCGGCCGACTTCGACGCGATCGTCGCCGGCGCGCCCGCGGTGAACTGGCTACACCTCCATTCGGGTCGCCTGGCCATCAATCGCACCGTCAACGCGACACCGGCGAGCATCATCCCGCCCTCGAAATACCCGGTCATTCATCGCGCCGCGCTCGCGGCGTGCGACGCGCGAGACGGCGTGACCGACGGCGTGATCGAGAATCCGGGCGCCTGCACCTTCGACCCGAAGGCGCTCCAGTGTTCGGGTGCAGAGGACTCGGCGTGCCTCACGCCGCCGCAGGTCGACTCCGCGCGGGCCATGTACGCCGGCGCATCGCATCCGGTGACGCGGGCGACGGTGCTGCCCGGCCTCGCGCGCGGATCGGAGCTGGCGTGGAACGTGATCGGCGGCCCGGCGCCGATCGGATTCGCCGTCGAGGGCTACAAGTACGTGATCGCCAAGGATCCGGCCTGGGACGGCTCGCGCTTCGATCCTCGCCTCGATCACGACCGCGCACAGGCGATCGATCCCGACGACGTGCTGGGTTCGACCGACGTGAACATGCGCGCGTTCTTCGCGCGCGGCGGGAAGCTGATGCTCTATCACGGCTGGTCCGACGCGCAGGTGACGCCGTACAACACCATCGACTTCTTCCAGAAGGTGGTGGCCTCGCAGGGCGGCGCTGGCGTCGGCACGTCGATTCAGCTCTATATGGTTCCCGGCATGAATCACTGCGCCGGCGGTCCTGGCACCGACTTGTTCGACCGGATGGGCGCGATCGAGGAGTGGATCAAGACCGGCTCGGCGCCGAAGCGCATCGAGGCCTCGCATGCGACCGCTGGAACCGTCGACCGCACGCGCCCGCTCTGTCCCTTCGGGCAGGTCGCGCGGTGGAACGGCACCGGCAGCACGAACGAATCGGCCAACTTCGCCTGCGTCGCCGCCACGCTGGAACCCCCGCGGTAGATGCTTCGTCCGATCTCTGCGTACGTGGGGCCGCCTTTCACGTGCGTACGTAGGGGCCGCCTTTAGGCGGCCCGAGAAGTGTGTGCCGCCTTCAGGCGGCCCAACTTCTGCGGCCCAAAAGGAGCCAACGACCGATGGGAATCATGGACTTCATCAAAGGGGAACTGCTCGAGATCATCGAGTGGACCGACGATTCGCGCGACACGCTGTCGTGGCGATTCCCCGATGAGGACAAGGCGATCAAGAACGGCGCGCAGCTCATCGTGCGCGAATCGCAGGTCGCGCAGTTCGTCTATGTCGGCGAGTTCGGCGACACGTTCAAGCCGGGCAAGCATTCCCTGGTCACCGACAACATCCCGGTCCTCACCAGGATCAAGTCGTGGCCCTTTGGCTTCAACTCACCCTTCAAGGCCGACGTCTACTTCGTCGTCACCCGGCTCTTCACCGGCAACAAGTGGGGCACGTCGAACCCCATCATGCTGCGCGACACCGACTTCGGCATCGTGCGCGTGCGCGCCTTCGGCACCTACGACTTCAAGATCGTCGAACCGAAGACGTTCCTGCGCGAGGTCGCCGGCTCGGATCACAACTTCCGGCTCGACGAGTTCGCCGACACGATGCGCTCGCGCATCGTCAGCATCTTCACGGATGCCATCGCCACCGCGAAGATTCCCGTGCTCGACGTCGCCTCGCGCTATACCGAGCTGGGCGACGCGCTGCTGCCGCTCATCAACCCGGCGATCGTCGCCAAGTACGGGCTCGAGATCACCAGCTTCATCGTCGAGAACGTGTCGGTGCCGCCGGAAGTGGAGCAGGCGATCGACAAGCGCTCGAGCATGGCCGCGATCGGCAACCTGAACGAGTTCGTGAAGTACCAGATGGGCAAGGGCCTCGAGAGCGGCGCCGGCGGCGCCGGCGCGGCGGGCACGGCGGCGGAGCTCGCCGTGGGCTTCGGACTGGCGCAGCAGATGATGCGCGACGGCTTCATGAGCGGCCACGCCGCGCCGACCGTCGTCGTTCCCCCGGTTCCGACGTCGGGTGCTGCCGCCGGTGCGTCTGGAATGCCGGAGCTGCTCAGCCCGGCCGAGGCCGCGCAGGCGCTCGGCGTGTCGGAAGCCGACGTGATGACCGTGCTCGAGTCAGGCGATCTGAAGGGCAGGAAGATCGGCGCGTCCTGGAGGATCTCCGCGCACGGCGCTCACGGCCGTACATGTCCCAGTAACGGGCGGTGGCCACGCGAGAATCACCGCACTCGAGAAACACGAGTGCCCGGCGTGCGGCGCCCAGGCCGAATGGAATCCCGGCAAGCAGAAACTGGTCTGCCCGTTCTGCGGAACGGAGTCGCCGTACCAGATCGATCGCGAGCACGGGAAAGATCGTCGAGCTCGATCTGGTCAAGGCGCTCCGGGAACTGCCGGACGAGGAGCGCGGCTGGCAGACTGCGCGGCGCAGCGTCCAGTGCCAGTCGTGCCGGGCGGTCATGGTGTTCGATCCCGGCGCGCGTCGGTCAGAACTGCGAGTTCTGCGGCTCGCCGGCGCTGGTCGACTACCAGGAGATCAAGGCGCCGATCCGCCCGCAGGGCGTGCTGCCATTCAAGATCGACGCGAGCCGCGTGCGCGACGACATCCGCCGCTGGTGGCGCAGCCGATGGTTCGCGCCGGGGCGACTGGCCGTCGCCGCGCTCGTCGACACCGTTCGCAGCCTCTACATTCCGTACTGGACCTTCGACGCGCAGGTGCACTGCCCGTGGACCGCCGAGGCCGGCTATCACTACATCGTCATGGTGCCGGGCCGCGACGCGAAGGGCCGGACGATCATGCGGCCGGAGCGACGGACGCGGTGGGAGCCGGCGGCCGGCGTGGTCGATCACTTCTTCGACGATGAGCCCGTGCCGGGAACGCAGGGGCTGCCGATCGATCTGCTGCGGCAGGTCGAGCCGTTTCCGACGCAGGAGATCGTCGCCTACGACACCGCGTTTCTCTCCGGCCACGTCGTCGAGCACTATCAGGTCGTCCTGCTCGACGCGGCGCAGCGATCGCAGGAGCAGATGAACGCCAAGCTGCAGGCGCTGTGCGCGCAGCAGGTGCCCGGCGACACCCATCGCAATCTGCGCATCAATCCCGAGCTACGCGAGCCGTACGTTCAAGCACATCCTTGTGCCGGTCTGGCTGCTGTCTGTACGACTACGGAGCGAAGGCGTATCAGGTGATCGTGAACGGCTACACCGGCCAGATCGCCGGCAACCGTCCGTACAGCGCCTGGAAGATCTTCTTCGCCGTGCTCGCTCGCCGTCATCGCCGCGTTGATCGCCGCCATCATCGCCAACAGCGCGATGACGTGATATTTTCATCGTCTCCACCGGAGGCCGGGATGAAACTGACCAGCGGCGCCTGCGTGATCGCCTGCGTCGATCGCGCTCTCGTCAACACTGTCCGCGCAGTGGCCGAAGCACACGACGCCGAACGTGCCTCGCCTGGCGAACGGCGCCGTCGATCTCGACGCGCCCACACCGCGGACGCCGGACGGCAAGCCCGATCTGTCCGGTGCAGTGGGGACGGCCGCCCGGCGGGCCGCGCGGAGCGGGAGCCGCGCCGCCGCGCCGCCGCCTCCGGGCACGCCGCCGCTGGCGACGTTCTTCGACGTCGGTGCCGGCTTTCCTGAGGGCCTGCCATTCCAGCCGTGGGCGGCGGAGCTGAAGAAGCGAGCGCAACGCCGCCAACAGCAAGGACAATCCCGACGCGCTGTGCCTGCCGATGGGGCACATGCAGTTCCACATGCACGGGCAGCCGCGGCTGATGATCCAGGAGCCGACGCTGCTCACGATCCTGTACGAGGCCAACTACGGCCAGCGCTTCATTCACACCGACGGCCGCACGCTGCCGCCGCAGGGCGAGCCGCAGCCGTGGTGGTACGGCTACACCGTCGGGAAGTGGGAAGGCGACACGCTGGTGACGCAGACCAACAATCTGCGCGATGACGGCTGGCTCGATGTGCGCGGCAGTCCGCTCACCGATCAGGCGGTGATCACCGAGCGCTATCGTCGTCCGAGCTACGGACGCCTCGAGATTGACGTGACCATCGACGACCCGAAGGCGTACACGAAGCCGTTCACCGTGCGCGTGAATCAGCAGATTCAGGTGGACTCGGACATGATCGAGTTCGTGTGCAACGAGAACCAGCAGTTCCGGATTCGGGTCAAGATCGACTGACGTGACTGCGCGTGACTGCGCTTGTCACGACGACACACCGAGGCACTGAGGCACCGAGGATCTTGGATCGACCACGTCGAAGACTGCGCTCGATCGGCTGCGAGCGCTCAGCCTCGCCCTGCCGGAGGCCTTCGAGAAGATCTCGCACGGCGAGCCGACGTTCTGGGTGCACAAGCGGATGTTCGCGATGTTCGCCAGCGCGCGGAACCATCACGGCGACGGGCGCGACGCGGTGTGGTGCAAGGCCGCGCACATGACGCAGGAGATGGTCGTCGGCCGCTGGCCCGATCGCTATTTCGTGCCGCCGTATGTCGGGACGTCCGGCTGGTTCGGCATCTACCTCGATCGCCGGCCGAACTGGGAAGAGGTGGCCGATCGTCTCGACGGATCGTATAGGCTGGTAGCACCCCGCCGGCTGCTGGCGGTACTGGACGGGGCGACAACCATCAACACCACAGGGCACGCGGCACGCGTGTCAGCACCTACACGGGAAGATCGAATGTCCGTTGAATCGACCAATCGCACATCCGTTGAATACAAGAGCGGTGACGCGGCCCTGTCAGTGGATGCGTTCATCCGGCTGGCCAAGCGCATCTGGCAGCGCGAGTACGACACGGCGAAAACGGCGGACGCGTTGAAGTCCACGATCAACATCGGCGCGTGGAGCGGCGATCGGCTGGTCGGGTCGGTGCGCGTGCTGTCGGACGGCTACTTCTTCAGCACCGTCCCGGAGGTCATGGTGGATCCCGACTTCCGCAAGTACGGGATCGGCCGCGAGCTGCTGCGCCTCGCGCTCGAGGCCACGCCCGGGCGGCGTGCTGTTCCTCGGCGCGCAGCCGGGCAACGAGCGGTTCTTCGAGCAGTCGGGGTTCAGGCGCGGGCCCACCGGATACGTCGGCCGGCGCCGCTGACCGGTCCCGCATGGACCTGACGGTTCGCGACGTCGAGCCCGCCGACGCCGAAGGGCTCGTGCGGGTGCTGAACCCGATCATCGAGTCCCGGCTCTACACCGCGCTCGACACGCCATTCAGCGTCGAGACCGAACGCGACTACGTCATCGACTTTCCCGAGCGCGGCATCTGGAAGGTTGCCGTGCGCGAGCCCGACAAGACCCTCGTCGGGTTCCAGGTCATGGAGCCGTACGCGACCTACACGCACGCCTTCGATCACGTCGGCACGCTCGGCACCTATGTGGACCTTGGGCTCCGGCGGCACGGCATCGCGCGCCGGCTGTTCGCCGCGACCTTCGCCGCGGCCCGCGACAAGGGCTACGAGAAGATCTTCACCTTCGTCCGCGCCGACAACCCCGCCGCGCTGCAGACGTATCTGGGCCAGGGCTTTGTGGTGGTCGGCAATGCGAAGCGCCAGGCCAAGATCGACGGCCAGTACGTCGACGAGATCCTGATCGAGAAATGGCTCTAAGAATCGGGTTTGATCTATGCCTTCGTGACCGACCGTGTGACCGCGAGCGACTCCGCGAAACGATCGAGCTGCTCGAGTCGATCGCCGCCGACCGCAGCGTCCTCGCCGGCGTCCCGGACGAGGAGCGCAAGCGCCTGCTGCAGGCCGTGGCCAACGTCTACAGCCCGGACCGCGTCGAGCGGCGGCGCATGTCGAAGATCGTCGATCGTCAGCGCAAGGCTGCTCGCGTCAAAGGCGATCAGGGTGTCCTGCAGGAGACCGGGATCCGCACCCTGCGACGCAAGCCGGTGTTCCACACGCCGAATGTCTTCCCGACCGTCTCGATCGCAGACGGCTTCGAGCCGGCCGACGTGCACGACGAGGCCGAGAGCCCAGAGCCCACGAGCCAAAGCCAGAGCCGAGGAGCTGCAGCACTGCTACGTCTGCAAGCAGAAGTACTCCGTCATCCATCACTTCTACGATCAGCTGTGCCCGGCGTGCGCCGAGCTGAACTTCGCCAAGCGCACCGAGCTGGCGGACCTGCGCGGCCGCGTGGCGCTGCTGACCGGCGGGCGCGTGAAGATCGGCTATCAGGCGGGGCTGAAGCTGCTGCGCTGCGGCGCCCACCTGATCGTCACCACGCGCTTTCCGCGCGACTCGGCGAGCCGCTACGCGCACGAGCCGGACTTCGACGACTGGCGCGATCGTCTCGAGATCTTCGGCCTCGACCTGCGGCACACGCCGAGCGTCGAAGCGTTCTGCCGCGAGCTGCTGGCGACCCGCACCCGCCTCGACTTCATCGTCAACAACGCGTGCCAGACCGTGCGGCGTCCGCCGGATTTCTACGCGCACATGATGGCGGGCGAGACCGCGGCGCTGCAGGACATGCCGGAGCACGTGCGCAAGCTGCTCGGCGCCGTACGAAGGGCTGCGCGGATACCACATGCTGCCCGAAGGTGGTGCTGAAAGCGGCCCGTCGACGGCGGCGGGGCAGGCCGGTCCGACACGATCGGCGCTACGGGACTGACGCACGCCGCGCAGCTGTCACAGGTGCCGCTGCTGCCCGAGGAGCTGGCGGCGCAGAAGCGATCTCTTCCCCGAGGGCCGGCTCGACCAGGATCTGCAGCAGATCGATCTGCGCGGCCGCAACTCCTGGCGTCTGCTGCTGGCACGAAGTCTCGTCGGTCGAGCTGCTCGAGGTGCAGCTCGTGAACGCCGTCGCGCCGTTCATCCTCAACGCGCGCCTCAAGCCGCTCATGCTCGCGCACGCCCGAGCGCGACAAGCACATCGTCAATGTGTCGGCCGTCGAAGGGCAGTTCTACCGGAACTTCAAGACCACGCGCCATCCGCACACGAACATGGCGAAAGCGGCGCTCAACATGATGACGCGCACCGCCGCCACCGACTACCACGGCGACGGCATCCACATGAACAGCGTCGATACCGGCTGGGTGACCGACGAGGATCCCGTCGAGATCGCCGCGCGCAAGACGTCGGAGCAGCGCTTTCATCCGCCGCTCGACATCGTCGACGGCGCCGCGCGCATCGTCGATCCCATCATCAGCGGCTTCAACACCGGCACCCACGTCTGGGGGCAGTTCCTGAAGGACTACCGGCCGACCGACTGGTAGATGGTGCCGTGGCACCACGCTTGCTCCTGCACACACGCTCGAGCTTGAACCGCATCCATAAGGGGCGCTCGAATTCCACAATGTGCCCGATTCGCGACCATACGAACCCGCGATGCCCACACGACGTACGGTGACGAAGGCCAGGAGAGCCACCAAATCACGCCGTTCCGCCCCATCGGTTCGAGTTGCGCTCCCGAGGACGCCGACCGGCATCGCCGGCCTCGACGAGGTGACCGGCGGCGGCCTGCCGCGCGGACGGCCGACGCTCGTCTGCGGCGGGCCGGGCTGCGGCAAGACGCTGCTGGGGATCGAGTTCCTGGTCCGCGGCGCGCTGGAGTTCGGCGAGCCGGGCGTGCTCGATGTCCTTCGAGGAGACGGCCGGAGGACCTCGAAGAAGAACGTCGCGTCGCTGGGGTTCGACCTGCGAGGAACTGGTCCGGCGGAAGCAGATCGTCGTCGATTACGTCCAGGTCGAGCGCAGCGAGATCGAGGAGAGCGGCGAGTACGACCTCGAGGGCCTGTTCGTCCGCCTCGGGCACGCGATCGATTCGATCGGCGCCAAGCGCGTCGTGCTCGACACGATCGAGAGCGCTGTTCGCGCGGGCTGTCGAATCAGGCGATCCTGCGGGCCGAGCTGCGGCGGCTGTTCCACTGGCTGAAGGACAAGCGGCATGACCGCGGTCATCACCGGCGAGCGGGGCGAGGGCCACGCTGACGCGCCAGGGGCTGGAGGAGTACGTCTCGGACTGCGTGATCCTGCTCGACCACCGCGTCGATCAACCAGGTGTCCACGCGGCGGCTGCGGGTGGTGAAGTACCGCGGCTCGACGCACGGCACCAACGAGTACCCGTTCCTGATCGACGAAGACGGCATCTCGGTGCTGCCGATCACGTCGCTCGGCCTCACGCACACGGCGTCGCGACGAGCGCGTCTCGCACCGGCATTCCGCGGCTCGACGCGATGCTCGGCGGGCAAGGGTTTTACCGCGGCAGCAGCGTCCTGGTGTCGGGCACCGCGGGCACCGGCAAGACGCACGCTGGCGGCGCACTTCGCCGACGCCGCCTGCGGCGCGGCGAGCGGTGCGCTGTACTTCGCGTTCGAGGAGTCGCCAGAGCCAGATCATCCGCAACATGCGCTCGATCGGCATGGACCTCGAGCGCTGGACCGGGAAGCGGGCTGCTGCAGTTCATGGCGACGCGCCCGACTCGTGCTACGGGCTGGAGATGCACCTGGCGCTCGATGCACAAGGCGGTCGAGGCAGTTCAAGCCGAAGGCGGTCGTCGTCGACCCGATCAGCAACCTCATCGCTGGCCGGCGATCCAGCGCGACGTGCACGCGATGCTGCTCCGCCTGGTCGACTTCCTCAAGGTGCAGCAGATCACCGCCGTTGTTCACCAGCCTGACCGCAGCGGCGACTCGGCCAGCTCGAAGCGACCGACGTCGGCATCTGCTCGCTGATGGACACCTGGATTCTGCTGCGCGACATCGAGCTGGGCGGCGAGCGCAATCGCGGGCATGTACGTGCTCAAGTCGCGCGGCATGCAGCATTCGAACCAGATCCGCGAGTTCCTCCTCACGACGCAGGGGTTCAGCTGCGAAACGTCTACCTCGGGAGATCCGGCGTGCTGACGGGGTCGGCTCGCCTGGCGGAGGAAACCGAGTCAGCCGCGGCCGAGGCTGACCGGCTGGCGGAGATCGATCGCGCGTCAGACCGCTCTGGATCGACAGACGGGCCGCGGTTCACGCGCAAATTGCCGCGCTTCAGGCGGACATGGCCTCGGAGGAGACCGCCCTGGCGCGGCTCAAGGAACGAGACATGCAGCGAACGAGAGGAAGCTGGACGTCTGCAGGCGAGCCGGCCGAGCGGATCAGGCCGCCCGTGCGCAGCCGCCCGACAGACCCGGAGCCGAAGGTGAAGAACAAGAAAAAGACCGCGGCCGGCTGGGACCTGCGCCTCTATGTCGCGGGAGAGACACCGCGCTCACGGAGGGCGATTGCGAACCTCCAGAAGATCTGCGATGAGCATCTCAAAGGCGAGTGCCGCGTCGAGGTCATCGACGTGACGAAGAACCCGGCGCTGGCACGCGGCGATCAGATCCTGGCGCTGCCGACGCTCGTGCGCAGGCTTCCGCCGCCGCTGAAGCGCATCATTGGCGACCTGTCGAACGCCGAGCGCGTGCTCATCGGCCTGGACCTGCGCCAACCGGAAGTGGAAGTCACGATGAAGACGCGAACGCCTCGGAGGGGTCGATCGTCAGGGGACCGGTACGTCCTGCGTCTGTATGTCACCGGCCAGACCCCGAGGTCGACGCGTGCCGTCGAAAACCTCAAGCGGATCTGCGAGGAATACCTGGAAGGCCGGTACCATCTCGAGATCATCGATCTGTACCAGCAGCCCGAGCTCGCCAAGACGCAGCAGCTTGGTCGTCGCTCCAACCCTGATCAAGACGCTTCCCGAACCTGTTCGCAAGATTCTCGGAGACCTGTCTGACAAGGAGCGTGTGCTCGCCGGTCTCGATCTACAGAAACGAGCATTGTGAGCAGGCCCCCTCCGCGAGCCAAACGGCGACCACGGAAGTCCACGTCAGGGCCGACGCTCGCGCAGTTGCAAGACCGCGTCTCCGAACTCGAACAGACCCTTGACGCCATCCGTGCCGGCGAGGTGGACGCCCTCGTGGTCGCCATCGACGGCCAAGAGCGGCTGTTCACCCTCCACGGTGCTGAGACGCCGTATCGTGTGCTCGTCGAGCAGATGAGCGAAGGCGCGCTCACCCTCGACGGGCAGGGCACGATCCTGTACGCCAACCTCCGCTTCGCGGAGATGGTTCGGGTTCCCCTCGAACGCGTGACGGGTTCTTCGCTGGCCTCATTTGTCGCTCCGGATGATGTCGAGACGCTGCGCCATCTCCTGAGCAAAGGCCGGCCAGGCGCCCGTGAGCTTGCGCTGAAAAGCGGCGGCGGCGTGCTGTCCGTGTACGTGTCCGTCAGCCCGCTTCCCGATGATGGCGCGGCCACGTGCGTACTGGTCACGGATCTGACGGCTCAGAAGCAGATCGAATTCGTCGCCGCAGCCGTGCGCAAGCAACAGTTCATGCGCGTCCTGAACGAAGTCACCAGCGTGGAGACCAACAGCCAGAACCTCGCCGGGGCGCTCGTGCGCGCGATCGGCGAGCACTTCGGCGCGTCACGCTGCGTGCTCGCGACCGCGGACGAGGACGAGGCGCATTGGACGGTTGACAGCGAATACGCCCACTCCGTGCCGCCAATCGCCGGACGTCATGACGTGCGCACGCTTGGCCCCGACAGCGTCCGCACCGAGCTTCGCGCCGGCAGGGTGATCGTCGTCCCGGATGTCGGCGCCGACCCTGAACTGGCCGGGTCTCGAGACGCCCTCGCGGCGTTTCAGATGCGTTCGCTCGTGTATGTGCCGCGCCCGCCTGACGGCAATCCGGGCGCCTTCCTGATCCTGTCGCATGCCGCGCCTCGCGCCTGGACCACTGAGGACGTCGCCCTCCTCGAGCAGGCGGCCGAACGTGTCTGGGCGGCCCTGCGCACGGCGCAGTCCGCTGACGATCTCAGACGACGGGAGAATCGGTATCGCTCGCTGGTCGATGCGACCTCGACGATCGTCTGGACGACGAACGCCGACGGCGCGCTTCGTGGAGCCACAACCCTCATGGGAGTCGTACACCGGACATCCATTCGACGTGCATGGTGATTTCGGCTGGCTCGAGGCCATTCATCCCAACGACCGCCAGAGGGTCCGGCAGCTGTGGGGCGCCGCATGCGACTCCGGGCAGGTCTACCGATCGGAGGGCCGGCTGTGGCACTCCGAATCGGGGAGCTATCGCCACTTCGTGGCCCGAGCCGCACCGCTCCTCGAGGCCGACGGCCGCGTGTCCGAATGGGTGGGCACGTGCAACGACGTGGAGGAACAACATGTGGCAGCGGAGGCCTTGCGGATCGCGCAGCAGGAGCTCCTGCACAGCGAGCGCGTGGCGCGCACAGAAAGCGAGCGCGCCAACCGGCTGAAGGACGAATTCCTGGCGACGCTGTCGCACGAATTGCGGACGCCACTCAACGCCATTCTGGGTTGGGCCTCGCTTGTCGTCGGCGCGGCGCAACGTGGAGAAGATGTCACCAGAGGACTGAAGACCATCCAGCGCAACGCCAAAGCGCAGGCGCAGATGATCGAGGACCTGTTGGACATGAGCCGGATCACCACGGGAAAGGTGCAGCTCGATGTGCAGGTCGTGGACTTCGTCTCGGTCGTCGAAGCCGCGATCGAGTCCGTGCTCCCGGCGGCGGACGCGAAAGGGGTTCGGATCCTGCCCCTCTCGACGGCCTTGCCGTCCACGTGCGCGGCGACCCTGGCCGGCTTCGGCAGGTCGTCTGGAACCTGCTGACGAACGCCGTCAAGTTCACGCCGAAGGGTGGATGCGTCCAGGTGTGGCTGGAATGCATCGACTCGCACGCGTCGCTCACCGTGTCTGACACCGGCCAGGGCATCGCGCCCCAGTTTCTCCCCTTCGTCTTCGATCGGTTCCGTCAGGAGGACTCGTCGACCACGCGCAGGCACGGAGGGCTCGGGCTTGGTCTTGCCATCGTCAGGACGCTCGTGGAATTGCATGGCGGTACGGTGCGCGTGCAGAGCGCCGGAGAAAACCAGGGCGCAACGTTCGTCGTGGATTTCCCCCTGTCACTGGATCGCGACGGGCTCGTCCCGGCGCCGGCGGCGACGGCGCTATCGGCGTGGGCACGTCAGATCGAGGAGGGCGTAGGTCGGCTGTGGCTGCACGGCGTCAAGGTCGTCTTCGTGGACGACGACTCTGACTCGCGCGAGCTCGTGAAGCGGGTGCTCAGCGAGCACGGCGCGGACGTGTGGACGGCGGGATCGTCCGACGAGGCGCGATCGGTCTTTTCGGAAGTTCGGCCGGATGTCCTCGTCTCGGATATCGGGATGCCGCGTGAGGACGGGTACGAACTGATTCGCGCCATCCGCGCGCTGCCCGACGATCAGGGCGGCAAGACGCCGGCGGCAGCCGTGACCGCGCTGTCCCGCGTCGAGGATCGGAAGCGGGCGCTGCTGGCCGGATTCCACACCCACGTCGCGAAGCCGGTCGAGCCCGCCGAGCTCGTCGCGGTCGTCGCCAGTCTGGCGGGCCGCACCGGTCGCGCGTAGAATCGCCCCGCATGATCACGCGAAGCCTGTCTGCCATCGCACTCGTAATCTGTCTTGCGCCGAACGTGGCCGCCCAGTCGCAGAGTCCGTCCGGCGAGGCGGTGTATCAGCGCCGGTGTGCGACCTGTCACGAGAAACCGGCCGACGGTCGAACGCCGAGCCGTGATGTGCTGCAGGGAATGACGTCCACGCGCATCCTGCGCACGCTCGACTTCGGCGCGATGATGACGATCGCCTATCAGTTGAACCGCGAGGAGCGTGAAGCCGTCGCGAGATTTCTGGGCAAGCCCACGCCCGAAGCGCCGCCGGCGCCCGCCGCCTTCTGCCGCGACCGCACGGTCACGCTCGACACCAGCGCCACCCCGATCTGGAACGGATGGAGTCCTTCGCGCGACAACTCGCGATTCGCACCTGCGGCACTCGCTGGACTGACCGCACAGCAGGTCTCGCGCCTGACGCTCAAATGGGCCTTCGGTTTCGACGGCGACACGTCCGCGTTTTCGCAGCCGACCGTGATCGGCCGGCACGTGTTCGTCGGTAGCGCGGGCGGTGTTGTGCACGCACTACGTGCCGACACCGGGTGCGTCCAGTGGGTGTTCCAGGCGAACGGACCCATTCGCTCGGCGATCGTCGCCGCGCAGGTGGATGGCCGGCACCTGCTCCTGTTCGGCGATCTCACCGGGTGGTTCTACGCCCTCGATGCCTCGAACGGGCAGGTCGTGTGGAGAAAGCGGCCGGAGGACCACGAGGCGGTCCGCTTGAGCGCCGCACCGGTCGTGCACGACGGGATCGCCTACGTCGGTGTGGCGTCGTGGGAGGAATCGCGATCGCTCAATCCGGAATACCCCTGCTGCACGTTCCGGGGAGCCATCGTCGCCCTGCGCGTCCGCGATGGAAGCGTGGCGTGGAAGACGTACATGATTCCGACGGCGGCAGCTTCAACCGGCAAGACGTCGATCGGGACACCGACGCTCGGCCCGTCGGGAGCTGCGGTGTGGGGAACGCCGACGCTCGATCTGAAACGACGCCGGCTCTACGTCACGACGGGCAACAACTACTCCACGCCCGCGACGCCAACGAGCGATGCGATCGTGGCGCTCGATCTCGACTCGGGCGCGATCGCCTGGTCCAGGCAGGTGCTTCCGAGCGACGTCTACAACTCGGCGTGCTCGACGACGCCGAAGGGGGCGACGTGTCCGGAGGGCAGCGGTCCGGACTACGACTTCGGATCGCCGGCGATTCTGGTGGGCACGACCGGTGGCCGCGAGTTGCTGCTGGCCGGGCAGAAGTCTGGGGTCGTCTGGGCCTTCGATCCGGACAAGAACGGCGAGGTGATGTGGGAGACGCGCGTGGGCCAGGGCGGGATCAATGGCGGCGTGCAGTGGGGCATGGCGAGCGACGGTGAGCAGGTTTACGCGGCCGCGTCGGACGCGGTGGCGACGAGGACTGCGACGGCGCGGATTCTCGATCCGAAAGCCGGCGGCGGTCTCACGGCTTTGCGGATCCAGGACGGCAGCACGGTCTGGCGCGCCGCGCCCACGCCGTGCACCGGCCGCCCGAACTGCAGTCCCGCCCAATCGGCGGCGTTGACCGCCATACCCGGTGTCGTGTTCTCCGGATCGCTCGACGGACACCTGCGCGCCTACTCGACGCGCGATGGTGCCGTGCTGTGGGATGTGGACACGATTCGGAGCTATGAGACGGTGAACGGCGTCAAGGCAGCCGGCGGCGCGATCGACGGCCCGGGCGCGGTGGTCGTCGGCGGCATGGTGTTCGTCAATTCCGGCTATTCGCGATTCGGCGGGCAGCCAGGAAACGTGCTCCTGGCCTTCGCGGTGCAATGATCCGAACAGGCGGGTCTGAAGACCCGCCTCTACGGCCGACCGCCAACCACCAACCACCAACCACCAACCCGGTAAAATCAGCAGAGATGGAGACAATCAACTTTACCCGTGGTGTTCCCGCGAACGAATCCTTTCCAACGACTGATCTGATCGACGCTGCGACCGCCGTATTCAAGGCGCACGGCACGGCCATGCTCCAGTACGGGCCGTCGCGCGGCTTCGAGCCGCTGCGGCAGTGGCTCGCCGAATGGCAGGGCGTCGAAGCTGACCGCATCATCACCAGCAATGGCTCGTTGCAGCTGATCGAGTTCCTGTGCCTGCAGATGCTGAAGCCTGGCGACCTGGTGTTCACCGAGTCGCCGAGCTACGACCGCACGCTCAACCTGCTGCGCAGGCACGGTGCGACGGTCGTGGGCATTCCGCTCGAGGCCGACGGCCCCAACATCGAGGCGCTCGAGCGCGCGCTGCAGAAGGCCGTGCCCAAGTTCTTTTACGTCATCCCCGACTTTCAGAACCCGTCGGGCGCGACATGCTCGGGGGCCAAGCGGCGGCAGCTCGTCGCGCTCGCGAGTCGCTACGGCTTCCTGCTTGTCGAGGACGCGCCATATCGGCTGCTGCGGTATCGCGGCACCGAAGAGCCGACGCTGTACTCGCTGGCGCCGGACCGCACGCTTCACATGAGCTCGTTCACCAAGCTGATTGCGCCGGGCGTGCGCACCGGATTCATGATCGGCGAGCCGTCGATCATCGCCAAACTGGCGAAGGTCGCCGAAGACACCTACATCTCGCCGGGCTACGTGGCGCAGGCGATCACCTACGAATGGTGCCGGCGCGGTCTGCTGCCGCCGCAGATCCATCGGCTCAAGGCACTGTATGCGCCGCGGCTGGACGCCACGCTCGCCGGCCTCGACAAGTACATGCCCGACGCCACGGCGACGCGTCCCGACGGCGGCTTCTTCATCTCGCTGACCTTGCCCGAAGGCGCCAGCACGACGGCCGTGCGAACCAACGCCGCGACGCAGGCGCTGAACCTGGCCGATGGTCTCGCGTTCTTTCCCGAGGGCGGCGGCGAGCGCTTCCTGCGGCTGCCGTTCTGCGCGCTCTCTCCGGCCGAGATCGACGACGGCCTGAAGCGCCTGGCCGAGGCTGTAAAGGCGGCGCTAGGCTGAGCAAGGTCATTCTCGAAACGCCGCGGCTCCGGCTGCGGGAGATGACGCCGAAGGACATCGACTTCGTGGCCGCGATGATGGCCCATCCCGAAGTGAACTTCTTCTACGAACGTCGGTTCACGCGCGCGGAATCCGAGGTCTGGCTCGAGCGGCAGCTCGAACGGTATCGCCGCGACGGCCGGGGCCTGTGGCTGGCGGAACGCCGGGAGACCGGACTCCCGATCGGGCAGATCGGCCTCGCGTTTCAGGACGTCGAGGGCGAGCGGCATCCGGAGATCGGCTGGCTGCTCGATCGTCCCCACTGGGGTCAGGGCTACGCGACCGAAGGCGGCGCCGCGATTGCCGACGCGGCCTTCAACCAGTGGGGCTACGATCACGTCATCTCGCTCATCAGACCTGTCAACGAGCCCTCGCAGCGCGTCGCGCGCCGCATCGGCATGACCGAACGGCGCCGTGTGCAGTTCCACGGCTACGAGCACTGCGTGTTCGAGCTGGCCAGCCCTGAACGAGCGGCGCGAGTCGAACGGGCACGTCCCTCGTGACGACGAGCGGCGCACCGATCGGCGTGTTCGACTCGGGCGTCGGCGGCGTGTCGGTCCTGCGGGAGATCCGTCGCGAACTGCCGGCCGAAGACCTGATCTATCTCGCCGATTCCGAATACACGCCGTACGGTGACCGCCCGGCCGCGGTCATCATCGAGCGATCGATCGCGATGGTCGCACTGCTCGAGCGTCACGGCGTCAAGGCTGTCGTCGTGGCGTGCAACACGGCAACCGGGATTGCCGTGGATACGCTGCGGGCCAGGTTCACCCTGCCGATCGTCGCCATCGAGCCGGCCGTCAAACCCGCCGCGGCCCGGACCCGATCGGGCGTCGTTGGCGTGCTCGCGACGACGCAGACGCTGGCGAGCGAGCGGTTCTCGAAGCTCGTGGACACGCATGCCGCGGGCGTTCGCGTGATGACGCAGCCGTCGCCGGGTCTGGTCGAAGTGGTCGAGGCGGGTGAGTTGTCAACGGCGGCGACGCGGTCGCTGGTTGAGAAATATGTCAGGCCGCTCGTCGATCAGGGCGCCGACACGATCGTCCTCGGCTGCACGCACTATCCGTTCCTCGGCGCGGTGATTCAGGACGTCGCCGGTCCGGATGTGACGGTCATCGATCCGGCCGTGGCGGTGGCGCGAGAGCTTCGTCGCCGGCTGCAGACGGGCGGGCTGCTGGCCGCCGAATCGCGCATCGGATCGGAGCGGTTCTGGACCACCGGACCGCCGGCGCAGCCGCAGGCCGTGATTACGAAACTCTGGGGTACTGACGTCGAGGTCACGCGTGCCCCTGCCGCTTGATCTGCGCCTGGCGCTCGCGCCGCTCGACACCTATCGTCAATTGACCGCCGCCTCGTCTGAGGGCAGCTGGCCTCGCGCGCTCGAGCGTCCGGCGCTGGTCGCGGTGATCATCGGAACCGCCGTCACGCTGAGCTCGGCGGAGCGTGCGCCGGCCGGTCTCGTGGCGATGGGCATCCTGTGCTGGAGCTTCGTGCCTGCGCTGCAACTGCTCGTGGGCGCGCTCGTCAGCAGCATGGCCCCGACCCGGTCGATCAGCATGGCTCGCTCGATCGAGCTGCTGTTCGTCGCGCAGCTGCCGTGGTCGCTGTGGGTGCTCGTCACGACCGGCATGACGGTGTTTACGGAGATTCCGCAGCCGCTGGCGGCTCAGGTATTGAGTCTGCTGATTCCTGGAGTCTGGACGTTCGCGATCGTGTCTGCGTTCTGCCGGGTTGGCCTGAACTGCACGACGCGTCACGCGCGCCGGCTCACGCTCGTCCACCAGGCGCTGACGTTCACGCTGTTCTTCGGCTACGTCTTGCTGGTCTCCGGTGTCCTCGTCCGGATTCTCGCGGTGGTCGATCGATGACGCGTCTTCGTTACGCCGCGCTCATCGTCCTGGGGTTGTCCATCGCCACGGCCACCCTGCGTGACCATCTTCCCACGCGCGAGCGGATTCGCGTGGACGGCTACGATGTGCTCTCTGGCGACTTTCACGTGCACGCGTTCGTCGGCGACGGTGGTCTCGCGCCGTGGATGCTGCCGCGGCAGGCGGCACGCGTCGGGCTCGACGTGATCGCCATCACCAACCACAATCAGACGCTGGCCGGCCGCATCGCTCGGTGGAGCGCACGAGGGTCGAGCGGGCCAATGATCATGGTCGGTGATGAAATCACCAGCCGCGACTTCCACCTGATCGCCGTGGGCGTCGAGCGTCCGGTCGATTGGAATCAGCCCGCTCGCACGGCGATCGACCAGGTTCACGCGCAGGGAGGCGTGGCGATCGCGGCACATCCGCTGCACGGATTTGCCGAAGGGTATGACGAGGTCGCACTCGCGCAGCTCGACGGGCTCGAGGCCGCGCATCCCGATGCCCTCCGGTCTGCGATCGGACCGCAGTTCGAGGAGTTCTATCAGCGCACGCTCGCGCGCAATCCGGAGGTCGCGGCCATCGGCTCGTCGGATTTCCACATGGGCGGACCGCTCGGATGGTGCCGCACGCTCCTCCTGGTGCGCGAGCGCAGTGAAGCCGGCGTCATCGACGCGATCCGCGACGGCCGGACAGTCGGTCGCTGTGGCTCCGAGCGGCTGCGCGGGAGACCCGAGCTCGTGCGACTCCTCGAGCCCCATCGCGACGCTCTCGCGCCGCCACGCGAGGATCTGCTGTCGCGGGTCGCAACGTTCGGCGTCTGGCTGTCGCTCGTGGCCTCGCCATCCTCGGCCCTCGCTCGTCGTAGCCCGCGCTCGTAGTGTCCGGCTTCAGCCGGACCAGCGCCACAGGCAAGGATCAGATCGGCAAGAGCGCGAGGAGCGCAGCGATGACTGCCGCACTGAGGACGGCGCGGATATGGACGCCGCGCGATTGGGCGCGCACGGTCTTGAGCTCAGTCGGGTCGGTGATCGCCTCGTCGCCGGCATCAAGGTTCTTCAGCCCGCGCGCCGCCAGCGCGACGCAGGTCTTCGCGCTGACTTGAAAGAATCCGATCGCGCTCGCCCAGGCGGGAAGGAAGATGAGCAGCCGCCACGGACGCGGCGCGTTGAACCAGATGAGGCATCCGCCGACGCACACGGCGATCGCCAGGAAGAAGAACCCGCCTATCAGCCGGCGCTTTCGTTCCCCGGGGCCGATGTTCGGGATGCAGGCTGTCTCGCTCATGGCGTGGCCCGCACGCTGATGCGCGCGCCGTCCATCAACGTATCCGGCGGATGCAGCACGACGGTCTGCCCCGGCGACAGCCCTTTGAGCACCTGACCCTCCATGTCGTTTCGCTGACCGAGCTCCACCGGCTGCAGCCGGGCCTGCTCTGCGTCGACGAGGAACGCGGCCCAGTCATTGCCGCGTCTGAACAAGGCGCCCACCGGCACCTTCACCACGTCTTCTTCGCGCCAGATGACCACGCGCACCTCGACGCGATAGCCGTCGCCCAGACGGCCGGCGGCCGAGGGATCCTCGAAGTCGATCAGCACGTTGACGCGCTGCTCCTCGACGCCGAGTGCCGACACCTTCATGAATCCCGCGGGCTCGACGCGGCGGACCCGTGCCTTGAGCGGATCGCTCCCGCCCCATCCTTCGACGAGCACCGGCGCGCCAGGCTGGATGCGTACCGCATCGGTCGAGAGGAAGTCGGCGACGATCTCGATACGCGACGGCTCGCCGATCTCAATCAACGGCTCGCCAACCGGGACCACCGACTCGCTTTCGCGGAAGCGCTTCAGGATCACGCCGCTGACCGGCGCCACGACCTCCACGGCACGGCCGGCGGCAGTCGGCGCCTGCAAACGCGCGCGTGCCAGCTGCAGCTCGTACTCGGCGCGTGCGACGGCGAACTCCGCCGCCTTGCGCGCCTCCTCGCCGGTGGCCACCGCGGTCTCGGCCGCGTCCAGGTTGTCGGCGGCGATGGCGCCGGCCTTCATCAGCTCCTGCTGGCGCTGCAGCGTCGTTCGCGCGCGCATCAATTCCGCGCGTCGCCCGTTCGAGCTCGGCGCGCGCCTGTCCCACCGCCGCGCGGGACGCCTCGACCGCCGCCTCGAGCTCGCCTCGCGTGCGCGGATCGAGCAGCGGCGCATCGGCCGTCGTCAGCCGGGCGACGATCGTCTTTCCCCGCACGACCGGATCGCCTGGCTCCAGCTCGATGCGCTGCAAGCCGTCCGCCGACCGGCGCCGACACGACGAACTTGTCGCGGACCCGCGTCTCGCCGTCCTCGTCGAGCGTCACCTGCATCGGTCCGCGCTCGACCGCGGCGACGCCCACTTCGATCGACTCCGGCCACATCGCCATGGCCACGATCGCCAGAACAATCACGATGCCTGCAATGAGGCGCTTGTTTTTGAGAAATCGCATAAGGAGGTGTGGGGGCCGCCTTCAGGCGGCCCATGCTTATTCGCGGATCTTGAGGACCGCAACCAGGTCCAGCTGATCGAGCTTGCGCCTGACCACCAGTCCGGAGAAGACGGTCGCGGCGATGATGCCCAGAAACGCCAGCGCGACCGCCTGTCGCGAGATGTAGAGCGGGAACCGGTACACCTCGCTGTCGATCATGCCGACGATGGCCGCAGAAAGACTGTATCCGAAGAGGCCGCCGACCGGCAGGGCCACGAGTGTCAACAGCGCGAGCTCGCCCATCAGGATGAGCGAGATCTCCGCGCGGGTGAAGCCGAGGACGCGCAGGCTGGCCAGCTCGCGGCTCCGCTCCGACAGCGAGACGCGCGCGGCGTTGTAGACGACGCCGAAGGCGATGATGCCGGCGAAAATCAGGTTGATGAAGATCGAGACGCTCATGTTGGCGGCCATGACGTCGCGAAAACTCTGAAGGACGATGCGCTTGAATCCGGCCCCGGCCACCGCCGGCGTGGTCTTCAACTCCGACGCCAGCTGCACTTCCTGTGCGCCGTCGATGAGCAGCAGGGCGCTGTTGGCGACCTCGCCCTCGCGCATCATCTGATGCAGGGCGGCTTCGTCCATGTAGACCGAGAGGCCCAGCAGGTCATCGACCACTCCCGTCACCTGCACCTGTCGTGTCGGCCGCTGCCCCTCGAGCACCTCGAGCACGATCTCGTCACCGGGACCGACGCCGAGTACGCCGGCGAGGGTTGTCGACAGCACCACGCCAGACGGGGGCAGTCGAATCGCCTGGCCATTGCGGTCCACGATGCGCTTGAAGCGTGGAGTCGGAGGCACGCCGGTAATCGAGATGTATCGATCGCGATGTCCCGATCGCACGCTGCGCGGCAACCGTGCGCTGCGTCTCGACGGCGACGACGCCCGGCAGACGCGCCAGCGCGAACCGCGCCGACTCGTCGCGAGGCTCGACGAACGTGACGGTGACGTCCTGCCGCTCCGCCTCCCAGAACTGGGTGAGCATCAGGCGATCGATCGCATCGTTGAACACGAACCCGATCATCAGAATGGCGACGGCGAACGCGATGCCGAAGACGGACGCCGCGGCGCGGAACGGGTGCCGCATGACGTTCCGCAGCACCATGCGCCCGGCGGTGCCGAGGTGCTGCGAGACGAAGGGCGTTTCGAGCAGCGAGCGCTTGTAGCGCGTCGGCACTTCAGGCCGCATGGCTTCGGCGGGTGGAACGGTGACGGCACGCCGCACCGCCGTGAATGCACCGGCGAGGGTGGCGACGAGCGTCAGGATGGTGGCGCCAGCGATGACACCCGGTGGAACGCTGAACAGCAGCACCGGAAAGCGGAAGAACGAGTTGTAGACCCCGATGAGCAGGTTGCCCATCGTCGCCCCGAGGATCACGCCGAGGACGACACCGGCCATGCCGATGGCGAGCGCGAACTTGAGATAGTGCCAGCCGATCGCGCGGTTGCCGTAACCCAGCGCCTTGAGCGAGGCGATCTGCGGCCGCTGCAGCGCCAGCGCGCGCGTCAACGCGACGTTCAGGATGAAGGCGGCGACGGCCATGAAGACCAGCGGCAGCATGAAGCCGAACGTCTGGAGTTGCGCCATCTCGTTGGTCACCATCCAGTGCGAGATCTGCAGCGCGCGCGGGACCGAGCCACGCCCGCCGTACGGTTCGAGGATCCGGTCGAGGCGCGAGACGACGTCTTCGGTGGATGCGCCCGGAGCCAGCGCGAGCACGACGTCGTTGAAGCCGCCCTCCATGTCAAACGCGGCGGCCAGCGCCTGCTCGTCCATCCAGAAGATGCCGTAGCGCCTGTCGTCGGGCACCATTTCGCCTGGCCTGATGCTGTAGATGTACTCGGGCGAGAGCGCGACGCCGACAATCGTCAGGTTGCGGAGGCGTCCGTTGAGGACCGCCGGCACGCGATCGCCCAGCTCCAGCTTGTTGGCGATCACGAAGCCTTCGCTGGCGAGCACCTCGTCGGCACGTCCGCGCTCGATCCATCGGCCTCGCCGCAGGAACAGATCGTTGACGAGCGGCCGACGATTGGCCGGGACCGACACGAGCACGCCTGCCGCCGGCTCGTTGAGGTCAGGGAGGTCCAGCGTGACGCCGGCGACGACGCGCGTTTCGACGGCCGACACGTCCGGGATCGACGCGATCTCCGCGGCGATGCGCAGCGGCGCCCGCTTGAGCGAGCCGAAGACGTCCCCGAATCGCTGCCGCTCGTAGTACACGTCGCGCGTCCGCAGGAGGGAGTCGGAGTTCGACAGGTACATGACGTACATCGCGACGCCGGCCGCGACCACCATCGCGATCGCGAACGCCTGTCCCTTCATCGCGAGGAGGTCGCGGAAGAGCTTCTTGTTGAGCGGAGCGATTTTCATGTCACGTCAACAGTTCGCTTCGTAGAGGCGGACCTTCAGGTCCGCCTGACACTCACCATGACAGCTCATGAGGCGACAGCTTTTTCTCCGTGCGGTCCTCCACCGCGATGACGCGGCCGTCGGCCAGCCGAACGACGCGGTCGGCCATCGACGCGATCGCCGCGTTGTGCGTGATCACCACCGTCGTCGTTCCCATCTCGGCGTTGACGCGGGCCAGCGCTTCGAGCACGACCACACCGGTCGAGATGTCGAGCGCGCCGGTCGGCTCGTCACAGAGCAGCACGGACGGCCGCTTGGCGATCGCCCGCGCGATCGCCACCCGCTGCTGCTCGCCGCCTGACAGTTGTGCGGGAAAGTGGTCCTGACGCTCGCCGAGATTGACCAGACGCAGCGCCTCGTCCGGGTCCATCGGCGCGTCGGAGATGTCGGTGACCAGGGCGACGTTCTCGACCGCCGTCAGGCTCGGGATCAGATTGTAGAACTGAAACACGAAGCCGACGTGGCGGCGGCGATACGCCGTCAGTTCGGCCTCGTCGGCGCGGGTCAGCACCGTGTCGCGGTAGCGGACCTCGCCGCTCGTCGGCACATCCAGCCCGCCGATGATGTTGAGCAGCGTTGACTTGCCCGACCCCGATGGGCCCAGCAGCACGACGAACTGACCCTCGTCCAGCTGCAGGTTCACCTGTTTGAGCGCGTGCACCTGCACCTCGCCCATGTCGTACACCTTGGCGAGATCAGTGATCGTGAAGAGCGGCGCGGACATCCCTGTTAGCATCCTATCCGGTCAAACGTAGCCGGACACTACGACTGCGCACGTAGCGTCCGGCTTTAGCCGGACCCACATTGCCCTCTGTCATCCAGGTCTCCGGGATTCGCAAGACCTACGGCCCGACCGTCGCCGTAGACGACGTGTCGTTTGACGTCCAGCAAGGCGAGATCTTCGGGCTGATCGGACCCAATGGCGCCGGCAAGACGACGACGATGGAGTGCGTCGAGGGGCTGCGGACACCGGAGCGCGGAACGATCTCGGTGCTGTCGCTGAATCCCGTGCGCGACGCGCGCACGCTGCAGAATCGCGTCGGCGTCCAGCTGCAGCAGGCGCAGCTGCAGAAGCGGATCAAAGTGTGGGAGGCCGTGGATCTGTGGGCCGCCCTCTACCCGCGCGCGGTCAACGGCGACGGCCTGCTCGAGCGGCTCGGGCTGACCGACAAGCGCAACGCCTGGTTCATGACGCTCTCGGGCGGTCAGAAGCAGCGGCTCTTCATCGCCCTGGCGCTGATTCACGATCCCGAGGTCGTGCTGCTCGACGAGCTCACCACGGGACTCGACCCGCAGGCCAGGCGCGCGATCTGGGACATGGTGCGCGGCATCCGCGACCGCGGGAAGACCGTGCTGCTGACGACGCATCTGATGGAAGAGGCCGAGCGTTTGTGCGATCGCGTCGCGATCATCGAGCGCGGGCGGGTCATCGACATCGGCACGCCCGCTGGTCTCGTACGCAAGCACTGTCCCGAGCAGACCGTCGTGCTCGCGACGGAGGACCCCACGGCGCAGGAGCGCCTCGCGCGGATTCCCGGCGTGCAGTCGGTCACCGCTCAGGACACGCGCTACACGATCCGCGGGACCAACGACGATCTCGTGACCGAGGTGATCCAGTGTCTCTCCGAGCACCGCATCAAGGTCACCGAGTTCCGCTCCGAGCTGCCCAATCTCGAGGATGTGTTCCTGAGGCTGACGGGACACTCCATTCGTGACTGATTCTCAACCAGCCGAGAATTGAGGCGGGTCCGTCAGATTCAGCTGTCTCGCCAAGGTTGGCCAACGCGGGCTCTGCCGGAGCGCGTGCGCGTGTGAGCGAAGGAAGAAGAAGATCGCGGGGTGACGCTCAGCGATCACCCGTTCGGTCCAATCCGCGCACGCCTCGATCTCCCCACACGCCAGATGGAATGTCGCGAGCGCGAGCGGAGTGCCGTACGCCCGTCCTGGCCTGAGCTTCTCGAGCAGCGCTTCCGATCGTGGGATGTCGCCGTTGGCCCTGCACGCCGCGGCGAGCAGTCCTTTGGCCGACGGTTCCACGGCGCGAGCGTACTCGCCGTGTCGGCATGCGTAATCGCGTCTGCAACGCGGCCTTCACGTAGCTGTTCGAGGGCCCAGATGAAGTGGGTGACCCACAGGTGCTCGTCGAGTTCGAGGACTCGTCGCAATTCGCTGGATGCCTGGTCGGTGCGCCCGGCCGCTTGCAGGCATTGCGCAAGGCGCAGGCGGCCGCTCAAGTCGAGCGGATCTTCCTGGAGCGCGCGGGTACATTCCTCGACCGCTTCCTCGGCGCGGCCAATCGGCAGTAGATAGTACAAGGCGTAGTACCGCCGGACCTGGGAGGGCACCGGATCGCCGGCCATCGCCAACTCGAATCGTCGGGCTGCTTCCTGCCAGTCGTAATCGTAGAGCCCGGCGACGAGGCCCAGCGTGGCGTGTCCCTCTGGAAGCGAGGGATCGATGGCGAGCGCCTTGCGGGCTTCACTGCGTACGAGCGGCATGGCCTCGTGCGCCGGCAGCAGGCCGTAGTTTGCCAGCTGGGCGAAGTGGAAGCCGAACATGCTGTGTGCGAGCGCGAAGCCCGGGTCGAGTGCAATAGCCCGCTCGTACCATTCCTTGCTGCGCGCCATCGCGTCGGGCGTCAACTTTTGCGACTCGTGCAGCGCCCTGAGGTACGCCTCGTAGCACGGTCTGCTCGGCGTGTACCCCTGCGTCCGACAGTTCTCCGGCCAGTTTTACCTGGAGAGCCTTGGCAATCGCCGTGGCGATTTCGTCCTGCACGGCGAAGACGTCGGCCAGTTCCCGGTCGTAGCGCTCCGACCACAGGTGATACCCATCGGCGGCGTTGATGAGCTGCGCGGTCACGCGAATACGAGTGCCGGCCCGACGAACACTGCCTTCGAGTAGTGCGCACGCCCAGCGCCTCGGCAATCTTCCGGATGTCCTGCTCCTTGCCGCGAAACGCGAACGCGGACGTACGGGCTGTCACTTTGAGCCCCGGAATCTGCGTGAGCGCGTTGATGATCTCCTCGGCGAGACCATCGCTGAAATACTCGTTCTCCTTGTCGGCGCTGAGGTTGGCGAATGGCAACACGGCAATCGACGGCTCGCGGTCCGGGCTCACCCTCGCCGCATCCTCCAGCGCGGCTCGCACCTCCGCCATCGTCTGATACCGTCGAGAGGCGTCCTTCTCCAGACACCGGTCGACGACGCGCGCGAGATGAGAGGCGCCGAGCGAGCGTGGCGTGTCACGCAGCACGGCGCTCATGGCTTCGGCGCTCGTGTCTCCTCGAAACGCTCGCTCGCCAGAGATCAGCTCGTAGAGCACCGCACCGAGGCTGAAGACGTCCGAGCGCGCATCGACCGACTTTCCCTGCGTCTGCTCTGGCGACATGTACGCCGCCGTGCCCGCGATCGTGCCGTCGAGAGTGCGCGTGGCATCTGCAGCCGACACCAGCGACTTGGCCAGACCGAAGTCGAGCAGTTTGGCGATCGGTGGATGCGACGCCCCCTGGTTTCGCGTGACCAGGATGTTGCCGGGCTTGAGGTCCCGGTGCAGGATCCCCTGCCGATGTGCCGCTTCGAGTGCCGTGACGATCTGCATGGCCAGGCGTACCGCTTCCTCGACGCCGAGCGGACCGTACAGAGGAGTGCCCTCCACGTACTCGAGCACCAGATAGCCGGGGCCGACATCATGGATCTGGCAAATGTGCGGATGATTGAGCGCCGCAATCGCCCGGGCCTCCTGCTCGAAGCGGCGGACGCGATCCGGGTCGGCGGCAAACGCCTCGGGGAGGACCTTGATCGCCACGTCACGACCGAGGCGCGTGTCGCGCGCGCGATACACTTCGCCCATGCCGCCGGCGCCGATCAGCGAGACGATTTCATACGGGCCGATCTGCGAGCCCAGTGCGAGTGGCATGTTCGAGGTGGGCAGATTATATCTGCGCCACGAACGCGCACCCGCGCACTCTGCTATAGCGTCATCGTCGCGGAAAGAGATCTCCGCGTTGGTTGTCCTGAAGCTTCGGTAGGCCGCGCCGGTTCGCGTTAGTCAGGTGTGAGTGGCTCGATGCGATCGACGACGAGAACTTCCACGGGGCCCTTGGTCGATTGCAGCCGCAGACCCATTTGCTCCTGCACCGCGGTGAAGAGCGACGGAGCCGTTGGATCACCGGCGGGCAGATCGACGCCAGGCGGCAACGGAGCCGGCGCTGAGTCCGGTGCGAAATTGATCTCGAAGTCCCAGTAGCCTGCCAACCCTGTGCGATCCACGACCGTGCGCTGGACGCGTCCTGAAAGGTTGTTCGCGAAGGTGATCATCGGCATGCCGCCGGCTTGGATGCGTCCGAATGTCGCGCGCATTCCGCACATCACGGGGCTGTTGGGTCCCGGCGGTGGGCCCGGCGGCGGTCCCCCGCGCGCCGCTGCCATCATCGCCGCGCAGTCCTGCGTGCTCGGCTTGAGCGCCGGCCCGGGCTTGCCGTCCGGACGGGCCATGACCAGCGCGTAGATGTCCATCTCGCGCGTTTCCCGATGCACGGTCAGCTTGAATCGTTCGGCCAGCAGCGACCGCATCGCCAGCATCAGCGGGTCGGCTGCGGCGCCCGGAGGAACTGGTGCGGGGTCGCCTTCCATCTTGGCGACGATGTCGAAGTTCGTCGTGCGGAGCCAGGATGGATCGTTCACGAGCTGGAACGGTTGCAGCTGATAGGCGAATGTGATCAGCGCGCGCAGTGGCATGTTGGTCGCCGTGAGGCGTCCGCCCGGCTGCCGCCGGATGGTCTGTCCCTGTTCGCCGGACGTGTTCTGCCTGACCGACGCGGCCTCGAAAAAGAGCGGGACGTTCGGATCCGGGGCCTGGCCCGGAACCTGGGTCGAGGACACCGCGACAGAGAGGCCCACGAGCGCGCCGACAACCAGACGGGGCAGTTTCATGATTCCATATGACGGTTTGAAGGCCCGAAGGGTTAACCGATGATGCGCGCGCTGGCGAAGCTCACGTGGCTCGAGATCAAGATCTTCGTCCGCGAGCCGTTGGGCCTCTTCGGCACCATCGGCATCCCGGTGCTGGTCTTCGTCGTCATGACGCGGATCCTCGGGGCGACCGCGACGGCGGCACCGCGGCAGTCGGGCTGGCCCGGCAGTTCGTTCCTGCCGGTGCTGACCTCGATTCTGATCGCGCTCAGCGCCGTGACGTCGCTCATCACCATCGTGTCCATTTATCGCGAGGGCGGCATCCTGAAGCGGCTGCGCGCGACGCCCCTGCCGCCGGTCGTCATCCTGGGCGCGCACGTGATGGTGAAACTGCTCTTCACCGCCATCACCCTTCTGGCCATGCTGCTGGCCGGCCGGCGCTATTTCCCGCCCGGCGCACAGATTCCGGTGGCGTCATACGGCGCCGCGCTGCTGTTCACGACCTGGGCGATTCTCTCGATCGGCTTCGTCATCGCCAGCATCGTCCCCACCGCACGCTTCGCGCAGCCGATCGCCACTCTGATCGTCTACCCGATGCTCAGTGTGTCGGGGCTCTTCTATCCGATCGAGCGGATGCCGCCGCTGCTGCAGACCGTCGCCGCGGCATCGCCGCTCACCTACGCGGTGTCACTGCTCGACGGGATCTGGAAGGGCGAGTCCTGGCTGACGCACGGGACCGACGTCGCCGCGCTGGTCCTGACGTTCGTCGTCTGCACGGCGATCTCGTCGAAGGTGTTTCGGTGGGAGTAGCGCGTGAGTCTACGCAGGATCGACCAGGTCAATGAATCGCCAGGTCGCATTCGGCGCCAGGCCGGACAGCTCGCGGCCGATCGCGCGAAAGACTGGCGGCGACGCGACGAGGTGCTGCGTTCCGGCGTTCATGTCACGGAAGAGACGCTGTATCGTGCCCGCCCGCAGTCCGGTCGTACCCGCCGACTTGTAGACGAACATCGCGGCGTCATGCGCGGCCCACGTCACATGGGCCATTCCGAGGCGAATCAGGCTCTGCAGCCGGACGTCCGGCCGATCGCCTCGTTCGAGATGCCGCGTGACCTCGCTCCAGGTCTCGTAGACGAGGGCGCGCGCGGCGCGATACGTTCCCTCGGCTTTCGCGTACTGCTCGAGGAAGCTCTCGCTGGTGGATTGTGTGCCCGCACGGCCGCCGCGCGTTCTGCACGTTGCCGGCCAGCTCGTCGAGCATTCGCCGGCCGATTCCGCACGCCCACGCCGAATGACACATCGCCGCAAACCCGACGATGCCAACCGTGTACAAGTGCCCTCCGCGCTTGGGAACGTCGGTGACCGCGAAGTGCGTGTAGCCCTCGGGCACGAACACGGAGTCAATCGTGTAGTCGATGCTGCCGGTGGCGCGCAGGCCCATGACGTTCCAGTTGTCCACGAGCGTGACCTTCTCGACCGGGAGGACGAAGATCCGCGGCTCGCCCGTGCCTTCGATGATCCCCAGCGTGTGGATGTGCGTGCCGTGCTTGATCCCCGAGGCGAAGCTCCACGACCCGCTCAAGAGGAACCCGCCGTCGTGCGGCACTGCGTTGCCGGGCCGCGTACCCTGTCCCGCAATCACCGGCAGCCGTCTGCCGCCGCCAGGAAACAGTTCCTTGACCGCTGTGTCGTCGAGGTATGCGGCGCCCGTTCCGATCGCAAGCGCGGCGGCCATGAGCACCCAACCCGTCGAAGGATCTCCGTAGGCCACGTTCTCGATCACCTGCAGCGAGTCGATCGGATCGAGTTCGGCTCCGCCCAGCGAGCGTGGGACCCACATGCCGAAGAGCCCTTCGGCGTGCAGCGCCTCGACGACAGGCTCCGCCAGGCGGCCATGCTGGTCGCCCCACTCGGCATGCTGGCTGGCGATGGTTCCTACCGCCTTGGCCCGTTCGGGCAGACCGGCGGTCTTCGTCGGCTGTGTCATGTGTGTCATTCCGAGGCTGGTCATTAATCTATCTCGACCACGCGGATTGTGATGCCGATGTCAGGTTTGGTTGCGCGCGACACCCTGAAGCGGCCCCTGAATGCGCGGCGGTTCACACCCCTTCATCGCTCACACCGAAGCACAGTCCTTGCACAGAGTTGCTTCCGCGGTTATGGCCCTGTACCTGGACGCATCTCTTCGTCGCACGGCACTCCCGGACGTTGCGACGCCGCGAACGTATATCAGAAGTCGCGAGTTCGACTCCACGCTTCTGCTCGCGCCCATCTTTGCCGGGTCGGCCGCCGCGCTGGCGGTGACCGCGGATCCTCGCCTCTATCCATTTCTGCTCGTCGCCGATCTGTGGCTGCTCGGGTATCACCACGTGGTGGCGACCTACACGCGTCTCGCCTTTGACACGCAGAGCCTGCGGCGCAACCGTGTGCTCGCCGTGGACCTGCTCGTCGGCGTCACGCTGGTCACGCTCGGCGTGGCGATGACCGCCGGGGCGTGGGTGATCGCGTCCGCGTTCCTCTACTTGCAGTGGTTCCACTACATGCGGCAGGGCTACGGCATCGCGCGCATGTACTACCGCGCCACGCCCGAGGGGCAGATACCTGGCTCGCGCGACGTGGTCGCCGACCTGGCCCTCTATCTCGTGCCGATCTACGCCATCGCCCAGCGCACGTCCACGATGGGCGACAAGTTTCTCGGCTTGCCTGTCAAGGTCCTCGTGCTGCCAGACGCGATCGTGGGGCTGCTCGGCATCCTTGCGGCCGCGGCCGTGGTCGCGTGGCTCGTCAAGACGATCCTCGCGGCAGCGAACGAGACGATGGACCCTCAGTACACGGGCTTCATCGCCTCGCATATCGCCATCTTCCTGGTCGCGTATGTCTTCGTCGCCGATGTGAATTCTGGCTGGCTGGCGATCGACGTGTGGCACAACTTCCAGTACGTGCTGGTGGTGTGGATGTCGAACGCGAAGCGCTACGCGTCCGGCGTCGATCCGACGGCGCGGTTCCTCTCGCGGCTCAGCCAGCCCGGGCGCGTGACGATGTACTTCGCGTGCTGTCTGGCGATCACGACGATCGTCTACGCACTCCTGAATCGATTCACGGTCCTGGTGCTGGGTGGAGGCATGGCCATCACCCTTGGTATCTACATGGGCATCAACTTCCACCACTACATCGTGGATGTCCTGATCTGGAAACGCCGCGAGGCCGCTCAACTTGCTTCGGGACAGGCGCAGCCACAGGGCGCCTAGGTGTCACGCGCGCGGTCGACGGCGTGCAGTCGCTCTGACGTTAAGAGGTGACGAAAAGTCTCAATGTCCGGTACCTGCCGCAGTCCTCTCGGATGCGTTTCTCGCGCTGCACGTTGCTGCGGCCGCCCTCGCTTTCTCGGTTTTGCTGTTCGGCTTTCTGGCCCTCGCGCTAAAGGGGCGCGCCGCTATCGATGCAGCCTTCCGCGCGGTTGCGGAAGTCCGCCTCAATCTCGCCTTCTACTTTTTCGATGCGCTGTTTCTCACGCCGATTTTGACGGTCATCATCGCCGGTCTGCGCTTTGTCATCACCCATTACTCGCTGACGATTGCCAGTGAGCAGCTCTGGCTGACCGCCGGACGGCCCGTCACGTTTGTCGCCGTTCTGTTTCTCGGTGACTTCATCTCGGTACTGGCGCCATCGGGTGGAACACACGCGCTTGTTCTGGCCTGCTCACGTCATCCATCACAGCGACACGGACATGACGTGGCTGACGCTGTCGCGCTTCCATCCCATCAATCGCCTGAGCACGGTGGCCATCGACACGTCCTCTCCTGGCACTGCTCGGATTTCCGACGTGGGCGCTGGTGGCCAACAGTCTGGTTCGCCATTATTACGGCGAATTCATCCATGCGGACCTGCCGTGGATGTATGGCCGCTTCACAAGTCTGTTCGTCTCGCCGGTCATGCACCGCTGGCATCACGCGCGCGATGTCACCGGCACAGGCAGCAATTTCGCGACGATCTTCTCAGTCTTCGACCGTAGCTTCGGCACTGTACTACGTGCCGGGTCTATGCAACGTCCCTCTGGGGGTGACCGACGACCAGTACCCCGGTCGAGGTGTGGTTCGACACCTGCTTCATCCGTTCGTGTCGTGGGGAAGCGACCTTGTAGCTCTCACGCGTAATTACGTGATGCAGGTGCGGAGGTAGGTAGGAGCTCGGCAACGGGCGCCTCAATCACCGCGCGATGGCTCACATTCGTGCCGTGGTATCTGGTGCTGAGCGCGGCATCAGCCTGGTTGCTGCATCGCTACGTCGAGCGTCCCGTTCTGATGTGGAGGGATCGGCGCCTGCGTACGGCTGCTGATGCGCCGGACACAACCACTGTCGCGCGCGCCGCTTGACATTCCCCACGACGACGATGGACCGTCGTCGTCGTGGATACGGGGGACGTCGGCTGACACTGCCGGAGACCTGGCTGGGGATGAGACGAACCAGCCGTTCGAACTCGCCTACGGTGTGGTGCGCGAACCGCCAGCGCCGACGTGGGAGCATCAGCGGGTTGTCGGACGCGCGTTCACGCGTCTGGATCGGCACGTGACGCGCTACGGACTGGGACGCGTCGTCCAGTCTCCGGTTGACGTTGTGCTTGACCGTGATCGCGCGCTCGTCGTGCAGCCTGACGTGGTCTTCGTTGCGACCGAGCGTCTGAGTATCTGCAAGAAACGCATCTGGGGCCCGCCAGATCTGGTCGTCGAGGTCTTGTCGATGGGGACGGCGCGGCACGACCGCACCATGAAGCTGTCGTGGTACCAGCGCTACGGTGTGCGGGAATGCTGGCTGGTCGATCCGATCGGCTGTGAGGTGGAGGTCGTCACGCTCACGGAAGCCTCGCGTTCATCTCGTGTCTCCGGCGAGGATCAGCTCGTGCGATCGGCCGTCCTTCCGCGGCTCCGCCTGCGCGTCGGCGACCTGTTCACGTAAAACTCTTTTCCACCGCTTTCATCCATCCTCGATAGGCCGTCTCGCGCTGATCCGCGTTCCACTGCGGTTCCCATTGCCGATCGGCTTTCCAGTTCGCCCGCAGCGAGTCGAGCGTCTTCCAGAAGCCCACGGCCAGGCCCGCGGCGTACGCGGCGCCGAGCGCGGTGGTCTCCGACACGACTGGCCGCACGACCGGCACGCCGAGGATGTCGGCCTGAAGCTGCATGAGCAGGTTGTTGACGGTCGCGCCGCCGTCCACCTTCAGGACGTCGAGCCGTACGCCGGAGTCCTGGACCATCGCGTCGAGCACGGCCCGGGTCTGAAAGCAGATGGCCTCGAGGGTGGCTCGCGCGAGGTGGGCCTTGGTGTGAAAGCGGGAGAGGCCGGCGATGACGCCGCGTGCGTCGGTTCGCCAGTACGGCGCAAAGAGTCCGGAGAACGCCGGCACGAAGTAGATGCCGCCGCTGTCGGGAACGGATGCCGCGAGCGCTTCGACGTCTGCCGCGGTCCTGATGATCTCGAGCTGATCTCGCAGCCACTGGACGGCGGATCCGGTGACCGCCACCGATCCTTCGAGCGCGTACATCGGGCTCGACCCGTCGAACAGGTAGCCCATCGTGGTCAGCAGGCCCGACGGAGACGGCACCATTGACTGGCCGGTATTGAGCAGCATGAAGTTGCCGGTGCCGTAGGTGTTCTTCGCCTCGCCGGCCGAGAAGCAGGCCTGACCGACAAGCGCCGCATGCTGATCGCCGAGGTTGCCGGCGATGGGGACTTCAGCGCCCACCGGACCGTTCGCACGCGTCGTTCCATACGCGGCGGACGCAGACGAGGGGCGAATCGCCGGAAGCATCTGCCGCGGGATCTCGAAGAGCGCGAGGAGTTCCTCGTCCCAGTCGAGCGTGCGCAGGTTCATGAGCTGCGTGCGGCTGGCGTTGGTCACGTCGGTGAGGTGCAGGCCGCCATCGCTGCCGCCGGTCAGGTTCCAGATCACCCACGTGTCCACGGTGCCGAAGATCGCGCGGCCGTCGCGCGCGGCCTCGCGCAATCCCGGAACGTTGTCGAGCATCCAGCGCAGCTTCAACGACGAGAAGTAGGTAGCCGGCGGCAGGCCCGTCTGTTCGATCAGCCGCTCGCGCTTCGGCGTGAGCGTGCTGACCAGATCCGCCGTGCGCGTGTCCTGCCACACGATCGCGTTGTGCCACGGCCGTCCCGTGCGCGGGTCCCACACGATCGTCGTCTCGCGCTGGTTGGTGATGCCGATCGCCGCCAGATCTCGTCCGGTGAGCCCGGCCGTGCGCAGCGCACCGGCGATCACCTCGTCCACGCGCGCCGCGATCTCGATCGGGTCGTGTTCGACCCAGCCGGGGCTCGGCAGGATCTGGCGGTGCTCGATCTGCCGCCGCGCGATCTCGTTGCCGCCGGCATCGAACACCATGAACCGCGTGCTCGTCGTTCCCTGATCCAGCGCGCCTACAAACATGGGACGCATCTTACTGCGAGGCTCCTTGGGCAGCCGCGTATCCTAGGACCAGGGTGAGGCTCTTCATCGTTCTGGTGCTCGTCGGTCTGGCCGGAGTGCGTGGAACTGCGGAACAGTGTACGACGCCGAACCCCTGCGTGCAGGGTGGCAACAAGACGCCGCGCCTGCCGCCGGTGGACGAGGCGCCGTCGAGACCGGAGTTTCTTCAGTATCGAGCCCGGCTGCAGGCTGCGGTCGAGCGCCAGGACATCGAGGCGGTGATCGCGGAGGTCGATCCGGGCATCAGGCTCGGGTTTGATGCGTCGGGAGGCGTTGACGCGTTTCGAAAGCTGTTCGGCGAACGCTCCGAGTCGTGGGAGGAACTGCGAGTCGTTCTCTCGCACGGGGGAAGCTTCTCGACGCCGACTTCATTTGAGGCCCCCTACGTCTATTCTGACTGGCCGGATCGATTCGATTCGTTCGAGTGCGCGGCGGTCACAGGCAGGAACGTTCGCCTTCGGACGGCTCCCCGGCTCGATGCGCCGATCGCACAACGATCAGTTACCCGATCGTTCGGTTGATGATCGGTCGAGCGGCGGCACCTGTGGTCGCACGTCCGACTCGGTGACGGTCGGACGGGTTACATCTGGCACGCCTATGTGCGGAGTCCCGTGGACTATCGTGCGCTGTTCAATCTGATCGACGGCCGCTGGCGCATGACCGCATTCGTGTCAGGCGACTGAGATCCACATCCGTGTCGCTTGCGATCGCGGCGACGACAAGTCCGTGACTTTCCACTTCGTCATTTCCTGACGAACGCCCCGTCCGCAGTCCATCGCCGCGCCTTCCAGCGCTCGCGGATCGTGTCGTCGAGACAAGGCTGTCGCTCGCCGGTCTGAACACCACAGCGTTGTACGCGTTCGCACGTCGCGAACGACGCTCGCTGCGGCGCGCGCAGATCGCAGTCGTCGAAAAGCTGGCGATTTTCATCATCGCGTGTCAATGCGCAACATGGTCCGCCGATTGCTCACTGCAGCGTCACAGACGAGAGGAGTCGACATGACGAAACGCTGGATCGGGGAGACGTGTGTTTCTCCTGTGTGCGATCGCGCTGATGCCGCTAGCGGCGAGCGCGCAGGACGCCACGATGACGGGCACGATCACCGATTCGACCGGCGGCATTCTGCCGGGCGTCACGGTGACGGCCATTCACGAGGCATCGGGTAACAGCTTCGTCGCGGTCAGCGACGAGCGCGGCGCATTTCGCCTGCCCGCGCGCGCGGGACAGTATCAGTTGACGGTGGAGCTGCAGGGATTTGCGACGGTCGGGCGACGTCTCGAGCTGCTCGTGTCGCAGACCGTGGTCATCAATCTTCAGATGATTCCAGCCGCTGTGCAGGAGTCGGTCACGGTGGTCGGCGAATCGCCGCTCATCGACACGGCGCGCTCGACGCTCGGCGGCAACATCGATCGGCGGCAGATGCAGGAGCTGCCGATCAACGGCCGGAACTGGATGGATCTCGCCATCCTCGCTCCCGGCAGCCGTCAGAACGAGCAGAGCAACATTCCCCAGAATCGCCAGGGCTACGCGCAGATCAACATCGACGGACAGCAGATCACCCACCTGATTCCCGGCACCGACCAGAACCAGCCGAGCTACAGCATGGACGCGATCGCCGAGTTCGTGCTGGTCACCAATCGCTTCGACGCCACGCAGGGACGCTCGGCAGGCATGATGGCGAACGCGATCACCAAGTCCGGGCACCAACACGTTCTCCGGCACGCTGTCCGGATTCTTTCGCAGCGACCGGTTCAACGCCGCCGACTTCATTCAGCAGCGCGTGCTGCCGTACTCGAACCAGCAGATGAGCGCGACGTTCGGCGGACCGATCCTCCGGGACCGGGCGCACTTCTTCGCGCAGGACCAAGCCGAGCGTGAGCCGCGCACGGTGACCTTCTCGAGCCCGTATCCGTCCTTCAACATCGACCAGCTGGCGAAGAACCGTCAGACCAAGGGCGTCGTGCGCTTCGACGCGCAGTTCTCGCCGCAGTCGCACTTCTCCGCGCGCTACCAGAACTACTACTTCGATGCGCCCTACGGTGGCACCGGCGGCGCCACGAGCCATCCGTCAACCGCGCGCCGCGAGCGCCGCTACAGCGATCAGCTCTTCGCCACGCTGACCCAGGTGCTGAGCAACCGTTCGGTCAACGAGATCAAGGGCGGCTTCGCGCTCTACGACTACACGCGCGATTCGCACGTGCGCTGGATGGGCGGCTGCTTCCCGGACGCGCCGGTGGATTGCGGCGGCTCAGTGACGGTCAGCTTCCGCGGCTACAGCGTCGGGTCCGCGGTCGGTCAGCACCAGTACCAGGACAACTACTCGATTCGCGACGACCTGACGATGTCGTTCGCCAGGGCCGGCCGCCACGACGTGAAGATGGGCGGCGAGTACATCAAGCAGCCGACGATCATCGACTGGTGCGCGCAGTGCACCGGGTCCATCGAAGCCAACGGCGGCGCCGATCCCCGCCAACATCCAGGAGCTGTTCCCGGTCTGGGACGATGCCTCGACGTGGAACCTCGCCGCGCTCTCGCCGATCACGGTGCGCGTGCGACGGGCGGTGTCGAACACCAACTTTCACTACGAGGCGCCGCAGCAGCTGTTCGCCGGATGGCTGCAGGACGACTGGCAGGTCAACAACCGGCTGACGTTCAACCTGGGCGTCCGCTACGACGTGCAGCTGGGCGTGCACTCGGAGAAGATCACGCTCCTGCCCTGGCTGACGGGAGATCAGCCGCACGACCTGAACAACGTGGCGCCGCGCCTGGGGTTTGCGCTCAGCCTCAACGATCGCACCGTCGTCCGCGGCGGCTACGGCGTGTTCTACACGCAGGTCTCGACCGACGAGCAGCACCAGACCGCGCTCTACACCGTCAGCGCCGTTGCCGAGCGTCTCAACGATGGCCGTGCTGATTTCGCGGCGAACCCGTTCAACGGACCCGTGCCGACGTTCGAGGAGGTGCTCGCGACGGCGTGCGACATCACCGGCATTCGGCCCGGCTGTCTCCGACGGGAGCTGACGAGCGAGATCAACCATCCGTGGCGAGAGGGCTCGTACTCGCACCAGGCATCGATCGGGCTGCAGCGGCAGTTCGCGACGACGATGGCCGTGGAAGCGAACTATGTGTATACGGGTGGGCGCGGTGAGGAGAACACCTACAACATCAATCTGAGCTACAACCCGGCCACCGGCACGAACTATCCGTTCAGCGACATCAGCAGACGGCCGTTTCCGGAGTGGGGCCTCGTGAACTTCGGGTTCCTCGAAGGCTACTCGAACTATCACGGCCTCGAAACGAGCATCACCAAGCGGTTCAGCGATCGGTGGCAGGCGTCGGGGACCTACACGCTCTCTGGCTTCTGGGACGGCACGCCGCCGCCGCCGGTGATTGCGATTGTGGACGGGCAGCTCACGCGAAGCGACCTCGGCTTCGAGGTGGCGAAGGACCTCGGTGGCGAGTACGCGCTGGCGGCCGGCGATCAGCGCCATCGCGCGGTGTTCAACGGCATCTGGGAAATCGGCTATGGCGTGCAGGTGAGCGGCCTGTATTTCTTCGGCTCCGGCGTGCGGCGGAGCACGACCTATGGCGGCGACCTGCGCAATGTCGGTGGCACGGGCGTCAGCGAGCAGCGGCTGCGTCCAGACGGCACGATCGTCCCGCGCAACAACTTCGTGGGCAGTCCGATTCACCGCGTGGATATGCGGGTGCAGAAGCGGATCAACCTCGGGCACGGCCGCTCGATCTCGGGCTTCGTCGAGGCCTTCAATGCGTTCAATCACGAGAACTATGGCTCCTACACGACGCAGGAGAGCAGCGTGAACTACGGCAGGCCGTCGTACAACAGCAACCTCGCCTACCAGGCTCGCATGCTGCAGCTGGGCTTCCGTGTGGCGTTCTGATGCGGCATGAACCGAATGTGGTGCCGGCTTCAGCCGGACTTCTGTAGTGTCCGGCTTCAGCCGGACCTCGGTACGAGGTGACCTCATGAGACGACGTTCAGTCTTCACGTTTCTGATCGGGATGATGTGCGCGGTGTCGGTGCCGCGCGCGCAGCATCCCGCCGATCTCTACGTGCCGTCGCGTCCGGAGAACCTGGCGTGGGGCGCGTTTCCCAAGGACAAGGCGCCCGTCCTCCGCGTCAAGTCCGGACAGACCGTGCGCATCGACACCTTGTCGCACGCCGGCGCGACGCAGGACGAGCATCCGGTCGAATACCTGGCGAAGTACGGCGTGAAGAAAGACGAGGTGCTGAAAGACGTCCTCGACTTCTGGGAGGCGCGTCCCAAGCTTCGCCAGGCGGGGAATGGCGGCGGTCACATCCTCACCGGTCCGATTTACGTCGAGGATGCGGCGCCGGGCGACATGCTCGAAGTGCAGATTCTGTCGCTGACGACGAGAGTGCCGTATGGGATGAACGGCACGAGCTCGAATGGCGGCGTGTTCAGGCCGACCTATGCGGCCAAAGAGGGCGATGTGCCGTTCGAGGTGCCTGAAGGGAGCAATCGCCACCTCTATCGAACGGGCAAAGCCGGCGGCAAGGAAGTGGCGTTCTTCGCCGACAACATCCAGGTTCCCCTCAACCCGATGATGGGCATCATGGCGGTGGTCCCGAAGGATCCGGTGATGGGAGACGTCGGCGTGCGTGCGCCCGGCTTGCAGGGGTCGGGGCCGCCGGGACCGTACGGCGGCAACATGGATTTTCGGACGCTGACCACCGGCACCAGTCTGTATCTGCCGGTCTTCCATCCAGGCGCGCTCTTCTACACCGGCGACTCTCACGGCGCGCAGGGTGATGGGGAAGTCAGCGGCAATGCGCTCGAGCAGTCGCTCACCGGCGTGTTCCGCTTCGTGCTCCACAAGGGCAAGACGATTGGCGCGCCTCGCGCTGAGACCGCGACCCACTTCATCGTCATGGGTATCGACGTCGATCTCGATCGCTCGATGCGTCTGGCCGTCGCCGAGGCGGTGAAGTATTTGACCGAGGAGAAGAAGCTGACGCCCGCGAAGGCCCTGTCGCTCTGCAGTCTGGCAGTGGACTTTCACGTCGCCGAGGCGGTAGACGGGCGGCAGGTCGTCGCGGGCAAGATCCCGAAGGCGCTGTTCCTGAAGCCGTAGGCGCTGTTTAATGGACGGGTGCCGTCCCTGTTGTCGGGGTTGCCGCGTGCACGCGAGGCGGTGTCGCTCGCGCCAGGCGCCGTCTGGCTGAAGAACTGGATCGCGCTCGACGAGCAGGCCGCGCTCGTCGAGCGTTGTCGCGCGATCATGGACGGTCCCGCCGGCGGCTACGTGCCCACCGTCCGCGGCGGCGGCAAGATGCACGTCCGCATGACGTGCCTTGGCCGTCACTGGAATCCGCTCACCTATCAGTACGTCTCGACGCGCGCTGACCATGACGATGCGCCAGTGGCGCCGGTGCCGGAGGAGTGGGTGGCGCTGGCGTCGGCGTTGGCGCGCGAGGCTGGCTTCGAGTGCCGGCCCGACATCTGTCTGATCAACTTCTACGGATCCGACGGCCGCATGGGCCTGCATCAGGACAAGGACGAGAGCGCCTCGTCCATCGAGGCTGGACATCCCGTCGTGTCGATCTCGATTGGCGACACCGCGCGATTTCTGTTCGGTGGGCTGCGCCGCCGTGATCCGGTGGAGGCGATGCTGCTCGAGTCCGGCGACGCGGTCGTCTTCGGCGGCGCCGCGCGGCTGCGCTATCACGGTGTGTCGCGTATCGTCCCGCACAGCGCACCATCCGCCCTGTCGATTGAGGGGCGCTTCAACCTGACGTTCAGGCAGTACGCAGGAGGCTCATGGACCGCCGGCTGTTGTTCCTCGCGGCGTTTCTCGGTGTGGGCGCGGCGCAAGGTGGGGCTCCCGCCGATACGCCCGCGGTGACGGTGCGCGGTCAGACGTATACGCCGCGGTCGATTCTGGCTCGCAACATGGGCTCGGAAGAGGACCAGACGACCGCGTTTCCACCGCACAAGGTGATCGGCAACATCTACTACGTCGGCACCAGGACGCTCAGCTCGTTCCTCATCACGACGCCGGCGGGCCACATCCTGATCAACAGCACCTACGAGAGAAACGTGCGCACGATTGCGAAGTCGGTGGAGCAGCTCGGGTTCAAGTTCTCGGACGTCCGCATTCTGCTCGGCACGCACGCGCACGGCGATCATCAGGAGGGCGACGCGCTGGTCAAGGAGTTGACCGGCGCGCAGGTGATGGCGATGCGCGAAGACGTGCCGGCGCTCGAGGCGATCAGGCCGAACGGCAAGGCGCATCCCGATCGATCGCATGCTGCGTGACGGCGAGGAGGTGTCGCTCGGCGGCACGACGCTGGTCGCGCATCTGACGGCTGGTCACACGCGCGGCTGCACGACCTGGACGATGAAGGCGACGGAAGGCGGGAAGACGTTCAACGTGGTCTTCGCGTGCAGCTATCGCGCGCCGGGCGAATGACTCCGGCGGCCATCGAAGCCGAGTTCAACCGCACCTTCAAGATCCTGCGGACGTTGCCCTGCGATGTTCCGCTTGGCGATCATCCCGCGCAATACAACATGGCGGCGAAGCACGCGAGGCTGACTGCCGGCAGTGCGAATCCGTTTCTCGACGCGGCCAACTGCTGGGTCGAGGCCGAGATCCAGGAGGCGATGCTCCGCGCGCAGATCCAGCTCCAGTCGCGCTGATGCTCTTTCGTCAGAAGTTCCTCGATGGCATTCGTGATGGCACGATCACGCTGGCGTTCCGGCGCTGGCGGCGGCCGTCGGTGCGAGCGGGCGGCACGCTGCTGACCGCGGTCGGTCAACTCGACATCGTGTCGGTGGATGAAGTCGCGATCGGTCGCATCTCCGAGGCCGACGCGCGCCGCGCCGGATACCAGTCGCGCGACGAGCTCGTGGCTGAACTACGCTCGCCGAGACGAGGGGACAATTTATCGGATCGAGCTCGGTGCGCTGCGAGCCGATCCGCGCGTGGCGCTTCGCCGGGAGGCGACGCTCGCCGATCGAGAGCGTGACGAAATCGACAGGCGCCTGCAGCGTCTCGACGACCGCGCGGCCGACGCCCCGTGGACGGCGCGAACGCTCGACGTCATTCGGACGAATCCTGGCGTGCGGGCCGGCGATCTCTGCCGCCTCCTTGGACAGGACAAGATGCCGTTCAAGCTGAACGTCCGCAAGCTGAAGGCGCTCGGTCTCACCGAGAGCCTGGAGGTTGGCTACCGGCTCTCGCCCCGGGGTGCCGCGTACATACGTCACGGCGTATCCTGAGGTCATGCCCACGTCTACTCCGGCCAGGAACCCGAACGTAGCTCGCCGCGAATACTTCGCGTCGTTGCCGCCCGAGGCACGAAAGCGGATGAAGGCCTGCCGCGACATCGTTCGCGTGCTCGCTCCCGACGCGGTCGAAGTGTTCAGCTACGGCATTCCTGGATTCAAGCTCGATGGACACCCGCTCGTGTGGTACGCGGCGTTCAAGCAGCCACACCAGCCTGTTCCCGATGACCGCGGCGATCAGACGCGCCAACGCCGCCGCGCTGAAGGGATACAAGACGTCCACCGGAACGGTGCAGTTCCCGCTCGACGAGCCGCTGCCGCTCGCGCTCGTCAAACGTCTGGTCAAGGCGCGCATTGCCGAAGCCCGAAAGAAGAAGTAGACGGCGCGCGCTGGCGATCGCCGGCGTGATCGCCCTGATCGTCTTCGCGACGGCCGGTGCCTATGCCGCGCGCGTCGCGTCGATCCTCGCCGCATACAAAGCCAAGATGCTGTGCTCGGAGGTGTTCGTCGCGGGACGCGATCCGCAGATCGTCGAGCGAGAGCTGGAAGTCGATGACCTGACGCCGTTGAAGTACATCAGCACGTCGGTCGATCGCGGAGCCAGACGCGTCACGTCGAGCGTCGCGGGGATGGTTGGCCAGGAAGCCGTCTATCGCGAGAGCCGTGGCTGCGCCGTCCGGTTCGCACCCGATACGCACGGAGACTGCGGCGCGCCCCGCCGAGGGAAGGGCTGCCCCTGCTGGCGCGGCTTCGACGAACGACACACTTCGCGCGGTTCTCGATCGCGCGTTTGCCGAACCCGAGCCCGAGCGGCCTCGCCGCACCAGGGCCGTCGTCATCGTGCGCGACGGACAGGTCGTCGCCGAGCGCTATGCCGAGGGCTTCACGGCGGATACGCCCCTCCTCGGATGGTCGATGACCAAGACGGTCACCAATGCGCTGGTCGGTATTCTGGTGAAGGACGGCCGGCTCGCAGTTGACCGGCCGGTCCCGATCGCTGAATGGCAGGCGGACGAGCGCCGACAGATCACGCTCGATCACCTGTTGCGCATGAGCAGTGGGCTGCAGTTCAACGAGAGCGCCGCGAACCCGCTGTCGGATGTCACGGTGATGCTGCTGCATCGTCCCGACGCGGGACTGTACGCGGCGGACAAGCGGCTGGCGTCCCCACCCGGCACGGTGTGGCAGTACTCGAGCGGCACGAGCAACATCGTGTCTCGCATCATCCGCCAGACGCTGAAGGACGATGCCGAATACGTCGCCTTTCCACGACGAGCGCTGTTCGATCGGATTGGAATGACGCACGCCGTGCTCGAGGCCGACGCCGGAGGCACCTTCGTCGGCTCCTCGTTCATGTACGCGACGGCGCGTGACTGGGCGCGTCTCGGACAGCTCTACGTGCAGGACGGCGTCTGGGACGGACAGCGCATCCTGCCGGATGGATGGGTGACCTATACGCGATCGCCGGCACCCGCAGACGCGACGAAGCAGTATGGCGCGCACGTCTGGCTGAAGGTCGCGGACCACTACAGCGGCGATGCCGTGCTGCCCGCCGATGCCTTCCACGCCGCAGGCCACGCCGGCCAGTTCGTGACGATGATCCCGTCGGCGAAGCTCGTCATCGTGAGGCTCGGCCTGACGCGGTATCAGGACGCGTGGGATCACACGGCGTTCGTGCGTGACGTGCTGGCAGCCTTAGACGGCGCGCTGTGACAGAATCCCAAGTCATGTCCGACGCGCGCGCTGCGGTTCTCGTCACCTGCCCGGACTGGGTCGATGAGACGATCACGTTCGAGCGCGCGCTATGCGGCCGACGAGGACCGGATGCGTCTCGCGATCGAGCTGGCGCGACAAAATGTGTGCGTGGCACCGGCGGTCCGTTTGGCGCCGCCATTTTCGAGCGTTCCACCGGCGCCTTGCTATCGGTCGGTGTCAACAGCGTTGTCAGGTTGAACAACAGCACTCTGCATGGCGAGATGGTCGCGATCATGATGGCGCAACACCGGATCGCCTGGTACACGCTGGCCGGATCGCCGCCGGCGTCCTATGAGCTCGTCAGCTCGTGCGATCCGTGTGCGATGTGCCTGGGCGCGGTCCTGTGGAGCGGCGTCAGCCGGTTGGTGACGGGTGCAGACCGCGACGACGCCACGGCCCTGAGCTTCGAAGAGGGTCCGGTGTTCCCGCAGTCCTACCAGTATCTCGAACAGCGAGGAGTGACGATCACCCGGGGCATGCTGCGGCAGGAAGCCGCCGCTGTGCTGGAGCTCTATCGGCGGCAGGGCGGCCAAATCTATAACGCGTAATCGATCGGGGATCAGGGATCCGGGATCAGGGATCGGGATCAGGGATCCGAAGCATTTGGTCCGATCCCCGATCCCTCATCCCCGATCCCTTCGCCCCGTGGGATAATTCCCAGCCTAACGAGGAACCCAAAGATATGGTCACACTGACTGTGAATGGCCAGGCCCGCATGTTCGACGGCGAAGAGGACATGCCGCTGCTCTGGTATCTCCGCGACGATCTGCGTCTGACCGGCACGCGGTTCGGCTGCGGCGCCGGCCTGTGCGGCGCGTGCACGGTGCACGTGGACGGCACCGCCGTTCGCTCCTGCCAGACGCCGCTCAAGGGCCTGAACAACAAGAGGGTCGTCACGATCGAGGGGCTGAGCCCGAACGGCACGCACCCGTCCAGCGCGCGTGGGAGACGCACAACGTCGCGCAGTGCGGCTACTGCCAGACCGGCCAGATCATGCAGGCGGCCTCGCTGCTGACGCGCACGCCGAACCCGAGCGATGAGGACATCGACCGCGCCATGGCGGGCAACATCTGCCGCTGCGGCACCTACCAGCGCATTCGCGCCGCGATCAAGACGGCGGCAGGCGGGAGGCGGGCATGACCATCACCAATGTCAGCCGACGCCAGTTCCTCGGCGGCATCTTCTCGACCGGCGCCTTCGTGCTCGCCGCGCGGGTGCTGCCCGAGTCGGCGTGGGCGCAGACGCCGGTGCCGCTCTTCCGCACCAAGGCCGACCAGGCGTCGCTCAATCCGAGCGTCTATCTCGGCATCGAGCCCGACGGCACGGTCTTCATCGTCACGCACCGCTCGGAGATGGGCACCGGCATCCGCACCACGCTGCCGATGGTGGCGGCCGACGAGCTCGACGCCGACTGGGGCCGCTGCCGCATCGAGCAGGGCGTCGGCGACGCCCGCTACGGCGATCAGAACACCGACGGCTCGCGATCCATGCGCGACTTCTACGAAGCGTTCCGCCGCGCCGGCGCGTCCGCACGGACGATGCTGGTGAGTGCGGCGGCGGCGCAGTGGAACGTGCCCGCGGCGCAGTGCGTCGGCGCGGAACCACGAAGTGATTCACGAAGCGAGCAACCGCCGCCTCGGCTTTGGCGCGCTGGTGCCGGCGGCGGCGAAGCTGACGGTGCCGAAGCCGGAAGAGCTCCAGTTCAAGCCGAAGACCGCGTGGCGGTTCGTCGGCAAGGACACGTCCACCTACGACCAGAAGGACATCGTCACCGGCAAGGCGCAGTTCGGGCTCGACGTCTTCCGCGATGGGCATGGTCTACGCCTCGATCGAGCACCCGCCCGTGCTCGGCGGCACGGCGAGCAGCGTCGACGACAAGGCGGCGCTGGCGGTGAAGGGCGTGCAGCAGACCGTCACGCTCGACACGTTCAAGCCGCCGCATCTGTTCCAGCCGCTCGGCGGCGTCGCGGTGATCGCCAACAGCACGTGGGCGGCGATCAAGGGCCGCAGGGAGCTGAAGGTCGACTGGAACGACGGCGCGCACGGCGTGCTCGAGTCCGAGGCGTTCAAGCAGCAGCTGCTCGCGACCGTGAAGCAGCCGGGCAAGGTCTTCCGCAACCTCGGGAACGTCGAGGCCGAGTTCGCGCAAGGGCGGCAAGGTGCTCGAGGCGACTGTACTACACGCCGATGGCGGCGCACGCCTCGATGGAGCCGCCGGCGGCCGTGGCCGAATTCAGCGACGGCAAGGCCACCATCTGGGCGCCGACGCAGAATCCGCAGGCGGTGCAGGAAGCGGTGGCCGCGGCGCTCGGCATCAGAAAGAAGGACGTCATCTGCCACGTGACGCTGCTCGGCGGCGGCTTCGGCCGCAAGTCGAAGCCGGACTACGCCGCCGAAGCGGCGGTGCTCGCGAAGAAGCTCGGAAAGCCGGTCAAGGTGATCTGGACGCGCGAGGACGACATCCGCTTCGACTACTACCACACGACCGCGGCGGTCTATCACAAGGCGACCGTGGATTCGCGCGGCAAGCCGACGGCGTGGCTGCATCGATCGGTGTTCCCGCCGATCGCCTCCACGTTCGTGCCTGGCGCGCGAGAGCCACTGAGCTTCGAGCTCGATCTCGGTCTCACCGATCTGCCGTACGACGTTCCGAACATCCGCGCCGAGAACGGACCGGCCGACGCGCACGTCCGCATCGGCTGGTTCCGCGCCGTCAGCAACAACTTCCACGCGTTTGCCGCGCACAGCTTCGCCGACGAGATGGCGCAGGCCGCGGGTCGCGACTCGCTCGAGTTCCTGCTCGACATGATGGGCCCGGGCAAGGTGCTCGATCTCAAGTCGCAGGGCGTGGACTACTCCAACTACGGCGCGCCGTACGACAAGTACCCGATCGACACGCGGCGCCTGCGCCGGGTGCTGGAGATGGCGGGCGAGAAGTCGGGCTGGGGCAAGCGCAAAGCGGGCGGCGGCTGGGGCATGGGCATTTCCGCACATCGCAGCTTCAACACCTACGTCGCGTCGGTTGTCGAAGTCGAGGTGGACAGCCGCGGGCAGTTCAAGGTGCCGCGGATCCATCAGGTCGTCGATGCCGGCGTGATCGTCAATCCCGATCGCGTGAGATCCCAGATGGAAGGCGCGGCGGTGATGGCCGTCGGCCTGGCGCGGACCGGGGAGATCACGGCGAAGGGCGGCCGGATCGTGCAGAGCAACTTCCACGACTTCCAGGTCGCGCGCATGACCGATGCGCCGTACCAGGTCGATGTGCATTTCGTGGACAGCGAGGCACTGCCGACCGGAGTGGGCGAGCCGGGCCTGCCGCCGGTGCTGTCGGCGCTGAGCAACGCGATCTTCGCCGCCACCGGGAAGCGCGTCAGGGAGCTGCCGATCTCGAAGACAAAGCTCGTCTGACGTACGTAGAGGCCGCCTTCAGGCGGCCTTGGGGGGCCGGCTGAAGCCGGCCCCTACGATCGCCTTGTGGGCCCGCCTTCAGGCGGCCCGGGAGATGCTCATGAAACGCGCTCTCTCCGTTCTCCCTCTCATCGCACTTCTCCTCGTCGGCCTCAGAGCGGCGCCTCCGCTGCTGCTCACCTCCGAAGGCTCGACCGCACTCTCAACCTTCTTCGTCGATGCCGTGTCCCGCGGCGACGTGCCCGGCATCGTGGCCATCGTGGTGGACCGCGACAAGGTGCTGTATCACGAGGCGTTCGGCAAGATGAACGCCGCGAAGAACGTGCCGATGGCGAAGGACACGATCTTCCGCATTGCCTCGATGACCAAGGCCGTCACCTCGATGGGTGTGATGCAGCTCGTCGAGCAGGGGAAGGTGGGCCTTGATGACGACGTGTCGAAGTTCATTCCCTCGCTGAAAACCCCCCAGGTGTTCAGCAAGGCTGACGCGAGCGCGGGCACGTACGAGACGCGGGCGGCGGCGCGCCCGATCACGATTCGGCAACTGCTCACGCACACCTCGGGCATCGGCTATTCGTGGTCCGATCCGTCGCTCTCGATCGCGCAGAAGAAGACTGGCGCGACCAACGACTCCCAGCTGCCGCTGGTGAACGAGCCCGGCGCGCAGTGGACCTACGGTGCGAGCACGCGCGTGCTTGGCGATGTGATCGAGAAAGTCACGGGCGAGCGGATTGATGCCTATCTCGAGAAGCACATCCTCGGTCCGCTGGGCATGCGTGACACGACCTACACCGTGCCGCCGGCGAAGTACTCGCGTGTCGTCACGACGAATCAACGGGCCAACGGCACGATCAGGGAGACGCCGAATCCCGACCCGATTCCCGCGACGATTCGCGGCGACGGGGGGCTGTTCTCGACGGCGGCCGACTACAGCCGCTTCGTGCAGATGATCCTGAACCAGGGGCAGTTGGGCGGTGTGCGGATTCTCAAGGAGAGCACCGTTGCCGAGGTCTCGAAGAACCAGACTGGCAGCGTGAAAGTCCGTCTCCAGCCGTCGGCGGATCCGATGCGTTCCCGGCCGTATCCGCTGGGCGCCGGCGAGGACGTCTGGGGGCTCGGCTTCCAGATCGCCGCCCCGAAATCGCCGAACCCATCGATGCGCAGTCCTGGCAGCATGAGCTGGGCCGGCATCAACAACACCTTCTACTGGATCGACCCGCAGAAGCAGATCGGCGCGGTGATTCTGATGCAGGTGCTGCCGTTCTACGATGAGGGCGCGTTGCGCGTGCTGCAGGGATTCGAGGAGCGGGTCTACAAGAATCTTCGGTAAGGCGGGTTAGGCGGGTCTTGAGACCCGCCTTGGGGGAATCGATGCGCAGAGTCATCGGCGTTTCAGTCAGTCTCGTTCTCGCCGGCCTCGTTGTCCTCGTCGCGGAAGAGCGCCCGGACGAGAGCGTGTTCTGGAAGATCCGGCAGGAGGCCACGAGCGGGTCGCAGATCCTCCGGACGCTGCACATGCTGACGGACGTCTACGGACCACGGCTCACCGGCTCGCCCAATCTCAAGGCCGCCGGCGAATGGGCCGTGCAGCAGATGACATCCTGGGGACTCAAGAACGCCCATCTCGAGCCGTGGGACTTCGGCTCTCCGGGATGGGCGAACGAGCGGTTCACCGCGCACATCACCTCGCCCGTGAAGGATGCGCTGGTCGGCCGAAGTGCTGGCCTGGACGCCGGGCACGAATGGCGTGGCGCGCGGTCAGGCGATGCAGATCACGCTGCCGGTGCGGCCGACGCAGGCCGATCTGGCGTCGTACTTCGAGACCATCAAGCCCTCGATCAAGGGCAAGATCGTCCTCGTCGGATCGCATCAGCAGGTGCCGGTGACGTTCAACCCGCCGCCGCTTCGGCGCGAAGACGCCGACGTGCTCTGCGCAGTTGAACACTCCGCCCGCGCAACCAGCGGGAGCGCCGGCGCCGGGGCCCCAGCCACCGGGGACGACCGCCCGCACCACGTCCGCTGACCAACGCGCAGATCCAGGAGCAGCTCAATCAGTTTCTGATCGCCAACGGCGCGCTCGTCCGCATCAACGACGCCGGGCGCGATCACGGACAGATTCGCGCCTTCGACAACGCCACCCGCGACATCTCGAAGGCGCCGCCGACGGTCGTGATGCGCAACGAAGACTACGGCCGCATCTCACGTCTGCTCGCGGACAAGCGGCAGGTCGAGCTCGAGTTCGAGATCGTCAACCGCAGTTATCCCGAGGGCCGGACCAGCTACAACACCGTTGCCGAGATCCCGGGCAGCGACAAGGCCGACGAAGTGGTCATGCTCGGCGGTCACCTCGACTCGTGGCACGCGGCGACCGGCGCGACCGACAACGCCATCGGCTGCTCCGTCATGATGGAAGCCGTTCGTATCCTCTCGGCGATCGGCGTGAAGCCGCGCCGGACCATCCGTGTGGCGCTGTGGAGCGGCGAGGAGCAGGGGCTGCTGGGCTCGAGGGCCTACGTCCGCCAGCACTTCGGGACGTTCGAGGATCAGAAGCCGGAGTACGCGAAGCTGTCGGCCTACATCAACATGGACTCCGGCACCGGACGCGTGCGCGGCCTGACCGCGTTCGGCCCGGCGGCGGCCGGGAACGTCCTGCGCGAGACCACGGCATCATTCAAGGATCTCGGCATGCTTGGCGCGACGACGACGCGGTCGCGCGGCGCCGGCGGGACCGACTCGACCAACTTCAACGCGGCGGGTCTGCCCGGCATCAACACGATGCTCGATCCGATTCAGTACCAGACCTACACCTGGCACACCAACCTCGACACCTACGAGCGCATCGTCGAGGACGATGTGAAGAAGGCAGCGATGGTGATTGCGGGCACGGTGTATCACCTGGCGATGCGGGACGAGTCTGCTCCCGAGGTTCTCGCAAGAAGAGATGCCTCGTGCTGGCCGGCCCCGCCACCGCCGCCCTCGACGCCCCCTTCAACGTCTGGCGCGCCGCCCGCAACCGCGCCGTCGAACTGAGCCATCAGTGACCCTGCTCACGATGAGCCGCCGCACGCTGCTGGGCCTGCTGGCCGCGTGTCTCACGGCAGGCGCGCTCGCCGGCGGCCAGGCGCCGTCGCGGCCGGTCGCGATTCTGGGCGTGCCCGCGGAGGTGAAGGATATCGAGGCGCGGCTCGTGCGTCCGTCGATCGAGCGTGTCCAGGGCGCCCCGTTCACGGTCGGCACGATCGGATCGACTCGCGTGATCCTGGGCAAGACCAACGCAGGCAAAGTGAACGCGGCGATGATGGCCGCGCTGGTCATCAATCACTACACGCCGTCAGCGGTGTTCTTCTCTGGAACCGCCGGCGCGATCGACTCAGATCTCAGGCCCGCTGACGTGGTGATCGCCTCGGCGATCGGCTACCACGACTTCGGCATGTCCACCGCCGGTGGATTCGTGAGACGAGCGACGAACAACCCGGTGGCTGGTGGCGCGAACCCCGCGGTCTTTGCGCCCGACGCCCGACTGCTGGCCTCCGCGCGCCGTCTCGCGCCGACGCTGAAGTTCGACCCGTCACCAGGGTCGTCACGCGTGCCCGTCGTGCGCGAGGGCGTGATTGTGACCGGCGATACGTTCGTCGCCAACCCCGCGCAGCGCGACGAGCTGCGGCAGGCGCTGAAGGCGTCCGCCGTCGAAATGGAGGGCGCGGCCGTGGCGCAGGTGTGCTGGCAGCTCGGCGTCCCGTTCCTGGTGATTCGCAGCATCACCGACAGCGCCGACGGTGGAACGCCGGATGCCTACCGGACCAACATCGACGTCGCCAGCCGTAATGCCGCGACGCTGACGCTTGCCGTCATCTCCGACCTCGCGAAGTAGTAGGGCCGGTCCTTTCGGACCGGCCGGGATTGCACCATGGACACGATTTCGATCGATCTCCTCCGTCAATTGATCCGGCACATGGAGTGGGCTGACGCCGAAGTCTGGCGCGCCGTCCTGGCCTGCGAGCCTGCCGGACACGACCGGCGCCTCCGCGATCTCCTCACGCATCTGCACGTGGTGCAGCGTTTGTTTCTCGTCGTGTGGCGGAAGGATCCCTTCGACCCGTCGCGGGGAAGCCCTGAGTTCGCGACCGCGGCCGATCTGCGTGGTTGGGCACAGACCTACTACTCGGAGGCCAACAGCTTTCTCGACCGGCTCGACGCGCACGGGCTGACCGTGGACGTGTCGATGCCGTGGATCAAGGCCTTCGAGGCGCAGCTCGGACGCACGTTCTCGACGCCGACGCTTGGCGAGACGATCTTCCAGGTGACCAGTCACTCGACGTATCACCGTGGTCAGGTCAACGCCCGGCTTCGCGAGGTCGGCGGCGAGCCGCCGCTCGTGGACTACATCGCCTGGATCTGGTTCGGCCGCCCTGAGCCGGACTGGTCTCTCCCTGGCGCGGCCGCCGTGTGACGACGCCACGGCCCCTCGGTCGTGAGCTGCGATCGCAGTTCGGCGACATCGACATCTACCTCTTCGATCAGATTCTTCGCGGCCGGTTCGACGCCCGCACGCGCGTGCTCGACGCCGGGTGCGGCGATGGCCGGAACCTGATCTACTTCCTGCAGCACGGCTTCACGTGTTTCGGCGTGGACGAGGATCCCACCGCGATTCAACTGATACAGCAGACGGCGGCGAGGCTCGCGCCGCAGTTGCCGCCAGCCAACTTTGTCGTCGCCTCGATCGATCGGCTTCCGCATGCCGACGGCAGCATGGAGGCGGTGATCGCGAGCGCCGTTCTGCACTTCGCCACGCGATGAGGCGCACTGGACGGGCATGGTGCAGGAGATGTGGCGCGTGCTCGCGCCGAACGGCCTCTTCTTCGCGAGGCTGGCCTCGAACATCGGGCTCGAGTCGCTCGTCGGTCCCGCCGGACGAGTGGTCCGCCTGCCCGACGGATCGAGCCGGTTCGTCGTTGACGAGTCGATGCTGCTCGGCTGGACCGAGCGTCTCGGCGGCCGGCTCGCCGATCCGATCAAGACCACGAACGTCCAGCAGCAGCGCTGCATGACGACGTGGTGTGCCATCAAGACGTAGTGTCCGGCTTTAGCCGGACTTCAGATCCTAGCGATCCGAGCTATGATCGATCCCTCGGAGGGTTCAATGCGTGGCAATGAAAGTGCTGTGCGGGTTTCTGGCGTCAGCGTGCTCTCGCGCTGGTCGTCACCGTGTCTGCTCAGGCGCCGCGCATCGGGCACGCTCGTACACCCCGCCGAAGACACCGTGGGGCGATCCCGATCTGCAGGGGATCTGGCCCGGCACCGACATGGTCAGCGTGCCGTTCGAGCGCCCGGCGCAGTTCGGCAACCGGCTGTTCCTCACCGAAGAGGAGTTCAAGGCGCGCGAGGCGCAGGCCGCGAAGCAGGCCCAGCTCGACGTCCTCGAGTTCGATCTCGAGAAGCCGCCCGCGGAGATCGTCGCGCTTGGCGACATCGGCGGCGTGACCTCACCGCCGCCGCACTGGCTCGAGCGCGGCCTGCCGTCGCGGCAGTCGTCGCTCATCGTCGATCCACCGGACGGGAAGATGCCGCCGTTCACGCCTGAAGGCGCGGCACGACAGAAGACCGCCGGCGGCACCTACACGAAGCAGACCGGATTCAAGAGCGCCGACGAGCTCGGTCCGTACGACCGCTGCATCTCGCGCGGTGTCGTCGGGTCGATGATGCCGGTCGTGTACAACAACGGCAACCAGATCATCCAGGCGCCCGGGCTGGTGGCGTTCCGCAACGAGATGATCCACGAGACGCGCATCATCCCGCTCGACGGACGGCCGTCGCTGCCGTCGAACATGAAGTCGTGGATGGGCACGTCGCGCGGCCGGTGGGAAGGCAACACGCTGGTCGTCGAGACGAAGAACCTGAATGGCAAGACCGGCATGCAGGGCAACGGGATGATGCTGATCCCCAGCGACTCGATCGAGATCGTCGAGCGCTTCACGCCGCTCAGCGCGAACATCCTGCAGTACCAGGTGACGATCAACGACCCGAAGACCTGGACGAAGCCGTGGAAGGTCTCGTTTCCGCTGCGCCGCGACAGCTCATACCAGCTGTTCGATACGCGTGTCACGAGGGCAACTACGCGATGCGCAACACGCTGTCCGGCTCGCGCGCCGACGAGAAAACGACCAGGCCCTGAGCCCGGGCGTCCAAACGGATGCGCGTGGGTGTCTGTCTCCGAGGAGGTTGTATGCGAGTTCGAACCTGCCTTGCCGCCGGGGCCTTGGGGATCTCTGCAATTCTCGGACTGGCGACGATCGTCGCGGCGCAAGGCCTGACACCCGCGCCGTCGCCCTTTGGTCCTTCCCCGACGAAGCCGCCTCTTTTCGGACCGAAATCGTTGCCCCGGCAGCAGCAGGAGCAGATGGCTCGAGGGTTGGCATTGGCGCGTCCTGATGACCAGCGCGCGCGCGTGGTGTGCGGGATGACCGTGATCCCGGCGCAACCGAGCGTCGATCCCAAGTCGATCAAGAAGGCCCCGGACGACAAGAAGTACACGATGCGCTTGTTGAGGCCTACGCCATGCGGCAGCACGAGCGCTGACACGGCGCAGCCGGCCCCAGAACCCGCGCGCTGAACGCCAGGCCGGTTCGAAAGGACCGGCCTATTGCAACTCGATCATCATGCCGTCGAGACTGCGCTGAATGTGCAGGTCGGCGAACTTGAAGTCCGTTCGCAGCATCTTCTCGATCTCGGCCTTGGTGCTCTTCTTCGCGATCATGTCGCGGACGCGGTTCTTCAGCGTCATCGTGCTGTCGCGGAACTTCCGCAGCTCCTGCTTGGTGACGACCACGCCGTGGCCCGGCACCACCTGATCGAAATCGAGCTTCAGCGCGCCGTCGAGCGTGCACGGGCCAGTCTCTCGCGCTGCCGCCGCCGGCGTAGTCAACCAGCTGCGGCGTCGCGTCGCCGACCGTGAACATGTCGCCGGCTGAGAGCACGCGGTGGTCGGGGAAGAGCACGACGATGTCGCCGTCGGTGTGCGCGCGGCCGAAGCGATAGACCTCGATCCGCTTGCCGCCGACGAAGAGCCGCACGCTGTTCTCCAGCGTGATGTTCGCCTGGCCGGGCTGCTTGACCTCGACCATCTTGTCGCGCGCCTGCTGCGAGGTGACGACCTGCGCGCCCAGCGCCTGCAGCTTCGGGTTCCCGCCGCTGTGATCGGCATGGTAGTGCGTGTTGATCACGTACTTCACCGGCTGGTTCGTGATCTTTTTCAGCTGCGCCATGATGTTCTCGTGGTCGATCTCGAACTTGTCGTCCACGAGCACGACGCCCTCGTTGGTCACCAGCACGGTGGTATTGCCGGGCACGAAGTCGTTGTGGATGACGAACAGGTCATCCTTGATCTTGATGGTGTCGAGCGTGGCAGGCTTGTCCCCGAACTGCGCCCGCACGTACGCGCCGAACATGGCGATCGCGAGCACCGCGACCAGGCTTACACGTCTCTTCATCACAGACTCCTCGAGGACGAGGTCCGCTGAAGGCGGACACTACGGCAGTGGCGGGAGATGTTACTACGGAGCTCGTCCAGTCCGGCTAAAGCCGGACACTACGTGGTCACGTTCGCGCGCTCGCGATAGAACGCGATCAGGTCCATGCTCTTCGGCGGCGGCACGTCGAGCTGCCGCAGCATCGTCGTCACCTGTCCGCGATGGTACGAGCCGTGGTTAACGAGGTGCTGCAGCATCTGCCAGAACGGCTGCGCCTGCCATCGTCCGTCCCACCCTTGATATTCGATCGGTCGGGCGATGCCGTCAGGTCCGAGCTGATTCACGATCGCGCGGATGCGCCGTTCTTCGTCCTCCCACGCCGCGCGGACCTTCGCGAGATCGTCGTACAGCTCCGGCGTCAGGCAGCGCCATCGGCGACACGCCTTCCCATCGCGAACGCCAGATCCAGTCGGCGCCGCACGAGATGCACGACGGTGTCGAAGACCGACGAGAAGCTGTTGCCGAGCGGCCGTCGCAACTGCTCCTCGGTCAGCGCGTCCACTGCGACGAACAGGCGGTCTCGCGCCCAGTAGTGATAGTCGACCAGGGTCTGCAGTACCTCGAACGTCATCAGCGTCCTCCTGCCCTGAGCCCGTCGAGGGCCTCAGCCTATTGTCGTCGAACGGTGACACGCGACCGCGCGATACGTCGCTGCCGGCGTTTTCTCTCGACGATCACCGGCATTCACAACGGGTACGACTCTTGCCCAAACGATGATGCCAGCGTTCGGGGGAGGGTGACGACCATGCGTATCACTTCGTTCTCGGCGATCCTGTTCGCCACTCTATTCGTGACCTCTGCGGCGTCCGCACAGGAGCCACGCGCGTCGGTCGAAGGATTTGGCGGGCTGGGCGTGGGCAGCTTCACGACGCCGAACACCAACTTCGGCGGCGTGATCACCGGCAGCCTCACCCCGAACATCCACTTGATCGGCGAGGTTGGCCGTCTCAGCAACGTTCTGCCGTCGACGACGCAGATGCTGTTCGGTCTGAGTCCGGCGGGGCTGAGCGCGTCGGCGTTCTACGGCGAGGGCGGTATCCGTCTGACCAGCGGATCGTCGGGCCTGCGGCCGTACGTCGAGGCATCAGGCGGCATCGCGCGGCTGCAGCCGCATGTCACGGGGCTCGGGACCGATCTGCCTGGCGCGCTCGCGAATGTTGGTCTGGCGTTCCTCAACCGCACGGCTCCGATCGGCACCGTAGGAGCAGGAGTAACGCTGCACGCTGGCAACGTCATGGCCGACATCGGCTACCGACATCACCGGGTGTTCTCGGACAGCTGGATGCAGGCGCTCGCTCTCGGCGACTCGCTTGGCGGCAACGAAGTCCGCTTCGGTCTCGGCATGAAGTTCTGATCGTCAGGTCGCCGGCGCCACGCGCCGGCGCCAGAACCAGCGCTTCACCGTCCGGATGATGACGGCGGCAAAGACGACGATCAGCACGAGCAGCACGCCGGCAACGACGAGCGCGGCAATCGGGTGCTCGAGGGCGAGATAGCCGAGGCCGACCACGAACACGTCCTCGGCGACGCTGAGCGCCCAGTTGGAGACCGGCTCTGGACTGGTATTCGCCATCGCGCGCGTGCTCGTTTTGGTGAGGTGACTCCCGGCGGCGACGGTGCCGCCGAGGAGTGCGACGAGTCCTTCGACGCCCGGTGAGGCGTCGCCCAGCGTTCCTACGGCGATCAGCGCGCCGCCGAGCGGACGGATCGCCGTGTGAATCAGGTCCCAGAGGGAGTCGAAGTACGGAATCTTGTCGGCACAGAACTCGACGAGATACAGCACGATTGCGGCGCCGATGACGAACCCGTTGTTGAAGACCTGGTACTGCGGCGGCAGATCGACCCACCCGTACCGCGCCGCGAGTCCGAGGATCGCGACCGTCGCGTAGAGATTCACACCGGCCGCGAACGAAAACCCCAGCGTGCGCCCGAGTGTCACCAGGTCCATGGCTGTGTCTCCTCTACCGTCTCAGACGTGTCGGAGCCGGAGGAGTTCACGGACGCGTCACTCGACGAGCGTCTTGAAGCCGCCGTAGACCATCCGCTTCATGTCGAACGGCATATCCGGCGGCGCGCCGGTGGCGTTCATCTCCTTCATGACTTTCTTGTTGACGGCATCGCGGTGGGACCGGGACTTGTAGACGATGTACGCGAACACCACCGTCTCGCCGGGCTTGAGTTTCATCATTTTCGTGAACGGTGTGCCCCACTTGGCGACCAGGTCGTCGCCGGTGCACTCCTTGTAGTCGAGCGCGCCGTGCTTCGTCCAGATCTTGCGGCCCATTTCGGCCATGCGCTTGTACGCGCGCACGTTCTTCTTGGGAACGGGAAGGATGTATCCGTCAACGTAGCTCATGAGGCCTCCTCGCTGTTTTCAATCAGATCGATTGTAAACAGCGAGAGGCCTGCATCGAGCTCGGCGCTTACAACTTTACACTTTACACTTCCAACTTCTTCACTTCTTCCATGTGTCCCAGGTGCGCAGAATCTGTCCCGCGATCTTGGCGGGATCCGCACCCGGCACCGGCTCGAACTTCTGCAGCCGGCCCGCGAAGCAATCCGCAAGATAGAGGTTGCCGAGTTGATCCGTGGTCATCCCGTGTGAGCAGGCGAGTCGTCCGGGCTGTCCGCCTGCCGCGCCCCAGCCGTAGAGGAAGTTGCCGTCCAGATCGAACTTGAGGATGCGGCTGGTCGGCGCATCGCCCACCCAGATGAACCCGTTCTGATCGATGAAGTGATTCACCATGAGGGTGTTCTGATTCTCGGGCCAGTTCGGTGACCTGAGTGTCCACATGTCGAGGAACTTGCCGTCCACGTCGAACACCTGCATGCGCGCGTGGCCGCGATCGACGACGAACAGCCGCCGGTCACTGCTGATGGCGATGCTATGCACGGTGTTGAACTCGTTCGGTCCGGGGTTCTTCGGATCCTTCGGCGGGCCGCCCCAGTCCTTGACGAAGTTGTCCTTGGCGTCGTACTTGGCGACGCGCGTGCCGCCGTAGCCGTCGGTGATGAAGTACGTGCCATCGGGCAGCCAGGCGATGTCCGTCGGCCGATCGAACGTGTTCGGTCCGCGGCCGCGTTTGCCGAGCTCTCCCTTGCTGTGCACTAACTTTCCGTCATAGGTGAAGCGATAGATCATGTGCAGCTGGTCGTCGATGATCCAGATGTGCTTCTCCTTGTCGTACGGGCTGATCTTGATCTGATGCGGACCGCGGCCGCACGGCAGCTGCGAGAACATCTTGTCGAGATGCGGCCACTCGTCGACGAGCTCGCCGTTTCGATTCAGGATGTAGATCGAGTGCTCGAACCGGCGCTCCCATCCGCGCTTGTTTTCCGGCTCGCACGTCGCCGAGATGCCGTCGCCGTTGCCGGTGGCGTTGCCACGCGGCGGATTGAGCGCCGCGTACGGCGTCCACGGCTTGGCGCCCTGCGGTAGCGGCAGCTCGCCACGCATCGCCACCCAGATGCGATCGGGACTCTCGGCGTAGACGCCGCCGAACGAGCCCCACGTCCATCCATCGTGCGAATGCCGCGTGTTGGGCAGCGGTTTGGGCCAGTTCTCGACGACCTTGTAGTGGCCGGTCGGCCAGTCCTGGAGGCTCCGGCGCGGCTTGGAGCTCTGGGCCTGGATGGTGGCGTATGCGGCTGCGGCCATGGCCAACAGCGCGAAGGCGAGAAGCGGTCTGGATGTGGCGACAGTGCGCATGAGCAGCCCTCCTGGCGTCGAGATTATATGAGGGACGGGCTCGTGCGTGGCAACGTCCGGACGAGTTCGGTCAACGCCGCCCGGGGATGGTGAGTAGTGAATGGTATGAGGCCATTCAACGCGGCATCGATGAGATTGTGTTTATCGGCTTCACTCCTGACGTTCGCCCTCGCCAGTACGGCTCTTGGCGGTCAGGTCAGCCAGAGTCCACAATCCAGCAGCGAACCTGCGACGCGGGCGCAAGGCACGAGTTCGACGCCCGGGACCTCGTCGACTCCCGAACGGCCCGGTACCTCGAGTGCTCCGGCCGCGACAGCTCCCGCTCCACAACAGGCCATTCCGATCGGGCGGCCCAACGGAGAGGCGGTGCCGCCATCTGCTGCGCCGGGCGCACCGAGCCCATGCACCGGCGGTCCATCGACTGGCTCCAGTGCATCGGCGGCGTCATCGTCGTTTCCTGGTGTCAGTGCCTCTCAGCTGACACGTGCGGGAGTGTCAGCGGACGCGTTCGTACGTCCTGGCGTCAGCGCAGCGCAGCTGTCCACCTTGTTGCCGGGGGCTCGGAGCAGTCCCTGTGCGCCGCCGCGCGATTTCATCCCGTATCCGGATGTCGAGACACCCGCGAGACGTGCGCCGCCTCCAGGGGAGGACGGACCGTAGCCAGCGTTGAGTGGAAGGTACCGACGGACTCAGTCGATCGAGCCGGCGGTGTACCACTTGCGGGAGGCGACCCTCTGGTCGGCCTTGCGGGTGCGAATCTCGATCTTGCGCAGTCCCTGGGCGTTCGACGGCTCGAAGGCGATCAGGTACTGATGCCGCAGCTCATCGACCAGACGCGTGATGCCGGTGACGGCAAGCGCCGGGTTGTGGGCCACGAAGAAGTCGCCGCCGGTGGCGCGCGCCAGTTCGGCGAGCGGGCTCGAGAGGGCCCCGGGGTTGGCCGCCCCGGCCTCCGCATTCACGCCGTCACCCACGGCGAATACGTACACGGGCACGTCGATCGTGCTCGCGATCCACGCCACTTCCTGCGGCGTGTAGGTGCTCCAGTTGTCGGCGCCGTCGGTAAGAACGATGACGGCGCGGCGGTTGCGTGCCCGGTTGGCGACGATGGCTGATGCGCCCGCGATGGCGTCGTAGATCGACGTCGCGCCCCAGGCATTCAGTTCCTTCAACCCGGCGCGGACGTGTTCGACGCTTCCGGTGAACTCACGCAGCGTCAGGAGCCGCGTATCGAAGCTGAAAAGCGAGGCGTCGTCGCGCTTCTGATCGAGCGTGCTGAGCAGCCAGTCGCAGATGCGGCGGGAGGATTCGAGCGCTTCGCCGAGGCGCATGCTGCCGCTGCCGTCCACCAGGAACGCGATGCTCGCCGGGGCATTCGTGTCGGCCTGCAGGCTCACGATTTTCCGGGCCTGACCGTCCTCGGCGACGGTGAAGTCCTTCGGTTCGAGGGAGCGGACAACCTTGCCCTTTTTGTCACGGACGACCGCCGTCACCGAGACGAGGTCCACACCTGATTTGAAGGTGACTGCCGGTTCCGCTACCGTCTGGGCCGCAGCCGTGCCGACGCCCAAGAGGACGAGTACGGAGAAACAGTGGGAAATTCGACGAAAGAGCATGTTGGTCCCTTGAGCCCGGCAGATAGACCCGTGCCGTCTCTTCCTTATGTCGTCCGGAAGCCGCCGGATCTTTAAGGTCGAGAGGTGCGTGGAATTGGGCTGGGGCTCAAGCCATTGTAGCGCGATGTGCCGGGCTAGGAAGCTGAGCCGTCTCGCCGATTGGTGAGGCCTGGCAGAAATGCCCGGTGCTCGACTCGTAAAGTTGTCAGGTCGGATGGCTCGATCCGGAGCTGGGTCAGGATGCGGTGAATCTCGGTTTCCTCGCTCATCGAGATCGCGTCATCGGTGGCCGCGATGGCAAACAGGCAGCGGGCGAGCGCACGCTTCTCCTCGTAGCTGGCGCTATCCGCGAACTCTCGCGCCACCATGTAGTCCGCGGTCCCGCCGAATAGCAGGTTGCTCGACTTCGCAAGGCTGACGACGAGCATGGCCTGATCGGTGGAGAGGCCGCCCCGCTCGTGAACCAGCCGCTCCATCGTCTCGGTTTCCTGCTGGCTGACGTGACGATCGGCGTGCGCCACGCGGCCGAGCAGATACGCGAACCGCGCGATGTGGCGCGCGCGCTCGGGCTCGAGGCGATCCAGCGCGTTGACCAGTTCGCGAAGCGGCGCCTGTTCCGGAGTCTCGGCTTTCGTCAGCCCAAGCCACGACGTGATACCACCCATGTCACGTCAACGATACATCAGCGAATGGGCCGCCTACGACAGGCGAGCCCCCACGAAGGCGGCCCCCACGAAGGCGGCGACGGGCGAGTTAGACTGGCGCCATGTCGGACTCCACGCGCAACGTCATCGAACGCTTCAACGAGGCTTTCAACCGCCACGACGTGAACGCGATCATGAGCCTGATGACGGAGGACTGCGTCTTCGAGAACACGCGGCCGTCGCCTGACGGCACGCGCATTACCGGGCAGGCGGACGTGCGAGCGTTCTGGGAGTCGTTCTTTCAGCGGTCACCACACGCGCGCTTCGAGACCGAGGAACTCATCGCCGCCGGCGACCGGTGCATCGTCCGCTGGATCTATTCATGGATGCGCGACGGGGTACCCGGGCATGTGCGCGGTGTTGATGTGTTTCGCGTGCGGGACGGAAGAGTCGCCGAGAAGCTGTCGTACGTGAAAGGGTGAAGGAAGGGATCGGGGATCGGGGATCGACTGCCGGGGCGATTGCTGGGGCGGCCTTCACGGGTTCGGGACGAGCCGTGCCGAGCGCCAACACCACCAAGCTGATCAGTCGGATTCTGACGGTCATCGACACTCCTGGCTTACACAGCTCTAGTGGAAGGAAATCGGCACCGGTTGCGCATACCTTGAACGCGCCTCGCGTGCTACCTTCCGCCACGCTCGGCGCCTCCGCCGACGCACCAAAAGCGAGGATCCGATGGGCAAATACGCAGTTGAGTTCATTGGGACGTTCTTTCTTGTGCTGACCATCGGCATGACCGTGATTGCACCTGGAGCCGGCGATATGGCGCCCCTGGCGATCGGCGCCGCGCTGATGGTGATGATCTATGCCGGCGGGCACATATCTGGCGCTCACTACAACCCAGCGGTGACACTCGCCGTGTTTCTGCGCGGGAAGTGCGCGCTCAAGGACGTTCCCGGATACATGGTGGCGCAAGTGGTCGGCGGTGCGGTCGCCGCGGTGGTCGTGAGCGCGCTCAAGGGTCCGGACCTGATGAGCAAGGTCACCGCGCTCGCTCCTGTCGTCGGCTCGGCGCTGATCGCCGAGTTCCTCTTCACGTTCGCGCTCGCGTGGGTGGTGCTGAACACCGCGACTGCGAAGGCGACTGATGGCAACTCGAACTATGGCCTGGCCATTGGCTTCACGGTGCTGACTGGCGCGTACGCGGTGGGGTCGGTATCCGGAGGCGCGTTCAATCCCGCGGTGGCCGTTGGTATCACGATGATGGGGCTGTCGGCGGCGGCCAATATCTGGATCTTTCTCGTGGCCGACTTTCTCGGCGGTGCTGCCGCCGCGCTCGCATTCAACGCGCTGCATGCCAGAGAGGCGGCGCCCAGAGTCGTTCGCGAGTCCGTGGGCGTGTAGCTCCGGGCGTCAATCAGGCAGCGCGAAGACGTACAGCGCCGCGCCGCTGTTCGGCGGACGGATCTCAGGTGCGATAGTCCGCGGCACCATCCGCGGGCTTCCACCACCAAGACCGGTCGTGACCGCGAGGTACTGTTTGCCGCCGGCGGTGAACGACACCGGGAAGCCCTGCACTGATGTGCCGAGCCGCGTCTCCCACAAGATCTGGCCAGTCTGCACGTCGAAGGCGCGGAAGCGCCGATCGAGATCGCCGACAAACGCCAGTCCACCCGCCGTTGACAGCACCGACGTGAGAAACGGCGCGCGCTGCTGGTAGCTCCACACTTCCTTCATCGTCGCGACGTCGTAGGCGGCGAGCTTGCCGATGTTGCCGTCCGATCCCGGCATCTCGAAGAATCGCCGGTCGGCCGCCGAGCCGCCGCCGCCCTCCTGACGATCGACTGCCCGTGCGGACATCTCCATGCACGACTGACTGAGTGGAATGACCAGCACGCCGGTCGGCTGGTGATAGCTCATGGCCTGCCAGTTGTGTCCGCCTTCGGTGCTCGGGCACGACTGAATCCACTGCTCGACGCGCTGCTCGATGATGTCCGGCCGATAGGTCGGCGTGCCAGTGAGGGCATCGATCGAATCGAAGACGTTTTGAAAGACGGTCTCGCGGTGACCGAGATACGCACCGGTACGGCGATCGAGCTTCCAGAGGATGCCGGCCTTGCCGATGGTGAAGAGTACCTTCTGATCGCCGATGTCCACGAGGACACGCTCGAACACCTCGTCGAGATCGAGCGACTCTCCAGGCGCGTGCTGGTAGTGCCACGCCAGCGACCCGTCATCCACGTTGAGCGCGACGGTGGAACTCGTGTACAGCGCGGCGTCCTTGGCCGTCGTGCCGCGGCTCGCGTGCATCCACGGCTTGGCCTGCGCGATGCCCCAGAACGTGAGGTTCAGATCCGGATCGTAGCTGCCGGCAATCCACGTGTCGCCGCCTTTGCGGAACTGGTCGGGCAGCTCGCCCCAGGTGTCGCCGCCGCGCTCGCCCGCCTGGGCCACGGTGTTGAACTTCCAGAGCAGTCGCCCCGTGCTCGCTTCGTGCGCGCTGATGAAGCAGCGGTTCGGGCCGAAGCGATTGCACCCGCCCAGGCCTTGAATAGCCCGGCCCTTCGCAACGATGGGTCCTCCCGAGTTACCGAAACCCTTCGCGCGATCCTCGAGCGTCGTTTCCCACGCGATCTGACCTGTGCGCGCATCGAGCGCGACGAGCCGCGCATCGGTGGTGGCCACCAGCAGCTTGTCGTCGTAGATCGCCAGGTTGCGCATCGACCCGATGCTGACGGCTTCGCCCGGTCCGATCTCGCTTTCCCAGATCAGATCGCCGGTCTTTCCGTTCAACGCCTGAATGACGCCGCCGGTGCCGACGAGATAGACGATGCCGTTGTGGACGAGCGGCATGGGCTGGTTCGCGCCGTCCTGATCGCTCATCGCCCACATCCAGGCGAGACGAAGCCTGCCGACGTTGTCGCGTGTGATATCGGCGAGCGGGCTGTAGCTCCAGGCCTGATACGTGCGGCGCGCCATGAGCCAGTCGCCAGCTGGCGGATCGCGCAGCATGTTCTCGGTGACCGGCACGTAGTCCTCGACCCTCCCCGCCACCGAGATCCCTCGCCGCGGCGCAACGCGTGGCGTCGCGGTCGGTGGAGGCGTGGACACTGCGGGGGCCGGCGACGCGCCGTTCAGCGGCCGGTTGATCAACGCGAGAAATGCCGTGACGTTGAGCGCGTCGTTGGCGGTCAGGCGGTTACCACCTGGCGGCATCGAGCTCTGAATGTAGGCGCCCAGATTTTCAACATTCGCGTCCAGCCATCGCGTGCGGAATGCCGTGCCACTGAGCGGCGGCGCTTCGCCGAGTCCGCGCAGGTCGGCCTGATGGCAGCTTGCGCAGCGGCCGTCGTAGACCACGCGGCCCGACGCTGCCTGCCTCGGCGTGAACGTCATCGGGGCCCCAGGCTGTTGCGCGGACGGGAATGCGATGGTGAGCAGCGCGCAGGCGATGATGAGCGATGTAGGGGCCGCGATGAGCGATGGGGCCGCGATGTGCGATGTAGGGGCCGCCTTCAGGCGGCCCAGAAAGGGCCACGGCCTCTTCATCGCTGGGCCCCGGCCGCCAGCAGCCAACCCCATACGTTGCCGTCCGGCGCCTTCTCGCTGTGAAGCTGGATGTACAGCCGGCCGCGGCGGAGTCCTTCGAGCTGCGCCGGCGTGAGCTCGAACACGCCGCTGATCGTGCCGCTCGTGGTGGGGGTCGTGATCAGTTCGAGCACCGCTTGGCCGCGCACGCCCGTGCGTTCACCGGCGTGAATCCGTGCGACCGTCGCCGGCGACTGCAGGCCGGCGAACGTGCCGGTGACTGCCAGCAGGGTTCCGGTGAGGATGGCGGTCACCGATCCGGACCCGGTGACACGATCGACCAGATCCACGCTGATCGGAACGGGAGAGAGACGCGCCTTGAAGCTCTCGGACTCCTGCGCGTCGAGAACCGCTCCTCGGCTGATGGCTGCCGCCAAGAGTAAGATCGCCAGACTCTGTCGCATGCGAGGTCTCGTGATGATGCCGATTCGGCGTCGAAATTGTAGCTGGACTGTGGGGGCAAGCGTGAGGCGAATGAAGACGTGGCTGCTCGCGGGCGCCGTGGTGCTCGTGGTCGGCTCGCTGCGGATGACCGCGCAGCCGCAGGCCACCGACGCGACGTTTCGCGGGCTGATCGAGGCGAAGAACATCGGCGAATACATGCGCCTGATGGCGGCGCGCCCGCATCATCTCGGCTCTCCGTACGGCAAGGAAAACGCGGACTGGATCCTCGCGCGGTTCAAGGAGTGGGGATGGGACGCGCGCATCGAGTCCTACGACGTGCTGTTTCCGACACCGAAGGAGCGCGTGCTCGAACTGCTCGGGCCGACGCCGTTCAAGGCCTCGCTCGAGGAGCCGGCAATCGCGGCCGACCCGACTTCCGCGCAGAAGTCCGAACAGCTGCCCTCGTTCAACGCCTACTCCGTGGACGGTGACGTCACCGGCCCTCTCGTCTACGTCAACTACGGGCGTCCGTCCGACTACCAGGAGCTCGAGCGGCGAGGCATCTCGGTCAAGGGCGCGATCGTCATCGCGCGCTATGGCCAGTCGTGGCGCGGCATCAAGCCGAAGGTGGCCGCCGAGCACGGCGCCATCGGCTGCCTGATTTACTCCGATCCTCGCGACGATGGGTTCTACGTGGACGGCGTGTTTCCCGATGGACCGATGCGCAATCGGGACGGCGTGCAGCGGGGCAGCGTCATGGACATGCCGACCTACCCGGGCGATCCGTTGACGCCGAACATCGGCGCGACGGCGGCCGCCAAACGTCTCGACATCAAGGCGGTGACGACGCTGACGAAGATTCCGGTGCTGCCGATCTCGTACGGCGACGCGCAGCCGCTGCTCATGGCGCTCGGAGGCCCGGTGGCGCCGGCCGACTGGCGCGGCGCGCTGCCGATCACGTATCGCATCGGCCCCGGCGCGGCGCGCGTGCATCTGAAGCTGGCGTTCGACTGGAGCCTGAAGCGGGCGAACAACGTCATCGCGCGGCTGACCGGATCGACCTACCCGGACGAATGGATCGTGCGCGGCAATCACCACGACGCCTGGGTCAATGGCGCGCAGGATCCCGGCAGCGGCATGTCGGCCGAGCTCGAGGAAGCGCGCGCGATCGGCGAGCTCGTCAAGCGCGGATGGCGTCCGAAACGGACGATCGTCTACGCCGCGTGGGATGGAGAAGAGCAGGGACTGCTCGGCTCCACGGAGTGGGTCGAGGACCACGAGCAGGAGCTGCGTGAGAAGGCGGCCGTCTACATCAACACGGACGGCAACGGTCGCGGCTTCCTGAACGCCGGCGGCTCGCATGCCCTCGAGGCGCTGGTCAACGGTGTCGCGCGCGACATCGAAGATCCGGAGACCAAATCGTCGGTGTGGAGGCGCATGCAGGCGCGCGCGATCACCAGCACGGCGCCCGGTCCGCGCGCGGAGGTCCGCGCGCGCGCCGACCTGCGCATCGGCGCGCTCGGCTCGGGGTCCGACTACTCGCCGTTCCTGCAGCACGCCGGCATCCCGTCACTCAATCTGTCGTTCGGCGGTCTCGACGAGTCGGACGGGATCTATCACTCGATCTACGACGACTACTTTCACTTCACGAAGTTTCTCGACACCGACTTCGCCTATGGCCGGGCGCTCGCGCAGACGGTCGGGACGCTCGTCATCCGGCTGGCCGAGTCCGACGTGCTGCCGTTTCAGTTCACGCACCTGGCCGACACGGCGCAGACCTACGTGCGCGAACTTCAGGCGCTGCTCAAGGAGCGTCAGGACGAGGTGCGCGAGCGCAACCGTCAGATCGAGGACGGGGTATTCGCGTCGATTGCCGACCGTCGGCGGCCGCTGACGGCCCCGGCGATCGAGGACATGCCGCCCGCGTTGAATTTCGCGCCGCTCGAGAACGCGGCCAACGCGCTGACGCGCGCCGCCGATCGCTATCGCAAGGCGCTCGAGGCGGCCCGGTCGAAGGTGACGCCTGAATCCGCGCGCGCCGTCAACGTTCGATTGATCCAGAGCGAGCGGCAGTTGACCGATCCGGCCGGACTGCCACGGCGGCCCTGGTATCGTCATCTGCTGTACGCGCCGGGCTACTACACCGGATACGCCGTCAAGACGATGCCCGGCGTTCGCGAAGCGATCGAGGAAAAGAACTACGCCGAGGCGGACACGGAAATCGTCCGCGTCGCCCGCGCGCTCGAGCGTGAGAAGGCGCTGCTCGACGCCGCGTCCGCGGATCTGGAACGCATCCGGTAGGGCCCGTCCTTTCCGCGAAGGCTGGTTGGCCGGGCCGTCGAGAGGCCGGTCCGAAAGGAACGGCCCTACTGCTGCTGCTGCTGCTGCTGTTGTTGCTGCTGCTGCTGCGACTGGCGTGTTGTCGCGCACGGGTGTGCGCGATTCGACAGCGACCTGGAGCTGTACGTACGCGCCCGGCCGGCACGACGCGACTCGATTCAAACGGATTTGTTGCCACGAAAGTGCCGCCTGACAGAAATGTTGGCCGGCTGATGCTCTCGCCTGCTCCGATCCGCGTCGCGGGGTCCGATCGGCAGATCGCGCCCGGTCCGGATGACCGTACGTCGCGGGGTCCACTTCAGGAAGCCCGCATCGACCAGCGCATCGATGACAAAGCGGCAATCATCGGCCCCGAGCGTCCACAAACGTACCGCCTGCGGCAGCGTCAGCTCGAGACCCGGCATCTCCACGAACTCTCCGCGCACCCGATCGACGACAGCAGCAAAGCTCATGGCCTCAGCGGAGAGCAACCTCCGGGCCATCGCACCCGGCGGACGGCCGTTGTGGCATTTTGCGTGGGAATCGGGGTCAGACCCGGGGTCTGACCCGGTGTCTGATCCCAGTCTTTCCAACGACGATGTAGGACGGACTGTTTGTAGCTACCCAAATGTCTGATTCCTCACGCGACTCTGCGGCCAAACGCGGGCAGACGTCGAGGCAGCGTTCTTGCTACCGGTGGCCACGGTTTCGACTGACCCTTCGGAGGCCGCCCTGTGAACACCGATCCACGCCGTCGTGCACGTCCAGGATCCGAGTTCCCCGCTCCTGACGCTTGATGAGATCAGCCTGCTCGTCTCCCGGAACGGCAACCCCTCGGAAACGCTCTCAAACATCGCCACCGTGATTCGCGAGCGCTGCGCGACCGACGTCTGCTCGGTGTATCTGCTCGAGCCCGATCGCGCCAACCTGGTGTTGGCGGCGACCGTGGGTCTGCGCCCGGAGAGCGTCGGACAGGTCCGCATGCGCATCACCGAAGGCCTTGCCGGACTGGTCGCCGAGCAGGTGCGGGCGGTCGTGGTGCCCGACGCGACCGCGCATCCGCGGTTCAAGTACTTCCGCGACGCGGGCGAGGAGCCGTTCCGCACGTTCATGGGCGTGCCGGTGATCGATCGCGGCGTGCTGCAGGGCGTGCTCGTCGTGCAGACGCGCGAGTCACGCGCGTTCACCGAAGAGGACGTGCAGGCCTTCACCGATGCAGGCGCGCAGCTGTCGTCCGTCGTCAGCGAAGCGCGCACGGTCGGGCAGTTCGTGGCGCCGGTGCACCAGCGCCTCGCCGCGCTCGCGCAGAACCTCTGGTGGAGCTGGGACAACGAGAGCGTCAGCCTGTTTCGCGATCTGGATCCGGTGCTCTGGCAGCAGTGCGACCACAACCCGATCGCGATGCTCCAGCAGATCGACATCGACCGGCTCGAGAGCCGCGCCGCGGAGATGGCGCTGCACGGCCGCATCAACCACGCCTACCGGCGCCTCCAGGAGTACTTGAGGTCCAGGCACACCTGGGGCGCGCGTCACGCCAGCGTGCTGGGCGCTCGGCCAGTGGCATATTTCTCGGCCGAGTTCGGGCTGCACGAGTCGATGCCGATCTACTCCGGCGGCCTCGGCATCCTGGCTGGCGATCATCTCAAGAGCGCGTCGGATCTCGGCATCCCGCTCGTCGGCATCGGCCTGTATTACGACCAGGGCTACTTCCGGCAGCGCCTCGATCGCGACGGCTGGCAGCACGAGGAATACATCGACGTCGATCACCGTGTGTTGCCGATGCAGCCGGCCACGCACGAGGGTCTACCGGTGACGGTGGAGATCGCGACGCGGACCGGTACGATTGGCGCGCGGGTGTGGCAGGCCGCGGTTGGCAGGACAAGGTTGCTGCTGCTCGACTCGAACGTCGAGGGCAACAGTCCCGAGGACCGCGAGCTGACGGCCAGGCTCTATGGCGGCGACGATCGCGTCCGCATCCGTCAGGAACTGCTGCTCGGCATCGGCGGTGTCAAGGCGCTGGCCGCGCTCGGTATCTCGCCCGGCGTCATCCATCTCAACGAGGGGCACAGTGCGTTTGCCGCGCTCGAGCTCATTCGCTGCCGCATGGACGCCGAAGGCATCAGCCTCGAAGAAGCCACGCGGCGCGTGGCCTCGCAGGTGGTGTTCACGACGCACACACCGGTGCCGGCTGGCCACGATCGCTTCGCGCCCGACCTGGTCGAGGAGCACCTCGGCCCCGTGCGCGACGGCCTGGGCCTGGCGTATGACGCGTTCCTGGCCCTCGGACGCGTGAACCCATACGACCCGCGTGAAGGCTTCTGCATGACCGTGCTGGCGCTCAAGTGCTGTCATCGCGCCAACGCCGTGTCGTCGCTGCACGGTCAGGTTTCACGCGCGATGTGGACGCCGCTCTTTCCTGGCGTGCGCGAGGAGCACATTCCGATCGGCCATGTCACCAACGGCGTGCACGTCAACACCTGGCTCGCGCCGCAGATGCGTCTCGTCTACGACCGTCACCTGGGCGCCAACTGGGTGGAGCGCAGCGGCGATCCCGCGTTCTGGGACGCGGTCGAGGATATCGACGACGGCGAATTGTGGGAGGCGCATCAGGCGCTCAAGGCGAGCCTCATCGACGTGACGCGGCGCCGTGTGGTGCTGCAGGCCGAGCGCCGCGGTGAACCGGCCTCCGTCATCACGCAGTTGCGGCGCGCCTTGAATCGCGATGCGCTGACCATCGGCTTCGCGCGGCGGTTTGCCACCTACAAGCGCGCCAACCTGCTGCTGAAGGATCTGGAGTCGCTCGATTCACTGCTCAACCATCCGCAGATGCCGGTGCAGCTGATCTTCGCGGGGAAGTCGCACCCGCTCGACGGCCCCGGCAAGACCGTGCTGCAGGAGGTCGCGCGCCTGGCTCGTGACCCGCGGTTCATGGGGAAGATCGTGTTCATCGAGGACTACGACATCAACGTCGGCCGGCATCTGGTGCAGGGCGTCGATGTGTGGCTGAACAACCCGCGGCGGCCGCTCGAGGCGTGCGGCACGAGCGGGCAGAAGGTCGTCTTGAACGGCGCGCTCAACCTGTCGGTGCTCGACGGCTGGTGGGCGGAGGCCTACGACGGCCTCAACGGCTTCGCCATCGGCTTCGGCGAAACACATTCGAATCCGGCGACGCACGACGCACGTGATGGCAGCGCGCTCGCAACGGTCCTGCAGGAGGACGTCGTGCCGATGTACTACGAGCGCGATCGCGACGGCCTGCCGCGCGAGTGGATCGCGCGGATGAAGCGGGCCATCCGCACGCTCGGCTGGCGCTTCAGCGCGCATCGCATGGTGATGGACTACGTGCTCAAGTCCTACATCCCGGCCGCCGGCGGCACGAGCAGCGACGTGCGCGGCATGTCCACCTAGGGGCTGCGGGTCGTCGGGGGGCGCCTTCAGGCGGCCCGAGAGACGACGTCAGTTGGTCGGAACGAGACGCTTCAGCTCGTCGAACCAGTTCTCGACGACGATCAGGTTCTTGCTTGCGGGAGCCCCGGCGTTGCCGCGGCTGTCCTTCAGCATCAGAAATCGCCCATCCGGCGCGACGTCGAACATCGTCGGGCCTTCGAGGAAGAAGTAGGCGCCTGCAAACAGTTTTTCGGGTGTTCCCCATTCAGGACGACTCGCACCGCGCACGGCAACCGACATGATGGTCCGCCCGTTGCGATAGAAAAGTGCGCTGCCGTCTTTCGCCCACACCGGGCTCACGCCGCCGGCGATCGAAACCCGCACGCGCCCGTTCAAGTCCGGAAACGGCCGCACCAAGACGTCTTTCTCACCAGTCTCGCTCGATTCGAATGCGAGCCACCGCCCGTCTGGCGAGATAGTGGCGTTGTTCTCGCGGAAAGGCGTGGCGAACAGCTTTTCGGCCCGCCGATCACCGCTCAGCGTCAGCACGGCAAGATCGGCCGGACTGGTTGCGGAAATCGCGGCTGTTCCGAAATCGCTATACACCAGGCGCGTGCCATCGGGCGACCATGAGTTGGGAATGTGTGTTCCCGTCGTCAGCCGCTCGGCGTCGCCTGTTCCGTCGGCGGCACGCACGAAGATCCCTGGACCGCCTTTGTGCGCTACCGAAAAGTAGGCGATCCGGCGCCCGTCGTGTGACCAGATCGGATCGGAATCACGTCCGCGCGTTGATGTCAGGGGTTGGAGGATCCCGCGTCTGAATTCATAGGTCCAGATGTCGAAATCCTCGCCTGCGGCCCTGATGAAGGCGAGGCGACTGCCATCCGGCGAGAGTGTTGGGGCCAGATAGATGCCTGGCTGCCCGGTAATCAGAGTCTCGCGCCCTGTACGGTCAACCCACACAAACGAGGTTGCGCCGAAATTCAACGAAGACGCGGGCACGTACACGAGCGTAGCGTCGTGAGAGACGCTGAAATGTGCGGCGCCGGTGAAGTCGCCGACCGATTGCGCGACGTCATCGACGACCGACACCGCGCTGCCGGAAGTCTTCAGTGCCCCTCTGTCGAATGGCACTGCCAGGAGGTTCCCTCCGCGTGCGTAGACGAGATGGCCGGTCGGGAGATAACGGGCATCGGTCCCGCCCTGAATGACGACCTGCCGCGTGCCGCCATCGAGCGGGTGCACGACGATCTGTGCGTCGTTCCACGTCTGTCCACGCTGCGTGAGCGTAAACAGGACGGCGCGGCCACCGGGAAGGAGCCGGGGGCCGTGCGCACGCTGACCCGCGTCCAGCTTGATCAGGTTCTCGGGTTCTCCTCCCGCCGCTGGTACGCGCCAGATCCCCTCTGGACCGAGTCCATAGAGGACCGTGTCGTCAGACTCCCATGCCGCACCCCATGGGAGCGGTGTCGTCGCTATCGAGACAGGCGCACCGCCGTTCACGGACACCTTCCTGAGCTGCCCTTCGCTCCAGAAGCCTAACCATTGCCCGTCAGGGGAGAAGAACGGAATGCCGCCGGCTCGTGCCATCGGGTGCCGCGAGTCGATTCCGCGCACGAAGATAGAGCTGCCCATCGACGATGTACGCGATCCGCGATCCATCTGGTGACACCGCCAGCACCGTGCGAGTCGCGTCACCAGGCGAGAACGCGGCGTCTGCCGGAAGGACGATGGCAAAACGTGCGATTGGACGTGAAGGGGCCGGTTTCATCGTCCACGCAACCACGCCTGCAAGAGCGCCGGCCACGAGCGCGGCGCCCGCCGGCAGCACGAGTCTGCGCCACAAGGCGACTCGAGGTGGCGGCGCCGACGTGACCTCATCTCCTGATGTGGTCTGCGCCTCTTCGAGCTCCAGTCGCGCGTCGGCGATATCGGCCAACCGACGGTGTGCATCCCGTTCGAGCGATCGCCGGAGCAGTCGTCGGATAGCCGGTGGCGTCGCTGCCGGCAATGCCGTCCAGTCAGCGTCTTTGCTCAGCACCGCCACGAGCACGTCCGTCACATCGTCGCCCTGGAAGACGCGACGGCCGGTGAGCATTTCGTACAGCACGCATCCAAACGCCCAGATGTCGGTGCGTTTGTCCACGGCCTTCCCACGCGCCTGCTCTGGCGACATGTAGGCGGCGGTGCCGAGAATGAGACCGAGCTGTGTCATTGCCGGCGTCGTGATCGTCGGCGACTGCGAGACGCCGGGGGACGAGGCGACGTCCGGCTCCATCGCCTTTGCCAGGCCGAAGTCCAGCACCTTCACCGTGCCATCCGGACGTATCTTGATGTTCGCGGGCTTCAGGTCGCGATGCACGATGCCTCGCGCGTGCGCCGCTTCGAGCGCCTCGGCGATCTGCTTTGCGACAGGGCAGCGCCTCGTCGAGTGGAACGGCCCCTTGCTCGATGCGATCGGCAACGGTCGGCCCATCGACCAGCTCCATCACGAGAGCGGTTTGCCCGTCGGCCCGCTCGAGTCCGTAGATGGCGGCGATGTTGGGGTGATTCAGGGTCGCGAGGACTTCCGCTTCACGCTGAAACCGCGCGAGCCGATCGACATCTTTCGCCACTGCCTCCGGCAGGACTTTGATGGCGACGTGCCGCTTCAGATTCGTGTCTGCGGCCCGATACACTTCGCCCATCCCGCCGGCGCCGATCTGGCCAGCGATTTCATAGGGGCCAATACGGGTGCCTGGTGAGAGGGCCACGTGATGGCCTATTTTGTTCTAGACCGTGAGCGCCGCGGCGATTTCTTTGATCTGCTCCGTGTGCCGCCCTTCGTGGGCGGCCATCAGCTCCACCCACTGATACACGGTCATCGTCCCGAAGAAGGGATGATCGAGCGTCACCTGACTCAAGGCCAGACCGTCGCAGGTGCTCAGCGCCGCGCGAAGCGTTGCGTGATTGCTCTCGAGCGCGGCCCATCCCGCCGCGACATCGACCGTGCCGGTCGGCTGCGCGGTCTCCGGCGCCTGCCGCTTGTTCACGCGATCGCCCATGCGCTGCTCGATGGCGTCAGGCAGCGCGGCGCGCGGATGCGCCTCCGGGGCGAGCCCGGATCGCGCCGCGTCGATCGCGTTGACGATGCGTCCGCCGAAGATGCGTTCGACGAGCGTGAGATGTTCGATCACTTCCGCTGCGGACCAGCGGTCCGGCGCGGGTCGTTGCCGCTGCATCGCCGCGGGAATCGCATCGACGGCGTCACGAAGCGCCGCCCGTGACCGGTCCAGGCGCGACAGGACCTCAGTGAGATGCGTGTGCATAGAAGAAGGATATGCGAACGAGGGGACCCATATCTTTTTGGACACACGGTAGCGCGCCCTGTGACAATGCATCGATGCCGCCGATTCTCGAGCTGGTGAACGCCACGCTGATCCGTGGCCGGACGCGCGTGCTCGACGGGTTGACGTTCACCATCCATCAGGGTGAGCACACCGCGATTCTCGGTCCGAACGGCGCCGGCAAGACATCGCTCATTCGCCTGCTGACGCTCGACGACCGACCGCGCGCTCCCGAGAACGGCACGCCGGCGCTGCGTCTGTTCGGCCGCGAGCACTGGGACCTCGCCGAGCTACGGACGCGACTCGGCGTCGTCACCGGCGACCTCGATGCCAGCTTCGGTCTGAGTCACGTCGGGCGGACGGGTCTCGGGTCTCGATACCGCGGTGTCAGGTTTCTTCGGCAGCCACGGCGTGTTCTCGCATCATGACGCGACCGCGGCGATGCGCGATCAGGGTCGAGCGGCGCTGGCACGCGTCGAGGCGACCCACCTGGCCGGCAAGCCCCTCAACGAGATGTCCACTGGCGAGCGGCGCCGCGTGCTGATCGCGCGGGCTCTGGTGACGCAGCCGGATGCGTTGGTCCTGGACGAACCGACGACCGGACTCGATCTCGTCGCCCGGCATCGCTTCATGGAGACCGTACGGCGGCTGACGCGCGAGGGCACGACGCTGATTCTGATCACGCATCACGTGGACGAGATCGTTCCGGAGACGCGCCGAGTGGTCCTGCTGCGCGAAGGACGCGTCGCCGCTGATGGACGTCCTGACGAGACGCTCACCACCGCACGCCTGAGTGCCGTGTTCGGCGCGGCCCTGACGGTTGAGCGGGCCGCCGACTACTATCACGTCAGGGTGGCAGGACCGTAGACCGTGGACCAACGACCGACGTCCGACGCGTACGCCGAGTTTCTCGCGCGCTACCCTGAATACCGATCCACCTTTCCTCTCGACGCGCTGCGCGCGGCGGAGTACGGGCGGCTGGATGCGCACGGACAGATCTATCTGGACTACACCGGTGCCGGCCTGCATGGCGCGTCGCAGGTGCGTCAGCACGCGGACCTGCTGAACGCGCAGGCCCTCGGCAATCCGCATTCGGCGAGTCCGTCATCGTCGCGAACCACTGAGCTCGTCGAAGGCGCGCGCCGCGCCGTCCTCGAGTGGTTCGACGCCACCGGCGACTACACTGCCATCTTCACCGCCAACGCGACCGGCGCCTTGAAGCACGTCGGCGAGTCGTATCCGTTCACGTCCAGCGGACGCCTGCTCCTGACCGCCGACAATCACAACTCGGTCAACGGCATCCGCGAGTTCGCGCGCGCGGCGGGCACGCCGGTCGCCTATGCGCCGCTCACCGTGCCCGAACTGCGGCTCGATCTCGTCGCGCTCGACACGCTGCTGTCGGAGGCGCAGCCGGGCGCGTCGAACCTCTTTGCGTTCCCGGCCCAGTCGAATTTCACCGGCGTCAAGCACCCGCTCGATCTCGTCGCACGCGCTCACGACTGCGGCTGGGATGTCGTGCTCGATGCCGCGGCGTTTGTGTCCACCAATCGTCTGAGCCTGCGCGAGGTCCAGGCCGATTTCGTCAGCGTCTCGTTCTACAAGATGTTCGGCTACCCGACCGGCGTCGGCTGTTTGCTGGTGCGCAACACGTCTCTCGACACACTCCACCGCCCGTGGTTTGCCGGCGGCACGGTCAACTTCGCCACGGTCGGTGGCCGTCGTCACATCCTCTCGTCCGGCGAGGCCGGCTTCGAAGACGGGACGCTGAACTACTTCTCGATCGCCGCCGTCGAGATCGGGCTGCGGCATCTGGCCGCCGCTGGCATCGACCGGATTCAGACCCGCGTGGACTGCCTCACCAGCTGGCTGCTCGAACGTCTGATCGCGATGCGCCACTCGAACGGCCGTCCGATGGTCCGCATCTACGGCCCGCTGACGACGACGATGCGCGGCGGGATCGTGACCATGAACTTCTACGATCCGGAGGGACACCTCCTCGACTACCGCCGTGTGGAGGAGTTGGCCGGCGAGCGGGGGATTTCGTTGCGGACCGGGTGCTTCTGCAATCCCGGTCCCGGAGAAACCGCGGAGGGGATCACTGACGATGACGTCGCGGCGGCGCTGGCGCGCAATCCGGATCTCACCCTGCCGCTCTTTCTGCAGATGATCGCGCACGAAGGCGGCAAGAGCGCGGGGGCGATTCGCGTATCGTTCGGCATCGCCAGCAACTTCGCCGATGCGCAGCACTTCATCGAGTTCGCGGCAACCCTGCGCGATCAGACGCGTCTAACGATCGGCGAAGCGAGCTTCGATATCGAGTCGTGTCGAGTGATCCGGGACGGGAGTTAGCATTCAAGTTGATCGTTGGGCGTTGGGAATTGGGTTGAAGTTGATTGGGCGTGGAATTGGATGAGGAGCATGGGTGAGTTTCAGAAGGAGGTCGCCGACCTGCTGCCGTGGCGGAAGGGCCATTTCAAGCTCGAGTCCGGGCATCACGGCGATACGTGGCTCAACCTGGAGCTGCTCTGTGTGAAGCCCGAGCCGGTGGAGCAACTCGCGGTGGTGCTGGCCGACGTGTTGTCGGAGCAGCGTCCTGACGTCGTCTGCGGCCCACTCGTCGAAGGCGCGTTCGTCGCGATGATGGTCGCGAGACGCCTGGCCGTGCCGTTCACGTACACGGAGCGCTTCGATTCGAGAGGCGAGGGTCTGTTCCCGGTGTCGTACCGGCTGCCCGGCGCGCAGCGCGAGCTGGTGTCCGGCAAGCGGGTCGTCATCGTCAACGACGTGATCGGCGCGGGATCGGCGGTGCTGGGGACGTTGAAGGATCTCTACGAGTGCGGCGCCGACCCGGTGGCCATCGGTGCTCTGGCGGCGCGAGGCTCAGCCGCGGTGGTACTGGCGCGGGAGAACGGTCTCGCCCTCGAGACGCTGGCGGCATTTCCCGGCGAGATGTGGAAGCCCTCGGAGTGTCCGATGTGCGCCGCCGGCGTGCCGCTCACTGATGAAATTCGTTGACCTGTCCACCTGGGTCCGCGCACCCTACTGCGAGCGCGCAACGATGGCTCGGCAGTACCTTCTTCTCGCACTGATTCTGTCGGCATCCGCCGCGAGCGCTCAGCCATCGCCGGTCATGATTCGTGGTCGCATCGTCGCCGATGCCGACGACCGGCCGCTCCGCCGTGCCGTCGTCAGGATTGCGACCGATCAATCCGACCGCGAAATGCGCGCGATGCTCGCGGTCGCGCGCGGCCAACGCCCCGATCGCGAGGTGCGCGCGGTCCTGACCGACGAAGAAGGACGCTTCGAGATCGAGCTGCCGGAGCCATCCTCGCAGCTGATCGTGACCAAGGCGGGATATGCCTCCATTGTCGTCATCCCGGATCGTCGCACGCTGTCGGCTCCGGATCTGTCGGCTCGGGATCCGGCGGCTCGCGAGCTCGACATCCGCTTGTCACGAGGAGCGGCTGTCTGGGGACGCGTGCTGGAACGCAGCGGTGCCCCCGCGGTTGGTATACGGGTAGTCGCCCGCCGCGTCGAGGACCCGTCGAATACGGCAACGACGTACGAGGCCGAGACCGATGAGGCAGGCGGATACCGGATCGGTGGTCTGCCGGCCGGGACGTACATCATGGCCGCCGGAAGCTCGCCGACGGTTGTGCCCCTGACGACGGGGTTCGTTCCCAATCGGGAAGTCGTGCAGGGGATCGTCGCTCGTCGTCGTCTGATCTTTCCGGGGATGACACCAGGTCTCCAGGGTCCGACGCGGTTCGTCGAGGTTCGGGCAGGTGAGGAGACCGGCGATGTGGATTTCGAGTCCACGCCCGATCCGCTGATGATCACCCCGCCGCGAGCCGCCGTCCCTGAGGGCGCCAAGATCGTCGATCCGCCTGAAGGAAGCGATCGCCGGCCGGGTCGTGACGCCACTCGGGCAGCCAGTTGCCAATGCGAGGGTCGTCATCGCCGGAAACAACCGGTCGAAGTATGACTGTCACTGATGCCAACGGCCGGTTCGACGTTCGGGGTTTTCCAGGACGGCGACTACAGGGTCGAGACGGCCAGGTTCGGATTCACCCTGCCCCTCCCTGGTGCTCCTGACCAGGAGAGTACCGGGATCGCTCACAGGCTGCACATTGGCGGCGACACACGCGTTCACGATATCGAGCTGGTGCTCTCTCCTGGCGGCGCCATCAGCGGGGCCGATCGTCGATGGGGCCGGCGAGCCGTTTCAAGGCGTGCTGGTGCGTGCGTTCGGGCTCCAGCACGACGGCCAGCGGACGGTTGCGAAGCTCGCCACGTGGCCGCGACTCACAGACGATCGAGGTCGATATCGGCTGTTCGGGTTGCCGCGCGGTTCGTACTTGATCGTCGCGTCCATCGATGCGGCGGAGCGGCCGCCGCGGGCCGTTCGCGCGCGCCGGGATTCGCACCGGTGTACTACCCGGGCACTGCGCACGTCGAGTCCGCGCAGCCGGTGCAAGTCGAGCTCGGACGGCGCCATCGCCGGAGTCGATCTGGCGGTCGCCGTGACATCGACGGTGCGGGTCGCCGGAACGGCGCTCAACTCGAGCGGCAATCCACTTCGTCGGTCGCGTGTCGCTTGGCGTGAGCCATCGCTCGGGCAGCGTGGCGCCCGAGCCGCGAGTCGTGCCGGTCGGACCCGAGGGTGCGTTCGAGCTCTCGGACGTGCCGCCCGGCGACTACGTCCTGCAGGTCCAGGCCGAGCCTGGTCCAGGCACGCGCGCAGAGTTCGGCGCCGAGTACATCACTGTCGGCGAGAACGACCCGCCGCCGATGACGATCAAGACGTCGCTCGGCGCGACGCTCGAGGGCCGCTTCGTCGCCGAGGGCCGATCGAGCCTGCCCATGCGTGCGCAATCGATTCACGCCGAGCCGATGGACATCGATTTGGGTCCACCGGGTGGTCGTGGACCTCAAGGCCTGGCCGTGCACGACGATGGCCGGTTCTATCTCACGGGACTCTACGGACCGATGCGGCTGACGTATCCTGCGCAGCCGGGGCTGTATCTTGAAGTCGCTCACGATTGGAGGTCTGGACGTCACCGACAGGCCCTTCGACTTCGGGTACAGCGAGGACGTGTTCGCTGATGCGGAGATCGTGCTCTCCGCCGGCGCCACCATCGCGGGCTCGATTGCAGACGGGCCTGGACAGCGCGACTCAGCGTTCACCGTGGTGGCGTTTTCAGCGGACCGCACCAACTGGTTTGCCGGATCGCGACACCTCAAGCGGGCCTCGTCTTCGTCGAACGGATCGTTCGAGGTCAGCGGCCTGCCGCCCGGCGAGTACTTCGTCGCCGCCGTTGACTCGCTCGGACCCGGCGACTGGCAGGCGTCGAACAATCTTGAAGCGCTCGTTCAGGGCGCCACGCGCGTGACCGTCCGCGAGGGCCAGGTGCAGACGGTGACGCCTCGACTCCGTCGCCGATAGTCCGTATGAGAGCCGCACTTCGCATCGTGATGTGCCTCGTGGCGCGCTGCTGCACGTGAGAGCGCTCGCCCAGGAAGGCGCGACCATCAGCGGCCACGTCACCGATTCGACGGCCACGCCGATCGGCAGATACTCGGTGATCGTGTTTCGCGACCGATCGCAGCAAATGGTCCACGGCGTCGCGCTTCCTCAGGCTGGCGCGGCCGGCGGAGGATGGGTCGTTCGAGGTCGCCAGCCTGCCGCCGGGCGAGTACTGGGTGGCGGCGGTCGATCCCGTCGATGGCACCGACGTGTCCGGAGACTGGCTCAAGCCCGAATCGCTCGAGAAGCTCTCGTTCCGGGCGCGGCGCGTGACGCTCGCCGAACGCGAGCGTCACATGACGGTCTTGCGACTTATTCGCAGCCGTAGCCGGTAGCCGGTAGCTCGTAGAGGCGAGTCTTTAGACCCGCCTGACAACTATGTTCACTGAACCCTGGTTGAAGCGATTCGAGGAGCGCCTGAACGCCGATCCCGAAATGGCTGTCATCGGCGACTGGTTCACGCTCTCGATGTCAGTGAGCTGCGGCGACGATCGGCGTGTGCTGCGCTTCGAGCGCGGCCGCCTGGTGCAGGCCGTGCTCACGCCGAAGCTCGATGCGCCGTGTGCCTTTGGCTTTCGGGCGAGCCCTGAGATCTGGCGCCGGTTCTTCAGCGATCCGCCGGAGCCGCTCTATCACGACGTCTTCGCGATGCTCATGCGCGTCCCCGGCTTCGTGCTCGAGGGCGACACGCTCGTCGCCATGCAGCACGCGCGCGCACTGCAGCGAACGATGAAGGTGATGCGAGCCGTGGGCGAGTCCTGACGTGACGATCGAGCCCATTCAGGGTCGATACCTCAATCTCGAGATCGAGGGAGCAGCCCATCGCATCTACTTCGAGGAAGCGGGGCAGGGGATCCCGCTCCTGTGCCTGCACACGGCTGGCGCGGACAGCCGGCAGTTCCGCCATCTGATGACGGACGAGGCGATCACGCAGCGCTTCCGGGTGATCGCCTTCGACATGCCGCTTCACGGCCGCTCGAATCCACCGGATCGCTGGTGGCTCGAGAAGTACCGGCTGACGACTCACCGCTACATCGCGTGCATTCGCGCTGTCTGGGCGGCGCTCGAACTGGATCGGCCGGTGGTCGCCGGCTGCTCGATGGGCGGCGCCATCGTGCTGAAGCTCGCCGCCGACTATCAGCGGGAGTTGCGCGGCATCATCGGGCTCGAGAGCTCGGCGTTCGCGCCGGGCCGCTACAACGAGTTCCTGCACCACCCCGCGATTCACGGTGGTGAGCTGGCCGCAACCTATACCTACGCGTTGTGCGCGCCGCAGAGCCCCGAGTCGAGCGCGCGCGAGAACTGGTGGTACTACAGTCAGGGCGGTCCGGGCGTGTACGCCGGGGACGTGCATTTCTACAGCATCGACTGGGACGGCCGCGAGGCGATCAAGACCATCGATACCAGCGTCTGCAAGGTGTCGCTGCTGACCGGCGAGTACGACTACTCGTGCACGCCGGAGATGACGCGGCAGGCCGCTGCCGCGATTCCCGGCGCGCGGCTGGTGATCATGAAGGGCATCGGTCACTTCCCGATGGTCGAGAACTATCCCCTCTTCCGGCAGTACCTGCTTCCTGAGCTCGATCTCATGAGCGAACGGAGGTGACGGAGGCAACGGGTCTACACGGAGGAACGGAGCAACGGAGACTTTTTTCAAAAAGAGATCTCCGTTCCTCCGTTGCTCCGTGTGAATCCGTTACCTCCGCACCCTCCGTTGCCTCACGCCAACAATGTTGCCACCTGACTCGTTTATGAGAGTGATGCTGGGCGAAGCGACCGTGGTGGCCTCCAACCAGGACGCTGCCGTCGATCGCCTGGGCACGTTGTTCGATGCCCACCATCAGCGCCTATATCGCCTGGCGCGGCGCATGTCGCGCAGCGCCGACGAGGCCCGCGATCTGGTGCAGGACGCGTTTCTCCGTGCGGCGCGGGCGCCCGGATCGGTTCCGTGGGGCGCGTCGGCCGAAGAGGCGTGGCTGGTGCGAGTGCTGGTCAATCTCTGTCGCGACAGATGGCGACAGACCGCCACCCGCGAGCGGCTGGACCGAGCGGCGCCGATGCCGGTCGAGCGGGGCCCGGACCAGGAAGCCGCTGTCATCGCGCGCTCGATCGTCTGGCGCGGGCTGGCGACGCTGGATCCGAGACGACGCGCGGTGCTGGTGATGCACGAGCTCGAAGGAACGCCGGTCGAGGTCATCGCACGCACGCTTGGCGTCACGGCGATCACGGTTCGCTGGCATCTGTCGAAGGGACGACGGCAACTGGCCGAGGCTGTCCGGGGGCTCGAGGGTGCGAGGGTGCGAGGGTGCGACGGTGCGAAGGGGAGTACGCCATGAACGAGCTGCGCGACTGGTTGAAGGACGCCGACCCGGTCGTCAACGAACCGCCGCTGTCGGACGCCGACGCACAGCGGATGCGGCGACTCATCGTGGCCGCAGGCGAGTCGCGACAGTCGTCCTTCGTGGAGTGGGCGCGTGGCTCGTGGGCGGCGGCAACCGTGGTGATCGCGGTGACGATTGCGTTGAGCATGAGCCGCTGGATGCAGCCGGGCGAGGACAAGGTTCGGGACACCGCTGCTGCGGCGCCGGGCATCGCTCCGGAGACCGTCACTCGCAGGCAGGTGCAGCTGATTGCGCCGGGCGGCACGCGCGTCATCTGGGTTTTCAATTCTGATTTCACACCGTGAAGGAGTGGGCATGGTGATCGGTCGTCGTCTGGTCGTGGCTCTCGGTCTGCTGCTCGTGACGTCGCCTGCCTGGGCGCAATCGTCGACGACAGCGCCGGGTGGATTCCAGGGGTTCAGCGTGGTGCTCGTGCTCGGCGATCTGCAGGAGGGCGCGACGGGCGACAACATTCCGGCGGCCGCGCGCGCGGCGCTTGCCGACCTCAAGGACTTCCTCCCGTATCGGAGCTATCGCGTCCTCGATACCTCCTGGGTGATTGCGTCCTCCGCGACGAGGCAGGCTGTGACCAGCCGGCTTCAGGGGCCCGACGAACAGGACTACGAGGTGACGCTCGATCGCATGCCCGTGGCCGCCTCGTCACTGCAAGTCAGATTCAGCATGCGCGAGCCCGACGGGAATGCCGAGCGCAGAGCGGCTGTTGCGGATCGGGAAGCGGCGCTCAGGGCGGAGTTACAGCGCATGACGGCAGCTCACGCGGCTCTCGAGACTCAGCTCCGGCGTGCGGAGGCTGCGCAGAGTCGTGGTGACGTGGACGCGCTTCGTCAGCGCCTCGCCGATAACGAAATCGCCATGGAGACAATGAAGGGCCAGGCTCGCTATACGCCAGGTGGTGCGACCCTCATCGACACGTCGTTCAACATGGCGCCTTGGGGAAACGGTCGTCGTCGGCACCTCGCGCATGCGCGGCGGCAGCAAGGCGCTGATCGTGCTGCTGACCGCCGTCACGCGCGGCAAGTAGAGGCGGGTCTTTAGACCCGCCTGAACCGATGAGGCAAAGACGGGTTTAAAGACCGCCTCTACACCCCGTCGGTACCTCGATTGCGTCTCATCCTCATTCAGAAAATGGGAGGAACCGAGATGCGACAAGTATTTATCGGACTGCTCATTGTCGGCGCACTGCTGGGAATTCCTGGCAGCACGGCCGGTCAGGAGCGCGTACCCCGCGCGGGAACGACGGCGGCGGGCATCGACGTGGGTGCGTTCATGCCGACCACTGATGGGTTGTCGAATTCCCTGCTCCTCAACGTGCTGTACAGGTACTACGTCACTCCCCGGGTGAGCTTCCGCACCGACTTCGGATGGGCGAATCCGGCCTTCTCTGACGGCGGTCTGGATTCGTTGAGACAGATGCCCCTGAGGGTGGACGTCAACTACAACTGGGAGCGCGGCCGGTGGCATCCTTTCGTCGGCACCGGCGTCGGCCTCTACTTCATGCAGTTCAGATTCAACGATGAGGCGCTTGGCGGGACGGAAACGAGGTTCGGCCTGAACACCGGCGGCGGCATCGAGTATTTCTTCAATCGAACCGTCGCGCTCAAGGGGGAAGGACGCTATCACGCCGTCGGCAACGTGGACGGCCTGGATCCCTCCGGCATCGCGTTGACGATGGGGCTGAAGACGTACTTCTGAATCAGGCGGGTCTAACGAGGCGAGTCTAAAGACCCGCCTCTACGGAGACGGGTAGGGCCGGTCCTTGTGGACCGGCCCCATTTTCGGAGCGACGCGTTATTGCCCAATCCCGTACAGATGCCCGATGGTCCGCACGACGATGAGGCCGTCGGAGATCGCCGGCGTCGCCATGATTACTTCCTTCATGTCGTTCTTGGCGATCTGCTTCAAGCCCGGGCGTCGCCGAGATCACGTACATCTCACCGTCCTCGCTCGCGATATAGAGCCGGCCGTCGGCGCCGACCGGTGACGAGGAGAACGCGCCGCCGACTCCCACGCGGCCTCGGAACGCGCGCTTGCCGGTCTGCGGGTCGTAGGCCGAGACGATGCCGTTGATGTTCAGCGTGAAGAGATAGCCGTCGTAGAGCAGTGGCGTCGGGATGTAGGTGCCCTCGGTCATGTTGCTCCACGCGATCGACTGGTTCGACTCCTGTCCCTTCTGCAGCGAGATGTCGCCTTCGGCGCCAGGACGGATCGCGTAGATCGGACGCACAGGAGGGTAGCCGCCAGTCACGTAGACGAGACCGTTGCCGGCGACCGGCGTCCCGATCGTGATCTCCGAGTTCGGGCCGAGCGTCCACATCTGCTTGCCCGAGGCCGGATCGTAGCCTCGCACCTTCGTGCCGTTGGTGACGAGCACATCGCGTCCGTCGGCGGTGCGGGCGATGGTCGGCGTGCCCCACGTCGAGATCTCGTCGGCGCGCTCCGTCTTCCACAGCGGCTTGCCGCGTCGCGATATCCCACGCCGCGATGTACGAGCCCTTCTGGACGTCGGCCTGCAGGATCACCGAGTTGCGATAGACGATCGGCGAGCTCGAATGGCCCCACTGGAATGCCGGATCGAAGAACCATCCGCTGTCGAGCGTGCCCAGGATTGACGCGCCACAGCTCCTTGCCGGTGTAGTCCCACGCGATCATCACGCCCGCCGATCCGAAGACGGCCACGACGCGCCGTCCATCGGTGACCGGCGTCGAGCTGGCCTGGCTGCTCTTCGTGTGGCGTTTCGTTCTGGGCGCGCCGACCACCGCGCTGCGTTCCCACAGAATCTTTCCGGTCGCCTTGTCGAGGCTGTAGATCTTCCACTCGTGCGGCGACACATCATCAACAGGCTTGACGTCGCCGTAGAGACCGGTCCGGAAGCTGTTGTCACCGGCCTTGCTGATCGCCGTGGTGGCGAAGATCCGGTTGCCCCACACGATCGGACTCGACACGGCCACACCGGGAATCGGCGTCTTCCACTTGATGTTCTTACCGCTGGCGACATCCCATTCGGTGACCGCGCGCTGTCCGTCGCCGTTGCCCGCGCTGCCGTCGCCGCGGAACGACGGCCAGTTGCGCGGACCGGTGGGCCGCACGATCGGCGCGGCCGTCGGAGGAGTCGTGGCGGGCGCCGCTTCGGCGACGGCTGCAGGTGGCGCGGCGGCATTCGCCGCCACGCGCGCGAGCGTCAGATTCGCCGGGCCCTGCACGAGACCGATCGACTCGACCAGGCCGCCGCGCTCATTGAACGTCAGCGTGGCGTTGACCTCGATGACGCGGAAGACGTTCTCGGCGCTGGGCACCAGACGAACGAGTGGTCCGCCCTGCATCTGCAGCATCAGCGCGTCGCTCTGGACGCTGACGGTGGCGGCAGCACCGCTGGCCGCGTCGCGATAAGTGCCCGCGTACTTCGGGAGGGTCGCGGGGTTGACTGCGAACGCCGGCGCGGCGGGCTCGGGCGGCAGCTTGTCGAGCGCCGGCTTGATGATCGCGACCAGGGCGTCGCGCTTCATGTTCCCGGCCATCGTCGCGGCCGCCTGCAGTCCCTGTCGCGTGACCTTGCCACCGACCGCCGCTTTGACCAGCGCCTCCTGATTCTGCTGGACGCCCATCGCGAGAAGGCCGTCGGCTTCAGCGCCGTTCTGCAACAGATACAACGTCACGTCCACGTGGCCGTTGGTGATGGCCATCTCCGCCGCACGCGCGCGATAGAAGGTGTCCTGCGCGTTGACGTTTGCACCGCGCGCGATGAGCAGCTTCACCGCCTCGAGGCGTCCGCTGCCGGCGGCGAAGATCAGCGGCGTGACGTCGTAACGCGACTTGGCGTTGACGTCCGCACCCTTGGCCAGCGCCGCGGTGATCGCCCCGGTGTCGCCGGCGCGCGCCGCTTCCCACAGTGCCTCGTTGGCGGCCTGGGCTCCCTGGCCGATCGCCACCGCGATCGCGGCCGCGATCAACACCGCCGTGAGGGTGAGCGTCTTCATTACGATCCTCCTGTCGAACTCCACTGTGCCTTCAAGGCTGCGCGATCGATCGCCTGACCCCTCAGATACACGCGATCGATCCGTCGGGTATTGGTGATGTCGTCGAGTGGGTTGGCGTTCAGCACGATGAAGTCCGCGCTCTTGCCCGCGGCGATCGTGCCGAGCTCGTCGAGCTTGAGGATCGCCGCCGAGGTCTTCGTCGCGGCGACAATCACCTGCGCGGGTGTCATGCCCGCCGCGACCATGTCGGCGAGCTCGGCATGCGCGGGCCAGCCAACCGACACGCCCGCGTCCGTGCCATAGGCGATGATCGCTCCCGCGGCATTGAGCTTCGCCAGGTTGCGGGCCTGTACGCCGAACAGGTCGGCGGTCTGCTTGATCTGCGCCGGCGTTCGCTTCGCGAGCGCCGCGCGGGCGCGCGTGACTTCTTCGCGGGGCACAGTCTCGCCGAGCCAGGCTTCGTCTTCGGCAACGCCGCGGTCGGGAAGGTTGGGAATCACGAACACATTCGGGTGCTGTTTCATGAGCGCGATGAACTCGTCATCGACGTCCATGTCGCGCACGCCGTGCGCGAAGCCGTCGATCCCCGCCCGCAGCAACTCCTTCGCGTCGGCGAGATCGAAGATGTGCGCGGCGACGCGCAGGCCATGCTTGTGCGCTTCGTCGATGATCGCGCGATACATCGGCGGTGGCAGCTTCTTCACCGTGCCGTCGCGGTCGTCCACCCAGATCTTGACGATGTCCACCTTCTTCGCGGCCAGCTCCTGAACCGCCTTCCTGGCCTCGGCCTCCGTCGTCACGCCGTAGGCCGCGTCCTTCCGATATTCCGCGCCTGGTCCCGCATTCGGTAGCGCGATGCCGCTGCCCGCGGTGCGGAACAGTGCGGCGCCCGGCACCGGCATGGCGCGCAGCTCGTATGGCAGCTCGCCGCGATCGACCCCCATGCTCAATGTCGCAGCGATCCCGTAATACGCATAGCGATTGAGGTGGTCTACGAGGTTTTCTCGGGTGAAGTTCGCAGCCGCAGTGGTATTGCGTTTGACGTCGGTGTAACCGAGGTGGCTGTGCGCATCGACAAGTGCGGGCATCACGGTCTTGCCGCTCAGATCGACGAACGCCGAGCCGACGGGAGGCTGGACCTCGCCCTTCTTGCCGACGCTGACGAAGCGGCCGTTCTCGATGATGAACGCCGAGTCTTCGATCGGCGAGCTTCCGTCGCCCGTGATGAGCCGCGCGCCTTCGAAGAAGGTGGCAGTGCTCGCCGGACGCTGCTCGCCAGTCGCCGGGGACGAGGAGCATGCCGCGACGCTCAGAGTCAGCAGCGCACAAGTCAGGAGTGCGCCGATGCGGTGCGACGGGTGGGGCAACCCGGCGACAGGACCCGCCACGTTTTCGTGTTTCATGAGGTTTCACAACTCTGCGGAGGCTGAAGTCTCCGCTCTACGAGGTCCGGCTGAAGCCGGACGCTACATGGTCCGGCTAAAGCCGGACGCTACATGGTCCGGCTAAAGCCGGACGCTACATGGTCCGGCTCAAGCCGGACGCTACATGGTCCGGCTAAAGCCGGACACTACATGGTCCGGCTAAAGCCGGACACTACTTCACCGAGAACGCGACCAGGGCGTTGTCGGCGCCGTGCCCGTCGCCATGACGACGAACTGTTTGCCCGACGCCGTGCGATAGGTCATCGGATTCGCGGACGTGTTGTACGGGATCTTCTCGCGCCAGACTTCTTTACCCGTCTTCGTCTCGAACGCGTAGATATAGCCGTCGCCGCCGCCGACGAAGATCAACCCGCTCCTGGTGACCATGGCGCCACCCATGCTGGCGGTGGACCCGAGCCGCTCCGGCAGCGTGACGCCTTTCAGCAGGGCGTGGTTGCGAATCGCCGCGCTGCCTTCGCCGAGCGGCACCTTCCAGGCGATCTCGCCCTTGTTCAGATCGATCGCCGCGAGGATGGCGTACGGTGGCGAGATCAGCGGCAGCCCTCCCGGCAGCGTCGCATTCTCGCCCGTGCCCGCGAACACGTTCGAGTACTCCACGCCGACGAGCGGGTTGGAGCCGTCGTTCTTGCCGATGCGGTTGACGCCGATGACGTTGTTGGCGCGCACGATCAGATAGCCCGTGTCCGGATCGAACGCCGCGCCTCCCCAGTTCGCCCCGCCGCCCTGACTCGGACGCTGCAGTGTGCCCCTCAGCGACGGCGGCGTGAAGATCGGGCCGATGCGAAACTTCTGCATCTGCTCCTGCGCGAGCTTCCTGATCTCCGGCGTCAGGTTATTGGCATCGTCCAGCGAGACACCCTGCTCGACGAAGGACGCCGGCTTGGTCGGGAACGGCTGCGTCGGATACGGCTTCTCGCCCGGTACGTCGCTGTCGGTGGGGACGGGCCGCTCGACGATCGGCCACACCGGCGTGCCGGTGACGCGATCGAAGACGAACGTGTCGCCGCGCTTGGTCACCTGCGCGACGGCGTCGATCGGCTTGCCGTTGACGGTGATCGTGACCAGGTTCGGCTGCGTCGGAATGTCCCAGTCCCACAGTCCGTGATGCACGGTCTGAAAGTGCCACTTGATCTTGCCGGTTGCGGCATCGAGACACACGAGCGACTCGGCAAAGAGATTCGCGCCCGGGCGTTGTCCGCCGTAGTAGTCGCTCGTCGGCGTGGACGTCGGCAGATAGAGGAGCCCGCGCTTTTCGTCGAGCGCCATCGGCGCCCAGACGTTGGCGTGGCCGTTCAACCGCCACGACCCGTTCTCCCAGGTCTCGGCGCCGGGGTCCGTCGCCGACATCGGAATCACCGAGAACGTCCACATCCGCTTTCCGGTGCGCGCGCTGAAGGCTTGCACGTAGCCCATCGGATCGGGCAGCTGCACGCGGTCGGGCACCTGACTGCCAACGATGACGAGGTCGCCGTAGACGACCGGTGGCGAGCTCTGCGTGGCGTGCCTGATGTCGGAGATGCGAGACAGGCCGTCGGTCAGCGAGACCTGGCCGTTGTTGCCGAAGGACGCGACCGGCTTGCCTGTCTGCGCGTCGAGCATGAACAGGCGGTGACGGCTGTTGAGGAGGATGCGCAGCCGGCCCCCGTCACGCCAGACCGCGGTGCCGCGCAGTTTCCACCCGCTGCCCGAGAGCACCTGACCGAGTTCGTACGCCGCGCCGTCGAAGCGCCAGCGCTCCTTGCCGGTCTCGGCGTCGAGCGCCGCGATGCTGTTGTACGGCGTGGTCACGTACAGCGTGCCGTCGATCATCAGCGGCGTCGCCTCGAACTGCCCGGGCACCGTGTCGTATTCCTTGAGCGGCGTCTCCCAGTGTTTCCACTGCCAGGCCGGCTGCAGCCGCTGCACGTTCCCGGCGTTGATGTCGGTCAACGTCGAGTGCCGCGTGCCGCCGGGATCGCCGCCGTAGTACGGCCACTCGACGGCCCGCGATGATCGGTCCTGCGCCGCCACGAGAGTCGCGGCCAGCAACAGCGGCAGCACCCACATCCATCTCTTCATGACGGTCCTTTCGGTGGGCGAGATTGTAGTTGTACAGTTGCCGCCGTGCTGACATCATTCGTGACCGTCCCGGTTGGCGCTCCAGCGACGCGCGCGCGGCTCGGGTCAATCGATCTGCTGCGCGGACTGGTCATGATCGTGATGGTCCTCGACCATACGCGGGACTACGTGCATACCGGCGGTCTCGTCGCCGATCCAACAAATCTTGCGACCACGACGCCGATGCTGTTTCTCACGCGCTGGGTGACGCACTACTGCGCGCCCATCTTCGTGTTCCTGGCCGGCGTCGGCGCGTACCTGCAGCTGAGCCGGGGCATGACGACGCGCGATCTGTCGCGCTTCCTCGTCACGCGCGGCCTGTGGCTCGTCGTGCTCGAGTTCACCGTCATCCGCGTCACGACCTGGTTCAACGTCGACTACAGCCTCCTGGCCAACTTTCAGGTGATCTGGACGCTGGGCGTGTCGATGATCGTCCTGGCCGCGCTCATCCACTTGCCGCTCGGCGCGATCGCGGCGTTCGGCACGGCCATGGTCGTGGGCCACAACGCCTTCGACGGGATCCGCGTGGCCTCGTGGCAGGGTCCCGGATCGCCGGTGCCGAGCGCGTGGGACAAGCTCTGGATTCTGCTGCATCAGGGGGCCGAGTTCGTCCCGGTGTTCGGCGGGTCCGGGCCCGTGGTCTTCGTGATCTATCCGCTCGTGCCGTGGATCGGGGTCATCGCGCTCGGGTACGTGTGCGGGTCCCTGTACACGCTCGATCCCGGACGACGGCAGGCGCTGTTGCGACGTATTGGCCTGGCGCTCATTGCCGCGTTCATCGTGATCCGCGCCACCAATATCTATGGCGACCCGCGGCCGTGGGCGCCGCAGGCCACGATGTTGTTTTCCGTGTTCTCCTTCGTCAACACGACGAAGTACCCGGTCTCGCTGCTGTACCTGCTGATGACGATCGGCCCCGCGCTGCTGGCGCTGGCCTGGTTCGAGTCGCGGAGGAAGCCGTCGGGTGTCGAGCAGGTCGTCACGCGTGTCGGCCGCGTGCCGTTGTTCTTCTATCTGTGGCAGTGGCCGCTCGCGCACGGGCTCGCCGTTCTGCTCAGCGCCGCCGCGGGCAAGGAGATCGGCTACTACTTCCTGAGTCCGCCTGCGGTGTTCGCGGCCGCGCCGCCCAACGCCGGCTTCGATCTGCCGATCGTCTATCTCTGTTGGGCTGTCGTGCTGGCCGTTCTGATCCCGCTGTGTCTGTGGTTCGCGCGCGTCAAGGCGAGCAATCCGGCCTGGTGGCTGAAGTATCTGTGAATCATGCGCATCTGGACGTTGCATCCGTCGCACCTCGATCCGCAGGGGCTCGTCGCGCTGTGGCGTGAAGCGCTGCTGGCGCGAGCGGTGTTGCGCGGCGCGACGACGGGCTACCGTCGCCATCCGCAGCTCGTGCGGTTTCAGGGGCACGCCACGCCTCGCGGCGCGATCAGCGGCTATCTGTGCGCCGTGCACGACGAAGCCGATCGCCGCGGCTACGTCTTCGATCGGTCGAAGGTCGGCCCGGTGCGTGCGTGTGGCCGGATCATCGCGACGCGTGGCCAACTCGAATACGAGTGGGAGCATCTGCTCGCGAAGCTGCGGCGGCGGAGTCCCGAGTGGTATTGGCGCGCGCGAACGCTCACGCCGGTGGCGCATCCCAGCTTCCGAATCGTCGCGGGTCCGGTTGCGCCATGGGAACGGGTCTGAATTCAGAATGCCGCACGCAGAGTTGAGAGTGGTGCGCGGTGATATCACGACGCTCGATGTGGATGCGATCGTGAACGCGGCCAATGCCGCGCTGCTCGGTGGTGGCGGCGTGGATGGTGCGATTCATCGCGCGGCGGGCCCCGAGCTGCTGGCCGCGTGCCGGGCCTTGCCGGAAGTGCGTCCCGCTGTCCGATGTCCAACCGGTGAGGCGCGCATCACGCCTGGATTCCGGCTGAAGGCGAGACACGTCATTCACGCGGTCGGGCCGGTCTGGAACGGCGGAGAGTTTCATGAACCAGAGTTGCTGGCCAGCTGCTATCGTTCGTCACTGATCCTCGCGCGCGATCACGCACTGCGATCGATCGCGTTTCCCGCCATCAGCTGCGGGATCTACGGGTATCCACTCGACCCGGCCGCCACGATCGCCGTCCGTGAGATACGAGGCTTCCTGGCCAGCGCCGCGACGCCGACAGAGGTGATGCTCGTCGCCTTCGGCCACGAGGTGTATTCAGCCCTATGTCACGCTACGACTTCCTCACTGAAAGCTATCGCACCGAACGACTGAAAACGCTGAGCGTGTGGTCGCAGGTGCCCGACGCGCGCATGACGTTCCGGCCGGAGCCGCGCGCGCGGACGCCGCACGAGCACATGGTCCATCAGTGCGTGAGCGAGGACGGCTGGATGCGCAACATGCTCGGCATCATGCTGTCTCACCCGCACGCTACCGCTCGAGGAGCGCAAGCAGACGTTCCTCGAGCACTACGCGGCCGTCTCGGCCGAGCGCCTCGCACAACTCGAGTCGGAAAGGGGCATGTCAGATCGCGGACCGGTCAGTTTCATCATGCTGGCCAGCTTCGGCCACCGAGACGATTGCCGGAAGGCGCTGCCCAGCGGACCTTCCGCGAAGACGAGCGCGAACGGATCGCGCCCGTTGATCGCGCGTTCGTACCAGTCGGCGGCCTGGTCTGTTTCTCCGCAGACCCAGTGATACAAGACTCTGCCCATGAGAGGCCGCGGTGTGTCCCCCAACTCCCTGATCATCTGCTCCGCCCGTGCGTGCTCTCCGATGCGGACCAGCGCACCGGCCAGCATGCCCGTACTCAGGGCGTATTGAGGCTGCAGCCGGTACGCTTTCTCGAGGGCTGCGGCCGCATCCGCCCAGCGTCCCATCGAGACGTATGCCTCGCCCAGCGTGACAGAGGGCGCGATATTACTGTCGTCGATCTCCAGGGCCTCGTTGGCCTGCTGAATCGCCTGATCGTGCAGCCCCGCGTGCGTCAGGTGGCTGGCCAGCACGCCCCGCCAGAACGCGTTCAGCGGATCGCGCTCGACCGCTCCTTCCATGTGCGCGATCGATTCTTTGAAGCGACCCAAGGGTTGAAAGTAGAGGCTGGCGTACGCCCAATGCGCCTCGGCCGATACCGACGCGCCCGCCATCGCGAGGGCGAAGTGTTCGGCAGCCTGCTTCCAGTCGTACTCGTACGCGGCCGCAACCGACGCGAGCAGGAAGTGAGGGCCCGGATCAGACGGGTCGAGGCTCAGCGCCTCCTTCGCCTCGGCGCGAACCAGCGGCATCGTCTCCCTCGCGGACCGCAGCCCGGACATCCCTGACAGGAAGTAGTTCGTGCCCAGGCTCGCATGGGGCTCCGCATACGCCGGATCCAGAACCATCGCCTGCTCGAAGCAGTCGTTGGCCCGCGCGTGCGACACGGGAGAATGCTTGAGCATCTGATGGCGTCCTTTGAGCACCGCCTCGTACGCCGCGAGCACTGGGGTATGCCGTGTCTGCGCCGGCTTGGCGGTCAGCGTGACTTGCAAGGCGCTGGCGATCGCCTGGGCGATGTCGTCCTGGATGGCGAAGACGTCGGTCAGTTCGCGGTCGTAGCGTTCCGACCACAGGTGATAACCGTCCTCGGCGTTAATGAGCTGTGCGGTGACGCGGATGCGAGCGCCCGCCCGGCGCACGCTGCCTTCGAGGATGGTGCGGACGCGGAGCGCTTCGGCGATCGTCGTGATGTCCTGTTCCTTGCCGCGGAACGCGAACGCTGACGTACGGGCGGTCACCTTCAGACCGGGCACGTGGGCCAGCTGGTTGATGATCTCCTCGGCCAATCCATCGCTGAAATACTCATCGTCGGGATCGCGGCTCATGTTGGCAAAGGGGAGCACGGCGATCGACGGTTGCTGGTCGGCAGGCTTGGCCAGGGCCTGTTGGAGTGCCGCGGCAACCTCGCCCATCGATTGAAACCGCTGCGAGGCATCCTTCGCGAGACAGCGCCGCACGATCCGCTGCACAGAGGGCAGGCGCGTTCAGCGGCCGCGGCTCATCGCGCAGAATCGCGCTCAAGATGTCGGCGGTAGAGTGTCCGCCGAAGGCCGGTTCGCCCGCGAGCATTTCGTAGAGCACGGCGCCGAAGCTGAAAATGTCCGACCGCTCGTCGAGCGTGCGGCCCTGCGCCTGCTCGGGCGACATGTAGGCCGCCGTGCCCAGCACCGCGCCTTCCATCGTTCGCGTCACGTCTCCGTCCGCGGCCATGAGCTTGGCGAGGCCGAAGTCGAGCAGCTTCATCGCTTGACCCTTCGCTGCGTGATCAGGATATTCGCGGGCTTCAGGTCGCGATGGAGAATCCGGCGCTGATGCGCGGCCTCCAGCGCACTCACGATCTGGAGACCAAGCCGCACGGCTTCGTCCGGCGCGAGCGGTCCCCGCGGAGGCGTGCCCTCGATGTACTCGAGCACGAGATAGCCAGGGCCGATGTCGTAGATCTGACAGATGTGCGGGTGGTTCAGGCCGGCGATCGCGCGCGCTTCCTCTTCGAACCGGCGCAGTCGATCGGGCTCCGCGGCGAACTGTGGGGGCAGGACCTTGATGGCCACGTCGCGACCCAGCCGGCTGTCGCGTCCACGATAGACCTCGCCCATGCCTCCGGCACCAATGGCGGCCACGACTTCATATGGTCCGAGGCGTGCGCCGGTCGCGAGCGTCACGGCTTTGGTTTCCAGTTCAAGATCAGCCTGACAGGCGTCGGACCGGCAGCCTCAACGGTGTTCATCAGAAACGACTGTCCGTCGGGAGACACGACGTTACTGCGCGCCCGGCTCCGCGGGGTTCGCGAAATAGCCAACGCGCGCGGTGAAGAGCGCGACGGGGACGCCGAGGACGGGCTGGCTGTCCCCAGCGATCTGAATCGGAACCTCCGTGAGGCGTCCGTCCGGGCCAATGTAGAACAGCGCGCGCCCATCGGGCCGCCAGCGCACCTGCGCACCACCTCCGGTAGACACTTGTATCGCGGCGACCGGGCGGGGAAACCGCTGCACGTACACCTCGTACCGTCCAGAGCTGTTGGACGAGGTACCGCAACCCACTTACCGTCCGGAGAGAATTGGCCATCCCGCTGACCGGATTCTGTGTGAATCACCGGCAACGACTTCCCACCCCCGCGCAGCGGCAGGACCCACAAATCGGCGCCCGTGCCGCCGGCATACGTCGAGTACAGCAGAAACTGACCATCCGGCGACCAGTCGTTGGGGGTACCGGCGACGTCGCCAAGGTTGAGCAGCAACTCCTCGCTGGCGACGCCTGTGGTTCCCTTCTGATACAGACCAAACGTGCCGTCGCGGTTCGACTGGAACGCGATACGGCTCCCATCATGAGACCAGACTGGGAACACGTCTTCCTTCGGGTGCGTGGTAAAGCGGGTGAGGATACCGCGCCGCGTTTCCACCAACCAGACATCAGCATTGCCGATCGCGTCGCGCTTCAACACCGCCACGTGCGCGAGATCTGGGGAAGCCGATGGAGAGGTCCAGTTGTCAGGACTTCCCACTTTCCGGGTCTCTTTACCAGACCGGTCGACCCACACGAACTGCCGATCTGAGCCCGCGGACCCGAGGCGAAAGGCGATCGCCCCGCCCTCCGATGCTGTTAGAGCAGCCGGGCCGAAGTTGAAGATCGCCGCCATGACGCCTTCTTCCACCGGAAACGGCGTCCCTTTCAGCTCGAGCCGCTCCGCGTCGAATGCCTGGGCGAAGACCGTCTTCTGGCGGAGGAAGAAGATGTGACCGGAGGCGTATGCCGCGGCCGAGTCCGCATCGAACAGCCTCCGCGCCGCGAGGTCATCGAGCTGCCCCAACCAGACGCCGCGAGCCTCGGGATCGGCGTTCACGTAGTACAGGAAGTGACGGCCGTCGGGCAGAAACAGTGGAAAGGAGTGACCGGCGTGAGTCTTCTCGAGCCGCGTCACGGCGGTCCCCGCTCCACCGCGCGAAGCAGAAGTGCGAAGGATCGGGCTGGCTGGATTCGCGCCGAACAGCATCACCTCTTCGTGATTCCACGAACCACCTCCCCACAATGCCGGTGTGAGCGTCCGTACCAATCCTCCGTCGAGATCGATGCGCTTGAGCCGGCCGTCCGCGTAGAACGCGAGGGCACGGTTATCCGGCGACCAAAACGGCTGCGATGCACCGCCGGTTCCGGTCAGCGGACGTACGTCGCCAGAGTCGAGCCGACGCACCCACAGATATGGTTGGCCGTCCACGCCAGCTACGAACGCCAGGGATTGCCCATCAGGCGACAAGGCGAGCGATGGGAGATCGAGCGGCTGCGATACAGGCGGTGTATTCGATCTCGACGCGCACTTCGTTGGGCACGGGACGTGGCCGCATCGACCACGCGCCGAGACCGAGCGCGGCGACAGCGAGTCACCGCGACCGCACTCCACGCGAGCCACTCGCGTGCGACGGGGTGCGGGCGCCGACCGGACCTGGTACCGCGGAGTCTGCGCGCATCGAGCTCGAGCCGCGCATCGCCGATATCGCGCAGGCGCCGTCTGTGGTCCTTCTCCAGACAGCGTTTGAGGAGCGTCGTGATCGGCTCCGGCATCTGCGAGCGCAGCGCCGCCCAATCTGGCTCGGCGCGCAGAACTGCCGCCATCGTGTCCGACATCTCAGCGCCCTCGAACGACGCGCTTCCCCGTCGAGCATCTCGTAGAGCACGCAGCCGAACGCCCATACATCACTCCGCCGATCGGCCGGATGCCCCCTGGCCTGTTCGGGACTCATGTACGCCGCGGTGCCCAGCACCATGCCCATTCGCGTCATCGCCGGACTCGTGATCGTCGGGGACCGCGAGACCTCGCTCGATCCGTTGACCGGCTCGAGCGCTTTCGCCAAACCGAAGTCCAGCACCTTTACGGTGCCGTCCGGCCGCACTTTGATGTTGGAGGGTTTGAGGTCGCGATGGATGACACCGTGCTCGTGCGCGGCGTCGAGGGCGTCCGCGATCTGTCTGGCGATCGGCAGCGCCTCGTCCAGCGGAAGTGGCCCACCGGCGATGCGGTCCGCTAACGTCGGGCCCTCCACGAGCTCGAGGACGAGCGCGTTGTCGTGAAATCCGTAGATCGCGGCAATGTTGGGATGGTTCAGCGACGCCAGCAGCTGCGCCTCGCGCGCGAATCGCGCCAGCCGGTCCGGATCCGACGCAAATGCCTCCGGCAGTACCTTTCAGCGCGACATCGCGATGGAGCGTCGTGTCCCGCGCCCGGTACACCTCGCCCATGCCGCCCGCCCCGATGGACGAGAGCACTTCGTAGGGACCGAGACGCGAACCAGCGGCCAAGCTCACGTGCCGAGTGTACTTAACAACTTCACTTCGCACTTTGCACTTTTCACTTTGCACTTTGCCCGAGTACTCGAGCATCTGCTTCGTCAGGTCCAGCGGATACGACACCGTCACGTCGGTGATCTTCCCTGACGCGTCGGTCGCCGGCAGTCAGCTTCGGCATGACGAACCCGGTGTAGGAGGGCAGCTTCAGCGCCTCGACGCGTTTCACGATTTCGTCCCGGAGCTTCGGGTCGAAGTGAATGCCATGCGTCTCGAAGAGCGTCTTCGCCGCCGCGTAGTCGCCCTCCGACTTGATGCGCTGCACTTCGGTGAGCAGCGTGGCCGACGCCGTCACGAAACGCCTTGGGATCGACCATCACGAGATAGCTCTTGCCGTCGCGCGTCCGCGCCTCGATCGCCTTGGTGTTGGCCATCAGCCAGCGCACGATCATCTGCCGGTTGCGCATGTGGTCTTCCTCGATCTCGCGATCCCTCGCGAATCCGCCGCAGCTGCACCAGCGCGTTGCGCGTGTAGGCCTCGTACTCGGCGCGCACGATGGCGTCCTGGTCGGCGGCCGGGAAGATGCCGATCTCCGGCAGCTTGGGATCGGCGATGAAGTACAGGCCGACGAGATCGGCGCGGGCTTCCTCGAGCGCGGAGAAGTGCTCTTTCACCGCCGCCTGCGGTGTGCCCTTGAATCCGTCGGCCTGACGGCCGGAGGCGTGACCGATGACCTCGTGCATGTCGGTCGTGAGCTCGCCGGCCATCGCCGCGAACTTGGCCGCGCGCGCGGCCTCCTCCGGCGTCCAGCGCGAACTCGCTGCGCATCGACTCCGGCTGCGACTTGTCGTACGCCTCGTTCACATTGGCCAGCGACACCGACTTGCTGCCGTACTCCTCGCGGATCTTCTGGTCGTTCGGCAGATTGATGCCGATCGGCGTGACCGGTCCCGAGTCCCCGGCCTCGAACACGACGTCGATCGCGTTGGCCACGATGCCCTTCACGTTGGGCTTGCGGTACTTCGCGTCGTACGGCATGTGGTCCTCGAACCACTGCGCGTTGTCGGCGAACTTCTGGATCCGCTGCGTCTTCTCGCGGTTGACGTGATAGACGACGCCTTCCCAGGAGCCCTTGACGCCGCGGGCATCCATGTAGACCTCGATGAAGCCGTTGATCGTGTCCACGACCGCGTCCTTGTCCGTGACCCACGCGATGTCGTACTTCGCCCGGTCGCCATCGTCTCCGGTGCGGTACCACTGCACCAGCGCCTTGAGCGCGGCAGCGCGTCGATTCGCTCGCGAAGGGAATCGCGGCTTCGAGGTGACGCGACGATCTCGCGCGATCTCCTTTCCGTAGCGGCCGTCGATCTTGTAGACCTCCTCGACGAGCCGGCCGTTGGTCTTCACCAGGCGCGAGTTCAGTCCGTTCTTCTCGGTGAAGCCCTTGAGGTCGGCCATGCTGACGCCGGAGTACAGGTTGTTGGCGCTGGCCGGTGAGGATGTCCTTGCCCGGACCGGGATTCTTGTTGGTGACGATCGGGTCGACGTTCGGGTCGAAGAACATCGGCTCCAGACGCTTGAGGAGGGCATCGAGCGACTCGCCCTGCCGCGTCGGGAAGGTCGCGCCCGACTTCTCCGCGGTCTGCGCCGCCGTCGCAAAGGCCTGCGGCGTGATCTTCATGCACGAACTTGCGCGACGTCAGGTTGTTATAGGGGCCGTTGTTGATCCAGAACAGCTTCGTGTAGCGCTGGATGTCAGCCAGCGCCGCCGTTTCGATGCCGGCCGGGTGCGTGACGATCGCCTCGAGGATGCCGCGCATCTCGAGCGCGTTGCGATGCTTCTGGTCGAAGAAGATGTCCCGTCCGGCGAGCGCCGCCTGCGTGAGGTGCCAGACCAGCGTCTTCTCGCGCAGCGGCAGCGCGGCGAACTGATCCGCATACAGCTGCACCACCGCCGCATCGTCGACGCGCTCGAGCAGGTATTTGCGCTCGGTGACCGGCGCGGCAGTGGGCGGGCGCCGCCGATTCGGGGCTGTCGGCGCGCGAGCACGCCGCGGCCATGAGCACGAGCGCGGCCAGAATGACGTAGAGGCGGACGTAGAGGCGGACCTTCAGGTCCGCTTCCTTGGACTCTGTCGCATAAGCACTCCCGGTAGTACTATCACCGGCTTCAATTTCCACAACAAGGAGGACACGATATGCCGCAGCCTTCGCTGCTCGCGACCCTTCTGGCGACGGTGCTCAGCTTCGTGCTCGGCGGACTCTGGTACGGCCCGGTGTTCGGGAAAGCCTGGATGCGGCTGGTTGGCGTGACCGAAGCGACGCTGCGCGAGAACTTCAACCCGGCCAAGACCTACGGCATCACGTTCGTGCTCGCGTTCCTCGCATCCTACGTGTTCGGCATGTTCCTCGGCGAGAACCCGAGCATGGCACTGGGACTTGGCGCCGGCGCCGCAGCCGGCATCTTCTGGGTCGCCGGCTCGCTGTGGACCAACGATCTCTTCGAACGGCGCGCCTTCGCGCTGACGGTCATCAACGGCGGCTACCACGTGGTGAAGTTCGTGCTGATTGGACTCTCGTTCGCGTTCCTTGGTTATAGACGCAAATCCGTCAGACGGGTATGCTCGCGTCGATGCCGCGACTCGCAAGCGGGTCCGGTTACCGTGATCGGATTCGCGGCGCTGCAGCGGTTGACATCAGTTCGTTCTGAATATAATCGGAAGTTCATGCACTACCTATTGATGTACGACGTGGTGAAGGACTACGTCGAGAAGACGGGCGCCACTGCGTTCGGCGCACATCGCGCTCGCGCGTGAAGCGGTGGCGCGGGGGAGCTGGTGCTGGGCGGCGCGCTGAACCCGCCCGATGGTGTGATGCTCCTCTTTCGCGGCGACTCCCCGGCCGCGGCGGAAGCCTTTGCGAAAGCGGATCCGTACGTGCTGAACGGGATCGTCACCGGATGGCGCGTGCGCGAATGGACGACGGTGGTCGGCCCCGACGCCGAAGTAAAACTGCCGGCGAGCTCTGACGTCCGGCTGAAGGCGGCCCCTACGGAGCGCAAGTCCGGCTGCCAAGGCGGCCCCTACAGGAGGATCAGATGAAGAAGATGTGGAGCGTGGCGGCGATTGGAGCCGCCTTCGTCTTCGGGTTCATCGCGCGCGGCGTGGTGAGCGAGCCGGTGGCGCATGCGCAGTCGCGCGCGGGTCTACGAGCTGCGGACCTACACCGCGCCGGACGGCAAGCTCGAGGAGCTGCACGCGCGCTTCCGCAATCACACGCTGCGCATCTTCCAGAAGCACGGCATGTCGAACGTGGCGTACTTCAAGCCGCAGGATGCGCCGCTGTCACAGAACACGCTGATCTATCTGATCGCGCATCAGAGCCGGGAAGCGGCCAAGCAGAACTGGGCCGCCTTCGGCAAGGACCCCGAGTGGCAGAAGGTCGCGCAGGAGTCGCAGGTCAACGGGAAGATCGTCGCCAAGGTCGAGTCGGTGTTCCTCGATGCGACGGACTACTCGCCGATGAAGTAGCGCGTGGGTGTGCCCGACGTTTCCTCAGAATCGCAGTCGGGCGGGGTTCATTCGCGTCGCGTCATCTTCATCGACCTGGCCCGGGCGCTGGCCGCCGTGTTCATGCTCTACGGCCACACGGTCAGCGCCCTGCTCGCGCCTCGCTATCAGACCGGCACCTGGTTCGACATCTGGGTCTTCCAGCGCGGGCTGACCTCCAGCCTCTTCCTGCTGCTCTCCGGATTCGCGTTCAGCATCGCGACCGGCCGCCACTGGGCTTCGCATACGCAGGTCTCGCCGGCCGTGCTTCAAGCGGCTGCGCCGGTTCTCGCTGTTCGTCGTGCTCGGCTACGCGCTGCACTTCCCGGTGCAGCGGTTCGTCGCAGCTGCCATCGGCGACGCCTGAGCAGTGGCGATCGTTTCTCGCGGTCGATGTCCTGCAGCTCATTGGCGTGACCTTCATCGGCGGTCCAGATCATGGTCCTGCTGGCCGCGCTCGCGTCGAGTGTTCGCGCTGGGCCGCCTTTCTGCTGGCGCTCGCCGCGCGTGCTCGTCACGCCGCTGTTCTGGGGCGTGGACTGGACGCGCCGGCTGCCGCTCTGGCTGGCCGCCTATCTGTCGCCGTCGGCGGGATCGCAGTTTCCCGTCTTCCCGTGGGCGGCGTACGTCCTCGTCGGCGCGGCGCTCGGACAGTGGTACCTGCGATGGGGGCCCGCGCGGCTCGATTGGTATGCGAACGTGGCGCTCTTCGCCCCCGGGCTCGGCGCTGGTGACGCTGGCCTTTGTGATTGGGGCGCTGCCCGTGTGGCTGGTCGGCGTCGGCGCGTGGGACGCGGTCCCGAATCAAGTCGCGCTGCGCATGGGCGCATCGCTCATCCTGCTCGTCCCTTGATTGCTCGGGCCAGCCAGCGCATCACGCGTCTTCCGCACGTCTTTGGCGCCGTCGCCCAGGAGACGCTGCTCATCTACTTCGTGCACCTGTGCATCGTGTACGGGTCGATCTGGAACCGTGGCCTTGCGCAGATCTACGGTCCCACGCTCGGACCCGGTCAGACCGTCGTCTGCGTCGTCCTGCTCCTTGCTGCGATGGTCGGGTTGGCCTGGTACTGGAACTGGTGGAAGCACACGCGGCCGCGCCTCGCGCGCTGGACGGCCATTGGCGTTGGCGTCTGCTCCTGTACCGCCTTCTTTAACTCCCAACGCCTCAGATTCACAACAACTTCCAACCACGCCACAATCTCCAATGCCCTCGCGGATTTTCAAGGCGTCCGGGCAGCCTGATTAAGCGTGACCGAGCCGTGCCCGGGTTAGGGCCCGAAAGCTGGAGCCAAAAGCTGAGCCCAGGCCTCGGAGTCCAAATGCATCGAAGGCGCCGGACGCAGTAATGTATGATCTGCGGCCTTAGTCAGGGCCCTGGGACCGCAGCATAAGGCCTGACTTTGGGGGAGCTTGCCGGTGCTGGACTCGCTGTTCGAGGCCCTCTTCTCGTATCGCCCGGTTGTCTTTCAACAGGGTGAGTTCCGCTTCGACGTCACGACGGCGTCCCTCGTCGCCACGCTGCGTCGTGGCGGTCGTTGTCGGACTCGCCGTCCTGACCTACCGGCGGGTCCGGGTCAACGAAGGCCGCCTGCGCGACCGGATCATCCTGACGTCGCTGCGCGTGGCCGCGCTGGCCCTCGTCCTCTTCTGTCTCTTCCGTCCCACGCTGGTCGTTCGGGCGGCCGTCGATCAGCAGAACGTCGTGGCCGTGCTCCTGGACGATTCGCGGAGCATGCAGATTCCCGATTGGGGCGGGAAGCCGAGAGGCGCCTTCGTCAAGGAGCAGTTCGGTCTGCCCGACAGCCCGCTGCTGAAAGCCCTGTCGGATCGATTCCTCGTCCGAGTCTTCCGCTTCTCGTCCACGGCGACGCGCATGGGGTTCGGCCGGCGAGATGAACTTCAGCGGACCGCAGACCAAGCTCGGCGCCGCCCTCGACGGCGCGCGCGACGAGCTGGCCGGGCTGCCCGTGGCCGGGGTCGTGCATGGTCACCGACGGCGCCGACACGAGCGACGCCTCGACTCGATCCCGCGCTGCTGGCGATGAAAGCGCAAAAGCTGCCGGTCTTCACCGTGGGCGTCGGCAGCGAGCAACTGCCTCGGGACGTGCAGATCGATCGGGTCGCCACGCCGCGCTCGGTCCTGAAGGACGCCTCGCTGCTCGTGGACGTCGTCGTGAGGAACACCGGCTTCGGCGGGCGCACGGTGACGGTGGACGTCGAGGACGAGGGCCGCGATCATCGGGTCGGAGAAGGTCCAGCTGCCCTCCGACGGTTCGCCCGCGCAGGTGCGCGTGCGGGCCATCGCACTCGGAGCCGGGTCCGCGCCTCTTCAAGTTCAAGGTGTCGCCGCAGGACGGCGAGCTCGTCACGCAGAACAACGTGCGCGAATCGCTCGTGAACGTGCGTGACGTCCGCGAGCAGATTCTCTACTTCGAGGGCGAACCCCGCTTCGAGATGAAGTTCCTGCGCCGCGCGGTCGCGGACGACAAGAACCTCGAGGTCGTCGCGCTGCAGCGCACGGCGGACAACAAGTACATGCGGCTGTTCGGCGATGAGCCGGAGGATCCCGAAGAGCTCGTCGGCGGATTCCCGAAGACGCGCGAAGAGCTGTTCAAGTACCGCGGCCTCATCCTCGGCAGCGTCGAAGCCGGCGTCTTCGCGGGCGATCAGCTGCAGATGATTGCCGAGTTCGTCGAGCGGCGCGGCGGCGGCCTGCTGATGCTCGGCGGTGCGCGATCGTTTGGCGAAGGCGGATACGGCGGCACGCCGGTCGCCGATGCGCTGCCGCTGCTCATCGATCCGCGGACTCGCGCATCCGACCCCTCAGGTCTGGCGCGCTTGAAGATCGCGCCGACGCGCGCCGGGCAGGCGCATGCGGTGACGCAGATCGCGCCGTCGGAAGCGGCCTCGATCGCGCGCTGGAACGAGCTGCCGCAGGTGACGGCGGTGAACGCGCCGCTGGCCGTGAAGCCGGGCGCGACCGTGCTGCTCAACGGCACCGACGAGCGCGGCCGGACGCAGCCGGTGCTGTCGTGCGCAGCGATACGGGCGTGGGAAAGGCATCGCGTTGACTGCCCAGGACACCTGGCTGTGGCAGATGCACGCGTCGATCCCCCTCGAGGATCAGACCCACGAACACCTGTGGCGTCAGCTCATGCGCTGGCTGGTGGACGGCGTGCCCGACGTCGTCGATGTGCGCGCCACGAGCGATCGCATCGAGCCGGGCGACGCCGTCACCATCGAAGCCGCGGTGGTGGACAAGCGGTTCGTGGAATTGAACGATGCCACCGTGGTCGCGACGATTGCGCGTCCTGGAGGCACGACGATGACCGTGCCGCTTCAGTGGACCGGTGACCGCGACGGGCAGTATCGCGGCACGTTCGTCAGTACCGAGCCGGGCGCATACGAGGTCAGCGTGGACGCGACGCGCGGCGGGCGGCCAGGCCGTCGGCAGTGGCGTCACCTACGTGCGCGCCGCGGCCAGCGAATCGGAGTACTTCGACCCGACGATGCACGCTGCGCCGCTTCGTCGAATCGCGGAAGAGACCGGCGGCAAGTTCTATACGACGGACACGGCGAAGGGCCTGGCCGAAGACGTGCGCTACGCCGGACGCGGCGTGACCTCGGTCGAAGAGCGCGAGCTCTGGAACATGCCCATCGTGCTCATCGCGCTGATGGGTCTGGTCTGCGCGGAGTGGGGCTACCGTCGAATCGTGGGGCTCGCCTGATGCTCAAGGCGTTCCTCCTCATCGTCGTCGGGCTGGCGGGTGATCCGGAGCACGGCAAGACGTTTCACAAGTGGGGCACCTCGCTGGCGGAAGCGTCCGAGCGGCTGGGCGTCCCGAAGGAACGTCTGGTCTATCTCGTCGACAAGCCGGGCGAAGGAGACACTCGCGTCTCGGGCACGGCCACGCGCGCCGAGATCACCAAGGCGATCGAGGGCTTCGGCAAGCAGGCGGGTCCCGAGGACGTCGTCTTCATCATGCTCATCGGCCATGGCGATTCTGACGGCCGCACGGCGAAGTTCAACCTGGTCGGTCCGGACATCTCCGGGGCCGACTTCGCCAATCTGCTGCGCAAGCTGCCGACCAAGCAGGTCGTCATGGTGAATGCCGCGAGCTCGAGCGGACCGTTCATCGAAGACCTGTCGGGTCCCGGGCCGCACCATCGTGACCGCGACGCGCAGCGGCGCCGAGCGCTTCACCACGCTGTTCGGCGGCTACTTCATCGATGCGCTGACGTCAGAGGCTGCCGACGCGGACAAGAACAAGCGCGTCAGCGTGCTCGAGGCGTTCAAGTTCGCGAAGACCGAGGTGGCGACGCGCGTATCGAGCGCGAGGGGCTGCTGGCGACCGAGCACGCGCTGCTCGACGATGACGGCGACAAGGAAGGCAGCGCCGATCCGTCGGCGACGGGCGCGGATCCGAAGAACAAGGACGGGAAAGTGGCGTCGGTGGTCTCGCTCGGTGTCGCCGGCGACGACGGGCTGCCGGCCGATCCGAAGCTGCGCGCGCTGCATCAGGAGCGGCGCGACCTCGAGCGTCGCGTCGAATCGCTGCGCTTGCTCAAGGAGAGCATGAACCCGGCGAAGTACACGTCGGAGCTCGAGAATCTGGTGACGGCGATCGCGTTGAAGACACGCGAGATTCGCGCCGCGGAAGGCAAATAAATTCCCGACACCCCACGCCCAACGCCCAAACAACGCGCGTGCTTGGGATCGGGAGTTGCCTGGAGTTGGGAGTCGGGACGGCAGTCACTTGGGAGTTGGGAGTTCGGACTCGGGAGTTGAGTTCAGGGGGATGATGAACCGGATGGCTACGGATGTAACCCAAGTCGTCGATCTGCGTCGTCTGACGACATCGCGCTTGCCGACCGCATGAACGGCGGCCGCAAGCAGATCGTCACCGAGCTGAAGAAGATCATCGTCGGTCAGGACGAGGTCATCTCGCAGGTGCTGATGACGCTGTTTGTCGGTGGCAACAGCCTGATCGTCGGCGCCCCTGGTCTGGCCAAGACGCTGCTCATTCACACGATGGCCCGCGTGCTCGACCTGAAGTTCTCGCGTATCCAGTTCACGCCTGACCTGATGCCGTCGGACATCACCGGCACCGACCTGGTGCAGGAAGACGCGACCACCGGTCGCCGGCAGATGGTGTTCGCGCCCGGCCCGATCTTCGCGAACATCGTCCTCGCCGACGAAATCAACCGCACGCCGCCGAAAACGCAGTCGGCGCTGCTCGAGGCGATGCAGGAGCACCGCGTCACCGTGCATGGGCAAGACCTACCACGCTGGCCGAGCCGTTCTATGTCTTCGCGACGCAGAACCCGATCGAGTTGGAGGGCACCTATCCGCTGCCGGAAGCACAGCTCGATCGCTTCATGTTCCACATCATCATCGACCACCCGCCGTATGACGAGGAGATCGACGTCGTCCGGACGACGACGGCGATTCAGAATCCGCAGCTCGAGCGGCCGATCAGCGGCGACGATCTGGTCGCGTTCCAGCGGCTGGTGCGGAAAGTGCCCGTGGCCGAGCCGGTGATGCGTCACGCGCTCGACATCGTGCGCGCCACGCGGCCGAGGAATCCGGACTCGAAGGACTTCATCGGGAAGTGGGTGGCCTTCGGCGCCAGCGTCCGCGCGGCGCAGTACCTCGTGCTCGGCGGCAAGGCGCGGGCGCTCACGAGCGGCCGCTATCACGTGAGCTTCGAGGACATTCGCGCGCTCACGCACCCGGTGCTGCGACACCGCATCATCACCAACTTCCACGCCCAGTCGGAGGGCGTGACCACCGACGCGATCGTCGATCGCCTGCTGGAATCGGTTCCGCTGCCGCGCTCGGGCATGTGATGGCGGACGCGCACGTCATCCCCGGCGCCCGGTTCATGGATCCCGCTGTGCTCGCGCGCATCGGGAACCTCGAGCTCGTCTCGCGGGCCGTCGCGGACGGTTTCATCAACGGGCTTCACAAAGCGCCGTACTTCGGCGCCTCGGTGGATTTCGCGGAGCACCGCGGCTATGTGCCCGGCGACGACATCCGGCGCATGGACTGGAAGCTCTGGGCCCGAACGGACCGCTACTACATCAAGGAGTACGAGGCCGAGACGAACATGAACTTCTCGGTGCTGATGGACGTGTCGAAGTCGATGGACTACGGCACCCGCGGCATCACCAAGTTCGAATACGCGCGCATCCTCACCGCCTGTCTGACCAACCTCGTGCACCATCAGCGCGATCGCGTCGGCTTCGTCGCCTTCGACGATGCGGTCGTCGAGCACGTGCCGCCGTCGGCCAAGCACATGGAGACGGTGCTGCACGTGCTGGACCGCCTGAAGCCCGGGCGGCCTGGAAACCTGAAGGGTCCGCTGCACAAGCTGGCGGAGCACTTCGGCCGTCGCGGCGTGCTCGTCGTCATCTCCGATTTCTACGACGACCCGGAAGCGATTCTCGATGCGGTGTCGCCGCTGCGGTTCCGCGGCAACGACCTGATCGTGTTTCACATCCTCGATCCGTCGGAGCTGGAGTTCGGCTTCACCGACGCGCAACCGTTCGAGGACCTGGAAAGCGGCGAGCAGATGCCCGTCGTGCCCGATGCGTTCCGTGAGGAATATCGTTCGCTCGTGCGCGCGCACATCGACGCGCTCACGAAGAGCTTCGCCGGTGTGCGGGTGGACTACACGATGCTCGACACGTCGAAGCCGCTCGACCACGCCCTGTACCGGTATCTGGGCAGCCGGGCGAAGATGATGAAAATCCGGTAGAGCATTGGACCAGCCGTGAGCTTCTTAGCGCCCCTGTTCTTCCTCGCCCTCGCCGGACTGGCGATTCCGGTACTGCTGCATCTGACGCAGCGCGAGAAGAAGCAGATCGTCCACTTCCCGTCGCTGATGTTCGTGCGGCGGATTCCGTATCAGTCCGTCCGCCGGCGCAAGATTCACAACTGGCTGCTGCTGATGGTGCGGCTCGCCGCGCTGGCGCTTGATCATCCTGGCGTTCGCCAGGCCGCTGATCCAGCGAGACAATGCGGCGCCGATTGGCGCCGGTTCGCGCGAAGTGGTCGTCCTGCTCGACAACAGCTACAGCATGGGGTTCGGCGATCACTGGGATCGGGCCATGGCCGCGGCGCGTGCCGAGTTCGACAAGCTCAACGCCTCCGATCGCGGATCGCTCGTGTTGTTTTCCTCCGGCGCCGACATCCAGCTGCGATCGACGTCGGAGAAAGATCGTCTGAACGCGGCGGTCGCGACCGCGAAGCCAGGTGACGCGGCCACCAGGTTCTCGCCGGCGCTGAAGGTCGCCGGCAGCGTGGTGGCCGAATCGACGCTGCCGCGTCGCGAGGTCGTGATCATCAGCGACTTCCAGCGTGGCGGCTGGCGCGGCGAGGAGGGGGCCCGGCTGCCGCAGGGTGTGACCCTCACGCCGGTGGCGATTCAGGGCGCGGCCGACAAGCCGAATCTCACGATTACGGGGCTGTCGTTCGCGCGGTCCACGTTCTCCAATCAGGAACGGCTCACCGTGACCGCGGTGATCGCCAACCGCAATGAGCGGCCGGTATCGGGCAGCACGATCGCGCTCGAAACGGCCGGCCTGCCCGTCGCCAACAAGCCGCTGAACGTCGAGCCGGGCGCGTCCGCGTCGGTGACGTTCGACCCGGTCACCATCAGCTCGAAGAATTTCAAGGGCACGGTGCGCCTGGGCGACGATGCGCTCGCGGCTGACAATGCGTTCAACTTCGTGGTCTCGCCGACCGAGCCGGTGCGGCTGATGATCGTCGATCGCGGCAACGCGGACGTCTATCTCACGCGGGCACTGTCGATCGGGGAGTCGCCGCGGTTCGAGACCGTCTCGCGCCAGGTCGATGCCGTCTCGGACGACGACCTGCGGCGCAGCGCGGTCGTCGTGCTCAACGACGTGGCCATGAGCGCCGGTCTTGCGCGCCGGCTCGTGAAGTACGTGGAGCAGGGCGGCGGGCTGTTCGTCGTGGCCGGCCCGCGCGCGACGTGGCCGCAGGACGTCGATTTGCTGCCGGCGGCGATCGGGAACCCCGTCGATCGGTCGCGTGGCGACGCGGCCCGTGTCGGCTCGGTCGAGTACCGCACATCCGATATTCGAGCCATTTCGCCGGCCGCGAAGCGGCGACTTCGGCGCCGTGCCGATCTACGGCTATCGCACCCTGACGGCGGCGAAGAACGCCGAGGTGCTGGCGCGATTCGATGGCGGGTCGCCCGCGGTCGTCGAACGGCGCACCGGGAACGGACGCGTCCTGATCTGGGGCTCGTCGCTCGACGTGACGTGGACCGACCTGCCGCAGAAGTCGCTGTTCCTGCCCCTGGTTCATCGCGCCGTGCGACATCTGGCCGGCTACCGCGAGCCGCAGCCGTGGGTGACCGTGGGTCAGGTCCTCGATGCGTCGGTGGCCCCGCGCGGAGCATCAGCGCAGCGCGTCGTGCTCACGCCGGGAGGCCGCCGCCTGCCGATCGAGGACGAAGGATCGGACGTGCTCGAGCTCGGGGAAAAGGGCTTCTACGAGTTGCGCGGCGACCAGCGAAGCGACGGCAATCAGGGCGTCACCGTCGTGGCGGTGAACGTTGATCCGGCCGAGGCCGACCTGACGCCGATCGATCCCAAGGAGATTGTGGCTGCCGCGATGGGTAACTCGACCGGCGGTGAGGCGGCGCAGCCGGCTGGAGTACCCCTGACTGCCGAGGCCAGGGAAAGGAATCAGCGGCTCTGGTGGTATCTGTTGGTCGCGGGAATCCTGCTGCTGGGCGTGGATACGCTGATATCCAACCGCATGGCAAAAACCTAAGCCTGGCCAGCTGGTAGCTGGTAGTCTGTAGCTGGCAGGCAAGAACCTTGAACCCGGCTACCGGCTACGAGCTAGCGGCGTACCGGCTAGTCGACGAGGGACTCATGTTTGATAACCTCCGCCGCTCTTCGTCCCCGACAGGCCTTCTCGAGATCATCGCGCAGGTCCGTTCGCGCTGGCGCATGAAGCTGGCGCTGCGCGGCGCGGTATCGGTCGCGGCCATCGCGTTCGGGTTGTTCCTGCTCGCCGCCTACGGCATGGAGTGGGCCCGGTTCAGCGGGGCATCGATCATCGCCGCACGCGTCGCGATGCTCGTGGTGCTGGCGGCCTCGGCCTACTGGTTCCTCTTCGTTCCGCTGCGACGCCGCGTGACCGACGAGCAGGTGGCGCTCTACCTCGAAGAGCACGAGCCGTCGCTCCAGGCGACGCTGCTGAGCGCGGTCGAGACGAGTCAGAGCGGGCACGTGCCGGAATCGGCGGCGCTCGTCCGGCGCGTCGTCGAACAGGCGATCGAAGCCTGCATGCGGGTGGACGCGTCCAGACGCGTGGAGCAGCAGCCGCTGCGTCGCTACACGGCGTCGCTGGCCGCGGTGGCGGTGGTTGCGCTGCTGGCGCTCTGGCTCGGTCCGGCGTTCCTGCGCAACGCCATGTCGGCGATGCTGATGGTGTCGTCGAACGTCCAGGCCGCGTCTCCATACCGCATCGAGGTCACACCGGGAAACATCACGGTGCCGAAAGGATCGGACCAGACGATCACGGCGAAGCTGTATGGGTTCGACTCGGAAGACGTCGAGCTGAAGGTCCAGCGCACGCCGGGCGGCCCGTTCGAATCGCTGCCGCTCGTGCGCAATGAGAACGGCACCTACGAAGGCATGATCTTCGACGTGATGACGATCGTCAGCTATCAGGTCGCCGGCGACGGCGTGCAGTCGCAGGTGCACAAGCTGACGGTCGTGGACGTGCCGTACGTGCAGCGTCTCGAAATCGAGTATCACTTCCCGGCCTATACCGGTCTCGAGCCGGAGAAGATCGAGGACGGCGGCGACATCGCGGTGCTGCGCGGCACCGAAGTCCGCCTGCACATCTTCCCGACGATGAAGACCAAGGGCGGGCGGATTGCGCTGAACGAGAAGGACTCGGTCGCGCTCACGCCGCAGGCCGACGGGACGTTCACCGCGTCGTTTGTCGCGCAGACCGACGGGTTCTACAAGGTCGAGTTCGACGCGCCCAACGGCGAGCGCGTCGTCGCGTCTCCGCAATACACGATCGACGTGCTGGCCGATCAACCGCCGAGCGTCTCGTTCAATCGGCCCGGCCGCGACACGTCCGTCTCGCCGATCGAGGAAGTCTTCGCCGAGGCGAACGCCGTGGACGACTACGGCATCACGAACCTCGAGCTGGTGTATTCGGTGAATGGCGGACCTGAAAAGGTCGTGAAGCTGTTCAACGGCACCAAGCGCCTCCCGGAAGTGTCAGCCGGTCACACGTTCTATCTCGAGGAGCTGGACGTGCAGCCCGGCGACGCGGTCTCGTACTACGCGCGCGCGGCTGACAACGGCGCCGGCGGCGCGAATCAGGCGAGCAGCGATCTCTATTTCCTCCGCATTCGTCCGTTCAAGAAGGACTTCCGTCAGGCGCAGTCGCAGGGCGGCGGCGGTGGCGGGGGCGGCGGTGGTGGCGGACAGGTTGAAGCGCTCTCGGAACAGCAGCGGCAGGTGATCTCCGCGACGTTCAACGTGCAGCGCGATCGGAAGAAGATCAACGCCGACAAGCTGCGCGAGAACTCGAAGATCGTGGCGCTGTCGCAGGGCAAGCTGCGCGAGCAGGTCGAAGGGCTGCTCACGCGCATCAACAGTCAGCTGATCGAGCGCGACCCGGCATTCGCGAAAGTGGCGGAGCTGCTGCCGCAGGCCGTCACGGCGATGAAGGAAGCCGAAGGCAAGTTGAGCGCGGTTGCGCCCGATCAGGCGCTGCCGCCGGAGAACAAGGCCCTGCAGCTGCTGCAGAAGGCGGAAGAAGAGTACGAGACGCAGATCAGCGTGCAGCAGGGTGGCGGTGGCGGCGGTGGCGGCGGCGGTGCCGTGCAGCAGGAACTGTCTGAGCTCTTCGACCAGGAGCTGAACCAGATGGCCAACCGCTACGAGACGGCCAATCAGGCGTCCGAGCAGGCCAACGATCGTGAGATCGACGAGCTGCTCGAAAAGCTGAAGGAGCTGGCGCGCCGGCAGGAGCAGGAAGCGGAGCGTCAGCGGCGCCGTGCGATCGAGGGACAGGCTGGCGGCGGCAACAGCGGTGCGCAGCAGCGCGCGCTGGCCGATCAGATCGAGGAAGCGGCGCGACGTCTCGAGCGGCTCGCGCGGGAAGAGCAGCGGCCGGAGCTGCAGGAGTCGGCGCGGCAGATGCGCGAAGCGGCTGATGCGGCGCGGAAAGCGGCCGCCGGCGGCAACGCCAACGCCTCGGCGCAGGCGCAGGCCGCGCTCGAGCGGCTGCGTGAGACCGAGAAGCGGCTGCAGCGGTCGCTGTCGCAGCGCGCCGAGCGTGACATCGAGGACGCCAAGCGGCAGGCCGACGAGATCGCGCGGCAGCAGCAGGAGATTGCCGACGCCGTCAAGAAGATGCCGGCGACCGGCGCCGAGCGCCAGCAGCAGGCGCGGGCGATCAACGAGAAGAAAGATCAGCTCGACGTGAAGCTCGGCGAACTCGAGGCGGATCTCGATCGCGGGGCGCGTGAGGCCAGCCGCGAGGAGCGGCCGGCATCGCGAAAGATGGCGGAAGCGGCCGGGGCCATTCGCGACAACCGTCTGCGCGACTCCGTGAAGTACTCGCGCGCGATCGTCAGCCGCGGCACCGGGGCGCAGGCCAATGCCGCCGAGACCGAGATCTCCAAGGGGATCGACGAAGTGCGGCAGCGGCTCGAGGAAGCGCAGGCCGCGCTCGGTCAGGGCCAGCCGGCTGGTGAGAAGGCCGATCAGGCGCTCGAGCGCGCGCAGCGTATGGCGCGGCGCGCCGAGTCGATGCAGGAGCGCACGCGTGAGCGCGCCCAGGCCAACGGCCGCGATCAGCAGGGTCGCGACGGTCAGCAGGGGAAAGAAGGCCAGCAGGGCAAAGAAGGCCAGGGTCAGCAGGGGAAAGAGGGCCAGCAAGGCCAACAGGGACAAGGCAAGGAAGGTCAGAACGGTCAGGGCCAGAACGGGCAGCAGGGTCAGGGCCAGCAAGGCCAGGGTCAGGGCCAGCAAGGGCAGGGCGGCCAGCAAGGCCAGGGTCAGGACGGCCAGGGCGGCGGCGACGGCGGACGCAGCGACGGGCGCGGCGGCGTCACTGGCGGCTTCGATCGCGGCGGCTCGCGGGTCGGTGATGGCGACTGGGGCGGCTGGTGGAACGGCGGCAACGTGCGCCTGACCCCGGAGGACATCCGACAGCTGCGCGGTGAGGCGCGGCAGTTCAATCAGGACGCGCAGGCGCTGCGCGGCATGCTGAAAGGCGAGAACATCGATCCCCGCGAGCTCGACGAGATCGTCCGCGCGCTGCGTCAGCTCGAGGACGAGCGCACGTATCAGGACGTGCAGGAGCTCGCCCGCCTGCAGTCGTTCGTGGCCGAGAGCCTCAAGCGATTCGAGTTCGGGTTGCGCCGTAAGGTGGACGCCGACAAGAACGCGATCGCGCTGACCGGCTCCGACGAAGTCCCAGAGGAGTTCCGGAAGCTCGTCGAGCAGTACTATCGCTCGCTCGCGCGGTCGCCGCGGTGAAACCGGTAGACCAGCGTGAGCCGGAGTAAGCCAGCGTGAAACCTCGGCTCGTGATCGCGGCGGTCCTCATCGTCTGCCTGGCAGGCGTGGCCGCCGCGCAGTTCCGCGGTGGGTTCGGCGGCTTCCGCGGCCGGTATCCTCCGCGGTTCCCCAAGGCCGATACCTTCGGCCACGGCTTCAACTTCTGCCGCGCGATTTACACCAGCACGCGCGCCGAAGCCGGCGGATCGGGTTGGGGCACTGACTATCCGGACGCCGATCTGAATTTCTCCATCCGCCTGTCGGAGTTGACGCGCACGCGCGTCAGCAAGGACCGCGAGGGCCGTCCCGACTATCTCACCGTGCGTCTCACCGACGCGGCACTGTTCCAGTGCCCGTATCTCCACATGGAAGACGTTGGCACGGTGACCTTCAACGAGCGCGAGGTCGAGGCGCTACGCGAGTACCTGCTCAAGGGCGGGTTCCTGTGGGTGGACGACTTCTGGGGCTCGGAGGCCTGGGATCAGTGGGTGTCGGAGATCTCGCGGGTGCTGTCGCCGGTGGACTATCCGATTCAGGATATTCCGAGCAATCACCCGCTGATGAAAGCGCAGTTTCAGATCGCCGAGTTTCCGCAGATCCCGTCGATCCAGTCCTGGCGCGGCAATCCGCACGAGACCTCGGAACGTGGATACGACAGCGCCAGTCCGCACCTGCGGGCCATCTCCGATCGTCACGGCAACATCATGGTGCTGATGACGCACAACACCGACATCTCCGATGCCTGGGAGCGTGAGGGCGAGGATCCGCGCTACTTCTACAGCTTCTCGCCCAAGGGCTACGCGGTCGGGATCAACGCCATGATGTACGCGATGACGCACTGATACGAAGGTCAAAGGGCAAGGTCAAAGGTGCGAGGTGCAATGGTTGCGCAAGATCGCAGCCGGCACTTCTCGTGGCGCTGTCTGTTGCCGCTGCTCGTGGCGGCGCAGGGCAGGCGCGCATCGTCGTCGTTCCGTCAGGCGGTTGATTACAACGGGCACCTGACGTTCACGCGTCTCATCTACGGGTCGGGGCTGCGCGGCTTCGGCGGGTTCGGCGGCGCCGCGTGGTCGCACGACTATCCGGCCGCCGACAAGAACCTCAGCTCGATCCTCGACTACATCACCCACATCCGCGTGCGGCTCGACGGCACGAACGTGCTCGATCTGGATGATCCGGAGCTGTTCGTGAATCCGATTCTCTACGTCTGGGAACCGGGCTACTGGACGATTCAGGCCAGCGAGGCCGAGAACCTGCGGAAATATCTGCTCAAGGGCGGGTTCATCATCTTCGACGACTTCGAGGGCGATCACTGGGACAACCTCGTCGCCCAGATGCATCGCGCGCTGCCCGACCACGACTTCGTCAAGATCGACGAGCGCCATCCGATCTTCCACTCGTTCTACAACATCGACAAGATCGACGTGCCGCACCCGAGCGTGAACGTCACGCCCGGCTACTACGTGATGTACGAGAACAACGATCCGACGCGGCGGATGATCGCGCTGGCCAATCACAACAGTGACATCGCGGAGTACTGGGAGTGGTCGGCGGAAGGCCTCTACAACCCCGATCCCACCAGCAACGCGTATCGTCTCGGCGTCAACTACTACGTCTACGCGATGACGCACTGAACGTGACCACGGTGCGAATCGTGTCGCGACTTGCTCACCCTTCTCGCTGTCTCGCGTTCGTGTTCAGTGTTCACGTTCGTTTCACCGTTCGCGGATGCCCCGCGGAAGCTAGGACGGTACACGAACGCGAAGACGATTTCCCGGCAGTGGAGGCGCCCGAACGTGAAATGAACAGCGAACCCGCGACCGGGAGAAACGAGAAGTGTGAACACAAGTAAGATCGTTCGGTGCCCTTCACTACGCTTGGCCTCCATGCCGATTTGCTCAAGGGAATCCGTGAGCTCGGTTTCGTACGACCCACGCCCATTCAGGCCGACGCCATTCCGGCGGCGATGTCCGGGCGCGACGTGCTCGCCTGCGCGCAGACCGGCAGCGGCAAGACCGCGGCCTTTCTCCTGCCCATCCTGCACCGGCTGATCGGCAAGCCGCGCCGCACGACCCGCCTGCTGGTGCTGACGCCGACGCGCGAGCTCGCGGCGCAGATCCTCGAGGACTTCAACGCGCTCGCGGTGCACACGGCGCTGACCGGCGCTGCGGTGTACGGCGGCGTCGGCATGGGCCCACAGGAGCACGCCTTCCGCAGCGGCGTGGACGTGATCGTCGCGACGCCCGGCCGCCTGCTGGATCACTTCAAGGCGCCAGTACGCCAGGCTCGATGGCGTCGAATACCTCGTGCTGGACGAAGCCGACCGCATGCTCGACATGGGATTCCTGCCGGACATCCGGCGCATGCTCAAGCACATTCCCGCCCGCCGGCAGACGCTGTTCTTCAGCGCGACGATGCCGCCGCCGATCGGCGCGCTGGCCGCCGACATGCTGAAGCAGCCGCTGACGATCAACCAGCAGCGAACCGCGGCGCCTGCCGCCGGCATCACGCAGGCGGTGTATCCCGTGTCGCAGGATCTCAAGTCCACGCTCCTGGTCCAGTTGCTGGAGCGCGGGTTGCTGCGCGAGGCGCTCGTCTTCACACGGACCAAGCACCGTGCGAATCGGCTTGCCGATCACCTGCTCCATCACAAGTTCATCGCCGCGCGCATTCACGGCAACCGCTCGCAGCCACAGCGGATGGAGGCGCTTCGCGGCTTCAAGAGCGGGAAGTATCGTGTGCTCGTCGCCACCGATATCGCGGCGCGCGGCATCGACGTCGAGGCGCTCAGCCACGTGGTCAATTTCGACGTGCCGGCCGCGCCCGACGACTACATCCATCGCGTCGGCCGAACCGGACGCGCCGAGCTGACCGGCGACGCGTTCACGTTCGTGGCGCCCGAGGAGGAACCGGATCTTCGCGCGATCGAACGGGCCATCGGTCGGACGCTGCCGCGGATTACGCTCCCCGACTTCGACTACAAGGCGCAGCCCCCACGTCAGGCTCGAGATTCCGATGGCGCAGCGCATCGCCGCGATCCGCGCACAGAAAGCGGAGGAGCGGGCGCGCGCCAAGGCCAACACCGAGCGCCGTGCCGCGACGCTGCGGGCGGCCGCGACCGGCCGCCCGGCGGAACACGCCCCACCATCCTGGCGCGGCAAGACGCGTCCGTCGGCGCCCGGGTCGCGCGGGCGCCGCCGTCCGCCTCGCCATCGCCCCTGAGGAGCTCCGTGGTTCGCACCGTCCTGTTGCTGACAGCCTCGAACGTCTTCATGACCTTCGCGTGGTACGCGCACCTGCGCAACCTGTCCGATCGTCCGTGGTACATCGCCGCGATCGTCAGTTGGGGCATCGCGCTCTTCGAGTACCCTGCTGCAGGTACCGGCCAACCGCATCGGCTACCAGACCGCATCGCTCGCGCAGCTGAAGATCATCCAGGAAGTGATCACGCTCGGCGTGTTCGTGCCGTTCGCGATTCTGTATATGCGACAGCCGGTGAGCTGGAACTTTCTGTGGGCCGGGTGCTGCCTGATGGGCGCGGTCTACTTCATGTTCAAGTGATGCATCCGGAGCTGCGCGCGCTCGAGGATGAATTCAGATCGGCGCTGGTCCGGCTGCACCAGCTGCGAAAGGACGTGCCGCCGGAGGTGTGGCGCCGCCGGCCCGCGCCCGAGCGCTGGTCGCCGGGTGAGTGCGTCGCCCACCTGAATCTCACCTCGGCGACGATGGTGCCGCTCGTGCGTGCCGGCCTGGAGCAGGCGCGGCAGATCGGCAAGCCGGCGCCCGTGAAGTTCCGCCGGGATGTGACCGGGTGGCTGCTCTGGAAGGGCCTGGGACAGGTCGGGCGATTCAAGACCAAGACGATTCCGGCGTGGGTGCCATCGGGCGACCGCCCGCCGGACGACCTCGTTGCCGAATTCGAGCGGTGGCAGGCCGATCAGATCGCCTGTGTCCTGGCATCGGAGGGCCTGCCGATCCAGGCCGTGAAGATCACATCGCCGGTTGACGCACGCGCTCGCTACAACATCTTCTCCGCGCTGTCGATCCTCGCGCGCCATCAACATCGCCATCTCTGGCAGGCGGAGCAAGCAGTCGGTAGCGGTGGTAGCTGGTAGCGTGGTTGGTCGTTTCGGCCCGACCACAAGCCACCAGCTCAGCGACAGCTAGGCCGGCTACCTGCTTTGTGCTACCGGCTGTCCAGCGTGGTACAGATACGCCCGTGGCGAATCCACCCGGAACGAAGGTCTGCGACAGCATCCTCGACGCGATCGGCTTCACGCCGATGGTCCGCATCAACGCGATCACGCGCGGCGTGACCGAGGCGACCGTGCTGGTGAAGCTCGAGACGTTCAATCCTGGCAACTCGATCAAGGACCGCATCGCGGTGAAGATGATCGCGGATGCCGAGCGGTCCGGGAAACTCAAGCCGGGCGGGACGATCGTCGAAGGGACGTCCGGCAACACCGGCATGGGCCTGGCGATTGTCGCCGCCGTGAAGGGCTATCGCTGCATTTTCACGACCACCGACAAGCAGTCGAAGGAAAAGATCGACGCGCTGAAGGCGTTCGGCGCCGAGGTGATCGTGTGCCCGACCGACGTGGATCCCGAAGACCCGCGGTCGTACTACTCGGTCTCGTCGCGCCTCGAGCGCGAGATCCCCGGCGCCTGGAAGGCCAATCAGTACGACAACCCGTCGAACACCGTCGCCCACTACGAGCAGACCGCGCCCGAGATCTGGGATCAGACCGACGGCAAGGTGGCCCACCTCGTCGTCGGCGTCGGTACCGGCGGCACGATCAGCGGCATCGGCAAGTACCTCAAGGAGCGGAATGCCAGGGTCAAGGTGTGGGGGGTCGACACCTACGGCTCGGTCTTCAAGAAATACAAAGAGACCGGCATCTTCGACAAGAACGAGATCTACCCGTATGTGACCGAGGGCATCGGCGAGGATTTCCTGCCCGGCAACGTCGCGTTCGACATCATCGATCACTTCGAGAAGGTCACCGACAAGGACGCCGCCATCATGACGCGGCGGCTGGCGCGCGAAGAGGGCATCTGGGCCGGCAACTCCGCCGGCGCCGCGATGTCCGGCGTGGTGCAGCTGGCGGAGCACTTCAAGAAGGGCGAGGTCGTGGTCGTCGTGTTTCACGACCACGGGTCGCGCTATCTCGGCAAGATGTACAACGACGAGTGGATGCGCGCGAAGGGCTTCTTCGAAGTCACCGGCATGACCGCCCGGGATCTGGTCGCGATGGGCGTGTCGGCCGAGCTCTTTGCGGTCGAGGCCTCACGGCCGGTCGAGGACGCCGTCCGGTTGATGGGCGAGCACGACTTCTCCCAGATCTCGGTCACCAAGAGCGGCCGCATCATCGGGTCGCTCAACGAGACGCACCTCTACGAGCAGTTCATCCGCGAGCCCGAACTGCAAGCTGGAGCCGGTCGAGACGATCATGCAGCCGGCATTTCCGTTCGTGGACATCTCGACGCCGGTGGAGCTGGTCGCGACGATGATTACGCCCGAGAATCCAGCGGTGCTGGTGCGCGACTTCAAGACGGAGAAGACGTTCATCATCACGCGGTCCGATATCATTCGCGTGATGATGTAGACCGGAGACTGACAAGGAGCCTGACATGCGAAAGCTGACACTCCCGTTCGCGGTCGCGGCTGCGGCCGTGTTGATCACGCTCGCCGTCACGTCGATGACCTCCAGGGCCGCCGACGCGAGCTACGCCGAGGACCGCGCGGCGATCGAGGACCTGCAGGCCAGGTATCTCTTTGCCATGGACTTCGGTGATCCCGACCTCTACGTCACGATGTTCACCGAGGACGGCATCCTCGATGTCGGCTCCGGCGAAATCAAGGGCCGCAAGGCGATTCGTGACGTCATCGCCAAGATGCCGAACTCGCGGACGACCGAGAACGGACTGCGTCCAGCGTCCGGCCGTCACAACATCTCGAACATCGTCATCAAGGTCAACGGCAACAAGGCCTCGGCTCGCGCCTATTGGTTCCACTACAGCAACAACAATCCGGAACGGCGCGGCGTGTTCAGCGGCTACGGCCACTACGAAGACGAGATGGTGAAGGCGAACGGCCAGTGGTTCTTCACGAAGCGGAGAATCTACAACGAGCAGCGAAACGAGTGGGCGTACCAAGGCGGCAAGAGCCCGGCATGGTAGCGGCGGGTCTAAAGACCCGCCGAGGGCAAACGTCAAACGTTAAAGGGCAATGGTCAGGTACCAGGGCATCATGATGCGAACGATTCTCGTCTTTAGCTTCTGTGCGCTATCCGCGGCACTGCTCGCTCAGACGCCGGCGGTCACCGTCTTCGAAGGCGCGCGCGTCATCGTCGGCGACGGGCGTGGCGATCGACAACGCCACGATCGTCGTCAACGCCGGCAAGATCGCGCAGGTCGGCCGCGCCGCTGACGTGAAGGCGCCCGCGGGCGCGACTCGCGTGAGCCTGACTGGCAAGACGGTGATGCCGACGATCGTGGACACGCACGTGCACACGAGCCAGACGCGCGAGGCGCTGACGATGGACCTGCAGCGCCGCGCCTACTACGGTGTCAGCGCGGCCTTGAGCATGGGACAGGACACCGAAGCCGCAGCGTTCGACCTCCGGGCGATGCCCATTCCGGGCGCGGCGCGGATCTTCTCCGCGGGCCGTGGCATCACGGCGCCGGAACCTGGCCGGACGATGGCGCCGTACTGGATCACGACGGCGGACGAGGGACGCAAGGCCGTGCAGGAGCAGGCGGCACGGAAGGTCGACATCATCAAGATCTGGGTGGACGACCGCGACGGCAAGTTCATGAAGCTCACCCCCGAGCTCTACGGGGCAGTGATCGACGAGGCACACAAGAACAAGCTGCGGGTCACCGCGCATCTCTTCACGCTCCAGGACGCCAAGGGGCTCTGGAAGGCGGGCATCGATGCCTTCGCGCACGGGGTTCGCGATCGCGACGTGGACGAGGAGTTCATGGCGATGCTGAAGACGCGTCCGGCGTTCGTGCTGGCGCCGAACCTTCCCGATCGCGGTGTGAAGACGGATCTGAGCTGGCTGAAAGACAGCCTGTCCGCCGGCGAACTGCAGAAGCTCGAGGCCGCCAACACCGATCGGCCCGAGGCGCAGACCCAGTTCGGCATTCAGGCGCGCAACCTGGCGAAGATGAACTCGGCAGGTGTACGCATCGCGCTCGGCTCAGACGGCAACAACCCGTACGCGCCGCATGTCGAGATGGCCGACATGGTGGCCGCGGGGATGACGGCCGCTCAGGTCATCACCGCCGCGACGCGTAACGGCGCCGACTTCCTGCGCATGACCGACAGCGGCACGATCGAAGCCGGCAAGAGCGCCGACTTTACTCGTCCTCGACGCCAACCCGCTCGACGACATCACGAACACGCGCAAGATCTCGTCGGTGTATCTGCGCGGCGTCGCCGTCAACCGCGCAAAGTAGTGTCCGGCTTCAGCCGGACGGACGTAGAGGCGGGTCTTCAGACCCGCCTTCGACCACCCGTCATGATTCAGGATCTTCGCTTCGCGCTTCGCATGCTCGCCAGAGAGCGCTGGTTCAGCCGCCGTTGCCGTGCTGTCGCTGGCGCTCGGCATCGGCGCCAACACCGCGATCTTCAGCCTGATCAACACGCTCATGCTGCGCCCGCTGCCGGTGCGTGAGCCGCACGAGCTGGTGCAGTTCATGAGCGTGTATCCCGGCGACCCGCGCATGAATGGCTTCGCGTATATGCACTACGAGCGTATGCGCGATGCGAACACCGTGTTCTCCGACGTCATCGGTGGCGCACCGGCACGCCTTTCACTCAGTCGAGAGGGATCGGCCCCGCTGCCTGTCTCAGCGTGGTATGTCACGGGGAACTTCTTTCCCGCGTTAGGTGTCGAGCCCGCACTCGGCCGCCTGCTGCGGGCACAGGACGATCGCATCGGTCACGATGCCGCGGTTGCGGTGCTCAGTTGGTCGTATTGGAGCAGTCGCTTCGCGTCGGACCCGGCGATCGTCGGCCGTCAGATCACCATCAACAACGTGCCGGTCACGGTGGTCGGCGTCGCGGCGACAACGCTTTACGGGAATCGAAGTGGCGACTCGTGCCGATCTGTGGCTGCCAACGGCGGTCGAAACGATGATCGAGCAGCCCAGCCAGCGTCAGAGCGGCCGGATGTTTCTGGCGGTGATGGCGCGCCTGAAGCCCGGTGTGACCATCGAGCAGGCGACCGCGGAAATGCGCGTGCTCGACAGGTCTCGCGTCGAGGACATGTCGCGCCTCTTCAACAACAACCCTCAATGGCTTAAGGCGCGCCTCGACGTCGAACCGGCAGGCGCTGGCACCTCCATCCTGCGCGAGAATTTGGCCGGCCGCTGCTCGCGCTGATGGCGATGGTGGCGGTGCTTCTGCTGCTGGCCTGCGTCAACATCGCCAGCCTGCTGCTGGCGCGCGGTGCGGGGCGCGCGCGCGAGATGTCGCTGCGTGTGGCAGTTGGCGCGAGCCGATGGCGCTTGTGGCGTCAGGTCTTCGACCGAATCACTGTTGCTGTCGGGAGCGGCGCCCTCATCGGCGTCGCGCTCGCCTATGCCGGTGCGACGACACTCGTGCAGAATCCTGCTCTCGGGTCGGCCGATGGTCCGGATGCCCGCGCAGCTGCAGGTGTACTGGATGTGCAGCCGGATGTCCGCGTGCTGCTCTTTACGGCCGTCGTTGCCGTGGTCACGGGAGTGCTCTTCGGCATGGTGCCGGCGTGGAACGCGTTTGCCTCGGCGCAGATCTCGACGCTGCGCGATGGCGGCACGATCGGCGAGCGCAGGTCGGGACGTCTGGCTGGGCGGCTGCTGGTGGTCTGCGCAGGTCGCGCTGTCGGTGATCATTTTGAGCGCCGCCGGGGTGCTGGCCAGCCCACCTGTCGAACCTGCGAAATCTGAATCTCGGTTTCGACCGTCGACTCGGTGCTGCTCGTCGCGCTCGACCCGTCGCGAAGCGGATACGAGCGGCTGCAGTTGTCGAACCGCTATCGGGATCTGTTGAACAGGCTGCAGACGATTCCCGGCGTGAGCGCGTCGACGCTCAGCGCCATCACGCCCATCTCCGGGCGCCGGCGGCAGCCGTCTTCGTCAACGTCGATGGCGTGCCGGAGACGCGTCCAGAGGATCGGCGCTATGTCTCGCTGAACCCGGTCGCGCCGCAGTATTTCGCGACCTTCGGCACGCCGCTGCTCGCCGGGCGCGACTTTGCGTTCGAAGACGAAGGCCGCCCGCCGGTGGCGATCGTGAATCAGGCCATGGCGCGGCACTACTTCGGGACCGGGAATCGCTATTGGACGGCACTTCCGTTCGAGGGATCAGGAACGGTCGCTACGAGATCATCGGCGTCGTGGCCGATGCGAAATATCTGAACCTCTACGAAACGCCGCCGCGCATGGTCTATATGAACGCGTTCCAGGAAGGGCGAGGGACGGATCGGACTTCGCGCTGCGAACCGATGTCGACCCGTCAGCGGTTGTCGACGACGTGCGGCGCGTGGTCAGTGAGGTGCGTGCCTAATGTCGGCGTCCGCAGAGTGACGACGCTGACCGAGCAGATCGATGCGTCGATCGTGGTCGAGCGCCTGGTCGCGTTGCTGTCCGGCGCTTTCGGTGTGGTCGGCGCGCTGCTGGCGGCGATTGGGCTGTACGGACTGCTGGCGTACACCGTCTCCCGCCGCACGAGCGAGATCGGCGTGCGCATGGCTCTGGGCGCGACGCAGGAATCAGATCATGTGATGGTGTTGAAGAGCGCGCTTGGCCTGGTTCTGGCTGGCCTCGCGATTGGGATTCCCCTCGCTGCGATGGGCCCTCGCGTCCTCGCGCAGCTGGCGCAGAGCTGACCGTCGACGCGCCGATGCCGCTGTTCGTCGCGGCCATCGCGATGATTGGCGTGGGACTGATGGCGGCATATCGTGCCGGCACGCCGCGCCGCGCGCGTCGAGCCGGTGAGGCGCTGCGGCAGTCCTAGAGGCAGCGGACACCCCTCCGTTCCCGGATCGCGGTAATGTAGGCGGATGAAGATTCTCCGCATTCTCGCGCTGGGGCTGATCATTCCCGTCGCGCGCCTGGGCGATGCAGCGCGCCCCCGCACCGGCGTCGTCCTCAGTAGGCGCGACCCCGCGCGTCGTCGCAGCCGCGAACGCCTTCCTGGCCTCACTCAACGATGCGCAGCGGACGGCGGCCACGTTTGCGTTCAACAGCCCGCAGCGCACCGGCTGGTCCAATCTTCCGGGGCCGATGTTCCAGCGCAAGGGCCTTCGACTCGGCGACCTGACGCCACAGCAGCGTGACGCAGCGCTGGCGCTGGTGTCGGCGATGCTCAGTCGAGAAGGCTACAGAAGGTCCTCGACATCATGAACGGCGATGAAGTGCTCAAGAACTCCCGCGGCGGACGCACGGGTGGGCGAGGCGGCGGCGTGCAGTTCGGGCGCGATGAGTACTACATCGCCCTGCTGGGTGCTCCATCAGCGACCGCGCCGTGGCTGATTCAATTCGGCGGTCATCACCTGGCCATCAACGTCACCGTCGTCGGCGCGAACAACGTGCTGACGCCAAGCCTGCCGGCGGCGCAGCCGGCCAGATACATGCTGGACGGGCAGACGATCCGTCCGCTTGGCGACGAGAACGACAAGGCCTTTGCGCTGATCAACGCGCTCGATGCCGCGCAGCAGAAGCAGGCGATCCTCAGCTACCGGGTCAGCGACCTCGTGCTCGGGCCCGGCGAGGACGGCAAGACGATTCAGCCCGAGGGGATTCTCGCGTCGGCACTGACCCCCGGCCAGCAGACGATGCTGCTCGACGTCGCGCATGAGTGGGTCGGGATCCTCAACGACGAAGCGGCTGCCGCGAAGATGGCGGAGCTGAAGGCCAACCTGCCGAAGACCTACTTCGCCTGGAGCGGCGACACGAAGAACGGCGGGCTCGCGTACTACCGGATTCAGGGACCGACGGTGATCATTGAGTACGCGCCGCAGCAGGGCGATCTCGATCACATTCACACGATCTATCGCGACCCCACCAACGACTACGGTGCGAAGCTGACGCGATGAAGAGGCGTCGTCTCCTCTGGTCGAGCGTCGTCCTTGGCTGCTTGTCGGCTGCCGCGCCGGCCGACGCGCATCGACTCGACGAGTATCTGCAGGCGACCCGAATCGGCGTCAGCCGGGATCGGATCGATCTCGAGATCGACCTCACTCCAGGGGCGAGCATCGCGAAGGACATCTTCGGACTGGTCGATGCAAACGATGACGGTCAGATCAGCAGCGCTGAGGGCGACGAGTACGCGCGACGGGTGATCGACGCCGTGCGCCTGTCAGTCGATGGTGGTTCGCAGTCGATCGCGCTGGTGTCTCGCGCGTTCCCGGACCGCGATGCGATGGCACGTGGGCTTGGAACGATCCGGCTGCGCGCGACCGCGACTACGTCGGCCGTCACGGGCCGGCACGAGATCGTCTACCTCAATACGCACGCCCCGGCGTCGAGCGTGTATCTCGTCAACGCCTTGCTGCCGTCGGACGCACGGATTGAGATCTCCACACAACAGCGTGACGTCGAGCAGCGGGGGGTGACCCTGGACTACCGCGTTGCACCGAGTGAAGGCTGGGTCCGCGGCGGCTGGCTGGTGATTGCCGTTGCGATGGTCGGTGTCCTGCGTCGGCGTGGAGGCCGCCTTTAGGCGGCCGACGACCTCAGCGAAAAAGTTGCTTGATTCTCTGCGCAAACGGCTGCGGGCGCTTGCGGGATTCGATGTCAGCCGAATAGATGCAGATGCCGGCCGGCACCGGACGGATGCGCAGCTCGAACCACTGCGTGCTGCCGTCGGGAAAGGTGAACTGGTTCTCGACCACCTCGCTGGTCCGCTTCTCCATACACGTGCGAAGCACCGCGAAGAGCGGTGTCCGATCGATGCCCGGGTAGGCGTCCATCATCGCTGTGCCGATCAGGGCTGCCGCCTGGCGCCGGCCGTGTTTCGCGGCCGCGGGATTGACGTACACATATTTCCAGTCGGCATCGATGATCTGGAAGCCTTCGGCCAGGCAATCGAGCGCGGCGCGAACGGGATCGTGGACCGAAGGCGGATGGATGTGGACCTGCTCTGCCATCGAGGTGAGACCTCCAAAACACTATAGAGGAATTCACCATCAGGGATCCGTTCCGGTACTAGGCGATCTGCAGTTCGCGCGGCGTGGAGTGATCGCCGACCACGCGCAGCGTCGGGGCTAGATGACGGCCTGGGGCGGACGGTGGTCTGTCTCGTCGTCCCGGTGATGGGAAGTATGCAGACAGCGATGTCGGCGGCAGCGGTCAGCAGCTCGAAGTCCGCGGCGGACGGTTGATCGTTCGCGTTGAAGGTCACCTGCAGGATGGCCGGGGTCGCATCTGATGTCGGTATCGTGAAGTACACGGATTCACGTCCGTCGTTCTCCACGACGGGCACGTCGCGGAGTCGTACCTCCCGGGCGGTGATCATCTCGAGGACGCCGTTCTCGAATTCCGCACGGAGTTCGGCCGCTGACGTACCGCTTTCCGCGCGCGCCTCTACCGCTGCCACCAGTTCGGCCAGCCGCATCGTGGCGTCCGACGGTTCTTCCCCCGCCGCGATCAGCTCGTTGACCGGCTGATCGAAGGCGGCCGCCGCCTCGTATTTGACGCCGAGCGAATCGACCGTCGCCACGCGGCATCTGATGACACGCGCCGGCACGACGAGCGAGAGATCGGGTCCACCGATCCGGAAGGTCGTGTCGCTGCCTGGTGCGAGACGGACATCGGACTCGACGAGCAGGCCGCTGCTCGAGATGTTGACCAGCCGCAGGTGCTGTCCCCACGGCAGCTTCACGCTCGACAGCCACGGCAGGTCCGACAGCGCCCAGCGCTGGGCCCGTTTGGTCGACCCGTTCGACGGCCACGGTGAGTCGATCGCCAGGTCGCTGACTCGACTTTCGACCGCCGGCAGGTCGGCGATGAATTCTTCTGCCCGTTCCTCTGCTACAGCTGCTTCGTGCTCGGCCTGCCTGGCGGCGAGCTTCGACTGTTCGAGCGCTTCTTCGATGCGTGTGATGACGGCGCCGATGTCATACATCGGGAACAGCACCTGGGGCTGCGGCCGTCGGAGCAGTCTCGACATCAGTCCGGTCGATCGCGTCTCCGCAGCGGGCGTTTCGACGACTGGCGGAATGGTCAACACCGGGAGGTGGCGCAGCGCCGGTGTGGCTCGAAGGTGCGCAACCAGATCCTGCTCGTCGTTGGCAGACAGGAGCGTCGAGGTCAGGATCAGATCGGGCCGTGTCTCGGTCATGGCCGTGATGGCCGCATGCGCCGACGTGGAGATCACGAGGACGGTGTTCAGGTTCTCCCGCAGGAGTTGTCGGAGCCGGATGGCGCGTTCGGCGTTGGGTTCGATGGCGAGAATACGATTCATTGGAATTACCCTGGGGGATGCTCGATGCCACCGCAAGTCTCGCGCCGCGTCTGGACGGGTGTGAAACCAGAAGCAATCGCCGGCAATTGTGAGATGGTTCCCGCCGTTGAGCTCTCCCGGACGGAAGACTAGTCTTTGGGTTTTCGAGGAAGGCCCGAAACTAGCGCCAGCCGAGCTGGACGACCTCGAAATCGCCGGCGGCCAGACTGCGGAACGCGGGATTCAACTCGTCGTTGTTCCACCGGCTGTCCATCGCGCCGCTGATGAACATGTCCGAGCCGTTGTCAGCGACGATCAACCCGTAGGTCTGCATCGCACGGAAGATCCGCTGGATGTACGCGGGATATCCCGAGATGTTCTTCGATGCCTTGAGCCGCAGCCGCGCACCCATCGGCAGGGCGCCAGACGAGGAGCCGGCGCGGTGCGAGGCCGGCCACACATAGCCATTGGTCGCGCGCACGGTCACGCGAAACGCGTGACGAATCTCGCGTCCGCTCGCCGCCTCTTCGTACCGCGCGAGCCCTGGCAGGATGGCGAGGCCGGCAGCGTCCGCCGACGTCCATCCATAAGTACGGCCGGCGGCGCGGTTCAGACGGTCGAACCCGGTATTGATGCCTCGCATGCCTTCGTCGATGGCCTTCAGCACGGATACAGCCTCCACCCCGCCAATCGGCATCGCCGGCTGAAACGTGAATGGCACCCGAACGCCGCGTCACGACAGGGCCCTGTTGAGCACGAGCCCCAACTGATCCCGCAGCGCTGCTGTCAGCGTCTCGGGGTCGTCGTATTGGCCGCGAAGCTCGATGTCGAACCTGCCAGTCAGTCCGCTGTCGTCGACGATCGGCCGGCCGAGAAAACCCTCGAGCACGCGGACGAATTCAGGCAGCGTCGCTCCCGACATCGAGATCGGTCCGATCGAATGGACGCGGCCATCCGGTGGACGATCGGCCCGGGTGCGGAAGTCGATCGTACCGATACTGGCGCCACCGCCTGAAACGCCGGCATCGTCGGTCGTGGCGCGGCGGCCAGGGCTCGGGCCATCGAGCGCGGTCATGACGTACACACCATCGAATCGCTCGGCGCGCTCGTGATGAGGAAAGAGAAACGCCGCGATCTCTGGCGGGGGTGGCGACGAGGCGCTGACGTGCAGGACGAGCGCCTCGCGGACCGCACTGAGTGCGAGGCCTGATTCACGTAGAACGTCGCAGGCGAGCCCGGCGTCGAGACGCAGGACGCCCAGCAGGAGGTGTTCGGGGCCGATGTGCCCGTGCAGCAGGCGGTCGGCTTCTTCGGCAGCGTATTGGAGTGCGCGTTTGACATCAGTGCTGAACGGGATCTCGACGGAGTTGTCGAGCGGCGCACCGGGTTGACCTGCTCGTTCGTACGTCAGGCTCCGAATGGCATCCGCTGACTGGTGCCCGCCAACCAGCTGCGCAATCAACGGATTGCGATCCTTGAGAATGCCCAGGAGCAGATGCTCGGTCTCGATGGTCAGGCTGCTCAGGATGGCCGCCTCGTAGCGGGCGAAAAACAGCGAGCGCCGGGCCGGCTCGTTATAGCGCTCAAACATACGTCGCCGATCATGATATGACTGGAGTGCGGTGCCTGCCTGCGGCTGTGGGATGAGTGTGTATGACCCGGGTCCTCACGTCTGGAATCCTCGCCGCGTGTGTGTGCGCGGCCCTTGGCGCGGCCGCGCAGCAGCAGCCGACGTTTCGCGGCACCGGCGATGCCGTCCGCGTGTTCGTCACCGTCACCGATCGTGACGGCCGTCTCGTCACGACGCTCGAGCAGAAAGACTTCGAGATTCGTGACGAAGGCAAGCCGCAGCCGATCACGCTCTTCGACAACTCGCCCCAGCCCATCCGTCTCGTCGTGATGCTCGACGTCTCGGGCAGCATGCAGGGCAATCTGCCGCTGCTGCGCGAGGGCACGCAGGAACTGTTCTCGCGGCTTCGTCCCGACGACGGCGTGCGCCTCGGCACGTTCGGGCACGATGTCTCGATCAGTCCGACGTTCACGCGGGATCCTCGCGAGCTGCAGTCGTCGCTGCCGCGTGCGATCGCCCCCGACGCGCCGACGCCGCTCTGGCGCGCGATCGACGAGGCGCTGAACGTCTTCAAGGAAGCCGGCGACGAGCGCGCGGTGATCCTGGTGCTGAGCGACGGCAAGGACAGCGGCCCGATCGGGTTCGGCAAGACGGTCGTCAGCCAGGTCGAGGTCATCGATCGCGCGCGCGCGCAGGACGTGATGATCTACGGCGTGGGCATGCGCAGCCGCGGCCCCGCGACAGAACATGCCGGGTATTGGTCCCGGTGGCCTGCAGGCGGCGCTCATGGCCGACTGGCCGGATCCTGGCCTGGCACGTGTGGCCGAGGAGACCGGCGGCGGCTATGTGGAGATTCGCGCCGGGCAGGATCTCGGCGCCGCGTTCGCGCAGGTCGCCGACGAGCTGCACAGCCAGTATCTGATCGGCTTCGCGCCGCCGAAGCGTGACGGCAAGGTGCACGACGTCGAGGTGCGCGTCTCGCAGAAAGGCTTGAAGCCGCGCGGCCGCAAGAGCTACGTCGCGCCGAACACGTAAGCGTGCACTCGAGCGCATCCGAGAACGACCGATCAACCACGAAGGTCACGAAAATCACGAAGTGTACGAATTGACTTTTTCGTGTCCTTCGTGTCCTTCGTGGTTGAATCTGCTGGTTCTCCGAAGATCAATTCGGCTGATGCAGCTGAATCAGATTGCCGCACGTATCCGAGAAGACCGCCAGCGTCACCGGACCAGCGTTCGTCGGCTCGCGTGTGAACGCCACGCCGTGCGCGGTCAGTCGCGCGAACTCCTGCTGAATGTCGGTGACCTCGAACGCGGCGACCGGAATGCCCTGCGCGAACATGGCTTCCTGGAACGCCTTGCCAGCGGGGTTCGCATTCGGCTCGAGTGCGAGCTCGAGGTCGTCGCGGCCGTCTCCGACGACGGTGATCCACCGGTACTCGCCGACGGGAATGTCGTGCTTCTTCCTGAATCCCAGCACGTCGGTGTAGAAGCGCAGGCCCTTGGCCTGATCGTCCACCATGATGCTCGTGAGCTTGATTCGCATGTGCGTAGGGCGGGTCCTTTGGCCAGTGTGTCGGATTCCGCGGACCTATGCTTCTCGAAAATTGCGCCGTAGTGTCCGGCTTGAGCCGGACGTGTGGTCCGCCTAAAGGCGGACACTACGAAAGGCGGCACCTACGAAAGGCGGACGCGGGCAGCGCGCCCATCAGGCTCAGGCATCCCGGCGCGAGATGGCTGACGCCGCCACGTGTGACCTGCACGAGCGGTCTGACGCGTCGCCGGTAGGCCGAAGGCGTCTCGCCGACCCGGCGCGCGAAGAGCGTGCTGAAGCTGCCGAGGCTCGAGAACCCCACCTCCATGCAGACATCGGTGACCGAATGCTCGCCGCGGCGAGCAGCTGCTTGGCGAGATCGATCCGCGAGGCGATGCGGAACTGATGCGGCGTCACGCCGAACACGGCTTCGAACTGACGGATGAAATGAAACGGCGAAATTCGCACGTCGCGCGCGAGCTGCTCGATCGTCGGCGACGGCTCGCGCGATTCGCGCAGCAGATCGCGCGCCTGGCACAGGCGTCGAAACCCTTCGTGTCTCAGGAGCATCGCTCCGATCCTCTGCATAGAATGCCTCGCCAAAGCGGCTCACGTATATGCTGTCTGCGTTCGTGGGAGGCGAACTGATGAAGTCGAAGGGTCTTCTTCACCATCACGACTGGCGTGCTGGATCGCTCGTCGCGCTCGCGCAGAGTCAGCCGCCGCGACTGCCGCCGCCTCCGGCGAATGCGCCGGCGCCGTCGGTGCAGGCGCCAGCCGATCCGGGTTATGCGGCGCTGATCGCGACGTGCAAGACGCCGCCGCCCGCAGGCCGCGGACGAGGCGGTGCCGGCGGGCGTGGCGGCGGTGCCCCGGCGCCGGTGCCGGGCGTGCGGGAATACAAGGTGACGGAGATTCCAGGTGTCATCGCTGCGGGTCAGCAGTGGACGTTCCTCTGGCAGGAGGCCGGCAACAACGGCGACGGCATCCTCGGCACCGCTGATGGCGGACTGCTGCTCGCGCAGAACGACAACGGCAAGGTCGTGAAACTCGACCCGACGGGCAAAGCCTCGATCGCGTACTCCGACACCCGCACCGGCGGCGCGCTGTCGATGAACACCAAGAACCAACTGTTCATCGTCGAGCGTGGGCTTCGCGCGTCGGTGAGCCAGCTTGTCCCCGAGCGCCGGATGCTCGCGAACATGTATCAGGGTGAACCGCTCGACTGCATCGGTGGCGTCATCAACGATCTGTCGGCCGACGGCAAGGGCGGCGTCTACTTCACGATGGGCGGCGTGTACTACGCCGATCCGAAAGGTGTCGTCACGAAATACGGCGAGGGCGTGACGCCGAACGGCATCGTCCTCAGCGGGGACGAGAAGACGCTGTACGTGACGAACGGTCCCGCGATCGCCGCGTTCGACGTACAGCCCAACGGGTCACTGACCAACCAGCGCGAGTTCGGAAAGCTCGAAGGCCCTGGCGGCGGTGACGGTCTCACCATCGACGCTGCCGGCCGGCTGTATGTCACGAGCAACGTCGGCGTGCAGGTCCTCGGTCCCGACGGCAAGCACCTCGGCACGATTCCCACGCCGCGCGGGATCATCACCGGCGCGTTCAGTGGGAAGGACAAGAAGACGTTCTTCATCCTCGCGCGCGGCGCGACGACGGCTGATGGGACCGAAGTGGCGAACGCCGCGCAGGTGTGGTCGATTCCAATGATCGCGCAGGGGTTTGGCCGGCGAGCGAAATAGGAATGCCTTGAACAAATCCATGCCACCGACTATCCTTCGCGCGTCACGTTCCAATCAAAAAACGGTCAAACCGGTTCGGCGGGGCACCTTTCGTCTACTGGAGGATGGTCCTATGCACGTTGCAGTCAGACAGAATCAATGCGCCGGCGTCGCCCTGCGCATGTGTGATATGTCTGTTCGTTTCCTGAAGCTGGCTGGCGCCGCGGCGCTGGCGGCGGTGCTGCTGTTTCCAGGAGTGGCCGACGCGCAAGCCACGCTGGCAGGAGCACTTCGTGATACGTCGGGTGCCGTCCTTCCGGGCGTTACCGTCGAAGCGTCCAGCACCGTGCTCATCGAGGGCGCGCGAACAACCGTGACGGATGGCTCCGGGCAGTACAGCATCGTCGCGCTGCCGCCCGGCACGTATAAGGTGACATTCACGCTTCCCGGATTCGCCGTCGTCGTGCGCGAAGGCGTGCAGATGACCGGTACCGGGACCATCACCATCAACGCCGACCTGCGCGTCAGCAACCTGCAGGAGACCATCACGGTCACGGGTGAGACGCCAGTGGTGGACGTGCGCAGCACACGGCGCGAAGCGGTGCTCAGCTCCGATGTCGTGGCCGCGCTACCCGCCTCGCGCGGCGTCGGCAACCTCCTCATGGCGGTTCCCGGCATCAGCCTCCAGATCGTGAATTCCGGCGCGGACCCACGGATGACCATGTTCACGGCCCGTGGGGGCAACGGCAACGAGGGCACCGTTCAGATCGACGGCATGAACGTCGGCGCGGTCTTCAACGGCGGCGGCACCTCCGAGTTCGGCTATGACACCGCGGCCGCATCGGAAGTCGTCGTGACCGTTGGCGGCGCAACGGGCGAGGCCGACCGCGGCGCCCCGAGCATCAATCTGATCCCGAAGTCCGGCGGCAACACCTTCAGCGGCACTGTGTTCGGCAACACTGCGGGTTCGTGGTCGCAGGGCAGCCACGAGAACGTATCGTTCCCGAAGCTGTACAACCAGTGGGATGTGAGCTATGCGATGGGCGGGCCCATCGTGCGCGACAAGCTCTGGTTCTACGGCACGCTGAAGTCCCGCGCCCAGCACACGGCGGTGCCCAATGTGCGCGCCAACGCGAACATGAACACCAGCGCCTGGGAGTACGTCCCGAACGACGCTGTCGAAGTTCGCGCCTCCAACTCCAAGAAGATCGGCCAGGTCCGGTTGACGAGCCAGGCGACACCACGGCACAAGTTCAGCTTCTTCATCGACTGGCAGGGGGCCTGCGAGGGCAGCAGCCTGACGACCGGCGGCGGCTGTCTCGAGCCGGGCGACGACTGGATTGCGCTCGGGAGCGCGTTCGCCTCCCCAGAGGCGGCCGGGAACTGGGACGACCGCGAGCGGATTCTCCAGGGCAACTACTCGTCGCCCGTGACGAACCGGCTCCTGCTCGAAGCCGGCATCTCGCAGCTCACGAGCAAATGGGGCGGCCAGGTTCCGTACGGCGCACGCACGGACGCGATTCCCGTGGTCGAACAGGCCGCGAACGCGACCACCCGCGTGCCGTTCGCCAACTTCACCTATCGCGGCCTCGGCACGTCGCCGACGCTCGAGCAGTTCCACAACTCGTATCGCGCCTCCGCGTCCTACGTGACCGGTGCCCACAACATGAAGTTCGGGTATCAGGGCGCGTATCTCGTCCACTATCAGTGGACCAATGCCTACGGCCCGCAGATGCAGTACCGGTTCAACAGCGGAATCCCGAATCAGGTCACGATCCGCGAGACGCAGGCCCAGAGCAACCGCGTCATGTTCAACGCGTTCTACGCGCAGGATCAGTGGTCGGTCGGGCGGCTCACCCTGCAGGGCGCGCTCCGGTTCGACCGGGCGTGGAGCTGGCACCCGGCCGGCCAGAGCAGCATCGGGCTCGGCCCGAGCTTCGTCTCGAAGCTCGAGGGCCCGGCGGCGACGGGTCCGGTGTGGCTCGCCCAGCCGTTCGTCGTTCAGGACCGTCGGGACAGCGTCACCGGGTACAAGGACATCTCGCCGCGCGTTGGCGCCGCCTACGATGTGTTCGGCACCGGCAAGACCTCGCTGCGCGTGAACTGGGGCAAGTACCTGCGCGCCGCGAACAGCCGAGAACACCTACCTCCAGCTGAACCCGGCGTCCACGTTCCAGTTCAACACGTCGATCAACTGGACCGACACGGACAACGACAAGGTGGTGGACTGCAACCTGCGCGACCCGAACACGCCGTCAACCGGCGATGTCTGCGGTGGATGGAACAACCGGGACTTCGGATCGGCACTCAGCGCCACCCGCGTCAACCCCGACATCATGTCGGGCTGGGGTGTCCGTCCGGTGGACCAGCAATTCAACATCTCGGTGCAGCAGGAAGTGCTGCCGCGTGTGTCGGTCGAGGTGGGCTACGCGCGCCGGAGCTGGGACAACATCTACTACACGCACAGCGAGGGGCTGACCTCCGCGAGCTACGATGTGATCGACTTCCCGATCCCGCAGCACCCGGATCTGCCGGGTGGCGGCGGCGGCACGGCCAGGTACCAGATCATCAACCAGGCAGGGCAGACCGCATTCCCGAACAACATCTTCACGAACGCGCCGGCGGGCGCGGACGACACGTACTCGTGGCAAGGTATGGACCTGAACGTCAACGCCCGCATGCGCAACGGGTTGACGATTCAGGGCGGCACCACCTCGGGCGCCGGGCGCCAGGAATTCTGCGGCGTCTGGGCGGCCTACCCGAATCTCGTCGGCAACAACCGTCTCGACGCGTGCGATATTCAAGAGGAGTGGACCACCAACTTCCGCGGCCTCGCCTCGTACACGATTCCGCGCATCGACGTGCTGGTGAGCACGATCATGCGCTCGACGCTCGGCGCCGATGCCGGCGGCGGGTTCACGGGGTTCGCCTCGAACGGCTTCTCGCAGAGCGCGAACTACATCGTTCCGGCAGCGGCGATCACGCCGATTCTCGGCCGGCCGCTGGCGAACAATGCGCCCAACGTGACGCTCAACCTGGTCAAGCAGGGCGACGTCTACAGGCCTCGTATCAACGCGGTTGACTTCAGATTCGCGAAGATCGTGCGATTCAGCGGCATGCGGGCGACGATCGGCGTCGATCTGTTCAATGCGTTCAACGCCGCCACCCCGATTACGGTGAATCAGAACTTCAACCCGGTGACCCCTACGAACCCGGTGAACCCGTGGCTCGCGACGACGAACGTCCTGAGCCCGCGGTTCACGCGGTTCCAGTTCTCGTTGGATTTCTGATTCGATAGATTCGACATGTAGAGGCGGGTCTTAAGACCCGCCTCTACGAGACCCGCCCCTCACGGGCCGCCTGAAGGCGGCCCCTACGTCAACGCACCTGTCGGGTGTCGGTTGCGAGCAGCGTCGGACCGGCGCCCTTCCGCTCGATCCGGTAGTTCACTCTCACCCGCGATGACGGACAGCAATCGGGATCGCCGTCGGTGTATCTGGCGAACTCGACAGTCATGGTGTCGTCGCTGATGATTCGGACGGCGCCCGCGGCGCCGTCGCGGGACGGCATCATCCGCGTGGGCGAGACCGTGCCCGCGAACCGTCCGCCGACAAAGACGAACAGGTTGAAGAGTGTCGGCTCGCAGCCCGGCGTCGCGCCGGTCATCCCACCGATCACTTCGACGTCGCCTTTTTCAAGCGACTGGTCGAGATGTCGGATACGGTCACCCAGCTCGCGCGCCGCAGGGCGTCGCTCGACACGGCTGTCCCCGCGGAGGCCGAGCCGCAGCGGCGTTCGAGCGCCGCCTGCGAACTGATGCCGATTCCGGATGCGGGAACGGCTCCGGCTGGCTGATTCCATGCCGTCATCGGCTGACCGAGCCATGCGCCGGTCTGTGCCGAGAGCGTCGCGGCTGCGGTCAACAGCACGGCGCTGACCGGAATCACGCGTCTCATTTGCCCGGCCCCGCGACGCTCTTGCGGACCGCCTTCTGTTCGGCTGCCGCACCGCCGCGCACGATGACATGCGTGACGTTGCCGCGTGCGTCCTTGAAGAACTCGAGCCCAATCGGCGTCGTCGTGGACATGAACCTCGTCTCCGACTGCACGAGCAGCGGGACCCTCGGTTCGTTCAGGCCGCGCACGAATACGAGGTCGTCGGTCACCGTCATCGTGAACTCCCGCCCGGGAGCGATCTCATAGACGCCGGCGAGCGGCGCCACTTGTTCCGGGCGCAGCCTGACACCGGTATCGCCGGACATGCGGGCGCGGCTGCGCTCGTTCTCACAGACGTCTTCGAGGAGCTGCGTATCAGGCGACAGCAGCCGCTCGCGTTTGATCGTGAACGGCCGCGTGAACACTTTCGGATCGTCAACGGTGATTTCGTAATCCATGTGGCCGAAGTCGCGGCGGCGAAGACGCTCGGTCAGACGAAGCGTCTCGGTCTGTGGATGTCCGGAGCTGTCGAGCCAACCCTGGTCGTTGAATCCGGCTGACGTGATGACCAGCGTGTCGCCTTCCCATCGCCCGATCGAGTAGCCGAACCACGTCGGGTTCGGATCCTTTGGCAAATCGCGGCCGTCGGTGAAGACGGTCCGCGGCGGCACGTTGGCTGACTCGTAGAGCATCACGACAAGTGCCGGCGTCTGGACGATGCGCGTGAGGTTGAAGAAGTTGTGGTACGGAACGCTGACCGGCAGGCACTTCGAGAGCGGGCTGTCCATCCGTGCATCGCGCACGCGCTGGATGAAGAGCGCCTCGGCCCAGGGGTGAATGTCCTTCGTCTCGAGGTCCTGCGCGATGTTGAAGCGGTACGACGGCCCGGCGCCGGACCAGATGCCGGACAGATCCGGCTTGCCATCCGCTGTCTTGCGGCGCGGGCGCCGACAGATTCGGTTTGCCGTCCGGCAGCCGCGGGACTCCTGGCGTCGGATAGTTGAGCCACTGCGCGACGACTGTCGTCGTCAGAAGCAGGGCCGCGAGCACGACCGCCGCCGCACGACGAAGCGAATGCATACGCATGCGGAGCTCCAAGGGTCGCGATTATATATCCCAGGATCCCCATCTCCTCGTTGAGTACTCACGCCGTATTTCCAGGCCAGGTGTACGCCGCCATCCCCACCGGAAACATCGGCAGCGCGAATTTCCACTGCGTGGTGAAGGTGTCGAACACGGCCGCCAGCGGCCCGCACCGTACCCGCGGCGGCGGCCGCGAGCCGCCCTGGACCATCGTACCTCCGGTGGCGGCGCGAGGGTTCCGCCCTTCGACTGGCGCTCAGGGCCCCCAGAGCAGCGTCGGGGGGCGTGGCTTCATTTTGGCGGCGGGTTGTGGAATGCTGTGTGTCGGCGGGGGGAGAGGGTTCCACATGCGGCAGATCGCTGCGCTGACCGCGCTGCTCTGGATCATTGTCCCGGTAACCGCCGCCGCCCAGGACGCGAAGACCGTCATCGAGAACGCGTCGAAAGCGCTGGGCGCGACCGGCCTGAGCTCGATCGTGATTTCGGGCGAGGGCGCGTACGGCAATTTCGGCCAGAGCCGGACGATCTCGTTCGGACTCGCCTCGACCGCAATCAGGAACTACAGGCGCGCGATCGATTTCACGAAGCCTGCGTCCCGTGAGACGGGTCATGGCCGTGCCTATGGCGGGGCCTCGTGGTGCGCCTCCTCCTGCTCCCGGACAACCGTATCCATTCGATCAGCTCACACCGGCCGGCGAGTCGTGGGCCGAACAGATGGACATCTGGGTCACGCCATGGGGGTTCCTCCGCGGCGCGGCGGCGAACGCGGCAACGGTGCGCTCGCGGAAGATCGAGGGCGTCACTTACAGTGTGGTCACGTGGAGCCCGGCACAGAAAGCGCCCTCAGGCCAGCCATATCGAGTTATTGGATACATCAACCCTCAGCAGTTCATCGAGCGCGTCGAGACGTGGATCGAGCATCCCGTGTTCGGCGACATGCATGTCGAGACCTTTTACAGTGACTACGCGGACTTCGGCGGCGGCCTCAGGGCGCCGACGCGGATCCGGCAGAGCCGCGTCGGCATGGAAACGTACGTCGCTCTCGTTCGCGAGGCTCGCGCCAATCCGTCGGACCTCGCGACGCTGATGACGCCGACGATGCCGCCGCCTGTCGCTCCTCCTCCGGCAGGGCCGGCCGCCTCGGAGAAGCTGGCCGACGGTGTGTATCGCATCACCGGCGGTTATGTGTCTCTCGCCGTCGAGTTCAAGGATCACGTCGTCGTCCTCGAGGGCGGGGAGAGCGAGGCGCGCGGACTGGCCGTCATCGCAGAGACGAAGCGGCTGTTTCCGAACAAGCGCATCAGGTACGTCGTCAACACGCATCCGCATTTCGATCACGCGAGCGGGTCTCGCGCCGTTCGCGGCCGACGGCGCCATCGTCCTGATCGACGACAACAGCCAGTACTTCATCGAGCAGTCGCTGCTGTCACCGCGCACGCTCGTCGGCGACGTGCTGGCGAAGTCGAAGAAGAAGCCCAAGGTCGAGAGCGTGATCGAGAAGATGGTGCTGCAGGACGAGACTCGCACGATCGAGCTGCATCACGTCGCCGGCCTCGAGCACAGCGACGCCATGCTGATGGCGTATCTGCCGAAGGAGAAGATTCTGTTCACGGCGGACTTCAACCCGCCGCCGCCGGGCCAGCCTGTCAGCCCGTCGATCGCGACGCTGGTGCAGAACATCGAGCGGCTGGGGCTGGATTTCGATCGGCACGTCATGGTCCATGCGCCCGACCCGGATCGGCCGATGACGAAGGCCGATCTGCTGGCGCTGGTGAAGGGCGCCCGTTAGAATCAATCGCGGGCCGCCTGAAGGCGGCCCCTACAGCCTTGCGGGGTGGGCATGGAGGTACGCATGCGCACATGGGTGCTCGTCGTGAGTGGTGTCGTGGCGCTGTGCGCCCCGGTGCTGGGTCACCATTCCTACTCGGAGCTCTACATCGAGGCCGACACGATCGAAGTCGAGGGCGAGGTCATCGAGTTCCAGTACCGGAACCCGCACTCGTGGATCCACGTGATGGGTCAGGAAGTCGTTCGGGAAGCCGAAGCCCTACGCTGCGGAGTGGGCCAGCGTGTCGCGTCTCGAGCGCGACGGCATCACCGCGCGCACGCTGAAAGCCGGGCGACATCGTCCGCATCTGGGCGAGCCCGAGCCGCAACCCGAACGACAATCGCATCCACCTCAAACGCATCGAGCGCCGATCCGATCGCTGGAAGTGGGGCGGACAGGGCGGTCAGAACAGAGGCGACGATCGCGGTGACACTCGCGAGAACCGCTGAGCCGGAATCGCCAATCTCGGTGTATAAGACAGCGGACTATGAGCCCATTCCGAAGTGCCCTGGTTCTGTTCACGTCCCTGGTGGCCGTGTCGGCCCTTCACGCGCAGAGCGCCGGCAATGTGACCGAGCGAGTGTTCGTCTCTGCCGGCCGGATCGAGATGCAGCTTGCCGGAGGCAGCTACTCGATTCGTCCCGCCGCGGACACGAACATCCGCGTCACCCTGAGCGGCAACGTCGGACGGGCGCGTGTCGACATCACGAGCAACGCCACGCGCGCCAACCTGGCGGTGATGGAGACGCCGGGCGACAACTTTCAAGCCACGATCGAGGTGCCGAAGGTCTCGGACCTCATCGTGCGTCTCAGCGGTGGCAATCTCGTTCTGTCCGGGATCACCGGAAACAAGGACATCGACAGCGTCGCCGGCAATGCCGAGATCTCGATCGGGAATCCGAACGACTACGGCAGCGTCGAGGCGTCGGTCAAGGCCGGCGATCTCAACGTCGGCGCGTTCGCCGGCGCCAGAACCTCCGACTCCTTCGGGCTGCTGCAGCGTGCCACGTGGTCGGGCAAGGGCAGGTACACGCTCAAGGCCAATCTCGGCGCGGGCAATCTGGTGCTGCGAAAATAGCGTTCAGTCGGACAGCTACTCGTGGCGGAGTGCCAGCGTGGGATCGACGCGCATGGCCCGTCTCGCCGGTAGATAGCTCGCCACGGTTGCCGCGGCAGTGAGCAGCAGGACGACCCCGGCATAGGCGATCGGATCGAGCGGACTCAACCCGTACAGCGAACCGCGAAGCACCTGCGAAGCGGCGATGGCGCCAGCCAGGCCTGCGGCAACCCCTATCGTCACCGCGCGCGAGTTTCCGGACAGCACGAGCCGAGTGATGTCGCCCGAGCGCGCGCCGAGTGCCATGCGAATCCCGATCTCGCGGGTCCGCTGACGGACGACGTACGCGAAGACGCCGAACATGCCGATCGTTGCCAGGGTCAGACCCAGCACGCCAAGAATCGAGGCCGCCATCGGTGCGAAATCGAGCTGGGAGATCAAGCCCTCGAACCGATCCTGCAGAGGCGTCACGTTCACGACGGCGCGTGCCTCGACGCTCGAGATGCGTGCGGCGACGGCCGTCCACGCCGCAGGCTGTGTGGCTCGAAACAGCAGCCGCGGAAAGTGCTCGCTCCGGACACCTGTGCCGAACGGCCTGAAGAACACCGGCTCGATCCCGTTGAGCCCCCTCAAATACGCGTCCTTGACCAGGCCGACGATCTCGAGCGACTCGCGACCGCCTCCGATGAACGAGCGGCCCACGGGATTTTGTCCAGGCCAGTACTGGCGCGCCAGCGTCTCGTTGACGATCGCCACTGGCCGTCCCGCATCGCTGTCCTGGAAATCGCGTCCGGCCATGAGCCGGAGTCCGAGGACGTCGAAGTAGCCGGGCGTCACCTCGATGAACTCGACGGGCCTCGTCATCTCCTCGCCTTCACTGCTCAGCCGCATGCCAGTCTGGAAGTGGTAACCGCCCAGCGGTTCGTTGGTGGTGAAGGCGAGCGACTGCAGGCCCACGTCGCGCACGGCCGTCCTCAGCTCGTTCAGCAGCGCGGCCGCCCGGGTGTTGTCGTACGCGAAGGCGGGGAGATCGATCGTCACCACGCCCACTTCATCCATCGTGAAGCCGAGGTCGAGCGTGCGGGCCTGCGCCACGCCTCGAAGGAGAAGGCCGGCGCTGGTGAGGAGCACGACTGTGACCGCGACCTGGACAGCCAGCAGCACCGTGCGCAGGGGCAGGCGCGAGCGCATCGCCGCGGTCCCGTTCTTGAGCGCGGAGGCGACGTCAACCCGCGTGGCGTGGAGCGCCGGCGCCAGCGCGCATGCGACGCACGCGATGACCGCGAGTGCGGTCGCAAAGACGAGCACGAGCACGTCCGTCCCGATGTCGAACGGAACGGACTGATCGGCGACGCGTGTCAGTACGAACGGCGGAAGCCACGTCGCCAGGCCGACACCGAGCGCCGCGGCGATCGCGGCGAGCACCAGGCCCTCGGTCAGCAGCTGACGGACGATGCGGCGCCGGCTCGCGCCGATCGACAACCGCACACCGATCTCACCAAGGCGCGCGGCCGCGCGTGCCAGGAGGAGGTTGCCGACGTTGGCGCAGGCGATGAGCAGCAGCAGCGTGATGCCGGTGAACAGCAGGCCGATGACCGCCAGCGCCTCGGAGGCGCCTCGCCCTTGCAGGAACTGCGTGCCGCCGATCAGCAACTGTCGTGCGTCCTGACCGACGCTGGCGCGAAAGCGTCCGCTCAGCACCTGCAGTTCCGCCGCCGCTTCCGATCGCGTGGCGCCCTCGGCGAGGCGTCCGGTCACTTTCACGCAGCAGTCCTGCCAGCGGTCGAGCAGCGACGCGAGAAACGGGTCGTTCGCACGCAGCGTGGGAATCGACGAGAGCGGCAGCCACACCCGATTGGCGCTGCCCTCCGGTCCCGTGAACTCGGGAGACGTGATGCCGACCACCGTATGAGGCACGCCATCGATCCGGATCTCGCGGCCGACAATGGCCGTAGCGCCGAAGCGTGTGCGCCAGAGTTGATGGCTGAGCACGGCGACGCGTGCCGGCGATTCACGGCGGTCTTCACTGGCAGCGAAGCCGCGGCCGGCCTCCATCCGGACGCCAAGGACGTCGAAGTAATCGCCGGTCACGGCATACGCAGACGTCGAGCGGCCCACCTGATCCGACTCGAGGTTGACCGAGAGCTCGCGGTGCGCCACCAGCCCGTCGAAGCTGCGCGCCTCGTCAGCGAGAAACCGGAACTCCGGAAAGGAGAGCCCGATCGCGCCGCCAGGGCCGCCAGGGCCACGGCCGCCGCGGCCGATCGCGCTCGCCTGCGTGACCGTGACGACGCGCGCCGGCTCGGTGATTCCGATCATCGGCCGAAGCGCGAGACCGGCGAACACCGTGAAGAGGCTGGTGTTCAGCCCGATGGACACGCCGAGCGCGACGATCGCGACCAGCGTGAATCCCGGCTGCCGGCGCAGACTGCGCACGGCGTAGGCGATGTCCTGCCAGACGCTTTCGAGCCACGGCCAGATCCAGACGGCGCGCGCATCCTCGCGCGAGCGGGTGAGATTGCCGAGCACCTTGTGCGCCGCCAGCCGTGCCTCACGAGACGAGTGCCCGTCCCGCTCGAGCTCCTGCTGCGTCATGGCGCGGTGGAACTCCAGTTCCTCGGAGAGGTCGTCCTCAAGCCGGCGGAAGCGAACGAGAGACCAGAGCCGTCGCAGGAGTCGTGACATGTCGATTGCCTAGGTCGCGTTCAGGACCTTCTGGATGGCGAGCACGAGCTGATCGAATTCCTGGTGCTCGGCGGTGAGGCGTTTTCGTCCGGCGGCGGTGAGAGCGTAGAAGCGGGCCCGCCGGTTGTTGTCGGACGCACCCCACTCGGCCTTGACCCACCCGTTCAGCAGCAGGCGCTGCAGCGCCGGGTAGAGCGAGCTCTCGCCGACTTGCAGCACGTCTTCGGACGTCACCTTCAGATGCTGGGCGATGCCGTAGCCGTGCATGTCGCCGCGCATCAAGGTCCGAAGTATCAGCAGGTCCAGCGTACCCGGCAGCAGATCCGGCGGCTCTCGTCGTCCCACGCGCTCCTCCCCATCGATAGACGATGGGAAGGATGGCTGATCGGTGAAGGGCTTGTCAACCCCCATCGACAGACGATGGGGGCGCTTGGGTCCTGGGTCCTGGTCCTTGGTCTGGCTGTCAGTACCAGCCAGGACCGCGGCCTAGTCGATCTTGATCTTGCGGCGGAACTGCTGGTTCTCGTTGCAGACGAATTCGATCAGCTCGATCTCCGGCACGATGCGCTGATCGACGCGCACGGTGAACGGCTTGGTGTAGGCCTTCGGGTCCTCGACCGTCATGTCGATCTGCAGGCGCCCGTAGTTGAGGCGGCGGAAGCGTTCGGTGAACTTCGCCTGCTGGCTGTATGGGCTGCCGTTGACGTCGAGCCATCCATCGTAGGGGCTGTCTTCGGCGCCGCGCAGGTTGTTCGTTTCGACGACGAGCGTGTCGCCTTCCCAGCGGCCGACCGAGTAGCCGTACCACCACGGCTGCGGCTCGCCCTGCGGCGGCAGTTTGCGGCCGTCGAGATAGATGTGGCGGATGCCGTAGTTCGCCTCGTACTCGATCAGGATCATCTTCGCGTTCTGGATGATCATGCGCGGCTGCGGCTGCTGGTGGAACTGGAGAAAGCCCATCGGCATGCACATCGCGTCGGGGTTGTCCCTGGCGTTGAGCGCGAGCCGCTGCTTCCTGATTTCCGCCGCCCACGGCGTATAGGGCAGGCCGCCGGGTATGTTGCCTCCGGCCTCGAAGAACGTCGCGACCGGCGGGCCGTTCGGGATCGAATGGGAATCCCTCGGTCGGCGGCTCGAGCTGCACGCCGCCGCGGCCGCCGCCGAAGGCAGCGTTGGTGTCGCCGCCGGCAGCAGGGGCTTGACCACCGGCGGCCGGTGCAGCTGGTGCAGCAGCCTGTCCGGCCGGGGCGGCTTGTCCGCCCTGCGCGGCCTGCGCACCCTGCGCTCCCTGTGCCTCCTGCGCTCCGCGGCCGCCCTGACCTTGCCGCCCGCCGCGTCCGCCGCCGCGCGGCGGCCCGCTGTTCGCGCGCTGCCAGACGCCGGAGAAGTCGGGCTTGCCGTCAGGCGTGCGCGGCGTCGGCGCATCCATGCGCACGGTGCCCTTCGCGTCGCGCGGCACGCTCGGATCGGGATGCTTCGGCCACTGGGCGCTGACAGAGATGGAACAGGCAGCGACGATGCCGACGATACCGGAAACGATGCTCTTCAGTCTCAACGTGTCACCTCTCGCGCGCCCTGAAACCCTTCGCGCCTATGCTAATACGACTCATGGACCGGCCGGTGTTGACCAGACCTCCGGTGACGGGCCGAGCGCCGGCGCGTCCGGTTTTCGGACGAAGGACTCCGACAAACACGTTTACAATCTCAGCATGAAGAGCAGGATTGTTTTCGGTGTGATCGTGGCGGCCAGCCTGTCGAGCGCGGCCAATGCCCATTTCGTGCTCGTGCAGCCCGCGGCATCGACGATTCAGAACCGGCTTGGCGATCCGCAGAAGATCGCCCCATGCGGCGGCGTGTCCGCCAATCCGGGACGGGGGACGCCAGCCAACCCCGGCGTGCCGAGCGGCGCGGTCACCAACGTCAAGGGCGGCACGGACATCCCGCTGCTCGTGCACGAGTCGATCTACCACCCGGGGCATTACCGCGTGGCGCTCGCGCGAACGATGGCGCAGCTGCCGAAGGATCCTGAGGTGACGACCGTGCAGACCGAGAAGGGATCGCGGTCGCAGTCGGCGGTGATTCAGAATCCACCGGTGGCGCCGATCCTGCTGGACGGGATCTTCGTCCACACCGAGAAACCGGCCTCGCCGCAGACCTTCGACGGCATGATTCCCATCCCGAACATCAACTGCCCGAGCTGCGTGCTGCAGGTGATCGAGTTCATGGCCGAGCACCCGGGTATCGCGGTGGATGGTGGGCACTCGTATCACCACTGCGCGATCCTGAACATCACCGCGGATTCGAGCAAACCAATCGACAAGAGGTGGTAACGACCCCGTGTAGGGGCCGCCTTCAGGCGGCCCTGGGCCGGCTCAAGCCGGCCCCTACGATGCTCGCTGCGATCATCGTCCTGCTGCTGCCGACCGTCGTGTCGGCGCAGCCGTGTCCCGGCCGGCCGCTTCCTGCTCCTGACCAACGGGAAGATCCACACGATGGACGCGAAGCGCACCGTCGTGTCCAAAGTGCGCATCGCCAATGGCACGTTCGTCGAAGTGGGCGATGCGGCCAGCGCCGCGGGCGGCTGCACCGACACCATCGACCTGCGCGGCCGCACGGTCATCCCGGGGATGATCGACAACCACTTTCACGTGCAGCTGGTTGGCAGCCGCCCTGGCTACGAGACGCGCACGATCGAAACCGCGTTCTCGATCGCCGAGGTGCAGAGCGTCATTCGCGAGCGCGCGAAGGGCGTGCCCGAGGGCGCGTTCATCACCGCCATCGGCGGACTGCAGCCGCGGCAGTTCGTCGAGAACCGGCTGCCGACGCTGGCCGAGCTCGACGCCGCCGCGCCTCGACATCCGGTCTACATCCACGTCGCGTTCAACGGCCCGGCCGCGACGAACTCGCTGGGCAGAACGTTCTTCGAGAGCAAGGGCATTCGCGTGGCCGAGGACGGCCGCATCGAGGCGAACGGCCCGTCGTGGGACGCGCTCGATGCGCTGCGCGCGAACTGGACGCTCGCCGACACCAAGCGGACGATGCAGCAGGTGTTCGGGTACTTCAACAGCGTGGGACTGACCACCGTGCATTCGGTGCTCGGCTCGCAGGAGCGTGGGCCGGCGCGAGTACTTCGGCGCGCCGGATCATCGGCCGATGCAGGAGCTGAAGAAGGAAGGGAAGCTGACGCTGCGGCTGCGCCTCTACTTCAACACCGGCCCGCGCGTGGACGGCAAGCCGGGCAACCCCGAGCTGATCGACGTCCTCGACAGCCAGCTCGTCGATCTTGGCGACGATCTCGTCAAGACCGCCGGCGTTGGCGAGCACATCGTTGACTGGCCGCTCGAGGGCGCGGTGCCGCTCGGCGAGGAGTACTGCGCGGTCCGCGCGGCTGATCGCCCAGCGCGGCTGGCAGATGATGGAGCACAGCTTCGACGAGGCCAATCACGCCGCGCGCGCCGACGTCTGGGAGCGTGTGAACCGGGAGTTCCCGATCACCGGCTTGCGCTGGAGCATCGATCACGTGAACACCATCACGCCCGCGACCATCGAGCGCATGAAGGCGCTTGGCGTCGGTGTTCGCGCGCACGGCTACCGCGTGCTGAGCGGGACGCAAGGCCAGGCCGGACCGCCGTACCGGATGCTCGTGAACAGCGGCATCCGCGTGGGCACCGGCATGGACGGCGCGCAGGCGTCACCGATCAATCCGTGGATGCACGTCTACTACATGGTGACCGGCCGCAACGTCCGCGGTGAGGTCATCAACGACGGACAGCAGATCACGCGGCAGGAAGCCGTGTGGCTGTACACCGGCGCCAACGGCTGGTTCTCCCGCGAGGAGGACACGCTCGGCACGATCGAGGTCGGACGGCTTGCCGATCTCGCCGTGCTGAATGCGGACGTCTTCGATCCCAAAGGCGGTGCCGGACGAATCGATCCGCCGCGTCCACTCGGTGCTGACGATCCTTGGCGGCAAGGTCGTCCACGGCGATCCACAAACGCTGCGCTGAGAGCGCGCGAACGACCATCCACCACGAAGAAACGAAGTTCACGAAGATCTCAAGCGATCTTGTGTTTCGTGTTCTTCGTGGTTCTGGTCGTTCTCGATCAGGTCAGCGAATCACACGCAAGTCACCCTTCGTCAGGAGCATCGGTCCGAACGTCGGAGTGCCCAGTCGCCCCGCGTCGACTCCTACCGTGCCATCGAGCTGATAGTCGATCGCCCCGCCCGTTGCCATCTGCCGGGCGACCGAGGCGAGGCCGGGCACGTCGGCAAAGCTGAACGTAAGGTCGAGCGGGACGACGGACTGCTGTCCGGCACGGAGCGGCAGGCCCAGCGGAAAATCGCCGGTCGCGGCGCGGGTCCCTTGAAGCGCCAGCGTCGCGTTGACCGTGCTCAGCGTGAACCCGAAGGCGTTGGGGTTGGTCACCTCGAGCCAGATCCGGACACCGGCTCCGCCAGTCGGATTGCGCAGCGAAGGCGCAATCAGTCGAATCTCCGCCGGCTGATTGTCGGCCTGTCGAAATCGCGGTGGCTGGACGATCTGCGCGAGCGGGCCAAGCGTGGCGCAACCGGCCGCTGCGACGAAGACAAGAATTCCGACGAATCGCGCGTGAGCCATCTATCTATTGTCGCTGCTGCGCATTCCGTAGCTGTTGTCCCGCGGACGTTTCTTCATATCATCTCGCAGTGCTCTTCGCGACCATCTGGGTGGCGCTCGCCCTCTTTGTGGCGGCCGAAGCGGGCAAGGGTCCGCTACAGGCCAACGGCCGGCCGCCGCGGTGGGCACGGCCAGTCTTCATCTCCGGAGCCATTCTCGCCATCGTCCACGCCCTCGTCGCTTTCGACGTTCGGTACGGCTGGAATCACGACGCCGCCGTGATCGCGACCGCGGCGCAGGCGGCCGACCTCTACGGCTTTGCCTGGCGCGGAAGTCTCTACGTGAACTACGCGTTCCTTGGCCTCTGGCTGCTGGTGGCCTGGGCCTGGCGCCATTGGGCATGGCGCGCGTTCGTGCTGATGATGATCGTGAACGGCGCCATCATCTTTGCGAGGCCGGCGGCGCGTCCGCTTGGCGCCATGCTGGTTGCTGCGTTGCTGTGGGCCTGGTGGCCTCGTCCGAACGCTGCACGACCACGTCACTAGATGACGGGCAACATCTGCTCGATCGAGACACTGTTGTTGTAACGCTGAAAGCGCTGAAGTAAACACAGCGGTGTTAATCGTTCGCGCCGATCAGCACCGCGACGTTGCCAATCTTGTGACCGGTATCGGCGTAGCGGTGCGCTTCGGCGATCTCGTCCAGCGTAAATCGCCGCCCGATCACGGTGCGCAGCTTGCCGGCGTCGATCAACTCCTGTAGAAAGACGAGATCGGCCTGCTTCGGATCGGCTGCGCCGGTGATGAATCGCGCCCGTCCGGAGAGGTGTACGAACCCCGCCAGTCACCAGTGCGCGCGCAATCCCCCCGAGTCCCCCTGAAAAGCCGACGAGCAGATAGCGTCCACCGGGCTTCAGCGCGCGCAAGCTGCGCGGGAATCCGGCCTTGCCGAGCACGTCCACGATCACGTCGTGGACCGGTCCACCACCTGTGAAGTCCTGCGCCGTGTAATCGATCACCTCGTCAGCCCCGAGCGATCGCACGAGATCGACGTTGGCGCTGCCGCATACCGCGGTCACGTGCGCGCCGAAGTGCTTCGCCAGTTGCACGGCGAACACGCCGAGGCTGCCAGACGCTCCATGGACGAGCACCCGCTCGCCAGGCTTCACGTTCGCCCTGCGCAGGAAGTAGAGCGAGCACGCCGCGCCCACGAAGACGGTGCCCGCTTCCTCGAACGTCATGGTCGCGGGCTTTCGCGCGAGGAACCCATCCTCCGCCACGCACGCGAATTCCGCATGGGCGGCGAACTTGTCGCCGCGCGCGCCATACACCGCATCGCCTGGCGCGAACCGCGTCACACCCCGTCCGACGCGTTCAACGGTGCCGGCGAGATCGACGCCCAGAATCGGCCTGGGTCGAAACCTGCTCAGTAAGCGAATGAGGAGTGGGCCGCTCCGGAGTATCCGGTCGCCATAGCACACGCTCGACGCGCGGACGCGGACGAGCACCTCGTTGTCGGCGGGCGTCGGTGTCGGTACCTCCCGGACCTCCACCACCTCCGGAAGTCCATACCGCGTCGTGACAGCGGCCCTCATCGCTGGACGCGGGATACGGCGAGCGGCGCGGGAAGTTCCACCCGTACGCCTACTGGCGTCACTCGGATCGGAGCGCAACCGTGGGATCGACTTGTGTGGCGCGCAACGCCGGGAGATACGACGCCAGGAGCGATGCGGCGAGCAGGATCAGCGGGGCAGTCACGAGCACGACGGGTTCGAATCCGGCGACTCCGTACAAGATGCCCTGGAGGAACTGCCCGGCGCCCAGCGCCAGCAGCAGACCGAGTCCGATGCCGATGGCTGTGATGCGGCCGCCCTCTCGCAGCACTTGCCACAGCAGTGCGCGTGGATCTGCGCCGGTCGCGATCCGGATGCCGAACTCGCGCGTCCGGCGCGAGACGACGTACGACTTCACGCCGTAGACGCCGATGACGGCAAGCAGCAGCGCGATGCCGCCGAACGCCGAGAACACGTTGGCGCCGGCTCGATATGACCCACGCCTCGAGGCTCCCGTCGATATGATCCCGCCACGTCTCGACGCGCAGGACGGGCACGCGCTCGTCAACCTCGCGGATGACGCGGGCGACCGTTGCCAGCATGGCCTGTTCGTCGGCGCCATCAGCGAGTCGAACCTGCAGCGTCATGGCGCTCTCGTAGTGCTGTCCCAGCGGCACGTACACATGCGGGGACGGCCGGGGATTGCCGAGCGAGTGCTTCACCGCCGGGATGATGCCGACTACCCGCATCGGCTGGCCGCGTTCTGGCGTCCTTCGTCGTCAAGGAATTGAATCAGCCGTCCGAGAGCGTCCTCTCCCGGCCAGAGACGCTGCGCGAGCACGTCGTCGATGATCGCGACCCGTTCCGACGAGCCCGGGCACCAATTCGGCGTCGGTGAAATCCCGGCCGGCGAACATGGGCAGGCCGAGCGACTGCGTGCGTAGTCGCGGCCGACGACGCTGAACGCGGCGCCATCCGAGTAATCTCGCGCATCGACGGCGCCGGCGGGAGCCACGTCACGACTCTCCCCGGACCCTCGAACGCCAGACGCGATCCGATGGTCACGGCTTCCACGCCCGGAACCGTTCGCAGGCGATCCATCAACGCGAGATGCGCTTGCCTTCCCTGCGCTTCGTCGTACCCGGCCAGATCCGGATCGATCTTCCGCGACCAATGCCCCATCCGACTCGAAAGCCCGGGTCGGCGTCGCGGCGGAGACCGCGCTCATCAGGAACAACCCGCCGGTCGCGATCAGCAGCAGGAGAAGCGCGACCTGGGCCATCACCAGGGCATTGCCGATCCTGAGGCCTCGCGCCCGGCGTCCTTCCTCGCCGGTCTGCCGCTTGAGATCGCTGACGACGGCCCGCCCGGTCAACGTCCAGGACGGCCAGGCGCCGAAGATCAGCGTGGCCGCCATGCCGAATCCCATCGTCCCGACGAGGACGCGCCAGTCGAGACTCGAATTCGGGGAGGGTCACGCCGACGGGAATGACGCGGACGGAGCGACGCCAGCAGCGCGCTCAGTCGCCCACGTCGAGAGCAGCAGCCCGACGCTGCCTCCGACCGACGCGAGGAGCAGCCCTTCGGTGAGCAGTTGCCGGCGAGGCGCCATCGGCCGCCGCCGAGTGACGACCTGATCGCCAGTTCCTGCCGGCGCACCGTGACCGCGCGCCAGCAGCAGATCGGCGAGGTTGAGGCACGCGACGAGCAGGACGGTCAGCCGGCATGATCATCAGGAGCAGCGGCGATACATCGTGATCATCGCGCCACTGCCCGATACCGGGCATGAACAGCAGGCGTGGCGGCTGTGGACATCGGACAGATGATGTGTAGCCGGCGTTGACGGCCGGATACGCCTGCTCGAGTCGCCGGCCAACGGTGGCGAGCGCCGGCGCGGCTCGGTCTTCAGAAATGCCACCCGGAGCCGCCCGATCACATTCAGTCCGTGCGATTCGCGTCGAACCGAATGCGAGCTTCGTCGTCCGCTGCTGGTTCGTACCGCCCAGCGGCAGCCACACTTCCGGTCCGGGGATGCCCATCCCCGGAATCCCTCTCGCGCCACGCCGATCACCGTGAACTGGTCGCCGTTGATTCGCACGGTCCGGCCAAGGATGTCTGCGCCGGCGCCGCGCTGCTCCCAGAATGATAGCTGATGATCGCCACGCGGCTCCGTCGCCACGCGCTCCTCTTCCGTGGTGAACGATGCGTCCATGCGCCAGCGGCGAGCCGAAGACTCGGAAGTAGTTGGCGGTCACGCGCGGCCGCCAGCGCGCGTCGCGCGCCGTCGCCGGCATCCAGACCGACGAAGTCCGTGGAGTAGGCCGCCAGGTTCGAAAGATGTCGGTCGTTCCTTCCTGGATATCGAGGTAGTTCGGGTAGGAGAAGCCCGCGACCTCCCCCGTCAGGCGTCGTGCTGCGGCGTGTCCAGCTCCACCACTTCGTCGGGCATTCGTACACCGGCCGCAGCAGCAGGCGCATTGACGAAGCGTGAACATGCCGATGTTGACGCCGATGCCGAGCGCCAGCGTCACGACCGCCGTGAGCGCGAACCCGGGGCTGCGGCGCAGCGTCCGCGCCGCGAAACGCATGTCCTGGACGAAATCTTCGAGCCATCGCCATCCCCAGGCATCGCGTGCTTCGTCGCGCAGGCGCAGCGTGTTCCCGAACGACTTCGCGTCGCCGAGCTGCGCACGGTGCGACTCCATCTCGCGGCGCAGTTCCTCGTCCATGGCGCCGCGGCGGAGCAGGTAGTTGAGACGACGGATCCACTCACCGATGAAGGCCATCAGACGCTCTCGTCCAGCAGCAAGCCGATCGCGCTCGTCGTCCGGCGATACTCGGCGATTTCGGCGTCGAGCTGCTTTCGCCCGCTGGCGGTGATGCGGTATTCGCGCACCTGTCGCCCCGACTCCGATTCGCGCCACGCGGCTTTCACCCAGCCCTTGATCAGCAGTTTCTGGAGCGCCGGGTAGAGCGAGCCCTCTTCCACACTGAGTTGCTCGTTCGACAGATGGTGGATGTGCTGCGCGATGGCGTAGCCGTGCAGCGGCTGCCGGCTCAGCACGCGCAGCACGAGCATCATGAGCGTTCCGGGCGGGAGGCCAGTGTCCCTAGGCATAGTTTTCCTATGCCTATGGTATGTCGCGGAGGCGCTCGACTGTCAAGCCAGCGCCAGACTCGCTATCGTGCTCCGAGGGTTCTCTCGAGGTCGTCGAGCCGCGTGTTGAGATCGCCCCAGCGGCTCTGCTCCTGGCCGAGCGCGGTGACGGCGTCATTCTCGTCCACCTGCGCCTGCTGAACCTGCCGATCCTGCTCTGCCAGCCGGCGCTTGGTGTCGCCCATCATGACTTCGAAGATCGCGGCGCTGTTCGATCGGAATGGCCGACAGCATGCTTGCGCTGAACTCTTGCGTCCGGGCCGCGGCATCATTGCGCTCCTGTTCGAGGTTCGCGCGCCGCGCCGCCGCCTCTGCGCGCTGGCGATCGAGATAGATGATGCGCTGTTCCTGCGCCTGAATGCGCGCCGTCAAGCAACTGCAGCCTCAGGCCGGTTCTCGCCGACTCGGCCAGTTCGGCGCGAAGCGCGCGGATCTCGGCGGTGAGCGCTTCGACAGCAACCGTGTCCGTCGATGCCGCCTGACGCGGCGTCTGCGCGGACGCCATCGCCACCACCATGAGCACCGCCGTGAGCGTGACTACAACCTTCGCGTGACGCATAGCCATCCTCCTGCTTCGGGATCCTAGCCGACTGGTTCGTGGTCGGTGGTATATGCAACCGGCAGGTCGGCCATTCGATACCTCGGGTGAAAGGACGCTCCTGGAGCAGTGGTTGTCCCGTCGAACGCGCCCGCCGACGCCTGACTGATGTGGCAGTGCGGTCCCGGAGCGATGTCGCCCAAATTGTGCCCGAAGGCGTCTAAGATTCGCGACCAGCATGCGTGTCGCCGTCGCCGTCGTGTGCGCCGTTGTCCTGGCCGCCTGTTCGCGGTCGAGCGTCCCCGCGGGCAACGAGCCAGCGACGAGCTCGCCCGCCACGGCGGCGCCTGGTAATCCGGCCCGATCGCGGACGGTGCGGTGGACGGGCCTCCTCGAGGCGGTGCGGTCCACGCGCGTCAGCGTGCCACAGGTCACCGGCCCCACGTTCAGGATGACGCTCACGCGGATCGTCCCCAACGGCGCCACCGTGGCCAAGGGTGACGTGATCGCCGAGTTCGATCCGCTCGAACAGCTCGATCAGGCGCGGCAGAGCTCGGCGAAATTCGACGACCTCTCGTACCAGGTCCGGCAGCGACAAGCAGACAACGCGGCCAACATGGAAAAGCGCCGGCTCGAGCGCCAGCAGGCGGAGGCCGATCTGGCCAAGGCGCGTCTCGACGTCAGCAAGGGCCCCGTGCTCGGGGACATCGAAGCCAAACAGAACACGATTCTCGCGGCGAAAGCGGAGTCGCGTCTCCAGAGCCTCGGCCGAACGCACCCCGAAGAAGAGCGCGCCGATCGAGCGGCTCTCCGTGTTCTGGAACTGCAGCGCGATCGCCAGCGTGCCGCGCACCAGCGGGCCCTCGCGAACCTGGAGAAGCTGCGCGTCAAGGCGCCGCTGGCGGGGATGGTGGCGCACGCCGGCTTCTACAACAACGGCGCGATGGTTCGACCGCAGGTCGGCGATCAACTGAGCCGGAACAGCACGGTTCTGAGCATTTTCGATCCCGGTGAGATGCTGGTCCGCGTCAGCGTCGCCGAGCCCGATGGCGCGCTGCTCCGGCCGAACCTGACGGCGAGCGTCTTCGTGGACGCGTACCCCGACATGACGTTGCCGGCCACACTTCGTCGCCGCCAGCCCGATCGCCTCGACGCCCGGCCTTGGCCGTGGGGTCAAGACGTTCATGGCCGTGTTCAGGCTCGAGGGGTCTGACCCTCGTTTGATGCCGGACCTCTCGGCCGCGGTCGTATTGGCCGCAGACGAGCAAGGCGCGCCACGTTCTCCGCTCGCCGCGTCTCTCGGAGTCGCGCGGTGAGGTTCCGGATCGTGTCGGTCATCGTCATCACGACCTCCGTGGTGATCGCGGTGTGGGTCGGCACCGTGCAGTTTCGCGCGGTCGAGCGCGCGGTGCTGCCGCTCGCTCCGGTCCGCTCGGGCGAGTTCGTGGCCGTCATCCGGGCGAGAGGCCAGGTTCAGGCGGACCGATCGGTGCCGATCTATGCGCCGCTCGCACAGGATTTGCGGATTGCCTGGATGGCGCCGGCCAGCGAGCGCGTCGAGCAGGGCGCGCCGCTCGTGCGTTTCGACTCGAGTTCGGCGGAACGCGATCTGATCCAGCGGCGCGCCGCCGCCGAGCGTGCCCGCGCCAGCCTGGCCCAGGCGGTCGCCGACGCCAAGGCCGCGACCGAGCACGACAAACGCGACCTGAACGACGCGCGTCTGGGCGTCGAGCTGGCGGAGCTCGCGACGGCCGACGCCGACTTCGAATTCGTCGCGCGTCTGGAAGCCGAGCGCGGTCGCATCGACCTCGGGGTTGCCAAACAGAAGCAGCGGCAGCTCGATGCGGAAGTCGTCCAGCGCGGGGCGTCGCGAGAGTCGAAGCTGGCCTCGCTACGACGTCAGCTCGAGGACGCCGAGGCGTGGGTCCGGATCGTCGAAGGGAGAATCGAGCGGATGGAGATTCGGGCGCCGATCTCCGGATTCGCGATCTATGCGGGAAATCGCAGCTCGATTTCAGCGCAGGTGAGCGGTTCGCTGCAGCCGTATCGCGTTGGCGACCAGGTGCCGGGGGGCATGAACCTGGCGACGATTCCCGACCTGTCGTCGTTGCTGATTGACGCAACGGTCGAAGAAATCGATCGCGGCCGGATGCGTATCGGCGATCAAGTCATCATTCGCGTGGACGCGTTTCCCGACGTCTCCACTCCCGCGACGCTGACCGCGATCTCGCCGCTGGCCGAGATGTCGCTCGATTCGCGCGGGCGCAGCTTTCACGTCTACGCCGCGCTCGGCACAAGCAGCGACCCGCGCATCCGGCCGGGCATGAACGGGACCCTCGATGTGGTCGCCGCCCGGATTCCCGCCGCGACGATCATCCCGACGAAGGCACTGTTCACGCGGCAGGGCAAACCGACGGTCTACGTCAGTTCGCCAGATGGCTTCCAGGCCGTCGGCGTAGAAATTCTCGCGCGCAACTCCGACGAAGTGGCGATCAAGGGCGTTGACGCCGCTGCGCGCGTTGCGCTGGTCGATCCCTTCGCGGATGGCGTCAACGACACGGCGTCCCCAGCCGGGGCTGCGGCCGCACCCGGAGCTGCGTCCGCAGCTGGCGGTGCCGCCGGGGGCACCAAATGATTCGGCGCAGCCTTGTGCTGATCGCGGTGGCCGCCGCCATCATCGCCGGCGGATACGGCATCGGTCGGGGGATGCGCGTGGCCGTCAACACGCTCTCCGAAGATGACGGAAGCAACGTGCCGACGACGACGGTTCGACAAACGGACGTGTCGATCGAGGTCTCCGCGCGCGGTGAGTTGCAGGGCGGCGGCGCTCGTCCGCTGATCGTGCCGAGGGCCGGCGTCGCGGAGCTGCCGATCACGTTCCTTCGCAGCACCGGCGATCTCGTCAAGGCTGGCGACGTCGTGGCCGAGTTCGACCCGAGCGCCCAGCAGTCCGATCTGCTGGAGGCGGAGGCCGACCTCGAGGAGGCACGACAGCAGCAGATCAAAGCGGAAGCCGAGACGTTTGTCGCGCTGGAAAGGGCGCGTCTCGAGGTCGCGACCAGCCAATTCGACCTCCAGGTGTCGGAGCTCGACCAGCTCGAGAATCAGTTTCTGGGATCGGTTCAGCAGCGGAAGAACGGGATCGCGTTCGAGCAGGCACGCAATCGACACGACCAGGCGCTCGTGGATCTGTCGCACCGTGAGGGCGCGAAACAGACCGGCGTGGACGTGCAGCGGGCGGCCGTCAAGGAAGCACAGACCAAGGTGGACACGACACGGCAGACGCTCGCGGGCCTGACGCTGCGGGCGCCGGCATCCGGCTACGTGCAACTGGCCGAGAACACCAACGGGCTGAGCGTGCTGTTCTTCGGCATGTCGGTCCCGACGTTCCAGCTTGGCGACTCGGCGCGCCCGGGTCAGATGGTCGCGCAGATCCCGGACATGAGCGGCTGGGAAGTGAGCACGCAGATACCCGAGACCGACCGCGCGTTCCTTGCCACTGGCCAACAGGCCGTCGTCCGCCCCAAGGCCATGCCCGGGCGCGAGTTCAAAGGTCACATCAGCCTTCTGGGCGGGTCTGCGGGAAGCGCGTGGAATCGCACGTTCAACTGCCGGATCGCGCTTGACGATGCCGATGATGCGCTCCGGCCCGGTCTGAGCGTGGACGTGGTCATCCGGGTCGAGACGCTCGCGAATGTTCTGTGGGTGCCGTCCCAGGCGGTGTTCGAACGCGAGGGGCGCTGGTTCGTCTATCGTCAGGCGCCTGAAGGCTACGTCTCGCATCCGGTGACGATCGTCCGCCGCACCGAGAGTCAGGCCGTCGTCACCGGGATCGACAAAGGGGCGACGATCGCGCTGGCGGAGCCCGGCCGGCGAACGCGCAACGGTGGTTCAGCGCGGTCCGCTCGGAGCGCTCGGCAAGTGATGAGGATCCTGTCCGACCTCGTGCAGGCGCTCGCCAACCTTCGAGCGCAGAAGACCCGCACGCTGCTCACGACGTCGGGCATCGTCTTTGGTGTCGGCTCGGTCATCGGCATGATGGCCATCGGCGCCGGGGCGAGGGAAGAGTCGCTGCGATTCATCGAGCAGCTTGGCGTGCGCAACATCCTGGTCGATTCGGTGCCGGCGTTGAGCTCGCAGGAGATGCAGCAGCGGCGCCAGTCGTCGCCGGGGCTCACGCACCGCGACGCGCGGATTCTTCGCACCAACATCGACGCGATCGAGGCGATCTCGGTGCGCAAGACGATGCGTCCGGCGACGATGCTGCCCAAGCCCGCGCAGGATCCGCCGGAGATCTACGGGGTGGAAGCATCCTACAGCCGGATTCACAGCCTGCCGCTTCGCCGAGGGCGCTTTCTTCGACGACTGGGCCAACCAGACGAGCGCCGCAGTCGCCGTGCTCGGCGAAACGGCGAAGGTGAGTCTGCTGGGCTACGAGCCGGCCCTTGGCAAGTTCATCAAGGTCGATGGCACCTGGCTCGAAGTGGTGGGCGTGCTCGAGGAGCAGGTCGCCCAGAATCCGCGTCGCGAGCGCAGCGCCACGCCCGACGTCAACAACATCGTCTACATTCCGATCAACACGTTCGAGTATCGGTTCCAGGATCCGGGCGCGGGGCTGAAGGACGAGCTCGCGGGCGTGGACCTGCAGGTGGCGGCCGGCGCAGGACAGCATCGAGGTGGCCAAGGTGGTGACGGCGGTGCTCGACTCGACGCACCGCGGTGCGTCCGGACTTCACCGTGACGATCCCGGCCGCGCTGCTGGCGCAGCAGCAGCGGACGCAGACGATCTTCACCTACGTGATGGTGGCGATCGCCGCGATCTCGTTGCTCGTCGGCGGCATCGGCATCATGAACATCGTGCTGGCCACGGTGCTCGAACGCACGCGGGAGATCGGCGTCCGCCGTTCGGTGGGCGCCCGGCGTCTCGACATCGCGCGGCAGTTCGTGAGCGAGTCCGTGCTGATCTCGTCAGGCGGCGGACTGCTCGGCATCGCGTTCGGGTTTCTGCTGGCCTGGACGATTGCGCGGACGGCGCGAATGGACCACGATCGTGACTCACGACATCCGTGGTGCTGGCATTCGGCGTGTCGGTCACGGTGGGCGTGCTGTTCGGCGTCTATCCCGCGCTCAAGGCGGCCCGCATCGACCCGATCGACGCGCTGCGATACGAGTAGATTCGTCGAGTCCTCGGTTACTCGGATGCCAGGCGCCAGCCGACCGCCCAAGTTCTGGGCCTGCAGTGCGTAGAAGCTTCATCGCGTAGAATCTGGCTCGTTCATGTCACTCACGCCGGGCACCCGCCTTGGCGCCTACACCATCGTCGCCCCGCTCGGCAGTGGGGGCATGGGCGAGGTGTATCGGGCGACGGATACGAGCCTTGGGCGGGAGGTCGCAATTAAAAGTGCTGCCCGACGCATTCGCGCAGGATGCGGAGCGCCTGGTCCGCTTCGAGCGCGAAGCCAGGACGCTGGCGTCGCTGAACCATCCAAATATCGCGATCATTCACGGGCTCGAGAAGGGCCGCCTGAAGGCGGCCCCCACATCCGTGCGCTGGTGATGGAGCTGGTCGAGGGACCAACGCTCGCCGATCTGATCGAACGTAGAGGCGGGTCTTCAGGCCCGCCTATGCCGCTCGATGAGGCAGTGCCGATCGCTCGTCAGATCGCCGAAGCCCTCGAGGCCGCGCACGAGCAGGGCATCATCCATCGCGATCTCAAGCCGGCCAACATCAAGGTCCGTGACGACGGCACGGTGAAGGTGCTGGACTTCGGGCTGGCGAAGGCGCTGGATAGTGCATCAGGCTCCGGTCTGCACGCGAGCGCGGCGCACTCCTTGTCACCGACGATCACGACGCCGGCGATGACGCAGCTCGAGATGGTGCCTGGCACGGCCGCGTACATGGCTCCCGACATGAACAGCAGATGCGTCAGTTGAGCGCGGCCTGCCAGTTGATGACGACCGTGAGCGGATTCTGGTTCTCTTCGCCATCGTCGCCGGGCCGGGTGAACAGGAGAAAACGCTGGCCATCGCTGGAAGCGGTGCCGACTGTGCCGGGTAAGAAAGTCCTGAACAACTCCTGAGCTGCGCCGATCTCCGGGCGATCCGGCAGAAACTGGACTGGCGCGGCGAGGATCAATCCGCCGGTGCCGACGCCGGGATTCGGCGCGCGGTATAGCAGCTCTTTGCCGTTCTTTGTCCACGCAAGGTCCGTGGCGTTGCCACTCGACACCGGCCACTGACCCGGAGGTCCGCCCGGAAACGCGCGAAGGTATACCAGGGCGCTGCCTGTCGTGTTCGACACGAAGGCGATCCACTTGCTGTCTGGCGAAAAGCGCGCGTCGAACTCGTCGGCGTCCGTCGTCGTCCGGAACGGAATCGGCTTGCCCGGAGCTCCGTCAGCGCGTTCTAACGGGAGGATCCAGAGATCGCGCTGGTTTTGAGGATGCGACTCCGAGTAAATCAGGGATCGCCCATCCTGGCCCCAATCCCCGGGAATCTTCACGTTCGGACCTTCCGTCAGTCGCTGCTCCTGACCCGCGCCATTCGCGTCCGTGCGGTAAATCTGATTTGATCCGTCGCGGTCGGCTGCGTATGCCACATGGCGGCCGTCCGGAGACCAGACAGGGGAGACCTCGGCGCCCGGGTTCGATGTCAACTTGCTCCAGCGACGGGACGCGATCTCATATGTCCAGATATCGGTGTTGTCGTTGATGGTCCGGGCCATGGCCACACGCGTCTGGTCCGGCGAAAGCCGCAGGTTCACGAGCTCGCCGTCGCGCTCTTCCTGCAGTACGGGCTCGGGCCGTTTTCCGTCTCGGGCGAACCACGCGAGAGACCGTCCAGTTTGCGCCCCAGCTCGATACACCAGCAACCCGGTTTCGGAGATCCAGAAGGCCGCGCGGTTTGCCGGGATACCTTGAGTCGTGCCGCCGCCGACCGCGACGTTCTGGGCGAGTGGGATGGGATCTCCTTCGAGCTTCAGGTTCGCAGGGTCGAAGCGCTGCGTCACCAGCGTCCGGTCGCGCAACCACAGCAAATAGCCGGGCCGACCCTCGTAGGCAGCGGCATAGAGGGCCTTCGTGCCCGTGCTCACGAGTTTGATGCGCCGTTCCGGCTGATCGACAAAGGATGCATACACCGCGTCCATGCTCGCGCGGCTTCGAACCACATACAGGAACGTGCGCCCATCTGGAAGGAACTGCGGCCATGTATGTCTCTCCAGACGGTCTGCATCAGCCTTTGTCACGGAGCTGCACTCTCCGCCCGATGCCGACACTCGCCGGATGAGGACGCCTGAGGAGAAGAGAATCACGCCCTGCTGGCTCCAGGTCCCGCCTTCGAATCCCTGCGTTTCACACAGCGGTTCCGGAGTGCCGCCCAGAGCCTCGACGCGCTTCAGCCTGCGCTCCGACGTGGAGTGAAAGGCAATCGATTTGCCGTCGGGCGACCAGAATGGGAAATTAGCGCTTTCTGTGCCTGGTAGCACGCGCGCGTCCAGCGAGTCGAGTGGACGCAGCCACAGCATGGATTGCTCCCCTCGCTGCGCGGTGAAGACCAGCAGCTTTCCATCGGGAGAGATCGCCGCGCCGGGAAAGATGTACGTGAATTCGGAATCCGGCGGCGGATTGATCAAGTAGCGCTGCGACTCCCGTTCCGGCGCGGGCGTTGGCCACAGTGCCCACGTCACCGCAGCCAGAGCGACGGCCAGCACACCCGTCGCGATCCACGCCGCGTCACCGAGCCGCGGTCGCGAGGGAGCGGCTGTCGCCGGTGTCGTGACGGAACGCACATGCTCCAGTGCCCACCGTAAATCCGCTGCCGAATGCCAGCGCTCGTCGGGGTCCTTCGCGAGGCACCGGCGCAGGACCGGCTCCAGCGGGCCAATCAGTTCCGGCGGCACCTGCGGGTGATCTTTCATTACCGCCGCGAGTACGCTCGCGGGGCTCGCGCCGTCGAAGGCCTTCTTGCCCGTGACCATCTCGTACAGCACAGCGCCGAAGGAGAAGATGTCCGACCGCGCGTCGGTCTCTCGTCCTTCGACCTGCTCCGGCGACATGTACTGCAGCGTGCCCATGATGGTGCCGGCCTGCGTCATGGCGAGCGAGCGCGTGGCTTCGTCCACCTGAATCGGCGATGCCTTTTTCGCCAGGCCGAAGTCGAGGAGTTTGATGCCGCTCTTGGTCACCAGGATGTTGGCCGGCTTCAGGTCGCGATGGACCACGCCGCGGCGATGGGCGTGATCCAGAGCCTCGGCGATTTGCCCCGCGTAGCGCAGCACGTCCGGCATCGGCAGCGGTCCGGTCAACGGCGCGCCGTCGACGAACTCCATCACGAGGTAATCCGGGCCGACGTCGTGCAGCGTGCAGATGTGGGGGTGATTGAGCGTCGCAATCGCCAGCGCCTCGCGCGCGAAGCGCTCTGTGAACTGTTCCTGTGACACTTTGATGGCGACCGTTCGATCCAGGCGCGTGTCGCGGGCTCTGTACACCTCGCCCATGCCGCCCGCGCCGAGGAGGGTAGTGACCTCGTAGGGACCGACGCGTGTACCGGGGGCGATCGCCACTGGTGGGAATTCTACGCGATGGGAATCACCAACTAATCACGCGTTCGCAGACGACGGCTGAAACCATGATGTCACCGCTCGCCACGCGACCGGCCATCCTCATGGACATTGTCGGCAGAGTCCAAGTGCGCCGCTATGACTGGAATCATGAAGCAGCGGTGACCGCCACGGCGGCCCAGGCAGCGAGTCTCTATGGCTTCGCGTGGCGTGGAAGCCTCTCGGGTTCTCAGTTCGTGTAGCGGCCGGCCGGCCGGCAGATCGGGACCAATCACGTAGAATGCCCGCGGCAGGCATTGGCCCTCCCTCCCGGCACTCGCCTCGGCCCGTATGAAGTCACCGCCCAGATCGGCGTGGGCGGAATGGGGGAGGTGTATCGGGCGACCGACACCAATCTAAGGCGTGGCGTCGCCATCAAGGTGCTCCCGGCCTCAGTCGTTGGAGACACGGAACGGCTGGCCCGCTTCCAACGCGAGGCCGAAGTCCTTGCCGCGTTCAATCATCCGAATATCGCTGCGATTTACGGCTTGGAACGATCAACGGCCACGACCGCGCTCGTGATGGAACTGGTCGAGGGATTAACCCTCGCGGACCGTATCGATCAAGGTGCTATTCCCGTCGACGAAGCGCTTTCCATTGCCAGGCAGATCGCCGACGCGCTCGAAGCCGCCCACGAGCAGAACATCATCCATCGTGACCTGAAGCCCGCGAATATCAAGGTGCGGCCCGACGGCACGGTGAAGGTGCTGGATTTTGGCTTGGCGAAAGCGATGGAGCCCGCGGGCGCGATGTCGCCGGGCCTGTCGATGTCGCCCACCATTACCACGCCCGCGATGACACAGGCCGGGATGATCCTCGGCACGGCAGCCTACATGAGTCCCGAGCAGGCGCGTGGCAAGCCCGTGGACACGCGGGCCGACATCTGGGCGTTTGGCGCCGTGCTGTTTGAGATGCTCACTGGCAAGCGGGCATTCCCCGGCGAGGACATCACCGACACACTGGCAGCGGTCGTCCGCGCGGAGCCGGACTGGGGCGCGCTGCCTGCCGACCTCCCGTCGGCAGTGCGCGCGTATCTCACGCGCTGTTTGCAGAAGGATCCGCGCCAGCGCGTGCAGGCCATTGGCGACGTGCGCCTGGCGCTGACGGGTGCATTCGAGACGGCCATGCCGCAGAGGACCACGACAGCCACGTCGGCGACGCCACGCGGACGGCTGGTCTGGATGGCCCTACTCGCCGGCGCCGCGGTGGTGATCGTCTCGCTCGCCGTGCCGACGCTGCAGCATCTGCGCGAGACGCCGCCGCCAGAAACACGCACCGAGATCGTCACGCCTGTCACCGACCAGCCGACGTCGATTGCGCTCTCGCCCGACGGCCAGCAGATCGTCTTCGTCGCTTCCGATGAAGGCGGTTCTCGTCTGTGGCTGCGGTTCCTGGCGACGACGACGGCGCAACCGCTGGCCGGCACCGAGGGGGCCACGGATCCCTTCTGGTCGCCCGACAGCCGCGCCATCGGGTTCTTCGCGCGGGGTGCGCTGAAGCGGCTCGAGGTTGGTGGCGGAGGTACCCCGCGGACCCTGGCCCCAGTCGTCACCGGCCGAGGCGGGACGTGGAACACGGACGGCGTCATCGTGTTTGCGCCGAGCGACGGGACCCACCTGATGCGCGTGTCTGCCACCGGGGGCACGGCCGCCGCCGTGACGACGCTCGGCCCGCAGCAGGCGGCCCACCGCTTTCCGCACTTTCTGCCCGACGGCCGCCGGTTCCTGTTCAACGTGCGCAGCGCGTCCAACACGGACACGATCTACCTGGGCGCGCTGGACGGGAGTGCTCCGATCCGGCTGACGCTGGCCGACAGCCGCGCAGTGTATCTGCCTTCCGGGTGGCTGCTGTGGGTGCGGGCGGGCGCGCTCGTGGCGCAGCGGCTGGATGCGGCGCAGGCGACGCTGGCAGGCGAGCCGGTGACGCTGGCCGACGGGGTGGCTGTCGTCTCGGTGGCGGCAACGGGGCTGGTGGCGTATCGGACAGCCGTCGGCGGCCGCCGGCAACTGGCGTGGTTCGACCGGTCGGGCACGGCGCGGGGCGTCGGCGGCGTCCCAGATGGCAACGATCTCCAACATCCGCGCGTGTCACACGACGGGCGCCGCGTGGTCGTGACCCGTACGGTGCAGGGCAACACGGACCTCTGGCTCCTGGACGGCGCCCGCACGAGCCGCGTCACGTTCGATGCGGAGCGCGACTTCTTTCCCTTGTGGTCGCCAGACGGCACGCGAATCGTGTTTCGCTCGAATCGGGCGGGTGCCTTTGACCTCTATCAGAAGCTCGCAAGCGGCGCGGGGATGGAGGAGCGGCTCGTGGCTTCCGACCAGATCAAGGTTCCCACCAGCGTGGTCGGTGGTCAGTCGCGTCCTGATGTATTACAGCCTCGACCCGCAGACGAGTGCCGACCTCTGGGTCATGCCGATGGCCGGGGATCGCACACCGGCGGTGTTTCTGAAGACCCCTTTCCGCGAGGTCTGGGGCGCGTTCTCGCCGGACGGCCGGTGGGTGGCCTACCAGTCCAACGAATCGGGGCGGCCGGAGATCTACGTGCGGCCGTTTGTTCCGCCCGCTGCGGCGGGCACGGCCGCGGGAGCGGCAGGGGGACAGTGGCAGGTGTCCACGGCGGGCGGGATCATGCCCCTCTGGCGGCCCGACGGCAAGGAGCTGTACTACCTCAATCCCGCGGGCGCGATGATGGCGGCGCATGTCACCGCCACCGGGTCCACGCTCGAACCGGGCGAGCCGATGGAGCTCTTTCCCACGCGGATCTATGGCGGCGGTGTGGACGCGCAGCAAGGCTCGCCAGTACCGACGTTGCCCCCGATGGGCGCTTCCTCATCAACTCGGTGCGTGGACGACGTCTCAGCACCGATCACGCTCCTGCAGAACTGGAATCCCGAAGCGAAGCAGCGACGCGCGCGCTGAAGATCACTCCGTAGCAGTCGCATAGAATGCTCCCGCAATGTCGCTAGCCCCGGGCACCCGACTCGGCCCGTACGAAATCGTCGCGCGTCTGGGCGCCGGGGGCATGGGCGAAGTTTATAAGGCGCACGACACCAAGCTCGATCGTCCGGTCGCTCTGAAGCTGTTGCCTCCGGAGGTGGCCTCCGACACCGATCGTCTGCGCCGATTCCACGCCGAAGCGCGTGCGGTCTCCTCTCTCAACCATCCAAACATTCTGGTCATCCACGATTTCGGCGATCTCGATGGGCAGCCGTTCATCGTCAGCGAGCTCGTGGAGGGCGAGACGCTGCGACAGCAGCTTGACCGCGGCGCGCTGCCGGTTCGCGACGTGGTCGCGATCGCGAGTCAGGTCGCGAGTGCGTTGGCGGCGGCGCACGCGCGTGGGATCGTGCACCGCGACATCAAGCCGGAAAACGTCATGCGGCGGCCGGACGGCTACGTGAAAGTCCTCGATTTCGGCCTTGCCAAGCTTCTCGATCAGACGACGGCTGAAACCGTGATGTCACCGCCCGGCACGAGCCCCGGCATCCTCATGGGCACGCCGCGCTACATGTCGCCGGAGCAGGCGGAAGGCAAGGCGGTTGACGAGCGCTCCGACATCTTTTCGCTCGGCGTGGTTCTGTACAAACTCGCGACCGGCGTGCGTCCGTTCACGGGCGACACACATATGGCGGTGCTCTCATCCGTCCTGAGAGATACGCCAAGACTGGTGACGGAGCTGAATCCCGCTATGTCACCCGATCTGGCGCGCATCGTCCGCCAGTGCCTTGCGAAAGATCGGCACCACCGGTATCAAACGACGCAAGACCTGCGGAAGGATCTCGACCAGGTCGAGCAGTCGCCGAGGTTTCGAGGGCCAGAGGAAAGCACACCTGGAATCGATTCGCTGGCTGTCTTGCCCTTTGAGAATGCCAGCGGCGATCCAGAGACCGAGTACCTGAGCGACGGAATCACCGAAAGCCTCATGAACCGCCTCTCGCAGATTCCCAAGTTGCGGGTCGTGCCCCGTAGCACCGCGTTCCGCTACAAGGGACGGGATATCGACCCGATCAAGGCGGGTCGGCAACTCGGTGTGCACGCCTTGCTGACAGGTAAGGTGCTGCGGCGTGGCGACACCTTGAACGTGCAAGCAGAGCTCGTGGACGTGAAGCAGAAGGCGCAGCTGTGGGGAGAGCGATTCGCTCGGCGGGGCTCTGACATTTTCGAAGTCGAAGACGAGATCGCCAGGCAGATCACCGACAAGCTGCGCCTGAAGCTCACCGGTGAGGAGCGGGAACGGTTGGACAGGCGTTACACCGAAGACACCGAGGCCTACCATCTGTATCTCAAGGGCCGGTATCACTGGAGTAAGAGAACCGGCGCGGATTTGAAGAAGAGCGCGGAATATTTCGAGCAAGCGATCGCACAGGATCCCGCCTACGCGTTGCCGCATGCCGGTCTGTGCGACGCATATCTGGTGATGAGCTTTTTACGACGGGGGCGCACCAGCCGACCTCTATCAAAGGCAAAGGTCGCGGCGGGCCGCGCCCTCGCGATCGATCCCGATCTTCCGGAGGCACACGCAGCGTTGTGTTTGATTGGGCCCTGCCTGGATTGGGAACTGGGACGCCGCGGACAACGCATTCCGAAAGGCCATGCAGCGGAAGCCCGACTACTGGCTAGCTCACACGCATTACGCCATGACGCTGGCCGCGCGGGGACGTTTCGAGGAAGCGCTGGCGGAGGTTCGCCGCGGTCAAGCACTGGAGCCGCTCTCACTTGTCGCCCACCATCACGTTGCGTGGATTTGTCTGCTGGCGCGACGCTACGACGATGCCATCGCCGAGTGTCGGAGCGCGCTCGACATGGACCCGACCTTCGCCATGGCCCATCATTGGATGGGAGTCGGCCTCGAGCAAAAGGGTCTCTACAATGAGGCGATCGCCTCTCTTGACCAGGCCGTCAGGTGTTCGGGTGGCGCCAGCATCATGGTGGCAGCCGCGGCGCATGTCTACGCCATGTCGGGCCAGATCGGGGAGGCACGCCGACGCCTGGCCGAATTGCAAGGCGCGTCGAGCGTACGTTACGTGCCAACCGTACGGCATTGCGCTCGTCTGCGCCGGTCTCGGCGACACCGATGACGCGCTGAGATGGCTGGAACAGGCCCATCGCGCACATGCTGGTTGGTGGCCGCTGTGGGCCAAAGGGGATCCCCGCCTGGACGTGTTGCGTGACGACACTCGATTCCAGGATCTGCTTCGCCGCTTGGGGGTCGGGGCTCACTGATTACATCGTCGGCGCCTTCGAACAGCCGTCCACGAACAGCCGTTTGACGTCCTTCTGTTCTCTGGTCGACGAGTAGAAGGCGTCGAGGTAACGCTTCGCTTCCTCGCGCGAACCGCTGGTCAAGTCGGCGATGGCGTCCGGCAGCGCCAGCACGCGATCGCGTTGGGCTCGGATGGGGGCCAGGATCGACTCGAACTGCTCCAGCGTCCGGCACGGGCCCCGATACAACCGCTCTTTCACGCTGCCGATCGGCAATCGCTTATCCGGTATGGCATACGGCGGAGAGACGAGGCCGGTCATGTCGAAGTCATACGGCACCGGATAGAGCGTGCGATCCTGCGTCTGCACGAGGACGACGTTGTGCAGCGCATAGATCGAGAAATCCGTGCTGCCGATCATGTACTCGAACATCATCATCGTATCGAGAGTGCGCTGCTCGAGATTTGCGAATAGGGCACGCGGCAGCTCCGCGATGCGCCCCTCCATCCGCTTCGCCACATCGCCATCGTCTTCGAGCAGCATGCCGTGCCGTGTGCCGATCGGTTTGCCCGCCGGATCGACGTAGCTCACGCTGACCTGCCGTGCGCGGAAGCTGCGAGGCGTGATCGTGTTCAACACCCGATACACGAGGTATTCGCGGAGCAGGTACTGCTCGAACGCGCTGCCGTTTCTGCACTGCACGACGAGTTTCAGGACGTCCTGCCCCTCGAAGACCGTGTCCTTCAGCTGTTCCTCGGGCAAGGTCATCCGAATCGGGACGTACTCGCATGTTCTGGCCATCCGGCGGACGTGCCCGCGCGCGCCGAGCATCACGGGAATCGTGCGCGGCGCGCCGTTCTCGCCCGCGATCGTCAGCTCCGCGGGGTACTGTTTGCGGCTGTTCGGATCACGGTCTCGGTTGATCGTCCTGAAGTCGCCCTTCAACGTCAGCGCGATCGGATCCTCTGCCGCGAAGAGCCGCAGCGCCTCGGCCTGTGCCTTCCGCTGGAGCATCTGCTCGGCGTCGGGCCACGGCTGCGCGAGTTTCAGCAGCGGGTTTTTTGCGGGCGGCGGCGCCTGCGCGTGCAGCGACATCCCGCTGCATGCGGCCAACAGCGCGAGAACGACCATGAGCGGGCGTCGGCCAGCTGTGATCCTCATTGGGCCTCGTTGTTGCGAAGCAAGCAGTATCGGACCGCGCCAGCATAGTTCAGACGCGGCTCAGTCCGCGAGGCAGGGAGCATCAAGGCTGCGCGTCCGTGCGTACCCTCCACTGGTTGTCGAGACGCTGCGTCAGGTCAATCGGATCACCAACACCCACAGTCCCCCGCGCCACCTGGTACGCCCATACCTGAAAATACGTCAACATGGCGCCGCCGTAGATCGTCGAGAACGCTCCATCCACCGCGTCTTGCCCGCATGAGACTTTGATGCGGCCGATTCGCGGCACGTGGAAGCGGGCGTCGGTCGTGAACCATGTGCCTCCGATGTACACCTCGGCGTAGGCGTGGAAGTCCATGTGACCGTCCGGATCGGGAAAACCGATGTCTGGCAGATGGCCTGTCACATAGCGGGCAGGGATGTTGAAGGCGCGATTCAGCGCGATCGCGAGGTGGGCGAAATCACGGCACACTCCGTAGCCGCGTTGCAGGACGTCCCAGGCCGACAAGTCGGACCGGCCGGACATGTAGCGGTACTCAATGTTCTCGTGCAGCCAGCGGCTGATGGCCTGAACCCGCGGCATGCCGTGCTCGATCTGACCGAATTGCCGCCACGCGAAATCGGTCAACTTGTCGGAGTCGCAGTACCGGCTGGGCAGCGTATAGCGCAGCAACGCAGCGGGGAGTTCGCCCGGCAGCTGCGGACTCGTGGCGACAAGGCCGTGGTTATCCGGTTGCGAGGGCACCGCGACGATCGCGTCGTGACGGAAACAATTGGTGCCAGGCGCGAGCGTCACGCGACAGACGTGATTCCCGTGGCTGTCGACGAAGTCTTCGGCAGGAAGGTTATTGCCGAGCGTCAGGGCCTCGAAGATCACGGCGTGGTTGCGGTCGGGATGAAGCTTCAGGTTGAGGAGCAGCGATGCCGTGCCGGTGACTTCGTAGACGAGGCTGCAACCCACGCGCACGGTGATATCGAAGTTCGGCGGGATGTTCGGCGGCTGCATGCTGAATCGCACGGTACCACGATACGCCTTGACGATATCGTCGGCGGTAAGCTACTTCAGGTTCGATGCTCTCGCGACGACGGGTGTATCGAGCATGACCTCCCACTCGAATCGCTGGGTCGGGACCCCCTCGACTTTGAGATCGCAAATCGAGAACGCCTTGCTCGTCAGTCGCAGGCGTCGCCCGTCGAATTGGAAGTGTTGCACGGCGCGCCTGGCATCCTGATTCGTCAGGACGACGGCGCACAGGCGTCCCGGCAGCGCGAGATCCATCGCGGACACGTCGCCATTCGGATCGACGGTGACTTGCAGAATCGCTTCCCAGTTTCGGAGGAGCGCGGGGTCGCTGCCGGTCGCCGCCTGCTGCCGTTGTATCGGCGTGAGATCGACCGAGTAGAAGTACATCCGGATCCACGAGGATCCCGGTGCGCCGGCGCGTGGCTCGACCGTTGCCACCACCGTGGGCGTGACGCGTATCAGATCGTCAACGGCGAATCGCGCCGACTGCGCAGGCGACGTCTCGAGTGACGCGAGCAGCGCGAATGCCCAGAAGGACGCCTCCATCGTTCCCAGTTTTTGTGGTCTGACAAAATACCCGTCAGTTAGACCCCAAGGGAAGTGGAAAGTTCCGCGGCAGGCCGGTCCAAAAGGACCGGCCCTGACTCGATCGCCTGGATGACCCT
>CAVVTC010000004.1:0-38168 GCA_963751025.1 uncultured Acidobacteriota bacterium | reverse complement strand
GAAGCACGAAGGCCACGAAGGTTGTTGGCCACGAAGGACACGAAGATCACGAAGTTCGGGAAGGGGTAGAGGCGGGTCTTCAGACCCGCCTCACCTGAATGAAAGCCTTGAGCAACGAGGCTCTGAGGCACAGACAACTTCTCCTGCCCCAAATCTGCACTGACCTGACAATTCGGCACCCGCTAGCAGCCTGCCTTTCGGGTTCTTGCGGTCCGCCCCTCCGCCGTCCAAGTCGTCCCGTGAAGCAAAGCGGGCCGAAATCTCGCGTTAGTCCATAAGGGAGACCACCATGACGAGAGGACTGCGCGAAAGACGTGCGCCAGGAAGTGGGTTGGGGAACACACAGCGATTCTGACGGCCCTGGCCGCGGCCGTCCTGATGCTGCCGACCGCCAGCCCGGTCGCTGCCCAGAATCGCTTCGTGCCCACGAACTCGATGTCACACCCGCGCGTGGGGCACACGGCCACACTCCTGAGCAACGGATACGTGCTGGTGACGGGTGGAACTCTGTCGTCGGTCAGCCCGAATCAATCCATTACCGCGTCGGCGGAGCTCTACGACCCGGTCACCGGGACGTTCATCCCGATTGGGCCTATGACGACGGCCCGGCTGTTTCACTCGGCGACTCTGCTCCCGGACGGCAGGGTGCTGATTGCGGGTGGAACCGGAGTGGGCGGCGTACCAAATACGACCGCCGAGATCTTCAACCCTGTAGGGGGCTGGTTCGTGGAGACGATAGCGAACCTCCCGCCACTCGGATTCCAGCATACGGCGACCCTGCTGCCTAATGGCACCGTGTTGATGGTGGGAGGGACCCGCGCGGTGATCGTTGACCCGGTGTTGAACGGGTTCCGACAGGAGCCCAGCCCGCTCGAATTCGAGGATCTTCCACACCGCCACGCTCGTCAGTGGAGGCCGCGTATTAGTGGCCGGCGGCGGGAATAATCCTGTCCTGACCATGGAGCTATATGACTCCGCAACAGGGTTCACGGCAACGACTGACCTGATAACCGGGCGCGCGGGTCACGCGGCGACGCTGCTCGATACCGGGACCGTCCTGCTTGCCGGCGGCGCCGCATCACCCGGTTTCGAATACGCCCTGTTCAATCCAGTGACCACCGCCTACCAGGAGCTGGGTGCTCCGGCGCTTCTCCGGCGGTGGCACACGGCCACTCGTCTGGCCGACGGGAAGGCGCTCATCGCGGGCGGCGAGGACTTCACCGGCCTGCCAATGCCCGGCGTCGTGGTTTTTGACCCGGCGCTCGGGTTCCAGGGTGTGACCGATGCGGGAGAGATCGGTGTGCCGCGCCTGCAACACACGGCCACATTACTGGCAAACGGTAACGTGCTGGTCACAGGCGGTGTTTCCCTTCCAAGCGACGGGAGTCCAGGTACGGCGCTGTCTTCCGCCGAAATCTTCGAGCTGCGGCACTCGACGGTCCGCCGATTGTCGACGCCGGGCCCGATCCGGCGCTCCTCTTTACCGCGAATCTGCATGCGAATCTGACTGGCGCGGCGACCAGCCCTGGCGGCTTCGAACCACTGAGCTACACCTGGTCCCGGGATGGTACGGTGCTCTCGACTGGGCCGACTGTCTCGGTGCCGATCGCGTGTCCGCCGAGCGGCAGCGACACGTAGTCCTTCACACTCGCGGTCACTGACTCGCGCGGCTCCCTCGCAACCGACTCAGTCGCCGTTTCCGTAGCCTTGGCTCGGAAGCCCTGGGTGCCAGTCTGGAACACCGGGCCCCGCCGGACCGCCCGGGCCTATCGGTCCACGGGGCCGCCGGGACCTCAGGGACTCCAGGGTGAAACGGGACCGCAGGGACCTCAGGGTGAAATGGGTCCGCAAGGCCCCGCAGGACCCCCGGACCTCAGGGCGCGATAGGGCCGCAGGGTCCGATCGGACCGCAAGGCCCTCAAGGTCCAGATCTCCCGGCAGGCGCGGTCATCACGCTTCGCGAGGGGGTGGCCCCGCCCGCCGGCTACACGCTGCTCGGCACGACCGTCGTCATCGTCAAGAGACCGAACGGCAGCATCGCTCCGATCACGGTCAACGTGTTCCAGAAGAACTGATCGCCCCCGCGCGCGGAGGGAGTTTGGCTGCTCCCTTCGCGTGGTGGCCTATTCATCGACGCCCTGCAGGCGTGAACATGAGCGAGGGCCGACTGCGCAGACTGTCGCGACGAGAGATACTGGCGGGCGCGGCCGCGGGCGCAGCGGCCTGTGCGGCAGAGCCTTTCTTGCCAGCGCGCCGATGACAGCCGCTGTGAGCGCCGCGCAAGGCGCCGGCCCCGCAGCCGATCTCCTCCTCACCAACGGCAAGTTCGTTGACGGGCGCGGGCAGGTCGCCACCACGCTGACGATTCAGAACGGCCGGATTGTGAGTGTCGGCAAGGCAGCGGCGCTCCGCCCGACGCCCGCACGATCGATCTGGGTGGACGAACGGTCGTTCCCGGTCTTTTCGATGGGCACGTGCACTACACGCGCGCCGGCATCAATCCTGGCTACGAGGCGCGGCGCATCGAGCGCGCATTCTCGATCGCGGAACTGCAGGAGGCGATCGCGCGACGCGCGGAGTCCGTGCCGCCGGGACAGTTCATCACCTGCATCGGCGGCTGGAACCACACGCAGCTCGCCGAAGCGCGACGGCCGACCAAGGCAGAGCTCGATGCCGCTGCCCCCAGGCACCCGGTCTACATTTCCGGTACCGGTGGCGGAACCGGCGCCATCACGAACAGCCTCGGCGGGCGTTCTTCGAGTCGAAGGGCGTCAGCTCGACGACCGACTGGCGTCGTGGCATCAGCGCCCGCGGCACTCGCCGCTCTCCAGGGCGTGCAGACACCCGACGACAAGCTGCGCGGGACCGCTGACCTGAATGCCCACGCCAACAGTCTGGGATTGACCGGCGTCATCAATGCCAGCAACCTCGACGATCAGGAGTTCGCGCTTCGACTCTGGCGAGAGGACAAACTCACCGTTCGCATGCGGCCGCTCTTTCCTGCAGATTCACCCCAGCAGGTCGAGGCACGCATGCTCAACAACTTCAGCCAGTCGGCCGTGCGGTTGGCGACGACCTGTTCCGCGTCGCCGGCTTCGGCGAGCGCATCGGCGGGACCGATACGATGTCGCCGCAATTCGAGCCGACGGCACGGATGATTGCGAAGCATGGCTGGCTGCTCCAGCAACACTCCATCACGCTCGAGGAGAACGACTTCCATCTGACAGGCGTTTCGATCGATTGCGCGGGAGTATCCGATCGACAGGCTGCGGTGGTCGATGATCCATTTGCAGAGCATCGACGAGGCGAGGCTCAAGGCACTCAAGGATCTTGGCGCGGGCGCGAGCGCTCAGACATGGACGTACATGTCGATTGGCGGCGGCCCGCCGTTTCGCCGCATCGTCGACTCGGGAATACCCGCGGGCGTCGGCACGGATTCCACAAACGTCTCCGCGCTCGATCCGTGGCTGTCCCTGTTCTACATGACGACGGGCCGAAACCTGGCCGGCATGCTGACCAACGACGGGCAGCAGATTTCACGCGTCGAAGCACTTCGCTTGTACACAGAGGGCGCCGCGTGGTTTTCCTTCGATGACCACCACCTCGGCTCGTTCGTCGAGGGCAAGTACGCCGACCTCGCCGTCCTCAGCCACGACTACCTGACGGTGCCGGATCAGATGATTCGCAAGATCGAATCGGTGATCACGCTGGTCGGCGGGAAGATCGTGCACGCCGCCGCGCCCTTCAAACGGTAGGGGCAGTTCACAGTAGGCAGTTCACAGTTCACAGACGTTCGCGCCGTGAACTGTGAACTGTGAACTACGTTTTAAGCAGGCGCCTTCTGCATCACGCGCTCGACGATTTCCTTGAACTCGTCGGCCGTCAGCAGATCCTTCTTCTCGAACGACTTCGCCTTCACGCCGCTGCAGCATCGCCATCCGCTCTTCGTCTGTGGCCGTGATGCCCAGCTTCTCGCACCACTCTTCCATCGACGGCGGTCCGCTGTTCTTGCCGAGCACGATCGAGACCGGCTTCTGACCAACGAGTTCCGGCGCGAAGGGCACGTACTCGAGTGGATGTTCCTTGCGAGCCATACGCACCCAGCCGGCGATGATGCCCGACTCGACCTCGTACAGCTTGTCGCCGACGATCGGCCGATTCGGCGGCTGCGTGACCTTGGCGAGCTCCATCACGTAGCGCGAGACCTCGACGAACTTCTCGGTGTTGATGCCGAGATTCACGCCGTGGAGGCACAGCAGCGCCATGACGACGTCTTCGACCGGGACGTTGCCAGCGCGCTCGCCAAGTCCGGTGATCGTGGTGTGGGCGACGGATGCGCCGGCCGCCAGCGCCGCCACGCGTGTTCGCCACGCCCAGACCGAAGTCCTGGTGGCAATGAATCTCGACCGGCTTCTTCAGGCGATCGATCACCTTCTTCACCACGTGCGAGACCGCGTCAGGCGTGCAGACGCCCATCGTGTCGGCGATCGTCAGCGCGTCCATGTGGCCTTCGGTGGCCACCTGTTCGACGATGTCGAGGAAGCGATTGAGCTCGGTACGGGTCGCGTCAATCGTGAAGAAGACGGTGTAGAGACCGGCGGCCTTGGCGGCAAGCGTGGTCTCGATCGACGCTTTCATCGCGCGCTCGATCGGCCAGCCGTAGCCGTACTTGATCATGTGGTCGCTGGCCGGGATCTCGATGACGACCCCCGAGCAGCCGCAGGCCTTGATGACGTCGATCTCGGCCGGGATGCAGCGGGCGAAGCCGAAGATCTCGGCCTTCAGGCCGAGCGCGGCGATGTCCGAGATGGCCGCCTTGTCCGGCGCCGACACCGCGGGCATGCCGGCCTCGATGCGGTGGATGCCCAGCGCGTCGAGCTTCTTCGCGATCGCGACCTTCTCTTCACGGCGGAAGACGACGGCGGTCTGCTGTTCGCCGTCACGCAGCGTGACATCGTGAATCTTGAGGTTGCTGCCAAAGCCCTGCTTCTGCCGGACTTCAGGCAGGTACGACCACGGGCTGCTGAACCATTTGTCTGTTTTCCAGGGCTCTTGCATCTTTTCAACTCCCAAATGACCGACCCCACTTCCAACCCCGCAAAACTGCCCCGAATGTGGAGTTGCTCGCAATGCTCTGGGAGTTGGGAGTCTGGCGTAGCCGGTGATGTTACGATCTGCGTTGGTCCAAAGTCCACGATGCCAAGTATCCGCTTCACGCTGAACGGGAAAGACACCACCGCCGCCTACGAGCCCGGGATGCACCTGCTCGAGGTTCTGCGCGAGGAGTGCGGGATCGTCTCGGCCAAGAACGGCTGTGCGCCCGAGGGGGCGTGCGGCTGCTGCCTCGTGATGATCGATGGCACACCGGCCTCTCCTGCCTGAGAAAGCCCGAGCAGACCGAGGGTCGCGAGGTCGTCACGCTCGAAGGGCTTCCCGAGGACACGCGCACGCGTGATGGGCGACGCCTTCGTCCTCGAGGGTGGTGTGCAGTGCGGCTTCTGCATTCCGGGCATCGTCGTCCGGGCGTCAACGCTCGTGCAGCAGGGCAAGACCAGCGACCGGGCAGCGATCGCCAAGGCGCTCGACGGGCACCTCTGCCGCTGCACCGGATACGGGCGAATCATCGACGCCATTCAGACGGCCGGCGAAGCGGCGGCCAACGGCGGCGCGCATCACCCACCGAGCCGCGCCGGCACTTGTTCTTCGGCGAACAGTTCGGACTGAGCCGCAATCCCGCGTTCGCCCCGAGCGCCACGGGGAACAACGGCAACGGCAAGGGGCGTCTCACGGCATCGGCCATTCGATCTCCGCGCCAGAGCGGAGCCGAACAGACGCTCGGCGACAAGCCGTTCATCGACGACATGCGTGTGCCCGGCATGCTGCACGGCGCGATGGTGCTGAGCGAACACCCGCGCGCACGGGTTCTGAAGATTCACACGGACGAGGCCGCCGCGATGGCTGGCGTCGTGCGGGTGCTCACCGCCGCGGACGTCCCCGGCTTCCGCGGTCAGGGCCTCAACGATCCCGACCAACCGGTCTTCGTCGCCGAAGGCGAGCTGACCTGCTGCGTCGCCGACTTCCTGGCGATGGTCGTCGCCGACACGCAGTTCCATGCTCGCCAGGCCGCCGCGAAGGTCCGGGTCGACTACGAGGTTCTCGAGCCGCTCACCGATCCATTCGAGGCGTTGAAGCCCGGCGCGCCGCTGGTGCACCCCGCGGATACCTTCGCCCGCGGGCGTCGAACGTCCTGCAACCGACGACCGCCTTCTCGCGGGGTGACGTCGATGCGGCGCTGGCCAGCGCAGCGCACGTCATCGAAGCCACGTTCGAGACGCAGCCGATCGAGATCGCGTTCCTCGAGCCTGAAGCGTGCCTGGTCGTGCCCGAGGGCCGCATCGTGCGCGTGTTCACCGACAGTCAAGGATCGGTCTACGACCACCAGCAGATCGCCAAGCTGCTGAACCTGGATCCGAAGGACGTCGAGATCGTGCTGGTCCGCGAGCGGCGGCGCCTTCGGCGCGAAGGAAGAGCTGTCGATCCAGGCACAAACGGCAATCGCCGCGAAACTGCTCGGCCGGCCGGTCAAGACCGTGCTCACGCGCGAGCAGTCGACCCAGCACCACGTCAAGCGTCATGCGATGACGGTGAAGCTCACGGTCGGCGCCGACGCTGACGGCCACCTGCTCGCGCTGCGGTCCCGCATCGTCGCCGACGCCGGCGGCTATCACACGACGAGCGCCAAGTGTGCCCTTCGCGCGGCCTGTCACTCGTGCGGTGTCTACCGCATCCCGAACGTGGACGTCGACGCGAAGGCGGTCTACACCAACAATCCCAACGCCGGAGCGATGCGCGGGTTTGGCAGCAACCAGGCGCAGTTCGCCATGGAAGGCGTGATGGACATGCTGGCCGAGAAGGTCGGCGTGGACGGCTGGGACATCCGCGATGCGGAACATCCTCAATCCCGGCGACAAGCTCGGGACCGGCCAGATCATGCGCGAGAGCGTGCGCGGCATTCGCGAAACGCTCAATGCCGTCAAGGATGTCTACAAGCGCGCGAAGTACAAAGGCATCGGCTGCGGCATCAAGAGCACCGGTCTCGGCAACGGGACGATCGAAGGTGGCTACATCATGATCCGCGTGCGTCGAAGGCGGACGCCTGGAGATCCTGAACGGCTACACGGAAATGGGTCAGGGCGTGTACACCGCCACCATGCAGGCCGTGTGCGAGGAAACCCACCTGCCTGCCGACATCATGACCGTGTCGTGGGACAAGGAGCTCGGTGAGAAGTGCGGCGAGACGTGGGCGTCACGCGGCACGACGCTGAGTTGCGCGGCCGCGCAGCATGCGGCTCGAAAGCTGGCAGCGGACCTCGATTCGCTCCCGATCACGCGAGAGCCGAGCACGTCCGCACCCGACCCGGATGCTCGCGTCCAGCAACTCCAGAAGCTCGCCGGCCGCGAGTACAGCGGCGAGTATGTGTGCAACTTCACGACGAGGCCTGGCACGCCCGAAGCGGTCCTCAATCAGACGACTCACCTGACCTTCAGCTACGCCGCACAGGTCGTCCTCCTCGACGAACAGGGCAAGCTGCAGCGCGTGGTCGTGGCCAACGATGTCGGCCGCGCGATCAACCCGCGCCTGTGCGCCGAGCAGATGGAAGGCGGGGTCCACATGGGCCTCGGTTACGCGCTGTCCGAGAACTTCACCTCCACCAACGGCATCCCTGACTCGCTCGGACTGCGCAACCTGGGCATCGTCGCCGCCAAGCACATGCCCGACGTCGACGTCATCCTGATCGAGGTCCCTGACGAAGTCGGCGGCTACGGCGCCAAGGGCGTCGGCGAAATCGGATGCGTCGCCACGGCCGGCGCCGTTGCCGGCGCGCTGCACTCCTACGACGGCATCCGTCGCGTCAGTCTGCCCGATGGACGATGCGCCTGCGGCGGCGGCGCTGTTGCCGAAGAAGCGCCGTCAAGTAGCTAGGCAGTCAGCAGCTAGCAGCACGGTTGCCCACGTGTGGTTTCGGCGACACTGCCTGCCAGATTGGCGCGTTCGAGTTCTGATCGATCGATGGCATTGACGCCGGCCGGTCTCCAGCCTTCCAACTTCCGCCGCGCTGGCGAGACTCGTCGCCACAGCCGTTGATCCAGAAACATGCAGCCGGCCCGCGATGATCGCCTGTGTCTCGAGCTCTCGCACTGATCCGTGCGCAATCGATAGGCGGTTCAGAGAGCGCGCCGTCGGTTCTGCGCCGCTTGGCCCTCAGCGATAGTTCGAAGGAGCTGAAACCGCCGCACGTCGCATTTGGGCATGAGACCGAAGCGCTCGTCGGGAGGAATCGCAGCAGATTCACGATAAACGGTCTCGACCAAGTCCATCGCTGCTTCCGGCGATCAAATCTCGATAGTTTTTCGCTCGGCATGCATGACACGGTGCGCCACCTCATGCCACGGCGGCCGACTGCGACACGGTCGAAACGCCGAACCGCCGTGAACTGCTCTGCCTGCTGCCTACTGCCTTCTGCCAGTTGGGCAATCTGACAACTGGAGTTGACGATTCGCTGACTCCATGCAGCTCTCTTCGGGCTGCAAACCAAGGACCGGAACGACTAACTGTCCGCTTCTGCTCGCTGCCTACTGCCACCACTCTCCGAGGAGCCAGGCACACATGGGCGCCAATTTCGGAATCGCGGGACTCGACTGGCAGCAGCGCGTCAACTGGGACCGGCTGCGGACGTATCGAACCGAGCGCGCGCGCGAGCGCATGAAGGCGCACGGCCTCGGCGCGCATACTCTGCATGTACGACGAGAACGTCCGCTACATCACCGGCACGTTGACGCCCGGCTGGAACCGGCTGAAGCCCGGGCTGCGCTACGCCATCCTCTGCGGCGACGACCCGCCGGTGCTCTTCGAGCAGGGCGACCTCGGTTTCCAGATCGAGCGCCACTCGCCGTGGATTCCGAAGGAGAACGTCCGCTGGTCGTACGCCTGGATCAAGGGCGCGGCCGGCGCCGCCTCGCGCCAGCAGGTCGGCAAGTTCACCGACGCCATCGTCAAGGAGATGAAGAAGAGCGGCGTGGCCGGGATGAAGCTCGGTGTCGACTTCATCGACATCAACATGATCCAGATCTTCAAGGACGACGGATCGAGTGGGTCGACGGCATGACGCCGATGATGGAGGCGCGCGCCGTCAAGAACGTGGACGAGCAGGAATGCCTCCGCATGGTCGGCGCCATCGGCGACGCCGCGCACTGGGAGACGATGAAGTTCCTGCGGCCGGGCATCACCGAGAACCAGGTCACCGCGCACATCATGAAGTTCCTCTACTCCATCCCGGGATGGAGGACGTCGAAGACGTCATCGTGTCGAGCGGACCGAACACGTGGCCGAACTGGCGGAACTTCTCGGACCGCATCATCCAGCCGGGCGACATCGTGTTCATGGACCTCGCCGCGCTGACCTGGAACGGCTACAAGTCCTGCTACTACCGGACCTACTGCGTCGGCAAGGAGCCGAGCGACGAGCAGAAGGAAGTCTACGCAACGGCGCTCAAGTGGCTCTACGACTCGATCGACGCGGTGAAGGCGGGGACGACGACGCGCGAGATCGCGTCGAAGTGGCCGTCAGCCAAAGAGGCGTACGGCTACGAAGAAGAGGATCAGGCGGCCGCCAACCTGTGGGGACACGGGCTCGGTCTCGCCCAGTACGATCCGCCGGTCATCTCGCGCATCTGGTCGCTCGATCACCCGATCGAGATCAAGGCCGGGATGGTGTTCGCCCTCGAGACGCAGCACGGCAAACTGTTCCGGTGGGGCGTCCGCATCGAGGAGATGCTCATCGTCCACGAGGATCGCATCGAGATCATCTCCAACTTCCCGGTCAAGCAGATCACCGTCGTGGATCCGATGCCGGGCTATGGAGAGCACGTCAAGTGATACTCGGCTCTGGGCTTTCGGCTTGGTCGGCACGTCGAGCCGAACGACGGTGAGGCCTAGAGCCATGAGCCAATACCTTGTTCCCCTGTCGAGCGCCGAGGCGACCGACGCCGCGAGATTCGGACCGAAAGCGGCGAACCTTGCAGCGCTCGGCCACGCGGGTCTGAGATTCCCGAGGCGTCTGCCTGGATGCCGAGGCCTACCGGCATCAAGTCAGATCGCTTGGCCTCGAGGACGTGGCCCGCGGCGTCTTCGGCAGCGACGATCCACACCAGGCCAGGCAACATGCGCTCGAGCATGAAGCTCGGGCTGCTCGAGCAGCCGATCGACCCCCATGTGCTCGAACCGCTGCTGGAGGCGTGGCGCGATCTGGCCGACCGCACCGGAGCCCTGACCGTGGTGCGATCGTCCGCCCTGGTCGAAGACCGCTTTGGATCGAGCTTCGCCGGGCAATTCGAAAGCTATCTCGGCCTCGAAGAAGAGACCGAGTTCGTCACGGCTGTCAGGTCGTGCTGGACGGCGTTGTGGTCCACGCGTGCGTTGCGCTACATGGCCACTCACGATCTCGATCCCGCCGACACCGCCATGGCGGTGCTCGTGCAGCCGCTCGTTCACGCCCGCGCGGCCGGCGGCGGGCTCAGCCAGACGGCCGACGGCGGGATGCTGGTCAATGCGACGCTCGGCCTCGGGGCCTCGATCGCGCAGGGCGAGGTGACACCCGATCGATTCGAGCTCGATCGAGACGGATCGCTTCGCCACGTCGCGCCGGGCCGCAAGGACCACGCCATCAGTTGCGGCCATCGCCGCGCACCAGCGACCGAGGCCGTTTCGGCCGCCCAGGCCATCGAGCCGTGCCTGACGACGAGCGATGTCGAGGAGCTCGCCGGCATGATGCGACGGGCCGAGGACGTCATGGGCAGGGCTGTCGAGATCGAATGGGCCATGGATGACGAGGGGTTCACGATGCTGCAGGCGCGCCCGCTGCACCTAAGGCGCCGCACGTGCCTGACGACATCTGGCTGCAGCATCCGCGCCTCAACGGTCATCCCGCCGGCATCGGCTGGGGCACCGGCCGCGCCGTGGTCATCAACTGCGAGTGCGAGATCGGACGCATCGCGGCTGGCGACGTCCTGGTCACCCGAGTCGCCGGCCCGGCGCTCGGCCACATCCTCTCGCGCGTCTCGGCGTCATCACCGAACGAGGCGGTAGCACGTCGCACATGGCCTCGCTCGCACGCGAGCGCGGGATCCCGATGGTGCTCGGCGTCGCCGATGCCACTCGCCGCATTCCGGACGGCGCGCAGGTCGCGGTGGGATGGAGTGGCGGGGATTGTACGGTGGATCTCTGAAGGCTTCGGCTCTCGGCTTTAGACTATCGGCCCCGTTCCCTTAGCCCGTAGCCCGTAGCCCGTAGCCCGTAGCCCGTAGCCCGTAGCTTCCGTAGCCCGTAGCCCGTAGCCTGTAGCCCGTAGCCCGTAGCCCGGATATATGCCATGTCCTATCTCAAGCTCGTGGCAGCGGGTTTCCTCGCGTTGGCGATCACGGCGGGAAATCGCAGGCGCAAGTAACCGACCGCATCATCGAAGAAGACATCCGCGTTCGTCTGCCGCTATTGCCGTGCACGGTGCCGCAGGCCGCCATCCGTATCGCAGTCTCCATGCAGGTGCCACTGGTCTCGAGCAGGTACCGAGCCATGCGGCGAAACCGGCAAGAGAGCTCCAGACCGCAAGAGGAGGTCGGATGACCGGCATGAGCGTCAGCCAGCCTTCGATTGGCTCGTCGAGCTCGACGAACGGTACGTGTGGAGCGAGGAAGGTGGCGTCCTCGTCCTTCGCCCGGGACTGACATGGTTCGACCGCGAGCACTTCCTTCATCGAAGAATCCCGTCGTTCAGGGTCAACGAAGGCCGGCTCTGGGCCGCGATGGAAGAGGTCCACAGGGCTCTTGGCGGGGCGCAGGGGCCGGCGGACGAGACATGGCCAGCCCGAACGCCGCAAAGCAACCGACTGTTTTCAGTGCTCCTTGGGCGCAACAACCGTCCGCGATGCGCTCAATGCGGTCGTGCGGGCGCATGGCTCTCTTCAGTGGAGGGTGGAATATTGCAAGCCCCAGGCGCGTTTCGAATATGCCCTGATCCGGTCTGCTCACCTTCGACGGTGACGGCGTTGGACGCCGCTCGGCCACTCGTCGAGACGATGGCACGTGGAGCGACGCCTGCGACACGAACAGGTAACTCGCCTACTGCGACGCTACTGCCTACTGCCTACCTACCGTAGAACGGCCCCGGGTTATCCTGTCGCACGCTGAGGAGGCTGATGATGCGCCCTGCCCGACTCGTTCTCACGGTCACGACGGTTGCCGCTCTCGCGCTCGCTGGCGTGTTGTCGGCACAACAGGCGAAGCCGGCCAAGCCGATGCAGATCGAGAAAGTCAAAGACGGCCTCTACGTCATCCGAGGTCCGTTCAATCGCTGCGCGCCGAATGGCTGCGGCGGCGCCTACGGCGACGATGGCCTGCTGCACGAGGCGGGAGATGTTGCCGTCCGCGTCACTACCGGAAGGGCTCATCCTCGTTGACGACAAATTCCAGAACAACGTCGCCGAGAGTCCCTCGAGCACGTGAAGAGCGTCAGCGCCCTGCCCATCAGGTACCTGCTGAACACGCATCACCACAGCGATCACGCTGGCGGCGACGCCGTCTTCATCAACACGACGGAGATCATCGCGCACCGGAATGTCCGCGAGAAACTTTCTGAGCGAACAAGCAGCCGGGCGCGCCGCGAGTCATGTTCAACGACCAGGGCGTCGGTGTTCCTGGGCAACGTGGAAGGTGCGCGCGTACCTGCTTCGGCCGGGGTCACACCAACGGCGACACGGTGATCTACTTCCCCGACCTGCGCGTGATCCACACGGGCGATCTCATCACCGAGGGCATGCCGGTGCTCGACTACAACAACGGCGCCAGCGCCGTGGAGTTGGTCAAGGTGCTCGACGAGATCCTCAAGCTCGATTTCAATACGGTCATCCCGGGGCACGGGCCGCTCCTGAACAAGGAACGCATTCGGTCGGACAGAGAGAAGCTGGTCACGATGAACCGAGCGCATGGCCGAACTGGCGCGAAAGAACGTCCCGCTGGATCAGGTCTTCGACCAACTGAAGCTGGCCGACCTTGGTTGGGATCACACCGTCAGCACCGTGGCGTTCAAGGGCGGGCTCAAGGGTGACTGACCGAGGAGATGAAGGCACAGCCGAAGGTGAGCAGATATACTTCCCGCATGAAATCCGTCCTGGCTGCCGTCGCCACGGCCGTGCTCGTGATGGGCATGGTCCAGACTCAGGGCCAGCAACTGCAGAAGATCACCCTCAACTACCCGACGAGAAGCGGTGCATCGTGGCCGCTCTTCATCGCGAAGGAGGGTGGCTACTACGAGAAACAGGGACTCGAGGCAACGCTCGTCTTCGCCGGTCATCCGGCCGGCATCGCGATGGTCGTGAGCGATCAGGCGCAGATGAGCAGCTACAACCTCGAGTCGGTGATGCAGGCCAGTTCTCGAGGCGACGCTCCCTTCGCCGTCGTCGGCGCCTCGCTCAACAAAGCCTATTTCGCGTTGATGACGCGAAAGGAGATCGGCAGCGTCACCGATCTCAAGGGCAAGACGTTCGCCGTGAGCCAGATTGGCGACCCTCCTGTACAACTACACGAGCGCCTTCCTTCGCAAGTTCGGCATCACTCCGCGCGACGTGCAATGGATCGCCGCCGGCGCTGATGCGACAGGACGGGCCGCAGCGCTGTCGGCGGGCCGGGCCGACGCCACGCTGCTGACCCCTCCGGCCTACTTCAGGCTCGAGGAGGCCGGCTTCAAGAGCCTCGGGCAACCTCGCCGACCACGACGACATCTTCGCCGCAACGACCTACCTGATGAAGAAGACGACGATCGCTGCGAACCCTCGAATGCCGGAGCAGTTGATCAGGGCGCACGCCGAAGCGATCAAGCGCTTCTACGACGACAAGGCGTTTGCCGTGAAGGCGTACCAGGCGTATGACAAGCAGACGACACCGGACGTGGAGCGTCTGTACGATGGCTATGCCAAGGCCAACGTCCTCGAGCGCGTGCCGTACGTGCTGGCGCCTGCCCTGCAGGCGGTGATCGATCAGCAGAGCGACGCCAAGCTCCTGGCGCAGATGAAGGGCTTCGATTTTCGGACCGTCATCGACAACGGCGTCGTCGCCAGGCTCGTGAAGGAAGGCTTCTTCCAGAAGTTGTTCGGGCCCGGTGTGAAGGCCGAAGAAGATCGAAAGTCGAAGCTGGCATTCACGTAGATGGCCATCCGTTACCGCGCCGATCAGGTCGGCAGCCTTCTGCGTCCACAGGCACTCTCGACGCGCGCCGCAATCCCTCATTGAGCCCCGAACGGCTTCGCGAGATCGAGGACGATTCCATCGCGCGTGCGCTGGAGCGCCAGCGCGATCTCGGCTTTCAGGATCTTCAGCGACGGCGAGCTGCGCCGAAGCGGGTTCATGGGCGACTTCTACGAGTCGGTCGAGGGGCTGGACAACGACGGCTCGATCGCGCGAGCGTGGAAGGGCACAATCGGCCGAGCCTGCGGTGCGCAGTCGGCATCGTGCAGCCGACGGGTCTCGTGGTCGCGAAGCTCGACAGACAAGGCGCCTGACCAAGCACGAAGTCGACTTCCTGCAAGCGCCACAGCCCCGGCGACATCAAGATGACGCTGCCGACGGCCAACCAGTTCCCGGCCATCGCGTACAAGAAGGGCGTTAGCGATCGCGCCTACGCCGACCTACTCGGAGTTCCTGTGGGACGTCGTGCCGATCATCGACGCCGAGGTCCAGGCGCTGGTGGACGAGGGCGTGAAGTACATCCAGATCGATGCGCCGCGCTACAGCTACTACCTCGATCCGAAGTGGCGCGACTACGTCAGGAAGGAGATGGGCGTCGATCCCGAAGACGCACTCGACGAAGCCATCCGCGTTGACAACGCGTGCCTCGAGGGCGCCCGGCGCGAGGGCGTGACCCTCGCCATTCACCTCTGCCGCGGCAACAACCGCAGCCAGTGGTACGCCGAGGGCGGCTACGACCCGATCGCCGAGAAGCTCTTCAACCAGCTCGACGTCGACCGCTTCCTCCTGGAATACGAATCCGACCGTGCCGGGACGTTCGAGCCGCTCCGCTTCGTGCCGCGCGACAAGGGGTCGTCCTCGGCCTGGTCAGCAGCAAGGTGCCCGCAGCTGGAGCCCCAGGACGTGCTCCTCCGCCGCATCGACGAAGCGAGCCGGTACGTCCCGCTCGACAACCTGGCGATCAGCCCGCAATGTGGCTTCGCCTCATCCCTCGAAGGCAACCTGTTGACGGAAGACGAGCAATGGCAGAAGCTGCAACTCGTCTGCGACACAGCGCGAAAGGTGTGGAACAACACGTAGCTATGCCGTCATTTCATGTAACTGTTTCTGACTCCGTCTTCCCCAGCCTCGATCCCGCCCGCGAGGTGCTCGCAAGCATTGGTGCCGAGCTGCGGATGGCGGACAACCCGACCCCCGAAGGCATCGTCGCGGCGGCGGCCTCCGCCGACGCACTGCTGGTCACGTACGCGAAGATCAGCGGCGAAATGATTGCGACGATGCCGAAATGCCGAATTATTTCGAGGTTCGGCATTGGCGTTGACAACGTTGATATCGCGGCGGCGACCGGCGCGGGCATTGTCGTCACCAAGGTGCCCGACTACTGCATCGACGAGGTCTCCGATCACGCGATGGCACTCCTGTTGGCGGTCGTCCGCAAGATCCCGTCATCGAGTGCGCGAACGCACGCGGGCAGGTGGGAGATGAAGTCCGTGGTGCCGATCCATCGGCTGCGCGGCAGCGTGCTCGGCCTGGCGGGGTTCGGGAGAATTCCACAGCTGGTGGCGCCGAAAGCGCAGGCATTCGGCATGAAGGTCGTCGCCTACGACCCGTTCATTCCGGACGAGGCGTTCACGCGACGCAGGGGTCGATCGCGTCGATCTCCCCACGCTCCTCGCCACATCCGACTACATCTCCGTGCACACGCCGCTGACGCCGGACACGCGCCATCTCTTCAACCGCGAGACCTTCGGCCAGATGAAGCGGGGTGCGTATCTGGTGAACACGGCGCGCGGCCCCATCATCGACGAGGCGGCATTGGCCGATGCCCTGGACTCCGGACAGATCGCGGGAGCAGCACTCGACGTGATGACGCAGGAGCCTCCACCTCCCTCGCCGCTCTTCGGGCGTGACAACGTGATCATCACGCCCCACACGAGCTTCTACTCCGAAGAGTCGCTCGTCGAGCTGCAGGTCAAAGCCGCGCAGGAAGTCGTCGCGGTCCTGAGCGGACGGTCGCCACGCAATCCGGTCAATCCCGAGGTCCTGCACAGCGATGAAAGCGATGCTCCTGACGTCGCCGGGAGAGCTGGTTCGCGACGACGTGGCGCGGCCGGGGCCAGAGGAAGGCCAGCTGCTCGTCCGCGTCACCCACAGCGGAATCTGTGGCACCGACTACAAGATCTTCAGCGGCGCAATCCCGGTGCATACCCGCGGATCATGGGACACGAAATGGCCGGCGAAGTCCTCGATCCCGGCGCCAGCGCGCTTCGAAGCGGGGACCGCGTCATCGTCGATCCGCAGCTGTACTGCCGGACGTGTTTCCACTGCCGGATCGGACAGACGCACCTCTGCACGAAGGGCATGCTCATCGGCCGTGACCGGGACGGCGGCTTGCCGAGTACGTGACCGTCCCACCGAGTCACGCGTTTCCGCTGCCAGCGTCCGTGGAGACTCGGGTCGCCCCACTCATCCAGGTGCTGACCACCTGCCTTCACGCGCAGCGTCAGATCGACATCTTCCCTGGCGAGTTCGTCGTGGTCCTCGGGCTTGGTGTCACCGGCCAGCTGCACGTCCAACTCGCCAAGACACGCGGCGCAACCGTCATCGGTGTCACACGGAGCGCAGACAAGCGGGCGCTGCGCAGCACCCTGGGCGCCGACATCACCATCCCGGGCGATGACCAGGCGGTGGCGCGGGTGCGCGAGGCCACCGAAGGCCGGGGCGCAGACGTGATCATCGAAACGACCGGCGTCGTGCCGTCGCTCTCGTCAGCCGTGCAGATGGCGCGCTCGGGTGGCCGGCTCCTGCTCTTCGGGATCATCACGGCCAAAGAGGGAGCACTCCCCTTCTACGACCTCTACTTCAAGGAACTGGCGCTCATCAACGCGCGCGTCGCCAAGAGCGAGGACTATCCGGCGTCGATCGGCCTCGTCGAGCGAGGTCAGGTGCGGCTCGAACCGCTGGTGAGCGATGTGAAGCCGCTCGAGGATTTGAAGGCGGCCATCGGCATGCTCGGGTCGGACAGTGGCGCGCGGATGAAGATCATTCTCGAACACGGACAAAACTGATCTCTGTAATTCAGAATGCAGAATTCAGAATGCAGACACTCACGACTGCAGACACTGCGAACTCGGGAGGAAGCTATGAAGCGAGTGCGCCGTCATGTTGTTTGTCCATCGCCATGCTGGCGCCGACGATCGCCCGAGGCTGCAGGGAGGCGCGGCCGTTCCGCTCGACAAGGCAACCGTGTCCAAGGAAGTTGCGCAGCGGACGCTGATGAAGAACCAGATCAACGCGTCCATCGCCCGGCAGATCGTTGACGCGTGCGTGGATTTCGCGCGCAATCAGACCGGAGGGCCGGGAACTACGCCATCTTCGTCCTCGCACCCAACGGCGACATCGTTGACGCGCACGTGATGGACGGCGTTCTTCCGATTGGCGTGGAAACTGGCCTGCTGAAGGCGAAGACCGCGCTCTACGCACGCACGCCGTCGAGCGCCGTCGCGCAGCGTTTCAACGACGTGGACGGGCCGCGTGATTCGACTCGATCTCGGAAAGAGTCCGGGCCTCGCCTACTACTTCGTCGGCGGCGGGCTGCCCATCGTCGTGGAGAACAACCTGATCGGCGCCATCGGCGTCGGCGGCGGAAACATGGACGAGCAGTGCGCCTATCAGGCGCTCACGAAGGTGCTCGGCCCGCAGCCACCGCTCCCCGGCACCGGCGAGGTCGGGCCGCGGCGGCGCCAGCCGGCAGCGGCGCGACCGACGGCGGCACAGAGCGGACGCGGGGGATTCGAGTGACAGTAACTCCAGCTTCTGACCTATTTCATCGTCCAAACGCTTAACGGCCTGTTCTCCGCCGCGCTGCTGTTTCTGATCGCCAGCGGCCTGACGCTGGCGTTCGGCGTGATGCGGATCGTCAACATCGCGCACGGCTCCTTTTACATGCTGGGCGTCTATGTCGCGTATACCGTGACCGCCAGACGTCAGAGCCTGCTGCTCGGCGACCTGCGTCGCGGTCCTCGTCGTGGGCGCCGTCGGCTTCGCTGATGCAGCGTCTGTTTCTTCGCCGCTTCGCCGCCCAGCCGCTTGCGCAAATGATGATGACCATGGGGTTCGCGCTGTTCTTTCGTGACGCAGCGCTGATGATCTGGGGCGGCGATCCGTTCACGCTCGCGTACCCCACTGTGGCTGGGCGGGTCGATGGAGGCCGGCGCGATCGTGTTCCCGTGGTATCGCCTGTTCGTCATCGCGGTGGCCGCGCTCGTGGGCGGCGGCCTGTGGATCATCAACGAGCGCACGCTGATCGGCGCGCGCGTTCGCGCCACGGTCGACGATCCGGAGATTGCCGCGGCCACCGGCATCAACATCACGCTCCTGTCAGGACGGTGTTTGCCGCCGGGGCGGCGCTCGCGGCGTTCGGCGGCGTGATGGGTGGACCGATTCTCGGCGGCTATCCGGGCATGGATTTCGACCTGCTGCCGCTGGCTTTCGTGGTGGTGATCATCGGCGGCATGGGCAGCCTCAAAGGCGCGCTCATCGGCGCATCGTCGTCGGCATGATCGACAACTTCGGCAAGGCGCTCGTGCCGGAGCTGTCCTACTTCACGCTGTTCGCGCCGATGGTGCTCGTGCTCGCGCTCAAGCCGACAGGGCTGTATGGCCGGGCCTGACACAGTCGCGCCCTCGCGTGGCGTGGCGCGCGGTTTGGTCGCACGTCGCTTGCGGTCCTGTTGCTGCTCGGCCCGCCATTTCTCTCGGCTTACTGGGTGGGACTGCTGACGCAAGTGGTCATCTTCGGCATCCTGGCGATGAGCCTCGACCTGCTGCTCGGCTACACCGGCCTGCCCTCGCTTGGTCATGCTGGTTTCTTTGGCGTCGCCGCGTACGGCGTCGGCATCCTCTCAACGACGTACCAGCGCCGGCCTCTGGCGGGGTCGCTGGCGGGCGGATCCTCGCGGGCACGCTGCCTGGCCGCCCTGTTCGGGCTCATCGTGTCGCACGTGCGCGACGTCTACTTTCTGATGATCACCCTGGCACTCGGGATGGTGCTCTGGGGCCTGAGCTTCCGCTGGATTCCGGTCACCGGTGGTGACAACGGCATCTCTGGCATCCCTCGTCTCGAAGCGCACGGTGGGCCTGCCGACATCGGGCCCGATTCCGTTCTACTACATGGCGCTGTTCGTCTTCGCGGTGTCTCCTCGCCCTGATGACGGTGCTCGTCAAGTCGCCATTTGGCCTCACGCTCCAGGGCATTCGCGAGCAGGAGCCACGCATGAGAAGCCTGGGCTTCAACACCTGGCTCCACGGCTATCTGAGCTACGTCTGTCGCCGGCGCCTTTGCCAGCGTGGCCGGCATCATGTGGGCCTACTACAACGGCTTCGTCAGCCCGACGTATCTGGACCTGACCGCGTCATCCGAGCTGTTCCTGATGGTGACGCTGGGCGGCCCGGCGACGCTCGTGGGCCCGGTGATCGGCGCCGGCGCCATCGTGATCCTGAAGAACGTGATGAGCGCCTACACCGCCCGGTGGCTTCTCATCCTCGGCATCGTCTACATCGTCACGATCCTCTGGGCACCGCAGGGACTGTGGAACCTGGGGCGAGGGGCTGACGCACGTGACACATGCAGCTCGCGCGCTCCTGCTCGTGCTCGCCGTGGCCGGCGCGGACGACGTTCATCACGGCCCAGACCGAACAGCTCGCAGGCTCCGATCAAGATCGGCTTCATGGTGCCGCTCTCCGGCGGCAACGCCCAGAACGGCCGGGACATCCTGAACGGTTTCCTGATGTACCTGGACGAGATCGGCTATCGCGCCGGGGGACGCCAGATTCGAGCTCATCGTCGAGGACGATGAAGCCATTCCTGCGGTGGGTCTGACGAAAGCACGGAAGCTCATCGAGCGTGACGAGGTGCACGTCATGGCGGGCGCACTGCTCTCGTCCACCGGCTATGCGCTCGCGCCCTACATCACGTCGATGAAGATTCCGATGGTCTACCCGTGGTGTCGGCCGACGACCTGACGCAGCGGCGGCGCAGCGACTGGATCGTGCGCACCGGTTGGAGTGGCAGTCAGCCGAATCACGCGTTCGGTGAATACGCGTATCGCACGCTCGGGCTTCGGTCGGTGGTCACGATTGCCCTCGACTACGCGTTCGGCTGGGAGTCGGTCGGGGGGTTCGAGCGCACGTTCGTGGCCGAAGGCGGGCGCATCGCAGAAACGGATCTGGGTTCCCGTCTCCGTGCACGACTTCGCGCCCTACCTCGCGCAGATCCCACGCGACGTCGATGCCGTGTACGCGCTCCTCCTCGGCCGATCCGCGCTGCAGTTCATGCGGCAATACCAGGAGTTTGGACTGAAGGGGCGCGTGAGCTTGATCGGCGGCGGCACCACGACCGACGAGCACGTGCTGCCGTTCATGGGTGACGAAGCGCTCGGGACGATCACGGCGCTGCACTACAGCGCCGCGTTGGACACCCCCGCCAACAGAGCTTTCGCGCCAGACCTATCGCGCACGCTTCAAGAAAATCCCCAGCTACTACTCCGAGAGCATGTACACCGGCGGCAAGTATCTCGTCGCGGCCATCAACGCGATCGGTGGACGAGTGGAAGATCGCCAGGCCCTCGTCGACGCGCTGCGGCAGGTCAAGCCGGTCGATCTCCCGCGCGGGCCCGTGGAGCTCGACGCGTACGGCAACCCGATCGAGAACGTCTACATCCGCAGGGTCGATCGAGTGAACGGCCAACTGCAGAACACGGTCATCGACACCTTCCCGAAGGTCTCGCAGTTCTGGACCTTCAATCCGGCCCGCTATCTGAGCGAGCCGCTGTATGCCAGATGACACCATGTCCTGGACCTCAAGGGGGTGTCGCGCCATTTCGGGGGGCTCAAGGCCGTTGACAACGTGACGCTCTCGGTGGAACCGGGCGCACGGCACGCCGTGATCGGTCCGAACGGAGCCGGAAAAACGACGCTGTTCAACGTCATCAGCGGGGAGTTGCCGCCGACCGGTGGAAGCATCGAGCTGAATGGCACGAATGTCACGAAGCTGAAGCCGCATCAACGCGCGGCGCTCGGCGTCGCCCGGACGTTTCAGATCACGCGGCTGTTTCCCGAGCTCACGGTGATCGAGAACGTGCTGCTCGCGTGTGCGGCGCTCGACCGCCGCAAGTTCACGATGCACCGGCGGCTCTCTTCTCACTCCGAGTTCACGGAACGAGCCGCGAACATCCTCGACCAGTTCGGGCTGTCGGACCTCGGACACGAGCGCGCCCGGCACATCTCCTACGGCGCCCAGCGCCGGCTCGACGTCGCGCTGTCGCTGGCAGGACGCCCGCGGTTGCTGCTGCTCGACGAGCCCATGGCGGGGCTCTCGACGCCCGAGCGCACGACGATGCGGAGTCTGCTCGAGCAGCTCGATCCGTCGATTGCCGTGCTGCTGATCGAGCACGACATGGACGTGGCGTTTTCCTTCGCCGCGCGGGTCACGGTGCTTCACCAGGGAAGGGTCCTCGCCGACGGGTCGCGCGACGAGGTCAGCGCGAACGACCTCGTGCAGCAGGCGTATCTGGGCGCAGTAGGCAGTAAGCACTAGGCAGCTCGGTCACAGTTCACAGTTCACGGCAGGAACGATTCACAGTTCACAGCAGGCCGATGCTCGAGATCGTTGACATCCACACGTACTACGGTGACAGCCACGTGCTGCAGGGCGCTACGCTGCGTGCGGAGCGAGGCACGGTGACGGCCGTCCTGGGTCGCAACGGCGTCGGCAAGACGACGCTCTGTCGATCGATTGTCGGCCTGACACCCGCGCGTCGCGGTCGTGTGGTCCTCGACGGCCTCGACGTCACACGACTGATGCCTCATCGCATTTCCGAGGCAGGAATCAGCCTCGTTCCGCAAGGCCGGCGCATTTTCGTGTCGCTGACCGTCAATGAGAACCTCCTCATCGCCGCCCGCCCGCCGAAAGCAGGCACAGGCTGGAGCCTCGATCGCGTCTTCGAGCTTTTTCCCAGGCTCGCGGAAAGACGTCAGCACGGGGGAGCGGATCTCAGCGGCGGCGAGCAGCAGATGCTCGCCATCGCGCGAGCGCTGGTTGCCAATCCGGCGCTGCTGATCATGGACGAGCCGACCGAGGGCCTGGCGCCCGCGCTCGTCGCCGACGTCGCCCGACTGATTCGTCAGCTGCGCAGCGAAGGGACGACGGTTCTGCTGGTCGAGCAGAACGCGGCCTTTGCCGTTGACGTGTCAGATGCCACCCACGTCATGCACCAGGGCACCATCGTCCATTCGTCGGCACCGGCGGCACTGTGGGAGAACGAGGAGATCAAGAGCCAGTTCCTGGGGGATGGGCGGAGAATAGGAAGGTCTACGGTCTCGACCCGCCAGACTCCAGTCCTGACCGGAGATCGAGGACCGTGCGACCACTTCGCTACCGGCGCCGTTGGCATCGCGAATCTCGTGGCAGGGATCGTGGCGTTCGGCTGCACGTCGGCAAGCTCCACGATGTCGCGTCCATCCAGCCACGTGTCCGTCCATTTGAACGGCATCTTCACGCCCGCCACCTCGCGGTAGTCGGAGTAGTCGGTTTGCCTGGAAATGCGGCCCACCGGCGTGTCGTTGTACCGGACGTGGCGCACGAGGAGTCCCGACTCCGCATCGAAGTAGAGCGTGGCCGTTCCTCCTCTGGCCGTGGAACCCTGGACGACCTGGACCTCGCGATCGTCGATGAGCGTGGCAAGACCGACGCGCCAGTTGGTCAGCGCCTGCTTGATGCCCGCAGGCAGCGCCAGGTCGGCCTCGAGCTTGAGGCCATCGACTTCCTGAGGGCTCAGCGCGAGCACGGCGACCGGCCTGAACGGCGCAGCGATCCAGGCCGATCGACCGTCGTAGGTCGTCGTGCTGTCTCCTGCCGTCGTGCGCACGACCGTTGTGCGCTGCCCGGCGCGAGAGAAAATCTCGAGCGGACGCGGCTCATTCTCAGGTCCGTACCCGGCGCTGGTGCCCTTGGCCACGTAGCTCCTGAGCGCTGCGACCCGCTGGGCGCCGCCGATCGCCTGAATGTACTTGTCGAGGATCTCCTCGGCCTTGGGTGCGCCCACCGCCTGTTCGATCACGGCATTCGGGTCCGAGAATGGCGGCGTGCCATAGAGCTCGGCCAGGTCGGCGGTCGCTCGGGGACGAGCGCTGCCGCGATGGCAGGTGTAACAGGTGACGACCTGCCGGCCGCGGAAATGCGTCTTGTTGATGGTCGCCATCATCGTGACCATCACCCGGGCCATCTGCTTCCGCGGGCTGTCCGTCGCGTACACCGACCAGTCGGCGTCGCCGGCCGCATGACAGTCCTCGCACGACATGCCGAGTGCCGCCGAGAAGATGCCCATCGTGCCCATGAACTCGTTGACCGGAATGCCTTTGAGCACCTGCACGTTCTTGAAAACCTGCTCGGCCATTGGAGGCGCCGCGGGCGCCGGCCCACCCTGCCCGCTCGTGATCACGACGGCTGAGAGCCAGACCATTCCCAAGGCAGCCACACCCAGCGAGCGCTCGCTTCGACCTCTGTCTCATAGCACCGCCGACTATACCCACTCCCCCTCGTCCCCGGCAATGTGAGCTTTTACCCGCCACACCCCCGACGACGGATTTGACAAACCATCTCGCGAGTGAGAGATTCTCGGGGTCCTCTGCGGTGCCGAGCCTGAGAGTCCTGGCACGAACGCAGCCGGAGTGGAGTCTGGAGGCATGATGTCCGTCGAGTTGCGTGCAATTACTGGCGTAGTGGTCGTCGCGATCGCCGGCGTGGCTCTGGCGGCCGGCAATCAGGCAGCCACCGCCCTCTGGATCGGTGACCACCGCTCAGCTGAGACAAATCGCCTACCTGAAGGCCTCGAACCCGGACGCCGAGGACCACTTCGGTTGCGGCGGCGTCCTCGACGGTCATGCCGGCTGGGGCGTCGCGATCAGCAGCGACGGAAACACGGTGGCGGTCGGCGCGCCGCACGAGAGCGGCGGCGCGAAGGGCGTCAACGGTAACCAGAACGACAATTCCATGTACGGCTCCGGGCGCGGTGTACATCTTCGTGCGAAACGGCACGGGATGGGCGCAGCAGGCCTACCTCAAGCCGTCGAACCCGCAGATGGGCGCCGAATTCGGCCACGTCGTTGCGCTCAGCGCCGACGGCAACACGGTGGCCGTCTCGGCGTACGGTGAAGCGAGCAAGTCCACCGGCGTCAACGGCAATCAGGACGACCATTCGATCCCGCAGGCCGGCGCCGTCTACGTGTTCACGCGCACCGGGACGAGGTGGACGCAACAGGCATACATCAAGGCCTCCAACACCGGCGAAGCGGGCGCCACCGCCGACAGCTTCGGCGACGGCGATCAGTTCGGTGTCTCGCTGGCGCTCAGCGACGACGGCCGCACGCTGGCGGTCGGAGCGATCACCGAGGACAGCGCCTCACCGGGCATCAACGGAAACCAGGCGGACAACTCGGCGACAGTCGGCGGGCGCCGTCTACGTCTTCGCACTGACGGGCAGCACCTGGGCACAACAGGCGTACATCAAGGCTGGCAATCCCGACCCCGGCGACCTGTTCGGCTACAGCGTGTCCCTCAGCGCCGATGGCAACACGCTCGCCGCGGGCAGCTACGACGAAGGTGGATCCTCGCGCGGGATCAACGGGCCACCCGACAACATGCGACGAGGCTCCGGCGCGGTCTACGTGTTCACCCGTGCGGGCACCACGTGGACGCAGCAGGCCTATATCCACGCCTCCAACGCCGAAGCGGGCGACTCGTTCGGCGTCAACGTCGTGCTGAGCGACGATGGCAATACGCTGCTGGCGAGCGCGTTGGACGAGGACTGCACGTGCGACCGGCGTCAACCCGCCGGGTGCGACAACGACCGGGCGGAGGATATCTCCACCGGTGCGGCCTACGTGTTCGTGCGCAGCGGCAGCACGTGGAGCCAGCAGGCCTTCCTGAAGCCGTCCAACACCGGGGCCAACGATTGGTTCGGCTCGCGCGCGGCCCTGAGCGGCGACGGCAACACGGCGCTGCTGAACGCCTCGCTCGAAGACAGTTCGGGGAAGGGCATCAACGGCAAGCAGGACGATGACGCGGCGTCGGAATCCGGCGCGGTCTACCTGTTCGCGCGCACCGGCACGACATGGAGCCAGCAGGCCTACGTGAAGGCGTCGAACGCCGAGGCCTACGACGAGTTCGGCGGTTCGGTGGCGCTGAGCCGCGATGGCCGGCTCATGGTCGCTTCCGCCCACGCGGAGGACGGCGGCTCGAAGGGCGCCGGCGGTAACCAGGCCGATAACTCGATCACCGAGTCAGGCGCCGTCTACATCTTCAGCAGGTAACGCCTCGACACTCAACTCCCGATCTCCAACCCCCAACTCCCAAGATCCGTCTTGGGAATTGGGAGTTGGCTTTCGTCTAGGGTTCGCGCAAGAGCGGGATGGTTGCAACGGCGGCGGGCTGGCCGCGCTTGCACGTAGGCATAGATGTTCGCCATGTCAGCATTCCGAGACCACCTTGGGGGTGTATGGCGGCATCTGACCCGTGGGACGCCGGACATATCGACTGAACGCGGCAAATGCGATGGGCCGCGGCCCCAGCCGCGGGCCGGTCGCGCTCGATCCCTGAGCCTCCGGCCGTGGCACTGATAGCAGCCGTAGCTCACATACAGCTTCTTCCCCTCTTCAGCATTTCCGGTTGGTGTCGTCGCCGTTGGCTGCGCTGCCGGTGCCTGCGCTCCTACGCCAGCGATCGATGCCAGAACCAGGATTCCGAGTGCAACGAGTCGCATCATCGAACTGCCTCCGATTTGGAGTGGGCGGGGCGGCGGAAGAACGGTGCCTCCGCAACCTCCGTTCCCTCTAGCGCGGTTGGGTCACGACATCGATGAGCGACGGCTCACCGCGCTTGACGACTTCGAGCGCTCTTGTGATCGCGGGCGCGAGATCGTTCGGATTGGTGATGGGCCCCTGCGCGTGCACGCCCATCCCCTGCGCGATCTTCGCGAAGTCAACGTTGGGATCGTCAATCGTGGTCCCGATGTGTGCCCGGGCAATCCCGCGGTTGTGCCGATTGGCCATGCGCTGCAGGTGCATGACTTCCTGGTGATACGCGCGGTTGTTGTGCATCACCGCCAATAGCGGGATCCGATGATGGGCGGCAGTCCACCACACGCCAGGCGCATAGAGGAAATCGCCGTCACCCTGAATCGCCACCGACAGCCGTCCATGCTTCTTGTTGGCGAGGGCGGCGCCAATCGCAGCCGGAGCCCCATAACCGACGCCGGCGCCACCGGAGCCGCCCAGCGACTGATAGTGCTTCTCGAAGTTCCAGAGCTGCGCAGTCCAATCGCTCATGATGCCGCTCTCGGCGACGAGCGCCCAGTCTTCCTTCTTGATCTGCGCCCACAGCTCCATCGTCATGCGCGCCGTGCTGATGGGGCTGGCGTCCCACGCATACGCCGCTTCGGCACGCGCACGCTCGTGCGCCCGCGTATGGGCCTCGACGAGGCGCTTGCCACGCGCCTCGAAGGCCGTTCGCCGATCCGCGGTGATCAGCCGCTTGCAGGCGTCGGTCAGCGCTGGCAGCGTCGCTTCGGCGTCAGCTGCCATTGCGACGTCAACCTCCGGATAGCGCTGGAAGTCCTGGTAGTTTCCTTTCGTAACCAGGTCGAGCGCCGTGATGCTGATCAGCTTCGTGCCCGGCTTCGCGATCGAGCGCGACGTCCGCGTCAGTCCGTCGCGAACGGCGCTGACCGTCCCCCAGAAATCGGTGAGCTCGAGACCCAGGATCACGTCGGCCTCGGCCACGAGCTGGCGGGCGGTGCTGCTCTGATTCAAGGGATGACGCGTCGGGAAATTCATGCGCCCGCCTTGATCGACGACCGGCGCCTGCAGTGCTTCGGCCAGCTCGATCAGCCGCTGCACCCCCGCCGGGGTGCGCGCGGCACGGTCGGCCACGATTACCGGGTTCTGAGCGCTCACCAGGAGCCGGGCAGCTTCAGCCACAGCCCCGGAATCGCCCTGGGGCGGCGTCGTCCGCGTGAGCTTGGGAATGCGAAGACGCGACGTGATCTCTGGAGAGATTGGATCCTCCTGCAATCCTCCGTCGAGCATGAGGACGACCGGCATCATCGGCGGCGTCATCGCGATTTTGTAGGCTCGCATCGCCGACTCGGCGAAGTGCGGGAGCGAGATCGGCTGATCGTCCCACTTGATGTAGTCGCGAATCATCGCGGCCCCGTCCTGAACGCTGTGCGCCCACTCCACGCCGGGCCGCCGCAGCGTCGCATCGAGTGAGTTTCCCGCCAGGATGTAGACCGGCACGCGGTCGCAGTACGCGTTGTAGATCGCCATTGCGGCGTGCTGCAGTCCGACCGTGCCGTGACAGAGGACAGCCATGGGCTTTCCCTCTGCCTTGAAGTAGCCATGGGCCATCGCCACCGACGACTCTTCGTGACAGCAGGTGATGAACTCGGGCGACCGGTTGTTGCCGTAGTTGATGATCGACTCGTGGATGCCGCGGAAGCTCGATCCGGGATTCGACGCCACGTACTCGAAGTCGAGCGTCTTGATGACGTCCACCATGAAGTCGCCACCCGGTCGGTCGGTGGTCAGAACCTCGGTGTCACCGGAGGGATCGGTTTCGCGCGGTGCGATGGGCGCGGATCCCTGAGCGGGCGGCGCAGCCTGTCGCGGAGCATCTGCCGACACACCGGCGGGAACCAGGGCTGCTGCGCTGGTAACCGCGGCGCTCTTGAGGAAATCCCGGCGATCTTTCATCATTTTCGACCTCGCCACCCGTCAAGGCTCCAGGCCCCTGGCCCGGCCGCCCAGAAGAACAGAAACAGGAAACAGAACAGAATCGACGCTTCCATGCCCGCTTGCTCGAAGCTGCGCCAGAAGCCGCGCGGGGCCCACGACCTGAAATAGGCCACGGCCATCTCACCGGATAGGACGAACGCGACCGGACGGAGTGAACAGGCCGAGGGCGAACAGCGGCCCGCCAATGATCTCGAGCCAACCCGCGAAACCGCGAATCGTCATGATGTCGCGATCGATGCGCCCGCCGCCGATCCCGAAGATTTTCTCCAGCCCGTGCATGAGGAACAGACCCGCCGCGCCGATCCGCAGCACGCTGAGCGCGATCGGCGCCCATCGCTTGTCGATCAACACGGCACCGCGCAGACGGTCCACGCTCAACGGACCTCCCCCGGCCACCGACAGGTAAAGGAAGAAGAACGCGTTCAGGAGAATGGGATCTCCTCCGTTGCGATGCGTGAACGGGCCGCGCTGGAGCGGGCCGAGGAAAAAGAGGATGAAGTACAGCACTGCCAGGACGAGGCTGACCTGCCTGGTGTACACGCCGAGCATGATCAACAGGCCCGCTGGCAGAGCCACAAGCTCGAGGATTCCCTCGAACGACATCCGCGCGGCGTGGCTGGCCTCAGGATAGGCCAATACCTGCTCCATCCCGTGACGCACGACGAGAAAGCCGAAGATGATTCGGGCAACGCTTTGCAGGTAGGGGGCTAATCGTCCCATGCGCGAGTCGTTCATAACCTTCCTGCCCGACGGCGTCAACCGTGAACTTTTTCGGCTCTCGGCTCTGGGCTCTTGGCTCTGGGCTTTGTGGGCTTTTGGCTTTGGCCTTGAGCCGCGGGCCATGCACGACTAACATCTGGGTCCCCGGGGCCGGTCGATTCGCTGGAGGAGGACTGTATGGTCGGACGCTTCGCCATTTTCGTCGTGGGATTCGCGGTTGCTCTCGCGGTCATCTACGTCCCTGAGAGCCAGATCGTCATCGGTCAGACAGCGGGCGCACCCACTCGCTTCGCCGCCGTCCCGAGCCAGAAAGGCGGCCAGGACATCTTCGGCGCCTACGACGTCGTCGCCGACTGGCCCAAGGATCTGACGACGATTGCCGGGCACGAGCAGTGGACGTTCGGCGCCGGCCAGAGCGTGTTCGCGGAAAGCCCGAACCGCATCTTCGTGCTCCAGCGCGGCGAGTTGCCGAACCTCGGCCGGCCGAAAGGGATGCGGCTGACGGAACTGGGGCCGGGCCTCGTCTTTCCGATCGGGCGTCTACCGTGGCGCGATGCGACGACGGCGAGCCCTCCGGGCAACGGTGGCACCGGCAGCGCTCGCCGAAGACGGGATCAAGGCGTGGGAAGCGCAAGGCAACAAGTTCGGCGTCCACGCCAGGTGGGAACACACCATCATGATCTTCGACGGCCAGGGACCCTGGTCGATTCGTGGAACCAGTGGGACTCGATGATGCAGCGGCCGCACTACGTCGCCATCAGCCCCTACGATCCGCAGAAGCACGTGTGGATTGTCGATGACCACAAGCACGTCGTGCACAAGTTCACCAACGACGGCAAGACCAAGGTGCAGACGATCGGCACCTACGGCGTGCCCGGCAACGATGCCACGCACTTCAACCGGCCCACGTTCATGGACTGGTTCCCCGATGGCAGCTTCATCGTGGCCGACGGCTATAACGGCACGCGCGTCGTCAAGTTCGACAAGGACGGCAAATACCTGACGGCGTGGGGCCAGCGTGGCGAAGCGGGCAAAGAGACACGGCCCGGCTACTTCAACAACGTCCACGGCGTCGCCGTCGATCCCAAGACTCGGCAGGTCTTCGTCAACGATCGCGGCAACCGGCGCGCGCAGGTCTTCGACGAGAACGGCAAGTTCCTTCGCGAGTGGTCGTTCGGCCAGAATCCGGCGGACATCCACCTGTTCCACATCTTCAGCGATGGCTACCTGTGGGCGGCCGATCGCGGCACCAGCCGGATCCTCAAGTACGACCTCGATGGGAACTTCATGTTCTCGTGGGGCACGTGGGGCGACTTTCCCGGCGGCATGTGGGGCGTCCACGGCATCAGCGTCGATCAGGACGGCAACTTCTACGTCGCCGAAGTCGACAACGGTGGCGCCCAGAAGTACACGCCGCGCAAGGGCGCAAACCCGGCGATGCTGGTCGGCAAGCCCCTTCGGTCGCCTGGAAATAGAACATTATTTGACTATCGATTGTTGACTATCGATTCGTTGGTGATTATGGATTGTTGATTGGAGTTCGGTGGGATGGTTCGGTCCCCCCGAAACATCAATCAATCCCCAAACAAAGATCTACATTCACCAACGAGATCATCAATCAAAGATCACTAATCAACGATCGCTCTCCCTTTGCCTCCGCCGCCAGAGATTTCCGCGACCGCGACGAGCCTCGACGGCATTCGTCTGTGGCGGGACATGTATCGATTGGAGATGAACTGCCGGATCATCCACGACTCGATCCATGACCGCGCCGGCTGGACGCAGGAATATCTCCTGGCGGTGGCTGGCACTCCCGTCGGATACGGCTCTGTCGCTGTTGGTGGACCGTGGAAGGACCAGCCGGCACTGTACGAGTTCTACGTCCACCGACGCAGCGATTGCAACTCTGGGGAGCTTCTTTCGCGCGCTGCTGGTTGCCAGTCGCGCTCCCAGTATCGAAGTGCAAAGCAATGACGGGCTCGCAACGGTCATGCTGCACGCCTTCGCGCCGCACGTCACCAGCGAAGCGATCCTCTTCCACGACAAGGTGACGACGACGCACGCGCCCTGAGGCGCGATCTATCGTCAGCCCACCGCGTCAGAGGCGCCAGACGTCCCCGAGCCGCACCGGCGGTGGCGTGGCGTTGTCGAACTCGAAAGCCTGGTGGCGGCAACCGGCGGGATTCTCTTTCACTACAACCGGCCGTTTGGCGACATCTACATGGATGTCGCGGAGCCGTTTCGCAAGCGCGGCCTTGGCACGTTCGTGGTCCAGGAGCTGAAGCGCGTGTGCTACGAGGGCGGACACGTGCCCGCAGCCCGGTGCAACCCGAGCAACATCGCCTCACAACGAACGCTTCAACGCGCAGGGTTCGTACCTGCGGGCGCGTCCTCAAGGGCGAGGTCCGATCCAATCCCGCCATCCTTGCGTAGTCAGGTCTGAGTGACCTGTCCTCAATCGCAAGGAGATTGACATGAGCAAGACCAACCGCAAGGACGAGCGCGTCGCATTTACCTGTCTGGCCCTACTGCTGGCCGCCAGCGCCTGGCACGTCGTAGCCGCAGAGGCTCGAGACGATGAGCGCGCGCGACACAACTGAGAGTGATGGGCTTGACCGACGACGGCCGGCTGGTTTCGTTCCGAGCGCGTTCGCCGGAGAAGACGAGAGCGACATCGGCTACGTCACTGGATTGCCGGGACGGACACGCGCTGGTCGGCATCGACTTCCGCGTGCAGGACGGAAAGCTTTATGGCGTCGGCAACGGCGGCGGCGTGTACACCATCGACACGACCACGGCCCACGCGACGCTCGTCAACTCGCTGACCGTGGCGCTTTCCGGCACGCGGTTCGGTGTGGACTTCAATCCGGCGGCCGACCGCCTCCGCATCATCAGCGACACCGGCCAGAACCTGGCGCACAACGTGAACGCCGGCGGCGTCACCGCGGCCAATGGGACGTTGACGTACACGCGCCGCCGGCGACTGCAATCCCAGCGCTTGGCGTGACGGCGGCCGCGTATACGAACAACGATTTCAACCAGCCCACACGGGCACGACGCTGTTCGATCTGGACACGACGCTCGATCAGATCGTGATTCAGTCGCCCCCGGGGAACGGCATCCTCGTGGCGACCGGCCAGCTCGGGTCGGGTGCAGACGCGGCGATGCGGGCATGGATATCTACACCCTTCTCGAATGGCGTGACCGTGGCCGAACTTCCCGTTCGCAACGCTTTCAGTGGATGGCAAATCTCGCTTCTATGCCATCAACGTCACGACCGGCCAGGCGCTCTCATTGGGCCGGTTCGACCAGGCGGTCGTGGACATTGCGATCCAGTTGGAACAATAGACTTCGCTGCGCTGATTTGTGATTGTCGATTTGTGATCTTTGAGTCGTTGGTGATTGTTGATTCGAGATTGAAGATTTATTTCATGATTCCGCAGTAAATCAACAATCGACGACGAAATCACCAACAATTCAAGAATCAAAGATCATTAATCCCCAATGATCTCAAAGTGGTCTTCACCGCAAACTGCATGATCCGCGGATCGCCCGATGACGTGATGCGCCCGAAGGTCGCGCTGCGACAGCGTGGTGTTCGGATTGTCCAGCAGGAACCAGTTGAAGGCGTTGAACGCTTCGACGCGCGCCTCGATCCGGTGCCCGTTGCCGAAGCCGGAACGACCGCACGAGCGAGAGGTCCACGACCTGCCGTCCGGGGCCATCGTACGCGTTGCGCACGGAGTCGCCGTACGTGCCGAGCGCCGGCTGCGCGAACGCCAGCGGATTGAGCCAGTTGTCGACCGTCCCGTCGCCGTACGGATCGTCCAGCACCTGGTTCGCGCGCTGCGTCCCCGCCTGAATGCCGGAGAGCGCCCGATCGGTGCCCGTGAAGACCGTCAGCGGCGCGCCCGAGTTCGCACGGTAGATCCCCGAGAGCCGCCAGCCCGAGCCGAGTATGCGCGCAGTCGTGTTCTCGAACCGTGGCGTCTCGACGCTCGCGCTGAGATTGAAGATGTGCTTGCGCCACGTACCGCAGCGTCCCTTGTCCTCTTCGAAGATCGCGTCTCGCTCCGCGTCGGACGGTGGATTGATCATCGAGATCGGCTTCATGTATCCGGTGGCGACGTTGAGCGGCGCCTGCCCCTGGCTGATCGAGGCCTTCGCACGTCGAGATCGTGTAGTTGGCGTTGGTCGTGATCCCACCCGCCGATCGGCGCTGAACTGACAGCAACAGACCGTGGTAGTCCTGCCAGCCCGCGTCGGTGATCCAATCGAGGTAGCCGTAGTACTGCCCGACCGGCGGATCCTCCTGGCTCAACTCGCGACGGAGATCCAATGACGCGGTCGAGCAATTCGCGAACGTCTGCGTCCCGCCCGTCGGCAACCTGAGCGTGCACGGACCGGTCGGCGAGGCGCCCGGCGGGATCACCCCGGGGTTGCCGTCCACCACACCCCACATGTTGACCATGTGGTTCCCGAGGTAGGTCGCCGAAAACGCGGTGCGGTCGCCAACCTGGCGCTGAAACGCCACGTTCCAACTGTGGTTGCGCGTCGTCTTGATGTCCGTCGGCATCGAGATGAAGAGCGAGTACAACGCAGCGCTATATGGGTAGTCGTCCCCTCCCAGCGGGACCGGGTAGGGTTCGTCCTGCCGACGGCACCCCATGGATCGTCCAGCCTGGTGTTGGTCAGACGCTGTTCCAACCCGAACGGCGGCGCCGAGCGCGAGTCGAAGAAGAACTGACCCGTCACGAAGTCACCGGTCAATCCGTACCCAGCTCGCAGCGACGTGCGGCCGTCGCCGTTGGGATCCCACGACACGCCGACACGAGGCGCGAAATTCGACCACACCGTCTTCATGCCGGAGTTGCCCGGGAACCCGGGGTCGCCGGGATAGTAGAGTCCGGCTGGCGCCTGTGGGTACACGGTGCTGCGTATGTTCGCCCGCATCCGCTCCACGTCGAAGGTGTAGACCGCCTGGTCCACGCTGTCTTGCGGAAACCACGGCTCCCACCGCGCGCCGTAGTTGAATGTGACGTTTGGCGATGCCCGCCACGTGTCCTGCGCGTAGAGCGCGAAGTAGGGCTGCTTGATGTCCTGCCGGAACGGTGTCGACTGGCGGAACTCGAACACGCGCCCGAGCAGGAAGTCGGCGAGCGGCAGACCGGAGACGCCGCCGCTGAAGGACATCGGACCCATCGAGCGAACGTTCGATTCGGTCTTCCAGTCGGACATCGCCACCGCACCGCCGAAACCGAACTGGTGATTCCCGCGGACCATCGTCAAGTCGTCGGACAGCGAGTAGGTGTTGGGCTTGTAATACGAGAACGTCTCCGTCCCCGTGTTGACCGAGAAGGCGCCGGTGACCGTGAGGTTCATGTACTCAGGGATGTAGGTGAACATGTTCACGCCGACGTCTTCGGGTCCGAAGAGGTCCGAGTGGGTGCGCACGACGCTGGTCCGGCTGACCGACACGCGGATGTTGTTGACCATCGAGTTGCTCAACACGATCGAGTCGCCGATGGCGAGCGAGTGCACCGTGTTGTCGCGGCCGCCGAGGGTCGCCGCCAGGATGTTCCCATTGGCGTTCTCGAAGGCCGGGTCCCAGAAGGTCGTAGACAGCATGTAGCGCGCGAACAGCGAATGATTCGGGTTGATCTGCCAGTCGATGCGCCCAATCGGCATGTCCTCACTGGGTTTGGTTGGGCGTGAGTACGCAATCTGGCCGCAGGGATCGGTGGTCCGTGGCAGAAGCCCTGCGATCTTCACGGCTGCCGGGCTCAACAGCGCCGGGTTGATCCGGTTGTTGACGAACCCGAGGTTCGCCGGCAGTGCGAGATTCCCCTGCGCGCGACATTGCGCGGAGGCGACCGTCGAGAAGTCGCCGTTCAGCATCGCCGCGGTCGGAATGAAGGTCACGATATCGGCCGGGGTCTGTGTGGTACGCGTGCCCTGATATGCGCCGAAGAAGAAGATCTTGTCCTGGACGATCGGCCCGCCCAGCACGCCGCCAAACTGATTCCGCACCAGACCGTCGCTCGCGCGCTCGCCGCTGATCGGATTGACCGCCGCAAACGGAGCCTTCGCGTTGAAGCGATGGTGGCGTGCGAACTCGAACACGTCGCCGTGAAACAGGTTCGTGCCCGCCTTGGTGGCCACGCTGACGGTACCCCCGCCTTCACGCCGTTCTGAGCGTTCTGCGAGCTGGTCTCCACGCGCAACTCCTGCATCGCGTCGGGAAACGGCAGCGGCAGGTTGACGCCGTCGTACCAGTTGTTGTGCATCGCACCGTCGAGCAGGTACTGCACGCCAAATTGCTGCCCACCGGCAACGGCGATCCCGCGGCTCTGCGTCAGGCTGCGGCTCGACGGATTGCCGGTATCGACCGCACCGCCAGCCAGAACGACGAGCGAGGCGACGTTGCGCCCCTCGAGCGGCAGCGCCTCGACGGCCTCGTTGTCGATGACTGCGCCGATCGATGGATTGCGAGTCTCCACGAGTGGCGCCGCCGCTTCGACGGACACCGTTTCCTCGAGAGCGCCGAGCAGCAGCCTTACCGGTATGACGGGATTGCTGTTGACCTGGAGGACGATGCCGGTCTGCAGGTAGGTGCGGAAGCCGGCAAGCGTCACTTCGAGTCGATACGGACCAATCGGCAAGTTGGCGAGTGTGTAGGCCCCGCTCACGTCGCTGACGACCTCGCGACGGAAGCCGGTCTCTGTGTGCAGGGCAACGACCGTGGCACCCGGAAGCACCCCGCCGCCTTCGTCCACGACGGTTCCGTTGATCTGAGCTGTGGTCTGAGCCCACGCGTCTAACCCGGAAAGCACCAGGACGATTGCGCCGACGAGGGTCCGCAGGGTGCGATTCATGTCGGTCCTCCACCTCTGAGCCCGTGCGTTCGTGAATCGGAACTCGCTGCCGAAAGCGGCACGATCCTACACCCGCCGACCGATGCCGGGAACAACTTCGTCGGCCACGCTGGTTCCCACCTGCCGAGTGTGGTAAAGGTTCGCCACGATGGCTTGGAGGCGGCGGTCCTGGCGCGCACCGGCAAGGCTCTGTGTGGTCGTGCTCGCTCTCAGCGGCGGGCACTGGGCGCAAGGCCTCGTGGCCCAGCAGCCTCCCTCGACCGCCCGGGCAGGCCTCGAATCGATTCAGATCCGGCCGAACGTCCACGTCATCTTCGGTGCCGGCGGCAACGTCACCGTCCACGTCGGCGAGGACGGTCTCATCGTCGTGGACAGCGGCTCAACCGACATGGCCGGCTCGCTCCTCGACGCCATCAAGGCGATCTCGCCCCGACCGATCCGCATGGTCGTCAATACCAGCGCGGACCTGGATTACGTGGGCGGCAACGCTGTGGTTGGCGGCGCAGGCGTCGGGCTCAGCCCGGATCCGTTCGGCGACGGCAACCACGCCACGGTGCTCGCCCACGAGAACGTCCTCCGTCGCCTCAGCGCCCTTGGTGCCAATGGCAACGAATCGCCTTATCCGACCAAGATGCTGCCGAACGACACGTTCACGTCGCGCTACCGGTCGATGTACGTCAACGACGATGCGGTGCAGGTCATCCGTCAGACCGGCGCACACTCCGACAGCGACGTGATGGTGCTCTTCAGGAGAGCAGACGTCATCGCGACCGGTGATGTGCTCGACCTGCGCCAGTTCCCCGTCATCGACCCCGCGAAGGGCGGGAGTATTCAAGGCGAGATCGAAGCCCTCAACCGCCTGCTCTCCGAGTTCGTCGTGGCCGAACACGCCGCTCGTCTTGAAGTCGGGCGGCACACTCGTGGTGCCGGGGCATGGTTACGTGTCCGATTACGGCGAGGTGGTCGAGTACCGCGACATGGTCACCGTGATCAAGGACACCGTTCAGGATCTGATCGACAAGGGGCTGACGCTGCAGCAGGTGAAGGCCGCCAATCCCACGAAGGGCTATCGCGGCCGGTTCGGCAAGGATTCGGGATCGTGGACGACGGACATGTTTGTCGAGGCCGTGTTCAACGGGCTGAGCGCGAAGAAATGACTGCCGCTCCTCCCGAACCTCTCGCCCCAGCGCTCCGTATAGATGCGCAGGAGGTTCGTGCATGTTGACCGTGACTACGCCGACAGTGTCAGGCTCCCGAATCGTCAAGCATTTCGGCATCGTGAGTGGCGAGGCCATCCTTGGGGCGAACATCTTCCGTGACTTCTTCGCCGGTATCCGCGACATCGTCGGCGGCCGTTCTGCCGCGTACGAGGAGGAGCTGCGCAAGGCCAAGGCCATTGCCGTTCAGGAGATGCAGCAGCAGGCTGCGGAGCTCGGCGCCAACGCCGTGATCGGCGTGGACCTCGATTACGAGTCGATTCAGATGGGTGGAGGCGGCGGCATGCTGATGGTGAGCGCGAGCGGAACCGCTGTGACACTGGCGCCGGAGATTAACGGAGGATTACGGACGTGCCGATGCCACGCACTCTCCTGGTCGTCGCAATCGCCTTCCTGTCGATACCCGCAGTCGACGTCGGGGCGCAGACGCGAGGTGCGCGTGGTCCTGCGGCATCGGCTCGTGCGGACGCGCCGATCGATCTCACCGGGCAGTGGGTGGCCATCATCTCGGAAGACTGGCGATGGCGCATGATCACGCCTCCCAAAGGCGACATCGTCAGTATTCCGCTGAGTCTTCAGGGCCAGCAGGTTGCCGAGGCGTGGGATCCGGCCAAAGACGAAGCCGCTGGCGAACAGTGCAAGGCGTACGGAGCGCCCGGCCTCATGCGCGGGCCGATCCGCATGCGGATATCGTGGCAGGACGACAACACGCTTAAGCTGGAGACCGACTACGGCGTTCAGACGCGTCTGCTCCGGTTCGAAGCGGGCGCATCACCGGGACCTCGCAGTTGGCAGGGACTGACATCAGCGCAGTGGATTGTGCGCGGCGGCGGTCGGTGGCGCCTCGCGCTTCGGATCGCTGAAGACCGTGACAACGAATCTCCGCCCCGGATACCTGAGGAAGAACGGTGTGCCCTACAGCGAGCGGGCCGTGTTCACCGAGCACTGGGACGTCCACTCGCTGCCCAGTGGCGACAAGTATCTCGTGAACACGAACGTCGTCGAGGACCCGGTATACCTGCAGGCGCCGTTTCAGACGGCGATCCACTACAAGCTGGAACGCGACACCTCAAAGTGGGATCCAATGCCATGCGACGCGAGATTCTGAGTAAGCCGAGCACGAACACCACAGAGGCTCCGAGGCTCCGAGCCGAAGAATCCAAGACTTTCTCGGTGTCTCGATGCCTCGGTGTGTCCTATTCATTCTGGTTT
>CAVVTC010000003.1:0-144417 GCA_963751025.1 uncultured Acidobacteriota bacterium | reverse complement strand
TCTCGCGCCGCTCCCAGGTGAAGAAACTCTTTCCGACGCGTCGGGCTGACCCCACCCGTTGTGTCACTGGTGAGGCATTCTACGGCAAGCTAAGTCGTGAGCGTGCCCCCCGATCCATCGTCGCCCCGCACCCGACGGGTGCGCTACGCCGGAAAGAATCCGCGCGCGTTCTCCGAAAAGTACAAGGAGCTGAACCCCGAGCGATTCCCGGCGGATGTCGAGAAGGTCCTTGCGTCCGGCAAGACGCCGGCGGGAATGCATCTGCCGATCATGGTCGCGGAGGTGCTGCGCCACCTGGCGCCGGCTCCGCGCCAGGTCGTTGTCGACTGCACGCTCGGTGGCGGCGGTCATGCGCGGGCGATTCTCGAGCGCTTGCAGCCGGGCGGGCGGTTGATCGGCTCGATGTCGATCCTCTCGAGCTGCCGCGCACCGAAGCCCGCCTGCGCGCCGCCGGCTTCGGGCCCGACGCCTTCGTCGCCCGGCGCGACAACTTCGCGCGCCTCCCGCGGTGCTCGCCGCCGAAGGCACCCGCCGTTGACGCGATCCTGGTGGACCTCGGCGTGTCGTCGATGCAGCACGACACCGCCGCCCGCGGCTTCAGCCACAAGGCTCCCGGGCCCTCTCGACTTGCGCATGGACCCGTGCACGGCACGCCGGCTCGGAACGGCTTGCGGCCTGGACGAGTACGAGCTCGCGCAAGTGCTCGATGCCCATGCCGACGAACCGCACGCCCGCCTGGTCGCCCGGCTCCTCGTGGCGCACGTCCGGTGAAGACGACCATGCGCTCGAGCGCGTCGTGCGCTCGGCCTGACCGGCCGCGATCCGCCGCTGTCGAAAGCCGACGTCAAGATGTCGGTGCGGCGCACGTTCCAGGCCCTGCGTATCCTCGTGAACGACGAGCTCACTGCCCTCGACGCGCTGTTGGCGGCTCTGCCCGCCTGTCTCGCCCCTGGTGGCCGCGTGGTGATGCTGACGTTTCACTCCGGGAAGATCGCCGCGTGAAGAAGGCGTTCCGGTCGGGCCGGCGCACCGGCATCTACGCCGCGATCGCCGACGCACGTCGTGCGGTCGGCCAAGGACGAGACGTTCGCGAATCGTCGCGCTGCGTCAGCCAAACTGCGGTGGGCGGTCAGGGCAGCGACATCAGGTCCACAGTCATAACGCTGTACCGGTACGTCGGCGGCGACTCCTTCGAATTCTACGTTCCAACCTTTGTCATCACCCGTACCGGTACCGTTCAAGTTCAACGTAGAAAAAGTGGAAGAAGTGGAAAAGTCAGTTCGACGTGCGCCTGACGCGCGTCGAAACGACGTGTTGCTTTCCCAAATGAAGAGTGCCATTCTTCCTGTTGGAACCCCAATAGAGAGATGAAGGACACGGACGTTCGACAGGGCACGCTGGCGCTGATGGTGCTCAAGACTCTGGATGTGCTCGGCCCCTTGCACGGATACGGGATCGCCCGGCGAATCGAGCAGATCAGCGGCGATCTCCTGACGGTCAATCAGGGGACGCTCTACCCGGTGCTGCTCAAGCTGGAGCAGGAAGGGTCGATCGCGTCCGAATGGGGCGCGTCCGAGAACAACCGCAAGGCACGCTTCTATCGGCTGACACGGCAAGGCCGCAAGCAATTGCAGGCAGAAGCGCGGAGCTGGGAACAGACCGCGGCGATCATCGAACGATTCTTTGCCGCGAAAGCTCAGGACCTGAAATGAAGACGCTCAGGCGGCTCTTCCGGCGGTTGACCTCGTGGGCGACGTCCGCGCGCGACGAAGAACTCCTGCGGGCCGAATTCGAAGAACACATCGCCATGCAAACGGCGGAGAACCTTCGAGCCGGCCTCTCGCCCATCGAAGCTCGCCGGCAGGCGCTGCTGAAGTTCGGCAGCGTGGAAGCCATCAAGGACATCTATCGCGACCAGCGAGGACTCCCGTTTCTGGAAACGCTTTCGCGCGACACGCGCCATGCGACTACGCGGCCTGCGAAAGACGCCGGCCTTCACGGCCACCGTCATCCTGACGCTGGCGCTGGGTATCGGCGCGAATACCGCTGTCTTTGCCGTGATCGACAGCATCCTGATCCAGCCGCTGCCGTATCCGCAGGCAGAGGCGCTGGTCGGCGTCTGGCACACGGCGCCTGGGTTGCCCGGTGTCCCCGCCGGACTCGGCTGCTCGTCCTCCATGTATTTCACCTACCGCGAGGAGAACAAGACCTTCGAACATTTCGGAGTGTGGCGCACTGGTGACGCCAGCGTCACCGGGAGTGCCGAGCCGGAACTGCTTCGAACACTCCTCGTGACCGATGGTGTGCTGGACGCCCTCGACGTGAAGCCCCTTCTGGGCCGTTGGTTTTCGCGAGCGGACGACACACCGGGCTCGGCAGAGACGGTGATGCTCAGCTACGGCTACTGGCAGCGCCGCTTCGGAGGCGACAGGTCGATCCTCGGGCGGACGCTGACGATCGAGTCGGGGCCGAGCGTGGTGATCGGCGTGATGCCGCAGGATTTCCATTTTGGGGGCGATCCCGAGCTCATTCTTCCCCTGCGGCTCGAACGGAACAGAACGTTTCTCGGCCCCTTCAGCTTCCAGGGTATCGCGCGGCTCAAACCCGGCGTCACCCTGGAGCAGGCCAACGCCGATGTCGCTCGCATGGTGGCGGTCTGGTTGAATGCCTGGCCTCCTAATCCAGGAATGGATCGCACCGTATTTCAGGAGGCCCGCGTCGCGCCCAGGCTCCAGCCGCTGAAGCAGGACGTCATCGGCGACATCGGCACGGCGCTGTGGGTGGTGATGGGGACGCTGGGGCTGGTCCTGCTGATCGCGTGCGCGAATGTGGCCAATCTGTTCCTCGTCCGCGCCGAGGCCCGCCAGCAGGAGCTCGCAATCCGGGCTGCACTTGGCGCCGGCAGGAAGCGGATCGCGCGGGCGCTCCTCGTCGAGAGCATGACGCTGGGATTGCTCGGCGGCGCGGTGGGTCTGGGCCTGGCGTATGGGGCCCTGCGGATCCTGGTGGCGAAAGGCCCGGAGACATTGCCGCGGCTGCGCGACATCCACATCGATCCGGTCGTGCTGGCGTTCACCCTCGGTGTGTCTCTGCTCGCGGGCGTGCTGTTCGGAATCATCCCCGTTGTGAAATACGCAGGACCGCGTCTCGCGACCGCGCTGCGTGGTGTCGGCCGCACGTTCAGCGATGGCCGGGAACGCCACCGGGCGCGCAACACGCTGGTCGTCACGCAGGTGGCGCTCGCCCTCGTGCTGCTCGTCGGCTCTGGCCTGATGCTGCGCACGGTTCAACACCTGCGCCGCGTGCAGCCGGGATTTACGCGCCCCGAAGAGGTCCAGATCATGCACTCCATGATCTCGCCCACGGTGGCCAAAGACCCCGAGCACGTGATGCGGATGCAGCACGAGATGCTGGAAAAGCTCGCGGCTATTCCCGGCGTCACGTCGGTGGCATTGGCCGACGCTGCGCCGCTGGAATATCCCGGCCGTGTCGGCAACCCGGTGTATGCCGAGGACAAGCCGATCGTGGACGGCCAGGTGCCCCCCATCCGGCGAATCCGCAAGATCACACCGGGATTCTTCACAACGATGGGCACGCGCGTCGTGGCGGGACGCGACTTCACCTGGACCGACCTGTACGAGAAACGGCGCGTCGCCATCGTGTCGGAGAATCTGGCGCGCGAGTGGTGGGGCGTTCCGGGTGCGGCGCTGGGCAAGCGGATTCGCGAAGGCGGCGCCGCCGATCCCTGGCGCGAAATCGTCGGCGTTGTCGAAGACGTCTACGACGACGGCGTGCACCTGACGCCACCAGCGTTCGCCTATTGGCCGGCCCTGATGGACCGATACATCTGGACCGGCGAAAACGGGTTCGTCCTTCGCTTCGGCACCTACGCGATCCGCTCCCGCCGGGCGGGAACGGAGGGTCTGCTGGCCGAGGTGCAGTCAGCGATGTGGTCCGTGAATGGCAGGCGTCCGGTGTTCCTCGTCACCACGCTCGAGGCGCTCTACGACCGGTCCATGGCGCGGACGTCGTTTTCGCTCGTGATGCTGACCATCGCGGGGGGGATGGGCCTCGTGCTCGGCATCATAGGAATCTATGGCGTGATCGCCTACGTGGTGTCGCAGAGGATCCGAGAGATCGGCATCCGCACAGCATTGGGCGCGCAACCGGCTGGATTAATGGGAATGTTCGTGCGCCATGGCCTGCGGCTTGCCGGGATTGGAGCCGCATTGGGGCTGGTGGCTGCTGCCGGACTCACCCGTCTGATGTCGTCGTTGTTGTTTGGCGTCACCGCACTTGACCCCGTGACGTACGCAGGTGTTTCGGCGCTGTTGATCGCGGCCGGCGTGCTCGCCAGCTATCTCCCCGCGCGCCGGGCCATTGCCATTGATCCAGTCCAAGCATTGCGGGCGGAATAGATCGTTCAGAACGGTCAGCGGTCTCCTCAGTCGCGAAATGCCACTCGCCCCCGTACGGCATTCAGCCGATCGACGTCGAGTCCGGGCACGCGCTGAAGGGCAGCGAAGTCGGCGAACGGGCCGTGCTCGGTTCGATAAGAGCCGATGGCCTCCGCGTCTTTCTTGGACAGCCCGAGCCCGACGAGCTCCTCTGCATTCGCCGTGTTGACATTGACGAGGCCGTGCCGCTCGGTGAGAAACGCCAGCACAACTTCCTGCTCTCCCGGTTCCAGCTGAGCGCCCATGTTCGCCATCTCGACGAGCACACCCTCCCACCCCTTCCTGGTCCGAGGAACGACGAGCACTCGTTCCGTCCCATGACAGTTACTGCACCGGTTCAGGAACACCTCTTCGCCATTCTTGGAACCGTTGGCCTGCTGCGAACCGGTCGCGACATCGACTGACACGATCAGGCTGCAGGTGACGGCGACGATGAACAACATCACACTCTTCATCGCAGGTCCCGGATCACTGCCGGCCACGGCCGCCTGGCGCCGCGGCAGCTGGAATCGCGAGCGCCACGATCTCCACCGCATCGCCAACCCGTACCGCCACGGCGATGTACTGCCGCCCGGCCTTCGTATAGGTGACGGGGAATCCGGTGGTCGGACCCGGCAACTGAATCTCCGCGACGACGGCGCCGGTCTTCTTGTCCCACGCGCGAAGCACCGGCGTCGTGCCGCCCTCGCCTCCGAACAACAGCGTGCTGGTGACCAGCAGACCCGTGCCCTTGCGACTGCGCCCCGGTATTGGGAATCTCTACGCCTTGCAGCTTCGGATTCTTCTTGATCGCCTCGGGCGTGTTGCCATGCGGCACCATCCACAGGCGGTCACCCGTCTTCAAATCGACGGCGGTGACGCGTGCATAGGGAGGCTTGATGAGCGGAAGACCGAACACAGTCGTCGGCGGGCCGACCGTTTGACCGCGAGGGTTGTGATAGCGGACTCCGGACTTCGGCAATCCCTCCACGACCTGCGCGCGAAACAGACTGGTCTGGATGCGACATACAGTACGTCGTCCACCGGATCGACGGCACCACCGGGCCAGTTGACGCCACCGACTGCGGAAGGCGCAGTCAAGGTGCCCATCGTTCCATCAGCTGCATTCGGCAGTGACGAGGGCGTGTAGATGCCGCCAAGACGGAACTGACGCGCGATGCGAAGCGCCTCGGCCTTGATCTCGGGCGTAAAGTCGACGAGATCGTTTTCGGTCAGTCCTTGCACTTCGATGGCGGCAGGCTTGGTTGGAAACGGTTGCGTGGGTGACGTCCACTCACCCGGCACGTCGGACTTCGGCACGGGCCGCTCCTCGATCGGCCACACCGGCTTGCCCGTCGCGCGGTCCAACACGAAGACGAATCCCTGTTTAGTGAGCTGGATGACCGCCTTGACCGGACGGCCGTCCGCGGTGATGTCCGCGAGGATCGGCGCCGTCGGCGGATCGAAGTCCCAGATGTCGTGGTGGGTCAGCTGGAAATGCCATGCACGACGACCCGTCTTTGCGTTGAGCGCAAGCACCGAGTTCGCGTAGAGGTTATTGCCGGGCCGATATCCTCCGTAGTAGTCGCTGGTCGGAGATTCCGTGGCGATGTAGAACATGCCCAACTCGGGATCCGCCGTGACGGGTGCCCAGAACCCCGCATTGCCCGTGTACCGGTTCGACGCCTCGCGAAGATCCGGATTCTCCTTCGCCCATGCGTTCAGGCCACCAGGGACCTCCCACACTTTCGGGTCAGGAGTGAGCCACGTATCGGCGCCCTCTTCTCCCAGACGAGGAATGACGTTGAAGCGCCACAGCATTTTGCCGGTTTTCGTATCGTAGGCGACGACGTCGCCCGGGATATTCATCGGCCATTGTTCGTTGATGGAAGCGCCCGGAAGATTCGGCGCCGATCCCGTGTGCATCGAGATCGATGCGACGAGGACATTGCCCACAATCGCCGGCGGAGAGGTATTCGCCACGCGGCCTTCACGCGGCAAACCTGGCCGCTCGTTCCATCGGAGGTTTTCCGTCAGATCCACGACGCCGTTCTTGCCGAAGCTCGCCACCTGCCGTCCGGTCTTGGCATCGAGCGCGACGAGCATGTAGCTGTTCATCACGACAAAGATTCGCTCGTCGCCGCGGCCATCCGTCCAGTACGTGACGCCGCGGCCGGAGCTTCTCGCGAGTGGCTCGATGATGTCGAACCATCGCGTCAGCTCACCGGTCGGGCGCCAGTGCCACAGCAGTTGCCCGGTGGCCGCATCGAAAGCCACGACATCGCGGTTGATACCCGCCGTCGTGTACATCACACCATCGACGATCAGTGGGCTGACCTGCATCTGGGTCGCGGGCCGGGGACCAAAGTTGCGTGCCGACCAGCGCCAGGCCACACGAAGATCGCGGACGTTGCCGGCGTTGATCTGATTCGCGGGCGAATACCGGGTCGCGCCGCTGTCGCTCCCGAAAAACCGCCACTCCGTCTCGCCTCTGGACCCGCCTGCGTCAGTCTGCCCAGCCAGGCCGGCTGACACCCCTAAGGCCGCCGCGAGCGCGACGACGGCCGCGAGCACTCTCTTTCCAAAGACGGACATTCCGGACTCCTTTTCGAGGGCTGTTCTACACGTCACTCGACCGCCTCACTTCCGCCCGGTCTGCTGATACTCCGGCGCAAGCTCCTTGCAGGCCTCGACTCTGAACGGCGCATCCGCCGGCAGGACACTATCGGAATCCACGTACCTGTCCGCGAAGTAGACGGGATCTTCGGCGACGATGCCGCGGGTGAGCTCGAGCGTTGTGGGATTCAGCGTGAAGCGCTCGACGACGTGCAGTTTGTCGCTGTGGGGAAGGTTGCCTGCCAGGCTGCCCGGCTCGAAGCCGACAGTGTCAACGACGAGCGTATCGCCGTCCCAGCGGCCGATCGAATGACCGGCGCGGCTCGGCTTGATGTTCGCCGGGTGCGCGGTCATGTTCAGATGCACGGTCCTGGTCAGGCCGACGCCATACTCCATCTTGATGACGGTCGGACTCTGCGTGATCCGGCCGATCGCGCCGTCGAACACCCAGTCGAACAGGATGCTCGTAACCTGGCAGGAGAGTCGCGGATTGTCCGACGTCGGCCGCTTGCGCAGCACGTCTGCTGCCGCCTGTCCCGCTGCGGTCAGCTTCACTGGCGGCCCGAACCAGCCGGCGGGTCCGGCCGGCATCGGCAGTTTGCCTGCGTTGATTGCGGCGGCCTGGCTGATCGGCACGAGGCCGGCGCGCCCGCCAGGCGGCCGTGCCAGGACCTGTTGCTCCTGCGCCCAGTCGCCGGCGAGGTTCGGCTTGCCGTTCGGCAGCCGGAACAGTCGTTTCGTGCGATCGACGGATTTCACGTCGCTCAGCTGCTGATAGCGCTCGAGCGTCGGCTTATTACCAAGCGTCATCGTGTCCACGGTGCACGCAGTCGGATCGTCGCGATGCGGGGAGCCCGTGACCTTGATGGACGCGCCCCGCGCGAACATCTCCGGCGACCAGCCCGAGCGGCGGAGCACCGTAGCCCCCCTCGTCTCGCATTTCATGGCGATGACTTTGCCGTCGGTGCCGACGACATCGAAATAGATATACGCATGCGGGTTGACGAAATCGACCCGTGTCAGCGTGCCCTCGAGCTCTACCTTCTTCCTCATCTCGTAGAGGCCGGCGCCGTGGTGCGCGTAGGCGCGTTCGACGAGCACTGGTGCCGTGAGCAGGCCGGCGACGAGTATCGCGTGTGTCACTCTTGTCATCTTGGTCCCCCAGCGACTACTTGCCGGGCTCGAAGCGATCGAGGCATTCATACGGGTTGACGCGGTTCTCAGGCTTCCACACGAAGTACCGCTTGAGCTCGAAGGGCTTCGTGAAGTTGACGGGATCCGTCGTGGTCAGGACGTAGTCGAGACGGCTGTAATCCGTATTCGGGATGAAGCGCTCGACCGTCCTGATTTGATCACTTTGTGGCGTGCCCTCGTGATCGAAGTAGCCAGCCGCAATGTGATCGGTCTCGACCACCAACGTCGTGCCTTCCCAACGTCCGCGCGAAAAGCCGAACAACGTGTGCGCCGCCGGCGCCACCGTCTTGGGATTCATGTGGATCGTGCGCACCGAGTCGTACTCTTCGAGCCGCATGATGATCTTGTCGCCCTCCCTGCTGAAATCCATCGGCAGCGGAGAAATCATGATGAGCGGCGTGCCCTTCGTGCCGCACTTCAAAAGGACGTTGTTGCGTGGATTCCATTTCGCAAGCCCGGCCTTTCCGGCGGCGGTCAAGGGATACCCGCCTTTGAACATCGGAAACGCGGCCGGGTCGCTCATGATCGTCGACCAGACGCGGAACAGACCGTCGGCCTTGGCTTTCGCGGCAGCGACATCGCCGGCGATCTTGGCACCGGTGGCCAGACGTCCGGCTTTCCCGGCTGCGAAGTAGGGGGTGGCCGATCCGAAATTGAACTCGGTCCCGTTCGGCAGCAGCAGGCTACGCGCAAGAATCTCGGGTCGGGCGCGCATCGAAGGCGCGCCCGCGATCGTCACACGATCGCCGACGCGAACGGGGCTCCCGTCTACGCCGCGATTCCGCAGGATGCTGATCGACGCTGTTTCAGCATCCCAGATGGTCTCCACGCCCTTCTCGTCCTTCACGGACAGCAGGATCTGTCCATGCGGGTTGCGCCACGACACGGACTTGACGACTCCGGTGATTTCGATGGTCTTTCTCGACTCGAAGATACCCGCCTGACTGTGATGCGCGTGAGCCAAATCCCCGAACACGGCAAGACCGACGACCACACTCGCCACCTGGATGAACTGTCGCATGTCGTTATCTCCTGTCGGGCACGTCAACGATGTCGCGACGTGGGAAGAGTCACTTTACTTCTTTCAACAGCGCCGGCCAGTTGAGCACGACGCTGATGGACGTTCGAGCCGCTCGCTGGACCTGTGACACTTCGACCAGGAAGCGCTGGCCGTCGGGAGTGGACTGCGGAGTAGAGTTCACACCCACGTTCGGAGGAAAGGGCAGCCGCTGGGGGACGCCACTCTCAAAGGCGGTACCTTTTGCATTCACTGGCGCGGCAAAAAGTGCCGTTCCAGTTGGAGCCGTGTTGAAGACGATCTCTCTGTCGACGCGCCACTGCGGCCAGTTGCCGTGGTCCTTCGAGACCTGCCACTTGCCCTCGCCGAGTGACGGCTGGTCAGTCTGTCCTGACACTCGGAACGGGCGGACATAGACCTCAGCCGCAACTCCGGTCTCGAGGGATACGTAGGCAACCCAACGCATGTCTGGTGAAAAGACGCCCGCCCACTCATTGAAGGCCTCGCCGAGCATCAGATGTGGCCTGCGGTCGCGGAGGGACAGTGCCCACAGGTCGTATCCCGTGTTGGCAGCGTTCTGGGTGTGATAGAGCAGGAACCGACCGTCGCGCGACCAGCTGGTCGGAAAATGCCGCAACCCGGGCTCCTTGAACAGCACCTGCTCGTCGCCCAGGCCGGAGGCGGCTTTCTCGTATAACGTGTCGCCCAGATGGCCGGCCGAGTACGCAATGCGGGCGCCGTCCGGAGACCACACACCGGGCGAGTACACCTGCTTATGGAATGTGAAACGCGTGCGCCGGCCGCTGGCAAAGTCCAGCGTCCACAGGTCGCCCGGCACGTCGTACGGAGCATCTTTCACGACTGCGCGCTTGGCATCCGGCGACAACGCAATCTGTCTGTCCGTTCCTGGCGGTCCGACGGTTCCCAGGGTCTTCCCCTGCCGGTCAACCCACGCGAGCTGGATGGTTCCCGAAGCCGATGCGGTCCGATAGACGAGAACGCCGTTGTCAGACACCGAAAATACGCCGGTGAAGTACCACGTGATCTGGACGTCCTGGGCCACGGGCACCGGCACGCCTTGAAGCTCCAGGCGGCGAGCGTCGAATGGTTGTGCCATCAGCGTGCCCGCGCGCGGAAAGAATACGTAGCCATTCGCGTACACCGCCGGCACACTGGTCGTCAATATCCGCTGACGCGACTGGTCCCCGGCGTCGACATCGAGAGAACCAACGTACATGCCCTCAACGTCCGGCGGTCCGGAGCGGAAATATAGAAAGTGTTTGCCGTCGGGGAGGAACGTGGGCCACGTGTGATCGAACTCTCCCTTGGATACGTCGACCTGCGTCACCGCCGTGGCCGCGCCACCGGCCTGGGACACTCTCCACAGCGGACCGCCCGACCCGCCGCCCCAACTCCCCAACACGATGTCGCCATTCCGATTCCAGGTGCCTGACCGCGGGGTGCTGGGAAGGCTAGCCATCGTCTCCGGTGGACCGCCGGTCGTATCAACTTTCCTGACTGTGTTGTCGACGGAGAAGCCCACGTACCGGCTGTCGGGGGACCAGAACGGAGTCGAGGCGCCCTCCGTACCCGGCAGGCGCCGCCATTCCAGTGCATCGAAATCGCGAAGCCACAATCCATCTTGCGCGGTCGCCGCGAACACCAGCTTGCGGCCGTCCGGGGATACCGACACGTCATCGTACGGAGTCACATTCTCCGGCACTTGCGCCTCGAATCGACTGAGCGAGCCTGGCGCCGCCCGCGGCCAGAGGCCCCAGGCCGCAAGGCCCGTGACAAGAACCGCGACAAGGGCTGTCATCGCAACCGGGAGCGCCTGTCGCCACACAGGCTGCGCGACCGCCCGTGGCAGTGCATCGTGACGTGGGGTTTCGAAGGCACCTGCCAGTGCCAGAGACACATCGCCGATGTCGCGAATCCGCTGCCTTCGATCCTTGTTCAAGCAGCGTTTGAGATACGTGACGAGCACCGGCGAACACGCCGCAGGCAGTATCGTCCAATCAGGCTCTCGTGCCAGCACCGATGCCAACACCTCCGAGACGTCATCGCCTCCAAAAGCCCTTCTGCCAGTCAACATCTCGTAGAGCACTGCCCCAAACGCCCAGATGTCTGCTCGCTTGTCCACCGGTTTGCCGCGAGCCTGCTCGGGACTCATGTAGGCGGCAGTGCCGAGAATGACGCCGGCCTGCGTCATGGCTGGTGTGGTGATCGTCGGCGACTGCGATACGCCGTGTGACGTCGCGCCTGTCGGCTCCCACGCCTTGGCCAGCCCGAAGTCCAGCACCTTCACGGTGCCGTCGGGACGGACCTTGATGTTGGCCGGCTTCAGGTCGCGATGGACGATCCCCTGCTCATGCGCCCCTTCGAGCGCCTCGGCGATCTGCTTTGCTATGGGCAGTGCCTCGTCGATTGGAACCGGGCCTTGTGCAATTCGGTCGGCGAGCGTCGGCCCCTCGACAAATTCCATCACGAGCGCGCGCATGGGCCGTTGCGCTGAGCCGGCCGAAGCGTCGGCTCTTTCAACGCCATGGATGATGGCGATGTTCGGGTGATTCAACGACGCGAGCATCTTCGCTTCGCGCTCGAAACGCGCGAGCCGTTCGGAGTCTTGAGAGAACGTGTCGGGCAGCACCTTGATCGCGACGTCCCGCCCGAGGTTCGTGTCGGTGGCGCGATACACGTCGCCCATGCCACCTTTGCCAATCAGGGCGGCGACTTCGTACGAACCGATGCGAGTACCGGGAGTCAGGGCCACGCGATTCGGCTCGAATTATAGAGGGAGAGAACGGTCCTGCGCCTGGCGCGAACTTTCACGCACCAACTGACAAGCCGCGGTTCGTTTGGCACGCCTCGGTCGCCTGCATCGCGCTATGATCGCCGGCGATTCGAATAGGAGAGCTTCCAATGACGAAGTGGATTTCAGGCGCAATCGGGATAGCCGTGCTTGCGGCTGTCGCATCCCTGGGCGTCTCTGCGCAGCAGAACCAGACGAGTTTTTTCATCACGAGCGCCGGACCCGGCAACGGGGCAAATCTCGGTGGACTCGCCGGCGCCGATAAGGTGTGTCAAACGCTCGCAGCAGCTGCCGGTGCGGGAAACCGCACGTGGCGCGCGTACTTGAGCGCTGCGGCCGCGGCCGGGCAGCCGGCGGTGAACGCGCGCGATCGCATCGGCAAGGGGCCGTGGATGAATGCGAAGGGTGTGGTGGTCGCCAAGTCCGTGGCTGATCTCCATTCCGAGGCCAACAGTCTCGGCGGCGAAAATTCGCTGACCGAGAAAGGCGCGCCGGTCCCTGGTAACCAGCACGACATCCTCACCGGCTCGCAGGCGGACGGAACCTTGCAGAGTGGCGATGCCCCCTGCGGCAACTGGACCAGCGCCGAGTCGAGCGGCGGGGCGATGGTCGGCCATCACAACAAGCAGGGCGGTGGTGCGGCGCCAACCTCATGGAACGCCGCGCACAGTTCGAAAGGCTGCTCGCAGCAGAATCTCGTCGCCACGGGCGGAAACGGATACTTCTACTGCTTCGCGAACTGATGTGACCTGGATGGACGGCGCCGTCCTTCCGGCGCCGTTCTGTAGTACCCGTTCGATTGCGGCGCGACGCCGTTCGTGCCACCTTGTAATCCTGCGCCGAGCTCTAATTCGCAGGAAGCGATGTCCCCGAGCGCGGCGGCACTTCGCTTGCTCTAGAACTCCCCAAACAGCATCGCCGCTGGAGCAGCACGCTTCGGCATTTCAGTTCTGTACGTCACATGTCAATTCTGTTCGCCGACCCACGATTCGAGCATGCGCCCGACCGGCCGCTGGACCACCGGCCTGTGGCTCAGTGTCGTCTCGCACGCCATCGTCGTGGCCGTCGTGATCGTCGGCCCGATTGGTGCGACCGAGAGGCCATCGGCGCCGCGCACACCATCGCGTCTGGTGTTCGTCATGCCGGCGACCTCACTGGTGAAGTTGCCGTCGGCCCCTCTCGTTGCGCCGCGTCTTCCTGCTCCGCCGCCCCCGCCGCGGCTGGTGCGCGAACTCGTCAAAGCGGAAATGCCAAAGCCGCTTCCTGTCGCGCCAGTCGTCGCCAAGATGGTCGAGCCGGCCCCGGCACCGGTCGTGCCCACGCCGGTCGAACGGCCCGTCGAAAGGCCAGTAGTCCAGCGTCCTCCCGAGACCGGCCTCTTCGAGCGGACAAACGCCGCGCGAACGAGCCAGGCCGCAGCTGCCGTCACGACCGGCGGATTCGGAAGTACCGGAGCCACGCCGCGCGACGCCGCAATCGGCACGGTCAAGACAGGTGGATTCGGAAGTACAGCGGCTTCGCCGCGCGACGCCGCAACTGGCGCCGTCAAGACAGGTGGATTCGGCACCGAGGCGCCCGCGCCGCGTCGAGTCGCAACCGGCGAGGTGCAGACGTCGGGGTTCGATCAACGGGCGAGTGCGCCCGCCCAGCCCTCCGTGGCAGCGTGACGAAGCCCATCGATCGGCCGGTCGAGATCGTCTTCAAGCCCACGCCGGAGTACACCGACGAAGCGCGCAGCGCCCGCATCGAAGGCACCGTGTCGCTCGAGCTCGAATTCACCGCTGCCGGCGACGTCCGCGTGCTGCGCGTCGTGCGCGGACTCGGCCACGGCCTCGACGAAGCGGCCCAGCGCGCGGCACTCCGCATGCGTTTCAAGCCCGCGCAGTCGGACGGCCGGCCCGTTGATTCCCGCGCCACGGTTCACATCACGTTCCGCTTGTCCTAGTCAGAGGCACCTATGCGACTTGCACGTCTCCCCTTGCTGTTTGCTGCGCTGTTCGCGCTCGCCGTTACGGCGTCGAGCGTCGGTGCGCAGGAGAAAAATCAGAAAGCTTCAAAGTCCCAGACGCCAAGCCGCGCAGGACAGGTTGAAGCCGACGCCATCATCGACCGGATGAGCAAGGCGGAACGCGTGGTGCTCGAGCGGCTGCGGACGTCCCACCCGTTGATGGAGGTGTACATCCAGAATGTGGCGCCGGACGAGGCGCGCGGCTGGGTCCCCACCGACGACAACTACTTCCTCGGCCAGCTCCACTTCGATGACGGGCCCACGCTTCGTCCGCTCGGACAAAAGGAACAGCGAGGAAGCGGGGTGAGGCTGCGCCTCACCTCGGACCCGCCCAACGTGGGGAATGCCTTCGCCGCGATGGTGGCACCCGACTGGCGGGAACTCGATCGAAAGCGATACGCATTCACGTACGTCCGCCGGGAGTTCCTCGGCGAATCGCGCTGCTTCGTCTTCGACGTCAGGCCGCTTCGCGAGGGCAAGGAAGGCTTCGTCGGCCGGATCTGGATCGAGGATCGCGACTACAACCTGGTCCGCTTCAACGGCGCCAGCCTCGGATTTGGAGAGACGTTGTCAGGCATGCTCAAGCGGAAGACGTCATTCCATATGGACGGCTGGCGTGTGAACGTCGCCCCCGGCGTGTGGGTGCCGTCGTACGTCTACTCGGAAGAAACGGATCTGAGCAGCGCATCCTCCTCCAAGTCGTCCTCGAAGAAGCAAACCCGGTTCAAGAGCCAGACACGAGTCTGGGGATACCAGGCTCAGAACACCGACCGTACCGACTCGTTGACCACGATCCGGATCGACGAGCCAAACGTCGCCGACAGCACCGACGGGGCGGCGCAGCTGTCGCCCGTGCTCAGCCAGCGCCGATGGGAACAGGAGGCCGAGGCGAACGTCCTCGAACGACTCGAGGCGATTGGCCTGCTCGCGCCGGCGGGTGAAGCGGACAAGGTCCTCGAGACCGTCCTCAACAACCTCGTCGTCACCAACAACGTGACCATCCAACGGCCGCTGCACGCCCGGATCCTGCTGACCTCGCCGCTCGAGTCGTTCACGGTCGGCCACACGATCGTGTTGAGCCGCGGCCTCATCGACGTGCTGCCCGACGAAGCGAGCCTCGCGACGATGCTCGCGCACGAGTTGAGCCACGTGGCGCTCGGCCACCAGCTGATCGACACGAAGTTCTCGTTCGCCGATCGTCTGATGGTGCCCGACGGCGAGCTGCTGGAGGCGCTGCGATTCCGTCGCACGCCGAAGGAGGAGGCAGCCGCTGACGAGAAGGTCATCGAGCTGCTCGGCAAGTCGCCGTATCGCGACAAGCTGGCCGACGCCGGCCTGTTTCTTCGGACGCTCTCGGAGCAGGCCAAGCAATTGCCTCGGCTTATCCAGCCGCACATCGGAGATTACATGGCGGCCAACGGGCAGATGACACGGCTTGCCGAGCTCATGAAACAGGCCCCGGCGCTCATGCCCAACAACCTCGAACAGATCGCCGCGCTTCAGCTCGGCGCACGGCTCGTTGTCGATGCGTGGAGCGGCAGGGTGGCGCTCGATCGCTCGCCCGCCGTACCGCTGATGTCGGTTCGCGAGAAGGTGCCGTTTGCCGTGACGCCGCTCATGCCCGTGATCAGATATGCGGAGCCTCTGGCCGCCGGCACGCCCGTCCGCACGGTCGGCGAGTTGCGGTCCAACTAATTCGGGGCTCACGGCGCCACCCGTTCCGTGCGGTGCACCGGCACGGCTGGCGCGCCGGCCGAGCGAGCCGAGCACGCCGTGAATGAAGACGCCGGTCACCGCGCGGCACAGCACGTGGTCCCCGATGAAGCGCGGCAGGCCACTGTCGTGGGTCCGATGGTCTCCGGCATTGACGCGGTGACAGTAGGCTGAATCACTAACTTAGGCAGGTTCGTAAGGTGCCAACGATAACCGGACCGGTACCATTTCCTGTTGATTCGTCCCGTATCATGACACCGTGTTGGCGGCGCGCGCAGCTATCGGTTCGGCGGCCCTGGCGCTCATAGCGCTCGCTGTCGTCCATGTCCTCAGGCGCGATCTCGATCCATCTCGAACCATGATCAGTCGCTACGCGCTCGGACCGTACGGGTGGCTGATGGCGCTGTGCTTTATGGCGTGGGCAGCAGCGAGTGCGCTCCTGTTCGTCGCGCTCGCACCGCGTGCGTCGTCAAGCCTCGATCGCGTCGGCCAGATCCTTCTCCTCGCCGCAAGTGTCGGCCTTGCGATGGCGGCAAAGTTCCCGCATGGATCCAACAGGAACGCCGCGCCGCGACATGTCCGTCTCCGGAAGGATGCACGGCATCGCGTTTCTCGTCGGCGTACCGGCGCTCGTCCTGGCGGCGTCGATCCTGTCGCTCTCGCTTGCTGGACACGGCTCTCATGCCGCGATGCCCCTGCTGCTCCTCACCGCGGCGATCTGGGTCAGTCTCATCGCTATGATCGCGATCGGCGCGATGGTGGGCCGCCGACCACGGACCCAATCCGCAAATACCGTGGCTCTTCGGCTGGGTCAACCGGTTGCTGATGGTGGCCTACAGCCTCTGGCTGATCGTCGTCGCATGGCCGATGGCACACTGACGCGTCAGCTCTGGCGAGCGAAAGTGGCTGTCACTAAGTGGCTAAGAGCCACGGTTGCCAAGCCACGCGCTCACGGCTCACACGAAGGACGTCAGTCACCCAGCGCGAACACCCACACCGCGCCACCTTCCGGCACCTCGGGAAATTCGCCTGGACGGATGGCGTTGAGCCGGTTCTGCATCCCGCGCGCGTCGATGCCCCACCCCGACTGCACCGCGACGTACTGACGGCCGTTGAGGGTGAACGACGACGCCTGGCCGATGACGCCGGAGTTGGTGGGGTACTCCCACAGGACCTTTCCAGTCCGTGCGTCGAACGCGCGGAACATGCGGTCCGAAGTTCCGCCGCCAAAGACCAGCCCACCGCCGGTCGCGAGCAGCGGTCCCCAGTTCGACGACTTCGCGAACGTGTGGGTCCACACCCGCGCGCCGGTGTCCACGTTCCACGCCTGCACTTCCCCGATGTGATTGGTGCCCGGCACGATCGACATCACGGTCCTCGCGCCGGTAAAGGAAGAACCGGGCGAGTACTTCACGGGCAGCCCTTCCATCGACGCGCACAGGTTCTCGTTCGCCGGTACGTAGACGAGACGCGTCTGCGGGCTGTAGGCGATGGGCGGCCAATTCTTCCCTCCCCAGTGCGAGGGGCAGAAGTCCGCGACTTTGCCGGTACCAGGCTTGTGTGCCGGATCCACGTCGGGCTTGCCGGTTACGGGATCCAGACTGCGAAACACCGTCTGTCGCACATGGGGCACGCCCTGGACGAACTTGATGGGCCCGGTCCCGCGCTCGAGGAACCACAGGTAGCCGTTACGGGCCACGTCGATCAGTCCCTTCACCGTGCGGCCGTTCCGTTGGAAGTCCACCAGAATGGGCGGCGATACCTCGTCCCAATCGAACGACTCGTTGGGTGTGTACTGGAAGTGGCCCTTGATCTGTCCCGAGGCCACATCAACGGCGATCGTCGAGGCGGTGTAGAGATTGTCCCCCGGACGCTGGTCGCCCATCCACGGTCCGCCGTTGCCCGTGCCCCAATACGCCAGGTTGGTTTCGGGATCGTAGTTGCCCGCCACCCACACCGAGCCGCCGCCGGTCTTCCACTGCTCGCCACCCTTGGGCCACGTCTCGCTCCCGGGCTCGCCTGGCGCCGGAACGGTGTAGGTGCGCCACAGCTCCTTGCCGGTGTCCGGGTCGTAGGCCGCGATGAACCCGCGGATGCCGAGCTCCCCGCCAGATGTACCGACGAGCACTTTGCCATTCGCCACGAGCGGCGCGAGGCTCATGTAGTGGCCGCCGCGGTTATCGGCGACGGTGGTGGACCACACCGTGCGACCCGTGCGCGCGTCCAGCGCCATCAGCACGGCGTCGCTGGCGGCCAGAAACACTTTGTCCCCGAGAAGGCCGACGCCGCGCGTCGTTGGATGCCGATTGATGACCGTCGGTCCGAGCGGACGACGATAGCGCCACAGCACCGTGCCCGTCGCGGCCTCGATGGCGATGACCTGGCTGCCGGGTGTTGCGACGAACATCACGCCGTCGTGAACGATGGGAGCAGCCTCGTGCCCGTTGATCGCGCTTGTGGAAAGCGACCACACCGGCTTCAGCCGCGCGACGTTGGCCGCCGTGATCTGCGTGAGGGGGCTATAGCCCCACCCGTCGTACGTCCGACGGTTCATCATCCAGTCGCCGTCGTTCGGACCCCGCAACCGCGCCTCGGTGACCGGCGTGTAGTTGCGGAGCACAGCCGGCATGGGCGTGGGGCCGGACGCCGCTTGCGGTGGCGCCAGTGGCGGTGGGGACTCCTGAGCCCAGAGCACGGCCGCGGCGACGAGTGCAACTGCGAGCGAAACGGGAGCGACCACCCTGATCATGGCGGCCGGATGGTACCACGCAGCCGCGAGCCGTCGGCGATACCGCGACGGGAAGCGATATCCTGAAGAAGCCGCGATGAAGATCTTGTTCAAGGTGGTGATCGCTCTCGTCGCCATTGGCGTCCTCGCCGTGCTGTTCGTGCGCTCGGCCCGAAGCACAGGCTCAGAGCCCTTCACGATCGCGCGTCAAGACCTTACAGGGTGGACCCTGACTCTGACGCCGGATGGCGACTCCGTCGGCTCGTGGCTGTCGCTCACGCCGAAGGCAGACCTTGCTGCCGCCGCTCTCCCGTTCCCTCTTCGCCAGAATGGGGGAATCGCTGCACTATCCGCAAGCAGGCATGGCCATCGTGCTGCGCACTGAGTTCCAGCACGCGATGGCAGGCGCCGTCGCGCCGGAGGCGCTGCTGACTGCCGCGCGGGACGCAGGGCTCGAGTCCGCGATGCCCCGGCCAGAATGCATGGCCCGTCGCCGCATCAGTTCACCAGGGATCACCCGCGACGTCTTTTTCGTCGTGTTCGAGATGCCGGTGTTTTCCCAATTCCGCGAGCAGGTCGCGCAGCAACTGCGTGCCGCTGGCCGTGACCCCTCGCTCTTCGATCCCGCGGCGTTGTCGCCCGTCCTCATCGCTGCCGATCTGGATGGGACCTTCAGTAGCTGGCAGCCGCTACGCGCGGATCCTAGCGACTGCTTTGCACCGGTTGTCGTCCAGTAGTCATGACTGAGTGGGTCAAGGCCCGTACGAATCACTTGGTGCTGAGCCTGTGCCTCGCCGGCTGCGCCCCGCCAGTCGTGCACGCACAAGATCTCGATCGCCGCGCCGTCGAGAGCTTCTTCGACGAGGCGTGGACGAACACCCTCAGAAACAACGGCCTCGTACCCGGTGCCGTGATCACGGTCGTCCATGACGGCGAGGTGATCCTCAACAAGGGATATGGCGTTCGTGATATCGCCACAGGCGGCCCTGTGGATCCCGACAACACGAGGCTGCGTATCGGCTCGACGTCCAAGCTGTTCTCGGCGCTGACGGCTCTCGCGCTCGTGGACGAAGGCAAGATCGCTCTCGACCGCGACGTCAACGACTACCTGAAAACCGTCACGCTGCCGGACACGTATGCCGAGCCGGTCACGCTGCGGACGTTGCTGTCTCACCGGTCAGGATTCGATGTTGAGGTGTCGGGCTCTATGAGCTACGACAGAAATGACATCAAAACCTCATTCGACACCTACCAGCGGCACCTGGTTCGCGTGCATCCACCGAATCACGAAACCGGGTACGACAACCTGGCTGTTGGCTTGATGGGGCATCTCGTCGGAGAGCTGAACGGAACGTCCTTCGCGCGCGCGGTCGAAGAGAAGGTGCTTGTTCCCTGGGGTCTCACGAAAACGACCGTCGGCATGCCCGACTGGCAGTTCGAGCATCTGGCCGCCTGCCACAGCTGGGACTCGAACGGTCAGCTCACCAAATGCACGCCGAAGTTCATGCGTGAGGGCTATCAGGCAGCCGGCGACATCACCAGCACCGGAGACGATATCGCCCGATTCATGCTCGCACTGCTGGACGAGGGATGCCTGGACTCCAGGTGTGTCCTGAAGGCGACGACCTTCAGCCAGTTCACCGACCTGAACGCGAATCGCGTACATCCGTTGGCATCCGGCATGGGGTTCATCGTCTATGAGAAAGCCGCGGCCGGGCGGCTGGCCATGGGACATGACGGCGGTCAGGACGGGTTCACCACATCGTTGATCCTGTTCCCTGAAACGCGTACCGGCGTGTTCATAAGCCTGTTCTCATACATCGGCATACCGGATGATTGGAACCTGTCGTCCGTGATCGATTTCGCCAATCGAAACAGGTACCACGATCTGGCGGGCACGCAGACCGAAGTCGAGGTCCGATTCGCCGAGACGTTCTTGCCGCGCCGGACGGCTCTCGCCCCGCGCCTGGCCGAAGTCGCCGTAGAGACCGATCTCGGGTTCCTGGCGGGCACCTACGTGAGCACGCCAACGCAAGGTTCCGCCGCGATGCTGCTGAGTAAATTGCTCAACGTCGCCAACACCATGAAGGTCGTGGCCACTGGAGATCGCGTCTTCGTCAACGACACCGGGCCGTTCATACACACCGGAGGAGGCGTGCTCGAGATGAACGGGCACGATGCGAAGTGGCTGTTCACGCGAACCGAGCACGAGGTCATCCTGCAGAAGTCGGGTGCGTTGGCGTTCAGGATGTACGTCAAGAAACCCTGGCACTGGGACGCCATCGCGACGATTCTTCCCCTCAGCCTGCCGATTCTGCTCGCCGTTCCGGCTTTCGTGTTTGGCGTTGTACAGCGCCGCTGGAGGCCGGGGCGCAACATCGGCTATCTGCTCGCATTCTCGGGTCTCGCGGCACTGCTCGGCGTTTACCTGGAACTGCAGTACTACCCGCCGAATTACTTCGAGGAAGGATCCACCGCGGCACTCATTGGCTGGCGGTTGCTGCTGAACCTCAGTTGGTTGGCCGCAGTGGCCGCCTTGTGTCTCATGGTTTTGAATCCGCGGCAGTGGCTCGGCTTCCGCGGAATAGCGGCGCTGGGAAAGTCCCTCTTCGTCGCGCTATTGGCTCTATCCGCCATCACCGTGGTCGTTCTGTTGCCATACTGGGGACTGGTCGGGATTCGCGTTTAGAGGCCGTTCACGCGGTATCGGCGTCCGCCATCGAACAGCCTCGTCCCATTGTTGAACAGCCGCTTCTCACTGCATCGTCTCCGTCGTATCCACACGGCCGCGGATTGTCCTCACGCCACACCAGCGATCGGGCACGGTCCTTGATTGCTCCCCTGGACGGTCTTGGTAAGCGAGGCAACGTTCTCGCTTCCTCAGTCCGTCTAAGGGAAGCAGCAACGGCAGGCAGACGATTATGGCGGTCAGACAATTCGACCTCATCCAAGGCACGCTGGACCTGCTGGTCCTGAAGAGTCTCAGCACGGCGCCGAATCACGGCTATGCCATCGCCATGCGCATCCATCAGCTTTCCGACGATGCCCTGAGAATAGAGGAAGGGTCGCTGTATCCAGCGCTGTACCGGATGGAGGAACAGGGACTCATCGACTCCGAATGGCGGGTCACCGAGAACAACCGGAAGGCCAAGTTCTACAAGCTGACGCGCAAGGGGCGCACGGCTGCGCAGGCCGAGCTCGATAGCTGGCTGCGCCTGTCCAAGGCCATCACGCGCGTGCTGCGCGCTCTGGAGCAAGGCGCCTGACATGCCGCTCCGCCCGCCCCGTTTCGTTCGACGCCTGCTCGCGCTCGTCAACTGGGGTTCGCGCGATCTCGAGATGGATCAGGAGATGGCCTTTCACCTCGAGTCGATCGCGCGCGACTACGTGCGGGCCGGCATGAGCCAGCCGGAAGCGGAGCGCGCGGCCCGTCACCGATTCGGCAATGTTCTCCGGCTCAAGGAAGCAGGTCACGACGTGCGAACCGCTCATCTCGACGAACTCGTGCACGACATGAAGTCCGGACTCCGACAGCTCACGAGCGCACCGACGTTCGCGATCGTCGCCACGGTCACGCTCGCGCTCGGCATCGGCGTCAACGCCGCCGTGTTTGCCATCGTCAAGTCGGCGATGCTCGACGCGTTGCCTTATGCCGACGCTGCCCGGCTCGTGCGCGTGTATGGCGGCGCGCGCTCGCAGCAGCAGCGCGGACCGTTGAGCGCCGGCACGATCACGGACATCCGGGAGCGGCAGCGATCGCTTGCCAGTCTCTCCGCGTTCATGGACGTGGCCATCGACGCAGTCTATGGAAGCGACAGTGGTCCGCAAGTCGCGCGCATGGCATGGGTCGAGCACAGCTTCTTCGACACGCTTGGCGTATCCGTCGCTCTGGGACGCCCCTTCCGGCGTGAAGACGCGCTGAGCGGACTGACGCCGCTGACTGGCGGAGCACTCGCGCCCGACGCGCCATCAGCCGTCATGCTGACGCACACCGGCTGGACGCGTCTGTTCGGCGGCGACGACGCAGTCTTGACACGGGAGGTGCGCGTCAACGGGATCCCGCGGCGCGTGATCGGCGTGCTGCCAAGCGACTACGTGGGTCCGATGGGCGCGGTGGACTTCTACTTCGCGTTCGACCTCACGCCGGTGCTCGGCAACGCGATCGTCGTCCGTGGATCGCAGTGGCTCGGCGGCGTCGGCCGCCTGAGGCCCGGAGTCGCGCAGGAGACTGCCCGCAACGAAATAGCCTCGATCTGGACCGACCTGGTTCGCGAGTACCCGGCCGACAACCGCGCCCTCGGTATCGCGACCGTGCCGCTGCGAGAGGCCATGATCGGCAACACTCGCACGCCACTGCTGGTGCTGATGGCCAGTGCCGGCCTCGTGCTGTTGATCACCTGCGCCAATCTCGCCGGCGCATTGCTGTCGCGGGCGTTGTCACGCCGCAAGGAGTTCGGGATCCGCGCCGCACTTGGGGCCGGCCGCGGACGTCTCGTCCGTCAACTGCTCACCGAGAGCACCGTCCTCGCCGTGACCGGTGGAGTCGCCGGTGTCGCCATCGCGTCGGTGACCCTCGATCGACTCGGCCAGTTCGCGGCCCGCGCCCTGCCCGGCTACGTCACCCTCTCGCTCGATTGGGGCGCCGTGCTCGTCACAGGGACCGTCGCCATTGCCACCGGTCTGCTATTCGGCGCGGCACCGGCCCTGTCCATCGAACGCTCGCAGGCGCAGAGCACACTACGTGACGACTCGCGCGGATCCAGCGAAGGCCGGCGATCGCTCCGGCTGCGCGGCGTGCTGGTCGCGGGCCAGATGGCGCTCTGCCTGAGTCTGCTGGTCGGCGCCGGACTTCTGGCGCGAAGCCTGTGGGCCATGACCGGCCAATCACTCGGATTCGAACCGCAGGGCTTGCTGACGTCCACATTACAGCTGTCGACACGCGACTACGCCACGCCGGAATCGCGCGCGCTGTTTCGCGATCAACTCCAGGAGCGCCTGCGCGGTCTTCCAGGCGTGCGAGCAGTCGCGACGGCCACCTCGATTCCAACTGCGGTGCGGCAGCGATCCGGGGTCACGCTGGAGGGGGCACCGGCGAGCGGCGGACAGCCGTTCGTCATCACCACCGCGGTCTCGGACGACTATTTCCGCACGCTGCAGATCCCGTTGCATCGGGGACGCACCTTCGGCCCGCAGGACCTCCCCAACACGCCGCCGACCCTCGTCATCAGCGAGAGCATGGCGCGACGCTTCTGGCCCAACGGCAATGCGATTGGCCAGCGCGTGCGCCTCGGTCCCAACCCGCAGGCACCGCTCAACGAAATCGTCGGCATCGTCGGTGACGTGCGCAACGATCGGACGCAGCCCGACGCCGAGCCGATGGCGTATGCATCGACGCGGCGGATCGGCGCGCCGATCATTTCGATCGTGATTCGCGCCGAGGGCGACCCGCTCGCGCTCGCCAGGCCCATGGAACGCGCCGTCGTCGGCCTCGATCCCGGAATCGCGCTGCAGCGGGTGATGACCATGCCGGTCGTGCTCGGCGAAGGCATCGCCGGCCGCCGGCTCCCGGTCCTGCTGATGACTGGCTTCGGCGTATTGGCGCTGCTGCTCGCGTCGGTGGGTGTCTACGCGATGTTCTCGAGCCTCGCCGCCGCACGGGAGCGCGAGTTCGGCATCCGCCTGGCACTGGGTTCGCGGCCGGGCGCCATCGTCGCGCTCGTGCTGCGACAAGGCGCCGGATGGATGGCCACCGGACTCGCTGTCGGGGCGCTCGGGATCGTCGTGGTCGCGCGGCTCGTGAGCAACCTGCTCTACGGGATATCTCCGTTCGATCCTGTGACACTCGGCGTATCCGTGGCGATCCTCGTCGTCTGCGCTACGACCGCGATGCTCAGGCCGCTCTACCGGGCCGCCCGAGTGGACGCCGCCGTTGCACTGCGGGCGCAGTAGAGGACTTTCAGTTCTACGCTGACCTTACGCGAGAGGATCGACGCTTCGCTCGCGATGAGACGCAGGCGTATCCTGAGACAGATGCCCGTCATCAAGCCCGGCGACTTTGGCGATGATCGGGTGAAGGCGCTGCTCACCCGGCATCTCGAAGGCATGCACGCCAACTCGCCGCCAGGCCACGTCTTCGCGCTCGACTGGTCGGGACTTCAGAAGCCGGAGATCAGCTTCTATGCGTTGTGGGATGGCGAAGACCTTCTCGGCTTCGGCGCGCTGAAGGAGCTCGAGCCACGAGCCGGCGAAATCAAGTCCATGCGTACGGCCGATGCGCATCTGCGAAAAGGCGTCGCGGCGATGATTCTCGATCACATCATTGCCGTCGCCAGGCAACGAGACTACGCGCGCCTCTCGCTGGAGACTGGCTCGGGCCCGGCTTTTGAGCCGGCTGTGAACCTCTATCGCAAGTACGGTTTCATCGAAGGCGGCGCATTCGACGGCTACGTCAAGAGTCCCTTCAATCGATTCCTGCATCTTGACCTGGTTGCGATCCAGGTGTGAACCCGACATCCGCGCGGATGCAGGGTGCTGCACGTCGAGTACGATTCTCGCCCATGGACAACGGTTGGCAGGACTCGGCGAACGCCTGGGTCGCAGACCATGGGCGAGTCGGGGGACTTCGGCCGGCGCTATGTCCTCGATCCCGTGATGCTTCCCTCGCGCGCTCGCACGTTCTCCGAGGAACGCACTGGATGTCGGCTGCGGCGAAGGGCGCTTCTGCCGCATGCTGAAGTCGCGCGGTGTCGCTGCGGTTGGCGTTGACCCCACGCCGGCATTGATCGCCGTGGCACGGAAGCGCGATCCCCGTGGCACCTACGTGAAAGCGACGGCCGAGCGGCTGCCATTCCGCGACAGCACATTCGACCTTGTCGTCAGCTACCTGTCGCTCATCGACATCCCCGACATTGACGCAGCCGTACCAGAAATGGCTCGTGTACTGAAGCCCGGTGGCAGCTTGCTGATTGCCAATCTCAATAGCTTCAACACGGCGTGCGCGGATGTCGGCTGGATCAAGGACGCGGCCGGCCGTCGCGTCTACTATCCGATCGACCACTACCTGCAAGAACGCGCGATGTGGATCGAGTACCGGGGCATTCGAGTGGTCAACCACCATCGCCCCTTGAGTACGTATCTGCGCGCACTCCTCGGCGCGGGGCTGGTGCTGACCCATTTCGACGAGCCGGCGGCGTCCGCAGACGCGCCGGCCTCGCGCGCGGGCGCCTACGCTCGAATGCCCTGGTTCCTGGTCATGGAGTGGCTCAAACCTGCCGCAGGGCGTCGATTGGATTGATCCTGAGGGCGCGTCTGGCGGGCTCGATGCAGGCGATCACACCCACGGTCAGCATCACGACGCACGTGATCCCAAGCCATCCGGCATAAAGCGCGACGTCCTCTTCCCGGATCGCTATCAGGAACAGCAGCAAGGCACCACCGAGTGCGGTTCCGGTGCCCATCAGCACCATGGCGCGGGACAGGATTTCGACAAGCACATGCCGCGGGTTGGCGCCAAGCGCCGCGCGCAGTCCAATCTCACGCGTGCGCCGCGAGACGCTGACGGACAACAGCGAGAAGATGCCCAGCGCCGACAGGAACAGGACGAGCACGTTCATCGCTCCAAGCACAAGGGTGACGTTGATCGCGCCACTATCCCGCCATTGGTCCAACGGCCGCGCGTCGACAGACAACCCGGCATCCACAGCAGTCGTCATCACCGGCAGACGCGCGACGAGCGGGGCGGGATTGCCGCGCACACGCACACTCATCACGAGCGGAGAGACCGTTCCCGCCGACGCGAGGTGAAATACATACGGCAACTGTCCGAGATCGCCCTCGTCACTCAGGTCCAGGCCGAAGTCGCGCACGACCCCGACGATCTCGAACCACCTGTCCGCTGACGCGTCAGCGGCGGCCTCCGTCGGAGAGTTGGTGGACCCGTTCGAATACCGCAGACGAGCGCCGACCGCTGACCCGCTGCCGCCGCGAAGTCGAAAGCCGCGCACGAATGCCTCGTTGACGATCACCGTTCGTGCGGCAGGACCCTGGTCGCCACCGTGGAACGCACGCCCGGCGACGATGGGGCGATCGAATGCCTCGAAGAACCCGGGACCCACCGCCGAAGTCGAAAACCCGTAATCGAACTCCGGGCCGGCGCCAGGGGAGGACTCGATGTCTGCGATCCGATATCTCGCCCGCCCGCCTCCTGGCGCGCGGTCGGCGAAGGTCACCGCCACCACGCCGGGTTCCTGCGCCACACGCCGCTCGACTTCTGCGAACGTGCGAGCGCGCCGCTCTTCGAACGCCGACGTCTCTTCCTCCCCGAAGCGTGGATCCACGTCGATGCGAGCGGCGAGATACTCCCCGCTCGGAAATCGTGCGCGGATCGCGTCGAGGCGCGCCTCCAGGCTCACGCCCTCCATGGCGACAGGAATGCCGATGGCCGTCAGCGCCACTTGCGCGATCATCACGCCTGTCCAGAGGCGACCGAAGCGCAGCGTGGCGCCAGCAGTACCCAGGTTGGCGAGATGCGTTTGCACGCGCGCTTGCGTGACTCTCAACGCCGGCAGGATTGACAGCATGGCGGCACAGACGATCGCAAGGCCGCCGGCATACAGGATGGTGGTACCCGCCAGGCCGGGAGTGATCCAGAACGGCGCGCCTCCCTCGTCGGCGTACGCGCTCTCGATCCCCCACGTCAGCACCTGGTCCGCCGTCACGAGACCGACCGCGGTCGCCAGCGACGCGAGCGCAAGCGTCTCCACGAAGAGCTGACTGACGATTCGCGCGCGGCTCGCACCGAGCGCCGAACGCAGGGCGATTTCACCCTCCCGAGTCGCCGTCCTCGCATAGACGAGTGTGCCGACGCTCATGCACGCGATGACGAGCACCAGCAGCGACGGGAGGTTCGTGAGCGCGAGCTGCGCGATGGCAGATACGTTGAGCTCGCCATCCTCGTCCCCTGGTTCCCCGAGTGGCTGCACGCGCGGCCGGAGATGCTCGTGCGTCGCCGGAAGCGCCGCGGCAGTCCGTTCACCGAGGGCGCGAACCTCGGCGTCCGCCTGCGCTCGCGTCACGCCGGGAGCCAGCCTGCCGATGACGCTGATCGCACCGCCCTCGAGCGGGCCGTACGAAGCCTGGAGCGGCAGCGGCGTCCACGCATCGTAGTTGAACGGGTAGCCGAAACCCTCCGGCATGACGCCGACAATGGTGGCGGGCGTCTCCCCGAGTTTTACCGTCGATCCGATGACGTCCTGCCGGGCACCGAGAGATCGCTGCCACACCTCGTACCCCAGCACGACAACGCTAGGGGCTCCCGGCACTTCATCGGACTCGACCAGGGCGCGACCGAGGAGCGGCGATACGCGTGCCACGCGGAACGCGGCGGCCGTGAGCTCCGCCAACTGGATCCGCTCCGGCGCCCCCGTGCCGACGATGAGATTGCGGCCCACCTTGGTCACGTTTGAGTTCTCGCTCCGGCGGCTCAGACGGAACGCTCCCAGATCCTCGATGGTGCGCAACTCGCGTCGCCATTCGAGGAAGTCGCGCCCGACACGGAGTTCGACGCCGTTGGTCAGGACGTTCCGCGTGTCGATCAGGACGATGCGGTCGCCTTCAGGGAGCGGGATCGTCGGCAACAGGACCTTGCCTACGAAGTCGTACCACCCCGCGCCAATCGCGATCGCGATGGCGAGAGCCAGCCCGCCGGCCATCGTCAGGCCCGGGTACTTCAGGAGCATCCGGAGTCCGAGCTTGTAATCCTGGAGCATGTGTCCTCTGCGACTGGCGCTCGCATCTCAAGCGGCGTGCCAGCCAGAGACGCGAGAGAAGCGCCGAAAAACGGACGCCCGCCGCAAACCAGGCCGCGGCATGTCCGATACTGGGACGCGTCCGTTTCGGCCGCGAACGAAACCTCCCGCGCGTTACCGCGGCTTCCAGTTCAGAAGGATGGTGATCGGGGCCGGAGGCTTCGTGATTTCGGTGAGCAGAAATCGCTGGCCGTCTGGCGTGGGCTCGTACGTCGCCCCTACCGACACCGTGAACAATGGCACCGGATTTCCTGGCTCGAGGCTCTCGCCCTTCGGCAACAGGGCCACGCTCGTCACGCGGTTGCTGGAGTCCAGATAGAACAGCGACTTTCCGTCACGGTGCCACTTGGGAAACGTGCCGCCGTCGGTCGAGATCTGCGTCCTGCCGCCGGGTTCGGGAAAGCGTTGAATGTAGATTTCGTCCCGCCCGCTCTCGTTCGACTGATAGGCAACCCAACCGCTGTCGGGAGAAAATCGCGCGAACGGTTCGTTTGCCGCGGTGGACGCTACGGCGATTGGCTTCCTCTCGCCTGCAACCGGCAGCGCCCAGAGATCGCGGGATGTTCTGGCACTCTGCACCGCAAAGAGGATCCATTTGCCGTCCAACGACCAGTCGAGTGGGTTCTTGCTCTCAGAGGACTCCCACACCAGCGTCTCGGTCGCCTGTACTGCCGACCGATCGCTCGTAAAGGTCGACGACACCCTGTCGAGTCGAGCCAAAGATGATGCGACTGCCGTCGGGAGACCAAATCGGATCGAATTCCCGCGCCGGATTCGTCGTGAGTCGCTGCCGCACATCACGCGCGGTCTCGAACAGCCATACGTCGCTGTTCCCGTTGACCATCCGATAGACCGCGACCCTGCGACCGTCGGGGGACAGCCGAACGGCCGTTGGGTCGCCTGAGTCGGGACCGCCGAGGACCGCAATCTGGCGCCCGGCCCGATCTACCCATCGCATTTGGCGATCGCCGCCGTTATCGCGGTAGGCGATGGGTCCGGCCGTCGCGGCCGACAGCGCAACGCCCCCAACGGTGCCCTGCGGAGTCGCGACCTGCCGCGCAACCGGCAGCGGATCGCCGACTGTCTGCAGCATGTTGAGGTCAATCTGCTGCGCCAGCACCGCACCCTGGCGCGCAAACAGCACGTAGTTCGGCGGCGCGAATATCGGCGCCGATTCCGCATCGAGCAAACGCGTCGCCTTCATCGAGTCCAGCGAACCCGCGTAGATGCCCTGACTGTCGGGAGGACCGAACGCGAAGAACAGAAAGTGTTGGCCATCCGGCAGGAACTGCGGGTACCGGTGGCCCAGGTGTGGTGCTGTGACCTCGGTGGCGGCTACGGCCTTCCCGCCGCTGGCTGGCACGCGAAACAGCGGTTCGGTGGAGGAGCGCGTGAACAGGATGGTACCTGCGGCGTTCCAGGAACCACCGCGAGTGTTCAGCGGTGCCTCCGCCAGGTTCTGCACGAATCCGGTGGCCACGTCGATACGCCTCAACTGCCCGCCGGCGAAGAACGCTACCGATTGGTTGTCGGGAGACCAGAAGGGGTAGGTACCGCCTTCCGTCCCCGCGAGCGGCCGCGCGGTTTCCGAGTCCAGCGGCCGGAGCCAGAGTTGATTCTTTCCATCGACGGTCGCCTGAAACACGAGCGCGCGTCCGTCTGGTGACATCGCAAAACCGCTTACGTCAGCGCCTGGCGGTGTGACGATCTCGAGGCGCATCTCCGGCGCGACAGTCGGCGCGCTACGCGGATATCCGATGCTGAGAGCCGCGACGCTTGCGAGCGCGAGCGTCACGGCAATCCATGCCAGTCGTTCGCGGCTTCTCCGCGGCGGTACGGTCGAAGGGGCCCGGCTCGCGGGCTCGCTCGTCGTCGCCTCCTCGATCTGGAATCTCGCGTCAGCGACATCGCGCATCCGCCGGTTGCGATCCTTCTGAAGGCAGCGCTTCAACAGCGACAACACCGCCGGCGGTGTCTCCCACGGCAGCGCGTGCCAGTCAGGTTCGGACTTGAGGATCGCGCCGAGGATCTCGACGACCGTATCGCCGGCAAACGCCGGCCTGCCGGCCAGCATTTCGTACAGCACGCAGCCAAACGCCCAGATGTCGGAGCGTGCATCCGCGGCTCGAGCCTTGGCCTGCTCCGGCGACATGTACGCCGCGGTTCCGAGAATCACTCCCGGAATGGTGGCAGTCGCCAGCGTGGGTGACTGCGACATGCCCACGTCCGACGCGTCGGGACCGATCGGCTTCGCCAGGCCGAAGTCGAGCACCTTCACGCGCCCGTCGGGCGTGATCTTGATGTTGGCGGGTTTCAGATCGCGATGGACGATGCCCTGGCCGTGCGCCGCTTCCAGCGCCTCGGCAATCTGGCGAGCGATCTCCAACGACTCGTCCACCGGCATCGCCCCGTGGGCGAGACGATCGCCAAGGGTCTCGCCCTCGACGAGTTCCAGCACGAGGCAGAACGCCTCATCCCCCTGGCCAGCGCCTGTGGACGGCAGTTCCTCGAGGCCGTAGATCTGCGCGACATGCGGATGATTGAGCGTGGCCAGGAGCTCGGCTTCGCGGCGGAAGCGTCGAAGGCGCTCGGGATCGCGTGAGAACTCCGCGGGCAGAACCTTGATCGCGACCTCGCGTTTGAGCTTCGTGTCGCGCGAGCGATAGACTTCGCCCATTCCGCCTGCCCCGAGGGGCGCCAGAACCACGTACGAGCCGATCTGTGAGCCGGCTTGAAGCGCGGCCATGCGCAGGGGAAGTGTAGTGCAGTTCTTCCACGTCCCTGACGCGTAGAGGCGGGCCTTCTACTACCCCCCCAAACCCACCAACACATAACCCACCCCACAACAGATATCATCCACCTACACATCCCACAGTCGTCGAGACGCACAACCACCGCGCCGAACACGCGCGCCCGAGCGATCACCTACGCGCAGCGCGCCGAGCGCACGCGTACCGATCTCCGCGTGCGCTGTACGTTGTCGCCGCGACCGTTCCGTCGCCGCCCGCGCCGCGTCGCCACCACCGCCACCACGTTGCCTCGACCGTCAGCTGCGCGACCGCGTCAGCTCCGTGGTGTCGCCCGTCTCCCGCCGTTCTTCGTCCCGCTCGCACCTGCGGCCGCTCCCGTCGCGCCCCCCGCCTCCCCGTTTTCTGCGCCGCCCGTCCCGTCTTCGCCGTCTCCGTCTGCTCTCCCCCTCCCCCCGCGCTCGCTCCCCCTGGCGCTCCCGGTCCCCCCCCCGCCCTTCCCTCTCTCGTTCCTTCCCCTCGGCGCCCCTCGCCTCCTCAACCCGCCCGCGCAGCGCTGCGCAGGCCGAGTACCCCGTTTCCTCTGTCGCCTCTCTCCGCGCTCCCCCCCCCCCCGCCCTCCGTTCTGCCGCGCCGCCCGCCCTCACCCGTCAATCTCTACCGTTCCTCACCTCTCGAAGCTCGTGTGCGCCTCTTCCCCCGCTCGTCGCCTCCCCCGTCTCCTGTCCCTCGTCCGTTCCGTTGTCCGCTCCGCTCCTCCCCGCGCTCCGCGCACCTGCGCCGGCGCCCTCCGCGCGCCCGCCCCGCGTTGCTCTCCTTCTCGCCTCTGCGCGTCCTGCCCCCCCCCGCCCCCCCGTCCGCCACCTCCCACCCCGTCTCTGCGCGTCGTGCTCTGCCGCCCTCCCGCACCCTCCCCCCGTCCCCCCCACCCCGTCCACCCGCGCTCTCCTCACTCCCACCGCGCGCTGCCCCGAGCCCCCCCTCTCCCGCGCCTCACCCGCGCCCCACCTCCGCCACGTTCGTGCCGTGGCAGCACTCCGTCCGCACCGAGCCCTTCTCATTGTCCCTCACGCAGCGCCGCCGCGCTCCACCCCTCCGTCCGACCCGACTTCTCCCTACACACTCCTCTCCCCTTCCTCACCCCACCTACCTCATACGCCACCAACCCCCCGCTCTTCTCTCCTCCGGTTTTGGTCGTCCTGGGCGATTTGTTGTTGGGTTTTGCGTTGCGTTCCTTGTTTGGTGTCGTGTGTTCGTCGTGCTCTTTCGTGCTGCTCGTTCTCTAACACCTTGTCGAAGAAGCCGTTGATGTGCCTCGGTACGGTCACCGTAATCTGCGCGGTCGATGATTCGCCGGCCGCATCGGTGGCCACCACGCTGATGGTGTAGACCCGGCCATCGCCGCGCAGCGAGCGCTCGGCGCGGAGCTGGACGACATGGGCGTTCATCACCACCCAATCGGGCGATGTGAGCCCGGACAACCCCTGCTGCTGGACCGGCGCGGTGACCGGTTCATCGCTCGTCACGGTCAGCGTCGTTGTCACGGCGCCGCACGTGTCAGTCGCCGTGTAGTTCACGGTCACCGGCACCATCTGGTGCAGTGGCAAGAGCAGCGAGGTGCGGCTGGCCGACAGGCCGCCAATAACCGGTGCCGCATTCGACACCGTGACCGATGCCGACGCGGAGTTGTTCGCTGTGTTTGGATCGCTCGTGTCGGATGCCACCGTCGCAGTGGCGACCGCGAACGAGCCGTTCGGCGCTGCGCAACTGATGGACGCGCTGAAGGTCACGACCTCCGACGCGCCGGCGGCCAGCGTCGCGAAGATCGTGTTGGTGCCGCCTGCACTGACCACCACGTTTTGTGCGGTGAACTCGCCGTTGTTGGTCACTGTCACGGTATAGGTCACGGAAGCCCCGGCGGCCGCCATGGCTGCATCCGCCGTGATGCTGACTGCGAGGTCGGCGGTCGGCGGCGGGAAGCGGAAGTAGGCCACCGGCATGTCGTGGTCCGAGGACCTTTCGGGCCGCGTCGCATCGCTCGTGAACTCCGGGCTATTCGGGAAGTCCGAGTTGCCGCGCGCGATCGCGTAGCGCTGCATGTAGGAGAGCGCCACCGTGTTGACCAGGACGTGGTCGAGCGCCTGCGGCGTCCCTTCGAAGAGGAAGCTGTAGCGCTCGCTCGACGGCAGCCCGTCAGTCAGGTTCACGAAGTTTGGATTCACCAGGTCCGGGCTGTCGTCGACGACGATCTGGTCGTCGGGCGTCGGCGACCCCTTGATGATGGCGATCGGATCCGTGTAGCCGTCGTTGAACTCGTAGGCGTTGTAGTCGCCAATCGAAATCACCGCCGTGCCGGGATTCTCCGTCTGAAGGTCCTGCAGGAGCTGGGCGACCGCCTCGGCTTGCGCCGTCCGCTTGGCGCGGACGCGCGGGCCGTCCCCGTCCACCAGATCGATGTCGATGAAGGAGCGCAGGTGGTTGACGACGACGATAACGGGGCGCGGGTTGGCGCCGAACGGATCGACGGTCGCGCGGAGCACAAGCGGCGGCCGGTCGTGCAGCAGGGCAGACCCACCGCCCGGCAGCGTGAACGTGCCGGCCGGCTCCGCTGTCACGGAGTCGATGCGCACGCGCGACGTCTTGACGAGGAAGCCGACGTTCTGTGGCGAGGGGTTGCCGTTCGCGAGCAACGCGACGATGAGCCGCGCCTGGTAGTTCGGGTTCGCCTCGCCCGCCGCGACCGCATCGTTGTTGACCTGGTCGGCCAGCGCTTGCAGCGTCGGCTCGTCCAGGATCTCGATGTGGCCGATGACGTCAGGGGACCGCATCAGTTGCCGGATGGCGAGCGCCGCCTTCCTCAGCCGCGTGGCGTCGCCCGCGAAGTTCTCGATGTTGAAGCCGCCCACCGTGAAATCGTCCAGTGCCGGAGCCGGAACCGGCACACCGGTCATGTTCGGACTGCGTGTCGGCGCGACCTCAGGCAGCACTTTGTAGGCACCGAAGCTGAAATCGAGCGGACCGACGACACCGCCGATCGCCACGTTCGAGGTCACCGACAGCACGGTTGACCCCACGAGGCCCTCGGTGTCGAGGAAGATTCGTTCGGGGTTCTCGTCGAAGCGCGGAATACAGCAATCAATCAGCCCGGTCGTTGGATCCGGAGGCACCGGGTCCGACAGAGGGATGCCGGGTGCCCGCATCGGCCGCGCGACACCTGGCAGCACCGTGGCGATCTCGCCGAACTCGTCCGTCGGCGCCACGGACACCAGCGTGGTTGCCTGCATGCGCATGCCCTCGAACCGCTCGAGCTGCTGCTGTGTACCGGCGGGATCGAGGATGGCCGTCGTCAGCGTGACCGCTGCCGGGACCCCATTTCCCTGCGACACCACCGTGACATCACCGGGCAGCGAGCTCTCGAGCTGCGTCAGGCCGAAGAACTCGGTGGCTGTGCCAAGCACAGATACCTCGTCGCCGGCCATCACCGCCGGGATCGAGGACGTGAAGACGAACAGCGCCTCCGACGTGGCCGGGTCGGCGTCGTAAGCGGACGCTGGCGATTGCAGGAAGAAGCCGTTGCTCTTCACACCGGTCACGATCCCGTTCGTGATGACGTCATGACCGAGCAGTGGCGACGACAGCCCGCTGCCCTGGATGTCGTGAATGGGCGCGGCCAGCGGCGCGCAGCTCCTGAACGGCGTCGTCGAGTTACGCGGCGTCGGCCCCGAGATCGAGAAATCGACTCTGTTGTTGTCGGAGTCGAAACAGCCGCCACGCTTGCGCAGTGCCGCCGTCGTGTTGCTGGTGGCCGCCGTCGGAACACTCTCGAAACAGTTGGCGCCGCCGTAGCCGACGAGGTCGACGATCCCCTCCAGCCGGGCACGCCACGGCGATCGCCGTCGTGGTAGGGACGAGCGCAACCTTGCCCGCCGTTGAACCCATCGCAATGGTGCCTGTCGCATCCGGGGTGGGCAGCGGCGGCGCGCCCGCGTTAGCCCCTGCCCCCTGCTGCACCAGGTAGTACATCCCGGGCCCGATGCTGCCAGTCAGCGGCGTCACCGACCACGCTCCAGTCGTCGTCGCCCCGCTGTACTGCACTGACCAGTTCGTCAGGTTCACCACGCTCGTGCCGCGGTTAAAGAGCTCGATGAAATCGTTTCGCAGCGGCGCGTCCGTATTTCCACCGCCGCCATACACCTGGCTGATCACCACATCGGAGGCCACTGGAGGCGGCGCATCGTCGTTGGTGATGGTCCCGATGCCCTGCCCGTCGGCAACCGTGGCGCCGTTCACGCCGGTGAGATTGACGATGAACGTTTCGTCGAACTCGACGTTCGTGTCGCCGTTGACGACGACGGTGAATGTATAGCTGGTCGTTCCGGCCGCGATGAGCTGTTCGGTCTCCTGACGAGGGAGGTAGTCGCCGTCGCCGGCAGTGGCCGCAGAGACTCCCGTTCCGTCGGCTGTCTCGATGTCGAACCTGATGCCGGTGTGGTCCGCAGTCGAGGCCGTCACCGTAAAGGTGGCATTGACCGTCCCGCTGTTGCCCTCCATCACCGATACGTTGTCAATCGACAGCGAAGGCACGACGACACCACCCCCGTTGGGCGTGACGCTGACGTCGTCGACCGCCAGGCCATGATCGGCGCCGCTATGATCGATATCGGACCAGCGCAGGAGGATTTCCTGCTGTGGGGCCAGACTCAGTCCCGTGATCGTGAACGAGATGGGGACGGCGTTGACGTTGCCATCGATCGCCGCGGCTGTCCCTCCAGTCACCGGGCTCGCGAAGTCCAGTTCCGGTACCGCGACGCCGCCGGTGGTGAAGTCGGTGAGCGTCCCGCCAAGTCCCGTGCCGATCCGGTACGAGAAGTTGATGGTCTGTTCCGGTGCGGCGCCGTTGCGCCACTGCTCGCCGAGATACGAGACGGTCAACGACGTGATCGTCGCGCCGGTTTCGTTGGCCAGCCGCACGCCCCAGTGGAAGTTGCCTGCGGCGACGTTGCCCGAGCCGACCGACCCGAGCGCGCGATCCGCCGACGTGCCCGTGCCGTAGCTATACAGGTTGCCGGCGTTGCTGCCGCCGTTGTTGGCCACGATCGTGGTCCCTGTGCCCGTGCGGGCGTGATACCAGCCGGGCAGCGTGCCGTCGTTTGTCCAGGTCGCGGTCCCCGTCGTGATCAGCGTGTCGAAGTTCTCGCCGACGGGAACGCCGAGCGACGTCATCGACACGGCGCCGGCGCCTGATTGCGCACCGAGCCGCGCCTGATCGACCACGGACACCAGAACGGAGGCAAGAATTGCCAGGGCGACGAGCAATTTTTTGAACATGGGACCTCGCGGAGCGCGAAAGTAGCGTACGTGGATCGCGGAGATGTAAACAACCCCGATTTCGCTCGCGCGGGCTATGATTCGAAGGATGCGCGCCTTCATGAAATTCCTGGTCTTTCTGGTCGTCCTGGGGGCAATTGGCCTCGGCGGCGCCTGGGTGTGGGCGGGCCGCCAGCTAGGCCCGACGATCGAGATCCGCCAGCCCGGAAAATTCCTGGGACGGACCGGGTCGATCGAGCTGATGGTGCAGGCCCCGGACGGACGGTTCTCGGCAGTGGACGTCTCGGTCGAACAGAACGGCAAGACCTTCCCCGTCTATTCCCTCGAGCCGCAGAGTCCCAGCGCCGCGAAGCCCGACACCGCGGACAAGATGTACGTGATGCGGCCGATCGGCAAGCAGGCCATTCCGGATTTGCAGGCCGGTCCGGCGCGCATCATCGTGCGCGCGTCACGGCCGGTCGTCTACGGCCTGCGGCAGGCGGAGTCGACGGCGACACACGACGTGCAGGTGCGGCTCGATCCGCCGCGCGCGTCAGTCGCGTCCACCTTCCACTTCATCAACCTCGGGGGCAGCGAGTTCGTCGTCTACCGCGCCACGCCGGACGATGTGGAGTCGGGCGTGCGTGTCGGGAACATCGAGTACCCGGGCTACCCCGCCAAGGGCGCCGGCATCTCGAGCGACCCGGCGCTGCGCGTCGCGTTCTTCGCCGTGCTCTTCGATCAGGATCCGCGATCGACCGTGCAGGTGTTCGCGCGCGACCCGGCGGGGAACGAGGTCGTCGTGCCCATCGATCACCAGGTCTTCCCGAAGCCGTACGGAAAGAGCACGATTCCGCTCGACGACACGTTTCTCAACCGTGTCGTGCCCGCAATCGCGAGCAACTCGCCGAATGAACAGATCCCGACCGACGACATGCTCGCGGGCTTCCTGAAGATCAACGGCGACCTGCGCCGGAAGAACAATCAGTACCTGATGGACCTCTCGAAGAAGAGCGCGCCGGAGATGTTTTTCAAGGACGCGTTCCAGCAGCTTGGCAACTCGCAGGTCGAAGCGAAGTTCGCCGATACGCGCACCTACACGTACAAGGGCAAGGACGTCGACAAGCAGGTGCATCTCGGATTCGACCTCGCGAAGACGGCAAACGTATCCGATCGTCGCGTCACAGCGAGGCCGCGTCGTTCACGCCTCCGACCTCGGCATCTACGGCAACTGCGTCGTCATCGATCACGGTATGGGCGTGCTGTCGCTGTACGGCCATCTCTCGTCGATCGGCGTCAAGGTTGGCGATACGGTCGAGAAGGGCCAGGAACTGGGCCGCAGCGGCATGACCGGACTCGCCGGCGGCGATCACCTGCACTTCACGATGCTCGTCGGCGGCCAGCAGGTCACCCCCGTGGACTGGTGGAGCCCGCAGTGGATGCAGGACCGCGTGCTGCGCAAGATCACCGCCGCTGGCGGCGTGCAATAATCGAGGATTCCGGAGTCATCGATGCATCTCATGGTCCGCGTACTCGCCAGCGCCGCGCTCTGCGTGGCCCTGTCCGGCGCCGCGTGCGGCGGCGGTGAGACGACCACCAACACGGCACCGGCCGTGGCGCCGGTGACCAATCCGGTCGATCCCGCCACGGTCGGCGCGATCGCCGGCACGATCACCCTGCAGGGCACGCCGCCGCCGAATCCGTCGATCAACATGAGCTCGGATCCGTACTGCATGAAGCTCGGCGCGGCCACGACGCCGACGTTCATCGTCTCGGACGGCGGGCTCGAGAACGTCTTCGTCTACGTCAAGGATGGTCTGGGCGCGCTCAAGTTCCCGGTGCCCACGACGCCCGTCGTCCTCGATCAGAAGGGCTGCGCGTACACGCCGCGCGTGTTCGGGATTCAGGTCGGCCAGTCGCTCGACATCGTGAACAGCGACGAGACGCTCCACAACATCCACGCGCTTCCGATGGCCAATCGCGAGTTCAACCGCGGCCAGGGGCTCAAGGGCCTGAAGTACACGACGACCTTCACGACGCCGGAAGTCATGCTGCCGTTCAAGTGTGACGTGCACAAGTGGATGAACGCGTGGGTCGGCGTGCTCGAGCACCCGTTCCATGCGGTGAGTGGCAAGGGCGGCGCATTCGCGCTCGCCGGGCTCCCGCCGGGCACCTACACGATCGAAGCGTGGCACGAGAAACTCGGCACGCAGACACAGATGGTCACGATCGGCGCGAAAGAATCCAAGACGATCACGTTCGCATTCAAGATCTGATGCTTCACCTCTTCGCGGTGCTCGTCGCGGCGGCGACCGGCATCCTCATCTTTGCGGGCGGCCTGGTCACCAGCACGGAGTCGGGGCTCTCGGTGCCCGACTGGCCGAACACGTACGGCTACTTCATGTTCTTCTTCCCGCTCGAGAAGATGGTGGGCGGGATCAAGTTCGAGCACACCCATCGACTCATCGCCAGCACGGTGGGGTTCCTGATTCTCGTGCTCGCCGGCGTGGCTCTGGCGGGCCGAGCCGCGCGGCTGGGTGCGACGACTGGGCTATCATCGCGCTGGCTGCCGTGATCGTGCAAGGCATCCTCGGCGGCATCACGGTGCTGTGGTATCTCCCCGATCCGATCTCCATCGCGCACGCCAGCCTCGCGCAGATCGTGTTCTGCCTGACCATGACGATCGCGCTCGTCACCTCGCCAGGCTGGACGCGCGCGTACGCGGCCGACGGACGCCGAGGCGTTCCGGACGTCCGGCGCACGATGTGATCCTGCGCCGCGTCGCCGCAGCGACGACCGGCCTCATCTATCTGCAGATCGTCGTCGGCGCGACGATGCGTCATACCGGCGCGGGGTTGGCCATTCCCGACTTCCCGCTCATGTTCGGTCAGCTGATTCCGCCGCACTGGGACGCGAAGATCGCCGTGCACTTCGCGCATCGCGTCGGCGCCGTCGTCGTGAGCCTGGCGATCCTCGCCACGACGGGCCACGTCTTCTATCACCATCGGTCGCGGCGGGAACTGCGCCGCCCGTCGCTGCTGCTCCTCGTTCTGCTCGCCATTCAGATCACGCTGGGCGCCCTGACGGTGCTGAGCGGCAAGCAGTTCATCATCAACTCGCTGCACGTCGTCACGGGTGCGTCGGTGCTGGTGACATCGCTCGTGCTGACGCTGCGCGCCCATCGCGCGAGGTTCGCGCAGGCGCCGGGTCTCAAGGACAGGACCCGGCCTACACCGTCGATGGACGAACGCCGGACGTACGTCAGGGCCGGTCCTTTCGGACCGGCCAAGTCCCGCCGGAGATCACGCGTGAGCACCGCCAACGCCGCGGTCGATCGGCGCGCGGTCGCCGGCACGCGCTCGCGCGCGGCGGACTTCGTCACCCTCACGAAGCCACGGCTCAATCTGCTCGTCCTCGTGACGACGCTCGGCGGGTTGTATCTGGCGTCGCCGGCCGGCGTACCGACGGCGCTGCTCGTGCACACGCTGCTCGGCACCGCGCTGGTCGCCGGTGGCGCCGCGGCCTTGAATCAGGTCTGGGAGCGCGAGACCGATCGTCTGATGCGCCGAACGAGCACGCGGCCGTTGCCGCAGGGACGTCTCGGCATCAACGAGGGGACCTGGTTCGGCGTGCTGCTCTCGAGCGCGGGCCTCATCGAACTCACATTTGGAGCCAACGCGGCGGCCGCCGCGGTGGCGCTCGTCACCGCGGCGAGTTACGTGCTCGTCTACACGCCGCTCAAGACGCGCACGTCGCTCGCCACGCTTGTCGGCGCGGTTCCCGGCGCGCTGCCACCGGTCATCGGCTGGGCCGCGGCCACGGGTGACATCACGCTTCCGGCACTCGTCCTCTTCGGCATCGTCTTCTTCTGGCAGATGCCGCACTTCCTCGCGATCGCGTGGATGTATCGAGACGACTACGCGCGCGCCGGCATTCCCCTGCTGCCGGTGCTCGAGCCCGACGGCCGCCGCACCGGCCAACAGGCCCTGCTCTATGCCGCGGCGCTCTGGCCGGTGAGTCTGCTGCCCGCGCTCGTCGGCCTCGCGGACGCGCCGTACAGCATCGTCGCGACGGTCCTGGGGCTCGTGTTCATCGCGCTCGCGGCGCTCTTCGCACGCGAGCGATCGATCGCGCAGGCGCGGCGTCTCTTCCTGTTTTCGATCACGTACCTTCCGCTTCTCTGGGGCGCTCTCGTCGCCGATCGTCTGTGGATCTGAGCGTCGCGTCCCTTCCTCATCTCAACGCGCTTCTGAACGCTACCTCGGCCGTCTTTCTCGTCGTCGGATGGGTGTTCATTCGTCGGGGCCATGCCGGGGCTCACAAGCGCTGCATGATCGCCGCGCTGATCTGCTCAGCTGTCTTCCTGACGAGCTACGTGATCTATCACGCCAACGCTGGATCTCGTCCGTTCCCGGGCGTGGGCTTCGTTCGCGTCACATACTTCGCTATCCTGATCACGCATGTCGTGCTCGCGGCCGCGATTCTGCCGCTGGCACTCGTCACGGCCACTCGCGGCCTTCGGTCGCAATTCGACCGACACGTCAGGATTGCTCGATGGACGCTGCCAATCTGGCTGTACGTCTCCGTCACCGGCGTGATCATCTATCTGATGCTCTATCAGCTCTACTGATCGCGATCCTCGTCGTTCTGACGACCGCGGCGGTCGAGCTCACTGCACAGTCCAGTACTGCCGCGCTCGTTGACGTGCTGCCCGGCATCCCGCTCGCCGCGCCCGTCATCATTCAGCCGCGCGTCATGTCGTCGTACGCGGCACTCCTCGCCGCGGCCATGCTGAGCCTGCTGTATCTGCATCGGGGCCGCGCGTTCGTCGTCTACTGGATCGGGAGCTGGCTGCTCGTCTCCGCCGCGCTCGGGCTCGTCGCACAGGACTATGCCGACGCCACGCTGCGCAGCGTGTTGACCGGGCTCGCGCTGCTCTTCACGGCCTGCGCGTCAGGGCTGCTGCGACTGTCGGTCGAGTCGTTTCCTCAGAACGTGCTGCGCTGGGGAGGACGACGACTGATGGTCATGTCGGCGGCCGCGCTCTGGTTTCTCGTCTCGCCGTTCGTCGTGCCGCTCGCTGCGGTCGTGTTCACCGGAACGATCGCGACCGCAGCGCTGCTGGCGTGGTCAGGCGTCGGCTACCTGCGTCTGGCTCGACAGGCACGATCCGCCGGTGCACTGGTGATTGGCGCCGGCCTGACGCTCATCGCCGGCAGCCATCTTCTCGCGGCGCTCGTCTCGCTGGTCATCGACCTGGGCACGACACAGGGGCGGTTGTCGGGTGTGACCGTGATCACGACGCTCTTCGTCGCGCTGGGCATGTTTATCCTGATCTTCGAGGACATGACCGACGAACTGCGGCTCACGAATCGGCAGCTGGCAGGCGCGAACGAGGAAGTCCGGCGACTGGCGATCACCGACGCGCAGACCGGCTGTCATAACCGGCGCTTCTTCGACGAGGTCGAGCATCGCGAGCTGGAGCACTATCGCCGCTACAAGACGCCGCTCTCGGTCGTGTTCATCGACGTGAACCGTTTCAAGCGCCTCAACGACACGATGGGGCACGACCGGGGCGATGCAGTCTTGTGGATGATCGGCCACCTGCTGCGCGGGCACGTTCGCCAGTCGGACTACGCCATCAGATGGGGCGGCGACGAATTCCTGCTGCTCTTGTCCTGCGGCGAGGCAGAGGCGAGGTCCAAAGCCGCGGCGCTGAAGACGGCGTTCGACCAGGAGCGGGTAGCGGCGGCACTGCCCGATTACCTTGGCCTCAGCGTCGGCGTCGCTCCGGTGTCGCCCGAGGAAGGCCTCAGGGCTGCGATTCGTGACGCCGACAGCCGGATGTACAACGACAAACTTGCTGAATCCAGCGTGTAAGTCCTTCTGCGATAGACTATTGAGCGCCTGACGCGCGGGGACGCGACGGCCCCGAATCCAGGAGGAATCTGTGATGCCACGCGCCTCGCTTGCCCTCGCCGCCGTTATCGTCGTGTGTCTGACCGCTCCAGCCCTGGCGCAGTCCGCGCGCGCCACGGGGACCGTGAAGGACACCTCGGGCAAGGCGATGAAGGGCGCCACGATCAAAGCCACCAACAAGGAAGCCTATCCGCCCCAGATCACGTCGAGCACTGACGACAAAGGCCGCTGGGCGATGATCGGTCTGAAGACGGGCACGTGGACGTTCGTGGCCGAAGCTCCGGGTTTCGGGACACAGCAGGCGCAGTGGCCGGTACGCGTCGCCGGCACTCCGCCGATGCACTTCGTCCTCGCGCGCGACCTGGGTCCGATACCAGGCGCCCTGGGCAAGAACATCCAGCAGCAGCTGGCAGCCGCGAACGCACTGCGCGACAAGGGTCAACTCGATCAGGCGAGCATCGCCTACGAACAGATTCGCGAGCAGAACCCGAAGCTCACCGCCGTGAATCTCGTCATGGGCGGTGTCTATCGCAAGAGGGCGGCGCTCGAAAACGATCCCGCCGCCCGCCGCGCGCTGTTCGATCGCGCGATTGCTTCGTACACGCGCGGTGCTGACCGACGATGCGGCGAACGAGCGCGCGAAGGCGGAGCTCGAATCGACGCGCACGGAAGCCGCGGCGCCCCGATAAGCCATGCCGACTCACGCGCCGGCCAGAGCCATCCGCCGATGGCAGGCCGGGATCATCATCGCGCTCTTCTTCGTGGCAGTCGCCGGATCGGCGGCGGTCGGGTGGTGGTACGCGCGCGAGTCGCCGGCACATCAGGGTCCGATTCTCGTGATTTCGATGAGCGGGCTACCGACGACGGAGCTGGCGTCGTATGGGGCCGAGCGGACTGACACGCCGGCGATCGACGCGCTCGCCACGGAGTCGGTGATCTTCGAGCGGGCGTATACGCATTCTCCGCAGACGCTTCCCTCTCATGCATCGATCCTGACCGGCCAGCTCCCACCCGAACACGGCGTTCGTGACGAGGCCGGCTTCACGCTCGCGCCGAGCGCCCGCACGCTCGCGGAGCTGCTCCGCAGCCGCGGGTTCACGACCGGAGCCGCCGTGTCCTCGTTCCTGCTCCGCCCGCAGTCCGGGCTGTCGCAGGGGTTCTCGTTCTTCGACGCCGAGATTCCCAGTCCGACGGCGGACGAAGCGCCCGCACTCGAGCGCGAGGGCGCGCTGACGCTGGACGCGGCCGAGCGATGGATCCAGATGCGCGACGGTCAGCGGTTCTTCCTGCTCGTGCAGGTGGATGGCCGCGACGCGGACACCGCGGTGGCCCGGCTGTCCGCGGCCCTCAAGCAGCATCGGCTCTACGACGAGGCGACGATCCTGCTCGTCGGCGATCACGGGGAGGCGGGCTCCGGAATGTCCCTGGACGAAACCGCCCTCCACATTCCGCTGATCGTGAAGCAGCCGAATGGCGAAGGCGCCGGACGCCGCGTCGTGGCGCCCGTGCAGCACATCGATCTGGTGCCGACGATCCTCGATCTCGTGCGCGCACCCGAGCCGAGCGGCCTTCGCGGTCGATCGCTCCGCCGCGTCCTCGATGATGACGATGCGGTGCTGGCAACGCAGCCGATTTATGCCGAGTCGTTCGCGGCGTATTTCAGGTTTGGCGGCACACCGCTCTACGCGCTCACCGGCGACCACTACCGCTACCTGCGAGGCGTGGATGAAGAGCTCGTCGCGCTCGCTCCGCCCGTCGATGAGGCCGGCGGCGGCGAGTCCACGGAGGCCGGCCGCCTGCGATCGGCGCTCGATCGGATGCTCGCGTCAGGAACGGTGACTCCGCCGGCGCCGCTGCCGGCGAGGCGACGAGGAGCGCTACGCCCTGCTCGGATACCTCAGCGCGTTTCCACGGGCGGCGTCCGCCGAGACGAGGCTCGATGCGACGGCGCAGACAGCCGCGGTCGATGCCCATCGCGCAGCGGCGATTCTCATCGGCCAGAAGAAATACTCCGCCGGCATCCGCGCACTGCAGGGCATCGTTCGGACGCACGGACCGCTCGCCGCCGTCCACTACCAGCTCGGGGCGCTGCTGCTGCGCATGGGACGTCTGGATGAAGCGATTCGCGCCTTCGACACCGTTCGCGAGCTCCGTCCCGACGCGACCGCCGGCGCCCTGGCCCTGGCCGACGCGTTGATGCGCGCCGGCCGCACAGCGATGGCGCGCGAGCAGGCCGAGGTCGCGATTGCGCTCGCCGAACATGAGGACAAGCGGGCGCTTGCCGCCGCCCACGAGATGGCCGCGCGCGTCGCGCTTGCGGACAAGGACTCCGAGTCCGCGACACGCCACGCGGATGCCGCGCAGGCAGCCGATGCCACGCCCTGCCGGCGCCGCAGTTCGTGCGAGGCCGGCTGCTCTATGACGAGGGCAAGTACGAAGAGGCGGCCGCGCAATTCGGAGAAGCAGAAGCCATTCTGCGCAAGCAGGGCGGCGACGATGGCCGACCTGCACCTGTATCTCGGGGAGTCGCTGGCGCGTCTCGATCGCTACGCCGACGCGGAGTCTCAGTTCCGGCAGGAACTGGTGGCCCATCCTCGCAACGTGCAGGCGTACACGAGCCTGGCGATGCTGTATCGCGCGAGCAATCGTGACGCGGATGTCGAAGACGTCCTGAACGAGCTGGTCGCCGCGACCCCGACGCCCGAGGGGTACGCCGTCGCCGCCAGACTGTGGACGATCCTGGGCGAGCGTTCCCGCGCCGAGGCGCTCAGGTCCGATGCGCGGGCGCGTTTTCGCGGCGATCCGTCCCTGGCTCAGCGTGAGCAGGATGGGCGGCGATAAACGCCAGGCCAACGCCGGTCCACACCAGATTCCGTACCTTTCGCACGACGGCGAGGGTGACGCCCGTCACCGGATCGACTCCGACGATCGGCGCAACTCCGCCTGACAGCGCTTCGTCGATCCCGACCCTGAACGGCACGAACTTGAACACCACGATCACGACACGGTTGAGAGCCTCGAACACGATCGCCTGCTCGAGCGTCGGGCTCCGATCGCCCAGCAGCCAGCGCAGCGTCAGGAAGATCTCCAGGACCGCCAGGACGTGAAAGGACAGGTCCAGCAGGAACACCTGAGCGAGGCGTCCGGGCTGATCCGTCGAGAACGCCAGCACTGATCGCCGCAGACCGGCCAGGGTCTCCCGCCACGCCGGCCGGGCGCCGCTTTCCTCGCGCCACGTGCCCTGCAGCAGCCGGAACATGATGAACGCGCCGACGACGCCGGCGGCGAGCGCCGCGATGGCGCCGTCGCGCCAGGCCACGGACAGCGGAATAGTGAGAAGCGCGACCACCACGCCAAGGCCGACCATCGCGGCGACCGACGACGCATAGAGCAGATTGTCTGTCGCCAGCGACGCGACCGACTCTCGCGTGGCCAGTCGATGTCGCGTGAGAAAGACTTTGGTGGGCTCGCTCGCGACCATGCCGAGCGGTGTGACGTTGCCGATGGCGTCGCCGGCGAGGAACGCGCTGAAGGCCTGGCCGATTGAGAGCCGGTTGTCCGGCGGCATGCACAGCCGCCAGGCAGACGCGCGAAGGAGAAAGCGGGCGCCGGCCAGTCCGAGGATGGGAAGGAGGCCCCACCCGACCATGCGGATGCCGTCGACGATCTCCTTCACGCCCGCGCGGCGCACGGCGTAGCCGAAGAGCACCAGGCCACCCAGTGCCGCCAGAACGGTCAACGTGTGGCCACGCCGCATGGACATGGATCCCGGGTGTTAGCTCGGGCGACGGGCTTCGATCTGCTTGAACGTTTCCTCGATCAGGCGCTCGTTGTCTTCCTTGGACACGTTGCGCTCGAGCAGCTTCGAGGCAATCGCGATCGATATGTCCACGGCCTCGTTGCGAATCTGCTGCAACGCGCGCGCGGTTTCCATCTCGATCTGACGCTCGGCGTTCTTCACGACGCCAGCGGCCTCGGCCTGCGCTTTCTGCTTCAGCTCGTCGCGAAGCCGGCCGGCGTCGGATCGCGTCTGCGAGAGGATCACGTCCGCCTGCACGCGTGCCTCGGCGAGGATCTTCCGCGACTCCACGTGCAGACGCTCCAGCTCCTGCTTCGCCTGCTGTGCATCGTCCAGCGACTTTCGGATCGCATCCTGACGGCTCTCGAGCGCGGCGAGCAGCGGCCGCCAGGCGAACTTCGCCAGCAGCCACAGCAGGATGAGAAACGTCGCGATGGTCCAGATGTACAGCCCGGGATCGGGCTGGACCAGCGGGTTATTCATGACGCGTCCTTTCGGTGCCGTGTCTACGATTTGAAGACGATCAGGATGCCGGCGATCACGGCCAGCACGGCGACGCCTTCGAGCAGGAATAGCGGAAGCTGCACCGCGCCGTTGATCTGCGCGCTGGCGCTCGGCTGGCGGCCAATCGCTTCGGCGGCGCCGGCGGCGAGCCGTCCAATGCCCAGCCCGGCGCCAATCACCGCGAGACCCACGCCGATGCCGGCGCCCATGTATGCGAACTGCAGTTCCATTTTCGTCCTTCCCTCTCCGTAGGGGCCGGTCTTGTGAACCGGCCGTTCTCTACCCGTAGGGCCGGTCCTTCGGACCGGCCGCCTCAGTGATGAGCGTGAATAGCCATCCCGATGAACACGGCCGACAACAGCGTGAACACGTACGCCTGCACCAGAATCACGATCAGCTCGAGACCCAGCAGGCCCACGCCGAGCGGCAGCGACAGCACCATCCCCACGCCGAGCCCTGCGGCCTGGCCAAACTGCTCCGTGAAAATGAAGACGAACGACAGAACGGCCAGAAGCGCGATATGGCCGCCGGTCATGTTCGCGGCAAGTCGCATCGTCAATGCAAACGGTCTGATGAGCATGCCGACGAACTCGATGGTGATCATCAGCGGATACATGGCCTTCGGCAGACCGTGCGGCACGAGATTCTTCCAGTGCTGAACGAAGCCGTGGGCCTGCGAGCCGGCGATGATGATCGTGAGGAACGTCAGGGTCGCCAGGGCCGCGGTCACGTTGTAGTTGCCGGTCGCGGTGACGCCGCCGTGCAGCACGCGAGCGAAGAACGATTCTTCCGGCGCGTGAATCACGGTGTGGTTGACGAGCGACAACACGTCGAAGACCGGGATGATGCCGATCAGATTCGCCGTGAGAATGAACGCGAAGAACGTCAGCAGCAGCGGGGCATAGGTGTTGACCCACTTCTTGCCGACGTTGGGCTCGATGATGTTGTCGCGCAGGTAGACGACGAAGAACTCCAGCGCGTTCATGAAGCCCGACGGGATGTGCCGGTCCTGACGCAGATACCGGCGCACGGTCAGCGTCACGACGAAGAACACGATCGCGGCCACGATCCACACCATCAGCACGTGCTTGGTGACGGAGAAGTCGATGTCGAGCCAGGATCTTCGGGAGATGAATCAGCGGATGATCGAGCGAGCTGTTGGCGACGTGCTCGATGATCACTTCACCGGGATTGAACTTGCCGGCGGCTTCCTGGGCGCCGGGAGTCTCGACGATGTGCTCGGGCTGAAACATCACGTGTGTATGAGACGCCGCAAACTGAATGCTTCCATCGCGTGCAGCGCGACGAAGGCACTCGCAAAACTCACCACAAAAGGCGCCGGTCGCAAATCGAGCAGCCGCATCGTGGCGACCACGTAAACGCTGAAGAACATCAGCTTCAGCGCGAACGCCGTAATCATCACCCGGGTCAGGCGTTCCGGTGCCGATTCATGCGCCCGGACATACGCCACCCAACTCGCCGCAGCACTCGCCAGCGGGCCGGCGATCCCCCACAAGGCTTCCGGGTTGGCGCGGTCGGCCAGCGTGGCGCTCACGAGGAGCCAGACTGCCCCGCTGGCAGCAACCATCCACGTTACCGGCTTCATCGACGCCGAGCCGCTTTCACCAACTCGTAGAACCCGACGACCAGGCCCAGCATGAGGCCCACAAACGCACCCCACGGCGCTGAACCGAGCCAGCGATCGACCGCGTAGCCAAGACCACCCAGCACGACGATGGCCCCGATCAGGGAATAGCTGGCCGTCGCGGCCGGGCCCGCCCGGGTCACGTTTTGCTGGAACACCTGGATGGACCGCGCGAACGAGAAGCTTGGATCCTTCTTGGCCACCGGCACCCCATCGCGCATATTACGCGCGCCGGGGGCCCGCCATCTCGTTGATTGCCCCGCGGACCGGTCCCGACGCACCCAACGACCACGTCGCCGTCGCGCTCCCCAGGACCGTTGACCAGTATAACTCCGCTTTGTGAAAAACTTCACCAGCCACCCATCCGGCAGTTGCGCATAGCACCGGGCTCCAGACGCTCGGCCAGCCGATCAAGTCCCGTATTTTCAACAGGTTTCAGACAAACTCGCGGCTTGACGCTCCGTTCCGGCGAGACCTATACTGCCCGTATCGAGCGTCGCAGGCCTACTCGCCTTATGCGCATGTCCACACGGCCTATTCTGATCCTCGCGTTCGTGTGCGCTGCTGCTCTTGGCGGGCTCACTGCGACCACCACCGCCGAACAGGCGAACGGACCCCGCGAGCGCGCGTTGTTCGTCAGCGCCGTGGACAAAGACGGCGAACCCGTCAGCGGCCTCGGCCCGGACGCGTTCGTGGTCCGTGAAGACGGCGTCCGCCGCGAAGTCCTGCGCGTCTCGCGTGCGACCGAGCCCATCGACATCGCCCTGCTCGTGGACAACAGCACCGCGGCCAGCGACGAAATCACGTTCCTCCGCGACGGGCTCTCGAAATTCGTGGCGAAGATGGGGCCCGGAAACAACATCGCGGTCATTGCGATCGCCGACCGGCCCACCATCCTCGCTGACTACACCAGCGATCCGAAGCGTCTGTCCGATACCGTGGGCCGCCTGTTTTCAATGCCGCAGAGCGGCATGACCCTGCTCGACGCGATCGTCGAGACCTCCCAGGGACTGAGCCGCCGGGAAACGCCGCGCGCCGTGATCGTGCCGGTGGTCACCGATGGCATCGAGTTCACGAACCGGTATTCGACCGATGTCGTCTCCGCGCTCGAACGCGCGGACGCCGCGCTGCACATCGTCGGGATCGGTCAGTTCCCGTACTCCGAGGATCACGGAGTCCGCGAACGCTCGTTTCTCTTGAGCAACGGGCCCGCGAAGAGCGGCGGCCAGTACATCACGCTGCTCAGTCCACATGGCCTTGACCAGGCCCTGCAGCGGCTCGCGCGCGAGCTGTCGTCGCAGTACAAGGTCGTTTACGCACGGCCGCAATCGCTCATTCCTCCGGAACGCACCGAAGTGACCTCGGCAAAGTCCGGGGTGACGATGCGGGGGGCACCAGCACGCGGGGAGTCGGGAGCTTAAGGTGAAACGTTTTTCCATCGTGATCGTGTTCGTCCTGACGGCGGTCGCGGCCGGATCATCGGCCCAGCAGACCGGCGGCCCGGCGCCGCCCCCGGCGGCTCCTGCCGCTCCTGCCGCCGCTCCTGCCGCACAGCAGACACCGCCCCCCCCGGCCCCTGGCGACCGGCAGCGACCGTCGTTCCGAGCGAGCATCGACATCGTGTCGCTCAACGTCACGGTCACCGACGGCTCGAACCACTACGTCACCGATCTCGCCGAGAACGAGTTCTCGGTGTTCGAAGACGGGGTCAAGCAGAACCTCACGTTTTTCTCGAGGCGCCAGCAGCCGATCGCGCTGTCGTTGCTGCTCGACAGCAGCGCCAGCATGGAGCAGCACATCGGCACGCTGCAGACCGCGGCCACGAATTTCGTCCGCAAGCTGAAGCCGAACGACATCGCGCAAGTCGTGGACTTCGACAGCCGCGTCGAGATTCGACAGGGCTTCACCGGGAATCAGGCCGATCTGCAGACGGCCATCGAGCAGACGAACGCCGGAGGCTCAACCTCGCTCCATAACGCGATCTACATCGCGCTGAAGGAGCTCCGGAAGGTCAAGGCCGTGAACGAGGAAGATGTGCGGCGGCAGGCACTCATCGTCTTCTCGGACGGTGAGGACACGTCGAGCCTCGTTTCCTTCGAAGAAGTGCTCGACCTGGCGAAGCGCTCCGAGACGGCGATCTACGCGATCGCGCTCCGCGGCGCCGACGTCCAGGCGAAGGGGTTCCGTGAAGCAGAGTTCGTGATGCGAACGCTGGCGCAGGAAACGGGCGGCCGGGCGTTCTTCCCGGCACGCATCGACGACCTGGCTGGCGTGTACACGCAGATCGCCGACGAACTCGCCAGCCAGTACACGCTCGGCTATACATCGGGCAACCAGCGTCGTGATGGCGCCTGGCGCCGGCTCGTCGTTCAGGTGTCGCGCGCCAGCATCACGCCGCGCACCAAGAAGGGCTACTACGCCCCGACCTCACGTTGAACCTGATTCCGCTCGTCCTCTACGCCGCGGCCGCGGTCGTCTACGCGGTGCATTTCGCCAGACGACAACCAGGCGTCGGGCGCGCCGCGACGACCTTGCTGCTCCTCGCGGTGCTGTCACACACGTTCGTGATCGGCATGCAGACGATGGAAGTTCGTCACGTGCCGTTTGCGAGCCGCTCGCATGCGATCTCGACATTCGTATGGCTGCTCGCGATGTCCTACATCTATCTCGAGCTGACGACAGACGAGCGGGCGATGGGCGTCTTCATCCTGCCGATCGTGGCGGGACTTCAGACGATTCCCGCGTTTCTGCCTGGCGTGGAGAACGCTGATCCGGTACTCGACAGCCCCTGGTTCTGGGTGCACCTCCTCTCGATGATGTTCTGGTACGCGACCTTCGCGCTCGCCGGCATGCTGGGTCTGACGTACATGTTGCAGTTCAAGGAGATCAAGAAGAAGCATCTGGGCTATTTCTACGCGCGGCTGCCGTCGCTGCACGTGCTCGACGCGATGAATTCGCGAGCGGTCGCTGTGGGTTGGTTGTTCCTGACGATCGGTGTCGTCGTCGGCGTGGTGTGGGCGGCCCAGGCCCGTGCGGTGGCCCCCGGCAATTCGAATCTCCAGGCGATGTCGCTGAACGATCCGAAGATCCTCATCGCGCTCGTGACGTGGGCGGTCTATTCGTTCGAGGTCTTCGCGCGCTCGACGATGGGATGGACGGGCCGGCGCACGGCGTGGCTCTCGGCGCTCGGCTTCGTGATCGTGCTGCTGAACTTCCTCCCGGTCAGTTATTTCGTCACGACGAGCCACACGTTTCAGTAATGCATCTGTTCCTGCTCGGCGTCAGTCACAAGACGGCGCCCGTTGACGTGCGTGAACGGCTCGACTTCTCGAGCCGCGACCTCGGGGCGGCCGTCGAAGCGTTGGCGACGCGGCCATCCGCCGCCGAGTCGGTCGTGTTGTCCACGTGCAACCGGTCCGAGATTTACGTGGCCAGCGAAAACCCCGACCGGGCGCGCGAAGACGTCGTCGCGTTTCTCAGCCACTACCATTCGCTGCCGGCCGAGAGCTTCACGCCGCACCTCTTCTCGCTCGACGACGAGGCGGCGGCGAAGCACCTGTTCCGCGTCGCCGCCGGTCTCGACTCGCTTGTCGTGGGCGAGCCGCAAATCCTCGGACAGGTGAAGGACGCGTTCGAAACCGCCGCCGGCCGGCGCTGCACCGGGCCGATGTTGAGCAAGCTATTTCACTGGTCCTTCGGCGTCGGCAAGCGCGTCCGCACGGAGACGGCGCTCGGCGAAGGCGCGGTCTCGATCAGCTATGCCGCGGTGGCGCTGGCGCGGAAGATCTTCGGACGACTCGAGGGCCGGCGTGTGCTGGTCATCGGCGCCGGCGAGATCAGCACGCTGACCGCGGAGCATCTGCGCGCGCAGGGCGTCGGCGAAATGGTCATCACCAGCCGCACTCCCTCGCACGCCGAGACGCTGGCGGCGGCCGTCGGAGGGCACGCGGCGCCATGGGATGAATTCGCGTCCCTCCTCGGTACCGCCGATGTCGTCGTGACCGCGACCGGATCGCAGCGGCCGATCCTGACGCGGGCGCAGGTCGAAGCCACCGCCGGCAGACACCGGCCTGGTCCGCTCTTCATCATCGATCTCGCCGTGCCGCGCGACGTCGAGGCATCGGTCGGCGACATGGAGCAGGTATTCCTCTACAACGTCGACGATCTGCAGTCGATCGTGCAGGAGAACCTGACCCGCCGCACGAGAGAGATCTCGCACGCCGAGACCATCGTCGCCGAGGAGCTGCTGAAGTTCGCCACGTGGCAGCGATCGCGCGGCGCGGTGCCCACCGTCGTCGCGCTGCGCCAGCGCTTCGATACGATCCGGCGATCCGAGCTGCAACGCCTCGAGTCCAAGCTCGCCGGCCTCTCGCCGGACGAGCGGGCGCGCGTGGACGAAGTGACGCGTCTCATCGTCGAGAAGCTGCTGCTCGAACCGACGGAGCAGCTGAAGGCCCTGCCGGACGAGGAAACACAAGTCGCCTACACCGAAGCCGTCAACCGGCTGTTTCGCCTGCGCACCGGGGAGACCGCATCGAGTTCTACCGACGCGGCGGCTGACTCCACGTCAGCCGACCGGCGGAAGTAGTTTCGTGGGATGTCCTTCTCACATAACCGCCGGCCGCTCCGTTGTCGCGCCCGGAAGATCACCGTCGAAGGCTGCTGAACTGGTCCTCCCCCGGCACATGCAGTCCACCAGATGATCACACTGAAGCTGGGGACGCGCGGCAGTCAGCTCGCCCTCTATCAGGCGCACACGACCGCGGCGCTGCTGAAGACGCACGCCGGCGTCGACTGCGAGATCGTCGTCATCAAGACGTCGGGAGACCGGCTCGCCGACGCGGTCCTGTCCGAGGTCGGCGGCAAGCGTCTCTTCGTGAAGGAGATCGAAGACAGCCTCCTGGCCGGCGAGATCGACCTCGCCGTGCACAGCAGCAAGGACCTGCCGGCCGTGCTGCCCGCCGGTCTGACGATCGGAGCGGTGCTTCCACGTGAGGACCCCCGCGATGCCGTCGTGCTGCCGGGCGGTCGGGAAGCGTTGACGCTGCAGGAGGTCGGATCGGCGCTGGGGTCAGATCCCAGGATCGGGACCAGCAGCGTGCGGCGCATCGCGCAGCTCACGCGCCTGTTTCCCGGTGCCCGGTTCCAGCCAATTCGCGGAAATCTCGATACGCGGCTGCGCAAGCTCGACTCAGGCGACTATGATGCGTTGGTACTGGCCGCGGCCGGCTTGCGTCGTCTGAACCACGCGCCGCGGATTTCGGCGGCGCTGCCAGCCGAGACGTGCGTGCCGGCGCCGGGTCAGGGCATCATCGCGATTGAGATTCGCGACGATGATGTGCGGGCGCGGGAGCACGTGGTGACGATTCACGACGCGCTGACCGGCGTCGCGCTGACCGCTGAACGGGCCGTCGTGACGCGACTTGGCGGCGGATGCCAGATGCCGATCGGGGCTTACGCCCAGATTGACGGAGAGACGCTGCACCTGGCCGCCATCGTGAGCGCACTCGATGGTACGCGAGAGGTAAGGGCCAGTGTGGCGGGCTCGGTCCACGAGCCCGAGGTCGTCGGCGTGCGGGTGGCCGACGCGCTGCTGGCGCGCGGTGCGGATACGATTCTCGCGGAGGCCCAACGAGTGTCGAGCGATACGAGCGAACAACCATGAAAAACCCCGCGGTCTATCTGATTGGCACTGGCCCCGGCGACCCAGGCCTGATCACCGTGCACGGGCTCGAGTGCCTGCGTAACGCCGATGTCGTCATCCACGACCAACTGGTCCCGATGCGCCTGTTGAAGTACTCGCAGCCCGGCGCCGAGCTGATCAGCGTCGGCAGTCACGGCCCATAAGGAAATGGCGCAGGAGGCCATCAGCCTGCTCGTCGCCGAGAAAGCGCGCGAAGGCAAGCTGGTCGCGCGTCTGAAACGCGGCGACCCGTTCGTCTTCGATCGGGGCGGCGAAGAGGCCCTGTTCCTGCACGAGAATGGCATTCCGTTCGAAGTCGTTACCGGGATTCCGCTCGGCATCGGCGTCCCTGCCTACGCCGGCGTGCCGGTGACCTATCCCGGCGGCGGCGACACGATCACGCTGGTACGCGGATACGAGGACGAGAGCCGCACGCCGCCCGACATCGACTGGGCGAGTCTGGCCAGACTCGAAGGCACGATTGTCTGCTACGCCGGCGCCCAACAGCTGCCTCGCATGCTCGACGCCATGCAGGCCAACGGCTGGCCCGGCGACGATCAGGCGGTCATCGTCTACAACGGCACGCTCACCAGCCAGGAGACTCTGGCCGGCACCCTCGTGGAGCTGCTCGACCGCGTACGCGAGCATCCGCGGCGCGGGCCGGCGATTCTCGTGGTCGGTCGCGTCGTTGGCTTTCGCGATCACTTGCGCTGGTTCGACGCCCGGCCCCTGTTCGGCACGCGCGTACTGGTGACGAGGCCTCGCGATCAGGCAGCCGAGATGGTGGACCTGCTGACGGTTCTGGGCGCCGAAGCCATTGAAGCGCCGATGATCCGCATCATGCCGCCTCATGATCCCGATCCGCTGATGCGCGCGGCCGCCAACGCGGGCAGCTTCGACTGGATCGTGTTCACGAGCGGCAACGCCGTCGAGTCGTTCATGACCGCGTTCCTCGACGGCACGCGCGATGTGAGATCGCTGAAGGGCCCGAAGCTCTGCACCGTCGGCAGCGGCACCGCGGAGCGACTCGCTCGATACGGGATCAAGGTCGACTTGATTCCCGACGAGTTCAGGGCCGAGGCCGTCGTGTCGGCGATGCTGGAGGACGGGCACGTCGCGGGCGCGTCCGTGCTGGTGCCACGAGCCGACATCGGACGTGACGTCATCGCCGACGGACTTCGAAGCGCGGGTGCCACCATCACCGACGTTGTCGCCTACCGCACGGTGCTCGAGGAGGCGCAACAAGACGGCGGGCCCGACATCTATCGCATGCTGCTCGACGGCCACATCGATGTCGTGACGTTCACGAGCCCCTCGGCGGTACGGAATTTCTCGGAAATCTACGGCGCCGAGCAGACGATTGATCTCCTCAAGAACACCGTCGTGGCCGTGATCGGTCCGGTGACCGCCGACGCCGCAACGCAGCTGGGCATCGACGTCACGGTCGTGCCAGGCGTCGCGACGATTCCCGCGCTCGTGGATGCCATCGCCGCGCACGTCGCCAACGGGAGGCTGACGAGCGCATAGCCACTCTCTAGCCGGTAGCCGGTAGCTGGTAGCTGGTAGCCTGTAGCGAGAAGCTGAAAGGCTGCCGGCTACGAACCACCGGCTACCAGCTACCGGCTACCGGCTACCGGCTACCGGCTACCGGCTACCGGCTAGAGAGTGGCAAGATTCCCCTATGGCTGTCACTACACGGACTTCGCTGTCCCTGACTCGCCGTCCGCGCCGGCTGCGGCGGACCGAGGCCATTCGCTCATTGGTGCGAGAAACACGGCTGACGCCGGACTGCTTCATCTACCCGCTCTTCATCTGCGAGGGCGAGGGCGTACGCCGGGAGATCGGATCGATGCCCGGTGTCCATCAGCTGTCGGTCGATGAGGCGGTCAAGGAAGCCGCGGCGGCGAAGGCAGACGGCGTGCCGGCGGTGATCCTGTTCGGCTTGCCCGAGAAAAAGGATCTCGAAGGCTCAGCCGCGTTCGACCCCGATGCTCCGGTGCAGTCCGCTGTGCGCGCACTCAAACGCGAGGTGCGCGACCTCCTGGTGATGACCGACGTCTGCCTCTGTGAATACACCTCACACGGTCACTGCGGCATCGTCGAGGGAGACGAGATCCTCAACGACCCGACCGTCGAGCAGCTGGCCAGGGCGGCGTTGTCGCACGCGGTGGCCGGCGCCGACGTGGTGGCACCCTCGGACATGATGGATGGCCGCGTCGCGGCGATTCGCAAGACGCTCGACGAGCGCGGCTTCGACCGAACGGCCATCATGTCCTACGCGGCCAAATACTGCTCGGGGTTCTACGGTCCGTTTCGCGAGGCGGCCGATTCGACGCCCCAGTTCGGCGATCGACGCAGCCACCAGATGGATCCTGCCAACGTGGCGGAAGCGCTGCGCGAGGTGGAGATCGACATCGAAGAGGGCGCGGATATCGTCATGGTCAAACCGGCATTGCCGTACCTCGACGTGCTGGCGAAGGTGAAGGACCGCTTCGGTTACCCGACCGCCGCATATCACGTGAGCGGTGAGTACGCGATGTTGAAGGCCGCCGCCCAGCGCGGCTGGCTCGACGAGCCGCGGGTGATGATGGAGTCGCTCATCGGCATCAAGCGCGCCGGCGCCGACATGATCATCACCTACTACGCGCGTGACGCGGCTCGAGCCCTGTGAGAACACCCACTCGATCAAAGAAGCTGTTCGCCCGGGCCAGTCAGATCCTTCCCGGCGGCGTCGACAGTCCAGTTCGGGCGTTTCAGGCCGTCGGCGGATCCCCGATCTTCATCGCTCGTGCGTCGGGCGCCGTCCTCGAGGACGTAGACGGCAATCGCTTCATCGACTACGTGATGTCGTGGGGTCCGCTGATTCACGGCCACGCCCCACGAGCGCTCGTCCAGGCGATCAGCGCCGCGGCCCGGCGTGGTACGAGCTTCGGCGCCCCGTCGGCGCTCGAACACCAGCTCGGGGAGCGCGTGCGGACGCTGATGCCGTCGATCGAACGGGTCCGGTTCGTCAGCTCCGGCACTGAAGCCGCGATGAGCGCCATCCGCGTCGCGCGCGCGTACACACGGCGCGACAAGATCGTGAAGTTCGAAGGCTGCTATCACGGGCACGCGGACGCGTTCCTCGTGAAGGCTGGTTCAGGCGCGCTGACGCTTGGCATCCCGACGAGCCCCGGCGTCCCGGCGGCAGCGGCGGCAGATACGCTGCTCGCGCGCTACAACAACCTACGGTCGGTGGACGCGCTGCTCACCGAGCATGAAGGGAAAATCGCGGCGATCATCGTCGAGCCGATCGCGGGCAATATCGGCGTCGTTCCGCCGGCCGCCGACTTCCTGACCGGACTGCGCGAGCGATGCTCGCGCGACGGCATCCTGCTGATCTTCGATGAAGTCATCTCCGGCTTCCGTGCCTCGGCGGGAGGCGCCCAGGCGATCTTCGGCGTGCGTGCCGACCTGACGTGTCTCGGCAAGATCATCGGCGGCGGACTGCCGGTCGGCGCCTACGGAGGACGCGAGGCGATCATGAATATGGTCGCCCCGGCAGGGCCGGTGTATCAGGCGGGAACGCTTTCGGGCAACCCGCTCGCGATGACGGCCGGCCTCTGGGCGCTTGGCCGGCTCGGCCCCAAGTTGTACAAGGACCTCGCGGCCCGTGGGTCGATGCTGGCCGCGGGTCTGGCCAGTGCGGCGCGGGAAGCGGGCGTGGCCGTGCAGGTCAACGCGTTCGGCTCGCTCCTGACGCCGTTCTTCGCGTCCACGCCGGTGCGCGACTATCAGTCGGCGCTGTCCGCGAACACCGCCGCCTATGGCGACGTTCTTCAGGGGCATGCTGAAGCGGGGTGTGTATGCGCCGCCGTCACAGTTCGAGGCGTGGTTCCTCTCGACGGCGCACACCGAGGCACAGATCAAAACCACCATTGCCGCCGCGCACGGCGCGATGAAAGACGTCGCGAAGACGCTGTAGCCCGCCGCGCCAGCGCTAACGCGCCGTCGCAATCTGCGCCGGCGAATCGAGACGCACGCGCAGAACCGACCCCTGCGGCACCTGCACTTCCTTGCCTTCCGTGGCCGCGATCGTGCCGCCGCCGCCGATCAGGACTCCAGCCAGGGCGCCTTTGACTCCACCGAGGATGCCGCCGATGATCGCGCCCACGCCGGCGCCTGCGCCAATGCGCGTCGCTTCGCCCTTGACGCCCGAGCCCTCGATGGCCTCGGTGACGGTCCCTCGAATCGCGTAGGGCTGGCCGTTCACCGTGACCTGGTCAAAGCTGATGGTCAGACGCGCCGTGCGGTTCGTGCGCGTCGCAGGCTCAACGGCCGTCACGACGCCACGCATCAGTGAGCCGGCGGGAACAATGACGCGGCCGTTGACGACGACGTCAACGATCGTCGTCGCCTCGAAGCGATCCTCGACCTGGTTCGTCCCGGAATTCAACGTGTTCTGCAGACGCACGTCGATCTCCGTACCGACCGGAATCTCCACCGTTCCCGCCGGCGCGGCAGTCGTGCTCGGACGAGTCGAGGATGCCGCCGGCGGAGGCGACGGCAGCGAACCCGGCGCAACAGTCGTGGGCCGTGACGGCGGAGGGACAGGCGCCGACGCCGATGGCGCCGCCGGTGGTGACGATGGAAGCGGGGCGGAACTGGTCGAATCGCCCCGCGCTCGTGACCGCAGATCCTCGATGCGATCGCGCACGTCGGCGTACTCACTTCGCGCGAGCGTACGCTCCTTGCGCAGTTTCACCTTCAGATACACGACCTCGTCGCGCAGATCGTCGAGCTCGGTCTGGAGCTGCGTCGCGCGCGCGGCGTCACGGCTTCGAGCCTGTGACACATCGCGGTCGGCCAGGTACACGTTGTCCTGAAGGCGCTGAATGTCTGTCTGGGTGACCGTCGAACTCTGCTGCGCCGCGGCCGGCAAGGCGAGGCCGGTGATGATGACTCCCAACAGGAGCGTGCGAGTGATCCAGGTCATGTGGCAGGCGTTCTCCTTGCTCTAATTACGCCACGGCATGAAGCGTTCGATCCAGCTGATGCGCGTCAGGTCGTTGTAGATCACCGTGACCATCAGCATCATCAGCACGACGAACCCCGCGAGCAGCATCTTCTCCTTGACCTGCATGCTGAAGTCGCGACGGGCGATGCCCTCGAGCGCCATGATGAGGATGTGGCCGCCGTCCAGTACCGGCACCGGCATCAGGTTGAGGATGCCGAGATTGATGCTCAGCATCGCCATCAACGACAGGAGGGTGATGAAGCCTTCGTTCGCCGACTCGCCCGAGAGCTGCGCGATGCCGACCGGCCCCTGAAGCTGCCGCACGGATGTCTCGCCCGTGAACAGACCGGCAAGCGTTCTGAAAATCACGCCGGATGATTCGATGTTGTGCTCGACGCTCAGTTTGACCGCCTCGAACGGCCCGGGCGTGAACGACCTGGTCGGCTCCGAGATGTAGAAGCCCATCATGCCGCGGGCGCCGCGCTGCTCGGGTGTGCCCGTCAGGGTCACGTCCTCCGAGCCGCGTTTCACGGTCAGCTGGACGGTCTTGCCCCCGCTCTGCGAGATCACGTCAATGAGCTGCGCACGCGTCGCCATGCGCACGCCATTCACCGACAGCACGATGTCGCCCGCCTTCAGCCCGGCCTGTTCGGCACGGTCCCCGGGAATGACCTGCGTGATGATCGGGTTGACGTCCGGCAGCACGCCGATGTCGCTGATTTCGTATTTGCCCTCGGCAACCGGACGGACATTCGAGGTGATCGTCTGACCGTTCCTGACCACGCTCACGGCGACATCGCGATCCGGCCGGCGGATGCCGATGGCGATATCGAGATCCTTCCACGTGTCCACGGTATCGCCGGCGACCTGCACGATTCGGTCGCCTGGTCTCAGTCCGGCTTTCTCCGCGGGGGACCCACCAACCACCGAGCCAATGACCGCGGGCTGATCCCAATACACCGCGACCTGAACGCCCTGATACGCGAGGACGAAGGTCGTCACGACGACGGCCAGGATGATGTTCATCGCCGGGCCGGCAAAGAGGATCTGAAAACGCTGCCACTTGGTCTTCGAGAGGAACTCGTCGGGCTGCCCCGATCGGGGGTCCTCAGGGTTCTCGCCCGCCATCTTGACGTAGCCGCCGAGCGGGATGACGCTGATGCAGTACTCGGTGTCGCCGCGCTTGACCTTCAGGACCTTCGGTCCGAAGCCGAGGGAGAACGTCAGAACCCTGACGCCGTGCCGGCGGGCCGCCAGAAAGTGGCCCAGCTCATGGACGAAGATCAGGACGCCGAGCACGAACAGGAAGGCTAATAGCGTGATCAAAACCAGGTCCTCAGACTGTCAATTCTAACTCGGCGGCCATTTCACGAGCGTAAGTACGCCCCCAACTATCGACGCGCCGAACGGTATCAAGGTCTGAGACGCCTTCGACCACATGGGCGTTCATCGTCCGCTCGATGACGGTCGGAATCGACGTAAATCCCAGCCGTCCATCCAGGAACGCGGCCACGGCCACTTCGTTGGCGGCGTTCATCACGACCGCAAGGGTTCCTTCGGCTCGAAGCGCCCGATAGGCCAGCCCCAGACAGGGAAAACGCTCGTAATCAGGCGGATGAAACTCCAGACGTCCGGCCTTGCTCAGGTCGAGCGCGGGAAGCGCGCCGTCCCACCGCTCGGGGTACGAGCACGCGTACTGAATGGGTAGCCGCATGTCGGTCACGCCGAGTTGTGCAATGACCGATCCATCGACGAGCTCCACCATGGAGTGGACGATCGACTGGGGATGAATCACGACCTCGATCTGACTGGCACCAACACCGAACAGCCAGTGCGCTTCTATCACCTCGAGACCCTTGTTCATCAAGGTGGCTGAATCGATGGTGATCTTGCGGCCCATCTGCCACGTCGGATGTCGCAGCGCCTGCTCGGGGTTCACCTGCTGAAGCTGCGCGGGTGTGAAATCTCGAAACGGTCCGCCCGAGGCGGTGAGGATGAGCCGCCGGATCTCCGCGGCGCTGCGGCCGTGCATGCACTGATGCACGGCATTGTGCTCGCTGTCCACGGGGAGAATCGCCACGCCGTGCTGCCGCGCGGCGGCAGTGACCAGCGCACCGGCCATCACCAGCACTTCCTTGTTGGCCAGCGCGATCGTCTTCCCCGCGGCAATCGCTGCCAGCACCGCTTCGAGACCGGCAGTCCCTGACGAGGCGCAGATCACGATATCAACCGACGGATGCGTGGCGACGGCAATCAAGCCCTCGGCCCCGCCCGTCATCGCGGTGCGCGCGTCGGCGCCGCACGCGGCGCGAAGGCGATCGACGCCCTCGCTGGTGGCCATCGCCGCGAGCTCGGGCCGATATCGGCGTACCTGCTCGGCCAGCAGCGGAGCGTTGTCACCGGCGGCCAGCGACACGACGCGCAGGCGCGACGGATGCGCGTCCACCACGGCCAGCGCACTCCTGCCAATCGATCCGGTCGAGCCAAGGATGGCGAGTCGCTTCACGAGAGATTTCGAACGTAGAGATAAAACGGCGCCACCGCGAAGAGCAGCGCGTCGACGCGGTCGAGCGCGCCGCCATGCCCGGGAATGAGCGCCGAGCTGTCCTTCAGACCCGCGGTCCGCTTCAGACGAGACTCGAACAGGTCGCCGCAGATGCCGAACACGACGACCAGCACGCCGAGCGTGATCAACGAACCATACCCTGAAAACGGCAGGACTCGCGCCCCGACGAGCGTCAGGAAGGCGGTGCCGAAGACCACGCCGCCGATGGCGCCTTCGATGGTCTTCTTCGGGCTGATCGCCGGCGCCAGCAGATGACGGCCGAGGAGCCGGCCGGTGTAGTACCTGCATGGAGTCGCTCACCACGATCGTGCCGATCAGCAGCAGCGTCGCCTGCCAGCCGCGAAGACCGTTCACCCCGGCAATCATGCCGAGCGGCATCCCGATGTAGACCGCCGCGAAGACGCCGGTCGAAGCCTGCTGGATGGTGTGATTCGAAATCAGCACTTCGGCCGCGACCCACAGCAGTGCCATCGTGAGGAGCACCGCCACAGATACCGCAGTCGGCCCGGAGACGACCCAGCAGAGCGCAACGACGAGCACGACTGCCCTGATCGGACTGTCGACGATCTCGAGATACTCCCTGGCGGCCAGCGCGGCAACGAGACAGGCCAGGACGCGCAGCGGCACGACGGGCAGAAACCGGATCGCCACGACAAAGGCGGCAGCCAGCGCCACCCCGCTGACGAGGCGTGTCATCCTTCGACTCCGCTCAGGATGACCCTGAGTGCGAATCGAAGGGTCATTGCGCGCCGATAACTGCTCTGGCGCTGATGCCGCCGTAGCGGCGCTCGCGCTTCTGATACGCGAGCACGGCCTCGATGAGATGCCGGCGGCGGAAGTCCGGCCACAACGTGTCCGTCACGTAGATCTCCGAGTACGCAATCTGCCAGAGCAGGTAATTGCTCACCCGCATCTCGCCGCTGGTGCGGATGAGGAGATCCGGATCCGGTTGACCGGCCGTGTAGAGAAAGCTGGCAAAGCGCTGCTCGTCGAGGTCCTCGGGTCGCACGCCTGACTCGATCGCCCGGCGCGCGGCGTCGACGATCTCGGCACGGCCTCCGTAGTTCAGCGCGATGTTGAAGAGCATGCCGCGGCTGGCGTTCGTCCGCTCGATCGCGACGTTCAGCTCGTCCTGGATGTCCGGTGACAGCTCCTCCATGCGGCCGATCACGCGAAAGCGGATGTCATTGCGCAGGAGCGTGTTCAACTCCGACCGCAAGTAGCGCTTGAGCAAACGCATCAACGTGCCGACTTCACTGGCCGGCCGTTTCCAGTTTTCGATGGAGAACGCGTAGAGCGTTAGTACACCGATGCCGAGCCGCGCGGCGGTCTCGACCGAATCACGGACGGCGTCGATGCCGGCGCGGTGTCCTTCCACACGGGGCAAATGGCGCTGCGCGGCCCAGCGGCCGTTGCCATCCATGATGATGGCGACGTGCGCCGGCAGGCGATCGAACTGAATCTCGCGAGCGAGGGTCTCGTCGGCGTGTCCGGGCGGAATCCACGCCAGGAGATCGTCAAGCGGCACGACGCAATCCCTCGTTCGACAAGCGGTTAATGATAATCCACACGGACCAGGAAGAGGCCCTGCGGCGGCGCCGTCGGCCCTGCGTCGCGACGCGCCGCGCCCTGCAACAATGACGACATTGTGTCGGCGGCGCGAAATCCCTGCCCAACCTCGACCAGGGTGCCGACGATCGCCCGCACCATGTGCCGCAGGAACCCGTTTCCCGCGACTTCGTAGGTGAGCCGGCCAGCGGCATCATCGAGCTCCGATCGAGTGATTGTCCGCACCGTGTCGTGTGTGCCGCTGCCCGTGCTGCGGAACGCGGCGAAGTCGTGCGTGCCGACGAGCACGTGCACCGCCGCACGCATGGCTTGGACGTCGAGTCGCTCCGGAATGTGCCAGACGAACGCGCGCTCGAACGGGTCGGCAATCGTACCGTGACGGATCTGATACCGATAGGTCTTCGCGCGCGCGCTGAAGCGGGCGTGAAAATCGGCGCTCGCCTCATCGATCGCGAGCACACGCACGTCGGCGGGGAGCTGAGCGTTGAGCGCGCGAGTCAGCGTGACGAGGTCGTGACCGCACGTGACCTGCACGCTGGCGACCTGACCGAGCGCGTGGACGCCGGCGTCGGTGCGTCCCGCGCCGTGAACCGTGACCGGCGCACCTTCGAAGCGCGCGAGCGCGTCCTCGAGCAGACTCTGCACCGAGTCGCCTTCGGCCTGCCGCTGCCAGCCAACGAGACGGGTCCCGTCGTATGCGAGGGTGATCTTCAGATTGCGCATCGAGATCTACACGCCGGGTCTAAAGAACAAGACCCGGCCTACACTGCAGCATGTCAGAGTAGGGCGGGTCCTGCAGATGGCAGTGTAGGGCGGGTCCTGTTCTATGGACCCGCCGGAAGATTACGTTCGCGAACCGGGCTTCACGACGGGCTGACCCGCCGCGCACATCGGGCACGCGTCCGGCTGATAGGTCGGCAGCGCGACTGCGGCCAGCGCGTGGTACGGCACGTCGAGACTCTGCTGCCCGCCGCTGCGATCGATGATCGACGCCGCACCCACGACCAGCCGCCCCGGCGGCGCGCGCCACGTCAATCGTCTCGCGGGTCGATTTGCCAGTCGTCACGACATCCTCGACCACCAGGACCCGTTCTCCGGGGGCGAGCGAGAAACCACGCCGCAGCATCAACTCGCCGTCCTGCCGCTCGGCGAAGATGGCGCGAACGCCGAGCGCGCGCGCGACTTCCTGACCGATGACAATGCCGCCGAGCGCCGGCGACAGCACGACCTGGGCGTCGAGGCCACGCAGGCGGGCGGCGATTTCCGCTCCACAGGCCTCGGCCTCGGCCGGGTGCTGCAGCACCAGCGCACACTGCATGTAACCTGGACTGTGCAATCCTGAGGTCAGCCGGAAGTGTCCTTCCAGCAGGGCTCCCGCGTGTCGAAAGCGATCGAGCACCGAATCAGTAGTAATCGAGGCCATCCGGGTCGAGTATACCTTTTGCAGTTTCAGAACATCCGGCCCGGGCCGTCCGTCTCAGTCATCGGCGTAACCAGACCTATTTTGGAGCTCGCAGAGATGCGTACGATTGTCACCAGGACCTGCTTCATCGCCGCAATCGCGGCCGTTTTCGGAACGCAGGTGTCCGTTTCCGCACAGGCTCCGGCCACGACGCCGGAGGCCTTCCTTACGCCGGCAGTCGGTGGCAGTGCTCGGCAGCACATCAGCCTCCTGGCGGCTGGTCTGCAAGCGGCCAGTCAAGCCGTCCCCCTCAAGCCGCCTGCCGACGATGGGCGCCCCGTTCGACGCCTCACCGCCGACGAGGCGGTGAAGCTGGCGATCGAGAACAACCTCGGTATTCAAGTCGCCCGCATCGATCCCCGAGTCGAGGACCTGAATGTCGCCGCGGCGCGCGGTTCGTACACCCCGTCGTTTGCCTCGACGTTTCAGAACAACAGCATCCAGCGTCCCTCGGCCAATATCTTTACCGGCAGTTCGGACGACAACTTCAAGCAGGAGACGCTCCAGAGCAACATCGGCGTCGAGCAGCGGCTGCCGTGGGGCGCACTCTACGACGTGGGCTGGGACAGCTCGCGATCGGAAAGCAACAACAGCGGCAACACGTGGCGGCCGCAGCTCAACTCATCGCTCGCCTTCAACTACCAGCAGTCGCTCGTGCGCGGTTTTTCCATCGACAGCACCCGGCAGCAAGTCGAGGTGAGCCTGAAGAACCGGGAAATCGCCGAGGTCGGTCTTCGCCAGACGCTGGCGGCAACCACGCGAACCGTTCGCAACGCGTACTACAACCTGGCCTATGCGGTGGCGTCGCTGGCTTCGCAGCAGCAGTCGCTCGACCTGGCCAACGAGTCGCTTCGCAACACACGCTCCCGCGTCGAAATCGGCACGACGCCCCCGATCGACATCGTCGAAGCTGAATCTGAAGTGGCGGCGCGCCAGGAAGCGGTGATTGTCGCCCAGGCCAACATCGCCACCGCGGAGGATACGCTGCGGGCGCTCGTGTTCGATCCCGCGATGCCGGACTTCTGGAACCTCCGCATCGAGCCGACCGAGCTGCCGGCGTTTCAACCGACCGCCGTCGACATAGACGCCGCCGTGCGGAACGCCCTCGAGCGCCGGACCGATCTCGAACAGACCAAGCGTCAGATGGAAGTCACCGACGTGAACATCCGCTTTTTCAAGAACGAGACGCTGCCGGACGTCGCGGCGAATCTGAATTACGGTCTGACGGCGCTGGGCGGTACGCGGCTTCAGCCCACGGGCATTCCGGGCTTTCCAGTCGATCCCAGCGCACCAGCCGCCGCAGCGGTCAGGAAAGGCTACGGGAGTGTGCTCGGCGACCTGGTGGGACTCAGCAGCCCGAGTTGGACCGCGACGCTGAACATCAGCTACCCGATCGGGACCAGTCAGGCCGAGGCCAACCTCTCCCGCGCCCGGCTCCAATACAGTCAGGCGCAGACGCGGCTCAAGAACCAGCAGCTGTCAGGTGGCCACGCAGGTGCGGCAGCAGGCGCGCAACGTCCAGACGAACCAGCAGCGCGTGCAGAGCACGCGCGCGTCGCGAGTAGCTCGCCGAACGTCGTCTCGAGGCCGAGCAGCGGAAGTTCCAGGCCGGCACGTCAACGAGCTTCCTGGTCTTCCAGGCACAGCGCGATCTCTCGAATGCCCGGAACAACGAGCTCAGGGCGATTCTCGACTACTACCAGTCGTCCGTCGATTTCGAGACCGTGCAGGAAGTGCCGCTCGGCGGCGGCGGTCAGCCGTAGCGAGCTGGTAGGCGGTGGCCGCTAGCTGGTAGCAAGAACCTGAACCCACTACCAGCTACCGGCTACTGGCTACCGGCTCCCAGCGTAAGATTCCGGTGTGCCGAAGGTTTCGGTCACCATCATTACCCTCAACGAGGCAGAACACATCGCCGACGCCATCGACAGCGCCTCCTGGGCCGACGAGATTATCGTCGTCGACTCGGGAAGCACTGACGACACCGTCGCCATTGCGCGATCGAAAGGCGCGCGCGTGGAGACCCGCGCGTGGACCGGTTACGTCGATCAGAAGAACTTCGCGCACAGTCTGGCCGCGAACGACTGGATCTTCTCGCTCGATGCCGACGAACGGATTCCTCCGCCGCTAGCCTCCGAAGTACGCGGTGTGCTGGCCACCGAGCCGGCCCGCAAGGGCTACCGCGTGCCGCGCGTCGCGTTCCACCTGGGACGCTGGGTACGGACGACGGACTTCTATCCCGATTTCCAGACGAGACTCTACGACCGCCGGTCGGCGCGATGGGCCGGCCTCCATGTCCATGAGTCTGTGACGGTAGACGGCGGCCCGGGTCAGCTCGTCAACGAGCTTCAGCACTACTCGTTTCGCGATCTGCGCGATCAGCTGGATCGCATCAACCACTACACGACGCTCGCGGCGCGACAAATGTACGAACGCGGTCAGCGCACGGGACCGCTGGCACTCCTCGCGCATCCACCTGCGGCATTCCTGAGGAACTACCTCCTGCGCAGAGGCTTCCTCGACGGGACGGTCGGACTCATCATCTCGCTCGTGAACTCGTACTCGGTCTTCCTGAAATTTGCCAAACTGTGGGAGCTCCAACGAACACCCAGCGTCACCCATGAGCCCTGAGCTTTGAGTGATGTTCTCGCTGCACATCGATACGTCGCGGAACTGGAGCGGAGGCTCCAACCAGGTGATGTACACGGTGATGGGCCTCCGCGCCCGGCGAGAGCGGGCGGCGCTCGTGGCACATCCCGACGGCGAGTTGTTCCGGCGCATGTCCGAGGGCACCGACCTCATTCCGCTCGCTCCGAGCCATGACATCGATCTCGCCGCATCGTGGCGGCTCTCGCGAGTAATCAGACAGCTCAAACCCGACGTCATTCACGCGCACGATCCGCAGGCGGTCACCATGGCCGCGACCGCGCTGTCGATTACCGCGCCGACACCCCCGCCGGTGTTCGTGGTATCACGCCGCCTCGAGTCTCGCGTGAGCCACTCGTCGTTCGCGCGGTGGACGTACGCGCAGGTGGACGGCTTCATCGCCAACAGCAAGATCATCAGCGATCGTCTCGTCACCGACGGGATTCCGCGAACCAAGATCTCCATCGTCAACGAAGGCGTTGACGTGGAGCGCATCGAGCGGCTGCCGCCGGCCAACGTTCGTGCCGCGTTCTACCTGCCGATGCAGGTGCCCATCGTCGGCAACGTTGCGGCGCTGGTGCCGCACAAAGGCCAGCACCACCTGATCGACGCCGCGGCGATTACGGTGCGTCAGGTGCCCGACGCGCGCTTCGTGATCGTCGGGGATGGAGAGCTCCGCCAGTCGCTCGAGGATCAGATCCGGCACAAGCACCTCGAGCGGCACGTGTTCCTCGCCGGGTTCCGCGATGATGCGCTGGAGCTGACCAAGGGGTTCGACCTTTTCGTGATGAGCTCGACGACCGAAGGGATGTGCACTGCGCTCGTGGACGCCATGGCGGCGGCGAAGGCGTCCGTTGCCACCGACGCGGGAGGCATCCCCGAAGTGATGGTCGATGGCGAGACCGGGTTTCTGGTGCCGGTGCGCGACCACGAGGCGATGGCCGCGAGAATCGTGCAGCTGCTGAAGAACCCGAAGTTGAGAGCGCGCATGGGCGAAGCCGCGCTTCAACGCGCTCGCGAACGGTTCACCGTCGATCGCATGGTTGACGGGACGCAGGCGACCTACGAGTCGCTCTTTTCAGCGAAGAGAAAAGTCAGCTGAGGTCCTGGAGCCGGCGCTCGAGGAACCGGCGTTCGGGCCCCTGCTTCGTGAGCGCGAGTGCCCGCGCGTACGACTCGCGCGCGTCTTCGATTCTTCCAAGCCGGCGGCAGAGGTCCGCTCTCGCCGAGTGGGCGAACTGGTACTCGTCGAGATCGCCGCCGGCGAGGAGCTCGTCGACGATCGCGAGCCCCGCGGCAGGACCGTCGCGCATGGCCACCGCCGCGGCGCGGTTCAACTCGACAACCGGCGACGGATCGGCGCGCAGCAGCACGTCGTACAGCCCGACGATCTGCGCCCAGTCGGTGGCGGCGGCCGTGACCGCTTCGGCGTGCACCGCCGCGACTGCCGCCTGCAGTGTGTAGGGACCGAACCGGCGCCCCGTCAGCGCCCGCTCGACGAGCGCGCAGCCCTCGGCAATCTGCTCGCGGTTCCAGAGCGTCCGGTCCTGATCGTCGAGCAGCACCAGCTCGCCGGACGAAGTCGTGCGAGCGGCGCGTCTCGACTCGTGGAGCAGCATCAACGCCAGCAGGCCGACGACTTCGGCTTCCGGCAGAAGCTCCACCAGCACTCGTCCGAGCCGGAGCGCCTCGCCAGAGAGGTCGTGACGCGTCAGCGACTCCCCGGCCGACGCCGAATAGCCCTCGTTGAACACCAGGTAGACGACGTGCAGTACCGGTGTCGAGCCGGGCCGGGAGATCGGCGCGGGCCGGAACCTGATACGGAATGCGTGCATCGCGAATCTTGGCCTTGGCCCGAACGATGCGCTGCGCGACGGTCGATGGCGTGGTCAGGAAGGCATACGCGATTTCTTCGGTGGTGAGCCCGCACACTTCGCGCAGCGTCAGCGCCACCTGCGCGTCGGGCGTCAACGCCGGGTGGCAGCACGTGAAGATCAGCCGCAGGCGATCGTCTTCAACCGTGTCCTCGTCCCACGCGGCCGGATCGGTCGTTGCCTCTTCGATTTGTGACGCCAGCTCACCAAGGGCCGCATCGAATCGGGCCCGCCGGCGCATGGCATCGATCGCCTTGAAGCGGCCGGTCGAGACGAGCCAGGCCCGGGGATTCTCTGGCACGCCGTCTCGAGGCCATCGCTCGACGGCGGCGATGAACGCATCGTGGAGCGCTTCTTCGGCGCGGTCGAAGTCGCCGAGCAGGCGAATCAGCGTCGCGAGGACACGCCGCGACTCGGCGCGATAGACGGTCTCGACCATCTGCCGCGCCTGATCGTCGGCGGTCTCGCGCGATGAGTCGTGCACGGCTGCGGCTAGTTGAACTCCTGGATAGGCCGTACCTCGATGCTGCCGGTGCGCACCGACGGGATTTTCTGCGCGACCTGCAACGCGTCGTTCAGATCCCGGGCTTCAATGAGGTAGTAGCCGCCCAGTTGCTCTTTCGTCTCGGCAAACGGTCCGTCGGTCGTGGACAGCTTGCCGTTGCGCGACCGCACCGTCGTGGCAGTCTGGACCGGCTGAAGCGCGTTGCCGCCCAAGTAGTGCCCGCTGGTCTTGACGCCCTCGGTGAAGGCAAAATACTCGCCCATATAGGCATCCGCCTCCGCCTTGGACATCGTCTCCCACTTCTTCTCGTCGTCGTAAATCAGGCACAGATACTTCATGGCTCCTCCGAATCATGGGGTGAAACTGCTTGAACACTGGATAGTCGTCCGGGGGAACCCGAATTCGACAACGGCCCTACTTCTTTTTCCGCCTGGGCTTCGGGAAACACAGGCCCTTGAGCGGGCATTGCGTGTCCCGCTGCGGCTTCTCGAAGCCGCAGGCGTTCATCATCCCCACGTGGCAGAGTGCGAAATCGTAGCGGACCGGGTCGAGGGCGTCGACGGCCCGCAGCGAAGCGGTGATCTCGGAGGCCATCTTCCAGCCCGGGCTCGTATAGCCGGTGAGCCGCAGGCAACGGCCAAGCCGAATCACGTGAGTGTCCAGCGGCACGATCAGCCGCGATGGCGAGACGCGCGTCCACACCCCCAGGTCGATCTCATCCCGGCGAACCATCCACCGCAGAAACAGGTTGAGCCGTTTGCACGCGCTGCCGGCCGACGGCCGGGGAAAGAAATACGAGACGCCTCGCTGCTTCGGCACGCGGCGGCCGTACGCCTCACGCAGATCGGTGGCCAGCGCGCGGGTCGAAAACGAATCGAGCGCGGCACGGACATCGGGATCGTGTGCATGGTCGCCTTCGAGGAAGAACGCCTCGATCGAACCCGACTCGCGAAGCATGCGTTTCAGGATCAGCAGCAACGCCAGCAGATCCCGGCCGCGAATCCATCGATGGACCAGCGGCGCGAGACGACCCGCCTCACGCGCCGGATCGAAGTCGCGCACGAAGCGCGCCGGGCGGGGACCCATCACCTCGAGCAATGACTCGATCGACTGCAGCACGCTGGCCACGCGCCCGAATGCGAGTCCCGCGGCGCAGAACCCCACGATCTCCCGGTCCTCCGCGGCGCTGAAGCGCCGGACGATGTGCACGGGGTCTGTCGCTGACGTCACGTGGTCGAAAGCCTTGTAGAGGCCATCGAGCCGCTCTCCGGTAGTGGTCACGTCGATGATTATCTGCCGGGTGCGAACGAGAGCAGGACGAAGAGCGCGCCAATCACCGCCAGCACCGAGACCCAGAAGATCGTCCGGCTCCACGTGTAGATCGGATACGGGTTGGCCGTGCTGCGATAGGGCCGGACGTCGCCCGCCGCCTGAGCGGCGTTGTTCGCGCGCTGCTCCGCCGGCCATTTCGCCCCGGAACCAGTGGCGTAGGTTGGAAACTCGAGCACCGGGCCGAAATATTTCTCGAGGATCAGATTCTCGTGCCACACCCGCTGCGGGTCTTCGACCTCGTTGCGGCGTTGAATGTGCCAGGCGCCTTCGGCCAGATAGTGGTCCTCGATCGAGGTGCGACGCAGCTCGCGCGGCGGCGTTACTTGCCACCGGGCCGCGCGGTCGCGCGACGCTTCGAGCAATTCGTCCGCCGAATATCGCGACAAAAAGTCGCCGGTCTCCGCATCGCGCACGAGGTACCCGAGGTGCACCGCGTGGAAGAACATCGCCAGCATCACGGTCGCCACGCCGGCGAACGCCGCGATCGTTCGTCGTCCGCCGCGATCGGGAATCCATCGGGGACCCGTCGGCGGTTCGAGCCCCACGCTGAACACGAGGCCGCAGGCGATCGACACGCCGTTTAGCATGACGTCACGCAATTCGCCCACACGGGCCGGCACCAGCCACTGCAGCCCCTCGTCGAAGATGCCGACCATGAAGGTCGCGAGCGCCGGAAACACCAGCGACGAGACGTCACCGCGCGCGTGCCACGCTCGATAGTAGAGCCACGTCAACGCGCCGTATTCAACAAGATGGAAGCGCTCGACGGCATCGACGTTCGCATTCCCGGTTGCCGTGACAAAGGCGTAGAGCGCGCCACCACCGACCGCGAGCGCCAGCGCACCGTAGCGCTGCACCCGCCGCTCTCTGATTCGGAGCAATGCCGTCACGACCGCGAGCGCGACGGCGGCGACGACGATGCCGCCGAGAATGAAGCGGTACTGACCCGGGAGCGCGTCCTGAATCGCGCCGCGAATCTGACCGGTGTACGGAGCGCCTGCCGTTACGACGAGCGAGACCGCGAGCGCAACGGCCAGACGGCCTGCCCTGAGCGACGTCGATGGGCCTGCCATGCGCGCAGTCGAAGGGACGCGCATGTCATGCGCGCGTGGAGACCGCCCGGAGCTCGTGGCCCGTCAGGCGACAGATGCGCCACTCGTCGAGCACATGCGCGCCCATGCTGCGATAGAAGGCGATCGCCGACTCGTTCCAGTCGAGCACCGTCCATTCCAGGCGGCCACACTGCCGGCTCTCGGCGATTGACGCAACGTGCGCGAACAGCTGCTTGCCGACGCCACGGCCGCGCCACTCGGGCACGACGAACAGATCCTCGAGATACAAACCCTGCTTACCGAGGAACGTCGAGAAGTTGTGGAAGAAGAGCGCAAAGCCGACGGGAACGGCTCCGCTGTAGGCGAGGACGACCTCACCGGCCGGCCGTGGACCGAAGAGCGCCTGCCGCAGATCCTGTTCGGTCGCCGTGACTTCGTGCGTGAGCTGCTCGTACTCGGCGAGCGCTCTGATCATCTCCAGGATGACGGGAAGGTCGGCCACTTGCGCGGGAACGATTCGAATGCTCTGCATCGCTCATATCCCAACTGGCGCATCCGGATTGACGAACAGCGTTCGACCGCCGACGACCGTCGCGGCCACGCCCCCGCGAAGCTCCCACCCATCGAACGGCGTGTTCTTCGAGCGCGATCGGAGCTTCGACGCCTGCACGCGCACCCGCAGCTCCGGCGCCAGGATCGTGATATCCGCTGGCGCGCCTTCCGACAGCGAACCACCCGTGACGTGCAGGATACGGGCGGGGTTGGTGGACAGCAGCTCCACCAGCCGCGGCAGCCGGATCAGCCCCGCGTGCACGAGCCGGTCGAGCGACAGGGACACCGCTGTCTCGAGTCCGACGATACCGAACGGGGCCCGGTCGAACTCCACGTTCTTCTCGTCGTAGTGATGCGGTGCGTGATCGGTCGCGATCGCATCGACCGAGCCATCCGCGATGCCGGCGAGCATGGCCTCACGGTCGGCGGCTTCGCGCAGCGGCGGGTTCATCTTCACGTTGGTGTCGTACGGAATCGGCGTCCCCAGCGCTTCATCGGTGAGCGTGAAGTGGTGCGGCGCCACTTCGCACGTGACGCGCACGGCGTTTTCCTTCCCCTTTCGCACCGCCCGCAGGGACGCTCGCGCGCTCATGTGCGCAACGTGGAAGGCCGAGCCGGTGAGCTCCGAGAGCAGGATCCCGCGTTCAGCGCCGAGCGCCTCGGCCGCGCCGGGAATGCCGCGCAGACCGAGCGACGCGGCGTGAAAACCCTCGTGCGCAACGCCGTCCCCCTTGAGACTCTGGTCCTCGCAATGCTCGATCACGGGCATGCCGAACATCCCGGCATATTCGAGCGCACGGCGCAGCAGCAGCGCCGTGGCCACGGGATGTCCATCATCGGTGATCGCGACACACCCGGCCTGCTTCAGTTCGGCGATGTCCGCGAGCAGCTCGCCCTTCGATCCCTTCGACACCGCGCCGATCGGATAGACCCGCGCCAGACCGGCTTCCGTGGCTTTCGCCAGGATCAGCGACGTGACGTTGGCGTTGTCGTTGACCGGCACCGTATTCGGCATGCAGGCCACCGCAGTGAATCCACCCGCGACCGCGGAGGCGACGCCAGTGGCGACGGTCTCCTTGTGCTCCTGTCCCGGCTCGCGCAGGTGCACGTGCATGTCGATGAACCCTGGACACACGATGAAGCCGGCGGGCACCTCGACGATCGAGGCGCCGTTTGCCGGCAGGTCACGCCCGACACGCGCGATGCGATCGCCGTCGATCAACACGTCGTGGACGCCGTCGATCCCGTTGGCGGGATCGACGACTCGCCCGCCCTTAAGCAGCTTCATCATGTTCGGCTCCGCCCGCCAGCAGGTAGAGGACCGCCATCCGCACGGCGACGCCGTTGGCCACCTGGTCGAGAATGACCGAATACGGGCCGTCGGCGACTTCCGAGGCGATCTCCACGCCGCGGTTCATGGGGCCAGGGTGCATGATCATCACGTCCGGCTTGGCCAGACGCAGCCGCGCTTCGGTCATCCCGAACACGCGGAAGTATTCGCGCAGCGACGGGAAGTACGCGCCTTCCATCCGCTCGAGCTGAATGCGCAGCAGCATCACGACGTCGGCATCGGCGACGGCCTCGTCCACGACTGCTCGTCGCCGTGACCCCGAATCGCCGGATGTCGGTCGGGATCAGAGTCGGCGGCCCGCAGACCCAGACGTGCGCGCCCATCTTGGTCAGCAGCTGGATGTTCGACCGCAGCACCCGGCTGTGCAGCAGATCACCGACGATCGCGACCTTCAAGCCGGCCAGCTGCTTCTTCCGCTCGCGAATCGTGAACGCGTCGAGCAGCGCCTGTGTCGGATGCTCGTGCATGCCGTCTCCGGCGTTGATGATCGCCGACCGGCAGATGCGCGACAGCAGGTGACACGCGCCCGACGACGAGTGGCGCAGCACGATCATGTCCGGCGACATCGCCTCCAGGTTGAGCGCGGTGTCCACCAGCGTCTCGCCCTTGACGACGCTGGAGGTCCCGATGGCGATGTTGAGCGTGTCGGCGCTGAGCCGCTTCTCGGCGATCTCGAACGACGTGCGCGTACGCGTGCTCGGCTCGAAGAACAGATTGACGACGGTCTTGCCTCGCAGCGCCGGCACCTTCTTGATCGGCCGGGTTCCGACTTCCTTCATCGCCTCCGCGGTGTCGAGCACCAGAGCCATCTCCTCGGGCGACAGATCGGCGATGCCGAGCAGGTCCTTGTGGCGCAATGCCGTGACAGCGGGTTTTCGATCGATCTCACCGCTCGCCGTCGTCATGACGCACCTCCCTCCAGGACCACCTCGTCCTGACCATCGATCTCCAGCAGACGCACCTGCACGCTCTCCTCGGCGGATGTCGGCAGGTTCTTGCCAACGTAGTCGGCCTTGATCGGCAGCTCGCGATGGCCGCGATCCACCAGGACGATGAGCTGGATGCCCTTCGGCCGGCCGTAGTCGATCAGCGCATCGAGCGCCGCCCGCGTCGTCCGGCCCGTGTAGAGCACGTCGTCCACGAGCAGAATCGTCCGGTTGTCGATCGAGAACTGAATCTCGGTGCGGCGGACCTGCGGTTGAGGGCCGACGGCGTGGCGCATCAGGTCGTCGCGATAGAGCGTGATGTCGAGCGCGCCGGTCGGCACATCCTGGCCGGTAATTTCCTTCAGCGCCCGGGCGAGACGCTTGGCGATCGGCACGCCGCGCGTACGCACGCCGACGAGCGCGATGTGGTCAACTCCCTTGTTCCGCTCGACGATCTCATGAGCGATACGAGCGAGCGTACGGCCGATGCGATCCGCGTCCATTACGACGGGCATGCGGACCTCTCGAGACGGGTGCTGTTGGGGAACGCGCGTGTGGGCATTGACACCTCTTCGCGGCCTCTCAGGACCGCGTTTAAAGAGAGCGCTGATTATATCACCCGGAACTTACTCGACCCTGTACGACGGAATAAACGTTCTCGTGCGCTGCTCGTTGAAGTCGCGAGTGAAGAGATCCGTCCGGACGGACCCGTCCATGTCCCGCGCCACTGGAAGACCCAGGAAATACAGCAGCGTCGGCGCGACATCGACAACCGCTCCTCGCGCCTGCCGGGCGGGCGCCACGGGCGCGCCGTAGGCGAGCAGGAAGCCGTCAGGCCCGCGCTCGTGCGTGCCCGTGAACCGCGGGTCGCCGATGATCTGCTCGAGCAGCCGTTTTCCAAACGGGAGGGGCTCCATGCCAAACCCGGAGACCACGAGCAGCAGATCGTTCTCGCCGAGCGACATCAGCGCATCGCCAACCAGCGAGTCGACGTAGGCGTAGTAATCGTCCAGCACGCGGCCGAACCGGCGCCGCTCGTCTTCCGACACATCGCCGTACGCGTCGGGGTTTGCGTAGCGCAGGTAGTAATGGCCGACCGCATCGAGCCCGGCATAGCGCACGGCCAGCAGTCTCACCTGCTCGGCCGATCCAAGCTGCCTGGCGAGCAGATGGTGCAGGCGATCGGCTTCAACCGTCGAACCGCTTTCGCCCGTCGTCGGCAAGAGGTCGAGGCGGACACGGCTCTCGCCAGCGGGCTCCACCTGCTCGGCGGCGAGCACGGCGCGGGCGACGTCGTCGATCCTGGCCGGCGAGACGGCCGGTCTCGCGTCGAGGACCGCCGCGCTGTCGGTTCGCCGGTGAAAGCGGTCGCTGACGATGAAGCCGGCGCGGGAGTCAGCGGGATGCGTCAGCGGAAGACCGATCACACCGGTGGGCACGCCGTAGCGCGCCGCAATCTGCCAGAGCGGCAGGCTTTCCAGGCTCGCGGACGAATAGGGTTCCTCGATCAGCAGGCCGAGGCGGATCAATGCCTGCGAAAACAGATAGTCCGGCAGGACATCAACGGCCACGTCGCCGTTGAAGGGACGATACCTCGCGGCGCCGCGCACGCCGTGTCGCGATGGCCACATCCCGGTCATGACCGACGCCCACACCGGCTCCGGCTGTGTCGGCCGCGTCGTGGCCAGATGCATCGACGCGCCGCGGTCGAGAAGACGGCCGAAATTTGGCAGCCGTCCGGCCGCAACAGCCGGCGAGATCACGTCGAGCGATGCGCCATCGAGACAGAGCAGCACGACGCGGGCGCCGGAGACCGGTTCCTGATCGGCCTCCGAGCGTGGCGCGACACCAGATGGACGGGTGAGACGGGCCGCTCGCAACCAGACCGGGACGACGATCGAGCTGACCGTGACGACCGTGAACAGAATCGCAACCGCGGCCCGGTGGCGCCGGCGCACGGCAACCCGTGCAAAACCCAGCACCAGAAACATCATCGTCGCCACGGCGAACGACGTGGCGGCATACACGATCCCCGGCAGCGCCTGTCGATCGAGCGCGTTCTGCAGGCCCGTCGCATGGAGCCACGTGATGACCGCCGCAGTCCCGCTCAAGACGGCGGCGCTCCACGTCAGCAGATGCAAGCTGATCCAGCCAGGTGAGGACGGCTCGACGATGGCAATCTGCCGGAGGACGTACAACGCGTACGACACGACGGCAATGTGCAGTCCATACGACACCGTGATCACGGTGAACAGCGGACCGACGGCGCTCCCGTTCAGCGGCACCGACGGGTTGAGATGCAGCAGCAGCAACGTCAGGTAGACCGAGGCCAGCAGCCCCGCGAACACCGAGTTGCTCAGCATCTTCAGATAGCGCATATCAATGGCTTGTCTACCGGCTGCCGGCTACCGGCTACCAGCGAGCTCCAAGGTATACTCACTCCAATGCCTCTCGATGTCGAGGCGAAGGTCATTCGCAACACGCGCCTCTCGTCGGATTACAACGTCATCGCTCTTGCCGCTCCTGAGATTGCTAGTGCGGTAGCCCCAGGCCAGTTCGTGATGGTCAAGCCTGGCCGCGGCAGCGATCCGCTCCTGCGGCGCCCGTTCTCGGTGTTCGAGATTCTGCGCGCGAACGGACGCGTCGAAGGCCTCACGCTGCTCAGCAAGCGTGTCGGTGTCACCACGCGCATGCTGCTCGACGCCGTCGAAGGGGACGTCGTCTCGTGTCTTGGACCTCTGGGTAAACCGTACGAGCCCGTCGATCCGCCCGCTGAAGCGTGGATGGTGGCGGGCGGCGTGGGCCTCGCCCCGTTCGCGACGCTGACCGAAGCGCTGCGCGAGCGCGGAACGTCAACGACGCTGTTCTACGGAGCCCGGTCGGGACGCGAGCTCTTCTACCTCGATTGGTTTCAGTCGCGCGGCGTGCGACTGGTGCTCACCACCGAGGACGGCAGCACAGGTGAACGCGGCCGCGTGACGGTTCCACTCGAACGCGAGCTGCAGCACGCGTCGGGCAGCGTCATGATCTATGCCTGCGGACCCGAGCCGATGCTCGAAGCGGTCGCGCATGTGTCCGCGAAGTACGGCAGACGATCGCAGGTGTCGGTCGAGCGTGTCATGGGTTGCGGCATGGGTGGCTGCTACAGCTGCGTGATCCCGGTGAAAGACAAGACCGGCGGCCACCACTACGTGCGCTCCTGTATCGGCGGTCCGGTCTTCAACGGCGCCGATCTCGTGTGGGACTGACGATGGATTTTTCGGCGGAACTGACGATGGATCTTTCTGTACAGATCGGATCGCTGAAACTTGCGAACCCGTTAATGGCGGCCAGCGGCTGCTACGGCTACGGCGTCGAATACGCCGAGGCGGTCGACCTCTCGTCGCTCGGCGCCGTCGTCTCGAAAGGTCTGTTCCTCAAGCCTCGTGAAGGTCATCCACCGGAACGCATCGTCGAGACGCCGTCAGGCATGCTCAATGCGATCGGGCTTCAGGGAATTGGCGTCCATCGATACATTGCCGAGAAGCTGCCGGAGCTGCGGCGGCTTGGCGCGACCAACGTCATCAACATCTGCGGCAGCACGCTCGACGAGTACGTCGAGCTCGCGCGAATCCTCTCGGACGCGGAAGGCGTGCACGCGCTCGAGCTGAACATCTCCTGCCCGAACATCAAGGAGGGCGGGATCACGTTCGGCTGCAGCCTGCATGGCACCTTCGACGTGGTGAGCGCGGTGAGGAAGGTCACGCGGCTGCCGGTGATCCCGAAGCTCACGCCGAATGTCACCGATGTGGCGTCGTTCGCCAAGGCCGCCGAGGATGCCGGCGCCGACGCGGTGTCGCTCGTGAACACGTTCCTCGCCATGGCCATCGACGTCGAAACCCGGCGGCCCAAGCTCTCGAACATCGTCGGCGGTCTGAGCGGGCCCGCGATCCGGCCGATCGCCGTGCGCATGGTGTACGAGTGCCAGCGGGCGGTGAAGATTCCAGTCATCGGCATGGGTGGCATTGCGACGGCGACCGATGCGCTCGAGTTCATGATTGCCGGCGCCGCCGCCGTGCAGGTGGGCACGGCGAACTTCGTCGATCCGTTCATCTGGACGAAGCTCGTGGACGGCATACGGGACTACATGACACGCCATCAGATCGCCAGGCTCGCGGATCTCGTCGGCACCATCGACACGAGCACGCGGGAGAAGCAATGGGTCAGCTCCTAGTCGCGCTCGACGTGGACTCGGGCGCGCGGGCTCTCGAGCTGGCGAGCCAGCTTCGCGACCTGGCCGGCGGCGTCAAGGTCGGCAGCAGGCTCTTCACGTCGGAAGGCCCCACTCTCGTCAGGCGCCTGGTGGAAACCGGGGCCAACGTTTTTCTCGACCTGAAGTTTCATGACATCCCGAACACCGTGGCGCAGGCGGTCGAGGCCGCGGTGTCCACCGGCGTCTGGATGCTCAACGTGCACGCGTCCGGCGGTGTGCCGATGATGCAGGCTGCCGCCCGCGCGGCGGCCGACACCGCAGCACGTGAAGGCCGGCGCCGGCCGCTCGTCATCGGCGTCACCGTGCTGACGAGCATGGACGACGCCACGCTGAGAGCCGCCGGCGTGCAACGTCCACTGCTCGAGCAGGTGGTGACACTGGCACGGATGGCCCAGGAGGCCGGACTCGACGGCGTCGTGGCGTCGCCGCAGGAAACCGCCGCGATCCGGTCGGCCTGCGGTCCTGACTTCTCCATCGTCACGCCGGGAATCCGGGGAGCGTCCGCGGGCACGGACAAAAACGATCAGTCGAGAACGATGGGGCCTGCCGAAGCCGTCCGAGCCGGAGCGAGCTATATCGTGGTGGGAAGGCCGATCATCGCGGCCGCCGATCCGAGAGCCGCGGCAGCAGCGATTGCAGAGGAGTTGGGCCGCCTGAAGGCGGCCCCTACAAGGTAGACGTGCGGGCCGCCTGAAGGCGGCCCCTACGACCAGACGTGGGGGCCGGCTTCAGCCGGCCCGTGTCTGTTACTTCGCTGTGATGATGAAGGTCCCGCGACGGTTCCTCTGGTAGCAGTCCTCGGTCATCTCGGCGCAGAGACCCGCCTCTTCGCCCTTGCTGATCACGGTCATGCGATCGGCGGCAATGCCCAGACTGACCAGATAGTCCTTCACGGCGGTTCCGCGCCGCTCGCCCGAGCGCCAGGTTGTACTCGTTCGTGCCGCGCGCATCGGCGTGTCCTTCGATCGTGACGCGGACGGTCGTCCGGCGGCGCATGAAGTCAGCGTTCTTCTGCAGCAGCCCTCGCTGATCTTCGCGAACGGCGGACTGGTCGTAGTCGAACAGCACGTCGCCCAGCGGCTTCTGAGCGTTGAGTTGATCGAGCGTCATGCGCGCGAACTCCTCGTCCTCTGTTAGCGGCTTCGGTGCCGGCGGCGGTGCGGGTGCGGGTGCCGGCGGCGGCGGTGGTGGTGGCGGCGGTGGAGCAGGCGCAGCGGGTGGCGCCGGCGGTGGCGGCGGTGGCGGCGGCACCTTCTTGGAACACGCCGACACGGTCAGCACGACCAACAAGATGATTGCGGTCCACCACATGCTCTGGCGCTGATTCATCGGCGATTCTCCTGCGTAACTGCGTCCGGGATTCCGCGTCGAGATTAGCGTCCGATCGATCTCGTGTCAATCAACGGATTTCGGGATTGACGTCGATCTCGAAGAGCCGGAGTCCGAGCTGGCGCGCATCTGACGTGCCCTCGGCGTCGCCGGGCAGGTAGATCCGATCGATCTCGATCGCGATCGCTCCCTCGGCGCTCCGCACCATATCGGCCGGAACGGTCACCGTCCACGCAAAATCGGATCGAGGACGGAGCTCGCCGACGATCCGGTCGCCGGCTCTGATCCTTACTGTCGGCTCGACGTCGAAATACTTCAGCGGCGACTCTCCACGGAGGCGGATGACCACCGCTTGAGGGGGGGACACTCGGAGGACTGACCGGCGGCTGGTCCAGCGCCAGGACAGGCCGGTTCCGTTGTCGTATTCCGCTTCGTGCCATCCCTCGCCAAACCCGTAAATCAGTGTGTCGCTGGATTGGATATCGAACTGGCGGATAGCCACTTGCGGCGTGGGCCGGGACGCCGGTTCGGCGCGTGCGGTGATGGTGAGCGGCACGTACTCCGACTCAACCGGAGGAATGCCCCCGGGAAGATCGATGAAGCGCAGGAAGCTCACGCCTCCGGGTGCGGGATCGACTGTCCACGTCTCGACGGGTGTCCCGGCAATCGCCAGCGTCAACACGACCGGCGGGTCGCCGGCGGCGCTGAAATGACGACCACCGACGAGAAGGTGCATGGGCCCGGGCCGACGCCGCACCAGGGCTTCGATTGGCCGTCGATCAACGCCGGTCTTGCCGGCCTGGGCGATACCGCCGGTCTCCGGGGTCAGACCCCACCCCTCCCCGGCAAACCAGCCGGGCGGGTTGAGCCGATACCAGTCCGCCGCCAGGGGCCGAGTGCCGCTCAATGGTGAGCGGCCGTCCACCTTCCATCGGAACTGCGTCACGTCTCGCCGGCTCTGTGGATCGATGAGCGCCAGGTCGGTGCGGGAGGGGTCGGCCAGGAACCAGATCGGCGCCCTCCCGCCGCCACGCCAGTAGTTCACCGGCCCAAGCCACTCGTAACTGCGACGCGGCTCGACGACCGCCAGCGCGCGGCCGGCGGCGGCCTGCAACGGTCGTCGCAGCGAGTAGTGCGCATGCACGGCGCCGGGTGGAGCGGTCTGCGCCGAGTCCTGCATGGCGCGAATCGCGCGAAACGCCGGGTGTGCTTCCTGTCCGTAGGCGATGCCAATCGGGATCGCGTACCACAGCGCCGCCGCCACCATGAGCCCGCTTGCCACCGGCGCTGCCACCCGTACGGCGGATGCCGCGGACACGACAAGCCACGCCATCGCCGGCAACGTGGGCATCGCATACCGCACGTGAATGGTTTCTTGAAACAGCAGGTGAAAGATGGCGTACGGGCCGAACGCCAACGCGAGGCACAGCACGGCGTATCGCGTACGGGCGAGCGCGACGAGCGCGCCGGCCGCGGCGAGCACGCCAACGAGGATGCCGAGCGGGACCGACTCCCACGGCAGCACGAAGGTCTCCCACAGGGCAAACACAGCCTGCGTGGAGTCGGCGTCGTCCACAGCATTCCGGTCCAGGCGAAGTCCTCACCCGCCTGCGATCCAAGCGCCGTGAGATAGCCGTCCAGTCCTCCCGAGAGCACGACCAGAGGAATGGCCCAGGCGACTCCACCGATTGCCAGCGCCAGGAGCGGTCTTGACGCCATCCACCACAGGCCCAGTCGTCGCTGATGCACGAGCGCCAGCGCGAACAGCGGCAGCGTCAGACACGCCGTCTGCACACGCACGCCGGCGGCGAGTCCGGCCACGACAGCGCCAATCACCAGCGCCCGCGTGTTTGTCCTGCCGGCGAGGAACAGGGCCTGCGCCACGAGCGCCGCGGCGAGCCCTGGCATGTCGCTCATGGGACGCGATCCCGCGATCCAGAACAGAGGCGACGCCGCGAGGAGCGCCGTGGCCCAGATCGGGGAGACGGGTCCGATCGACGAGAAGATCGAGTAGGCGGCCAGCAGCGCGATCGCGCCGCCAAGCGCGGACCAGATCGCGAGCGCCAGGCTTTCGAGTCGAACGCCGTCGAGCGACGGGGTCACGACCCGCAGGAGCCCCTGCGCAGTCCGGCCGAGCGCGATGTAGACCGGAGATCCCGGCGGGTGCGGCTGATGACTGGCGACGTCGAAGTGTCGCAGCCCGAGCGCGAAGTTGATCGAATCGATGTCTTCGAGCGAGGGTGCGAGATACGTGAGGTGGAACGCGAAATAGAGAACGGCGATCGCGATGACCGGCCGCGAAACGGCCGACTCAGACGACACGGAGGGGAACACCTTCGTTCAGGCTGCCCATCCGATAACCCTGCGGATCGATAGTGACGTGCTGATACCCGATCGCGCGCAGCTCGCGCATCAGACGTTCGCTGACGCCGGGCTCGAGCGCCCGGGCCAGCTCGTCGCGGCCGATCTCGAGCCGTGCGAGCGCGGTTGCCTGGCCGTCGGTAACACCGAGATCGTGGTGCCTGACGCGGCACACGCGGAACCCCATCGAGCGGACGGCCGCCTCCGCGCGTTCGATCACTCTCAGCTTTTCGGCAGTCACTTCGGAGTGATACGGAATGCGTGAGGAGAGGCAGGCCGATGCCGGCTCGTCCCACGTCGGCAGACCGGCGTCCTTCGACAGATCCCGTATCTCCTGTTTCGTGAGCCCGGCCTCGTCGAGCGGACTGCGCACGCCGAACTCGCGCGCCGCCTGCCGGCCCGGACGATAGTCGCCGCGATCATCGGCGTTGCTGCCGTCGGCGATCACGCTGATGCCGCGCTCGGCGCCAATGCGGGACAGCGTCGTGTAGAGCTCGTGCTTGCAGTAGTAGCAACGGTTGGTCGGGTTGGCCCGGTATTCCTGCCGGTCGAGCTCGGATGTGTGAATGATCTCGTGGCGCAGGCCGAACTCACGCGCGATGCGCAGCGCGAGCTGACGATGATGATCGGGGTAGCTTGGACTGTCGGCCGTGATGCAGAGGGCGGATGAACCAAGGACCGAGGTGGCCTCCCAGGCCAGATACGCGCTGTCGGCGCCGCCGCTGAACGCAATCAGCAGCGACTCGTAGCTGGCGAGCACGTCCCGCAGGACGCGCGCTTTGTCATTCACTCGTCCAGGTCCTCCTCGTCCTCAACCTCGTCCTCGTCGTCGAGATCGTCATCGTCCTCGGCCTCTTCTTCCTCATCGAGGTCGTCGTCATCGTCGAGGTCGTCGTCATCATCGTCGGCGGCACCGAGTTCGTCGGCACCCGTCATCACAAGGGCCTTGCCGCATTCCGGACAACTCAAGGTGTCACCCTCCTCGAAATCCTCGGTGTCTATCTCGTCGAATTCACACTCTGGGCAGGTCGCCATACGGGCTCCATGCAGCGGTTCGGCCGCGCTCGAAGGTATCCCCGGAACCCGAGCCACCAGCGGACCCCACGGTTCCGAGCCAAGATTTCGGATTATATCGAGGACCCCCCCGATTTGGGAATTCGAGGCTACCGCCATAGTGCACGTGTTCCGATAAGGATCAAGATGGCCACGACTCCAACGGTCACCGCGAAGACGGTTCTCGTCGCTGACGACACCGCATTCGTGCGCGATCGGTTCAGAGTGGCGATCGAAGGGGCCGGTCACAAAGCCGTCACCGCGCAGAACGGTCCCGAACTGCTTGGCTGCCTGCGTACCGGTAAGGACGACATCGACCTGATCGTCCTCGATCTGCGGCTGCCGCAGGGTAACGGCGTCGCGATGCTGCGCGCGCTCCGCAAGTTGGACCACGAAGGGCCTCCGGTCATGATCTTCAGTGGCACCATCGCCACTGCTGATGAGGTCCGCGAGCTCGGGACGCTCGGGGTCACCGGCTACGTCAACGAGTATATGGCGGTGCAGCACATCGTGCCGGCGCTCGTACCGCACCTCTTTCCGGACAATTCCAATCGCCGGTCCAGCCCGCGCGTCGTGCTGGGGATTCCCGTCGCGTATCGATTCGGAAATACCATCGCCGCCGCGCTGACGCTCAACATCAGCCGCGGCGGCCTTGCCGTCCGCACGACGAGCCCGCTGGCGGTCGGCACGGCGGTCAAGGTCCGTTTCCGAATACCCACCGCCAAGAACGACATCGATGCCGAAGCGCTGATCGCGTGGACCGATCGCCGCGTCGGCATGGGGCTGCAGTTCACGAAGCTCACGCCCGCGGACCAGGCCCACATCGACGACTACATCCAGGCGCACTTCTTTTCGAATCGGAAAGCCTAGCGCGCGCGGAGGAGTCTGAGCGCGTTGGCGACCACGATCACCGACGCACCGGTATCGGCGAGCACAGCCATCCACAGCGTGGCGGAGCCGGTGATCGCCATGATCAGGAACGCGGCCTTGAGCACCAGCGATACGACCACGTTCGTCTTGACGTTGCGAACGGTCGCGCGCGCCAGTCGAAGCGCGTAGGGAATCTTCAACAGCTCGTCCGACATCAGAGCGATGTCGGCGGTCTCGAGCGCGACATCGGATCCAGCCGCGCCCATGGCGACGCCGACGTCGGCGGCCGCGAGCGCAGGCGCGTCGTTCACCCCGTCGCCGACCATCAGGATCGCGCCGTGCGCCTCGCGCATCGCCAGCACGCGATCGTGCTTCTGCGCGGAAGCAGGCTCGAGTGATGCTCATCGAGTGCAAGGGTCTCGGCGACGGCTCTGGCGCTGTCGGCATGATCGCCGGTGAGCATCGCGACGTGGCGAACGCCGTGCGACCGGATCAGCTCCAGCGTCTCTCTCGCGGTTTCCCGCAATGGATCGGCGACGGCGATTGCGCCGAGCAGGACGCGCTCGACGGCCACGAACACGACCGTCTGGCCGTCACGGCGGAGCGTCGCCGCGTCTGGCATCGCCACGGCACGTGAGGTCATCAGCGCCAGGTTTCCGACGGCGACGGCACGCCCGCCAACGATCGCTTCCACTCCCATCCCGGGGAGCGACATGAATGCGCCGGCGTCCGGCAGCCTCGATTCCCGTGCGATTCGCATGGGCAACGATCGCGCGCGCGATGTGATGTTCGGATCGAGTCTCGACAGCCGCGGCATACCGCAGGACGTCGTGCGACGAGGCGGAGCCCACCGCGATGACCTCGGTCACCGCCGGCTCGCCGCGGGTCAGCGTTCCGGTCTTGTCGAACGCGACCGCGCGAACGGCGGCGAGGCGCTCGAGGTGCGCGCCCCCTTTGATCAGGACGCCGTTGCGGGCCGCCGCGGACAGCGCCGACACGATCGACACCGGGCGTCGAAATGACCAGCGCGCACGGGCACGAGATCACCAGCAGCACGAGCGACCGGTACAGCCACGTGGACACGTCCGCGCCCGCGACGAGCGGAGGCACGATGGCCACGAGTGCGGCCAGCACGATCACCGCCGGGGTGTAGATCCTCGCGAAGCGATCGACGAACGACTGCACCGGCGCGCGTCTCGCCTGCGCCGCCTCGACCAGGTGGATGATGCGCGCCAGTCGCGTGTCGGGCCCGATCCGCGTGACCTCGAGCTCGAGCGCGCCGCGGCCGTTGATCGTTCCCGCATAGGCCTCGTCACCGGGCCCCTTGTCGACCGGCAGCGACTCGCCGGTCATCGGCGCTTCGTTGACGTCGCTCTGGCCGGCGACGATTCGACCATCGAGCGGCACCTTGTCGCCCGGCCGCACGATGACGAGGTCGCCGACCGCAATGGTCTCGACCGGAGCACGGTGCTCGACGCCGCCGCGCTTCACGATCGCCTCGCGCGGCGTCAGATCGACCAGCGCCCGGATCGCCTGGCGCGCCCGCTCGAGCGTCCGCGCCTCGAGCCACTGCGCCAGCGCGAAGAGGAAGACGACGCTCGAGGCTTCGAGCCACTCGCCGAGCGCCAGCGCCCCGGCGACCGCGATGACCATCAGGACGTTGATGTCCACGGTCCTGGTGCGGATCGCGGTGACCGCCCGGCGCGCCGGATAGACGCCGCCGACCAGGGCGCCGGCCACGAAGCTCAGCTGCGGCGGCCAGCGTCTGCTCGAAGGCCGTCGGCGGCCAGGCCGGCGGCCAGGGCAGCACCCGAGCCGACCGTCAGCCAGAGCCGTGCGCGCACGTCCGGCCCGGACGCACGCGGCTCCTCGTGCTCCAGCCACATGCGCATCCCGGTCTGGCCGACCGCATCCACCATGTCGGCCGTGGTCAGCTTCGCCGCGTCATATTGGACGTGCAGGCGCTGACCAATCACGTCGGCAGACATCGCCTCGAGACCGGCCAATGGCTTCAGCCGGCGCTCGAGGATGACGACTTCCTCGTGACAGTCCATGCCCTCGACGCGGAACACCGCTTCCGCGTGGAGCTCGCACGTGGCGCATGCCACCTTGATCTGGGTCGCCATGGTCGCGGCCTAGCGGCCGGCCTCCTGCACGTGGCGCAGCCCCTGACGAAAGAGCGCCAGCACGTGCTTGTCGTCGAGGGCGTAGAAAATCATCCGGCCTTCACGCCTCGCCCGGACGATGCGGGTATTGCGGAGCAGGCGGAGCTGATGCGAGACCGCCGACTCGGTGACGCCAAGCTGGCTGGCCAGGTCGCCGACGCACAGCTCGGTGCGGGACAGCGCATCGAGAATGCGCACCCGCGTGGGATCGCCGAGGACGCGAAAGATCTCGGTCAGGCCGTCAACGGTGTGGGCGTCAAGCTGTGACATATGAACAACTGTTCATATGTTAACACAATCGCTTTCACGGCAGGCATTGGGTACTATCGCCGGCTGGGCCTTGCTCCAAACGGCCGGTTCTATTAATTAATTGACGGTTGATATCCGGGCCGCCTGAAGGCGGCCCCTACGTGGAGAAACCGCGGTGATCGAAGTTCAACACCTCACCAAGCACTACGGTCCCGTGACCGCCGTCCACGACGTCAGCTTCAAAGCCGAGCGCGGCGAGATCCTGGGGTTCCTCGGACCGAACGGCGCCGGCAAGACGACGACGATGCGGATCCTCACCGGGTATATGCCGCCGACCGACGGCAAGGCCATCGTGGCCGGCTACGACGTGCTCGATCAGCCCATCGAGGCCAAGCGGCGCACCGGCTACCTGCCCGAGACGCCGCCGCTCTACCCGGACATGACCGTCGCCGATTACCTGATGTTCTGCGCCCGCATCAAGGGCGTGCCGCGCGCCGAGCGCGCGAACCGGGTAAAGGCCACCATGGAGCGCACGCGTATTGCGGACGTGGCCACTCGTCATTGCGCCAAGCTCTCGAAAGGCTACCGGCAGCGCGTCGGCCTCGCCCAGGCCCTGCTCCACAATCCCGACGTGCTCATCCTGGACGAGCCCACGGCCGGCCTCGACCCGAAGCAGATCATCGAGACCCGGCGCCTGATCAAGGAACTCGGCGGCGAGCACACCGTCATCCTGAGCACGCACATCCTGCCCGAGGTCAGCCAGACCTGCCAGCGCGTCGTCATCATCAACCGTGGCCGGGTGGTCGCCGTCGATACGCCGGACAACCTGACGTCGCGGCTGCAGGGAGCCGGGACGCTCTATGTCGAGGTCGACAGCATGGGGGCGGATGCGCGCGAGGCCCTGTCGGCCGTCCCTGGCGTCACGGGTGTCACCATCTCCGACACGCGTGGGGCCGCGACCGGCTTCGAGGTGGTCACCGCGCCCGAGCGTGACGTCCGACGCGAGCTGGCGTCAACGGTCGTCGGCCGCGGCTGGGGCCTGCTCGAGCTGCGACCGATGCGCATGAGCCTTGAAGAGATCTTCCTGAGTCTCACCACCGAAGAAACGGAGGCCCCGGCCGTCGCCGCGGGGGACCAGAGCGCATGAGTAACATCCTCGCCATCACCCACAAAGAACTGAAAAGCTACTTCTCGTCGCCGATCGCCTACGTCGTGATCGGGCTCTACGCCCTGGTGTTCGGCTACTACTTCTACGCCGCCGTGCGGTTCTTCGACCGCCAGAGCATGCAGATGATGGGCCTGGGCGCCGGGCAGCCTTCGGTGAACATCAACGAGCAGCTGATTCGTCCGGTCTTTCAGGTACTCGATGGTCGTCTTCCTGATCATCCTGCCGATGATCACGATGCGGACGTACTCGGAGGAAAAGCGCTCGGGCACGATGGAGCTGCTGCTCACCTCGCCGCTGACGGACTTCCAGATCATCATGGGCAAGTTCCTCGGCGCGATGGGTCTCTACGCCTCCATGCTCGGCGTCACGATGATCCACATGGCCCTGCTCTACTGGGTCAGCAATCCCGAGTGGATGCCGATCGTGACGTCCTACCTTGGCCTGCTGCTCATGGGCGGATGTTTCATGTCGGTCGGCCTGCTGATCTCGAGCTTCACGAAAAACCAGATCGTCGCCGTGGTGGCGACGTTCTCGGTGTTCATGATGCTCTGGATGGTCAACTGGATCGCGCAGTTCATGGGACCGACCGGCACAGGCGGTACTCAACTACATGTCGATCACCGGGCACCTCGAGGACTTCATGGGCGGCGTCATCGACACCAAGCACCTGGTCTACTACGTCAGCTTCATCACATTCGGATTGTTCCTGACTGCCCGGTCGGTGGACACAGAACGGTGGAGGGGCTGACCATGATGCAGCGCATCCTCGGCATCCTCAGCTGGGTCGGCGTCGCCCTGGTGTTTGGCGCGCTGGTGGTCCGGTTCACGAAACCGGAATGGGATCAATACGCGACCTGGGCGGCGTGGGCGGGGCTCGGCCTCGTCATTCTCTACACGCTCGGCCAGTGGCGGGACATCGTCGCGTTCTTCCGGCGGCGAAACACGCGCTACGGCACCATCGCCGGCGTCAGCGTGATCGTCGTGCTCGGCATCCTCGTCGCCGTCAACTACCTGTCGGACAGGCGCAACAAGCGGTGGGACCTCACCGAGAACAAGCAGTACAGCCTGTCGGAACAGTCGACGAAGCTGCTGGCCAGTCTTCAGTCGCCGGCCAAGTTCATGGTGTTCGACCAGGCGACGAGCCTCGACCGGTTCCGTGCCCGGCTCGATGCGTACGCGTACGGCTCGAACCAGGTCAGCGTGGACTACGTCGACGTCGACAAGGATCCGGTCAGGACCAAGGAGTACAAGGTCGATACCTACGGGACGATCGTGATCGAGTACATGGGCCGAACGGAACGGGCCACGACCGACGCCGAGCAGGACATCACCAACGCGCTCATCAAGGTCGTGAACCCGACCGCCAAGAAGGTCTACTTCCTCAGCGGACACGGCGAGAAGGATCCGGGCAGTTCCGATCGGAAAGTGGGCTACAGCACGATCGCGGACTCGCTGAAGCGGGACAACTACGAGTTCGCGACGCTGGCCCTGGCGCAGACGAGCGAGATCCCGATGGACGCCACGGTCCTCGTGATCGCCGGGCCGCGAACCGATCTGCTCGAGCAGGAAGTGCCGCTCATCACCTCCTATCTGACCTCGCGCAGCGGCAAGCTGCTCGTGCTGCTCGACCCGCCCGAGAACATCAAGGAGCCGGCGCCGATGCCCCGGCTCACCGGCCTGCTCGATGAATGGGGCATCAAGGCCACCGAGTCCGTCGTCGTTGACGTGAGCGGCCTCACGTCGAATCCGACCGCGCCGGTTGCGGCGCCGCCCTATCCGTCGCACGCGATCACGAACAATTTCGGCTTCATCACGGTGTTCCCGCTGGTGCGGAATCTCCAGCCTGAAACGTCGCCGCAGAAGCGGTCCGGCCAGACCTTCGTGCAGACGGGGGCGCGGAGCTGGGCGGAGATGTCGTTGGCCTCGCTGACCGACCAGAAGGCGGGCGTGTCCGCCGATCCGGCCAAGGGCGACATTCCCGGACCGGTGTCGATCGGTGTCGCGACCGCGGTGCCCGCACCCACTCCCGAGCCAGCCCCCGCCGCGGACACGAAGAAGCCGGAGGACGAGGCTCCAAAGCCGGAAACGCGAGTCGCCGCGATCGGCGACTCCGACTTCGCCTCGAACGCGTATCTCGGCGTCGAAGGCAACCGCGACCTGTTCATGAATACCGTGAGCTGGCTGGCCCAGCAGGAAACGCTCATCGCCATTCGCCCACGCGACCCCGCCGACCGGCGGATCACGCTCACGGAGAACAAGACGACGGCGATTCTGCTGCTGTCGATCTTCGTGATTCCCGGAGCCGTGCTCGGCCTGGGCGTCTATTCATGGTGGCGGAGACGATAGTCATGCGTAGCGTCTGGTCCACTCTCGCGTCGATCGTCGTTCTCGCGGGTCTCGTCGGGTATATCTACTTCGTCGATTCCAAGAGCGAGCCGAACGCGCCCGAGGTCAAGGAGAAGGTCTGGAGCGGCACGCTGGCGGCCGCCGACATGGAGGAAGTCGAAATCACGCTCGCCGACGGCGAGACCGCGCGCGTCCAGAAAACGGATAGCACGTGGCAGCTCGTCGAGCCGGCCAAGGCGCCGGCCGACGAGAGCGAGATGACGTCGATCACGAGCAGTCTCGCGTCGCTCGAGATGCAGCGTATCGTCGATGCGAACGCGGGCGACGTGAAGCAGTACGGGCTCGACCCGGCGCGGATCGCCGTCGCATTTCGGAGCAAGGGTCAGAAGGATCTGCGGCGCATCGAGATCGGCGAGAAGACGCCGACCGGTGGAGATCTCTACGCGCGGGTGCCGGGTGAAAAGCGCGTGTTCCTGGTGTCGTCGTTTCTCGAGTCCACGTTCAACAAGACGCCGTTTGCGCTGCGCGACAAGACCATCCTCAAGATCGAGCGGGACAAGGCGGACACACTGGAGTTGTCAGAGGGATCGACCAGCATTCAGCTGTCCAAGAAGGGATCCGACTGGATGCTCGTGAAGCCCGTCGCCGCGCGGGCGGACTTCTCGGCCGTCGAAGGCGCGATCGAACGCCTCGGCTCAGCGCAGATGGTCGGCATCACCGAAGCCGAAGCGACGAGCCTGTCGAAGTACGGGTTGGACAAACCGACGGCGACCATCACCGTCGGCATGGGCAGCTCACGCGCGACGCTGACGCTGGGCAAGACGGACAACGCCGTCGTCTTCGCCAAGGACGCGTCGCGGCCGATGGTGTTCACCGTCGCGCCCACCCTCAAGACCGACGTCATCAAGACCGTGCCGGATCTGCGGAGGAAGGACCTGTTCGACGGCCGCGCATTCACCGCCACGCACGCCGAGTTCACACGCGGCAGCGAGACCATCGTTCTCGACAAGAGCAAGGGCAAGGACGAGAAAGAAGTCTGGAAGAACGGCGCGGGCAAGGACGTCGAGACGGCCAAGGCCGACGATCTGTTGAGCAAGATCACCTCGCTTCGTGCCGCGTCGTTCGAGAACACGCCGCACGCCTCGCTGAAGATGCCGGCGCTCGTCGTCACCATTCGCTTCACCGACAACCGGACGGAGACGGTGACGTTCGGCCGCTCCGGAGCGGACGTCTTCGCCAGCCGGGCCGATGAACCCGGGGCTGCGAAGGTCGAGGGGACAGGGCTCGACGAGGCGTTAAAGGCACTGGACGCGGTGAAGTAGTCAATTCAGAATTCAGAATGCAGAATTCAGACAGAGCCCGGCGACGCCGGGTGGCGGCGTCTGGATTCTGCGTTCTGCAACTGGCGGTTCTTCGGCTGTGCCAGGCAGCCACCTCGCACGGCCCCCTCGACACCACCCGTCACCACTAGCGTCAACGCTGTCGAGCGTCTTCGACAGGACATCCTCGACATCACCCGTCGGCCGGGCGTCGCCCGCGCCGCCTGGGGCATCGCCGTGCAGTCGCTCGATCGGCGTGAGCGCCTCTTCGAGCTGAACCCGGGCACGCTGCTCGTGCCAGCCTCGGTCGCCAAGCTCGTCACCGTGGCAACGGCGGCTGATGCGGTCGGGTGGGATTTCCGCTACACGACAACGCTCCGAGCGAGCGGTCCGATCGTGGACGGGGTGCTTCAAGGAGATCTGCTCGTCGTCGGTTCTGGCGATCCGTCGATCGGCGGCCGCGGCAGCGATGACCTTTCAGGCTGGGTTGAAGGACTCAAGGCTGCAGGCGTCCGCCGGATCGATGGACGGATCATCGGCGATGACGATGCGATTGAGGAGCCGCGGCCACAGCTCGCGTGGGCCTGGGACGATCTTGCCTACACGACGGGGGCGTTGTTCGGGGCGCTGAACCTGGCCGAGAATCGCACGTCGGTCACCATCACGCCTGGCCCGGCAGCCGGCGCACCAGCGATGGTCGCCGTCGAGCCGCGGGCAGCCATGCGTCTCGTCACCAATCGGGTTGTGACCGGAGCAGTGGGATCCCTGCAACAGCTCTGGCCCGAGCAGCGGCCTGGTGAGCCGGCGCTCACGATCGCGGGCTCGATTCCGGTTGGTACGGGCCCGGCGACGCTCGCGGTTTCCGTCGGCAACCCGACGCTGTGGTTCGCGAGCGCGTTGAAGAGCCGCCTCGTTCGCGACGGCATCGAGGTCGCCGGCGAGGCAGTTGATATCGACGACCTCGTTCCGCTGCCAGCTCGCGAGTCGATGGCCGTCTTGTTTACACACCGCTCGCGTCCGCTTTCCGAGATCGCGCAGCCCGTGCTCAAGGAGAGCATCAATCTCTACGCAGAAGCATTGATGCGGCTCAACGCGGCACCGGGTGCGTTTCCCACCAACGATGCGGCGCTGGAGGGTTTGCGCACGCGGCTGGAATCCTGGGGTATCTCGAGCGGCAGCTACCAGCTGGTTGACGGCTCGGGGCTGTCGCGCCGCGACACGATCTCGGCGGAGGCAGTGCTCGCCATCCTCGAGCGGATGGCGGATCCATCCGGCAAAGTCGCCGTTCGTGACGGGACTCCCAATCGCCGGCATCGATGGTTCGCTTGCCGGCCGCATGAAAGGGACGGCCGCGGGGGCCAACGTACGCGCCAAGACCGGAACGATGTCGAACATCCGCTCGCTGGCCGGCTATGGGACCACCCGCGACGGCGAGCGCCTGGCCTTCGTGATCCTGATCAACAACTTCGAAGGGACCGGCGTCAACGCCAACGACGCACTCGATGCGATCGCAGTCCGCCTCGCGTCGTTTTCCAGGGACCCGTAGCACTAATGTGCTACGATGCGGACATGACCAAGGAAGTGACCCTTCGCCAGGCTGGCGGTTCCGTCAGTGCCACGCTGCCGAAGGACATGGCCGATCGCCTGCGGCTGGAGGCCGGCGATCGTGTCCTGGCCGTGGAAACGGATCGGGGAATTCTCTTGACGCCCTACGACCCTGAAACCGAACGTGCCTTGAAGATTGCCGCCAAAGCCGCGAAGAAGTATCGCAACGCTCTTCGAGAGCTGGCCAAGTAGGCGGTGGCCAAACGTCGGCCCGAGCCCACCTGGCTCCACCGCATCGTCGTTGATGCCATTCACGATGACCAGCTGCGGGAACATGGAGGCCTGCCTGGAATTCGCGACGAGAACGTCCTTGAATCTGCGCTGGCGCGAGCCCAGCAGAAGTGGCACTACGCGGATCGAACCGACGTCCCGACGCTCGCCGCAGCCTATGCCTTCGGTCTCGCGAAGAATCATCCGTATCGCGACGGGAACAAGCGCATTGGATTCCTCGCGATGGTCACGTTCTTGGGGATGAACGGCTACGACCTGACGGCGACTGATGCCGATGTCGTCGACGAGATTCTGGCTCTCGCCGACGGAAGCGTCTCAGAAGACGCGCTGGCTGAGTGGATCAGACGACACACCACCAAGCAGGGGTGATTCTCTACAGATCGATCCGGAAGTGATAGCAGTTGATGGTCAGACCTTCGCGGAAATAGAAGCGGTGTGTCTGCTCGCGCTGGACGCCCGAGTCGAGCTGGAGCTGGGCGCACCGGCGATCCCTGGCTTCACGCTTCAGCCAGTCCATCAGCAGCCTGCCGTGCCCGCGTGAGCGGCGGGTCTCGTCGGTGTTGAGGTCGTCCACGTACAGCGTCTTCCCGCTGAACAGCATCTCCATGAAACGATACCCGGCGACGGCGACGACGGTGTCCCCTTCGAAGACCGCGGCCTGCAGGTAGCCGTCGGTCTTCATCATGCGGCGCACGGTCTCGAGGTACGCCTCTTCGGGAATCTGCGGCCGCAGCTGACGCATGACGCCGCGCGCGGCGAGGATCTCTTCGTCGGTAGTCAGCTTCCGCACGACGGAGCTCATTCGGTCAACCCCCGATCAGTCTTCGAGCTTCGGCAACGATCTCCTGTGGATCGCCGGTCAGACCAGCGCCCTGTGCGAGGTCGGCCTTGCCGCCGCCGCGGCCGCCGAAGCGCGTCAGCATCTGCTGCAGCACGGCGTTCGCATCGATCGCAACGCCCGCCGAACGTGTGATGACGAGAGCGATCGGCGCCGACGTGCCGATGAGCGCGGCAACCACGGATCCCTGCGCGGCCATCGCGGACGCGATCGCTTTGAGGCCTCCGACATCCCAACCGTCCACAACCTGCGCCACGCAGCGTACGCCGTCAACCTCTGGCGATGCCGCGATGAGGCGCGCCGCTTCGTGGACGGCGAGCTCGGACTGAAGCCGCGTGATGGTCTTGCGCGCCTGCTTGCTCTCCGCCTGTATCTTCTCGACCGCCGCCGGCAGCTCGTGGGGAAGCACAGACAGCGATCGGACGCTCCCGGCCACGGCATCGCGATACCCGCGAAGCGTGCGGACGACCCGGCCGCCGCACACGAATGTCACACGCGAGCCGCCCCGGAACCTCTCCGCGCCGGTCACCGCAATGACCCCGATCTCGCCCGTGCGCGCGACGTGCGTGCCGCCGCAGGCGGACAGATCGAAGTCACTGATATCGATCAGCCGGAGTGGTCCCTCGCGCGCGGGCTCCTTGCGCAGCGGCAGCCGCGCCGCCTCCTCGGGCGACGCAAACCGGATCGTGACCGGACGGTCCTCCCACACGACGCGATTCGCTTCGTCCACGCAGCGCTCGACGTCGCTGGACGACACGTCGCGGGCAAGGTCGATCGTCGATCCCTCGCCGCCCATGTGAAAGCTCGTGGTGCGGTTCTCGAGCAGACGATCGAACGCCGCCGACAGCACGTGCTGACCGGTGTGCTGCTGCATGTGATCGAAGCGGCGCGCCCAGTCGATCTCGCCGTGGACGGTGGCGCCGACGGCGACCGGTGCGCGAACCACATGCAGGACCCGGTCGTCCTCGTCGATCGTGTTCAGCACCTCGGTCGTTCCGAGACGCCCGGTATCGAAGGGCTGACCGCCCGACGTGGGATAGAACGCGGTGCGATCGAGCACGAGCGCGGTCGCTCCCTCGTGATCGACGACCGCCGTGACGACGGCATCGAACGAGCGGCGCGCCGGCTCTGTGTAGTAGATGCGCTCGGTCATGACCCGCCATCGCTGGAGGGCTTTGGCGCGGCAAGCCGCAGCGCGGGATCGGCGATGCCCGCCTCCGCAAAGCCTGCGGCGCGCAGAACACAGCTGTCGCAGCGGCCGCAGGCACCCTGCGGTCCGGGGTCGTAGCAACTGTGCGTCAGCGAGTAATCGAGCCCGAGCTCCATGCCTCGCCTGACGATGTCGGCCTTGGTCATCATCTGCAGGGGCGCGTGGATGCGAAAGCGCTCGCCGTGCACGCCCCTCGCCGTCGCCAATGTAGCCAGATGCTCGAACGCCGCAATGAACTCAGGGCGGCAATCGGGATATCCGGAATAGTCGAGCGCGTTCACACCGATGACGAGGTCGTGCGCGCCGAGGACCTCGGCCCAGCCGAGCGCGAGCGACAGAAACACGGTATTTCGGGCCGGAACGTAGGTGGACGGAATCTCCTGCGGATCGATCGGACGGTCCTTGGGCACCGGCGCGTCACTGGTGAGCGACGAGCCGCCGAACGTGGACAGGTTGACGTCGAGCTCGACGTGCTTGGCGACGCCCAGCCAAGCCGCGACCGCACGAGCGGCCTCCAGTTCCTTGACGTGACGCTGACCGTAGCTGATCGTCAGCGCAAACAGCCGGAACCCCTCGGCCCGCGCGATCGCCGCCGCGGTGTACGAGTCAAGCCCTCCGCTGAGCAGAACAACCGCGTCAGACACCGCGGGTCGTCGGACTCCAGATGTACTTGTGCAGCTGCAGCTGCACGCGGACGGGCAGGCCATCGGCCAGTACCCATTCGGACAGCGGCTTCGGGTCGAGAACGCCGTGAACGGGCGACAGATGAATCGCGGCCGCGCGGCCGGAGAGCTCGTGCCGGGCGATCACGTCGCGTGCGAACTCGTAGTCGATGCGGTCCTTCACGACGAACTTCACTTCGTCATGCGCGCGGAGTCGAGCGAGGTTGTCCCAGTCGTTGCGCTCGACCTCGCCGCTTCCGGGGCATTTCACGTCGAGGATGGTGACGACATCGGCAGGCACGCGCTCGGTGCTGCGGTGCCCGCCGGTCTCGAGCAGGACGGTCTTGCCCCGCTCGAGCAGCGTCTGCATCAGCGGATACACGTCCTCCTGCAGCAGAGGCTCGCCGCCGGTCACTTCGACCAGCGAGCAGCCGAACCGATCCACCTCGCCAATCACCTCGTCCAGAGACCGTTTGCTTCCTTCATGAAAGGCGTAGGGGGTGTCGCACCACGTGCAGCGCAGATCGCAGGCGGTCAGGCGGACGAACACGCACGGCCGACCTGCATATGTCGACTCGCCCTGCACCGAATGAAAGATCTCGTTGATCGTCAGCATTGCCGGGGGCTCGGGACTCGGGACTCGGGACTCGAACAACCGGAAGGCGTTGCGAGTCCCGGATCACGAATCCCGGATCCCGTTTATTGTACCGGCGTGGGCCTTCTCATCGGCACCTCGGGCTGGAACTACCCCACCGGACACGGGAAGTGGAACGGCGTCTTCTATCCGGCGACCCGATCGAAGCGGGACGGCACGAAGGACTTCGACGAGCTGCGCTTCTATTCCGAACACTTCGGTACGGTGGAAGTGAATACGACCTTCTACGGACAGCCTCGGGCCGAGGTGACGCGCGCCTGGGCGCAGCGGACGCCACCGGGCTTCGAGTTCTCGCTGAAGCTCTATCAGAAGTTCACCCACCCGAAGATGTTTCGCGAGGCGGCCCTCAAGCGCGCCCCGGGATCCGAGGGCCCACTGCTCGATCTGCTCGCCCAGGTCACGCAGGCCGACATCGACGAGTTCCGCGCCGGCATCGAGCCGCTGGCCGCCTCAGGCCGCCTCGGCGCGCTGCTGGCGCAGTTCCCCGCCAGCTTCAAGGACAGCCCGGCATCGCGCGACTATCTCGCGCAGCTCCTGCGCGTCTTCAACGACTACCCGACCGCCGTCGAACTGCGGCACAAGAGCTGGAGCGACGCCATCGGCGACACGCTGGCGATGCTGAACGGGTTCGGCGCCGCCTGGGTGCAGATCGACGAACCGAAGTTCCGCTTCTCGATCCGGCAGAACTATCTTCCCAACGTCGCCACGTTCTATTACATGCGGCTGCACGGGCGGAACGCGAAGCAGTGGTGGCGGCACGATGCCGCCGAGGATCGCTACAACTACCTGTACTCAGGACAAGAACTGCGTGAGTTCGCCGACATCGCCGGTGCGGCGAAGGCGCTGGTGAAGAAGTCCTACCTGTACACGAACAACCACTTCGCCGCGAAGTCGGTCGTGAACGCCGTGATGCTGAAGGCGCAGCTCGGAGAACCGATCGAGGGCGAGTATCCTCCCGAGCTGATCGAACGCTACCCGGACATCGCTGACCTGGTGAAGCAAGGCCGCCTGAAGGCGGCCTCCACATCGGCGGCCTCTACGTAGACGGCCTCCACATCGGCGGTCTCTACTTCGCCGCCTCTTTCACGATTGCCCGTTTGATGACGTCGGGGACGCGAAGCTTCTCCACGACGTCCATCCCGGAGATCACCTGACCGAGGACGGTGTACCGAGCGTTCAACTGAGGCTGGGGAGACGTCACGACATAAATCTGACCGTCGGTGGTCCGCGGGTCCCCGGCCCAGGCCGCGCCCACAGAACCTCTGACATGGGGACGCTTCGGGCTGACCTCTGACACGCCAACCGGCTTGCCGCTGCCCTGAGTGCCCCAGTCCGCCTTCTTGGTCATGTCGCGCGTCTGCGGGTCGCCCCACTGGACGACGAAGCCAGGCTCGAAGCGGTGCACGCGCAGGCCGTTGTAGTAGTTGCGCTTGACGAGCGAGAGAATCAGCGCCACGGTCTTCGGCGCTTCGTTCGGATACGTCTCCACTTCGAACGAGCCCTTGACCGTATCGAAGACGATCACCGGTCCGGCTCCAGGTGACCGTTTTGCTGTCGCCGCCTGACCGGCGGCTCCCTTCGTCGAACCCACCACCACCAACGCGATCGCCAGCGCACACGCAACGACTCTCATCAGCTCCTCCCGTTCACGCCAATTCTTCGACAATCCGCCGCGATGACGCAATCCCCGCAGCGAGGATACACAGGGCGACACACGTTCTGGCCCCACGTCACCAGATACAGGTTGATGTACGGCCACCACCGCGAGGCCGTCGATCGATAGAGCGCCTGCTCGGTCTCTTCGGGCTGGCGGGTCCTGACCCACCCGAGCCGATTCGAAATGCGGTGCACGTGCGTATCCACACAGATGTTCTGGCCGCTCTTGAACCCCAGAATCATCACGAGGTTCGCCGTCTTCCGTCCGACGCCCGGCAGCTCGGTGAGTTCCTCCATCGTGGACGGCACGCGACTGCGATGGCGGTCGACCAGCATCTGGCAGCACGCCTTCACGTGGCGGGCCTTGTTGCGATAGAAGCTGACCGGGTAGATCAGCGTCTCGATCTCCTTCACCTCGAGCCGCGCCATCGTCCGCGGCGTGCGAGCGCGTTTGAAGAGCCGGGTGGACGCCGCATGCGTGGTGGCGTCCTGCGTCCGCGCCGAGAGCAGCGTGGCAATGAGAATCTGGAACGGGTCTTCGGCCTGTGACTCCGAGATTTTCTCGACGGCCGGCAGCTCCATCCCCGTGATCGCACGGGTCAGGGTCTGCATGACCCGGTCAACGGTCTGCGGCTTCGGCATGTGGGTCGGTGACGTAGTGTCCGGCTTCAGCCGGACCTAGTGACTGATGCTAGCATTCGGGCGACATGCGCAGACTCCCGGTCGTGATGCTCGTCGTGCTTCTCGCGGGCCCGCGCGCGCTCAACGCCCAGACCGCCCCGCCGGAGGCAGACCCAAGGATCCAGAAACTCGTGGCGAGCGTCTCCGAAGAACGGCTTGCGGCGACTGTCCAGAAGCTGGCCGGCTTCGGCACGCGCAACACGCTGTCCGACACGACCTCGCCCACTCGCGGGATCGGGGCCGCGCGTCAATGGATCTTCGACGAGCTGACACGCTCGAGCCCGAAGCTGCAGGTCAGCTTCGACACCTACCAGATCGCGCGCCAGGGCCGCATCACGAGGAACGTCGAGCTGCGAAATGTGATCGCGCTCCTGCCGGGCAAGAGCCTCCGCAGGATCTACATCACCGCTCACTACGACACGGTCAACATCGGCGAGGCCGGCCAGATTGGCGCCAACACGCGCGCGCCATCCAACACCCCGCCCCCTGATCCGCAGCGACGCCCGAATCAGAACTACAACGTGGACGCTCCCGGCGCGAACGACAACGGCAGCGGTACCGCGCTGACGATGGAGCTGGCGCGCGTGTTCGCGGAGAGCGGCCTGCAGTTCGATGCCACGCTGGCTTTCGCCTTGTGGGCCGGCGAGGAGCAGGGCCTCATCGGATCGCGCGTGCACGCGACGCGAATCGCCAGGTCGAAGACCGTCGTCGACGCCAACTTCAACAACGACATCATCGGGAACTCACGCGGCGGCGACGGTACGACCGACGCGGAATCCGTGCGCGTCTATTCAGAGGGACCGGAGGACTCGATGTCGCGATCGCTGGCCCGCTACATCGGGCGCGTGGCGGCGCTGTACGTCCCATCCCATCGGGTCCGCCTCGTCGCGCGGCAGGATCGGTTCAGCCGCGGCAGCGACCACACGTCGTTTACGCAGCTGGGATTCCCGGCCATCGCGTTCCGTGAATCGAAAGAGGACTTCAGCAGACAGCATGGGGCGACCGACACCGTGGACGGTGTGGACGTGCGGTATCTCACGCAGAACGCGCGCGTGAATGCGGCCAGCGTGGCGTCACTCGCCCTTGCGCCGCCCGCTCCGGTCGTCACGAACCAAAGAGGACAGGTCACGCTCGGCAGGCAGCCGTCGGGGTACGACGCGAATCTTCGCTGGGTCGCTGCACCAGGGGCAACGTCCTATCGCCTCTACTGGCGCGAGGCCTGGGCGCCAGACTGGCAGCAGACACAACTCGTCGGCGACGTCACGGAGTTCGTGCTCAAGGGCCTTTCGATCGACAACCTGGCATTCGGCATCGCATCCGTCGGCCCGGACGGGCACGAGAGTCTGGTCCGCTCCTACGTCCCGCCACCCCGACGCGATCCTGCTGTAAAACTCGTGCCACCAAAGCCCGCGCCTCCAAAGACCGCGCCGACTCCGGCCCCGAGTTCAAAGTGACCGCGGAACCAATCCATGCCACGACTCATTGAAAGCCCCACGATCGTTCAGGCCGCCGGCACACCTCCCAAGCGCATCGAGGAGTTCACCGGGCGTGTGAATTCAGGACACTCCGCCGTGAGCGTGGCACGCATGGTGTCGCCTCCCGGCTGGAAGGAACCAGGACAGCGGCCGCAGTTCGAAGAGATCACGGTCGTGCTGAAGGGTACGGTCCGCGTCGAACACGAGGGTGGCATCATCGACGTGAACGCCGGTCAGGCCGTTGTCACGTCGCCCGGCGAGTGGATCAGATACAGCACACCGCACGGAGGCGCCGAGTACATCGCGGTCTGTCTGCCGGCATTCTCGATGGACACCGTCCACCGCGATCCTGACTAACACGCCCCGCAACGTAGGGGCCGGCTTTAGCCGGCCCTGGGCCGCCTGAAGGCGGCCCCTACACGTCGTTTGTCAGACGATTGGCGTGAGCGGCGGCTGACCCGACAACACCGCGATGATGTTCTCCGCGGCGAGCTGAATCATCGTCGTCCGCGTCTCGATCGCGGAGCTCCCGAGGTGCGGCGACAGGAGGACGTTCTCAAAGCCGAGCAGTCCCTTGTGCACCTCAGGCTCCTTCTCGTAGACATCGAGCGCGGCGCCCGCGATCAGGCGGTTCTCGAGGGCCCATACGAGCGCCGCTTCGTCCACGATCGGGCCGCGGGCAGCGCTGATCAGATACGCGCTGCGCTTCATCCTCGCCAGCGTCGTCTGGTTGATCAGATGCTTCGTCTCCGGCGTGAGCGGGCAGTGCAATGACACGACGTCCGATGTCGAGAGCAGCCGATCGAGTGGCATGAACTCACCGGCGACAGAGGGTTTGGGACTCCGGCCGGTGTAGGCCACCCGCATCCCGAAGGCCGGCGCGCGAGCCGCGACCGCCTGGCCGATTCGTCCGAACCCGACGATCCCGAGCTGCTTGCCGCGCAGATCCGAGCCGAGCATGAAGTCGAGCGCGAATCCCTTCCACTGACCGCGGCGAACCAGGCGATCGCCCTCGACGATCCGGCGCATGATTCCCAGGATGAGCGACCACGTCAGATCGGCCGTGGACTCGTTCAGGACGTCGGGCGTGTTCGTGACGACGATCCCTCGCTCGCGAGCGGCGGCGACGTCGATGTTGTTGTAGCCGACGGCAATCGTGGAGACGACCTTCAGGTCGCGACCCGCCTCGAGCACCCCGCGGTCGATCGCATCGGTCACGACCGACAGCAGCCCCTGCTTGCCGGCAACGCGGGCAATCAATTCATCGTGAGGGAGATCGCCGCGGCTGTGGACGTCCACATCGAAGCGCTCTTCGAGCCTGGTGAGCACCGACGATGGGATTCGTCGCGTGATCAGGTACTTTGTACTTTTCACTTTGCACTTTCGTACTTGGGATCAGTGCCCGACAGACTTGCAGTAGCCGCAGTGGTTGCAGGCGACGGCGGGCTCGATGATGCAGAGACCGTCGTCATCCGCGCCGGCTGGGAGAGCGATCAGGCCGTGACTCGCGTGTTGATGCGCGTGCGCCAGCCGCGGCGGCACCGCCTCGACCGCCTTCGCGGCGCCGTGCCTGACGATCGCCTCACGAACGAGCGCGCGAAGTTCCTGTTCCGTCATTCGACTGCGTCCACGTGGTCCACGATCCCGATGATCGCCGCGTCCACCGGAGCACCCTTGCGGCCGAGCGCTTCGCCCGCGGCCCGGCCTTCGATCACGACCAGCACTTTCTCATGGACCCCGGCGCCCACCGAATCCACCGCCAGCAACGCCGTTCCCCTCGGCTCGTCGTCCAGACCCACAGGCTGGACGAGCAGCAGCTTGGCGCCGCTGAACTTGGCGTGCTTCTGTGTGGCGACGACGGTTCCAACGACTCGGGCGAGTTGCATCTGTTGTTCGGTATCGGGCCGATCCGTGAAGGCGGCCCTCTGATCCGCCCTACGCCGGTACATCCAATCTCTGATCGACGATGCCGACAATGCCGGCGTCGGTGGGAACCTCGGTCGGATGGAACGGAAACGAGGCTTCCTTGCCGCGCACGAAGAACACGGTTTCGCCGACACCCGCTCCGGCCGCATCGACCGCTACGAGTGTCCTGCCGACAGCACGACCGTCAGGCGCCAGGGGCTGCAGCACCATGAGCTTGATGCCGTGCAGGTTGTCGTCCTTCCGCGTGACGACGACATTGCCGATGACTTTCGCGAGTTGCATATGGTTCCGGGCCGCCTAAAGGCGGCCCCTACATTGATAAGGCGGCCCCTACGTTCAGTCGCCCGCGGCGACCTCCACGTGGTCCACGATTCCAACGATCGCGGCATCGATTGGGCAGTCTTTCATGCCCGCCGCCATCCGCGCCGAGCTGCCGCTCACGATGAGCACGGTCTCACCGACACCGGCATCGACTGTGTCGACCGCGACCAGGTAGTTGCCTTCGGCCTTGCCGTGAGGGTCCATCGGGCGGGCGACGAGCAGCTTGTTGCTGACAAGCCGCGGATCCTTCCGCGTGGCGACAACCGTCCCGACGATGCGGGCCAGGATCATGCGGAATGAAGCCGGTTACGCTTTGGCGCCGGCCGTGGACTTGCCGATGGGGAGCGCGTCCTCGAGGTTGGCGTGCGGCCGAGGAATGACGTGCACCGAGACGAGCTCGCCGACCCGGCGTGCCGCCGCCGCACCGGCGTCAGTGGCGGCCTTCACCGCAGCCACATCGCCGCGCACGATCGCGGTCACGTATCCGGCGCCAATTTTTTCCCAGCCGACCAGCGTGACCTTGGCGGCTTTGACCATCGCGTCGGCCGCTTCGATCATCGCGACCAGGCCTTTGGTCTCCACCATTCCGAGCGCTTCTCCCATCATCAACTCCAAACTCCCTAGTCGCGCAGGTTCTTGACGGCGTCGGCGATCAGCGCGGTGAGTTCGCCGTATGTTAGCCGAATTTCCCCGTCTCTGCTCGCCTGGCGCAGCGTGCTCGCCACATCCGGAACGAGCTGCGCCGAGCCCGCTTCTGGCGCTTCGAGCACCTGACAGAGGATCTGATCGGTCGCGGCGAGCTCGGACGGATCGGCACACAACGGCGCCGGCGCGGCGATGCCGTACATGCCGCGCAGCCCCTGCAGCCGCTCCACTTCCCCGCGTGAAATCAGATTCTCCCCTCCGAGCAGCCGCGCCACGAGACTGATCTTGGCGAAGTGCTCGATGGTCTCCATCTTGTAGTACGCGGTCATCACCGTCCGACAGCAGGTCACCGCGCCGTGGTTGGCCAGCAGCAGTCCGTCGTGCGCCTTGATGTACTTGCGGACGGCGGCCGGCAGCTCCGCCGTTGACGGCGTGCCGTACTCGGCGATCGGAATGCTGCCCAGCGTCGTGACGACTTCAGCCAGTACGGCTCGCGTCAGCGGGATGCCGGCGACCGCGAACCCCGTCGCCAGCGGCGGGTGCGCGTGCACCACGGCGTTGACGTCGGGCCGATTGCGGTAGATCTCCAGGTGCATCGGCAGCTCGGAGGAGGGATCGCGGTCACCCGAGAGCTTCTTGCCCTCGTAGTCGACGACCACCATCATGTCCGGCGTCATGAAGCCCTTCGAGACGCTCTTGGGCGTGGTGAGAATGCGCGTCTCGTCCAGGCGCGCGCTGATGTTGCCGTCGTTGCTGGCGACATAGCCGCGCGCGTACATGCGGCGTCCGGCCTCGACGATTTCGGCGCGCGTCTGTTCTTCGATGCGAGTGCTCATCTGTCTTCGGGCCGCCTAAGGCGGCCCCTACGTTGGCGGCCCTACTTCGCCTTTGCGAACCTGGCTCGACACGCGTCCGAGCAGAAGTAGTGCGTCGTGTCGCCGGCGCGCAGGCCCAGTGATTCGCTCGGCGCCACCCAGGTGCCGCAGACCGGATCGCGCACGAGCTTCACCGGCGTCTTGCCACGGCCGCGCGGCAGGCCCCCGAAGGCCTCGATGATGCCGTCGGTCACCTTCCAGAACGCCCAGGCGATCAGGAGCAGCAGAACGGCGATGAGGAGGAGGCGTGTCACGGGTTGCTCGCGGGGCTTCCAGCGTGGGCGTTCGCGACCCCCTCGAGGGCACGGCGCGCCGCCTGCCCTTCGGGGCTGTCAGGCGCCAGCGTCACCACTTTCTTCCACTCCTCCGACGCAGCCTTCAGGTCCTGCTTGCCGAAGGCGAGGACGATGCCCTTGTTGAGCAGCGTCTTGGTGTGCTTCGGATCGATCTTCAGCGAATGCTCGAACTGCGCCAGCGCCTCATCAGCCTTGTTGGTGTAGTAGAGGCTCACGCCGAGATCGGTGCTGGCGTCCGCATTCTTCGCGTCGAGTTCGACGGCGCGGCGATACCACTGGATCGCGTCGTCCCAGTGTTCGGCGTCGAAGTACGTGTTGGCCAGCTGAACGACGGCGTCGGCGTTCTTCGGATCGCTCTTGATGATCGTCGTCAGCGCCTGCACGCGTCCCTCGTCCAGGGCGGGCGCCTGGCGGGGGTTTCCTGCTGATTGCCCCTCGGCGCCAGGGGCGGCCGCCGCCGGCGCCGGACCCGGCCGGCGGGCCTGCTGCGTGCCGATGACCCAGCCGAGGATCACGCCAAAGCAGATGCCGGCGATGACGTACGCGATTGAGTCGGCTTTCATGAGGGCTCTAGGCTTTGGACTTCAGGCTCTGGGCTTTGGGTTCAGCATTCGAGCCGAGAGGCCAAAGACAAGAGCCGAAAGCCAGATCTTAGTTCACGGCCAGCGCATCCAGGTAATCGCGGACGCTGCGGTCGAGGCCCACAAACAGCGCATGGCTGACGAGCGCATGGCCGATGGACACCTCGTCGAGATGCGGCAGCCGGCGAAACAGCGTCAGATTCTCGAGGTCCAGGTCGTGTCCGGCGTTGACGCCAAGCCCGAGCGAGGCGGAGAGCTCCGCGGCCCGCGAGTACAGCTCGAACGACGTGCGGCCAGCGGCGGCACCCCGCTCGTACGCGCGCGCGTACGGTTCGGTATAGAGCTCGACGCGATCGGCGCCGACCGCTGCCGCCCACCGGATCGGTGCGTCTTCGGGATCCACGAACAGACTCACGCGGATGCCCTCGGCCTGCAGCCGTCGCACGATGGCGGTCATGTCTTCGCGAGGCGTATCCGGCGACCACCCTGCCTGGCTGGTGATTTCGCCCGGGCGCACGGGTACGAGCGTGCACTGGGTCGGCTTGATCTCGAGGACCATCGCGAGCAGCTCGGGACGCGCATCGCCTTCGATATTGAACTCGACGCGGCCGCTCAACGTCCGCAGCCACGCCGACACCTCGCGGACGTCAGCCGACGTGATGTGTCGCGCGTCTGCGCGCGGGTGAACGGTGATACCGGGGGCGCCCGCGGCCACGCAGACACGGACCGCCTCGAGCACGGATGGAACACGTCCGCCGCGAGAGTTGCGAACCGTGGCGATCTTGTTGACGTTGACTGAGAGGCGGATCATGGACTGTTACGCGATGGCCTCCTTCACCGCATCGATGATTTCCTGCCCCCACTTCCGAATCTCGCGTTCATCCTGACCCTCGAGCATCACCCGCAGGAGCGGTTCAGTCCCGGAGTAGCGCACGAGCAGGCGGCCGTTCCCGGCAAGCCGGCTCTCCACATCGGACATCACGGCCGCGACGGCAGGCAGCGTGCGAAGATCGACCCTCTGCTTGACCCGCAGGTTCATGAGCACTTGCGGGTAGGACGTCAGCTCCGCCGCCAGATCGGCAAGCTCACGCCGCGTGCCGGCCATCGTGCGGAGCACGTTCAGCGACGTGGCCAGACCGTCGCCGGTGAACAGATAGTCCGAAAAAATGATGTGGCCCGACTGCTCGCCGCCAAGCGACAGGTCGCGGCGGAGCATCTCTTCCATCACGTACTTGTCGCCAACCGAGCAGCGGACCATTCCGATGCCGGCCTTCTTCAGCGCCATCTCCAGGCCGATGTTGCTCATGACCGTGGCGACGATCGCGTTGCCCTTCAACCGTCCCTCGGCCTTCATCTGCATCGCGCACATGAGCATGACGGCGTCCCCGTCCACGACCTTCCCGGTCGCGTCGACGAAGATCGCGCGGTCGCCGTCGCCGTCGAAGGCGACGCCAAGCGGAAACCGGCCCTCGACCACCATTTTCGCCAGAGGCTCAGGCGCGGTCGAACCACAGCCCCGGTTGATGTTCTGCCCATCGGGCTGGCTGCCGATGTGGCTCACGTCGAATCCGAGATCTTCGAACAGCCGCAGCGCCACGGTCGTCGTCGCGCCGTTGGCGCAGTCCACCGCGATGCGCATGCCCGCGGTGCGCACGTCGGGCGGCAAGATCTCGCGGAGGTGCGCCAGGTACTCGGAGCGCAGATCGACTTGCTCGACAGGGCCGGCCTCGCCCTCACCCACCGTCCATGACGGATCGGCCATCATGGCCTCGACCGTCCGCTCGAGCGTTTCGGTGAACTTCTCGCCGGCACCCGAGAACACCTTGATGCCGTTGTCCTCGAATGGATTGTGCGACGCAGAGATCACGACACCGGCCGTGTAGCCCATTCGGGGCGTGAGATACGCGACCGCCGGCGTCGGAATGATGCCGGCGCTGGTGAACGTTCCGCCCTGACTCCTGACACCAAAGGCCAGCTCGCGCTCGATCCAGCCGCCTGATTCGCGAGTGTCTCGTCCGGCCAGGAACCGAATGACCGGCCGTGCCCCTTCGGCCGGGACAACTTCGTCGTGCCGCAGCACACGCACGAGCGCTGCGCCGAGCCGCCTGACTGTCGGAACGTCGAGTGGAGCGTCTCCGGCCTTCCCGCGCACACCATCGGTGCCAAACAACTGGTTCATATCTCTTTAATAATGCCTTGGCTTGAAGAGTCAGCGCGCCGGGATGATTGTCACGGTGACGCGCGCCGTCTGTGGTCCGCGGAGACGGACTGTCGGATCGGCCGGACCGACGGTCACCGATTCGGTCACGGTGGTCGAGGCACCCTCGACGGAGACGGCCTCGGTCACGGCGTTCATCAGCTCCTTGAGCGCACTGGCGGGGCCGACGACCTCCACCCTGGCCGGGTCCGCGGTCACCTTGTCCACCACGTAGCCCTCGGCAGGCTGCCCTTCGAGCACCGGCATCACTGCCACCGTCTTGGCCGAGGATCGCTCGAAGAAGAGCGCGATGTTTGAGGGTGAAACCTGTACGACATCCACGCCAAACGGGGCCCTCACCTCGGAACCTGTCAGGTGATAAAGCCGCTGCCCGGGTCGTGGCGTGCGCACGTCGAGGACGGCGGCCATGTCACCGGCCGACAGTCGACCCAAGGTGCCGGAGGCTCCGCGCACACGCACGTCCACGACTGTCGGCGGCTCGCCCACCAGCTCGAGCTGCGCCGGAATGTTCGTGAACTCCAGGGGGATCCGCAGCGCGCGCTCGACCGTCCGCTCGCCGGAGACGATCAGCCACAGCAGCGCGGCCAGCACGACCGACACGACCTTGAGCGAAAGATTCCGGAAGAGCGGAATGGCCATCAGGCGATCGAGCTCCGCGCCTCCGACCGACGCGTCTCGGTCCGTGCACGCACGCGCAGCAGCGTTTCCAGGCGCTGGCGCAGCGCCGCGGCTTCGAACCCGCGCTCGAGGCCGCCGCCGATGGCCAATGAGATGATGCCGGTTTCTTCGGACACGACGATGGCCGCGGCGTCGTTCTCCTCGGTGAGTCCCAGCGCGGCGCGATGTCTGGTGCCCAGCTCACGGCTCACTCGCGGATTCACGGACAGGGGCAGGAAGCACGCGGCCGCGGCGATCCGATTGCCCTGGACGATCACCGCGCCGTCATGCAGCGGCGAGGCCGGCTGGAAGATGCTGGTCAGGAGGTCGTAGGTGACGGTGGCATCGAGCGGGATGCCGCCCTCGATGTAATTGCGCAGGCCGATCTGCCGCTCGATGACGATGATCGCGCCGATGCGGCGCGCGGCCAGCGTGGTCGCCGCCACCACCAGCTCCTCGAGCGTCTCATCGTCGCTCGACGTGCGCTCGAAGTACTTGAAGAACTGGGCGCGGCCGAAGTGCGCCAGCGCGCGGCGGATGTCCGCCTGAAACAGCACGATGATCGCGAACACCACGTAGGTGGCGAGGTTGCGAATCACCCAGTTCACCGTCTCGAGGTTCAGCCACTCGGAGACGAAGAAGAGACCGATGAGGAAGCCGCCGCTCAACGCCATCTGCATCGCGCGGGTTCCGCGAATGAGCAGCAGCAGCTCGTAGATCAGGATGGAGACGAGGACGATATCGAGCAGATCCCACCACGACACGGCAGGACGCTGGCGCAGGAACTCGGCGAAAAACTCCATCATTCAGACATCGCGATGATACTTCCGGATCTCATCGGCGACGCGTACGACATCGGCGAGCTCGCGCACGGCGTGGACGCGTACGATGTGCGCGCCGCAGAGGACGGCGGAGGTGATCGCGGCCGTGGTCGCCCAGTCCCGCGCGGCGAGGTCGACCTCGCGGCGCGCCAGCGGTCGAGTCAGAAACGTCTTGCGGGAGGGCCCGACCACTACCGGACGACCGAGCTCGGCGAACTGGTGAAGACGCGCAAGCACCTCGAAGCTGTGCGGGGCTTCCTTCGCGAAGCCAAGACCGGGGTCCACCAGCATGTGCTCCTTGGGAATGCCCGCACCGGCGGCAAAGGCCATGCTCTCGCGCACCTCGTCCAGGACCTCGTCGACCACCTCGGAGTAGACCGCCTGCTGATACATGTCACGCGAGCGACCCCGCGTGTGCATCAGCACGATGGGCACGCCGTGCCTGGCAACGACTGCGGCCAGATCGGGCTCGTATCTCAAACCGCTGACGTCGTTGACGAGCGACGCGCCGGCCGAGAGCGCGGCATCGGCTGTCGAGGCTTTGTAGGTGTCCACCGAGATCGGCACCTGAACGCGCGCGGCCAGTGCCTGGATTACGGGGAGCACGCGGCGGCGTTCCTCGGCCTCGGGCGTCGGCTGCGCGCCGGGCCTGGTGGACTCGCCGCCGATGTCGAGCAGGTCGGCGCCGTCCTCGACCATCCGTATACCTGCATCGATCGCGGCGGTGGTGTCGAGGAGTTGGCCGCCGTCGGAGAACGAGTCCGGAGTGACGTTGATGATGCCCATCACCAACGTACGCTCCCCCAGCACCAGTGACCGCCCGCCGCGCAGTGGGATCGTAAATCGACGCCGCGGATACACGGCGGGAACCTTGTCAGGTCAAAAGGCAAATGTCAAAGGGGCGTACATGACAACGCCCACCGCGTGGGTGGGCGTCGTCGTGCTCGTCAGTCCGCCGGCTATTCTTGTGTGACCGGGCGGGGCGGAATGGCCGGCACGATGCCTGCGGCCGGACGTTCCTTCGCAGGCTTGGCCTCGCGCGGCGCAGTGGGCGTCGACGACCCCGTCGCCGCTGCCAGTTCGTCGAGCGGCAGGCCGGCGCAGATCCGCCTCACCTGGTCGGCGTCGAGCGTCTCGCGGGCGAGAAGCGCATCGGCCATGTCCAGAATCTTCGACTTGTGCTCGGTGATGAGCGTCATCGCGCGGTCGTAGTTGTCGGTGACGAAGCGCTTCACTTCCTGGTCGATGCGCAGCGCCGTGTCTTCGCTGTAGTCCTGGTGCTGCGCGATCTCGCGGCCGAGGAAGATCTGCTCTTCCTTCTTGCCGAACGTGAGCGGGCCCATCGTACCGCTCATGCCCCACTCGCAGACCATCCGCCGCGCCAGATCGGTGGCCCGCTCGAGATCGTTGCCGGCGCCGGTGGTGATGCTGCCGATCGTGACCTCTTCCGCGATGCGGCCGCCGCACAGGATGGCGATCTGAGCCTCGAGATACTCGCGCGAGTAGTTGTGCTTCTCGTCCATCGGCAGCTGCTGCGTGAGACCGAGCGCCATCCCGCGCGGGATGATCGTGACCTTGTGGATCGGATCCGCGTGCGGGAGCATCACGGTCAGCAGGGCGTGGCCCGCCTCGTGGATCGCCGTCACGCGCTTCTCTTCCTCGCTGATGATCATCGAGCGTCGCTCGGCGCCCATCAGCACCTTGTCTTTCGCGAATTCGAAGTCCTGCATGCGGACGACCTTCTGGTTGTAGCGCGCGGCATTGAGCGCCGCCTCGTTCACCAGATTGGCCAGGTCCGCGCCGGAGAAGCCGGACGTGCCTCGCGCCAGGACCGCAACGTCCACATCGTCAGAGAGCGGAATCTTCTTGGTGTGGACAACGAGGATGCCTTCGCGACCCTTCACGTCCGGACGATTCACGACGATGCGCCGGTCGAAGCGGCCGGGACGCAGCAACGCCGGATCGAGCACGTCGGGACGGTTGGTCGCGGCGACGAGGATGACGCCTTCGTTCGATTCGAAGCCGTCCATCTCGACGAGGAGCTGGTTGAGCGTCTGCTCGCGCTCGTCATGACCACCGCCGAGACCGGCGCCGCGATGGCGTCCCACCGCATCGATCTCGTCGATGAAGACAATGCAGGGCGCGTTCTTCTTGCCCTGCTCGAACAGATCGCGGACGCGCGAGGCGCCCACGCCGACGAACATCTCGACGAAATCCGAGCCGCTGATCGAGAAGAACGGGACGTTCGCCTCGCCGGCGACGGCGCGGGCGAGCAGCGTCTTGCCGGTTCCCGGAGGGCCCATCAGCAGGACGCCCTTGGGGATGCGGCCACCGAGCTTCTGGAATTTCTGCGGTTCGCGGAGGAAGTCGATGATCTCCTGGAGCTCCTCTTTGGCTTCGTCCACGCCGGCGACGTCCTTGAACGTCACTTTCTTCTGCGCGCTCGAAGACAGCTTCGCCTTGCTCTTGCCGAACGACAGGGCCTTGTTCCCGCCGCTCTGCATCTGCCGCATGATGAAGACCCAGAACCCGATCATCAGGAGGATCGGCGCCCAGTTATAGAGCAGGGCCGCCCAGGGACTCGCGGTCGCTTCGCGCGCGGTGACGTCCACGCCCTTGTTGATCAAGTCGTTGGCCAGGCCTTCAAACTGTGGCGGGGCATAGCTGCGGAATGTGGTCCCGTCCTTCCGCTGGCCGGAAATCTCGTTTCCTGTCAGGGTGACCGTCGAAACCTGCTGGCTGTTCACAGCGCCCATGAACTGGGTGAAGTTGATGACGTTCGCGGCGGTTTGAAAGTTGGTGGAGAATCTCCAGACGAGGACCGCGATGACGGCCATGACCATCCAGAACACCAAACTACGTAGTGTTGAATTCAAACTACCCTCCAACCAGCCTGTCTGAGACGATCGCGGAACTACCTTATAAGAGTATCATTTCGGTGACTATCCTGTAGCCGGTCGCTGTAGTCAGTGGCCGGCAGGAAGTTCCACGTTCTGCCCACCGCTACCACGACCCGGCCACACCCTACCGGCGACCAGCCACCACCTACCGGCTAGAAGTTAAGACCAGTTTTCCGCGCCGAAGTTCCACGCGTCCGCCGGGGACGTCGGCACCACCGGTCAGCCCGCCCGCCACCCCGAGCGCGGTGTCCACATGGTCGAGGCCGATTTCCCGCCCATCAGCGACCATCCGCAATGCCCTCAGCACGATTCGGCGCTGAACGGGAGGGGGCTCTTCATCCAGGGCGGCGGCGTCGATCTCGAAACCATTGGCAACTTCTCGTGCGACCGCATCGAACCGCCGATCCGTCAGCTCGTCCAGCCACTGACCGTCATCGCGGGCCAGCCCGGCCGCACGCGAGATGGCAGTACTCGTATCGGCTCCAGCCGCGAGGTTCAGTTCAGGCAGAACCCGATGGCGGATGCGGTTGCGAGGATTCCTGAGATCGGCGTTGGTGTCGTCCTCGACCCACTCCTGGCCGAGCGTCTTCAGATGCTCGCGCAGTTCCGATCGCGATACCTCGAGCAGAGGCCTGATGACGTCGCCCCGCTGCGGATAGATGCCGCCGAGCCCGGCCATGCCGGCACCGCGAATCAGCTTCAAAAGAAACGTCTCGGCCTGATCGTCGCGCGTATGGCCGACGGCGATTCGATCGGCGTGAACCTCGCCCGCCGAGCGGCGGAGAGACTCGTAACGCAATCGGCGCGCGGCGTCCTCGATAGACAGTCGTTGAGACGCCGCGTACGAGCGGACGTCCACTGATTCCACCTGAATCGGCAGGCCAAGCCGCGTGGCCAGACTGCGGCAGAACTCCTCGTCTCGTGACGCGTCCGGCCGCAGCTGATGATTGACATGGGCCAGAGCCACGACGCTGAACCCGCCATGTTCCGACAGCTCGCGGAGCAGCAGCGCCAACGCCACCGAATCCGACCCGCCCGAGACGCCGACCAGGACACGGCTGCCTGGCGGGCACAGGGCGTGCCTGCGAATGGTGCGGCGAACCTGCTGAAGGAGACTCATCAGGGCTGGGCTAGGCCTGTTAGAATTATCGTTTGTGCCGGAGTAGCTCAGCCGGTTAGAGCACGCGTCTCATAAGCGCGGGGTCGGCAGTTCGAGTCTGCCCTCCGGCACCAACCTCCGCTCATGATTGCAGGCGGAGGTTGTCCATTTCCCTGAACACGCCACGGTTGGCAGGCCACCTCAAGCACCGGACTGCTCAATCACACCGGCCGCGATGAGCGGAATCAGTATCTCGTGGTGCCCGATGAGGCTGATGCCAGTGCCGGTCGTTCCGGCCACTGGCCGCGCCACGACATTGGTCTGAGGCCTGTACAACCGCATGAAGTCGATGTTGACCGTGGTCAGGCCGTCGAGCGAGACGCCCTGGTTTCTGGCCAGCGCGACCGCCTTGAGAAACACCTCGGGCAGGACCACCGCCGATCCGCAATTCAGATAGACGCCGCCGTTCAGGCGCGCCACTGACGACACGAGGTAGCGGAAGTCGCGAAGGCTGGCGTCGCCAATGGCGGCTCCCGACGCGAGCGGATGCATGTGCGTGATGTCGGTTCCAACGGCCACGTGGACCGTCAGCGGAATCCCGAGCCTGTGTGCCGCGACCGCGAGGCTGCGATCGGCGTGAGGAGGGTTCGTCTCGGCCAGATGCGCGCCGACAGCCTGGCCGAATCCCTGCCGGATCGCCGCGGCTCGATTGACGACCTCGTTCAGCAGGCGCCCAGTCTCGTCGGCCATTCCGAAACGGCCGGGACCGAGCGCTTCGTCCACGTCTTCAGAGGTCGCGCCCGAGAGGGCGATCTCGAAGTCGTGAATGATGCCCGCGCCATTCATGGCGAGCGCCGAGACATACCCGCGGTGCATCAGGTCGATCAGGACCGGCGAGACTCCGGTCTTGATCACGTGCGCGCCGATGCCCCAGATGATGCCGGCGCCCTTGGTGTGCGCGTGAACGATCGCCTGCACGACGCGATGCACGTCCTTCGCGCCGAGCATCGCCGGGAGCGAATCGAACCAGTCTGCAAACGACGCCCCACGCTTGACCGGCCGCGCAAAGTCCTCGGCCCGCGCCTTCGAGTGTCGCGACGACAGCGGATACGTGCGCACGCCCGAGAGATCGAACTCTTCGTACGGGAACGGCATGGGGACTAACGTAACTCAACTTCGGTGTCCGCGGAGGCTGAAGCCTCCGCTCTACATCAGTCATCGTAGCGCGCACGCGTGAGCGTGCGCGGACCGCGAAGTCAGGGAATGACTCGGGAGCCGATGAACAGCTGGAAGGGCGCCCAGTAGTCACGGTTTCGCGGCGGCGCCGCCGCGGGCGATCATCGCCAGCTTGGCGCGGCGAAGCGCCGCCGAGGGGGATTGGCCCTGCGCCATCTCGGCATAAACGCGGCCCATCAGCTCCGCCGTCGATCGATCGTCCACGTCCCACAGCCCGGCGATCACGCGCTGCGCCCCGGCGCGGAGAAAGGCCCACGCAAACCCGACCAGCCCTTCACCCGCATAGGTCCGCTCGCCGGCGCTGCGGCACGCGGAGATCGTCACCAGATCGGCCGACAGCGGCTGCTCTGCCACGTCGCGCGCATAGAGCTTGTACCCGGAGCCGTCCTTCGAGAGGATCACAGCCGAATCGAGCGGGCTCTCGGCATTCGCAGCCGCGTGGGCGGTGAAGTGCACGACCCGGAACTGCTCGGGTCCGGCGTCGCGGTAGCGCTCCGGTGTGGCCTGGTCCGCGCGATAGACGGCCGCGCGCCCGGCGAACGCATCTGACACGGCACTCATCTCCGCGGATGCGTACTTCAGCTGCGGGAATGCCGGATCGCTCGACACAGGATCACCGATCAGCAGCACCGACTGTTTGTGGGTCGACGCGCCGCTGCGCATCCGCGCTCAGCGTCCCGAGCGAGGGTGCGATCGCCACCTCGACGTCTTCGATCCAGTAGTGGCGTGTCGGACCTGGAACGGGGAGCGATTCGAAATTGATCCTGGTCAACGCGCCGTCTGGAACGATGACGACACGAGCGCCGGCCGGGATCCCCTGCGCGACCGGCGCGATCAACGTGGCGTAGATCTCGTCGCCAGGCGAGGACGAGGCGCTCAGCGGATCGGCCAGCGCGGTGACGATCGACTTCTGATACGACTGCACCATCGCGTCCACCTGTGACGCGCTGACCGACAGCGGCACGAGACGAATGCGATCCCGGGTGACCTGCCACGCGTACGAGCGATCGCCGAGCCAGTAGAACAGCAGGACGGCATCGAGCTGTCGCGGCGACGACGGCGCAGCGCAGCCGGCGTGGCGCGACGTGGCGCGCGCGATGCCATGCCGCTCCGCGAGCACGCGCGCGCGGCTCGAGTCGGCAATCGCCAGCGCGCGTATCGGCTTTGTCCCTGCGCGATCGAGGACGATCGATGTACTGCTGATAGAAGCCGAGCAGTCGCGTCAGGAACGAGAGACGGTAATCGGCCTTGAGCAGATCCGATCTGCGTCTGCTCGATGATCGCCGAGAGTAGCGCTCGAAATGACGTTCCGCCTCCTTCGGCTTCTTCGCCGCAACAGCAAGCCGTCCGAGACCCTTCATACGCCGACCACTGCAGCGACGGCCGGTCCTTCGCGAGGGCGAGTGTCTCGCGAAAGAGCTGGGCGGCCTCCTCCGTCTGGCCTCGGCCAAGGCGATCTCCGCGCTGTTTGACGCGTGGTAGCCTGCGAGATCCGACGCCACCGCCGAGGCGCCGAGACTCGTCGTTCAATCGCGGCTGCTTGCTCCCATTCGCCGATGTCGGATGTGCGCCAGCGCGAGGTGCGATGCCCAGCGCGAGGCATCGGCCGTCGAGGTTCGCCGTCCTGTGCCACTGTCGATCGCACCGCGGAGGATCTGCAATCGCTTTCGTCGGTGTCGCCTTTGACCAGATAAGTCGTGCCGAGCTCGCCGAGCGCACGCTCGTAGAAGACGCGCGGACGGCCGGGACGCTCGTGGCTGGCCACGGCCGCGTCTGCGCATCGATGGCGCGGTCCACCTCGCCGAGCCGCTGGTAGCAGATTGCCAGCGTTTGTCAGCGCCACCGAGTACACCAATTGAGGTTCGCAGATCCTTGAGGGCGAGTACGCGCTCGAAGAACTGGAGGGCGTGGTCGAAGCGATCGCGGAACAGACTGTACCGTGCCGAGGTTCAACAGCGCGACGGCTTCGTGATATCGGTCCCTCGCTTCGGGCCATTCGATCGTCTCGTTGAGATGGCCTCGGCCTCCTCCCATTTGCGCTGGGCGATCAACGCCTGGCCCTTCATGGCCCCGATGTCGAGACGCACGTCCGCCGCCGACGGCGCCGACGCCAGCGCGACGGCCTCGTCGAGAATCGCGCTGGCCTCGGCGGGCTTGCCCGGAGGAAAGTGAGCTGTCCTTGGAGATAGCGATGCTTCGCCGGATCCAATCGCCAGTCGCCGAAGGTGCGAGACTCGCTTCAGCAGAGCCGCCGCCTCGGCAAGCTCGCGGCTGACCAGACGGATTTCAGCCGTTGAGAACTTGAATCTCCACGCCCAGTCCGACGCCATCCGCGCAGCGGCGAGGGCCAGCCCTTCGCTGGCGCCTTGCGAAGCGTCGGTCAATTCGCCGCGCCAGAGTTGCGCGGTCGCGGAATCGTACAGTTGCCTGGAGTCGTCGTTCGGGTCGCGGCGCGCATGCGGCGATGCTGACGAGCAGCAGGCCCGTCAGCGCCGCGCGTCATCACGGGAACCCGCTGCCGTTCGAGAGTCATGTCACCGACATCGGCATAGCCGCCGACCGGCGACCCGAGATCGAAGCGCACCATCGTCAGACGACGCTCGTGCTTGCTGATGAGGAGCTCGCCGAAGTACCACCGTGCCGAAGTCGTCCACGATCACCGTGTGGCCGTCGATGCGCGCGTTCCTGGGCGGCTTGCCCTCCCACTTCAGCTCTTTGACGATCGTCGCGTAGATGACGCCGTCACGCTGAATCAGGCCTGGACGACCCGAAGGGTGTTGCCCTTCAACGGTCGCACCGATGACGAGTTGGCTGCGGCTGCCCTCGAAGACCTTGGGATCGTCCGCCGCTGTCAGCACTTTGGAGCGTGTGTCGTACTTCTGGAAGAGCCCGATGTTCAAGTTCACGGTCAGCGCGTTGCCGGCGATCAACACGCCTTGAATCGTCGTGTCGCGAGCCGGAGCGATCGACGGCTCTCCGCTTCCCGCCGACGGCGAACGGCTCACCAGCGTGCCACGCACGCGCTTGAGTGTGACGATGGTCTTCAGCCCGACCGACACCTCTCGCGTTTCGGCGGTCACGGTCGTCGTCGAACTGAGCTCCGACTGCCGCCCTTTGTGATCGGTCACCGCGGCCGCGTGCTTCTCGTCGTCGAAAAGACCTGCGGCCAGGGTGTAGCCAGATCCGAATCTGATGATGTCGCCAAATGCGTTGCCGGCGATCTGCGATTCCGATCGCCCGCCGGAGACGCCCAGCGAGCTGGCGCCTTTCACGTCAACGATGATGGTTTTTGGTCGAAAGATCTGGCCGGCAATGGCGGACGCATTGCCACGGAACACGAACCGTCGCGTCAAGTCCATACGAGTCTCATGAAAATATGTCGTTCACACTTCTCGGTTCATGTTCAACGTTCGAACCGAACCTGAACACGAATAGAGAAGAGAGAAACGAGAACAGTGAACGACCGATCGACGGTCAGTAGGATACGTCGAACTCGTACTCGCCGATGACACCGTCCTGCGAAGCGGCGCCCTGATCGGCGCCTCGAAGGACCAGCGTGTAACGGCCGGCACGCTGAAGCTCATCCACCGGAATCAAGAGCAGGAGTGGCGCGCCGGACGAGGGCGTCGGCGCCTGGCCCGACGCGACGCTCGCACGCGTCGAGTCGAGAAGCTCGTAACGCAGGATCGGCGACTGGGCGCGGTCATCAGATCGGCCGACAGCGCGACGAACCGCTGACCCGGCGCGATCTTCACCGCGGTCGCGGCCCCACGTGTCGCGCCACGGAGCATCACCGCTTCGAGCGACTGGGGGGAGACGGCCTCTCGAAGCGGGGGCAGTGTGACGAGGGACTGATAGCTGGCCACCATCGCGAGCGTAGCCGCCACCGCCCATGGAGCCGCGACCATCGGCCGACGCCACCAGCGAGCACTGGTCAGGACCTTTGCCGGAACGCCCGGCTCGACCCCGACGGGCATCGACGCGCCGGCGCGCTTGGCCTCCTGCCGGATCCTGTCACCGAGTCTGACGTCCTCGGCACACTCCAGGCAGTCGAAATAGTGGTCTTCGAACTCGAAGCGCTCCATTTCGGGCATTTCTTCGAGGAGGTATCGCTCCGATGCGTGTCCGGCGATGGCTTGTTGATGCGTCATATCGTTCCTGCACCATAGTGCGGGAATGTCCCTATGCGTTTCATGAGCCCGACAAACTCGTGTCGGAACCGCTGTTTAGCGCGATGCAAGAGCACCCTCAAGTAATTCCGGTCGATATCCAGGCGGCGGCAGACCTCGTCCTTGTCGCATTCGTCGAAGAACAGCCACTGCAGGAGCTGCCGCTCCTTCTCGCGGCAGGGATCCCATGACGGGCGGACGTGCGCGCGGTCCTCGTCCAGGCCGGCTGCGGTCTCGGCGTCCATGGCCGGGATCGGGCAGCGCGTCGCTCCGGCCTCCTCCTCGAGCGGCGTGGTCTTGGAGTGGGAGCGATACATCTCGAACAGGACGTTATTGCAGACGCTATTCACGAACGCGCCGAACCCGCCAGGGGACTGAATGCCCCCTGGCTGGCGAAGCGCCTTCATGACTCGGAGGAATGTTTCCTGGCGCGCGTCCTCGACCTGCGCCGGGGAGCGCAGGCGCGATCGAAGCTTGATCGAGAGCAGATCCCCGAAATAGCTGAGTGAAGTGTCGCTCGGTATCCGGGTCTCCCGAAGCCAGTCGATCCAGGTACGCACGGTCAAACTCGAATCGCCCTTCGCGTGGCACGCGAGCGAATCGTACGCTCGCCGTCTTCCGACGCGCAAGGCGCCATTCGCCAGCCATCGACGTCATCAGGCGCACGCCATCGGCTGCTCGGCCTCTTCGTCGCAGTCCGCCATCATGCGGAACGGGACGGAACGAGACGTGGCACTCGTAGGTCCGCAGAAAGCTCAGGAATCGCTTGTAGTCCCGCGGATCCATGTTGAACGCCCGGACCAGCATCTTGTAGTTGCCGCGGGTATGCGCCAGACCTTCCCGCACGAGCTCCCGCACATCGTCTCGGGTGAGGTCGTGGTTCATGAACGGCTCGTGGACCTCGGACCAGAACGACACCCGATCCTTCATCAGGCGCTCGAAACGGTGCTGATTGTCGGCCGAGCTGGCCGCTGCCACCGGCGCGCCTGACCACCCAGGGCACTGGCCGGGGCCGGGATAGCCACATCCCTCGACATGTCACTCGGCAATGCGCTCGACTCGATGCGGCCCGATCGGGAGCCGACGACGAGCCGCTCGGCCACGTTCTTCAGCTCGCGAACATTGCCCGGCCAGTCGTAGGTGGCGAGACGCTGCACGGCGTCGGCGGCGACGTCAGGCCTGGGCAGCCGGTGCTGGGTCGAAAACATCGACAGGAAGTGGTTCAACAGCACCGGGATGTCGTCGCGGCGGTCGCGCAGCGGCGGGACCTCGATGTGGACGACGTTCAGCCGGTAGTAGAGGTCCTCGCGGAAGGTCCGGTCCCTCACGCACTCGGAGAGGTTGCGATGGGTGGCGGCAATCACACGCACGTCGAGCGGCGGCAGCGCACGCTCTGAACCGACGCGCTGAATCTCTCCGGTCTCGAGGAATCGCAGCAGCATCGCCTGCATGCGCAGGCTCATCTCGCCCACCTCGTCCAGGAAGATCGTTCCGCCGTGGGCCGCCTCGAGCCAACCCTTCTTGTCGCGATAGGCGCCGGTGAAGCTTCCGCGCACGTGGCCGAACAGTTCGGATTCGAGCAGCGAGTCCGGAAGACCCGCGCAGTTGATGGCCACGAACTTGTTCGCCCGCCGGGCGCTGCCTTCGTGAATCAGGCGCGCGACCAGCTCTTTGCCGACGCCGCTCTCACCGGTGATGAGCACCTTGGCGCTGCAGCTGGCGGCGACGTCGATTTCCTGCTCGATCGCGCGCATCGCGGCGCTGGTGCCCAGCATGACGGTTGACTTGTCCAACATCTCCGTAACCTCCGCTTTCACCGTGTTAGTGCATCAGTACCGCCGAACCGTTACATGAGGGTTTCTCCCTCATGTTTCCGGGTGTTTTTCGATCTGGCACTCACTGAGATAACGGAGGCGACGGCCGGAGTGAACGCGTAGACCTAAAGGCCGAGCTGGTAACGAACACGCGGCTCGTAACACTAGCGGAGCAGGACGTGACGCGATGAGCAGATTGTTCTGGAATGAAGGACGGCGCTTACGTCCTTCATGCGGAAACGCCGGACCCACCGGTACCGGCACTGGGGCGCGTGAACCTCGAGCACGATGCCCCGGTTCCGCGCCAACGTACGCTTTGTTACTCACAGAATCAGCATCGCATCACCATAGCTGTAGAACCGATAGCCATGAGCAACGGCCTCTTTGTAGACGGCGAGGATCTCGTCGCGGCCCGCAAACGCCGCCGCGAGGATCAACAGCGACGACTTCGGCAGATGGAAGTTGGTGAGGAGTCCGGAGACCAGCTCGAAGCGGTGACCCGGGCGGATGAACAGGCGCGTCTCGCCTTCGCCAGCCCTCACGATCCCATTCTCCACGCGCAGTGATTCGAGCGCGCGCGTCGTCGTGGTGCCGACGGCGATGATCCGACGGCCATCGCGAACGGCCCTCGTCAACGCCTCAGCGGCCTGCTCACTCACCGAATACCGCTCCGGATCGACCTCGTGGTCCTCGACGCTGTCCACGCGCACGGGTTTGAACGTGCCGTAGCCGACGTGCAGAGTGATCGAGGTCCGCTCGACACCGCGCGCTTCGAGCTCGTCGAGCAGTCGCGTCGTGAAATGCAGACCGGCCGTGGGCGCGGCGATCGATCCTGACTCGCGCGCATACACGGTCTGATACCGTTCGCGATCGGCCTGGTCGTCGTCCCGCTTGATGTACGGCGGCAGAGGGACGTGACCGATGCGCTCGATGGTCTGCGGTCACGTCCTCGCCCTCAGGCGCGGCGAGTCGAATCGAGCGCCGGCCGTGGAAGTGACGCGCGAGCACCTCACCGTGCAGACGCGCGCCATCGCGCTCGAAGAGGACCTGAGCACCGGGCTTGAGCTTCTGTCCCGGGATGCATCAGGGCCTCCCACTCCTCGTTCCGAGACCCATTCCCAACGCCCAACTGCCCGACTCCCAACCGCCGAATCAACAGACACTCGACGGCGCCGCCGCTCGGCACGCGGTGTCCGAGCAACCGCGCCGGGAACACGCGCGTGTCATTCAGCACGAGAAGATCGCCGCGACCGAGATGGGCCGGGAGTTGATCGACAGGTCGTGTGCTGCCGCGTCCCGGTCGCGCGATTGACGACGATGAGGCGAGACGTGCCGCGCTCGGCGGGAGGATGCTGAGCGATCAGCTCCTCGGGGAGATCGAAATCGAACTCGCTGAGGTTCACGATCCGAAGAAGCGGCCGAGATCGGTCCGGCCGCGCTTGCCGAGGATCGCCTTCCACAGATCGCCGACCTTGGCGATCCGCTGACGTACGTTGTCCAGCCTGAAGTCGTCGATGTGCGCGCCCTTCTCGACCTCCTTCCACGTCAGCGGCGTTGACACGGTCGCCAGAGGCTTGGGTCGGACCGAGTAGATGCTCGCCAGCGTCTGACCCCAGGCGTTCTGTTTGTAGTCCACCAGCACGCGATTTCGCGGGCGCGAGGCGACACGGTAATCGAGCGTCATCAGCTTGGGGTTTCTCGCCGCCAGCTCGGTGGCAAGTGTCTTGGCAAAGGTCAGCACCGTGTCCTGTGTCGGCCCGCGCACGATCGGCACATACACGTGCAAGCCCGCGCGACCCGGTCGTCTTCACGTACGGCTTCATGCCCAGCGTCTCGAGCGCGTCCCGGACGATCAGGCTGCACTCCCGCACCAGCTCGAACGACGTGCCTTCGCTCGGGTCGAGATCGAAGTGGACGTAGTCCGGCCGATCGTAGTCGTCACACCGCGCGTACCACTGGTTGAGATCGATGCATCCGAGATTGATCACCCACAGCAGCGACGGCAGATCGTCGATCACCGGAAAGTTCACGACCTTGTCGTCGTTGTGCGAGATCGCACAGGTCCGGATCCAGGCCGGCCGCGGACTTGGCGCCTCCTTCATGAAGAACTGGGCGCCCGCGGCGCCATCCGGGTAACGGCGCATGACCATCGCCCGATCGCGGATATGCGGCAGCAGCACCGCGGCGACGTCGGCGTAGTACCTGAATGAGGCCGCCCTTGGTGATGTTCCGCTCGGGCCAGAACGGCTTGCGGAGATTCGTCAGCCGCACCTCGCGGCCCTCGACCTTCAGGATCACGTTGTCGGTGTTGGTGGGAATCGCAAGGGCCGGCGGAGTCATCGGTTCATCAGACGCCCGACCATCGCCGATCAACCAGCCCGCCAGGAGGAACGGCACCGCAGCGATGACGAGGAGCAACGCGATGAGACTGATGACGAACACCCAGTCGCCCGCCGACGGCCGGCGCTGCTCGTAGGCGTAACGCTCGAGCAGGGCGATATTGCGGTCGTTGGCTTTCCACGCGAAGTCGAAGAAATCGCCGGCAACCGGCAGCAGCCCGACCAGCGCGTCGATCGCCACGTTGAAGATCATCCGCAGTTGGACGACTCGAGGGATCCCGAGGTCGCGGCTCTGCCAGAGCAGAGCAATCGCGAAGAGTGGCGACGTGAGATCGCCCAGGCCGGGCACGAGACCGAGCAGCGGATCGAGCCCGATGCGGATGGTCGTGCCCGGGAGGACGAACGCGGAGTCAAGGAGACGCGAGACGTGCTTCAGTGCCTTGAGGCGCTGAACCTGACCCTCGCTGAGCGGCCGCAATCGTGGCGCGCGTTCACGCACATCTCGATTCTAGGCTTTGAGCCCCCACTTGAGCAGCAACGCACCCACCGTGAATCCCGCGCCGACCGAGACCATCAGCAATGTGTCGCCACGCTTGAGCCGCTTCGCATCGACGGCATCGCTCAGCGCCAGCGGAATCGTCGCCGCGGTCGTGTTGCCGAACTTCTCGATGTTGATGACGACCTTCTCTTCGGGCACCCCCAGCTTCTCCGCCGCCGACAGAATGATCCGGCGGTTGGCCTGGTGCGACACCATGAGGTCGATGCAGCCGGCGCTGAGATTGTTCGCGCTTGAGAATCCGCGCGCAGGCCTCCTCGGTGTTGCGGACGGCGAACTTGAACACGGCCGCGCCGTCCTGTTTCACATAGTGCTGACGCTGCTGCACGGTCTCGAGCGACGCCGGACGCAGACTGCCTCCGGCGGGCATGCACAACGCACCACCCCCGCTGCCGTCGACGTAGTTTTCGAAATCCATGATGCCGATCTCGGGATCATCGCTGGCTTCGACGACCGCAGCGCCGGCGCCGTCACCGAAGATGACGCACGTCGTGCGATCCGTGTAGTCGATGATGCTCGACATCACGTCTGCGCCGATGACCAGCGCGTGCTTGCTCGCGCCAGTCGAGACCATCTGCGCAGCCGTGGTCAGCGCGTAGGTGAAGCCCGAGCACGCCGCGAAGAGGTCGTATCCCCACGCCCGCGTCGCGCCGATCTTGTGCTGCACCAGGCACGCGGTGCTTGGAAACAGCATGTCCGGCGTCGTCGTGCCCACCACGATGAAGTCGATGTCGGCGGGAGTGAGGCCGGCGCGCTCGATCGCCTTCTTCGCAGCCTCGGCGGCCAGATCCGAGGTCGCGACACCGGGCTCGACGATGTGCCGTTCGCGGATGCCGGTGCGCTGGAGAATCCACTCGTCGCTGGTGTCCACCATCTTCTCGAGATCGGCGTTGGTGAGCACCTTCGGCGGCACATAGGTCGCGAGGCTGGCGATGCGCGCACGACCGACCATGCGCGGCGTGTCCGCCGCCTTGGCGGAGGTGGGCGATGCGTTTACCACAGGCGAGTGTCCCTTCCGGGGGCGGTGAGCCCGAAGTACTCGTACGCACGCGAGGTGGCGACGCGGCCACGCGGCGTGCGATCGAGAAAACCGGCCTGAATCAGGAACGGTTCGTAGATGTCTTCAATCGCGTCTTTCTCTTCGTTGATCGCGGCGGCGATGCTGTTGACGCCGACCGGTCCGCCGCTGAACTTGTCGATGATAGTCCGCAGCAGCTTGCGATCCACTTCGTCGAACCCGTGAGCGTCCACCTCGAGCATCTCCATCGCCGCGCGCGAGACCTCGCCGGTGATGCGGCCGTCGGCGCGGACCTGCGCGTAGTCGCGCACGCGCCGGAGCAGCCGGTTGGCGATACGTGGCGTGCCGCGTGAGCGGCGCGCGATCTCGATCCCGGCCTCCGCCTCGATCGGCACGTTCAGAATGCGCGCGGAGCGGCGGACGATCTCTTCGATGTCCCGCTCGTTGTAGAAGTCGAGGCGGTGCACGATCCCGAATCGCGCGCGGAGAGGCGCCGTCAGCAGGCCCGCCCGCGTGGTGGCGCCGATCAGCGTGAACTTCTGGAGCGGCACCTTCACCGAGCGCGCGCTCGGCCCCTGCCCGATGACGATGTCCAGCTCGTAGTCTTCCATCGCCGGATAGAGGATCTCCTCGATGGCCGGCGCCATCCGGTGGATCTCGTCGATGAACAGGACCGCGTGCTCCTGCAGATCGGTGAGCATTCCGGCCAGGTCGCCGGGACGCTCGATCACCGGGCCGGCCGTGGCGCGAATCGGGACTCCCATCTCGTTGGCGATGACGTACGCCAGGGTCGTCTTGCCGAGACCGGGTGGACCGTACAGCAGCACGTGATCGAGTGCCTCGCCGCGCCCGCGTGCCGCAGCGATCGCGACATGAAGGTTGTCGCGCAGGCGGTCCTGGCCGATGTACTCATTCAGCGTCCGCGGGCGCAGCCCCGCTTCGTACTGGGCGTCATCGTCGGACGGGCGCGAGGTGACGAAGCGGTCGGTCACCGGACTGCGTCTTTCTCCAGGAGCGCACAGAGCGCGTGCCCGAGCACCATGTGCATCTCCTGAACACGGGCGGTGCTCGCTGACGGGACGAAGATGCGATGGTCCACGAGCTCAGCGAGCCGTCCGCCGCTGTCTCCGGCGAAGCCGACGGTGACCGCGCCAGCCACCTTCGCGGCTCTCAACCCGCGCACGACGTTCTCGCTGTTGCCGGACGTCGAGATTCCGATCGCGACATCACCAGGGCGGCACAGCGCCTCGACCTGACGCGCGAACAGATCGTCGAATCCGAAGTCGTTGCCAATCGCGGTCAGCGCCGACGTGTCGGTCGTCAGCGCTATCGCCGCCATCGGACGCCGATTGCCGCTCTCGCGGCTGTACCTGACGACGAGCTCGGTCGCGATGTGCTGGGCCGCCGCCGCGGCGCCGCCGTTGCCGAAGAGGAGCAGCTTGTGGCCCGAGCGCAACGCGTGCGCACACGCCGCCACGAGGGACGGAAACTCCGACGCCATCGCGTCTCGCGTACGCGCGGCGACTGCCGCATGCTCCGCGATCTCGGCGTCGAGATGCTCGGCTGCGTTCACGCTCGTCGAGAAGTCGCTGCGCAATCGCTCACCGCATCAGCTCGCGAAGCGCCGTGCGCACCGCGTGCTCGAAAGAGGCGTCCGGATTCGATTTCACCGTCGCGTCGATGGCCTTTTCAGCCTGCTGCCGATGATAGCCGAGGTTGAGAAGCGCCGAGAGCAGGTCGAAGCGGAGCTGATCCGCCGACGATGCTGGCGCAGCGGCGCCTGGTGCGGCGGGCACGGCGATCTGCGTGAGCCGATCCTTCAGCTCGAGCACGATTCGCTCCGCAGTCTTCTTGCCAATCCCGGGGATGGTCGTGAGCCTCGCGACGTCCGCGCGCTGGACCGCGGTCACGAGCTCGCGGGGCTCCATACCCGACAACACGACGATCGCCAGCTTCGGGCCGATGCCGCTGATGGCGATGAGCCGCTCGAAGACCTGGCGCTCGAGCTCGGTCAGAAATCCGTAGAGCTGCAGGGCGTCCTCGCGCACGTGCGTGTGCACGCGCAGCGACACCTCCGCCCCTTCGTCACCGAGGTTGTAGAACGTGGACAGCGGTACGTGAACGTCATAGCCGATGCCACCGACATCGACGATGACCCGGTTCGGCTGCTTGTCGTGAACGCGGCCGCGTAGAAACGCGATCATCCGTGCGCGGGAGGACGGTACTGCCGCCAGGATTTCAGCTGACGCTTACCGGAAGAGGGGGATCGGGGATCAGGGATCGGGGATCAACGACTCTGTCCGCCCACGTTCTGGATCCCTGATCCCTGATCCCTGATCCGCCTCATAGGCGCCGAGTGCAGATGGCAGATCGCCACGGCGAGCGCATCGGACGCATCGTAGGGCGTGGGCGGCTGGGCGAGGCCGAGGAGCAGCGTGACCATGTGCTGCACCTGACGCTTGTCCGCGCGGCCATAGCCGACGACGGCGCGCTTCACCTCCGCAGGTGTGTATTCGACCACGGTGCAACCGGCTTCGACAGCGGCGAGGAGCGCGACCCCACGGGCGTGGCCAAGCTTGAGGGCGCTGCGTGCGTTGACGGCGTGAAACACGCTCTCGACGGCAACACACTCAGGTCGCATCTTCAGGAGGAGTGCCGAGAGCTCCCGGTAAATCCGTGCGAGACGATCGGGAAAGGCGTCCGCCGCGGCCGCCGTGATGGCTCCGCAGGTGACCAGTCGATGGCGGCGTCCGTCCGTCTCCACGCAACCATAGCCGGTGCGCTCGGAGCCGGGATCGATGCCGACGATTCTCACGCCAGGGAAGCCTCGATCTCCTTCTCTTCGATGTCGAAGTTGGCCCACACGTGCTGCACGTCGTCGTGGTCGTCCAGGGCTTCCATCAGCTTCAGCATGACTGAGGCATCCTTGCCGGTCAGCTTCACGTAGTTCTGCGGGATCATCGCGACCTCGGCGCTGGCGGGCTCGAGACCAAGCGCCTTCACCGCATCACGCACGCCCTCGAAGCTTTCGGGCGGACACACGATCTCCCAGACGCCGCCGTCATCGCTCATGTCGTCGGCGCCTGCTTCGAGCGCCACTTCGAGCAGCTTCTCCTCGTCGGCCTTTTCTTTCTCGACGAGGACCTGCCCCTTGCGATGGAACATCCACGCGACGCTGTTCTCCGCGGCCAGGTTGCCGTTGTATTTCCCGAGCATGTGACGGATCTCGCCGACGGTCCGGTTCTTGTTGTCGGTCAGCGACTGAATCAGGAGCGCCACACCGCCAGGACCGTAGCCTTCGTAGGTGATCTCTTCGTACGAGACACCCGGCTCTTCACCCGTGCCGCGTCGAATGGCGCGCTCGATGTTCTCGCGCGGCATGTTGTTCGCTTTGGCCTCGGCGATGATGGTCCGCAGCCGTGGGTTCATGTCGGGATCGCCGCCACCGCCGCGAGCGGCGACAGTCAATTCCTTGATGAGGCGCGTGAAGATCTTGCCGCGCTTCGCGTCAGCGGCACCCTTCTTATGCTTGATTGTGTGCCACTTTGAATGGCCAGACATGGCAGAAACTCCAGCAAATACGAGGAATCCGGACCGGGCATCTTACCACGCTACCCATATGAAGCTTTTGCCGATCCTTGGATGTACCTGTGGAGCCGTTCGAGAGGGTCCGCACCCCGGCCGAAGCCGGGGCACGAACGAGCGGAAGGGTCTGTTACTGCTTGCGGCGCGACCGAACTTTCGAGCCGAGGAGAACAGCACCAAGGGCCAGGAGCGACAACGAGCTCGGCTCGGGCACCGACGCATAGTTACCCGACGCGAAGCCGCTGTCCGAACAGCCAGCGCAGCCCGCGGTGCTCAGCGAGCGCACGTGCGCGCCAAGCTGCGCGCCGGGCAACGGGATACCGTCGCCGGTCGCCAGCGGGGCATCGGTGAACATGGTCGGACTCCAGTTCCCGCTCGTCAGTGTGGCGTCGAACGTCAGAAGTTGGCTATTGGTAACGTTGTTCGAGCTTCCGGCCGGATCGTTGGACTCGAATAGCGAAATCCGCGCCGCCCGAACCTGGCACATTCGTGCCGGGCGTTATCGAAAACGACCAGGTGGTCGGATTGAAGTTGCTGAACGAGACGTCGCTATAACTCACTCCATCAATGCTGAACGCGAATGTGCCCAGTGCCGCGTTGGGATGGAGAGGTGAATTGAGGTCTACAGTCCAGTGAGGTCACGTTCGACGTCGTGTCACCCACTATCGTGACATCGAGGACGATATTGTCGGGATTGTGAGTTCCTGAAATCTCCGGTCAGCACCGCTTCGATGGTGAACGGCTCGGCCGTCGCGGTCACAGCTGAACCAAGGGTCACTGCGGTGGCCAGGGCCGCCACCAGACCGAACCGTGCGAGTAGACGTCTCATTCTTTTCCTTTCCTGTCCCCTTAGTCGCGCACGAAAGCCATCCTGACGCAATCGCGCTCGTCGTGCGAAGAGATGAGCAAGGCACGCGCCAAGGGCTGGTTGTGGTTAAACCGCTGCAAATGCTCAGGATTGCGGGGTTATATCCTTCAAAAAGTTCGCAATTAAAGCGACTTTAAGCCTTCGTTACAGGCACTATAAGGAGACTTCGCGAGAATCACCCAGACGTCAGCGCGCGGATCCCAGGCGCGGCCACGATAGTCACCGAGCAGCGCTGTAATCTCGAAGCCGGACTTCTCGAGACGACGGACCATTTGAGGAACCGACAAGGTCCGAAAGGTCAGTGCAAAGCGGTGGATACGGCTCCTCGTGCCGCGGCGCTCGGTGAACTCCTGATTGAAGAGTGGTCAAATGCCGGGCACGGTCCTGCCTCACAGTCTCGACCAGCGTGACATGCGCGCCCGCCGCGCTTCGTCCGCCACCCCTTCAAGCTGACTCGCTTGTTGTACTCCTGCCACGACGGCAGGTCGGCCACGAGCTCGATACCGAACGTGCCGCCGGGCTCGAGCACGCGACGCACTTCCTGGAGCGTCGCCGGCCAGATCGCGTTCCCGCAGCAGCGACTGAAGGATTCCGTAGGGCGCCATGACCATCGCGAAGGATGGCCGCGGCAAACGGCGTGAACCTGATGTCACCGCGTATCAGCTTGATCGTGTGCGTGAGGCGCGCGCGACGCGTGCGCGTTCGGGCCCGGGCCAGCATGCGCTCCGATCGATCGATGCCCACGAGCGGCACGCCCGCCTTGCCCAGCGGCAACGAGATCCGGCCGGTGCCGCATCCCAGTTCGAGAACCGGACCGCCGGCCTGCAGCGCGAGATTCCGCCAGAAGGGCACATCGCGCCGTCCCAGCGTGCGCGCGTTCTCCCAGTCATAGAACGGCGCGTAGTCGTCCCACCCTTCGTGACCCTCCACTACGCCTTCTGTCCCACGGTCGCAAACAACATCGTGTTTTGAATCTCGACGAACGACGCCCCGGCAGCGTTGGCTTCCCGCTCGTAGGAAGTGAGGACGTCGAGGTATTCGCGGCCGAGCCAACTGGCGGCATCGGAGGTCGCCCGGGTGAGTGCGTCCTCCACGGCCCGGCGACGAGCCTGCCAGACGGCGGGGGCGGGTGGACCCAGTCGCGTCTGCGACACGGGGAAGAGCCGGACAGAGAGCGGCTCGATCCCGTGGGTCGCGAACAGGCCGGGCAGGTTCGGACCGATCGACGCGGATCGATCGCCGCGCGCGCCGGCGAGCGCGATGAAGAACTGCGCGGACAACTCGAACGCGCGGCGGCCCATGGGCGTCGAGCTGAACCCGTAGCGAGCGCTGTTGTCAGGTTCCACGGCCAGCACCCGGCCGCGCGGCGCGGTCACGCGCGCGAACTCGCGCACCGCCGTATCGACCTCGTCGATGTGCTGCAGCACCGCCACGCAATAGATCGAATCAAAGACGCCGTCCTTGAACGGCAGTCGACACGCGTCGGCGGCGGCGAACCCCACGCGCTGGTTGTGGGAGATCGTCTCCTGGCGGGCAGCCGCGACCTTCGACGGGACGAGGTCGATGCCGACCAGACGAAGCTGGGAAATGTGGAGCCGACCGATCACCACCTCGGCGAGACCTTCGCCGCAGCCGACGTCCAGAATTCGATTGCCCGGCTTCGGGCCGAGCGTCTCGGCAAGAAACTCCGTGAAGGCATCGTCCCACCACGATTCACGCAGGTGCTTCAGCGTGGCAGACGTCAGCGCGTCGATGGCAGCCATGTGCGGTCAGTCCGAGACCGCGAGTTCGCCCGGGACGATCGGTCGAGTGCGGGGCAGGAGACCGCGGCGCGCCATGTTGCCCACGACCGCGAGGATGCCGATGAACACGGCCAGCTTCACGCTGTCGCCAACTCGCGTCTGCGGCAGCGTCTTCCACAGCAGCCACAGAATCGGCTGGGCAATCGTCACCGCCCACACCGAACCGTAGAAATACCGTCGTTCGTGTCCTTCGCCCTTCGTCGATCGCTTCACGCGCGGCAACTGGCCGAGCGCCCCGAGCAGCCACATCGTGCCGGCGATTGGAAAGTAGGCGACCTCGTACATCTGCTTCAAACGCCACTCGCCACTGAACACCGCGTAGGCCATGCCCGCGGCGTTGAGCACGGCGAACGCCACGACCTCACCCCACGCCGTCGTGTAGCAGACGCGGCGGTAGAGCGGATTCGGGCGGTCTTCGGTGAAACGAATGATGTACGGCTGCGGTTCGCAGCCTGGCAGACGCCCGCGGAGACCAGCAATCCCGGTCCCGATCAGGACGAGGCCCAGCCACACAGCCAGGCGGCTGTCGAAGCCGCGCTCGAAGAGATCGAAGGTCAGCGGGCCGGGGGCGATGAAGAAGACGAAGATCCAGATCGGCCAGTGATTGACCCGGTAGTACAGCTTGTTCCGGTGGCGAATCTTCCGATCGGTGTCGCGTTCGATGTAGAGCGAATCCGTGGCGAGCTGTGGTTCCGTAGCCATCAACAGGCGGAATCTTATCAGTCGGCGACCCGCCCTTCTTCCAGGATCAGCACCCGATGCGCGCAGGCCCGCGCGAATTCGCCGTCGTGCGTCGCCACCACGAGTGTCCGGCCCTCGGACGCCAGCTGGCGCAGCGTGGCCGCAAGCTCGCCGCGGCGGGCGGGGTCGAGAGACGCCGTAGGCTCGTCCATCAGCAGGAGCGGAGGACCGACAGCCAGCGCGCGCGCAATGGCGACGCGCTGCGCCTCGCCTCCCGACAGCTCGCGCGGAAGGGCGTCCGCGCGGGCGCCGACGCCCAGGTGCTCGAGCAGCTCGCGTGCGGTGCGCTCGGCCTCGGCCTGAGGCCGGCGCTGCACGTGCACGGGTGCCAGCCATACGTTGTGCAGCGCGGTCAGATGTTCGAAGAGGTGATGGAACTGAAAGACCATGCCGACATGCCGGTGCAGCTCGCGCCGGCGCTCACCTCGCGGGAGTGGCCCGGGGGCCAGCCGAAGACCCTCGATGGTGATGCTGCCGCCGGTGATCGGATCGAGTCCAGCGATGGCTCGCAGAACCGTTGTCTTGCCGCCACCAGAGGCGCCCATGACGACGATGATTTCGCCGCGGTCGGCGTTGAACGACACGCCGCGGAGGATCGCCTTGGAGCCGCGGTTCGCCTCGAGGTCGCGGACGTCGAGGATGCTCACACCCGGCGCCACGCCCGTTCGATGCGACGCGCGAGATGCGCGAACGGCAGCGACATCATCAGGTAAACCGCGCCGCACAGGAGACCGGGGACCACCCAGCTTCCGATGTTCGAGGCCAGGATCGTCGTCTGCTTCGTGAGCTCGACGACGGTGATGACCGAGGCCAGCGAGGTGTCCTTCAGGAGAGCCACGAAGTCATTCGTCATCGGCGCCAGCGCCAGACGGAACGCCTGCGGACCTCGCACCAGCAGCAGCGTCTGACGCTCGCTGAAGCCCAGCGTCCGCGCGGCATCCAACTGTCCGACCGGCACCGCCTCGAGCGCGCTGCGATAAATCTCGCTTTCATACGCCGCGTAATTCAGACCGATGCCGATGAGCGCGGCCAGAAACGCCGGCAGCTGCACGACGGCCGCCAGGCCAAAGTAGATGACGAACAGCTGCAGTAACAGCGGCGTACCGCGAATGATCTCGACCCACGCCGTCAGCGCCAGCCTCAGCGGAGCCGGGCCGTACACGCGTCCGCTCGCAATCAGCACGCCGATGACGACAGCCAGCACCATCGACAGCACCGACAAGGCCAGCGTGATCGCGGCCGCATTCAACAACGAGGGCAGGTATCGCTGAATGAGGACCCACGTCGAAATGCCGGGCGCCAGGCTCTGCGTCTCGGGCACGTCCACCGGCTGGCTGCCAAGAACCCTCGCGTAGAGCCGCGGCTGATCGTCGTTCCACATGCCCCAGCGCCGAAAGATCTCCTCGAGCTGACCGGCGTTCATCGCCTGCTTGAGGATTTCGTCAATGCGATCGCGCAATGCGGCGTTGGCGGGCGCAAGGATCCCGATGTAATAGCCCGTGCCCATGTCCGTCGCCTGATTGATCAGCCCGGGATTGCGGCGAACCCCGCGCCTGGCGAGCACATCATCCAGCAGCACCGCGTCCACGCGCCCGATGGCGAGATCGCTGTAGGGATGCACGTCGTCCTCGTAGGTCACGGGGACGACCCCATGCGCCGTCTGTGCAGCCGTGAGCAACTCGTGCGCGAGCGTTGACGCCAGCGTCGCGACACGACGACCGCGGAGGTCGGCGAGATTCCGAAACCGCAGCGCATCCGTGTCCCTGACGGTGAGCACTTCTCGAAACTGGTAGTAGGGGATCGTGACGGCCAGGCGTGTGCGGCGCGCGGCGCTGTCCTCGATTCCGCTCAGCCCGATCTCGAAGTCGCCGCGGACCACGGACGCATCGATCGTCGTGAAGCTGGTCTGAATGAACCGTGGAGTGCGGGCCAGGCCACGCGCAAGGAGCGCGGCGATATCAACCTCGAAGCCGATGACGCGGGCTGGATCGTCGGGGTCGGCCTCGACAAACGGCGCGCCGCCTTCCGCATCGCCTCCCCACCGCAGCTCGGAGGGCGCCTGCGCATGGAGCGGCAACACCGCGGTGACCGCGAGTGCACACGTCAGCACGAAGGCAATTGAGCGGTCACTCATTCTGCGGAGGAGCGTATTGTGCCAGAGAGTCTGCCGCTCGCCTTCCAGGCCCGAGGAACGTCTACCTGACCGGGAACTTCTGGTCGTTAGGACACGCAAGCGCGACGATGATTTACCGCGAACGACGGGCTCACATTCCCTCGATCTCGAGTCGGCCTCACCTTTGCACAACGTCACGCATCGATGCACACTCGCTTTCTCTCCCTCATAGTTGCCACCGTGCTCTCCCTCGGACTCGGCGCTTCACCGGCATCAGCCGGAGTCATCGACTGGAATAACGCGACGTTCAGCGTCGAGCTCCTGAGCTTCACCGGTAATCAGTACACGTTCGGATTGACCGCCGATTTCACCGACTTCGCAGAGGTTGATCAGGACGGTCACTTCGCGTATCTGGTTGGCATCAACTTCAAGCCGAGTCAGGGGAACGTTGTCGATTCTCCTGAACGAATCGACGAGCGCCGCGGGTACCTGGGCTTACAACGTCGATACGAACCTCAGCAGCGCCCATGCGAATTGCGCCTCTGGCTCGGGAAACAACAACTTCTTCTGCGGCGCCAATACTGGCAACTGGGCACTCAATGCGACGGCCGGCAATCCGATCTACATCCTGGAATTTCACGCTGGTGATCAATGGAGTGATTGCCGGGCAGGAAGCCAGCCTCGCCGACATACGCTCCGCTTCGCGCGCTCTTCACCGATGGGGCTCCGCGCGTATCGGACTTCTCTCATGTCGGAAACCACTTCGGCGAGTGTGCCTGAACCGACGAGCCTGAGCTTGCTGGGTCTTGGCCTGGCAGCAGGCGCATTCCAGAAGCTACGCAGAAACCGGAAGTAGCGCTCAGCCGCTCGACGTTCCCTTCCGGCGGCGCTCGAGATCGTCGAGCGTGCGCGGCCAGTCCTCCTTCAGCAGACGGGACAGCGATCGATCGGCAAGCAGACGCCCTCCTGTCTGACACGTCACACAGTAGTTCGCTTCGTTCGCGGCGTAGACGATGCGCTGCACTGGAGAGCCGCAATCAGGACACGGCTTGCCATACCGGCCGTGCACGGCCATCCCTTCGCGAAAGGCTGTCACCTTCTCCGGGAACTCGTCTCCGGTCTCCTCTTGCAGGCGTGTCGTCCACCGCGTGAGCGTCTCTCGCGTTGCCTCGAACAAGCGGCGTGTCTCCTCGTCGGTGAGACTTGCCGTCTGCTTGAACGGCGACAGCCGCGCCGCGTGAAGAATCTCGTCGGAGTAGGCGTTGCCGATGCCGCTGAAGAGATGTGGATCGGTGAGCGCGCGCTTCAGCGTGTGATTCTCACGCGCCAGAGCCGCCGCGAACGCGGGCAGGCTGGCCTCCAGCACTTCGAGCCCGCCACGGTTGTGATCCGCGAGCGCCGCACGGCCTCGCACCACGTACAACGACGCTCGACGCTTCGTGCCCGCCTCGGTCATCACCAGCGTGCCGTGCGCGAAGTCGATCGCGAGGAGTCCGACCTTCCCTGGAACGGCTGCGCCGGGCGGCTTCCAGCGGAAGCGGCCCGCGATCATCAGGTGGAACACGAGAAAGATCTCACCCTCGGCTTCGAACACGACTCGCTTGCCGAGTCGATGGAGGTTGACGATCGTGCGGCCGTCGATCGCCGTCAGCGGCGGTTCGACCGAGCGGAGGAGAAACGGCGACACCAGACGAATGCGCTGCACCTGCTGTCCGACAACGCGCGGCCGCAGCGCGTGGATATACAGAAGGATATCGGGCAACTCGGGCATGGTGCGATGTTGCTATAGTCTCATCGAGATGCGCAGGATCGTCCTCTCGCTCATCGGAGTCGTCCTTCTCGTGTTCCTGTGTGCGGCCGGCTTCGTCTATTGGTTCTTCTCCGGAGACGGGCTGCGACAGGCCATCGAACAGCAGGCGACGTCATGGCTCGGACAGCCGGTGACCGTCGGCCGCGCTCGCGCCGGCATCTTTCCGCGCACATCGATTCGACTTGGCGACGTCCGCGTCGGCAATCCTGCTCGCCTCACGCTCGGGGACGTGGACGTGTCGACCGACTTTCGCGAGCTCCTGTCGCGACGCATACAGGACGCGACGATCACGGTGTCCAACAGTCGCATCGAGCTTCCGCTTCCGTCAGTGGCCGGCGGAGGCGACGCCACTGGCGCCGCGGCTCCGTCCGGCGCCGACGCGGGTTCGGTCGAGATCGTCTCCGTCCGGACGATTGCCCTCGACGACATCGTGTTGGTGAGCCGCGGCAAGGAAATACGCGTCTCCGCCGAATCCGCGCTCGCCGGCAATCGCCTCACCCTTCGCCGCTTCTCGGCGCGCTCGGGGACGACGACGCTCGATGCCGAAGGAGAGATCGATCTCGCGCCAAGTGTGGACGCGCGTGTGAAGGTCAAAGCCAACAAACTCGACGTCGATGAACTCCTCGCGCTCGCCGACGCGTTCACACCACCGCAGCAGAACACCGCCGCCGGCCGTGCCGCGGCACCCGCGAAGATCGCCGCACGTGTGAGTGCCGAAACAGCCACGGCTGGTGGCGTCGAGGTCCGCCAGTTCGCGACCGATCTCGAGGTCAACGGCGATCGCGTCGCGCTCGCTCCGTTGACGTTTCAACTGTTTGGTGGCCGGTATCAGGGATCGGTGAACGCGCAGCTGGGGAAGACGCTCGCCCTGACCATCAAGTCGCGTCTGCAGGATCTCGACGTCGCACAGCTCGCCGCGTTCGGCGGATCTCCCAACACCGTCAGCGGGACGATGACCGGCGCCGGGACATTCAGCGGCAGCGGTGCTGATGTCGCCGCTGTCCTGAGATCCGCGCGCGGCATGGGCACGGCCACAATCGCCGACGGAGTCATCCAGCGACTGAACCTGGTTCGGACCGTCGTGCTGTTCTTCGGCCGGCCGGCGCCCGACACGGCCGAGGGCAGCGACCGCTTCGAGCGGATCGACGCCACCTTCTCGCTGGCCAACCAGGTTTTCCGCGCCGATGCGCTCTCGATGCGATCGCGCGACGCCGACCTCGTCGGGTCGGGCGCGCTCGACGTGGACAGTCAGGCGCTCGACGGACGGCTGGACCTTTCGCTGTCGGAAGAGCTGTCGAAACAGGCGGGGACGGACCTGGTCCGGTTTACCCGCGAAGGGAATCGCGTCGTTCTCCCGGCGAGGATCGGCGGAACCATCGCCGCACCCCGCGTCACCATTGATGCCGAGGCAGCCGCCAAGCGCGGGCTCCGCAACGAAGTCCAGCGCCGATTGAAGGGGATTCTCGGGGCATTCGGCGGCGATGAACCGGACAAGTAGGGTCCTCCGTATGGAACTGTAGGGGGATTGGCCATGACGTGCGCCCGTTGTCTGAAAGATCTGGAGGACGGTTCGTCATTCTGTCGTCATTGCGGAGCGGCTGTCAGCGCAGGGCCTCAGGCCCGGCGACTCGTCCGCGTGCCGGAAGAAGGCCGGGTGGGCGGTGTCTGCGCGGGTATCGCCTCGTATCTCGACGCCGACGTCACGCTCGTCCGCCTGGCGTGGGTCATTCTCTCAATCGTCCCCGGGTTCCTGCTTGGAGGGCTCGTCGCGTATGCGGCCTGCTGGGCGCTGCTGCCGACTGCTGCGCCAGGCGAGCGTCAGACCTATCGAGGTACCCGCCTCACCAGATCGTTCAGGGATCGACAGCTTGCGGGCGTCTGTGGCGGGCTGGCCGAGTATCTCGGCGTGGATCCGACGATTGTGCGCGTGGCCAGCGTGATCCTGGCCATCTATCCCGGCGCGTTCGTCGGCGGGGCCATCGCCTATCTGATCCGGTGGATCGTCATCCCGTCGAGCCTGGCGCCGATGCACGTCGATACCAGTCCACGAAGCGCCGAATCCCTTCCGTGAAAGGCGTTCGCGGTTCGTAGCCCAGAAGCTCGCGCGCCTTGGCGACGCTGGCCCACGTCTGAGGGACGTCCCCGGGCTGTTCCGGCTGCCAGTCGATCGTCGCGGCATCCCCATCGCGGCTTCGATGGCGCGAATCATCTCGATGAGCGTGACCGTCGCGTTGTTGCCCAGGTTGATCACTTCGTACGGGCTGCGGTCGTAGCGAAGCGCGGCGCGGACGCCAGCCACGATGTCATCGACGTACGTGTAGTCACGTCGCGTGCTTCCGTCGCCGAACACTGGAATCGGACGGCCGGCCGTCAATCAGCTTCGCGAACTTGTGAATCGCCAGATCGGGCCGCTGCCGGGGCCCGTACACCGTGAAGAAGCGCAGGGCCACGAAGCGGATGCCGTAGAGATGACTGTAGACGTGCCCCAGTAACTCGCCGCTCACTTTCGTGCTCGCGTACGGACTGATCGGCTGAAGCACGAAGTCGTCTTCACTCCAGGGCACGCGTGGATTGACGCCGTAGACGCTGCTCGAGGACGCGAACACGAAGTGAGGAACCTTCTGTCTGGCGGCGATCTCCAGCAGATTCTGCGTGCCTCGGACGTTGACGTCCTGATACGCCAGCGGCGCTCTCGATCGAGGGCCGCACACCGGCCATGGCCGCGAGGTGCAGGATCGCGTCGAATGGCCCGGTGAGCTGACGGGCCAGGCTCTCGGCATCGCGGAGATCCGCTTCAATCAGCCGGTAGCGCGGGTTCGTCCGATGCTCGCTGATGTTCCGTTCCTTGACGTGACGGTCGTAGAAGTCGTCGAAGTTGTCGAGGACCGTGACGTCCTCGCCGTCAGCGAGGAGCGAATCGACGACGTGGCTGCCGATGAAGCCGGCCCCGCCGGTGACCAGAATGTGCATCGCGCCCGCTAACCGTGCCGACGCCGACACGCGGTGCTGAGCGCGAGCGCGACCTCCCTGATCTGATCCTGGGTCAGCTCCGGGAACATCGGCAGCGAGAGCACTTCGCCACTCGCCTGCTCGCACACGGGGAAGTCGCCGGCCGAGTATCCGAGGTCTCGATAGGCGGGCTGAAGATGCACGGGAATCGGATAGTGCACGCCGGTCTGCACGTCGGCCGCGGTCAAGCGGTCGCGCCAGGTGTCTCGCTCGGTCAGGCGCACGACATACAGGTGATACACGTGGCGAACGTCGCGACGTTCGCGCGGCAGCTCGCGCGGGCGTGTCCGTCGAGCTGTCGGCCGTATTCGGCCGCGTTGCGTCTGCGCGCCTCGGTCCACGCCTCGAGATACCGGAGCTTCACGCCGAGCATCGCACCCTGCACGCCGTCCATGCGGTAGTTGAACCCGCGATACTTGTGCTCGTAACGCGTCTCTTCGCCCCAGGCACGCAGCAGCCGGATCTTCTTGGCGAGGTCCGGATCGCTCGTCACCACCGCGCCGCCCTCACCGTAGGCGCCGAGGTTCTTTCCCGGATAGAAACTGAAGCAGCCAAGCTGTCCCATCGACCCGCAGCGCCTGCCCTTGTATTCAGACCCGTGAGCCTGACAGGCATCCTCGATCACGACCAGCCCGTGCTTCCGGGCGATGGACAAGATCGGATCCATGTCGGCCGGCTGTCCGAAGAGATGGACCGGAATGACGGCCTTCGTGCGCGGAGTAATCGCCGCCTCGAACCGGGCGGGATCCATGGTGAGGAATTCCGGCTCCACGTCCACGAGCACCGGCCGGGCGCCGGCGTACTCGATCGCGGCCACGGTCGCCACGAACGTGAAGGGGACGGTAATCACCTCGTCCCCCGGGCCCGACGCCGGCGGCGAGCAGCGACAGGTGGAGCGCGCTCGTGCCGCTGTTGACGCCGATGGCGTCCGAGGTCTGGCAGAACGCGGCGAAGTCCTTCTCGAACGCGGAGACCGCCGGGCCGAGAATGTACTGAGCGTTCTCGAGGACCCGTCCGACCGCAGCGTCGATCTCGGGTTTCAGCGCGCGGAACTGCCCGGGCAGATCGACGAGCGGAATCATGCGCCGACCGTGCTTGCCACGCCGACGAGACGGCCCCTCGACGGTCATCGACTCGCTGGCCGCTTCGAGCAGCCGCACGACGCGCAGCCCGGCCTCCCCGTCGGTGATCGGCTTCGCGCTCTGCTGAATGCACTCGACGAAGTGCGCGGCTTCGACGCTGAGCGCTTCGGTGACGGCCAGCTGCGGCGCCGACATGTCGCCGGTTCGGTACCCAATCAGCATCTGATACACGTTCTCGGGGCTCGGATTCATGGAGATGCCGCGATCGTAGACCTTGATCTTCTCGCTGCCTTCGAGGTCGTCGAACATTACCATGCGCCGACTGCCACCCAGAAGCGTCCGCCGCACCTTCACCGGCGACAGCCAGTTCACGTGCACGTGCGCGATCAGGCTGCTGTCGAAGAACATCGTCATGTAGGCGATGTTCTCGGGCCGGCCCTGCAGGTGCGCGACACCGGTGCACGACACGGACAGCGGACGCTGCGTCAGCACGTAGTCCATGATCGCGAGATCGTGCACCGCCAGGTCCCAGAGCACGTTCACGTCCTTCTGGAAAAGCCCGAGATTGATTCGGACCGAATCGTAGTAGTAGATCTCGCCGAGCTCGCCCGCCTCCGAGAGCTCCTTCATCTTGCGAACGGCGCCGGTGTAAACGAAGGTGTGGCCGACCATCAGCACGAGGTTGCGCGCGCTGCGCCTCGTCGATCAGACGGCTGGCCTCCTCGCTGCTCGCCGCGATCGGCTTCTCGACCAGCACGTGCTTGCCGGCGCGGAGCGCCGCCAACGCCAGGTCGAAATGCGTCTCGACGGGCGTCGCGATGACCACGGCGTCCACGCGCGGGGTCGTTGTACAACTCCGCGGACATCGTCGTCACGCTGACGCCTGGATAGCGACGCTCGCCTGCGCGAGGCGCTCCTCGCGGGTGTCGCACACCATGCGCACGACGGCGTCCGGGCACTCGATGAAATTGCGAACGAGGTTCGGCCCCCAGTAGCCGTACCCGATGACGCCGATCCGAATCATGCTGCCTCACCCTCTGCGGCTTCGCGACGAGAAGCCGTGCCGGCACGCCAGCGACCGTCGTCCCAGGCGCGCACGTCGCGCGTCACGACGGCCCCCGCTCCGACCAGCGCCCCTTCACCGATGGTGAGCCCGCACATGATTGTCGCGCCGCTGCCGATCGACGCGCCGCGCCCGACGCGCGTCCGGACCACGGTCCAGTCCGCCTCGGTCTGCAGCCGGCCGTCGTCGTCGCGCGTGGACGCGGGTCGTTGATGAACACGACACCGTGTCCGATGAACACGTCGTCCTCGATCGTGACGCCTTCGCAGACGAATGTGTGCGACGAGATCTTGCACCGCTGGCCGACGACAGCTCCCTTCTGGATCTCGACGAAGGCGCCGATCTTGGTGGCTGCGCCGATGCGGCAACCGTAGAGATTGACCAGGTCACGGTGGAAGATGACGACGCCCTCTCCCAGCGTGACATCAGAGGCGATCGGCATGGTAATGGCTGCGTGTCTTTACTGTCGAGGCGGACAACTCACAGTATGCCAGAGTCTGTTGACACGGCGACGCAAACAGCTGAAGCATGGGACGAGACCCGCGTAGAATTGATGCAAGCACCCATGTCCCAATCTACAGCTTTCGGCGGTGCGCTTCGCGCTCGGCGAGGAACTGCATTTCGATCCGTGCTGCTGTGCGGCATCGTGTTGTCCGGTTGCGGCGATCCCGAGCCAAAAGAGCCAGGATCAGGCGAGGCGCCGGTTGTCCGCGGCGGGGAGCGCCTGGAACGTTCGATCAGTCCGCGTCCTCTTCGAGCGAGCTTTCGAGATATCAATGATTCTACGTCGATGGGAGTCGCGCCACTTTCGCGAACACGCGGTGTGACAGCCAACCTGTCGCTGGAAGCTTCCTCTGCTCTGGAGTGCTTCCGTCCCTGAGCCGAATGGTATCACTCGCTTCAAGTCGCGACGACGGTCGATGGCAGGGAGAGCAGCCGCTCGGGCCCACTCGTCGTCACATCTGTCAACCAGGAGGCAGGTCTCGCGCTGCAGCCCGCCCGGCGTCACAGTCCCAACTTCGTCCAACACACCACTCTGCTGGACGGTACTCGGCGCATCCTGTTTCGAGGTGTCGGAACTGTTCAGCACGGACGATCAGATCGCCTCGTTGGCGATCACGCACGATGGGCGCGTTATGCTCGTCGAAAACGGTCGGCGGATCCGCGTGCTCGCCGACAACGCGATCCGATCCGAACCTGCTTTTCAGGTGGAGCGCGCCACCGACAGAATCGTTGACATCGCCATCGACCCGCATTTCGGTGACACAGGCACCGTCTACGTGGCTTGGGTCGAAGAGGGCGTTGCGACTCGCCGCACGCTCACCGTTTCGCGATTCCGGGAAGTCCCCAGAACATCCTGGGCGAAGGCGTTGCGATCATGTCAGGTGTGCCGCTGCCGGACGAAGGCGACCCGCTACATCGCCGTTGATGACGAACGGCGAATCTACGTGGCTCTGCCACAGAATCGCGAAACGCGGGCGGACGGGCACGTCCTTCGTCTGACGGACCAGGGGACGGTGCCTGGGACTCCGGACAACGTTCGCCGACGCTTGTGTCAGGCCTGGGTGTACCAACCGCTATCGCGACCGAGCCATCAGGTCGTCGACTGTGGGTTGCCGGGCAGCGCAGGGATCAATCCGAGCTGATGTGGCTCGTGACAGATCCAACGAGCTCTGAACGAGAACCGCGTCGAGAAGCGATGCACGGTCTCTCCGACATTCTGACGTCACTGACCGTGATTGCCTGCCGCGAATCGCTCGCGGGCCGGACGGCTGATTGGAGTCGATACAACCGGTCGGTTACTCGCGGCGAATATCCGCACCGATGCTGCGCGGCCCGAGCGCTTCAACGTCGTCGAGTTCCCGTATGGAGTCCCCCTCGAAGCAGCTGCGGGCCCACGTCAGGAGTTTTACGTGGTGGCGAGGTCCACAGCCAAATCAGGAACGACGCTGTTCGTTCTGAAAAGTAGGTCTCCCCAGTAAGATTGGGAACGATCGACCTCACGCCTTCCGAATCTTTTCCCGCCCTCGCGTCACGTTCTTCGTCGCGTTTCGGGTGTCGAGCACCAGCGTCGAGTGCTCGACGATGAAGTCGTAGTCGTAGGCCGAGTGATCGGTGGCGATCAGCACGCAGTCCTGCGCCGCCAGATACGCCGGCGTCAGCTCCTGGCTGTCCATCGCCGGCAGATCGGGGTAGTGGCGCATCTTGGGAGCGCCGGGACGTGCGGGTCGTTGTAGGTCAGCACGGCGCCGCGCTCGCGCAGCAGTTTCAACAGCTCGAATGACGGGCTCTCGCGCGGATCATCAACGTCCTTCTTGTACGCCACACCCAGGATGGCCAATCCTGCTGCCATTGATCGGCTTGCGCTGCTCGTTGAGAAACTCCGCCGAGCCGTGTCGACCACGTACTGCGGCATGTGCGTGTTGATCTCGCCGGCGAGCTCGATGAACCGCGTCTGCTCACCGTGCTTCCGCGCCAGCCACGTGAGATAGAAGGGATCGATCGGGATGCAGTGCCCGCCAAGCCCCGGACCCGGATAGAACGCCTGAAAGCCGAACGGCTTCGTCTTGGCCGCCTCGATGACTTCCCAGACGTCGATACCGAGCTTGTCGTACAGGACCTTGAGCTCGTTGACGAGCGCGATGTTCACCGCGCGGTACGTGTTCTCGAGGATCTTGCAGGCTTCGGCCACCTCCATGCTGGACGCGCGCACCACCTTCACGACCGCGTGGCCGTACATCGCGCACGCCAGGTCGCCGCTCTTGCTCGTCGAACCCACCGACCACCTTGGGAATCGTCGCGGCTTGGAAGCTGCGGGTTGCCCGGATCCTCACGTTCGGGACTGAACGCCAGGAAGTAGTCCGTCCCGCACTTCAGGCCTGTGGCCTCCAGCACCGGCAGCACGTTGATTCGCGTCGTCGTCGGGTGGGTCGTGCTCTCGAGCACCACGAGCTGACCCGGCGCGAAGCGCTTGGCGATCGCCTGCGCCGTGCCCTTCGATGTAGCTCAGATCAGGATCGCGGCTGTCGTTGAGCGGCGTCGGCACGCAGATGATGATGCAGTCGGCCTCGCCAGACGGCCCATGTCGGCGGTCGGCTCGAACTTTTTCTCGTCGAATCAGCTGCGCGATCGCCGACGAGTCGATGTGCTTGATGTAGCTTTGGCCCGCCTTCAGCTTGTCGACCTTCGTCTGGTCGACGTCGAAGCCCAGGCACCGAAACCCGGCGACGGTAAACGCGCGAATCAGCGGCAAGCCGACGTAGCCGAGACCGATCACCCCGATGACGGCCTGCTTGCTCTCGAATCAGTTCGGCGAGTCGAGCGTGGCTTGTCAGGACTGGGCCTCCCGGAAACGTGTGAACGAGCTTATCTCGCGATGATAGCCGGGCCTGAGAAGGTGGGCAATGCGGCCGCGCGACGTATTCATCGATTGGGATGGGCGACAGGGAGCGTCAGGCGACTAGATCAACCCATACCGATCGTGGGCGGCGGCTGCGCTTGGCGATGAGACCCGAGGACCTCTCCGAGCGGCGCGAACCGAAACGACGCAAGCAATCGCTTCAAACGGTCCTCTGTCTTGTCCAGATTGCGGTAGTGGCGCAGCCTGCTCAGACGTGATGCCGGCAAACGAGGCTGATCAGGATCGACTTCCCACGGGTGGAGGTAAAAAACGGCGGCCTGACGCTCGCGGTCGTTCAGCCTTGCAATACCCCATCGGGTCCATGAATACGGGAGCAGCCGGAAGTAGCCGCCTCGGCAACGGGCAGGTTCGCGCCCCCGACCCGCACCGTCGATCCCGGGCATTCCCACAGTGCGCCGGCTGTCGTCGGGATCTCGTGAAAATGACGTGGCGCTGACGGCAGGCCGTAGCGGTCGTGCCTGATCGGGAAGACACTCGCGTCGTAGACGAAGCCTTCCTCTCTGATGATGTCAAGGGCCCAGAGCGACCTCGCGGTTATCGAGAAACTGGGTGCACGGTAGCGAG
>CAVVTC010000002.1:0-205075 GCA_963751025.1 uncultured Acidobacteriota bacterium | reverse complement strand
AAGGGCCGCCCATCGCTGGACGCCAGGAGCACGATGGTTGATGCGCCGCGCCGAACTGCCTCAGCGCACGTGTGCTCGACGAGCGCGGTCCCGATGCCGCGGTGCCGGTGTTGCTCGGGAACAGTCAGCGAATGGAGCCCGGCGCACTCGGAACCAAGAAACAACTCGCTGGATCCCACTGGCTGACCATTCGACCATGCGACGAACATCACGCTGCGGGCCCGTCGAGCGTCGATCAACGCGGCGATTCGCTGCAGCGCTGCTCGCCGAAGTGGCGTCGTGAGTGGCCCTATGGCTGGATGTGGAGTCCGCTCGAACTCGTCGATGCTCGCGACACGACGAATCTCGAGGCCTGCCGGCCGTTCCAGAGATCGAGTCGAGGCGGAGAGGTGGCGCAGCATGGCGGGGAAGTGCTGACGACAACGCAGCTTCCTTGCCTTGAGCAGCTCCGCGAGATTGTCAGGTGTCGCAGAAGGAGAAATCCAGAGCGCCATTCCCCGGCCGTGTTTCTGATAGCGCGCGACCAGCGTGTCGAGCCGGCGGCTCGCTGTGGACGCTGACAGTCGGACCATGATGCCCGAGTTGCGCCAGGCCTCGACGGGGTGAACGAGCCACATGATGTCTCGATCGCTGTGGATCTCGGTACCGGCCACCGAGGCTTCGGCGGCAAACCATTCGGCGTGATGCCGCTCGACGAGCAAGGCTCTGTCGAGATCCTGCTCAGCGGGTGGCTCGCAGCATGACGAGGCGGTTCGACGCTTGGCCATGAATCAGCGATGATACAGGCAGCGCACACGGAAGCCGTATGCGACGCATCACCTTCGCAGCACTAGCCGTCTTCGCTTCGCGTCCAGTCTGGTCACTGCCCAGTTGTCTACGCCGGCGACGACATTCGAGGTCGCGTCAGTCAAGCGTGCCCCGAAGCAAGATCGGGCAGCCTTCCGTCCGCTCGCCGAGATTGCCATTCCCATCGTGCGTGTGCTGCCTGGCGGGCGAGTCGAGAGCGACGGCCACACGCTCCGCAACCTGATGGCGTGGGTGTACGACGTGAACACGATCTATCGAAAAATCGAGGGGAAGCAGGAAGTCCTGGAGACGGAGTTGATCATCTCGGCAAAGGCGGCGGCTCCATCCCTGACGCCCGCCGAGGCCAGGGCGATGGTCCGCACGCTGCTCGAGGAGCGGTTTCAGCTTCGCTGGCGGCTGCAGCCCCGCGACGTGGACGGCTACCTGCTGATGCCGGCGCGCGAGGACGGCCGCCCGGGTCCCGGCCTGCGCCCCTTCAGAGGCGATTGCGCCGCCCGCGCCAACAACGTGGGAGATCCGCTTTGACAGCCCTGACTACGAAGAGAAGGCACGCTGCAATTGGACCGGAATCAACGGCAGGCAGCGCGCGGTCGGCGTGGCGATGACCACGATTGCGGAGCGCCTGACGCTCTTCATGGCGACGCCGGTGTCCGACCGAACCGGATGGCCGGGTCTCTTCACGTTCGACCTCCTCGCCGACACCAGCGACATGCCGTTCATGGCCGTCACTCGGCCGTCGATCCTCGGGGCGCCGCTGCCGGTTGACGCACCGCAGTTGCTGGACGTGTTTCGCGGCGAACTGGGACTGAAGCTGGTCAAGGACCGCACGACGATCGACGACTTCATCGTCGAGCGGGCCGAGCCGCTCATCGAAAACTGACCGGTCATCAGGTCCGCACGCGGCAGCGCGGCGAACGGCAGTCTGGACGTTGTGACAATCATCCAGTCGCGTCCATCGCGCGATTTCGTCACCCTCTGCCGCCTCCTTCGATCCTGAGAATGGCTTCATCGTCCGACGACGTCAGCGTCGTCAGTGGTCCGCTCGAACGCGAAATCGCCCGCCGCCGGACGTTCGCGATCATTTCCCATCCCGATGCCGGCAAGACGACCTTGACGGAGAAGCTGCTGCTGTACGCCGGTGCGATCGACCTCGCCGGGGCCGTGCGTGGCAGCCGGACGCAGCGCCACGCGGTGTCGGACTGGATGGAGATGGAGCAGCAGCGCGGGATCTCCATCAGCGCGGCGGCGCTCGAGTTCGAGCTCGAGGGGCACCATGTGACGCTGCTCGATACGCCCGGCCACCAGGACTTCAGCGAGGACACGTACCGCGCGTTGCTCGCGGTGGACAGCGTGGTGATGGTGCTGGATGCGGCCAAGGGCGTGGAGCCCCAGACGCTCAAGCTCTTCGAGGTGTGTCGCGGGCACGGCCTGCCCGTCCTGACGTTCATCAACAAGCTGGATCAGCCGGCCCGGGACCCGTTCGAGCTGCTCGACCAGATCGAGCGCGTGCTCGGGCTCTCGGCAGCGCCGATGAACTGGCCGCTCGGCGACGGACAGGACTTCCGTGGTGTCTACGACCTCGAGGCCAACGCGGTGCTCTTCTACGAGCGGCAGCAACGAGGACGGAGGATGGAACCCGTCGCCGTCGCCGCTCCGGACGACGCGGTGGTCGAAGAACTGGTGGGAGCCGCGCGCCAGCGGCAGCTGATCGAGGCGGTCGAGATCATCACGGGCGCCGGCACGCGCTTCGACCCCGAGGCATACCGGCAGGCGAAGCAGACACCAGTCTTCTTCGGAAGCGCGTTGAACGACTTCGGCGTGCAACCGTTTCTACACGCGTTGTTGACGCTGGCTCCGCCGCCCGGGCCACGGGAGACCAGCGCTGGCCTGATCCATCCGGGCGATCCCGACTTTTCGGCGTTCGTGTTCAAGGTCCAGGCGAACATGAACCCGCGTCACCGGGATCGCGTGGCCTTTGTGCGCGTCTGTTCGGGCCGGCTGGCGAAGGACATGCTCGTGACCAACACCCGCCTTGGCACGGAGCTGCGGCTCTCGCGCGTGTACCGATTCTTCGGACGCGATCGGGAGACTGTTCCCGAGGCGTTTCCGGGTGATGTAGTCGGCGTCGTGAACCCGGGTCGGATCACGATCGGGGACACCCTGTGCGCGGGGAGGATCCTGGAGTTTCCGCGCATACCGCGGTTCCCCGCGGAGCAGTTCGCGGTGCTGCGGCCGTCCGAGATCCGTCACAAGAAATTCGACGAAGCGATCGCCCAGCTCGCGGAAGAAGGCCTCATGCAGGTTTTCATGCCGACCTCCGGGACGCGGAACCCGATCATCGGCGTCATCGGGAGCCTGCAGCTCGACGTGGTCGAGGCCCGCATGCTCTCCGAGTACGACATCCCGTGCACGGTGGATCGGCTTCCGCACATCGCGGCGCGGTGGCCGATACTGAAGTCGGCCACGCCGCTGGTGCTTCCAACATCGGGCGTGCGACAGGCACTGGACCAACAGCAGCGCGACGTTCTCGTGTTCGAGGCTCAATGGGTAATGGATTACACGCTCGAGAAGAATCCGCACATCGACTTCCGCGAGTCGATGTGAGCTGGCGACAAGCAAGGCTTACGCGGAGATGGCGAGGCGCAATCGTCGCGGTGCTCTTGCTCACGTCGAGCGCCTCATCGGCGTCCGCCCAGAATTACAGCTTCGACGCCAGGCGCATCGCATTGGGGGGCGCCGGCGGGACTCCGAATGTGGCATCGAAGCTCGTCGAACGCCAGCGCCGGTACCGATCGATCCTGATCCCGGTAGGGCTGGTGAAGCTCTTGAGCAATGTCCGCGTCTTCTACCCGAATCGTGAGGACTTCGATTTCTCTCGCGCCCTGGAGTTCGGGACCAGCCCGCTTCATCACGTGTTCGGGCGCCGCGAAGACATCACCGCTCAGTCGTTCTTCCGCGACATCCTGAACGCCAGCCTCGAGCCCGATCTGAATGCCTACAGCGGCTTCGAGACTCCTGTTTTGACGGACGCAGAAGGTCTCATGTCGATGACCTGGGGCAAGACGTTCATGCTGCACGAGGACGACCGGAGCTTTCAGGGCATTTACGTCGGCGCGGGACCGTATCTCGCCACGCAGGCGTTTTTCGAGTTCGATTCTGAGCTCGAGAAGATACTGAGCGGCTCAGGCAACACGTACATTCCATCCGCGACTCTTGGCCTCGGCGGAGGGGAGACCGACCAGCTGGCCCTCGATATTACCGGATCGTATCGCGCGCGTTTCCCGCTCTTCGCACGGGACGGCGCCGGTGCCAGCCGCAATGGCATGTATGTCGCCGCGAATTACCATCACCTGCAGGGCTTTCGCTTCGACGAGTTCGATGCGCAGGTGCAGATGGACACCGATTCGAATGGTCTCATGTCGCCCGACCCGCCCGAGATGCCTTTTATGCTCGAATGGCAGACGTCGTCAAAGGGCTGGGGCCTGTCCACCGATTTCGGCGTCGCCTTCGTCGTCAACCGCTGGGACTTCGGGGCCGGCGTGAGCGGCGTCGCCAACCGGATCAAGTGGAGCGACATCACGCAACACGAGGTCGCCCTTGTGAGTCTCGTCAACGGCAGCGAGTTCATCCACGTCAAGCTGCCCCGCACCCACATGACGACTCAATTCGAGCTGCCAGTCACCTATACCGGCGACGTCGCCTATCACAGGGATGCGTGGTCTGCCTACTCGGAGTACTCGCGCGGTTTAGGGGGAACCAATTTCCGCACCAGCTTGGAGTACAGACTTGGTGGGGTTGAACTGAGAGGTGCAGGCCGATATTCGCAAGGCAGCTGGTATCCGTCAGGCGGGGCTGGCTTCAACCTGACCCGCAACTTTGGCATCGACGCGGCACTCTACGGCACGAGAACCTTCCTCGAACCGAAGGCCCATGTCGGGTTGGCCATCTCCCTTCGCTTCGACCGCAGGTCGCCTTAGTCCGTGCGCAGCGCGATCATCGGCGCCACTGCCGCGGCTCTCGACGCCGGCACCACGGAGGCGACGAACGCGGCGAAGGCCAGCGCGCCAGCGGCCACGCTCAACGCCACCGGATCCCAGAACGACACCCCGTACAGCTGCGCGGACAGCAGATAGCCGGCCCCCACGGCGAGAGGCGCGCCGAGCACGAGGCCGATGCCGACGCGACTGAACGCCCCGCCCAGCACGAGTCCGATCACGCGGCCACGATCGGCGCCGAGCGCCATGCGCAGGCCGATCTCACTCCTGCGGCGCGCCACGGTATAGGCCGTGACGCCGTAGAGGCCGATCGCGGCGAGCACCAGCGCAACGACACCGAACAGGCCGGCGAGGCTGGCGACGGCGCGCTGCTGATCGAAGGTTCGCTCGACCTGTTCCTCGAGCGTGCGGATGGTGTTCACGGTCAGGTTGGGATCCGCCTCGGAGAGAGCGCGCGCCACGAGCGGCTCCAGTGCGCCCTGCGGCGTGCTGGTCCTCAGCAGAATGCCGCCGACGTAGTGCGACGCCGTCTCCAGGCGCTGCATCAACGGGCTTGGGTAGCGCACGGTCTGGGCCAGTGACACGAAGAACATCGGCCGTGCGGGTCGATTCAACTGAAAGGCCGCGAACCTGGCGTCGCCGACCACACCGACGATGCGATAGGTGTTGACGTTCTCGGGCAGGTTCAACCCGAAGCGCCGATCGATTGGATCCTCGTCTGACGTGAAGAATTTCCGCACGAATGCTTCATTCACAACGGCCACGTTCTCCGACAACTCGTTGTCGGCATCGGAGAAGTAGCGGCCGCGAACGAGCTTCACTCCCAGTTGCTGGAGATAGTTCGTGCTGACGCGGTTCCACGATGAGCTGACGTCAGCGCCTGGGCCCGGCGCCGGCTTGCCGGCCACGAGCACCCCTTCTCCCCAGTTGTTCGTGAGCGGGTTGTAGAGCGCAAGCCCGGCGCTTTGCACGCCGGGAATGCGAGCGAGCCGCGCTTCCACGTCGCGGTAGAGCGCCGTGAGGCGGTCACCCACGACATCCGCCGACGGCCGGTTCACCCCGACGAGCACACGACCGCTGCGATCGAAGCCGAAGTCCTGTCCCTCGAGGTTGCCCAGACTGCGACCGAGCATCATCGATCCGGCGACGAGCACCACCGCGAGCGCGGCCTGGACGACCAGCAGCGTCGTGCGGGTGAACGACGCCCCGTCGCCCGCCGTGCGGCCCGCGCCCCGCAGCGCCTCGATCGGATTGGTGCGCGTGGCAAACCACGCCGGCGCGGCGCCAAACAGCACGCCGGTCACGAGCGCCAGGCCAACGGCAAAGGCCAGCACCGGCGGTGACGGAACGATGTCGATCGGCAGCATCGTCGCGCCGGCGAACGCGAGGGAGAGCAGCAGTCGAGCGGCACCCATCGCGACGACGAGGCCGGCGACCGCGCCGCACACCGCCAGCAGGATGCTCTCGATGAGCGCTTCGACGACGATCTGTTTGCGCGAGGCGCCGAGGGCCAGGCGCACGGCGATCTGGCCGCGCCGTGCCACCGCGCGGGCGAGGAGCAGGTTGGCGACGTTCGCGCAGGCGATGAGGAGCACCAGCCCGCACACAACCAGCAGAATCCGCAGGCTGCGCCCGTACTGTTCCTTCATGACGCCGACGCCTCCACCGGCAGGCACCACGGCGATCACCTGCTCGGGCAGCCTGCGTTCGATTTCCTTCATCCAGTTGGCGGGGTATCCGGCGTCGGTCTTGATCCACTGCCGGAGCATCGTGGTGAGCCGCGCCTCCATGCCGTCGGTCGTCGCGCCATCGCGCAGGCGGCCGATCACGCGCAGCCATGAAGACATGCCCTGGCGCAGCAACGACGTCTCTGTGCCGGTAATCATCGTCTCGTGCTGAAGCGGAAGCCAGAGGTCCGGCGGGTCGGCGCGCAAGGTCTCGCCAAAGAATCCTGGCGGCGCAATCCCGGCAACCGTGAATGGGTGGCCTTCGATCACCAGCGTCGATCCCACGACCGAGGCCTCGCCGCCGTAGAGACCCTGCCAGGCGTGATAGGCCATCACCACCACGGGCGGTTCGGAGGCGCGGTCGTCAGAAGCCGTGAAGACACGCCCGGTGAACGCGTTCACGCCCAGCGTCGTGAAGTAGTTGCCCGTGGCATACATCGTCCGCAGCGGCCGCGGCGCCTCGGCGACGCCTTGACGCCGCGTGCTCATGCGGCCCACGAAGGTGGAGAAGGCCGTGAGGTCTTGGAATTGCGGTGTCTCGGCCTTGATGCGCTCGAACAACTGATACGTATAGAACCCCCAGCGGCCCTGAGGGCTGCCCTGCACGCAGCAGTTGTCGCCGTCACCGATCCGGTAGAGGCGCGACGGGTCGGCGACCGGGAGCGACTTCAGCATCACGGCATGCATGAGCGTGAAGATCGCTGTCGTGCCGCCGATGCCGAGCGACAGTGTCAGCACGGCCGTGACCGCGAAGACGCGTGCAGAGCGGATCGAGCGGAGGGCGTACGCCACGTCGCGAAAAAGAGCGCTCATGCGTTTGTTGGACGAAAGACCTGGCGGATTCGTTGGCAGCAGCGCTTAAACTGGCCCAAGTGGCTGGAAGACCTCATAGACGCCTGGCCGTAGCGGACGACAATTCCGCACAGGCACGGCCGACGCCCGTCAAGAACTACATCACCCCGAGCGGCTTGCAGCGGCTCAAAGAGGAGCACCGGTTCCTGCTGACGCGGGAACGGCCGGCGGTGACACAGGTCGTGGCCTGGGCGGCGAGCAACGGCGATCGCAGCGAAAACGCCGACTATCAGTACGGCAAACGGCGGCTGCGTCAGATCGATAAGCGGATTCGCTTTCTGACCAAGCGCATCGATGCCGCGGAAGTGGTGGACCCCGAAGCCCCGCGAGCGGGGCGGGCGGCGACCCAGGTCTTCTTCGGGGCGACGGTTCGCTACGCCAACGCCGCTGGCACGGAGCGAATGGTGAGCATCGTCGGCGCCGACGAGGTCGATCTGGATCGGCATTACATCAGCTGGTTGTCGCCACTGGCCCGTGCGCTGACGAAGTCCGGCGCGGGCGATCGCGTGGTCGTTCACGCGCCAGGGGGTGCGGAGCCACTGCAGATCCTCGAGGTGCGTTATCAGCGCATCCTCATGGAACCTTTCACCGAGCCACCTGGAGCCGAGGCCGCGCCGCGGGCTCGTCCTGTCACCGGCTAGCCTGAGGTCACACACGAGCACGTTCGCCCGTGAGCAGGCGCACACTGTTCATCGCCGCCGCAGTTGCAGTCGTTGTCCTGCTGGGGCTGGTGTTCGTTCGCAACCAGACCGACTTCGCCGTCTACTACGCGGCCGGCCGATCGCTGCTGAGCGGCCGCACCGATCTGTATTCGCCGGACTTCGCGCGCGGCGTGGTGATGGACTACCGGTACCCGCCGTTCTTCATTCTCGTCTTCGCGCCGCTGTCGCTCGCGCCGTACTGGCTCGCGGCGTACGTGTGGCATCTCGTCAACACGCTGGCGATCGTCGTGACAGTGGCGTCGATCGCGAGCCTCTACACGGCGGAGCCCTATAGCCGCGGCAAAGTGTGGACCGTCGCCTTCCTTGCCGTGGTTCCGTACTACGCGATGGCCCTCGACTACGGCAACGCGCACCTGATGGCCACCGCGCTGATGTGTGCGGCGTTCCGCCTCGCGATCACACGGCGAGATGTGCCCGCGGCGACGCTCCTGGCGCTCGCCATGACGGTGAAGATCATCCCAGCCCTGACCTTGCCGTGGTTCGCCATCAAGGGCCGGCTCAAACTCCTCGGCTTGGTGTTCGCGATCACCGCGGCGCTCAATCTCTTCCCGTCGGTGTATTTCGGAATCGCCGGCAACTGGGACCTCGTCCAGCGCTGGTACCAGCACGCCATTCTCCGCCAGGAATTCCATGAGACGAACGGCCCGATCAACGTCTCGCTCAAGGGACAGTTGCGAAGGACCTTCACCGAGGTGGACTACACCAGACGAGTGGACGGCGACGACAACTATGCGGCGGTCAACGTCGCACGCGTCCCGGCGCCGACGGTTGACCGCGTCTGGCTGGCGCTCAGCGCGTGCAGCGTGCTTGGCGGCCTCGTGCTGATTTGGTGGTCATCGCGGCGTGACAAGTCCGGACACGAGGGCGTGAATGGCAGCGCTGTGCGAATCGAGGCGCTGCAGCTGGGACTGATGATCTGTCTGATGCTGTTCGTCGGCCCTCTGACGTCGAAGGTCTACCTGGTTGCGCTGCTGTGGCCGGTCATGGCGGTGGCGATTGACGCGTGGGATCATGCGCCTGTCCGCCGAGTGCTGGTGGCCGCGGCGATCCTGAGCTCCGCATTGCCCCTGCTGCCTGGCCGCACCGTGCAGCGGTGGCTGCTCGTTGCGGGCGTTGACTTCTATTTGATCTGCGTGGTCCTGGGACTTGTGGCCTATTCTCTGTATCGGCGTCGCTGGGGCGCTGGCAGCTTCGTCAGTCCTATCCCCAAATCGTAATCTCGCGCAACGGTTGGCTCGCCGCTGTCCGGGACGACAGCGACAAAGTGCGATCAGCGTTACGGCATTCTCCATGCTGAGGCTCATTTCCTCCGGTAACCCTGCGGAGGCTTGAATGAAGCTCCTGGTGTTTCTTCTACTCACTGTGGCTGGTCTGCTCGCGGCCAGTTGCGCAGAAGATGGCTCGACCGGCCCATCTCCCTTCCCGCTCCAGTTGATGTGCCCGGAATTCGGCGAGAGTTCTCGATGTATCGCTTTTGCGACGGTGGGCGGGCGCGATGGTCAGGATGTGTCGGGACTCGCCACGTGGAGCACGAGCGATACGACGATTGCGACAATCAACAGCACCGGCCTGGTGACCGCGCTTCGCTCAGGCGAGGTGGCGATTCGAGTCAGCTACCAGGACGGCGCCGCGTTTCAAGTGGTGTGGGTTGTTCCCGGTCAGGGTATTTATGGAACCTCCCGGACCCTCGCGGGCCGGGTGCTCAGCATGGTGGGTCCGCTTCCGGGCGTGCTGATGGAGATTCTGAACGGGCCCAACGCTGGTCGGGCCATGACCACGTCCGCGGACGGCCGGTTCTACATGACCGACCTGCAGGATGGACCGTTCACGATTCGTTTGAGCAAGCCTGGGTACAGGACAGCCGAGTACCAGTGGTCCATCCCCGGAGGCGCCGAACGGATCCCGACGCTCACCGCCTCGCAGCAAGACCGCTAGTTGCCACCGCGGCCGGCACCGCCCTCGGCACCCTGCCCACCGGCGCCACCGCCCCGGTTGCCGCCGCGTCCGCCGCGGAAGTTCGCCTGCAACAGATGCGTGAGCGTGTGGACGTAGCGCAGCTTGCCACCCTCCACGCGGAACAGGTGCGTATCGGGCGCGCCGCTGCCGCCGTTGGGACCTCCGGCGCCGAAGGTGCAGAACACCGCGACCGATCCGATCGTGTCGTCCACGATGAAACGACGGTTCGCGATGTTCACGCCACTCGGGACACCGACATCGCAGCTGTCAGTGGGGGAGCCGTTGCCGGTGTGCGCCCCGCCTTCCGTGCGGTTGCAGGGATATCCCCACGGCACCAGGTCCTTCTTCCCTTCGAGAAACGCGTCGAGGTAGGCGTTGGCGGCGGCGACCAGCGTGTCGCGCGTATCGCGCCGGTTGGCGGGGATCACATCCCACTTCTCGCTCGACGACCACTTCAGATACGCCTCGGCGTTGAATAGCCAGTAGCCCGTGGTGGTCCACAGGATTTCGATCTCGGCGATCTTGTCCCGGTTGACGCGCAGGCGGGTGGCGAGGGCGTAGGGCTTCTCCTTGTTCGTCACGAGCACTTCGGTGAACGTCTGACACGTGGACGGATCGAGCAGGCTGCGATGGTGATCGATCGTCATCGCCGTCTTGATCAGGCCCGTGTTGATGTCAGCGGGCGCGATGTTCTCGCTGTAGCCCAGCCCCGTCGCCAGCGGCATGCCTGACGTGTCGCCTTTGGTCTGCGCGGCGATGTAGAGATCGACGGCACGCTGCAAGCCTTCACGCGAGCAGGAGATCTGGGCGAAGACCTTCGTCGGGGCGAGCAGCGCGCCGACGAGCACAATCGACAGAACAGCAATGCGTGTCATCAACTCCTCCGCTGAAGGGTCCACAGCCTATCGAATTCTACGCGGCCGCGTAGGACGCTGGTCCCATTTTTCGCTGCTCAGTTTGCGCGACGCATCGTCGGCATCGAGAATAGCTGCCGCAGCTAACTGCGCGATCGCCGTCTCGCCGTGGGTTTTTCACCCATTTGATCTTCGGTGGCGAGAACGATCCGAATCGGGATCCCTGAGTCGGTTTCACCAGGAGTTCTGTCATGAGGATCACTGTTCTTACTCACCGGAAAGTCTGTCTCGCGATCGCAGCAGTGGCTATGGCAATCGGCGCGTCGGCGCCAGTCAGCGCGCAACAAGGCGCCACCTACGAGGTCGTCTCGACCTTCGGAGCGGCTGACGGGAAACCGAATGGCGTGATCCAGACGTTTAGCGGCCAGTTCTATGGGACGGCACGATTTCCACGCTAACCCCCCCCGGTGGTCCGGTTGGCACCGTATTCGCGATGGATGCCGCGGGCGCACGCACGACACTGCACACGTTCTTCTTCTTTCTCGTTCCATCCATCAGCGGCGATGGCACGCCGTTGGGCAACCTGATCGAAGGCGGCGACGGCATCGTCTATGGCACGTCATATAACCGACACGATCCGCCCATTCCGCAAGGACGCATCTTCAGAATCAGTCGCGAAGGGGTCTACTCGACGGTGGCCTCGGCCCATTCTCTGGAAGCGGGAGTGATTCAAGCGAGTGACGGCAGGCTGTACGGAGTGTTCGAAGGCACGGTCGTCGATCCGTACGGTCCGTACGTATGGGTCTGTCTTCAGAGTGGAAGCCAACGGTGCGATCACAGTTCTTCATCAGTTCAATGGCGCTGACAGTATGAACCCAGTCGGAGAACTCGTCGAAACGGCTGACGGCCCTCTGTACGGCGTCACAGAAGGCGGTGGTCTTCAACCACCGCCGAGCGGCCCGCTGCCGCCACCGATACCCGCAGCAATCTTCCGGATTGACCCGGGCACAGGAGCGCTGACGATCCGCCACCGCTTTGCGAACAGCGTCAGGTCAGCCGGCCGGCTGATTCAAGCCCTCGACGGGCTCCTCTACGGAACGACCGTGAACGGCGGTGATTTCGGCTTGGGGACGGTTTTTTCGCTCGACGCCGCGGACACATTCACCACGTTGCATCACTTCTCCGGTGCTGACGGCGCGAACCCGAGCGCCGGTCTGATTCAAGGAGGCGATGGGCGCCTCTATGGAACGACACGGAACGGCGGCGCATTCGGCTACGGCACCGTGTTCGTCATGAATCCCACCGGCCGAGCGATCACGCTGCATGACTTCGAGTTGAGCACGGGCGCCAATCCGGTCGATGAGCTGTTTCAGGCCAATGACGGAACGTTCTATGGTGCGGCCCCAATGGGCGGGCCCAACGGGAACGGCGTGATCTTCCGTCTTCGTGTCGCGCCGGTGGCGCCGGAAGGGTACGTCGAGATCGTGTCGCGCAACAGCGGCAAATGTCTCGACGTGTCCTTCGCCTCGACCGAGCCCGCCGCGCCGGCGATCCAGTGGACCTGCCATGGCGGGCCGAATCAACAGTGGCGGCTCGAACCCGCCGGCGGCGGTGCGTTCCGCATCATCGCGCGCCACAGCGGTCAAGCGCTCGATGTCTTCGGCGCATTCGTCGACGACGTCACGCCAATCATCCAGTGGCCGGTGCACGGCGGCGATAACCAGGCGTGGATGCTCGAGTCCGAGTCCGAAGGCCACGTCCGCATCGTCGCGCGGCATAGCGGCAAGGCGATGGACGTCGAATATGCCTCGGCAGACGAGGGCGCACGCGTGATCCAGTACACGCCTCATGGCGGCGCGAATCAGCAGTGGCTGCTTCGCCCGGTGGAATAGACAGCAGCATGACCATCACTCTTCTCACCTGCCGGTTCGTTCGCCTGGCGATCGCAGCAGTGACCCTGGCGGTCGCTCTGACAACAGCAGTCAGCGCTCAACAAGGGACCTCGTACGAGATCGTCTCGAGCTTCAACGGCATCTTTACCGCCGGAAGAGGCCCGTGGACAACCTTGATCGAGGGAAGCGATGGGAACTTGTACGGGACGACCCTCATCGAAGGCCGTTTCGGAGCGGGCACGATTTTCAGAATCGACCCAGCCGGCGTGTTGACGACCGTCCATCATTTTTCCGAACGCGACGGCTACTGCGCCAGCCGAGCTCATCCAGGCGGCCGATGGGCGTCTCTATGGCACCACCGAATTCGGGGGCTCGTCGGACTTGGGGACGGTCTTCAGGTTGGAGCCGACAGGAGGAATAACGACACTCTACAGCTTCTCCGATGAGGACGGCACGTCTCAGCCGACGGTGCTCGTTCAAGGAAGTTCAGGAACGATCTTTGGCGTCACGCGCGGGCAATTTTCGACGGTGTTCCGACTCAATCCTGCAGGCGGAATCACACCACTGCATCGCTTTGAATCAAGCGAAGAAGGCGCTGCGGCGACCGCGTTGATCGAAGCGGCCGACGGAAACCTGTACGGGGCGATGCAGAACCGGCGGGCCTTTGGGTGGGGGCACGATATACAAACTCGATACAAGCGGAACGTTGACCACGCTCCACGCCTTCAGTGGTGCTGACGGCTCAGGGCCATTGGATTTGATCCAGGGTCACGATGGGGACTTCTATGGAGTCACCGTCAACGAGGCCACCATCTTCAAGATGGATGCAGCCGGAAGCGTGACAACGCTCCATCGTTTCCCCGCAGGTACCACCTCGCACGTCCTGATTCAGGCCAGTGACGGGAGCTTCTACGTCAACACAGAGGCGGCCATCGTCAAATTGGATCCGGCGGGAACGGTAACGACGCTTCACGCGTTTACCGGCGACGACGGGAGATCCATCGGAGCGCTCACGCAGGCGAGCGACGGCAACCTCTACGGAACCAAATTGTTGGGCGGTACCGCCCTGGGCGAAGGCGGAACGATCTTCACGCTCGATCTGGCGGGAACGTTTGCCGTACTCCATCACTTCGGCCGCAACCCCGGCCCCGCACGTCCTCTCGCGCCTGTGACCGAGGGGAGCGACGGTCGCCTGTACGGCACGACATCGACTGGAGGTCAGTCCGATTTTGGTACCGTGTTTACGATCGAGCCGTCTGGCGCGGGCACCGTCCTGCATAGTTTCAGCGGCAGCGACGGACGCGGGCCTGGCGCCGGTCTCGTGCAAGCAACCGATGGCAGGTTCTACGGCACCACCAGCGGCAGTTTTGGATTTGCGGGAGATTGGACGATCTTCGCGATCGATACGACGGGAGCGCTGACCACACGCTATCGCTTCCCTCCTCCTCCCAATCCTCAGAACCCCTCCAGCACCAGCCGCCGCCCGAACGGTCTGATCCAAGCGACTGACGGACTTCTGTACGGGACGACGGACAACCGCGCCTTCAGTTTTCTGCTGTCCGGCGCGGCGCCCGTACTAGGGGCCATCTTTGCCGGCGACTCGGACGCGGCACTGATCGAGGCGGGTGACGGGACGCTCTACGGCACGACACGCACAGGCGGCATGAACATGCTGGGGACGATTTTCAGTCTCCCCGCCGGCTCCGTGTCGGGAACAACGCGCCACACGTTCAGTGGCACCGACGGGAGCGCACTGAGAGGTCGAGTGATTGAGGGCGCTGATGGGAGCCTCTACGGCACGACGTCCGAAGGGGGAGCGTTTGGCTACGGGACCGTCTTCAGATTTGATCCAGCCGGGACCCTGACGACCCTGCATCACTTCACAGGCGTCGGTGGCGCCAACCCGTACGCCGGTCTGCTCCAGGCGACTGATGGCCGCTTCTATGGCACCACTCGCATGGGAGGGACCTTTGATTACGGCACGATCTTCACCATCGACGCGACGGGAACGCTCACAACCCTCCACAGCTTTGCGGCCACTGACGGCGCGTTTCCGGTCGCCGATCTGATCCAGGCGAGCGATGGACATCTGTATGGCACGACCGAATCTGGCGGACCGATTGGCGGCGGCGTGGTGTTCCGCGTCCGATCTGCGACGTCACCACCGCCTGACCAGAGTTCTTCGAGATCGTGTCGCGCAACAGCGGCAAGTGTCTCGACGTGTCTGGTGCATCGACCGACGCGGCCGCGCCCGCGATCCAGTGGACCTGCCATGGCGGTCTGAATCAACAGTGGCGGCTCGAGCCGGCCGGCGGCGGCGCGTTCCGCATCATCGCGCGCCACAGCGGGCAGGCGCTCGACGTCTACGGCGCGTTGCTCGACGACGTCGCGCCGATCATTCAGTGGCCGGTGCATGGCGGCGACAACCAGGCGTGGACGCTCGAGCCCGCGTCAGACGGCTACGTGCGCATCGTCGCGCGGCACAGCGGCAAAGCGATGGACGTTGAATTCGCCTCGGCAGACGATGGCGCACGCGTGATCCAGTACATGCCTCACGGCGGCGCAAATCAGCAGTGGCTCCTCCGCCCGGTGGAGTCGACAGCATCTCCCATCACGACGGTGAGCGAACCGTGAACCAGTCGCACCACGACTCCGGTAAACACCGGAGCCCGCGGTGCGATCGCGTAGGACGCTAGTCACATTTTGCTCGGCTCAGTTTGCGTCGGCGCGTTGCGCGCGCCGACAATGGCCGCCGCCGTTGACGTGATCGCGAGTCGGTCTGCGCGAGGAGTTCAGTCATGTGGATCACGGCTGTCGCCCACCGGTTCGTTCGTCTCGCGATTGCGGCCGCGGTCGCGGCCGCCTCTGTGACAACCGTCAGCGCCCAGCAAGCGGCCACCTACGAGATCGTGTCCAGCTTCGACAGCGCTGACGGGAGCCCGACGGCCCTCTTGCAGACGCGCAACGGCCAGTTCTATGGGACAAGCGCCCCGGCGATGACAGACTTCTGCCGGAACGTTAGGAACCCTGTTCGCGATGGACGAAACGGGTGCGCGGACAACGCTTCACACGTTCCTCCCTGCCTTTCCCAGCAATTTCGAGGGCGCACCACTCGGCGAACCTGTTCGAAGGCATCGACGGAAGCGTGTACCGGAACGACCTATGTCTTCAACAATTTTGTCGCACGAGCCAGGACAGATCTTCACGATCACCCCCGACGGGGCCTTTACGACCTTCGTCGCTCACGTCGTGTACCGGATGAACAGCATCATGCAAGCCCGCGACGGGAGGTTCTGGGGAACGAGCAGGACCCGAGATAGATGAAACATTTGTGATTGGTGGCGGCATCTTCACCGTTGAAGCCGACGGTACCCTCAGCGGTAGCGGTCAGCGGCACGACCACTCAGTTCAATCCCTCCGCAGAGCTTGTCGAGATCGATGACGGCAGTTTGTATGGCGTCAACGCCGGCGACTTCCTCCCCACTCCGGCGGTAAGGCCACACGGTGAAATCTTCCGACGAGGATCAACCTCGCCCGGCCCGTCGCATGTGTTCAGTGGGCCCGATGGCTCGCGGCCATTCGGACGGCTCCTGCAAGGCGCCGATGGCCTCATCTACGGAACCACGTCGAGGGGAGGCGCTTCACAATTTGGGAACCGTCTTCTCGTTCGACGCCGCCGGCACGCTCACCACCTTGCACCACTTCAGCGGTGCTGATGGCGCGACCCCTGTTACCGGCGTGACTCAGGGACTCGACGGCCGCCTCTACGGGACGACCAGCGGACGGTGGCGCATTCGGCTATGGCACGGTGTTCGTCATGGATGTCACCGGCGGGCTGACGACGCTGCATGATTTCGCGTTGAGCGATGGTGGTAATCCCAGTTCAGAGTTGATTCAGGCGCAGCGACGGTGCCTTCTACGGCGCCGCTCCGACCGGCGGACCGGACGATGGCGGCGTGATCTTCCGGGTGCGTCTGGAGACGTCACCACCACCGACGGACGGTTACTTCGAGATCGTGTCGCGCAACAGCGGCAAGTGCCTCGACGTGTTCGGCGCGTCAACCGACGCGGCCGCATCCGCGATCCAGTGGATCTGCCATGGCGGTCCGAATCAACAGTGGCGGCTCGAGCCGGCCGGCGGCGGCGCCGTTCCGGATCATCGCGCGCCACAGCGGGCAGGCGCTCGACGTCTTCGGCGCGCTGCTCGACGACGTCACGCCGATCATTCAGTGGCCGGTGCATGGCGGCGACAACCAGGTGTGGACGCTCGAGCCCGCGTCCGACGGCTACGTGCGCATCGTCGCTCGACACAGCGGCAAGGCGATGGACGTCGAATTCGCCTCGGCAGACGATGGCGCACGCGTGATCCAGTACACGCCTCACGGCGGCGCGAATCAGCAGTGGCTCCTTCGCGGGCTGGAGTCGACAGCCCCATGACGACGGTGAGCGATCGTTACACGGGCGACATGGAGTCCGAGTAGGACGCTCGTCCTATTGCGCCGATCGACGATCGCGTCGAGAATAGCCGGCGCAGTTCATCACACAATCACCGTCTCGCCCTGGGTTCCTCGCCCATCGATCGTCTGCGGCGAGAACGATCCGAGTCCCTGAGTCAGTCCACCAGGAGCTCTGTCATGAGGATCACCCGTCTCGCTCACCGCATCGTTCGTCTCGCGATCGTCAGCAGTGGCATATCGCCGCGTCGACGGCTGTCAGCGCTCAACAAGCGGCGACGTACGAGGTCGTCTCGAGCTTCGATCTCGCGTTTCTGAATGGGAGAGCGCCGTCGTCACTGCGTCAGGCCGACGACGGCACCTTCTACGGCACGACGTCGTGCGGCGGCCTGTTCGACAAAGGAACGCTGTTTCGGATGGACGCGACCGGCGTTGTCACTTCGCTGCACAGCTTCTCCGGCCCCCTCGATGGCGCGCGGCCGTTTGGCCTGGTGCGAGCATCGGATGGGCGTTTCTATGGGATGACCACGGAAGGCGGCGCGTTCGGATTCGGAACGGTGTTCACGATTCATTCCGGGCGGTGTGGTGACGACGCTGCATGCGTTCTCGGAGACCGACAGCAGGTTCCCTGTGGATCTGTTTGCGGCGAGCGATGGCAACGTCTACGGGCTGACGGCGGGTGGCGGCGATTTCGGCAACGGCACGATCTTCGTGATCGATCCGGGCGGCAGCTTCACCACCATTCACAGCATCCCGCTCAGTGCCGGCAGGCGTCATGACGAGCCTCGTCAAGGGGAGCGACGGCCGGTTCTACGTCACCGCTCGAGGGGCGGTGTCGACTCTGCAGATCCATTTGGAACCATCTTCACGATTGATGACGCCGGGACGGCGACGATCCTCCACAGTTTCGGCGGCTTCCCCAATGGAGACGGTTCGTGGCCGGAAGGCTTGATTCAAGCTCGCGACGGGCGGTTGTACGGCACGACACGCTCGGTGGCGCATTCGGCGTCGGAACCGTGTATTCGATCGATCTCGACCGGAGACTATCGAGTGCTGCACAGCTTCAGTCCGACCGTTGACGGCTCGGGGCCCGGGCCAGATCTGCTCGAAGCCAGCGACGGAAACCTCTATGGCGTGACGCGAACATTGCCACGTTGTTCAGGATCGATTCGAGCGGGACCCTGACGACGCTGCAGAGTCTGACTGGCACCTCGCCGGGAGAGTTGATTCAGGGAGCAGACGGGCGCCTGTACGGGCCGACGGCAGGCGGTGGCCCCGATGGTGGTGGCACCATCATCAGGCTCGACCTGGCAGGGACCCTCACCACGGTTTATCAGTTCCGCCTCGGAGCCGACGTTGGAAGACCGAACGGCGTGATCCAGGCACGCAACGGCCAGTTCTACGGGACAACCAGTAGTGCTCGCGGTCCGTCCGGTGCCGACAGGGACCGTGTTCGCGATGGATGCCGCGGGCGCACGCACGACCCTGCACACGTTCGTAAGCGCTCTCCGGTATGGCCGCATCTTCGACGGCACACCGATGTCGAACCTGTTCGAAGGCGCCGACGGAAGCTTGTACGGAACCACGTTCAACATCTCTCAAACGATTCTTCTCACGCCGGGACAAGATCTTCAAGATCAGCCCTGCAGGCGACTTCACGACGGTATCTTCCGCGCTACTGGTTGCGAGCGGGAGTGATTCAAGCACGTGACGGGAGGCTGTACGGAACTAGCTCCGGCGGCGCAGCGTCAGGCGTCTACCCGTTCTCGATCGGGTAGTGTCTTCAGAGTCGAAGCGAATGGCACGGCGCGCACGGTTCTCCATCAGTTCGACGGCACTGATAGCGCTGAGCCCTGTCGCAGAGCTCGTCGAGATTGACGATGGCAGCTTGTACGGCACAACCTCGGGCCGCTTCATAGCGCCGTCGGATCCCCGCCGGCACTGGACGCGGAACGATCTTCCGAGTTGACCCGGCCACCGGGGCGTTCACCACGCGCTACCGTTTCAGCGGACCTGATGGCTCCGACCCAGTCGCCCCGCTGATTCAAGGCACTGATGGTCTCATCTACGGAACCACGCTGAGCGGTGGCGCCTTCGGATTCGGCACGGTCTTCTCGCTCGATTCGGCCGGCACACTCACCACCTTGCATCACTTTGCCGGTGCCGATGGCGCGAACCCGAACGCCGGTGTGATTCAGGGACTCGACGGCCGTCTCTACGGGACGACCACGAACGGCGGCGCGTTCGGCTATGGCACCGTGTTCGTCATGAACGTCACCGGCGGACTGACGACGCTGCATGATTTCGCGTTGAGCGATGGCGCGAATCCGGTCAACGAGCTGATTCAGGCGAACGACGGCGCCTTCTACGGCGCGGCGCCGATCGGCGGACCGACGGGTGGCGGCGTGATCTTCCGTGTGCGTCTCGCCACGTCACCGCCTGACCAGTACGTCGAGCTCGTGTCGCGCAACAGCGGCCAGTGTCTGGACGTGTACTGGCGCGTCGACCGATGCGGCCGCGTCCGTGATCCAGTGGACCTGCCATGGCGGGCCGAATCAACAGTGGCGGCTCGAGCCGGCCGGCGGCGGCGCGTTCCGGATCATCGCGCGCCACAGCGGACAGGCGCTCGACGTCTATGGCGCGTTGGTCGACGACGTCACGCCCATCATTCAGTGGCCGGTACATGGCGGCGACAACCAGGCGTGGACGCTCGAGCCCGCGTCCGACGGCTATGTGCGCATCGTCGCGCGCCACAGCGGCAAGGCGATGGACGTCGAATTCGCCTCGGCAGACGATGGCGCACGCGTGATCCAGTACACGCCTCACGGCGGCGCGAATCAGCAGTGGCTCCTCCGCCCGGTGGAGTAGACAGCTAGGAACCAGCATCATGACGACCGCCTTTCTCACCCACCGGTTCGTCCGTCTCGCGCTCGCAGCCGTGGCAGTCGCTCTCGCTGTGACGACCACAGTCAACGCTCAACAAGCGGCCACGTACGAGGTCGTCTCGAGCTTCGATATCGCGTTTATGAATGGGAGAGCGCCGTCGTCACTGCGTCAGGCCAACGACGGCACGTTCTACGGCACGACGTCGGCCGGCGGCCTGTTCGACAAAGGAACGCTGTTTCGGATGGACGCGACCGGCGTCGTCACGTCGCTGCAGAGCTTCTCCGGCTCCGACGATGGCGGGCAGCCGTTTGGCCTGGTGCGAGCATCGGATGGGCGTTTCTATGGGATGACACCGAAGGCGGCGTTCCCGGATTCGGAACGGTGTTCAGATTCACTCCGGGCGGTGGGTTGACGACGCTGCATGCGTTCTCGGAGACCGACAGCAGGTCACCTGTGGATCTGTTTGCCGGCGAGCGATGGGAACGTCTACGGGCTGACGGCGGGTGGCGGCGATTTCGGGAACGGCACGATCTTCGTGATCGATCCGGGCGGCAGCGTCACCACCATCCACAGCATCCCGCTCAGTGCCGGCACGGCCATGACGAGCCTCGTCAAGGGAAGCGACGGCCGGTTCTACGTCACGGCGGAGGAGGCGGCGACCGCGGAGGTGGAACGCTCTTCGCGATTGATGGAGACGGGACACTGACGATCCTCCACAGTTTCGGCGGCTTTCTCGGCAGAAGTAGACGGCTGCTGGCGCCGACAGGCTTGATTCAAGCTCGCGACGGGCGGTTGTACGGCACGACACGCTCGGTGGCGCAGTTCGACTCCAGCGGAACCGTGTATTCGATCGACCTCGCCGGAGATTACAGGGTCCTGCATAGCTTCGCTTGCGGGTCCCAGTGACTTCAGCGACCCGTTCCAGATCTGGTCGAAGCCAGCGACGGAAACTTCTATGGCGTGACGCGCATCGCAGACGTTGTTCAGGATCGATTCGAGCGGGACCGTGACGACGCTGCATTGTCTGACTGCACCTCGCCGGGAGGGTTGATTCAGGGAGCAGACGGGCACCTGTACGGGCCGACGGCTTCGGGTGGCCCACGAGTGGTGGCACCATCATCAGGCTCGACGTGGCAGGGACCCTCACCACGGTTTATCAGTTCGCCGACAGCGAGACCAGACACCGAACGGCGTGATCCAGGCACGCAACGGCCAGTTCTATGGGACCAGCAGTGGGGCCTGCACCTCGCTCGTGTCACGGGACGGTGTTCGCGATGGATGCCGCGGGCGCACGCACGACGCTGCACACGTTCGAACGTCTTCCTCTGAGCCCGTCGCCAACGACGGCACACCGCTGTCGAACCTGTTCGAAGGCGCCGACGGAAGCTTGTACGGAACCACGTTCAAGCAGTTCTGACGCTTGTCACGCCGCCGGGACAGATCTTCAAGATTAGCCCTGCAGGCGACTTCACGACGGTCTCTTCGGCACCTACTTTTTGCGAGCGGGAGTCATTCAAGCGCGTGACGGGAGGCTGTACGGAACTACCTCCGGCAGCCAGCTAGCCAGCACGTTGGTCCACGTTCGGGGATCGTCTTCAGAGTCGAAGCGGATGGCACGCGCACACTTCTCCACCGGTTCGACGGCACCGATGGCGCGGACCCTGTCGCAGAGCTCGTCGAGATTGACGACGGCAGCCTGTACGGCACAACCGGTGGCGTCGGAGTGTATCCGCCGACCCCTCGCCGCCACACACGGAACGATCTTCCGGGTTGACCCGGCCACCACGGGGCGTTCACGACGCGCTATCGCTTCAGCGGGCCTGATGGCTCCAGGCCAGTCGGCCGGCTGATTCAAGGCACCGATGGCCTCATCTACGGAACCACGTCGGCGGGTGGCGCCTACGGATTCGGCACCGTCTTCTCGCTCGATGCGGCGGACACACTCACCACCTTGCATCACTTTGCCGGTTCCGATGGCGCGAACCCGAACGCCGGTGTGATTCAGGGACTCGACGGCCGTCTCTACGGGACGACCACGAACGGCGGCGCGTTCGGCTATGGCACCGTGTTCGTCATGAACGTCACCGGCGGACTGACGACGCTGCATCATTTCGCGTTGAGCGATGGCGCCAATCCGGTCAACGAGCTGATTCAGGCGAACGACGGCGCCTTCTACGGCGCGGCTCCGATCGGCGGACCGACGGGTGGCGGCGTGATCTTCCGTGTCCGTCTCGCGACGTCACCGCCTGACCAGTACGTCGAGATCGTGTCGCGCAACAGCGGCCAGTGTCTGGACGTGTCTCGGCGCGTCGACCGATGCGGCGGCGTCCGTGATCCAGTGGACCTGCCATGGCGGTCTCGAATCAACAGTGGCGGCTCGAGCCGGCCGGCGGCGGCGCGTTCCGGATCATCGCGCGGCACAGCGGACAAGCGCTCGACGTCTATGGCGGCTTGGTCGACGACGTCACCCCCATCATTCAGTGGCCTGTACATGGCGGCGACAACCAGGCGTGGACGCTCGAGCCCGCGCCCGACGGCTATGTGCGCATCGTCGCGCGCCACAGCGGCAAGGCGATGGACGTCGAATACGCATCGGCTGACGACGGCGCGCGTGTGATTCAGTACACGCCGCACGGCGGCGCGAATCAGCAGTGGCTTCTCCGACCAGTGGAGTAGACAGCATCATGACGATCACTCTCTCTCACCCAGCGACTCGTTCGTCTTGCGATCGCAGTAGTGGCCGTGACAGTCGCTGCGACGACCGCGGTAAATGCTCAACAAGGGGCTACGTACCAGATCGTCTCGAGCTTCGATGTCGGTTTTTCCCCTGGGATTCTCTTCTCGTCACTGCGTCAGGCCGACGACGGCACCTTCTACGGCACGACCCGCCTAGGCGGCCGGTTCAACCAGGGAGTCCTGTTTCAACTGGACGCGGCGGGCGTCTTCACGACGCTGCATCACTTCGCCGGTGCTAACGATGGCGGGGGACCGTTTGGCCTGGTGAAAGCGTTGGATGGCCGGTTCTATGGCATGACACAAGGCAGCCACCCCACCACTCCCGGCGGAGCGTTCGGAGACCGCACGATATTCAGATTCACTCCGGGCAGTGCATTGACGACGCTGCATGTCTTCTCAGGGACCGACGCGCGTCCCATAGATTTGTTTGCCGCGAGCGACGGAAACGTCTATGGGTTGACAAGTGATGGAGGCGATTTCGACAACGGCACGATCTTCGTCATCGACCCGGGTGGCGGCGTCAGGACCATCTACAGTTTCCAGCTCAGTGCCGGCACAGGGATGAGCAGCCTGATCAAGGGAGGCGACGGCCGGTTCTTCGTCACGGCGGGAGGAGGCGGCGCTGCCGGATTCGGCACCGTCTTCACGATTGATGACGCCGGGACCGTGACAATCCTTCACAGTTTCGCCGGCCGCGGGCAAGGAGACGGCGAGGGACCGAGGGGCCTGATGCAGAGTCGCGATGGTCGCCTGTTCGGGACGACACGCCCCGGCGGCGACCGGTCTGACTACCTCGGAACCGTGTATTCGATCGGCCCCACCGGAGATGATTACAGAGTCCTCCGCACCATCTTCACAGGGGACCCTGCCGGTGGCTCGCTCCTGCCAGATCTGCTCGAAGCCAGTGACGGAAACCTCTACGGCGTGGACTCCGCCTCGCTGTTCCGGATCGATTCGAGCGGAACTCTGACGTTCCTGCGCGGCTTGGTCTATCCGGCAATTACCCGCCGGAAGCGTTGATTCAAGGCGCAGATGGTCGCCTGTACGGGACGTTGGAGGTCACCATCTACACTCACAATGCAAATGGGACGCACACCACGCTCTACCGAGTCACGGGAGGAGAGGAGGGCGAGGGACGACCAAACGGGGTGATCCAGGCGCGTGATGGCCAATTCTATGGAACCACCGGGCGCGCCCCCGTCCCCTTCAACGTGCCAACAGGGACCGTGTTCAGGATGGATGCCGCGGGCGCACGCACGACACTGTACACGCGTTTCAGACGGGCGGCACCCCGACGTCGAACCTGTTCGAAGATGCCGACGGAACCTTGTACGGAACGACGTTTGCCAGTCCTGGGAGCTCCCCTGGGCAGATCTTCAAGATCAGTCCTGCAGGGATTTCACGAGCCTGGCTGGTCTCCACGGGTTGCGAGCGGGAGTCGTTCGGGCACGTGACGGGAGGCTGTACTGCACCGGAACCGGAGGAGCGACAGGGGCGGGGAGCGTCTCGAGAATCGAAGCCAACGGTGCTGTCACCGTGCTCCATAATTTCAACGGCAGCGACGGCGTGAGTCCTGTCGCAGAGCTTGTCGAGATCGACGACGGCACGTTTGTACGGCACGACGTCATCAGACATCGGCATACATGGAACGATCTTCCGAGTGGACCCCGCCACCGGGTCGGTCACGACGCGTGTATCGCTTCGGTCCGGGACCCGATGGCTCAACGCCACTCGGCCGGCTGATTCAAGGCACCGATGGCCTTATCTACGGAACCACGTCGGCGGTGGCGCCTTCGGATTGGGCACGGTCTTCTCGCTCGACACGGCGAGCACACTCACGACCTTGCATCACTTTTCCGGTGCCGATGGCGCGAACCCGAACGCCGGTGTGATTCAAGGACTCGACGGCCGTCTCTATGGGACGACTGCGAACCGACGGCGCATTCGGGTACGGCACCGTGTTCGTCATCAATGTCACTGGCGGGCTGACGACGCTACATCACTTCGCGTTGAGCGATGGCGCGAATCCGGTCAACGAGCTGATTCAGGCGAGCGACGGCGCCTTCTACGGCGCGGCCCCGACGGGCGGACCGGGCGGGGATGGCGTGATCTTCCGTGTGCGTCTCGCGACGTCACCGCCTGACCAGTACGTCGAGATCGTGTCGCGCAACAGCGGCCAGTGTCTCGACGTGTCTCGCGCGTCGACCGATGCGGCCGCGCCCGTCATCCAGTGGACCTGCCATGGCGGTCCGAATCAACAGTGGCGGCTCGAGCCGGCCGGCGGCGGCGCGTTTCGGATCATCGCGCGCCACAGCGGACAGGTGCTCGATGTCTACGGCGGGTTGGTCGACGACGTCACCCCCATCATTCAGTGGCCTGTGCATGGCGGCGACAACCAGGCGTGGACGCTCGAGCCCGCGCCCGACGGCTATGTGCGCATCGTCGCGCGCCACAGCGGCAAGGCGATGGACGTCGAATTCGCCTCGGCGGACGATGGCGCGCGTGTGATCCAGTACACGCCTCACGGCGGTGCGAATCAGCAGTGGCTCATCCGCCCAGTGCCGTAGACAGGACCTGAGCCAGGCGATCGCGTCAGCAGCCCAGCCATAGTTATCACTTATCCTAGCGCGATGCGGGACGAGCAGGAGTTCGACATCTTCAAGCCGTCTGACCCGTCGCCTCTAGTGCAGCCGCCACGACGTGGCGCGGCTCTCTGGGCTGTCGCCGCGCTGATCGTCGTCGTGGCTGTCGTCGCCTCCGTCGTCTTCGTTCAACGGAGCAAGCCGGTGCCGGACCAGAAACCGGCGGTGCAGCGGACAGAAGTGCCGGAGCAGCCGCCTGCGGCGCTCGGTGGTGAGGCCGCGCCGATCGATCTCCCGCCGCTCGATCAGACCGATGCGCTCGTCCGCGATCTGTTCAAGCATCTCAGCTCGCACCCCACGCTGGCCGCGTGGCTGGCAACGGACGGACTCATTCGCAACTTCACCGTGGCGACGGTCAACGTCGCCGAAGGCAAGACACCCGCCGCTCACCTTCGAGTGCTGCGGCCCTCGTCGAGCTTCCGGGTCATCGAACGGGCGGGCGATCTCTACGTCGATCCGCGCAGCTACCACCGATACGATGGGCTCGCGGCTGCGATCGCATCGATCGATCCGGTGGCTGCGGCTCGTCTCTACGCGACGCTCAAGCCTCGCATCGAGGACGCCCATCGCGATCTGGGATTCCCGGACATACCGGTCGATCGCACGCTCGAGCGCGCGATCGTTGTCATCCTCGGCACACCGGTACTCGACTCGCCGCGCGTCGAGCCTCGAGGGGTCGGGTATGAATTTGCGGATCCGCGTGTGGAGCAGTTACCGGCGGCGCAAAAGCAACTGCTGCGGATGGGCAGTGAGAACGTGAGGATCACCCAGACGGCGATCCGCCAGATCGCACTCGCGTTGGGAATTCCAGCGGAGCGGCTTCCCGTCGCACGATGACGGACTGAGTCATTCTCCCTTGGAGAATTCGCCGTACACCTGTTCGGCCTCCTTGAGGTGCGCTCGGACTTCCGGCAACGCCCTGGCCGCCCACTGATCCACTTTTGCAGCCAGCTCATTGGAGCTTGCGGCGCTCTTGCCGACACGGGCCGCCAGCAACTTCTCGGCGTCGCGATGCCGATCGACCATCGTCTTCATGAACTCGAGATCGAATTGCTCGTCCCTGAGCTTCGACAAGCGCTGCTGGGTCTGTTGATGTTTGTCGTCCAGCTTCTTCGGCCACTGTATGCCCGCACCGTACGCAGCGTCGGCCAACTGCTGCTGTGCCTTCAGGTGCTCATCTATCGTCGCCTGTGCGAACTTCTTGACGTCCGGATTCTGCGCCTTCTTTGTGGCCAGGTGCCCGAACTGAATCGCCGCCATGTTGGACATCGCAGCCTGTGACACGAAGTCGTGCTCACTGGTTTGCGCGCTGGCGACCCCAAGCCCCAGAGCGACTGCGAAGATCCCGATCCACGTAAACGTTGTGCTCCAGCTGCGTCTCATGTCGCCTCCTGCGGCTCCGGATGACCTGGTGCCAGGTCCTGCAATGAACGCTCCCAGGCAGGCTCCGCGCCGACTCAGCTGAGTTGCGACCCTGGATGATGCAGACGATCAGGTAGGAAGCGACGAGCCGGCGCGCATGCGCGCCCCGGCTCTCAGGAGGGATGGAACTAGTTTCCGCGACCGCCGCCGCGGCCCGCACCAGCGGCGCCGGCGCCGCCGCGCCCGGCTCCGCCGCCGCGCGTGGGCTCGACGTACTCCGGAATCTTCTCACCACGGGCGATCGCTTCGGCGCGCCGCTTCTCCTCGGCGCGCGAACCGGCGAGGAGGTTGGGCATCGAGTAGTTGCCCTCGTGGCACCCGTATTCGAAGTAGCCGTAGCTCTCTTCGCGCGGGATCGGCAGCCGCAGCGTCCACGACGCGGCGTAGACCTTCGGGTCGTTGACGGTCATGCGGTAGTCGAGCGTGTGCGCGTCCGCGAGCGTAAACCGCTCGATCAGCACACCCTCATCCGACAAGGGCTGACCGTTGACCACTGACTCGGGCTTGATGTTGCGAGTCTCGACGACGAGCACGTCGCCTTCCCAGTGGCCAACCGACGTCCCCATCCAGTTCTTGACCGCCGCGCCCACCTGCTTGCGGCCGTCGGTCGGGATGACGCGCGTCTCGTGAATCATCTCGTTCTGGAACGCGAGCCAGCCCGGTCCCTGCACGATGCGGCTCCCGGAGTTGTAGATCTTCGGCGTGATTGAGTTCAGCACGCCGGTGCTGATGCAGCGGTCGTAGTTGCTGCGATCGGTCGTCCACTCGGCTTCGATGCCGTTCAGTTGTTTGCGGCGGGCGGCCTGCGCCTGCTGCCGCTGCTGCGCCGCGGCCTGGGCGGCGGGCGTCAGCGCGGGAATGCGGCCGTCCGGTGGATCGATGACGTACGAGGACACGCGGCTGACGCTCCGCGCGCGCTCGAGCCAGTGCGGCGGCGGTGAGACGGCGCCGCCGACGGTGCCAAACCTCGCCTCGAACTCCTCGGCGCGTTCCAGCGAGAACTCATCGCTGTTGTCGTTGGCCACGTTCTGGTCGCGCTGGGCGACGCGCTGCTTGAATTCCTCGTCGTTCAATCGGTACCGCGTGCCGACGGTCTGCTGGCGCTGCATCTGGATGCCCTGCAGGTCGTTGGCGTTGAAGGTGCCCTGAAGGTCCGGTTCGCCCCATGGCGTCTTCGGCACCTTATAGCTGCCCAGCGCCGGCACGCCGCCCTCCGGCGTCATCACACCGGGCGAGTCAACGCGGCCTTGTCCGGACACACCGCTGGTCGTGATGATGGCGGCGACGGCCAGCGCTGACAGCGCTCCAAGAATAAGACGTCTCATGTGTTCTCCCTCGGCGGTCCACACGGGGCCCGCCCTGCGTCCGTATCAGTCTACCGCCACGGGGCGGATCGGGCGAAGCCTCGCGGTGACTTCTGTAAGCCGATCCGCTGGCACGGTGACCGCCGCCGACCATCGTTCAAAACCGTCTCGCGCAATCTGAACGGCCATGGAACCCGCCCGCTGGCGGGGCAGCCTCAGCGGTGTCATCCCTGCTGCCTTGCCATTGATCGAGACCGTGGCGCCGGACGGCACGGAAGCGATCGACAGACTTCCGACGAACGTCGTGGGCGATGGGGCGATCGACGCCGACGCTCCATTCCGGGACTGCGGCGGCGCGGTCCCTCCCCGCTCGCGGTTCCGCGGAGCGGCGCTCGCACTCAGCGCGATCGCGGACGGCGCGGGAAGAGGCCCAGCAACCGACTCCGAGGACGGCGTCGCGCCCACCACTGTCGTGGGTGGCGCCATGGACACGACCGTGTCCGCAGTCGCGCCGCGGCTGGTCGTGACCAGTGCTCCAATCGCGAAGGCCGTCACCAGCGCCAATACAGGCACCGCGAGTCTGGCCATCCACGGCAGGCGGACGGCGCGGTCCGTCTGCATGTCCACGAAGCGGTGCAGCAGTCCCACTGGGACCGGAACCGGCGGCTGCTGGGGCGGGGCCTGCTCCCAAGTCCTGGCAGAGACGATCTCTTCGACTCGCTGGATCGTCTCCTCGGCGTCCGCAAACCGCGCGGCCATGGATGTGGAGATTTCCTGGAGCCAATCCTGGACGATACTCCCGCTGCGTCCAACCGTTTCTTCGATTCGCTCGAGCGCGTTCGTGACTTGAATGAGCTGGCTCTCGATGTTGGCGTCCGTCGCCGGACGCGTCGAGTCCTCGAGCGATGTTTTCGTGAGCCGCAACGTCTCATCGAGCCGATCCAGTCGCTCGTTGATCTGTGCGAACAGATCCCGGAGCGCGGCAGCGGGTGCTGTCGAGGGATCATCAGGGCCTGGGCGGACAACCATTGGGATCGCCCTCCGTTGGATCGCGAAGTAACAGAGCTTCAGCGAACGCACATGTATACCACGCCGGTGTCATGGAGTCCGAGGCGGTCGCGGGGAGCGGGCCCGGGAACGAGACTCAGTCACGAATACCGAGGCGCGCAAGGGCCTCGATGACCTCGGATTCGTGCGTCTTCACGAACTCGACGTTCATCGTCGGCGCTCCCGATGGCACACGCGGCAACACGCCCGCTTTCAGGAACCCGTGCGCCAGACGAGCGACGATCAGCGTGATGGTGAACTTGGCGTACTCGCGCGGCGTGATCGTCGCCGCCTCGAGCGCCGACGTCAGGCCCGCGTGGTTCTCGAGCCGGCTGACGAGCGCTGCGGCTTCGGCGACCGCATCGCCGGACAGCGCGAGGTCTTTCGTGAGGAGAGGAGCGTCGGTGAAGGACGCGTCGTGTTGAGTGATGTCCGCGATGCGGCCACTTGCCTGGGTGAAACGCTCGAAGACGTCGGCCGTGAGCCGATAGTCGGCAAGCTCGTAGACGTCGATCGGCGATTGCGCGGTGAGCGGGAGCGGCGCCAGCCCGGCACACATCGCACACGCGACCAACGTCACGAGGACGCCGCGCCCCGCGCCTGGCATCCTCTCTATTGTGACACTGCTCGAGAGCACCTATTGAGCGACCGGGCTCAGCTTCGCGATGACTTCCGTGAGCCGATCAGCCGGCACGCGAACCGCTGCCGACCATCGCTCGAATCCGTCTTGCGCAATCTGCACCGCCATGGAACCGGCCCGCTGGCGGGGCAGCCTCAACGGCGTGACGCCCGCGGCCTTGCCATTGATGGAGACCCGGGCGCCGGACGGAACGGACGTGATCGACACGGACCCGACAAACACCTGCGTTCGTGCGGCGATCGGCACCACCGTGCCTCGCTCGGGCGACGGCAGTTGCTGCGGCGCGGAAGTGCCTGCCTCGCGAGTAGACGGAGTTGCACCCGCCGCCGTTATCGCTGGCGCGACGGGAGTCGACGTCTGCTCGGTGGCCGCGCGCGACACAACCGTTCTCCGGCGTTTCGCCGCGGCTCGAGATGATCAGGGCGCGCGATCACGGAGACCATCACCAACGCCAATCCAGGCACGGTAAGTCTGACCATCCATGGCAGCTCGAAAACTGCCCGAGCAGGACGGCTGGCCACTCGGACCGACGGCGGCGGAGGACTGTTCTGCTCGACCGTTCTGCTGGAGACGATCCGGTCGATTCGCTGAATCGTCTCCTCGGCGTCCGAAAACCGCGTGGTCATGGATGCGGAGAGTCCTCGGAGCCATTCAGCCACGATGCCCTCGGTACGTCGGAGTGAATCTTCGGTCCGCACCAGCCGCGCATCGATGCGCTCGCAGAACTCGCGCACGTTGGTGTCTGTGACGGCCGCTTCGGTGCGCTGAACCGCCTGTCTGGTCTGAATGATCTGTCTCTCGATGTTGACGCACATCTCTGGAAGCGTCGAATCCTCGATCGACTTTCGCGTGAGCTGAAGCGATTCTTCGACGCGCTCGAGGCGCTTGTAGGCGATCGCGGACAGATCCCAGGGCTTGTCGGCCACCAATCCCTCCGTGCGCTGGATCGCCGCCTCGACGCGCGTCAGTCGATCGTAAATCTGTGCGCACACATCGAGGAGTGCCGGGTCAATGGTGGGGCCGTCCGTTCGTCTGCTCGTGGCGTCGGCTCGTGCCAACCGTTGCTCGATGCTCGCGCAGACGTCACGAAGCGAGGACAGCGCAGCGAGATGTTTCTCAACGTTACGGATAGCCTCCATCGCGACCGTGTCCGGAGCGCTCCGCAGAAGGTGCATCTTCTCCAGTGATGTTTTCAGTGATCGCAAGCGCCACAACGTACCGGTCTGCGCGCGGTGAGGTTGTTCGATTGCAACCTGCGTGGAAACGAACGTCGACGAATGAGCGTCACCGCCAGGCGGTTGGTCGGCGGCAGATGCGGTGGGGGGAGTGTCAGTGTCGGGTCGGACAACCATTGCAGTCGCCCTCCATTCAGATCGCGAAGTGGGCTTCTCCGCGCGGATGCACTGTATATATCACGGCTCTACGCAACGACGGCGACTGGTTCGAAACATTTCACGACAGCAGGCGAAATATTTTCGCGACATGAGGAGTGGCGTGTGAAGGAGTGGCGTGTGATCGTCTGGGATCTAGATCCTACGTCGCCGTGAGATCCGAAGTGCGCGCGACGCGAACGACATCGTCCTCGGCTTCACGTGGTTCGAGATCACGATGGACTACCGTGTGACCGGGGCGCGTCATTCGCGACGCGGCCGCTCGCGACGTGCAGGCGCTGAACACCTTCGACGATCTCGACACGTTCAAGACCGAGGGCATTGTCGGTTCATCCTGCACGGACCGAATTGCGAAATCGTGATCTGCGCCCACGCGCAACAGCGTGGCGGGCATGGAACGGCTTTCGCAGAAGCTACCAGTGCGCCGGCCGGATCCCCACGTCGCTCCTAGCCGACTTCGCATAGCTCGGCGTTTGGAAGCAAGCGTATGCCTATTGTGAGAACCGTTCGACCATCCGAGACCGCATCAAATCACGACTGGTGTTGATGGGCTTATGGCCAACCCTAAGCACGTACGGAGACGAGTGGCGGAATGGCCTATCCTCTTCGAGCGGGCTGCTGAGGCCTCGGTGGAGCAGATTGCCGATCTCGGCCGTCTCGGAGGACGCGGTTCGTGGGGGTGTGCGTTGAGAGAAGGACCAATGAACGCTGGCTCGACACTGCTCGCCGTGTGCCTGCTGGTGTCACTCACCGCCAGATCGGCAGAGGCCCAACAGTCGATCAGCGACGTGTTGTCGTTCCTGGTGACGAATCGAACGATTGCGACCGACGACTTCGTGCGGGATGAGCAGGCGGCGATCGCGACTCGCGACACGATTGCGAACCTGCTGGTCCTGGAACTCTCGACTCTGCCGTCCTCGTCGGGCGGAGGGTTCACCTACGAGTTCGATCCGACGCTCGGAACGGTCATCCGCGCGAGCGACAGCTTCGGACCGTTGTTCACCGAGCGGTCACTGGGCGCTGGTCGAGGTCGCGCCTCGTTCGGCGTCGGCTATCGAACCACGACCTTCGACAGCATCGACGGTCGGAGCCTTCGCGACGGCACACTGGTGTCGACCGCGAGCGTGTTCAGGGGCGAGTCAGTCCCCTTCGACGTTGAGACGGTGTTGCTGCGGATTCGCACCGACTCGATGACGGTGAGCGGCACCGTCGGGATCACCGATCGATTCGACGTGAGCGTTGGAATCCCGTACATTCGCCTGACTCTGCAAGGCGAGCGCATCGATACGTATCGCGGGCGGCAGCTGCTTCAGGCGACCGGCTCAGCTTCGGCGTCCGGGCTGGGCGACGTCGTGGTGCGAGCCAGATACAATGTTCTTCGTCACGGTGCCAGTGGACTGGCGGTGGGAGGCGAGGCTCGCTTGCCGACGGGCGATGAGGAGAACCTGCTCGGTGCTGGAGAGGCCAGCGTCACGCCGCGGTTCATCGGCTCGTACGAGCACGATCGTGTCGGCGTTCACGGTGAGTTCGGGTACTCATTTCTCGGCGTCTCCGAAGCGTTCAGCTATGCGACCGCGGTGACGGCAGTCGTGGCGCCGCGGCTGACGGTTGTCGGCGAGCTCCTGGGGCGTCGGCTCGATGGTCTCGGACGAATGACGGAAACCACGCTTCCGCATCCGCGGCTCGCCGGTGTGGATACCATCAGGCTCACGGGCTCTGGCGAGAGCACCGATCGTCTGGTGCTCGCCGCAGGTTTCAAATGGAACGTCGCCGGCACCTGGCTGCTGACGGCCAACGTACTCCGGCCGCTCAGCGATGTCGGCCTTAACGCCAGTTGGGTACCGAGCGTGACCTTCGACTATTGGTTCACTGACTGAGCAATGCGACCATGACGAACCACGAACTGACGAAGCGCGAGCTTGCGCAACGCGAGCAGATCTTCCTGAGAGAGCACAGCGAGATTGGCGTCGTTGCGTCCGAGCCGGCCAAACCGCATCCCGAGAGCGCAGCCCCCGCCGAACCGCTCCCCGCCGAACCGCTTCACGCCTCTGATGCTCTCGACGGCTTTGCTCCTGAGGTCCGCGCTCTCGACGGCTTTGCTCCTGAGGTCCGCGCCCCCCAGAGTCGTTCGCCGATGCCACTCCCGGCGACGAGCGGTGTGCATCCAGTCGCGCTCACGTGTCTCGCCATCGTCACCGCGCTGTTCGCATTCGTCCTGGTGGAACGTTCGACCGATCCCGTGGTGCCGCCGCGCCCGGAGGAGCCCGCGGCGGTGATCAGTGAGGCCGACACCATCACGCCGCCACTCGTGTCAGCCGACACTCCGCCTCCCGCTGTCGACGTGGCGCCGGCGCCGAGCACGCCGCTCCCTGTACCCGAGATTGCCGTAGCACCGGCGGGGCCGGTGGCGCCGCTCACGCCACGCAACGACTCGCCGCGCGCGCGACCCTCGGCACCGTCGATCAGCAGGCAGCCGCCATCGACGGCGCGTCTCAATCTCGAGCCGCCACTGTCTCAGAGGCCCCCGTTGTCTCAGACGCCACCGGCTGTCGCAGTTGCGCCGCCACCGCCGTCGCGTCCCACTGCTGACGTGTCCGCTGACCCGCCCGCTGCAGCTGCGGCGCGCGCGTCAACCCCGATCGCCGAGCCCGAGCTGTCTCCAGTCGCCCGCACCGTCATTTGCCCCGCCGCCTGCGGTCGCCGTGCCCGCGCCTCCGCCTGCCGCAGTCGCGGCTGCTTCCGCTTCAGCAAAGGCGATCGATTCCAATACCAAGAGCATCGAAAACACGCTGGCCCGCTACCGGAAAGCGTTCAGCGCGTTGGACGCGAGCGCGGCGCGCGCGGTGTGGCCGACCGTGAACCAGCGGACGCTGAGCCGGGCGTTCGAGCGGCTCGAAAAGCAGGACGTGTCATTCGAAGGATGCCAGATCGACGTCGCTGAGGCGCGCGCGGAGGCGAACTGCATCGGCACCGCGAGCTACGTGCCGCGCATCGGTAACCGGACGCCGCAAGTCGATCGCCGGCTGTGGCGGTTCAGCCTGGTCAAAGCGCGCGACGAATGGCTGATTGGCGCTGTCGATGCCCAGTAGGTGGTCAGTGATCCATCAGAGCCGCTGAAACGCCGCGTGCCGCGGGCCGGACCGCCGTAGCCTTGGCGAAGGCGGTTGACATTCCCTCCATTGCGACACGGCTTCTACCGCGTTCCAGACTAGTGTCGGACCGCCACCGTCTGCATCGGTGAGGATGTATGAAACGCCTTCGACTTCCGCTGGTGGTCGGCCTTGCGCTCGCGTGCCTCGTCGCGCAGGCACAGGAGCTGACGCAATGCTCGAGCTGCTCGTCGAGGCGGGCCTGAAGCCGGAGGACGCGCTGCGCGCGGCGACGATCAACGCGGCGCGCATGATCGGGAAGGAAAGGACTCGGAACCATTGAAGCAGGGAAGCCGCGACCTGACCTCGATGCCGATCCGCGCGCGAAAAGGCGGGGTCGCGTACGACCCGGTCGATCCGGCAAGGCCCTTGCGGTGATGCAACGCTGATCGGACCCACGTGAAAGATTGCTCGATGACGTCCGTTGGTCGTATTTCTCTGATGGTGGGCTGTGCCGCTGCCGCCGCGTGCGGGGCCAATCAGTCATCCTCCGATCCAGCCGCTCTGGATGTTCAAGCCGCGACCAGGGAAACGGAGGAGTGGCGCGCCGACCACGAGGACAGCTATCGGCGGAACTGGGCGACGATCGAGGGCCTGCACTTCCTCGACACGGGCACCCATACGGCTGGCAGCGCTCGCACGAACGACATCGTCCTGCCTGCTTCCGCGGACCCGGTGATCGGACGGTTCGTGCTCCAGGCCGACATCGTGCGGTTCGTGCCGGAACCTGGCTCGCGTGTACATCTTGCCAACCAACCGGTGACGCGGGAGATCAGTCTCGCAGATGACGCCGCCGCGGAGCCGGATCGTCTCGAGGTCGGCAACATCCGGATGGTCGTGCACAGGAGCGGCGAACGGAAGTCTCTTCGCGTCTGGGATCCTGAGGGTGCGCAGGCGCGTGGATTCCTCGGCTTCAAATGGTTTCACATCCAGATGGCCTACCGTGTGACCGGGCGCTTCATTCCCGACGCGACGCCTCGCGACGTGAAGGTCCTGAACACGTTCGGCGATGAGGACACATTCACGACAGAAGGCGTCGTCGAGTTCACCCTGGACGGGCAGACGCTGCGTCTGCGGCCGTTTACGACTCGGCCCAAGCGGTTCTACTTCGTGTTTCGCGATCGGTCGAGCGGCGACGAAACCTACGAAGCGGCTCGTTTCCTCTACGCCGATCTTCGCGACGATGGCACGACGGTGCTCGATTTCAACCAGGCCTACAACCCGCCATGCGCGTTCAACCCGTATACGACGTGCCCGATTCCGCTTCCGGAGAACCGGCTTGCGGTCAAGGTTCTCGCCGGTGAGCGCGCCTATCCCGTTCACCCGACCCTGCCCAAGTCCTGATCGATTCGAGATCGAGGAAGGGCCTGTGTCTGGCGAGCTGCCTCGGTGAACTCGGCCTCTCAACTTAGGGAACGTCCAACACACTCCACGGAGGAACACTCCTCAATCGCGATCTGCCGATCACAATACTGGCGCCCTGCGGTCGGAGATCACAACCGATTCGCTGGAACAGCTATTGCTCCGGCCGTGGCCGCACCGGGCAATTGAGCCAGCGAATGGATCGAGACTCGCGCCGCCTGTTTGCACTCGTTGCCATCGTCTGGAGCACGGCATTCGTTGCCGCCGGATGCGCGACATCGTCGACCGTTACGACGGGTCCGGACCCGGTGAAGTGTCAGGTCTCACTCGCCAGTCCACCGATGCTCGACGCTGCGGGTGGCGCCGCAACGATGAACGTGACAACTCAGGCCGAATGCGGCTGGGATGCCTCGAGCGCGGTGCCGTGGATCTCGGCGTTGTCGCCGGTCTCGGGACAGGGAGCCGGCCGCGTGGACTTTCGCGTCGCGCCCAACGATGGCGCGTCCGCCCGCGATGGCGACATTCTTGTCAACGGAACGGCCGTGCGCGTGTCGCAGCGCGCGGCGTGCCGCTTCGTCCTCACGCCCTCGAGCCTGACGATCGGCTCCGACGGCGGCAACGCAAATGTCAGCATCGGCGCCGCGAGCGGCTGCACATGGACGGCCGGCAGTCATGCGTCGTGGATCGTCCTCACGTCCGGATCGTCCGGCACCGGAGACGGCGACGTCGCATTCATCGTCTCGGCCAATGCCGGTGCGCCACGGACGGGTACCATCACGATTGCCGGACACGCCTTCCTCGTCACTCAAGGAGGCGCCTCGAGCCCCTCGCCGTCGCCCTCTCCCTCTCCGTCACCATCGCCACCCTCCTCGTGCACGTATTCGATTTCGCCCACGAGTCAGAGTGTCCTCGCCATCGGCGGCGTCGGTACGGTGAGCGTGTCCACTGCGGGCACCTGTGCATGGACGGCCACGAGCACAGGCGTCCTGGCTCACGGTCACGGATGGTGCGACGGGCAGCGGAAACGGTTCTGTCGCGTTTACCGCTGCGGTGAATGACGGTGCGTCGAGGACTGGAACGATCACAATCGCCGGTCGGACCTTTACCGTGACCCAGGCGGCCGCGGTCGTCGTCCGGTGCGAGTTACTCGATATCGCCGAACAATCAGGACGTGGGTCCGGCGGGGGGCTCAGCATCGGTGAGTGTCTCCACAACCAGCCTGTGTGTGTGGACGGCCAGCAGCAACCACTCGTGGATCACCATCACGTCCGGTTCGAGCGGCACAGGCAATGGAACCGTGACATTCAGCGTTGGCAGGAACGAGGGCGGGAAGCGGACCGGGTCGTTGACGGTGGCCGGACGCAACGCCAGAGTCGAGCAAGAACGAGGGGACCGATGACGACGACCAAGCCCCATCACGATCGCGCAGCTTACCCATTGTGAGAAGTACTCAACCGTTCGCCCTCCGAGTACCTCATCCTTGGTACTGATTCGTGTCCTCCCGTTGCTCACGACGGACGAGCTGCCCGTGGAATAGCCCTTGCTCCTGAGCCACGGCTGAGGCCTGAGTTGAAGAGCATCGCCGATCTCGTCCGTGTCGTTCGCCGTCGAGTGGTCGTGGCGGTTCTCTTTGTCGGCGTCGCCGTTGCGGCCGCTGGCTGCGAGACGTCTTCAACCCTCAGCGCTGGTCCCGATCCGGTGAAGTGTCAGGTGTCGCTCGGCACGCCCGCCATGGTCGAGGCTGTCGGTGGACCTGGCACGATCGCGGTCACGACTCAGCCGGAGTGTGCGTGGGAAGCCTCGACCACGGCGAACTGGATCTCGGCGCTGTCGCCGGCCACCGGTCAGGGCGTCGGCAACGTGACGTTCCGTGTCGCGCCCAACGAGGGCACGTCGGCACGCGACGGCAACATCGTTGTCAACGGGCAGCAGGCGCGCGTGTCCCAGCGCGCGCCCTGCCGCTACGAATTGGCGCCGGCCAGTCAAAGCATCGCCACCAGCGGCGGCGAGTCGAGCGTGACGATCACGACGTCGAGCGAGTGCGCGTGGACGGCGACGACCGACGTCAACTGGATCTCGCTGACACAGCCGCTCAGCGGAAGCGGCGATGGCGTGGTGAGCTTCTCGGTCGTGCCCAATCCAGGCGCGGCTCGAAGTGGCAGCATCAGTGTCGCGGGTCAGCGGGCGACCGTCACCCAAGGCGCGCCGCGCCGGCTCGTGCAGCGCCACGATCTCTCCGGCGAGTCAGACCATCGGCGCCACAGGCGGCCCGGGGGGACCCATCTTCATCTCGACGCCGAACACCTGCGCGTGGACTGCCGTCAGCAACGCATCCTGGATCGCCGTGACGTCCAGCGCGGGCGGTACCGGCGAAGGTCAGGTCACGTTCAGTGTCGCGGCCAATACCGGTGCGGCGAGGAACGGGACCCTCACGATCGCCGCTCGCACGTTCACGGTCGCGCAGGCGGCCGCCGGCGCGCCGCCGCCGCCGCCTCCTGCGTGCACGTGCTCGATTGCTCCAACCAGTCAGAACGCCGATGCGGCCGCGGGCACTGGGACGGTCACGGTGACTGCCGGCAGCGCCTGCGCCTGGACGGCAACGAGCAATGCGCCCTGGATCACGATCACGGCTGGCGCGGCTGGTACCGGCAACGGAGCGGTGGCGTTCGTCATCGCCGCGAACACCGGCGCGGCTCGCAGTGGCACGCTCACGATTGCCGGACAGGTCTTCACAGTGACGCAGGCTGCAGCGGCGCCGCCGCCGCCTCCTCCTGCGTGCACGTCCTGGATTGCTCCAACCAGTCAGAACGCCGAGCCGGCCGCGGGCACCGGGACGGTCACGGTGACTGCCGGCGTCGCCTGCATCTGGACAGCAACGAGCAACGCGCCCTGGATCACGATCACGGCTGGCGCGGCGGGTACCGGCAACGGAGCGGTGGCGTTCACCATCGCCGCGAACACCGGCGCGGTTCGGAGTGGCACCCTCACGATTGCCGGTCAGGTCTTCACGGTGACGCAGGCTGCAGCGGCGCCTCCGCCTCCGCCGCCCCCTCCTGCGTGCACCTACGCGATCGCCCCAGCCAGTCAGAACTTCGCCGCACTGGGAGGCTCTGGAAACGTGGGTGTGACGGCCACCGGCAGCAATTGCAACTGGACGGCGAGCAGCAATGCGCCATGGATCGGGGTCACGTCGGGTTCGCCCGGTAGCGGAAACGGAACCGTCGGGTTCAGCGTCGCGGTGAATCTCGGGGCGGCGAGGAGTGGCACCCTGACGGTCGCCGGCCAGGTCTTCACGGTCACGCAGAACGCGGTGCTTGGAGGCTTACGTTGACACTCAATCGCATCTGCACTTGCGCGATGCGGCTGGCGCTCTGTCTCCTGGTGACTGTCGCAGTGCGACCAGTGGAGGCGCAGTCGATCACCGACGTGTTGTCGTTCCTGGTCACGAATCGCAGCATTCCGACCGACGACTTCGTGCGGGATGAGCAGGCGGCGGTCGCGACCCGCGACACGATCTCGAAGCTGCTGGTCCTGGAACTCGCGACACTGCCGTCCTCGTCCGGCGGCGGGTTCACCTATCGCCTCGAGCCTGCACTCGGGATGGTCGTCCGCACCAGTGACAGCTTCGGTCCGTTGTTCACGCAGCGATCGCTGGCGGCCGGCCGCGGTGGGGCGTCCTTCGGTGTCAGCTATCGCACGACGACCTTCGAGGACATCGACGGCCGCAGTCTCCAGGACGGCACACTGGTATCGACGGCGAGCACGTTCAGAGGCGAGTCAACCCCCTTCGACATCGAGACGATGTCGCTGCGGATCCGCACGGACTCGATGACGCTCAACGGCAGCGTCAGCATCACCGATCGATTCGACGTGAGCGCCGGCATCCCGTTCATCCGTCTGACGCTTCAAGGGGAACGCGTGGACATCTATCGCGGGCAGCCGCTGCTCCAGGCCACGGCGTCGGCGTCGGCGTCGGGACTTGGCGACGTCGTCGTCAGGGCCCGCTACAACGTCCTGCGGCGGGGCGCCAGCGGACTCGCCGTGGGCGGCGAGGCCCGCCTGCCGACGGGACGAGAAGAGGACCTGCTCGGCACCGGGACGCGCCAGCCTCACGCCTCGCGTGATCGGCTCATTCGAGCGCGATCGTCTCGGCATTCACGGTGAGTTCGGGTACTCGTTTCATGACGTCTCCGAAGCGCTCACCTATGCCGCCGCCGTGACGGCGGTCGCGGCGCCGCGTCTCACGCTCGTCGGAGAGTTGCTCGGACGCAGGCTCGATGGTCTCGGGCGACTGGTGGAAACCACACTCCCGCATCCGCGGCTGGCCGGCGTGGACACGATCCGGTTGACCAACTCGGGAGGGACCACCAATCGCCTCGTGGCCGTCGCCGGCTTCAAATGGAATGTCGCCGGCACCTGGCTGTTGACGGCGAACGTGCTCAAGCCGCTGACCGATGTGGGTCTCAACGCCAGTTGGGTACCGAGCGTAACGTTCGATTACTGGTTTCACTGATAAGTCACCGCGCGTTGGAGGTGGTAGCCGGCAGCGATTCGTGGTTGCGCTACCAGCTACCAGCTACCAGCCACCGACGACCGGCTGGCAGTGCTACCGGCTCGCCGTACGTCCGATCGACTCGCCGCTGACGACCAGCTCGACGCGTCGATTCTGCTGTCGGCCCGCAGCAGTGGCGTTGCGTCGCGACCGGCCGGCTCTCGCCGAACCCTTCGGCGTCAACCGCGGTCGGCGGCAATCCGCTGCTGCACGAGATACGCGCGAACGGATTCGGCCCGTCGTTCGGACAGTCGCTGGTTGTAGTCATCACCGCCGACGCTATCGGTGTGCCCTTCGATCTCGATGTGCAGGTCGGGATGAGCCGCGAGGATGCCGGCGACGCGCGCCAGCTTCTCGCGCGCGCCGGGCTTCAACGTGGCGCTCGCCGTGTCGAACAGCACGTCCGACACGTTGACGATCAGGCCGCGCGCGGTCTCACGAGTCTCGAGGATCGACGCTCAGCTGCTCGCGAAGGCGCTCCCGCAGTGCCTCCTTTTCCTGTTCGGCCTGCGCGGCAGCGGCCTGTGCCTGCTGCGCCTGCAGCCGTGCCTGCTGTGCCTCGGCGTCGGCAGCGAGCTTCGCGGCATCGGCGTTCTGCCTTCGCTGCCTCGGCCGCCGCACGCGCCTGTTCCGCCTCGGACTGCGCCCTCAGCGCTTCCTGACGTGCTCGCTCGATGTCGAGCCGCTCGCGCTCGGCTGCCGCCCTTGCGGCTGGCTGCGGCTTGCGCGTCGAGCTCCGCCTGCCGCCGCCGTGCTTCCTCGGCCTGGGCGCGGTCTCGCTCGACTCGCGCCCTCGCGCTCGCTCCGCCGATCGAGCGCCGCTCGCTCGCGCTGCGCCGCCACCGCGCGCTCGTCGCGCGACGAACTCCTCCTCCTGCCGCTGCAGGGCGATCAGCCGCGCATCCTCGGCGGTCTGCGCGGCCTGCCGCGCCGGCATCATGACGTCGTTGCCGCGCTTGCGCTTCTCACGCGCGACTTCGGCGTCAGCGAGCAGGCGGGTCGCCTTGGCGAAGGTGTCGCACCGCGTATCGATCGGCTCCGGCAATCCGAGCGAGCTCCACGGCGTTGCGCGCCTCCGCCAGATCGAGCGGCGCGCCCGGCTCGAGCGGCTTGACCTTGAAAGTCGCGCTCTGGTTCATCAGATACGAACCGCGCTTCAGCAGCTCGTACTTCGCCTGCACGGTCTCGACCTTGCCCCTGGTGTTGTCGCGCACCACGTTCTCCATCACGACGACGTCGCTCGGCTGCGTCACGGCGAAGTACGGCTCCGCCGTCACAATCAGGCCGAACGCCTGCAGCTCGGTCGTCACTTTGATGCGCGCGTCGTCATCGTCGATCTGCACTTCGCCGAGATTGGTCGCGCGTCCTTCCGGGCGTGATCGCCCAGAGCACGTAGGTCAGATATTCGTCGCCGAACTTCCGCGCGCGATTCCATCTTGTCGAAGCGGGCGTCGATCTTCGATGTAGCCCTTTTCACCGGAGACCTCCGCGAAGCCGCGCGCCTGCGGCAGCAGCGGCGTGCCGATCGAAATCGACCTTGGTCTCACCGCTGCGTGGCCGATAGTTGATCGCGGCCGTTGTGCGGCCGACGACGGTGACGCGAAAGAGCGGTGTTTGCGCGGTGGTCTCCGACGATGGGGCGGGAGTGACCGCGACTTGTGCGAACGCCGGTCCTGCGAGTAAACCGATGAGCAATGGGGTGATGAGCTTTGACATGGGTCTTCCTCTTCTCATGGGAAGAAGGAGCAAGCCTTTCGCCAACCACTTCACGTGGTTCACGCGATGACGAGGGGCGGGACGGTTCACCTTGGGCGCGCGTTTCGGGGCAGAATCGTTTCGAGAAGGAGAACAACCGGTGACACAGAAGCTCATGCTGACTCTGCTGATCCTGCTGCCCGGCGTCGTATCGGCTCAGCAGGCACCGTCAACTCCTGCTGAGCCCGTGGTGGTCACGTCCGGGCAGGGCGTGGTGCTGGCGGTGCCCGATCGCGCGTGGATCTCGATCAGCGCGGAGTCGCGCGCGCCCAGTCCCCGTGAGGCACAGCGGCTCAACGCCGAGGCCATGAAGCCGGTGCAGGACAAGCTGAAGGCGGCCGGCATTCCCGCCGAAGCCATTCGCACGTCCGCCTACGACGTGCAGTACGAATGGGACTTCGTGAACAACAAGCGCGTGGGCAAGGGCTACGTGGCACGCAATACGATCGATGTTCGCATCGACGCAATCGATCGGGTCGGGGAGTATCTCGAGATTGCGGCCAGCGCCGGCGCAACCGCCCTCGGCGGCATTCGATTCGATCTGAAGGATCAGGCGAAGTTCGAACGCGAGGCGCTGAGGCTGGCCGTGCTCGACGCGCGGGCCAAAGCCGATGCGGCGGCGGCCGGCGCCGGCCGCAGCATCGACCGCATCCTCCGCGTCGAGGAACAGGGCGTCGAGTTTCCGCCGATGCCTCGATGCGCATGATGAGGCAGGGCGTGCAGGCCGCGTCCGCCAACGCCACGCCGCCGATCTCGGCGGGTCAGATGGAAATCCGCGCCCGCGCCACGGTGACCGTGGTGCTGAAGTAGGTTGGTGGTAGGTGGTTAGTGGTTCCTACCGGAAAACGATCGAGAAGCTCGCTGAGGTTTGCGTCAACGCCGGGTTGGTGACGCTGGTAACGCGGATTCTCGCTCGCGAGCTGACAGCGCCTGTGCCAGTCCAATCATAGAACCCGACGTTCTCCGCCTCGTCGGCGAGCCTCGTCCACGTCGCGCCATCGTCGCGCGACAGATCGACGCTGACGCCGCCGGTGACGCCGCGCAGCGCCCATTGCACGGTGTTGTTGCGCCCAATCCTGAACAGCGTGTCGCTGACCGGCCGTCGCAGCGCGAGCGCCGGCGCGGGCTTGACCACGCGCGTGGTCGTCGATGTCGCCGAGCTCTCGTTTCGCAGCCGATCATCTGACGATCCCGCGGCGATCGCGCTGCTGATCAAGTCACCTTCGGTCGTCGCGCGAGCGGTGACGATAACGATCGCATCGGACCCTGGTGCCAGGCTGCCGATCTCGCAGGTCACAACCGTGGTGATCGCGCACGAACCCTGGGATGTGCGCGCTGACAGCAGCTGCGCCGTTGCCGGCGGCATTTCGGTCAGCCGAATCTGCGAGCGCCGATCGGGGGCATGGTTGGCAATCCGGACGACGAAGGACAGTTCCTGCTCGGGCGCGGCATCTCTGGGTCCGCTGATCCTGGCCGACAGGCCCACGGGAACGCCCTGCGGGATCTGCCGCGGCCGGACGACGAACAGGCCCTGCTCGATGCCGTTGATGATCACCGACCCGCTGGCAAAGAACGGATACGACGTCCAGGCGCCGTTGAACGCCGGGTTGTCGTCGCTTGGATAGATGTCGAAGAACCCGACCTCGCGCAGTGCGCCCAGGGAGATGTCACTGGCGTCGAGCACGCGCAGCCCGCTGCGGTAGTTCGATTCGTAGACGAGGTTCCCTCGCACGTAGAGGTTGTGATCGATTGACGAGGTGGGGCCGTCGTAGAAGCTCGCAATCACTGGAGCGTCGAGATCCGACACGTCCCAGATCCAGGTTCGAGTCTGATGTCTGAACGCCTGCTCGTCGCCTTCGTCGTTGACCAGGAAGAACCGCTGATCGTCGGTGAGCCATCCCTGATGCGTGTACGCGCTGCCTCCGTATCCGGTCCGCGACAGCTGGAGCTGTTCGAGCTTGTCGGACACATCGACGATGGTCAGCGTGTCTTCATTCGAGTTGAAACAGATTTCCCGATCGCGATACAGGGTGTCCGGCCCTGTGTAGACGACGCACTGCGTTTCGTGGGAGTAGCCGTCGAAGCTGAAGCAGCCGGCCGCGCGCGGCGAAGCGGGCGTGCGGACATCGACGACGTGCAGTCCGCCCTCACAGGTTCGAGTGCCGGCGGCATACGCGAATCCCGTGCGCTCGTTGACGGCAAGCGTGTGCGTCGAGCCGAAGCCGGCATAATGCGCGGTCTCCGGGAACGTCACCGGCGGTGCCGTCACGTCGCGAAGCTGCGTGAGGTCGAAGACCTGCATCCCGTGGTCGACCGCCTCGCTGACGATGAAGGCGTGATTGGCGAAGACCTTGATGCCGCGCCACGGCGAGGCCGCGGTGTGGGCCGGCAGGTTGCCGACGTAGATCGGCTGGCTGGGGTTCGAGATGTCCACGAAGGCAGTCCCGGTCGAGCGGCCGACCAGCGCGTATTCGCGACCGGTCAGCGGATCGGTCCATCCCCAGATGTCGTTGCCGCTCCCGCCGCCGATCTCTGCGTGCGGGAGAAACGCCATCAGGTCGATGTCGCGGCACGGATACGGTCCGGCCATGCCATCGGTGCACGAGACGGCGGGTTGGGATTCGAGCCGTGCCGCCGGTTGCGCATCGGCGCGCTTCGCGCATCCGCACGAGCAGCTGCGGCCGTTCGAGTCGAGCGGACAGAGTCCGCCGGCGCAATCGCAATGGGATCCTCGCGGTGGATCGACGCTGACGCGCGACCCGGCGAGGGAGACGGCCATGACGGCGATGAAGGCGACGACCGTGGCGAGTCTCCAAGGCATGGTCGGCGGGTGAAAGCCTATCAGAGTTACTCTTGTCGCGACCTGACATGAAAGCAGTCGCTCTGGCTGTGCTTGTCTCCCTGGCCGTTGCACACGGTTTCAACGCTCAGGGCCCCGAGCCGATTCGTGCCGAGTCCATCCGCGGCCAGGTGGTGGACACGAGAACCGGCGTCCCGCTGCGGCGTGCGCGTGTGGTCGTGTCGGTGGCTCAGCGTCCAGTCGATTCGGTCTTCACCGATGATGAAGGACGGTTCGCGATCGCGAACATGCCAGCGAGGCCGTTAACCGTTCGCGCGACCAAAGCCGGATACGCCGTGTCGCTGATGACGCTGCCAGCCGATGGCGCGCAAACAGATCTGATGTTTGCGATGGTGAAGAGCGCCGCGGTATCCGGTCGGGTGCTCGATACGACAGGCGGGCCGTCGTACGGCGTCTATGTCAGAGCGCAGATGCTTCTTCCGCCAGCGAGCGTCCGCCCGCGTGAATCAACGCAGTTCTTCATCCAGACCGATCTGCTCGGTGAGTATCGGCTGGGTGGCCTGCCGGCCGGACGCTACGAGATCCTCGCGGCCCGAATCCGAGCGGACAAGGCATTGAGTGGCAGGCCTGAGGAGCAGTTGTTCGGATCATCAGACGCGCTCGACATGGCGCGGCCAACGATCGTGTCGCTCGCGGCTGGTGACGAGGCGCGCGACGTGGACTTCTCGATCGCCGCTGCGCCGGAGACCTGCCCGTCCGGTCCGAGCGTCCGTCCCGCGCCGGGCGCTGTGACGGCGAGCATCATCGGGCGAGTGACGGCGGCCACAGGCGAGCCGATCGCGTGCGCGGCAGTGCGTGTGGTGACCCCGGACGTGTACGTGCCCGCGGTCTACACCGATCGGCAGGGACGGTATGCGATCGAAGGATTGCCCGCGGGTTCGCTTATCGTCGAGGCCAGGAAGCTCGGGCAGGGATCGATCTATTACGGGCAGCGTCGTCCGTCAGACGCCGAGGTGCCGATCGCGCTGCGTGAGGGGCAGCGGCGCACGGGTGCAGACCTCGTCCTCCCGAGCCTTGGCATCATCAGCGGGACGATTGTCGACGAGTACGGCGAGCCCGTCGAAGGAGTCCAGGTGTGGGCGTTTCAGCTTCGACGTGGCGAGGCCCGGGTTGCCGCGCAAATGGCGTCGAACGTACTGCCGCGCGCGACTGACGACCGAGGCCAGTATCGAATGATCGGCGTGGAGCCAGGCTCCTATCTGATCGCAGCGATGGGACGCGACCACGTGTCAGACGGCGATGCGCAGCGCGCGCGAGGCTACTCGCCGAGGTTCTCCCCCGGCGTTTCAGATGCATCTGCCGCGCAGCGCGTACGTCTCGCCGCGGGCGGGAGCGCTCACGGAGTTGATATCGCGTTGATGACGACGCGTACCGCGGTCGTCTCCGGATCGATCGTCAACAGCGCCGGCCAGCCGTTTCCCGGGACGGTGATGCTGGAGGTCAGCGTGCGATCCGGCGGCGTGGGGATCGACTCACGATCCGTCGTCGCCGATGCGAACGGTCGCTTCGTGATTCCGAACGTGCCGCCCGGCGACTACGTCGCCAAGGGGTCCGACGGCTTCGGATCGACCACGCAGTTCGGCATGCAGTATGTGACGGTCATTGACGGCGATCCGGCGCCGGTGAGGATCGCGTTGTCCGGTGGGGCCACGCTCGAAGGCCGCCTCGTGATCGACGGCGTCTCGGAACCCAATATCGCCGGGCTCGGTGTGTCACTGTCGCCTGTCGAGTCCGACTATGCGCCGTTCGCGCGCAGGATGCCGACGATGTGGGCGCGCCTGGCGGGCAACACGTTTCGAGCCACCGGGGTGACGGGTCCCAACCGTGTGACCATCACCGAGATACCAGCATGCGAGAGCTGCTATTTGAAGGCCGCGCTCGTCAACGGAACCGATGCCGCGGATCGGCCCTTCGAGTTCGGTGTCGCGGGCGGCGTCTACCCCGACGTGGAGATTGTCGTATCGGACGCCGGCGCGGCGGTCGAGGCACGCGCGACCGAGGGCAGTAACGGGACAGTAACGTCCTTCTCGCTGGTCGTCTTCTCGACTGCCCGCGAGCTGTGGTTCCCGGGCTCGCGTCATCTCAAGACCGAGCGAGCCCGGGGTAACGGTGCCGCTCGGGTCAAGGGCCTGCCGCCCGGCGACTATTACGTTGCCGCGGTCAATCGCTTCGAATCGGTCCCGTTCGGTGGGGAGCTGTCCGATTCCGAGGTCCTCGAGCAGTTATCGCAAGGGGCGCAACAGGTCACCCTGAACGAACGCGACCACCGGACGCTCACCCTGCGGCTGGTCCGGAGGCAGGGCAACCAACCATGAACCCGGTTGGCCCGTCCAACGTATCAACCCGTTGGGATTTGCAGGGAGGTTGGGGTGTCATTGCTGAAACGACTACTGGGTCGAGCCGAGCCGCCGAAGCCGCGGGTCCGGGTCTGCGTCGAGTGCGGGATGCCGGTGGCGGAGCATAAGAACTGGTGCTCCATCCTTCGTGGTCAGATCGAGATGCAGCGTCGGGCAGGGGAAACGGGCCAGACGACCTGAGCTTTTCGGGGATCAGGGATCGGTGGAATCAGGGATCGGGGATCACAGAACACGCGACATTGATCCCCGATCCCGCGATCCCCGATCCCCGATCCCCGATCCCCGATCCCCTCCGTGATCCCATCCCTGATCCCGATCGCGCCGTGCTGACTATCCGCCGACGCGCGAGCTTGCTCGCGACCGTCGTGAGGCATGACGGGCCACATCCCCCATACGCGCCGGACGAGGCGAGGGCCTGCCGTCCCCCTCTTCCACATGCACATGCCCGAAGTGACCGGGCACTTTCCACAGCACGCGATATCCTGCCTGACGGAAGGTCTCCGACAACGCGTCCATATCGGACGACTGGAAGTCGAGCGCCTTGCCGTCGTAGTGCGCGGAACCGCGGCTGTGCACGTGGTCGTTCGCCGAGACCAGGCGCACATCGTGACCGGTGCGTGTCGCCCAGATATCGGCGAGGTCGAATATCCGCAGTGCTTCGCGTGACGTCAGGTTTACCGGTACCCGAAGCCCGCTGATCACTGCGGCTTGGTTAAAGGGGGCAGTGTGTATCCTTGCGAGGCGAGGAGGCCCCGGACGCCGTCGAGCGCCTTTCCCTGCTGTTCCACGGCGTTCGCCAGACGGGTATTCGCTTCGAGCAGCGCGCCGGTCGTCCGGCGATGCTCGGCGATCATGAACGCAACGACCGCGCTGGCAAGCACCCAGGGCAGAATCGCGTTCTTGAACTCGGTCCAGATATTCATTCGTTACCTCCCAGCCGCGCGCAGGAACAGCACGCGGTTCAGAACCTGAGAGGCTGCTGCGAAATCCGCGCCTCCTCAACAAGCGCCCTTCCGATGCGGACTTAGCCGCATGCGAGTACAAAATGCACAGAACCGCTGTTTCGTATGCGTAAGGGCCGCGACAGTTCTGCGGTTGAGGTGTTTGCGGGTCCGAAGGTGCGGTTGCGAGGTGCGAGGGTGCGATCGATGGTCGAGTTGACGATGCATGAAGTCGAGACGAGCGGGCAAGGCGATGTGCAGGATCTGACCGCGACGATCGCGCGCAGCCTGCAGGCGTCGTCGCTCAAATCCGGGCTGGCGACGATCGCCGTGATCGGGTCAACCGCAGGCATCACGACCATCGAGTTCGAGCCCGGCGCGGTGCAGGACCTGAACCGGGTCTGGGAGCAGCTCGCGCCGCGGCATGGGGACTACGAGCACCATCGCCGATGGGGCGACGACAACGGCTCGAGCCACGTCCGCGCGGCGATGCTCGGTCCGTCCGTCTCGATTCCCTTTGAAGGCGGCCGCCTGCTCGTCGGCACGTGGCAGCAGGTCGTGCTCGTCGAGTTCGACACGCGGGCCCGGAGCCGCGAAGTCGTGGTGCAGCTGATCGGCTGAGCCCATCGCATAGAATGCAGAGCGATGGCGCTGCCTCACGGGAGCCGCATCGGACCGTACGAGGTCGTTGCGCTGATCGGCAAAGGCGGCATGGGCGAGGTCTATAGCGCCCGTGACAGCCGCCTCGGGCGTCACGTCGCCATCAAGATCCTGTCACCAGGAGTTCACGTCAGACCCTGCTCGCGTGCAGCGTTTCGAGCGCGAAGCCCGGGTCGCTCGCGGCGATCAATCATCCCACATATAGCGACCATCCACGGCGTCGAAGAGCGTCAGCGGCGTCACCGCGCTCTGGTGATGGAGCTGGTTGATGGCGAGACGCTGGCCGAACAGATCGCTCGCGGGCCAATTCCGGTCGTGAACGGCCCTCGCGCTCGCCGGCCAGATCGCCGACGCACTCGATGCCGCGCATGAAAAGGGCATCATTCACCGTGACCTCAAGCCCTCCAACATCAAGGTCACGCCGGCGCGGACGATCAAGGTCCTCGACTTCGGCCTCGCCAAGGGCGGGGAATCGGATCCGCGTCCGGCCCCGCCGCGCGAGCGGGGTCAGCGACGCGAGCCGGTTGACCGCAATCGCCACGATCGACGAAACGCTTCCCGGGTATGCTGCTCGGCACCGCCGCGTATCATGAGTCCGGAGCAGGCGCGCGGCCACGCCGTGGACAAGCGGACCGACATCTGGGCCTTTGGCTGTGTGCTGTTCGAGATGCTGACCGGTCGTTCCACGTTCGGGCGGTCCACGACGACCGACACGATCGCCGCGGTGCTCGAGCACGATCCCGACTGGACCGCGTTACCCGGCAACACGCCTCCAGGTGTCGTGCGGATACTGCGCAAATGCCTCGAGAAGGATCAGCGCCGCCGCCTTCGCGATCTCGGCGACTGGGATCTCGTCATCGAGCCCGCCGCGGCTGCCGTAACATCGCCCCGCGGGCATCTGCAGATCCCGCAATGGATCCCATGGGCCGCGCTCGTCGCCTGCGTCGGCGCCGGAGGTCTGTTCCTCGCGAACCGGACAGCGCCGAGTCCGGCGGCGCCCGCCCCGCCAACTCGCTTCGACATTCCCGCGGGCGTGTCGCTGTCGGAGTCGGGACAATTCTCGATCTCACCCGACGGCAGGCATCTCGTCTTCGCGGGCATCGGCGATGACCGGATGATCCGGCTGTGGATCAGAAGCTTCGACGCGCCGGAGGTGAGACCGCTCATCGGCACCGAGGCCGAAGTGGCCCAGGTCATTCCGCCGATGTTCTGGTCTCCCGACAGCCAGTTCATCGCGTTCTATGCCGACGGCAAGATCATGAAGGTCTCGCGCGTGGGCGGGACGGTTCCCGAAGTCGTGTGTCAGGTGCCTAGTACGGCGGTCGGAGGATCGTGGAACACGCGCGGCGACATCATTGCCGGCAACGCGGACGGGGGATTGACGCGGTGCAGCGCCGCCGGTGGTCCCTCGTCCACCATCACTGCCGTGAATGAGACTGAGCCGGGGCGGGTCGATCACCTGTTGCCCTCGTTCCTCCCTGATGGCCGCCACTTCATCTATTTCCAGGCGTGGAGGGGAGACCCGTCCCGCAGCGGAATCTATCTGGGCGATCTCGACCTGCCGCCCGACAAGCAGCCTCAGGAGCGACTGCTGGCCACGGGATTCGGCGGCGTCTTTGTCGGCGGCGACGGTGACGCTGGTCACGTGCTGTTCGTTCGAGATGCCACGCTGATGGCAGCTCCGTTCGACAGCCGCCGGCTGGCGTTCACCGGAGAGCCGCAGGCCGTCGCGAACGGGCTCGGCGCATTTCGCGACACGGCGTTCTTCAGCGCGTCGCCAACGACGGTCGTGTATCGAGGCGTCGCGTCGGATACACAGCTGACGTGGCTCGACAGGGAGGGAAAGGTTCTCGGGCGTGTCGGCGATCCAGGACCTTTCACCAGACTGGCGCTCTCGCCCGATGGGACACGGGCGATCGTCGTGCACGAGAACCGCCTCAATCGCTACGACCAGGATTTGTGGACACACGATCTGGTTCGCAACACCGCAACGCGTTTCACATCCGATGTGCTGTCGGAGTCGGCCCCCGCCTGGAGCCCTGACGGTGCAGAGGTCTGGTACTCCGGGGAGACAGGAGGAGGCAACGTTCACCGGAAGCCGTCGAACGGAACCGGTGCCGCGTCAGTCGTTCTGAGCGCGAAGAACCCGCCTCAGGTTAACCCGGCCACGACATCGCTCTCGCTGAGCGCATGGGCGAGCGGCCAGGTGCTCGTCTTTACCGCGACGTCGAGTACCGGCACAAGGCAGGACATATGGATGCTGCCGCCGGGTCCCGACGCCAAGCCTATCCCTCTCATCGAGCAGGAGTCCGATCAGACCGACGGCCAACTTTCGCCTGATGGCCGATGGCTGACCTACGTCTCCAATGAGTCCGGAGGGAATGAGGTGTTCGTTCAATCGGTGTCGGCCGGCAGCTCAGGACTTCCAGTGCTTGGCTCGAGCGTCGTCGTGTCGAGTGGGGGAGGTCAGAAACCACGGTGGCGTGGCGATAGCCGCGAGCTGCTGTACCAGACGTTCACGGGCGCGATCATGGCCGTCCCGATTACCGGTGATTCCGTCGGTGCACCGATCGAGTTGATGCGGCTGCCCGGGATTCTTCCCGACTGGGGCGTCTCGCCCGACGGAAAGCGTCTGCTGGTGGCGATCCCGACGCAGCCAGTGGCCGCCACACAATTCAGCGTCGTGCTCAACTGGCGGACGCTGTTGCGATAGGAGGACGGGGAGACGGGATCAGGGATCCGGGATCCGGGATCAGATGCGGGATCAGGGAGGGGCGAGAGCTTTTGATCCCTGATCCCTGATCCCTGATCCCCGATCCCTAATTACCCTCTAACGAGTCCGACGGTCTTCCACGCCGCGCCGTCTCTCTTGAAATAGGCCCGGATCGGCGTCGCCCAGCCCGGATGCTCTGGATGTTCGCTCCAGATCGTCGCGGCAATGTAGTCCGCCTTCGATAACAGCACGGCCGGCGCGGTGCCCCGCGGCTCCGTCTGCTTCTCGACCGCGACCTGTTCGCTCGCCCCCGATTCGTTGTCGAAGGCGGCCCATGCAATCGTGTAGAGACCGTGCGTGGCGACACGGGCTGAGACGGCGGCGTTGGAAAATGTGAGTGCGCCCGCAGGACTGAGGGATACGTCCACGATCGGATTGACGCCGTTCAACCACTGGCGGGCCACGATGTCGCGCCGGCGGATGAGCGTGCTGGTCAGATACTCCACCGCCGCCGGGTCGTCGAACCCGGCCGACTGGACGATGGCCCTGATCGCGGCGTCCGAGAAACGGGAGACGAGCCGCGCGCCCCAGAACGCGTCATCGGGCTGCATGTTCGAGAACGCCGGATTCGGGTAATTGGCTTTCCACTGATCCGGGACGAACGAGTCGCTCTCGAACCACCCCGCCGATGGCGGAAGCGAGTCGGGGTCGGGGCCTTTGACGCGGTAGGGTCGTTCCGTGGCCAGGCCAAGCGTCAACAGCCGTTTCAGGCTGAGTCCCTTCTCCACGTAGTATTCGTGGTTGCTGGTCGGCGGCTCGGGGGCCCGCGTCGAGCTGCCCATGATGGCGCCGAAGTCGTGCATGTAGTGGCGGATGTAGGTCCGTCCATCGGCCTTGATACGGACGTTGCGCGTATTGAGCGCTCGTGAATCGTCATGGGCGAGCCACGCGGCGAAGACCCGGTTGGCGCGGAGCTCACGACGATGCTCGTGCGGGAAGACATCGTTCGGGTCGTCGCTTCTCGTTCCGTGATACTCGAAGTGTCCGGCGTCCTCGCCCTCGTACCTCTGTGCGGACATGTAGACCCGGCCGTCTGTGTCCCTGGCGGCCACTCGCAGAATGTTTTCAAGATCGTGCGATGTGAATTTCCGCTCGCCTGATGCGTCGCGAACCTTCGCCTTGTCGGAAATAGTGATGTTCCGCGGATGGACCTTGATCAGATAGAAGTCCTGTACGTGGTAGCCCAGCGCGTGGTAGATCAGCGTGCCGATGAATTCGGCGCCGGTCGCGAGCCGAGGGTGGTCCCTGGGATCGACTTCGAGCTGATACGTCTGCCCGGGATCGCCGGGACGCTCGGCGCGGAACCCCGGTTGATACCCACCGGGGCCCTTGCCGCTCACAATCGTCCACCGGTCCCACTCGCGTGCCTCGGCCGGGTCGAACGTGTTGGCTCCTCGCAGAATCTCACCGATCGACATCGGCCGCACCCCGATGCGATTGACGAACCAGCTCGAATCGGGGACCTCGTCGATCGTGTTGACGTTGAGCGCCCGCATCGGCGTCCGGTCGCCTGGCGAGCCGAACTGATTCGCGATCAGGTCGAAGCCTTCGGACAGTTCCACTTCGGCGAACTTCCTGGCGTCCGCCACGGTGTCATCGTCCACCGTGATCGGATCGGCGGGACTGAACCGGATCGCGGTCTTCGCGGCCTGCGCGGAAATGATCTCGAGGCTTGCGGCGCCGGAGAGCACACACACGACAGCCCGGGCAGCCAGGCTAGAACGCATCGTCGAACCTCACCAGCACGCGGTTCCCTTCGCGGCCGCCGAACGCCATTTCGAGGCGAAACGCCGAGCCCGTCCGGCCGCCGGCTCGCAGGCCGATGCCGTAATTCCGTTCAAACGCCCCGAGGTCGTCGAGTGCTGATCCGACTGCGCCGGTGTCGTAGAACAGAGCCCCCTGGACGAACTGGTTGATCCTCCAGCGGTACTCGCCCTGCAGCAGCAGCGCGGTGCGATCCCGAAAGCGGAAGGTGCGATAGCCGCGCAGCGTTCGTCCCCCGCCCAGCGTCGGCTGCAGATAGAAGGGAACCTCGTCGCCCGGCTCCGCGAAGGTGGAGGCGGTCCAGGCGCGGATCGCGATCGTGCGCGTGTCCTTGACGAACGTCATGTACTGCCGGAGATCCGCTTCCCATCGGCGGAAGGAATACTGGTCGTCGGTGCGGTCGCGATAGTCGGCCACCGACAGACGATAGCGGCCACCGGAGAGATCGCCAATCGTGGGATCCATTGACGCGTACTCGACAAACGGCTCGACGACCAGGAATCCCACACGGTCGCTCACGCCCGGCATCTCGTCGATCGTGAAGATCTCGGTGGACGAAGGCATCCGGGCGTCGGTGCCGGCGCCGGTGGAGGCGTCGAGATATCCGAGCGCCGACGCCGATCTGAAACTGGCCTCGCTGGTAGCCGCCGGTGACGCGGCCAAGGGTGTCGTGGAGGGCGAAGTCCGATCGATTCGACAGCTGGCTGTCGGGTCCCAGACCGAAGAAGTCTTCCTGCGGAAACGACCGATGCCGGCCGCGCAGTTCGACGTACGGCCCCTGCGACTTGAAGTACGAGTCCTGACCGACCGTTCCCGGGAACCGCAGCGAGACGTCGCCGCTGAAGTACGTCTTCGTCGATGCCGCGGCGGACGCCTTGAAGTCGAACGCTGCGGTGTTGTGGCGGTATGCGGGCCCGAGCGCGAAGCCTGAGCCTTCACCCATGCTGCCGACGCGCACGTAGATGCCGCGCGGGGGATCGAACACCCGTTCGAGGACGAGGTCGTCCTCGAGCTTGAAGAGCACGCGCTCGACCGTCGAGCGCTGGTGCGGCGTGACCTCGCGTGCCTTCTGGTCCCGCGCCGCTGCAGCCTCATCCAGGCCTGTGACCTGACTACTTTCTGGTGACTGGCTACTCGCGTGTGAAGCGGTCAGCCCAATAAATGAAGCGACCAGCGCGGCAATAGCCGTCCAGCGCGCACGGCCCGTCATGGTGGCAAAGGGGAGCAATCGCCATGCCGGTGGGGATCAGGGATCGGGGATCAGGGATCGGGGATCAAGGGCAGGGACCGGAGCAGGGACCAGAGTTGTAAGAGCATGAGCTCCTGATCCCTGATCCCTGATCCCTGATCCCCGATCCCTACATCGCGGTTAGAAGATGAACTTCACGCTGAACTGTCCCTGCAGTCCGGGGTTGAACAGATCGTCCATCCCGTACCTCGGGTCGTACGACGCCGTGCCTTCCTGCGTCGCGCGGATCAGCGCGTTGTAGTCGTAGCCCGCGGCCAGGTTCACCTCCGAGAAGTCGATCGCGTTCGCCGGTCTGCGTCTGGCCGCCGGCCGGCGCGCCCTTGTTCAAGTAGTTGAAGATGTGCGTCGCGGTCTTCTGGTTGAACATGTTCTGCACGTTGAGCTCGAGCCGCAGCCGCTTGCGATCGGCGAACGAGAGTTCATGCGAGAGGAGCAGATCCGTCCGCGTCAGGATCGGCGTGCGGCCCATGTCGCCGCGTCCGTTGACGAGCGGCGCGTACCGATCCTGCCCGACGACCTGCGTGCTGATCGGCGTGCCGCTGCCGCCGTAGAAGAAGGCGCCGATCTGCGTGCCGATGCCGAACTGGTACGCGCCATACAGCTTCACGACGTGCGGCCGGTCGGTGGCCAGCCGGCCGAGCACATCCAGATTGCCGTGTGCATCCCACAGCACCTCGTCGATGTCCCAGCCGATGTGCGCGTTGCTCCCCGGCCGCGCGATGCGTGCCCTCCTGCTGCTGCGCGTTCTTCGACGTGATGCCAGTCGTCGGCGTCTGGATCTCGTCGGAGTTGGCCGTGCCGGAGTAGTTGCCGTACAGCCGGCTGAAGGTGTAGTTGGCGCTGCCGAACCAGTTCTTCGAGAAGCGCCGTTCGAGCGTCAGCTCGAGGGCATCGAACTGCCGCTTGGGCTTCGGCGTCGCGAAGTTCTCGGTCGCCGGGTACGAGGCTGGCGTGATCGTGTTCTGCCCTTCACCGGGATTGCCGATCACGTAGACGCTGTCGCCGTTCACCAGCGCACCCATGTCCTCGATGGTGCGGCCCAGGTTGTTGTGCACGAAGTGGATGCCGAGCGCCGTGTTGCTACCCAACTGGAAGTCCACGCCGCCGTTGAAGCTGTCCTGGAACATCGGCTTGATGTCCGGGTCGGTGTTGTTGATCGCCGTCGCCGCGCAAGTCGCGGAAGCCGGTTGCGGCCCGCCCCACAGATCCTGGCCCGGCATGTTGCTCAGGTTCAGGCTGGCGATGTCGAGCGTATCGAGCGATCGGTAGTAGATGTGCCAGAGGTCGCCGCCGAACGAGCCGCGCGCGATCTCGTACCTCGTCCAGTCGTAGTAGCGGCCCCAGCTGGCGAACGCCTTCATGCGCCCGTCGCCGCGCACGTCGTAGGTCGCGCCGAGCCGCGGCGCGATCTTGTCGCCGAAGCCGAACTCGATCGCGTACTGCGCGATGTCGGGGCGGAACGTCGGGATCTTCTCGTTCTCGGTGCGGATCCCGAGGTTCAGCGTCAGCCGTGAGCCGACCGTCCAGGTGTCCTGGATGTACAGGTTCTGGATGTTCGCGTTGACCTTGCCGCGCGTCGCCAGGTCGTCCACCCGGTAGTACCCGTAGGTGCCGGTGCCCGTCTGTCCGGTCGCCGTGCTCCGGAACGACTGTCCCCAATAGAGGTACGATGTAGCCGCCCGGATACGACACGTCCACGTCGTTCGACCGAGCGGCGAACGCCCCAGCCGCCCTTGATCAGATGGCCGCCTCTTGAACGCGTGGTTGTAATCGAGCTGGAAGAAGCCCTGGGATCGTCGTGTCGAAGTTGGTGATCTGAATGCGCGGCGTGTTGCAGGTGCCGATGGGTCCCTGCAGGCTGGCGGGCACGCCCGCACTGCCGATAGTTCGACGTCTGGTACGTGTAGCTCGTCGTCGACGGCACGCCCGTGTCCTTGTAGCTGTCGTAGAAGTAGCCGCCGCGGGCACTGAGGTAGCCGCTGTTGCCGAGCGTCACATCGACGTTGGTGCTGACGTTGTTCTGATCCTGCTCGAAGCCGCGCGTGCGATTGGCCTCATTGGCGGCGCTCGACGTCGTCAGATAGTTCGTGCCGGTCGAATCGTAGGCCGGCGTGCGGCCGGTCGATCGCGTCGGCGTCATCAGCACGCTGGCGTTGGCATGCACCCGGCCGGCGGCGTAGGTGACCTTGCCGAAGCCCTGCCACGCCGTCTGCTCCTGATCGATCGAGCCGGGCTCGGTGCCGTTCGAGAACAGGTACTCGTTGGTGCGCCGGACCACTCGCGGCGACACCGAGGTGAAGAAGAAGAGCCGGTTCCGCACGATCGGGCCGCCGATCGATCCGCCGAACTCGTTCTGGTTGTTCACCTGCTTGTCGTCCTGGAAGTAGCCGACGGTGGTGAAGTCAACCGGGTCGAGCACCAGCCGTCTGACCGGTCCGGCGCTCAGCGAGTCGCCGATGTAGTAGTAGTGGCCTTCACCGGTGAACATGTTGCCGCCGGACTTGGTCACCGCGCTGATCACGCCGCCGAGCGCGCCGCCGTATTCGGCGTCGATGCCGCCGGTCTTGACCTGCACTTCCTGCAGGTACTCGAACACCGTGTTCTGGCGCGAGCCCCCGTAGATCAGACTGTTGGTGGCGACGCCGTCTACGGTGAAGACGTTCTCGGCGCTGCTCGCCCCGTTGACCTGAAAGCCGCCCTCGATCTCGCCCGAGTTCACGCCCGGTGCGGTCATCGCGATGCTCTGGAAGCTGCGGCTCTTCGGCAGTCGGTCGAATTCCTCAGCGGTGACGTTGTGCGCGAGCGTGACGCTGGACAGGTCCAGCTGTCTGGTCGCCTCGCCGGTGACGGTCACGACTTCCGTCAGCACGCCGGGCCGCATCTCGGCGTCCAGACTGCTCGTCCGCCCGAGCAGGACGAGCACGTCGTCAACGGCGACTTTCTGAAAGCCTTGCAGTTCCACGCTGAGCGAGTACCGGCCCGGCTCGAGATCGGGAACGCGATACGTGCCGTCCGCGTTACTGACCGCGACGCGCTGGGCGCCGGTGTCCTTGTTGGTTGCGGTGACGGTCGCGCCAGGCACGGCCGCCTTCGTCGTATCTGTCACGGTGCCCGTCAGGCTGCCGAAGCGTTCCTGCGCTCCGGCGAGACTTGCGGTCACCAGGAGCCCCACTAGAAACGCGGTGATGCGTCTCGCCATCGTCCCCTTCTCCTTACTCGGCGTCGTATCACGCCGGTTGTTAACGGTTCACACCAAAGGCCGCTGATAGGAGAGAAACGTGCCGAAGGGACGAGGGACGAGTGGATCGCTTGCGGGGGACGAGCGCCCTCACAGCAGTGGGCAACGCATCCACGAGCAACGGCGTTCTACAGACAATTGGACGAAATTCAGAAAACTGAATACGAAACCCAACCGCTGGCCCGCGAGAACCGCGGTGCGGTACCAGCGTTTGACGAGCGGGGGAAGGACGCTAGGGCAGGTTCGTCACCAGCGTGGGAACGAGGCTTCGAGTGGAGGACGCCGTGCCGCCGTTGCCGAACCCGGATGCGCCTCCCCAGCAGTAGATCTGCGCGTCCCAGGTCACGCCGCACGCGTGGTTGATCCCGATGGCCAGTGATGCGAACGCGTGGTTGCCGGACACTGGCGCAGGCACGCTGCTGCTGTTGTCTTCAGTTCCGTTGCCGTGCGTGCCATTCACATTCAGTCCCCAGCAGTACGCCGATCCTGTCTGTGTGATTCCGCAGGTGTCGCCGCCGTAGCCGGCCGCGAGCGATGCGAACGTATGGTTGCCGGCCACCGCCACGGGCGCGAACTCTCGTTCGCTCTTTCGTCCGATCCCGAGGTCGCCGTCTTCGTTGATGCCCCAGCAGAACGCGCGTCCAGACGTGGTCAGTGCGCACACCTGACCGTGGCCGGATACCACTTGCCGAAACCGTTCCGAACCGGGCACACGCTCGGGCGTGAAGGCGATTGGCGGCTCGACTCCGCCGATCCGCTCGAGTCCCGTTCCATGCATGCCGCCCCAACAGAAGATCGCGCCTTCGGGAGTGAGTCCGCACGTGTTCAGCCGCCCGGATGCGAGGGCCGTGAACCGCTGGGCCCCTGCGACTGGCGCCGGAACAAGACTGTCCTCTCGCGAGTTGTGACCGAGCCGCCCCTGCTCGCCAGCGCCCCAGCAATAGGCGCGTCCTTGCAGCGTCAGAGCGCAGTTGTGGAATCCACCAACCGCGAGCGATACGAACGCGAGCGCATTCTGCTGGACGGCGACGTCTTCGTCGTAGCTGTCCGCCTTGTTGCCGGTGCCAAGCTGTCCATATCGGTTGGACCCTCGACAGTAGACCGAGCCGTCGAACGCGAGGCCGCACATGTGCCGCGCGCCGAGGCCGACCTGCTTGTACTGCGCATCGGGGCGCGCCAGCGTTCCGATCGCGGGGCCGCCGGCTTCGCTGAATCCCACATCTCCCCAGCAGTTGACGCTGCCATCGGCGCGTGTGCGGCACGTCGTGTCCGCACCCGCTGAGAGTCGCGGCAGCGGCGGCCTGAGGTCAATCGGATGCTTCCACTCTCTCACGCGGGCGAGAATGCGCGTCACGCTGACCGCTTCGCCCGTCGGCGGCTGATCGCCGCGAATCATCGCGACGATCTCGCCGCGATCGTTGAGCAGTGCGCCGCCGGAATGCCCTTCGCCGAGAAAGGTCGAGGCGAAGAGGACGATGCCGTCTTCAGTGCTCGCGAACCGATCCGGAGCCGCGCTGACTCCCCAGGGGATGCCGCGCGGGTTGCCGAGTGCGTAGACGGGATCACCGCGCCGCAGAAGCGCCGGATCGCCGAGTCGATCGAGCGAGACCGGTAGCTGGCCGTCTGGCGCCGCGGCCTTGCGCGCCACGGCGACGACCGCGAGGTCGAGCGGGAGGCCGTCGGTGTTGAGCACACGTCCGGGAAGCGGGGCGGCGGACCACCGGAATCGCACGCGTGTGCCGTCGGTCTGCGCGCACCTCGATACGACGTGCGTGGCGGTCGCGATGTAGACGCGCTCGGCGTCGGCGCCGATCAGCAGGCCTGCGCCAGGTCGATCGACGTCAGCGGCCGAGCACTGCACCATCACGACCACGCGCTTGGCGGCTTCCTCGACGTCCTCGGCAAGCTGCGCGGCCGCGAGCGATGGCAGAAGCAGGCAGAGGGCCAGACCCGAGACGTGTCCGATCCACCGGCTAGTCATTCTCGACCTTTGAGCCATTTGAACACGGCGATGGCGGCGCCGCACAGATACAGCGCCGAACCCCAGAACAGGCTCACGCCGTGCCGCGCCTGGATCCATTCGAGCCACGTCGGCATCAGGCTGATCTGGTTGTCGCCGCGACCGATGGTCATGCCGTGCACCGTGCCCTGAAAGTTCAGGACGATGCGGTCGTCCTCGAGCCGGACGGATCGCAGTTCGCCCTCGCTGCGTGAGAACTGCAGCAGTTCGCCGGCGCGCAGGGTACGCTCCTTGCCGTCGATCGCCTCGAGATACAGCGTCCCCGACACGATCGCCGAGATGCGCCGCACGATGGTGCGATTGCCGTCGATGGTTTCATCCACGTCCTGCAAGGAGAGGTCACGGGCTGGCAACTGACGCGCGAGTCCGCCGCGTGAGCCGTCCTGCAACGAGAGGTCGAAGAACAGTCCGTTCTTCCCGGAATGCAGCACCAGGTCGCCCGGCACGTCGAAGTCGAGCGTTTGGCGGCCGGCGCCGGTGGCGCGCAGATCGGTTGGACCCGACACCGCGACGTGGAGATCGGGGGCCGCGGCATTGATCTCGACGCGGTACCGTCGCGGCACGCCGCTGTAGGTGAGCGACACGACGGTTGCCGGTGGAAGCGCGAGGCCCGCCAGCGTGACCGTGCCTTGACGATCGGCGATCGTTGCCGGCTCCACCTGCACGGCCACTTCGCCCTCGTCGGAGCGGAGGGCCTGCGATTCGAGGTTGCGCGCGCGTGGTATCACGGCCTCGCGCAGACGGCCGACGCCAAGCCTGGACAGCGGCAGCATGTCGGTCACCGTCTGCCGGGAGGGCAGGGCGAAGCGGACGCGCGTCACTTCGACGTCGAGCTCGATGTCGGTCGAGCTGACCCGCGCGAAGAACAAGACGCTGACCACGATGAGCGTGGCGATCGTCACGACGATCAGCGGCGCGCGCGACCGCCACGTTGGCGGGCGGGCGTTTTCGATCTCCACCAGTCGCGACAACCGATCGAGTGCGTCGATCTCCTCCTGGCTCACCTCGCCACTCCGCAGCGCGGACTGCGCGACCTTCGCCGCCTCCGCATCACGCAGGGCGCGCAGGGTCTCCCGGGACTTGGTCGATGGTCTCTTCACGTGTCGCGACTAGGGTCGTGGCGAAGTATGCCGTCATCGCCGACGTCCCACCCTGCGTGAGCGTGGCGCCGAGATCGAGGCGATACACGCCGACGGCCGAAGGCGCCTTGATCGTGATCGCGGCTGCCCGACCGGCGGGATAGTACCCGAGCGCGGCAGGCTGCTTGTCGATGGTGTACGGTCCCGGCTCGCCGTTCGGCTTGAGCGGCGCCAGGCTGATGAAGATCTCTTCCACCTGAACACCCGGGACGACGACAAGGCGATAGGGCCCCGGTGTGGCCGCCGCCTGCTGCCGGACGCGCAGCGGTTCGAGCACCGTTCGATCGACAGTACCGATGCGCCGCGTCGTCCACGCCAGCACGCCAAGCTCGGTCCGGTCCAGTCGCAGCACGGCGAGGACGTCGGGCGGCCACGTGAACGACCCTGAGCCGGCGGACCTGTCTGAGTCCATTCGATAGTAGAGGCGGTTTCGCAGTGACTGCGCGCGAACGTGGACGGCTGCGCCCTGCGGCGGGGTCCACTCGACCAGGAGCGGCCGGTCGAGCGACGGATCGAAGCTTTTGTACGACTCCGTGAATGACACGACCTTCAGCGCGGTCGCCGCGACATCCTGAATATAGACGCCCTCACAGCGGTCGCCGCGCAGGCGGTATCCCAGCGGGTTCGTGGTCGCCGGATTGAGGTCGGCATCGCAGTGAGCGGGCTGCGCGACGAGCCCCGTTGCCGGCTCGAGGACGGCGAGCATCGTGAACAGCAGGAGAACGGGCAGCCGGTGCATCCTCATGCGTGAAGGAGGCCAGAGTATCAGAGTAGAATCCTCAGTCCGCGCCCTGATGCGCGGCCCATTCCTGAGGACCGATGCGCAAGATAGACGTGTTCACCCATATTTCGCCGCCCGGCTATTCGGAAGGGGTTGAAAGACTTGCCGGCAGCTTGAAGGACATCGGCAAGCGCAGCCGCGGCGTGCCGATGCTCCACGATCTCAGCATCCGCTTCAAGGTCATGGACATGTTCCCTGGCTATCAGCAGGTGCTGTCGCTGCCGACGCCGCCGATCGAGTTGTTCGCGCAGCCGGCCCAGGGGCTCGAGCTGGCCCGCATCGCGAACGACTCCATGGCCGAGCTCGTGCGCAAGCATCCGGATCGCTTCGTCGGATTCGCGGCCGCCCTGCCGATGAACGATCCCGAGGCGTCACTCCAGGAAACCCACCGGGCCGTGCGCGACCTGGGCGCGAAAGGCATTCAGATTCACTCGAACATCCTCGGCAAGCCGCTCGTCGCGGCCGAGTTTCTGCCGTTGTTCGAGGCGATGGTGGGGTACGATTTGCCGATCTGGCTGCACCCGTATCGCGGCGCCGATTTTCCGGACTATCTGTCGGAGCAGGCGTCTGAGTACGAGATCTGGTGGACGTTCGGGTGGCCGTATGACACCAGCGCGGCGATGGCGCGCATCGTCTTCGCGGGGCTGTTCGACAAGTGGCCGTCGCTCAAGATCATCGCCCACCACATGGGGGCGATGGTTCCGTATTTCGCCGGCCGCGTCGGGCCGGGCTGGGATCAGCTCGGTGCGCGCACGTCCGATCGGGATTTGTCGCTGGTGCTGAAGGGGCTGAAGAAGCGGCCGATCGACTACTTCAAGATGTTCTACGCCGACACCGCGCTCTTCGGCGCGTTCGACGCCACCGTGTGCGGGATGAACTTCTACGGAGTGCCGAACACGCTGTTCGCCTCGGATGCGCCGTTCGACCCGGAGAAGGGGCCGATGTACATCCGCGAGACGATCGCCATTGTCGAGAAGCTGCCGATCTCGGCTGAGGAACGCGAGCGGATCTTCTGGAAGAACGCGGCGGCGCTGTTGAAGGTGAACTAGGACCAAGGACCAAGGACCAAGGACCAAGGACCAAGTAGGACCGTACCCTGGGTAGGAGGACACGGTGATTATCGACTCGCACGGGCACGTCACGGCGCCCGACAGCCTCTACGTCTACAAGGCGCAGATCCTCGCGCACCGCGGAGCGCATGGCCGCGGCGGCAACCTGGCCATCGAGGACGACGTGCGGAAGGCGCTCAACTCGCCGGTCTTCGGCGGCAGCTCGCACCTGGATCAGCTGAAAGAAGTCGGGACCGACATGCAGCTCGTGTCGCCGCGGCCGTATCAGATGATGACCAGCGAGTCGCCGAAGCTCGTGCAGTGGTTCGTCGAGGAGACGAACAACATCATCGCCAAGCAGGTGGAGCTGTATCCGAACACCTTCCGCGGCGTCTGCGGTCTTCCGCTGACGCCCGGCGTCAGCCCCAAGGCCATCGTTCCGTATCTCGAGAAGTGCGTGAAGGAGCAGGGATTCGTCGGCTGTCTGCTCAACCCTGATCCCGGCGAGTGCAGTGGCGTCGAGACGCCGGCGCTCGGCGATCGGTTCTGGTATCCGCTCTACGAGAAGATGGTGGAGCTCGACATTCCCGGACACATCCATTCGGCCGGCTGCCGGTCCGAGCGGCTGCCGTACTCGCTGCACTTCATCAACGAAGAGAACATCGCCGTCGTATCACTCTTGACGTCGAACGTGTTCAAGGACTTTCCGACGCTGAAGATCCTCGTCTCGCACGGCGGAGGCGCGATTCCGTATCAGTTCGCGCGGTTCGAGGCCAGCTCGCTTCGTCGTCCTGGCGCGATGCGCTTCTCCGAGGCGATGCGGTATCTCTACTACGACACCGTGCTGTACTCGAAGGACGCGCTCGAGCTGCTGTTCAAGACGGTCGGCGTCGACCGCTGCGTGTTCGGCACCGAGCGCCCTGGCGTCGGCACGGTCAAGGATCCGAGAACGGGCCGATGGCTCGACGAGACCCGGTTCACGATCGAGGCGATTGACTGGCTGACCGCCGAGGACAAGAAGAAGATCTTCGAGGACAACGCGAAGAAGCTCTTTAATCTGAAGGTTCCGGTGGAGGCCGCGGTATGAGCCGAACACGCCCGCTTCTGATTGTCGTGGCCATCCTCACTGCGGTGGCAGTGCTGGCCGCCCCTCGACGATGCTCGGGGCGCCCTGAGCGTAGTCGAACGGGCGCAGGCGCAGCAGCTGCAGAAGGTCACCATCAACTACCCGACGCGCAGCGGCGCGTCATGGCCGCTCTATCTCGCGCGGGACGGCGGCTACTACGCGAAGAACGGCCTCGAGGTGGATCTGCAGTTTGGCGTCCACCCGGCGGGCGTCGCCATGCTGACCAGCGGTCAGGCGGTCATGGTCAACCACTCGCTCGAGCAGGGCATGGTCGCCAGCACTCGCGACGGTTCGTTCGCGCTGATGGGAAGCTCCTCCAACAAGGGCCTGTTCGCGCTGATCGCCCAGAAGGAGTTTTCGGATCCGAAGCAATTGAAGGGCAAGCGGGTGGCGGTCGGGCAGATCGGCGACGCGCCGTACAACTACACGGTGGCGCTGCTCGGGACGTATGGCACTCGGCGTCGCGTGACGTGCAGTGGATTCCGGTCGGCACCGACGTCACCGGCCGCGCGTCGGCACTCCAGACCAACCGCGCCGATGCGACGCTGCTGACGGCGCCGAACTACTTCCGCCTCGAAGAAGCCGGCTACAAGAACCTGGCGAATCTGGCCGAGCACGAGGTCTACGCGGCCACCACCTACATGTTCGCCAAGAGCGCGATTGCGGCCAGCCCGCGGCTGCCGGAGCAGATCGTCAAGGCCCATGCCGAGGCCATCAAGCGCTTCTATGACGACAAGGCGTTCGCGGTGAAGACCTACATCGCGTACGACAAGCAGCCGGAGGCCGACGTCGCACGCATCTACGACCTCTACGCCAAGGGGAACATCTTCGACCGCGTGCCCTACGTCATGGACGGCGCGGTCAAGGCGATCATCGCGCAGCAGGTCGATCCGCGGCTGTCCGCCGATCTCAAGGCCTACGACTTCCGCAAGGTGATCGACAACGGCACCGTCGCGCGCCTGGTCAAGGAAGGCTTCTTCCAGTCGCTCTTCGGTCCGGCCATCAAAGCCGAGGAGTCGCGCAAGGCTGGACAGGCCTTCAAATAAGGTCCGGCTCAGCCGGACACTAGCGACGACGCCCCGGATGCACAAGCTGGAGATCGACGGCCTCACCAAGCGCTACTACGTCGAGCGGGACGGCCGTCAGGTCCTGGCGCTGTCCGACGTGTCGCTCTCGGTCGCCGAGGGCGAGTTCATGGCCATCGTCGGACCGAGCGGCTGCGGCAAGACCACGCTGCTCAACATCGTCGCCGGCCTGCTCCGCTACGACGTCGGCAACGTGATCATCGACGGCGCGCGGATCGACGGGCCCGGCGTCGATCGCGCCGTCGTCTTCCAGCAGTCGAGCCTGCTGCCGTGGCGCACCGTCGCCGGCAACGTGCGCTACGGCATGGAAATGCAGCGACGGTTCGACCGGGCGACGATGCAGACCAGGACCGAGCACTTCACGCGTCTGGTCGGCCTGACCGGGTTCGAGCGGCACTATCCCTCGGAGCTCTCCGGCGGCATGCAGCAGCGCGTGAACCTGGCCCGGGCGCTGGCCGCGGATCCGGTGGTGCATGCTCATGGACGAACCGTTTGCGGCGCTCGACGCGCAGACGCGCGAGTACATGCAGGCGGAGCTGTTGAAGATCTGGAGTGAGGCGCGGAAGACCGTGCTCTTCATCACGCATCAGATCAACGAGGCGGTCTTTCTTGCCGATCGCGTGGCGGTGATGAGCGCGCGGCCGGGCCGCGTGAAGGGCATCATCGACATTCCGTTCGAGCGCCCGCGCTCGCTGCGGCTGAAGCGCGACGCGCGGTTCCTCGCAGTCGAAGAGGCCATCTGGCAGATGGTCGAAGAAACGCCGGACCGGATTGGCATGTCGAAGGCGGCCAGCTGAGTGCGCGATGACGGACCGACGATCCGGGACCGCCCCACGCCGGAGGTTCTGGTCGAGAAGCCGCGGCGCAGCTTCTACCAGCGGCACGAGCGGGTGATCCTCGGCGGCGTCGCGCGTCGTCATCGCGCTTGGGGCGTGGCAGGCGATGTGGTCGGCGGGAAAGATCTCACCGCTGTTCTTCACCGGGCCGTCGCAGGTGGTCGATGCGGTTCCTCGAAGAGTGGACCATGGGCCGGCTGAAGCAGGACATGATCTACAGCGGGACGCAATTTCGCCATCGGGGTCAGCGTGGCGATCGCGGTGGGCGTCGTCGTCGGCGTGATCATCGGCTGGTACCGGCGTCTGGCGATGGTCGTCGAGCCGTTCGTGACGGCCCTCTACTCGACGCCGCGCGTGGCACTGATCCCGCTCGTGCTCATCTGGTTCGGCATCGGCATGTGGTCGAAGGTCTTCATCGTGTTCATCAACGCCGTCTTTCCGGTGCTGATCAACACGATCGGCGGCGTCAAGGCGATCGACGACGATCTGCTGAAAGCGGCGCGCGCCTATCGCGCCTCGGACTGGCAGATCTTCACGACGGTCGTGATCCCCGGCGCCGTGCCGTTCATCCTGACCGGCGTCCGCCAGGCGGTCGCCCTCGGTCTGATCGGCGTCGTCGTCGGCGAGATGTTCGGCGGCAGCGAGGGCATCGGCTACATGGTCAACTACGGCGGCCAGACGTTTCAGACCGACACTGTGTTTCTGGGCGTCGACGATCATCGCGCTGTCGGGAATCGTCCTGACCTGGCTGGCCGAGCGGCTCGAGCGGCATTTTTCACGGTGGCGCCCGAAAGATAGCCGGTGAGCTACGGACTAGTAATTGGGAGTATCGAATGGCTGACGTCGTCTTGGGAATCGGGTCGTCGCATGGACCCTTGTTGTCCACGCCGCCGGAGCAGTGGGACCTGCGGGCGAAGGCCGACCGCGAGAACAAGAACCACTGGTTCGCGGCAAGACCTACGACTACCCGGCGCTGCTGCAGGAGCGCGCGCCCGGCTTTGCGCAGGAGATCGGGGTGGAGAAGCGGCGCGAGCGCTTCGTGCAATGCCGCGCGGCTCTCGAGGCCCTGGGCAGGAAGTTCAACGAGGTCGCGCCGGACGCCGTCGTCATCATCGGCAACGATCAGCGCGAGTTCTTCAACGCCGGTCTGACGCCGGCGATCACCGTCTATCGCGGCAAGACGATCAGCAACGTGCAGCACCTGAACGAGGACGCGCCTGGCCTCAACATCGCCGAGCCGGCGAACTCGCCAGAAGAGGGCGCCACGTACCCGGGCGCGACCGAGCTTGCCGATCACATCCTGCGATCGCTGGCCGACGAGGACTTCGATCTGGCGCAGTCGGATCAGACGCCGAGCGGCGCGCCGCGCGGCGGCATCCCGCACGCCTACGGCTTCTTCTACCACACGATTCTGCAGGACCAGACGCCGCCGAGCGTGCCGATCATCCTCAACGTCCACTTCCCGCACAACACGCCGAAGGTCCATCGCTGTCTCGAGCTCGGCCGCGGACTCTATCGCGCCATCAAGAGCTTCGGCGGATTCAAGCGCGTCGCGCTCATGGCGTCGGGTGGGCTGACGCACTTCGTGATCGACGAGGACTTCGATCGGCAGGTGATCGCCGCGATGAAGAGCGGCGACGAGGACGCGCTCGCGAAGCTGCCGGAGAGCTACTTCAAGGTCGGCACGGCGGAGATCAAGAACTGGTATCCGGTCATCTCGGCCATGAACGCGGCGGGCCTGCACGTTACCACCAGATCGACTACGTGCCGTGCTACCGCTCCGAGGCGGGAACCGGCAACGCGATGTGCTTCGCGTACTGGCAGTGAGGTCCGGCTGAAGCCGGACTCACGACTGACATATTGGAGCCAGATGGACGACTGCTTGTCCGGCTTGACCGCATCGATTCCTGTGCGCGTCTGAGCGTCTCGATGCCTGCGCGGTGTCGGACGCGCTCGACAAGCTGGGCCTCGCTGGTGTCGTCACCGGCATTCACGCGGCTGACGACCGATCGCCGGATCTCCGGCCGTGTCGTCACGGTGAAGCTGGAAAAAGACGATGGCCGGCCGGCGGCGTCGCGACATCTGGGGACCACGGCAATCGAGGCGGCGCAGGCGGGCGACGTCATCGTGCTCGAGCAGCGCACCGGCATCGACGCGGCGTGCTGGGGAGGCAACCTCTCGCTGGCGGCGCAACTGCGCGGCGTCGCCGGTGTGGTCATCGACGGCCCGGCACGCGACGCCGACGAGGCGCGCGGCTACGACTTCACTGTCTTCGCGCGCAGCGCCACCTCGCGCACCGCGCGCGGGCGAATCGTCGAGACCGGCACGAACGTGCCGATCGTCATCGGCGACGTTCACGTCTCGCCTGGCGACTACGTCGTCGCTGATGGCAGTGCGGTGGTATTCGTCGCCGCCGCCGACATCGAGCGCGTGCTCGACGCGGCGGACATCGTCGCCGATCGCGAGCGGCAGATGGTCGCTGGTCTGCGCGAAGGCCTGCCGGCGAGTCAGGTGATGGGCAAGAGCTACGAGACGATGCTCAAGAAATAATGTCGAACGACAACAATCTCGCATCGTGCGTCCAGACTCGACACGACATCGATCAGCGATGCGCTCGATCGACTCGGCATCGCCGGCCAGTGTCTGAACATCAAGCCGCTCGACCCTGGTTTCCGCATGACCGGTCGTGCGTTCACGATTCTGTACGGGCCCGCCGGCCAGCCGCCCGGGACTGTCGGCGACTACATCGACGATGTCGAGCCTGGGCGCGTGGTCGTGCTCGACAACGGCGGCCGCGAGAATGCGACGGTGTGGGGCGACATCCTGACGTGGGTCGCTCACCGGCGGGGCGTCGCCGGCACGGTGATCGACGGCGCCTGCCGCGACACGCACCTCGCGCGCGAGTTGAAGTATCCGATCTTCAGTCGCAGCTACTCGATGCGCACGGGGAAGGACCGCGTGCAGGTGGAGGCGGTCAACACGGTCGTCAACATCGGCGACGCGCGCGTCCATCCCGGGGACCTGCTGCGCGGCGATGCCGACGGCGTCGTGGTGATTCCGCAGGCGCATGAGGAGGCCGTCCTGACGGCCGCCGAGGAGATCGACGCGATCGAGCAGCAGATTCGCGCCGCCATCAACGAGGGCAAGACCCTCGCCGAGGCGCGGAAGCAACTGGGGTATCACCAGCTGCAGACCCGACGCAAATAGGTAACGGAGGGCTCGGAGGAAACGGAATCACACGGAGGAGCGGAGAAACGGAGAAGAACTCATCCTGTTCCCGTAAAACTCCGTCTCCTCCGTTGCCTACGGTATTCGACATACGAAATTTGCGGCTTCGTCGGTGCTACCGGTTCCTGTATACCTCGCGACCTCGGGAAACGCGCAGAGCGGTCGCGTGCGATCGACCTTGCCTGCCGTCGCATGCGAGGCCTCGATGCGGGTCGGCGCCTGCTTCTGCTCGACCCACTGCTCGATCACCTTCATGCGATCGAACGTGTTCGGACCCTCACCGCCGGCACAGTGGTTGGTGCCGGGCATCATGAAGAGCCTGACCGAACTCGATGCCGTCTCGCGGCCGACTGTCGAGACGATGTTCCTGTAGTAGTTGACCGAGTTGAGCGGGGCGACGAGCTGATCGTTCCAGCCGTGATAGAGCAGCAGCTTGCCGCCGCGATCGAAGAACGGCTTCAGGTTCGGATTAGTGACGTTGAGCACCTCGGCAGCGGCCTTGTCGGCTGCATCAGCCGCCGAGTCGAACTCGATCGTTCGCGGATCCCACATCGGATCGTTGTAGACCACGTACTGAAAGAACTCGACCGCTTCGCCGACCGGCTGCGGACCGGCGAGTCCGCCCCATCCCAGCTCGCTCCCGGGTTGCAGTGCCGGGAAGATCTCCTGCTTCGTTCGCGGATTCACGGCCGGCGAGTAGATCCGCTGTGCCGCGGTCACCTGCGCCGTGGTGAGACAGGTGGGTGAGTCACCCGCCTTGCACTCGAGCACGTTCGGATCGAATCGGCACTGCGTGGGATCGTCGATGAGGCCATCTTTGAGTCCGTCTCGCGCGTCGCAGGCCTCGAGTGCGGCCTGATGAATTGCCGGGTACTTCGCCGGCGGAATGTAGCTGGCCGCGTCGCGATGAACGGCCTGCGAGACCCACAACTCCCAGGTCAGCTGGTGCGTCCGAAAGTTGACCGGTGCTCCGGCGATGATGCCGTCGTAGTCGGCCGGATAGCGCAGGGCTTCCATCAGGCCCTGCCGTCCGCCGGTCGAACATCCGTTCCAGTACCGAGAGTCGTGGACCGTTGCCGTAGAAGGCGGCGACGAGTGCTTTCGCGGCCACCGTCATCTCGTGAACGGCGCGGTAGCCGTAGTCCACCATCTTCTCGGGATGGCCGGGGACGAACTTCGCGGTGTTGCCGACGTGACCGGTGTCGGTGGCCGCCGTCGCGTAGCCGGAGGTGAGGGCAGCGCCGAGCGCCGCGTATCCGATCGTGCCCGCCCAGGCGCCGTTGCCGACCGACTGAAGCTTGCCGTTCCAGTTCGACGCCGGCATCCAGACCTCGATCCGGATGTCCGAGTCGCTGGTCGGCTGCAGCGACGCGGTCACGCGGCAGAACGCCGGGAGGTTGGCGAGGGCCGGGTTCGTCGCGGCATTCGGCGGGGCGCCAGGCGGCGTGAACGGGCCGGCCGCTTGCGGCGTCGCAGCCATGATCCGGGTGTTCGGAAGGGTGAGCGTCGAGAGACTCTCACATGTCGCGGCGTTGGCCGCCGCGGGGATGGAGCAGGAGATGAGGATGAGAGCGCTCGCCAGCCGGTGTGCCATGGGAGAAGACTCTATCGCATGGGCCGCCTGAAGGCGTAGCTCGGGCCGCCTAAAGGCGGCCCCTACTTCCGGAACTATGCAATCTGGTATATCGTAATTACGACTATGGCGCGCAAGCCGAGCAGCGGACCGGCCTCCGACCCGGAACTGTTGATTCTGTCCAGCCTCGCCGATGGCCCGAAGCATGGGTGGGCGATCATGGGCGACATCGAAAGCTTTGCTGGTGTCGCCGTCGGCCCTGGCACGCTCTACAACGCGATCACCCGGCTGGTCGAGAAGGAGCTGATCGCGCCGCTCGAGGGCGACGGCCGTCAGCGCCCGTACAAGTTGACCGCGCGCGGCACCGCGGCCCTGGACGAACAGCTGCAGAACATGCGGCGCATCGCGTCGATCGGTCTCAGGAGGCTCAGACTCGCATGAAGACGACGCTCGTGTCGGCGCTGATGCATCTATATCCGCCGGCCTGGCGAAAACAGTACGGGGCTGAACTCGCCGCCATGCTCCAGGCGCGTCCGCTGACCGCCAGAGTCTGCGTCGACGTCGTGCGAAGCGCGATGTGGCAGCACCTGCGAACCGTTCAGGCCGTGGCGCTGGTGGGTCTTGTCCTGATGCTGGTGACGATCGGGGCCATCGCCTGGAACGTCGTCGATCCCCCGTCATTCGGCTACTCCTGGAACAAGCCGACAGTCCCGGATCGGATCGAACTGTTGCAGCGACCGCTCCATTCAGAGATCTGGGTGCTCTTCCTCGTCGGGATCGGTTTCTGGACCGCGCGGAGCAGCAATCGTTCGGCGGGCTGGGCAGCGGTGCAGGTCTCGACGATTGCCGCGCTTCCGTTGCTTGTGACTGGCGTGTTGATGATGTCTGGTCTCCTCGACTTCGTCGAGTTGCACCCTGGCCAGACGCCGACGACGTATCAGGAGCGCGGAATCCTCTACACGTTCTACCAGGGCTGGCAACAAATCCCCGGCCCCGCGCCCATCGTGATGCTGCTGTCGCCGCTGCTCAGGCTTCCGGGCGCATATCTCTGGGGCGTCATCGGGGGCGAGATTGCCAGGCGGGTGTTTCGATCGCGCCGGCAGACCGCGAGCGCCTGACGATCACGGCGTCAGCTCATACTGTCCCCACGCCGTGAGCATCTCTTCCTCTGACGGCGGCTGCAGGAGGTAGCGGACGGCGAACTCCTCGACCATCGGGTACGCCGTGCGCCGGAACTGCTCGGCGGTCGCGGCCGTGTCGTAACGGGTCTTCCGCAACTCGACTCCAGGTCCCAGCAGCAGCCAGTCCGCGCCGGTCGTGCCGAATGGCATTCCGACACTGCCGGCATTCACCACGCGCGTCGGTCCGATCGTGCGATCGAACTGCATGTGGGTGTGACCGCAGACGACGAGGGATGCATCGACACCCGCGAACACCGGCAGGAGACGTTCTTCGGGCGTGACACGCGTGAAGATATCAATCTCGTTGCGCGGCGTCGCATGGCAGAAGAGCACCGTGCCGAGGCCGTCGATCGACAGCATTGTCGTCAGCGGCCAGCTCGCGAGAACGTCGCGATACTCCGACACCTGCCGCGCAGTCCATCGAATCAATTCCTGCATCGGCTCGGGGACGGCCACGCCTTCGGTGGTCCCCCAGTACGTGACCGCACTCGGGTCGCTGGCTGTGAGTTGAGCCAGGATCGCCTTGTCACCGTTGCCGTAGATGAACTGCGTGGGGATCTCGAGCGCCAGCAGGCGGGCCATGGTCTCGCGGGGCAGCGGACCTGGCAGCACGTCGCCGCCGATGACGATCTGGTCTACGCCGGCCTGACGTACGTCGGCCAGAACTGCGTCGAGTGCCGGAAGGTTTCCGTGGATGTCGTTCAGTACCGGCGATGCGCATGGCGGGCCTCACGACCTACTTGTATCAGGGCCGTCAAGTCCCGACGCGTCGGGCTATTTGCCGACCATCAGCTGGGGCGCCTTGTTGTTCTCCTGGCAGATGAACTCGATCAGCTCGGCGTCGAACTTCCCGTCCATCATCAGCCGATGGTGAATCCGAATGGCGAACGGCCGGGTGTAGGCCTTGGGATCGTCAATCGTGATGTCGATCTGGATCGTGCCGTAGTTGAGCCGCCGCCACCGCTCGGTCATCTTCGCGGCGTCGGTCAGCGGGCTGCCCTGAATGTCGAGCCATCCGCCGTCTCTGAATCCGCTGGTCTCGACGACGAGCGTGTCGCCATCCCAGCGGCCGATGGAGTAGCCGTACCACCACGGCTGCGGATCGCCGGTCGGCAATGACCGGCCGTCGGTGAGGATCTGTCGAACTCCGGCGTTGCCCTCGTAGAGAATGGCGATGACCTCCGGCGTCTGGAGCACCTTGCGCGGCTGCGGGTGCATGTGGAACTGGACGAGCCCCATCGGCAGGCAGTGCGCGTCGGGGTTCTCCTTGCTGTTCTGCTCGTGACGATCGGCCTTGAGCTTCGCGGCCCACGGCTGAAGCGGAAGGTTGCCCTTGAAGTTCGCGAAGACATCCCCGAACGTGGCGGCCGGCGGCTCGCCATCCGGAGACACCGGCAGCGGCTGCACGCGCCCGTCGGTGAACCATGCGTTCTGCCAGACGCCGGTGAAGTCGGGCTTGCCGTCCGCCGTTCGTGGCGCTGGTGCCTGCAGGTTGACCTTGCCGTCGGGCGTTCGCGGGACGTTGCGATCGGGATGTGCCAGCCACTGGGCATGAGACAGGGCAGGCATCGCCAGAAGCACGGCGGCGACGATTCCGATGCGACAACTTTGCATGCCGGCATCGTAACCTGAACTCCCGCCTCTCGTGTCCCGCCGCGTGCGGTATCGTTGAAACGTGACGCCGGATCCGCACAAACCGTTGCGCGACGATGTGCGGCTGCTTGGTGAGCTGCTCGGCGACACGCTCAAAGCCGACGCGGGAGAGGACGTCCTTCGCACGGTCGAGCGGGTGCGCGGGCTGTCGAAGTCGGCGCGCGCCGGAAGCACCGAGGCGTTCGCCGCGCTGGCCGACGTGCTCGCGCGCATGTCCCTGGACGAGGCGCTGCCGGTCGCGCGCGCGTTCGCGCAGTTTCTCCATCTGGCCAACATTGCCGAGCAGCATCATCGTGTGCGGCGGCGCCGCGCCTACCAGCGCGATCCCGCCGCGCCGCCGCAGCGAGGCTCGTGCGAGGACAGCTTCGGGCGTCTGCTCAGCGCCGGCATCACTCCGGATCGGCTGCACGAATCGGTCTGCGCGCTGCAGATCGAGCTGGTTCTCACGGCGCACCCGACCGAAGTGGCGCGCCGCCGGATCGTGCAGAAGCACAATCGCATCGCGCGTGCCCTCGCCGAGCGAGACCGGCCGGACCTGACGACGATCGAGCGCGACGAGCTGGTCGCGTCTCTCCGCCGCGAGATCGAAAGCGCCTGGGGCACGAGCGAGGTGCGCGAGCAGCGTCCGTCGCCAATCGACGAGGTGCGCAGCGGCCTGATCGTCTTCGAGCAGAGCCTGTGGGACGCGGTCCCTCGCTTCGCGCGGACGATGGACCGTGCCCTGCGTGCGAGCACAGGCCGCGGACTGCCGGTGGACGCGACGCCGATTCGCTTTGGCTCGTGGATCGGCGGCGATCGCGACGGCAATCCTCATGTCACGCCACAGGTCACACGCCGGGCGTGTTGGCTCTCACGGTGGGCCGCGGCCGATCTGTATCTCGACGAGATCGACGCGCTCCGCGATGAGCTTTCGCTCGATGACGCCACGCCGGAACTCCTCGAGCGCGCAGGCAGTGCGCGCGAACCCTACCGCGAGCTGCTGCGCAAGGTGCGCGGACGGATGCGTGCCACGCGCGACTGGATCGAGACCACGCTGCAGGGCGACGAGGACGCGCCCGTCGCCCCTGATGTGTATCTCGACTCAGCGGAGCTCATGGCGGATCTGCGACTGTGTCATCGATCGCTCGAAGCGACCGGGCATGCGCCGATCGCGGCCGGCCGGCTGACGGACCTGCTGCGCCGGGTCTCGGTGTTCGACCTCACCCTGGCGCGCATCGACATCCGGCAGGACTCGGCACGCCATGTCGAGGCGCTGTCGGCCATCACCGCTGCGCTGGGCCTCGGCTGCTATGGCGAATGGGACGAAGCCACGCGTGTCGAGTTTCTGCTTCGCGAGCTCGAGGGGCGACGGCCGCTCATTCCCGCGAATCTGGACGCGACTCCGGCGGTTCGCGACGTGCTCGACACCTTCGCGATGATCGCGCGCATGCCCGCGGGATCGCTCAACGCCTACATCATCACGATGACGCGAGCCGCGTCTGACGTGCTGGCGGTCGAGCTGTTGCAGAAGGAAGGCAGGCGGGTCGCCTCTACGGCTGCGAACGGTGCCGCTGTTCGAGACCGCACGCGATCTGCAGGGCGCCGCCGACGTGCTCGACTCGTTGCTCGATCGACCGTGGTATCGCGCGCGGATCGCCGGCCGCCAGGAAGTGATGCTGGGCTATTCGGACTCGGCGAAGGACGTCGGGCGGCTGACGGCTGGTTGGGAGCTCTACAAGGCGCAGGAAGCGATCGTCGCGTCGTGCCGTCGCCGCGACGTGCGCGTCACGCTCTTTCACGGCCGCGGTGGCAGTGTCGGTCGCGGCGGCGGTCCCACGCACCTGGCGCTGAAATCGCTGCCGCCAGGGTCGATGGACGGCACACTTCGCGTCACCGAGCAGGGAGAGATGCTGCAGGCGCTCTTTGGATTCCCCGACATCGCGCTCAGGACGATGGAGGTCTACACGACGGGGACACTCGAAGCATGGCTGGCGCCGGTGGATGCGCCGTCGGGTGAGTGGCGCGACTGTATGGAGCGGCTCGCCGGCGATGCACGCAGCGCGTACCGGCAGGTGGTGGAGGACGATCCGAGGTTCATCGACTATCTCCACGAGGCGACGCCAGAGTCCGAGATCGACGAACTGAATCTCGGCAGCCGTCCGGCGCGTCGCGGCGCCGATGGAGGCATTCGCGGGCTGCGCGCGATCCCCTGGCAGTTTGCCTGGACACAGACGCGGCTGATGCTCGGCGCCTGGCTCGGAGTGGATGAGGCCATCGATCGCGCGATCGAGCGCGGCGAGCGCGATCGGCTGATCGCGATGTATCGAGAGTGGCCGCATTTTCAGTCCGCGATCGGGTTGATCGAAATGGTGCTGGCCAAGGCCGACAGCCGCATCGCGGCCGAGTACCGATCGGCAGCTGGTGCCGCCCGAACTTCAGGGAATCGGGACCGCCCTGCGGGCCCGGCTGGAGCGTGCGATTCGCGGCGTGCTCGACGTGGCCGGGCATGCCGAACTGCTCGAATCGACGCCGGTGATCCGGCGCTCGATCGATGTCCGGAATCCCTACGTCGACCCGTTGAACCTGGTGCAGATCGAGCTGCTGCGCCGCCTGCGGCGTCAGCCGGACGCGCGCGCGCATCGGGCGCTCATGGTCACCGTCAACGGCATCGCCGCCGGGATGCGGAACACCGGCTAGCCCGGGTCTGCGCCTGCATTCTTGGCGACGTGCAACACGCCCTTGTCGTCGAATCGAGCGATCCCGGTTGCCACGCCGCGCTCGACGGCTTCGGCCCATTCGGTGGCAAATCGGCGACGCGCCTGTTCGGGCGCGCGCAGAATCGCGTAGGCACAGCCGCGGGCGTATGCGTCGATGCGCGTGTCTCGCTCGTCCGCGCTGAGGGACGAGAGCTCCCGGTGACCGGTGAACCTCGCGATGCACAGGAGGAGTCCGTTTCGTCGCTTGATGAAGGACACCTCGAATCCGTTGGCCTTGAGCAGGCGCATCAGCGACGCGCGATCGAACGTCTGCAGGTGCACGGGGTTCAGCGAGTTCACGATCGACTTGCCGGACGCGAACACGAATTCTTCATCGAGCTCGTTGTAGAGATACAGGTGGCCGCCCGGACGCAGATGCGCGCGCAGCTCGTTGAAGAACCGATCCGGGCGCACGACATGCGTGAGCATGTGGTTGGCGACGATCAGATCGAAGGTGCCACCAAACGGGATCGTGAAACAGTCGTAGTCGATCAGGTCCGAGCACTCGATGCCGTACAGCTCTTCGACGATCAGGCGCTGACTCTCGAAGATCGGCATCACGGCCACCGTCGCTCCGTAGTGACGGCGAAGTCCGTGCGCGATGGTGCCGGCCCGCGACCGGATCTCGAGGACGCGCGCGCCTGTGACGTCGAGCAGGCTGCCCAGCAGCTCCACGTGTGAGGCGTTCTCGAGACGATCCCGGTAAACCTGAGACAAGTGTTCCCGTCGCTCGTGATCGGAGACGAAGACACCACCGGCGATCATGCGCCGATACCTCCTGCGGTCCTCCTCGGAGAGCGGATATGGGTTGAGCATCGGATTGGCCGCGGCTGCGGCCGGGTCACGGCCGATCGTGTCGGGGAAGTCGTCCATGAGCGCCCGATGGCGCTCGCCGACCGGACGCCGGGTCGCATACACGATGCCGCAGCCGTGACAGAGCGCGTAGTTCGAGATCGTCGAATCGTCTTCCGGCTCCTTCTCCAGCAGGATCGATTTGTTCCATTTGCACACCAGCGTCCGCTCGACAGTGCCGCATCCAGGACAGCGCTTCAGTTCGAGCCATTCTCCCGTGGCAGGGGCGGTAGAGACGGGAGTGGGCGGAGGCTCGACGGAGAAGGGAATCGGCGCCGAGAACACCGGGGGCTCGGCCGATCGCCCTTCGAGAAGAGTGGTCAGGCGGCTCAGCTGCAGATGATGTTGAAGGAGGCGATCGTGGATCTCGCCTCGAACAGCACGAATCTCTGCCTCGAGTCGCGCGTGCTGCTCCGCTTGGCGGATCTCCAACCGACGAGTATGGTCTTTGAACGCACGCTGAAGTTTTCTCGCCTCGGCGTGTGAGTGACGGAGCACCCGCTGCGACTCCGCCCGCACACGTGCCGGAATGCTGAGCAACTCACGCAGGCGCTCAGCGATGCGTCGCAGTCTCGAAAACACCGTTCACGCCCTCAATGTCCAAGCCGCCACCTTCGACGCAGTGAGGAGAGCCTTAGCATTTATCGGGCCGACGCCGAGGGCGAGGCGGATGAGGTGAGCGGCTAGTCGGTGTCCGAGCCCTCGCTCTTGGCCACGCGCAGCACGCCTTTGGCGTCGAATCTGGCGATCCCGGCCGCCACGCCAAGCTCAACCGCGCCGGCCCACTCGTCGGCGAATCGGCCGCGCACGTGTTCGGGCGCCCGCAGGATCGCGTACGCGCAGCCACGTGCTGTACGCGGCAATGCGGGTGTCGCGCTCGTCGGCGCTGATGGGGGAGAGCTCGCGCTGGTCGGTGAACGTCGCCACGCACAGCAGGGACCCGCGGCGCCGCTTGACGAATGTCGCCTCGAAACCGTTGGCTTTGAGCAGGCGAATCAGCGACGCGCCATCGAACGTCTGCAGGTGCACGGGGTTGAGCGAATTCACGATCGACTTGCCCGACGAGAAGACATAGCTGTCGTCGAGCTCGTTGTATAGGTAGATGTGTCCGCCCGGTCGCAGGTGCGCTCGGAGCTCGGTGAAGAACCGATCGAGCCGCACGATGTGCGTGAGCATGTGGTTGCAGACGATCAGGTCGAACGTACCGTCGAAACGAATCGTGAACTGGTCGTAGTCGATCAGGTCCGAACACTCGATACCGTAGAGTTCTTCCACGACCAGCCGCTGGCTTTCGAAGATGGGCATCACCGCCACCTTCGCATCGTAGTGACGGCGCAGTCCCTGCGCGATTGTCCCCGCTCGAGACCGGACCTCGAGGACCCTCGCGCCTTGCAGCTCGAGCAGCGAGCCGAGCAGCTCGACGTGCGAGGCGTTTTCGAGGCGGTCCTTGTAGACCTGTGAGAGGTGCTCCCGCCTGTTGTGATCGGAGACGAAGACGCCGCCGGCAATCATCCGGCGATAGCGTGCGCGATCCTCATCGGAGAGCGGATAGGGGTTGAGCAGCGGGTTCGCCGCCGCCGCCGCGGGGTCGCGGCCGATCGTGTCGGGGAAGTCGTCCATCAGCGCGCGATGCGTGTCGCCGACCGGACGTCTGGTCGCGTAGACGATGCCGCAGCCGTGGCAGAGGCAATAGTTCGAGATGGTCGAATCGTCCTGAGGCTCTGCCTCCTGGAGGATCGACTTGTTCCACTTGCAGACGAGCGTGCGCTCGGGTGTGCCGCATCCCGGGCACTGAGGCAGCTCCAGCCATTCGCCGGGGGCACGCATCGCGGGCGGCGCCTTGGCCGGTGGCTGCAGGGTGAAAGGAATCGGCGTCGAGAAGAACTGCGGTCCGGTCGAGCGCCCCTCGATCAGGCTCGTCAGCCGGCCGAGTTGCAGGTGGTACTGGAGCAGACGGTCGTGAACTTCGGTGTGCACCGCCCGAATCTCGCGCGTCAGGTCGTCGTGCTGAGCAGCATGCCTGGCGCGCACGTCCTCGAGACGCTTCGCCTGGTCTTTCAGCGCAATCTGAATGTTTCTGGCGTCGGCGTGCGAATCTCGCGCCAGCCGCTGCGACTCCGCGCGAACCCGGGTCGGAAGGTTGAGCAGCTCACGGAGCCGCCCGACCAGGCGGCGAATCCTCGACACCATCAGCCAGCGATCATACCCCGCAGTCCGACCCTCACTCTGACCCCACCCGCTCCATCCCGGCCTTGGTCACACGCCTGTCGATCTCGATGCGCGTCGATCGACAATACAGTGGAGGGATACGTCGATGAGCGGAGTACGCCTGCTGGTTGGCACGCGCAAGGGCGCGTTTGTTCTCACGTCAGACGAGAAACGCGCGAAGTGGGACGTGAACGGCCCCTTCTTCGGCGGATGGGAGATGTATCACCTGAAGGGGTCCCCAGCGGATCCGAATCGCCTCTACGCATCGCAAAGCACCGGCTGGTTTGGCCAGCTCATTCAGCGCTCCAACGACGGCGGCAAGACGTGGGAGCCCGTTGGAAACAAGTTCGCGTACGACGGCGTACCGGGTACCCATCAGTGGTACGACGGCACGCCTCATCCCTGGGAGTTCAAGCGTGTGTGGCATCTCGAGCCCTCGCTGACCGACCCCGACACCGTCTACGCCGGCGTCGAGGACGCGGCGCTCTTCCGCACCACGGACGCCGGTCAGACCTGGCACGAGCTGCCCGGGCTGCGCGGACACGGTTCTGGAAAGCACTGGTCGCCCGGCGCCGGCGGTCTCGGCCTCCACACGATCGTCCTCGACCCCGGCAACCCGAAGCGGATGTTCATCGCCATCTCGGCCGCCGGTGCCTTTCGCACCGACGATGGAGGCGATACGTGGAAGCCGATCAACAAGGGACTGCGATCGGAACAGATTCCCGACCCGAACGCTGAGGTCGGCCATTGCGTGCATCGGATCGCGATGCACCCGTCGAATCCGCAGGTGCTCTTCATGCAGAAGCACTGGGACGTGATGCGGACCGACAACGCGGGAGAGTCGTGGACGGAGGTCAGCGGCAACCTGCCGACCGACTTCGGCTTCGTCATCGACGTGCACGCCCACGAGCCGCAGACCATCTTCGTCGTCCCGATCAAGAGCGATTCGGAGCACTATCCGCCCGACGGACAGCTGCGAGTGTTCCGCAGCCGTTCCGGCGGCAACGAGTGGGAGGCGCTGACGAAGGGGCTGCCGCAGAAGGACTGCTACGTCAACGTGCTGCGCGATGCGATGGCCGTCGATCGCCTCGACTCCTGCGGCGTGTACTTCGGCACGACGGGCGGGCAGGTCTACGGCTCCGCGGATGCGGGTGACACCTGGACACCAATCGTGCGGGATCTGCCGGCCGTGCTATCGGTCGAGGCGCAGACACTGCGATGATCCGAGTGGTGCTTCCGCAGCATCTGCGGACGCTCGCGCGTGTGGATAGTGAGGTGACGCTCGAGGTCGATGGCGCGATCACGCAGTGCGCCATCCTCGACGCGCTCGAGGCGCGCTACCCGGTGCTGTGCGGGACGATTCGCGATCAGGTCACGCACGAGCGTCGGCCCTTCCTGAGGTTCTTCGCCTGCGAAGAGGACTGGTCGCACGAGCGTCCCGACGCGCCGCTGCCGAGCAAGGTTGCCAGCGGAGCCGAACCGTTTCTCGTGATTGGGGCGATGGCCGGCGGGTAGACACGACAACGCCCGACGAACCAGGGGTGTCCGTGTTGTCGCGGGGCCTGGGTGTCGGGCGTCCATCGCGTGCTCATAACACGCGTTCTGGCAAGAGCCAGAACCTTATAACTGACGTGATGACTTGCTGACTGGGTGACGCGCATCGGGTGGCGACAGGTCCTCGAGGTACCCGTGTCGTCTCCCGTTGCGCCCCACTAACCCGGTGGTGCCTCCATGCGATCCTCCCCGTCTGGAGTGGCGCGGATATCCAATGAATAGCGCCGCTCGCGCGCAGTGTCAAGGTCAGCGAACCGACACTGTCAAAAGTGACATGTGTGCCGCTGTGCCACAATGTCGGCCTCATGAGCACACTCAAGATCAAAGTGATCGTCGGCAGCACGCGCGCGAACCGGTTCAGCGAGAAACCGGCCGCGTGGATCTTCGATCTCGCGAAACAGCGATCGGACCTCGACGTCGAACTTCTCGATCTTCGCGACTACCCGCTACCGTTTTTCGAAGAGGCGATGCCGCCCGGTATGGCGAAGGACGGCTACACGAATCCAGCGGTCGTGAAGTGGCGCGACAAGATTCGCGACGCTGACGGCTTCATCATCTGTTCACCTGAGTACAACCACGGCTACCCCGCCGTGTTGAAGAACGCGCTCGACTACGTCTACTTCGCGTGGAGCCGCAAGGCCGTCGCGTTCGTGAGCTGGGGTGGCGTCGGCGGCGCCAGGGGAGTCGAGCAGCTCAGGGCCGTGGCCATCGAGCTGGACATGGCCCCGATCCGCTTTGCGGTGCACATTCCCAATCCGTGGTTCATCAAGGACATGACCGGGATCGACACCGAGGCCAATCAGCATGCCGCGAAGGCGATGCTCGATCACCTGACGTGGTGGACCGGCGCGCTGAAGGCAGCGCGCGGGTAGCGGCATCGGCACATGACGTGGCGCGCGGGTATTGCGGCGGCAGGCGTCGCGGCGATCCTGTGCGCAGCGCTGGCCTGTCGCGCGCCGCGGACGGTCTCGGAGGCTGGCTTTTGGTACGACGACTTTCCATTCACGTTCAGCGAGTCTGTGACCGCCGCTCTCGGCGGTCCGCTGACGGGCGCCGAGATCGACACGATCAAGCGGGTCTCGCGAGATGAGCTGACGCGCGCGTTCTCCGGGCTCGAGATCACCGTCACCGACAGCCGTCAGGCGTTCTGGACGATCCGCGTGCAGCAGTCTCTCGAGCGGAGGCCCGGACAGAAGCTGCCGAACGCGGGCGAGACGTTCGCGATGGGTCTGCTGGGCGGGCGCAGTGTCGTGGACTTCAACGAAGTCGTCATGGCGGCCATCGCCCATGCGCCGCCGGGAGTGCTTCGGCAGGCACGCGTCGACGGCATCGCACGAGGCATCGGCCGGGTCGCGGTCCACGAGCTCGCCCACGCGATTCTCGGCGGCGGCGGATCGATGGACAACCGCACGGACGCACAGAGCTACGAGTACTTCACGCACAACCGGCCCGCGCAGTACTACGGCGAGTTGCACTGGGCCGGCGCGTGGCCGCTGCTGGTCGAGCGAGTCGGTCTTCGGACGCCAGAGCGGCCGCGCGCGGGGCTGCTGGTTACTCCTTCGTTTCTGTCGTGGCGCGAACAAACGTGAGTGGGGCAGTCACCGGGCCTTGCGTGAAGGTTCCGGTCAGCTCTCCAGCCCCGCTGAGCGCACCGGTGAAGAAGTCCCCGCCAATCACTGGCGAGTTGAGCGTGAGCGTGGACGCCCTCTGGGTCATGCCGAGCGTCAGTTCGAGACCACCGCGATCGACGCTCACGATCGTGGCGCTGGCCGTGCCATCCGCCTGATTCGCGAGTCGCAAGACCAGTCGCAGGCTGTCGCTCGGAAGCGACAACGTCCCGTTCCAGGTGCCTTCGAGCTCACGGGCGACCGGCGCGTTCTTCGGCACCGGAGCAAACACGGCCTCGCCGGTTCGCGTCATGCTGAATGGCGCCGAGCCGATCGGCGCCGTCACGTCTCCCGAGATGGTCTTGCCGTCCGCGAAGAGCACACCCTGAAACGTGGTGTTCCCGGTGAGGACAAAGGCGATCGCTTTGCCGTCGAGCGTGACCCGCGTCAGCGGAAGACCCTGGAGCTTCTCGTCGGGCCGGCTGTAGGTGCCGATCACGTCACCCTTGGCGTTCTTCGAGAGGTCCACCTGGAACGTCATCCCACTGCCACCCGGCAGGGTGATCGTTCCTTCCCAATGCCCCGACGGGTCAACGGCTTGAGCGGACGCCGCCGATGTGACGAGGAGCAGACACACGACGAGCAGAGAGGGCAGTGAGATACGCATACAGTCTCCTTTTGGGCCGCCTGAAGGCGGCCCCTACATCAGCCGCCTGAAGGCGGCCCCTACATCAGCCGCCTGAAGGCGGCCCCTACGTCAGAAGTCGAAGGCGGTTCCTACATCAGAAGTCGCGGTGTGAGAGTTTCACCGCCGCCGTGCGCAGCAGCGCGGCGGCAAGCGCAGCGTTGAGCAACAAGCCGATCCACGGCAGGCCTGCGTTGCGGTAGTAGGCCTCGCCGTTCATGACTCGAAACATTCCGTAGGGACTGATTGCCGGGAGGTAACTCGAGCATCCCGATGCAGGCGGCGATCATGCAGACGATGAGCACCGGCCGCCACGCGTCCGCGTAGTCGTTCGACAGCAGCGCCGCCAGACTGAAGAACACGGACCCGACCACGAACACACACGCGCCGTGGGCGAGGACGTCGATCAGGCTGTAGCTCTGCCCGATGGTTGGCGCCAGCAACGCCATCACGAGCGACGGCACGAACGCGAGTGCCAGGAGCTCGGCGAGTCCGACCACGGCGCGCGTGCCCATCAGCCGGCCGCGCGAGACCGGGAGCGACAGCGTGAACAGCGTCGCGCCACCGGATTTCGCCAGCAGTCCTCCGGAGCCGAGCACCGCCGCGAAGATGACGACGAGGTGGGTCAGGTTCTGCCGGTACCACTGCCACCAGACGAACCCCCGGAAATCGCGCTGCACTTCGAGGCTCTCCTTGAGCGCGGCGCCGACAAGTCCGCTCGTGTCGATCGTGGACGGATCGATGCTGCGCACGAGCGGCAGCAGACGCTCGGTGGCGCGGAAATCGTAGAGGAGGCCGAATCCGACGATGATGCTCAGCGCGAGACCGCCGAGAAATCGACCACGGGTTTCGAGCCAGGTCTTGTGCCAGAGCATGTCAGTCCTCCACAACCGATTCGAGAAAGATTTCCTTCAGGGTGACGGGCAACACGTCCGCGGAGACCGGTCCGAAGCGCATCGCCTCTTCGATGAGCCCGGCGCTGCCGGCATTCGAGAGCACGGTCATCACCCGGCCCTGTCTGTGCGTGCGCACGACACCCGGTGCGCGGAACGCGATCTCGGGCGCTTCACCCGTGAAGACGAGCTGCACACGCCGGTACTGCGCGCGCAGGTCGTCGAGCGCGCCGGCCACGACCGTTCGTCCAGCGTCGATGATCGCGATGTGGTCGGCGATCTGATTGACCTCGGCGAGCTGATGCGAGGAGAAGAAGACCGTCATGTTCTCCCCGGCCACGTGCGCGACGATCGCCTGGAGGACCTCTTCGATCCCGGCCGGGTCGAGGCCGGACGTCGGCTCGTCGAGGACGAGGAGCTCGGCGCCGCGGCACAGCGCGAGGAGCAGACAGAGCTTGGTGCGCGTCCCGAGGGACAGCGCCTTGATCGTCTGATGCCGCCGCAGTCCGAACGAGCCGATGTACCGCTTCTCGAGATCGGGGCGCCAGCCCGGGTAGAACGAGGCGGTGAAGCGGACGATGTCGTCCACCGTCATGTAGTCGTAGAGCGCCTTGTTCTCGTCCACGAATCCCGTGCGGCGTCTGATGTTCACGCTGGCGAGCGGATCGTCCACGGACGCGCCGAACACGCGCGCCTGACCGCTGGCCGGCCGGGCCATGCCGAGCAGCAGCTTGATCGTGGTGGTCTTGCCGGCACCGTTGCGGCCGAGGAACCCGAAGACAGAGCCGGCCGGCACGCGCAGGTTCAGGCCGCGCAGCGCGTCCGCCCCGTCGAAGCTCTTTCGCAGATCCACCGTTTCGATCGCCAGCCCGTCAGACACCCCGTCCTCCTGTTTTGCTCAGCCCGGCCAGCTCCGCCTCGAACAGCCGCCTGATCTCTTCGTCGGTCAGCCCTCGGTCGCGCAGCCGCTCCACGGCCGCGGCGACGATGGGCTGTGCCGTGCGCAGCGCATCGCTCGCCTTCTTGGCCTTCGCCGTCTGGCCGGACACGAATGCGCCGGCGCCGTGACGGAGTTCGATGACCCCTTCGTGTTCGAGCTCCCGGTAGGCCTTGGCGACGGTATTCGGGTTGATCACCAGTTCCTCCGCCAGCGGCCGGATGCCCGGCAGCTGCTCGCCCGCCCGGAGCGCCCCGGTCTCGATGGCGTGCTTCACCTGCTCCATCAGCTGGAGGTAGATCGGCACGCCGAGTGAGGGATTGGGCCGGAAAATCATCGCTGTACTACAGTCACTGTGCTACTGAACTAGTACAGTAAGACTGTCGCCGAATCGGCCGGATGCTGTCAAGAGGAAAGATCGCGACGCGAACCGCGTCGCTATAATCCGGCCATGAAACACGGCGCGCCGACGATTTTTCGCAAGGACGCGAGCGGTGCGGTGACGGGCTCTACGATCCACACCGTCGAAGGCGCTCAGGAGTTCGAGCGCACGCGGTAGACGTGGGGGCCGCCTTCAGGCGGCCCATTAACCCGGCGCCGCGGCCTTGATCGTCTCGAGGCCGTGGCCATGCGGTCCTGTTTCGCGAACACGTAGCAGGTAGGCGAACACGAACCCGAAGAGGCTCAGGACGAGGAACAGCCACAGCATCGGCGTGTAGCCTGCCGGATTCTCGGCGCTGGCCAGGTTGGCGTCATTCAACGCTCCGGCCAAGAGGTTGATCGACGTCAGCCCCATCGCCTGCACCATCGTCATCAGTCCGTAGGCTGTGCCGAGGCGGTTTGGCTCGACGAGGTACGGTACAGCCGGCCAGATCACCGCGGGCACCAGCGAGAATGCGATGCCGATCATGACCGTGGTGACCCAGAGGTTCGCGTCGGTGTAGGCCAGGATTGGGAACGTTGCGGCAAGCAGAAAACAGCCGAAGGCCATGAAGGCCGCCCGGTGACCGAGCCGATCGGCCATCAGGCCGAAGAGGGGCGTGGCGACGATCGCGGCGAGAAACACGTAGCCGTTCAGCGCACCGGCCTCCTGCAGCGTGACGCCGTGCGCGTGCTGGAAGTATTTGATCGCGAACGTGCTGCGGAACGGAAAGATGACGGAGTAGAACGTGACGCAGAGAGCGATGATGTACCAGAACGATCGGTCGAAGCGCCACAGATCGCCCCACACGAACTTATCCGAGGGAGAAGGCTGTGGCACGTCGTAGTTGCGCGCGATGCGGCGGTCCATCGCGTAATAGACGACGCACGCGGCAACAGCGACGAAGGCCATTCCCGCGGCGAGCCAGAGTGGCGGCTGCCACCCCTGGTCGTAGAGCGGCTTGAACCAGGTGGTCGAATAGTCGGCGCTGTACGACCCGGCGCGCGCGATGCTCAAGTTCACGCCGAACGCAAATCCCAGCTGCCGGCCGACGAACCACTGGCCGATCGCCACTGTGATCGCCACGATCATCGACTCGGCACCAAGTCCGAAGATCAAGCGTCCGGCCGCCATCACCGGGAACGACGGTGATAACGCGGTGACCACCGCACCGATGCTGCAGATGATGGCGAACATCAGCGTGGACAGGCGCGTGCCGAAGCGATCGACGATGACCCCGCCGATGAGCACGACGACGATGTTCGGCAGGCTGTAGATGGCGTTGAGCGTGCCGATCTGCGTGTCGCTGTATCCGAGGAGCTTCTGGAGCAGATCGGCGACCGGCGCGATGGAGTCGTAAACGTAATAGTTGCCGAACATCGCGACGCTGATCGCGACGAGGACGGACCATCGCCAGAAGGCGGGCGGTGGGTTCTTGCGCGCGAGAGTCGGCTGCGTGGGCATTCTGGCGCGTCAGTCTATCGCACCAGAGGATCGGTTCACGGTCAAACGGCCGCGCGTGCGGGGACGACTGCGCTGGCGGCGCGGCGCGCCGCGAACATCCCGCCGCCGGCGCCGCCGAGAATCTTCAGTCCGTGCGCCACCCAATAGATGGCCGGCTGCGTCTGACCGGCCGCGATGACCGGCACCAGGTAGATCACGGCTGCGGTCAGGCCGACAAGGGCGCCGTGCAGGACGAAGCGCGACTCGAGCCGTCGGCTCGCCCAGACCGCAGCCAGGAACGTCATGACAGGCGATCCGATGACGGCGGTCCAGATCACGATGGGTTCGCTCCCCAGCGCGAACCCTGGCATCACCGCGACGATCAGCAGCAATTCGGCCATGACGCCACCGGCAATGGCACGCCCCCAACGCATGATGTCTCCTCGATGGCGGACCTGAAGGTCCGCCTCTACTTCTGCGCGCGCTCGTCCGCGCGCGCCGCTGACAGAATGTGCTCGAGGCCGCGGTTGCCCTCGTGGCAGGCGTACTCGAAGACTTGCTGACTGTCGTCGCGCGTCAGCGGCATCGTGAACGTCCACGGCTTCGTCCACACGTCAGGGTCGTTGAACGTCACGTCCCACTGCAGCGTGTTCGCCGACGTCGGTGTGAAGCGCTCGACGAGCGTGAACTGCTCGCTGTTGAAACGATTGTTGTAGCCGAAGTGAGTCCGGCCGTTGAAGTTCTTCGTCTCGACGACGAGTGTGCTGCCGTCCCAGCGGCCGCGGGCGTCGCCAAGATAGCCACGGACTTTCTCGCCGACACGCGGGCGGCCATCGAGCGGGATCATCCGGGTCTCGTGAATCATCTCGTAGCGGATCGCGACGGCATCCGGCGTCTGCACGATCTCGTAGGCGTTGCCATAGATGGCCGGCATCATCGATCCCGGGAGCCCGCGAGTGATGCAGCGATCGTAGAGGCTGCGATCGAGCCAGGAGTCGGCGCGTCCTTCGCCGTTGCGGGCGTCGTTGAGCGCCGCGGCCGCGGCCTCGCGCTTCAGCGCCTGCGGAGTCATGGCCGGCAGCTTGCCGTCGGGTGGATCCACGATCAGCCAGGGCCGGCTGCCGCTCCCCTGAAGATGCTCGTACCAGTGCGTCGGTCCGGCGCCGGTCTCCGCACCGCCGATACCGCCGGCGATCTTCGCGGCCACGGCCTGACGCTGCTTCGCCAACGCGGCGAGGTCGGCCGGCGTGAAGTCCTTTGCCGCGCGACCGGCGAACTGGTCGGGCCGCTCGAGCGGCGTGTTCGCCTCGTCCTTGTTGGTGTAGATGCCTTGAATGTCTGGATGGCCCCACGGGGTCTTCGGGGGTGTCCAGGTCGATGCCGCCGGGCTTTGTGCATCTGGCGACGAGTGATGGAGCCAGCCGATCGCCACGAACGTCACGATGGCGCACAGCAGGGTACGGCCAGACGTGTTCATAGAGCCTCCCGTGGTGACCGATGGTACCACGCAGTCAGGCGGGACGAGACTCGCTCTACGGAGTCGCACTTGCGCTGCGTGCGCGTTTGGCTCGCGTGGCCGCAATGAACAGGCCGCCGACGAGCGCGAAGGCGAGGATGCCCCCCACCTGTACCCAGCCGCCAACATCAGCGGGGTGTGAGAGCCGGTAGAGAGCGGCGCCGACGTCGAAGGCCTGCGGCGGTGTCCTGCGCATTCCCTGCATGGCGTCGAGCACGGCGAGCAGGAGGCCGGCGACAAGCGTGAGTGCCGCCGCAGCCGCGAGTCCGGGACCCAGCAGGCGAGAGGCATCGACGGGCACGGCACGACTCTCGTGCTCGAAGTTCGGCTCGCGCACGCCAAAGGGAACGAAGCGATGGAGCATCAGGAGCCCCGGGATCCCGATCACGAGTGTCGAGAGAAAGAATGCCGGCCATCCGATTCCGGCCACGGCGAATCCCGTGATCGGCCCGGCAACCACGCGCGGAAGCGCGAACAGGCTGGAGAACAGCGCGTACTGCGTGGCCGAGAATCGTTTCTCGGTCAGGCGGAGCAGGAGCACTGAAAAGGCGCCAGTGCCCATCCCGGAGGCCAGCAGCTCGAATCCCGTTGCGGCATACAAGGCCATCGGCATCGGGCTGCCGAGTATCGACAGCACGTAGTAGCCAAGATTCGAGAAGAGCTGCAGGAAGCCGAAAATCCACAGCGCGTGACCGAGCCCGGCCAGCGTGGTCACCCAACCGCCAAACACAGCGCCAACCATGGTCGTCGTCAGCGTGATGAGGCCGACGGCAATGCCGCGTTGATCCGCGTTGTAGCCCATGTCATTCAGGAACGGGCGAGTCAACGATTGGGTGAGCTGATCGGCGAGCTTGTAGAGCACGACGAAGGCGAGAATCTGAATGGCCTGCGGCCGGGTGAGGAAACTCAGGAAGGGCTGCCACACCGCTTCACGCAGGGTGGTCGGCGGCGCGGGTTGCACCTCGGGCTCGGGTGATTTCCAGGTGATGACGAGCATCGGCAGGTATGTCAACGCGAGCAGGACGTTGACAGTCGGCCAGCCAAGCCGTGCCGCCATGCTGATTGCGACACTGCCGGCAAGCGAGTAGGCCGCGCGATAGATGGCGGTGCGTGCACCGGCGGCCGCGCCTTGCTCGTCTTTCCTGAGCACCTCGACGGCATACGCGTCGATGGCGATGTCCTGTGATGCGGCGGCGAGCGCGATCGCCATCGCCAGCGCGCCGACTACCCAGATCGCGTCGGGGTTTTGACCGAGGCCCGCCATCATCAAGCCGAGCGCGAGCAGCGCGACCTGCGTGACAGCCATCCAGCCCCGTCGCCGTCCCCAGAACGGCGGGACGTAGCGATCCATGAGCGGCGCCCACAGCACCTTGAACGTCCACGGCGCCTGCGCGAGCGTGAGCAGGCCAACGACCTGGATGTCGACACCGATGTCACGCATCCAGTCCGGTATGGCAACCCAGACCAGTCCGAGCGGGAGACCTGACGCGAAGGATTGAAGGACGACGACCGCGGTGCGCTTCGAGCGCATCGCGAGCATCAGGCTCGTGAATGCGCCCGGTTTCCGTGAGGCTGTTGTCACCGGGCTCTATGGTAGCCGGTAGTTGGCTACCGGCTATCGGCTACCGGCTACCGGCTAGTGAGCCCAGTGATGCCGGTGACGACCTTACCGTTGCGCGCCGACACGCTGATCTTCAGAGGTTCGTCAGACTTGCCGGCGCGTTCGGCCGTGATGCGGAACTGCTTGCTCGCGCCCTGATTGGATTTCGCAATCTGCGCGCCGATCTCCGGAAGCAGCGTCTGGATCCGGCTCGGTGCGTTGATGCCCTCATATCGTCCGTTGGTCAGCTGTGTTATGCGCTGCCCGACTTCCTGCTGGACGACGCCACCGCTGGCGGACTGGGTGCCGCTGGACAACATGACCACGTGGACCGTCGTCGGCTTCTTCTGGGCGCGCTCGAATATCTGGTTGATATCGCGGTCGGGGACACGGTTGTCTCCCATCGTCGTTCCCAGCATCACGATGATGCCAGAGAAGGCGGCCTTGTCCCGTTCGTTGCGTTGCAGTGCTTCATTCAGCGATTCCACGAACCGGCCGGCGCCGGTGTCGGGGGCGAGCTTGTCGACGCCGGCGAGCAGCGCCTGGCGATCGGTCGTGGCGCGGACGAGGAAACGTGGCTGCGGCGCAGTGGTGACGATTGTAATTTCGAGGTCAGGCGGCAGCGCTTCGAGCAGGCTCCTGAGACCGGTGCGCAGCTGCGTGAGGTTGGCGGAGCCGACGCCGCCGCCATTGTCCAGCAGGATCTGCACCTTGGTCGTCCATTCGACGGCTTCGACGTTCACGATCTTGGCGTCCACGCCGTTCGCCGTGACCTGAACATCGGCAGGTGACACGGAACTCGCAGTCGCTCCGGTGCCGTCCACGATGGTGGCGTAGAGCTCGATCTGCCCTTGGGCGGACACCCCGTCCGCGAACACGAACATCGATAGGAACAGGCCGATCGCAGTGAGGAGTCCTCGTCGCATGTACTTGCCCTCCGTCAGCCCCTTAGACGCCGTCCGGTGCGCAACGGCTCGGTTTGCGGGAATCAGAGTCTAGCCCAAACCAGCTGAACCAGCCCGGGTGCGGCCTGTTCAACCCGCCGCGAATCGTCGTTAGAGTAGGTAGAGTAGGAGATTTTCTGTGCAAGTGCTCGAACACCTGTATCCGAACGTCGTGATCCTCGAACTCACCGACCAGCTGACGGTGGACACCGAGACGGATCTGAGGGATGCGGTTCGCCGACAGCTCGACGCGGGTCGGCGGCATCTGGTGATTGACCTGTCGCGCGTGCCCTACGTGGACAGTTGTGGCCTTGGCACGATGGTCCAGGCATACGTCTCCGCCCATCGTCAGGGTGGCTGGGTGAGGCTGATGAACATGAATTCGAAAGTCCGTCAGCTGCTCACGATCACGCGTCTGCTAACGGTCCTCGAAACGTATCGGCCCGAGGCGAGAGCGGTGAGCGCATAAAGCGTTTCGGGCCGCCTGAAGGCGGCCCCCACATACGCTACGCGCGGTTGGTGTCGGCGCGCCACTGCTTCACTGCCTGCTTGATCGCGTCAGGAGTGAGGGACTGGTCGGCAGCGCGCTGCGCCAGCGCGACGAACTCGTCGTTGGACGCGAACCTCAGGCCGACGATCTGCCGCATGGTGAGCCGAGCGTCCAGGAGCTTTCCGGTCAGCACATAGTGGCGGAGCTGTTCCTCGGCCCGGATGGCCCGGTCCTGCGCCTTGAGCGCGAACACCCGCGCGATGAACGCGAGCAACAACAGCGAGAGCGACAGCGCGACGATGAGCGACGCGCTGTAGAAGCGCGTGCTGTCGCCCCATGACTTGGTCAGGTTCACAACCGAGCCGATGAACGTGAGCAGGAGCAGTCCGAACAGCACGTAGTGATACAGCGGGACGATCTGCGTGTGGTTCTTGTAGTTCTGTTCAGCCATGTCGGGCTCAGTATAGGCCGAAGTAAGATAGGCGTTTCTCATCGACAGGAGATCACGCCGTGGCAATGGAGCTGGGATTGGCGGGCAGAACCGCGTTGATTACCGGAGGCAGCAAAGGCATCGGACGGGCGATCGCTCGCGGCCTGGCACAACAGGGTGTCAACGTCGTCCTGCTGGCGCGCGGTCAGGAGTTGCTCGACAAGACCGCCGACGAGATTCGCAAGGAGAGCGGCGTGAAGGTCCTGGCCACCGCTGCGGATATCACCAAAGCCGATCAAGTCGACGCCAGCGCCGCGACGGTCAAGGAGAGTCTGGGCACCGTGCACATCGTCGTGAACAATGCTGGTGGTCCGATGCGGCGCATGGATCGCCAGATTCTGTGGCCTGACAGCGACTGGATCGCCGACCTGGACAACAAGATCCTCGGCGCGCTCCGCGTGACGCGGGCCTTTCTGCCGTTGATGCCCAGCGATGGGACCGGCCGCATCATCAACATCAGTGGGACCGCGTCGACGATCGTCTGGGCTCCGGCGCTGACGCACGGTCTGAACAACGCTGCCATGAATCAAGCGACCGGGTATCTGGCCACCGATCTCGCCAGTCAGCAGATCACGGTCAACACGGTCGTTCCGGGCCTCGTTGGCACCGAAGGCCGTGATGTCTGGGCCGAGAACATGGCCAAGCAGCAGAACGTCACCAAGGAGGCCTTCGTCTCGAGCTTCTGTAAACGGATGGGCATCCTTGCCGGCCGCTGGGCGACGATGGACGAAGTGGCGGACACGGTGACGTTCCTCGCCTCCGATCGTGCGCGCTATTTCAACGGGTCGAAGATCATTCTCGACGGCGGTTTGAACGTGAACGCACGTCCCGCGTAGCCGCCGGCACGCCGATCGCGCACCGCGATCGGCCACCCACGAATTTCGTACCGCGCCGACGTTCCTGTAAGTGGAGACCGTGTCGGCGCATGCTTGCGCTGATTGAGCTCGCCTGGGAACCCTCGTAATTCCGGCCATTTGCGCCCGTTTCTCTCCTCACCCACGACAAACGTCGTTCGCGGCACGAAGATGGCACGCGTGACGCTCTCAGCGGACGAGTATGGACCCTGCAATTGCGCGCACACCGTCATCGACTCCCGTCGCGTTTGAGGATGGACTTGGACAGCGCCGGCTGAGCGTCAGTGTGGCGAACGAGCCGCTGGAACTCCTGGCGCTGCGCGAGGATCTCACCGCGGTCTCGTCCTTCGAATTCGCGCTGCGCGATCGCGTCAGCCGGCTGTCGTCATTCCAATCCGAGCACTACAGCCGCGTGCGCGGCGTCGAACGGGTCGGCAAGACCGGCACCACACTGGCCGTTGTTTCCGACCATGTCGCCGGTGTGCGGCTCGCCGAGATTCTCGCCTTCGCCGAATCGCGTCTGCTGCCGATCGAGACCAACGCCGCGCTCTGTCTGATTCGTCAGCTCGTGCACGCGCTGTCGATGCTGCACCAGAAGGCGCCGGACCTGTGTCACGGCGCGATCGGGCCCGAGCGTCTCATCGTGACGCCGCAGGCGCGTCTCGTCATCGTCGAGCACGTGCTCGGCGCCGCGCTCGATCAGCTGCACTACACGCACGAGCAGTACCTGGAAGACTCTCCGCATCCCGCTGCCGCGAACCGGCTCAGGGCCGCACTTCGATCGTCGCGCCGACATCACGCAAGCGGGCGTGACTGCGCTGGCGCTCATCATCGGACGTCCGATCGCCGAAGACGACTACCCGGCGCGCATCGGCGAGATGGCGGCCGGCACCTGGGCGCTGTCGGCGACCGGCGGCATCGAGCCGCTGCCGGCGGCGCTGCGCGAATGGCTGATGCGGGCGATCCAGCTGGATCCGCGCAATCCATTTCCATCGGCGCTCGAAGCGTGGGCCGAACTCGATCGCGTGCTCCACTACAGCGATCCGATCGCGGAGATCGCCGCGCTCAAGACATTCCTGACGCGCTACCAGGCGCGCGTCGCGGCCGACAGCGCGAGGCCGGCGCCCGTGCCGCACATGGTGGCTCGGCCTGCAGCTGCGAGCGCTCCCAGTGTGTCGCCGGCTCGTATCGCCGCGTCGTCCGTCCAGTCCGGACCACAGGCGCCCGTGCAGTCGCGGCCGGTGGCGGTACCGGGCCAGGCGCACGGCGGTGTTCCTTCGCCGGGTACCACGGTCGCGTCGTCTATGCACCCCCAGCCATCTACACGCCCTGACCCACCGGTCGCTCCCGCGGTCAAGCCGCCGGCTTCCGACGATCAGGCATCCGTTGACAGCCAGTCCGAGGAGGCCGAGAACGTCATGGAGAAGAGCAATACGGTGATTCGCGGCCGATGGATTGCGGCGGCCGTCGTCCTCGTCGCGCTGACGTCAGGAGGCACGCTCGCCGTCGGGCGCATCATGATGCCGGCGGCAGCGCCCGAGAGTCTCGGCACGCTGTCGGTGCAGACCAATCCCGCCGGCGCGACCGTCGTCGTCGACGGTCAGCAGCGTGGCGCGTCGCCGCTCAGCCTGCAGCTGAAGCCGGGGCGTCACGTCGTCGAACTGGTGACCGATGGCGACGTGCGATCGATCCCGGTGATGATCACACCGGGCGGACAGGTCTCGCAGTTCATCGAGATCCCGCGCGCGACGTCCGCGCTCGGCGAGCTGCAGATTCGCACCGAGCCTGCGGGCGCGCAGGTCACGGTTGACGGCCGCGTCCTCGGCAGGAGCCCGCTGACGGCTGAAGGGTTGACGCCTGGCCAGCACACCGTCGTGCTCGAGAACGAGCTGGGTCCCGTCACGCAGCGCGTCACGATCGAAGCCGGGACGACCGCGTCGCTCGTCGTGCCGATGACGGCGCCGCGCAACGCGCCGGTCTCCGGATGGATCTCGGTGAGCGCGCCGGTCGACGTGCAGCTCTATGAGAACCAGCGGCTGCTCGGCAGCAGCCAGACCGACCGCATCATGGTCTCGGTCGGCCGTCACGACATCGAAGTCGTCAACGAGGCACTGGGCTACCGGGCGGCGAAGACGGTGAACGTGCAGCCGGGTCAGACGGCGAACATCAGGCTCGATCTTCCGAAGGCGCCGATGGCCCTCAATGCCGTGCCGTGGGCGGAGGCCTTCGTGGACGGTGAACGAGTCGGCGAGACGCCGATCGGCAGCGTGCAGGTCAGCATCGGTCCTCACGAGGTCGTGTTCCGCCACCCCGAGCTGGGAGAGAAGCGGGTCATCACCACCGTGACGCTCGCGGGACCCGCGAAGGTGAGCGTTGACATGAGGAAGAAGTAGCCATGCGTATGAATGCTTCGGTTGCGGCATGCACCGTAGCGGTGCTTCTGTTGTCGGGTCCGAGACTCCACGCGGAGGATTCCCTCGAGGCAGCCCGTCAGCTCTACGCGTCGGCGGAGTACACCAGCGCGCTGGCGATGTTGAATGCCTTGGCCACCAGCGACTCGCCTCGCGAAGAGCGCCGCACGATCGCGCTCTATCGCACGCTGTGCCTGTTGGCTGTCGGCCGCGGCGCCGAGGCCGATCGCGCCATCGAGGCGATGGTCTCGATGGATCCGCTCTATCGGCCGGATGCCGATGACATCCCGCCGCGGATGCGGGCCGCGATCAGCGAGGCGCGCAAGCGCATGCTGCCGGCCATCCTGCAGGAACGGTACAAGGAGTCGAAGGGCGCCTTCGATCGCCAGGACTTCGCACGCGCCGCCAGCGGCTTCAAGGAGATGCTGGACGGGCTTGCCGATTCGGACATCGCGATCGCGGCGTCGCAGTCACCGCTGGCCGACCTGAAGACGCTGGCCGTGGGCTTCTACGAGCTGAGCTCGAAGGCGCTGGTGCCTGTCGCGATTCCCGCAGCGGTTGTCCAGCGCGCCGCCACCGGGACCGCCTCCGACGGTCCAGCACGAAGCTCTACTCGTCCGACGATCGCAACGTGGTTCCGCCGCAGGCCGTCCGCCAGCAGATTCCCGCGTTCCCTGGCCGCGTGACGCTGCCGAAGACCGGTGTGCTCGAGGTCGTGATCGACAAAGACGGCAGCGTCGAATCGGCAATGATGCGAGTGCCGGTGAACCCGCAGTACGACCGCATGACGACTGCCGCCGCGAGAACGTGGCAGTATCAGCCGGCGACGGTCGATGGCGCGCCGGTCAAGTTCGTGAAGCGGATCAACGTGACGCTCGTGCCCAATCAGTAGGTCACACGTACATTCGTGTAATTCCTCTTACACAACACGCCGCGCCCGTCGAACGACGTGCGCGGCGTTTGTGTTTGAAGGCGTCAAAACCACGAACGTATTGCGGCCGAGGTTAGCGTCGGCGCGATTCCTGCACCGAGTATCCGTGGGACCGCGCACTCCTCCCTGCGCTCCCGATCAGAAACAACATATGGTTTTTCGAACACTACGCTCGACGTGTGTGCTGATGGGAACGGCGTGCCTGTTGGTGCTGGGAGCCGCGAACGGAGCGGCCGCTGACTCGATTACGTTGGCATGGGATCCGAGTGGCGAAACCGTCGGCTACAGGGTGCATGTGGGCGTGGTCTCCGGATCGTACACGCAGCACTACGACGTTGGCTCCACCACCGCGTTCACGTTTCCAACGGCGACGGCCGGCCAGCGCTATTGCTTCGCTGTGTCCGCGTATGCGTTGTCGTCGATGCTTGAAGGCCCCAACTCAGCCGAGCTCTGCGGCTACAGCAACGAGCCACCGACACTGGTGAACCCAGGCAACCGTTCGTCAACGGTGGGGCAGGCGGTCACGCTGCAGCTGGTCGGGTCAGATCCTGCGTCTCAACCGCTGACATACAGCGCGACCGGACTGCCGCCGGGACTGTCGCTGATGGCCAGCACGGGCTACATCTCGGGCGCGGGCACCACTGCAGGCTCGTACTCCGTAACTGCGCGAGCGTCTGACAACGTGTTGACGGCGTCGCAAACGTTCACCTGGGTCATGACCGCGCCAGCCGGCGATACGACGCGTCCGACGGCGACAATCAGCACGCCGACGACTGGGACGACGTACTCCATGTCGTCCTCGACGATGTCCATGGGTGGCACCGCGTCGGATAACGTCGGCGTCACGCAAGTCCGATGGGCGAGCGATCGAGGGCCCAGTGGTGTCGCAGGTGGAACGACGAACTGGAGCGTTTCCGGCATTCCGCTCTCGAGCGGATCGAACGTGATCACGATCACGGCCTTTGACGCGGCCGGTAATCAGGGAACCGACGCGCTGACGGTCACCTACACCGCGCCGACGGCCGATACCACCAGGCCGACGATCTCAATCAGTACTCCGACGACCGGGACGACCCATGCGGCGACAGCCTTGTCGATCAACCTCGGTGGCAGCGCCGGCGACAACGTGGGCGTGACGCACGTCAGGTGGGTGAGCGATCGCGGCGGCAGCGGCGTTGCCACGGGCACGACGAGCTGGAGCGCGTCCGGCGTTCCGTTGTTGAGCGGTAGCAACGTGATTACCGTCACGGCTCTCGACGCCGCCGGCAATGCGGGGACCGATTCCCTCACCGTCACGTATAACGTGACGGCTCCGCCTCCCTCGACGGTCACGCTCATATTGGATACGCGAAAGGGCAGTAAATGGCGATCGACGAAGCTCACGTGGGCGAATGCACCATGGCCCAGCGTCGACGTCTATCGCAACGGCATGCTCCTCACGAACACGCCGAATAACGGCTCCTACACGGACCCAATCTGGAACAAGGGAACCTACACGTACAGGATCTGCGCTTCAGGCTCGACGACGACCTGCTCGAACACGGCCAGTGTGTACTTCTGAGTCGGCCGTCCCTGATTTGCCACCCGCCTGCCTCTTGCTCAAGTAGGCTGAGGCAGGCGGGTGGTGTCGCGCTGGCAGGGGAGTTGCTCAACACTGCACCGTCCGCCTCCTGGTGTTCGTTCCGGGTGACACCGGGTCTCACCAGGACCTGGAGGTGCCATGGGCAGCCGGAGCATCCCCTTCGTCACCGCGTTGCTCGTCCCGGGTCTGCTGTCGATCGCGACGTCGGCACAGGAGCGTCGCGCGCCTGCCGGTGCCGTGACCGTCAGACCGGTCCAGATCCGGGAGGTTCGTGTCGACGATTCTCCGCCATCGCATCGTGAGCAGGAGCGTCCGACCTTCGGCGGTGAACGGCCCGTCGATCCGTTCATCAACCGGCCAGTGGCTCGATCGCGACCTTCGGTGACTCCTCCTCCTCCGGGGCGGCGCAGCACTCGGGGGCGAAGGCCCTTCTACGATTTCAAGCCGCGCCGCAACACCGGATTCGGCGTGGTCGTCGGTTATCCCGTCATCTATCCGTACGTGTCTCCGTACAGCGATCCGTTTTCGCCATATCCGGTCGCCCCGTACACGCTCGCTGCGCCCTCTCCAAACACCTACTCGAACGTCGCGACATCGTCGTCGGCCGAGACCGTGACAGCTGCGCCGCCCCTGACCGCGGCGATCCAGTGCGACGGGTCAGCGCCCTGTGGCGGGGTCAGCTTCGAGATCACGCCCGGGAGCGCGCAGATCTGGGTTGATGGCGTGTTCGTCGGCGAGGTGGGGGAATTCGACGCGACGAGCGCGCCGCTTCTGCTCGCGCCCGGCGATCACTACATCGAAGTGCGGCTGGCGGGATATCGTACGGCCAGCTTTGACGTGATGATCGTCTCCGGAGAAGTCACACCGTATCAGGGAACGCTCGAGCGCCTGCGTCTGCGCCGGCCGTGACAGCGAGGTCCGAAGGTCCGGGCCTGTGCCCGTCGTGCTCGCACGTCCAGGTGGTGACGAGCACCCGCGGCTCGACGTTCTATCTCTGCAAGCTGTCGTTCGTGGATTCGCGGTTTGCGAAGTATCCCGCGCTGCCGGTGCTGCGATGCTCCGGATACGAGCGCGACGCGAAGGACGAGCGCTAGGCCGCCTGCCTGTAGTCCTCGGACAGCGCGGACACGAGTCGGACCGCCGGCACTTCCGTCCCGCGCGGGTGATTCAGCGTATCGGCCCCGAGGGCAATCTGGAGCGCTTCGAAACAGGTCGGGTCGATGCCCGTGCCCACCTCGCGTCCCATGATCTCGAGCACGCGTTCAGTCGGCATGCCGGGCCGATACGGGCGCGACGCGCGCAAGGCATCGCAGACGTCGGACGCACAGAGGACACGCGTGAGCATCGGCAGCTCTCTGCGGTCGAGACCGAGATCGTAGCCGCTGCCATCGAGACGCTCGTGGTGCGACGCGGCCGCGCTCGCGAGGTGCCTGAAGCAGCCGGTGCGCCTGAGGATCTGACGCGTGGCAATCGGATGCCGCGCGCATCACCTGGAACTCGTCGTCGGTGAGCTTTCCGGGTTTGTCCAGAATCAGGCTCGAGACACCGAGCTTGCCGATGTCGTGGAGGAGCGCCGCGCGCCGGATCTCGCGGATCTGCTCGCCGGGATAGCCCATGATCTGCGGCGATGGCCACACTCGTGGCGGCAACGCCGCGCGAATGCTGAAAGGTCCACGGCGACTTGGCGTCGATGACGAGCGCGAATGCCTCCGCGACGCGATCGAGGCGGTCTTCATCGGCGACGAGCAGCTTGTCCGGCGGTTCGACCTGCGCGATCTGTGACGGGCCATCGTCCTCGGCCAGTGCACGCCAGAACTCGTCATCCGATCGCATGGCGAGGAAGGCGTCCACGACATGTGGATCGAACCAGGTGCCCTTCCGCGAAGTCGCCATGTCGTAGGCGGCCTGCACGCCATAGGTGCTGACGAAGACTTCGACGGTCTGGGCGAGGCCGAGGATGCGGGCGAGGAGCGGGATCTGCTCGCCCTTGAGGGCGTACGGTTGACCGGCGCCGTCCCAGTGCTCGTCGAGGGTACGAATGGCCTGAACCGCCTCGTCCTGAAATCCCAGAGTCCGGGCGATGTCCGCACCACGCTCGCAGCGCGTGAGGACGACGTCGCGCGCGCCCGCGGGTCCTCGCGCCAGCACTCCGAGCAGTTGCCACGTGCGTGTGAGCCAGAACTGACCGGGCGCAACGTTGCGGGCGACGAAGCGAAAGGCCTCGATCGCGCGCGGCCAGTCGGTGGTCTTCAGGTCGGCCTTGACGTGATGATCGTCGGCGCCGAAGAGGACCGAGAAGCGAGCGGCGTTGCTCGAGCATCCGAGGTCCTTCATCAGCAGCGCGTAGAACAACGCGGATCGCTCGTCGGTGGTCAACTGGAGTTCGGCCGCGATCCGCATGCCGATCAGACAGCTTCGAACGGCGTGTCCTTCACGCTGTCCTTCGGTCAGGTCGAGGGCATAGGACAGGCCCGCGAGCACCTGTGAGAGCCGGATATCTGGTCGATGTATCAGCACGGGTTTCGATTCTGTGAGTCGGACTGAGAATGCTGCGTGGCTCGTGCCAGAAAATGGCGTGCCTGTATACCTCGTGCGATCTGATTGCTCGGGCAGTGGTTACACTCCGCTGACGGATCGAGCGCTGCGCGTGGTGTCTCGAATCGGCCCAGAATGAAGGCCCATCGTTTTCAGAGAGTCTCGGTCCGCGCTGACTTACTCGACCCAACGCTCGACCCAACGAGTCGTTGCTTGCAATGCTGTGAAGGCTCTAACATTCCCGTGAAATGTTTCAGCACTCCGTCCCTCGCGAGCGCGCGCTGTTCTTCGGCAACGTCACCGTCAACGCCGCCCCGCAGAGCGGTGGCGGCACGTGCACGGGCACGATGCAGATAAGCGGCGTCACGCGCACGAATACGCTACGCTGGGAGTCGCCGATTCTCAGCATCCGCCCGACCGGCAGCAATGCCGGCGCCACGATGTGCATCGGCGATGTGCTCACCGTCGTGTGGATTCTTGGAAGGTAAGTCATGAAGAGACTGATCTCGCTTGCTGCGCTGCTCCTCGTTGCCGCTGTCGACACGCCGTCGGCGCGCGCGGCCAAGGACTCGCTCGCCGCGCTCTCGACCCAGCCGTCGATGAACGTGTTCCGCAGGTTCTCGGTGGACGCGGCGAAGATGACGGGCTTCTACGGAGACGTGCTCGGCCTCAAGGCGCTGCCCGCGCTGCGCATGCCAGGTGGCGGCTCGATGATCCTGTTTCAGATCGGTACCGGGCAGGTGAAGCTCCAGGCGACTCCCGCCGCCAGCGATACGCGTCGGGCCCGGTGCGTGACGTCAGCGGACTTCGCGTGTTCACGTTCTTCTTCCCCGACGAGCAGGCGTTGACCGCACGGTTCACGCAGCACGGTTACGCGGCGCCGCAGTTCCAGGCCACGCCGTCGGGCCGACGGGCCATGGTGCAGGATCCCGAAAAGCAGTGGGTCGAGCTCGTCGTGATGCCCGGCGCGCCGCAATCAGTGTACGACTCGATGGAGGTCGGACTGACCGTCACCGATCTCGAGCGGAGCCGCGCGTTCTATCGCGACTTCGTTGGACTCGACGAGCTGCCGGCGGTGCAGGATGCGCTGCTCGGCGTGACGAAGTATCCGTTCCGCCACGGGACGACGACCGTCAACGTGTGGAGCTTCGGTCCGACAGCGCGCGCGAACACGCGGACCGCGGGCATTCAGTACGTCATCAGCGACGTCGAGGCCGTGGATGCGAAGGCGAAGGCGCAGTCGGTGAAGATCGACACGCCGCTCGGAAATTTCAGCGCCGGCCTGCGGACGATCTGGTTGTCGGATCCGGACGGGATTACGAACTACTTCGCGCAGATCCTGCGCCCGTCGCAGTCCACGAAGTAGGGGCCGCCTTCAAAAGTAGGGGCCGCCCTTCAAAAGTAGGGGCCGCCCTTCAAAGTAGGGGCCGCCTTCAGGCGGCCCTAATTCGCGCGCGTCGCCGTAAAGTTGGTCGCGGTGCTGCCGGCGCGTGTTGTGCCCTCGATCTGACTGCCGCGTACGACGCCGGAGTACTCCTGCCCGCCGGCGCTCCACGTGATCTGGGTCCCGCGCACCTTGCCGGTGAGCTCGGTGGATTTCCCTGCCGTTGTCAGCGTGCCATTCACGGTCTGGAACGTCTGCTTCAACGACAGCTCGCCTTGCGGCAGCCGCCAGGTGCCCTCGACCTTGGCCGGCACGATGTAGAGCATCGCCGTGCACCAGCTCGAACAGTCGCTGATGGTTTCGGTTTTCTCCGGGGTCCAGTCCTGGATGGAGAAGGTGTTGGACACGATCCGCGTGCCGGGGCGCAGATCGGCGAACTTCGGCCGGAGCTGCAGCAGGTTGCTGGGGAGGAGGAACAGCGCCATCACCGTGGCCTTCGAAATGTCGGCCTCGTACATGTCGCCGCGCACGAAGAGCGCTTTGTCCGGGACGCCCGCTTCCTTGGCGAGACGCTTCGAGAGGTCCACCATGTCCGGGTTGTATTCAACACCCAGTGCCTGCGCGCCGCGCTTCGCCGCGGCGATCACGTTCCGCCCGTCGCCCGAACCGAGATCGATGACGTAGTCCTGCGGCGTGATCTCGCCCATCTCCATCATCTTCTCGACCATGGCCTCCGGCGTCGGCACCCAGACGACGTCCTTGCCGGGCTGTCCGACTTCGGGTTGAAACGGCTTCTGTTGGGCGGGCGCGAGCGTGGCCATCGACACGACGGCGACGGTCAGCACCCAGGTTCGCGGACGGCTCAGTACCGGTGATACCCACAGGTCCTCTCTCAGCGTGCCAGCCTGAGTGCCCTGGCCCGCTTGCGGTTGCCCCTGGTGCGAAGCCACCAGGAGCCCGGGCTGCTGGCCAGGCACGCAGTGGCCAGCGAGTAATAGATCACGGCGACGATCGCCGTGACCGTGCCGACGTGGGTCGGCATCCACCACGCGACGGCCGTCGTGATGACGGCCACCATGACCATGTCCACGAGCGACGCCAGTATCTGGATGCGCGAGGCGCGCAGCCAGGTGTGACCGGCCAGCGTCATCCGCAGCGGGCCCGACGGGATGACCAGCGCCGCCGGCGTCCGCTGCTCGCCGTCGTCGGGAAACAGCTGCAGAAATTCACTGACCGTCGCATCGATCGGCAGGCCGAGCGCGATGGCGTACTCACGGAAGAACGAACGCCGGTAGATGCCGGCCGGCCAGCGCGAGACGTCGGCGCGCTCCAGCGCGGCGTAGAGTCCTTCGTTGACCTTCGTCCGCTCGGCGATCTCGGCCAGCGTGATGCCGCGCCGCTCGCGTACTTCCTTCAGCTGCGCACAGTAGGTGAGCCGGGCGAGCGCGGCGGCCGCTTCGCGCGTCGCGCGATCGGGAACCGCGGCCAATGCGCGTCGCGCCGACGTCGCTTCTGGTTCAGGCCGCGACGCCGCGGCGGCGTCTGACAGGACTTGCATGCTGACTGGCTGAGACGACATTCCGAGAAGTCGGGATCTTACTTCCATTCGCGCGGATCGCGGCACTCGCTCAGCGCTTTTTTCGGGAGGACTTCCTGACCTCGACGGGACTAAAATGAGCCGCCCGGAGGAACTGATGATTAGGTCGACGAGCTATCGTGTCACGAGCGCGCTTCTGATTGCGGTCAGTCTCGGTGCCGGTATCGCTCCCGTGTCTGCCCAGGCCCCGGCTCAACAGACACCGCCAGCTGATGCGCAGTTGAGTGCGCTCGCGCCTGCGAATCTGACGAAGACACGCCCCGCGGCTCCGTTCAATCTGACCGGAAACTGGTTCATCGACAACAGCCCCGGTATTCAGGGCTGGCTGTTCGGTCCGGCCACGATTCCCAAGCTGAAGCCTGAGGCACAGAAGCACCGCGACGCGTATCTGCAGGCCGGCAAGGAAGGCAAGGTCTATCGCGATGATATCGGGCAGTGCTGGCCGGCGGGCGTGCCGATCATCATGACCCGCGTCTGGCCCATTGCGATGATCCAGGTGCCGACGGCGATCTACATGGTCAGTGAGTTCATGAACAGCCTGCGCGTCGTGTATCTCGACGGCAGGACGCATACGGACCCGGACCTTGTGGTGCGCACGTTCAACGGTGAATCGGTCGGACGCTGGGAGGGTGACACCCTGGTGGTCGAGACGAAGAACTTCACCAATGACCCGCATCACTGGGTCGATCAGGGTGTGCCGGCCAGCGACGAGCTCCGCATCATCGAGCGGATCCGGATGATCAACAACGGCCGCACGCTGGAAATCGCCATGACGCTGACCGATCCCAAGAACTGGGAAGGCGAGTGGAACGGTGTCCGTCGCTGGAATCGTGTCGACGACCACGACATCGGAGAAGTGGTGTGCCTGCCGGACCTGAACGAGCATCTGCAGAGCACCTCGTCCAAGGTTCATATACGGTAGTTCGTAAAGGCGCGTCTTCAGACGTAGAGGCGGGTCTTCAGACCCGCCTGTAGCCGGTAGCGGGTAGCTCCGGTAGGAGGAGAGATGAAGAAGTTGTTGCTCGGATGTTCGGCGGCGCTGGTGCTCGCATGCGTTGCACCGGCGCTCGCCCATCATTCGCCGGCCGCATTCGATCGCACGAAGGAAGTGAAGCTGGTTGGCACGGTCAAGGAATTCCGCTGGCAGAATCCGCACACGTGGATCGAGGTCCTGGTCCCCGACGAGAAGGGGCAAGGATGTCCTGTGGGGCGTCGAGCTGACGAGCCCGACCTACCTCATTCGCGCCGGCTGGAAGTCGAACACCATCAAGCCCGGAGACAAGGTCACCGTCGTCGTGAACCCCGTGCGCAGCGGCGAGCCGGCCGGCATCTTTCGGTCGCTCACGCTGGCCGACGGCCGCGTCGCTGACGGAGCGGCCGGCTCGTCTCGGCACGCCCGATTCGAAGTAGGGCCGCCCGATGCGACAACTCGCAGCTGTTTCTCTGCGTGGTCGCGGACGCTGCGCTGACTCGCCGGCTGTTCTCAGCCCGCCGCCGCAGCGACGGCGCCGGCCGTACCCGGCCGCTGAAGCCCGTGCTCGAAGGAAGGCAGGCAGTTGAGCGCGCTGGCCCCGGCCAACCTGGCCAAGCCGCGCCCGAAGCCGCCGTTCGAGGTGACCGGCAACTGGTTCATCGACGTGAGCACCAATCCGGAAGCCTGGCGGTTCGGTCCGCCCTATCCGAAGCTCACCGCCGGCGGCGCAGAAGCATTGGGACGCGGCGAAGAAGTACACCGCCGAGGGCAAGGTCTACCGGGACGACATCGGCCAGTGCTGGCCGGCAGGGCTGCCGCTCATCATGACGCGCTACTGGCCGATGGCGATGGTGCAGATTCCGACTGCCATCTACATGATCAGCGGCTTCATGAACAGCGTGCGCATCGTCTATCTGGACGGGCGGAAGCATACCGACCTCGACATCATTGTCCGCACCTACAACGGCGAGTCGATCGGCACCTGGGAGGGCGACACGCTGGTCGTGGACACGATCGGCTTCCGCGGCGATCACCACTGGATGGATCAGGGCGGCGTCGCGATTCCCGCCGGCGAGCAGCTGCACATCGTCGAGCGCTTCCGCATGGTCGGCAACCAGCTCGAGATCGAATACACGATGACCGATCCGGACAACTGGGAAGGCGAGTGGAAGAGCACCAAGCGCTTCAACCGCGTGATCGACGAGGACATTCAGGAAGTGTCGTGCCTCCCGGATCTGAACGAGCATCTGCAGAGCACGACTTCCAAGACGCAGGTACTTCAATGAACCGCACTCATACTCGTGGCAGCAGTCGCGCTCGTGTCTGTGGGCGCCGCCGGCATTCGCGCAGGTCAGCTTCGTTGGCGACTGGTCGGGCCGGTATCACGAAGATCAGCCCGACCGCGTGCCCGGTGAGGAGCCCGGCGACTTCAGCGGGCTTCCCATCAACGACGCCGCGCGGATGTTCGGCGACAGCTGGGACGTCGCGCGCCATTCGGTGCTCGAGCACCAGTGCGCGCCGTACACGCTGCCCTACATGTTCTTCGGGCCGAACCAGTTCCGCATCTTCGAAGACAAGCATCCAGACACGCAGGAGCTGATCGCCATCCAGATGTACATGGGGACGTATCAGCAGCGCCGGACGATCTGGCTGGACGCGCGCCCGCATCCACCCGAGTACGCGCCGCACACCTACATGGGCTTTTCGACGGGCGAGTGGAACGGCGACATCCTCACCATTACCACCACGCACATCAAGGCCGGCTACTTCCGGCGCGGCGGCATGCCGGCCAGCGACCGCACGGTGGTCGTCGAGCACTGGATGCGCCACGGCAACCTCCTCTCGCAGGTCACCATCGCCACCGATCCCGTGTATCTGACCGAGCCCTACATCCGCAGCCAGGAGTTCGTGCAGATGGAGCGGGGCAATCAGAACTGGCTCTACAACTGCGAGTACGCGATGGAGGTCCCGAAGGACAAGAACGAGGTGCCGCACTATCTGCCAGGGCAGAACCCGTGGCTCGGCGAGTTCGAGGCCAAGCACGCGATGTCGAAAGACGGCGTCCGTGGCGGTGCTGAGACCTTGTTGCCGGAATGGAAGCCCGGCGCCGCGAAGGCGGCGACGAACGCGGCCAGGAACGGCGGCTTCCGTCCCGAGGTTCTGCCGCAGCGGCTCGCCGCTGGTGAGGTGAAGACGGTTCACGTGCAGGGCAACGTGCACATGATCGTCGGCGCCGGAACCAACATCGCCGTGCAGGTAGGCGAGGACGGCATCCTCGTTGTCGATACCGGCGCGACGGCGACGGACAAGGTTCTGGCGGCGATCAAGCAGCTGGCGCCGACCAAGGAAATCCGCTGGATCGTCAACACCGGGATGCAAACCGATCACATCGCCGGGAACGAGGCGGTGGCGAGGGCTGGGCGGACGGTGAACGGCAACGTCGCCGCTATCGTGGCGCACGAGAACGCCGCGTCCCGGATGATCAAAGCCGGAGTGCCCGACGCGTCGCGTCCATACAACACGTATTTCGAGGCGATGCGAGACTTCCCGTTCAACGGCGAGCCGGTGATCCTCTATCACGACGAGTCGGCGCTCGACGATACCGGCACCGTCGTGATGTTTCGCCGCTCGGACGTGATCGCGGCTGGCGATCTGTTTTCGACCGTCAGCTACCCGAGGATTGATCTCGCCAACGGCGGCAGCGTCCAGGGCACCATCGACGGTTTGAATCGCATCCTCGATCTGGCGGTGCCAAGCAAGGCCCTCGCCCAGGGCGGCACCTACATCATCCCCGGCCACGGCCGCCTCGCCGATGAGAACGACGTGCTGTGGTACCGCGACATGCTGCAGATCGTCAGCGACCGTGTTCGCGACATGGTTGCGAGGAAGATGACGCTGGCACAGGTCATCGCCGCGAAGCCCACGCTGGACTACGACGGCCGCTACGGCTCCGACACGGGGCCGTGGACGACGGCGATGTTCATCGAGGCGGTGTATCGCGACGCAAGCAAGAGCGGGGCGAGCACGCGATGAACAGCTCCTCGGGATGGGCAGTTCTCGCGGCCATTGTGATTGCGGGCGCCGTCATGGCCACGCCGGCTCTCAACGCGCAGCGAGGGCGCGGGGGCCCGGCTGGTCCACCACCGACTCCGCGTGCCGGCGCTCCGATCGATTACACGGGTACCTGGGTGTCGGTCGTCACCGAAGACTGGCGATGGCGCATGGTGACGCCGCCGAAGGGCGACGTCGCGAGTGTGCCTGTCAGCGGAGAAGGACGCAAGGCGGCAGCGGCCTGGGATCTCACTGCCGACAACGCCGCGGGCAACCAGTGCAAGGCGTTCGGCGTCGGCGGCATCATGCGGCAGCCGGGCCGCGTCCGGATTTCCTGGCAGGATGATTCGACGCTGAAGCTGGAGTTCGATGCCGGTACGCAGACGCGTCTGCTCAACTTCGACCGAACGAAGCAGGCGGGCGCCGAGAAAACATGGCAGGGCTTTTCACTCGCGGTCTGGGAAGGTCCCGGATTCGGCCGCGTCGCCGAGGCCCCTCCGGGTCCTGGCGCTGGTCAGGCGGGCTCTCCATTTCCTGGCGGTGGTGGACAAGGTCTTCGCGGTGGTCCTCCGCCACGAGGGCAGGCATCGATCGTTCGCGGCGGCAACGTCAAGGTGGTCACCACGAACTTCCGTGAGGGGTATCTGCGGAAGAACGGTGTCCCCTACAGCGAGAACGCCACCATCACCGAGTACTTCCACCGGCTCCCGACGCATCCCAACGGCGACAACTGGTTGAACGTCGTCACCGTCGATCGAGGATCCGCGATATCTGAATGGCGCCTACTACACGAGTACCAATTTCCGACTCGAACCTGACGAGACGAAGTTCGCGCCGACGCCCTGTCAGACGGTGGCGCCGCTGCCCGTCAAGACGAAGTAGGGAATCCACGACTTCATGCCTCTTATCACTCGTGTTGCAGTTCTGAGTTTCGTCGCGCCAATCGCGATCATGATGGCGACGCCTGTCTCCGCTCAGAGTTTTCTGACTGGCGACTGGGCGAATTTCTATCACGAGGACCAGCCTGAGCGCGGGCCCGGACCGGCCCTTGGCGACTATACGGGCCTCCCGCTCAACGCCGCCGCGCGACAGTACGCCGACAGCTGGGATGCCTCCCGGCTGACACTCCCCGAGCATCAGTGCCGGGCTCACGTTGCGCCCTATATCTATCGCGGGCCGATTCGGGTTCGCATCACCGAGGAGATCGATCCCGGGACGCAGACCGTGATCGCCATCAGACACTTCCTGAGCACCTACGCGCAGGAGCGCATCATCTGGCTCGACGGCCGTGAACACCCGCCGGAGGAAGCCCCGCACACGTGGATGGGATTCTCCACTGGCGAATGGCAGGGCCGCATGCTCAAGGTGCGCACGACGCACATGAAGCAGGGGTGGCATCGCCGGAACGGCATTCCGATGAGCGCGAAGGCGACGATGACGGAATACTTCTTCCGCCACGGCAACATCCTCACGCAGTTGAGCATCGTCGAGGATCCGGTGTTCCTCGAGGAGCCGCTGGTCAAGACGACGAACCTCGCGCTCGACGTCGGCGGGCCGAACGCGTATCAGGCGTGGCTGTTCTGCCAGGCCGACGACGAGGTGCCGGGTCGGGACCCGGCGTACGTGCCGCACTACGCCCCGGGTGAGAACCCGTATCTCACAGAGTTCGCATCCCAGCACGGTCTGCCAGTCGAGCCCACGCGCGGCGGCGCGCAGACGATGTACCCCGAGTACATGAAGAAAGTGCGGACGATGCCGATTGCGCCGGCGCCGGCCCGTCGCTGAGGTCGAACATGCGTACCAGCAGGATTCGTGGATCGCGCGTGATCGAACTCGGTGTGGTCGGCGTCGCCATCACGATCGGCGCGTTCACCGCAACGTCGGCCGGTAGTGCGCAAGGGAACGCCGCACGCCGCGACCAGACCGCGCTGAGGACCATGCACGTGCAAGGCAACGTGCACGTCGTGCTCGGCGCCGGCTCCAACATCGCCGTGCAGCTGGGAAACCTGGGATCGGTTCTGGTGGATACAGGTACGGCCCAGAACGCGGAGGCGGTGCTCGGGTCCGTCCGGCAGCTGACACCGCGGCCGGTCCGCTACATCATCAACACCCATTCGCATCCCGACCACGTGGGCGGCAACGAGCGGATTGGCGCGTCAGGGGTTCCGCTGTCTGGCCGCGGCGTGGCGCAGGTCGGCGCCGGGAACGCCGCTCCTCGAGCGGAGATCATCGCCCACGAGGAGACGCTCAACCGCATGAGCGCGCCGGCAGGTAGCCAGGCGCCGTTCCCGGTGTCAGCGTGGCCGACGGCGACGTTTTCAGGTACGCACAAAGAGTTCTTCTACAACGGCGAAGGCGTGCAGCTCGTGCACGTCCCGTCTGCGCACACCGACGGCGACACGCTCGTCTTCTTCCGGCGCTCGGATGTCATCGCGACCGGCGACGTGTATTCGACCGTGAGCTATCCAATCATCGACGTCCAGCGCGGCGGCAACATCAGCGGCGTGCTCGACGGCCTGAATCAGTTGCTGGCGCTCGTGATCGCCGGTGAGAAGACTGAAGGCGGCACGATGATCGTTCCCGGTCACGGCCGGATCTCGGACGAAGCGGATCTGGTCGAGTATCGCGACATGGTCACCATCATCCGCGACCGCGTTCAGGAGATGGTCAAGCGTGGCCTGACGCTGGCACAGGTCAGGGCTGCCAACCCGACGATGGAGTACGACGGCCTGTATGGGAATGCTCAGGGCTGGTCGAAGGATCAATTCGTCGAGGCGGTGTATACCAGTCTGAAATCGCCCGGCGCCGCCTCGCGCCGGTGAGCGCCGACTTTCCCGACGACCTCCTCACGCACACCGCGCATCGGCCATGGCCTGTTCCCGACGGGCCGTGGATGATGACCCAGAGCTGGCACGATCTGCTGTTTGCGCATTGGCCGGTCGAGCCCGGTGCCCTGCGCGGCCACGTGCCGGCCGAACTGACGCTGGACCTCTTCGATGGTCGCGCCTGGCTGGGCGTCATTCCGTTTCACATGACTCACGTGGCTCCGAGAGGCGTACCGTGGCTTCCGTTCGCCTCGGCCTTTCCCGAGCTGAACGTCCGCACCTATGTCACCGTCGGGGGAAAGCCGGGCGTCTATTTCTTCAGCCTCGATGCCGCGAGCGCGCTGGCGGTCATGACCGCGCGGGCGCTGTTTCACCTGCCGTATCACCGGGCCAGGATGTCGGTCGACGTCGGGCCGCGGCGGGTGAGCTATCGCAGCGCACGGACGACTGGTGCGGCGGAGTTCGCCGCGAGCTACGGCCCGATCGGACCCGCGACGGAATCAGGACCCGGGACGCTCGAGTACTTTCTGACCGAGCGTTACTGCCTCTACACGAGCCGCATCCGCAGGCTCGAGATTCATCATCGGCCGTGGCCACTGCAGCCGGCGGATGCCCAGATTGCCGTGAACACGATGGCAGCTGCCTGCGGCATTGCCGTACCAGACACGGCTCCGCTGCTGCACTTCGCGAAGCGGCTCGACGTGCTGACCTGGGGACTGAAGCCCGCTCTAGGCGCAGGCTGAAGCCTGCGCTCTACGACGCATTCAGACCAAGAATGCGGTCTCCGTTCAAGCGAACGAAATCGGCCTGCGCCTCCCGCGATCGCGCGTCCGCGCGGTTGACGATCGCGCTGAACCGCGCCTGTCCCCGGATCGGATCGAGCCACGGATCCCGGAGCATGATGGACGAGCAGTAGAACCCTCGCTCGATGATGCGGTCGAGCATGTCGAGGCAGGCGTCGGGCCTGCTCGCGCGCGCGAGCACCCGGGCGATGAAGTAGAGCCCTTCCGGATCGAAATGCCGCTCGAGGAACGTCTGGACGAGTGCGAATGCTTCGTCCGTCCGGCCCTCGAGCACGAATCGAGAGGCCTTCATCAGATCGCGAATCCCTCCCGGAAGCGGCCGGGACTCCATCTCGCGATACGACGCGATCGCTTCGTCCTGGCGGCCGACGAGCGGAAGGGTCCAGTTGCTGACCCAGCGCAGGCTGTCGGTGTCGCTAGCCAGCACCCGCTCCCAGTCGCCCAGCATGAAATGCGTGTACATCACGCTCGTGCGTATTCCAGGGTCGAGACGCCGGGCCTGACGATCCGCGGCGAGTGAGGCGTCGAGCAGACCGCAGAACCGGCAGGCGATCACCAGGCCGGTGAAGATCTCGGGATCGCTGTGCGACGAGGCCCGGCCCAGCAGGCGGGCCATCGCTTCCCTGGCCCGCCCCAGGGACTCGACTTCGAAGTTCGTGTAGAGGTTGTGCGCCACGCTGAGATCGGGATTGATCTCCAGCGCCCGCTGAAACGCGTCGTGCGCGCGTTTCAGGTTCTCGGTGGCATCCTCGCCGCCGTACTTGGACAGCACGCGATACACGCGTCCGAGCTTCGCCCAGGCGGGCGCGTACTGCGGGTCTTCATCGAGCGCCGACCGATACAGCTCGCCGGCGACCGGCAGCATCGAGTGGTCCTGACCGACTTGATTGGCGCGCAGGTAGAACTCGTAGGCACGGGCGCTCGCCGGCAGGTCATGCGTCAGTCGTCGCTTTTCTCCCGACGAGAGCGGAATCGCGAGCGACTCGACGATCGCGTGCGCCAGCTGATCCTGTACCTCGAACAGATCGCGCATCGCGGCCTGCACCGTCTTCGACCAGAGCATCGTGCCGGTCGAGGCTTCGACCAGCTGCGCGCTGACGCGGACCTGATCGCCGGCCCTCAACAGGGTGCCGGTGAGCACGGCATCAACGCCGAGGTCGGTCGCGATGGCCTTCAGGTCGATGGTCTCGGCGGCGGCGTACTTGGCGCCGGCCAATGTCGAACGCACGACGAGCGACTGCAGCCCGGCCAGTGAGCTGACGACCGCGTCCGGAAGGCTGAACGACAGGAAATCGAGATCGGGGTCGGCACGCAGCATCCGGAACGGCAGCGCGATCAGACGCGTCGTCTGGCGGACTGGCGTCTGCGGCCCGGTGCTGACGAGGGTGACCGCGGACCGCAGTGCGTTGGCCATCGCATCCGCGGTGGCGTAGCGTTCTTCGACGCGCTTCTCGAGTGCGCGGTGAATCACGATATCCACGGCGGCGGTGACCGTGGACCCGACCAGCGCCGGCGGTTGGCTCGACATGATGCTGTGATACACCCGCGCCAGGTCGTCGCCGGCGAACGCTGGCGTGCCGGTCAGCATCTCGAAGAGCAGCGAGCCGGTCGTGAAGAGGTCGCTTCTCGCGTCTGGCGGGCCGTCCCCCACTGCTCCGGCGCCATGTAGCGAGGCGTGCCGACGATCGTCCCCGCCTGCGTGATGACCATGTCGGCCTGCCCCAGGGTCCCGCGGGAACGGGCGAGGCCGAAGTCCAGCAGCTTGATCCCGGACGGCGTGAGGAACACGTTTGACGGCTTCAGGTCGCGGTGCACGATGTCGCGGTTGTGAAGCACGGTCAGCGCGCTCAGGATGCTCAGCGTGATCGTGATCGCTTCATCGACCGGGACGGGGCCGTCCTTCAGGCGATGAGCCAGCGACTCACCCTGAAGCAGTTCCATCACGATGTAGATGTTGTCGGAGGTCTCGCCGACATCGTGGATCTGGCAGATGCCGGGATGGCTGACGCTGGCAGCGGCGCGTGCTTCCCGCCACAGACGCGCACGGGCGTCGGCATTCGCTGAACGCAGCGTCTTGACGGCGACCTCGCGGCCCAGCCGAGGATCGAGGGCGCGATAGACCTCGCCCATCCCGCCGGAGCCGATCAGGGCGATGACTTCGTAGTGGCCCAGCCGCGAGCCAGTGGTTAAAGGCATGCCGCCTAGGTATCGATCGCCGCCGGGCGCGTGCCAGCCAGACCGAGGGCCTGCACGGCGAAGCGGTACTTCGACGCCGGCCGTGGCGTCAGATGGAACTGGTCAACCAGATCCTTGAAAATGCGCGGAAATACGCCCGAGTATTTGAGCTCGAGGATCATCATGCCGTTGACGAGGGGCAATGGGTGCGCCGGCGTGAGCGTCACGCGCTCCGTGGACCCCGCGACCACGGACGTATCGAGTGTCATCCGTACTGGCCCTTCCGGTGTCTCGGCCATTCGCGCCGTGCGTGCATACCGAATGACGCAGACCGGCTGCAGCCGGCGCAGGATCACGCGACGAAAGAACCAGTAGCCGGGGTGCGTCGGGTCGGGATCGTCGAGCCGCAAGGCGGCCACGGAGTCGAAGGGAATCCGCGTGCGACGCTTGGTGAGACGAAGACGCGTGCGCAGCTTCCGCTCGAGGAAGGCGGATTCGTCGCTCTCGTAATGCCGGATCCGGAACTTGCTCCGTCCGTACGACTGGCGGCGATGGTAGACATCGCGCGCCTCGGTGTCGAGATACAGACTGGTCACACCGTACTGATCACGAAAGGGGCCCTTGCCGTGGGGATCCGGACCGAGCCGGTCCCGTGCCCACGCGCGAACGTCGTCTCCGAGCCTGGCATCGACGAGCAACTTCGTTTCCGAAGTGAACCGGTTGATGTAGCGCACGTGCGTATTGTGCCTCAACCTCAACCGGTTCGAGCCGGCTCCCAGCGCCGGCCGAGCGCGATGATCCGGTCCAGCAGCCGTTCGTAGCTCAGACCGCTGGCTTCGGCCGACTCGGAAAAGTCTTCGCCGTAGGCCATGTTGGGATTCGGGTTCGCCTCGAGGACATAGATGCGCTCGTCCTCGTCCACACGAAGATCGATACGCGCGTACCCGCTCAGGTCGAGTGCGCGATAGGCCCGCTTCGCCACGTGCTGGAGCCGATCGACGAGCGCCGCATCCAGCCTGGCGCGGTCGGTCAGGATCCCGTGCTTCTTCTGGTACTGCGTGCTCCACTTCACGCGCTCGGTGGCGATCCGCCAGCGATTGTCCGGCATGCCGGCAAACGACATCTCCCACGGCGGCAGTACGTCGAGCCGCTCGTTGCCGATCACCCCGACGTAGATCTCGCGGCCGTCGATGAACTGCTCGGCGATGGCCGCGGTGCCGAGCGTGTCGTGGATGAACGTCGCCCGGCGCGCCAGCTGCTCCTCGTTCTCGACGACCGACGCCTGAGAGATGCCGGCCGACGCCTCGAAGAACACCGACTTGACGATCAACGGAAACCCCAGGCGTTTGGGCAGCGTGGGCTTTCGCCCTGGCCGCGCAACGGTGAACTCTGGCACTCGAATCCGGTGATAGGCGAGCAGCTTCTTCGATAACGCCTTGTCGCGGGCGAGGATCAGCCCGCGCGGGTTGCATCCGGTGTAAGGCAGTCGCAGCAGCTCGAGATAGCTGACGACGTTCTGGTCGAAGGTCGGAATGCCGGCGAAGGCCTCCATCAGATTGAAGACGATGTGCGGCGTGAAGAGGCCCGCCATCGGCCGGATGTTGCCGAGGTTGTCGTTGATGCCCAGCACCCGCACCTCGTGGCCCATCTCGCGCAGGGTCTCGATGACGTCGTGCTCCATCTTCCACTCGGCCTCGAGGATGTCGATGCCGGTCGTGTCCTCCGGCGGCACCAGATGGTCGTGGACGAGCGCGAGGATGCGGAGCTTCTTCACGGGAGCTCTCACAGGAACAGGCGGTGGCCGCCGCTGTGCAGATAGTTCATCGCCTGCACGGTGAGCAATCCGGTGAACTCCTGGCGTGCCTGGTCCTCGGGAACGGCGAGCCGCAGCTTCAGCTCGCGGCACCGCTCGATCATGTCTTCGAGGACCTGGTCGATCGTGTACTGGTAGATGCCGGTCCAGCCCGAGACGACGCGCCTGACCGAGCGACGGATACGGTTGATGAACTGCTCGGCGGTGATGGCGTCGGCGAACTCCGGCGCGTCGGAGAACAGCCTGCGCAGATCGCGATCGTAGAAATTCGGGTAGTCCACGCCGTAGTACCTGCCGCTTGTTGCGGTAGTGCTGCCGCAAGGTGGTGCGGAGGCTTCCGAGTGTATCGACTTCTTCGGAGTTCTCGACCGGCGGCGCCGTACTGCGCAGCGATTCCATCAACCCGTCCATGTACTCCAGCTTGGCGAGCGCGCGCCATCCGGCGTAGCGCTGGCGCCACTCGCTGTTCGGCGTCAGCCACACCGCGAACGTTTCGGCGAAGTCCTCGTCGGGATGGCTCTGGGCGTACCAGGAATCGAGATGGAGCACGAAGCTCTTGCTGTAGGGCTTGGGTGTATAGAACTCCGGATAGGGTTGGCTCGGCGAGCCGAAGGTATGCTGGCGCTGGCGGCGCCGCCGCAGCCTGAACGCGTTGTCGATGACGTGCCCGGCCTCGTGCCGCAGGATGCGCATGCACCATTCATATTCACCGCCCTCGACCTCGAGCATCTGGGCCTCTTCCAGGGCTTCGAGTCTCGGGTGCGCCAGATAGAAGGGGATGGCAATCGCGGTTGCGCCGTCCGGCGTGAACCACTCATCCGACAGATAGAAGTGGAGGGGAAAGCGGAGGTCGCGGGCGGCAATCTCCGAACGAAGTTGCGCAATTCGATCGGCGAGGGTCCCTTCAATTGCCAGCGGGAGGTCCGACATGCGGACGTCCAGCAGCGCCTCGTCACTCAGTTCGGGCCAGTCGTCACGGAGTGTGGATCGCGGCATGAGGTAATGTGTAAGGGTAATACCATGAGACTTTTTTCTGCTCTGGTGACGGTGATCGCGATGACTGTACTGCTGGCCGGACAAGAGCGCGACCGGGCGAAAGTCGCCGACGCGTTCAAATGGAATCTCGCCGACGTCTATCCCAGCGAGGCGGGCTGGCGCGCGCAGAAAGAGAAGATCACGGCGGAACTGCCATCCTTGCGGGAGTTCCAGGGCACGCTCGGCGCATCGCCGAAGACGCTGGCCGACGCGCTCGAGATGATGTCGCGGCTCGACAAGGAGCTCACGCGCCTCTACGTCTTTGCCAGCATGCTGTCCGATCAGGACACGCGCCTCTCCGGCCCGCAGGGCATGCAGCAGGAGATGCAGCAGATCTTCGCGAAGTTCGGCGCCGAGGCGTCGTTCGTCGAGCCGGAGCTCCTGAAGGTAGGCAGCGCCGCAGTCGAGAAGGCCATCGTCGCCGAGCCGCGACTGAAGCCCTATGCCTTCTACCTTCGCGACATCGTCCGGAGAGCGCCACACACGCTGACCGACGCCGAGGAGAAGATCCTCGCTGACGCCGGCCCGCTTGCCGGGTCGCCAAACAACATCTACACGATCCTGACCAACGCCGACTTCCCGTATCCCATCGTCACGTTGAAAGACGGCAAGACGATGAAGGTGGATCAAGCCGGGTACAGCGATCTGCGGACCTCGCCGGTTCGCGAGGATCGCTCGACAGCGATGTCGGCGTTCTTCGGCGCGCTCGGCGGCTTCGGCCGCACGCTCGGCATGACGATGAACTCGAGCGTGCAGCGGGCGCTGTTCTACTCGCGGTCGCGGAAGTATCCGAGCGACCTCGCGGCGGCGTTGAACGGTCCGAACGTCCCCGTGTCGGTCTACACGCGTCTCGTCGATGGCGTGAACCGCCACCTGCCGACGTTCCATCGCTACTTGCGGCTGCGCAAGCGGATGATGGGCATCACCGACGACCTGCGCTACTACGACCTGTACGCGCCGCTCGTCGCCGAAGTGAACCTGCGCTACACGCCCGAAGAAGCGCAGAAGCACGTCACGGCGGCGATGGCGCCGCTCGGAGCCGAATACACCGGTGTGCTGCAGCGGGCCTTCAAGGAGCGGTGGCTGGACTGGTACCCGACCGAAGGCAAGGTGTCGGGCGCCTATTCCAATGGCGGCGCCTACGATGTGCACCCGTTCATGCTGCTGAACTATCTCGGGCAGTACAACGACGTGAGCACGCTGGCGCACGAGCTCGGCCACACGATGCAGAGCTTCCTCTCCAACAAGACGCAGCCGTATGCGACCGCCAACTATCCGACGTTCGTCGCCGAGGTCGCTTCCACGTTCAACGAGGCGCTCCTCATCGACTACATGCTGAAGCAGATCAAGGACACGCCGACGCGGCTGTCGCTGCTCGGAAACTATCTCGAAGGCATCAAGGCCACGGTCTTCCGCCAGACGCAGTTCGCGGAGTTCGAGCTGAAGATGCACGAAATGGGGGAGAAGGGGCAGCCGATTACCGGTGACGCGCTGGCGCAGCTCTATCTCGGGATCACCAAGAAATACTACGGGCACGATCAGAAGATTCTGATCGTGGACGACTACATCGCCCACGAGTGGAGCTTCATCCCGCACTTCTATCGGGACTTCTACGTCTTCCAGTACGCCACGTCGTTCACTGCCGCCGAGGCGCTGTCGATGAAGGTCCTCTCCGGCGATCAGGAGGCGACGAAGCGCTATCTCACGTTCCTGTAGCGCCGGCGGATCGAAGTATCCGATCGATCTGCTGAAGGATGCGGGCGTGGACATGACCACCGACGAGCCGCTCGACCTGACCATCCGGCGGATGAATCAGGTGATGGACGAAGTCGAGAAGCTGCTGTCGAAGTAGGGGCCGCGCAGCTTTACGCCGCCAGCGGACGCATGCGGGACCAGAGAACGGCGCCCATCAGGGTCGCTGCCGCCAAGCCCACCAGGGCGACCGCCGGGCCGCGGTCTGAAGCCAGTCCCACTGCAGCTCCTCATTGCCGGTTGCCATAGGCCGTGCCAGCAGCGCCACGGCTGCGAAGCGAACCAGCCGCATCACGCCGAAGACGAGGAAGAAGCGCCGGCGATCGAAGTCGAGCGCGCCGCACGTCAACTGAAACGCGGTAGCGGAAACGGTGGCGGCATCACCGCCGCAGCGGCGAGCGCGCCCGTGCCCGTCGTCGCGAGGCGGTCATAGCTCGAATGGCGCGCCGGCACGAGACGCGGCAGGCCCGCATCGCCGGCCGTACGCCCAGCCGTCAGCGCAGCGCCGACGAGCGACGCGGCGGTGACGATCGGCGGAAATACCCAGAAGACCTCGCCGTGCCTTACTGACAGCACAGCGACGAGCGCGTCAAGACCGAATGGCACTACACACACCTGCGACGAGTCCACCATCGCCGGATGGACTGCCCACGGGAGAGAGAAGAACCCGAATATCGGAATGGATAAGAGTGCCGCGTCGATCGGTGGAGGAGGAACGACCGTGCGACGAGCGCGACCGTTGCGCACTTCGCAATGCAGATGCCAAACGGATTTTGCACGAATGTCGCACTGACACGCGCGAGAGCGCGGCGCGCGCGGCGCGAAACAGGAAGTCTTTTGTGACTCGTTTACCGCTGACCGAGGAGTGACGGGAGCCATAAGGGATTCTCCTCATGGCTCTTGCGACGCGGGGGCTGAAGCCCCCTGCTCAGCGCTACGTGCACTCAGCGAGCCGGACACTGCTTCGCTGCGTTGGTCGGCATCGCGAAGATGAATCGCTGGCCGTCCGGCTCACGTTCTTCCACTGCATCGGGTTGCCCGGCAGCGGCCCGGGCAGACTGAACAGCATGCGCGGCGTTCCCGCCTTGAAGGTCGGAGTCGTCTCGACGTCAACCGCCATGACCTCCCAGTTGCGGGTCATGAAGTAGAGTTCCTTGCCGTCCTGCCGCCACGTGATCATGCCGATCGCGCCGTCCTTCGAGACCCGGACACGCCGGACCGGTCAGCGGCGCGTCGGGCTTGCTCGGATCGAACGGACGCACGTAGACCTCGCCGCGATCGACGTCGGCTTCGTTCGAGAGGTACGCGATGTAGCGATTGTCGGGAGAGAAGCGGCCCAGTCCGGCGTCGTAGTCCTCGCGCAGCCAGTCGATCTCCTTCCGCTCGGAGCCGCCTGGCTTGGCGCCGATCGGAACGAGGACGATCACGCCTGTGAAGAAGGTCATGAACTTGTTGTCCGTCGACCAGTCGGTCAGCACCATTCCTGCGCCCGGCGTGTAGCTGAACACCCGCTCGGCTTCACCCGTGCCATCGGCAGCCTTGCGGTAGATGCTGGAGATGCTTTCGCTTGGTCGAGACGTACGCGACCTGCTTGCCATCCGGCGACCAGATCGGCGCGTTCTGCGGATCGTTGTCGTTGGTGACCGGCGTGCTCTTGCCGCTGGCCAGATCGACGGTCCAGATGTCGGTGTTGCCGCGTCCGTGGATCGTTCCGCATCATGACCGCGCGGGTGCCGTCGGGAGAGAGGTTGGGCTGGTTGTAGAAGCCAGGCTCTCCGACCTTGCTGACCACCTTCCCCGAGCGATCGTAGACCGTGAGCTGACGGAACTGCGGCCGTGGAACGGCGATGACGAAGCGCTCGCCATCACGGCTGACGCTCGACGTGCCTGGAGCAACGCCCGGGCGATTTCCGGTGGCGGACGGAACAGCACCCTCGGTTTTCCGAACTGAGGTGTGGCGCCAGCCGTGACGTCCACGGCCATGATGGCGCGATCGGCGGCGAGGTAATAGAGCTCCTTGCCGTCGCGTCCCCAGAACACCATTCCTGTTCCGCCCTGATCCGACATCTGCCACGGGCCCGCGGCTGGTGCCGTACCCGCTGTCGCCGCAGGATCGAAGGGGATCGCGTACACCTCGAAACGACCGGACACGTTCGACGTGTAGGTCATGACCCCGCTGTCTGGCGACAGACGCGGTCCCTGATTCTGCGATTTGTTGCGGAACACCTCGATGGCTTTCGCTCGGCGCCGCCAGCGAGCGGGAGCGCATAGAGGCCACCACCCGTCAGGTCTGTCGAGAAATACGTGAGGTACCGACCGTCCTGCGACCAGTCGGTGAGCGTCATCGGTGCCGAGTTCTTGTAGAGCAGCTCCTCCTGCACCCTGACCGTCCGAGGCCTTTCGATACAGACCGAAGTACCCGTCGCGCAGCGCGACAAAGGCGAGTTGCTTTCCGTCAGGCGACCACGCGGGTGAGCCGGCGTTTTCACGCGACTTGCTGACCGTGAGCTGCATCGCCTTGCCGCTGGCGTTCAATCACCCACAAGTCCTGGGTTTCCTTTTCCAGATCCGGTTTGACGACAGCCATGCGGGTGCCATCCGGTGAGAAGACCGGCTGGTTGTAGATGTCGCGCGGGCCGAGGTCGCTGACCTGCCGTCCCTGGCGATCGAACACGGTGAGCTGACGGGCGTTGACCTCCATGATCTGCGAGATGACTCGTGCCCGTTCCACCGGGTCTCGGGGAAGCTGAGCGTCACTTCGGACAGGGGCCAGAAGCAGGGCGGCAGACGCAGCCGCTGTCGCGACGAGCGAAGTCCTCTTCATGTGGGCATCCTCCTCAGCAGTTCTGCGGACAGGCCGAGACGACCTTGCCGCCCGGCAGCGTCAGCATCCGGATCAGCCCGGACCGTGAGTGATCCCGTGCCCGGCTGACCTCGACGATGACCTCCTTGCCGAGGGCGCCCTCGAAATCCGCCTTGGTGATATCGCGGGTTCGAAAGAAGTTGGGTGGGGGACCTTCGATCGACCAGTTCTGACCTTGTTCCGCGCCGCTCTTCACGTCAACGGCGAGGTAGATGTGGGGGTTTCTCCAATCGATCTTGCTGAGCGAGCCGTTCAGCGTCACGCGATCGTTGAAGTCGAACAGCGCCGACATATTGTGATGCGCCGCGGCGGTCCCGGCGAGGAGCGCTACTGCCAGCCCGACGCACACACTGGTTCTGAGGCTCATGGAAGCCCTCCTTATGCCTGGAAACTACGGGATCTGCTTCAGGAAGTTCAGACGTTTCTCCGGCTATTTCCGTTGGGCGAGTCCGTCCAACATCGCTGTAAACCGCGGCGCCGCACGCAGGCCGTCGAACCGCGCATCGAGCCTCATGCAGCGCAGCAACCAGCAGCAACGGTCCTTGCGGGCCTGGTCGAGGGCGGACAGCGCTCGATCGGTGTCGCCCAGCGCCGCAAACACCGCGGCGACCCATGCGCCGGAGACGTAGCGACCGCGTGCGGCTGCGTCCTCGAGTTCTCTGAGATGGTTGGCGGCGTCTTGCGCCCGGCCGCCACCGGCCAACGCCCCGGCCAGGGCCGCGACGGTCATCGTGCTCCGGCCCGACAGGCTGGTCGCGCGCTCCAGCGATGCCACCGCCTCATCCACGCGTCCCATCTGCTGATAGGACAGGCCAAGAAAGATGTGCGCCGGATAGAACCCAGGGTCCATGTCGATCGTGGTCTGCCCGTGCGTGATGGCGGCATCGAATTGCCGGGTGAAGTAGTGCGTCATCACCACCGCGGCGTTCATGTAGAGCGCCAGCGGATCCAGATCCAGACCGCGTCTGATTTCAGCCACCGCTTCGGCGTCGCGGCCGAGAACGGAGAGGCACTCGGCCAGCGTCTGGCGAACCCGCGGATAGTTCGGGCTGCGCGCGATCGCGGCTCGAGCCTCCCGCTCGGCGCCGGCCAGATCCCAGTCGTAGCTGCCTTTGATCATGGCGATGACGGACCGCGCCTCTGACAGATCGGGATCGATCTCGAGCGCTCGCGCGGCGGCCTCTCGCGCCCGCGGGAATGCCTCGGTCGGGGCGAGGTAGCCGTAATACCCCTGCGGGATGTACCCATCGGCGAGTCCGGCATAGGCGAGCGCGTACGTGGGATCGCGCTCGAGGGCTTGCCGGAAGTACTGGATGCTCTTGACGAGACCGTCCTCGGTTCGCTTGGCCCAGTAGAACCGACCTTTGAGGTACAGGTGATACGCCTCGACGTTCCCGGTAAAGCGTCGCGCGAGGATCCCGGTGTCCTCACGCGACAACGTGAGCCGGAGATTCTCCGAGATCTCGCGCGTGATGGTTTCCTCGGCCGCGAAGATGTCGTCCGCAGTTGTCCGGTACTGACCGCCCCAGATCCGCCAGCCCTCGACGTCAGCCATCTCCACCGAGATGCGAAGGGCGTTTCCACGCTGAAGGACGCGGCCCGTCAGCACCGCCTGCACGCCGAGCGTGCGGCCGATCTCGAGCGCCCGATCCGTGTGTCCCTTGTAGCGGAACACCGAGCTCTGGGCAGTGACCTTGAGCTGGGGCAGCCGCGACAGGCTGAGGATGATGCTCTCGGTGAGACCATCGGCGAGATAGTCCATCTGCCGATCGTCACCGGCGTTGACGAACGGGAGGACCGCCAGTGACCGGATCGATCGCATGGAGGCCGGCTGCCCGGTTACGGGCCCGCCCTCACGCGCGCGCTCCAGCGCCGACCGAATCTCCGTGATGTCCTGTATGCGGTTCTGGACCTGCTTGTCCAGGCAGCGGCGAAGCAGCTCGCGCACGGCGGTTGGGATCTGCGGCGGCACGGCGTTCCAGTCCGGCTCCGACATCAGGACCGCAGCCATCGTCTCGGCCGTCGTCGGAGCAGAAAATGCCCGACGCCCGGAGAGGACTTCGTACAGCACGCAGCCAAACGCCCACAGATCGGATCGGGTGCCGCCAGGCTCGCCGCGGATCTGCTCGGGGCTCATGTAGGCCGGGGTCCCGAGCACGAGACCCGTCGCCGTCACGGCGACGGTCGGCGCCTCGTCGATCGCCGCGATGGTCCGTGCTTCGTCTGCTGATTTCGCGAGACCGAAGTCGAGCACCTTGACCCTGCCGTCCGGTGTGACCTTGATGTTGGCAGGCTTGATATCCCGGTGAGCGATGCTTCGTTGATGCGCCGCGCCAAGCGCGTCGGCGAGCTGACTGCCCACGCGCATCGCTTCATCGAAGGGCAGCCCGCCGCCGGAAATCCGTTCGGCCAGCGTCTGGCCGGGGACCAGTTCCATCACGAGGTACAGCACCCCGTCGGCTTCCTCGAGACCGTGAATCGTGGCGATGTTCGGATGATTCAATGCCGCGAGCAGCTGCGCTTCACGGCGAAAGCGCTCGACGCGATCGGCGTCGTGAGAGAACGCGTGCGGAAGAACTTTGATGGCGACGAGGCGCTCGAGGTGCTGGTCCCTGGCGGTGTAGACCTCGCCCATTCCTCCCGCGCCGAGCAGGCTCAGGATTCGGTAGGCGCCGATCGTGGTTCCCGTCAGCGTCGGTCGAGCCACGTGGTGGCCCTACTCTACAGAATTCGCTTACCCAACGCCGACAGGGCCAGCTCGGTCCCGAACTCGGCCGTCGTGTTGCGGATGTCGAGCGTCGGGTTGACCTCGACGAGGTCGAGCGCGACCAGCCGCTGCGAATCCGCGACGAGCTCCATCACCATGTGCGCCTCGCGGTACTCGAGCCCGCCCTTGACCGGCGTGCCGACGCCCGGGGCGATGCATCGGATCGCAGGCGTCGAGATCGAATGAGACGTGGATGCCGCCGGTGCCCTTTGAGGCCAGCGCGATGGCCGCGTTCGGCGATCGTCGCGATGCCTTCGCGGTCGATGTCCTTCATCGTGAAGACGTGCACGCCGGACGCGCGAATCTTGCCCTTCTCCTGCTCGTCGAGGTTGCGAATGCCGACGAGCACGGTGTGCTGCGGCGACGACCGACGGCGACGATCCGATCGACGCAAGCTCCGCTGGCTCCTGTCCGAGCAGCGCCGCCAGCGGCATCCCGTGCACGTTCCGGTGGTGGTCGTCTGCGGCGTGTTCATGTCGCCGTGCGCGTCCACCCAGATCAGGCCGAGCGGGTACGACGTCACGCGCCGAACGTAGTCGGCGCTCGCGGCCACCGAGCCCGGCGGCGAGGCTGTGATCGCCGCCGAGCACCAGCGGCAGCGCGCCCGCATCGTGCGACTGCAGCGCCACGTCGTACAGGCTGCGGCAGACCCGCGCGATCTCGTTGATGTACTTCTTCGTCTGATCGACGGCCTTCTGCGTTTCGGGAATCGGCGAGGGCAGGTCGCCCGTGATCGCTGACCGTGTATCCGAGCTCGGAGATCCGGTCGCCAAGACCGGCGATGCGGAATGCCGACGGTCCCATGTCCACGCCGCGGCGTGCGCCGCCGAGGTCGAGAGGCACGCCGATGATGTGAACGGATCTCACTTGACCTTGTACGAGACCGAGATTCCTTCGCCCGACGGCGAGACGATCGACGTGAAGAGCCCGCTGTGGTTCTGCACGGTGTTGAGGAAGGGCTCCATCTCGCTCTTCTTGTTCACGACGTTGTGGGCGGTGAAGAGGCCGCCGGGAGTCAGGCGCGGGAACACCATTTCGAAGAACTTCTTGTAGTCGGGCTTCCAGGCGTCGAGGAAGACGAAGTCGAAAGTGCCCTGCAGCTTCGGAATCTCCTTGAACGCGTCACCGTGGACGACCTGGACGACGTCGGTCAGTCCGGCGAGCTTGATGTTCGCCGCGGCTTCCTTCGCTCGCTGCGGGTCGTACTCGATGGCCACCACGCGACCGCCTGACTCGCGCGCGCCGAGTCCGAGCCAGATGCCGCTGTAGCCGCTCGCCGCGCCGATCTCCAGAATGGACTTGGCGCCACGCGTGGCGATCAACACGCGCAGGAAACGCCCGTCCTCTTCCGACACCGCGAGCTGTCCCTTGTCGGCGGCCTTGATCTTCTTGAGGATCGAGTCGATCTGAGGCGTCAGTGCTCCGGACGGTCGTTGCTGCGCGGCGCCGAGGGCGACCGACGCGGCAACACAGATCACGCAGGCGAAGACTCGCATGCAGGAATCTTACGTCACGTCGGCGTGGCGTGCCGACACGTACGCGGCGGCTCGCGCCGCCGTCGCGCGCGCATCGGCGACGCAGTCGGGGATGCCGATGGCGCGGAAGCCGCTGCCCGTGAGAAAGACGCCCGGCAGTTCGGCGAGCCGGTCGTCGATCGCGGCCACGCGCTGAAGGTGTCCCACTTCGTACTGCGGGCTCTGACGCGTCCATCGAAAGAAACGAGTGATCACGGGATCGCCGGTGATGTCGAGCAGGTCCTCGAGCTCGTCCCGCGCCGTCTCGATGAGTTCCTCGTCACTGGCATCGAGCCGGTGCGGATCTCTGCCGCCGCCGAGAAATCCACGAACGAGGACGTGGCCGTCGGGCGCGCGGCCCGGCCACTTCGACGTGACCCACGTTCCGGCGAGCAGCGCGGATCGCTCGACGCGAGGCACGACGAAACCCGTGCCCTGCATCGGATGCGCGATCTGTTCCTTCCGGTAGCCGAAGACAACGGTCGCCGTCGAGGCGTAGGGCACGGCGTCGCAGAACGCCGCGATCGTGGTGTCGAACGCGCGCAACAGTGAGGCGGCGCCGTACGCGGGGATCGCCAGGATCACCGCTCGCGCCTGCAGCCGGCCGATGCCCGATTCCAGAACGAGCGAGCCGGCTCGGCGAAGATCCGTCACGCGCGCGCTGGTGTGCACGATGCCTGGCAGCGCAGCGAGCAGCGCGTCGATCAGCTCGCCGGTCCCGCCTGGCAGAGACACGAACGCACCTTGCGGTGACGGTGTCACGCGCAGCGCACGAAACGCCCGCAGCACGCTGCCCGATTGACGCTCGGCTTCGAGCAGGCGGGGGAAGAGCGCGCGTATCGACAGGCGGTCGACGTCGCCGGCGTGGATGCCGGCCAGTAGCGGCTCGGCGAGATAGTCGACGGCCTCTTCGCCAAATCGACGCCGCACGAACGCACCGATCGATTCATCCTCGTCGCCTTCGCGGCGCGGAATGAGGAGCTCGCTCGCGAGGCGCAGCTTGCCAGCCGTGGTGAAGAGCGACGAGCGCGCGAGCGCGCTGAACTTGAGCGGGAATCCGAGGAACGATCCCTCGGCGAGTGGATGCAGCCGGCCGTCGCGCAGCACATACGCCGTGCGCGGGGTCAGCGTCGAGATCAGTCGATCACCGAGGCCGAGCTCTCGGCACAAAGCCACCGCCGCCGGTTTCTGAACGAGCATCGAATCGGGGCCACCGTCGATGACCCATCCATCCACGCGCTCTGTCGTGATGACGCCACCAGGCCGCGATGCCGCTTCGAGAACCTGGACGGAGACACCTCGCTGGCGCAGCTCGTAAGCGGCAGCCAGCCCCGCGATGCCGCCACCGACGATCGCGACGTCCACCGTCGCCATCTAGTGGACCGAATCAACTGGAGGAGTACCGCGCACAACCAGCCTCGACAGCGATTTCTCGGCCGCGACAACGGAGCGGCCGATGGTGAAGTGGGATCGACATACCACTAAGGTCGGCGTGATGCGGAGTGCACGTACTGCGCAAGCATCTGCACGTGCTCGACGGGCGTGGATGGAAGAATGCCGTGTCCGAGGTTGAAGATGTGACCGGGACGATTGCCGATCCGCGCGAGCACGTTGTCTGTTTCCTGGAGCATCCGCGCCGGCGGACCGAGCAGCAGCGTCGGGTCGAGGTTGCCCTGCACGCCGCGGCTGGCGCCGATCCGCGTCCACGCCTCGTCAATCGGAATGCGCCAGTCCACGCCGATCACGGTGCCGCCGGCCTCGCACAGCTCCTCGAGGATCGCGGTCGTTCCGGTCCCGAAGTGAATCGTCGGTACGCGTGATCCGATGGCCTCGAAGATACGGCGTGTGTGGGGCAGCGCGAACTCCCGATAGTCTGCCGCGCTGAGCGCTCCGACCCACGAGTCAAAGACCTGCACGGCGTTCACGCCCGCGTCGATCTGCGCGATGAGATAGTCCGCGACGATCGACGACAGCTTCTCGCAGAGGCGATGCCAGCCGTCCGGATGGCCGTACATCAGCGCCTTCGTCTTGGCGAACGTATTCGAGTGACCGCCTTCGATCGCATAGGACGCCAGCGTGAAGGGTGCGCCGGCAAAGCCGACGAGCGGGACGCGACCGGCAAGCTCGGACTGGATCTGACGGATAGCGATGAGCACGTGCCGCAGCGCCTCGCGGGGCTCGAATATTTTCAGGCGGTCGATGTCCGCGGTTGTGTCGATTGGCCGCTCGAGCTGCGGTCCTTCACCCTTGATGAAGTCGAACGGCAGGCCCATCGGCTCGAGTGGCAGCAGCAGGTCCGAGAACAGGATCGCCGCGTCCACATCGATGCGCCTGACGGGCTGGAGCGTCACTTCGGTTGCCAGGTCAGGGTTTGCGCAAATCTCGAGGAGCGTGTGACGCTCCCGGAGTGCGCGGTACTCCGACATGTACCGTCCGGCCTGTCGCATGAACCAGACAGGCGTGCGGTCAACGGGCTCGCGTCGACAGGCTTTGAGGAAACGGGATTCAGTCACGCACGGGCACGGTCAACAACTCACGCGCCAGCGTGACGAGCTCGTCGAGCCACAGCGGCTTGTAGCGCAGCTCGGCGCCGAGCGCCCGGATTTCCTGAGACTGGGCTTCGGCCAGATAGTAGTCCCCGGTCACGATGGCGACCGGCGTCTGGGCCAGGCCGGGGATGGCACGAATCGCTCGCAACACCTGCACCCCGCTGGTCAGCGGCATGCGCAAATCCAGGATGATGGCGTGCGGACGGTGAATCTGGGCGAGGCTCACACCCTCGTCGGCGGTGTGCGCGGCCCAGACTTCGTATCCCTCGAGCCGAAGCATTCGCGAGAACAGGTTGGTGACGCTGACGTCGTCGTCAACGATGAGCACGCGCGGCGCGGGCGCGCCACCGCCAGCAGAGGTCACTGACTCATTGTGGTGCCCGGCCGGAAACCCGTCAAGTGAGGCACTCGTGTTATATTCTGGCGCCTTCGGCCGTATTACGGCCGAATTCCTGCGCCGCCCCTACACGCCGAACATTCATGTGTGGCTGGGCGTCTACGCCGTGGTATGTCGTCGCGTCGGAGGTTTTGTTGAGCCCAATCCTCGTGCGGCCTGTGCGCGAGCAGCTGGAGCACGATCGGGTCATCCGACTGCTTCAGGCGAAATACAAGAGAAAATTCGAAGTCGCCATCAATCCCGGCAATGAACAGACGGCGCCCGTCGGTCCCGGCCCGGCGCCGTGGTACCCGGATTTGGTGCTGCTGTCGTCGGAGCGGTCTCGCAAGCTCGTTGGCGTGGTCGAGGTGGAGACGTCCGAGTCAATCAACAACCTCGAGGCGATGTCGCAGTGGAAGACGTTCTCCAGTCTGCGCGTGCAGTTTCATCTCTATGTACCCGCCTCCGGTGTGGACAGCGCCAGGCGCCTCTGCACGGATCACCAGATCACCACGACTGAAATCTGGGCCTATCACGCGATCGGGGATCAGATTCGCTTCACGCCCGTTCAACGAGCCGCGGAGCCTGGTGAGACTCGTAGTCGTTCCCGCGTGGCCAGTGAGCCGCGAGAGCCTGCCCCGGTTGCAAAGACCGCGTCGCCGAAGACGGTCGCCCCGACCCGCGCTGCTTCGTCGAGCCGGACGGCCAAGCCGGCACCGAAACCGGCCGCCCGTTCAACCGCGCGCCCCAAGCCGCGGACCAGCGCGGCTCGAGCCAAGACATCTGCGGCATCACGCCGAGCCGACGGCAAGGTCTCGTCCCGGAAGACGGCATCAGCCTCCAAGGCTCTGAAGCGCAAGTAAGGCCCCTGTGCCCTTCCTGCGGGTGATTCGCGACAAGCGGGGGTACGAGACTACGTACCTGATGCATCTCTATCGCGACGGTCAGCGTCAGCGATCGAAGATCCTCTACGTCTTTCGCACGCCGGGCGGCGTCCGCGTGGGGCGCGACCCTCTCGAGCCAGACGTCCTCCGCCAGATCGAGTCGCAGTATCCGGACATCCCGTTCAACTGGCAGATGGTTCGAGAAAGTCAGCAGGTGATCGAGACGTCGGTGGAGCCCAGGCGCCGGAGGCCCCGGCGTGAAGAGGAGACAGCAATCGCGTCTCCGCCGGCGGTGGCCCCATCCGCGGCCGCGCTGCCACCCGCTCCAACGCCGGCGGCACCGCCGCGCCTCACGATTCCCTCGGTCATCGAAGGGGCGACGCCTGACGAACGGATGGCGTTCCTCGCACACTGGCATCCGATCATCCGCGAGCGGATACCGCATCGGACGTCGGAGCCCTCGCGACAGGAAGCGCTGAACGCCCTGGCCGACCGGTTGAACCCCGCCAACTGGACCGATGCTGACCAGATCACCGCGGGGCTGCAGCAGGCGGCCGAAGCGCTGGAGCGGTTGTCGACGGTGTTTGCGAAACGTCGCCGGCGGGGTCGCCGCCGTTCAGACGCACGCCCGACGCAGACCGGTCCCGATTCGGCGCCGACTGAATCGTGAGCCAGTGGGTCGCCGACATCGTCTCGCAGCTGTCATTGCTGGGGCCCTGGGGACCGGTACTCTTCGTCCTGCTCTACGTCGTCGCGTCCCTGACGATGGCGCCGGCGTTCATCCTGACATTCGCCGCCGGCGCCGTGTGGGGGTTGTGGTGGGGCTCTCTCTATGTCTACCTCGGCGCCTTTTTCGGGGCGTCGGCGGTTCACGTCCTGGCCGGGCCGTTCCTTCGATCGCGTGTGACCCGGTGGCTCGACCGCGAGCCGCGGGTGGCGGCGGTGCGTCGCGCCGTTGCGGGTCAGGGCGTCTGGGTGATGTTCCTGCTTCGCTTGTCGCCGCTCATTCCGTTCGTTCAGCTGAACTATGCGCTGGTCGTGAGCGGGGTCCGGTACCGCGACTACATACTCGCGACGATCGGCATGTGGCCGACCATCATCATGTACGTCTACTACGGGAAGGTCGCCGGAGACGTCGCCGCGCTGGCGACGGGCGTCGCGCCTGAACGAGGACCGGAGTACTACGCCATGCTGATCGTCGGCCTCGTTGGGACGGTGGTGGCGACGACGATGGTCGCGCGCGCCGCGAAGAAGGCGATGGTGGCGCAGACGGTCACGAGCGACTGAATCGGCGCTCGATGTCGTGGACTTTGTTCAGCCGGCGCTGGTGGCGGTCCTCACCGGAGAAGGCCGCGGCGAGAAAGGCCGTGGCGACCTCCAGGGCGAGTGCCGGGCCGACGACACGCGAGCCGAGGCACAGCACGTTCATGTCGTCGTGCTCGACCGCCTGATGCGCGGTATACGTGTCGTGGCACACGGCGGCACGAATTCCCGGGAACTTGCTGGCAGCAATTGACACCCCGGCGCCGCTCCCGCAGACGATGATTCCCCGGTCCACCTGTTTGTCCCTGAGTGCCACGGCGACCGCCTCGGCCGAATCGGGATAGTCCACCGGCGCGGCCGAATGAGTGCCGAGATCGACGATATCGTGGCCCTGTTGAGTCAGTTTCGCGGCCAATTCCTGCTTCAAGATATAACCCGCATGGTCGGCACTGACGGCGATTCGCATAGGTATAATCTATCGTATGCGCACCACTGTTACGCTCCTGGCCGCAGGCGTCTTCGGCCTGCTCCTGGCGGCGCGTCCTTCACCGACTGTCGTCGTGCACGCGCAGGCGCAGGCACCGGCTCCCAGTCAGCCGCAGACGCCTGCCCAGCCCACGTTCCGCGTCAGCGTCGATCTCGTCACGACCGACGTCATCGTCCGCGAGCAAAAAAGCGATCAGTTCGTCGCCGACATCAAGGCTGACGAGTTCGAGGTGTACGAAGACGGCGTCAAGCAGCAGATTGCGTCGCTGGTGCTGACCCACGGCGGGCGTGTCTACAACGTGCAGAGCCCGCCGCCGGCACCCGTCCAGGAAGGAATCATCCTGCCGCGCAATCGTCCGACCAACGACGCGGCCGGCCGGGTGTTCTTGCTGTTCATCGACGACCTGCACCTGGATTTCCGGAGCACACCGCGCACGCGCGATCTGCTGAAGCGGATGATGCGGCTGCTCATTCACGAGGGCGACATGTTCGGCATCGTGAGCACCGGAACATCGTCGATCTCCGAGCAGCTCACCTACGACCGTCAGATTCTCGAGTCGGCGATTTCGCGAGTGACCGGCGGCGGGTTGAAGGCCAAGGAAATCATCGAAGGTATGCAGGGCGCGAACGGTCCGACCGAACTGCGTCACCGCGCGCACGTGGCCTTCTCGACCGCCTACGATCTGATGCGAAACCTCGAGAAGCTGCAGAACCGCCGCAAGGCCGTGATCTATTTGAGCAGCGGATACGACTTCAATCCCTTCGAGACCTCGCGGCTCGAGGAGCAGGCGCGCCGCATGCACGTGGAGAGTGCTGACCTGCAGAGCGATCCGTTCTACAGAACGCAGCAGAGCAGCCAGCTCCTGTCGGAAGCCGATCTGGTGCGCGAGCTGGCCGAGCTGACGCGCGCGGCCAATCGCGCCAACGCCACGCTCTACACCATCGACCCGCGCGGGCTGGTGGCCGGGCCGGACATGGACGACGAGGTGCCCACGCAGGAGTGGAACACCTACGTGCGCGAAACGCAGGACAGCCTGCGCGTGCTGGCCGAGGAAACCGGCGGCATGGCCGTCGTCAATCAGAACGACTTCGACAAGGCGCTCAAGAAAATCGACGCCGAGACGAGCGACTACTATGTGCTCGGCTACTACTCGTCGAACCCCGATCCGCTGAAGCGCGTCCGCAAGATTGAAGTGAAGACGAAGAGGACAGGCCTGAACGTGTACGGCCGGACGGAATACGTGCTGCGTCCGATGCCTCCGCCTTCGACGCGATAGTGATTCCTGTAGTGTCCGGCTCGAGCCGGACCTGTCTGTCCGGCTGAAGCCGGATCTCTACGAGGGCCGCGTCGTCGCCGGAAGGCGCGGCCGCACCGTCTCGAACACGCTCATCACTTCCGACACCGCTCTCGGGAGCCGGCTCATCTTCGGATAGAGCCAGCCCGTCTGACGATCGAGCGAGACGCCGCTCACCCGGCTGCAGAACAACTGCTTGCTCTTGACGTCCGCCGCCGCGGCCTGCCACGGGATGATGCTGATGCCCAGCCCGTTCCGGACCATCGCCTTGATGATCTCGACGTTCTCGGTCTCCATGATGATCTTGGGCGCGAGGCGCTCGCGCGTGAAGAACGCCTCGACCGTCCGTCGCGTGATCGATCCCGTCTCGAACAGGACGAAGGGCTGGCCGTCCAGATCGGCCGGCATGATCGGCTTCTTCTTGGCGAGCGGGTGTGTCGGGTAGGTGATGAGCAGCAGCTCTTCCCGCAGGACCGGCACCGAGACGAGGTCCGCCGCGTCAACGGGCAATGTCAGCAGGCCGAGATCACCGGCGCCGGCGCGAAGCATGGCAATCGATCGATCGGCGCTCCCCACGGTGACCTTCATGTCCAGATGTGGATGGACACGGCGCACTTCGGCGAGCAGCGTCGGAAACACGTAGAGGCAGATGGTCATCCCGCCGACGAGTCGAATCGTGCCCTTGAGTGATTCGCGCGTATCGCTGATCGTCGAGACCGTGTCCTGCAGGTCCTGAAAGACGCGATGGCTCAACTGCAGCAGCGATTCGCCGGCGGGGGTGATGCGGATTCGACGGCCAATCCGATGAAAGACCGGCTCGCCCAACTCGTCCTCGAGGAGCAGGATCTGGCGGCTGATCGCTGACTGCGAGACGTGCAGTTTCTCGCCTGCGGCGGTGAACGATCCCGTCTCGGCAATGGCGCGGATGATCTCGAGCTGCCGAAGGTCCATGCGTCAGCATACATTCGCAGCACGCATGGGTTCAATGGTAACGATGTGTCACTGCGATGCTAGCTGGTAGCCGGTAGTCCGTAGCCAGTAGCAAGACGTTGAACTCGCTCAGGCCACCGGCTACCACCTACCAGCTATCTGGCGCGGGCCCTTGTCGCGGGCGGGGGAAGAGCCGCGCGCGCGCGCTCGGTTGCCTGATTGAGATAGTCCTCGTCCATCTCGATGCCGACGAAGCTCAGTCCCAGTTCGGCACAGGCGACCGCGGTCGATCCAAGACCGAGGAACGGATCGGCGACCACTTGAACGCGGCCGAGGCCGTGGAGCCTCAGGCACATCTCCGGGAGCTTGGGTGGGAAGGTCGCCGGATGAGGCCGGTCCTTTTCGCGGCTCTGGATCGTCTCGTAGGGGATGAACCACGTATTGCCGCGACAGCGCACACCGGAGCCCGCGGTTCGCCACCGGCCGACGTTCGACTGGTCCTGATAGCGGACCCCGATCGCCTGTCGATCGATTGGCGTGTCACCCGACGCGGTGAAGTGGAAGACGAACTCATGGGAATCGTGGACGAAACGGCGGCTGTTGATCGGCTTGTAGTGACCCACAGCCAGGTCGTCTTCGAGGTTGGCGCGGGCGCCGGCGAGTGACTTCTCGATCGCAATCGACTTGATCCAGTGGATCGTGTTCTGAAGCCGGAGATGCGGGCGGACAGCCTGGGCGACGTCGATGGCCGTCCAGGGGTCGGTCGGCTTCGCGCCGACGTTCAGAAAGAGTGAGCCTTCGGGCCGGAGCACTCTGACCACCGCGCGGATCCACTGCCCAGTCCACTCGAGGTACTCGCGACGGGGCATCGTATCGTCGTAGCTCCGGTAGCGAATGCCGAGGTTGTAGGGCGGCGACGTCACGATCACGTCGATCGATTGCTCCGCCAGCTGGCTCAGGACGTCGAGGCAGTCTCCCAGATAGAAACGAAAAGACGCGCGGCCGGATTTGAGCGTGGTATGAGGGCTGAGCGAACGATGCACCACGGCGATTGTAACCGTGATGCCTCGAAGGCTAGGACGCTTTGGAGACGGCGACTGTCGCGAGTACCGCTGTGAGACGCTCGGGGATCGTGTGATTGCGACGATGCCCGTGTACCTCGCAATGCGTACCTTTTTCTTCGACGTAGGAGACTTCTCGACTCGTCGCCAATTCGCGATAGCGGCCGATCACGCATCCACACGAGAGAGTTCTAAACCCAAGGAGTCGAACGAGGCTCATGAAGTTTCCTCTGACTCGAAATCAAAGCAATCCATGTACCGCGACGGTGAGTTCGAGAAACCTCGATCTTCTCAACTCGCCCCGCGAAAACGTCGCGGGATTTGAACACCGGGGCGGCGTGGACTGAACACGGGGTGTGTCGCCACGGAGCACACACCCGTGTCGCGGCGACAGCACTTGGATCGCATTCAAACGATTGGACGGGCGCCCAAACGAGGTTGGTTAGACGACGACAGTTCGGAGGCTGTGAAGGGGCAGTCTCACAGATTCGTGACCGAGTTGGCCGCGGCGGGCTCAAAGGGTTGCCCGATGATTACGATTTTGCGGTTGAGTGTCCGGATTTGATGGCTCGATAGCTTTCGAGTTCGACAGCCCGCTGGCGCGCCGCCGCCCCTCGTGCCCGCACGAGGCGCACCACGAATGCCGCGTGCAGCGCGGCGATCACACCAATCTCTCGAACGTCGACTGGCGCGGGCAGCAGTGCCGGAATGACATTGATGAGGGCTGACGCGGCGAAGACGATGGTGAACAGAGGATCGACGCCGCCGCCGGGCAGGGCCGGCCCGATCGCCATCGCCGTCGTCTCCCATTGAGGGCCGTTTTCGCTCGATTCGTAATAGACCTGCACGTATCTGCCGATGCGCTCGACGCCGACGTGCAGCGCGTGAATCGCCTCGAAACCGCCGACGAGGATGGCCAGAGAAAAGAGCGAGGCAATGGGGAGGTCGCTGACAAAAAGTAGCGTGCACGTCAGGGCGGACCAGGCAATTAGTGTCACCGGAAGGAGGATGATGCGAGCCGTACCGCGACTCGCGATCGTCCGTCTTAGCGCGATGAACTCGGATTCAGTCAGGCCCATCGAATGTGGCACCTTTCTTGGAAAGGTTGTGCACGACCAACGTCGGTTTCCCGGGTAAACGTCAAAGTAGTTGCGAACTCAGAATTGTTTGTTAGAATGCCGATGTTCCTTTGTAACCACCTGTTTCTCAACGAGTTGCTCCCTGTGATGGCGAAGCGGCGGACAACGGCGGCGCGTTTTCTGTGTCTGATAACCTCGGTTGTCTGGCTTGGCCTGCCGGCCGACACCCTCGCCTCGCCGCAGACGGCGGCCCGGTCGTCTGGGACTAGCACGAAGAAACTCAGCCTCAAGAAGACCCCGGCCTCCTCCAAGTCGTCGGCTTCGGCCACCCGGAGGCGTCGCGCTCAGGCCACGGCAGCCCGGGCCCTTCGAGAGGCCCAGGAGCCCCGTTTCAAGCTGGATGACTCCGGTGCCCTCGTCCCGGACGTCCGCGCTGAGGCCGCCATTATCTACGACTCGGCCACTGGCCAGGTCCTCTGGGAGTCCAATTCGCAGAACCAGCGCTCGATCGCGAGCATCACAAAGGTCATGACTGCCGCGGTCTTTGTCGAGAACTCGCCGGACCTTTCAGACACGGTCGTCGTCGATCGCGCCGATGTGCGAGCCGCCTCGACCACCTATCTGCGCGCCGGCTACCAGGTGACCAAGGGTGATTTGCTGCACCTCACGCTGATCGCCTCCGACAATGCGGCGGCGCGCGCGCTTGGCCCGTGTCTCTCCCTCACGGATCGACCGCGTTCATCGACCGGATGAACGAGAAGGCCAAGGAACTTGGCCTCACCAGTACGAGCTATGCTGATCCGTCGGGTCTGCTCTCGGCCAATGTGTCGTCCGCATACGACATGGCCAAGCTCATCACCTACGTTTCCGGCGACGAGCGTATCGCCAGCGTGATGCGCAAACAGAACTACACCGTGACCGCCGGCCGTCGCGTCATCAACATTCACTCGACCAATCAACTGGTGATGCGCGGCGACGTCGATGTGCAGGCTGGCAAGACCGGATTCATCAGGAGCGCCGGCTACTGCCTGGCTACGCTGCTGCGTCTCCCGTCCGGACCGCAGGTCGCCGTCGTTGTCCTGGGCGCCAAGTCGAATGCCGGCCGGTTCTGGGAAACCCGCCACTTGTTCAACTGGTTCTCGACCAAGGCGCAGGATCTTCTGGGCGTCGCACCGGTCGAAGCCTCAGAACTGAAGCCCGGCACGAACTAACCCAACACTGAATGAGAGGGAAGGGCGACGCGTGGGTCGCTCTTTCGGCTACGACGTGTAGCCGCGCTGCATCGCTGCCGCGTCGAGCGGGAGCGTGGCCACGCTGTCCACCATCGGCATGACCGGCCGCGAGGCTCGCCTGCCGTCGTAGGCCTTCAGATAGCGCTGGCAGACGTCACAGGCGTAGACGCGATATTTCCCGTCAGTCGTGGCGAACGATGTGATTCTGGCGCGGTCGCTGTTGCGACAGTACGGGCACGTCAACGGCTCGAACTTCCAGCGCAGCGCGCAGCGTCCGCAGATCAGGTGACGATCGGCTGACGGCGTGATCACCGCGAGATCGGGCTCTCCACCACACAGCGCACAGTGCGAGTGCGTCCAGTTTGAAAGCTCGGGGCGCTGCTGGAGTACCTCGGCGCATCGCGAGAGAAACGGCCGCATCGCCAGCGCGATCACCTGGCCCAGCGCCGTGTCATCGCTCAGGTCGGCGCCTGTACTCGTCGACGGTGCAAGGCTCGCCACGGCCAGCTGACGCTCCGCCGCTCCCTTGAACCAGCGTCCGACGACCTCCATGAGTTTCATGTCGCGGCCCAGGGCCTGCGCTCTCTCGAAGTCCGGCGGTTCGAGCGCGCCGAAGCGTCGCAGCACTTCGGCGGTCTGACGCACCATCAGTCGAAGGTCCGTCAGATCGAGCGGGATGTCTTCAAAGCGGAGAAGCGGGCGCGCCTGTGCCTGATGACGGTGAAGAACGTCCGCTGAGAGCTCGAGCATCGGCAGCGGCACGCGGCCTTGAATGCGACGCTGCAGCTCGAGGAGCTCCAGGTGCATGTCGACGGCGCCGGCCAACTCCGGATGCTGCTCTCGAATGGCTTGAAGTTCCAGCGCTTCGCGGGATTCCGAGCGCGGGGGTCTTGGCGGCCGAGTGGCCGGATCGGTCACCATGCGATCATAGCAGGTAGTGCGGATTCTGATGGTCGGCTCCGAGGCGCAACCCTTTGCGAAAACGGGAGGATTGGCCGACGTGCTCGGGGCTCTGCCGAAAGCGCTGATGCGTCTCGGGCACACCGTCGACCTGGTGATTCCGCGCTATCGAGGTATCAGTGTCGGGCACCCGACAGGCAACGTTCGCGTCGCGCTCGGAGGCCAGGTTGACGACGCCCAGATCCACGCGGTGGAGGACGAGGGCCTGCGAACGATCTTCATCGGGCACGCGGCGTATTTCGATCGCGAGTTTCTCTACGGCGCGGCGGAGCGCGATTATCCGGACAATCCCGAGCGCTTCGCCTTTTTTTGCCAGGCTGCGCTCGACTGGGCCGCCTCGACCGGCCAGCCGTACGACGTCATCCACGCGCACGACTGGCAGGCGGGCCTCATCCCGGTGCTCCTGGAGCGTGCGGCTTCGACACAGTCAGGTGTGCGTACGCCCACCGTGTTCACGATTCACAATCTGGCCTATCAGGGAGTCTTCGACGCGAGCTGGCTGCCGCGCCTCGGTCTCGGTTGGGATCTGATGCGCGTGGACGCGATGGAATACTGGGGACGCATCAGCTATCTCAAGGCTGGCGTGGTCTTCAGCCAGCTCGTGACCACGGTCAGCCCCACGTATGCGCAGGAGATCCAGACACCGGACCTCGGCTTCGGCTTTGATGGCGTTCTCAGACACAGATCCAGGGACCTGGTCGGGATTCTGAACGGAATCGATTACGATCAGTGGGATCCGGAGAGTGATCTGAACCTTCCGGAGCCGTACAATGCGTCCAAGCTAAAGGGGAAGGCCGCAGCCAAGCGCAAGCTGCTCGAAACGTATGGGCTTCCGGCCAGGCCCAGGGACCGCGAGCGGCCGCTGATCGGGATGATTTCGCGGATGGTCGATCAGAAAGGCTTCGACCTGATTGCCTCGCTGGCCGATGTGCTGCCGACGCTGGGTGCGGCATTTGTGGTGCTCGGTACGGGGGAACGCCGTCATCAGGACCTGTGGCGGACGTTGGCCGCGAAGCACCCGGACGTGATTGGCGCGCGGATTGGTTTTGATGAAGGGCTGGCGCATCTGATTGAAGGCGGCTCGGATATCTTCCTGATGCCGTCGCGGTTCGAGCCATGCGGCTTGAATCAGATGTACAGCCTGCGGTACGGAACCGTTCCCGTCGTGCGAGCGACAGGCGGTCTCCGGGACACGGTTCGGGATGTCGATCCCGAGACCGGTCAGGGCACGGGTTTCACATTCGAGCCGTACACGCCGGAAGCGCTCGTCGCTGCGCTTCGGCGGGCGCTCGCACTGTTCGGCAACCGGCCCGCGTGGCGACGCGTCCAGAAGGCAGGGATGCGTCAGGATTTATCGTGGGACGCATCGGCACGGCAGTACGTCGAGGTCTATGCACGCGCGACACAGCGCGTCGAGGTTTTAAGAGACAGGGTGTAGGAGACAGGCAGGAGACAACGAATGGCATCCGACAAGGTCAAGACGTTCACAGACGGCAACTTCGATGACGAGACGAAGCAGGGAGTCGTGCTCGTGGACTTCTGGGCGGAGTGGTGCGGCCCCTGCCGCCGGCTGGCCCCGACCGTCGATGCGCTGGCCTCGGAGTTCGATGGCCGCGCGACGGTTGCGAAGCTGAACGTGGACGAGAATCCCACCATCCCCGAGCGGTATGCCGTCCGCGGTATCCCGACGCTGCTGCTCTTCAAGGAAGGCGAGTTGACCGAGACCATCGTCGGCCTCCGCGGCAAGGAAGACATCGCGAAAATGATCGAACGGCATCTGGGAGCCTGAGATGCCGGATCGGAAAGTGGTCATTATCGGGTCGGGACCGGCCGGTCTCACCGCAGCGCTCTATACGGCACGAGCGAACCTGGCTCCGCTGCTCGTCGAAGGCCTCGAAGCCGGTGGACAGCTGATGCTGACCACGATGGTCGAGAACTGGCCGGGGTTCCGCGACGGCATCATGGGTCCGGACCTGATGACCGAGATGCGCGCGCAGGCCGAGCGCTTCGGCAGCGAGATCATGCAGGGCAACGTGACGAGCGTCGATCTCCAGCATCGGCCGTTCACGATTTCGTTTGCCGGCGGCAGCACGGTGACGACGGACTCGCTGATCATCGCAACCGGTGCGTCGGCGCGATGGCTCGACATTGGCTCCGATCGCAGGCTGTCCGGGCACGGCGTGTCCACGTGCGCCACGTGCGATGGCTACTTCTTCAAAGGGAAGCCCATTGCCGTCGTCGGCGGCGGCGACTCGGCGATGGAAGAAGCGATTTATCTGACCCGCTTTGCCACGAAGGTCTCAGTGATCCATCGCCGCGACACGCTGCGCGCGTCGAAGATCATGCAGGACAAGGCGATGGCGAATCCCAAGATCGAGTTCATCTGGGATTCCGAGGTCGCCGAAGTGAAAGATGGCGGCAAGGGCGAGGTGGTCGGCATCGTCGTCCGCAATCTCAAGACCGGTCACCTCAGCGAGGTGCCGCTCGATGGCGTGTTCATCGCCATCGGTCACACGCCGAACACCTCGCTCTTCGTGGGACAGATCGAGCTGGACGCGAATGGCTACATCCGGACGCATTCCGGATCCAAGACGAGTGTGCCGGGCGTGTTTGCGGCGGGCGACGTACAGGATCACATCTATCGGCAGGCGATTACCGCCGCCGGATCGGGCTGCATGGCCGCGCTCGATGCCGAGCGCTACATCGAGAATATGCACGACGCGGTCGCGTCTACCGGCGCGGCCGCTCACGCGAGTTGATTGACCCGGAGGGTGCATGCCTTCCGAACTGAACCAACTCCTGTTCCTGATCGACACGGCCTACGACCGGGTGTCGTGGCACGGCACGAATCTCAAGGGCTCGATTCGAGGCGTGTCTCCGCGCCAGGCCGCGTGGCGTCCCGGGCGCGGCCGTCACAATATCTGGGAGCTGGTCGTGCACGCGGCGTACTGGAAGTACGTGGCCTGGCGCCGGCTCACATCCGCCGCTCGCGGTTCGTTTCCGCTGGAGGGCTCCAACTGGTTCGCCCGTCCAGAACAAGTCACGCTCAAGGCGTGGCGCCATGACATCGCCCTGCTCGAACAGACCCACCGGACGCTGCGCACGTCTATCGCTGATCTCCGTCCACGCGATCTCAATCACAAGCCGGCGCGAAGCACGGTGACGATGCGGGCGCTGGTGACAGGTGTTGCGGCGCACGACCTGTATCACGCGGGTCAGATGCAGCTGCTCAAACGACTCGCACCCCGCTGAGGCCGTCCATGTCCCCACACACTGAAGCCATCGCCGACGAGTTCACGAGATACAAGGCGCTCGGTGAGGCCGCGATGGCGCAACTTGGCGATGAAGAGCTCGTCGCGACCGCGTCGGACGGAGGCAATTCGATCGTGGCGATCGTGTGGCATCTCGCGGGCAACCTCGAGTCGCGATTCACCGATTTCCGTAGCAGCGACGGCGAGAAGCCATGGCGCGATCGGGACGATGAATTCGTGCTGCGAAGCGTGACCAAGTCCGAGCTTCTCGAGAAATGGGAGCGGGGATGGCGCGCACTCCTCGGTGCGCTCGGCGAGCTCAGCGACGCCGACCTGCTGGACACGGTCACGATTCGGCGTCAGCAGCTGCGGATCGATCAGGCGCTGCAACGCTCCCTCGCACACACCGCCTATCACATCGGCCAGATCGTCTTCCTGGCCAAGCAGATGCGCAGCGGAGGCTGGCGATGTCTGAGTATCCCGCTTGGCGGGTCAGCCGCGCACAACGCGCGAGGTGCTGACGAGTCCGCGAAGGCCCACGCCCGCGTGCTGGATCAGGCTCACTCTATCCAGCCGCCACCGACCACGACCTCATCGTCGTAGAACACGACCGCCTGACCTGGGGTCACAGCCGCCTGGGACTCGTCGAACTGAAACTCGGCGCCGCCATCGTCGAGCGCGCGGACCTTGCCCGGAGCCGCGCGATGGCGGTGACGAATCTGGGCGGATACCGGAAGCCAGTTCACCGGCGCATCGACCGAGACCCAGTTGACGCTGGACGCGCTGAGCGACGTGCGCTCGAGTGACGCGCGCGGTCCCACGGTCACGTCGCCGGAGTCAGCATCAATCTTCAGGACGTACAGCGGGGCTCCGGTTGCGATGCCGAGGCCCTTGCGCTGACCGATGGTGAATCGATGGACGCCCTCGTGCGAGCCGAGCGCGGTACCACGCTCGTCGAGAATCGCGCCGCTGCGAGCGTCGGGCGCCCGCCGCGCGACAAACGACGCGTAGTCGCCGTCGGGCACGAAACAGATCTCCTGGCTGTCGGCCTTGTCGGCGACCACCAGTCCGAGTCGGCGCGCCTCGGCGCGCACGGCCGGCTTCGACAACGCGCCCACCGGAAACACGGCGCCGGCAAGCTGCTCCTGCGTCAACGAGAAAAGGAAATACGACTGGTCCTTGTCGCGATCGACGCTTCGCTTGAGCAGCCATCGTCCGTTCGTTGATCGCTCGATGCGCGCATAGTGGCCGGTCGCCACCTGGTCGGATCCGAATCCCCGGGCCCGCTCGAGCAGCGTCGAGAACTTCAGGTCGCTGTTGCAGTGCGCGCACGGCAGGGGAGTCCTGCCCGAGGCGTACTCGTGGACGAAATTCGAGATCACCGTGTCCTGGAAACGCTGCTCGAGGTTCAGGATGTAGTGAGGGAAGCCCAGCGTCGAGGCGACGCGACGCGCGTCGTGAAGGTCGTCCAGCGTGCAGCAGGAGCCAAACGTCTGCTCGCCACGCTGGTCATACAACTGCATCGACAGACCAATGACCTCATGACCCTGCTCGGCGAGCAGGGCCGCGGCGACAGAGGAGTCGACGCCTCCCGACATGGCTACGACGATGCGCATTCTCTGGCTCTCGGCTTTGGGCTCTCGGCTTTCGGATCGGGTCACGCCCGCACGGGAGTGCGAGTCAGGCTCCGGAGCTTTTCGACGACGCCCGGCAACACCGCGATCACGCGATCGATATCGGCCTCCGTATTCGCCGCCCCGAGACTGAAGCGAATCGAGTTCTGTGTCCGGTGCGCCGGGAACCCCATGGCCTTGAGCACGTGGGACGGCTCCAGCGTGCCCGACGAGCACGCCGACCCGGTGGACACAGCAATGCCCTCGAGATCGAGGGCGATGAGCAGCGACTCGGCCTCGGTTCGATCGAAGCTGATGTTCGTCGTGTTCGGCACCCGCGGCGACCTGACCCCATTGAGCGCCGTCCCGGTGACGCCACGCAGGATGCCGTCCTCGAGACGATCTCGGAGCGCCGACAGCCGCGCCGCTTCCGCCGCCATCTTGGCCCGGGCCTCTCGCGCGGCCACACCCATGCCGGCAATGCCCGAGACGTTCTCGGTGCCTGCCCGCCGGCTACGCTCCTGCTTGCCTCCGGTCAGCGGCGCCTGGAGCCGAACGCCCCGTCGAATCCAGAGCGCGCCCACACCCTTCGGCCCGTAGAACTTGTGCGCCGAGATCGAGAGCAGGTCCACGCCCAGGGTCTTGACCTCAATTGGGAGCTTCCCCGCGGACTGGACGGCGTCCGTATGGAAGACGGCCCGATGCTCCCGGGCAATCGCTGCCAGCTCGGCGATGGGCTGCACGGTCCCGATCTCGTTGTTGGCGTGCATTACCGACACCAGGGCCGTCTCGGCGGTCATCGCCGAGCGGAGCACGTCGGGCGAGACGATTCCGCTCTCGTCCACGGCCAGGAGCGTCGTGGTCCAGCCCCGGCGGGCGAGGGCCTTGAGCGTGTTGAGGACAGCCTCGTGCTCGATGGCGCTGGCGATCAGATGCTTCCGCCCGGTCGGCTCGAGGGCCTCGGCCACACCACGAATGGCCAGGTTATCCCCCTCTGTTCCGCCGCCGGTGAAGACCACTTCGCCAGGATCCGCGCCAATCAGGGCAGCCACATCCGAGCGGGCGTCGTCGATCACCGCTTTGGCCCGCTGCCCGAAATGGTGGACGCTGGATGGGTTGCCATACTCCTCCCTGAGCGTCGCGGCCATCCGATCGACGACGGCGCTGGAAGGGGGAGTTGTGGCGTTATGGTCGAGGTAAATCCTCATGCCGACTAACCATCAACCAGTCTAACCCTTAGCCCGGAAACGACTAGACAGAAATTTCCACCGGCCGATATACTCTGTGGGCTCTCGCCCAGCCAAACCCGCGTTTGCGGGTGTGCATCGCGCCGGGCTTCCCCCACGTCGAGCCCCAAGCGTAGGTGACGGTTCCCAATAACGCCCATGGGAGGGCGGAAGGACGCGACATGTGGAAGCGTGATGAAGCGGTGAAACCGACAAGCGGCCAGCCGGCAACCCCGGCGCCGGCCGTCTCTATTCCGCCGGCAAGCACGTCGGCGGCGCCGCAGCCGGAGAGCCGGCGGATCGAGAGGGATATGGTGAACATTGGAAAGTCCGTCGTCATAAAGGGCGAGTTGAACGGCAGCGAGGATCTGACCATCGAAGGACAGGTCGAGGGGAAGATCGAGCTGAAGGACCATGTGCTCACCATCGGCCCGAACGGCAAGATCAAGGCCCAGGTCTTTGCCAAGGCCGTCATCGTTCTCGGAGAGGTCAACGGCAACGTGACCGCTTCGGAGAAAGTGGACATCCGGGACGGCGGATCGGTTGACGGCGACATCATCGCGCCGCGTGTAGCCATTGCCGAAGGCGCGCACTTCCGCGGCAGCGTGGATATGCAGCGCAAGGGCGGGCAGCCAGCCGCGAAGGAGCCGCAAAAGGCGGCGTCGCAGGCGGCCCCGCAGGCGCAGGCTCAGCCTCAAGCCGCCGCGCATTAGTGCGCAGCGAGCGGTGATCTTGGGTCGGTGGGTGCTCCCTCGCCCATGCCGACCCGGGATCTCTGCCCCCCAGACGTAGGTGGCGCTCTCCGACTTGTTCTCTCGTCGCCGTAAGGAACACTCCGACTCCGAGGTCGGTGCGTCCGATGCGCCCGTGCACCCAACGAAGGTGCTGGCGCGCTTCGTTGCGAGCCTGAGCGCGCGCGCGCAGCCGGTGCTCCTCGATCTCGGTCCCGTTGTCGGTTCCAACGTGAGCTTCTTCGGCGAGCAGCTCGGCTGCAAGATCATCGTCGAGGATCTGTCGAAGGACATCGATCGTCACGTTCGCGAAGGGCAAGCTCGACGAGCTCCCGGCCTCATTGTCCAAACGCTTCCCGCAGGAATCGGGGAGCATCGACGGCATTCTGTGCTGGGATGTCTTCGACTACCTGGACAAGGTCTCAGCGAGGAAGCTGGCCGAGCAGCTCACGCGAGTCCTGAAGCCGGAAGGCGTCCTCCTCGCATTCTTCGTCACCGCCGAACCGCAGCCGGGCGCCAAGCCCGAGTACACCCGTCACATCGTCGTCAACCAGACGACGCTTCAACACCGCCCGTACGCGGCCGCACGCGGCAAGCAACGGCCGATGCCGAACCGCGACATCCAGCGGATGTTCGAAGAGCTGCGCATCGCCGAACAGTTCCTGCTCAAAAGCAACCTTCGCGAGGTATTGTTCAGGAAGCCCGCCGAGACGGCTCCTCCGTCCCAGCCGGCCACTCGCTGATGATGGACTTCGACCTCACCGACGAGCAGCGTCTGCTCGAGCAGTCGGTCCGCGAATGGGCGGGCCGCGAAGTGGCTCCCCGAATTCGCGAACTGGATCGGGCGCATCGGTTCGATCGCGGCATCCTCCCGCAGATGGCGAAGCTCGGCCTGCTGGGGATTTCCGTGCCCACGGAGTACGGCGGCGCGGGCATGGACTATACGTGCCTGGGCCTGGCGAGCGAAGAGCTGGAGTACGTGGACACGTCGCTGCGCGTCATCATCTCGGTGCACGCCGGCCTGAACTGTTTGACGCTGCTCTCCTGGGGGACCGAGGATCAGAAACAACGCTATCTGGTCCCGCAGGCGCAGGGGACGAAGATTGCGACATACGGATTGACGGAGCCATCGGCCGGCAGCGACGCCCGCGCGATTCAGACGGTCGCGATCAAGAAAGGCGATCGCTACGTCCTGACCGGCGAGAAGATGTGGATCTCGCTCGCCGATGTGGCCGACAACTATCTCGTCTTTGCGTGGAGCGATCTCGAAAAGAAGAAGCAGCGGGATCCCGCGGGCATGAGCGCGTTCATCGTCGAGCGTGCGTTCAAGGGATTCTCGAGCGGCACGCTCACGGAGAAGTGGGGGATTCTCGCCGGCAACACCGGGTTCTTCAAGATGGAGGACGTGGAGGTTCCGGCGGAGAACCTGGTCGGCCGCGAGGGCGAGGGATTCAAGATCGCCATGTTCGCGCTCGACCAGGGCCGCTACACGGTGGCGGCGGGCGCTACTGGTCTGATTCGCGCGTGTCGCGACGCCAGCGTGAAGTATGCGAAGGATCGGAAGACGTTCGGCGTGGAGATCGGCTCGCATCAGCTCGTGAAAGAGATGATCGCGCAGATGGAGTCGGACTATCAGGCCTCGCGGCTGTTGTGGATGCGGTCAGGCTGGCTGAAGAACCTGGGCCGGCGGAATACTCGCGAGACCGGCCTCGCGAAATGGTTCTCGACCGTGGCCTCCGAACGGGCGGCGGGCGACGCCGTCCAGATTCACGGCGCCAACGGCTATTCCGACGAGTATCCCGTGGGGCGCTTCTATCGCAACTGCAAGGGCGCGGTGATCTACGAGGGGACTCGCGAGATTCACAAGATCATGCAGGCCGACTACCTGCTCGGCTACCGGACAGACAAGCCGACGCGGTGTGAGCTGCCGGCGTGGGAGACATGATGGCCACCAGGACCGTGACGAACTCGGAACAGGACGCGGCACGGTTTGCCGACTCCGACCTCTCACTCGACTTTCTGCGCGTCGTGGAGCGTGCGGCGATCGCGTGCGCCCATACGATGGGCCAGGGCGATCGCCACAAGTCGGATCAGGTGGCCGTCGAGGCCATGCGCAGCGAGATGGACTCGGTTCCGATCGACGGCACGATCGTGATCGGCGAGGGCGAACGGGACGAGGCGCCGATGCTGTACATCGGCGAAAAGGTCGGGATGGTCGTTCGCGGCGAAGCCGGCCGGAACTATCCGGAAGTGGACATCGCTGTCGATCCGCTCGAGGGCACGAACCTGTGCGCCATGGGCGCCCCGAACGCGCTGGCCGTGCTGGCGGCGTCGGAGAAGGGCGGTCTGCTCCACGCGCCAGACATCTACATGGAGAAGCTGGTCGTCGGACCCAGCTCACGCGATGTCGTCGACCTCGATGCGCCGGTGCGCTTCAACCTGCGCGCCATCGCCCAGGCGCTGGGGCGCAAGGTCCAGGATCTGGTGGTGATCGTGCTCGATCGGCCGCGGCATGAGACGCTCATCGAGGAGATTCGTTCGAGCGGCGCGCGCATCCGGCTGATCGGCGACGGCGACCTCTCCGCCGGCATCACGGCGGCGGTGCTCGGCAGCGGCGTGCACGCGGTGATGGGGATCGGTGGCGCGCCGGAGGGCGTGATCACCGCGCGCGGCGATGCGGTGCCTGGGTGGCGAGATCTACGCCAGGCTCGTCGTCAGCACGCCGGAGCACGAGCAGCGGTGCCGCGCGATGGGCATCACCGACGTCAAGAAAGTGTATAGAGTCCAAGGACCTCGCGTCCGGGAACAACATCGTGTTCGCGGCGACCGGCGTCACCGATGGCACACTCATGAAGGGCGTGCGCTTCTTTGGCGACGGCGTGCGCACGACGTCGCTGGTCATGCAGATGCACCCGCACCGCATCCGCTTCATCGACAGCATCCACGTCAAGCCAGGGAAGGACGGGGCGATCGGCAACATTCGGTTCTGATCGTTGAGCCCATCCCAGGTTGGCGACGGAATCAAGTCGCCGTCGTCGCTGCGTCCTTCGTCGGCTTCACCGGTTTCACGCTGGTGATGCCGTTCCTCTCACGCTACATCCAGGAACTCGGCGTCACCGATACCGGTGAGGTGGTGTTGTGGACAGGGGCGACCCTCGGGGTGACGCCCGCGCTCAGTGCGCTCTGCGCCCCGCTCTGGGGCCGTGTCGGCGATCGTTTCGGCAACAAGCTGCTGGTCCAGCGCGCCCTCCTCAGCTGCGTCGTCGTCATGGCGCTCATGTCCCGCGCGACGGAGGCATGGCATCTGTTCGCGCTGCGCGCCATCCTCGGCCTGCTCGCCGGCTACGGATCCTTGACCCTGACGATGGCCGCGCTGTCGGCGCCGCGGGAGAAGATGGCGAGCGCCATCGGTTCGGTGCAGACGGCGCAACGGGTCGGTCCGGCGATCGGTCCGCTCCTCGGTGGCCTCCTCGAATCGGCGCTCGGGCTGCGGACGACGTTTCTCGTCTCGTCCTGCGTCTATGCCGTGGCGTTTGTGATGGTCTCGGTGATGTATGTGGAACCTGCAAAGGCCGCCGCGCCGGATCGGAACGAAGAACGCGTGAGCTTCAGCAACGTGCTCGCGTTCGAGAACTTCGTGGTCCTGATGCTGGTGATCTTTTCGCTGCAGGTCGTGGACCGGAGCTTCGGTCCGGTGCTCCTGTTGCACGTGACCGAGCTCGGGTACACCGCGCGCGGCGCGTCGCTGCTTGTCGGCGGCCTGTTCTCCGCGCTGGCGCTCTCGGGAGTGGCCGGTTTCCAGCTGGCGGCGATCCTGTTGAAGCGGACGACCGCCCGCGCGGTGATCGTCACCGCGTCGCTCGCTGCAGCGGCATCACTGGCCACGTTCGCGCTGGTCGAATCGGCGTGGCTGCTGATGGTGACGATCGCCCTGTTCGGCCTGGCCGCAGGCACCGCCCTCACGACCGCATTCACCGCCGCCGGCTCAGTGGTCCCGCGTCATGCTCATGGGGTCGGGTTCGGGTTTCTGACCGGCGCCTCGCTCATTGGCTCGGCAATCAGTCCGATATTGAGCGGGCTGATTGCCGCGCGCAGCATTCGCGTGGTCTTTCTGTCCGGCGCTGCTGTGCTCACGCTGCTCGTCCTGCTGGTGCGCCGGGTCATGGTCGAGCGCGATTTACCCGTGGAATCAGCGCCTTCGGTGGATGAAGCGTAGTCGGAAAATTGTACCGATCGTGCCGTGAGTCAGGAACGCGCCGCGCTGGTCGGACTGGTGACGGGATCCGCGCGCCGCGTCGATGCCGACCAGTCTCTCGACGAGCTCGCGGGACTGGCCGACGCCGCCGGGGCGTCAGTGGTGCTGCGGATGCTGCAGGAGCGGCCGAAGCCCGATCCGGCCACCTTCATCGGCAGCGGCAAGCTCGCCGGGCTGGCCGCGACCTGCGCCGAGCTGGACGTGGACGTCGTGATCTTCGACAACGAGCTGACGCCCGCGCAGCTTCGTCAGCTCGAAGCCAAGCTCGAACGGAAGGTCATCGATCGCACGCAGCTCATACTCGACATCTTTGCCCGCCGCGCGAAGACGCGCGAGGGCAAGTGGCAGGTGGAGCTCGCGCAGTTGAAGTATCTGCTCCCGAGGCTGGTCGGGTCGTCGACGGCGTTGTCGCGCCTTGGCGGCGGCATCGGCACGCGAGGCCCTGGCGAGACCAAGCTCGAGACCGACCGTCGCCGGATTCGCGTGCGGATTCAATCCATTCAACGCGAGATCGATCAGGTGCGACAGCGCCGGTCTCAGCTCCGCGAGCGGCGGCACAAGCAGTCGGTGCCGACCGTTGCACTCGTGGGCTATACCAACGCCGGCAAGACCACGCTGTTCAACCGGTTGACGAACGAGACCGCCACCGCCTCCGATGCGCTGTTCGTGACGCTGGATCCGCTGATAAGGCAGGTGCGCCTGCCGGACCGCCGCGAGCTGCTCGTCTCGGATACGGTCGGCTTCATCGACCGGCTGCCGCACGCGCTGGTGGCCGCGTTTCGGGCCACGCTCGAGGAAGTGGCCGAAGCCGACCTGGTGCTGCACGTGATCGATGCGGCGAACCCTGAACGCGAGCGGCAGATCGCCGCCGTCAAGCGGGTGCTGGACGAGGTCGGCGCGCTGGACGTGCCGGCGATCGACGTCTACAACAAGACCGACGCGATGACACCGGACGAGCCGCGTCGCCTTCGCGAGGGAGACCCCGCCTGCGCGCTGATCTCCGCGAAGACTGGCGCGGGGGTTGACGAGCTGCTGCAGATGGTTGCCTCGCGCCTGGCGCTCGATACGCGGCGCATCACGATCACCTTCGACAGCGGCAAGGAGTTCGACCGTCAGCAGATCGCGCGGATGTATCGTGTGGCGCGGGTGATCAGTCACGTCGCCACCAATGGGCGCGTGGTCATCGAAGCCGATGTCCCGCGGCGTTTCATCGAGCGGCTCACCACACCGCTCCAGCAGGAGACCGAGGCGCATGGCCAGTAGTCGCCGCGTGCTGGTCGTGAGCGCGCTCGTCGCGCTGGCGGCGCTGACCGCGGCGTGCGCGCCGCGCCGCGTGCCGCCGCCGGCGGTGACGACCGCCGCGCATCCCGACTTCCTGTATCCGACGATTCCGGCCGCCATGCAGCGGACCTTCGGCGCCGAGCACGTGGATCTCGGCTGGCGTTACCTGCAGATTGACGACCTGCGCGGCGCCGACCGTGAGTTCGCCGCGGCGCTGAAGAGCAGCGCGAAGATGTATCCCGCGCACGCGGGTCACGGCTACGTCGCGCTCGCCCGGCGGGACTTCGATCGAGCGGTGGCCGCCTTCGATGCGGCGCTCGGCGCCGATCGGTCTTATGTTCCCGCGCTCGTTGGTCGCGGGCAGGCACTCCTTGCCCTGCGTCGTGAAGGCGACGCGCTCGTCGCGTTCGAAGCCGCGCTTGCGGCCGACCCGTCGCTGGCCGACGTGCGGCAGCGCGCCGAGGTCCTGCGGTTCCGCGGCCTGCAGGACATCATCGAAGCCGCTCGTGCCGCGGCCAAGTCCGGCCGTGTCCCGGATGCCCGTGCGGCCTATGAACGGGCGATCGCCGCCTCACCCGACAGTGCGTTTCTCTACCGCGAGCTGGGCGTGCTGGAACGACGGGCCGGGAATTCCGATGAGGCGCTGTCGAGGCTGCGGCGTGCGACCGAGCTCGATCCGCTCGACGAGATGGCGCTCGTGCAGCTCGGCGAGCTGCTCGAGTCGAGGCAGGACTTCGTCGGCGCCGAGGCCGCGTATCGCAAGGCCGTGGCGCTGAATCCCTCGACGGAGATCGAGGCACGACTGGCCGCGGTCGCCAAGAACGCGCGCGAGGCGCAGCTGCCGGCCCAGTTCAAGGCCGCGCTCACGTCCGCGCAGTTGACGCGCGGCGAGTTGGCCGCGCTCATCGCGGTCCGCCTCGAGGCTCTCGTGCGCGCGGCGCCGAAGCGTCAGATCGTGGTGACCGATACGCGGGGGCACTGGGCGGCGGCGTGGATTGCGGACGTGGCCGCCGCCGGCATCGTCGAGCCCTTCGAGAACCACACGTTTCAGCCGAACGCGATCGTCCGGCGCGGCGACCTGGCCACGGCAATCAGCCGGATGCTGAGCATCATCGCCGCCGGCGACCCGGCGATCCGCGCGCGTCTCGCCGAGCGGCCGGCGATCGCCGACATGAATCAGCGGCACAACCAGTACGCCGCTGCGGCGTCGGCGGTGGCGTCTGGTGTCATGCCCTTGCTCGATGGCGCACGGTTTCAGGTCGGACGGGTCGTGTCGGGGAGCGAGGCCGTCGAGGCGCTGGACAGGGTTCGTGCGCTCTCGGCGCGCGTGGTCAACGCGGGTCTCTGACCCGCTGCTGGACATCGAGACGTGGGCAACCTGACGATTGCCAACCAGCTGACGATTCTCCGGATCATGTTGATCCCGGCGTTCGTGCTGCTGCTGGTCTACGGGTATCTCGGTTGGTCGCTGCTGGTGTTCGTGTTCGCCGGGATTACCGATGCGCTCGACGGGCTGATCGCACGCCGCGCCGGCCAGCGCACGAACCTTGGCGCCTGGCTCGATCCCATGGCCGACAAGCTGCTGCTGCTGACGACGTTCGTCGTCCTGACGATTCCGGTCGTTCCGCTGACCAACCATCTGCCGCTGTGGCTGACGGTGAGCGTGATCAGCCGTGACGTGGTCATCATCGGTGTCGTGGCCATCGTCAATCTGGCGATGGGACCGCGCACGTTCAGGCCGTCCATCTGGGGAAAGATGACCACTGCCGCGTTCATCCTGACGAGCGTGGCGGTGATGTACTTCAACTACCTCGGCGAGACGTCGATCATCGTTGACCTCACGATCTGGCTCTCGTTCGCGCTGACGGCGATCTCGGCGGCAGACTACTTCCTGCGTCTGCGGCTGCTGATCAACGAGCCTCAGCCGCCAGCTTCATCTTGAAGTAGTCGACCGTCTTCGATAGTCCCTCCTCGAGCCCGACCTTCGGCTGCCAGTCAAGCAGCGTCCGCGCGCGTGTGATGTCGGGCCGGCGCTGCTTCGGATCGTCCACCGGCAGCGGCCGATACACGATGCGGCTGGGCGAGCCGATGAGGGCGATGATCGTGCGGGCGATTTCCTCGATCGTCAGCTCTTGCGGATTGCCGATGTTCACCGGCTCGTTTGTGTTCGACTCCAACAGCCTCAGAATTCCGTCGACCAGGTCGGAGACGTAGCAGAAGCTCCTCGTCTGCGTCCCGTCACCAAACACAGTGACGTCCTCGCCCTGCAGCGCCTGCGACATGAAGGCTGGCACGGCGCGCCCGTCGCGCAGGCGCATCCGTGGGCCGTAGGTGTTGAAGATGCGGACGATCTTGGTGTTGAGACCATGCGCCCGGTGGTAGGCCAGTGTGATGGCTTCGGAAAAGCGCTTCGCCTCGTCGTACACGCCCCGGGGCCCAATCGGGTTCACATTGCCCCAGTAGGTCTCGCGCTGCGGATGCTCGAGCGGATCGCCGTAGATCTCGGACGTCGATGCGATGACGAATCGCGCCCCTTTGGCCTTGGCGAGCCCGAGCGCATTGTGCGTGCCGAGCGATCCCACCTTGAGCGTCTGGATCGGCAACTCAAGGTAGTCGATCGGACTTGCCGGACTGGCCCAATGGAGCACATTGTCGACCGGGCCTTCCACGTCGATGTAATTGGTCACATCGTGACGGATGAACTGAAAATCCCGATCGCGGAGATGGGCGATGTTGGCCAGATCGCCGGTGATGAGATTGTCGATGCCAACCACCGAGTGGCCGCGGCTGAGGAGCTCTTCGCAGAGGTGTGATCCGATAAAACCGGCGGAGCCGGTGACGACGGTCCTGGGCAATGGGTACTCCCGTCAGTAGGCGACGCCGCGCTGGAAGAGTCCGCGCACCAACGTCAGCCACATGATCTTGAGGTCGAGCGTGACCGACCAATTTTCGATGTAGTACAGGTCGTATTCGATGCGTTTCTCGAGCGAGGTGTTGCCGCGCCAGCCGTTGACCTGCGCCCAGCCGGTGATCCCGGCCTTCACCTTGTGGCGCAGCATGTACTGCGGAATACGGTGCTTGAACTGTTCGACGAAGAACGGCCGCTCCGGGCGAGGCCCGACAATCGACATGTCCCCCTTGAGGACATTCCAGAACTGCGGGAGCTCGTCGAGATCCATGCGACGCAGCCATCGGCCCACCGGCGTGGTCCGTGGGTCGTCTTCTCGCGCCCATACCGGGCCGCTGGTGTCTTCGGCATCCTCGCTCATCGAGCGGAATTTGTAGACGGTGAAGGCCTTGCCGTCCAGTCCCATGCGCTCCTGGCGGTAGAACACCGGTCCGGGCGAGGTCCACTTGACGATCGCTGAGATGATCGCAAACGGGATGACCATGACGACCATCGCAATCGCGGAGAGCGCGACGTCGAGGCCGCGCTTCAGCCAGGTATTGATCCCCTGCAGCGGCACTTCGTTGATGTTGATGACCGGCAGTCCGTCGAGATCCTCGAGACGCGCCCGCAGCGCGATGAACTGCAGGATGTCGGGCACGACCTTGACATCGATGAACTCGCGGCTGGTGATCTCCATCAGGTCGAGTAGCTTGGCGTGCTCGTCGAGCGGCAGGGTCACGTACAGGTGATCCACACGCTCCCGCTGTGCGATCTCGACGACCTCTGACAGGGTGCCGAGCAGGGGAAGTCCGCGATAGCCGATGTGATCGCCGACGGCGCGGTCGTCCACGAATCCCACCACCTGATACCCGAGCTCGCGGTGCTGGAGCATGCGGTCGGCCACCATGCGGCCCAGATCTCCGGCGCCGGCGATGAGAATGCGCTTCAGGCCGATTCCGGCGCGCCAGCGCCGTTCGAGCAGCTCGCGCACGGTTTCACGTGACGCGTAGGTGAACATCACGGTCAGCGCGAGAAAGAGGCCCCAGACGATCTGCGACACCTGATAGGCGCCCTGGATCCGTTGGGCGTCGGACGCGTAGTAGGCGCCGACGTAGAGCGTGGAGAGCAGGCAGAAGACGACCGCGAGGATGCTGCCGATGAGCACCGCGAAGAAATCGTCCACCCGCGAGCGACCGCGGCGAAGCCGGTAGACGCCCTGCAGCCAGAAGGCGAACGGCGTCAGCAGCGCGACAAACGGCAGCAGGTTCAGATACTGCTCGAGCGGCGGATAGCCGTAGTAGACGGGAATCAGTCCGCTCACGAACCGGATGCCGTAGGCCAGGATGAAGGCCCACATCGCCAGCAGGGCGTCGCTGATGACGTAGAGCGCGACGAGCAGGCGATTGTGTCGTCTTACCACCGCGTACCCACCGGAGCGGCCAGCGTGTCGTCGAGCACGTCCTGCATCGCGCGCGCGTGACGCTCCTTCGAAAACCGCTCGGTGCTCGACCGGATCCGCGACGGGTCGAAGGACATCGAGCCGACCCGTCGCAGCGCGTCGGCGAGTGATTCCGCCGTCGGTTCGCTGAACAGCACGCCGCTCTCGCCGTCGGTCACGGTTTCGAGCGCGCCTCCTCGAGCCAGCGCAACGACCGGCCGGCCGCAGGCCTGAGCCTCGACGGGCACGATGCCGAAGTCTTCCTCGCCCGGCATGATCACCGCCTGGGCGCGCCGATACTCGTCACGCACCTGTTCGTCCGTGAGTTGACCGAGGAACGTCACGTCGGAGCCGGCCAGGGCTTCGAGCCGCGCCCGATCGGGGCCGTCGCCGACGATTCGCAGGCTCGCGCCCGCACGACGGCACGCGTCGATCGCGATGTCGAGACGCTTGTAAGGGACGAATGCGGACACGATCAGAAAGTGACGCTCGGGAGGCACGGAGGTCGGCGCGAAGAAGACCGTGTCAACTGGCGGATACACGATCGTTGCTGAGCGATTATAGTATCGCCGGATCCGGGCGGCAACGTGCCCGGAGTTGGCCACGAACCGGTGCACGCGGCCGGCTGTTGCCGCATCCCACCTCGCCAGCCGCGCCAGCACCGGCCGGTAGAGCCAGCGGCTCGCAACCGCTCCCACCCGATCGGGCCCGAAGTAGGCGTCGAACTGATCCCACGCATAACGCATCGGCGAATGGCAGTAACAGACGTGTCGCGCGCGGCCCGGCGCGATGACCCCTTTGGCCGCGCAGTGGCTCGAGCTGATGACGAGGTCGTAGGCGTCGAGGTCGAATCGCTCGATGGCGAACGGAAAGAGCGGCAGGAATCGCCGGTACTGCGTGCGCGCCATCGGCAGGTGCTGGAGGAACGACGTGCGTATCCGGTGTCGCTCGATGGCCGGTGAGACCGAGCCGCGCCAGTGGAACAGCGTGTGGATATCGGCGTCGGGGTACAGCGCGCACACCATTTCGAGCACTCGCTCGCCGCCCCGCATGCCGGTCAGCCAGTCATGAACGAGCGCGACCTTCATACCGCGGCGACCGCGACCGGACATCCGATGCGCTTGTACACCTCCAGCGTCCTGGCCACGGATCGCTCCCACGAAAACTCGCGGGCCCGTTCGAGCCCTCTCCGCCGCATGTCGGCGGCGCGCGCGGGGTCGGTCAGCACCAGCCGGAGGCCATCGACGATCGAGTCGACATCGTGCGGGTTCACCAGGATCGCGGCATCGCCGACGACCTCGGGCAGCGACGAGACGTTCGAGGTGACCACTGGCGTTCCGCTGGCCATCGCTTCGAGCGGGGGCAGTCCGAACCCCTCATAGAGCGACGGGAAGACGAACACCGCCGCGAGGCGATACAGCACGGCGAGCTGATCGTCCGGCACGTAGCCCAGAAAGCGCACATGCTTGTGGAGCTTGTGACGATGCACGGCGCGGCGGAGCGCCGGCAGCTTCGAGATCTCGTCGCCGATGATGAGCAGCTTGACGTCCTCGAGCTCGCCGGTCCGCAGTTGGTTGAATGCCTCGATCAGCCGCACGAGGTTCTTGTGCGGCTTGATGTTGCCGACGTAGAGGACGAACCGGTGATCGAGCTGATACCGCTCGCGCACGCGGGCGACAGCGTCGTCTGGCGGCGTCACCGAAAAATGGGCATCGATCGCGTTGTAGACGACGACGATCTTCTCGGGCGGAATGTTGAAGAGGTGGAGGATGTCCCGCTTGGAGGCGTCGGACACGGTCAGAATGCAGTCCGATCGGTGCGCGGCCGTCCACATCTGCGCGCGCGCGTAGGCATAGGCCACACGGTTGGGCAGATACTGCGGAAACATCAGGTGAATGCAATCGTGAATCGTCACCACCGAGCTGCAGCTGACCGCGGCGGGCAGCACGTAGTGCGGCGCGTGATAGAGATCCGGCCGCTCCCGGCGCAGCACCCAGGGCACGTGAATCTGCTCGCGAATGGAGTAGTTCGGCGAGGGTTCCAGGTACGGCCCGGAAGTTCGGACCGAGTTGGGCCGCGATGCCCATGTCGGCCTCGCCGCAGAGCAGGACGTACTCGGTGTCGTGATCGATGCGCGCGAGCTGGCGCAGGAGATTACGGATGTAAGTGCCGATGCCGAAGTCGTGGAGCTTCCGCGCGTCGATCGCGACTCGCATGTGCTTCCGATTCTACATGGCGTTGGGTTGTGGGCCTTGGGCGTTGGGTGTTGCTCTATCGATCCCACCCGGACCAGTTCATGCGATGGCGACGGCGGAGATCGCGCAGGACGCCCGGGTAAACGCCGCTTTGCCGGGCCGCTTCGCCAGCCTTCTCGACCTCGGCCCGGATGGGCGCGGCGTTGCTCTGCAGCGTGTCGAGCCAGCTCTGACAGTTGAGCGACGACATCGGGTTGATTCGCACGCCGTTGGCGTCGAAGATCGCGAACCACGGCCGATCGCCGGATCGGGAGGACGACGAGACGCAGGAGCCGACGTACTTGTCCCAGTAGGCGTCGAGTTGCGCGCTGTTGCGGTCCGCCCACTCGATGACCTGGGCGTAGGACTGCTCCCCGCGGGCGCGGCTCTGATCGCTGTCGCTCGGGCCCCCCATCGCTTTCGTCAACGCCGTCAGCGGCGTCTGCGACGGCGCGTTGTTCACCTGGCCATTCAGTAGGTCGGTGGCGTGATCGATGGCCACCGCGAACGCGAGCCCCTGCCCGGCCTGGGCAGCGACCGCCAGCGAGTTGATCCCGATCACCAGACCCGAGCGATCGACCAGTGGTCCTCCGCTGTTACCTGGATTGATGGCGGCATCCGTCTGGAGCAGCGTGATGTTGCCGACTTGCCTGAGAGCGCTGACGATGCCGCGCGTCACCGTGTTCGAGAGCACGCCAAGCGCCGAGCCGACGGCGATGACCTCCTGTCCGACACGTGCGCGGGATACCGAGCCCATCGACAGGACGGGCTGATTGGGGTTCGCGTTGTACACCTGCAGGAGCGCGAGGTCGCTGCCGGTCGAGACCGTCATCACGCGTGCGTTGTAGGTGGTGCTTCCGACCTGCAGCGTGACAGACGTATGCCCCTGCACGACGTGGGCATTGGTCAGCACTTGATCCGGACGGATGAAGAAGCCGGTTCCACGCGACTGTCCGGCCGTGATCGACCCGACGGCCGGAAGGATGCGGCTGACGACATCTTCGAGTGACGCCGTTGCGGGAAGGGGAGCGGGCGCGGTGACGAGCGCCGGGGCCGCTGAGAGATCCAGCGGGGCGGGCTCATCCAGAACGATCGGTGCGTCGGTCGCCGGCTCGGGAGACGCGGCCGGGCCGGATGGAGCTGAGACCGCGACCGTTGCCGGCGAAGACGCGCCGTCACGCATCGCGAACAGCACGCCGATTCCGGCGAAGACGAGAAGGCCGGCGGCCACAAGAAGACTGCGCAGGCTGGAGCCAGATCTCTCGGGCTCAGGATCTGCTGGTGGCAGCGTCACCTCGTCGAGCGGCGCCTCCGGCTGCCGGCATCCGCATCTGCACTCGTCGACACGTCTTGGCACGCGGCGCCGGCACGACGGGCACGTCCAGGAGAGGTTGGCGGCGCTGGCTGGCTCCATGACAGATCTCGGAGACGCGGGGGCTCGAGAGACCCGTCTCCGTTACCGGTTATCGGGTAGTTCACCTCGAATCTTCAGGTAAGCGCGCAGCCAGGGCACCCACCCGGGATGGTGCTTTTCGTAGAACGCGAGCTGGCTTCGCCGATACGCGGCGCCGGTCGTGGCGCCGGCGGATCGGCCGCGAAGATGTTCGATCTCGATGTCAGCCGCGAACAGGACCCTGCGGCCACGCGCGCGCACGGAGGCGCACAGATCGACGTCCTCCGTGTAGAGGAAGAAGCGCTCGTCCAGTAACCCGACGAGCTCGAGGTCCGCACGCCGAATCAGCAGACACGCGCCGCTGACCCAGTCGACCTCGTGTGTCTGCCGCGTCATGCGATCGACCGTCGAGACGATGGCCGATACGCCTCGATCGTTTCCCCAGACGAGGACTTTCTGACGGAGCTCGGCCAGCGGCGCCATCATCGCGCCGAACGAGAGCTCCGCGCGTCCCTGACCGTCGACGATTCGCGGCCCGGCAATGGCCACGTCCGCGCGGGCATCGAGCTGTGCCACGAGACCGTCGATGGCGCCCGCGGGCACCCGCGTATCTGGATTCAACAGCAGCACGAGCTCCGAAGACGACGTGCGAATCGCCCGGTTGTTGGCTGCGGCAAAGCCCAGATTCGCGCCGGACTCGATCAACCGTACGTCCGGCCATTTGTCGCGCACGTTCGCGGCTGTTTTGTCCGACGAGGCGTTGTCCACCACCACGATCTCGTGCGAGGTGGCCGGCACGTGCTGCGTCAGCGATCCCAGGACGAGGTCGATCTCCCGCCTGGAGTTGTAGGTCACGATGACAATCGAGAGGCGCGGGCGCTGCATATCGGCGGTCATCGTGCGCACGCCAGCAGCACCTGGAGTGTCCGGCGCGCGCATTCGTCCCACGAGTACCGCGCGACCTGCGCCGCTCCGGCCTCGATGAGCCGCGCGCGCTCCTCGCCGTTGCCGAGCACCCGCTCGAGCGCGGCCCCGATGAGGCCCGGCTCCGGCTCCGCGACGTACTCGGCCGCCGGGCCGTAGATCTCGCGCGACACTTCGGTGTCGAGGACGACGACGGGAATGCCGGCGGCCATCGCTTCGAGCGGGGTGAGCCCGAACCCTTCGTATTCGGACAGGAAGGCGAAGGCGGAGGCCCGCGCGTAAAGGTCTGACAGCTCAGCATCGGACACGTACTGCCGCGCCCGGATCCGATCCGCCATGCCCGATCGTGCGATGAGGTCGTCCACGTCGATGGCCGGCGTCGTGCGGTTGTCGCCGACGATCTCGAGACGGGCAGTCGGATGCCGGCTCGCCAGTCGCGTGAATCCGTCGATCAGCTCCGGCACATGACGACGATTGAAGAGCGAACCGACGTACAGGACGAGCGGCTCGCGCTGCGAAAGTGCCAGGGTGCGAGGGTGCGAGGGTGCGGCGGTGCGAGGGAGCGTGGTGGTGCCAAGGTAGATCACATCGACGCGAGACTGGTCGAGGCCGAGATGGCGCACGGCCTCCCGCTTCGTGAAATCGGATTGCGTCAGCACGCGGGCGGCCCGTCGTGCGCTCGCTTGCGTGATCAGGCGGCGGCGGAGTCCCTCGCGCCACGAGAACCACTCCGGGTGGGCGAGGAACGAGACGTCGTGAACGGTCAGCACGATTGGGACCGGACACCACAGCGGTGCGGTGTATGCCGGAGCGAAGAGGACATCAGCGGCCGCCGTCTTGATCAGGCGTGGGAGTACCGAGCTGTTCCCACGCAGTGCCCGATCCCGCGGCCGACACATTCGAAATCCTCAGCGGCGCCCAGCGGGCTGGTGAGCAGGCCTCGGGCGTGCACAGGATGAACTCGTGTGCGGCAGTGCCTGACAACTTCGCCCACGCGGAGAGGATTTCCGAGAGGTAGCGGCCGACGCCGGTTGGCTTACCGGCGATTTCACGCGCATCGATCGCGATTCTCATGTCAGGCTGCGGCCTGCTCGTCGATCGACGGCATCGCGATACGCCTGTCCCAGCCGTTCGGCGGTGGCTGCCCAGGTGAACGCCCTGGCGCGGTCGAGACCCGCGCACGCGAGGTCCCGTGCCCACGCGGCGTCGCTGGTCACGCGCTCGATCGCCGATGCCCAGCCGTCCACGTCGGTCGGCTCGAGCAGTACGCCTCCAGTCCCCACGACTTCGGGCAGGGAGCCGCGATTCGACGCGAGGACGGGCACGCCGGCCGACATGGCCTCGAGCGCCGTGAGCCCGAAGCCTTCGTCCAGCGACGGCAGGACCAGCGCGCGCGCTCCGGCGAACAGTGCTTCGCGGCGATCGTCGGCAACATAGCCGACGTACTCGACGTGGTCTTCGAGAGGCTGCCGTGACATGCGCCCGATCCATTCGTCCGCATCGGGCGTGGCGCTGCCGGCAACCACGAGTCGCGCGCGGGACGCCGCCTGCGCGAGCGTCGTGAATGCATCGAGGATCACGCCCACGTTCTTCCGGGCCTCGAGCGTGCCGAGCATCAGCACGTACCCGTCCGACGGCACGCGAGGCGTGCCGCCGAGCGTCTTCCACGCCGGCGCTCCCGGGGGGCAGCAGTAGACACGATCCGCGGGTACGCCGAGTTGCTCGGTGATGAGCGTCTGGGTTCGCCGGGATGACGTGATGACGGCGTCGGCACGACGGGCATGCGTTGGCGCCAGCTCCGGATAGTCACGCTTGATCTCGCCGTGCACACGATCTGGATGCTCGAGGAAGAAGAGGTCGTGAATCGTCACGACCTGCGCGGCGTGCCGGGACGGAATCAGCAGCGGATGCGCCGCGTGCACGACATCGACAGGACCGCTGAAGGTCTCGACCGGCGGCCACTCGACACGGTGCCACAGATAGTTGAGCACCGACACCGGCACGCGGCGGTCAATGACACGAGCGCCCAGTTCCCGGCGCGAGCGTCGGTGCGGGTCGATCCTTCCATGAGCTCGTCAGGACGGACACATCGTCGTGATGGGTTGCGGTATAGGCGTGTACGAGCTTGGCGAATGTACTCGCCGACACCCGTGCGCGCGCGCAGGGCCGGGCGGTAGTCGACGAGAATCCGCATCCAGCCGGTATGATAGCCTCTGCCGTTTTTGGAGAACCGGCTCATGGAGGCTGTGCGGGAGGACGATGAGAATCGCCATTGTGGGTACGGGGTATGTGGGGTTGGTGGCCGGCGCCTGCTTTGCCGAGTCGGGCAACGACGTCGTCTGCGTGGACAAGGACGAGACGAAGATCCGGACGCTCAAGCGGGACAAGATGCCGATCTACGAGCCCGGTCTCGAGGAACTCGTCCGCCGCAATCGAGCCGAGGGCCGACTCACGTTCACGACGACGCTGCCGAAGGCGGTGCGGGATTCGGCCGTGATTTTTATCGCCGTCGGCACACCGCAGGGTGAAGACGGCTCGGCGGACCTGAAGCACGTGCTGGGCGTGGCCGGCGAGATCGCCAAGGCCATGAACGGATACAAGGTCATCGTTGACAAGAGCACGGTTCCGGTCGGGACCAGCGAGAAGGTTCGCGAGGTGATTCGACGGGCGACGACGCACCCGTTCAGCGTGGTCAGCAATCCCGAGTTCCTCAAGCAAGGCGCTGCGATCGAGGACTTCATGAAGCCGGACCGCGTGGTGATCGGCGCCGAGGATGCGCGCGCGCAGGAGCTGATGCTCGAGCTCTACAGCCCGTTCACCCGTACCGGCGCGCCGATCATGGTCATGGACTGCGCGAGCGCCGAGCTCGCCAAATACGCGGCCAACGCGATGCTCGCGTCGCGGATTTCGTTCATGAACGAAGTGGCCAACGTCTGCGAGCTCGTCGGCGCGGACGTCGATCAGGTCCGGAAAGCCATTGGCTCCGATCGGCGCATCGGGACCGCCTTTCTGTTTCCCGGTGTCGGCTACGGCGGCAGCTGCTTTCCCAAGGACGTCCAGGCGATGATCCGCTTCGCCTCCGACAAGAGCTACGAGTTCAAGATTCTCGAGGCCGTCGAAACGGTGAACACGCTGCAGAAGTCGCGGCTCTTCACGAAGATCAAGAAGCATTTCGGCGCCGTGAAGGGCAAGACGGTGGGGGTGTGGGGTCTGGCGTTCAAGCCGAAGACCGACGACATGCGCGAGGCGCCGGCGATTCCCTTGATCGAGGCGCTGATTGCCGCCGGCGCCACCGTGCAGGCCCACGATCCGGAAGCGATGAAGGTTGCGCGCGGAATTTTTGGATCGAAGATCACCTATGCCAGCAACAATTACGACGCGCTCAAGGGCGCGGACTGCCTGGTCATTGTGACGGAGTGGAACGAATTCCGCCGGCCCGACTTCGAACGTATGCGGTCGTTGATGCGCACGCCGGTCATCTTTGACGGCCGCAACCTCTTCACACCCGATCAAATGCAACAGAGCGGGTTCAAGTACTACTCCATTGGCCGCCACTGACGCTGCCGGTCGTCCTCGTCACTGGCGGCGCCGGTTACATCGGCAGCCACGCCGCCAAGGCCTTGCGGCTCGCCGGGCACGGCGTTGTCATCTACGACAATTTCTCGGCCGGACATCGAGGCGCGGCGCTGGGCGCGCCCGTGATCGAAGGCGACATCGGCGACGTGGACGCCGTCCGTCGCGCGATCCGCGACAGTGGCGCCGCGGCCGTGATGCATTTCGCGGCCTGGTTGTCGGTGCCGGATTCGGTCCGCGATCCCGGCGGGTATTACCGCAACAACGTCAGTGGAACGCTGGCCACGCTCGAGGCCATGGCGGCCGAAGGCTGTCGTCAGTTCGTGTTCTCCTCGACCTGCGCGGTGTATGGAGAGCCGGTGGAGACGCCGCTCGCCGAGACGCACCCGACTGCGCCGATCAATGCCTACGGACAAACGAAGCTGGCCGTCGAGCACGCGCTTCCGCATTTCGAGCGGGCGCACGGCATTCGATCGATCCGTTTGCGCTACTTCAACGCCGCGGGAGCGGATCCGGACGGTGAGCTTGGCGAGGACCATTCGCCGGAGATCCACGTCATCCCCCGGGCGCTCGAGGCGGCGTCCACCGGTCGTCCGATAGAGATCTTCGGCGAGGACTATCCCACGCCCGATGGCACGTGTCTGCGCGACTACATCCACGTGGCTGATCTGGCGGATGCGCATCTGCGCGCGCTCGCCCGCCTCTCGCGCGGCGGATCGTCCGCGACGTACAACGTCGGCACCGAGCGTCCGTCGTCCGTGAAGGACGTGATTGCGGCCGTGGAGCGGGTGACCGGGAAATCCAGTCACGCGGCATTCCGCGCCGCGCCGTGCCGGGGATCCTGCGGTGCTGTACGCATCGGCGACACGGATCCGCGATGACCTCGGCTGGACGCCGAAACACGCCGACCTCGACGCGATCGTTCGGGACGCCTGGCGGTGGCACAGCACGCACCCGCGTGGATTCGAGGATCGTCTCTGAACGACGGTTCGCGTAGGATGACCGGGTGACCGCGCTCTACCGCCTCTTCGCCTATGCGCGACCACATCGGGCGCGACTGGCGGGCGCGCTGGCGGCGATGGTGCTCTATGCCGCCGCGTCGGCGTATCTCGCCACCCTGATCAAGCCGATCTTCGACAACGTGCTCCCCGCACGCCAGCGTCTGGTCTCGACCATCGTCGCCATCCTCGTGGTCTACGTCCTCAAGGGCATCGGCGCCTATCTGTCCTCGTATCTGATGGCCGATGTCGGACAGCGTGTGGTGCGCGATCTGCGCAACGTTGTCTTCCGGCACATTCTCGGACAGTCGGCCGCCTTCTTCAGTACGCAGACGACCGGGCGTCTCATGTCGCGCCTGACGAACGACGTGGCGCAGTTGCAGCGGGTGGTCGCGGAGACCATCGGTGATCTGGCTCGCGAATCGCTCACGCTGGTGGGGTACGTCGCCGTCCTGTTGTACTACGACACGCGGCTCGCGGTCGTCTGCTTCACCAGCGCGCCGCTCATCGTCTACCCGCTTGTGCGCCTGGGGCAGCGCGTCCGGCGCACGACCCGGCGCACCCAGGAAGCGCAGGAACAGATGACGCATGTCAGCGCCGAAGCGCTGACCGGCCATCGGATCGTCAAGGCCTTCGGGGCGGAGGCGCGCGAGACGAAGAAGTTCGAGCAGTCGTCCGAGCGGTTCTATCGGACGAGCATGCGGGTGACGAGCGTACTGTCGTTGCTGCCACCGATGATGGAGATCATCGGCGGTGTGGCGTTCGCGACGGCGCTGTGGATCGGCAGCCAGGAGATCGCGAGCGGGCGCCTGTCGACGGGCGACTTCGTCACCTTCATCACCGCGCTCTTCCTGATGTACGGGCCGGCACGGAAGCTCAGTCGTGTGAACGCCGATCTCCAGCAGGCGGCGGCCGCCGCCGATCGGGTGTTCGAGATCCTCGAAACGCATAGCGAAGTGAAGGAGCGTCCGGGTGCCGTGGCGCTCCCACGCTTGTCGCGCGCGATCGAATTCCGCGACGTGCGCTTTGCATACGGCGACGGCCAGGACGACACCCTGCGCGGCGTGACCTTCACGGTGGGTGCCGGGCAGATGTTGGCGATTGTCGGCCGCAGCGGCGCCGGCAAGACGACGCTGGTCAACCTGCTGCCGCGCTTTTACGATGTGACCGCCGGTGCCATCTTGATTGATGGTCGCGACGTTCGCGACGCGACCCTGACGTCGCTCCGCTCGCACATTGGTCTTGTCACCCAGGAGACGGTGCTCTTCGACGACACCGTTGCTGCGAACATCGCCTACGGCGTTCCCCATGCCGGCAAGGAGCAGATCGAAGCTGCGGCCCGTGCCGCCCACGCGCACGACTTCATCCTCGGGCTCGATCGTGATTACGACACGATGATTGGCGAGCGGGGCCAGCGGCTCTCGGGCGGACAGCGCCAGCGGCTGGCGATCGCGCGGGCGATCCTGCGTGACTCGCCGATCCTCATCCTGGATGAGGCCACCTCGTCACTCGACGCCGAGTCGGAGGCGCTCGTGCAGGAGGCCCTGGCGGCGCTCATGCGCAACCGGACGTCGTTCGTCATCGCACACCGCCTGTCGACCGTTCGCCGGGCCGACGCAATTGTCGTTCTCGAACGCGGCCGGATCGTCGAGGCCGGCACGCACGAGGAGTTGATGGCGCGCGGCGGCGCCTATGCGAAACTCTACGAGCTTCAGTTCGAAGAGGAACCGTCGGAGATCGAAACCTCGTGATCAAATCCATGACCGGCTTCGCCTCGCTGACGCACGAAGACGAGCGGGCCACGATTGCCGTCACCATCCGCGCCGTGAACCACCGGTTCCTCGATCTGCAGCTGCGTCTGCCGCAGGCCTTCGGTGACGTCGAGTCGCGCCTGCGCGCGCTGCTGCAGAAGCGGCTCGCGCGCGGCCGGGTCGAGGTCGGTATCAACGTACAGGTGCGGAACAGCGGCGCGCCAAGTGTCGAGTTGAACGAAGAGTTCGCGAGCGCCCTCAGTGCCGCGATCGACCAGGCGCGCAGCCGCGGTCTGGTGTCGGGCACCCTGACACCGGGCGATCTGCTGCGACTGCCTCAGGCCATCACGGTCCGGGAACGCGCGCACGAATCCGATCCGGCGGTCGAGGCCCGTCTGGCCGTGAGCATCGAAGCGGCCGTCGACCAGGCGCTGGCCGATCTCGACGCGATGCGGGTTCGAGAGGGCGGGCACCTGCGGACCGATCTCGATGGACGCCAGCAGACGCTGGCAGGCTTGATCGAGGGCCTGCGCGCGGCGGCCGAGGACGGCCGCATCGGCCTGGAGCGTCGGCTGCGCGAGCGCATCGACGAAATTGCGCTCGAACTCCCCGTCGATCAAGCGATGGTCGCGCAGGAAATCGTGCGGACCGCGCAACGTTCCGATATCGCGGAAGAGGTGACCCGTTTCCGGGCCCACCTGGCCCACTGGACCGTCCTCGTCGGCGGCGACGAACCGTGCGGCCGCAAGCTGGACTTTCTGCTGCAGGAGATGAACCGGGAGATCAACACGATCGGCTCGAAGGCCGATGGCCTTGGCGTGTCGGAGCTCATCATCAACGCCAAGGCGGAGCTCGAACGGATGCGAGAGCAGGTCCAGAATGTCGAGTAGCCCCGGTTCCCGGGATGCGCGCGGGCTGCTCTTCATCGTCTCCGCACCGTCGGGCACCGGCAAGACCACGCTCGTCGAGCGGCTCGTGCAACATGTGCCCAATTTGCGCATGTCGAGGTCGTATACCTCCCGGGCCGCGCGCGCCGGGGAGCAGGACGGCGTCGACTATAATTTCATCAGTCGGGATCGCTTCGAGGCGCTGATCGGTGAGCAGGCGTTCCTCGAGTGGGCGGACGTCTTCGGGAGCTACTACGGAACGTCGGCGGCCGACACCGACGCGGCGCTGGCACACGGCGAGGACGTCGTGCTGGTCATCGACGTGCAGGGCGCCCGGCAGGTCCGCAGCGCCGGGCCGCGCGGTGGTCAGCATCTTCGTGCTGCCGCCCTCGTCGGCGATTCTCGAGCAGCGGCTGCGCGGCCGGAGCAAGGACAGTGATGAACAGATCGCGCGACGTCTTGCCGTGGCGCGTCGCGAGGTGAGCGAATACGCGCAGTACGACTACCTGGTCATCAACGACGAAGTGCACGCGGCGGTCGAGCGGCTGCAGGGAATCGTCGCCGCCGAGCGGGCGCGGATCCAGCGAATGCGGCCGCAGGCAGAAACCATCATAGGAACATTTGCATGAAGGGCAGCCCGAAAGAGAACCGGTTCGAGTTCGTGGTCGTGGCGAGTGCGCGGGCGCGGCAGCTGCTGCGCGGCGCCGATGCCGCGCGAGGACGGCGAGAAGAAGGTCACGATCGCCCAGCGTGAAGTGCTGCGGCGCAAGGTCGAGAAAATCGACGACGAGGTCTAGTGGTATGTCCTTCCCGATTCACAACCGGCCGCTCCGTTGTCGCGGCCGGGAGATCGCGGTCGAGGGCCTGTTGTGAGCGGTGCTCTTCCAGTTGAGACAGTCCATTAGATGGCCCTGATCGCGTTGGGCGTAACCGGCGGAGTCGGTGCGTACAAGGCGGTCGAGGTGTGCCGCGGTCTGCAGAAGCGCGGTCACGACGTCGTGGCCGTGATGACGAAGTCGGCGGCGAGATTCGTCGGCCCCGTGACTTTCGAGGCGATCACCAGGCGTCCGGTGATCACGTCGCAGTGGCGTCCGGGGATGAACGCCGACATCGAGCACATTGCGATCGCCGATGGCATCAGCCTGCTGCTCGTGGCTCCGTGCACGGCCAATGTGATTGGCAAGTTCGCGAACGGCATTGCCGACGACTTCCTGACGTCGCTGTATCTGGCGACGAAGGCTCCCGTGCTGATCGCGCCGGCGATGAACGTGAACATGCTGGCGCACGAGGCGGTCATGCGGAATCTGCAGACGCTCACCGCCCGCGGCGTCCGGTTCGTCGAGCCCGGTGAGGGATATCTCGCGTGCGGCTGGATCGGGAAGGGCAGGCTGGCCGAGCCCGCCGAGATCGTCGAGGCCGCGGCGGCGGTCGTCGAGCCGCCGGCCTCGTCATTGACCGGCACGCGCGTGCTCGTCACCGCGGGCCCGACCTACGAAGATATCGATCCGGTGCGATATGTCGGCAACCGCTCGAGCGGTCGAATGGGGTTTGCGCTGGCCGCGGAAGCCCGCCGGCGAGGCGCCGAAGTCACGCTCGTCGCGGGTCCGACGTCGGTCGCGCCTCCAGCGGTCAACACGATGATCCCGGTGCGGAGCGCGGCCGAGATGCACGAAGCCGTCATGCGCGTCGCTTCGAACGCAGACGTGGTGATCATGGCGGCCGCAGTCGCTGACTACACGCCGGCGTCGCCGGCCGATCAGAAGGTGCAGAAGTCGGACGGACCGATGACGCTGACGCTGCAGCGTACGAAGGACATCCTGGCGGACCTCGGTTCCATGCGCTCGGGTCTGGGCAGCACCGGCCCCGTGCTCGTCGGGTTCGCGGCCGAAACTCGGGATGTCGTGGCGAGCGCACGCGAGAAGCGCGCCCGGAAGAAGATCGATCTGATCGTGGCCAATGACGTCTCGCAGCCCGGCCAGGGGTTCGACGCCGACACCAATGCCGTGACGATCGTCGGCGAGGACGGTGAGGACCAGATTCCGCTCCAGAGCAAGGCCCGCATTGCCGGCGTCATCCTCGACCGCGTTGAACAGCTGTTGCGGTCGCGCGCCGGCAACATCGCTTCCCGCTAATCGTGTCCGCCGATCAGCTCCGCGCCCATCTCGAGTTCTTCGAGGAACTCGGTGTCGACGGCTTCCGCCGCGAACCCGAATGGCGTGCTCGCACGACAGAACCGATGGCACCCGAACCCAACGAACCGGCGGAACCCGTTGAACGCCAACCCATGGAACGATCGGCATTGAAGGAACCCAGCGAACCGGTCCGAGTGTTCGCATCCCAGGCTGACGCGCTCAGCGCGCTGAAGGTCGAGATCGGCCCGCAGTGCACAGCGGTGCAAGCTGCACACGCTCGGCCGTCGTCAGGTGGTGTTCGGCGTCGGCAACCCGAACGCGGACCTGATGTTCGTGGGTGAGGCGCCAGGCGCCGACGAAGACATTCAGGGCGAGCCGTTCGTCGGCCGCGCCGGTCAGTTGCTCACCAAGATCATCGAAGCGATCGGGATGACGCGAGACGACGTGTACATCGCCAACGTGATCAAGTGCCGGCCGCCCCAGAACCGGAATCCGGAGCCGGACGAAGTGGAGCAGTGCGAGCCGTTCCTGTTCCGGCAGATCGAGACCATCAAGCCGAAGGTCATCGTCGCGCTCGGCAAGTTCGCCGCGCAATGCCTGCTGAAAACGACCGATCCCATCACGCGGATCCGCGGTCGCGAGTACAAGTATCGCGAGGCGATTCTGATGCCGACGTACCATCCGGCATACCTGCTTCGGAATCCCTCGTCGAAGCGTGAGGTCTGGGAAGACATGAAGCGCGTGCGAGCCCTGCTTGCCGGCGAACCGTAGCTTGTGCGACTCGTTTCAGTAGCGGTCCCTGTTCCTTTTCTCGATCGCCTCACCTACAGCGTTCCGGATCATCTCGAGCTTCCGCCCATCGGCGCCCGCGTTCGTGTGCCGGTCGGCTCGCGCACGCTGACCGGTTGCGTCGTCACGCTCGAGGCGGACGCTCCCGCACCCGACGCGATCAAGGACGTCGTCGAGGTCATCGATCGGGAGCCGTTTCTGCCGCCGCGGATCGTCGATCTGTGCGCGTGGGTGGCGGAGTACTACCTGGCTGGAATCGGCGATGCGATCGCGGTGGCGATGCCCCCGGGTGCTCGCGCCCGTGCGTCGTCCTTCAGGACCCGCCGTGTCGCGACGATTACCGCCCATGGCCTCGAGTGGGCTCAGGGCCAGATTTCGAACCAGGTTTCGGGCCAGGCCTTGGGCCAGGCCCCAGCCCTGCCCCCACCAACTCTGACCCCAAAACAGGGGCAGGCGCTCGAGATCCTTGCCGCGGCGAGGGCGGGTCTTCCGCTCGGTGAACTGCGCGAGCGCGGTGTGACGACGGACCTGTTGGACCGGCTGGTGGCGAAAGGGTTGGTGACGCTCAGATCCGAGGCCGAGGACCGCGATCCATTCGAACGCGCCGCGATGCGGGGTCAGGCCCCGGGTCAGACCCTCGACCCGGCCCGCGTGCTCACCGACGAGCAACGCACGGCCTTCGATCGACTGGTCGCGCTCGCCGACGCGGGCGAATTCCGCACCGCGCTCCTGCACGGTGTCACTGGCAGCGGCAAGACCGAGATCTATCTGCGGCTGGCGCAGCACGTCAGTCGGCGGGGCCGGCAGATGCTGCTCATGGTCCCCGAGATCGCGCTCACGCCCTCGGTCGCGGCGCTGTTCCGTGCCGCATTCGGCGAACGCGTGGCGATTCAACACAGCGCGCTGTCCGACGGCGAGCGTCACGACCAGTGGCATCGCATCAGACGCGGAGACGTGGACGTCGTGGTCGGTACCCGCTCGGCGGTCTTTGCGCCGCTCGACCGCCTTGGTCTCATCGTCGTCGACGAAGAGCACGACACCTCGTACAAGCAGGAAGAAGCGCCGCGATATCACGGCCGGGATGTGGCGATCGTCCGCGCGACGCACGATCGCGCCCTGGTCGTACTGGGATCGGCGACGCCGTCGATGGAGACGTATCAGCACGCCGTCTCCGGCAAGTACGCGCACGCCACGCTCGAGCGGCGGATCCTCGATCGGCCGATGGCCGAGGTCAGGCTCGTGAACATGCGCGACGAGTACGCGGATCAGGGTCCGGACGTGATCATCAGCCGCGATCTGGCCGCAGCCGTCGCCGACCGTCTGGCGCGGCAGGAGCAGGTGCTCATCCTGCTCAATCGCCGCGGCTACGCGACGGCCGTCTTCTGCCGGCAGTGCGGAGACACCTTCGAGTGTCCCAATTGCACCATCTCGCTGACCGTCCATCGCGCTCGTGCCGGATGGCGCGCCCAATGCCACTACTGCAACTACTCGATGACGGTCCCGAAGACGTGCCGCAAATGCGCCGCGCCGTATCTGGAGCGCGCCGGATTCGGGACGGAGAAGGTCGAGGAGCAGCTGGCCGAGAGATTTCCGGAGGCGCGCATCGGCAGGGTCGATCGGGACTCCGTGCGTCGGAAGGGTGCGTTGACGTCCCTCCTTTCACGATTCGCGGCCGGCGATCTCGACATCCTCGTCGGGACGCAGATGATCGCCAAGGGCCACGACTTCCCGCGCGTCACGCTGGTCGGCGTCGTCTCGGCAGACGTTGGTCTGGGCCTTGCCGACTTCAGAGCCGCAGAGCGCACGTTCCAGTTGCTGACGCAGGTGGCGGGGCGGGCCGGGCGCGGCGAGCGCACGGGCGAGGCCATCGTGCAGACGATCTATCCCGCGCACTACAGCATCCAGCTGGCCTGCCGTCAGGACTATCGAGCGTTCTTCGAGCGCGAGATGGCGTATCGCCGGGGGATGCGGTATCCGCCGATGGTGGCGCTGATCAACACCATCGTGCGCGGACGTACGTTCGACGAGGCCATGCAGACCGCCGCCGGACATCGTCCGCCGCACTGGAGCCGGCCGTCGCAACGGCGGGCCTCAGCGTGCTCGGACCCGCGCCCGCGCCGCTCGTCAGGCTGCGTGGCGAGCATCGCGTCCAGTTTCTGGTGAAGGGCACGCGACGCGCCGAGATGCGGCGCGCGCTGGCAGCGGTGCTGGCCGAGACTGCCGCAGCTCCGTCGTCGCGTCACCGTGGACGTCGATCCGCTGAGCGTCTTGTAGGCGGCCGCCTTCAGGCTTCGCAGACGGCCGCCTTCAGGCGGCCCTGCGATCAGTTCTGAATCAGCGGGACCGGCGTGAACGACAGCACCAGCATCGCGGCGGCGAACGCCGCGAGCCAGAGCCGCGCGGCGTCGAGCGGCTCGCTTTCATCCAGCGTGCGGGGATGATGTCTGCCCATGAAGTACAGCATTGCCACGACGAGCACCGTCCACAGCATGTACGCGCCCGAATAGATCGTGAGCGCGATCATGCACGCCGTGACGACGAGCGTGATCGCCGACGGACTTCCGGCCGAAGACCGCGTAGCTGATGTGGCCGCCGTCCAGTTGACTGACCGGGCACAGGTTGAGCGCCGTGGCCAGCAGCCCGAACCACGCCGCCCATCCGGCCGGATGTACGTTCAGCGACTGGCCCGTCGGCAAGCGTGCCGTGAAAGAGCTGCGCGACCAGCCGAAAGAGCAGCGGCTCCCCGAACTGGTAGCCGGTGAAGTTCTCCGGCAGCGTCACGACTGTTGACAGACTCATGCCGATCACGAGGACCGGCAGGATGACGAGGAAACCGGCGATCGGGCCAGCAATTCCGATATCGAAGAACTGGCGCTTGGATCGCGATCGGCTGTCGGATCCTGATCACCGCACCCAGCGTGCCGGGCATTGGCACGGGCAACGGCAGCCACAACGGAATGAAGTAGGGCAGCGACGCGTCAACGCCGTAGTATCGACACGCGAAGTAATGTCCGAACTCGTGTGCGCCGAGGATCGCGACCACGCTGCCGCTGTACCACAGGCCGTGCAGCAGCAGGCTGGTCAGCGACAGGTCGGGCGACGCATTACCCAGTTCCGACGCATAGGAGCCGTAGAAGAACGTGCCGGCGAGCGTCGTGGTGATGAATGTCAGGACGAACAGCACGACGTGCCGCGTGACCCGGGTCGGTCGCGGCGATGCCGGCATGACATAGCCCTGATGCGACGGGTCCGTGTCGAGACGGATCCCAGGATCGGTAGAGTGCAAAGTGGAGCCCATGCGGGCCGATTACCCGATATTCTGGAGGTCTTTACCGGGCTTGAACCGGATGGTACGGCCGGGCGGGATGCGCACTTCCTTGCCCGTCCGCGGATTGCGGCCGATGCCGCGCTTACGAGGCTTCACCTGGAACACGCCAAACCCTCTCAACTCAATGCGATCACCGCGCTGCATGGAGAGGCGCATGGCATCGAAGACCGCATCGACCGCCACCTCAGCTTTGACTTTGGTGATGTCGGCGATCTTCGAAACCTCGTTGACGATGTCGACCTTGATCATGGCGTGGGATGCCTCGAAGGCAAACACTGTAACTACTATAAAAATAATCACTTAGCCTGTCAACAGAGCCCTTTTTGTCGCCACAATCCCTGCCCTCCGTCGTGCTCGTCGGTCGCCCCAATGTGGGGAAATCGACCCTGTTCAACCGCCTCACACGCTCGAGGCGCGCCATCGTCACCGCGATTCCGGGGACGACACGTGACGTGATCGCCAAGTCAGTCGAGTGGCAGGGCGCCCATTTCGAGCTGACCGACACTGGAGGAATGTTCGGCGCGAGCGACGATCCTCTGCATGCCCTCGTGCTCGAGCGAGGCCATCGCGCCATCGCCGACGCCGATCTCCTTGTGCTCGTGACGGATGGCCGCGAGGGTCTGGCGCCGGGCGACCAGGAAATCGCCAAGGCGATCCGTGACGCGGGCAAGCCCGCGCTGCTCGCCATCAACAAGACCGACGATCGGCGCGCGCGCACCGGTGCACTCGAGCTCTATCAGCTCGGGTTCGATCCGGTCTACGAGATCGCGGCCGAGCACGGCGATGGCGTCGGCGATCTGCTCGACGCGATCGTCGAGCGCCTCCCACGCGCGACGGACCAGCGCTGCGCCTAAACCCGTCGAGCTCTCGGTGGCGATCGTCGGCCGTCCGAACGCCGGCAAGTCGTCGCTCGTCAATCGGTTGCTCCGCGAAGAACGCATGATCGTCGACGAGATGCCCGGCACGACGCGAGACTCGGTGGACTCGGTCATGACGTGGCATCGTCGGACATTTCGCATCGTGGATACGGCGGGCATCCGAAGACCTGGCCGGGTGGCGAGCGCGGGCCAGGTCGAATCGCTGAGTGTCCTGCTCGCACGCCGGTCGATTGAATCGGCCGATATCGTCGTGCTCGTCGTGGATGCGGCGGTCGGCGCGACGGATCAGGATGCGGCCATTGCCGGGGAGGCCGATCGGTTGGGACGCGGCGTGATCATCGCGGCGAACAAGTGGGACCTGATGAAGGACCGCGGGCCCCGAGTTCGTGAAGACGTTCGACGAGGAGTTGCGGAGGCAGTTCAAGTTCCTCGACTACGCCAAGGTGCTCCACATCTCGGCGGCGACCGGCGAGCGCACGCCCCGACTGCTCGAGACGATTGATGAAGTCGCCGAGTCCCGGCGGAAGCGGGTCAAGACGAGCGAGCTGAACACCTTCGTCGCAGCGCGTGTCCGCCGAACATCCGCCCGCCAGCCCGGGCCGTCGTCACGTGCGCATCATGTACGCCGCGCAGACCGGTGTGGCTCCGCCGACCTTCGTGTTTTTCACGAACGTGGCGACCACGTTCCATTTCTCCTATCAGCGTTATCTCGAGAACCGACTGCGGGAGGAGTTCGGGTTCGAAGGAACGCCCATCAAGCTGCACGTGCGCGCGCGGCGCCCCCAGGCGCGCGGCTCCGAGGGTGCCAGAGGTTCCGGCGGTTCGAAGGGTCGTCGTTCCCAAGGTTCGAAGAGTTCGAGAGGTCGCGCGTCGAAACGTCGTTGAATCAAGAACCCTTGCTATACTGAACACGCGAAAATGACCCAGAAGTGGTTCAAAGCGGCGGACGTCTGTGAGATGGCCGAGCTCCAGCCCTACGTTCTGCGGTCATGGGAAAAGGAGTTTCCTGGCATCGGGGTTCAGAAGTCGGCCGACAGCCCGCGGTTGTATCGGCAGTCGGATGTCGAGCAGGTACTGAAGATCAAGCAGCTGGTGTTCGGTGAAGGACTGACGCTGTCGGGCGCGCGCCGGCGGATGGAGGAAAGCGGCGCGCCCCAGTCGGGCGCCGCCGACAAGGATGTCGCCGAAGTGCTGGACGCGCTGGCGTCCGATGCGCGGACGCGCATCGCGAGCGTGCGCGACGGCCTGCGTTCGATTCTCAGGCTGCTGTCGAGCGCGCCGGGAACGGTCGTCGTCGTGGATGACTATCGGCTCGAGTCGCCCGCGCCGTCGCTCGTCAAGGGCGCGCGCCGATCGATGGCCGCGCGATCGAAAGCGACCGTCGCCAGCAAACGCGTCAGTCGCACGCAAGCCGGCGCGCCCCGCGAAACGCAACAAGCGAGCGTCGGCGTAAGGATTCACAGAGTCGGGATGTAGCGCAGCCTGGTAGCGCACTTGACTGGGGGTCAAGGGGTCGCAGGTTCGAATCCTGTCATCCCGACCAATCTTCCCCAGCGAGATCCTCCAGAGTCTCGCCCGCGTAAGCTCATATGAGAGCTGTCCCGGACAGAGGTCATAGTCTTCCAAATCGCGGGGCTTTGTCCGCGATTTGGAAGCCTGCCCCGTTCGAGAGTTTCTCAGGATTTCCCTCGAAAAGCGCCGACCCTGTCAGGATGACCGGACGGCTCACCCGGGGCGACGGTTTTGCTCCCCAACTCCAGGCTTGTTGGCCTTATAGTACTGGGCTCACAGCACAGCAGCGGTTGGTCCTCGGAGAGTGCATGTTCGAGCCAGGCACCCAAGTCGGCAGATACGAGATTCAGCGGCGGCTCGGTCGCGGCGGCATGGGGACCGTGTATGTGGCGCACGATCCCGTCCTTGGTCGCATGGTGGCGATCAAGGTGTTCGCGGGTGATCTCGATATGCCGGATGCGCGCGAGCGCTTCTCTCGCGAAGCCCGCGCCGCCGCCGCACTGAATCATCCCAACATCGTCACCGTCTACGACTTCGGCGAATTCGCCGCCCAGCCCTACATCGTCATGGAGTACGTCCCGGGCGAGACGCTGGCGAACATCATCCGTCGCAAGGCCGCGGTGTCGATGGCCGACAAGCTCCGCTGGGTGGAGGAACTGTGCGCCGGCGCCGGGCTATGCGCACCAGATGTCGGTTGTTCACCGCGACATCAAGCCGGCGAACCTGATGCTCGACCGGTCGGGCCGGCTGAAGATTCTGGACTTCGGCATCGCGCGCATGCTGGGCATCGCCTCGAATACCTCTGTGATGATCGGCACGCCGGGTTACATGGCGCCCGAACAGATCACCGGTGACCCGGTCGATCATCGCTCCGATCAGTTCTCGATTGGCGTGGTGCTCTACGAGCTGCTGTCGTACACCGAGCCGTTCCCGGGCGACACGCTGCCGATGATCACGCATCGCATCGTCTCGACGGAGCCGAAGCCGCTCGAGCAGTTGGTGCCGGACGCAAGTGCCGAGCTCGTGGCGATCGTCACGACGGCGCTGAAGAAGAGCAGCGCGCAGCGGTTCAAGGACGCCGAGACGATGCGCATCGCGATCAGTCGCGTCCGCCGGGAGTACGAGTCCGACGCCGACTGGAATACGCCGACGATGTCTGCTGGCCGGGACGTCGCACCAACGGCCGGCGGCAGCCGCGGCACGGGTTCGGCGCGCCGACGGACGAACGATGTGGTGGGAGTCGCGCAGCTCACGCCTCCGCCCGATCCGCGTCGCACCGATCGCGAGGCGCTGGCCCGCCGCCGCGCGGCGCAACTCGAGGCTGCGCTCCTTCTCTCCCGCACGCTCTTCGAACAGCAGCAGCTCGATGACGCGCTCGAGGCCTGTCAGCAGGCGCTCACGCTCGACGAGACGCATGTGGGCGCGCTCGAACTGGAGCAGGAGATCAGCACCGCCATTCGCATTCGCGACGGTGTGGAGGTTGCCGCCGACGATGACGCGGTGACGACCGCGAGCGATCCCTTGATGCTGGATTCGTCCAAGCTACTCTCGAGTCGCAGGCCGTCACGCGGTTGCAACGAACAGCAGTACGCGGTCACCGCGCAGCCGCCTACGTCAGCGGAGCAGCGGCTCCCGGATGCGGTGTCCGATCTCTCCGGCATCTCTGACGTGACCGATCGGACGGTGCTGCGTCGTCCGGCGGTCGCGCTGCCTGACGCAACGATCGTTGCGCCCGCGCGCCGGACTCCGGCTCCTGTGCCAGCGCGCGCCAGCGCCACCGCCGCCGGCGCGCCAGTCGTCGCGAAGGCGCCGACGAAACCCGTCGCGCCGGCAAAGGTTGCGGTCAAGAAAGGGCTCGGTCAAGAAGGATCGCCCGAACCCGCTCGCGCCAGTCCTGCAGGCGGTTGCCTCCGCAGTGCAGGCCATTGGCCCGGCTCTGCGAGGCGTCACTCAGGGGCTGGGCGGATTGACCGCGCGCACGGCTCCGAAGAGCAATGCTCTTCTCCTCTGGGGTGGAGTTGGAGTGGCTGCGCTTGCTGTCGTCGGTCTTGGCGTCTACCTGCTGACCCGCGGACCGGTGCCAACGGGAGTGGCGATCATCGACGCCGTGCCCTGGGCCACCGTCACGGCGATCCAGAACGAAGACGGTGAGCCACAGCCGCTGCCGTCGCCGGCATCGACGCCATTCGCGCTCACGTTGCCAGCCGGGGCGTATCAGGTCGACGTTGACTGGGCCGCCGCCTGAATCGAAGACCGAAACCGTCACCGTTCGCATCGAGGTGGGCGGGACGAGCGTCGTGCCGACGACGCGGTTTCAGACCGTCAGCGTCGAGGAGTACTTCGAGATGTATCTTGGGGCGAGCGAAGCGCCTGCCGTTGACCCGGCCGCACAGACACCTGCCGAGACCGCGGCACCCGCACCGGCGTCGACCAGGAGTCGCGCAATGATCCGCATCGCTGCGCGTCGCTGCTCGCCGTCATGTGTGTGTGCGCCGCTCCCGTCATGGGCGATGGCGCAGGACGATGCATTCAAGCAGGGGCTGCAGGCCCGCGGCGACAAGAAATGGCCGGACGTCGTCCGCCACATGCAGAACGCCCTGAAGTCCGACGGCCAGGAGTCCACGCGCAAGGTGCGTCATGGAGTCCTCGGCGTGCAGCAGGCACGGAGTATCTGCCGCACTACTTCCTGGGCGAGGCCTACTACAACCTGCGGGATTGCGGCGGCGCAGTGACGCGAGTGGTCGGTCTCCGAACAGCAGGGCGCGATCAAGAGCAAGCCCGATTTCGTCGGCGATCATGCAGAAGGGGTTGAAGGCCTGCGCGGCGAAAGGCGTGCTGCTGGCGGCGGACTACACCCCGCAGTACACCTCGACGCGGCAGGCGTACATGGACGCCAGCGCGCTCGCCAAACGGGTCAGCGATCTCGGGACGGCCCACCGGGACTTGTGGCGCGCTGACGTCCGACGAGCAGTACGGACAGAGCGAAGAAGGAGCTCGAGACAGCCCTGACCCGTCTCACTGCCGGGCAACGCACTCGACTGGCGAGCGACTTCAACGAGTCGAAGGCCGCATCGGATCGTGCCATCGCCATTCTGCGTCCGCTCGAGAGTCTCGCTGAACTCGGCGGTCGAGGCCGTGAGCTCCGTGCAGCGTCTGTCGAAGGATGTCGAGCAGACCATCGCCGGCGCCGAGCGACACCAACAACGCGATCGAGGCTCTCAAGTCGTCGTTGACCGACGCGATGCAGACCACCCGCAAGAGCGGTCGCGAGCAGCTCGCCCAGGCCCGCGATCGTCTGGCTGTCGGCCAGAAGACGCAGAACCCGGCGGCTGTGAGCGAAGCGCTCAAGTACGCGCAGTCGGCGTCGACGAGCTGCTCACGCAGGTGCTCGAGCAGGCGAAGAAGGTGGCGCGCGGCGGCATTCGAGCAGCAGTTTGGCGAACGCGATCAGAGCGGCCGACGAAGCGTTCTCGCGCATTTCGCTCGGCGATGACGCGCGCTCGACCGACGTTCCTCGCAGAAGCCGGACGTCGTTCAGGCCGAGATGACGAGCGCGCGCGCGTCGCTGGAGAAACAGATCGAGGCGCTGCGGCGACGGTTCGAGCGTGCACGCAAGGCAGAAGATCTCGCCAGCCTCGACCGAAACGACGCGGCTGGCGTGGCCAAGCGCAGATCGGCTCTGGACAGCCTCATCCAGTCGTTCGGTCCACTCACGCTGCGCGACCGCGGTGTCGCACGCCGCGCTCGAGGAGGGCGCTCGTCTCTATCTGAGCGGCGAGTATCAGCAGGCAGTGAGTGCGCTCGAGCCGCTGGTCGGACAGCCCGACGTGCCGATGCGGATTCACGCGCACGTCTTCCGCGCCGCGGCCCTCTACGCCCTGTTTGTGCGCTCGGGAGAATCCAACCAGCAGCTGCGGACGCAGGCGCTCGCGGAGATCGCGCAGAGCAAGCAGTTGAACTCGTCTTTCCAGCCCAGTGCGCGGGTGTTTGGCCCCCGGTTTCTCAGCCTGTACCAAGCAGGAGGCACGGCATCGGCGTCGGGCACCGGAGCGACAGCGCAGCAGTAAGAGGTGCGTGGCTTGAGTTACTCTTGCCCCAGAGACCACACGCATGATCCTCACGCTGGAAGTCACAGGGTCGCAGGAGGGGACGCCGCGAGCTGAGCTCCGCAAGGTCTTTCAGGCATCGGGAGGCACCATCGGCCGCCTGCCCGACAACGATTGGGTGCTGCCGGATCCGTACGTCTCGAGCCGGCATGCACGTGTCCGATATCAGAACGGCGCATTCCAGCTCGAGGACACGAGCACGAACGGCGTCTTCATCAACTCGACGGACAATCGCCTCGCACGCGGTCAGCTGTACACCCTGAAATCTGGCGACCGCATCTTCATCGACCCCTACGAAATCCGCGCGACAATCACCAACGCACCCAGAGCCGCCGCCGCCGATCCGTTCGGTCTCGACGATCCATTTGGCGGAAGCGTGCCTGCGGCCTCGCCCGCGAGTCCTCTTGCCGGCCTCGTCCCTGACGCCGGTCCGCTCGGCGACGAAGGGAGTGGCGAGGTCGATCCGTTGAGCCTGCTCGGGCTCGAAGGAAAGAAGACACCACCGTCGAACGTCCCGCGCGCCGCTGATCTGGCCTCACACTCGATGCTCAGCGATCAATACAGGGCTCCGGCCGTGCCTGTCGTTCCTGATCCACCAAAGGCAGCTCCGGCCGGCCACGGGTCGATGATTCCGGACGACTATGACCCGCTGCATTCGTCTGGCTTCGACCTCAAACCGGCTGCGCCACCACCGCCGCCGCCGCCGCGGGCTGCTGCACCTCCTCGTCCCGCCGTGCCGAAGCCGGCAGCCGCGCCAAAGCCGCCGGCCGACGTGCGTCCCGCACCAGCACCGGCTGTTGGTCAGCGCCCCGGACGTTGGATTGCAGAACGTGCTCAAGGGTGCGGGCATCGACGCAGCGGTGACACCGGAGCTCGCCGAGCAGTTCGGGCAGATTCTCCGCGTCGTCGTTGAAGGCGTCATGGACGTGCTGCAGGCCCGACAGCGCATCAAAGACGAGTTCCGCATGCGCGTGACGACGTTCAAGGCGGCGCAGAACAACCCGCTCAAGTTCTCGGCGAACGTGGACGACGCGCTCCACAACCTCCTCGTGAAGCGGAATGCGGCGTATCTCGGTCCGGTCGATTCGTTCGAGGATGCCTTCGACGACGTGAGGAATCACCAGATGGCGATGCTGGCCGGCGTGCGCGTCGCCTTTGAAGCGATGCTCGCCGAGTTCAACCCCGATCGCCTGCAGGAAGAGTTCGATCGTCAGGGCAAAGGGTCGCTGATCTCTGTGCCTGGCAAGCTGCGGTATTGGGAGCAGTACCGCGAAGAGATTTAATGATATGGTTTCGGACGCGGACGCGAGCTTCAAAGAGTTGTTTGGTCAGGAGTTCGCGAAGGCTTACGAGGAACAGCTCGAGCGTCTCAAGGCTCAGGGCCGGGTCCGGTAGCCGGAGCACCGCGGACGGGCTCTCATCATGACTCCATCATCGTGCGGGCGCGCTCACCTGGGTGATCGCCGTGGTACTCGTCGCCTCGGCGTGCGCCAAGGGCGGTCCTCCGAAACCATCGAAGGCCGCGCGTGGCGCTGTCGGCGGCCAATGACGTCAACCCCGACGGCAGCGGCAGGCCCTCGCCGGTCGTCGTGCGGCTGTATCAGCTCAAGGGCGACGCGGCATTCACGAACGCGGAGTTCTTCGCGCTGTTCGACGACGAGATGAAGGTGCTCGGGCCGGAACTGATCGGGCGTGAAGAGTACGTGCTCACGCCGTCGGAGAAGCGGACCGTCGAGGTCTCCGTGTCCGGAGCGGCTCGCTTCGTCGGGGTCATCGCCGCGTTTCGTGACATTCGCAATGCACAGTGGCGTGTCGTCCTGCCGGCGCCGCTCAAGAAAGACGATGTCACCCTTTCGGTCGAGCGCGCACGGGTCTTGTTCGCGCTGGCGAAGTAGGGGCGGTGAGTGTCCGTCTATAACAAGGTCGTCTGGTCCGAGGGGCTGTTCCTCCGGCCGCAGCATTTTCAGCAGCAGGACCGCTATTTCGAGCGCTACGTCGAGACCCGGTGTCAGGCGCTCGTTCCACACAGCTGGGGATTCACCGAGCTCGAGATCGAGCGCGATCTCCTGAGCATCGGCAAGTTCGGGCTGCGCCGCGCCGCGGGCGTCTTCCCGGACGGGACGCCGGTGCGCATGCCCGATGACGATCCGCTGCCGGCGCCGATCGACATCGGTGCACAGGTGCGCGATCAGGTCCTCTATCTGGCCGTGCCGCTGCGTCGTGCCGGCGCCGCTGATGTGGACCGCGTCTCGGGCGGGGATGGACTGGCGCGCCACGACGTGCGCGAGTTCGAGGCGCGCGACGTCACGTCGGGCTCGAGTGACTCGGCGGTGCTCGAGGTCGGTGCGCTGCGAAGCCGCTTCCTCCTGGCGAGCGAAGTGACCCAGGCATACGCGTGTCATCCCGCTCGCGCACGTCGTCGAGTGCCGCACCGATAAGCACGTCGTGCTCGATGACACCTTCATTCCCACCGTGCTCGACGTGCGCGCCGCGCGTCGTCTGGCCACGTTCATGAGTGAGCTGCTCGGGCTGCTGCATCAGCGCGGCGACGCGCTCGGTGGACGTGTCGCGGCGACCGGGCGCGGTTCCGCCGCGGAGATCGCCGACTTCCTGATGCTGCAGGCGATCAACCGCTACGAGCCGCTGCTGGCGCACTGCGTGCGACTCGGGTGTGCTGCATCCCGAGGATCTCTTCCGCATCTGCGTGACGGCGGCCGGCGAGCTGTCGACGTTCACCACCTCCTCCAAGCGCCCGCCGAAGCTCGCAGGCTATCGGCACGATCGGCTGCGCGAGTCGTTCGAGCCGGTGATTGCGGCGCTGCGCGCCGCGCTCAGCGCCGTGCTGGAGCAGAGCGCGATTCCGATTCCGATCGAGTCGAAGAAGTTCGGCATCAGTGTGGCCACGGTCGCCGGACCGCTCGCTCTATACCAAGGCGGTCTTCGTCCTGGCGGCGCGCGCCGATGTGCCCGCCGAGGATCTGCGGCGGCGTTTCCCGAATCAGCTCAAGATCGGTCCGGTCGAGAAGATTCGCGACCTCGTGAACCTGCAGCTGCCCGGCGTGCCGGTGCACGCCGTGCCTGTCGCGCCGCGACAGATCCCGTATCATGCCGGGTTCGTCGTACTTCGAGCTGGATCAGAGCCACGAGTTGTGGGGACAGCTGACCAGCTCGGGTGGCGTGGCGATGCACGTGGCGGGTGAGTTTCCCGGACTCGCGATGGAGTTCTGGGCGATTCGTACCTGAGGCGGGCCACCGATGCCGGATATCGACGATCCGTTCAAGCCGTCGGACGCCACGGTACTCCGGCCGCGGCCCGGCGCCGGCAGACGTGGCGCGGGCGACCCGTTGCCTGCGGCGACGACCGTGCCGCCGCCTTCGAGCTGACTCCGAACCGATTCCACCGGCGGCGCGCGACCTGCTGGGCGCCGGACTCAATCCGCTGGTGCGCGCGGCCAGCCCGCTGCTGCTGCTCGCCGGACAGATGCGCGGAACGCTGGCCGCGCCCGAAGTCGCCGGCCTCAGACGACACGCCCTCGACGAGATCCGTCGCTTCGAGGAGCGCGCGCGCGCTGCGGACGTGCCAACCGAAGTCGACGCGTGCGGCGCGGTATGCGCTGTGCGCGAGCCTCGACGAAGCCGTGCTCTCCACGCCGTGGGGCGCGCAGAGCGAATGGGCACAGCAGACGCTGCTCGTGGCGCTCCATCGTGAAGCCTGGGGCGGCGAGAAGTTCTTCGAGATGCTGGACCGCATCAGTCGAGGATCCGTCTCGTCACATCGACCTGATGGAGCTGCAGTACCTCTGTCTGGCGCTCGGCTTTGCGGGCAAGTATCAAGTGGTCGATCGCGGCCACTCGCATCTGGCGGAAGTGCAGCAGGATCTCTACCGGAAGATCCGGGCGCATCGAGGAACGCCGCCGTCGGAACTCGCCCTCCGCTGGCGCGGGCTGCAGGACCGGCGCAACCCGCTCATTCGCTACGTGCCGTGGTGGGTCGTCGGCGCAGCGGCGCTGGCGATCCTCGCGATCGCGTTCGTCACCTACTACGTCGCGCCTTGGCAACGCCGCGGCACCGGTCGCAGGCCGCGCTCGTCGGCGTGGGCCTCGAGGAGTTCGGTGCTCCGCGTCCGGCCGCGCCCGTGGCCGGGCCCGACCGTCAAGCAGCTGCTGGCGCCGGAAGAAGCCAAGCGGCGACGATGCGCGTGGAGGAGGAAGGCGGGCGGACGCTGGTCACGCTGCCTCGCGACGGATCTGTTCGCGTCCGGCAGCGCGAACTTCAATCGCGCCTATGACAGGCACGCTGCGAACCGTGGCCGCCGCCCTCGAGCGGGTGCCGGGCCGCGTGCTCGTCACCGGTCACACCGACGATCAGCCGCTCAAGCTCGTTCCGCTATCGCGACAACTTCGAGCTGTCCCGCGAGCGCGCCCTCAGCGTGGTGAACGTTCTCAAGCCGGCGATTCGCGATCCCGGGCGTCTGGAATCGACCGGCTTCGGACCGTCACAGCCGAAGTACCAACCGCCGTCCACGTCCGAGAATCGGGCGAAGAATCGACGCGTGGAGATCATCCACGTGCGGGAGTCGTGAGGCACGCATGTTTGCCCTGCTGAAGAGCCGCGCGTTTCTGATTCTCGCTCGGGTTCCTCCTGCTCTGCGCTGTTCATCTGGTACGCGGGCCCGTTCTTCGGGTTCGCGGAACGCTACCCGCTCGAATCGATCACCGGTCGTCTGATCGCGATGGCGATCGTCGTGGCGATCTGGGCTGGCCTCAGTCGTCCTCAAGCGCATGCGCGCCAACCGCGCCAGCGACCAGCTCGTGGCCGCGGTGGTGAAGCAGTCGAAGACCGAGGAGCGGCCGAGCGCCGAGGCGCTGCAATTGCGCGAACGCTTCGAGGAGGCGGTCGCGCTGCTGAAGGGCAAGCGCAAGAGCGGTCACAGCCTCTACGACCTGCCGTGGTATGTCATCGTCGGCGCACCGGGATCGGGCAAGACCACGGCGCTGCGTCAACTCGGGACTGAACTTCCCGCTCGAGCAGCGATCGGGGAAGGGCGCGCTGCGCGGCGTGGGCGGCACGCGCAACTGCGACTGGTGGTTCACCGACGAGGCCGTGTTCCTCGACACGGCGGGCCGCTATCACGACGCAGGATTCCGATGCCGCCGTCCGACAGCGCCGGATGGACGGAGTTCCTCGCGCTCCTGCGCAAGTATCGCAAGCGCCGGCCGGTCAACGGCGTCATCCTCACCATCAGCGCGCAGGATCTGATGGCGCAGGGGCACGGCGGCCGCGAGGCGCTACGTCGCGGCGGCGCGCCGACGGCTCAACGAGTTGAACAAGGAGCTGAAGATCCAGCTCCCGGTCTACGTGATGGTGACCAAGTGCGATCTGGTCGCCGGCTTCACCGAGTACTTCGACGACCTCGAGCAGGACGGCCGCGCGCAGGTCTGGGGTGTCACGTTCCCGTACGAGCAGACCACGAGCGGCAAGGCGTCGGAGGCCTTCGCCGCGGAATTCGATGCGCTCATGCTCCGGTTGAACGAGCGCGTCTTCACGCGGCTCGATGAGGATCGCGACGTCCGCCGCAGGGCCAGGATCTTCGCGTTCCCGCAGCAGATGGCGGCGCTGCGCGATCTGCTCGACGGGTTCATCACCGACGTCTTCGCCTCGACCCGATTCGACCAGCAGATCCTGCTGCGCGGCGTGTACTTCACGAGCGGCACGCAGGAAGGGACGCCCATCGATCGGCTGCTCGGCGCCATCGGACGCCGGTTCGCGGTGGCGGCCGAGGCGGTCTCGGCGCGGTGGCCGCGGCAAGGCGTACTTCATCGAGCGGCTGCTCAAGGGCGTGATGCTCGAGGAGTCCGGCCTCGCCGGCGTCAACCGCCGTCACGAGGTGCAGAAGGCCGCGACGCAACTGGGCGCGTACGCCGCGATGATTCTGGTGGCGGTGCTCGGGCTCGTGCTCTTCACCGTGAGCTACAACCGGAATCGCAGCTATATCGACGTCGTGGCAGCCGATGTCGCGACCTTGAAGCAAGGTCCAGCCATCCCTGCGGGTGCGTCGCCAGATGTGACGACCGTGCTTCCGCGTCTCGAAGCCCTCGCCGCTGTTTCTGACTCAGCGAATCGCTATCGGGACGATGTGCCCTGGTCGATGGGCTGGGGACTCTATCAGGGGGGATCGCTCGGTGACGCGGCGCGCGCGGCGTATTCGCGCGAACTCAATGGCGCGCTGTTGCCGGCGCTCGTCGGACGGATTCAGCAACGGCTGGTTGACGCCGCGGCGGAACCGGAAAAGGTCTACCTGTACCTGAAGGCGTACCTGATGCTGAACTTGCCGGAGCGTCTCGACAAGAAGCAGCTCGCCATCCTGGCGGAGCTGGAATGGCAGACGGCGTACGCCAACGATCCGAACGCCGTCAAGGCGCTCACCAACCACTTCAACAACCTGCTCGCGTACAACTCGTCGCTGCGGAAGATGGCGATCGATCAGGAGACTCGTCGATCGCGCGCGCCGCACGATTCCGGCAGATTCGATTCCGGCCCTCGTCTACAGCTTCGTCACGATCTCCTATGCCGACGATGAGGCGGGCGCGCTGCGGTTCGACGGCCTGGGGATCGACCGGGTATTCAGACGCAAGAGCGGCACCAGCCTGACGCAGCCGATGCCGAGTCTCTACACGGCCAAGACATTCGAGCGGGTGGTGTCGTCGAGCGTCGACGAGACGTTGAAACAATTCACCGAGGATCGATGGGTCTGGGGCGAAACGCGCGCGTCGAATCCCGTGGACACACAGCGCCTCAGATTCCAGGTGATCGATCTGTACGAAAAGGACTACATCCGGGTCTGGGATTCGTTCCTGAACGATCTCGGGTTGGCGTCGATCGCCGGCACGGAGAACCTGAAACGCGCGCTGCGCGCGCTGGGTGGTCCCACGTCGCCGTTGCGCAGTCTGCTCAAGACTGTCTCCGACAATACGCTCTTGGTGAAGCAGGCCGCTCCCGGACAGTCCACCGGCGTGCTGTCGTCCACTCAGGAGGCGTTCAACAAGATCCTCAAGACGGGGCCAGAAGTTGGCTGGCCTCCCGACCGGTGTTCCGGGCGCGCAGGTCACGCGGCACTTCGCGCAGATTCATGCGCTGATGGCCGGAGAGGCCGGCGCCGCACCGATCGATCGCCTCGTCGAGCAGATCAAGCAGCTCCAGGAACGACTGGAGCCGGTCGGCTCGGGGATCGGGCAGGAGGTCGGCGACCCCGCCACGCTGGCCGCGGTGGGGCGCGCGTCGGAATCGTTGAAGCAGGATGCGGCGGGTCTTCCGGATGCTGTCGGCTCACTGATTACCGAGGTCGGGAACAGCGCGCAGGCCGTGTCGCGCGGAGGGCTCAGGGCATCACTGACCGAGCGGTACCGTCAGGAAGTCGTCAACCAATGCACGCTGGCCGTCCAGGGCCGCTATCCGTTCGCGACGGCAGGCGCCAAGGACGATGTGCCGATCAACGACTTTGGACGCATCTTCGGCTACGGAGGCGTGTTCGACCGGTTCTACAAAGAGAATCTCGATCGTCTGGTCGACAACTCGCGGACCCCGTGGCAATGGCGGGCCGATGCCTCTGGGGAGGCGGTCGGACTGAGCCAGGGCGTGCTTCGCCAGTTCGAGCGGGCTCAGGAGATTCGTGAGATGTTCTTCCGGAACGGCGCCACGTCCCCGGAGCTCGAAGTTCACTGTCACCTTCGACATGTTGAATCAGGCGGCAAGCCGTGTCGTGCTGGAGATTGAAGGGCAGTCATTCGCGTACCGGTTCGAAGCCTCGCGGGCGCTGTCGGCGACGTGGCCGGGCGGCCCGAATCCCGGAACCGCGGCCCTGACGTTCGAGGAGCGCGGCGGTGGACGACCCAACACCGAGTTCAAGGGGGCATGGGCGTTGTTCAAGCTGTTCGACTCGGCTCAGCCGCGTGTTGTGGCGACCGAAAAGACCGCGTTGACGTTCCGCAAGCCACCGCACCAGGTGGAAGTGACCGTGGACGCGCTGAGCGTGCACAACCCGATCGGCAATCGCACCTGGCAGAAATTCAGCTGCGGAGGCTGACCCACGCGCGTGATGACCTCTCCTGTTGGAATTGGCTTCTACGGGAAGCTGCCCAGTCATGGCGACTTCCTCCGCCGGCGTGTGTCGGATGCCTTCGTCGGCGTGTGGGACGGCTGGCTGCAGGAATGCATCGCCGCCAGCCGCGATGCGCTCGGCGACCGCTGGCTCGACATATACCTGACGAGCCCGGCATGGCGGTTCGGCTGCGCCGCGGGAGCGTGCGGCCCCGCGCCCGTCGTCGGCCTGATGGTGCCCAGCGTGGACCGCGTCGGCCGGTATTTCCCGCTCACGGTCGTGGCCCAGTTGCCGCTCGACGCGAACGTCGTCTCGGCCGCAACCAGGACGAATGGGTTCTTCAGCAAGATCGAGCGGCTCGTGATCGACACCCTCGCAACGGATGCCGTTGACCTCGAGGGCTTCGACGAGCAGTTGATGATGCTGGGGCACGAGCTGTCGGTGTCCGCGCCGTCGAGCGTGCGACTCGATCCGGCGGCTGCCAGCGTGCTGGACAATCAGGGCGACGCCTGGCAGATGCCCATCGGCGATGCCTCCAACCTGTCATCGGCCCTGGAGCAGGTCACCGCCGCGCGGCTCTCGGAGTTGTACGGTCCGCTCGTCCTGTGGTGGACGGAGGGGTCGTCGATCGTCGAGCCAAGCTGTCTGATTACGAAGGGCCTCCCACATCCGGATTCGTTCCCCGCGTTGCTCGACGGATCGTGGGAGCCGCGGCAGTGGTGCTCGGTCTCCGGCCAGGTCGACCGCGCGCTCGCGCAGCAGGAGCTGCTCGTCGAGGACGTGACGCCGCCGCGCTTCAGATCCGCGGCGGCGACCGACGTCGGGCGTGTCCGCGAAATCAACCAGGACTCCTTCGTCGAACGAACCGAGGTCGGCATCTGGGCGGTGGCAGACGGCCTGGGCGGACACAGCCAGGGCGAAGTCGCGAGCCGGATGGTCTGCGACGCGCTCGCCGAGGTGGTGCCGAATTCGAGTTTCGACGACGCCGTGAGCGCCGCCCGGGACAGCGTGGTCAACGTCAACGACCAGCTCATTCGGGCCGCGACGCGAGCCGTCAACGCGGTGAACAGCGGGAGCACGGTCGTGGCGCTGCTGGCCCGAGGCACACGCTGCGCGATCATGTGGGCTGGTGACAGCCGCCTGTACCGCTTTCGCGACGGCCGCCTCGAACAACTGACCCGCGACCACAGCCTCGCCGAGTCCGAAGGGGCGGTCTCGACGGCGATTACGAGAGCCGTCGGGGGCGAGGAGACGCTGCTGCTCGACATCATTCGCGACCGCGTGCACGCCGGCGATCGGTTCCTGCTGTGCTCGGACGGGTTGACGCGGACGGTGTCGGACGGCCAGATCCGCGCGTGGTTGGAGCACGAGGATATCCGGGGCGCCGTCGATGGCCTGGTCAAGGCCACGCTGGATGCGGGGGCACCGGACAACGTTACCGCCCTCATCGTCGAGGCCTTCACCTAACGGGGCCGCAGCATTTCATGCCAGTCCACGGTATGAGCGTCGGTCCGGGTCCGTGGCGACGCAGTTTCGGCTTGGGACTTTCGCCCGAAGCCGATAAAATCCGGCCGTCGGGTTACGGCTTCCCGACCGCGCAACGGCTGGGAACGCAAAAACCGCGTTCACCTTCATCAGCACGCGTCGTTGTACCGACAGAGGATGTCCAGGATTCAATGACCCACTGGAACGGACAGGATCTCCTGGCACCCGTCACGGCCGAGGAGCCGTGCGGCAAGAATCTCGAGGACACCGACACCCTGGCGTCGTTGGACGCGTACCAGATTTTCGGTCAGGCCTCGCTCGAGCCGGCACCCAAGGCGGACGGTGAGCCGACGCGGAAGGAAGCACGCAAGAGCGATCGTCCGCCGAACTGGGAGGAGATCAGAGACGAGGCGCTCGCCGCGCTTCGGACGAGCAAGGACCTTCGACTGCTGGCGCACCTGGGTGCGGCGGCACTGAGAACCGAAGGGATTCCGGCATTCGTGCAGACGCTCTCGGTCGCGTCTCAATGGCTGGAGAGCTACTGGGCCCAGGTCTACCCGCTGGTGGACGAGGATGCGATTTTTCGTCAGAACGCGTTGAATTGTCTGGCCGACCCGGTGGCGGTGATCGATGGGCTTCGACGGGCACCGCTCGTCAGCAACCGTCAGCATGGGCGATTCAGCTTGCGCGATCTCGACATCGTCGCGGGGCAGGTCACACCTGTCGAGACGGAAGCGCGGCCGGACGAGCAGCAGATGAACGCCGCGTTCGGGGCGATGCCGATCGGCGAGTTGAAGTCGCTGGGGGAGAGCGCCAGCGGCGCCTTGACGGCACTTGGGGCGATCGATGCCGCGATGCGCAGGGGCGGCCGGATCCGAGGTGGCGCCGAGTTTCGACGCGCTCTCGGCGCAGTTCAAGAAGATGGTGGCGGCGGTCCGCGCGCAGGTGGCCGCGCACCCCGATGGCGACGGCGGTACCGGTGAGGCAGACGAGTTAGGAGAAGGGGGTTCCACCGTCGTGGCGGTGGGCGCTATCAAGTCGCGCCAGGACGCGATTCGGGCGCTCGATGCGGCCGCCGAGTTCTTTCGGCGCAACGAGCCATCGAGTCCGATTCCGCTGTTCCTCGAACGCGCGAAGCGTCTGGTGTCGAAGAACTTTCTCGAAGTGCTGGCCGATGTGGCCCCCGACGCGCTGCCGCAGGCACGGTCGGCGGGCGGCCTGAGAGACGAACAGTCGTGAGTGGTTGCCAGGAGGTGAGTCGTGGCTAAGGCAAGCAGTCAGAAATTCATCGCGAGAAACCGAGCACCACGCGTCCAGATCGAGTACGACGTGGAGCTCTATGGCGCGGAAAAGAAGATTCAGCTGCCGTTCGTGATGGGTGTCCTGGCGGACCTGTCAGGCAAACCCGCCGAACCGCTGGCGCCGGTAGCCGATCGCAAGTTTCTCGACATCGACGTGGACAACTTCGACAGCCGGATGAAAGCGCTGAAGCCGCGTGCGAGCTTTCAGGTGCCCAACACCCTGACCGGCGAGGGCAACATCAACGTCGAGCTCACGTTCGAGAACATGGACGACTTCTCGCCGGCCGCGGTCGCTCGCAAGGTCGACGCGCTCAACAAGCTCCTGGAAGCCAGAGAACAGCTCGCGAACCTCATCACCTACATGGATGGCAAGACCGGGGCGGAGGAGCTCGTCAGCAAACTGCTGAACGACCCGGCTCTCCTCCAGACACTGGCGACGACGAAGAACACCCGCGGAATCCTAACCGTGACACGCCGAGCGGAGAAAAGCCATGGCTGATCGCAAAATCGCAGCAGGACGCGCAGTCGGCAACCGGGTCTCTTGAAGTCACCGACTTCGATTCGCTGCTCAAGAAAGAATTCAAGCCCAAGACCGACGAGGCGAAGGAAGCCGTCGAGCGCGCCGTGCGCACGCTGGCCGAGCAGGCGCTGTCGCAGACGAAGCTGATTAGCGGCGACGTCGTCAAGTCCATCGAGGCGATCATCGCGCAGCTGGACAAGAAGCTGACCGAGCAGATCAATCTCATCCTGCATCATCGCGGATTTCCAGAAGCTCGAGGGCGCGCTGGCGCGGGCTTGCATTATCTCGTCAACAACACCGAAACCGACGAGATGCTCAAGATCCGGTTCATGAACATCAGCAAGGACGATCTCGGCAAGACGCTCAAGCGATACAAGGGCACCGCCTGGGACCAGAGCCCGCTGTTCAAGAAGATCTACGAAGCCGAATACGGCCAGTTCGGCGGCGAGCCCTTCGGCTGCCTCGTCGGCGACTACTACTTCGACCAGACGCCGCCCGACGTGGAGCTGCTGGGCGAGATGTCGAAGGTCGCCGCGGCCGCGCACACGCCGTTCATCGCCGGCGCGTCGCCGACGGTCATGCAGATGGAGCAGCTGGCAGGAGCTCGCCAATCCGCGCGACCTGACGAAGATCTTCACGACGCCGGAGTACGCGGCGTGGCGCTCGCTGCGCGAGTCGGAGGACGCCCGCTATCTCGGCCTGGCCATGCCGCGCTATCTGGCGCGCCTGCCCTATGGCGCGAAGACCAGCCCGGTCGAGGAGTTCGACTTCGAGGAGGACACCGGCGCGGCGGACCACAACCGCTACACCTGGGCGAACGCCGCCTACGCGATGGCCGTGAACATCAACCGCTCGTTCAAGATGTACGGCTGGTGCTCGCGCATCCGCGGCATCGAGTCGGGCGGCTCGGTGGAAGGTCTGCCGACGCACACCTTCCCGACCGACGACGGCGGCGTCGACATGAAGTGCCCGACCGAAATCGCGATCAGCGACCGGCGCGAGGCGGAGCTGGCCAAGAACGGCTTCATGCCGCTCGTGCACCGCAAGAACTCCGACTTCGCCGCCTTCATCGGCGCGCAGTCGCTGCAGAAGCCGGCGGAATACGACGACCCGGATGCGACCGCCAACGCCAATCTGTCGGCCCGGCTGCCGTACCTGTTCGCGTGCTGCCGCTTTGCCCACTATCTGAAGTGCATCGTGCGCGACAAGATCGGCTCGTTCAAGGAGCGGGACGACATGCAGGTGTGGCTGCAGAACTGGATCATGAACTACGTTGACGGCGATCCGGCGCATTCCTCGGAGAGCGCGAAAGCGCAGAAGCCGCTTGCCGCCGCGGAAGTCGAGGTGAGGAGGTCGAGGGAAATCCCGGGCTACTACTCTCGAAGTTCTTCCTTCGTCCGCACTATCAGCTCGAGGGGTTGACCGTGTCGCTCCGGCTGGTATCGAAGCTGCCATCAGCCAAGGCGAGCTGATTCAAGGGCATTGTGACCAATGTCCGATGGCGTTAGGAGTTGTGCGTAGTATGGCGTCAGACATTTTCGTGAAGCCGGGGACATCAAAGGGCGAGTCGCACGACACCAAGCACGAGGGCGAAATCGAGGTGCTGTCGTGGTCGTGGGGGTTGTCACAGACTAGCAGCATGGCCCACGGCGGCGGCGGCGGTGAGGGCAAGGCCAATTTCAACGGACTTCAACTTCACCCATCACATCGATAAGTCCTCACCGGTCCTGATGCTGAAGCTGCGCCACCGGTGAGCACATCAAGGAAGCGACGCTCGTGCGCAAGGCCGGCAAGGGCCAGCAGGAATTCCTGATCATCAAGATGAACGACATCCTCATCACCGAGCGTCAGACGTCGGGCAGCAGCGAGCACTCCGCGGAGAGCGTCGCGATGCAGTCTTCGAAGATTCAACTGGAATACAAGCCGCAGAAGGAAGACGGATCGCTCGACGGCGCCGTGCCCTTCGTCTACGACCTCAAGAAGCAGGAAGCGAAATAACCGCGGCGTGGACCATGAGCACAGCCGACGCCGCCGCGCTCAGTCTCAAGAACGGTGACCCCGCGGCGGCCCTGGCCCTCCTGCAGGAGCAGGTGCGCGCCAGGCCGGCCGATGCCGCCCTGCGCGTATTCCTGTTTCAGCTGCTGTGCGTGCTCGGCCAATGGGAGCGCGCGCTGAACCAGCTGAAGGTCGCCAGCGAGCTCGACGCGAGCACGCTGGCCATGGCGCAGACCTACGGCGAGGCGGTGCGGTGCGAGGCCATCCGGCGCGACGTGTTCGCTGGCAAGAAGTCGCCGATGGTGTTCGGCGAGCCCGAGCAGTGGCTCGCGTTGCTCATCGAGTCGCTCCTGGTGGCCGCGCGCGGGGACGCGGCACGATCATCCGAGCTTCGGCTCCGCGCGTTCGACGAGGCCGGTACCGTCGTCGGGAACAATCAACGACCAACCATTCGAATGGATGGCGGATGCCGACTCCCGCCTTGGGCCGGTGCTCGAGGCTGTGATCAACGGACGGTATTACTGGGTTCCGTTCGCGCGTCTGAGCGCCGTCACCATCGAGGTGCCCGAAGACCTGCGCGACATGGTCTGGATGCCAGCCCACCTGCAATTCGAGAACGGCGGTGAGATGGTCGCGCTCATCCCGACCCGGTATCCAGGCTCCGAGGCGTCGGAGGACGGACTGATCGCGCTCGCCCGCAAGACGGTGTGGCAGGAGGTGGCCGCCGACATCTTCCACGGCCTCGGGCAGCGCGTCATCGCCACCGATGCCGTGAGACGTGCCGCTGATGGAGCTTCGCACGCTGATCACTCGGCGCTGCCGCAGCGGCCGACGCCGGCGCTTGACATGGCCGACCAGCTCACGCCCCAGGAGCGCTTGCAGCCGGCACTGCTCGATCGCCTGACCGACGAGGAACCGCAGAACCAGCAGGAACCTCGCGAGAGCGCGGGTCTTTTCGAAGAGCCGGCTGCGGCAGGCGGTGCTGCGCGATCTCGCGTGTCTCTTCAACACCACGAAACTCGAACGCGACACCGAGCTCTCGCACGTGCCCTCCGTGCGTCGATCGGTGATCAACTTCGGGCTGCCGGCGCTGTCGGGGCAGTCGGCGTCATCGCTGGACGGTCCAGGCTCTCGAACGCAATCCGAAGCAGGCCATCCTCGACTTCGAGCCGCGCATCCTGCCGGACACGCTCGAGATCAAGGCCATGGTCAATGTCGACGATCTCGACCATCACAACGTCATCGGCATCCAGATCCGGGGTCAGCTCTGGGCGCAGCCGGTTCCGCTCGAGCTCCTCGTCCGCACCGAGTTCGACCTCGAAACCGGGAAGGTCGAGATCGCGGATCTCGGCACCGGCGCGAGTGAGCTGATGGACCCCCGGCTGCTGCAGGTACGACAACATCGAGCTGCAGCACCTGCGCGAGATGGGCGCGGAGTTCGCCGAGCAGTTTCCGAAGATCGCCGCCCGGCTGGGGATGAACGGCCTCGAGGTGACCGATCCGTACGTCGAGCGGCTGATCGAGGGCGTCGGCTTCCTCGCCGCCCGCGTTCAGCTCAAGCTGGACGCAGAGTTCCCACGCTTCACGCAGGCGCTGCTCGAGACCGTCTACCCGCACTACCTCGCGCCGACGCCGTCGATGCTGGTCGCCCAGTGCATGCCGGACACCAACGAGCCCGGGCCTGGCGAGCGGCGCCACGGTGCCGCGCGGCAGCACCATGCACGGCGTCATGGGAGGCGACGACGCTGACGGCGTGCGAGTTCCGCACGGCGCACGACGTGACGCTCTGGCCGCTCGAGATCGTGTCGGCGAGCTATTTCTCCTATCGCGCCGGACCTGCCGCTCAACGCGCTGCCGATGGCGAAGCGGATCAAGGGCGGCATCCGCATCCGCCTGAAGACGACCGCCGGCGTGAAGTTCTCGCAGATCGCGCATCGATCGCCTGACGATGCTATGTCACCGGGCGCAATGACGTCGCCAACAAGCTGTACGAGCTGTGCCTGGCGTCGGGCCTCGGCGCGCTCGTGCTCCCGGCAAGGGCGGCTCGCGCTGGCACGAGTTCCTGCCCGCCACGTCGATCCAGCCCGTTGGCTTCTGCTGACAGCGAGGCCTTGCTGCCGGTGACGCTGCGCTCGTTCCAGGGGTATCGGCTGCTGCAGGAGTACTTTTCGTTCCCGCAGCGTTTCCGCTTCGTCGAGATTGCCGGACTGCAGCGCGCGCTCAGGCGCATCGAGGGCCAGGAATTCGAGCGTGGTCATCCTGTTGGGCCGTGGCGACGCGAACTTGGAACGGCTGGTCGACGCGTCGAACATCGCTTTGTACTGCACGCCGGCCATCAACCTGTTCCCCAAGCGCGCCGATCGCATTCACGTCTCCGATGCGGACTACGAGTATCACGTCGTCCCAGACCGGACTCGTCCGCTCGGACTTCGAAGTGTACGAAGTGACGGCGGTCGTCGGACACGGCGTCGGCGCCGATAGCGAGCAGGAGTTCCGGCCGTTCTATGCCGCCTACAGCTCGGACGAAGAGCACGAGCACACCGCCTATTTCACGACCCGCCGCGAGCCGCGGCTCGTCTCGGCCGAGCAGAAGCGGCGCGGCGCGCGATCGAGCTACATCGGCAGCGAAGTGTTTCTCGGGCTCGTGGACCCGCGGCAGGCGCCGTTCAGCGGCGACCTGCGGCAGCTCTCGATCGAGACGCTGTGCACGAATCGCGACCTGGTGCTGCAGATGCCGGTGGGCATCACCAAGAGCGATTTCACGCTCGATGTGGCCGCCCCGGTGACCAGGATCCGCGTCATCGCCGGTCCGAGCCGCCCGTTCGCGCCGCTGGCCGACGGCGCCGTGTCGTGGCGGGCGATCAGCCATCTGTCGCTCAACTATCTGTCGCTGGTGAACTCGACCGAGCAGGAGGGCGCGGCGGCGCTGCGCGACCTTCTCGAGTTGTACGCGGCGAGCAGCGACATCAGCGCGCGAAAGCAGATCGAGGCCGTCCGGTCCGTGCGCGTGGTCCCAGTCGTCCGCCGCGTTTCCCAGTCCAGCCGAGAGGCGCGCCTCTCTCCGGGCCTACGATCCCGCCTCGCGTTCGGACGCGGGCTCGAGATCACCGTCGAGGTCGACGAGTTGGCATTCGAGGGCGGCAGCGCGTTCCTGCTGGGTTCGGTGCTCGCCCAATTCTTCGCGCGCTACGTGTCGATCAATTCGTTTACCGAAACCGTGCTGCGATCCGGCGGTCGCGGCGAGATCCATCGATGGGTGCCACAGTGGGGCGCGAGACAGACGCTCTGACGCTGTTCGCCGCGCTGGCGGAGACGCCGTACCGCCACGACTTCTATCAGACGTTGCGGCGGCTCGAGTGCCTGTTCGACCGCAAGCCGCGATGGGGGCACGCGCGTCGTCCGGTCGACGACGCGGTCCGCTTCGGACAGGAGCCGGATCTCTCGTTCGCGCCGGCGCCGCTGGCCGTCGTTCGAGACCGGCCGCGACGGCCGGCCGCCGCGGCTGCAGGTGCGGCTCTTCGGGCTGCTCGGTCCCAACGGCCCGCTGCCGCTGCACATCACCGAGTACGCGCGCGATCGGCTGCGCCAGGCCGGCGATCCGACGCTGAGCCGGTTCCTCGATCTGTTCCATCATCGCTTCGTGACGCTGTTCTATCGGGCGTGGGCCCAGGCGCAGCCGCACGTCAACCGCGATCGGCCGGACGACGATCGGTTCGCGACCTACATCGGCGCGTTCATCGGGCCTGGCGCCGGCGCCGCTCGCGATCGCGATGCGTCTGCCGGACCTCGCGAAGTTCTTCCACGTCGGCGCGCTGATTCGTCACACGCGGAACGCCGAAGGGCTGCGCGCGATCCTGCAGCACTTCTTCCGTGTGCCGGTCCAGATCGAGGAGTTCGTCGGGCACTGGATGGCACTCGACGAGCGGGACCGCACCTACCTTGGCCGCGAGGGCGCCACGCTCGGATCGCGCCGCCGTCGCTGGTCGCCAGGTATGGGATCGGCAGAACAAGTTTCGCCTGCGGCTCGGACCGCTCACGCTCGGGCAGTACGAGGCGTTTCTGCCCGGGGGAACGTTCATCCAGCAAGCTGGTGGACTGGGTGCGGTTGTATCTCAGCTTCGAGTTCGAGTGGGACGTGCAGCTGATGCTTGCGCAAGAGCGAGGTGCCACCGCTCGTGCTCGGACGGCAGGGCCGATTGGGATGGACCACGTGGCTCGGCCAGCGCCACACAGACACAGATGCCGACGATCTCTGCTTCGAGGCAGAGGCGTTCGCCGGCCGGGCGCGCGGGCTCGCGCGCGAGCAGTCTTATGAGTGAAATCAGCCGCTCGGCGTTGTTCGGCAAGCTGAATAGCCTCGCCTACAAGGCCATCGAAGGCGCCACCGTGTTCTGCAAGCTGCGCGGCAACCCGTACGTCGAGCTGGTGCACTGGCTGCAGCAGATCATGCAGACGCCCGACTCGGACCTGCACCGGATCATCAAGCGCTTCGAGCTGGATCCCTCGCGGCTGGCCAAGGACGTCACCGAGGCGCTCGATCGGCTGCCGCGCGGCGCGACGTCGATTTCCGATCTGTCGGCGCATGTCGAGAACGCCGTCGAGCGCGGCTGGGTCTACGCGACGCTGATGTTCGGCGACATCCAGGTGCGCACCGGCCACCTGATGGTCGGCATGGTGAAGACGCCGTCGCTGCGCAACGCGCTGGTCGGCGATCTCGCGCCAGTTCGAGCTGATCAAGTCCGACACGCTGACCGAGGAGCTCGCGACGGATCGTCAAGGGATCGCCGGAGGACGCGCTGGCGGCCGCCGACGGATCGTCGATGGCCGCGCCGGGCGAAGCGAGCGGCGCCATGGCGCCGGCGCAGATGGGCAAGCAGGAGGCGCTGAAGAAATTTGCCACCGACCTGACCGATCGGGCGCGCAAGGGGCAGATCGATCCGGTCACCGGCCGCGACGAAGAGATCCGGCAGATCGTCGACATCCTGATGCGCCGCCGCCAGAACAATCCGATTCTCACCGGCGAAGCCGGCGTCGGCAAGACCGCCGTCGTCGAGGGCTTTGCGCTGCGGCTGGCGCGCGGCGATGTGCCGCCGCCGCTGCAGGACGTCTCGCTGCTCTCGCTCGACATCGGCCTGCTGCAGGCCGGCGCCAGCATGAAGGGCGAGTTCGAGAACCGCCTGCGGCAGGTGATCGACGAAGTGCAGGCCTCGCCGAAGCCGATCATCCTGTTCGTCGACGAAGCGCACACGCTGATCGGCGCGGGTGGAGCCGGCGGGCACCGGCGACGCCGCCAACCTGCTGAAGCCGGCGCTGGCGCGCGGCACGCTGCGGACGATCGCGGCGACGACCTGGGCGGAATACAAGAAGTACATCGAGAAGGATCCGGCGCTGACGCGGCGCTTCCAGGTCGTGCAGGTCGCCGAGCCGACCGAGGACAAGGCCATCCTGATGGTGCGCGGTGTCGCGTCGGTGCTCGAGAAGCATCACCGCGTGCAGGTCCTCGACGAAGCGCTCGAGGCGGCGGTGCGGCTGTCGCATCGCTACATCCCGGCGCGCCAGCTGCCCGACAAGGCGGTGAGCCTGCTCGACACCACGTGCGCCCGCGTGGCGATCAGCCAGCATGCCGTGCCCGCGCAGCTCGACGACTGCCGCCGCACGATCGAGTCGCTGAAGACGGAGCTGGAGATCATCGGCCGCGAAGACGCGGTCGGCATGAACGTGACCGAGCGCAAGCAGGACGCGACCGCGAAGCTGACGGCCGCGAGCAGCGGCGCGGCGAGCTCGAGGAGCGGTGGAAGAGCGAGCGCGAGCTCGTCGATCGCATCCTGGCGATTCGCGCCAAGCTCCGGAAGGGCAACGAGAAGGTCGAAGGCACGGGCAGCCAGCTCGAACGCGCGGCGCAGGCGCAGAAGGCGGCAGGCGCCGGCGTGGCGGTCGCCGACGCGCCGCCGTCGCACAAGGCTCCGGCGGGGCAAGCCTGCCGGCCGATGCGCCGGTCGAGGATCGCGCAGCGCTGCTGGCCGAGCTGTCGGATCTCCAGTCGACAGCTGACCGCGCTGCAGGGTGAGTCGCCGCTGATCCTGCCCAGCGTCGACGAGCAGGCCGTCGCCTCCGTCGTCCAGGACTGGACCGGCGTGCCGGTCGGACGGATGGTCAAGAACGAGATCGAAACGGTGCTGAACCTCGCCGAGACGCTGAACCAGCGCGTCATCGGCCAGCGCCACGCGCTCGAGCATCATCGCCCGCCGCATTCAGACGTCGCGCGCGAAGCTGGACAACCCGAACAAGCCGATTGGCGTGTTCATGCTGTGCGGCCCGTCAGGCGTCGGCAAGACCGAGACGGCGCTGACGCTCGCCGAAGCGCTCTACGGCGGCGAGCAGAACGTCATCACCATCAACATGAGCGAGTTCCAGGAGGCGCACACCGTCTCGACGCTCAAGGGCTCGCCGCCCGGATATGTCGGCTACGGCGAAGGCGGCGTGCTGACCGAGGCCGTCCGGCGCCGGCCGTACAGCGTCGTGCTGCTCGACGAGGTCGAGAAGGCGCACTCCGACGTGCACGAGCTGTTCTTCCAGGTGTTCGACAAGGGCTGGATGGAGGACGGCGAAGGGCGCGACATCGATTTCCGGAACACGATCATCCTGCTGACGTCGAACGTCGGCACCGATCTGATCATGTCGCATGACCCGGGATCCCGAGCTGATGCCGGAGCCCGAGGGCATCGCCAAGGCGCTGCGCGAGCCGCTGCTGAAAGTGTTTCCGGCCGCCCTGCTCGGCCGCCTGGTGGTGATTCCCGTACTACCCGCTGAGCGACGCGATGCTCGCGCAACATCGTGCGGCTGCAGCTCGGGCGCATCGCCAGGCGCGTGACCGAGCACCACCGGATCCCGTTCACCTACGACGAGGAGGCGGTCAAGCTGATCGTCAGCCGGTGCACCGAGGTCGAGAGCGGCGGACGCATGATCGACGCGATCCTGACCAACACCGTGCTGCCGGCGATCAGCCGCGAGTTCCTGACGCGGACGATGGCCGGGCAGCCGCTGAACGGCGTGCGGCTGGCGTCGCCAGCGGCGACTTCGACTATCAGTTCGCGTGAGGGTGGACGCTGGCAGCCAGTGAGAGCTGGACGAATCGCCCGACGAGCGGCCGATCACGGTTCCCGAAGCCATGGCGCTCGCGTCCTCGAGTCCCTGAAGAACGGGCAGTTCGAGGACGCGGAGCGAGGTGTGCCGCAAGATCCTCGAAGTCGTGCCCGATCATCCCGACGGCGCTGCACTATGCCGGCGTGATGGCGCACGAGGACGGACGCAGCGACGAAGCGCTCGCGCTGATCGAGCGCAGCCTCGAGCTCGTCGCCGGATCAGCCGGACTGGCACAGCAACCTCGGCATCGTGCGGCAGGCGCGCGGCGATCTCCACGGCGCGATCGAGGCCTACCGGCGCGCGATTGCGCTCAAGGCCGACGCACGCCAACGCGCACGGCAACCTCGGCGTGCTGCTGAAAGTGCAGCGGCAACCTCGTCGAGGCCGAGGCCGAGTACCGGCACGCCATCGAGCTCAATCCGCAGCACGCCGACGCCTACCACAACCTCGCCGTGCTGCTCAGCGCCACCGATCGAGCGACCGAGGCGGTGAACTGCTATTGCCGCGCGCTGACGCTGAAGCCGCACTATCCGGAAGCCCGGCGGGCGCTGGCGCTGGCCTACTGCCTGCTCGGCCAGCGCGATCGCGCCATCCAGGTGTGCGAGGAGTGGCTGAAGGACGAGCCGACCTCGGCGGTCGCCAGGCACACGCTGGCCGCGTGCTCGGGGCGCGACGTGCCGGCGCGGGCGTCCGACGAGTACGTGCAGCTGGTCTTCGACAGCTTCGCGAACAGCTTCGAAGCCAAGCTGGCGAGGCTGCAGTATCGCGCGCCGTCGCTGGTGGCCGAGGCGCTGGCGGAGACCGGGATTGCCGCAGGAGCAAGAGCTCGACGTGCTCGACGTTGGCTGCGGCACCGGCCTGTGCGGCCCGCTGCTGGCGCCGTACGCGCGGCGCCTGGTCGGCGTCGATCTCTCCGGGCGGCATGCTGAAGCCACGCGGCCGAGAAAACGGGTCTACGACGACCTCGTCCAGGCCGAGCTGACGGAGTATCTGCAGCAGCATCCCGCGCGGTCTTCGACGTCGATCGTCACCGCCGACACGCTGGTCTACTTCGGCGGGCTCGAAGCCGTGGTCGGCGCGGCGGCGCGGCGCTGCGGCCGGGCGGCGTGTTCATCTTCACCGTCGAGGAAGCGACCGAGCCGGACGAGGCCGGACTCGTACGCGTTCCAGCCGCACGGCCGGTACAGCGCACGGGGCCGGGTACGTCGAGCGGCTCCTCGCCGAGGCCGGCCTGATGCCGACGATCGGGCGCGCGGAGCTTCGGCTCGAGTCCGGCCTTCCGGTCGCGGGTCTGGTCGTGCGCGGCGCGAGGCCGGCTGAATGCGGGTGGCTGATCGCGGAACGTGCCGCCGGCGCACGGCTGTTGGAGAGCACCATGGCTAGGGTGATGGAGATCACGACGCCGCTCGGCGCCGACGTGCTGCTGTTCCATGCGCTGCACGCGCGCGAGGAGTTGAGCCGCGTCGGCGGAGTACCGAGTCGAGCTGTTGAGCCTGAAGGACGACATCAACCTCGACGACATTCTCGGCAAGAACGTCACCGTGAAGGTGGCGCTGCATGGACGACAGCCGCGCTACTTCAACGGCTTCGTGACGCGGTTCTCGCAGGGCGGCATGCACGGCACGCTACCGGCGCTACTACGCGACGGTGCATACCGTGGATCTGGTTTATGACGCGCACGGCGGATTGCCGCATCTTCCAGGAGATGACGGTTCCCGAGATCGTCAAGCAGGTGTTCAGCGAGCATCCGACGGCGATCGTTCAAGGACGAGCTCACGGGCTCGTACCGCAAGTGGACGTACTGCGTGCAGTACCGCGAGACCGACCTGAACTTCGTCTGCCGGCTGTTGGAGCACGAGGGCATCTACTTCTACTTCACTGCACGACAACGGGAAGCACACGCTGGTGATGGCCGACTCGTACAGCGGGCACACGAGCATGCCAGGGCAGACCGCTTCCCTTCATCGCGCCCGATGACATCTCGCCCGGCCGGACATCGAGCATGTCAGCGCCTGGACGCCGACGCGCGAGATTCAGCCCGGCGTCTACGTCGCACGACGACTACGATTTCGAGCGGCCGAGCGTCGAGCTGCGGACGCAGAAGGCGGTCTCGCCCAGCGTGCTCGCCCGAGCAACTACGAGGTCTACGACTATCCGGGCAACTACCTGCAGAAGGCGGACGGCGAGCGCGTCGGCGGCGGTGCGCATCGACGAGTCAGCGGCGCAGTTCGAGACGGCGCAGGCGGCGACCAACGCGAAGAACATGCAGCGTCGGGATCCTGTTCAAGCTCGAGGACTGGCCGCGCAGCCGATCAGAACCGCGAGCACCTGGTGGTGTCGGCGAGCTACGAGCTCGAATTCAGCGACTACGAGGCGATGCCGGAGCGCGGCGGCGCCGAGTACCGGTGCAGCTTCGTGGCGATGCCGAGCAAGCAGCAGTTCCGGCCGAAGCGGCTGACGCCGAAGCCGTTCGTGCAGGGTCCCGCAGACGGCGGTCGTCGTCGGCCCGGCCGGCGACGAGATCTACACCGACAAGTACGGCCGGGTGAAGGTGCTGTTCCACTGGGACCGCGATGGCGAGAAGAACAAGGACGAGAACTGCTCCTGCTGGGTGCGGGTGTCACAGCCGTGGGCGGGCAAGGCGTGGGGCGGCGTGGCCATCCCGCGCATCGGCCAGGAAGTGATCGTCGACTTCCTCGAAGGCGATCCCGACCAGCCGATCATCACCGGCCGGGTCTACAACGCCGAGCAGATGCCGCCGTACGCGCTGCCGGCGAACATGACGCAGACCGGCATGAAGAGCCGCAGCACCAAGGGCGGCGGGCCGGACAACTTCAACGAGATCCGGTTCGAGGACCTGAAGGGCTCGGAGCAGGTCTTCATCCACGCCGAGAAGAACCAGGACATCGAGGTCGAGAACGACGAGACCCACTGGGTGGGGCACGACCGGAAGAAGACGATCGACAACGACGAGACGACGCACGTCAAGCACGATCGGACGGAGACGCGTCGACAACGACGAGACGCATCACCATCGGCGGCGATCGGACTGAAAGCGTCGCGAAGAACGAGTCGATCACGATTGGCAAGAATCGCACCGAGAGCGTCGCCGAGAACGAGACGATCGATGTCGGCAAGGATCAGTCGATCAGCATCGGCGAGAACAAGACATCTGACGCGTCGCCAAAGACGAAACCATATCAGTGTCGCGAGTAAGTCGCGACCGACGACGTCAGCAAGGACGAGGAAGTCTCACGTCGGCGAAGAATCGTACGGTCACGATCGGTGAAAAATGATTCACTCGAGGTCGGAAAGAAGCTCCTGGTCAACGCCGGCTGATCAGATTACGATTCAGACCGGCTCCGCCAGCATCACCATGAAGAAGGACGGTACGATCACGATCAAGGGCAAGGACATCACGCTTGACGGGAGCGGCAAGATCAACGTGAAGGCATCGAGCGACGTCATCGTCAAGGGCAGCAAGATCATGCAAAACTGAAGAGTGCTCGGCGGCTGTCGCCCCTGCAGTTGTGCCGGACTCTTCTGGATGACATACCGGCCGACGCTCGATAAGATGTCTGACCGGCCCAGAACTGTATGCCCACTGTGTTCGCCAACAAGCGTGGAGTGGTTCACAAAGCGAGCGGCGGCATGAACACGGCGTTCCCGGACGTTTGCAAGACGCCGTCCCCAGGCGGTCCGATACCCATCCCGTATCCCAATATCGGCCAGGCCTCGAACACGTCAGCTGGGCCCAGCAGCGTCAAGTGCAGACGGTCAGATGCCCATGGTAAAGGGTGGCAGCACGATGAGCAGCGGCGATGAGGCGGGCAGCGTCGGCCGGCGTCGTCAGCGGCGTCTTCAAGGGCGAATGCGAGTTCATGCTCTACTCGTTCGACGTCAAGTTCGAGGGTAAGAACGTCTTTTGCCCGTCTTGGCGATCCGATGTTCCACAACAAGAAAAACATAATGGGGTGAGGGAGGTTCACTCAACCTCGATGCCTGCACTTTGGTGAGCCTGCCGATACGACGCTTGTCGATATCAAGGGGTCCAAGACCGTCATCCTAAGGGTCCTGAAGTTGAGCTACGCGATCGGATCATTCTGTGTTGACGGACAAGACCGATGACTGGAATCAGCGGCACGCACAAAGTATGCCGACAAGGATCCCTTCGAGTGGGTGCTGCAACAAGCATCGGTTTCCCATCCCACCCCGACCAAGAACACACCCCTGAAAGTAAAAGGTCGTCTTCGGGGCATCGAAGAGGAACACGGAGATCCGTGAAGCGGGAGAGATCCGGGGGGATGGCGTGCAGTGTATTTTCTCCGGTTCGAGATGGGTCCGGTTCTGCCTCTGACCCCGGAGGAATCAGTGACCTGTGGAGATGACCGCTACCGGCCATCGCTGCCCGACCGGGTCCGTCTACCGCAAGGACGTCGCTGATTATGCTGGACCTTACTCGAGGGCTGGGCAACGAGACCCATTCGGCAGGTTCGTCAGGCCCCTCCAACGCGTGGACGTGACCATGCGCGTGCCGGAAGACGATGGCTGCGAAGAGGATGGCCCGACACATCGGCGGATCAACGCGGCCACATGGCTGGTGGAGAGGATTGGTTCCAACGACCCGCACACGATAGTCGACAGCCTGATGCGGCGCTTTCCGGGGATACGCCGCAGCGGAATCCGAAGTGACCGAAGGCCTACGACCACCCACAGGTACTTCAATGGCGTGGGCGGTGCCTGGCCTATCTACGAGAACATGCGGGCGTCGGCGGAATGCCAGGCGATCGTAAGGTTCGTCAAGGGCGTGATCCACCAAGTGGGATGCCCGGGGAAGGCAGAGGCGGTAGTCGTGTATGCCAATCCCACTAACGGAAACGCAATAGAGAGCAGCTTTCCCCATGCTGGGATGAGTTCGTTCGGAGCGCTCTCTAACGGGGCAAGCAGGCGATCCGACCCTTGTCGACAAGGTCGTCCAGGAAGGCCAGGTATGTCCCGAGAGCCACACACCCCTTCCGGGTGGGGGGTCTCGCCGGGGTTCAACAATTATGAGGCTTGTCTAAAATTCACGCACGGCGACACGAGGTACTACGGCGGCGGGGCGGGAACCTTCAAGTCAAAGGACGAGTAATCAGGGCGTTCCAGGCATTGGTCTGGGTCAGCCCGGATTCGACCCATCCGCGCGGGGTTCGTGTCGAGCGCATCGTCCGGAGATACCACTGATCGACTCAAGCCCCCGGACGGTCGCCCGCAAGGTCCTCCGGGTCGGACTGCTTCTGGCCTTACCGCTAGCATCGTGCGGCTCACAGCCTCGAAAGGATGCCCCCGGCATGGACGCGATGTCTCGTTTTATGTTGCACGCGGCACTGACGTCCCAGCGGCCGACTTCGTGCCACTTGCCGGTCTACGATTGCTTCCCGATGTCCTGCGCGCAGATTCCGAGATGTGGTGCGAGCGGTTCTTTAATCGCGCCGCGGATCCGCATCTGGTCGCGGAGGTCTCGCTTTCCGCTCGGGCGGCCCCTGGTGGCCCTGATCTCCTTCGTCACGAGTACCAGCGGAGAATTCCACATCGTGGCCATTGAGTCCCGCAGCTTCACGGTGGTTCAGGTGGCACCCACAATCGGTCGATTCGATTCGCTCTCCGACGATGCCAAGAAGGCCTTCGTCGAGCGTGCCGCGGAGGCGCTTCTCAACCTGAAGGATTCCCAGCACAGCTGGACGCTTCCCGTCCCGAATCGACTGGCAGAAGGTGTGCAATTCTCGACCAATCCGGATCGGTGATCTGATGGTCATGATGAACTGGAGCGGCAGGCTGGACGGTGGAGTCCTTGGGGGAACCCATATTTCCTGCTGTTCAAGAAGGTCGACCAGATCCTCGGCTTCTACAGCGACCAGCACTGGTTCGATGACGAATTCCGGGTGCGCGTCTCGCGCCCGCGCTGACCGTGGGTCGTCGAGTCCCTCATGATCCAGACGTCGAGACCACAGCGCACGCGCGTGGTTCACGATCCAACGCCGCCCAGACGAGCGCAGGACCGCGTCGCGTTCCACCGGTTAAGGATTGCGCGGCAAGTGCCGTCAAGATAGCCCCCATCGCGGCACCCGCATCGCCGAACTTGTCCGCCGGGTGCTCGACCACCATGTCTGGCGAAAAGAAATCACTCTGCCGTGAGCACGCTACGCTCCAGAGCTTGGCGTAGAAACTCTCGCCGCTGAAGCCGGCAAACGTGGTTGCGATCGGCCCCGCCGGCCGGTTCAGCGTCCGACGCAGTTGCTCGAGAGCGACCGCGAGACCTTCGCCCTTGGCCGGCTCCGTCCCATAGGCGT
>CAVVTC010000001.1:0-63863 GCA_963751025.1 uncultured Acidobacteriota bacterium | reverse complement strand
AAAACCTCTTGGCGGCCGCACGGTGATCGACGACAGACCTCGTCCGCGTCGGGGTCAACTGGAATTGTTCCGAGACGATCCGACACAGCCGTAACGCGCCGTGGCGCGCATCATGCACCGATGCTGGCCATGAGAGCTGTGTGTCTCGCTCTCGTCGCACTGGCCGCGGCCTGCGGCACCGTCCAGGCCAACAAGCCATCAGTCGAAGTCGACATGCGGAACGTGAACCTGCACGTCACGCCGCAGATCGATCTCCAGATCCGGCATCTTCGCGGACGATTCGTCGCCGCGGCTGACACGGCAGGCGCCGTATCTCGACGACCCGCGGAGCTACAGCGTGGCCGTGGATACGGGTGAGGTCCGTGTCGATCTCCCCTCGCTGAATGCGATCGTGACTCGTGCCCTCGAACGCGGTCGATCGAATGTCAGCCGTGTGCAGATCTCCATCGACGAGAACGGACAGCTTCGGCAGAAGGGCGTCGTCAAGAAGGGCATCAGCGTGCCATTCGACATGAAGGCCAGCCTCGGCGTCACGCCAGATGGCCTGATTCGGATTCATTCGGAGTCGATGAAGGGATTTGGCGTCCCGGTCAATCCTCTGCTCAAGGTGCTTCGCCTGCAGACCGACGATCTGATCCGAGTCGAGCCGGGTCATGGCATCCGCGTGGACGGCAACGATCTGCTGCTGGACGTGTCGCAGCTGCTGCCACCGCCAGGATTTCACGGCACGCTCACGTCGGTACGCGTCGAGCGCGGCGCGCTGGTTCAGGTGTTCGGCTCAGGCATCGCTCGACCGATCTCACCCACTGCGACCGCGCAGAATCACATCTACTGGCGCGGCGGTCAGCTGGCGTTCGGGAAGCTGACGATGACGGACACCGACCTGGAGCTCGTGGACGAGGACCCGCGAGACCCGTTCGACTTCTCTGTCGATCGCTGGAACGAGCAGCTCGTGGCCGGGTACTCGAAGACGATGGCGAATCGTGGACTGCGAGCGCACATGCCCGACTACGACGACCTTTCGGAAGGTCAAAAGGCAAAGGGCAAAGGCACAGGGCAAAGGGCAAAGGACCAGGTCGAAGGATCAAGTCAAAAGACCAGGTAACGTTCGACGTTCCGAGACTTGGAACCTAAACGTTTGCCCCTTGACCTCGCCCTTTGACCTTTGCCCTTTGACCTGACTACAGCCGTCCAGGCGGTGCAGTGCTCGAGCGGACGACCAGTGTGTGAGGGAGGGTCACCGACTCGGGCGCACCGCTGCCCTGCAGAATCTCGAGCAGCAGGCGCACGGTGCCCTCGCCGATCTGGCGCATCGGCTGAGCCACGGTTGTCAGCGGGGGATCGAGGTAGTGCGCGAAGCGGATATCGTCGAAGCCGACGATCGACAGATCGTCCGGCACGCGCAGCTTGCGCCGGCGCGCTGTCTCCATGACACCCATGGCCATCTCGTCGTTGAAGCAGAAGATCGCGGTCGGCGCCTCCTTGCGTCCGAGCAGCCGCTCGGCGGCAACCGCGCCGGACTCAATCGAGAAATCGCCGTTCATCACGATGAAGTCGCGCTCGGCGCGGGCCTTCTTCGCGCGCGCGGTGGCGCCGCGCAGACGATCGCGGCTGAGCGGGCTCACCAGCGGTCCGGTGACGATGCCGATGCGGCGATGGCCGAGGCGATAGAGATGGTCCATCGCGTCGGACGCGGCGGTGGCGTTGTCGATGTGCACGCTCGGGATGCCGAGGCGCGGGCTGAACTCGCAGCCGTTGACGATCGGGGCGCGACCGGGCGGCATCGAGCGCACCAGCGCCGCCGCTTCCTTCGGCAGCCGATGACCGAGAAAGATCAGGCCGTCGGCTTCCTTGCGGCGCAGCATGAGCGCGTAGCGTTCCTCACGCTGCTCGTCGTGCTGCGTGTCGCCGAGCAGCACCGAGTAGCCCTCGCGCTGCGCCGCGTCCTCGATGCCCTGCAGAATCAGCGAGAAGAAGGGATTGGAGATGTCGGGAACGGTCACCACGAACTTCTTCGTGCGCAGCGTCCGGAGGTTCGTCGCGGCGGCGTTCGGTGTGTAACCCAGATGCTCGACCGCGGCCATGACCCGGCGACGCGTATCGGGAGCGACGACACCTGGCTGACTCAGTACGCGCGACACCGTCGCCGTCGAAACCCCGGCGCGCTTGGCGACTTCGTAGATGTTCGACACGAAACGCCATCATACGTCTGAAAGAAGGGCCGCCTGAAGGCGGCCCCCACTGAGTTCAATGCCCAAAGCCCAACGCCCAACGCCTCAACGCCTAGAACAGCAGCTTCACCGCGAACTGCATCTGCCTCGGCGTGCCGATCGTGTTGGTGATCGTGCCGAACGCCGCGATTCCCGAGCTGACCATTCGGGTTGGCGAAGCTCGGCGTGTTCGTCACGTTGTAGATCTCCATGCGCAGTTGCAGCCGCGCGCTGCCCTGCAGCGGCACGTCCTTGAACAGCGACATGTCGAGCCGCTTCTGTGACGGACCGTGGAGCAGGTTCCGCGGCACGATCTGATCGCCGATGGTGTTGACCGGCTGCGCCTGGAACGCGCCGGTATTGAAGAATCGGGCGATTGTCCGGATTCTCGAGCTCGGCGTCGCCGACGAGATTCGGCCGATCGGCGCCACCGGTGTTCGCGCGCGCCGCCGCGTTGGTGATGTTGAACGGGACGCCGCGTCTGCCACCCGGCGACGGCATTGATCTGCCAGCCCGCGACGAAGTGTTTCGCGGCGCCGGTCATCGTCGCGTCCCCACGGCAGCTCGTAGTTGACGAGGAATCCGATCCGGTGGCGCACGTCATTGTCGGCGTCGTAGCGCTCGATGACCGCGGCATCCCACGGCGCTGAGCCCCGTCCACACGTTGTGCGCCATCGTGTAGTTCGAGTTGATCGAGAAGCCGGCGTGATAGCGGCGCTGGAACACGAGCTGCAAGCGCGTTGTACGACGTTTTGAACTTCGCTCATCGAGCATGTTGATGCTCGGTGAGACCCGGCGCGAGCGCCACGAACGCACGGCGCGGGGCTCACCGTCCCTGGCCCGACCGGCGCCAGGTTGATGTCCGCACCGGCCGCGCCTCCGTTCTGGAGCACGCGGTCGCCGCGGGAGCCGATATACCCGGCGCCGAGCACGTTGCCGGCGAACTCCTTCTCCACGATCAGGTTGAACTGCTGGACGCGCGTGGACTTGAAGTCCTGAGCGACGGCGATCGACCGCGCCGCTGGGGTTCGCGTGGATCGATGGCGACCGGCGTCGGCAGGCCGTTCGACAGGAAGACCGATGGCGTGCTGCCGACGGTGCCGTTGCTGATCACTGGGCCGTACGACGCTCACGAACGGCGCGTTCTTCATGAACGCCCCCGACTGCATGTTCCCGGGGAAGTACGACAATCCGTAGCCGCCGCGGACGACGATGCTCGACGGCAGCGTGGCCGAGAAGCCGAGTCGAGGCGCGATGTTGGAATAGTCGGTCTTGACGTTGGCGCTGTCGCTGACGCCGTTCTGTCCCGCGACCAGAATCTTTCCGGTCGCCGGATCGAAATTCGACAGCTGGTTGTCCTCCTCCGGTCAGCGGCGTGAACACGTCGTAGCGGACACCGAGGTTGAGCGTCAGCCACGACGTCGCACGCCAGTCGTCCTGCACGAAGAGGTTCGGCTCATTGGTGTGGTAGTGCGGGTAGATCAGCGAGTGAGAGCGCGCGACCTGCGACGGGTAGCCGAGCAGGAACGAGGCGATCGCGTTGCCGCCCGAGCCGGCGCCGTTGTCGGTCAGCTGCGTGTTGAACGTGAAATTGCCGACCGGCGATGCGCTCTGGAACACCGTGAACTGGCGCGTGATGTAGCCGCCGCCCATCTTGACGTTGTGCGTCGCCGAAGATCTTCGTCACGATCAGCGTTGATCTGCCAGGTGTCGTCGATCTGAATCAGCGGAATGAACGTCGAGTCGCCGAGCGCCGAATAGCCGGTCAACGTCATCAGCGCCAGGCCGGACGTGACCTCGTCGAAGTTCACGCCGGGCAATGCCGAACGTCTGACTCAGGTTCGATCCGTAGTTCAGCGGCAGCGACTGGATGTTGGACTTGAGGTAGCCGCCCTTGATCTCCGACGATCATCGTCGGGCTGAAGACGCGCATGTAGTTCACCTGCGACGCCGTGCGCCTTGGTGTTGTTCGGGCCCGGGAACGCCGGCCCGCCGCCGCAGCCCGGTCGATGCCGTCGAGCGTCGCGTGGCACGCCGACGGTGTGAACGTGTCGACGTTGTTGAACGAGTAGCGCGCGAAGAAGCTCTGGTTGTTCCGTTGAATCGGTGGTCGATGCGGACGTCGGCCGTCGAGCTGTCCTGCGTGCGAAGCGTGGTGCTCGAGTAGTTGTTGGCGAGGGTGCCGCCGTCGTGTTCGCCGGCAGCAGCGCCATGTACTGCAGCGCGATCGGATTGAGACGGCCGGCTGGGAATCTGATTGCCGGGGAACGGCGTCCGCGGCGTCGTGAGCGGATCGTAGATGGGCACGGAGAGCTCGGAGAAATCCCCGGCCCGCATCCGGGCCGTCGGCAGCGTCACCAGATTGGTGACCCCCTGGTCCTGCGAGAAGCCCTCGTAGTCGCCGAAGAAAAACATCCGGTCGGTCCGGATCGGGCCGCCAAGGCTGCCGCCGAACTGATGCTGCTTGAGCAGCGGCTTGGTCGCCGACGAAGTAGTTGCGCGCAGTCGAAACGATCGTTGCGATAGAACTCGAAGGCGGAGCCCGAGAACGCGTTGGTGCCCGACTTGGTGATGATGTTGACGACGCCGCCCGCCGTGCGGCCGGCTTCGGCGGTGTAGTTGCTCGTCTGGACCTTGATCTCGGCGATCGCGTCGATGCGACGGCTTCACGCCGATGGTCCCGATGGCGCGCTCGTTGTTGTCCATGCCGTCGATCATCTGGTTGTTCTGGTTGTCGGCCGCGCCGTTGATCGAGATCGGCCGAGGTCTGACGGCGATCGTCGGGCCGCGTGCCGCTGGCGAGCGAGTTGGGCAGCCCTTCGTTGGCGCCCGGCAGGCCCTGAATCAGGCGAATGAAATTGCGCCCGTTCACCGGCAGGTCCTGCACCTCTTTCAGGTTGATCAGCGATCCCACCGTGGAGGTGTCGGTCTGTAGGACGGAGACTTGTGCGGTGACCGTGATGTTCTCCTCGACCTGCCCGAGCGACAGCTTCGCATCGAATCGGGCGCGGTCGCCCGCCGACAGGATCAACCGCGTGTTCTGCGTGCCGAACCCCTGCAGTTCGACTTTGACGGCGTAGGTGCCGATGGGCAGGATGTTGAACGCGAAGTCGCCCGACGCGGTGGTCGGCGCGCTGCGCATATCACCCGTGCCCTCGTTCGTGATTGTGACGGTGGCGCCCGGGAGCACAGCTCCGGTCGAATCCGTCACGCGACCGACGATATCCGCCGTAGTCACCTGCGCAAGAGCCACACCCTGCAGCAGGAGGTAGAAAGCGACCAGGCGCACGCCCCATCTGACAGCGGTCATACGTCTCTCCTTCCCCGCGGTGGCAAACCCAAGAACGGTTCCGGCCCGTATGTAAACGGTTGCAGAGACTAGCAGAAGGATTTCGCCGTGGCAAGCAGTCCGTGGCAGCCGGGCTGCCACGGGCCGGGATGGGTGGTTCAGGAGAGTGTGTGCTGACACGACACGCATTGAGGCGTGTGCGATCAGTCGGGCATCGGCTTCTCGATGCTGTCGATCACCCAGACCTCGACCGGCCCCTTGGTCGCATCGAGCTTGAGCCCGAGTTGTTCTTGAATCGCGGTGAAGAAGTTCGGGGCGTCGGGATCGACTGGCGGCGGCGCGGCCCCGGGAGGCAGCTGACCAGGAGGCACCTCGGCCTGGAACTCGATCTCGAACTCCCAGTTGCCGGCCAGCCCCGTGCGATCGACGACGGCGCGACCGACGCGAGCGGAAATGCCGTTGGCGAAGAGCGACAGCGGATAGTTCCCGAATCGGATTCGGCCGGGTCCCTGCTGGATGCCGCAGACGACCGGCGGCGGACCACCATCTGACGGAGGTGGCGCTCCACGTCTGGCCGCCAGTTCCTCAGGTGAACAGCCGCCTCGCGCCGGAATCAGCTTCGGACCTGGCTTCCCGCCCGGCCTGGCCATCGTGAGCGCGTAGATATCCAGCTCGCGCGTCTCCTTGTGGATCTTCAGCTTGAAGCGATCGGCCGAGCAGCGTCCGCGTGGCGAGCATCATGTGATCGGCCCCCGATCCCGGAATGACCGGCGGCGGGTCGCCGTCCATCTTGGCGACGATGTCGTAGCGCTCGCTGCCGATCCAGTCGGGCCCGCCAACCAGTTGATAGCCCTGAATCTGATACGCGAACGTGATCAGCATCCGGGCCGGCGAGTTGATGGTGTTGAATCGCCCGCCCGGCTGCCGCCTGATGCCTTGCCCAGGCGGGTTACTCGGGTTGCTTGGCTTGATCGAGGCCGCCTCGAAATACAGCGGGACGTTCGGGTCTGGCGCCGGGACGGTCCCCGCCGGCGCGCCGAACGATTGCGCCTGCGGCCGCGGTGCAGTAAGGACTGCGAGCGTAATCGCCGCGGCGATACAAGCCACAAGCATAAGTTTTCGCATGAAGACTCCGTGACAGTTCTTGCGGTTAGACACCGGAAGAGTTCCAAAGGTTGGTTCCGTTGCTGGCATGCCGTGTGCTCCGCAGTCAGGAGCGCGATGGAAGTCATCAGTATTCCGGCGGACAACTGGTCGCTCGCGGCGCGCCTGGCACTCGCCGCTCTGCTCGGCGGACTGCTCGGCCTGAATCGCGAGATGGCGCTCAAGCCAGCCGGCATGCGCACGCATGCGCTGGTCGCGCTCGGTGCCGCGCTGGCCACCATTACCGGCCTGGCGCTGACGATGCCGGGAGACGACCCGGCCGCACCCAGCCGCATCATTCAAGGCATCGTGGCGGGGATCGGGTTCATCGGGTCGGGCGTGATCCTGCACCGGCGCGACAATCACACGGTCGAAGGACTCACGACGGCGGCGTCAATCTGGGTCATCGCGGCGACAGGCGTCGCCGTCGGCGCCGGCCTATGGCGCGCCAGCGCGATCGTCGTCGCGATTTCGTTGATCCTGCTGGTGATTGGCAGTCCGATCGATCGGCTCGTCCATCGTTGGGGCAGATCGCCGGGTCAGGAGTAACGCCAGAGGAACCTGTTCAGTCAGGAGTTGGACGGCTGACGGTGTCGATCACCAGCACCTCGACGGGTCCCTTCGTCGCTTCGAGCTTCAATCCGAGTTCCTCCTGGATCGCCGTGAATAGGCCAGGCACATCGGAATCGGGCGATGGCTCTGGCGCATAGGTCAGGTCGAACGCCCAGTTTCCCATCAGGCCCGTGCGATCGACGACCGCGCGGCCGAGACTGTTCGACAGACCACTCGCAAACGTCGCCAGTGGATAACCGGCGAATCGCACGCGCCCTGCCCGAACCCCGCTCCGCAGATGAACGGCGGCGCACTGACCTGGCGGATTGTCAGGGCTGGCCGGCTTCACGGATGCGGCCTCGAACGTGTACGACTGCGCGAGGAGCGCGGTCGCACTGATGACCGACATCAGCACCAGATATCGAATCGTCTTCAATTGGCTGTCGGCGCCTCGATACGGTCTACGACAACGAACTCCACCGGTGCGCGAATCGATTCGAGCCTCAGGCCGAGCTGTTCCTGAAGCGCGGTGACGAGCGCGCTGCTCGAATCGACGCCAGGACCTGCCGCGGCTCCCTCGAACTGTAGCTCGAAATCGAAGCCGCCACTCAATCCCGTCTTGTCTTCGACGCGACGCTGCACGAACACAGTCAGCATCCTTGCCAGCGAGCTGAGTGGCTGTCCGCGGCCCTTGATGCTGTCGCCGATCTCCGATTCGCACACGGGCGGCTGACCCGGCTCGGGCTGAGGAATGGCGCGTCCGCCAGCCGCCGCCGCAACGCAATCGAGCGCGGCCTGACGAAGCTTCGGGCCAAGCCGTCCATCCCGTCGCGCCAGGACCAGCGCGAAGACAGATGCGTCGCGTGTCTCGGTGTGCACAGCGAGTCTTGAAGCGCTCGGCCAGGAGCGTGCGCAGCATCGCCGGCACGTCACGCGCCGTGGCCGATTCGGGGAATGTCGCGGTGATGTCGAAGCGATCGGACTGCAGCGCCTGATCAGCCGACGAGACGAAAGCCCTCGAGCTGAAGCTCATACGCTGTGGCGACAATGCGACGCAGCGGCATGTTGACGGCGGTGTAGATGCGCCCCTGGATCCCGCCGCGCATGCGGAAGTCGCCTGAGGTGTTCGGCTTCACCGATGCCGCCTCGAACGTCGGCGCCTGCCCGGCCACCTGACTCGACACAAGGACGCCCAGGACGAGGGTCAGTAGCGTGAGACGCATCACTACACTATTGCGCCTGCACCCCCGAATGGTTCCCTTTGCTCTGGATCGGAAGGGTGACGAAGAAGACGTAGCTACCGCGCCATCTCGAGCACCCAGGCCACGAGCCGCTCGTCGGGAACGAGCGCGGCCGCGGGCATCGCGTATCCAGACCCTCGAGACGGGTCCGCAGCCCGCGCTCGATTCCGCCGAACGAAACGAGCAACGGGACGATGAGGACGCGACGGTTCTCGGCGATACGGCGGCTGACCACCGACCGGAGGTCCCGCGTGGCCTGATCGCGCACGGGTGCGGGCGCATCATCGCGCAGCGTGAGGTAGTCGATCGAGGCGAATCGCTCGCTCGCCATCTGGCCAGCGAGGGAGGCCATGTCGGCGAGCCACTGCCGATTCTCCTCTTCGCTGTTTGGCCCATGCGCGACGATCACCACCGACTCCTGCGATGGGTTCCGGCTGATCGAACGCGCACGACTGGTCAGGATGTCAGCAACGACGGAATGGTCGTTGAGCGCACGGGTCATCCGGATGGGCACCGGAGACTTGATGCGCGTCGTCCCATCACCAGCTTGAGCGTGATCCCCGTGGCCGGCATGGCTCATCTTCGCGAAGACCGCCAGCGCGGCCGGCGCCTCCGCCCGCTGACCGAGGAGATACTCGGTGGATGTGATCACCGAACTCCAGGAAGAGATGAAGAGCGGGACCGCGACGACCTCGGTCGCGCCGCGCGACACGAGTCGATCGACACCAACCTGGATCGCCGACCGTGTCGCCATCCCGAACGCCACCTCGGTCGGCATCGTGCGATTGACCTGTGCGGCAAGCGAGGTGACCTGATCGTTCCACTCGGCGCTGCCACCGTGGGCGAGCAGGAGAATGCCTGGGCCGTCGGCGAAGGAGTGCGTCGGAAGGACGCCCACCGTCACAACAAGCGCGGCGATTCGAACAGCAGAGCGCATCCGATCCATACAAAGCCATTATCGCCGAGACGTCTGGCCAGGCCGCTTGCAAGTGGTCGGTGATTACTGCAGACTCCGGCGTTGCCGAGGAGCGACCGATGCCGGGACGGATGGAGTTCGATTTCGATTTGGGCGGCGGCCGCAAGGGTCGCGAGCGCGACGACAGCACGCCGATGAGGCTGCTGCTGATCGGCGACTTCAGCGGCAGACCGATTGCCGAACGCCCGCCTCTCTCGAGCCGGCCCACCCACAAGGTCGACATCGACACACTGGACGCGGCGATGCAGCGCCTGGGGCCGCGAGTACGGTTGCCAGCCGGCGACATTACCTTTCAGCAGATCGACGACTTTCACCCTGACGCACTCTTCAATCGTGTCGAGCTGTTTCAGACCTTGCGGAAGGCGCGCACCAGCCAGCCGACCGACACCTCCACGGTCGGCAGCGACGATCTCGGCCGCCTGCTGGGCAAACCACCAGAGTCCGCTCCTGCACCGGCCGCGGCTAGAGGCATCGATGCGCTGATTCGCAACATCGTCGCGCCGCACATCGTCATGGACACGACGGCGGGAACCACGTCGTATCTTGCAGCCGTGGACGCCGCCATTGCCGCGGAGATGCGAACGCTTCTCCACGACCCGGCATTCCAGGCGCTGGAATCGGCATGGCGCAGCGTGCAGTGGCTGACGTCGGGCCTGGAGCTCGATGGTCCACTTCAACTGCATCTGTTCGATGCCACCCGCGAAGAACTGCTGGCCGATGTCATCGCGGCCGGAGGGAAGCTCGCGCAGACAGGGATCTATCGTGCGCTCGTGGACAGGGTGCCCGGCGGGGAGGGCTGGTCGGTTCTCGCGGCGCTGTTCGACTTTGGTTCATCGACTGCGGACGCCGGGCTGCTCGCGGCTCTTGGGCTGATCGCATCGACCGCTGGTGGTCCACTCCTGGCTGGCGCAGGCCCGTCACTGGCTGGTTCCGGCGAGGCCGCGCTGGCGGACTGGACCGCGCTGCGACGCAGCGAGGCCGCGCCATGGATCGGACTTGCCGCACCGCGCGTGCTGCTGCGCATGCCGTACGGAAAAGCCAGCGACCCGATCGAGGTATTCGCGTTCGACGAATGCGCCGGCGAGCCGGCGCCGAACGAGCTGCTCTGGGCCAACGGATCAGTCGCCGCACTGCTCTTGATCGGCCGCGCGTTCAACGCACGCGGATGGGATATGGAGCCCGGAGATGAACGTGAGATCGGCGACCTCCCTGCCTACACGTTCACGCGTGACGGCGAGCGTCACCTGCAGCCGTGCGGCGAGCGTCTGCTCACCGAGAGCCAGATCGACTCGATGATCAAGCGCGGGCTGATTCCCATTGCCAGCCGTCGCGATCGCAACGCGGTGGTGGCGATTCGCTTCCAGTCGATTGCCGACCCGCCAGCCCCGCTGGCCTGGTAAGAAAAAAAGAGGGACGTGGGGAGGCCCACGTCCCTCGAGTCGCGCCCTTGTTGCGGCTTAGCGTCGCTGCGTTGCCTCGTATATCGAGGCGGCACCGCCGCCGATCGCCGCGCCAATCAGCGCACCCTTCTTGCCGCCGACGATCCCGCCGACACCGGCGCCACCAGCGGCCGAGCCGCCGATGATCATCGCCGTCTTGCCCCACGAGTGATCGTCATCATCACGGACAATCTCTCGCTCGTCACGAATGACCTCGCGGTCCTGCGCCGACGTCCTCCGATACACCGGACGCCGCGCGGCGTTGGTCGTCGTTCGCCGCGTGGTGTTCTGCTGCACTGGTGTCACGACGGCTGCCGAAGGCGCCGCGATCGGCCGCAGCGCAGTGGCGTAGGTCGGCGGCACCAACTGCGTGTCGACGGACTGCCCCAGCGCGTCGCTCGCGCCCAGCGTGTACATCGCCACACCTGACATCAGCGCTCCTGCTATTCCTGCTGCGATCGAGTTCATGTCGCCTTCTCCTTGTTCAACAGCTTCATCAGCCGTTGCCCGGAATACTCCAAGCGGCATGCCAAATCGACGCATCCGTGTAAGTGCAGCGATGACGGGACTTGGCGGGGTTGTAATGTGTGGGTTAAGCACGTCTGTCCACTTCCGGGCTCAGGCGCTGCACTCTGCTCCTATGGACATTGCACAGGAGTTGAGCTACGGCTCCTGTGCAATGTCCAAAGGAGACGCACCGAAGTCTGAAGTGCTGCAGGGCACGCTCGACCTGATGATCCTGAAAACGCTGCAGGCCCTCGGTCCGCAGCACGGCTTCGGTCTGGCGCGCCGCATTGAGCAGGTCAGCCAGGAGATCCTCAAGCTGAACGAGGGCACCGTCTACACCTCGCTGATGCGGCTCCAGCAGCAGGGTTGGATCACGGCAGAGTGGGCGGCGTCCGAGAACAACCGCAAGGCGAAGTTCTACTCCATCACCAGGCGGGGATTGAAACAGCTCGAGCGCGAAACGGAAGCGTGGGAGCGCATGTCGGGCGTCATGAGCCGGATCCTGAATCTGCAGGCCGGCCAGGAGACATGAGCGTGTCGAAGCACACCGAGTTCGACGCTGAAATCGACGCGCATCTGGAGTTGCTGACACAGCGATACGTCAGCCAGGGCATGACGGAGGAGGCGGCGCGGCGCGCGGCGCGGCTACAGTTCGGCAATCTGACGAGGCACCGCGAAGACCGGCATGACCTGCGGTCGCGTCCGGCACTCGAGTCACTGTGGCAGGACGTGCGCCAGGCTGCGCGGACGATCCGGCGGAACCCCGCATTCACAGCGGCTGTGGTGCTGACGCTGGCACTCGGCATCGGGGCCAATACCGCCATCTTCACGATCTGCAACGCGATCCTGTTGAAGCCGCTTCCCTACACCGACCCCGATCGACTGGTCATGCTCTGGGAGCGGAATGCCGGCAGCGCCACACCGGGCTCGGTGGCGCCCGCAAATTTCCTCGACTGGCGCGCGCAGACGCACTCCTTCGACCGCGTCGCCGCGATCCACCCGTTTCCGAACTTCGTCCTGAGCGGCGCTGGCGATCCGCAACGCCTCACAGGCGCGGCCGTCTCGTGGGACTTCTTCACACTGCTCGGTATCGATCTGTCGATGGGTCGGCATTTCCTGCCAGAAGAGGACCTGCCTGGCAAGAACCGTGTCGTGATTCTCACGCATGGCACCTGGGAGACTCGCTTCGGCGCCCGGCGCAATATCGTCGGCACCGAGATCACGCTGAACGACATCCGCTACACCGTGGTGGGCGTCTTGCCACGCACCTTCGAGTTCGTCAACAGTTCTGCGGACTTTCAGGCGCGGACCCGATTCGATCTCTGGGTCCCGCTGGCCATCAACCCGCAGAACCCGTCGCGAGGCAGTCATCCGCTGCGCGTCTACGCCCGGCTCAAGCCAGACACTACGCTGGACCAGGCCAAGGCGGATCTGGACGTCGTGGCCGCCAATCTCTCGCGTGCCTATCCGGAAAACAACAAGGACAAAGGCATCGAGGCTATCCCGCTCCATCAGCAAGTCACGGCTCGCCCACGTCCCGCACTGCTGACGCTGCTCGGCGCGGTCGGGTTCGGTACTGCTCATCGCCTGCGGCAACGTCGCCAACCTGCTCCTCAGTCGCAATGCGGCCCGACAGCGGGAATTGGCGGTGCGTCTCGCCATCGGCGCAGGTCTGCGCCGGGTCGCGCAGCAGCTGATGGTCGAAAGTGTCTTCCTCGCCCTCATCGGCGGCATGCTGGGGCTCGTGATCGCGATTGCGACGGTTCAACTCGCAGGGCCATATCTCCCTTCTGACGTCTCCCGCGCCACCACCGTCGGCATCGACTGGCGTGTGCTCGTCTTCACCATGTTCGTTTCGTTGACGACCGGAGTGCTGTTCGGGCTGGCGCCGCTCATTCACGCCCGCCGCGTCAATCCCGGTGACGCGCTGGCCACCGGCACCAGGGTCGCAGCCGGACTTCATACCCGGTTGCGCAGCTCGCTCGTACTCGGCCAGGTCGCGGTGACGGTGGTGCTCTCGATTGGCGCCGCGCTGATGGCGAAAAGCCTGTGGACGCTGCTCCACGTACCAACCGGATTCAACGCGGACCGCGTGCTCACCGTCCGCCTCACAGCTCCGCCATCGCGATATCCAGATCAGGCACGCGTGGCAGCGCTTCATCGCGATGTGCTCGATCGCCTGCGCGCCATCAACGGCGTGGAGGCGGCAGGCCTCACGGCCTATCTGCCGCTGAGCGGCCTCGACAACGCATGGGCCTTCTTCATCGAAGGGCGTCCGCCGCTGCCGGTCGGCGTCTACAACATGGCCAAGTACCGGCCAATCAGCGACGGCTTCTTCGAGGCGCTCGGCACGCCGGTGGTCCGTGGCCGCGCATTCGACGCCGCGGATGGCACGAACGCCAATCCCATCGTCGTGATCAACGAAACCATGGCGCGCCAGTACCTGGGGCAGCGACGATCCGATCGGACAGCGGCTCCGATTTGGCGGCAGCCAGTGGCGGACCATCATTGGCGTGGTCGGCGACGTCCGCCATGAAGGCCTGGATCAAGAGCTGAAAGCCGAAATGTACGTGCTGTTCGCGCAGGCGCCAACGTCCGAGGGCGTCTCGACGCTCGTCGTGCGCACCTCCGCCGACGCGGCCGCCATGTCCGCGACAGCGCGCAAAGTCGTCTCCGACGTCGACAGGGCCATCCCAGTCGATCAGGTCAGAACGATGGACGATCTGGTGTCCTCGTCCGTCGGACGGACGCGTTTTCAGGCGGTGGTGTTTGCGGCACTGGCACTGCTGGCGCTGACCATGGCGGCCATCGGGATCTACGGCGTCACCAGCTATACGGTGGCGCTGCGCACGCGTGAGTTCGGGATCTGCGTCGCGCTCGGCGCCTCGCGCGGGATGATTCTGCGCCGCGTGCTCGCACAGTCCGTCGTGGTCATTGGCGCTGGACTCGTAGGGGGACTGCTGGCGGCCGCTGGTTCGACTCGCCTGCTCACAGGGCTTCTGTATGAGGTGACACCGCTCGATCCGATCGCGTTCGTCACGGTGCCGCTGATCCTGCTTGCCGTGGCCTGCCTGGCGACCTATCTCCCCGCCCGGCGAGCCACGAGCATCGAGCCGATCGTCGCGTTGAGACTCGACTAGACGGATTCTTCCGTCAGCGCGCCCCGCACGGCGCGGGCTTCCACTTCGCGCCGTCGGGTTCCTTCTTGAAATGACTCGTGGTCACCCACGGGCCGTTGAGGAACTGCGGGTCGCGCACGATCGATGTGACGACGAACCAGTCCACACCGTCGGGATCCTTGAAGAGATCGAAGTACTCGGTCACGGTCGCATCGGCGCTGAACGGGACGCCGTTCTTCCGCAGATAGCCCGGCCGGATGCGCGTGGTGACGACCTCGAGCGTGCGGCTATCCGTGCCAGCTCGTGAGCCAAGGCCAAGCGGAATCGTGTTGCCGGCGAGGCCGCGCGGCGGTGCTTCCCACCTCGCGATCGACGTCCCCTGCCATGTGGGTTCACCGGCAGCAGGTGGAGCGCCCGTATTCGGCGCCGCGAAGCGCAGCAGCCGCGTCTGCGTCCCGGCATCGGTCTCGATCTTGAGCGTGTTGTCGTCCTGCCACGAGATCTGCAGACGCCCGGGCTCGCGCATGATCGCAGGCGCGGCGTAGGCGCGGCACGCTTCGCCGGCAGCCTGATCCTTCGCCGGATCCCACTGGTCGGCGATCTTGCGGCCGGCGGCGTTGAGAGGAATGTTGGCGTAGTCGCCCTTCGCCGGCGTGATCATCCGCCAGCGCCAGTCTTCGCTGACGACAGACACCCAGTTGCCGGTGAAATCGACGCGCGCTCCAGCCTTTCCGGTCGGCGGCGGACCGCCGGCGCGGCCGCCGGGAGGACCTTGCGCGGCGAGGGAGGCGGCGAGAAAGCACCACATCACGGCCGGTCCAAAAGGACCGGCCCTACGGGACGCGCGGTCACGACTTACCTCCAGCCGGCTTCGCGCTCGCCAGGCTTCGATAGATCGACTCGACGAAACGATCGGCATCGGCCGGCGACGCGCCGTACTCGGCGTCGTAGTCGCGCGACAGCCTGGCGGCCTTGATCTGCTCGAGCGTCATCTTCTTCGCGACGAGATCCTGCACGCGATCGCGGATGATGACGACCATGTCGCGGAACTCGGCGACATCGGTCTCCTCCGCCACGCGCCCGTGGCCGGGAATGATCTTCGTCCCGCCCTCCGAGAACGCTTCTGGAACGGCGATCGCCAGAATCTCGTTGAGCGCCCTGCACCAGGCCCTCCACCGATCCGCCGCGCGCGAGATCGATCGACGGGTAACGCCCGGGAGTGAACACGTCGCCAGCCGCAATCACATCCGACCGCCGCATGAACACCAGGCTGTCCCCGTCGGTGTGACCCTGATGGTGCGACAGGACGATCGCCTCGCCGTTGAAGAAGTCCATCGTCGGCTGGAAGTACTCCGTCGTCGGCAGCGATGCCGCCGGCGGTGGCGGCGTGGCCTTCGACATGCGGCCGAGCACGTTGGTGTGCGCGACGATGGCCGGGCGGCCGAGCGCGGCGCCAAGACCGGTCAGCGCGCCCATCGGCGCTCCGCGCACGTCGCGGCCGACGACGGCGGACACGACAGCGGCGTTGCCGCCGACGTGATCCGCGTCGGCGCTGGTGTTGATGATGAAGCGGATCGGCTTGTCGGTGAGCTTTCGGATCTCCGCGATGACGCCAGGCACGGCGTCGGCGGGAGGCGCGTCCACGAGCAGCACGCCGGTCTTGCCGATCTGCACCGTCACGTTCAGGCCGGACACGGTCAGCATCGACACGCTTCCGTGCACCGGAAGGACGGCGATGACCGGATTCTGCGCGCCCAGGCCGGCGACACACGCGGCGACGCCGGACAGCGCGACGAGCATGCGTCCGAGAGTGGTGATCACAGCGTCTCGCCTCAGAACGGACTGACCCCGGGTCTCAACGCACAGCCACCTTCGGCGTTGAAGCACTGACAATAGCGGCCGCAGCGATCGAGCGTGGACCACGTCTGCGGCAGCTTCGACCGATACTCGGGATACATCGTCTCGGCGCCGCCGCGCGTGGCGTCGTAGTTGATGCCATACCAGGTCGAGAACTCCTTCAGGTACGGATTCGCGCCCGGCAGATAGTGCGGCACCACCCCGTCACCGAGCGGGAGCTCCGCGGCGTACTCGCACCAGTTGGACCCCATCGTCTGCCCTGGATCGAGCGCCCACGTCTGACTGCGCACGAGACGCTCGGTGAGGAAGACCGGATCGTCGATCACCGTGACGGCGGTCAGGAACTCGCCGTGGCGGACCCAGTGCTCGGTCATCGTGCGGCGGTCGCTCGCCGGCACGCCGTTCCGCCGGATGTAGTAGGCCTTGAGGTGGGTCGTCTTGATGGTGAGCATGTTGCCGTCGTACACGCCGGTCGAAAAGCCCGACCAGGTGTGCGGGGCGGTGGCGGGAGGGTGCGGCCGGCCGTCGAGATAGATCGTCCGCTCCGCGTCGTGGAAGCCGATGCGGGTGTGGAACGCGAGGAGCCGCTGCTTCAGCGGATCGATGTCAGCGGTGATCCGCATGTTGGCCAGCCCGCGCATACCGTAGTCGGCCGCGTGCTGGCGGCACTGATACTCGCTGACGGCGGAGATGCGGTCGGCGTCGTAGCTGTCAGCTCGCAGGCGGGCGGCGTCGTTGATCGGCAGGCCGAGGTAGTCGCCGAGCTCGGGACCGGGAAGCCGCTCGGGCCCATCCTCGTGATAGATGGGCGCCCACTGTCCGGAGAAATCAATCTCCTGCGCGAAGACGGACGCTGGTGCCGTAGCGATCGCCAGCGCGAAGAGCAGAAGGCGCGCCCGAGATGTCGTCATGGCGCGGCAAGCATACTCCTACTGCCCCGGGGTGATCACGAACCCGACGCGACGGGCCGCTGCCGGCCTTCTACTCGGAGCGCAGCGCGTCGAGCGGACTCAGCCTGGCCGCGCGCCGCGCCGGCAGCCAGCATGCGACCAGCGCCACGGCGACGAGGAGCATCGTCATCGTCGCGAATACGAGAGGCTCGCGAGGGCTGACGCCGTAGAGCAGCGACTCGATCAGGCGCGTGCCAGCGAACGCCACGGCCAGACCGGTCGCGGCACCGGCGAGCGACACGAGCGCACCCTGCCTGCCGATCATGGCGGCCACGTTCGATGGCGAGGCGCCGAGCGCGAGGCGAACGCCAATCTCGCCAGTGCGCTGGCTGACGACATAGGACATCACACCGTAGATGCCGACCATGCCGAGCAGCAGCGCGGCCGCGGCGGCGATGACCAGGAGGACCATGGTGAACGCCGTGTGCGCCGCCGCGCCGTCAAGCAGATCCTGCAACGTGCGCACCTGCGCGAGCGCGAGGTTGCGGTCGACGCTGTTCACCGCGCGACGGACGTCCGCGAGCCTGCTCTCGGGCGACGTGGCCGTCCGTACCACGTAGCTCATCGCGTCGAGCGGCGGACCCATCAACGTTGCCGCCGGTCCGAACCGCTCGTCCTCGTTCGACAGCATCGGCACGAACAGCTTGGGGACCGGCGCCTCGGTGAGCGCGTTGGTCGGTGTATTCGCGACCACGCCGACGATGGTCAGCTGTACGGAGCGGAACCCTGGCGCGTTCGCCATTCCCAGACCGAGTCGCTGGCCGAGTGGATCCTCCTTCGGCATGTAGGCGTCCACGAACGCCTGGTTCACCACCACTGACGGGTCGTTGCGTTCGATGTCGCCGCGCTCGATGCGGCGTCCGCGAAGCAGCCGCATGCCCATGGCGGTCATGTAGTCGCCGGCGACGGATCGGACCGCCGCGATCGGCGGGATAGTGCCCGGCGGCCGCACGCGGCCCTGGACGGAGATCGGCATGCCGAAGCAGTAGCCACGCCCCGACAGCGGCAGGCACGTGGTGGCGGAGACGGCGGTGACGCCAGGCACCGCGGTGAGGCGCTCGATGATCGCCTGATGTGTCGCAATCACCCGGGCTGGTTCCGCGTAGTCGGTTCGCGGCAGCCCGATGCGGAACGTCAGTGCAGATGCAGGCTCGAAGCCGGGATCGATCGCGCGCAGCTTCTGAAAGCTTCGCAGCATGAGGCCGGAGGAGACCAGCAGAACGAGCGCGAGCGCGACCTGCGCGGCCATCAGAATCTGCCGCACGTGGTGACGGCCCCGGCTCGCGGTGTTGCCGCGCCCGCTCTCGTAGAGCGTCGCGGCAACCGGCGTCAGCCGCATGAGCGGAATCGATCCGAAGATCATCGCGGCCAGCAGGCTCAATGCGAACGTGAACCCGACCGCGATGCCGTCGAGGCGAACGTCTTCGAGCCTGGGCAGATTCGCCGGGCCGTACGCGACCAGCAGCGTAATCCCGCCCCACGCGAGCCCAAGGCCGATCGCGCCGCCCGCGGCAGCCAGCAACACGCTTTCAGTGAGGAAGTAGCGCATGATTGCCCGACCGCCGGCGCCGAGCGCGCGGCGGACCGCGATATCCCGCTGCCGCGCCTCCGAGCGCACCAGGAACAGATTCGGCGACGTTGGCACAGGCGATGAGGAGCACCAGCCCGACCGACGCCAGCAGAATCCACAGCGCGCGAGCGACGCGACCGACGGTCATCTCGATCAAGCTCGTCGCCGTGGACACCAGGAAGTCGTAGCCGTTTCCCGGATGGACCGAATGGAGTTCGTTCGACAGACGCGTCAACTCCGCGCGGACGGCCTCGACGGTCACGCCATCGCGCAGCCGGGCGACTCCGGCAAAGGAGTAGCTGGCCGTGGTCGCGCTCCGTGACAGCGTCAGGGGCATCCACAGCTCCACGCGTGAGTCGGGAAAGCCGAACCCTGCCGGCGTCACTCCGATAACGGTCGTCGGAACGCCATTCAGGACGAGCACACGATCGACGATCGCCGGGTCCTGCCCGAATCGCCGGCTCCAGAGGCCATACGACAGCACCGTGACCGGCGCCGCACCTGGTGCCTCGTCCTGCTCCGAGAACCATCGCCCTCTCGCCAGATTCACGCGCAGCAGCGGGATGAGCGACGCCGTCGTCCGCGCGATTCTGAGCCGCTCGGGCGTTCCCTGCCCGGTGAGCGTCAGTTCGTCGGTCTGGTTCAGCGAGATGTGCTCGATCGTCGTGGCCCGATCGAGATACTGGTAGTAGAGCTGAGTGGTGAGACTGTTGATGCCCCTGGGAATGTTCCGTATCGGCATGCCGACGTCGAGCGCGACCAACCGTTCGGAGTCTCCGTACGGAAGCGGATTGAGGACGACGCGATAGACGACGGTGAAGATCGCGACGTTTGCGCCAATGGCCAACGCCAGCGTGAGCATCGAGGCGATCGTGAACGATGGACTGCGGGCCAGACGCCGCGCGGCCTGGCGGGTCTCCTGCGCAAGCGTGTCCATGGTTCCTCCCGACACGCCCGTTGGACGGACGAACCAGGTGGGAGGTTGGCGGCGAGACGTGCCGTGCGGAAATTTTATGGGCCAGAACTGATCACGACGGCCATCGTGGTGATTTGCACGGCCGCGTCGATTCGCGCCATAGTTGACCGGTGAGCGATTCCCTCACTCACCGCATTCCTTCCTCGATTTCGATTCGCTAGGGTCGCGCGCTCCGGCGTCCGCCGATGCGCGTCGATCCCGATTCCCCCAAATCTCGCCGGTAGTCGGTAGCCAGTAGCTGGTAGCAAGAACTTCAAATCGCTACCAGCTACCAGCTACCGCCTACCGGCTACCGACCAGCCCGAAACGAGGGATGCCATGGACAGATCAAAGAGTGGATGGAGGCTGCGCACGGCGCGAGCGGCCGAGGCCGAATCGATCGCCACGCTGCACACGGTCAGCTGGCGGCGAACCTATCGCGGCATGATGACCGACGAGTTTCTCGACGGACCGGCGCTCGACAATCGCCGCCGCGTCTGGCAGGAACGCCTGACGGTCCCCAACCCGCGGCAGTTCGTCTGCGTCGCGGAGCTCGACTCGAGAGTGGTCGGATTCATCTGCGCCTTCGCCGGCGAAGATCCCGTGTGGGGGTCGTACATCGACAACCTCCACGTCGCCCATGATCTCCATCGATCTGGTATCGGACGCGCCTTGATGCTCCGCGCCGGGGAATGGTTGTGCGCGCACGCGCCTCAGGCGGGCGTCTACCTGTGGGTCATGGCCGCCAACACGCCGGCCCGCGCGTTTTATCAGCGGCTGGGCGCGGCGAATGCGGGCACTGTCGATCTCGAGGACCCCGGCGGCGGACGCGCGCCGAATTGCCGCTACGTGTGGGCGGAACCTCGGCTGCTGATCGCTCCACGCTAGAACGCCAGCTCGTCCAGTCACTGGAATCCTTCTTGCTCAACCACGAGCAGGACCGATGGATCAGTTTCACTGGATGAACGTCCCGAGCCTCGACGACATCGCGATGTGGCTGGCACCCCTCCGCCACGCGTGGTACGCGCTGCCGCTCGTGATGCTCGCGTTCGTCGTGCTGGCGGTGGTGCCCGTCATGCTGCTGATTGCCGCGACCGGTATCGCATTCGGTCCAGTGCTCGGGCCGGTCTATGCGATGGCCGGCTGCCTCGCGAGCGGCTCGGTCGGCTTCGTGATTGGCCGCTGGATGGGGTTACGCGCGTGCAGCGACTCGGTGGCGCGCGCATCGCCCCCATCACGTCCACGCTGAGGCGCAACGGCACGCTCGCCGTCTTCCTCCTGCGCAAGGTGCCCGCGCCCTTCCTGCTCGCCAACATCGTCGTCGGCGCATCGAGCGTGCGCTATCGCGATTTCCTGATCGGCACGATCCTCGGCATGGGCGTCTTCGTCGTGGCCCTCGCTGGCTTCGGTTATCACCTGACCACGGCGATACACAACCCGTCGGCGGCAAACGTCATGGGCGCGCTGCTGTTCGTGAGCGTGCCGCTGACCCTCGCGTGGTTGATCAACCGCAGACTGCGGACGAGGCACGCGTAATGGCCGTGAGGCGTCAGGCGACCCGACACGATCCCGCGGTTCCCATCATCCAGCCGGGGAAGAACTGCTGGCGCGTCGAGCGCGCGGATCGATTCTTCTGCGTGCAGGACGCGGCCGACTATTTCCGGCTGGTCAGGGACGCGCTGCTCCAAGCCCGCAGAACGGTGTTCATCCTCGGCTGGGACATCTTCGCGAGCGTGGATTTGCTTCCGACCAGTCCGGCCGGTCCGAAAGGACGGGCCGGACGCACGGACGCGCCGACCCGACTCGATGAACTGCTGGCATTCATCGCCCGCCGGCACCCACACCTTCAGTGCTACATCCTGATCTGGGACTACGCCGCGCTCTACACGCTCGAGCGCGACCCATGGTCCAGATGGCGCCTTGGCTGGCGCACGCACCGACGGGTCCACTTCGGCTTCGACGATCGTCATCCGGTCGGTGGCTCGCACCATCAGAAGGTCATCGTCGTGGACGACCAGGTCGCCTTCTGCGGCGGCATCGATCTCACCAGCCATCGCTGGGACACCAGCGCGCACGCACTCGACGAGCCGGCCCGAACGACGACGATGGGCAAGCCGTACGGGCCGTATCACGAGGTTCAGGCGATGGTGTCGGGGCCCGCCGCGGCGAGCCTGGGCGAACTGGCCCGCGACCGCTGGCGCGCGCTCGGCGACGAGCGGATGCCGCGCGTCAGCCCGTCCACCGAGGATCTCTGGCCGCGCGAGGTGACTCCCGACCTCACCGATGTGGACGTCGCAATCGCCAGAACGGTGCCCGGCTCCGACGAGCAGACGCACGTGCGCGAATGCGAAGCGTTGTTTCTCGATTCGATCGCGAAGGCCGAACGGTCGATCTACATCGAAAGCCAGTACTTCACCAACGAGGCGCTCGCCGCCGCGCTCGCCGCACGCCTGCGCGAGCCACATGGCCCTGAGGAAGTCATCATCTCGCCGGACGACTGCCATGGCTGGCTCGAGAAGACCACGATGGGCGCCTTCCGCCACGAGGTCTTCAAGACGCTGATCGACGCCGACGTCCACCAGCGGCTGCGCCTGGTGTATCCGGCGGCGTCGCGTGCGCAGAACGTGCCGACATTCGTCCATTCGAAGGTGATGGTCGTCGATGACGTGCTGGTCCGCATCGGGTCGGCGAACTTTTCTCGACGATCGATGGGCGTGGACACCGAATGCGACCTCGCGGTGGAAGCCCGCAACGCACACGACAGCGCCGGCATCCGTCGCATCCGCGATCGGCTGCTCGCGGAACACCTCGGCCTGACGCCGGAGGACGTTCACCGTCGGCTCCAGCGCGACGGGTCGCTCTGCGCGCTCATCGACTCGCGGGCGGATGCCGAACACACCCTCGTCCGGATCGAGCTATCACCTAGCCCCGATGCGGCCTCGGAGACGCTCCGTGCCGTCGCCGACCCCGAGGAGCCGATGGCATTCGGCCCGTCGGTCGCGGAGCTGGTTCCTCCGGCCGATGCCACCAACGGACTGCGTCCGATTCCTTTGCCGATCGAGCCAGCGATCATCGTTGCGGCGGGTGTGCTGCTCGGCGCGCGTCAGGGCCTGGTCGTCGCGCTGCTCGGCTCTCTGATCGCAGCGGTCCTCGGTTACGGCGTGGGACGGGCGCTTGGCTCGACCAGGCTGGCGCCCTGGATCACCCGGCGATCGTACAGGTCCGTGAGGCAGCTCGGTGCGCGCGGCGTGGTGGGCGTCCTCGTGCTGCGCCTCGCCTCGGTTGCGAGCGCCGGCTCGATCCACTTACTGTGCGGCGCCGGGCGTGTGCCATTCGTGTCGTACCTGGCAGGGACAGCCATCGGTCTCGTTCCGGCAGTCGCCGCACTCACCGGCCTTGGTGCGCTCGTTCGCCACACGCTGCTCCAGCCATCGATCGCGAACGGACTGATGACCGTCGGTGCGGCGCTGGCACTCGCGGCGTGCGCCGCGGTGCTTCGGACCTTTCTGCTCATCCGTCAGTTCGCGCCATCGGTTACCCGCCATCGTGAGAGAGCGGAGTTCGGCTAGTGCCTCCCCTCGCCTATTCGCGTCGCCACCTACAACGTTCACGGATGCATCGGGACCGACGGACGACACGATCCCGAGCGAGTGGCCGCGGTCATCGGCGAGCTCGACGCCGATATCGTCGCGCTGCAGGAGTTCACCTACCCGGCCAGCGTGGCCCTCGACACCAGAAGCCCGGTCGTCCTGACGACCCTGGACAGCTACACGTGCGCGCTGGGACCGACACGGCAGAACGTGACGCAGTGCTTCGGCAACGCGCTGTTCACACGGCATCCCATTGTCGATGTCCATCGCATCGATCTGTCGATGGAACGCCGCGAGCCCCGCGGCGCGCTGGCGGCGACGGTGGACGTCAACGGCACTCCGGTGCACGTGCTCGCGGCCCACCTGGGCCTCCGGGTTCACGAGCGGCGATTTCAGGTGCGGCAGATCCTGAGCTATCTCGACTCGGTAAAGAACACGCTGTTCGTGGTGCTCGGCGATTTCAACGACTGGCTGCCGGGCCGATCCGTGGTGCATGTGCTCGATCGCCGGCTCGGCCGGCCGCCGCGACCGGCGTCGTTTCCGGTGTTCCGGCCGATTGTGGCTCTCGACCGAATCTGGGTGCACCCCATGCGCGCACTTCGTCGAGTCTTCACGCACTCGACGGCGACAGCCAGGCGGGCATCAGATCACTTTCCAGTGGTCGCGGACATCGAAGCCGGAGCGTAACCACGCAGAAGGCCGGCTGAAGCCGGCCTCCACGACCGCCGGCCTCTACGACGGTCTGCTCGTGACTGGCGATTCGATTACTGATAGGCCTGCGTCCGGAAGAATCCCGTCGACAGCCGGCGGCGGAGCATCGCGCATGATGCCGAGCATGAGTACCCATAGAACGACGCGTGTGCTCCCGAGGGCGAGCAGCACCGACATGACGATCGCCGCTGTAACAATGATGAATTCCATCGTTCGCGGATATCGCAAGACACGCGCCAATCAGCGAAGCGCTTCCGTAGATATTGCTCGAGGTCGCTCCCTTAGTGGGCGATGCGCTACCGATCAGCGTGGTCCCTCTTACCCACGTTGAGCGCGCCATCTGAGTTGACCCGCGCCTCTCCGGCACGATTGAACGAATTCTCGCCGTTTCACAGGGTGGTACTGCGCTTGCTGTTACGACGGGCAGCCGCGCTCGTGACCCGTTCCTGGGACGCGACAAACATCCCATCCAATTCGGCGGGAGGCGCAATTTGCCTCCCGACACGCCCCTTAGTGGTTCGTCCTTCACGATTCACTACCGGCCGCGCTCCGTTGTCGCGGCCGCGAATCGCGGTCGTCCACTAGAGCGCGCGTCCCGGTCACGATGATCCGAGACGCGCCCGCCGCCTTTACGCGGCGGTTCCGTTTTCATGCGCACAGATCGCCTGAAGCGTCTCCAGGAATTCCTGCGCGGGCACGCCGTCGGGCAGACCCGGCGAGGCGCGCAGCGCGAGATCGTTGATCGAGAGGATCCCGCTCAACCGCTGCTGCTGATCGACAACCGGCAACCGTCTCACGCGGTGCTTTCGCATCGTCCGCAGCGCGACGCGCACATCGTCGTCGGGTTTGACGGCATGGACGCCGTTGCCGGTGATCACCTCGCGGGCGCGAATCTCGGCCGGCGCCCGGGACCGCGTGGCGGCGGCAATGCAGATGTCGCGATCGGTGATCATCCCGATGACCTTGTGATCGTCGGTGACGACAGGCACGGCGCCGCAGTCACCGTCCCACATCAATTTGGCGACGGTCGCGAGATCGGTATCCCGGCCGCACGTTTTCACAGCCGACGTCTGAAGCTCCTTCACGGTCATGGTCACTTCCTCCCCTGGGTAGCCTGCCTCGCCGAAGCCTTCGGCGAAGGCGGGTGTGCTCAGTTACGAAACAGAGGGTGGATGCGCCATCCATGCCAAGCGCCATCTCAACTGGCTTCTCTTCCGCAGAGGCGGCGGACGCGGCCCATGACATCCGGACTCGGCATTGCGCCCGCAGGGGTCGAGAGCCACAATGCCGCGCATGGCACCAGCCAGAGTCACCGACTACGTTCGTACGATCATCGACCGCACGCAGGGGAGGTCGATGGTCATGAGCGCCGGCGGCGTCGCGTCCAGCGAGCATCCACTGGCCTCCCAGGCCGGCGCGTCGATCCTCGCACGCGGCGGTCATGCGGTGGACGCGGCGATCGCGGTCAACGCCGTCATGGGCGTGGTGGCGCCGATGATGAACGGCATCGGCGGCGACCTCTTCGCGATCGTGTACGACGCTGCGACGGGCGACCTTCACGGCATCAACGGCAGCGGATACGCGCCCGCGGCACTGACCATCGACGCCCTTCGCGCCAGCGGCATCACCGCCATGCCGCAGACCGGTATTCACTCGGTGACGATTCCAGGCGCCGTGGCGGCGTGGTCGATGCTGAGCGAGCGGTTCGGCCGTCTCGGTCTTGGTGAGGTGCTGTCGCCGGCTATCCAGATCGCAGAGGAAGGATTTCCGGTTGCAGAGATCACGGCGGCGGAGTGGGAAGGCGGTGCGGCCCTCCTGCAAGCCACCGAAGAATCCGCTCGGGTGTACCTGCCGGGTGGACGGGCGCCTCGCGTCGGGCAGATGTTCAGAAACCCTGATCTGGCGGCGAGCTATCGCCTGCTGGCCGCAGACGGACGCGACGCGTTCTACCGGGGCGCGATCGCGACGCGCCTCGTGAGCTGCTCGGCGCGCCACGGCGGCGCGCTGACTGCCGAAGACCTCGCGGCGTACGACGCAGAATGGGTCACACCTCTCTCGACGACGTATCGCGGGTGGACCGTATACGAGCTGCCGCCAAACGGACAAGGCATCGCCGCCCTGATGATGCTCAACCTGATCGAGCACGCGCCGATGGGCTCCTACGGGCACAACTCCGCCGAGGCGCTTCATACGCTCATCGAAGCGAAGAAGCTGGCCTATGCCGACATGGCGCGGCACGTCTGCGATCCGGCCTTCCACGACGTGCCGACCCGGGCACTGCTGTCGAAGGGGTACGCGGCCGAACGCGCGCGCCAGATCGACCCGGCGCGCGCCAACCCTGAAGTCGCACCTGGCACGCTGCCCACGCACGGCGGCGACACCACGTACCTGAGCGTTGTCGATCGCGCCGGCAACATGGTGTCGCTCATCCAGAGCAACTTCGCCAGTTTCGGATCGGGGCTGGTGCCGGATGGTGCGGGATTCGCGCTGCAAAGCCGCGGCGGGCTGTTCACGATGGATCCGGCCCATCCCAACGCGCTCGCACCGCGCAAGCGTCCGCTGCACACGATCATTCCCGGGTTCATGACCGACGGCGACACACGAATCGCCTTCGGCATCATGGGCGGCTGGAACCAGTCGCAGGCGCACGTACAGTTCATTTCGAACGTCGTCGATCACGGCATGAACATCCAGGCCGCTCTCGAAGCCCCGCGGGTGACCAAGCTGACGTTCACGGGACTCGACGTGATCGTGGAATCGCGCGTACCCGAGCAGGTCCGGCGCGCGCTGGCGGACAAGGGGCACGAGATCGATCTGCAAGGGACGTTCTCGAGCCTGGTCGGCGGCGGGCAGAGCGTGATGCGCGACGCCGCGTCCGGCGTCAACTACGGCGCCTCGGATCCTCGCAAAGACGGCGCCGCGATTCCGGAAGCGTTCTGACGCGACAATCGTAGAGGCGGGTCTTTAGACCCGCCGTCAAGATACACGGATTGATCAAGGCGGGTCTGAAGACCCGCCTCTACGAAGTTGTGATGTTGATCAGCGCGCCGCCGGGCACGCGGCTCAGGGCATTGGTGTCGGACATCGCCAGCTCCAGGACGCGGCGGGCGATGAAGGTGTGCTCGCGGGCGAGGCTCTCGGCCCGCGTCCCCTGACGATGGCCGATGGCCTCGATGATCGACCGGTGATGCAGGTTGGCAACGGCGAGCGTCTCGTCGGAGTTCGGGAGCACCGATGTCGGGAACACCATCGCGCTCGGCGAGGCGAACGGGAGCGAGTTGACCTGTTCGATGCTGCGGCGCAGCATCGCGCTCTTCGCCAGATCGACGAGCGCCGCATGAAACGCTTCGTTCAGATCCATGTACTCGGACAGGCTGTCGATCGTGAGCCGCTTCAGCGCACCCATCTCCGAACCGTATTCACGCAGCCGACTCAGCTCCGAGACGTCGGTCAGGCGCTCGGCGGCGAGCCGCGCCGCGGTACCCTCGAGTACGGCGCGCACTTCAATCGCATCCAGGACCTCGGTGATCGTGAACCCGCGCACGGCGAAGCCACCGGTCGGGACGACGTCGAGAAAGCCGATGTGCGCGAGGCGCTCCAGCGCCAGGCGGATCGGCGTCCGCGACATGCCGAGCCGCGCGACCATCGGCAGTTCCGAGATGCGCTCGCCGCGCCCGAACTCGCCGCGCATCAACAGCTCGCGCACGCCGACGAACGCGCGCGCGATCTGGGACGCGTCGTCTCCGTGCCGGCCCGTCTGGTCGCGGGGCACGAACACCGGTGTTCTCGACATAGGGCGGGATCCTACTCCCGAAGCGCGCTCAAGCCAATGGCGATCACGAGACCTCGTGGCGCGCGCGTGAACCGCGCGACAGCCCGAACCAGAACAGCGGCGAAAACAGCACGATCTCGACAACGGCCACGAACATGCCGTAGGGCGACAGGTAGCCGAGTCCGATCGGCGAGACCGGGATCGGTGTCCACGGCGCGAAGTAGCGAGTGAGATCGAACGGCCAGAACAGCGCGCACCCGAGGCCGCCGTTGGTCAGCGTGTCGAGGAGCGGATGGCTGGCGAGCACCAGAACCGCGGTGACGCCAGTCCGTATCGCGGGGTGGCGGAACAGCGGTGCGACGACGCCAATCGCCGCACCGAGAAGGACCGCGAACACGAGCGAGTGCGTCGCTCCACGATGACCCCATTCATCGGCGTAGCGGATGCCCAGGCTAAAGCCGATCACGTCGGCGTCCGGCAGAAACGAGAGCGCCGACCACGAGAGCAGCGACGCAAGCGGCGCGCGACGGGCCGTTGCTGGTTTCGATAGACGCGGGCGGCTGCGACCCCGACCGCGAGATGACCGAGACTCGCCAACGCCTACTTCTGCGGCGCGGCGCCTCTGCCCGCAGGCGGTGCGGCGCCGCGGCCGGCGGGTGGTGCGGCGGCGGGCGGCGGAGCGGCACCTCGTCCTCCCGCGGCAGGAGGTGCGGGCGGCCTGCCGCAGCCTTCCTTGCAGGGCGGCGGCATCACGTACTTGTCCTTGAGCTTCTTCCGGTACTCCGGATACATCGTCTCCGGTCCGCCGAGGACCGCCTCGAGCGGGATGTTGTACTGCTCGGTCATCTCGTTCATGGACGGATGCTTGCCCGGCAGGTAGTGCGGAACGAGCGCAGGATTCTCGTGCAGGTGCGGCAGCTCCTCGATCGGCTCGCACGCCGTCAGCGGGAAGTTGTTCGGGTTGGTCGTCAGGCGGAAGTTCTCGGTCAACACGAACGGCTCCGCCAGATACACGGGGTCCTCGAGGATGCCGGTGACCGTGAGCATGTCGCCGTGCCGGTTGAAGCGATAGGTGAGCGTCGCCCGGTCGCTGCTGAAGCCGCGGTGGCGCTTCATGTCCCCGAGCTTGGCGTGCGTGGTGACGGCGGTCAGGGTGTCGCCCTCCCACGCGCCGGTGGTGAAGCCGCCGTGCGAGTGCGGCGCGTACTTCGACGGATGCGGCCGTCCGTCCATCCAGATCACCGTCTCGTCGCGATCGCCCCACCCCAGGATCTTCCAGGCCAGCAGCTTCTGCGTGATCGGGTCCGGCACCATGACAAACTGCAGCGGGAACGGGCCCACCAGCGCGTAGAACGGCGGGTACATCTGGCACTGGCGCTCGGTCGCGGAGAGGGCGGCGATGTCGTAGCTCAGCGCCTTCGCCCGGCCATCAGCGCTGAGCGGCATGCCCAGGAGATCGACCGGTTCGCGCGCGGCGCCGTTGTCGTTCTGTCCGACGCGCTGCCAGGTGCCGGTGAGATCGATCTGGGCGGACGCGGGAGCCGCGACAGGATCATCGCGACGACCAGATACCGCGGCACGCGATCCGACTTTGGGCTTTGGCTTTGGGCTTTGGGCATTCCGTGCTCTCTACCACCTCGCCGAGCACGGGGTCGGATCCCACTTGCTGCCGTTGGGTTCCTTCTTGAACATCGGCGCGGTCAGTCTCGACGTCGCGCAGATACTGAGGATCTTCGACCTGCGTCGTGATCGTGAGCCACTCCTCACCATTCGGCCGCTTGTAGAGATCCCAGTACTCGGTCAGTACGGCGTTCTCGCTGTACGGGACGCCGTTCTTCCGCAGGTATCCCGCGCGGAGGTTCCTGGTGACCACTTGCAGCGACCCGCCGGTCGGCCGAAGTGGCGGTGTGTCCGCGGCGCGATCCGCCGGCCTGAGCTGCAGCGGCACGTTCGGGCGCGCCATCAGCCACTGCGCCTGCGAGACTCCCTGCCAGGTGCGCGCGCGTTGCCCGCCGCATCCGCCGGTGTCTGGACGTTGCCGAAGCGCAGGAGTCGCGTCTGTGTGCCCGCGTCGCTGTCGACCTTGAGCGTGTTGTCGTCCTGCCATGTGATGTGAAGCCGCCCCGGGACGCTCATCAGCGCGGGCGCACCGTAGGACTTGCATTGCTCGCCTGCGGCTTCGTCCTTGGCCGGATCCCAGGCGTCGGCAATCTTCGCGGCCTCGGGCGGTCAGCTGAACGCCCTGGTAGTCGCCTTTCCTCGGCGTCACCATGCGCCAGCGCCAGTCCTGCGTGACGATCGACACCCAGTAGCCGGTCAGATCGATCGGCGCGGCGGCTCTCGGCGCGCGCGGCGGTTGCGGAGCCCCGCCTCCTCGCTGTGCCTCGACGATCGGCCGGTCCAAAAGGACGGGCCCTACGGCGATCAGTACAGCGACGATCGTGGGGGCCGCCTTCAGGCGGCCCAGTACACGCCTCATTTCTTCGTCCCCTTCTTCGCGGCCAACTCGTTGTAGATCGTCTCGACGAACATCTCCGTCGTCCACGGCCCGGTGTCCGTGCCGTACTGGCTCCGGTATCCGAGCGTGGGATTGGCGGCTTTGATCTGCGCGAGCGTCTTCCCTTCGTCCAGCAGGTCTTGAACGCGGTCGCGAACCACCGTGACCGCGTCGCGGTACTCCAGCAGGTCGAGCTTGTCGTACACGTGGCCGTGCCCGGGCACCAGGAACGTGCGGTCCGCTTGCCACTGCAGCGGCAGGTTCAGGATGCTCATATCCATCAGGCGGTTCAGTGCATCGAGCTCGCCCTGGACGGTGCCGCCACGCTTGATGTCGATGACGGGCCAACGGGTCGTGTCGATGACGTCGCCCGTCGCAATCACATCGCCACGGCGGAAGAACACGATCGTGTTGCCGTCGGTGTGCGCCGCGGGCATGTGAATGACCTGAATGCCTTCGCCGTTCAGGTACATCGAGTACAGCCTGAAGGCGAATGTCTTCGTGGGCCAGAACGCGAACGGGAGGGCCTGCGGACCCGTTGCGGCCGTCATCCTGGTCAGCACGTTCTCGTGCGCCAGTACGCTGGCCCGGCCCGAGTTGGAGACCAGGTCGTCGTTCAACCCCGCGCCGGCCGCGACAGCCCCCGGGAGGATGCTGAGCCCCGCCCTGGCGAGCTTGTCGTTCCCGCCGACGTGATCGGGGTCCATGCTCGTGTTGATGATGTAGCGGATGGGAAGCGGCGTCACCCGGCGGATCGTCGCCAGCACCTTGTCCGCCATCGGGGTCGAGCCCGAGTCCACGAGGATGACGCCCTCGGGACCGGTCTGCATCACGATATTGCCGCCAGCGCCGGCGATGACGTAGAAGTTCGGGCGAATCTGGACGAGATCGAGCCCGTCGGCAGCTTCCTGCCGCGCGCTCATGCGCGGGCTCCATCCGACGAGGACCGCCGCGACTGCGAGGAGATAAATGATCTTCACGGTAATGGGACGCGATTCTGTAGCCTTTCACGCCCATCGTCAACAGCACCCTCGCTACCCTTGCACCCTCGCACCGTTACCAGGTATTCAGGTCGCGGATGGCTCCCGACGAGACGAGATAGATATAGAGATCGGTGAACGCCACCCACACGAGGCTGAACCAGGCGAACGCCATGTGCCGCTCGTTGAGCCAGGTCGAACCCTTCCACAGCCCATAGCGCGGCGTGACCGCCTGGTCACAGGTGAAGCAATCGAGCTGTCCTCCAATCAGATGCCGCCAGGAGTGGCACCCGAAGGTGTATCCGGTCAGCAGCGCCGCGTTCATCAGCATGACCACCGTGCCGACGCCGACGCCGAACTGGCCGCCGCGGAAGAACGCGGCAAACCCTTCCCACCAGAGGCAGACGAGGAGAAACACCGCGCCGTACAGCGTGTAGCGATGGAGATTCTGAACCACCAGCAAGGCCGTCTCACCGCGATACCGCAACGGCACGCCGCCGACGGCGCAGTTGGGCGGCCTCATGAACGCCGCTTTGTAGTACGCGCCGCGGTAGTAGTAGCAGGTCGCGCGGAACGCAATCGCCAGCGCGGGAATGAAGAACGCCGGCGACTGCGGCAGGAACGGTGGCCACCATGAGGGGAACGCGCCGAGCCATGCGTGATCGACCGGCACCGCACCCGGATAACCGGAGACCGGCGTGAACAGCGGCGGCGCGACTGTGGGACTGATGTACGGATCGAACCAGACGTACGTGGCGTTGAAGGCGCGGAACGTCAGATAGCCGAAGAAGATGATGAGGCCGATGGCAGTCGCCGCCGGCGCCAGCCACCACTGATCGACGCGCTGGGTACGCGCGAAGCCGCCGCGGCCGGCGACTTGAATGGTCTGCATGGACCCATTCTAGTTATAGACCCATCGATCGAAGAAGGCTCGGAGATCCTTCCCGCTGGCCTGTTCCATGGCTGCGCGAACGTCCGCCGACGTCACCGACTTCCCGAAGTGCTCGACGGTGTACCGGCGGATGCCCGACCAGAACGCGTCATCGCCGATCAACGCTCGCAACTCGTGGAGAACGTATCCGCCTTTCTGATAGACGAGTGTCCGATCGTCCGCCGTCGGGCGATCCCAGTTCGGGAAGACGAGCGGGCGGTCGTTGCCACGGGTGCGGACCTGCTCGTATCGGGCCTTCATCGAGGCGATGTCCGCCAGATACGCCTCACGCCCGAATCGCTGCTCACGATACGCGGCGGCCATATACGTCGCGAACCCTTCGTTGAGCCAGAACTCGGTCCACGCGTGGCAGGTGACCATGTTGCCCCACCACTGATGGGCGAGCTCGTGCGCGATGAGTCCGATCACGGACGGATCGGCCATGACGGCGCGGCCGTATTCCTCGGAGAAGATGGAGAGCCCGGCCATCTCCTGGCCGGCGGTTCGCGCGACCAGCGCCTGCGAGTACGTGGTGCCCGGGTACGCGACGCCGGCACGCTCCGCGAAGAAGGTGATCATCCTCGCGGATTCGTCGAACACCCGGCGCAAATCTTCGGCGGAGAAGCCGCGGCCCAGGTATCTGCAGAGTCACACCAGCCGCGATCTCGGTGACCTCGGAGAATCCGCCGACGGCGAATCCAAAGGTATACGTTGGCACTGGCCGTTCCTGCCGCCACTCGATGATTTGTTTGTCCGGCCCACTCAGCCGCCGTGATACGTGACGGCCGCTCGCCGCGCCCTTCCACTCCCGTGGAATCGTCAGCTGCAGGCGCAGCGTCGCGCGGGCATCCGGGTCGTCGAGCGCAATCATCCATTGCGATGTCGAAAACACGGTATAGACCTGCTCGCGCTCGGCATTGAAGACGAGACCGAACGCGGGCATGCCGTGATAGGCGACCGTCAGCGTCCGCGGCTCATTCGAACGATCTCGAGGGAGCGTGATTCGCACGCGACTGCCTTCGAGGACGAACGGACGGGCCTGACCACCTTCCCGAACGCTGTCGATCTCGAGACTGCCGCGATTGAGCACGACCGTTTCGACATCCTCGCGGTGCAGCACGACCGAGAGCGTGACGGTCCCGGTGACCGTACGTGACGCCAGCAGCGGCTCGAGCTGCACGTCGTAGTGCGTCACGTCGAACGCGCGGGAGGCGCGAGACGATGGCGCCTGCGCCTCACCCAGCATCGACATGACGCAGATCGCCACGCCGACCGCGCCGCCCCGAATGGGACCGATGACCATGACCACATTCTGCGGTGTGAGATCCGACTTGTCACCTGCGGTCCGACGGCGTAGCGTGTGGGGCATGTCGGCTGGCTCGCACCCGGTCTGGACCCGGCGCCGGTTTCTCGGACACCTCGGCGCCGTCGGCGGCTCGTCGATGGTCATGACCGCGATGACCTCGTGGGACCTGATGGCCGGGCAGGCAGGCGTTCGTCCGGCCCTCACCGGACGTCCGGAGAAAGCCAGGGTCCTCATTCTCGGCGCCGGCGTCTCGGGGCTCGTCGTCGGCTACGAGCTCGGGAAGTTGGGCTACGACTTCCGCATTCTCGACGCGCGCGATCGCGTTGGCGGTCTGACGTGGACCGTCCGGCGAGGATCGGAGCACACCGAGATCGGCGGTGAGCGCCAGGTCTGCACCTTTGACGAGGGACAGCACGTCAACGTCGGCGCCTGGCGCATTCCGTACACGCACACGGGCGTCCTGAACTACTGCAAGGAGCTCGGCGTTCCATTGCAGATCTTCTTGAATGAAGCTGACGGATCGTACTTCTATTACGAGGGCACGACGGCGGGCTCGCTGGCCAACTCGCGGCTGCGGCTGCGCGAGATCAAGGCCGACCTGATCGGCCGGGTCAACGAGCTGCTCGTCAAGGCGATCGATCAGCGGCAGCTCGATCTGCCGCTGACGGCCGAGGACCAGCAGCGTCTGGTCAGCTTCCTCGTGTCACACGGCTACCTCGATTCATCCGATCACACCTACAAGGCGTTTACGAATCGGGGCCCGGGCACTCCGTACGAGTTCAGCGCGCTTCTGCAGGCCGGCTTCGGGAGCCGGCTGCGATCGATCCCGGCGCGCGACGGCACGACCGCGGCGCCGATGTTCCATCCCGTCGGCGGCATGGACCAGTTCGCCAGGGGCTTCGAGCGCGCGATCGGCCGCAACCGCATCACCTTCAACGCCGACGTGCAGAGCGTCCATCAGAGCGAGACCGGCGTGAAGGTGGTGTACGCGAATACGAAGACCGGACGCACGACCGAACTCCCCGCTGACTACGTCGTCATCTGCATGCCGCTGTCAGTGGTAGCGGGCGTGGACGTCAATCTGTCGCCAGAGATGATGGAGGCAGTTCGGGCGACGACGTACAGCAACAGCGCGAAGATGGGGCTGGCGATGAAGCGGCGGTTCTGGGAGGAGGACGATCAGATCTTCGGTGGCCACCTGTATTCGAACCTGCCGATCGGCGAGTTCTCCTACCCGTCGCATGACTATTTCTCGAAGAAGGGTGTGCTGCTCGGGCTGTATGCGAACGGGCCGATCGGCACGCTGCTCGATCAGCCCGTCAGCGCGCGCGTCGAGCACGTGCTGACACACGCGAGCAAGGTGCATCCACAGATCCGGCAGGAGTTCGAGAGCGCGTACGCCGTGTGGTGGCGCAAGGTCAAATTCAGTCAGGGCGGATTCGCGTCGGGCGCACCGCCGGCCCGACGCGCGCAGTTCGCGAAGGTGGACAATCGCCTGCTCATCGGGTGCGCCGCCGCGGCGCCGCACTCCGAGCCCGACTGGCAGGAGGGCGCCATCGCGGCGGCGTGGCAGGCGCTGGCGTCGCTTCACGAACGCGCGATGCGCGGCTAACTCAGTAACGTGGGGGCCACCTTCAGGTGGCCCTATCGGCCGCCGCGCCCAAACCTCCGGCCCCCGCCCCGCGTGCCGATCATCCAGGTCTCGCCGGTGGCGTTCGCAGCGATATCCATCGCCGTGCCGTCCACGCGTCTGAACCCGTCGCTCTCCCACCGGAAAATCTGACCAGTCTGATTGACGACCCATGCGGTCCCGTCGGCCCCGGCGCTGATGCGCACGCCGCTGCCTCCCATCGGCGTCCACTCGTTCGCTGCCCGACGATAGGTCTGCTGGTCGGAGCCGATAATCCACACCTCGGTTCCGGCACCGATGTCGCGGGCGGTTCCGGACCGCGGAATAAAGCGCTGGCCGTCCCACTGATAAATCTGGCCCGACGTGTTGATGACCCACGCCGCGCCGGATCGATCGACGCTGATCGCGACAGCGGTGCCCTCGACGCGATCCCAATTGCTCCCGTTCCAACGGTAGACACCGTCGTCGGTACCGATGATCCAGACGCTGCCCTCACCGCCGATGCCGATGTCCTTGGCCTGGCCGGGCAGCTTTTCGAACCTGCCATTCTTCGACCGGTAGATCTCGTAGCTCGAGTTCACCACCCAGGGCTCACCATCGGGCGCGACGGCGATGCGGGTGCCGAACCCGTCCACCTGAGCCCATCGCCCGTTGTCCCATCTGAAGATGCCTCCATCGGACGCCCCCTGGGCTCCTGCGACCGACGTCAGCACTGGTGAACGCGAACAATGCGGCAACGAAAGACCGTGCGCTCATCTGTTTCCTCCCTTGCGAGCGGCGACACCAGAGCTCATGCAACGTCGTTGCCGATGAGAAGAGCTCGACTGGAGGGCTGGAAGGCGGACCTAAAGGTCCGCCTCTACAAGGTCCGCCTCTACGCAGGATCCGAACTCAGGGGCCGGAACGGATGGTCAGCGGCGAGTCACGCTGGGGACTCGAGAAGTCGAGTGTTTCGAAGCCGGTGCCTCGCGTCCAGCGGACGCGTCGCACGCGCACCAGACGATTTTCAGGTTCGCCCTGCACGTAGACGAGCACTTCCGAAAACGCGGCCGCGACCGGATCGACCACGCGGCGCGCGATCTCCACGGCGTCGCGCAGATCTCGCGCCTCGACTTCCACGACCAGCGCCTCGAGGTGCGACTGGTGGCCAAGCGTGCGCCAGCGGCCGTGAGCCGCGGCAAACCAGCACTGCAGCGCGTTCGATGAGAGCACGTCGCGCTCGGCGCGATCCGGACAGTCCGGGATTCCATAGTCGCGAGCGACAGGTCGTCGCGCGGCGCAGCTCGACGCCAGCGTGCCGGCGATGACCACCGCTGCCGCAACTGGGAGTTTCACTGCTCGGAAGTACGGGGCTGGGCACCGGCCCAGCCCCGCTGCTATCAGAAGTCGAAGGTGACGTGGAACCGCGCGAGTCGCGGCGACACGATCGCCGTCGGCCTCAGCCACGCCGCGCCATTGGTCGCGTACTCGTACGTCTGTTGATACGCCGTGGTGACGTTCGAGTTGAACAGGTTGTAGAGGTCGATGCCGACATCCGCGCGCCGGCCTGCGAACCTGAACACCTTGGCAAAGCGCATGTCCGTGATGTTCGTGCGCTCGAGGTTGTAGAGCTCTCCGGGGTTCAACAGGTTGACCGTCGTCGTCCCGGTGGCCAACGCGTTGGCGGGGAGCCGCCCGAGCGACTGCGCGATCACGAGATTCGGCACCACGTAGTTGGCGGCCAGCGAGAGTCCGTTGGAGGCACTCCCACCCGGAGGCGTCACCAGCGACCGCATGCTGGCGCTGACCAGCACGTCGATCTTCGGGATCGTGTATGACGCGAGGCCGCGGAACGACGTCGCCCAATTCTCGGTGACGTCGCACGAATCGACCCGTGCCGTTCCCAGGAGCTCGGGAAGCGCGCTCGTGACGGTGCACGTGTCACGGACGCCCCGGCCGGTACTGGTGCCGCCCTGCAGGTTCAGGCCGAACGTCAGCCGTGCGGTCGCGGTGAAGTCGAGCCCGTGCCAGTACGCCGTGCGCGCGTCGCCGTAGTCCTTCTCGCTCGTCATGAAGCTTTGCGCGCCACGGGCACTCGCCGCGGGCGTGATCGCGACAAACGACGCGGTCTCACCACCACCCGGCAGATTCTCGTGCTGCGGAATCAGCAGGGAGTAGGTGTCGTAGTCAGCGGCAGTGGTCAGGGTGTTGTCGGTGACGAAGAAGTTCCCCCACCACCGGCGGTTGTAGCCCGCCTCGATCGACAGCCGCGGTATGAGCTCGTGCTGCACGGATGCGCCGATCTGCCAGTCGTTCGGACGCACGCCCCACCCGCCGAGAATCTCGGGATTGATGGTCGTGGAATTCGGGTTGGCGTTGCCGAAGTTCAAACCGGCACCGCCGACCGCCGCGCACAGGTCGCCGCCGCTGGCCCGGTTGTCCTGCAGCGCCGGACTCAGCAGGTTGCAGTCCACGACATAGTTGCGGTTTTCGTCGGTCCAGCCTCGCGCCGGGGCCGGTCCGGAGCCGATGCGCGTGATGATGCGCGCCGCCGGATTGTTCGAGCTGTAGATCACGTCGCCGGTCGCGGCCTCGAGGTACTTGCCGCCGTTGACCTTGAGCGCGGTCTTGCCGTTGCCGAACAAATCGTAGGCAATGCCGAATCGCGGCGTGATGTCGTTGAAGCCGCGCACGCTCACCGTGCGCTCGAACGAGATCGGCTGCGGGTTGAATTGCGAGGTCTCGGTCGTCCCGTTCCCCTCCGCCGGTGCCCAGCTCCACGCGCGGTCGTAGCGGATGCCGCCCTGCAGCGTGAGCCGGCCTCTCGTCCACTGATCCTGCACGTACAGCCCGAGGGTCTGCGTGCGGTCGTGTTGATCCCAGCGCGGCGAGAGGAAGTACGACACGTTGGTCGGGCACAGGCGCGGCAGGCCGCTGGCCGGGCACGCGGTGCTGGCCGGGGCGTTGCCGTTGAACGTGTACCGCAGCTGCGTGTGGTTCGGCACGCGTCCGTTGTGCACCTCGATGAAGGTTCCGCTATAGCCGACCTTCATGTTGTGCGCGCCGGTCACGTACGAGCATGGCCGCGCGCCACGACGAATTCAACGCGTCGTTGTCGTTGTAGCCGAAGTCGAGCGGATCGAACACACCGCGATACGAGAACTGCGGCCGCCCCCACTGGCTGCTGGTCTCCGTCACCGGGATGATATCCATCAGCCCGTCCGGTGCCGCCTGACCAAACCTGGCGTACCCGTAGGTGAACCGCGAATACCCCGCTTCAATCAGCGTCCGGCTGCTGATCGGCGCCGTGTAGGTGGCCTGCGTCGTGTGGTACGGGAAGTTGTGATAGCCCGGGAACGTTTCCGGCGACACGGTATCGGCGCCAAACGTCCGGCCCGACGCGACCCAGTCGGCGCCGGCCTGACGGCAGCCGTCGCCGCCTTCCCGCAACGTCGATCCACCGCAGCGACGCTGGTAGTCGTGCGAGAACGTCACGCGATTGCGCGGCGTGACCTGCGCGGTCAGACGCACCGCGATGATCTTTCGCCCCTCCGCCTGACGGGATTCGATCGACGAGTCTGCCGAATAGTCCCAGTGCGTGGCGTCGCCGGCAAAGCGGTTGGCGACGATGCCGTCGATGACGTTGGCGTTGGCCCAGCCGCGAACGTTGGCGAAGAACCACAGCCGATCGCGCTTGATGGGGCCGCCGAGGCTGAAGCTGGCGTCCCAGTTGGTCCGCAGCGTCGGTGGCTGGTTGATCCCGTAGCTGCGCAGCTGGTCATCGAGATTGTTGGACGTCGCCCAATCGCCAGAGGTGCTGTAGAACGCGGCGCCGCGGAACTGGTTGCCCCCCGACTTCGGCACGATGTTGATGCTCGGCCCGCCGGTCTCGGCTTCACCGAGGCCGCCGGAGATCAGCACCTGCATCTCGTCCGCGTTGGCCGTGTCGTAGGTGACGTCGGACACGCCGCCGCCGCCGAAGGGCGCCGCGACCGTCAACCCGTTGGTCATCACGCGACCCTCGCCGCTTGGGCCACCGTGCGCCGTGAAGAACGTCATCTGAGGCGTCGTCGGCGCCGAACTGGCGTTCGCGCCCGCGACGCCGCCGCTGTTCAAGGCCGGAACGGCGGCCAGTGCCGAACCGTAGCCGCGCGTCGCCGGCAGCGTGCTCAGCGTTTCGTTGTTGAGCACCACTTCCCGCCGCACCGACTGCGTGTCAACGATCGGCGATGTACCAGTCACGGTGAGGGTTTCCTCGAGGGCACCCACTCGCATGTCAGCGTTGATCGTGATGACGCCCGAGCCGGACACCTCCACGCCATCGCGTTTCACGCTGGTGAAGCCGGCCAGGGTGAACGTCAGGACATAGGTGCCCGGCGTGAGATCGGTAATGCGGTACTGTCCCGTGCCGTCACTGACGACGGTGCGGGCTTTTTCGATGAGGTACAGGACTGGATGCTTCGACGGTCACGCCTGGCAGTACGGCGGCGGACGCGTCGCGAATGACACCGGCGATGGTTGCCTGGGCGAACACGACACTCGGTAGCAGCACGAGCGCCCCAAGCGCTGCCGCCACCCTCAAGACTCGGCGCATGACGAACCTCCTAGTTTCCTACCCTACCCGCGGATTCGTGGGCGGAGGCTATCACACCCTGAGACCTCTGAATCGCGGCCAACGGATCGGCGCGCGCACACGTCTTATACGCGGCGCGAGCTGCGTCGATGATGCGGAACACACTCGGCGTGCGTCGGTGGGTCGATAACCTGCACCAGGATCTTCGATACGCGCTGCGCACGCTTCGCGGCAATCCTGGCTTCACGGCAGTCGTCGTGCTGACGCTGGCCATCGCCATCGGCGCCAACACCGCGATCGTCAGCCTCCTCCAGACGGTCCTGCTGCGCGAGCTGCCGGTGATGAACCCGCAGGAACTGGTCTTCATCCGCACCGCGGGCGATCGAGGTCTCGGCGGCGCCCCTCCCTACCCGTACTTCGAGCGCATCAGAAACGAGGGATCGTCGTCTTCGGGAATGGCTGCGTTCGCGGCTGACGAGTTGCGAGTGGAGGTGGAGGGATCCGTCGAGCAGGTGTTCGGACAAGTGGCCTCCGGGAACTACTTCCAGGTGCTGGGAGTGACGGCGGCCGCCGGGCGCCTGATGACCACCGGCGACGAGAGACTGGATCCCCCGGTCGCCGTGATGAGTTACGGATACTGGCAGCGCCGGTTCGGCGGCGCCTCCAGCGCGATCGGCCGCACGCTGACATTCCGCGATCGCGCGTTTACGATCGTCGGCGTCACGCCGCCAGGATTCCATGGCCTCGAGCCGGGACGTCAGGTGGATGTCACCCTGCCCATCACGCTCGAACCAGCCATGGTCGGCAACGCCGACGCGCAGTGGTTCAATGCGGTGGCACGTCTGCGACCTGGCATCGAGATCCGGCAGGCTGCGGCGCAGGCCAACGCGAGTGTCCAGTCGTTCAGGGCCGACCGCACTCGATCCGCCGCGGGCGCGCGGGCGCAGTTCGATCGCATCGAGCTGACACCGGCATCGCGGGGACTGGATCGACTGCGATGCTCGTTTTTCCGGTCCGCTGTATGTGATGACGCTGGTGACTGCGATTCTCCTGCTGACCGCGTGCGCGAACCTCGGAGGGCTGCTGCTCGTACGCGGGGCGATGCGCACGCGCGAGTTCGCGCTTCGGTTGGCCGCCGGCGCCAGCCCGGGCAGGCTCCTCAGGCAGGTGCTGACCGAAACGCTCGTGCTCTTCGTACTCGGCGCCACGGCGGGACTGGTCGTCGCGTACATCGCTCTCGAGGGCCTGATCGGATTCTTTGCGATGGGCAGGCGGCCCATCCTGCTCGACGCGCAGTACGACTGGCGTCTGATTCTCTACGCGGTCGGCGTCACGCTCGCCACCGGCCTGCTCACGGGCGTGTGGCCAGCCCTCCGCGCCCTGCGGATCGAGCCGCAGACGGCGATGAAGAACGACCACGCCTTGGGCGCCGCAACGCGAAGCGCGAAGGCGGCGGGCTGGCGGCGCTCCAGCGCGAGACGGGTGCTGGTGGCCGGACAGGTCGCACTCTCGCTCGCGCTGCTGGTCGCCGCGAGCCTGTTCGCGCGAACGATGGTGAATCTCCGCGCGGCCGATCTCGGATTCACCTCCAGCGGTGTGCTGACGATGTCGGTCGATCCCGCGTTGCCGCGTGACGATAAGACTGGCCCTCGCGAGCAGTTGTGGACGCAGTGGCTCGAGCGGATCGGCGGCCTGCCCGGTGTTCGCAGCGCCAGCCTCTCCGTCCTCACTCCTCTGTCCGGACGCAACACCGGTACAGCGATCGCGGTACCCGGTTCGAACGTCCGGGGCGAGGTCCGTCTGAATCATGTCTCCGAGGACTACTTCCGAACGTTCGGCATCGCGGTCGTTGCCGGCCGATCGTTCACGCGGCAGGACGCGACAGGCACGCTCAAGGCCCTCGTCTTGAACGAGACCGCAGCGAGGGTCGCCTTCGCCGGTCGATCACCGCTCGGCGAGGGAGTCGAACTGGGGGACGCGGGCCTCTACCGCGTGATCGGTGTGGTCCGCGACTCCAAGCACCTCAGCGTGCGGGAGTCGGCGCAGCCGTTTGCATTCGTTCCGCTGTCGCAGCCCGTCAATCCGATCTCGCGGCTGACGCTGTCGGTCGCGTCGGCGACGCCCGGACCGGCGATCGCTCGCGCAGTCGCGGACGAGGTCCGCGCCATCTATCCGAACACGTTGGTATCCGACGTGATCGGCGTCGAGGCACAGGTCGACGAGACGCTGATGAGCGAGCGGCTGCTCTCGACGCTCGCGACCGGACTCGCGGTGCTGGTACTCACGCTGGCAGCGATCGGTTTGTACGGGATCGTCAGCTACGCGGCTGCGGCCCGGACGAGGGAGTTCGGTATTCGTCTCGCATTGGGAGCGCCGCGCTCCCGCGTCGCGGCCGGAGTGATCGCCGAAGCCATGCTGCCGGTTGCTTCCGGTATCGCGATCGGTCTTCCCCTGGCGCTCCTGATCGCTCGTGCCGGGCAGCGTCTCCTCTTCGGCGTGACGCCGACGGATGCGACGAGCTACCTGGTCGGTGCCGGCGCCCTGGCACTCGTGGCCGCCGCAGCCGCATGGCTGCCAGCACGGCGCGCGTGCGGACTCGACCCGGCCGAGACGTTGCGCCGCTGATAGCCCGAAAGGAGTGCCGCGCAGTGGCGCTTCAGTCCCCACGCGATGAGCGCCACTGGTCGTTTGGTCTCGCCTCTCCAGTACGTCGCCCGCGGCTGCGTACATGTCGGGCAGCGACATGACCTGGGACGACGTCCTTCTCCATTTCGTGCCGCTGCTCGACCGAGAGGCGCTCCCAGGGCACCAACGACAATCGACGTCGATTCTCCTGAGTGATCGTGGCGCGGGGGGCGGCCTGCTTCTCGCCGAAACGCCAGCCGATGGTCAGGCGCTCAGCCATCCACCGGTTGTGTTCCATATGTGCGAGCATGGCCAGTTGATCGCCGGATAACGCGAGCGGCGGCGCCTGCTCGCCGCGCAACTGCGGACGCCGCCGATATCCGATCGCATCGATTTTCAGATCGGCGTGGGCAGCCACGTCGATGTTCGACGCCTGGAACGCCGGCGACAAATCGTCGAAGTCGGGACCGCCGCCGACGGAGTCGTTATAGCGCTTCTCGACCACGCGGGCCATGTCGAGCAGCCGTGACATGCTGATCCGGTCGTCTGCGTCTGATGGCTCCGAGCCTCCATAGCACCGCAGATCGATGGCGGCGCTTTCGGCGAAGTCCGCCGACGATTCCAGGACCCGGGCCAGGCCACGCGCAGTCGGCAGGTGGACATACAGACGGCAGCCCTGAACGTCGCGCCGCGCTCGAGGGATTCCGCTTCGAGCAGTTCCCGCAACCACAACGCGGTCTCGAAATTCCGCTGCTCATCGTCGAAGCACACGACCAGCGTCCGCTGAATCGTCGGCTCGTGCCGGACGAGGCGGGCCAGAGTCGATCGAGCAATGGTTCGCGCATCGTTCGTGGAACCGACGCATCGGAGGTCAGGTCGAGAAACTCGGCATTCACCGCGTACTCGACGGCCTCCTCGCGTGTGCTGCGCCATGCTGGATCGGACCGGACGCCACGCCCGACAGCCCCAGGCATCCTTGTCTCGACGATCGAGCAGACCGTGCCGACGCAGATCGAACTGCGCGGGATCGGGACAGAAGCCGGGATGCCGTTCGAGAAAACGCGTCTGCTCGCCGCCAAAGTGGTCGACGATCGTCAGCCGCGGCCGCGCGAAGCTCCTGAAGTGCGCGAGCCTCGCCATCTGGAGCGCCATCGCCTGGCCACTGACGCCGAACCCGATGACGATGAAATGTGCGACGGCGTCGGACGACTGGCCCCTCAAGTAGACCCCGGCCTTCGCTGAGCAGGCCGTCGCGCGCGTCCTGTTCGTCCACATTGAAGATCTGGAACGAGACATTGCGATGGCCTGCCTGCGACCAGCGATGCTCCGCCAATGACGCGGTGAGCGTGGGACTGGAGACGTGGACGTAGCAGCGGAGCGTCTGACGCGACGGGATCTGACCGGAGTTCAAATCACTGAGCAGTTCTCCCGCGAGGGCCAGGTTGCGGGCGTCGTCGCCGGTGGCGATGAACGCCTCGGAGGCGTCGGCGAGTCTCGTGCCTCTACGTACGGCGGATGTGGTCGCATCACCCACGATGACGAGAGCGCCGCATTGACGAGCCTGCACGGCAAACGGAGTGTCTTCGTTCACCGTCACGGCGTACACGGGCCGACCCGCCTCTCGAAGGCGCCGTGCCACCGGTCCACCGACACGACCGAGTCCGAAGATGACCGCGGAAGGCTGCCTCGAGAAATCTGAAAGCGAGTCGGATCAGTGCGTCGCTGGCCGGGCGATGCAGCTGCAGGAGGACCCCGGTGATACCCAGCGATGCCGCAGAACGTGGCGAAGACCCGCGCGAGCGGCGAACGCCCAGTTGTCGGGCGACGGTGGCGACGGCAGATCCGGCGACTGCAGGAACAACAGCCCGGCGGTTTCGAACAGGAGCTTGGCCCAATCCGTCCGAGTATTTTCCGGAACGGCCCAGGCCAGGCCGACCGCCCCGAAGGCCAGCGCGAGACCACCGAAGAGGACGGCCGCGCCTGGCAGCAATCGCTGCAATCCGGGAGCACCATTCATGACGAACGCCGAGTATATCGATGCTGCGCTGTTACACCCTATTGAGCGCGCGAGCGAGCGGACGGGCGATCTGGTGAACGGCGCAGGCGAGCGCGATCAGGACGGGTGGGACGAGCAGCACCACCAGCGCGTGCGAGAAAAAGACGTCGTGCGCCGTACCGTTCACGAAGGGCACGACGAGCGTGATGGCGTAGTAGCACGCCAGTGGCAACGCCAGGTTTCGGAATTCGCCGCCATCGACGCGGCGCACCACCTCGTAGAGCAGCACCAGTCCGCCGAAGTACACGGTGATGCCTTCGAGGCGATGGACGTCGGCTGCGGTCAGTGTGGACAACGGCACGGGGTGATCGGCAAGCCACATGGCGATCGAGATGCGCACGGTGTTGACGATCACGGCGGCCGCATAGCTCGCCAGCAGGCTCACGCCCAGCACGCGCGCGCCCTCGCCCACCGATCGGACACGGTGCAGGAGGGCGAACGCGACCATCGCGAACGCCGCAATCATGAAGTTGACCCCGGCGCAGGCCTTCTCGATCAGAAACATACGTTCCGCCGAGAAGTAGCCTTCGCCGGGCACGGCCGTGAATGCGACCCCGGTCACCAGACCAGCGAGGTGCGCGGTGGGCGTCAGGATCCACGACAGCGCCTCGGTGGACGCGTCAGCGTAGTGGCGCTTCAGTCCGTATGCGACCAGCGCCACGACGGGCAGCACGCCAGATTTTCGTCTTCACCGCCCGCAAGGCGGCAGCCCCACGCTCGATCGTTCTCACGCGACGATTCCTGCTCGCCGCCGCGCGCGCAGCAGACCGACACAACCGAGCAGCGCGACGGCGATCGCGAACACCCACACGAGCTCGGGCTCGGCTCCGCTCGTCACGCCGACAGCGCGATCGGACACACCCTGCGGAAGCGGCAACGGCTGGTCCACGTCATCGGCCTCGTCCGCGGTGCGGCGCACGATCTCGTGTACCGCGATGAACGACGTGTACTTCGTCAGCAAGCCATACGTCAGTCCCAGCGACGTGATCGCGGCTACGCGGTCGTCACTCGGTGTGGCGGGACCGAAATCGGACAATTCGGCGATGCGCGTGCGTGCCCAGAGATGTCGAAGCGCGGCATGGCTCGCGTCGGCGCTCTGCGGCGTCACCGCGACCGACGTCTGGTAGGCGCCGCGACCGGTCTTGCCCGAGATCTCGATCGATCCGCCCACGCGGCCCCGCCATTTTCCGAACACGACAATCGGGCGGCTCGCGAACAGGTCCGGGATCTTCCCTGGCTCGACATCGTAGGCGTCGAATCCCGCGAACCTGACGTCGATGCCGGTGAGCACCGGCGTCTCGATGTAGCGCTTCAACTGCGCCGCTGCCTCCGGCGCTTCACCAGGCTCGGTGACGATGAACGGCTCTCCCAGTCCGGCGCGTGCGATCCCTTCGATCAGAAACCGGTTCACGCTGCTGCCGATCCCGAACGTGAAGAAGTTCGTTTCGTCCAGCTGGTTGCGGACGTAGTCGAAGACGTCCGCTTCGGCGTCGATATAGCCATCGGTGATCAGCACGATGCTGCGCGAGACCGACGGTTGTCGCGGCAGCGCAACGGCCTGCTGCAGCCCCGCCAACAGCCGCGTCCCGCCTCCACCGTTTTTCTCGCCGATGAACGACAGCGCGCGTGTCAGGTTGGCTCGCGTCGCCGGCACCGAGACCGGCGAGTACATTTCAGAGCCGCTGGCAAAGACGAGGATGTTGAAGGTGTCCGAGGGGCGAAGCACGTTGACCAGGTCGCCCATCAGCTTCTTGGCGGTATCCAGCGGGAAGCCGTACATCGATCCCGAGACATCGATCACGAACACGTACTCGCGCGGCGGGATCTCGTCCGGCATCACGGCCTGCGGCGGCTCCGCCATGAGCAGGAAGAAGTTCTCGTCCTTCCCTTGATAGAGGAGGAGTCCCGCGCCGATCTTCTGGCCGGCGAGCCGGTAGCGAAGGATGAAGTCGCGATTGCCCGAGAACGTCTCGGACTCGGCGAGGGCCATCTCGGCGCGCCCGGCGCCGGTGGCGCGGATGACGACCTGGTGCGTTGGTGACGAGAGCTCCTGAAACGGTACGCCGCTCGACACCACACCCGCGAGGTGGAACTCGGAACGGGGCGCCTCGCCCTGCCGCGTGTACGCGGTCCTGACGAACTCGTCTCCCGGCGAGGCCTGACTCGCGCGCTTCTCCGAATACCTGGGTCCGACCACCGTCGGGTAGACGAATTCGTACTGGCCGTCAGTCGGTACCAGCAGCTCTGTGTATTTGAGCTCGACGGCGATCGTGTCGCCGGGCAGCACGTTGGCGACGCTCATCGAGAACACGTTGGGGCGACTCTGCTCGAGCAGCGAGGCGCTCTTTCCTTCTTTCTTGGCGGTCTCGAACTCCGTCTTCGCCTGCTCGCGCTCCTTGATCTTCGCGACGATCCGCACGTCGCCGACCGTCATCGTCATTCCGTAGACGGCGGCGCGCGTGGACGCCGGGAAGATGTAGCGGGCATGGAGCGGCCGCTGCCCGCGATTCTCGTAGACCTGCCGGACGGTCACGTCAGCGATCACGCCAACGATCGCGACGTCCACGCGGGTGTCCTTGAGCGGCAACCGGTCGATCGCGGGATCGCCGTTTTCAACGAAGAAGTACGGAGAGAGTGTTTTGTCAGCCGTCGATCGATCGGCTTGCGCCGCGACATCGATCGGCACGAGGGAGGTGCACAGGGCGACGGCGACGACGAACCAGCGAGTTGAGCGTCTCATGCAGGTCAGCAGAGCAACGCCGCTGCCGCCGCTTGCCGGTCTCGCGTCGAGACGCCACGCCACTCATGTGGGCGAGAAATCGCGGATCTGACGATTCCGTGTGCGTGCGAACGGTGAGCAACGCGTGTCCGGCCCTCCACGCACGTGTCGAGCCGGACACGCTAGTTCTTCAGGTATTTCGTGACGCCTCTGAGCTGCGCTTCCGCGGTGTAGATGTTCCCGGCGGCGTCGATCGCGATGCCTTCGCCCATCGCGCCATCCGGAGCATTCGGCGTCGCATGCGGCGGGATGAAACTCGTCACCTTGCCGTCCTTGAGACTCCCGATCCTGATCCCGCGCAGCCAGCCCGGATGCACCCGCTCGTTCGATTCCGAATCGGCGGTGTAGATGACGTCATTGGCGTCGATCGCCAGCCCGCTCGTCCGGCCGAACTCGGGGTATTCGGCGATGAACTTCCCTTCCTTCGTCAGAATCTGGATGCGATGGTTGTGCCGGTCGGCGACGATCAGCCGTCCCTGCGAATCGAACTCGAGCGCGTGCGGCGTCCGGAACTCACCCGGTCCCGTGCCGGTCCGGCCGATCACTCGCAGAAACGTTCCGGCCCTGTCGAACACCGAGATGCGCCCGACGAGCGTGGGGTCGCTCACATCGGTGTGACTCTCCGCCACGTACACATCGCCATTGCTCGGATCGGTCACGACGTCGGTTGGATCGGTCAGGGCGCCGGGAGGATTTCCCTTCACGCCCGGCGTGCCCAGCGTCATCAGGACCTTGCCCTCGGGACTGAATTTGATGACGAGGCTTCCCTTGTCCTTTTCTCCTCGCGCGTCGGCCACCCACACGTTGCCGTCGCGATCGACGTGGATGCCATGCGGCCACACGAACATCCCGCCGCCGAAGCTTCTGATCTCCCTGCCCGACTCGTCGAAATGATGGACCGGGTTCGCCATGCTGCCGAGACAGCCCGGCGTCGTGCCCGGTGAGCACCGATCCACGGCCCACACCGACTTGCCGTCGCGGTCGATCGCCACACCGTTCGAGCCGCCCCACGGCCTGGCCTCGATGGTCAGTTGAGCCCAATCGCGAATGACGCGATACGGATTGGCGCCGCTGTTGACGGGCTGAACCTTGTCCGTCTGCGGAGTGCCTCCACGCTGCTGCGTCTGCGACGATGACGCCCAGCGCGAGCAGCGACACACCGACGTAGACGCGCAGGCGTCAGCCGTGTGCGTCGTTGTCTCTCATTTCCAACTCTGAATGGCTTTGTTGTGCAGGGAGTCCGGCGTGATCTCGGCGAGCTCGATGCGTCCCATGTACGGATCGGTGATGTTGGCGAGCACGGCTTTGGTATCGCTGGTGTTGGGGTTGCTCACCGTCACGCCGTTCTTTCTGAACCTCGCGACGGCTTCGGCCGCGTTCTCGACGTGGAGCCCGTAGTGTGTGAAGCCCGCCGGCCGCTGCGCGTTGGCCGGGTTGAGTTCGAGGAACGTGTTCCTGCTGATCTGCATGTAGACAAGCCGCGGCTGGCCCTTGTCGTCGTTGGCGCGGAACGCTTCGCGATACCCCATCTTCTCGGTGTAGTACGTCACCGCCTCGGCGATGTTCGGCACGTTGATGCCCACGTGATTCATCATCACGACGCCGCTGCCGGCGCTCTGCGCGAGCCCCGCGTGCACGGCCACCCCCACGAAAAGCCCGGCGACGAACAGGATCGCACCCTTCATACGGACCTCCTCACATCATGGCGACTCATTCTGCAACACCTCGCGCCCCGTCAACACGGCGCGTAAAGGGTCACAGTGCAGGCGGCTGGCGAAGAGAGTAGAATCACGCGCTCGGAACAGAGATAGTGCCAGCCGGCCGGGTCCTATGGTGGCTACATCGGGACGTGTGTGGACATTACGCAACACAAGAACAGGCCTGGGCGGGACAGCGTGTTCGCCAGAGTCTGCTGCTTGGCCAGGAGGCCGAACGCAAGCGACTGGCCAATGACTTGCATGACGATATCAGTCAAAAGCTGGTACTCACTCGTCTTGCGCTCGGCGAAATCCTGCGGCTTTTTCCCGCCGCAGACGATGGCGTGAAGCAGCGGCTCGGTGCCGTGCGTGATCAGATCGATGGGATCTCGTCGGACGTTCGTCAGCTGTCGCACAATCTGCACCCGGCGACGATCGTTCACCTCGGGCTGGTCACGGCGTTGAATAAATTGTGCGGAGAGTTCTCCGCGCAGGCGGGCATCAACGTAGAATTCGTCGGCGGTCCCATGCCGGATCGGCCGTTTGAGGAAGATCTGGCTCTCGCCCTCTTTCGTATCACACAGGAGGCACTCGCTAACGTGGTTAAACACAGCGAAAGTTCACGTGCGCGTGTGTCGCTCCGCGAGCGAGACGGATCCCTGCATCTTGCGATCGCCGACCAGGGCATCGGCTTCGACGTCGAAGGATCGGGTGCGCTGGCAGGCCTCGGCCTCACCAGCATTCGAGAACGCGCCTGGCTGATTGGCGGGGAGTTGCACATTCGATCGACACCGTCCCAGGGAACCCAGCTTGATTTGCGCGTGCCGCTCGGCGCTGCCAGGAAGACAGAGTGAGCGGCGCTCACTCGGCTCCGCGCGTCCTGCTGGCAGACGATCATGCCGAAATGCTGAAGATCGCCTCGTCTGTCCTGCAAGAGACGTGTGACGTGGTGGCGTCGGTCAGCGATGGAACGGAGGCGGTCGAGCAGGCGATCCGTCTCGACCCCGACGTCGTGATCCTGGACATCAGCATGCCGGGCCTCGACGGGTTTCAGGCTGCGCGCGAGCTGCGGCGGCGCGGGTCGCGGGCGAAAGTGGTGTTCCTGAGCCTGCACAGGGGCGATGAGTTCGTGGTGACCGGTTTCCGGTCGGGCGGGCAGGCGTATGTGTGCAAGCAACGCATGCCGATCGATCTACCGAAGGCCGTCGAACACGTGCACGCCGGGCGCGTCTTCCTGCCGACACTGTCGTCACTATCGGCGATTGCCCCGCGAGGCGGCCATGCGGTGATGTACTACTCTCGCCACGAGGCGTGGTGCGACGAGACCGCGGGCCTCGTCCGAGTTGCGCTCTCGCGTGGAGACGCGGTCACGGTCTTCGCGTCGGAAGTCACGCGCATGGGCGTCGCGAAGAAACTCGCCGAACAAGGTCTCGACACGACGCATGTCGTCGCGGACGGTCGATACGTCGTCGTGGACGCGGTCGAGACGCTGCAGCAGATCACACGCGACGGGCAACCCGACGCGCAGCGCATTGCCGCGGTCGTCGATGGTCTCCAGGCGCGTCTTACCGGCTCGAGTCCGGCCTCGCGTATGACCGTCGTCGGCGAGATCGCTGCGGGCCTTGGCCCCAATCAGGGAGAGGCCGTCATGGGCATCGAGCGTCTGTGGAACACGCTGGCCGGGAAACGGCCGTTCCTGACCGTGTGCGGTTATTCGGTCGACGGCTCGCGCGACGACCCACAGTACCGACCGGAGTTGGCCCGGGCTCTGCGCGGAGCATTGGGCGGTGAGCCAGTCGCTCGATGAGTGACGGTTTTCGTTCTCGTAACGCATGTGCCGACACGGCACACCCCAGCCCGGCAGAGCCGGTTCAGCCCTCCATCTAAACCGATATTTATCAACGACTTGTAGCCGACCTCGAGTGGTCCTGGCTTTGCCTTCCCTTTCTAGATCGCTAGCCCTACGTGCGCGCAGACATCGATTGAATGGGAATGCTCCCTCGGTACTCCGGCTTGTTCGTCTTCGCGGCGATCGCGACTGGCGGAGTCATGCTGCTGGGGCTCAGCGGCTGGCCGCAGCCGCATGGCACGCTTGAATTCTGCGGCCTGATCGTCGCCGCGATTCTGACCGCGGTTCTCGCCGTGCAGCGGCCGGCTGCGGAAGATCGCGGCATGACGCCGCTCTTCTTCGTCATTCATTTCACCTCTCTGCTGATCGTCGGACCGTTCTTGACGATCATCGTGGCCGCGGCGGGAGCCGTGACGTTCGTACTGGCGGACACGCAGCAGACGCGTCCGCTCAGCCGAACGCTCGTCAACCTCGCCACGATCGTGGCCGCGATCCAGGCGGCCGGGCTCGTGCACCGCGCGCTCGGCGGCACGCTCGGCCACTTCGTCTGGCCATGGCAGGGAGCGCCAATCGCCGCCGCGGTCGTCGCCTACTCGATCGTGCGAAGCGCGGCGGCGGAGATCGTCGTGCCGCTCCTGAGCGGAGAGACGGTCAATCGATCCTGGCCGACCCGCTTGCTCCAGGATTGTCCGCATGCGGTCATCGGCGCCGGCATTGCGGTCGGCCTCACCGAGGTCGTCGATCACCGGGTGTGGGAAGTGTTGCCGGTCGCGGCCTTCCCGCTGTACTTCGCCCACCAGGCGTACTGCGCGTACGTGAGGCAGTCCGAATACGAGCACGGGAGCCTGGAGGCGATCGAATCGATCGACCAGGGCATGTCGGTCATCGACAGCGCCGGCCGCATCACGTTGTGGAACCCGGCCCTCGAACAGATGGTGGACTGCCCGCGCGACCGCGCGCTCGGACGGACGCTGGTTGGCGCGCTGCCTGTGCTGAGCAACAGCGGGCTTCCCCGCTCCATCGACGACGCGGTCACCCAGCAGACTCCGCGCACGCAACTGCTCTATGGCGCGCTGTCGTCCGCTGGTGGCCGGATCCTGCAGATCAGGATCGTGCCGGCCGCCGACAGCACGACGCTGCTCTGGATCGACGTGACCGATCAGAAGCGCGCGGAATACGAAGTCAAGCGAAGCGAGGAGCGGCTCGCGCTCGCCGCGGAAGGCGCCAGCGACGGGTTGTGGGAGTGGGATCTGCGCAGCCAGGAGTTCTACGTCTCGGCGCGCTGGCGCGCGATGATGGGCCTGCCCGCGGCCGCGGCCATCGGCCGTCCCGAGGACTGGATGGATCGCGTGCATCCGGACGAGATCGCCCCGCTCAAGGACGCGCTCGACGCCTACCTCTCCGGCAAGGCCGATCACTTTCAGTACGAGCACCGGCTGCGCCACGAGGGCGGCACGTATCGGCTGTTCCTCTGCCGCGGCGTCGCGGTGCGCGGCGCCGGCAAGCGGGCGACCCGCATCGCCGGATCGCTGACCGACACGACCGATCGATCGCTCACGCGCGAATGGGTGCTGAGCGCCGGGTTCCTCGATCCGCTGACCGGACTCTCCAACCGGTCGGTGTTCGTCGAGCGGCTCGGGCGATGCCTCGAGGAGCTGAAGCAGCGTCGCGGCGACGGATTCGCGGCGCTCTACATCGACCTCGATCGCTTCAAGATCGTCAACGACAGTCTTGGCCATCTCGTCGGCGACGCGCTGCTCGTCGCGGTGTCGCGGCGGCTCGAGGCCTGTTTGCGGCAGGGCGATGCGCTCGCCCGGCTCGGCGGCGACGAGTTCGCGATTCTGCTGAACGGGCTCGGCGACGAGGCGCAGGCCAACGCCATCGCGTTCCGGATTCAGCACGCGCTGTCGGCGCCGTTTTCGATCGGCGGCCGTGAGGTCTTCACGTCGGCCAGCATCGGCATCGCCTTCGGCCGCGTCCAGTACGCCAATCCGGACGAGATCATGCGCGATGCCGACACGGCGATGTATCAGGCCAAGGCCCGCGGCAAGGCGCGACACGAGATGTTCGACGCCGACATGCACGCGCGGGCGCGCGACCGCCTCGGTCTCGAGAACGATCTGCGGCACGCCGTGGGCAGCAAAGACTTCGAAGTGCACTATCAGCCGATCGTGTCGCTCAGCTCGGGGATGTGCGTCGGATTCGAGTCGCTGGTCAGGTGGACGCGCAAGGGCGAGGCGGTTCAGCCGGCGACCTTCATCCCGATCGCCGAGGAGCTGGGACTGATCGAGCCGCTGGGCACGTGGGTGCTCCAGCAGGCCTGCCGCACGTTCGCGGACTGGCGGAAGCGGTTTCCCAACGGCGGGCTCGAGTGCATCACCGTCAACGTCTCCAGCCGGCAGCTGATGGAGCAGAGCTTCCTGTTGGTCGTCGAGGAAGCGGTGCATGCGGCCGGGCTGAAGCCGTGCGATTTGCGTCTCGAGATCACCGAGACCGCGCTGATGGACAGTCCGCACGAGGTCGCGGACGTGCTGCGCAAGCTCCGGGATTTCGGCGTGAAGATCTATCTCGACGACTTCGGCACCGGCTATTCGTCGCTGAGCCACCTGCACAAGCTGCCGGTGGATGCGCTCAAGATCGACCGCTCGTTCGTGAAGAGCCTGCTGCTGCCCGACCGGCCGGCGATCGTCGAGAGCATCCTGGCGCTGGCACGGACGCTCAACACCAGCGTGGTCGCCGAAGGCATCGAGAGCGAGGTGCAGGCGCGCGAGCTGAAGCGCCTCGGGTGCACGCACGCGCAGGGATATCTCTTCTCACGCCCGCTGTCGGTCCAGCGCGCCGAGGCGCTGCTCATCGCCAACCAGCCGCTCGGCCCGGAGTACCGATCTCAGCTCGCTTCGTGATTCACCTCTACTCCCTACTCCGCGCGGATCAACTCCGCGGGGTTCGCCGCCGCGGCGCGCCGCGCGGGACGCCAGCAGCCGAGCAGCGCCGCCAAGGGGAGCAGCAACAACGCCAGGCTGAAACTGATCGGGTCGCTGGCCGAGACTCCGAAGAGCAACGACGCAAACCCGTGAGCCGCGGCGCGCGCGGCGACGAGTCCCAGCAACACTCCGGCCGCTGCCAGCACGAGCCCTCACGCAGGACGAGCGTCAGCACGTCACGCGTGGTCGCACCCAGCGCCATTCGAGTGCCCATTTCGGGCAGGCGCCGCGAGACCTGGTAGTTGAGCACGCCGTAGATTCCCGTCGCGGCAAGCAGCAGCGCGAGTCCACCGAATATCGCCGCGAGCACCGCGATGAAGCCGGCGGGGGCAATCTCGCGATTGACATAGGCCGTCATCGGTGGACCTTGCCAACCCGGGCCTCGGAGTAGAAGAGGTTCGGATATACGATGTGGCGCGCACATCGAATCCAATGGGCAACACAGGCATCACCGGACCGCGCGCACTGAGCGTGTGGCTCCTCACGCTCGCGGCACTCTGCTCTTCCGCGCCGGACGCCGCCGCACAGTCACCATCCGATGCGGCGCCGCTCATGACCACCGCACCCTCACGAAGCGTGCCGCTTCACGTAGACGCGCCACCCGAGCCGATCGCGCCGGAGGTCATCACCCGCGACACTGAGGGCCGCGCGACCCTGCGTGCGGTGCGCGTCAGCCAGCCGCTGCGCATCGACGGCGCACTCGACGAGGCGCTCTATCGCGACGTCCGTCCGATCTCGGATTTCATCCAGGTCGAGCCCGACGGCGGCCAGGCGGCCACCGAACGCACCGAGACATGGGTCGCCTTTGACGAGGACCATGTCTATGTGTCGTTCAAGGTGTGGGACACCAACATGGACACGCTGATCGCCACCGAGATGCGGCGCGACAGCACCAGCAGCTGGCAGGGCAACGATCTCGTCTCGTTCATCTTCGACACCTTCTACGACCGGCGCACCTCGTTCACGTTCACGATGAACCCGCTCGGCGGCCGATCCGACGGGACGATGGTGAACGATCGGCAGTACAGCAGCGATTGGAATCCCGTGTGGGAGACCAAGACCGCTCGCTTCGAGGGCGGCTGGGCCGTCGAGGCCGCGGTGCCGTTCAAGTCGCTGCGGTATCAGCCTGGCACGGCGCAGGTGTGGGGCTTCAATGCGATGCGCGTGAAGCGGTCGAAGAACGAGGTCTCGACGCTGACGCGCGTGCCGCCGGCGACCGGACAGTCGGGATTTCAGCGAGCGGTGTTCGCAGCCACGCTCGTCGGGATCGAGGCGCCGCGCAGCGGCGCCAACCTGGACGTCAAGCCGTACGCGATCTCCAACCTGACGACCGATCGGCTGGTGACGCCGCAGATCTCGAACCATCCGGAGGCCGAGGCCGGCCTCGACGTGAAGTACGCGGTCACGCAGGGCCTGGTCGCCGACCTGACGGTCAACACCGACTTCGCCCAGGTGGAGGCCGACGAACAGCAGATCAACCTCACGCGGTTCAATCTGTTCTTCCCGGAGAAACGCGACTTCTTCCTGGAGAACCAGGGCACGTTCTCCTTCGGCGGCGTGGCGATCAACAGCGTCGGCGGCAATTTTGGCGGCGGGTTCATCGGCAGCAGCAACCCCGCGCCGATCCTGTTCTACAGCCGCCGGATCGGATTGCACGGGAATCACGAGGTTCCGCTCAATGTCGGCGGCCGGCTCACCGGCCGCGCCGGCAGATTCAGTCTCGGCGTGCTCAACATCCAGACCGGCGACAAGGAAGAGGAGTTCAACGCACCGGCGACCAATTTCAGCGTGATTCGCGTCAAACGCGACGTGCTTCGCCGCAGCAGCATCGGTCTCCTCTTCACCAACCGATCCGAGTCCACGATCGGGCCCGGCGCCAATCGCTCGTACGGCATCGACGGCACGTTCGCGTTCTTCGAGAACCTGCAGATCAACACGTATTGGTCCGCGACCGACACCGACGAGGTGCCCACGCGCGACAACGACAGCTATCGCGGACAGCTCGATTACGCGGGCGATCGTTATACCGTGCAGGTCGAGCGCCTGAAGATCGGCGACAGCTTCAATCCCGAGATGGGCTTCGTGCGTCGTCACGACATGGTGCGCGATTACGCCCGATTCAAGTTCAGCCCACGCCCGCGACAGCGCAGCGCGATCCGCAAGTACGTCTATGACGGCGCGATCGAGTACATCGAGAACGGCGCCGGGCGCCTCGAGTCGCGCGAGCGCGCGCTGGAATTCGCGCTCGAGTTCCAGAGCGGCGATCGCCTCAGCGTCAACTACACCAACTCGTTCGAGTTCCTGCCGGAGCCGACGCTCATCGGCAGCGTGGTGCTGCCGGTCGGCGAGTACGCGTTCGACACGTTCCGCATCGGCTACAACGCCACGCAGCAGCGCCTCGTCTCGGCCAACCTGACGGCGGAGTTCGGCACGTTCTACAACGGCCGCAAGACGACGCTCAGCGCGGCGCGCGGGAGAGTGCCGATCACCAACCAGCTGTCGGTGGAGCCGACCTACTCGTTCAATCACGTCACGCTCGACGAGGGCCAGTTCACGACGCATCTGGCCGGCTCCCGCGTGACGTACCTCGGTGACCCCGCTGATGTTCGTCAGCGCGTTGATGCAATACAACTCGGGGATCAACGCGGTCTCGACCAACGCGCGGTTCCGGTGGGAGTACCAGCCCGGCAGCGAGCTGTTCGTCGTCTACAACGAGGAGCGCAACACGCTGTCGCGCAGCTTTCCCGGCCTCAACAACCGCGCCTTCATCGTGAAGATCAATCGACTGTTTCGCCTCTAAGCGCCTGATATCTCGAAGGGTCGTCAGTCGTCGCCAGCGCCACCTTCACACGCCACGGCGTCGTCCTCGGACAGATGATCGCGTTCTGACGACTATTTTGCCTGCGCGATCGCGGCGATGAGGGCGGACCAGCGCGACGTGGGCGAGCGACGCAGGATGCGTCTGGCCTGGATGAGTGTCTCCGGTGTTCCGCCCGCAGCCGTCACCGTTCCCGTGGACGAGTAGACGAGCAGTCGTTCGACGATCGTCGTGCGAAACGCCTCGGGGTACTGCAGCAGTGCCTGACGGAGTTCAACGACGCCGTTGGTGGGCGTGCCGTCAACGAACGCGCCCGATGTGTCGACCGGCCCAGCCTGGTCGTCGGTGCGCCAGCGCCCGAGCGGATCGAAGTTCTCCAGCGCGTAGCCAAGCGGGAAGAAGTTGCGATGGCAGTTTCCGCACGGCTCGGCGGGTAGCGTCCGCGTCTGGGGAGCAATCGGCAGCTCCGGCCTCACCGGCTGGGCGCCGGGAAACCCGTTTGGCGGTGGTGCGCCCAGGAAGTGCAGTCGCACCCATTTCGCGCGCGTCGCCGGCGTCGTGTAAGCAGCGTCAACGCCGTGCTGATGCCGCGACGTCACCATCAGGATGCTGCCGTGCCCCAGAAGTCCCGCTCGCTCCGGCGTGGACCCGGACACGCGGCGGAACTGCGGCCCGGTCACGTTGGGTACGCGGTAGTGCCGGGCGAGCCGCTCGTTCAGAAACGTGTAGTCCGCGCTCCACAGCTCGAGCGGGTCGCGGTCCTCACGAAGTTGGCTGAGCAGGAACAGCTCGGTCTCCCTGGCGAGGCCATCGCGCAGCGAGACGTCGTACTCGGGGAAGTACTTCGTATCCGGATCGGCGTTGCCCAGTTTGTCGAGCTCCAGCCACGGCACGAAGAAACGCGAGACGAATGCGTCAGCGCGATCGTCGGCGAGCATCCGGCTAACGTGACGCTCGAGCGTCAGTGAGTCGCTCAATCGATTGCGCTGCGCATCGTCCCGGAGTGCGGCGTCTGGCGCACTGCCCCACAACATGGTTGCGAGACGTGCGGCGATCTCGTGGCTGTTGGCGGCAGGCGGTGTCGTCTGTGGCGCCAATGCCTGCTCAATCGACTTCAATACGGCGGCGAACGTGTCTCGACTCGGACGTGGCGCACCGACGGGCGGCATCGCGCCCGCCTGCATCTGGCGGTAGGCGCGCGCCCACGACTCCGGGCTGGCGGAGATCGCTGCCGCGTTGAAGGGTTCGAGCAGGACTCCGGACGGCGATCGCAGTCGCCCGTTGTGGCAGCTTGCACAGTACGTGTCGATCACGTTCGACACGCTGGCGCTGTCCGGGGCGGATGCGGCGACGGGACGTTCGCCATCCTGCGCCGATATCGTCGAGCGATACCGCACGGTCGCGGCCAGGACGAGGAGAAGGCACAGGGCAAGGCGATTCAACCGGCGTCGGTGCATGTCGTGCTCGTGCCGGCCACTATCTCAGACGTTCGGCTCAGCCGGCAAGCTACACAATCGGGGGAAGACCACGGCTCCGTGGCGTAGCGTACAGACGACCGGACAGGCCGCTCGTACGATGCCGAGAATGCGTCCGTTCAGGCAGAGGACAACGTTCGGCCCGGTGTCCCAGCGTGAGCGGCGGAATTCTGATCTCTTCTTCGCGGATCTCATCGGCCGCGGAGCACGCCGGTCATCGTTCTCGCAACCCCACGCCGAATCGTTCTTCGAGGAGTTCGTCGGCCGCAGCGAATCGGCGCCCTTCTCGGCGAGCGAAGCGTCTGAAGACGCACCAGCGCCGAAAGTCACACCCGGCGATAACTCCGACGAGATCGTCGTGACACGGGCCGACGGCACGCGTTTCCGCGTCCGACGCCGGGTCCGCGCGCGGATCCTGACCCGGCCTGGCCGCCCGCGTCTCGGTTTCTGCAGTGACGACGAGCGCGTGTTCTTCCGCCTGATCCTGGTGCGAGGGCACGCAGGGAACGATCGATGCCGGCGCCAACGCGCAAGTCGCCTTCAAGGATCTGCTCGACAAGGTGATGGATCAGATCGGCCGCGGCGAGAGTCCCGATGAAATCAAGAAGACGTTCGAGAACGCCAAGGTCCAGACCTTCCTCACAGTCGATATCACCAAGGTCGGAAGCTGGAAGATCACTGGCGACGTCAAGCTCGAGATGAACAAGAGCGGCATCGCCTCGACGTCGGCCACCGTGTCCGCCGATCGCGGCTGGTTCAAGGTGGGCGTCGAATTCAAGGCCGACGACCAGGGCAAGCAGGTCATGGTCAAGGTGGAGATTCCGCTCGAAGGGCGCAAGATCAAAGGCAAGGTGTGCCCGGTAAGAGAGGTGGTCGTCTGGTGGGAGGCCGAATGTCTGAAAGAGGTTCCCGTCACGATCCCGATCGACCCCGGGCTCGGGAAGTTCATCGAAAGGCGCGAGCGGCTATTCCTGGACTTCGACCACGCGAAGGACACGCTGCGCCGCGATCCGAGGGTGCGCGCCGGGGGACCGGTGGACGAAATCAAGGAGATCCTGGCCAGCGATCCGAAGATCGGCACCGCCAGGCTCAATAAGCGACAGCTCGAACAGCTGGACTACCTCGTTGGCCAACGGTACCTGGGTCACGTCGGTCAACGGCTACGCCTCGCCCGAGGGCCGGCGCCCAGCGCCGGGACCGAAGGACCGCGGGCCCGCCGCGAAGTGGGAGGGCAATGACGCGCTCTCCAAGGAACGCGCGGACAAGGTGAGCAAGCTGATCGCCGCGCGCTATCCGATCACACTCACCTTGCGCCCGTCTCCAGGGCAGCGCACGCCCGGGCAGCCCGCGCCTACGACCGTGGGTCTCTCCGAGCTCCCGAGGCTCGACGACCGTCTCGGCCGCGAGCTCGAAGGCCCCGCGCTCGATCGCGCGATGCTCGACGGCGACGCGAAGCTGGGTGTGAAGCCATTCCTCGAACAGCACCCCGACGAGCTGAAACGCATGACGGATGAGGACCAGAAGTTCGTCAGCGACAAGAGCAAACCCCCGCGGCAGCGGGCCGAGCGGTTGTTCGAGAACCTGCGCCGCGTCGAGGTCAACCTGGTGCGCTTTGACCCGGTTGTCCCCGGTTCGTTCACCACCGTCAGTTTCGAGCACGTACACAACTGCCCCACGGACCTGGTCCAGGCGGCCGAGCGCAAGTGGGGCTCCCGCATCCCCTTCTTCAAGAAGGACCCGCCAATCTGCAACTGAGCGGGGCCACTGCGAGGATTACGAACTGGGAGAAATCACGTCACAGATTCGGCACTGATGTGAGGGGCCGCTCAGGCGGCGTGGGGGCCGCCTTCAGGCGGCCCTGACATCTTTCCAGGCGTTCAGCGCTTCGCGTTGAGCGCCTGGGCTTCCTTCAAGATCGTGGTGTCGATGAAGCCGGAGAGTTCAGCCCGGCTCCTCGGCGCCCGCTTCTGCTGCGCCGCCACCCACTTCTCTTCTTCAGTAATCAGGTCCAGCAGGTCCGGCGCCACGCCGAGCGGGAAGCCATGGTGCTCCCAGCTGCGCGCGATCTGATCCTGCGGGTGCTTGGTCATCTGGCTGATCAGCGGAAAGAAGCGCTTGGGATCCTTCTGGAGATCCGCCGCCGCAATGAGCGTCGCACGTACGAACGCGAGCAGCTCCATCCGCCGGCGCGGATCGCGCATCACGTCGGTCGTCGAATACACGCTGTACAGCTCGCGATACACCTTGTTGTCCTGGAAGATGATCGCGTCCTTGCCGATGGCGTGCACGGCGTTCTCCGATTCGGGCTCCCACATGGAGATGGCGTCCGCCTCGCCCTTCACCATCGCTGCCGCCATCCCATCTCTCGGCGCCGACACCAGCGTCACGTCCGATTCCTGCAGTCCCGCCGAGCGCAGCATCGCCACCAGGTAGTAGTTGGCCGAGGTGTCACGCGGCACGACGATGCGCTTCCCCTTCAGATCGGCCAGACGGCTGATGCCCGCCGAGCGCTTGGCGACGATGCGGTAGTTGCCATTGACCAGCGTGAACAGGAGCCGCACGTTCGGGTTGTCGCCGAGCACACGCAGCATCTGCGTGGTCGCGTTGCCGGCGGCGTGAGCGCCCTTGAGGGCGACGGTCCGCACGCCGCCGTCGATCACCTGGAAACCGGCGCCGGAAGGGCCCTGACGAGCGATATGGATCGGCGCCGCCTCCACGACTGGCATGGCCACGGCAACCGTGAACATCGCGTCCGGCGCGAGCGGTGTAATCGCCCCCTGGCCTGACGGCACCGGCGCGGGCGTCTGTCCGCCCTGTGCGAGCAGGGCGACGGGAGCAGCAATCACGAGCACCAGGAAGAAACGGAACACGATGGACACGGCGCCTCCAGACGAGAATGAATGTGGTGTTGCGGATTGTAGTCGGAATGGCGCTGGACGGAGGGCAGCCAGACATCTTGGTGTTGACAGACGACACCAGCCGACGTTAGTGTCGTTATCCGACACCATGACTCCGCTGACGGTTCCTGAGGCGTAACCACATGAACATCCGCGACCTGTTCCTGCGGATTCGCGCGCTGGTGGCTCCGCACCGCGTCGAACGCGAACTCGACGAGGAGCTCGCGTTCCATATCGAGCGCGAGACGCAGAAGCACATCGCCGCCGGTCTGAGCCCCACGGACGCTCGCACCAGGGCGCGCGCGCGCTTCGGCCCGGTGCCGCTGGCCGCCGACCAGTGTCGCGACGCTCGCGGCACCAATGTCGTCGACGACCTGACACGCGATATCCTCTACGCGTTCCGCACGTTCCGACGCGCCCCCCTCACCGCCATCACCATCGTCGCAACGGTGGCACTGGGCCTTGGGCTGATCACCGTCGTGTTCACGATTTACAACCTCGCCTTTCTTCGCCTCGATGCGGTGCGGAGCCCGGGCGAGCTGTTTGTCGTGGAGCGGCCGACAGCTCCCGGCGCGGATGCGTCGCTGCCGTTCACGCGGGCCGAATACGACGCGATTCGGCGCGAGACCGCCGTGTTCACCGATGCTTTCGCGATGCTGCGGCTCAGGACCCGCATCGACGGCCGCCCGGTGAACACCGCCCTCGTCACTGGAAACTTCTTCCCGGTGCTGGGAGTCCACGCGGCACTCGGCCGCTCGTTGACGCCGGATGACGACGAGCGCTCTGCCGGCCGGCCGGTGATCGTCCTCAGTCACCGCGGGTGGAACAAGCTGTTCGCCGGCGATCCGTTGGTGATCGGCCGCAGTGTGCGTGTCAACGGGCTGCCGTACGAGATCGTCGGCGTCATGCCCGATGGCTTTCGAGGGCTCGGCATCGGCCCGCCCGACTACTGGGCGCCACTCGCACTCGCCGGACAATTCCGCGATGACTATGCGCGGAGCGAGGCCACGATCCCCATCGACGTCGTCGGGCGGCTGAAGCCGGGGATGTCGCCGGAGTCCGCGACGGCCGCACTCGCCGTGTGGGCATCTGGACGAACCGATCTGCCGCCTTCGCGCGCGCAGCGCGCGTCGGCGCCCCCGCCAACATCAATCAGGCTGAGACCGAGACAGGGGACATCCCCAGACGATGCCGGCGAGGCGCTGCTGGTCTTCTCTCCGATCTTCTTTGCGTTCGGGCTGGTCCTGATGATCGGATGCGCCAATGTTGCCAACCTGCAACTGGCGCGCGGGGTCTCGCGCCAGCGGGAGATCGGCATCCGGCTGTCGCTCGGCGCGTCACGCCGGCGCATCATCCGGCAGCTGCTCACCGAAAGCCTCATCCTCGCGCTCGCGGCGGCGGCCTGCGGCCTTGCCGTCTCGCGGCTGTTACTCGAGGGTGCAGTCTACGCGGCGACGACGACGATGCCGCCGGAGCTCGCCGAGCAGCTGAGCGTCGGCGTTCCCGCTGCAGACTGGCGAGTCCTCGTGTTCCTCGTGGCCGGCGCGATCGTTGCGACGGTGTTCTTCGCGCTCGTGCCGGCGCTGCAGGCCACCCGCCTCGAACTCGTGCGGACGATGCGCGGCGACGTGACGAGAGACGCACGTCCGGATCGTGCACGACATGCCCTGATCGCGGTCCAGGTCGGCGCATCGGCTCTGCTCTTGATCTGTGCCGCCATATTTCTTCGAAGTGCTCTTGCTGCCGCGACCGTGGATCCGGGCGTGCGGACGAGCGACACGCTGATGGTCAACATCGTCAACGAGACGCGGCGCGCTGCGCTGCTGCAGGCGGTGACGGCCGACCCGACGGTAGCGGCAGTGGCCGCCTCGTCTCCTCGGACGCCTGCAGTTGCCGAGACGCCCGTTGCCGCCGAGACGACGGCGGACAGATCAGCGAATGCATCGAGCAGATTGCCGATCGACCAGATTGCCGTGTCGCCGGAATACTTCGATGTGCTCGACATCGACGTCGTGAGAGGCCGAGGCTTCACTCGGACAGAGCGCACCGCGGACGCGGGCGTCGCGATCGTGACCGACACAGTCGCGCGCCGGCTCTGGCCGACTCGCGATGCGGTCGGGCAGGTGGTCCGACTCCAGGCTCAGAAGTCGGAATCGCCGGCTGCACCATCGCTCTCGTCCGCCGAAGCGAGCAGCGCGAAGGAAGAGCGTGCGTTCATCGTCGTCGGCGTCGTGCGCGACGTGAACGGTCCGCTCGCCTCCGACTTCTTCCCTTCGTACGCGGTGTATCTGCCAACCGATCCCGAGAGTCCAGGAACGTCGCTGATACTCCGGGTTCGCGGCGACCTCGAGCAGACGCGCCAGGCGCTGATCGAACGTCTCACGAGAGTCGATCCCGAGCTCGGCCAGATCAACTCCATGCGGACGATGGCCGGCATGCAGACCTACATTCTTCGGATCGCCTTCTGGGTGGCCGTCGTACTTGGAGGGCTGGCGCTCGTGTTGACGTTGTCGGGCCTGTTCAGCGTCCTGTCGTACATCGTCGAGCAGCGGGCGAAGGATATCGGCGTGCGCATGGCGCTCGGGGCGACCACCAGCAACGTCGCCGGCCTGGTGCTGTCGCAATCGTTTCGCCCGGTCGGTATCGGTCTGGTCGCCGGCGGCGGCCTGGCCGCGGCGCTGGCGATCGTGTTGATGGCGACGCCAATGGCCGCGGAGATCGGAACCCTCGTTCATCTCTTCGATCCCGTCGCGTACGGTGCGAGCCTGCTGGTGATCGTCAGCTCGTCCGTAGTCGCCGCGTCGGTTCCCGCCCTGCGCGCCGCCCGCATCGATCCGATCGCGACGCTCAGAAAGGACTGAGGCGTCCTCACCCGCTCGAATCCCTTGACCGCAACTGCAAGGCGG